>NZ_JAEVLS010000010.1 GCF_016801985.1 Steroidobacter gossypii | reverse complement strand
TGGATCAAGGGGTCGAACCCGTGCACCAGCCACCTGAGACGTTTCCGGGCTTAACCAAGGCCGTTCTGCTGATCAGTGCTAGTGCGCGCGCATTCCCATCAAGGCCCGAGGCACATCGTGCGCCTCACATACAGGCCGAATACATGAATGCAACCATCCCCAAGACCTCAGAAGTGATTTTCCTCTTGCAAGGGTGGGGCGGACCATACAGGAAACGTGAGCGATGGAGCGCCGCTGTCATCCAGGCGGTGGTGGAGGCTCTGTCTCTTGTGGAGGATGTGCGTGAGCTCGTCGCCATCGACGCCAAGCCGATCCGCGGCTTTTTCGATGGACAGCCCCTCGCAGACGATGAGGCTCACCGCCGCCCAATACAGGGCGGCTTCGGTCCGTGTGTCGTGCTGGCGCTGCATGTTGCTGCCGGAGAGACGCATGGCAACAACATGGTGCAAGGGCAGGGGACTGGGAGAAACCGGCATTTGTACGCAAGCCGATTCGTGAGGGAGCGCGGTAAATCCCTACGCGCTCCGCGCTTACGAGATGTCGGCGCTCAACGCTCGACTTCGGCGAGGCGCTTGCCCACGAACTGCCAGTTGGCAATCTGCTCCACCACGGCTTTGACGAAGCCGGCGCGATTCTGCTGGTGGTCCAGGTAGTAGGCGTGCTCCCAAACGTCGCAGGTCCACAGCGCGTGACCGCTGGTGATCAGCGGGTTGTCGGCGTCGTGGGTGGTGGTGATCTCGAGCTTGCCGTCCTTCGCCACCAGCCAGGCCCAGCCGCTGCCGAACTGGCCGACGGCCGCTTCCACGAACTTGTCGCGGAAATTCTCGAACGAGCCGAACGAGGCTTCCAGGCGCTTCTTGATCGGCTCCGGCGGCGAGCTGCCGCCGTTGGGCGCCAGCGAGTTCCAGAAGAAATCGTGATTCCAGACCTGCGCGGCGTTGTTGAAGATCTTGCGCTCGGTGCCGGTCTTGTTGGCGGTGGCCTTGATGATGGACTCGAGGTCCTGCTTTTCGAACGGCGTGCCCGCGATGAATTCGTTCAGCTTGGTCACATAGGTCGCATGGTGCTTGCCGTGGTGATGATCCAGCGTACGCGCCGAGATCGTCGGGCCGAGAGAGTCTTTGGGGAACGGCAGGTTCATCAATTCGAACGCCATGGCGGGCTCCAGCTAGCGGGTAAAACGGGGGATAAAGGGGCCAACGTATCGTGGGCCGCGAAGTTCCCGGCAAAAACCGGGACCAAGAAGAATAACCGCAGTGGCGGGCGCTTGACCACCTGCGGGGCCGGCGCGGCTCGCCCGAGGCGCAGCATCGTTCTTGTGATCCGGTTCACATTCGGGGCGGCAATGGGACTCGCTCGTGCGCTACGAGGCAAGAGCGTCTATATTCCACGGTTTCCGTAGCACTGGCCACGAATCAACAGAGGGTCCATAGAGAAGCCCGCGAGCCGGCACGGAGGCATTGGTTCAACGCGACGGGGTACGGCAGCAGCCCGCTAGGAAAGCGGTCGGCCGTGCACCGGGAGGATTTTGTTCGTGGGCAAAGCGACACAGATCGCGGCCATCTGCGCCTTTGGCGTGGTGGCGACAGTAGCGACAACAATGGCAGTGCAGGCGGCCGAGGAAGCTCCAGCAAGCAGCTTCGTCACGCTCAAGCTGGAAGGCGCATGCGATGAGCAGAACACGCGCCTGTGGCTGGTCAATTCCCACACGTTCAAGACGATCGCCACCACCGTGCGCTGGCGCGCTGCGGGCGGCAAGGATTTGAGCGAGCAGTTCTTCCCCGCGCCCAATTCGATCCGCGAGATCGGCTGCGCCGCTGAAGCAGAGATTCTGGACGCCCAGTACGCCGCCTTCTGAGGCTCAGAAGCCGTGCAGCGTGGCGAATTCGCCCAGCGTCGCGCGCTCGGTGCGTAGCGAGTTGATCGGCGCGCTCTCGTCCATGTAGCCGAGCGCCATGCCGCTGAAGAGCATGACGTTCGGCGGCAGCTCCAAAAAGTCCGCGATGGTCCTGTGCCAGATCGCCCAGGCTTCCTGAGCGCAGGTGTGCAGGCCGTGCTCGCGTGCGAGCAGCATGACGGTTTGCATGAACATGCCGAGGTCTGCCCACTGATCCTGGCCCATGCTCCGGTCGATGCAGAAGAACAATCCGACCGGCGCGCCAAAGAACTCATAATTACGCGCGAATTGCTGCAAACGGGCGGGCTTGTTTTCGCGAGGCAGAACGATCGTGGCATACAGGTCTTCACCGCACTTGAAGCGGCGGGCACGATACGGTTCGCGCAACTCCGGCGGGTAGATGTCGTACTCCGTGCCTTCGCCGGTCGGTAGCATCGACAGCTTGCCTCGGATCAGTGCCAGGAATTGCGCGAGCGTCGGCCCGGTCAGCGCGTGCACCAGCCAAGGCTGTAAATTTCCGCCCGACGGCGTGCGCCTGGCGCTTTCCAGAATGGCGATCAGCGTCTGTTTCGGGACCGGCGTGTCGAGAAAGGCGCGGCAGCTGATGCGGCTGTCGACTGCGCGGGTGACATTCATTTGGATGACGGAGTAGCGAGTGCTCGATTCTGCTCAAGATAGCATCACCATGCCGGACGGCGGGTCACTGGTGTTTCGCACGTTTCGCCCCATCGGATCCCCGCGCGCGGCGGTGATCGTTCCATCCGCGATGGGTGTCGCGCAGAAGTTCTATACCCAGTTCGCCGAGTGGCTGGCGGGGCAGGGCTACCAGGTCGTCACATTCGATTACCGTGGCGTCGGCTTCTCTGCACCTCCTTCGTTGCGCGGATATGCAGTAAACATTTTCGATTGGGCGCGGCAGGACTGCGCCGCCATCATCGACATGGTGAAAGCGCAGTTGCCCGATGTGCCCTTGTATTGGATCGGTCACAGCCTCGGCGGACAGCTGCTCGGTCTCATTCCCAATCGCGATCGCATCGATCGCGTGATCACCGTCGCTACCGGCACGGGCTATTGGCTGGAGAACACCTGGCGCACCAAGTCGGTGGTGTGGTGGCTGTGGTTCGTGATCGTGCCGCTCGCGTTGCGCACGGCCGGCTACTTTCCCGGCAAACGTTTGCGCAAGGTCGGCGACTTGCCGTTCGGCGTGATGCACCAGTGGCGTCGCTGGTGTCTCAATCGCGAATACGTCGTCGGCGCCGAAGGCGATCAGGTGCGCGCCGCCTACGCTTCGGTGCGCACGCCCATGCTCTCATTGTCATTCACCGATGACGAGATGATGTCCGCCAAAGGCATCAAGTCGCTGCACGGCTTGTATGTCAATGCCCCCGTCGAATACCGACGCATCGCGCCCCGCGAAATCGGCGCCCGCCACATCGGCCACTTCGGCTTCTTCCGCCCGCAATTCGCACAAACGTTATGGCCGCTCGTGCCTCAGTGGCTGAGCGTGCGTTGATTCGAATTGAGGTTCGGCTGCGGAGAAAAAAATAGCGTGCGCGAAGCTCATCACATCGCGCACGCCTGCATCCGAGATGGCTCAGGGGGATAATTGACCATCGTCGTTAGCACGTTGAAACCGAAGAGACTCGCGTCCTGAGACGCTCGGTTTCATTAATGCAGGAGCCGTGCCAGGTCCCTGGACGGCTAGGAATGGCGGGAAATCAGGGGTTCTGTGGGTGGTGACGGGCCCGTGATGCACTCGTGGTGTGCATGGGAGCGCAACCATGCGCCTAAATGGGTGCTCGGGGCGGGAGTTGTCATCGAACCGTCAAAGAATGCCCTCGCGCTGCGGCCCATCTGGGTAGCTGATTCCCCAGTGCGCGTTTCCGCGGAAACGTTACAGGCGGCATTTCTTCGATGAATCCGCCTACTCATCCAAGTTGGCGGTGAATCCGATTGGCCGCTTCTTCGGCTCGGGTGTGTGCATGAGTTCGCGAATCGCTCTGAGAATTCCGACGATGGCCTGGTCGTGTGAGTCGACCTTGCGCTCCAGCTCGGCGAGCTTCTGAGCGAACTCCTTATTGGAGGCGAGCAGTTCTCGCATGCGGACGAAGGCGCGCATGATCTCGATGTTGACTGCGATTGCGTCGGGGCTCTTGAGGACGCTAGATAACATAGCAACGCCTTGTTCGGTGAAAGCATAGGGTGCATATCGCCGGCCGCCACGGCCCTGGTTTGAGATCACAAGCTGTGATCTCAAAGCCGCCCATTCGCTGCCGGAAAGCTGAAACATGAAATCCTCCGGGAAGCGTTCACGGTTGCGCTTGACGGCTTGAACGAGTGCGCCGGTGGGAACGGCGTAGAGCGCCGCCAGGCTCGCATCGAGTAGTACGCGATGGCCACGCAGGATGAAAATCGATTGCGAAATGCCATCAATAGGCATGCCGGCAGTTACTAGGTCCCTTGGCATATTCCTGCTCCTTTGCGCGCTGGCTCCGTGCCCCGGTGTGCGACGCCGACATGAGCAGCGTCGCCTACCGTATCGGCGTTGATGAGAGTATTGCTGATGTTTCAGCGGCTGCCGCTCAGGTTTAGACTTGCATTAGTAGACTTCCGCATCGGACACGCAGGTGCGGGTCTGGTGGAATCGTGCGCGTGTATGGTGTCGCAGTCGTCGACGCGGCGACCGCCGCGTGCTCCGTTGCGCATAAGGGGCCGCGCGGTCACGCCGAAGCGAAAGCAACGCGGACATGATTGGCTGTTCGCGTTAGCCCAACAGCTTCTCCAACTGCCCCGCCGGATCGTTCAAGAATCGCTTGGCTACGATGTAATGCTCCGTCTCCCGATACTCGATGCGCGACAGGCCAGAGGTGCTGATCTGGTAGAGCCACGCGTTCGGGTACGCCATCAGGATCGGCGAATGGGTGGCGATGATGAATTGTGAGCGGGATTCCACGAGTTGGTGCATGCGGGTGAGCATGGCGAGTTGGCGGGTGGGGGAGAGGGCAGCTTCGGGTTCGTCGAGGATGTAGAGGCCGTGGCCGAAGAGCCGGTTGAGCAGCAGGGCGAAGAAGGATTCGCCATGAGATTGCTCGTGCAGCGAGCGGCCGCCGTAGGAATTGATGATGGGCGGGCCGCCCGGCTCGGCGTCCATGCGTTCGATGTCGGTGGCGACGTTGAAGAAACTTTCCGCGCGCAGGAAGTAGCCGTCCTTAGGGCGGCGGATGCCTTTGACGAGGGTCAGGCTTTGGTGCAGGACTGAGTGAGAGGCACGGGTCTGGAAGTTGAAGTTCTTGCTGCCGCCTTCCGGGTTGAAGCCCCAGGCGACGGCGATGGCTTCGAGCAGCGTGGATTTGCCGCTGCCGTTTTCGCCGACAATGAATGTGACGGCGGGGTGCAGGGGCAGGGATTGCATGTTGCGGACCGCGGCCAGGGAGAAGGGATAGCGATCGAAGGAGGCAACGCGCTCGCGACGCAGTTTGATCTCGCGGATGTATTGTTCGCTGAGGGCTGACATGATGTTCGTATCATCCGGTGCGCCGTTCGATTGCGTCAACCGACGCGGCATAATCCAAAAAGACCAGCTCAGTAAACTGAACGCAGCGTCACCGGCAACCCAGGTTTCGCGCGGGATGCGCGCAGGCCTGATGAGGTTGGGCGCAATCGCGGTTGCGATTGATGGTGACGAGAAGGTAAAGAGGTTGCGACAGGGAGCGGAGTGAGGGACGCCCGTGATTTCGAGCGACAAACTGCAGGCAGGGGAGCGTTACTACTTCGTGAGCTACGAGGATCGCGATGCGAGTGTGCCGGTCGTCGAAACGTTGCGCTTCAAGAACAAGACGCAGGGGAGCGATCTGCGCGCGCCGTCATTTGTGTTCGAGCGACTCGGGCATGGGGAGCAGCGGCAGTGCCAGCTGTCAGAGAACCTTCTGAACAAAGTGTTCGAGTTCGAGACATTGGTGGCCGAGTTTGCAGCACGTGCCGGCGCGCGGCGGGTGGGCACGCCCTACGAGCCCCGATACTGCGACGACTGAGTTCCTGCATAGCTCGGACGGACTCAGCGGCAGACGTTGTGTCATGCCGTGTATCATGCCCCACATGTCAGATCCGATTCAGATGATCAGTGCGCTGTTGAATGAAATCGCGGGGCGGGCGGATGTCGAAGGCAGTGTGGAGTGGTATCTCCGTAGCAACTTGATCGACTACAAGCGCGTGCTGTTGAGAAGAACGTCCAGCGAGGAGATCGAGTTCGCGACAGGAGCGCTCATGCGCTTCTGCGCGGAGCATTTGGATGCGAGCGCGCCGCTGTATCAAGACTGTGCGGAAGTCGCGGAGGAAGGGGCAAAGATGGCGGCGCAACTCAAGGCGGCGCATCCCTAAATCCCAGCCCAGTTGATACGCACGCACCGGCTCGCGCCCCGCCGGGCCGAGGCGAGGTCGAGATCACATCGCAGCATCGATGGCGTAAATATCAGTAGCGACATCGACGGAAGCTCCAGTCCGCGAGTCGTTGTCGACCGAACCGCAGCGCGTTGATTCTCGCGGCGAGTCATCTCAGGCAAATCGCTACGGCCTAAATCGCGGCAATACTGGCATACTGAGGCGTTCCGAGCGCGGAGCAGAGGAAGCGAGCTCATGATGTCTGGTCAGGCGTGGATGGTGCGTGTGTGTTGGGCCTTGTGCTGGCTGCTGCCGTTTTCCGCTGCGCATGCAGATGAATCAACAACGGAGCTCGAGTATCAAACCGAAAGCAACATCGCCTATTACGACGCCGCCGCGTTGTCGCGTGCCGACGCTTACAAGAAAGAGCAAACCAAGCTCGACGTGTATTATCCGAAAGGCGCCAAGGACTATGCCACCGTCGTGTGGTTTCATGGCGGCGGCCTGACCGGCGGCGCTCGCTATTTCCCCAATCTCAAGGAACAGGGCATCGCACTGGTCGCGGTCAGCTATCGGCTGTCACCCAAGGCGCAGTCGCCGGCGTTTCTGGAAGACAGCGCGGCCGCCGTGGCCTGGGTCATAACAAACATCGCCCGCTATGGCGGCGATCCAAACAAGGTGTTCGTTGGCGGACATTCGGCCGGCGCCTACCTGTCATCCATGATCGCCATGGACCCCAAGTGGCTCGGCGCGCACAGGCTGTCGAATCGATCGCTGGCGGGCGTCATCGCTATCAGCGGCCAGATGACCACGCACTTCACAGTCAAACAACTGCGCGGCGACAAAGGGCCGCCGCTGCGCCCTGTCATCGACGAATACGCACCCTTGCATCATGCGAGCAAGGATCTTCCGCCCATCTGTCTCATCGTCGGCGGTCGCGACATCGAGTGGAAATCGCGCGTAGAGGAGAACGAGTTGATGGCGGTCACGTTGCGCAACCTGGGCCACCCACTCGTCGAGTTCTACGAGATGGAAGGTCTCAACCACGGTACGGTGGAGCAGGGCGCCATGATCATCGCCAAGGAGTTCGTACAGCGCGTCCTGGCAGCCGGGCGCGCGGGCGCAGCGAGCTCAGCTACGAGCGCCGCAAGGTGAAGTAGCCTCCAAAAGCACGTCGATCGTCGCGTCCACCACGCGTGGTCGACGATCTAGCGCATACAAACCATACTGAACGACGAGAGGGTCGGGCACGCCATCGGTGGTCGTCAGCGTCCGCATGGTTCCCGAGCGGACCAATTCGGGCGGGAGCAAGCCGATGCCCAGCGAGTTCTCGATGGCTGCCTGCATGCCCATCACGCTCTGGCTGCTGAATGTGACTCGATATTCGCGACCGATCGCGGTGAGCGCTTCCATGGCTCGTCGACGCCATTGGCACGGGGCGGCGAAGACCACGAGAGCGAGCGGTTGCGTTTCATCCGGGACGTAGTCGGCTGCGCTCGCCCATTGCAGCTCGACGTTCCAAGTGACCATGGCATCGACCGACGCCGACGCAGTCGGCGCGATCATGATGTCCATCTCGTTCTCATCCCACATGCGACCCAACGAAGTGCTGTGCTCGACCACCACGTCCAGCTGAATGTCAGGAAAGGCGCGGTGCAGACGACCGAGCGCTGCCGGCAGCGCCGTGTTGGCGATTTCCTCGGCGAGACCGATGCGCACAGTGCCGCTGACTTCGGCGGCCCGCAGCCGCGCCCAGGCTTCATCGCCGAGCGCCAGCATGCGAGTGGCGTATCCCAGAAAGATCTCGCCTTCGGGCGTGGGCACCACGCCGCGACCGGTGCGCTGAAACAGGTGCCGTTCGAGCAGGCTCTCGAGCCGGCGCATTTGCATGCTGAGAGCCGATTGCGTGCGCCCGGTCTGCTCGGCGACGCGACTCAGGCTGCCCTGCCGACAAACCGCGACGTAGGTGCGAAGAAGGTCCAGGCCGATCTGCTCGGATATCATGTTCGTTGAACTCAGATGTTGCTGATATCAGCCTACGCGAAGGACTCGGGGGCCGCTATCTTCGTTTCCTCTGTAACCGGGAAACACTTTAGTGAAAGCGATCCGAGTGCATCGTCATGGCGGCCCCGAAGTGCTCACCTATGAGGACGTCGAAGTCGGCGCGCCCGGGCCGGGCCAGGTTCGGGTACGTAACCGGGCGATCGGGCTGAATTTTGTGGACGTGTATTTCCGGACCGGCTTCTATGTGCCGCCCGGGCTGCCGTTCATTCCGGGCAACGAAGGCGCGGGTGAAGTGGTCGCGGTCGGCGAAGGCGTCGGCGACTTCAGGGTTGGCGACCGCGTCGCCTACGTGGATCCGCTCGGCTCGTATGCCGAAGAGCGGCTCGTATCGGCGCATCTGCTCGTGCGATTACCCGACCCCATTGATTACGAGACTGCCGCGGCGATGATGCTGAAGGGACTGACGGCGCAGTATCTGTTGCGTCGTACGTTCCGCGTCGAGCGAGGGCAGACCATTCTCATGCATGCGGCCGCCGGCGGCATGGGCTTGATCCTTACTCAATGGGCGAAGCATCTCGGCGCGACTGTCATCGGCACCGTCGGCTCGGCCGAGAAGGCGGAGCTCGCGCGCCAGCACGGAAGCGACTACGTGATCGACTATCGCAAAGAGGACTTCGTTGCCCGCGTCAAAGAGATCACGAACGGCGCAGGCGTCCATGTCGTGTACGACGGTGTTGGCAAAGACACCTTTCCCGGCTCGCTCGATTGCTTGCGGCCCTTCGGATACTTTGTCGCCTTCGGATCCGCATCCGGCCCGATCGAGCCGTTCGACATCACGCTGCTGATGGAAAAGGGCTCGGTGTTCGCGACCTGGCAGCTGCTCTACACGCACCTTGCCAAGCGTGAAGACGTTCTGGCCATGAGCGAGGAGCTGTTCAGTGTCGTGGCCAGCGGCGCGGTGAAGATTCCGATCCACGCGCATGCCGCTCGCCGACGCAGCCGAAGCGCATCGCCGACTCGAATCGAGGCAGACCACTGGCGCAACCGTGCTGCTGCCGTAATCGGCCCGCACAATCTCTGGAGTGAATCATGACTGCAACCATGCACGCCATGGTGCTGACGCGCTTCGGCGGTCCCGACGCCTTCGAACTCAAGGAGGTTGCGCGGCCCGCGCCGGGACCGCGCCAGGTGCTGGCAAGGGTGATGGCGACCGCCATCAATCCTCTCGACTATCAGATCCGACGCGGCGACTACGGTGCGCTGGTCCAACTCCCGACGATCATTGGGCACGATGTTTCAGGCGTGGTTGAGCAGGTCGGCGCGTCAGTCACGGAGTTCGCCGCAGGCGACGAGGTTTACTACACGCCTAAGATCTTTGGCGGCGCAGGCTCGTATGCGCAATGGCACGTGGCGGATGTCGACCTCGTGAGTCGCAAGCCGAAGAACCTCAGCCACATCGAGGCTGCCAGCCTCACGCTGGTGGGCGGTACGCTGATGGAAGGGCTCCTCACACGTGCGCAGCTGAAGTTGGGCGAAAGCATTCTGGTGCACGGTGCAGCCGGTGGGGTCGGGACGATCGCCGTCCAAATAGCGAAAGCATGTGGCGCTTGGGTGATCGCGACTGCCCGTGGGCGAGATCGTGAGTTCGTTGCCGGGCTGGGCGCCGATGAGATTATCGATTTCGAAACCGAGAGTTATATCGAGCGTGTCGGCAAGCTGACCGAAGGTCGCGGCGTGGACGTGGTGCTCGATACGCTCGGCCGCGACACGCTATCGCGCAGCCCGCAGGTGCTCGCGGACTCAGGACGGGTCGTGACGCTGGTGGACACCCCCGAGCCTCAGAACCTGCTCGACGCGTGGGGACGCAACGCGACCTATCACTTCGTTTTCACTCGCCAATATTCAGGCAAGCTCGACACGCTCAGGACGCTGGTGGAGCGGGGCCGCGTTCGACCCGTCGTCGGGCGCACGTTCAAACTGCAGGAAATCGCCGAAGCGCATCGCGCGCTGGAAACAAAAACCAAAGATGCGCCGATCCGCGGCAAGATCGCCATCGAGGTGGAACACTAGCTAACGCGGCCTGGTGTTCTCCAATGCTTCGATAGTTTTAGGCCAATCGTCCTTCAGCAGCCGTGACAACGCGCGGTCGGCGAGCAGCTTGCCGCCGGTCTGGCATCGAGGGCAGTAATTCGTTTCGTTCTCGGCGTAACGAATGCGCTGCACGGAGGTGCCGCAGACCGGGCATGGTTCGCCGTACTTGCCGTGTACCGCCATTTCTTTGCGAAAGGCGGTGACTTTTTCAGGGAAGCCGCGGGCAGCTTCGACGCGCAGGCGTTCGATCCATTCGGTGAGCACCTGTTGAACGGCGTCATACAGCCGGGCCCATTGGTCATCGTCGAGCTGTTTGGTTTGAATCATGGGCGACAGGCGCGCCCGATGCAGGATCTCATCGGAGTACGCGTTGCCAATGCCGCTCAGAATAGTTGGGTCGGTGAGCGCCCGCTTGAGTGTGTGGTTGCGCTCGCTCATGCGTGCACGAAACGACTGAGGATCGACGCCGAGCACTTCGAGCCCGCCGCGATCGTGCTCTTCAAGTTGCGCTTCACCCGCCACGACGTGCAGCGAGGCCCGACGTTTCGTGCCTGCTTCGGTCAGCGTCAGGATGCCGTTGTCGAAATCCAGTTGCAGCAGTGCGCCGCGAATGCGGCCACGTTGTTCGTGCAGGAACCAGTGCAGTCGCCCGGCGATCATCAGGTGCAGCACCAGCCAGACGTCGTGATCGAAGCCCAGAGCGATCCGTTTGCCGATGCGGCGCAGGCGGGTCACGACGTGCCCCTCGCAACTCTGGATGGGCGGCTCGGCGGTACGTAGCAGGAACGGATTCTTCAACAGAATCCGTTCCTGCCGATGCCCGACGATGCGGGCTTCGAGCGACTCGATATAGACGGCTACGTCAGGCAGTTCTGGCATGACAGCCCAACGGCCAGAACCGCATCAGAGTTCGCGCAATCCGGTCGTGATCGGCAACTTCGCAGCGCGCAGGCTGGGAAGCAGACCGCCGATCAATCCCAGAACCAGCGCCCAAATCAGGCCTTGGAGCAGCAACTGCGGCGTGACCGTGAACGCGAACGTGAGCTGACTGAAGGTCGCGAAGTTCATGGTCGAGGCGCGCATGCCATTGAAGGCGAAGTACGACACGATCATGCCGAGCAGGCCACCGATCAAGCCGATCAGCATCGCTTCCGCCAGCACAGAGGTGATCACGGGCGCCGAGCCAAAGCCGAGCGCTCGCAGGGTCGCGATCTCGCGCATACGCGAAGAAACCGCCGAGTACATGGTGTTCAGCGCCGCGAAGATCGCGCCGAGGCCCATGAGCACAGCAATCGATGTTCCCAGCGTATTCACCAGCGTCGTGAGGATACGCGACTGCTCTTCGTAGTATTGCTTCTCGCTGAACACCCGCACGTTGAGACGAGGATCGCTGGTCAACTCGTCTTTGAACGCCTGCATGGCGCTCGCGCTGGTGAGCTTCACGCGCATGGACTGATACGAGCTGCCACGGTTGTAAGCACCTTGCAGCACCGTTGCATCGGTCCAGACTTCGGATTCAGCCACGCTGCCGCGGTCCTCGAAGATACCGACGACCGTCCAGTTCGTAGTGCCCGCTCGAAATTGATCGCCGACTTTCAGATCGGCGAACTGCATGCTCGCCCCCTTGCCGACCACCACTTCGAACGTGCCGGGCGTGAAGTTCCTGCCCTCGACGATCTTGAAATTGCCGCGCAGCTTGGTGGCCTGCTGGCCGACGCCGCGCAAAGGAACATTGGCGGCCGTGCCGGTGGTGAGCAACGGGCGATCGACGATGACGTACAGCTCGGGTGAAACCACCGGGCCTTGTTCGTCGCGCAGCGCATGCGGAGAGTCGGCGATGACTCGCGTCTGATCCTGCGACAGGCCGCTGCCCATCTCGTCCGTCGCGCCGTTACGAAGCACGATGGCGACTTGATCGGAGCCGGAGATTTCCAGCACCGCGCGGAACCCCTCGGCGATGGACAAGACGCCGATGAGCACGGTCACCACGCCGGCGATGCCAATCAACGCCACGATGGAGGACGCCGCCCGCTGCGACATGTTGCGCACGTTCATGGCGGTGATGGCGCCGATCTGAGCCAAAGAATTGTTCGACATGATGTTTGCTCCCTGGCTCAGGTCTTACGCAAGGCATCGACGATCTTCAGTCGTCCTGCCTGCGCGCAAGGCAACGCTGCGGCCAGGCTGCCGAGCACCACGATCAATACGGCGCCGATGCCCCAGGTCGCGGCAGGCATGCCGAGCACTGGGAAGAACTGCGCGACCGCGGCGCTGAGGCCTTTGCTCACCAGCGCCGCGAGTCCGAGACCGATCAAGCCGCCGATGGCAGTCACCAGGATGGCTTCCGCGAGCACCAGGGAAGTCACTCCCCGGCCTGAGAAACCCAGTGTTTTCATCACGCCGATTTCGTTGATGCGCTCTCGAATCGACTGCCCCATGGTGTTGGCCGTCACCAGCAGCATGGTGAAGAACACCGCCGCGGCCACCATGGTGAGCAGCTTGCCGATGTTGCCCATCTGATTGGCGAAGCCCTGGATAAAGGCCTTCTCGGTCGAGGTCTTGGTCTCGGTGGAGGAGTTGACGAACAGTGCATCAATATTGCGGGCGATCTCCGCCGAGCGGTCCGGGTCGCTCACTTTCACCACCACCCAACCGATCATGTCTCGAATCTCGGCGCGCGACTCGTTGAGATATTCGTAGTGCATGTAGATGCTCTGGTTGTCGCCGTTGCTGGCCTCGTAGATGCCGGCGATCTTGAGCGGCCAGACGTTGCCGCCGTCGTCCTTGCGGGTCCAGATGTTGGAGCGCATCGGAATGGTGTCGCCCACCTTCCACTGGAAGCGCTCGGCGACCAGCTTGCCCACGATGGCGCTGCTGCGATCCTGCAGAAACGCCTGTTTCTGTTCGGGCGGCAGCTGATATTCGCTGTACACCTCGAAGAAGGTCGGCGCTTCGATGGCGAAGGTCGCCAGTTGATTGCGATCTTCCTGGTACATGCCGCCGAACCAGTCCTGCGAGGACGCCACCAGCACGCCATCGACGCCCTTGACGCGATTCAGATACGCCAGCGGCAGCGATTGAATGAACGACGTCTTGTGCATGGTGATCAGCCGATCGAGGCCGGCGAGCTCTGGGCTGCCGGTGAGCGCGACGCGCAGCGTCTGCATCAAGCCGAACAACAGGAAGGCGACGACGATCGAGGCCAGAGTGAGGCTGGTGCGCAGGCGTTTGCGGCCCAGGTTGGCCCATAGCAGGGGAAGATATTTGAACATGAGCGCACCTATGCCGCGGCTTCGTGGCCCAGCTGACCCTTGTTCAGATGCAGGACGTGCTTGGCGCGAGCCGCGGCGTGCGGATCGTGCGTCACCATGATGATGGTCTTGCCCTGCTGCTGATTCAGAGCCTGCAGCAGATCCAGGATCTCATCGCCCGATTTGCGATCGAGGTCGCCGGTGGGTTCGTCACAAAGCAGTAGCGTCGGATCCGAAACGATGGCGCGCGCGATACCGACGCGCTGTTCCTGACCGCCCGACAACTCGCGCGGCTTGTGATGAGCGCGCTCGCTCAGGCCGACCAGCTTCAAGGCGGCGTTCGCCCGCTTCTTGCGTTCGGCAGCCGACAGCTTGGTGAGCAGCAAGGGCAGCTCGACGTTGCGCTCGGCCGTCAGCACCGGCAGCAAGTTATACATTTGGAACACGAAGCCGACGTGGTTGGCGCGCCAGCGACCGAGATCGCCATCGCTCATCGAATCGGTGCGCTGCCCGGCGATTTCGATGCTGCCGGCGGTGGGCCGGTCGATGCCGCCGATCAGGTTGAGCAGCGTGGACTTGCCGGAGCCCGATGGCCCCATCAACGCCAGAAAATCTCCTTTGGGAATGTCGAGGTCGAGCGCATGCAACACGTGCACTGTCTCCGAGCCTCGCTTGTAATCCTTGGCTACTCCGCGCAGTCGAACCAATGCTTCATCGGCCATGTGTCACTCCGCTTTGTTCTTGACCGGGGCGCCCTCGGCGAGCCCCTCGACCGGTTTCCCCACAAGGACGTCGCCGCCGGCGATTCCCGACAATATTTCCGTCTGTCCGTTACGTTCGCCGCCGGTGCGAACCGCGACCCGTTCCACCGAATCGTCGCGAATGCGCCAGACGAAGCGGGTGTCGCCGTCTCTCATGATCGCTTCGCTCGGCACTCGCACCGCTGGGCGCGCCGCCGCGGTTTCAGTCTGACCGGCGCGATCGTCAAGGAAGCTCACCTTCACGCCCATGTCGGGCAGAATGCGAGGATCCAGCTCATCGAAACCGATGCGCACACGCACCGTCGCCTTCTGGCGATCGGCGGTGGGCACGATGTTGATGACGTGACAGGCGATGGTCCAATCCGGATACGCGTCGAGCACGGCTTCGGCTTTTTGTCCCGCCTTGACGCGATTGATGAAAGCCTCGTTCACGTCCACTTCAATTTCTCGCGAATCCATGTCAACGACTGTCGCGATTCCGGTGCGCGTGAAGCCGCCGCCGGCGGAAATAGGCGACACCATTTCGCCGGGCTGCGCGTCTTTGGAGACCACGACGCCGTTGAAAGGTGCACGCACCAGCAGATCGTCCAGATCCTGCTTGCGAACGTGGACGTTGCTCTCCGCGACTTTGACTTCGCTCTTCAACGCTTCCAAGCGCGCTTTCAGCGCGCCGACCTCGGCTTGCGCGGCATCGAGGGCCTGTTCACTGACGAGCTTGTCGGAGCGCAATTGTTGCGAGCGAAGCAAGTTGCGTTCAGCTTCCGCCAGCCGCACTTCGACTTCCTGCAGATTCTTTCTCGCCGCATCGAGCTGACGCTCGGCCAGCTGCAGCTGCGGCCGGGTGGTTTGTTCGTCGAGTCGGGCCAGCAGCTGACCTTCCTTGACCTCCATGCCTTCTTCGATCAGCACTTCGGCGACCTTGCCGGTGACCTTGGCCGACACGGTGGCCTGGCGTCGCGCCACGACGTAACCGGAGGCATTCAGCACCGCGCCTCCAGCGCTGCCGCCGCCGGAAGTGGCCACTGCAGTGACTGTTTCCACTTCGATGGCGTTATCGCGAAGCAAGGCGTATGCCGCCGCCACGACCGCCAGCAGCAGGACGGCAGCGATGAACCATTTGTAGACGCCGCCTTGGCCGCTGCTGCGAGGGGGTTCCGGGCTGCGCTCGATACGGAGGCTGTCGAGTGCGTTCTGATCGAATGACATGGAGCCTTCAGTCCTTTTAGCAACGGCGCGCGTAACGAACGACGGCGCAGTCATTGATATATGCGTGGAAAGCCGACGCCAGAGCCGGCAGGCCGCGGGATTCTAATCCCGCGGGGCCGCTGGAAGTAAGGCGCGCCGGTGAAAAGCCGCGCGGCGCCGGTGAGTTGCGGCGGAGACTTGGCTAGTATCCGCCGATGATCGCGATATTTGCGCTACAGGGCAGGCTTGACGTGGCCCTGACGATCGGACTCACCGGGCTGTGCGCCTCGTGTGACGAGGGCCGGCACATATGAAACGACGTACTTTATATATGTTGGGCGCCGTCGTGGTGGCGGCGATTGCGATCGGCGTGCTGGCCGGTCGGCCCGATCCGGTGAGCGTCGAAACTGCGACTGCGAGCCGTGGTCTCGTAGCCGAGACCGTGACCAACACAAGGGCCGGCACCATCAAAGCTTGTCAGCGCGCACGCCTCGCGCCGCCGTCCGGTGGGCAGATTGCGAAGCTGCCGGTAAAAAAAGGAGATCGCGTGCAGGCGGGCCAGGTGCTGCTCGAGCTGTGGAATGAGGACATCCGCGCCGAGCTGAGTCTGGCTGAACGCGACGCCGTGGCTTCACGTGCGCGGGCGGAGGAGGCTTGTGTGTCCGCGGCCGTGGCGAAGAAAGAATCGGAGCGACTGGCCGCTCTGGTCGATCGCAGTCTGGTGGCCATCGACACCGCCGATAAAGCCAAGGGCGAAGCAGACAGTCGCGCGGCAGCCTGTCGCGCGGCCACTCAAAACATCAAGGTTTCCGAGGCGCGTATCCAGCAGGCGAAGGCGTCGATGGAACGTACGCTGTTGCGAGCGCCTTTCGCCGGCATCGTTGCCGAGATCAATGGCGAGCTCGGCGAATTCGTCACGCCGTCGCCTGTCGGTATTCCGACACCGCCGGCGGTCGATGTCGTCGATACACGGTGTATCTATGTGACCGCTCCAATCGACGAAGTCGATGCGCCACGCATTCGCGAAGGAATGCCGGCCCGAGTCTCGCTCGACGCATTCCGCGACCGAACCTTTCCGGCGCGCGTGCGTCGAGTCGCGCCCTATGTGTTGGATGTGGAGAAACAGGCGCGCACCGTCGAGATCGAAGCAGAATTACAAGACATACAATCGGCGACCCTGCTGCCTGGCTACAGCGCGGATGTGGAAGTGATTCTGCAGGAACGACCCGACGCGCTGAGAATCCCCACACGCGCGCTCATCGACGGCAAGCGCGTGTTTATATATGACGCTGCTGAAGAGCGCGTGCTCGCTCGGGAGGTGCAGACCGGGCTGCGAAACTGGGAGTACGTCGAAATCACCAGCGGCTTGCAGGAGGGAGATCGGGTGGTCACTACCGTCGACCGTGAAGGATTGGCGGACGGCGCGCGCGCCGATGTTGTCCGCTCGGCATCTACTCCATGATCGAGCTGCGCGAGATTTGCCGGCGATTTCAGATGGGCGACCAGGAGGTTCGAGCGCTCGATTCGGTGACTGCACGCATCGAGTCCGGCGAATATGTGTCCATCATGGGGCCGTCGGGCTCGGGCAAATCCACTTTGTTGAATGTGCTCGGTTTGCTCGATCGACCCACGTCGGGCACTTATTTGCTGGATGGTCGTGAGACCACGTCGTTGAACGACGAGGAACTGGCGCATACGCGGGCGCGCAAGATCGGGTTCATCTTCCAGTCGTTTCATCTGATTCCGCGCCTGACGGCGTTCGAGAATGTGGAGTTGCCGTTAGTGCTGGCCGGCGTCGAGCCTCAAGTGCGGCGGCCGCGCGTACAGGAGTTGCTCGAAAGTCTGAGCCTGGAAGGTCGCGCTCGGCATCGTCCGAACGAGTTGTCCGGTGGGCAGCGACAGCGCGTCGCCATCGCCCGCGCGATGGTGATGCAGCCGGCGGTGCTGTTGGCAGACGAGCCCACTGGCAATCTCGATCATGTCTCGGGCGCGGAAGTGCTGGCGGCGATCGAGGGACTGAATGCCAAAGGGATCACGCTGCTGGTGGTCACGCACGATGCCGAAGTCGCGGGCCGCGCGCGTCGACATATAAGAATGAGGGACGGAAAAGTCGTGGAGGACATCAACGGTCATGCGTAGTCACAAGTGGCCATGCGTTTTCGCGATCTAGTTCAGCTGTCGCTCGATTCCGCGCTTCGCGCCCGCATGCGAAGCATCATGCTGTTGCTCGCCATGACGATCGGTGTCGCTGCCGTCATCGCACTCACGTCGCTGGGCGAGGGTGCGCGCCGATACGTGGCGGGTGAGTTTCAGTCATTGGGCACACGGCTTGTCGTGGTCATTCCGGGGCGTTCCGAGACGGGCGGCGTCGCGCCGGGCCTGCTCGCCGGCGAGACGCCGCGAGATCTCACATTGTCAGATGCGCTGGCTGTGCAGCGCCTTCCGGGCGTCGAGCGAGTCGCGCCTCTTGTCATCGGTTCCGCGCCGATCTCCGCTGGCGCACTGGAACGCGAAGCTCCCGTGATGGGATCGAGTGCCGATTTACTGCCCGTGCATGGCTTCCGCCTCGCCCGAGGTCAATTTCTCCCGCCCGGTGAGCTCAGTCGAGATACTGCTGTCGCCGTCATCGGCGACAACATCGCTCGCGAGCTATTCCCTGGCCGCGATGCCATCGGCAGAAATATTCGTATCGGGGATCGACGCTTCCGGGTCATCGGCATCCTGGGCGATCAGGGCCGCATGATCGGCATGGACTCGCAGGAGCTGGTGATCATTCCGGTCAGCGCCGCGCAGGCGCTATTCAACTCGGAGTCGCTGTTCCGCCTGCTCATCCAGGCGCGAACTCGCGACGATATGTATCGAGTGCGAGCGGCGACCATCGAAGCCATCAAACTGCGGCATCAAGGTGAAGAGGACGTCACCGTGATCACGCAAGACGCGTTGCTCGCCACCTTCGATCGCATCTTCACCGCCTTGACGCTCACGCTGGCGGGCATCGCCTCCATCAGTCTCGCGGTCGCAGGCGTGCTGATCATGAACGTGATGCTGGTGTCGGTGAGTCAACGCACCGGCGAAGTGGGCCTGCTCAAGGCGCTCGGCGCGACGCGGTTGCAAATCACCGCGTTGTTTCTAACCGAGGCCATCCTGCTGTCCGTTGCCGGTGCGGTGGCCGGGTTGCTGGTCGGCTTGGGCGTGGATTGGATCGTAGGGAAGATCTATCCGGCGCTGCCATTGAGTCCGCCAGTGTGGGCGGTGGTGCTGGCCATCGTGGTCGCGATTCTCAGCGGTGTGGTCTTCGGCTTGATGCCGGCGAGACGCGCCGCGCGGCTCGATCCAGTGGCAGCTTTGGCCGGGCGACGCTGATGCGCTTCGCCGATTTGGTACGACTGACGACGGGCTCGGTGCGAGCGCATCGCTTGCGTGCCGCGCTGACGGCGCTAGGAATCGGCATTGGCGTGACGGCGGTTGTCTTGCTCACCTCGATTGGCGAAGGCGTACATCGATTCGTCGTTTCCGAGTTCACGCAGTTCGGAACCAACATCATCAGTATCACTCCTGGCAAGACCCGGACCATGGGGGGTTCGATCGGCTCGCTTGGCAATGTACGGCCGCTCACCGTCGACGATGCGGAGGCACTGCGACGTGCACCGCATGTATTGACGACCAACGCGATGGTGCAAGGGAATGCCGAAGTGGAGGCGCTCGGACGCAAGCGGCGGACCACTGTTTATGGAGTGGGCTCGTCGTTCGCCGAAGCATTTCGTTTCGAAGTGGCGGTCGGTGAGTTTCTGCCGCCGGACGATCCGCGCGCGCCGCGCAGCCTTGCCGTGCTCGGCAGCAAGATGAATGAGGAGTTGTTTCGAGGCGAGAGCCCGCTGGGCAAAGCGATCCGCGTGGGCGGGCAGCGCTATCGAGTTGCGGGAGTGATGAAGCCGAAGGGCACCACGCTCGGATTCGATCTCGACGACACGGTTTATATCCCGACGGCGAAGTCGCTGGAGCTGTTCGACCGCGACAGTGTGTTCGAGATTCAGCTGCATCATGCGGCGGGCGTGTCCGTCGAGGAAGTAGTTGCTGGCGTACAGAGGATCATGATCGCGCGTCACGGCGATGAGGACTTCACGATCACGACTCAGCAGCAGATGCTGGATACGCTGGGGTCGGTGTTGAGTGTGCTGACGTTCGCGGTGGGGGCGCTGGGAAGCATTTCGTTGCTGGTCGGCGGGGTGGGGATATTCACCATCATGACCATCGGGGTCAGCGAGCGGACGGCGGAGATCGGGTTGCTGCGTGCGTTGGGGGCGCGGAAGGAGCAGGTGCTTCGCGTGTTTCTTTCCGAGGCGGTGGTGTTGTCGGCGCTCGGCGGTATCGCCGGCCTGCTCGCCGGGCTTGGCATCGCGGCCGCGTTGGATATCGCCGTGCCGGCGCTGCCGGTGAGTTATTCGCCGATGTTTATTATTGCGGCGGAGTCGCTTGCTGTGGCCGTTGGCTTGCTCGCGGGAATCTTGCCTGCGGTGCGAGCGGCGGGACTAGAACCCGTCGACGCGCTCAGAACGGATTGAAGAACCCTCACCCCTAGCCCCTATGCCGTTGGGAGAGGGGAACAAAAGTAGAAACAATGCGGCCGCGGGCTGCCGCCAGCGCCCGCCAGGATGAAGGCACCACATACGTCCAACCGGGCTAGATCGTCGCTCGCAAGCATGAACGAATAGGATATGTCCGGACTGGCCAGCGCCCGCCAGGGATGGAAGCAATACGATACGTTCGCTGGGTTAGGCCAGCGCCCGCCAGGGGTGGAAGCAATACGATACGTTCGCAGGATTAGGCCAGCGCCTGCCAGGGATGGAAGCAATACGATACGTTCGCTGGATTAGGCCAGCGCCCGCCAGGGACTGGAAGCAATACGATACGTTGGCTGGGTTAGGCCAGCGCCCGCTGCATCACCAGGAATTGTTCGGTGATCGGCATGGTGGGCATGGTGAAGAAGAACACCGCGCCGTTGCCGGGTTTGCCTTCGGCCCAGATGCGGCCGCCGTGGCGATCGATGATGCGGGCGACGGTGGCGAGGCCTACGCCGGTGCCCTCGAATTCGGCAGCGCCGTGCAGGCGTTGGAAAGGTTTGAACAGTTTCTGTTCGTGCGCCATGTCGAAGCCGGCGCCATTGTCGCGAACGAACAGGGTGGCCATGGAGCCGTGCTGCGTCTGGCCAACCTCGATGCGAGCGTTCTCGGTCCGCGAGGTGAACTTCCAGGCATTGGCGAGCAGGTTGATGAACAGATCGTTGATCAGCCGGCGGTCGCCATGCACCGTCATGCCGGGCTGAATCTCCACTTCGACGGCGCGCGACGGATCCTTCTGCCGCAGATCCTGAACGATGCTTTCCGCCAGCGCGCTCACATCGATGATCTCCCGATGCAAGGTGTGTCGCGAGATGCGCGACAGCACCAGCAACGCATCGATGAGCTCCGACATCTGTCTCACGCTGCCTTGAATGCGAGTGAGACGTCGCCGCTGCTCCTCCGTCGCATTGGACAGCGACAACTCGAGCAGGCCGGCCTGGCCCGCGATGGTCGTCAAAGGCGAACGTAGATCATGAGACACAGAGGCGGTGAACGCCTCGAGCTCTCGATTGGCGCGGGCGAGTTGCTCGTTGGCGTCGCGCAGCTGGCGCTGGCTCGGCACCGACAAGATCGCCGGCAGCGCACGCCACAGCAGGATGGCCGTCGGCACCGACGCGGCGGCGGTGATCACCTTGAGCACGCCTTCCAGCCAATAATCGGCGTGCCAGACATTCCACACGTCCATGACGTGGGTCAGCCCGGAAGCGACGATGAACACCCCGAAGCACATCAGCAGCCAGTTGAACGGCAGGTCGCGCCGGCGGCGGGCCACATGCCACAGCACCAAGGGAATCGCAAAGTACGCCATCGCGATCAGGATGTCGGCAATGACGTGCATCCACAGGATGCCCGGGCTCCACATATAGCAGTGTCCGTGTGGCAGGAATTGTTCGCCGCTAAACCAGGACCCGGTGTCGGGCATGCGTGCTCCTACATGTTAAGAAATTTGCGGCGCGACTGTCGCAAAAGCATGACCTGGTTCGTCTTCATTTCGACATTCAATGCGCAGCCCGGCCGGAGCCGGATCGATCCGGCAATTACGCAAGCCCTCGGACTGTGCGACCGGCTTTCGGCGCTTGCGAACTGGTACTTTACGCAGCCCGGTTTCGCTGTTCGGACGTTTAGAAAAACTGGCGAAATCTTACCATTGCATAGTCATGACAAGGCTCTGTATTCAATTTTCTAAACGAAGCAAGGATTGCGACCGGGCCCGCGCGGCACGCCGTAAGAGCATTGCAGGTATGAAACGGCCTGCACGGCATGCCAGAAAGTTATTACAAACTGTACCGGCTGGACGGTATATTCACCGTCCAGTCGGTACAGCGAGGTTGGGTACGATGGTCGAGTTGGCCGCCAACACAATCAGTCCGGCGCGCGAGCGGATCCTCGAGGCCGCCGAACGGGTTGTCGGTGAGGTCGGCGCAGCTCGCATGACGCTCGACGGCGTGGCGCAGGCGGCGGGTGTGAGCAAGGGTGGGCTGCTCTACCATTTTCCTTCCAAGGAATCGTTGCTGAGCGCGCTGGCCAAGCGCTATGTGGAAAGCATGGCCGACTGCGTGGAGCAGGCCAAGAACGCCACCGGCGAAACCGGCGACCGAGACTTGAAAGCCTGCATCCTGGGCATTCTCGAACAACAGCCGCGCGCCAAGATTGTCGGCATGGGCGCGGCGCTGTTCGCGGCGGCCGCCAACGATCTGACTCTGCTCGAAGTCATTCGGGAGCGGATCGCGCAGTACACCAAGCAGCTGGAAAGGAGCGATGTGGATTTCGCACGGGCCGCAGTGGTCACGCTGGCGATCGATGGACTGATAATGCGCGAGTCGCTGCGCATTTCGTGTTTCACCGAGGAGCAGCGTGAGCGCGTAGTTCAGCAGTTGTTGAAGATCGCCGATGAAGCCTATCGCTGAAGACGAGTCGCCGAGCAACAGCCTTGATTTGACCCGGTAAGCCGGACTCCCGTCCAGAAGCCACCCATTTTGATCCCGAGCGACGGTTCGCTCGCGGCCAGGTATTCGTTTCGTGTCAGGTAGACGCATATGAACGTCATTCGTCCGTCATTCGTGAGATCTTTGGTTGCCATCGCTGTCACCGCGGCGTTGCTCGCCGGCTGCGGCGGGGGCGAGCAGCAGCAACATGCGCCGCCGCCGCCGGAAGTCACCGTGCAGACGGTGGAGCGCAATCCAGTGCCCCTGGATCTCACTTACACCGCGCGCACCGTCGGTTCGCGTGAAGTGGAAGTGCGCGCCCGCGTCGGCGGCATTCTGCTGAAGCGCCGTTATCAGGAAGGCGGCCCGGTGAAGCAGGGCCAGCCGTTGTTTCTGATCGATCCGGAGCCGGTGCGTGCACGCCTGGCTTCGGCGCGCGCCGAAGTTGCTGTCGCCAAGGCTCGCTTCGAAGAAGCGCGTCGTGAGCGCGATCGCGTGCTGCCGTTGTTCGATAAGAACGCGGTCAGCCAGAGCCGTCGCGACGAAGTCGTGTCGACGTTCGAAGTGGCGCAGGCCAGCCTCGCGGCCGCCGAAGCCGCGCAGCGCATGGCCGAGCTCGATCTGGAGTACACCGACGTGCGCGCGCCGATTTCCGGCTTGTCCAGCCGCGAAGTCATGTCCGAAGGCAGCCTGGTGTCCACCGAGCAGAGCTCCAGCCTGCTGACCAAGATCGTGCAGGTGGATCCTTTGTATGTGGAGTTCTCGGTGCCGGAAGCCGAGGCGGCCCTGATTCGCGCCTCATTGGCGCCGGCCAACAAATCCAACGCGCCGACGGTGCGGCTGCTGCTGGAAAACGGCCAGGAATATAAGGAGACCGCCAAGGTCACGTTCGTCGACAACGCGGTGGATGTGAATTCCGGCACCGTGCGCGTGCGCGCCGTGCTGAGCAATCCGCAAGCCGAGTTGATTCCGGGCCAGTTCATTCGCGCGCGCGTAGATGGTGTGTTGTTGAGCAACGTGGTCGCCGTGCCGCGCAAGGCGATCATGTCGAGCGCCCAGGGGCAGTTCATCTGGATCGTCAACGGCGAGCAGAAGATCGAGTTCCGCCCGGTGCAGCTCGGTCGCTCCATGGGCAACAACATCATCGTCACCGAGGGCCTTGCGCCCGGCGATCGTTACGTTGTCGAAGGCGTGCTGAAGGTGCAGCCCGGCATCCAGGTGAGCGCCGTGTCGGTGGACGCTGCGTCTCAGCAGGCTGAGCAGCAGCCGGCCGCGCAGCCGATGGCTCGAGGCGCGAGCAAGGAGACTGCATGATTTCCAAGTTCTTTATCACGCGGCCGATCTTTGCCTGCGTCATCTCGGCGTTCATCGTGATCGCCGGCTTGGGCGGCATGATCTCGCTGCCCATTTCCGCCTATCCCGACATCATTCCGCCGTCGGTGACGGTGGCTGCGACCTATCCGGGCGCGACCGCCGAGACCATCGCCGATACCGTGGCCGCGCCGCTGGAAAAGGAAATCAACGGCGTCGAAGGCATGCTGTACATGAGCTCGGTCAATTCGGGCAACGGCACGCTGATGATCACGGTGACGTTCAACATCGGCACCGATGCCGATATGAACGCGGTCAACGTCAACAATCGCATTCAGGCGGCGGTGCCGCGCCTGCCCGAGGAAGTGCGGCGTCAGGGCGTGGTGGTGCGCAAGGCCTCGACCACCTTCCTGCAGATCGTGTCGGTGCATTCGCCGGACAACAGCGTCGACATGCTCACGCTCAGCAGCTATGTCACGTTGAACGTAGTGGACGAGTTGCGCCGTATCCCCGGCATCGGCGACGTGCAGATGTGGGGCCAGGATTACTCCATCCGCATCTGGATGCAGCCTGACAAGCTCGCGCAGCTGGGTCTGACGCCGTCTGATATCGCGGCCGCAGTTCGTCAGCAGAACTCGCAGTACGCGGCGGGCCAGGTGGGCGTCGAGCCGATCAGCGAGCAGGTCGACTTCACCTATGCCGTGACCGCGCAGGGGCGCATGCAGGAGCCGGAGGAGTTCGAGCAGATCGTGGTGCACACCACCGAAGCCGGCGGCATCGTGCGTTTGAAGGACGTGGCTCGCGTCGAGCTCGGCGCGCAGATGTACAACAATCAGGCCACCATCAACGGCAAGCGCGCGGTGATGATGGCACTGGTGCTGCAGCCCGGCGCCAACGCGCTGGAAACCGGCAACGCCGTGCAGGAACGTCTCGCGGAGTTGTCCCAGGACTTCCCCAAGGGCATGACCTATTCCATTCCGTACGACACCATCCAATACGTGAAGGTGTCGATCAAGGAAGTGGTCAAGACCCTGCTGGAAGCGATGGTGCTGGTGTTCTTCGTGGTGCTGCTGTTCCTGCAGAACTGGCGCGCCACCATCATTCCGATGCTGGCGGTGCCGGTGTCGCTGGTCGGCACGTTCGCAGCCATGCATATGTTCGGCTTCTCCATCAACATGCTGACCTTGTTCGGCATGGTGCTGGCCATCGGTATCGTGGTCGACGACGCCATCGTGGTGCTCGAGAACGTCGAGCGCATCATGACCACCGAAAACTTGCCCGCGCCGCAGGCCACTGAAAAGGCGATGGAAGAGGTGACCCGGCCGGTGATCGCGATCGTGCTGGTGCTGACCGCGGTGTTCCTGCCCGTGGCGTTCCTGGGCGGTCTGGTCGGTGAAATGTATAAACAGTTCGCCGTGACCATTTCAGTGTCGGTGGTGATCTCCGGCTTCGTCGCGCTGACGCTGACACCGGCGCTGTGCGCGCTGTTGTTGAAGCACGATCACACGGTGCAGAACCGCTTCCTGCTTGGCTTCAACAAGTGGTTCGAGCGTGTAACGCATCGTTACGAGCGCGGAGTGCGCTTCATCATGAGACGTGCAGCGCTTGCGGCCGGCATCTTCGTGGTGATGCTGATTGCAGTGGTCGGGTTGTTCCGTGCGCTGCCGACTTCGCTGGCTCCGTCGGAAGACCAGGGCTATGTGTTCGCGATCGGCTTCCTGCAGGACGCAGCGTCGTTGGATCGCACGGTGAAGGCCATCGAGACCGTTGCCGCTGGCGTGCGCGACCATCCCGCGGTGGCGAATGCCGTCGCCGTGTCCGGCATGGATCCGCTGACCCAGGCGATGAAGACCAACAGCGGCATCATCTGGCTGCCAATGAAGCCGTGGGATGAGCGTAAGAGCGACGATCTGTCGCCAAGCGCATTGGTTGGCGCTGTCTTCGGCGCGGGTGCGCAAGTGAAGGACGGCTTCTTCTTCGCGGTCGAGCCGCCGCCCATCGAAGGTCTGTCGATGACCGGCGGTTTCGAGGCGTACATCCAGCAGCGTGGCAGTGGCTCGATCAAGGATCTTGAAGGCGTCACGCAGAAGCTGGTGGCCGCGGCCAATCAGCGTCCGGAGCTTGCCGGTACGCAGACCACGTTCAGCGCCAGCGTGCCCCAGATGCGCATCGATCTGGATCGCGAGAAGGCGATGACGCTCGGCGTCGAAGTGGGCCAGGTGTTCGAAACATTGCAGAGCACGTTCGGTGCGCTGTACGTGAACGACTTCAATCGCAACGGCCGTGTGTATCAGGTGCAGTTGCAGTCGGAGCCGCGCTTCCGCGCTTATCCGGAAGATATTCGCAACGTGTACGTGCGTTCGAAGCGGGGCGATCTCGTGCCGCTCACCGCGCTGGCCAGCATTCGTGAAGTGACCGGTGCGGAAATCGTCGAGCGCTTCAACGCGTTCACTTCGGCGAAGATCATGGGCGGCGCGGCGCCGGGCTACAGCTCGGGCGACGCCTTGCGCGCGATCGAAGAAGTGGCCGCGCAGACATTGCCGCAAGGCTATGCGCTGGCGTTCACCGGCACCGCGTATCAGGAGAAGGTCAGCGGCGGCGCTTCGCAGGGCGTGTATCTGCTCGGCGTGCTGATGGTGTTCCTGATTCTGGCGGCGCAGTTCGAGCGCTGGACGTTGCCGGTGGCGGTGATTCTGGCGGTGCCGTTCGCGGCATTCGGCGCGTTCCTCGCGGTGTTCGTGCGCGGCCTGGCCAACGACATCTACTTCCAGATCGGCATGCTCACGCTGATCGGCCTGGCGGCCAAGAACGCCATTCTGATCGTCGAGTTCGCGCTGATGAAGTATCACGAAGGCATGAAGCTGATGGATGCGGCCATCGAAGGCGCGAAGCTGCGCTTTCGTCCCATTATCATGACTTCGCTGGCGCTGATCTTCGGCGTGCTGCCGTTGGCCATCAGCACCGGCGCGGGCGCCAACAGCCGTCACTCGCTCGGCACGAGCGTGATCGGCGGCATGCTGGCGGCGACCTTCATCGCCACCTTGTTCGTGCCGCTGTTCTTCAAATGGATCGCGGGCGCGAAGGGTGGCGAGGCGTATGACGAAGAGCATGGCAAGCACCACGGCCAGGGCGGCGGTGTCGAGCCCAAGCCGGCGGCGCCTCGAGAGTCGAATTGAGGATGCGTTGGGAATGAACAGGCAAGTCATAAAAACGACGGTTCGAGTGAGCTTGACGGTGGCGATTGCCGCCGTCCTCGGCGGGTGTTTTGTTTCCAAGGTGGATTCGCAGAAGCCTGAGTTGCCGTTGCCCGATGCGCTGCCGGCGCAGGCGGCGGAGACCAGTCCGCTGCCGAATCCGTGGTGGACGTTGTTCAATGACGCCCGGCTCAACGAGCTCATGGTGGAAGCGCTGGGGCACAACCCCGACGCGCAGATCGCCGCGGCTCGTGTGATGGAGGCGCGTTCGTTTCTGCGTATCGCCAACGCCGATCGCGTGCCGACGGTGAATCTCGAAGGCAATGCGACGCGCAGTAAGCAGAGCGAAGCCTCGTTGGCGCAGCAGGGCTTCGGAAACATTCCTGGTTTCCCGACGCACCAGACGCTGTACACGGTCCAGGGCACCGTGGCGTACGAGCTCGACCTGTGGGGCAAGTATCAGCGGGCGTCCGAGTCGGCCCGGGCGCAGTTGCTGAACAGCGAGTACGGTCGCGAAGCCACCAAGCTCAGCCTCACGGGTGAAGTGGCTCGTGTGTATTTCTCATTGATCGCTGCAGCCGAGCAGCTCGCGCGAGGGCGCGATACGTTGCGATCGCGCGAAGAGTCGATGGATCTCGAAAAGCTGCGTTTCGATTCGGGCGAGAGCGACGAGTTCACATTCAAGCGCGCTGAAGCCGACGCCGCCGCTACGCGGGTCTCCACGCGTCAGCTGGAATTGCAGGTGGTTCAGCTCACCAACGCGCTTGGCGTGTTGCTCGGCCGTTCGCCCAAGGCGCTGGTCGACGAGGCCGTCAGTGTGCAAGGCGTGAGCCTGCCCGCACCGGTGCAATTGCCGGCCGCGTTGCCCTCGTCGGTGATGGCGCAACGTCCCGACATTGGCGCGGCTGAGGCGGCGCTCAATGCGTCGGCGGCGGATATCGGTGTCGCGCGTGCGCAGTTGTTCCCCAGCATCAGCATCACGGGCGCTTTCGGCTCGATCAGTCCGGAACTCGACGATCTGTTCACTGGACCGTCGAAAGCCTGGACGGCGACCGGTGGCATCCTGCAACCGCTGTTTCAGGGTGGCCGGTTGCGAGCCAATGTTTCTCGCGCCGAAGCTGTGAGAGAACAGCGCAAGGCCGAGTACGCGCGGACGGTGCAACAAGCTTTCCGTGAAGTGCTGGATACGTTGCAAGGGCAGACGCTCATCGCCGGCGTGCGTGAAGCAAACGATCAGCAAGTGGCTGCGCTGAGCCGCGCGACGGAGTTGGCCGAGTTGCGTTACGACCAGGGCGACATCGCTTACCTGGAGTTGCTCGACGTGCGTCGTGGGCTCTATCAGGCGCAGATCGATCTGGTGGCAGCTCAACGCGATGCGCTGCTGAACGCGGTCGATCTCGCGTTGGCTGTGGGCGGCGGGCTCGGCGATCAAGCAGAGCCATTGACCGCGCGTCGCTAGATCTTTCGAAACGATCCGGTACGTAGCACCGTCACTTTGCTAGACATCTCTTCAGTGGGCATGGCGCGTTTCGGCGCCATGTTCCACGCAAAGTGATGTAGTCATTCCTCGAGTTCCTTCGCTGGGATCGGCCGGCTCATGAACTAAACCCTGCGCCTGATCGCAATCGAACAGGCGCAGGCGGTCGAAGACGCGCTCTCCCACTGCCAGCTCGGCGTCGATCTTGTCTTGCGCGTTGATCCAATTGGCCGAGCTGACCACGCCCTACGCAACCATCTGCACCAGCGGCAGCAGGGCGACGACGACCACCATGATGCGAGTGCGTAAGCGGCGGAGCTTGGCTGGCCCACCTTGGCCGGTCGTCCAACAGAAGCGCGAGCCAATGCGTTGCCGTTAACGACAAGTGTTAAGGCCCTCACAGCTGAGGTCTCCCCTTTGCGGGCCGCAAACTGCGGCTGGTATCGCAAACATTACCAAGCACAGCCGGGTTCGTTGCAGAAAATACAATAGAAACATTCCGTCCCCGAGCAATCCAGCGCGCTCCGCGATCGGCACGCGAGCTGCATATCCTTCCCAGTCGTTTTTCTTACGAGGGCTCGGACCTTTCCGAACGCAACAAGCGTTGTTTGCATCGCGCACCAGGTGGAGCGCGAGAACCATGCGAGGGGATAAACGAATGCGCGTCATGTCGCGAGAGCCAGCGAACTCTCGTTCAGATTTTTTTCGCCGCTGCCGGCTGGTAGCGATCAGTGTCACGTCCGTGCTGGCTATCGCCGCGTGTGGTGGCGGTGGTGGTGGCGGTGGCGGTGATAGTGGTGGCGGCGGTGGTGGTGGAGGCGGTGGCGGCGGAGGCGGCGGCGGTGGTGGCACCACCAATGTCGCTCCGACTGTGCAGGCGGGCGCCGATCAGGCGATCGAGTGGCCGGTCAACACAGCTCAGCTGTCTGGCTCGGCCACCGACGATTCAACCACCAGCACGCTCACGTATACGTGGAGCGGGCCGAGCGGTGTCACTTTCGGTTCTGCCAATGCCGCGGCCACGAGTGTGACATTTCCTTCAGCCGGCACTTATGAGCTGACGCTGTCGGTGAGCGATGGCTCCTTGACCGGCACCGACGCCGTGTCGGTCACCGTGAACCCGGCGGTGTATCCGGCTTCCGATGTCGACAACAGCGATACGAACAATCATGGTTGGACGCCTGCCAACGCGGCCGACGTCGGCATGAACCAGGACGGGTTGAATGCCGCGGCCACATACGCGTCGACCGCTGGTACTGTGAATGCCAACAACGCCGGCATGATCGTGCGTCGTGGCCGGGTGGTGCACAAGTGGGGCCGGTTCGACGATTTCCGCTACGATATGAAGTCGACCACCAAGTCGATGGGCGGTATCGCGCTGGGCCTTGCCATCGATGGTGGCAATCTTGCGCTCACCGATACTGCGCAGACCCACATGCCGAGCATGGGTACGACACCGGCCTCGAACGATCCTGCCCGGCTCGCAGTCATCACCATCCAGCAGCTGGCGACCCATACGGCAGGCTTTCTGAAAGAAGGCTCGTACACTCTACCGTCGCCGAATGAGTTGAACCCGACCCTGGTGTACCAACCCGGCACCACGTGGTTCTATTCGGACGGCGGCTTGAACTGGCTGTCCGAAGTGCTGACCACCGTCTTCAACGAAGATCTCGCGACGGTGTTGAATACTCGAGTGTGGAGCGCGCTGGGACTGAACGCCGCGGCCGGCCCCGATCCGGTTGCGGCGCCGTCCAACAGCGATGTGTTTTGGCGAGACAACGTACAGCGGCCGCAGGGGGGCGCCGTTCCTCACAAGCGCGAGCTCGCGTCCGGCATCTTCGCCAACGTCAATGCGATGGCGCGCGTTGGCCTGCTGTTCCTGCGCAATGGTGAGTGGGCGAACGGCCAACGCATCCTGTCCCAGTCGTTCGTGGACACAGTGCGCACGCCGGTGGCGGCGAATGCGTCGTTGAGCAATCCGGACGAAGCGAATTTCCCGCTGGCGACCACCAACTATGGCCTGTTGTGGTGGACCAATGCGACCGGACAGCTGCCGAACGTGCCGCGTGATGCGTACTGGGCATGGGGTCTGGGCGACAGTCTGATCGTGGTGATTCCAAGCCTGGATATCGTCGCGGTCCGCGCCGGCACCCAAACGGCCACCGCCTCCGATGGTCGTGTATGGAACGATAGCGATTGGAACGGCCAGTACGAAGTGCTCGCACCGTTCCTTGATCCGATCGTTCAGTCGGTCACCAATTGAGTCGCGCAGGGTGAGACTCGAAGGCGCGCGCCGGAAATTTTTCGGCGCGCGTCTTTGACGTCTCGGGCAGCTGGGAGCTGCGGACGGGTAGAAACATTCAATCCGGTTGGCGGCGGCGCCGATAGTGCACGCTCACGGCGAACAACAATAGCGACATTGCCACGAGTGCTCCGAGCGCCCACTGGACATCGCTCCGCAATAGCAGCGAAGGCTTGGGAGCCAGAAACGATTCACCCGCCAGCACCGATTCGATAACGCGACGAATCTCTTTGCTGGGCGTAGTCTCGCCGTTGGACAAGATCACAATGGCGCGCTGCTGCTTCGGATACAACGTGAGCAGCGCCGAGAAGCCGCGAGCTTTGACGGCGTGATGTGGCAACCAATCGTCGTCCCGACGTTCCAGTCGCCAACCCAAGGCCACAGCCGTGTCTGCCCGCTCGCCATCGCGCCGATGTCTGATCAGCGCCTCATACGAATCGCGCTCGAGCAGCGCAGGATCGCGACTCACATGCAGCGCGGCCCAGCGAGTGATATCGGCGATGCTCGCGCTGAGGCCGGTGCTCGGTAGCGAAGCTTCGTCCCGCGGATAACGCGTCGCGCGACGAACGAAGACCCGGCCGACGTGAGGCCACGCGACGTTGGAGTTCACTATGGGCACTTCGAAGGTGCTTTCCATCAGCCCCGCCGGTCGCAATATCTTCGAGTGCATGTAGTGCAGATACTTCTGCTGGGTCGTCGATTCGATCATCGCGCCGAGCGCGTTGAATGCGGCGTCTTGTCGCGTCAGCAGTTGCGCGACGGTGCTGGAGGAATCGGCCATCGTCTCTTCAAGGCCGAGCTGGTCGCGCTCGGCCAACTGCATGATCGCCGTGGCGGTGAACGACTTGGTGATCGAGGCCACGTGAAACAACGTGTGCGCATTCACCGGCTCATCGGTCTTCTTGTCGCGCACGCCGAAGCCGCGGATGTACACGGGCTCGCCGTCCTCGACGATGCCGATGGCCAGCCCTGGAATCGCAAATTCCTGCAGGATGCTCTCCATCGCGATATCGAGTGCATAGACCCGATCGGGAGTGAGCTGCGGCGGCGGATCGGTCAGTGGCGCGCCTTCCTGCGCGTGCGCGGTTCCAATGCTCGAGATCGCGCCGAGCGCGATCATCGACAGCAAGTTAGCGCCCGGGCGGCTTGGCATCGAAGCGATCCGTGATTCCGTGGACCCGGTCCCGAGGTCCGCCGGGAAGAGGCCTGGACATGCGTTCCACACTGGGTGGGACGTTACTTGACTCTTCCGTTGGGCGCCACGGCGGTCGAATCCCGACGCACCAGCGTGTGCGCCAGCCGCGCCGGCTTGGGGGTCGAACTGGACAGCAGCATCTCGAGCAGCAAATCGGCGGCTCGATACGCCAGTTGATAGGTCGGCTGACAGATGGTGGTCAGCGGCGGCCACACCGTGCGGGCAATGGCTGCGTCGTCGAAGCCGGCCACCGACAGTTGCTGAGGCACGGCGACTCCCATTTCGTGGGCGGCCATGAGCGCGCCGGCGGCCATGTCGTCGTTGCCCGCGAAAATCGCCGTCGGTCGTTTGGGTAGTGCCAGCAGCTGCCGGGTCATTTCCAGCCCCGAATCGAACAGGAAGTCGCCCTGGCGCACGTATTCCGGCACATACGGAATCTTGTGGTTCTTCAGAGCGGCCTTGTACCCGCGCAGCCGCTCGCCGCTGGCGAAGTGACCGGGTCGGCCGATGATGAAGCCGATGCTGCGATGGCCGAGGCCGATCAGGTACTCGGTCATTTCGCGCGCCGCCGCTTCGTCGTCGATATCGACATAGGGCGAGCGATGTTTGATTTCGTTCGGGGCGATGCGCACGAACGGCAGCGCCTGCGCGTCCAGCGCCCGGATCAGCTCGGCCGATTCGCTCAGCGGCGGGGCCACGATCAGGCCGTCCAGGTGGGTCTGGTTGGCGAAGGTCAGGATGTCCTGGATCACCTCTTCACTGCGGCCGGCCACCTCATGCAACAACAGCAGGAACTTGGCCTCGCGACAGCGCGCCAGGGCGCCGCGTTGCACTTCGATGGTGTAGTTGGCGCTCGGATTGTCGTAGACCAGGCCGACCAGATACGAGCGGCGGCTGGCGAGACTGCGGGCCGACAGGCTGGGGTGATAATTGAGCCGTTTGACGGCAGCAAGCACCTGCGCGCGGGTTTCTTCGCGAACGTTGGGTTCGTTGTTCAGAACCCGCGACACTGTTTTGATCGCGACGCCGGCCGCCTTGGCAACGTCGTTGATGCTTGTTCTGCGCCCGGACATGGGCGCGATGGTAGCCCAGATCAGCGCCGGATGGAGCCAGCCTCGTCGCTTCGCCCGGTCAGTTTCGGTTGCGCCGTGCGCAGGTACAGGTCGAGGAAATCGATGCCGTTGTCCACCGGCCGGTCGACGATGAACGTGCTCAGATGCTCCAGGCCGCGCATCAGGTACAGCTCGGCCGGGATGCCGTTGGCGTTCAGCGCCTGGTACATGGCATGGGCGTTGTTGTCGCCGACGGTAATGTCGAAGGTGCCGTGATACAGGAACATCGGCGGATCGTCGCCGCTCACCAGCGCCAGCGGCGAAGCTTCGCGCCACAGGTCGGGATTCCGCTCGTAGGAGGCGCCGATCAAACCGTTGGTCAACGGACCGTTCTTGTAATAGCGCAGGTCCACCGGAGTGCCGCCGGCCACCACCGCCTGGACGCGGGTGCCTTCCACGAACCATTTGTCGTCGGGGCTGGTGACGCCCGCCAGCGCCGCCAGGTGCGCGCCGGCCGAGTAACCCCAGGCGCCGATGCGGTTCTTGAGCACGTTCAAATCCGAGGCGTGCTCCCGCAGCCAGATGATCGCCTGTTGCACATCCTGGAGCTGCGCCGGGAAGTGCCATTGCGGGGCGAAGCGGTACGACATGTTCAGAACGACGTAGCCGCGCTCGGCCACCCGCTGCGAAATGTCGTTCATGTCGTCCCGCGAACGGCCCTCCCAGCCGCCGCCATGGATCATCACCACCGCCGGAAACGGCCCGTTGCCCGCCGGCTTATACAAATCCGCCTTCAATGGCTGCGGCCAGTGCGCCGGGGTGTAGACGAAATCCCGGGTGACGGTCACCGCCACCGGCCCCACCGACCCGATCCGGGCATTGCTCGGCCGGCCCTCGTGCGAGGCGCACCCAGTCAACAACAACGCGGTAGCCAGCAGCGCATGCCTGATCATGAGACCCACCTGAAACACTCCATCGGCAGGTGATTCGCGCCCCCGCCGGATTTGGAGGCATTTCAGATCCGGCGCCTGGATCGCTAGATCCAGACGTCGTTCTGGGCGGTGAGAGAGCCGCCGGCATCGCCGGTGTTGATGACGCCTTTGGGCTCGACCAGCATGACTTTGCACTCGGCCGGGGCGAAGGGCTGGTGCTCGACGCCTTTGGGGACGACGTAGAGCTCACCGGCGCGCAGCGGGACTTCGCGATCCCGGAAGCGCAGCACCATCTCGCCTTCGATAACGATGAAGACTTCGTCGGTGTCCGCGTGCTGGTGCCAGACGAACTCGCCGAGCAGACGCACCAGCTTGAACTGGTAGTCGTTCATTTCGGCGATCACCCTGGGGCTCCAGGGCTCGCTGAAGCGGGCGAACTTTTCCTGAAGATTCACGGGCACACTGGGCATGGGGCGATCATCCGCCGGGCCCGGGGTGGTCGCCAAGCGCCAGTTTCGGCGCAGGTCGGCGGCACAGTTGGCTGACTCGAAAAATCCTCAAGTGCTGCTGTCGGGCCGGCGGGCGCTGGCGCGTCTTCAAGTCATCATTCCGGATCAACTGCGAGGGACCATCGATGAACCGTTTGCTCGTACTCAGTCTGCTCGCCGCGCTGGCGGCCTGCGCTCCAAAGCAGGAACCCGCCCCGGCCTCCGAGCCGCAGCCGACACCGGCCGCGGCGGCGGAGCAGCCGGTGGATGTTCCGGCGGGCGCTTACACGATGGATCTGGGGCACACCAGCATTCTGTTCCGAGTCGATCACCTGGGCTTTTCCAATTACACGGCGCGTTTCAAAAAGGCGACCGCGCAGTTGCAGTTCGACCCGAACGACCTCGCGGCCTCGAGCGTCACGGTCACGGTGGATGCGAAGTCGTTGGAAACGGACTATCCCGACACCAAGGTGGATTTCAACGCCGAGCTGACCGGTGAAGGATGGTTGGACGCCGCGAAATATCCGGACATCACATTCCGTTCGCTCAGCGTCGAGCCCACCGGTGCACGCACCATGCGTATCAACGGCGAGCTCACCATGCGCGGTGTCACCAAGCCGATGGTGCTGGATGCGAGATTCAACGGTGGCTATTCCGGCCATCCGATGGACCCGAATGCGCGCATTGGTTTCTCCGCGACCGGTGTGCTCAAGCGCTCCGACTTCGGCATCTCGTACGGCATCCCCGCGCCGGGCACCACGATGGGCGTGAGCGACGCGGTGAATGTCATCATCGAAACGGAGTTCTCCGGCCCGCCCTGGACCGCGCCCGCCGCCAGCGAAGGGACCTAAGTAAAGTCTCGAACCGCCGCGCGTCGACCTGTCGTACGATTGCACCCGGCTGGAGCGGGTGCAATCGCTTGTCAGGAAGCAAACAAATGAATCGTGGAATGGTTCGATACGCAGCGGTGGCGTCGGCGGCGTTTGTTACTTCGCTGCATTGTGAAATCTCTGAAGCGGCCGACCCGGGGTTCTATGTTGGCGCCGCCGGCGCTCGCAGCGAGCAGCGACTGGACAAGGCGGCTGGCGTCGCGGCGGTGCCGGTCGTGCTGACGCAGCCACCCAGCATCACGCCCGTGCCGCGGCCGATTCCGCCGGCTTTCGGCACAGATGTCATCTTCGTGCCCATCCCGTTGATTGACCCCGAGACATCCGCCGATGAAGTGGATGTCGGCTGGAATCTCGCGCTGGGCTACCGCGTCAACAAATATTTCGCGGCGGAGCTGGCCTACGTGGACGGGGGCGAAGCTTCATTGACCCAACGATTTCGTTTCCCGGCGTCGGTCCCGACCGCCGCCAGTGCGATCGAGATGAGTTATCGGGTGCGTACGCGCGGCCCTGCCGTGTCGGTGCTCGGCTCCTTGCCGTTCAGCGAGCGATGGGAAGCGTTCATCCGCGGCGGCGTGCTGTTTGCCAGTCAGGAAGTCGAATCGACAACGACCATTACCGGTAGCACGGGTTCCAGCGCGGGGCGCCGCGATCAAGATTACAGCGATGAAGTCGTCAGCGTGGGCGCGGGCCTGCAATGGGCGTTCTTGCCGCGCTGGACGGCGAGGCTCGAATACCAGCGCACCGACGATCTGAAGTCGAACGGCAGCATGGGCGAAAGCCGCCTGGACCAGGCCTCGCTCAGCGTGCTGTTCGGGCTGTGATACTCAGCCGCGCCACACTTCGGAGAACACGCGGAGCAGATTGCGGCCGAGGATCTTTTCGATGCGCGTGGCGCTGTGGCCGCGGTCGGCGAGCATCTGGCCCAACGTTTCCAGGCGGCGCGGCGTGTTGAGGTCATTGGCGAAGAGATAGCCGTCCTCCGTCTCGCCGGGGGCGGCGATGCCGGCCGCTTTGCGCTCGCGCGTGTTGACGGCGAACATCTCCTTGTATTTCTGATCCAGCACGGTCGGCGAAATGTAACCGTCGGTGCCGATGGAAACATGATCTTCGCCGGCCACCTGAATCATATGCTCGAGATGGCGGATGATATCGGCCGCCGTGGGCTGTTTGCCGCCGGTCAGATACGGCATGAAGAACACGCCGGAAACCCCACCCTTGTCCGCGACGGCGCGCAACTCTGCATCGGTGCGATGGCGAGGATGATCGATCAGCGCCGCGCACCCGGTGTGGGTGAATGCGACGGGTTGTTTGGATGCCTTGATCGCATCCGCCGATGTCTGCCTGCCGCAGTGACTGAGATCGATCAGAATGTTCAGCGCATTGAGCCGTTCGACGGCTTCGAACCCGGTGCGGCTCAAGCCGGCGTTGGCCGGCTCCATGCAGCCGTCGCCGAGCAGATTGCGGCGATTGTAGGTCGGCTGCACCACGCGCAGACCGAGTTGATGAAGATCTTCGAGCAGACTCAGGTCGGTCTCGAACGCCACGCCGTCCTGCACGCCGTAGATCAAGCCGGTGCGCTGGGCTTTCTTCGCTGCCGTGATATCTGCACCGGTGCGCACGCTGGCGAATGTCTTGGGTCGACGAGCGATGCCGCGCTCGGTCAGGAGCATGTCGCGAACCGTGGCTTTGAATGCGCTATCCGGCGGCGCGGTGCCGACCGGCCCCACCGTGAGCAGAACTGCCGTCAGACCGCTCTCGTGCACATCTTTGATGTGTGCATCGGTGAGTGGCTTGCCCGGTTCCATGGTCATGTCGCCCGGTCCACCCAGCCCGTCGATCACGATGGCATCGCGATAGCCATTCCATGACGCGGCCTGCGCCCGGCTCATCGGCAACGTGAGTGCAGCGCCACCGGCCATCAACAGGGCACGCCGGGACAGGGTGGGCAGGGTCATGCGCAGTTCCTCGGAATGGGCGGGCTCGCGCGGCGGCGAGTCGATCCAAGGTTGGCAGGAAACCGGGGCTCAATGCAATTCGCGACCCATCACGAAATCCTGTTGCACGTCCTCACCCACCGTGAAGGTCTTGTCGGCGACGTGCTTGAAGCCGCACTTCTTGTAGAAGGCGATGGCTCTTTCATTCTGATTCCACACGCCCAGCCACAGAATATTCGCGCCAAGTGCGGCGCCGCGCGTGACCAGCTCATCCATCAGTCGATAGGCAAGGCCAGTGCCTTGCTGGCTCGCATCGACATAGAAACGCAGGAGCTCGATACCGCGCGCTTGCGTCATGGACGGGCACGGCGCATCGAGAATCAGCTGCGCGTAAGCGACGAGCTGGCCATCGAGCTCGACCACCCAGGTCTCACGACCCGCATCCTCGATCTCCGATCGTTGGAGCGGCTCGCCGAAAGACTTCTCACAATGCGCCTGCATGTTCTCGGGCGTGTTGAAGCGCGTGTACGTATCGCGGAATGTCTTCTCCGCGAGCACAGCAAGCGTCCTCGCATCCTGCGCGGTGGCGCGACGAATCCGAGTCGGTGCGGCCATGTCTGCAGTTCCTTCGAGTTCAGTTCTTCAGGCGATAACCGGTTTTGAAGATCCACCAGATCGCGACCAGGCACGCGGTCATGAACAGCAGGGTCATGAACAGGCTCAGGCCGACCGCCACGTCGGACACGCCGTAAAAACTCCAGCGGAAGCCGCTGATCAGATACACCACCGGATTGAACAGCGCGACCTTCTGCCAGATCTCCGGCAGCATGGAGATGGAGTAGAAGCTGCCGCCCAGGAACGCCAGCGGGGTGACGATCATGATGGGCACGATCTGCAGCTTCTCCCAGCCGCTGGCCCACACGCCGATGATGAAGCCGAACAGACTGAAGGTGATCGAGGTGAGCACCAGGAACGACACCATCCACAACGGATGTTCGATGCTGAAATCCACGAAGAGCCGCGCCGTCGCCAGGATCACCAGGCCAAGCATCATCGACTTGGTCGCGGCCGCGCCCACGTAACCGATGACGATTTCCATCGCCGAGATCGGCGCCGACAGCACTTCATAGATCGTGCCGGAGTAGCGCGGCATGTAGATGCCGAACGACGCGTTGGAAATGCTCTCGGTGAGCACCGACAGCATGATCAGCCCGGGCACGATGAACGCGCCATAGCTCACGCCTTCGATCTCTGCCATGCGCGAGCCGATGGCTGCGCCGAACACGACGAAATACAGCGAGGTGGAAATCACCGGCGACAACAGGCTCTGCACCAGCGTGCGGAACCAGCGGGCCAGTTCGAAGCGGTAGATGGCGCTGATACCGTACGTGTTCATCGTTTGTGCACCAGACTGACGAAAATTTCTTCCAGCGAGCTTTCGCTCGTATGCAGGTCCTTGAAGTCGATGCCGAGCTCGTTCAGCTGTCGTAACAGGCTGGCGATGCCGGTGGCGTCGGCTTGAGTGTCGAAGGTGTAGATCAGCTCGTTGCCGTCGGCCGAGAGTTCCAGCTGACGATTGGCAAGCTGCGAGGGAATCTGCTGCAGCGGAGCCTGCAAGTGCAGCGTCAGCTGCTTGCGGCCCAGCTTGCGCATCAGCACGCTCTTGTCTTCGACCAGAATGATCTCGCCCTTGCTGATGACGCCGATGCGATCGGCCATCTCTTCGGCTTCTTCGATGTAGTGAGTGGTAAGAATGATGGTGACGCCGCTGGCGCGCAGGGCGCGCACCATCTCCCACATGTCACGGCGCAACTCCACGTCGACGCCGGCGGTCGGCTCGTCCAGAAACAGGATCTGCGGTTCGTGCGACAGCGCCTTCGCGATCATCACGCGACGTTTCATGCCGCCGGACAGGGACAGAATGGTGCTGTCCTTCTTGTCCCACAGCGACAGGTCTTTCAACACCTTTTCGAGGTAAGCGGGATTGGGCGGCTTGCCGAACAGCCCGCGACTGAAGTTCACGGTGGCCCAGACGCTTTCGAACGCGTCGCTGGTGAGCTCCTGCGGCACCAGCCCGATCTTGGCGCGGGCGGCGCGATAGTCCTTGCGAATGTCATGGCCGTCGGCGGTGACCGTGCCGGAGGTGGCGTTGACGATGCCGCATATGATGCTGATCAGCGTGGTCTTGCCGGCGCCGTTCGGACCGAGCAGTGCAAAGATTTCACCGCGGCGGATCTCCAGGTCCACGCCCTTCAGGGCCTGGAACCCCGAGGCGTAGGTTTTGACCAGATTGTGAACCGAGATGATGGGTTGCACGCAGGCTCCAAGGCTTGGGCTCGAAACGAACGCGGCATTATAAAGAGTTCGGCGTGGCTGCCGGTGCACGGCGCAATTTCCGCTTCTTCACGAATGCCCGGGGCAGGCCGAACCGCCCCCGGCCCGCACGGACCTCGTTCAACTTTTCGTCGCCGAAGGCTGCCGGAACCTCGCCAACATCCATACGCCGGCCACCACCAGGGCCGTGCCCGCCGCGATCCACGCATTGAACGGCTCGTGCAGAATCAGCACGCTCAGCGCCACCGTCGACATCGGCCCGATCATGCCGATCTGCGCGGTGAGACCGGCGCCGATGCGCTCCAGCGCCATCATGGTGATCAACACGGGCACGAATGTGCAAAGCACCGCGTTGAGCACGGACAGCCAGATCACCGGCGCGGCCACCACCATGGCGGCGGGCGGTTTCAAGATGAAGAACTGCGCGATACACAGAATGCATGCAATGGTGGTCGCCGTCCCCGTGACGCGTAACGCACCGAGTCTCCGCACCGTCGCGCCGCTGTATACCAGATAGATGGCGTAGCTGATGGCGCTGCCGAGCACCAGCACCGAGCCGAGGACGATATCGGGGCCGGTTTGCACGTCGTGCCCGAACACCAGCAGCACGCCGAGATAGCTGACGCTCAGCGCCAGCCACTGAGCGCGCGTCACGCTGGTTTTGAACAGCAGCTTGCCGGCCAGCAGCACGATGGTGGGATTCAAGTAGAGAATCAGCCGTTCCAGATTGGCGTTGATGTATTGCAGACCCGCGAAATCCAGATAGCTCGCCAGGTAATAACCACAAAAGCCCAAGCCCGACAGCGCGCGCCAGTCGCGGCCGCTGAGCGGCGGCTGGGCGCGCCCCGACCACCACGCCAGGCATAAAAACAGCGGCAGCGCGAACAACATGCGATACATGATCGTTGTGGTCGCATCGACGTGGTAGCGATACGCCAGCTTGACGATGATGGCCTTGCAGGAAAATGCGATGGCGCCGGCGGCGGCCAGCATCATGCCGGTCAACAATTCGCGCCGCGCAGCTGCGGCAGTGGCGTTCATGGGGTGGAGTACAATCGCGGCGCGGCCGTGAGCAACAGACGAGCTGCGATTCTAATGAGAGGAGCAACGGCATGAGCACGCAATTCGCGTCGGCAGGTTCGTCATTGGCGATGGCTCGGCCCGGCGAGAAAAAGTCGGTCGCGCTGATTGGTGCACCCACCGATGCGGGCGCAGCCGATCGCGGCTCGTCGATGGGGCCCGAAGCGCTGCGCGTCGCCGGCCTGCGTGAAGCGCTGGCAGCGCGCGGTCTGCAAGTGCACGATCGCGGCAATCTCAACGGTCCGGGCAATCCCTGGCAACTGCCGGTCGAGGGTTATCGGCATCTGACGGAAGTCATCGAATGGAATCGTCTGGTGCACGATGCAATGTATGCAGCGCTCCGCGAAGGACATCTGCCCATTCTGCTCGGCGGCGATCATTGCCTGGCCATCGGCTCGATCAGCGCCGTTGCGCGTCACTGTCGCGAGCGCGGCAAGAAGCTGCGTGTGTTCTGGCTCGACGCGCATGCGGACTTCAACACTCGCGAGCTGTCCCCCAGCGGTAACATCCACGGCATGCCGGTGGCGTGCCTGTGTGGCTTCGGCCCGGCGCAATTGTCCGAGCTGAGCGGCCAGAAACCGGCCATCGAACCTTCCGTCATTCGACAGATCGGCATCCGCAGCGTCGATCCGCCGGAAAAACGTTTCGTGCACGAGCAAGGCCTGGAAGTCTTCGATATGCGCTATATCGACGAGGTGGGCATGCGTCAGACCATGGAGCAGGCGCTGCTCGGGCTGGACGAGGACACCCATTTGCACGTGAGCTTCGATGTCGACTTCCTGGATCCGGAGATCGCGCCCGGCGTGGGCACGACCATTCCGGGCGGGCCGTCGTATCGCGAGGCGCAGCTGTGCATGGAAATGATCGCGGACACCGGTCGCTTGAGCTCGCTGGACGTGATGGAATTGAACCCGGCGCTGGACGTGCGCAACAAGACCGCGCTGCTGGCGGTGGACCTGATCGAATCGCTGTTCGGCAAAAGCACCCTGATGCGTCGTGCCGTCCCCTGAGGGCGGCGATGCTGGAGACAATATGAAACATCTGGCCCGGTTGTTATTGCTGTTGTCGTTGTCGTCGTCGTGGTCTGGGGGCGTCGCTGCCGCCGCGCCCACCGGCACGCTGCTGGTGCTCAACAAGTCCGACGACACGGTCTCGTTCATCGATCTTGCGACCAACAAGGTCAAGGCGACGGTGCCCACCGGCGACGGTCCGCACGAAGTGGCGGTGTCGGCGGATGGCAAGACGGCCGTGATCGCGAACTACGGCGACTCGGCCAAGCCGGGCAAAACGCTCACTGTCGTCGATGTGCCCGGCAAGAAAGTGGTGCGAACCATCGATCTCGGCGATTACAGCCGGCCGCATGGCATCGTGTGGCTGCAGGGCGATGAAGTGGCGGTGACGGTGGAAGCGAGCAAGGCGCTGCTCGTGGTCAGCGTGAACCAGGGCAAGGTGAAGCATGCAATTCCGACCGACCAGGTCGGCTCACACATGGTGGCGGTGAGCCCGAAACATCGGCGCGCATTCACGGCCAACATCGGTTCGGGCACGACCACAGCGATCGATCTGTCGACCCACGAACGCATCACAGATGTCGCAACCGGTCGCGGCGCCGAAGGCATTGCGGTGGCGCCGGATGGCAGCGAAGTGTGGGTGACCAATCGCGACGCCAACACGGTCTCGATCGTGGATCCGGCCACGCTGAAGGTCACTGCGACAGTCGAGCCGGGTCAGGTGCCGATTCGCGTCAAATTCACAGCCGACGGCACGCGTGCACTGATCTCCAATGCCAAGTCAGGCGATGTTGCCGTGTTCGATACGGTAACCAAGAAAAAGATCACCAGTATCCCGATGCAGAGCGAAGGCGAGCGGCTGCCGCACAATGAAACACGCCCGATGGTGTCACAATTCGGCGATGGGCCGGTGCCCGTGGGCATTCTGATGCCGGAGCCGCTGTCGCTGGCCTTTGTCGCCAACACCAATGCCGACACGATCACGGTGATCGATCTGACTTCGCTCAAGGTGGTGGATCGCCTGAAGGCCGGGCGCGAGCCGGATGGCCTGGGTTACACGCCGATTGCAGTGAACTGACTGTGACTCAGCCGAACAGCACCGGCCGGATCAACTGCTCGTCGTTGTATTTGAGCGAGTTGATGCGCGGGCTGACGGCGTGCGCCACCATTCTTTCCGGCGGATAAGTCCGCAATAACGATCGCGCACGAGCCGTGGATCCGCGCAACCACGGCTCGTATTCATCACGATGCAGGATGGCTGGCATTTGTGGCGAGGTGTTGTGAACGTCGGCCAGCAGTTCGTTCGCCGGCACTGTCAGCAGCGCGCAGCCTTCGATCACGTCGTCTTCGTCCTTGTTGACGGTGCGGTCCCAGAGGGCAGCGACACCGAACACTGAACGATTCACCAGTCGGGCGAAGTACGGCTGCAGATATTGCTGGGGAGTGAGTTGCCAGCCATAGAAGCCGGACAGCGGCACGATGCAGCGCTGGCCGCGCCACCATGCGCCGCTGAACGCTTTATTGCGGTCGAGCTCCTCGCTGGCCGCATGAGTCGTGCAGGATTTGAGCGGATCGCCTTCCGCCCAATCGGGAATCAATCCCCAGCGCATCATCACGCCTTCAGCCTCGCCCTCGTGCAGGCGGACCACCGGCACGTTGTTGCGCGTGGAAACATTGAAGCTGGCGTCGAAACGCCACCACGCGTGCTGCAATGGGAACTCGCGTTCCACCGCGGCCTGAGGGGCTATGACGAATCGCTCACACATCGCCGATCTCACCGATCCCGAATCGAGAATCGAGGTCCTCGCACCGCAACTGACAATGTTTGCAACGCGAATTGCGCGCTTCAGCCGGGCAGGCGCAACTCGATGATCTCCGCCTGCACGGCTGTATCGCTCACGTACAGCTTGGCCAGCGTGGTGGGCAAGCGAAAGCGGCGCGGGCCGATGCTGCCGGGATTCAGGAACAACACACCCTCGCGCTGTTCCAGCAGCGGCTTGTGCGAATGACCGCTGATGACCACGTCGATGCCCACGGCCGCCGGGCTCAAGTCGATCTGCGCCAGGTCGTGCAATACATGAATGGAATGACCGCGCACCTCGAGCAGCAGCGATTCAGGAATCGCTTCGGCCCAGGCGCCCTTGTCGTTGTTGCCGCGGACGGCACTGACAGGGGCGAGGCTTTGCAGTTTTTCCAGCACGTTGGGCGAGCCGATGTCGCCGGCATGGATGATTCGCTCGACGCCGAACAAGTGATTCAACGCTTCGGGGCGCAGCAGACCGTGAGTGTCGGAGATCACCCCGAGGACGGTCTGTTCAGGTGTGTCGGCCAGCGGAGGATGCATTGACGATTCAGCAGGCGCTGTTCAGGGAGCGAGTGGCGGCGATGTGGCCACTCTAATCGCGCCTTCACGGGCTCGCCAGCTGAGAAAACAACCAGCCTTGCCTCAGCTGAATGCGTACAGCTCAAGTCAGCGGCTGGCTCCTCGGCACGCGCACCACCACGGTGCCGGCGATCTTGTCGTGCCAGGTCTGGCGGTTGTTGTCGAACACCATCCAGATGAAGCCCAGGCCGAGCGGGATGAACGACAGGAAACATCCGAGCGCGCGCACGATGGCGGTTTCCCAGCCGATCTCCTGCCCATCCGTGCGCACCACGCGCAAGTTGCAAATGATGCCGCCGATGGTCGTGCCTCGCAGCTTCCACATCACCGCGCCATACGTGGCCAGCAACAGCGCGAAGAAATCATCGGCGGGTTCGAGCACGTTGACGATCAGGATGACCAGCAGTGCGTCGAGCGCCAGCGCGCCTGCACGGATCCAGAAGCCGGCACGAGGCTGAGCGGCGAGCTCGACATTGCTCGGGCGCGGCGGCGAAGGCGCCTGAGAAGAGGGCGGAACCGTGCCGTCGCCGACGACACCTTCACTGACGACTCCAGGTGCGCCAGGCATGCTGGCGGCCGGTGCCGCCACAGGCGCGTGATTCGAGCGCATCGCGAGCATCAGCGTGTAGACCACCACGCCCAGTCCCAGCACGCCGATCAAGTTGAACACGATGAAGCCGAACACCGGCACGACATACAACAGTAGCACGATCAAGCCGCCGATCAGCGTGGCGAAGGCGACGTGACTGAAGGGGGCGATGCCGGTGAAGCGAGTGATGCGTCGGCCGATCGTCGCGAGCACCGCGGCCTTGCCGAACAGGCCGGCGCAGAACAGACCGAGCAGCAGGAACGGCAGGATCGGAATGCCGATCACCGTCACCGCCAGGATCATGATCAGCACCGGTGTAAACAGCACCGCCAGCACCGAGGCGAGCACGGTCTGAGCGGGTTTTTCTTCCAAGGTGGTGACACAACGCTGCATGCCCTGATCGAACATCAGCGCCAGCACTACATACAAAGCGAGAAAGCCCGCCGCGAGCCACCATGCCCAGCCCAGGCTGGATTCGAACGCCAGCGGCCGGCCATACAGCAGGGCGCTCTCGAACCAGGGCTTGAGCCATTCGAGACGACCGAAGTGCTGACCGAACGAAATCTGCTGTTGCGGCCCATGCACGACGGCGGCCGGATCGCGCGTGATGGCGCCGCCCACCGACACCAGCTCGCCATGCACCACTGCGTTGGGACCGAGTTTCACGTTGCCCATCATCGCCACGACATCGTGACCGACCTCGGCGTCGACATACACGTCACCAAAGATCGCGACCACGGCGTCGCCCACCGGTCCGGTGGCCGATGCATTGCCCAAGATGGCTACGACCGCTTCTTCCACTTCGCCGGCGGACGAGGCCGAGCCGAAGATGGAGACCACCGAATGCGCATATTCACCCGCCGGCAGCCTCGAATCGTCGCCGACGTGCACGATGACGTACTCGTGCTGGTGCCTGTCGCGGTGCCTGGTGGTTCGCTCCACGCTTTCGTCGCGCTCGACTTCGAGCTGCGGCTCGGCGGGCTCGGCCGGCGGCGCCGGTGGGGCGGGTGGCTCCTGCGCCATGGCCAGGTGCGCGCCGCCGATACCGGCCAGCATCGCGATCAGCAACCATTTGTGAAACAAACGCTTCATACAGAGCACCAATCCCTCAACGGGACGCATACAAGGTTCGGTAGGCAGCCGCGCTGACGCCGAACAACGTGAGATACAACACTCCGATCACGCCCAACGCGCCGTAAATCCACAGCGAGGGCAAATCGCGGAACACGGCTTCGAAGGTGCCGAACAGCGAAGGAATCCAGGCGACCTCGGCAAACAGTGCGGCGCTCCGGGCGGTGGGATCGAGCGGCCCCATCACCAGCGCGGTAGCCTCCAGCCCGAGCTTTGCGAAGCCCACGGATGCAATCAGGAACAGCACGCGGGCCGCGACCGGCCAGCTGGCAAAGCTGCTGCGCCACCAAGGAGCTGCTGCGCGGCTCGCGATCGCCGCCATCACCTTGTCTTCAAAGCCAGCGGGCGCCCGTCGCAGGGGCTGATCGCGCAGCGCCGTGTCGATCAAGCGTTCGAGCTGTTGCTCGCGAGATTCGTTTGAGTTCACGGGAGTATTCATGGTGGCGGCCTCTAGAAACATTCCGCCGTGAGGCCACGGGCTGCGAGATTCTTCGCCATGGCGGCGCGCGCCCGCAGGATGTCGATTTTCACCTTGGCAAGCGACACGCCGAGATGCTGAGCGATCTCTTCGTAGGACAGTTCCTCGAAGTGATACAGCACCAGCGGCAGCCGGCGATGATCGGGCAGTTGATCGAGTGCCTCGGCGACTATTGCGCGCCGGGTGTCCGCATCCATGTCGACGGCAGCCCCGTCCGGCTGCGGGATCTCGAATTCGGTGTCGTCTTCGTCGTCGCGATCGCGCATCTCGGAAAAAAAGCGCCAGCGCTTGCGATAGCGAGTGGCATGGTTGAGCGCCAGATTGCGAGCCACGGTCTTGAGCCAGCCGCCGGCGGCGGGGCTGGTGCGCAACTGCGCGAAGTTCTCGTATGCCTTCAGGAACACCTGCTGGGCAATGTCCTCGGCCGGGCCGTCGCGACCGGTGATCCGCGCGGCGGTGCTGAAGACCATGTCCTGATAAGCACGCATGAAGCTTGCGAAGTCGTCCTGTGCCTGGGTGTCCGGGGGTTGCCTTGCCACGGTGATGTCGTCGTTTAGCTTCAGAACACCGCGCCAGTCGGGAAGTTACAGGCTGCTGAACGGAGCGCCGCGCGCCCGAAAAATACCAGGAGCAACCGGATGTTAGCTCAGTCCCGGGGCGCTGCGTCAGGAGCCTCCCGACAGGGTGTGGCTGATGGTCAGGCCCAGGCAGGGTTCTTAGAATTCCACGCTTAACTGCAGGGCAATGTCGCCCGCCCGACCCTCACGGTGTCCTTATTGCCGCGGAATAAGAGCTCAACCTGCTGATGACTTCGACGATACGGACTATCTTCATCCTGATCCCCGCACTGGCTCTGACCGCCTGCGCCGTGCCCAAAGTAAGCGAGCCCGAAACTGTGGCGGTGCGCGCCACGTCGCTGAACCCGTCGTATTCGTCGGTCAACGCGCAGATCCTGAGCGATGCCGGAAAGATCGATTCCAGCTTCACGGCGTCGCTGGCCCCCGGGGTCGGCATCCAGACCCTCACCCGTCTGCAATCTTCGTATACCCAGCAGGTCGGGGAAGACAGTCTGCGGCTCGGCGATACGGTCAGCAGCGTGGGGATGTGGGGGACTTCGGTCCGTTACGGCGGCATGCAATTTGGCACCCGCTCCGAAACGCGCGCGGATGTGATTGCGTCGAATCGGATGGCGACCGCCGGCATGGCGGTGTTACCCACCGTCGCGGACGCGTTGTTTGCTTCAGCCAGCGATGCGGACACGAGCTTGAGCCAGCGGAATCTGTCCGTCGCCCGCTCGCTGCCGGCGGGCGGACAGAGTTGGAACCTGGCCGTGCAGGACGCGCTCGGGCACTCACAATCCATCGCTGCGCCGATGATCGCTCGCACGCGGCTGGTTGAAGAAGGCTGCTCCGACTTTTCCGTCGGCTTCGGCAAAGTGCGCGAAGACTATGCGCTGACCAGCAACGCCTATGGTCCGATGTTCGCCAACACCACGGTGGCTTGCGGCGCTCCGCTCGGCTTCACCATCGAAGGCCACGGTGAGTACCTCGCCGACGAAGTGACTGCGTTGGGCTTCGGCGTGGCGCGTCAGTTCGGATCGCTCGGTACCGCCTCGGTGGCGTTCGCGCAGAGTAACGACGTGAGCGGCGCAACGGGCTGGATGTCCAAGATCGGTTTCGATCACAGCAATTCGATGTTCAATCTGATGGTGCGCTCTCGCTTTCAGAGCCGCGAGTTTCGTGACATCGGCAGCATGGATGTCACCGATCGCATCATGCAGCGGGATCTGGCGAGCGTCGGCGTGAATGTCAGCGAGACCGCCAGCCTGTCGGTCGCTTACGCCACCCAGACCACCTGGGCGCGCGAGCGAACCAATCTGATCGCCGTAAAACAAAGCATGGGCGTGGGGCGCGGCACGATGTCGATGAGCGCCGGCCATTCGCTCGAAGACAACTTCGGCTCTTCCGTGTTCATTTCCTACCAGCGGCCGTTTGGCGGCATCAAGCCGTGGTCGCGCCGTGTGGCGGACGAGATCGAAGAACTGGATTTGCATCTGCCCCAGGCCATCGGGCAGTCGGTCGAGAACTGAACCGCGCCGCTTCGCGCGGGCTAGTGCGTCATCGCGTACAAGATATAGTTGATGGCGTATTTGTAAGCTCGCGTCGTGTACAGCAGCGAGTACTCCGGCACGTCGGCGTGTTCCCAGGCATCGCCGAGGTCCATGTTGAAGTTGATCATCACCATCAGCCGGCCGTCGTCGTCGTAAATGCCGCGCCAGTGAGGCGTGAAACCGTCTCGCTCGTAATTGCGGCCGCTATACAAAGATTGAATGCCCGGAACCTGCACGTGCTCGTCCAGATCGTAAGCCACGTGGAAGATGGCGTCGTCGGGCGGCACGTCGACGATGGCGCGGTCCGGGAAAATGCGGTGCATGCCTTCGATGAAGCCGGCCCATTCGAGGCTGCCGTGAAAATCGTCCACCATCAGAAAGCCGCCGCGTAACAGGTACTCACGCAGGCGCGCGATCTCTTCATCGGTCAGCGCCCAGTGGCCGACTTCGACGGCGTAGATCCAGGGATAGTCGAACAGCGACTCGTCCATGATGCCCAGATAATGGCCGTCCTCGGCGGTATCGATGCGCGTCAGGCGCTTGATGCCGCGGATCAAGTGCTGTTCGGCTTCGGGCCAATCGGTCAGCCAGCGCTCGCGGCCGCCGAACAGCGTGGTGCCGATGTACTGCATACGGACGAACTGGAACTCGGCGTGCGGGCGCAGCGCCTCGGTGGGGCTGGAGTCCGAGCTCAGCGCGACCACCGGAATAGCGATCAATGCGAGCAGCCGCCAGGCGGCATCCCGGCCGGTGAAGGCCCGGAAAACTCGCCGATACCAGGGAGGCGGCGGAGGGCGGCTCATGCGAAGCACCATGGCATCAACCGCCCGCTCTTGGCAATGGGGGGCAATGAGTACGCATCGCGATGGGCGCGGGCGCGCCGGGAAAATCGCCACATTGGCGACATCCTGGGTCGCTCTGTATGCTGCGCGCGCCTTGCAACGGGGCGAAAAGAGTCTGGCGATGAGCTGGTTAAGAATCGCATTCGGTACGCTGCTCCTGACGACGAACACGCTTTTACACGTCCCGCCGCTGCTGCTGGTGGCGCTGGTCAAGGCGATTGCGCCACTACGGCCGATTGCGCCGCTGCGAGCGATCCGCCGGGGTTGCGACTCGCTGCTGATGGGGATCGCCGCGAACTGGATCGGCATCAATACCACCTTGATTCGCTGGTTCACCCGCACCCGCTTCACGGTGGACATCGATGCCCGCTTGCGGCCGGACGGTCATTATCTCGTGCTGGCCAATCACCAGACCTGGGTGGACATCCCGGTGCTGCAGGCGGCCTTGAACCGGCGTGTGCCACTGCTGCGTTTCTTCTTGAAAAGCCAGCTGTTCTGGGTGCCGCTGCTGGGGCTGGCGTGGTGGGCGCTGGATTTTCCGTTCATGAAACGCTATTCGCGGCAGCAACTCGAGCAACGGCCGGAGCTGGCCGGGCGTGACATCGCGGCCACCCGGCGCGCCTGCGCCAAGTTCATGCACATTCCGGTGGCGGTCATGAACTTCGTGGAAGGCACGCGCTTCACGGCGGCCAAGCATGCGCACCAGGCATCGCCGTTTGCTCATTTGCTCAAGCCCAAGGCGGGTGGCGTCGCGTTCGTGCTCGACGCGATGGGCGGCGCTTTGCATTCGATTCTGGACGTGACCATCGTTTATCCCGACGGTCGTCCATCGATGCTCGATCTGTTCGCCAACCGCGTGCGGGAAGTGCGCGTGAATATTCGCGAGCGACCGATTCCGGCCGAACTGCTCGGTGGCAATTATCAGAACGATCCGGCGTTCCGCGAACGGATGCAGGCCTGGCTGAACGAACTTTGGGGTGAGAAGGATCGACTGATCGCCGAGCTGCGCGCTGCTTGAATCAGCGCAGGTAAGGTAGCACTGCGCGCGGCAGGTCTACCGCCTCTTCGTCGACGAAGCACCACGCCCAGCGCTCGTCCGGCTCGAACGATGCGATGACTGGATGTCGAGTGTCATGAAAGTGTTTGGTCGCATGTCGACCGGGCGAGCTGTCGCAGCAGCCGACATGACCGCAGCTCAAGCACAGCCGCAGATGCACCCATCGGCCGCCCACCTTCAGACATTCCTCACAGCCCTGTGCTTTCGGCGGCAGTGGCTTGACGCCGCCGATGTGTTCGCATGACATGCGGATTCTCCCGGTAAGCGCTATTGATACTGCACAGGAGCCGCCATGACAACTCGCCTCGCGACCTGCAACTGCGGTCAGCTCAAGGTGCACGCCACCGGCGAACCGATCCGGATCTCCGTGTGCCACTGCCTGGCGTGTCAGCGTCGCAGCGGCAGCGTGTTCGCGATGCAGGCTCGGTTCGAGCGGCCCAATGTCAGAATCGAAGGCACCGCCAAGCAGTGGGTGCGCATCACCGATTCAGGCAATCAGTGCATCCAGCATTTCTGTCCGGAGTGCGGCTCGACGGTGTACTACCAAGTGAGCACGGCGCCCGATGTGTTCGCCGTGCCCGTTGGTGCGTTCGCGGATCCAAGTTTTCCCGAGCCCAAGTTCTCGGTCTACGAGGAGAGGAAACATTCCTGGGTACAGATGCCCGCGTCGGCGGAACGTTCCCATTGATCGATCCGAATCGACTCAGTCGAGGCGCCACACGCCGCTGCTGTCGCGGCAGGCGCGGCCTTCGGAGCTCTTGCTCTTCTTGCCTTCGCTGGCCTTGAGTTTGAAGCGCCGGCAGTTCTTCGAATCCTTGCTGCTCAGGGCTAGCGGAGTGAGCACGTAGGACACGTGGGTGTGATCGTTGACCCAGCGCACGCTGCGGCCGGGTTCGACCAGCTCCAATGCGTGACCGAAACAACCGCGATCCGCTTCGTCCAGCTCTTTGCCGATCTCGCGGCCGATGAGGCCGCCGAGCACTGTGCCCGCGATGATGGCCACAGTGCGGCCGCTACCATCGCCGATCTGTGATCCGATCACGCCGCCGGCGACGGCGCCCACCACGGTGCCGATCTCTTTGCGATGACAGGAGCCTTCGAGCACGCCGTAGTCACGATCCCATTCGCGGCCGGTGTAGCCGATGTAACGCGGGTCATGTTTCTTGCGCCAACCGTGCGCCTTCGCATGATCGGGCGGATCGCTCAGCGCCGGCGCGCTGGCGAGGATGCAGGCGCACAGCAGCGCGCCACAAACAGACTTGAACAGACGGGTGAACATGGACGCCCCAGGGGGTATGAAAAGAACGGGGCGAATTTTATCAGTCGGAACGATGCGGCGATGCTGTCGCCATTCGCCGAATCGGGCGACGTTGAGATGGCAATGGCTCGGCGCCCAGAGCCACCGTGCCTAAGCAGTTACAACTTTTGTGACGTGGTTCTCGGCGTCGCAAGCGTTACGCAGTTCGGCTCCGTTTGCGACGACCCAGCAATGCAGCGCCAAGCAAGCCAACGCTCAACAAAGCCAGCGCACCGGGCTCCGGCACATTCTGCGCCGGGGCGCGGCCGTACAGCTTGATGTGCGTTACACGACCGTCGTGATCGAGCACTTTGGCGAAACGCCAGTCGCCGCTGTCGAGCATGGGGTTCAGGAACTGCACGAACCAGTGATCGAGCTTATCGCTGCCGACGGGTTGAACCGCGATGCTGAGCTCGTTGCGATCCGCGTCGATCGAGAAGATTCGCTCGCCGACGTCGCCCAGATCCGCCGCCAGGCAGGAACGGACATGAGAAGCATCGGTCAAGGCATGGTTGGCCGCGGCTTCCTTGCACAGCAGAGGCACGGCGCTCGCCGCCGAGATGAAGCAAAACGCCATGAGCCCGAGTGCCGCGCCCACAGTCCTGGATATCAAATTCATGGAGTTCTCCAGTGGCCATTGGTACCTCTGGAGACAGGCAAACGCCATGCCGGAAAAATAACTGTTTGATCCGCGGAGACAAGCTGCAGGGAACAGCATCGATCTGTAAAGCGCTTCGCCACGCTGCAAAATGTGCTCTTGCAAAAGTTACGAAGTGCTAATCGCCAGCAGCGCGTTTTTTACAACGTCGGCGTCAGTTGGGAAGAAACATCGAAGCTCACCGGCGCGTTTTCGTGCGCGCCGGTAAGCGCAAAGCGAAAGTTAGAACTTGGTGGTGAGCTTCAAGCCCACGCTGCTCGCGTCCCACTCGCCGCCGAACTCGTCCTTGTAATCCAGATCGGTGTAGGTCAGCGCGATCCAGCGCCAGCCCACTTCCAGGGTCGGGCCGGTGGCGTCATCGAAATCGACATCCGGGCCGAAGCCGTCGGCGTCGTACTTGATGCCGCTGTGATGGGTGATGCCGGCGCCCACCCACCAGCCGTTGTCCCAAAGATAGTTGCCGGCCAACTCGAGCACGGTGCGGCCGATGCTGATGTCGGCGTTGCTGGCCTTGGTCGTCACATATTTGTATCCGACCGTGCCACGCACCGAGAACGGCGACCCAGTGGCGCGATAGTGGCCGCCCAGCGCCGCCGTGATGCCCTGGCCGGTCTTGATGTCTTGCGTGGAGCCGTCGGTGAACTCGAAGGTGGCCAGATCGTCGCCGCCGTATTCCAGATCGGCTTCGAAGGTGAAACCGAAACCCTCGTGCTCGGCATGGGCCAGCGGCAGACCGCCCAGCATCAGCAACGAACACAGCATGGCGCTTCGCGCCCCAAATCTACGAAGCATGGAGATGTCCCTGTTTTGTGAGTTATGGTTCGGCCGCGATACCCGCCAGCGGCGCGGTGCGAAGACTAGCCGGCGCGCCAACCCCAGGCTGCGACGGCGACCACACAAAGCGGCATCGGTTGCGGCAAAAAGCCGAACATAAAAAAGCCCCGCCCACGGTGCGGGCGAGGCTTGTATCGGTCGAACAGTTGGGTTGTCTTAGACGGCCTTGCGACGACGCGCGATGCCGGCGCCGAGCAGGCCGATGCCGAGCAGCGCCAGCGTGCCGGGCTCGGGCACGCTGCTGACGGCCGAGCGGCCATACAGCTGCAGGTGCGACAGGCCGCCGCCCCGACCGAACACGTTCACGAACTGCCAGTTGCCGCTGGCGACCTGCGGATTGAGCAGATACACGAACCACGCGTCGGGCTGATTGCCGGTGCCGAACTTGAAGCCGATGGCGATCTCGTCCCAGGCTTGCCACAGGCCGGCGTCCAGCGAGAAGGTCCCGGTCGTGCCGCTTTGGGTGAAGTGCGCCGCGCCGATGCCGACCAATCCCGAAGCCGCGCCGTCGCCGGTCAGGAAGGCGTCCGTCCCTGGATTGCCGTTGATGTTGCCGATGCCGCCGGCCAGGCACTCGGATACCTGCGAAGTATCCACGTACATGTGATTGACCGCCGCGTCCTCGCACAGAAGCGGCACCGCTGCCGCCGATCCCGCAAAAGAAAACGCCGCTAGCGCAAGGGACAGTGCGCCGAGACTCGTTGGTTTGACAGTCATTGAAACTCCAGTGATCGATCCGCACTGGAGGCAGGCAAGGCTCATGCCCGATGAGTTAACTCTTTGATCCCCGGAGTATCTGCGGAATCCCGAAAGTAAGGCGTGTAAAACTTTCCGCCAGTGGGCTTCGTGGAGCGCTTAAGGGAAACGCTGCATGGTTCGGCCGGATCGTTCGGTCGCCGTGTACAACGGCCGACGTTACTTACGTGCGCTTCAACAGCCACAGCGGCAGCGTCGCTCGATCTTCGAAGCCCAGTCTTGCATACAAAGCCCGAGCGCGAGCGTTCGTTTCGTTGACGTGCAGGAACGGCGTGATGCCGCGCTCGAGTTGTTTCGCGACGAGCAGATTGATCAGGCGAGCGGCGAGACCCCGGCCGGTGAAGTTCGGATGAGTGCAGACGGCGCTGATCTCTTCGAAGCCGTCGAGCTTCATGCGCTCGCCGGCCATGGCGGCGAACTGAGAGTTCTGACGAATACCGAAGTACGCGCCCATCTCGGGCGTGCGCGGCCGGAAGTATCCCGGGAATACCAGCGAGGTAAGCGCGAGCATGTCCGGCGTGTCGGCGTCGGTGAGCGGCACGATGCCGGTCATGTCCGGTTCGGGTGCGCGGGCGTCGGACCGCCACACCATCTGCACAATGTTGCCGGTGGCGAGCACTTCCCAACCTGCTTTGAGTTCGGGCGCAATGCTGACGAAGTTCACGATCTCGCCCGGCGCCACCAGTTCGGTCGAGGCGCGAGCGGCAGCGTCGCTCGGCTCGGGCACGGCGATGAACGGCGCCACTTCCGCGGGATAGCGTTTGGCGAGCGGCCCTCCGATGGCGAAATGTGCTTGCGCCGAGCTCAGGGCGGACCAGATGGGGTTGTTCAATGCGGCCGACGTCATGCGCGGATTTTATCGGCTAAGCTGTGACCTCTCCAACGATGACCTGCAGGGGACACGTATGCTGAGTCGAGCTCGGGTGGGGTTTCGAACCGTCGTCGGTGTGCTGGCCGTGTTGGCTGCCGCGAGTAGCGCAGCGGCCGACAAGCCGCAGTTCCTGAATTCGCCGCGCGCGCTGGAGCTCGATCGGCCGTTCTCCGAAGCGGTGCGCGCCGGCGATTTCCTGTTTCTTTCCGGAGCCATCGGCGAGGATCCCGCTACTGGCAAGCTGCCCGCCGGCGGCATCCAGCCCGAAGCGCGTCAGACTCTCAAAAACGTCAAAAGCGTGTTGGAAGCGAACGGCGCGAGCCTGGACGACGTGGTGAAGTGCACCGTGTTCCTGGCGGACATCGCCGAGTGGCCGGCGTTCAACACTGTGTATCGCGAGTTTTTCAAGAAGCCTTTTCCGGCGCGCAGCGCGCTGGCCGCGAGCGGCCTGGCGATGAATGCGCGCGTCGAGCTCGAATGCATCGCATACGTGCCACAGAAGGGCCCTCGTTGATCGCATCGAAGGCCCGGCCGCAGCGAGCGCTGCGACCGGGTCAGTTCGACGTTATTTCTGCCAGTACAGCGGTGCGAGTTTACGGTTGCCGGTGAGTTGCTCCGCGAGCGTGCCACCCTCGTAAATCCGGCCGTTCAATATCACGTAAGCGATATCGTCCGTGACGCGAATGTCCTGGAGCGGGTTGCCGTCGAGAATCAGCAAATCGGCGAGCTTGCCGGGTTCGATGCTGCCGAGATCCTTGTCCATGCCCATGTAGCGCGCCGGATTGATGGTCGCCGTCTGCAACGCCTGCATCGGCGACATGCCGCCCATCACGAAGGCCCACATCTCCCAGTGCGAGCCCAGGCCTTCGCGCTGGCCATGCGCGCCGATGTGCACAGACACGCCCAGTTCCATCAGTCGTTTGGCATTGGCGGCCGAGTCGAATACCGGTTGGTAATCCGTCTTCGGCGCCATCTGTCGACGCACCGAGCGAGGCTGCACAACCTGCGGCGGCACGTACCTGGACAGCAACGGATGCGCCCACACCTCCGACTCCTGATAAAACAGGAACTCGGCGCCTGGGCCGCCGTAAGTCACCACCAGCGTCGGCGTGTAGGCTACGCCTGTGCGCGGCCAGTACTGCAACACGTCGTCATAGAAACGTTGCGGCGGATTGTTGTGCTCCAGGCCGGTGTTGCCATCGGCGATGAGGTTCATGTCCATCGGGTACAACGAGCCGCCTTCGGCGACCACCATCATGCCGTTCTCGCGCGCGGCGGTGACCACCATCTGGCGCTGGTCGCGACGGGGCTGGTTGTAGTTCTTGACCGAGATCGCGCCTTGCGCTTTCAGTCGTTTGATGTGATGACGCGCATCCTCGATGGTGTCGATGTGCGCCAGTCCTTCCGATCGCGCGCCGTATACGACGTCGCCTGTCGAGAACGTGCGCGGCGCAAACACGAGTCCTGCGCGTTGATACTCGGCCGCCGCAAAAATCTCGGTAGCGTTGTTGGATGGATCGTGCACGGTGGTGACGCCCAGGCCGAGGTGCGCGATGGCCGACCAGTTCTGTTGAGGAATGATGTCATCCACGCCTTGTGGGCCGTGCGCGTGAATGTCTATCAATCCCGGCATCACCGTCTTCCCGGCGAGATCGAGCTTCTTTGCCTCGGCTGGAATCTGCACTGAATTCGCGGCGCCCACTGCCGTGATGCGGTTGTCACGAATGATGATCACGCCATTGTCGATGACCTGATCGCCTTGCATGGTGACGATGCGAGCGCCAGTGAGCGCAACGACTCCACTCGGCTTGTCTGCCGGACGCGAGCTGCCGAGGTTGGCGATGCGCTGACCATAGACCGGCGCTGCTTCGCCATTGGCGGCGGCCGGTTTGGCGAACAGCGCGGACATCTCGCTGCGATACAGATCGGGGCCGAGGGTGTACGTGAGCGTGTCGCCGTCGGTCCAGTTCAAATATTCACCGCCGATTTCAGATGCACGCAGCACGCGCACCGACTTGGTCTTCGGCGACAGATCCAACTGTCCGCCCGGCGGCATCGGCACGACGTAAACATTGAAGTTTTCACGGAACGCGAGGTACTCGCCGTTGGGCGAGATCTCGATGCGGCTGGCGTAGTTCGAACGCGCATGCACGCGGCGGTCCTTGCCTCGAGCGTCGACGCTCACGAACTGGTGCGCGGGCTCGGCTTCTTTCGCCTGATCGGCGTCTTCCGTGAAATAGATGCGGTCCGAACCGTCGACGAAGTGTGGGTTGCGGCCTTTGTCCGTGAGTTTCTCGAGCTCACCACCACTTGAGGGCACGCGATAGAGGCCAGGCTCCTTGGTCCAGGTCGGGGAGGTGAGATCCCCGCCGGCGGAGCGCTGCACGACGATGGCGTCTCCCCTCGGGGTGAAGCGCGGCTGATAGTAGTGGCCGGGTTGCTTGGTCACCGCGCGTGACTTGCCGCCGCCTGCGCCCACAACATGAATCGCACCCAACGTCGCGTCGGTCCAGCGCACGAACACGATCTGCTTGCCGTCGCGTGACCAGGAAGGAAACAACTCGAATGCGTCGCCGGCGTCGCTGGTGAGCTGCCGCGGTGTGCCGCCGTTCACGTCGCGAATCCAGAGCCGACCGAATGATTCATAGACCACGCGCTGACCGTTCGGCGATACGGTGGCGAAGCGAACCATGCGCGCCTCCACCTGATCCGGCGCGACCTCGACCTGAAAGCGAGGCGGAGCGATCGACGCACGCGAACCCGTGACATGAAACGGAATGTCCTGCACCGCTTGGGTGGCGATGTCCAGGCGCTTGATGCCGCCGCCGGCCCAGAACACGATGGATTTGCTGTCCGGCGTCCAGTCCATGCGCGGATACAAACCGTTCACCGCCCATGTTTCCTGCATGTCCCGATCCAGATCGGCGTACCGCAGTTGGATTTCACCGGAACGAAGGTCCTGAGTGTAGAGCGCGGTCTTCAGTGCTTCCGGCGTGCGCAGGCGACGAATGAACGCAAGGTAACGTCCATCGGGCGAAGGTGTCGGCCGCACGGCGCCTCCAGCGCCGGTGACGGCTGAAGAAGTCTCGCCGCTCGCGAGTTCGACTCGCTTGATGGCGAACACCTCGCTATTCACATCCTGGGCGTAGATGAAACGATCGCCCGGCGTGGCGTTTTGCGTGTAGTACAAAAACTTGCCGTCCGGCGAAAAGGTCGGCTCGCCGAGCTCCTTCTGATAATCCTCGCTGGGTCGCTTCACCAGCTGCACGCCGTCGCCGCCATCGAGGTTGTAGAGCCAGATCTCTCCGGTCCCCAGCGAGCGGCGCGTGGTGAAGTGTTTGCGGCCGGCGATGTAGCGGCCGTTCGGATGCCAGGCCGGGTCGTTCAACAGGCGAAAATCTTCCTTGGTGAGCTGGCGGAGCGCATTGCCGTTGCGGTCCATCAGCCACAGGTTGTCGCCGCCGCCGCGATCGGACGTGAACACGATCGTGTTGCCGTCGGGCGAGTAGCGCGGCTGCATGTCCCAAGCCAGACCTGAGGTGAGCGACTTCGCCTCCCCGCCGGCGATCGGCAGCTCGTAGAGATCGCCCAGCAGATCGAACAGCACGTGGCTGCCATCGGGGCTCACGTCGACACTGATCCAGGTGCCCGAGCGGACATCGATGGGGATTTCGCGGCGCTCGCCGGGCGGCGCGTTCACGTCCCAGGTTTTCTTGGCTTGTTCCGCCGCGTTGGCGGCAGCCGCGAGCGTGGCGAGCAACGCTCCCAGCAGTATGCGTGAACGAGACATGATCATCCCTTTGCTGACGAAACAGGCAAGCCTAATGAGCTGCCGCCACCGCCGCAATGAGCTTCGACAACCACGTCTCATTCCCCCGCTCCGCGGGGGATGAATGATCATCAAATCGACCGCAGTGAGCTTCGACAACCATGTCTCATTCCCCCGCGGAGCGGGGGATGGATGATCATGAATCGACCGCAACGAGCTTCGACAACCATGTCTCCCCGCGGAGCGGGGGGATGGATGATCATAACTCGACCGCAACGAGCTTCGACAACCATGTCTCATCCCCCCGCGGAGCGGGGGATGGATGATCATCGAATCGACCGCAACGAGCTTCGACAACCATGTCTCATCCCCCGCGGAGCGGGGGGATGGATGATCATCGAATCGCCAGCGACGAGGCTTCGACCGGCAAGGGTCGTCGCGCCAACGGTTGTATGCAATCCGCATCCGTTCGATACTGGCGGGCCTCCCATTTCGCTTTTCGAGCTGCCACCGTGACTACCTTAGGTACGCCCCTGTCGCCCTCGGCCACTCGCGTCATGCTGCTCGGCTCCGGCGAGCTGGGTAAGGAAGTGGTGCTCGAGCTGCAGCGCTTTGGCTGCGAAGTCATCGCCGTGGATCGCTATCCCAATGCGCCGGCGATGCAGGTCGCGCATCGCTCCCATGTGATCAACATGCTCGATCCTGCAGCCCTGCGGCAGGTGGTGGAGCGTGAGCGGCCGCAACTCATCGTGCCCGAGATCGAAGCGATCGCCACGCCGGCGTTGCTGGAGCTGGAGAAGGAAGGCTTCACCGTCGTGCCGACCGCGCGCGCGGCGCGGCTCACCATGGATCGCGAAGGCATCCGGCGACTTGCCGCCGAGCAGCTGCAGATCCGCACCTCGCCGTATCGATTCGCCGATACGGAGCAGGAGTATCTCCAAGCTGTACGTGACATCGGCATGCCTTGCGTGGTGAAGCCGGTCATGAGCTCCTCCGGCAAAGGCCAGAGCACGGTGCGCACCGAAGCGGATGTTCCGCACGCTTGGAAGTATTCCCAGCAGGGTGGCCGTGCCGGCGGCGGGCGCATCATCGTCGAGGGATTCGTCAAGTTCGATTTCGAGATCACGCTGCTGACGGTGCGTCACAACGGGCAGACCAGCTTCTGCGCGCCTATCGGTCATCTGCAGATCGACGGCGACTATCGCGAGTCGTGGCAGCCGCAGCCGATGACCGACACGGCTTTGAAGGAGTCACAGCGCATTGCGCATCTCGTGACCGAGAATCTCGGGGGCAACGGCATCTTCGGTGTCGAGTTGTTTGTGGCCGGCGATGAGATTTATTTCAGTGAGGTATCTCCGCGTCCGCACGACACGGGTCTGGTCACGCTGATCTCGCAGGATCTGTCCGAGTTCGCCCTGCACGCGCGCGCGATTCTTGGATTGCCAATCCCGGTCATTCGGCAGAGAGGGCCGTCGGCGTCGTGCGCGTTGCTGGTCGACGGCGAGTCGAACAATGTGCGTTTCGAGAATGTGGATCGCGCGCTGACCCAGCCGGATACCGCGCTACGTTTGTTCGGCAAACCGGAAGTTCACGGCCATCGCCGCATGGGTGTGTCGCTCGCCCTTGGCGCGAGCATCGATGAAGCGCGCGCGAAGGCGAGGGCGATGACTGAGATCGTGCTCGAGGGCGTGCGACTTTGAGGGCAGCGCTATGTGCCGCTTGGGGTGTGCGATGGTGTCGCCTGTTCGCGCACGCTTGAACCGTTGCTGAGCGCTGGTCGCTCGAACCAGCGCATTCGATACGCGTTCATGGCGGTGAGGCCGAGTTTCTTCAGCAGCCGGTTGTTCACAATCACGCCCACCGGTGCGCCGACGATAGGCAGTAGCTGCGCCAGCTTCGCCAGATCGATGTAGTCGCGATATTGCTGCTGGAACTTGCGCCAGTCGAAGCCGTCCAGAGAATTCGGCAGTTCCGAACTCTGCTCGTGCCAGCGCTGCATCTTCCAATACACATCCGCGCGATGCTCATCGCTGGAGAAGGCGAGCTGGAAGATGTAGAGCAGGTACAAACGTTCGCGGTAATCGTCGCCAGAGAAGCCGTATAACGCGGCGATCTCGAACAGCAGCTTGAGCTTGATGCTCAGGAGCAGCGGAAAATCGGCTAGGCCGAGCAGAAATCCGCCTGCCCCAGTAATGCCTCCTTCCACCGCCGCCGTTTTTCGATACCTATCGATGGTGGCGCGCACGCGCGCTTCGCGATCTTCGAGGCCGCCTTCCGTCAGGGGCGGCGAGGCGGTGAAGTTCGAGCCCCCCAGCACGGCCTGTGTCATTTGTTTGATCACCGCCGTGATGCTGGCGTGGACCTTCTCCGGAATATAACTGTTGATCTTGCGCTGAACGCCGCTTGTCGCGCGATTCCAGAGGCCGGGCCCGCGCTGCATCTCGTGCTGCCAGTGCCGCAGTTCTTCCAGAGCCTGGGTGTCGTAGGCGCTCATGAAGGGGACGATGCCGTGTTTGTATCCACTGTGCAAGATCGACGCAAAGAACTGCAGGGGACCGCTGGTATGCAGCCGGCGTATGGGTGGCACAAGTTGCGTCAGGTGACCCTGGCCGACCCGCAACCCCTGTCAGTCAACCCCTGCAGTGTTGATACTTCTTGTCTGCCTGCGCCGATCCCGTCCGATTAGAATGCAGACCTCATCGGGGGGGTTCAACCGAGTGAATTCGGCGCTATTGCAATTCGCTGAGTGGCTGGCCGCGAGCTCTTTCAGCATCGGGCTGCACGAGTCCTTTTATCTCTACAACTGGATCGAGACCACGCATGTCATGACGCTGATGCTCAGCCTCGGCATGCTGGCGGTGATCGACTTGCGCATGCTCGGCGTGGCGTTCGCCAACGTGCCCGCGTCGACCATTGCCGAGCGGCTGGATAGGCCGATGCTGATCGGCTTCACGATCATGTTCATCACGGGCCTGCTGCTGTACACCGCCATTCCGGTGCGCACCACTCAGAGCATCTGGTTCCGCATCAAGGTACTGCTGCTGATCGCTGCCGCGATCAATGCATGGCTGTTTCGTGGCTACATGCTGGCGGCGAAGAAGTCGTGGGACCTGGACGCGGTCGCCCCCCGCCGCGCGCGGGTGGCGGCGGCGTTGTCACTGACGTTGTGGGCGGGCGTCATCGTCACGGGCCGATTCATCGCGTACGACTGGTTCGACTGCGGCGGCGACAATCCCGCCTTCATCGACTGGGCGGCCGGCTGCGTCAGCGAATAATCCGGGGGATCGGCCATGTTGCTCTCATTGTTCGAATGGCTGGAAGCATCCGCGCTCGGCGTCTTCATGAAAGACCTGCCGGCGACGTTTGCCATCGTCGAGGCGGTGCACCTGATGGGGTTGGCCCTGCTCGGCGGCACGGTCCTCGCTCAGGACTTGCGATTGCTCAATGTGATCTTGCGGGATGTGCCGTCGAATGTGGTGACGGAGCAGGGGCATCGCTGGTTCAAGGTGGGGCTGTGGATTTTGCTGCTCACCGGGGTGCCGATGCTCGCTGGCGTCGCTACCAAGTGTTATCACAACCCGTTCTACTGGACGAAGATGATTGCTCTCTTGGTTGGCGTGTTGTTTGTATTTACCCTGAAGCAGCCTTTGCTTCGGGGTGACCACTCCTTGCTCAAGCCTGTGACCTTGAAGTCGATGGCCGTTGCGTCGATGTCGGTGTGGTTTCTTGTGGCCGCGTCGGGGCGGTGGATCGGATTCTCTGGCTGAGTGCTTCGGTTGGTGCGCTAAGAGCCGGAGGCCTCGTTGGCTCGCGGTGACGCTCGGGGGTATGTCCTCCCGGCACCGCTGCACCCGCCGCGCGTCGCTATCGCTCGCGCGCTGCCTGTACATCCATGTAGCGCTAAAGGGCCGACATCCCTGTCGGTCCCATTTGCCGGGAGAACATACCCCCGAGCATCACCGCCGAAAGCTTAAACTCGCTTTCGACGTGCGAAGAGCGGCAAACTGAAAGCGCAACGTGTTTTTTCCTCCGCGGCATCTCTTTGCTGTGCAGTGGACCTTTCGCGCGGAGGATCCCCCGCCGCCCTCCGCAAGCCACCGACGCTCCGAAAGCGCGGCATGCAAATGAAGTGCAGGCCGCGAAGCAGACAAATCAGCCGTACGCCAGCCGCAACGTCTCGATGACGTCGCCGACCTGAACGACCCAATAAACAACGGACGCAAGCACAATCGCGCCAGACACGACCAGCGCGATTTTTTCACGAGTGCTCAAGAACCAACCGGGGCAGTAGCAGCCGAGCTCACTTTTCAGTCTCATCCGAGCCATCCTTCGGCGCACCCGTCCCCGACGACCCCATGAACAGTTTGCGGCCGTCAGGGAACGTCACGTCGCGACCGTTGGCGCGGCACTTGGGTTTGCAGAGGGCATCTTTCGACTGATAGCCGCGCACCACGATTTCCGTGCCGATCTTCAAAGAGTCCTTGGTGATGCCACGACGTAGCAGCGTGTTGGGCGTGCCGCCTTCGACCATCCAGGCCTCGGTCGTGCCGTCTTCCTTCTTGTGATCGATGTGAATCCACGCGTGCGGATTGATCCATTCGACGCGCGTCACGGGGCCGCGAAGATTGACGGGGCGATTGGCGTCGAACTCGGCGGCGAAGGCGTGATGGGCGAGGGCGACGGCGCTACCGAGCAGCGTGCTGAAGGCCGCGGCGCCGGCGACGATGAGAAGTTTGGTACGCATAGTGTTTGTCCTCTAAAAACCAGTGAGCCTGAAGCTACTTCTTCACCGCAGGCGGCGCGCCTTCGGTCCCGGGCTTCTTGCGCAGATGGCCGTACATCAGCTCCTCGACGAACTCCACGCACTTGAACTGCATCAGCTGGGCGTTCGGGTCCACGCGGCGATACAGCGGCATGGCGATCTTCCACGGGCGGGTGAAGGTCTCGGGATCTTCGATGGTCGCTTCGTACCACAGGTGATCCGGACCGCGCTGGGAGTAGCGCTCGGTCACTTTCAACTTGTCGCTGTGGTGATTGCCGGAGCGATCGAACCAGGTCTGGCCGTTGAAGCCGGTGACTTCCACCACCAGCGTGTCGCCGTCCCACTTGCCCACGGACTGGCCCATCCACGAATCGGCCGGCGGCGGGCCGGGATCTTTCATATAAATGTTCCGAACTGCGCCGGCGTATTCGTAAGCGAAGAACAGGTGTTCCGTGCCGTCCGCGCTCTTGCTGTGGAAGATCTGGAACGGATACGGCATGTAGTTGGCGCGCGGCACGCCGGGCAGATAACACTTGATCTCCGGATCGAGCTCCAGCCAGTTCTTCTGGTTTTCTTGTTTCTTGGCGAGCGCCGCGGGGGTGTATGGAATGGCGTCGCCTTCGACGACGCCGAGGCCGGCGGGCACCGAGCCCACTGCACCGAGCGCCACGACCTGCGGTGCCGGCACGGGAACGAACTGACCAGGCACCATCGCCATCGCGGCGCGTGCGGCGTGTGGTTCGAGATCGTAGTTCGCGGAGTTCATGGCCTGCCAGATGCCGTTCAGATCGGGCTTGCCGTCCTTGGTGCGCGGGCCCTTTTCGGCCGCGACGGCGGCGGTAGCAACGCAGACAGCGAGAGCCGTTGCTATCGCGCGCGACAAAACGCTTGTCATCCTAAGCATCCCCCGATGGATCGTTTATCGCGAGCGATAAAACAATGGGCCACTGGGGTGTGTCAATGAACGCCGTGTCAAGAAAAATCGGCGCGGAAGGTTCTGCTGTGCGCGACTGCGCTCGTACGCCCTGCGGGCTACCTCGCGAAGAAAAGAATCATTTTTTTACCCTCTGTGGGGGTAATGCCCGAAGTAAAAGGTGAGTCCCGCGGGGAAATGTCGCTTCGGTACGTTGGGATCTCGCCCGGGCAGCGCCCGGGCGAGATGTGCATTCAGCGCACGCTGAATGTATAGACCGTCTTGCTGTTGTACTCCTCGCCTGGCCGCAGCACCGTGCTGGGAAATTCCGGCTGATTCGGGGAGTCGGGGTAGTGCTGCGTTTCCAGGCAGAAGCCGCTGTGCTTGGCGTAGGGCTTGCCGGGTTTGGCGGCCAGTTTGTCGTCCAGGAAATTGCCCGTGTAGAACTGCACGCCGGGTTCAGTGGTGTGCACTTCCATCACGCGACGCGTGGTCGGCTCCGACACGCGAGCGGCGAGCATCAAGCCGGGCTGTTTGCGGTTCAGCACGAAGTTGTGATCGATGCCGCCGGCGAACTTGATCTGTTCGTGATCGGCGTTGACGCGGTCGGCGAGTTTGACTTTGTTGCGGAAGTCGAACGGCGTGTCGGTGACCGGCGCGAGCTTGCCGGTGGGAATGAGTTGTTTATTGACCGGCGTATATTCGTTCGCATACAGCGTGAACTCGTGGCCCAGCACATCGCCGTTGCCATCGCCGGCGAGATTGAAATAGGCGTGCTGGGTGAGATTGACCACGGTCGGTTTGTCGGTGGTCGCGTGATAGTCGAACGACAGCTCGTTCTTGTCGGTGAGCGTGTAGGTCACGCGCGTCTGGAGGTTGCCAGGGAAGCCTTCCTCGCCGTCCTTGCTGGTGTAGGTGAAGATCACGCCCACCGCATCTTCCTTTTCGAACGGCTCGGCCTGCCACACCACCTTGTCGAAGCCTTTCACGCCGCCGTGCAGAGTGTTCGGGCCGTCGTTCTTGGGCAGCTTGTAGGTCTGGCCGTCGATCTTGAACTGGCCCTTGGCGATGCGATTGCCGTAGCGGCCGATGATGGCGCCGAAGTACGGCGGGTTCTTCAGATAGTCCTCGAACGATTGCAAGCCCAAAGTGATATCGCTGACTTTGCCGGAGCCGTCGGGCACCAGCAGCGCGGTGATGATGCCGCCGTAGTTGGTGGCGCGGACCTCCATGCCGTTGGCGTTGACCATGGTGAACAAGTCAACGGCGGTGCCATCCGGCAGCGTGCCGAACGGCGCCTTGCTGATGGTGTTCTTGGATTTTTCTTCCGGTGTCGGCGGCGGCTTGGGCGCCGGAGGCGGCTCTTTGGCGCAGCCGGCGAGTGCGCCTGCCAGCAGCAGACACGCCAGGACCGACCAGGCACGCGCACGACCGGGACTCAAATCAGCATTCTTCATGTGCGATCCCCCGAGTTGAACGACAAAAAATACTACCCGACAGCGGTAGGCGGGGCAGGACAGGAGGGAGCCAAGCACCAGGACATGCCGCGAACTCGTCCGTGTCCGGCCGTGCGGCGCAGGCGGCCCACTGGGCGATCAGGGGCCGCCGCGTCGTGTTGGAGATTATTTGTATTTAGCGAATTCTTCGCGAGTCAGCTCGCCATCCTTGTTCGTGTCCAGGTTCTTGAAGGCCACGAACAGCGCATCGTCGGTGGAGGCCTCGTTCAGGCTGATCTTGCCGTCGCCGTTCTTGTCGAGCGACTCGAAGCTGGGTTTGCCTTGGGCCAGCGCGGCGCCAGTCGCCATGAGGCCGAGGCTGGCCAGCAGCGCGGGCGCGGTGATGCGGGAGAATCGGGTCATGTTGCTTCCTTCGATATCGTAGCCAAGACACACTAGACAATGGCGCGGTGAGGCCAAGGTTCCGGGCGGCCCGGGCCGATCCCCTGCGCTGTCCGTGGCGCATTTTACTCGGAATGGGGCCGGGGTTAATCCGGATGCCTGGCCAGTTGTCTTGCCGCTGCGCCCACTGATAATAGGCAAGGTTAAATACAGGAGCGGCCAGGGAGCTGTCCGAATGACCGAGGCCGTCAATATCGAGCAGCGCGAAGCCCACCGCGAGCACATCGAGGCGCGAGTCCTGAGTGAACAGGTCGCGCTGATGTGCCGGCTTACCACTTCGCCGCTCACGGCAAGCGTGGTCATCGGCGCCATGATGGCTTGGCTGACCGCGCCCGATTACGGCTGGACCGCCTCGCTCACCTGGTACATCGCGCTGTTGTTGGTGTTGTTACTGCGCTGGCGAATTGCGGCGGGCTATCTGCGCAAGCCGCGCGATCTGGCCGAGACCAAGCGCTGGCGTGCCGCCATGTTGGGCGGCGCCATTCTCGGCGGCTCGGTGTGGTCCATCGCCGGCTCATTCCTGCTCCCGCAGGATCCGACCCGAGAGATCGTGATGTCAGTGTTCTTCATCGGCTGCACGGCCTCGGGCATGGGTTCCCAGGCGCCGGTGCGTCACGCCTATGCGTGTTTGCTGATTCCTTTCGCGACGCCGTACATCGTGACGCAGCTGTTGCTTGGCGGCGATCGCGTCGTGGTGGCGCTCGCGTTCATGCTTTATATCCCGGTGATGCTGGTGATCGCCGGCCGGCAGACCAAGTCGTTCGAACGTCAGATTCGCCTGGCCATCGAGAATGAATCGCTGGCCGAGCAGTTGCGCCAGGAGCGCGATCGCGCCAACCAGGCGCGCCTGGAGCTGGAAGTGCAGCTCGAAGAACAGAAGCGCTCGACCCAGCGGATTCGCGATCTCAATACCGAGCTGGAGCGTCAGGCGCACGAGCTGCGCACGGCCAACGGCGACCTCGAAGGTTTCTCATATTCGGTATCGCATGATCTGCGCGCGCCCTTGCGTGCGATCGACGGGTTCTCGCAATTGCTGATGGACGACAAGAACCAGTCGATCAGCGCCGAGACTCGTCATCATCTGCAACGCATTCGCGCCAACGTGTCGCACATGGCGACCCTCATCGACGATCTGCTGGAGTTTGCACGCTGCGGGCGTCAGTCGCTGGATCTTGGCCGGCTCGACATGGAACAACTGGCGCGCAACGCCGCCGAGGAGGCGCGCTCTGCCAGTTTGAACGAGGCGAAGACACCGATCATCGAGATTGGCAGTTTGCCGCTGGCGCGAGGCGACGAAGCGTTGATCCGGCAGGTGTGGATCAACCTGCTCGACAACGCCGTGAAATACACGAGCAAAGTCGAGAGTCCGCACATCATCGTGACCGGTCGAGAAGAAGCCGAACGACTGGTTTATGAGATTCGCGACAATGGCGTCGGTTTCGATAGCGCGTTCAGTTCCAACTTGTTCGGCGTGTTCCGCCGCCTGCACGGCGCGCGTGAGTATCCGGGCTCGGGCGTCGGGCTCGCCATCGTGCAACGAATCGTTACTCGGCACGGCGGCGAAGTGTGGGCGCATGCCGAGCCCAACAAAGGCGCCACGTTCAGCTTCTCGCTGCCCAAGCCAGTGCTGCGGGCGGTGGGCTGACGCGCCAGGATGCAGTCATGAATGATGAAGTCGTCGAACGTATCGAATTGAAGATCGCCTACCTGGAGCGCGCCAACAACGATCTGAGCGAAGTGGTGTACCGCCAGCAACAGCAGATCGACGCGCTGCGGGCGGAGCTGTCCGTGTTGAACGGCAAAATGGAAGCCGCAATGACCGAAGCGACGGTATACACGCCCGAGCAGGAAAAGCCACCTCACTATTGAGCTGATGCCTGCACGGCGCCGCCCCAGGTACATGGATGTAGCCGCCGCGTAGCGGCGGACGAGAGGCCTTTTGCGCGGATCGTCACGCGGGGCCGGGCAGGCTGCCCGGATCCGGCCTCAATGGAACAAGGGGCAGGTTTGGGCAGTCACCCCCTCATAGCTGGCACTGGCCGGCCAATGCGGGCGGGCACTGAAAAAAATCGGGGGATTCCATGCTGCGTGCAACGATTGCATCGCTGCTGGCCATTGCGGCCGGCTCTGCGCTGGCCCAGGCTCAGGACAGCGCCACACCAACCACCAACAAAACTGCCAGCGCCGATCAGGCATTGCAGGAATTCAATATTGCCGCTCAACCGCTGTCGCAAGCCTTGCGCGAATATGCGCAACAGAGCGGCGACCAGGTTGTGTTCTATTCCGACATCGGCAAGGGTCGTGAAGCGCCGGCGGTCGCCGGTTCCTACACGCGACAGGAAGCATTGCGCCGCCTGCTCGAAAACACTGGCCTAAAATATCGCCGCGTCAATTCTAAAACCGTTGCCATCAGCGCCGATGCACCCGCTCGGCCCCAAGCGTCGTTGCAACGGACATCGATGGCTGCGCCGTTGCGCCTCGCGCAAGCGACCGACACGCCACCGGCTCCACGTGCACAGGCGCAGGAGCAGGGCGGCGGCCGCACTGAACAACCCGCCAGCGATTCCCTGTTCGGTGTGGAAGAAGTCATCGTCACCGGCACCGCTGTGGCGGAACGAACCAAATTCGAGTCGAGCGTGGCGATCTCTACCTTCAATGCCGAGGACATCGCCCAACAAGCACCCGCAAGCTCCGCCGATCTGATCTCGGCGGTGCCCGGCTTCTGGGTGGAATCCACTGCCGGCACCACCCAGGGCAACGTGTTTGCTCGCGGCATCATTCAAGACGGCGGCTATCGCTACGTGGGCTTGATGGAAGACGGCATTCCCATCTATCCCGTGTTCGAACTGTCGTTCTACAACCCCGATCAATTCGTGCGCGTCGACGAGACCATCGATCGCGTGGAAGCGTTGCGCGGTGGCACCGCACCCATCTTCACCGCTGGCGCAGTCGGCGGCACGGTGAATTTCGTCACTCAGTCGGCCGGCGCCACTCCGCGTGGCGCTGTGAAATTGGGGATCAGCGACTACGGCATGTATCGCGGCGACGTCGCCTGGAGCGCGCCAATCGGCGATGAATGGGGCATCGCGCTCGGCGGTTATTACCGAACATCCGATGGCATTCGCGATCCGGGCTACACCGCCGACGAGGGCGGACAGTTCCGCGCCAAGCTCGGTCGCAAGTTCGACAACGGCAGCATCGAATTCTTCGGCAAGTACATCGACGATCGTTCCATGTTCGTGGTGCCGATTCCGTTGACCGGCAATCCTTCCGACCCTCGCGGTGTGAACGGCGCCGACCCCGGCACTTACTCTTTACACAGCAGAGATCTGGCCCGCGCCGGCCTGCCCGTGACCGCGGACGAGGTCGGGCTGCGCGGCTCGAACTTGGAAGACGGCATTCATCCGCAACTCGCCACCATCGGCGGCAAGCTCAATTGGGAATTCAACGACGTGGTCTCGCTGACCAATCTGTTGCGCTTCACCGATGGTGAAGTGCGCTTCGACGGCATCTTCTCCGATGCCCCGCCGAGGTCGGGCACGGAGTTTGCCGCTGATCGTGGCGTTGCCGCGAACTACAGCGTGATCTCTACGGGGGCGGCGTACGGCGCCGATCAGCTGGTGCAGAACCATGGCCACTGGGTGGTTAACAAGGAGTACGACGCCATCCAGGACGATCTGCGCCTGAACCTGGAGCTCGACTCGCACGCGGTGACGTTTGGCGCCTATGTCGCCGATTACTCGATGAAAGACGCCTGGAGCCTGGGCAATCTTCTGTTGATGGATGTGAGCGACCGGCCGCGGCGCTTGTTCCTGCCGGGCGTGACCGATGCGAGCGGCTTCACCAAGTACTCGACGTTCAACCTGCTCACGGATTACGACGCGAAAACGTACTCGCTGTACGCAGCGGACGAATGGCAGGTGACGGATGCGTTGCGCCTGGACTTCGGCGTGCGCTTCGACAAGCAGGACATCGAAGGCACGGTTCGCGCCGGCTCGGACGAATTGCCCAACGGCGATCCCACCGATCTGGACGGCAATCCCGCCACTCCCTATGACAACGAGGTTTCGGTGATCGGCGCCAATCGCAGCACCGTCGACGAGGACTTCGACAACACCGCGTTCTCGATCGGCTTCAACTACGAGTTCACGCCGCAACAAGCGATCTTCGGTCACTACACCGACTCGGCCAAGCTGCCGCACTTCGACGATGTCCGTAACGGCGTGCTGCAGAAGGACCAGGTGACCAATATCGAGGTGGGCTACAAAGCCTCGCTGGAATCGCTGGTGGTGTTCGCGACCTTGTTCCAAACCGAGTTCGACAATGTGCCGTTTCAGGACATCCTGTCCAGCGGCGACACCATTGTGCGTCGTGCTGAGACCAAGACGCGCGGCATCGAGCTGGAAGGCGAGTACCAGCCCATCGACGCGCTGAATATTCGCTTCAGCATCACTCAGCAGGATCCGACGTACGAAGGGTTCTCGGGCTCGGCGGCCGGCAACACGGGCAACGTGATCCGGCGCATTCCGAAAACCATGGCGCGCATCACGCCGACATATGAGTTCATGGATGGCGCCGCTCGCGCGTACTTCACATACACGTATGCGGGTAAGCGGTATGCGAACGACGAGAACTCCATCGTGCTGCCCAAGTATCACAAGCTGGACGCGGGCGTGATGTTCGATGTCGACGCCTGGACCTTCCAGATCTCCGGCGACAACCTCACCGACGAGGTCGGCCTGACCGAAGGCAACCCGCGCACCGACGTGGGTTCGGGCGGCATTGGCAACATCTATATGGTGCGACCGTTGTTCGGGCGATCGTTCATGGGATCCGTGACGTATCGGTGGTAGCCTGCGCACCATGTTCCAGCGGATCTCCAGAGTCGTTTGCATGACTGTGTTGCTGGCCGGCGCGGCGATCGCGTCGGCCGACGAAGCCGTGCCTACACCGGCTGATGTGTACGGCGAGCTGTTCAAGCAGGTGCAGCTCGAGGCGGTATTCCCGGACAGCAAGGCGTTTGTCGACGCCTTGCCGAAACGGGCTCCCGAGCAAATCCTCGAGGAGTACCGACAGCTGCGGCAGCAGCCCGGCTTCGACCTGAAGAAGTTCGTCGCGGAGCGTTTCGAGGCGCCGCCGAATGTGGCCGCCGATTTTCGGACGGTGGCCGGCCAGGACGTGAGGCAACACATCGACGCGTTGTGGAAGGTGCTCGAGCGCAAGCCCGAGGATCAGCGGCCGCACACCTCGCGTCTGGCGTTACCGTATCGGTACATCGTGCCGGGCGGGCGCTTCAACGAGATCTATTACTGGGACTCGTACTTCACCATGCAGGGGCTGGAGGAGAGCGGGCGGCACGATCTGACCATGGACATGATCGCCAACTTCGCGTGGCTGATCGACCGCTACGGTCATATTCCCAACGGCAATCGCTCCTACTTCTTGAGCCGGTCGCAGCCGCCGTTCTTTGCGGCCATGATCGAGTTGGCGGCGTCCCAGGAAGGCGATTCCGTCTATAAGAAATATCTGCCGCAGCTAGTCAAGGAATATCAGTTCTGGATGGATGGCGCCGAGGCGCTGAAGCCGGGGGCTGCGCATCGGCGCGTTGTGAAGCTCGCGGACGGCACGGTGTTGAATCGTTATTACGACGATCGGAATGTTCCTCGCGAGGAGGCTTACAAGGAGGATGTCGCCACTGCTCGGCAGGCCGGCGCGGCCTCGCCCGAGATCTATCGGCATCTGCGGGCGGCCGCGGAGAGTGGCTGGGATTTCAGCTCACGTTGGTTCGCGGGGGAGACGCTCGCGACCATTCATACGACGGACTTGATTCCGCCAGATCTGAATAGCTTGCTTTATCAGCTGGAGCTGACCATTGCCAAAGGCTGCACGGTTACAGCCGATGCTACCTGCGCCAAGAACATGAACGCCAAGGCGGAGGCGCGGAAGGCGGCGATCACTCGTTATCTTTGGAATGCCAAGGCTGGCGCGTTCACCGACTTTGACTGGCGCAAGAAGCAGCTGAATGCGCAGGTGACGGCGGCGACGGTTTACCCGCTGTACTTCAATGTGGCGAGCAAAGAGCAAAGCAAGATCATCGCAGCCACCGTGCGCTCAACTTTGCTGAAGCCCCACGGGTTGGCGACCACCACGCTCGCCACTGGCGAACAGTGGGATGCTCCCAATGGTTGGGCGCCGCTGCAGTGGCTCGCCATCAAGGGCTTCCAGAACTACGGCGAAGATCAACTCGCGTCCACTATCGCTCAGCGATGGGTCGGCAAGAACCTCCAGGTCTTCAAGGCCACCGGCAAGCTGGTAGAGAAATACGACGTTGTCGGAGATAGCGCCGGCGGTGGCGGTGAATATCCCCTCCAAGATGGCTTCGGCTGGACCAACGGCGTTCTGCGGAAGCTGTTGGCGATGTATCCCAAGCTCGCCGAGTAAGCTTCGTTTCTCGGAGTCAGAGTCGTCGATGGCTTACTGAGGAAGAGGCCTCGGTGGCTTACCGAGGAAGAAGCCTTGGTGGCTCGCAGCGGGAGGGTCAGGTGTGTCCTCCCGGCTCCGCTGCACCCAGCCGGCGCTAACCACCGACGCCTCCGGCGTGACCTAACGAGCGCCGCAAAGGCAGGCTTACACCAACCGACACCTCTTGGAGCGAGCGAGCAAAGATCTCAGCGAGAGCTCACACTCCACCCCTCCGAGTCCGAGCGGACATGGAGGGTTTCGTCGCCGCTGAGGAATTCTGCGAGCGAGGCGGGGTCGGTGGCGTCGAAGACGCCGGTGATTTTGCGGGCGCCGACCGAGGGGTCTTCGATGCGGATCGTGCGTGAGCTGTAGCGAGCGAACTCCGCCGCAGCGGAAGACAGGGGGGTGTCTTCGAAAATCAGACGCCGCTCGGTCCACGATGTGACTTTCTCGGTATCTCGCAGCGACACCCGAATCGCCGGCTGTGCTTTCGCGAGAATCAATTGATCGCCCATCGCCAGCTCGAACTCGCTGACTGCCTTCGCCGCCTGCGCGGCCGAGCGTTCAGCGGCGGCGCGCTGGTTCACGCGTACCCGACCTTCCAACACAGTGACGACCGTGCGCGAATCGCTGGCCTTCACATTGAACGCCGTGCCAACGGCAACGATGTCAGTCACGCCAGTGCGAACTCGAAACGGCCGATCCGGATCCTTGGCCACGCGGAAAATTGCTTCTCCCTCGAGCAACTCAATCGCGCGCAGGTCATCCTCGAGATGCGCCCGCAACCGCGAGCGGCTGTTGAGTTCGACCACCGAGCCATCTTCCAAAGTGATGGAACGCTGTTCCCCAACCGCAGTCACGTACTCGGGCGTCAGCCAACCTTCGATCTGCGATCGACCAGCAATCAACCCTGTAGCCACAAACGCGCAGGCCACAACTGCCGCCAACGGCCACCGAACCGTTTTTCGCGACGTGCGATCGACAGCCAACGGACGATCCAGCGTCGCAATGTTCCCCTCACTGCTGGCCCGGGCCGCAGCCACGAGCTCAGCGACGCTGCGATCCGGCCACAGCTGCCGATTGTTCAGCTGACCATTGAGCCGGCTGAGGCGCAGAAACTCCTGGACATGTTGCCCGGACGCACGCAACCAAACGAAGAATTGCCGCCGCTCCGCCTCCGTGCATTTCTCATCGGACAGCACCGCCAACCAATGCGCAGCGCATTGCCGGGCGTGCGTCGTGGCAGGGTCTCGTGCGATGTCGTGATCGAATTCCATGACAGTGATCAATCGAGCTCGATGCGCTCGCGCAGATGCGCGTAGCCAGTGGTCAGATATCGGCGCACCATCCGTGGCGTGATGCCGAGATGGCCGGCGATTTCATCGTGCGACAGGTCCTCACGCAGTTTCAGGTAGACCACCGCCCGCACCATGGGCGTCATGGTCTGCAGGGCCGCGTCCAGCTGAGCCGCGAACTGCGCGTCGTTCAGTAACGAGTCCGGCGTGGCCGAGGCCACCAGGTGATCCAGCTCGGCGTCGCTGTGAGGCTTGGCGTTCACCGCCCGCATGCGCCACTCGGCCGCGACATTGCTCGCGACCCGGTACAGATAGGCCTGCGGCTCCTTGATCTGCTCCAGCTGCTCGACCCGCAGCAGGCGGACATAAACCTCCTGCGCCAGGTCTTCGGGGTCGATGCGGCCGGGCAGGCGGCGGCGCAGGTAACGCGTCAGGCCCGCATTCCAGCTGCGGGCCCATTCGGCGATACGCTGACTGCGGCCGGGCGAGGGCATAAGAGAGCGGTGTCCTGGTGAATCCAAGTGTCTATGACGGGCCGGGGGCGAAAATCTGCCCCCGTACGCCAAAAAGCCAGCGTCGTCCTGGCGTTGGCGGTTATGAGCATAAGATTTATGGCTCGCGCGTGCTATTTCCGCCGGGCGGCGAGGCGTACCTTGGCTCCATCCAAAAGGAGGCAACATGCTCAACATCCGACGCAGTAACGAACGCGGGTACGCCGATCACGGCTGGCTGAAGTCGTACCACACGTTCTCGTTCGCCGACTATTACGACCCGAGGCACATCGAGTTCGGCGCCTTGCGCGTGATCAACGAGGATCGCGTCGCCGCCGGCGCTGGCTTCGGTACGCACGGCCATCGGGACATGGAAATCATCAGCTATGTGCTCGAGGGCGAATTGGCCCACAAGGACTCGATGGGCACGGGCGCGACCATTCGCCCGGGCGATGTCCAGCGCATGAGCGCGGGCCGCGGTGTGATGCACAGTGAGTTCAATCCGTCGAGCGAGAAGCCGGCGCATTTCCTGCAGATCTGGATCCAGCCGGACCAGCGGGGCGTGGAGCCGAGCTACGAGCAGAAGAACTTCCCGGCCGAGGAGAAGCGCGGCAAGTTGCGCCTCATCGCTTCGCGCGATGGCGCCGACGGCTCGGTGCGCATCCACCAGGACGCGAAGGTGTATGCCGGGCTGTTCGACGGTGACGAGCAGGCCGAGCTCGCGATCGCTGCCGATCGTCAGGTGTATTTGCACGTGGCGCGCGGCACGGTGACGGCGAATGGCAACGTGCTCAACGCCGGCGACGCGCTCGCGCTGACGGACACACCGTCCTTGTCTCTGAGTAAAGGTCAGGGTGCGGAAGTGATAGTGTTCGATCTCAAAGCGACGAGCGCGAGGCTGTCATGATCGAGCTGATGATTCCATCGCGGCGCAAGGACCTGGGCGGCTTCGAAGTCGGCCGGGTCCTGCCCTGGACCAAGCGGCGCATGGTTGGGCCGTTTATCTTTTTCGACCACATGGGGCCGGTGGACTTCCCGGCCAATGTGTCGCGCAAAACCGATGTGAGGCCGCATCCTCACATCGGTCTCTCCACCATCACCTATCTCTACGATGGCGAGATCGTGCATCGGGACAGCGTCGGCTTTCATCAGACGATTCGCCCCGGCGAGGTCAACTGGATGACGGCCGGCAGCGGCATCAGCCACTCGGAACGTTTCGATACGATCCGCGAGCACGGTGGCCCTCTGCATGGCATCCAAGCGTGGGTCGCGCTGCCGGAATCCGAGGAGGAGACGGCCCCGAGCTTCGTGCATTTCGATGCGGCCGATTTGCCCTCACACTCGGAACAGGGCTTGAGCGTCAAGGTGATCGCCGGTTCTGCATACGGATTGACCAGCCCGGTGCAGACGCATTCGCCGCTGTTCTACGCGCATGTCGAACTGGCGGCCGGGCGCACGACCGAGGTGTGCGGCGGCTACAGCGAACGGGCCATCTATGTCGCAAAAGGTTCGGTGCGCATCAATGGCGAGCAGTATGAGACGGGACAGATGGCGGTGCTGTCGCCGGGCGCGATGCCTGCGATCACTGCGATCGAGCCGGCCATCGTGATGCTGCTCGGTGGCGAGGCGCTCGGCCCGCGCCATATCTGGTGGAACTTCGTTTCATCGAGCAAGGAGCGCATCGAGCAGGCCAAGTCGGATTGGCGCGCGGGACGGATCAAGCTGCCGGTAGGCGACGATCAGGAGTTCATCCCGTTGCCGGAAGATCCTCCGCCACCGAAACCGGAGCCCATGTCGTAAGTCCGCCGCCAGGTTCGAGCGCCCGGCGCAGTGTGTGTCGCTGAAGCGCAGCCATCGGAGATCGCTTGCAGTACTGCGCAACGACCAGAAGGTGCGGCGGTCGAAAGCCCCGCACCCCTCGGTCGCCCGAGCTCAGCTACGCAAGCGGTGTAGTAGCGACTCGATCGCCCTTGCGTGGTCGTAACTCTCGCCATCCCAGCGAGTCGCGGCCGTGCGGCAGTCGATGTGCAATCCGAGGGACGGCTGCGCCATTTAACATTCGACGTTTCTGCTAATGGGATGGTCCGCCCCGCTTCTCAACTTGGCGGATAAGGCCAATGATTGGGATTCCTACGTCTCAATCGGAAGCGGAGCAGACCATGAACAAGATTACCGTAGTGGGGATCGATCTAGGCAA
>NZ_JAEVLS010000009.1 GCF_016801985.1 Steroidobacter gossypii | reverse complement strand
AACTCTTCGCCCCATTCCTGGATCCGGTCCGCCAGCATTGTGCGCATCTCCTGTAAGTCGTCTATGCCTGTCACCGGCTCGCAGGACAGCTTGGGCAGTATAATCCTGCCGATCCACAGGGCGAACGGCCGGCTGAGGCTCCGATAGATCTCCAACCCTGGTGGTCCTGGCCGCATTGCGAACATGTGCTCGACAGCCATTGCCGATCGCACAAGTTCGGCCGCTCGTATAGTGGCGCAGGAGTCGAGCGATCATGCCGCCACACGGCGCGAAGGATTCGCCACTGCAGATTCGGAAGGCGCTCGCGAGCTCACGTTGCAACTATCTGCTCCTGACCGGGAGCTGACTGACTTTTGTCCCGACCCGAAGCGGACATCAGTAACTCAGCGATAGTGATTCACATCGTCTGACTCCACCTGGCACAAGGGAAGGTCCGGGGCGGCTGTTTGGCCCATGTGGACCTTTCTTCTGCTCAGCTTGATTCAGTCATCCAACTGGTTGAAACTGGGATGGCGGGCGCTTGCCTTGCATATCACGCCAGCGGAGGTCTTACCTAACAATGTTCGCTGATCACGACGCCTACATTGCCAAGGCTCCTGAAGACCTCCGCCCTCTGCTGGTTCGATTGCGCTCCCAACTTTCGCGGGCGCTGCCTGACGCCGAAGAAGTCATCGCCTATAAAATGCCGGGCTTCAGGATCGGACAATCCATCATCGCGGGCTATGCGGCGTTCAGTAAGCAGTGCGGCCTCTATCTCTCTCCTTCCGCCATCAAGTCGTATGCGGACGACATTGCCGCGGCCGGACTCAAGGCTACCAAGACTGGTATCACCTTCTCGCCGAGCCGGCCGATCCCAGACGGGCTCGTTGAGAAACTCGCTCTGGCTTCGAGGAAGGATCGAAATCTCTGAGCGGCCGATTCGGCGGAGTTCGTTTTGTCGATGCTTGGCGACGATTCAGGATTGGGACGCACCTCAATCCATTCGCGCCCTCGCCGAATGCAGCTCTTGCCGAAAGCAGACACGCAGGCGCGCACGCGGATTGACTGGTCGCCGCCGCCCGCGCGAAGCGCGCGGAGCGGAGAAACATTTTCCTCCTATCTTGGACTGTGCTTAGACAGCAAAGTCACGCCGAATAAGATCGTTCCTGCGCCTGATCCCAGCACACCGATCTCCGCCCGATACCCTCCTATACTTTTCGAGCGGCCCTCAGCCGATCTAAATCAACTGAGAAACGTTTCTGGCCCACGGACCTGCCGCCCTCAAAGGTGGCGATCGCCACCACGCCATAGTTCACGTGGACGCTGCGCGACAGCGCAGCCGGTCGTTGTAACTTCGAACACGGGCCAAGCGTTTCTGCGAAAGGGCCCGGCGCTTGGCGTGTGATTGCAGCATCGATCCGAAGGTCGAAGACGCGGATGGCGAGCCGCTCAATGTAGGCCGGACGACACGAACCATCCCGCCGGCACTACACCATCGATCACCGCACCGCCCGACTCGCTGAGACGGCGAATCTTATGACCAAGGGATGGCGATCGGAGCACTGTTACATCGATTGCGTAGCTAACCGCCTTCGACGGCCGTGTGATGATGAGACGCCAACACTTTGCGACGCGCTTCGCGCGGCTACTCCCGCCAGAGCAGCGGTACGCGAGAGGTCACGCGGCAGACGAGTTCATAGCAAGTGGTATCGGCGTAAGGCGCCAGGCGCTCGGCGGGCAGGCCGGAGCCCCAGACGATCACTTCGTCGCCGGGCTTTGCATTGGGAAGGTCGGTGACGTCGATGCCGATCATATCCATGGATACGCGGCCGGCGATCGAAGCCTCGCGGCCAGCCACTAACACCGGAGCGCCGTTGCGGGTGCTGCGAGGGAAGCCGTCGCCATAGCCGATGGCAGCGATGCCGATTCGAGACGCGCGCGAAGCGCGCCAGATGCCGTTGTAGCCAACGGATTCGCCGGCGCCGATGTTTTGAATGGCGATCAACTGAGTCGACAAAGTCATCGCCGGGCGCAGCCCGAAATCGGCCGCGGTTTTGCCGGGCATGGGAGACATGCCATAGAGCATCAGCCCCGGTCGCACCCAATCCTGATGCGACTCCGGCCAGGCGATGACGGCGGCCGAATTGGCCACGCTACGCTCATGGCCAAGCGGCGCGACCGCGTCGTCGAATATTTGCAACTGAGTTACGGTGATCTCGCCACGGCGGCTCGTCGCTGCGACGTGAGCGCGCGCGCCACGATCTGCCGCAGCCGACTCATGCTGGACCGAAGTCGAGTGGGGCGACCAAGAATCTGGATCATCGCGCTCCTCGGAAGAGGACAGATGCGTCATCACGCGAATCAAACTCACCGACGAGCAGCGCCGCAGCCGCGCGTGGGCGGCGGCGAAATCGGACACGCGGAAGCCGAGCCGGTTCATGCCGCTGTTGAGCTTCAGCCAGACGACGAAGCGATGCGAGCCGGAGAACTGCTCCAGAACGTCGAGCTGTTCGGGGGAGTGCACGACGATTTCACATTGCTCCTTGGCGGCAAGCGCGAACTGCTCGGCGCCGAACACGCCTTCGAGAAGAAGGATGCGCTGTGTGATGCCCGCCTCGCGCAAAGCTACCGCGTCAGCCAATCGCGCGACGCCCAACCCGTCAGCATCGGCAAGCGCGCGAGCGACGCGGATCATGCCGTGGCCATAGCCGTTCGCTTTGACGACGGCGATGACCCGAGATCGAGGCGCCATCCGACGCACGACTGCGAGATTGTTCCGCAGCGCCGAGGCGTCGATGGTGGCAACCGGAAAGCTCACAATCACCCCCTGGGTACAGGGATATACCCCGCCGCCTCAGGCGGCGAGCGAGTGGCAAAGGTCACGCCTGTTGCCATCTCGCGCGAGGGTCGTGGCAGGATGCCCGATCCCGAGCCCATTAGAACGGGCCGTCGCCGTAGGGCATCTCGGGCGTGTAGTTCTCGAACTTGGTGAACTTGCCGAGGAAGGTCAGCTCGACGTCGCCGGTCGGGCCGTTACGTTGTTTGGTGATGATGATGTCCGCGATGCCTTTGCGCGGCGTATCGGGGTTATAAACTTCTTCACGGTAGATCATCATGATCACGTCCGCGTCCTGCTCGATAGCGCCCGATTCACGCAGGTCCGAGCTCACCGGCCGCTTGTCGGTGCGCTGCTCGACGCTGCGATTGAGCTGCGACAGCGCGATCACCGGCACCGACAGCTCCTTGGCGAGCGCCTTCAACGAGCGCGAGATCTCGGAAATCTCGGCGGTGCGGTTTTCTTTGTTGCCGGGCACCTGCATCAGCTGCAGGTAGTCGACCACGATCAGATCGAGCCCATGCTCGCGTTTCAAACGCCGCGCGCGGGCGCGCACTTCGGTGGGAGACAACGCCGGCGTGTCGTCGATATAGATGTTCGACGACTTCATCATCGAAATGGCCATCTGCACGCGCGACCAATCGTCATCGTCGAGCTGACCGGTGCGCAGCTTGGTCTGATCGACACGGCCCAAGGACGACACCATACGAAACGCCAGCTGCTCGCGGCCCATTTCCATACTGAACACGCCCACCTTGGCCTGCTTGGGGCCGAAGGCGGCGTTCTCCGCCATGTTCAGACTGAACGTGGTCTTACCCATGGAAGGACGCGCGGCGACGATGATCAGATCGCCCTTCTGCAAGCCGGCGGTCATTTCATCCAGCTTCTTGAAGCCGGTGGACAGACCGGTGATGGCGCCGGGGTTTTGCGCCAGCGTGTCGATCAGATCGATGATCTTGCCGACTTCGTTTCGCAGCGGCACGAAGCCCGAGCCGGTCTTGTTGCGGCTCTCGGCGATTTCGAACACGCGGCGTTCGGCTTCGTCGAGGATCTCGGCCGCGTCGCGCCCTTGCGGATCGTAAGCCCCGTTGGCGATCTCGCCGCCAACGGAGATCAGCTGACGAAGCGTCGAGCGCTCACGAACCGCGTCGGCATAGGCGCGAACGTTGGCCGCGCTCGGCGTGTCACGAACCAGCTGCGCAAGATAAGGCAGGCCGCCGGTATCCGCCGTGAGACCTTTACGCTCCAGCCACTCGGACAGCGTGACGGCGTCGGAAGGCTCGCCCAGCGCGCCGCGCTCGGCGATGGCCTCGAAGATGATCTGATGATCGCGGCGATAGAAATCGTCGGCGACGATGCGGTCCGCGATCTGGTCCCAGGCGCGGTTGTCCAGCATCAGGCCGCCGAGCACCGCCTGTTCCGCCTCGATGTTGTGAGGCGGGACCCGAATGTCATCCACCGCTTTATCGCGGACGCGACGCGCGCCCGCGAACGAAACCTTGTTATCGGCTTCGGCCATCGGTGGCGGTGAAGATTATTCTTCGCCGACGATGACGACCGGCAGATCGACGTTCACGTCGGTGTGCAGGTGCAGCTGCACGGTGTGCTCGCCGGCCTGACGGATCGGGCCGTTCGGCATGCGCACTTCGGCGCGCTCGACCGTGTGACCGGCCTTGCGCAGCGCCTCGACGATGTCGCTGTTGCCCACCGAGCCGAACAGCTTGCCTTCGCCGCCGGCCTTGGCCGTCAACGTCAGCTTGAAGCCTTCGAGCTTGGCGGCGCGCGCCTGGGCGCTGGCCATCTCTTCCTTGGCCGCCTTCTCGAATTCGGCGCGGCGCGCTTCGAACTTGGCGACGTTCTCCGGGGTGGCCAGCGTGGCCTTGCCCTGGGGCAGCAGGTAGTTGCGGCCGTAGCCGGCCTTCACCTTGACCTTGTCACCGATGTTGCCGAGGTTGGCAACCTTCTGCATCAGAATGATTTCCATCAGCCTATCCTCATGAAAAGAGGCCTGAGTTAAACGTGCTGCGTCCGTGGCCGCAGCCAATTATCCAAAAAGCCCCACACCGCGAGCATGAATATCACGACGGAGGCGACCGGCAACACGATCAGCAATACATAAATCCCGACCAGCCAGCCCCGATTCAACCGTCCCACCGCCTTGCTCCGATGCGCGGCCGCCAGCCCCTGAAAGACCAGCGCGGCGAATGCCACCCAGGCCAACGAGGCCGCCAGCGCCGAGTCGCTCAGCAGCGCCACGATGAACAGCACTGTCACCGCGATGCCGAGCGCGAGCCCGAGACGCAACTGCCGGTACTCGGCACCAAATGAACCCGGGCTGTCCAGCAGCGACTGCCACCACCGGCCCAGCAACACCGCGCCGAACACCGCGCTCAGCGACAGCGCCGCCATGCTGCCCCACATGCTGCGGGCCCAGGCGGCAAGGATCACGTCGCGCTCACCTGGCGGGATCTGCCAGCCAGCCCGCTCCATGGTAGGCATGATCAGCTCGATCTGCTCGCGCCAGATGCCGACCGGATCGGGCAGCACGACGAACACGCCGATCAGCAGCACCGCGACGCCCAGCAACATGACCTGGAACGTCAGATTCAGCGAACCCGTCTTCCTCAGCAGCGAGCCCAGCAGCACCGGGCCGAAAAACAGCGCGCCTACGCCGAGCAGCAGCCAGCCGAGCGGCACCACCGCCACCGACAACACCACCCAGCTCGCCGCGGCGCCCGCCGCGACCGCCATGGTCACGGCGTGTCTCGTTTCAAAGCGCAGCGCCACCAGCACCGCGATGGCGCCGGCAACGACCAGAAACGGCAAGGGCATTTGAAGCGAAAGCGCTCCGCTCACGGTGGCCGCTAAGGCGGCGCGCCATGGATGCCCGGTCAGCCAGACAGCAATTGCACGGTGCATGTATGTGCCCGCCCCAGTTATGCCCCGGGGCGAGGCGTCGGACGCGAACTCTTTAGTGCTGGTCGGTGTACGGCAGCAGCGCCAGGTAGCGAGCGCGCTTCACGGCAATCGCCAGCTGACGCTGATAGTGCGACTTGGTGCCGGTGATGCGGCTCGGCACGATCTTGCCGGTCTCGGTGATGTAGCTCTTCAGGATGCCGAGATCCTTATAGTCGATCTGCTCGATGCCTTCGGCAGTGAAGCGGCAGAACTTGCGGCGGCGGAAAAAACGGGACATGGCTTATACCCTCGAATCGGTGAACGGATGGCGGAACATCAAGACGCCGCGGAAGCGCCTTCTTCCTCGTCGTCACGCGAGAAGCGCTCGTCGCGCTCCTCCTCGCCCTTCGCCATCGGCGAGGGTTCGGTGACGGCCTTGTCCATCTTGATGACCAGGTGGCGCAGCACTGCATCGCTGAAGCGGAACGCGCCGGTGAGCTCGGCCAGCGTCTTGCCGTCGACCTCGATGTTCATCAGCACGTAGTGGGCTTTGTGGACCTTGGCGATCGGGAACGTGAGTTGCCGACGGCCCCAGTCTTCCAGGCGATGCACGGTGCCGTTACCGGCCGCGATCATGGTCTTGTAGCGTTCCAGCATGGCCGGAACCTGTTCACTCTGGTCGGGGTGCACCAGAAAAACGATCTCGTAGTGTCGCATTGCTGCTCCTTGTGGAGATGCCGCCCGGTCGAGAGTCGGTGCGGCAAGGAGTTAGAGGAACCGCCGCGCTCGGAAGGACCCGGGCGCAACAGGGCCGCGGATACTAGCCGAGCCCCCGGTATAGCGCAACGGCTGGATGGGCCTGCCGAACGGGCTCGCGGCCGCCAGCTTCGGTTAAGTATTAGGGTTTAGCCCTATTGCGGCTGCCAGCAGGCCACTGAATTCGTGCTGGGCTGCATCAAGACGAAACGGCAACCGCCGCTACAGCTAACGGCGACGTTTTCCCTCGCCGCTCAGGCTATTACATGACGGACGTCACATTGTGAACGGCTCCTACAATCCCTGGTTGGTCACGCTATCGTTCGTGGTTGCGGTGTGTGTGTCGTACACGGCGCTGAACCTCGCATCGAGAGTGGCCACGGCCCAGCGCGAGCACATGCGACTGTGGCTGGCCGGCGGCGCGCTGGCTATGGGCGTGGGCATCTGGTCGATGCACTTCATCGGCATGCTGGCCTTCTCGCTGCCCATCCCGCTCGCCTACGACGTACCGATGACGCTCGCCTCGCTGGCGGTTGCGATCCTGGTGTCGGGCTTCGCGCTGAACATCGCCAGCCGCGACGTGGGCGGATGGGGTCGGCTCGCCGGCGGCGCCGTGATCATGGGTCTGGGCATCGCGGCCATGCATTACTCGGGCATGGGCGCGATCCGCATCGTGCCCTTTATTACCTATGAGCCGAAACTGCTGATCGCTTCGATCGTCATCGCGATCGTGGCATCGTTCGCCGCGCTGTGGCTGTTCTTCCGCCTGCGAGCCGGCGCTTCATGGCGCATTCGTTTGCAACGGAGCCTGGCCTCGGTCGTGATGGGTGCGGCCATCGCCGGCATGCATTACACCGGCATGTTCGCTTCGCAGTTCGCGCCCAACTCGTACTGCGTGGGAGCGACCGCCACCAGCAGCGGCTGGCTGGCGATCCTGATCGGCGGGTTCGCGCTCGGCGTGCTGCTGATCACGATGATCCTGCTGATGTACGACTCGCATCTGGAATCGCGCTCGCGCCAGCATGCGGTGGCCTTGCAGGATGTGAACGCACGCCTGCAGCATCTGGCGACTCACGATTCGCTCACCGAGCTGCCCAACCGTTTGCTGCTCGACGACCGTTTGTCGCAGGCCATCTCTTATGCCGAGCGACACCCGGCTCGAATCGCGGTGCTGGTGATCGATCTGGATCGTTTCAAATTGATCAACGACTCGCTCGGTCATCACGGCGGCGATGAGCTGTTGAAAGAAGTGGCCGACCGCTTGCGAGGCGTGCTGCGCAAGAGCGATACGCTGGCGCGCACCGGCGGCGATGAGTTCGTGCTGATCGCCGGCGAGGTCGAAAGCCAGGCGGATGTCGAGCACCTGGCCCAGCGCCTGGTCGCATGCTTTGCCGAGCCGTTCCACATCCTCGGTGTGGACATTCACACCGCGCCGAGCATCGGCATCAGCATGTATCCGGACGACGGCAGCCGCGCCGATGAGCTGATGGTGAATGCCGACGCGGCGATGTATCACTCCAAGAAGATCGGCGGCAACACCTATTCGTTCTTCACGCCGTCGATGAACGCATTCGCGCAGCAGCGCCTGAAGATGGAGAACGGGCTGCGGCGCGCGCTGGTGAATGGCGAGCTCGAGCTGCACTATCAGCCGAAAGTGGATATCACCACCGGTCGCATCAGCAGCACCGAAGCGTTGATCCGCTGGCGTCATCCGGAGCGCGGTCTGGTGCCGCCGGGCGATTTCATCCCGCTGGCGGAAGAGACCGGACTGATCCTGCAGATCGGTGAATGGGTGTTGCGCGAGGCCTGCCGGCAAGCGCGCCAGTGGCAGGTCAACAACGTGGCGCCGGTGCGCGTGGCCATCAACATGTCGGCGCAGCAGTTTCGCCAGAAGAATCTGGTGAGCGTCGTGCAGTCGGCGCTCGAAGACGCCAACCTCGAGCCGACCTATCTGGAGATCGAGCTGACCGAAAGCGCGGTCATGCACAACGCCGCGACGTCGACCGCGATTCTGGAACAGTTGAGCCGGCTGGGCGTGCACATTTCCATCGACGACTTCGGCACCGGTTATTCCAGCTTGAACTATCTGCGCCGCTTCCCGCTCGACAAGCTGAAGATCGACCGCAGCTTCATCAAGGACGTGGTGGCCAATCCCGAAGACGCCGCCATCGTGCACGCCATCATTTCACTGGCGCACAGTCTGCGACTGAAGGTGATCGCCGAAGGGGTCGAGACCGAGCAGCAACTGCAATTCCTGCGCGGCCTCGGCTGCGATCAGTACCAGGGTTTTTTCTGCAGCCCAGCCATGACGGCCGACCGGTTCGCAGAGATGATGCAGGACCAGAACGTCGGCAAGTTCGATCCATTGGCGACCATGAGCCGGTTGTATGTGCCGGCTCACAGGCGCAAGGCTTCGTAACTCAACTGCGCTGGCGGACCGCTTCGTAGAGCAATACGCCGGCGGCGACGGAAACATTCAAGCTTTCCACCACGCCGCTCATGGGAATGCTGACCAGCGCGTCGCAGTTCTCCCGCGTGAGGCGGCGCATCCCCGAGCCTTCCGCGCCAAGCACGATCGCGAGCGGACCGGTGAGCTTGCTCGAATAGAGCGAATGCTCGGCCTGGTCATCCGTGCCGACGATCCAGACCTCTCGTTCTTTCAACCAGCGCAGCGTGCGCGCGAGATTGGTCACTTGAATCAGCGGCACTGTCTCCGCCGCGCCCGACGCCACTTTTCTCACTGTAGCCGACAAGCCCGCCGCTCGATCTTTCGGCACGATGACCGCCGTTACGCCGGCCGCGTCCGCCGTTCTCAGGCAGGCGCCGAGATTGTGAGGATCCTGGACCCCGTCCAGGACCAGCAATAGCGGCGGCGTTGTCGCCGCATCGAGCAAATCATCGAGCGCGCCCTCGCCCAGCGCCCCGACGCTGCGAATCTGCAGGCAAGCGCCTTGATGGCGCTCGTCGCCAGCGAGTCGATCCAGCTCGCGCGTATCGCGCCACTCGGTCTTGATCGACTTGCTTTGAGCCAGTTGCACCAGCTCGTTGATGCGCGCGTCTTCCCTGCCTTTCTGCAGGATCAGCAGCGCCGCGCGCTCGGGCCGTTGCCGCAGCAGTGTGCGTACGGCATGCAGCCCGAAAATGACTGTGGTCTCGCTCATCGTCTTCCTCGATGCGGGCCGCGTCGACGCTGCCACGGTCCGCGCACCATGCGTTGACCGCCGCCCGCCTCGGCCAGCTCGAAGTCGATTTTACGTTCATCGATGACCACGTTGATCAAGCGCACGCGCAAATGATCGCCCAGGCGGAAGATCCGTCCGCTGCGAGCGCCCACCATGCGATAGCCCGTCTTGTCTCTCGAAAAATAGTCGGCGCCGAGCGCGCTGACATGCACGAGCCCGTCGATCTGCATGCCCTTGATCTGCACGAACAGGCCGAAGTCGACCACGCCGGTGACCAGGGTGTCGAATTCCTCGCCGATCTTGTCGCGCATGAATTGGCACTTCAACCAGGACATCGCATCGCGCGTTGCTTCATCGGCGCGCCGCTCCGTGTGCGAGCACGACTGGCCCAGCGTGGACATGATGCCCGGGGTCCATGGGAATGTGTCGGCATTGCCACCGCGCAGGATGTGACGAATGCCGCGATGGACCATCAAGTCCGGGTAGCGCCGGATCGGCGACGTGAAGTGCGCATACTCGGACAAGGCCAGGCCGAAGTGGCCGATGTTCTCGGGTTGGTACACCGCCTGGGGCATCGAGCGGATCACGACGGTCTGGATCAGGTGCGCTTCTTCGTGGCCCACCGAGCGCTGCAATACCTGGCTCAGATCGTGGGGCTCCAGCTCGCGATCCGTGGGCAGATGGATGTTGAAGCCCTGCAGGAACTGCCGCAGCTGTTCCAGGCGATCCTCTTCGGGCTGGCCATGCACGCGGTACAACGTCGGGATGCGATGTTTCTTCAGAAAACGCGCGGCCTGCACGTTCGCGGCGATCATGCACTCTTCGATCAGACGGTGCGCGTCGTTGCGCGTGTACTCCACGAAAGTCGCGATGCGACCCTGCTCGTCGAACTTCACTTTCAATTCCGGCGCATCGAAGTCGAGCGCACCGCGCTGCAGACGCTGCTTGTGCAAAGCTTTGAACACGCCGTACAGGCTGTCCAGCTGTGCGCCCAACGCCGTCACTTCGGGCTCATGGACGGCGGCCGGGTTCGCCAGATAGGCCGCCACCTTGGTGTACGTCAATCGCGCCGCCGATCGCATCAAACCTTCGAAGAACTGCGCACGGGTGACTTTGCCTTCGGCATTCACGCGCATCTCACAAACCATGCACAACCGGTCGACGTGAGGATTGAGCGAACACAACCCGTTGGACAGCGCTTCGGGCAACATCGGCAGCACACGATTGGGGAAGTACACGGAGGTGCCACGCAGCTGCGCTTCACGATCCAGCGCACGATTCTGCTCGACGTAGCTTGCGACATCGGCGATCGCGACCAGCAAGCGCCAGCTGCCGCCGCGTAACGGCTCGCAATACACGGCGTCGTCGAAATCGCGAGCATCCTCGCCGTCGATGGTGACCAACGGCAGTTCGCGCAAATCCTCTCGCCCACGCTTAGCCGCGGCGGGCACCGAGCTGCCAAACGCTTCAGCCTCGGCAATCACCTCGGGAGGAAATTCAAACGGCAGACCGTGCGAATGGATCGCGATATCGGTCTCCATGCCGGGCGCCGCATGCTCACCGAGCACGCGCGTGATGTGACCCAATGGCTGCGCCGTCTTCGAAGGCTGCTCCACCAACTTGACCAGCACGACCTGGCCGGGCCGCGCGCCATTCAAATGCTGGCGGGGCACGAGCACGCGATGGCCGATGCGCGGGTTGTCGGGCACGACGAAACAAATGCTGGATTCATCGTACAGCCGGCCGACGATCTCCTTGGTGTTGCGCTCCAGGACTTCGACGATCACCCCTTCAGGCCGGCCGCGGTGATCGACGCCGCTGAGCCGCACGGCGAGGCGGTCGCCATGCATGGTTTCCTGCATCTGTCGTGGCGCGAGATAGATCGGCGCCGAGCGATCTTCGGGCAGCAGAAAGCCATGCCCGTCTTTGTGCGCGTTCACCGTTCCCACGATGAGCGACAGCCGCTCGCGCAGGCAGTATTCATCGCGTCGGTTGCGGATGATGGCGCCCGACTGGAGCAGCTCTTCGAGCTCCTTGGTCAGTCGTTTGCGGGCCGAGGCGCCGCTGCGCTGGGCGCGCTGCGCCAGTTCGTCGAAATCCAAGGGGCGCCCGGCGGCCTGCAGGACCTGAGGGATCGCCGGTTGATTGCCGGAGGCTCGGGGTCGGTGGGCGGCCCGAGTGGCCGGGCGAGTCGAGGGTTTTTTGGGTTTTCGGGTTTTTTTTCTTAGCTTCATGAGAGTTGAAATAGGGATCGGAAAAATTCGTCTGGGATAGGGCGGCTTGTCATTGACAGCCCTAAATGTCATCGGTACATTGCGCGCCTCTTGCGGGGGCTGCCCCGCGTTCCCTTCCTTGCCCAGGTGGCGGAACTGGTAGACGCGCTGGTTTCAGGTACCAGTGGAGCGATCCGTGGAGGTTCGAGTCCTCTCCTGGGCACCATCTTTCAGCCACCCGACCCGCCGAGAAGAACAACAACGGATCGGTCGGTGCGGCTTTCAAGACGGCCATACTAACCGATCGCTGCCGTAAACCCCATCCGGGTAAGCGGCATTCGCGACGGAACCCCGGGTGCGGCCCGGCGCTTGACTGCATGTGCTCGCCGCATTGCTGTCATTCACCGCTGTGCTCCGAAGGTTCACATGTCGCTGTCACCGCATCCTGAACTGCTAGGTGCAGTTTTTCTGGACGGCGTTGCGCGCTTTCGCGTGTGGGCGCCGGAGGCCAACCATGTCGAAGTGGCGTTCGAAGACGGCGATGGCAAGCCGCTGTCGCTGACTCGAGATTCGAGTGGTTATTTTTCCGGTAGCTCGGCCACCGCTGCCCGGCTGTACAAATATCGGGTCGATGACACCGGGCCGTGGCCCGATCCGTGTTCTCGGTTTCAGCCGCAAGGCGTGCATGGCCCGTCCATGCTGGTCGATCCGAGCGCATTTGGCTGGACCGATGCGAACTGGCGCGGCGTGGAGATCGAGCGGCAAGTCATTTATGAATTGCACATCGGCACGTTCACGCCCGAAGGCACATTCGATGCGGCCGCGAGCAAGCTCGAGCACCTGCGCGAGCTGGGCGTCACCGTGCTGGAGATCATGCCGGTGGCCGAATGCCCCGGACGCTGGAACTGGGGCTATGACGGCGTGCAGTTCTACGCGCCGTATCATATGTATGGCGATCATGAAGCGCTGAAGCGATTCGTCGATCGCGCGCACGCGCTGGGCCTCGCCGTCATTCTGGATGTGGTCTACAACCACGTCGGCCCGGACGGAAACTATCTGCACTGCTTCAGCCCGCATTATTTCAGCAAGCGCTATCGCACCGACTGGGGCGAGCCGTTCAACTTCGACGGCGAGCACAACGCCGGGGTGCGGGACTTCATCATCGGCAATGCTTGTTACTGGGTGCGAGAGTTTCATCTCGACGGCTTTCGCATCGACGCCACGCAATCCATCTTCGACGCCAGCAAGACTCACGTTCTAGCGGAACTCACGCAGCGCGCGCGGGCGGCCGCGCAGCCCCGCCGAATCATCATCGTCGCCGAGAACGAGCCCCAATGCGGCGAGCAACTGCTGCCCGTCGCCGCGGGCGGCTTCGGCTTCGATGCGATGTGGAACGACGACTTCCATCACAGCGCCCGCGTGGCGCTGACCGGCGTTCGCGATGGTTACTTTCACGATTACACCGGGCGCGCGCAGGAATTCATATCGTGCGTTCGCCGCGGTTTCTTGTATCAGGGGCAATGGTACGAGTGGCAGAAAAAAGCGCGCGGCTCGCCACTGCGCGATCGTGGCGCATGCGCGTGTATCGTGTTTCTGCAGAATCACGATCAGGTCGGCAACACTGCAACGGGCGTGCGCATCCATGCCAGTTGCGCCCCGCCGAAGTATCGCGCGATGGCGGCGCTGACATTGCTCGCGCCACAGACGCCGATGCTGTTCATGGGACAGGAGTTCGGCGCTTCGACTGGATTTACGTTCTTCGCCGACCACACCGAAAAACTTGCGCAACAGGTGCATAGCGGCCGACGCGAGTTCGTCGGTCAGTTTCAGAGCTACGCGGATGCGCGATTGCAGGCGTTGATTCCGGATCCCAGCGCGCAGCGCACTTTCCTAGACTCCAAGCTCGACTGGTCGGAGCGCGAGCGCAATCGCGCCATGCTGGAACTGCATCGTGACCTCCTGCGTTTGCGCGCCCACGATCCGGTCATCTCGCGACAGGACGCAAGCGCCATCGACGGCGCGACGTTGAGCGAACACAGCTTCGCGCTGCGCTGGTTCGATGCGAATCACGGCGATCGACTGCTGATCGTCAATCTGGAGGCGGAGACACCGTCCGCCTCGATCGCCGAGCCGCTGCTCGCTCCGCCGCCCGGCAATGGCTGGCAGGTCCTGTGGCATAGCGAAGCGCCCGAGTATGGAGGATTGGGATCGTTCGACCCGGTGGCCGATCACGGACGCGGCGCCTGGCGCATTCAAGCGCAATGCGCGGTGTTGTTGGCAGCGACGCCACGGATTGTCACTCCCGAGGTACCTGCATGATTCACGATCGACAGATCGTTCTGAGCTGGGATCGCAGCAGCGATCCCACCTTCCTGCGCAGCCGCGAATGGCTGCTCACCAACGGACTGGGCGGCTACTCCTCCGGCACGCTGGCCGGCATTCCGGCACGCAAGTATCACGGCCTGTTCGTTCCCAATCTGGCCTCCCCCAAAGGCCGGCACATTCTGATCTCCCGGTGCGACGAGTGCGTCACGATCAACGGGCGCGAGATGCATCTGGGCGGCGCCGAGTACGAGGCCGAGCACTTCGTCGGCGAGTCGCATTTGTTTCTTCGCGAGTTCCGTCTGGATCATCGCATCGCCGTGTGGACCTTCGAGCACGAGGGCGTGGTGTTCGAAAAGTCGATCGCCATGGTTCACAACCAGAACACCGTGTGCGTGCAATACCGGCTCCTGAAAGGCGAGGCGCTCGACCTGCAGGTGCGGCCCTATGTTTCTTTTCGGCGGCACGATGAGTCGCCGCTCGGCGAGCCGGGGATGTTCATCCTGGAGGTGCGGCGTGGGCGACACGAGGTCTGCCACAGCGATTCCGATATCGTGCTGCGATTTCTATTGCGCCCGGGGCCGACCGCGTTCGTCACCGAGGAGCTCGAAGAGAGCAATTTCATGTATCGCATCGAGCGCGATCGCGGCGATCCGGAATTCGAAAGCGCCTTCAGCCCCGGTTACCTGCTGGCCCGTCTGCGGCCCGATCAGCCGGCTGTGTTCGTCGCCTCGACCCATGCCTGGGAGCATCTGGAGTTCGATGCGACCGCGGTATTCGACGCCGAGCGTCAGCGCCTGAAACATCTGCTGAGCCTGGCCCCGGCCGTGCAGGACGATCCGGTGGCCGCGCAACTGGCGATGGCCGCCGATCAGTTCATCGTGCTGCCGGGCAGTCGGCTGGATGAAAGCGTGCTGGCCCAGGCAAGCGGCAGCGAGTTGCGCAGCGTGTACGCCGGTTATCACTGGTTCGGTGACTGGGGTCGCGACACCATGATCAGCCTCGAAGGCTTGACGCTCGCCACCGGGCGCTATCGCGAGGCGGGCGCGATTCTGACCACCTTCTCGCATTACGTGAAGGACGGACTGCTGCCCAATCTGTTCCCGGAGGGCGAGCGCCAGGCGCTATATCACACGGTGGACGCCACGCTCTGGTATTTCCATGCGATCTCACGCTACGTGGAAAAAACCGCCGACCGTGCGCTGGTCAGAAATCTGTTTCCAGTGCTTCAGTCCATCATCCAGCAACATCTGAAGGGCACGCATTTCAATATTCGCGTCGATCCGACAGACGGCTTGATCTCCGCAGCCGCGGAGGGTTACCAGTTGACCTGGATGGACGCCAAGGTCGACGGTTGGGTCGTCACGCCCCGGCGCGGCAAGCCGGTCGAGATCCAGGCGCTATGGCACAACGCGTTACAGTTGATGGCGCACTGGGCGAGCGAGCTGCGCCAGCCGCACGAGCAATATCAAACGCTGGCCGCCCAAGTGCGCGATTCGTTCAATCAGCGCTATTGGAACGAGCAGCGCGGCTGTCTCTATGACGTGATCGACGGCCCGGACGGCGATGACGACGCGATCCGCCCCAATCAGATCTTCACCCTCTCGCTGCAGCATCCGGTGCTCTACCAGCGACATTGGAAACAAGTGGTGGACGTGGTCAGAGACAAGCTGCTGACCGCCTATGGGCTGCGCACGTTGAGCGCCGATCATCCCGATTACAAATCGCATTATCGGGGCAACTTGCGAGCGCGCGATGCGGCTTATCACCAGGGCACGGTGTGGCCATGGCTGATCGGTCATTACGTCGACGCCTACCTGCGCGTGTATCCGGATCCCGCCGGCGCTCGGGGGCTGCTGGAAGCCTTTCCAGATCATCTGCACGACGCGGGGGTGGGCAGCATCAGCGAGATCTTCGATGCCGAAGAACCGTTCGCACCGGGCGGCTGCGTCGCCCAGGCGTGGAGCGTCGCCGAAGTGCTGCGGGCCTGGTTAAAGACCAGGCCCGCCGCTTCAAGCAGCCGCTGAAGCCTGGGCCGCCGGCGCGCCTTCGATCCGGCTCTGCTGACTGCGATCGTCCTGACGATACATCGCGAGCAGCTGACGGAAGTCTGGCGAGGTCGCCGCCAGCAACGGCGCCGGGCCTTGCGCCACCACGCGGCCCTCGTGCATCACGATGACTTCATCGAAGCGCTCCAACAGATGCAGCCGATGAATGGACGAGACAATGCAGGAGTTCGGCAAGGCCGCGAACAGATTGTCATAGACGCGCGCCTCGGTGCGCGAATCCAGGCTCGCGGTCGGCTCATCGAACAACACCAGGTTGCTGTCGGCCGCCGCCAGCACGCCTCTGGCGAGCGCGATGCGAGCGCGTTGACCGCCGGACCAATTCGCGCCGCGTTCGACGACCGCCGTGTTCAGGCCGCTGGCATCGGCCGGCACGAAGTCGCTGACACAGGCAATGTTCATCGCCTCGGAATATCGTTGCTCGGTCGGCGCGCCCGCATGAGTCGCACACAGCGCGAGGTTCTCCGCCAGCGTTCCCTCCAGCACCTCAGCGTCTTGCGGAACGAGCGTCGCGTTGGCGCGTAACATCTGAGCCACCGCGGAAGGCGTCACGAGCGCAGGTCCGTTGCGTCGATCGACGGCGATCCGATCCGCTTCATACAGGCCGGACAGCACGCGTAGCAATGTGCTCTTGCCCGAGCCGCTGCCGCCGATCAGCGCGTAACGACGCCCCTGCTGCAGCGAGAGCGACACACCGTTCAGAGTCGGTCGCTCGCTGCGTGCGCCCGGGTGACTGAACACCAGATCGCGCACCATGTAGTACTCCGAATCCGCAGAGCTCGGCTGCAACAGCTCGGGGCTCATCGGCTCCGGCGCCTTCAGCTCGGCGTCGCGAATCGTGTCGGCACTCGCAAAGTCCGCGTGCTGCCGTGCGAATGTTTGGAAATGCGAGGCGAACGCAGAGATCACGCCGCCCGCCTGCGACGCATATTCCCAAACCATGTACAGGCTGCCGAGCATGATGGTGGTCTGGCCAATGCCGGTGCTCGTGTGGCGAACCGCAAGCCAGGCGAACAGCGCGACGAGACTGCAGCTGAGCGCCTTGCTGCAAACGTCGACGGTGCACCACTTCGCTTCGTTCAGCACGATAGAACGACGCAGCGGCGCGAACACGGCCTCCAGTCGTCGCTGCAGCAACTCGGTGATGGCGCGCGTTTGTCGGAGCGCGAACACGCTCGTGATGTTACCGAGCGCATCGAGCAGCGCCGCGTTGTAACGACGCTCGGCGTCGTTCTCACGATGAGCAAGACGAATCATCGCTCGATCGAAGGTGACTACCGAAACACAGATGATCACGAAGCCGACGATGGCGCTCATGCCGACGATCGGCTGCAGCAACCACAGCGCCACGATGGGCCCCACCAGACGCACCGCGCTGCTCAAGTAGATGAACTGGCTCTGGGTGAAAGCGGAGAGCGCCGAACTGCTCTGCTGCAAGCGATGCGTCGTCACGCCGGAATGATTCGCCTCGTGCCATGACAAGGGCAGCGACAGCAGCCGATCGAACAGGCCGCCGGAGATGCGTCGCCGGATCTCCAGTGCGACATTACGTTCGAGCAATCGACCGGGACCATGAAACAGCCAGCTGATCGCCGTCGCCACCACGACCAGCGACAGCCACAGGCCAGCGGAGCCGAGCCCTGCGGCGCCGTCCGCTTGCAGAGTGTTGATGGCGCGCCCCGCGAAATACGGCACGATCAACAACACGCATTGAGCTGTCAGCAGCAGCACGACGGCGCCGAGCAACTGCCGGCGGCGGCCCTGCGATTGCGCCCAAAGATGCTGGTAGAGGTAAAAAACGCCGCCGCGAATTTTGGATGCGGCCGGTCCGCCCGACGGGGACGAATCGCTCATGCTGGTGACATAACCCTGAATGCCTGAGCGGCACTTTAGGGTGCGCAGCGAGCGCAATACGTGAACCGGTCGACGCTTCGCTGCTAAGACTTTTGCTGAGTTTCGAGGCAGATGTGAGCGAAGTCTGCCGAAGCGCCGCAGCGCTTCGACAGACTGTTCCTCGAGGTGAGACGGCGTCTGCGATCAGCGTCAATGCTGAACGTTGGACTCCTTGCCTTTGTCGCCTTTGTCTCCTCGACCGGTGGTCGTTCCCGACTGCGAGCTCGACGTGCCCGCCTGAGCCCCGCTCTGGCTTCCACTCTGAGACCCGGCCTGAGCGCCGCCCTGACCACCACTCTGAGCGCCCGTCTGCATGCGCTGCTGATCCTGCACGCGAATGCTGTTCTGAACCTCCTTCACTCCGGACAGGCGTTCGGCGAGCATTTCGGCGCGACGCTTGTCTTCGCGCGAAGTGACAAAGCCACTCAATGTGACTTCCCCGTCCTTCACACTCACATCGATGTTGCTCGCGTCGAGCTCATCGTCATCGGTGAGGCAATCGCACACCTCTTCGCGAATGCGATCGTCGGAACGTTTGTAGCCTTTCGGACCGCGGCCACGGAACAGGCCGGATTGCTGCTCTTGTCCTTGCGAACCCCATTCGCTGCGGCCCTGGCCGCCGCGACGCTGATCTTCGCCGAAGTAGCCGCTCGGTGTGCCGCTGTACTCGCCGTACGCGCGGCCGCCGCTGGGTCGACCGGCGCTGCTCTGGCTATGACCACCCTGGCTGTAGCCGCGCTGGCCGAATCCGCCTTGACCATAGCCGCCTTGTCCTGGCCGGTAGTCGCTCGGATTACGACCCTGGCCGAAGCCCTGCCCCTGACGCGAACGCTCGGAGCCGCCATACCCGTAGTCGCCGCGCTGTCCGTAGCGCCCCTGCTCATGTCCGCCGTATTCGCTGGCGCTGTACTGCGTGCCTGCCTCGCCCCAGCGACCCTGTCCACCTTGATAGCTGCCGCCCTGGTCTTCACCGAATTGAGAGCCGCCGCCGGTGTAACCCTGGCTGCCCTGGTAGCCCCAGCTGCGACCGCCCTGGGAACGACCTCGACCGCCTTGATAGCTGCCGCCGCTGCCGCCGTAACCCTGATAGTTACCCGTGCCGCTGCTGCTGAAGCCGCCGTAGTTGGCGTCGCGATCGTATTGACCGTGCACATCGCGATTGCGCCATTGCTCGTTCTCGCGACCTTCCCAGCCGCCTTCTTCATTGCCCCAGTGGCGCCCTGCTTCGCCGCCTAGATGTTCGCGGCCGCGACCGTAAGCGCTCTGGCTGGAGCGCCCGCCCATGCTGCCACCCTGGCCATAGTCGCCGTAATACTGATCGTAGTCGCCCTGACCATAGCCGCGGTTGAATTCACGACCGTAGCGCGGACCCAGATCTTCCTGATCGCGGCCACCGTAACCGCCACGACCGCGACCACCCAATTCGTTGCCGTAGTAATCACGCCGCATCGATTCACGAGAGCGGCGCAACTCTTCCTCGTCATGATCGCGATGTGAGAACTGCCGCTGCTCGCGCTCATCGCGAGGGCCGGAGCGTCCGCGCTCCTGGCTGTCGCGATTCCAGTCACTTCGGTAATTGCTGTAAGCCATTTCTTCATCTCCTAAGCATCGGAAACCGGTACGCGTCAGCACGCGCGCTGCTTAAGAGGGCGATGGCAATCGAGGGGAATGCAGCGAATTGCGCGCTGGCGTGCGAAATCAATTCCTCATGGCATCCGGAGTTCCGCGCGCAGGAGAGTCGTCACGGGCATTTCACGAGCGCACGCGCTGCGCTGCTGCGGGGCGTGCAAGGCATGCCGGCAACGTGGCCTGCATGCGTTTGTTTCTTACAAGGGATGAGCGCCGACTGACGGTCGGCGCCCGGTGCGCTGGTTAGTCGAAGGGATGCTTCATCACGATGGTCTCGAGCCGATCCGGGCCGGTCGAAATGATCGCGATGGGCGCGCCCGCCAGCACTTCGAGGCGGCGCAGGTAGGACTGTGCATTCTTGGGCAGCTCATCGAAGCTCTTCACGCCGGCGGTGCTTTCTTTCCAACCGGGATGCTCTTCGTAGATCGGCGCGCAGATCGACAATGCTTCGGCGCCGACGGGCAGCAGATCGCGGCGCTCGCCACGAACTTTGTAACCGACCGCAACGCGCACCGTGTCCAGACCGTCGAGCACGTCCAGCTTGGTGATGCACAGGCCCGAGATGCCATTGATCTCGACAGCGCGCCGCAGGCTCGCAGCGTCGAACCAGCCGCAGCGTCGCGGGCGCCCGGTGACAGAGCCGTATTCGTTGCCCTTCACGCGCAGGTGTTCGCCGACTTCATCGTCGAGCTCGGTGGGGAACGGACCGCTGCCAACGCGCGTCGCATAGGCTTTCGCCACGCCGAGCACGTAGTGCAATTGTTGCGGGCCGACGCCTACACCGGCGCTGGCCTGGCCGGCGATGCAGTTGCTGGAAGTCACGAATGGATACGTGCCGTGATCGATGTCGAGCAACGCTGCCTGCGCGCCTTCGAACAGCAGCGACTTGCCAGCGCGAATCAGCGCGTTCACTTCACCGGAAACGTCGGCGACCATGGGCTGCAAGCGCTCGGCCAACGCCAGTGCTTCGTCCAAGGTCTGTTGGAAATCGATGACCGGCGCCTTGAAGTAATTGCGCAGCACGAAGTTGTGATAATCGAGCACTTCACCGAGCTTGGCGGCGAAGCGCTCACGGGCGAACAAGTCCTGCACGCGGATGGCGCGACGAGCCACCTTGTCCTCGTACGCCGGACCGATGCCGCGCCCGGTGGTACCGATCTTCGCAGCGCCGGCCGCTTCCTCGCGCGCCTTATCGAGCGCGATGTGATACGGCAGGATCAGTGGACACGCCTCGGAGATGCGCAAACGTTTTGGCACATCGATGCCGGCCTGTTGCAGCTCCGCCATTTCATCGAACAGCGCCTTGGGCGAGAGCACTACGCCGTTGCCGATGAAGCAAGTGACCGAGTCGTGCAGGATGCCCGAGGGGATCAGGCGCAGGATGGTCTTGCGGCCGTTGATCACCAGCGTGTGGCCGGCGTTGTGACCGCCCTGGAACCTCACCACCCCGGCGACCCGGTTGGTCAGCAAATCGACGATCTTGCCCTTGCCCTCATCGCCCCACTGGGCGCCGATGACGACAACATTGCGATGGCTACTCATTACGAACTCGGCTCGGAAAGAAAAATTGCTAGGCGCGCACGAAGTACAGCAATCCCACGCCGATGCTCATGCTGAGCAGACCCCACGCGCGCAAGTACCAGTCGGGGCTCGCGGCCAGCGCCGTCATCATGCGCTTGAGCCATTGCGGATTCAGAAATGGCATCACGCCTTCCAGCACGAAGTACAGCGCCACCGCCGCGAGCAGATCCGACCAGTCCACGGCGGCGTCAGCGCCGGTTTGCGCGATTCAGGTACTTGAAGAACTCGCTGTCCGGGGAGATCACCAGCACGTCGTTGTCGGTGCCGATGGCTTCCCGATAGGCCTGCAGACTGCGATGGAACGAGTAGAACTCGGCATTGCGACTGTAGGCGCGCGCATAGATATCGGCCGATTTCGCGTCGCCTTCACCGCGGATGATTTCCGACTCGCGATAGGCCTCGGCCAGGATTTCGGTGCGCTGACGATCGGCTTCCGAACGCAGCTTCTCCGCGTTCTCCTCGCCCTCGGCGCGCAGCCGCTTGGCCTGGCGATCGAAGTCCTGGCGCATGCGGCTGAACACCGATTCGCTCACTTCCTCGGGCAGATCGATCTTTTTCACGCGCACGTCCACCAGCTGCAGACCGAGTCCCTTGGTGCTGTCTTCGGCCAGCTTCAGGATCTCGCCGGTGAACTCGGCGCGCTCGGCCGCCACCACCTGTTGAATGGTGCGACGGGCGATCGTGCCCTTGATGCCGTCCTTCACGATGCTGCCCAGACGACCCGCTGCCACTTCGATGTCACCGCCGGTCGCCTGGTAATAGGTGCCGACATCGGAGATGCGCCACTTGATGTAGAAGTCGATGCGCAGGATCTTGCCTTCGCTGGTCAGGAACTGCTCGGACGGATAGTTCTTGGTGACGATGCGACGCTCGAACTTACGGATGTTGTTGACCATCGGGACCATGAAATGCAGGCCCGGGGCGTAATCGGCGCGCACGATTTCGCCGAACCGGAACTTGATCGCAAGCTCGGTCTCGCGCACGGTGAAGGTCGACATGGCGAGCGTGAAGGCCACGACCGCCGCCAGGATGAGAACTAGAAATCCGCGGCTGGCCATTAGCGGGTTCCTCGCGTGCGGCGATCGCCGGTGACGGTCGTCGAATCAGGGTGGTCGGCGCTTTCCACAGTCATGCTCGGCTCGCTGGTCGCGACGCGCGGCACACGCCGGCTCTGTTCGAGCAGCTTGTCGATGGGCAGATAGATCAGATTGCCGCTGCCGTTCTGGGTATCGAGCACGACCTTTTTGCTGGAGGCCAGCACGCGCTCGATCGTTTCGAGATACAAACGTTCGCGCGTGACGCCCGGCGCCTGCTCGTATTCATCGAGCAGCGCGAGGAAGCGATTCGCTTCACCCTCGGCGTTGGCGATCTTGCGAGCGCGATAAGCCTGCGCCTCCTGCACTTGACGAACTGCGGCGCCTCGAGCGCGCGGAATCAGGTCGTTCGAATACGCCTGCGCGGCGAGCGACAGACGATCACGGTCTTCGCGAGCCTTGATCGCATCCTGCTGGGCCGGCGCCACTTCGTTCGGCACCTTCACGTCCTGCAGGTTGACGGCGGTGACTTCCAGGCCGACCTTGTAGGCCTCCAGCGTGCGCTGGATCAGATCCTTGGTCCGGGCCACGATTTCCTGACGACCCGACTCGAGCACCGAGTCCAGCTTGCTGCGGCCGATGATCTCGCGGATGGCGCTTTCGCTGACTTCTTTCAGCGTGTCCTCGGGACGAGTCACATTGAAGGCGTAGTCCAGCGGATTGGCGCGGCGGAACTGCACTTCCAGGTTGATATCGACCATGTTCTCGTCGGCCGTGAGCATGCGCGTCTGTTCGCTGAAGCTCTCGATGCTCTGGATGTTGACGATCTGCTTGGTCTCGATCGGCCAGGGCAGATGCCAGCGCAGGCCCGGCTCGGTGGTGGCGACGTGTTTGCCGAAGCGCAGGATGATGCCGCGCTCGGCGGCGTCCACCGTGTACAGGCCGCTGAACAACCAGATCGCCGCCAGCACCAGCGCAATGGTGCCGATGCCGAAACCACGGCCCGGGCCGCCGGCGCCGACGGTGCGATTGCCGCCGCCGCCCCCGCCGAACAGACCGGCCAGACGACGCTGCAGATTGCGCAGGACTTCGTCGAGATCGGGCGGTCCCTGCTCGGGCTTGTTGCCGCTTCCCCAGGGGTTGTTGCGTTTGCCGCCGGAATTACCGCCGGGTTCGTTCCACGCCATGTTGGATGACTTTATGTGTCTTGAGGCCAAGAAAATGGGAATACCAGCGCTCGTCGCGCCCGTGGGACCGGCAAGGCTCGCCGAACTCCAAACGGCCGATTTTAGGAACCGCTCCCCACCGGCACAAGCTTTACCGTCCCTTTAGCTGTCTGCGAGCGCTTCGGCCAGCCCTTCGGACCGGCACAGATGCTCGAACGCCCGACGCGGCATGGACACTTCGAGGTCCACCGCGCCACTGGGCAATGCTTGCTCGGCCAGCACCGCGCCGGCCGCAAAGAACCGGGCCCGGGCCCGACCCGCTTCCGGCTTGAGCACGATGTGCCGGTGAACCAGCTCGGGCCCGAGGAATTCCCCGATGGCCGCGATCAACAGGTCCGTGCCCTCGCCCGTCTGGGCGGACAGCCACACTCGTCGTACCGAGCCATCCTCGGCGCGTTCCACTTGCGCCGGCTCACCCACCAGGTCCGCTTTGTTGAAGATCTCGATCTGCGGCAGATCGCCCGCGCCGACCTCGCTCAACACCTGGTTGACCTGGGCGATGCGCTCGCTGCGATTCGGATCGGCCGCGTCGATGACATGCAGCAACAGCGTGGACTCCCGCGCTTCCTGCAGCGTGGAGCGAAACGCCGCCACCAGTTCATGCGGCAGATCGCGGACGAAACCGACTGTATCGGCGAGCAAGGCATAGCGCGCATCCGGCAATTCCAGGCGGCGCACGGTGGGATCGAGCGTTGCGAACAACTGATCGGCAGCATAAGCGCCCGCGCCGGTCAGCCTATTAAATAGAGTGGACTTGCCCGCATTGGTGTAACCCACCAAGGCGACCGTCGGGATTTCAGCCCGCTTGCGCTCGCGCCGGGTGGTCGCGCGCTGCGTGAGCACCTTATCGAGCCGCGAATTCAAAGTACGAATGCGCGCGGCAAGCAGTCGGCGGTCGGTTTCCAGCTGGGTTTCGCCAGGACCGCGCAGGCCGATACCGCCCTTCTGACGCTCAAGGTGGGTCCAGCCTCGCACCAATCGCGTGGCGATGTGTTTGAGCTGCGCCAGCTCGACCTGCAGTTGGCCTTCGAAGCTGCGCGCCCGTTGCGCGAAAATGTCCAGGATCAACCCAGTCCGGTCCAGGACGCGACACTCGAACAGTCTTTCGAGATTGCGCTCCTGGCTGGGCGACAAGGCGTGGTCGAAAACCACCAGGTCCGCCCCCAGCTGCTTGACGCTGGTGCGGATCTCGTCGGCTTTGCCGCTGCCGATGTACAGGCGTGGATCCGGCACCTTGCGGGTGCCGGTGATCAGCGCAAGGACTTCGGCGCCGGCGGAACGCGCCAGCGCCTCGAACTCGCTCAGTTCATCGTTACCGGGAGGACCTCCCAGTCCGATCCGGACCAGGAGCGCACGTTCGCCGCTGCGGGGTCTTTCAAACAACAACGAACTCCCACGCAGACATGGTCATCACTCGGTTGTGACAGCCGACTCCGCGCCTTCTTCTTCGCTCGTCGGCAAACGGATGGCCCGCGCCGGAACGACTGTGGAAATCGCGTGTTTGTAGACCATCTGGCTGACGCTGTTCTTCAGCAAGACGACGAACTGATCGAACGAGTCGATCTGACCTTGCAGTTTGATGCCGTTCACCAGGTAAATGGAGACCGGGACGCGCTCCTTGCGCAATGTGTTCAGGAACGGATCCTGTAATGATTGCCCTCTGGCCATCATTTATCTCCTTGTTATGCCTTCGAATTCTTTGGTTGAGCTTTGCCGACGAATGCCGCTTCCCTGCAGCTGCACGACAGCCGACGGGCACCATCCGGTAACCGCTGCGATGCCGCAGTTTAGCACAGCGATGTTCCCGTCGAACTTGCCTTTGATTCAATACGCAGCTGCACCAGTGTCATGAGTGACCCACTGTGCCCGCCCACAGCGAATCGCTCAGCACACTGTCTGCCTCGAACAAAATGTTGTCTAGCACTGCGCAATGGCTTGCTCAATTTGGTCGGCCGCGGCGGAATCAAGGGCGTTGTACCACCGGATGTCATTCTCCGCGCGTAACCAGATTAATTGTCGTCGCGCCAGCTGTCGGGTAGCGAAAATCGCTCGCTGCACCGAAGTAGCTAAAGACTCTTTGCCGCACAAATGTTCCCATAGTTGCCGATAGCCGACAGATCGGATCGCCGGCAGATCGGCATGCAGATCGCCGCGCTGCTGCAACCTGCGTACTTCATCCAGCAGGCCCGCCTGCATCATCTGTTCGAAACGCCGTTCGATCGCCGCATACAGGCGGTCGCGATCGCTCGGCGCCCAGGCGAACGCCACGAAGTTCAACGAGGGATCTGCCGGTCGGGTCTGCGCGTGCAGCTCGCTTAGCGTTTTACCGGTGAGCCGATGCACTTCGAGCGCCCGCTGTATTCGTTGTCCGTCGTTCGGTTGGATTCGCTGTGCAGTGACAGGATCCAGCAAGGTCAACTGCGCATGCAATGCGGGCCAACCGACACGCGCCGCCTCCGCGTCAATTTCCTGTCGCACCTGTGGATCCGCCGACGGCATCTGCGCGATGCCACGCCGCAACGCACGGAAGTACAACATCGTGCCGCCGACCAACAGCGGCAAATGGCCACGAGCACGGATGGCGGCGATGGCCTGCAAGGCGTCGCGGACGAATTGTCCCGCCGAGTACGCTTGCGACGGATCGAGGATGTCCACCAGGTGATGGGGAAAGCGTTCGAGCTGTTCGCGCGTGGGCTTGCCGGTGCCGATGTCCATGCCTCGATATACCAGCGCCGAATCGACGCTGACGATCTCGATGGGATAGCGCGCGGCAAGGCGCAGCGCCAGATCGGTTTTGCCCGCACCGGTGGGACCCATGATCAATGGCACGGGCGCCGTCGCGAAGCGGTGGTCGGTGTCGCTCATCGGCCGCGAAGAAACATGCGATCCAGATCGCTCAAGCTCACATACGTCCAGGTGGGGCGACCGTGATTGCATTGATCGCTGCGCACGGTGCGCTCCATCTCACGCAGCAATGCATTCATTTCAGGCACGGCAAGATTGCGATGCGCTCGGACCGCGCCGTGACAGGCCATTGTGCCCAACACCTCGTTGAGCGCTTCTTCGATGCCGCGAGTGGCGCCGTCCGCCGACAGGTCGGCACTGATCCGGCGTAACAACTCGTCCAGATCTTTTTGCGCCAGGAACGCAGGCACCGCACGAATCTGCACGCTCGTCGGTCCCGAACGTGAGACATCGAGTCCGAGCCGGTGTAACGAGGGCGCATGCTCTTCGAGCACATCGGCCTCGGCGGCCGCGACTGAAACGGAGATCGGCACGAGCAAGGGTTGGCTCGCCACGCCGCCATTGGCGAGCGCCGCTTTCATTCGCTCGTATGTCGTACGCTCGTGCGCGGCATGCATGTCCACCAGGATCAGGCCATCGGGCGCCTGCGAAAGGATATAGATGCCGTGCAACTGCGCCAGCGCGAAGCCCAGCGGCGGCGTTTCGGGCTGCGATTCCGGCACGGCCGGCTGAAGTTCGCTGCCGGAGGATTGAACTTCATCGGCTGACCGGTATGGCAAGGGCGGCGTGTATGAGGACATCGGCTGGCGGAAGTAGGCCGGCGGTGGCGGCTCGGACAGGCGCAACCCGAGCGATGCCTGATTCGGACCGCGCATCGGCCACATCGATACCGGGTCGGTGGCAGGTATCAGTGAATTGGCGTCCGTCGGCGGAGCCGCGGCGCTCGCCGCACCCGCGAATGTTTCCTGCAGGACTCGCTCCACGGTCTTGAACAGGAAGTTGTGCACATGACGTCCATCGCGAAAGCGCACTTCCAGCTTCGCAGGATGCGCGTTCACATCGACCTGTCGAGGATCGATTTCCATGAACAGCACGAACGCCGGATGCCGGCCATGAAACATGACGTCGCGATAGCCGAGCCGGATGGCGCTGGTGATCAGACGGTCGCGCAGCATGCGGCCGTTCAAATAGAAATGTTGCAGATCGGGCTGAGCGCGCGCGTAGGTGGGCTGACACAACCAGCCGGTGAGACGACAGCCCGACGATTCGTGTACGACATACAGCGCATTCGCCATAAACTCATCGCCGACGATCCGAGCCACGCGGCGCTCGCGCTCGATCTGCGTTTTCGCCGCCGGGAAATCGCCCAGCGAACGACGCGCGGCGCTCAACGAGAACGCCGTTTCGAATTTGGAGAGCGCCAGGCGCTCGACCATGCGTGCGATGTGCTGTGTCTCGGTACGCTCGGCTTTGAGAAATTTGCGACGCGCCGGCACGTTGAAAAACAGATCGCGCACTTCCACCGTCGTGCCGATGGCATGCGGCGCCGGCTCGAGCTCGCTCAATATTCCGTTGTCGGAACTGATGCTGTACCCGACGGAGTGGTTGGCGCTGCGCGAGGTGATCTTGGTTCGCGAGACCGAGGCGATGCTCGGCAGCGCTTCGCCACGAAACCCCAGCGTGCCGACGCGCTCCAGGTCGTCGATGCTCGCGATCTTGCTCGTCGCGTGCCGCGACAGCGCGAGCGCGAGCTCTTCGCGCTCGATGCCGCAACCGTCATCGCGAACACGGCACAGCTTCGCGCCGCCCTCTTCGATCTCGATATCGACGCGGTCGGCGCCCGCATCCAGGCTGTTCTCGATCAGCTCCTTGAGCACCGAGGCCGGCCGTTCGATCACCTCGCCCGCGGCGATCTGGTGGATGAGTTGCTCGGGAAGTACGCGAATCGGCATCAGGAGGTCAGTGGCTAGGGATCAGTGAAGGAAGCACCATGGTCGCGCGAGATTATCGCGTGAACGCTCGTTCTTCACTAACTGCTAACTACTGATAACCAACCACTGGCTTAGTGCGCTGTGCCAGCAGCCTTTTCGGTGTCCGCGCTGCTGGCCACCACCGTCGGGCTCGACTGCTTGGCGCGCAACTCGGCGATGATCGTGCCCGGCGGCGGGTTTCTGTAGAAATACGCGCGCACGCCCTTGTGGATGGCCTCGGCCAGTTTCTGCTGGTGCTTGGCGTCCAGCAGGCGCGATTCCTCGGCCGGATTGGAGATGAACCCGGTCTCCACCAGCAGCGACGGAATGTCCGGAGACTTGAGCACGAGGAAGCCCGCGTGCTTGACGCCGCGATTGGTGATGTTGCCAATCGAATAAAGCTCCTGCATCACGAGCTCGGCGGCGTCGATGCTGGCGCTCATGCTGGCGCTTTGCGAAAGATCCAGCAGCACCGAGGCGAGCACACTGTCCTTATCGTCCAGCGTCACGCCACCAATGAGGTCGGCGGCGTTCTCGCGATCGGCCAGCCACCGGGCCGACTCATCGCTCGCGCCACGAGCCGACAGCACGTACACCGACGAGCCCGCGACCGAGCGATTGGTGTAGGAGTCGGCATGGATGGAAACAAACATGTCCGCCTGCTGACGACGCGCGCGGCGGATGCGATCGCGCAGCTCGACAAACGTGTCGTTGTCGCGCGTCAGCACGGCGCGCATGCCCGGCTCTTTATCGATGCGATCCTTCAAGCGGCGCGCGATCGCAAGCGTCAGATGCTTCTCATAAGTGCCGCGCTTGCCGATCGAACCCGGATCGACGCCGCCGTGACCTGCATCGATGGCGACCACGATATCTCGACCGTGCAGATCGGCGGCCGCCTTCACCACCGACAGCGGCGCCGGGGCCGCAGCGGCGGCGCCCTTCGAAGGCGTGAGATCCAACACCAGGCGATGACCATAAGACTCTTGTGGGCCGACCGCGAACGTCTTGGGTTCGGCGGGCGCGGTGAGATCGACGACCACGCGCAAATCGCCGTTGGCTTGAGCGCCGGCGCGCAGCTGCTTCACGAAGCCCTGGCCTTCGGGCAACACACGCTCGCTTTGCAGACTCGCGGCAGGAATATCCACCACGATGCGATCGGGATTGTCGAGGGTGAACAGCGAGTGCTCGACCGGCGCGCTCAGATCGAACACCAGTCGCGTGCCATCGGGACCAGCCCACAAACGCACATCCTTGATCGTGACCGGCTGAGCCGCGAATGCGCTCAACGCAGCCACGAGCAGGCCCAGGCAGCCTGCCCACGTGACATAAAACGCGCTTCGCCTGGAGCCTCGCATAGGGCAGGTAATCTACCCCGCCGCGATTCAAGTATTCAACGAAATTATGGAGATAGCAGACGCAATTCCGGTATTGCTGCAACCATCTGTCGCATTACCGCAGCGCCGTTCGAGGAATGCGGGGTTAGCCTGACCTGCCGGCCGTCGATCCCCGCAGCGGGATAGCTGATTTCGATCCACAGGTCGGCGGCGGGAAGCGCCGCGCCGGCCCGCGATGGCCACTCGATCAGCAACACCGCTCGGCCGATCAGGAGGTCTCGAACGCCAAGCGGCTCCATTTCATCCGGATCCGTCAGCCGATAAAGATCCAGGTGGTAGAGCGGTCGCGACGTGGCCTCGTAGGGTTCGATCAAGGTGTAGGTGGGACTGCGAACCGGACCGGTGATGCCGTACGCACGCAGCAGGCCGCCGACCAGCGTCGTCTTGCCCGCGCCGAGCTCGCCTTCGAGCGCAATGATGAACGGCGCGTCAAGCGCATCGATCGCTCGACCGATGGCGTGCCCCACCGCTTGCATCTGCTCCGCGGAAGGAACGTTCAGAATCGCTGTGCCGGGTTCACGCACGTGGGCAGATATCCAAATAGATCGGTAGCGAGCAGTCCGCGCTCGCCACGCCGGGCGGCCATGTCTCCAGCCATGGCATGAACGAGCACGCCGGCCCGAGCGGCGCCCGGCAGATCGGCGGTTTGAGCGGCGATCCCGGCGATCACGCCGGTGAGCACATCGCCCATGCCGGGCGATGCCATGCCTGGATTGCCCTGGTCGCAAATGTACGGCAATGAATCGCCGCTGACGACCAGGGTTCCCGCGCCCTTCAACACCACCGTGCCGCCGTAGCGGGCGGCGATGTCTCGCGCCGCCTGCAGGCGATTGCTTTGAACGTCGGCGGTCCCGATGCCCAGCAGACGGCCCGCCTCGCCGGGATGCGGCGTCAGAATCCATTTGCAATTCGCGCACGGCTCCTGCGCCAGCAGGTTGAGCGCGTCGGCATCGATGACCGTGGGCTTGTCGCTCTCGAGCGCGATGTCGAGCAGCGCCCTGCCCCATTCGCCGGTCCCGAGGCCTGGACCGATCGCGAGCACATCGGCGCGCTCGATCATGGGCGCAAGCTCGCTCGCCCCCTCGACGCCGCGACACATCAGCTCGGGACGGCTCGCCGTGATGGAAGCGACGTTTTCCGGCCAGGTCGCCACGGTGACGAGCCCCGCGCCGGCGCGCAGGGCCGCCTCGCCCGCCATTCGCGCGGCGCCGGCCATGCCGATGCCGCCACCGATGACGAGCACACTGCCTTGCTGACCTTTGTGAGTCGTCCGACGTCGCCGCGGCAACAGCTGAGCGACCGCGTTTTCATCGATGCGCAACGCCGAGGGCGCAATGAACTCAGTGGCGCCGGCCGGCAAGTCCAGATCGTCGAACAGCACGATGCCGGTGTGATTCGGCCCTTCGCCCAGATAGAACCCCAGTTTCAGGCCGATGAACGACAGAGTGCGCTCGGCCATGATGGCCGCGCCCCACACCGCGCCGGTGTCGGCGTCGAGGCCGCTTGGAATATCGAGCGACAGAATCGGCGCGCCACAGTCGTTGATCGCATGGATGCGCTCGATCATCGCCGCATCCAGCGAACGCGACAGGCCGGTGCCGAAGATGGCGTCGATGACGACCTCTGCATTCGCAAGACAGTCTTCGCTCCATGGCTGAACGATACCGCCTGCGGCCACGAAGTCATCGTGGGCACGTCGCGCATCGCCTCGCAGCTTGGCGGGATCTACCAGTGAGATCAGAGAGACATCGATGCGCATCGAGCGCGCCAGGCGCGCAGCGACATAGCCATCGCCGCCGTTGTTGCCGGGCCCGCAGATCACCACGATCCGTTGCTTCGACGGCCAGCAACTGCGTAGGGCCAGTACCGCGGCCTCACCCGCCTGCGTCATCAGCGTGTAGGAAGGAATGTGCAGATCGTCGATCGCGTGGCGATCGAGCGCGCGCACTTCTGCGGCGGTATGGACTGCCAACGGCAACGGCTTCATGGCTGAAGCCTACCAAAAACCCCCTACCGAAAACCCCTTGAATCGCCTGCAAGGCCTCGCCTCGATGCAGAAGCCGGGAATGAATGAGCGCGGTTCTGCCAGAATTGCGCCATGTCCCTGCCCGCCCCGCCCGATTACAGCGAGCTCGTCAGCTCGATTCGCCAGTGGAGTCGCGACCTCGGCTTTCAGCAGCTCGGCATCGCCGGCATCGACTTGCCCGAGGATGAAGCGCGGCTGATGCGCTGGCTCGAGAAAGGCCGCCATGGCGCGATGGAATATATGGAGCGCCACGGTGCCCGGCGCGCGCGTCCCCATGAGCTGGTGCCCGGCACGCTGCGCGTAATCTCGGTGCGCATGGACTACTTGCCTCCGAATTCGCAGGGCGCGGAGCAGATTCTGGAAGATCCAGAGCGGGGTTATGTCTCGCGCTACGCGCTCGGCCGCGATTATCACAAGGTACTGCGGCGTCGACTCGCCAGGCTCGCGGAGAAAATTCAGGCGCACAGCGCGTCGCAATCGCATCGCGTATTCGTCGATAGCGGCCCGGTGCTGGAGAAAGCCTTCGCGCGCAACGCCGGCCTCGGCTGGATCGGCAAGCACACCAATCTCATCAATCGCCGCGCCGGCTCATACTTTTTTCTGGGCGAGATCCTCACCGATCTGCCGTTGCCGGTGGACGAGCCGGAGACCAATCATTGCGGCACCTGTCGGGCCTGCATCGATGTGTGCCCGACGCAGGCCATCGTCGGGCCGTACGAGCTGGACGCCACTCGATGCATTTCGTATCTGACCATCGAGCTTCGCGAGGCCATCCCGGAGCAGTTTCGCAAAGCCATGGGCAACCGTATTTATGGCTGCGATGATTGTCAGTTGGTGTGCCCCTGGAACAAATTCGCACGCTTCACCAGCGAGGCGGATTTCGTGGCGCGTCACGCGCTGGATGGCAGCAAGCTGGTCGAACTGTTCGCGTGGACCGAAGAGGAATTTCTGGGGCGCACCGAGGGTAGCGCGATCCGACGCATCGGCTACGAATGCTGGCTTAGAAACATTGCAGTCGCGTTGGGCAACGCGCCGACGAGCGAGGAAGTCGTACGCTCGCTCGAATCCCGCAAAGGTGATCCCTCAGCTCTGGTACGCGAGCATGTGGACTGGGCGCTCGCCCAGCACCGCCGCGCCTCTGACAAGTCACCAGTCACTAGTTACTAGTCACTTCTTTTTGGCGCGGACGTTGTCGATGAGGCGGGCGCGCCCGATGCGCGCGGCGGTGAGGACCACCAGATCGCTCGATCCGGCCTCGGGAAGTTGCAACGTATTCGCATCGCGAATCGCGAAATAGTCCGGGCGGAAGCCCGCCTTCTGCAGAGCCTCGGCGCCAGCGCGTTCCAGGCTTGGGTAGTCGGTGGCGCCCGATTCGATCGCCACTCGCGCGCTTTCCAGCGCGGCAAAGATCTGCGGCGCTACGGCCCGCTGCTCGGGCAGCAGATAACGATTGCGCGAGCTCATCGCGAGGCCATCTTTTTCTCGCGTGGTCTGCACTCCGACGATATCAATCGGCATGCAGAGATCGACCGCCGCGCGGCGAATGATCATCAGCTGCTGAAAATCTTTCTCGCCGAACAACGCCACGTCGGGCTGCACCAGGTTCAGCAACTTGGTCACGACCGTCGCCACGCCCATGAAATGGCCAGGGCGGAACGCGCCACACAGAATGTCTTCGAGACCCGGCACGTGCACTCGCGCCGTCGCTTCCTGCCCGCGCGGATAGATGTCGTCGACCTCCGGAGCGAACAACACCTCCACGTTCAACGACTGCAGCAGCTGTCGATCGTCCTCTGGAGTGCGCGGATACGCGGCGAAGTCTTCGTTCGGCCCGAACTGCAGCGGGTTGACGAAGATACTGACGATGACGTGCTCGGCGAGCTCGGAGGCGCGACTCACCAGGCTGCCGTGGCCCGCATGCAGATTGCCCATGGTGGGCACGAAAGCGATGCGCTCGCCCTTGCGGCGCCACTGCGACACGCGCTCGCGCAACTCGTGTGGACGAGCCACCACATCTAAGGTTTTAGCCATTGCTTAGAAACAATGCTCGGGGCCGGGATATTCCTTGCTCTTCACGGCCTGCGTGTACGCCTTGATGGCTTCCAGGGCGCTGTCGCGGCCGGCCAGGAAATTTTTCGAGAACTTGGGTTTGCGGCCCGACGTGATATCCAGCACGTCGTACAGCACGAGGATCTGCCCGTCGGTATCCGGGCCTGCGCCGATGCCGATGACCGGCACGTGCAATTGTTCGGTGATGTGCTTGCCCAGCGCCGCGGGAATGCATTCGAGCAGCACGATGTCCGCGCCCGCCGCCTCCAGCGCCTGCGCATCCTTCAACATCTGTTCGGCCGCCTGTTCTTCGCGCCCCTGGACGCGAAAGCCGCCGACCTTGTGCACCGACTGAGGCTTGAGCCCCAGATGCGCACACACGGCGATGTCGTGACTGGCGAGAAATTCGACGATCTCGACCTGACCCGCGCCGCCTTCGAGCTTCACCATCTTGGCGCCGCCCTCCTGCATCAGGCGCACCGCGTTTTCCAATGCCTGCTCGCGCGAGGCATAGGTCATGAACGGCATGTCCGCGATCAGGAACGGCCGGTACAGCCCTTTGGCCACGGCGCGGGTGTGATAGATGATGTCGTTGAGGGTCACCGGCACCGTGGTGTCGTGACCCTGGATGACCATGCCGAGGGAGTCGCCGACCAGCACCACGTCCACGCCGGCATCGTCCACCATCGTGGCGAAGCTGGCGTCATAGGCGGTGATGGCGGCGATTTTCTCGCCCTCCGCCTTCATCTTGACGAGAGTGCCGACGTTGACCGGGGGTCGTGGCGCGTAACGCTCTTGAAGGTGCTTGTACATGGCGGTGAGCTACGGCGGGGCGGGAAGAATGCCCAGGGCGGTCCCGACAGTCAAACTGAGGGTCATGACAGCCTTATCAAGTGGGCTACGGGTACGCCGACTGTCGCGTCAGGTCAAGAATCCGCCCGGCGGGACCCACACCGCGGGCGTCAGACGGCGCTCGTCAGGGGGTTGTAATAGTGCCGGCCGCGACGGGTGCGAATCACCTGCTCCAGCAACTGCCCATAGTCGTGATCGTTGTTGACGAAGTCCGCCTGGGCGGCGTTCACGATCAACAGCGGCGAGGCGTCGTATTCGTGGAAGAATCGTGCGTACGTTTCCTGCAGGCGCTCGAGATAGTTCCTCTCGATGTTCTGCTCGTACTTGATCCCGCGCCGCTCGATGCGCTCGCGCAGAACATCGACCGGCGCTTGCAGATAGATCACCAGATCCGGCGCAGGCGCATCGACGGCGAGCCGTGCGTAGACCTGCTCGTAGAGCGAGAACTCTTCTTCATCCAGCGTCAGTTGCGCGAACAGCCTGTCCTTATCGAGCAGATAGTCGGCGACGCGCACCGTGTCGAACAGGTCGTGCTGGCGGATGTCCTCGAGCTGGCGCGTACGCTGGAATAAAAAGAACAATTGGGTCTGCAGCGCGGCCGAACGCGGGTTCTTGTAGAAACGCTCGAGGAACGGATTCTCGTCGGCCTGCTCCAGGATCAGCTCGCTGCCGAAGCTGCGCGCCAGCCGTCGGGCGAGACTGGTCTTGCCGACGCCGATCGGTCCTTCGACCACGATCAAGCGATGCGGCGTTGGAATGAGAGACTGCTCGGTCATGTCCACCGCTGGATTGTTCATTGAACGCCTGGAGCGTCGGCGAGCGGCGCCAAGCCGGCGCCTCCGACGCGCGCCGCAAGCTGCCGGACACGCCCGTGACCGGGAACGAGCAGCTCGGGGGCGATATCCCGCAAAGGATACAGGACGAAGTTGCGCTCAGGCAGACCACGATGCGGCACCGTCAGATCGCTTTCCGAAATCTGCGCATCGGCATAGACCAGCAAATCGAGATCGATCCGTCGCGGGCCCCAGCGCACCACCGGCAGCTCGCGACCCAATGCGCGCTCCAGTCTTTTCAACTCCATCAACAGCTCGCGCGCCGTCAGCTGCGTTAACAGACCTGCCGCGGCATTGACGAATTCAGGTTGATCCTGTGGGCCGAGCGGCTGCGTCCGATACAGAAGGGAACGCGCGACGAGGCGGCACTTCGTCAGGCGCGCAAGCGCTGCGAACGCAAGCTCGATCTGCACGCACGGCTGATCTAGATTGCTGCCGAGTGCGACATACGCCGGAAACCACACTGCGGACGCTGTGAAAGTGCTGGCGTTCAAGCAGCGGGCGGCCGGGGACGGCGTCGACGACGGCGGCGACGCTGCCCGCCTTCGGGCGCACCACTGCCGCCTTGTTCGACCATGGCCGTGCGCTGCTCGACCGACATCGTCTGAATGTCCGTCCACCACTGCGCGAGCTCTTGATCGACTTCGCCAGCGGCCGCACGCAGCAGAAGAAAATCATAGGCTGCGCGGAATCGCGGATGATCGAGCAGACGCAACGCCCGGCGGCCTTCGCGATACGCAAAGCGCGGCTGCAGACCCACGATCTCCCGCAGCGGCAAGGTAAAACGCTTCGGTACCGCCACTCGCGCCTGCTGACGCGCCGTCACCTGATCGCAAGCCGCCAGCAGCGCTTGCAGATCCGCGCCCTGCTCCGGCTTCAATTTGGCAAACGCCTGCTGAATGGACGGCCACAGCAACACGGCGAACAGAAAGGTCGGCGTGACCGACTTGTCGGCGCGCACGCGCTCATCGGTTCCTTCCAAACCCAATCGCAACACGCGCGCGGCCAGGCTGTTTCGATCCGCGTTCAGGGCCGCGGCCAGATCGGGGAACAGATGCTCGAGCAGACCCAGGTCCCACAGCAGCTCGAACGAGCGGATTGCATAGCCGGCGAGAAACATCTTGTTCACTTCATCGAACAGCCGCGCCGGCGGCACTCCGTCGAGCATCCACGCAAGCTTCGGAATCGGCGTCGCCGTATCGATGTGAATGCCGAAGTTGAGCTTCGCCGCGAATCGAACCGCGCGCAACATGCGCACGGGATCTTCGCGATAGCGCGTTTCCGGATCGCCAATCAGACGCAGCACGCGCGCCTGCGCGTCTTCATAACCGCCGACGTAATCCCAAACCGAGAAGTCGCTGATGTTGTAGTAGAGCGCATTGGCGGTGAAATCCCGCCGCCACACATCTTCTTCGATGGTGCCGTACAGATTGTCGCGCAGGATGCGGCCGCGCTCATCGAGCACGCGATGCCCGGCTTCATCGACGCTGTTGTCCTCATCGATGGTCGTATGGGCCGCGCGGAACGTGGCGACTTCGATGATCTCGTAGCCGAAGCGCACATGCGCCAGGTGGAAGCGCCGGCCGATCAGGCGGCAATTGCGAAACAGTTGCTTCACCTGGTCGGGATGCGCGTTGGTGGCGACGTCGAAATCCTTGGGCTGCAGGCCCAGCAGCAGGTCGCGCACGGCGCCACCCACCAGAAACGCCTGGTAACCGGCCTCCTTGAGCCGGTACAGGACCTTCAGCGCATTCGAGGAGATGTTGGCGCGCGAGATCGGGTGGTGTTCGCGCGCCACGACGTGGGGAGCGCTCGCCTCATCGATGATCTCGGCGGGGAAATTGTTATCGTTCAATAGCAGCGAACCGTCCGTCGGAACTTAAAAACTTGAGTGGCAAAAAACGGCCCGTATAATACCGCGTCTTCTCGGCACATCGTGCCAGCCTTCTAATACGCTCCCATCGTCTAGAGGCCTAGGACGGGGCCCTCTCAAGGCCTAAACCGGGGTTCGAATCCCCGTGGGAGCGCCACCCCTTCTTCGCGTCGGGTTTCCTGGCACGCGGCGATCGGCCGGCGTCAGGTCGCGACAATCGGTAACAGCGCACAGAAACGCGCAGTGCTGCGGGGCATTCAGCCCGTCCGCGCGGACTCCTTGTGCATAATGCGCCCACCTCACCCGGAGTGGACATGACGCCAGCGGACCGCCGCATCACCGAGCTGATCGATAAGTGGCTCACCAGCATCGACCTGCATCTGCAGTACGTCGAGCTGAGTGACGCCGCTTACGCGCGCGTGCAGCCCTGGCAGAAGCACGACCGGCCGACCCGCTGGGTGCTCGAAGTGGCGCGGCAGAAGGTGCTGGAGCTGAAACAGCACTGCGAGACCCGCCAGGCCATGGGGGACAGCAAGTTCTCCGAGTCGCTGGAGCTGATGGCGTTTCTGGCCAACCTGGTCGGCATTCAGCACATTCAGCGCTTCATTCCGCTCGCCGATCCGGCCAAGGCCGATGCCGCCGCAGGCACGAGCCAGACCGTGGAGGCGCCGACCGTGATTCGCGCAGGCCCGCGCCCGCGCGCGGCGGCCGAAGAACCCACGCGCGAAATGCCGCAGCTCAAAGCCGTTCGGATCAAGCCGGACGAGGTGCCGCTGCTGGAGCCAAGCGACGCGCTTTCGACGGAGGAACTGATCGCGCCGGTGGCCGTGCCTGCCCGCTCGATTCCCTCCAATCGACCCGCGCCCAAGATCAATCCGGCCGCCGTTCAGCCTGCCAAACCGTCTCGTCCGGCTGCGCCCGCCGAGACCCCGAAGCTCGCGCCGCCCACCGATCTGAAAGGCAAGATCATCGCGGACGCGGTGCGCCTGCTGAAATGGGGCAAGCCCTGGCACGAACTGGCGGAGTTGATTGCCCGCATTGCCGAGCGGCCCTCGGCGGCGGAAATCAGGAAGGTATTGCGCGCTCACAAGGCCGAGATAGAGAAAGCTGCGCAGGTCTGAATCACTCGAATCCCCGACTGAACGGCGGTGACCGCCTGGGCGACAAAATCGCGGACAAAAAAAGAGGCCGGATACTAATTAAAGCGATCCGGCCAACAGGGGGATTCTACCAACCGCGCCATTGTCTCAGGCGTGGTTTACAAATTCGTTGCAACCTAACTGCGGACTCTTTACCGGCTTTCAAGGGCCGTCGTTTCGAGTCGATGAACCTGGCGCGCTGCGCGCCGTGGATCATTTATCGCATTTATTTTGCGATGCCAAAGATACCCTAGATCGCACTGCAACACAACTACCGCGCTGCAAAAATTCCAACAAACCGGTACCGTTCACACTTGCGCGAGCCCGTCACCGTCTTGCAGGTGAGTTGGACCGCGCCGCGGGAATTAGTTCAGCCCACGCTCGCCATCCTTCATTACGAGTCGTTCATTACGAGATCGTCATGCCGGCGATTCCGGCCGCGACTTGAAAATCGCGGCGGGTCTCGAAAAAATCGCCGGCCTCTTTGCGTCGCGCGCTCGCGATAACTCCAACGAGGCGCCCCGCCCACGAGGCGCCTGGCCGGTCCGCGCAGGAACCCGAGGCAGCCGACGCAGTCTGAAGGGAAAAATTTTAGTAGGCCGATTGTCGAGCATGGACCATCCGACCTCACTACAACCATTGTCACTTTGCACACGTTGGCAAACGGGGCCCTCGCATGATTGAGATCAAAAACCTCTCGAAACGCTACGGCGCGCTGACTGCCGTCAACGACATCTCCTTCACGGTCCGCCCGGGCGAAGTGCTCGGCTTCCTCGGCCCGAACGGCGCCGGCAAGTCGACCACCATGAAGATGATCACCGGCTTTCTCACGCCCACTTCGGGCAGCATCAGCGTCTGCGGCCACGACGTGGAGAACGATCCGCTCGCGGCCAAGGCCGTGATGGGCTATCTGCCCGAAGGCGCGCCCAGTTACGGCGAGATGACCGTGCGCGGCTTTCTCGAGTTCATCGCGAATGTGCGCGGACTCACCGGCGACCGCCGTCGCGCCCGCCTCGACGACGTGGTCGGCCGACTGCAACTCGGCAGCGTGCTGGAGCAAATGATCGAAACGCTTTCCAAGGGCTTCAAACGCCGCGTCGGGCTGGCGCAGTCGCTGCTGCACGATCCGCAGGTGCTGATCCTCGACGAGCCCACCGACGGTCTCGACCCGAACCAGAAGCACCACGTGCGCACCCTCATCAACGACATGGCCAAGGACAAGATCATCGTGATCTCCACCCACATCCTCGAAGAGGTGGATGCGGTGTGTAACCGCGCGATCATCATCGCCGGCGGCAGACTGCTGGCGGACGCCACGCCCAAGGAACTGGCGGCGCGCGCGCCGAGCGGCCGGCTCGACGACGTGTTCCGGGAAATCACCACCGGCCAGAAGAACGCAGCGTAAGGTGCGCCATGCATAACATCTCCACCATCTTCCGCCGCGAGTTCGGCAGCTACTTCGCCACGCCGCTCGCGCTGGTCTTCATCGTGTTCTTCCTGGTGCTGGCCGCGGCCTTCGCGTTCCAGTTCGGCAATTTCTACGACCGCGGCCAGTCGGACCTCGCGCCGTTCTTCAGCTACCACCCGTGGCTGTATCTGTTCCTGATCCCGGCGATCTCGATGCGGCTGTGGGCCGAAGAGCGCAAGTCCGGCAGCATCGAGCTGCTGATGACGCTGCCCGTCACCACCTGGCAGGCGGTGATCGGCAAGTTTCTAGCCGCCTGGGCGTTCGCCGGCGTAGCGCTGGCGCTGACCTTTCCGATGTGGATCACGGTCAACTACCTGGGCGATCCGGACAACGGCGCGATCTTCGCCGCCTACATCGGCAGCCTGCTGATGGCGGGCGGCTTCCTCGCGATCGGCGCGTGCCTGTCGGCCGCCACTCGCAATCAAGTGATCGCCTTCATCTTCACCATCGGCATCTGCTTCGCGTTTCTGCTGTCGGGCTTTCCGGTGGTGCTGGCGTTGTTCGAAGGCTGGGCGCCGCAGCCGGTGGTCGATGCGATTGCCTCGCTGTCGTTCCTGACGCACTTCCAGTCCATCTCCAAAGGCGTGATCGATCTGCGCGACCTGTTGTATTTCGCGACCGTGATCGGTGTGTGGCTCGCCGCCAACGCCATCGTGCTCGACATGAAGAAGGCCGACTGACATGACTACAGCTACACGCAAGACCTATGGCGCGACCGCGCTCGTGGCGCTCGCCTTGTTATTCATCGGCGTGACCATCCTCATCACGTTCGTGCTGCGAGGGGCACGCATCGATCTCACCGAGAGCAAGCTCTATTCGCTCGCGCCGGGCACCGAGAAGATCGTCAGCTCGCTCACGGAGCCGGTGAACCTGTATTTCTTCTTCTCCCAGGAGGCGAGCGCGCAGTCGCCGCAGCTGCGCGCCTATGCGCAACGCGTTCGAGAGCTGCTGGAGGAGATGACCCAGCACTCCGACGGCAAGCTGCGCCTGAGCGTGATCGATCCGAAGCCGTTCTCGGAAGAGGAAGATCGCGCCGGTGAGTTCGGCATCTCGCCCGTGTCGCTCACGCCGGGCGGCGAGCCGGTGTACTTCGGCCTGGCCGGCACCAACTCCACCGACGGTCGCGAGATCATCGGTCTGTTCCAGCCCGATAAGGAAGAGTTCCTGGAATACGACGTCGCGAGCTTGATCTATCGTCTGAGCAACGCCAAGCGCGCCAACGTCGGCTTGATCTCGAGCCTGCCGGTGGATGCGCGCTTCGATCAGATGAGCGGCCAGATGGCGCCGGGCTGGGCCAGCATCCAGCAACTGCGCGAGACGCTCGAAGTGCGCACGCTGCAAGCCGACGGCAATCCCATCCCCGAGGACATCGGCGTGCTGATGCTGGTGCATCCGAAGGATCTGAGCCCGCAGGCGCAGTACGCCATCGATCAGTTCGTCATGCGTGGCGGCAAGCTGATCGCTTTCATGGATCCGCAGTCGGAGAACGACAACGCCGGCGCGCAGCCGGGCATGCCGCCGATGGGCAACCGCTCCTCCACGCTCGGCCCGCTGCTCGATGCGTGGGGCGTGCAGTTCGACACCACTCAGATCGTCGGCGATCGCGAGCTGGGTCTGACCGTGTCGCTGCGCCAGGGCCAGGCGCCTTCGCAGCACATCGCCATCATCGGCTTGAATCGTGACAGCATGAATCCGAAGGACGTGACGGTCTCGGCGCTCGACACCATCAACGTGATGACCGCCGGCGCGCTGTCCAAGAAGGAAGGCGCGACCATCGAGTTCGAGCCGCTGATCCAGTCGAGCGCCAACGCGGCGCTGTTGCCCGCCTCGAAGCTGATGTTCCTGCCGGACAGCGAGTCGCTGCTCGAGGGCTTCACGCCCACCGGCGAGCGCTACACCATCGCGGCCCGCATTCATGGCAAGTTGAAATCCGCGTTCCCGAACGGCAAGCCGAACGCCGAAGGCGCCGCCGGCGAGCATCTCACCGAGTCGAAGGAAGACGCCAACATCATCCTGGTGGCCGACGCCGACGTGCTCGCCGATCCGCTGTGGGTGCGCACCCAGAACGTGTTCGGCCAGCGTTTCGCCGTGGCCTGGGCCAACAACGGCGATTTCCTCGCCAACTCGGTCGACAACCTCGCGGGCAGCGCCGATCTGATCAGCGTGCGCGGCCGGCAGAGCTTCTTCCGTCCGTTCACCAAGGTCGAAGAGCTGCGTCGCCAGGCGGGCGATCAGCTGCGCGCCAAGGAGAAGGAGCTGGACCAGGAGCTGCGCGAGACCGAACAGAAGCTGACCGCGCTGGAATCGGCGAGCGGCGATCCGGGCTCGCTGTCGCTCTCGCCCGAACAGCAGGCCGAGCTCGAGCGCTTCCAGCAGCAGCGCGTGCGCATTCGTAAGGAACTGCGCGAGACGCGTCGCAGCCTCGACGTGGAGATCGAAGCGCTCGGCACGCGGCTCAAAGCGATCAACATCGCACTGGTGCCGTCGCTGTTGGCGCTCGGCGCCATCTTCCTGGAAATCATGCGTCGTCGCCGGCTGCGCGCCGGCCGCGCCGCGGCTCACACGGGTTGAGGTTAGCTCATGACTTCGCGAAATCTTTCCATCCTGGGACTGGTTGCAGTCATCGCCGTGGTCGCCGGCATCTGGCTGGCGGGCCGGCAAACATCCTCGCCGGCGCAAGAATCGGCGCTGCTGTATCCGGAGCTGAGCAAACAGCTCGATGCAGTGACCACCGTGCGCATCGTCAAGGCGGGCGGCACGCCGGCGGTTGAGTTGAAGCGTGGCGAAGCCGGCTGGACCGTTACCGAGCGCAACAACTATCCGGCGGACGACGCCAAGCTGCGCAAGCTCATCAGCAGCGTGGCTGAAGCCAAGCTGGTCGAAGAAAAAACCTCCAATCCCGAAAGTTATAAAACGCTGGGCGTGGAGGATGTGAGCGACGCGGCGGCCGGTGGCATGCAGCTCGAGCTCGACGGGCCCAAGCAGCCGGTGAAGCTCATCGTCGGCAAGCAAGCCTCCGGCGCTCAATCACATTACGTGCGCCGCGCCGGCGAGCCGAAGAGCTGGCAGATCAACAAGAGCATCGACACCTCCGCCTCGGCCGATCAATGGCTGCGCAAGGAAATCATCGATGTCTCCGCAGATCGGGTGCAGTCGGCTGAAGTGCGCGTCGGCACGGCGAAGCCCTACTCCGCGGTGAAGAAAACGCGCGCTGATGCGGACTTCACCGTCGAAGGCCTACCGAAAGGCAAGGAGCTGAGCTCCCCCTCCGCCGCCGACAGTTTCGCGAGCGCGCTGTCGGGCCTGCAGCTCAGCGACGTTCAGCCCGCGAGCGCCGTCACCGACAAGCCGAGCGCCACGACCACCATCCGTACATTCGACGGGTTGGTGACGGAACTGACCGGCTGGAAGAAGGACGACAAACACTACGTCGCTTTGAAGACTTCTTACGATGCCGCGCTCGCCGAGAAATTCAAAGTGGCGACCGCGGAGACCGAGAAGAAGGACGCCGCGGCGGAAGGCGACAAAGCCGCGGAGGACAAAGACGCTGCCGACAAAGGCACCGAAGGCGCACCGCCTGCGGCCGACAAGCCGGCCGAGGAGACCGCCAAGCCCGCGGCTCGCAACGTCGAGGAAGAAGCGAGCAAGGCCAACGCGCAGCTCACCGGCTGGGTTTATGAGATCCCGGCCTGGAAGTACGAGTCGATCTTCAAACCCGTGGACGAGCTGATCAAGAAATAAGCAGCGTTCGACTCGGCCGCGTCGTGCGGCGCGGCCGAGTTCACCGTTCAGCCCCGCTTGGGCAGCACCACCACGCGAGTGCGCGTCCAGCGATCCGGCCAGGCCTGCCGATCGCGATCGATCCAGATCCACAGGTAGCCCGCGAACGCCAGCGTCAGCGACACCGTCGCGGCAGCAAGTCGTTTGAACACATCGCTCCAGCTCAGCAGGCTGCCGTCCTCCCGTTCCACGCGCAGCCGCCACGCCAGCATGCCGAGCGTCTGGCCGCGACGCGTCCAGAACAAACCGAAGAACGCGATGACGATCGCCACCAGCAACGCCTGGTACGCGTATTCCCACGCGCCGTAGCGATCGCTCGTGATCGCCTCGCCGCCGGTGATCGGCAACAGCGCCGCTGTGACCACCATCATCAGCGCCAGGATCGCCAGCAGGTCGTAGAACATCGCGCCCAAGCGGCGCAGCACGCCGGCGCTGGGCAGGCGATCTGTCGAAGCAACGTCAGTCATGATTCATCGAACGCGTGACACCGCGATGGTGGTAATGATCGCCAGCAACAACGTAGGCAGCCAGGCGACCATCACCGGCGGCATGTTGAACACTTCGCCACCGCTTTCCAGCATCCTCGCCAGCAGGAAGAACACCACGCCGATCATGATGCCGACGACGGTGCGCGCACCGGTGCCGGTCGAGCGCATCGGCCCGAATGCGAACGGCACGGCGAGCACCACGATGATGGACACAGCCACCGTGCGAGCAATCCTCGCCCAGAACGCCGTCTCATAAGTGCGTGAGTCGAGCCCGTTCGATCTCAAGTGCTGAATGTAGGTGCGCAGGCCACGCCCGGTGAGCGCATCCGCCTCGAGCACCGCGAGCCCCAGGAATTCCGGCGACAGGTGCGTCTGCAGCTCCGTTTCGGGTTCCTTGCGCGTCGTGACGAATTCGTCGTTGATGCTCGACTCGACGTAATTCTCCAGCTGCCATTTGTTGTTCTCATCGATGCTGGCGTTGTTGGCGTGACCCACGCTGCGCAACCGGCGCTGCGCATCGAAGTGGAACACGTACACGCCGCCGTAGCGATTGTCCGCCGACTGCTGGCGTACGGAGATCATCATGTCCCCATCCTTGGCCCAGGCGCTGTTGTTGCCGGCCATGCTGTAGTCGTTGAACTTGGCGAATGTCTTCAGCTTGCGGCCGTACTGCTCCATCGGCGGCGCAACCAGCTCGCCGATCACGGCGGTGAAGATCATCAGAATGAGCCCGGCCATGAAGGTCCAAAGCGCGATGCGCATGGTCGACACACCCGCGGCGCGCACCACCACGAGTTCCAGCGTTCGCCCCAGATTGCCCAGCGCCAGCAAGGAGCCGATGAGCGCGGCGATGGGCAGCAGATCGAACGCATATTTCGGCAACGTCAGGCCGACGAACATGAAGGCGTCCTCGACCGAGAACGTACCCACGCCGATGTCGTCCTGCTGGGTGATGAATAGATACAAACCGCTCAACGCCAGCAGCACCAGCATCACCAGCGCGGTGTTGCCCAGCACGGCCTTGATCACATACCGGGAGAGGATCGAGGTCATGCCGGCACCGTCACGGTGCGCGCTCTGAACGGCGCTTCGCGCGAGAGCAACCAGAGCCCCAGCCCGATGGCCACCGCATGCACCCAGGACATGCCGAACCATTCCGGAACGGCGCCGCCTTCGATCCAGGCGCGGCCGGCGGCCAGCAGTTGCGAATACAGGAAATAGACCAGGATGGCGAAGCCGATGCGGCCGAAGCGTCCCTGGCGAGGTCGAAGCCGTGCGAGCGGCACGGCGATCAACATCAGGATCAGCGCCATCACCGGTGTCGAGATCCGCCACTGCAATTCGGCGCGATCGCGCGGGTCGGTGGATTGCAACAAGTCGCGGGTCGGCTTCATGCCGGCCTTGCCGGCCCGGCCGTTGATCTCGCCCAGCCGGATCGGATAGCCACCCTCGGCGAACTGAGTGATCTGCCAGTCGCCCCGACCCGGCACGCCCTTGTAATGTTCGCCGTCGTACAGCACGAACATCTGATCGGCCTGCCCCGCGCCGCGCTGCTCGGCACGCGTCGCGACCCAGATCTCCAGCTCGCCCTCGCTTTCCTCTTCCTGGCTACGGTCGACGAACACGTTCACGTTGTGAAGGATGCCGTTGTCGTCGACCCGCTCGGCGTAGAACACCACGTTGCCGCCGCCGAAGGTGCGAAACCTGCCCGGCTCGAGCAGCCCGAACTGGGCATCCTGCAAGGCCTCGGTGCGAATCTGCTGAGCGCGCGCGGAGGCCTGCGGAATGGCCCAGAATGAAAGCCAGACCAGCAACGCCGTGATCAACGCCGCCAGATAGCCGATCGGCCGATACAAACCCGACGGCCCGACGCCGCACGACTGGATCGCCGCCATCTCGCTTTCGTGATACATGCGCCCGAGCGCCAGCATGATGGCGAGAAAAAAGCCGATCGGCACGATCACGGTGAGATAGCCGGCGGAGGTCAGGCCGATCAGAGATAACACCACGCTGCGCGGGAAATCGTTGGCGGCCGCTTGCGACAGCACGCGGGCCAGCTGATTCGACAGCAGGATGACCAGCAGCACGCCGGTGACCGCCAGCCAGGTTTCCGTCACCTCCTTCAGGAGGTATCGATCCAAGGTCCGCAAGGCTCGTTCCGCAGTTGTTTACGGCAGTGGTTTTTTCCCGCAGCTGGGGATGGTTTCCGCGGCGGCCCCGCGCCGGGAATGGAGTAGACTACCGTCTTTTTGGCGCCCTTGTGCGAGGAAGGTTCATGGAATTTTTTGTCAGCACTGCCTCCCCCTCTCGTCAGCGCACCGATTGCGCCATCGTCGGCGTGTACGACAAGGGCGTTCTGTCCGCGGCGGCCGAGGATCTGGATGCCCGCATCGGCGGCCGCATCGCCAAGCTGGTCAAGCGCGGCGACCTGCGCGGCAAGACAGGTGATGCGGTGCTGCTATCGGATTTAAGTGGCGCGCCGGTCGAGCGCGTCATCGTGCTCGGTCTCGGCAATCGCAGCGGCTTCAAACGCAAGCAGTATCGCAAGGCGCTCGCGAGCGCCCTGGCCGTGCTGTCCAAGACGGGCGCCAAAGATGCGATCAGCTATCTGGGCCTCGACGAGCTACCCGACGCCGACGCCTATTCGCAGGCGCGCATCGCGGTCGAAGCCGTCGCGGCTTCGCATTACCGCATTCCCGATCACAAGACTGCCAACAAGCGTCCCAAGCCGAGCTTGATCAAGTTCGGCATCGCGGTTGCCGAGCGCGGCGAGAAGGGCCAGGCCGAGCGTGGCTTGATGCATGGTCAGGCCATCGTCGGCGGCATGGCATTCATGCGCGATCTGGCCAATCAACCCGCCAATGTTTGCACGCCGAGCTATCTGGCCCGCGCGGCCAAGAATCTGGCGAAGGATTACAAGAAGCTCAACGTTCGCGTGTTGAACGAAGCCGAATGCAAGCGTCTGGGCATGGGCTCGTTCCTGTCGGTGACCAACGGCACCGAAGAGCCCGCGGCATTCATTGTATTCGAGTATTACGGCGCACCGCGCAGCGAGGCGCCGACGGTGCTGGTCGGCAAGGCCGTGACGTTCGACACCGGCGGCATTTCTCTCAAGCCGCCCGCGGCGATGGATGAAATGAAGTTCGACATGAGCGGCGGCGCGAGCGTGTTCGGCGTCATGAAGGCGGTGGTCGAGCTCGAGCTGCCCATCAACGTGATCGGCCTGGTGCCGGCGTGCGAGAACATGCCGAGCGGCCGGGCCACCAAGCCGGGCGACATCGTCAAGAGCATGTCGGGCCAGACCATCGAAGTGCTCAACACGGATGCGGAAGGCCGCTTGATCCTGTGCGACGCCATCACCTACTCGCGACGCTACAAGCCGGACGTGGTGATCGATCTGGCCACGCTCACCGGCGCGTGCGTGATCGCGCTGGGCAATCATCTGGCGGGCCTGTTCAGCAACGACGACGACCTGGCGGCGGAGCTCAAGGCTGCCGGCGATCGTGCGGACGATCGCGCGTGGCACATGCCTATCGGCGAGGAGTACAGCGAACAGTTGAAGAGCAACTTCGCGGACTTCGCCAACGTCGCCGGTCGCGAAGGCGGCGCCATCACCGCGGCCTGCTTCCTCGCCAAGTTCGCCGAAGGCCTGCGTTGGGCGCACCTGGACATTGCGGGCGTCGCGTATCAGGCCGGCGCCAACAAGGGCAGCACGGGCCGGCCGGTGCCGTTGCTGGTCGATTATCTGCTCAACAAGAAATAATCGATCGCTACGTCATGAGCCGCGTGGACTTCTACGTCCTGTCTGCGGAAGCGCCCGACGCCCGCCTGCGCTATGCGTGCAGGCTGGCCGAGCGCGCCGTGGAGCAGGGTTGTCACGTGTACATCCAGACGCCGGATGTGCAGCGAGTCGACGACATGCTGTGGACGTTCAGCGACGGCAGTTTCCTGCCTCACGAAATCTATCGAGGCCAGGCGGCGGCGCATGAGCGAGTGATGGTGATGGTCGGCTCGGACATCGGGCCGGCGTCACATCGCTCGCTGCTCATCAACCTGATGGACGCCATGCCTGCCGACGTGAATGCCTACGAGCGCATCGCCGAGATCGTCGACGTCGATCCGGAACGCAAGCGCAGCGCCCGGGAGAGATACAAGGTGTATCGCGAACAGGGCTGCACGCTGGAGTCGCACAACCTTTGAGATTGTCGAAGGCCGCGGGCTCGCCGCTGCGCAAAGCGCGTTCGGTGCGCGCTCTCGTCAGCCCAGGTACGCGGCGTGATCGATCGTTACATTCGATGCGCCCCGCTCCATCGCAGCCCGCAACGCCGGCGGCAGCGGCGATTTGGTCAAGGTGTGGTGATCCACGTGCACATATACCGTCTCCACGTTGACGATCACCCGCTCATCTCCCGCAAGGCGAAACTCTGTCGCAAGCGTGAATGACGTGTTGCCGAGATGTTTGGTGGACACCGAGATCTCCAGCACCTGGTCGTATCTGGCCGGAGCGCGCCATTCGGTGGTTTGTTTCACGAGCTGGAAGTCGAGCTCACCCGTCTGCATTTCTTTCTCATAGCCGAGCGCGCGGAAGAACTCGGCCGTGGCCAAGTCGGTGTAATCGCCGTAGCGCGAGTTGAACACGACCTTCTGCGCGTCGCATTCGTTGTAACGCGTGCGCAGGTAATAACGGAACCGGCTCATGGTCGCTCCTCGACTTTCCATCGAAAAATAATAGCGCAGCGCCGCTCAGGCGCCGGGCAAAGCTATCAGATGCGGCTTCATCAGCTCCGCGATCCAGGTCATGAACACCTGCACGCGCCGTGAGAGGTTGCGCCGGTGCGCATACACCAGCCAGACCGGCATGGGCTCGGCGCGCAGATCGGGCGCGACTTCCACGAGCCGGCCCTGCTCGATCAGATGTCGCACGCCAGACCTCGGCGCCTGGATGATGCCCAGCCCGGCGATGCAACTTTCCTGATATGCCTCGGCGCTGTTCACGGTGATGACGCCCGGCATGTCGACGGTGCGATAGGCGACGCCATCGTGATATTCGAACCCCATCGACTTCGCACCCAGCGTGCCGACATAGTGAATCAACTGATGATGCGCGAGATCCTCGACAGTCCTCGGCATGCTATGCGCGCGCACGTACTCGGGGCTGGCGTAATTGCCGATGTCATATGCCCCGAGCGGCCGCGCGACCACACTGGGGTCCTCCACCGAGCCGACCCGCATCACGCAATCGAAGCCTTCCCGCACCAGATCCACTTTGCGATCGGTGCAACTGAGCTCGATCTGTAACAAGGGATGCTGACTCAGAAACGCCGGCAGACTCGGAATGACCGTGGAGCGCGCGACCAGCGTCGGCATGTCCACGCGCAGTCGTCCACGCAGCGACTGCGGCCCGTGCTGGAACATCGAGCGCAGCTCATCCATGTCCGCCAGCAGATCCTTGCAGCGCTCGTAACAGGCGCGCCCGTCCAAGGTCATCTGCACCTTACGTGTGGTCCGATGCAGCAGCTGCGTGCCGAATTCGCTTTCGAGCTGCTGCACGGCTGTGGACATGCTGGCCTTGGGCATGCCGAGGCTTTCCGCCGCGCGAGTGAAACTGCCCAGCTCCGCCACCCGGACGAAGATCTGCATGGCTTCGAGTTGGTTCATGAGCGTCCCCGCCGAGATTGTTCAGATTATACGAACACTACACTCAAATCTGCCTGATTTATCCACTTGATACCGACCAATAAGCTGACTCCCATTCAACCGCCGATGTCACTCACAAGGAGCAGCCATGAACCACCCGACCACCACCCCCATCGCCATCATCACCGGCGGCAGCCGCGGACTCGGCAGGAACATGGCCTTGCAGGCCGCCCGGCGCGGCATCGATGTGCTGCTGACCTACCGGAGCAATCGGAAGGAAGCCGAAGCCGTGGTCGCCGAGATCGAGCAGTCCGGCCGGCAAGCCGCAGCGCTGCAGCTCGACGTGAGCGTCGCTTCCTCCTTCGACGCATTCATCGAGCAGGTGCGCGCCGTGCTGAAGAATCAGTGGCAGCGCGAACGCTTCGATTTCCTGGTGAACAACGCCGGCGTCGGCGCGCATGCGAGCTTTGCCGAAACCACCGAAGCGCAGTTCGATGAGCTCATGAACATCCACCTGAAAGGGCCGTTTTTCCTGACTCAGAAGCTGTTGCCCCTGCTCGCCGACGGTGGCCGCATCGTAAACATTTCCTCGGGCCTGGCCCGCTTTGCGCTGCCCGGGTATGCGGCGTACGCCGCCATGAAGGGCGCCATCGAGGTGCTGACTCGCTATCAAGCCAAGGAGCTCGGTGGCCGAGGCATCGCGGTGAACGTGGTCGCCCCCGGCGCCATCGAGACCGACTTCGGCGGCGGCGCAGTCCGCGACAACAAGGAACTGAACAACTTCGTCGCCTCGGTAACCGCGCTCGGCCGCGTCGGCCTGCCCGACGACATCGGCGGTGTCGTGGCCTCGCTGCTGTCGCCGGAGAACCGCTGGATCAACGCCCAGCGCATCGAAGCCTCCGGCGGCATGTTTCTGTAGTCGGTCACCGGGCGGCGGCAATGACAGCCGCGCCACCGAGCCATCACGTCCACGCGGCCGGCGCCAGCCGGCCCGCGTCCGGCCAGCGGCAAGCCCCGCATTTGGAGCATGGCGGCTATACTTGCCCGCTATTTCTCCGCTTTCCGGCCGACCAAGAATGCAGAAGACCTACGATCCCAAGGACCTCGAGCAGCGCATCTACCAGCGATGGGAAGCGAACGGCTGGTTCCAGCCTTCGGGCCAGGGCAGCCCCTACTCGATCGTGATTCCGCCGCCCAACGTCACCGGCACGCTGCACATGGGTCATGCCTTTCAGCACACGCTGATGGACGTGCTCACCCGCCAGCATCGCATGCAGGGCGAGAACACCTTGTGGCAGCCGGGCACCGACCACGCCGGCATCGCGACCCAGATGGTGGTCGAGCGGCAGTTGAACGCCGAAGGCGTGCACCGTCGTGATATCGGCCGCGAGGCCTTCGTCAAGCGCGTGTGGGATTGGAAAGCGCAGTCCGGCGATACGATCTCCCGTCAGGAGCGTCGCATCGGCAACTCGGTGGACTGGTCGCGCGATCGTTTCACCATGGATGAAGGGCTGTCGCAGGCCGTCACCGAAGTGTTCGTGCGCCTTCACGAGGAAGGCTTGATCTATCGCGGCAAGCGCCTGGTGAACTGGGATCCGGTACTGCACACCGCGCTGTCGGATCTGGAAGTGCTGCCGGTCGATGAGCAAGGCTCGCTGTGGCATTTCCGTTATCCCATCGAGGGCGGCAACGAACACATCGTGGTCGCGACCACGCGCCCGGAAACGATGCTCGGCGATACCGCAGTGGCCGTGCATCCCGAGGATGAGCGTTACCGGCATCTCATCGGCAAACAGATCCGCCTGCCGCTGACCGATCGTTTGATTCCGATCATCGGCGACGACTACGTCGATCCGACGTTCGGCTCCGGCTGCGTCAAGATCACTCCGGGCCATGACTTCAACGACTATGAGATCGGCCGGCGCCACTCGCTGCCGCTGATCAACATCTTCGACGCCAACGCCGCGCTCAACGAGCAGGTGCCCGAGAAATATCGCGGACTGGATCGCTTCGTCGCGCGCAAGCAGGTCGTCGCCGATCTCGATGCGCTGGGGCTCGTCGAGAAGATCGAACCGCACGCGCTGAAAGTGCCGCGCGGTGACCGCAGCAACGCGGTGCTCGAGCCATGGCTCACCGATCAATGGTACGTGCGCATCGCGCCGCTCGCGCAGCCTGCGATCGAATGCGTCAAGGACGGCCGCATCCGCTTCGTGCCGGAGAACTGGGCCAAGACGTATTTCCAGTGGATGGAGAACATCCAGGACTGGTGCATCAGCCGCCAGCTGTGGTGGGGCCATCGCATTCCGGCGTGGTACGACGATCAAGGCAACTGCTACGTCGCGCGCTCGGAAGAGCTGGCGCAACAGCTGGCGCGTCTCAAGCTGGGCCGTGACGTGCAACTCACCCGCGACGAAGACGTGCTCGACACCTGGTTCTCCTCGGCGCTGTGGCCGTTCTCCACGTTGGGCTGGCCGGAGCAGACCGCCGAGCTGAAGTCGCTCTATCCCACCAGCGTGCTGGTGACCGGCTTCGACATCATTTTCTTCTGGGTGGCCCGCATGATCATGATGGGCCTGAAGTTCGCCGGCGACGTGCCGTTCCGGGAGGTGTACATCACCGGCCTGATCCGCGACGAGAACGGCGACAAGATGTCCAAGTCCAAGGGCAACATCATCGATCCGCTGGATCTGATCGACGGCATCGATCTGGAGTCGCTGGTCGCCAAGCGCACCACCGGCCTGATGCAGCCGCAGATGAAGGACAAGATCGAGAAGAACACGCGCAAGCAGTTTCCCAAGGGCATGCCCTCGTATGGCGCCGACGCGTTGCGTTTCACCTTCTGCGCGCTCGCGACCATGGGGCGGGACATTCGTTTCGACTTGGGGCGCATCGAAGGCTACCGCAACTTTTGTAACAAGCTGTGGAACGCTGCGCGCTATGTGCTGATGAATCTGGAGAATGCGCCGCCCGCCTCCGCGTCCGGTCCTGTGGAATATTCCGCGGCCGATTCGTGGATCCGCTCGCGGCTCGGCGCAACCATCGAAGAAGTGCGTGCGCGGCTCGCCGAGTATCGCTTCGATCTTGCTTCGCAGGCTTTGTACGAATTCGCCTGGTACGAGTACTGCGATTGGTATCTCGAGTTGTCGAAGCCGACGCTGCAATCGGATCAGTCGAGCGATGCGCAGAAGCGCGGCACACGCGAGACGCTGGCGTCGGTGCTGGAGGCATACCTGCGTCTGTTACATCCGCTGATGCCTTTCATCACCGAAGAGATCTGGCAGTCGGTGGCGCCGCTCGCCGGACGCAAAGGCGAGACGATCATGTTGCAGTCGTATCCGAGCGCTGCGGAGTTCCCCCGCGATGCCGCGGCTGAGGCGGCGATTGCGCCGATCAAGGCCGTGATTCTCGGCGCGCGACAGATTCGCGGTCAGCTGGATATTCCGCAGGCTCGTGAAATCGCGGTCGCGTTTCAAACGCCTGAAGCCACTGACGAAGCTTCGCTTTCGGCGAACCTCGCCGTGGTTCGCGGCGTCGGCAAGATCAGCGAGCTGCAAATTCTTCCCAGCGATTCGGCGCTGCCGCCGTCGGCCACCGCCAGCATCGATCGCCGCACCATCTCCTCGCCGCTCACCGGCCTGATCTCCGACCCGCAAGCCGAGCTCGCGCGCCTGCGCAAGCGCAAAGCAAAGGTCGAACAGGACCTCAAGCGCGAAGACGCCAAGCTCGCGAACCCCAACTTCGCCGCCAACGCCAAGCCCGAAGTGGTCGCCGAAGTCCACGAGCGCATCGCCGAGTTCAAACGCCAGATTGCGCAGCTCGATGAGCAGGAACAGATGGTCGGCAGCCTGTAATCCGGAACGAGGTACGGCGGCGCAGGCCTGCGGTCGCTGCGTGGCGAATCTGCTGAACGTATTGCCGCGAATGCGAACTACCTACTTGCATTTCGCGGCGTACTAAACACACTGGCCGGCGACCGAAGCCGGAGAGCGCATGAATTCCGCCATCCCCACTCTGATCACGCAAGCCGACCCACTGGAGCTGATCACCGCCACCACGGCGCAGCTCAATCGGGTGATCCTGGGCAAGGAGCACCAGGTGCGACTGTGCATCTCGTGCCTGCTCGCGCGCGGCCATTTGTTGATCGAGGACATTCCGGGCGTCGGCAAGACCACGCTGGCGCACGCGCTCGCCGAGTCGCTGGGTCTGTCGTATCAACGCATCCAGTTCACCAGCGACCTGCTGCCCGCGGACATCATCGGCGTGTCCGTCTTCGATCGTGAGACCAGCACGTTTCAGTTCCACAAAGGCCCGGTGTTCTCGCAACTGGTGCTCGCCGACGAGGTGAATCGCGCCACGCCCAAGGCGCAGAGCGCGCTGCTCGAAGCGATGGAAGAGCACCAGGTCACCGTCGATGGCGCCACTTATCCGCTCGCCGCGCCCTTCTTCGTGATCGCGACTCAGAATCCGGTGTATCAAATCGGCACCTATCCGTTGCCCGAGTCGCAGCTGGACCGTTTCCTGATGCGCATCGAGCTCGGCTATCCCGATCCCACGCTGGAACGCCAGCTGCTGCTCGGCCAGGATCGTCGCGATCTGGTGGCGACACTGGCGCCGACGCTATCGCCCCAGCAACTGCTGTTGATGCAGACGATGGTGCCCAAAGTCCACGTGTCCGATGCCTTGCTCGATTACGTGCAAGCCATCGTTCGCTACACGCGCGAGTCGCCACTGTTCGAATCTGGCATCTCGCCGCGCGCTTCCATCGGCTTGCTTCGCGCCGCGCAGGCCTGGGCGCTGATCCACGGTCATCAGGGCGTCGTGCCCGAAGATGTGCAGGCCGTGCTGGCGGGGGTCGTCGGCCATCGCCTCAAACCGCGTGACGACTCCGCGCCGAAAACGCCGACCGAGGTGGGCCAGTTCGTGCTCAAGGAAGTGCCGGTACCCTGACCGGCGCTGCCGCCATGGTGGCCATCAATCTCGATTTCGGCATCGTACGCCGGCTGCGCCAGTGGTCGCGGCGTTGGGCGTTCAAGCGTCACGGCGTCGACCCCGATCCGCTGACGCTGCCCGGCCGGCGCATCTACATCATTCCCACAGGACTGGGGGTCGCGTTCGCGGCGATGCTGTTCGCGATGTTCATCGGCGCGATGAACTATGCAAACAATCTCGCGCTCGGCCTGACCTTCCTGCTCGGCTCGCTCGCGCTGACCGCCATGCACTACGCCCACCGCAACCTGTCGGGTTTGATCGTGCGCTCGGCCATCAGTGAGCCGGTCTTCGCGGGCGACATGGCGAGATTCCATATCGCGTTGGAGAACGCCGCGCCATTGGCGCGTCACGAGCTCACGTTGGCCAATGATCATGGCGCCGCTGCGCCCTTGCGCGTGCCCGCGAATGGGCGCGGCGTATTCGAGCTGCAATTGCCGGCGCCGAGGCGTGGTCTGCTGACGCTGGATCATTTCGAGATCGTCACCAAACATCCGTTCGGACTGTTTCGGGCGTGGTCTCATGTGCACATGAAGTTGAACTGCGTCGTCTATCCCAAACCGAGCCCTCGCGGACTGTCCGCGCCGCCGGTCGAAACCGATACGGGCGGCGCACAGGACTCGACGCGAGGCGATGAGGAATTCGCCGGCACACGGCCGTTTCATCCGGGCGACTCACCTCGTCGTATCGCATGGAAGGCGTATGCACGCGAGCAAGGCCTGCATGTGAAGCTGTACGCTGGCACGGCCGTCACATCGCACGTTTTCGATTGGGATGTGCTTGGTGGGCTGAGCACCGAAGCGCGGCTGTCGCAACTCGCGCGCTGGATCGAAGACGCCTACGCCGAAGGGCGCGCTTTCGCATTGAAGCTGCCGGACCTCGAGATCCCGGCGAACATCGGGCCGGCGCACCGGCAACGCTGCCTCACGGCGTTGGCGTTGTTCGAGCCATGAGCGTCGCACTCACCGCACGGCTGGAGCAATTGACCCCGCTCGGAAAGCGGCTGCCGTGGGTCACCGCGGGACTCGCACTGTCCGTGCTGCCGCACGCAACTCACATTCCGATCTGGACGCTGCTGATCGCCGCCATCGCTGCGGCCATCCGACTGGTCATCGAAGTCAAGCGCTGGCCGCTGCCGCCGAAGTGGATCCGCAGCGCCATTGCATTCGGCGCGCTCATTGGCGTGCTCTTGAACTTCCGCACGCTCAACGGCATCGATGCAGGCACCTCGCTGCTCATCGTCATGGCGGGCATGAAGCTGCTGGAGACGCACTCCATCCGCGATCTGACCGTCGTGGTGTTTCTTTCGTACTTCGCGCTGTTCGCCGCGTTTCTCTACAACCAGAACATTGTCTTGCTGCCGTACATGATCGTCACAGCGTGGCTGCTGACTGCGACGTTGATGCGCATCCATCAGACGGAAGCGATGTCCGTGCGGGAAGCGGCCGGCACCACCGCGAAGATGTTTTTGCAGGCGCTGCCACTGGCCGTGCTGTTGTTTTTGTTCTTCCCGCGCCTGCCCGGCCAGTTCTGGGCCGTGCCGCCGCGCGAAAAGGCGCTCAGCGGATTGAGCGAGGAGATGACGCCCGGCGACGTGTCCGAGCTCAGTCTGTCCAGCGCCATCGCGTTTCGCGTGAAGTTCGAAGGCGATCCACCGCCTGCGCGAGAGCGCTACTGGCGCGGGCCGGTGTTGCATCAGTTCGATGGCCGCACGTGGCGCCGCGTCGGCACGCCCTTCTCGCAGCAAGAGATCGTCTCGTCGGGGGCGACCTATCGCTATCGCATCTCGATCGAGCCCCAGGAGTACAACTGGGTGTTCCCGCTCGACATGGTCACCGGCTGGAATCGGGATCGCGCATTCCGCACCGGCGACTTTCAATTGTTCGCCCGCCAGCAGCAGATCGCGGTGCTCACCTCCTTCGATCTGGAGTCCTCGCCGACCTACGTCACGGCCACCGAGTTGCACCGGGATCTGCGGCACTTCGACACCGCGCTGCCCGCCAACCGCAACGTGCGCACCGTCGCGCTCGCCAGGCAAATGCGCGCGAGCGCCGGCAGCGACGAAGCATTCATCCAGTCCGTGCTGACCAAATTCGCCAGCGAAGAGTTCTATTACACGTTGCAGCCGCCGGCGCTCGATCTGAACGCGGTCGACGATTTTCTGTTCAACACCAAGCTCGGCTTTTGCGAGCACTTCGCTTCTGCGTTCACGGTGATGGCGCGCGCGGCCGGCATTCCGGCGCGCGTCGTGACGGGCTACCAGGGCGGCGAATACAACCCGATGGGCGACTATTTCATCGTGCGTCAGTCGGACGCGCATGCGTGGTCGGAAGTCTGGCTGGATGGTCGTGGCTGGCAGCGCATCGATCCCACCGCCGCGATCGCCCCACAACGCATCGAGCGTGGCCTGGATGCGGCCATCGCCGCATCCGAAGACGTACCGGGCCGAGCGCTGCGCCAGAACGCCGCCCTGTCCAAGCTGCGCATGGCCTGGGACGCCGCCAATACTTTCTGGAACGATCAGGTGGTGCAGTTTGGAACCGCCCAGCAAGGCTGGCTGCTGGCGAAGTTCAACATCGACCATCCGCGTTGGGAATATCTTGGCGTTGCGATGATCCTGGCGTTGCTCGGATTTTTCGCGGTGCTGTCCGCATACCTGGCGTGGAGATTCCGGCCGCGGTCGCGTGATCCTGTGGCGCACGTATATGAGCAGTTGTGCCGCAAGCTCGCGAAGCTTGGCGTGCCACGCTTGCCGCATGAAGGACCCAACGACTACGTCGCTCGCGCCGCCGAGGCCCGCCCCGAGTTGGCGGCGCAGCTCGCCGAAGTTCGCTCGGTGTATGTGGGATTGCGCTACGGACCGGCGCCGCTGCCCACCCAGCTCAGCCGACTGAAGTTTCTGGTAAACCAGTTGCAGGCGTAGCCCCGCGCGTCGCGCGAGCGGCGAACACGAGCACGATCGCGCCGCCTGCAAACAACAATGCGACCGACAGAATCGCCATGCGCGAATTGCCGGTCAACAGCGCCGTGAAGCCCATCAGGAAGGGACCCAACACCGCGGCGAACTTACCCATCATGTTGTAAAAGCCGAAGAACTCGCCGGCTCGGCCCGCCGGAACCAGCCTTCCGTAGTACGAGCGGCTCATCGCCTGAACGGCGCCCTGCACGCAACCGATCGCGGCGGCCATCACGTAGAACTCCGACACGCTGGTCATGAAGACCGCGTAGAAGGTCACGGCGGCGTACACGCCGATGCCGACGAAAATCCCCACCAGTGGACTGATTCGATCGCCCAGTGCGCCAAACAGCAGCGTCGCCGGGAAGCCGATGAACTGAATCATGAGAATGCCCGAGATCAGGCTGTCCGCCGGAAAGCCGAGCGCCAGGCCATAATCCACCGCCATCTTCATGATGGTGTTCACGCCGTCGATGTACATCCAGTACGCCAGCAGGAACAGAATCACCGCGCGAAACTTGCGGATCTCCTTGAAGGTGCGCACCAGCTCCTGGAAGCCTTCGCGCAGCGCGCGGCCCGCGCCGATCGGCGCACGATCTTCTGTTCGAGGGAACGCACGGAAGATCGGGATCGCAAACAAGCTCCACCACACCGCTACAGAAACAAACGACACGCGAATCGCCTGTTCCGGGCTGGCAAGACCGAACATCGCCGGCTTGGCGAACATCAGCACGTTGACGGTGAGCAGCAGCGCGCCGCCCAGATACCCGAGCGCGTAACCGAAGCCGGACACCGAGTCGATGCGCTTGGGCGGCGCGACCTTCACCAGCATCGAATCGTAAAAGATCAATCCGCCCCAGAAGCCCAGCGATGCCACAGCAAACAACAGCGCCGCCGCCTGCCATTGACCGACGCCCACGAATGCGAGCATCGCCGTGGGGATGACGCCGATGGCCGTGAACGCCGCGAGAAAACGCAGATGCGCGCTGCCGCGATCGGCCATGGCGCCGAGCCACGGCGCCATCACCGCCAGCACGAAGCTCGAGACGCCGTTGGCGATGCCGAGCCAGAAGGTGCTGGTGGTCGCATCCTGATCCGCCGTCAGGTACTGCTTGAAGAACAGTGGAAAGAACACGACCATCACCGTGGTCGCGAACGACGAGTTCGCCCAGTCGTACAACGCCCAGGCGAAAACCTTCTTGGTGATCAGCGGCGACTTCATGTCGTGGAAGTGACTCGTGACTGGTGACTTGGGACTGGCCGGCGCGGAGGATCAGGCGGCCGCAGCCAGATGTTCGCGCGTTTCGCGGAAATCCAGGTCGGGCCAGCGTTCCAGGGTGAGTTGCAGGTTGACGCGGGTGGGCGCGAGATACACCAGCGCGCCGGAATGATCCAACGCCAGGTTCTCGTACGCCTTGGTGCGAAACTCGTCCAGCTTCTTCGCGTCCTTGCCGTACACCCAGCGCGCGGTGAACACGTTGACGTTGTCGAACGAGGCCTGTACTGAATATTCGTCCTGCAGACGAAACGCCACTACGTCGAACTGCAGCTGACCGACCGCGCCGAGAATCAGATCGTTGTTACGCAGCGGCCGGAACACCTGCGTCGCGCCCTCTTCGCACAACTGATCCAGGCCCTTCTGCAGCGCCTTCATGCGTAGCGGATCGCGCAACACCACGCGACGGAACATCTCCGGCGCGAAGTTGGGAATGCCGGTGAACATCAGCGACTCGCCCTCGGTGAAGGTGTCGCCGATGTTGATCGTGCCGTGGTTGTGCAGACCGAGGATGTCGCCGGCGAAGGCTTCGTCGGTGTGCTGACGGTCGGCGGCAAGGAACGTCAGCGCGTCGTTGATGCGCATCTCCTTGCCGAGCCGGACATGAAACAAACGCATGCCGCGCGAATATTTACCCGAGCAGATGCGCATGAACGCGATGCGATCGCGATGCCCAGGATCCATGTTCGCCTGAATCTTGAACACGAAGCCGCTGAGTTTCTCCTCCATCGGCTCCACGATGCGGCCAGTGGTCTCGCGCGGCTGCGGACCCGGCGCATGTCTCACGAACGACCCAAGCAGCTCCGTCACGCCGAAGTTGTTGATGGCCGAGCCGAAGAACACCGGCGTCTGGCGCGCGGCCAGATACTCCTTGGTGTCGAACTCGGGCGCGGCGCCGCGCACCAACTCGACTTCGTCGCGAAACGTCTGCGCGCGCGCGCCGAGAAATTCCGTCGCCGCATCGCTGTCCAGCTTGTCGATGGTGGCGTGCGTGCCCGCCCGGCCTTTCTCGCCCGCCTGATAGATATAGATGCGATCTTCGATCAGATGATAGATGCCCTGCAGATCCCGGCCCATGCCGATCGGCCAGGTGATGGGCGCGCAGGAGATCTTCAGCACCTTTTCGATTTCATCCAACAGCTCCATGGGCTCGCGGCCTTCGCGGTCGAGCTTGTTGATGAACGTCATGATGGGCGTGGCGCGCAGGCGGGTCACCTCCATCAGTTTGATGGTGCGCTCTTCGACGCCCTTGGCGCAGTCGATCACCATCAGCGCCGAATCGACCGCCGTCAAGGTGCGGTAGGTGTCCTCGGAGAAGTCTTCGTGGCCCGGCGTGTCCAGCAGGTTCACCATGCGGCCATCGTAGGGAAACTGCATCACCGAGGAGGTGACCGAAATGCCGCGCTGCTGTTCCAGCGCCATCCAGTCGGAGGTGGCATGCCGGGCGGCCTTGCGGCCCTTGACGGTGCCGGCCAGCTGAATGGCGCCGCCGAACAGCAGCAGCTTCTCGGTCAGCGTGGTCTTGCCGGCGTCCGGGTGGCTGATGATGGCAAAAGTTCGTCTTTTGCTGATTTCCTCGGGGGTGGGGCCATTCGGCATCGGGACGGATCCTCAGACTGCACGCGCGTCGGGTGCACGAATTCACGAATTCAGGGGGGCGGCATGATAGCCCAGAAACGCCCCGCTCGCCCGGGCCGCCCCGTCGCTCGGATCGGACGCTGAGATAACGACAGCGGGCGTGACAGATGTCGGCAAGCGCCGAATTCATCGGACGGAGCGCCATGAGAATAACAACAGCAATTGCCTTCGCAGGGATCGCCACCCTGCTGGCCGCTTGCGTGAACGTCGTCAGGGTCAACGAGCAGAAGGAGAAGGCCCCCAAAGCAAAGGCCGTGAAGGGCATTCCCTTCTACGTGAAGACGCAAACCTTCCAGCAGGTCACCGTGTACCGCCAGACCTGGCTGCGCGCCCGACTGTCGGTCGCCCACAAGCTGATCGATATCAAGGAGGGCAAGGAGGTCACGACCGACAAGGGCGCGCAGGCGTTCACGCGCGACCTGCTCAAGGCTCAGGATCTCGCGCCCGGCACGAAAGACGAACTGGCCGAGTTCAAACGTGAATTGCTGGCCGCCAACCTGGATCCCGACGCCGACATTCCCGCACTCATCGCGCGCTTCAACCGCCTGCCCGCGATCGATCTCAAAAGTAACATTCCGGTCCCCGAGCTCAGCAGCAACGCCGTCGAATCCGCGTGGGTGGTGGACCGGACCCGAACCTATTTTCTGAATGCGCCACTGCCCTGGTTTGGCTCGGGCAGTCTGACTCAGAAGCTCGCCGACAACGGCACGCTTCAGGAGGTGGCCTCAGCCCCAGACACCAAACTCGCGGACGCGCTGAGTACGCTGATCCCCTTCAAGGAGTATCTGACGGGCGAGTTCGTGAAGCCGGCGAGCGAAGCCGCCTCCAAGGGCAGCAGCACCGAGGCGCAGGTGAAATCGCTGCAGGGGATTCTCAAGTCGCAGGCGCCGGCGACCATGCCCGCCAATCAGCGCCTGGTGACGACGCTGTCCCTGGCGCTCGAAGAGATTGGTTACGAATACACCTTGTCGACCCAACCCAGCGCCACGCCGCTTGCTCCAAAACAACCGCTGGAGTTTTCGACCGTCATCGACAAAACGGCCCTGTTCACTCGCAAAGCCATCGGCGGCGACGCCAAGCCGGAGGCGCCCAAGGACGAAGGCCAGAAGGTCGGCATCTCGGGGAACATCAGCTTCCCCAAGGGATGGCCGGGCAAGCAGTAAGCGGGCTCAGGAGCTGGTGAGCACGCGCTTGTAGACGAGCGCGTCCTCGCGACCGCCGGCGGCCTGGTAATAGGCCTTGCGCACGCCGACTTTGACGAAGCCCAGCGATTCGTAGAGTTTGATGGCTACCGGATTGGACGGGCGCACTTCCAGGAACACATCCTGCATTTCCGCTTCCTTGGCGCGACTCAGCAGAAAATCCATCAGACGCCGACCGACGCCGACGCCGCGCAGGTCGTTGCGAATACAAATATTGAGGATGTGGGCCTCGCCGGCGCCGTACGACATGATGCCGTAACCGGCCACCTGTCCTTCGAACTCGACCACGCGGCACAAATAGCCCACGCGCACGCAGTCGCGAAACACGCCCTCGCTCCAGGGAAACAGGTAGGAGGCCCGCTCCACCGTGACCACGGCGGGCACATCGACGAGCGTCATCGGCCGAAAGCGAACCGCTTGATACAGCGCGCTACGGTCGAGCTCGGCGCTCACGCCGTTGCCCCACTTTGCAATGTCTCGAAGGTACGCATGGCCAACAACAGATCGGCCCATGATTTGCGTTTCTCCACCGGGCTGCGTAACAGATAGGCCGGATGGTAGGTCACCACCATCGGGCGATTGCCCGCGATCCGATGCACCGCGCCCCGCAGCTTGCCGATGGGCGTGTCCACCTCCAGCAGCGTCTGCGCGGCAATCCGACCGACGCACAGGATCAGCGCCGGGTTCACCAGCTCGATCTGCCGATACAGATAAGGAATGCAGGCGCGCACTTCTTCGGGTTTCGGATCGCGGTTGTTGGGCGGTCGCGATTTCAGAATGTTTGCGATGAAAACCTGTTCCCTGCCCAGACCCACGGCTTTCAACATGGCGTTGAGCAGCATGCCGGCGCGGCCGACAAACGGCTCGCCCTGCTTGTCCTCGTCGGCGCCAGGCGCCTCGCCGATGATCATCCAGCGGGCGCGGCGATCGCCAACGCCGAACACCCCGTTGGTGCGCGTGGCATGCAGGGGGCACTTCGTGCAGGAACGCACGGCGGTTGCAAGCTCGTCCCAACCCAGGTTGGCGACGCTCGCATCCGCGTCGGCCAGATCGACCTTGGTGTCGATGCCGGGCGACTGAACGACGCGGGCCTGAACGGCCGGCTCGGTGCGAATGGGAATGACAGGCGCCATCGGCGCCGGGGCCGCTTCGACCCGGACGGCCGGCTGGGCATCCGCTTGGGCACTCGGCTGGGCACTCGGCTGGGCGGCGGACGCGCGCGCGCTCGGGTCCCGACGTTCCCAGACGTCGATGTCGAGTGCCTTCAGATAGGCCAGGCGGCGGGAATCCATGCGAGACGGTGCACTGCTGAATGGTTATGCGTGGAAGCTTACCGGCACCGGCCGCGCGAGACCATCGGCAAACCTCACCCCACGCCCTGCCCTTCAAGGGGCAGTTTCAGCGGGGCGCTTCTTGCGAGTCACTTTGCGCCAGACCCAGTGGAGCGGCGCCGAGGCGGCATACAGACCGAACAAGGTGAACAGCGACACCGGCGCCAGCGACACGATCACATAGATCAACGGGATCAGCGCCGCATACACCCAGGGGATGCGGCCCCGCATGTTCAGCTCCTTGCCGCTCCAATAGGAGAACTTGCTGACCATCAAGGCGCCGATGCACAGGGTGATGCTGAAGGCCAGCACCAGGGCCGAAAACCCGGTGACCGGGAATTCGCTGACCAGCCAGATGAAGCTTGCGACCGCGGCCGCCGCCGACGGGCTCGGCAGACCTTCGAAGTAGCGCTTGTCCGCGGTCGCGGCCCGGGAATTGAATCGGGCCAGGCGCAGGGCCGCCGCCACGGCATAGAAAAAGCACGCGAGCCAGCCGAAGCGGACCCAGAACGGGCCATAGCCGTAGATGCGCTCGATGCCCCACTGGTACACCACGATGGCCGGCGCGACCCCGAAGGCCACCATGTCGCAAAGGCTGTCGTACTCCTTGCCGAAATCGCTCTGGGTGTTGGTCCAGCGGGCCACGCGTCCATCCAGGCCGTCGGCCAGCATGGCCACGAAGATCGCGATGCCGGCATGCGAGAAGTTGCCGTCGATGGCCGCGACGATGGCGTAGAAGCCGCCGAACAGCGTGCCGGTGGTGAACAGGTTGGGCAGCCAATACACGCCGCGGCTCGGCCGCCGGGTGTCCACCGGCTCAAGATCGCTGCTGTGATATTCGGCGCTCATGCGAATCGCGGTGGCTCAAGGTCCGGTCGGGTGGGCACTGAAACGGCGCCAGGCGCCGATTCAGAATGAATGTGTCGCCGCGCCTCAGGTTCCGGCCAGGGGCCCTGCTGTGACGCGCTCCAGGTCTCGCTGCTTGGCCGCATGATATTGTGCGGCCCGCAACACGCACAACATACATGGTCAGGCCACCGTTCAGTGTTCTAACCCGCCCAATCACTCGAGCATGGATCGTCGTATCGCGATTGCACTGCGCTGCCTGTTTCTGGTAGCGCTGGCCAGCCTGGCCGCGCCCCCGCCTGCCCTGGCCGACCGCCAGCAGGACCCGGCGCTCGGCCGGTTCCTGCAAAAAACCTTGAAGGAAGCCCCCTGCTTCGAAGACGAGTTCGAGCAGAAGGTGTGGCTCGCCACCATGGAGCCGAAGCTGCTCAAGCTGGTGAAGGACGAGCAGGAGCGCGCCGAGATCCTGCATCACGTGTTCTGCGAGGCGCGTCGTCTGCAGTTGCCGCCGGGGCTGGTGATGGCGGTCATCGATGTAGAAAGTCGTTTCGATCGCTGGGCCGTGTCCTCGGCCGGCGCGGTCGGGCTGATGCAGGTGATGCCGTTCTGGCCGAATCAGCTGGGCATGACCAATTCCGAGCTGGTGCGCATTCCGCAGAACGTGCGCATGGGCTGCACCATCCTCAAGTTCTATCTCGACCGGGAAAAGGGCGACTACACCAAGGCGCTGGCGCGCTACAACGGCAGCGTCGGCCGCCGCAACTATGCGGACCTGGTGCTGACGCGCCTGGCGAACCGCTGGCAGTACCGCTAGCGCTGCGCGAAGCCGACCGGCAGATCCAGCAGTTCGTCCGGCGACAGCTCCTGCACGTCCACCTGTTTCACATCGGCGGCCGGCGGGCCTTGCCACAACCAATCGACTAGAGACTGCACGGCCTGAGGCTCGCCCACGGCCAGCACTTCCACGCGCCCGTCGGGCAGATTGCGGGCATAGCCGGCGCAACCGAGCTCGGTGGCTTTTTGACGAGTCGAGGCGCGAAAGAACACGCCCTGCACCCGCCCGGAGATGAAGCAACGGCGTGCTATCAAGATCGACACCTTATCCAGATGAATGCGTGCTCGGGTTGAATGCGCGCTCAGCTGGCGCCGTTCCGATCGTCGGCGGTGCGAGTGGAGCTGAGCGCCTCGGCGGCCTTGCCGCGAGCGGCGATGGCGTCGCGTCGGGCTTGTTTGTAGGCGCGCCGCTGCAGGCTGACTTCGGCGCGATTCAACAAAGCTTCGGCTTCGACCAGGGAGGGAGGTGCGGTGACCGATTCGCTGGCGGCTTCGCGTGCGGCCTTGATGGCCTGCCGGGCGTTGCTCATCTCCTGCACGGGAGCGCCGGCGCACGCAGCCAGGCCCATGCTCATTGCAAGCATGAGTAGCGTCAAACAACGAAGGGATGACTGGCTTACCATGGCGATTTTTTCAATCGACCGTAGCAATCGCAATCTACACCGTCAAGGAGCGCCTGCATACAATGCACGCGCCTTGACTGCCCGCCTCGCGTTGCATTCATCCCACATCGGGCGCGCGGCAATGATTTTTCGGAGCATCCGCGCGCATGGCTGAAATCCTGGTTTTGTTTTATTCACGCAAAGGCAGCACCGCCGAGCTGGCCAGGCAAGTGTGCCGCGGCGTCGAGTCGGTGAGCGGCGCGAAGGCCAAATTGCGCACGGTCCCGCAAGTCACCACGGTGATAGAACAACCGCAGCCGCCGGTGCCGAACGAAGGTCCACCGTTCGCAACCCATGAGGACCTGCGCGAATGTGACGGTCTGGTGATGGGCAGCCCGACGCGCTTCGGAAACATGGCCGCGCCGTTGAAGTATTTCCTGGATGGCACCAGCGCGTTGTGGGCCAGTGGCGGATTGGCCGGCAAGCCCGCCGGGGTGTTTACTTCCACGCAGACCATGCACGGCGGCCAGGAGACCACGCTGGTCAGCATGATGCTGCCGCTGATCCATCATGGGATGTACATCGTAGGCGTGCCTTACACGGAACCTGCGCTCACTCACACTCGCTCCGGCGGCTCTCCCTATGGCGCGAGTCACGTGGCGGGCATCAGCCCGCAGGGCAAACTCACCGACGACGAACGTTTGCTCGCGGCGCTGTTGGGCAAGCGCGTCGCCGAGCTCGCCGTTCGTCTCGGCAAGGACAAGTGAGCCCGATGCCCAGTGAGAGACCGAGCGACTCGCGTATGTCGAACACCGACGCGATGGTTCCAACGGAAAGCTCGATCGCGCAGCGGACCCGATTCGCCGTGCTGTCAGCCATCGGCTTGTTGATCGCGGGCCTGATCGCCTGGCGTGCAAGCGATGGCATCACCACCGGCGATGTAGTGCTGGTCGTTGTATTGACCTTGCCTGTGCTGTTCGCGCTGCCTCGCCTGATGAGGGGTCATCGACGCACCTATGCGTGGATGACGTTGGCCGTCACTCCGTTTCTGATCGTCGCGCTCACCGAAGCGGTGGCGAATCCCGCCCAGCGGATCTGGGCCGGCATTTGTCTGATGCTGGCCTTCGTGTTGTTTGTGTTGCTGATCGCGTATCTGCGCGTAACGCGGCCGCTAGCTAAGGCGTGAGGCGCCGTTCCAGCACTTCTTTGACGAACGGCACCGTCAAGCGACGTTGCGCCACCAGCGATGCCGCATCGAGCTCGTCGAGCACCGCGTACAGATGTGTCATGTCACGCGGTAACCGACGCAACATGTATTGAGCGGTTTCATCCGGCAATTCCAGGCCGCGCAGCTGCGCTCTCAACTGCAACGCCGCCATCTGTTCGGACTCATCGAGGGGCTGCAGCGTCAGCACCAGGCCGCCGTTCAAGCGCGAGCCCAGGTCACGCAACTTGAAAGGGAGCGCGGCGGGCGGCGCAGAACCCGCGACCAGCAATCGCCCGCCGCGCTCATCGAGCTCTTGATGCAGCCGAAACAAAGCGCGCTCCCACTGTTCACGACCGGCCACCACCTGCGCATCGTCGAGACAGACGATGGCAAGCTCACCGAATCCGGCCAGCAGCTCTTCGCCAAGATCGATGACGTCGGGCAGCGGCAGATAGGCGGCGGTGCGCCCGTCACGACTGGCTCTCGCGCACACGGCCTGAAGCAGATGCGTCTTGCCGGTGCCGTGCGCGCCGTGAAGCCAGATGCAGGTGGGCGCGCGGCGACGATCTGCGGCATGCAAGGCGAGCAAGGCATCGACCGCCGGCTGATTGCGTCCGGCGAGATAGCTTTCGAACACCGAGCTGTCGGGCAAGCGGATGCCGAGCGGCAGCTGCCCGTGAGACGGCAACATCACGCCAGCCCGTGTTTTGCCCGGCTCGCGGCGATCGCCTTACGTGTGTAAGTCACCACGTAATCGATGCCGCTCACCACAGTGGTCACGAACACCATGGCGCCCAGAATCAGCAGCGCGGTGTCCGGCGCCCACTCGCCGGCCTTGGCCGCCACCGCGAGCAGCAGATACACGATCTGGCACAGCGTGTTGATCTTGCTGATGACCGTCGGGTTGCCATGGGGATAGCCATAGAGCGCGTTATAGGTGATGGCCCCGATGGTGATGGTCACATCACGCAACACCGCCGTGGCCGCCAGCCACACGGGCACCACGCCGATCACCGCCAGCGTGATGAACACGCTCACCAGCAGGATCTTGTCCGCGAGCGGATCGAGGATCTTGCCCAGCTCCGACATCCAGCCGCAGCGCTTGGCGAGAAAGCCGTCCAGGCCATCGGTGAAGCCGGCGAAGGCAAACACCCACAGCGTGGCCTTGTACTCGCCGGCCGTCAGCAGCCAGGCGATCGGCACGACCAGCAGCATGCGCAGAATGCACAGGGCATTGGGAATATGCCGCATAGGCGCGCTGGATCGGGCTTCAGGGGCGATAACGGAATGTGAGTCGCTCGGCGCCGGGCGCCGCCGCGTCGTCCTGGGACACCAACCGGCTGTCGAGCGCGATCGCGCGACGCAGAGTCGAAGCATCGCCGCGCACGGCGAGCTTGAATCGCATGGTGTCGCCCGACACCTGTTCCAACGAGACCGCACGCACCAGGGTCATGCCTTCCAGATAATTCAGCGTGCTGGCGTACGCATCGAGATCGCCGATGCCGGACACTTCCACCACCACGTTGCCCAGCGACGAGCCCGAAGCGGCGAACACTCGAGCAAACGTATCGGCCGCAAGATGAACGCCCTGCTCCATGCCGCCACTGGTTTGCGAGGAGCCTTCCACCGTGACCAGCGTCCAGCGGACCATTCCGCCCTGCGCGCGGCCGACCAGCGCCGCGTTGGCGCCATAGCGGTCCGCTTCCTGAAGCGCATTCGACTCGTCGATGCCCTGCGGATCGACCGCCGGCCACTTGAGCGGCAGGCCCCGCTCGCGCGCGACCTTATCCAGAATGTCTCGCTGCACGTTCGGCTGATCGCCGCTGATCCAGTGAGTGTAGCCATTGGGTTCGGTGACGTTCAGCAACACCAGCGTCGCGGGCCGCTCGCGCCCCCAGATCGGCAGACCCGCCTCCTGCAGCAGCCGATCCACCGACACGCTGTCGAATCCGACTTGCAGCACGTTGTCGGCGGTGAAGCCGAAGCGTTGCACGTATTTGCGTGGATCGTTCAAGGCCGAGCCCAGGCGCGCCGGAGCGTCGCGCTGGCCGCTGACTCGCACCACCACCGTTTTGAGCGCGTCGACAAACGCCGCCTCCCGCGCGTCGTTCAGCACCGGCTGATCGGCTTCGTAGAGATAGTCGAGCGTCACCGCGCCCACCGGCAGCGCTGTCGCGGCCAACAGCCACGACATGCAAAACGAAACCCAGCGGATCAACGCCTTTGTCCCGATCATCGCTCGCAACCCATCCTTTTAACGCTCGCCCAAGGTGGCGTCCCACCGCCGGTCGACCGCGTGTAAAATACCACAGCCTACCCCTAGCCCCGCCGAGCCCGCGCCAGACTATGCAACCCTCCGAGCCGATCACCTACAAGGACGCTGGCGTCGATATCGAAGCCGGCGACGAACTGGTCGAACGCATCAAGCCCGCGGTCAAACGCTCGATGCGCAAGGAGGTGCTGGGCGGCCTGGGCGGCTTCGGCGCGCTGTTCGAGATTCCGCTGGACCGCTACAAGAAGCCGGTGCTGGTGTCAGGCACCGACGGCGTCGGCACCAAGCTGCGCCTGGCCATCGAAACCGGCCGGCACGCCACCATCGGCATCGATCTGGTCGCGATGTGCGCCAACGACGTCGTCGTGCAGGGCGCCGAGCCGTTGTTCTTCCTCGACTACTACGCCACCGGCAAGCTCAGCGTCGATGTGGCCGAGACCGTGATCAAAGGCATCGTCGAAGGCTGCGTTCAGGCGGGCGCGGCCCTGATCGGCGGCGAGACCGCCGAAATGCCCGGCATGTACGCCGAAGGCGACTACGATCTGGCCGGCTTCTGCGTCGGCATCGTCGAGAAGGACGCGGTGATCGACGGCCGCAATACCCGGCCCGGCGATGTGCTCATCGGCCTGCCCTCCTCCGGCCCGCATTCCAACGGCTACTCGCTGATCCGCAAGCTGATCAAGACCAGCAAGGCGACCCCCGCGACCAAGATCGAAGGCGGCTTGCTGTACGACGCGCTGCTTGCGCCCACTCGCATTTACGTCAAGCCGTTGCTCGAACTGGCCAAAGCCGTGCCGGTGCGCAGCTTCGCGCACATCACCGGCGGCGGCCTGACTGAAAACATTCCGCGCGTGATTCCGCACGGGCTCGAAGTGATGTTGAGCTCGCAGACCTGGAAGCAGCCGCCGGTGTTCGACTGGTTGCAGAAGGCCGGCAGCATTCCGGCAGCGGAGATGTACAAGACCTTCAACTGCGGCATCGGCATGACGGTGTGCGTGGCGGCCGAACATTGCGACAAGGCGATGCGCCTGCTCAACGAGCATGGCGAGAAGCCGCTGGTCATCGGCGAAGTGCGACGTGGCGACGGCGGCGTCGTGATTCGCAGCTGATCTGGAATGACGGTTCTAGCCAGCGGCTCACCGCACACCAGACTGCCCATCGTCATCCTGATCTCGGGTCGCGGCAGCAACATGCACGCGATCGCCGAGCGGGCGGCGTGCGGCGATCTTCCGGTCGAGATCCGTGCTGTAGTGAGCGACAAAGCCGAGGCAGCCGGACTTGCGACGGCCGCTTCGATGAATATTCCTACTCGCTCGCTGTCGGCGCGCGAGTTTGCCGATCGAGCCAGTTATGACCAGGCGCTGGCCGCGCTGGTGGAAAGTTTCCAGCCGCGCCTGGTCGTGCTCGCCGGCTTCATGCGCATCCTGAGCCCCGGCTTCATCGCCGCATTCTCGGATCGCATCCTGAACATCCATCCTTCACTGCTGCCGCTGTATCGCGGGCTGCACACGCACCGTCGTGCGCTGGAGGCCGGCGATGCGCTGCATGGCTGCAGCGTGCACTTCGTCACCGAGGAACTTGACGGTGGGCCGCTCGTTATTCAAGCGCAGGTGAAAGTACGGCCCGGTGACAGTGAAAGCACGCTTTCAGCGCGAGTTCAGCGGCAGGAACACAGGATTTATTCGCAGGCGATCGACTGGTTTGCGCGCGGGCGCCTGCAGTTGCGAGAGCAGCGCGCGTGGCTCGATGGCCGGCCGCTGCATACGCCGGTGATCCAAGCGCCCTTGGACGATGATCCCGGCAACGCGCTCGACTGACGAGGTACTGGATGCAGCGGCTGACACAGTTGATCACGTGTTTACTGGGGACGCTGCTGTTCGGGGCCGCAGCGGCTGCGGACGCCATCCTTCCCAAGCCTTTCACCGCGACCTATGAAGTGACTTATCGCGGCATGCGCGCGGGGCAGATCACATTCAAGCTGACGCGCGATGACGCCACCGGCCGTTACACGTATGAAACGACGGCCGATCCTTCCTTTCTCGCCCGCATCGTGATCAGCAACGCCGCGGTCGAGCGCAGCGTGATGGAGATCGGCCCGAACGGCGTGCGCCCGCTCGAGTGGTCGCTCGATGATGGCAAGCCCGGCACGGCCAGAGACGGTCAGCTGCAGTTCGACTGGAATAAGAAGCTCGTGACCGGCGTCATCGAGGGCGAGAAGATCGAGCTGCCTCTGGAGCCCGGCCTGCAGGACCGCCTGTCCATCCAGATCGACGTCGTCACTTCTTTGCTACGCGGCGAGGAGCCCGGTCTCATTCCGTTGATCGACGACAATCGCGTAAAGCGTTACAGCTACGTCAAAAAAGAAACAACCTCGATCGACACCAAGCTCGGCAAGCTCGACGCCATCGTCTACGAAAGCACCCGCCAGGGCTCGAGCCGGCAATCCCGCTTCTGGCTCGTCCCCGACCGCGAATACCTCGCCGCCCGCGCCGAACAAATCCGCAAAGGCAAGGTCGAGACGGTGATGGTGCTGCAGTCAGTCCAGTAAATCCTTCCGCGCGCTGCGCCGTGTGAGGCTTCGCGGAAGCGCTACTATGATGTGGTCATGCCACCGCTGGCGCTCGCCTTCGTCTGGTCTATACTCGAGCCATGGCTCTCTCCATGCACGAGTTGACGAACATGGTCATGCAACTGCCCGAGCGGCAGCGAGCGCAGCTCATTGCCAATTTGCTGGCTTCGCTGCCAAGCGTGCTGATAGACCAGGATGAAGGCGTCGCCGAGGCGCTGCGGCGCGATGCCGATCTGAACAACGGGTCTCAACGTGCGATGTCGCTCGAAGAGCTGGACGCCGCCATCCATAATCGCCGCCGTGACTGATGAGGCTGACGTTTCATCCCCACGTAGCCTCGGACATCATTCGAATAATTTCTCACTACGAAGGGCTCGGCGGCCCGAATCTCGCCGCTGAGTTTCATGCCGAGCTGCGCGCAACCTTCCTGAAGGCGCTCGAAGCGCCCCTCAGCTATCGCGTCCAGGAGCGCGGCTTGCGGCGGATCAACCTGCCGCGCTTTCCGTATCACATCCTGTTTCGAGTCGTTGACGAGGACTTGAGAGTCCTTGTGGTTCGTCATCACAGCCGACGCCCGTCCCTGGGAATTTCGCGGCGCTGAATCAGGCGCGAGGCAGGGTGACGCCTTTCTGGCCCTGGTATTTGCCGCCGCGATCCTTGTATGAGGTTTCGCAGACCTCGTCGGACTCGAGGAACAGCATCTGCGCGACGCCCTCGTTGGCGTAGATCTTGGCGGGCAGGGTCGTGGTGTTGGAGAACTCGAGGGTGACGTGGCCTTCCCACTCGGGCTCGAGCGGCGTCACGTTCACGATGATGCCGCAGCGGGCGTACGTGGATTTGCCGAGGCAGATCGTGAGTACGTTGCGCGGGATGCGGAAGTACTCGACGGTGCGCGCCAGGGCGAAGGAGTTCGGCGGGATGATACAAACATCCGAGGTCACATCGACGAAGCTCTTGGAGTCGAAGTCCTTCGGATCCACGATGGTGGAATTGATGTTGGTGAAGATTTTGAATTCGTTCGCGCAGCGCACGTCGTAGCCGTAGCTGGAAGTGCCGTACGAGATGATCTTGCCATTGTGCGTATGACGCACCTGCCCGGCCTCGAACGGCTCGATCATGCCCTGGGCGGCCATGCGACGGATCCAGCGATCGGATTTGATGCTCATGAATTTGAAGTGACTGATGACTGGTGACTGATGACTGGTGACTGATGACTGGGACCGGAGTGGACTTGAGCGTCGCTCAGGTATCTTCGGTTGAAATGTTGGGGAACGCGGCCGTCGGTTGCAGACCGGCCACGACCAGACGGGCGGCCGTGCGCCGGGCGAAGTCGATATAAGCCCGGCCGAGTTTGCTGTCCGGCTCGGCGGCCACCGTCGGCCGACCGCTATCGGCCTGTTCGCGAATACGGATATCGAGCGGCAGCTCGCCCAGCAACTCCACGCCATATTGCTCGGCCATGCGGCGACCGCCGCCGGCGCCGAAGATGTGCTCTTCGAAGCCGCAGTTCGAGCACACATGCGTGCTCATGTTCTCCACGACGCCGAGCACCGGCACCGCGACCTTCTGAAACATCCGCAAGCCCTTGCGGGCATCCAGCAACGCAATGTCCTGCGGCGTGGTCACGATCACCGCGCCGCTAACCGGCACGCGTTGTGACAACGTGAGCTGCGTATCGCCCGTGCCCGGGGGCATGTCCACCACCAGATAATCGAGCTCGCCCCACCGGGTGGTCTCGAGCAATTGCACCAGCGCCTGGGTCACCATCGGCCCGCGCCACACCATGGGCTGCTCGACATCGACCAGAAAGCCGATCGACATCACCTTGAGCCCGAACGCCTCGGGGGCAATCATGGTCCGCTGATCGGGGCTGGTCGGTTTCTCCTGACTGAGTCCCATCATCTGCGGCTGACTGGGCCCGTAGATGTCCGCATCCAGCAGGCCGACGGCCGCGCCCTCGTGCGCCAGCGCCAGGGCCAGATTGGCCGCGGTCGTGCTCTTGCCCACGCCGCCCTTGCCGGAGGCGACGGCAATGATGTTACGAATGCCCTGGATGGGTTTGAGATTGTTCTGAACGGTATGCGAGTCGACCCGCCAGTTCACATCGATCTTGACCTGCTTCAGCCAGTTGAGCGAGCGTGCGCGGCGCTCGAGCTCCGCGCTGAGCTCGGCCGCGTACTGGCGGGCGGGAAAGCCCAGCTCGACACTCACTGCCGCATCGCCGTCGGCGAGGCGCACGATCTTGAGGCTTCCGGCGCGCTCGAGCGTCAGTCCGAGATAAGGGTCTTCGTAGCTGCCCAGCAGCTGGCGCAGCTCGGTTTCGTGCAAAGTAGTGTCGGAACTCATCGGCGTGCCGTTCAGGGAGCGGCCGATGCGCCAACACGGGCATCGGCGTGGGGCGCGGATTGTAACGGATTAGATTGCCTCCATTGCGGTTCCGACCGAGGATTGAGCGGGTCCCTTGGAGGGGAAATGCCCGACCTGAACTTGCTGCGCGTCAGCCGTGGCATAATGCGCGGCAATATTCGATGCGCACGGCAGCTGCGCCACTAAGAAACGGATACCGGAATACTCGATGAGTTTTTTTTCCGATCTCAGAGCCGAGCGCCTGATTGCCGAGATCCGCGGGATTGGGGACCCGCTGCATCCGGACTCGCAAAAAGCGCTACAAAAGCTCATGAGGGTCGGCCCGGGCGCGATTCCCAAGATCCTGGACGCGCTGGCGGTGGCGGACCGCAAGGAGACCGCCTCGTATGTGGACATCCTGGCCCAGCTGATCGACAACAAGAGCTTTCCCATCCTGGTGCAGGGCATGGTCGACGCCAGCCCCCGCACTATCTCGGCCATCGGCCAGGCGCTGATCGCCAGCCGCAACTACAGCGCCAATCTGCTGATCGAGCTGCTCGGCCGGGACGACATGCCCAAGCCGACCATTCTCGAGGTGATCGCCGCCCAGAAAGGCCGCTTCACGGTGCGCGACCTGCTCCAGCATGCCTACAGCCAGGAGCCCAACGAAAAGGCGGCGCTGTTCCGCCTGGTCGGCGAGCTGGCCGACGAGGCCGCCCTGCCCGAGCTGATCAGCCGCATCGAGGGCAAGGACGCGAGCGCTCGCATTCACATCATCAACATCCTGGCGCGCTACAACCGCCCCGAGGTATCGCAGGCCATCCAGACCCAGCTGCGCGATCCGAACAAGATGATCCGGCAGGCCGCGCTCAATGCGCTGTCCAAGATGGACGGCCCGGTGAACATCGGCCCGATCTGCCAGCTGCTGCGCGATCCCGACCTGGAGGTGGCCAACCGCGCCATCGACGTGGTGGTGCGCGCCAAGGATCCGGACACGATGAGTCACCTCATCGACGTGCTCAAGGACGAGAACGAATACGCGCGGCGCGCCGGCGTGGAAGTGCTGAATCATCTGGGCACTGCCAACGACATCAAACATTTGCTCCAGGTCATCAAAGATGACGACTGGTGGGTGCGCACACGCGCCGCGGACGCGCTCGGCAAGATTGGCGGCCCGCGCGTGGTGGACGCCGTCATCGAGCTGATTCGTGACGACGACGAGGACGTGCGCCGCGCCGCCATCGAGATCCTGAACCAGACCAAGGACGAGCGCGCCGTCAACTTCCTGATCGAAGCCACCAAGGACAAGGACTGGTGGGTCAGCGAGCGCGCCGTCGATGCGCTGGCGGAAATCGGCAGCAAGAAAGCCGTGCCCGCGCTGGTCGAGCTGTTGAAGACCGATAACACCCGCTCGCTGCCCACGGTGGCGCGCGCGCTGGGCAAACTCGGCGACACGCGCGTCATCGAACCATTGGTGACCCTGCTCGACCGGCCGGAAAAGGAAATCAAGGTCGAAGTCATCAACGCGCTCGCCCGCCTCGCCGACGAGAAGCGCGCCGACGCGGTGCGCGCCCACATTCAATCGGCGGGATCGAACACCAACGATCCCACCATCGAGCACGCCGCGGTCCGCGCCATCGAAGACATCGACCTGCGCTATTCGAGCACCGCGGTGGCCGCAGCCATCAAGGCCGGCCGCACTCATATCGAACCGACTCGCAGCGGCAAGACCCTGGCCGGCGAGCCGGCGCGCACCCTGCTCATCGATCGCGGCGATGTCGATCAGGTGATCAAGAAGGCCGAAGAAGCGGCCGCCGCCACGGCCAAGCTCGACATCGGCTCGCTCAAGCCGGGCGATGTGGTCGAAGGCCGATACAAGTTTATCGAGAAGATCGGCAAGGGCGCGTTCGGCACCGTGCTGCTGATGGAAGACACGGTGGTCGAGGAGCGGCTGATCCTGAAGTTCCTGAACCCGAACGTGGCGCAGGACGAAGAGATGATGAAACGTTTCGTGCACGAGCTGCGCTACTCGCGCAAGATCACGCACCGGAACGTCATCCGCATTTATGACTTTCTTTATATGCGCGGCAACTACGCCATCTCGATGGAGTATTTCCCGTCGCACACCCTCGGCAGCGAAATCGTCAACGAAAAACCGCTGCCGCTGCCGCGCGCCATCAAGTACGGCATCGATATCTGCACCGGCATGACCATCGCGCACCAGGCCGGCATCGTGCATCGTGACCTGAAGCCGGCCAACATCCTGATCAACAACGAAGGGCTGCTGAAGATCGTGGACTTCGGCGTGGCCGCTGCGCAGAAGGAAGGCGATACCCAGCTGACCAAGACCGGCTATGTCATCGGCTCGCCGAAGTACATGGCGCCCGAGCAGATCCTGGGCAAGAAGGTCGACGATCGCGCCGACATCTACAGCGTGGGCGTGATTCTTTACGAGATGTTGACGGGCGTGCCGCCGTACAGCCGCGGCGATCACATGTCGGTCATGTACCAGCACGTGCAGGGCAAGGCGAAGTCGGCCATCGAGGTCAACCCGCAGCTGCCCAAACACCTGTCCGATCTGGTCGCCAAGGCCATGGCCGTGGACAAGGCCAAGCGCTTCCAGAGCATGGACGAGTTGCGCGTGGCGCTGGAACAGGCGCTGCGCTGAGCGCCCACTGCTCGCCATCGCCCGGCCGCCCTCGCCCATCGGCGACGACCTTAGCGACGTTTAGGGGTTTGTCTCACCGCGACCACTGATCGCCGCTCCTGCCCCACTAGTCCGAATCCGAGTGGCGGCGACCCACTCCTACACGGTAGGCTGCGCCTCGCGCCCGATTCGTGAGAGTTTCTTCGTCAGATTGCATGTCCCTTGCATGGCCCGAATAGACGCCTTTCTCAAGCTCGGCACCGACCAGGGCTGTTCCGATATCCACTTCGCGGTCGGCCTGCCGCCGATGTTGCGCATGCATGGCGACCTGTTGCCCATCAAGTTCCGTGACCTGAGCCAGGCAGAACTGGAAGGCTACATCGTCGAGATCATGAGCCGCGCCAATCAGGACATGCTGCGGCGGGGTCACGACGTGGACTTCTCCTATGTCTCGGCCACCGGTGGGCGGTTTCGCGTCAACGTATTCCGCAAGGAGACCGGCGTCGGCGCGACCTTCCGCGCGATTCCTTCCGATGTGCCGACCATCGACCGCCTGTCCCTGCCGCCCATCGTCAAGAAGCTGTGCGACAACCATCAGGGCATGATCCTGGTGACCGGCTCCACCGGCACGGGCAAGTCGACCACGCTCGCGGCGATGATCGATTACCTGAACTCGACGCGGCGGCTGAACATCATCAGCCTGGAAGATCCGATCGAGTTCGTGCACAAGAGCAAACAAAGCCAGGTCATCCAGCGCGAGCTGAACACGCACCTGCCGTCCTTCTCCGAAGGCGTGCGCGCGGCCATGCGTGAAGACCCCGACGTGATCCTGGTCGGCGAATTGCGAGACGCGGACACCATTCGCTGGGCGATGACGGCCGCGGAAACCGGGCACCTGGTGCTCGGCACGTTGCATACGACTGGCGCCGTGAAGACCATCGACCGCATCGTCGATGCGCTGCCGGCGGACGAGCGCGAACAGACCAAGGCGTTTCTTGCGAACAGCCTGATCGCGGTGATCACCCAGGTGCTGGTGAAGACCGCCGATCAACGCGGCCGCAAGGCGATCTGCGAAATCATGGTGGTGACGCGCGCCATCGGCAAACTGATCATGACCGACCAGACCCACCAGATTCCCTCGCAGCTGCAGATGGGCAAGGATCTGGGGATGCAGCTGCTCGATCAGTCGCTGCTGGCCAACGTGCAGGCAAAGGAAATCGATCCCGACGACGCCTATGTGTACGCGAACGACAAGAAGGTGTTCGCGCGCTTCGTCACCGACACCAGCGTGTTGCCCAAGCTCGACCTGGCCCCGAGTTGACCCCAGTGAGCACCACTGAATCTCAAACAATCGCAGCCGCGCAGAACAGCTATGCGCCGCGTCGTATCGATGAATTCCTCAAGGAAGTGCTGAGCAAGAACGGCTCGGACCTGCATTTCATCGCCGGCGATCCGCCGCGCATTCGTTTGTATGGCGAGTTGCACAATCTGCGGCCGGAGCCGCTCACCGCGCAGTTCGTCGAAGAAACATTGCGGGAGATCATGCCGCGCGCGGCGCAGATGCGTCTGGAAGAAAAGCATGGCGCCGACTTCGCTTACATCATCCCGGGCGTCTCGCGCTTCCGCGTCAACGTGATGCGTCACCTGTACGGCCTGGGTTGCGTGTGCCGCGCCATTCCGTCCAAGGCGCTGACGCTGGATCAGCTCAACGTGCCCGATGCGATCCGCAACCTGTGCAAGGTGAACAACGGCTTGATCCTGGTCACGGGCAAGACCGGCTCGGGCAAGTCGACCACGCTGGCGGCGATGATCGACGACATGAACATGCGCCTGAAGGGTCACATCCTCACGATTGAAGATCCCATCGAGTTCGTGCATCAACGCAAGAACTGTCTGGTGAGCCAGCGCGAGATCGGCACGCACAGCCCGTCATTCGCCGAAGCGCTGCACTCGGCGTTGCGTGAGGATCCGGACGTGATTCTGGTCGGCGAGTTGCGCGACTACGAGACCATGAGCATCGCCGTCACGGCGGCCGAGATGGGCATCCTGGTGATGGGCACGTTGCACACCAACGGCGCCGCGCCGACGGTCGACCGCATCGTGAACGCCTTCCCAGCCGATAAGCAATCGCACGTACGCGCGATGCTTTCGACCTCGCTGCGCGGTGTGATTTCCCAGCAGCTGATTCCCCGCGCCGGCAAGCCCGGCCGCGTCGCTGCCCACGAGATCCTGGTGAACACTCCGGCGGTGGCCAACCTGATCCGCCAGGGCAAGCTCGACCAGCTCGAGAACGCCATGCAAAGCGGCGCCGCCTACGGCATGCGGCTCATGGACAGCGCCATCCAGGACCTGCTCGACAAAGCCATCATCAGCGGCAAATCGGCGTACCTGAAGGCCATCAACAAGGCCAAGTTCGAGCAGTACAAGGACATGGGTTGAGAAGCGACTGCTGACTAGTGAGTACTGACTGGCCGGAAAACGCCAGTCAGCGCGCCGGCTGCCGACAATAACCACAGCCCGTGGTAGCCCGAGCAATCACCGCTAGTGGTGGGCTTCGTGGCATAATTTCGGTCCTTTGCCGCCGTCCTCCCGCGCCTAAATGACTGCCGCACCTCGTAATTATTTCGTGACCACGGCCCTGCCGTACGCCAATGGCCCATTCCACATCGGCCACATCATGGAGTACATCCAGGCCGACATCTGGGTGCGGTTCCAGCGCCTGCAGGGACACAAGGTCCACTGGGTGGGTGCGGACGACGCGCACGGCGCGCCCATCATGCTCAAGGCCGAAGCCGAAGGCGTCACCCCGGAGGAACTGGTCGGCCGCATCGCCGCCGGTCGGCCGCGCTCGTTGAACGGCTTTCTGCTGAGCTTCGATCACTGGCACTCGACCCACTCGCCCGAAAACATCGAGCTGTCGCAGGACATCTATCGCGCGCTCAAGGCCAACGGGCTGATCTATCACAAGCCGGTGGAACAGTTCTTCGACCCGGTGAAGAACATGTTCCTGGCCGATCGTTACATCAAGGGCGAGTGCCCCAACTGTCATTCCAAGGATCAGTACGGCGACGCCTGCGAGGTGTGCAGCTCGGTGTATGCGCCGACCGACCTGATCGATCCCTACTCGACCCTGTCCGGCGCCAAGCCGGTGCGCAAGAGCTCGGATCATTTCTTTTTCAAGCTGTCCGATCCGCGCTGCGTGGAGTTTCTCAAGGAGTGGACCCGACGCTTGCAACCCTCGGTGGCCAACAAGGCCAGCGAATGGCTCAGCGGCAAGGGCGATCAGGAGCTGGGCGACTGGGACATCTCGCGCGATGCGCCCTACTTCGGCATCCCCATTCCGGATGCGCCGGGCAAATATTTCTACGTGTGGCTGGACGCGCCGGTCGGCTACCTGGCCTCGCTCAAGCACTATTTCTCGAGCGGCAAGGCCAAGGCCAACGGCGAGCCGCGCAGTTTCGAGGAGTTTCTACAGGCCGGGGACGTGCAGCAGATCCATTTCATCGGCAAGGACATCATCTATTTCCACACGCTGTTCTGGCCGGCCATGCTCAAGTTCGCGGGCCGCAAGATTCCGGACAATGTGTTCGTGCACGGCTTCATCCAGGTGGGCGGCGCCAAGATGTCCAAGTCGCGCGGCACGGGCTTGAGCCCGGTGCGTTATCTGGACCTCGGCATGAATCCTGAGTGGCTGCGCTACTACCTCGCCGCCAAGCTGAATGCCTACGTCGAGGACATCGACTTCAACCCGGACGACTTCGTCGCGCGGGTGAACTCGGACCTGGTGGGCAAGTACGTCAACATCGCCAGCCGCTGCGCAGGTTTCATCACCAAACGTTTCGGCGGCAAGCTCGGCGCACTCGATCCGGCGGCGCAACAGCTGCAGCAGGATTTCACCAGCGACAGCGAATGCTGGAAGCGGATTGGCGAGTTGTATGAGGGCCGCGAGTTCGGCAAGGCCATGCGCGAGATTGGCACGCTGCTCGATCGCGTCAATCAATACATCGATGCGGCCAAGCCGTGGGAACTGGCCAAGGTGGCGGGTGAAGAGCAACGCCTGCATCAGGTGTGCTCGACCAGCCTGAACTTCTTCTGGTACTTGACCGTGCTGCTGTCGCCCGTGCTGCCGGAAACGGCCCGCAAGGTGCAAGGCTTCCTGCGGCTGGACGATGCGCAGATGCGCTGGGGCCAGCACAGCTGGCTTGCGGCTGGGCATGAGATCGGCGCTTACGAACATTTGCTCCAGCGCGTGGATCCGAAGCAGCTGGTGGCGCTGTTCGATACCGGCGAGCCGGAAGTGAAGCCGACGGCAAAGGTCACAACGATCGCGTCGAAGACGCCGGCCCAGGCTGAAGCCAAGGCGCAGGCCGATGCTCCAGCGGCCGAAATCGCGATTGAAGATTTCACCAAGCTCGACCTGCGCATCGCCAAGGTGCTCGCGGCCGAAGCGGTGGAAGGCTCGGACAAGCTCATCAAGCTCACGCTGGATATCGGCGACAGCCAGCGCACGATCTTCTCCGGCATTCGTTCGGCCTACGCGCCGGAGCAACTGGTCGGGCGTTTCACGCTGGTGCTGGCGAATCTCAAGCCCAGGAAGATGCGCTTCGGCACCTCCGAGGGCATGGTGCTCTCCGCCGGCCCGGGCGGCAAAGAGATCTTCCTGCTCTCGCCAGATTCTGGCGCGACCGCAGGCATGAAGGTGAAATAGCCCTCGCGGTGGCATCGCTCACACCATGTCCGCGCTCCTGCTCATCCTGCTCAGCGCCGTGCTCGTAAACGTGATGGCGTTGACGCGCATGCCTGCGTGGCGGCCGTTCGAAGCGATCACGGGCACATACAAGGGTGCGCAAGCGCTGGCCGTGGCATCGCTGATCGCTGTGCCGACCGTTGCGGCGATCACCTGGTCACTCTCGACAGCGCTGCTGGAGCCGAACGGGCTGGGCTATTTGCGGACCCTGGTTTTCGTCGCCATCACGCTCACCGTAGTGCCGCTCGTCGAGTGGCTGCTGCGACGGGACGGTCGCCTGCGCCCGCAGCGTCCCGGCTTCACGTTGCTGCTGTCGACCAACGCCGCGGTGCTCGGCGTGGCCCTGATGGTGGATTCACGCATGCAAAACATCATCGACGCCGTGGGATTCTCCATCGTGGCCGCGGCCGCCTTGGGCTTTTTGTTGCTGGCATTCGCCGCCATGCATGAACGATTGCAACATGCCGACGTGCCGGGCGTGTTTCGGGACGCGCCGCTGGCGCTGGTGAGCGCCGGCATCATGGCGCTGGCGTTCATGGGCTTCACTGGACTGATCCAGGAATAATGCGCTCGCGATGATCACTGCGCTCGTCACAATCGCCGTGCTGGCCGCCCTCGCGGGTATCGCCACAGTGGCGACCGCAAGCAACGCTAGCGAGCCGTCGCTGGTTGAGCGCATCGACGCGCTGCTGCCGCAGACGCAGTGTCGGCGTTGTACGTTTGCCGGTTGCCGCCCCTACGCTGAAGCGATCGCGCAAGGCGCGGCAGATATCAATCAATGCCCGCCCGGCGGTGAGCGCACCGCCAAAGCGCTCGCGCGATTGATGGGCGTCGAGCCCAAGCCGGTCGGCAAGGAGTTCGGCACGGTGCCGGACTATCCCGCCGTGGCGTTCATCGATGAGAGCGTGTGCATCGGTTGCACCAAGTGCATTCAGGCCTGCCCCGTCGATGCGATCGTCGGCGCGTCACGTCACATGCATACGGTCATCGCCGCCGACTGCACGGGATGTGAATTGTGCATTCCGCCCTGCCCTGTCGACTGCATCGTCATGCGCCCCGCACCGGGCGTCGTGCAATGATCCCGAGGCAGGCAATCCGCGGCGGCCTGCGCATCGAAGCTCACAAGGCGCGATCCACCAAACATCCGATCCGCGCGGCCAGCCTGAGCGCACACTACGTGCTGCCGCTCGATCAGCATTCGGGCCTGCCCGCCCTGCCGCTGGTGAAGGTGGGCGACCGGGTTCGGATGTTTCAGCCCATCGCGCAGCCTGCGCCGGGGATCAGCGCATGGCTGCATGCGCCCGCCTCCGGCGAAGTGATCGCCATCGAGCCCCGGCCGGCGCCTCATCGGCTCGGTGCGCCCACGCTGAGCATCGTGATTTCGAACGATGGCCGTGATGAGCCGTTCGACAATGCAGCGGCTGTATCCGACTTTGAACAGATCTCGCCCAAGGAAGCCTGCGAGCACATCGCGCGTGGCGGCATTGTCGGGCTCGGTGGAGCTGCATTTCCGACCGCGAACAAGCTCGAAAGCTCGCTGTGCGAGAATGGCCCGCAGTTGTTGCTCAACGGCGCAGAATGCGAGCCGTACATCAGCTGCGATGAAGTGCTGATGCGCGAGCGCGCCGATGACATCGTGTTTGGCGCGCGCGCCTTGTTACATGCGCTGTGCGCAACTCATTGCACCATCGCCATCGAGGACGACGTTCCCGAAGCGCAGAAAGCGCTGAGCGCCGCCATCGAGAAAGCCTGCGATTCGCGAATCCGCCTGAAGGTCGTGCCCGCCATCTATCCAGCGGGCGGCGAGCGACAATTGATCTCGACCGTGTTTGGCGTCGAGGTGCCGCACGATGGCCTGCCCGCCGACATCGGCGTCGTGTGCCAGAACGTCGGCACGGCCGCGGCCATCGCGCGCTGGATTCGCGATCGTCAGCCGTTGATCAGTCGCATCGTCACCGTCACCGGTGACGGCGTACGTGACGCGGCCAATCTCGAGACACGCATCGGCACACCGTTTGCGAGCCTTATCGCAGACGGCGGCGGTTATACGGAGCGGATGTCACGTCTGATCATGGGTGGATCCATGATGGGCGCACCGCTGCCTCATGACGATCTGCCCGTGATCAAAGCGACCAACTGCATCGTCGCCGCCTCGGCGCTCGATCTGCAGCCACGCGGCGCCGAGATGCCGTGCATTCGTTGTGGCGCCTGCTCGTATGTCTGCCCGGCTTATCTGCTTCCGCAACAGTTGCATTGGTACTTGCATCCATACGACAGCGAGCAGTTGCAGCGCCATGGCCTGCTCGATTGCATCGAATGCGGCTGCTGCGACTTCGTGTGTCCGAGCCAGATCCCACTCGCCGAGCGCTTTCGCGAAACCAAGCCAGTGCTGATCCGCGAGCTCGACAGCCGCCGCGATGCCGACGCCGCTCGCGCCCGTTTCCACGCTCGCAATGCTCGTCTTGAGCGCCTGGAAGCGGAGCATCGTGCGAAGCTCGCTGAGAAGCGACGCCCGAAGATCGGACCGTCCTCATCATGACCTTCGGCACCGCACCCGCACCGCACGTCGTCGCGCACACGGGCGTGGCGCGCGTCATGCGCATCGTCATCTATGCACTTGTGCCGACGGTGGTTCTGCACGTTGCGTTCTTCGGTGTCGGGCTGTTGGTGCAGATTGCGCTGGGATCGGTGACTGCGCTGATCGCCGAAGCGGTGGCGTTGCGACTGAGGCGCAAACCCGTGGCGCCGTTCCTGACAGACGGCAGCGCCATTCTCACAGCGATTTTGCTGGCGCTGTGCTTGCCGCCGCTTGCGCCTTGGTGGCTCATCGTGAGCGGCACGGCGTTCGCCATCCTGCTCGCCAAACATTTGTATGGCGGCCTGGGCGCGAACCCGTTCAATCCCGCGATGGTGGGTTACGCCGTGCTGCTGGTTTCGTTTCCTGTGCAACTGCTGCAATGGCTGCCGCCGGCGGGCATGGAGATCGAGCAGGTCAAACTCACAGTCGGTGAAACATTGAGCACCATTCTCACCGGCTCGCTGCCATCGCGCTTGACGTGGGATGCAGTCACCTCGCCGACGCCGCTCGATGCACTACGCACGAATTTGAACATGGGCATGACCATGGCCGAAGCGCAGGCGGCGCCGATCTTCGGCACGTGGGGCGGGCGTGGTTGGGAATGGATCAATCTTGCGACGCTCGCGGGCGGCATCGCGCTGCTCGCGCTTCGGGTCATTCGCTGGCACATTCCGGTCGCCATGTTGAGCGCCATCGTCGTGTGCGCCTCGTTCATGTACGTCGTCGATCCCGGCGCCTACGCGGGCCCTATCTTTCATCTCACCTCGGGCGCGAGCGTGCTCGGCGCGTTTTTCATCGCCACCGATCCGATCTCGGCGGCGACCAGCGATCGCGGTCGGCTGATCTATGGTGCAGGCATCGGCCTGCTGACCTACGTCATTCGGACGTGGGGCGGCTATCCGGACGGCGTCGCGTTCGCCGTGCTGCTGATGAACCTATCCGTGCCGCTGATCGATCGTTATACGATTCCTCGCATCTATGGCCACGCCCGCTGACAAGCGCAACATCGCCGGCCCCGCGGCGACCCTGGCCATCATCGCCGCGGTGTTTACGATTGGGCTGGTCGTGATCGCAAACGTCACCCGCGAGCGCATCGCGCGCAATCAGGAAGCGTGGATCAAGGAACATCTGGACGCGCTCGTTGCGCCTCAGAACTACGACAACGATCCGCTGACCGATACGACTGAAGTCAGCGCGCCCGACTTGCTCGGCACGGCGGGCCCGGTGACGGCCTATCGCATGCGCAAGGCAGGAGCGCCGGTTGCAGTCGCCCTCCGCTCGATCGCACCGGACGGTTATCGCGGTCCGCTGGAACTGCTGGTGGCGATCGCGCCGGGCGGCCAGCTGCTCGGCGTGCAGGTGATCCGCCACAATGAAACCCCGGGCTTGGGCGATGCGTTCGAAAATCGCGACGCCGGCTGGCTCGATCGCTTCCGCGGATTGTCGCTGAGCAATCCGCCACAGCAGCGCTGGAGCGTGCGTCGCGATGGCGGCGACTTTGACGCGTTCACTGGCGCCACCATCACCCCGCGCGCAATCGTAAAAGCAGTGCGTCGCACGTTGGAGTACTACCGGGGCAACGAGGATCGCTTGTATCAGGACGGCAAGCCGCAATGAGCACGCCGGATCCGAACATGGTCACCCATGTTGCGCCGGGCGGCGGCGCCGAGCGCAGAGCTCACATGGATCGCAGCCCCGTCGCATTCAACAGCACGATCCAGTTGCTCGCGCTGTGTCCTTTACTCGCCGTCAGCGACACGGTCGTCAAGGCCGTGGGCTTCAGCGGCGTCGTTCTGATTCTGCTTCCGCTCGCGACCCTGCTCATGGGCGGCATTCGCCGCTGGGTCGACGATCGCATCGTGCTGCCGGCGAGCCTGCTCATCACCGCCGGCCTGGTGACCGCGGCCGAGTTGTTGATGCGGGCTTTCTTTCACGACCTGGGACAGTCGTTCGGCGTCTTCCTGTCCTTGCTGGCCGTGAACATCGTCGTGATCGACGACATACAGGCGCCCGACCGAACCCGCGGCGAAGCCATCGCACGCAGCGTGCAAATCGCCATCGGCATCGCGCTCAGTCTGCTCGCGCTCGGCTTCGCTCGTGAACTCGTCGGCCGCGGCTCGCTGTTAAATGGCGCGAGCGCGCTGTTGGGAAGCTGGGCGGAACGCATGGAGCTCGCGGTCTTCAGCGTCGACATGGGCTTCCTGCTCGCCATGCTGCCGCCCGGCGCATTCATTTCGCTCGGGCTGCTGATCGCCGCTCGTAACTGGCTGTCTCGCCGAAAGCAAGACAGCGCCTGAGACACGCCGCTTACCCGTCAGTGCCCCACCAGGCGCTCGGCATCGGGTTTGTCATGCACCGCAAGTTTGCCGACCAGCGTCGCGCTCGCTTCATTCATGCCGACGATGTCGACTGTCGTGCCCTCACGGCGGAACTTCAGCACGACCCGGTCAAGCGCGGTGATCGCAGTGATATCCCAGAAATGCGCGCGCGACACATCGATGCGCACTCGCTCGATCGCTTCTTTGAAATCGAACGCTTTGACAAACGCATCGGCCGACGCGAAGAACACCTGACCGGCGACCACATAGCTGCGGGCCTTGCCCGCATCGGCGGTGCTGGAATCCACATGCAGCACCTGCCCGACCTTGCGAGCGAAGAACACGCCGCTCAGCAGGACCCCGACCAGCACGCCCTTGGCCAGATCGTGGGTGAACACTACCACCACGACCGTGGCGATCATCACGATGCTCGAGCTCTTCGGATGCACGCGCAGATTGCGCAGCGAGTCCCACCGGAACGTGCCGATCGAAACCATGATCATGACGGCCACCAGCGCGGCCATCGGGATGCGCTCCACCCAGTCGCTCAGGAACACGATCAGCACCAGCAGAAACACGCCCGCCGTCAGGGTCGACAGCCGGCCGCGACCGCCAGACTTCACGTTGATCACCGACTGGCCGATCATGGCGCAGCCAGCCATGCCGCCCAACAGGCCGGAGGCGATGTTCGCGACGCCCTGGCCGGCGCACTCGCGGTTCTTGTTGCTCGGCGTGTCGGTGAAGTCATCGACGATGGCGGCGGTCATGAGCGACTCGAGCAAGCCCACCACGGCAAGCGTCACCGAATAGGGCAGCACGATCAGCAAGGTCTCCCAGTTGAGCGGCACTTGCGGCAACAGGAAGATCGGCAAGGCATCCGGCAGCTCTCCCATGTCGCCGACGCGACGCACGTCTACATCCAGCCAGATGGCGATGCTGGTGAGTACGACGATGCACACCAGGGGCGAGGGTATGGAACGCGTGAGGTATGGAAATAAATAGATGATGGCGAGCCCGGCCGCGACCATCGCGTAGACCATCCAGTTGCCTCCGGCCAGCTCGGGTAGTTGCGCCATGAAGATCAGGATGGCGAGCGCGTTGACGAAACCCGTGATCACCGACCGCGACACGAAGCGCATCAGCGAGCCCAGGCGGAGCACACCGGCGATGATCTGCAATACGCCCGTCAGCAGCGTGGCGAACAGCAGGTACTGCAATCCGTGCTCCTTCACCAGCGTCACCATCACCAGCGCCATTGCGCCGGTTGCCGCCGAGATCATGGCGGGCCGACCGCCCGCAAACGCAATGACGACGGCGATGGCGAATGAGGCATACAGTCCCACTTTAGGGTCGACGCCCGCGATCAGTGAGAATGCAATCGCTTCGGGAATGAGCGCGAGTGCGACGACGGTGCCGGAGAGCAGATCGCCGCGAACATTGGCGAACCACTCCTGGTGCAGAGATTTCAACATGAGATAAACGGGGATGTATGGACGCGCCGGGTGGACGCGCGTCAACGCGTATGTGAGAGTTTGGAGAATTGACGCGGCGGCGATGCGAAGCAACGCCGCTACGTCAGCAGGATTGAAATACCAGTCAGTGGATCACGAGGCGCACGCGGTCACGGGAATGATGGCGTCGTTCGCCGCCGCGGTGGATTCGAGGTCGCGATTATCCGTGAAGCGTCGCCTGGCCGCCAGCGGCCATTGCCAATGCGGACTGTTCCGATCAGCGAGCTTCTCGAAATGATCCGTCACTGCTGCGATCAACGAAGCATCCGCCACCGGATCGAGACCTTGATACGGATGACCGTTGTAGCTGCCACGATAGGTCAGCACCGCCTCGACGCTCGGCGTACGCGAGTAGATCCCCCGGATCAGTTCGCATTCCAGATCCTCGTGGGCCTCATCGCTCAACGCATAACGAATCGCAAGCGCAATGGCGAACTCCAGCCCCGGCGTGGCAATGCCGTGTTTGCGCGCAAGCGCGATGCTGCCGAGGATGCGCTCGCTCCGCCGCAGCTTGCGTAACGGATCGCGTCCCACCCGCTTGCACGGGTCCTTGAACGAGGAGCGGCAACGCTCGATGAACGGTCGCATCAGCATGGTGATCACGCCTTCGAGCTCCGGCGTCTCTCGCAGCAGCGCCGGCTTGATCTCGTTTTCGATCAGCTGCTGGACCAGCGCCACGACCCGTTCATCGCCCATGCCACGTCCGATGGTCGAGTAGCCGAGCAGGCTCGAATACCAGGCCACGATGGCATGCGTGCCGTTCCAGAGGCGATTCTTGATCGTCTGGATCTGGGCAATATCCTCGACCGTCTTCACCTGCCGTAACTGGCGCAGCACCGCCCCGCCGCCTTGCGCATACAGCAGCATGTCGGGTTCGCTATTGAACAGGATCAGGTGCAGATCGCTGAGCGCCTGCGCCGGACGCGACGCGTCTCGCAACAGACTGACGCGCCGCTCGATCTCCGGATGCGCCACATCGCCCGGCGCCTGCGCAGCCGCGTCATCGGCCTTGTGCGCCTCGGCCAGATTCTTTTCGAACAGCTCGGTCTTGATCCGCAACTGCCGCAGCAGCGACTCACGCCCGAGGCGCGTGACGATGCGACTCACCACCGACTCCGAGAAATGCGTGTTCGACAGAATCTTCGCGCATTCCGCCGAGCTGGTCAGCCCGAGCAGCGCCGCCTCGATGTGCCTACGGACGAAGCTCGCGCCGCCGACTTTGTTGAGCACCACTAGGATGGTCAACTCGCCCAAGCCTTGCTCGAACCTGCGCAGCAAGCCGCGCGCAATCAAGCGCGCTTGTTGCCGGATGGCCTGCTCTGGCAACGCGAGACCGACAATCAACGAGTCGCAATACATCTTCACGATGGCGTCCTCGTCGGCCATGTGAATCAGCCGCAGCCGATCGATGGTCTGATCGAACGCATACTTGCCATAGCGCACACTGATCTTGCCGAAAGCATTGACCGCATCGTGCAGCAAGCGATCCCCGGTCACACCGACGATTTCGCACGGGCGCGTATAGCCATCCCAATGTGAGAACACTTGCGTGAGATAACCGCCGCCCATCGCGCCGAAACCGTGGATGCCGACGCGCATCTGATTGATCGCTTGCGGAAACGGATCAGTCACCGCCGGCACGCCGAGCTTCGGCACGCAGCCCGCGAGATCGGACAGGAAGTCCAACATGCTCGGATAGCTGCGGAACGCACGCGCTTCGATCTCCGGACGCGGCGGCTTGATGTCGTGAATCAGGATCGGCTGGCCACCGGCGTCGCTGGCCGACAGCAGGCCGTTCTCCGAGTCCTCCACCATCAGGCAATGTTCCGGCGAGCGGCTCAGCTCGGCGGCGGCGCGCAGGAAGATCTCCGGGTTGGGCTTGCCCCGTTGCACTTCATCGCCGCACACGGTGATGTCGAAGTACTTCAGAACATTGGCATTGATCAGATATTCCTCGGCGATGGCGCGGCGACTGGAAGTCGCCACGGCCATGGTGAGACCGCTGCGGCGAAGCCGCTCCAGCACCTGCAACAGACCGACCTTCACCGGTACACCGTGAGTTCGCACGTGCTCGAGCTCCAGCTCATCGGCGCGACGGCGGATCTCGCGATAGGGATAGTCCTCGCCGTAATGCTCTTTCGCGAGAGCCTCGGCCCGCACCGCGCTCAGCCCCAGGGAGCCGATCAGCGTGCGATCCTCGATCGGCCGGCCCGCCAGCTCCACTGAAGCCTGGCGGATGGTTTGGAAACGCAACCGCTCCGTGTCGAACATGGTGCCATCCATGTCGAAGATGGCGCTTTCGATTCGCTTGCCGAGAAAATTGATCATCAGGATTCGTCACCTCTGTGGGTTGATGCCTTCAGTGGCGTTGAGGGGGTCCTTGGCGGATGGCCCGGCCGTGCTCGTCGAAACGATGCAGGCAGGTCTCCTCAGGCGTCACCCAGAGTGAATCGCCAGGTCGCACATCGACATCGCCGGTGGTGCGAACGGTGATCGTTCCCAAACCGTCGACATCCACATAAACAAACGTGTCGGAACCGAGATGCTCGGCGAGACTCACCTTGCCGCGCCAGCGACCCTCGCTGCTCGAGAGCGCCACGTGCTCGGGGCGTATGCCGATCGTGGCTGCGCCATACTGGCGCGCCTCGAAGCCGCCGAGCAGATTCATGCGCGGCGAGCCAATGAAGCCCGCGACGAACAGCGTGGCGGGACTGCGATAGAGTTCCAACGGCGTGCCGACCTGCTCCACTCTGCCGGCGTTCAACACCACGATACGGTCGGCGAGTGTCATCGCTTCGACCTGGTCGTGTGTTACGTAGATCATGGTCGCGCCGAGTTGCTGGTGCAGCCCGGCGATCTCCATGCGCATGTTGACGCGCAGAGCGGCGTCGAGATTCGACAGCGGCTCGTCGAACAGGAATGCGACCGGCTCGCGCACGATGGCGCGACCGATGGCCACACGCTGGCGCTGACCGCCTGAAAGCTCCCGCGGCTTGCGATCCAGATATTCCTGCAGGTTCAGCACGCGCGCGGCATCGTTCACCTTGCGCTCGATCACAGATTTGCTCCGGCGCGCCATCTTCAGCGGGAACGCGATGTTGTCGCGCACGCTCATGTGCGGATACAGCGCATACGATTGGAACACCATGGAGAGGCCGCGCTGCGCCGGCGGCAGCCGGGTGGCGTCGCGACCGTCGATGAGCAACTGACCGGAACTCACATCCTCCAGCCCCGCGATCAACCGCAGCAACGTCGACTTGCCGCAGCCCGAAGGGCCGACGAACACCACCAGTTCGCCCGCCTCGATCTCGAGGTCGAGTCCCGGAATGACCTCGTGTGCGCCATAGCGCTTGGAAACATTCTTCAGTGCAATGCTGGTCATCGTGGCTCCCCTATTTCACCGCGCCGAACGTCAGGCCGCGCACCAGTTGTTTCTGCGACAGCCAGCCAAGGATCACGATGGGCGCGATCGCCAGCGTCGAGGCCGCGGACAGCTTCGCGTAGAACAGCCCTTCGGGCGCCGAGAACGAAGCGATGAATGCGGTCAGCGGGCCGGTGCTGGCCGCGGTGAGATTCAACGTCCAGAAGGATTCGTTCCACGCCAGGATGACATTGAGCAGCAGCGTCGAGGCGATGCCAGGCAACGCCATGGGCGTCAAAATATGCAGCAGTTCGCGGCCGGGCGTCGCCCCATCCATGCGCGCCGCTTCGAGGATGTCCCGAGGAATCTCCTTGAAGTACGTGAACAGCATCCAGACCATGATGGGCAGATTGCTGAGCATGAGCACGATCACCAGGCCGGTGCGGGTGTCGAGCAGACCGGCGCGCTTGAACAGCAGATAGATCGGCACGAGCACGCCGACGGCCGGCAACATCTTGGTCGACAGCATCCACATCAGCACGCCGCGCGTGCGCCGCGTTGGCGAGAACGCCAGGGCCCACGCGGCGGGAATGGCGATGCACAGACCGATCAGCGAGGAACCAAGTGAAATGATCACGGAATTGCGAAAGTGCCGCAGATAGTCGGTGCGCTCCCACACTTCCGCATAGTTGTCGGTGGTCCAGTCGAAGAAAAGGAACTTCGGCGGGATCGCCACGGCGTCGGCTTCGGTTTTGAACGACGTGAGCACGGTCCACAGAATGGGAAAGAAGATCAACGTCGCCACGGCCCAGGCAACGAAGGTGAAGGCCAGCTTGCGCTGGCGGTCGGTTGCGCGCGCCGTCACTTCAGACCTCCAGACTCTTGCCCACCAGGCGCATGAGCAACAGCGCCAGGATGTTCGCCGCCACCACCGCGATCACGCCACCGGCCGACGCGCTGCCGACGTCGAAACGCAGCAGCGCATGCGAATACACCAGATAGGCCAGGTTGCTGCTCTGAGTGCCCGGCCCGCCATTGGTGGTGACAAAGATCTCGGCGAACAGCGACAGCAGAAAGATGGTCTGGATCAGAATCACCACAGTGATCGCGCGCGACAGATGCGGCAGCGTGATGTGAAGGAATCGGGCCCATGCGTTCGCACCGTCCATCTCCGCCGCTTCCTTCTGCTCCGTATCGAGTGATTGAAGCGCCGTGAGCAGAATCAGCGTTGCGAACGGCAACCAGCCCCATGCGACGATCAAGGTGAGCGACAGCAGCGGCACCTGCGCCAGCCAGTCGATGGCGTCCGCTCCGAACATTTGCGCCATCCACGCGAACAGTCCGTTCACCGGATTCATGAACATGTTCTTCCACACCAGCGCCGAGACCGTGGGCATGACAAAGAATGGCGCCACCACCAGCACGCGCACGACGCCTCGGCCGTACATGGGCTGATCGAGCAACAGCGCGAGCCCAACGCCGCAGACCACAGTGATCAACAACACGCCCATCACCAACATGAAAGTATTGCCGATCGATTGCAGGAACCCCGGGTCGCTCAGGAAGTAGGCGTAGTTCTCCAGTCCGAGGAACGGATTGCCACGCGGCATGAGCAGCTGATAGTCGTGCAACGAGTACCAGAGCGTCATGACCAGGGGAGCGGCCATCCAGACCAGCAGCAGGATCACCGCTGGCGAAAGCATGAGGCGGGCCGTGGCCCGGGAGTGGATGCTAGCCATGTCTCTCCTCGAAAGGGGGGCCCGACAGCGGGCTAGTCGATATAACGGGCGCGAGCCATCTCACGCTCGGCGACGTACTGCGCGTTGGCCAACGCCTCGCGCGTGGTTATCTGCCCCGCCACCGCGGCCGAGAGCTGCTGACCGACCACGGTGCCGATCCCCTGATAGGGCGCGATGGAAACAAAATTGCCGCCGACGTACGGCGTCTCGAGCACCGAAGGGCTGTGGGTATCGGCCGCTTCGATGGCTTGCAATACGATGTCTGCGAACGGCGCGGCCTGCTGATACTCCGCGCTCGCATACAGCGACTGACGCGTTCCAGGCGGCGCGTCCGCCCAGCCGGATTCAGCCGCAACCAAGCGCAGATAGGACTTGCCGGTCGCCCAGGCGACGAAGCGCTTGGCGGCATCGATGTTTTGCGAGGCCGCTGGAATGGCGAAGCTCCAGGCCCACAGCCAGTTGCCATGGTTCTGCACTTGGACGCGCGAAGGAAACAATGCGAAGTCCACTCGATCGTGAACCGAGGATTGCCGCGGATCCGAAACGAAGGACGCGGCCACCGAAGCGTCGATCCAGATGCCGCACTTGCCGCCCTGAAACAGCGCCAGGTTTTCGTTGAAACCGTTGGTCGACGCGCCCGGCGGGCCGTACTCCCTCAACAGACCCACATAGAAGGACACGGCGTCGCGCCAGGCCGTGGATTGCAGCTGCGGCTGCCAGTTCATATCGAACCAGCGACCGCCCCAGGAGTGCGCCAGCGAAGAAACAAACGCCATGTTCTCGCCCCACCCGGCTTTGCCGCGCAGACAAATGCCATACATGCCGTTGTCGCGATCGGTGATTCTCTCGGCGGCCTCGCGAATGAAACTCCAGGTCGGATGCTTCGGCATCGTCAGACCGGCCTGCTCGAACAGATCGGTGCGATACATGGTGAGCGCGCTCTCGGCGTAGAAAGGCGCCGCGTAGAGCTTGCCTTCATAGGACAGAGAATCGGCGATGGCAGGCAGCAGGTCGTCGCTCGCGAAGTCCTCGCCGAGATCCTCGAGCGGCACCAGCCAATTCTGCGCAGCCCAGATCGGCACTTCATAGTTGCCGACCGTCATCACATCGTACTGGCCGCCCTGGGTGGCCACATCGACGGTGACGCGCTGACGCAGCAGGTTCTCTTCCAGCGTGACCCAGCGCAGCTCGATCTCGGGGTACTGGCGCGTGAATTCAACCGCCAGGCGTTGCATGCGGATCATGTCACCGTTGTTCACGGTGGCGATGGTCAGCGTATCGGCGCTGGCCCACGCCGTGAAAATCGAGGCCAAACCCACGCTCAGCGCGAGCAGCCGTTTGCTCATTGTCATCGACAAGCCTCCTTGTTCAGGATTCGGGACTTCGGCAAGTCCACTCGGAAGGCCCACTGCTCGATGCGCGTGCGGTCAGGCGCGCGCCAGCGGACTTTGAGTTGTCAACGAACCACCGCCGATAAGAGGATCGACGCCGCTTCGGCTAAGGCATACCCGCAATTCGGGGTGAGCATGCCACCAGATTGTTGTTAGTGCCGCCGCGCGCGTACTCGCTGCGTGCGGTCACAGATCGGCGTGCCGGATGCATAATCCGGCCGCTCGTGTGTTATGGCCACGATTCTGCAGCCGTCTGGAGACATGATAGTAGAAATTGCGCACTGCGCCAACCCATCGAGCTCAATTTTCACTGAACGGACATAACAGCGGCGCGTGACGCGTACATTCCATTTCGGGATCAAACATCGGCGCGCAACCAGCTCTTCGACGAGATTGCATGACTCGCGAGCCGCTCGCTCGGATTGTCTCTTCTCTATATGATGAGTCGGCATGATGAATGGACATGATGAATCGCCGACCTGAAGCTGGCTCGACGCATGAACCGAAAGAAAATCTCCGCGATCTTCGAGCGCCTCAAAGCCGCCAATCCCAAGCCGACCACCGAGCTGGAATATTCCACGCCGTTCGAGTTGCTGATCGCCGTGATCCTGTCCGCTCAAGCCACCGACAAGAGCGTCAATCTCGCCACGCGCGAACTGTACAAACATGCCAATACGCCGCAGGCCATCCTGGCACTGGGCGTGGAAGGACTGTCGCGCTATATCAAGACCATCGGTTTGTTCAACACCAAAGCCAAGAACGTGATCGCAACCTGCAAGATCCTGGTGGAACAGCACGGCGGCCAGGTTCCCGAGTCGCGCGAAGCCTTGGAAGCCCTGCCCGGCGTCGGCCGCAAGACCGCCAATGTGATTTTGAACACCGCCTTCGGTCATCCCACCATCGCGGTCGACACGCACATCTTCCGCGTCTCGAATCGCACCGGCCTCGCGCCAGGCGACAACGTGCGCATGGTTGAAGATCACTTGCTGAAGGTCGTGCCACCGAAGTACGCGCACGACGCGCATCACTGGCTGATCCTTCACGGCCGCTACACATGCATCGCTCGCAAACCGAAATGTCCCGAGTGCGTGATTCTCGATCTGTGCGAATACGAAGCAAAGACGCCGCCGGAGACCCAGCCCGAGAAACGCAGCATCTTCGCGACCAAACCCAAGCTTGCGCGCAAGCTTGGTAAGAAGCGCGCCTGACAGGAGTTTCAGATACGCACGATGCTTGCGTCGTATGTTGCTCGCTCGCCAGCCCGGCGCGTTGTATCGTACGACATCCCCTGAATCCGCCGGATCCCAAGGAAGATTGCATGCATCGACGCGCTTTCATTCGACAAGTCGCGATTGCTGGCGTCGCGGCTCACCTGCCTTTCACGACGCAGGCAACCACGGCGCCAGCTCGATGCAATCGCGATTCAACGGCCGAGGAAGTCACGAAGGGTCTGGAGCTCACAGGCAAGGTTGCGGTCGTGACTGGATGCAACTCCGGCATCGGATTCGAGACCATGCGCGTGCTCGCCTTGTGCGGCGCGCATGTCATTGGTACGGCGCGCACGCTCGATAAAGGCAAGGAGGCGTGCGCCCGAATCAAGGGCGAGGCCATACCGGTCGTGCTGGAGCTCACGGACTTCGATTCCGTCGCCGCATGCGCAAAGGCGATTCGCGACATGGTCGCGAGCGTCGACATGCTGATCCTGAACGCCGGCATCGTTCTCGACGATTGGCAGCAGGTGAACGGGCTCGAAAAACAGTTCGTCGTGAATCATCTTGGCCATTTCATTCTCACGCAGCGTCTGCTCGATCGCGTCACCGCCGCTGAGCAAGGCCGCGTAGTCGTGGTCGGCAGCGGCAATCATCGCGACGCGCCGGCCGGCGGCATTCAGTTCGACGATCTGTCCGGCCGTGGCTGGTACAAACGAGGCTACGCTCATTCAAAGTTGGCCAATGGCCTGTTCTCTTTGCAATTGTCACAACGGCTGCGAGGCACGCGCGCGACCTCGAACTGCCTCACGCCGGGGCCAGTGGACACCAACATTCGTCGCGATCTTCCGGCCAGCTCGGCGCCGGCCAATCTCAAGTCACCCGCACAAGGCGCCGCCACGGTTTGTTACGTCGCCGCCCATCCGAGCCTGAAGCACGTCAGCGGCGAATACTTCTCCGACTGCAAGCCTGCCCCGCAGAGCGCAGATCAGACAAACCGCGCCATGGCCGCGAAGCTCTGGCAAGTGTCGACCGAATTGACAAGAGACCACCTCGCCTGACCCGACACGTGACGTTGCAGCCCGAGGTCCGCCTTTGTGCTGAACGACGGCCAGGTCATTTGAGGTGAAGACGGCCAGGTGTTGAGCCCGGCGCGCGGTGAGCGACTGTGGCTCGACAGCACTGCGCCTATGTGACACGCCAACGGCGTCGCGCATTTCCTGACAGGGCGCAGCGACACGTTGTACTCGGTGACATTGCCCGGAGACTCGGCTCGGCGGAAGCGGCTAGAATCGCCGCATGCCGATTTTCGACACCCAGTCCCGCGATCAGCTGCGCCAGATGTACATCGAGGCGTGGCGCAAGCATCGCGAGGGCGTGCCCATGGAGCCGCTCGAGGCGCAGATCGCCGACGTGGTCGCGCTTCATCCTGAATATCAGGCGGAGCTTGAGCGCCCGGACCAGGTGCTCGACCGCGATTACAGCCCGGAGAGCGGGCAATCCAACCCGTTTCTGCACATGGGGCTGCACCTGGCAGTGCGCGATCAGATTGGTACCGATCGTCCCGTTGGCATACGGGCGGCATTCGAGGCGCTGGCGGCGCGCACGGGCACGCCGCACGACGCCGAACATCAGATCATCGAATGCCTCGCAGAGGCGTTGTGGGAAGCGCAGCGCGCCGGCCGGCCGCCCGATGAGCAGGCTTATTTGCGCCGTGTGCAGGGTCTGGCGGGCCTTCGCATCCGGTGATACCTGCGTTCGTGGACCGCGTGGTGGCCGGGCCAGGACCTGGATGGTAGATTCCGCCACCTCTCGATCTCGCGCCTTCGCGCCAGCCATCCGCCAACATGCCGACCATCCAACAAGACGATGTGATCCAGAGCGTCGCGGACGCCCTGCAGTACATTTCTTATTACCACTCGCCGGATTTCATTCAGGCCATGGCGGCCGCCTACGAGCGCGAGGAAAGCGCGGCGGCGAAAGACGCGATCAAACAGATTCTGGTGAATTCGCGCATGTGCGCCGAAGGTCACCGGCCCATCTGCCAGGACACCGGCATCGTCACGGTGTTCGTCAGGGTGGGCATGAACGTGCAGTGGGGCGACGCCACCCTGTCGTTGAGCGACATGATCAACGAAGGCGTGCGCCGCGCTTACAACCATCCGGACAACACGCTGCGCGCCTCCATCGTCGGCGATCCGTTGTTCGATAGAAAAAACACGAGGGACAACACGCCCGCCGTCATCCATATGGAAGTGGTGCCGGGCGACAAGCTCGACATCCAGCTTGCCGCCAAGGGTGGCGGCTCGGAGAACAAAGCCAAGCTCACGATGTTGAATCCGTCCGACTCCCTGGTCGACTGGCTGGTGAAGACCGTGCCGCAGATGGGCGCGGGCTGGTGTCCGCCCGGCATGCTCGGCATCGGCATCGGCGGCACGGCCGAAAAAGCCATGGTGCTGGCCAAGGAAGCTTTGTTCGAAGAGATCGACATCCACGAGATTCGCGAGCACGGCCCGAAGGACAAGTTCGAAGCGCTGCGACTCGAGATCATGGACAAGATCAACGCGCTCGGCATCGGCGCGCAGGGCCTCGGCGGCCTGACCACGGTGCTGGATGTGAAGATCAAACATTACCCGACGCATGCCGCATCGCTGCCGGTCGCGGTGATTCCAAACTGCGCCGCGACCCGCCATGCGCATTTCGTGCTCGATGGCTCGGGTCCCGCGAAACTCGATCCGCCGGATCTGGAGTTGTGGCCCAAGCTCACCTATCAAGCGTCCGCCGATTCGCGTCGTGTGAATCTCGACGCCCTGACGCGCGAAGATGTGGCCTCCTGGAAGCCCGGCGAACGTTTGTTGTTGTCCGGGAAGATGCTCACCGGTCGCGACGCTGCGCATAAGCGCCTCAGCACCCTGATCGAGTCGGGCCAGCCGCTGCCGCCGGGGCTGGATTTCAAGAACCGCGTGATCTATTACGTCGGCCCGGTCGACCCGGTCAAGGGCGAGGCGGTCGGTCCCGCCGGCCCGACCACCGCCACGCGCATGGACAAGTTCACCGAGATGATGCTCGGCAAGACCGGCCTGATCGCCATGGTCGGCAAAGCCGAGCGCGGCCCCGAAGCCATCGCGTCGATTCGCAAGCACAAAGCCGCCTATCTGATGGCGGTCGGCGGCTCGGCCTACCTGGTGTCCAAAGCGATTCGCTCCAGCCGCGTGGTCGCTTTCGGCGATCTGGGCATGGAAGCGATCTACGAATTCGAGGTTCGCGATATGCCTGTGACGGTCGCGGTGGACGCGCGCGGCGAATCGGTGCATGAGACCGGCCCTGCCGAATGGCGTCAGCGCATCGCCGGCATCCCCGTGAAGGTCATGTAAGGTCACCTGCTAACGAAGAAGGAGCGAGGCGATGGATGGACCGATGCAGATCAAGTACGCGATCCTGTTGCCGCCCACCGCCCTCGCCTTGATCACCGCATTCGTATTCGCGCGGCTGTATCGAGACCGCATCGCCGAGATCCGCGCGCGTCGCATTCATCCACAGCACCTGGCGTCCGCCAAGCAGGCGCAGGACACGTTGCAGAACGTGGCCGCGTCCGACCACTTCCGCAACATGTTCGAAGTGCCGGTGCTGTTTTATGCACTGTGCGGCTTCCTGGCGATCACGCAGCTGACCAATCATCTGCTGCTGGCTTGCGCGTGGGGCTACGTCGCTCTGCGCGCGGCTCACACCTACGTGCATCTCACCTCGAATATCGTCATCCGTCGCTTTCAGCTGTTTTTCGCCAGCAGCATCGTGCTGTTTGTGATGTGGGCGATCTTTGCCGCGCGCTTGCTGACCGCGTGAGCCGAATTTACAAAGTATCGAAATCCAGACCGCGGTGAGCCTCAGGCGGCCGCTTTGGCTCGATACGCCGAGAACATCGAGAACACCCACGGCCGGCACGCCAGCAGCAGCGCCACGCTGCTCTTGTCGCGCGTCGGCGCCTGCATGTCGAGCGCCGCGAGGTCGGCAAAGTCCGCCGCCAGCTTGTCGATCTTCTTGAGCAGGATGCGCACCGACGCCGGTGACAGCTCCGCCGAATGAAACGACAGGGTTTCGTTGCTGCCGGTGAAGGGACCTTGCAGAAATTCTGCCCGCACCTGGCGCTCATATAGCTTACGCACCGGCCCATCCGGTCGCCACGCGATCGGCAGGCGCGCATGCAGATGCACTCGGCGCTTGGCGTCGACGTCGATGAGCTGCGCCTCCACCAGTCTCGTCAACAGACCACGCATGGTGCGAGCGTTGAGCCCGAGCCGACGCTCCGCCGCCTCGACCGAGCGGCCGTTCAATAGCAAATAAAACAACGCCAGCAACGATGCATCGCTGGCGAGCGTGCGTTCCTGCTCCAGCGACAGGCTGAAGCTTTGTACCTCGCGCGGTCCGGACGCCATGCGTACCAAATCGGCGACACTCATGTCGATGGCCGCGCACACGCGCTCGAGTCGCACCAATGTAAAAGATTCATCCGAAAACAAACGTTTCACGGAGGACTCGCTCAGACCCAGCGTGCGACCGAGTCGCTGATACGTCATGCCACGCGCGCGCAAGCAACGCTTCAAAGTTTCCAGCAGATGTTTGGTCTCGTTCACTGCAACAAATTCCGACAGGACTTGGGGAGCGATCCCTAGAGTACCGTATTCCGGTACTTCGGTTATCAAAGCTTGTTCGTTGGATTTATGCCGCTAAGGTGGCGCCTGCCGGAACATTCGCCGACTTTGGTTGTTGCGGCAACGTCGAATAAACAAGAGGAATCGATATGAAGGTGTTTCACGCGTTACGTGCTCGGATGAGGCCGGCGCTGCGCTGGGCCGTGCCCGCGCTCGTCATCGCCGCGCCGGGCGTCGCCGGAGCTGACGATGTCGGCCACTGGTATCTCACACCGCAGATTGGCGGCATTTCCGTCGATAACGATCGGCCGGTGCAAGACAAGGACTGGCTGTATGGTGTCGCCATTGGCAAACACCTGAGCGAGCTCATCAGTCTCGAATTGAACCTCAATGGCTCGCAGATCGGCGGCGGCCCGGCTCGCAGCGATCTGAGCCTGTACGGCGGATCGCTCGATGTATTGACCGTGTTCAATCGCGGCAGCCGGATCGAGCCATTCCTGACCTTCGGCGTCGGCGCGTTGCAAGCCGAGCGCAGCCCGGGCACCAACGCGACCAATCTCATGGGACAGGTCGGTGCGGGCGTGTTCTGGAAGGCGTGGGAAAGCGCCGACGGCTCCAGCAGCTTCGCGCTGCGCCCCGAACTGAAGATGCGCGTGGACGAAGACGGCGTTCCCGACAACAACCGGGACTACCTCGGCCTGCTCGGCTTCCAGTTCTCGTTTGGCTCGCCGGCTGCCAAGCCCGTGCAGACACCGCCTCCCGCACCAGAGCCACCGCCGGCCCCGCCCCCGCCGCCTCCGCCGCCGCCTCCGGGAGATCAGGACAAGGATGGCGTGCTCGACAACATCGACAAGTGCCCCGACACGCCCGCAGGCGTGGCAGTGGATGCTTACGGTTGCACGCGCAAGGGGTCCATCACACTCGAAGGTGTGACGTTCGAGTACAACTCGGCGCGTCTGAAGCCTGAGTCGCGCACCGCGCTCGATGCCGTGGCCACGGATCTGAGGAAATATCCGCGCTTGCAGATCGAGCTGCAGGGTCACACGGATGACAAAGGTTCGGATGCGTACAACTTGAAGTTGTCACAGCAGCGCGCCGATGCGGTACGCACCTACTTGCTCGATCAAGGCGTGCCCGCCGGTCAGCTGACTGCGAAAGGCTATGGCGAGACGCAGCCGATCGAAGACAACACCACCGAAGCCGGTCGCGCACTGAATCGCCGCGTGGTGATGTACGTGCTCGACAACCCCAGCGACGTGCAAGTCGAGGGTGCAGGTAAGGTCGAGGGACGATAACGTGTGACGATGCGGCCACCTCCCCGGCTGGGGAGGTGGCCTTTTCACGTCTGTGGAAACTGATATCCCGCGAACTGCTGTCGCAGTTGCAGCTTGCTCAGCTTGCCGGTCGCGGTCAGCGGCAACTTCTCGACGAACACTACGTCATCCGGAATCCACCACTTCGCCACTTTCCCCGCGAAGAACTGCAGCAGCTCCTCGGCCGTCAGCGCGGAGCCCGGCTTCAACACCGCGACGAGCAGCGGCCGCTCCTGCCACTTTGGATGAGGAATCGCGATCGCCGCCGCCTGCGCCACCGCCGGATGCGAGACCGCCAGGTTCTCCAGCTCGATGGAGCTGATCCATTCGCCGCCCGACTTGATGACATCCTTGGTGCGATCAGTGATCTGCATGTAGCCCAGCGGGCAGATGGTCGCGACGTCGCCGGTGTTGAACCAGCCGTCCTCCTCGAACACATCGTCACTCTCGCGTTTGTAGTAGCCCGCCGCGACCCACGGGCCACGCACCTTCAGCGCACCGAACGTTTTTCCATCGCGCGGCACTTCCTGCCCATCCTCGCCCGCCACTTTCAATTCAATGCCAAACACCGTGCGCCCCTGTCGCGCCCGCAATGCTTCGCGACGCTCCTCCGGCAATGCTCCCGCCTCGGGCGTTTGGCAGCGAATCGTGCCGATCGGGCTGGTTTCGGTCATGCCCCATGCATGCACGACCTCCACACCGTGACGTTCACGCAATTGATCCATCAGCGCGATTGGCACCGCCGAGCCGCCGCTCACTACACGAGACAGACTGTCGACGCGCTTGCCGGTCTTCTCCAGGTACGCGACCAAGCCTTGCCACACGGTCGGCACACCGGCCGAGAAGGTGACCTGCTCTTCTTCGATGAGCGCCTGCAGGGTCTCGGCATCGCCCATCTTCGATCCCGGAAACACCAGCTTCGCGCCTACCATGGGGCACGAATACGGCAGACCCCAGGCGTTGACATGAAACATCGGCACGACCGGCATCACCACCTCGTGCGCCGACAGGGCCATGGCGTCCGGCAAGGCGGCGGCATAACAGTGCAGGACGGTGGAGCGATGGCTGTAGAGCACGCCCTTGGGATCGCCCGTCGTGCCGGACGTGTAACAAAGCGAGCTGGCGGTGCGCTCGTCGAACTCGGGCCATTCGAAATCATCGCTCTGGTCGGCGATCAAGGATTCGTAGCTGCGAGCCCGCGGCAGCTGCGTCCGCGGCATGTGAGCATCGTCAGTCATGACCACGCAGCCTTCGAGCTTCGGCAGGCGTGACTGCAACTTCTCCACCAGCGGCACGAACACCGGATCGACGAACAGCCAGCGATCCTCGGCGTGATTGATGATGAAAGCGATCTGGTCTTCGAACAGTCGCGGATTGATGGTGTGACAGACCAGGCCCGAGCCGGACACCCCATAGTAGGTTTCGAAGTGACGATAGTCGTTCCAGGCCAGGGTGGCGATGCGATCGCCCCGCTGCAACTCGAGACGCTGCAACGCATTGGCAAGTTTGCGAGCGCGTGCGAACGCGTCACGGTAGGTGTAACGATGTCTGGGATTGTCGGCAGTGATCGAGACGATCTCTCGCCGCGGGTGTTGCAGTTCTGCGTGGCGCGCGATGCTGCTGATGAGCAGCGGCCGATCCATCATCTGTCCGAACATCGCCGTTCCCCCGGTGGATCTTTGTAGTATCCGAAGTGATACCACAAATGCCGTGAGAAGGCTGTTCGGTCAGGGCGAGGTGGTGCTGAGCGCGGCGGCGGTGGGCACAGTGTGCAGCGACTCGGCGGCAATAACCGTCGGCGCCTGCGGAGACGTTGGCGTGGTCGCTGGCGATGGAATGGGCTGAATCGGCGGCGCCGCCGGCGTCGGCTGATCCGCGGCAGCGGCGCCGAAACCAAACTGCACGACGATGCGCGCGATGTGCGGATGCTCGCTGCTCCATTGCATGAAGTTCACGCACACCGCTTTGAGATCGGCGCCCTGCGCATATTCGAATGAATTGCCGGTGAAACGCGCGCCGCCCAGGTCCTGCTCGAAGCTGACCTGATGCTGCTCCCAAGGGTGTTGCATGGCGTTCGGCTGGGCGAACAGCTGGATGCCCTCGACGCGTGCATAGGAAGGGATCGTCCCGCACAGCGCGATTCGCTGCGCATCCTGCTCGCCACACGCGGTCGCGCCAACGGCGCGGCAAGCGGGGATATAAACGACGGACTCGACGCTGTCCGACACGCCTTCGGCAGCTGCCGGCACCATCAGCGGGCGAGCAGGCTCCGACACTGGCTCGGCCATTTTGGCCGCTTCGACGCGCGCCGCTTCTTTTTCATTCGCAATCAGGGTGCGCAGTTCCTTCAGCTCGCCGCGCATTGCACTGATGTCTTCCTCCGAACGCTGCTTGATCAATTCCGAATACAGAAAGCCGCCGGCCGCGGACGCCACCATCAGCGCCAGCACGGCCAGCACCGAGCGCATGGTCGAGCCTTTCTTGGGACGCACGTCGACCTTGCTGGGGGTGCGCTTTTCCTTGATGGTGCTGAACAGCTGAAACAGCGCGGTGGTGACGGTGGCCAAGGCGCCGATCATCGCCGCCATGATGGTTTCGGAAAGGTCCATAAGTCCCTAGAGGTTTGCGCCGCCCCGCGGCCTCATGAATGCGGGCGAGCGCCCATCCTTATGTCTGGTCTGCTCGGGGACTGTACTGCGTCACACTTTGCGGCTCTGCCGAGCAGTTGGCAGTTTCGAACCGGCGGGCCGGGATGGATGCAGCTGCATGGGCCGCCGTTCAGCTGCGCATTCAGAAACGCCCCCCGGACTGCGACCGGCCGCTCATTCCGGGAAGCCCCTACTCAACTCCCCCGAACAGCCGCCGTTAATAGCGTGAAACGATGATGTCGCCGCCCTGGCCCGGGCGCGATAAGGCAGATTCTGTGCAATTGGAGCGCGTGTAAATGTCTGGAGCCTCGAAGTCAGTTCTTGCGGTGGACGATTCCGCGTCCATGCGCCAGATGGTTCGTTACACCCTGGAAGGTGCCGGCTATGAAGTGATCCAGGCCGCCGACGGCGTCGAAGCGCTGGACCTCGCCAAAACACGCGGCGTGGATCTGGTGCTCACCGACGTGAACATGCCGCGCATGGACGGCATCACGCTGGTCAAGGAACTGCGCGGCCTGGATTCGTACAAGTTCACGCCGATGCTGGTGCTGACCACCGAATCGGGTCCGGAAACCAAAATGCGCGGCAAACAGGCGGGCGCGACCGGCTGGATCGTCAAGCCGTTCAATCCGGACCAGCTGCTGGCCACCATCGCCCGGGTGCTCTGACCCACGGCCCCAAGCCCGCGTGTATCCGTCCATGCTGCCGAACTCAATAGAAATCTCCAACGCCGAAGCAGCGCCGCTCGCCGATTGGACGCCCGAACAACAGATCGCGCACATGCTCGAGCTGTGCGAGGCGCAGATGGAATCGGCGATGTGCGAATCCGACCTCGCGGTCGACTCGCTGGTCAAGGCGTTCTCCGGCCTCGCGGATACCGCGCGGTCGATGAAAGTCGCCGCCGCCAAGCTCACGCCGGAACAGCGCGAGGCGCTCGGCGATCTGGATTTGAACACACAGATGGAGTCGATCGAGCGGCAGATGACCTCGGCCGTGGTCGCCTTCCAGTTCTATGACAAGCTCACGCAGCGGCTCGGTCACGTGCGTTACAGCCTGTCGACGCTGGCGCTGTTCGTTTGCGACCGCGCCCAGGCGAGTCAGCGCGATCAGTGGCGACGTTTGTTCACCACGCTGAAGCGCCTGTATCGCACTGAAGAAGAGAAGCAGATCTTCCAGATGATGGTGGAAGGCGCGTCCGCCGACGAAGCGCGCGACCATATCCACCAGAGCACCCAGACCATCCGCGTCGGCAACGCGGGCGAGATCGAGCTGTTCTGATTCGGATCGGATCAACAGGGTCGCTGGCGCCGCCGAAGCCTCCGACGAGGCTGGTTGTGTAGCAGCGGCAGCTGCGAATATTTCTTTGCATGTGACAATCGCTGCACTGCAAGCTGAGAAGCGCGTCTCAGTTCAATTTTTTTTGCATTGCATTTCGCGGAGCGGTGTGACCTGACGCACGGTCAAGAATCGTCAACAAGCTACTGTTGCAACGTCGATGAGCTTGTAACGAGTAGGTCCGGTATTGACCTCGCCAATTAGGGAGTGAGTGTCATGGCGATCACGTCTCAACAAATCGTCGGAATTGCTGGCGCGTTCGCGCTGGTGGGCGCAGCCGTGTGGGCCTCGTCGGCCCTGATGGCTCCGCCAAAGACCTCCGGGAGCGTCGAGATCAATCAGCTGCCCGAGCGCTCCTGGGCAGTGGAGATCACCGATCTCGGCCCGGTGGAGCCGACGCCTGAAAAGCGCACCGCGAGTCGATAACAGCGACCCGCGATCGATTCGCCCTGCAGGCGCCCTCACGCGCCCGCCTCACTGCGTGGGCGTGATTTCTCCTTCGCCGACCTTTTCGACCATGGTCTTGATGCCGTTCTCGAAGCCCGGCCCGGAGCCGTTGTAAAACAAGTACACAGGCTTCTCGTTCCGTAGCAAGTCGATGGCGTTGTGATAGTGATCCAGGTGGTAGTACAGCACCACCTGTCCCTTGGTCAGCGTGTCCGCCGGCAAAGTAGCGCCGTTCGGCAGAAACACCATCATGCCGATGTAGTTGCCCGCGCCCTTCAGCGCGATCCTTGGTGGATACGCGTTTGCAGAGTAGAAGACTTCATACGCGTCGATGCGGGTCAGGGACATTCCAGTCGGCTCCTGCCAATAGCGCTAGGGTCGACAATATACGGCCGACGCCGTGCGCCAGCTACACTCGGCGAATGAGCACGATCTATCTGGTCCGCCACGGGCAGGCTTCGTTCGGCACCGACAACTACGATCGACTTTCGGCCACGGGCCGTGAGCAGATCCGCCATCTCGCCGCCTACTTCGCAGAACTCGGCGAGCGCATCGACCGCATCTACTCCGGCTCGCTGTCCCGACAGACCGAAACGGCGCAGATCATCGCCGCGGCCTTCGGCGATTCAGCCCCGCCCATTGCCATCGAGCACGCGTTCGACGAGTACGACAGCGACGTCATCCTGCATACGTTCGCGAAGTCGCTGACCCCAGAGCAACTGGCCGAGGCCGGCTGGCCCGAGCTGCGCGCCGATCGACGCAAGTTTCAGTTCTTCCTGGAGCGCGCCGCCCGCGCCTGGGTGGAGGCGCAGATCGAAGCCGAAGAGATGACGTCGTGGCGCGGCTTTCACGGCCGGATCACCGGCGCCATGGAATCCATCATGCGCAACGAAGGCCGCTCCAAGACCCTGATCGTGAGCACCTCCGGCGGCGTCATCGGCACCCTGGTGGCGCACCTGATGGGGTTGTCCAATCACGTCGGCATCGAGCTCAACTGGGCCGTTCACAACGCCTCGATCACACGGCTGATCTACAACGCCGATAAAGTTTCTTTGTCCATGTTCAACGGCCTGCCGCACCTGGATCGTGCAGAGCTGCGCTCGCTGATCACCTACCGCTGAGCCTGCACCGTTTTGGACGCGAGAAATCGCGAACCAGCCCGCAATTTACTTTTCAAGCTTGCTGCATCGCGCGCCGTTACATCGGAGATCAGGCGACGACAAAAGGAACGCGCGTTCGATGGTCAAGGCAGCGGTGGTACGTCACATGTCCTCGGTCGAGGACTACCGCACGCGCCTGGCCAGCCTGCAAGGCTCGTGGGATACGCTGTCGCTGCTGTCTCACTTGCGTGGCGACGGCGCGGACATGAGCGGCACGCGCCAGGCGTTCGAAGCTCTGGCCAATGATCTGATTCACAGCCTCGGCGAGGAAACATACAAGAAGGCGCTGCTGGGGCTGCGAGCCAAAGCCCAGATCGCCATCGACGTGATGGTGCGCAATCTGTTCGAGCGCACGGCCGACATCGGCTTTCTCGCCACGGACGATGGCATTCGTGACTACCTGCGCCAGCGCCGGGCCAAGGACGCGCCGGTCAACAAATTGAACGAGCGCCTGCGCGGTCGCTTTCGCGAGTACGTCGGCAAATATTCCGTGTATCACGACGTCGTGCTGCTGGATATCGACGGCTCTGTCCTGGTGAGACTCGATGAGCAGTACAATGTGCCTCGCACGTCGCACGAACTGCTGCAACATACGCTCACGACGCGCCAGGGTTACGTCGAAAGCTACGGTCGCATCGATCTGCTGCCCGATAGCGAGCGCAATCTGGTTTATTCATTCCGGGTGGGCGACGGCGCCCGCACCGACGGCGTGTTGTGTCTGTGCTTTCGCTTCGAGGACGAAGTCGAGGGCATTTTCGCCAAGCTGCGCGCGCCGGACGACTGGACCCTGTTTTGTTTCCTCGACCGGCGAGCACGAGTGATCGCGAGCAGCGATGCCTGGCAGATACCCATCGGCGCGCCGCTGCCGATGGCCCTCGATGAAGGCGGCCGCATCGTGCGTTTCGCAGGTCGCGAGTACCTCGCTATCACCTGCCGGACGCAAGGCTATCAGGGCTATCTGGGGCCCGGCTGGTTCGGTCACGCCATGCTGCCGATCGAGCATGCTTTCAACAGCCAGACGGTCGAGGGCACCCGGTCCATCTCCCGGCAACTGCTCGCCGAATTGCGTGAGAGTCATACCATCTTCTCCGCTTCCCTGCGCAAGATCCCCGTGCAGGCCGACGGCATTCAACGCGAGCTCAATCGCACGGTCTGGAACGGCAACGTGCGACTTGCGACCAGCGCGGATCACAACAGCGACTTCACCAAAGTTCTGCTGCGCGAGATCGGCAATGCCGGTCGCCGCACACAGGAAACATTCGAGCGTTCGATCAGCGAGCTGCAGGAAACGGTGGTATCCGCCATTCTCGAGGACGCGCAGCTGCTCGCCTCGCTCGCCGTCGACGTGCTGGATCGAAATCTCTACGAGCGCGCCAATGACTGTCGCTGGTGGGCACTGAACGGCGCGCTGAGTCGCTGCCTCAGCGCCGCGGGCGGCGATGCGGGCGAGATCCTCCGCCACATCAATAGTCTCTACACGGTCTATCACGATATCGTCTTGTTCGACAGCGCCGGCCGCATCGTTGCCGTTTCCAATCCGGCGCACGCTCACAAGGTCGGCGAGACGATCGCCGCCCCATGGATTGCCGCCACGCTGGAGCTGCGCGACTCACAGCAGTACGCCGTGTCTTCATTTGCTCCGAGCGAGCTATATGAGGCCCGGCACACGTTGATCTACAGCGCGGCCATTCGCGACGAATCGCGGCGAGTGCTCGGCGGCATCGGCGTCGTTTTTGATTCGGCGCCCCAGTTCAAAGCCATGCTGCGAGATGCGCTGCCTCGCACGGAATCGGGCGAGGTCGTGAGCGGCAGCATCGGCTTGTTCGTCGATGCCCGCATGACCGTGGTCGCCGCCACCTCCGACTATGAGCCCGGCGATACGATCGCGTTGCCACGTGATCTGCTAGGCGCGGAGCGCCACCCGCCGCAGACGATCTGCATGAATGGCGTGCACTACGGAATCGGCGTGCGCAAGAGCTCAGGTTATCGTGAATATACCGGCATGGGCGTGTTCAGCCTGATCCTGATTCCGCTGGGTCAGGCGATTGAGCAGGTCGCCGTGCGTCGCTCCGAGCCGCAGAACCATCGACGCGGCCTCACGCAGGAACGAATGATCGATATCGCAACCTTCTATTGCGGCCAGCAACGCCTCGGCCTGCTGCGCGATGAGATCGTCGAAGCGCTCGATGGCGCTCACCTTCGCCCGATTCCGAATGCGCCTGCTTGGCACGCAGGCTTGTTGATGTACCGGGACACGCCGCTGCCGGTGATCGACTTGGGCCGCCTGCTCAACACCGGTCAGCACGCCGCTGCTCGCAATGTAATCGTGGTGCGGGCAGCGGGGACGCAACTCTTCGGCTTGCTCGTCGAGGAGCTGGCGGATATTCCAGAGATCGAAGTGAGCCGCATCCTGCCCGTGGGCGACTTGAACACGCGCGGAGCAGCCATCCTCGATCGCGCGATTCGCCCGGAGCGCGCCGAAGAGCCGGCGCTCATGCTGATGAACATCCAGCAGTTGCTGATGTTTGCTGGCGCGGCGGGCTTCAAACTCCCGCCGAGCGAGGGTTAGCGCGTGATGCGAGCCTGATTCAGCTGACGGATCAGGCCAGCGTAGTACGCATCTTTACTGGCGTTCCGACGCTCCTCCAACTCGGCGTCGGCGTCGCGCTGAAGCGCAAGCCGCGTGGCTTCTTCGGCTTTGGGCGAGGACAGGAATGCCTGCGCCCGTCGCAGTGCCTGGCCCACGTCGCACTTGTAGTAGGTCTGCGTGTCCAATACCTGCCGCGTCTCGTCACGGGTGCCGCGATTCCAGATCCGCAGCGAGTTCACTGTGAGCCGCCCGCTGTGCACGCTCAGGATTTGGTCGGCGCCGTCGAACGAACGACGCGTGAATACATTGGGCGCTTCAGCCGTCAGATGCATCGATGACTGAGCGCCGATGCGGCGAGGATCCGCTTCGGAGAGCACCGTGAACGTGGTGATGTCGGAGCCGGCGGCCGAGTACTGCACGATGGTCGCACCCCGGTTCGCATCCTCGCTACACCACATTCCCTCGAGCACCTCGGCGGCGCCCGAGGTGGCGTGGGCCGCCTGCGTACTGACCGCGATCAACAGGACCGGAGCGACAACCTGGGCAATGACTCGACCGAAGGCGCGTACGAAGCTCGAAGCGTGTTTCATGAATGCGAATCGCGGCTCGACTTGAGACTGCTCAGCTGGAGCAATTAGCATGCCGGCGGCGTGAGTGCCCGGGAAACACGGGCATTTTCGCTGCATGGCAAAGTCTTGCCGCCGGCAAGCTGGCAAGAACCCCGACACCACGGCAAAGCTCCGCCCCTGGTTGCCGCTGCCCCATCAGCTCGCGTTCAACACGAATCGACGGCTGACACCGGTCGTGGCGGACGGCGCGACCCACACGTCGAACTCGCCGGGCTCGGCCACGAATTGCATCTCCAAGTTGTAGAACGCGAGGTCCTGGCGCGTCAGGGTGAACTGCACGTCCGTGGACGCGCCAGGCGGCAATCGAACCTTGCGAAAACCTTTGAGCTCACGGATGGGGCGCGTCATGCTGGCCACACAATCGCGAATGTATAGCTGCACGACCTCCTCCGCCTCTCGCTCGCCCGTGTTGGTGATCTTTGCCGTCACCGTCAGCGTTCCGCTCCAAGGCAACCTCTCGGTGCTCAGCCGCGGCCGCTCATAATTGAAGCGCGAGTAAGTCAGCCCGTGACCGAAGGCATACAACGCTTCATTGGACACTTCTCGATACCGCGCCTTGAACGCCGGCGGGCCATCGCCTTGCGGCCGGCCGGTGGTTCGTCGGTTGTAGAAATAGGGCTGCTGTCCCGAGTCCTGCGGGAAACTCACCGGCAGTCGTCCGCTCGGGCTGTAGTCGCCAAACAAAACGTCGGCGATGGCGCTGCCCGTCTCTGTTCCAAGAAACCATGTGACGAGAATGGCCTGCGCATCGCGCACGGCCCCTTCGAGTGCCAGCGCGCGACCATTGCGAAGGAGCACCACCATCGGCTTGCCGACTTTCGCGACCGCTTCCGCGAGTTGTTGCTGAGGCTCGGGCACGACGATCTGCGTGCGCGATTGAGCCTCGCCGGACATGTCCTGCCCTTCGCCAATCGCGAGCACCACCACATCCGCCGCGCGCGCCGCTGCAACGGCCGCTTCGATCCCGCCCTCGAGCGGTTTCTCGATGAGCGAGCCCGGCGTGACCGTGAGCGATGCCTTGTCCCCGAGCACGGCTCGCATGCCCTGCTCCACGCTTACCACATGATCGGACTTGCCGAAGGGCGCCCACGGGCCGGCGAGATTCTTGATATCGGCGCCAAACGGACCGATCAATGCGATCTTCTGGCCTGACCTGGCGAGCGGCAGCAGATTGCTTTCGTTCTTCAAGAGGACGATAGAGGCGCGCGCACTCTCTCTAGCCACGGCGCGCAATTGCGGCGTCATGATGTTGCGCTTCTCGACTTCCGGATCGAGCGATCGATAAGGATTGTCGAACAAGCCCAGCAGATATTTCGTGCGCAACACGCGGCGCACCGACTCATCGACCACCGCCATCGGCAGCTCGCCGCTTTTCACCAGGCCCGGCAGATGCAGATTGTAGAGATCGCTCTGCATGCTGATGTCCACGCCGGCCAGAATCGCAATCTTGGCAGCCTCGCGGTCGTCCCTGGCGACACCGTGCTTGATCAGCTCCTGGTCCGCCGTGTAGTCGGACACCACCATGCCTCGAAACTTCCACTGCTCGCGCAGAAGTTCAGTCATGAGTTTGCGATTGGCGGACATGGGCACGCCGTTGATGTCGTTGAACGAGCTCATCGTGGACAGTGCGCCGGCGTCGAACGCCGCTTTGAACGGCGCCAGATACACCTCGTGCAAGGTCTGCTCGGACATCTCGACGCTGTTGTAATCCATGCCGCCGGAGGCTGCGCCATACGCTACGAAATGTTTGGGACAGGCAAGCATGCTGTCCTCATCGGTGAGGCTCTTTCCTTGGAAGCCACGCACGCGCGCCACGGCCAGTTGGGATCCCAGATAGGGATCTTCCCCTGAGCCTTCGGCGACGCGACCCCAGCGCTGATCGCGGCCGATGTCGACCATCGGAGCGAAGGTCCAATGCAAGCCAGCCGCCGTCGATTCGATCGCCGCGGCTCGCGCCGTGCGCTCGGCCAGTTGCGGGTCGAAGCTGGCTGCTTCTCCCAGCGGAATCGGAAACACGGTGTATAAACCGTGCAGTACGTCTGCGCCGAAGATCAGCGGGATTTTCATTCGCGACTCTTCGACCGCGATCCTCTGAATGGCCCTTGCGCCAGCGGCGCCGAGGCCATTGAACACACCGATCAATCGCCCCTCACGCACTCGCTGCGCAAGGTTCTTGTCTACGGGAGGACCTGCTTCGGGATTGATCGCCGCCTGGGGAGTCAGGCGTGTCATATCGGAAAAGATACTGAGCTGCCCCGCCTTCTCCTCGATGGTCATCTGCGCAATCAGCGCCTCGATATGCGCCTCCGCTCGCGCACTGAGCGAACTCGCGAGCGCTCTCCGCTGCGCCCATGCAAGCAGTGTGAGCGAGGACGCACCGAGTAGAAAATTCCGACGGGAGACAGTATTGGCTGGAGTCATCCAGGCATCCTGCCACGACGCTCCTACCTCTCGCAAAGAGGCGAGGTCTCCACTGCTTCACCCTCACCCTCGATCTCGGCCTCGCCAGAAGCGCGGTGGCTGGCGTCGCTGCGGGTGAATCACTCGGCGTCGACAGAGGCGCGGTGGCTCGCGTCGCCGGAAGTGTCCTAACTCCTTCCGGCACCGTGCTCCCCTCGGCCGCGCAAGCGCGCCCGAGGGGTCCCGTCCCTGGGCGCACTGCGCCGAAAAGGTCCCTCTTTCTCGACGCTGCCGGAAGGAGTTAGGACACTCCCGACGCCGCCGAAACGTGGGCTGGTGATTCGCTCGGTAGCGCTCGATCGATCGGCAGCACTCGTCAGAACAAAAAGGTTTGCTGTCGATCTGTATTCTTCGATTTGGCTCGACGCTCCACGGACGTGGTGGCAGCGTCAGGGTAAAGTATCTCCTCCCCGGCAAATGGGACCGACAGGGATGTCGGCCCATTAGCGCTACAAGGATGTACAAGCAACGCGCGAGCGATAACGACGCGTCGGCGGGTGGAGCGGTGCCAGGGAGGAGATACCCCCCCTGGCGCTGCCACCCACCGCGCTATCCAACCAAAACTCTTAAGCCAATCGAACTCCAGCAGAAGACAGAGGAAGCGACCGCACCGGCTTACCGTCAATCAGAGCCAGCGCATTGGCCAAAGCCGGTGCGATCACAGGCGTACCAGGCTCACCCACTCCGGTAGGCTTGTTCTTGGAAGGCACGATGTGAGTTTCGACCGCAGGCATTTCGTTGATCCGCAACACCGGATAGTCATCGAAGTTGCCCTGCTCGACCCGGCCTTCCTTGAACGTCACCGCGCCCGTCAGCGCCGCTGACAGCCCGTACCCGATGCCCGACTCCATCTGCATGGCCACGATATTCGGATTGACCGCGATCCCGCAGTCCACCGCGCACACCACGCTGACCAGTTTGGGCCCGTTCGGCGTCTTCTTCAGCTTGACCACCTGACCGACCACGCTGTTGAACGACTCGTGCAACGCCAGCCCATACACCTCATCGGCCGCGCGCTTTTTCTTCCAGCCCGATTTCTCCGCGACCAGATCGAGCACCCCGACATGCCTCGGATGTTTCTCGAGCAACGACCGCCGCAACGCGTACGGATCCTGCTTGGTCGCACGCGCAATGTCGTCGAGGAAACATTCCGTCGCGAACGCCGTGTGCGTCGAACCCACCGAGCGCCACCACAGCACCGGCACCTGCGGCTTCGTCGTATGCAGTTCCACCTGCAGATTGGGAACGTGATACGGCAAATTCTTTGCGCCTTCCACCGACGTGAAGTCGATCGGATCCTTGGACGCAAACAGCGTGCCCGCCGTGATCGACTGACCGACGATGCGATGCTGCCAGGCAATGAGCTTGCCCTGCGCATCGACACCGGCCTTCATCCAATGAACATACATCGGCCGGTAGTACCCCGCCCGCATGTCGTCCTCGCGCGTCCACACCAGCTTCACCGGATCCGTCGTCCCCATCGCCTTGGCGATGGCCACCGTCTCCACGAGGTAATCCGACAACGGATTCGCACGACGGCCGAAGCTGCCGCCGGCATACAGCTGATTGATCTTCACGTCCTTGGGCGCGATGCCCAGCAGCTTGGCGATGGCCATCTGATCGGCCGTCTGGAACTGCTCGCCGTTCCAGATCTCGCACGAGCCCTGGCCGATCTTCGCGACGCAATTCATCGGCTCCATGGCGGCGTGCGCGAGATACGGGAACTCATACGTCGCCTCGAAGGTCCGCGCGGCCGACGCGAACGCTGTCTCGACGTCGCCTTCCTTCCTGGCGATGTCGCCCGGTTTCTGAGTGAGCTCGCGATATTGCTTCAGCAGCTCATCGGAGCTTTGTTTGAACGCGCTCGACTCGTCCCACTCGACGCTCAACGCATCGCGCCCCTTCTTCGCCGACCAGAAATCGGTGGCAACGACCGCGACGCCCGAGCGCGCGGGGGTCTCGAAGGACACCACCGCCTTCACGCCCTTCACCTGCTTCGCCTTGCTCGCATCGAAGCTCTTGACCTTGCCGCCGAAGCGAGGCGGATGCACCACCACGGCGGTCAACATGCCGGGCAACTTGAAGTCCTGCGTGAAGATCGCCTTGCCCGTCGACTTGGCGCGGCTGTCGACACGCGGCGCGCTTTTGCCGATGCGGTTGTAAGTCGAGGGATCCTTCGGCTTCACATCGGTGGGCACCGGCAGCTTCGCGGCATCGGCCACGAGCTCGCCGAAGCGCGCCGACTTGCCTGACTTGTGCTGCACGACGCCTGAAGCGATGGTGATCTCGCTCGCCGGCACCTGCCAACGATTCGCCGCCGCCGTCACCAGCAGCGCGCGCGCCGTCGCGCCCGCCGTCTTCAACTGATCGTAAGAATTCGAGATCGCCGTGCTGCCGCCGGTGCCCTGGAACGGACCGAACGCGAAATTGTTATAGAGCTTCGCGTCGGCTGGTGCGCCTTCCACGCGGATCTGACTCCAATCGGCGTCGAGCTCTTCGGCGACGATGGTGGCAAGACCCGTGTACGCGCCCTGCCCCATCTCGGTGTGCTTGGACAACACCGTTACCGTGCTGTCCTTGTCGATGCGCACGAAAGCGTTGGGCGCGAACGCGCCGGCTTTCTTCACATCAGCATCGTTCGCTCGCGCGCCACCGGTCGGCAACCACATGGCCACGGTCAACGCGCCGCCGCCTTTGAGGATGTCACGACGTGAAGCCTGAATCACTGCATCTCGTTCTGCTGCGCTCATGGTGATCTCCTTGCGCTCAAGCGAGCGAGCCCGAGGCGCGTTTGATTGCCGAGCGAATGCGCACATACGTGGCGCAACGACACACGTTGCCCGCCATGGCCGCATCGATATCCGCGTCGGTGGGTTTGCTGTTGCTTGCGAGCAAGGCGCTGGCGCTCATGATCTGGCCCGACTGGCAGTACCCACACTGCGGCACATCTTCGGCGATCCAGGCGTCCTGCACGGCCTTGCCGATCTTCGATTCGCCGACCGCTTCGATGGTGGTGATCTTGCTGGAGGCGACGGCGGCGAGCGGCAGCACGCAGCTGCGCGTGGGATTGCCATCGACGTGCACGGTGCAGGCCCCGCACAGCGCTTTGCCGCAACCGTACTTGGTGCCGGTCATGCTGAGGTGATCGCGCAGTACCCACAGCAGCGGCGTATCGGGCTCGGCGTCGGTCTCGACTTTCTGTCCGTTGATGTCAAGATTGATCATGGAAACCTCGGAATTGGCGATGGGCTACCGGGGAAAGTGCGGCGAATCTTACTCTGCGGTGGCTGCCGTCGTGTTGCCCAATCCTGCTGTCTTCCGCAGAGCGCACCGGCGAGCGTCGAGATTCATCAATATCCGGTAGCGCGGCGCGCTGACCGATTGCTCCACCCCGACGATGTGAGTAGGCTCGGCAGCCGCTTTGGATCTCGCAAGCTTTCGGGGGAAACTGCATCGTGACACTGCAAGTCCGCGCCGCCGTCGTGCATGGCCCCAACCAGCCGTTCGTGATCGAGACCTTGCAACTGGAAGGGCCGCGCGAGGGTGAAGTCCTGGTGCACATCAAGAGCACCGGCCTGTGTCATTCCGATCTGCACGTGTTCGAGGGCAAGTTGCCCTGGCAATTTCCTGCGCTGCTCGGGCACGAAGCCGCCGGCGTGGTGGTGGAATGCGGCCCTGGGGTGACCAGGTTCAAGCCCGGCGATCACGTCATTCCGTTCTTGATCCCTCATTGCGAGAAGTGCGGCTACTGCCATTCGCCCAAAACCAATCTGTGCGTCGAGGCGTTCACGCGCCTGAAGCCGGGCGAGTCGCGCTTTTCCCTGAACGGCAAGCCGGTCACGCAGTTGTGGGGACTGGGCACGTTCGCCGACTATTCGGTGCTGCCGGTGAACATGTTGGCCAAGGTGCGTGACGATGCGCCGTTCGATCCGATCTGTTACATCGGCTGTGGCGCGACCACCGGCCTGGGCGCGGCGTTGTTCGCAGCGAAAGTCGAGCCTGGCAGCTCGGTCGTAGTGTTCGGTCTGGGCGGCATCGGGCTCAATGTGGTGCAGGGTGCGCGACTGGCCGGCGCCAAGAAGATCATCGGCGTCGATACCAATCCCGCCAAGGAAGCGGTGGCACGCCAGTTTGGCGCCACCGACTTCGTCAATCCCAAGACGGTCGAGAAGCTGACCAGCCATCTGATGAAGCTCACCGGCGGCGGCGCCGACTACACCTTCGAATGCATCGGCAATCCGCAGGTGATGCGACAGGCGTTCGAATGCACCAATCCGGCCTGGGGCACGAGCTATGTGGTCGGCGTCGCCCCGCAAGGGGCCGAGGTCACCTCCTACCCCGGCCACTTGATGATGGGCCGCCACTGGACTGGCTGCTACATGGGCGGCGCGCGCGTGACCAAGCTGCCGGAAATCGTGGACTGGTATGTCGAGAAAAAAATCGATCTCGACTCACTGGTCACGCACCGGCTGCAGCTGGAGCAGATCAACGAAGGCTTCGAGCTGATGCGTAAGGGCGAGTCGATCCGCACCGTGATCGCGCTCTAGTCGCAGCGATCACTCGAGCCAGGCGCGCGAGAAGTAAAGCTCGCTCGCACGCGGCGACTCATCGGTTCGAAACACGATCACGCCTGCAACCTGGCGCAGATCGAGCGACCGCGCCCGTGGGCCGGCAGCAATGTCGCGCAATGGAATGCGGACGATCTGCCGCGTTCCAGGCGGCAACTCGAACACTCGATTGAATCGATCCTCCACCTGATTGTTGTGCGTGGCGTCGTGAACGCGCACCACGAATTGAAGCGCAAGCTCTGTCGGATTGGTGAGATCCAAAGCAAGCATCGAGTACGCACTCCAGTCGGGAGGCACTTCGATAAAATGCAGCCCCGGATACGGCCCTTCGAGTAAGCGCACGTGCATCGCCTGCTCGTCCGCCCCGCTGGCCCATGCCGCGGGCATTCGCGCCGGTGCAACTTCTGCCGACTGCTGCAGGATGAAGTAGCGATCAAAGCGTTCGCTGAAATCCGCCAGCACCGGAAAGCGCTGATCGCGCTGCTGATACTTGATGGCAGCTCGCGTGACCGGCGTGGCCGCGACGGCGAGCGCCGCCACCCCAACAACAGCAGATGCGAATCGCACCATGGACGTGCGCGGCGAGGCGCGAACTCGCTCATCGAACACCGCGAACAGCCCGAGCACCGCTACGGCGCCGATGGTGTCATGAAGCGCATCTTCCAAGCTTGCATCCCTCCCTGTCAGCATTTGCACGAACTCGGTCAGTACGCCGAGGCCCACCGCAATCGCCAAGGCCGATGCGTACTGTTTTTGCGGGCTCAGCGCAGCGAACCGCGGGCGCGTGCGAATGAGCAGCAACGACAGCAAGGCGACACAGCCAAAAATCGGCGCATGCGCCGAGTTGTGCAGGGTGCGGATCCAGCGGGTTTCACCAGGGGCTGGCGCGAACACCACCGCCCACAGCAGAATCGCGATCGCCACCCCTATCATCCAAGAGGCGCGCTTCACGGGAGCGATCCGACATCTTGAGCAGCAACTCCAACCAAAGCGGCGCGACCACGCCCAGCGGACCGGTCGTTCCCCGCCATGCAGCCAGCGTGCTGTTGCTGCGTGAACGAGACGGCGCCATCGAAATTCTGTTGACGCGTCGACATCAGAATCTCGCGTTCATGGGAGGTCTCTGGGTGTTTCCCGGCGGCGCTTTGTGCCCGGCGGATCTGGCGCCAGAGTCGCTTGCGCTGATCCCTGAACCGGCGCAAGCAAGCTGCCATCGCCTGCTCGATCTGGACGGCAATGCGTTGCCCGATACGATGTGTCTGGGGCTGGCCGTCGCGGCGTTTCGCGAAACGTTCGAAGAGACCGGTGTGTTGCTGGCGACGACGACCGACGGCGGCCATGGGAGCGATGCAAGGTTGGCGCGACTGCATGAGCGACGGCCTGCAATCGTCTCACAACCGGAGCTGTTTGCCACCTCGCTGCAGGAAGAACACCTGCAACTGGATGTGCGCCGGCTGGTGTACTGGTCGCATTGGATCACGCCTTCGAGCGTGTCGAAACGCTTCGATACCCGGTTCTTTGTCGCCGCGCTGCCGCCCGAACAGAGCGCGGCGGTAGACGCAATCGAAGCGACTGAGATCTCGTGGATGACGCCGGCCGCGCTCATCGCCGCTGCTCGTGACGGTTCGATGTCGATTTCGCGACCGACGCTCTACAACGTGATGGAGCTTGACGCCAGCGTGCGACAACACATTGCCCTCGACGCAATCCTGCGCGCCGAGGCGCAGCGTGAGGTGCCGCCGGTGCTGCCCAAAGTAGTGAAACACGAGCAGCGTATGATCGTCATGCCTTGGGATGCCGACTATCCTATGTTTAGCGGTAGCGGCGTATCCCAGCAAATCACCTATCCCGAACGCTTGCGCGCGCTGCCTTCGCGCATCAGCGAGCGTTGACACAACAAAATATATGAATGCATGTCCGTCTGGCACGGACTAGAGTCCTTCGGCACGGACAGCACCGAGCGCGATCGCAATGCTCGCGCCTGCAGTCAGGGAAGACACACCAGGAGGTTGAAAGGATGTCTCGACGGCAACGGCTCCATGTAGCGGGCGGCACTTATTATGTCGTTCAACATGGCAACACTCATCATCCCATCTTTTCGCAACCCGAGGACTATGCGCTCTTCGAACGGCTGCTCGCGACCGGTCTGCGTCGCACGAACGCTCGCGTGCATGGCTACTGCTGGACGCCGCAAGCGATTCATCTGATCCTGCAGATCGACGAGATCTCCGTCGGTCGAATCATGCAGGGTCTCACCAGTCGCTATGCGCGCAGCATGCATCGACGCATCGGCGAATCGGGACACTTCTTCCGTCAGCGCTACAAGGCGGTGCTGATCGATCCGAAACATTATCTGCTCAAGCTGCTGCACTACCTGCATCACGTACCGGTACTGGGCGGGCTGGCGGAGCATCCCGGCGCGGCTGAACATACCAGCCATGGCGCCTACTCGCGCCAGTCCGCCACCCCATGGCTCACCACGCGCACGGCGCAGCGGCTGCTCGAGCTCAAGGACGGCGGCACCGAGTACGAGGCGTTCATGGCGCGTTGTCCAGAACCTGAAGACGTCGTTCAGTTCGAGCGTGTCGGCTCCAACGATCTGCGCGTGATCGGCAGCACCGAATTTCTGGAGAACCTGCCGCGCAACTCGCGCACCTATCGCAGCAAGGCGTCGCTCGATCAGATCATTCACACCGTCACCTGTCGCATGGGCGTCGAGCGCGATCTGGTTCTGTCCAATTCGCGTCAACGCGAATTCACGTTGGTGCGTGCGTTGATCGCGTGGTATGCGACCGAGCGTGGCGTGGCGACGCTGAGCGAAGTCGCGCGTTGCCTGCGACGCGATCCTTCGACATTGTCGATGGCCATCAGTCGCTATCGCGCGCGCCGCCCGGAGCTGTTCAAGATCACGGCCATGCACGACATCTCGCCGCTGGTGCCGATCGGCGGCAGCATCAAAGTTCACTATTGGGATGGCGCCGCCGATGCCCGAGACGGCGACGACGAGGACCGGCAACACCAAAGCGTGTGACCCGATAGCGGGGCCCCAGGGAGTGGGCGGGAGTGGGGCGTTGCTGGGCTCGGCAACGCCCCAGGGGCGGGAGGAACAGCCTCTACTTCCGAGCAGGCGATATCGGCAGTTCCTCCCGCTGAGACAGTCCCCCTTGTTGAGCCTGCCATAGCCCGGCGTAGGCGCCATTTCGAGCGCACAACTGAGCGTGCGTGCCACGCTCGCGAACCGCACCCCGATCCAGCACGATGATTTCGTCGGCGTGCACGATGGTCGACAAGCGGTGCGCGATGACCAGGGTCGTGCTGTGCGCCGACACCTCGATCAAGTTGCGCAGGATCTCCCGCTCGGTCTGAGTGTCCAGCGATGAAGTTGCCTCATCGAAGACAAAAATCTTCGGCTTCTTGAGCGCGGCGCGCGCAATGGCGACGCGCTGACGCTCACCGCCGGAGAGCTTCAGGCCACGCTCGCCAACCATGGTGTCGTAGCCATCGGGCAAAGTGAGGATGAACTCGTGGAGATTGGCGATCCGCGCCGCCTCCTGGATGTCCTGCAACGTCGCATCGGCGCGGCCGAAGCCGATGTTGTTGGCGATGGTGTCGTGAAACATCACGGTATCCTGCGGCACGACGGCGATGGCCTGGCGCAACGCCGACAACGACAGGTCGCGAATCGGCGTGCCATCGAGCAGGATGGCGCCGGCATTCGGCTCGTACAGGCGAAACAGCAAGCGGATCAGCGACGATTTGCCCGAGCCACTGGCGCCCACCACGGCGACGGTCTTGCCCGCCGGCACGGCGAAACTCACATTTCGCAGTACGGCGCGCGCTTCGTGATATGAGAAGCAGACGCGGTCGAATTGCAGCTCGCCACGGGGCGCGGCGGCAGAGCGTGCGTTGACCGCTTCGATCTCGGTCTGTTCACGAAACAATGCGAGCAGGCTGTCCAGAAACGCCACCCCTTGCGCCGTGTCCCGCACCGCCAGTCCGATCATCTCCAAAGGTTGCACCAGGCGGATGACATAGGCGTTCAACAGCACGAAGTCGCCGACCGTCATGGCGCCTCGAAAGACGTCCACCAGCGCGAAGTAGGATGTGACCGCCAGCGAGAGGCCGAAGATCGTGTGCACCAGAATGCTGTTCTTCGCTCGCAGCGCGAAGAAGCGTGCCCATGATCGTTCCGTGCGCCCGAGCGCCAGGTCATAACGATTGCACACCACTGGCTCGGCGTCGAAATACTTGACCGTCTCGTGATTGATCAGACTGTCGGTGAGCACGGCGTTCGCGTCGATATGCGCGCGCGAGGCCAGACGCGAGGGCTCTTGAATCGCAATGGCGCCGCGCTGAAACGCATATACATAGGCAATCGACGCCACGGCCAGGATGCTGATGTACTCCGCATGGCCGAAGTGCGCGAGCACCAGCGCCACCGCGACGAACTCGATGATCACCGGCAGAAAGGTATGGATGAAGTGTTGCAGCAGCAGCTGATAACCGCGCATGCCCTGCGTCACGGTCTCGCCGATCGCGCCGGTCTTCTTCTCCAGATGGAAGCGCAGCGGCAGGCGCACCAGATGTTCGAACAGGCGTCGCCCCACCTGCCGCTGCACGCGTTGCTCGGCTCGCAAATGTAAGAAGAGGCGCGCTTCGGAGACAACGCGACCGAGATACATGCCGAGCACGTACAGCCCCAGAAAGACCAGCGCCGTTGCGAGCGCAGCGCCGCCGGCCCCCGTGCCCTCCTGCGCCAGCGAATCTACGAGCAGCTTGAGCGCGATCGGCGTGGCGGCCGCCAGCAGGGAGCCGCCCGCAACAAGGGCAAGCGCCACCAGCAATCGTCGCTTCGCAAAGCCGTCGGCGGCCGACCAGAGCAGCTGCAAAGCCTCGCGCAGGGTTTGCCGAGGCTGGCGGACAGCTTCCGATGTGCCGATGGCGCCGACCGATGCATCTGTCCGACTCACCGCGAACTGGCCCCGGACAGTAGCGCGCTACTGCTCAGAGTCGTGATCTCGCCTCGCCGAACCGTGCTTTGCACGCCATGCGCCTGCGCGAACTGCACGGACAAACGAAACGTTTCGCTGTCACCTGCGGACTGCAGGCACCCGTGCTCGTCCTCGATATTCCCCAGCGCCGGCGCCAGCTCCGGGCGAACCCACCGCGCGGCGAGGGGACGACCTTTGATCAAGGTCATGGCAAACCTCCCTGTGTCGACCATGCCACAACGCGCGACAATAACGGAGCTCGCGGCCATTGGGCGATTCGCCCTGCCTGCCGTTGCGAATATATGGCAGTTTATTTCCAGCGATTTCAGCGCGCGGCATGCGCCTCGCACGCCCGCTGCGGCGTGCAAGACCAAAAGTGACAGTGTTGTTCTATTTGCTTGCCGAGCAACGAACCCCGGTCGCGAGTCGCTCCGGACTGTTATGAAACGGCAGAAACCCGCCTCGGCGTTGCTGCCTGCGAAGAAATTTCGAGCGGAGTTGTCCTAAGTGTATTGACGTGGGGTCGCAAACCTAGCAGCGTTGGCACCGCAGGAGGACTGCTGCTTTATCGAGGGAAAGACACATGACCGAAGTTCAGGACGAAATGGAGATCGAGGTGCTCGATCTCGGTGATGCGACCGTCGAAACCAAGCAGTGGGGTTTGTGGCCCCAGTACTACGACTCGGTGTTTCTGCTGGGGGAGAGAGAGAACGGATAGGCCGTCATCTTGAAGAACATCAATGAATAATTGATGGCGGAGCCCGTCAGCGCGGGCTCCGTTGATGAAATACGCCGATACTGCGACCGATACTCGATTCGATACACTCATCCATACTCCGATGTGATCTCGCATCGATGATCTGGCATGAATGACACCGGTCGATGAGTTGGGTCGATGAGTTGGGTCGATGATCCGGGCGATAATTTGAGTCGATGATCCGGGTCGATGATATGGGTCGATAATCTGAGTCGATAATCTGATTCGATGATCCGGTCGATGATTTGGGTCGATGATTTGAATCGATGATCTGGGTCGATGCTTCGGCGCGAATCGGGCTCGATGTTTGGGTCGATATTCTGGGGCGATCTCTCGGGCAGTCCTGGCCATGCACACCGAAAAAGCGTACTGGCTGCCGGCGCACGTGCGGGCGTGCTCGACAGCAACGGGCACCGTGCTGCTCGACCTGCGTCGCAATCGATATTTTGGCGTCGGCCGCAAAGAAACCGCCGTGCTGCGCTCTCTCGCCGGCAACTGGCAGAACTTTGCGACCGCAGCCCCCGCCTTCGCCGCGGACGCCGAGCCTCTGCCGCTCGAAGACGCGGTGCGCATTGCAGACAAGCTGGTAGACGCCGGCCTTCTCAGCAACAGCGCGCCCGAGCCTGCGGTGTTCACACCCGCGCAAGTGGATCTCGACAGTCTGCTGACCAGCGTGGGGCACGAGGTCGAGCGCACGGCGTCGATCCGCTGGCGCCATCTCGTCGAATTCATGCGCGCTTGCAGCTGGGCCCGTCGCTCGGTGCGATCGCGCACCTTATATGTGGTGGCTGAAGAGATCGGCCAGCAGAAGAACGCAGCTGGCGCGCCGTTCGATGCCGAGCGCGCCATCGAGCTGGTCGGCATCTTCCGGCGGCTGCGCCCGCATACGTTCGCCGCGCGCGACCAATGTTTGTTTCATGCACTGGCGCTGGTCAGATTCCTGGCCAGCCACAGCGTGTATCCCACGTGGGTGATCGGCGTGCGCACCAAACCCTGGGCCGCGCACAGCTGGGTTCAGCAGGGAACGCTGTTGCTCGACGCCAATCCTGAACAGGTTTGCGAGTACACCCCCATTCTGGCGATCTGAACCGCGCGAAGGAGCGTGGCGATGTTGCGATACCTGGGGCTGGTGTGGGACCCGACAAACCCGCAACAACAAGAAACGGCGCGACTGATCGGTGCGCGCGTTGCGCAGCTCGGCCCGGCGTGGGCACGAGAGCTCGACACGCCAGGAATGCAGGTGTTCTGCGCGGGCGCCCGTAGCGACTCATCACAAGTGCACCGCCTCGCCGACGGCGCTGGTGCGCTCATCGGAACGTTGTTCACGCGCAATCGGGATCTGTCAGCACCGGCGCTAGACGAGCCGATGCTTTTCGGGCCAGCCGAGCGCCACTCGTTTGTCACGAGCCGCGGTCGATGGCTCATCGATCACGCCTGGGGCAACTACGTGGCCTTCGGCCGCGACAGCGCGGATGAGACCCGGTGGGTCTTGAAAGACCCGACCGGCCCTCTGCCCTGTCTCCGCACCGCTTTTCATGGCGTGAGCATCTTCTTTTCACGCGTCGGCGATTGCCTGGACCTGCGGTTGCAACGCTTCACGATCAACGAAGCGTTCCTGCATGCGCACCTGATGGCCAGCAGCAGCTTGCATGAGCTGTCGCCGCTCAATGAAGTCACTCCGGTGCGCGGTGGTGAGTGCATCCAATTTCAACGCGATGGGAGCAGCGCCAGTCACTATTGGTGGAGCCCGATAGCATTCGATGGCGCGGGCGATCTGATCGAAGATCCCGCGCAGGCGGCGCAAGCCATGCATAGCGTCGTGAAGTCCACGGTGCACAGCATGGCCAGCCGACATCGTTCGTTGTTACTGCGTCTGTCCGGGGGGCTCGACTCTTCCATCATCGCCGGCTGCTTGAAGGATGCTCCGACCGGGCGTTTCAGCGCCTACACCTATCACAGCGTGAACGGCCGCTCCGACGAGCGCCCCTGGGCACGGCTCGCCGCACAACACGCCGGATGCGAGCACACCGAATATCCTCTGTCGCCGCTGGAGCTCGATCTGAGCATTGGGTCGCGCATGCCGGTCTCGGTCGAGCCCATGCCGCTGCTGCAGTTGTTCCAGCGAACCATCATCGAACAGGATCTTGCCGCGCGCACCGGCGCCTCCGGCATCTTCAGCGGCGACGGCGGCGATTCGGGCTTCTGCGCCGACTCGATCAGCCATGCCGTGCCCGAGTACCTGCGCAATCACGGCGTCACACCGCGTTTGTTTCAACTCGCCGCGCAGGTCGCGCTTCTGACCCAGAAATCCACCTGGAGCGTGCTGACCACCGCCGTCCGTCGCAATTTCACCAATGAAGGCGGTATTCCTCGCGAACGCATTCTCGAGGCGAGTCAGCTGGTCAGCGACCACATCAAGCAGGACTATCGCGGCATGCACGTGTCGCACCCCTGGTTCCATGGCCAGCAGCGCACGCCATGGGACAAGATCCGGCGCATCGGCACGCTGACGAGTGCATCCGACTACTACAACGTGGCCGTGCCGGCCGACGCAGACGTCCCGGAGATCGTTTCACCGCTGTACACGCAGCCCGTGACCGAACTGCTGCTGCGGATTCCCATCTATGTTCATTTCAATCAGGGCCGCGATCGGGGCCTCGCGCGCAAAGCGTTCGCCGCGGAAGTGCCCGAGCCGATTCTGCGACGCCTGTGGAAAGATCGGGCGCCAGGCTTTCACGACCAGATCTTCGAACGGCAACGCGCCTTCCTGACAGAAACATTGCTGGAAGGCGTGCTCGCCAGCCAAGGTCTGCTGAAGCGCGCGTTGCTGGAGGAGGTGCTCGCGGCCGGCCCCACCAAGAACACGGTTTATCTGGGCGAGGTGTTCCGACATCTGGATACGGAGCTGTGGGCGCGGCATTGGATGCAGGGCGCGCAGCAGCGGGCGGCGGCGTGAAAACTCAGAAGCCCTTGGTCAATCTCAGGTAGCCGAAGCGGCCGATCAGTTCCCCCTGCGAGGAATCGTAGCCGCTGGAAAAGCCGATCTCCGCAAACGGCGGCAACTCATCGAACGCGTTCCTCACGCCGGCCTGCAGCTTCAGATCGTTCCATAGCGGGCTCGGACCGAACATCTCGTCCACCGTGAGGCTCGCCTGGAAATCCACCAGGATGCGCGAGGGCAGTCGCCGCGTGGTGAGCCCCTCGCGGTTCGCATCCATGTAGCCGGGCAACCAATCGATCGTGGTCGAGGCGGAAAGTCCATTGCGCTTCCAGCCAAGGCCGCCGATCACACGCCAGCGCGGCACCGAGCCCAGGACGCTCGCGACGCCCACGCGATTCACGGCGTTGCCGAGCGGCTCGTCGACGGAGTCGAACTCGTTCACCCAGGTCGCCGACAGACGCGGCGTGAAATCGCCCCAGCGGGTCGCGATGTCATAGCTCACCTCGAAGTCGATGCCGCTCGTGTCGAGCCGACCGAAGTTCATACGCGAGATATCCAGCTGCAACAGCCGCCCGGGGATGCCCGCGGCGATGTCGGCCGGCGTCGGCTCATCGCGCAGCACTCGATCGCTGAACACGTGCTCGTTGGCAAGCAGCGAATTGAACTGCAGGTACGTCACGCGATTGTCGACGCCGATCTTCCAGTAGTTGGCCAGCAGGCGCAGATCGGGCACGGCGCTCGGCGTGAGCACCAGGCCCGCCGTCATCGATCTCGCTTCAATGGGCCGCAGATCGGGATTGCCGCCGCCAACGATGGTGACGCTGCTTCTGGCGTCATTGCGAGCGGCATCCACCACGGTCATGTTGGACACCGAGATGCGCGGCGAATGCAGCTCGAACAGCGAAGGCGGACGGAAGCTCGTGCCGTACGAGCCGCGCAACAACAGCTCCTGGCTCGTCCGCCACATCAAGCCGATCTGTGGGTTCAGGGTGCTGCCAAAATCGCTGTAGTCATCCAGCCGCGCGGCCAGCGTCATCGTCAACCTGTCCTCATTGGCGTCGGGCGCCGACCCGAGCAGCGGCACGCGCAACTCGGTGAACAGCGCTTTCACATCGCGCCCGTCCGCCAGCGACTCGGTGTCGCCGTCGTAAACCATTCGCTCATCGCGCCACTCGCTGCCGACCACCGCTTGCAGCGGCCCGGCCGGCAGCTCCCACAGGTCGCCGCGCATGAAGGCAGATACCTGCCGGCCGCGCGAGAAGTGATGATCGACAGACGGATCCATGAGCGACGCCAGCAACTCCGGGCCGCCGCCAGGCCCGTCGACGAAGGGGTTGAGCGCGCGGGCGGGATCTGTTTGCGCCAGCGCCGCGCTGACCCGCTCATCGCTCACGCGATTGGGGATCACGACATCGTCGGTTTCAGTGCTCGCCACAGCCGCGATCTCCCACTGCCAGCCGGAACTCAGCGCGCCACGCAGGCCTGCGGCGCCGCGCGTCGTCTGCAAATGTTCCGAAGTCCGCTGCGGACCGATGCCCCCGAGCGCGAAGTCCACGAGCACTTCCTGGCCAAATGGGTTGAACGGATTGTTCGCCGGCACGCGCGCGCCCACCACCGAGGGAAGCTCATCCTGATTCAGGACATCACGGTGGGTGTGCAACACCTCTGCGAAAGCGCTCAGCTCGGGCGCAAGCTCATACTCTGCAAACAGCGCGAGGTTGCGCTGGCGAGATTCGGGCACGATGGCGAGCGTGGACAGCGTGCTTGTGTGATTGCGCATGCCGGCCGTCGGAATGAAGTCATCCGGCGTGAGTCCGACGCCCCGACTGCCCTCCGGCACGGTCGCAAACGAACTGGGCAGGCCCGGCAGATTCTGGCCGGTGCTCGAGCGCACGTTGGCGGGCGCGCCGCCCGGCGTTCGATAATCGATGCCGCCGTAACGGCTGAAATCCTGATTGCGCCAGCGGTCGCGCTCGACGCCGAACAGAAAGTCGCGCTGGTGATAATCGGCGATGAGCGACGCTTTGAAACGTTCCGTGGCATAGCCGACGCTCAGCGAGCCGCGCAACAGATCGCCCCCTCCGCTCGCGCTGCCGTACTGAACGTCGAGCACCGGTTGAGGAATCTCTTTTCTCAGCACGATGTTGATCACGCCGCCCATCGCGTCGGCGCCGTAGATGGCCGAGGCCGAGTCGGACAGCACTTCGATCTTCTCCACCGCGGCGAGCGGGATGCTGTTCAGATCGAACGCATTCAACGTCAGGCTGTTGGAGGTCGGCACCACCCGCCGGCCGTTGATGAGCACCAGCGTGGTGTCGATGCCGATGCCGCGCATCTGCGAGTACTGCCCGCCATTCTGGTAGTAATACTCGGGCCGCGTGAACGGCTGCTGCGGCGTATAGCGCAAGACATCGGGAATCGAGGCCGCGCCGAGCTCTTCGATCTCCCGGCGAGTGAACACCTGCACCGGCGCCGGCCCTTCGCCACTGCGCTCCATGCGAGTGCCGGTGACGATAACTTCGTCGATGGACTCACGCGAGAACATTCGCTCGGTTCTGCTCGAACCGGCTGCTCCTTGCGCACGGATTTCCGGCTCCGGCGGTCGGGTGACTGCACGCAGGCGCGGCTGCCCCTCCGCCAAGCGGCTTCGCTCCTGATCTGGCGCCGATGATCCATTGCGGGGCAGCCCGAGCAGCGAGGGCGCCATCACCACCAGGGAGCGATCGTTGGTTCTCCTGAACGCCAGCCCGCTCGAGGCCAGCAGCCGAGTCAAAGCCACCTCCGCGGTGAACCTGCCGCGCAATGGCCCGACCAGCATGTTCTGGTCGGTCTGCGCATCGGGCCAGAAGCTGATCTGCAGGCCGGTCTGGGTGGTGAACTCTTTCAGCGCCTCGATGATGGTAAGGCGCGGAATGTCCAGGGTGTAGTAGTGCAGGGACGGCGGCTCGTCCCGGTCGCTCCTCGCAGTCACCCCCTGGCTTGGCGCGAGCGTGGTTTGCGCAGCCAAGGGCAACGGACCGCCCATGAATGCAGCCGCCACGACTCCGGCGATGACCTGTTTCGCGACCATCTTCCCCAGCAAGATCCCTTTGAAGTCGGGGACGGCTGCCCCGCCGCCAATGAACCGGAATCTAGCGCATGACGCTGCAATGCGCTGCGACTTTGTTACTTAGGGCGAGATCCGACTCACAATATATTTCAACGCCCCTGACGAAATCCGCCCGGAGGCCCCTATGAAACATGCGTTGATATCAAATTCGACCCCTGAGCAATACGGTGTCGGGGCGAGTTCGGATTCAGGCGGGCTTGGGTGGACTGTGAGCTCTGTGAATCAGCTCTGTGGACTGAGTTCAATCCGCAGCACATTCGGCCCGCCGCGGACCACGGCGATATCCGAGCTGCGAGAGATGGCGGCGACAAACGATTCAGGGTCGGTGGCGATGCCCCGGAAGAAGGCCAGCTGGCGCTCGGCGATGGCGGGCTCCGCCACCACGATCTTGGTCCGGTTGCGACGATTGAACTCGCTGGCGACTTCGGCAATGGTCTTGTCCTCGTACACCAGCCAGCCATCGGCCCACGCCTGCTCGTAATCGACATTGATCTTTTGCTTTACGACCGCGTGCGAGCTCGTGACCGACACCTGCTCTCCGGCCGCTAGCGGCACTTCGGTGTTGGCCCGAGCTTGCCGGACGACCGAGCCCAGCACCGGCTCACCATCATCGCGATAGATCGAGACGCTGCCCTCGGTGACCGCGACCACGTCCTCGCCGCCTCGGCGCGATACACGGAACTGGGTGCCCGTCGCCAGCACGCCGATCATCTCGGACTGAACGAAGAATGGACGCGAGCCCTCGGCGACATCGAACATCGCCTCGCCGCGTACCAGGCGGACTATCCGGCGCTCATCGTTGAACGCCACGCGCAACAGCGAGCCGGGCCCCAGACGCACCTGCGTGCCGTCTTTCAGCGTGGCCGTGCGCCATTCGCCCAACTCGGTCTCGATGGTTCGATCCAGCCACGCGCCCTTGACCACAAACGCCAGGAGCATGCAGATCGCGAGGCAACCCACTGCCGCGACCGCGCGCCACGGCCGACGGCGCGGCCGCAATCGGGGCAGCTCCGGCGGCGTCGGCGGCAGGCGCCGCGCCAGCTCGATCACATTCGATTCGGGTTCGTCGTCCAATCGCGAAGTGCGTGGCTCCCGGTCCTCCAGCTTGGCCGCGCGCAGCACCTTGTAGACCTGCTGGATGCGGAGCAATTCCGCGATGTGGTCCGGCGATTGTTTCAGCCAGCGGACGTTGCGCTGGCGGTGGCGCAGGCCCAACCGATCATCACGCAGCAATACGAACCATTCGGCCGCTTCATTGCTCAACTCGTGCGTGGCGCGCCGTTGTGGGTCGCCCTCGTGCAGAAATCCATTCATGCCCTCGTCCTCGTCTTCCCTGGAAGTGGTCACAGGTCCTCCAGCCGCAATTGCATGCGCAATGCGCTGTAGGCACGTGTGAGGTCTCGCAACACAATGCGATAGGTCAGCCCCCGTTGCTGAGCGATCTGCTTGTAAGTCAGGCCCTCATTGACATGTAACAACAGAACCTCGCGCTGCCGCGGCGGCAGGCGGTCGACCGCGGCCTGCACATATTCGTTGGCGCGCGTCTTGGCAAAAGCGTTCTCCGGTTCGTCCCCGGCTTCGATCTGCAACTCCTCCAGCCAGCTGTCGTCGTGCGGCTTGCGTACCCTGGAGCGCTCGCGCCACTCGTTGGCGACATTGGCGGCGATTCTGAACAAATAACCTTGCGGATTGTCGACGGCGATGTCGTCGCTATAGCGCAGCAGGCGCAGGAACACTTCCTGCGCCAGATCGTCGATATCGCCCGGCGGCACCGAGGCGCGATTGCGCAGCCAGCTGCGGATCGGCTTGCGCCACTTGCCGAACCACTCGATCAGCCGGCCGTCGCGATTGGGTCGTGGAGCGCGCGCGGCGGCTTCCGGAGGCCCACAAACCCCCTGCTCGCCCTGTTCATCCTCCGTGGATGAACGCCAACGATGGGTGTCTGGCGACTGCTTCTGCCGATCGATCAAGCTTTGTGACTCAGCGCTTACCTAGCAACAATCGCAGGGGCCAATGGTCTGAGACAGACAAAACTTTCCCCCCTCGAACAGAAGACTGGGCCAGGGATGGGATTCATCCCTCCGGCATTGCATCGAAGTCGCAAGCTCAGGATTAAGTCGAATCGGCCTGAACCGTGGTGAACGACCCCGGTTCGGCCGGACGGCGGACTAGGAGCGCTGCAGGTGCAGCACGGCGTCGCGGCGGCGGCCGGCCTTGTGAGGATAATCGGCGTACCAGCGATTGATTTGGGCGACGAACTCTTCCGGCCGACTCGGCCTGAAGGCCAGCGAGCTCATGCGCAACGGCATCACTTGCGGATCGTCCACGACGATCTGGGTGCCGTGGCGCTGATTCAGCTCGGCGATGATTTCGCCGACCTGCTCGCCATCGTACTCGTACCAGTTACGAACCCACTTGAGTTCTCTTTCGGCGTTCACGGTGACAGGATCCCCCACGCGTCGTGACGAGAGCACGACCTGCTGGTTCGCGCCGAGCGGCACCATCGGTTGCGCACCGTGATGGCCGGTGACCGCGACCTTGCCTTTCATCACCGTGACCACCACCTGATCGCCCGCTTCAGCGGCCGCGAACGCCGAGCCCAGCGCCTGCACTCGCCCCGCATTGGTCGATACGACGAATGGCCGCCCGGGCTGCCTGGCCACTTCGAACAGCGCCTCGCCTCGTAATAGCTCGACCGCGCGAGTGCGCTCGTCAAAGTGCAAACGCAGCTTGGTGCGCGGGCCCGCGTAGACCACTGTGCCGTCATTCAGCAATCGTTTGTCCCAACTACCCTCGCGCGTCACGATGACTGAATCGCCGGACAGCAGGGCCGCCAACGAGCCGACCGCAACCGCGAGCAGCACGCTGGCGGCGGCCGCAACCTTTGACTTCAAGCGCGCCCGATGTGGAGCGGAGGGTGCTGTGCGCGGGCGCGCCATCGGCGCAAACGATCCGAAGTCGATGACATTCTTGGGCAAGGCCCGGCCTTCGCGCTTGATCCCGCCGAGCGAGGCGTCGATCAAACAAATATGCGCGAGCTCTTTGACGTGGTCCGGCGAGCGCATCCATGCTCGGAATCGAGCGCGCGTGGCCGCATCCATCTCACCCTGTTTCAGACGCTGATGCCATTCGATGGCCTGCGTCGTCACCGTTCCCGGAGGGGTCGCGTTCATGTTCCTGGCCGCTGAGTTGCACCGAGGGAGTCACCGCGCAACAGAGAATGACCGAACACAAGCCTCCCACGATCCTTGTGGGTTTCAACATAAGACTACGGGGACTCCGCAGCTGCGAGCGCTACTCGGGCAGCAGCCGGATCACATTGGCGTTTTCATACGCGACCTGAACATCGGGGCGCGCGGCGAGCATCACCACGAACGTTTCCGGGTCGTCGAGTTTCACTGTGGTAAATGGCATCGCGATGTTGCCGATGGCCGGATCCGCCATCACCACCTGCAGCTTGTTGCGACGATTGAACTGCTCGACGGCTTCGCCCACCGTCTCGCCACGAAACTCGTAATATCCCGTCGCCCACTGCAACTCGCGCGATGCGTCCACCTCTTTGATGGGCTCCGCGCCTTGCAGCGACATCACGATCTGCTGATCGGCCACCAGCTCCGCGACCGCATCCGCTTTTTGCTCGATCGCGAAACGACCTTCGTGCGGCTTGCTCACCGCCACTTTGCCGTGCGCGACGGTGACGACGGCGGTCGACCCGTTCATCAGCGAGATGCCGAACTCGGTTCCCACCGCGCGCACGTTGCCGAAGTGCGTACTGACGATGAATGGCCGCAGCGGATCCTTGGCCACCTCGAACACAGCCTCGCCCTCACTCAGCACGATGCTGCGCTGGAAATCATCGAACGCCCAGCGCAGCTTGGTGTTCGGACCAATGCGCAGCACGCTGCCGTCGGACAGCAGCTCGCGATCCCACTGTCCGGGCCCGGTCGTGATGCGGTTGTCGATGTAGGTCGTCTTCACGATCCAGGCCGCCACGATCGTGAACATCACACCGGCGATCGACGCCGCGATCTTCGGGAATCGACCGCGACGGGGTCGCTGCGTCTCGCGCAGCGAATGAGGATGCACCGTCACGCCGCGCGGGGTGAACGGAATGATATTGGACTCCGGGTCGCGATTCGGCGTGGCCCGCATGTGCAGCTTGGCCTTGCGGCCATAGCCGTGATAGCGATAGATGTCGAGCAACGCCTCGACATGACGGCCGGATGCTTTCAGCCAGGCGAGATACTCGCGGCGCTCGCGCGCTGACAGATCGTTCGCGACCAACCGCACGAACCAGGCGGCCGCCTGTTCGCTCAGTTGCGCGTCGATCTCGGTGTCGCTGCTGTGTTTCATGCCCCTTGCCCTCACTGGCTCCCTTCCCTAGAGGTCCTGGCCCTTCAACTGCATGCGCAATGAGGCATAGGCACGCGTCAGGTCTCGCAAGACGATCCGGTAGGTGACCCCGAGCCGATCGGCGATCTGCTTGTAAGTCAGACCCTCGTTGACGTGCAGTAACAGCACTTCGCGCTGTCGCTGCGGCAATTGATCGACCGCGCTTTGCAAATGATTGCTGACGCGGCTTTGAAACATCGCGTTGTCCGGCTGATCGGACGGATCGATCTGAAGCTCATCGAGCCAGCTGCGATCGTGCGGTTGACGCACGCGGGAGCGGTCTCGCCACTCGTTGGCGACGTTGGCGGCGATCTTGAACAGGTAGCCCTGGGGATTCTCCACCGCCACATCGTCGCTATAACGCAGCAGGCGCAGGAACACCTCCTGCGCCAGATCGTCGACTTCGGCGCGCGGCACCGACGCCCTGCTCGAGAACCAGCTGCGAATCGGTTTGCGCCAGCGCCCGAACCACACACTGACGCGGCCATTGCGCGCATGTGTATCCATCATCGGCGCGGGCTCGACGTCCTGCCCGGCATTCTCGAGCTGCGACACTGTCGCCGTCGCGCGATCCCCTCTGCCCAGGTGCTTATGACGATCGATCACGATATGTCCCTATGTTTTCACAACGCGGCCCAGGCGCGCCGGTGAGACCTGGCGACGCGGCCACGCAACTCCCGTGCAAAGGGGCCAACCTTGGAGAATCTAACTCGAAACCACGATTAGTCTAATCGGGCCGAACCCGCTTTTCTCACCCGCTGCACACCAGTGTGCATCCGGGCAGCGGCATCCGTCATTAGGTACTGACCGGGAGCGCTCGCCGGGCGAGCCCTCCGGAGGCGAAGAATGCCTCCGGAGCGCGCATTTCATTATTTGTTTTCGGCAAGAAAGGGACGAAACAGCAGCTCTTTACATATCGAGGAGACCATTTCGCGACGTCGCTGATGATATTTCTGTAATGCCGCCTGCAGCCGCTCCTGATCGTTGTCGCCATACAGTTGACGTAAGTTCGACAGCTCCTCGACCGCATCTTCGATGATCTCGCCCTCGATCATGCGGGCGTGATGCAAGCGATCGTTGAAGTTGCGAACGATGTCCGCCAGCTCGCCAATTCCTGAACGCGTTGCAATGCGCACGAACAGATCGTCCACCGTGCGCGTGAGTTGCTCCGGTTTGTCTGACAGCGGCATGGACGCGAAGATCTTCGAGGGCGCCCTGGCCTCCTCCTCCGCCTGCGCAGCCGCGGTCCACTCCCGGATCGCGGAATCGAGCAGTGTCTGATTAAGCGTGTACAGACCGCGCAACTCATCTTCAGACGCGGTCTTGGCGAAGAAGCCGCGCTTGGGCGCGAACACGATCAGTCGCTCCGCTGCGAGCCTCGTCAACGCTTCACGCACTGGTGTGGTGCTCACGCCGAGCTCCTCCGCCAGCGTGCCAATCTGCAGCAGCTGTCCGGGCGCGAGCGTATGCGCCAGCAACAGCGCTTTGATTCGATCGTAAATCCCTTCCACAGCGTGATCGCTGCTGGGTTTGCGACTGCTGGTTTCGTCACGTTTCAACACAAAGATTCGCTTGCTTGGATCCGCCGAGAGCATGGTGCGCCCTCCTAGTTAGCCTGAAGATGAAACCCTTCGAGACGCCGTCGTCTCACCCTGTTGTCCCGCCGTTCCTCCCCCAGCAGCACGATTGCGATAATGCGCCTGTAATTCCGCAGCCACTTCCGGCGAAATGGCGTCCACCGCCGCCAGCGTGTGTGACTGCGTCTCGAACAGCACCGCGGGATCCTGCCCCTCGTAGCCGCCGAGATTCGGCCTGTGAATGCGATAGCCGAGCAGGTCGCGAATCGGTTTGGGGAACTCGCGCGCGACCTGCGGTGGATAGGTCAGAAATGCGTTCTCATACTGCTTCAGCCATCCCAGGCTGTAGCTGAAGATGAGACCGGTGCGTGGCGCAGCGCTGCGATTCTCGCCGCCACAATGCGTCACCGAGCCGAGATAGACGAGCGCCGAGCCGCGCGGCATCTCTGCGATGTCTGCGTTGACCTCGCTCAGCTCACGCGACAGCGAATCGAACTGGCTGCGCGGCCACAGCAGCGTCGCGCCATTGTCGGCGGTGTAATCCGACAGCGCCCACATCACATTCACCAGATATTCCGCTCGACCTTTCGCGCAGGGCCACATCTCCTCATCGCGATGTGGCGCCTGGCGACGCTCGCCGGGATGAATGCGAATGCCCTGAGAAAGGTTGAGCTGATACCAGTCACAGTGCGGCCCGAGCACCTCGTCCATGATCGCAAGGATTAGCTCGTTCAACACCAGAGCGTGACTTGCGCGCGACTTCAACAGCACTGCGCCGAATCGCGTGGTGTTCCAACCGTAAAAGTCGCCGCGGCAATTTGGAGTCGCGTGAAACCAGGGCTCGAGCTCCTCTGTCACACGATCGACCAGCGCCTGCGCGGCGAGCCGCTCGACGATGAAATATCCTTTGGATCGCAGCTGATCCAGATACATTCCTTTCGCGTCGAGCAATGGGGCAATGGCCTGCGACATACGTTAAGCCGCGATCTTTACAGTTGATAGAGCGAAGCGCGTCACCGGCGCATCGATGCCGAGCCGACGACGCACGGCGCGCAAACCGTTCGGCGTGATCGACGCGACCACCGCGGTGATCTCATCGTCGCCATCCGGCAACGTCGGCCCAAGCCGCGCACACTTCCATCCGCACTCGAGCGCGAGCGGCAACAAGGCGGCGTTGGCGACGAATGTGACTTTCTGCACACCGTACAGCAGCGCGGTTTCGATCACGCCGCAGGCGGTCTCCCAGAGCAGCTCGATGCGTTTGCGACGGCTTGCGATCGCCGGACTCACGCAGAAGCGCGACACCTCCCAGATGCGCGGCCCGCGCGGGGCGCGACGCTCGCAGGCGTTTGCAAACAAATCGGTCATGAGGTGCGGACGCACGGTCGGCAACAGACGCGCCGAGGCCAGCACTTCGGCGCTGCCGCCGTCGGCCTTGGCGATGAGATAAGTCGTGTCCTCGGCATCGTAGTCATCCACTTCCATGTCGCCGATCACCGGCACGTTCCAACCCTGCTTGTCGACAAAGACCACCTTGCGCTGGCGATGCATTTCGATCAGCTCCGGGACGAACAGCGAACGGTTCTCCGCGTTGACGATCAAGATCATCGACTCTCTCCAAACAAACATTGCTGGAGAGAAGATGACCGAATTCACCCCCCTCGGGCACTGAGCCAATTGGCTCAAGCAGGCTCGTGAGGGTCGACGTTCGTGCTACTAGTTCGCAGTTTTGCTCCGCCCTCGTGCGGCGACGCGCGCCATGCGCGCCGACTCGAAGCTCAACGGCGAGGGCTCGCAACGAACCACATCGCCCAGCGAAATCTGTTGTCCGGCAAGCGCATGCACGACTGCCTGAACGCGCGTCGCCACTTGCAGTCGGCGCTTGGCGTTCTCGACGTGGTTGTGAACCGTGCGCTCGCTCAGCCCGAGAATCTTCGAGGACACCCAGTCGCTCTTGCCTTGCGCGGCCAGCTCCAGACACTGTCGCTCGCGTTTGCTCAACGGCTTCTGCAGCGGCGGCGGATCTTTCTCGGCCGCCGCCTTGCTCGCCGCCTCATACATGTAGAACGCCATCAGCTGGACCGCGAAGTACGCAGCCTTGGGCAAGCGATCCGAATCGGGCACCACCGTGCACGAGGCGCGGAAGTCTCGAGGCGAGTTCGCAGAATGAATCGGTACGGTGTAGCCGCGCGTCAGTCCATAGCGACGCGCCTCATGAAATATCTCTTGCTGCGGTGGGCTGAGCTCTTCGTCGAAATCGGCCATGCTCCAGGCAAACGGCACCATCGAGCGGCTGGCCCGCAGCAGCACCGGATCGACTTCGAAGAACTCCGCCTCGCTGAACAGCTGCGCCCATTCCTTCGGGTAGGAGTGCAGCATCACCGACCGGCGAGGCGGCTGCAGTGGATCCACATGCGAGCAGCACGCGAAATGACGGAAGCCAAGCGCTTCGGTGCCCGCCTGAAAGGCTCGCGCCAGCGCCTGGGCGGGGCGACCCGCCTGACACTGTTCTATGAAACCCTGCGCCACCTCGAACTGATGCATGGCCGAATCCCTCAACCATTCCCGCTGGCCGACGCCGAAAGTCCTTTGAGATCAGTCCTCTGGTAGTGCTGGTACCGTTGAGGGCCGTCACTCGGCGCCGTGCTGATTTCCCTGTAACGCCGGTGCCACGGTTGCAATTCGCACTGCGGCATCCCGACCAATACACAGCGATGCAGGGCCGGCAAAAACTACCAGAGCCCGCTGTCATGCATCGGCGAAAGAACGGCAAATTCGGAAAATGCCTAGGGATGAATTTATGAGATGGGCGGTCTAGTCGATTTCGCTGAGCTTGTGAGGGTGCTGGCCGGAGCGGCATCGGGCTCGCGGGTGTGCAGCGCCCGATCATCCCTGTCGAGCGCTGGCAGCCATATACGCATGGCCCCTCATTGGCCATGCGTTGCGTATTAGCTATTGATTCTTCACGCCTTCGTCGCGCAGTTCGGCCAACTCATCCAGGTCCACCTGCTCGGCCGCGGCGCGCAACTCGCCGACACTGCCAGCCGATCCCTGGACTTTGACGGTGAACCGATCGGCGAGCACCACGGTGTACTCACCGCTGGAATCGTTGCTGTCCCATTCTTCGTGGATCAGCCGACCGTTCTTGCGGTAGGTCTTCTCGAAACGGCCGTCCGCTTCTTTCTCGCCTTCCACCCCGGCCCAGCCGGCGAGGCCCAGCAGGCCCTTGGCCGAGCCCGCGTCGGTGATTTCAAGCCTGATCTCGCGACCGGAATCATCCGAGTAGGTCGCCGCGGCCTCGGAGACCTGCAGACCCATCGCGCCATTGCGCTCCGCCGACAGGCTCGAGCGCTTCAGCCCTGCGAGCTGATCGGGCACGAATGCTTTCAGACGATCGGGCGCGAGCGACTCGACCTGGCCACTACCGCCGCTCATCGCCGCGCCAAACACCGCCTTCAGCGCCTCTTCCTGCGCGGCCTGATCGCCGGACTGCTGAGCCGCTTCGAGCTTCTTGTTGGCCTCCTCCATCTGCTTGCCCCACTGCTGCATCTTGCCCAGCGGGCTGTCCTCGTCGAACTGCACATCCTCGTCGCTGCTGGAGTAGCTCGATCCGGCCATCATGCTGCCGACGCCGGCGATGCTGCCGACCACCGCCGCAGTCACGAAGCCGAGCACGATGGCGATGATGATGGCCACCGCCGTGTAGCCCGCAGCCTTCTCGGGCGGGCACTTCATGGTCTGAGGCAAGCCGAGGTACAGCAGATAGATGCTGTAGAGGCCGCCCGCCAGCAGGATCAGGATGCCCAGGCCCGGAACGATCTGCGCGATGCCCGCGAGCCAGCTCGCCGTGTACGCGTAGGCGACGACTTTGAGTGCCTGGATGTTGCTCTTCTGACCGCCGAAGGTGGGCGCGAGCGCATCGACGATCAATGCCATTACATAGGCCATGACCAGCGCCAGCGCATAGCCGACGATCATCGTGGTCAGGCCCGTGCCGATGCCGATGCGCACCGTGCCTGCGAACGGCATGGACATGCCGATCACGCTCATCTGCAAAAAGCCGAAGATCGCCGGAATCGCGGCGAGCGGAATGATGTAGCCCTTGTAGAGGTCCGCGACGGTGGTCGGCTCTCCAGCGATCACCGGCCACTCCTGCTTCGGAGCGAGAAGAATGGCTTTGGCGCGAGCCAACAGTTTATTGAAGTCCAAGGCAGCCTCCCGATTTGTAGACTGGCTATGTATGCCAGATGCCGGGCGCGGATATTACTGACCGAAAGACCTAACGCTCTGTGATCTGTAGAGCATTCGCGAGCTCGCGATAACGACAATACGCATTGGCGAGCGCCATTTGCCGCGGCGTCGTGCAGGCCGGCTCGAAAATGGCCGGCGCGGCGACCAGCACGCACAAACATTTGGCGCGCGACACGGCAACGTTGAGACGATTCAAGCTGTACAGGAACTCCATGCCGCGAGGCGCATCGGTATGCGAGGACGTCGTCACGGAGTACAGCACGATGGCGGCTTCCTGGCCCTGAAACTTGTCAACCGTGCCGACGCGGGCGTGCGGCAGGCGATGCTGGATCTCGAAGACTTGCGAGTTGTACGGCGCGATGATCAGAATGTCCTCGAGCGTCACGGAACGCACCTGACCCTCTCGATCGATCCATGTGGCCTTCGACGCCAGAGTGCCCTCGACCAGTTGCTGGATCGCCTCCGCCTCCTCGATCGACGAGTTCTGATTGCCTTCATGCGGCACTGGCAAGAAGCGCAGGCCGGCGCCGCGAATGCACCCCTCGGATCGCACCTGTTGTCCACCGAGGCCGGCATGGCAGCGCAGCCTGCCTTCGTAGAACATCTCCGATGTGAACGAGCAGATCTCCGGATGCAGCCGCCAGGTTTCTTCAAGGAACAAACCCTGGGACTTGCCAATGGTCGGCGCGCCATCGAGCACATGCTGGAGCGCTGAAACGTCGGTGCCCTCGGGATGGCTGCCCTGAATGGGCTGCTCGAGCTGCTGTGGATCGCCCAACAACACCAGGGCGCGGCAGGCCTGCGAGACCGCGAGCACGTTGGCGAGTGACATCTGCGCAGCTTCATCGACGAACAGCGTGTCGACGACGGCGATAGCCTCCGGGCGAGACCAGAGCCATGCAGTCCCGGCCACCACCTGACACGAGCCGATGGCGGCGAGCGTCTTGTCGTTATCAGTCTCGAAGCGAATGCCGGGCACGTCCTCGGCTTTGTCCGCCACCTTTTGCAAACATCGCACCTCGATGCCGGTTCGATGGGCAAGCTCCACGACCTTGTCAAGCAGATTGCGGATCACCTTGTGACTGTTGGCGGTGACCCCCACCGTCTTGCCTGCTTTGACCAACGCGCAAATCATTTGCGCGGCAGTGAATGTTTTGCCTGCGCCCGGCGGGCCTTGAATCGGCAATACACCGCTTTCGAGCTTGGTTGCGATTCGTACGGCGGCTTGCGTTGCAGTTTCGTTCGGCAACTGCAGCGGCTCGCCATCAAGACGCGGCGGCAACTTGAGCAACAGATCCCGCGCAGCCTGGTAGGCGCCGGCGCCCGCCACGCCGTTCTCTGCGACGTGCGCGCCAAGTCGCAGCAGCGCATCCGCGATGACATCGGTGCGCACCAGATCGTGAGCAAAGGCCGCTTGCGGATGAACTGACGCGGTGTCACCGCGCTTTTTGATATCGATGACGCCCTCCTCAAAAGAAATGGCGTCGACCGTTCCGAGTCTCTGCTCGCCGCTCAGGTGCAGCGTCTCGCCACCGCGCAATTCCACCTCCTGCGGCGGAAAGCGATAGCGATGCACGGGTGCGCGCGCCGTTCCGCCGACCGCACCCACGTACTCGAGCCCCGCGATGCCGAAGCGCTCCTCCAGCAAGTCCTCGGCGGTGAGATCGGCGAGACGGAAGAACTCCCACCACGCGGACTTCAATTCGCGTCGATGCCAATCGAGCGAATACGCAAGGATCCAACGCGCCTGCTGTTCAGCGGTGCGTTCACTTCGGTCAGCAGGCACATCGGCTGTGAGACGCTCGATGAGCGCGGCGACCTGGCGCTGGCGTTCATCCAACTCCGGCGTGGGCTCGGGATCACCCGCCTCGGGACGCGGGATGGCTGCGCCTCCCGCAATCAATTCTCCGCGAATCTTCTCCAGCCAATCCCGCAGGCGTTGCGCGGAGAGGCAGTCATCACGGTTGTAGTGGAGCACCGTCTCCTTGCTCTCTTCGGTGATCGCGGCGGCATCGTTCAACTCCAGGCGCGCCTGCAGCTTCGACAGCGCACTTCTCACCTCGACCAGCGGCACATGACGCTGGAAGTCGTAGAACGGCTCGAGGTTCTTGATGGAGTAGCTTTCGACACTGGCGCGAATGCTCTGCCTTGCAATCGCGTATAGATCCACGAACAACGACGCTCGCAACATCCGATCGATTTCATTCTCGCGGCTGGCATAGCGGCCCATCAGGCGCTTCAACGCACTCGGCTCGTAGGGCGCGTAGTGATAGATGTGCATGCCCGGATGCTGCGCCCAGCGGGCCATGACGAAATCCACGAAGCGCTCGAAGGCCGCGCGCTCTTCGCTGCGCGAGAAAGCCCATTCAGCCACATATCGGCCGGCGTCCTTGGCATGCGCGGTCACATAGCCAAACAGAAACTCGAGGCCCTCCTCGCCCACGAAGGGATCGGCTTCGAGGTCCAGGAAGATATCTCCAGGCGAGGGCTGCGGCAGCCTTTGCAGCCCGACCTGCGGGGCGAGCGGCAACGTTTCATAGATCGGCTTCCCCGCCTTCCGAGCTTCCCATTGAACGCGCGCTTGCTCGCGAGTTCGTTCGTAGGATTGCGGCAAGCCTCGCTCCGGCTTCCACGGCATAGGCAGCGGCAAGCGCGCGAGATCCGCAAGCGTCCTCACGTCGTGCCGGTTCAGCTCGCCGATCTGCGATGCCGAGATCCCCGCGACCAAACACAGATGATCGTCGCGTCGACGCCTGGCGTCGCATTCACTTCGCCAACGACAGATATCGCAATGTTCCTTCGGATGCGGGTACGTTGCTTCCGGGATCTGCGTCTTCAGCGAGTCCTCGAGCGCCGTGCGCACGTGCCGATAGTAAGCCGCGTAGGCTGCGACTCTGTAGCTCACCGGCTCGAACCCGCAGCCCGGAATCACCACGTGCATCTGCTCGGGCTGGCGACCTTGAGCGGTCGCGAGCAAATCCGAGTACAAGCACAGCTGCAGCACGGTGCCGCCCTTGGTCTCGCGCGCAAGCTTCGTATCCACGACTTCATAAGACCAGTCGCCGAGTGCGCTTGGCAGCGGCACGCGTATCAGCACGTCGGCTCGACCGCTCCACGAGCCTCGCAGAAACGCGCCCTGGACGATGACTTCGGCGCCCGCGCGCATTGCCGCCAACGTCTGCTCAACCTGCGCGGGGGCGACGCCGATGCCTTCGATCGCAACGACATTCGAGCCTCGTGCGCGCAGGTGTTCAACATAAGCCCGCTCGTGCGCCGCACCTCTCTCCCACAGCGTCTCTAGCGACGGGTCCCAGAGCTGGGGCTTCGCCAGAGCGCCGGTGGCGACCAGCGTGTCGAGATGGGTCAGGTGATGGCAGTTGAGGTAGCCCACCAGATCCGACGCGCTGAGCTGAATCGCGTGGCCGAGATTGAGCAATTGATTCTCTCGAAGCGGGCACAACTTGAACCGCAGTGAACTCTACACTGCGCGCCCGCGCAGAAAAATCTCGGGGATCGAAATACTCGCGCGCCGGTCCTGATATTTGATGGCTCACTGTTGATCGAGCATCGTCACGACCACCTTGCCCCGCGCCCGCCCCTGCTCCAGATACGCGATGGCCTCGGCTGCCTGATCCAGGGGATAGCGCCGATCGATCACGGGCGTCAGCTTGCCCTCGCGCGCCAGGTTCGCGAGCGCCTGCAGATCGCTCGAGTTCATGTGCGCAATGAAGCCCACGATCTCCTGGCTGATGAACGGCGAGACCGCCATGCCTTCAATGAACTGGACCATGGGCCCAAGAAACGGCTCATCGCTCTGTCCGCCGACGATCACGATCGTGCCTCGAGGCTTCAGCACGCGCCGCACCTTCAGAAATGAATGATTGCCGACATTGTCCAGAATCAAGTCGTAGCGCTCGCCGCCTTCGGTGAAATTCTGTTGCGTGTAGTCGATGACGCGATCGGCGCCCAACGAGCGCACGAGTTCGATGTTCCGTGTGCTGCAAACACCCGTGACCTCCGCGCCAAGCGCTTTCGCAATCTGCACTGCGAACGTACCGACGCCGCCAGATGCGCCGTTGATCAACACCTTGTGCCCGGGCTGAAGCTTGCCCTTGTCTCTCAGCGCCTGTAGCGCCGTGATCGCCGCAATCGGCATGGCCGCCGCCTGCTCGAACGACAGATTCTCCGGCTTGTGCACGACTGACCTGCTTTCACGAACCACGACATATTCGGCGAGCGCGCCACCGCGGGCGCCGAATACCGCATCCCCGACTTTGAATCGGCTCACGTCCCTGCCGACCGCCTCGACGGTCCCTGCGAAATCCACGCCCGCGCTCACATCGCTCGGCGTCCCGATGCCCGATGACAAGCGCATGATGTAGGGCTCGCCGCGCACCGAATGCCAGTCCAGCGGATTGACCGCGGCGGCGTGGACCTTGACGAGAATCTGATCGGGCTCTGGCGACGGCCTGGCGATGGTTTCCAGCTTGAGCACCGTCGGCGGTCCATAACAGCGCTGCATGATGGCCTTCATGCCGTCGGCGCCGGCCGGAGGCGTCTGCGCTGCCGGGCAAGGGGCCGTGTAGCTCAATGCAACGGCCAGCGATGTCACCGCAACGGCAATCACCGCCAGACCGATGACCAGGATTTTTCTTGTCAGCGTCATGGTTCGGACTCCCTGTATGTCTGCGCCCTGAAGGACCGGGCGCTACTATGACGAGCCCACACATGCACGAGATAAGCATGCGACGAACCGCGGCGAATCGCCACCCAGGCACGTTTCAGGCGGACGAAAGACGGCCGGGCGAGTCCGTTGGTCGGCCGCCGCGCAGGCAGCCTCGCGGCATTCGTCTATAGTCCACTCATGACCGCCGCCGCATTGCCCTCGAAGCCGCACGGCCTGGCGTTGATGCTGGGGTGGCGGCGCTTGCGCTTCACGCTCACCGTCTCGGTGCTGTTTGGACTGTTCCTCGGCCTGCTCAGTGAGACGGCCACCATCATCGTCGTGTCACGCGCGGTGCTGGTCGGGTTTTCGGCCATGCTGGTCTTCGGCCTGTTCGAGCAGTGGCCTCGACGGCTGCCGCGATGGCTCTCCCGCTCGGCGCTGCAAGTCATCGGCGTGGCCGCCATCATTCCGTTCAGCGCACTATTCGCATACTGGCTCACCACCGGTGGCAACACCCGGATCGCCACAGAAGAAAAGCGAACGATGGGCTACGCGATGCTCACCGTCACCGGTTTGCTGTTCGCGCCCTGGATCGCCGTCGGCGCGATGTTGAAACAGCGCGACACGTTCGCGCGCGAGCAGGCGCTTGCGTTTGAGCTCGAGAAGAGCGAGCTCGAACGCCAGGCGCTCGATGCTCGCATGCGACTGCTGCAAGCGCAGGTCGAGCCTCATTTCCTGTTCAATACGCTGGCCAATATCCAAGCGCTGGTCGATGCAGGATCGCCGCAAGCTTCCAAGGTGCTGGCCAGCCTCGTTGCCTACCTGCGCGCCGCCGTGCCACGTCTGCACGAGTCGACCACCACCTTCGGCGATGAACTAGAGCTGGTGCATGCGTACCTGGAGCTCATGCAGATGCGCATGCCGGATCGCCTGCAGTTCACTTTGAACGTCGATCAAACAGCGCGGAACCTGCAGTGTCCGCCGATGACGCTGCTCACGCTGGTCGAGAATGCAGTGAGGCATGGCATCGATCCGAGCGAGGAAGGCGGCCGCATCGATATCGAAGTCGTTCACCGCAATGATCGTTGTTTGATTCGCGTGCGAGACACCGGCGTCGGTCTGCACGCCACCAGTCAAGGCTTGGGCACGGGCCTGTCGACCTTGCGCGAGCGACTGCAACTGAACTTTGGCGGCGATGCTCAGCTACGGCTGATGGAAGTCGAGCCGCATGGCGTGTGCGCCGAGATCGATCTGCCCGCGCGTGAGAGGCGTGCATGAGCCCCCAGCGCCCTACGGCCCTGATCGCCGACGACGAGCCGCTGCTGCGAGACGCACTGGAGCGCATGCTCGCGCAAGCATGGCCGGCGCTCCACGTGGTCGCGCAAGCGCGCAATGGCCGCGAGGCCATCGATAAGTTCGAAGCGCTGCATCCGGCGATCTGTTTTCTCGACGTGCACATGCCTGGCGTCACGGGCATCGAGGTCGCCCAGCACATCGGTCGTCGCGCTCATCTGGTGTTCGTCACGGCCTACGATCAATACGCGGTCCAGGCATTCTCACAGGGCGTGCTCGACTATCTGGTGAAACCCGTCGAGCCCCGACGCCTCGCCGATACCGTGGCCCGGCTGCAAGAGCGCCTTAGCGCAGCTCAACCAGCGCTCAACACCGAAGAGCTGCTGGAACAACTCGCGGCCCGCCTGCGCCCCGCTCCTTCGTCCTCTCCTCTGCGCTGGGTCCGCGCCTCCATCGGGCAAACCGTGCGCTTGATTCCCGTCGAGGACATCGACTTCCTCCGCTCCGATGAGAAGTACACCGTTGTCGCCTGGCGTGACGACGCACAGCAGCCTCGCGAAGCCGTGATCCGCACGCCCCTCAAAGACATCATCGGCCAGTTGGATGCTTCACGCTTCGCGCAGGTTCATCGCTCCGTGGTCGTGAACCTCAACGCGATCGATCACGTCACTCGCGGCGCGAACGAAACCGCGGAGCTTCATCTCAAAGGCCGCAGCGAAGTGCTGCCGGTGAGCAGGACTTATCTGCACCTGTTCCGACAGATGTAGCCCGCCGCTGGCCGATGGAATTTAAGACTCGGCGTTTCCGCAGAAATCCTACCGAGTGGTAGGTCCTCACAAACGTGAAGATTCTCAGGCCGCCCGCAACGGAGCTTGCAGCCCGTCATCCCTGAGAGGCTGCACCCCATTTTTTCCGGCGCTCCGTTCGCAAGATACGCAGCGGACCTCTTCCATGAGGCCCGCTACGGACCACCAAGGGCGAACCAAGCACCAAGGTTCTTGTGATCTCTCGGTCTCTGCTCACATTGACCGGACAATGAATTGAACTTAACCCCTCTTACTGATCACCTAACCGACGTTTTTCATCCCCAGGGGAAATCGCATTGCCGTTAACCATTAGGAAGCGCAGGTTACCCGCTGGCAGGAGGACGTCTGAACCGCTCTGAGGTATACGTCATGAATGAGAATATCGCGGCGAGAGAGGTTGAGGACGACGGCGTGAAAATGATCGATTTGGGCGATGCGATGGTCGAGACGAAGCAACCCCATCCGATCCATGACATCAAGGACAACCACGTCTCGTGGACCTATGCCGGCATCTGATGTTGAAGTAAAATAACCTAACTGAGGGCCCGAGCGAATGGGCCCTCTGCCAGATCCCTAGACTAGAAGGACTTCGTTATTCGCAAGTACGCGAACCGCTGCCTTAGATCTCCTTGCGATATATCGTGGCCGAGCGATCCGCCCACGTTGGCGAAGTCCACAGCTTCATTCAACAAGTTCAGTGCCCCGACAGTCAGCCTCAATCCATCGAGAGCTTCTGACTCGTAGAGCCGGCCGGGTTCTACCCAGGCCTGCATATCGATGATCGTACGTGAGGGTAATCGCCGATTCAGAGCGCCGCTCGCGTCAGCATCCCAATAGCTCGGCGTGAAGGTCGCTGTGGTGGATGCACCCGAAGCTTTTCCTTCCCATATCAGCGACCCTACGAAGCGCCATTCTGGAATCGTGCCGTCCAAACTCGCGATGCCCACTCGATCTGATCGCTGCACTGGACCCAGGTCCTGAGAGGCATATTCATCCACCCACGTGGCGGAAAGCGCAAACTGTAGTTGTCCCCGTTTGCTCGCTGTTCGATACGACAGATCAACATCGACTCCGCTGGTCTCCAGTCGCCCGTAGTTCACGAGGGAACCGTCGACGGACTGGATCGCTCCGGGCCAGCCCGCCAATGCATCGGCTTCAGTCGGCGCAAACCGCGTCACGCGGCCCAATTCTTCGAGCTTCTCAATCCCCGAAGTCCTGGGAGTGACGATGCGATCGTCCATCACCACTCGCCAGTAGTGAGCGCCCAACTGTACACCCGGCCGCCGATTCGGCCGATATACGACCCCGCTGGTGAAAGAACGAGCTGATACATTCTCGAGGTCCGGATTGCCGCCTACGCCCCAACCGACGAGAGATACGGAGTCACCGCGCCGTGGATCAGCAACAGGTCGACGAAAAAACTCTGTTCCTGGTGAAAACAGCTCGAGCGCCGATGGGGGTCGGAAGCTCGTGCCGTACGCGGCTCGCACCAACAAATCCTGTGCCGGTTGCCAAACGAGGCCATACTGCGGGTTCACCGAGTCGATAGCGTTATCGTAGTAGTCTCCTCGCAAGGCTGCTTTGATCGATACCCCTTCAACCAGTGGCACCTTGAGCTCAACGAATCCAGAGGCGATCTCGTCCGTCTGCTCCACAAGATGGATGCTGTCATCGAGCTCTACCGAGTCTCGCCGCCACTCTCCTCCAACGACGAATTCGCTCACACCGCCGGGCGTCCGGAACAATTGACCCCGCAAGAATCCTCCTACTTGCACTGCACGCGAGTGAGAACCGGCGACTTGAGGATCGCCCACCAGCGAAGACAACAAGGCGACACTTCCAGCAGGACCGACTCTGAAAGGATTGAGGGCTGACTGCGGGTCAGTCGAATCCAGTGCGGCTTGAATCCTCGTGACATCCACCTCGTTGTAGATCGCCGAGGCAACACGCTCATTGCTATTTGTAAGAACCAGCTCCCAATCCCAACTCCGCAATCCACCACGCACCCCAAGCACGAATCTCTCGAGCTCTGATTCCGTTACATAGGATAGGGGTTTCATTCCGGCGAGCTTGTAATCCACGACGACCGGCTGGCCAAAAGGATTGTATGGGTTGTCCACGGGGACGACCAGCTGCGAGATAAATGGTGAAGGCCCTTGGGCAACAACATCACTCCTGACAATAAGAGTCTCTCCAAATAAGGACGCCCCGTCGCCCAGCGAAGATTCCCCCGAGCCGAACACTGACAGGCGCTCCAAGTCCGGCAAAATGGACACGGTCTGACGAGAGCTATCGAGACTAAGCTCTCCATCTGTTCCCAGGAGGTCGCCCGTGAGCGAATATACATTGCCCGGATTCGCAGTAGTCACCCGCCAATCCCTTCCGCCAAATCGCGTGAAGTCCTGGTTATTCCATAGCTCTCGCTCGGCGCCTACGAGCATTCCGCGCTCGAGGTAGTCGATCGTGAATGCGGACTTGAATCGCTCGCCCGAAATACCAAAGGAGGTTGCCGCACGGCGCTCCCGCGCGCCTCCCTCTGCGTCTCCGTAATGAAAAAACACTTCCGGCGTCGGAACATCCTTTTTCATGATGATATTCACAACCCCACCGATCGCGTCAGCTCCATAAATCGCCGAGGCGGAATCCGACATGATTTCAATGCGGTCAACCGCTGTGAGTGGAATTGTATTCAGGTCAAAGGCATTCAGAGTGACACTCGTCGCACTGGGCGGCGCTCGACGTCCGTTGATGAGCACCAGTGTCGTGTCCACACCCAGCCCCCGCATCTGAAAGTGTTGTGCTCCACTTTGTTGACCCCATTCGCCAAAAGAATAGGGTTGCTGAGTAAGGTAACCAGCAAGGCCTGGCAAGCTGGACACCCCATATCGATCGATTTCATCCCGGTCATAGACCCTCACCGGCTCCGGCCCCTCCACGTCCCACGTGAGCCGGCTGCCGGTGACCACAACGCGATTCACGCCATCCCACGAACGAGGTGAGCTCCGAGGATAGATGTGCACCGTGCCATTGCCCTCCCATTTGGCAGTCAACTTGGTGCCGGCGAGCAAGCGTTGCAGCGCGTCCCGAGCGGCGAAGTCGCCGAGGATCTCCTCAACCGGTTGCTCCTGTTCTTCGGGAGAACCGAAGTTGGCGGTGACCTGGATGCCAGTCTGTTCGGAGAATTGTTGGATCGCGGAGACCAGCGAGCTGCGAGGGATGTTGAACGTGTAGATCTGTGGCGGTGTGGCTTCGTCGGCAACAGAGATGCCGGACGCGCAGAGCAGCGCGACCAGCACCGCCGCCGACATTCGCCACATCCTGTAAGTCACTGCCGCTTATTCCGAGCGCCCGGGCTGCGTCAGCGTAATCACCGAACCTTCGTTGGTCACCTGAATGCCCGGTTGGCTCTTCATCACCGCTTCGAAACTCTCGACCGAAGTCACCTTCATGCGCCCGTAGTCGATGGTGCGCGCTGCGATGTCTGGGTCACCGATGCTCACCTGCACTTTATGGCGGCGGTTGAACTCCCTGACAATCTCGCCCACCTCGACATCCCGCAAAGTGATCCAGCCGGTCGTCCACTCGAACTCACGTTGCGCGTCCACTCTCTCCTTCGAGCGTTCGGACAGCAAGTGGGGCGCCCGCGACTTCGGCATGTGCAGCTTCTCTCCCGGATACAGGCGGACGATGTCGCCGTCGCGAGGATCGCGGGACGTGACCTCGACGACACCTTCCAGCACGGTGGCGGTCACACCCGAATCGTCGACGCGCACACCGAACTTGGTGCCGACAGCGGTGACGTCGACCAGCTCGGTCCTTACGATAAACGGACGCTTGCGATTGCTGACGACCTCGAACACCGCCTGCCCGGAATACAGATGAACGATTCTTTCGGTTGGCTTCAAATCCACCTTCAATCGAGTGCGAGCATCCATCTGGATGCTGCTGCCGTCCTCGATGCTCATTTGCTGCAGGTGGCTGGCCGCTGTTTCGACCACACCTTCCGGCGTGCGATTGACAAGCATAAGCAGGAGCAGCACCGCCATAGCAACCATCGCCGCACGAGCAAACAATGCCCGCAGCTTGGACACCGGCTTCCGCTTCCGCGGCACCTGGTCGCTCACTGAAGCACAGGGCTGATAGTCGTACTGAAAGAGGCCTCTGCCGAAGTCGGCGTGCACCACAGTGGAGTCGATCTTGGTATTCTGATCGCACAATTTCTGACGTGACAGCCTGCCGTCCATGTGATGGGCGAGCAGGAGTTCGCGCACGTTCTCTGGAGACTGTTTGATCCAGCGAGCGAACTCCAGGCGGTCCTCGAGCGGCATGGCGCCGGCGTCATCCCTCAATCGTAGCAACCAATATGCGGCTTCCTGACTCACGATACTCATCCGATCATGTCCTGTTGTCATTAGAGCGTCCCCGCGTGGATCCATTCACTTGAGGTCTTCTGGATCCAGTCGCATTCGCAGCTGGCTGTAGGCCCGAGACAGATCACGAAGCACGGCGCGCGGCGACAGCTCCATGCGCTCGGCGATCTGCTTGTACGTCAAGCCTTCGTTCACCCTCAGCAGCAGCACCTGGCGCTGGCGGAACGGCAGCTTGTCGACTTCGGATTGCACGTTCGCATCGGTGCGTGCCTGGCAGACGGAGTTTTCCGGCTCCTGCTCGGACTCGATCAGCAGATCGTCGAGCCATTCCTGCTCGTGCGGTTTGGAAACCCGCGCCCGCTCGCGCCATTCACTGGCGACGTTGCTTGCGATGCGTAACAAGTAGCCGAGCGGATTCTCGACCGTGGTCTTGCCGCTGTAGCGAAGCAGCCTCACGAAGACTTCCTGCGCGAGATCGTCGAGCTCGGCGGCGGGCACGGAGGCCCGACGGGACAACCAATGCCTCACGGGCTTGCGCCAGTCCCGAAACCACTGCGCGATCCGATTGTCGCGTGGCTCGGCACCTGCTTCGCCAATGACAGCGCCACTGTCCGATTCCGAAGACGCGGCATCACTCTGCGCCTCATCGCCGGGCGTTTGTGATAACGCATCGATTTCCCCATAACCCCGGCGATCGATCACGAGCGTTCCTGAAGCAACGTGCCTTGTTCGACCACCTTTGCCATGCGTCGACGTTTTATCTGACGATCGCGGCAAAGGGCTCCATGCAGAGAATGACCGGTGAAGCGGCCAAGGTCACCCCTGAAAATCTGATATGTGCCGGGTACTTACTCGTAAACGGCAATAAAAACCTCAGACGATGGATGACGCATCGGTTGATTTCACATCAAAGCGATGCAATGTGAGCGCGCGCACCACGGAATGAGATGACACTTCGCGGACATCACATCGCCAGGAGCAACCCACGCGCTCCATACACCACATCGCGTTAATCACGGATTATCACAATCAACACATTACATGCTGCATCGCGATAGATAACGTGGATCGGTCAATGGTGTGTTCTCATATATATGAGAGACCGTAAACGATATTTCACGATCGATCGCGTTGGCCCGGCTCCGGCTCCGCGGGCTTTGCCATGACCGCAATCGTGTTGGCATTGACGCGAACGAATGTGAGATCGCTGTCGGCGAGCAACATTTGCAAAGCGCACTCGATGGTGAATTCGCCGGTGAGTGGCCCTGTCAGCCGGCTTGCCGCACCGCCCTCATTTCGGAACATACCCACGATCTGCAGGCGTGTTTGTTTGGAAAGTTCGGCGAGCGTGCGTACGACGGGCTGACGATCGATGTGCAGTGTGTAGCGCTCGGCGGCGGACGTGGCCGGCGGAGCAATCAGGCCGCTGAAGGTCAGGGCAAGCAAACTTCGCGCGGCTTTCGTCATATCCCTACCTCGCCATTCCATGCGCCCGGCGCATCGATATCAGGGCAGCTGCAGATAAGGACTGCTCTACGGCGGCCGCTCAGCCCCGGCAGGGAAACAAGATCGGTTGAATTATTTGTGACATCGCGGCGAGGCGATGTCGCTGCGGAAAGACAGGCAGGGTCGCCGCACCCGGCGCGCGGCGACCTGCCTTTGTTTTATTTAGCGCGAGCGGTCTTCTTCGGCACGTACAGATCGGTCAGCGTGCCTTCGAACGCCTCGGCCGAGAACATCACCGTCTCCGACAGCGTCGGATGCGGATGGATGGTCATGCCCAGATCGCCGGCGTCGCTGTTCATCTCGATGGCCAGCGCGATCTCGGAGATCAGATCGCCGGCATTCGGCCCGACGATGCCGCCGCCGATCACGCGATGCGTTTCGGGATCGAACAACACCTTGGTCATACCATCATCTCGTCCGAGCGTGAGCGAGCGGGCGTTGGCCGACCACGGGAAGCTGCCCTTCTCGAACGGGATGCCCTTGGCCTTGGCTTCGGTTTCGGTCACGCCAACCCAGGCGATTTCCGGATCGGTGTAGGCGACCGACGGAATCACGCGAGCATCGAAGTACCGCTTCTCACCTTGCGCGACCTCCGCGGCGAGCTTGCCTTCATGCGACGCCTTATGCGCGAGCATGGGCTGCCCGACAATGTCGCCAATGGCGAAGATGTGCGAGACGTTGGTGCGCATCTGCTTGTCCACGGGAATGAAGCCACGCTCGTTGACCACCACGCCGGCGGCTTCCGCGCCGATCTTCTTGCCGTTCGGGCTGCGGCCGACCGCCACCAGCACCTTGTCGTAGATCTGCGGCTCGGGCGCCTGCTCGCCTTCGAAGGTCACGCGAATGCCTTGCTTCAACGCTTCGAGCTTGGTGACCTTGGTCTTCACCATGATCTTTTCGTAGCGCTTGGCGATGCGCTTCTCGAGCGGCCGCACCAGATCCCGATCGCAACCGGGGATCAGCCCATCGGTGAGCTCGACCACGCTGACCTTGGTGCCGAGCGCGTCATACACGCAGGCCATTTCCAGACCGATGATGCCGCCACCGATGACCAGCATGCGCTTGGGAAGGTCGATCTCGAGCGCGCCGGTCGAATCGATGATGCGCGGATCGTCCGGCAGGCCCGGCAAGCGCACCGACTCGGAGCCGGCCGCGATGATGCAATGTTTGAAAGAGATCTTGCGCGCGCCTTCGCCCGGCGCGTTCTCGCCTTTGGACAATACCGTGGACTGAGGCGTCATGTCGGTGTTGGCGATGCTCATCTCGTGCGGGGAGACGAATTTGCCGATGCCGCGGATGACTTCGACCTTGCGCTGCTTGGCCAGGATGCCCAGACCGCCGGTCAACTTGCTGACGACCTTCTCTTTCCAGCCGCGCAGCTTCTCGGTGTCGATCTTCGGCTTGCCGAAGGTGACGCCGGCCACTTCCATCTCGTGCGCTTCTTCGATCACCTTGGCGGCGTGCAACAGCGCCTTGGAGGGAATGCAGCCTACGTTGAGACAGACGCCGCCAAGTTGCGGCCAGCGCTCCACGAGAGCGACCTTCATGCCGAGATCGGCCGCACGGAACGCGGCGGTGTAACCGCCGGGACCAGCGCCGAGCACGACCATGTCGTAATCGTAGGAACCACCAGACGTATCTTCAGCCGGAGCCTGGATCGCCGGCTTCTCGCGAACCATGGTGTCCGCACTGGAAGCATCGTCTTTGGCGGCCGCAGCCGCCGGAGCTTTTGCTTCTTTCGGAGCCGCCGTTTCTTTCGAAGCAGCGGGCGCAGACGACGAGGCGCCAGCACCGGCAGCTTCGACCTCGAGAATCAGGCTGCCTTTGGAGACACGATCGCCCTTCTTCAACGCGACCGACTTCACCACGCCCGCGGCGGACGAAGGCACATCCATGGTCGCCTTCTCGGTCTCGAGCGTGACCAGCGGTGTTTCCAATTCGACGCTATCGCCGGGCTTGACCAGCACGTCGATGACTTCCACATCTTTGAAGTCACCGATATCGGGGACATTGACTTGGGTCACGGCACAGCCTCGATGAGTCCACGAACGTCGGCGAGCTTTTCCGCCAGGAAGGTGGTGAAGCGCACGCCGGCGGCGCCGTCGATCACGCGGTGGTCATAAGCGAGCGTGAACGGCAGCATCAGCCGCGGCACGAACTGACCGTCCTTGAACACGGGCTTGATGCTCGACTTGGCCACGCCGAGGATCGCCACTTCGGGCGCATTGATGATGGGCGTAAAGCCCACGCCACCGATGCCGCCGAGGCTCGACACCGTAAAGGTCGCGCCTTGCATTTCGGCAATCGTGAGCTTGCCGGCGCGCGCCTTCTCCGAGAGCACCGCCAGTTCGCGAGCGATCTCGTAGATATCTTTCTTGTCCGCGTCCTTGATCACCGGCACGACCAGGCCGCCCGGCGTGTCGGCCGCGAAGCCAAGATTGATATACTTTTTCAGGATCAGGTTCTTGCCCGAAGACTCCAGCGAGCTGTTGACGTTCGGGAATTCCTGCAGCGCCTTGACGCACGCCCGCAGTACGAACGCGAGCGGCGTGAGCTTGATGCCTTCCTTCTCGGCCGCGCCCTTCAATTTCTTGCGGGTGTCTTCCAGCTCGGTGATGTCCGCTTCGTCCATCTGCCAGACGTGCGGGATGTTCAACCAGCTGGCCTGCAGATGCGGACCGGAGATCTTCTGGATGCGGCTGAGCGGCTTGACCTCGATCTCGCCGAACTTGGAGAAATCGATTTCCGGAACCTTCGGCAGCGCGCCGCCACCGCCGCCTGCAGCGGCCGTCGCGGGCGCGCCAGAGGACAGCGCTTGTTTGACGAACGCCTTTACGTCGTCCGGCGTGATGCGCGCTTTCGGACCGGTGCCTTTGATCCGACTCAGATCGACGCCGAGCTCACGAGCAAACTTGCGAACGGACGGGCTCGCATACGCGCGCGCGAAGCCAGCTTCGTCGATCGGCGGCAGGGAGGCGGGCGCTTTCGCTGGCGCTGACGGCGCGGGAGTCGGAGCAGGCGCTGCGCTCTTTGCAGGCGCAGGAGCCGCTTTGGGCGCAGCCGCCGCTTTCTCCGCGGGCTGCGCTTTGCTCGGTGTCGAGACAGGCTCTTCCGGCGCGCCTTGGCTCGCAGCGCCGCCTTCGAGCAAGCCGATCAGGCTGCCCTTGGAAACACGATCGCCCTTCTTCAAGGCAAGCGACTTCACGACACCGGCGACCGTGGAAGGAACATCCATCGTCGCCTTCTCGGTTTCGAGCGTCAGCAGCGGCGTGTCGACGTCGACGCGATCGCCGGGCTTGACCAGCACGTCGATGACTTCCACGTCTTTGAAGTCGCCAAGGTCGGGAACGCGAACCTCACCGCCACCGGTAGCACCACCGCTTGCGGCAGGCTTGGCAGGCGCAGCGCTGCTGGCGGCTTCTGACTTGCCGCCAGTGGCGCCCGCGTTGCCCTCGGATTGCTCGAGGCTGAGGGAGTGCGTAGAGACAGGTTCCTCCGCCGTGCCGCTCTTCTTGGCCGGCGTGGATGGCGCCGCGACGCCGCCTTTGGCGTCGATCTGTCCGATCACACTGCCTTTGGAAACGCGATCGCCTTTTTTCACGGCGAGCGCGGTGAGCACGCCGGCTTCCGTGGACGGCACGTCCATGGTCGCCTTCTCCGTTTCCAACGTCAGCAGCGGCGTATCGATGTCGATCTGATCGCCGGGCTTGACCAGCACATCGATGACTTCGACGTCCTTGAAGTCGCCCAGGTCCGGGACTTTGATATCTGTCGGCATGCTTTGAAGACCTAAGGCTTACTGCGTGACCGGATTCGGTTTATCCGGGTCGATGTTGAACTTCTTGATCGCGGCCTTGACGGTCGCCATGTCGAGCTTGCCCTCATCGGCGAGCGCGCGCAGCGAAGCCACCACGATGTGAGGCGCGTCCACTTCGAAGTGCCGACGCAGTTCGGCGCGCGAGTCGCTGCGGCCGTAACCGTCGGTGCCGAGCACGACGTAACGTCCGGGGACCCACTGACGAATCTGATCGGGAACGATGCGCATGTAGTCGGTGGCCGCGATGAATGGACCGGTGCGATCGCCGAGACACTGGCGAACGTACGGCACCGCCTGCGGCGCATCCGGGTTCAGCATGTTCTTGCGCTCGATATCGAGCGCTTCGCGTCGCAGCTCGGAGAAGCTCGGCGCGCTGAACACATCGGCCGGCACACCGTAATCCTTCTCGAGAATCTCGGCGGCCTTAATGACCTCGCGCAGAATCGTGCCCGAACCCATCAGGTTGACGCGCACCTTGCCCTTGCCGCCGGCCTGCAGCAGGTACATGCCTTTGAGGATGCCCGCCTCCGCGCCCTTCGGCATGGCCGGGTGCGCGTAGTTCTCGTTCATCACCGAGAGGTAATAGAAAACATCCTCCTGCTCGGCGAACATGCGGCGCATGCCGTCCTGAATGATGACCGCGAGCTCATAAGCAAACGTCGGATCGTAAGCGACGCAGTTCGGAATCGTGCTCGCCGCCAGATGGCTGTGGCCGTCCTGGTGCTGCAGACCTTCGCCCGCGAGCGTCGTGCGACCGGAGGTGCCGCCGAGCAAGAAGCCGCGCGCCTGGCTGTCGCCCGCCGCCCAGATGAAATCGCCCACGCGCTGGAAGCCGAACATGGAGTAATAGATGTAGAACGGGATCATATTGACCCCGTGGTTGGCGTACGCGGTGCCTGCCGCGATGAACGAGGCGAGCGCGCCGCCTTCGTTGATGCCCTCGTTCAGAATCTGACCTTTCTTGTCTTCCTTGTAGAACATCAGCTGGTCGGCGTCCTGCGGCGTGTACAGCTGGCCCGCCGACGAATAGATGCCGACCTGGCGGAACATGCCTTCCATACCGAAGGTGCGCGCCTCGTCCGGCACGATGGGTACGACGTTCTTGCCGATGTTCTTGTCCTTCACCAGCATCTGCAGGATGCGCACGAACGCCATCGTGGTGGAGAACTCACGGTCGCCCGAGGACTGCAGCAGCGAGTCGAACGCCTCGAGTGAAGGCACGACCAGCGAAGGCGCATTGGCGCGACGCTGCGGCAGATAGCCGCCGAGCCGCTCGCGCTTCTCGCGCAGATATTTCATCTCTTCGCTGTCTTCCGGCAGGCGCTGGAAGGGCGACTTCGCGAGCTGCTCTTCCGGAATGTCGATGTGGACGCGCTTGCGGAATTCCTTGAGCGCCTCGTCGTCGAGCTTCTTCTGCTGGTGGGTGATGTTCTGGCTCTCGCCCCACTTGCCCATCATGAAGCCCTTGACCGTCTTGCACAGAATCACGGTGGGCGCGCCCTTGTGATTCACGGCCGCGTTATAGGCGTTCCAGACTTTCTTGTAGTCGTGGCCGCCGCGGTTCAGGCGCCAGATGTCGTCGTCGGACATGTTGGCGACCATTTCCTTCAGCTCGGGATACTTGCCGAAGAAGTTCTCGCGCGTGTACGCGCCGCCCTTGGCCTTGAAGTTCTGATATTCGCCGTCGACGCACTCTTCCATCACACGGCGCAGCAGGCCCTTGGTGTCTTTCGCGAGCAGCGGATCCCAGCGCGAGCCCCAGATGACTTTGATGACATTCCAGCCGGCGCCCAGAAACGCCGCTTCGAGCTCTTGAATGATCTTGCCGTTGCCGCGCACCGGGCCGTCGAGACGCTGCAGATTGCAGTTGATCACGAACACCAGGTTGTCGAGCTTCTCGCGCACCGGCATGGTGATCGCGCCCATCGATTCGGGCTCGTCCATTTCGCCGTCGCCCAGGAACGCCCACACCTTGCGGTCGGTCTCCGGCACGATGCCGCGACTTTCCATGTAGCGCTGGAAGCGCGCCTGATAGATGGCCATCATCGGGCCGAGGCCCATGGACACGGTCGGGAACTGCCAGAAGTCCGGCATCAGCCACGGATGCGGATACGAGCTCAGGCCCTTCTCGGGGCTCGCCACTTCCTGTCGGAAGTAACGCAGGTGCTCTTCGGTCAAGCGGCCTTCTAGATACGCACGCGCGTAGATGCCGGGCGAGACGTGACCCTGGATGTAGATCATGTCGCCGGGATGCTTCTCGGAGGGCGCACGCCAGAAGTGGTTGAAGCCCACTTCGTACATGGTCGCCGACGAGGCATAACTTGCGATGTGTCCGCCGTACTCGGAGCTGCGCCGATTGGTGTGCACCACCATGGCCATGGCGTTCCAGCGAATGAACGCCTCGATGCGCCGCTCGATGCTGCGATCGCCCGGGTACTCCTGCTCCTGCCCAGGTGAAATTGTATTTACATAGGCGGTATTGGGCTTGAACGGCAGGTACCCGCCACTGCGGCGCGTAAAGTCGATCAACCTTTCGAGCAGAAAGTGGGCCCGGCCGGCGCCTTGCGCCTTGATCACCGAGTCGATCGATTCAAGCCATTCCCGGGTTTCTTCGGGATCGAGATCATCAAACCTGGAGGGATCGGACATGTCGGGTGTGCTGCAAAAGTAGGCCGCGTATCATCGGAGTTTGAGAATTTTCGGTCAAGGAACCCGCTGTGGTGGAATTGCTTCCCGCAGAGCGCGACATCCGCATTTTCCAGGGGCGCGCCGCATTGAGCGAAAGCTCAATGAAAAAACACGATGCCTCCATCGTCATTTGCGATCACCAGCAGGCGGAAAGCCGGCTCGTCAAACTGCCGTTCGGTGCGATCTGGCAGCGCTTGTATCGCGAAGCGAAGGCACGAGGACCTGTATCTATCCTCAGTGCCCGGCTCACTGCCGATGCACTACCGATGGTGGTGGCGCTTGCAAAGGCTTCAAGCTCGGCATTCGAGCGGCTCTCGCTCGCTGGACGCATCTGGAAGGAGCTATCGCCTGCGCCCGGCGCGAAAGTGCTGATATCCACCCAGGGTCTGGATGAGCCACACAGCGCCGCCATGCTCGAAGCGCTGACGGCTGCCGCACTGGCCGCCACCGCGCCCATGCCAGTGATCAAATCGAAGCCTGCCAAGGCTCCTGAGCCGCCACAGCTGACTTTGAATGGCGACGGTCCGGACATCGATGCGGCGCTGGCGATTGCGATCGATCGCGGCAATCACCTCGCGCGCTGGCTCACCACGCTGCCGCCGAACGTGCTTCACACCGCGAGTTATCGAAAAGCGTTGCGTGCCCTCGCCAAACGCGAAGGCTGGGCCTTCTCATTTCTAGACGAGGGCGCGTTGAAGCGCTTGAACGCGGGTGCATTTCTGGCCGTCACACGCGCGAATGAGCATCGCGACGCCGGCATCGTGCGGCTTCGCTATCGCGGCAGCGGCGAAGGCGCGCGCAAAAAGCTGACGCTGGTTGGCAAGGGAATCTGTTTCGATACCGGCGGCATCAACCTGAAGCCGCACAAGAGCATGTATCAGATGCACGAAGACATGCAGGGCAGCGCCGTCGCTGTAGGCACGCTGCTCGCACTCACGCGCCTGAAAGTGCCTTATGACGTCGATTGCTGGCTCGCCATCACGGAAAATCAGATCGGCCCGAATGCGTTTCGTCCTCAGGAAGTGGTGCGCGCCGCCAACGGCGTCACAATTCAGGTGGCGCACAGTGACGCGGAGGGTCGTATGGTGCTAGCCGATACGCTTGCCATCGCCTCTCGCGAACAACCGGATTTGATCGTCGACTTCGCGACGCTGACGGGCTCGTGCGTCACTGCGCTCACCGAACGCTACGCCGGCGCATTCACCAATCGTCCCGAGTTTCATTCAGTGATCGAGGCGGCCGGTCGTGAAAGCGGCGAGCGCGTGTGGCCCTTCCCCATGGATGAGGATTACGACAGCGATCTCGAGTCTTCCATCGCCGACGTCCTTCACTGCACGCCGGATAGCAAGGGCGATCACATTCTCGCCGCGCGTTTCCTGAACCGATTCGTGCCGGCGGAGATTCCCTGGATCCATCTGGATCTCGCGCCGAGCAACCGATCGGGCGGACTTGCTCACATTCCGACCGACTTCACCGGCTTCGGCGTGCGATTCATGGCACAGTTGCTGTTGGAACAGGATGTGTTGAGCGCGGGTCGATTCAAGCGCGCTCGCAAGGAGTGAGTTCATGACGACGCGCACCGCGTCTTGTTGCTGTGGACAGCTGAAGATCGAAGTCTCGGGCGAGCCGGACGGCGTCGGCGTTTGTCACTGCCTCGCTTGCCAGCAGCGCACCGGCAGTGTGTTCGCGGCGCTGGCGGGCTTCTCCGGCCCATTCAAGGTGACCGGCGAGGCGACGGAATACGTGCGCACGGGCGATCAGGGCGCCCAGTTCAGGTTTCGCTTCTGCCCGGTGTGTGGCTCGACTGTATTTCACACCGAAGAGGGCGTGAGCGGCATCGTGAGCGTCGCGGTCGGCGCGTTCGCCGATCCTGATTTCCCGTCGCCGCAGGTTTCTGTCTATGACTGCCGGCGGCACTCGTGGGTGCAGTTGCCGGACGGCATCAGGGTTCACGCGAAGGATCCGGACTGAGCGCCGCGGCACACTGCTGACGCTCAGCAGCCGTCACGAAGCAGTCAGCTGGGGCGCTTCGGCCTGGCGTCGTCGCTGCAGATCCTCATACCAGTCGCCCAGCGCGTTGATCAGCGGCACGAGCTTGTGCCCCGCTTCCGTCAGCTCGTACTCCACGTGCGCGATCTTTCCAGGAATGACGGTGCGCGTGATCACGCCGGCGGACTCCAGCGCGCGCAACTCGTGCGTCAGGATGCGATGTGAAATTTTCGGATTGTCACGACGCAGCTGGGCGAAGCGCTTCTTGCCATCGATCAGGTAATACACCAGCAACGTGCGCCAGCGACCGCTCAACAGGCGCATGGCGTCTTCGATCGGGCAACCGGAAATGGTGGTCTTCATGGCGGTGTGTCAGTAACAAAAATGTTCCTACTGCGGCGCTCCCCTGGGATTCATCGCATGGGGCAGTCACATAATTGTTCGTAATTTACAGCCAGGACGTGCTCAATAACATAGGGCTCCCTTGGACATCTGCTGACACCTCGATTGGAGTTCACTATGGAGCCCGTATTGCTTTATGGCGTCCCGCAGGGATGCTCGTTCGGATCGATCGTCGCGCTGGAATGGCTGGGCCAGCCGTATCGGCTGTGCCGGATCAGGATGACGGAGGACTCACGATCCGATCGTTACGCCAAGATCAATCCTCATGGCAAGACGCCAGCGCTGCTGCTCGAGGACGGCCGGGTGCTCACCGAAAGCGCCGCGATCCTGCAACACATCGCGGCTCGCGGCATCGAGTCCGGCCTGGGTTTCGCGCAAGGCACGCGCGAGTTCGATTTTTTCAATCAACGCCTCGCGTTTCTGACCACGACATTCTTCGCCTCGTTCGGCCCGCTGTGGCACGCCTACATGATGGAAGGCAATCCGCGCGCGCAGGAAGTGTTACGCGAGACGGGCCGGGAATGGGTGGCGGACGCGCATCTGAAACTCGAGTCCATGCTCGCCGGCAGCGACTGGCTCGCCGGACCGCGACGCACACCGGCGGATGCGTACTTCATCGGGCTCGCTCGCTGGGGCACGTATCATCGCGTCGTCGAGCCCGGCGCCTATCCACGCGTGCAGCGATTCATCGATCGCCTCGAAGCAGATCCGGCCGTGATCTTCGCTCATGCGATCGAAGATGAGCGTCCCGCTGCGAGCAGCGGCGGCTTCCGCGGACATGTCTCTTTGGAAGAACTGCTTCCGCGATTGGCCGCCTGAGTGTTACCGCGCAAAGGCTTGCGCCCGAGGTGTTCTCGGGCGCAAACCTGTTTCAAACAGCCTAGGCTGCGGCCTCGCACTTCGCGGTCACACGTTTGGGCGCCTTTCTGCAGAAACGTCGAATGTAAAATTGGAGTTGGTCCGCCATCGAACCGCGTGACCTCGGCGCTACTCCCGCGGCAGCATCTGCGGATTCCACGCCACTTCCCACAGGTGCCGATCCGGATCCTGGAAGTAGCCGGCATAACCGCCGTAGAACGTATCGTGCGCGGCCTTGACGATGGTCGCACCGGCGTTCCGAGCCTGAGTCATCACGCTATCCACTTCAGACTTTGAAATCACATTGTGCGCGAGACAGAAATCCGTTGGACTGGACGCGGTCACCGGTAAGCCGCTGTCGTGCGCGAGACTCTTTCTCGGCCACAATGCCAGTCGCAGGCCTCCTTCGAGCTGGAAGAACGCAACCGCGCCGTGCTCGAATTCTTTGCCGACGATGCCGTCGGTTTCCAAGCCGAGGCCGTCGCGATAAAAATAAACGGCGCGTTCCAGATCGTCGACGCCGAGGGTGATCAGGGTGATGCGTGGTTTCATGTCCATCTCCGATGGCGCCGCTTGCCGATCCGCAAAGCATAAAAGCAAAAAACGTCCGCGCATGTCAGCTTTAGCCCGGCGAAACAGCGACTCAACGGAGGCGCTCGCAACCCCGCCGAGGATTGAAGTTGGCGGACCGAATCGAACCGGCCATACTCATCTCATGAAGCCTGCCCTCCTCAGCATCGAAGTCAAACAGAACGTCCAGATTTCGGCGCTGCTGCAGATGCCTGAGTCCGCTAAAGCGTGCTTCGTCCTCGGGCACGGAGCCGGCGCGGGGATGAACCACTCCTTCATGGCCGACATTGCGAATGCACTCGAAGCCCGCGAGATAGGCACGCTCCGATATCAGTTTCCGTATATGGAGAATGGCTCGAAGCGTCCTGATCCGCCGGCGCTTTGTCACGCCACCGTGCGAGCGGCAGTGCAGGAAGCGCGGAAGCGGGTGCCTGGGGTGCCGCTGATTGCGGGTGGGAAATCGTTTGGAGGCAGGATGACTTCGCAGGCGCAGGCCGCGAAGCTGTTACCGGATGTGCAAGGCTTGGCGTTTGTGGGGTTCCCGTTGCATCCTGCGAAGAAGCCGTCGGTCGGGCGGGCGGATCATCTGGCGCAGGTGAACATTCCGATGCTGTTTCTGCAGGGAACGCGAGATGACCTCGCGGACCTCACACTGCTTGAACCGATCGTTCAGAAGCTCGGAAAGCGCGCGACGTTGAAGCGCATCGAAGGCGCGGATCATTCGTTCCACGTGCTGGCGCGATCGGGGCGCAACGATCGGGAGGTAATGGAAGAGCTTGCCGATACGATCGCAGCTTGGGCGACCGGAATTAGTTAACGGCAGCGGCCTTGAGCAGAGCGAGCGCCAGTCGAAAAGAGATCAGCCGGCAGCTGACGCAAGCGGCCAAGGTACTGCAGCCCTACCCCACCGCCACCTTCATCGCATTACAAATCTTGCAGAACAACTCCGCCGTCTTCTGCGCATCATACGCAGCCGAATGCGCCGCCCCAGAATCCCACTCGATCCCGGCGGCCTGCAGCGCCTTTCCAAGCACCGTCTGACCGTAAGCCACGCCCGCGAGCGTAGCGGTATCGAAGCTCGAGAACGGGTGAAACGGATTCCGTTTGATATCCGTGCGCGCGATTGCCGCGTTGATGAAGTTCAGATCGAAGTATGCGTTGTGCCCGACCAGGATGGCGCGCGTGCAATCATTCTCCTTCATCGCACGGCGAATCTCCTTGAACAAACGAGTGAGCGCTTCCTTCTCCGGAATCGCCGGCCGCAGCGGATGAAACGGATCGATGCCGGTGACCGCAAGCGAGGCAGGCTCGAGGTTCGCGCCCGGGAAGGGTTGAACGTGATACCGCCAGCTCTCCCCCGGCAGCAACGTGCCGTCGCCCTGAATCTCGAGCAGCACCGCGGCGATTTCGAGCAGCGCGTCGGTGTTCGGATTGAAGCCGCCGCACTCCACGTCGATCACTACCGGCAGAAAGCCGCGAAAGCGGCGAGCCATGGGCAGCTTGCCTTCAACCTCGACAGTCACTGCTTCGTTCAAGACAGGTTTTCCTCGGCCAGCTGCCAGGCGATGCTTTCGCCGGCGCGAAATGGCGTGAGCTCATCGTTACCGAAACGATACACGGCCGGCGGCGTCCACGCGGTGCGGTTCAATGTGATCTTGGTGGTATTGCGCGGCAGGCCATAAAAGTCAGGGCCGCGCTCGGATGCGAACGCCTGCAGACGGTCCAGGCGTCCGGCGGCTTCGAACGCCTCGGCGTACAGCTCGATCGCAGCATGCGCTGAGAACACGCCGGCGCAGCCGCACGCATTCTCTTTGGTGTGACGAGCATGCGGCGCGCTGTCGGTGCCGAGGAAGAAACGAGGATCGTCGCTCGTGGCCGCCTCGACCAGCGCCTGGCGATCATGCTCGCGCTTGAGCACCGGCAGGCAGTAGTTGTGAGGACGAATGCCGCCCTGAAATATCGCGTTCCGATTCAACAGCAGGTGTTGCGGAGTGATGGTGGCACCGACGCCGGCGCGAGCGCTCTTCACGAATTGCACGCCTTCGCGGGTGGTCACATGTTCGAACACCACGCGCAGCTTCGGAAACTTTTCGACGATGCGCGACATGATGCGATCGATGAAAACCTTCTCGCGATCGAACACATCGACGGATGACTCCGTCACCTCCCCGTGCACCTGAAAGACCAGATCCACTTCCTGCATGGCTTCGAGCACCGGGAAGATTTCTTCAATCGCCGTCACGCCCGCATCCGAGTTGGTGGTCGCACCCGACGGGTACAGCTTGCAGCCCACCACGAAACCACTTGCCTTCGCGGCATGGATTTCCTTCGGCGAGGTGGTGTCGGTGAGATAGAGCGTCATCAGCGGCTCGAATCGCAGGCCCGCAGGCACCGCCTGCAGGATGCGCTCACGATAGTGAGCCGCCGCTGCGACCGTGGTCACCGGCGGCTTCAAATTCGGCATGATGACCGCGCGAGCGAACTGCCGGGCGGTGAAAGGAACGACGCTCGTGAGTTGGGCGCCGTCGCGCACGTGCAAGTGCCAGTCGTCGGGACGAAGCAGAGTCAGCTGAGTCATGCGGAGAGTCTAAGGGACGGCGACGCAGAAGGCTCGCCCCGATGCACCTTCGCCCTTTTCGGAAGAGGGTGCGATTGCCGGGAGATTTGGAGCGCTTGAATCAGCCCGCCGCGCGAGCGGCTTCGCCGATCAGCTTCTGCAGCTCGCCACTCTTGTACATCTCGATGATGATGTCCGAGCCGCCGATCAGCTCGCCATTGACGTATAGCTGCGGATAGGTCGGCCAGTTCGAGTACTGCTTCAGCGCCTCGCGCAGCTCCGGATCCTCGAAGATGTTGACGTGCTGAAACTCTGCGCCGACAGCGCCGAGCGCACGCACAGCCGCCGCCGAGAATCCGCACTGAGGAAAGTCGGGGGTACCCTTCATGTACAGCACGACCGGGCTGGAGGACAGCTGCGACTTGATGCGTTCGATGACGTCCATTGAAACCTCGGAAGTAAAGGCAAACTGGTTCAAGATGCGGCTTCACGCCGCTGCCGCGCCCGGTCCACGACCTGGCGCTGCTGCTCTTCCGTCAGGCGCGACCATTGAGTGATTTCGTCAATGGTGCGGCCGCAGCCGACGCACACATTCCGCGCATCGAGTACACAGACCTTGATACAGGGCGACGCAACGGGAAGTGGGGCGGGTGGGAAGGTCATGACGGACGGAGCTGACAATTGAATTATGGGGATGGCTACCCTATTCTTCAAACGCTTTTTGCTGACATAAGCCGTAGTCCGGGTACTGCAAGGAAGCCCTGCCTCGGCCAGAACTACAGAACAACGGTTTAGCGAGGAGTAGGGTCATGCATCCACTGACGACAGTGCGCGGGGCCATCATTTCCGCGTTCGTGCTGGCGATCGTCCTATCCTTGATCCTCACCACCACCGTAATCGGCGCCGACGGCATCGGCTTCCACCATGCGCAGGTCGACCGCTGGCTGCACATTGTCTCCGGGGTGATGTGGATCGGCTTGCTCTACTACTTCAACGTCGTTCAGCTGCCAGCGCTGGCGGATGCGACGGCGGACAAAGGCGGCCCGGGCGGCGGCGGCATCACCAAATACGTCGCCCCCAGGGCGCTGTGGTGGTTCCGTTGGGCCGCGGTGCTGACCTGGCTCACCGGCGCCTACTTCCTGCTGTTCGGCTATGGATCGCCCATGGCCCTGCACAAGGCCTTTCTGCTGCAGGAGGGCTTCGTGGTGATCGGGGTCGGCGCCTGGCTGGGCACCATCATGCTGCTCAATGTCTGGGGCCTGATCTGGCCGAACCAGAAAAAAGTGCTCGGCATCAAACCGGCCACCGATGAGGAGAAAGCCAAAGCGCGCAAGGTGGCGCTGTATGCGTCGCGGGTGAACTTCATTCTGTCGGTGCCGATGCTGATGTGCATGGGTGGGCAGAGCCACGGACTGCCGTTCTAGACTGCTATTCCATACTCGGGATCGGGCTCCTGCCACCCCCGGCAAAACGCGTGACTCTTGCCTCTCGCTCGCCGCCTGCGGCGGCGGGCATGTCCTGCACCCGGGGCGGCTCATCGGAGCCCTCCGGTGGGTTCTTCCGTTTTGGGGGTTCGGCCAATCCAGCGTATCTTTCGTTTCTCGCGTTCGAGGACGAATCATGTCGATTGACCTGCCCAGCCCCGAGTACATCAGCCGTTCCGTGGCCCTTGCGATCGAGGAGGATGTCGCGACCGGCGATCTGACCGCGCAACTGATTCCTGCAGATCGCACCTCAAAGGCCACCGTGATCACGCGTGAGGACGCGACACTGTGTGGGCGAGCCTGGTTCGATGAGGTGTTTCGTCAGATCGACACCCGGGTGCAGATTGCCTGGAAGGCGCAGGACGGCGAGCGTGTTCGCGCCAATCAGTTGCTATGCGAGCTCACCGGACCTTCGAGAGCGTTGCTCACGGGCGAGCGGACGGCGCTTAACTTCCTGCAGTTACTGTCGGGGACGACGACGGAGACCAGTCGGTACGCCGAGGCACTGAAAGGCACTCAGTGCCGGGTGCTCGATACGCGCAAGACGATTCCTGGGCTGCGGCTCGCGCAGAAATATGCGGTGCGCTGTGGGGGCGGCACGAACCATCGCATCGGTTTGTTCGACGCCATCCTGGTCAAAGAAAATCACATCGCGGCGGCGGGGTCGATCGCTGCGGCGGTGGCGGAGGCGCGCCTCGTCAACAGCAAGGTGATGGTGGAAGTCGAGGTGGAGAATCTCGATGAGTTGCAGCAGGCGCTGGCTGCGAAGGTCGATCGGATTCTGCTCGACAACTTCTCGCATGAAGACTTGAAGGCCGCGGTGCACATCACGCGCTCGCATCAGAACAAGGGCATCGAGCTGGAAGCGTCAGGAAACATGTCGCTGGAAACGTTGCGCACGGTGGCCGAGACCGGCGTCGATTTCGTGTCGGTCGGCGGCCTCACGAAGCACGTGAGGGCGCTGGACCTGTCGATGCGCTTCGCATAACGCCGCCGCAATTTTTCTTTTCGGCCTGGCCGGCACGGAAGGGGGCTCATCCATATCGGCCGCGGTGAGTTTGGCCTGCGGCCGGCACAGAGGCAGGATCGGGTTGCGCCGGCAGAGCCGGCGCTAGCTGGTTAGAACGCTTCGCTGCCCGAGGCGAGCTTCATCACGCGCTGAGGGGTGGCGATGCCGTAGCCTTGGGCGTAGTCGACGCCCAGGCTGCGGAGCATCTCGATGATCTCGACGTTCTCGGCGAACTCGGCGATGGTTTGCTTGCCGGTGAGATGACCGATTTCGTTGATCGAGCGCACCATCTCGCGGTCGATGGGGTCGTGCAGGATTTCTTTGACGAAGCTGCCGTCGATCTTCAGGAAGTCGACCGGGAAGTGCTTCAGGTAACCGAATGAGGACAGACCGGTGCCGAAGTCATCGAGCGCAAACCGGCACCCCAGATCCTTCAGCGCATGGATGAACCGGTTCGCCTGCGAGAAGCTGGCGATGGCCGCGGTCTCGGTGATCTCGAAGCAAATCTTCGAGGCATCGATGCCGCTGCGATGGAAATGATCGATCACGAACGGCAGGAATTTGTCGTCCCCCAGGCTCTGGCCTGACAGATTGATGGAGCACAACTCGAGCTTCTCGCGCTCATCCGCCTCGGACACCAGCCAGCGCAGCGCGTGTTCGATCATCCAGCGATCGATGTTCGGTGTGAGCCCGTAGCGCTCGGCGGCGACGATGAATTGATCCGGCGCGACGATCTTGCCCGCCTCATCGCGCATGCGTAGCAACAGCTCGTAGTGCAGCCCGCGCGCGTCCTTGTGCTGCAGCGGCTGAATGACCTGGCGGAAGATCTCGAAGCGATTGTCTTCCAGCGCGTTGTTGATGCGCGCCGCCCATTGCATCTCGCGACGCCGACGCATCAGGTCGATGTCGTTTTCCTGGAAGCTGTAGATGCGATTGCGGCCGCTTTCCTTGGCGGCGGCGCACGCGCTGTCAGCCGCCGAGATCAGCGAGGCGACATCCTCGTTCTCGGGCGATAGCGGTACCACGCCGATGCTGGCGCCAAGCCGGAAAGTGCGCTCTTCCCACACGAACTTGTAGTTGCGGATCGCCTCGCGAAGCATCTCGGCATTGCGCACGGCTTCTTCCAGCGAACAGCTCTCGAGCAGCACGCCGAACTCATCGCCGCCCAGACGCGACACCGTGTCGCGCCACCGGATCTTCGACTTGAGCAACGCGCCGACCTGACCGAGCAGCGCATCGCCCGCGCTGTGACCGCAGTTGTCGTTGATGATCTTGAACTGATCGAGATCGATGTGACAAAGAGCGTACGACGCCTCACGCGCCTTGGCGCTCTTCAGCGCCCGCTCCAGTCTCGACTCGAATTCCCGGCGGTTCACCAGGCCGGTGAGAATGTCATGGCTCGCGTGATACGAAAGCTTGCGATTCAACTCACGGCTCTCGCTCACATCATGAAACACGAGCACGCCGCCGGAGACATTGCCCGCGCCGTCGCGAATCGGCGAGGCGCAACTTTCGATGTAAAGCTCGTTGCCGTCGCGACGGATCAGCAGCGTCGGACGGACCGATTTGATCGCGCGAGTGCGACGGATCGCGACCGCGAGCGGATTCTCCAGCGGCTCGCAGGTCTCCTCGTGGAAGCTGCGGAAGATCTCGTCGATCACGCGGCCTTGCGCATGCTCCAGCCGCCAGCCGGTGAGCTGCTCGGCGACCGGATTGAGATATTCGATCCGGCACTTCGAATCGGTGGTGATTACGCCATCGCCGATGGACTGCAACGTGATCTGCGCGCTTTCTTTCTCTTTGAACAGCGCCTCTTCATACAGCTTGCGCTCGGTGACATCGAGATCGACGCCAACGATGCGACGGGCGCGCCCGTGCTCATCGACTCGGGCCTTGGCGCGACTCTCCACCCACAGCCACACGCCATCGCGATGCCGCAGACGGTGCACGCTTTCGAACAGCGGCTCCTTGCCGGACAAGTGATCGCGCAGCGCCGTACTGACGCGAACCGTGTCATCCGGATGTAACAATTGTTGCCAGTCGGTGAGCGGCTCGACGTCATCGTCCGTGTAACCGAGCATGGCCTTCCAACGCGGCGAGAACCAAGTCTTCTGAGTGTCGACTTCGAAGTCCCACAAGCCGTCGTTTGCGCCATGCAGGGCGAGCTCGTTGCGCTCTTCCAGCGCATGAAAGTGTTTTTGGTAGCGCAACCTTTCTACGCCACTCGAATAACTCGAGCCGAGCAGCTTGAGCATCAAGTGCAGGTTGGCGTCCCAGGAATCGCGCGGCAGGGTCGAGCACAGCGCGATAAACGCCTGAACGCGCCCTTGAATGGCCACGCCCACCACGAGCGCCGCGCCAATGTGCAACGATGCGAATCGAGCGCCTTCTGCGATCAGCTCACGCCGCGGATGCGCGGTGTCGCGGATCTCGACGATGCGCAGGTGACCGAGCTTGTTACGAAGATATGGCAAGCGTTCGAGCGGCTCGCCATGAAACACGATGGGATTGAAGGTCGCGAACAGGCCGCTCGCTGCAACCACATGCTCGATGCTCTTGTGCTCCTCATCGAAGGTCGCGATGACGATGGCGTCGAGCCCGGCCGCCTCCCGCAGCGCCTCGAGATTATGTTTGAGCAGCGGATCGTCGCGCTCGCTGGTCAGGTTCTGAAAATCGATGGACGCCTTGGTGAGCAGTACGTCCAAACCCGCGTTGGACTTGCGGCGCGGGCGCGCGGTGAACAACGTGTCGCCGCTCGGTGCACTCAGCATCGCATGCTCTGTCGGGTTGCTTGCCACTTGGGGAGCGCGTCAGTGAGTCGTCGAAGCCGAGCCGCGTAGTTGCGGACTCAGCGAAGGGCAGCGATCCATTCTGTTCGCCGCGCCCGAATCGTTGTTACAGTTCTTATCGCGGAGCCGGGAATCCTTGCGAACCCCAGGCGCCGCTGACTGGTTCGCCAAGCAGGCTGAGACAGTCATTCAGGGCACCCTCCCGAATCGAAACTCTCGCGCCGTCACTGCATCTGGTTCGAAAGCGGCGTAAACCGTTTCGACGCTGAGCGAATATGAATAGCAGTGTGGCGATCGACCGATTGTGGCACAGCAAAATATGCGATGGAAAGCGCGGTGCCAAGTGTTTCATTCGACCCCAGACGCCAAACAGCGACATTGCTCCGCGCAGGCCGTACGCGATCCGACGCTTCCCCCGTCAGATCCTTGACTCATTCGCCTTGCAGGGTTTCCCGGATGCGAGTCTGCGGCGGACTTCGGAGGATCAGCCAGCGCACGCCGAACAGATCGACGATGCCGCCCCAGAGCCGATTGTTCAGCCCGTACTTGGAAACGCCGCGCGTACGCGGCCGATGACTGACCGGCACGGACACCACGCGCGCCCCGTCTCGTTGATATAAAGCCGGCAAAAAGCGGTGCATGTGGTTGAACCAGGGCAGTCGCATGAAGGTGGCTCGATGCATGAGCTTGATGCCACAGCCGGTGTCGGGCGTGCCGTCGCGAAGCAGCCCGCCGCGCACACGATTGGCAACACGTGAAGAAAACCGGCGCAACCACGTGTCTTTGCGTGTGGTGCGATTGCCCATCACGAGTTTGAGCGACTCGTCGCCGGCGACGAGCGCTTTGATCAGCGCTGGAATATCTGCCGGATCGTTCTGACCATCGCCGTCCAAGGTCGCGACCCATTCGGCGCGCGCCGCCTCCACGCCGGTACACACTGCCCTGCTCTGTCCACAGCGCTGCGAGTGCTCGAGCAGCCGGATCTCCGGGATTCCCGTGGCGCGGGCGGCCTGAACGGCCTCGACCGTGCCGTCGGTGCTGCCGTCATCGACAAAGATGATCTCGAAGGGCTGGTGATCGACCAGGGCGGCCTTTATTTCACGGGCCAGCGGCCCGACATTCTCAGCTTCATTACAGACCGGAATGACGACGGAAAGCTTCATGCGCACCCAAATTATAGGGTCAGGGTTGTGGGTCGTCCGGCAAAAGTCGCGCCTTTTGTCGGACGTGTCGAAGCGGCCTCGGCCACTTCCGATCAGAGGAGACGTCTGGCCGGGGAAAACCAATCGCCTTATGCTCGCTTCATGAACGACCACCGGCACCGGGCCGGGGGACACCACCACGGCGAGCACCGGCAGGAAGCCGGCGGCAGCGGTGCCCACTTCGCCCACGATCACGCAGGCCACAGCCATTCGGCGGGTGCATGTGGCGATCATCACCATGACCATGGCTCCGTCGCGCACGCTTCCCGTGGGCACGATCACGACCATACCGCCGGCGCCAGCGGCCGGGTGCTGGGCATCGCCTTTGCGCTGACCGCGCTGTTCATGTTCGTCGAGTTCGCAGGCGGACTGCTGGCGAGATCGCTCGCGCTGTTCGCCGATGCAGGCCACATGCTGACCGACGCCGCTGCATTGGCGCTCGCCTGGGCCGCTGTGCGCATCGCCGCCCGGCCTGCCGACGCCAAACGTTCCTTCGGTTATCAACGCCTGCGCGTGCTGGCGACATTCGTGAACGGTTGCGCCTTGCTGTTCATCGTCACGTGGATTTCGTTCGAAGCCATCGAGCGGTTGCTCAATCCCGTGCCCGTCAACGCAAGCGTGATCCTCTGGATCGGCTCGATCGGTCTGGCTGTGAACCTGATCGTGTTCACCATGTTGAGCCGCGGCCACGCGCACGATGACATGAACGTCTCGGCCGCAGCGCTCCACGTGCTCGGCGATCTGCTGGGCTCGGCGGCGGCGATCGTGGCGGCGCTGGTGATTTTGTGGACCGGCTGGCTGCCCATCGATCCCTTGCTGTCGCTCTTGGTGTGCGCGCTGATCGTGAAAAGCGCCGTTTCACTGGTGCGCCGGTCGGCGCACATACTCATGGAAGGATCGCCGGAGTGGCTCGATCAGGTCGAGTTGCGCCGGACGCTCGAGCAGCGGATTCCTGCCATTCGAGATGTGCATCATGTGCACACCTGGTCGGTGGGGCCGCACGAGACGCTCCTGACCATGCACGCGCTGGTGAGCGTCTCGGCCGATCAAGCAGTGGTGTTGAAAGACACCAAGGCGCTGCTGGCCGAGCGCTTCGGCATCACGCACGCGACCATTCAAATCGAAGTGGAAGATTGCGTCGACAAGGACTGCGAGCAACCGCCGCTCAAGCGAGACCGCACCGCGCGAGGGTGACGATTTCGCCTTCTGACCAGTCAGTAGTCACCAGTCATCAGTCACTTCTATTCCGCCAGCGCGCGCTCGGCGATCTTGAACGTCTCGTGCAGGCGGCGCTCGAGCTCTTCCTGAGCTGCGACCATCTCTTCGTCACTCATCCGCTTCGGCGGAAAGTAAGGCTCGCCGATGGCGATGCGCAGGCGCGCAAACGGCCAGGGAATGACGAACTTATCCCAGGTGCTCAACAGCCTGGCGGGACTCGCCGCGTAGGCGATCGGCACCACCGCCTTGCCGCTGATCTGCGCTGTGAAGATGGCGCCGGGTTTCATCTTGAAACGTGGCCCGCGCGGACCATCGGGCGTGATGGTGGGCGAGATGCCCTCCTTCACGATCGCGGTATAAACGCCGCGCACCGCCCGCACGCCGGTGTAGGAGCCTGAGCCACGAACGACATGCGCGCCGTACAACTCCGCCAGCATGGTCGGCGCCTGGCCATCGACCGAAGGAGAAATCATGAAGCCAGGCTTCATGCCCTCGATGCGATTGGAGCACATGAATCGCGCGGCCATGAGCAGATGCTGATGCCAGAACACGGGCACCACTGCACCTTGTTCTTTCAACAAGGCTTCCAGACGCTCCAGGCCGACGAGCTTCAAGCGACTGGTGCGCCAGAGCACTTCGAGAATGAAGGCGCCCAGGTACACGGCCAGCCGATAGGCGAACATGCGCGCCGGCGTCAATCGGCGCTGCGATTTGGTACGCGCAGGCCGCGTCGGCTGCGCAGTTTCTCCTGACACTCCTTGCTCCTGATGCTGATCACGCAAACGCCGCGCGAAGCGCGGCGTTCGCCCGAAGTTTAACGCGCCTGGTCGCCCTGCTGCAGCTCGGCGGTCAGCTCGATCTCCTTGCCTTCGCGCCAGACTCTCAGGCGCACGGTATCGCCCGGCTTGTAATCATCGAGCCGCGCGGACAGCAGTGCACCGCTGTCGACTTCCTCACCGTCGATCGCGAGGATGACATCACCAGGGATGATGGAATTGCGCCGGCCGATGCGGGCGCCGCGCAGGCCCGCACGATCGCCCGTGCCGCCCTGCTGCACGCGAAGGATGGCTGCACCGCTGACGCCGAGCTGGCGCGCGATCGCGCGGCTCAGCACTTCATCGACTTCGATCCCCAAGCTCGGCGGCGCATAGCGGCCGGTAGCGATCAGCTCCGGCGCGACGCGATTGATGGTGTCCACCGGCACCGCGAACCCGATGCCGGCGCTCGCGCCGGACGGACTGAAGATGGCGGTGTTCATGCCAATCAATCGACCCGAACTGTCCAACAGCGGCCCGCCCGAATTGCCCGGATTGATCGCCGCATCGGTCTGGATGAGATGTTGAATGACGCGGCCGTCTTCGCCGTCGAGCGAACGATCGAGCGCGGACACGATGCCAGTGGTCAAGGTCCAGTCGAGACCGAACGGATTGCCGATGGCGAATACCTTCTGGCCCACCTGCACATCGTTGCTGGTGCCGACCGGAATCGGCGTGGGCGCATCGGGCGCCTGGATTCGCAGCACCGCGATGTCGTGAGCCGCGCTGCCGCCGATGAAAGTCGCTTCGAAGTCGCGACCGTCGGCGAGCTTCACGATCGCCCGACTGCTGCCCTGGACCACGTGCAGGTTGGTGATGATGTGACCCTGCTCGTCCCAGATGAATCCCGAGCCCGTGCCACGCGGCACCGTCATCACATTGCGCGTCCAGAAATCCATGACGCGCTCTTGGGTCGAGATGTACACGACCGAGCCCTTCGCGGCCTCGAACAAGCCGATGACGGCCTGCTCGTCCTGCATCAGCTCCCGGCGCGGCACCACCGGGCGCGGCGCGGCGTCGACCGCGACCTTGCGCCAGGTGTCGGTGCTCAAATACCAGGCCCCGTATGCGGCCAGCGCGAGCACGATCAAACGGGACACGTTCCGCCAGCGATTGGGTCCGGGGGGATTCATTGTTCTTCGGCCTCCGGTTGGCGAGGACTTCGAGCGGCTCTACCTTGGTACGGCTCGAAGTAAATGGTGCCGACTCGCGGAATCGAACCGCGGACCCACGCATTACGAATGCGTTGCTCTACCAGCTGAGCTAAGTCGGCACCGATGAGCCGAAGCGGCACCGGCGGGGCCGGTGCGGCGGGGGTGCGAAGTATAGGGGAAGAAGTTGCGGGGGAACAGGCCGCCCGCCATCGACTCAGGCGCCGTCGGCGGCACGTTTCCGGCGCAGACGGATTACCACCTCCACCACTTCGGCCTCCATGCCCTCCGGCAATGTCGGGAATCGACTGAACGCGATGTCGTTCGGGTCGATGTCCTTGAGCTCGCCGGTTTCCAGGTCGTGGAAATGGTGGTGGGGCACGATGGTCGAGTCGTACACCGAGCGCTCCGGATCCAGGTGGATCTGCCGCACCAGGCCGCGCTGGGCCAGCACCTTCAGGGTGTTGTAGACCGTGGCCTTGGAGACGCGCTCGCCGCCCTTGCGGATCTGCGCCAGGATCTGCTCGGCAGTCATGTGGGTGGGCGCCGCCATCAGGATCTCGGCCACCCGCACGCGCTGGTGCGTCGGTTTCAGCCCATGCAGATGCAGCTGCTGGGCGATCCGATCTCGGGTCGGGGTACCCTGGTTGCTGGAGGGGTCGGCGCTGGGGTCGACGTCGGGGCGATGCTGGGCGCTGTACTCGGAGCTCACGTAAGAACCCGCCACTGATAAATCCGGGCAAATACTCTATGGCCGAGCATACATCGGCGACCGGCCGGAGGCGAGAAATCAGGCGAAAAAGCCGCTAAATCGACGTTACGGGGCACGCCGACACCCCTATGTTGGCCGGCGTCGAAGCGAGGCAACGCACATGTCTGACGCCCTTCATCCCCGGCCCCGGGGCCTCACCCTGTTCGAGCTGCTGATCGCCATGACCATCCTGGCCATCGCGGTGGGACTGGCCATCCCATCGCTCGACACCCTGTTGCGAGATTCACAGCGAACCGCGGCGGTGAACGGCTTCGTCCATGCCATTTTTCTGGCGCGAAGCACCGCGCTGACCCGGAACAAGGCGGTGAGCATCTGCCGCTCCACCGACGGGCTGACCTGCACCCACCAGACGATCGACTGGCAGCACGGCTGGATGGTGTTCGAGAACGCGGATCGGGACGAGCCGCCCGTCCGGGATGCGAACGAGACTGTGCTTGCCGTTCAGCACCGGTGGAGCGGCGGGACGATCACCTCGAACCGGCGCAGCTACACGTTCAGACCGCATCATCATGGCGTGGTGAACGGCACGCTCGTCTTCTGCGACCACCGCGGGCCAACCGAAGCGAGGGCGGTCATCATCAGCGCCGTGGGTCGGCCACGTGTCTCGAGACGAGACAGTGACAATCGCCCTTTACGCTGTCCCGGCGGATAGCCATGATGGCTCCTGTATGGGAGGACCAATGCCGACCCTGCGCAGCGTTCATCGCTCGCGCGGTTTCAACTTCGTCGAAGTGCTTGCCGCCTTGTTGGTGATGGCTGTCGCCATCATCGGTATCGCTGCGCTCTACTCCGACCAGACTCACATCCCCGCGGACGCCCGCCTGCCGCTGCGCGCCGCCGAGCTCGCTGAACAGATGGCCGAGCGCATTCGAAACACCAGCGAAGGCCGCGACGGCTTCGCCACCACCGTGGGTGTGATCTGCGACCCGAACGCGAAGATCAAGCTGCCCCAGGACCAGGCCGCACAGATCGCGGCCTGCTGGGAAGACGAAGTGGAGAAGGCGCTGCCCAGCGGCCTCGGCTCGATCTCACGAGATACGTCCATGACGCCCGCGAGCTTCGTCGTCGCCGTCAGCTGGTCCGCGCCCGGCTCGGGCGCCGCGTCGTATGTGACGAGAGTGGAGATCCGAAACTAGGATCGTTCCCGGATACGCCGGCTACAGCGTCTCGCCATCGATCCTTGAGAAAATCACATTGTGCATGCGTGTGAGCGGCTCTCGAAGCCGCCGCGGCCGCGGCAACGTTTGCTTCGGGTACGCGTAATCTCGGAAGTTGTGCGACTCCGGCAGTACATACGGGAAGAAGCCCAGCCGGTTCAGATGGTTCATCAGCCACGTGCGGCGCTGCTCGCGAGCGGGCTCGCAGGCGACTTCAACGATGAGCTCCAGCGAGTCGTTGAAACGTCCGCTTTCCGATTGCAGCCCACGGATGACCTCGTCCTCCACGCCTTCGACATCACCTTCATCAGTCGGGCGCGACGGCACTCCGCGTCAGTGAGAATATCCGCGAGTGTGCTGGCCGGAACGCAAATGGAAGGCGAAGCGCTGTCCTGCTGCAACATCCCCGTAGATCCGAGATTGCCGGCCTCTCCCCAGAACAAGCGGACTTCGCTCGGCGCGTCCGGGCCGACCGCAGCCTTGTTCACCACGCGTGTGTTGCTGATTCCGTTATCGCGAACGTGTCTGGCCAGATGCTCGCATATCGCGGGCATCGCTTCGATCGCCACCACGTTTCCATCCGTTCCGACGCAGCGAGACGCGAGCAGCGTGAAGTATCCGACGTTTGCGCCGACATCGATGAACGCGTCGCCGCGCTTCAGCCTGCTTTCGATCCACGCAGTGAGGTTGGGCTCCCACAATCCGAAGTAGTAGAGCGTGCGTTGGATCCAGTCGCGTGTGTGGCCGCTGATGCGCCAGCCTCGCGGCGTGACAGTCTCATAGTGGAACTCTCGACGACGTACGAGGCTCCATAACATGCGCTTGAGTGGAAGACCGGGCAGGGCCCGAATGAGCTGGGGTGCTAGGGCCACCCTATATCCGTGCAATCGGCCAAGGACTCATTGGAGCGCAGATGTTAGCATGCCGATTGCTCGCGAGCATCAGAGCGCGGCTCTCAGCAATCGACGCATCGATTGTTATTTTTGTAGTGTCCCTGCGCGCGCCTCAGCACGCGGAAGCGGCACGCGAAGCTCGCGGGGCAGGCTGAAAACGACGTTCTCGACCTGGCCTTGCAAACTCTCCGGCGCCTGTCCGCCCCAATCTTTGAGTTTCGCGACGACGCGCTCGACCAGCACTTCGGGCGCTGAGGCGCCGGCCGTCACGCCGACCACGCGCTTGCCATCGAACCATTCGCGCTTCATATCCTCGGGACCGTCGATCAGATAGCCAGGGATGCCGGCCTTCTCAGCGATCTCTCGCAGGCGATTCGAATTGGAGCTGGAGGGTGAGCCGACCACCAGGATGATGTCGCAGCGTTCGACGAGCCGCTTCACCGCATCCTGCCGGTTCTGCGTGGCATAACAGATATCTTCTTTGCGCGGCGTCGTAAGCGTCGGGAAGCGGGCGCGCAAGGCATCGACCACTCTTTGAGTATCGTCGACGGACAAGGTCGTCTGCGTCACGAACGCAAGGCGCGAGGGATCTTTGATCTCGAGCCTCTCCACATCTTCGGGTGTCTCGACCAGCAGGATGCGACCGCCGTACTGAGTATCGAACTGGCCCATCGTGCCTTCGACTTCCGGATGACCCTCGTGCCCGATCAGGATCACCTCGCGAGCCTCGCGCGCATAGCGCGACACCTCCATGTGGACTTTGGTGACCAACGGACAGGTCGCATCGAATACCTTCAGATCGCGACGACGCGCTTCTTCCTGAACCGACCGCGCCACACCGTGCGCGCTGAAGATCACGGTCGCATCGTCCGGCACTTCGTCCAGTTCCTCGACGAACACAGCGCCCAGGCTGCGCAAGCGCTCGACGACGTAACGATTGTGAACGACCTCATGTCGCACATAGATGGGCGCGCCAAACAACTCCACCGCGCGCTCGACGATGTCGATGGCCCGATCGACGCCCGCACAGAAACCGCGAGGATTGGCGAGGAGGATTTGCATGGTCACTTGCTCGGAGTCGTGCCGTCGGCGGGGCGGCGATCCTGGCCGCTTTCGAGGAAGGCATCGATCAGCAGACAGGCGGCGCCGATGGAGATGGCCGTATCGGCGATGTTGAACGCCGGAAAGTCCCAGGTGCGCCAGTTGAAGTAGATGAAGTCGACCACGTAGCCGTGCATCACCCGATCGATCACGTTGCCGAGCGCGCCCCCCAGCACCAGCGACAAGCCGATCGCGAGGATGGTTTGATCCGAGCGGATGCGCCGCAGCCAGATCATCAACGTCACGCTCACCACTACCGCGAGCGCAATGAAGAACCAGCGCTGCCATCCCGAGGCCTGCGCCAGAATACTGAACGCCGCGCCTGTATTCTCCAGATAGACGATATCGAGAATGGGCAGCAACGCGATACTGTCCTGAAACTTCACGGTGCTGATGACCAAGGCTTTGGTCGCCTGATCGAGGATCACCACGAAAAAGGACAGCCAAAGCCAGTTGCTGCCGCCGCGCGTGGGCGTGAACCAAACTTTCGCCAGGGGGTTGGTCATTGCATCAACCTCAGGTAAACCGCCGCTGTTCGCCCGGGCCTTCCACGTTGGTCACGCAGCGGCCGCACAGCTCCGGATGCCGTGCATCGTGACCGACATCGGGACGCTTGTGCCAGCAGCGCACGCACTTCACCGACGTGGTCGGCTTGACCACGATCCAGGCGCCGTTGCCTTCCGCTTCCTCCGCCGCCACCGCGTCCGCGGGACGAGTGTCCGCCGGATGCACACGTGCCGCGGACGTGATGAAGACGAACCGCAGCTCCTCGCCAAACGATTGCAGCACGCTCAACAGCGAGGACGAGCTCAGGTAGAGATCCACCTCCGCATCCAGCGGCGCACCGATCGAGCCCGCATTGCGCAGCTTCTCCAACTCACGCGCGACGGCGCTGCGCAGATTGAGGATCGCCGGCCAGTTGATCGACGGCTGATGCGTCATCTCTCTCGGCAGCTCGGCCCACGTATTGAAGAACACCGACTCGGAGCGCGCGCCCGGCATGTAACGCCAGATCTCCTCCGCCGTGAACGACAGAATCGGCGCCAGCCAACGCACCAGCGCTTCGGCGATATAAAACATCGCCGTCTGCGCCGAGCGGCGTGGCAGACTCTTCTTGCCGGTGGTGTAGACGCGATCCTTGGTGATATCCAGATAGAAGCCACCCAGATCGACGCTGCAGAAGTTGTGCACCTTCTGATAGATGAGGTGGAACTGATAGCTGCGATACGCCGCGATCACCTCTTCCTGCAGTTGCTGAGTGCGCCACACCGCCCAGCGATCGACTTCGACCATCTCCGACGCCGGCACTTTATCGGTCGCCGGGTCGAAGCCATCGAGATTGCCGAGCAGGAAGCGCGCGGTGTTGCGAATGCGCCGATAGGACTCCGCGACGCGCTTCAATATCTCATCCGAGAGCGCCATTTCGTTGGCGTAGTCGGTCGCTGCGATCCACAGGCGCAGCACATCGGCGCCGAGCGTGCCGATGACTTTCTGCGGGACCACGACGTTGCCCAGGGACTTGGACATCTTTCGTCCCTTCTCATCGATCGTAAAGCCGTGCGTCAGCACCGCCTTGTACGGCGCGCGATCGTGTTGAGCGACCGAGGTGAGCAGCGAGCTGTGGAACCAGCCACGATGCTGGTCCGAGCCTTCGAGATACAAATCCGCAGGCGCGGTGACATCCTCATGCATCTGCGGCACGCAGTGATGCGCCGACCCCGAGTCGAACCAGACATCCATGATGTCGTTGACCTTCTCGTACTCGCTCGCTTCCTGGCTGAGCAACTCCGCCGGATCGAGATCGAACCACGCATCGATGCCGCCCTCTTCCACGAGCCTTGCGACCGCTTCGATCAGCTCGACAGTGCGCGGATGCAGCTCGCCCGTCGCTTTGTGAGTAAACAACGGCAGCGGCACGCCCCACACGCGCTGGCGTGAGATACACCAATCGGGTCGCTCGGCCATCATGCTGGCGATGCGATTTTCACCCCAGCCGGGCACCCACTTCACCTTGGCGATCTCGCGCAGCGCGCCTTTGCGCAGACCCGCCTGCTCCATGCTGATGAACCATTGCGCGGTCGCGCGATAGATCACCGGCGTCTTGTGACGCCAGCAATGGGCATAGCGGTGGGTGAGCTTGGTCTCATGCAAGAGCGTGCCGCGCTCTTTGAGCACCTCGCTCACATGCTTGTTCGCATCGAACACGCGCTCGCCTTCGAACAACGGCGTGCCAGTGACGAAGCGGCCGTCGCTACCCACGGGGTTGTAGACCTCGAGCTTGTACTTCTGACCGATCTCGAAGTCTTCCACGCCGTGGCCGGGCGCGGTGTGCACGGCGCCGGTGCCATCCTCGATCGTGACGTGATCGCCCAGGATCACCGGCACCACCCGCTCGTAGAACGGATGTTGCAACTTCAGCCCTTCGAGCTTCGCGCCTTCGACTTCCGCGATGCGCGTCGATGTTTCCACGCCGGCGCGCTTGAGCACCGGCTCGACCAGCGAGCTTGCGAGGATCAGCAATTCGCTGCCGGTGTCCACCAGCGAATAACGGAACTCGGGACCGAGTGCCACGGCCTGGTTGGCAGGCAGCGTCCAGGGCGTCGTGGTCCAGATGATCACGCTGGCGGGCGACTTCAACGCGGACACGCCGAAGCGCTTCGCGAGATCCTGAGGATCCTTCACCGCAAAGCGCACATCGAGCGCGGGCGACACCTTGTCCTCGTACTCGACTTCCGCCTCGGCGAGCGCCGAGCGGCAGTCCAGACACCAGTGCACCGGCTTCAAGCCTTTATAGACATGGCCGTTGCGCAGGATCTGCGCGAACGCGCGCAACTGCTCGGCCTCGTACTTCGGCGCCATGGTGATGTACGGACGATCCCAATCGCCCATGACACCCAGACGCTTGAAGTCCTCGCGCTGGCCATTGATTTGTGACATCGCGTACTCGCGGCACGCCTGACGGAATTCGCGAGGCGCAAGCGCCTTCACTTCCTTGCCTCGGGTCTTTTCGATCTGGTGCTCGATCGGCAGGCCGTGACAATCCCAGCCCGGCACATAAGGCGCATCGAAGCCATCCATCGAGCGCGACTTGACGACGATGTCCTTCAACACCTTGTTGATGGCATGGCCGAGGTGAATCGCGCCGTTCGCGTACGGCGGGCCGTCCTGGAGAATGAACTTCGGCCGCCCCTTCGCGATCTCGCGCAGCTTCGCGTACGTCTGGCTTTCCTCCCAACGCTTGAGAGTGTCCGGCTCGCGACGGGCCAGATCCGCCTTCATCGGGAAGTCGGTCTGGGGCAGGTTGATGGTGTGCTTATAGTCCATACTCAATTCACGAAGCCAATATCTCGCGCGCTTGCGCGGCGTCCCGATTCATCTGCTCGATCAGTGCGTCCATGTCGGCGAACCAGCGCTCCTCGCGCAGGTAGGCGATGAAATCCACGTGCAGCCACTGGCGATACAAGTCGCCCGCGAAGTCAAACACGTGCGCTTCGAGCAACAGCTCCTTGCCGTTCACCGCCGGTCGCGTGCCGAGGTTTGCAACCCCTGGCGCATCCTTCAGCGCGCCGCCCGACACGCGAATTGCAAATATTCCGGCGAGCGGCGTGGCGCGCCGGTGCAATCTCAGATTCGCCGTGGGGAAGCCGAGCTTGCGCCCGAGCTTCTCGCCATGAATCACCTTACCGGTCATCCGATACGGACGGCCCAGCAATTTCGCCGCGCGCGCCATGTCACCCACGGCCAGCGCCTCACGGATCGAGGAGCTGCTGACGCGCTCGCCATCGACCTCGAACGGCGGCACTTCGGTCACCTCGAACCCCGCCGCCGTACCGAGCGTGCGCAGGCAGCCGACATCGCCCTGGTTGTTGCGGCCGAACCGGAAGTCATGCCCTACCACGATGTGGCGGACGCCGAGCGCTTTTACCAGTACCTCGTGCACGAACTCCTCGCGGCCGAGGCAGCGCATGCGATCGTCGAACCGCAGACAGACGAAACGATCGACCCCGTAGCGCTCGAGCGCTTCGAACTTCTCTCGAAAGCGGGTCAACCGGGCCGGCGGCGCGCCCTTGGCGAAAAACTCGCGCGGCGTCGGCTCGAACGACAACAGCGCCGCCGGCAGTCCGTGCTGTGCCGCCCGTTCGCGCAGCACGCGGATCATCTCCTGATGACCCAGGTGGATGCCGTCGAATGCCCCGATCGTCAGCACGCAACCGCGCTGCCGCGCACGCAGGTTATACAGGCCCCGAATGAGCTCCACCGCGGCCCTCGTGCTCCACCAGTCCAAAGATTAGGGTGAGATCGTCCACCGGAAGCCCTGCATTATAGGGAAGTCGCGGGCGGCTGCAGTCGGAACTGGCCGGCGCGTACGCCCATTGCCCACAAGGCCCCGAAATAAATGGCGATTCCGCCCGCCACCAGGCCCGCCAGCCAGACGATGCGCTCGATCTTCCCGGTGGCAAGCCACGTTCCGATGTCCCCACCGAACCACCACAGGAATGCGGCCATGAGCGCGCTCGCCACGACGATCCTGATCAGCAGGCCCCGCAGGGCCTGACCCCGCCGCAGCACCTGAGAGCGCAACAGCCCCAGATAAAGGAACGCTGCATTCATGATGGCGCCCACCCCGTTGGTGAGCGCGAGCAAGGTGTGCGCACCGGGCGTCTTCAGATGATCCGTGAGCCACAGGCCGAGCACCACGACGGCGTTCAGGGCCATGGTGACGCCGAGCGCGCGCATCGCAATCTTCACCGGCGCCTTGGTGTTCTGCTGGGCGTAGTAACCGGTCGCGAGCACCTTGATCATGCTCCAGCCCAACAGCGCGAGCGAAAACGCCATCAGCGCCATGCGTGTCATTTCGACGTCGATGTCCCGATACTCGCCATAGTGCAGAAGCGCGACGGTGAGCGGCCCGGACATCGCAAACAACGCCACTGACGCGGGAATCACGATGAGACACACCAGGCGCACGGCCCAGGCGAGCGTCGCCGAGAACTCATCCGGCGATTCCTTGGCGTGCTGTGACGACAGGCTCGGCAGGATCACGGTCGCAAGCGCAATGCTGAATACGCCGAGCGGGAATTCGACCAGCCGGTCCGCGTAATACAGCCAGGCCATGCTGCCGTCGGCGAGCAGGGAGGCGATGCCCGTGCTGATCATGATGCTCAACTGCCCCATCGATGAGCCGATGATCGCCGGCCCCATGAGCTTTGCGATCCGGCGCACGGCCTCGTGCTGCAGATTCCAATGCGGGCGGCGGATCACCCCGAGCTTGATCAACGCCGGCAACTGGATGAAGACCTGCAACAGACCGCCGACGAACACACCTACGGCGAGCGCCATGGCCGGTTGCTCGAAATACGGCGACACGAGCCCTGCGAACACGATCAGCACGAGGTTCAGCACCACCGAGGTGAACGCCGGCAGCGCGAACTGCTGATAACTGTTGAGCACGCCGCCGGCGAGCGCGGTCAGCGAGACGAACAGCAGGTAAGGGAAGGTCCAGCGAAGCATCTCCACGGCGAGGTCGAACTGCCCGACCTCCTTCGTGGTGAACCCCGGCGCGAAGATCGTGACGACCACCGGCGCGGCGATCACGCCCACGAGCGAGACGATTGCAAGGAAGCCGCCCAACGTGCCGGCCACGGAGTCGACCAGCTCGCGCACGTCCTCTTTGGTGCGCTTGGTCTTGTACTCCGCCACCACCGGCACGAAGGCCTGCGAGAACGCGCCTTCGGCGAACAACCGCCGCAACAGATTGGGGATCTGATTGGCAAGGACGTACACCTCCAGAAACACCGAAGGGATCATGTAGATCTGCACGATGTCGCGGATCAGCCCCGTGATCCGCGACAGCAGCGTGGTCATTCCGACGATGGCGGTGCTGCGAAAGAAGCCGCGGCTCATGACTGGCCGGGCTCGAAGGTGGTGGTGGTTGGGCGGAACATGGGGCGGCAATGGTAGTGAAGAAGCGGACGACGTGCTCAGGCACTTCGGGACAGCCGTCCAGGATGGTTGCGGAGGAATGTGGCGGAATGCAGGCAAGTTGCTCGCCTGCCCCGGCGCCAGTGCGCGTCGGCTGGCTTGTCTTCGCCCCGGCCACTCTTGGCGCGCTGCTGGTTCGGCAGGAGACCGGCGCATTTCGAATGCGCGGCGCCACCGCGTACAGCGCGTCCCGGCGATCCCTTGCGAGCCGACGCCTTACGAATTCGCGCCTTCGAAGCCGGCATCGGCCGAAACCTGGCGAAAATTCCTGGCAAATACCCACTTTGCCCTTGCCTTACGGCGGTGTGATCGGCAGAATTCGCGGCCTATTTTTTGGAGCCTTCACGACCGTGGCCAATATCAAGTCCGCCGAAAAGCGCGCTCGCCAGACCGTCAAACGCCGTGCGCGTAACATGGCCGGCCGCTCGAAGCTGCGCACCGCCATCAAGAGCGTGGTGAACGCAGTGGAAGCCGGCGACAAGGAAACCGCCGTCGCCAAGCTGAAGGCCGCCGGCCCGATCATCGACTCGGCCGTGAACAAGGGCCTGATCCATCGCAACAAGGCCTCCCGCCACAAGAGCGCCTTGAATGCCCGCGTGAAGGAGCTGTCGGTCGGCTAAATCCGCCGCCTGCACGCCTCGTGAATGCGAAAAAGCCGGGCTTCAAGCCCGGCTTTTTCATTTGGTGGGGTCAGTTGGTGTGCCTCAGACGGCTTCGGTCTCGCGCGGCGCGTCGATCTCCTCCAGCCGCCGCATGATGGTCTCGCACAGCTCCTCGGTGCCCTGACGCGCAAGGCCCGAGATCCGAAACACCGGCCCCTTCCAGCGCAGCCGGCGCACGATGTCCTTGCAGAGCTTGTCCGCCTCATCCGGCGGCAGCAGGTCCACTTTGTTCAGCACCAACCAGCGCTCTTTCGCCGCCAGGTCCGCGCTGAACTTCTTCAATTCCGCCACGATCGCGCGCGCATCCTTCACCGGATCGGCGTCCGGATCCGGCGGCGACACATCGATGAGGTGCAGCAACACGCGCGTACGCTGAAGGTGCTTCAGGAACTGAATGCCGAGCCCGGCGCCTTCGGCGGCGCCTTCGATCAGACCCGGGATGTCCGCCATCACGAAGCTGCGGTGAACGCCGACCCGCACGACGCCCAGGTTCGGGTGGAGCGTGGTGAACGGATAGTCCGCCACTTTCGGCTTCGCCGCCGAGACCGCGCGGATGAGCGTCGATTTACCGGCGTTGGGCAGACCGAGCAGGCCGATATCGGCCATCACCTTCAATTCGAGCCGCAGATCCCGCTTCTCGCCCGGCAGCCCCGGCATGGCCTTGCGCGGCGTGCGATTGGTGCTGCTCTTGAAGCGCGTATTCCCCCAGCCGCCCTTGCCGCCCTTGGCCACCAACAGACGCTGCCCCGCCTCGGTGATGTCGCCCAGCTCCTCTTCGGTCTCGACATCGACGACCGACGTGCCAATCGGCACCTCAACCACGAGGTCCGTGCCGCCTGCGCCGGTGCAGTCGTTGCCCGAGCCGGCCGTGCCATGCTGGGCGCGGAAGCTGCGGTTGTAGCGGAAGTCGGCGAGCGTATTGATGCCCGCTTTGCCCACCAGATAGATGTCCGCGCCCTTGCCGCCGTCACCGCCGTCCGGGCCGCCGAACGGGATGAACTTCTCGCGACGAAAGCTCACGGCCCCGCGGCCGCCGTTGCCGGCTTGAACTTTGATGGTGGCTTCGTCGACGAAACGCATGGTGGTTGAGTGTGAGTTGGCGCTGAATGAGCAACGCTAGTTTGGGTATCGCGGAGCCCGAAAAAAAGAGCCCCGGCGCGCGGGCCGGGGCTCCTTCGATCTGCGTAGAGCGCGAGAGCGATTACTCGCTGACGACGCTCACGAAAGTCTTCTGCTCGAGCCCGCGCTTGCGGAACACCACGCGGCCTTCGGCCGTCGCGAACAGGGTGTAATCCGTGCCGCAACCGACGTTGTCGCCGGCGCGATACTGCGTGCCGCGCTGACGGACGATGATGTTGCCCGGAATCACGCGCTCGCCACCAAACTTCTTGATGCCGAGTCGTTTGCTTTCCGATTCGCGGCCGTTCTTGGTACTGCCGCCTGCCTTTTTATGTGCCATGGCGTGTGCTCTCCGAAATCAATGAATGAGGTTAGCCGCCGACGATGCCGGTGACCTTCACTTCCGTGAAGGGCTGGCGATGCGTGCCCTGGCGCAGGTAGTGCTTGCGGCGACGGAATTTGACGATGACTTTCTTGTCGCCCTTGCCGTGGCTCTGCACGGTCGCGGTGACCTTGCCGCCGCTCAAAAACGGCGAGCCGATCTTGACCTGATCGCCCGAGCCGACCAGCAGCACCTTGTCGAACTCGACATCGGCGCCGGCTTCGGCTTCCAGCTTCTCGACGCGCAGCACCTGGCCTTCGCTCACGCGATACTGCTTACCACCCGTGGAAATGACGGCGTACATGACCTTGCAAAGCTCCGGGGGCCGGGAGACACCCCGGCTGAAAAGGGCGTGAAGTGTACGGAGCAGCAGGCCCAATTACAACTTCTCGTTGTGGATTCTGGGGCTCGGTTCCGTGATCCTTTGAACAGTCATTCGCGCTGGAAATTCTTGTCCGCCAATGACTTACCTGATCGAGTCTACTACATTTCGTTGTTTACCTCGATCTCAAAGAGTTGTTGGATCGCGCTCGGGCATCCGCCTGCTCGTCCCGAACGAAAGTTTTCGTGGATTTCTCCAGCTTGCGAAGCGAACGAAGTCTCTGACATGCGACAGCTTTCGCCCCCGATGGGCTACCATTCGCACTCGCTGTTTTCTCCTTGGAATCCATGAGCTTCGAGTCCGTCAAAGCGCTGGTCGAAGACGACCTGCGACAGGTCGATGCGGTCATCCGCAAACGCCTCGCCAGCGATGTCGTGCTGGTGAACCAGATCGCCGAATACATCGTCGGCAGCGGCGGCAAACGCCTTCGGCCCCTGCTGGTGGTGATGGTCGCTCGTGCCTGCGGCTATCAGGGCCAGCGGCACTCGGAGGCCGCGGCGATCATCGAATTCATCCACACCGCCACCCTGCTCCACGACGACGTGGTCGACGGCTCAAAAATGCGCCGTGGTCGCGACACGGCGAACGAGGTGTGGGGCAACGAGGCGAGCGTGCTGGTGGGCGATTACGTCTACTCGCGCTCGTTCGAGATGATGGTGTCGCTGGAAAGCATGCGGATCATGGACGTGATGGCTGGCGCCACCAACAAGATCGCCGAGGGCGAGGTGCTGCAGCTGCTGAACGCGAACGACCCGGACACGACCGAGGATCGGTATTTCGAGGTCATTTATCGGAAGACGGCGAAGCTGTTCGAGGCCGGCTCGCAAATCGCGGCCATCCTGTCCGGCGCCTCCGCCGAGGTGGAAGCCTCGATGGCCGCCTACGGCCGCCATCTGGGCACCGCCTTCCAACTTATCGACGATGTACTGGATTACCAGTCAAACAGCGCCGACCTCGGCAAAAATCTGGGCGACGACCTCGCCGAGGGCAAGCCCACCCTTCCTCTTATATATGCCCTGCGCACCGGGACCGAGGAACAGCGCTCCCTCATCCGCCACAGCATCGAGGAAGGCAGCATCGACCGCCTCACCGAGATCACCGCCGCAATTGAATCTACTGGGGGCCTTGCGTACACTGCGCGGCTCGCGCGGCAGGAGGCCTCTCTCGCCATCGAGGCAATCGGTGTATTGCCAGAGTCGCCGTACAAGCAGGCGTTGCGCGAGCTGGCGGAGTTTTCGGTGGGGCGGTCGTACTGACCTGCTGGATCGGCGATAGGCTGAGTCGGCGTCTGGCCGAGTCGGCTGGAGCCGATCGGAGATGGCCCTTCCGCTTCGTTCGAGTCCTTCTTCGGGGTGTAGCTCAGCCTGGTAGAGCGCTACGTTCGGGACGTATAGGTCGCAGGTTCAAATCCTGTCACCCCGACCACGATATCCTGCGGCTAGCAATAGCGCCGCTGGATGTATCGCAGAGTGCGCCCACAGACTTCCGTCGGGTTTGGGCGAAAGCCGAATCCGATCCGGAATCAGTTCTCGTAGAACGAGTCGCGCCTCTTCGGAAGCCTTGGCATCCCCAGACAGGCCAAGTGTGATCCGCTCGTCGCACAGTTCCGCTGCACGTGGAACCGCCTCAAGCACGCGACCAACATCTCCTCCCTGAAGTCCGCGCTGCAGCTGCCGGTGCTTTGCCTCCGCCCGCTCAATCGCGGCTTGGAGTTCATCCGTAGTCATGTCCGGGTCGCCGTCCTTCAGACGCCGCCGAAGCCGATCAAGCCTCGCTTCAAGCTCTTTCAACTCCTGCGGGGCTTCGTGGGATCGCGCGGCGTGCTCTCGTAACAGCTGCGTGAGATGTTTCTGCATTTCGGCGACCATCAAAGTGACGCGGTCTGGGTCGCGCAATTGCTCGTGAATCCCGCCAAGGATCACCGCTTCCGCTTTGTCCCGTCGAACGCGAACCGCGTTGGAACAAGCGCGCCCGTGCAAGTAACTGGAGCACGCATACTTGTACCCATCGCCCATCACATAGTTAGCTCCGCAGGTTGCGCAATACAGCAGGCCGCTCAGCAAGAACTTAGACTTGCCGCCCGACTTCAGCCGCTTGTCATTGCTCGCATGCCTTTCCATTCCTTCGCGCACTCGTTCAAAGAGATCATCGCTAACGATTCTCAGCGACTCGTCGCGATGCCTCACCCACTCCTTTTCCGAGCGTCGACACCGCTTGTGCTTGCCTGTGTCTGGATCCCGAACGAACTGAGAAACGTTCCAACGAACGAGTCCCGTGTAGAGTGGATTTCGGAGGATCACCCGAACAGCAGAGGCCACCCATCCACGACAGCGACGCACCTTACGCTTCCACGTCGAGCCTGGACTGGCGACTCCCCGCTCGTTTAACGAACGCGCGATTGAGAAATAGGATATGCCCCGCGCGTAGCTCTCGAAGATTTCAGAGATGACCGCCGCCTGATCACTGTCGATCTCTAGAACTGTCCCGATTCGCGCGGACTCTCCATATGCATCTTTCTGGGTTGGATCCAGAATTGGCTTGAGACGGTAACCATAGGGCCGCCCGCCGCACCAGTAATTCTTCATCGCCTGACCGGTGAGCCCACGATGCACCTGCTCTCGCAACTCATCGAGTCGCATCTCATTGATGAGATTCTTCACGCCTCGCTGGATCTTGCGTGTCGCCGACTTCGTCTCGGAGTCGTATCCATCCGTGACAGCGACGATGCGAATTCCTAGAAATTCGAGCCGTCGGATGACGCGCTCGCTTTCAACTTGATCGCGCGACAGCCGACTCAAATCATCTATCAGCAGAACATCGAACTCGCGACGATTCGCAGCCGCGAGCATGGCTTGATACTGAGGACGGTTACTATCCGCACCGCTCATTGCCTCATCGGCGTAGGTCTCAGCGATACACCAGTTCTCAGCGTCCGCCTTGCGGCGACAGTTTCTAAATTGATCTTCAATGCTCGCGGCGCGCTGCTGATCGGAGCTATACCGCGCATAAAGCGCGACCTTGGGTGCAGATATGACGGATCGAACTGCAACCACAGCATCTCTCCTCAATCGTTAGGCTCGCCCGCCTATGCTCGAAGCTCTGCCTTCGGTTTCGGATCCGTTGACGAGGTCATCGAGTCGGCGCTGCTCTCTCGATTCTGCAACTCTCGTTGCATACATTCGGCGAAATACGCTCTCGCAGCCGCACGCGCGTAAACGCGCGCGAGTTCGTCCAATAAATGCGCAGAAAGCTGAGGTGGCTGCAAATCGCGTGACTCGATCCTTGAGTCGATCATGATGGGCGTTACTGTGGTTCCCGTGAGCTAGAGGCGAACTGTCACGAGTACGAGTGTCGCTCATCTCGATGCAAACGTCAGGGGCGAGTTTCACGGAAAAAGCGGTGAAATTGCACGACGCGGCTACATTGCCTGAAAGCGACCGGTATGGATGAATATCCAACATGCTTTCTTTTACGAGCGCGCTCATCCCCGCTGTTGCCGCTCCTTGAGACGCGCGTCCGCGCCGTCCGGGTCGAGTGCATCGATGGCGCGGTTAAGGTAACGAGACGTTTCGAGCAGCTTTTCCCAGCCGTCGTGCATCACCACCAAGGCATCGCGCATCATGCATTCGTCATCTGAAAGCCGCAGCGCTTCCATGGACGTGGCGAAGTATCTGTCAACCTTGTCGAGGTCCTCCGCCGTGAGGATCAGGCTTTTCACCGTCTCGGCGACGGTGTCCTGTAGTCTCTTGAGTTGCTTGTGCGCCTTGTGGGAACTGCGTCTCGGCCTGCCCTTGGCGTCCTTGGCCGCGCTCATGACAACTCAGGCACAGGCATGTTACTCACCCCGAACAGCCGTCTGAACCGAATCTCGGCTAAGCGGCCCTGCGTGACCCGCACGCCGCTCGCCAGCTGATCGCTGTTTCACGGCGCGCCACTCAACTTGGTCGAGCAGGTCGAGGGCTCGATCGATGCAAGCGACAACCGCCGCTGCCCCATCGGCAGCGCAGCCGATCTCAATGAGTCCATGAATGGCGGAACGTTCCACGGAGTGCGCCGTCGCTCTCGCCATGCCCAGTTCGTGGAGGATGGGATTGAGGGTCTTCAACGATGCGCCTTTCCGCCGCGCATTGGCCTTGCCCTTGCGTGCGCTCATGGCAATCTCATTTTGCGCAACTCGCGACGCCTCTCCGCGTCGGCCGGATCCATTTCATCGAGGACTGTTCTGATGTCCGAACAAACATCATCGATCAACTTACAATATGCGTCGCCCATCACCACCAGAGCATCGTCAATTATGGCTGCGCCGTCCCCATCCCCAAACCGGAGCGCGTTCATGCCCGTGATGAGATAGCTAGCAACTTGGTCGATATCTACGACCGTGGCACTTAGCTTTTTCACTGCGTCGACGATGACCGCGCTTTCCGGCAGCGCCGTGGCCTCAGTGACGCTCATTTGGTCCCCCGGTTGTTGTTCCATCTTGTTACTCCGAAAAATCGGCTGAATTAGGTTGGTCGGCAGCGGAGCGGCGGTGGCGTTCTGCTGCTGCTTGCGTGCGCTGTCACGTGCTTGGTGCCTTTTGCTCGCCGTCGCCCCGGGCTGCGTTCATAACTGCCCCGTCGTCGTGAACGCTGGAGCCGACGCCGTCTCTGGGAGGCGTGATGTGGCCACGGATGCGGCAGAGGTGCTCCATGACCCTCGCCATCAGATCCTCGGGCCGCACGCCCAACCCTTCTGCCAGCGATATCACCGTCCCAATGGTCGCGTGACGCTGCGCCTTGAGCAGATATTGCAGGTAAGAGCGGCTGACGTGGCCCGATGTGGCGGTCTCGTTGCGACGCAATTGGGTGCGACCTATTTCCGCCAGCAAAGCGTCCGCAAACGCCCGTTTGACTGCGCGAACAAACGGCGTTTCCGCTGACCGGCTCACGGAACGACTCCACCGGCACCGAGTTCCGGATCCTTTGCCTCGCAACCGGGAGTCTCGGCAGAAAGCCCATCCCTTTCGGCGTTCGCTTCTTCGAGCTTGACCCGCTCGAAAATCTCTTCCCGGTAGACCCGCACCTTCTTGGGTGCGCCGACACCAATACGCACCTGAGCGCCTTTCACGCCAAGGATGGTTACCCTGATGTCGTCGCCGATCATCAGGGTCTCTCCCGCCCGTCTCATCAGGACCAACATGGTCGAACCTCCTGTCTGGGCGGCGGCACGCCGCCAATCACGATCCGCCGTCACCACAACTAAGGAAGTCTTAGTAGCGATGACCTGATACTAAGTAAGTCTTAGTAGCCAGTCAAACCGAAAACTAAGAAAGTCTTAGGACCGAGAGGATGATTGGCCAGGAAGGATGCGAGAGGAATCAGTCGTTGCGAGGAGGTTGCGCGAAGCCCGGCAGCGCGCCGGACTCAGTCAGGCGTTGCTCGGTTTGCGCGCCGGCATTGACGCCTCGGTAGCCAGCACTCGGATCAATCAATACGAACGTGGCAAGCACCGACCGGGATTGGGAACGGTCGAACGTATCGCGTCCTGCTTGTCCATACCTGCGCCGTACTTCTATGCCGAAAGCGATCAGCTTGCGGCCTGGATCTTGGCTTATACAACCGTCGGGCCGGCACTTCGGGATGCCGTCCTGCACGAAGCGAAAGCGGAGTCCCACCCTCCTGCTAAGTAAGTCTTAGTAGGCGACGATCCTGCGAATCAAGACCCTAGTGGCCTCGCACGAAACAGTGGAGGCTCGATGTCGTCAGTGCTGGGGAAGAGACTGAAGGAAGCGCGTCTGCGGACGGGACTGAGCCAAGCGCAAGTGGGTATCAATGCTGGCCTGGACCAATCGGTCGCGAGCGCGCGCATCAACCAATACGAACGCAACGTGCACGTGCCAGGGTTTGCGGTTGCTGAGCAATTGGCCAAAGCCCTAAAGATTCCTGCAGCGTATTTTTACGCCGTGGATGACGGTTTGGCCGCCTGGATTCTCGCTTACGCCAAGATCCCCGTGTCCACTCGGCGCAGTATCTTGGAAGAGGCCGGAGTTGACCCTCGACACCTATAATGGCCAACTGAGTAAGGGACGACCCGAGCGACCGTCGCAGATTTCATGCTACGACCTCGCGTGGAGGCGTTAGCGAACAAACGGATCGTCCCTCGTACGGGACGGACGCGCTCGCTCAATCAGTTCAGCCGCCAACCATTGCTTCTCTGTGCGCGGCGGCGGCATCTGACTCACGAATCTCGACACTTGATCGGCGAGCTGATGCTTACCCTCGGCGAGTAGACGATCTCGCACCGCCTGCCACCCTCGCACAACCTCCATTCGGGTTCGCTGCAGCCTGGCGGCACCGGATCGACCCAGGGAGCCGGCCTTCAGTTCGCGCACCACGTCGCGGACACGCGCGGTCATGTGCGAGGACTCTCCTCTCTGCGCGGCTCTGAAGATGGAATCCAACTTCGGCGCCCGACTCTGACCACGAACGCGTCGGTCTGTGGCATTCGCTTCCACGCCCCGCGCTCGAAGTTGACGGGCAAACTCCTGCCGCCAACGCCGCAGCGTCTCCTTACGAATGTTGAGCCGCACGCCTTGCTCACTGACCGCCTTCACCACGACATGCACGTGGGGATGCGGCTCGTCCGTGTGCAGCACCATCGCGTATCGGTGCTTGCTCCCGAATTCCTCGCGCGCGAAATCGCGGACCGCCCCGAACACCTTCTGCGGCGGTGTGCCGGCCGGCATGGAGAAGATGATCCTATGCACGAGCTTGGGCGGGGCTCGCCGATTGACCGCGAACAAATCGGGACGCTGACGATCCTCGTCCAGATCCAAGTTCCAATCCCTGATGAGTTGCTGACCTGCCTCCTTGCCGATCAACCGCTCGCCGTCGTCGGTCTCGATGTCCAGATCACCCTTCCGGCTGATGTAGTTGAAGTGGGCAGCCACGCCGCGGCTCGAGCTCGAGCCGCTGCCGCCCGACACCTTGACCATCACTTCGGGCGTGCGCGTTACCGTTCGACGGATCTGCTCCATGAGACCCAGCGACAGCCGGCGGCCCGGGCCTGCCCGTCCGTAGCTCGCGATCTCAAAAAGCGGCTCGTCGCGATCAAGGCGAAACATTCTCATCCCCTCTCGTCCATGAGCGCGCGTTGGCTTTCATCAAATCCTTTGTGTGATCGCGCAGCGCCTCGCAGACCTTGAGGATCGCGAGCAGATCCCCACGGGTGGGTCCGCCCGCCCCCTGATGAGCCAGTCGCGTCAGCTGGTTGAGGTTGCGGCCAATCGCACTGACTTCGGCAACCGACTGTTTAAGCGCCATCAACTCGGCCTTGGGCAGCGGAGCAAGGTTTCGCAAGTGGGCACGTACAAGAACCGATATATACGTCGCTACCGCCATCTGCCGAGACGCCGCCCGCTCGCGCAGCAATAGCTTGTCGTCCGGATGCAGCCGGACGGAGGTGCGCGCACCTCGCAATCGACGCCCCGGGGGCTCCAGAACGTCGGCATCGACCTCGCCAACGCCACGCACGGCCGAATCAACGAGCACCTTCAGTAACGCCGACTCGGACATCTGCCGCCGTTCCGCGAGATTGCGAAACCGAGCTTTCGTCTCCGGCGAGAAGCGTGCGGCGATGAATTGTGTGGTGCCCATGAACCACATTGTTCAACAAGAGCCGCCGCAGGCCTATCCTGCGTTTTGTGGAAAATTCGGCGTTTCTCCCTTTTTGCAAGCCAAACCCGGACGTATGGATGGACGGATCGGTATGCTTACCGACCTCTGACAGCCGTCACCATTGCCTCCTCAGTGAAGCCGAGACGATCAATCGAGGGAGATCCCAGCATGTCGAGAGCCGGAATGGCTATCGCACGGATGGCCCCATCAAGCGAGCCCAAGCACGAGGGATCGGCACCAAGCTACGTTCCAGAGGGGATAAGGAGTGTCAGGGTCTCCTCATTACTCGATGCCACCCTTGAAGATAGGCTGTGATCTTCCCCCGAGATCGCGGACACATCGCTAAGCGACTTTGCCCGTCGCCTCGAACTCGGCCGGTGAACGGTAGCCGAGTGTAGAGTGACGACGTTGCCGATTGTAGAACACCTCGATCCATTCGAAGATGTCCTGGCGTGCTTCATCGCGCGTGAGATAGCGACGATGATGCACGAGTTCAACTTTCAGCGTGTGAAAGAAGCTTTCGACCACCGCATTGTCCCAGCAGTTGCCCTTGCGGCTCATCGAGCAGTCGATGCCGTGCGTGGCCAGCAGCCGCTGATAATCTCCAGCCGCATATTGGATTCCACGGTCAGAGTGATGCAGCAGGCCGCGATGCGGCTTGCGCCGCCACAGGGCCATCGTCAGTGCCTGTGTCGCCAACTCTGCCGTTAGCCGTTCGCCCATCGCCCAGCCGATCACGGCTCGCGAGTACAGATCGAGCACCACGGCCAGATACAACCAGCCTTGCGCCGTCCACACGTAGCTGATGTCTCCAGCCCACACGCGGTTCGGCTGAGCGACGCTGAAGGCTCGACCCAGCGTATTCTCGGCCACTGGCAAGCGGTGAGCTGACTGCGTCGTGGCTTTCCACTTGCGAGCGCTCCTGGCGCGTATCTGTGCCGTTCTCATCAGCTCAGCGACCCGGTTCTCACCGACTCGATGGCCTTGGGCCCGCAACTCGTGTGTAATCCGCGGGCTGCCATACGTGCAGCGCGAACGCTGGTGCGCCTCGCGAATTTGATTCAGCAGTCGAACATTGGCCTGCGTCCGTGGGCTCGGCCGCCGATCCCGCCAAGCGTAATAGCCCGATGTCGATACACCCAGCGCTGCGCACATCAAGCTCACGGTGAAGCGGCCAATGCTGTCCCGGATGGCACGGAACTTCATTTCACGTCCTTCGCGAAGAACGCCGCCGCTCGCTTTAAAAAATCGCGTTCCGCGGTCACCCGCGCCAGCTCTCGACGCAATCGAGCCAGCTCCTCCTGATCGGTCTTGACCTCACTCCGCGATTTACCCGCTGCCTGCGCATCACGCTCTTCCCGCGACCAACGATGCAGCATGTTGTCGTTGATTCCCAGCTCACGCGCGACCTGCGACAGCGGCTTGCCGGACTCTCGGACCAAGCGCACCGCCTCGGACTTGTACTCGTCGCTGTACTGCCTTCTCGTCTGCTTCTCTGACACTTCCATCCTCCGACCTCGTATTGTCCACCTTCTTGGGGTGTCCACGAAATCGGGGGAGGATCACTGCATAGCGATGACGGATTCCGCGCCGCCGACGAGACGCTTGGCCGCGATGACAAGCCGAGATCAGACCACACTTTCGAGAACTGGGACGCTATGAATGTTCTAAATCACGGGCAAGATCACTAAGCTACTCCTTGAGAACACCAAGATGATCGCTATTCGGAGATGAGGAGCGGCATGACAACAAACTACGAGCTAGGCCCTCTCTGGGTTCGCACACTCGGCCCATCCTCAGGGCCCAATGAGGAGGCGAGAACATATCTTCGGACTCACTTCAAAGGGTTCCGCGAACGTGTCGCGGGGCTGGTGGCGACTTTGGGGGCCGAACTTCCTGGGCTAACAGTTCATGACATCACTCACCTCGACGCACTATGGCGTGTCGCCGACCAGATTGCCGGTGGCGACTATCCTATCAACCCTGCGGAAGCCTTTGTGCTCGGCGGCGCGTTCCTGCTTCACGATGCGGCTCATGTTCTTGCGGCCTACCCCGGTGGCTTGGCGCAGATCAAAGAGTCCCTTTATTGGAGAGACCTAATCGCGCAGCGCTACGACGGATTGGAGCCCATCCCTGGGTCGGAAGGCGAAAAGTCAGCGTTGTTTCAGACGTTACGCCATCTGCATGCGGAGCAAGCGCACAGGCTGCCCCACATCGAATGGCGCGCGCCAGGGACAGATCATCCCCTCTTCTTGCTGGAGAACTTCGAGCTTCGTCAGCATTACGGCGATCTCATAGGACAAATTGCGTCAAGCCATCATTGGTCACCACACCGCGTTGCAAATACGTTCTGCGACCGAATAGTTACTTCACCTGCCTCTCTGCCTACGGAATGGCAAGTGGATGCGATGAAAGTCGCGTTTCTGCTTAGGACGGCTGACGCGGCACATATTGACGAGCAGCGGGCTCCGTGGTTTCTGTTCGCTCTTCGCAGCCCCGACGGGATTTCTCAAAATCACTGGAAGTTTCAGGCGAAGTTAGGACAGCCGGTGAGTACTCCTGAGGGAGAACTGAATCTTAGCGGAAGTCCCTTCTCGATAGATGATCGCGAAGCGTGGTGGTTGGCATTTGACAGTGCCAAGATGATTGACGCCGAACTCCGGTCAGCCCGCGCACTGATGCAGGACGAACGTCGAGCTGTATTCGCGGTGTCGGGGGTGCAGGGTGTCCAAAGTCCAGAGACGTTTGCGAGGCATGTTCCGGCGGCTGGGTGGCAACCGGTTGGCGTCGCCGCACGTATCGACGATGTGCCACGAGTGATCGAGATGCTAGGAGGGTCGAAGCTTTATGGTGAAGACCCTGCCATGGCACTGCGTGAACTTCTTCAGAACGCGATTGATGCTGTCCGCGCCCTTCGAGCCCTGGGAGGACTAGGGGAGTGTGAAGGCCAAGTAATAGTCTCTGTGGATCCCTGTGACTCAGAATCGTTTTGGCTCAAGGTGACTGATACGGGCATCGGAATGAGTCGGACTGTACTTACAACTGTTCTTTTGGATTTTGGCCAGTCGCTTTGGAAGAGCGATCGGCTCCGAGACGAGTGGCCAGGGCTTGCGTCTCTCAAGTTCGATGCAGCGGGTCAGTTTGGAATAGGATTTTTCTCGGTCTTTATGCTCGGCGATTGCGTGACGGTCAGCACTCGACGCCAGTCCCGTCATGAATCGGACACATCAGACCATTTGGCTCTCTCATTCCATTCTGGGGTGCGCGGACGACCAACGTTACGGGAGCCGCTTGCACTTGAGCGCCTATCTCGTCCTGGCACGCAGATTTCGGTCCGCATGCGTACTGATGTTTGCAGAAAGCTAATGGAGCAGCTTCATTCGAGAACAAAGCAGTTTGAGCAAGATCTGACCATCAATTTAGCGTTCTCGCCTAGCTTGCAGCCCGAGCAAAGACGTGCACTACTAGCAGAGCGGGAAGAAAGGCGGGGAAAACCATGGCAGATGACCGAACACAACCTGGATAGTGATGTCGCCGCTGCACATTGGGCGCGGCTCGTAGCGTGGCTCTGTCCGGCAAGCGACGTAACCATTGAGGTTCGCAGTGGGTCGAGGAAGCAACGTGCCGTCACCGCCCAGGATTGGCTCGCCCTCCAAGACCCGAATCTTCTTCAGCGTCTATTTATACATGCAAGCACTCCTTTAGTTCCGCTTATCGAGCCGGACGGCTCCTGCGTCGGTCGGCTGGGTCTCGCCACGCATCATGGCGAGGCGACCCTGGTATACGGGGGCGTGCGTTGCGGCAAGCTGGAGAGATTCACGGGAATCGCCCTCGCACAGCGGCCTCTAGACTTGCGTCGGCAGGAGGCTGTTACCCTTGCTAGTCCGACAGCGTGGAAGGCATGGGCCAAGTCAACGCTGCAGGTATCTCCCAGACTTGATACCGACCGACTAAGACTACTGCATGCAGTTTGTCCCGATTTGGATCTGCCAGTCATATTGGTCGCGAACCGGGAGCCGATAGACTTTGGCCAGTGCGAGGCGCTCGCGAGAAACCGAGACAAAGTTGTTGCGGTGTTTGGGGAGCTTCACGCGATGGCTTGGGACCCACCAGAATGGCTCTACCGCGGCTTTGGTGGCGTTATCCCAGAGTTTCAGGGAGATCTTTGGTTCTTTCCATCGTTGGAGAACAATCTACCCAAGGCTCTAGGTCCAAGTGTGCCCGCTCCAAATTACAAAGAGATGTTGGAGTGCCGCCTACTCTCCGCTTGGGGAAAATATAATTTGGCTGAGAAGGTGGATACGATAATCGCGCATGTGTCTGGGAAACCCATTATCAGGGAGGCGTATGTATACACCCGCACAAGCTAACTCCCATTACAAGCGCAGTCGAGTCCCCCGACTGCCACGTGTTCTGATGGATGCCATGGGGCGAACGGCTCCGGAAAATTCACGGACTGTGGTAGTAATTACGCGGAGTCTGCGATCGCTTATCCGGAAAATGAGAGAGCGCAACCGCTGATTCCCCGCCAAACTCAAAATAACTCCTTCATCAGGCGCCCTACCAAAGCAGGCCGTCGGGAAGTCGCCCCGCTATTTGAGCCGGGCATCGAGCGGGACCGCAGGTACACGACAAATCGAGTCACCCCGACCATTCAAAACATTCAAGATTTTTCGCGCGTTGAAGCCGGGGTTCCGGCGGGATTCTGCTTGGGGTGCGGGCGGGGTGTTTGGCGTTTCCGCGCGATCTGCGCAAACTTCGACCCCACCAGATCAGCTTTGGTTAGTGCCGCGCCTGCGGCGCAGCGCCGGCCTTACCGCTGTTCTTATTGTGCTCCTCGAGCACGTCGAGGATCCGGACGACGAAGCGCTGCTGCGTTTTAGATAGCGCCTGCAGGCGCTCGGCGTGTCGCATCGCTCTCGGCGAAAGCCGGCGCTTCCTGACCGGCTGCTCTGGAGCGAAGCCGAGGAACTGGTCGATGTTGAGGCGGAACAGCCTCGCGAGCCGTTCGAGAATGAGGACGGAAATTCGCCTGTCCCCGATTTCGTAAGCAAACACCGCCTGCTGAGAAACACCGAGCGCGCGAGCGAGCTCCGCTTGCGTCATACCTCGTGACTTGCGCAGTTGCGTGACGCGCTTTCCGAGCGCAGCGAAGTACGCTCGACTTTCTTTTTTTATCTGCGGCGACTTCGGTGAGGCGGGTTGCATGTCGCTCACGTGCGCGCCCTGCCCTTCTACGTCGAACGTCCGGAGTCAGCGTCGTCCGCTGGCTCGTTGGGCGGCGGGCCGAACTCGCCGGCCTTGAAGCGCCTTACGATCTTCTCCAGCGCATCGACCGTCTCCGCAATCAACCTCGCGATGACGTGGGCCACGTCGGCGTGCATCGTTCCGTCATCGTCGTCGGAGTAGAGCAAGACGTCGTACAGAACCCTGGCCATCCCTTGAACCTGCATGAGGTTGGCGCGCTCCGCTTCGATGAGTTCTTCGAGAGAGCGGCCGGCGGGAAGTGCTTCGTATGTTTCCTTCTCCGCCATGAGTTGTTACCTCTTGCGGAGCGGTGAGCTACACAACCGCTCGATGGCTTCTGCGCCACCGATTAGTCGTTCGTGGAGGGCCGCCTGCCCTTCGTGACATTGCTGGGCGGCGTCGCGGAGGCCGTCGGCGACGAAGATCGCTTCGGTGATGTCGTCGTTCGCTGCTTCGCCAGTGCCTGAGCTTGCGAAGAACTTGCTGCGGGTGATGAGGATCGCGTGTATCAGCAGGCGGGTGCGCCGGAGTGTAAGCGCGAATTCTTCCCCGTTATTGCGGCGAGAGGTCGAATGTGCTGAAGGGCAACAAGGCTTCGAAGTCTTCGACCGTCCTGGCGTGCGGCAGCCGATCGAACAGGCGGCACAGATAGGCATACGGCTCCAATCCGTTGGCCTAGGCGGTCTCGACCAGGCTGAAGAACGCCGCACTGGCCTTCGCGCCTTTGACGCTGTCAGCGAACAGCCAGGCGCGCCTGCCCCGAGCGAACGGGCGAATCGCGTTCTCCGCCAGGTTCGTGTCGATGGCGATGCGTCCATCGTCGACATAGCGAATCAACTTGGCCCATTGTTTGTGGAGATACGCGAGCGCCTCGCCGAGCTTGCCCGAGGTCAGCGTCTGGCCTTGCAGCGACTTCGTGAATGTATGTAACGCATCGAGTAGCGGGGCCGCGCGCGTTTGTCGTGCGTGACGCCGCTCCTCGTCGGAGAGATGCTTGATCTCGCGCTCGATCGCGTACAGCGCATCGATGCGACGAACGATCTCGTGCGCGGCGGTGTTCCTCTTCTGCTCCGATCGGGGCAGCGCCTGCACGGCTTCGAAGAAACGACGCCGCGCGTGAGCAAAACAGCCGACGTGCGTCAGTTGTGACGAGGCTGCTACGGCGTCGTACGCCGCGTAGCCATCGCTTTGGACATAGCCAGACGCGCTCTCCAGCAAGCGCGCCGCCACTTGTGCGCTTCGGCTCGGATCATGATCAAACAGGATCAATCGTTGTCCGGGTGGGCCGGCGACTCTGACCCACATCCATTGTTGCGTGCCGTTGGCTTCGCTCTTCAACACCTGTACTGGCGTTTCGTCGATGCGAATGTAGCCGGAGGCTCGCATCCGCTCATCCATCAAGTTCAATAGTGGCACGACCGGCGCGTGCGCATTGATCGTCACCGCCGCCTGCGTGCCGCGAGGCATCGCCACCTCATGGCGCGCCAGCACCGTCTGCAGTCGATAGAACGGCAATCCATCGACGAACTTCGAGGTGATCAGGTGAGCCAGAAATCGGGACGACACGTTGCTCCGAGGCAGAATCTGCGCCGGCACCGGCGCGATCTTCACGCCGACATGGCAGTGGGCGCACGCATACTTCGGTCGCACGTGGCGGATGACGTGGATCTTCGCCGGGATGATGTCCAGCTGCTCGGAGGTCTCCGCGCCGATCTCCTGGAGGGCCGCGCCACAGCCGCAAACACGCTCGATTGCCGGCAGCTCGTGCCGTACCTCGATGCGTGGCAGATGGGCGGGCAGCGCTTTGCGGCCAGGAGACTTTGCGGGAGCTTTATCGTCGCGCAACGGCGTGGCGATCAACGTCGCTTCCACGCCGGCGGCTTCCAGAATCTCGACCGCGGCTTCGGCTTCGTTGAACAACCCGCGCTGGCCGGGTGCTTCGCCGAGCTTCTCGCGACTCGCGCCGTACTTCTCGACACGCATCAGGCGCAGCGCTTCTTCCAACACTCGGATACGTCGTTCACGCTCCGACAGCAATGCCTGGAGCTGCGCGATCTGCGCTTGGGCGTCGGTGCTCGAGGAGGGCTCCAGCATGCGTTGGAGTATCGCATGCCGGAGCGTTCAAAGAAACAAATGAGAAGGAAGAATCGACCCGAGAAAACAAACAATCGATGCTCGCTCAACCGCTAACCCACGCGGCGGATCTCGAGCTCACGGTGTCCGTGACTGAACAGATCGAATCCATCCAGCAGCGCGTTCAAGGTGCGCCCGTTCATCAACACCGTCTCGCCAGGCGCCGAGCGCGGCCAGACGAACTGCTGTTGCTCCAGCCGCTTGCTCCACAGGCAGAGGCCATTGCGCTCCCAGTACAAGATCCGCACGCGATCACGTCGCCGCGTCGTAAAGACATACAAGGCCGGCTCGAACACGTTGTGGCCCAGGCTTTGCTCGACCAGCAGGGCCAGGCTCGCCGCCTGCTTGCGTCCATCCACCGGCGCCACGCACAGATACACCGTGATCTCCGAACCCGGGCGCATCATGGCTGCCGCTCCATGGCCGCGATCAGTTGCAACAGCGGCTCCACCTGACGCAACTCGATCTCGGCGCGACGCCCATTGCCTAACTGCAATCGAACGATACACGGCGCCATGGGCGCCTCCGTCACCGCTACGCGGGCAAACTGCAAGGGGACCGCTTCAAGGCGGGACGTAGCGGGCTTCACCTTTGGCATCCGCGCTGGCTCCCAGCGGCCTTCTTGGATCAGGACACCGCGCCAGTGATACAGCACCCACAGCGCCACCCCATGTTCCTTCGCGTAGGCCGCCAATGATCCGCCGGTCGCCTTCCATCGGCGCAGGTGCTCCAGCCACTCGTTGATCCGCTGCGCACGTGCTTCTTGCTTCGACATGTCGCTCTCCGTTGGTTGAGAAAACGACACACCCCAGCAGATCCGGGGTCAGGTGGGCAGGCTGCGGAAGATCGAGCGCTTACGCCGGAGTAACGCCATATCACCCTGGGATCGGCACCATGCCTCGGTCTGCCGCACGCTGGCCAGCAGCGTGTTCAGACCCATGCTGAGGACGACCATGTCTTCGCGGCTGGCGCGGGTCATGGCTCGTACCTCGCGCGAGATGCGCCGGTGCTTGAACTGAGCTGGCCTAAACGATTGTTAGAAGATACCGGCGAGTAGTTGCGAACGCATTCTCGCCGCCGGTTCATGGCTGCGCCCTACCCGATGAAGTTCGGGGGAGCACGGCAGCGCCGCTTGTTCTGTGAGATACACGCGCACATACCCGCGCAAGCGCCGGGTGCGCCATAATGAAGGTAGCCATAACAGCCTCGTTATAGGCGTTGTGGTTAGGCCCTCGTTGGTGTTGGTAGCACCGGCGGGGGCCGCCCTCGGGCGGATCACTGGCCGCAGGACGACACTATTCCGATATCGTGTTGGAAGTCCAGACAATCAGAGTCAGTGCACGGCGCAGAACATGCATGCAACAAAAAGACAACCCGGGCGGAGGTTGTTGCTGCTCCCTATGTCCGCATAAACCACAATTCTAGAGATCAACGTTAACTCCCGCTACCGGCCGGAAGCGGACACTAACGTGGCGCCCCCATAATCTCACTGGCAGGTGCTCTCACAATGGACCCTGGCGAGTGCGACGTGCCGATGACTTCAAGTCTGCCCCGATAACAGCCGACCTGACCAATCGCTGCTCTACCATCTCAAATCGGCCGAACGCCGGCCGGGCTCTGCATATCCGAACAGGTCGATCGACCTTTCCCACGAGTTCACGAGTCTTCGCCATTGACCAAGAACACCGATGGCCAATAATCACTTCGCGCAGGTCAACCTTTGCCCCAAACTCTGTGTAGTAAAGTCCCGTAGTGCGATCCTGGATGGTGAGCTCCGCTTCGACCCGATACTCGCGTTCATATGCCCAGTCACTCGCCTTTGTCCTACGGACCTTGGTTAAAAGATCCGCGGACAGCCCATGCTTCGGGAGGTGCGGCCCGAAAGGTATCTGGATCTTGTCGTTCGTGTACTCGACCTTTGTCGCGAGTTCATCAGGCACTTCGAAGCCTAGCGCAACGCCACTATGCTTTTCCGCGTAGTGAGCCCACATCACGGGACTTCTCCAGCTCGCACCAAAACAAATAAATCCCACATTCTTTTCGAAGTACTCGCAGATAAGCTCGGCGTATTTGCGCACCGCGCGGTCCCGGCTGTCGATGATCCTGAGTTCGAAAGGGTCATTAGCCTCAGAGAATCGGGATAGTTTCAAGCGACGTTCCTTCAGAATCACCTCCGCCCACTTTGCCGCTGTCATGTAGTAAAGCCGCATGGCAATGCCTCTTAGCTCGATACGTTAGAATGCAATAGTGGCCACAACTCACCAGTCACTGCCGGCGTCAGGCGCCGCCCCTCCCCAAGGATCTTGAGGCATGACTCTGCGCGAACCAGTCTATTATCCCGGCGCGTCATATGCATATCGCGATTGGACGGCGGCACCGAGCGAGCACGGCTCACCAAAGATCATTTAGGTGGTGAAAGCAGATACTATGCGCGGTCATTTCGAGAATTACTGGTCCACGCTCAATGAAGAGGGCATCAAAGCCAACTTTCTCCGCCCACGGTTCAAGGAGTGACTGCAGTTTTTCAGCCGCTCCCGCCAGGTGCACATGGGGAAGTGGTAAGTTGTCGTAAATTGCAAGCCATTGCCGATCGCGAGCGAGATAGCCGCTGAGCTTTTGACGCTTGGCGGCAATAATGCTCTCGATGTAGCGCGACCACTCGATCTCGGCACTGTCACCTACCCAGCCATCGCCTTGCAACCTGGTCGCCTTGATGATCCCTCTGAGTTCCTCAAGGGATTTCGATTTGCTTCCCCATCGAAAGAGAGACATGTCGATAATCGCGCCGGGCCTCTCGAGCTCGGCAAGCGCCAGGCATCGCGCGTAGTCCGTCGAGATCGCCTCGGTTACTTCAATGCCGATGCTCAAGCCAGGCCATATGATCGAGAAATCCGGCTTGTCTCCATGCGACACCGACAGAGGAAAGCGAAGGCGATCCAATGCGGCTACCGTAGCCAACAGTCTACAGATGACCCATCGCTCCGTATGTTCGGTCGATCTGCCTTCGGTTCGGCCAGGAACATCCAATCGCGTCTTCGCGAGCATTGTCAGCAACTGCTCGCGCGATGGACAGTTGTCGATGTTGACCCGATCGGTCATGTCAGGGTTCTCAACGGACAGTCGCGCGCCGCGACACCATCGCAAGGGGGAAAGCCAAGCCCCGATGCTCCGCATCCATATCCCTCTGCTCATATTCCTCTCGCTTGCCCTACCTAAGTGACGATCATCGCCAGTTTTATTTCTTACTGCTGAGCTTCACGTACGTGGCCTCCAGCCAGTGGCGCCCACTGAGATGACTTTAACTCTTCCGAAAACGAAATAGACCCTGGGACGTATCTCTGCACGCTTCAGAATCGGTAGATCTGTCCCTTTTAGTAGTAGCCCTGACCCCTCTCGGCCAGGAGCGTACATGAGCATCAAGCGCAAGAGCGGGCGACGCTATGGATGGGATGTCCTAGCTGCCAAGCTTCTAAAGGGAAGGCTTGAGCACGATTCCGTACAATTTGTTGAGACGGGCGCGCATCTTTTGTTCGCGCACAGTAAGAAACACTTGATGATCGTCCCACAACTCTGAATCCGGGCTAGGGATGAAATCATAAAGGTCCCAATACTTTCCGCCCTCCTCGCTCCGGAAAAAGTCTCTGGGATGCTTGGCTCGTTTGTAGTTATTGACTTCTGCCGGCATTGGCTGGAAATTCCAGAGTACATCAACCTCTCGTTTGTATTGCTCATCCCTGCCTGCAAGGTTCAGCGGGAATATATGGTCAACCTGCGGCTTGTGCTCATGAAATATGTACGCTCGCTGAGGCATCAAAACTTTTGCGGCAAACCAAGGCCGGCTTAGAAACTGCTGATCTCGCAAGAAGCTCGTACGATTCTTCTGGATTGCGGTTCTCCGAGCTTCCTCGATTGGGAACGGTTTTCCAACCTCTCCTGCGTCAATGGCAGAACGCGCGAAGGCATTTACCATCGTCTGGGTTGCCCAATCACAGAACTGCGACAGCAGGAAGAACTGATGTATCGCCGTGAGCTCGACGTCGGGCAGGCCACGGATCCGCCACTCGTGTCCAGCTCGTCGGCGAGCAGTGAGATAGGCGGCGATGGGCAGCAATGCGAGAGGCCGAGGAATGATTGAGGCATGGTTTATTCGGAAGAGGCCATACAAATAGCCTTGAAACATCTCTATCAACGTGTCCGCATCCTCGCCTATACGCGCACGGAAGCTCGCAACGTCCTCCGCATTTACTCGTTCAGCATCGATCCGAATAGTGCCTTTTACAAGAAGGTGGAAGAACTGAAGTACGTCCGCCGAAAGAAATTCGTAGCCAGCGCTCAAATCTTTGATCCGGTTCGACAGCTTCCAGAGACTCTCCTCGTAGGTGGGCTGCACTGCCTTGATTTGCCCCAAGATGAGCTCGAGTTGAGTTAGAGCGACGCCGCCGGTGTTCAGACGGCGGAAAACTTCGTTCACTTCCCTGGCGGAGTCGGCACGAACCGAGAAGTATGCGATCGACTTCTGGTTCGTCTCGACAAATACGTCCCAGAGCGCCGCGATGTTTCTTTTAATAACTAACTCGTGATCTGGCCCAAGAGCACGTGTTGCCTCACTTTCAAGGTTTATACGTTCCTCTTGATCTGTCGAAAGGCTCACAAGCCGTGTCATACGCAAGAATCTTGGGTTCTCAGGAGCGTCAGCGTCCCTGAAATCGAACCCTGTTTCATCCGGCTCCTCTTTCTTTGCATCGAAAAGCAAATCATAGTGGAGAATCCGATCCTTGAAACGGTGGTACAGAACGGAGAACAGCGTTTGCAGCCTCTGCTGTCCGTCATACACCAGAGACTTCTCCATACTCCATCGGCCTTGGTCGACGAGCAGCGCGAAGTTACCGGGAGCGTAATCTCCGACGAACTCTCGGAATGGAACGGCACTTTTCGTCTGCCACAGCACTATTCCTCCGATAGGGTACTTGCGTAGCAGCGAGTCCAACAGCAAGCATACGTACTCCTCCGATTCGTCTCGAGAGCCCCAAACATACTGGCGCTGTACTTCGGGGAGATACCAGCCGCCAATAGGAGAGTTAATTCTCTCCAACGCCTCTCGCACCGAAATCCCCGTGTACGACATAATCGCTCCTTAGTATTACGAGCATTGATCCCATCGTCTGCATTGGGTAGCTGTGTGCCCTGCATCGGGCAGCATCATACCGCGCCCTCCACAGTAGTAACGTGTCCAGTGACGGCATGGCGAACGAGTTCGTCGTAGCATGAGTCACTCGTTGGCTGTGCGCAGGCAACAAGATATGGATTGAAGCCGTAATCATCCAACTCGGCTGATCGATCTCGGTCAGCCCAAACTGCCAGGTCCGGCGGCTCCGCATCGCCATTCCTGGGAACATAAATTTAGCCCTAATTCAAAGCTCTCACCTATCGAAGGAGCGTTCTATCTTTCTCGCGCTGCTGGCGCACAAGCGCCATTAGCTCATGCGCCAACCTCTCCTTCTCAGTGCGCGCGGGCGGCATTTGATTGACGAATCGCGCAACATCGTTGGCAAGTTGATGCCGCCCCTCAATGAGCAAGAGATCTCGCACCGCTTCCCATCCGCGCATGACGTCCATCCTGGTTCGCCGGAGCTGAGCGGCACCGGATCTATCTAGAGACCCTGCCTTCAGTTCACGCACGACATCGTTTACTCGCGCGGCCATGTGCGTCGACTCTCCCCTCTGAGCTGCCCTGAAAATTGAGTCCAACTTCGGAGCTCGACTTTGCCCGCGCACACTGCGCTCCGTGGCGTTTGCCTCAACGCCATGCGCCCGAAGTTGACGTGCAAACTCCTGCCGCCAATGTCGCAGAATCGCCTTGCGAATGTTGAGCCGCACGCCATCTTCGCTGAGCGCCTTCACCACGACATGCACATGCGGGTGTAGCTCGTCCGTGTGCAGCACCATCGCGTAGCGATGCTTGAGCCCGAACTCCTCACGAGCGAAGTCGCGGACAGCCGCTAGTACCTTCTGTGGCGGCGTGCCCGCCGGCATCGAGAAGATCAGCCTGTGGACAAGCTTCGGCGGCTTTCGCCGATTCGTCGCGAAGAGGTCGAGCCGCTTGCGATCCTCCTCTAGATCCAAGTCCCAATCGTCGATGAGATGCCGCGCTACTCCCCGACCGGTCAGGCGCTGGCCATCGTCGGTCTCGGTCTCCAACTCGCCCCGTCTGCCGATGTAGCTGAAATGTGCGTGGACGCCTCGGCCCGTGGTCGAACCCCCACCGCCCGTCACTTTGACCGCCACTTCAGGCGCTCGCGAGACCGTCCGGTGGATCTGTGCGATCTGAGCGGGCGTCAGCGTGAGCCGAGCGCCCGGACCTGCACGGCCATAGCTGATGATGTCGAGGGTCGGCCGACCGGTCTCAAGTCTGATCGTTCGCATGGCCTGCCTCCCAACTCCGGACGTTGGCTTTGATCAGCCCCTTAATGTGAGCGCGCATCGCTTCGCATACCTTTAGCATCATTTGCAGAACCTGGCCGCCGGGGGCGACCGAGCCCGGTCGCTGGTGCGCCAGACGAGCCAACTGGTTGAGGTTTCTACCGATCGCACTGAGCTCGGCGACAGAGCGCTTGAGCTCTATCAGCTCTGCCTTGGGAAGCGGCGACAGCGTCCGCAGATGGGCGCGCACCAGGACGGAGACGTACGTGGCCGCCGGCATCTGCCGAGCGGCCGCCCTTTCCGCCAGCAACAACTGATCATCCGGGTGCAGTCGGACACACAGCCGAGCGCCTCGCAGGCGTCGCTCTCGCGACTTCAGAGCATCGGCATCGTTCACGCCGCCGGTGTGTACGGCCATATCGACGAGCCGTTTCAGCAAGGCCGACTCCGTCATCTGCTGCTGTTCCGCGAGGCTGCGGAACCGTGCTTTCGTCTCCGGCGAGACGCGAGCAGCGATGAGGTGCGTGGTGCCCATGGACCAGAGTGTTAAACAAAAGCAGCCGCAGGCCAATCCTGCCTTTAGCCGCTTTTTTGATCAAAACTCAAACTTTCGCAGTCACTGATTGCAGCGGAGTGCGTAGTAGTTCGAGGAGGGATAGTTCGACCGTTGGCGATGTTTGCTAATTTTTCGAGGCCGGTGATCTTTGGCCTCGAGCGCGTGTGTTTTATGGTGAGACTGAGATTTCGGTGCGCATGAGTGCGCGATTTCCCCGTGAGGACCACCCGATTTCCCGAGTTGGGGACCACCTGATGAGGTCACTGGCGGAGCAGAAGTGGGCGATTCTTACGCGCCGTGTTTCTTGCTGGCAAGTTTCCGGGCCTTGACGCCGCGGTAGCTCT
>NZ_JAEVLS010000008.1 GCF_016801985.1 Steroidobacter gossypii | reverse complement strand
AGCTCTGGCAGTGCCCCGCACTCGAGATGAACTGCCCGGCGCTCAGCATGCTGTACTTGCCCGGATGGATGCTCAGGTTCACGCCGCCGGCAATGGCCAGATCCGTGCCGCCGGTGCGCAGGTCCTGGCATGCCAGATGAATCGCCGTCAGCGACGATGAGCACATCGTGTCCAGCGTCATGCTCGGCCCGTGCAGATTCAGCACATAGGAGACGCGATTGGCGATGCTCGCGAGACTGCCCGAACGGTTGTATTCGCCGTACATCACCCCGACGTACACGCCCACCTGACCCGCCAGCCCATTCGCACGAGGGACTTGCAGGCTCTTGCGCGTGTAACCCGCATCCTCCATCGCCATCCATGCATGTTGCAGGAACAATCGTTCCTGCGGATCGATATACGGCGCCTCGCGCGGCGAGATATTGAAGAACTGCGGATCGAATTCATCCGCGCCGCTGATGAAGCCGCCCCATTTGCTGCTGTGTGGTCCCGGTGAGGCCGCGTCACCGCGGTAGTAGTCCTGCCAGCGCCAACGTTGCGGTGGCACCTCGCCGATACAGTCCTTGCCTTGCTTCAGATTCTGCCAATATTCGTCGAGATTCCATGCATCGGGATACCGCCCGCTGAGCCCGATGATGGCGATCGGCTCGGCATCCTTGACGTGAGCCACTGACGAGGATGGCTGCGCTTTCGAGGATTGCTGCAATTTCGAACTGCGCCGCGCGTCGAAGGCTGCGTTTCGATCTTCCTGCAAACGTTTTCCAGCGACACGCGGCGCCGCGACCGAACGCGAAGAATCCGCAGGCGCGAGCGCCTCCGCAAGGCGCGCGGCATGGGAACTGCAGAAATATTCGCTCAACTCCGCGATGGTTTGATACTCGAACGCCAGCGTCTTGGGCAATCTGCCGAACAGGGTTTCCAGGTGACTCACCAGCTTCATGGCCAGAATCGAGTCCATCCCGTATTGCTCCAGCGGGGCGTGCGGCCGCAACTTGGCGACGGGAATCTTCAGCACTCGGGAAAACTGCTGGCACAGGTATTCCAGGGCCTTCGCCTTGAAGGCCGCGTCCGTGTGGATGCTAGCCACAGGCGCACGAGCGCTCGGCGCGGGTGTTTCATCGGCACCAGCGACTTTCACGTCGGATTCATCGAGCAGCGTCTGCATGCTCGAGAGCTCACCTTCCATGACGAGCAGCTGATCGCAAGCGATTGCAAAACCCTCATACAACGCACGCATCGCGGACGTCGTTTGTAGCGGCCGCATACCGGTACGGCTCTGCAACCGCTGCCAGGTGGCCGCGTCGAGGCTCATTCCGCCGTCCTGCCACAGCGGCCAGTTCACGGACAAGGTACGGCCACGGCGTTCCCCGTCCTGCACCAGCCGGTTGCGATGCTGAGCGAATGCATCCATGAAGCCGTTCGCTGCGGCGTAATCGGCCTGACCGCCATTCCCCCAACACGCTGCCACGGATGAGCACAGCACCAGGAAATCCAGCGCGGTATGGCGAGTCGCCCGATCCAGATTGACGGTTCCGGTGACCTTCGGGGCCAACACCGTCGCGAATTCGTCAATAGGCTTGCGAATGATGAAGTTGTCGCGAGTGATGCCGGCGCAATGGATGATGCCATTGAGCGGCCGCCCCTCCGTTTCAAGTCGGCGGACCAGCGTCTCGACCGCCTCGGCGTTTGTGACATCCACAGAGACATACTCGATCCGATGCCCTCGTGCCGCGATCGTGCGGAGGTCCTCCGCCACCTTGGCCGACGGCTCGGAGCGTCCGGCCAGCACGATGGTTGCGCTCGCGGTTCGCAGGGCGATCTCACGTGCGAACTGCAGGCCGATGCCGCCGGCGCCGCCGGTGATCAAATAACAACCAGCCTCTTTGAAGATCACCGGCCCGCCGGACTGCGCGACCTTGGTTTGCCAGCGCATCACCTGCCGTTCGAGCACACCACGCTCGCGGCGGTAACGCACGGAAATTTGATCGAGCAAAGCCGCCTCGCGTTCGCAAAGGAGCTGAAGCTCCGTGGCATCAACGTCGGCAGGCACCTGCAGAAGTTGTACCCCCAACGCAGGATTCTCTTCGTTTGCGGTTCTCAACAGCGCTTCGAGCCCCACTGCTACCGACACGGCCGATGCTTCCGCCACGACTAGCTGCAACAAGCCCGCGTGCTCGGCCTTCTGCGCCGACAGCAGCGACTTGATTGCATCAAAGCACTCTACTGCTGCGTCGCTGAATGCAACGTCCACCGCCGCCGCACGCTGGGAGGCGATCTCCCTCAACTCGCAATCCAGCCGGCTGCGCAGCGAGCCCACGATGTCGCTCGACAGACCCCAAACCAGAACCTTGCGGGATCGATTCGTGGAGCGCGTCGGATTGGACACGCGCATGGGCACCCACTGGCGTGTCGCAAGCAACAGCTCTGGCACGAAATCGCGCCGCTGCTGTTTCAGCGCCTTGATCTTTTCCAAGGCGTCCGCTTGCGTCACGCGGCCCTCCGAGACCGCGCGATAGATCGGCAGCAAAGAGTCTTTCATGGGAATTACTCGAGCTCGACAGCTTCTTCCGCGAGCATCTTTCCGTGGGCGATGTTTGCGAGCAGCTCTCGATAAAAAGCTTCGTCAAACACGGTTGTTTCTTCTGCTGTCTGTTCTGGGGCTTTGCGCGCATCGAGGGCGCGGCGAGTGAAATTTCGGATTTCGACGCACAGCTGACCATCGGGTGCACAGACGGAGATATCGCAGGTCTCCGTGTCGACGCCCTTCACCGCGCGCGTCGGCGTGAGCACTACGATCACCTCGTGCGGACACGGCGCCAATATGCGTATCGACTGCAGAGTGAACGGAACCGAGGGTGCTTGCGGCAAGGAATCCAGCGATGGCAGAAATCCGATGCAGGCCTGCAATGCTCCGTCCATCACGCTCGGGTGCAAACGATAAGCGTCGCTGTCGCGGGCAACGCACGCAGGCAAGGCGATCCTCGCCGCGACCTTACCGCCTACCGAGCGCAGCCGTTCGATGCTGCGGTGAGCTGCACCGTAGTGCAAACCGAGTTGCGTGAATGCCGCGTAAATTTTGTCCGCCTGCCAAGCCTCAGCATTCAAATCCGCCGCTAAAGCAGTCGTATCGATACGCTCCGGGGCAGTCGCCTCGACGAATCGTGCCTCGCCCTGGCAGTGAACGATCCGCTCGCCGCAGCCGTCGCTGACAATCTCATAGACAATCGCGCCGTCTTCATCCATGGCCAGTTCGACGTGCACCGTCGTCGGCTCGTTCACGACTACGGGGCTCCACCACACGACGTCGCTCAACATCAGCTGCTGCGAGGCTGCGCGCTCAGGCAGCGCATCACCCACCGCTGCTGCAGCCATCTCCAGATACGCAACGCCCGGAAGAACCCGCTCGACGCGGCCGTCCGTCAACCGCAAACGATGGTCGCGCAGATAGGATTCATCACCGCGGAACGTCGTGCGATAACGCTGCCGATTCAATGTCGAGGCGTTGACATGAAGCAGCGGATGAATCGCGAGCGGGACGCCTGCCGCCGCTTGTTCAATTCGAGATGTTTCATCTGCGAGCCAATACCGCTCTTTCGCGAACGGATACAGCGGCAACTCGATGCGCTGCAGGCTTCGGCCATTGGATCCTGCATGCTCTTGGATCTTGTCCCACGCCAGCTCCAATCCATCGGCCCAAAGCTCCATGAGCGTTCCCAGTTTGCCGTCGCGCATGCATCGTTCGACCAGGGCTTCCTGCAGCTCTCGGTCTTTTTGTACCAACGCGAGCTTGCTTGCGCGCGAGGAGATGTCGCCGACATACACATCGCTGGGCGTTGCTCCGGCGGCGAAAGCGCGCAGACGCGCCATCAACTCATCCGTCGACGACACCACGGTCGCGCAGCGCTCATCCATCGACTCGCGCCCCACTTGCAAGGTGTAAGCGAGGTCCGCCAGCGACACTGAGCGCCGCTCGACGAACTCCGCCAGGTCCAACGCCTTTTGTCGCAACTGTTCTTTGCTCTTGGCCGAGAGAGGGATCATGACGGGTTGCGATGATGGAAGTGCCGGCAGTTCCAGCGGCGCCGCGGCTTCCAGAACCAGGTGAGCATTGGTACCGCTGAATCCGAACGAACTGACCGCCGCCATTCGGCCGCCCTTCGCATTCGGCGACCACGGTTTGAGCTCCGTGTTGATCACGAACGGGCTGTGCACGAGATCGATGTGCTCGTTCAAGCGTTCGAAGTTCGCCGTCGGCGGCAGCTGTCCTTGCTTCAGCGCGAGCACCAGTTTCAATACGCCGGCGACGCCGGCTGCATACAGGCAGTGCCCGATGTTGCTCTTTACCGAACCGAGCGCGCAGTAGCTCTGCTTCTGCGTGTAGTGCCGAAACGCCGCGGTAAGCCCTTCCACTTCGATGGGGTCCCCCAGCTTCGTGCCGGTGCCGTGAGCTTCGATCAGTTGTATGTCTTCTGGATCGATGCCGAATCTGTCGTAGATGGCACGCATCAAGCGTGCCTGCGAGATTGGATTGGGGGCAGTGATGCCGTTGGTCTTGCCGTCCTGATTGACACCCCAACCGCGGATCGTCGCGTGAATGATGTCGCCATCGCGGATCGCATCGGCAAGTCGCTTCAGCATCACGACGCCAACGCCTTCGCCCGCAACGAAACCATTGGCGCGCTGATCGAACGCGAAACACTTGCCGTCCGGCGACAACATGCCTGCCTGCGCCGTTTTGATGTGCATCGTCGGTCCGGCCATGACGGCGACGCCACCCGCCAGTGCCGTATCGCAGTTGTGCGCGGCCAGGCTGTCGCAGGCGTTGGCGATGGCCACCAGCGATGATGAGCATGCGGTGTCGATCGACAGACACGGTCCCTGCAAATTCAGGAAATAAGAAATGCGGGCAGCGAGAATCGACATCGACGCGCCGGTAAACCCTTGTGCGCTGTATTGATGCTCGCGCGATCGTTGGTGATAGTCCGTAGCGCCGCAGCCGATGAACACGCCGCACCGGCTGCCCGAGAGCGAGCGCGGATTGATCGCTGCGTTCTCGATTGCGTGCCAGCAGCTTTGCAACACCAACCGCTGCTGCGGATCCATGCTCTCCGCTTCGGTCGGCGAGATGTTGAAGAACAGCGGATCGAAGGCATCGCAATCCTCCAGCACACCCATCCAGCGGGAATTGGTCGTGCCCGCCACGGAAACGTCGGCATTGAAATAGTCATCGATGTTCCAGCGCTGCGGCGGCACCGGATCGATACAGTCCCTGGCGCCGGCGATGTTGCGCCAGAATGCTTCGAGATCGCTCGCCTGCGGGAACTGTCCCGAGATGCCGATCACCGCAATCGCCTCGGTGCCGTTCACAGCCGGTGAGCGACGATGTGCGGATCGATTGCGCCACGAGGTCATTCTCTTGCTGGGGTTTGCACTCGGCCGCGGCGATTGAATCTTCACCGGCTCGTCACGACGTTCGGCACCCTGCAATCGGGCCTGCACCGGCGACAACGTGCTCAGGAAGCGGCTGAACTCGATCAGCGTTGGATAGCTGTAAACCTTGGTCGCTTCGATTCGCGAGCCGTACAGGGCGTTGATCTTGCGCACCCAAGTGACGCCCGTGATCGAGTCCAGGCCCATGTCGACGAACTGCCGGTGGTCATCGACCTCCGCTTCCGCCATGTGCAATTCCTGCGCGAGCAGACGCTTCAACTCTCGGCACAGCGTACTGACGGCGTCGCGAGTTTCGTGACGCTGCGTCGGCGTGCGCAAAGACTCCGTCGTCGGTTCGGACACGAGCCCTTGCACGAATACGGCGAACTGCCGCAGGGTCGGATACGCGTAAACCTTGGTCGCTTCGATTCGAGTCCGATATTTGTTATTGATCTTCTTGACCCAGGTGACGCCAGTGATGGAATCGAGCCCCAGGTCCACGAACTGCGCGTCCTCTTCGACATGCTCGGCGCTCATTTGCAGTTCGGCCGCGAGCAGCGCCTTCAGCTCGTGTGCGAGCGAGGTTGCCTGCGTTTCGGGCGCTCGCGCCTCGCGGTGGTTCGCGACCTTCTCACCGACGGCGAAGTTTTCATTGATGCCACGCAGGGCATCCTGTCGGCCAACGAAGCTGCGCTCGTGCATCGCGAGCTCACGCTCGTACGTCTGCTCCACTGTCGCCAGCCAGCGCGTGCTGAAGTAGCGCTTCAGCGCGATCAGCCACTCACGGTTGTGAGATGCCAGCGCATCGGCCAATGCGAGCGCTCGTGGGAGCACTTCGCCACGCGGGAGGCACTGATGCGGCAATCCTTTCGCCTGCAGAGCACTGCCGGTGTACTCAGCCGCGGTGAACAGAGTCTCTTTCGCGAGATCGAGTCCCAGAGTCGCCGGAAATATCAGCGTCGATCCCGCTCCAGGCGTGAAGCCATATTGCATGTACGGGCTGATGTACCGGCTCTCGGCACTGAACAAACACACGTCGGCGAACATGCCCAACGCCCAGCCGCCGCCGATCGCATGCCCCTGCATGGCGGCGACGACTGGCACGCTGCAACTCATCGGTAGCTGGTAGATCTTCGTGTCGGTGAACTTGGCCTCGCCCTGCTGGATCGCCAGCAGACTGTCGCGGGTGCCGCCGCAAGCGAAATAAGTGTCGTAACCGCAGAGCACGACGGCGCGGTAATCGCCTGACCCTTCGATGTGAGCGAAGACCTCTTCCAGCCCGCGGACCAGTGCGGGCGAAAACATGTTCTTCGCCTCGCGATCGACCATGCGCACGACCAGCACGCCGTTGCCGCGAACTTCGGTCTCGATGGCGGGGAATTCGGGCATTGGCCGCCGCGCCTTGACCCGACCGGTGTCGCCTGCGGCCGAGTCCGGTACGACAAAAGGCTCTGCAAGCCGGGCCAACACGGCGGCGCGCCGGCGCGCGCGCAACGCCGGTGAGCGCAGCGGAAACCCATCCGCCAGCGCCCACGCATGCGCCAGCACGTCGGCCGCATCGCCACGCACGACCGCCGCACCGGACGCCAGTTCGGCCCCGGCGACCGCCGCCGGCTCGAACAGACAACGCTTCGCGCAATTGGCTCCTAAGCGATGGGCGAGCAACACAGCCGCGCGTCGCAGCAGCGACGGGTGACGCCACAGTGCATCTGTCGAATAGCGCGCGCGTTCGGCGTGGACGCAGGCGTCCGCGCTCAGTCCCAGCAGCCAGCCGGCGCCATCGGCATCGCCTTCGAACGCAACGACGACCGGCGACGGGTACTCGCACAGAACCAGCTGAAGCGCCGCCAGCTCGGAATCCACCCGCTGCGCTTCGGCGGCCTCGCCGATGGCGGGCAGGAACCCGTCGAGATCGCTGCTCAGCACGACCGAAGCACCGACAGCATGCTGTGCCAACTCGGCCAGCGTCGCGCGCAGATCGCGCAACAGAGTGGCCGCAGTGGTGTCGCCGGCACTATCGGCGAAGCGCACCGAAACAGCCGCATCGGACAAGTATTCGACCGTGATTCCCGGCCGCGTCCGCGGCAGAACAACGGGTACCGTCGCGAAAGGTGGCGCGTCGGATGCATCCGCGGTCGGCCGATCGTGCGAGCCCAGACGCGATACGCAGTCCTGCAGCGCGGCGGCCATGTGCGTCTTCAACAGGTGCAGCGAATCCCGCGGCTTCGTCGCAATGCACTCGGCAAGCGACAACGCCGCGGCCATCGTCTCGTCGCGAGCGACGACAGGAACGGTCCATCCCTTCTGCGCCAGCTCGCGCCCGCTCAGAGCGCCGCTGACGTAGATCAGATCCTCCGTCCAGGCGTCGCCGAAGCGGGCCGCCAGCAGTGCGGCCTCCGCAGGCGTGGGTTGCGCACCGCGCTCGGGATCAAAGCCGTAGCGCGATTCGCGCGCGCAGATCATGAAATCGCAAAGCGCGCCGAGCAGGAAGCCGGGGCCGTCGGCACCGCCGCCCAGCACCGCGACAGTCGGCAACGGGAATTCGACCACGGCGCGATACAGCCCGGCTGCGATGGCGTCGTCGAGCACATCTCGGCTGCCGTGCAGGAGATTGGTTTCGGCGCTGACGAACAGCACCAGACGGGTATCCTCGCGCTCACGCAGATGTTCGAGCGCCAGTAACAATTGCGCGATGACCGCGCGATCCAGCACGGGTTGCAGCAGGGCAACGGAGAACACACCGCTGCCATGCCCGCGCAGTTCGACGCAAGCCGGCGTCGCATCCGCACCGGAGTCCGCACCAAGATCCGCGTCCGGCGATGGCAACGCGATCCGGGATGTGCCGGTGGGCCGCAGTGCCGGCACTGCATCGATCTCGTCGACCTCGCGCAATCGCATGACATTGGGCTTGGCCGTGACCACGCCGGTGCGCGCGTGCGCCTCCGGGGACGGCGCGGGCGGCAGGAAGGCGATGCGCGTGCCGGTCGCGGACAAGGTCGGCGTCGGCGCGGCGGTTTCCGCGAGAGCGGCCGCGGCGGCTTGGATCACGCCGCTCTGGTTCGCACCGCGCTGGGCCGATGGCAGGGCGGGCACGTCGTCGAACGCACGCGTCCACTCCAGATGCAGGCCGTCCGCATGCAGGCATGGCTTGCCATCGGCGTCGTACAGCGCGATGTCGTAGCGCCCGGAATCATCGTCCCGATGGCTGAGGATGAGATAGGCCGGACGCTCGCCGCCGGACCACAGGCGTACCGTCTGCACTGCGCGCAACGAGACATCGGACGGCACGGCAGGCGTCTGCCCGAGTTCGTCCAGCAGCCAGGCGGCGGCGAGCGGCACGGATGCGAGCGCATCGGGAGGCAGCGTCCACGACTCGGCGCCGGCTGCTTCGGCGGCAAACTCGAGCACCACCTCGCGGCCCGTCCGCGCGAGGCGATGCGCGCGCAGGCCATACATGCCGAGCGTCGCCAGCCGGTCGTGGACGTCATTGGCCGAGACGCCGCGCGCGAGGCGTGCGGCCAGGGCCGCCACGTCCGCCCTATCCTGCGCGTCCTGCGCCGCGAACGACGCACGGCCCTGGCAATGCACGCGCTCGATGCCGCCCCGGATCAAGTAGATCTCGAAGCCCAGTACATCGTCGGTGTCGGGCAGCAGCGCGATGTGCAGCTCGCAGCCGTCGTTGACGAGGATCGGATCGTCGGCAACGACATCCTCGAAGCGCAATTCGCGTGCGGCGACATCGTCGGGATACGCCGCGGCGATCGCCGCACGCGCCATTTCCAGGCACAGCAGCGCCGGCAAGCGCCGGCGGCCGGCGGCGTCCTGCGCCAGGAAACGTTCATCGCCCTTCAAACCGACGCTATAGGCCGGGCCACGCAAGGTCGAGGTGTTTCGCTGCAGCAGCGGATGGGCCGCCGCAGCCGCCCGGGCAAGCGTGCGTTGCGGCTCGATCCAGTGACGATCGCGTGCGAAGGGATAAGCCGGCAGCGGGATGCGTCTGGGGCGCGCACCGGCATGTAGCCGCGCCCAGTCGATCTCGACACCCTTGACCCAGTGCTCCGCGATCCGCGCCAGATCCCGCTGGACCAGCCAGCCGTCCCGGCGTTCGGTGAATGCGGGATCGGCTTTGCAGGCAGCGAGAAATTCCTTGTGGTTGCGCACACTGCCCCGATGCGGCCCGGGGCCGGGATGCGCGGCCTCCGACAGCGCCTGCACCTGACAACGCAGGTCGTCCAACGACGTTGCGATGAAGGCGATGCGTTCGTCCATCGCCTCGCGCCCGACCTGCAATGTATAGGCGATGTCACGCAGGGCGACGTCGCGTTGCTGGGCGGCGTCGCGTTGCAGGAAACCGAGCAGGCGCTCGATCTTCCACTGCAACTGCTCGGGCGTACGCGCCGACAAGGGCACCACACAGGCGCCGTCGTTGTCGCCTTGCGAGAGGTCGTCGACGTGGACCGGCGCCGATGGCGGCTCCTGCAAGACCAGATGCGCGTTGGCCCCGCCGGCGCCGAACGACGAGATGCCGGCGATGCGTGGAACCTCACGAGCCGCGGCGTTTTCGCCCAGTACCGGCCGGTGCCACGGCGCCAAGGTGCGCTGCAGGCGGAACGGCGTCGTCGCGAAATCGATCTCGTCGTTGACTTCGTCCGCGTGCAGAGTCGGCACCAGTTGCCCATGCCGGAACTGCAACAACACCTTGGTCAGGGCCGCGATGCCGGCGGCCGACTCACAGTGGCCGATATTGGATTTCAACGAGCCGATGGCGCAGTGCTGGCGCTCCGCGCCAGCACTGGCCGGCGCGCGGCGGCTGGCGCGGAAGGCCTTGGTCAGGCCGGCGACTTCGATCGGATCGCCGAGCGCGGTGCCGGTGCCGTGGGCCTCGATGTAGCTCACTTCAGCGGAATCGATATTGGCACGGGCCAACGCGGACGACACCACCTCCGCCTGCGCGGCCGGGTTGGGCACCGTGTAGCCGTTGGTGCGCCCGCCCGCGTTCAGCGCGCTGCCCTTGATCACCGCGTAGACGGTATCGCCGTCGCGCAGGGCACGGTCTAGCGGCTTGAGCACCACCGCACCGACGCCTTCGGCATCGACAAAGCCGTCGGCGTTGCGGCCGAACGAGCGGCACTGCGCCCCCTCCGACAGCATCCCGAGAGCGGTGAGTTCCAGCATGTGCTGCGGATCGACGATCAGACTGACGCCGCCGGCGATCGCGGCCTCGCACATGCCGCTGTACAGGCTGTCCAACGCGAGATGAATCGAGGTGAGCGACGAAGAACAGGCGCTGTCCACCGCGAGCGAAGGGCCGGAGAAATTGAACAGGAACGAGACCCGGTTGGCGATCGAGTAGAACAGCGGCTGCACGGTGTAGCGCGAATTCATCACCCCGACGAACACGCCGACCTTGCCGCCCGGAGCAAGCGTCGCGGGCGTGTAGCCGCTGTCCTCGATCGCGTGATAGCTGGTTTCCAGGAACAGGCGTTCCTGCGGATCGATCTTTTTCGCTTCCTTGGGCGCGATCCGGAAGAACAGCGGATCGAACTTGTCGATGTCGTTGAGGAAACCGCCCCAGCGGGTGCAGCTCTTGCCGGCCTTGCCCTTCTCGGCATCGTAATAGTCCTGCCAGCGCCAACGGTCGGCGGGGACTTCGCTCGCGCAGCTGCGCCCGGACGCCAGGTTGTCCCAGAACGATTCGAGATCGGGCGCCTGCGGATAGCGGCCGCTGACGCCGATGATGGCGACATCGAAACGCGAAGCGCGCTCCGCAGGTGCGTCGACCGAAGGCGTTGCGTCAGCTGCGGGCCGTATCGGCAGCGCCGACGGTGCGTCGCTGCGCGGCGCCAACCGTCGGCGTCCGGTGCGGTCCAGCGCTTTGGCCGGCGCGCGCGCGCCCGGCGCCGACACGGCCGGCACGTGCGTCGATGCAAGCGCAGCCGCAGCGGAGGCCGGCACCGTAGTGCGCACGGCGGAAGCCGCGCGCGCGACGGCTTCCCGATCGTGTTCCAGGAAATATTCGACCAGGCCGTCGATGCTATGCACTTCGAAAAACAGCGTGCTGCGCGTGCCCGGAAAAATCTTGCGGAAATGCGTGGTCAGCTGCACGACCAGAATGCTGTCCAGCCCGTAGCGTTCCAGGGGCTTGTGGTTTTCGATCTCGCCCGCGTCCATCCGCAGTGCGCCCGCGATCATCTCCCGGAACAGCAGCGCGCATGCCGCGCGGAGTGCGGCATCGTCGGGCGCAACCAGAGCGGAGGTGCTGGCCGACAGAGAGGTCGTCGCGGAGTCCATCTCAAGCGCTGCGGACGAAGACGGTGCGACGACCGGTGCGCCCTTGCGAAGCGCTGACTTCGCGGGCGCAACCGGCGGCACCAGCCGCTGGCGAACCACGCCGTCGCTTCTCGCCGCCATGACCAACTGGCCCAGCCCATGATCCAGGTGAGCCGGGAAGCGAATATCGAGGAAGCGCTCGGCCTTCAGCAGCGATTCCCACTGCGCCGGGGACAGGCACGGGCTGCCGGGCAGGCGCAGCTTCTCGTCCTCGTACAGCCACCAGCCATCGAGCAGGCCGAAGGTGAAATGCGTCTGCCACGACCACGCGCTGAGTTCGTTGACCAACAGGATGCCGCCGCGCTTCAGCAGTGCCTTGGCGTTGCGCACCGTCTCGCGCATGTCGGAAGTGGCGTGCAGCACGTTGGTCGCGATCACCGCGTCGTAGCGGTTGCCCTCGATCGACTGCAGCGAAAGCGGTTTGCCCACATCGAAGATCGCGGTGCGCAGCGCCGGGAACTCCGGTTTGTAGGCCTCCTGCGCATGCAGCAGGAAGGCCTTGGACAGGTCCGTGTAGCAATACTCTTCGACCAGGTCGCCGAAACCGCGCAGCATCGGCAGCAGCGCTGCGGTGGTGCCGCCGGTGCCCGCACCGATTTCGAGCAGGCGCAGACCGCGCTCGCCGCGCGCGGCCCTGGCGGCGAGTTCCGCACGCAGGTTGTCACCAAGCACCCGATTGAAGTGATCGGCTATCAGGTTGTGCTTGTAGATGCCCTCGACCAGATGCATCGACGAATCGGGGAACACCACGTCGGTCGCGGGCAGCGCTCCCGTCAGGATTTCGGTCAGCCTGCGCAGGCAGGTTTCGATCAGGGTGAGATAGGCGCGATGGTTGGCGTTCTCGCACCAGCCCGGCGTCGCCGCATCCCAACGCGGCCACAGCGCTTCGATGGCTTCGTCGATGAGAAAACGGCAATGCCCCGTTAGCGGATTGACGGCGACAAGCCGGTGCGCCTCGAGATGACGCAGCGTGGCATCCAGCCAGCGGCGGTGCGAGGTTCGCAGCATGGCGAGGCGTTCGGTCGGCGCGTACTCGCCGTTTGCATCGGCGAACAGCGCACGCACTTGGGCCGCCACGATCGCGGTGGCCAGGCACTCAGCAGCGGCCGGCAGCCGGGCGGCTTCCAAGTCCGGGGCGGACATATGCGGCGGCTCGTGACCTCCCGTAGCAGTCTTGTCCGATGCGTTCATGCGCTTTAACTATTCCTGTAGAAGTCGACGACTGCGAGGACTTGGCTCGCCGTCGCGCGGCGGCTGGGTATGACTCAACAGCCCGACATCAGTACATCGCGAATACGAAAGAAGTTGCCGAGGGACTTCGACAATTTGTCGTCATCCACGTTGACGAAGCCGTAGTGCATACACGCGGCCGCAAACGTCTCATCGGTCGCCGCGCCAGCACGTCGGGCGACATCGCTGAACATTCGATATGCCAGTCCGGCCGTCCATCGCCCGACCCGACTGATTTTCGGCAGCCCTCGATCCACACCGAATACAGCACGTCGCCGTCGGGCGGCGACGTAGGCGTCTTCCTTTGTCGATGAGCCGCTAGGTCATGGCGACAACGCCGGCAATATGCTCGGTCGTTCTAGGTTCATGCGTCGGGCGCAAAATATTGAGGAGGTCGTACTCCCCATGCATGGCCGCGATGAATTGCTTGGCGAGCGACTGAATGCTTTCGCCATTCTCAGCCGCGCGCTTGATGATCTTTTCGTCGATATCGGTGATGTTGCGAACGAAGCTCACTCAATAGCCGCGATAGTGCAGGTACCGCCGCACGACATCGAAAACGACTTTCGAACGCGCATGGCCGACGTGACAAAGTCATAAACCGTATCGCCGCACACATACATGCGCACGACGCCAGGTTCATGCGTCGTGAATTGTTCCGGATTCGTGGACTCAGAGCAGATGAGTTCGTGTTGCTTGAGCGCGGGCCCGTGGTTTGACAGCGGAGCCAGACGATCTTCCCGCCCATCATAGTAAGCACGGTAGAGCGCATTCATCTCGTCGCACGATATCTCGAGCGAACAGCTGCCCGATGCGATGTGATGCAGGAACCGGAATGGAGGCTCGGGCCGGAATCGAACCAGCGTGGGCGGCTTTGCAAACCGCTGCATGGCCACTTTGCTACCGAGCCGACGAAAACCCGGACGAAGAATGATCGAGCGCGTGAGCTTGGCGTCGCTCAGGCGGGGAACCGAACTGCGATGAGTGATTGTCACCGAATGTGCTGTCGGACATTCGGGCAGGCTCCGCCCCGTCAAGTTATAACGCGACGAGCAGCGGAGTGCGTTTGGGGTGCTAATAAACTAGCGCGGATCGTTCTCATAAATCAACCTTGGAATGTGAAATTACTTTGCGATTTTTGATTCGATCAGACGCGCGAAGTAAATATCTGCTCTGCCAGGCCAACACTGCAACCCGATAGTCGAGGCTTTTCATGATCGCGCCATGTCACGCTCCGTAGCGGCCTCGGCGAGTCGCTCGATTCGGGCCAGCTCCTCATCCGAGAGCTCATGACACACTGGCAGCGTCATATACACTCCATCTGAGATTTGAATGATGCGATCAAGTTCGATCGCTCCGGCGACCAAAGCTCCGAGCGATCTTGCTGCGGAAGAGCCGGGACTGATGTAATCGGCTGCACCGAGTTGGGTTCAATTGAATCACGCCGTCCGCGAGATCGTATTTTCAACCTCAGGAGCTCCACGCGTGCCCCACGCCCCGACGGTCTTCATGTTTTCCGGTCAAGGGTCCCACTACTTCCAGATGGGACGTGAATTGTACGAACGAAACGAGATCTTCCGCCGCTGCATGGCGCGCCTGGACGCGATCGCGTGCGCGATGGCCGGGCAGTCTGTGATCGAGACGATTTATTCTCCTCGCCACAAATCGGAAACATTCGATCGGACGCTGCTGACGCACCCTGCGATCTTCATGGTTGAATACTCGCTGGCACAGAGCCTGATGGCCGCGGGTGTCAAACCCGATCTAACCTTGGGTGCAAGCCTCGGCACCTTCGCCGCAGCAACCATTGCAGGCTGGCTGAGCGTGGAGGACGCGATGGCCGCTGTACTGAAGCAGGCAATTGCGTTCGAGACGTGCTGCGAGCCGGGCGGCATAATCGCGGTGCTCGCGGATCCCACGCTGATGGATGAACGCGTTTTCAGAGAGCACTGCGAATTGGCCGGCATCAACTTCGCTTCACACTTCGCCGTATCGATGGCACAAGCGGCCGTCCCAGTCATAGAGGCCCACCTTTCACATCGCCAGATCGTCTTTCAGCGCCTGCCGGTCTCTTTCGCCTTTCATTCGCGCTGGATCGAGGAGGCGCAGGCACCTTTCGAATCGTTCATGCGCTCGTCGGTTCGATGCACGCGTGGGCCCTTGCCCCTCGTGTGCTGCGAGCTGGGACGACCGCTCGAGAGTGCTTCGGAGCTCAGTTTCTGGCGCGTCGTTCGCCATCCCATCCGGTTCCGGGAAGCGATCGCATGTCTGGAGCAGCGGGGCATGCATCGCTACATCGACGTAGGTCCCGCGGGAACGTTAGCCATGTTTCTGAAATACCAGCTAACCGCCGCAACACAATCCACTGTCCACGCGATCCTCACGCCGCTCGGACAAGATCAGAAGAATTTCGCACGCCTCTTGAGTGACGTTGGAGTCGAATCGCCGCACTAGGCGCCGCTCCTTGCGACCGGTCGGGCACATGACCTACACGCTGACTGGGATATGCGTCGCGCCGCGCAGGTTGATCCGGCCGTTCCAGCGCACCCGACCGGACAACGCCAGTTTGGGGAACCTGCTCACCAGCCGGCTGATCGCCACCCTCCCCTCCAGCCGCGCGAGCGCGGAGCCCAGGCAGTGGTGCGCGCCGACGCTGAACGACACGTGGTGGCGCGCCTGCTCGCGGTCGAGCCGCAGCACGTCGGCGTCCGGGCCGAACGCCCGCTCATCCCGGTTGGCCGAGCCGAGGCAAGCGATCATCATCGCGCCGGCCGGGATCTCCCGGCCACCGACCTGGTACGGAGTGAGGGTGATCCGACGGGTCTGGTGGGTGGGGCTGTCGTAGCGGAGGAACTCCTCGACGGCGTTGCCGATGAGGTCCGGGTTCGATCGCAGCAGCGCAAGTTGGTCGGGGTGGCGCAACAGCGCGATGACACCGTTGCCGATCAGGTTGACGGTCGTATGGTGACCCGCGACGAACAGCAACAGGATCTGGGCCACCAGCTCGTCGTTGGAGAGAAAGTCGCCGTTATGGTCTGCCTGAATGAGCGCGGTCAGCAGGTCGTCGGCTGGGTTGTTTCGCTTCCACGCGATGACCTCTTGCATCATTCCGGACAGCTCCACCTCGGCTTCGACGATCGACCTCATCACGTCGGGATCGGCGACCGGCTCCAGCGCGATGACCAGCGTCTCGGTCAGCTCGAGCAGCCGCTTGGGATTGGTGTCCGGCATGCCGAGCATCGTAGAGATCACCGCGAACGGCAACGGGAACGCGAGTGCGTCGATCAGGTTGACCGAGCCGGTATCGGCGATGCGGTCCAATGCCTCGTCGACCAGCTCGGTCACCATCGGCTCCAGCGCGGCGATCGAGCGCGGCGTGAACACCTTGCCCACCAACGACCGCAGCCGGGTGTGGTCCGGCGGGTCGCTGTCCAATAGGCTCACCAGTTTGACGGGCGCGTTGGCGATGAGTTTCTCGTACTGGTCGCGCATTGGGCCCGGCGCGAGGTTGCGGTCCGCCACGGACAGTCGGGCGTCGCGCAGCAGCGCGGAGACGTCGGCGTGCCGGGACACGAACCAGAACCCCATCGGGTGCTCCTGCACCGGGTTATTGTCGCGCAGCATCCGATAGTGCTCGTACGGGTTCTCGTCAAACCCCGGCAGGAACGGGTTGAATAGTTCCGGAGCTGTCCCTGTTTCCTGGGGCATCCAAGTTTCTTGGGCCGTCTCGATCTCTTGGGTCGTCTCGGTCATGGTCTGGTTCCTTCCGGTCATGGTCTGGTTCGGTTCACAAGACCGGCTGCAATTTGTTTCGGTAGATGCGCGGGCGGACAGCCCGTACGAGCCGATAGGGCGCGAGTGTTCAACAGGCGCGCCCTACCCCACTGTTCGAACTCAGGGGCCGGGGGCCGTCTGCAGAGTTGCCTGCGAGAATTCGCCCGGGCGGATGTCCTCGAGGTCAACTATGTCCACCTTGGCGTTGACGTACTTGTCTTCCAGCAGGCTCGACCGCAACGTGGTCGCGAAAAACTTGTGACTATCGTCGACGAGGGTCAGGTTCAGGAGGGGGTACGGCAGGAAGCCGACGTCCGAGAAACCAACGTCCTGGATCAACACCACTTCCGTCTTGCCGTTGGGCATCGGCGTGTAGGTCCATTGGTTGTGAATCCGCTCCAGCCGTACGACGCCGGGCGTATGCGGCAAGCTGTTGGGCATACCCACCACATCGAGCGTTACCTTCTTGGTCGCCTTGTCCTGATGGAATATTGTCGAGATCAGCAGCTCTCGATCGGCGAACGGTCCGGGTATTTCCACGCGCCACAGATCCCTGTCGTAGCCTCGGGCCGGGTTGAAGTGCATGATGCGCTTGAAATCCACGCATCCGGGAATCCATTCTTTGCAAACCTGCAGAGTGTCGCCGACGCCGATATGCTGCGAGACCAACTGGGTCAACGTGTAATCACCTTCCATCACCGTCCGCAGCTTCAGCATCGCGTCGCCCGGTGCTTTCATGACGTAGACCTTGATGCCATCCTCATCCTTGGCGAGTTTCCATTCGGCCGAACCGGAGGCCACCCACGTGAAATGCGCGATGAGCGCCGCCATCACAACCAGGCTGAAGACGAAGTAGATTCTCTTCCAGAGCGGATCCTTGATCTTCTTGGGGACGGCCGCCTTGTCTGTGGTCGTGGTATTCGCTACTTCACTCATGTTGTCACTCCTGTTGTCTTCCTGTTCTTGCGATGGGCTGGGTGATGGAACACGAGCGCCGCTCGTGGGTGGCGGCGGCAGGCCGACACGGCCTCCGCTTCGGCGGGCGCGTTCCGGGTTTGGGTCAAAGATGTCGGCGAGATAGTTCGCCAGGCAAAGCAGGTGAGTGGCGGCCGTCAGGCAGCGACGATCTCCGCTTCGGCGTGCGCGTTCCGGCTTTGGGTCAAGATGTTGGCGAGATACTTCGCCAGGCAAAGCAGGGTTAGTGTCGGCGCGACGCGTCCGTTCTCCGGGATGAGCGAGCCATCGCAGACGTAGAGATCGCGCACGCTGGTTTCGAGATTCGCGTCGACATCGCTGCCGATGCGCAGCGTACCGAGAGCGCCGCCGGAGAACATTGGCGCCTTGAATACGTCAACGGCACCGGCGCGTTCCAGGATCGCCCGCGCCGCCTGCTCGCCGCGAGCGAGCTTGTCGAAAACCGCGGCATCGAGCGTCTTGTGGTATCGACCATCGGCGGAGAGCCCGCCGCCGACTTCGTCGTGGGCCATCACTGTGACTCCGATGCTCTCGGAATACGCGAACATCCGCGTAACCTGCATGTACTGCAACATGAACATGCGGAACGGCAGCTTGTGGACGTTCGCGTCCTTCAGGACGATGCCCTTTTCGAGCGTGGCTTCCATGGTGCCGCAGAAACTGTCGATGCCGCGCAGGCCCGGGACGCGCCCGAACAGCGTAAAGCTGGGATCGATGTAATAGCCGCCGGCGGCAACATGCTGCAGCCCGCTGCCGCGCAGAAGTAGCGGCGACGCCAACGAGCCCGCGCAAACAACGACCCGCTCCGCCCGGAACTGGACGGTACGGCTGCGGAACGCTCCTTCCCTGATCCGGCATTCCACGCCGACCGCGCGCCCGCTCTCGATCAGTACCCGTTCCGCCAGGGCCCCGCACTTGAGCACTGCGCCCTGGCGCACGGCTTCGTCGACGAAGGCCAGCGCCTTCCACTTGGCATCGTACGAGTAGACGCCGTTGCACTTCGACTGGTCGATCAGCATCAGCTTCTTCTTCCAGTCGTAACCGAGCGCGATGGCTGCTTCCCGCACCCTGTGCGCCTGCGGGCTCATGAGCGCGTCGGGCATCTCGGCGAGCGGGACCTGTAGACGGATCGCATCGTAGGCGGGCTGCAGATCGATCCCGAGCGCGCGATAGGCATCGATCGGCGGTTCGTCCATGACCGCCATAAACATCGCGCTCGAGCCGCCTGCAGCGTACACCCTGGCGTCCTTGAGCTGATCGGCGACAGGGACCTCGTTGAACATCGACCCGAGCGTCCAGACCGTCTCCTTGAGCGGGAGATATTGTCCCCGCTCCAGGATCAGCACCCTCTGCCCGCGACCACTGAGTTCGCGCGCGATCACGGCTCCGGCGGTGCCGGAGCCGACCACGATGCAGTCGTAGCTTTCGCAGTCTCTGAACAGGCTCATGGCTTGGCCGCCGCCTGCTGCGTCCCGACCTTTTCCTGGGTCAGGTACTTGCGGTAGAGCTGCATATGACGCTCGCGATAGGCGAAGTCGGTCAGCGAGCGCTGGCTCAGAAATTCGTCGTCGATGTCGACGTTGAGCACGACATCGGAGTGCTCCCAATGGGTGATCCGGCGCTTGGTGAGATTGTTCATCACGGCCTTCGTGGCCATCCAGACCTCGCCGAACTGTTCCACCTCCAGCACCGAGTACTGCTTGTAGTGCCTGCCGGTACGATCGTAGAGGTCCTCCTTCAGCACGATGAAGCGCTCCTTGTCGACGTAGGAGACGATGCGGCCGTAATAGGAACGCTTGCTGCGGCTGGCCGTCGGGGTCAACTCGATCTTCCAGACCGGGCGACCACGATGGGTGTCCTCGCCAAGCATCTCGTATGTGTAATCCCTCACCTTCTTGACGTCCGCGTCTTCGGCCGACACTTCCGAACCGAACACGGCTCCGCTCTCGCCGCTGTCGGCGACGGACACGATGCGCCTGACCTTGCTCAACACGGGCAGATAGACCCAGAAATCCGTGGCCTTGTCGTCTTCAGCGTATCCCCAGGAGAGCATCGCCGTGTTCTTGTCGCTGATCGGCTGGATGATCACGTCCAGCCCCTTGTTATCGTTGTCGCGTCGTCCCGGGGGACGATGGCTCTTGCTAAACGACTCGAAGATCACGACGCGCGGCTTCTCGGCGCAGGACAGTTTTCCGCCGCTGATGCTGTAGCGGCAGGTCGAGAACTTGACGAGGCGGACCGAAGACGAATAGCTGTGATTCGTCGCATCGTCCACCTTGATCATGATCTCGCGGGCGTCCTGCGCGAGGGATGCCGTCGGGGCGGCCACGAACAGCGCCGCGAGGAAAATACGATAAGCGAATTTCATCCAACGACTCCTTCTTCAACTCCGGTTTGAACTCCAGCAGCAGGACCCGGTCGGTGAGCAGGCGCATGCTCCTTCTTGAACGTCGGTTTGAACTTCAGCAGCAGGGCCGGCAGCAGGAACAAGTCGTTGAGCAGTCCCATCAAAATCGCCAGCGCGCCGAATTTGCCCATATTGGATGTGCCCGCCGCGGAGGCGATCGCCATGATGCCGAAGCCCAGGCCCAGGATCAGCGCGGTGAACACCACGCCAGGGCCTGCTTTTGCCATGGTCCGCTGCAGGGCGGCATTGACGTCGCCGTCCTCGGCGAGTTGCATCTGGTAAGTCGAAATGAAGTGCACGGTGTCGTCGATCGAGATGCCGATGACGATCGGCGCGAGCATCATCGTGAAGAAATCAAGGGGAACTCCGGTGATCCCGAGCACGCCCAGGGTGAGCAGCGCAGGGATCAGATTTGGAATCAACGCGATCATTCCGACCTTGAACGAGCCGAACACCAGCAGCAGGATCACGCTCACCACCACGAGAGCGATGCCGAAAGTGATGACCTGGTTCTCGGTGATGTACTGGGCCGCCTGCATCGCCAGCGCGAAGATGCCGGTGATGGACACCTCGGCGTTGGGATACTTCGTCTTCAGCTTGGCCATCATTTCGTCGATGTCGGCGCGCATCTGCTTGAAGACTTCGCTGTACTCGTACGACCCGTAGCTGTGCAGCGAGATCTTGATGTTGGCCTTGCGGTAGCTGTCGTCGACCAGGCGCTGGCGCTCGCTCGGATTCGCGTTGTTGAACAGGAACAGCGTTTGCGACAGGGTTTCGCGCGTGTCGGGGATCCGCTCGTACCCCGGTGCGTTGCCATTGAGCTTCCGGTTGGCGTCCTTGGTCACATAGGCGATGGAGTTGGTCATCACCACATACTTCTGGTACTTGGTCTCGAACTTCTTCTGCAGCTCGTCCATCGCCTTCAGCACGTCCGGATCCTGCAGGGCGAAGTCCTGCTTGAAATCGAGGTACAGCACCATGGCGTAGGCGCCCATCATGTGCTCGTCGGCGACCTTCACGCTCTGCGTGAAGGTCGAGTCCTTTGGATACTGGTCCAGGATCTGCGAGTCGATCTTCACCTGGGTCGCGCCGTAGATGGAGACCGCGAGTACCAGCATGAAGGGAATGATGAACGCGACTGGACGCTTCTCCACCAGCGGGACAACCTGGTCCAAGGCCGACCTCAGACGCGGCAGCACATCCAGGAAGCGCTTTTTCTCCGGCGTGGCGGCGATCACCTTCTTCTTCGACACCGTCGGCCAGAAGTCGATCAGCAACGGCAGCAGGTAGAAGGTCAGCAGCAATGCGAACAGGATGCCGAGGGTCGACATGATCGCGAAGCTCTGGATCGGAACGACCGGCGTGATGTTCAGCGCCATCGTGCCGGTCATGTTGGTGAAGCCGGTCAGGAGCAGTGCCACGCCGGCGAACTTGTAGGTTCGGCGCAGCGCATCCTGATGGTCGATGCCGGAAATGCGCAGGCGGGTGTAGCCCGTCAGCACGTGCACCGAATCAGCGACACCGACGGTCAGGATCAGCAGGATGGTGAGGATCAGGAAACCGGTGACGGTGAGTCCGAGCCACCCGGTGACGCCAAGCGTGAAAACCGTGCTCAGGATGACGGTCAGCATCGACCACACCACGGCCGACGTGGAACGGAACAGGAACCACAGCAGCATCATGATGATCGCGAACGCGGCCATGTAGAGCATGCCCATTTCTTCGGACATCTTCACGTCGTGCTCGGCGGCCGCGGTGTTGCCGACGGCGTAAAAGTCGAACTGCTTGGCGTACTCAGGCTTCTCGAGGATCTTCTTGATTTCTTCGAACAGCTTCAGGTAGTCGGCCTGGTCGGTCGGCTTGAACTCGACCGGCTTTTCCTCGCCTGGCGAGGCGGTCTGATCCAGCGACAGAACCGTTTCATCGGTGACCTCCTCCGCGTCGACCGGGATGGCGCCGAAATCGGTTTCGATATAAATCCCGCCGTACTTGTGATCGCGCGAGAAGAACTGGAGCGGCAGCTGCCTCTCGGCTTCGGCGATCGCCTTGATCTCGGCGATCGCTTCGGGCGAGGTGGGCACCGAGTCGCCGACCAGGGGCCTGGAAGCCAACACGTCCCCGTCGACCGTCAGCACCGAAGCGTTCACCAGCGTGTCGACCTTGACGATGTGTCCGAGCGCGGATTCCTCGCCCTCCTTGAGCCTGGCGCGGAAGTTGATCAGCTCGTCCTGGATACCGCGCACGGCTTCCAGCGAAGCCGGCGAAAACACGTCCCCGTCCTTCGCCTTGTAGACGATGTAGACGCCGTCCTCGCTGCCGAACTGCGCGTGGTAGCGGTTGAACGCGACCAGTGTCGGGTCTTCCTTGTGGAACCAGCCCTCGATGGTCATGTCCATGCGCAGCTTGCCGATGCCGAAGATGCTCCCGGCAAGCAACGCAAGGAAAACAATGCCGACCAGCAGGCGCCTCTTGCGCAACGCATCCGGAATGTTTTCGAAGTGCTCGGACAATCGGCTTACGATTCTTTCTATAACGGACATGAATTCACTTCCTGTTGGTCAATGTGTTTGCCCAGCGGAGGTTCGACGCGCCTGAAAAGACAGGCGGGTTGGGGTCAAAGCGGCGATGCGTTCCGGGTCCAGCCCGTGCCATCGGTCGCGCCAGGCCGGCGGTTTATTGAAAGATCTTCGCGATCACCGCACTGCCATCCGCGCCGACGACGGACAGATGATCCGCGTCGACATCGATGCAGACGGGAGGCTTGGCCAGGACGTCATTCCATCCCAGTGACGGCGGCTGGTCGCCGTTGCTGCGCGTCCCGCGGACGACCACCGTCTCGCAAGCTTCCGGAAGCTTTTTCGGGCGGTAGCTGCGGCAGGCCTTCTCGTTGGCGAGCGAAAGCCGATAAGCGAGCATGAAGTTCTCTCGGGGCATCCAGAATCCGTTGCGCTGGACGAGATCGAAGAGATAGTCGGCCCACCGCTCCTCGGGGATTGCGCGGAATTCGTCGGCATCCATCTGCCACTTGCCGCCGAGCGAATTGATCAGGTTGGCGAAGGACTCGCAAATCTCATCCGAGAGACTGCGGACGGACGATCCCGGGCAGCGGCAATCCACCAGCACCAGACGCTCGACCGCGACGTTCTTCTTGAGCAGCTGATGCGCCATCTCGAATGCGACGACTGCGCCATTGGAATAGCCGAGCAGGCTCAGCTTGCTGCAGTCCCGCAATGCCGCAAGCGTGGCGATGTTGGCTTTGGCCATCGCGCGTATGGAACCGAGCGGTTCACGCTTGCCATCCAGACCAACCGCCTGAAGCCCGAACATCGGGCGCACGCCCTGCATCGCACGGCTCAAAGTCCGCAGCGACAGGATGCTGCCGTCGGCACCCGGAACGGCGAAGACCGGTGTTCCCGACGCACTGGTCTGCATCGGCACAAGGTCGTCGGCGACCGCGTCCCGGCTCACGAACCATGTTTCAAGATCGGTTTTCGCCGCCGTGGCCAGCCGTAGCAACTTCGAACGCGAAACGACGGCGGACGCTTCGGCTGTACCGACGACGTGGATACGATCGATCTTGGTCGGATAGCTTTCGGCCAGATGGCGGCCGAGACGCTCGATGTTAGGGTGATTGAACACGACGCTCGGGGAGATGTTCTCGCCAAGCAACCCGATGAGTTGTTGGATCAACGAGGCCATTGCGACCGAATCCAAGCCGAGCTGAAGGAAGTCCAGGCCGATATCGACGTCCGCGCGCGGTACACGCAGCAGCCCGGCGGTTTCCTGTGCGAGGAAGAGCACGATCTTGTCCACTGCATCGAGCGTTTCGGCCTGTTCGCCGTCGGCGAGTGCATTTACGAAACGCCATTTGCGCGCGGCCTTGCGCGCGTCACCGCCGTCGTGCTCGCTCTTTGCTTTCTGCGGCCTTGCCACGGTGGGGATCTCCACACGCGACGGCGTACCGGTGTCGTCGAAATCGAGCCAGTAGCGGTCCTTGGCGAACGGGTACGGCGGAATGTCGACCAACTGCGGCAGCGCTTGCGCGTTGCGCCGACGTGTCAGTACCACCTCGCGCCAATGACGCTCCCAGGGCATATCGATGCCACCGACCCACAGCAGCGCGATATCTTTCAGCATGCCTTGGCGCAGGTTGTCGAGCAGCTTGTCCTCGCCGATCTGCGACTTGATCACTTCGAAGACGCGTGCGTTGTCGCCCTCCTGCGGGCCGCCGATGAAGATCGAGCCGTTGCCTTCCACCGGCTTGTTGCCAGCCAGATGCTTGGCGGCACGCGCCAACGCTTCGGTCAGTTCCTTATGGCTGGCGGCGATGATGGCGAGCCGATGCTGCATAGGTACGGTCGCCAGCTGCATGGTGTAGGCCAGGTCCTCCAGCGGCAGACGGCTGGCGGAGAAGGCCAACGATTCCTGCAGGGATTCACGCGTAAGGGCCAACGATTCCTGCAGGGATTCGCGCGTACGTGCCGAGAAGACGAACAAGTGGCGGCCGCCCTGCTCTGCGCGCGTACCGTGGTCGGTGCGGTATTCCTCGAACAGCAGGTGCACGTTCACGCCGCTGTCGGAGAAGGAGTTGACGCCCGCGCGAATCGGTTCGTCGCCGCGGCGCAGTTCGTCGAACGGCAGCGGGCGGTCCGCGATATACAGCGGATGCGCCCTGGATTCGATGTCGATGAAGGTGTTGAGCGTCTTCTTGGTGATCGTTGCGGGGAACTGCTTGTGGTACAGAGACAGCGCGACCTTGATCGCGCTGGCCACACCGCTGGCCGGCTCGACATGGCCGATGTTGCCCTTGATGCTGCCGAGCGCACAATGCTTCTCGCCGGTGGCCGCACCGAATGCGTTCTTGATGCCTTCGAACTCGAAGGAATCGCCCCACTTCGTAGCGTAGCCGTCGACTTCGATGTAGCGGACCGAATCCGGCGCGATGCCGTGTTTCTCGTAACATTCGGCGATCACCTGGGTGATGGCTTCGTGCTTGATCTCCGAGATGAAGCTGGCACGGCCGCGGTTGTTCTGGTGGGTCGCGACGACCTTGGCGAAGATGCGGCGGTTGTCGCGCTCGGCATCGTCCAGCCGCGTGAGCACCAGCAGGCCGACGCCTTCGCCGCGGGTGAAGCCATTGGCGGCGTCGTCGAACACGCCGCAGCTGCCGTCGGGTGACAGCAGGCCGTAGCGCGCGATCGCCGCGTAGTCGCCTTCGAAGAGATTGAGCGAGACGCCGCCGCAGATGGCCACATCGCACTCGCCGTGTGCCAACGATTGACAGGCGCGGTGGATCGCAAGCCCGGACGAGGCGCAACTGGCGTTGACCACTTCGCTCGGGCCCTTGAAGTCGTACAGGAACGAGATGCGGTTGGCGAGGTAGTAGATCGGGCTGGACGAGCTGAGCGCCGGAGCGTTCGGGATGCGGTGCAGATTACGACGCAGGTGATGCTCGTATTCAGCGTACTCATAACCGAGGAAGAGTCCGGTGCGCGTACCGCGCAGCCTGTCCGCGCGCAGGCCGGCGTTCTGCAGTGCGTGGTAAAGCGCCTGCATCACCAGCCGTTCCTGCGGGTCGCACAAGCGGGCTTCGTCTTCGCTGAGGCCGAAGAAGGCGGCGTCGAACCGATCAACCTCCTCGATCAGCGCGCCCCAGCGCGGCGCGGTGTCGACGTCGGCAGCGCCCCAACGGTTTCGCTTCAGCGGCGCGATCAGCGAGCGCTGTTCGAGCAGGTTGTGCCACAGCGCTTCCGGTGTCTTGGCATCCGCAAACATGCAGGCCATGCCGACGACCGCGATCCCGGTGCTGCCGGTCGGCAGCGCGACCGCCTGCACTTCGGCGAGCTCGGCGCTGCGCTCGTCGACGGACAGACCGTAGTGATGCGAAAGTACGTCGGCGTGGTACTCCAGCAGATGATCGATCAACGCTTGCTTGGATGCGAAGCTCACGCCGTGCAGGTCCAGGCCGTATTCGTCGCGAACGAAGGCCAGCATGCGACCGAGCCCCCGTGCCCTGTCGGTGCGCGGTTGGCGCCGCACCTCCGCACCGTGGCGCGGGGCAGCGCCCGCGGCGGCCCGTGCTGCCGATGGCTTGGCCGCGGCGGGAGAGGCTGGCTGTGCGGCGGCGGTCGGCTGCGCCTTCGGCACCGGCGCGGCCGGGGCCTCGTTCATCGAATCGATGAAGCCGGCCAGCTCTCTGATCGAGTTGACCGCCGTCAGCTGCGCCGGCGTGATCGACACCTTGAGCTGTTTGCTCAGGTTCGTCATCAGCTCGATCGCGATGATCGAGTCCATGCCGAACGAATCGAAGTCAGCGTCGACGTCTAGCCGATTTACCGGGATTTTCAGCGTGGAAGCGACCGTTCTCGCGATCGTGTCCAACAATGGCAGTTCCGCGACAGCGTTCATCTCAAGCTCCCTGATCTTCTGCCAACGCGAGGTCGGCGGCGAGCAGCGCCCTGAGGCGCTCCATTTCGTTGCGGGGTGACGCGTTGCTGGACTGAGGAGGCGCGAGTGCTGCGGTTTGGGGCAGCTGTGCGGTGTCCTGCGTCGGTTCCTGATCGGGTTCGCGGAAGAACCCGCTGCGCTTCAGGTTCGACATGCTCGCCTTCACGCCGGCGATCACCGCCTCGATGTCCTCGTCGGTGTGGGCCGTGGTCAGGAAGCAGTTGCCTTGGATGTTGGTCTCCACGCCTTCCATGCGCAGCAGGATGAAGAACAGCGCTTCGGTCACGCCCCAGTAGCTGTCGACGAAGCGGAAGCGGAACAACGAACCGAAGGTGTCGATGACCACCGGCAGGCGCTCTTCGCGGAAGAACGCATTGAGTGCGTCGGCGAGATCGGTCGTTTTACGGTTGAGCCCCTGCTGGAAGCAGGCACATGTGCCGTCGGGCCCGGTTTCGGCGCTACGTTTCTTGATCTCGCCTAGCACCGCGAGCGCGGCGGCGATCTTCAGCGGGTTCTGCGAATGCGTGCCCGCCATGCCGGTGCGCTTGGAACTGGGCATGCTGTCGTCGTCGAACCGCCAGGTGCCGCCGTCGACCAGATCCATGTACTTCGCTGCGCCGGCGATGACCCCGGTCGGCAGCCCGCCGCCAGGGATCTTGCCGTAGGTCGCCATGTCCGCTTGGATGCCGAACAGCCCCTGCGCGCCGCGATGGCAGACACGGAAACCGGTGATCATCTCGTCGAAGATCAGCGGGATGTTCTTCTCGATCGTCAGCTGGCGCAGCGCCTTGAGAAATTCCACTGGCTTCTTGTAGGGATGGCGCGATTGCACCGGTTCGACCAGCACGGTCGCGATCTCGCCGGCGAGCCGCTCGATCGTGTCAAGCGACGCCATGTCGCCGTAGTCCAGCACGATGATCTGGTCGGCGAACTCCTGCAGGATGCCCGGCGCCAGGGGAAAGCTGTTGCCGGCGAGGTCCCTGGTGGCCGCCACCGCATCCGAGAGGCCGTGATAGCTGCCGTCGAAAAGAACGATCTTCTTGCGGCCGGTCGCCGCGCGCGCGATGCGTACCGCGAACATCACCGCCTCGGTGCCCGATTGCGTGAACAGCGCGCGTTCGTGGCCGGTGATCTCGCAGAACAACTTGCAGGCCTGAAAGATCATGTCGGAATAGCCGACCAGCGGGATGCCCTGGTCCAGGCTGCGCTTGACCGCGTCGATCAGAAAGGGTGCGCGGTGCCCGAACAGGTTCACGCCCATGTCGCCGGAGATGTCGATGTACCTGTTGCCGTCGGCGTCGTGGACGTGGGCGCCATCGGCCTTGGTATACGTGATCTGGAAGTGGAGCTTCTTCAGATCCTTGATCAGGTGGAAGGCGCGACGCTGGTCGACGAAGTGGACCTGGTGTTCGAGAACATTGGCTTTGGACTTCGGCACGAAGCTGTCGTACTTCTCGACGAGAGCGGCGATCCAGGCGCGGTGCTCGTCGGTGAGGTCGCGCTGGTCGAGCGCCCTCAGGGGCCGCGCCGCGCCCTTACCGTTGTGCGCCGGCGTGATGCCGTCCGCACGGCGGACGATCGCCAGCAGCTGCAACTGCGACTCCTTGTCCAGCGACTGGAACAGGCGCATGGCGTCCTGCTTGTCGATCTGCTTCGACAGGATTCTCTTGGATACGTCTTCAACGGTCATCTGCATGGCGTAGTCCATCGCGCGGTCGCTAGAATTGATATTGATATCGAATGACGAACTGCTTCTGGTCGCGATATGGCCAAGTCCCACTACGTTCGTCCCGTTCGTCGGGAAAGAACATTTCGAAATAGACCGTGGAGTTGTCGTCGATCAGGTAGGAACTGAGGAACCTGTGCCGGAAGCTGGTGTACGGCTCGGTATAAATGGTGAGCCAACTCAAGGTCAGGTCATCGTTGAAGAAGCGGTTGCTCACCAAGCCCACCAACGAGTATTCGTCCTGCTCGCGTCCCACGATGTGGTCGCGCCAGTCGAGCAGGCGGCTCCAGACGACTTCGGCGCTGTAGGTCAGCGCCCGGCCACCTGGCGAATAATCGAAGCCGAAGGACGAATCGAACTGGTCGCTTTCGACGACCCCCAGGTCGCTGCTGTCGGCCGAGCGCGCGAAGAACGCACGCGGCTGTTTCACCGCCACTTCCGCGCGCAGCAGCAGGTTGTCGATCGCGATATTCGCGGTCAGCCCGTACATGCGAAATCTTTGCTGGCGCACCAGGTAATCGTTGTCGATCAGCCGCGCCGCCATCAGGCTGATGTCGCTCTTGCCGAACGTGCGCTTCCACCGCGCTCCGAATTCGTAGGTGCCGGCGTCGTCCCAGTCGTCGTCCGGCTCACTGCTGTCGAAGGCGCCGGGGATGTCGTACTCGGACCCGCGGTCCGGATACTCGTTGTAACCGGGCTGCGGTACGAAGAACGCGGTCCACTGGCCGGAGTCGCCGAAGTTGTCCATGAGGAGCATCGACTGACCGACGCGGGACTCCTCCAGCGAGATGAAGAAGAACTCGGCGCTGTTGCGGGGACTCACTTCGTCGGTGATCGCGCCGCCCTCCGAAACACCCCATGGCAGGATCTGATAGCCGAGCCGGATACTGGTGTTGCCGAAGCTGCTCTGCAGATAGGCTTCGCGCGTGACCAGTTCGCTGAAAAGATCCTCGTCGTTTGCGTTGGCGCGGTGGTCGTTGCTCCAGTGCAGATTGAGCTTCGTATCCAGGCGGAGATACAGATTGCTGGTCAAGGGCTTCGAATATTCCAGCCGGACAGACGACCGGTTGTTCACCACCCGCTGCGGCGTGGCGAACTTGTACGACGTTTCGTGCTTCAGGCTGACGCGCAGTGGATCCAACCAGGCCGCGAGCGGATTGCCGTCGTCCGTCGTGCCTGCGGTCGGGTCCTCGCCATCCTCGGTCGCGAGCACCGGTCCATCGGCTTCCTGATCGATAAGATCCAGACCCTCTGGCGAGGGCTCGTCAGCGGCAGGCGGTGCCGGCGCGCCCTGGGCATTGTTCCTACCGTCGTCCATGTTCGGATCGATGTCGATTTCGAGGTCGTCGAGGTCGGCGATCGTGTCGGTACCCTGCTCCGGCGGCGATGCGGCAGGGATCTCGTCATCGCTCGCGATCGGTGCCGCGGCTGGGGTCTCCGCGGGCGGGTCGATGAGGACGCCTTCGAGGAAATCGCTGTCCGGATCGGGCGCAGGCTCGGTCTTCGGCGTCTGCGCACCGGCGCCGAAGGCCACCCCGAGGGCCAGCAGGGAAATCGCCACCGACTTCATCGATCGCGCCTGTAGCGAATGTGGGCGACAGCCCGGTTCGCGCGCCTCGTGCCTGGGAGAAATACGGTCTTCATTCAGGTCTCGTGCGCCTTGTAGATCTCGACCAGCCCATCTTCTGAATCGACACCCAGGTCGACACCCAGGGACGCCCGCGACGCTCAGCCCTGCGGCGACGAGGCGATCGACGCGCAAATCGATTCCAGCAGGGATTCGAATCCGTCCTTGGCCGCATACCAGCGATTCCATGTCTTCGGGGAGGCTGAAACGCGATCCCCTTGACCTCGGCGGGCAGCTAGGCGGCGTCGCGCGCGGAAGTGGAGTACTGCGAAGGCGATTCCGTGTTCAATGCGTTCAGGTGCGGTCGATTCACGATGCGATCACCGCCTCGCCGTACCCGTAATAGCGGACCTCCTCCGACACCCACAGGTCGTCGAGAGCGCGTTGGGAGATCACCTTGATCAGCACCAGCTGATCCATGTCCGAGGCGAGGAAGGCATCCAGCTCCCGCATGGCTTCGTCCGGCTCGATCGAGCCGATTCCCCGGCTTTCCATGCGCTTGCGATAGAACGCGTCGGTGACGACGCCGACGCTGCCCCAGTAGGCCCAGTTGACGATTTTGACCGGGTACGGATGACGAGCGCGCATGGCCTGCGCGAAGCTGTCCTTGAAGGTGCAGCCGGCGCAGTAGTTCGACTGGCCGGCCTCACGGTGAAACGACGCCACCGACGAGAAGAACAGCACGAAATCGACATCCTGGCCGGCGAAGGCGCGCTCTATGTTCACGCTGACGTCGACCTTGGCCGCGAGGCTCTGGCGAAAAACGGCCTCGTCCATCGCGCGTACTGTCTGATCCTGCAGAACCAGCGCGGAATGGACCACGCCGTCGATCCGCGGGAAGCGCTCGTGGATGGCCGCGACTGCCGCCGTCAGCGCCGCCGCGTCGGTGGCGTCCGCGGAGAAATAGTGCGGTCGTCGGCCCAGGCCTGCGATCGCATCGAGCTTCGCTTCAATGTCGGCATCCTGCGGCCGCCGGCCGACCCAGATCACATCGGCGTCATAGTGAGCGACCATGTGCCGCGTCCACACTTCGCCTAGCCCGCCGGCGCCGCCGATCACGACGTAGACGCCCTTCTGCCGGTACGCAGCGCGCGGGGACGACAGGCGGCCGACATCGGCTAATTCCTGGCGGAACCATTCGTCGCGGCGGAACGCCAGCCCTCTGCCCTGCTCGTCCCAGGGCAAGGCAAGGATTTCGCGCGGGTCGAGATCGCCGGCCGATTCGATGTCGAGCAGCCGGAAGCGCCACAGCGGCAGCTCCTTGGCGATGCTGCCGACCATTCCGTGCACGCTGGCATGATGCGGCGACACCAGTTCGTCGTCGAAGACTTGCAGCGCGCGGCGGGTGACGACCGTGAACTTGAGTTCGCGCTCGAAGCAGTCGAGCCGACTCAGGGACTTGAGGACGCGGAACAACGAGAGCACGCCCGCCTCCTGGCTGGCAATCGCGTCGTCGCCGACGTCCGCCTCCGGAGCGAACCACAGCAGATGGTCGAATTCGTGATCGGACAGCAGGCGCTCGATCCGTTCGACCGAATCGCCAGCAACGATCGGCTGATGTTTCAGTTCAATTAGAGTCGAACGCAGCCAGGCGAACAGCGCCTCGTCTCCGCCGAGCAGCAGGCAGCGTTCGTCCGGCGCCGACGTCACCGTGTCGCGTCCGAAGCGGACCGGATTCCAGATCGGGACCAGCGCGTGCAGTGCGGGGCCGGAAGCCGGAGTCGCGGCCGGAGTCGCGGCCGGCCTCGCGAGCGCCGGCGCAGCCCCGACGGCGCGCGTCGAGGCAGCGACGGGCGCGGATGCAACCGTGCGCGAGACCAGGCCGCGGATACTCACCCGCGGCACGCCCTGTTGGTCGACCAGATCGATGTCCAGCGATGGCATGCCATCGATGGGGGCACCCGGTGCGCGGCGGACCCAGACCCACATTTCGTCGGTGGTGCCACCGTGGACGATCATGTCGTCGAAGGCGAACGGCATCACCGCGGCGCCGCCTTCCCCGTCCAAGCCCGCGAGCAGGCAGATCGTGCACTGCATCGCCGAATCCATCATCGCGGGGTGCAGGCCGAAGCGCGGGTCCGACGCACCTGGCAACCGCAGGCGCGCGATCACCTCGTCGCCGTCGCTGCGCAGCTCGGTGATGCCCTGCATCGTCGGCCCATAACGTAGACCCAGCGCATCGAAACGCGCGTAGATCGAGTCGCGATCGCGCGCGCCCTCGATGGCCTTGTCGACAACAGCGACATCGATCGGCTCGACAGCGATGGCGTCCGCACTGCAGCGGACCATTCCGCGGGCGTGGGGCGTTTCGCTCCTGCCTTCGGAGAGGATCTCGTACTCGAGCCAGTGTCCGCCGCCCTCGTCTTCGCCCTTGTCGTGCAGCACGACCGTCAACGTGGACGCATCGTCGACCACCACCGGCTGGATCCAGGCGTGATCCTTGAATTCAAGCGTTCGCGTCCGGTCGCCCGGCAGCGCCAGCGCCGCGGCGGCGCGCACCATTTCGACATAGGCCACGCCGGGCAGCACACGGTTCTCGAGCACCACATGGTCGCGCAGGAAGAATTCCCCACCGTCGAACTTCGATGTGAAGAGCAGGCCCGATACATCGGACACGTTGGCGTGCAGCAGCGGATGCAAGTTCGACGGTGCCGCCGCTGCGATGGGTTCTGGTCGAGTTCCCTCGGGTCGCTGGGGTATCGCAAAGCGTCTTCTTTCGAAGGGATACGTGGGCATGGCGATGCGCCGCGCTCCCGCCCCCGCAAACAAAGCATCAAGCGACAGCTTCGCCCCGCGGCAGTACAGATCTGCGAGCGCGAGCAGCTTCCCGCGCATTTCTTCAGCCGGCAAACCGCCGAGAACCTGCTGCACCAGAAAGTGCGCGAACTCGTCGAGGCCCGGCGTCGCATTGCCGGAATGCTCGACGTCGATGCCGACAAAACAATCCGGCGCACGCCCATGCCGGTGCAAGCGCCCGAGCTTGGCAATCAGATCACTGACATCGCTCACCACCAGCACGCAGCGATTGGCGAACTGACTGCGGCCCGTGGCGAGCGTAAAGGCAATATCGTCGAGATGTTCGCCCTTGCCGGCGTCGAGCCAGGTGACGAGATCAGCGACCTTGCGCCAGAGCGCGGCCTCGGTCTTTGCCGACAACACCACGATGCGCGGCATTGCCGCCGCGCGCGGCGGCAGTGGCTGCTGCGGCGGTTCTTCCAGCACCATGAAGGCATTGGTGCCGCCGATGCCGAGACAGTTGATTGCGGCACGTCGCGGCGTGTCGGCTTGCGGCCATTCGATCGACTCGGTGTTGACGTGGAATGGGCTGCTCTCGAAATCGATCTTGGGATTCGGCGTGGTGAAATTGACGCACGGCGGAATGCGCTGGAATTTTAGAGACATCGCGACCTTTATCAGGCTCGCCATGCCCGCCGCGATATCCAGGTGGCCGATGTTGTTCTTCACCGATCCGATCGCGCAGAACTGGCGACGCTCGGTCTCGCTGCGAAACAACCGGCTCAGCGCAAGGATCTCGATCGGGTCGCCCATCGCCGTACCCGTGCCATGCGCCTCGATATAGCCGAGGCTGTCGGCGGATACGCCCGCGTTGTCCAGCGCGGCACGCATGCAGTCGAGCTGACCTTCGACCTTGGTGGCCATGAAACTCATCTTCTGGCCACCGTCGTTGTTGATGGCCGATCCCTTGATCACGGCATGAATGCAATCGCCGTCGGCCAGCGCCTGTTGCAGGGACTTGAGCAAGACCATGCCGACACCGCTGCCGAATACGACGCCTCGCGCGTCCGCATCGAAGGCGCGGACCTGCCCGTCGGCGGAAAGGATGTTGCCGCTCTCGTACAGATAACCCGCCACGTGCGGCGTGCGTACGCTAACCGCACCGGCCAGCGCCATTTCGCATTCGCCCGAGCGGATGCTCTGGCATGCCATATGCACCGCAACCAGCGAGGTCGAGCATGCGGTCTGCACCGCGATGCTCGGGCCGCGCAGATTCAGTTTGTAGGACAAGCGCGTCGGAACGAAATCCTTGTCGTTGCCGAGATGCCAACTGCCCCCGGTCTTGCCGACGACATCGGCGTAGTGCTCGGTGCACGACAGCAGATGGCTGGAAACGATGCCGCCGGATCCGGCAAATACGCCGACCCGGCCAGGTTGGGTGTCGGGTGGATAGCCGGCATCCTCCATGGCCGACCACGCGCATTCGAGCAACAACCGATGCTGTGGATCCATGATTTCCGCATCGCGCGGGGGAACAACGAAAAACTCCGAATCGAAGCAGTCGTGGTCCGCGAGCAGCGGCGCTACCTTCACGTAATTCGGATCGGCCAGCGCTTTGGCCGAGACCCCATGGGCCAACAGTTCTTCGGCGGAAAGTGCGGTGATACCGGAGCGACCGGCGCACAGATTGGCCCAGAATTCATGCGTCGAGGTCGAGCCGGGAAATCTCCCGGCCATTCCAATGATCGCAATGTCGCTGCGCTGCTTTTCCATTCCGCTTCCTGCTGCAATGGATACCATCGAGTCCGCCAACGTGGTCGGCACGCGAGTCGATCGTCTCCAAACAACTTGCTTGATCAGCGCTCGTAGGCCGCACAAAGATCACCGACCGTGCGCAGGCCGGTGATTGGCACATCGCCACTCGCGAATGGATCACGGGAAAACTCGATTTCCAGTATCGCGAGAATGCGGGCGATATGCAGCGATCGGAATCCGAGGTTATCGATGAGAGCGCTGGAATCGCTGATGGTGCCGAGTTGTACACCCTCCTCCTCAGCAACGCGACGGAGCGTGTCGTGGATGATCTGCTGGTGTTGGCTCATGGTCTTCATGAAATCGGGTTGAACAGAAGGGCCAGCGACGGGGCTGGGCGTTAACACGTGAAACCGCCATCGACCGCCAGGGTCTGACCCGTGATGGCGCGCGTCGACAGCAGGAAACGGGCACTGTCGACGATATCCTGGGTGGTGCACATGGCGCGCATCGGTGTCCGACGAATGATGCGAGCACGCTGAGCATCGGTCAGGTGGCCGACCATCTCGCTTTCGAAAAATCCGGGGGCGATCGCATTGACGGTGATCCCCTGTGGTCCGACTTCGCTCGCAAGGCTGCGCGTGAGTCCCAGCAGTGCCGCCTTGGTAGCGCTGTAGACTGCCAAGCCCTTGTGACCGCGGAGGGCGTTGACCGAGGAAATATTGATGATGCTTCCGCGCCGGCCCGCGAGCATGCCCTTGAGGCAAGTACGCGTCAGCGCGATCACCGACTCCAGATTCAGGGTCAGTGCCAGATGAATGTCGCGCTCCGACGTCATCGTCAGCAGGCCCTCGAGGCCGACGCCGGCATTGTTGATCAACGCATCGACGCGTTTGTACCGGCGCAAAACGTTCATGCCGAAGGCCCTGACGCCATCGAGGTCAGTACCGTCGATCGCTTCCCAATGGAAACGTGCACCCTCCGGATCGGCGCTACGCAGCTGATCGATGAAGCTGCTGCTGGAACGGCTGAACGTGGCAACGATGTCGCCCGCGTCGAGCCGGTCTTGCACCAACGCCTGCCCCAGTCCGCGGCTGCCGCCGCTGATGATGACCACTCGCTTGTCAGTCCGCACTTGCCAGCTCCCATTTGGCATTGATGACATCGTCCTACGCTGTGCGCGCCGGGCGACGAATTTTCTTGAAACGCGCGCCAAACATGGGGTCTTCGCTAACCCCTACACCGACTGGCACCTTGAATGCCGGCAGATGCTCCCGGCAATGTGCACGCACGCGCCGCTCAACCTGTACCGTCGGCTCGGGCACGATCAGTTGTACCGTCGCGAAAACCACTTGACCGGTAAGCGCGCTTGCCTTGCCACTGACGACGACGTCGCTGATGTTCTCCACTTGCAGGATCAGGTTCTCGATCTCGCTCGGGTAAACTTTCTCACCGCCGACGTTGATGATCTCCGACTCGCGCCCGAGGATGCGCAGGTAACCATCGCGCTCCTCCACCTTGTCCCCGGTGTTGAGCCAACCGTCCTGATCAAAGGGAGATGGCGCATTGAGATAGCCGATCATCGCTGCGTCGGTTCGGATCCAGAGGACGCCGTCGACGATTCGGGTCTCATGGCGCTGGCCACCGACCTTCATCCAAGTCGAGCTCGCGTCCTCCGAGCGAGTCGGCAGGATGCCGACTTCGGTGAGTCCATAAGTCTGTTTGCAACGCACGCCGGGCATGGCCTGGTTCAATGCCTTGAGCGTCGCCAGCGACATCGGCTCAGTGCCGTAGGTGATCAACTCCAGCGACGATAGATCGTAGCCCTGGCGCTGATCCGAAATAAGAAGCATGTTGAGGAAGGTCGGCGTCGTCGGCAGCAGCTGAACGCGTTGCGACTCGATCGCATGACACACCGTGGCGACTGAGCGATCCGCGACAAAAACCGCGGTGCCGCCGTTGCACAGCACATGCAACAGCGTGTTGACGCCGCCGATATGGTCGAACATCAGGAAAATGAGTGTGCGGTAGGCAGCCCCAGGCTTTTGCAAGACATGTTCGATCAATCGTGAGAAACGATGCACCGAGGCCTTGTTCTTGCCGGTGGACCCGGAGGTGAACAGGATCAGCCCGGCTTGCTTGGGTTCGCTGCGCAAGCGATCGAGCAGCGGATGACTTCGGCCATAGCCACAGTGCGTGTACCGACTGATGCCGTCATTCGAAAATTCGAAAACGCCATCGACGCAGGCGGTCTCGAGCGCCTCTTCCACTTCGAAGTTGCTGGCGGACAGGAAGGGCACCACGACGTTCGCGTTTTCAACCAGCGCGAACAGCAGCCCGATCATGTCGCCGGAGACCTGCCCGCGCAGTGCGATGCATGCGCCCGGGGCGATGCCCGCCACCTGCAGTTGCTTCCGCCAGTGACAGATTCTCGCGTGCAACTGAGCATAGGTGAGCGTCGCGCCGTCACAGACAATCGCCGTGCCCTCGGTGTGATCGGCCCAACCCTCGATGAGTGTCGCCAGATTTTGCATTCAACGCCCCGTGTTCGAAGCCCGCAACGCGGGTGGATCAGCCGATTGTCCGGACCAGTAGTTTCAAGCCGAAGGCAGATTGATCAATCGAGTCAACCTGGGTTTGGCAGGCTCTGCCTGCCCGCGTTGGCAGCGTCGTCGCGATGCCCATCAGGTCGCATCCCCCTCGTAGATCGCGTCGAGCGCATCCTCGAATTCGAGGCTCGCCACACGCCGTGCCGTGTGGCCAGACGTCGAGGCGCGGCCTGGTGCGTAGAGCGATTCGAGCATCGAGGCGAACTCCTCGTCGTGCACGCGTTCGGCGTCGGGCGTCATCGCGTAGCCGATCATCAGGCCCTTGATCTTGATGAGCACGCGACCTTCTGCATCGATCACGTCGATGTCGATCACGGCACGGCCGTCGTAGCGGCCACCGCCGCGTGCCGACCGGACCCAGATCACGCCTGCACGAGCACCGATCGAGGCGAACGCGATACGTTCCAGTGCGAGCAGGGTCGTTGCCGACGGTGGAACGCCGCCGACGGCCAGATGGTCGAGACAGGCCAGGTGCGAGAGCGAGAGCAACGCAAAGGTGTCCAGCGCACCGGCCGCATCGACTGCGCCATCCGCCTCGGGCAAGCGAAATTCGAGCAACTGCTGTCGCTCGCCGCGACGACAGGCGACAACCCCATCCGGCAGGCGGTCGCGGACCATGCCTGCCTCGACCAAGGCGCCATAGAAGTCGGCGGCGTCGTGGACTTCGCCACGGAACAACGTGCGCAGTTGGGGCAGATCGATGCGGTCCGGATGCTCGCTCGCCTCGTAGTGGCCGACGCCTTCGCACAGCATCGACTCGCCGTCCGCGCCCGCGGTCCTCACCTCGAAGTCGAAGCCGCTGTCGCCGTTTGCATATAGATCCGCGGAGATGGTGCCGCCCTGCGTCGCGGGCTCGAAGCCCGCCCACGCCAGGGAACGCAATTCGATGCGCGCCTTGTTTCCAAGGTCGCCGAGGGATTCACGCACCGCCAGCCTTACCATTTCGACCGGCAGCAGGTCCGGCAGTCCGGCTTCGGGCCGCAGAGCTGTCCCACGCAGCGATTTCTCGAGCACCACACTGTCCGATGCGAACGACTGCCGACCGAACACCGAGACGTTACGATGCAACAGCGGATGAACGGTCTGTTGTGTTGCCGACGACGCTCTTTGTTTGTCTGCATTGACGCCGAACCAATAGCGCTCGCGTGCGAACGGATATGTGGGCAGCGAGCACCGTCTGAGCTTGTATCCGGCATACATCGGCTGCCAATCGAAGTCATGCCCTTCCAACCACAGGCCCAGCAGCGCCTGCAAGTCGCGGTTCTCCAGCGAGTGGCGAAGCGCCCTGCCATCGGTCGATCCGTCGGATTTGCGGCGCACGCTGGCAAGCTGCACGTTCGCGCGAGCGGCGTCACCTTCGATGAACGCCTGCAGTCGCTCGATCAGCTCCTCTTTCGTGTCGACGATGAGCCCCAGGCGCTCGGGCATCGCATCCCGGCCGACCTGCAGCGTGTACGCAAGGTCTGCCATCACGAGGTCGTGCCGTTCGAGATGCGTGAGCAGTCGTTCGGCGTAGGGCCGCAAGCGATCTTCGTGCTTGGCGGACAACACAATGAGGTACGGCCCGTTCGGACGACCGTGTGCCGACACTTGCGATTCCGAGTACTCCTCGAGGACGACGTGCACGTTCGCACCACCGAATCCGAACGAGCTGATGCCCGCGCGGCGCGGATAAGGCTTGCCGCTATCATCGAGGATGGGCTCCCAGGCACAGGTCCTCGCAACCGGATAGAACGGCGTGTTGTCGAGGTTGATATAGGGATTCAACTTCTCGAAATGCAACAGCGCCGGAATCTGTCGATGCTTGATCGACAGCAGCACCTTCAAGATGCCCGCGATGCCCGCGGCGGTTTCGAGGTGGCCGATGTTAGTCTTCGCGGATGTGAGCCCGATGTGCGGCTTGCTCGCCGGCGGCAGCTGGTGCTTGCGATACAGATCCGCGAACGCCTTCTTCATGGCCTGGACTTCGATCGGATCGCCCAGGCTCGTGCCCGTTCCGTGGCACTCCAGGTAGCTCACGCTGCGAGGATCGATCTCGGCTCTGTCGTACGCCTCGACCAGCAGCTCGGCCTGCGCGTTCGGATTCGGCGCCGTCAGCATCGTTGCCTTGCCGCCGTGATTCTCGGCCGTCGCCTTGATCACTGCATAAATGTGATCGCCATCGGCCACGGCCCGGTCGAGCGGCTTGATGAAGATCGCACCCGAGCCCTCGCCGCGCACATATCCATTCGCCCGCGCATCGAACGTCTTGCACTTGCCGTCGTCCGCGAGCATGCCCGCGGCGCCAAACGATATGTGACCGGCAGGCGTCAGCATGACTTGCACACCTCCGACGATCGCCATGTCGCAGCTGCCGGTATGTATCGATTCGATCGCCCGATGCAGCGCCACCAACGAGCTGGAGCAGGCTGTATCGAGCGGCGCGCTCGGCCCATGCAGGTTCAGCAGAAACGAAATACGATTGACCAGCACCGCGTGCGAGGTTCCGGAGGCCGAATAGCCGTCCAGGTCGGCCTGTTTCATCGCCATCAGGTCGATGTAATCGCGCGTCGCGGCGCCGACGAACAAGCCCGTGCGCGTGCCGGCCAGCTCCGAAACCTTGTGACCCGAATCTTCGATCGCGCCCCAGACCGACTCCAGGAAAATGCGCTGCTGCGGGTCCATCATCTCCGCCTCGCGCGGTGAAATGCCCCAGAACAGCGGATCGAACTTGTCGACCTCCCGCATGAAGCCGCCCCATTTCGACAATGTTTTGTTCTTCTCCGCGAGCGGATTGCCGTAATAGTCCTCCCAGCTCCAGCGATCTGCCGGCACCAGAGTGACCATGTTGTTCTCGGCCTTGCTCAGCTTGTCCCAGTACTCGTCGAGATCGTCGGCCTGCGGCATCACGCCGCTCATGCCAACGATTGCGATCGGTCTTTCGATGAAGCGGCGTTCGGCAGAGAAACCGCCGCTGGTGACCGGCGCAGCGTGCTGCGCCTCCTCGGCGCTCCATTTCTTCTTGAATGCGACGGGCGCGTCGTCGGCGATGGGATTTGCCGATGCAACCGTTGCTGAGGGCGCGGCCTGGCCGTGCACCCGCGCGATCTGGTCGTGATGCTCGCTGGCCAGGTGCTTCGCAATCTCCCGAATGCTCGGATATTCGAAGAACAGCACGGGTGTCACATCGAGCCCGTACTGCTCGTTGACCAGATTGCTGAAGGAAGTCAGGCCGATGGAATCGAAGCCGAGGTCCAGCAGGATCTTGTCGAGATCGAGATCGTCCGCGTCCAGCTTCAAGAAATCCATCACGATGCGCGACAGCGTATTCTGCACGGTCAACGTCAAATCATCGCCGGAGCTTGCGGCAGGGCCACTCGCCATCCTCGCCGGCGCTGTTCGTTGCGGCACCGCTGGCGTCTCGATCTCGCTGATTCCCCATGCGCGTTCTATTTTCTCCCTCACGCCCTGCACGACGGCCAGGTGCGGAACGTCGCTGTTCAAGCCGTGCAGGAGCGCCTGGATGCCGACCTCCCGCTCGAGGGGCTTGATCCCCAGGTTGCGCCGGAAAAACGTTGCGGTCTGTTCGTCCAGCCGCATGCCGCCTTCGGCCCAGATGGACCAGTTCAGGCTCAATGTCCTGCCGTGACGCGCCCCTCGCCGTGCGAGCACATCGCGCCGGGCTGCGAATGCATCCATGAAGTGATTCGCGAACGAGTAGTCGCTTTGACCGGCGTTGCCGGCAAGTGCCGCCAGCGATGAGAACATGACGAAGAAGTCGAGCGGCACTCGGCGAGTGGCTTCGTCCAGCAGCAGCGTGCCCAGAATCTTCGGCGCGAACACCGCCTGCATTTCTTCGCGAGTCTTGTTGCGGATGTAAGCGTCGCGCAGCACGCCCGCGCTGTGAATCACACCATGCAGTGCGCCGAAATTCTCGATGCAGGCCCGAACCAGCGCGTCGACATCTTCGCGCTTGGCGACGTCCGCCTGGACGTAGAGCACCTCGGCCCCAGCTCCGCGCAGCCCATTCAACACCGTCTCTACATCGGCCTGCAACGGACTGCGTCCGGTCAACATCAGCCGCGCCTGGAACTGCTTCGCCAGGTACTCGGCGAAGATCAATCCCAGCCCGCCGGCGCCACCGGTTATCAGATACACACCGCGATGTTTGATCGCGGCCTCATCGGCCGTAGTCACGGATACCGTCGGCGCAGCGGAGATCCGCCGCAAGTGCCGCTTGCCGTCGCAATATCGAATCGCAAGCGCCTTGGTGTCGTCGGAGAGCTCGTTCGTCAGCGCCGCGACCACTGTCGAGTCGAACGCCGCCTCGGGCTGTTGGAACTCGATGACCTTGCACGACAACCGCGGACTCTCGGCGCGCAGTATCGTTGCAAAACCCTGGATTGCATCGTTGTGCGGTTGTGATATGCCGGGCGCGCTGAAGTGCACATACTGCAGGCGCACTTCGCTTTCGCACTTTTGCGCAATGATGGCCTGACACAGGTTCAAGAACGCGTGGACGCCGCGATCGAGCGCCTCGACCGTGCGTTCGACGGCGTCGTCCTCATCGTTCGCGATGGCAGGCAGCGCCGACCACGCGAAGCACAGTTGCATTGGCGTCGTGAAGTCCCGTTGCAGAGATGACAACAACGTCGCGAAATCGTCGCGATTGCCGGCATTGACGCAATAGCTGCGCTCGTCGATTCGGGCGAAGGCATCTCCAGCGTACACCGCGACCAATGCGGTCTGCCCATCGCCAGTCGCGATGAGTTGCTCGCGATATGAGTCGTGAGACGCTCGATCGGGTGTAAACAGCACGACCGTCCACGCCGTGGCCGCAGCCGCTTCTGTTCGTGGCAGCAGCGACGGCTGCCAATGCGTGCCGTAGTACAGCGTCGAGAACTCTCCCTCCGCGCCCGCCGACGGAAGTGTCGGCGCGGATTCGCTGTGAGCAGGCTTGGCGTGCACGTCGAGCAACGGCACGCCGACTGAGTCACGCACCTTGACCAGCACCTTGCCGAGCTCATCGACGATCATCACATTCATCTTCGACAGCTTCGATGCTTTCTTGCCGTCTTCGACTGCAGTGACGTAGCTGTAACAAGCCGGCGTCAGCGGATGCAGGATCTCGACCTCGCCGAGCGAATACGGCACGAACATCTCGCCGCCCGCATCCGCGAGACGCGCGCCCATCGCTGCCTGGAAAGATGCATCGACCAACGACGGATGCAGCACGAATTCTTCGAATCGCAACTCGCCGCCGCTCGGGATCTTCAGCGCACCGAGCACTTCGAAACCCGCTTGCGGATTGCGATAGACCTCCTGCAATGCCTGGAAGCCCGGACCGAGATCCAGGCCCAGAGATTTGAACAGCGGGTAGGCGTTGCTGCCATCCATCACTTTGGCGCAGCGGGCGCGTATCGCGGCGATGTCGACATATTCATCGGCTGCAGGCTGGTGGGCGCCCGCGTAGTGCAGTTTGCCTTGGCAATACAACAGCCGGCCGCCGTCCTGACGCTCGCTGAACACCTCGAAGGCCACGGCGTCGCCCGCCGGTTTCAATTCGATGAAGGCTTCGTTGGCAACCCCATCGCGAACCGTCAGCGGGCTGACCCAGACGATGTTCTTGATCTTGTGCACCTTGCGTCCGGCGGCGATCTCGCCTGCCTTGCGCGCGAGGTCCAGATAGGCGACCCCCGGCAATGTCGGGATCTCCGAGACCAAGTGGTCGTAAATGAAGAATTCCCGGGCGGTGAATGTTTTGCGGAACAACTGCCGCTCGAACGTCGATTCGTTGGTGTCGATCAGCGGGTGCAGCGTTCGGCTCGACGCGCCGGCAATTTCACTTACGATCCCAGCGTTGCCCAGCCAATGACGCTTGTCGGCGAACGGATAGGTCGGCAGCGAAATGCGGCGCCCGGCCGTCTGTATCTGCGCGCCCTGCCAGTCCGGCAACAGACCGTCGATCCACAGCTGCGCCAGCTTCAGCGGCTCGCGCGACTGCGCCAGCAGGTCGACGAATGTTTCTTTTTCTTTGCGGCTGAGCAGCTTGGTAATGCCTTCGGCATTCTTCACGTGCCCGATCACGATCTGATCGTCGCGCGTGTTGCTCAGGAAGGCCTGCAGCCTTTGCAGCAGCTGATCGATGCTGCTGGCGACAATCGCTACGCGGTAGTCGAAGGATTTGCGGCCGAGCTGCAGCGTGAACGCGATGTCGTCGAGCGTCGGCGCAGCTGCATCTTCACGACGTGAGTTGATGAACGCCTCGAGCCGACCGGCGACTTGACGCAATTGTTCTTCGTTGCGTGCCGAGAGCGGAATGATCCGCGAGCCGCCATCCTGCGGCGATTCGCTCGCTGCACCGTCCGAGAGTTCGTGCGCCTCTAGAATCACATGGGCATTGGAGCCACCCGCTCCGAACGAGCTGATACCCGCACGCAGCGGCTGCCGCACACCATCGATCTGCTTGGGTTCCCATGGTGCGAGCTGTTGCTGCACACGGAAGCGTGAATTCGCGAAGTCGATGAGCTCGTTGAGCTGATTGGAATGCAGCGAGGGCACCAGCGCCCGATGGCGCATCTGCAGGAGCACCTTGCACATCCCCGCGATACCGGCAGCCGCTTCCAAGTGACCGATGTTGGTCTTGATCGATCCGATCGCACAGCTTTGCAAAGCGACCTGGTTCTTTTCGAACGCTTGATTGAGGCCGGCGATTTCGATCGGATCGCCGAGCTCGGTACCGGTGCCATGCGCTTCGATGTACGCGATGCTGCGGGCATCGATGTTGGCCCGGTCCAGAGCCGCCGCGATCACGTTGCTTTGCGCCTTCGGATTCGGCACCGCGTAGCCGCTGTTTCGGCCACCATGATTGATCGCGGAGCTCTTGATTACCGCATAGATATTGTCTCGATCGCGTTGCGCATGCGCGAGCGGTTTCAGCACCAACGCTCCAACACCTTCGCCCGGAACGTAGCCGCTGGCGCCGCGGCCGAACGCACGGCAGGCGCCATCAGCAGAAAGCAATCCTCCCGCGACGGTGATCTCCTGTTTGCATTGATGCACGTCCAGATTGACGCCGCCGACGATGGCAGCCGCACACTCGCCGCGCTGGATGGCATCGCAGGCAAGATGAATCGCCGTCAGGCTGGCCGAGCATGCCGTGTCCACCGCGATGCTCGGGCCAGTGAAGTTCATGAAATACGAAGCGCGATTCGCGACGCTCCACAGAAACGAGTTGGCAATCGCATCGTTGCCGGCCAGGCGCTCTTCGGCGCCCACCATTTGATACATCGCCCAGACAGCCCCGACGAAAACTCCGACGCGGCGTGCACCGAGCGCTTCGCTCTCGAACGCCTCCGGGTAGTAACCCGCGTCCTCCAGCGCCTCCCACGCCACTTCGAGGAACAGGCGCTCCTGCGGATCCAGGGTTGCAGCTTCTCGGGGTGAAATATTGAAGAACAGCGAGTCGAAGCGATCGATGTCCTCGATGAATCCGCCGCGATATTTGCCGAGCACATCGCGCTGCCGCCGCCGCAGGTAGCGCGACTGCGGAAGCTCGCTGATGCAATCCACGCCTTGCGCCAGGTTCTGCCACAACTCAGCCATGTTTCTGGCCTTGGGAAATCGTCCGGCCATGCCGACGATCGCGATCTCCCCGACGCCACTCCCATTTCGATCTGCATTGCGTGGGAGCGCAGTTTCCTTCGCACTCGGCGCACCGACGACCGGCTCAGTCGTGCCCGAGGCGACTGTCGCAACCGGGTGCAGATAGCGGTCGAGCTTGAAGCTCGCGTGCAGATCGCCGACGTGCTCGCCGCGTCCGCCAGCGGGCCTCAGATCAGGAATGTTGACCTTGTTGGCAAAGGCTGCCGCGAGCCGCTCCTCGATCGCCTGCACTTCCTCGTGCTTGAGCCCGACCGGGATTGCCAGACGCACCAGATGCCTCAACGCCGGATGCTGCTGCATGCCGACGCTGTGCGCTCCTGCACGGATGCCGGTGGCGAGATACAACCACGCGACAAAGGAAGCGACCGGCGCCTGGAGATCGCGGAATTCCGGGATCTGTTTGACATCGATCAGCACGCAATGGCCCGCCGCCCGATTCGCCAGCGGCACGCCACAGTCGAGCAGCCGCTGCTGCAATGAGCGCACGGCTGCGACGCGCCGACGCACCTGGCTCTCGATGAACTTTTGATTCCGCAGCGACAGCGCGACACATCTTCTATCGATCACGTCCAGGCCCTTGCCGTCCCGTTGCAGCAATGCCTGCAGCCGTTCGTACAGCGCCGGATCATTGGTCGCAATGAGGCCGCCTTTGTTGACGCAAAAGTCCTTGGCCAGACTCGCGACAACAGCATCGGCCTGCGACAACAGGTCAGTCGCGACTTGCCACAGCGACTTGCCCGGGCACTCGGAATCGTCCTCGAGGAGGGCGAGCGCATTCTCCAGCACGCGCGTTGCATCCAGTACCAATGCAATGCCGTGCTGCTCCAGCAACGCCTTCACTTGCTTCAGGTGAGATAACGAAACCGCCCCGCCGCCCGCCGCGTTGTTTGCCAACTCGATGCAGACATAGGCGATGTTCGCACTGTATTGCTCGAGCTCCGCGCGCAGCGCCGCCACGTCCAAGTTGCCCTTGTACAACGCGTTGGCGTGCAGATCGAACAGCGCGGCGCATGGCATTTCCCGCGGCTCGAAGCCTTTGTCGATCTGATGGAAGATCGTGCTCGGGAACAGCACGTTCTGGGGCACTCGCCCCTGCTTCTGCCATGCTCGGCAGAAAACCTCTTCCGCCGCCCGCCCGGATTCCGTCAGCACGAAATGATTGAACGGCAACAGCTCTCGAAGCGCCGAATTGACGTTCACGGGCTGCTGCAATCTCCCCAACAGAGTGGACGTCTGCTTTTCGATGGCCGGCAGTCGCAGCTGCGCCCACGAATCCGTCTTCAGGTCGAAATCGACGTGCTCCGTGGGAAGGTTGTGCGGATTGAACCCGGCTTCGGCCAGCGCCTGCGAGCGCCCATTGCCTTCGATCGCGGCTGCCACTGGCGGCTGCGTCTGCGCAGCTACGCCATCGACATCATCGGCCTGCGTGAGCGCCGGATCGGCGATCATCATGATGATGTCGATGACGTTGTCCGCCTTGCCGGCGTCCGCCGCACGACACAGAAAGATATTCTTGTTCTCGGGACGAAACTTGTTCTTGAACTGCAGATTACCTTCGTCGTTGAAGATGTTCTGCTGCCGCAGATCGCTCAGCACGCTCTCGATCTCGGCATCGGCAGTCGGCGAGTCGCTGCACTTGCAGCCGTAAGTACCGCCCATGCTGAACACGTCGCAGCCTTCGGCCAGCAGCGTGTTGACGATATTGACGATCGCGAACTCCAGGCCGCCGAGCGGCATGTCGGCGCCGTAGAACTCCAGGTCCATCAGATAGCCCCGACGATCGCCCTGCTCGCCCGCCGCCATCGGCGAGATCAGAATTACGTTCTGCATGACGTCGTCGACATAGGTCAGGAACAGCCGATGCTCGCGGGCGAGTGTGCCGGCGAGGATCTCGTCCTTGACGATATATATGAGCGGATTGACCATCGTGCGCGAAGCGCACCACTTGTCGATGATGGCCGCGATCGTCTGCGCTTTTTGCGGGTCGCTGCCACAGAGGTATTCCTCGGTGCGACACGCGCCCGCTTTCTCGAACTTGGACACCTGATAGCGCAAACGGCGCATCTTCTGTCCTTCGAGCGTGAACGAGCGCAGGTCGACGATCCGCTGCATGACCCCGAACGGGGTCGCGGTAAAGCGCTTGCCGCACATATCGGGCAACGGCTGTTCGGCAAACAAATTGAACTGCAGTCCGCGGTCCGTGCAGTAGCGATACAGTTGCTCGGCGAGCGACAGGAAGTGATCGGCCGGCCCGGTGTACCCGTAGGCAAGCAAGATGTCCTTGCTGCGGCCGCAGTTGAAATAGCCGCGCTGCTCGCCGCCGAAGAACAGCAGCGGCGCGATCACTTGGGTGCCGCGCGAGACCGACGACTCATTCTTGTACTGATGAAAGATTTCCTGGCGCCGCCGCTGGAGCTGCGGATAATTCTCCAGGTGCTTGATCGCGATGAGCTTCGGCGGCGCCGCGGCGGCTGCGATGGTCGGCGCGCTCTGTGCCGGCGCCGCCTTTTCCGTGAGCTCGACCCGCGGCGCGGATGAGCGGACAGGAGCGGCCGTTTCGGTTGCAAACTTTTGAGCCAGCACGGCCGCATGCGCCTTTACGAAGTAGCTCGCGAGATCCCGAACGTTGAAATTCTCGAACAACAGCGTTTTCGGCAAGGCGCCGAAGTCCTGCTCCAGCCGCTTGATGATCTTGAGCACCTGGAACGAGTTGACGCCGAGCTCGCCGAATGGCGCCTGCGCATCGAACGCAGCGGATGTCTGTGCCGCCGCGCTGATCAGCGACGTCAGATAAGTCTCGGTCCGGTCCTGTAACGTGTCCTGGTCCATCGTCGTTGATCTAGTGCGAGTCGTTCTTGTTCGAAACGGATTCGTAGCGCAGGCGGGCGCGCAAGCAGCGAACTGCACGCAGCAACATCGGCACATCCTGCCTCGCGCTGGCGATGAAGTCCTGGTCGGCTGCCGTCGCGCCGACGAGCTCGATGGACTCGAAGGTCCCGACTTCGTTACACCTGCCCAGCTCGATGAAGCTGCCGTCGGCTTCCGGATCGCGGCCGGCCACATATGAGAACCAGGGTCCGGTGGTCGCGGCCGCCGCTCGAGCTTCGATCCGGTCCAGGTCTTCGTCCGCCAGCTCTTCGAAAGTTTGCATCGCCATAGCGCCTCCATGGGATTGCCGAAGCGCGCGCACGAACGAACACTCCTCGCCACGCGCGAAGAGCTGTGCAATCCAAGAATGAAAGTAACGAAGCCGGTGAGTGCGCTCGGGAGGCGAGCGCAGGTCCGCAGGATCAACACTTGGATGAGATGCCGAATGAGCTGTTCGTCATTCGGGTACGCTCCGCCCTGTCACGTTTGATCACGCGATGCGAGGGAACGTTTTTGGATAGCTGCAGAGTAACAAATCCAGCTCTCGTGTCAACCGGAAACTCGAACCAGATTTGCAAACATTCCGCGAGCGTCGCTCACAAGATCACGACTTTGTCCGCGTCGACTTCCACGCTCACGCTGCTGTTGAGCAGATGAGTGTTCAGCACCAGGCGCTGCTGACACTTCACGCGAATCAGCTCGCCCTGCACGCCCATGAAGGGACCGGCGATCACTTCGACGCGCTGGCCGGGAATGAGCTGCGGATTCACAGCGAGCGCGGCGCCGCTGCCAACCAGGATTCGCACTGCTTCCAGATCCTTTTCGGGCATGGGCGCAGGCTTCATTCCATGCAGCACGAGCCCGCAGGAACCGCGCACGTAGCGAATGTTCTCGAACTGCTCCAGGCGCGGCTGCACGAATATATAACCTGGAAACAGCGGCACCTGCATCGGAGTCCTGCGGCCATTGCGATTTCGCGTCACCGTGCGCAACGGCAAATAGGAATTGATGCGCCTGACCCGCAGATCGTTATGCGCAGTGTTCTCGTGATGGCTTCGGGTCCGAAGAACGAACCAAGGTTCAACGCTCGACTGCATCATCATCTCGTGCCTCCCTGTTCTATCGCCCCGAGCCGCTTGCGAACCGCCAAGCCATGACGTAGCGACGCCAGTTCCTCGCGCCCTTCATCAGCGCCGCGCCCGATAACTCGGGCCGTCGCGAATGCTCGGACGCTTGCAACAGCGGTCGAATCGAGATCTGGCGGGTCGGCGCAAGGCGCGGCCGGTACTCGGCCGTAGGAGCGAATTGCTGGAAAGACCATCGGCCGGCGCGGTCACGGTGCCGGCTGTCTGGCGGTGAATACGGCACGCGCGTGCCGATGGTGAAGCTGCATTGCCCGAGCTCGCTCGAGCGCCCCGCTTCCGGGCCTGTGTCAGATCTCAGCCACGCACAGCAGCTCTCTGGCGGTCATGCCGGATTCGCTGGGATAGCCGAAGGCATTGTTCACGTACGTGACGCCGTCGAGTCGAACGCGTCGATTGATGTGGCTGTGCCCATAGATGTGCAGCGTGGAGCGCAGCTGACGCAATCGACGTTCCAGCCGAGTGCTGCCGAGCACCGGATCGAGCACGCGATGTCGAGCGGGCACGAATGCCGGGACCAGGTCAACCCGCGGCAGAAAATGCGAAAACGTAATGACTCTTGTCGCGGCCGCCGGCGCGACCTCGCGATTCAAGCCGGCGAAATGCGCAGCCACGTCCTCGACTTCGAATTTTTCGGGCCAGCGGCACGCGCGATAATCCATCCACATCTGCCGTAGCTCCTCCGAAGGAGCCCCGAAACTGTAGTCGTACCATCCGAGCAGCGGCACGATCAGCGTCTGCCCGTACCAAGACGGCTGCATCACGGCGCCGCTTGCCTCGACCGTGGCCACGACACGGGCAAACTTGTGCAGTGACGTCTGCTCGCGTTCCTCGCCCCAAACCCACAGGTCGTGGTTGCCGGGCACGAACAAAACATTTCTGAAGCGCCCCACCAGCGTGTCCAGACAAGCGGCGAGCTGTGACTGATGGTGTGTAACGTCGCCCGCCAGAATCAACACGTCGTCGCGATAATCGATCCTGGAGAGATTGCGAACCCATTTGAAATTGGCTTCGTAATCGACGTGCACATCGGACAGCGCGAACAGCCGCATCAGAGGCGACGCCAGGTCGTGGTCTTGTCCGGCTTGTCTTCCAGGAGAATGCCCGCGTGCGAAAGCTGGTCGCGGATGCTGTCCGACTCTTTGAACTTGCCCGCGGCACGAGCCACGCTGCGCGCCGCAATCAGCAACTCGATTCTCGCGATGCTCATGTCAGGCGTTTGCTCGCCAAGCTCGTGCGCGACTTTCGACTTGCGCAAAAACTCTTCGGGCGCGAGTTGAAGCACGCCCAACACTCGCCCCAACGACTTCAGCTCGGAGGCCAGTGCCGCGGCTGTCGCGATCTCGCCTGACGACTTCGCACGATTGATTTGCGTCGCGAGTGTCTGTAACGCGGCGATGGCGTCCGGCGAGTTGAAGTCGTCGTCCATCGCCTCCTCGAATCGTTGCGTCGCTGCGCTCGGCCGCCATGCAGCGGCTTCCGGAAGGTCGCGCAGCGCCGTGTAGAGCCGGCACAGCGCGGCATCTGCCTGCTCGATCTGCACCAGCGAATAGTTGATGGGACCGCGATAGTGGCTGGAGGCGAGAAAGAATCGCAGCACTTCCGGATCGCGCAGGTAACCCGAGCCGAGCACGTCGCGAATCCGAAAGAAGTTGCCGAGAGACTTCGACATCTTCTGATCATCGATGTTGACGAAACCGTTGTGCATCCAAACGGTCGCAAACGTATCGCCGGTCGCCGCGCACGATTGCGCGATTTCATTCTCGTGATGCGGGAACTTCAGATCCATTCCGCCGCCATGAATGTCGAAGCGCGACCCGAGCAGATCCAGCGACATGGCGGAACATTCGATGTGCCAGCCGGGGCGCCCATCGCCCCACGGCGAGGGCCAGCAAGGCTCGCCGGGTTTGGCACGTTTCCACAACACGAAATCGGCGGGATCGCGCTTGGCTTCGTCGACCGCGACGCGCGCCCCCGCTCGCAGATCGTCGAGATCGCGGCCGGAGAGTCGCCCGTACTCCGCGAAGCTCGCGACCGAATACATCACGTCGCCGTTGGCAGCGACGTATGCATGGCCTTTATCGACGAGCCGCCGAGTCAGCGCGATGATGCCGCCAATGTGCTCGGTCGCCCTCGGCTCGTGCGTCGGCCGGAGGATGCCCAGACGATCGTAGTCCTCGTGCATCGCTGCGATAAAACGCTGCGTCAGCGATTGAATGCTCTCGCCGTTCTGGTTCGCGCGCTGGATGATCTTGTCGTCGATGTCTGTGATGTTCCGCACGTGGACGACGCGATAGCCGCGGTACTCCAGATATCGCCGCACGGTATCGAATGCAACTTTGGATCGCGCATGGCCGATGTGGCAGAAGTCATAAACCGTATCTCCGCAGACGTACATGCGGACCACGCCCGCCTCGTGACTGCGGAATTCTTCCTTGCGGCCGCTCAGCGAGTTGAATATCTGAATAGGCATGCGCGTGAACTCCGGAACCATTTCACCGCAGAACGAGTTGCGTTGCCGAGTGTCGTACGCGACGTCATGCATGCGTACATGCAGAGCCAAACGGACCGATTGCCCCTTTTACGGCACGCAGAAATCCCTGCCATCGCTGCAGTCGCTGCGATAGTCGGGAAAGCAATCATGCAGGTGTGCGCACGAGACGCCGCCGTTGAAAATCCGGCGGGATGTGCTTGTTAGCTACGGTGTTTTGGCCAGACGCGCGATACTCGCGAGATGCGAGGCGCTTATTGCTCTCTAACAAAAACAGTGAGATTCGAACTGCGTTTGAAGTTGCTTCTTTGACTTTCGGGTACGCTCCGCCCCGTCACGTCAACTGCGCCACGTTTCTAACAATCCTCTGTGCGGTCGGGAAGGTAGCAGATCCAACCTTCGTGTCAATCGCCAGATCAAGAAACAAATATGACGCTGACTCGTTTGGCATCGTCACTCGCGAGTGCACTCGCGTGTCAAAACATATCGCGCGTCGATCACAACACGATGATCTTATCGACGTCGACCTCCACGCTCACGCTCGTGTTGAGGAGATGCGCGTTGATCACCAGGCGCTGCTGGCACTTCACGCGCGTCAACACGCCTTGCACTCCCATGAAGGGCCCGGCGACGACTGCGACACGTTGACCCGGAATGAGCTGCGGATTCACTACGAGCGCGGCGCCGCTGCCAACGATGATGCGCACCGCTTCGAGCTCCTGCTCCGACATCGGCGCGGGCCTCGCTCCTGCCAGCACAAAGCCGCAAGAGCCGCGAATGCAGCGGATTTCATGAAATTCGTCCGCGCGTGGCTGAACGAAAACATAGCCCGGAAAAAGCGGCACTCTCAGCAGCGATCGACGCTCGCTGCGACGGCGCACGATCGTGCGCATCGGCAGAAACGAAACGATTTGCTTTCGTTCCAGCTCGTTTTGCACCGCATTCTCGTGGTGGCAACGCGTGCGAAGCACGAACCACGGTTCAACGCTTGACCCCATCGATGTCGCGCCTTCCCTCGATGCGCTTCCCTGCTGCAAAAATATCGCGCGCCATATTGCCGTCGCATGACGATCGCCTGACTCGTTTGCTACAACTCGGCCGACGCACAAGTAGAGTTCATTGCGGCCAGGTTGCAGTGAGAAGAAATCGCCTACGCGGGGACTGATGCAAACCGCTGGCCAGCGCGCGACGATTCATTCCGGGTAAAGCCTAACCCAAATCGCGCCACATTCAATGTGCGCAAAGAATGAAATCGTCGCTCGATGAGCGCACCGCTCGCGTGCACGACGTTGACGATACCTCGGTGTATATGTTCGTTGCCGGTTACTCTGTAGTCGAATCGAGGCGACGCCGCGAGGGTTGTGCGACACAGACTCAATCCACTGGCCGCATGCAAAGGCCGCTCTGTTTCACTCTCGTGACGCTGATTGCTGCCGTGATCGACAAATGACGTGAACGCGTCGGCGATGGACCCGCTGCTGCAGTATCGCGATTCTTGATCGCACGCAGAGCATCTTCGGCCGTGCGTTCATCTTCGAGCCGCAGAGCGGATCGGAATGTCGACCGGCGAACGATCCCGGATGACGGGTCAACTCGGATGGATGGCTGATGAAAGCGATTTCATCGGCTCGGGCGGGATGGGCTTGCGGTCAGACGGACAGGTTCAGGACTACTTGGCCGCTCTGATCGCGAACGCAATCCGCATACCGGCCGGGAGAGAATCCGAACGCTTTGGCGAACATTCGTGTGAAATGGCTCTGGTCATGAACGCCACAGGCGAGAGCGATCTTCGCTCGCTGAGATCAAACAAGCGGCCCATCAGCGACCACACGATCAACGCAGCATTGCGTCGTCGCGGATTCAGCCACGAACAGCACACCGGTCATGGATTCCGATCGACTGCGTCGACGTTGCTCAATGAACTAGGCAGGAGCTCCTTCCTGAAACACCGAATGACAGCGACCTCGGTGAAGCCGCACTCACCGTGGGCGGCTCGGCTGATCTCGTTGTCCGCCTGCGTATCCGAAGCAAATTCGGTGCAACCCTGCCCGATGCCCCAGCGCTCCGCGGCGGCAACCAACGCCTTCCCTATTCCGCGACGCCGGGATTCAGCCTCGACATACCAGCCTTCAAGAAAGGCGACGCGGTCTGAACTGCAGCCCTCCGCGTATGGGCGAATCGAGAGTTCTACGAAACCGACGATCCGGCCGTCGTCATCCTCGGCGAGCAGAACGGCTTGCGGCTCGCGAGCGCTACCCGCAAGAAAGCTCGCAATCTCCGCTCGGTGCTCATCAAGAGAGCCCTCGGGCCATAGTGCGCATCGCAGTTCGAGCCAGGCATTCGCGTCTTCTGCGGTTGCATTCCGAATCGTGATCATTGGTTCAGGGCCAACTTGATAGAAGCCAACTTGAGGAAGTGCATTCCGTGCGGCCGCGCGAGCATCGGCGAACGCATTCGATACCGCCACTATAACCCGGACGCAGCAGGCATACGTCTTCAAGGCTCCGGGCGGCTCTCGAACTCAACGACCTCGGACCGACTGACAGCAACAGCATCCGCGTTCCATCGGCATCACTGACGCGCAAGCGGCGTGCAGCGGCCCAAGCACACACTCCTCAGCGTGGTCTGAACGACAGTCTCTGCGGGCTCGCACTGGCGAGCTCTCGGACGCAGTCGCTCCACCAGTGCGAAGCTCTTCATCTGCAGGCACCCACGACGAGGTACCCCATGTCCGCCAAGGCAACTACCGCACCCGGTTCCAGGCTGCTGACTCCGAAGGATCACATCTTGATGATGATCGACTTTCAGTCGCAGATGGCGTTCGCGACTCATTCGATCGATGCGATATCGCTGCGAAACAATGCCGCGCTGGTCTCGAATGCAGCCGCGGGATTCGAGGTCTCGACGATTCTCACGACGGTCGCGGAGAAGAGCTTCTCCGGGCCGATGTTCAGCGAAGTGACCGATCCGTTCCCAAACCTGCCGCTCATCGATCGGACCTCTATGAACACCTGGGAGGACGCTGCAGTCATCAAGCGCGTCAACGAGATCGGAAAGCGACGCATCGTCCTCGCCGGCCTGTGGACCAGCGTATGCATCGTACTTCCGGCGCTCTCCGCGATCGAACAGGGCTATGAGGTCTTCGTGATCTGCGATGCGTGCGGCGACATCTCGACCGAAGCTCACCAGGTCGCGATCCAGCGCATGGTGCAGGCCGGTGCGCAACCGATTACCTCGTTGCAATACCTGCTCGAGCTGCAGCGGGACTGGGCACGCGCGACCACCTACGGTCTCACAGGCGACATCTCCAAGCGCTTCGGTGGCGCTTACGGCATCGGCTACATCTATGCGAAGACGATGTTCGGCGCGTCGGAAGGTCATTGACCTGTCCCGATCTGCCAGCTCCGCCCGGACTCGACGAAGGTGCTCCCGAGTCTGCAGGTGCGATCGTCGCTCCGGGTCGGATCCTCGTGGTCGAATCGAGAGATGCCATGACAAACGCGGCTGCTGTCGATAACTCGAGCTCCTTGGTGCACGTCGCCATTCTGCGCAAGGTGCGCAGAGGCTGCGAGGCAGAGTTCGAAGCGAAACTGACCGAATTCTTCGCAGCGGCCGCACAGCGGCCCGGCGTTGCCGGCGCGTATCTGATCCGGGCCGTCCCCGGCTCGAGCGAACAGGAATACGGCGTGCTGCGAACATTCCGGAGCGAAGCGGACATGCGAGAGTTCTACGCGTCCGATACGTACCTGCGCTGGCAGGACGAGGTGCGTCCGCTCGTGCAAGGCGAGCCGCAGAAGCGCAAGCTGTACGGGCTCGAAGCTTTCTTTCGCGATAGCGATCGCCCGCCACCTCACTGGAAGATGGCTGTGTTGACCTGGGTCGGCGTCAATCCGGCAGTCTACATCTTCTCGAGCGCAGTGCCTGCGGTGCTCGGCCCGCTGCCGATGCTTGCCACTCTGCTGATCGTGAACGCGCTCGTCGTGGCCTCGTTGGCGTGGGGATTCATGCCTGTGTTGACCCACATCTTCCAGCGCTGGCTGCAACCGCGCGTGCCGTGAAGATCAAGGCACGCGCGCACGCTCGGGCGACCGCCTTCGTATCGACGGCGCTCTGTGTGCAGCCACGGAAGCGGCTTGTGCAGGTTGAGTGACTCGATCTCGCGAACGCGTCCGAACGCACCACCGGCGACTCCGCATCGGCATGCGCTCCGTTGCAACGTCACGGTTTCGCCGTTCTATCGATGGCGAGTCTGCCGCCGACCATCGGCACGTGTGAGAACCTGGGAGTACCCCGCTGCTCCGCCCGCGCTCCAGCGAGAGAGTGGCTCGCATGCTCGCGGCGCCACTCTCTCGGAGTCACTCCCACCAGTCGGCGAAATCGGCGCGTCAGATGCGACTGGTCGCACAGCCCGCAGGCGAGCGCGATTTGGCAAAGGGGTTCATTGGTCGTCAGCATCAGCTCCTGCGCGCGCTCGACCCGCCGCCTCGCAATGTACGCGAACGGAGCTTCCCCGAATGTCGCCTTGAACGAGCGGAAGAAGTGACCGGCGCTGACCCGCGTGAGCGCGAGCAGATCGGCGGTGCTGATCGGCTGACTCAGATTCTCCTCGATGTACGCGGCGAGACGATTGGCCTGCCAGCGCGGAAAACCGCCGCGCAACGCAGGCGAGGCAACATGCGATGCGCTGTCGCGAACGGGGTTGGCCAGGAGCAAGGCAGTTGCGTCGGCCAGGCACTCCTGCGCAGCCTGATGATCGCGACCCACTGCGGCTTGCACGATGTTTAGCAGTTCCAGCAAGGTCGCTGCGAGCGGCGCCTCGCTCGCCTGGCTTTCACTCCCCTGGCTATCGGACACTGCGATACTGGCCATCGAAATCTCCCTGTGAAGCAAGCGTTGGCAGAACTCCGCGGTAATGATCGGAGCGAGCTCACCGATGATCTCTGCGGTGGGGCTCCGGCGATGGCGCAGCGTCGGCTGGCGTTGCAGCCCCGAGGTCGTACCAGGCCACCAGCAGAAAGGCGCCGACGAGGCCGAGATGCTCGAAGAAGCTGTTGGTCATCGCGAATTGCTCAACCGGAGCCGCTTCCCAAAAGCGATTCGCGATTAGCGTTGCAGCGAGCGTGAACGCGGCGAGCGCCAGAGCGGCAAGCCATCGATAAAATCCAATCACGATCGCGGCGGACGCGGCGAGCTCGAGGGCTATCGTCGCGACCGCGAACGGCAGCGCTGGTGTCAGGCCGAAATGATGCATCTCCGCCAGAGCGCCTTCGAAATCGATGAGCTTCGTGAAGCCGCCCTGCAGGTACGCTGCGCACAGCAGCAGCAGCGCGAGACGATGCATTAGCGGTGCGGCGCTGGCGCGCCAGGACGGTCCCACGATCCTCGTCGGCCATTCGTTGATCACGAGTTTTCTCCTGGTCTGTGTGCCTGGTGCGATCATCATGGACGCGATTCGCGCACATACCGAGTAAGGAGTTGAAAGCAGCTGTAAAGAGATCTTCAGTCGAGGGCGTCGCGGCTCTTAACGCGAGCCGCGCAACAGGTCGTCTAATCGAGCAGTACCCGACAGGTCTCGCAGCATGACCAGCTGCACTACCTTGTCTTCGGCGAACGTAAAATAGAGATGAACTTCCAGCGGGTCTGGGAGCCCGCGCTTATCGAAGTTGCCGTCGACCTCGGCGGTGACGATGCAGTGGCCGTAGTGCTCGATCCAATGCACGACGCGAAGCGACAGTTGCTGTCCGACTACATCGCATTCGGCCCACCGCCTTATCGCAGTCAGTCCGCGCCACTCTTGCAGCTGATCGTTGACGATCGAGTCCGGGGCAAATACTCGCAGCAGCCCAGCAACATCGCCGGCGTTGGCTGCCTCGAAGAATCGCGCGACTTTGACGGGTAAGACCGGATTGCACGAGCGACTGCCCACGCGAAAGCCTCCTGCGAGGGTCGCCCGCCCTCGATTGAACTGCTCCTATGGTCGGGCATCGCGCATCCACGCGCTCGTAAGGAGGTGTAAAACGGTGTAAGTCGGCCGGGTGCCCGCTGCTCCGTCCACGCCGGCCGGCGCGTGGTGCCTCCGGAAATCGCAGTGGAGCTGGCCCAACACGCCGGCGACGATGCCTTGTCACCGCGCGAGATACAGGTGCTGAAGAAGCTTGCGCGTGGCAACGCCAACCGCGAGATCGCGGAGACCCTGAATGTCACCGAAGGCACGGTGAAGACGCACATGAAAAGCATCATCGCGAAGCTGGGCGCCAAGGATCGAACTCATGCTCTAGTGCTCGCACTGAAGCAGGACGGCGAGCGACAGCGGCCCGCCTGGATATCCTGCAGAAAACGTTCGAGCAACGGCGTGAACAAAGCGGGTGCTTCCCAGAAGGGCGCGTGCCCCAGATGTCCGAGGCGGTGACAGCGCCCTTCCCACAGGTTCGCGTAGGAAACGGTATCGAAGTAGTCCAGATTGATGAGTGCGTCGGCTCCGCCGTTGACCACGGCGAGAGGAACCTGGCTGGACTCAACCGTGCGCTTCTGATCGACACCCGCGCCTTCGCGCGCCGCCTCGAAAAGTCGCTTCCGCATGCGCCCGTCGGCACGAATCGCGGCTGCGCGCAGGCGCCGCTCGGGCAACTGGCCATAAACGCGCGCCAGAAAGGCTTCGGCCTCATCGGGCGCCCACTCCGCTGACGCTGCGAGCATGGAATGTGGAGAGTGGATGAAGCCTTGCGCCCAGCCGTCCGGAGGGATGGGCGGCGCCCCGACGATCATTGCACCTCGAATGCTCTTGGAGCGAGCCAGCATTTCGATGGCGACGTGGCCGCCGAGCGACCAGCCAACGATCACCGCCGATTCGACATGCAGGTGCTCGAGCACCTCGCATGCGGCCTCCGCGAAACCCGGCCGCGTATAGCTGCGCTGAGGATCGAATGCGTTGCTCGAATCGCCGTGGCCCGGCAAATCGATTGCGATCAGCCGGTGCTCCTCGGCCAGAGGGCTGCGTAGTTGCGCATCGAACACAGCACTGCACGAAGAATTTCCATGAATGAACAGCACGGGCAAAGCGCCCTCGCCGCGCTCCACCACGGCGATCGATGCGTGAGATGTCGGTACGACCCTGCGCGTCTCGTTCATATTTCTCTCAATCTGCTTCAGCTGTGTGCTGAATGGTGAGACTTATCGTATGCAGCAGCTGTTATGAGCTGCAACGACCCGAGCCGGCACTCACGACGAGCGCACCTGAGCAACCAGTGTGACGACGTTCTGCGCAACTTCACTCCTTTTAACGCGCTCGCGCCCGCGCTCCAGCGCATTCTCTGTCGCGCCGAACGGGGGTTCGGCACCATCCAGGCGCCGTCGCCTTAACCCTCATCAGCGCTCTTTCGAAACGATTCGTCCTTCATGGCAAGACAACAGATGACACAGACCCTTTCTCAGCTCGACGCACGCTACACCTGGGCCATCGCGTCGCTCGACCGCGACCCGCACGAGATTTTCCGTAAGCACCGCCCAATGACGCCTCTGCTGAAAAGAGAGGATGGCGTCTATATCGCCATCCGCGCGGCGGATGTGGAAGCGCTGATAACCGATCCTCGCACCCGTCAGCTGGAAACGCAGCTGGCCCGGGCTCGTGGCGTCGTGGATGGACCGCTGCTGCAGTTCATGGCGAACACGCTCCTGCTGAGCAATGGGGTTCAACACAGGCAGCGGCGAGCGCCTCTGGCCAAGGCGTTTGCATTCGATCTGATGACCGAATTGCGTCCTCGAGTCCGCAGCATCGCCGAGCAACTCATCGATCAGCACTACCGGCGCGGCGCCATGGACTTCATCTCGGACTTTGCCAACTGGCTCCCGGCACGCGTCATCTGTGCCATTCTCGGCGTGCCCGAATCCGACATTCCGGATTTCACCCGCCGCGTCTACAGCCTGGCACGCGCGTTGAGCTCGTCATTCTCACAAGAAGACGTGCCGGAGCTGCAAAGGGTGTCGGGCGAGCTCATCTCTTACGTGCACGATCTGCTCGAGGACCGGCGGCTGCGCCCGCGCGAGGATTTTCTGACTTCGTATGCAACCGCCCTCGATGGATCCGAGACGCTGTCGAACGTCGAGGCGCTGGTTCAGATCGTAACCCTGCTGCTCGCGGGCAGCGACACCACGCGCGGAGCACTCGCGATACAAACATCCTTGCTGTTGGAACACCGGGAACAGTGGAATGCGGTGTGCAAGGACAGCACTCTCATTCCAGGCGCGGTGCTCGAATGCCTGCGCTACGAACCCTCCGTCGCATCCTTCGCGCGCGTCACCGTCGATGACATTGCGCTGGACGGAGTGATGTTGCCGCGCGGTCACATTGTTTCGTTGTCCACGCTGTCGGCCTTGCGAGACCCCTCGGTTTACGCCGACCCGGACAAGTTCGACATCCGGCGCACCGATCATCCTCGCCGTCATCTGGTGTTTGGCGGAGGCGTTCACCGGTGCCTCGGCGAGACACTGGCGAAGATCGAGTTGCAGGAGGCGTTGGCGGCGTTGAGCGAGCGCCTGCCGAATCTCGAGCTCGACGGCGGCCCCGCGATCGTGCACGGAAGCGGGGGCATTCGCAGCGTAAGAGACTTGCGGGTTCGATGGGCCGCGTAGTGATGCGTCGCTCCGCACATCACCACTCTTAACACTCGTAACGCAGTCGCACTCCTATGCTGCGCGCCTTCAATCGAGCAGGTACACGAATGAGCGGCGTGCATTCCAGGTTCGCGTTTCTTCTGGCAGCGGCGATGTTCGCATCCGCCGCTGTGCGGGCTGAAGAGGATCGCGATGTCGCCGGGCGATGGGCACTGACCATCCGCTCGGAAGCGGGCGTCCAGCGGCCGCAGCTCGATCTCAGGCAACAACGCAATCAGCTCCTGGGCACCTACGCCGATGAGTTCGGCAAGGCCGACGTGACAGGAACGATCGACGGCGAGGAGATCGTATTTCGCCTGCGCGTCGAGGTTCCCGACTATCCGCTGATAGTGACGTTCACCGGCACGCTCGGGAAGGACACGATACAGGGGGACGTGCAGTTCGGCGATATCGGCAAAGGCACATTCACGGCGACGCGGGATTGACCGGAACGAAACGGGGCGCCGATGACGGGCGCAGTCGCTGCTTGCCCTCGATGAGCAATTCCCTTGAACAGTCAAAAACAAATTCTGAGGCAGCGCCTCGAAGAGAAGCTGGAGCGCGAATGCGGCGCGGCCATGATGGCCGCACTGCGCGATCCCGCGGTCATCGAGGTGCTGCTCAATCCGGACGGCAAGCTGTGGGTCGATGTCGCAGGAAAAGGCATGCAGTTCAACGGTCAGACCATCGAATCGGGCGCCGCGGAAAGCATTCTGACGACTTGCGCCAGCATGCTGCACACGACGGTAACGCGGGACAATCCGATCCTCGAAGGTGAATTTCCACTCGATGGCTCACGCCTCGAGGGGCTGCTGCCGCCGATCGTGCGCCGCCCCTGCTTCAGTATCCGCAAACGCGCGGCCAGTGTGTACACGCTCGATGACTATCGTGCGAGCGGCATCATCGGCGACGCCCTCTCTGGATGTGCCTCCACGACGGACGGAGGATCTGGTGAGCCTGCTGCAAGGCGAGTCGTTTGCGGCCACGTCCGATGACGATGACGATGAGCTGCGAGCGAGCACCCCGGAGAGCGAGGACAAGCCCACGCTGCTGGATGACGTGCTGCGGGAAGCCGCAGATACACCGGCGCTGCACCTGGCCGCAACCCAAGGGCACTTCGAAATGTATGGTGCCTTCGCCACTGCGCTCGTGCAGCTCGACTTGCCCATGGAAGAGCGCATGAGAGTGCTCGATGCACGCGATGGCCGGGGGCGGCCTGCCCTGTGGCGAGCGATAGCAAACAAACGATTGGGCTGTTACGACGCATTGAGCAATGCGGCGCAGCGGGCCGGCATCGGCATCGAGGAGCAGGTGCAATTGCTGGTCGCGAAGGACCGCGAGACCGGCCTTGCCCCTCACCAGCTCGCGATCCAGTTGGGCATTGCGGGCGCCTGCGACAAGCTCTGCGAAACGCTCAAAGATATCGGCATTCCGGAGCAGGAGATCCGGCGCGCCGTGTTTGGCGGCGACGGCAAAGGAAACGACTCGAGAACGCTCCGTCGAAATTCCGGTTCGCAAGAGGAGCTCGAGCGCGCCCTCGAGCGCACGTCACACTCCCCGCCGCCTTCGCCTCAGCAACGCGCAGCCCACCCGAGGACCCGGAACTCGAGTCCGTCGTCCGACGAACAGCCGGAGCGCAAGAAATTGAAACGGGGTCCATGAACAACCCGTCGGGGGCGCAGCCTTAGTGATCGGCGCTCACGCGCGAGCGCATCGTGATCGCTCGCCACACCGCTGCGCTTGCGAGCCCGACGGGTGTGGCGGTCGTGACGATGTCGGCGAGCGTGTGATAGCCCTGATACATCATCAACAGCGCATAAGCGGCGCCGATGGCGATGCTCGCCACTGTCCACCGCCGACTGAGATGTCCCAGCGACACCAACAGAGCGACGCACACTGCCGAATGCCCACTATAGTCGAGCGAGAATGCCGGCCATGCACCGGTCAGCCTGTCGATTGCCTGGCCGAGGTAAGCCGCCCCCACACATAACACCGCACCGGCAACGCGGACCCAGGGCGGCGGCCGCAGCGACCGGTAGGCTCTCAACCAAGGAAGCGCGATCGCCAGCAATCCCAGGGTCGGATTCACGGAGTCCGCGATATGGTCCAACACTTCGTATGCAGTCATAGTCATTTCAATCCTCGGGCGTCAGCTGCTGGATCAAGTCGCGCGCAGCTTTCAGATCGGCGGTCTCGAACCCTTCGGTAAACCGGGCGTAAACGTCGCTCACGAGGGCGCGCGCCTGAGAAGTCTGTCCTTGTTCCTTCCAGAGTCGCGCCAGGCTCATTGCGGTTCGCAATTCCCAGGCCCGCGCGCCCTGACGACGCGCGGTTTCCAAAGCCCGGTGCAACAGGACTTCGGCGCAAGAATTGACGTCGTGGCCGTTGTCTCTGACGAGCCGCTCCGCTTTCACTCTCAGGATCTCGGCTGTGCACCAGCCGCTACGGCCGGCCTCGGCTCGCACCATCGCGTCCGCGCTCACCAACTCTTCTCGGAGCGAGCCCAGCAGATCCAGATATTGGGAGCTCGTCAGCGGATCCATGGACAACTGCAATGGCTCGATCTCCTGCAACCCCGGCGGGGTCGCCGTGATCGTGCGCAGGCACTCCGCCCACAGCTGGTGATATTCGAGTGAATGGGCGGTCGACTGCTCGTGCAAGCGCCGCAGCGACTGCTCGGCAGCGACGGAGTTGCCGCACCACATCGCCACTGTGATCGCAACCACCAGTGTCGTGCACAGCAAGCGGGGGCTATCGGAGCGCTGCGCTTCGGCAACGCTGAGAAGCGCAGTTTCGAGCGCCAGATTCGGGAAGCCTCGGAGCCACAGAGCACGCGCGAGGACACTCCGAGTGTGACATCGCAGCAGTGCGTCCACGGGGGCCGTGGTCAGCCTCGGCTCTTCGGCATCCAGCGCCCACTGCGCATGCCGGCAAGCCAGCACCTGGTCGCCTGCATAGTGATAAGCGACGGCGAGCATTCGATCCACCAGCGCGGCCCTGTGGGCGCTGGCGTTCGAGCCGCACTCGCGGGCGGCATTGGCAAGGTTGATGGCGATCCGATAGTCACGTTTGATCACGCGCTCGAACCAAAGACTCCACAACGCGGTCTTCGATTCGGAGCGGCCGCGCTCGATCTGTTGCAGCACCGTCAGCTCGAGCACGGGCGTCTCGTCCCGGCGGCGCGAGCTCTCGAGGATATCCTCCAGACCGGACAACAGCGCTCCCTCGGCGCCGCGCAGGATGTATTCATAAAGCTCGACCCACGCCGGCTCTCCTGACGACTCGGCAGCGAGCACGAATTCGAACCACAACGAGGTGAGCGTGAGTTTGGTCGCGAGCGAACTGCCGGATGAAGCGGAGAAGCTCCACCGCGTCGCCGAACGCAAATCGTCGATGCGCTCGCCGAACACGTCCATCCATTGCGCACTCTGGCGGACATGCGCCTGGATCTGCATCGCGCCGACCGAGCACCACATCCGTGCGTGCCGGTGCCGAACGATCTCCTGCTCGCCGGAGCCCAGCAACTTCTCGCGCGCGTAGGCCCGAGGCAGGTCCAACAGTCGATACGACACGATCCCGCCCCTCGTATCGGCGGACACCAGGGATTTTCTGGCCAGGCTCACCAGGCTTTCGAAAACGGCGATCGCCGTGAGGTCGCCGTCAGCGACCACTGCGGTGGCGCAATCCAGATCGAAGCGGCCGATGAACACGGACAAGCGGCGAAACGTCGCCTGCTCCGCCGGCGTGAGCAATCCATAGCTCCAGTCGAATGTCGAACGCAACGACTGGTGTCTGACTTCGGCGGTGCGGCGCCCGTCGATCGAAAGAAACAAATGATCGTCCAGGGTGGCCGAGAGCATTTGCAGCCCCAGCAAGCGCACGTGGGCCGCGGTTATCTCGATGGCCAGCGGATTGCCTTCCAGGCGCCGGCAAATATCCGCGACCTGACGCAGATCGTCAGCGGCGAACTGGTCTTCCATATAGGCTTCGGCTCGCTCGACGAACAACTGGATGGCCGGACACTCCAGGAGGTTTTCGCGGGTCTGCGGAGCGTGTTCCGAAGGCAGCTCCAGCGGAGCGAGCTCGAAAACCGATTCGCCCGCTGCTCGCAGCGGTTCCCGGCTGGTAGCGAGAATATGAACCGCCGATGCACTTTGCAGCAGGCGTTCGGCCAGTTGCGCCGTGGCGTCGATCACGTGTTCGCAGTTGTCCAGGATGAGCAGCAGCGACTGATTCGACAGAAAGGCGAGCACATCCGGCAGCGGATCGAGCGCCAAGGGGGAGAGACCGAGGGCGGAGGCCAGAGCATTCGCCACGAGCCGCGCTTCGGTGATCGAGGCAAGCTCCACGAAACACACGCCATTCGGAGATCTCTCCGCCAAGGCGTGGGCCACGCCGACAGCAACGGTGGTTTTGCCTCCTCCGCCCGGCCCCACGATCGTCACCAGCCGTTGTATCGATACTCTGTCGGCGAGCGCACGAACAACCTGATCACGGCCGATGATGGACTTCGGCCGCTGCGGAAGATTGTTTCTTCGCTGCGCCGTCCTCACGGGCAGCTTCGCTATGGAAGTCCGCGAACCCGAGCTCTTGCCGGCGAGCTCGGGGCGGTGCCTGACGGGCACGACGAAACGATAGCCGCGGCCGGTCACGTTCTGCACGTACTCATTGCCGGGATCGGCGTCGCGCAGCACCTTTCGCAACAGTGCGACGTGCACCCTGACCGTGCCTTCTTCGACAACGGTGTTTTGCCACACCTCACGAAGCAGCTCGCGGTTGCTGACGATTTCGCCGGCGCTGCGCGTCAGTGCGATCAGGATGGCTGTGGCGCGGCTGCCTAGAGTAACGGGTGCACCGTTCTTCAGCAGCTCATACCGGGTGCGGTTCAACTCGAAAGGTCCAAAGACGATGATGTCGTCGCCCGTCTGGTGCGACGCCGAGTTCCAGCCGTTTGTCATGGTCGATGGGCGTATCAGAACTTGCCACGAATCGGTCAGCTCACCGGATCGGACGGCGACGCGAACTCCGGAAGGGGCTGCCAGCGAGTCAGCGCGGAATTAGAGAGTTTCAGCCACGACTCGTACGATGAGAACCTGTCCGGCGGGTCGGGGGCACAGATCGAGGCATGAGTCAGATCCAGTCGAGGGTGACTTAGTCCCCCTGACACACGGGCATGATTGCCTGGACGGCGGAAAACAGGTGTTAAGAGCCGCATAGTCGACCTGCGCCTGCGGACGCCGACAGCGACAACCGGGCGTGCGCGTGCGCCCGATCAGCTTTCAGTTCGCTCCGCATGTTCGATGGGCGAGGATCGATGAACGAGACGTCCTGGCATTCATGCAGCTTCGCGCGAGCATGGGCGCGCACCAGTTCGTGCATTCCATACACGACATCTTGACGCGAGGTGTCGGAGACGAGCAGCGATTTCCGAGCAAGGTTGACGAGACATTTCAGCACCAGCCAGCGCGGCAATCTCTCATCCGCAATGACCGCGGCGGCGTGATCCGCACTGAAGCAGGTCTCCAGTACCGACACGCGCCGGAAGACCGCCTGCTCCTGCGCCGACAACAAGTCGTAGCTCCAATCGAAACTGGCGCGTAATGTCCGGTGCCGCAACTGTGCCGTCCGACGTCCTTCCAGCGAAAGATACATTTGGTCGTCCAGCCCGACTGCGAGCGCCTTCAAGCCCAGCCATCGGCACTGAGCCGCCGCGATCTCGATCGCAAGCGGATTGCCTGCAAGTCGCCGGCACGTCTGCGCGATCAATGACAGCTCCTGCTCGTCGAAGTCAGCGCCAGCCCGCTCCACGAACAATTGGATCGCGGGATAGCTCGACAGTGTTTCGCAGGACGTCCGATCGAGCGCCGGCGGGAGTTCCAGCGGCGCGACCTCGTGGATCGCTTCTCCGCTGGCGCGCAACGCTTCGCGACTGGTGGCAAGTATCTTCACCTGCGCACACATGCGCAGCACGCTTTCAGCGAGGCGCGTGGCACTCTCGATTACGTGTTCGCAATTGTCCAGCACGAGCAATAGTGACTGTCCCGACAGACACCTCAGGATCTCCGGCTTCGGATCAGGCGCTGTCGTCGATATGCCAGCCGTCTCGGCAAACAGTCGCCAGATCTCTTCCGGACGTTCGATTGCGGCGAGATCCAGAAAACACACTCCGTCCGCATGGGCTGCGGCGAGCGCCCCGGCAGCCCGGATCGCCGCCGTGGTCTTGCCTATGCCGCCGGGCCCGGTCACCGTGACGAAACGTTTGCTTGCCATGCGTCTGACGAGCGAACCGATGGCCCGCTCCCCGCCCACGAACGATGTCATGAGCATCGGTACGTTGTTCTTCCGTACGGGCTGCCGCAGCGACGGTTTGCGCGGACCGAACAGATGAATGACCGCCGCGTCGGGGGGACGACGTGGACGAATGACCGGCGCCGCAAATCGATAGCCGTGGCCGGTAACGTTGTGCAGATATTCGTTGCCGGGGTCCGCTTTACGCAGCACGCTGCGCAACTGCGACACATGGACTCGGACCGTTCCGTTCTCCACGACCATGTTCGGCCATACGCGCCGGAGCAATTCGCGATTGCTCACGACGCTGCCCGCTGTTTCGGTCAACGCCAGCAGAATGCCCATCGCCCGGCTGCGCACGGCGATCGGAACACCCTCCTTCGAAAGGATGCGCCGGGTCCGGTTCAGCTCAAACGCGCCGAATGCAATGACGTCCTCTCCAACCATCTTGTGCGCTTCGTGAAGGTGCATGGTTCGTCGGGTCTCACGAGTCCGGTTCTTTGCGCGATGACATGCGCCGCGAAGGCGGCGCACGCACTGGTTTCCTAGATTCTGTGCGCCGACTTGATCATTTCCGCGGCCCGCTCGCCGATGACCACGCAGGGCGCCATCGTGTTGCCGCTGGTGACGTTCGGCATGATCGAGGAATCGGCAATGCGCAACCGGTCGATGCCATAGACCTTCAATTGACAGTCCACCACCGACATCGAGTCGCGCCCCATCTTGGCAGTGCAGGACTGGTGCCAGTACGTGACTGCCGAGTCGCGCAGATAGACTTCCAGCTCCGCCGGCGCGAGCTTGCCGGGCATGGCTTCGCGCTTGAGCAGAGATTTGAACGACTGTGCGTTGGCCATCTCCCTTCCCAACTCGATCGTAGCCACGGCAGCTCGCAGATCGTCCGGATGCGACAACGTGTTGGCTTCGATGCGGATCGGATCGAGCACGTCGGGACCGGAAAGATGCAAGGAGCCGCGGCTCTTCGGATGTGACAGCCCCGCGAACACCATCCAGCCATTCTGAGGCACGCCGCGCGCCGCCGTCTCGGGCGTGGCAACCGGAAACTCGAGCTGGCAATGAAACAGATCGGGCAGCTTCAAGCTCGGATCGGTCTTCCAGTAGAGCGTCGCTTCGGAGCCGCCATGGCCGACGCCGAGCGGCTCGTGAGATTCGAACAGACAACCGAAGGAGACGTGATCCTGGTGATTGCGTCCCACGCCCGGCAGATGCTGAACCACGCCAATGCCGTGCGGGCGCAACTCCGTCTCCGGGCCGATGCCCGATTGCATGAGCACCTTCGGAGTATTGATGGCGCCCAGCGAAAGTATCACCTCGCGATCCGCCATGATCAGCTCGCGCTGGGAATCTCGTACCACTTCCACACCGATCACGGTGGTGCCGTTGAAGATCAATCGGCTCACCTGCGCGTGCGTCATCACAGTGAGATTGGGCTGGCCGAGTTTAGGCAGCACATAGGAGCGGAACATCGAGGAGCGCCGGCCTTCCCGAACGATCAGATCGTTCAAAGCCGCGCCGCCCCGGCCTTCCATCATGACTCCGTTCGGAGTATCGAAGGCAGGAATGTCGAGCGACTTCGCGGCTTCGACCATCGCAACCGCAACCGGCTGCGGGTCGCGGACGGTATCCACGTGAACCGGCCCGCCGCTGCCGCGTCGAACAGGGTCGGGAGCGCCGCGCCAATCTTCGATGCGCTTATAGATTTCGAGCACCGAACGGTACCCCCAGGCGTCGTCGCCAGCCTCTTCGGCGAAATGTTCCCAATCGTTCCGGTGGCCGCGCGCCCACACCATCACGTTGATGCTGGAGCCGCCTCCCAGCACCTTGCCCATGTTGAGCGGGATAGCACGATTGTTGAGATGCGGATTTGGCTCCGCGACGAATGCCCAGTCGCGATCCGAGCCCAGATTGAGCGGCCACTGCCCCGGCGTGAGCACCTCGGGGAGCTCATCGCTGCCGCCGGCTTCGATCAGCAGGACGCTGACGCTTGGACTTTCGGCAAGGCGCGCTGCCACTGCGCACCCCGCCGACCCTGCGCCACAGACAACGAAGTCGTATCGGCCCGACACCGGGGCGCCTCGGAAGCAAGGAGTTTCGGGGGACGAGTTCGACATGGGAGACATAACCTGTTGCGGACCGCTGCACTCTGCAGCGATGTGAACGTTATCACAGGTATCAAATTTATCAAATTTGCTGTTTATGTATATTTTTTGAGACAGGAGTAGACTCTGCCCCTGATAAACGGGAATCCGTCCCGACATAGGCCCCATGCAGCAACAAGTCCTCACGACCGCCGAGGCGGCGAAATTACTGGGCGTCTCGGTGCGCACGGCGCAGTTGTTGATCGAAAACGGCCCGCTCAAATCATGGAAGACGCCTGGCGGCCATCGCCGCGTGTACCTCCAGGATGTGCTTGCGTACATGACGCAGACCCCCCGCTCCCCGGAATTCGCGTCGGCGCTCGCGATTCTGGTGACCTCGCCGGAACGCAAGCCGCTGTTCGATGCGCGGCTCGGCTCGGTCAGCGAATGTCTGGTGGAAAGCTGGCCGGATGTTCACATCGCGGCATATGCGATCGGCGCCCGATTACCGGCAGCCGTGATCGTGGACATGCATGACGCTCGCGACGAACGTCGCGAATTCCTGCGCCAGCTGACGGCACATCCGGAACTGGGCACGACGCGATTCATCGCCGTGGCGGACAGCTCCGACCCGACGGATCGCCAGGGGGGCCGGCCGCTGGTAGCGACACTCGATGAAGTGGCCGACGCGGTCCGCGCAGTGTTCGTACCTGCCGCCGGGCCGCCGGACGTTCCGCTCGCACCCTCGAGCTCGTTGAGCTTTCCGATCGCATCCAACGAGCGTGAGCGGCTCTCCGCCCTGCAACGATCCGGCTTGCTGAGCACTCCTGCCGAGCCGGCCTTCGATCGTCTGACCTGGCTCGCCAGCGAGCATCTGCACATGCCCGTGTCGCTCATGACTTTGCTCTCCGCCACTCACCAGCACTTCAAATCGCGAGTCGGCCTGGATCTCACCGAGACGCCGCGCGACTGGGCAATGTGCAATCAGACGATCCTGCAGAAGCACGTGTATTCGGTGCCGGATCTGTCCACGTCGAATCTTTTCTCGACCAATCCCGCAGTCGCCGGTCCTCCGCACTTTCGCTTCTATGCCGGCGCGCCCGTGTTCGATCCCGATGGCTTCGCGCTGGGCTCCATCTGCGTGATGGACTACGAGCCTCACCGGCTCGAGGCCGCCCAGGAACAGACGCTGCTCGCGCTCGCCGCGATTGCATCGGACGAAGTGCGCATTCGCGCCAACAAACGACCGGCGCGACCGAACCGATAAAGGTGGATCAGGTGTCTCTCATCGTTTCCATAGCAGCAGGGTGACGCCTCCGGCGACCAGTCCCCAGAAGGCCGACCCGATGCCCAAGAGCGTGATCCCCGAGGCAGTGACGAGGAACGTGACCAGCGCCGCCTCGCGCTCGGTTTCCTCGCGCAATGCCTGAGCCAGACTGTTGCCGATCGTGCTCAACAACGCGAACCCGGCGATAGCTACGATCAGCTCCTTCGGGAACGCCGCAAACAGCGCGGCGACAGTGGCGCCCAGCAACCCGATCAAAAGATAAAACACTCCGGCCGACACGGACGCCGCGTATCGACGCTTGGGGTCTTCATGCGCTTCGCGGCCCATGCTTATCGCCGCGGTGATCGCGGCCAGATTCAGGGCGAACGCACCGAACGGCGCGAGCATGGTGTTGACGGCGCCGATCCAGCCAATGGTGGGCGAGATCGGCACGTCGTATCCGGAGGCGCGGATCGTGGCTACGCCTGGCACGTTCTGCGAAGCCATGGTCACAATGAACAACGGCAGTGCGACTCCGACGACCGCGGCGAGGGAGAACGTAGGAGCGACGAACACGGGCTTGGCCCACTGCAGCGCCAGCTCCTGCATCTTCAGCAGGTCCGTCGCCGCCGAGAACGTGACACCCGCGAGCAGTGTGAGAATCACTGCATAGCGTGACGCCAACCGGCGCGCGAGCACATAAACCGCAAACATCGCGAGCCCGAGCCCAAACTGAGTTTTCAGCACCTGAAACGCCTCTAACCCGAAGCGCAACAGCACTCCGGCGAGCATGCCGGAGGCCAGCGAACCGGGAATGCGGCTGATCATCCGCTCGAACACACCCGTGAAACCCGCCACCATCATCATCGCCGCCGACAGGACGAACGCGCCGACGGCAGCCGACAGCGGCACCCCCGCGGCGCTGCTGATCAGCATGGCCGCACCCGGCGTGGACCAGGCTGTTACAACGGGCACTCGATAGCGCAGCGACAGCCCGATACAAGTGAGCCCCATGCCCAAACCCAACGCCCACATCCACGAGCTGATCTGATCCGTCGTGGCGCCGAGCGACTGCGCAGCCTGGAAGACGATGGCCGCGGAGCTCGCGAAGCCCACCAGCACGGTTACGAAGCCGGCAGCGACCGCCGAAATCGACAGATCGCGCCACAGGTCGTATCGAATTGGCTCGGCTCTGGCTTGCAGTTCTGACACAGCATTTCCCTGGCACTCTCAGGTGCGCATGAATTGAATCGGGGAGGCGCATGGCCTCCCCGCGGTTCCCTACCGAACGAAGTTCAGTTCACCGCCGCGCGCGCGGCCGCCTCGATCACGTCAGCCACCGCTGTGGGATCCGAAGCCATGGGCACGTGGCTGGTCTGAAGCACTGTCGTCGAGGCGCCGATCCTCTTGGCGAGCGCCCGCTGCGCATCGGGATGGATCATGCGGTCCTGAGCCGCCACAATGTACCAGGAAGGTTTGCTGGTCCAGGCGGCGGCCGTGATCTTCTGCTCGAAGTTCGCCGCGCGCACCGGGCCTTGTGTGGCGGCGATCAAGTTCGCCTCCGCCGCGCTCACGTCTTGTGCGAACTCGGACGCGATCGCCTCCGGCGGCAATGTCAGGTAACCGTTTGGATCGGTGATGAAGTGCGCCACCCCCGAAGGTGTCGGATGCGGCTTGATCGCGTCCACGGAAGTCCCCCCCAGCGCCGGCGCGAACGATGCGACGTACACGAGCGACTTGACCTTCTCGTGGCCGCCGGCCTGGGTGATGACACTGCCTGCCCATGAGTGCCCGACCAGCACCACCGGTCCCGTTTGCGCATCGAGGATGCGCTCGGTGGCGGCGACATCGTCCTCCAACGAGGTCAGCGGGTTCTGGACCGCAACTGCTTTGAAACCTTTCGCCTGTAGCAAGGGGATGACCTTGTTCCAGGACGAGCCATCGGCAAAGGCGCCGTGGACCAGGACGACGGTCGGAGTGCCGGCGGCATCGCTCGGCTTGCCTGCGGCGGAAGCTGTCGAAACGACGCCCATTGCGAGAGCGTGCATCAAAATCAAACCGGCTAAGTTGTTCATGGTGATCCTTCGATGGCGTGAGATGTTTGGCACGCGGCGCCGAATAGCAGCGCCTCGGTGGACATACGCTACCGAATGAGGATGAACGCCATCTCACCCGCAGTCTGGAAGAATTGATCGGGCGTCTGAATCGACGGAACCTGGCGACGGTCTCCGCCATCACCGGTGCACGCGGAGTACGCGGTGAGCTAGTCCTTAGGGTTATCTAGTTCGAATTGCTGGACGCCGCGGCGTCCATCGTTGCCCCCGTCTCACGATTGAATGCGCACCTGCACGTCCGCTGACTCAAAACGCCCAGCAGGAACATCCGAGCGCGCCCCAGAATGCATTGCTGTCCGAAGCGGGGACCGATGAACTCCGGCAGTGAGCATGACGGTGGACCGCGCATGCGCCACCAGAAGAAACGAGCAGCGCGCGCGTCTGCGTCTGAGCCACGCCGCGCGCCTGATAGCCACCGTAGTACTTCACGGGAGACCAATCGGGCGCAGGCGGCGGTAAGGCAGGCGAAAGATCTCTGAACTCGCCGTCCGCATGCACCACCTTCCCGCCCAACAAGGTCAGCACCGAAGTGATGTCCTGAATCTCGTCTTCCGGAATGTTGAAGTAGTCCTCCGATAACACGGCGAGGTCAGCGAGCTGCCCGACCTTGATCTGTCCCTTCTTGCCAAGCTCCGTGGAGAACCAGGTGTTCGCGTGCGTCCACAAGCGTAAAGCCTGCTCGCGATCCAGCCGGTTCTGTGCCGGATAAAGCGTAAGGCCACCGAGCGTCTTGCCAGTGACGAGCCACGACAGCGACACCCATGGATTGTACGAGGCCACCCGAGTCGCGTCGGTGCCCGCGCCTACTGCCAGCCCTGCTTTGAGCATGCGTTGGATCGGCGGCGTGCGCTCGGCAGCGCGTGCGCCATAGCGCTGGACGAAGTTTTCACCTTGGAACGCCATGCGATGCTGAATAGCGATGCCTCCGCCGAGGGCGGCGACGCGATCGATGTTGCGATCCGAGATCGTTTCGCAGTGATCGAAGAACCAATGCAGCTTGGATAAGGGAACATCCTTGTTCACCTTCTCGAAGACATCGAGCGCGCGCGAGATTGTTGGATCGTAAGTAGCATGCAACCGCCATGGCCAGCGATTCTCCGCCAGCAGACGCACGACGGGCTCGAGATCAGCCTCCATGGAGGGCGGCATTTCCGGACGCGCATCGGAGAAATTTTCGAAGTCCGCGGCGCTGTACACCAGCATCTCGCCTGCGCCGTTGTGCCGATAGAGATCATCGCCCTGCCCTGGCTTGACCTGGCCGCCCCAGCTCTTGAAATCGGCCAGTTCCTCTTTCGGCTTTTGCGTGAACAAGTTGTAAGCGAGACGAACTGTCAGCTCGCCTGCGGCGTGCAGCTCTTCGATGATCCGATAGTCTTCGGGATAGTTCTGAAATCCACCGCCGGCATCGATGACGCCCGTGACGCCAAGTCGATTCACCTCGCGCATGAAGTGACGGGTAGAATTCCTCTGGTACTCCGGCGGCAGCTTCGGCCCTTTCGCGAGCGTCGAATAGAGAATGCTCGCATTCGGGCGAGCAAGCAGCAGGCCCGTCGGATTGCCGTTACGATCCCGCGTAATCTCACCTCCCGGAGGGTTCGGCGTATTTTTATCGTAGCCGACCACCCTCAGCGCCGCGGCGTTCAACAATGCGCGATCGTAGAGTTGAAGGATGAAGACCGGTGTATCCGGTGCAATTGCATTGATCTCATCGAGGGTCGGCAGGCGCTTCTCGGCGAACTGATGCTCGGTGAAGCCGCCAACGACGCGCACCCACTGTGGCGGCGGGGTGCGTGCAACCTGCTCCTTGAGCATCCGAAGTGCAGTGGCGAGTGAGCGCACGCCGTCCCAACGCATCTCCATGTTGTAGTTGAGTCCGCCGCGAATGATGTGCATGTGGCTGTCAATCAAGCCGGGAATCACGCGCCGTCGTTTGAGATCGATAATCCTGGTTGCTGGACCAGCATGCGCTCGTACATCCTGCTCGGCGCCTACAGCAAGAAACTTCCCGTCGGCAATCGCGACGGCTTGCGGATTCGGATTGCCTCGGTCGAGGGTTGTAAAGCGAGCGTTGGTCAGGATCAGATCGGCAACCATCGATGCCCCTCCAGGAGAAGCGCCTTGTGCGCGCCATGCCACGGGTGAAAGTGCAGATAAACCTGCCGCGGCGCCCGCCGCGGTGACTTGACGGCGTGTCCAGCTCATGCTGTTGCTCCGGTAGAAGACGCCGGTCCGAACATCGCCCCGGCGTCCATTTCTGATTGCTGACGCTGTGGAGTACAGCGCCGCGATACTGTTAGCAGCTCGAAGGTCAGTGGCCTTCCGAGGCGCCGAACATCGCCTTGGCATAGGTGATGCCCAGACCATATGCACCACCGACTTTCTTGGCGATGCCAGTAGTCAGATCGTAGGTCGACTCTCGCGCCCAGTCGCGCTGCAGTTCGAGCAGGTACTGCAGCGAGGTAATGGGCCGCGCGCCAGCCTGTACCATGCGGTCCATCGCGCGGTTGTGCGCCTCGACCGATATGTCCCCACAGGCATCGGCAATCACATAGACCTCGCATCCCTGCTCGATAGCGGAAAGCGCGGGACCGACGATGCAGACGCTGGTCCACAGGCCCGCGAGCACAACACGCTGCTTACCGATCTCGTTCAGCCGCTTGATGACCGCAGCGTCCTCCCAAGTATTCATTGAGGTCCGATCGAGCAGCGCATGGCCCGGGAATGCATCCGTAACCTCGCTGAACATCGGACCGGAGAAGCTCTTCTCGGCCACCGTCGTGAGCACCGTAGATACCTCGAAGCCCGCGGCGGCTTGCGAGATCAGCGCAGCGTTGGTTCGCAAGTTGACCGCATCGATGGAATGAGTTGCGAAAGCCATCTGCGACTGGAAGTCGATCAGAATCAGCACGTGATCCCTGGGAGTGAGCAGCAGTGAACCCGGTGTCGGAGTGAATCTGGCAGACATGGCGTGCATTCCTGGATCAGGTTGATGAAGGCAGTGCTGCAACACTGCGGAGATGTTACGTCGCCAAGTCTGCGTGCGGCTCGAGCTCGCCTCTAGAACCACACTACCGCGGATGGAATCACCCTGCTGTGACTCGCGGTGACAACTGCGATGAACCACATCAATAACGGCATTTCCGTCCCATAGAGAGCATTGTGGAGCAAGCCACGCGCTACACGACGCCGCATCTTTGAACCATGACTGCAGCTACGTGTGTGTCAACTGCGAACGAGCGCTGCCGCACTCGATCGATTGTTTGGGCTTCGGCGTTGTCGTGCGCGGCAGTCGACGCGGCCTGTGTCGACATCCCCGACGGATACGTCCAGCTCGGCGGTGAAGTTCGCCAGCGGTACGAGTACACGCACAACCCGGGGTTCGGCGCTGAACCACAGGACACACACGGGGCGTGGCTGCAACGCTATGCCCTGCACGCGGATGTGCAGTGGGGACGCCATCTGCGCGCCTTCGTAGAACTGCACAGTGCACTCGAGAGTGGTCGCGCGAGCGGCCCGAGCCGGGTCGACGAAAACGAACTGGAGTTTCAAAACGCGTTCCTCGAAGGACGCTACTCCTTATCCCGCGACTGGGATCTTCACGTGCGTGCAGGCCGGCAGGAAGTCCAATTGGGCTCGGCGCGACTGGTGAGTGTTCGCGACGGACCGAATGTCAGAAGAACGTTCGATGGCTTGCGAGTGCTGGCGAAGACCGGCGCATGGACGATCAATGCGCTGGCGCTGTCACCCAGGCGCGATCGTCCGGGTGTTTTCGACGATTCAACTCATGATTCGCAGCTGCTTTGGGGCGTGTACGCCACGCGCGAGCCGCTCGAAACTCGCAAACTCGGCCTCGATCTCTACTACTTGACTCGCGAAGACGATGAAGCGGCATATGACCAGGGCAACGGCGCCGAGCGACGACAGACGCTCGGTGTGCGGCTGTTCGGCTCGAAGGCAGGTTGGCAATGGAACATCGAGCCGATGCTCCAGTTCGGCAAGTTCGATGGACGGCGCCTGCGCGCCTGGACGATCGCAAGCGAAACCGGCTACACCTGGTCCGACCGGAGATGGCAGCCGAGCGTGCGCTTGAGCGCGAATATCGCAAGCGGCGACCGCGATCGAAGCGACCCGGATCTGGAAAGCTTCCATCCGCTGTTTCCGCGGGGCAACTATTTCTCGGAGGACGCCATCCTGGGACCGCAGAACTTCTACAACATGCATGTGTTCCTGACGCTGAATCCTTTGGACAGCCTCACAGTGACAGTCGACTACAACGGCTTTTGGCGGCTATCCACCGACGATGGCGTCTACGCGCCCAACGGCTCGCTGTTGCGATCAGCCCATGGCAGCGATGAGCGATGGGTCGCAACGGCTCTATCGCTCACATCCGAGTGGACGGTCAATCGCCATTTCAGCTTCACCGCGATCTACACGCATTTTTCCCCGCGCAGGTTTCTGGAACAGACCGGCCCCTCTGAAGCGGTTGATTTCGTGGAGCTGACGGCCCGCTTCAAATTCTGACGAAGCTCGAGTTCGCAACCGGTCACAGCGGCCGCAGCCGATGTCGCACCAGGGGAGGCTGGTCACCTGCAAGGAAGGTGTGAAGTGTTCGCTGATCGAGCTGGTCGGCATGGGTTACTCGCGCATGCTGGCGCTGATGCTCGAGCCAGCTCTCGACCACGAAGCTTTCGACAACGCGACCCGGCTCGGCAACATCTTCCCATACGTCCCAACGGATGGCACCGTCGCGATACCGTGTGGAGCGGAATCTGCGCAGGGCCGACACGAACTCGGCGAGTCGCGCAGGTTGAACGCGATATTCGATCTCGACGAGCACCGGACCACGCTCCTGCGCCGGCAGGATCGAGACGACGGGATCTGCCCAGTGGTTCGAAGACGAAAGATCGGCTGCCGAGTCCTGCGGCAGACGCCAGCGCAACGCCAGGATCAGGGCCACTGCTTGTCCAACGGCCGCGACCATCAGAGCGGTCGCTACACTAGTAGTGCTGGCAAGCGAGCCCCACAGGATGCTGCCGCCCGTCATCCCACCTTGCATGACGAGCAGATAGACGGCGAGCGCGCGTGCCTTCACCCAGCCCGGCGAGGCCATTTGCGCCGCTACGTTCAGCGAGGTCAGCATGCCGATCCAGGCGAGGCCGGCCACGAACATGATCGATCCGGCGATCCACGCATGGGTGGCCAAGGCGAGCGCCAACGTTGAGGATGCAAAGAGTAGCGTCGCGCCGATCGAGATCGTGTTGGCAGGGATCTTCCTTCGCAACCGCTTCAGCAGGATCGCTCCCACCACTGCTCCCGAGCCCATGCAGCCGAGCAGTGCACCGTAGCCCGCGGCATCGAGCCCAAGTCCGCGCCGGGCGACGAGCGGCAACATCGCCCAGAGCGCGCTTCCGAACAAAAAGAAGCCTATCGCTCGGATCAGTACGAGACGCATGGCCGGGGAATGGCGCGTATAGCGATAGCCAGCCTTCATCGCGCCGAAGAAATGTTCTGGCGGAAGATTGTGAACGGCCAGAGGACGCTGCCATGAGAACAGCACCGCCAGTACGCCCAGAACCGACACCGCGTTCAGTGCGAAGACGGCGGGCGTCCCAGCAAGAGCGACGATGATGCCACCGAGCGCCGGCCCGATCGCGCGCGAAATGTTGACTCCGAGACTGTTGAGCGCGATGGCGTCTGGCAGGGATTGCTTATCGACCAACTCAGGCACGATCGCCTGGAACACTGGCGCACTGAGCGCCGCGGCGATGCCAAGCACGAAAGTCGCAGCCAGCAGCACCTCGGGCGTCACTCGGTTTTGCAGCGTCAAAAGCGCGAGCAGAGCCGCCGCAAATACGCCGAGCAGTTGAGCCGCCAGTAGCATCTTGCGCCGGTCGATGATGTCGGCGAGCGCACCGGCGGGAAGCGCGAGCAGAAACATCGGCAGCGTGGTGGCCGCTTGGACGAGCGCGACCAGCAGCGGGCTCGGCGACAGCGAGGTCATCAACCACCCCGCGCCGACATCGTGCATCCAGGTGCCGACATTGGAAACGATCGTCGCGATCCACAGCGCACGGAACACCGGGAAGCTCAGCGGTCCGGCTCCACCAACGGTTTTTGTCGGGCTCAGTGCAGTCATGCTGTCCGGTGTCTGTTTCGAGTGCTGCATGACGCAGTGTGGACAACATCAGAAAACGATGCTTGGACCTGCCTGACGCATCTAGGCCCTGCGTGTCGCTCGCTCCAGCACAACGACCACAGCATCTGGATACAAACAGCAGCACTGAGCTGCAATCGCTCGGTTCCTCCTTGATCGACACTGGATGCCAGAACGACGCCGATGTTCGCAACTTTCCGCGGCAACCCCAGGAGTCTCACGATGACCAGCAAAACCGGCCTCGACGCACTACTGCGCCCCGAGGACAGCGTTCTCGTTCTCATCGACCACCAGCCTTTCCAGTTTGCGAATCTGCACAGTCACGAGCCGACCATGATCGTGAACAACGTCATTGGGCTTGCGAAGTCCGCGAAGGCTTTCGGTGTCCCGACCATTCTCACAACGGTGCTCGAGGAACGAGGCGGCTATCTCATCAAGGGCTTGCAGGACGTGTTCCCCGAGCAAAAGCCCATCGATCGCACTTTCATCAACACCTGGGAGGACCGGCGCGTGGTCGACGCGGTGAAAAGCACCGGCCGCAAACAACTGGTGCTCGCGGCGCTGTGGACCGAAATCTGTCTGGCGATGCCTGCCATCCACGCGCTGGCGGAAGGCTACGACGTATTCGTCGTCACCGACGCATCGGGTGGCGTTTCGGTGGAAGCACACGAGATGGCTGTGCGACGCATGGCCGCCGCCGGCGCCGTACCCATCAACTGGCTTGCGGTAGTAAGCGAATGGCAAAGAGACTGGGCACGCGAGAAGACCGCAGCCGCATTGGCGGACGTGCTCGCTCCACATGGCGGCGGCACCGGGGTGGCTTACGCGTGGGAAATGCAGTTGCTCAACGCCCGGGCGGGCGGACGGGGCTGACTCGCAGACCGGTGGCAGCGACTACATCTGCGATGATCGCGCGCCGACCGGGAATTCGGCGTCAGGCGCCGCCCGCATCCGCGGCGCCGACTCGAACAACCCGCGAGCATACTCCCGCCGCCACTCATTCGGCGTCGTACCCACGAGCCGGCGAAACAAGCGCGTGAGATGGGACTGATCGCACAGCCCGCAATCGAGCGCGATCTTGCAAAGAGGATCACTGCTCGTCAGCATCATCTGCTGAGCCCGCTCGACGCGCCGACTTGCGATATAGGCGAATGGCGTCTGGCCGAAAGTGGCCTTGAAAGTTCGAAAGAGGTGTCCGGCGCTGATCCCGGTGAGCGCGACGAGGTCCTCGCTCGTGATGGGCTGATCGAGATTCTCCTCGATGTAAGCAACCAGGCGCTGCACCTGCCAACGCGGCAGTCTGCCGCGGAATGCGCTGTCGGCCTTCGGTTCGGTGTCTCGTTCCAGATTGGCGGCCAGCAACGCCGTCGCGCGAGACAAATATGCTTGCGCAGTCTGACGATCGACTTCGACCTTGGATTGCGCCACGGTGAGCAACTCCAGCAAAGTCGCTGTCCACGCAACCTCACCCTGCCGGCTGTGTTCCCGAGGCTCGCTGGCCAACGCTGCGATACTGCTCATCGACGCGGTCTCCTGTGCCGAACGGCAGAGTGCCGCGTCGATGACGGAGAGGACACCCCAGTTCGGACGTGCATCCTCTCACTCTTTCGAGGGAAGCCAAGCGGGCCTCGTTTGCTGCAGGCAGGGTCGTTGCGGTCGGCGGTGCTACGAGCGATCCCACCCGGAAATGATGCCGCGATCGAGCGCGATCATCACGGCGTGCGTGCGATCTCGCGCCTTGAGTTTCGCGAGAATGTTGCGCATATGAGTCTTGACGGTCTCTTCGGATAAGTCCAACTGAGCCGCCACCTGCTTGTTGGCGCGTCCGGCCGAAACTTGCCTGAGCACTTCGATCTCGCGCGATGAGAGTGGCTCATCCAGTGCGTGCAACCCGATTTCGGCTGCGACCTCCGGCACGATCTGCCGGCGCCCGAGCGGCGCTTTACGCAGAGCATCGACGAGTTCTTTCCGGATCATGCTTTTGAGTAAGTAGCCGGATGCACCAGCATTGAGCGCGCGTAGCGCCTGCACATCGCCCTTGTAAGTCGTGAGCACAAGAATGCGTGCTCCAGGATGTGCCCGACAGATCGCTTCGATCGCGGTCACGCCGTCCATCTTGGCCATCTGCAAATCCATGAGAGTGACATCGGGCCGATGTCGCTCGAAGCATTCGATCGCCTCCAGCCCGTTGCTCGCTTGCGCGACCACCGTCATGTCCGGCTCGCTGTCGATCATCGAAACGATGCCATCGCGCATGAGCGGATGATCGTCCACCACCAGGACGCGAATCTGCTTCAATGGTGTCGAGCCCTGATTCATCGCGGACCTTGGAGCTTTTCAACGCGGCGGCTGATTGCCGGGCCTGGTTCTCGCCCGCAGATCCTGCACCCTATCCCGATCCTCTGACAACTGTTTGTCGGCCCGATCGAGGGCCTGCTCCACTTTCTGGCGCGTCGGGTCGCTGGCGGCCAGTTTCTTGACGATTCCATGCACGCTGAGGATGACGCTTTGCGCGTTTTGTACCAGCGCATCCTCGATTTCGCGCGCCAGGCGTTCTCGTTCGCGCAAGCGGCGCGAGCGCGCGTGACAGAAGCCACCGAGGACGGCGCCGATGAGGCAGCAAAACAGCAGTACGAACCCGTGATCGTGGACGAACTGAGACACAAGCCCGTGCAAAAGCGCTCCTCCGCCAACCAGATGCTCGCGCTCGTATCGCGCAGGATGGATGCCACGAGACTATGCGCGCGCCAGAAGTACCGGCTTGGATGGTCGTGCGAATCCCAAGAGCACCCGCATTGATCGAAACAGGCTTGTGCTCACGCGAGGCGATCGCTCGAACCTATCTACATACCGGGCTCGTATCGGGCGAGCACGCTCGCCGCGGCACTCAGCTCAACTTCACTGCCGCCTTCGGCGCGACGACGGATGTGAAGTCGAGCCCGAATCCGCCGCGCTCGCTCGTGCATGCCGGGTATGCCCCAGTGCCCGGTACGAGCACCGTGCATGAGGATGTCATCCGGCAGGCCGCAACCATCGTCACGGACGATCAGCCTGAACTTGCGACGCCCCTGCTCGAGCACCACTTCGACGCGCTGTGGCTTTGCATGCTGAAGCGCGTTGATCAGCGCTTCGCGTGCGATCAGGTAGATCTCCTCGCTGACGAACGGCCGCAACCGCGAAGCCACTCCTTCTTGCCTGAACCCAAACTGCACGCCGTGCTCGGTGAACAGGGACTGGCCCATCATCCGCAATGCTTCCGGCAGATCGATGATGCTCCCAGTACGCAGCTGAGTCACTCGGTCGCGCGTTTCGGCGAGGACTTCATCGGCCTGGTCGAGCGCTTGCTCGATCGACGCTCGGGCGGGCAAGCTCGCATCGAGCGCCATCGCCGCTGAGTGAAACCGAAGCTGCAAGGCGTAAAAGCCCTGTAACAAAGTATCGTGCAACTCACGCGCGATCCGTTCGCGCTCGGTGTGTCGCTGCTCCAGGGCGAATTCCAGACGAGCGGCCAGGATTCGCAGCCGGATCCGATAGAGCGCCCACAGCAGCAACGCAACCGCGGCCATGCACAGCGCCAGGAAGGTTTTCGTTTGAACGAACGCAGGTCGAACATGGAACGCAGCGGATGCCGGTACCTGGCTCCACGGACCGTCTGCGTTTGCAGCGACGACCTGAATCCGATATTCGCCGGGCGCCAGGCCAGTGTAGGTGGCATGGCGCAGCGTCCCGGTCTCCTGCCAGTTCTGGTCGTAGCCATCCAGGCGATAACGGAACCTGACGTGCTCTGGGGCATGCGCATCGAGCGCGGTGAATCCGAACGTGACACGCGCTGGTCGCGGCGGCAACGTAGCGGAGCCGTCGATGGGGTAGCTCACATCGTCCACCACCAGCGTTTCGAGATGGGCCGCAGGCGCCGCTGAGGTCGCATCGAGTTGCGCGGAGTCGAGCCATACCGCGCCACGATTGGTGGATAGCCATAGGCGGCCTTTTTGGTCGGCGACCGCGGTAGGCAGGGGACGGATCATCACCGGGTCTGCCGTAAGAAGGCTGATGCCGCGAATCAGACGCGCCGTGACAGCGGAATCGGGGGCGACGACTGCGCGCGCAATCTCAGCTGCGGGGAAGCGCAGCAACCCGGCGTTCGCGTGCGCCCACAGCTCGCCCTTCTCGGATTCGATCAAACCGTGCACGCCGCTGACATCTTCGCTGTTAGCGATTCGCACGCGAACCACACGATCATCTTCCACATACGCAAGACCGCGAAGGCCGCCGATCCAAGTTCTACCCGCCCCGTGAGCGATCGAGGTCACATGGCCAATGTCCACACCTTCTGCGGGTGTCCAGCGGCGCATGGCGCCGTCCGCATCGATTCGCATGAGCAGGTTGTCGCGATAGCCAAGCCAAACTCGCCCCTGCGCATCGATGCTGCCGATCACGGGGAAGGCGTGCAGCGGGTTCTCGGTCGGGGCAGCGAGTGCGATCCATTTCCCGCCGTGATATTGGAAGAGGCCATGCCGTTCGATGGCAACCCACAAACGGCCGGCGGAGTCATGCACCAACATGCGCACCCGAAGATCTGCACTCGCGGGGACGGGCAGCTCGGTGACCTTCTCCAGCTTGTCATTCGCGCTACGCCAGATCCCGGCTGGCCCACCCATCCACACCACGCCGTCGCGATCGGTGTGCGCTACGCCAACCGGCGGTGGCATACCTGCCCTGGTCAACGTTCGATCATGGAGCCGCATGACGGGCCGATTCGCGGAGCCAATCCAGATGCTGCCGTCGCCGCCGGCCGCAAGCGCGAGATTGTAGGTTCCGCTGGGCAGGGCCGCTCGCACCAGCGGCGAGGTGCGGAAGCGGTCGAGCCCTGCACTGGTGCCGATCCATACGATGCCGGTTCGGTCCTCGAACAGCGTGGTCGTGTAATCTGCAGTGAGCCCGTCCTGCTCGGTGTATTTTTCGGAGCTTCCCGATGCGAGCCGCTCATGTGGACGAGCGATGCGATGAACGCCATCTCCTGGCGTGCTGAACCAGAGCGCGCCACTGCGATCGAAGACGAGTCCGGTCGCGCCGCTCTGGCCGTTGCTCTGCGCAGCGATCAACTCGCCATCCGCTGCGACAATGGGACGCACTGAACCGTCGTCGCGCTCGGCAATCCACAGCGCACCATCGGGCGACTGCGCGAATCTCGCGATCCATCCTACGGCGACAGCGATCGGTTCGAAGCGCTTCGAGGTCGGCGAAAGGCAAAAGAGCTTTCCATTGGCGCTCGCCCAGACGGCGCCGTCGCGAGCGACGAATACCGCGTGGACATTGGAAGCGGTGAAGCCGAACTCCGCGCCCGACTGCCATCGGGCGCCATCCCAGCGCACCAGGCCTGCACCAGTCGCCGCCCAGATTCCGCCGGCGCGGTCGCGCGCCAGGCTATAAACAATCCCACCGGGCAATCCATCCGCCGGGCCAAAGGGGCGCAGTCCGTCGGGCCGAATCAGCGCGATGCCGCCCAACGCAAAGCCGACCCAGAGTTGGCCGTTGGCATCGCCCAGCAGCGATGAGACGACGCCAGCCGGATAGCCGCTCGGCTGCGCATACCGCACGAAGCGTACGCCGTCGAACCGGTACAAAGACGTTCCAGAGGCGAGCCATAGATAGCCGTCTGCGGTTTGCGCGATAGCCCCGATCTGGCCGGGCGCTCCATCGGCCAGCGTCCAGCGAGTGTGATCGAGCTCCGGCAGCGTACGCTCGGCATCGAATCCGAACGCGAGCGACAGCATCCCGAAGAACAATCCCAGCCCGGCAAGCCATGATCGAAAGCTCGATGGTTTCGGTTTGCGGGTATTCGGCATCGATGCTGATCTAGGTAGGTCGCCCGAATGCTCATATCATGAGTGGCGTCCCGCCGCAGCAATCCCGGCCGTGCCCTCACCTGCACGGGCCCGCAGGTTGTAACGCCGCCGAAGCAAGGATCGCTAGTCCGAGTGGCCTCGAGGTCCGGCGATGAAGACTCTACCATGTCGCACGCCTCCTTCAGCCGCCCTCGAGGGGCCGTGTCGCAGGCTTGCCTTGATCCTTCACCATGAACACGACGAACTTGGCCGGCTCGGTGGCGCTCGCGTTTGCCGATTGCCTGTGAATGTCGGTCGGACGCTCGCGAAATGTCTCGCCTTTGCGCACCGTCACCGGGTCCTTGCCATCGACCTGCATGATCACCGCGCCTTCGAGCACATAGACGAAGACGTCGGCATCGTGTCGATGGGCCAGCGATGCGCCGCCCGGCAAGTATTCGACGGTGAGGACCGTCACTTCCTTGCCCGGAATGTCGGTGAGCGGCTCCGTCATCAGCGCCTGAACGACCGCTGTGCTTTTCGGTTCCGCGGCCTGACTCACGGCACTGAGCAGGAACATGCCGAAGGCGGCGCCAATTCCGAGTCGATTCATGGGAGTGCTCACTTCGCCGCCGCGGGCGGCACGCGAAAGCTGATCGCCAGCCGGTTATAGACATTCATCAGCCCGATCGCGATCGTGAGATCGGCGAGCTGTTTCTGATCGAACACGGCGGCAGCTGCCTCATAGTCCGCATCGGGCACATGCGTCTCCGCCACGCACGTCACCGTTTCGGCCCAGGCGAGCGCGGCACGCTCGGTCCTGTCGAACAGGGCGCCACTCTCGCGCCAGCTCGGCACCAGCACCAGCTTCTCCGTCGCCATGCCTTCCTTCAGCAAATCACGCGAATGCAGGTCGATGCAGTATGCGCACCCGTTGATCTGCGAGACCCGAAGAAAAACCAGAGTCAGCATTTGCTTCGGCAAGCCGCTTTGCATGACGTAACCGTACACGCCGCCCAGCGACTTCACGCCGGCCGGAGCCACAGCATGGTAATCCATGCGTTGAGTCATCTCACACCTCCTGGACACTGTGGCAAGGATGCTTGCACCGCGCCTCGCACGACAGTACCAAGACTGTCGTTTCGAGCTGTACCATCCAGGCATGCCCCCACTGCACGTTGAAGTCGATCGCGGCGACAAGACGCCGCTGACTACACAAATCTATCGCGGGCTCCGCAGCGCCATCGAGAGCGGACAACTTCCCTCCGGTACAAGGCTGCCATCGTGGCGGGATCTGGCGGCACAGCTTGGCGTTTCACGCGGCACCGTGCGTGTCGCGTACGAGCGCTTGATGGACGAGCAGTTCGCGATCGGCATGGGACCGGCGGGAACGCGCGTCGCCGAGCGCCCCGCGGGCTCATCGAGATTGGACCAGGCGCCCGAGGCGATACCGCTGCCGCAGCTGTTCCATGACTTCGGAACGTCACCGCTGACATTCCAAATGGGCGTGCCCTCGCAGAGCGCGTTCCCTTTCAAGCTGTGGTCTCGCGTGTTGACGCAAGCGAGCCGGCAGGTGGCGGCGGCGCCGGTCAGCTATCCCGACCCACGCGGCGATCCGGAATTGCGCAAGGAGATTGCGGCATACCTGGCCATTGCACGAGGCATTCACTGCGAGCCTTCGCAACTGCTGATCACGGGCGGATTCTCCGGTGCGCTCGGTGTCGCAACGGGCGCGCTTCAACTTCAAGGAAAAGAAGCATGGATTGAAGACCCCGGCTTTCCGCTCACTCGCACCGCCCTGCGCCTGGCTGGAATGAACGTGACCGGCGTCCGTGTCGATGACGAAGGTCTGGACATCAGCGCTGGCGAGCGCAGCGCGCCCGCGGCGGCGTTGGTGGTTGTGACGCCCGGTCAACACGCGCCGCTCGGAATGACAATGTCACTGCCGAGGCGCCTTGCCTTGCTGGCGTGGGCCCGGCGCACCGGTGCATGGATCATCGAAGACGACTATCTCAGTGAGCTGCAGCTGCACGGTCGGGCTGCTCCCGCGCTGGCCTCGTTGGACCAGGAGCGACGCGTCTTGCACATCGGCAGCTTCAGCAAGACGATCAGTCCGTCGTTACGCTTGGGCTTTCTGGTGGTGCCGCCCGCATTGGTCCGTCGCTGCGGCGAGTTCGCCGCGTGCCTGGCGCCGGCGCCGAGCGCCACCGTGCAACGCGCCGTCGCCGAGTTTCTGCGCCAAGGCCACTATCTTCGTCATCTCCGCCGCATGAAAGCGCTCTATCGGGCACAGAGAGAATCTTTGCTGCGCTGTCTGCAGGACATGTCGTCGGATGTGATAAAGCCAGCGGCGACGGCCGGGCTGGCGGTCGTGACATCACTCGCTGCGTCTGCTTCTGACGTTGACATCGCGTTGCGCGCCCTGCCCTTCGGCTTGGCGCCCACCCCGTTGTCTCCCTGGTCGATGCACGCGCCGCCGCGCCGCGGATTGCTACTCGGTGTTACAAACATCGACGAACGTCGACTGGCGGCGGACTGCCATCGTCTCGCGGAATTGGCGACACGTGGATAGAAGCGCCGTGCACGTGAGCCTCACTGTCGCTTACCGGTGACGTATCGCTCTTGAGACAGCTCCGTTTGAGCGGCGGACGCGTCAATATGCTCGCTTCGAAGTCGAATTCAGATGCGCGTATTCAAGGCGAAATGAACACACCGGACCGTGTCTTGCGAAAAGGACTGGCATTGCTCGTCGCGTGCTTGCTCACCACAGCGTGCGGAGGAGGATCGGGAGGCGGCGACCCACCGGCCAGCACTCCAACTCCGATCGGGGAAACGCCGGCGCCGACTCCGAATCCCACGCCTGATCCGCCCTCGACGCCCGAGCCCACACCGGAGCCGCCGCCGGCGCCGAATCCTCCGCCGGAAACACCGGCCACGCCCAAGAGCGCCAAGCGTGGCGTGGCATACGATCTGGCTGATCCGAGCGATCTCGCCGCGCTCGCCCCTGGTGTGTCCTGGTGGTATCGGTGGGCATTGAAGCCCTCCGCCAGCGTGCCCGCCGACTATCAGAGTCGCTACGGCATGGATTTCATCCCGATGCTGTGGAATGGCAACTTCAACGCCGCTGAGGTCGAAACTTTTCTCGGGGCCAATCCGCAGATCAGGTTCCTGCTGCTGTTGAATGAGCCGAATCTAACCGATCAAGCGAACCTGACACCGCAGCAGGCCGCGCAGCTGTGGCCCCGCTATGAGACGGTTGCGGCCAATACCGGTGTACAACTCGTCGGCCCGGCCATGACCTGGGGCACGATGCCGGGCTTTGCCGATCCGGTCGTGTGGCTCGACGCTTTCTATGCCGCCTATCGAGCCGCCAATGGCGGTCGCGATCCCCGCATCGACTATCTTGCGTTTCATTGGTACGACTACGGCCTGAACGCGCAGCTCGATCGGCTCACGAAGTATGGCAAGCCGTTCTGGGTGACCGAGTTCGCCAACTGGCACAGCGGCAACGATGGTGCGCAGATCGATAGCGTCGCCAAACAAAAGGCGCAGATGACCGAAATGGTCGCCATCTGCGAAAGCCGCAACGATGTGTTTCGCTACGCCTGGTTCACGGGACGCTGGGATGATGAAGCCAACCGTCACACCAGCTTGCTGGGGCGCGCTGGAGAGTTGACCGAGTTGGGCCAACACTATCTGGCGCAACCTTATTGGGTTGGCACTTGGATCACACCGCAGGCTTCCAACAAAGTCACAAGCCTGAGTTTCGATCAGCGGACGCTGCGTCAGGTCGTGCGCACGTCGATCGCAGGTAGCGCCGCGCGCATTCGGTTGTCCAACACGCAGGGTTCCGAGCCCGTCTCCGTGAGCAATGTGCACATCGCAGTTCGCAGCAGCGATGCATCGATCGATGCGCGCACGGATCAAACGATCACCTTTGGTGGACAAGCGAGCGTCACACTGCCACCCGGCACTGAAGTATTTAGCGACACCGTCGCATTCTCCGTACCTGCGCACACCGACGTTGCGATCAGTTTCTACTTGCGTCGCGCGACGGTAGTCACTGGTGAAGGAGACAAGCAGCAGCTCACCTATGTCGCAGCAGGAAACGTTAGCGGCAGCCCCGATATCGCAGCCATCGAACGGCTCGGCGGCCATCCCTTGCTTGCCAGCCTCGACGTGCAGGGCGAGGCGTTGCGAGGAAGTGTCGCGACGATTGGTGGCTCGATCACGGCCGGTGTCGGTATCGATGATGTCGGCCAAAGCTGGCCCGATGTGCTCTCCGAGCGACTGGTGGCAGCGAACATTCACGTCGGCGTGCTCAAGCAACAGGACGAGGCCGAGGCATTAGATCAACCGAATCTTCGCTGGGCTATCTACTCAGACCTCCCCGCCGACGCTCTTCGCTTCGAACAGCCGACCTATGAACAAGCAGTTGCACCGCTGCGAGAAACAATTTCGCGCATGCGCCAGCAGAAGGTGAAAGTCTTCTGCTCCACCCTGACGCCGTACGAAGGACACCCCAGTTGGAATGCCGCGAGCGAACGCGTCCGGCAGATGTATAACGCTGCGATCCGCGGCGCTGACAGCGGCTGCGATGCCGTCATCGACCAGGACCGCGCGCTTCGCGATCCCGCCCAGCCGACCAAACTCCTGCCGATGTTCGATTCCGGCGATCACCTTCACCCCAATGCCGCCGGCCATCGCGCGATCGCGGAGGCGATCGAACTCAACGCCTTTCTCGCGCCGTGACCTCGGGTGCCCGGGGCACCAGCCCCGGGCAGCTGAGGCTGTCCGACAATTTGCATTATTCTGCAACTTGATTGGGCATTCAGTGGTCAACGAGCATCAAGCTGCCGGTTGTGAGCATAGGCCTGGGCGTGATGCGGCTCTTGGATAAAGAGCCGCTGAGGAATCCCATCGCTGGTGCGTCGTAAAGGAGCGATGCTTCCAGAAAGATCAATGCGGACTCGCAGAGGCACTCGCGCGAGCTTTGCGGTAGTCGCCGGGCGACTGGCCGGTGACTTCCTTGAAGGCGGCATAGAACGCCGACTGGGAGCGAAAGCCGGTGTCGATGCTGATGGACAGGATCGACTGCGAGGGGGACGAGACCAACAGCGCCTTGGCGGCTTCGATCCGGCACTCCCGCACGTAGCGCGAGAAGCCCATTCCCAAGCGGGTGTTCACCAGTTCCGAGAGCTGGTGTCCGGAGAGGCCCACCTGCTCGGCCAGGGAGGCCAGGCTGAGGCTCTCGTTCTGGTAGGCCTTGGCAACGACCATGACTTCGTTCAGCTTCTTCAGGCAGGCATCCACATCGATGCCGCGCAAGGTGGAAGCGCCATAGCGCACGCGCGCCGCTTCGGAGAGATCGCCGATGAGGTTCGGATTGGAGATCAGCGCCACGATCATGATGGCGAGCGCCAACCCGATGGCGCTCGTATAGAAGTGATAGAAGAACGCCGGGTTCATGTACGGCAAGGCAAAGCCGAGGGCCAGCACGATCACCGCGGTGACCGACATCAGCAGAAAGTAGCCAAACTCGAAACGGAATTGCCGTCGTTGCGCCCGCAGCCCATACACGAAATAACCCAGCCAGAGCGAATAGCCCGCGCCAAACAACAACAGCACGGGCAACGCGATCTCTATAGGCGCCACGAACAGCAGCACCAGCGGCAGCAGGTGAAACAGCGCCATGGGACACAGCGGCTGGGTCGGCTGCAGCGCCCAGCGACCGAAGAAATAGAACGACGTCGGCAACACGAACAAGGCGAGCCGGTACACGAACAGATCGAGCGGCGGCGGGCCGCCCATGAAGTAAAGCAGCTGGCAGATCTGGACCACCGCCAGGCCGGTCAGCAACATGCCACCCCAGAACACCGACTGCGCCGACTTGCCCGGCACGTCGATGAAGCACGCGTAGATCAGCAGCAGCAGCAGCGCACTCACTGCGGAGAAGCCGGCGATAGCGATGCTGATCGTGTCCATATTGGCTCGGTCCCGGAATTGCCCTATGTTGCATTTTAAAAGGGAAGGAACGACTGCATGAATGCTCCTGCTCACGTTACTCGCATCATGTCCTCGCTAATGGCGGCGGCCATGCTGATCCTGCCGGCGCTGCCGAGCGCTGCGGACACGACCATTGATCCCGACCGAGCGCTGGCGCTCGCGGAAAAAGCCGCCGACTGGCAGCTTGCGCACCTCGAGCCGGTGGCTAGCATTACGTTCACACGCAAGGAGACGAGCAATCCTCGCAGCTGGCAGCAAGGCGCGTTTTATGTCGGTCTGACAGCCTTGGCCGAGCGAAGCAAGAGCGACCGCTTTCAGGAAGCCATCCTAAGTCACGGTCGCAGCCAAAGCTGGAAGCTGGGCGATCGAAAGTATCACGCCGACGATCATGTGATCGGTCAGAGTTATCTTTGGGCAGCCACGCACGGCGCGGGACCGGCGGCCATTGAACCGACGCAGCGCCGGCTGAATGAAATCCTGGCCAGCCCGTCTCCGGTCGATCTCGATGCTCGCGACAACCAGTGTTGGGATCGATGGTGCTGGTGTGACGCGTTGTTCATGGCGCCGCCGCTGTGGATCGAGCTGGCGAACGTCACCAAGAATGTGAGATACGCGGCCTTTGCCCACCGGGAATGGAAGGCCACTCAGGACTACCTGTACGATCCCGAGGAATATTTGTTTTATCGGGACAGCCGCTTCTTCGCGAGTCGGGACGCGCAAGGTCGCAAACTGTTCTGGAGCCGCGGCAACGGCTGGGTGTTCGCGGGCCTGGCGCGTGTCCTCGCCCTGCTGCCGAACGACGATCCCGCCCGGCCCGAGTACCAGAAGCTGTTCAAAGACATGGCGGCAAGACTGAAGACCCTGCAAAAGCCGGACGGCTATTGGCCGAGCTCGCTGCTCGCGCCGGAAAATTCACCACCGGAATCGAGCGGCACGGGGTTCTTCGTGTACGGCCTCGCGTGGGGCATCAACTCGGGTCTGCTGGATCGTGACACCTATGAGCCCGCGGTCGCTCGTGGCTGGCGAGCGCTGGAGGCAGCTGTCGATGCCGACGGCCGGCTCGGCTGGGTACAACAGGTGAGCGATCGGCCCGAGGAAGTGGCCAAGAAGGATACTCAATTCTACGGTGTCGGCGCGCTGCTGCTGGCGGGGTCGGCGGTCTACGATCTCTACAAGTGAGCCGAGCTGCAGGATGAAATCGCGCGCCCGTCGAACAACCACGGGCGCGTGTGACCTGCCTTGATTGAGATCGGCCATTCAGTGTTGCAACTACAACGCACGTTCGATTACAGAAACGGCCTTGCGTCAAACATCACGAATGTGCACCATGTAAATGACGGATACAAAGCAGCCAGCACTGCTACGCAAGCCTTCAGGGAGTTTCAACATTGCCTCTGATGGGGTGAGGTGATCCGTGCAGCCCGTTTCCATTGCATCCGACCCTTCTCGAGACCCGCTGTCCCACGAACCTTTGCTGCTGAACCCAGAGCCGACACGACCGCGCCGGCCAGGCTCGCCATTGGCGTCGCGTCGCGCCCTGCCGCCGTTCGAAACGTTGCGGGCCTTCGACGCCATCGCCCGGCTCGGCGGCGTGCGTAAGGCGGCTCAGTACTTGAGCCGCGACCATGCGGTGATCAGCCGTCATCTGCGCGCCATCGAAACCTGGACAGGGACCAAGTTGATCCGGCGAACCGCGGCCGGCAGCGTGCTGACCGAAGATGGCGTGCGCTATCACCGTGACATCGCCAACGCGCTGGACATCATCGCGCGAGCCACCGTCGACCTGATCCAACGCGGCGATAGCGGGGGCACGGCAAAGCAGCCGGAGGCTGTGTCCTCCGGCAACTGAGGCCAATCGGTGGAGCGCCGTTAAGACAGCGGCGCCGGCTTCACGTCGTACACGACCACGCGTTCCCACAGATGTTCGCAGTCGGCGACGAATTGCTTGTGGATGGGATGAATCTGATAGGCGTTCTGCCCGGCGACGTCGTCGAAAAACAGGATTTCCGAAGCGCTGTAACTCGCATCGACCACGCCGCGCTGCTCGGTTTCGGCCGGCACGCCGATGTGAATGGCCTTGACGGTCTCGATGCCGGCCAAGGTGCGCAGGCCGGCGAGCAGCTTGTCCAGATCCTGTTTGGATTTCGGGTTCTTCAACCAGAAGAACACGTGATGGACCACGGGCGGGGTGGTGGCTTTGCCGCCCAACTCCTTGCCGCCCTTCCCCGAGGCCGGTGCAGCCGCGCTTTCGGCGGCGATGCTCGCGCCGGCCAAGGCGGCAGCGGCGGTGAGAACTTGTCGTCGATTGTGGGTGCTCATGTTCGGCTTCCTTTTGCCTGAGTCGTCGTCTGAGGATCGAGGAGCCGTCGAGTATAAGCCGATCGCTCGGGCTCGGGCGGCAGGACGGGCGGTCCTTTATGATCCGTCTATGGACAGCGCCCCAGCCACATCGACCCCAGCCGAGCGTTCACTGCCGGTGGACACCAGCCGTCAGCGCGGCCTGGTCGCGGCCTTGCGCACATTCCTGCCAGAACAGGCCGTCCTATATCGAGAGGAAGACACGCGTCCTTACGAGTGCGACGGGCTGACACTGTTCAGACAGTTGCCGATGGTAGTCGCGCTGCCTGAAACGGAGGACCAGGTCAGGCGCATTCTGCAGCTCTGTCACGAGCGCCAGGTCCCCGTCGTGCCGCGCGGCGCCGGCACCGGCCTGTCAGGCAGCGCCCTGCCCCATCACGCCGGACTGTTGTTGTCGCTGGCGAAATTTAATCGCATCCTGTCCATCGACCCTCGCGCTCGCACGGCCACGGTGCAACCGGGCGTGCGCAATCTGGCGATCAGCGAAGCCGCCGCGCGTCATCGTCTTTACTACGCGCCGGACCCGTCCAGTCAGATCGCCTGTACCATCGGCGGCAACGTCGCCGAGAACTCCGGCGGCGTGCATTGTTTGAAATACGGGCTGACCGTGCACAACGTTCTGCGCGTGCGAGGGCTCACGATGGAGGGCGAACCCATCGAGCTCGGCGGTCTTGCTCCGGATGCACCGGGTCTGGATCTGCTGGCGCTTGTGATCGGCTCGGAAGGAATGTTGGCGGTGGTGACTGAAGTAACGGTGCGGCTCGTGCCCGTGGCGCAGACGGCCCGATGCATCATGGCCAGCTTCGCCGACGTGGGCGAAGCCGGCGATGCCGTCGCCGCGTTGATCGCCAACGGCATCATGCCGGCGGGGCTCGAGATGTTGGATCAGGCCGCCAGCCGGCTGGTCGAGCCTTTCGCCAATGCGGGCTACGACCTCGATGCCGCGGCAGTGTTATTGTGCGAGTCGGATGGAACGCCCGAAGAAGTGGCCGAAGAAATCGAACGCATGTCGGCAGTATTGCGCGCGGCGCGCGCCACTCGCATTCAAGTCTCCAACAGCGAAAGCGAACGCTTGCGCTTTTGGGCCGGCCGCAAGAATGCTTTCCCGGCCGCCGGTCGCGCCTCGCCCGCATACTACTGCATGGACGGCACCATTCCCCGGCGCCGTCTTGGCGAAGTGCTGAGGGCCATCCAGGCCCTGGAGCCCAAGTACGGGCTGCGCTGTCCCAATGTATTTCATGCCGGCGATGGCAACCTGCATCCATTGATCCTGTTCGACGATGCCGATCCGGATTCCGTGGCGCGAGCCGAAGCGTTCGGCGCGGAGATCCTCGAACTCTGTGTGCAGATGGGCGGCACAGTGACGGGCGAGCATGGTGTCGGCGTCGAGAAGCTGGATCAGATGTGCTCGCAATTCGATCGCCCCACGCTCGATACCTTCCTCGCGGTGAAGAACGCGTTCGACCCGGCGGGATTGTTGAATCCGGGCAAGGTCGTGCCGACCTTGCATCGCTGCGCCGAGTACGGTCGTATGCGCGTCCAAGGCGGTAAGCTTTCATTTCCAGATTTGCCGCGCTTCTGATGGATCAAGCATTGAGCCAGCTCTGCGAGACAGTGCGTGCAGCTTCGGCGTCACGCACAGCACTACGCATTCGAGCGGGCGGCACCAAAGATTTCTACGGCAACACGCCGCAAGGAACGTTGCTCGACCCCCGCAGTGCCGCGGGCATCGTCGACTACGAGCCGACGGAGCTGGTGGTCACTGCACGCGCCGGCACTCCGCTAGCGGAGCTGGAGCAGTTGCTCGCAGAGAACGGGCAGATGCTCGCGTTCGAACCGCCGCACTTCGGCGCGGGTGCAACGATCGGCGGTTGTATCGCTGGCGGCCTCGCCGGTCCCCGCCGTGTTTCCTTCGGGCCCACGTATGGCGGCGTTCGTGACTTCGTGCTCGGAGCGAAGCTCATCAATGGCCACGGCGAGCTGCTGAGCTTTGGCGGCACGGTGATGAAGAACGTCGCTGGCTACGATGTTGCTCGACTGCTGGCCGGCTCGATGGGCATTCTGGGGGTCATCGTGGAAGTCTCCATCAAAGTTCTGCCGCGACCGTTATCGCATCACACGCTGCGTTTCGAGTTGTCGGAAGCAGCAGCGATCGATCGATTGAATGAATGGGCTGGTCGCCCCTTGCCGCTCTCGGCATCGACGTGGCACGAAGGCACGCTGTACTTGCGACTCGCAGGCGCTTCCGCCGCCGTTTCAGCGGCACGTCATCAGCTCGGCGGAGATCACATCGACAACGCGGAGGCGGACGCGTTCTGGAACAGCATCCGCGAGCAGACACATCCGTTCTTTGCCGGCGAGCTGCCTTTGTGGCGCGTCTCGGTGCCGCCAACAGCAGCGCCTTTGTCCATCGACGCTCCCCTGCTGATCGAATGGAACGGCAGCTTGCGATGGTTGCGAACTGACCTAAGCGCGCAACAAGTGCGCGAATGTGCGAAACGAGCTGGCGGCCACGCGACGCTGTTTCGCGGCGGAGATCGCTCGGCCGGCGTGTTTACGCCCCTGTCACCTGCCCTTGCCACGATACATCAGCGCCTGAAGGCGCAATTCGATCCCGCTGGCATCTTCAATCGCGGCCGGCTGTATGCCGATCTTTGAGGCGCCTGCATGAGAACCCAGCTCGCCGATTTCCTCAAGGAAACGCCCGAAGGCAAGGAAGCCGAAGAGATCGTGCGTCGCTGTGTGCATTGTGGCTTCTGTACCGCCACCTGCCCCACCTATCAGCTGCTCGGCGACGAACTGGACGGACCGCGCGGGCGCATCTACCTGATCAAACAAGTGCTCGAAGGCGTGGAGCCTACCGAGAGCACTCAGTTGCACCTGGATCGCTGCCTGACGTGTCGAGCCTGCGAGACCACCTGTCCGTCGGGCGTGCAGTACGGTCGCTTGCTGGACATCGGTCGTGGTCTGGTTGAAGAAAAGATCGCGCGGCCGGTTGCAGAGCGCATGACGCGCTCGGCGCTGAAACATGGCTTGACCAGCAAGATGTTTGGACCCGCCATGCGCACCGGGCAGGCGATGAGATCGCTGCTACCGGAGGCGATTCGCGCCAAGGTGCCCGAACGCCGCGACGCGGGCGCGTGGCCGCGCAGATCGCATACACGCAAGGTGCTGCTGCCCTTGGGCTGCGTTCAGCCCTCGATGTCGCCTGGCATTGATGCCGCCACTGCACGTGTGCTGGATGCACTGGAGGTTGAAGCGATTACGATCTCGGCCGGGTGCTGTGGTGCCATCAAACATCATCTGAATGATCATGAAGCGGCGTTGATGGAAGTCCGACGCAACATCGATGCGTGGTGGCCGCATGTTGAAGCGGGAACCGAGGCCATCGTGATGAACGCGTCAGGTTGTGGCTTGATGGTCAAGGAATATGCGCACCTGTTACGTCACGATCCAGCGTACGCGGACAAAGCACGCCGCATTGTCGAGCTAACTCGTGACCTGGCCGAAATGCTGCCGGCGCATGCCGAGATGCTTGCCAGGAAGATGGGGGCGAGCGCCCCCGAGCGCGTAGTGTTTCATCCGCCCTGCACGTTACAGCACGGTCAGAAGATTCGCGGCGTTGTCGAGCAGCTGCTCAGCTCGCTCGGCGCAGAAGTTTTGCCTCTGACGGAAAGCCATTTGTGTTGCGGCTCCGCCGGCACTTACTCCGTGTTACAGCCCAAGCTCAGTAAACAACTGCGAGATCGCAAGCTCGATGCTCTGCAAGCGCACCAGCCCGACGTGATCCTTTCAGCAAACATCGGCTGCATCACCCACCTCGACAGCGCCGCCAAGACCCCCGTGCGCCATTGGATCGAGTGGCTGGATGCCAAGCTCACGTTGCCCAACTGCCGTTGAGCCGAGGGGCTGGAGGTTGAAGGCTCTCCCCACCCCAGCCCTCCACCAGCCGCCCAACGCAAACGACGACTCAACTCTTCGCTTTCAGCTCGCGACGCCGCCGATGCAGGATGTACTCCGTATATCCATTCGGCTGCTCCCGCCCAAGGAAAACCAGATCGCTCGCGGCTTGAAACGCGACGCTGCCTTTCAAATTGGCCGACATCGGCCGGTACAGCGGATCGGCGGCGTTCTGCTCATCAACCACCGCCGCCATCCGCTCCAATGTTTCCTTCACCTTGGCCTCGGAGCAGACACCGTGGAGCAGCCAGTTCGCAACGTGCTGACTTGAGATGCGCAGCGTGGCGCGATCTTCCATCAAACCGACATCGTGAATGTCGGGCACCTTGGAACAGCCGACGCCTTGATCGATCCAGCGCACCACATAACCCAGGATGCCCTGGATGTTGTTGTCCAGCTCGCTTTGAATCTCCTCGGCGGTGAAGCCAGAGTCGGCGAGCGGCGCGCGCAGTAGATCGTCGATGCCGGTGCTCTGCCCCGCCTGCAGCTGCCGCTGCAGGTCGTTCTGAACCGCACGCACATCGACTTGATGGTAGTGCAGAGCATGCAACGTTGCCGCCGTCGGCGAAGGCACCCACGCGGTGTTGGCACCGGCGCGCGGATGACCTGCCTTCGAAGCGAGCATGGCAGCCATCTTGTCCGGCATCGCCCACATGCCTTTACCAATCTGCGCTCTGCCGCGCAAACCGGCTTGCAAGCCGACCTCGACATTGCGCTTCTCGTAAGCGAGCAACCAAGGCTGAGTTTTGATCGCTTCCTTGCGCATCACCGGACCGGCCTGCATGGCGGTGTGAATCTCATCTCCGGTGCGATCGAGGAAGCCGGTATTGATGAACACGACGCGATGTTTCACCTGCTCGATGCAGGCGCGCAGGTTGAGGCTCGTGCGACGCTCCTCATCCATCACGCCGATCTTCACAGTGTACTTCGGCAGTCCCAGCGCTTCTTCCACCCAGCCGAACAAGTCGTTCGCCAATGCGGCCTCTTCCGGCCCATGCATCTTCGGCTTGACGACATACACCGATCCAGTGCGGCTGTTCCTAGCTCCGCTCGCCAGGTCATGCATGGCGATGGCGACTGTAACCAGCGCATCCAGCACAGTTTCGAATATCTCTTTACCTTCGTGCAGCACCGCGTCGGTGCGCATGTGATGACCGACATTGCGCACAAGCATGAGGCTTCGGCCCGGCAGCGTGATTTGCTTGTGGCCCGGCGTCGAGTACACACGATCGCCATTGAGCGCTCGAGTGATCGTTCCTTTGCCCTTGGCGAAAGTGGCTTGCAGATCGCCTTTCATCAGGCCCAGCCAGTTGCCGTACACCGCTACTTTTTCTTCCGCGTCCACGGCGGCGACCGAATCCTCGCAATCCTGAATCGTCGTGATCGCGGACTCCAGCACCACGTCGGCGACGCCGGCCGCATCGGCCGCGCCGATGGGATGTTTGCGATCGATGACGATCTCGACGTGCAGGCCGTGATGGCGCAGCAGGATTCCGTCCGGCTGTTGGCCGGCGCCACGCCAGCCTTCGAGCGTCGCAGGTACGGCGAGTGTGGCTCGAGATCCGTCCTTCAACGTCACGACCAATTTGTCGCTTTCGATGGCGTACTTGGTTGCATCCGCGTGCCTGCCGGAGGTAAGCGGAGCAACTTGATCCAGGAATGCTCGGGCATACGCGATGACCTTCGCGCCGCGCTCCGGATTGTAGGGCGAGCCGGCCGGCAGCGGCGCTTCCAACGCATCGGTGCCGTAGAGCGCATCGTAGAGACTGCCCCAGCGGGCGTTCGCAGCGTTCAACGCATATCGAGCGTTGCTGAGCGGGACGACCAGCTGCGGCCCGGCGATGTGAGCGATCTCGCGATCGACCTTGTCGGTGTCGACTTCGAAGGGCGCCGGCTCGGGGGTGAGATAGCCGATGGATTCCAGAAACTCGCGCTGCTTGGTCACGTCCAGCGGCTTGCCTCGCTGCTCCCGCCACCAGCCATCGATGCGAGCCTGCAATTCGTCTCGCTTGGCGAGCAAACGCTCGTTACGAGGTGAGAATGCGCTGACGATGCGCTGCAGGCTGGTCCAGAACGCCTGTTCCTGCACACCCGTGCCCGCCAACGCACGCCGGATGAAATCGTGCAGCACCGGCGCGATTTCCAGCGCGCCCACTTTGATTCTTGTGTTCATTTCCGTCACTCGCCAGGCCGAACTTGCAGTGACTATAGAGTTCCGGTTCGCCGACCGTCAAAGCGATCCGCACGGCGGGCAACCTGCGGCATGTAGCAACTTGACCGCACATACAAATGCGCTTCGGCTACAGGGAAGTACGCCGCCGCTCGGCGGCGAGCGACTGGCACCAGTTGCGCCTTTTGCCGGTCGCACGAGGGTCGTGGCAGGATGCCCGATGCCGAGCTTTATCATCCAATGACAGCGATAGCCTCGATTTCTACTTTTGCTTTCGCTTCCATCAAGGCGACGACCTGAACCACGGCCATGGTCGGGAAATGACGGCCCAGCACCTCGCGATATGCCTCGCCGATCTGTGGCAATTCCGCGTGGTACTCGTCACGACTGGTGATGTACCAAGTGAGGCGAACGATATGTTCCGGCCGTGCGCCAGCCTCCTTGAGCACAGTCACGATGTTTTGCAATGACTGACGGACCTGCTCCGCGAGCGAATCGGGAAATTCCTGCCGCTCGTTCCAACCGACCTGGCCGGCGACGAACACCTGGCGGCCTTCCGCGAGCATGCCATTCGAGTAGCCCTTGGGCCGCGGCCAGCCAGGGGGTTGCAGCACTTGAATGGTCATTTCAAAACCTCGCGCGCGATGATCAGTTTCTGCACCTCGGTCGCGCCCTCATAGATGCGCAATGCTCGGATGTCTCGATACAGCCGCTCAACCACTTCGCCGTGGACGACACCGCGACCGCCGAACATTTGTACGGCTCGATCGATCACCGTTTGGGCGCTCTCCGTCGCGGTCATCTTCGCCATGGCGGCGGTCTTGGTAACAGGCTGACCTGTGTCTCTCTGCCACGCCGCCCGGTACGTCAGCAGCGCGGCAGCGTCGATTGCAGTCGCCATTTCGGCAATCGCTGCCTGCGTCAACTGAAAATCCGCCAAGGTCTTTCCGAACATCGCCCGCTGACGCGAATACGCGACGGCTTCATCGAATGCCCGCCGCGCGAATCCAAGCGCCGCCGCCGCGACGGAGGCGCGAAAAATATCCAACGTCCGCATGGCCAGCTTGAACCCGTCGCCTTCCGCACCAATGCGGCGAGCCACGGGAATTCGGCAATTCTCGAGACGCAACCTCCCCAGCGGATGAGGCGCGATGACATCGATGCGCTGCTCAACCTCGAATCCCGGATCTGTCGGCTCCACCAGAAACGCCGTGATCCCCTGCGCGCTCACCGTACCGTCAGCACGTTTCTCTCCGGGCGAAGTGCGCGCGAACACGCAATATACATCGGCGATGCCACCGTTTGAGATCCAGGTCTTGGTGCCGTTCAAAACATAATGCCCACCGTCCAGTCGAGCTGATGTTTGCATGGCCGCGACGTCGGAGCCCGCGTCCGGCTCGGACAACGCGAACGCGGAGATGGCCGTGCCCGCGGCGACGTGGGGCAGATACTGCTGCTGAAGCGCCCTCTCACCTGCCAAAGACAATGCGCCGCTGCCCAACCCCTGCATGGCAAAGGCGAAGTCGGCCAGGCCATCGTGATAAGCCAAGGTCTCGCGGATCAAACAAATCGCGCGCGAATCGAAATCGTCCAGCGCGCCGCCATGCTCAGCTCGCACGCAGTAGCGAGTGATGCCAGCCGCGCCGAGCGCGGCGACGAGCTTGCGAGCCTGCTCATCCACTTGCGCGCGTGTTTCGCCATGCGCATGATCGCTCAGGTGCCCAGCGGCCCACGTCGTTACCAGATTCGCGAGCGCCCGATGCTCCGGCCCGAAGAACGGCCAGCCGAGTCGTTCGCTCAGATCCAGCTGCACGTTCATTTGCCAACGAACTCCGGCTTGCGCTTGGCTGCGAAAGCTTCGAAGGCGCGGCGGAAGTCTTCGGTCTGCATGCAGATGGCCTGCGCTTGAGCTTCCGCCTCCAGCGCCTGCTCGAGACTCATGTTCCATTCCTGGTTGAGCATGGTCTTGGTCATGCTATGCGCGAACATGGGACCGCTTGCAAGGCTGCGCGCCAGGCGCGTCGCCTCTGGTAACAATTGTTCCGCAGCCACGAGCTGATTGAAAAAGCCCCAGCGCTCGCCTTCTTCCGCCGTCATCGCGCGACCGGTGAACATCAGCTCGGCCGCGCGCCCCTGCCCGATCAACCGCGGCAGGATGGCGCACGCGCCCATGTCACAACCGGCCAATCCGACGCGCGTAAAGAGGAACGCAGTTTTCGCCTGAGGCGTGCCGATGCGCAGATCCGACACCATCGCGATGATCGCGCCCGCGCCGGCACAGATGCCGTCCACCGCCGAAATGACAACTTGAGGACAGCCACGAATCGCCTTCACCAGATCGCCCGTCATGCGCGTAAACGTCAGGAGCTCGGGCATGCTCATGCGAGTGAGCGGACCGATGATGTCGTGCACGTCGCCCCCGGAAGAGAAATTGCCGCCGGCGCCATCGATGACGATGGCTCGAATGCCCTGGTCGTAAACCAGGTTGCGGAACAGATCGCGCAGCTCGGCATAGGACTCGAACGTCAACGGATTCTTGCGCTCCGGAATGTTGAGCGTCACATACCCGACACTCTCCTCCACACGCCAAAGGAAGTGCCTGGCCTCGTAGCTGGACAGGTCGAGTTGAGTGAATGACATGCGTCCTCGCCTCGGTGTTACATGATCTCGCCGCCGGCGATCGCGATGCTCTGGCCGGTGATGCTCTCGCTACCCGGCAGACATAGCCACGCGACCGCGTTGGCCACTTCCTCGCACCGAATCAGACGGCGTTGCGGATTGTGATCGACCAGCACCGCAATGGCTTCGCTTTCGGAACGCCCGGTCTTTGCCTGGATATTACCGATGGTCTCGCGAACGATATCGGTATCCGTGTAGCCCGGGCACACCGCATTGACAGTGATGTTCCGCCCGGCCACTTCCAACGCGACAGATCGAGTAAGACCAATGACGCCGTGCTTCGCCGCGCTGTACGCAGCCACGTACGGATAGCCCTTGAGGCCGGCGGTGCTGGCGACATTTACGATGCGACCGAAGTCGCGGGCGAGCATCGACGGCAAGACGTGACGAATGCCGTTATAGGTCCCGGTGAGATTCACCGACAACATGGCGTTCCACAGCGCATCGTCCATCTTGTGCATGGGAGCACTGACGGCTTGCCCTGCGTTGTTGATCAGAATATCGACGGGGCCGAAACGGTCGCCGGCCACATCGATGGCTGCGCGCAACTGCTCCCTGCTACCCACGTCGGCGGCTACTGCGAAGGCGTCAGTGTTGCTCAACTTCGCAGCCGCCTCGGAGACCGACGAGAGCTGTCGCCCGAGTAGAGTGACTCGCGCACCCTCGTCCAGCAATCGCTGCGCAATGGCAAGCCCGATGCCGCGGCTTGCGCCAGTGACCAACGCGTGTTTGCCCGCCAGCGGTGAAGTGTTCGTACTCAAACTGCACCGATCATCTGCGCGGCGCGCGCGAGGTTTCGTTCCAGCTGACTCTTCCCAGACAAATAGGCCTTCGGCCAGTGCTGCTCGCTGAAGTTCTGAGCGGCGGCGGCGTGCAGCGTCCACGACGGATCGGCCAGATGCGGCCGGGCGAGCGCACACAGATCCGCGCGACCGGCGGCGATGATGGAGTTCACATGATCCGCTTCATAGATATTGCCCACCGCGATGGTGGCGATATCGACGCAGTTGCGCAGCAGGTCTGAGAACGGCGTCTGATACATGCGCCCGTAAACAGGCTTTTGCCACGGCACGGTTTGGCCGGAAGACACATCGATAAGATCGGCGCCAGCGGCGCGAAGAGCGCGTGCGAAAGTCACCAGGTCCTGTTCGCTCAAACCACCCTCGGCCCAATCGCTTGCGGATACGCGCACCGACATTGGCTTGTCCGCCGGCCACACGGCGCGCGTTGCCTCGAATACCTGCAACGGGAAGCGCATGCGATTCTGGATGTCGCCACCGAACTCGTCGGTGCGCCGATTGGTCAGCGGCGACAGGAAGCTCGCCAACAGATAGCCGTGCGCCATGTGCAGCTCGAGCATGTCAAAGCCCGCCTGTGCACCGAGCTGCGCGGCGCGCACAAACTGTTGTGTGACTTCTTCTATGTCCTGCAGCGTCATTGCTCGCGGCGTCTGACTGATGCCCTCGAGATACGGCAGCGCCGAGGCGGAAATCACATCCCAATTCCCTTCTGGCAAGGGATGGTCGGCGCGCTCCCAACCGAGTTGCGTCGAGCCTTTGCGACCGGAGTGCCCGAGTTGCAAACAGAACTTCGCGGCCGAATGTGTGTGGACGAAATCGACGATGCGTTTCCATGCGTCACGTTGCGCTTCATTCCACAGGCCTGTGCAACCGGGACTGATGCGCCCCTTGTCCGACACGCAAGTCATCTCGGTCACCACCAATCCAGCGCCGCCCGCGGCACGCGAGCCGTAGTGCATCAGGTGCCAATCGCCGGGCACGCCCTGGACGGCGAGATATTGCGCCATCGGTGAGACGACCACCCGGTTGATCAGCTCCATCCCCCGCAGCTTGAACGGCAGAAACATCGGCGGCCGCGGCTCACTGAGGCCGAAGCGGCGCGCCAGGTCTCGCTCCACAACGTCGACGAACTGACGGTCTCTCAAGCGCAGATTGTCATGACCGATGCGCTGGCTTCCGGTCAGCAAACTATAGGCAAATTGCAGCGGCTCCAGATGCACATAGCGCGCGACGTTCTCGAACCATTCCATGCGATTGCGAGCGGCGCTCTGCAGCTTCAGCGCTTCGAGGCTGCGCTCGGCCTGGTAGGATTCGAGCCCCGCCTGCACGTCGGTGGCATGCGCCACATGCTTGACCAGGGAAGCCGCGTCTTCCATCGCGAGCTTGGTGCCGGAGCCAATGCTGAAATGCGCGGTGTGCGCGGCATCGCCGATCAGCACGATATTGTCGGTGTGCCAGCGTTTGCACAGCACGCGATTGAAGTTGAGCCAGGCCGAGCCCCGCAGATGGTTCGCGTTGCTCATCAAAGCATGGCCGTCGAGATAGCGGCCGAACAACTGCTCGCAGAACTCGATGCTCTGCTGGGTGCTGGCCCGATCGAGGCCGTGCGCCCGCCACGTTTCCTCGCGCGTCTCGACGATGACGGTCGACAGGTCATCGCTGAATTGATACGCGTGGATCTGAAACCAGCCGTGCTCGGTGTGTTCGAACGCGAAGGTGAATGCGGGAAAGCGCTGCTTGGTGCCGAGCCAGATGTAACGGCACTTACGCACATCGATGTCCGGCTCGAACACCGCGGCGAAGCGCTTGCGGGTACGACTGTTGACGCCGTCCGCGGCGACGATCAGGTCCGCATCGGCGAACGGCGCGAGATCTTCGATTTCATGTTGAAAGGTATGCTTTACGCCCAGAGCGGCGGCGCGTTCCTGCAACTTGTTCAGCAGCAGCTTGCGTGAAATACCGCAGAAACCGTGGCCGCCGGAGCGAACTCGCTCGCCTCGGAAGTGCACGTCGATGTCGTCCCAGTGATAAAAACTGCCGACGATCGCGTCGTGAGACTCGGGATCCGTGGCGCGAAATCCCTGCATGGTCCGATCGGAGAACACCACGCCCCAGCCGAAAGTGTCGTCCGGCCGATTGCGCTCGAACACTTCCACGCTGGCGCCGGGCAGCGCCTTCTTGAACGCAATGGCGGCATACAACCCGGCCGGCCCGCCGCCCAGACATACGATGCGCTTCATGACCTTGCGCCGGAAGCCAACAATGGCGCCCATGGTAGCACTGTCGCCCGCAGACCCTCGGGCACCGCGCCTGCCATTTGTTTTATCCTTGCCCGATGAAGTTCTGCTCCAACTGCGCCGGGCCGGTCAGCCTCACCGTCCCGCCCGGCGATCATCTGCCCCGCTACGTCTGCGCGAGTTGCGGAACCATCCACTACGAGAACCCACGCATCATCGCCGGCTGCGTGATCGAGCACCAAGGCAAGATCCTGTTGTGCAAACGGGCCATCGAGCCGCGCTACGGTTTCTGGACCACGCCCGCCGGCTTCATGGAAAACGGCGAATCGGTGCAACAGGCCGCCGCGCGCGAAGCCATGGAGGAGGCCCTGGCCCACGTGCGGCTTGGCTCGATGCTGTCCATCGTGAATGTGCTGCGCGCGCATCAGGTGCACATCACGTTCCGAGCCACGCTCGCCGACCCGTCGTTCGGTATCGGCCCCGAAAGCCTGGAATCGCGACTGTACGCCGAGGAGGAAATTCCCTGGCCCGACATCGCCTTCCTGAGCGTCGAATTCGCCCTGCGCCGCTATCTCGAAGACCGGCGGCTGGGCCGGGAGCTGCTGCATTTTCGCGATATCGACTGGCGCGACGGCAAGCCCGTCATGACCGACGGCCCGTCCCAATGAGCCCCGCCCGATCCTGATTCCAGGCAGCGGGGGGCTCATAACCGGCCAGCCTCGCATCCCCGCAGCCTGTTTGGCACAATGCGCGCCCTCGCACGGCGCATTCTTTGGTCACCGCGACGGCGAGCGATTTTCCGGAGTAGCCGATGACCTTCGTCGTCACTGAAAACTGCATCAAGTGCAAGTACACCGACTGCGTCGAGGTGTGCCCGGTCGACTGTTTCCACGAAGGTCCGAACTTCCTGGTGATCGATCCGGACGAGTGCATCGATTGCACCCTGTGCGAGCCGGAGTGCCCGGCCGAAGCCATTTTCTCGGAAGAGGAGTTGCCCGAGGGGCAGCAGCAGTTCAAGCAGCTGAATGCCGAACTGGCCAAGTCCTGGCCGGTGATCACCGAGAAAAAGGCCATGCCCGCCGACGCCAAGGAATGGGACGGCAAGCCGGATAAGCTGAAGCTGCTGGAGCGCTGAGCGCCGGGCCAGCTCACCCGCTGCGCGGGTGAGCCCTGCCAGATTCGATACGCCGCTTAGTTCTTGGCCGCGGCGGACAGGCGGTCCAGTTCCTTGGACATCTGATCCGGCGCCAGATAGCCGCCGATGTAGTCGCCATTGTTGGTGAAGATCGCCGGGGTGCCGCGCACCCCCAGCTGCTCGCCCAACTTGAACTGTTTGGCGACCGGCGTGGCGCAGGACTGAGCCTTGACGTCGCGACCCGCCTTAGCGTCGGTGATCGCTTTCTTGCGGTCCATCGAGCACCACACCGCTTCCATCTTCGCCCAGTCCTCGCTGCCCGGGCCGGCACGCGGATAGGCGAGATAACGGACCTGCACGCCGCGCTCGTTCAACTGCGCGATCTCGCTGTGGAGCTTGCGGCAGTAACCGCAGTCGACGTCGGTGAACACAGTGATGGTGTGTTTCACTTTCTCCGGCTTGAACACGATCATGTCGCGCTCGTCCAGCTTGGAAAGCGCCGCCACGCGAGCTTTCTGCCGACCGGCTTCAGTGAGGTTGGTGCGCGAGTCCATGTCGTACATGTCGCCCGCGAGCAGGAAGCGACCGTCGGCGCTCACATACGCGACCTCCGCGCCCATCGCGACTTCGTAGATGCCGGCCATGGGGCTGGGGCGCACGTCGTTGACGGTCACGTCGGGGAATTTCTTGGCGATCGCGGCGCGAATGGTCGCCGCCGCGGCCTTGTGATCGCCGGATGCGGGCGTTTGAGCAGCCACCGCCGAGGCAGCCACACAGGCCAACAGACACAACAACAGCTTTTTCATGGGGACTCTCGTGACCCTCGCCGGAGTGTCCGGCGCCAACGTGCTCGGCCCAGCTTCGACGCCGCGACGGCTCCGTAAGTTCAACGGAATTCGGCCGGAGGAGACGGTTGGAGTCTAGCAGCCCGGGCGCGGGCTGTCTTTTGGCGGCGGCCAGCCTCGCCGCGCGGGGACTTCAGCTCGGGCTGTCAGCTCGGGGCGTCAGCTGCGGGGATGATGAAGCGCATGCAGCTCCTTCATGCGCTCACGTGCCACGTGGGTATAGATCTGCGTGGTGGACAAGTCGCTGTGCCCCAGCAGCATCTGCACGACGCGCAGGTCGGCGCCGTGATTCAGCAGATGCGTTGCGAATGCATGACGCAAAGTATGCGGCGACAACGCCTTCTGCACGCCGGCCTTCTGCGCATAACGCTTGATGATGTGCCAGAACGCCTGCCGGGTCATGCGATCGCCACGACGCGTGGGGAACAGATAGTCGGTCTGGCGCTCCAGCAGGATTTCCAGGCGCGGACCGTTGATGAATTTTTGCAGCCAGGACACCGCTTCCTCGCCGAGCGGAATCAGTCGCTCGCGATCGCCTTTGCCGACGATGCGCAGCACGCCCTGATTCATGTTCACCTGGCTGGACTTGAGATTCACCAGCTCCGAGACGCGCAGGCCCGTGGCGTACAGCACTTCGAGCATGCAACGGTCGCGATGACCGAGCGGATCTTCGATCACCGGCGCCTTGAGCAAAGCCTCGACCTCTTCCTCGGTCAGCGACTTCGGCAGCGAGCGGCCGATCTTGGGCATGGCGATCTGCGCGGTCGGATCTTCCTTGATCGCACCGTCGCGAATCAGATAACGGTAGAATCGGCGAAAGCTGGACAGCTGACGCGCGGTGGAGCGCGGTCGCGCCCCGGCGTCGACTCGATGCTTGATGAACGCCTTCAGATCGTCACGCGTGGCGGCGACACTGGTGGTGCCGCGCGCCTGCAACCAACGATCGAGGGCAGTCAGATCGGCGCGATAGGCCGACAGAGTGTTGGGGGACAGGCCACGCTCCATCCACACCGCGTCGAGAAAGCGGTCGATGGCCGCCAACGACGGCGTCTCCGGCATATCCTCGCCTGACCTCGAGTAGACTGATGCTTTGGTTACGCTGCTCATCGCCTTTGGGTTTTCACCGCAATCGCTCACGGCAGACCGGTTAATCGATGGCGGGCAGTATGGAGACCGGGGTCGGCGCAAGGCGTGATTACAATCACAGAACCCCCGCAGGGTTTACATAAAGAGACTCAGTTCACAGAAATCGACGCGCACACGCATTCCATGATCACGCTACATAAAACCCTGGTGACTTCCGTGTCGAGTTATGACTGACGACGTGCGGCGCTCCGCCCTGGGGCCGCTATGGTCGCCGCTCAGGGTCGTGTTGGAAATCATTTATGGCGTGTATGCCCTGGCAGTGTTCCTGGTCTTTGGCCTGAGCGCGTTTGTGGCAGTTTTGCTGCCTTTCGGGATCAAGACACGTCGGCATATCGCCCACTTCGCGGCTCGCGCTTTTTTCGCCGTGGCCGGGCTGCGCATTCGTCTGATCGATGAACATCTGCTGCCGAGCGGGCCCTGCGTGGTGGTGGCCAATCACGCCAGCTATCTCGACGGCATCGTGCTCAAGGCCGCCCTGCCCGCGCGCTTTTCGTTCGTCATCAAAAAGGAGTTCAGCCGCGTGCCGCTGGCCGGCCTGCTGTTGCGGCGGATCGGTTCGGAGTTCGTGGATCGTTTCAATCGTCACGCCGGCGGCATGGATACGCGCCGACTGTTGAAGGCGGCGGACGCAGGTCAGGCGTTGGCATTTTTCCCCGAAGGCACCTTCCTCGCGGAGCCAGGCCTGGGCAAATTTCACAACGGCGCATTCACGATCGCGGCTCGTGTGGATCTGCCGGTGGTGCCGCTCGCACTGCGCGGCACCCGGCACATTTTGCCATCCGGTCGATTCCTGCCGCGGCCCGGTCGCATCGATATCCACGTTCTGCCGTCGATCGGTCCGATGCGCGACATGAAGGCGCCCGATGCGGTCGTTCACATGCGCGATGTGGCGCATGCGCGAATTCTTGCCGAGCTCGGCGAACCGGACCTGTCCTCCAACGACGGCATTGCCGCGATTCAAGCGCGACGCTCGTCGTCTTCCACTTGAGACGCGTGCGACCCCTATAATCGCCGTGCCTGGGTCACTCGGGGGCGGCGATGAATCTGTTCGAAGCGGTGGGCCGGCTCGGTCACGAGCAAGTGGTGTTCTTTCATCATCGCGAAAGCGGCTTGCGCTGTGTGATCGCGATTCACAACACCGCGCTGGGACCGGCGCTCGGCGGCTTGCGCATGTGGCCGTATGCGAACGAAGCGGATGCGGTGCGCGATGTGCTCAAGCACTCCGCGGACATGACGTACAAAGCCGCCATCGCCGGACTGAATCTCGGCGGCGCCAAGGGCGTGCTGATCGGCAATCCCGAGACTGACAAGAGCGAAGCGCTGTTTCGAGCGCTGGGCCGATTCATACAATCGCTCGGCGGTCGCTACATCACCACCGAAGACGTCGGCACCAATCCCGACGACATGGAATGGATCCGCCAGGAGACACGCCACGTGGTCGGGGTGCCGCAACTGGTCGGCGGCAGCGGCGATCCTTCGCGCTTCACTGCGCTCGGCACCTTGCATGGCATTCGCGCGTGCTTGGAATTCAAGCTCGGACACGCGGACCTGCGACGGACGAGCTTCGCCGTGCAGGGCGCGGGTCAAGTGGGCTATCACCTGGTGAAATCGTTGCGCGCGGCGGGCGCAAAGGTGTTCGTCACCGATATCAACGAAGACCGCATCGAACATGCCGTCGCCGAGTTCGGCGCGGAGGCGGTGCCGATGTCACAAATCTACGATGTCGATGCCGACGTGTTTTCTCCCTGCGCAATGAGCGCAGTCATCAACGAGGACACGATTCCTCGCCTGCGTTGTCGCATTGTCGCCGGCGGCGCCAACAATCAACTCGAATCGGAAGAGCTCGGAACCGAGCTGGACCGTCGCGGCATCCTGTACGCACCCGACTACGCCATCAACGCAGGTGGCTTGATGAACAGCGCCATGGAGCTCCAGGGCTACAACGAAGATCGCGCCCTGCGCAGTGTGGCCCGGATCCACGACATCATCGGCCGCATCCTTGCCCTCGCCGCCCGCAGCAATATTCCGACCTGGCAGGCAGCGCGCCGCCTGGCCGAAGAGCGGCTCACTGCAATTGGTCGAATAAAGCTGCCGTACACCGGAGGATAGGGCGTTTATTGCACTGCATACAAAGTCGGCGTAGGCTAACGGTCCTTGGGTACTTGCAAGTAACTTTAGGCGCCGCCATAACTGGCGGTGCGCTGGCCCCTCACCGAGCAGTCGAGCACTCCCATGAGCGAACCCATCTATATCGTTGCTGCCCGCCGCACTCCCATCGGCGCCTTTCAGGGCGCACTCAGCCCGTTGACCGCTCCGCAGCTCGGCGCCGCCGCCGCGCAGGCGGCGATCCAGGACGCCGGGCTGTCGCCGGAGCAGATCGACGAAACCATCCTTGGCTGCGTGCTCATGGCCGGCATCGGTCAGGCTCCCGGCCGCCAGGCTGCGCTTGCCGCAGGCGTCCCGCAGAGGGTGCCGGCGACCACCATCAACAAGATGTGCGGCTCGGGACTCAAAGCCGTGATGATGGCGGCGGATCAGATTCGCGCCGGCTCCGCCAACGTGGTGCTCGCGGGCGGTATCGAGTCGATGACCAACGCGCCCTATCTCATTCCCAAGGCGCGCGGCGGCATTCGCATGGGCCACTCGGAAATCATCGATCACATGTTCTTCGACGGTCTGCAGAGCCCGTTCGACGGCAAGATGATGGGCTCGTTCGCCGAAGCCACTTCGGCCAAGTACGGCTTCACTCGTCAGCAGCAGGATGCGTTTGCGACCGAGTCGGTGCGTCGCGCGCTGGCCGCTGCCGAAGGCACGCATTTCAACAACGAAATCGCGCCGGTCACGGTGAAGGATCGCAAGGGCGAGCGCGTCGTTGCCAAGGACGAAACGCCGTTCACGTGCGACATCAACAAGATTCCGACCTTGAAGCCGGCGTTCGCGAAAGACGGCACGGTCACCGCCGCCAGCTCTTCATCCATCTCCGACGGCGCCGCCGCGCTGCTGGTGGTGAGCGCCAGCGCCGCTCGTCAGCACAATCTCAAGCCGTTGGCTCGTATCGTCGGTTACGCCAGTCACGCTCAGGCGCCGGAGTGGTTCACCACCGCGCCAGTGGGTGCGATCCAGTCCGTGCTGGCCAAGACCGGCTGGTCCGCCGGTGAAGTCGATTTGTATGAAATCAACGAAGCCTTCGCTTGCGTCACCATGGCTGCCATTCACGACATCGGTCTGGATCACGCCAAGGTCAACGTCAACGGCGGCGCCTGCGCGCTCGGACATCCGATCGGCGCCACCGGCGCTCGCATTCTCACCACTCTGATCCACGCCCTGCGCAATCGCAGCCTGAAGCGCGGCGTCGCTTCTCTCTGCATCGGTGGCGGCGAGGCCACTGCGCTGGCGGTCGAGATCGTCTAACTGTCGAGTCGATCAAGGCCACGAGCTCAGCAGGGCTCGTGGCTTTTTTTTGCGCCATTTCAGGCCAGCCGGGCACTCGCTTGAGCGTCGAGTTTCCGATCATGTAATCGAGTCGCGGCCGGCGGCATCCAATCGCGCGCATTCAATGCACACCTGCCCTGGCATACCGCCGGTCTGCTCTTGCTTGTGTGACCGCCGTTCCGGCGGAGCTTTGTGAACGCGTGTATTGTGACTTCCGGCCAAGGAAGTCTAACGAGAGCGCAATGAAGTACCTGATCGTCCTGATCGCGCTGGGCGCCGCGGGTTACGCGGTTTATAACAGTCGCCTGGACGGCCAGAACCCGGAAATCATCGAGTCGCCGATCTATGCCGAGTTGCGCACCGACATGCAGATCGAGGGGCGCGAGATCAACATGGTGTTATTCGGCGAAATGGCCGACGAACAGGACTGCCAGCAACGCTCCGCGCGCGTCTGGAGCAAACTCATCCCAGAGTGCAAGGAATGTACGATGACCCTGTCATCGTGCAACGCCGATCTGGAACCGCGTTATGCACGGCTGTTCGACGACATCGCCATCCACTCCACCTACCTGAGCTTCGACCGCGGCAACCGCTTCGAGCGCAACGGCCGGATGGTGGTGTACGGCCTCACCGCAGACGAAGGCGACTTCGTCTGCGGCACGATCAAATCCCAGTTCGCGAAGCACTACGAAGGCACGGTGAGCTGCGTGCCCGCGCGCCGGGACTGAGCCCGGGCAATACTACCGTCGCGATCGATCCCGGCCTCGGCGCCTCGCCGAACCTATTCCACTACACCGAAATCGGCGTGTCCGGCGAGATCCCCGCGACTTCGTAGCCGCGTTTGAAATCGCGAACGTGCTTCGACATCCACTTCCGAGCTTCGTCTGCGTTCTTGTCGCGCACCGCGACGATGATGCGGCGTTGGGCATCGGTGATACGGGTGCGAGCTTGAGGCACGGTGTCGATCATTCGCGCCAACGAAGGTGCGAGTGCCTGCGTCAGCGATTGTTTGGCAAGCACGAGCACTTGGTTGCGAGACGCGGCGCCGAGCTGTTCGAAAAAAGTCGCGACGATATTCACCGAGTCCGGATCGCCTTCCGGAGATTCGCGGAACGCTTCGCTGGTCTGAGTCAGCGCCGCGAGATCGGCCTGAGTGCGGCGGAGCGCGGCCAAAGCGGCGACTTCGGGTTCGATCACCATCATCGCCTCCCATACATCCACGAATGACACCTCGTGGAGCACCAGCGCATGGCGCATGCCGGAGGCCACCTTCGCAGCTTCGGGCCGGCTGACGATCATCCGCTTCGCGCCGGGCGGGCGCGCCACCAGGCCGGCACTTTCCAACTGACGTAGCGCCTCCCGCACAGTTGAGCGGTGCACGCGAAATTGCTGGGCAAGCTCCAGCTCGGCCGGCAACACATCGCCGTCACGCAGCGCGCGAGACAGGATTTTATGCTCGATGGCCGAGGACACCTTGGTGTAGGCCGGGGAGCGCTCCACCGGGTCGAACATGGACGCTGCGTCGGAGGATTCAGCAGGCGCCTGGGTTTCGGCCCCGGTGCGGCGCGGACGAGTGGCGGCGATCGTCTTTTTTTTCATGACCATGGTGGCGATGGCTGAACGGGGTTATTGACTAAAAACCGGACTGTCGGACAATAGGGCAATTATCGATTCGGACACAACCAGGGGGCGGCGTGCAAGATTTCGATTTCGGTTTGGGCGAGGATCTGGACGCATTGCGCGCCACGGTAGCGAAGTTTGCGAGCGAACGCATCGCCCCATTGGCTGCGGCGATCGATCGCGACAACAAATTCCCGCGCGAGCTGTGGCCCGAGCTGGGCGAACTGGGCCTGCTGGGCATCACCGTCGAAGACGAATACGGCGGGGCGGGCCTGGGCTATCTGGCGCACGTAATCGCGATGGAAGAGATCAGCCGCGCCTCGGCGTCGGTGGGCCTGTCGTATGGCGCGCATTCCAATCTCTGCGTGAACCAGCTGCGCCGCTGGGGCACTCCGGCCCAGAAAGAGAAGTACCTCCCCCGTCTGATCTCCGGCGAGCACCTGGGCGCGCTGGCCATGAGCGAGCCGGGCGCCGGCTCCGACGTGGTCGGCATGAGCACGCGCGCCGTGAAAAAAGGCGACAAGTACGTGCTCAACGGCAACAAGATGTGGATCACCAACGGTCCCCTCGCCGACACACTGGTCGTGTACGCCACGCTCGACCCCGAACTCGGCGCTCGCGGCGTCACGGCGTTCATCATCGAACGCGGCATGAAAGGTTTCTCCAGCGCGCAAAAGCTCGACAAGCTCGGCATGCGCGGCTCGGACACCTGCGAGCTGGTGTTCCAGGACTGCGAAGTGCCCGCCGAAAACGTTCTGCATCAGGAAGGCAAAGGCGCACAGGTGCTGATGAGCGGTCTGGATTATGAACGCGTCGTGCTGGCCGGCGGCCCTCTCGGCATCATGCGAGCCTGCATGGACGTTGTGATCCCGTATGTGCACGAGCGCCGTCAGTTCGGCCGCGCCATTGGCACGTTCCAACTCATGCAGGGCAAGATCGCGGACATGTACACGACCATGAATGCGTGTCGCGCCTATGTTTATTCGGTGGCGGCGGCCTGCGATCGCGGCAAGGTCACTCGTTTCGATGCGGCCGGCTGCATCCTGCAAGCCTCCGAAAAAGCGACCTGGATGGCGCTGGAAGCCATTCAAGCGCTGGGCGGCAACGGTTATATCAACGAGTACTCGACCGGCCGTCTGCTGCGTGACGCGAAGCTGTACGAGATTGGCGCCGGCACCAGTGAAATCCGCCGCATGCTGATCGGTCGCGAACTTTTCGAGGCCACCGCGTGACGTCCTGTCGCGTACCATCAACATGAAGTCATGCATTGCACGTAATCTACGCGCTACCGTATTAAGTTCGCGCCCATAGCAGTGCGAGAGCTCACATCATGTCGACCGTCACCACCAGCATCGATTCCCGCGGCGTTGTCACGCTGACCCTCAATCGGCCGGAGAAGCACAACGCGCTCGATGGCGCGACCATGGGCGAATTACACGACGCGTTGACAAAAATTAGCAGCGATCAGAATGCGCGTGTCGTCGTACTCACCGGTGCGGGCGCGAGTTTCTGCGCCGGTGCGGACATCGGCCACATGCGATCGATGTTGAACTTTACCGAGGAGCAGAACGTCACCGACGCGCTGGTCCTCGCGAGGCTGCTACGCAAGCTGGACGAATTCGAGCTGCCACTCATCGCGCGCGTGAATGGCAATACGTTTGGCGGTGGCGTGGGCCTGGTGGCCTGCGCTGACATTGCGATTGGGGCAACCTCGGCAAAGTTTGCGCTCACCGAGGTGCGGCTCGGCATCGTGCCCGCAGCCATCTCGCCGTATGTGGTCGAAGCCATCGGCAGTCGCCAGGCGCGGCGTTTGTTTCTTACCGCCGCGCCCTTCTCCGCTGAAGAAGCGCAAAGCCTCGGCTTGCTGCATCTCACAGCGACTCCGGAGCAGCTCGATCAACTCGTCAACGAGCAGGTCGATCTGCTGCTGCGAGGCGGGCCCGCAGCGCTGCGTGCAGCAAAGCAACTCGTCCGCCGCGTGGCGCACTTCCACGACCGTGATGCACTGGGCGAAGAAACCGCGCGCCTTCTGGCGCGTTTGCGTGTGAGCCCCGAGGGCAAGGAAGGATTGTCGGCCTTCCTGGAACGGCGCAAGTCCAGCTGGACGCCACAAGGCTGAAAACTGGCTGGCGGAACAGGGTGCGGTCATCGCGAAAGCCTCTGGCCAACCCCTTTGTGCGACGCAAAATAAGAGGTTAACATCCGACGCCTTGGCTCGAAGCCCTTACCTTCTGACAGGGCAAATGGGGGTTGAATGCAGCTGGACGGTAAGCTCGTCGCCATCACCGGCAGCGGCCGCGGCATCGGTCGCGCCATGGCGCAAGCCTTCGCGAACAAGCGCGCCAACGTCGCGCTGATCGATCTGAACTCCGACGACCTCGCCAAGAGCAAGGAACTGTGCGAAGCCGCTGGCGTGCGCGCCGCGACCTACGTTTGCAACGTCACGAACGAGCAAGAGATCGAAGCCACGCTCGATCGAATCGTCCAAGACTTCGGCCGCCTGGATGTCATGATCAACAACGCCGGCGTCACCAAGGATGCGCTGCTCGTGAAAGCGCAGGACGGCAAGGTCGTGAGCAAAATGTCCCTCGATCAATGGCGCGCCGTCCTCGATGTGAATCTCACCGGCGTATTTCTTGGCGCGCGCGAAGCGGCGGCGCGCATGATCGCGTTGGGCAATGGCGGCGTGATCATCAGCACCTCGAGCATTTCGCGGGCCGGCAACATGGGCCAGTCCAACTACTCCGCCACCAAGGCCGGCGTGGTGGCGATGAATGTCGTGTGGGCGAAGGAGCTCGCGCGCTACGGCATCCGCACCGGCGCGATTGCTCCGGGCTTTACGCGCACCGAGATTCTGGACACGATGAAACCCGAGATGATCGAGCGCGCCGTCAGTGCCGTGCCACTGCGTCGCATGGCGGAACCGGCCGAGATGGCGCATGCCGCCATCTTCATCGCCGAGAACGATTATTTTTCCGGTCGCGTCATCGAAGTCGATGGCGGCCAGAGACTTTGAGCCAGCCAACTAGGGGTAGAAATGAAACTGAATGAAGTGCGAGCCGTCATCACGGGCGGCGCCTCGGGCCTCGGGCATGCAGTGGCGCAGCGCCTCGTTGCCGCCGGCGGCAAAGTCACATTGCTGGATGTGAACGAAGCGGCCGGTCAGGCTGCGGCCCAATCGCTCGGTGACGCCGCGTTCTCTGCAACGGTCGATGTCACCAACGAAGCCGGCGTCGACGCCGCGATCGCCAAGGCCAAGAGCGACATGGGCGGCCTGAATCTCGCGGTGAACTGCGCCGGCGTGGCCTGGCCGCGTCGCATCGTCAACAAGGAAGGTCCCATGCCGGGCGATTTCTTCCGCAAGGTCGTCGAGATCAATCTGATCGGCACGTTGCTGGTGGCGAAGTCCGCCGCTGCCGCCATGGGCGCCAACGCGCAGAACGAAGAAGGCGAGCGTGGCGTCATCGTCATGACCGCGTCGGTCGCGGCCTTCGACGGCCAGATCGGCCAGGTCGCCTACTCCGCCTCCAAGGCCGGCGTGGTGGGCATGACATTACCGATGGCGCGCGATCTGTCGACCGCCGGTATTCGCGTGATGACCATCGCGCCGGGCATCTTCAAGACGCCAATGATGGCCTCGCTGCCGCAGGAAGCGCAGGACTCGCTGGGCAAGCAAGTGCCCTTCCCGCCGCGTCTCGGTCGTCCCGAGGAATATGCTGCGCTGGTCGCGCACATCTGCGAAAACTCGATGCTCAACGGCGAGGTGATTCGTTTGGACGGCGCGATCCGTATGGCGCCGAAATAACATCGGCCGCGCATCCACACACGAGCGGACCAGCCCGTAGAGAATCAGGCGAAGCAAGCAGCCCCGAAGTGCAACCATGACCGAACGTGAAGTAATGGAATATGACGTCGTGATCGTCGGCGGCGGCCCCGCGGGGCTGGCGTGCGCGATCCGACTCAAACAACTCAAGCCCGAAATGAACATTTGCGTGCTCGAGAAGGCCTCGGCGATCGGCGCGCATTCGCTCTCGGGCGCGGTGCTGGAATCCGCTCCGCTGGAGAAGTTGTTACCGAACTGGCGCGCCGAGTATTCGGGAATGAAAGTGCCAGCGGCCGAAGACGATGTACGGCTCATGACGCGGACTGGCTCGTTCAAGTTGCCGAACTGGGCGGTCGATCTCTCGCCGATGAAAAACCATGGCAACTTCATCGTTTCGCTCGGGCAGCTCACGGCCTGGATGGCGTCGCAGGCCGAGGCGCTCGGCATCGACATCTTCCCGGGCTTCGCCGCCGCCGAGGCGGTATTCGACGCGAACGGCGCCGTCAGAGGCGTGCGCATCGGCGACATGGGCCTGGAGAAGAATGGCGAGCCGGGCCCGAACTACACCCCGGGCGTCGAGATCCACGCGGGCACCACCATTCTGGCCGAGGGTTCGCGCGGCTCGATCTCCAAGCAACTCATCGCCAAATTCAACTTGCGCGACGGCATCGATCCGCCGACCTTCAGCCTGGGCTTCAAGGAGATGTGGCAACTGCCGCCGGGGCGCGTGAAGCCGGGCCGCATCGAGCACGCATTCGGCTGGCCGCTGGATCCAGCCACTTACGGCGGCAGCTTCCTGTATCACCTCGACAACGATCGCATCTACATCGGCTACGTGGTCGGTTTGAACTACAAAGATCCGCGCTTGAAGCCGTTCGAAGCGTTCCAGCAGTTCAAACATCATCCGCGCATCAAACCGATGCTCGAAGGCGGTGAGATTCTCGCCGCGGGCGCGCGCACCATCGTGACTGGCGGTTATCAGTCGCTGCCCCGCCTCGACATGCCTGGCGCCATGCTCATCGGTGACGCCGGTGGCACGCTCAACGTGTTCAAGATCAAGGGCATTCATCAGGCGATCCGCTCGGGCGCATTGGCGGCGGAACACCTGGTGGAACAAGGCAAGGCGGCGGGTTTCGACGCTCGCTGGCGGAACTCCGACGGGCATCGCGAATTGCATTCGGTGCGCAACTTCAAGCCGGCGTTCAAACGCGGGCTGTACTTTGCGATGGCGAACGCCGGCCTCGAGTCGCTGCTCAAAGGCAAGACGCCCTGGACCCTGCGCAACACGGCCGACTGGTCGGCGCTGGAAAAGCTGGACCAGTACGCCTCGCCGGATCGCGGCTGGGTCGATCGTTCGCTGCCGCCGCGCGACCGGCTGGCGTCGGTGTTCTTCGCCGGCAACGTGCATGACGAAGCGCAACCGGTGCACTTGAAGGTGCTGGACACATCGATCTGCGTGAATCGTTGTACCAAGGAATATGGCAACCCCTGTCAGAACTTCTGCCCGGCCGGCGTGTATGAGATGGTCGAGGACGGCCAGGGCGGCCGACGCTTGCAGATCAACGCGGCCAACTGCGTCCACTGCAAGGCCTGCGACATCAAAGATCCGTACGAAATCATCAACTGGACCACGCCGGAAGGCGGCTCGGGCCCGAACTACCAGAACCTGTGATCCGCGCGGCTGTGCGGTGGGGGCCTGACATGGAACCCCCCGCGCAGCCGATCTGGACCCCTTCCGAAGAGCGCGCCGCCAGGTCCGCGCTCGCTCGCTTCTCGCACTTTGTGCAGGAGCGCTACAAAGCCCCGGTGCTCGACTACCCTTCGTTGCATCGCTGGTCGGTCGAATTTCCCGAGAACTTCTGGACTGCGGTGTGGGACTTCTGCGAGGTCCGTTGCTCACAGGGCCCTGAGCAGGTCCTCGAGGACGGCACGCGCTTCCCCGATGCGAAATGGTTCGTCGGCTCGCTGCTCAACTACGCCGAGAATCTCATTCTGCGTGGCGAAGACGATGCCATTGCGATCATCTTTCGTAACGAACGCGGTGAGCGCCGGGAACTCACGCGGCGCCAGCTGCGCAGTGAGGTCGCTCGGGTCGCCGATGGATTGAAACAGGCTGGCGTGAAGGCCGATGACCGCATTGCTGGTTATCTGCCCAATATCCCTGAAACGGTGATTGCCATGCTCGCCGCCGCCAGCATCGGGGCGATATGGTCATCGTGCTCGCCCGATTTCGGCACGAGCGCCGTGGTGGATCGCTTCGGTCAGATCAAGCCGCGGGTGTTGTTCGCTGTCGATGGGTATCACTATGCGGGCAAGACGACGGATTGTTTGCCTGTCATTGAGGCGGTGTGCGAGCAGATCTCCAGCATCGAGCATGTGGTACTGGTTCCGTATCTGAATCCTGATATGGATGCTGATCAGGTGGCGTTCGAGCACGTGCGGTTCAATGAGTTCGGCACGGCGGATGCGCCCCTGTCATTCGCGCAGCTGCCCTTCGAGCAGCCGGCTTTCATACTGTACTCTTCCGGCACCACGGGCGCGCCGAAGTGCATCGTGCACAGCGCGGGCGGTTCGTTGATCCAGCAGTTGAAGGAAAACGTGCTGCATGCGGACATGGGGCCGGGCGACAGATTCTTCTATTTCACCACTTGCGGTTGGGTGATGTGGAATGTTCTGGTGAGCGGGCTGGCGACGGGCGCCACGATCGTGCTTTTCGACGGCGCGCCGCTGCAGCCGGATCCGCATGTTCTTTGGCGTTTGGCTGCGGAAGAGCGCGTCACGATCTTTGGCACGGGGCCGCGGTTTCTTGCCACATGCGAGAAACTGGCGATTCGGCCTCGGCAGATGTTCGATTTGACCGCGCTGCGTACCGTGCTATCGACCGGCGCGCCGCTCAGTCCTGCGAGCTTCAGATATGTCTACCGTGACGTGCATCCGGATGTGCAGCTGTCGTCGATCTCCGGCGGTACGGACATCATGGGTTGCTTCGGCTCCGGCTGCCCGACTCTGCCGGTGTATGAAGGCGAGATTCAGGCGCTCTCGTTGGGCATGAAAGTCGAAGTGTTCGACGACGCGGGGACCTCGATGGTCGGGCAGCAAGGCGAGCTGGTGTGCACGCAGCCGTTTCCTTCCGTGCCGGTGGGCTTCTGGGGCGATGTTCAGGAGGACCTTCTGGTGTCGACCTACTTCTCCCGCTATCCCAATGTTTGGTGGCACGGTGACCTCGCCACCCTCACCTCGCGTGGCAGCCTCATCGTTCACGGTCGCTCGGATGCTGCGTTGAACCCCAGCGGCGTTCGTATCGGCACGGCGGAGTTGTATCGTCACCTGGAGACGGTCGAGGAAGTGGTTGAGTCGGTCGCTATCGGCCAGGAATATGATGGCGATGTTCGCACCGTGCTTTTCGTTCGCTTGCGCGACGGTGTGACGCTGGATGAACCGTTGCGTGAGAAGATTCGCCGAGTGATCCGGGAGAACACCTCTCCCCGTCACGTCCCCGCCAAGATCATCCAGGCGCCAGACCTGCCTCGGACCCTGAATGGCAAGCTGGTCGAACTCGCCGTTCGCGATGTGGTTCACGGTCGCACGCCGAAGAACGTGGTCGCTTTGGCCAACCCGGAAGCGCTGGCGTTCTTTCGGGATTTGCCTGAGCTGAAGAGCTGAAGAGCTCGATGGACATATCTCGACGTTTCCGCGGAAACGTCGGGCTCGCAGGCCAATCTTTCGAGCCTCCGAGGGCGTGGAAAGGTCGCAGCGTCGGTTACTATAGGCGCCGACCTGACGAAGCAAGCCTCAAGCAACGTGCCCGACCACCCTACGCCCGCCACCACCGTCGCCGCCCTGTATGAACGCGAATGCGCCCGCCTCGGGTATCAGCGAGATCCCGTGCAGGAGCGGGTCGTAGCGCACTTGGATGATCTGAGGGAGCGGCTGCTGGCGCCCCAGCCGAAGGGCGGGCTGCTCAAGGGTCTGCTGTCGCGCAAGGACCATCAGCTGCAGAAGGGCCTCTACATCTGGGGCGGCGTGGGTCGTGGCAAGACCTGGCTGATGGATCTGTTCTTTCACACCCTGCCGTTCAAGGAACGCCAGCGCAGCCACTTCCATCGTTTCATGCAGACGGTGCACGACGAGCTGAAGAAACATCAGGACCGCGCCGACCCACTCGAGCTGATTGCCGAAAAGATCACGCGCAAAACCCGCATCATCTGTTTCGACGAATTCTTCGTCTCCGACATCGCCGACGCCATGCTCCTCGGCAATCTGTTCCGGGGCCTGTTCGAGCGCGGCGTCACGCTGGTCGCCACTTCGAACGTACCACCCGACGATCTGTACAAGGACGGTCTGCAACGGGCGCGCTTCCTGCCCGCGATCAAACTGATCAAAGAGAACACCGAGATCGTCCACGTCGACAGCAAAACCGATTACCGCCTGCGGCTGCTCGAACGCGCGACGACCTGGTTCGACTGCCGCGATCCCAAAACCGGCACCGCGCTGGTCAACTTGTTCGAATCCATGGCCGGCGAACCCGGCGCCATCGATGCGACGCTCACATTGAATCACCGCCGTCTGCATGCGAAGCGCCACGCCGGCGATGTCATTTGGTTCACGTTCAAGGAACTGTGCGATGGGCCGCGAGGCCAGGCCGACTACATCGAGATCGCCCGCTGCTATCACACCGTGTTTGTCACCGACATTCCGTCGCTCGGCATCGAATCGGAGAATCAGACCCGCCGCTTCATCACCCTGATCGACGAGTTCTACGATCGGGCGGTGAAGGTGATCGTGTCGGCCGAGCGCCCGGTGACCGAGCTGTATCACGGCGCCAAGCTCAAATTCGAGTTCGAACGCACCCAGAGCCGCTTGATCGAGATGCAGTCACAGGAATACCTGGCCCGCCCGCATCAGGCCTGAAGGGCGCCGCGCTCGAGCCGACGCAGGGGGGAACTGCCCCGACTCGAGCACGGGCCGGATCAATCGACTACATCGATCGGCGATCCATCGACTGGACCGCCCATCGAGCGAAACAGGCCCTCAACCCGACAGCGCCATCGACCGCTGCGGCATGAACTGCGCCTTCCGGCGCGTCTCCGCGCTTTCCATTGCCCTGGCCGCCGCGCCGGCATCGCCGCCGAGCTCCATCACACGGGCGGTCAGCTGCCAATTGGACGGGCTGGAGGGTTTGAGCTGAGTGCGTTCTGCGATCAGCGCCCGGGCCAGCCGGATCTGACGGGAGCGCAGCGCCGCCTCGACCAGCGTGAGATGAATCAAATCTCGCTGCGCATTGCTGCCGCCGAAACGCGCGGCGATGGTGCGAATGGGCTGCAATCGTTGCGTCACGTCCACGTAGTCGCCCTTTGCGAACGACACCAGCGCTCGAGCCAACGGCAGTCCCACCTCGCGCGTCATCATCGCGTTGGTCTCCAGGCCGTCGACCTTCCGCTCCATGGCCGCGATCGCGCGCTCCGCCAGATCGAGTCGCCGGGCGCCGACGAAAGCCATCACCGCGTGCACGTCGTTGAATGCGTAGTACGCATGCTCCACGAACGGCTCCCAGCAATTGGCCAGCGCCTGCCAGCGATCGCCCACATCGATGCCCCGTAACTCCAGACGCCACAACATTCCGGAGCCGTCGATCATTTCCAACGGGACTTGCGAGGGCGCCGGTCGAATGCGCCGGTCGAACAGATCGAGCACCTGAGACACGTTGCCCGCGTCCAGATGAAACAATGCCAGGTGCCACCAGTTGTGGAACGCCAGGCCGTTGTTTTCTGCCCAATCGCGCTCACGCGAAGTCAGGAAATCGATGCCCTCGCGGATTCGTCCCTGCATTTCCATCACATGAGTCACGGCGTGCACACCCCAGGCGTCGACCGGATTGATCTCTAACGCCCGGCGGCCGATATCCTCGGCGCGTGAGTAAAGCCCGGTCTCCTCCAGCCCGAACGCATACATGCCCAGCACATAGTTATAGCCCGGCGCGCTGGTGTCCCATTCGGGCAACACCTGCGCGACGCGATCGCGCAACATGGTGCTGGAGCCGAGAAAGAAATCGCCGACATGCGCCACCTGCAAGGCCAGCAGGTCGCGTGGATGCTCCAGCAGAATCTCGCCATAGCGCCGGATGGAACCGGCGAAATCGCCATGCAGCCAGCAACGCGCCGCCGCGGCATGAGCCCGCTCACGATCGTTAGCGCGCCGTCCCAACGATTCGACGGCTTCGATACTCTCTGTCAGCAGTGGCACCACCATCCGATCCGTTGCCATGATCATCAATCCGGCGCGCAGACAGTGCCCCATGGCGAAATCCGGTTCGGCCTCGAGCGCGCGGCCGATCGCGGCCAAAGGATCGAGCCGATAGCTCACGGACAGCTCCAGCGCCTGTTCGAACTGAGCCAGCGATGCAGCGCTCCGGGTCGAAACCGGGCAACCGCGCGAATCTCGAAGTGACATTGCTTCCTCCTCTTCCGGGCTGAACGGGTGAACCCGCCGATAGGAGGTATTTGTACGCAGCCCTCGTGAGTCGAAGGTCTCGACAGCCGTGAAAAATGCGTGAAAATGGCGGACCTCCGCTCCGGCCGAACCGACCGGGGCCGCTTTCGACAAGAAAAACCAGGACCGTCGGCGTGCATGCATTGACTTTGCAGGTTCTAGGCGCGTTTCACGTCCGTGACGCCAGCGGCAGCGAGGTTCGTATTGCCTCGCGAAAGGGCCGCGCCCTGCTGGCCTACCTGGCGCTGCGTCCGGGCGAATCTCACAGCCGCGACCGTCTCGCCACGCTGCTATGGGAGGATGCCGATGAAGAGCTGGCGCGCACCAGCTTGCGACAGGCGCTCGCGGCGCTGAGGAAATCGTTGCCTGCCGGAGCGCAAGGCGCGCTGCTGGCTGACACCGAATCGGTGGGCGTCGACGGCCAGCTGTTACGAAGCGATATCGAAGCGTTCCGACGCTCGCTGCTGGCCGGCACTCGCACCTCGCTGCAAGACGCAATCAATCATTATCGCGGCGATTTGTTGGACGGCTTCGACGCGCGCTCCACGGCATTCGATGAATGGCTGAGCAGCGAGCGCAGCACCTTGCGCAAGCAAGTGAGCGAAGCGCTTCAGCGCCTCACCGACCTGTGCATGGCAGCCGAAGACAATGACGGCGCATTGACGGCATGCACGCGCCTGGTCTCGTTGGAACCGCTGAACGAAGCGGCACATCGGCGCATCATGGAGCTGCAAGCCAAGCGTAACTCGTATGCGGAAGCATTGCGGCAGTATCGAGTGTGCCGGGATGTATTGCGTCGTGAGCTGGATGTTTCCCCCGAGACAGCCACCGAGCAGCTTTATCGCGAGCTGATGCGCAAACGTCGCGCCGCCGTGGCCGAGCCCGGCGACAGCGAATCATCGGTCGAAGAACCCGAGGAAGCGGCGACGCCGGCCGCACGCCAGGAGCTCAGGCCGAGTCTGCGCGATGCCACCATCCTCGTGGCGCGGCTGGAAGGCTTGTTGGAAACCGAAGCGCGACTCGACCCCGAAGAAGCGCACTTGCTGTCTCATGAGTTTCAACGTCGCGTGCAGAGCGCCGTCCAGGAATTCGGCGGGCTCACCGACCGCCGCGTCGGCTCCAATGTTTTAGCGGTATTCGGCATCCCCCATTCGTATGGCAACGAGGCCGAACGCTGCGCGCGTGCTGCGCTGATGTTACGTGACATGGTGACAGCCAAGCCGTGGCCGGTGGTCGCCCCGCTTGCCTTGCGCATCGGAATCGCCCAAGGGCAGGTGCTGTGCGGCAGCGAAGTGTTTCCATTGAGCGGACGACCCACCCACGAAGCTCACATCCTCGCAGCTCAAGCACAGGATGGCGAAGTTTTGATCTCTGAAGAGATTCGCCAATCGCTTGGCGAGCGCGTCACGACGCAACGCGTGGGCGCCGCCCTGCAGGCACTTTCCGAACCGGTGAATGCCTGGTCGCTGAATGCGATGGGCGTCGAAAGTGGCGTCACATCTCAGCCGTTCGTGGGCCGACGGCCCGAGCTTGCAATGATTCTTGCATCGCTGGACCGATGCACTTCGAGTCGGCACGGGCGAGCCATCGTGGTGCGTGGTGAAGCGGGCATCGGCAAGACGCGACTCGTGGATGCGGTACGAAGCGCCGCTGTCGAACGTGGGGTGGGCGTGCATTCGGCGCAAATATTCGACTTCGGCCAGTCGCCTGGCCGGCGACCGATCACGATGCTTGCGCTGAGTCTGCTCGGCATACGCGCCGACGCGTCAGCAGCCGAGCGCAAGGCGGCCGTGCACCGAATGGCCGCGACGCGCGGCGGCAGCATCGACCAGATCATTTTCCTGAGCGACTTGATCAATGCCCCGCTCGATTCCGAGCTCGCGGCGCTCGAGAAAGCCATGGAAGTCGCCACGCGCCAGCGCGGTCGCACTTTGGCCTTGGCACAGATCATCGAAGCAGCAGCGCAGCGCTCGCCGCAGATGCTGGTGGTCGAGGACGTGCATTGGGCCGACACCGACGAGCTCGCTCGTCTCGGAGAGATCGCGGCCGTGGTGGCGAACTGTCAGATCCTGTTCATCATGACGACGCGCCCCGAGGGCGATCCGATCAGCGCCAGTTGGCGCGCGCGGGCTCGCGGCTGCCCGGTCACGACCGTCGATCTGGCGCCGCTTGCTGAAGATGAAGCTCAGGAGCTGGCGGCTCATTATCCGGAGCTGTCGAGCACGACGATTCAGGAATGTATCGTGCGCGCCGAGGGCTATCCGTTGTTTCTCGATCAGCTGCTGCGCTCGGCCAGCGGCGGGCAACATACATTGCCTGGATCGGTGCGCTCGTTGGTGCTGTCGCGGGCGGACAGCTTGTCCGCGCAGGACCATCTCGCGCTCGAAGCCGCCGCCGTGCTTGGCCAGCGAACCGAACTGGACATCGTGCGTAAGATGATCGAAGACGAAGGTTACGAGCCGGAGAAACTGGTCGCGACCACCCTCGTCCGCAGCGACGGCATCGAGCTGGAGTTCGCGCACGCATTGTTCAGGGATGCGATCTATGAGTCGACGCTGAAGTCGCAGCGACGCGCTCTGCATCGTGTCGCTGCCGAGTGGTTTGCAACCAGGGACCTCTCGCTGCATGCCGAGCATCTCGCCGCGGCCGATGATGAAGGCGCGGCCGCTGCGTATATCCAGGCTGCCGAGGCTGAGCGCAGTTCGCTTCGTTATGAAAATGCTCTGAATCTAGCGAACAAGGCCAGCGCTGTCGCACGCGAGCCTTTGATGCTGCACAAGACGAGCTTGTTGCTAGGTGAGCTGTTGCTGCATCTCGGGCGAACGCACGACGCACTGGCTGCCTATCGCGAAGCCTTGGATTTCGCGATCGACCAGAACGGCCATGGAGCCGCCTGGTTTGGCATCGCTTCCGCTTTGCGTGTGATGGACCGGTACGAAGAAGCGCTGGATGCATTGGAGCGAGCGCAAAGTGCGCTTGGCGAAGCAGCAGACGCGCAAACGCGCGCTCGCATGAGCACGTTACACGGCAATCTCTGTTTCCCACTCGGTCGCTTCGATGCATGTCTGCAAGCGCATCAGACTGCATTCGAATACGCACAACAGGCGAACACGCCTTTGGAACTGGCGCGAGCTCTTGGCGGACTCGGCGACGCGCATTATCAGCGCGGCAACATGCTCACCGCCCGGAAACATTTCCTGCAGTGTGTGAACCAAGGTCGGCAGCATGGTTTGATCGGCGTGCTGCTGGCGAATCTCCCTATGCTTGGCATCACGCAGGTCTACTGCGGCGACGCGGCCGCGGGCCGCGCAAGCCTGCAGGAAGCGCTGGAGATTGCTCGGCGGGTTGGCGATTTGCGCAGCGAGTTGATCTCGGTGCTGTGTCTCACGTCGGGGTTGATACTGCAGGCCAAGTACGAAGAGCGTTGCACGCTGGCGAAACAAGCGCTGCAACTTGCCAAGCAACTGGGCGCGCGCCGTTTCGTTGCGGAGTGTCTTGGGATCGTGGCGAGCTGTCTGTTGAGCCCGGAGAGCCGCAGCGAAGGTCTGCGGCTGGTCGAGGAAGGCTTGCAGCTCAGCCGTGAGATGGGAATGTCGTACTGTGGCGCTTCCCTACTCGGAATATTGGCTCGCCTGACGCCGGATCCGGCGCTGCGCGCCGCCGCCTTGTCGGAAGGTGAAGCGCTGCTGGCAGCAGGATGCGTGAGCCATAGCTATTTCGAGTTCTATCATCACGCAATCGAAGTGAGCATCGAACAGAGCGCCTGGCCGGCCGCTCGCCGCTACGCAAACGACCTCGCTGCTTACACGGCCGGCGAGCCGCTGCCGCCCACGGATTTGCAAGTCGACCGGGCTCGCGTGCTCGCCGACGTAGGTGAGAATGTCATCACCGCGGAGACTCGCCCGCAGTTGGAGTCGCTGAAGCAACGCTGCTATCGAATGGATGCCGTTGCCCTGATTCCGGCGATCGACGCCGCCTTGTCGTTGTTGGAACGTGCCCCCACCGCGTGATGTCACAGCGTGTTTTTTTCCCCAGAGGTGAGCTCCGCTAAAAGCGGCGCGTTGTTACGAGATCGGCCCCTCTGGAGAACGTAAACTTCAATTCCCCCTCCCGTGCACGGGCGTGCACGGGCGTGGGTCAGGGGTGGGTTCTTCCGGCCTCGTAGCAAGCCTAACGCTGATACTCCGCTGAAGTCTTGGCCTTCACTTCCTCCGCCGTCACTCCCGGCGCAAGCTCAATCAACTTGAAGGGCGACTTGCGGTCCGGGCGGGCAAACACCGCCAGGTCGGTGACCAGCATGTCCACCACATTCGCCCCCGTCAGCGGCAGATCGCACTTCGGCTTGAACTTGGGCGAGCCGTCCTTCGAGGTGTGCTCCATCACCACCACCACGCGCTTGACGCCTGCGACCAGGTCCATGGCGCCGCCCATACCCTTGACCATCTTGCCCGGCACCATCCAATTGGCCAGATCGCCGTCGGAGGAAACTTCCATGCCGCCCAGGATGGACAGGTCGATGTGCCCGCCGCGGATCATTCCGAAGCTGTCGGCGGAGGAGAAATACGAAGAGATGGGCAGCTCGGTGATGGTCTGCTTGCCGGCGTTGATCAGATCGGGATCCTCTTCGCCTTCATAGGGAAACGGTCCCATGCCAAGCATGCCGTTCTCCGACTGCAGCACCACTTTCATTCCTTCGGGAATGTAGTTGGCCACCAACGTCGGAATGCCGATGCCGAGATTCACATAGAAACCGTCGTTGAGTTCACGCGCCGCGCGGGCGGCCATTTGATCGCGAGTCCAGGGCATGGTGATACCTGATAGAGAGTGACTGGTGATTGACGACTACTGATGCATCAAGCCGCGGAGCGCTTGCGAACCGTGCGCTGTTCGATGCGCTTGACGTAGTCGGTGCCCTTGACGATGCGCTGGACGAAAATGCCCGGCGTATGAATCTGGTCCGGGTCGAGCGTGCCCGCCTCGACCAGTTCCTCCACCTCGGCGATGGTCACGCGTCCGGCGGTCGCCATCATCGGATTGAAATTGCGAGCGGTCTTGCGATAGATGAGATTGCCTTCGGTGTCGCCCTTCCATGCCTTGACGATGGACACGTCGGCGGTCAGGCCAGTCTCCAGGATGTAGGTGTCGCCGTGGACGACGCGCGACTCCTTGCCTTCGGCGACCAGCGTGCCCGCGCCGGTGCGGGTGTAGAAGCCGAAGATGCCGGCGCCGCCGGCGCGAATCCGTTCGGCGAGCGTGCCCTGCGGGTTGAATTCCAGCTCGAGCTCGCCGGCGAGGAATTGCCGCTCGAATTCTTTGTTCTCACCCACGTAGGAGGAAATCATCTTCTTGATCTGCCGGGTCTTGAGCAGCATGCCCAGCCCGAAATCGTCGACACCGGCGTTGTTGGAGACCACCGTCAAGCCTTTCACTCCGGAGTCGCGCAGGGCCAGGATCAGATTCTCCGGGATGCCGCACAGGCCGAAGCCACCGGACATGATGGTGATCCCATCGCGTACCACCCCCTCGAGAGCCGCTTGGGCGCTCGGATACACCTTCGATGCATTTGTCATAGAATTGCTCGGATATCGCCTGTGAATCGGCCCATTTCTCGCGACGGGCCGGCGTCATGTGACCCGTCGGTATTGTACCTGCGTCGATGACGCACAGCACCGGGCCCTCTCTGCGGGGACCACATAAGTGCATCACCGCCCGGCCCGGGCCGTGTCGGGCTTCGCACCTCGGCGGCGGCGCCTGCGCGCCAGCGGCGGCCATCAGACTGCTCGATGTGTCAATACGCGTTTGAAAAAGCTATAGGTTGGTTACCGCAGACACATTGCGCGAATCTCGACTTCGCCATACAACGCACACCACGACACAGAACCGAACCGGCAAGGGTAGATTCCGCGCCGTTTGTCGTTGCGGGTGGCTCATTTGTTCTTTCAGAGCTTAGCGAACAAGTTCGAACTGGCTCGCGGCGGCAGCAAAAATAACGTTCGCCCGATGGAGGGTCTGCGCGGCTTCGCCGTGCTCCTGGTGTTCTTCGTGCATTACGCCGATCTGGTGCGCCCCTGGATCGCCGAAGACGGCCCACTGATCGCTCTGTGCCACGCACTCGCGGTAATCGGCCAAAGTGGCGTCGATCTATTCTTCGTGCTCAGCGGCTACTTGATCTACGGCTCGCTGTTGTCGAGACATCAGGCGTTCCTGCCATTCATGCTGCGCCGGGTGGAGCGTCTGTATCCAGCGTTTTCCGCAGTGTTCGTGGTGTACATCGCACTCTCCTTCGCCTTCCCGGCGGAAAGCAAGATTCCGGAACAGCCGGCCGCGGGCGCGCTGTATCTATTACAAAACTTTCTGTTGTTGCCAGGATTGGTACCGATTCAGCCCATGATCACGGTGGCGTGGTCGTTGAGCTACGAGTTGTTTTATTACCTGCTGATCCCGGTGCTGATCGCGGTTTTCAAGCTGCGCACTCGCAGCTCCGCCTGGCGCACCTCGTTTTTTCTCATCCTGGCGGCGCTCTGCGCCATCGGCATTCAGAACGGCCGAATCCATCTGCTGATGTTCGTCGCCGGCATCGTGCTGTTCGAGGCGCTCGAGCATAGCCGGCTGCGCCTCTCCAGCACCGCTGGCCTCGTGGCACTGATCTTGGGACTGATGAGCATGTTATTGCCGATACCCGAGCCCATGGGCACTACGGTCAAGGTCGGCATACTTTGCGTGGCGTTTTTTGTGCTGTGCCTGGCGTGTTTTCGTGCGCCTCGAGACTGGCTGCCAGCGGCATTCGGATGGACGCCGCTGCGCTGGCTGGGAAACATGAGCTACTCGTACTATTTACTGCACGGGCTCGCGCTCAAAGGCGGCTTCCTGCTGCTGTCGAAACTCGCGCCGCCGAAGGGCGATCAACCGGCGCTATTCTGGGCGCTGCTGCCGGTCATGTTCGCGCTCACCCTGGTCGCGTCGTCGCTGCTGTTCCTGCTGATCGAGCGACCGTTCTCGCTGGCGCCGCGCCGTGAGCGCGGCGCCCCGAGATTGCTTCAGGCCGCGTCCGCGTCCGAATCCGGGTCGTAGCCCAGATTCGGCGACAGCCAGCGCTGCGCCTCCTCCAGCGACATCTTCTTGCGCGCGGCGTAGTTCTGCACCTGATCGAAGTCGATCTTGCCGACCGCGAAGTAGCGCGAGCCGGGGTGCGAGAAGTACCAGCCGCTGACCGCCGCCGTCGGATACATCGCGAACGACTCCGTGATCTTGATGCCGGCATTCGCCTCCGGATCGAGCAGACGCCACAGCGTCGCCTTCTCGGTGTGATCCGGGCATGCGGGATAACCGGGCGCCGGACGAATGCCGCGATACTCTTCCTTGATCAGCTGTTCGTTGGTGAAGCGCTCCTCGGGCGCATAGCCCCAGAACTCACGACGCACGCGCTCGTGCATGCGTTCGGCGAACGCTTCGGCGAAGCGATCGGCCAGCGCCTTGAGCATGATGCTCGAGTAGTCGTCGTGAGCCTTCTCGAAGCGCTCCAGGTGCGGCTCGATGCCCAAGCCTCCAGTGACGGCGAAGGCGCCGATGTAGTCGCGACGGCCGGACGACTTCGGCGCGATGAAATCCGCCAGCGCATCGTGAGACTGACCGGCCGGCTTACCCTTCTGCTGACGCAGGAAGTGCAGCCGCGCCAGCACACGAGTGCGCGATTCGTCCGCGTAAACCTCGACATCGTCATCGTCGACGCTGTTGGCTGGGAACAAGCCGACCACGCCCCGTGCGGTCAGCCAGCGCTCGCGCACGATCTGTTTCAGCATGCGACGGGCGTCAGCATACAAATTGCTGACCTGCTCGCCGACCACCGGATCGGTGAGAACCTCCGGGAAAGTGCCGCGGAATTCCCAGGCATTGAAGAACGGCATCCAATCGATGTAGCGCGTCAGGTCCTCCAGCGAGTAATCGTCGAAGGTGCGAATGCCCAGGAACTTGGGCACCGGCGGCTCATACGAGTCCCAACCGCCGTTGAACTTGTTGGCGCGCGCCTGGGCAATGGTCAGCTGCGGCCCCTTGGTCTTCTTTCCGGCATGCTGCTGGCGTCGGGTGGCGTGGTCGGCCTTGGTCTTCTCCACGAACTCACGACGCAGGGCCGCCGTGACCAACTGCTGGCAGACACCGACCGAGCGCGAAGCGTCCTTCACATACACGACCGGACCTTCGTACTGCGGATCGATCTTCACCGACGTGTGCGCCGGCGACGTGGTCGCGCCACCGATCAACAGCGGCTGCTTGAAGCCCTGACGCTGCATCTCGCGTGCGACATGCACCATCTCGTCCAGCGACGGCGTGATCAAACCTGAAAGACCGATCATGTCGGCGTTCTCGCGCCGCGCGGTCTCGAGGATGCGCTCCGCGGGCACCATCACGCCGAGGTCGATGACCTCGAAGTTATTGCACTGGAGCACCACGCCAACGATGTTCTTGCCGATGTCGTGCACGTCGCCCTTGACTGTGGCAAGGATGATCTTGCCGTTGGACCTGGAGACGGTGCCCGACCTGGCCTTTTCTTCCTCGATGAACGGAATCAGGTGCGCCACCGCTTTTTTCATGACGCGAGCCGACTTGACGACCTGCGGCAGGAACATCTTGCCGCTGCCGAACAGATCGCCGACCACGTTCATGCCATCCATGAGCGGGCCTTCGATCACATGCAGCGGCCGCTCGGCCTTCTGCCGCGCCTCCTCGGTGTCGACGGTGATGAACTCGTCGATGCCCTTCACCAAGGCGTGTTCCAGCCGCTTCTCGACCGGCAGGCTGCGCCACGCGAGGTCCTCGGCTTTCTTGGCGCCGGCCTCGCCCTTGAAGCGTCCGGCGATCTCCAGCAGGCGTTCGGTCGCATCCGGCCGGCGATTCAGGATCACGTCCTCGACGCGCTCGCGCAGCTCGGGATTGATGTCCTCGTAGATGGCCAGCTGGCCGGCATTGACGATGCCCATGGTCATGCCGTTCTTGATGGCGTGATACAGGAACACCGAGTGCATGGCCTCGCGCACCGGGTCGTTGCCGCGGAACGAGAAAGAAACATTGCTCACGCCGCCGCTGACGTGCGCATGCGGGCAGGTCCTGCGGATCTCGGCGGTAGCCTCGATGAAATCCACCGAGTAGTTGTTGTGCTCTTCGATGCCGGTCGCCACGGCGAAAATGTTCGGATCGAAGATGATGTCCTCGGGCGGAAACCCGACCTGCTCGGTGAGAATGCGATAGGAGCGCTGGCAGATTTCGACCTTGCGCTTGACCGTGTCGGCCTGGCCGGTCTCGTCGAAGGCCATCACCACCACGGCCGCGCCGTACGCACGCACCTTCCTGGCATGCTCGATGAACGACGCCTCGCCTTCCTTCAAGCTGATGGAGTTGACGATACCCTTGCCTTGGATGCGCTTCAGGCCCGCCTCGATCACCGACCACTTGGATGAGTCGATCATGATGGGCACGCGCGAGATGTCGGGTTCGGATGCGATCAGGTTCAGCAAGCGCACCATGGCCGCTTCCGAATCGAGCATGCCCTCGTCCATGTTGATATCGATCACCTGCGCGCCGCTGGCCACCTGCTGGCGAGCGATGTCGAGCGCGGCGTTGTAGTCGTCCGCTTCGATGAGCTTGCGGAACTTGGCCGAACCGGTGACGTTGGTGCGCTCGCCGACGTTCACGAACAAGCTGTCCGCACCGATGTTCAAAGGCTCGAGACCCGACAGGCGGCAGCGCTTCTCCAGCACCGGCGGCTGGCGCGGCTTGATGCCTTCGATGGCTTCGCGGATGTGACGAATGTGATCCGGCGTGGTGCCACAGCACCCGCCGACGATGTTCACGAAACCGCTGGTAGCGAAGTCCTTGACGAGCTCGGCCGTCTGGCACGCAGCTTCGTCATATTCGCCGAACGCGTTGGGCAAGCCGGCGTTCGGATAGGCGCTGACATATACATCGGCGATGCGCGACATCTCTTCGATGTACGGGCGCAGCTGCTTCGCGCCGAGCGCGCAATTCAAGCCGACCGCAAGCGGCCGCGCGTGGCGCACGGAATTCCAGAAAGCTTCCGTCGTCTGGCCCGAGAGCGTGCGGCCCGAGGCGTCGGTGATGGTGCCGGAAACGATGATCGGTAAATCGACGCCTGCTTCGTCCAGCGCCTGCCGCACGGCGAAGATGGCCGCCTTCGCATTCAGCGTGTCGAAGATGGTTTCGATCAACAGCAGATCGACACCCCCTTCGATCAGCGCTCGCGCACCGATCAGATAGGTCTCCGATAGCTGATCGAAATCGATGTTACGAAACGCCGGATCGTTGACGTTGGGCGACAGCGACGCCGTGCGATTGGTCGGCCCCAACGCGCCGGCGACGAACTTCACCTCGCCGGTCTTCGCATGGAACTCATCGGCGGCGGCGCGCGCCACCCTGGCGCCGGCAAGATTGATCTCGCGCACCAGATGTTCCATCTGGTAGTCGGCCTGCGACGAATAGTTCGCCGTGAACGTGTTGGTCTCGACGATGTCGGCGCCGGCCTCCAGGTACTTGGTGTGGATGGCCTGGATCACCTCGGGCCGCGTCAGCACCAGGATATCGCTGTTGCCCTTCAGATCGCACGGCCAGTCCTTGAACCGTTCGCCGCGATAATCCGCTTCCGTGAGCTTGTAGCCCTGGATCATGGTGCCCATGCCGCCGTCGAGCAGCACGATGCGCTCGGTCAACAGGCGATGGAGAGCGGCAACTCGTTCAGTGCGATTCATGTCGTTCACTCGTTTTTGAGACGGCACGTAAAGATCGTGATCAGCCCGCGGCGACCCGGGTCAGCCTGCGGCGGCGGCCTGGGCCAGCACCGGCCGCACGCCCAGGGCGTGACAGATGGCATAGCTCAGCTCGGCGCGATTCAGCGTGTAGAAGTGGAACTCCTCGACGCCGTGCTTCTGCAGTTCCTGCACCTGTTCGATGGCGACGGCCGCCGCGATCAGGCGGCGCGTGTCGGCATCGTCGTCCAGGCCGTCGAAGCGATGTTCGAGCCAGTCGGGCACGCTTGCGCCACAGCGCTGCGCCATGCGCAGCATCTGAGGGAAACGCGTGATCGGCAAAATGCCGGGCACGATGCTGGCTTTGATGCCGGCGGCGGCGCAGCGATCCCGAAATTTCAGGAACAAGCTGGTGTCGAAAAAGAACTGAGTGATGGCGCGGTCCGCGCCGGCGTCGATCTTCGCTTTGAGATTCGTCAGCTCGAAATCGGGACTCGGCGATTCCGGATGCGGCTCGGGATACGTGGCCACCGAGATATCGAAATCGGCCACCGACCTCAACCCCTTCACCAGATCGACCGCATAGGCGAATCCTGCGGGGTGCGGCACGTATTTGGTCGTGCCCTGCGGCGGATCGCCGCGCAGAGCGACGATGTGACGAATGCCGTTGGCCCAGTAGTCACGCGCGATATCCAATATCTCTTCGCGGGGCGCGCCAACACAGGTCAGATGAGGCGCCGCGGTCAGCCCGGTGTTCTTCTGCACCTTCGTCACGATGTTGTGAGTACGCGTGCGTGTCGAGCCATCGGCGCCGTAAGTCACAGAAACGAAGCGCGGCTGCAACGGCGCAAGGCGCTCCACCGATTCCCACAGTGTCTGCTCCATCGCCTCGTCTTTGGGCGGGAAAAACTCGAACGACACCGTGGGTCGGTTGCGCAGCTTGGCCAGGCCGTTGCCAATCTGGTCCTTGAGTTTTTCTACTGACATAAATGTCTCGAAGTGACTGGTGACTGGTGACTAATGACTATGAGGGCGACGTTATGCCGCCGCCGTGCTGCGCGCCACGCGCCGACCGAGGGCCACCAGCAGATGCCCTGCTTCGGTATCCACCGGTCGCACACGGGAGACGTCCAACCCTGCTTTGGCGAACCATTCGCGCAGGGTGGAGATGGGATTCGTGGTGGACGCCGCGCCCAACAAATCGAAGTCCTCGATGACGAGGGCGCGGCCACCGTGCTTGAGTGTTCGTGCGATTTCCGCCAGCGCCGCCAGTGGACGCTCGGCTCCGGAGAGCACGCGGTCAGCGACGACTGTGTCGAACAGGGGCGCCGAAAAAGGCAAGTCATACATGTCGCCGCGCTGTAACTCGCAGTGACTCAGGCCAGCGCCATGCACCTTCGTTCGCGCGAGGCGGAGTGCGTCGCTGGAGATATCCACGCCGACAGCTCGCGTGGCCTTCGCACCCAGAAGTTGCAACATGTGCCCGGCGCCCGTGCCTACGTCGAGCAATGCGCCGATGGGTTCGCTCGCAAGCTCCTCGACGATGGTCGAGTCGATGACATCGGATGTTTTCGGCGGATTGATCTCGGCGAGATGATCGGCAGCTTGGCGACCGCGCTCGGCGATGACTTCCTCCATGCGACGGCGGTCACGACGCAGGACATCGTCATGGTCATCGACCAACGCCAGCAACTGCGCGACTGCCTCACGCCCTTCTCCCGAAGCAGGCGCGCGGTAGTAGACCCAGAGTTGCTCGCGAAATCGATCTAGTAAGCCGGCGTCGACCAGCAGCTTCAGATGGCGCGACACGCGCGGCTGACTCTGGCCGATGACCTCGCAAATCTCGCCGACCGTCAGCTCCGCCCGCGCCAACAGCGCGAGCAGCCGCAGCCGGGTGGGCTCGGCAGCGGCTCGCAGGGCAGAGACGGCGGACAGGAAACTCGGCATGGTGCGAGGCAGATTTAAGGATATAAGGATATCTTTATATGCGCGGCCGAAACTATAGCCGAGCCAGCCCCTGCCTGTCACCCCTGTGCGCCGGCCACCTCCCATGCTCACCGTCCGGCCGGCGAAGTTTCGAGGCAAACCAATGGCTTGGGCTCAGAATCCGAGCACAACAGGGCCACAGCAACCGGCCTGGCCGGCACTGTCAGTGCGGAAGATCTTTCCTTTTTGGCCGGTTAACGAGGAGCGCCCGACTCGATCGGCGGGCGGCCGGCCAATGGCCGGCGATGGTTCAGTGGGCGAAATCGTCGATCACGGTGATCCCCACCCCGCGAAAGCTGTCCATGGCCGCAAGCTGCGCAGGGGCGGCGCTGAGGGCAATGGTTTTCTCGACGAGCCGCTGAGGCTGGAGTCGACCTGTGAGGATCAGGTCGAGCATCGCGCCGTAGCGGTGGGCCTGCATCCCGTGGCTGCCCATCACCTGCAGTTCCTTGGCAATCACCAGGCCCATGGGTATCGGCGGGTCGGCATGCGCGCCGAGCATCAGGCCGACCTGAACATGGCGGCCCTGCGGTCGCAGACAGGCGATGGAGTTGTAACAGGTGACGCGGCTGCCGAGCGCATCCATGGAAACATGAGCACCGCCAGCCGTGTGCTCGAGGATTGCGGCTTGGACATCCGCGTTCGCCAATACCCCGATCTCGGCGCCGCAGCTGCGCGCGAAATCGAGCTTGGCTTGATCGATGTCGACCGCGATCGCTCTGGCGCCCATGGCCGTCGCGATCATGATGGCGGACAGCCCCACTCCACCGCAGCCATGAATGGCGACCCATTCGCCAGGTTGCACGCGAGCTTGATCGACGATGGCCCGGAATGAAGTGGCGAATCGGCAGCCGAGGCTGGCCGCAGTGATGAAGTCCAGCGAGTCAGGGAGTTTGACGAGATTGATGTCCGCGTAGTCGATGGCGACGAATTCAGCGAACGAACCCCACGCGGTAAAGCCCGGCTGAAACTGAGCACTGCAGATCTGTTGCTGTCCTCGCGCGCATTGTTCGCACCGGCCACAGCCACTGACGAAGGGAACAGTGACGCGATCGCCAACGCGAAAGCGAGTGACATCGGCCCCGACCGCAGCAACCACGCCGGCCAACTCGTGCCCCGGAACATGCGGCAATCGAATGTCGGCATCGTGCCCCATCCAGCCGTGCCAATCGCTGCGGCAGATTCCCGAAGCTGCCACCCGCACCACGACGCCGCCGGGTGCAGGCGAAGGATCGCGAACGTCGATCCAGTCGAGCGGGCCACCGAACTGATCGAACAGGACCGCCTTCATAGACGAACTGGATCAGTGACGACGTTCCGACGCGTCCACGGTCGGGGTCACGGCCTGTGAGAACAGCTGTTCGACATCGACCGAGTCGAACCGATAGGCGCGATTGCAGAAGTCACATCGCACTTCGACATGCCCCTGTTCTGCCAGCACCGAACGCACTTCTTCGGGTCCCAACGCGCGCAGCATCCCGACCACTCGCTCCCGCGAGCAGCGGCAGCGGAAGAACACGGGCGCGGGTTCGAACAGGCGAACATCGTCTTCGGCGAACAAGCGGCGCAGGATGTTACGATCGCTCAGCGTCTGCAGTTCTTCGGGCTTCAATGTGTCGCCGAGCAGTTGCACTCGATGCCAGGCGTCGTCGATGTCCGCTCGATTCACTTCGTGCAGCGAACCGGCCGCGCGGGACTGCACCGAATCGTCGGACAATCGTTGCAGCAGCAGACCGGAAGCACCGTTCTCGTCCGCATGCAGCCACAAGCGGGTCGGCAGCTGTTCGGAGGTTTCGAAATAGTTGCGCAGGCAATCCGACAGCCGCTCGCCGTTCAACGGCACGATGCCTTGATAGCGTTGCGACAAATCCTCGTTCTCGACCGTGACGGTCAAGCTGCCTTCGCCGGACAGAGAAGCCAGATCGCGGCCATATTCCGCTTCCTTGTAGCGTGCGACGGCGCGCACGCCCAAGGCATCAGAGCACTGCGCCAGCATGAGATGCATGGGGCCCTGGCCCTTGAGCTGCAGACTCAACGTGCCCTCGAACTTCAACGTCGCAGCGAGCAGCACCGAGGCCGCCACGGCTTCGCCCAGCGTGTCCCGGATGACTGACGGGTACTCACGATGCTCGAGCAATGCGCGCCACGATGCATCCAGATGGACGATGTGCCCGCGGATCGGATAGTGCTCGAACAGAAATCGGTGCAGGCAATCGCGATCGTGCATTGATGGTTGGGGAGTCGGCGTGACAGGAAGGCGGATGATATTACTCATCCGCCCCTACATTAGCCCGCCAGCTTCTTTTTCAACAGCCCGGCCGGTCTCCAGATGCCGTTATCCAGCCAGCTTCTTCTTCAATAAATCATTCACCTGCGCCGGGTTGGCCTTGCCGCCGGTGACCTTCATCACCTGGCCGACAAAAAAGCCGAACAGCTTGTCCTTGCCGGAGCGATAGTCCGCCAGCTGCTTGGGATTGGCCGCCATCACCTCGTCGATGGTCTTGTCGATGGCACCGGTGTCGGTGATTTGCTTCAGGCCCTTGGCTTCGATGATGGCGTCGGCGTCCTGGTTCTCGGCCCACATGGACTCGAACACTTCCTTGGCGATCTTGCCGGAGATGGTCGCATCCGCGATGCGCGCCAGCAGCCCGGCCAGGCGCTTCGCATCTATGCGCGACTGCGTCACCTCGATGTTGTCCTTGTTGAGCGCGGCCGACAGCTCGCCCATGACCCAGTTGGCGGCGAGCTTCTCGTTGCCTTCCAGATTCCTGGCCTGCAATGCCGCCAACACCGCTTCGTAGTAATCGCCCATCTCGCGGCTGGCTGTCAGCACGCCGGCGTCGTATGCGGACAAACCGAACTTCTCGGTGTAACGAGCGGCCTTTTGATCCGGCAGCTCGGGCAGCGTGGCGCGCACACTGTCGATGAAGTCCTTCTCGATCACCACCGGCAACAGATCGGGATCCGGGAAGTATCGATAATCGTTGGCCTCCTCCTTGGAGCGCAGCGAACGGGTCTCGCCCTTGTCGGGATCGAACAGGCGCGTCTCCTGCTTGATCTTACGACCGGCTTCCAGCTCTTCGATCTGGCGCGCCACTTCGTAGTTGATGGCCTTTTCGATGTAGCGGAACGAGTTCAGATTCTTGATCTCGCAGCGGGTGCCGAATTTCTCCTGACCCACCGGCCGCACCGACACGTTGGCGTCGCAACGGAACGAGCCTTCCTGCATGTTGCCGTCGCAGATCTCGAGATAGCGCACCAGCGTGTGGATCTTCTTCATGTACGCGACCGCTTCCTTGGCCGAACGCATGTCCGGCTCGGAGACGATTTCCAGCAGCGGCGTGCCGGCGCGATTCAGATCGATGCCGGTCAGCCCATGAAAGTCTTCATGCAGCGACTTGCCCGCATCTTCTTCCAGATGCGCGCGAGTGATGCCGATGGTCTTGAGCGTGCCGTCTTCCAGCAGGATCTGCAGCTGCCCCTTGCCGACCACGGGCGTCTCGTACTGGCTGATCTGATATCCCTTGGGCAGATCGGGATAGAAATAATTCTTGCGCGCGAAAATCGAGCGCGGCGAGATCTGCGCGCCCACCGCGAGACCGAATTTCACAGCCATGCGCACCGCTTCGCGGTTCAGCACCGGCAGCACGCCGGGATAGCCCAGATCCACCAGGTTCGCCTGCGCGTTCGGCGCGGCGCCGTACGCGGTGGCCGCACTGGAAAAGATCTTGCTGCGCGTGGCCAGCTGCGCGTGAATTTCCAGACCGATGACCGTTTCCCAGCTCATCATTCGTAACCTTTCGGACATATCTATTCATATCCCTTCGGGATATCCCGGTGCCACAGCGTCTCGTTCTGATAGCCGTGCGCCACATTGAGCAATTTGGCTTCCGCGAAGTGCGGGCCGATGATCTGCAGGCCGACCGGCAGACTCGTGTCTCCCATGGTCACCTTGCCACAGGGCACCGACATGGCCGGCAAGCCCGCAAGGTTCGCGCCGATGGTGTAGATGTCGTTCAAGTACATGGTGATGGGATCGTCGACCTTGGCGCCGATGTCGAACGCCGGCGTCGGCGACGTCGGCCCCATCAACACGTCCACTTGCTGGAAGGCGCGCGCGAAATCGTCGGTGATCAAGCGGCGCACCTTCTGCGCTCGCAAGTAATAAGCGTCGTAGTAACCGGCGGACAGCACATACGTGCCGGTCATGATGCGACGTTTGACCTCGGCGCCGAACCCTTCGCCGCGCGAGCGCTTGTACATGTCTTCGAGGTTCTTCGGATTCTCGCAGCGATAACCGAAGCGCACGCCGTCGAAGCGCGACAGGTTGGAGGAGCACTCGGCCGGCGCGACCACATAATAGGTGGGCACGGACAGCGGCAGGTTCGGCAAGCTCACTTCGATCAGCTTGGCGCCCATGCGCTCGTACACGCGCAGCGCTTCGCGAATCAGGTTGGCAGTCGATTCTTCCAGCCCGCCTTCGAAGAACTCTTTCACCAGGCCGATCTTCAAGCCGGTGAGCGGCTGGTCGAGCTCCGCGAGGTAGTCGGGCACCGGCGTGTCGACGCTCGTCGAATCGCGTGGATCGAAGCCCGCCATGTCGCGCAGAACCATGGCCGCATCTTTGGCGGTGTACGTCAGCGTGCCGGCCTGATCGAGGCTGGAGGCGAATGCGATCATTCCGTACCGGGATACGCGTCCGTACGTGGGCTTGAAGCCAGTGAGACCGGTAAGCGCCGCGGGCTGACGAATCGAGCCACCTGTGTCAGTTGCCGTGGCTACAGGCGCAAGACGCGCAGCCACTGCTGCGGCCGAACCGCCCGATGAACCGCCCGGTACTTTTTTCAGGTCCCACGGATTTTTCACCGGGCCATACCAGCTGGTCTCGTTGGAGGAGCCCATGGCGAACTCGTCCATGTTCGCTTTGCCGAGCATGACGACGCCAGCTTGCGACAGTCGCTCGACGATGGTGGCGTCGTAAGGCGCAACGAAGTTGGACAGCATGCGCGAGCCGCAGGTGGTCAATACACCGTCGGTGCAGAAGATGTCTTTATGAATGAGCGGCAGTCCGGCGAGCACACTGGTGGCCTCACCCGCGGCCAGCAACTCGTCGGCGCGCTGCGCCTGCGCGAGCGCCTGCTCGCCGGTCACAGTGATCAACGCGTTCAGCGCCGGGTTCAGGCGCTCGATGCGCCCCAGAAAATGCCGGGCGAGCTCGACGCTGGAAAAGCGGCGCGCGCGCAATCCCTCGTTGAGCTGGGCCAGCGTCAGATGATGCAGTTCGGTCATGTTGAAACCAGATGTGACGAATGACGAATGACTGGTATCCGGATCCGCAAGGTCACTCGATGACCTGCGGCACCAGGTACAGGTCCGCTTCTACGCGCGGCGCATTGCGCTGGTATTTGGCGTGCTGGTCGCTATCCAGCACTTCATCCGGACGCATGCGCTGCACCTGATCGGCGAGCGGATGCGCCATCGGCTCGACCGTCGAGGTGTCCGCTGCGTTCAACTGCGCGACGAAGTCGAAGATCTTCGACAGGCTGTCCACGTACACCGGCAGCTGCTCCTCGGTGAGCGCGAGGCGCGCCAGCTGCGCGATGTTTTCCACATCGTGACGAGTAAGACTCATGGGGCGAAATTCCGCTGGAAAGACTGTGAAACAACGCGCGGCAAGTTAGACCTCACGCCTGTCGCCGCTTAAGGCGGAGGACTAGCGAGGAACAAAAAATACCGCAAAAATCCCTGAAAAAATGCGGCTTAATCATACACCTGAAAGCTTGTGCTATGTGAAACCCATTGCTAGAGTACCGCAACTTTTTTGCCCCCCTTTCCCGTCCGAAGTCGGCCCGTACGCTCGACAAAAACCATGTTCAAAAACCTCCGCGGGTATTTTTCCAACGACCTGTCGATCGATCTGGGCACCGCGAACACGCTCATCTATGTGCGTGGCAAGGGTATCGTGCTGAACGAGCCTTCGGTGGTCGCGATTCGAGAGGAGCCGGGCCGCGCCGGCAAGAAGATCGAGGCGGTCGGTCAGGAAGCGAAGAACATGCTGGGTCGCACGCCCGGTCACATCACCGCGATCCGGCCCATGAAAGACGGCGTGATCGCCGACTTCACCGTCACCGAGAAGATGCTGCAGTACTTCATCGAGAAGGTGCACGGCAATCGTCTGATGCGTCCCAGCCCACGCGTGCTGATCTGCGTGCCGTACGGCTCCACCCAGGTGGAGCGTCGCGCGATTCAGGAATCGGCCGAAGGCGCCGGCGCTCGCTGGGTGCGCCTGATCGAAGAGCCCATGGCTGCCGCCGTCGGCGCCGGCCTGCCGGTTCACGAAGCCCGCGGCTCGATGGTGCTCGACATCGGCGGCGGCACCTCGGAAGTCGCGGTCATTTCCTTGAACGGTATCGTGTACGCCTCCTCGGTGCGCATCGGCGGCGATCGCTTCGACGACGCCATCATCAACTACGTGCGCCGTAACTACGGCATCCTGATCGGCGAGGCCACCGCCGAGAAGATCAAGATCGAAATCGGCTCGGCCTATCCCGGCCAGCAGGTGAATGAAATCTCGGTGAAGGGCCGCAACCTCTCCGAAGGCGTGCCGCGCAGCTTCACGCTCAATTCGAACGAAATCCTCGAAGCGTTGCAGGAACCGCTGGCCGGCATCGTCGGCGCGGTCAAGGTGGCGCTGGAACAGACCCCGCCCGAGCTGGGCGCGGACGTGGCCGAGCGCGGCATCGTGCTCACCGGCGGCGGCGCGCTGCTGCGTGATATCGACAAGCTGCTGATGGAAGAGACCGGCCTGCCGGTGGTGGTGTCGGAAGATCCGCTGACGTGCGTGGCGCGTGGCGGCGGCCGCATGCTGGAACTGATCGACGAACACGGCCCGGCGTTGTTTAATCTGGAATAGCCGGCCCGGCGAACTCATAGACAGTTCGCCCTATCACCCATGGTGACGCTCAGCTCCGACAGCCGGAACATCATTGGCCGAGGCCCCCCGCTCGGCGCCGGCTTGTTTTTCCTCGGGTTGCTGTCGGTCGGCATCATGATGCTCGACCATCGCGGCGGTTATCTCGAAACCGTGCGGCTGTGGCTGGGCGCCGCGGCCCACCCCATCTATAGCGTGGTGGAGGCCCCGGGCCAGTTGTTCAGCTGGCTGGGCAGCAGCTTCGCCGATCGCACCCGCCTGCGAGTGGAGAACGCCGAGCTGGCTGAACAGCTGCGCGTAGCCCGCGTCAAACTGCTGCAATTCGACTCGCTGCGTGAAGAGAACCAGCGGCTGCGCGCCGTGCGTGAGGCTTCGGCCGGGGTCGGCGGACGCACCATGATCGCGGAGATCATGCGTGTCGACGTCGATCCGTTCCGGCATCGGGTGCGCATCAACAAGGGCGCCGACGATGGCGTGTTCAAAAACCAGCCGGTGCTGGACGCCTTCGGCATCGTCGGCCAGGTGGTTCAGGTCGATAAATTCACCGCCACCATCATTCTGATCAGCGACGCCGAGCACGCCATTCCGGTGCAGGTGAATCGCAATGGCATTCGCTCCATCGCGGTCGGCGGCGGCGATCTGAACAAGCTCAGCCTGCCGTATCTGACGGTGGAGTCGGACGTGAAGGTCGGCGACCTGCTGGTGTCCTCCGGGCTGGATGCCATCTTCCCCGCCGGTTATCCGGTGGCTCGCGTGAGCCGGGTGGAGCGCAATCCGGCCGATACATTCGCGCTGGTGGAAGCCAAGCCGCTGGCGCAGCTGGATCGCGATCGCGAGGTATTGCTGTTGTGGACGGATCCACCGGCGCAGCCGGAACAGCAGGAACAGGCGAAGAAGCCCGAGAGCACGCCGCCGGCTGCGAGCAAGCCGGCCGCCGCTACAGAATCCGCGCCTGCCGCCGACACTCCGGCTGACGGGCCCACCCCAGCGGCGGCGCCTGCGACGCGCCGGCAGCCTGAATCGCCAACCGAATGACGTCCTTGAAGCAGCCGGGCCGGATCAACCATCGTGAGTGAAGGTCGCATCAGCCGCTTGCGAATTACCATGACGGTGATCGTGGCGATCATCTTCGCCGTGGTGCCGTTGCCCGAGCCGATCAATGCGGCGCGGCCGGATCTGCTGTTGTTGCTGGTGATTTACTGGTCGCTGATCGCGCCACGCACCGCCGGCCTGTTGTTCGCCTGGTTTTGCGGCCTGGCCATCGACGTGGTCAAGGGCATCATTCTCGGCCAGCACGCGTTCGCGTTCGTCGTGGTCGCTTACATGACGCACAAACAACAATTGCGCATGCGCTTGTGGCCGGTGCCCAAGCAGGCGCTGGCCGTGTGCTTCTTCCTCGGGATCTATCAGCTTGCGGTGTTCTGGCTGGATGGCATCATTGGTCAGCCGGTGACGACCTGGCAGCGCTGGCTGCCCGTGCTCAGCGGCGCGCTGTTGTGGCCCGTGCTGGTCGCCATCCTGGACACCTGGAACCGGAGGAACCGGTAGCTGCATATGAAACAGCGACTCGGGCATCCTGCCACTCGCGCTGTGGGGCCGGAAAAAAGGCGTGACTTCTCCCCGGCGCTCGCCGCCTGTGGCGGCGGACACATCCCTGTGCCTGGGGCACGCATCAAGATCCATTGTTAGCGAATGCCGCGCTCCGTCCGCATCAAAGATCACCACGCCGAAACGCAGCTGTTCGAGCAGCGCGCGGCGATCGCCGCCGTGATCATGGTGATCGCGATGGGGCTGGTGATTTCGCGCCTGGTGTGGTTGCAGGTGGTGAAGTACGAATACTTCGCGGACCTGTCGCAAGGCAACCGGATCCGCATCGAACCCATCCCGCCGAATCGCGGCCTGATTTTGGATCGCAACGGGCTGCCGCTGGCGACCAACGCGCCTTCGTATCAATTGGAACTGACCAAGGAACAGGTCGAAGACATCGACGCCACCTTGCAGGGCATCGCCGCGATCGGGCTGATCGATCCGGAGAGTATCCCCAACATCAAGCGCGACCTGCGCGGACGGCGCAGCTTCGACGCAGTTCCCATCAAGCTGCAGCTCACCGAGCTGGAGCTGGCTCGCTTCGCCGCGCGTCGGCATCAATTTCCGGGTGTCGAGATTCGCCCGCGCCTGACACGTTATTACCCGCTGGCGGAAAGCGCGGTGCATGCGATCGGCTACGTGGGCGCGATCAGCGAAGAGGACAAGAAGCGTCTCGATCTCGACGACTATGCGGGCACGACGCTCACCGGCAAGAACGGCGTCGAGTACGCCTATGAAAACCAATTGCACGGCAAGGCCGGCTTCCAGCAACTGCTGGTGAACGCTCAGGGCCGCAGCGTCGAGCGCATCGGCGACGAAGCCGCCAAGCTCGAGCGGCGCGAGCCGATCGCCGGCAACGATCTGTTCCTCACCATCGATCAGCGCGTTCAGCAGGCGGCTGAAGAAGCCCTGCGCGGTCAGCGCGCCTCGGCGGTGGCGATCGATCCGGCCAATGGCGACATCATCGCATTCGTCAGCACGCCGGCGTTCGATCCCAATCTGTTCGCTCGCGGCTTGTCGCGCCCTGAATATCTCGCGCTAACCGAAGACCCCCGGCGCCCCATGTACGACCGCGTGATACGCGGCGTGTATCCGCCCGGCTCGACGGTGAAGCCGATGATGGCGCTGGCAGCGCTCGAGTACGGCATCGTGACCCCGGAAAACTCGATCTTCTGTCGTGGCGCCTATCGCATGCCTGGCGTCAGCCGGCCGTGGCGCGATTGGAAGCCGGGCGGCCACGGCCACGTCGACATGCGCAAGTCCATCGCGACCTCCTGCGACGTGTATTTCTACGACATCGCCAATCAGATGGGCGTGGATCGCATCCACGACTATCTGGAGCAGTTCGGCATGGGCCAGACCACCGGCATCGACATTCCAGGTGAAAAGAACGGCCTGCTGCCGTCCACCGACTGGAAAAAAAAGGCGTTCCGCCGCAAGGAACATCAGATCTGGTTTCCCGGCGATACCATCAGCATCGGCATCGGCCAGGGCTACATGACGGCCACGCCGCTGCAGCTGGCGCACGCCACCGCCACGATTGCCAATCGCGGGCAACGCTTCAAGCCGCGCCTGGTCCGCGCCATTCGCAATGTGACCACCGGCGAAATCAGCGAGTTGAAGCCCTCGCCCCTGCCGCCCGCACACGTCAACGACCCTTCCGCATGGGACGTGGCCATCGGCGGCATGTACGACGTGGCCAACGCGCCTTACGGCACTGCCCGTGGCGCCACCGCCAATGCGCCCTACAAGATCGCGGGCAAGAGCGGCACGGCGCAGGTATTCACCGTAGCCGCCAACGAGAAGATGAAGAAGGCTGGTGACCTCGCCGAGCATTTGCGTGACCATGCGCTGTTCATCGCTTTCGCTCCGTTGGACGCGCCGCGCATTGCCGTTGCGGTGGTCGTCGAGAACGCGCCGGGTGGCGGCTCTGCGTTCGCCGCACCGATTGCGCGTCGCATCCTCGATGTTTATTTGCTGACGCCCGAACAACTGGCGGAGCAGGAAGCGAAGAAAAAGCCTGCCCTACCCGTCCCGGTGCCGCGACCAGGAGACACCGAATGAGCGTGGACGCGCTCGACTCATCGCGCACTCAGCGCACGCTGACCGGCACCGCCCGGCTGCTGCTGGCCCTGCATATCGACGGGCCACTGTTCATCGCGCTGTGCATGGTCGGCGCGGTCGGCGCCATCGTGCTGTTCAGCGCCTCCGGCAGCAGCCTCAACATGCTCGAAGCGCAGCTGATGCGTTTCGGCCTCGGTTTGACCGCGATGATCATGCTGGCCCAGGTGCCGCCGCGGATCATTCGCAACGTGGCGCCGATGGCCTACGTGATCGGCTTGATCATGCTGCTGCTGGTCATGTTCACCGGCGACATCGCCATGGGCGCGCAGCGCTGGCTCGATCTGGGCTTCGTGCGGTTCCAGCCCTCCGAGCTGATGAAGCTCGCGGTGCCGCTGGCCTGCGCCTGGTTTCTGCACGAGCGGCCGTTGCCGCCGAGTCTGTCGTCACTGCTGGTGCTGCTGCTCGGCATCGGCATTCCCACGCTGCTGATCGCCGAACAACCCGACCTGGGCACGTCGCTGCTCGTGGCCGCCAGCGGCGGCATGGTGGTGCTGCTCGCCGGGCTGCAGATCCGATACATCCTTTCGGTGGTGGGATTGCTCGTGCCGGTGGCCATCGTGGCCTGGCACTTCCTGTTGCACGATTATCAGAAGCAGCGCGTGCTCACCTTCCTCGATCCGCAGAGCGACCCGCTCGGCTCGGGATATCACATCATCCAGTCGCAGATCGCGATCGGCTCGGGCGGCGTGTTCGGCAAGGGCTATCTGAACGGCAGCCAGGTGCAGCTGGAGTTCCTGCCGGAGCGCTCCACCGACTTCATTTTCGCGGTGGTCGGCGAGGAATGGGGCCTGATGGGCCTGGTCACCGTGATCCTGCTGCTGATGTTCGTCATCGGCCGTTCTCTGTATCTCGCGGCCACCGCGCACGATACGTTCTCGCGCCTCGCCTCGGGCAGCCTGGCGCTGACCTTCTGCGTGTATGTGTTCGTCAACACCGGCATGGTGACCGGGCTGCTGCCGGTGGTGGGCGTACCGCTGCCCTTCATCAGCTACGGCGGCACGGCGATGGTGACCCTCATGGCCGGTTTCGGTATTCTCATGTCGTTGTGCGCGAAGCGGAAACTCGTGAGCCGATGAAACATTTCGCCCGCCTTTTTGTCTCACCTGCCGACTCGCCGGTTACAAGCTGCTCGTGCTGAACAATCTACAGACCCTCGCCGCCGTTCTTTCGCCCATCGCTGTGTTCGCAGCGGCCACGCCCGCGCTGGCGCTCGATATCAAGCGGCCCGAAGTCAGCTCCTTCATCGAGACCATGACGCGCGAGCACGGCTTCGAAAAAGCCCAGCTCGAGAAGTTGCTTCAGAGCGCGGAGACCAGGCAGCCGATCCTGGACGCGATCAGCCGCCCCGCCGAGCGCGTGGTGCCCTGGCACGAGTATCGCGATCGTTTCCTGACCGAGAAGCGCATCAACCAGGGCGCGGATTTCTGGCTCGCGCACGGCGAGAAGCTCAAGCAGATCCCGGATCCGCAGCTGGCCAACGTGGTCGTGGGCATCCTCGGCGTGGAGACCTCGTTCGGCCGGATCACCGGTCGCTACAAAGTGCTGGATGCATTGGTCACATTGGGATTCGATTACCCGCCGCGCGGGCAATTCTTTCTGAGTGAGCTGCAGGAATTCATGCTGCTGTCTCGCGAGGAAAAGGTCGATCCGGCGACTGTGCTCGGCTCGTACGCGGGCGCGATGGGCGCGGCGCAGTTCATCTCCTCGAGCTACCGCAAATGGGCGGTGGACGGCGATGGCGACGGCCACCGCGATCTGTGGAACAGCTGGGACGACGTGGTCGGCTCGGTATCCAATTATCTGTACGAGAACGGCTGGGCGAACGGCCAGCAGATCCTGGCCGCAGCCACCCTGAACAACCCGGACATGTCGCGCTTCGACGTCAAGTTGGCTTTGAACGAGACCGTGCAATCATTGCGCGACAAGGGCGTGAAGTTCGAAACCGAGCTGCCGCCGGACGCGCCCGCCATGCTGATCGTCGGCCAGGGCAAGGACGGCCCGGTGTATCGCGTGGGCTTCAACAACTTCTACGTCATCACCCGCTACAACCGCAGCCCCATGTACGCCATGGCGGTGCATGACCTGGGCGAGGCCATACAGAACTTCATGAGGGATACGGAACGATGAGGGTGCCGGTCGGGCGAGCCTCGATACTGCCCCTGATACCTCCGCCGAAGCCACAGTGGCTGCCGCTCGCACTGGCTCTGATCGTCGCCGGTTGCGGCGCGCCTGCGATTCGCACGCCTACCCATCCCTCGCCGTCGCTGCCGCCACCGTCGCCGATCCCGGCGGAGATCGACAAGATTCCCGATCCCGTGCCTCGCAGCGAGCCTAAATCGGCTCGCGGCAACCCGCCGTTCTACACGGTCCTGGGCAAGCGTTATTACGTGCTCGACAGCGCCGAGGGTTACTCGGAGCGTGGCGTCGCCTCGTGGTATGGCCCGGGTTTTCACGCCGCCAGCACTTCCAACGGCGAGCGCTATGACATGTACGCAATGACCGCAGCTCACAAGACGCTGCCGCTGCCCTCGTACGTGCAAGTCACCAATCTGAAGAACGGCAAGCACGTGATCGTGCGCGTCAACGATCGTGGACCGTTCAAGGAAGGTCGCATCATCGATCTTTCCTACTCGGCCGCGGTCAAGCTCGACATGGTCCAGGCCGGCACGACGTTCGTCGAAGTGCGCGCGCTCACGCCGATGCAAAAGGCTTCGCCGCCGGACGCCCCGCCAGCCACGTCGGACTTGTATGTACAGGCCGGCGCGTTCGGCAACGAAGCGAATGCCACCCGCCTGCTCGGTCAGCTGCGGGCCAAGGGCGTGAAAGATGCGTTCGTGAGGGCCGATCAGATCGATGGCAAGACGCTGTATCGCGTCCGTGTCGGGCCCATTCCCAGCGTCCCTGAATTCGATCGCGTGGTGCAGCGACTGCGAGCGCTCGGCGTGTCCGATGCGCGCCTGGCCGCGAACTGATCGATCACGCGCGCCCGCTTCAGGGTGCGCGATTGCCACAATTCGCCTACTTTCGCGGGGCTTCGATCGGTAGAATCCGCTCCGCTCATCTCGTTCCTTCCGGAGTCCATGGCTTCACCATGCATGCAAGCAAGCCCGCCACCCTGCTGAAGCTCACCACCTCTGCGATCCTCGCGCTGTCGCTGGTCGCTTGTTCGGACTCCGATCCGCCGGTGGCCGAACGCGCCATCGCCGCGCCGCTGCCGGAAGTCACAGCGCTGTCCAATGCCTCGGGCATCAAGCCGCCGCCGATCCCGGCGCCGCCGCAGGTGCAGGCGCGCGGGTTCATCCTGCTCGACTACGCCAGCAATCAAATGCTCGCCGCCAGCAACGAGAACGAGCGTCTCGAGCCGGCCAGCCTCACCAAGCTGATGTCGGCTTATGCGGTGTTTCATGCGCTCAAGGACGGTCGCATCAAGTTGACCGATATGGTGACCATCAGCCCCTACGCGCGCTCGCAGGAAGGCTCGCGCATGTTCGTCGACGTAGGCACGCAGGTCAGCGTGGAGGATCTGATCCAGGGCATGATCGTGCAGTCGGGCAACGACGCGACGGTGGCGCTGGCCGAGCATGTCGCCGGCAGCGAGCCGGTGTTCGTCGATCTGATGAATCAATACGCGCAGCAGCTCGGCATGGTGAGCACGCGCTTCCAGAACAGCCCCGGCATGCCGCACCCCGAGCACTACACCACCGCACGTGACATCGCGCTGCTGTCGAGCGCGCTCATCAAGGAATATCCGGACTACTACAAGTATTACTCGCAGCGCGAGTTCACCTGGAACAAGATCACTCAGCCGAATCGCAACGGGCTGTTGTATCGCGACCCGTCGGTCGACGGCTTGAAGACCGGTCACACCGAATCGGCGGGTTACTGCCTCGTCTCTTCCGCGCAGCGCGATGGCATGAGACTGGTGTCGGTGGTGATGGGATCGCCCACCATCCGCGCGCGTGAAGACGCGAGCTCGGCGCTGCTCAACTACGGTTTCAACTTCTATCAGACGCGCAAACTGTACGCGAGCAAGGCGCCGGTGATGACCGTGAACGTCTGGAAAGGCGAAGCGGACCAGGTGCCGCTGGGCGTGACTCAGGAAATCTACGCGACCATTCCGCGCGGCCAGGAGAATCTGCTGAGCGCGGCGGCCGATGTGGCGGATCCCTTGTTCGCGCCGCTCTCGCCCGACAAACCCGCGGGCAAGCTCCGCATCACGCTGGGCGACAAGGAGATCGGCACGTACCCGTTGTATCCGGCCACTGCGGTCCCGGAAGCGGGCTTCTTCGGACGCCTGGTGGACGACGTGAAGCTCTGGATGCAGTGATCCTCACCGGTTCAATCTCATGGCCGAGCCGCTGCCACAGTGTTATCTCAATGGCGATTATGTCGCGCTAAGCGATGCGCGCATTTCGCCGCTCGACCGGGGGTTCCTCTTCGGCGATAGCGTCTATGAAGTGCTGCCGGTGTTCGCGGGCCGGATGTTTCTATTCCGCGAACACTTCGATCGACTGGCGCGCAGCTTGCGTGAGATCCGGGTGGAAAACCCGCATACGCACCAAGAGTGGCGGGCGATCCTGGAACAGCTGATTGTTCGCAACGGCGGCGGTGACATGTATGTTTATCTGCAGGTCACGCGAGGCGCGGAGTTCGGACGCAATCACGCGTTTCCTGTCCCGGCGGTGAAGCCCACCGTGTTTGTTATGGCTTCACCACTGCCCGTGTTGACGGAGGAGCAACGTGCGGCGGGGTTCGCGGCGATCACGGTGCAGGACTTCCGTTGGGGACGATGCGACATCAAGAGCACGGCGTTGTTGGCGAACGTGCTGATGAAACAGCAGGCTGCGGATGCTGGCGCTTACGAGGCGCTGATCGTGCGCGATGGCGAGGTGCTCGAAGGCTCCTCCACCAGTGTGTTCATCGTTGCTAACGGCGTGCTGGTAACGCCGCCCAACAGTCATCGCATTCTTCCGGGAACCACGCGCGATGCGACGCTGTCGTTAGCGACGAATGTGATGCCGGTGGAGATTCGGAGCATCTCTCTCGACGAGTTGCGTGCAGCCGATGAGGTCTGGATTTCAGCTGCGACCCGAGATGTGCTGCCCGTGACTAGCGTGGACGCCGCACCGATCGGCTCGGGTAAGCCTGGGCCGGCCTGGTTGCGGTTGAGAGAAGCGTTCGCAAGGCTGCGTCAGCAGCTGGCGGACACGCCGGTTTACGAGCCTTAGCCTCCTTCCAGCGCGGCTTGACTTACAATTCCTGCAGCCGCATATCCCATCCCATGACCGACACTCACTCCGATACCCTGTTCGAATTCCCCTGCGACTTTCCCCTGAAGGTCATGGGCCGTCGCACCGATGACTTCCGGAGCATCGTGCTCGGCATCGTGCAGAAACACGCGGGGCCAATCGAGGCTTCCGCCATCGAGGAGCGGCCTAGCAGCAGTGGCGCCTATTTGAGCTTGACCTGTACTTTCACTGCGCAGAGCAAGCAGCAGCTCGACGATCTGTACCGTGAGTTGACGGCGCATGAGCGGGTCATGGTCGTGCTGTAACGGCTGTGTTTCGGTGTCGGTGGCTCCATTGCGGATCCGGTATGCGCTTGCGCCGTCGTTGGCTTGCATCGGGAGGGCCAGGGATATCCTCCCGGCACCGCTGACGCACGCCGTCGCTACGCTTCGCTCGCGCTATCGCGCGCGACGTAGCTGTACTTCCCTGTAGCGCTAACGGACCGACTTCCCTGTCGGATCCATTTGCCGGGAGGACATCCCTGGCCCTCCCGATGCCGACACGTCCGTGGTAGCAGAACCGGACCGAACAGAGTTGATCTCTCAGGTGGTGGTAACAGCACCCCGATTCGATGGACGGCCGGGGTGGATCTTCCGGCCTGCAGGAAAGCTCGCCCTTTGTTCGGGGAGGACCGGCAAATCTCAATCGGAGGCGACGCGGATGACGACTTTGCCGGTGGAGCGGCGGGTGTTTAGCACCTCGAGGGCTTCGGTGAATCGGTCCAGGCCGTCGAGCTCCGTGACGTGCGGTCTGATCTTGCCGGTTTCGAAGAGATCGAAGAGCGCCTTGAGATTGGCGCTGTGGACGGCGGGTTCCCTGCGGGTGTGGGCGCCCCAGAAAACGCCGACCAGGGAGCAGCCTTTGAGCAGGGGCAGATTCAGAGGGATGGCGGGGATCTTGCCGCCGGCGAAGCCGATGACCAGGTAGCGGCCGTTCCAGGCCATGCTACGAACGACTTGTTCGGCGAAGTCGGCGCCGACGGGGTCGTAGGCGACGTCGATGCCGCGGTCGCCCGTGAACTCCATCACTTTGGCCTTGATGGTGTCCTGGGTGTAATTGAACACAGCATCGGCGCCGTGACGCCTGGCCAACTCCAGCTTCTCAGGAGTGCTCGCAGCGGCCAATACGCGAGCGCCGAGCGCTTTGCCGATCTCGATGGCAGTCAAACCAACGCCGCCCGCGGCGCCGAGCACGAGCAATGTTTCTCCGGGCTGAATGTTTGCTCGCTGAACCAGCGCGTGATACGTCGTGCCGTAGTTGACGAGAAAGCCAGCGGCTGCGGCCATGCTCATCGACGACGGCAGTGGGATCAGAGCATTCGCCGGCGCCACGCACTCTTCAGCAAGCCCACCTTGCCCCGCCATCGCCAGCACACGCGCGCCGGGTTTGAAGTCCGTGACATCCGGCGCGACCTCAACAATCACGCCCGCAACTTCGTTGCCGGGCGTGAACGGAACATCGGGCTTCACTTGATATTTGCCGGCCACCATCAGCGCATCGGGAAACCCGAAACCAACGGCGTGCACGCGCAAACGAACCTGCCCCGCCTTCAACGCGGGCGCCGCGATGTTCTGCACCGACAGATCGGGAGGCGGACCGTAACTGCTGAGTACGACTGCGCGCATCGAATATCCCCGGCGATGTACGTCGCGCCGTAAATGCGGCGAGACGCGTATTAGCGTTGGAACATCAGCCGACCGCGGGCGTCAGCCGCAACGAGGCAAGCAGGCGCGGCGACAATGCGTCCGCGACTTCCTGCACACTTGCGTTCACGCCCAGCGAGCGGAGATCGATCACTTCCAGGCCACGATAGCCGCAGGGGTTGATGCGCTGGAACGGCTGGAGATCCATCGCAACATTGAACGCCAGCCCATGATAACTGCTGCCGCGGCGGATCCGCAGCCCGATGCTGGCAACTTTGCGATCATTTACATACACGCCGGGCGCTTCGCGCTTGGCCACGGCAGCGATGTTCCACGATGCGAGCAGATCGATGATGGCGTTCTCCAATGCCATCACCATCTGGCGCACGCCGAGCCCCGCCCTTCTCACATCGAGCAAAGGATAAACCACGAGTTGTCCCGGCCCGTGATACGTCACCTGGCCGCCGCGATCGATCTGCACCACGGGAATGTCGCCGGGCGCGAGCAGATGTTCCGGCGCGGCGTTCATGCCGAGCGTGAACACGGGAGGATGTTCGAGGAACCAGATTTCGTCGGGCGTGCTGGCGTCGCGCTCGTTGGTGAACGTCTGCATGGCGCGCCAGGTGGGCTCGTACTCCACGCGGCCAAGCCAACGTATCACCGGCTCCGCCGCACTGGACGTCGAAGCCGTGGTGACCGCTGCAGTGGAATTCGCCATGAACGCGAGAGCGCCGCGCTCTACCTCGTTACGGGCTGCCAACGGCGGACTTCAAGCCCGCATTGTTTCTTTCCAGCGCGCGCTCGGCGCGATAGCTGGAACGAACCAGCGGACCCGACACGCACTCGAGGAAGCCCTTGGCCAGCGCCCACTCGCGATAGCGTTCGAATTCGGCGGGCGTCACCCAGCGCTCGATGGCCAGGTGATTCGGCGTAGGACGCAGATACTGACCGAGGGTGAGGATGTCCACGCCGACCGCGCGCATATCGTCCATCGCCTGGACGATTTCTTGGTCGGTCTCGCCCAGGCCCAGCATCAAGCTGGTCTTGGTCAGCACGTCGGGACGGAAACGTTTGGCATGGCCGAGCACCGCCAACGTTTGTTCGTAGCTGGCCCGCGGATCGCGCACTGGATGCGTGAGACGACGCACCGTCTCGACGTTTTGAGCGAACACTTCCAGGCCGCTGCCGACCACGGTTTCGACATCGCTCAGTACGCCTTGGAAATCCGGCGTCAGCGCCTCGACCGCGGTGTTCGGATTGAGACGTTTGATCTCCTGCACGCAGGCGGCGAAATGAGCCGCGCCGCCATCCGGCAGATCGTCGCGATTCACCGATGTCAGCACCACGTACTTGAGCTTCATCAGCTGCACCGTGCGCGCGCTGTTGGCCGGCTCGTCTGCATCCAGCCAACCATGCGGGTTGCCGGTGTCCACGGCGCAGAAGCGGCAGGCGCGCGTGCAAACGGCGCCCATGAGCATGATGGTGGCGGTGCCGGCGTTCCAGCATTCGCCGATGTTCGGGCACTTGGCCTCTTCGCACACGGTCGCGAGCCGATGCTCTTTCACCGTGCTCTTCACCGAATCGAAGCCACGGCCGGCGGGCATGGGCGCCCGCAGCCAGGTCGGCTTGCGGCCCCAAGTGTTGGTGGCTGTGGCGATGGGGGCAGATTGGGCACTCGCTTTGATGCCGTCCTTGATCGCGCTGAAACCCTGCGACGTACGGTACTTGTCGCCGCTACGGACGATGGGAATGCCTTTGAATTCGCTCACGCTGGGGGGCTCGCAGTTAGGGCTCGCTACCGGCCCTGAATGGGGGCGACCGAAGCGGCAACCAAGGCGGCCATTCTAGCGGAATTGGTCCGCCCGCACGGAAGCGGGGGCCAAAATGAAACAGCCCGGCGCTGGGCCGGGCTGTTTCGCATTACCTCGACAGTGCCGATCAGGCGGATTGGGTGCGGATCACCCACAGGTCGGCCAGATCGTTCCACTTCGAGCCATCCTTCACGGCGTTGAACGCCTGGCGGGCCTGCTCTTTCTGACCCTTCTTCAGGTAGGCGATGCCGAGGCTGATCTGCGCCTCGTCGATGTCGGTGACGCCGGGCATGCCGATGCCCTTCTGCAGAGCCGCGATGGCCTTGTCGATTTCGCCGTAGCTCAAGTAAGCCTGGCCGAGAGCGACCAGCGGCTGACCGGAGGTGGACTTCTCCGCCGAGGCGGCCAGCGAGGCGAGCTCGGCCTTGTCCACGTCGGACTGCTTCTTGGCACCGGCCAGCAGGCGATCGTAACGACCCTGCTCGGTCTTGTCGGCGCTCTTGAGCGTGCCCGAGTCCATGCCCTTCTGCACCACGGTCTGAGCTTCGCCCGGCACGCCGGCGTCCATCGCCAGCTGCGCCATCTCGACCACGTCGCCCTTCTCCTTGAGCACGCCCACATCGTTCATCAGGCGGTAGTAGCCCAGGGTCATGCGGTCGCCCTGCGCCTTACGACGATAGATGTCGAGCAGATTGTCCCAGTACTCCTCCTTCGGGTAGTAGCGGACCATCTTCTTGAGCGCCTCGCCGATGCCGTCCTTGTTGTCGAGCTTGAAGTGCGAGCTCATGACGATCTGGATCCAGTTCTCGTCGGGCTTGCGGCCGGCCTTCTCGGCGTTGTTAATGACCGTGCTCATGGTCGCCGCGGCGCCCTTGAAGTCGTTCAACAGGTACTGCGACTGGCCGAGCAGGATGCCCATGTCTTCGGTGTTCGGATGCTTCTCCAGCCACTTCTTGGCCCATTGGGCGGCCTTGTTGTAGTCCTTCACCTGGAAGTACAGCTGCGCCACCGTCTTGGTGCGCTCGTCGACCTGATCGGCAGGCATCAGCCCGGAATTCAGCATGCGCTCGAACACCGGCGCGGCTTCACCGAACTTCTTCTGCTGGATCAGCACGAAGCCCAGGAATTCGTCGATCTGGTAGGCCTCGAACGGGGTCTTCTTGTCGACCGCGGCGGCCTTCTTGATCTCGGAGAGGGCCGTGTCCCACTGCTTCTTCTGCATGGCCTCCTGAGCGGCCTTGAGCGGAACGGCGACGGCCTTGGTGGTGATCTTGTTCTGCTGCTTTTCCTCGGCGGCCTGCGCCGCGGGGGCTAGCAGAGTCACCGCGGGAACCATAGCCCCCAAGGCGAGAGAAATCGCGACGGCAATACTACGTACTCGAGTCATATGGTTTCCCGATCTATTACAAAGGGCGCGAATCAACCACATTCACTTTACGTATGACCGCCGAGGCGATCATAAATTCGCTGGCGCCACCCCTTCGGTAGGCTACCTGAACCGTTAGAGCTGGTGTGAGTCGCTGACTTACAAACGGTCGGCGGCGGGAATTGTTTCAATCCCGCCGCCCCCGTGGGTCCACTTACGTTCGACGGCATCCGCGCGTCCGGATCCACCCCCAGGATGAATCCCGACTGAACACGGATTATTCGCCCATGAATTGTTCGTTGCCGACGAAGCCGATGCGCTGCATGCCGTTGCGCTGGGCCAGAGCCAGCACCTTGGCGACCGTATCGTAGTTCGCACGTCGCTCCGGACGCACGTGCAGCTCGGGCTGCGGGTTACGGGCCGCTTCGGTGCGGAAGTAGCTTTCCAGCTGATCCAGCTGCACCAGGTTGCCGTTCCAGATCACGCTGCCGTCCCAGTCGATGTCGATGCGGATCGGCTCGATCTGCACCTCGTTGTTCTGGGGCTGCGTGTTGGTTCGCGGCATGTCCAGCTTCACCGCGTGGGTCATCACGGGCAGGGTGATGATGAACATGATGAGCAGCACCAGCATGACGTCGATCAACGGCGTCGTGTTGATGTCCATCATGGGTTCGTCTGCACCGCCGCCGCCTACACTCATTGCCATGGCAAATACCTCTTCTATCCAGGGGCGGTCAGAAACGCTGGGGAGCCGCGGCGCCAGGTTCGGTGATGAACCCGACCTTCTGAATGCCGGCGCGCTGCGCGGTGAGAATCACGCGACCGACGTACTCGTAGCGAGTGGCCTGGTCGGCGCGAACGTGCACCTCGGGCTGCGGCTTCAGCACGGCGGAGGACTTCAGACGCTCCAGCAGCGCGGTGGTATCCGGAATCAGGGACTGGTTCCAGTAGATCTGCCCGTCCTTGTTGATGGAGATGTTGATGTTCTCCGGGGCGGTCTTGGTTGCCTCGTTACGCACCTTGGGCAACTCGACCGGGACGGTGTGCGTGATCACCGGGATGGTGATCATGAACACGATCAGCAGCACCAACATGACGTCCACCAGGGGCGTCGTGTTGATCTCGGACATGGCCTTGTCTTCGTCTTCCGAAGCAGGCGGAGCATACATGCCTTCATATGAACTCATTGCGCGGGCTCCGATGAGAGAAAGGCCCCGGCCGCGGAATCGGGCGACCGGGGCCGTTCACATTACTTGCGGGTGACCGCGGCGGCAGGAGCGGCGGCCGGAGTACGGCTGGCCGCGGTCGGCAGCGGGCCGCTTTCGACGCGGGCGCCGCTCACCAGGTAGGCGTGCAGGTCCGAGGCGAAGTAACGCAGCTTCTCGATGATGTCCTTGTTGCGACCGAGCAGCCAGTTGTAGCCCCACACGGCCGGCACGGCGACGAACAGACCGATGGCGGTCATGATCAACGCTTCACCGATCGGGCCGGCGGTCTTGTCGAGCGAGGCCTGGCCGGCGAGGGAGATCTGGATCAGCGCGTTGTAGATGCCCCACACCGTACCGAACAGACCGACGAAGGGAGCGGTCGAGCCGGTGGTGGCGAGGATCGACAGGCCGCTGTTCAGACGCTTGCTGATGGAGTCGACGGTGCGGAACAGCGACGCGGTGATCCACTCGTGCAGCGGGATCTGGTCGGTCAGACGGCCCTCGTGATGCTGGGCGGCGCGCAGGCCGTCTTCCACCATCATGCGGAACGCATTGTCCTTGCCGGTGAGCTTGGAAGCGCCGTCACGCAGGTTGCCGGCGGTCCAGAAGCCCTTCTCGACTTCCTTGTACTGCTTGAACAGGCGGCGCTGGTCCCACGCCTTGGTGAGAATGATGTACCAGGATGCCAGCGACATGATGACCATGATGATCAACGTGCCGTGCGCGACCACGCCGCCCTGCTCCCACAGTGCTTGCAGGCCGAAGGGGTTTTCGACGTTTTCGGTGTTTGGAGCTGGAGCTGCCATGGAACGATGTCCTCTACAAGTAAAACTATGACCTTAGGTCAGTGGGTGGAGTTCTATCTGCCGTCACGGGCCCGCCTGTCGGGCCCGTCGTCACGCGAAATGTGCGCGCCTCAGTCCGTGAGTTTGAATGTGACGGCGAACTGCCCCCACATCGGAACCGGTTTGCCGTTCTCGGTGCCTGGGACCAGGCGCCATGAACGCTTCACCTCGCGTACCGCCGCTTCGTCCAGGCGGGGGAAGCCACTCGACTGCTTCACGCGGGCTTCGCCGACGCGGCCGTTCTCGAGCACATACACTTCGAGGATGACCGTGCCTGCTTCGCCAGCACGACGCGATGAAGGCGGATATTCAGGCTGGGTCAGCGGACGGCGCGAGTCCGAACGCGGCGCCGTGCGCTGTACCGGCGCGGGCGCGGCCACCGGCGGCGGCGGCGCGGTCGGCTTGACGGTGGTCGTCTGCTGAATCGCCTTGGTCGGTGGCGCGTCGGCCGGGATCTCGATGGCGATTTCCGGCGGCGGCACGAACGGCGGCGGGGTTTCGATCTTGGGCGGCGGCGGCGGCGGCGGCTCTTCCTGCTTGGGAGCCTCCTCGATCATGCGGGTCTCGATGGGCCCGAGCACGACGTCGATGATCTGGTGGGACAGCCCGGAATTCAGCAGCCAGAACATCCCGACATGCAATCCAATAATGATCGCGAGAACGAGACCGCGGCGGGTGAAAAACGAACTGTCCGTGGCTGGTGCGTAGGGCATGCTTTGCAGCTCAACAAAAAATGGACACGGGACCTTTGCTCGGGCCCCGCATAGTTAGTGCGCAACCGTTAGTGGTCGTTCGATGCGTATGCTCGTCGGCATACGAACCCCCGTTTCTCCCGGCCTTCACGCGCGCGGCAATACCTAATAAGTCCGTAAATTCCGTATTGACGCGCTGTCCTACAGACCGCAGAAACGCCGCGCAAGGTATAAAGTTTCTGCGAGGAAGGCAAGCACTCCGAAACAGAATCTACCTACCTGTAAAGTAACTTTGCTGATAAGAAACGCGCTTCAAATCCCCTTGCGCACCATGGATGTGCCGTGAACCGCTGGCGTGCAGCACTGTCGTGCATGAGCTCGCGGCCCGCGCTCATCCCTACTCCTATCTATAGTCCGAACGCTTGTAGTGGGCAACGATTACCGTAGTCGATTGTTCCACTCGACCCTGAACCCCGCTTTCGATACCTATCGATCGATACCCGATCGATGAACCCCATCGACGAACCCATCGATAACAAGGTGCCTCGGGGAATACGCCAACTGCGTGTGACAGCGGCCGCTGCAAATAGTTACGCCGAACCGCGATTTAATGCGAATTCGATCGGGATCAGCACCAGCGCGCGCCGGGGTGCGCCGTCTTCGAGATAGGGGCGGAAGGCTGCGCGCAACACTGCATCTCGCGCGGCGGCGTCCAGTCGCGCATGGCCGCTGGACGTTTCTATTTCGATGCTGCTGGCCGCGCCCCGTTCATCGATGATCACTTTCAACACCACCACGCCCTGCTCTCGCAGGCGTCGCGATTGAGGAGGATAACGAGGCGCGGGCTCACGGACATATTCCACCGTCGACACCAACTTCGGTGTGCTTCGGTCTTCGGCTTGCGCAACCGGAGGCGGTGGCGGCTGTAACGGAACTGTAATGGCCCGCGTGGACGGGGCATCGTTGGGAATATCGATCACCGGCATGTCGAGTTGCGGCGTGATCCGTTGCGGCAGTACCACGGCAACCTGTGGCAGCGGTCGTTGCGAGGTGGGTTCCGGCTCAGAAACAAACGTCACTGCAAGCGGCACCTGCGCAACAGCGGGCTGCGACTGGGGCGCGAAGCTGAGTGCGGCATAGACCCCCGCCACGTGCACGGCCGCGATGGCGGCAGCAACACACAGTCGTCGCGAACGATCTTCAGCGAACACGGCAATCCTTCGAACACCCATCCGAGCGCGATGATGCCTCGGTAGATGATCGGTTGCAAATGAGAACTCTTCTCACCTAAAGTCCGCTCCACCAAAAAATCGATGCCAGCCAGTACCGACCCTCGAGGCCGTGTCCGCCAGCCGAACAGTCAACCCCCTCAATTGCCCAGGGAGACTTCAAGCCATGCGTGACTCGATACTCGGGCGCCGCTCTACGCTCGCGGCCACCATATTCACTGTGCTACAGGCCGCAGCTCCGCAGCTGCAGGCCGCCGAGAGCAAACCGCAGCAGCTACCGAAAATCTCGGTAAAGGCCGAGGAAGAGACGCTGAAGACAGAAGTCGCCTCCTCGCCCAAATATTCCCAACCGCTGCTCGATACCCCGCAGACCATTCAGGTGATTCCCCAGGCCGTGATTCGCGAGCGCGCGGCCACCACGCTGCGCGACGTGTTACGCAATTCGCCGGGCATCACCTTCCAGGCCGGCGAAGGCGGCGGCGGTCTGCCCGGCGATCAAAACTTTTCCATGCGCGGCACCAGCGCGCGCAACAGCCTGTTCGTCGACGGCGTACGCGATGTCGGCAGCTACACCCGCGATTCTTTCAATCTGCAACAGGTCGAAGTGATCAAGGGACCGACCGGCACGATGGCCGGGCGCAGCGCCACCACCGGCGCGATCAATCAAGTCTCCAAGGCTCCGCACCAGGGCGATGCACAGGACTATTCGCTCGGCCTCGGCAGCGACGATTACAAACGGGTCACAGGCGATATCAACCTGGGCTTCGGCGACAGCATGGCGTTGCGTCTGAACGCGATGTATCACGACGCCGAAGTGGCCAATCGCGATGTCGTAGAGAACCAGCGCTGGGGCTTCGCGCCTTCGTTCGCGCTCGGCCTCGGCACGGCGACGCGCTTCACCGCCAGCGCGCTTTATGTCGAGGAAGACAACGTGCCCGACTACGGTCTGCCCTGGGGCTCCACGACTCAGACCGGCGCAGCCGATCCGACCCATAACGGCACGTTTCCCACCGGCGCCTATGAAGCCACGCCCGCGGTCGATCAAAGCAACTTCTACGGCTTGAAGAACTACGATTTCGAGGACATCCAGACCAAGAGCGGCACGCTGCAACTGGAGCACGATTTCAGCGACGCGATTACCGCTCGCAACGTGCTGCGTTATCTGGACAGCGAGCGTTCCTCGGCCATCACTGCTCCGCGTCCGCCAAATCGACAGCTGCAGCGGCGTGACATGCAAACCGAGAACATCACCAATCTCACCGATGTGACTCTGGAGTTCGCCACCGGCGGTATCAAACATACTGTTGTGACCGGATTGGAACTCACGCGCGAAACGACCAACGGCCGCAACAGCGCGCAGTCCACCAATCAGCCGCAGATTACCGACTTCTTCAATCCCGATCCGAACGCCGCTCCGCTCGGCCCGATGCCCGCCAACACCGGCAACCCCTCGGAGACCGAGATCAAGAACATCGGCCTGTACCTGGTGGACACCATTCAGCTCAACGAGCAATGGGCCGTCACTGCGGGTCTGCGGCGCGACGACGTGGATGTCGATTATCAGCTACGCAATTTCGCCAGCGGCGCAGTGACCGACGATCTGTCGCGCTCCGACGAGGAGTTCACCTATCAGGCCGCGGTGACCTTCAAGCCGGTCGCGGAAGGCACGCTGTATGTCGCCTATGGCACCGGCTTCGATCCCACTGTCGATGCAGGCACTACCGGCTCGGGCCTGAGCGGCTCGCCGACGCAGGCCAACAATGTCAATCTGCCGCCCGAAGAGAGCAGCAACATCGAAGCGGGCGTGAAGTGGGAGCTGTTCGACCGTCGCCTGGCGTTGAACGGCGCCGTGTTCCGCACCGAGAAGACCAACCTGCGCACGCGCAATCTCAACAGCGATCCATTCATCCTCGATGGCGAACAGCGCATCCAGGGCCTGGAGCTGTCCGCCTCGGGCATGCTCAACGACGCCTGGTCGGTGTTCGCAGGCGCGAGCTTCCTCGACGCCGAGTACCGGTTCTCGGCGAACGCGCTCGAGAATGGACAGGAGTTGCCGCTGGTGCCCGAAGTCTCCGCCAATGCGTGGACGACTTATGTCTTGCCGTTTGGATTGACGGTGGGCCTGGGCGTGCAATACATCGACGATATGGTCCGCTCGCGCAACGCCACCTTGGGCGAACTGGTGGTCGATGGCACGACGCTGGTCGATGTGATGGCGAGCTACGTCGTGAACGACACGGTGTCGCTGCGCCTGAACGTACTGAACGTGAGCGATGAGGATTATGTCGATCGGTTCGGCGGCGGCCACTACGTCCCGGGTGCGGGGCGTACGGCGCAGCTGACGGCGTTTCTGAGTTTCTAAGCCAGCGATGCACGCTGCCGGGCCTTGTGCCGGCAGCGTGCAGCAACGAGTCTGTGGTTTATGTTGTTGCACGTTCCGAACGTTCTGTCCGCCGAGCAGGTGACCGAGTGCCGCCGCCAGCTCGATGCGGCCGATTGGATCGATGGCCGCGTCACCGCCGGTCATCAATCGGCCAAAGCCAAACACAATGCGCAGCTGCCGGAAGATTCGCCGGTAGCGCGTCAGCTCGGGCAGATGATCCTCGCGGCGCTGGAGCGCAATCCGCTGTTCCTGGCTGCAGCTTTGCCGCTGAAGATCTTCCCGCCGCTGTTCAATCGTTATGCCGGCGGGCAATCCTTTGGCAATCACGTCGATAACGCGATCCGGCAGGTGCGCGGCACGGGGCATCGCGTTCGCACCGACATTTCCGCCACCTTGTTTCTGGCCGCACCGTCCGAGTACGACGGCGGCGAGCTCATGATCGACGACACTTACGGCTCGCACAGCGTGAAGCTGCCAGCGGGCGATCTGGTCCTCTACCCTTCCACGAGTCTGCATCGGGTGCAGCCCGTGACGCGCGGCGCACGCGTGGCCTCGTTCTTCTGGATTCAAAGCATGGTGCGCGACGATGGTCAGCGCACTTTATTGTTCGATCTCGATCTCGCGATTCAGCGCCTGAGCGCCGACACGCCGGATCATCCGTCGGTGGTGCAGCTCACCGGCGTGTATCACAACCTGCTGCGACGCTGGGCCGACGCTTCCTGATCGATCTGCTCGAGTTGCCGGGGCGTGCCCACGTTGTGCCACACGCCTTGATACAGCTCGCCACTGACCCGGCCCTTGCGGATCCAGTCGAACATCAGCGGCGCGATCGGGAAGCGACCCGGTTTGCAGCCGACGAAAAACTCCGGCCGAAACACACCGATGTTTGCATAGGTGTAACGCTCGCCGCTGTCGAGCAGCCGGCCGTCGGCAAGGCCGAAATCGCCGCGCGTGTGGAAGTCGGGATTGGGCACGACCACCAGATGCGCCACGTCGTCGTCCGCCAGCTTCTCCATTGCGGCGGCGAATGCATATTCGGTCCAGATGTCGCCACTGACGACGATGAAGGCGTCGGTGCCGGAGGGACCTGCCAGCACTGGCAGGGCCTGGAATACGCCGCCTCCGGTCTCCAGCGCGGCGTCGCCCTCGTCGCTGTAATGAATGCGCACGCCGAACTGCGAGCCGTTGCCGAGCGCGGCGCAGATTTGTTGGCCGAGCCACGCGAGATTGATGACGACCTCGCGCACACCCGCCGCGGCGAGCGCCTCGATGTGATACTGGATCATCGGCTTGCCGGCCACGGGCAGCAGCGGCTTGGGCGTGTGGTCCGTCAGAGGACGCATGCGCTCACCCCGCCCCGCTGCCAGGATCATCGCGCGCATCTTGGTCAGCCCTGCACCTTCGCCATGGCGGGAACGATGCGCTCTTCGATGAACGACGTGAGGAAGTCGAGGTCGCGATAGTTCCTGGTCACCTGACGCACGTAGCTCAAGGTTCGCGGCAGATCCTTCAGGTAGCCGGACTTGCCATCGCGGTGATACAGACGCGCGAAGATGCCGAGCACCTTCAGCTGCCGCTGCACGCCCATCAGGTCGAACCAGCGCTGGAACTGCGCCGGATTGGCGCCTGCGTCGACGCCGCTGCGCTGAGCGGTGTCCCGGAAATGTTTGATCCACGCGTGCACGCGCTCGATGGGCCATTGCACATACGAATCTCGCAACAGGGACACCAGATCGTAGGTCACCGGGCCAAGCACCGCGTCCTGGAAATCCAGAATGCCTGGATTGGGGCCGTGCCCGCCTTGGTCATGACTCACGCCATCGGTGAGCATGAGATTGCGCGAGTGATAGTCACGATGAACGAACACTCGCGGCTGCGCCAAAGCTTCGGCGACCAGCGCGTCGAATGTCTGCTTCAATCCCGCGACTTCGTTCTCGCTCAGCCGCAAGCCGAGGTGCTTATCGCAAAACCACTCGGGAAACAGGCCCATCTCACGACGTAACAGCGCATCGTCATAAGGCGGCAATGTCCTGGCATGCTCGCCGGCGCGGGCTTGAATAGCGACCAATGCTTCGATGGCGTCTCGATACAGGCGCTCGGCATCGGCGCCAGCGTCCAGCTCGGCCAGATAGGTGCGCGAGCCCAGGTCCGTGTTCAGCAAGAAGCCTTGCGCTTCGTCCCGATGCAGGACCTTGGGCGCATTGACCCCGACCTCCACCAGCATGGCCGAGACGCGAATGTAAGGGCCCATGTCTTCTTTGCCCGGCGGCGCATCCATCGCAATCCAGGTTTGGCCCTGGCGCGAAACACGGAAATAACGACGGAAGCTGGCGTCGGCGGAGGCTGGCGTGACGGCGAAGTCGCGTGCGCCGAACAGACTGGCGAGCCATTGCTCGAGCTGTTCGAGTCGGGGATCGTGTGAAAGTGAGGACACGCGGATCGCTGCTCCAGAATCAGCAGAGGTAAATAGACGGCCCGGGCGGAACAACGCTCATTATAATCGCCCCCCGATGCACCGAACTGCGACACCACTAACAACCCTTCGAATTGCAATCGCCGCAGTGCTGGGCGCGGCCTGCGTCTCGACCTACGCGGCCGAGCGCGACGTCGACCCTGCAAATCGTTCAGCGGCGAATCAATCCGATTCCGCTCCCGCCGAGTCCACCGAATCGGCCATGCCCAGATGCCCGGCGCCCAACACCAAAGCCAGCATGCGGGCCAGCGGCCGCCGCGAATCCGCTCCTCCCGAGGAACTGCCCGAGGAAGTCGAGTTCGAAGCCGACGGCGTGGAAGGCACGCGCGAAGGCGAATTGAAGCTCAACGGCAAGGTCGAGATCCGCCAGGGCGAGCGACTCATCCAGACCCGCGACGCGACCTACAATCCCCAGGACGAAAGCTTCCGCGTCGATCAAGGCGTCGAATACACCGACGGCTCGGTGACCGTGCGTGGCTCGGGCGCCCACATCGATCGTGAAGGCGGCGCGGTGTTCGAAGGCGCCGAATTCGAGCTGGCGGATGTTAATGGGCGTGGCGCGGCCGATCGTATCCGGGCGACTACCGAGGGCAATCTGTCGCTGGACCGGGTGCGCTTTACCACCTGTCCGCGCGGCAACGAAGACTGGATGCTGACGGCCTCGGACATCGACATCAATCAGCGCGCCGGCATCGGCATCGGCCGCGGTACGCGGCTCGACTTCAAGGGCGTGCCGCTGCTGTACATGCCGATCTTTTCGTTTCCGGTCGGCGACGAACGCAAGTCGGGCTTTTTGATTCCGACGCCGGGCACCTCCTCGCGCAGCGGCTATTCGCTGACCGTGCCCTGGTACTGGAACATCGCGCCCAACTACGACGCGACTTTCACGCCAACTTATTACAGCAAGCGCGGCACCAAGCTCGATACGCAGTTTCGTTATCTGAACCCGTCCGGCGAAGGTGAGCTGAATGTGGAATACCTGCCGGACGATCGCGAGTTCGGCGCCGAGCGCAGCCTGGTGCATTTCGTCGACCAGTCGGATTTCACACAGCGGCTGCGACTCAACATCGACGCGGCCAACGCCAGCGACGATCAATGGTTCGAGGATTTCGGCCTCGGTCCCGAAGGCACTTCGGTCACGTACCTGAACCGCTCGGCGAGCCTCACTTATCTGGACGATCGCTGGCTGGCCATCCTGCACGCGCAGAACTTCCAGACCATCGACTTCGCCACCGAGAACCGCATGCCGATCGCGCCGGTGAATCGGCCGTACACCATGCTGCCGCAGCTGGCGGTGCGCGCGAATTTTCCGGATCAGCCGTTCGGGCTGACCTACGCCGCGGACATGGAAGTGGCCAACTTCCATCACAACGTCGACGGGCTGAATACCGGCTGGCGCGCCGACTTCGCTCCCGAGATCCGCATGCCGTTGCGCGGCGCCGGTGTTTACATCGAGCCGGCCGCGGGCTGGCGGTACACGCGTTATAAGTTGAGCGAAGACGGCCTCGATGCCGACAACGAGGAGGACGACTTCTCGCGCTCGGCGCCCATTCTCAGCGTCGATGGCGGCATGGTGTTCGAACGCCTGTTCGGCTCGCGTCAGCAGCGGGTCAGCACCATCGAGCCGCGCTTCATGTATTTGTATGTTCCTTATCGCAATCAGGACGCGCTGCCGGTGTTCGACACCAACGTGGCCGATCTGAACCTAGTGCAGTTGTTCCGGACCAATCGCTATGTCGGCGCCGATCGCCTGGGCGACGCCAATCAGCTCGCCATCGGCTTCACGTCTCGCTGGCTGGATGCGGACACGGGTGAGCAGTACATCGCCGCCACCGTCGGCCAGGCCTACTACTTCGATCGGCCGCGAGTAACCTTGCCTGGCGAGATCGTGGAAGATCCGGAGACCTCCGACATCGTCGCCGAGCTCGACCTGCGCGCCTACGGCGATTGGAACATTCGTGGCGGCATTCAATGGGATCCAGGCGAGACCCGCTCGGAGCGCGGCCAACTGATGCTGCAATACCAGCCCGCCTACGATCGCGTCATGAACCTGGGCTATCGCTTCCGGCGCGACCGCCTCGAACAGGTGGACGGCTCGGTCGCCTGGCCGATCAGCGAGCGCTGGAGCGTGTACGGCCGCATGGTGTACTCGCTCGAGGACAACGCCATCGACGACACGGCTCCGATCGATCCCGATCAGCCCCGAGACATGCTGCCGCGGCGGGACGAAACCGGCGTGATCGATCAATTCGCCGGCCTGGAATACCGCTCCTGCTGCTGGCGATTCCGCGTGGTCGCGCGGCGCTATGTCAGCGACCGCACCGGCGATCTGGACACCAGCGTGCTGCTGCAGCTTGAACTTAACGGCCTGTCCAATGTCGGAGAGGGCGCGAATACTTTTCTGGAGCGGTCGATTCGGGGATACTCGCTCGATCCTCCCGAGGATGAATGACGCCCCACCTTCACCGCCGTGGCGGCCCGGGCGGTCCTCGACCCGGCCTATAACGACTGGTTACGCATGAAACTGCTCCGCCCTATTCAAAATGCAATCCGTGGCAGCCTGGTCGGTCTGGGCCTGCTGGCCGTGGCTGGTGGCGCCTCCGCCCAGACCCGCGAGCTGTCCGGGAGCGGCCAGCTGCTCGATCGCATCGCTGCCGTGGTCAACGACGGCGTGGTACTGAACTCGCAGCTGGAAGAGCAGACCGAAGAGATCACGCAGCGGCTGCGTCAGCAAAATACCGAGCTGCCGCCGCGCAATGTCCTCCGCCAGCAGATTCTCGAGCGCCTGGTGGTCGAGGAAATCCAGATGCAGCGGGCCGACAAGCTCGGCATCCAGGTGTCCGACGAAATGCTGAACGGCGCGCTCGACGACGTGGCCAAGCGCAACAACATCGGCTTCGCCGATCTGCCGCAGGCGCTGGCTCAACAGGGCATCGATTACCGCACCTTCCGCGACGAGATCCGGCGCCAGATGACTCTGCAGCTGCTCCGTCAGCGCGACGTGATCGCCCGCATCAACGTGTCGCCGCGCGAGCTGGAGCAGTTCATGACCCGGCAGGCCAATGCGCCGGACCGCAACGCTGAATATAACGTCTCGCACATTCTGATCTCGGTGCCGGTGAGCGCGTCGCCGGAACAGATCGAGGCTCGCGAAAAACGCGCCCGCGAGGTCTATGACAAAGCCTCCTCGGGCGAAGACTTCGCACAGCTCGCGGTCGCCTATTCGGACAGCAGCACCAACATCGAAGGCGGCTCGCTCGGCTGGCGTCGCGGCTCGCAGCTGCCCTCCATCCTGGCCGAGAACATTCCCAAGATGAAGGTCGGGCAGACCTCCGAGCCGATCCGCACGCCGAGCGGTTTCCATCTGTTCCGCTTGAACGAAATGCGCGGCGGAGTGCAGCAGGCGGTGGTTCAGCAGGTCCATGCGCGTCACATCCTGCTGAAGACCAACGAGCTGGAAGACGACCAGACCATCGAGCAGAAGCTGCGGGACATTCGCAAACGCGTGCTCGAAGAAGGCGAAGATTTCGCCGCGATCGCCGCAGTCACCTCCCAGGATCCGGGCTCCGCAGCCGACGGCGGCGACCTGGGTTGGGCGGGGCCCGGCAGCTTCGTGCCCGAGTTCGAGAAACAACTCGACGCGCTGAAGGAGAACGAGATCTCTCCGCCGTTCAAGTCGCAGTACGGCTGGCACATCGTGCAGGTGCTCGGCCGCCGTCAGCACGACTCCACCGAAGATCTGCGCCGTCAGCGCGCCTTCGCCGAGCTGCGTGAAGCCAAGGCCGAAGAAGAAACCGAGCTGTGGCTGCGCCGGCTGCGCGACGAAGCGTTCGTCGACTACAGAATGTGAGAATCCCCAGGCTCATCGTCACTTCGGGTGAACCTGCGGGCATCGGGCCGGATCTGTGTCTTGCGATCGCCGGGCGCGAGTGGCCCTGCGATGTGGTGGTGGCGGCCGATATCGAGCTGCTGAAGCAACGCGCGCAGCAGCTTCGGCTGAACATCCGACTGTTACCGTACGTCAGCAGCACCATTTGCCCCGCTCATCAGCCGGGCACGCTCCGCGTGTTGCACGTTCCTACCGCCGAGCCCGTCGAGCCCGGCAAGCTCAACGTAGCCAACGCTCACTATGTGCTGAATCTGCTCGACGCCGCCGCGCAGGGCTGTCTCACCGGCGAGTTCGACGCGATGGTCACGGCGCCGGTACAAAAGAGCGTCATCAACGACGCCGGCGTGCCGTTCTCCGGTCACACCGAATATCTGGCCGAGCACACCGGCGGTTCCTACCCCGTCATGATGCTGGCGACCGAGACGCTGCGCGTCGCGTTGGCCACGACTCATCTGCCGCTGCAGGACGTGAGCGCTGCGATCACCGACGAGTTACTGAGTCGCGTCATTCGCATCATTGATCACGATCTGCGCACTCGCTTCGACATCCCGGCGCCGCGCATCCTGGTGTGCGGCCTGAATCCTCACGCCGGCGAGTCGGGCCATCTGGGCCGCGAAGAAATCGAAGTGATCGCTCCGACCCTGGAGCGACTGCGCCAGCAAGGCTTGCAGCTGATCGGCCCCGCGCCGGCGGACACTGCTTTCACCCCCCACATGCTGCAACAGGCCGACGCCGTGCTCGCGATGTTTCATGACCAGGGCTTGCCTGTGATCAAGTTCGCCGGCTTCGGCGACTGCGTGAACATCACGCTCGGCCTGCCCATCGTGCGCACTTCCGTCGACCACGGCACCGCTTTATCACTGGCTGGTTCCGGCCAGGCCGATGCCAGCAGCCTCGCCACCGCAATGCAGATGGCGTTACGAATGACCCATGCACCAACCTCGCAAGCGATTCGGCCAGCACTTCCTGCATGACCCGGGGGTGATCGGCCGCATCGTCGCCGCCATCGCGCCACAGCCGCAGGATCGCATGGTCGAGATCGGGCCCGGCCTGGGCGCGCTCACCATACCGCTGCTGGCCCGGCTGAATGAATTGCACGCCGTGGAAATCGATCGGGACGCGATCCGTCACCTGCGGGACATCACGAGCGACGACCCCCGCCTGCAGATCCATTCGGCCGACGTGCTGGAGTTCTCGTTCGCACATATATATGAAGCCGGGCCGAAGTCTGAACGGCTGCGCCTGGTCGGCAACCTGCCCTACAACATCTCCACGCCGCTGCTGTTTCATCTGATCGAACAGCGTGCGCTCATCCTCGACATGCACTTCATGCTGCAAAAAGAGGTGGTGGATCGCATGGCGGCGGCGCCCGGCTCGGAGCATTACGGCCGGCTGACGGTGATGCTGGCGCCCTGGGTGCGCGTGGAACCGTTGTTCGACATCGGGCCGGGCGCCTTCCGGCCGCCCCCCAAAGTCGTCTCCACTGTCGTCAGACTGACACCGCACGAGACCCCGTTGCAGATCGGCGAGCCCCGTCAGTTCGCCACCGTAGTGGCGGCCGCCTTTCAGCAGCGCCGCAAAACACTGCGAAACGCGCTGAAGCCGCTGCTCGACACCGAGGACATCGTCGCGGCCGGGATCGATCCGGGACTACGCGCCGAAGTGCTGTCGCCTGCTGAATTCATCGCGCTCAGCCAGCGGCTCGCGGCCAAATCGCACGCCGCGCCGGATGGCCCCGCGGAGTGATCGCTCTGTTCTGAGTCCGCGGCTTTGGTGCAGAATCGGCCTGCATCCTTCGCAGCGGATCAGAGGGGACGGCAATGCGCGACTACAAGAACATTCTGCTGGTGGTCGATCTGTCCGAGGACAGCCAGCTCGTCGGCGAGCGAGCCAAGGCCATCGCGGCCTGCTACCAGTCCCAGATCACGCTGCTGCACGTCGTGGAATACGTCCCGGTCGAACCGATGGGCGAGGCGCTGCTGCCAACGGTGCAGATCGAAGGCGAACTGGTGGAGCGGGCCAAGACGCGTCTGGCGGAGCTGGCGCAAAAGCTGTCGCTGTCGAATAGCCGGCAGCTGGTGGAAACCGGCGGCATCAAGACCGAAATCATCCGAGCCGCGCAGCGTCTGCATGCCGACCTGATCGTGCTCGGCAGTCGCGAGCGGCACGGCCTTGCCATTCTGCTCAACTTCACCGAAGACACGATCCTGCATGCCGCACCTTGCGACGTGCTGGCGGTGCGGCTGCATTAGCACGAATGACCGCACGTGCAGTCGACATAAGATTTCCTGCGTGGGCCAATGACTGCATATCCGGTTGGTCCACGCACCCGGCGGCGCCATTTTTCCGGCAACATCCGCGTGGCAGTTCCTGCACCTCTCCTTGTGCTCGCTGCATTGGGCCGTCCATGCCCGGCATGACACTGCTAGAATTGTGCGGGCCCCAGCCAGTCATCCGGATATGACAGACACCACGCCCCCCAAAGGTCGCGCTTCCTCCCCCTCCTCCAGCCATCCAATTGGCGAGGCGGCGGAGCCTGCGTCCGGTCCGGTTCACAAGATCCGTGTCGACGTGAGCGCCAACTATGTCGGCGAACAGTCCAAGCCGGACGAAGGGCACTATGCCTTTTCCTACACCATCACCATTCGTAACGAAGGCCAGGTGCCGGCGAGGCTGCTGACGCGTCACTGGGTGATCACCGACGCCAACGGCAAAGTGAAAGAAGTTCGCGGCGAAGGCGTGGTGGGCGAGCAGCCCTATCTGCTGCCCGGCCAGGGCTTCCGTTATTCCAGCGGTGCGGTGCTGGAAACGCCGGTGGGCGCCATGCAGGGCAGTTATCAGATGTTGGCCGATGACGGCGCGCACTTCGATGCGCCGATCGCACCGTTCACCTTGGCAATGCCAGGGCTGCTGCACTGATCGATCGCGGCCTTCCACCATGGCCGTCTACGCAATAGGTGACATTCAGGGCTGCGACCAGGAATTCGGGCAGCTGCTGACCCGGCTCAATTTCTCGCCGTCACGCGACACGCTGTGGCTGGTCGGCGATCTGGTCAATCGCGGGCCGCGCTCACTCGACGTCCTGCGGCGTGTGAAGGCGATGGGCTCTGCCGCCATCACCGTGCTGGGCAATCACGATTTGCATTTGCTGGCGCTGACGCTGTCGCCCAACGAGCGCATCAAATCCAAGGACACGCTGCAGGAAGTGCTGGCCGCACCGGATCGCGAGGAGCTGATGCACTGGTTGCGGCACCGACCCATGCTTCATCACGACGCCGCACTTGGCTACACGATGGTCCATGCCGGATTGCCGCCGCAGTGGGATCTCGCCACGGCCCAGGCCTGCGCGCGCGAGCTCGAAGAAACATTGCGCGACGATACGGCCTGCCGACAACTGTTCGCGCACATGTATGGCGACAAGCCCGATCGCTGGTCGGAAGATTTGCGAGGCGTCGATCGGCTGCGCTTCATCACCAACTGTCTCACACGGCTGCGTTACTGTCGCGCCGACGGCCAGCTGGATCTGAAATTCAAAGGTGAGATCGGCGAGGCCCCAGCGGGCCTGATGCCCTGGTTCCGAGTGCCGGAGCGGCGCTCACGCTCGGCTCGCATCGTCTGCGGCCACTGGTCGGCGCTCGGATACCACGACAGCGACGGCGTGCTCGCCATCGATACCGGCTGCGTATGGGGCGAGAAACTTTGCGCCGTGCGGCTCGATCAACCCGCCGAACCGGTGTTCATGCCCTGCTCTTCTTCCGGACTCAGCGTCGGCAGCGAGTAAGCCCGCCAATCCTTCACGCGCCCGGTGGGCTCGCACCAGGCTTGTCATCCGGTTTGGGCATTTCCATCAGCGCCTCTACTTCGAGCCGCGGCTGACCCAGCGTCGCCTGATGTGGGTTGCACAGCACGTCGTCCTTGACTACGCGCACCGCCAGCTTGGGCAGCACTTTTTTCCTGATCTGCTCGACCAGCTCGCAATCGCCTTCCTGCAGGTTCAAGCGGCCGCGCGACAACGAGAGTTGGCGCCATTCCGCCGGAAATTGTTCCAGACTGTCGAACCGATGATCGCTCTTACCTCGCACCCGCTCGACCAGCTCGCGCACGCTCTTGTTCTTGTCGCGCTCGGCCAGCGCTTCGGGGGTAGCTTCGACGGGCGACACCACACGCATCACCACGCGAGGCATGCGCGCGATGGATGAGGGGCAGTCGGCCGAGCGCACCCTCACCTCTGCATGCACTCCCAGCGCACGCATGATGTTCTCGACCTTGCTCTCCAGCCCGGTGCACGTGTAGAAGATCCTGAAGCTTTGGAAATGGAAGGTGATTTCCTGGTGCTTCCAGATCGCCTGCACCGGCTCCGCCGTGCTGGCTGCCGGCTGGGGCGCACCCGGCTCGGCCACTCCGGCCGCGGGCACGCTGAACAGCAGCGTCAGCCACAATAGCGACGCTGAACCTGCGCTTTGACGCGTCATGAGCGGTGTCCTCCGCAACAGCGGTAAGGATGGTCCGTAGCGGCCGTGGACGCAAGCCATACGTCTGTGCCGTCCGGCGACAGGCTGTATACTGGCGCGGCCCGCGGAGAACCTGCATGAGCCCGCTCAAAGCCTTCAATTTTCGCGACTGGATCGACCGGCATCGCGAATACCTCAAGCCACCGGTCAACAATCGCCTGGTGTTTCGCGATTCCGAGTTCATCATCATGGTGGTCGGCGGCCCGAACTCGCGCAGCGACTATCACGAGGATCCGGGCGAGGAATTCTTCTATCAGCTGGAAGGCGACATGACCCTGCGCACCATGCAGGACGGCGCCCGCGTGGACATCCCGATTCGGGAAGGCGAGATCCTGCTATTGCCGCCGCGCGTGCCGCACTCGCCGCAGCGCTACGCCAACACGGTGGGCCTGGTGATCGAGCGCAAGCGGCGGCCCGACGAGCAGGACGGCTTCCTGTGGTTCTGCGAGCATTGCTCGTATCCGCTGCACGCCGAATATTTGCATGTCAGCGACATCGAAAAGCAGCTGCCGCCAGTGTTCGAACGCTTCTACAACTCGTTGGAGATGCGCACCTGTCAGGCTTGCGGCGCCGTCGCTCATAAACGCTGACCCGCGTGGTTCGATGCGCGACTCTCTCCCCGCCGCCGCCAGTGCGCTCGCCGTCGAAATCGCCGGTCGGCGTTGGCACGTCGCGGCTCAGGGCTACGATATCTCCATTCCGCTGCGCTTCGATGGAGCGCAGCCCACATTCTTCGGCGCACCTCCCGCCACGGCCACTGCCATAACTGCAGGCACGTTCGTTGGCGACGTTCGTCACGGCGGCAGCTGCAACTGTTCGATTCACACGTTGGCGCCTCATTGCAATGGCACCCATACCGAGTGCGTTGGCCACATCACTCGGGAACGTTTGAGTGTGCGCGATCTGGCGTTATGGCACTTGAGCGCCGCATTGTTGATTTCCGTCACGCCGGAGCGCTCGGCGGAGATTCCAGGCGATCATGTCATCTCGCTGGCGGCTTTGCGTGCCGCAATCGGCACGGCGACACTGGCCGAGTATCAGGCGCTGGTCGTAAGAACGCTGCCGAACGATTCGTCCAAGCTCACGCGAAATTACGATGAGGGCGCGCCACCGGCATATTTCAGCACCGACGCGATGAGCTACGTCGTCGAGCAAGGCATCGATACATTGGTGGTCGATATGCCGTCCGTCGATCGCGCTCAGGACGGCGGTAAGCTCGCTGCGCATCGGATTTTCTGGGGCATGCCGCCTGCAAGCACGTCAGCCGAGACGGTCGCTCGCAAGCACGCAACCATTACCGAGATGGCCTACATCGACAACTCCGTTCCGGACGGCGCGTATCTGCTCAACCTGCAAGTCGCGCCCTTCATGATCGACGCCGCTCCCAGCCGACCTATTCTGTTGCCACTGTCACCCGCATGAACGTTTCCGTCGAGCGCTCCTTCGCGGTAGCGCAGGATGCTGCCGATTCACTGGCGCCGCTGCGAGCCGAGTTTTTCATTCCGAAGCGCTCGGGCGGCGGCGACAGTATCTATCTGTGCGGCCACTCGCTTGGCTTGCAGCCTCGAGGCGTCGCTCGCGTACTCAACGAGGAACTCGAGCATTGGGAGGATCTCGCTGTGGAAGGCCACTTCGCGTCGTCGCGCCCGTGGCTGCCTTACCACGAACAATTGACGAGCTCGCTTGCGAAGCTCGCAGGCGCGCAGCCACTGGAAGTGGTCGCGATGAACTCGCTGACCGTGAACTTGCATCTCATGTTCGCCAGTTTCTATCGCCCTCGTGCCGGCCGTGAAGCGATCTTGATCGAGCAGCGGGCGTTCTCGTCGGATCAGTACGCGGTGGCTTCTCAGATCCGTTATCACGGCTTCGATCCTGACACTGCGCTGATTGAGATCGCTCCTCGCTCGGGTGAGGACGTGCTTCGCACCGAGGACATTTGCGCGCTCATCGAACGCGAAGGCCAGCGCATCGCAACCGTGATGTTGCCCGGAGTGCAATACCTCACGGGCCAACGCTTCGACCTCGAAGCGATCACACGCTGCGCGCGCCGGCAGGGATGCGTTGTCGGATTCGATCTGGCGCATGCCATGGGCAACGTTCCGCTGCGGCTACATGACTGGGACGTGGATTTCGCCGTGTGGTGCAGTTACAAATATCTGAACGCTGGACCGGGTGCGATCGGCGGATGTTTCGTGCACGAGCGTCATGCGCATGCGGTGGACCTGCCCCGCTTCGCGGGCTGGTGGGGGCACGACAAGAGCAGTCGATTTCAGATGCCGTCGCAGTTTCAACCTATTGCCGGAGCCGAAGGCTGGCAGCTGTCGAATCCGCCGATTCTCGCTGCCGCGCCGCTGCTGGCGTCGCTGCCGTTATTCGATACCGCGGGCATGGATCGGTTGCGAGAGAAATCGCTGCGGCTCACGGCTTATCTTGAAAGCCAGTTGCAAGCTCGATTGTCGCATGCGCTGAATGTCATTACGCCGACCGATCCAGAGGCGCGTGGGTGCCAGCTTTCTATTCGGTTACATCGCTCGGCGGCCGAAGCACGCGCGGTGTTCGATTCACTTGCTGCGGCCGGTGTTTTCTGCGACTGGCGCGAGCCGGACATCATTCGAGTCGCGCCTGTGCCGCTCTACAATTCATTCGTCGACGTTTGGGAATTTGTCGCCGCGCTGGAGCGAGCGCTGCAATGAGTAGTGACACACACGACCAGCCCATCACCATCGTCGGCGCAGGGCTTTCGGGCACGTTGCTCGCCATTCTCATGGCCCGTCGCGGCCATCGCGTGCGCTTGTACGAGCGGCAGGACGACATGCGACGAGTCCAGATCGACGCAGGCCGCTCCATCAATCTGGCGCTCGCGGCGCGGGGTATTCGTGCGCTGGAACTGGCGGGCGTCATGGAGCGCGTGCAGACGGAGCTGGTGCCTCTGCCCGGCCGCATGTTGCACGATCTGAATGGCGCGCTGACGTTTGTTCCTTACGGCCAGCGGCCGGACGAAGTCATCTATTCCGTGTCGCGGCCTGGGCTGAATTGCATTCTGCTCGATGCGGCGGAACAGGCTGGCGTGGAGTTGTTGTTTCGTCATCCTGCGGTTGGAGCGGACTTCTCGCGTGAGCGCGTGACCTTCAAGGATGAGAATCGGTCGGGCGAGACGCACGAGGTCGCCATGCGGCGGGTTTTCGCGACCGATGGCGCCGGGTCGGTATTGCGTCGATCCATGGTCGAGCAGCTCGGGGTTGTTTGTACCGAAGACCTGCTGAAGCATGGTTACAAAGAACTGACGTTGCCGCCGTTTCCCGACGGCCGTCCGCGCATCGACAAGCACGCGTTGCATATCTGGCCTCGCGGCGGATTCATGCTCATCGCGCTACCCAACATCGATGGCAGCTTCACCGTGACATTGTTCCTGGCGCTCAACGGGCCGGAGAGCTTCGAGACGCTCACCACACCGGGCAGCATCGATGTCTTCTTCGCCAAGCATTTCCCGGATGTTCAGAAGCTGATGCCGGACCTCGCCACGGAGTTCCTGTCACATCCCACCGGGATCATGGGCACGGTTCGCTCCGAGCGCTGGTCGCTCGATGAGCAACTGCTGCTGGTCGGCGACGCGGCGCATGCCATCACGCCGTTCCACGGTCAGGGCATGAACTGTTGCTTCGAAGATTGTCGCGAGCTCGATGCTTTATTGGCCGACAGCGCCGATTGGTCACTCAGCTTCCGCCAGTTCGAAACGTCCCGACGCCCGAACACCAATGCGATCGCGGACATGGCCATCGAGAACTACCTAGAAATGCGGGATACCGTTCGGGATCCCAAATTCCATCTGCACAAAGCGCTATCCCTCGAACTCGAACGCCGCCACCCCGATCGCTTCGTGCCCCGCTATTCAATGGTGATGTTCCGGGACGATATTCCCTATGCGCTCGCTTATGAACGCGGTCGCATTCAGCACGAGATTCTGGTTGCGTTGACCGCGAGCGCGGACACGCTCGCCGCGGTGGACTACGAATTAGCCGCCCGCCTCATCGAGGCCCGCCTAACTCCCCTGCCGGCCTGAATCAGCGCGGGGTGCAATCTGTGCCGGCGATCAGATGCCGGACTGTGCATTTACCTCCGCGGCCGGCGCCTTTACAACGGCAGCACCACGTCAGAGATCGAATCATGTCCGCGCTAAGCTTTCGTATCGTCAACGTCTTCACCTTCAACGGCGGCACACTCACTGGAAACCCGCTGTGCGTGTTCGAGGAGGCAAGCGAGCTCGACACGCAGACCATGCAGGCGCTGGCGCGGCAGTTCAATTTGTCGGAGACGACTTTCATCCTGCCGGCAAGCGGCGCGAATGCGCATGTGCGGATCTTTACGCCGAGTTACGAGATGCCCTTTGCGGGGCATCCGACGCTGGGAACAGCGTTCGTGTGTCGAGCAATGGGACTGGGTGGTGACGAGTTGAAGCTGCAAATGAAAGCTGGCGTCATTCCGGTGAGGGCGAAGGGCGATCGCTGGACGCTGCAAGCGAACGAACCGACCTGGCGCGAATGTGAAGCGTCGCGTGAGACTCTGGCGCACATGCTGGGCCTCCAAGCCGATGACATCGGCGAGCGCCCGCTCTGGGTCAAGGCCGGGAAAGAACAGCTCGTCATTCCACTCAAAAGCGAAGACGCCGTTCGTCGCGCCAGACCGCAACCCGAGGCGTTCGCGAACGTGCGGAGTGAAGAAGGTCATAGCATGGCGTATATCTTCGCGCCGCCGGCCAACGGCCGCACGCTGGCCCGCTTCTTCTTCCCGGATGGCGCGGCGATTCTCGAAGACCCGGCCACCGGTTCGGCCACGGCCAATTTCGGCGGCTGGTGGATCGCCACCGGTCAGCCCCTGCCTTGTCAGTTGCAGATCTCACAAGGCGAATACGTCTCGCGGCCCTCGAGTCTGTTTCTCGACGTGGATGCTCAACGCCGGATTTTTGTCAGCGGCGACGTGGTCGAGATCGCTCGGGGCACACTGAAGTTGTAAGGACAACGCGAACTCGCGCCCCCGCCTCTACGATTTCCCACGGATTGGCAAGCGCTTGCGCAGCACCTAAGGTCGTCCCGAGAGATCGGGAGGGCCTGGGAGCGTTGATGCCAAGCACTTCGATGATGATGACCGATAGCGCGCTGGGCGCTGGCGTGAAATGCGAAACGTGGCCTGCCTGGCAGCGGTTCAAACTGCTGTACTTGAGCGACGACGGCCGCGTCATCGATGCCAGCACGGATGCGCAGATCACCACATCGGAAGGCCAGTCGTACGCCCTGTTCTTCGCGCTGGTCGCCAACGATCGCAAGGCCTTCGACCTGATCCTGCGCTGGACCCACGACAATCTGGCCGAGAACAAACTCGACAAGCTGTTGCCGGCCCGGAAATGGGGCCGCGCGGACGACGGCGCGTGGCGTGTGTTGGACAGCAACCCAGCTTCCGACGCCGACCTGTGGCTCGCCTTCTCGCTCGGCGAAGCCGCCCGACTCTGGAATGAAATACGCTACGCCAACCTTGGCGCTGAAATCGCAAGGAACATTCTCGGCAAGGAAACCGCAGGCATTCCAAACCTCGGCACCGTCCTGCTGCCTGGTCCGCAGGGTTTCGTCAGCGAGGATGGCTGGCGCCTGAATCCAGGTTATCTGAGTCTGTCGCTGTTGCGAGGCCTGGCGCGCCAAACCAAGGAACCGTTGTGGAACGACATCGCAACCAGCTCCGAGCAGATCATTCTCGCCTCGGCGCCCAAGGGATTCGCCGCCGACTGGATCGAATTCACTCGCAACGGCTTCACCGCCGATCGACTTAGCCAGGGCGCTGGCAGCCACGACGCCATTCGCGTTTACTTGTGGGCAGGCATGCTGCCGGCGTCAGACCCTGCGCGTGACAAGCTGACGAGCGCGCTGCAGCCGATGGTGGAGCACGCATCCGAGCGCAGCGTCCCGGTCGAAATCATCGACACTGAGACCTTGAGCATGCGTGGCGATGGTCCTCCTGGATTCTCGGCTGCGCTGCTGCCGATGCTGGCAAACGCGCGCAAATCCGCCGCCCTGCAAATGCATCGTCAGCGCGCGGCAGAAGGCTCCCTGCAGAACAATCAGAGCGGCTACAGCGACGCACTGACCTTGTTCGGCCTCGGCTGGCTGGAGCAACGCTATCGTTTCAATCGCATGGGTCTGTTGAGCGTACGCTGGACGCCGGCGAGCGTCCGGCCGCACTAGCGATCGACTGGCCACTTTCGGTGAGTCTTCCGACCACGAACGGAACCATCGCCCGGCTGGAGACATCTATTCTGAGGCGAGCGCCACACAGGCGACGCCCTGAAAACATGACCGGGTAACCGACGATGACGCCGCGCTCTTCTGGTGCAGCTTTCACCTCGCACTACCTCGACATGCCGTTGTCGTTGGTGCTGTTCCGCTACCTGTGGCCGTTCTGGCTGTTCAAGGATGCCAGCCGCGGCGATCGACTGACGCGGGCGGCCGCTTACCGGCACAACCGCAGTATGCGAATCTACCTGCCCGGCTATCTGATGAAATGGACGTTCAGTTGCGTCACCGCATTCGCGATTACTTCGGTCTTCGGATCGATGTCGGCCCAGGCGGCTGGCTCGACCGGCTCGCTCAACGTGTTCGCCATCATTGCGGCCGGCTGGGGCATCATCTTCGCCTGCAGCGTCTGTGTGCTGTTCGTCACCAGCTACATCTATTTGTATCTGAGTCGCAACGACGGCTGACACAGGCGTTGCTCGTTGCACTGCTGCTTTGTTCTGGCAGCAGCGTCTTTGCCCAAGCTGCGCCTTACGAAACCCGCGTTGAACACGATCCGGACGGCATCGGGAAATTTTATTTGGGCCGTGAAATCGCGCATGTCATGGGGCCCGCTGGCGCAACGTGGCTGGAACGGCCCGAGCGCGAGGCGGAGGAACGTCCGCAGCTGGTCATCGATGCGCTGGAGATCAAAGCGGGTCAGACCATTGCCGATCTGGGCGCGGGCTCCGGTTATTACAGCTTTCGGATCGCGCCCTTGGTGGGTCAGAAAGGACGTGTGCTCGCCATCGATGTGGAGCCGCGCATGCTTCGGATCATTTCCGAACGGGCACGGCGTGGCGGCGTCGACAATGTGACGACCGTGCTCGGTACGCCCAGCGATCCGAATCTCGAGCCCAACAGTGTCGACCTGCTGTTCATGGTCGATGTGTATCACGAGCTGGAATTCCCCCTCGAAACGATGACCAAGGTGCGCGCGGCGCTCAAACCGGGCGGGCGGGTCGCGCTGATCGAGTACCGGGCGGAGGATCCGAAGGTCATGATCAAGCCGGTTCACAAGATGACGGAGCGGCAGATCATCCGTGAGCTGACGGCTGCCGGTTTCCGGCACCAGAAAACGGTGCGCAGCCTGCCTTTGCAGCACCTCGTGATCTTCGGGAAGTGAGGCTGGAATCCCTGACGGGATGCCGCCTGAAGCTCCCGGCGCAGGCGGATGAACTCGTCAGCCCTGGCATGGCTGCAGCGGTCGAAATCGCGCTATCCTTGCCCGAAATCGGGCAGGATGATTGGTAAATGACCCACCAGTCGGCAGACTCCCACTCCGCATCGGTATCGAAGGGAGCGCAGGAAGAAATGGGAGAGCTGGTCGAGTATCTGGCCCGCTCCAGCCGTCTTTCACCTCAGGAGGCGGCCCGGCTGGTGAACGAGGTCCTGGCGTTCATGAGCGAAGCGCCGGAAGAGTTCGTGCGCCGCCGCCATCTCGCCCTGCAAGCGCAGGGCCTTTCGAACCGGGCCATCTATCTGCAGATCAGCGAAGAACTGGCGGGCCGACGCTTTCGGGCGCCCGAGTACAGCGAGCGCCAGATCCGCAGAATCATTTACGGCTGAAGGCTGGTTGGGAAAATTCATCATGTGCGGCATCGTCGGTTACATCGGCAAGCGTGAAGCGGCGCCGATTCTCGTGGAAGGTCTGCGGCGACTCGAATATCGCGGCTACGATTCAGCCGGGATCGCCTGCGCACGCAACGACAAGCTCAGCATCTACAAAAGCAAGGGCAAGGTCCGCGACCTGGAACGTTCCCTGCCCGAACGCTTGAAAGGAAGCACCGGCATCGCGCACACCCGCTGGGCGACACACGGCGAACCCAGCGACCGTAACGCGCATCCTCATACGGACGGCAGCGAACGTTTTGCTGTCGTTCACAACGGCATCGTCGAGAACGCGGCTCAGCTGCGCGCCAAGCTGGAAGCCAGTGGCGTGACATTCCGCTCCGAAACCGATTCCGAAGTGCTGGCTCATTTGATCGCGACCGTGTCCGCCGACACCCTGGAAGACCGGGTTCGCGGAGCCCTGCGGCACGTCACAGGAACGTATGGTCTCGCCGTGCTCGACGCCGAGCGGCCTGAAATCATCGTAGTCGCACGCAACGGCAGCCCGGTCGTGCTCGGCATCGGCGAACGTGAAATGTTTGTTGCGTCCGATCCATCGGCGCTCGTGCGTCACACCCAGAGCGTCGTGCATCTGGATGACGGTGAGATCGCGGTCATTCGCGCCGACGGTTTCGAAACCTCCACGCTCGACGGCGGCGCCACCGCCAAGACGCCCTCGACGATTCCATGGACCGACCAATCCTTCGACAAGGAAGGCTATTCGCATTTCATGCGCAAGGAGATCGCCGAACAGCCCGAGTCCATCCGCCGCACCTTGAGCGGCCGACTCGAGACGCGCTTCCAGACAACGCATATCGGCGGCCTGGAAATGGCAGCGCGCGAGCTACTGGAAATCCGCCGCGTGAAGATCCTTGGCTGCGGCTCGGCCTACATTGCCGGATGTGTCGGCGCGCACCTGATCGAACAAATGGCTCGCGTGCCGGCAAATGCGGAGCCCGCATCGGAATTCCGTTATCGCAATCCGGTGATCGAGCAGGACACGCTGTACATCGCGGTCAGCCAATCGGGCGAAACATTCGACACGCTCGCCGCCGTGCGAGAAGTGAAGCGTAAAGGCGGTCGCGTGCTCGGCATCGTCAACGCCGTGGGCAGCATGATCGCGCGCGAGTGCGGTCGCGGAATTTATTTGCACGCCGGCCCTGAGATCGCCGTCGTTTCCACCAAGACGTTCACGTCCACTGCAGTGGCGTTTGCCCTGCTGGCCATCCATCTCGGCCGCATTCGAGACATGTCGACGGCGCATGGCGCACGACTGCTCAAAGCGCTCGAAGCCCTGCCGGCGCAGGTGGAAGAAATCCTCGCGATGGAGCCGCACATCGCCAGAATCGCCTGCGAACTGGCCCCGCACGACAACGCTTATTTCGTCGGTCGCGCCTCGGGCTATCCGATCGCCATGGAAGGGGCATTGAAGCTCAAAGAGATCAGCTATCTGCACGCCGAGGCCTATCCGGCCTCCGAGCTCAAACACGGCCCGCTGGCGCTCATCAGCCCGACGACACCGACTGTGGTCATCATGCCTCGCGACGATCTGTTCCCGAAGAATGTCTCGACCCTGGAAGAAATCCGCGCCCGCAGCGGCCCGATCTACGCCATCACCCATCGCGGCGAACCGCTGCCGGTTCCCGTCAATGGCATGATCGAGGTCCCCAAATCCGAGCCCGAGCTGGACCCGCTGCTGATGAATATTCCCTTGCAACTGCTCGCGTATCACGTGGCGTTGGCCAAGGACAGAAACATCGACCAGCCGCGCAATCTGGCAAAGTCGGTGACCGTGGAATGACGGCCGCGCGGACCGGAGCTCAAGCGCAGACTTTGTTTCTTCCGGTCCGCTTCGCCTTGTAGAGCATCTCGTCCGCGGTTCGATACAGATCGGCCAGGGTCATGCCGTCGTGCAACGCGCCGGCGCCCACCGAAATGGTGACCTGAATGTGTTTGTCCTCGGCGACGAACGCATGCGCCTCGACCAGAGACCGCAGGTCCTCGCCTATCTTCGCGGCATTGTGCAGAGAGGTTTCAGGCAGGATGACGCAGAATTCTTCGCCGCCATAGCGGCCGATCCGATCGCCGGGCCGCAGCCGACGCTGCAGGATGCTGGCCAGGCCGCGCAGCACCGAGTCGCCGGTGAGATGGCCGTGCGTGTCGTTGATGCTCTTGAAATGATCGATGTCGAGCATCAGCAGCGACAGATCCCGGCCGTGGCGGCGCGCTCGCGGGATCTCCTCTTCCAGCACCGAATCGAGCAGCTTGCGATTGGCCAGATCGGTCAGACCGTCGGTGACGGTCATGCGATGAATGATCTCGTGATATTGCAGCTCGATGTCCGAGCCCGACAGATATTTGAAAATGGTATCGCCGATTTTCAGGCGGTCGCCCCGCTGCAGCTGGCGCTCGCGCACCGAATGCTCGTCGTCGTTGACGAAGGTGCCGTTGGTGGACGCAAGATCCACCACGAACAGCTGGCCGGCGCGCTGTTCGAGGCGGGCGTGACGGCGGGACACACAGTCGCTCGGTAATACAATGTCATTGTCCCGACCGCGCCCCACCGTGGTGGTGGATCTGTCGAGGACATAACGTCGCCCCAAGTCGGCTTGCACCGGCGCATGGATGACGACCAGGCACGCCTGGCCAGGGCGCCTGACTCGCAGCTCGTCCAGCCCCGTCACCCGGGTTTGTACTTCGTAGTCGGAGTCCACGGCGAAAGCCTACTGTGGCGCTGCCGCCAGCGTCCAGCGACCCCGGCAAGCTGCCCGACGAGCGGCCCGCTAGAAGTTGAATCCAGGCTTGTGGGGCAGCAAAGCGCGCACTTCGCGGTCCTGCAGTTCGCGCCACTGCCCCACTTTCAGACCGTCCAATGTCAAATTGATGATGCGCACGCGTTGCAGGCGCAACACTTTGTAGCCGAAGAACGAGCACATGCGGCGGATCTGGCGGTTCAATCCCTGGGTCAGGATGATGCGAAACGTGGCCGGCCCGATCCGTTTTACTTTGCAGGGCCGGGTCACGGTGCCGAGGATGCGCACCCCGCTCGCCATGCCGTTTAAGAAGATCTCCGTGACCGGCCGATCGACCGTCACGACATATTCCTTCTCGTGCGCGTTTTCGACCCGCAGGATCTCGTTGACGATATCGCCGTTGTTGGTCAGCAGGATCAGGCCTTCGGACTCCTTGTCCAGCCGGCCGATCGGAAAGATGCGCTCGGGGTAGCCGACAAAATCGGTGATGTTGCCGGGGATCTCGCGGTCGGTGGTGCAGATCACCCCGACCGGCTTGTTGAGCGCGATGTAGACGTGTTTCTGCTCACCGCCGACCGGCTGACCGTCGACGCAAACCACGTCGCCTTCCTTGACCTGCGTGCCGAGGGTTGCGACCACTCCGTTGATCGTGACCCGCCCCGCTTCGATTCGTGCATCGGCCTCACGCCGCGAGCACAGTCCGGTCTCGCTGATGTACTTGTTCAGCCGCATCTCATGCCGAGGGGATGAACTCGTCGTCGCCCTGGTGCTCGCGTTCGAACTTCAGGAACTCGGCATATCCGCAGCGATTGCCATACGGATACTTGCGACAAACATTCGGCCGCGCTTCGTACACCGTGCAACGCCGCTCGTCGCGGTCGAAGAAGCGGCAGATGGTCTTGTAGATATGATCCTTCTGGTGACGCAGGATCTGCTCGTCGACGTCCTTGGTCTTGTAGTTGTAGGTGAACTTCCGCTTCGCCTCCTCGTGCGACAGGCCGAAATGTTTGGCCAGCCGCGCGATATCGAACTCGCTGATGGCGATGCGTGAGTGGCTGCAGCAATATCCCGGGCAAGTCGCACAGTTGTAACGCGTCTTCATGGGCGAATCCTCTCCAGCGTGCTGAAGGTGAAGGCGTGGGCATGACGCTCGTCGGCGGGATGATACTCCTTTGCGACTTCGCGCCACTCTTCGGACGGCAACTCGGGGAACGACACGTCGCCTTGGACGGTCGCGTGCACGCGGGTGAGGTGGATGGTCTGCACTCGCGGCAGGATCTGTCGATAGATGTCGGCGCCACCCACGATAACGATCTCGGGCGCGGGCTGCGCCGCGACCAGTGCGTCGTCGATCGAGGTCACGACCTGACAACCGGGAATCCGCAGGCCCGGCTGGCGCGAAATCACGATGTTCAAACGTCCGGGCAGTGGCCGGCCGATGGAGTCGAAGGTCTTGCGTCCCATCACGATGGGCTTGCCCAGGCTCAGCGCTTTGAAACGTTTCAGATCGTCGGGCAGCCGCCACGGCAGCTGATTGCCGCTGCCGATGACGCCGTTGTCGGCCACCGCGACGATGATGGATAACATGGAAGTGACGACTGACTGGTGACTGGTCAGGGGGTTACTTGCGGGCCTTCTTCTTGGCTTTTGCCTTTTTCTTCTCGACCTCGCGCTTGTCGGTCGGCTCCTTGTCGAGCATGGTGCCGCGACATTTCCGGGCGCCGCAGCGGCACGCATACAAGGCCAGCTCGGCCGGATCGTCGGTGCTCTCCCAGGTGAGCTGATAGTCGTAGCCCAGCTCCTCGCCCGGCTTGATGTTGCGGATGGCGTCGATGAACACGCGACTGTTCTCGATCACCGTCTCGCAATTGGGATTGCAGCTGTGATTGATGAAGCGCGCGTCGTTGCCGTTCACGCCGGCGTCGATCACGGTGCGGTTGCTGGCGATGAACAGGAACGTGTGACCGTCGTCGTCGCCCTTCTGCTCATAGCGCTCGTCCGCTTCGGCATGCGAAATGCGCTCGCCGAGATATTCGATGATCCGCGTGCCTTTCTTGATCGGCGCGATCGCGTACACGCCGCGACCGTGAATCGCCGAATCGCGCGCTTCGACCAGCGGCGAAGTCGCCAGGGACACGGCGCGCTTCCTGCGAACTGGCCGGCCGGCTTTGCGCACCGACTTCTTTTGCGAGCCCCGCTGCTGGGAGGTACGAGTGGACTTAGTGGGCGCGCGCGTCTTGTTGCGCGACTGAGTGCGACGGTTCTGCTTGGGCATGTTGGATGAAAGGTGAGCTTGAGACGGCCGTCAAACCGCGATAGGAGCCTTGATGGAAGGATGCGCCTGGTAGTCGAGGATCTGAAAATCTTCGTACTCGTACTCGAAGATCGAGGGCGGCTTGCGCTTGATCGCGAGTTTGGGCAGCGGGAACGGCTGGCGCTTCAGCTGCTCGTCGGCCTGCTCGAGATGATTCAGATACAGGTGGCAGTCGCCGCCGGTCCAGATGAACTCGCCCGGCTCCAGATCGCATTGCTGAGCGAACATGTGCGTCAGCAGCGCATACGAGGCGATGTTGAACGGCACGCCCAGGAACACGTCGGCGCTGCGTTGATACAGCTGGCAGGACAGCTTGCCCTCGCCCACCCAGAACTGAAACAGCGCATGACACGGCGTGAGCGACATCTGCTCCAGCTCGCCCACGTTCCAGGCGTTGACGATGATGCGGCGTGAATCGGGATTGCGGCGAATCAGATCCAGGGTGCGGCTGATCTGATCGATGGTCTTGCCGTCCGGCCCCGGCCAGGAGCGCCACTGCTTGCCGTAGATGGGGCCCAGCTCGCCGTGCTCATCGGCCCACTCGTCCCAGATCGAGACGCCGTGGTCGTTGAGATATTTGATATTGGTGTCGCCCTTCAGGAACCAGAGCAACTCGTAAATGATGGACTTCAGGTGCAGCTTCTTGGTGGTCACCAGCGGAAAGCCTTGTGACAGATCGAAGCGCGCCTGATGACCGAACACGGACAGCGTGCCCGTGCCGGTGCGATCGGTCTTGCGCAGCCCGTGCTCACGGATCTGCCGCAACAGCTGCAGATACTGAATCATGACGCGGTCGCGAGCTGCTTGGCGCCGTAGTTGCCGCTGGCCTGCTGCTGACGATAAGCCCAGGCCAGCAGAATGGCCCCCACCACGATCATTGGCAGCGACAGCAACTGGCCCATGGTCACCCAGTCGAACAGCAGATAGCCGCGATTCTCGTCCGGCACCCGCACGAACTCCACGATGAATCGGCACACGCCGTATAGGATCAGGAACAAACCCGATGGCGCCAGGCGCGGCCGTGGCTTGCGAGTGAACAGCCACAGCACGATGAACAGCAGTAAGCCTTCCAGCAATCCCTCGTAGAGCTGCGAGGCATGCACATGTAACACGCACGGATCGACGCCGAAGCGCTCGCACAGGCGCTCGGCCTCGAGCCGCTGCACCGGATAAAGCGGCGCAGGGTCGACGATGAAAGCCCAGGGCGCCTCGGTCGGCTTGCCCCACAACTCGCCATTGATGAAGTTGCCGATGCGGCCGGCGAGAATGCCCAGGCCCGGCAAGGGAGCGAGAAAGTCCAGCACGTCAGGGAAACGACGTGCGCGCTGGCGCGCAAAAATCAGCACCGCGAGCAGGACCCCGATCAGACCGCCGTGGAACGACATGCCGCCTTCCCAGATGCGGATGCTGGCCACCGGATCGGCGAGCACCTGTTCGCCGCCGTAGAACAGGATCCAGCCCAGGCGGCCGCCCAGGATCACGCCGATGGCGGAAAAGAAAATCAGGTCGTCGACTTCGGTGGCCTGCCAGCTCGAATCCGGGCGCGCCGCCCGACGCCGCGCCAGCCACCATGCCGCGGCGAAGCCGATGACATACATGAGCCCATACCAGCGCACGGCCAGCGGGCCCACCGAGAAAATGATCGGATCGATCGCGGGGTAGGGAATCATTGTCGGCGCGAGTATACCAATGCCATCGTTTCACCCGCCCGTCGATCGGGCCGTTATTCGGTCACGACCCGGCAGAAATAGGCCTTCAGGTAGCGCGTTTCCGGGATCGCAGGATGAATCGGATGATCCGGCGCCTGGCCCCCGACTTCCACCACTTGGGCAAACCGGCCCAGATGCCGCGCGCCGCGCTGAATCGCGGTGAGCAGGTGCTCCGGTTCCAGATGATACGAGCAGGAACACGACACCAGGATGCCGTCTCTGTCCAGCAACTGCATGGCGAGCTGATTGAGCCGCTTGTAGGCCGCCTCGCCCTTGGGCACATCCTTTTTGCGCTTGATGAACGCCGGCGGATCGATCACCACGACGTCGAAGCGCCGCCCTTCGCCGTGCAGCTGCTCCATGACATCGAACGCGTCGCCTTTGATCACCGCGGGCTTCAAACCGTTGCTGGCCGCGCTTGCCTGTAACAGCTCCAGGGCCGTCGCGGAGGAATCGACGCACGTGACTTCGGTGGCGCCCGCCTTCAGCGCACCCAAGCCCCAGGCGCCGACATAGCTGAAAACGTCGAGCACGCGCGCACCGCCGACATATTTGCGTAACGCCAGTCGATTGGCGGCCTGATCGAAGAACCAGCCGGTTTTCTGGCCGCCACCGAGCGGCACTTGGAAGCCGACAGCGCCCTCTTCGACCACTACCGACTCCGGCGCGGTGCCGATGGCCGTCTCGACGTAATGCGGCAGGCCTTCCAGATCGCGCACCCCGCCATCGTTCTTCCACACCAGCGCCGCGGGATCGATGACCTTTTTCACGGCCGCCTCGATCTGCGGACGCAGGGCTTCCATGCCGGCGGTGGCGATCTGCCCGACCACCACGTCGCCGAATCGGTCCAGCACCAGGCCCGGCAAGCCATCGGACTCGCCGTACACCAGCCGATAGAACGGCTGCTGATACAGCGAGCGACGCAGCGATTGCGCCACCTGCAAGCGATGCACGAGCAGCGACTTGTCGGGCGCGAAGTTGGCGTTGCGACCGAGAATGCGCGCGCTGATCAGCGAGTGCGGATTCACATAGGCATAGCCCAGGAAGCGGTCGCGGTCGGACACGACACGGCACAATGCGCCGGGCTTGAAAGCCGTCAGCGGCGTGCGCGCGGTGTCCACTTCGTTGGAAAACACCCACATATGGCCAGCGGCCAGACGACGGTCCTCGCCGCGCTTCAAGCGCAACTCCGGCAGCTCGGCGGGCGTAACGTGGGGAGTCGGTGTGTCGGGGGCGGTGTTCATTTAGAGTGGGCGCATTCTATGCACGAATCATCACATCGCAACCGTCCCCGCAATCGACTGGCGGACGAAACCAGCCCGTACCTGCTGCAGCACGCCGCCAACCCGGTGGATTGGTATCCCTGGGGCGAGGAGGCTCTGGAGCGCGCGCGCCGCGAAAACAAGCCGATTTTGCTATCCATCGGCTACTCGGCCTGTCACTGGTGCCACGTCATGGCGCATGAGTCCTTCGAGGATCCGGCCAGCGCGGCGGTGATGAACGAGCTGTTCGTGAACATCAAGGTGGACCGCGAGGAGCGCCCCGACCTGGACCGCATCTACCAGATTGCGCAACAGATGCTGACCCAGCGCGGCGGCGGCTGGCCCCTGACGATGTTTCTCTCCCCGCGCGACCAGCGGCCTTTCTTCGGCGGCACTTACTTCCCCAAGGAAGCGCGCCACGGGCTGCCCGCGTTCACCGATCTGTTGCAGCGGGTGGCGCAGTTCTATCGCGAACGCGGCGACGACATCGCCCAGCAAAGCGCAGCTTTGCAGCAGGCCTTCGATCAATTGCACTCCCCGCCCGCCGCCGGCGACACGGCGCTGACGACGGCGCCGATTCGCGCCGCGCGCGAGCAACTGGCCGCTGCGTTCGATCAGCAATTCGGCGGTTTCGGAGGCGCACCGAAATTCCCTCATCCCAGCAATATCGAGTTCCTGTTGCGCCAATGGCGCGCGACCGCAGGCGCGGACGAGCCCGATCTGCATTCGCTCTTCATGGCCACGCTCACGCTCAAGCGCATGGCGGATGGCGGCATCTACGATCAGCTGGGCGGCGGCTTCGCTCGGTACAGCGTCGATGCGTATTGGATGATCCCGCACTTCGAGAAAATGCTGTACGACAACGGGCAGCTGCTGCGGATCTATGCGCATGCGGCGCTGGCCACCGGTGAGCCCTTGTTCGGCCGCGTCGCTGGCGCAACGGCAGATTGGATGATTCGCGACATGCAGTCGCCCGAAGGCGGTTTCTGGTCGGCGCTCGATGCCGACTCCGAAGGCCACGAAGGCTGGTTCTACGTGTGGCAACCGGACGAAGTGGCGACACTGCTCGATGCCGATGATTACGCCGTGTTCTCCCGTCGCTTCGGCCTGGATCGGCCCGCGAACTTCGAAGACATCGCCTGGCATCTGCATGTGTTTCGTCCCGAGGAAGAGATCGCTCAGGAATTGCACATCGAGCCGGCCGAAGTGGACCGGCGCATCGCTCGCGCGCGCCAGATTCTGCTCGAAGCTCGCAATCGTCGCGTGTGGCCGGGTCGTGACGAAAAGGTGCTCACGTCCTGGAACGGTCTGGCGATCGGCGGGCTGGCGGTCGCAGCTCGTGCGCTTCGGCGCGCCGATCTGGCCGATGCGGCGAGTCGAGCCGTGGATTTCATTCGGCAGCAATGCTGGCGCGACGGTCGGTTGCTGGCCGCGTTCAAGGACGGCCGCGCACGCTTCGCCGCGTATCTCGACGACTACGCATTTCTGCTCGACGGCGTCCTGGAATTGCTGCAAACCCGCTGGCGCAGCGACGATCTGCAATTCGCGACCGAGCTGGCCGAAGCGCTGCTCACGCACTTCGAGGATCGCGAGTCGGGCGGTTTCTTTTTCACCGCCGACGATCACGAACAGCTGATGCATCGATCCCGCTCGTTCAGCGACGAAGCTTTGCCCGCCGGCAACGCCATCGCTGCGCAGGTGCTCACACGGCTCGGGCTGCTGCTGGGTGAGACCAGATATCTGGATGCCGCGGCGAAGACGTTACGAGCCGCTTGGCCTGCCTTGCAGCACTACCCTCATGCACACACAGCGCTGCTCGTGGCCTTGGAAGAACATCTCGAGCCGCCGGAGATCGTGTTCGTGCGCGGCGAAACCCAAGAAGCTGAAAGCTGGCGCGATGCGCTCGCCAACGTCTACGCGCCGCGAAGGCTGGTATTCGCGATCCCCGCCGACGCATCGGCGCTGCCGGCTGCGATCGCCGACAAGAAGCCTCTGGATGAAACCGCGGCTTATGTATGTCGCGGAGTGACGTGCTCGGCACCGGTGCGCTCGCTGGCCGCACTTGTCGCGCTCACTCGGAGCTAGCGCCGGTTATTTCTTCTCTTTCTCGCGCCGCTTGGCCTGTTTCATGTGGCGCGAACGTTCGATGCCCGCCATCTGTTTGGCGCGCGCCGATTCGATAGCGGCGGTGAGCGCGCGCTCACCCCAGATCTTCAGCTGCTCGGCGTCCTGCACGACGTCCGAGGGCACTTCGTGATGATCGGTGGTGAGGTCGAACGCGTTCGGATACGGCTTGAACTGCGGCATGCCGCGCGCGACATAATCGTCCAGATTGCTCTTGTCGGTGTGCAGATAAAGCTTGTCGCCCATCACGATGGCGAGCAGACGCTCGTCGATGAACACACCGACGCCGCCGAAAATCGCACGACTGGAAATTCGCCCGAGCGGCGCGAGCTGTTCTGCAACGTAACTGGCCAGGCTCGACTTGACCCGCATATCGAGCTACTCACTCTTCCTGAATGCTTCCGAGCAGCGCATCCCTTCGTGGCATGCCGATGCATGGGGGGTGTCGCTGAAACTGGCGCGAGGACAGTGCGGCATGATTGTGGTGCATAGCTGCAAATCCTCCCCAGGACCGGGAGTTTACCTCGCAACCTCACCCTGTAAACCGCCAACCGTCAGCAACCGGCGACAGTGTGCGCCAGTCCACACGCGCTCACCGCACGAAACCCCTTGAAAAAAAGCGCCGGAGAGAATTTGCCAGTGAGAATTATAGCGCGGCGCCGAGCCGGCCCAGGTGCTGGCGAATTAAGTCACGCCGCGCGCCATGCAGCTGCGCGTCGAATGCCGGCGCCTGCTGCCAGTCGTAGCCCCAGGGATTGTTGGCGCGCATGGCTTCGGGCTCATCGGCATAACGTGGATGCACGTGAGCGTGCAATGCGGGCTCCACGTTGCCGAAAATGGCGTAATTGATTCGCACCGCACCGGTCGCGGCCAGCACCGCTTCGCCGAGCAAGCCGAGCTCGGACAGAAACAAGTCGCGCTGCTCACGCTCGAGCGCATTCAAATGCGGCACCACCGGGTCCGGCAGCAGCAGACAATAGCCAGGCAGCACCTGGCGCTGGCCCATCACCGCCCATCCCGAGCGCAAGCGCGCCACCACTGAAGGGTCGTCTCCGCGACGGCAGCTCTCGACGAGGCGATGAATGGCGGTGCTCATTTGCGAAACACAAAATATACGGCGCCCAACATGCACAGCGCCGCCCACAGATAGTCGAGCTTGAGCGGCTGGCGCATGTAGAGCATGACAAAGGGCACGAACACCGTCAGCGTGATCACTTCCTGCAGGATCTTCAACTGCGGCAGGCTCATGACGGTGTAGCCGATGCGGTTGGCCGGCACTTGCAACAGATACTCGAACAGCGCGATGCCCCAGCTGAGCAGCGCCGCGACGATCCAGGGCTTTTGATTGAGCTCTTTGAGGTGCGCATACCAGGCGAACGTCATGAACACGTTCGACAGGGTCAGCAGCAGGATGGTCCGAACGACAGGGTTGGTCACGATGCTTGAATCGTTGCGTCAGGGCGAATCGAGCTGGACTGGTCCTAGATCTGGGTCCTAGATCTGGGTCCTAGATTGGGTCCTAGATTGGGTCCTAGATTGGGTCCTGGAGTGGGGCCTTGGGCACATCGATCTTGCGCAAGCGAGCCGGCGCGCCGCTCGCATCGCGCGCAAGGACGAAATCGAACTCGTCGGTTCGCGTGCACAGATCGAAGTCGCGCTCGGGCGCCCAATCGCAAGCCGGGTCGAAGAACTTCTGCGCGCTGGGCGCTTTTCTCAGCAGCTCGCGGACTCCGCCGACCGGCATCGGCTCGCCGAGCAATCGCGAGCGCAACAGCTCGGCGCACAGATCGTCCTCGGCGCAGTTCTCGCGAGCTTCGTGACCCATGCGCACCAATGTCACGACTTCAGGCTGGAGCGACTGCAGATAACGAACGATGGCGCCGGCGTTGACCAGCGCCCCGGTGATGGTCGGCACCGACTCCGGCACCGCGGTGAGTCCCTGAGTGCCGGCGTGAGTGGTGTGGATGATCGTGCGGCCGGCGACCTCGAGCTTTTCCAGATCGCTGGGTGAATTGCCGCAATCGAAACCGGGAAGTGGCCTGGCGTGGCGCTCGCCGATCAGCAGCCAATCCGGATGCTGGCGCTTCAGTTCGCGCGCGTCATCGACTTCGGCGACGGCAATGACGGTCGCCGCCCCGCGAGAGAATGCGTAGGCGGCGACCGAAAAGGCGCGGAACACATCGATGACGACGGCGATGCCCTGCGCAGCTTGCGCTCCGGCAACGTGATCGAGGACCTTAACCTGCAAGGAGAGATCTCCCAACGCAGGCCGCCCTGTTCAGGCGGCCCGGCCTCGACCGCCGCCGGCAGCCTTGCGCTGCAGGCGAACCACGCGTCGCGCGTCGGCCGTCTCGTTCATCACCACGACCTTGGCGCGCGTGAAGAAATTGAAGTCGGTGGCGGACGCCCAGGTGTAAGCGCCCATCATGCGGCCCACCACCAGGTCACCCACTTCCAGCTCCGGCAACATGATGCTTTCGTCGATCACGTCGATGGAGTCGCAGGTCGGTCCTGCGAGCACGCTCTCGTGCAACTCGCCACCTTCACGCAGCACCGATACCGGATACTTGGCGTGGTCGAACATCTGACCGCTGTACGAGCCGTACAGACCGTCGTCGAGGTAATACCACCAGCGACCATCGCGCTTGGCCTTGCCCATCACCGACGACACCGCGATCGCGGCAGGCGCGGCGATGTAGCGGCCCGGCTCGGCGATGACTCGCACGTGCGGCGGCAGCTTGGCGAGCGCAGCGCGAATCGGACGACAGAACTCGTCGATCGGCGTCACGCTGTCGTTGTAAGCCACCGGGAAACCGCCACCGATGTCGAGCACGTCGAGCGACGGCAGCCCCGCCAGCACGGCTTCCGCCATGATGTTGGTGCATGCGTGTACGGCTTCGACGTACTTCGCCGGGTCGGTCGCCTGGGAGCCGACGTGGAAAGACAAACCGCGTACGCGCACGCCGAGACGGCGAGCCTGTTCGATCATGCCGAGCACGTCGCCAGCGGCGCAGCCGAACTTCTTCGACAGATCGACCACAGCGTTGGGGCTGCGGAACGACACGCGAATCAGGATCTCGGCGCGCTTGCGATAGCGCACGAACTTCTTCAGCTCGTCCGGGTTGTCGGCGACGAACGTGGTGACGCCGTAACGAAGCGCGTCGCGAATGTCGCTGTCGCGCTTGATCGGGTGCGTGTGAATGCAGCGGCTCGGGGCGATACCCTGCTGCTTCACCAGCTCCACCTCACCGGTCGTCGCGAGGTCGAAATAAGCTCCCTCGTCGCGTAAGCAAGCCACGACCGCGGCGTGCGGCAGCGGCTTGAGCGCGTAGTGGAGATCGACGCCAGGCAAAGCGGCTTTGAGCGCGCGGTACTGGCGACGCACCTGCTCGCAGTCGACCACCAGCAGCGGCGAGCCGAAACGCGCGACGAGCGCACGGATCTCAGCTTCGGTCAGGGTGGTGGAATCGAAGGAGTGGGCCGGAGAAACGGCGAGTGACTGCTTGGCTGCGCGGGGCAACACCTGTTGGGCACCTCTCAAAGCTGCGAACACTTAACCAACCAACAAGAGCGACAGATGTCTTGAACGTCTGAAGCTCTCACAAGTTCTGGTCGAGCGGCACTGCAGCTTACGCGTGGTGCTCTCTTACACAGGCCGGCGCGAAATTTAGCAAAAATGCCCGGCGATGCAAGAAGCGCGTCACAGTTTTTATCCGCGTGGGCGAAAAAAATTCTGGACGGCGAATTGCAGCACGTCCACCAGCGCGCCTCGCCTGCTCTCTTACGTGCGGCACAAGGAGTTAGATTCACCACAATGGCTGCGACGACGGACACGCGCCGGGAGCTGGAAGCGCTGCTGAAAAGTCGCGTTCCACTGATCGTCATCGAAACGCGCGACGAGCCGCGCGCGCTGGCACTGCTCTCTTCGCTGGCGCCCCAGCTCGCCTCCCCGGTGCACACGCCGGTGTTTCAGTGGACTGTCACGGAAGGTTTGCGTCGGCTCGACATAGATCTGGGCGGCGCTCAGCAACACAATGCCGAGCCGTCGGCGGTGCTCAAATCGCTGCGCGCAACGCCGACTGCCGGCGTGTACGTCCTGCTCGACTTCCATCCGTTCCTCACCGATCCGGTGAACGTGCGCCTGCTGAAAGACATCTGTCAGGACTACGACCGCCTGCCTCGCCACGTGGTGCTCATCAGTCATGAGATTCAGCTGCCGCGCGAGCTCGAGCATTTCTGCGCGCGACTGAGCCTGACGTTTCCAGATCGCGCCGAGCGCCACGAGATCGTCGAGCGCGTCGCCGCCGACTGGGCGCGCGCTTACGGCAAACGTGTAAAAACAGATCGCAAGTCGCTGGAGTTGCTCGTAGAAAATCTCGGCGGGCTGTCTACCAGCGACACCGAGCGACTGGCGCGCAAAGTGATTTTCGACGACGGCGCCCTGTTGCCATCGGATCTGCCGGCGGTGATGCAGGCGAAATATGAACTGTTGAATCGCGGCGGCGTGCTGGCGTTCGAGTACGACACTGCGCAGTTCGCCGATCTCGGCGGCATGACGCGTCTGAAGGATTGGCTTCGAGTGCGCAAGGCCGCGTTCGACGGCAGCGCGCCTCACCTGGAAGCGCCCAAGGGTGTGCTGCTGCTCGGCGTTCAGGGCTGCGGCAAGAGCGTCGCCGCCAAAGCAGCCGCCGGCATCTACGGCGTGCCCCTGCTGCGCCTGGACTTCGCAACCATCCACAACAAGTACATCGGCGAGTCGGAGCGCAACCTGCGCGAGTCGCTGGCCACCGCGGAGACGATGTCGCCGTGCGTGCTATGGATCGACGAAATCGAGAAAGGCGTGTCGGTGGGCAACGGCGACAACGGCACGTCACGCCGCCTGCTCGGCACCTTCCTGACCTGGCTCGCCGAAAGAAAAGCGCGCGTGTTCGTGGTCGCGACCTCGAACGACATTTCCTCGCTGCCGCCGGAGTTGGTGCGCAAGGGCCGACTCGACGAGATCTTCTTTGTCGATCTCCCGGGCGCGACCGTCCGCGAAGACATCCTCCGCATTCACGCCAAGAAGCGCCATCTGGAGCTCTCGGATAACCACGTCCGACAACTCGCCGTTGCCTGCGAGGGTTTCTCCGGCGCGGAGATCGAGCAGGCCGTGGTTTCGGCGGTGTACGCCGCTCATGCCTCGGGTTCGCCGGCGACCGCCCCGCACATACTTCAAGAAATCAGGGCCACGCGACCGCTGTCGGTCACCATGGAAGAAAAGATCAGCGAGCTGCGCTCGTGGGCAGCCGAGCGCACGGTTCCTGCGGACTAGGTCGGCCCGCCTTCTTCGCCGAAATCGGCGACCCAGGCGGCGATGTCCTGATCGTACGTGACGATGTTCTCGGCGCTCGCGGAGCGACGCAGGCGATCGCGAACGGCGTCCCACTTTTCGCCTTCGGGAACTTCTTCGACCAGGATGATCTTGGCGCTCGCTTTATCGAGCGTGCGCAGATTCGCATATAGATTGCGCGCGTAGACGTCGGGGCGAATGCCGGCATTGATCCAGGTCATGAACGGATTCGCGGTGCCCGGCGGCCGCTGCGCCAACACGGCGACTTTCTCGTGATTGGCGGTGAACTCGTTCATCACCGTTTCCAAACGCCGGCTCGGCACCACATTCACCGGCGTCGTCGGCGAATAATGCCGGGAAGTCGAGCCAGGCACGCGCGGTGCGCTGGGATTCGGGCCCATCTGGATGGTCGGCACCACCGCCTTGAGCTGCGAGAAACTGATGCTTCCCGGCCGCAACACGCGCGGCCCATCGGCCAGACAGCTGATGATGGTGGACTCCAGACCGACTTTGCAGTCGCCACCGTCGAGCACCCATTTCACTTCGTCACCAAACTCCTCGCGCACATGTTCGGCGCGCGTCGGGCTCACGTGACCGTATCTGTTCGCCGAGGGTGCGGCGATGCCGCCGCCGAACGCGTTGAGCAATTGTTGAGCGACAGGATGATTCGGCACGCGAATCGCTACTGTGTCTTGCCCACCGGTGATCACATCGTTGACCGCCGGCGCGCGCTTGGCCACCAGAGTCAGCGGCCCCGGCCAGAAAGCATCGGCGAGTTTCTTCGCCTCGGGCGTCATCTCGCGCACCCAGCGCTGCAGATAACGCGGATGATCGATGTGGACGATCACCGGATGTGTCGACGGCCGGCCCTTGATGCGGAAAATTTTACGCACCGCATCCGGATTGTTGGCGTTCGCGCCCAGGCCGTACACCGTCTCGGTGGGAAACGCCACCAGCTCGCCAGCGCGCAGCGCTTCGACGGCCTCCTGGATTTCCTGTTGTAGAACTCGTCCTATAGCCATGGGAGCAATGATAGCAAGTGGGGCCCCTGCCGATGCTGCGGGGGCCATTCCGATCCCGGCATTGCGGCTCGATTATTCCAACGCCGTCCGGGTCCAGCCTTGCGCCGTCCGGCGCAGCTCGTAAGTCGGCCAGAAACGTTTGTCGAGCTTCAGTGTCATGACTTCCACCGAGCCGTTCCAGGTCACAGTCCGCAATCTGAGCGAGCTGCGATCTTCCCGGCCGCTGACCGCCTGGATAAAGGCGTCCAGGTCCGCCACCGGCTTGCCGTCGACTTCGACGATGCGCCGGCCCGCCCACAGCTGATAACGCGTGGCCGGAGAGCCATAAGAGAAATACGCAACGAACACGCCGTCCGGCTCGATGCCACGCTGAGCCGCCAGCGCGCGGTGCGGCTTCTGCAGCACTGCGCCCGCCCACACCACGATCCGATCCAGATCGCGGCCACCGAGCGCCACCGTGGGCACCTCGATCGCCTGCTCGGCCTTGTCGCGCCAGACGGTGACTCGCACCGACGGCTTCTGCACGCTTCGCTCGACTTCGCGGAAGCGATTCACGATGGCGCCGTCGATGTCCAGAATCAGATCGCCCGAGCGCAGCAGACCGTCCGCCGGCGAGCCGCCCACGGTGCGCACCACGCTGAGCACCTGACGACGCTCGGGGCTGTGTTGTTCCAAACGGCGGATCCATTGATCCGGCAAATCCTGCTTGCGCGCGACCGCCAGCGGCACCGGCTGCAACTCCACCTCGAGCGAATGCAGCGTCCGGCCCTCGCGTAACAAAGGCAACATTTCCTGCACCAATTCGGCCGGAATACCGCGATTCTCCTGTGCGACGTCGCGGCCGGCCTCATAAGCGAAGCTGGCCCACGTGGCGATCACCGCGCCGCTCTTGTCCACCAGCACGCCGTCGTAGTCACCCGGCCCGTTGACCAGAGAAATGGTTTCGAGATTCGACTCGCGGAACTGCAGCGTGCGCGACAGCGGATATCCCACAGGGTCCACCGAAGCGACCGTCGCCGAACGCGATTGCACCTTGCCGTCGGGGCGCATGCCGACCGCCCACACTTCCTGGCCCGGCTGCACGTCCACCACCTTCAACGTGGCCGCCCTGGCAGGCGTCGCGCCGATCAGCTTCGGGTCATAGGAGACCGCTGCAAGATTGTGCAAGGGATGGATATATTCGACGCGTCCCGGCACTTCGATCGAGCCCGCGAAGGTCAGACGCACGTCGCCCAACGGCCCCGGCACTGTGTTGCGATCAACGATCACCAAGCCGCGCTCGGCGTCAACGATCATGCCGGTGCCGTAGTAACTGCGCTCGGTGATGCCCGACACCGAATACGGCATGTCGAAGTTCACCAGCACCAGCGAGGGCGCCAGCTTGTTGATCAAGGGATCGGAAGTCTTCGCAAACGTCGTGGTGGCTGGCTCGGGCGCCTTCGCCTCGCCATTGCCACCCCACGGCGTGCACGGCCAGGTGCCGAGCTTGTCGTCCCGTTTGCAGATGCGCGCCGGGAACCAGCGACGATCCATGCGAACGCTGCGCCACTGCGCGGTCTTCGGATCGTCGATGGTGAAATAACGTAGCGTGATGCGCTCGCCGTGCGCGAGCTTGCCAAGCGCCTGCTCCAGATCGCCCAGACCGTTGATGGGCTCGCCGCCTGCTTCGCTGATCACTGCGCCGCGCGGCATGCCGGCCGCGCCTAGAATGTAACCGGGGTTGGCGACATATACGCCCTTGATCGGCACGTTGATGTGTCGCGCCTGCTGCCACGACAGGTTGTGAACGATGGCGTCGCCCACTTCCAGGAATTCGTCCGGCATCACTTCATACATGTTCTGGATGGGCAGCTCGTGCTGCAGCACCTGCCCGCCGCGCTCCACCGTAAGTTTCACCGTCTTGCCCACGCCGTCGTCCAGCGTGCTTGCGAGCAGCGAAAAATCGGCGGTCAGCTGACCGTTGATCCGCACCAGCACGTCGCCAGGCTCGAGCACGTTCTCGGCCGCCGAGCCACGCTGCACTTCCGACACCACCAGCATGCCGGTGCTGTTTGGAAACTTCTTGCGAACCTCGATCTCCGATTCGTTGCGCAGTCCGAGACGACGCACCTCGTCGAACGGCGTGTACACGAACACGGTCTGCAGCGTGCCGCGACTGACCTGCTCGCCCTTCTGAATCGCATCGAGCGCGCGCGTCACTCGATCCAGCGGCAAATAGAAACTCGACGCAGCAGCCGAGCTGCCGCCGGCGTTGAGCGCGAGCACGCGGCCATCGATATCGATGACCGGCGAGCCGGACGAGCCGCCCGAAGTGCTGGAAGCGGCCTGGTAATAGAAGGTGTTGAAGTCGTTGTACTTGCCGAGGCCGTAATTCGGCGCCTCGCGATCCAGACGCGCCAGGGTGCCCGCCAGGATGGACAACTGCTCGCCGGCGTCGTTGCCGATGACGCGAATCTCACGTCCGACCTGGGCGCCCTGCGGATGCAACTTCAATTCGGTGGGTTTGATGAAACGCAGCTTCGAGGGGTCATAACGATAGAAGCCGAAGTCGTGCACCGGGTCGCGATACACCGGGTACAACGTGACTTCCTCCCGATTCAGAAACACCGCGGTGGCGGTCACCGGGCCCGGCGTCACCACGTGACGATTGGTGAGAATCAGGCCGCGCTGTGCGTCGACGACGAAGCCGGTGGCCTGGCTCGACATGTTCCATTCGGTATCGAAGGCGCGCGCCAGATCGACCTGAATGGTGACCACGCCGCTCGCGACCCGTTCGAGGGTGCGCGTCCAGCGCGAATCTTCCGCATCGGCGACCGGCACCGCCGTGTGGGGTACCGCTGCAGGAGGCGAGCCCTGAGGCTCTTGGGAGTGCGAAGGCAGGCAGGCGAGCAGCAGCAGTCCGGCAACGGCAAAAGTTCTATGCATGAGTGAACCGCATTGACCAAGCTGTAAGGAGCCGTGGTCTGCAGGTTCAGCCCAGCAGCAGGAACCCCCAGATCACGACCAGGACGCCGAAGGATAGCAGCACCGCGGTCGAGCCGACGTCCTTGGCCAGCCCGGACAGCTCGTGTCGCTCCAGGCCGATGCGGTCCACCACGGTTTCTATGCCCGTGTTCAGCAGCTCCACGATCAGCACCAGCAGCACCGAGCTGATCAATAAAGCCTTTTCCACCGGCGACTTGCCGAGGTAGGCGCCGAGCGGCAGCAACACCACCGCCAGCGCCACCTCCTGCCTGAACGCCGCTTCGCTACGGAACGCGCCCTGGAAACCCTTCCATGAGTTGACAAAAGCCAGCAGCAGCCGGCGCATGCCGGCCAGCTTGGGGCGGCCCGTGATGGCATTCATTCAGAGCTTCTCATCCCGTAGGTCAAATCGAGCTGCTTGGCGGCCCGCACGTCGTCCAGGCGCCGCACCGGCAATGTATAAGGCGCGCCCTTGACCTTGGCCGCGTCCTGCTCGGCCTCGGCCTGAATCGCAATCAGCGCCTCGACGAAGGCATCCAGCTCCTCCTTGGCTTCGGTCTCGGTGGGCTCGATCAGCAGGCACTCCGGCACCAGCAGCGGGAAGTACGTGGTCGGTGCATGGAAGCCGTAATCGAGCAGCCGCTTGGCGAAGTCCATCGCGTTCACGCCCAGCTCCTTGGCCTGACGCTTCATGGTGATGATGAACTCGTGGCTGGCGCGCCGTTCCGGATAGGCCGCCTCGAAGCCGGCCTTCTTCAAGCGGGCCAGCAGATAGTTGGCGTTGAGCGCCGAGAACTCCGCGACCCGATGCATGCCCTGGCGGCCGAGCATGCGCATATAAACATATGCACGCAACAGCACCCCGGCGTTGCCCATGAACGCCGACAGGCGGCCAATGGTCTGCGGCAGATCGTTCTCGTCGAGCCAGCGATATTGGTCTCCGTCCTTACCCACCGTGGGAATGGGCAGGAACGGCAGCAGTCGCTGCCCCACACCCACCGCACCCGAGCCCGGCCCTCCGCCACCGTGCGGCGTCGAGAAGGTCTTGTGCAGATTCATGTGGATCACGTCGAAGCCCATGTCGCCCGGGCGCACCTTGCCCAGAATCGCGTTGAGATTGGCGCCGTCGTAATACAGCAGGCCGCCCGCCTCGTGCACCAGTTTCGCGACTTCCTGAATGCGCCGCTCGAACACACCGAGCGTGGACGGATTGGTGAGCATGATGCCAGCGGTTTTCGGCCCGAGCGCGCCCTTGAGCGCTTCGATATCGATGTCGCCGTTCGGCAGCGAAGGAATCTCCACCACCGTGCAGCCACACATCGTCGCGGTGGCCGGGTTGGTACCGTGCGCGGCATCGGGCACGATGATTTCGGTTCGCTGCAGATCGTTTCGTGCGCGGTGATACGCACGAATCATCGCGACGCCCGCGAACTCGCCCTGCGCGCCGGCCATCGGCGTGAGGGACACGCCTTTCATGCCGGTGACTTCTTTCAACATCTCCTGCAGTTCATACAGGCAGGTGAGGAAGCCCTGGCTCACCGAGCTCGGCGCGAGCGGATGACGGCCGAGAAACTCGGGCAACATCGCGAACGCATTACACGCGCGCGGGTTGTATTTCATCGTGCACGAGCCGAGCGGATAGAAGTGCGTGTCGATCGAGAAATTCAGCTGCGACAGCCGCGTGAAATGACGCACGGCCTGCAATTCGGACACTTCCGGCAGCGCCGCCCGCTTGCGACGACGAAACTTCTCCGGCACTTCCGCACTGGCGCCTTGCGGATACTGGCCGACGGCGCTACGCCCGCTGCGCGAGTGCTTGAAGATCAAGGGTTCACGGATATTGCTCACGGCTTGCGCTCCAGAACATCGGCCAAAGCCAGGGCATACGCGTCCAGATCCGCATCGGTGCGCATCTCCGTGGCGCACACGAGCAGCGCGTTGTCCAGCTCGGGATAGAGTTTCGACAAATCCAGTCCACCGACGATGTTGCGTTTGGCCAAGGCGTCGAGCACGTCGCCCACCCGGGTCGGCAGCTGTAACACAGCTTCATGAAAACGGTAACCGTCGAACACGACTTTCACGCCGGGAATGCGCGTGAGCTTGTCGACCAGCTTGTTGGCTTGCCCTTGCGAGGTCGCGGCGACCGCTTCCAGACCGGCGGCGCCCAACAGCGACATATGAATGGTCGCCGCCGTCACCAGCAGACCCTGGTTGGTGCAGATGTTGGACGTCGCCTTGCTGCGACGGATGTGCTGCTCGCGAGCCTGCAGCGTCAGCGTGAAGCCCTGCTTGCCGTCGAGATCGACCGTGCGGCCGATGATCCGGCCCGGCATCTGGCGCACATGTTCCATGCGCGTGGTCATGAAGCCGAAGTACGGGCCGCCCGAGGACAACGGCACGCCCAGCGGCTGGCCGTCGCCGACCACGATGTCGACACCCTTGGCGCCCCACTCGCCCGGCGGCTTGAACAACGCCAGCGACAGCGGATTCACCACTGCGATCACCAGCGCGTTGTTGGCATGCGCCCAGTCGGTGATGGCGTCGACGTCTTCCATCTGGCCGAAGAAATTCGGCTGCTGGACCACGACTGCAGTGATGTCCTCGCCCTTCAATGCTTCGAGCTGCGAAAACTGCAGCGTGCCCTTGCCCGCTTCATACGGGAGCACCGTGAAGCTGAGGTTTTGACCTTCAACGACAGCGCGCGCCACGGACAGATAAGTCGGGTTCACCGTCGTCGGTACCACGATGCGAGCCGACTTCGATTTGCGATGCGCGCGCACCGCCATCAAGCAAGCTTCCGCCAGCGCTGAAGCGCCGTCGTAGAGCGAAGCGTTCGAGACTTCCATGCCCGTCAGGCTGCTCATCATCGTTTGATATTCGTACAGCAGCTGCAGCGTGCCCTGGCTCGCTTCCGCCTGATACGGCGTGTATGCGCTGTAGAACTCGCCGCGCGTCACGATGGCCCAGACGGCTGCGGGAATGTGATGTTCGTAAGCGCCCGCACCCAGGAAGTTCAGCGGACGACCGTCCTGCTGAGCACGCTCCTGCATGAGACGCCCGACTTCCATTTCGCTCAGTGCATCGGGAATGCCGGCCAGCGCTTTTGTGCGCAGCGCCGCCGGGATTTCGTCGAAGAGCGCGTCGATGCTCGGCGCGCCGATGGCGGCCAGCATTTCGCTGATCTCTGATTCGGTGTGAGGAATGAACGGCATGGCGGCACTCAGTGGGCGTCGGCGACGACTTTCTCGTAAGCCTTGGCGTCGAGCAGCTGCTGCAGCTCGTCGGTGTTGCTCGGCTTGATCTTGAACAGCCAGCCGGCGCCGTACGGATCGCTGTTGACCAGTTCGGGGGAGCCGCTCAGCGCGTCGTTGGCGGCAACCACTTCGCCGGACACCGGGCTATAAACATCGGACGCGGCCTTCACTGATTCCACGACCGCGGCCGCGCCGCCCTTGCTGAGCGACTTGCCCACTTCCGGCACTTCGACGAACACCAGGTCGCCGAGCGCGCCCTGCGCATGATCGGAAATGCCGATGGTGACCGTGCCGTCGCTCTCGACGCGCGCCCACTCGTGAGAATCCAGATATTTCAGGTCGGCGGGAATGTTGGCCATGACGAAATCCTTGAAGTGACTGATGTCTGGTGACTGATGACTAGGAAGAATCAGGAAACGAGGGGCTTGCCGTTGCGGACGAACGGGTACTTCACGACGCGCGCCGCGAGCAATTTGCCGCGGATATCGACCTCGACGCGATCGCCAGTCGCTGCAGGCACGCGCGCGAATGCGATGGACTTTTCCATCGTCGGCGAGAAGGTGCCGCTGGTGATTTCACCGTCCCCGGCAGGAGTGACGACGCGCTGATGACCGCGCAGCACGCCGCGATCGTCGAGAATCAAGCCGACCAGCTTGCGCGGCACGCCTCCGGCGCGTTGCGCTTCCAACGGGGCACGGCCGACGAAATCGCGTTCCGGCGGATCGAACGCCACCGTCCAGGTCAGGCCCGATTCGAGCGGCGACAGGTTTTCATCCATGTCGTTGCCATAAAGATTCATGCCGGCTTCGAGTCGCAACGTGTCGCGCGCGCCGAGGCCACACTGCGCGACACCCGCGGCCTTGAGATCGCTCCAGAACTTCGGAGCGTCGGCCACCGGCATCATGATTTCCCAGCCGTCCTCGCCCGTGTAACCGGTGCGCGAGATGAAGTACTTGCCGAACTCGCGCCCCACGAACGTCTTCAGCTGCAAAGCTTGGTCGGCGTATTGACCGACCAGCGTCGCTGCCTTGGCGCGCGCGTTCGGCCCCTGCACGGCAATCATCGCCAGATCGGTGCGCGGCCGGATCTCCACCTGGAACTGATCGGAAAAGCGCTTCAGCCACGCAATGTCCTTGTCGCGCGTGCCGGCGTTCACGACTACGCGGAACCAGGACTCGTTGATGAAATAAACGATCAGATCGTCGACCACGCCGCCGCGCTCGTTGAGCATGCAGCTGTACAACGCCTTGCCCGATTCCTTGAGCTTGGCGACATCGTTGGCCAGCAGATAGCGCAGGTACTCGCGCACGCGCGCGCCCGTAACATCCGCGATCAGCATGTGGGACACGTCGAACATGCCGGCGTCCCGCCGCACGGCGTGATGTTCTTCGATCTGCGAGCCGTAATTGACCGGCATGTCCCAGCCGCCGAAATCGACCAGGCGTGCGCCAGCGGCGACATGGGTGTCGTACAGGGGAGTCTTGAGGCCCATCGATGCTCCGGGTGACCGTTGTTGGATCAGGTGAAAGCATTGCGCCGAACGCCTGCGCGCTCGACGCCCCTCTGTCCTGATACCTGAGAGATCCGGCGCCGACCCGCTGCGTCGGCCGCCTCTCCCCTTCGGTGAACTGCCGACCTGTGCCTGACAGCTACTCTCCAGAGCCCGCCGAGTAAGCCGCGGCCTTATGTCCGCCAGTCTCACAGGGGCACGCCGTTCATTTGCCTGAGCGTTTCCGGGCGGTTGCGCCTTCGGCGGCGGGGTAGGTCCCGCTCTCTCCGGCCGTGCCTTGCGATGGGTGGGCGTATGGTAGCCGAACGCGATGGCCATTGCTCATGGAGCGGGGCTCGTGGGGTTACAATACCCGCCTCTATGCGCCCCATCCGACGTCATTCCATCCCCGTCCGTATCGGCTCCGTCACTGTCGGCGGCAACGCCCCGGTCGTCGTGCAATCGATGACCAACACCGACACCGCCGATATCGAATCCACCGTCACCCAGGTCAAAGCCCTGGCGCGCGCCGGCTCCGAACTGGTGCGCGTGACCGTCAACACCGATGAAGCGGCCGCCGCCGTTCCTCACATTCGCGACCGGCTCGCGCGGATGGGCGTTCATGTGCCCATCGTCGGCGACTTTCATTTCAACGGTCACAAGCTGCTCAAAGCGCACCCGGCCTGCGCCGAGGCGCTGGCGAAATATCGAATCAACCCGGGCAACGTCGGCCGCGGCAGCAAACGCGATCCGCAGTTCGCCGAAATGATCGAAGTGGCCCTGCGCAACGACAAGCCGGTGCGCATCGGTGTGAACTGGGGCAGCCTGGATCAGGACCTGCTGACGCGCCTGATGGATGAAAACTCCAGGTCGGCCGAACCGATGGATGCGCGTGACGTGACGCGCGAGGCCTTGGTCGTGTCGGCATTGGAATCGGCCACGCGCGCCGAGGAGCTGGGACTCAAATCCGATCGGATCGTGATTTCATGCAAGATCAGCGGTGTGCAGGACCTGATCTCGGTGTATCGAAATCTGGCAAAGCGCTGCGACTATGCACTGCACCTCGGTTTGACCGAGGCTGGCATGGGCTCCAAAGGCATTGTCGCGTCCACCGCCGGCATGGCCGTGCTGCTCCAGGAAGGCATCGGCGACACCATTCGCGTGTCGCTCACGCCCGAGCCCGGCGGCGATCGCACTCAGGAAGTGATCGTCGCGCAGGAAATCCTGCAGACCATGGGACTGCGCTCGTTCATGCCCATGGTGGTCGCCTGCCCCGGCTGTGGCCGCACCACGTCGACCTATTTCCAGGAGCTGGCGCAGAAGATTCAATCTCACATCCGGCATCAGATGCCGGAATGGCGCAAGCAATATGTCGGCGTCGAGGACATGACGGTCGCGGTCATGGGCTGCGTGGTCAACGGGCCTGGCGAGAGCAAGCACGCCAACATCGGCATCAGTCTGCCGGGCACCGGCGAACGGCCGGTGGCGCCGGTTTATGTCGATGGCGAGAAAGGCCCGACCTTGAAGGGCGAGCACATCGCCGAAGAGTTTCAGTCGCTGGTCGAGGAATACATCGCCCGAACCTATGCGCGGAGGGCTTCCGCATGAATGCTCCACTTTCTGAACAGCGCTGCAAGCCTTGCGAAGGCGGCGTCGCGCCGCTGTCGCCGAACGAAGCGCAATCGCTGATGAAGCAGCTGAACGAGCATTGGCAACTGGCCGAGGACGGTCGCAGCATTCGTGGCGAGTGGAAATTTCGCAACTTCTATCAGGCCATGAGTTTCGTGAACGCGGTGGCTCACATTGCCAACACCGAAGATCATCACCCGGATCTGGAGGTCGGCTATGGCTACTGCCGGATGACGTACAATACTCATGCGATCGGCGGCTTGTCGCAGAACGATTTCATCTGCGCCGCCAAAGTGGACGCGCTGCCTCGAACCTGATTCGAACTCGAGTCGAGATCAGGCCTGTAGCTTAAGGAGATCTGTCATGCGCCGAGCTACGTCTCCTCGTACCTGGGTTGCCTGCCTCCTGCTCGGGCTGCTTGCCTCGCTGCCCGCCTCCGCCGTTACCGTGACCGCGCTGTCGTATGACCCCGCGGAAGATCAGCTGGTCATGACCATCGCCTACCGCGGCACTCACGAGAATCACGACTTTTCGGTGCAATGGGCCGAATGCCAGCGCCTCGACGACGCCCGCTCGCAGATCCTCGGCCTGCTGGTCGATAGCGCCGCCAACGATCTAGCCCGCCAGAACTTCACCAAGGAACTGAAGGTCGATCTGCAAGGATTCGCTTGCCGTCCCGCGAAAGTGACCATCCGCACCTCCGCCGGCTTCTTCGCCTCGGTGGACATTCCGCCGCCGCCAAAGAAACAAATCCCTGCGCCCGTCACGGACGCTCGCAACGCGCCGTGATTTAGCAGAGCGACATCAAGCGACCACGGGAATGGCCTCAGTCGCGAGGACCGGCCCAACGGGGTGACGGAACTCGCGCTGAGAAAAGGCGATGCGTTCGGCGGGGGCGGCGGAGAAATCGGCTTTGTCGTCGCAGATCTTCAGGCGCCGTAACAATCCCTGACGATTGGCGATCTGAATCGCGAGGCCCGGCCGGGCGTTCAACTCCAGCACCAGCGGACCGAGATCGCGGTCGAGCACGATGTCGACGCCGATGTAGCCCATGCCGGTCAACTCATAACAGCGCGCGGAAATATCCAGAATCACGTCCCAGTCCGGAATTTTCAGCCCGGAAATGGCGTGCGTCGTATCTGGATGATGCGTGACCACCTGCGTCCCGACCACGCCATCCAGCGTGACCCCCGAGGCCAGGTCGATGCCCGCCCCTACCGCGCCCTGATGCAGATTCGCCTTGCCGTGCGAGGCGCGTGTCGGCAGGCGAACCATGGACATGATGGGATAGCCGCGATACACGATTACGCGAATGTCCGGAACGCCCAGATAGCTGATGCGCTCGAACAGCGGCGAGAAGCGCACCATGTACTCGACGATGACCACGTCCTGCACGCCGCCCAGACTGAACTGACCGTTGATCGCATTGGACAGATGATGATTCAGAAAATCATCGTCCAGCAGCGTGCCGCTGATGGTCCGATAGCGCGACGAGCTGCGACCGGATATCACCACGATGCCGTCGCCGGCGCTGCCATGCGCGGGCTTCAAAGCAAACTCCGGGTGATCGCGCACGATCTCCGGCAGCCGTCGGATGTCGTGCTGCGTCTCGATGACCCCGTACAACTGCGGAACCGCAATGCCTGCGGCGAGCGCCAGCCGCTTGGTTTTCAGCTTGTCGTCCACCAGCGGATACAACCGCCGCGGATTGAACCTGAGGATGTAGTCGCCGTTGCGCTTGTTGAGTCCAAGCACCCCCTCCTGGGCCAGCCCGCGATAGCGGCCGAACATTACGACGCGCTCCGCGATGGCAACAGCGCCTTGAAGCGCCGCAGCTCGAGCAGGCGATAGCCGGTGTAACGACCGGCCAGCAGCGACAGGGCGATGACCAGCAGCAACAACTCGGGGAATACGAAGATCAGATGTTCCAGCCAGACCAGGCCCATGATCACGTAGGCGACCGCCGCGACGATCAGGCTCCCGATGCCTTCCTGCAGCGCTTCGGAAGCGCCGCGCTCCTCCCACACGATGGACATGCGTTCGATGGTCATGGACAGGATCACCATCGGGAACAGCGCGATCGACAAACCCGGCTGGATCTCCAGCTTCTGGCTGAGCACACTGATGCCGGCCATCAGGATGACCACCACCGTGAGCACCGTGGTCAAACGCGGCACCAGCAACAAGCGCAGCTTTTCCAGATAGAACCGGATCAACAAGCCCAACGACACGATCACCGCGAACAACACGATGCCCCACAGCAGCTGCGTCTCGCGGAACGCCAGCGCCACCAGCACCGGCATGAAGGTGCCGAACGTTTTGACGCCGATGAAGTTACGCAGCAGCATGATCACCAAGGCGCCGATCGGGATCATCATCAGCACCGCGTAGACCGCCTGGGTGGCAATCGGCAGCGCGAACAGGGAGAAGTCCATGGCGTGCGAGCCGGTCAACTCGGCGCGCCGCTCCGCCACCACCATGGAGTCCAGCAGGTTCTGCTGAACCGCCAGGGTCACATCCAGATTGCCGCCGCCCTCGAGGCTGGCGATCGGATCGTCGCCGCGCCACCAGATCAGGAAATCCGGTGGCAAGCCCTGCTCCAGGGTCTTGGGATTGAAGTACAGCCACTGCACGCCGTCGTGCACTTCCAGCAGCTGCTGGGATTGCACCGGCCCCGCGACGTTGCGCAGCTGGATGCCATGCGCGATGCGCGCAGGAATCTGCGCGCCAGCGAGAAAGATCGTGGCGAGCTCGGCTTGATTCGAAGGCGCACTGCCCCGGCTCATGAACAGGCTGACGTAAGGGTCGCGCTCGGCGTGATTGATGTGACGAAGCAGCTCGGTCGTGAAACTCGCCACGTCCGCCGACTGACGCCGCACTTCGGCAATCAGTCCCTCCATGGCGATGCGCGACGGCTCATCGAGTACCGGCTGCTCGGGAAACGGCGGAGTCGTGTCCTCGGCCAGCCGCGTCACATCGCGATAGACCTGCGCGCGGTAGTACAGCGTTTGCGGTCCTCTCGCCTCCCGCAGCGTCCATTGCGACTCGCGCCCGGCCTCCACATTGCGGATCGCATGACCAAAGCCGCGCGAAATGAAATTCTCATCCAGGATGGAATAGCCCGGCGTCAGACTCGGAATGCGTAGCGTCGCCTTGACGGCCGCCGGCCCGGGGTCGAAGCGCACCGCGGCCTCGATGGTCCACACGCGCGTCTGTTCCAGCGGCCGCAACGGAAAGCCCAGCACTTGCGACTTGTACGCGAACAGCGCCAAGCCCATCAGCGCCAGCACCGCTGACAGCACATAGATGTGACGATTGTTCATTCGATCAGGCGGGCCGAATCTTCGCTGTTGATATCGACAAGCAGGTCCAGGGGTGCGGCGGCGAACCGGCCCACTGCGGCCGTGTCGGCAGCATTGTTGCTGGCGCCGGCATGCTCGATCAGCAACGCCAGCTGCAACGCGCGTCCCAGAGTCATCGCGAGTCTGCGGGCGTGGGCCTGCAAACGTCGCGGATCGTCATTGTGACTCAGCCACTGCCCGACGTGTTCGACGGCTGCCAGGGCCAGCCGGCCGGCCGCGACCAGACGCGCCTCCCCATTCCCATCATCGACTGCAGTGGAAATACCTTGCTCGATCCGAGCCCGCAATGCCGGCAATCCGACAGCGAGCTCGCCGCGTAACAGGGCATCCAGGGCGAGCACGTTGGTGGTTCCTTCCCAGATCGGCAACACTTGGGTGTCACGTAACAACATCGGCAGACCGGTATCTTCTACATAACCGGCGCCGCCGAACGCTTCTATGCACTCGCTCACAACTGCGACCGCCTGCTTGGCGGTCAGCAGCTTGGCGATGGGGGTGATGAGTCGCAGCAGGGCTCGTTGCGAGTCGCTCAGCTCGCCGGCTTCCTGGCGCCCCATCAACTCCACCAGCTCGAACGCGAGCAGAAACGCGCCACGGGTTTCCGCTTCCAGGCCGGCCAGCGTATCGATGTGTAGCGGCAGTTCTTCCAGCCGCGCGCCAAAGGCGCGACGTTGAGCGGCGTAGGAACGAGCAAGCATCAGCGCCCGACGCATGAAGCTCACCGAAGTTACGCTGTTCCAGGCGCGCGTGACGGTCAGCATCGGCTCGATGTTTTTAGTGCCATGCCGGGTATCGCCCACCAGCTCGGCGTATGCACCCTCGAGCATCAGCTCGGCGGTCGGCACCTTGCGAGTTCCCAGCTTGTCCTTGAGGCGCTCGACACGAATGCCGTTCAAGCTGCCGTCGTCGTTGTGAGTCTCTACATAGAACATCGCGAGCCCGCTGCCGCCCGGGCCATTGCCTTCGGGCCGCGCCAGCGTAAGCGCCATTTGTGACGTAATGGCGGAGGTAAACCATTTCTTGCCGAACAGCCGCCATCGCCCGCCGTCATCGCGCACTGCCCTGGTAAGCGACGCGCCCACATCGGAGCCGCCGGTGGACTCGGTCATCCATTGCCCGCTGGTCCACGCCTGCGCGGGGTCGCGGCTGGTCAAACGAGTGACGGCGCGGTCGATCAATGCTCGATTGCCCGAGACACTCAGCGTGCGCGCGGCGCCGTCCGTCATCGCCAATGGACAGGTATAAACATCCGAGGAAGGATGGAACAGATAGACCGCTGCGAACTGATGGATTCGAGAGTAGCGACCGTGTCGTCGCTCATAAGGGATGGCGATCAACCCGTGGGTCGCCGCGATCTGCGCCGCCCGCTGCCAGAGCGGCGACACTTCGATGCGATCGATGCGATTACCCCACGCATCCCACTGCGTCAGGGTGGGCTCGTTGAGCCGGTCCTGCAGTTGCAATCGATACAACTCGCCGCCCGCCAACGCGCCCAGCTCGCTGAGCGACGGCTCGATCTCGGCCAGTACCTCGGCCGGCAACCGCCGTTGCAGATAGCTGCGCAAAAAGGTGTCGTCGCCATACTGGTTGCCCAGCATCGGCGGGGACTGGATGAAGACTGTGCTTTGCATCCTCCGACCCACCCTGCTTGAAGTTGATGTGCGTCCGACCGCTCAGCGGTGCGTGCGCACCAGAGCCGGGGCGTCGCCGCCCGTCCCCAAGGCGCGCCCCATCAGGAAACGCTTGGCCAGCGCACTGCCGTCGACGATGTTCAATCCGGCGCGGCGCGCCCAGCCGAGACTATCAGCCCGACTGCCGAACAGCTTGTTCAAGCCATCCACCAGCCCCAGGGCCACGGCGTTCTCGCTCTTGCGCCAGCGCTCATAGCGACGCAGGACGCGCCGCTCGCCGAGTTGCGTGGGCTTCAAGCCACGATCCAGCTCGTCGGCCAGCACTTCGACCAGCGCCGCACTGTCCAGAAAACCGAGATTCACACCCTGCCCCGCCAATGGATGAATGGCGTGAGCAGCATCGCCCACCAGCACGAAACGCTCGCGGCAATAATCTTTCGCGTGCGTGAGTCGCAATGGAAATTGTCCGCGCAGACCCGCGAGTTCAACCGTGCCCAAGGTGCAGTCGAGCGCGAGCATCAATTGCTTCGCGACCTGCTCGGGTGCCTCGGCGACGAGACGTTCGGCGTGCTCGGGCGTGGTGGTCCAGACGATGGAACTGCGGCCGTCCGCGAGCGGCAGATAAGCGATCGGCCCATCCGGCAGAAATCTCTGCCACGCGGTCCGCGCATGAGTATGTTGGGTGCGAACGTGAGTGACGAAGGCGCGCTGCTGGTAATCCCAGCCGGTCGTTTCAATGCCGGCCAGTTTGCGGCTCGGTGAATTCGAGCCGTCCGAGCCGATGATCAATGCCGCCTCGATGCGGCGGCCGTCACTCAAGATGGCCGCGGCATGATCTTCGTCGAACTCGAGCCCGGTCAGCTCGCCTCGCAGCAACGTCACACGATTGCGGAAAGCGGCGCTGTCATAGATCGACCAGAGCACGCGGCGGTTCTCGACGATATAACCCAGGTTGGGCTCGCCCGATTCGCTCGCGGAAAAATGAATGGAGCCGGAGCCGCGAGGCTTGCCTTCCGCGTCCCACACGACCATGTCGTCGTAGGCGCTGACGTGCTGAGCGGGCAGCAGCTGCCAGGCGCCGATCTCTCTCAAGATGCGCTCGGAGGCGCGTGAGATGGCCGATACACGCAGGTCGATATCTTCAGCGGCCTCCGGCGGCGGCATCATGGGGGGCTGCGCTTCCAGCACGGCGATGCGCAGATCGGCGAACTGAGGATGGGTTGCGGCCAGCGCGGCGACACACGTGCCGACCAAGCCGCCGCCGATGACCAGGATATGAAAACCTGTCTTCTTCATGGGGGTAAGAGGGGTGCGCCCCGGGCCAGACGGGGCACTCGGCCCGCCGCCCCCAACGATAACTGCGACAACGCATCTTTTGCGGACGGCATGAGATCGAACGCCAGCATGCCCGCGTCACGTAGCAACTTGATGGGACCGAACGGCTGTGAGAACACGCGCACCAGACCATCGGTGAACCGAACGATGTTGCTCCGGTCGGCGGCCCGCCACTCGCGATAGCGCTGCAGCCACACTCCGTCGCCGGCATCGAACTCGGTTGCACCTACAGCGCGACCATCGGCGAGGACCTCTGCAAGGCTGACCGCGTCGCGCAGACCGAGATTGAAGCCCTGCCCCGCGATGGGATGCAACGTCTGCGCAGCGTTGCCCACGATCGCCAGGCGCTCGGCTACGTATTCATCCGAACGCGTCAGCGACAGCGGATACAACTGTCGACTGCCGATGCGCGTGAAACGGCCGAGACGGAATCCAAACGCACTCTGCAGGCGCTCCAGGAATTGGCCATCGCTCAGACCGGTCATTTCTCTGGCGGTGTCGGGACGGAAGGTCCAGATCAGTCCCAGTCGTCCTTCGGTCAGCGGCAACAACGCCAACGGCCCGGCCGGGGTGAACCGCTCGTACGCCACGTGATCGTGGAAGTGTTGCGACAGCACGTTGCTGACCAGCGCGACTTGTTCGTAGTCCCAGGTGCTCGCGCCGATGCCGGCCGATTGCCTCAAGGTGGAACGAGCGCCGTCCGCGGCAACCGCAAGCTTCGCCTCTACCACTCGCACCGTGCCGTCGCCGAGCACGCACTCGATGCGCTGCTGATGCTGTTGCAATTGCATCGACTGCACCTTGGCCGGCGCCAGCACGGTGATGTTCGGCTCGCTGCTCAGCCGTCGCCACAATGCCGCGCCCATGACGCGATTGACGACCACGTGACCGAGCGCGCCGAGGCCCTGCTCCTTGGCGTGGATGCGAGTAAAACCGAAGCGTCCTTGATCGGAGACATGAATGCGACGAATCGCCGTCGCCTCGCGCTCGATCAGCGACCAAACACCCAACGCCTCGAATATGCGTCGACTGCCGTTCGACAAGGCCGTGCTACGGTCGTCGAAGCTGGGTTGATCGGCCGCGCCGAACGGAGCCGCTTCGATCAGCGCAATTCGCAACTGCAGCTGCGCCAACGCCAGCGCGAGGCTCGCACCGACCAGTCCGCCGCCGGCAACGGCGACATCGACGATCAGAGGTTCCGACGTGGGACCCGCTGCAGTGGGACTGGCGTCGCTCATGCGTTCATCAGCTTTTCGATGTCGTCGGCATCCTTCACCAGCGCCGCGGTCAGCACTTCGTTGCCGTCCTTGGTCACCAGCACGTCGTCCTCGATGCGCACTCCGATGTTCCACCAGCGCTTGGGCACGCCCTTGCTGCGGGCGGGAATATAGATACCGGGCTCCACCGTCATGGCCATGCCCGGCTCGAGCACGCGCCATTGATCGCCGATCTTGTAGTCGCCGACATCGTGCACATCCATGCCCAGCCAGTGCCCGGTCCGGTGCATGTAGAAGCGCCGATATTCGCCATCCTTGATCAGGTTGCTCACCTTGCCCTTGAGCAGCCCGAGCTTCACCAGGCCCTGGGTGATCGCCTTCACTGCCGCCTCATGTGGCTCGTTCCAGTGATTGCCGGGCTTGGTCTTTTCGATGGCAGCGTGCTGCGCCTCCAGCACGACTTCATACACGGCGCGTTGTTCAGGCGAGAAACGACCACCGACCGGGAACGTGCGGGTGATGTCCGAGGCGTACAGTTCGTACTCGCAGCCGGCGTCGATCAGCAGCAGGTCGCCGTCGCGCAGCTCCTCGGAGTTTTCGTGATAGTGCAGGATGCAGGTGTTGGCGCCGCTGCCGACGATCGGATGGTATGAGATATCCGCATTGTTCATGCGGAACTCGTGCAGCAGCTCTGCCATCACCTGATATTCCTTGCGGCCCGGCTCGGTGAAGCGCATGGCGCGCTGGTGAGCCGACACCGCGATCCGAGCCGACTCGCGCATCAACTCGACTTCCGGCCGCGATTTGTACAGCCGCATATCGTGCAGGAGATGATCGAGCGCGACGAATTCCTGCGGAGGATGCACACCGGTGCGCGCCTGCGTCTTGAGCGAGTTGACCCAGCCGATCACGCGCTGATCGAACTCCTGATGCAGGCCCATCGTGTAGTACACGCGCGAGCAGTGTTCCATCAATCCCGGAAGGATGTCGTCGATGTCGTTGATAGGAAACGCATCGTCGGCGCCATAGTCGCGCACCGCCCCTTCCGGGCCGGCACGATGACCATCCCAGGTTTCGCGCGCCGGATCGCGCTCGCGCGTGAACAGCACATATTCAGCGGTGCTGCGGCCCGGGATCAGCACCGCGACCGATTCCGGCTCGGCGAAGCCGGTGAGATAGAAAAAATCGCTATCCGGCCGGTAGTGATAACTCACGTCGCTGTTGCGCGTCTTTTCGGGAACGGCGGGCAGGATGGCGATGGCGCCGCGGCCCATCATTTTCATGAGCTGCCGGCGCCGGCGGGCGAATTCGTCTTTGCGCATGAGTAACGCTGATGGCTTCTTGGGATCAATGCAGAGTGTTGTGATCGGGATCCTGATCGGAGTCGAGATCGCTCGGGCCGGAGCCTTCATCCCCCGTGTCGATGCGCTGGGCAGCGGCGGGAATCAGCTCGTCGTGAATCAGCTGCACGCCCACGCGCACGTATTCGACCACCTCGGCATAGGCTTCTTCTTCGCTCTCGCTGCCCTCGCCTTCGAGCTCGACGCTGGCGCGACCGATATGAGTCAAATCGTTGAGGATTTCGTTCACGTTGCCCGGCAGCTGCTGCTGCTTGGGCGGTTGACCGGTGCCGAAGCCATACAAGAAACCCTGGCACCACTGCGACAGACCGCCGGCGCGCGCCGCCAGCGAGATGTCGTCGTCGGGCAGCAGCACCTCGAAATCCATGTCTTCGCCACGCAATGCCTTGAGCGTGTCGGCATACAACAGACGCAGCGCCTGCTGGCTGTCGTCGTCGTTGCGACGATCCTGCTCTGGAATGATTTCTTCCAGCCAGCGCTCCAGCGGATAATGCGGCGAAGTGCACAGCGCGCCGACCAGACAACCGTGGGCCTCCGCCGCCGGCACCGACGATCCGAGCCCTTCCAGGACGCGTACAATTTCTGCGAATGTGACTTGCAGCATCGCCGCTATCTTAGCACTGCTCAAAACTCGGGATCGGCCATTACGCTGTGCAGTCCCTGCTCCGCGTAAGCCCAGGGTGTACATCCATGTACACCCGCTCGGCGGAGCGAAGCATGCTCCGCTGAAAGGCGCCGCCGAGCCCTGCCACGACCCTCGTGCGAGACGATAAAAGGCGTGACTTTTGTCGCTCGCCGCCGCCTGCGGCGGCGGGAACATCCATGTACCGAGGCCGGTACTCTCATCCACGACTCGGTGGTTTGACCCGCTAGGGGGCCGGACGCATAATCGGCCGCATGAATCCCACACCATCCCGAGCCAACGTCGACGCCGAGCTGAAGCTGCTCGAACGACGCGTGGAAGAGCTGGTGGCGCTGGTGGCGCAACTTCAGGAAGAGAACCGCGCCCTGCGCCAGCGACAGGATTCGATGATGACGGAACGCGCCACCCTGCTGCAAAAAAACGAGCAGGTGCGCGCACGGGTGGAAGCGATGATTGGCCGATTGAAGGCGATGGAGCACAACGCATGAGCGACCGCATGGTCCGTGTCAGTGTGCGCATCCTGGAAAAGGAGTACCAGGTCGCCTGCCTGCCCGAAGAGCGCTCGGAGCTGCTCGACTCGGCGGAATTTCTCAACGGCAAGATGCGCGAGATCCGCGATGCCGGCAATATCGTCGGCCTGGACCGGATCGCGGTGATGGCGGCGCTCAACCTTGCGCACGAGCTGCTCAAGCGCAATCGCAACGACGCCATCGAGAGCGAAGTCAGCGACCGCGTACGCCAGATGCGCGAGCGCGTGGAATCGGCCTTGAGCCGAGGCCAGCAATTGCCGCTCTAGTTGAAACGCGACTCCGGCATCCTGCCACTCGCGCTGGGGCGCAGAGGGGAAAGGGCGCGAGTTTTCCCCGCGCTCGCCGCGGCCGTAACAGGCACATCCTTGTGTCTGGGGATTGAAGCTTCGAAAATCACCCTGAGATCGGGTGAACTTGGGACTGCGGATGCGCGTTACGGACGCAGACTCAGAATTGGTTTTGTTATGGCGCTGCCTGCGGTGTTCGACGTGTGTCGGGTTACCTCTCGACCCTAACGTTAATACCCCAGGGATTCGGTTTCGTAGCAGCGGTGTGCAAGTCCGTCTCGAACGGAAAGCCTTAGCTGTTACGGCTGCGTCCCACCTATTGCTCCGTGTCGAGAGCAATGGCTCATGACGGCACAGGCGGGTAGCGCCTCCTCTTCCCCCGCGCAGCTGCTGGATCGCCAGCAGCTGCGACGGTACGTGCGGCAGCAACGCCGCCAGCTCTCCTCCCTCGATCGCGCCGATGCTCATCGGCAATTCGCACGTCTATTGAGCGCCAGCTGGTTGCTTCGCCCCGGGCGACGCGTGGCGGTGTACTTCGCCTATGGGTATGAAGCGGACCTCGATGCCGTGATCCAACTCGCACGCCGTCGCCGCTGCCTGCTCTACCTACCCGTGATCACCGACTTTCGTCGCAGCCGCATGCGCTTCGTACGCTACGACGCCGATAGCGTGATGCGCGTAAACCGGTACGGCATCGCCGAACCTGATCCTCGCCAAGCCGAAATCATTCCGGTACGCCGACTCGATCTGGTGTTGCTGCCGCTGGTCGCGGTCGATGAGCGCGGCTGGCGACTCGGCAGCGGCGCCGGCTTCTACGATCGCGTTCTGCATCACCTGCGCGAAGGTCGTCGCTGGCGACGACCCAAGCTCATCGGCGTGAGCTACGAATGTCAGCGCGTCGCTCGCCTGCAACCCGATCGCTGGGACGTGCCGCTGGACGGGCTGCTGACTGAACGCGGCCTGCGCTATTTCGCACGCCCCGCTGCTCGAGATCTCAGCACCGACTGATGGAGTCGTCATGAACTATTGGTTGATGAAGTCCGAACCTTCGACGTTCGGCATCGATGACCTGGCACGCGCCAGGAACAGCACCTCCGGCTGGGACGGCGTGCGTAATTTCCAGGCGCGCAACTATATGCGCGAGATGAAAAAGGGCGATCTGGTGTTCTTCTATCACTCCAGCTGCCCGGTGCCAGGCATCGCCGGCGTTGCCGTCGTACAACGCGAGGCCTATCCCGACCCCACCCAGTTCGACAGCAAGAGCGATCACTACGATGCGATGAGCGATCCAGACAACCCGCGCTGGTTCATGGTGGATGTGAAGCTCGTCAGGAAGTTCGACACGGTGATCTCGCTGGACGAACTGCGTAAGCACGCCGCCGGCAAGCTCAAGGACATGATCGTGCTCAAACGCGGCAATCGATTGTCGGTCACGCCGGTGACCAAGAGCGAATGGAGCTTCATCGAGTCGCTCGTCTGAGCGCTTCGAGGCGATCTCCATCGCGCATCGCGAGCGAGTGCGTTGAGAACTCGCACAACAAAATTGCACGCGCCTCTTGCTTGCCATTTTTAATTTATGTATATACTGCGCCCGGACTAACTCGACATGGAGATCTAGTATCATGGCAACGAAAGCAAAGAAGTCTGCGAAGAAGAAAGGCGGCAAGAAGAAGGCTGCCAAGAAGAAGTAAGTTCTTCTGAGTAGATGATGATGAAGACTGTGCCCGCGAAAGCGGGCACAGTCGTTTCCGGAGCCTGGAAAAACAGGTGTTTTCGCAGCATCGCCGCACGAGCCACACACCATGAACGCCGATCAATTGAAGCAGCAAGCCGCCCTCGCCGCCCTCGCCCACGTCGAGGAGGACTCCATCCTCGGCATCGGCACCGGCTCCACGGTCGATCACTTCATCGATGCATTGGCCGCGCAAAAGGTGCGCATTCGAGGCGCGATCTCGAGTTCCGAGCGCTCGACCGCTCGCTTGCAGCGTCATGGCATCGACGTTCTCGACCTCAATACCGCCGGTGAGCTGGACCTGTACGTCGACGGCGCCGACGAGTCGGATCGTCACCGACGCCTGATCAAGGGTGGTGGCGGCGCATTGACCCGCGAAAAGATCGTCGCCGCCGCATCGCGGCGCTTCATCTGCATCGCCGACCAATCCAAGCTGGTGAGCGTGCTCGGCAAATTCCCGCTGCCGGTGGAGGTGATCCCGATGGCGCGCTCGTATGTCGCCCGACAATTGGTTGCTTTAGGGGGACAACCGGTCTATCGCGAAGGCTTCGTCACCGACAACGGCAATCAGATCCTCGACGTGCACGGCTTGAGTATCGTCGATCCGGTGCAGATGGAGAGCGACATCAATCAGCTCGCCGGCGTGGTCACCGTTGGCTTGTTCGCGCGCCGGCCTGCGGATCTACTTATCCTGGGTTCGCCGCAGGGCGTGCAGACCTTGTGAACGCCGCCACCGCGGCGACGATCTCCTTCACCAGCCGCGGGCCGCGATAAATCAGGCCGGTGTAGATCTGAATCAGATCTGCACCTGCTTGCAAGGCAGCAACCGCCGCCTCGCCCGAATCGATGCCACCTGCCGCGATCAACGGCACCTGCGCTCCGAGATGCTCACGCAGAACGGGTATCGACTTGAGCGCCAACGGACGAATCGGCGCGCCGCTCAATCCACCCTGCTGTTCGCTGTTCTTCACGCCCTTCACGGCGTCGCGCGTAATGGTGGTATTGGTCGCGATCATTCCATCGATGCGCAACTCGCGAACCAGTCGCGCGATGGCGGCGAAATCTTCGCTCGTCAGATCGGGCGACACCTTAACCAGTATCGGCAGCGCCCTACCGGTACTTGAGGTCAACTGCACTCGCGCCTCGAGGAGTGCGTCGAGGATGGGGCGAAGTTGATCGACCTGTTGCAGCTGACGGAGGTTGGCGGTGTTGGGTGACGAGACGTTCACCGTAACGTAGTCGGCGTGAGGTGCGACCACGCGAAAACATTCGACGTAATTTCGCGCGGCATCTTCGAGCGGAGTCACGGCGTTCTTGCCGATGTTGATGCCGCACGGCCCGGCGAACGTTCTGCTCGCGAGACGCTGCGCGATCGCCTCGGCACCTTCGTTTGGAAAGCCCATTCGATTGATCAATGCTTGCACTTCGGGGAGACGAAACAAACGCGGCGTCGCGTTACCGGTTTGTGGCTGCGCTGTCACGGTGCCGGCTTCGATAAATCCAAAACCCAATGCTCCGAGTGCGTCGATGTGTTTCGCATTTTTATCGAGCCCTGCCGCGAGGCCGACGCGATTCGGGAATCGCAAACCCATCAACGTCACCGCGTCCTGCGCCTTCGACTCATGCCCACCGAGCATTCCCAGGGTGTGCGCCATCTCCAGCATCTGGAACGTCACTGCATGCGCACGTTCACCGTCCATCGAAAACAGGATCGGTCGGACCAATGGGTACAAGGAGTCGATCATGTTGTGTGTCGCTTCTTCGTCGTGCGCGCGCGTGTTTGTGGAGTTGTGATTCTCGCTGCTTCTTTCAGCGAAGTCGAAGAGGCGGGTTGTTCGGCCTCAGTGGCTCGCAGTGCCAGGGCTGGGTGCCTCCTCCCGGCACCGCTGCACCCGCCGCGCTTCGCTATCGCTCGCGCGCTGCTTGTACATCCATGTAGCGCTAATGGGCCGACATCCCTGTCGGTCCCATTTGCCGGGAGGAGGCACCCAGCCCTGACACTGCCGACGCCGCTGTGTAGTTCGAAAGCTCAGACCAAGAGCGGTTGTCGATACCGCCGCAATGCCTGAAAGCTCAACATCAGCCTCGATACCACCGCAGTGTCTGAAAGTCCGGAGCAAAAACAGCTCTTGATACCGGCCCGGTGCTCCGAAAGCTCAGAGCACATCGGCTAATCCAGCCGGCGCTCTCTTCCATTCCGAGCAAGCAGACGAGCTCATTCTTTTAATTCAGCGGCTGCGTTGAACATCGAACGCCGCAGCACACCACTTCGAAAAGCCGGGCTGCCAAAGCAAAGCTGCAGGCTGCGGCTGGGGAGGTATGTTCTCCGGGATCAACAGGGACGTTGACCCATTGGCGCTACATGGAGGTACAAGCAATGCGGCCGCGATAGCGGGCGCGGCGAGTGCAGCGGTGCCGGGAGGACTGACCTCCTCCCAGGCGCTGCCCGCCACCGAGACCGAAGACGAAGCTCTTCAAATCGAAACGCAGGCCCCAAAAACAAACAGGCCCACCGAAGTGGGCCTGTCCGAGTTTGGTTGGGGGACTAGGATTCGAACCTAGGTTGACGGAGTCAGAGTCCGTAGTCCTACCGCTAGACGATCCCCCAGGAGCAGGATTATCGCTTCGAGAACTGCGTACCGCGACGCGCCTTCCGGAAGCCGACCTTCTTACGCTCGACTTCGCGGGCGTCGCGGGTCACATAACCCGCATCGCGCAGCGGCTTGCGCAAGGTCTCGTCGTACTCGATCAACGCACGGGTCAGACCGTGGCGGATGGCGCCGGCCTGGCCGGTGGTGCCGCCGCCCTTCACCGTCACTTCGACGTCGAAGGTGTTGTCCAGGTTCACGGCTTCCAGCGGCTGACGCACGATCATGCGCGCGGTCTTGCGGCCGAAGAACTCATCGAGCGTGCGATCGTTCACGCGGATGTTGCCGGTGCCCTTGCGCAGGAACACCCGGGCGGTGGAGGTCTTGCGGCGGCCGGTGCCGTAGTTGGTGGAAATGGCCATGTCTGAATGCGTACCTTAAGAGATTAAATCTCGAGCGCCTTCGGCTGCTGCGCGGTGTGCGGATGCTTGTCGCCCGCGAACACATGCAGCTTCTTGAACATCTTCCGACCCAGCGGGTTCTTCGGAAGCATGCCCTTCACGGCGAACTCGATGGCGCGCTCGGGGTGCTTGTCGAGCAGCTTTTCCAGGCTGGTGCTCTTCAAGTTACCCATGTAGCCGGTGTGGTGATGGTAGAACTTGTCCGTCAGCTTGCGGCCCGTCACGCGGATCTTGCCGGCGTTGAGGATCACGATGTGATCGCCGGTGTCGCAGTTCGGGGTGTAAGCCGCCTTGTGCTTGCCGCGCAGACGCGTGGCGACCGCCGAGGCCAGACGGCCCAGGGTCTTGCCCGTCGCGTCGATCACGTACCAGTCGCGGCGGACCGTTTGCGCATTGGCGAAGACGGTACTCATTGAAATCTCCGGGAAAACTTGTTGCGCCCTGCCACCCAGGGGGCGAAAAGGCCGGCAAGTCTAATGGACGATTGGAGCCATTGCAAACGCAGTAACTAGCGGATTCTGGGGATTCTGGAAGGAGCGCCCACCGGCCGGGCCAGATTGCCCCAGGCCGGGCCGGCGCGGCCCGGACATATATAATGAATCCCGCCATGACGACCACGACTTCGCACTCTGCCGATGAGGGCGGCGGCCGCCGCTATACCCTGCTCGATCGCCTGCTGGTCCCGGCCGATCAGACCCTCCGCACCCTGTTCGCGAGCCATGTCGCGGCCCGGCCGAATCCGGCCGAAAGCCTGCCCGAAACACCCCAGATCGCCGACAACCCGGCCGCCCGCAGGCATGCCGCCGGGCTGATGCGGGTCAATCACTCCGGCGAAGTGGCCGCTCAAGCGCTCTACCAGGGGCAGGCCTTCGTTTCGCAGACTGCTGCAACCAGGGCTTCACTGATGGAAGCGGCGCGCGAAGAGACCGACCATCTGGCCTGGTGTGCCGAACGCATTCGAGAGTTGGGCGGCCGCACCAGCGTGCTCAATCCGCTGTGGTATGCGGGCTCGTTCAGCATCGGCGCCCTCGCCGGGCTGGCGGGCGATCGCATCAGTCTTGGCTTCGTGGCCGAGACCGAGCGCCAGGTGGTCGAGCATCTGGACGGACACCTGCAGCGGCTGCCGGCCGACGATGTGCGCACTCGAGCCATCATCCAGCAGATGAGCGCCGACGAAGAGCGTCATGGTCGCAATGCCATTCAGGCAGGCGGCCGTGAGTTACCGAAGCCGGTGCGAGCATTGATGAAGCTGACCGCCAAAGTGATGACGCGCACTGCGTATTGGCTGTGAGTAGTGTCCCCGAGTCCTGAACGACTGTGGGGTACACCGTCAAATAGTCGACGTAAAGATTTGCCGTGCAAGGAAAAGCTTGCGGTATTGGGTCATACTGTATTAAAAGGCGCGGCAAGACATATTGTCGTCAAGTCATCCACCTAGAGTCATTTAGTTACAAGCACAAGGCGCATAGGGGCGGGGTATGGAAGAGGGCGCAAGGCCATTGAGCGACATTCCGGCGATCAACCGGTTTTTGAGTTACTGCCGGATTCGCACGGTGCCGTCCAAGACCGTCGTCATCCACGCCGGCGATCTGCCCGATGTGCTCTATTACATCGTCAGCGGCTCGGTGGAAGTGATGATCGAAGACGAGGAAGGCAACGAGATGGTGCTCGCCTACCTCAACAAAGGTCAGTTCTTCGGCGAAATGGGCCTGTTCTACGAACAGCCCACGCGCAGCGCCTGGGTGCGCACGCGCCAGCAGTGCGAACTCGCTGAAATGACCTATCCCCGCTTCCGCCAGCTCGCGGCCGAAAGCCCGGGCCTGGTGTTCGAGCTGGCCACTCAGCTGGCCACGCGTCTGGATCGCACCAATCGCAAGCTCGGCGATCTCGCGTTCGTCGATGTCACGGGCCGTGTGGCGCACGCCATCATGGATCTGTGCAGCGAGCCGGATGCGATGACCCATCCCGAAGGCATGCAGATCAAGGTCAGCCGTCAGGAGCTGTCGCGCCTGGTGGGTTGCTCGCGAGAAATGGCGGGCCGCGTGCTGAAGGTGCTGGAAGATCAAGGCCTGCTGCGCGCCACCGGCAAGACCATCGTGGTGTTCGGCGCTCGTCCCAAGATGAAGACCAAGCCCCCGCTGGCAGCGGCCGCGGGTCGTGCTGGCGCCGCTACGGCCGCCACGTCGCCAGCCAATCGTCGCGATGACGACGATGATGATGACGACGATTTCGACGACGAAGACGAAGAATAGAGGTGACTACTGACTGGTGACTACTGACTGGTCAGAGCAAGAATCCGGAGGGCCGCGCAGCGGCCCTTTCTGTTTCTGACCAGTCATCAGTCAGTAGTCATTGGTCACTTCGTTGCGGCGGCGATCGCCGCCTTCATGTCGGCGATGGTCTTGCGATAGTCCTTCGAGCCGAAAATGGCCGAGCCCGCGACAAACGTATCGGCGCCGGCCGCGGCGATCTCGCCGATGTTGTCGACCTTCACTCCGCCGTCGATCTGCAGGCGAATATCACGTCCGCTGGCCGCGATCATTTCGCGAGTCTTTTTCAACTTGGACAGCGCCGAGGGAATGAACTTCTGGCCGCCGAATCCCGGGTTCACCGACATGAGCAACACCATGTCGACCTTGTCGAGCACGTAATCGAGCACGTTCAGCGGCGTCGCCGGATTGAGCACGATGCCCGGATGGCAGCCGTGTTCGCGAATCAAACCGATGGTGCGATCGACATGCTCGGTGGCTTCCGGATGGAAGCTGATCCAGCTCGCGCCCGCCGCGGCGAAATCCGGAACGATGCGATCCACCGGCTTCACCATCAAATGCACGTCGATGGGCGCGGTGATGCCGTGCTTGCGCAGCGCCTCGCACACCAACGGCCCAATGGTGAGATTGGGCACGTAATGGTTGTCCATCACGTCGAAATGGATGGTGTCGGCGCCGGCGTCGAGTACGGCCTTCACTTCTTCGCCCAGGCGCGCGAAGTCGGCGGAAAGAATCGATGGAGCGATCCACGGTGGATTCTGGGGTTGCATGGGCGGAAACCTCGCTAACTATCGCATCGCGCGCGCTTCACGCAGCACTTCATAGGCCGCGCGCACTTGCCGGGTTTTTTCCTCGGCGACTTTCATCATCGACTCGGGCAGGCCGCGCGCGACCAGCTTGTCGGGGTGATTCTGATTCATCAGGCGACGATACGCCTTGGTGACTTCCGCGTCGGAGGCGCTGCTCGTGATGCCGAGCACTTCATAAGCCTGAGCCACTTTATCGACTCTGCGAGACTGTTGCTCGGGCGGTTGACGAGACGACTGCTGCATCCGCAGAAGCGCCTCCATCTGCACCAGCTCGTACGGCGAGAGCCCCAAGGAATTCGCCACGCGCGCCATCACCTGGCGCGCGTCCGACGTGAAGCTGCCGCTCCACAACGCCGTCTGCAGCTGGATCTGTACGAACATGCGCAGCAACTCGGGGCGCTCGCTCAAGAGTCGGCGCAGCCGACGCAGCGTTCCTTCCAGAGGAAACTCGCGCTCCTTGCCTTGAGTGAACAGATCGATAGCGAACTGCACTTCGCGTTCGCCGAGTTGAAACTCGGTCATGATGGCGCGCGCGGCGCGGATATCATTTTCGGAGACGCGCCCGTCGGCCTTGGCGATGTGGCCCATCACTTGGAACGTGGCGCGGAAAAACGCTTCCTGCACGCCTATCGATGTCGTGGGGCCAGCGTCCGCATCGTCGGCATCGTTGGCGTCGTTGCCACCGCCGAGGCGCCCCACCAGACCGCTTTCGGCCTGCACATCGAACAGGTGTCCGATGAAGGTGCCGAACAATGCGCCGAACGGACCCGCGGTCACCCCGCCGATCAGCGCTCCCAGTGCTTTACCCTGCCAATACATCGACGCTTGAAGCCCTCGTCACCCGCTGCGACAATTCGCACCTAAACTATCAGTTTATGTTTTCGCACTGGCAGTTTAGCCGTCCGACAATGGTAGCAGGCCCGCCCGCCGTCACCATTTGTCGGGCCGCGTTAACAGAATTTCCGCACATCCATACCATCGAGTAAGCCCATTGTGACTCAGCCCTCCCCGCCCCTGCTCGAGTCGCGCCTCAGCGGTCTGACGCGCATCCACCAGGGCAAGGTTCGCGACGTCTACGCTATCGACGAGCGCTCGATGCTGATCGTCACCACCGACCGGCTGAGCGCCTTCGACGTGGTGCTGCCCAACCCGATCCCGGGCAAGGGCGCGGTGCTGACCCGCATTTCACGGTTCTGGTTCGATCGCACCAAGCACATTGTGCCCAATCACATCCTCGACATTCCGCTGCAGAGCGTGGTCAAAGACCCCGCCGAGCGTGCGGCCATCGCCGATCGCAGCATGATCGTGCAGCGGCTCAAGGCGCTGCCCATCGAAGCGGTGGTGCGCGGCTATCTGATCGGCTCGGGTTGGAAGGATTACCAGCAGACCGGCAAGGTGTGCGGCATCGAGCTGCCGCCCGGGCTGCGCCAGGCGGATCGCCTGAGCGAACCGCTGTACACGCCCGCCACCAAGGCGGAGCTCGGCGAACACGACGAGAACATCGACTTCGAGCGCACCGTCGCACTGATCGGTCGCGGCCTGGCGGAGCAAGTGCGTGCGACTGCGCTCGCGCTGTATCAATTCGCCGCGGAATACGCGCGCACGCGCGGCATCATCATCGCCGACACCAAGTTCGAGTTCGGCGTCGACGACGCCGGGCATCTGACCTTGATCGACGAAGCATTGACGCCCGATTCTTCGCGCTTCTGGCCGACCGACACCTACCGTCCCGGCAGCAGCCCGCCGAGCTTCGACAAGCAGTTCGTGCGCGACTATCTCGAAACGTTGACGTGGGACAAGCGCGCGCCCGGCCCGAACCTGCCGGACGAGGTCGTGCAGAAGACTGCGGAAAAATACGCCGAGGCGGAGCGCCGTCTCACCACTTGAACCCGCTGCAACCCGGCCAACGCATAAGTCGCATGCCAAGAACGATCGCATTGATCTATCTGGCGGCCGGGGTGCTCTGGATCTTCCTCACCGACCGCTGGCTGGAATGGCTGGACCTGGAGCCGCGCACTTTGCAGCTCCTGCAGACCAGCAAGGGCTGGCTGGCGATTCTCGGCTCGGCCATCCTGCTCTACATCCTGCTACGGCGACATAAGCGCCGCGACGATGCGGCCGTATCCGCACTGCTAGATTCTCAGCGGGAAGTGCAGCAGATGAACGCGGAATTGGAAAAGCGCGTCGCCGAGCGCACGCGCCAGCTGCAAGCCGCCAATCGCGAGCTCGAATCGTTTGCTTACGCGGTCTCTCACGATCTGCGCGCGCCGCTGCGCAGCCTGTCCGGGTTCAGCCAGATCCTGCAGGAAACAGCGACCGACCGACTCGACGAGAAACAACTGCACTACCTGCGGCGCATTCATGACGCGAGTCAGCGAATGTCCGGGCTGATCGAGGCGCTGCTCAGCTTGTCACGCATCACCACGGCGGACATGGTGGTTCGGCCTGTGAATCTCACGCAGCTCTGCCTGGATGCCGGCGCGGCTCTGCGAGAGAAATTCCCGGGCCACGCAGTCGAATTCGATGTCGCACCGAACCTGCATGTCGAAGGCGATGCGCGCCTGTTGCGCATGGCGATGGATTGTTTGCTCGGCAACGCCTGGAAATACACCATCCGCGCCGCGAAGCCCGCCGTGTCCGTCGGCGTGCAAACTGGTGTCACCGGCGGTCCCATCTACTTCGTGCGTGATAACGGCGTCGGCTTCGACATGGCGTATGCGAACAAGCTGTTCGTGCCGTTTCAGCGACTGCATCCGGAGGCGGAGTTTCAGGGCAGCGGCATCGGACTGGTCACCGCGCAGCGAATCCTTGCGCGTCACAATGGGCGTGTCTGGGCCGAGGCGCAGGTCGATGCCGGCGCCACGTTTTATTTCACGGTCGGCGCGCCGCTGGGGTCTGCTGCCACGCCTTGAAGATCTGGTGAATTTCGCTCACGCCGTCGGTGAGCGCCGCCGGCCCCGGCTGCAAGATGATGGACGATTTGATCTCGTGCAGTTGGCCAGTCGCGACCGCGGGCACTTCGCTCCAACCGGCGCGCGCCGCAACTGACGCGGGCCGAAACTTCTTGCCGCACCACGAACCCAGAATGATATCGGGCGCACGACGCACCACCTCGAGGGGATCGGCGACGATGCGATTCTTGGCCAGCGATTGACGCGAGTGGTCATCGAAACAATCGTCCCCGCCGGCGACCGCGATCAGCTCCGAAACCCAGCGGATGCCCGAGATCATCGGTTCGTCCCATTCCTCGAAGTACACTCGCGGCCGCGCTTCGAATTGCGCCGCTGACGCCCGAATCGTTTCGATGTTCTCGGCCAGCCTGGCGCACAACTGCGCCGCCTTGGCCTCACAGCCGATCATGCCGCCCAGCATACTGATCATGCCGAAGATGCCGGGGATGTCACGGTGATTGAAGATGTGCACGTTCAGGCCGTGCCGCACCAGATCCGAGGCGATGTCGGCCTGCAGGTCCGAAAAACCCAGCACCAGATCCGGCTCCAGCTCGCGAATCCGATCGACTTTGGCGCTGGTGAACGCCGAGACCTTGGGCTTTTCACGCCGGGCGCGCGCCGGCCGCACCGTGAAGCCCGAAATGCCGACGATGCGCCAGTCTTCTTCCAGCAGATACAGGGTCTCGGTGGTCTCCTCGGTGAGGCAGACGATGCGGGAGGGGAAGTTGCCCGAGGTGTAATTCATGACTGAACAATTGCAATCAGCTGAAACTTGCCGCCACAGCGGACGCATGTCACGCTGCTCGAGATGATCGCACCGCTGTTATCACGCCTTGAATGCTGGCTGTTCGAGCCGCCGGAATCCATCATCGGCCGGCCGCTGTGGAAGCTCACACGCATCCTGCGCTATCCGTACGCATTGATCCGCGATATCACTCGTGGCGAGCTCACCCTGCGGGCCATGAGCCTGGTGTACACGACGCTGCTGTCGATCGTGCCCATCATCGCCCTGTCCTTCTCGGTGCTCAAAGGCCTGGGCTACCACCGCGAGCTCGAGCCGGTACTGTACAGCTTCCTGGAGCCGCTCGGCGACCGCGCCTATGAAGTCACCTCGCAGGTGATGGGCTTCGTCGACAACGTCCGCGGCGGCGTGCTGGGCTCCATCGGCTTGATGTTCCTGCTGTACACCTTGATCTCGACGGTGCAGAAGGTCGAGGAAAGCTTCAACTTCGTGTGGCGCGTGGAACAGCCGCGCAGCTTTGGCCGTCGCTTCAGCGAATATTTGAGCGTCATGGTGGTGGGTCCCACCGTCATCGTGGCGGCGCTGGGATTGATCGCGACGCTCGCCAGCACCAGCTTCGTACAGACGCTTTCGGAGTATCGCCCGTTCGATACCGTGCTGCTGGTGCTGGGCAAGATCACTCCCTACCTGCTGGTGTCGGGCGTATTCACATTCATGTATGGCTTCGTGCCGAACACCTCGGTGCGATTGCGAGCCGCGCTGATCGGCGGCGTCTCGGCCGGCGCGGCCTGGGCGTTCAGCGGCATGGTGATGGCGCGCTTCGTTTCCGGTGCGACCACGACCGCGGTCATCTATGCCGGATTCGCCATCGTGATCGTGGCGTTGATCTGGCTGTATGTCTCCTGGCTGATTCTGTTACTCGGCGCACAGCTCGCCTTTTATGTACAGAACCCGCAGTACCTGCGTCCGGGTCGCGGCCTGATCAGCTTGAATTCCAGCATGCGCGAGCGCGTCGCGCTGTCCATCATGTATCTCATCGTGAACGACTACCGCTCGGCGCAACATCGCTGGACAGTGAATCGACTTGCCGAACATCTGGATCTGCCCGGCGCCGCGCTCACTCCCATCATGGACGCGCTGGAGAAACGCAAGCTGCTGTTACTGGCGGAAGACGACACCTGGGTGCCGGCGCGCGATCCTCACGCGATCGAACTGATCGACGTGCTGGATGCCGTGCGCCACGATACGGCGGGACCGCGCCTCGGCAAGGTTAGAGATATCGCACCTGCGGTCGAAGCCGCTCGCACGGCTGAACATGCGTTGCAGAACAGCCTGAAGGGCAAGACGATGGCCGAGCTCGTCGAAGAGGCGCAACACAGCCACGTCGTGCCCACGCCGCGAGCGATCGAAAGCAATACGGCGTCGAGAGGGTGACGCCGCTCGGTGGCATCACTCGCCAGCGATCGTCATCCTCTCCAGCAACACCGAGCCAGTGCGGATACCGCCGCGCTTGTCGACGTCGCTGCCGACGGCGACGATCTCGCGATACATGTCCTTCAAGTTGCCGGCGATGGTGATCTCGTTCACCGGATATTGAATCTCGCCATTCTCGACCCAGAATCCCGCCGCGCCGCGCGAGTAATCGCCAGTCACGCCGTTGATGCCTTGCCCCATCAATTCGGTCACCATCAGGCCGCGATGCATCTTCTTCAGCAGCGCGTTGAAGTCATCCGGACCGGACGACACGATGAGGTTGTGCACGCCACCGGCGTTGCCAGTGGTGTGCAAACCGAGCTTGCGCGCCGAGTAAGTGCTGAGCACATAACCCGTGAGCACGCCGTCCTTGATCAACTCGCGATCGCGTGTGACCACACCTTCACTATCGAACGGCGAGCTGGCGAGCGCCTTGGGAATATGCGGCCGCTCCGAAATCTGCAGCCAGGTTGGAAAGATCTGCTGGCCGGCAGCGTCGAGCAGGAACGAAGCACGACGATACTGACTGCCGCCACGGATCGCGCCGAGGAAATGCCCCATCAAACCGCGCGCCAGTTCAGGAACGAACAGCACGGGGGCGGTCACGGTCGGCAGCTTCTTGGCGTTCAAACGACGCAAAGCGCGCGCTGCGGCTTGTTTACCGATGGCTTCGCCATCTTCCATCTCGCGCCAGTCGCGCACCGAGCTGTACCAATAGTCACGCTGCATCTCGCCGTTTTCCTGAGCGACGACGACGCAACTCAAACTATGAATGGTGCTGGGAAAGCCGCCGAGAAACCCGAGCGAGTTGCCGAACACGCGCAAGCCGCGGTGACTCGACAGCGTGGCGCCTTCGGAGTTGCCAATGCGCTTGTCGGCCTGGAGCGCCGCCGCTTCGCAAGCCACGGCCAGGTCGCGCGCCGCGTCCGGCTCAATGTCCCAGGGATGTGACAAATCCAGATCGGGAAATTCCTTGGCCAGATCTTCCGGATCGGGCAGCCCGGCGCACTCATCCTCGGCCGTGAAGCCTGCGATGCTGAACGCCTTGGCGACAGTCTCACGAATGGCCTGCGGCCGCAGATCGGCCGTGCTCGCGGTGCCTTTGCGCTTGCCGCGATACACGGTGATGCCCATGCCACGATCGCGCTGATATTCGAGCGTCTCGACTTCGCCCAGCCGCGCGGTCACCGACAGCCCGGTATCGACGCTGATGCCGACTTCGGATTCGGTGGCGCCCAGACGCCGCCCCTCCTCGATGGCAAGGGCAACCAGGTCCTGCAGGTCCTGTTGCGAGTGGCTGAGCTGGTTGGAGGTGGTATTGGGAACTTGGGCCATCGCTGGATTGTACAGTAGCGCCCTTGCGTGCCGGCGGCCATGCACGCATCCTTGCGCCCCCGTACCAGTCCTGTCCTGACATGACCGACGACGCCGACGACCACGGCTCCTTCGACGAGCGCCCCAGCAAGAGCGAGCGCAAGCGTCGCAGCGACGACCTGCAGGCGCTGGGCGAGGCGCTGATCGAGCTGTCGGACAGCGAATTGGACGCTCTGCCGCTCCCCGAACAGCTGCGCGACGCCGTGCTGCTGGCGCGCAAGATTACAGCGCACGGCGGCCTGTACCGGCAGAAGCAGTACATCGGCAAGTTGATGCGCAAGATCGACGCCGAGCCGATCCGGGCTGCATTGGAAGCCAGGCGCGACCGCGAGCGCGTCGAAGCCATCCGCTTTCACCGTGTGGAGCAATGGCGCGACCGGCTGCTGCGCGAAGGTCCGGAGGGCGTCGCCGCGTTCAGAACGGAATTCCCGCAGATCGACAGCACCGCCGTGGGCAAGCTGACCGAGCGGGCTCGCAAGGAGCAGCAGACCTCGAAGGAAAAAGTCACACCCGCCGGGCGCGAGCTGTTTCGCCTGTTGCGCGACGCCCTGTCACGCGCCCCCTGATACAATCGCCCCTTATGAAACCGTTAGTTGGCATCATCATGGGCTCGAAGTCCGATTGGGAGACTTTGCAGCCCGCCGCGGACACCCTGCAGCGGCTCGGCATCGCGTTCGAGACGCGCGTGGTTTCCGCCCATCGCACACCGGATCTGCTGTTCGAATACGCCGAAAAGGCGCGAGAGCGCGGCCTCGAAGTGATCATCGCCGGCGCCGGTGGCGCAGCTCACCTGCCAGGCATGACGGCCGCCAAAACCAGCCTGCCGGTGCTCGGCGTGCCGGTGCAGTCGAAAATGCTCAGCGGCATCGACTCGCTGCTGTCCATCGTGCAGATGCCGGCGGGCATCCCGGTCGGCACCCTGGCCATCGGGCAGGCCGGCGCGACCAACGCCGCACTGTTCGCCGCTTCGATTCTGGCCAACAAATACGAGCCGGTGCGCGCCGCGCTCGACAAGTTCCGGGCCGACCAGACCGCCACCGTGCTCGCCAATCCCGACCCGTCCGTCGCTCCCATTCCTCGTCCATGAAAATCGGCATCATCGGTGCGGGCCAGCTGGGACGCATGCTGGCCCTGGCGGGTTATCCGCTGGGTTTGCGTTTCGTGTTCCTGGATCAGAGCAGCGAGGCGCCCGGCGGCCAGGTGGGCCGGATCGTGCCTGGCGCATTCGACGATCCCGCCAAGCTGCAGGAACTGGCGAACCAGGTGGATGTCGTCACCTTCGACGTCGAGAATGTGCCGGTGGCCGCGGTCGAGTCGATCGCGAGCCAGAAACCTTTCCTGCCGCCGGTCAAGGCGCTCGGCGCCTCGCAGGATCGGCTGCATGAAAAAACATTGTTTCAGCAGCTGAAGATTCCGACGCCGCCGTTCGCCGCGGTCGACTCGCTCGAGGACCTGCAGGCGGCGGTGGAAAAAATCGGTTTGCCGGGCGTGCTCAAGACGCGCCGCCTCGGTTACGACGGTCGCGGCCAGTTCTATCTGCGCAAGCCCGCCGACCTCGAAGCGGCCTGGGATGCACTCGGCTCCGTGCCGCTGATCTACGAAGGTTTCGTGGATTTCTCGCGCGAGGTCTCCATCATCGGCGTGCGCAGCACGACGGGAGAAACATTGTTTTATCCGTTGTCGGCGAACACGCATTCGCAGGGCATTCTGCGTTATTCCACCGCGCCGTACCGGAATGCGCCACTGCAGAAGCAGGCGGAAACATACATGCGCCGCCTGTTGAAACATCTGGACTACGCCGGCGTGCTCACCATCGAATTCTTCGTCAAGGGCGGCAAGCTGATCGCCAACGAGATGGCGCCGCGGGTTCACAACTCGGGGCACTGGACCATCGAGGGCGCGCACACCAGCCAGTTCGAAAATCACGTGCGCGCCATTCTGGGCCTGCCGCTCGGCAGCACCCAAGCCCATGGCCACTCGGCCATGATGAACTTCATCGGCACCATCCCGGAGCTCGGGAACATTCTGCGGGTGTCGGGCGTACACTTTCATAGCTACGGTAAAGAACCGCGGCCCAACCGCAAGCTCGGACATTGCACCATCAACGCTCCATCACCGGCCGCCAGAGATCGGGCATTGCAGCAGTTGCTCCGGCTGAAGATGTAACTCGGCGGGATCCGGCCAGCTGGGCGCCGTATTCTGGTTAATCGACCATGGTTTTTTGTGTCCGGGTACGGTTCTTCGTAAACTTGCCCGGCCCTCCCCTGTAGCCACCCGGGCCCGCCGCCACAGGAACAGATCCCTCAAGCATGTATCTCGAACTGTTCAAGCTGCATGAGCTGCCGTTCCGGCTGACCCCGGACCCGCAGTTCCTGTACCTGTCCAAGCACCATGCGCGCGCCAAGGCGTACATGGAATCCACCATCTGGTTCACCGACGGCTTCGTGGTGATCACCGGAGAAATCGGCTCGGGCAAAACCACCCTGATCGAAACCTTCCTGAAGGAACTCGAGAAGGACGTGGTGGTGGCGCAGATCAACCAGACCCAGGTCACCGCCATCGAATTCCTGCAGAGCGTGCTGGTGCAGTTCGGTTTTTCGCCGTTCAAGATGAAAAAGGCCGAGCTGCTGGCGACGCTGAACGAGTTTCTGGTGGAGCAATACGCCAACGGCCGGCGCGTGTTGCTGATCGTCGATGAAGCCCAGAATCTGTCAAACAAAGTGCTGGAAGAGATCCGTCTGCTGTCGGGCGTGGAGACCACGAAAGAGAAGGTCTTGCGCATCATCCTGGCCGGCCAGCCGGAGCTGAACGACAAGCTCAATGCGCCGGGGCTGGTGCAGCTGGCGCAGCGTATCCGCCTGCGCTTCCATCTCACCGCGTTGTCCAAGACGGACATGTCTGCATATATCCAGCACCGTCTGGAAGTGGCGGGCTCGCAGGGTCGGCAGATTTTCGATCCCGAAACATTTCCGCTGATCTATCGCTACACCGGCGGCGTGCCGCGCCTGGTGAACACGCTTGCCGACACCGCCATGATGGCGTCGTTCGCGCAGGATCGTCCCACCGTGACGGTGGACGATGTGAAAGCGGCGATCGAAGAGTTGCAGTGGGTGGAATATGCCGAGCGCTCGGTGAAACTGCAGGCGTTGCATGGCGCGCCGGGCAGCATGAACGGCGGCATGCACAGCGGCAACGGCGCCGAACCGGCCAACGAACGCCGCATCGTGCTCGGTCGCATCCTGGTCGGCTTCAACGGCCAGACCATCGCCGAGCGCGAGCTCACGCCGGGCCGTTTCATCATCGGCCGCACGCCGGACAACGATCTGCAGATCGACAGCAAATACATCAGCCGTCATCACGCGCAGATCATCACTTCGATTCATACATCGGTGCTGGAAGACTTGAACAGCACCAATGGGATCTACGTGCGCTCCAAGCGCGTCCGCCGCCGCATGTTGAACGACGGCGACGTGGTGCAGATCGGCCAGCACGAGATCATGTATTTCGACGAGCGCACCAATCGCAGCCGCACCGCGTTCCACGAGGTGGACGATGAAGTGCAGCTCATGCACGACGGCCCCGACCGCGGCCACGCCGCCACGCTCGCCCAGGACGACGGCGCCCCGCTCGAAGAGCGGGACGAGCACGAAGAAGATCACGAGGAAGACCGTCAGGCCAACGAGCTCGGCTCGGGCCGCTGAGTCCCCACCCCTCCCCAACGAGGAGGGGCTCAGAATTCAACAAGTACCTTTTGCCCTCCGAGCGAAGCGCCGCCGCTTTATGAATTCATGCGGCTGCGGGTTCCTGCTCGAAAAAATATCTTTCTAGTTGTTCGAAAGTTTTTCTAGCCCCTCCCCATCGGGGAGGGGTTGAGGTTAAAAGTTTTTATAGCCCCTCCCCATCGGGAGGGGTTGACGTTAAAAAGTTTTATAGCCCCTCCCCATCGGGGAGGGGTTGGGGTTAAGAAGTTTCATAGCCCCTCCCCAGCGAGGAGGGGTTGGGGTTAAAAAGTTTTTATTGCCCCTCCCCAGCGGGGAGGGCTTTGGGTGGGATCCGACTGGCCAACGAGAGAATCGAAACTCAGACCTTGTCGTCGAGCGAGCGACTGTCGTACTCCGCCTGCTTGGTCCGGTAGTCCTTCCGGCGCAGCCACAACACCAGCCCTCCAATGAGGCTCAGTGCGCCCACCGTGAAAAACACACTGGGCCAGGTCTCGGCGTCGACCAGCCAGGCGGCGGCCAGCAGCGTGACTCCCACCAGCATGTACAGGTAGGGCAGCAGCTCGTAGATCGGACGGGAAATCCACATAGGAAAAAATCGGCAGCCGCGACCGCGCAATCGTAGCAGCGCGGCGCGGCTTGCGGATACCGGGATCGCCGCCAGGACGGCGGCAATCGATCGGGTCAGGCGGCGGTGCCGCCCACCGTGAGGCCATCGATGCGCAGGGTCGGCTGGCCGACGCCCACCGGCACATCCTGCCCTTCCTTGCCGCACGTCCCCACGCCTTCATCCAGCTTCAGATCGTTGCCGACCATGGACACGCGCCGCATGACTTCCGGGCCATTGCCGATCAGCGTGGCGCCGCGCACCGGCGCGCCCAACTTGCCGTTTTCGATCAGATAAGCCTCGCTGGCCGAGAACACGAACTTGCCGGAAGTGATATCCACCTGACCGCCACCGAAGTTGCGGCAGTACAGACCCTTCTGCACCGACCCGATGATTTCCTGCGGATCGTGTTTCCCCGCGAGCATGTATGTATTGGTCATGCGTGGCATGGTCATGTGCGCGAACGATTCGCGCCGGCCGTTGCCCGTCGGCGCAACGCCCATGAGTCGAGCGTTCAGCTTGTCTTGCATATATCCGCGCAGGATGCCGTTCTCGATCAGCGTCGTGCATTGAGTGGGCACGCCTTCATCGTCGATGTTCAGCGAGCCGCGACGTGAGCCGAGCGTGCCGTCGTCGACGATGGTGCAAAGCTCGGACGCCACCTGTTCGCCGATACGCCCGGAGAACGCCGAAGTGCCCTTGCGATTGAAGTCGCCCTCCAATCCGTGCCCCACGGCTTCATGCAACAGCACGCCGGGCCAGCCCGGCCCTAGCACGACCGTCATCGTGCCGGCCGGCGCCGCGACGGCTTCGAGATTGACCAGCGCGCCGCGCACCGCTTCGTGCACCAGCTCTTTCCAACGATCGTTCTCGAGAAACTTCGCGAAGCCATAGCGGCCGCCGGTGCCGGCATAACCCTGCTCGCGCCGGCCATCTTTCTCGACGATCACAGAAACATTCATTCGCACCAGCGGCCGAACGTCCGCGGCGACAGTGCCGTCGCTCGCCATCACGAGCACGACTTCGTGCGAGCCCGACAGACTCGCCATCACTTGCGTCACGCACGAATTCAGGCGGCGCGCTTCGCGATCGATGCGCTCGAGCAGTTGCACCTTGTCCGTGTCCTTCAGACCTTCCAGCGGATCCATCGGCAGATACAACTGATGACCCGCGGTCGAGCGCCACGCCTGCATGCTCTTGTTGGAACCGCTGCGGGCAATCGCGCGAGCGGCCAGAGAAGCTTCGGTCAGCGCCGGCAGCACGATCTCGTCCGAATAAGCGAAGCCGGTCTTCTCGCCCGCCAACGCACGCACCCCCACGCCCTGTTCGATGCTGTGCGAGCCGTCTTTGACGATGCCATCCTCCAGCGACCACGACTCCTCGCGGCTCAGCTGAAAATACAAATCGGCGTAGTCGACGCTGTAGCCCATGACGCTGCCGAGCACGCTGGCGATGCGATCCTCGTCCAGCCCGGAGGGCGCGAGAATGGCCTGACGCGCGACTTCCAGCGGCTGCGATGCGTTGAACGCCTTGGGCAACTCGAGGTGCAAGCGATTGTGGACGACGGAAACGGGCGTGGTGCTCATGGGGCGCGAGACTTCCTGGAGGTCTTGACTGTCCGATAACGACATTATGCCGTTCAGACGGGCGGCACGATGGAAAAACGCCGGTGCGACAGCGCCGGGAACCGTGCGCGCAGTTCTTGTTGCACAGTGCGGTCGATTTCCGCCACTGCAAGCCCGGGCCCGGCCTCGGCGACGCGGGAGACGACCTGGCCCCACGGATCCACGATCAGCGAGTCTCCCCAGGTCTCCCGTCCGTTCGGATGAATACCGCTCTGAGCTGGGGCCAGGACGTAGCACAGATTCTCGACTGCGCGCGCCCGCACCAACAACTCCCAATGAGCCTTACCCGTGGGTGCGGTAAACGCTGAAGGCAGGCTAAGGATTTCCGCCCCTTGCTGCTGCAAGACGCGGAACAGCTCGGGAAAGCGCACGTCGTAACAGATCGCCATGCCGATACTGCCGAAAGGCGTGGGCACGACGCAGGGCTGACTGCCTGGAGCGACAGTAGCAGATTCCCTATAGCGTTCATTGCGCGCCTGGCCGTCGCGATCGGGGACGTCGACGTCGAACAAATGAATCTTGTCGTAGCGAGCGACACAGCGTCCGCGCTCATCGAACACCAGCGACGCAGAGGCCACGCGCTGAGGCTCAGCCTCGACGCGAATTGGAATGGTGCCGCCGATGATCCACAAGCCGAGCTCGCGCGCACAGTGGCCGAGGAACGCTTGTATGGGGCCCTCGCCGGGATTTTCGGCGACCGCCCCTTTGTCGCTCTCCTTGCGCCCCATGATGGCGAAGTTTTCAGGCAGCGCCGCCAGCGTCGCGCCTTCAGCGTGTGCGCGCTCCAACAAGACGCGCGCAGTGGCGAGATTCGCTTCGACCTCCGGCGCCGAGGTCATTTGCAGTACAGCGACTCGAGAAATCGTCACCCTTCAGTCACCCGATGTTGCTTCCGCCTTGGCATCCGCGGCGTCAACGCGCTCGACCACTGGGTCGTCCCAAGGACCGGTGATGCGATAGTAGCCGCGAGTGATGCCCTTGAGGGGCTCTTTGAAAACTTGTGAGAACAGCAGAATCGCCGCGCCGACGACGGGGCCGCCGGCGATCGCGCCGGCGACTGGCAGCGATGCGCCAAGATTGCCCGTGACGACAGCAGTCTGATCGTAATCGCGCGCGCCCAATCCGGTGCGGCCCGCGATGCCGATTTCGGCCGCGGGACCTCGCAGTAACAAATTGCTCGTGTACGCATTGCCATCGCGCAGTTCAAAATCGCCGTGCACGGTATCGAACGCCAGACCCTTTTCAGTCAGATCGCTGAAGTCGAGCGCCAAGCGACGCGGCAAGGCGCCCACGCTGAACAAGCCCAGCACGCGGCCCGCACCGGGCTGCAAATTCACCAACTGTCCCGCTTCCGCTTCGACACGAATCGCGCCTGACGCATGCTCGAGGATGTTGCCGTCGTAACCGCCCTGCCACGCCAGATCTGCCTTGATCGCGCCACGCTTGGCTTCGATGAACGGCGTGTAATTCAACGCCTTCAGCGTGGCAGCGACATCTTTGCTTTCGATGGTTGCAGTCAGCGTCGAATGCTGGCCGTCGACGGTGTTCAACCATTGGCCTCGCGCATCGGCCCGCACCGATTCGGCCATGATCGTGGCGTTGTCGAAACGAATTCCCTGCGGAACGCGCGTCGCCTTCAACTCGACCGCACCGAGAGTTCGCGTTCCCACGCGCATGTCGCTAACGTACACCTGCATGTTTGGCAGGTTGCGCGGATCCATCGGCTCATCCTCTTTCGGAACGCCTTCCGGACGCGGCGCCTTGTTGATGACCAGTCGCTCCATGGTCGCGCGCAGCGGCTGCGAGCCGGTGAATGTTTCAGGAATGAGCACCTGCCCCGTTGCATCCTGGCCGCTGACATCGACGCGCCAGCCGCTCTGCGTCGACTGCAGTACGCCGCGCAGATCAGGGAAGCGATAACCGAACAACTGAAAGTCGGCCACGCGCACGTTGGCCGCCTGCAAATAATCCGATAGCGTCGTGGCGTCGTCGTCCTGAGGCGCCGGTGCGCCCGTGGCCGGCGGGTTCGGGCGCAAGGCCAGCCAATCATCCAGGACGAAACGTTGCACGTTGCCTTCGATGCGCAAGCCTCTATGGCTCGGCAATGCCGGCGCCACCGCGTCCGCACGCACGCCACCGCGATCGAGCGACCATCCCTCCCGACCTTGCCGCAAACGGATCAGTGCGCGCACATCGCCATAAGAGCTGCGGCTCAGCAGTTGCTCGTCATCGATTTCCAAGGCGACCTGCAACGAGCGTTGGTCGCTCGCGCCCTTGCCCAGGGGCTCGGGCAGACCGACACCGAGGCCCAGCAGGTTCGAATCGATCTTGATATTGCGACGGCGCGCTGCTTCGGAATCGGCGCTGGCGATCGGCATGCTCATGTGCCAATCGGTCGCGCCGGTCAACTTCACTGCGTCGGGCAGCGCGAACAAGGTCTGCAGCTGGGTCGCCTCCGCGTGACCGTTGGCCTCCAGCAGCGCAGCCGTGTCACTTTGCTGTTCGATCTTCACGGCCAGCGGCCCGCCGAGAAACCGGCCTTCCAGGTTCGCGCCGGCGATCAATGTGTTCTTCACGGTCAGCTCACCCGTCAGTCCCTGCACCGGCGCGGCGACCTTCTGCATGGTCACAGTGGCGTTGGCGAAACGCGCCGTCACATCGATCTTCCGATCGTCGATTTGCTTGAGCGGCAGCGCGAGTTGCACATCGGCGGTCATCGGTCCGCGTCCGCCCAGGCGAGCAAACGTTTCGCCGAGCTTCGGGCCGAGCGGACTGTCACGCAGGAAGGCAATGCCGGCATCGAGATCGCCGCCCGCGCTCGCCTTGATCGCCAGCTCGCTTTCTTTGAGATCCGGAATCTCGGCCGTCGCCTGATTCACACGAACATTGCCGATCGTGCCCGCCGTCGCGCGCACGCGCATGCCTTGATTGCGAAACTCCACTTCCGCCACCAGGTCACGCGCGGGTGGCCAGCCCTCCTGGTAATTGAACAGCGCCCCTTCGACCTGGGCACGCGCCACGAAAGTGCCTTCGTTCTTGCGGAACGGGAACGAGCGCATCGGGCCTTTGTATTGGAACTCCGCAGTGGAGATACGACCGTCGAGCAGCGCGGCGTCGAACCACTCCAGCGTCTTCGGGCCCATCTTGTCCGCCGGCAGGTATTTATAAGTCGACGCGACTTTCAAATCTTCGCCCTGCGCGAACAGGTCGAGAATCGGCGAGCCGCCATCGCTGGGCAGGGTCAGATGCATACGAGCCACGGCGCGCCCATCATCGCCCTGCACGCGCAGCTGCTCGGTGCTCACGACCCAGCCCGCATCCTCTTTTCGCCAGGAGACCGAACCCTCGACGGAGGATGCGACCAGCCCATGGCGAAACATGCGCGGCAGGTTGAATTCGATGTCTTTGCTCGCCAGGCTCAGTCGCCCGGTCTCATGGTTCGCGTCGAGATCGCCGCTGACGCCCTTGACGCCAGGGACACGCAACACTGGCGCGAATCCCACACCTTCCAGCGTCGCTGCCACGGAGTACTCCGCGGGCGTCTCGGGTGCGGTGCGCGACAACGAGAACTTCACATCCTTCAACGCGCCGTGGGCTTGCATGGCTCGCACGCGCGCCAGAGCTTCGCGCTCGGGCAGATAGGCAAGCAACGGCCAGATGTTCTCGAGCGCGAGATGATCCGCTTCGCCGCTGACCTTGAGCATGCCCTGTTCGTTGCGCGACCAGCGAGCCGCGATTTTCTTCGCTTGCCAGGAAGAATCCGAGCGGGTGGCATCGAGATCCGACAGCGTCACGCTCCACTGATCGTTCGTTTTCTGCGCGTTCAGCGCGAATGCCAGGCGCGAGTAACTCAATGCCTGAGGCACGGGTGGCGGCGGCTCCTCGACGACCGGTGCCGGCTCGGGCTCGATTGGATATTTGGGCGCGGGCCTGGGTTGGGGCTCCTCGTCGTCCTTTGTTCCCGGCGGCTCGAGCGGCGCCGGGCCCGGCAGCGCAATGGTCCACACCGGCAACTCCGTCGTGAGCTGTCCCACATCGACCGAGGCTGACAACTGCAGCAACTCGGCGCCCTTCAGCGCACCACTCACCCGCACGGCGCCGTGGCCGCTTTCCGGCGCCGGCCATGCATCGGGCAGCAGATCGGCCCAGCCGGCGAGATCGAGCTTTTGTCCTTGAACGCTGAAGGTCGAGAGCAAACTGCCGGATTGCTCGATCCGGCCGTCGGCCGCCGCAGAAAACTTCAGCTCCTCGCCCAAGGTCTTGGGCAACGAGGCAGCGCCATGCAGTTCCATCGAATCGGAGCTGCGGGTCAGATCGAAACTCACACCCGACAACGACCAGGGACCGCGCCCGGTGATCTCATCGCGAAAACTCACCACGGCGTCGTCCACTACGAACCGTCCCGTGGGCAATTGCTCCAACGAGATGGGTTTGATCTCGCGCTCTGGCAGCGCGCTCTGTCCCAGCAGCTGAATCTTGCCCTCGCGCGTGCGGATCAGCGCGATCTCAGGAGCATCGAGCGCGAAGCGACCGGCAGTGAGGCGGCCGTTGGCAATGGAATTCCAGAGATCGAAGCCGACGCTGCCGCGCTTGGCGACGAACAACGTGCGAGTGCGATCCGGGGTACGAACCACCGCGTCGTCGAACACCAGCTCCGGCCCGTACAGGCGCAGCCGTGCGCTCAGTGTGCGGAATTCGACGATAAGGCCGCTGCGCTCGCCGATCCACTCCTGCAGCTGTACTCGATATTCCGGCACGCGGCCGACGATGAAACCGAACGTGGCGAACAGCAAACCCACGACAATGGCCAGCACTACCAGCGTGCCGAGCAGCCATTTAAGGATTTTTCGTGGGGGCGGAGCCATTACCGAGCAACATCACCGAACAACATCACCAACAACATGTGGGGCTCATCACATCAAAACCACATCGTACTGATCCTGCTGGTACAGCGCCTCGGTCTGAAGACGGATGGGTTTGCCGGTGTGCACTTCCAGCTCGGCCAGCGCCGCCGACTCTTCATCGAGCAGACGTTCGATCACATCCTGGTGCGCCAGCACCATCAGCTCCTGGAACTGGAACTGGCGGGACTGTCGCAGAATCTCCCGGAAGATTTCGTAACAAACTGTTTCCGTGGTCTTGACGAAGCCGCGGCCTTCGCACGTTGGACAAGGCGAGCACAGCATGTGTTCAAGACTTTCGCGCGTGCGCTTGCGCGTCATCTCCACCAGACCGAGCGGCGACACCGACGAGATATGGTTCTTGGCGTGATCGGCGGCCAGCGCCTTTTCCAACGCCTGCAGCACCTGCTTGCGGTGCTCCTCTTCTTCCATGTCTATGAAGTCGATGATGATGATGCCGCCCAGGTTGCGCAGGCGCAGCTGCCGCGCGATCGCCACGGCCGCTTCCAGGTTGGTGCGGAAAATCGTCTCTTCGAGCGAGCGCTGGCCCACATACGCGCCAGTGTTCACGTCGATGGTGGTCATCGACTCGGTCTGATCGAAGATCAGATGGCCGCCGGACTTGAGCGGCACCTTGCGCTCCAGCGATTTCTGGATCTCGTCCTCGACGCCGTACAGATCGAAGATCGGCCGGTCGCCGCGATACAGCTCGATGCGCTCGGCCATCTCGGGCATGAAGGTGCGCGCGAATTCGATCATGCGCTGGTGCGTCTCGGGCTGATCGACGCTGACATGCTCGATGCCGCTCGACACCACGTCGCGCATGACTCGCACCGGCAATGGCAGATCCTCGTGCACCAGATTGCCCGGCCGGGTGCTGGCGGCTTTCTCGCTGAGCACCGTCCACAGCTTCTGCAGGAACATCATGTCGGCGCGCAACGCGTCTGGCGTCGCGCCCTCAGCAGCAGTACGCACGATATAACCGCCGGGTTCATCGGGCCGGACGAACAGGCTGGCGGCCTCGCGCAGGCGCTGCCGCTCAGCTTCATCTTCGATGCGCGCCGAAATTCCGATGCCACGTCCCTTGGGCATGTACACCAGGTAGCGCGACGGTATGGTGATGAAGGTGGTCAGCCGGGCGCCCTTGGTCCCGAGCGGATCCTTCAACACCTGCACCAATATTTCGCCGCCTTCGCTGACCAGAGTCTGAATATCGGGCGTGCGCCCCTCGTCGACCGGCTGATCCGGGTGGCCGTTCTCGCCTACGGCCGGGTGCACGATGTCGGAGGCGTGCAGAAACGCGGTGCGCTCCAGGCCGATGTCGACGAACGCCGCCTGCATGCCCGGCAGCACTCGTGAGACTCGTCCCTTGTAAATATTGCTGATGAGGCCGCGTTTGTTGGCTCGCTCGAGGAAGATTTCCTGCAGCACGCCGTTTTCGACCAGGGCGGCGCGCGCTTCGCGCGGGCTGATGTTGATGAGGATCTCGGCCGTCATCCTTGAACCTCGCTGATGATCTGATGTGCGGCCAGCAGTTCTGCAGTCTCGAACAACGGCAACCCCATGATGCCGGAATAGCTGCCGGCGATGTGTCGGATGAACACGGCCCCGCGACCCTGGACGGCGTACCCGCCCGCTTTATCGGCCGGTTCGCCGCTGCGCCAGTACGCCCGCATTTCAGCCAGCGTGAGCTCGCGAAAAGTCACATCGCTCACGCTCAAGCGCACGTCACTTCCGGCAGCGCTGCGCATCGCCACTGCCGTATGGACCTGATGCGTGCGTCCGGACAGAAGTTGCAACATGCGCACACAGTCTTGTTCGTCGGCGGGCTTGCCTAGGATGCTGCCGTCGACCACCACGGATGTGTCGGAACCGAGCACCGGCAGGCGCTGCTCCGCCGGCAGACTGTGCCAGAGCGTGTCGGCTTTGAGCGTGGCCAGCCGCGTGACGTATTTTTCTGGCGGCTCGGCGTCACCCACCGATTCGTCGATGTCGACCGGCGCAACCCGGTGCGCCACCCCGATCTGGGCCAGCAAGGCGCTTCTACGGGGAGACGCCGAGGCCAGATAGATCAACGGCTTGGCAGAAGAACTTGGAAGTGCTGACATGCGCCGAAGGATACAGGCCGGCGCGCGTCAGGAACATTGTTCAGGGAAGCAAATTGCTCCCCAGGGCCAAGCGCGGGCTGAGAAGTGCTTCTCAGAATTGCTGGTGGGCGAGAAACACGTCCCGATCGGCTTCGGAGAAGAACACCAGCGACACGCGCTCGATCGCATCGGCCTGCGCCAGTGCCTGGGCAATCGCGCACGACGCCACCGCCGCTGCCTCATCCTTCGGATAGCCATATGCGCCGGTCGAGATGGCGGGAAACGCCACGGAGCCGAGCGAATGATTGGCGGCGAGCATGATGGACTTCTTGTAGCAGGACGCGAGCAACGCCTCGGGGTGCTGATCCCTGCCCCAGACCGGCCCGACCGTATGTATGACATACCGCGCCGGCAAGTTGCCGCCCGTGGTCAGCACCGCTTCGCCGGGCGGCAGGCCGCGGGGATAACAGGTTTCGCGCAACTCCCGGCAGGCCTCGAGGATCTGCTTTCCGCCGCGCCGATGAATGGCGCCATCGACACCGCTGCCGCCGAGCAGTGTGGAGTTCGCCGCGTTCACTACCGCGTCCACACGCAGGCTGGTGATGTCGCCGGTGCGCACTTCGACCCGTCCGTTCAGGAATGTGTGCATGGTTGCCTTGGCGCGATCTTCACCGCGCACCCAGCGCAAGGCGGAGTGCGTCTCCTCGAACATGCGCATCTTGATATCCGCACCTACCGCTTCGCTGATCAGAATCAGGACGTGGCCGGCGGCCGCCAGGTTCCCGGGTTTTAATACTGCGGCCCAGCGCACTTCGCAGGGCACGGCGATATGCACAATATAGTCGCGGAAGCGCTGGATCTCGCTGTAGTCCCAACTGCCGTACGCTTCGCGATAATCGGCGACGATGTCCATGCCGGGAACGTACTGCGCATCGGCGCGGGTCCGATTCAGTAATTCGATCAGCGATTCCGCGGTCACCTCGCCCCAGACTTTGAGCCATATCAGGTTCTCGCTGGCATCGATTGAGTAACTGGACTCCATGACTGTCGCCATACTTTCGATCCCGTGCTGGCCAATGCCGTGGCCGGTTCCTATCATAACCTCGTCCTGTGCGTTTGCATCTGGCAGTGTGACAAGGAATCTGCGAAAGGAATCAACTTGAGGACGATTATCACATCGATGCAGCCGATGCCAAGTCAACCGTTTCCGATCATCCCCGGCTATCGCTTTCTACAAACCATTGCACGCTCGCCCAAGTCCGAGGTGCACGTGGCGTTGTCGGTGGAGTTAGGTCACAACGTCGCCGTCAAAGTGCTACGCACCGGCCCGCTGTCGAGCCTGGAGGCCGGCGAAGAAGCGCGCTTCGAGCGCGAGCGCGAGCTTTTGATGCGCATCAAACATCCGGCCATCGTGGATGTTTACGACTGGGGCCACGGCGAGGACTTTCGTTACATCGTCACCGAATACTTTCCCGGCGGCAGCCTCGAGCTGCGCATTCGCAATTTGATGACAGCGAAAGACAGCGTGGATATTTTTCTGCAGATCGCCGCGGCCCTGCAGGCGTTGCACGCCGCTAACCTATGTCATCGCGATCTGAAGCCCGCCAACGTTATGATGCGGCCCGATGGGCGCATCGTGCTCATCGACTTCGGGCTGGCCAAACATCTGGGGACCTCACACACCAGCGCCGGCGAAGTTCGTGGCTCGCCCTATTACATCAGCCCCGAACAAGCCGAAGGCGCGGACGTCGATCAGCGCAGCGACATCTACAGCCTGGGGATCATGTGCTACGAAATGCTCACCGGCCAACGGCCCTTCAAAGGCCCCTCGGTGATCGCCATCATTCAATCTCACCGCAACGACCCCATCCCCGTGCTGCCCGCGCCGCTCTCGCGCTTCCAACGCTTGATCGACGGGATGCTCGCCAAAGATCCCAACGAACGCTTTCCCACCGTGGCGTCCGCGGTCGCCGAGTTGGCCCGCTTGAAAGTTTGAGATCAGGCTCGGTGGTAGGGATGGCCCTTGATGATCATCACTGCACGATACAAAGCCTCGGCCAACACGACGCGTGCCAAAGCGTGAGGCAGCGTCAGAGCAGATAAGGACCAACGGAAGTCAGCGCGAGCATCAACCTCGGGAGCCAGTCCTTCCGGGCCACCGATGCAGAAGACAACATCGCGGCCGTCGCGAGCACGAGTTTGTAAAAACTGAGCGAGCTGCTCGCTGGACAAAGATCGGCCACCCACCTGCATGGCCACGACATACGCCCCTTGAGGAATGGCGGCGAGCATCTTCTCGCCTTCTTTGGCGATGGCCTGCGACGGAGAGCCGGATGCTGCGCGCTGGCCGAGCGCGATTTCTCTCAGTTCGAGCTTGTAGTCCCTGGTGAAGCGCCCGGCATATTCCTCGAAGCCGGCATTGACCCAGTCGGGCAGTCGCGTGCCGGCGGCGACGACCATCAACCGCATGAGTCAGAGACGGACCACCAAGCTACGCGCTCTGCTCGGCCGCTTCGCGCCGCGCGGCGCTCACGTCCCACAGACTCTCGAGCCGATAGAACTCACGCACCTTGGGCAGCATGATGTGCACGATCACGTCCTGCAGATCGACCAGCACCCACTCGCCGTCGCGCTCGCCTTCGACGCCCATCGGCCGGAAGCCCGCCTTCTTGGCGTGCTCCACGACGCGGTCGGCGATGGAACGCACGTGACGATCGGAGTTGCCGCTGGCGATGATCATGGTGTCGGTGATGTCGGTGAGCTTGTTGACCGCCAGCACTTTGACATTGACCGCTTTCATTTCGTCGAGCGCGTTCTCGACCACGCTGACGACCGGCATCTGTTTGGGTGTCTTGGGCGCGGCGCTCTTGCTCTGCGCGGCTTTTTTCCTGGCCGCCGGAGCCGGCCCCTTGCTCGCCAGCTTCTTGCGGGCGCTGCTCAGCTTGGTCACTTTGGCTTTGGTCGCAGGCGCGGACTTCTTGCTCGCGCCGGAGGATCGGGATGTCTTCGCTCGCTTGACGGCCATGCTCACCTCTTGGCTTGCGTCTTGTAACAGCCGGTCTGCTCGATGATCGCCCGGACCGAATCGGGCATCAGATAGCGCGGATCGCGCCCCATGGCGATCAGCTTGCGCACTTCCGTGGAAGAGATCTCCAACTGCGTCACCGCGTGAATGTAGATGCAACCGGCGCGTTGCTCGTGCAGATCGTTGATGCGGCCCGTGCCGCGATCCACCAGCAGCTCGCCCAACGGCCCCATGCTCGGCGCGCGCCAGCCTGGACGATGCGCCACGACCAGGTGCGCCAGCTCCAGCAGTTCACGCCACTGATGCCATTTCGGCAAGCCCAAAAATGCGTCCATGCCGACGATCAGGCACAGCGAATGGTCGGGAAAGTCCGCTCGCAGCGTCCGCATGGTGTCGACCGAATAGGACAACCCTTCACGGCGGATCTCACGATCGTCGACGGTGAAGCCCGGCTGTCCTTCGGTGGCGGCTTTCACCATGGCGAGGCGTTGCTCGGCATCGGCCACCGTCGTGTCGCGATGGGGCGGCGTGCCCGCGGGCATGAAGCGCATTTCATTCAAGCGCAGCGCCTGCAGCAATTCAAAGGCCGTGCGCAGGTGTCCGAAATGAATCGGATCGAACGTGCCGCCGAAAATTCCAATCGTGGTCATGAGAGGCTCGTCATGGTCAGGCGGCGCTGGCGAGCCTGACGCCGGCGAGCCCTGCCACCAATCGTTCGAACTCCAGCCACGGGTCGCTGCGGATCACGCCCTTGATCATGCGATCGGCGCGCTCGGCGCTGAGCAACAGCTCGCGCACCGTTTTCGGTTTGAGCCGCGACAGGGCATGTTTCATCGCCGGCTGACGATTGCGCCACACATATAAAGCATTCATGGCGCTGTCGGCGCTCTGGCCCCGACGCATCAGGTGCTGGCAACGTGCGATCCACTGCAGATCTTTGTTGAGCGCCCACAGCACGATGGGGGGCTCGAAATCTTCACCCCGCAAACCGTCCAGCACGCGCAGCGCGCGGGTGACATTCCCTTTCATGGCCGCATCGCCCACCTGCAGAACGTCAAAGCGCGCGCTGTCGGCCACGGCGTCGATGATGGTGTCCGCCGTGACCGGGCCGGGCGGCAACAACAACGCCAGCTTTTCGACTTCCTGATGCGCGGCGAGCAGATTGCCTTCCACTCGCTCGGCCAGCAGCGCCGCGGCTTCGGCGTCGGCTTTGAGATTCTGTTTGGCAAGGCGATCGCGAATCCACGCGGGCAGTCGCGCCAGCTCGACCGGCCAGATCTGCACCACCACGCCATGCTTTTCGATGGCGCTGACCCAGCGCGAATTCTGCACGCGGCCATCCATCTTGCCGGTGATGATCAGCACCAGGTTGTCGGCCGAAGGCTCGGCGGCGAGCTCGACGATCGCGTCCGCGCCCTGCTCGCCGGGCGTCGGGTTGGTCATGCGGATCTCGATGATCTTGCGCTCGGAGAACAGCGACATGGCCTTGCTGTTCGACAGCAGCGCCTGCCAGTCGAAGCCGCGCTCCACCACGTTCAACTCACGTTCGGTGAAGCCCTGGCTGCGGGCCCGCGCGCGCACGGCATCGGCCGCTTCATTGACCAATAGCGGTTCGTCGCCGGAGATCAGGTAGATCGGCGCGAGCTGACGCGACAGGCTGGCCGCGAGGTTGTCGCCGGAGAGTTTCACAGCGCGAAGCCAGCGGCGGACACGGGAAGAGCGGTCAAAAACACTCGCGGCAAAATGACTTACGTAAGCGGATGGCTACCTGAGGAGATGGCCGGATTATGGCCCAAGCCGCCCGGCCTCCGCCAGTTGCGCGCGTGCCCCGGGTCTGAGCCCCGGGTTTTTGCCAGGATTGAGCATCAAGCTACTTTGCAAACCGGTGTTGCTCCATTAGCTTACCTGGACGGCGCGCCCGGGCCTGGCGCTCCGCCTGTTTCGATCTGGCGATATGTTCATTTTCCATCTGGCGCGCGATCCTCCGGCCTGGCTGCGATTCGCACTCATCAGCCTGCTGCTGGCGTTCGCCGTGGATTCGGTCGCCCATGTCGTGCATGAGCACGAGACTACGGTCAGCACGACCTTTGCCGCGCACGGCCCGGCCTGCGGCTACTGTGCCGCCTTCGACGGCCTGATCGATGCGCCCAAGCAAAGCTACTCGCCCGTCGCGGCCGTGGTACTGGCCGGTTATGTAGCAACGATCGCTGGCCCTGCTGTTTCTTTCCGCCCGCAGGCTACCGCGCAACCGCGCGGGCCGCCTCGATAACTCGCAGTTCGTCCTTCCTCACCGACGTGAGGCGCCGCTCGTGCCTGGGCTCCTGGCGCGAGGCCACTGCAGTCATCCAGGAATGTTTTCTCATGTGTCGTTCCCGTTCCGTACGCATCGCCGTAGTTGCGATGCTAGTCAGTCATGCTGCCGGAGCCGAGCAAGCCCGCAACGAACCCAGAACCGAAGAGGTCGTGGTGACTTCCACGGCGCTGCGCGAGAACCCGCTCGAAGTGGCGCAGCCCACCGCGGTGGTGGCCGGCGACGAACTGCGTCGTCAGATCGCCGCCAGCATCGGTGAGACCTTGTCGAGCGAGCTGGGTGTCAGCTCCACTTATTTCGGTCCGAGCGCGAGCCGGCCGGTGATCCGGGGCCTGAGCGGCGACCGCGTGCAGGTCCTGCAGGACGGTCTGGCGGCACTGGATGTTTCCAGCCTTAGCCAGGATCACGCGGTGACGCTGGAAACGGTCGTTTCTCAGCAGATCGAAATCATCAAGGGCCCCGCGGCGCTTCTTTATGGCAGTGGAGCCTCCGGCGGCCTGGTCAATGTCGTCAGTACTCGTGTGCCGACGGAAGTCCCCACCAGGGCGTTGACCGGCGCCGCCGAAGTTCGAGGCGACACCGCGAGCGAAGAGCGGACGGGCGCTCTCAGTCTCGATGGCGGCGTGGGCAACTTCGCTTTTCACGCCGACTACTTCGATCGTGAGACCCACGACGTGGATATCTCCGGCTTCACACAATCCGATGCCCTACGCCGCCAGCTCATCGAGGCAGGCGAGGAACCCGACAACGTGCGCGGGCACATCCCCAACACGTGGAGCGAGGCGAGCGGTGGCGCGGTCGGCGGCTCGTATATCGGGCAGCGCGGATTGGGTGGCCTGTCGTACAGCCGATATCAGACGACCTATGGCATTCCAGGTGAAGAGGAAGCCTTCATCGACATGAAACAGGATCGTGTCGACGGCAAGGCCGAGCTCGACCTGGACGGCGCGATCAACAAGCTGCGCCTGACGGGCGCGTACAACGATTACACGCACACTGAATTTGAAGCGCCGGGCGAGCCGGGCACTGTGTTTAGCCAGGATGCCTATGAGTTGCGCTTCACGGCCGACCATGCACTGGGCGGTGGCTGGCGTGGCACCACGGGCCTGCAATACGTCGACCTCGATTTTCAGGCGCTCGGCGCCGAGGCGTTCGTGCCGAGCTCCAAGACACAGACTTTCAGTGTGTTCGCGTTCGAAGAGAAACACTTCGAGCAGTGGACCATCGAACTGGGGGCCCGCGCGGAGCAACAGAAGGTTGACGTGGCGGCGGAGTTGCCCGATTTCGATGAGACTGCGATCAGCTTGTCCGCGGGTACGGTGTGGGAGTTTGCCGACGACCATGCGCTGGCGTTGAACCTCACGCGCACTCAGCGCAATCCGCAGGCGGCGGAGCTGTACGCCGATGGCCCGCACATCGCCGCGCAACGTTATGAAATCGGCGACGCGGATCTGGACCAGGAAGAGTCGGTCACGGCGGACCTTTCATTGCGCCACACCGGCCAGCGCGTGTCCTGGACGTTGAGTGCTTACTACAACGATTACACGGACTATATCTATGCGTCGCCCACCGGCGAGGTGGCTGGTGAGTTGCCGGTGTATGTGTATTTGCAGGGCGGGGCCAAGTTTCATGGCTTCGAGGCAGAATTGAATGTGCCGCTGATCGACGAGGGCCAACGCCATCTGGGCCTGCGACTCGCCTCAGATTACGTTCGCGGCAAGCTCGACAACGGCGAGAACCTGCCCCAGATCCCACCCCTGCGCTTCGGCGCGGGGCTGCACTACGACCAGGACGCCTGGCACGTCGGCGCGCAAGCGTTCTACTACGACAAGCAAGACAAACTCGCGACCAACGAACTGCCAACGGATGGCTTCACGTTGGCCGAAGTGGATGCGAGTTATCGGGTGCCGTTCGGATCAGCGAGTGTGTTTTTGTTCGTGCGCGGGACGAATCTGCTGGATGAGGACGCGCGCCAGCATGCTTCGCCGCTGAAGGACATTGCGCCGTTGGCTGGGCGGTCCTGGCACATCGGGGCCAGAGCAGAGTTCTAGGAATTTGTGTTGTGGTGTTGGTGGTTCGCGGCGGCTGGGAAGGGAGGACTCTACCCGTCGCCGCCGTGAATACCCTCTGCGAGCAAACGTCTCTTCCTCTTATGCCGCCCGAGCAAACGAATCGCGATGTTCGGCGGCGGACGCAGGTTGGGCGTAGCCAGCAGATGAGGTGTGATAACTCATCCGAGCTTGCGACCCGAAGCGGAAGAACGACACCAGCTCCTGCAATCGCTGCGCCTGCTGTTGCATGGACTTCGCGGCGGCGGCGGATTCTTCGACGAGGGCGGCGTTTTGTTGAGTGGCCGTGTCCATGTTGGCGATGGAGTGGTTGATTTGATCGATGCCGGTGGACTGCTCTGAAGTCGCGGCCGCGATCTCAGCCACGATCTCGGTGACTTTGACCACGCCAGTCACGATATCCGACAGCGACTTGCCGGAGTTCCCCACCAGCTGCGAGCCCGACGACACCTTCTCCACCGAGTCGCCGATCAGCTGTTTGATCTCGCGGGCCGCGCTGGCGCTGCGCTGGGCGAGATTGCGAACTTCGCCGGCGACGACAGCGAAACCGCGGCCCTGCTCGCCCGCACGCGCAGCTTCCACCGCCGCATTCAGTGCCAGCAGGTTGGTCTGGAAGGCGATCTCGTCGATGACACTGATGATGTCGACGATGCGCTTACTCGACGCCGTGATCTCGTTCATCGCGCCGACCGCTCGTTGGACGGCGACGCCGCCCTGATCGGCCTGCCCGCGGGTGCCCGCCGCGATGCTGTTCGCATGCTTGGCGTTTTCCGCATTCTGTTTCACCGTCGCGGTCATCTCCTCGATGCTCGCGGCAGTTTCTTCCAGCGCCGCAGCCTGTTCCTGCGTGCGCTGGCTCAGATCATCGCTGCCTTGTGACAGCTGACGTGCAGCCCGGTCAACTTCGGCGGCGCTCTCGCGCACCTGAGTCATGGTCTCGACCAGCTTGGCATCCATGTCCTTCAACGACCGCAATAGCGAGGCGATCTCGTCATCGCCAGCAACGGTGACATCGACACCGAGCTCGCCGCGGCTCACGCGACGGGCGAGATCCTCGGCGCGCGCCAAACCGATGGAGATATGTTTCGTCAGCAGCCAGGCGAACCAGATCGCTACGGCTAGCGCCGCGACGAAACAAGCCAGCATCCAGTTACGATCGATATTCAGCTCGCGCTGGGCCTGCGCGATCATGGCCTCGGCGCCCTTCTGCCGCTCGAGCGCCAGACGTTCGGTGGTCTGATCCATGCGATCGACCACCGACTCCATGAGCTCGACGCGCACCTTGCTGGCGGCCTCGTAGTCGCCGGCCAGCAACAGATCGATCTCTCGCTTGCCCGAGTCGACCAGGTCGGCGCGCTGCTGTTTCACTTCCTCGAGCAGCTGACGCTCGGTGGCGCTCAGCGATTGTTTGCTCAAGGCGTCGGTCAGGTCGTTGATGCGAGCGCGGTTCTGTTTGACCAGCTCGTAGTTGGCCTGAGTGAAGGCGGGGTCCTTGTGAACGTAGGCTTCCAGCCGGAACTGCTGACTCTGCAGCGAGCGCTGGTAGATCTCGTTGATGTGCGTGATGGGGATCAGACTTTCGGCATGCAACTGCTGCATGCGGCTCGAGCTCGCATTGAAGCCGCTGAGCGCCACGCCGCACACCACCAGCATGGCCACAGCCAGCACCCCCAGATTCAGGTACATCCGGGTCTTGATCGTGAACATCGACATTGATTCCTGCCTTGGTTGATCGGACACGCACCGCGCGTACGCGCCGGCCCTGGCAACAATCGCGGCTATGTCCGGGTTAACGGCTGACTCGACCAGGATTGCAATCGATTCAGGGAAGATCTGATGCGGCGGCGGGGATGGTCTATGATCGCCACGCTGCGCGCTCGCCCATCCCGGGGCGCACCGATCCTTCGAGGGGAAGACATTGCAATCTGCCAGCTCGTCCGCCGCCGCGTTGTTGGAGCGCGAGCGGCGTCGTTTCATCGATGAGCATCCGGAATCTTTACGTCGCGACAAGGCCTTGCGCGAGCACTGGCTCAACGGCGTGCCGATGCATTGGATGACCGATTGGCAGCTGCCGGCGCCGCTGGTGCTGCGCGAAGCAGCGGGTGCGAGGCTGGTCGATGTGGACGGACACAGCTATGCGGATTTCTGTCTCGGCGATACCGGAGCGATGTTTGGCCATTCTCCTCCGGCCGTCGCCAGAGCCCTAAGCACTCAGGCGGTGCGGGGATTGACCTGCATGCTGCCGACGGAACTCACCGCACGCGCCGGTGAGCTATTGACTGAGCGATTCGGTCTGCCTTTCTGGCAAATCACCCAGACAGCCACCGACGCGAACCGCGCCGTGCTCAGATGGGCACGAGCGCTGACCGGGCGCAAATGTATCCTGGTGTTCGATGGTTGCTACCACGGCTCGCTCGAAGACACGCTGGTCCGTCTGGAGCAAGGCCGTGTCATCGCACGCCCGGGACAGGTGGGCCAGGTCGCCGACTTCGCCTCGCATGCTCGCGTGGTCGAGTTCAACGATCTCCCGGCGCTCGAAGCGGCGCTCGCCGGTGGCGAAGTCGCATGCCTGCTCGCCGAGCCTGTGATGACGAATGCAGGCATGGTGCTGCCTCAGGATGGATTCTGGTCCGAAGCCCGCAAGCTCTGCGCTCGCCATGGAACGCTGCTCGCCATCGATGAAACTCACACGCTCAGCAGCGGGCCACGCGGCCATGCGCATCGGCTCGGACTCGAGCCCGACTTTCTGGTTGCCGGCAAAGCCATTGCGGGCGGCATGCCCACCGCGGTCTATGGTTTTACTGCCGAGCTCGCGCAGCGCATGGAACAACTGCTCGCCACCAAGCCCGCCGGCCACTCCGGCATGGGCACGACGCTGGCGGCGAACGCGCTAGCAACCGCCGCACTCGTGGCATGCTTGCAGGAGGTGATGACCGATGACGCTTACGAGCACATGCTGAATCTTTCGGCGACGCTCGCCGAAGGACTCAGGAAACGCATCGCGGAGCGCGCCCTGCCCTGGCATGTCATAAGCGTCGGTGCACGCAGCGAGCTGGTTTTTACTCCGACACCCGCGCGGACAGCACGCGAATCGTTGTCGGCAGCATCGCCCACTTTGGAGCGGCTCCTGCACTTGTATCTGCTCAATCGCGGTGTGCTGGTCACGCCGTTTCACAACATGATGCTGGTGAGCCCGGCGACCAGCGCCGCTCAGGTGCAATCGCTGCTCGAGCTCTTGGGTGAATTCCTGCACGAGTTGTCATGACCGCCGCCATGCACGCCGACATCAGTGAGGCACGCGCCTTTCTCGAAGCCCATCCCGATGTAGAAGCCATCGAGCTGTTGATCACCGATCCCGGCGGCGTGGCTCGCGGCAAACTGATCGCACGTGAAGAGCTGCTGTCTCTGTACAGCGAGGGTCGCTGTGTCGCCGGCTCCATTCTCGGTCTCGATGTCACCGGCGAGGATGTGGAAGCCACCGGACTCGTCTGGTCGGTCGGCGACGCCGACCGGATCTGTCGTCCAGTGCCCGGCACATTGGTGCATGCGAACTGGATGTCGCGTCCGGGCGCACAGGTGTTGATGGCGATGTATGAAGCAAATGGCGAGCCTTGTAGCGCCGATCCGCGCCATGCATTGGCTCGCTCGGTGCAGCGTCTACAGGGCATCGGGCTGAGGCCCGTGGTCGCTGCGGAGATCGAGTTTTATCTCGTGGCCAGAGATACACAAGGAAGACTCGCGCCGGCGCCTGGGCTGCTTTCAGGACGCCCGCCGCAGCGACTCGACTCGTACGGCCTGACCAAGCTGCACGACATGGCCCCGCTGTTCGACGACATCTACGCAGCCGCTCGGATCCAGGGGTTGCCGCTGCGAACGCTCATGTCCGAGTACGCGCCCGGGCAATATGAAATCACATTGCTCCATCGCGATGACGCCTTGCGCGCGATCGAGACGCCATCTTGTTCAAACGACTGATTCGCGCCATGGCGCTGAAGCACGGACTGACGGCCTGCTTCATGGCCAAGCCGTTCGCGGATCAAGCCGGCAGCGGCATGCACATGCACGTGAGCGTGCAGGATCGCGATGGCAACAATCTGTTCGCCGCCGACGATCCCGCTGGCAGCCCGATGCTGAGACACGCCATCGGCGGCCTGCAGAAAACCATGGCGGAGAGCATGCTGATCTTCGCCCCGAACGCGAACTCGTATCGTCGCTTCCGTCATCAGAGTTACGCACCGATGGCGCCAACATGGGGCATCAATAATCGTTCGGTGAGCCTGCGCGTGCCGGCCGGCGCACCGGCCAGCCGGCATATCGAACATCGCGTGAGTGGCGCCGATGCCAATCCCTACCTGGTCGCGGCCACCGTGCTCGCCGGGGTGCATGCCGGCATCACGGCGAAGCTCGATCCCGGCCCGCCCATCACCGGCAATGGTTACGGAAGCGGGATCGCCGCCTCGCTGCCCAGAGATTGGCTCGGGGCCCTGCGGGCCGCCGAGAGCTCGACGTTCCTGAGCGAAGCGCTGGGTGAAGCTTTTTTACGGGCCCTTGTAGCGATCAAGACCCAGGAGTGGGACAAGTACCACGCCCTGGTGCCGACAACAGACCACGACTGGTACCTCGATAGCGTATAAACTGCGCGAATGCGTTTCGATCTGACCGATCTCAAGCTGTTCCTGCACGTGGTCGAAGCCGGCAGCATCACCGCCGGCGCCGAGCGCATGCACCTGGCGGTGGCTGCTGCCAGCACTCGAATCCGCAATATGGAAATCGAACTGGGCACGCCGCTGCTGAATCGCGAGCGCCAGGGCGTTCATCCCACACCCGCGGGTCGCACGCTCGTGCATCACGCCCGCCAGATGCTGCAGCAGGCCGAACGCATGCGCGCCGAGCTCGGCGAATACGCGGATGGTTTGAAGGGCCATGTGCGGTTGTTATCGAACACCAATGCGCTGACCGAATTCCTGCCCGAGCCGCTCAGCAATTTTCTGACATCGCATCCCCAGGTGAACATCGATCTGGAGGAGCGCTTGAGCGATGAGATCGTCGCGGCCGTGGCCGATGGCAAAGCCGATATCGGCATCGTCGCCGGCACCGAGGACGTGACCGGGCTGGAAGTGTTCCCGTTTCGCGTGGATCGCTTCGTGCTGGTAACTTCGCCGACGCACGCTCTCGCCGCCAAGGACAGAATCGCGTTCGTCGAAGCGCTGGACAGCGACTTCGTCGGCCTCGACCGCGCCAGCTCGTTACAGCGCTTTCTCTCCGATAAAGCGGAGCGCATCGGGCGACGTTTGAAGCTTCGTGTGCAGCTTCGCAGCTTCGACGCAGTGTGCCGCATGGTCGCAGGCAATGTCGGTGTCGGCGTCGTGCCGGAGACCACAGCCGCGCGCAACATGCGCACCATGGATTTGCATGTCATCGAGCTCAGCGACGAATGGGCGCTGCGTAATCTGATGATCTGCGTGCGCAGCCTGCGCGATCTGCCGATCTATGCGCAGGACCTCGTGAAGTCGCTGGCGCAGCCGCTCGATATGGAAATGTGGGTCTCGCGCGCCGAGGGCCAAAGCTAGATCAAGCGATCGCTGCCACCGGCCGCTCGGAGCGGCTGGTGATCCAGACACCAAGCATCACCACCAGACCGCCCAGGACCGCGCGCCCCGAGAGCGGCTCGCCCAGCACGATGACGCCGGTCAGCACTCCGACCACCGGGATCAGGTTGGTGTAGACACCGACGGCGCTTGCGTCCAGATGACGCAACGATGCGTTGTACAACACATAGGCCAGCCCCGAAGCCATGGCGCCCAGATACAGGATTCCGAGCCAGGCTCGCAACGGCAACGGCGTCAAGCCGTCGCCCGCCGCGACGATTTCGTAGCCGGCCAGCGGCACCAATAACAGCGTGCCCGTGCCCATCACCGCCGTGGTGACCACCATCGAATCGAAGCCGGCGACTCGCTTGGCCAGCGACGTATAAAACGCCCAGCACACCACGGAAGAAAACATCAGGAAGTTGCCGAGCATCGGCGCTTCGCCGCCGCCATTGCCGACGCTGCCGGAAAAGACGATCAGGATGCCGCCCACCGACAACGCGATGCCCAGCCATCGCATGGCGGATGCACGTTCACGCAGCCACAAAACAGCCACCAGTGCGGTCATGGCCGGAATGGACGCCTGAACGAGCGCGCCTTGCGAGGCCGAGACGTACACCATGGCCAGATTGAACGTGAGGTAATACAGGGCCACGCCGACCAGTCCCATCAGCCACATAGTCGACCACGGCAGGCGATCGCCACGCCGGTGCCTGGAAAAAGCCATCGGCAGCAGCACCAAGGTGCCGAGGCCGACGCGCACCAGCGCCAGTGTGAAAGGCGGCCACAGCGCGACCAGATCCTTGGTGACCACGAAAGTACTGCCCCACACCGTCATGGTCAGCAGTAACAGCAGCATGGAGCGGGTCTTGGTGGTGAGAGGCATATCGACCATTGTCGCACGTGCGCCCCTTCCCTATCTCACTGCGAGAGTCGAAAATTGCACTCGCTGAAACATCGGGTCCATGGATGTACCCCGCCACGGCAGTGGCGAGCGACTGGCGAAAGTCGCGCCTTTTGCCGGTCGCACGAGGGTCGTGGCAGGATGCCCGATCCGAGTCAATGAAAGGGTTGGCATGAATGGCTAGCAAGAAGCGAACAACGACGCGGCGCGCTGCCCGCCCCGCGGCGGCGAGCAAACAACGCGACCATGCCCGCCATGCCGTGCTCGCCAAGCGCAAGCGCCCGACCAAGATCGCGAGCGGCCTGCGCACCCTCTATCCGGCGATCAAGCCCTACAAGAGCGGCATGCTGCGCGTTTCCGACGTGCACGAGATCTACTACGAAGAGTGCGGCAATCCCAAAGGCAAGCCGGCCGTGTTCGTGCACGGTGGGCCGGGCGCCGGTTGTGACAACCGGGCGCGCAGCTTTTTCGATCCGGATGCCTATCGCATCATCCTGTTCGACCAGCGCGGCTGCGGCCGGAGCAAGCCGCACGCCAGCCTCGAGGACAACACCACCTGGCATCTGGTCGAAGACATGGAAAAGTTACGCAAACACCTCGGCATCGAACGCTGGCTGGTGTTCGGCGGCTCCTGGGGCTCGACGCTGGGACTGGCCTATTCACAAACCCATCCGGAGCACGTGAGCGAAATCGTTTTGCGCGGCATCTTCACGCTGTCGCAGTTCGAGCTGCGCTGGTTCTATTTCGAAGGCGGCGCCAGCGCATTGTTTCCCGACCACTGGCAGAACTACGTCGCGGCCATTCCGCCGGCCGAGCGCGGCGACATGATCAAGGCTTTCTACAAGCGCCTCACCAGCGAAGACCGTGACACTCGAGTCAAGGCCGCGCGCGCGTGGTCGATCTGGGAAGCGGCCACCAGCTATCTGCACGTCAACGAAGACAATCTGCACAAATGGGGCGAAGAAGATTTCGCGGTCGCCGTGGCGCGTATCGAATGTCACTACTTCGTGAATCGCGGCTTTCTGGAAACCGAGGATCAGTTGCTCCGAAACGTGGACCGGATTCGCCACATTCCAGCGGTGATCGTGCAGGGTCGCTATGACGTGGTGTGCCCGATGCAGACTGCCTGGAAGCTGCATCAGGCGTGGCCGGAAGCGGAGTTTCACATCGCGCCGGACGCGGGGCACTCGGCGTTCGAGGCGGGCAATACGCACCGGCTGATCCTGGCGACGGATCGTTTCCGAGAGTGATTGCCTGGAGCGGCTATCGTTTGCGCCAGGTTGGCTGACCAGCGTCGTCGATGACGCCGCGGTCGACCAGCCAGGCGCGCGCATCGTCTGCGTCCTGCTCGAACCACGCTCGCGCCGAACCGAGGCGGAAGGTGTAGCCCCACGCATCCATGTCCTGGCACATGCGCTCCCGCCCTACGCCGGGCAGCTCGTCCGCCAGCAGGATCTGCAAATAACAAACGCCGTTTTCTTCGTCGTAGTCGCCGCCGGCATCCTTGTCCAACTGCTCGCGGCGTCCATCATCCATGCAAATGAAATGACTCGCCTCGTGCAACAGGGAATGCAAGGGCGTGTCCGGGCGCCAGTAGATCTTCGCGCCGACCAACCCGGCCTCACTGTCGCCCCAATACGAGCCGGGAATCGGCTCATCGACGCCGAGCGACACGCACTCCAGACCGTAGCGACTCAGCAGACCGGTGACGACCTCGACGCCCGCGTCGGTGACCTTCAGAACTTCGGGCATTACAACGAAGCGAGACGACGCACCACGAGCCCGGCCAGATCCCGAGCCAGCGCTTCGCGCAGGATGGCCTGCTCCTTCTGCTTGGCGAGCACGGCGGTTTCGTCGTAGTTGTAGTCGCGCGTGACCTCGACCTTTTGCGGCGGAATCAGCTCTTCGGTACGACCCTCGACGGAATACTCGATGGTATAGAACACCTCGTATTCTTCCGGCGTGTTGCGACCGGAGACGGTGAGCACGCGCTGGCCACTTTCATCTTTGATGATTTTCACCACCGCAGTGGCTTCGTCACGATGGGCGGTAAGCCGCGCACCGGACGCCCGCAGGCTGTCGCGCAGCGCGCGATTGAAGTCGGTATAGCGATCGTCGGTCTCGACATAAGTCGCCGCCATGACCGGCGACAGCCTCGTCGTGCCCTGCAGACGCCAGCCGCAACCCGCCAGCAAGGTGCTCAGACAGGCCGCGATCAGCACCCAGCGATAACGAGGCAGGGACAAGGACATTCGGGAAACTCTCGAAGCGAACGATCCGCAATGTTCGCGGGCCGACGCGTCGCGGTCAACGTGTGGCGTTCTTGCCGACGGCCACCGGCTGGGGGGCTCGCATGGGGGCGGGACTTTTCAGCATGCATTGGCTGTCGACCACGTAGCCATGTCGGCAAACGATGCCGGCATGGGTGGCGACGCTGCGCTGAACGGCCGCGAGCTGCTCGTGACCTGAATGGCCCGGACAGTGTCGGCAGTGCTCGGCTACATTGAGCATTTCGGCAGCATCCACCGGTGCGCCGCCGTTGCCATCGCGCTCCAGGGCCGCCACGCCATAGCTGAAAGCCAGGGGCGCCGCGGCGGTCTCGGCATAGCGGGTCAAAGCCGCCATCATCCGCTCCTTGATCAATGGCGCTTCGATGATGCCCGCTTCGGGCAACACCACCGCAAATACCGCTCCCACGGGCGATTCCAGGCGGCCGATCCAATCGACATGGGCACGCACCGTGGCGTCGATCGCTTGAACGACCTCTTTCAACGTTCCTGCATCGGGCGCGCAGTCGTCGGCCGGCTCTCCGGCGACGCGCACGCCCAAAGTAAGGACCGCCAACTGGCGGCCATAGCGCTGCCCCCGCCGGATCTCGGACAGCAGCCGAGCCTGCAACTCGCTCGGTGAGAACGCGCCTGACTCGACGTCGATGCTCACCGACTGTTCCAACACCGCTTCCTGCGCTTCACGCAGCGAGCGACGCAGGGCGAGCGTATTGAATGCAGCGTAGATGCGAGCGAACAGTTCCGGGTCGGAAACTTTCTTGGTGAGATAGTCGTCGACGCCGGCGAGGTAACCTTGTTCGAAGTCGGTGCTGGCGTCGCGCATGGTCCACATGATGACGTACGTGTCGTCCGCACCCCGGGCGCGCAGTTCCCGAGTCAGCGCCAGACCGTCCATCACCGGCATGTGCCAATCGGTGATCACCAGCGGATACCAATGACGCTCGAGCATATCGAGCGCTTCCTGGCCGTGCGATGCATGCCGGACTTCGAAGCCGGCCGCCGTCAGGCGCCGCGTGATCAACTCGCGATCCTGCGCGTCGTCCTCGACCACCAGGATTCGCGACGGCAACGCACGGGTCAGGACTGACAGCCGCGTTGCCATGACACCCGCTTTCATCTCTTTTCTCTAGCAACCGTACGCGATTTGCACTATGCACGTTGCTTTATCATTGGCGCGCCGTTGAGGCAACCACGGTTTGTACTTTTACGTGGACCAGGCCCCACAAAAACCGGGGTGTCGGTGGAATGCGGATTATTCGCGATAGCCCGGATCGAGGCGGTCCATCTTTCTCAGCAGCGCCGGCCACACCAGCCCGGCGCCGGCGCCACGCGTCACCAGCCGTACGTACTCGGGGACGGTGTCCAGCACGGCTTGTGGAATGTTGATCAGTTCGGCGCTGCCGCCGGCCTGCGCCATGATCTGAATCTCACAAGCGCGCTGCAGGCTGTACATCGCCAGGAAGGCGTCGGAGACGGTGCGGCCGACGGTCAGCAGGCCGTGATTGCGCAGAATCATATGGCGCGTGTCGCCGAGGTGAGCCTGCAAGCGCGCCTTCTCGTCCGGGTTGAGCGCCAGGCCTTCGTAATCGTGATACGACAGGCTCAATGTGATGAAAGTCGCCTGTTGCGAGATCGGCAGCAGGCCGCGCTGCTGGGCCGACACCGCGATGCCTTCCATCGTATGAAGGTGCAGGACGCAACCGGCATCGTCGCGCGCCTCGTGCACGGCGCTGTGGATGGTGTAACCGGCCGGATTGATCTCGTAGGGGCTCGGCAATGTTTTATTGCCGGCGAGGTCGACGCGCACCAGGTTGGATGCGGTGACTTCCTCGAACATCAGTCCATACGGATTGATGAGAAAGTCATGCGTGCCCGGCACGCGCGCCGAGATGTGGGTGAACACCAGGTCGTCCCAACCGAAATGCGCGATGAGACGATAACAGGCTGCCAGATCGACTCGCGTCGCCCACTCCTCGGCCGAGACCTGCTGGCGCACGTTGACCGCGGTCTGCTCTGCAGCTGACATATGCATTCCCCCCCGGGGCTCGATTTCTGCCCAGAGGCTAACGCCGCTGCCGCGAACCGGGCAAGCGCGCCGCGGCTTCAGACCACGACGTTGACCAACTTGCCCTTCACTACGATCACTTTCCGGACCGGCTTGCCTTCGATCCACTTCTGCACAGTGGAGTCGGCCAGCGCCGCCGTACGGATCTGCTCTTCGGTGGCGTTCGCCTCGACCGTGACCTGACTGCGCAGTTTGCCGTTTACTTGTATTACGACGTCGATGCTATCGCGCACCAGCGCCGCCGGATCCGGTTGCGGCCACGGATGATCGATCAGCGGGTCGCCGTGGCCCAGCGCCTGCCACAGCACGTGGCCGGCATGCGGCACGATGGGCGACAACATCTGCACCACGAACTCGAGCGCTTCCTGCCGCACGGCGCGGCCTTGCGGCGAAGCGTCTTCGAACTTCGACAGCGTGTTCATGAATTCCATCACCGCGGCGATGGCGGTGTTGAATACGCGACGGCGACCGAGATCGTCGGTCACCTTCTGCAAGGTGGCGTGCGCGGCGCGGCGGACGTTGCGTTGCTCGTCGGTTAACTCACCGGAAACCCCAGATTTCATGGCAGCGGCGCTCACCAAACCCGCGCTCACATGCTCGTGCACCATGCGCCACAGCCGACGCATGAAACGCGACGCGCCTTCCACGCCGTCGTCGGACCACTCGAGCGTGTCCTCCGGCGGCGCCTTGAACATCATGAACAAGCGCACACTGTCGGCGCCGTACTGTTCCACCAGCTTGGTGGGATCGACGCCGTTGTTCTTGGACTTCGACATGGTGCGCATACCTTCCCAATCGACCGGCTTGCCGTCGATGTTCGCGATCGCACCGATGCGCGCGCCCTTGGCGTCCACTTGGACCGTGACGTCGGCAGGATTGAAATATTCGATCGCGCCCTCGCCGGTGCGACGCGAATAGATGTCGTTGAGCACCATGCCCTGGGTCAGCAGGTTCTGGAACGGCTCTTTGACTTTCACCAGGCCCATGTCGTGCATCACGCGCGTCCAGAAACGCGCGTACAACAAGTGCAGAATGGCGTGCTCGATGCCGCCGATGTACTGATTCACCGGCGACCAATAGTTGGCGCGCTCATCGACCATGGCCTGGTCGTTGCCGGCCGAGGCGAAGCGCAGGAAATACCAGCTCGAGTCGACGAAGGTATCCATCGTGTCCGTCTCGCGCCGCGCCGGGCCGCCGCACTTGGGACATTTGCAATCCAGGAACGAGGCCGTCTTGTTGAGCGGGTTGCCGCTGCCATCGGGCACCAGGCCTTCGGGCAGCACCACCGGCAGATCCTGCTCGGGCACCGGTACGACGTCGCACTTGGGGCAATGAATCAGCGGGATCGGGCAGCCCCAGTAACGCTGACGTGAAATGCCCCAATCGCGCAGGCGCCATTGCACGTGCTTGTCGCCCAGTCCCTTGGCTTTGAGATCGGAGGCGATGGCGTCGAGGGCTTGCTGATGATCGAGGCCGTCGTACTTGCCGGAGTTGATCAACGTGCCGTGTTCGGCGTAATCGGCGCGCCATTCCTTGTCTGAGAACGGCGGCATCTCGCCGGGCGCCTCGATGACTTGTTTGATCGGCAGGCCATACTTCAATGCAAACGCGAAGTCGCGCTCGTCGTGCGCGGGCACGCCCATCACCGCCCCTTCGCCGTAAGTCATGAGCACATAGTTGCCCACCCACACCGGCACCTTCTCGCCCGTGATCGGATGGGTGACGAACAAGCCGGTCGGCATGCCCTTCTTTTCCATCTGCGCGATCTCGGCTTCCTGCTCGGTGCCGAGTTTGCATTCTTCGATGAAGGCAGCGAGCTGAGGATTGGATTGCGCAGCGTAGGTGGCGAGCGGGTGTTCGGCCGCGACGGCAGCGAACGTCACACCCATGAGGGTGTCGGCGCGCGTCGTGAACACGGTGAGCAGACGCTGTTCGCCCTGCAATTCATATGGGAAGCTCAGGCGCACGCCTTCGCTGCGGCCAATCCAGTTGGCCTGCATCGCACGCACGCGCTCGGGCCATCCGGGCATGTCGTTCAGCGCGTCCAGCAGGTCCTGCGCGTAGTCGGTGATGCGCAGGTAGTACATCGGGATCTCACGCTTCTCGACCAGCGCGCCGGTGCGCCAGCCGCGACCGTCGATCACCTGCTCGTTGGCCAGCACGGTCTGATCGATGGGGTCCCAATTGACCACGCCGGTCTTGCGATACGCGATGCCCTTTTCCAGCATCTTCAGGAACAGCCACTGGTTCCAGCGGTAATACTCGGGCTGGCAGGTGGCCAGCTCCCGACCCCAGTCGAGCGCGAAGCCCAGCGACTGCAGCTGGCGCTTCATGTAGTCGATATTCTCGTAGGTCCATTTCGCCGGCGGCACGCCGTTCTTCATGGCCGCGTTCTCGGCCGGCAACCCGAAAGCGTCCCAACCCATCGGCTGCAGCACGTTGTAGCCCTGCATCCTCAGGAAGCGCGTGATCACGTCGCCAATGGTGTAGTTGCGCACGTGCCCCATGTGCAGCCGGCCGCTGGGGTACGGGAACATGCACAGGCAGTAGTAGCTGGGGCGATTCGGATCTTCCTTGACGGCAAAGGCGTTGCGCTCGTTCCAAAAAGCCTGCGCCTCGGCCTCCACGGCGGAGGGTTCGTATTGGGACTGCATCGTTATGGCGGTATGGGGCCCGTCGGGCCCAGTTGAAAGGCGCGAAGGATACCAGAGGCTGTGGGCCGGGCCGGAGATGAAGAGGCGTCGGCGGCGGGCGAGCTCTTTTCCGGAAGCCCGCCGCAGGCGAAACAAGAAAGATCTTGTTCCCCCTCCCGGGCGCGGGAGCCAGGGCTGGGGGTCTTCCGGCGTCAGGTCATGTCGCGAAGGGTGAAGCGAAACTCGGCGCCGCGGCCAGGTTGGGAGTCGGCCCAGATGGCGCCACCGTGGCGTTCGACGATGCGGTTGACGGTGGCCAGGCCGATGCCGGTGCCCTCGAACTCGTCCTGCCGGTGCAACCGCTGAAATACGCCGAACAACTTCCTGGCGTAGCGCATATCGAAGCCAACACCGTTATCGCGCACGAAAATGTAGCGCTGCCCCGGAGCAGCCGTGGCCGAAGCATCCTCGGCGGCCACGACTCCAGTGCCGATCTCGATCACCGGTTGGGGCCGCGGCCGGGAATACTTGACCGCGTTACCGATCAGATTAACGAACACCTGCTGCATCAACTCCGGATCGCAGCAGACCGCCGGCAGCGGATCCACCCGCCACTCGATCTCGCGCCCAGGCGCCTCCTGGCTCACGCGATCGATAGCCAGCTTCACCAGCTCGCTCAAAGCGCAAGGCTCCCGCCGCATCTCGACATGACTGACGCGCGACAGCGCCAACAGCCCATCGATGAGCGCGCTCATATCCCGTGCGCCACGCTGAATCTGTTCCATGTGAATGGCCGGTTCGCGCGCCCCCGGCGGGCCCTTGTGCTCACGAAGCATCTGCACGTGAGCGTGAATCAGCCGCAAAGGCGCGCGCAGGTCGTGGGCGACGGAATAGGAGAACGCTTCGAGCTCGCGATTGGCAATCTCCAACTCGGCGGTGCGCTCGGCGACGCGACGCTCCAGATCCTGGTTCAAGCGCCGGATCTCGCTCTCCATTTCCGCGCGCCGTGCAATCTCATTTTGCAGAGCCTGGTGTTGACGAGCATTCTCATAGGCCACCGCCACCTGGGTGGCGATCGCCCGCGCCACCGCCAAGTCTTCCTCGGTGAAGCCCGGCAGGCCGATGCGATTCAACACGCACAGATAGCCGTACGACTTGGCGACCGACGCGATCGGCACGCCCAACATGGAAACGAAATCGCCGCGCTGAGCCGCATCGCTGTCGACGATGGCTTCTTCCGGCGACATGGGATAGAGCGCCGAGCCGCCGGTCTCGAGGGACTGCAGCAGATCTCGGTGCATGCGCGCGCCGAGCAGTCTCTCCAATTCTTCCGGAGACAGGCCGCTGGAAATCTTGCTCTCGCAGGAACCGCCGACCGTGGTGATCACGAGCCGAGCCACTTGGGCGAGCAGTATGTCGCGCGCGGCATCGCAAGTGGACTCGAGGATGGCGACCGGATCGGTCAGCCCGAACAGGCGACGGCTGAAAGTCACCAGCGCGCTCAAGCGCTCCTGCGCCGGACCTTGCACTGGCTCTGGCGGCGGAGGCGCGCCCCCGGCCGGCTTGGTGGCCAGCGCGGCATTCACCGTCTCGCGCACGATTTCCAAATCGTAGGGCTTGGACAGCGTGCTCCGCACACCTAGCGATCGTGCCATCTCACGCACTTCGCGTTCGTGGTACGACGCTGAACAGAAAATCACCGGCGTGCCCGACATGCTCTCGTCCTGGCGCAGCTTGCGCACCAGTTCGTAACCGTCCATGCGGGGCATCACGATGTCCGTAATCAGCAGATCCGGATGCTCGGTGCGTAACAAATGCAGCGCCTCGATGCCGTCGGCAGCCTGCAACAAGTCGTAGTCGCCGTCGGCGAGCGAGAGCATCAGCAGCTCGCGCGCTTCGGCGTCATCCTCCGCGACCAGTATCTTTCCGCCCTTCGCCACGTCCGAATCCCAGCCTTCGTTATGGAGACAAATTCGTTACACGCTCGCCTGGGGCGCGAGGGAACGCAATCAGTACGTTTCACTGCACAACAGCGTTCCTCATTGAATCCTCTTATACGGAGTTAGGGCAATCCCTCAATCAGAATTCCTGCCACGCGCTGTCGTCGCCGCTGGCCCGGGCGAGCGGCGCCGGCGCCGGACGGGCCGCAACTTTGGCACCCGCGCGTTGCACGGCCGGACGGGCGATCGACCGCACCGATGCGCTCGGCTGGTTCGCGACGGCGAGCTTCACCTGAACGGATGGCGTCGACTGGCCGGCCGTGCGGAAGAAGGAGATCTGCTCCACTAGCTGCTGGGCCTGCTGTTCCATGGATTTGGCCGCCGAAGCCGCCTCTTCCACCAGCGCCGCGTTTTGCTGAGTGGTCTCGTCCATTTGCGTCACGGCATTGTTCACCTGATCGATACCCTGTGCCTGCTCTCCGCTGGCCGCGGCGATCTCGGCTACGATGTCGCTGACTTTTTTGACGCTTTCCATAATCTCGCCGAGCACCTTGCCCGACTCGTCGACCAGCGCGCTGCCGCTGTTCACCTTCTCCACCGAGTCGCCGATGAGATCCTTGATCTCCTTGGCGGCCGTGGCGCTGCGCTGCGCGAGGCTGCGCACTTCACTCGCCACCACCGCGAAGCCACGACCTTGTTCACCGGCGCGCGCCGCTTCCACCGCGGCGTTCAGCGCCAGCAGGTTGGTCTGGAACGCGATCTCGTCGATGACACTGATGATGTCGGCGATCTTGCGGCTGGAATTGTTGATCTCCGCCATCGCCGAGACGGCGCGCGATACGACTTCCCCGCCGCGCTCCGCCTGACCGCGAGCGCCGCTGGCGAGCTGATTCGCCTGGCGCGCGTTGTCCGCGTTCTGTTTCACCGTCGCGGTCATCTCTTCCATGCTCGACGCTGTCTCTTCCAGCGCCGACGCCTGTTCCTGCGTACGCTGTGACAAGTCGTCATTGCCGCGAGACAGCTGTGAAGCCGCGCCTCCGACAGCATCCGACGCCGTACGCACGCCGCCGACGATCTCGTGCAGCTTCTCATCCATGCGCTTCAGCGAATTGAGCAGCACGCCGAATTCGTCGCCGCGGCTGTCGATGCGATGACCCAACTGACCGTCCGCGATTTTCTCGGCGACGCTCATCGCGGTACCGAGGCCGGACATGATGGCGCGCATCAGGAACAACACGAAAGCACCGGCCACAACCAGCCCGATGACGATCGCGGCGACGCTGATCGCACGGCTGGCGCTGAACTCGCTGTGCGCATTGCGCAAAGCTTCCTCGGCGCGATTGAACTGGTGCTTGGCAACTTGTTCGAACGCCTCGCTCAACACGTCGAAGGCGGGGTCGACCTTGTTGACGATCAGGCTGGCGGCGAGATCGTCGTCGTTGGCTCGCAGCGCTGCATCGACCTCTTCGATCACTGACTCCAGACCGAGGTGAGCCTTCTTGAGCACTTCGAAGGTGGCTTTACCGTCAGGGGTCACCTGCGCCGCGCCGTACTCGGTCAGAAGGCGGTCGACTTCCGCCTTGTTCTGCTGCCGCTCCAACTTCACGTGCGCGCGCGTGGCGGGATCGTCGGCCAACACGGCCAGAGAGATGAGCGCCTGTCGATCGAGCTCCCGGGCCTTCAGTTCGCCCACTCCGGAAATCACCAGCACGCGCCGCTCGTACATGTCGTCGAGGTCGTCGACGATGCCGTTCATGCCGTACAAGCCGAGGCCGCCGACGGTCAGCATCGAGACCGCGAGCACCAGCAGGGTGACAATGATACGAGCACGAATACTAAGAGACCCGGAATTCATACGAAACTACCAATGAGTATTCCCATCTCCGGTATCGACACCCTGCAGGCGCGATGAACCTCTTGCAGCGCAATTCAGGGCGCGCCGAGTGCAGCGCTAGGGATTGACCCTAACAAGAGCCGGAAAACGAAAACGCCCGCCGTGCTTGCGAAGGCGGGCGTCGCTCTGCCATGTCAGATGAAAACCGATCGGGACTTTCGTCAACGGCTCCGAACCGCGCAAGGCAGCTGTGTGGCACCGCTCATCGACACGACTCTGTCCTCGGCGGCAGCGCTGGCGAAATGACGCCGACGTTCCAGTTCCATGGTTGCGTACCGTCCGCACGGCGGCGACACACGACTTGCTCGTGCAACTCGAACATCCCGGGCAACAGCCGGGCGGCCGGTTTCGGCACGTCGGCGAAGTACATATAGGCATGACTCGATCCGAACGCCGGCCAATCGGGCTGCTGCTCGGCGGTCGGCTGGCCGGTGCGCACGAAGCTGGTCCAATAATCGATCATCGCCTCGGAGAAATCCGTTTCGGCGCGGCTCTTCGGCAGCTTCGGCCAAAACGGCGGCGTGCGGCTCGCCGTGCCGAAGACGTACGGCAGCTCGGAGCCATGAAAAGCGTGCAGACCGAGCGAATCGGCATTCGGATAGCCGTGATCGAAGATATAAAAGAATGACGGCTTGCCCAGCGCGGTTTGCTTGCGCACCAGGCGCTCGGCGGTCCAGCCATACATCGCATCGCGCGTGATCGCGAGCACCGCCTCTTCCAAGTGCTTGCTGGGATACTGTTTCAAGAACGATTCCGCGAGATCGGCGTACCGCGTGCGGATCTCCGACTCGTACGCGGACTCGCTGGACGGTGTCGGCGGCGCTAGGAAGCGCAGCGAACGAATCTCTCCGCTGTTGAATCCCGCGAGAATCGGCACCGGCGCCTGCTCGCCCCGATCGAACACTTCGGCGATCTGGTGCGGCAGCAGGTGGCCGTCGACCGTTCCCAACGGGAAGTAACCCGCGCGGGCCGCCGCATTGACCACCTCCACGCCGCTCATCGCGCGCAAGGCGGCCACATCGTTGGCGCCAATAGCAGTCGCAAGCTTGATGCCGAGCGCTTCGGCGGGCTGTTCGCCGAACCTGGCTTGCTTCAGTTCGGGTGTCGAAATCATGTAGGCGCTCTGCGCGATCGCCTTGCTGAACAGGCCACGCGCTGGCGGCGACGCCATCAGATACATCACGCTCAACGCGCCCGCCGATTCGCCAGCGATGGTCACGTTCGCCGCATCGCCGCCGAACGCGGCAATGTTTGTTTTCACCCAGCGCAGCGCTTCGATCTGATCGAGCAGACCATAGTTACCGGAAATCTTCTCGGGCGATTCCGCGCTGAGCTCAGGATGCGCGAGATAGCCCAAAGCGCCAAGGCGATAGTTGATGGTTACTACCACCACACCGCGCTGGGCGAGCTTCGTGCCGTCATAGATCGCCTCCGCTCCCGAACCACTCGTGAGCGCGCCGCCATGGATCCAGAAGAACACGGGTGCATCGCGGACGCCCTCTGGGGCCCACACGTTTAGATACAGACAGTCTTCGCTGATCTTAGGGGGCTCGTTGGTGTAGATGCTCCGGCCGAGCGGCCGAGGCTGGATGCAGGAAGGCGAAAAACCGGCGGCGTCGCGTACCCCTTGCCAGGCCGGCAGCGGCACGGGAGGCTTCCACCTCAACTCGCCGACGGGCGGCTGCGCATAAGGAATGCCCTTGAAAGTCAGCACGCCTTTTTTTGTACCGCCTTCGAGCGTGCCCGCCGGCGCGTGCACGATGGGCCCTGCAATCGCAGTTCCGGCAATCAACGCCGCGACGCTGCCTGCGATGGCGCGCAGAATCACGGTTCTCGAGGAATGTGACATTTCTTTTTATCTCCGAGCGCTTCCCGGCGCAGCGATCCACGAGATCGTCGGACATCGATGCGCCCGATGCACGAACCGGGTCGTGCATCGGGCGTGACCGCATTCCCTGGGTCGCTACTCTCTCGATCCTAGAAATCGTACTTCAGTCGCAAGCCGACCGTGCGCGGACGCATGGTGGCGAAACGGCTGGCCAGAAACGTTTCCGGATGGATGTAGATGATCGAATCGTCGTCCAGCAGGTTCTCGGCATAGGCCGTGACCGACAGCGAGCCCATGTTGGCGCCGAGGGTCAGGTTCACGTTGTTGTAACTATCCGTGTAGCCGTAGGTCGGGGCCGTGGTCGCTGGCCTGCCCGGCACGTTCGGGAACTGGTTGGGATACGAATCGACGTGCTGGAAAGCCACGCTCGAGGTGCCCATCCAGCTCGCGCCCAGCGGGAAGTCATATTGCACGAAAGCCGCGCCCTGGAACTTCGGAGCGGTGAGACGTGCATCCATCACGGCGCCGGAGATGGCCGCTTCCTGCGCCGTCAGGTCGTTGACTTTCGCGTCGCTGAAGGACCCGTTCAGGCCGAGCAGCCAGCCGTTGCTCGGGGCCGCCGTGATTTCAAACTCGAAACCCTGGCTGCGCGCGCCGCCGATGTTGGTGGCGAACTGGATCGCATCGGAGACGCGGTTGGCCTGCACCTGGATGTCGGTCCAGTCGATGTAATAAGCCGCCAGGTTGGTGGTCAGACGACCGTTGAACCAGCGGCCCTTGGCGCCGATCTCGTAGTTCTTCAGCGTGTCCGAGTCGGCCCCGTCCGGAATCACCAGGTCGGTCGGATCGATCAGGCTGACGCTGCCGGCCTGGCCGTTGACGATCGGCGTGCGGAACCCGGTCGAGAAGGTCGCATAGGTAGTGAGGTTCGAGGTCGGCGCAAATGACAAGCTGACCTTGTACGACGGATCGTCCTTCTCCACCTTGCGACCGACGGCTGGCGCCGTCTGCGTGATCGGCAGCGGACCGGTCAACCCGCCGAACGCGTAAGCGAAGTACGGAGTGGTATAGCCACCCTCGGTGAAGCCCTGGATCTCGACGCCGCCGTAGCGCAAGCCGCCGGTGACCCACAGCCGATCGGTGAGACGGTAGGTCAACTCGCCAAAGCCGGCGAGCTCGGTGGTGTTGAAATGCGTGTACTGCTTGGAGAAGTACTGATCCGGCAACACCAGGCCGCGCGCCTGCAGGAACGCGGGGTTGGAACGCTGCAGGTAGTCGACGTCGTTGCGCCGGTCGAGATAGAACACGCCGAGCGTCCAATCCCACTTGCCGCCGGCATCCGAAGCGAGGCGCGTTTCCTGTACGAACGTTTCCTGCGAAGCATTCGCGTCCAGGCCGTACGGCACCAGTCCGCCGACCGCCGCGGAGATGTCGACGTAGAACTGCTGATCGAACTCGGACAGCGTCGAGGAACTGGTGAGCTTCGCGCCGCTGAACTGATATTCGAGCGTGGCGTTGTAGTTGGTGATCTTGCCGACGAACAGGTCCGGCTGGTCCGAGAAGCGCTTGTACTCGCCGAGCTCGGGGCTGATCAGCGAAGAGTCCTCCGGCTTGCTGTCTTCGTGCGACACCAGCAGGCGCACCGACAATTCATCGGTCGCCTGCCACAGCGTGATGAAGCGGCCGCCGTAGTCGACCAGCTGGTTGGCGTTCTCGACGCCGGTGCCGAGATTGTCGACCCAGCCTTCCTCGTCGCGATAGAAGCCGACCATGCGCACCGCCAGCTTGTCCTCCACCAGCGGCACGTTGACCATCGCGTTGTAGCGCTGGCGCAGAGCGTCGCCGTCGGTCACGCCGGTATCGATCATGGCCGTGGCGTCGAACCCGGTCAGGTCCGGATTCTTGGTGAGAATGCGCAACGCGCCGGACAGCGAGCCGGAGCCGAACAGCGTGCCCTGCGGGCCGCGCAGGAACTCGATGCGCTCGACGTCGAACAGGTTGGGATCGATCACCGTGGTGTTGCCGATCGAGGAGATGGGCAACTCGTCGACGTAGATGGCGACCGTGCTCTGCAGGTTCGCGTTGTAACCGTTGGTGGCGATGCCACGAGCGGTGAAGTTGTTGAAGTTCTGGCTCGGCTTGTTGAGCACCACGCCCGGCGTTTCACGCGCCAGACCTTCGTAGCCGACGATGCCCTTGGCGGTCAGGTCCTCCTGCGAGAACGCGGTGATACTGAGCGGAACATCCTGCAGACGCTCGCTACGACGGGTGGCCGTGACGACAATTTCTTCCAACTCGTATGTGGGCTGGGGTGAACTCTGCCCCTGCACCACCAGCGGCGACATCAACATTGCGGCCGCGGATGCGGACGTGAACAGCTTGGTCCTCATGTACTCCCCCCTTTTGGGTTCTCCCTGAGCGCCGGTCTGGCGCCGAGCGTGTGTGGATCATGCAACTACGCGGAACCCGTCGTCAACACTCACTCTCACGCGTGTGAAGATTATCGAGACAGCTCACGAATTGCCTGCGAGCGAGCCTTTGTTGGGGAAACGCCACGGCAGATTCAGGGATTTCCTGCAGCCGGCGTAAAGGAAAACGCCCGCCGTTCCAACGAAATGGCGGGCGTTGATGCGATGACCGGGTGTCGGGCGCTGGTCAGTCGCCGAGGGCGGTGCGGAGCGCGCTGATCTCGTCGGCGCAGTCGCGCATCACATGCACGCACTTCTGATTGTCCAGGCCAAGGCGCCAGAACGATTTCACGCCCTGCATGTTCAGCTCGAGATCGGCTTCGTGACCGAAGAAGCCCGCCATCATCGCCGCAACGGTGAGCACATCGGTCACGTCGCGCTCTTCGTTCACGCGCTCGATGTTCTCGTGCTCGCCGATGGCCTCGGCGATGTGATCGGGAAAGCCCCAGTTCTCGACGATGGCCTTGCCGACGTTGGCGTGCCAGTCGCGCAGCAGCTGTTGCATCGTCGCGGGCTCACGAAAGATCGGATGCTTGTGGGCGCGCGCCAAAATATAGATCTTGCCGACATTGTGCAGCAGGCCGGCCAGCATGGATTCGTCGGCGTTGATGCCGGTGCGCGCAGCGACAGCGTAAGCGAGCGCGGCCACGGTGGTGGCCTCCTGCCACAAAGCTTCGAGCTCCTTGGAAATATGTTTGAGCTCGTTGGCCTTGCGCAATTGCGCGATGGCGAAAGACACGGCGGCCGTGCGCACGTTGTTGTGGCCGATGCGATTCACCGCGGTCTTCAGGTCGGCAACCGGGCGCCCGCTGCGATTCAGCGCGGCCGAATTGGCCAGCGTGAACACGCGAGCGGCCAGGCCCGCCTCCGAGCCGACGACGCGAGCGATCTGATCGTTGGAAACGTTCTCGTCCGCCAGCACCTTGCGCACGCGCACCGCGACGTCCGGAAACGAAGGCAGCTCGACTTTGCCGCTGGAAACTTCCTGCGCCAGCTCGCCGACGAATGCGAATGCAGCCGCGTTGTCGCTGGCGCCGGTCAGGGTGGCCTGCAAAGTGGCGTTCGGAGTTGTCATGGTCGCGTTTCGGCAGTCCTACGGAAGTCTGGGCAAACTCTACCGCGGCCGCCATCGGCCAATCTGCGCTGCCGTCCGCATTTCTGAACGGCGCGCCGGAACTGCGGAATCAGCCGTGCGCCAGCTTGCCGTTGGGGTGATCGGCGGTCAGCTGGATCATCTCGGCGGCCACCCGATGCAAAGGCAACACCAACTGCGCGCCGCCGAGTTTGACCGCTGCGCCGGGCATGCCCCACACCACGCTGGTGGCTTCGTCCTGGGCGACCGTCGGAGCTCCGGCCTCCATCATCTCCTTCAGACCGCGGGCGCCATCGTCTCCCATCCCGGTCAGGATCACGCCCACGGCGTTGGGACCGACGTTCTGCGCCACCGAACGAAACATCACATCGACGCTGGGGCGGTGACGATTGACGGGCGGGCCGTTGCTGAGCCGGCAGCGGTAACGAGCGCCGTCGCGCTCCACCAGCAGGTGCTGGTCGCCGGGCGCGATATAGACGTGGCCCGGCAGGATGTACTGGCCATCACTGGCCTCGCACACCGACATCGCCGAGCAACGATTCATGCGCTCCGCGAACGGTTTGCTGAAAGCCGCCGGAATGTGCTGAGAAATCACCACGGCCGGCGCGTCAGCCGGCAGCGACTCGAGCACCTCGCGGATCGCCTCGGTGCCGCCCGTGGATGCGCCAATGGCGATGATTCGATCGGTAGTGCGCAACACGCGCTTGCTGCTGGAGGCCGGCAGGACGGCGTCCGCGCTGTGACGCTGTTCTGGAGTCAACGACTGCAGCACTGCCGCCTTGCGTGGCGCTGCCGTCCGCGCACTTACTCGCGCACTGGCTGCCACCTTCACCTTTGCGATCAACTCTTCAGCGTAGTTCGCAAGACTGCCGGCGACGTCGACCTTGGGCTTGGTGACGAAGTCGATCGCGCCCAGCTCGAGCGCACGCAATGTGACATCGGCGCCCTTCTGGGTCAGCGAGGACACCATCACCACCGGCATGGGCCGCAGCCGCATCAGGTTCTCGAGGAAGGTGATGCCGTCCATGCGCGGCATTTCCACGTCCAGCGTGATGACATCCGGATTGAGCTGCTTGATCTTCTCGCGCGCCGCATACGGATCGGTGGCCGTGCCGACGATCTCGATGTCGCGATCCTGCTTGAGCATCTCGCTCAACAGCTTTCGCACCAGGGCCGAGTCGTCGACGATGAGAAGTTTGATTGCCATGGCGCTGTGCCCGCAGCTTCAGAAGAGGTCGATCTCGCCGGCCACAGGCGTCTTTTCCAGGCCTTTGAGGTACTGCTGTTCGTGCGAAGCGATGTCCCTGCTCGAATTCAGATGACGTACGCGAACGCGGCCCGTCAAAGGGAAGTACTGCACGTGGCGCGGGCAGGTATCGCCCACGTCCTCGGAAGTCACGCGCAAACCTTCGTTCCTGAGGAACTCGCGCACAAAAGTCACATTGTGATCGCCGACGTCGGTCAGCGTCCTCAACACGCGGCCGCCGCCGAAGATTTTCACTTCGAGATCGGCGCGCGTGCCGCCCGCCTTCAGGATGCGGTTGATCAGCTGTTCCATCGAAGCGCTGCCGTAACGCGTGGCACGGCCGGCGGCGCCGGTTTCCCACGTGTCATGACCATTGCCGCTCGGCCGCGGCAACATGAAATGATTCATGCCGCCGATGCCGAGCTTAGGATTGCGGATGCAGGCCGACACGCACGAGCCCAGCACCGTGTCGAGCACTTCGTCGTAAGTGGTCACATAGAAATCGCCCGGCAGCAGCTTGGCGATCACCTGGCCCTGGGAATTGGTGTAGCGGCGGATGTTCTCGAAACCGGGCAGCGGCCGGGCCAATGGCGACTTATCCATTGAGGCCCCCGTTGCGGCGGTAGATGGTCTTGCCGACCAGCTTGAAGGGAGCGGTGCCTGCATGAATGGATTCCGAATGGCCGATGCACAGGTAACCGCCGGGCGCGAGCATGTCGCTGAACCGGCTCACCAGTTTCTCGCGCGTCGGCTGGTCGAAATAGATCATCACGTTGCGGCAGAAGATCACGTCGAACGGGCCTTTCATCGGCCAGGTGTGCAGCAGGTTGAGCGTGCGAAACGTGATCATGGACTTCAGCTCCGGCTTGGCCACCGCGCAGCCCAGGTGCTCGCCGCCGCCCTTCTGAAAGAATCGTTTGAGCCGCTCCTGCGAAACGCTCGACATGCGATCGAGCGGATAGATGCCGGAGGTGGCGGCGGCAACCACGTCGCTGTCGATGTCGGTCGCCAGGATCTTGAAATCGTAACGTGGCGAGGCTGGCAGCACTTCGGCGGCCACCATGGAAATGCAATACGGCTCCTCGCCGGTCGAGCAACCCGCCGACCAGATACGCAGGCGTCGGGAAGCGGCATTGCGCTGCATCGCTTCGGGGAGCATGTACGAGGCCAGCGCCTCGAAATGATGATTCTCGCGAAAGAACGAAGTGACGTTGGTGGTGATCGCGTTGATCAGGCCGACCAGCTCTTCGGGACCCGCCTCGCGCAGGTATTCGCAATACGCTTCGTAGCTCGGCAGCCCGAGCTCGCGCAGCCGCCGCGCCAGTCGCCCCTGCACCAGCTGGCGCTTGTTGGGACCGAGCACGATGCCGGCGTTCTCGCCCACCACGTGGCGGATGAAATCGAACTCGGCGTCACCGAGCTGAGGTCCATAGTGCGCGGCGTCGGAAGTCGAAGCTGAGGAAGCTGGAGTCGGCATATGGACGGGTTCGCGGGTGAACAACGGCTCGCAAGGAAGGCTCCTCGCGAGCCGTCAGTCACTTGTCATCGGCTCAGGCCGCAGGATTCAGCGCCACACCCGTGACGTCGGCCCCGATCAGTTGATCGATGTCGAGCAGCATCACCATGCGACCCGACACTGAAGCCAGACCTTCGATGAACTCGGTGCTCACGTGCGCGCCGAATTCCGGCGCCGGCTTCACATCGTTGGCGGCCACGTCGATCACGTCGGACACGCCGTCGACCACCACGCCGAAATCGCGACGGCCGATGGGCGACTGCACCGACAGCACGATAATGACCGTGAGCGGGGTGTACTCGGCATGCTGCAGGTTGAAGCGCATGCGCAGGTCCACGATCGGCACGATCGAACCGCGCAGGTTCAACACGCCAAGCACGTGGCTGGGCGCCTGCGGAATACGCGTGACCGGAGACCAGCCACGAATCTCCTGCACTCGCAGGATGTCCACGCCGTAGGTCTCATCGCCCAGGGTGAAGGTCAGCACCTGGTTGGAACCGGCCGCGGCGGCGTCGATCTGCGCAGCAACTTGATTGGTCATGAAACAAACTCCAAAGCTGCCTGGTGCATCGCCGGCGACCGGCCGGCGTCAATTGACAGCGCTCATTAGGTTTATCGGCGTGCGCCGGTGCGGAATGAGTAAGACATTCGCTGCATCCGGCGTGCGCCGGCTCCGGTCGCCCGCAGGCGGGCGACCGGAGCTGACGATTAGAAATCGCTCCACTGACTGTCATCGCCGCTGGCGCGAGCCAGAGGCGCTGCGCTCGAGCGAGCGGGTTTGCCCGGGGCGCCCAGGCCAGCCTTGCGGACCGCGGTACGCGGCTTGGCGACAGCGGTCGGAGCGATACGGACGACTTCTGCGGAGGCGTGCGGGCCCGAGCCGGTGATGCCGCTGCCATCGGCCCGGCGGAAATATCCGATCTGCGAGACCAGCGTGGCCGACTGCTGTTCCATGGACTTGCTGGCCGCGGACGCTTCTTCCACCAGCGCAGCGTTCTGCTGCGTGACGTTGTCCATCTGGCTGACGGCGTTGTTGACCTGCTCGATGCCGGCCGACTGTTCTTCGGAAGCGGCGGCGATCTCGGCCACGATGTCGGTGACTTTCTTGACGCTTTCCATGATTTCCGAGAGCGTCTTGCCGGACTCGTCGACCAGCTGCGAGCCGACTTTGACCTTGTCGACCGAGTCGTTGATGAGACCTTTGATCTCCTTCGCGGCACTGGCGCTGCGCTGAGCGAGGTTGCGCACTTCGGTCGCGACCACCGCGAAGCCGCGGCCCTGTTCGCCGGCACGCGCCGCTTCGACCGCCGCGTTCAACGCCAGCAGGTTGGTCTGGAAGGCGATCTCGTCGATCACGCCGATGATGTCGGCGATCTTGCGGCTGGAGTGGTTGATCTCGCCCACCGCTTCGATCGCCCGCTGAACCACGGCGCCGCCCTTCTCCGCCTGTTCGCGAGCGCCCACGGCCAGCTGATTCGCCTGGCGCGCGTTGTCCGCGTTCTGTTTCACTGTGGCGGTCATCTCTTCCATGCTGGACGCTGTTTCTTCCAGCGCGGCCGCTTGTTCCTGCGTGCGCTGAGAAAGATCGTCATTACCGTGCGACAGCTGGCGAGCCGCCGCGCCGACCGCATCCGCGCTGCCGCGCACGCCGCCGACGATTTCCACGAGCTTGCCATCCATGCGCTTGAGCGCTTCGAGCAGGCGACCCAGCTCGTCGCGGCTGTCGACGCGCACGTCGTTGCCCAGCTCGCCATTGGCGATGCGATCGGCGATGTTCACCGCCGCGTTCAGCGTGCTGACGATGGAGCGAATGATCAGGAAACCCAGCAGCGCCGACAGGCCGATGCCAACCACGATGGCGCCGATGATCAGCGCGCTCGCCTTCTTGAAGGAGCTGTCCGCCTCGGTGCGCATCTGCTGCGCCACTTCGATCTGCGTCTTGAGCAGAGTGTCGCCGGCGGAGTTGAGCTTTTCGTAGGCAGGGCGCGCCTTTTCGATCAGCGCGCTTTCAGCCGGGCTGAAGTTGCCAGCCTGTGCGGCCAGCAACGCTTCCTGCACGTGATTGAGCACTTCGCTGCCGTGAGCGCGGAACTGCGCGACGATCTCGCGCTCCTTGTCGGTGAGCTCGGTGGCGTCGAGCTTGCGCAGCAGCTCCTTCACCGCGCCTTCGCGCTCCTGAAGCAGATCCATGGCCGCCCTGATCGCCGAGGCATCCTGCCGGATGACCACTTCCTCGGCTTTTTCGAGCACCGCGCGCTCGTGGGTCTCGATCTCACCGACCCAGCCCGTGGGCATGAAGCGATTGGAGAAGATCGCATCCAGGTCGGAATTGGAGGACTTGGTGCCGCCCAGACCGATGACACCGACCAGGATCATCACGATCCCCGCCAACGCCAGCGTGGTGAACAGCTTGGCCTTAACTGAAATATTCCACGTATTCATGACGACGATTTCCTTAGCTCCGCTTTCTCGAGCCCCAACTTGCTTTTGTGAACCCCAAACATTCCATGCTCGCGCCTGATCCACCCGGCTATCCGTACGGGCACTCCGGTCAGGCGCGTTGCGGCCGCCCGGGCGGCCGCACTAAATCAGGCCGCCATCCTCTGCGTCGCGACGCGAATCAAGCCCGGCACATCCAGGATCAGCGCCACCGCGCCATCGCCCAGGATGGTGGCGCCCGAGACGCCGTCGACGCGCCGGAAATTCGTTTCCAGCGATTTGATGACCACTTGCTGCTGGCCGAGCAGGTCGTCGACGAACAGGCCCACCTTGCGGCCCTCGCCTTCCACGACCATGATCAAACCTTCGTGCAACTGCTTGGTGCGCGGCTCCAGGCCGAACAGTTCGTGCAGGCGGACCACCGGCACGTACGCGTCGCGGAACCAGAACACTTCACCCTGGCCGGCGACGCGATTCACCATGCCCTGCTTCAACTGCAAGGACTCGATGATGGTGATCAGCGGCACGATGTATGTTTCGGTGCCGACCGCCACCGACTGACCGTCGACGATGGCCAACGTCAACGGCAGCGTGATGATGAAGCGCGAGCCCTTGGTGGGCGTGGAGCGCACTTCGATGGTGCCGCCCAGCTCCTTGATATTCCGACGCACCACGTCCATGCCGACGCCGCGGCCGGAAATGTCGGTGGTCTGCTCGGCCGTGGAGAAGCCTGGCAGGAAGATCAGATCGTAGATCTGCTCCTCGCTCAGCGGGTCGTTGGCGCCGACCAGATTGCGCTCGCGCGCCTTCTTGAGAATGCGCTCCTTGTTCAAGCCGCCGCCGTCATCGCCCACTTCGATGGTGATGCTGCCGCCCTTGTGATAAGCGTTGAGGAACACGGTGCCGTTCGGCGTCTTGCCGCCAGCAGCACGCACATCGGGCATTTCGATGCCGTGGTCGACGCTGTTGCGCACGAGGTGCACCAGCGGATCGCCGATCTTTTCCATGACCGTCTTGTCCAGCTCGGTCTGGTCGCCGGTCATCTTCAGATCGACCTGCTTGCCCAGACGCTGGCTCAGATCGCGCACCATGCGCGGGAAGCGGCTGAACACGAAGCTGATCGGCAGCATGCGCACCCGCATGACGCTTTCCTGCAGCTCGCGAACGTTTCTTTCCAAAGCGGCCAGGCCCGAGCGCAACTGCTCGGCGGCCGCGCCGCTGAACTTGCTGCCCAGCTGGGTCAACATGGACTGAGTGATGACCAGCTCGCCGACGGTGTTCATCAGCTCGTCGATCTTTTCGGTGCTGACGCGGATCGAGCCGCCATCGGTCATCTGGCCCGCTTTCGGAGCAGCCTCTACTCCCGCACTCGGTGCAGCCGGTGTTGCAGCCTGGAGCGCCGGCTCGGCGCTCGGCTTGGCATCGGCGATGTTTACTACATTGGAAGGCTTCACTTCCGGGGCCGCAGCCGGCGCGACCGCAGGCGCAGCGGCTACTGGCGCAGTCTCTTCAGTGATCTCCAGGTCGCAATCGCCTTCAGCCCAATCGAACACACTGCTGATGGCTTCGCGCTTCACATCACCGTCGAGCGTGAGCTCCCAGGCGAGATAGCACGATTCGGGTTCGAGCTCTTCCAGCGCCGGCAAGGCATTGCCGTCGAGCTTGACGGTGAGCTGACCGAGCTCGCCCAGTTCGCGCAGCATGCGCAACGGATCGTTGCCGTGCACGAACAGCTGCGGATACGGACGGAACATGATGCGCCAACGGTGCGCGGCGGCCGGCTTCGCTGCTTCGACCGGAGCGGCAGCGGCTGGCGCCGGAGCAGGCGCGGCGGCGGGCTGATTCTTCTGCGCGATCGCCAGTTCCAGATCGAACTGCAGGTCGGCGACCTTCTGTTGATCGATGGCTTCCTTACGCTGCACCGAGCGCAGCATGTCGCGCATCACGTCCACTGACTTCAGCAGCAGATCGGTCACGTGCCGCGTCACCTGCATGCGATTGGCGCGCAGTTCGTCGAGCAACGTTTCGCAGGTGTGAGTGAACGAGGCGACTTCGGAGAAGCCGAAAGTCGCGCTGCCGCCCTTGATGGAGTGAGCGACGCGGAAAATCGTTCCGATCAGCTCCGGCTCGGGCGCGCCCGGGTTGAGCTGGAGCAGAGCCGCCTCCATCGAATCGAGCGCTTCGAAGCTCTCTTCGAAAAAGGCATCGTGAAATTGGGCGAGATCGATGGCCACTTTTGTATTACCTCAGCACGCGATGCATGGTCGCCACGAGTTGCGCCGGATCGAAAGGTTTCACGATCCAGCCGGTGGCGCCGGCGTCCTTGCCTTCTTTCTTACGGTCGGGGCCCGCTTCGGTAGTCAGCATCAGGATGGGAATGTGTCGGTAGGCGGATTCGGCGCGCAGCGCGCGAATCAGCTGGATGCCGTCCATCACTGGCATGTTGACGTCGGAGAGCACCAAATCGAAACCGGATTGCCGCGCGATATCGAGCGCTTCCTGGCCGTCGCCGGCGGAAGTCACATCGAAGCCCGCGCTGGTCAGCGCGATGCGGACCATGTCGCGCATCGAAGGCGAATCGTCGACGGCCAGAATCCGCGTCATGCGGCTACCTCTTTCGGCTGCCAGCGCAGCAGCTCACCCACGCCGAGCAGGCGCACCGCGTCGTGCAGGGCTTGCGATTCGCCGCGCCACACGACGCTCTGATTGCGACCGCTGCGGTCGCGCACGAAGGCGCACAGCAGTTGCATGGTCGCGGTGTCGACACGTTCGACGGCGCTCACGTCGAGAGTCACTTCGGTGCTCTGCTGTGCGAGCGCGCACAAAGACGTTTTAAGCGCTGCGGCATCTTTGACGCTGCAGTTGGCGGCGAGGACGATGAGGGGCTCGACGGGCCGCGGGGGTTCGTTCGCAGCCGGCTCGGCTTCGGCGACTGTTTCTGCCGCGGCCTGCGCCGGCTTCGACGCATGACCAGATTCGCCGCTGTGCACTGAGTCCGGCGCTTCGGGAACGGTCGTTTCGGCGACATGTACCGCCGCGACCGCTTCAACGAAAACGGCTTCGCTCACGGCGTTTGCGGAATCGGCCGCTTCACTAAGTACATTTCCAGCGGCGGCATGCGCCGACTCAGTCACACCATCGACAACGGCTTCGGCCACGCCATGCGTTGGCTCGGCCGCTTCAACAGGAATCTCTACGGCAGCCGCGCCGGCCGACTCAGCCGTTTCATCAAACACGGCGTCGCTCGATGCGCGCGCCGACTCCGACGTCTCAACGAGAGCGGCGTCGGTAGCAGCGGGCGCCAGCTCCGACGTTTCAACGAGAGCGGCTCCGCTCGTGACAGGCGCCAGCTCGGACGCTTCAACGAGAGCGGATTCGCTCGTAGCCGGCGCCAGCTCCGACGCTTCAACGAGAGCGGACTCGCTCGTAGCCGGCGCCAGCTCGGCCGTTTCAACGAGAGCGGACTCGCTCGTAGCCGGCGACGACTCGGACATTTCAACGAGAGCAGATTCGCTCGTAGCCGGCGCCAGCTCGGACGTTTCAACGAGAGCGGATTCCCTCGTAGCCGGCGCCAGCTCGGACGTTTCAACGAGAGCGGATTCGCTCGTAGCCGGCGACGACTCGGATGCTTCAATCAGAGCGATGTTAGCGGCGGCGTGCGTCGACTCAGCCGCTGCATCAAGAATGCTGTCGGTCGCGCTGTGCGCATACACGGACGATTCGACAGAAAGCGCTTCGGCGGCGCTAACCGACTCGGCCGTTTCAGTGAGAACGGTGTCGGCCGCGGCGAACTCGGACGTCGCAACAACCACGGCGTCGGCCCCGGCGAATGCCGACTCAGACGTCTCAATGAGAGCGGCTTCGGTCGTGGCGGACCCGGCCGTCTCAACAAGAACGGCTTCGGCCGCAGCGGACGCGGACGTTGAAAAGAGGTCGGCTTCGACGGCGACCACGGTGTCGGCGGTGGGGTCGACCCATTCGGGGGCAGTGGCAAGGGACGCGTCGGCGTCCATCCAGGCGGACGCCTGGGCAAGAAGCTGCTCGGCGGCGGCGTGCACGGACTCGGCGGTCTCGGCGACGACCGTCTCGGCGCTGGAATCCGCAAACGCAGACGATTCCACGCCAGAGGCATCCATCGACATCACAGGGGAGACAGGCTCAGCAATCAACGCATCAACCGCGACCGGGCTCAATTCATTGACAGACTCGGCAGCAACCACAGCCGGCGTTTCGACGACAACAGCTTCGACGCTCGACGCCTGAACGGCGCGTGCGGCTTTGGCGGATCGTTTGCGCTTGCTGTTTTTCATGAGGCTCTTGTTACTGATTTCACAGATTCGGGATTCATATCGGCATGCAGCATGGTTGCTTTAGATGGGCTTTGAGTGAGCCACGTCGCACTACTTGACCGTGGTCGCCTCAAGCTCCGGGTTTCCCTGCCGTTAAATAAGTGAAGCAGTTCACGTTGGAGTTCGTGCTCACACCGAGCGGCGGCATCATGCGTATCGACCTGGTGGACTTTCGCGGTACCAGCCCGGCCGGGAGCAGCACCCCGAGCCTGCTGTCGGAGTGGCGCGTTGGCGCGCTCCTGCAGGCCGTCGCAGTGCGCGACGCCGCCAGCGGTCAGCTGTGGCTCGACATCGGCGGCCAGCGCCATTCGGCCCGCCTGGCGAACGGCAACAACGCCGGCCCGGCCAACGGCGAGGTGTTACAGGTCCGCGTGTTACGTAACAGCCCGGTGCTGGCGCTGGAGACACTCTCCTCCGCCAGGCCCGTCAGCGCCGACGCAACGGTGGTAGCCGACGCCATGCGCCGCTTCGTTCCACGTCAGGAAAGCGCAGCGTTGATGCTCGCGAATCTTTCCTGGCTGGCGCAGGGAAAGCATGGCGCAGCCCAGTTGCCGAAGGCCGTGACGCAGGCAGCAACTCAACTCTGGCAGGCACTGCCTGATGCCGATTCCCTCAGCGACCCTAAAACATTGGCCAGCGCCATCCAGCGCTCCGGCGCCTTCCTGGAAGCCAACCTCGCCGATACCTCGCGCGGCCTGGCCGACCCCAAAGTGCTGGTCAACGATTTGAAAGCACTGATGCTCACCTTGAGCCGCACCCTTCGCGAGCACGGCGCGCGCCCGCATGCGGCGCATTCCGAGAGCGCAATGAATGCGCCCGTTCCAACAGCTCGCGGACCTTTAGCTGCACTCAACGCAGCACCGGCGACGTTCTCGATGATCGAAGCCGCCGATCAGCAGCTCAATGAACTGGCGCGTCAGACCGACGGCGCAATCGCACGCCTGACCACAACGCAGATCGGCAACGCCGCCCCCGATCCATCGGTGCAGGCGATGCTGGTGGAATTACCGGTGCGTCACGAAGACCGCGCCTCCATGCTCCGACTGCGTATCGAGCACGACGGGTCGCGCAAAGATTCCGGCGGCGGCGACTCGTGGAGCGTGGAAGCAGCGATGGACCTCGGACCGGTCGGCGCACTGCATGCGAAAGTCACATTGACCGGTCATCGCGTCGGGGTGCAACTGCGGGCCGAATCGCCCGGCATCGTCAATGCTTTGTCCGCCCGGGCCGGCGAGCTCGAAGCCATCCTGCGCGATGCGGGACTCGAGATCGATCGGATCGTTTGTTTGCACGGCATGCCCGCTGGCGACACCGGCGCACGCGCCGCCCGACTCTTGGACGTACGAGCATGAGCGAACGTCCTCGCCCTCCGATCGCCGTCGCGCTCCACTACAACGCCAGTGGAAGTGGCGCGCCACGTGTCGTCGCCAAAGGCGGCGGCGACATCGCGGAAAAGATCATCGAGACGGCTCGCGAACACAACGTGCCGCTGCAGGAAGATGCAGCGCTCGCGGGCGCGTTGTCGAAACTGGATATCGGGCAGCAGATTCCCAAAGAGCTTTACGTCGCAGTCGCGCACGTGCTGGCATTTGCCTGGTCCATCGCCGGCAAGGTTCCGCCCGCGCCAGGCGCCGCTCGGCCGGAGCATCAGCCGCCGTCATTGCCCTTGCTTCCTGGCTCGTCCGCGCGCTGGTAACGCCCAAAAAAAATGGCCGCGAGTCCGTGCGGCCGACCGAGGATTTCGTTTCTAAATCAGCCCACCACACTCAGCAGCGAGCCACGCTTGCGACCGGTTGGCTGCGGCTGCGGAGCCTGCGCAACCTGCTGCTGCTGAGGCGCCGCCTGCCAGGACTGCACCGGCTGACGCTCCTGCTGGCGGGCGTGCCAGTTGGCGACTTCGGGTTGCGACTTGGCAGCGTGCAAGCGAGTGAGCAACTCCGCTTCATGACGCGTGATGCCGCAATTCGCGACCAGATCTTCGACGCTCGAACCGTTCTTCGCCATGCGCATGGCGAGGTCATAGCCGCGCGCCTGCGGGGTAGCGACCGCGGCCATCTGCGGCCGACGCGAATCTGTTTCGACACGCTCGCTCATCGATTCGATGCGGGCGCTCATGACACTCACCGTCTCGTGCAGGCTGCGCACTTCAGCGAAGGTGCGTTCCAGCTGTGCACGCAGCGCTTGTGAATCGCGCTCGTCCGCGCGGCGCCAGCGAGTGAACGCCAACGCAAACACCCAGAACGCGCCGATCAGCAGCACGCCGCGGACCGCGATCAGCACGGCCTCGAACGAGGGGTTGGGCAGAATCTCAAACATCGCGACTCCCGTGACTTGGATCACATTCGAACGCGGCCATCGCTTGGGCTGGCGGCGTCAAACCTTTGGCGCGAGCCGCGGGTCTCCACAGAATAGGAGCAGGATGCGTGCCACCGGCGGGCCACGGAGTCCCGACGTCTCCAGGGCGCTGTAAGCTTTTGCGACCTGGTTATCGTTTGGGGTTATTGTTTGGCGCTGCGCTCCGCCCGCAGCCGCTCCAGCGCCGCCCACAACGCTGCTTCTTCGGTATCGAGGCAGCGAGCATGTTCCGTCGCCAGCTCTACGTCACCGGCGCGAGCCGCCTCCTCGATGGCGCCAGCGCAGCGGCTCATCGCCGTCGCCCCAACATTGACGCTCGCACCCTTCAACGCATGCGCTTCGCGCATGATCTGCGTCGAGATACCGGAATTCAGCGCGTCTCTGAGGCGCGTCAGGATCCTTTGCGCGCTGGCGCGAAAGGTCGCAAGCAGCTCGTGCTCGAATTCCAGGTCGCCATCGGTCATTTCGAGCAGGTGCTCGCGATCGAGCACCAGGTCCTTCATCGTCACAGGCTATCGCCCCGTCGATCGTCACTGGACCGCCAGCAAAATCTCAACGCGAGGCCGACGCCATCCTGGGTGTTACTTATTCTCCTGTTTGCATGCGAGCGGCCACCGCCTCGGCCCGCGCCTGCTGCAGAGCCTGACGCATGAAAGCGAAATGCGATGGCCCGGCGTGTCTCTGTAAATGTGCCAAGGCGGCGTCGGTGAGTGCAATGGCGCCATCGACGTCGCCCATGCGGCGCTTGAGTCGCGCGGCGTCGGCCGCGAGCTGCAAGTAGTCGATATCGAATCCTTCGGGCGCCTCGATCGGTCCTTGCTGTGCAAGCGCGCCGCGAGCCGTAGGCAGATCGTTGTCGGCCAGCGCCACATCGATGACTGCGGCAACGTAGGAGTCTGCCTTCTGAGCCGGCGTTCCATAAAAGGTCGGCAATTGCGCCACATGGGCCAATTCGGCCTTGGCTTCAGCGACCTTGCCGAGCGCGACCAGCGCGCGAGCGCGCACGGCGCAGTACTGAACGCCGTTGGGAACAAAACGCCTGCCGAACTCCAGCCAGTTCTCGGCGTACGGTTCGAGCACCTCGAGTGCACGTTCCGGATATCCCTCCTGCAGCAGCCCCGTCGCCTTGTAAACAGCGGTATCGAACTCTACCGCGGTCGGCTTCGCCACATGTTCGGGCGTGAGCACCAGATCGAAATACTCGTGAGCCTGCTGGATCCGGCCTGCCTGATGCAAAACCTGACCATACAGACCGAGGTGAATGCGCGTGTAGAGCGAAACATCGCCGGCATGCTGCCGCAGCAGTTCCACGCCTTTCTCATAATCGCGCAAAGCGTCATCCACCCAGCCCAGGTTCATCTCGCAGAACGCGGCCCATGCATAGCTCGCGCCCAGGTCGCTGAACGCCTGCAGGCCGGCACGCTCGAACACCCGAATCGCGGCTTGAAACTGAGTCACCGCGCGGCGCATGTCACCCTGGGTTCTATACAACTGGCCGAGCGCGAATACCGAGTTGAAGTGACCTGGGTCGTTGGGATAACGCTCCTGGAACAACTTCGTCGCTTCACTCACGAGCCGCATCTCGCGCTCGGGATCTCGCGTGAACTGCGCGATCGTCGTTCCCAACGCGCGTGCCCGTAGCAGTGACGTGTGATCGTTGCGGGCATCGAGAACTTGCAACGCCTCATCGCGCGCCGCGCCCGCTTCTTCGCCTCGGCCCAGCAAGCGCCCCGCCGTGGCCATGCCGATCAAGGCCTCCACGTATTCGTCGCTGTGAGTGAGGTGCAATTCCCGGGAGATTTTCACCGCTTCACGGGACAGCACGCCGGCTCGCTCGAACTCGTTGATATCGAGCAGCAGTCGTGCAACCGTGTTCATCACTTCGATGCGGACCGATGGCGCATCGACAAACTGATGCAACACTTTGTCGCTAGCGTCCACCAGCAACTCGTGGACGGACATGTTGCGCGCTTTGAGCGCATCCGGCTGCAGACGCGTGTTCTTTTCGAACAGCGCCGTAAGGAACGACTGCACGGCGTGCTGTTTGCGAACTTCTTCCTGAGCGATGCGCGTTTGCTCGGCCGCGATCCGCGCTTGCCAGGTCGTAGTCACGATGCCGGCGACCAACGCGACCGCGCCCAGGGACGCTGCGGTCACCGCATATTTGTGCCTGCTCATGAACTTGGTGGCGCGATAGCGCAGCGAATCGCCGCGGGCTCGCACCGGCATGCCGTCGAGATAGTGGCGCAGGTCTTCCGCGAACTGATCGACGCTCGGATAGCGACGCTCGGGCTCCTTGCGTAGCGCCATCAACAGCACGTTGTCGAGATCGCCCTGCAAGGCGCGTTTCATTCGCTTGCGTGAAATCGGGGTGTATCCGGCGTCAGCGGCGCCGGGCCGCGCCCAGGTATCGTTCACCGCGGTGCTCGGTTTGCTCGGTGCCGAGTCGCTGAGAATCTCGACCGCTCGTTCTGCGGCATTGTCCTCGCGATAAGGACTGCGCCCCGTCAGCAGGCGATACAACACCACGCCCAACGAATACACATCGCTGGCGGTCGTGATGGGATCGCCGCGCACCTGTTCCGGACTCGCATACTCCAGCGTCATCACTCGCACGTGAGTGGCGGTCATGTCGGAGACGACGGACTCGGTGGCGGCTTCGGTTTCGAGCAGCTTGGCGATGCCGAAGTCGAGCAGCTTGACCGTGCCGTCCGCGGTCACGAGGATGTTGCCGGGCTTCAGATCCCGGTGCACCACCAGGCGCTGGTGAGCGAAACTCACCGCCGCGCAGACCTGCAGGAACAAGCGAACCCGCTGGGTGACGGTGAGCTGACGCTGTTCGCAATAAAGGTCGATGGGCTGACCGTTGATCAGTTCCATCACCAGATACGGCACCCCCTCCTCAGTCGCGCCGCCATCGATCAGGCGCGCGATGTTGGGATGCTCGAGCTGGGCGAGGATCTGCCGCTCGGAACGAAATCGCCAGGCGACGCGGGACGCGTCGTGATCGACGCGCACCAGTTTGATTGCCACTCGCGCGTGATAATGATCGTCGGCGCGCTCGGCCTGATACACCTCTCCCATACCGCCACGGCCGATCAGCTCGATCAGCCGATATGGCCCCAGGCGCGAGCCAATGCGTAGCTTGGGAAAAATGGGTTCGGTCATGCTGAGAATGCGGCTGCCCACTCTGCGGTGGGATCGAGCGCTATTCTGGCACGAGATAGGCGCAGCGATTGCGGCGCATGCCGCAAAAAATCTGGTTGAACGCCTGCCGGCTCGCACCAGGAACACTGGAGCGCCGGTTTTTTTTACGTTATGGACGCGCGCGTCAGGCAATTGCCTAACGCATCAGCCTTCGAACTCCAGCGCGAACAGCTTCACTTCGTCCTGCTCGGCCATCTCGATCATGCGTTTGAAGTGCATGCCACAGCTGTGCAGCACCTTGATCGAGCGCTCGTTGTCGGGCGAAGTGATAGCCAGAATGCGTGGCAGCCGGTGCTCGCGATGACCGTACTTGAGCACGGCCGAAGCCGCCTCGAGCGCGTAGCCCTTGCCCCAGTGCTCCGGCAGGAACGCGTAGCCGATGTCCGGGTCCGGCAACGTATCGCGCTTGAGCAGTCCACAGGAGCCGACGGCCACGCCGCTGTCCTTGAGCTCCACCAGGAACATGCCGAAGCCGTAGAGCTCGTACATGTGCAGTGGCCCGTTCCGCAGATGATTGCGCGCATCTTCGAGATTGCGCACGTGCTTGTCGCCGATGTAGCGCAGCCACGCAGGCTCGTTGACCAGCCGCAGAATGAACCCGGCGTCTTCGAGCGTCAGCCGGCGCAACACCAGTCGTTCGGTTTCCAGTACGCGCATGGCATCCCCCATTTGGGTTATGCGAGCCATGCTACAGGCTTTCCAGAACCCGCATCAATTCGCTCGCAGTGTGGCTCCAGGTGAAACGCCGCGAGCGCTCCAGGCCCGCGGCCACCTTGGCGGCGCGCAGCTCCCGATCGTTGAGCAGCCGATCGATGCCGGCGGCGATGGCGTCGACCGATTCGGGATTCACCAGCACGGCGGCATCGCCGGCGATCTCCTTGGTGCCGAACCGATCCGAAGTGAGCACCGGGCAAGCGCAGGCCATCGCCTCCATGATGGGCATGCCAACCGACTCGTACAACGACGGCAACAACAGGCCCTCGGCCAGCTGATAGAACGCCGGCAGATCTTTATTCTCGATCCAGCCGGGCCACTTGACCCAGTCGGCGATCTTCTGCCGCTTCGGCTCGTCCAGCTCGTGCTCGGACAGATATCGATTGCCGCCGCCGGCAATCACCAGCGGCACGCCCTGCGCCGGCCCGACCTTGGCGTAGGCCTGGATCAGGCGAGTGAAATTCTTCGGCGGGTACACCGCCCCGCAATACAGGAGAAAACGCTCCGGCAGGCCGAAACGCTTGCGCGTTTGCTCCAACTGCTCGGGCGACAGCCGCGCCCGGAAGCCGTCGCTCAGGCCCGAATAAATGGTGTGGATCCGCTCCCGCGGCACATTCAAATATTTTCTCAAGTGCTCGGTGGTAATTTCCGAGACGGAAATGAGCGCATCGGCCTTGTTAGCGTAGCGCGGCACCAGGTAGCGATGACTGAGCCGGTCGAGGAAGGCCGAGGCCTGGGGCATCGCGTACCAGTCCATGCCGTGACACACCCACGACGTTTTGCATCTGGCGCGCAGCGGAATGGAATATTTTGGATTGAACAGTACGTCGATGCCGTGATCGCGCACCGCGCGCGGCACCTTGATCTGATCCCAATATAGAATCGAGCCGCCTTCCAGCAGTACTTCCTGCACGCCGTCCACGCCCTGATAGGTGCCAAGGCGCTGACGATTGCGAAACAACAGGATGATTTCGTGTCGGCGATTGAGCTCGATCAGCGAGCGCACGACTTCGCGGGTGTACACCTTCACCCCGCCCTCGTGCTGGTCGAAGTGCCGCAACATGATCCCTAAACGCATGGTTTCAACTCAACGCCCGATTCCGTCCGCCGTCAATGGGCTCGAAAGGCAGTGAACTGCTCGCGATACTCGGGCAGCGAGCTGCTGTAAAAAGCTTCGGCATAGCCGCCCCGAGATCCCTCGGGGTTGAGCAAGCCGGCCGATCGATGCGCGTTCAGGCCGATGCTGGCGTGCAGATAGTCACATTGCTGCAGCTGGCTGCGATATTCCTGCAGCGCCTGTTTCTTGATCTCCACCGTGCTGTCGATGCGCACCAGGCAATTGGGAAACAACGGCGTCCACACTTCGTAGCCCATGCACTGGAACTGCAACGACGTGCCCGACGCCGCGTCCAGCAGCACCTGGCTCGCGGCGCGATGGTCGGAGTGCTCTTCCAGATAGAACGGCAAATAAACGATGTCCGGCTGCTGTCTGAGCAGCACTTCGCGCAGCTTCTCCGCCGCCCAAGTGCATTGGTCGAGCGCGCCGTCCTCGGCGTCCAGGCACACCATGCGATTGACCCCCAGCCGGTGCAAGGCCGCACGCGCCTCGGTGGTTCGAAGCTCGATGAACTCCTGCTGCTTGCGTGCGCGCTCCTCGCCATACATCGTGTTTATCTCGCTGTTTCCGTTGCGACCATCCGTGAGAAACACGACCGTAATCTGCGCTCCTCGTTGTGAGTGCAATGCCAACGTGCCACCGCAGCCGATCGCTTCATCGTCCATGTGCGGCGCGAGCACCAGGACTTTTTCGCCGCCCGGCTGCCACACCATGGCCGAATGGTTGTAGACAGCGGAGACTTGCAGCAGCCCTGAGGATTGCAAGTACGGGCGGGCCGCGCGGCTCAGACGTTTCAACAGGACTTTGGTGAGCAGATTCATACGGGCTCGGGCGTGCGCGAAGTCCGGCGCAGGGCGCCGAACAGATTGCCAAAATACAGCAGGTCCACCAGCAGATAGGAACAGACCAGCGCAGCGATGGTCGCTTCGATGCCGAACAGCGGCGTCAGCCCCACCGTCAGCAACACACAAACGACCGTGCCGAGGGCGATGCGGATGGCACGGGCGACGTTCAGATTGGCCGAGAGCATCAGGCGGCCCAGCACGATCTCGATGCCCTGGGCCAGCACGATGGCCGCCATCGCGGCAATGATTGCTTCGGCGCCCGCGAAACGCTCGCCCAGCACCGGCACGAGCAGCGGTGGCACCGCCAGATACATTGCCACGGCAAGCACCAGCGCGAGCCCGAAGCCGATCATGAGCGCCTGGCGTGTCAGTCTTTGAAATCCCGCTGGATCGGCGAAGGCCTGGCACAGACGCGGATACGCCGCGACGCCGATGAACACGAGCGGCAGACACGCAACCTCCACCAGTTTGAGTCCGGTCGTGTAGATGCCAGCGGCGGCCTCTCCCACTTGCAGGGACAACGCGATCACGCCGATCCGGTTGAGCAACTGGCCGAGCAGGCCGGTGGCAGCGAAGGACCACAAGGTACGCGCGCCGTCGAACACGACCTGACGCGTGAGGTTTGGACGCAAGTGCGCCTTGAACGAAGCGGCCGAGCGCAGCGCCAGCACGAACATCAACAGACCGCCGCCGGCGAACGCCGCCGAAGCCGCGTACAGCGACCAATGAAACACCAGGATCAGTACGCCGGTGATGACGAAGGCCGATCCTCTGCCCAGCAGATTGATGACCGCTGGCGGCAACATTCGCTGTTCGGCCATGGCCGGCACGAACAAGGTCGCAGAGAACGCCGCGCCCAGCTGATAAATCGTCATCGAAACGATAATGGCCAGCAGCTGCGGGGAGGGCTTTGTGATCCACAGATAACCGAGCAGCACCACGATCACTAGCAAAGCGATGCAGACCTGCGCCCCGAGCAGATTCGCAATCAATGCCGGCCGGCGCTCCGACGGCAGGCGCCCATACTCACGAACGCCGTACTCATCGATGCCCAGTGTCGCCGCGTAATAAACCAGGCCAGCCAGCGCGAAGCCGTAGCCGTATTCGCCCGTGCCTTCCGGACCGAAGGTGCGCGACACCGCGAGAAACAACAGAAAGTTGAGCAGGTCCGCACCGACGCGGCACGCCAGCAGCGCAATCGCATTGCGCCCGGTTCGACGTCCCAGCGAGGGTTCGGAGGCAGTTGAGTTCATTGACCCGCTTCGAGTAAGACGCTGCAGCGTCTTGTCCGTTATGCCGCGAGTTCGCGTCGCGGGTGGGCTGTTAACGCGCCGCATTCACGGCGGTTCCCTCCCGCAGCACGCGGCTGCGCGACCGGTCATGAACGAAATATTATCTGATGCCGGGCGAGACGGGCGGCATGGGGACTGCTGTCACGGCGGGAGCGACAGTCGCCTGAACTGTGGTGGCGGCGGGTGGGGGCGCGGAGTCGGTTTCCGCCTGGCCGCGCTCCTTGCCGTACTCGCCTTCGGGCAAGCCGCCGCCGCTCAATATCACCAGCAGCACGCGGCGGTTGAGATTGCGGCCCTGCTCGGTGTCGTTGCTCTGGGCCGGCCGATATTCGCCCAGGCCGACGATCGCCAGGCGTCGCGGATCCATGCCGTTCTGAGTGAACAGGTGGACGACGCTCGCGGCGCGCGCCGCCGACAGCTCCCAGTTGGAGTTGAACGCCGCCGAGCGGATCGGCAGGTTGTCGGTGTGACCTTCGACGCGAATCGGATTGGGGAAGGGTTTCAAGGTCAGCGCCAGCTGCCTGAGGATGCCCTGCGCTTGCGGCGACAGAGTCGCCACGCCGCTGGGAAACAGAATGTCGGTGCGAATCTCCACTTCCACCCACACGCCATGCCGGCGCACCACGATCATCTGATCGCGGATCAGCTCGCCCATGGCCCGCTCGACTTCGGCGGCCACGCTCTCAAGCTCGAACATGGCGGCCGCGCTGTGCTCGGCGTCGTATGCGTTGTTCGCAGGATTGCCCGGTCCGTGACTCATCAGATCGGACACTTTCAGCGGCGGGGATTCGAGCATGCTGCGCGGCTGCCCGTCGAGAATGGCCTGCTGCACGATGGTCATGTTGATGTCGGCGCCCGAACCGACGCTCTTCTCACCCACCTGAATCGGCTGCAAGGTACGCGGCGAGCCGCGAAACGCGGCCACCAGCGAGTCGGAAAGGATTCGATACTTGCCCTCGTTGACCGAGGACATGGCGTACATCACCACGAAAAACGCCAGCAGCAGCGTGACCAGATCGCCATAGGGAATGGCCCACGCTTCGTGGTTGGTGTGCTCTTCGTGATGTTGTCGACGACGACCCATAAAATAGAAGTGACTAGTGACTGGTGACTAGTGACTGGTGACTGGTGACTGGTCAGAAAAACGCATGTCGATTCCACCTCTGACTAGTCATTAGTCACTAGTCACTAGTCACTTCTTAATGCAGATAGCCCTGCAGCTTCGCTTCGATGCTGCGCGGATTCTCGCCCTGCGCGATCGAGATCATGCCTTCGATCACCATCTCGCGGGTCTGACTCATGGCCTGGATGGCCACCTTGAGCTTGCTTGCCGCGGGCAGGAAGAACAGGTTGGCGATGCCGATGCCGTAGATGGTCGCGACGAACGCCGCCGCAATGCCGTGACCCAGCTTGGCGGGATCGGCGAGGTTCTGCATCACGGCCATCAAGCCGAGCACCGCGCCGATGATGCCCAAGGTCGGCGCATACACGCCCATGCCTTCGAACACTTTCGCGGCGCGCGTGTCGGCCTGCTCGCGCGTGTGCAGGTCCACTTCGAGCACGTTGCGAATGATGTCCGGCTCGCTGCCATCGACCACCAGCTGCAAGCCCTTTCGCACGAAATCGTCTTGCTCGCGTTCAATCAACGATTCGAGGCCCAGCAAGCCTTGCTTGCGAGCGGTATTGCTCCACTCCACCATCTTGTTGATCATGGTGTGTCGCTGCACGGCCGGCGGCCGGAAAATCCAGGGCAGGATGGACAGCGCGCGTTTCATCACATGCAGCGGCGTCTGCAGACAGATCGCGGCCACGGTCCCGACGATCACGATCATGAAGGCGGCGCCGGACAGCAACGAATGGATGCCCGCGCCCTTGAGCACGGCGCCGACACCGATCGCGCAAAACGCGAGCACCAAACCGACGAGCGAAAGAATGTCCATGGGGCGAGTCTCGATCCTTGCTGCTTAGCAGGTCATCGCACTGGTGAGGTCGATCGCCCTCGAGCGAACCTCACCTCGCATCACATACCGAGCCCGGCGAGCAGAGAATCCACGTCGGACTGGCCGCTGACCGAAGGACCGTTGTCGACCCCCGGCACCGCCGGACCGAAGCCGCGCGACATGGAGTCTTTCATTGCCGGCGCTGCTTGCTGCCCGGTGCGCGACAAGCGCACCAGATCCGCCAGCGCGGTCTCGAGCTCCGACACCAGCTTCATCACGCCGCGAATGATCTGACCCGACAGGTCCTGATAACCCTGAGCCATCAGCACTTCGGTGAGATTGCCGCGCACTTTGTCCATGTCGGCGCGCGAGTCATCGAGGAACGCGTCGAGCTTGACGACCATGGAACGGAACTCTTCGACCTGGATCTGGCGTGCGCGGAACCTGGTCCACATGCCCACGATGTCGTTCGCGCCGCGTGCGGTGCGTTCGGCGAGCGGGCCGCACTGCTCGACCAGGTCCATGGTCTTGTGCGCGGCTTCGTCGGTCATTTTCAACACGTGGTCGAGACGGGCGCGGGCGTCCGGCACTTCCTTTTCGGCCAGATCGACCAGGCGCGAGTCGACGCTGAAGCGATCCAGCGCCGATTGCAGATCGCCGGTCAGCTTGCGCAGTTCGGTGAACAGCGTGCGCTCGCGCCGATGCACGAGCATGTCGAGCTCGGAGAGAAACAATCGCTCGTCGCCGGCGGCCAGCGCGCCCGCCAACGTGGCTATGTTCGAACCGTACTCCGCGCGTAGCGCATCAATGCCTGAAGTCATTTTGGTCAGCTCGATGATTCTCAACAGGGTGTCGCGTGCAGCCTCATGCCGCGCGCTGCTCCAAGATCTTGTCGATCTTTTCCTTGAGCGTGACCGCGGTAAAAGGTTTGATGACGTAGCCGTTCACACCGGCCTGCGCCGCTTCGATGATCTGCTCGCGCTTGGCTTCGGCGGTCAGCATCAGCACCGGCAGCTTGGCCAGCTTCGGATCGCCGCGCACCGCCTTCAACAGGTCCAGGCCGGGCATGCCGGGCATGTTCCAGTCGGTGATCAGGAACTCGATGCCGCCCGACTGCAAAATGGGCAGCGCGGTCTGGCCGTCGTCGGCTTCCTGCACGTTGGCATAGCCGAGATCGTTCAACAGGTTCTTGATGATTCGACGCATCGTCGAGAAGTCGTCGACCACCAGGAACTTCATATCTTTGCTCACTTCAGCTCTCCTAACTCTTCAGATCCGGCTCTCGACGCGGTCCCGCCAATCCGCCAGTCGCGCCTTCAAACGCACCAGTGCCTGTCCATGCAGCTGGCAAACCCTCGATTCGGTCACTTTCAACACCGCGCCGATCTCTTTCAGATTCAGCTCGTCGTCGTAGTACATCGACATCACCAGCCGCTCGCGCTCGGGCAGTTCCTTGATCGCGCCCGCCAGCGCCGAACGGAAACCGTCCTCGGTGGCGTCGAGGAACGGATCCGCGCCCTCATCTTCCACGCGACCCAGCAGCGACTCCTCATCGCCGCTCGAGTCGTCGAGACTCGCCACGCGACAGCTCGCCGCGTCCTGCGCGATGCGGTGGTACTCGTTGAGCGACACACCCATGCGCTCGGCGATCTCGTTATCGCGAGCTTCGCGACCGAACTCCGCCTCGATCTCCCGAATCGCCGCGGCCGCTGCACGCGCCTTGCGATGTACCGAGCGAGGCGCCCAGTCGAGCTTGCGTAACGCATCGAGCATCGCGCCGCGAATGCGAATGCCCGCATACGTCTCGAAACTCGCGCCGCGATCCGCCGTGTAGTTGGACGCAGCCTCCAGCAGGCCGAGCATGCCGGCCTGGATCAGATCGGATACCTCGACCGACGCCGGCAGACGTCCCGCCAGGTGATAAGCAATGCGCTTGACCAACTCGGCATGACGCACCACCAGTGCATCTGTGTTGCTGGACGCGGCGGCCTTGTAAGCGCGCAAGCCGCTCATCGCACCACCTCCAGGCGCACCTGGGGACGACGCACCAGCCGCTCCACGAAAAACTCGAGGTTGCCCCTCGGACCCTCCGGCACAGGCCACTTATCGGCCTTCAACGCCAATTTCTTGAATGCGCGCGAGGCGGGAGCGGCGGGGAATGCGATCACGACGGGACGCTGTTCACGAATCGCCCGGCGCAGGTAGGGGTCTTCAGGGATTTCCCCAACGTATTCCAGGGTGACATCCAGGAAACGAGTGGTGACTCGCTGCAATTTCTCGAACAGAGCGGCGCCCTCGCCGGGTGCACGGGCCATGTTCGCAACCACCTGGAACTTGTTGACGCCGTGATTGCGGCTCAACACCTTGGCCAACGCATAGGCGTCGGTCATGGAAGCGGGCTCGTCACACACCACCAGCAGCACGTGCTGGGCGGCTTGTGTGAACTGGACCACACTGTGCGCGATGCCAGCGGAGGTATCGACGATCAGCGTGTCGACCTTCGAGCTGATGTTACTGAACGCCTGCACCAGGCTCAGATGCCGCGCCGCCGACAAGTTGGCGAGCTCGGCCACGCCCGAGGCGCCCGGCACCACTTGAATGCCATGCGGCGATTCCAGAATGATTTCTTCGAGCGTGCGCTCGCCGTTCAGCACGTGCGCCATGGTGTAGCGAGGCGACAGGCCGAGGAACACGTCGACATTGGCGAGCCCGAGATCGCCGTCGAGCAGCATCACACGACGGCCGGCCGAGGCCAGCGCGGTTGCCAGGTTCACTGACACGCTGGTCTTGCCGACGCCGCCTTTGCCGCCGGTGACTGCAATCACCTGCACCGGCCCGGGGTTGGCCGCGCGTTGCAGTCCGATCGATTGAATGGATTCCATAATTTTCTAAATCAGCTAGTGGTCGAGATCAGCGATGAGAAATGAAAAACGTCAGGTTCATGCGATGGCGTGAGCCACGGTGCCGAAGCGGCGACGTAACAAGTCCTCATCCGCTGAGGCGCCAGACTTACGAGACAAATCGACGGCACGCGCGATCAGCTGATGCGCGCGGGCGGGAGCGAGATCTTCCGGAACGCGCTGTCCTTCGCTGACAAAGGTCACCGGCAGGCGCGCGCGAATCAGAGTGGAAATGGCGCCGCCCAGGCTGGTCGCTTCGTCCAGCTTGGTCAGCATGCAAGTGGTGGCCTGGGCTGGGGCGAAACGCTGCACGGCTTCTTCGATCGCACCGGCCTGCGCGGCAGCGGACAGCACCAGCGATGTTTCGATTCGCTTGCTCGAGGCCGCGATCAACGCGAGTTCCTGCTCCAGGCGCGGATCGCGCGGGCTCAGGCCGGCGGTGTCGATCAGCACCAAACGTTTGTCTTGCACGTGTTCGAGCACACTCGCGAGCTCGGCGGCGCCGTCGATCGCGTAGGCCGGCACGCCCAGCAGGCGGCCGAGCGTTTGAATCTGTTCCTGTGCGCCGATGCGGACCGAATCCGTCGAGATCAGCGCGACATCGCGCGGGCCATGACGGAGCACCCAACGAGCGGCGAGCTTGGCGATCAGCGTCGTCTTGCCGACGCCGGTTGCGCCGACCAGCGCGACCACGCCGCCGCTGTCCATCCAGCGCTCGCCGGTGGTTTCGATTTTGCGAGCCAGGAGGGCCAGGGCCAGGCGATTCGCTTCCGCGAATTCCAGGCGCGTCGGCATCTGGGTCACCAGCTCGGTGGCGAGATCTTGGGCGAGACCGAGCTGCGTGAGTTGTTTGAGCAATTCCGTCTGAATCGGCGAGCGGCGCGCGAGATCGTTCCAGGCCAGAGTGGCCAGCTGTGTTTCCAACATGCGGCGCAGGGTGCGCAGCTCTTCGTTCACGTCGCTGCTCGCGTCGATCAGGTCGAGCGACGGCAGCTCCACGTCGCGCACCGGATCGGATTCGACCGCGTAGCCTCGCATCGATGCGTAGCCGGTGCCTCGGTCGTCCGCAAAGTGCCGGGGCAGCTCGGCGCGCTCGCTCGCGTATTCACTTGTTGGGCGCTTTTTCGAAGCGCCACCGAACAAGGCCGTGTCGTGCTGGGCGCGCGCCGGTGCACTCTTGGAAACATCTCGGCCACTCTGAGCCGGCGCGGCGAAGCTATCTTCCTTGCCGCGGCGATCCGCACCGTACGTATCGACCAGGCCACTCTGAGCCGATGCGCCATAAGAAACATTGCGGCCCGCGCTCGCGGTCAACTGCTCCGTCGCCGCCTCTTCCCCGTCGTAGTCGATGGCGGCGACGACTTCGACGCCACCGGCCACGCGACGGCTGGACAAGATCACTGCGTCCGGACCCTGCGCGTCGCGCACCTGGCGCAACGCTGTCCGCATGTCCGCCGCACGATAATGTTTGATCTTCATAGGTTACAAGCTCTCAACGGCCGACCGCGGTGACCAAACGCACCTTGCGGTTGTCCGGAATCTCATTCCACGCGAGCACGTGCATGTTCGGCACGATGGAGCGCATGAAGCGCGCCAGCGTCTGCCGCAGCTGCGGCGGCACGAGCAGCACCGCCGGCTCACCCGTCAGCTCCTGACGCTGCGCGGCTTCGGCCAGACGGCGCTGCATGCGTTCCGCCAGGCCCGGCTCGAGACCCGGCGTCGCGGCGTTGCTGCCCGACAGCGAATTCGTCAACAGTTGCTCCAGCTCCGGCTCGAGTGTGATCACCGGCAGCTCCGTCGACATGCCCGCGATGTCCTGCACGATCTGGCGGCCCAATGCGACACGAACCTGCGACTGCAGTTGCGCCGGATCCTGCGTGCGAGCCGCGTGCTCGGCGAGCGTCTCGACGATCGTGCGCATGTTTCGAATCGGCACGCGTTCCGCGAGCAGACCTTGCAACGTGCGCACCACGGTGCCCAGCGGCAGCAGGCGAGGCGTCAAATCTTCGACGAGCTTCGGCGCCGTCTTGGCGAGCGTGTTCAACAGGTGCTGCACTTCTTCATGGCCCAGCAGCTCGTGAGCGTGCGTCTGAATCACGTTGCTGAGATGTGTGGCGATCACGGTGCTCGCATCGACCACCGTGTAGCCGAGCGTCTGTGCGTGATCGCGCATCGAAGGTTCGATCCACACCGCTTCCATGCCGAAGGCCGGATCGCGCGCTTCGATGCCGGTCAGCCGCCCGAACACCTTGCCGGGATTGATGGCCAGCTCGCGCTCCGGATAGATCACGCCGTCGCCCACCGGCACGCCGGCCAGGTTGATGCGATACGAGTTCGGCGACAGATCGAGGTTGTCGCGGATGTGGACGGTCTGGACCAGGAATCCCAGATCTTGCGTAAGCTTGCGACGCACGCCGCGAATGCGCGCGAGCAGATCGCCGCCCTGCGCTTTGTCGACCAGCGGCACGAGTCGATAGCCGACTTCCAAGCCGATGATGTCGACCGGCTGCACGTCGTCCCACGTGAGTTCCTTCGCATCATGAGCGGCCGGCGGCGGAGCCGCAGCAGCCGCGGCTGCAGCCATCTCTTCTTGCGTCGGCTGCTGCTGGGCGCGCTTGTGGAGCATCCACGCACCGGCGCCGCAGATCGCGGCCATCATCAGGAACGGCAGGTTCGGCATGCCGGGAATCAAACCCATCACGCCCAGCACGCTCGCCGCGATCGTCAACGCACGAGGCTGACCGAACAACTGCCGCGACAACTCACCGCCCATGTCCTGCGCGCTCGACACGCGAGTGACGATGATGGCCACCGCGGTGGAGAGCAGCAGCGCCGGAATCTGAGCGACCAGACCGTCGCCGATGGCGAGCAGCGTGTAGACGCGAGCGGCGTCGCCAAACGACATGTCGTGAGCCATCATGCCGATGGCGAGACCGCCGACCATATTGATGATCAGGATCAGGATGCCCGCGGTCGCATCGCCGCGAACGAATTTGCTGGCGCCGTCCATCGAGCCGTAGAAGTCGGCTTCCTGACGCACTTCGGCGCGACGGGCGCGGGCGTCTTCCTGAGTGATCAGTCCGGCGTTGAGATCGGCGTCGATGGCCATCTGCTTGCCGGGCATGGCGTCCAGGGTGAAGCGCGCCGTCACTTCGGAGATACGGCCCGAGCCCTTGGTCACCACGATGAAGTTGATGATGGTGAGAATCGCGAACACGATCACACCGACAGCGTAGTTGCCGCCGATCACGAACTCGCCGAACGACGCGATCACCTTGCCCGCTGCGTGCCCACCCGTATGACCGTTGAGGAGCACCACTCGTGTCGAGGCGACGTTCAATGCCAGGCGCAACAACGTGGCGAGCAGCAGCACCGTCGGGAAAATCGCGAATTCCAGCGGCCGCCGCACGTAGAACACGACCATTACCACGATCAACGACAGCGCGATGTTGAACGTGAACAGCACGTCCAGCGCGATCGGCGGCAACGGCAGGATCACCATCGCCAACGCCGCCAACATGGCCACCGGCACTCCGATGCCAGATTGCATCAGTGCTTTCAAATCGAGCTTGGGGGCGATCGCGGCAGCCATCGTGGGTCTGGGTCGTCGGGCGTCGTCAAAAATCCGTTGTCTGGTCCTGGCGTCGGTATTCCGACGCACGCCCTATAGGGTGCAACTCCCTTGCCACGCAGCAGCCGCCACTGCGGGCGCTAGTCACACTTTGAAGATGAGCCGTTAAGGCTCGGACTGATCACGCCGATAGCGCGGCGGCTCGGGTGAGAGGGAGTGTGAACTCAGTCACACCCGCGCAGTGGACAGGGACCTCAGGCGAACGAAGTGCAATCGCCAACCCGCCGGTCTCCATATGTCACTAACGCAGCACAACATTTCATAATATGAATATTTTTCAGTAGAATGGCGCTTGTCGCGATGGAAATTCACAACCGTTGTCGCTTTACCAGATAGGGACGGCAACTTCACCACGGATGGTAGAGTTGCTGCCCAAGGAAGCGCGAGTCGTGCAGGGAAGGCACGGGCGGGCGAGAGTCGGCAGGGAGTCGATGCTCGTTGCGCCGCTGCTCGGATGAGCGGGCTCGTGAAGCTTCCTGAAGTGGGTCGAGCGCCGCTCCCACGGCACGAGACTACTTCGATGAGGACTGCAGCTACATCAAGGATGCTGGCGTTGTTGTCCAGGGAAGCGCGAGTCGTGCATGGATGGCGCGAGGTGAACAGGGACTCGGCATGGAGTCGATGATCTCTTCGCCGCTGCTCAGGATAGGCAGGCTGGCGAACTCTCGAAGTCGGCCACGCGCTGCTCCCACGGCACGAGACGACTTCGGCCACAGGGAAGTGAGAATGAATAGAAGCAGGAAGACAACGGCGTGCGCACGTCGCTCGAGCGCCAGGAAGGCCCAGCTGTCGTGTGAACGCATCACACCACTCAGTCCGCCGCGGGCCGCTAACGGCTGCCCGCGGCGGCATCTCTCAGATCGCACCTTTGCGAGCGCTGTAAAAGGACTGCCCTGCTGGTCACGACAGGCGAGAGAGGCCTAAGCGCGCCCGATCGCGATGTGCATCCCGTGGCGCCGTGCAAGGCGACGACATATCATCGAGATAAGAAGCGCCACAACCGCCACGCTGGATCACGCGATGCCGCTCAGGGAACGAATTGTTACGTTTGTGTTAATGCTGTTCACAGCGGCGGTCGCCGTCGCCGAGCCGAAGACGCTGGCGGATGCAAGCGGATGTAAGTTCGTGCTGCCGCCCGGCATGCCGCCCATCGATGGCATGAAGTGGGACGGCGCCTGCGTCGACGGGTTTCTGAGTGGACCTGGAACGGCCGATCTGGGACCGGTCGCCTACAAAGGCGAGTTCGAGCGCGGCCTGCTCTCCCGCGGCGAAATGTCGACCGTCAAAGGGCACAAATATACTGGTGAGTTCGTCGCCAACGAACCACGCGGCCGCGGTGAGCTGCAGTTTCCGAATGGCTTCACTGTCCGAGGCCAGTTCGAAAATCCAAACACTATCGCAGGCGCCACTGAGATTACCTGGCCGGATGGATCGGTTTACACCGGCGAGACCACCGGCCTGCAGACCATGCACGGCCAGGGCAAGCTCGTCTACGCGGACGGCCAGGTCTACGAAGGCTCTTTCCTGCAGGGCAAGTTTCATGGCCAAGGCAAGATGTCGCGGCCGGGCGGCGAGTCGTACGAAGGTCAGTACGCCCACGGCAACTATGATGGCCACGGCACACTGGTGTTCGGCAACGGCGCCCGCTACGTCGGCGAGTTCGTTAACGGCGAGCGGCAAGGCAAGGGCCGGCTCGAGCATCCCGATCACGCCATCGAGGAAGGCGAATGGAAGGCAAGCCGCCTCGACGGTGAGTGTCACATCAAGTATGCCGTGGGCAGCGAGTACACCGGCCAGTGCTTGAACGGGCAACTCAGCGGTCAGGGCAGGTATCAGGATGCGACCGACGGCTCTGTGTATGAAGGCGCGTTCCTCGCCGACAAGTTCCACGGGCAGGGACGACTCACCCGCTCCGGCTATGTGTATGAAGGCGAGTTCGTCGGCGGCGTTCGCAGCGGCAAGGGCAAGGAAGTCTTCGAAGGCGGCGAGCAGTACGAAGGAACGTTCGCCCGCGGGGTCCGTGAGGGAACCGGAGTGCTTCGAGCCACCCTGGCGGGCGGTTCCGAGCTGAGCTACGAAGGAGCTTTCAAGAATGGCCTGATGCACGGCGCGGGCAAAATGAAACTCGGCGCGGCCCGCTTCGACGGCGAATTCAAGCGAGGCGTGTTCAACAAAGGCCGCATGCTCGGCGAGGATGGGCGCCTGCTCGAAATCGACGTTGAGCAGGACACCGTGTTCGAGATCCGGCCGGACGGCAGCAAGGCGCCGTTCAACCCGGATCTGCCGCCCGATCCGCAAACCTGAGCATCACTCCTCCACCGTCACATCCGGCCGCGGCGGCGGTTGGAAGCCGGAGCGGCTGGCGACGCGGAGCTGGAACACGTAGGTCAGCACTTGCGCGACGGCTTGATAGACGGCGGAGGGAATCTCCCCGCCGATATCGACGTTTCGATACAGCACGCGAGCCAGCGGCGGCGCTTCGAAGATGGGCACGTTGTGCTCGGTGGCGATCTCGCGGATGCGGGCGGCGACGAGGTCGACGCCCTTGGCGACGACGATGGGCGCGCGCATGCGTTTCTCGTCGTAGCGCAGGGCCACCGCGAAGTGCGTCGGGTTGGTGACGATCACGTCGGCCTTCGGCACATCCTGCATCATGCGCTGGCGAGCGAACTGCTGCTGCAACTGGCGGATGCGGCCCTTCACTTCTGGCGAGCCTTCCGACTCCTTGTGCTCTTCCCGGATCTCCTGGCGGCTCATCTTCAGCTGCTTGGCGTGACTCCACAACTGATACGGCACGTCGATGCCGGCGATGATCAGCAGCCCGGCGGTGATGGCGATCAGGGCTTTGCCGGCCAAGCTGATCGTGTGCGCGATGGCTATATCGAGCGGCTCCTGCCCCAGATGCAACAGTGTGGACGCATCGTTCCATAGCACGAGCACGGCGACCAGACCGACGACGCCGAACTTGGCGAGCGCCTTCACCAACTCCACCACCGCACGCGTGGAGAACATGCGCTTCACGCCCGACAGGGGATTCAAGCGATTGAACTGCGGCATCAGCGCTTCAGTGCTGAACGACCAGCCACCGAGCGCGAGCGGCGCAAGCACGGCGGCGAGACAGATGATGCCCAGCACCGGCGCGCAGATTTTCAAGCCATCGATAGCGGCGCTGGCAAACGCCGGCGCCATCTGCGCGGGGTCGAGCGCCTGCTCGCGAGTGAGACTGAAGCACCGCTGCATCAACGTGTACAGCTTGCCCGCGATGCTATCGCCCATCATGTACAACGCCGCCGCGGCCGACATGGTCACCGCCGCCGCACTCAAGTCCCTGGATCTGGGGATCTGACCTTTGCGCCTCGCTTCCTCGAGGCGCTTGGGAGTTGCGCTTTCTGATTTTTCCTGGGCGTCATCGTTCTCTGCCATGGCGTATCACTCCTAGGGCGAGAGCGCGAGCAGGCTTCGGATGACTCCGAACGCCGCTTCCAGAGACCCAGCGAAAGCGCCCATCACGGACGGCAAGGTCAGGTACATGATGATCAGGCCGGCGATCAACGTGATCGGGAAGCCGACCGCAAACAGATTCAACGTGGGCGCCGCGCGGCTCATCACGCCGAACGCGAGATTCACCACGAGCAACGCGGCCATGCCCGGCAACGCCACGGTGAGCGCGCCGGCGAACAGCTGGCTGCCCCACTCCACCAGCCGCCAGATCATATCCGTGCTCAAACCCGCCAAGCCCACCGGCAGCGTCGTGAAGCCCTGCACGAAGATCTCGATCAGCACCAGATGACCGTTGATGGCGAGAAACGTCAGCGTGACCAGAATCATGTAGAGCTGGCCAAGCACCGGCGTGCTGACACCGCGCAGCGGATCGACGTTGAAGGCGAAGCCGAGGCCCATGGTGTTGGCGAGCAACTGCCCGCCCATGGCGAGCGCATCGAAGATCAGCTGCAACGCGAACGCCGTGGCAAAACCGATGAGCAGCTGATGAATCGTCACGATGACCGCGGCGAAGGAGAAGACTGCCACGTTGGCAGGCGGTGGCACGAGCGGCGCGACGATCAACGTGATCGCGCCCGCCAGGAACAACCGCACCCGCGGCGGCACGAAACTCGCGCCGAAGATGGGCGCCATCATGAAACAGGCGCCAATGCGCAGGAATGGCCACAGGTACTGCGCCAGCCACGCCTCCAACTGCCCTGTGGTGATCTCGAGCATCTGGCGTCGACTAGCCGATCAAACCCGGAATGCTCTCGAACAGCTCGCGCGTGTAGCCGACGATGAGCTTGAGCATCCAGGGGCCGGCGATCACCAGCGTCGCCGCCATGCCGATCAGCTTGGGAATGAACGACAGGGTCATTTCGTTGATCTGCGTGGCCGCCTGGAACACGCCCACCAGCAAGCCGATCGCCAGCGCCGCGATCAGCAGCGGCGCCGCGAGCAGCATGGTGATCTCCAGCGCGCGTTGACCGATGGTCATGATGGTTTCAGGCGTCATGTATAGAAACTCGCTGCCAGGGTGCCCATGATCAGGCCCCAGCCGTCGACCAGTACGAACAGCATCAACTTGAAAGGCAACGAGATCAGCACCGGCGAGAGCATCATCATGCCCATGGACATGAGTACGCTGGCCACCACCAGGTCGATGATCACGAATGGAATGAAGATCAGAAAGCCGATTTGAAACGCGGATTTCAGCTCGCTGGTAGCGAACGCCGGCACCAGAATACGCAGCGGCACGTCCTCGGGCTTGTCGAAGCCGTCGCCGCCGGAAATGCGCACGAACGTCGCGATGTCACTTTCACGCGTCTGATCGAGCATGAAGCGCTTCAGCGGCACCGCCCCGGCTTGCATCGCGGTGGTCGCGTCCATGGTGCCCGCCATGTACGGCTGGACCGCTTCAGTATTGATGCGGTCGATCACCGGGCCCATCACGAACAACGTCAGGAACAACGACAACCCGATCAGCACCTGATTGGGCGGCGCCTGGCCCGCGCCCAGCGCCTGACGCAGAATCGCCAGCACAATGACGATACGCGTGAACGAAGTCATCATCAGCACGATGCCCGGCAGCAAGGTCACTGCCGTCATCAGCATCAGGATCTGCAGAGTCAGCGAATACTGCTGACCACCACCGGGGGCGGTACTCACCGTCACCGCCGGGATGCCCTGGGCAAAAGAAACCAACGGCGCCAGCAACAGCAGCGCGGCGAACGCATACCGCGCGAACCCACGGTCGCGCAGCTTGAGGAAGGCGCGCATCACAGGCCGAGGCTCCGCTTCAGAATAGATTTGAAATCCGCGGGGTGCGCAGGCATCGAGCCGTCGACCGCGGGCGTGATGTTGGTAGAGGGTTGAGGAACCACGGGCTCATCGAGCACGTGCAGAGTATTCACACGGCCCGGCGCCACGCCCAGCAACAACTGCTGTTTGCCGACTTGCACCAGCACCACGCGCTCTTTAGTGCCGACGGCAAGATCGGTCACCACCTGCAACGAGCTGTTGCCGAACCGACCGAAGCCGCGCAGGCGGCGCGTCGCCCAGGCGGCGGCAAACACGATGCCCAACACCAGCAGCAGCGACAAAGTCACCTGCATGAGGCTGCCGGCGCCCACCGCCGGCGACTGAGCCGGCTCCGGCGCAGCGAACTTCTCGGCGGCGAGCACCATCGGCGCGGCGAGACACAACACCCCGATCGCAACCGTCACCGCCAGGCCGCGAAGCGCCACGCCACGAATGACGGACAGCATCAAGGTACGCGGCATCAAAACCTTCTGACTCACTTCGACTTCAACTCACTTCAGCTTGCGAATGCGCTCGGACGGCGAGATCACGTCGGTGAGACGGATGCCGAACTTCTCGTTCACCACCACCACTTCGCCGTGCGCGACCAAGGTGCCGTTGACGAACACGTCCAGCGGCTCGCCGGCGGCGCGGTCCAGCTCCACTACCGAACCCTGGTTCAACTGCAACAGGTTGCGGATGGGAATGCGCGTGCGCCCCACTTCCATCGACAGCGTCACCGGCACGTCGAGGATCACGTCCAGGTTCACATCCGACGTTGCGCCGCTCGGCAAGCTGGGCTCCGGCGCGGGCATGCGGTCGCGCTGCTCCTTTGCCAGCAGCTCCTCGAACTGCGCGGCCTGCGCCGCTTCCATCGCTTCTCTACTCATGCTCATGGCTTCAAACCTTCGCGTTCAATATGTCCAGCATGCGCGGACGAATACGGGAAATGCGCTCTTCGACCTGCACGGCCTGCTGGCCGTTGGAAACTCCGAAAGTGCCTTTGAAGATCGGCACGTCCTCGGCGAGGATGGTGGCGCGGCCGGTGAAATCGCACGGCAGGATGTCGCCCGCCTTCAGATCCATCAGCTGCCGCATGGTGATCTTGGAACGGCCCAGCAACGTGGTCAGCTCGACGTCGGCGTCCTCGATTTCTTCCTTCAGCGCGCTCACCCAACGCTCGTCGTGCTCGACGCGGTCGCTCGCCACGCCGGCGTCCAGCAATTCGCGCAGCGGCTCGATCATCGCGTACGGCATGGTGATGTGAACGTCGCCGCCGCCGCCATCGAGCTCCACGTGGAAGCTGGTGACCACGACGATCTCAGTCGGGCTCACGATGTTGGCGAAGTGCGGATTGATCTCGGAATTGAGATATTCGAGGTCCAGCCGCTGCACGTGCGACCAGGCTTCTTTCAGGTCGGCGAAAATATGTTTGAGCAGCATGTGAATGATCCGCTGCTCGGTGGCGGTGAACTCGCGGCCTTCGATCTTGGCGTAACGGCCGCTGCCGCCGAAGAAATTGTCCACGGTGGCGAACACCAGCTTCGGGTCCAGCACGATCAGGCCGGTGCCCCGTAGCGGCACGATCTTCACCAGGTTCAAATTGGTCGGCACGTGCAACGAATGCACGTACTCGCTGAACTTGAGCATCTTGACCGGCGCGACCGCCACTTCCGGCGTCCGACGCAACAGGTTGAACAGGCTGATGCGAAACAGGCGCGCGAAACGCTCGTTGATCATTTCGAGCGTGGGCATGCGCCCGCGCACGATGCGAACCTGATTGGCGAAATCGTAATTGCGCGCCTCGCCGGGCGCGACGGGCGCTTCAGTCTTGACGGCGCCGCTGTCTACTCCGTGAAGTAGAGCATCGATTTCGTCTTGATTCAGAATGTCACTGCCGGACATGGCTCGATCCCGGTGCTGCGGATTACTGCATCACGAAGCTGGTGAAGTACAGCTGCTCGACGTTCTCGGGCCTGCCACCCTCGGCGGCGATCACGGCGGCGACAGCCTGCAGCGCTTCGTTGCGCAGCTGTTCTTTGCCTTCACGCGAGCTCAGCGTCTCGAACGTCTGGCCACCCAGCAGCATCAGCAGATCGTTGCGCAGTTTCGGATCGTGCTGCTTGAGCAGATCGGCCGTGACCGCATCGCGCGTCATCACTTCGATGCTCACCTGCAGAAAACGCATCTGGCCCTTGTTCTGGAAATTGACCACGAACGGCGGATCGAACTTGCTGTAGATGGCTGGAGTCTTGGCGACCGGCTGGCTGGTGGCGGCCTGCGCTTCACCGTTTTTCGCCGTCATGAAGTACACGCCGCCGCCGGTCGCGCCCGCAGCGAGCATCGAGCACAGAACGATCACCAGCATCTTCGATTTGGCAGGCGCCGGGGGAGCATCACCGGCAGGGGCATCGGACATCGCGCATTCCTCGAGAACTTGGTCGCGCTCCAATAAGAGCAAGCGACGTGCCACGCCCCGCAACGAGCGCGCAAGTCATTCATTCCCGAGGAAAATGCGCCAAAAACGCAGTGTGAACTGCGACACATCGCCGAACCGCGACAGAATCTTGGCGCGAACAAGTGTGACGCGCTCCACAAGCACCGCGCACTACGCGTCCGGCGGCGTCAAAGCCTGGACGCGCAGCTGCTGCAGGCTTCAGCCGTCGACCGGGTGTGACGGCGTCTGCAACGTCAGCTGATAGAACGCCAGATCCAGCCAGGTGCCGAACTTGAAGCCGGCCTGGCGGATCGTGCCCGCGTGCACGAACCCCAGCTTCTCATGCATGGCGATGCTGACTTGATTGGTCGCATCGATCCCGCCGACCAGCACATGCAATTCCTGCGCTCGCGCGGCTTCGATCAGTCGCTCCATGAGCGCGACACCCAGGCCCTTGCCGCGATGATCTTTATGGACGTAGACCGAGTGCTCGACGGTGTACTTATAGGCCGGGCGCTCGCGGAACACGCCGTAACTGGCGAAGCCCATCAATGCGCCAGCTTCGTTCTCGACACCGATGACGGGATAGGACTTCGCCTGCTTGGCGCCGAACCACGTCACCATGCTCTCTGGCGTGCGGGGCACGTACTCGTACACCGCCGTCGAGGTGCGAATCTGTTCATTGAGAATGTCGAGAATGGCCGCGCCATGCGCGTCGAGTGTGCAAGCCACGAATTTCATCGCAAATTCCCGTCAGGCGGTCTGAGCCGTCATCTCATAGCCTAGCCATGCAACCAGCAGGCCAGCGACCACACTGACGACCACGTTCGCGATCGCCACTCCCGCCTCGCCCCGCTTCAACAGCAACAGCGTCTCCAGGCCGAAGGCCGAAAACGTGGTGAATCCACCTAACAGGCCGGTGAACAACAACAGCCGCGCATCCGGCGTCAACACGTCCTGCTTCACGGCCATCCCGGCCAGCAGGCCCGCGATCAAACAGCCGATGAGGTTGACCGCCAGGGTGCCGGCGGGAAATCGCCAGCCTGGCGTCTGATGCAACACCCATCCCGACAACTTGAAGCGCGCCATCGAGCCGAGCGCACCGCCGAGAGCGACCAGAAGCAGCGATTTCAAAGTTCACCTCGTCCGCCACAGGCACACAGGCCTGTCTGCGTCAGGCCGCCGTTGCAAGCGCAATTCTATGCGTTTGCGTACGCCGGGGCATCACGAAGTGGTGGCAGGCCGATGCGCCAGCGCGATCGGCCTGCCACGAGGACGAGTCGCCGGTTACGGCTTGATGAGGATGGTTCGCTCCTCGACCACGCCGTGATCGTCGATCACTTTGAGCGAGTATCGGCCCGCGGGTATGTCCGCCGTGCTGAGGTTGTGCTGGTCGCCTTGGAATGTTTCCTCGGCCCACACCAGACCAGACTTGTCAGCGATGCTGACTCTCGCCGTGCCCGAAGCGGGTTTGGCCAGCGTGACCTCAAGCTGCTGCGCGGGATGGCCTGCATCGCTGATCGCGCTCGCGGCCGACAAGCTCGTCGACGAGCTTACAAACTCGAACGCCCACTGCTGATTGAAGCTGACGTTGTCGTTCCAGAACTGCATCACCGCGCCATCGCCCGTTTGGCCGCCGGTATCCAGCGCCTTGCCGTTGGCGCGGTTGACCAGCTTGTAGAACGAGTCGACCGAGACCAGGCTCCATTGCTGATTGAAGCTGGGGCTATCGGCCCATTGCCCCACGGCTGATCCGTCCGCCGTGCGATCCAAGCTGTCCAGATATTTGCCGCCGGTGACCGCGCGCAGCCTGGAGTATCCGCCGGAAGTCGTGAGCACCCAGCGCTGATTCGGACTGCTGCTCGAAGCCCATTGCGCTACATCGGCGCCGTCGGCCGTCGCGCCGAGATTGTCCAGATATTTGCCGTTCGCACGATTGCGCAATCGATAGGTGCCGTTGGCGAGCGTCCCACCTTGCGGCGGCAGATTCACTCCGGCGGCGACCGGCCAACCGTTGCTGAAGCTGACCGTGGTCACCCGCAGCTTGGGGGCGCCGTTGTCGTTGCCATCGTAGAAGTGATACGTCAGCCTGCCTTCGCCGATGCCCACGTGACCCGGTCCGATGTATCGGCCATCGCGGTTCGGCAGGAAAATACTGCCGCCGCCGTTCATCACGCTCGCACCGGACTTGTCGAGATATGGCCCCGTGATGCTGGTCGAGCGACCCACCACTGTGTAGTAGGTGCTGTTGACGCCGTTACAACACAGGCCGCGCTGGAAGAACAGATAATAGTAGCTGCCGTTCTTGTGCAGATACGGCGCTTCGACCTGGCCCGGCACCAGATCCCAGCGACTGGAATTGAGCGGTTTGCCATTGGCGGGATTGAGCTGCAGCAGATCGATGCCGGTCTGCCAGTTACCCCAGGTCAACCAATGGTTGCCACCGTCCACCAGCGGTGCGGGATCGATGGCATTGTTTCCTGCCACGACCAGACCTTGATCGGTCCACGGACCGGCGAGATTGGTCGCTGTCGCCAGTCCGATCGCCGCCGGTGCGCCCTGCCCCGCGCACGAGTAATACAAACGATATTGGCCATTGACGTTGATGACATCCGGCGCCCAGAAGAATCCGTTGAAGCCGGTCACATAGTTGTTGATCCAGCTGGGCCAGGAGCCCACCGGGAACACCGTGGGCTCGACGCGCCAGTCGGTGAAGTTGGCGTTGCTCGAGGACATCGCCCAGATGCCGTCGCCAGTGGTGAAGATCCAATAGCGCCCGTCGACGTTACGAATCGCCCGCGATGGATCGTGACTCGGCGCGACTTGCGCTTCGGAGTGAGCACTGAACAGGAGTAGCGCGCCGACGAACAGCAATAGCAACCAAACCAGGCGCGGAGAATATATCCGGCCGTGCAGCGACAATTCCTTCATTGGAATCTCCCGTGGTGACTTGGAGTGAGGGTCCTTTCGGTGTCGGCCGACGGGATTTATATTGTCTGACAATTTACATCGATGCAAGCGGCACGCGCACCGGGCGTGCCGCCACCCGGGGCTTGCGAATGAAATCGAAATTACCGCGCGGCCCGAGCGGCCCAGTCCAGCGCCTGCTCGAGTCGATCGTTGCCCCAGAACAATTCGCTGCCAACCAGGAAAGAAGGCGCGCCGAAGATGCCGCGCTCCATCGCCTCCGCCGTTTGCGCTTTGAGTTTTTGTTTCGATGCAGGCATTTGCGCGGCCGCCAGGATTGCGGCCGCGTCCTGCCCCACTGTCTCCAAACATCGCGATATGACGGCCGGATCGGAAATCTCAGCGTCCTCGGCGAAGTTCGCGCTGTACACGCCGCGAACGAAATCAGGAATCCAAGGCTCGTCCGCATGACTGCAGACAACGCGCGCGGCGAGCAATCCATTACGTGGAAACCTGGTCGGCCTCCTCAACGATAGATCGAGACCTTCGCAGATGCGCTCCATGTCGCGCCACATGTAGCGTCCCTTCACCGGAAAAACATTGAAAGGCGAATCGTTCCAGCCTTGCTGCTGGAAAATCGGGCCCAGCAGGAACGACCGCCATGCGACCGTGACCCCGCGAGCCGCGGCCAACGACTGGATTCGCATGGCCGCGGGATATGAATAGGTGCTGGCAAACTCGAACCAGAACTCAACCTGCATTGCTTGCTCTCGTTGCTTCGGGCATTACGACCGTAATCCCAAAAGCGTCGAGCCACAAGCGTCGAGTGCCGCAATGCCGCTCAGCGTTGGCCGGCGGCCTCCGGAGCGAATTCCGCAGCGTAGTGTCGATACCAATCGCTCTGAAACACCTGCCGAGGATCGATCTGCCGCTTGGCCGTGAGGAACTCATCGAACATTGGATAGCAAGCCTGCACCTGTTCACGCGTGGCGTGGCGGTGATAGGTCAGGAAGTAGCTGCCGCCGTGATGAATGGCGATGTCGATGAGCCGCCGAAAGGTGTCGGCGGAATTCGCCAGCCCGCGAGCATCGTGATCGACGTGCAGATTGAAAATGACGCAAGCGAACCGCTGGCGCGCCCAGGCGAGCACAGTCTCGCTGTCCGGTTCGATCAGCCGAATCGTGCCATAGATGAAGTCCACGCGATGCCGCAGGAAATCCCGGCGCACATCCTGCATGAACGCCGCCAGGCGGTCGCGCGGCACGTAAAGCTCGGTGATCATTTCCGAGCCCGGCACCGTCGGCTGCAACGCTTCGTCGAGGCGGCCGTGGTAATCATCCAGGTAGATGCTCAACTGGTGAGTGTCGCTCCAATAGATCTGGCCCGAGGACTGCAGGTAAAAAGTCGCGAACTCGTTGAAGGCCCGCTGCTTGTTGCGATGAGCGAGATACAGTAGCCGGCGCCAGTCGGCAGGCAGCAAGCGGATCTGGTTCGGCGGAATCGGCGTCTGCGGATCGACAGGGCGATAGCAAGAGAAGATCCCGCGAACCAGGAAACCGCGATCCTCCGGTGCGGTCGAGAACTGGAAATCACCGTAGAGATAACCGTCACGAATGCGCTCTTCGAAGCCATCGATGATGTACTCCATGCGCGCCAGCTGCACCACGCGCTCCATCTTCTGACGCGGCACGAGACGCAACTTCACCGAAGTGACGACGCCGAACAATCCATAGCCGCCCACGATCAGGCGGAACAGCTGGTAATTGCGGCTGCGACTGCACTCGACCACGGAACCGTCGGCCAGCACCACTTCGAGCGCTTCGATGTCGTTGACGAAAGGCGCATAGGTGAGCCCGCGGCCGTGGATGTTTGCAGCGACCGCTCCGCCGAGCGTCAACCGATCCGCGCCAGTTTGTTTCTGCCGGATTCCCCAGGCGCTCGCACCGTCGCGCTGCTCGACGACGTAGTGACGCATCAGGTCCGGCCAGGTGATTCCGGCCTGCGCGTGGATGATGCCGCGCTCACGATCGAAACCGAGCACCTGGTCCATCGAACGCATGTCGAGCAGCCAGGCATCTTGTGCGAATTGTTGCCCGCCCATGGCGTGACACGAACCGGCGATGCTCATGCTTTCGCCGCGCTCCTCCACCCGATGTACTGCCGATACAACGTCCTCGACTGTACCGGGGACGATGCGCCCCAGTACCCGCGTCCGGTTCAGATGAGAGTGCTTGTCGTTGCAGACTTCGTGTGCGCCGCCTTTCTGCGAGACACTCGTACATGCCTTCGCCAACGCGTTCATGCCCCCGCCTCCGCTGCTCGTATTGACCGAGCGTGCGAGCCCGACCCCGGGATCTGCAACCCGGCTTGCAGAAGTATCGAAATCCAATACTCTGTGGCGCACCCCGTCGAACTGCATGAGGTCCCGATGAGCGAATGCGCGCAGATCATTGCCGTCCTGAAGCGCAGCCTGAAGGCGCGCGGCACCACCTACCGCGATCTGGCCAAGGCGGTGGGCTTGAGCGAGGCGTCGGTGAAGCGCATCTTCGCCGAAGAAACATTTTCGCTGACCCGCCTCGAGCAGATCTGCACGGCGTTGGGCCTGAGCATCGTCGAGGTCGCCAAGATGGCGGCCCAGCAAACCACACCGGGTGGACAGGAGTTGAGCGTCGAGCAGGAGCAGGTGCTCGCGGAAGACTCACGCCTGCTCGCATGCTTTCATCTGCTGATCAACGGTCACAAACCGGCAGCCATCGCCGAGGAGCTCGATCTGAGCGAGCGCGACCTGCGGCGGCTGCTGGTGAAGCTGGACGCGGCCCGCTTGATCGAGCTCCAGCCGAAAATGAAAGTCCGGTTGCGCACCTCGAATGTGATCGTCTGGCGAAGCGATGGGCCGGTGCGTCGGCTCTACGAGCAGCGCGTCAAGCGGGAGTTTCTACAGTCGGACTTTGCCGGCCGCAACGAATTCATCGGTTTCTCCTCCGCCGAGTTGTCGGAAGCGTCGGCAAAGATCCTGACGCGCAAGCTCGAAGGGCTGGCGCGAGATTTCGCCGAGCTGGCGGCGCTCGACGCCGGGGTGCGGGACAAGGGAAAACGCAGCATCGGCCTGCTGCTGGCGTTGCGCCCATGGGTGTTCTCGATGTACGACGGCTTACGCAAGCGAGCCTGATCTCCATACGCTCGATCAAGTCTTTCGGACTCTGCGTCGCCGCGGTTTCAGTCAGGAAACGTACAGTGGTTCCCAGCCAAAACGGCCTCCAATCAACTTCTGAATGAGGGAATGCACATGAACGCTTCGACACGCCCTGGCAGCTACATCACCGCCAAAGACGGTACTCAGCTCTATTACAAGGACTGGGGCAGCGGACAGCCGATCGTGTTCAGTCACGGCTGGCCGCTGAGCTCGGACAGCTGGGAATCGCAGATGCTGTTCCTCGCCTCGCAGGGCTATCGCGTGGTCGCGCACGATCGGCGCGGTCACGGTCGATCGAGCCAGCCGTGGAACGGCAACGAGATGGACACGTATGCAGACGATCTCTCGACCGTCATCGAAACCCTGGATCTGCATCACGCAGTGCTGGTCGGTTTCTCCACCGGTGGCGGCGAAGTCGCCCGTTACATCGGGCGTCATGGCACCAAGCGCGTCAGCAAGGCTGCGCTGATCAGCGCGGTGCCGCCATTGATGCTCAAGACCGCCGCGAATCCCGGCGGCCTGCCCATCGAAGTGTTCGATGGCCTGCGTCAGCAGTCCATTGCGAACCGCTCGCAGCTGTACCTGGATCTCGCGTCGGGACCGTTCTTCGGTTTCAACCGGCCGGGCGCCAAGGTGTCGCAGGGGTTGATCCAGTCGTTCTGGGCGCAGGGCATGCAGGGTGGCCACAAGAACACGTACGACTCGATCGCGGCGTTCTCGGCCACCGACTTCACCGAGGACCTGAAGCGCTTCGACGTGCCGACGCTGATCGTGCATGGCGACGACGATCAGGTCGTGCCCATCGACGCCGCCGGCCGGGCCTCGGCCAAGCTGGTCAAGGACTCCAGGCTGATCGTGTATCCGGGCGCGCCGCACGGCCTGGCGGACACGCACAAGGATCAGCTCAATAACGACCTGCTCCAGTTCATCAAGGAATGAGTCGTCAACGGTGGGTCGCGGACTGTAGTCCGCGGCCCACCGTACATCCACGGACGCCCGCCTTCGGGAAATCGTCAGGGCGGCGTCAGGTGACATCCGTATCATGCCGATGTGCGCACCCAGCGCGCGTTCTTATAACAACAGGCATGAACATCGCGTCGGTTCGGCTCGTGCACACGGCTGCAATGATTGCCGGGTTGGCGGCCGCATCGGGCCTACGCGCCGAACCGAATCGAGCCGAAGAGCTCGAACAGTTGCGCATCAACACTGGCTACATCATCGAGGCCGGCGAGTTCGAAGTGAACATCGTCCCCAGCCACTTCGACTATGCGGATCAGCGCCAACAGGACGTGGAAGCGGAGCTCGAGTACGCGATCACCGACCGGCTGATGGTGGAGATCGAAGTGCCTTATCGCTGGCTAAGCCTCGATGGCCCCGATCAGGATAGCGACGGCGCGCGCAATATCGAACTGGGCGCCAAGTGGCTGATGGCCGAGGGCGAGAGCCATGCTGCCAGCATCGGCGTCGGCGTCGCATTACCGGCAGGTCATGATCGACCGGACATCGCCAGCGACTTGTGGGGCGTGGATGTTTCCATACCGCTGACCTATCGGTTCCCCAACCAGCCGATGAGCCTGCACGTGGAATTCGGCGCCGAATGGCGGGAACAGCAAGGCCTCGAGGAGCAGATGATCAACGTCGCCGTCGAACGCCGGCCTGAAGGAAGCAACGTCACGGTGCAGCTCGGCAGCAATTTCATCCGTGAAGATGGCGACCTCGAGGCGTATCTGATCCCGGCCTTCGAAATCGCGGCGACGCCCGTTCCGTTTCAGTTCGGTTTGGGCGTCGCGGCCGGACTCACGTCCGACTCCGCGGACTGGGGCCTGTTGATGGATTTCGAAGTCGAGTTCTAACCGGTCAGGCGTAGGCGTCGAGCAGGCCGAGTCGCACCTGTGCGGCCGACACTGCGGTCGGGCCCTCTTCCGAAGCAAAGCCGGCCGACGATGCCGAAGCTTGCTGCGGCTGGCCCGACTGCTGACGCGGCGGCTCGCGAGAAACGTTTGCATCCGCCAGCGACAAGCCCTGCGATGCAAACATTTCGCGGAGTCGAGGCAGCGCATCCTGGATCGCGCTGCGCGTATCGGCGTGCTGAGCGCCGAACTGCACGGACGCCTGATCGCCGTTCATGGTGATCCGCACTTCCAACGGGCCGAGATGCTCCGGCGATAGGCGCAGCGATGCTGTGTGCTTGCCCTGCTCCACCATCATGGTCATGCGAGAGCCGATCTCCTCGGCCCACCGAGCGTGGCCGACAGGAACCTGCACAGGTCGAGACTGCGTCAACTCGGGCTGACGTAAAGGCGATGCACTCTCGCTGGTCTTGGGCAACTCGGGGATTTCGAACTTGCCCTCGCCCGACAATTGCTCGGGCTGAATCAGATCGGTCAGCAACTGCGCTTCCGGTGCGACAGCTTGACCCTGCGCCTTGCCAGCTCCCACCGCGATTCCCAGCAACGTTGCGCTCTGTGCGCCAGCCGCGTTCGCCTGTGCCTCGGTCGGCATCACGGGTAGCGACAACGGCATCATGCCGAGCATGTCGGTCGACTCCGGGTCGTTTTCGAGCTCTTCCTCTTTCAGAACAGCTAAGCCAGCGCCCGCTTGCATGGCAGTGGACGCAGGGGCAGACGCAGCAGCACCGGCCAACTGACCGAGCATCGACATGAAATCCACGGCGACGCTCGACGGCGCAGCCGACGACGATGCAGCCGGAGCAGCGGACGCGGGCGTGGAAGTGCTGGCTACTGGCATGGAGCTACCTGCGAAAGGAACACTGGGCGTCATAGTCAATGGATTCAGGGTCGGTTGGTCTTGCGCTGGGCGCGCTCGTCGCTGTCGCGCTGTTCGCGACGGTCGCTCACATGGCGCTCTTCAGCCTGCCAGCGCTCGACCACGTGGCCCAGCGCCTTGGAACGTTTCAGAGCTTCCTGCCACTTCGCACGCTCGCCTTGATGCTCGGCGCGGGCTCGATTCACCAGCGCCTGCTGCTGTTTAATCGCCTCGGCCAGCTTGGCGAGGAATGCCTGGTAGTCGCGCAGCTCCGCCACGCCGATGCCGCGACCTGCCCGCTGCGAGAAGCCTTGCTCGTACTCGCTCTTGTAGCGTTCCAGCTCGACGAGTTTCGCTTCGCCTTCCAGCACGCGCTTTTCGAACGCAGCCACGCTCATCGCGAGCCGCTTCTGCGCCTCCTCGACGATGTGTTGCACTGGTTCCAGGCGTTTGGCGCGCGTCATCTAACTCAGCTGCCTCCGACCAGCGCCTGCAAGCTGGCCAGACTCGCACGATAGTCGACGGACTCATGCACGTTCTGCTGCAGGAACTTCTGCATGCTGGGCCACGCCGCGATGGCCGCGTCGATGCGAGGATCGCTGCCTTTGTTATAGGCGCCGATGGCGATCAGATCCCGGTTCTGCTGATAGGTCGACAATGCCTGTTTGAACTGGCGCGCCATCGCCGCATGTTCCTGCGGCACGATCTCATGCATCACGCGGCTGATGGACGCTTCGATGTCGATAGCCGGATAGTGGCCGGCTTCGGCGTAACGGCGCGTCAACACGATGTGACCGTCGAGAATCGCGCGCGCCGAATCGGCGATCGGGTCCTGCTGATCGTCGCCTTCGCTGAGCACGGTGTAGAACGCAGTGATCGAGCCCGAGCCGCTGTCGCCATTACCGGCGCGCTCCACCAGCTGCGGCAACTTGGCGAACACGGACGGCGGATAGCCCTTGGTCGCGGGCGCTTCACCGATGGCCAGGCCGATCTCACGTTGCGCCTGAGCGAAACGAGTCAGCGAGTCCATGATCAGCAGGACGTTCTTGCCTCGGTCCCGGAAATACTCGGCAATCGCAGTCGCGCGCCACGCGCCATGCAAACGCATCAACGGCGGATTGTCCGCAGGCGAGGCGACCACGATGGAGCGCGCCAGGCCTTCGGGCCCGAGAATGCGCTCGACGAATTCTTTCACTTCGCGACCACGCTCGCCGATCAAACCCACGACGATCACGTCGGCCGTCGTATAACGAGCCATCATGCCGAGCAGAACGCTTTTACCCACGCCGCTGCCGGCGAACAAACCGATACGTTGACCACGGCCAACCGTCAGCAATGCGTTGATGGCGCGCACGCCCACGTCGAGCGGCGCCTCGATGGGCTTGCGCGTCAGTGGATTGATGGGCGCGCCAACCATGCGAATGCGATCGTCACAGTTGAGCGGCCCCATGCCGTCGAGCGGATTGCCGGCGCCGTCGATGATGCGTCCCATGAGCTGCGGACCGACGACCGCCGTGCCGGCGCCGGTGCGAGGAACGACACGCGCGTTCGGTTTGAGACCGTGGATATCGCCGGTCGGCATCAGATACAAACGATCGCCGGAGAATCCTACAACCTCGGCTTCCACGCTATGACCGTTGGTGCCGAGCACGTCGCAACGATCGCCGATCGCAGCCTGACAACCAGCCGCTTCCAGCGTCAAGCCGATCATGCGAGTCAGCACACCCTCGACCGGCGGCGGTTCGAGCCGCTCGACCATGCGGACCGCTCGATTCAGCTGCCTGGCCCAGTTCGGGCCGCGCTTCAATTGCAGGACGGGTGCGTTCATACGGTGCCCGCGTCCGGATCGCTGGCGAGCAAATCGGCGGATGCACTCTCCGCGCTCGCCGCGTCGTCGCCGCGAACCGAGGTCACGCGCTCATCGCCCAGCAATGCGCTGATGACGCTACCAATGCGAGTTTCCAAACGCGCGTCGATTTGCGCGGTGTCGGTCGTTACGCGACATCCGCCCCGGCCCATCACCGGGTCTTCCGCAATCGTCCAAACTCGTTCGCCGCTAGGAGTCGCGAGTTTTTCGCGAACCACCGCGGCGTCTTCAGGATGCAAATGAACGCGCACGTCGCGAGCCGACGCCGGCAGCAGCGCGACCGTCTCACGAATGATCGCGATCACCTGCGACGGATCGATACGCAGCTCGCGACGAACCAGGTGACGACCGATGGTCAATGCCAGCTGCAACAGCTGAGCTTCGACTTCGGGATCGAGCTCCTGCAGCGGACGCGCGAGCGAACTGACGACGGCGTCGAGGCGTTCCACATGCGCCTGCAACTGTTGCAGCTGCGGCCGCATCTCGCGCTCGATGGCTGCAAGCCCTTGGGCGCGACCTTCGGCCATCCCCTTGGCGAACGCCTCGTCGTAGGTGCGTTGCTCCAGATCTTCCAGCTCCTGCACGGTCTTGCCGGCGCGGCGTCCCTGCACGGCCAGGCCGCTGATGCTCGGCAATTCGTAACGCGCCGCAGTCGTCATACGAACTCTTCACCCTTGCCGCCGAGCTGGACGGTGCCGGCTTCGGCCATCTTGCGAACCTGCAACAGAATTTCTTTCTGCGCGGCCTCCACTTCGGACAGCCGCACCGGACCGCGCGACTCCAGGTCGTCCTTGAGCATTTCGGCGGCACGCTGCGACATGTTCCTGAAGATCTTCTGCTTGAGCTCGTCGTCGGCGCCCTTCATGGCCAGCAGCAACTTCTCGCCGGGGACCGCGCGCAGCACTTCCTGCATGCCGCGATCGTCGATCTCCACCAGATCGCCGAACACGAACATCAGGTCCTGGATCTTGCCGCCGAGCGCGTCGTCCACCTTGCGGATGTTCTCGATCAGCGTGGTTTCCTGGCTGGAGTCCAGGAAGTTCATGATCTGCGCCGCGGTCTTCACGCCGCCGATGATGGAGGTCTTGAGCGCGCCGGTCTTGCCGGCGAATTGTTTCTCGATCACTTCGTCGAGCTCATGCAAAGCGGTCGGCTGAATGCCGTCCAGGGTCGCGATGCGCATGATGACGTCGGCCCGCAGCCATTCCGGGAACTGCTGCAGGATTTCCGCCGACTGATCGGCATCGAGGTACGCGAGCACGATGGAAATGATCTGCGGATGTTCCTGCCGGATCAGCTCGGCGACCGCGCGCGAGTCCATCCACTTCAACGCCTCGAGGCCCTTGCTGGAACGACCGAACAGGATGCGATCGATCACGCCGCCGGCTTTGTCCTCGCCGAGCGCGCCGATCAACACCTTGCGCAGATAATCGTCCACGCCGATGCCAAGCGCGGTCTTTTCCTCCAGCTCGCTGGTGAATTCACCGAGCACAGCCTGCACCTCCTGGCGCGAGATGTTCTGCAGCTGGGTCATGGCGGCGCCGATACGCTGCACGTCCTTGGCGCCCATGTGCTTCATGACTTCGGTCGCCTCGGCCTCGCCGAGCGACAGCAACAGAATGGCGGCACGCTCGGTGCCGTTCCGCTTGGTTTCGGATTTTTCCCTACTCATCGTCGCCAACCCAGGTCTTCACCAACTGCGCCACGCGCGCAGGATCTTGCGATACCAGGGCGCGGGCTGCTGCGATCTGTCCGTCATAGTCGAGCGGTGCCGGCGATCCATCGGCCAGCGGCAGTGCCGCGGCGGCCGCTGTCATTGGCATCGCATGCACCGTCTGAATCTGGGCCGGGGTCTTTTCCTGCTTGGGCGGCACACCGATCAAACCTCGGATCAGCGGACGCAACACCGCCAGCACCAGCACCAGCAGCGCGATCAAGCCCACCACCAGTTTGGCGATGTCGCGAATCAGCGGCTGTTCCCATAGCGGAACCTTGTCGACCACGATGTCTTCCGGCTTGGTCTGGCCGCGGAACGATGCGTTCACCACGCTGACGCTGTCCCCGCGCGCTTCGTTGTAACCGATCGCGTCTTTCACCAGGCGAGTCATGTTCTCGATTTGCTCGGCGGTCAGCGATGTTTCCGTCACCGTTCCGTCTTCGGCAGTCGTGCGCAGGTTGTCCACCAGCACCGCCACGGTGAGGCGCTTGAGCCGGCCGGCCGGCATCTTGGTGTACGCCACCGTGCGGTCGATCTCGTAGTTGCGCGTCGATTGCTTGGAGGTGTTATCCGGCGGCGCGACCACAGCCGCGCCATTCGGATTGGCGGCATTCGCAGCTTGACCCTGCGCAGGCGCGCCCGCCGGCAACGCCACGCCGGGCTGCGGCGGCTGATTGGTCAATGCCCCCGGCACTCCCTGCGGACCGGCGCCGTTGCGACTGGTTTCTTCAGAAGTTTGTTCGCTGCGAACGATTCCGCTTTCAGGACGATACTGTTCGCGCGCCTCTTCGGTGGTGGACATCTCGACGTCCGCCACCACCTGCGCACGCACACGGTCACCGCCGACCAACGGAGCCAGCAACTGCTGAACGCGCTGCGTATATCGATCTTCCAGGTCGCGCGCAATTTCCATTTGCTTCTCGCGCTCGGCCATTTCGCTATTGCCATCCGGAGAAGACAACAGACGGCCCTGCTGGTCGACCACCGTGACCTGCTGCGACTCCAGCTCGGGGATGCTCGAGGCCACCAGATTGACGATGGCGGTGACCTGTTCGGACTCGAGTCGACGGCCCGGCTTCATCTGCAGGAACACGGACGCGCTCGGCCTGCGACGATCCCGCACGAACGCGGACTGACGAGGCAACGCGAGATGCACGCGAGCGCCCTCGACAGCCTGCAGGTTGGTGATGGTTCGGGCCAGCTCGGTTTCCAGCGCGTGCTGATAACGCGCGCTTTCCATGAACTGGCTGACGCCGAAGCCCGGATCCTTGGACATCACCGAGAAGCCGCCGTCGCCTTCGGGCAAGCCCTGGCCCGCAAGCTTCAGACGCGCATCGTGCACGCGATCGGCCGGCACGGTGATCGCACCGCTCCCTTCGAGTTTGTATGGAATGCCGTTCGTGTCCAACGCCTGCGCAATCTGCGCAGCGTCCTGCTGACCGAGGTTGCCATACAACAAGCTGTAGGTCGGCTCCTTGGACCACAACACGATGCCCACGCCGGCGGCCACCGCAGCCGCGATGCCGATGAGCGTCGCCAGCGGCTTCAAGCCCGGCGGAATGAGCGTCGGGCGCTGTGGCTGCGACTGAGCCTGCGCCGGCGGCTGCGAAGCAGCCGGCTGCTGCCCGTTCGACGGCAACGGCAATGCAGATGCTTCAGCGCTCATGCTTCACTCCAACCCACCTATCGCCACCCATATACCTGCTGATCTCTAATCTCTTCGCCACTAGCCACCAATCACTAGATGGGCATGTTCATGATTTCCTGGTACGCGTTCACGAAGCGATTGCGCACTTCGGCGACCGCGCGGAAGGACACACTGGCCTTCTGCATTTCCAGCATCACTTGCGACAGTTCGACGCCGGGCACGCCCTGCTCGAACTTGGTGGCCAGGTCCGAAGCGCGCGCCTGCTGCTGACTGACCGAATCCAGACCCTGTTTCAAAACATTGGCGAAGGAGTTGGTCGGCGCCTGCACGGCGTTTTCAACGCCGGCCACCTTGGCGACATCGTTCTGCGGAGCGCCCACGCCCTTGATCTGCGACTGCATGGCGCGGATCTGCGAAAGCACGGCGTCGATCTGTAATGAAGAAGACATGAGTGCTTACCTCAAGCGGCCGGAACCACGAAGCCCGCCTCGCGCAGGCGCTGCAACTTGTAACGAAGCGTGCGCGGGCTGATGCCCAAGCGTCTAGCCGCCGCCTGGCGGTTGCCACCGTCGGAGCGCAGCGCGTCCAGAATCAAATCGCGCTCGGCGCTCGACAGCGAATCGGAGAGACCGCCTTCGGCCGTGCTGCTCTTACGCACGCCTTCCTGAGTCGTCGGTCGCTGAGGCGCGGCGACGAAATCGCGCACAGTCTGGCTGGCTGCGGCCAACGCGGCCGGCAGCGCTTCCAGGCCTTCGATCTCGAGATGGATGTGCTCGGGTTGAATCACCGCGCCGTTGGCGAGAATCAATGCACGCTGCATGACGTTGTCGAGCTCACGCACGTTGCCCGGCCACGGATACAACAACAGCATGTGAGCTGCGTCGGCGCTGAGCGCCGGAATGCGCTCGCCCGCCCGGCAACGAGCCGTCAGCAAACGCATCGCGAGCGGCAGCACATCGTCACGACGGTCGCGCAGCGGCGAGGTCTGCAAAGGGAACACGTTCAAACGATAGTAAAGATCTTCACGAAAGCGACCTGCGGCCACTTCGGTACGCAGGTTACGATTCGTGGTCGCGAGCACACGCACGTCCAACGAGATCGAAGTGCGTCCGCCGAGCCGCTCCACTTCGCGTTCCTGCAGCACACGCAACAGCTTGGCTTGCAAGCCCAGCGGCATCTCGGTCACCTCGTCGAGCAACAGCGTGCCGCCCTGCGCCTGTTCGAACTTGCCGGCGTGGCTGGCGTGCGCGCCGGTGAAGGAGCCCTTCTCGTAGCCGAACAGAATGGCTTCGAGCATGTTCTCCGGGATCGCCGCGCAGTTCACAGCCACGAAGGCGCGATTGGCGCGGGGCGAGTGACGATGGATGAAGCGTGCCAGTACTTCTTTGCCGGTGCCCGACTCGCCCGAGATCAGCACAGTGCAGTCGCTGGCGGCCACGCGACGCGCGAGGTCCGCAAGGCGGCGCGACGTATCAGCAATCGCCACCATGTCGTCAGAGGACGAGAGCAATGCGCGCTGCTCCGCCATCGAGGCGGCGTCGTTGGCTTCTGCCTCGACGCTCTGGTCATCGAACTCTATGTGTGACACTGCGCTCATTACGTGGAATCTCTGTTTGCCGCTACAGAGGGAGCAAGTTCTGTTCCAGCGCAGCAGTGGCGGGGTTTTGCCAGTGAATCCTGTGGAGCCCATCACACCGGCAAGGCTTTGCCGCGGCAAGCATGACCTTCGCGCTGAGGGTTGCCCTGATATGCGCCCCGCAGTGGAATCGGGGCGCCGACCGCGTCCGTCAAAGTTCCGTCGCGGCCGCTTCGTTGAGCATGTGGAACTTGCGCAGCTTCTCCACCAGCGTGGTACGACGCAGCTTCAATAGACGCGCGGCGTGCGCGACGGTGCCGCCGGCCCGGCTCAAGGCTTGTTGAATGAGATCGCGCTCAATGGTGAACAGATGATCGCGCAGGTCGATGCCATCCGGCGGCAGTTGCACGACGGCATCGGTCAACTCGCTTTGCGCCAGCATGGCCATGACCTCACGCTCTTCGTCGACCGCCTCTTCCGCTTCCAGCTCGGACTCGAGCGTCTCGACCGGCAACTGCAGATCCGCACTCAGATCCAGCTCGGCCAGCAGCTCGGCCGGGCGGTACTTGAGCGGCAGATCCGCCACGTCGACCAGGCGATTCGGACACAGAATGGACAGGCGCTCGATCAAGTTGCCGAGCTCGCGCACGTTGCCCGGCCATGGATAGTGCCTGAGCACCTTCAACGCGCGCGACGTGAGTTCCACCCTGCTGCGACCTTCGGCGACGTTGCGGTCGGAGAAGTCGCGCACCAGCATCGGCAAGTCCTCGATGCGAGTCCGCAGCGACGGCATCTCGATGGGGAACACATTCAAGCGATAGAACAGGTCCTCGCGGAAGTTGCCCTTGGCGATGGCCTCCTCGAGATTGCGGTGAGTGGCGGCGATGATGCGCACGTTGCATCGGATCGGCGCGTGATTGCCGACACGCTCGAACACGCGCTCCTGCAGGACGCGTAACAGCTTCACTTGCATCGGCAGGCTCATGTCGCCGATCTCGTCCAGGAACAGGGTGCCACCCTCGGCGATTTCGAAACGACCCTTGCGAGCCGCGATGGCGCCGGTGAAGGAGCCCTTCTCGTGGCCGAACAGCTCGCTCTCCAGCAACTCCGCCGGAATGGCGCCGCAGTTGATGGCGACGAACGGACGCTGCCGACGCGGGCTTGCCTCGTGAACGGCGCGAGCCGCGAGTTCCTTGCCCGTGCCCGACTCGCCCAGGATCAACACGCTCGAATCGTGCGCGGCCACCTGGCGAATCAGGCGCGTCACATCGCGAATGGCCGCCGAGCTGCCCGTTGGCATGGCAACTTCGCCGACTTCGGCGAGCGCAGCCTGCGCCGGGATGCGCAAGGCAGTGCCGAGCACGCTCCGCTTGAACGGAAATGTGAGACGGCGCACACGCGCACCGACCGCGGCGATCAACTGATCCGCCACCGCCGATGAACCATAAGCCACTACTGGGATGTCGCTGAGTTGCTCGCGCAGAGCGGCGCCGAGTTCGACCCAGTCACAGTCGGCGACATCGCCGACCAGCAGCGCCGGAGGATTGTTCGGAGTCTGGATCACGGCGCGCATCAACGCGCAGTGATCGATCAGCAGCGGTTCGAGACTCAGTTCACGTAATACTTCCGCAACCTTTTCCGCCCGCCCAGGGTCGCTGTCGTACACGACGGCTTGCTGGATGGTCAGGCTTCTCGCCTGGGTATCGTTCAAATTCATCAACTACGCCTCGCGCCGAACGCGGAAGTTTGTGTATGCCAGGCATTTTGTGCGTAGCGACGGCCTGCTCTATCAGGCTCTCCCTGAACGCCTCGCGCGCGTGAACTGCTGCCAGAAATTTGGCGGTGTGCTCAGGGTTCGGCTGAGTAAACCAAGGTGGCAACCGCAGAGAAATGTGCACTTGCGCGCACTTTCATCGGGTCAACGCGGCACCGTGGTGATGACGAATCTCTGGCGTGCGCAAATCGCATGCGACTTACGTCACATCGATCTCGAGCGCGCGCCCTTGCGAACTCAACAAAGCGGCGGCGTTTTACTTCTTGGGTTGCCGCACACCGGCGACCTGACGGCGGTGTTTGCGGAAGGCGAGCTTCTCGAGCAGATCGGAAATATGTTCACCCGGAGGCACGAAGCGCACCTTGACCTTACCGTCGGGGCTCACCGAAGCGATGCGACCGAACAGACGCAAGGGCTCGGCCACGCAGTCGCGCAGGAACACTTCGAACACACCTTGATTGCCGAGCGGCGGGAACGGCGCGTTGCCCTGGAACACGCCACCCAAGGCGTTGAAGCGCACCGCCACCGGCTTGGGACGCGGCCGGCTGGCGATCAGCAGCGCGCCCACCATGTCGAGCAGCAGGTTCATTTTCATTTCGAGTCGCAGGATATCCGCGGCGTGCGGCGCGTTCTCGTCCGGCTTTTCGATCTGGCCATGCTCGTCGAGCGCGGCGACCGCCTGCAGCACGCGCAGGTTGCGATCGGCGAAGCTGCCCACCATGGCGGGATCGAAAGGTTCGGGCAATGGCCTCCATGCCGCCGGCAACACGTCTTCGTAGGCCAGCTCTTCGTACAGAATGACTGTGTCTAGTCCTTCATACATAGCAGCTATCTGCTCTGTCGGAGCAGCTCCATCATGCTGTCCACTGCGGCCGAGCTCGGCGTATCGGCCGCGGCGACAGTCGGTCCCTGCGATTGTGGTTGCAAACTCTCAGTCATCGAAACATGCGCGGGCGCGATCTTGGCGACCGCTGCATCGGATTCTGCCATCGCCTGCTGAAGCGCGCCCAGCCACTGACGATCCTGCGGCGAGGCTGACGCCGACAGGTTGTCGAGCAGCTCGCGACGCTCCTGCACCGTCTTCGGTACGTCCTGCCACTGGCCAGTCATGGCCTGCTGGACGAGCTTGTGAGTCGCGGCGAGCACGCCGTCGGCGATGGCGGAGCTCATCTGCTTCGGCCCTCGGGAGCGATCGCGATCCAGGCGCCGCGGATCTCGTGCAACAGCGAGTTGACTTCGTCGAGCATCTCGACCTTGTTCTCGGTGGTGGCGAGCAACAGCCGGCGGCACATGTAATCGTACAGCTCGGCGAGGTTGGCGGCGATCTGTCCGCCATTGCGCAAATCGAGACTGCTGCGCAGCTCACCGATAATGGACACGGCGCGGTTGATGAGCCGGGCCTTTTCCGACGTCTCGTTACGCTGCATGCAGCCACGCGCCGTCGCGATACGCTCCAGCGCGCCATCGAGCAGCATCACGATCAAGCGATGCGGGTCGGAAGCAGCCACGCCGCCGTGCGCAGCTGCGCTCTGATAAGCGGCGAGATTCGAAGACTTTGCGTAACCCAGCATGCTCAAGCGCTCCATCGATCCTTGGTGGAGATAACGGCGCTCGCAAGGGTTACTTGAGTGCCCGAAACCACCGTGTGGCTCACGGTTTAATCAGACGACCACTTGGGCAGCGAATCGATCTGCTGCGTCAAATACGCCGAAGTCGCCGACAACGAAGACAACAGCGTGTCGAGCCGCGTGAACTGTTTCAGATAGGTCTGCTGCACCATCGACATGCGGATGTCGATGTCTTCTTTCTTCTTCTGCAGAGCGCGCTGCTCCGACAGCAAGCTTTCGTTGCGCGTGTCGATGGCCGCGCCATCGGCCAGGCGATCTCCGATCTGCTCGTGCAGCCTCGCGGCCAAACCGGTTGCGGGATTGCCGAACAGGCGACTCACGCCGTCGAAATCGTTGGCCAGCGCGGTGTCGAGCTTGGTCTCGTCGATCGACAGCGTGCCGTCCTTCTGCGTGGTGATGCCGATGGCTGCGAGCGTCTGATAAACATCGCCCGCCTCGGCCACGGGGCTCGACAGCGTGCGGCGGATTTCCGAATCGATGCTGCTCAACATCGCATCGCCCAGCATCGGGCCAGCGGTTTTGCTGGCGGAGTCATAGCCGCCCAAGCGCGTCAGCATGCCACGCAGCGAGTTGTATGCGGCGACGAAGCCCTTGATCTTGTCCTTCGCGGCCGCCTTGTCATAGACGACTTCGACGCCAACGGTGGTGCCCGGTTCGGCCGATTCCAGGTTCAACGACACGCCGTCGATCACACCGGTGACGACGTTGGTAGCGCTGGTGGCGGAATAACCGGCCACGTGGACCAGCGCATCCTGCGCGGCGCGCAACTGAGTGTAGTTGGCCTGATTGGTGCTCGTGTACTCCAGCTGCGATAGCGTGCCCGACTGAGTGACTTGAATCGCGTTCGCTGCGCCGGTCTTGGTCGAGGTCAGCACCAGGTGCGCGCCATCGGCCGCATTGATGATGGAGGCGCTGATGCCGGGATTGTTGGTTGCGGAGTTGATGGCGTTGCGAACATCGGCCAGCGTGTTGCCGGGCTCGCCGATGCTCACGGTGAAACTGCTGCCGCCCAGCGACAAGGTCAGCGAGCCGTTGCCCACCACGCTGGTCGCGCCCGCCGGGAACGCGACCGAGGAAATCTGTTGTGCGCTCGCCAGCCGTTCGACTTCGATATCGTAACGACCCGGCGCGGCGTTCGCCGTGGCGGTGGCGGTGACGATGTCTTCATTGGTGCTGGTGGTCGAACGGCCACTGAACGCGGTCGTGGTTCGCAGACCGTTCAAGGCCGATTGGAAGCTGGACAGCGCGCCCAGCAAAGCACTGGTGGCGGAAATCTGCGTGGAGACACGCTGAGTCGCGCGCGCCAACTGATTGTCCAGCGGTTTGCGTTCCGCCGCCACCAGCTGGGAGACCAGACTGTTCACGTCGATCGAAGAGCCGCCAACCACGCCTGTCATATGTATTCCTTAAGCGTTACACGGTCTGATCGATCAGACCGGTGGGTGCCTTGCCGCCCAGGTTTTGCGCCAGGCGCAGCACTTCTTCCGAGGGGATCTGCCGGATGGTGTCGCCCGTGGTCTTGTCCTTGACAGTGACCACCGTGCGACCGCTGCCCTGGTCGACCCGAAATTCCAAGTAACGATTCATGCTCTGCATGAACGTTTCCAACTGCTCGGCCGCGCGCTTCACCTCGTCGTGCGAAGGCTCGACCGGCGCGCTGTTCGTAACATCCTTCGGCGCTGGCCGCGTCGCTTCGGCAGCCGCGGTCGGCTGCGGAAATGACGGCGAGCGGAGAGGTCTTGCGACCTCCCCGCCCGCTTCGACCTGACTTGCGTCAAGCCTGCTCATCACTCATTAACCACGCAGCAGCGACAGCACGTTCTGCGGAGCCGAGTTGGCCTGCGCGACCATCGCCGTACCCGCCTGCTGCAGGATCTGGGCCTTGGTCATGGCGGCCGTTTCCGACGCGAAGTCCGCGTCCTGGATTCGGCTGCGCGAAGCAGTCAAGTTCTCGGCAGTGGTCTGCAGCGAGGAGACGACCGACTGGAAGCGGTTCTGCGTGGCGCCGAGCGAAGCGCGGGCGCTGCTGATCTGGCTCAGCGCTGCGTCGATCGAGGCCAGCGCGTTACGCGCATTGTCGGCAGTCGTCACGTCGATGGCGCTGATGGCCGTACCGGTCTGCGCGATCGTGTTGGCGCCGGTGCCGAGGCCGGTCACCATCGTGCCGCCGAAAGTGATCGACGTAACGCCGTTCGGCGCGACGTAGTTCACATCGAAGGTCGCAGTGTGGTTGGTCAGACCGCCCAGGCCGTAGCTGGCCAGGTTGGCGCCAGTGGCGCCGCCAGCGGCGAAGTTGGCGACGCTGATGTTACGACCGTCGGCGGCCGTCAGCTCGAGGCCCGCACCGGTGTCCACCGCCGTCACGCCCGTGGCAGCCGACTGCGCGTTGATCGCGGTCAGTGCATTGGCGATGTTGGAAGCGGAGCTGGCCGAGCCGGCGATCGTGATCTGGATGCCGTTGATGGTCAGGGTCGAGTTGCCCGAAGCCGTCACGGTGCCCGCGCCGGTCAGGTTACCCGTCGCAACCGTGGCGTCCGCCGTCGCGGTCAGGCCGTTGATGCCCTGGGAGTTGATCGCGTTGACCAGCACTTTCGCGTCGGTCGCGAGAGTCGCACCGCCCGCGATGGCCACGGCGCCAGCGCCGGTGTCCACGGAGAAAGTGCCGCCGGCGGCGTTGTAGGTCACCGACTGGTTCTGCGCCGAGAAGCCGTTGAACGCACCGAGCGCGCTCGAGCGGGCGTTGGCGATCGAAGAGACCGTGATCTGGTCGGAAGCGGTCGCGTTGGCGCCGACCTGGAAGGTCTGAGCCTGGAACGAACCGTCGAGCAACTTCACGCCGTTGAAGGCGGAAGCCTGGGCGACGCGATCGATTTCCTCGGCGAGCTGCGCCACTTCGGCGTTCAACGCAGCGCGGTCGGAGGCGCTGTTGGACGCGTTGGCGGACTGCACGGCCAGCTCACGCATACGCTGCAGGTTGTTGCCGATCTGGGCGAGGTCGCCTTCGGCCGTCTGCGCCAGAGAGATACCGTCGTTGGCGTTACGAGCAGCGACCGTGAGGCCGTTGATCTGCGAGGTCAGACGGTCGGAGATGGCGAGACCGGCGGCGTCGTCTTTCGCGCTGTTGATGCGCAGACCCGAAGACAGACGCTGCAGGGAGGTCGCCAACTGGTTGGCGGATGTCGACAGGTTACGCTGAGCGTTCAGCGACATCACGTTCGTGTTGATTACAAGTGCCATGAAACTAACTCCTGGTGATTACCTTGCCGCTGAACCCTTGTTCCTCGGCTTTGCATCTCAGCACTTACGGCGTGATGTGCGCCGGACTGCTGTTCGAGTCCTTTATCGGTGCGCCCTGGGGGAACTTGAGGAGCTGTCACTACATCGATGCAAACTGAGCATTCGGTCACAGACAATGCTTTACATTGACGCGCGCAAGGTTAAAACGCCTACGTACCGGCCGCGTGCGCCGATCAGCGCAGATAGTTGAACAGCGACAGGTTGGCGATCTTGGTGTAGGACATCTGCGCTGCCTGCAGTCCCACCAGTTGTTGATTCATTTGTGCGATCGCCTGGGCATAGTCGAGATCGCGCAGATCCGACAATGTGCTCTTCAGGTCGATATCGGTCGCCTCGCGCGAGGCATCGACGCTGTCGATGGTCGCGAGCCGCACACCCACCTGCGCACGCACGCTCAGGAAATGATCGTTCGCTTGATCCAGCTGCTGTAGCGAACCCCGCAACGTCGAGGTGAGTTTGGCGTTCGCAGTGGCGTCGCCCGCCGGCGTGTTGAGGATGTTCACGACCTCGCCGATCGTATCGAAGATGCTTTCGCTACGACTGCGGTTCACTTCGAAGGTATCGCCGGCCGCCGGCGCGCCGGTGATCGTCACGCTCACACCGTTGAACGTGATCGCGCTGCCCGACGTGTAGGTACCGGTGCCAACGACGTTCGGAGGCGCCGCGCTGTCGGTGATCTCATAATCGGTCGGCGATGTGAAAGTGATGGTGTAATCGTCCGGCACCCAGCTCGGCCGATCCACCACCGAACCGATGTCGATGATGCCCGAGCCGGTGTTGCTCATGTTCACGGCGGTCGAGAACGTGCCATTGCCTTCCGGAATGTTCACGAACACTTCGAAGCCGTTGTGACTGTCGGCCACGCGCTGTGTGGTGGAGAGTTGCAACTGCCGGGCGCCCTGGTCCCCGACGTAGTTGATCGGCGTGCCGTCGCCGCCCGAGAACGGCTCGGTGCGGGTCGAGTAGCCCGAGAACAGATATTCGCCATTGCCGTCCTGGCGATTGGCAATGGCCTGCAACTCGTCCAGGCGCGCCGCGAGCTCGGTCGCGATGGAGCGACGATCGGTATCGCTCAACGTGCCGGTGTTACCGGCCTGCACCAGCAGTTCGCGCACGCGCGTCATGACGTTGCTGGTATCGACGAAAGCCTGCTCCTCGAGACTCAGACGGTTCTTGGCCAGCGTGCTGTTCTTGGCGAACTGCTCGGATTCTGACTGCGCGCGCTGCAACTCCTGGATGTGCACGTAGGCAATGGGATCGTCGGCTGGCGTTGAAACGCGCAGGCCGAGCGCAACCTGATTCTGCAGTTTCGCGAGCGCGGACTGCTGATCGATCATCGCGCTCACCGAGCCCATGGAAAAGCCGAGAGTGGAGATGCGCATGCTCGATTACCCGCCGGTGGCCTGGAGCACGGACTGGAAACACGTGTCCGCGACTCGAATCATTTGCGAAATGGCCATGTAGGCCTGCTGATAGCGCAACAGGTTGGCGGCTTCCTCGTCGAGATTGACGCCGGACACCGCGTCCATGGACGCCTGTGCTTCTTCGGCAACCACCTTCTGCGCGGCGGCCGTCACCTGCGCCTGATTGGTCTTGACGCCGATGTCACCGACGAACTGACCGACTGCCGCCGACAGCGAGGTGGTGCCGTTGTTCAACACCGGCTCGGACATCAGACCGGACAGCAGCAGCGCGTTGCGATTGTCGCCGGTACCGTTGCTGTTGTCGCCGACAGTAAAGGTGTCGCCTGCCGCCGGCGTGCCGTTGATCTCAACGCGCCAGCCGTTGGCGTCGATGTTGGCGCCCGGCGTGTACGTGTAGACGGTCGGATCGCCGCTGATCTGATAAGTGGTCGCGCTGGTGAAAGTGATGGTGGCTGCCGTGCGTAACGCCGGGTTGGTGGGATTCAACACCTCGCCCGGGCTGATGGTGGCATTGCCCTGATTGCCCGCACCGGCCTGCGCCACGATGGGCGCTGCCGCCGCGATCTCGGCGGGATCGTTGATCAGCACCCGCATCGGGCTCACCGCGCCCGAGGTCGGCTTGATCTGCAAACTGTCGCCGACGTTGGCCGCGCCGCTGACGACGATGGACAGACCGTCGGCCACGAACGGATCGCCTGCCGTGCCCGTGCCCGTCATCGTCACCGTCGTGCCATCACTGCGGCGCATGGTCCAGCCGCCCGCAGTGTTGGTAAGGATGTAATCGCTGTTGGTCAGCGCGCCGGTATCCGTGCGCGTGACCACGGCGGTGGCGGTGCCGGTGTTGTTCGAATGAGGACGCACATCGACGCCGCCCACCGAGAAGAAGTCGCCGCCCATGTCGCCGTTGAGATCCATGCCGGCGCGGTGCTGCTCGTTCATCACATCCGCCAGCGCGACGCTCATGCGTCCGATGGTGTTACGCGCGGGGTCGAGCATTTCCGAGCGAAAGCTGAGCAGGCCGCCCAAGCTGCCGCCGGAGATGGAGCCGGTGATATCGATGGTGCCGACGCTCGACTGCACCGAGAGGCGCTTGCGAGTTGCATCGTATGGATCGCTGGTCGCGACCACGCGCGCCGGATCGTCGCCAACCACGAGCGGCTGACCGTTGCCGATGAACACGTTCATCTGGTTGTCGTCCGTCCTGGTGACGCTCACGCTGACGTGTTTGGACAACTCATCCAGCAGGCGATCGCGCTGATCGAGCAGATCGTTGGGCGCCTGGCCGGTGTGCGCATGGCCACCGGCGATCTGCTTGTTCAACTCGGCGATGCCGCGCGCCAGCGAGCTGATGGTGTCGGCTTCGGTGGAGATGGAAGCGTTCACCTGGCTGTCGAGACTGCGCAGGCTGGCGTCGTAGCTCTTCAAACGCTCGACCAGCGACTGCGCTTCACTCAGCATGGTCTGACGCGCGGCGATCGAATTCGGCGAATCCGCCACGGCCTGCAGCGAGTTGACGAACTTCTGCATCGTGGCGCTCAGGCCCGTGGTCGAATCGGCAAACAGATTGCTGACGCGCGCCGCCTGGGTCGCATACGTATTCGATTGGTTGAAGGCGCTGGCGGCGCTGCGCGATTGCCCGGCAAGGAAATTGTCATAAGCGCGATTGATCGCGGTGACGTCCGCGCCCGCGCCCACCCAGTTGCCGCCGATGAACTGCGGCGTGCGCGTGGTGAAGTCCGGCAACTGCCGGCTGTAGCCAGGGGTATTGGCGTTGGTGATGTTATGGCTGGTGACATCCAGCGCCCGCTGAAACGCGAGCAAGCCGGAAATGCTGGTGTTCAAAAGGTCTGCCATGACTTCACCGGGAAAGCGGTTGCGGGTGGCTCATCGAATCTCACAACCGACGCAATCCGCCGCTAACGCCGTTTGTCGGCGCGAGCGTGGCGAACTTTAGGTTGTGTTCCGACGAGACGTTGTTGGTCAGAGCGCGCACTTCGTCGGCCACTGCCACGATTTTCTGCGCGTAGTTCGGATCGGTGGCGTAACCGCCGGCTTGCAACGCCGAGGCGAAGCTGGCCACATCGCTACCGGCGCCTCGCGCGTTTTCATAACGGGAGTTGTTGCCGATCAGCCGGGCATAATCGTTGAAGCTGTCGGCCGGAGAAGCGTAAGCACGGAAACGCTCTACTTTGCGGACGGCGACGCCGTCTTCGAATTCAAGAGTCGGCACGCTGGCGGTCGCGCCTTCCCAGCTCGTGCCCGCTTTGATGCCGAACAGGTTATAGCTGCTCGATCCGCTCGAATGCGTCGGCACGGCGCGGCCCCAACCGGTTTCCAGGGCGGCCTGCGCCACCAGAGCACTCGGATCCACACCCAAAGCGCTGCCAGCGCGCTGTGCGTGCGGCCACATCATGCGCACGAAATCTTCCTTGGACTGAGCCAGCGGTTGATGATCTTCGCCGGCAGCAACGTTCTGCGTGCTTGCCGGAAACGTTGCGCTGGACACCGCCTGCGTGGTGGCCGTGGCATCCGGCGCTTTCACCAGACCTGCCTGTGTCAACTGGCGCACCAGCACGTCGGCCAGCCCCAGTCCGCTGCCCTTGGACAATTCGAGCGCGATCTGGTCGTCGAACATGTCCTGGTAGAAATCGCCTTGCGAGCTCGAGAACATCGAACCTTCGCCGAAGGCGCGGTTCGCATCACGCATGCTCTTCAGCATCATTTGCGTGAACAGACTCTCGAACTGCTTGGCCGCCTCCTTCAGTGTCGCCGCGTCCTGCTTGGTGACGGCGTCCGTACGCAGCGACGCCAGCGCGGCGAAATCGAAGGATGAGTTGACGGGGGCTGTCATGGTCGCAACTCTTCAGATGACGATCAGCTCGGCGCGCAGCGCGCCCGCTTCTTTCAGCGCTTCGAGAATGGCGACGAGGTCGCCGGGCGCAGCACCGACCTGATTCACTGCGCGCACGATCTCGTCGAGATTCACGCCGGCGTTGAACACAAACATGCGTGCTTCCGGCTGCTCCACTTGAATATCGGATCGCGGAGTCACGACGGTCTGGCCGTCCGAGAAAGGATTCGGCTGGCTCACGTCGTTGCGCTCGGTGATCGTCACAGACAGCGAGCCATGCGCAACGGCGGCCGGCGTAACGCGAACGGCCGATCCGATCACCACGGTGCCGGTGCGGGAATTCACAATCACGCGCGCGGGCGCTTCGCCGGGCTGGATTTCGATCGCTTCGAGCGTCGATAGATAAGCGATGCGCTGGCTCGGATCGGTCGGCGCCTGGACGCGCACGGACACCGCGTCGATCGCGCGAGCCGTGTCGGGACCGAGCATCTGATTGATGCCGTCCGTCAAACGCGCCGCGGTCGTGAAGTCAGGCGTGTTGAGATTGAGCGTGACATACGGCTCGCTTGCGAAGTTATTCGGAACCGCGCGCTCCACTGTCGCGCCATTCGGCACGCGACCCGAGCTCGGCACGTTCACCGAAATGCGCGAGCCGTCCTTGCCTTGCACGCCGAAGCCGCTGACCACCAGGCTGCCCTGACCGATCGCATACACCTCACCATCGATACCTCGCAGCGGAGTCATCAACAAGCTGCCGCCGCGCAAGCTGGTTGCGTTGCCGATGGAGTCGACGGTGATGTCGATGGTCTGACCGGGCTTGGAGAACGGCGGCAGATCGGCGCGCACCGTGACCGCGGCAACGTTCTTCAACTGCGGATTCACGTTGGCGGGAATCGTCACGCCGAACTTGGCGAGCATGTTTCGAATGCTTTGAATCGTGAATGGCGCCTGGCTGGTCTGATCACCAGTGCCGTCGAGACCGACCACCAAACCGTAGCCCACGAGCTGGTTGCCACGCACGCCGGCCACCGACGCCAGATCTTTGACGCGCTCGGCCCGGGCCGGCACGGAAAACATGGCCGAAGCAGCAAACATTGCGGCCATGGTCAGTGTGGCAAGAACCTTTGTGAGCTTCATCACGCTATCGATCCGTATGGGCGCCGTAAATCAGAACGGCAGCCAGGGAGCATTGAAGAATCGTGCCAACAAGCCCGGCGTGGCGGCGTCGTTGAGCGCGCCCTTGCCGCCATACGCGATTTGCGCGTCGGCAACTTTCAAAGATGAGATGGAGTTATCGGGATCGATGTCGATGGGACGCACGATGCCTTGAATGCGCACGTACTCGCGACCCTGATTGATGGTGATCCATTTCTGGCCCCTGACCAGAAGATTGCCGTTCGGCAGCCGCTGCGCGACCGTCACCGTGATGTCGCCCTCGAGCCGGTTGCTCTGCGCGCTGTCGCCTTCGCCTTCGAACGACGTGCTGTTGTCGACCTGCGCATTGAGGATGGCCGTGCCGTGGCGAGTGACCGGCCGGCCGGCAATGGTCGGTCCCGGCAGCTCGACGCTGGTGGCCTTGCTGGTCGAGGTGCTCGAGCTCTTCTGCGCGTTGGTGCGCTCGTTGAGTCGAATCGTCAGCGTGTCGCCGACTCGACGCGCCACCGCGTTCTCGAACAAGGCGATGTCGTGGCCGGCCTGGAAGATGGCGCCATTGGCATGCTCCTGGGTTGGCGCCGGCTCGGGCCAGGTGGCGGACCAATCCGGCTCTTTCGGCGGCGTGACGCAGCCGCCGAGCATCGAGGCGGCCGCGACGGTCACGAACAGATTGCGCATGGTAATCGCTCAGTCAGCTCAAAGCTGGTTCGTCAGATACGACAGCATCTGATCCGTGGTCGAGATGGCCTTGGAGTTCATCTCGTAAGCACGCTGGGTCTCGATCATGTTGACCAGCTCTTCCACCACGTTGACGTTGGAGGCTTCCAGCGAGCCCTGCTCGATGAAGCCCAGGCCGTTCAAGCCCGGCGTGCCGGTCTGGGGCGCGCCGCTCGCGGCGGACTCGACCAGAATGTTTTCACCGCGCGGCTGCAGGCCGGACGGATTGATGAAGTCGACCAGCTGCAAGGTGCCGACCTGCATCGGATTGGCTTCGCCCGCCATCTGCACGGTGACCACGCCATCCTTGCCGATGGTGACGCTCTGTACGCCGTCCGGGATGGTGATTCCCGGCTGCACGCGATAACCGCTGGCGGTCACGAGTTCGCCCTGCGGGTTCACTTCGAAATTGCCGTCGCGCGTGTAACCCATGGTGCCGTCCGGCAGCAGGATCTGGAAAAAGCCGCGGCCGCTCACCGCCACGTCGAGGCTGTTGCCCGTGGTCTGCATATTGCCTTGGGTGTACTGCTTCTCCGTCGCCACCACGCGCACACCGGTGCCGAGCGACAAGCCGGTCGGAGCGACGGTGTCCTGCGAGGTCGAGCCGCCGACCTGACGCACGTTCTGATACAAGAGGTCCTCGAACACGGCGCGGCTTTTCTTGTAGCCGGTGGTGTTGACGTTGGCGAGGTTGTTGGACGTGACGGACATGCGCGTCTGCTGCGCATCGAGTCCGGTTTTGGCGGCCCACAAAGCTGGATTCATGATGAAACCCTACAAATAACTGATGTTGAGTGGCGATCAGATGCCGCCGCGGAGCAATTGCGCGGCAGTGGCCGCGTTCTCTTCGGCGGTGCGCATCGCCTTCACTTGCAGATCGAAGCGACGCGCCAGCTCGATCATGTTGACCATGGCGTCCGCGGTGTTGACGTTGCTGGTCTCGAGCGAGCCGGTAACGAGCTTCACGCTCGCATCCGCCGGCAGATCGGCGCCCGTGGCGCTACGAAACAAACCGTCTTCGCCACGAACCATCTCCGCATCCGGCGGATTCACCAGCTTGATGCGACCGATCATCGCCGTGGTCTCGGCGCCCTGCCCCAAGGGAATGACTGAAATCGTGCCGTCGGCGCCGATGGTCGCCGACATGTTGGGTGGCACGCTGATCGGGCCGCCCTCGCCCATCACTTGCAATCCCGTGCCCGTCATCAGCATGCCGTTCGGATCGACACGCAGATCGCCGGCACGGGTGTACGCCTCGCGACCGTCCCTGCCGAGCACCGCAATCCAACCCGGACCGTTGATGCCTACATCCAGTTCGCGACCGGTGGCGATCAGTGCGCCTTGGGTCGGATCCCAACCCGTGGTCGAGTTGGTCGCGTAGGCACGGGACGCGTATCCCGAACCGGCCACGGCTCGCGACTGAAACGCGCTCATGTCGGCGCGAAAACCGGTCGTGCTCGCGTTGGCGAGGTTGTGGTTGTTCGCGGTCTGGGCGCGCAAGGTTTCCTTGGCGCCCGACATCGAGATGTAGAGGAAGCGGTCCATTAGTTACTCGATCTCACCTGGAGTGAGTTCCCGGGCGAGTTAGCGAATATTGATGATGGTCTGCGTGATCTGGTCGGCGGTCGAAATCATCTGCGAGTTGGCCTGGAAGTTACGTTGCGCGGTGATCATGTTGACCAGCTGCGCGGTGATGTCGACGTTCGATGCTTCCAACGCGCCCGACTGAATCAGACCGAAGCCGGAATTGCCTGCCTGGCCGTTCAACGGCTGGCCGGAGGCGAAGGTCTGCGCCCAGTTGGTGTCGCCCAGCTGCTGCAGGCCCTGCGGATTGGAGAAGTTCGCGATCGCGACCTGGCCGAGCTGCGTCGACTGACCGTTGGTGAAGCGAGCCTGCACCACACCGGTGGCATCGATGTCGATGCCGATCAGGCGGCCGGTGGTGTATCCGTCCTGCGTGATCGAAGTCATGCTGAAGGTTTCGCCGTACTGGGTGGTGCGGCTCAGATCGAACGTGAGATTCATCGGCGCCGCACCCGTCGAAAGGCCCGCCGCGGCATCGTAAGTCGGCAGCACGAACTGACCGTTGGCCGGCGTCGTCAGATTGCCATTCTGGTCGTACACCAGATGCTGCGTGCCGGCCGGGTTGCCATCGATGGTCATGTGAATGTCCCATTCGTTGGTCGCCGTCTTCACGTAGTACATGCTGGCGGTGTGGGCCGCACCCAGCGAGTCGTACACCGTCATCGATCGCGCGGTGTTGTAGCTCGTTTCATCCGCGGCATCGAACGGCGTCGTGGTCGGCACTGTGGCGGCGGACGGCAGATTGAACACCGTCTCGACTTCGGTCGTCGCCGACGGCGAGCTTTCGGTGGTCACCAGACGCAGATCGGTCATGGTGCTGGTGTTGAAGTTGCCGGTGGCCGAAGGCGGATACACCTGCAGACGCTGGCCGAGGCTGTTCACCACGTAGCCGTCGTTGTTCGGCCGGAACGCGCCGGCGCGGGTGTAGGCCAACGCGCCGCCGTCGTTGACCACGAAGAAACCCTGGCCGCTGATGGCCAGGTCCATGCTGTTGTTGGTGGTGTTGATGTTGCCCTGAGTGAACTGCTGCGACACCGAGGCGACTTTCACGCCGTTACCGTGCGCATTGCGATTCACGCCGAACGGAGACACCGCGAACAGCTCGGCGAACTCGGCGCGCGACTGCTTGAAGCCCGTGGTCGAGGAGTTGGCGATGTTGTTGGCAGTGACGTTCAAGTCCTGCTGAGCCGCATTGAGACCGCTGAGCGCGATACCGAAAGACATGGAGGATGCTCCTAAGACGAAGAATACAAAACCGAACGTTTCGACTACCCTGAGCCCGATGACGTCGCTGGTCGCAAGACCAGCTCGATCGGGATGCTTTGGCGAAGTGTCACAGCGTGACCGTTACTGCACGCGTCGCACGTTGGCCATGGCCACCGGGCCGAGCGCGCTGGTGTTCAAAGTGAGATTGGTGCCGGTGGCGTCGAGACTGACGCTGGACACGCGGCCCGCCATCAGCACCTCGAGCGATCCCGTCTGCCCGCCCACGGTGGCGACGGCTTCGATGTCGTATGTGTCCGACTCGGCCGGGGTGCCGTCGGTGTGCAATCCGTCCCAAGTGAAGTCGCGCACGCCCTCGGCGGTCTCCAGCTGGATCTCACGCACCACGGCGCCGGTGGAGTCGGTGATGCGCACCTGCAGAGACGACGTGCCAGCCGGCACATCGATCTGACCGGTTACGGTGCCGCCCTGGGTGTGATCGAAGCTGTAGGCCGAGACCAGAATGTCGCGACCGATCATGGTGGCGCCGTTCAAGGTCTGGGTGGAGCGCAGCGAGGCGGCCAATGTTTCCAACGAAGTCTGCATCTCCTGCACGCCGGACACGGTGCCGAAGGTGGCGAGCTGCGAAATGAACTCGGTGCCTTCCAGCGGCTTCAGCGGATCCTGATTTCTCAGCTGCGCGGTCATCAGCGTCAGGAACGAATCGATGCCGAGGGTTTGATCCTTCTTGGCCTGCGCTTCGGCGGCTGCCTGCGCCTGCGCGGCCCAGTTCTGGATCGGATCGGTGGTCAGGGACATGGTGGCTCCGATATCTCTTTACGACTACTGGCCCAGCCGCAGCGTGGCCAGCATCATTTCCTTGGCGGTGTTCATCACTTCGACGTTGTTCTGATACGAGCGCGAGGCGGAGATCATGTCGACCATCTCTTCGACGGTGTTCACGTTCGGCGCATACACGTAACCATTGGCGTCGGCGAGCGGGTTACCTGGCTCGTAGCGCGCGGTGGGCGCGGCCTGGTTCTCGAATATTCCTTTCACGGCGACGCCCGCGCTGGTCGCGTCCTTGCCGAGGCCGGTGCGGATGGCTTCGAACAGCGGATGTTTGGCCTTGTAGACCTGATTCGGATCGCCGCTCACGCTGTCGGCGTTGGCGAGGTTGCTGGCGGTGGTGTTGAGGCGCACGGACTGTGCGCTCATGCCGGAGCCGGCGATATTGAATATGTCGAAAGAGGACATGACGTCGTTACCTCTCTATTACTGGCCGCCGGTGATGGCCGTCATGAGGCCGCGGAACTTCGAGTTCAGGAACTGCAGCGTGGCCTGATAACGAACGGTGTTCTCGGCGAAGGCGGCCTGTTCCAATTGCGCGTCCACGGTGTTGCCGTCGAGTGAGGGCGCGAGCGGGGTCCGATATTTCAGTTCGGGCGCGGGTGCGCCGTTAACTTGCTTCGGGCCGATGTGTGCGGCGTTCGTTGTCTGCAGTTGCACGCCGTGCTTGGCGTTGCCACTTGCTTGCGCGAGCGCGCTCTTGAAGTCGATGTCACGGGCGCGGTAGCCCGGCGTGTCGGCGTTCGCGAGATTCGCTGCGAGCAGCTCGGTGCGTTGTGAGCGCAAGTTCAACGCTTGCGCGTGTACTCCGAGATGTTTGTCGATTGCGCTCGTCATCACTGCATCCGTCAGAAAACTGTCTGCGAATGTAGTTAGCAAGGCGCGTGCCACTTTCTCGCGACCCGCATGTTTCCTCGCCGTTTCCTGCCGCGCCATCCCGAGCAAACGAAAATCTCGCGACGTCCATCACGCCGCCGCGGCAAACCCTTGCCGCCCCGGCAGCAGAACGAAGATCAATACGTCCGCATTTCGCGCCGCGCCCGGCTACCTCTCTCTTCTTCCCCGACGCCATCCGTCGCAGCAAACGTGTCGGCGTCGCGCGAGGTGACGCAAACCAACGACGCCTCTTCTCTTCCAACAGCTGCGCCCGCAATCCAACCAGCCGTTCGCAGCTACCGAACAGGCCCAACGCAGAAGCTCGTTTAGGCATCCGCCTGATTTGTCAGCTGCGTCACAGTTCCTACGATGGGTGGGGCATGGGTGCGCACGAACTGGGGCGGTGCGTGGGTTCTGGCATTTGAATTGCTTTATTTCAGGCAGCGTCAATGAGACGACGATTCTCGGCGGTTGATAACGTGATACAGCGCTTCTTGATGTGTGCTTTGGCAGCCCTGCTGTTGGCGGGCCCTGCGCATGCGCAGGCGTCATATGCCAGCGCGAGTATCCAATCGTTGGACGCTATTCAGGCCGCGGCTGAAGAGTTCGTACGGTCTTCCCTGCCGGAAAATTCCGTCAAACATTTCGTGACCGCCAACAAGCTCGACCCGCGCTTGCGCCTGGATGAATGCGCTTCGCCGCTCGAGGCTTTCTCGCAAGGCACGGGAATGAGCTCCGGCCGCATGACCATCGGCGTGCGCTGCCCGAACGCCGCGCCCTGGACCATCTATGTACCGGTGACGATCGAGGTTGAGGTATCCGTCCTCGTGCTCCGCCGACCGCTGGCGCGTCGGTCGCGAGTCGAGATCACGGACGTGGAGCCGCAGGTGCGGCGAGTGGCGGGACGAGCGTCGCTCTTTATCAATGACATCGGCAGCCTGAAGGGTCACCGACTGACTCGCTCCCTGCCGGTCGGCACGGTGCTCACGGTCGACATGCTCAAGCCGGACATCCTGGTTCGTCGCGGTCAGCAGGTAACGCTGATCGCCGCCAACGGTCCGGTGCAGATTCGCGCGCAGGGGCAAGCCCTCACCGAGGGCGCGGCGTCCGAGCGCGTGCGGGTTCAGAATGTGAGCTCGCTCAAGATTGTGGAAGGTGTGGTGGAAAGTGATGGCGTTGTCAGGGTCGGTTCTTGACAGAACGGGCCGTGGACGCGCCGGTTTTCTGACATTGAGGGATTTCCTGTATCGCTACCCCGCGCCGAGGGCCGGAAGCGTGCGGCAGATCCCACTAGGACCGCTCAGCGGGAGTGAATGAAGCCCAGTCGATTTGACCTATTGTCACAGCGGCAACACGCGAATTGCGAGTTTCCCCTAAGGCACCTCTGAGGCCGTGGCCGATGAGGTTGCTAAAGTTCTCAGAATCGCGGCCGTTACACCCTCCGAGCGGCGCGACGTGGTTGTCATTGCCGCAACCGGAGAACTGGACGTGACTACCAAAATCACTGGCTACCAGAACACCCCCGTGCAGGTGGGCGCCGATAAGTCGGTGTCGCGCACGCGTGATGGCGCCGCAAATTCCGCCGAGGTGGCGGCCAAGCCGGCCAATCCCGTGCAGATCACCGACCAGGCCCGCCAGCTGGCGGCGCTGGAACAGACGGTGAATGGCTTGCCGGTGGTGAACGAGGCGAAGGTCGCCCGCATCAGCCAGGCCATCGAAGACGGTAGTTATCAGGTGGTGCCGGAGCGCATCGCCGACAAGTTGCTCCGCATGGATCGCGAACTGGGAGCAGCTCACTAATTCAAGGAGTCAAGGTCCGTGGATCCGGTTGCCTGTCGCGATCATCTCGACAAACTGATCGCTGAAGAATCGAACACGCTCGAACAGCTGCAGACGCTGCTCGACCGTGAACATGAATTGCTGGTAGCCAACGACGTCGAAGCGTTGGATCGCGCGGCCCAGGCGCGACAGAACTGCATCGGCACCTTGCTGCGTATCGAAGACGAGCGCAAGTCGCTGTGCCGTGCGTTGAACGTGCCGGCCGACATGCACGGCCTGGATCGCATCCTCGCGTGGTGCGACCCGTCGAAACAATTGCGCCTCCGTTGGAAACAACTGGGTGAACGCGCCAGTCGCTGTCGCTCGGCCAACGATCGCAACGGCGCGCTGGTCACTGCACGACTCAATCGCGTGCAAGGCATGCTGGACGTGGTCACGGGCCGCGCCGACCAGCCGAAAGTGTACGGCCGTCAGGGCGCGTTCCAGAATCAGCCGCGCACCGGGCGCGTGCTGGTGTCCGTCTAAGAAACGAACTCAGGCGTTGATGTGATTCAAGTCGACGGCTCTTTCGGGAGCCGGCGGCGAATCGCTGTTCGCCACGACGTCTCCCAGCCGCAGCAGGATGCTCGCCGTGAGCGTCTTGCCCTCCTCCTTCAGCATGCGCGTCACCGCCAGGTTCAGCAGCGCATTGGCGATGTATTCCCGTTGAGCGATGGGCACATCGCGCAGCGAGCTTTGAATCCGATGCATCACCGACTGCAGTTGCGCCACTTCCACGCCGCGATCGTCATCCGTCATCACCCGAGTCAGACAGCGGCGGGATACGACTGCATTCATCACGAATCTCTCCTCTAGGACAAGAAACTCAGCGCTTCGGCCAGCGCCTTGCAACCGACGATGGCGGCGAGCACGGCGCTGACGCGAGTGGGAAATGCGGGAAGTGGCACGCGCAACCAACGCTGGCGCGGCGATGCCGAGTAGACGAGTGCGAGAGCCAGCAGCCAGGTCCCAATCGCGAAACTCAGCAACCAAACATGTGTTGTCACAACTACCTCAGCTGGCGCCGATGTTTGTTATTCGGCGCGCGAATGAAGTAGCTGGCTGCGCCATGCGAAGCGCTGGCGCTGGCGGGCTCGGGCCCGGGGGAAGGCCCGTTATTTGGTGAGAATCAGCTTGTTGCTGTTAGTCACACGCAGGCGGTAATAGCCGCCGCTGTGCTCGATCAGAATTTCCCGCGCCTTGCCGAACAGCTCTTCGGAGCGCAGTAAAGGAATCGCCGGCCCGCGAGGCAGCTCGTTGGCCGGCGATCGAAGCTCCGCGGGGCGGAGAGGGGTTTTCGGTTGGTGTTGCAGCATGGGTGCAAATGATAATGCTTCTCAATAACAAAGCAAGCGTCTATTGGACTTTTTTGTTTTTTTGCCGATCGCTCTGAATGGAGCCGCTCCTTAAGGCAAAGCGTCCATGTCTTTCAATGACTTACGTATGACAGCCTGGTTCTGCGCGCTGGCCGCGGCGCCCTGCTCCGCTACGGCATCTGCTTGGGCGAATAGCGGAAAGAACAGACCCAGCTTATCGACGGGCCCCTTCAATGTGACTGCCCCCTGCTGCACGAAAATCCGCGACCATTCGTCGCGCACCTGATCCCAGAATTGTTTGGTCTTTTGGTAGTAAGTGTCCGCCTGTGCAAAGTCGGCGTCGCGAATCCGCTCGTAACGAGCCACACCATATTCACGACCGAGGTAAGGACGCGCCGGGTCCAGTTCACGCGCGGCGGTGAGCACGGTTTTCAGATTGTTTTCTTCCTGCACCCAGCCGGTCGGCGCGACGGTGTGACGATTGGTTCCGACCAGCACTTGATAGTCGTCGCGCACGCTCCACTCGCGACGAGGCAGCGGACGCCAGGTATCGCCGCTCATCCATGTAGAGAAGCTGGCGGAATGTTCCCAACGCCCGACGCTGGCATAGCGCGGCGACTCGTCGACTTGATACACGGTTTGCAGCCACGCGCCCCTGGACTCGGCAGCGTCGAGCTTGCGACGCTCCCAACGATCACGGCCGCGATACTCGACGATGTGCGTCGGCTCGTAGCGCCAGTCCTGCCGCCAATGTTTGGTCACCATGGGCTCGCTGATGGAGCCGTCCTTCTGCACGATGCGCATTTCGAGAATGTGCACCAGGCTGATGTGCTTGCCGTCGTCGCTATCGACGTAAACTTTTTCAGTGCCCCAGGATTGATACGGGGCATTCGGCTTTTCCTGGGTGACGAACGGCACGACTTCCAGAAAGTCGAAAGTGACGCGGTAAGTCCCCGCCATCGCCAGTATCGCGCGCCGGTCGCGCTCTGGTGCTGAGAGCCCTTCCGCGCGCAGTTCCTTCCAGGCTTTGGATGGCTCGAGATCCAGGGTGACCGGCGCGCCCTTGGTCGTGCCGCCGCGTGGCGCCGGCGCACCCGAATCTAACGGCCAGGAGAATGTGTAGCGAGCCGGCGAACCGGTTTGTTGTTTAGGTTTGCCCGCGTACTCGTCTGCATTCGCGGCAGTGACAAATACGGCTGCCGCGATGACAGCCCACCAACGCTCGAATTTGATCATGGCCAACTCCTGAACGCATTCAGCTCGGATCCGACGCGGTCCTGGCGGTGCGCGTCAGTGTAACGAGCCGTCGCTGAGGAGTTAACTCGCCGCAGGAACAGGAGTTCAGCACTCCGGCAGATTCACGGCGAGGCCGCCGAGAGAGGTTTCCTTGTACGAGGACTGCATGTCGGCGCCGGTACGACGCATAGTTTCGATCACGCGATCCAACGTGACGTGATGCGAGCCGTCGCCCATCAACGCGAGGCGCGAAGCATCCACCGCCTTCACGGCGCCGGTCGCATTCCGCTCGATGCAGGGAATCTGCACCAGACCGCCGATGGGATCGCAGGTCAGACCGAGGTTGTGTTCCATGCCGATCTCGGCAGCATTTTCGATCTGCTCGTTGGTGCCGCCCTGCGCAGCAGCCAGACCCGCCGCGGCGATGGAACATGCCACGCCGATCTCTCCCTGACAGCCCACTTCCGCGGCCGAGATGCTCGCATTGGATTTGTACAACGAGCCGATAGCGGCGGCGGTCAGCAGAAAAGTATGGCGTCCTTCGCGCGTACCGTTACAGAAGCGATCGTAATAGCGCAGTACAGCTGGCACCACGCCGGCAGCTCCATTGGTCGGCGCAGTCACGACTTTGCCGCCGGCTGCATTTTCTTCATTGACGGCGAGCGCCCACGCATTGATCCAATCCATGGCGATGAGGCCATCGGCGGAATTGGTTTGTTCGCGCTTCTCCAGCGCGGCGCGCAGCTTTGCGGCTCGACGCTTCACCTGCAGCCCGCCCGGCAGGATGCCTTCCTGACGCAAGCCGCGATCGATGCAGGAATTCATGGCGTCCGAGATGCGATCCAGGCCGGCCAGCACTTCTTCCCGAGAGCGCGCCGCGCATTCGTTACGCATCATCACTTCGGCGATCGTCAGGCCCTGGCTCTCGGCCACTTCCAACAGCTCCGCCGCATTGGAAAATGGCAGCGGAATCGTGGCCGCGGCAGTGGCAGCGGCCGGCGCCTTCGCCTCTTCATCACTGACTACGAAGCCACCACCGACGGAATAGAAAGTCGCTTCGTGTAACAGTTCGCCGGCGCCGTCACGCGCGAACAGCGTCAGAGCATTCGGGTGATACGGCAAGCTTTCCTTGTACTTCCAATGGATGTCGCGCTCCATGCGGAAGTCGATCTCGTGACTTCCGGCCAAGCGGAGCTTGCCGTGTTGGCGCACCTCGTCGATCAGTCTGGCAGCCGCATCCGGATCCACTTGCGCGGGCAACCACCCGGCGAGTCCGGTAGTAACAGCCGTGTCCGTCGCGTGTCCTTTGCCGGTCAGCGCCAGCGAACCAAACAAACTCACCGTGACCTGCGCGACCCTGGCCAACACACCCCGCTGCTCCAGCGACTGCGCGAATCGGCAGGCGGCCGTCATCGGGCCCATGGTGTGCGAGCTCGATGGACCGATGCCGATCTTGAACATGTCGAACACACTGACGGTCGCTGCGCTCAAGAGAGTCCCTCGTCATCCAAATGGGGCCGCAAATATACGCGTTGCGCCTGCAGCCCGGGGTCGTGGCCGAACACACAAACCCGCACAGATTTCGAATTTCTCACGACAGGCTCTTGCCAATGAGAATTGTTCTCATCAATATGTCCGCCCATTACCGGCCCGCGAACTGTCTCGACAAGAACTGACCAACATCGTAGCTCCGTGATTTCTCAGCAAAAAAGCCGGGCGTTCTGGCTCAAGCACCTGCACCAGTGGCATTGGGTCAGCGCCGCCATGTGCCTGGTGGGCATGGTGTTGTTCAGCATCACCGGCTTCACTTTGAACCACGCCTCCTGGATTGGGGCGAAGCCCGAAGTAACAACGCAGGCAGCCGAGATGCCTGCGCCACTGGTTGCGCAACTGCGCCAGCTATGGGAGCGCGAGGGTGACGAGAAAGCAGCGCTGCCTGCGTCGGTCGCCGAATGGCTCGGTGAAAGCCTGTCAGTTCGTGTCGACGGACGCGAGACCGAATGGTCCGATGAAGAGATATACGTGTCGCTGCCCCGCCCCGGCGGCGATGCCTGGCTCACGGTGAACCTGCAAGACGGCGCGGTCACCCACGAACTCACCGATCGCGGCTGGCTGTCTTACTTCAACGATCTGCACAAAGGACGCAACACCGGTTCGGCGTGGAGCCTGTTCATCGACGTGTTCGCATTCGCGGCGCTGGTGTTCGCAGTGACGGGCCTGCTGCTGTTGAAGATGCATGCGGGCAATCGTCCCGGCACCTGGCCCATGGTGGGCTTGGGACTGGTGCTGCCATTGCTGCTGGCCATTTTGTTTATTCACTGAGGTCGAATATGAGATGGATCGCGACACTGGCCGGCGCCGTGCTGCTGATGGGGAGCGCAGCGGCGTCCGCAGCGGAGCTGAATATCAAACTGCAGATTCCCCGCCTCGACGTGGCCGAGTATCACCGTCCCTACATCGCGGTATGGGTCGAGAACCAGGATCAAAGCACCGCCGCGCAACTGGCCGTCTGGTATCAAACCGATCCCAAAAAAGAAGACGGGACCCAATGGCTGAAAGACCTGCGCCAGTGGTGGCGTCGCGGCGGCCGTGAGCTGGATATGCCCATCGACGGCGTCACCGGCGCGACCCGTCCGGTCGGCGAACATGCGCTCAGCTTCAGGAGCACCGACCAGCAACTCGCTCGACTCGCGCCGGGCAAATACAACCTGGTGGTCGAAGCGGCGCGCGAAGTTGGCGGGCGCGAGCTGCTGCGCCTGCCGTTCGAATGGCCGGGAACCCAGAAACAACAGGCGACGGCCCAGGGCAAGACCGAGCTCGGCGCCGTCACGCTCAACGTCGTTCCGTAATTCCAACTCGCGAGAACCATCATGAAAACCGCACTTCGCGTCGTCGCCGTCGCTTCCGCGCTGCTTGCGCCCTTTGCCAGCCACGCGCACAAGATGTGGCTGCTGCCCTCCGCCACCGTATCGACCGTCGATCAATGGATCACGGTGGACGCCGCGGTCTCGAACGATTTGTTCTATTTCAATCACGTGCCGCTGCGTCTGGACAATCTGGCCATCACCGCACCGGACGGTACGAAAGTCACGGCCGAGAATGCGCACACCGGCAAGTATCGCAGCGTGTTCGACGTGCAGCTGAAACAGAACGGGACCTACAAGGTGGCGCTGGTCAATCAGGGCCTGTTCGCCAGCTACGAGGAAAACGGCGCCCGCAAGCGCTGGCGCGGCACCGCCGCCCGGTTCGCTAACGAAGTGCCCGCCGACGCCAAAAATCTGGAAGTGAGCGAATCAGTGGGCCGTGTCGAAACGTTCGTGACCGCCGGCAAGCCGACCGAAGCCGCGCTGAAGCCGGCCAATGTCGGCCTGGAGTTGCTGCCACTGTCTCATCCGAACGATCTGTACGCCGGTGAAACCTCGAAGTTCCGTTTCCTGCTCGACGGCAAACCGGCCGCGAATCTGCAAGTGGTGGTGCAGCCTGGCGGCACGCGCTATCGCAACGAGCAGCAGGAGCAGCAGCTCAAAACCGATGCCAACGGCGAGCTGAGCATCGACTGGCCGACCCCGGGCATGTACTGGCTGGAGACCACGATGCAGGATCAGAAGACATCGTTGAAACAGGCCAAACAACGCCGGCTGAGCTACGTGGCCACCTTCGAAGTGTTGCCGCAATAAGTTCAGGCGGTCCTCACGGCAATGTCCGGGGTCCTCGCCGGCATCAGCGACGCACGCCTTTACTCGGCGTGCGTTGTTGTCCTGCTGTATCTCACGACCTGCGCGTACTTCCTCTGGCCGCGCCGAGGCCCTGCCATCGTCTCGAGCGGCGGCGATCGGGCCGGCGCCCCTACCCTGATCGCGTTCGCGAGCCAGACCGGATTTGCAGCGGACCTGGCCAATCGAACAGCTCAGTCTCTGCAAGCCGCAGGCGCGCCGGTGCTGCTGGCTTCGCTGCAGAACATCGATGAACAGATTCTGCGTCAAGTAAACAGCGCCCTGTTCGTCGTGAGCACCACGGGCGAAGGCGACGCGCCGGATCCCGCCGCGGGTTTCGTAAGAAACATCCTGGACCGCTCCATCCCCCTGAAAGAAATGAGTTACGGAGTGCTCGCGCTCGGCGATCGTGAGTACGACAACTACTGCGCGTTCGGCCATCGCCTCGATCAATGGCTACGCCATCAAGGCGCCACGGCGTTGTTCGACGTGATCGAAGTGGACAACGGCGATGAAGGCGCGTTACGTCACTGGCAACATCAGCTCAGCGTCTTGAGCAACAGCCCCGATCTGCCGGATTGGGAAGCGCCCCGCTACGAACGCTGGCGGCTCACGGCCAGGCGACATGTGAATCCCGGCAGCGCAGGTGACGCGTGTTTTCACATCGAGCTGCAACCACCGGCGGGCGCGAGCGCCCGCTGGCAGGCCGGCGACATCGCAGAGATCGATCCTCGCAATTCAACTTGGGACGCAAAGCCCGAGCCGCTGCCGCATCGTGAATATTCCATCGCATCGCTGCCCGCCGATGGCGCCATTCATTTGCTGGTACGCCAGATGCGTCGCCCCGATGGCGAGCCGGGCCTGGGCAGCGGCTGGTTGACAGCAGGAGCAAAGGTTGGCGATGACATCGCCGTGCGGGTGCGCTCCAATCCCAACTTCCATGCACCCGAAAGCAACGTGCCTCTGATCCTGATCGGTAACGGCACGGGCATCGCCGGCCTGCGCTCACTCATCAAAGCCCGGATCGCTCGAGGCAGGCATCGCAATTGGCTGATCTTCGGCGAGCGCAGTGTCGCTCACGATTGCTTCTATGGCGATGAGCTCGATCGATGGCGAGCTCAGGGACAAGTGGAACGCATCGATCTGGTGTTCTCCCGCGATCAACCGGAACGACGCTATGTCCAGCATCGAGTCCGAGAATGCGCCGATGACTTGCGTCGCTGGGTCGACGAGGGCGCGGCGATCTATGTGTGCGGTAGTTTGCTAGGAATGGCGCCCGCGGTCGACGCCGCACTGTCGGAAGTGCTCGGCGTCGACACACTGGAACAACTGGCGATCGCTGGGCGCTACCGTCGCGATGTTTATTAGAGGCCCCAGCCGAGATAGTTCGGGTAAGGCGCCCGCTCGCCCACGAAACGCAGGCCTTTGACGCAGCGGACGATCCACCACACCGCCAGGGCGAGCAGGATCGGGATGCCGATGAGCACCCAGCTCAACAGGAAGCCCACGGCGCCGATCAACAGTCCCATCCAGAACGTGCGGATCTGCAGCTCGTAATGCGTGCGCAGCCACTGAGGCGCGCCGTCCTTGTAGATGTACGCCATGATCACGCCGACGATGGCGGTGATGCCGTTGATCAGCGCCAGCAGGTAAAGCACGTAGATGACATTGGCGATGGTCGTATTCGACGAACCTTCCGTCATGCTCTGATTCACCTTGGCGCTCCTGAAACTGTGCTGCAGGTCTTGCACGATTGTGCGGCGGGGCACCCCCGCACTCAACCGCATTCGCCGGCAATTTGCCGCCATTGACCTGCATTGTTGCCGGCGGGGAATCAATTACATGCCACGCGCCCCGATGATGGCGGAGCCGCGCCGGCGTAACCTGCCGACACGATCAAGGCAAGAGTAAGGAGACATCCATGCTCGATTTCGAAGACGACATTGTGATCCACATGCCCACTTCCGTGCCGACGGCGCTGCCCGAAGCGATGCAGGCGTTGGAGCAGGCTCGTGAGCGTCGTCGCGCCGAGCTGGCTGGCTGGGAACCGTCGGGCGGCTGGTTGGTGAATCAGCGCAACGTGCGCCAGCCCACTCGCACCGGCACGCGCTGAAGTCGACTCAACCCGCCGGCGCGACCACGAAGGACGCGTCCAGCTCCCTGGCCCAACCGAGTAGGCCACCTTCCAAGTGAGCCACATTCACCAGACCGGCGCGCGTAGCAATGGCGGATGCGGTCATGCTGCGCGCTCCGCTCCGGCAAATGAAAACAGCCTGCCGGTCGCGTGGAATTTCATCTAGCCGCTGCTGCATCTCGCCGACTGGAATATTCACCGCGCCCGGCAGATGCGCGACGGCGAACTCGGCGGGTGCACGCACATCGATGATTGCGACCTTGTTCAACATGGCGCGCAAGTCGGCTGGCGTCAGCCGCTGCACTCGAGCCATCACGTCGGCACTGCACAGCTCGGCCAGATCGGCGGGAGCCTGGATCGTCGGTTGGTCGCCGCACACCGCGCAATCCGTTCTGCGGCTGAAACGAAACTCACCGAAGCGCATGGCCAGCGCGTCGTAAGTCAGCAACCGTCCCAGCAACGGCTCGCCGACGCCCACGATCAACTTGATCGCTTCGGTGGCTTGGATGGTGCCCATCACTCCGGGCAGTACGCCGAGGACGCCTGCCTCCGCGCAATTCGGCACCAGGCCCTCGGCCGGCGGTTCAGGAAACAAACAGCGATAGCACGGGCCCTGCCCTGGCACATACGTCATCGCCTGGCCTTCGAAGCGATGGATGGCCGCCGACACCAGCGGCTTGCCGAGAAGCACGCACGCATCGTTGGAGAGATAGCGCGTCGTGAATCGATCGGTGCCGTCGAGCACCACGTCGTAATTGCTGAAGATCTCGCGCACGTTCGCGGCCCGCAGCTCGACCGGATGCGAGACGAGCTCGATCTCCGGGTTCAACGCCAGCAAACGTTCCTTCGCCGCGTCCGCTTTCGGGCGGCCGACGCTGTTGGTGTCGTACAGCACTTGCCGCTGCAGATTCGACACGTCGACCCGATCGTTGTCGATCACGCCGATCGTGCCCACGCCGGAGGCGGCGAGGTACAGCGCCGCAGGCGAACCCAGGCCGCCGGCGCCGACCAGCAGCACTTTAGCGGCTTTGAGTTTTTGCTGGCCCGGAACCCCGACCTCCCGCAGCGACAGGTGGCGGCTGTAACGCGCGAGATCGGCTGGAGACAACGAGACGGAAGGCATGTTGGACATCCGCTGACCATCACACTTGCGCTGACCGGTGTCAAATGCCGGCCGGCGCCCACGTGTGTTGCTAAATAGTAAAAGGCGGCGTGGCATGGGTTGCGCGTTGTTCCGCTTGCCCCCAGCGCTTTCGGCCCGGGCTCCGGCATGCGGCTCGAGGTCAGATCGATAATTCTCGCGTAGCAGGCCCGCCTATTAGGCCCGCGGACAGCACGTTCGGACGCTGGCTGACATGGAGCGGAGCAGCTCAGCGGGCTTTGCTCGTTGTATCCTGGACACAGCAATGCGGCGCCGGAGACCGACCGATGAACGCCACCAGCCAGCTTCGTCCTGCCGCGGCGACAGCACCGCCGCGAGCACCACAGACCGTCCATGCGTTACTCAACAACTTTTCCGCTGGGATCACTCGCATCGAACCGAGGCCCTACGCAACCGTGTGCATGCACGTCGGGCCGTCGGTCGAAGTGATCTGCGATCGCGGCGGCAGGCTGCGCCATGGGCGTGAAGTCGCAGGCGACCTGGACATCATTCCTGCGCACACGCCGGCGGCATGGGAAACCAAGCAAGGCGGCACCACCCTGGTGATGCGTGTGCCCGATGAGTTGCTGCGACGTGTGGCCGAGGAGCTCGAGATGGATCCGAGCAACATCGAAATCGCCGATCGCTTTCAGTTGCGCGATCCGTTCATCGAGCACATCGGCTGGGCCATGAAGGCCGATCTCGATTCCGGCGGCGCCGGCGGACGTTTGTTCCGCGAGAGCCTCGGCACTGCGCTGGCGGCGCGGCTGTTACAACGTCACAACCGACGCTCGCTGCCGATGCGCGATCCCAAAGGCGGGCTGAGCGCATGGAAGCTCAAGCTGGTGATCTCGCACATCGAAGACAATCTCGAAAGCGAGCTGCCGCTGGCGGAGATCGCCAAAGTGGCGGGCGTGAGTGTGTCGCACTTGAAGACGCTGTTCCGCCGTTCGACTGGCACACCGGTGCACCAGTACATTTTGCGCCGACGTGTGGAGCGAGCGAAGTTGTTACTTCAGGACGAGTCGCTGTCGATCGCGCAGATCGCGTTCGCCACGGGCGTTTGCGCATCAGAGCCACCTGGCTCGGCACATGCGCAAGATCCTGGGCGTTACACCCGCGGCTGCCCGTCGCGACCTGGCGCATGGCCCGACGCGGGAGCAAGCGGCGAACGCCTGACCGGCGGTTTATTCGACTGTCGACACGAAGCGCGCGTGCTCTCGATCCTTGCGCACTTCGTCGCCGCGGAAGACCTGGCCGCTCATTGCCACGTACACCCCTGGCGGCAGGGTTTGTACGGCGGCAAAGGCCATGCCCAGATTGAACATCGCATCGCTCTCCGCGAAGCGAGCGGGTGACAGGGCGCCCGTGAACACGATGGTCTTGCCCGGGATGGCCTTCAGCACCTTGGCGGATTCAGTCATCGTGTCCGTGCCGTGCGTAATCACGACGCGGTCCGTGTCCAGCGCGGCCACGGTTTCGTACATCGCTCGTCGGTCCTGATCGGTGAGATCCAGGCTGTCCTTGCGAAACAACTCGACCACCCGGAACGGTCGCGTGACGTTGGCCACATCGAGCATTTTCTTGACCATCGGTTCGCCGATCTTGTACGCGCTGAGCGCGTCGAAGTAGGCCTTGTCGATGGTGCCGCCGGTGGTGATGACTACGATGGGTGGGACGAGCTTTTGCATCCGCGCAATGTACCAGCCAGACCCGTTGGACTGAAGCCACTGCTTGGCCTTCTCAGATCGGCGTCGGTGGCTGACGCCGTCCGAGGAGGCGACGAACCGCTGACGCTTCTGTTCCGAAAGCCCGACGCAGGCGAAAAATGAAAATGAAGTTCCCCCTCCCGGAATCGGGAGGGGGCAAGGGGGTGGGTATTCCGAGCCCAGCCGAAGGCAAAGGGCCTGTGCCACCAATTCACGAGTCCATGCGTTATAAAGCCCGCACCTTTCATGGCACCTGCGGAGCATCGCGTGGAATACAGGCAATTGGGCGGATCCGGCTTCAAGGTGCCGGTGTTCAGCCTTGGCACCGGCACGTTCGGCGGCAAGGGTGACTTTTTCAAGAGTTGGGGCGACAACGATGTGAAGGCCGCGGCCCGGCTGGTGGACATCAGCCTCGACGCCGGTCTCAACATGTTCGATTCGGCCGATATCTACTCCGATGGCGCCGCCGAGGAGATTCTCGGCGCGGCGCTTCGCGGCAGGCGTGACAAGGTGATCATTTCCACCAAGGCAACCTTCCGCCACGGTGACGGCCCGAACGACGTCGGCTCATCGCGCTTCAATTTACTGCGCGCCGTAGACAAGGCGCTGACACGACTGGGCACCGACTACATCGACATCTTCCAGCTGCACGGCTACGACGCAGCGACGCCCGTCGAAGAAACCCTGCAGACCCTCGACGACCTGGTGCGCGCGGGCAAGATCCGTTACACCGGCGTCTCGAACTTCTCCGGCTGGCATTTGATGAAGTCGCTGGCGGTCGCCGATCGCTACGGCTGGACGCGCTATGTCGCGCACCAGGCCTACTACTCCCTGATCGGCCGTGACTACGAATGGGAACTGATGCCGCTCGGGCTCGAGCAAAAGGTCGGCGCGATCGTCTGGAGTCCGCTGGGCTGGGGCCGCCTGACCGGCAAGATTCGCCGCGGTCAGGCCCTGCCCGAAACTTCGCGGCTGCGCTCGCAACTGAGCATCGATAAGGGCCCCCCGGTCGCCGACGAATATCTCTACAACGTGGTCGACGCGCTCGACGCAGTGGCCAAGGAAACCGGCAAGACCGTGCCGCAGATCGCGTTGAACTGGTTGCTACAGCGGCCCACCGTTGCCAACGTCATCGTCGGCGCACGCAACGAAGAGCAGCTGAAGCAAAACCTCGGCGCACTCGGCTGGAATCTGACCGCGGAACAGGTGAAGAAGCTGGACGAGGCCAGCGCCACACCGCTGGCCTATCCGTACTGGCATCAGCGGGACTTCACCGAGCGCAATCCGCCGCCGGTCTAACTTCGCAGGCACAGGGATGTGCCCGCCGCCGCGAGTGGCAGGATGCCCGAGTCGCTGTCATTCGTGGTAGCCAGGTCCTCGCACGACCTGGCCGGGCTTCGCGCCGGTGTGCTCACCGTCGCGAAGCACCTGCACGCCATTGACGAACACGTGCTGTACGCCAGTCGCATACTGGTGTGGCTTTTCGAACGTGGCGTGGTCCTTGATCGTGGCGGGATCGAACACCACGATGTCCGCGAAACATCGCTGCTTCAGGCAGCCGCGATCCTTCAGTTTGAACGTCTCCGCCGGCAGGCTGGTGAGACGACGAATCGCATCCTGTAGCGTCGTCACCTTCTGATCGCGCACATAGTGGCCGAGGAAGCGAGCGAATGTTCCATAAGCACGCGGGTGCGGATTGCTCAACAGAAACGGCCCTTCCGGCGCCGGCGCTTCCGCATCCGAATCGATGTTGACCCACGGCTGCGACAGGCCGAGCTTCACGTTCTCTTCCGACATCAGGAAATACGCCGTGCCGACGCGCGTGTGATCTTCGATCACCAGGTCGATCGCGGCTTCCTCGGGCGAAACGCCGCGCATCTTCGCGACCTCGGCCAGCGTCTTGCCGGTCAGCGGCTTGAGGTTGTCGGTCTTGAAGCCGATCAGCAGCACGCGATCGGCCGAGCCGGCCGCTTGCAACAGACTTTCGAAGTCGGCGTTCGGATCACGCATCTCCTGCAACACACGCGCGCGGATTTCCGGCTTCTTCAAGCGCTCGACCCACGCATCGATCCCGCCCTCCTGCACCCAGGTAGGCATGGCGGCGTCCAGACCGGTAGCGCCCGCCGTATAGCTGTACATATCCGCCGTGATCTTCAGCCCGGACCTGCGCGCGGCCTCGATCTTGTCGATCGCCTGCTGCATCTTCGGCCAGTTCTTCTGGCCGGCGGCCTTCAGGTGATACACCTGCGCCGGCACATTGGCCTCGCGCGCGATCAGCAACAACTCATCCAGAGCTTCAAGGAAGCGATCGCCTTCGCTGCGCAGGTGAGAAATGTAGGCGCCGCCAAATTCCCCGGCGACTTTGGTCAACGCGATCAGCTCGTCGGTCTTGGCGTAAGACGCCGGTGCGTAGATCAGGGAACTGCCCACACCGAGCGCGCCCTCGCGCATCGCCTGTCGAACCAGCTCTTGCATACGGCCGAGCTCGGCAGGCGTTGGCGCTCGATTCTCATAACCGATTTCGTGCGCGCGAACCGTAGCCGCGCCGACGAACGATGCAACGTTCGGCGAAACGCCGCGCTTCACCAGGTGCTCCAGATACTCGCCCAGCGTGGTCCAGGTGATCTCGTAGCGAATGTCACCTTGCGTCTTGATCATCTCCTCGCGGATGGTCGCGTTCACCGGGCCCATCGACGTGCCTTCGCCGAAAATCTCCAGGGTCACGCCCTGCTTGATGTCGCTCATGGCGCGCCCGTCGTAGATCAACGATTCGGTGGCCCAGGACAGGGTGTTGATGAAGCCCGGCGCCACCGCCAGGCCCCTGGCGTCGAGTTTCTGTTTGGCCTGATAGTCGGTGAGCTTGCCCACCGCGACCACGCGCCCGTTGCGAACAGCCACACCGCCCTTCACCGGGTCGCCACCGCTGCCGTCGTAGATGACGCCGTTATGGACGATCAGGTCGACCTGCTCGGCAGCCACCGCCGAACCGGCCAACCCGAGACACAGAACGATTTTCGCGATGGCGACAAAGGAGCCTATAAAGGGAACGGTGGCGCGCACAGTGACTCCAGCAACGTGGCGAAACGAAGCTGCGACCCTAGCGCAAAAGCCCGCGGGCCGTACAGAGACAGCGCGTCAGCGTTCGAACACTCGTTCCAGGACGCGAGCCAATTCTTCTACTGTGTCCGGCTTGAGCACCAGATCGCGCACGCCGACGTCTTTGGCCGTCTCGCGATCTTCGGCTCGAACGTAGCCGGAGGTCACCACCACCGGCAGTTCGCCACGGATTTCGTGAACTGCGCGGGCAACGTGAAAACCCGACATGCCCGGCATCGACAGGTCGGTGACGACGACGTCGAAATCTCGCGGCCGTTCCCTCAAGGTCTGCAATGCCTGCTCGGCATCGCTGAATCCCGATACCTGATAGCCGGACTTTTGCAGGACACGCGTCACCAGATAGACCAGCGCTTCCTCATCATCGATATACATCACGCGCCGGCCAGCACCTTTCGCTTGCTGGACGGCGGCCTCCTGTGGTGCCGGGCGCGCTTCGGCAGCGGGCTCCACCGCCGGAAAGTACAGCCGAAAGGTCGTGCCACGGCCCGGCTCGCTGGACACGATCACCGAGCCTTCGTGATTGCGCATGATGCCGTCCACCACGCTGAGCCCCAAGCCGGTGCCTCGACCGACCGGCTTGGTAGTGAAGAATGGATCGAACGCGCGATCCAGCGTGGCTCGATCCATGCCGCTGCCCGTGTCGGCGACGGACAGTCGCACGTAGCGTCCCGCCTTGAGCTGCGGCGCGCCGCCCTGCGCCACATGAGCTTCATCCAGCGAAAGGGTGATGCATCCCGCCTTGCCGTCGCCGATGGCGTACGCGGCGTTGGTCACCAGGTTCACGATGACCTGATGGATCTGCGTGGCATCGGCACGCACCGGCGGCAGGCCTTGGGCGAAGTTGCAATTGATCTCGATCAGCGCCGGGAGCGTGGCGCGCAATAGTTTGATCGCCTCCTCAACCGCCGGCTGCAGCTGCAGTATTTCGCGTCGGCATTCGCTCTGTCGGCTGAACGTGAGAATGCGATTCACCAGATCGGTGGCGCGCGCGCTGGCCTTGGCAATCTCGGCCAGCCCGTTCTGCACCGGGTGATCCGACGGCAACTCCTGAATGGCCAGCCGTGTGTTGCCGGTGATCGCCAGCAGAATGTTATTGAAGTCGTGCGCGATACCGCCGGCGAGCGTGCCGAGCGCTTCGATCTTTTGCGCGTGATGCAAGGCTTCTTCCGCTTGCCGGCGCGCGGTGACATCGATGGTCGCGCCGATGAGCCGAGTGGGCTGGCCCTGCTCGTCGCGTTCGATCTCTCCGCTCACCGCGGCCCACTGCGTGGAGCCATCCGGCCGCAGCAGTCGCAACTCCATCGAGATCTCGTGCGCGTCGCTGGCGAGGTATTCGTCCATCATGCGGCCCACCCACTCGCGGTCGTCGGGATGCAGCAGCGCCGTGGCCGAGGCAACCGGCACGAACCCGTGATGGCGACGCTCGCCCCACAGTTTGTACATCGCGCTATCCCACCAGACGATGCGCTTGCGCAGATCCCAAACCCAAGTGCCTATGCGCCCTGCCTTCACCGCCGCGCGCAGGCGTTGTTCGCTGTGACGATTGCGAACATGCCGGACGTGCGAGTCGCCGTGGAGACGAGCTCGTGGGGTAATTGTGACCAACGTGCTCTGCGCATCGTCGGCCGCCACACGCATTTGGAAGAACCGCAACGGAAAGGTACTGCCGTCGAGGCGATGGCCCGTCGCGCGTCGGCGTCGACTGGCGTGCGGATTGTCATCGTTGTCTTCGAGAGGCCGCCAGGCCGGGATCAACTCGTCGATGGCAAGTCGAACCAGATCGCCGGGCTGGCCACCGAACAGGCGAGCCGCGCGTCGATTGCCATCGGTGATGTGTCCCTCGCGGTCGATCAGCAGCGCGGCGGCCGGCCAATGCGCCAGGCGCAACCGCACGACAGGAGATCCTGGTTCATCGCCGGGCCGATCGTCCTCCCCACTCTGGTCGTCACCGTCCCTGCGTGACGAGTGCTGCGACGGTTGGCCACCGCGGCGTCTCGCCCGAACGGATTTCACAGGTCACCTCTGCGGGCCTGGTCGACTTATTTATAATCGCTTCGACAACAAAGGCCCTGCCCGAGTGCGGTCGGACAGGGCCTTTCGTTTCTACTACCACGCGACCGGGCGCGCACGTAGGACTTACCGTGGGCTTGCCCCTTTCCCCAATCCGCGGGGTGGAGGCGATCAGCTCAGCTTCGCATCCAGCAGCGCGGTCAACTCGGCCTTGCGCGGCAATCCGACCTTCTGGCCGACCACTTCGCCGCCCTTGAACAGCATGACTGTCGGCACGCCACGGACACCGAAGCGATACGGCGTCTGATTGTTCTGGTCGACGTCCATGGTGGCCACCGTCAGACGGCCATCGTAGTCGCGCGCGATGTCTTCGATCATGGGCTTCATCGCCTGGCAAGGTCCGCACCAGTCGGCTTCGAACTTCAACAACACCGGGCCGGCCGCGGCCAGCACCTGCTGCTCGAAGCTGGCGTCCGTGACGGCGAGAAACTTCGCATCACTCATGTAGCTCTCCTGGAATTTCCCGTATGGGAGTCAATCGATGAGCCACGATGCGCCTGCCGGTGGCGTCGGGCAATCGCCATTGGCAATGCCGTCAATCGACAACTTGAATCGCCCTTGCGATGATGGCGTCCTCGTCCTGTGGAGCGGGCCCTTGAGCTTGTGTCGAGCCGATCGTTTTCTGCTGACCAGCGCCGCCGTCACGGCCGGCTCGGCGGCGGTCTTCGGCCCCAGTCTGCTGAGCCTCGGCGTGCCGCTCGGCGCGTATGCGGTGATGATGGCGGATGGGGTGTTCCGTCCGGCGTCTCCAATCTTTTATCCGACCCTGGTGCGCGGGCGCACCGACCGGCCGCACGTGGCGCTGACTTTCGACGACGGCCCCGATCCGGAAATCACGCCCGCGGTGCTCGATATGCTGGCCGCTCACAAGGCGCGCGCCACCTTCTTTGTCATCGGCCGCTATCTCGAGAAACATCGAACGCTCGGCGAGCGGATGCACCGTGAAGGTCACGAGTTGGGCAACCATTCCTGGCAGCACTCGTACTTCCAGAACTTCTATCCAGCCTCGGGCCATGGCCGCGAAATCGATCGCTGCGCCCAGTTGATCAAGTCGGTGACGCAATCGAAGTCCGAGCCCTGGTATCGGCCGCCAGTGGGCCTGAAGAGTCCCGCGATGGCCCGCGCCTCGCACAAGCGCAATCTCAAAGTGGTCGCTTGGTCCATTCATTCGCGCGATACGATGATCCGCGATCCAGCTTCGGTGGCGCGCGGCGTGGTCAATCGCATTCGGCCGGGAGACATCGTGCTGCTACATGACGGACACGATCACGAGCAACGTCATCGACCTCTGATCCTGCAAGCGCTGCCGTTGTTGTTACAAGGGCTGCGTGAGCGAGGCCTGAGCTCGGTGACGGTTAGCGAGCTATCTGGCGAAACTCTGCCGGTGGCGTCGGCTCCCAGCGGCGCCAGACTCGCCGCAGATGATGCGCGGAGCTGAAGCCACTGCGCTCGGCCACACGTTCCAACGCCAGGTCGCTGTTCATCACCATCTCGCGCGCCAGCGCCACTCGCAAACGTTGCACGTAATCGAGGGGCGAACAGCCCGCGTGCTCCATGAACAGCCGTCCTAGATTGCGCGCACTCATGCAGGCGATGGCCGCCAGTTTCTCCGAAGACCATTCGGCCGCCGGATTGCGGGCGATAGCGTCCTGCACTTTATGAACGGCGGGATGGATGTGATTTCGGTGCATCAGCCAGGCGGAGAGCTGCGGATCCGCCGTCGTACGCCGCATATAAACAACGAGGTCTCGCGCCACGGCCACTGCGATCTTGTGACCTAACTGCTGGCCGATGAAATGCAGCGCCAGATCGATGCCGGATGTGACACCGGCGCTGGTCATCACCTGACCGTCCTCGACGAAGATGCGATTGGCATGCACCGTGGCGCTCGGCTCCAGCTCGCCAAGCCGTTCGATGTACTCATGATGAGTGGTGCATTCGCGGCCACGCAGCAGTCCGGCCTGTGCGGCCAGCAGACTGCCCGAGCAGACACACATCAGCGTCACTGTCTCGTTGCTGGCGATCTTCGCCAGCCACTGGGTGAGTTGCCGGATCGGCGCCGATTCCAGATCGAGCGAGACGGAGCTGACTCCTGTGATGACGACGATGGAATCGTCTGGCACCGTGGCGGGCAGGCGCTGCAGCTGATGCAGCTGCAGGCCTACGCAAGACCGCAACGAGGTGCTGGTGCCGACGAACTCCAGCTCGTAACTGCCGGGCACCAGCTGGTTCGCGATCCTGAAAGCTTCGGCGGCGCCGGCCACGTCCAGCAGCACCACCTCAGGCAGCAGTGCGAACAGCACTTTTCTCATTCGGAACGCCTCCTTCAGGATCTATCCACTCGAGATGAATCATCCGCTGGGGCCCGTTGAGAATCCCGGCCACAGCCGATCAGATCACCACGGCGTCCGAGCGTTGCACCTGGGCGAAGCGATCCTGCAGCACCAGCTCGGTGCGGTCGCGAATTTCCTGGGCCGTGAACTTGCGGCCCGATCCGGACACCATCGGGAACGTCAACGTCGCGTCCATCGCATAGGTGACACTATAGCCGAGGTCCGAAGCATGACGGGTAGTCGTCTCACAGCACTGTTCGGTGCGAATGCCCGTGACGATCAGGCGCTGAATGCCCGCGGCCCGCAACCAATAGTCGAGGCTCCTGCCGTTCTTGGTCGTGGCAAACATCGCCGAGTGCACCGCCTTGGTGAATACCTCGGTCGGGCGGACATCCAGCTGCGGCAAGGTCTTGATGAGCCCGGACTCGAAGGAAAAAGCGTTCTCCGGGCCCTCTTCATCGACATGGAACACCTGCAGCACCGGTACGGCGGCTTGGTGAGCACGATTCACCAGCCCTTGCAGGCTCTGCAAAAACATTGGCAGCTCGGCCTCGTCCCAATAGGCACGCCGGGTAAACGACTGCTGCACATCGATCACAATCAACGCGGACTTCATGGCGACTCCATGGTTGAGAACATGGAGTCATGTTGCGCGCCGCGACGCTCGCGGACGAGAGCGCCGCTCGACAGCCTGCGGTCAAAAACGGACAGCAGGCGTGGGGCCTCTCCCCGGTTCAGCTGCGATAGGCTTCCCGCCCGACCCCCTGCACAGGGATCCCTTGCGATTTCATCACTTCCTGCTGCAGCGAGTACATGGCCGCAGCCGCCTCGTCGATGGCTTTCACAAACGCCAGCGAGCCCTTGAGAATGGGCGCGAGCCGCGCTTTGTCCTGAATCCGCGCGGGCGGATACTCGTGCTCGACCACCAGGAACGTCTTCGCCGGGTCGATGGACAGCAACTCGCGCGCCGCGAGCTGATGATCCAGCCAATCGACACTGCGATTCTGCAGATAAGCGAGTGGATCGTGCCGCGCGGTGCCCGGCAGCTCGTGTTCGCACAACACGATTTGTTTCTTCCACGCGTTGGCCTGATCGGCCGGGTTCGGTGAAGGCTTGCCGTCGATCCAGTCACCACGTTGCATGGTCTGGCCGCCATAGCCCCACGCGGACACGCCGCGAGCGTCGACGACCTGGCCTTTGACGTGGAAGCCGCCGATCAGAAAACCGTAGCCCTCGTCCTTGAGATATTGGAACAGCGAGCGCGTGTCCTGGCCCATCAGGATGGCGTGCGAGGGATCGTAGTGTATGCGGAATTGATCGCCGACGCCGTGACGCTCGCAGATCTTATGCAACGCAATCCAGGGACCGGGCGCATATGCGATGTTGTTGTGCCAGCGATCGAGCACGTTCCAGCCGGGCATCGGGCACTGCTCGACTCGATAGGTCAGACCGCGAGCCTTGGCCTCCTTGAGCAGCGGGATGAACACCTCCTCGAACATGACCAGGTTCTGATCCATCTCCAGCTGCGGATTGCGGCCGACGAAACCGCACACCGCATCCGTCCCCAGCAACACGGCCGCGTCGAACACGCGCAACATGAAGTCATGTTTCTTGCGACGCGCGGCGGCGTCGGCGACCAGCATGTTGTCGAAATATCCGAGATCGGACAGACCGACGCCGGTTTCTCTCATGGCGGCAAGCACGCGCGAGGCGCGCTGCTTATCGAAGGGCTGGCGCAGATCCAACGTGTTGGCCACCGGGTCGAGCATGGCCTCGGCGGGCACGTCGCTTTCGGTGGGGTGCAGGGCGGCCGAGAGCTGAATGTTCGGCGAGCCGATGTCGCGCGCGAACTGCAGCCATTCCTCGATGGCCAGGTCGGGATCGGCATCCCGCTTGTCCCGCGGCGTCAACTCCTGCAGGGCCGCGGTCAGGATGCTGAGTTTCATGGGCTTGGGGGTAAAGGGGATGGTGCTCATGGCCCGCAGTCTGGCAGATCGTGGAACCGTTTACATCCGCGAACCGGGCTACCCCAGCGCGGTCTGATACTCCGCCGGTTTGAAGCCGACCAGCAGCCTGCCGCCCCGCTCCAGGACGGGGCGTTTGATCATCGACGGCTGCTGGAGCATCAGCGCGATGGCTTTGCGCTCGTTCAGATCGGCGCGCTCGGACTCGGGCAATCTGCGGAACGTGGTGCCGGCGCGGTTCAGCAGGACTTCCCAGCCGACTTGCTTGCACCAGGCTTCCAGCTTGTCGCGCTCGATGCCCGAAGCCTTGTAGTCATGAAATTCATACTGCACGCCGTGCTCGTCCAGCCACGTGCGTGCTTTTTTCATGGTGTCGCAATTCTTGATGCCGTACAGGGCCGTCATGGTCGCGATTGTACTTTACGGCGCCAGCGCCGGTGCCGAGGTGGCCCGCGTAGAGGACTGTGAGTTGATCCAGGCGTGGATGCGCTCGGTCACCACATCCAGCGGCAGCGCGCCACTGAGCAGCAGCTGGTCGTGGAACTCGCGAACGTTGAACTTCTCGCCCAGCGCTTTTTCGGCATCGGCGCGCAGAGCTCGGAAGCGCAGCTCACCGATCTTGTACGCCAGCGCCTGGCCCGGCCAGGAGATGTAGCGCTCCAGTTCGGTCTGAATGTTGTGAGGCGCGAGCGCCGAGTTTTCAGTGAAGCAACGACGCGCCTGTTCGATATCCCAGCCCAGCCAGTGGATGCCGGTGTCGGCCACCAGTCGGCACGCACGCCACATTTCATACGAGTAGCGGCCGAACTTTTCGTAAGGATCGCGGTAGATCCCCATCTCCTCGCCGAGGAACTCCGAATATAACCCCCAGCCTTCGACAAACGCCGTCGGGCTGGTGTTGCGACGGAAGTACGGAATGCCCGTCAGTTCCTGCGACAACGCGATCTGCAAATGATGTCCAGGCACGGCCTCGTGCACGGTGAGCGCGGGCAGCTCGTAGAGCGGACGCTGATCCAGGTGCGACGTGTTGACCATATATCCGCCCGCCTGCCCCTGCCGCATGCTGCCCGTCCAATATCGGCCGGTCGTGTAGCCCTCGGCGATATCGGCAGGCACGGGCCGCACGCCGTACGGCAGCCGCGGCAGTGTGCCGAACAAGCGCGGCAGCTGATCGTCCGCGCGCTTGGCGATCTCGCTGGCCTTCTCCAGCAGATCTTCTGGCGTCTGCGCGTAGAAACGCGGATCGGTGCGGAGCATTTTCAGAAAGTCCGCGAAGCTGCCCTTGAAGCCGGTTTCCGCGATAGTCGTTTCCATCAAGCCGCGGATGCGGGCCACTTCCGACTGGCCAAGGCGATGGATTTCGTCGGGCGTCATTTTCGTCGTGGTCTCACGACGCACGAAAAACTCATAAGACTTTTCGCCGTTGGGCGTGGTCCGCCACGCGAGCTTGGGACGAGCCGCCGGCAGATATTCCTTGGCCATGAACTGGGCGAACTGTTTCTGCACCGGCAGAATCCGATCGCGCACGATGGCCAGCGCCTTGTCGCGATATTCCGCTTGCGCTGTCGCTGGAATGCTCGAGGGCATGCGCGCGAACGGCAGTAGCAACGAGCTGTCTTCGGGCTTGGTCCCGGCCTGCTTGCGAGCGACTTCGAGCACGCGCTCGGCCACGATGCGCGGCTGCGTGTACTTGGTTTTGATGCCTCGACGCAGGTTCGCCAGGTTCTGTTCGTAAAACGTAGGGGTCGCTTCGAGGCGGGCCAGCCACGCGTCGGCATCTTCACGCGAACCGATGGTGGTGGTGCGCGCGAGATAATCGAGCAATGTATGGAAACCACTGTCGTTCTCGAACGGAATGCGCGGCAAATCGAAAGTCAGCTGCTCCGAATGGATCGCGACCACGTTGGTGAGCAGTTGGTGATTCAACGCCGCGTCGGGCGACAGGCGATTCACCTCGATGGCGGCGAGTCGCTGAGCGATGTCCTTGAGTTGTTTTGCGGCGGCCTGCTGAGGTTCCGGCCGCACGTCCGGCAAGCGACGCAGAGCGTTGCGATCGCCTTCCTGGCCGGCGCTGACCGGATCCTCGGTACGAATCAGCTGCTCGTATTCGCCGATCAGCGAGTCCAGGTTGGACTCGGCGGGCGACTGCGCAGCGGCCGCTGCGCACGCGAGCCACAATGCGCCACCGAAGATCCACGCGGCACGGGGCATGCAACCCATGAGGCCATCTCCTTGCGAAAGAAAGACGGCATCTTGGTCCGAGCCTCCGCGAAATTAAAGAGGCCCGGCTGCAACTTTTGCGATCAGCGTGGCGCAGCCAGCTCGGTCGAGCCCAAGCCACCTCTGAGCACGCTGGCCTGGAAGCCACGCTCGGCGAGGATGTATGCGCAGACGGAGCTGCGACGGCCGGTATCGCAACACACGATGTAGTGACGATTGCGATCCAGCGCTTTGAGTTTCAGGCGCAGCGAATGCAAGGGAATGTTGATCGCGCCCTCGGCGCGATAGTGCTCGAACTCCGAAGGCAGACGCACGTCGACCCACTGGCCGCCGTCGAGCGCGACGATGCGCTTGGCGCTGTCGTAGTCGACCCAATCGAGCAGCGGCTCGTGCAGCAGTTTGCGAAAGTCATCCTTGGCCAGGCGCATCAGCACGCCGTCGGTCACCATGGTCACGGTCGCGTTGCGCTTGACCTCGGAGATCAGCGCTTCCTCGCCGAAGGTGTCGCCCATTTTCAATTCGGCGAGCCGCACGCCTTCCTTGTTGAGCGGCGTCTCGCGCGCCACCTGGCAGATGCCTTTGACGACCACGTAGAAATAATCGCCGACGTCGCCCTGCTTGATGACCACTTCACCGGCGCGACAGTCGACGCGCTGCAGGCGCATGAACACTGCCTGGATATTGGCCGGCGGAATCTTGTGAAACGCCTTGGTCTGCAACAGCGCCGTCATCCAGTCGTCGGCGCCGGCGGCGGCGTCCTCGAGCGCGTTCAATTCCAGCACCTTGTAGGCGCCGGTCTGGTCGAGCGTCACCGCGACGTCCAGAAACTCGCTGTCGATCTGCAGATATTCGATGCGGTCGGAGGTGACCACGGCCGAATAAGGCCGCGGCAGCTGATGCACCAGCGGGCTCTTGGCTTTGGGCGTGCCGCTGCGAACCGAGCCGATCACCTCGCCCTCGGCCAGCAGGTCGATGGAGCCGCTGATCAGGTAGAAGGTCTGTTTTTCTTCATCGCCCTCGGTGAACAGCAGGCGGCCCTTGGGCGCCTGCAGGCGAGACACCTTGCGGGCGAAGGCCTGCAGGCTGGTGGGCGTCATGCCGTCGAACGGCGCAAAAGTCCGCAGCAAAGCCAGATCTTTGGGATTCCCGGATAACTCCATGCTCAAATCTTCTTATTCGGCGCTGATCCCTAGGATGATCGGGGCGAGTATCGAGCAGCCGGGCGCGCGCAATCCAGGATGCATCTCACAGTGCGGGGCTCCCTGAACGAGCGGCCCGCGAGATTACGTCGCGTTGCTGACTTCCCCGGCAGCGGGGCGCGGGAAAACCCTGGCCGGGGCAGCCCTGTTCACCTTGAGTTCACCCCCGGGAACGGATCATGCTGACAACCGTTCTAAACGGGGGGTGGGCATCATGATTCCTGGCAAGGCCTCAGCGCCGGCCGCACGCCGACCCAAGGATGGCAACATCGTGGCGAATTCGCTGACACATTGGCTTGCGATCGTCGCCTGCGCTGCTGCGGCCGCAAGCTTCAACGTCGCGCGCGCCCAGGAGCCCGCCGAAGTCATCGAACCGGAGCCGGTGATCGAATCGAACGGCGCCGAGCCCACCGCTGAACCTGTGGTCGAGCCCGAATCCAGCCGCGCTACTCCAGTGGTCGATCCTCCCAGTCGCGTCGCCCGCCTCGGCCACGTCGACGGCGACGTGACAGTGGCGCCCGCCGGCACCGACGAATGGGCTGAAGCTGTGTTGAATCGTCCGCTGACCAGCGGCGATCGATTGTGGGTCGAGCGCGGCGGTCGCGCGGAACTGCAGATCGGCTCCGCAGCCGTGTATCTCGACGGTGACACCGGCTTCGGCTTCATCGAGCTGGACGACGAGGTGCTGCAGGCCAGCCTCACCGAAGGCGCGGCCACCCTGCGCGTTCGTCGACTGGCGGAAGGCGAAACCATCCAGGTGGAAACGCCCCACTCCACCGTGGTCCTGAACAAGGTCGGCGAATATCACCTCGAGGTGGACAAGTCCGGCGACCGCACCATCGTCAAAACACGCAGTGGCGAGGCGCAGGTCACCGGTGGCGGCAGCCAGCGATTCACCGTTCGAGACAACGAGCGCGGCATCTTCTCGGGCGTGGACAGTCTCACCGGCCACATCGACCGGCTCGGCCCACGCACCGCGTTCGAGAACTGGGCCAACGATCGCGACGCGCGCAATGAGCGCTCGAAGTCTTCCCGCTATGTCTCGCGCGACGTGATCGGTTACGAAGATCTGGACGATCACGGCGAGTGGATCAGCGAGCCCGAGTACGGTTACGTATGGCGCCCCACCTATGTGGTTCACAACTGGGCGCCCTACCGCTACGGCCGCTGGGTCTACGTTTCACCGTGGGGCTGGTCCTGGGTCGACGATGCACGCTGGGGCTTCGCGCCGTTTCACTACGGACGCTGGGCTCACATCCGCAATCGGTGGTGCTGGGTGCCCGGCCCACGTCACATCCGACCCGTCTACGCGCCAGCGCTGGTCGGCTGGGTCGGCGGCCCTTCGGTGGGCATCTCGGTGTCGTTCGGCAACGTCGGCTGGTATCCGCTCGGACCTCGCGATCTCTACTATCCCGGCTACCGGCACACGCCGCGATACATCCGCTACGTGAATGTTTCCAACACGTACATCATCAACAACAACTATTTCTACGGCCGCCGTCTGCCGCCGCCGCGCTTCGACCATCGTCACTATCCTGGCGGCGTGACCACGGTGTCGCGCGACTTTTTCGTCGGCGGTCGTCGCATCGGCGATCACTGGGTGCGACTGGACGAAAATCGCTTGCGCAACTATCACGCGGAACGTCAGCCACCGGCGATCGCGCCCTATCGCGAGAGCGTGCTGGGCGGCTCGATTCGCCAGCCACCCCGGGACGCCACCCGGTTCACTCGCGGCGGCGATTATTTCGCCGGTCGCGTGCCGTTCCATCGCGAGCGCACCGCCATCGAAAACAACGGCGGTCGCCCGATCGGCCGCAATCAGCTCATCGATCGCTCCGGGCCCAAGCGAGGTGGCGACTTCCATGTGGTGCGGCCTCGCGTCTCGCCTGGCGAGCTCAACCGTGGCCGACCGGAGGGCGCCGTGGGACTGAGTGGCACTGTCCGCGGGCCCCGTGAGCTCAACAACAACTCGGTACGTGATTGGCAGAACCAACGCAATCGCGAGCGCGTCGAGATCTTGCGAGGCGTGGAGTCATCTCGCCCCGAGCCGCGCCGCAGCGATCATCTGCATCGTCCGCCGAGCAGCACCGTCCAGCCCGGCGGCACAAGCTACTATCGCCCGACGCCAAAGGACTACGCACGGGGCTCGGGTTCGGTCCATCGCAACGAGCCTCGCGAGTCCAGGCAGTATTCGCCGCCGCGTCAATATTCCCAGCCGCGCAGCGAACCGCGCCGCACCTACACTCCGCCGCCCAGGCAGGAGCCGCGCAGCCAGCCGCAACCTCGCGTCGACCGCTCGACACCGAGATCCTCACCCTCCAACAACAACAGCGGCTCGCGAGGCGGCAGCGCCGCACGCCCCTGGAATACGCCTAAATCCCGGCCAGATTGACGCTGGCCTGCTGGCGGATCGAGCACCCGTTCGATCCGCCACCGGAACCCCGAGATCCGGCAAGCGGTTGCTTGCATAATCCGATCGAGCAGCGGGTCGGCGCCTGCATCCGGCCGCTTGTGAGCCGCGAACGGCTCGGAGCCGATGGGGCCGGCTACAATCCGCCCGCTCGATCGGCTTCGGTCCCGCGTGCCTTCAAGTCTCAGCGTGTCTTATCAGTGACATCTTACAAAGAACGACGACATCGTCTCCTGCGCTGGTGGGGAGGGCTGCTGCTCACCACCTTGGTCCTGCTGCTGTTGGTCAGTCTGCGTTACTTCGAGGTCATCGACCTCGACGGCCGGCCTGCATCGCTGCTGTTCCGGGCCAGCATGCTGGTGGGGCACTTCACGACGCTCGCAGCTGTAGCCCTGTTGCCCGCCCTCGTGCTCATCGTCTTATGGCCGCGGCCGCGGCTCGTGATTCCCCTTGGAGTGCTGCTCGGGGCGGCCACTGTCGCCTTGGTGTTGATCGACACCCAGATCTTTCAGCTCTATCGGTTTCACATCAACGCCGGCGTGCTGAACCTGTTGTTCGGCGGCGCCGCGGCCGAGACGTTCGTGTTTTCAGCGGCCATGTACGCGCAGGCGGGTTTGATCGCGGCGGCGATCCTGGCGGCCGTCGGCATCGCATGTGGCTGGTTCTGGCGACGCCTGGCCAGCGCGCCGCAACGCTCGCCAATGCGAAGGGCCATCGTGGCGGTGATCGTCACCTCGCTGTTGAGCTTTCATCTCGTGCACATCTGGGCCGATGCCGTGAGCTACGAGCCCATCCTGGAGCAGACCGAAGTATTGCCGATGCGCTATGCGGCCACCGCGAAACGCATGCTGCGCTCGTACGGTGTGGCCTTGCCCAACGTGCAGGTCGCTCACACCGAGCACAGTGGCAAAGCTTTGTCGTATCCGTTGCAGCCACTGGCCTGCAAGTCGCCGGAGAATCCGCCCAACATCGTGGTGATCGCCATCGATTCCTGGCGATTCGATGAGCTGAATGCCCAGGTGACTCCGAACATCGAGAAGTTCGCGCAACGCTCTGCGCGATTCCTCGATCATTACAGCGGGGGCAATGCCACGCGCATCGGGATGTTCTCGTTGTTCTATTCGATTCCGGGTACGTACTGGCATCGCATCCTCGCAGAGCGCCAGGGACCGGTTCTGATCGAGCAACTATTCCGGCTCAACTATGACGTGCAGGTGTTCCGGAGCGCGCCGCTATACAGCCCCGAGTTCGATCGCACGGTGTTCTCACGCGTCAAAGGCGTGCGCATGCGTTCGGACGGCGACGATCCGGCCGCCTGGGACCGCGATCTCACCAACGATTTCCTGAAGTACCTCGAGACCCGTTCGGCAACCGGGCCGTTCTTCGCGCTGCTGTTCTACGACGCGCCCCACAGCTTCGCACATCCGAAAGATTATCCGCAGCACTTTCAGCCGGCCGCCAGCCACGTGAACTATCTGCAGCTGGACAACGAGACCGATCCCCTGCCGTTGCTGAATCGTTATCGCAACTCGCTGCACTATGTCGATTCGCTGGTGGGTGAAGCGTTCGCCGCGATGGAAGCGCGAGGGCTGCTGGAAAACTCGCTGGTCATCGTCACCGGCGATCATGGGCAGGAGTTCAACGACAACGAGCAGAACTACTGGGGCCACGCCAGCAATTTCACGCGCTATCAGACCGGCGTGCCGTTCCTGTTATATGCGCCGGGACTGGAGCCCAAGACCTACAAGCATCGCACCACGCACTTCGACGTGATGCCGACCGTGTTACACGACTATCTCGGCTGTGACACGCCGTTCCCGACGTACAGCGTCGGCGAGCCGCTGTTCGAGCCGGGCGGACGCGAAATCATTGTGATGAGCGAATACGCGGACTTCGCAATCAAACACGGCAACCAGACCGCCGTGGTGCGCAAGCATCGCATGGAGATTCGAGATGAAGATTATCTCGAGCTCGATACCAGCCTGGCGCCCGACGTGATCGCGGGCGCCCTCGAGCAGAAGGCGCGCTTCGTGAACGGCGATCTACGTTCGCTTCAGCGCTCGGGCGAAGGCGTCCGCCATGGCGCCGGCTCCCACTGACTCCGGCTCGCGCCGCTGCTGCTGACGCTGCGGCGGGCGTGAGTCGCGATCCCGCCGGAAATCGCCGGCGGCATTGTCTCGCACACGCTGCGCCGAGTCTTCAAGGCGCATGGTCAGGGCGATGCGCTTGCGCTGCTGATCCACTTCCAGCACTTTGACCTTGACCACGTCGCCAGCCTTCACCACTTCGCGCGGGTCCTTGACGAACTTGTTAGACATCATGGAGATGTGCACCAGCCCGTCCTGGTGAACGCCGATGTCCACGAACGCGCCGAACGCGGTGACGTTGGTGACCACGCCTTCGAGGATCATGCCCTGTTGCAGGTCCTTGAGCTCCTCGACGCCTTCCTTGAAGGTCGCGGTCTTGAACTCCGGTCGCGGGTCGCGGCCCGGCTTTTCCAGCTCTTTCAGGATGTCCTTGATGGTGGGCACACCGAACTTCTCGTCGGTGTATTTGGCCGGGTCGACTTTCTTCAGGGTCGACAGGTCGCCGATGACTTCGCGCACCGGTTTTTTGAGATCGGCGAGAATGCGCTCGACCACGGCATAGGCTTCCGGGTGCACCGCCGAGGCGTCGAGCGGGTTGTCGCCGTTCATCACGCGCAAGAAGCCGGCCGCTTGCTCGTAAGTCTTGTCACCGAGACGCGGCACCTTCTTGAGGCCCGCACGATTGGCGAACGCACCGTGCTCGTCGCGATAGCGAACGATGTTCTCGGCCAGCGTGCTCGACAAGCCCGAGATGCGCGCCAGCAGCGCGGCCGACGCAGTATTCACATCGACGCCGACGGCGTTCACGCAATCCTCGACCACCGCATCGAGGCTCTTGGCGAGCTTGGTCTGGCTCACATCGTGTTGATACTGACCGACGCCGATGGACTTGGGATCGATCTTCACCAGCTCGGCCAGCGGATCCTGCAAGCGGCGCGCGATCGACACGGCGCCACGCAGGCTCACGTCCAGATCCGGGAATTCCTTCGCCGCGAGCGCCGAGGCCGAGTACACGGACGCGCCCGCCTCCGACACCACGATCTTGGTGAGTTTCAGGTCCGGATGCGCCTTGATCAGATCGCCCGCGAGCTTGTCAGTCTCGCGCGAGGCGGTGCCGTTGCCGATGCTGATCAGATCGACATTGTGCTTCTTGGCCAGCAACGCGAGGTGCGCAATGGTGCGATCCCATTCGTTACGGGGCGCGTGCGGGTACACCGTCGCGGTCTCGAGCAGCTTGCCGGTGCGATCGACGATGGCGACCTTGACGCCCGTACGCAGACCGGGATCGAGGCCCATGGTGGCGCGCGGCCCCGCCGGAGCAGCGAGCAACAGATCGTGCAGGTTGTGGGCGAACACGCGAATCGCCTCTTCTTCCGAACGCTCGCGCAGCGCCGTCAACAATTCAGCTTCGAGCTGCCATGCCAGCTTGACCTGCCACGTCCAGCGCACCGTCTGCAGCAGCCATGCGTCGGCGGGCTGCTTGCGATCGGCGATGTTGTGACGGGCGGCGATCTTCAGCTCGCACGCATTGAACGGCGCCTGGCCGGTGGCCGGCGGCGGCTGCATGTCTTCCGGCAGCTTCAACGAAACCTTGAGCAACTCGTCTTTGCGACCGCGGAACAACGCGAGCGCACGATGCGAAGGCACGGTCTTGATCGTTTCGCTGTACGCGAAGTAGTCGCGAAACTTCGCCGCCGCCTCTTCCTTGCCCTCGGCCACCGTGGACACAACCACGCCGTTGTCCTGAAGGTGCGAGCGGAGATTAGCGAGCAACTCGGCGTCTTCGGCAAATTGCTCAATGAGAATGGTGCGGGCGCCTTCCAGCGCGGCCTTCACATCGGCGACACCGGGGTTGTCGTCGCCCTGCGCATTCTTGAATGCGGGTTTCAGATATTTGGCGGCTTCGACTTCGGGCGTCAGCGAACGGTCGGCGAGCAGCGCGGCGGCGAGCCCATCGAGCCCCGCTTCGCGCGCGATCTGCGCCTTGGTGCGACGCTTGGGCTTGTACGGCAGGTACAGATCTTCCAGGCGCTGCTTGGTCTCGGCAGCCTCGATGCTGGCGCGCAGCTCGGGTGTCAGCTTTTTCTGTTCATCGATGCTGGCGATGATGGCGGCGCGGCGCTCTTCCAGCTCGCGCAGATAAGACAGCCGCTCCTCCAGCGTGCGCAACTGTGTGTCGTCCAGGCCGCCGGTCGCCTCTTTGCGATAGCGCGCGATGAACGGCACCGTCGCGCCTTCATCCAGCAATGCTACGGCGGCGCTGACTTGCTGCGGCTTGGCGCCGAGCTCGGTGGCAATGCGGGATTCAATCGACGGGAGCATGGGGTCCGATCCACAGTGCAAAAACGAAGTCGCGCACTATGAAGAAGCGATCCCGGCACGACAAGGCTTGAGATTCGTGCGGGAGTGTTCTAAGGCAAAGTTCTGTCATGGCGCCCCGCGCGACGGCCGGCGGCGGTATTTTCCCGGCGCCGTTCATCTCGTTTCCATTCAAGGAAGTCTGGGGGATTTCACTGTGCGGACACAACTGAATCCGGCTGCGTCGAGCTGGCGCGCATGCAGCCTGGTTGCGCTGGCCCTGCTGTTCACGATTGCCGCCGACGCGCGCAATCTGTCGCTGCCGGAGGCCAGGCCCGAAAGCGTCGGCTTTTCGTCGGAGCGCCTCAAACGCCTCGACGCTGGCATGAAAGCCATCGTCGACAGCAAACAACTCGCTGGCATCGCCACGGTGGTCGCACGACGCGGCCAGGTCGTGCAGCAGCTCACTTACGGCCAAGCCGACGTGGACGGCGGCAAGGCTATGCAGATGGACAGCATCGTGCGCATTTATTCGATGACCAAGCCCATCACCGGCGTGGCGATGATGATGCTGTACGAACAAGGCAAGTGGAAACCTTCCGATCCGATCTCGCGCCACATCCCCGAATTCAAGGATCTCAAGGTGTTTGCCGGCCACGGCGCCGACGGTCAGCCCACGTTGGTCGCGCCGACGCATGCGCCGACGATGGGCGAGCTGATGTCGCATACCGCCGGCTTCACTTACGGCGTGTTCGGCAGTACGCCGGTGGACAAGCTTTATCAACAGGTGGAGCCGCTCACCGCCACGTCGCTGCAGGACTTCATCGAGCGCATGGCCAAGCTGCCGTTGCTGTATCAGCCGGGCGAAGGCTGGGTGTACAGCGTGGGCGTGGATATCCAGGGTTACCTGGTCGAGAAGCTGTCCGGCCAGCCGTTCCCCGACTTCCTGCGGGAACGCATCTTCGAACCGCTGGGCATGAAGGACACGGCCTTCTATGTACCTGAAGACAAGATGTCCCGGCTGGCCACGATTTATTCCTGGAGCGCCGCAGGTCTGAGGCCGATGCCTCATGACGTGAACGTCAACGAGTTGCCGCGGTTGCCCTCTGGCGGTGGCGGACTCTATTCGACGGCCGCGGATTATCTGCGCTTCGCGCAGATGCTGGCGAACAAAGGTCAGCTCGATGGCAAGCGCCTGCTGGCGCCGAGCACGGTCGCGCTGATGACGGCCAATCATGTACCGGACGTCGTGAAGAATCAGAACGGCAAGTTCGGCATCGGCATGTATCGCATGCAGCCCGGCTTTGGCTTCGGTTACGACGTTGCCGTCTACGAAGAGCCGCTCCGAGTCGGCAGCCCCGCTGGCAAGGGCACCTATCTGTGGGATGGCCTCGCCGGCACGTGGTTCTGGATCGACCCCACCAACGAGGTGGTGTTCCTTGGCATCATCCAACGCCGCGGCGGACCGCCCGGCGCGCCCAACATCGAAGACCTGTCACGCCAGCTCACCTTCCAGGCGCTGGTCGAGCCCGCGAAGTAACTTCCGTGTCGCCCTCCCGTTGAACGCTGGTCGAGCCCGCCAGGCAATTGCTCTATCGCCCCGTCCTTGCAGGCGATCTCTCCTGGCTTTGAAGCCTCCAGAGAAAGAAAAGAATGAACTCCCCCTCCCGTTCCACGGGAGGGGGCCGGGGGTGGGCTCTTCCTAAAACTTCTGCCCGAACTTCAAGCCAATCAGCCTCGGCTGATTAGTCACAATGTACGGCTTCGTGCACATCTCCTCGCGACACTGCGAGAACCTGCTGATGTCCGCACGCTTGTCGAACGCGTTGTTGACGAACAGCTCGGTCGTGAACGACCCGTTGCTGATACCGACCGCAAAATCGGCGATCCCATACGGCCTGTTGTTACCCAAGACCGCCGAATCGAACGGTACCAGCGCCGACCGCGTCTCCGACTGATAAACGAACGCCGCCTGCGCGAACGCGTCGAGCGAACCGATTTCGAAGCGATAGCGGCCGGTGACATTGAATTTGTAGTCGGGCACCACGGGCAGTTCCGTCCCGTCTTTGGCGCCGCGCTGAATCAGCGGACCTTCCGGATCGTGCGGATTGGCGCCAAGGCAGTCGTCGAACGGCAACGGCTCGCCGTTCGCGACGACCTCGCAAAACTCACCGCGCAACTCCGCGTCGAGCACGCTCAATCCGCCCGAGATCAACAAGTGCTCGGTGGCTGCCCATTCGATATCGGTCTCGATGCCGGTGATGCGTGCGCCGCCGGCATTGGTGATATTGGTGAGTCCGTTCTCGCCCAGGAACGAATACTGAAAATCGTCCCAATCGAGCAGGAACACCGCGCCGTTGAAACGCAGGCGGTTGCCCAGCCAGGTGGTCTTCCAGCCGACTTCGTAGTTCTTCAGATAGTCGGCTTCATACGGCGGGAACGTACCGCGGCGATTCACGCCGCCGGGGCGGAATCCTTCCGAGTAGGTCGCGTACATCATGCGCTGGTCGTCGAACTGATAAGTCAGGTTGACCTTGGGAGTGACACCGTCTTCGTCGACGGTCCGATCCAGATTTTTACAAGGCGCGGTGCCGACCGAGGTATACGGCACGAAGCCGGAGCGATCGCCGATCTCATCGCCCGCGAAGACGCTGCACAACGCCTCGCCGCTGGTGCCGCTGCTGCTGTAACCCTCGCCATAGCCGAAGAAGCCTTCCAGGGAGTTCTCGGCTTTGAACCATCGGGCGCCGCCGGTCAGCGTCAAGCGCTCCGTGAGATCGAAGCTGAGCTCGCCGAACACGGCGTAATCCCGGTCCACGCGCTCCTGCTCGGTCAGCCAGATGGTGTCCTCCCAACCGGTCACCTCGTATAACGCCGTGAGGTCGTCGACCTTGTAGTTCTGTTCGATGCCGTGTTGCTGACGCTGGAAGAACAAACCGCCGACGAAACGCACGCGCTTGTCGGAAGGCGTCGAAACACGTAACTCGTGACTGTGACGTTTGTAGCGATCCTTCCATTGGATGTATTGCGTTGGATCGATGGTGACGCCATCGTCGTTGTACAGCGTGTAGCCGTAAGCAATGTCGTAGAATAGCGAGTAGTCGGAGTAGTCCTGCTCCACGTCGACATCGCGCTTCAGATACGAGCCCGCGTACACCACGTCGAGGTTGGCGATCTTGCCTTCGACGGTCAGCGCGGCCTGGGTCCAGCGATCGTCAGCAGTCTCCGGCCGATAGCGCGCCACGTTCAGATCGCCGAGGCTGGGATCGTATGCAAACGCGCCCTTCGACTTCTGCTGCTGATGCATGAGTGTCGGCGTGACCGTCCAGCTCTCATTCAGGTCGATACGCAAGGCGGCGCGTGCACCGTGGGTGTCGACTCCGTTGTAATCCTCTTCGGCGCGGTCGGCGTTATTGATGGTCACTTCGGCCGTCGGATACAAACGATCCCGCGCGACATTGCTGATGTAGCCCGCATCATGCTTGCTCCAGCCGACCAGTCGGATCGCGGCCTTGTCGTTCAACGGCAGGTTGGCGAAGCCCTCGGCGATGTAGCCCGTTTCGCCATCGAGCAGGTTGCCTTCGATGTCGTAGCCCGCCGTGAATTTGGTCGGATCGGGCTTGTTGGTGATGATTCGAACCGTGCCCGCTTGCGAGCTGGCGCCGTACAGCGTGCCTTGCGGGCCGGCGAGCGCTTCCACGCGAGCGATGTCGTATACGTGCACATCGAGCGCGCCCTGGATGGTGGTGATGGGCTGCTCGTCGAGATAAATGCCGACGGTGGGCAGCGAGCCGGAGTGGTTGCCGTTGTCACCGCTGCTCACGCCGCGGAAGAACACCCGGCTGAAACCGGGACCGAACGAAGTATAGGAAAGACTCGGCAGAAACTTGGCGTAATCGTCGAAGTCCGAGACGTGCAGTTCTTCGAGCTTCGCGGTGCCTAGCGCAGTGATGCTCAGCGGCACCTCCTGCAGGTTCTCCTGTCGCTTCTGCGCCGTCACGATTACCTGTTCGAGCACCGCGCCTTCGCTGGTCGTGCTTTGGCCGGTTTGCGCCACCGCGGGGGTCATCGTGACCGACAGCGCGGCGGCCAGGGGAACCGACAGGGATGTTCGACTTTGCCAGGGCCGACGCCAGGAAGGCTCCCGGGGTCGATGTTCTCGAGCATGCCAGCGACGCGTAACCATCTTGCTCTCCCCATGTTGTAGCCGCGCGTGGCCGCGGCGCTTCGATATCACTAGTGCGGTCGAATCAGCCTCTCCGGAACCTCGGGATAGGACTCGAGCACCGGCCCCAATGCCTGCTTCAGGGGCTCGAGCCATGCTTCATAGTGCTGCCAATGATCGACGCCGTCGCGATAGATGGGCCGACGCACCTGTTCGGAGCTCGCCGTGCGCACGGCGCGCTCGTTCTCATAGAAACGCAGGCAACGCTCATCGAACGGCAGCTCGCAGTAGTCGAGCAGCCGGCGCACCTCGGCTTCTGTGTCGGCGACCATCGATTCGTAGATCACTCGATGCACGCGACCGGGCAGGACGGCATCGAAGTGCGCCATCAGTTCGACGTAGTCGCGATAGTAGCGACCGATCTCGACGAGCCCATAAGTAAAGTGCTGGCCGCGCGCGAAATGTTGTTTGAAGCCGGAGAAACAACAGCCCATCGGATGCCGCCGCGCGTCGATGATCTTGGCGCGTGGCAGGATCAGTTGGATCAAGCCGAGGTGCGCGAAATTGTTCGGCATCTTGTCGATGAAGAACGGCGCATCGCTCTTGCGCTGGATGCGCGTGTTGGCGATGTATCGATCGCCGAGCTCACGCAGCTCGTCTGCGGACAGCTCCGCCAGAATCTCTGGATATTTGGAATCGCCGCCGCGGGCGCGACCGCCGCCCAGTGACCGCGCCATATCGATGATGTCGGGCAACTCCATGGTGCCCTCCACCAGCGGGTGACTGGAAAGGATCTGCTCCAGCAACGTCGACCCGGCGCGCGGAAGGCCGACGATGAAGATCGGATCGGGCGCGGACGATCCCGAGCCAGCGTGGGCGCCGAAGAATTCCCTGGTCAGCAACTGCCTGGAACGCAGCATCTGCGCCGAGTTCTCGTCGGCGTCATACTGAACCAAGTCTCGCCGCAGGCGATTGCCCTGCTCGTAGTGCTCGAACGACTGCGCATAGTCGCAAACATCCTCGAATGCTTTGCCCAGCGCGAAATGAAAATGGAACCGGTCTTCGACACTCAGCTCGGCGCGTCGCAGCTGCGCCTGCATGGCCGCGATATCCTGCTCGCTGAAGCGGAACGTTTTCAGATTCGCCAGGCTCCAGTACGCCTCGCCAAGCTGCGGCGACAGTTCGATAGCGTGCCGATAGGTCGCGACACACTCACTCGACTGGCCAGCCGTCTTCAATGCGTGGCCGTAGCTCATCCAGACTTTGGCGTTGCTGGGATATTCCTTCACCACCTCTGCATAAATGTGCAGAGCGCGCTCGTATTCGCCGGCGCGCGCCAGTACGGCCGCTTGCAGATTGCGATAGCCGGGATTGCGTGGGTCGCTGCCGAGCAAACATTCCAGCTGCTGCAACGACTTGTCGAGCTTGTTCTGTCGGTGCAGCACATAGGCATAGTTGTGTCGCGCGCCCTGGAAGCTCGGTGCAAGCTCGAGGCAACGTTCGAGCAACACTTCCGCATCGGCATAACGGCCGAGGCGCGCCGCCACTTCTGCGAACATGCGGATGGCCGCGACATCCGTGGGATGTTGTTTCAGATGTTCGCGCAGCAGCGCTTCGGCGACGGAGATCCGGTTCTCCGCAAGCGCCACACCCGCTTCGAGCAACTGCGGATCGCGCGTCGAATAGCGAATGTGTTGCGCATAGGCGCGATCGGCGCCTTCGGCATCGCCCGCGGCGTTGAGATGGTCAGCTAACGTGCGCCACGCGTCAGGAAAATCGGGCTTGAGCTCCACGGCGCGCCGCAGAGCCGCCACGGCTTGATCGCCCTGGCGGTTCGCTCCCAATGCGAGGCCCAACTCGAAGTGAGCCGCGGCCCATCGAGGCTGCTGTTTGCTGAGCGCCGTCAGAACCTCGATCGCATCAACCAGCGACCCGGAGCTACGCCGCGCCACTCCCAATAGGAGTTGGGCTACCGGATGACCCGGCACGGCTTTGAGAATCTCGCTCGCCTGCTCCGCCGCCGCCGACGGATCTTCCCGCAGCAGATGCCTGGCATGCGCCAGGGCTACTTCCAGAGTCCCGACCGGTTCCGGCGTTGCGCTCATTCGTCAGCTGGCCAGTGACAACACGCGATCCCCACACCACGACATCCCATGATAACGCCGCCCACACCCGCCTTCGCAAATGCTGTTTGCGATGCCCGCGGCGGGTCTTGCGGTAAAGCAGAGCGTCTGCCAGCGCGATCTGATAGATTTTCGCGCTTCGTTTTCTCCAGGGGACACCACAAGAATGCAGCCCACTCATGCGCGCGGCGTGATGCGTCGCCATGTCATGACTCCCTTGCTGGGTGTTTTGTTGAGCGCCTGCGCAACCGCTCCGCAGTCGCAGGCGCCGACTCAGCAAGCAACCACTGCCACGGCGTCGAACACGCCTGCTCCGTATACATCGACCTATCGAGCTCGTGCATCGCAAGCGACGTTGATTCGTGGTGCGACCATTCTCACCGGCACCGGCGCTCGCATCGACAACGGCGATGTGCTCATTGTCGACGGTAAAATCGCCGGTGTCGGTACACAACTGAGCGCGCCGGCCGGCGCCAAGGTCATCGACGCGAAGGGCCGCTGGGTCACGCCCGGCCTGATCGACGTGCACTCGCATCTGGGCGTGTACCCCAGCCCGGACGTGGATGCACACAGTGACGGCAATGAGATGGTCGATCCGGTGACCGCGCAGGCCTGGGCCGAGCACGCGGTGTGGCCGCAGGATCCCGGATTCCAGGCCGCACTCGAAGGCGGCGTCACCACTCTGCAAATCCTGCCGGGCTCGGGCAACCTGATCGGTGGCCGCGGCGTCACGCTCAAGAACGTACACGCTACCACCTACCAGGCGATGAAATTTCCCGGAGCGCCACAGGGCCTGAAAATGGCGTGCGGCGAGAATCCCAAGGGCTACTACGGCGAAAAAGGCCAGGCGCCGATGACGCGCATGGGCAACGTCGCCGGCTATCGCCAGGCGTTCGCCGACGCACAGGCGTATCGAGACGAGTGGGACAAATATCGTCGCGAGCTGGCCGAGTTCGAAAAGAAACAACAGGGCCCGGGCAAGAAAGACGAGCAAGCCAAGCCGCCCTCGCCGCCCAAGCGCGACCTGAAGTCCGAAACTCTGGTGGGCGCCATGAACGGCGAGATCATGGTGCATATCCACTGCTATCGCGCCGACGAGATGGCCATCATGATCGACCTGGCCAGGGAGTTCGGCTTCCAGATCGCTGCCTTTCATCACGCGGTGGAGGCCTACAAGATCGCCGATCTGCTCGCCGAAAACGGCATCTGCGGCGCCGAGTGGGCCGACTGGTGGGGCTTCAAGATGGAAGCCTTCGACGGCGTGATGGAAAACCTCGCGCTCACCGACATGCCGAAGAACGGCTGCGCCGTGGTCCATTCAGATTCGGCGGAAGGTATACAACGACTCAACCAGGAGGCCGCCAAAGCGATGACTCGTGGCGTGCGCATGGGCCTGGATATTTCACGCGAGCATGCGATGAAGTGGCTCACCCTGAACGCGGCGAAGGCGCTGGGCATCGATGAGGTCACCGGCACGCTGGAGGCCGGCAAGATGGGCGACGTGGTGATCTGGAACGGCGATCCGTTCAGCGTGTATGCGCTGGCCGAGCAGGTGTTCATCGACGGCGCGCTGGTCTACGACCGCGCCAATCCGCCGACCCGACCCGCTTCGGACTTCCTGCTTGGCCAATACGACGCGACTGAAGGGAGCGCGCAATAATGAGAACCTTGATCGCTTCTTTGCTGGTGATCTGCGCCAGCAACGCCGTCGCGCAGGACGTTTTGATTCGCGGCGCGACCGTGCACACGGCATCATCCAAAGGCACGCTCACCAACACGGACGTGTTGATTCGGGACGGCAAGATTCACTCCGTGGGCAGCGGACTTTCCGCTGACGGCGCCGTGAGCATCGACGCCAAGGGTCGCGCACTGACTCCGGGCATGTTCGCCGGCTTGAGCACCATCGGTGTGGAGGAAGTCAGCCAGGAAGAAACCGCCAACGACGCTGCGCTCAGCCTCGGAGCGCCAGCCTACGAGATGCAGTGGCGTCCGGAGTTCGATGTTTCCACCGCCTATAACAGCCGCTCGGTGGTCGTGCCTGTCACGCGCATCGAAGGCATGACGTGGACCGTGTTGGCGCCGGGCACCGCACGCGGCAGCAACTTCCTCGCTGGGCAAGGCGCCGCCGTGACTCTCGACGGTCGTCGGGACGCGGTGCTCGACGGTAGCCGCTCGTTGTTCATCAACCTGGGTGGAAAGCTGAACTCGCTGTCCGGCGGCAGTCGAGCCGCGCAATGGATGCTGCTCGAGCAAGCCGTGCACGAAACGCGCAATCGCATCTCCGACGACAAAGCATTGATGCATCCGTTGGGTCGCGAAGTGTTCGGTCGTTATCTCGCCGGCGGCCGGGTGGTCTTCCACGTCGATCGTGCGAACGATATCGTCAAGACCGTCTCGCTGGCCAAGCGTTATGGCATCAAGCCGGTGATCGCCGGCGGCGCCGAGGCTTGGGTGGTGGCGGAAGAGCTGGCCGAAGCGAAGGTGCCGGTCATCCTCGATCCTCTGGCCAACCTGCCAAGCTCGTTCGATCAGATCGGCGCGCGCCTGGACAACGCCGCTCTGTTGCACAGGGCCGGCGTGAAGATCACATTCTCGCAATTCGAGGATAGTCACAACGCGCGCAAGGTGCGACAGACCGCGGGCAACGCCGTCGCTCACGGCATGCCCAAAGAAGCCGCCATCACCGCGTTGACCGCCGATGCCGCGGACATCTTCGGGCTGGGCGCGAGTCGCGGCCGGATCGCTCCGGGGCAAGCCGCGGACCTGGTGTTGTGGAGCGGCGATCCGCTCGATGTGACCAGCGTCGCCGAGCAGGTCTGGATTGCAGGCAAGGCCATCGAAATGCGCTCGCGTCAGCTGGAGCTGCGCGATCGCTATTTCCAGCGGCTGAAGCAGGTGACTTCCAAATAGCCGTCAACCCCGCGGGGCATGTTGCGTTATTCGGTGAACGCTGGAGAACCAGCGCAATCCGAACTCTCTCGAGGAACGCAACATGTCCCGCAAGTTTTTTCCCACCGTTTGCTTGATATTGCTCGGCGCGCCAGCCATGGCGCAGGTGCGCGGTGAAGGAATATTCGAGCGCGCCGATACCAATAACGACGGCTCGATCACGCGCGAAGAATTCGTGGCAGCGCGCCAGGACCAGTTCGCCAAGTTCGATCGCAACTCCGACGGCCACATCGACAGCAGCGATATTCCCAAACGCCTGGCCGCGCGCCGCCAGCGCAGCGGCGGCGCCGACTTCGTGGTCGGCCAGTTCGACGCCGATGGCGATGGCCGAGTCACCAAGGAAGAGTTCGTCAACGGACCGACGTTGATCTTCGATCGCGCCGATACCGACAAGAACAACGTGCTCGATCCGAAGGAGCTGGCGGCGGCTAAACAAGCCGCGCAGAGCCGCCGTCGCTAGCCGGGCATTCACGGCGCCCCGGACCAGATCGAGTCGTTCTTCATCGCGGACACGAATAGCAGGCGCGCGTTCAGACCGGCGCGCGCCATGCCGTCGATTTCATATAGCGACTCGAACGAATCGGCGCCTGCTGCCTTGCTGGCGATCTCCGCGACGCCGGCGCGATGTGACAGGGTTTCAGCCACATGCATCACGCCGTTGTCGCGCGTTCCGGAGATAACGACCACGCGATTGCCGTTCGGCCCCGCGAAAGTCGAAAAGTAGCCGAAGTCACGGAACGCTCCGCCCTCGCTTCCCGTGGGCATGGCGGTACTCACGTAAGTGGTGCCGGTCTGAATGTCGTGCAGCTCATCGAACGATCCGCCCAGCGCCAGCCGTGACTGCGCGAACACTCGGTCGCCCAACATGCCCATGCCGCTGATGTAACCGACATACACAACGTGTGTGGACTTCAGCACGCTCGCATTCAGCTCGGACAACAACGTGACCCGCACCGGCTTGCCTGCGTTCAACACCGGCACGAGGTCCTGCAAGGCGAAGGCGCTCGCCGCCGGCAGGTAGGTGAGGTCGAGATTGCGATAGCGACGCATCTGCTCGGGATTGAGCTGCACGTGATCGAGGAAGTCCTGGTTGGAGTTGATGTAGAACTCGCGCACCAGGCGTTGCACGTTGCTCGCCTCGTCCACTTCGCCCAACAGGAAGTAATCGCCGACCACCACGGTGATGGGCAAGTCATCTTGCAGCAGCGGTTCCCAGATCGCGCTGTGGCGGACCGCGCTCAGATTGCGATCGTGAGCATCGAACGTCAGCACGTACGTGAGCACGGCGCCGCATACGAAGGCAGCGAGCGCCGCCAGCGCCGGCTTCAACCACCGCCGCCGTGGCGGCGACGGCTCGGGTGGCGCAACCTGAACGGGAGGCGCGACCTCCACCACCGGCGGCGCGGGTGCGAGCGTCGCGACCGGCTCCAGCACCAATCGGTATTCACCCTTGGGGATGGTGATGCGAGCGTCGTATTGCGTGAGCGAGCGCGTCGCGAAGTCCTCCAGCCGCCGTCGCAGCTTATGAACATAAACGCGGACCACCGAGTCCTGAGCGACGTCGAAGCTGGCGCTCTTCCCAAACACCTGCAAGGCGATCTCGATTTCTTTGGGCGCCTCGCCCGATAGTGAACGCGCCAGCAGAAATTCGAACAGGCGCGACATTGCGCCGGGCTTGCCGAGCAGCCCGCTGGCGCGAAACAGCTCCGCCTGTCGCTGCAGCTCGTCCACTGCCGTCATGACCGCCCTGTCAGTGGCTGATGAGGTCCTCATCGTAGGGTTTTTAACGTTAAGTAACGTCATCGGAAACAGTAAATTACTGGAGGTTCGCGCGCTTCGGCCACTACTGTGGTCCCCGCTCAGTTTGCCCGAGCCCGAAGCGCCGCGCGGTAACACGTCGGTCACCGAGAGGCTCGCTCCTTCGGCCACTTCGGGGACGCCGCTTTGCTCTCGTATCGCCCGCTCGTCGCAGCTTCGCTGCTCAGCCTGACCGCCTGCGCGCTCGCCGAAGAGGCGGATCCTCTCGAGGAAATTCTGGTCACGGCTCGCAGCATCGAAGATACGTTGCCGGTCGAGCTCGCTCGATACGGTCACGATGTGGAATACGTCAGTGCCGATCGCATTCGGGCGGCGGGCTACGTGGACGCCAGCACCGCTCTGCAGTTCGAGGTGCCGGGCCTGTTCGTCTCACCCGGCAGCGGCCCGTTCGACTATGTGGACGTGTCGCTGCAAGGCTCGCGACCGGGCGACGTGCTGTGGCTGGTGGACGGCGTGCGCATCAGCAACCGCATCTTCAACGAGACCAGCCCGGATACGCTGCCAGCCAGCATGATCGAGCGCATCGAAGTGCTGAAGGGCGGCGAGAGTCTGTTCTATGGCACGCAGGGGGTGGCCGGCGCGATCAATATCGTGACTCGGGGTTTTTCCGAACAGGCCGGCGGCAGCCTCGCGGTGAATTACGACAGCAACGACGGTTATCAGATCGGTGGTTACGCGCGGGGCTCGATCGGCCGACACAAGTTCGTGGTCTACAGCTCGAAGAACCAAGGCGACGGTTATCGGCAGTACGACCGCTTCCAACCCAGCACCACCGATCGCGAGCGCGGCTACGATGTCACCAATGTGGGGCTTAAATACGGCCTGGACTTCAACGACTCGCTGCGGCTCGATCTGCTTTACCACCATACCGATGCGCGGCTCGACAACAACCAGCCCATCAAGACCAAACGCAGTTATAACGATCGCGATGAAGACATCGTCAGCGTCAAGCTGGCGTACGACGCGAGCGAGCATGTGCAACTGGTGGTCAAGGCTTATCTGCACGATTGGGACACGACTTACGCCAACATCCAGAACCGTCCGCTCACGGGCGAGGAAGTGGTGGTGTACGCCCCCGGAACTTACTGGGGCTTTCATGACTACGGCGGCAGCGCGCTGATGAAAGTGCGGCCGGGCGGACTGCTCGATTATCACGTCGGCTACGACTACCAGAACTACAAAGCGCGCGACGACGTGTTCCCCATTGCTGGCGAGACCGAAACGGTGCATGCGGTGTTCGGCGAAGTGCGGACGGCACAGCATGCGTTCGACAACGTCAGTGTGGCTGCTGGCGCTCGCTACAACCGCGGCAGTGGCGGCAAGCACGCGACGGTGTGGAATGTGAGCGGGCGATATACATTCAGCCGCGCGTTGTATCTCGAAGGCGTGGTTGCGACCGCGTTCCTTTTGCCCAGCGCCGAGCAGCTTTACTACATCGGCGAGGATGATTACGCGGGCAACCCCGACCTGGAGCCGGAGCAAAGCCAGAACCTGAATCTTTCTGTCGGCGGCAGCATCGCATCGGATGAAGGCCCGATTGCCTGGCAGCTCACCGGGTTTGCGCGCGATGTCGACAACCTGATCGACATCGGCGCTCCGACGGAAGCGTTCCCCAATGGCCGCTATGAGAATCTTCCTGGCGTCACGGAGGTGCGCGGCCTGGAAGCGTCGCTCAGTGCGCCTGTGACCGGTAGCCTCAGGACCAGCTTCAGTTACACCTACAGCGAGTCACGTCCCGAACGGTCGGATCTGCAAATCTCGCGCGTTCCGGTGAGCTATGCCAAAGGCTCGCTGCACTTCACTCCTTCGCAGCTGCCGCTGGATGCGAGCGCAACTGTCAACTGGGTGGGCGACGTATATCAGCCGCTGCGCACGCTTGGCCGTCGCAACTACGGTAACTATGTGACCCTCAATCTCGCCGCGCGCTGTTTCGTGGGCAGTGCGCATCGCCATCAGGTCGGCGTCAATCTGCAGAACGTGTTCGATGAAGAATATGCAACGCGTCTGGTCGAAGCGCAGCTCGACGACGGCAGCGGGGCGTTCCTTGCGCGGCGCTTGGGAGTGCCGAGAACTTACGGCATCACGTACACCTATGAGTTCTAGCCTGTGAGTTCCGCTCTCACACCGCCCCCTTGGGACCTCCTCATGTGACCACTGAGCCTCGCCGGCCTGCTCATCTCCATCACCAGCATGATCATCGGCTGGCGCCGCCTGCGGGCGTAAGCGGCGTTCCAATTGGCTGCCCGGCCAGTTGTGAATCCTCAGCATCCGCATTTCCCGCGGCTGAAGATCTCCAAGCCTGAACCGTTCGAATTCGACGGGCGCCTGTGGAAGGACGGTGGCGAAAAGCGCCGGGCCCGCACCAGTAAGTCCAAGTAAAAAGGGCGCCCGAAGGCGCCCTTTGTCGGAACGAACCGAACAGCCTGCTCACGCGGCCTGAACGGCGAGCAGGCGAACGCGAAGGTACTGCTGGCGCAGGGACTCTTCGAGCTCGCGCACGCGAGCAAGGAATTCGTTGTGCTCGATATGGTCGATGACGGCTTTCCTGGCCGCTTCGACGCGCTGCTGCTGCAGGGCTGCCCAGCGAGCCAGGGTTTCCTTGTAGTGCTGCACTTCGGTCTCGAGCGACTGGCGGAGCGCAGCCAGGCGGCCGTGGTCCTGCAGCTGGCCGAGCTTCTCTTCGGCCTTTTGCAGCTGACGCTGCACCAGGGCCTGGCGGATCTGGAATTCCGGCACGCGCTTCAACGAGCGCGCCAGGCCCAGGAACTTGCAGGCGGAGATCAGCCACTTGGTCGGATCCCACTGGTACCAGCGGATGCCGTTGCGATAGTCCCACTGAAACAGGTGGTGATAGTTGTGATAGCCCTCGCCCCAGGTGAACAGCGCCAGCAGACCGTTATCGCGGGCGGTGTTCTCGGTGGTGTACGGGCGGCTGCCCCAGTAGTGGGCCAGCGAGTTGATGAAGAACGTGCAATGGTGGCTCACCACCAGGCGCAGGAAGCCGCCCAGCAGCAGGCTGCCCCAGATGTCACCGTGCATCCAGCCCAACAGCAGCGGGACGCCGACGTTCATGCCCACGGCCAGCGGCACGTAGTACTTGTGCTGAAAAGCCACAATGGGATTCGCTTCCAGATCCTTGGCGTTGCGGAAATCCTGCTTGCCGCTCTCGTAGTTACGCAGCATCCAGCCCAGGTGCGAGAACCACAGGCCGCGCTTCGCCGAGTACGGATCATGGTCGACATCGTCGACATGGCGATGATGAGTGCGGTGGGACGACGCCCACACCAGGATGCTGTTCTGAAGCGCCATTGCGCCGAACAGCATGTAAAAAATCTGCAGTGGCTTGGAGGCCTCGTAACTGCGATGCGCCCACAGGCGGTGATAGCCGGCGGTGATGGACATGCCGTTGAGCGCCCACAGCACGAAGAAGCTGACCCATTCGAAGCCGTCGAAGCCGAAGGTCGCCGCGTACCACGGAAATACCGTCACCACCGGAATGGTGGAGATCAAAAACATGATGATCGCGGGCCAGTTCAGCGGCGCGCGTGTGGTCGAGGCATCGGTCATCGGTACTCCATCGGAAGCTTGAGCCATGGATCCTAGCAGGGGTGCGCCAGGATTTCCGCGCAATAATGTCTCAGAGTGACCCGGTCCGTACTTCGTTCGTACTACGGACCGGGTTCAGGGATTGCCCTAAAGGCTAACGCTAAATTGCGTGACGCAGTTCTTTGTTCAAGCGCCGGCCCAACTCTTTTTCGAATCAGCGCTCGGCCAGCGCGGCTACCAACGCGCCACGGGCGGTGGCTGTCAGTGGATCGCTGGCCATGCGCACCTCGCCGATCTGGAACGGCCACGAGCGACGGCGCAACGCCTTCTCGAAGCGGTCCCGGAAGCCGTTGGGCTTGGAGGTGCCGCCGGCCAGCACGATGGGCATGGGCTGATCGTTGCGCGGCAGTTTTTGTGTTTTTTGCACGGCGCGCCCCAGCTCTTCCACCAGCGACTCGATCAGCTTGTCGTAGTAAATGTGCAGCGCCTTGTCGATCTTGTCGCCACCCTCGCGGGTCAGATCCAGCGTCTCCTCCTTGATCGCCTTGACGCGCGTGGCCGGCTCGTTGACCACGGCACCCACGGAAGAATCGATGTAGTCGCCGCCATGCCCCAGGCTCATGGTGAGCGAAGGAATCGACAGGTACGAGATCGCGACGTTACACATGCCGCCGCCACAGGAGATGCCGATACCGGTGAAGCCTTCCTTCGCGAGCTCCGCCAGCACCACCGCGAGACCTTCGTTCACGGCGAGCGGCGTGTAACCGCGGCCTTTCAGATAACGTTTGATGGTCTCTTCGTGATACGTGAGCTCATGGCCTGTCTCGGTCGCGGCCGCCGGCACGGAGAACGCCAGCAACTCACCGGGATTGCGCGACACCGGCACGAGCGTGCTGAGCACCGTTTCCAGCACATGCGTGGCCATGGGCTCGCTCGGATTCAGGATTCCCTTGGCCATCGGCCGGCGCACGTTGGCATTGAAGATGTGCGCAAACTTTTCCGAAGCATCGCCGTAGACGATCAAGCGATCGTCCTCGCGGTAGAACGGCGTGCGATTCGCCTTGAGTCCTTGCTCGTGCAACGCCGAGTACGGCACGTCGAAAAACGCATTGAGCTGCGATTCGGTGTGCGGCGAGACGTTGTCGCCACGCGCGGAAACTACCTTGCTGGTGCCCACATCGAGGCCGATGCGGGTGCGGGTCCCGCTTTGGCTCTGGCCGGTGTGGCTGCCGGAGCCCGACGATTCCGAGCCGTGGTCGTTACGATCGTCCATAGCGTTACCCTCTTCTGTCTGCAGTCTGTGGAGCCGGTGTCTCCAACTCCGGCTCTGCCGAAGTGGGAGTGGGAATGGCGGCGCGCCAGCGGCGATACTGCGCCTGACGCTCGCGCCGTAAATCATCGAGTGACATCGCGCGCTCACGCGCCTCGTCGGCCAGTTGGCGCTCGGCCGCGATCAGGCCGGGCCAGCGCTCGCCCATGGTGCGCAGGAACTCGCTGTCGTAGTTGAAGCCGAACAGCGAAACGCTCGGCAGCGTTTGCGAATACAGATCGGGCAAGCCAAACGCCTCGAACGGAAAGCCGCGCGCCCAGTCCAGGTGATATCCGATGAGCCCGCGCTTGGGCGACACGCTCACCAGCCCGTGCGTCACGCACATCTCCGGCGCGATCGAAAATCGCTGCCGCAAGTAGTGTGTGAGATTGCGACCCGCGATCAGTTGCGCCCGCGTGATCGGCAGCGTGCGCCCGCCTTCCCAGCGCGATTCGAACGATACGCCCAGGAACGCCGAATTCAGATCCAGATAAACCTCACCGCCTCTGGACCACACGCCATGCCCGGCGTGATTGGCGCGGCTCTCGTCGTCGACGACGCGATACACGCGACCGAAGCGATCGATCAGGTAGTTATAGGCCTGCTCGCGCCTCACGAAGCGCAGCAGCGCCTCCGAGCCTCTGCGCAACTCTTTCTCGTAGTCGGGTTCGAGCGGCCACAAGTCGCTTTCGGACGTATGGAAAAGAATGCCAATCGGCCGCGAATGCCGGGTCGGCAACAGCTGACCGGCGCGCGAATGCACTCGGTAATTACGCGGCGCGCCCTTCACGGTGTACGCGGTCTCGATGCGCAAACCGTTGCTATACAGCTCCCAGTCCGGGCCGCGGTCCGCCAGCCACAACATGCTCGGCACGATGCCGAGATCCTCGGCCTCGAGCGGCTCCGCGACAGGCGCCTGATTCACAGTCACATCAGCTTCGACAGGCGCGGCAGTCAGCGTCGGCTGCACCGCCAGCGGCGCAGTCGCGGATTCGATGGCAGTGGCATTCGCCTCTGTAGACGAGCCAACGGTGGACGCCATGGGCTCGGGTGCATCGCTGCTCCACTTATTGACTTGCCAAGCGATGATGGCAACCAGCACCGGCACGAACAACAGAGCCGCAGCAGTGGTGCCGACCACCACGCGACGCGCGGTTTTGCGAGCCGCGAGAGTGCGATTCGCGACCGCCTCGTCGGCGACTCCGTCGAGCGCCAGCAAGCCTTTCAATCGATACCAGGCGCGGCGGGCAGGCGGGATGGGTACGAACTGCACGAGGGCGCTCTTGTCGCCCTCCTTGTTCAGCGCGCCCTGCAGATAGCGCAGCTTCACCACTGGATCGTCGATGTCATCCGTGATGCGTGTGAGCTCCTCGCCGCATTCGCGGCTCACGGGAGGCCGCTCGCGCCGATAGCGCTCGGTCGGCGAGCCACTCGCTGCAGCCGTCATGAGCCGGCCATCCATCCAACGAAAACAATGGGATGCACGTTATGCCTGCGAACATTCTGCGTTGCAATCAGGGATTACAGTCGCATTATGTCCGGCGAAACAGTACCCAGTTCACGATCCCGCCAATTCTTTGGCGGTGAGCACGCCGGACAGGGCAATCCGTGAACCGTCGGTCGCGTATCGATATGCGCGAGGCTTCTCGCCCATCCACTTCGGATCGATGGCGAAGCGCAGCGCCTCCTCGGGCGCTGCTGCGAATGCATAGGCTTCGGACTGAACGCCGAGTTCCTCCAGTCGCTCGCGGAGCTCGGATTGCGCGGTGATCGAATCCGTCGCGATCGTGACGATCTTGAGGGCGGGTCGTTGCTTCTGCACCGCCGCCAGGTTGCTCAATGACTTCATGCAATAGACGCATTCCAGGTCCCATAGCACCACCCAGAACTCCGAGCCCGCGTGCCGTTGTTCGATTTTGCTGAGGGTGTCGCGGCTGAAGGGTTTGATCGCGTCATCGCGCTTGGCGTCCCCGAGCCTGGCCACCTCGATGCCATCGGCAGTGCGCCAGACGATCAGCATCGACGAGTCGTTGCTCAGCATCCGCGGCTGATCCGATTCACCTTGCGTTTGCAATGAGGGGCCGGCGGTGAAACTGCGACCACCATCGTTGGACAGCCAGGATTCGACGCGCGTGGCCGTGCCGTCGAAACGTTTCCAGGCGATAGCAACGGTGCTTCCTCGCACCGCAATGTCCGCATGCACGGCGCCAGCCGGAAGCGCCTGCACTCCTTCGGGATCCGAGCCAGTCAGCCGTCCATAGAAAGCGCGGCCTTCGCCCTTCACTTGGTTGAACCAGACAGCGTGCCGCGCACCGTTCGGCGCGAACGCGAGCGACGGGCCGTGATGCGGACAAGCGTCGATCCTCCAACGATCGGTGGTCGCTCGCTCCACTACGATGTTCTTGCCGTCAGGCTGCAGCACTGCGAATGCGTGATCACGTTCGTTCGGCGGGAATACATGTCGCCACATTGCTGTCGCGCGCCCTTTCGCATTCAACGCCAGCGCGATTCGACAGCACTCGCAGCTGTGATCGACGAGTTTGTAATCGCCGCGCCAGGTGGCGCCCTGATCGTCCGAGTACGCGTAGTAGACCGCGGCGCCAGCGTAATCCTGCTTTGCCGCTTGAGCCGCGCCGAGATCGCGTTTGTCGATCCAAGCCACCCAAACTCGACCCGCGCCATCGACCAGCATCGATTCGAACCGGTGCGTGATGAGCTGGCGATCGCGATGAATCACGCTGGGCGCCGACCAGCTCTTGCCACCGTCGAGCGAGCGCGTAAAACGAATATCGCCGGTGAATCTCTGCGAGGTGGGCGAGGTCCAGGTCACGTAAATTTCATTGCGCGGGCCGAACGCCAGCTTGGGCCGATTCTCACCGTCGGCCGACACCGGCTCCGGCTTCGATGTGACCCGAATGGCTGGTTGCCAGGTGGCGCCCTCGTCGTCCGAGCGTTGCAGGATCACGTGCGCGTTCTTGTCGACAGGCTCGGTGCGCACCACCCAAAGACGTTTCTGGTGATCGAACGCCGCAGTCGTTCCCAGTGCGCGGCCATGTGACATCGCCGCCAAGACCGGCTGCGTCAGCAGGGTCAGCACCAAACAAAGAAACACTGGCAGCGTGCGCCGCCCGTACCTGTGAGTCGACCGGATCATGGTGTGCCCTCGAACGACCAGCGCGCTTCCACGAAAGCAGTGCGGCCGGGATACGGATGCATTTGATACGCACGCTCGTCGGTGAGATTGTCCACTCCGAGAGCCAGCTCGATGTTGCTTGCAGTCGTGTACGCGACACGGGCGTCCAGCATCGTGAATCGCGACACGCCGCCATAGGTGTCGGGGTTGATATCGCTGTTATCGAGCTGACCGAACATCCGGCCCGAGTAGCGCACTCCCAGACTGGCCAGCCAGTCTTCCGTGGGCCGCCATATCGTTTGCAGATTGCCGCGCCACTTCGGGATCCGTGGCCAGAGCTTGCCCACCGAGACTGGAAAGTTGTCGTTCTCGAGAATCCTGGCGCGGGCATACGCAAGACTGCCGTCGAACGTCAACGCTTCGACGCCGGGCAGCGCGATACTGAACGCCGTCTCGATCCCTCGGGTGCGCACACGATCGACGTTCTGCACGTTGGTGACATTCGGGGTCACCGTGATATTGGTCTGACTGAAGATGCTGTCGCGCACGTCGTCCTGGAACAAAGTGGCGCGTACCTTGCCCCACGGCAGCCAATGTTCGACGGTGAAATCCACCGAGTCGGAGCGTTCGGGCTGCAGGTTCGGGTCGTTGACCACGATGACGCCGGCCCGACTTGCGCCTTGAAACAACTCCGGCACCGTGGGGAAGCGCACGCCTCGCCCAACGCTGAGCCGCAGCGTCCATTCGCTGTTGGGCACATAGGCAAGCGATGCTTTAGGGGACACCGCGCTGTCCTTGCGCTCTGGATAGCTCACTTCGTCCGCGCCGATGCGTTGCCCGCCGCCGAACGCCTCCCAGTCCTCGTAGCGAACGCCCAGAGTCAGCGACCATTGCTCGGCCAGTTGCCATTCATCCTGCAGATACCAGGCTTGCAGCCGCGTCTTGCCGTACACGAACTGCGGCACCTGTGCATTGAGGATGTCGTACACCGGATTCGCCAACTCGTATTCGTTGCGATGGAAGCCGAGCGCCAATGTATGGTTGCCTCCCAGCCAGTCGTCCGCGACCGGCGTGTAGACACCCTGGATTTCGAACGTTTGCCAACCGGTATCGTCACGCTCGGAGTTGAGCGCTCGAGTCTCGTCGTCTGCTGGCACGTCCAGGAAGCCCTCGATGAGCGAGTCCTCGAGAATGTCGTAACGCGAATAGACCAGCGATGCGTTCCAGCCCTCGCCGCGAGTGGTTCGTAACGTCGTGCCCCACTGCCGATGCTCTTCATCCCGTGAACTGGGCAAGAACGCGGTCGCCGGCACGTTGAAAGTGATGCCGTCCGCGATCACTCGGCCCGACCATACCTCGTTCCCGGCCGCGTCACGCATGAACGTGCGGTTCTCTTGTTCCGTGTCATTGCGCCACAGTGCGATGAAACCTTCCGCCTCGAGCCAGTCGGTAATTGCATAGCCGCCGCGCAACTTCACCTGATCCTGGATGGTGTGATCGATGGCGCCGGAGTTCGCGCCGAACACGGCGCGGCGGCGGCCTTGCGGATCGCGATCGAAGCGCACACCCGACACGGGCGTCGCGTCGCCTGTCACAGTGGGGAACGCCCCGGCAGAGTTCGCCGAGACCGTGTAGTACTGCATCGGATGACCTGTCGCGTCCTGCCGATTCGCAGCCAGCGTGAACCAGGCGCCGTTGTCGAAACGATCGCCGAGGAACGCGGACACCTGCCAGCCGTCGTAGTCTTCCTCCAGACCATACTCATCGAAGTGCTCGCTGAAGGCGGTGCTCCGCACGCTCATGGTGAAGTCATCCGGCCGCCGAGTGCGGATGGCGACGGTGGTGCCAATCGAGTTGCCCGGATACGTGGCCGAGTACGGCCCATACAACACATCGACGCGCTCGATCTCTTCAGGCGCAATCATGTTCCAGCGGGGCGCATCGAAGCGACCGAGGAAATTCGACAGCAGATAGCCGTCCATGAACACCAGCCCGCGAGCCGGCTGCAACGTGGAAAAGCTGCGGCCGCCGATCAAGGCGTTGCGGTCGCCGATGTAACGTTTACGAATGGTGATGTTGGGCAGATAGTTCAGCGCATCCTCGGGGTTGAAAAGATTCTGAGCACGCAACTCCTCGGCCGTCTTCGACGCCGTGGTGTTGGGCACTTCGACGCCGCCTGCCCGCTCGCGCAGGCCGGTGACTGTGATTGCATCGATCAGTTTGTCCGTCGCCACGCCTTGCGCGCAGACGCAGACAGGCGCGCCGGCAGTCAGTATTGCCGCCGTCGCCAGAAATGTTCGGGTGTCCATGAATCGACTCCATGACCATCGCCGCCGTGATTCAAATCACGACACTTGAGGGCACGGATCGGTCAGGAGGAGCAACTATGCCGCGCAACCTGCCGGTCCGGGCGCCCTCGCTTGTGCAATGTCAGGAGAGGCTGGGCGGACCGCGAATGAGATCGGTGCGGATCGGGCCGACTCGAAAGGTCGGCGAGGACGGGAGTTCGAAACGTTCGTCGCGCGGCGTCGCGTCAACGTTGCTGACATAGGCGATCGCACCAGGGGCGGCCGAAGCCACCAGCGAGAACGGACAAGGCGCATTGTCCTGCGAATGCGAAGGCGACGCTTGATCGGCATCGCCACCGTGATGCATGCCCTGATGATGTTCGGCATGCGCCTGCTGCTCTGCGCTCTGCACCTCGCCAAACATTCGCTTGCCGAGCGGCTGTACGACGCCCGACGGGCAGAACATGAACTGCAGTCGCCCCGCCTCCACCGACAGCATGAAGCCAGCCGGGATCAGCGCCCGCGCGACGAGCAGCGGGAGGATCCAAAGGCTCAGCAGCTTGAAGTAGTGACGGCGCATGACAGCGAACTGCAGTATACGCCCGAAGCGCCGCGGGCGAGCATCACCAAAGTCAGGTGAGCGCCATCATTCTGGGGGGAATGGCCAGGGCAAATTGTCCAGGGTGCGCAGCGCGGGGCCGAAGCACGGCCCCGAACGCGCCGGCTTCAGCTCAGCCGACTTTCGCTGGAAGCAACCATCGGCTCGCCAGCGCCATCGCCATTGGAAGGTTGCAACTCGCCCTCCCACTTGGAGACCACCGCCGTCGCGATGCTGTTGCCAACCACGTTGGTGGCCGAGCGCCCCATGTCGAGGAAATGATCGATCCCGAGCAGCAACAACATGCCTGCTTCGGGAATATTGAACTGCGGCAAGGTCGCCGCGATCACCACCAGCGATGCACGCGGCACGCCCGCGATGCCCTTGGAGGTGAGCATCAGGATCGCCAGCATGACGATCTGCTGCCCGATACTCAGCTCGATGCCGTACACCTGCGCAATGAACATCACCGCGAACGTGCAATACATCATGGAGCCGTCGAGATTGAACGAGTAGCCCACCGGCAGCACGAAGCTGGCCACGCGGTTGCTGCAACCAAAGCGCTCGAGCTCCTCCAGCGTCTTCGGATACGCGGCTTCGGAGCTCGCGGTGGAGAACGCCAGGATCACCGGCTCGCGAATACGTCGTATCAGATTCACGACGCGAGGCCCGATGACGACCGCGCCCAACACGATGAGCACGATCCACAGCACCAGCAGCGCGAAATAGAACTCACCCATGAACAGGCCGTACACGCGGATGATGCCCAGACCTTCCTTGGCCACCGTACTGGCGAGCGCGCCGAACACCGCGAGCGGCGCGAAGTTCATCACGTAGCCGGTGACCTTCAGCATGATGTGCGCGACCACGTCGAGCACCTCGATGACGCTCTTGCTGCGCTCGCCGAGCGCCGCCATGGCCGTGCCGAAGAACAGCGAGAACACCACGATCTGCAGGATCTCGTTGCGCGCCATCGCATCGATAACGCTGGTCGGGATGGTGTGCGCGATGAAGTTGGTCAGCGACAAACCTTCGGTGGTCACGCCCGAAGCCGCATCCGCCTCGGGAATCGGCAACTGCATGGCTTTGCCCGGTTCGAAGATCTGCACCAGGATCAAGCCCAGGGTCAGTGAGATCAGCGAGGCGCCGATGAACCAGGCCAGCGCCTTGCCGCCGACTCGCCCCACCGTCGCGATGTCGCCCATCTTGGCGATGCCGACCACCAGGGTGGAGAACACCAACGGCGCGATGATCATCTTGATCAGGCGCAGGAACACCGTGGGCAACAGTGACGCGGCTTCGGCGTAACCGGCGCTGTTCTCCGGGAAATAGGCGTACGCGATATAGCCGCTCGCGATGCCGAGCACCAGGCCGATAATGATCCAGCGAGTGAGGCGGTTCGGCATCGACTGTCCTCTACACGGCGACCAGCAACACAATGCCCAGTGCGATCCGGTACCAGGCGAACACGGTGAAACGATGCGTCTGGATATACTGCAGCAGCCACTTCACCGCGACGAAGGCGACCACCGCCGAGACCGCGAAGCCCAGCGCCAGCTCGCCGAAATTTTCCTGCGCCATCGAGCCGGCTTCATACATTTTCAGCGACTCATAGGCGGTGGCGGCGAACATGGTCGGAATGCCGACCAGGAATGCGAACTCGGCGGCGGCCGGTCGTGACGTCATGCCTGCAAGCATGGCTGCGAAGATCGTGGCTGCCGAACGCGACGTGCCGGGAAACACCGCCGCCAGGATCTGCGCCGCGCCGACCCAGGTCGCCACGCCCCAGGTCAACTGCTCACGCGGCGGCTGCCGCCCCGCATACGCTTCGACAGCGAAGATCACCAGTCCGCCGATGATCAGTGCCCACGCGATCGGCGCCACTGTCTCTGGCAATTCCAGGCCCATGGCCTTGGCTGCGAAACCGCCCGCCACGGTGATCAGGAACGCCCACGTCAGCTTGTAGAGATAGTCGCGATTCTCCGGCTGCGCAAAATTGACACTCAGATTCCACAGCCGTCGCCAGTAGATCACCACCACCGCCAGGATCGCGCCGGCCTGAATGGCGATCGTGAACAGATCCGAGCGTCGCCCCAGCCAGTGTTGCGCGATCAGGAGATGACCGGTACTGGAAATGGGCAGGAATTCGGTGATGCCTTCGATGATCCCCAGCAGGATGACCTGTAAAAAATTGTCCACTCGTCCCCGTCACCGTTCAAAGGCACATCGGCCAATGATACTGACCAGCGGGGTTGGGGGACAGGGTTTAGATCTTCCGGCGACTTTGGCTTCAGCCGCGGCCAGGATTGAAGTCGCGCATCCAGCTTTGTAGCTCGGCGCCGCCGCCGTGAGCCAGGCCAGCCATGATGTCGCGAAACACGTCGTCGCGTTCATCCTGGCCCAGCTTGAACCTGGCCCGCACATTGCGGACATTGGCGCGAAAGCCGATGACGCCGCGAGCTAACGACGCATAGCGCGCGCCCATGTCGTCGACCTTCCATGCGACCGTGTCAACTGCGCGCGGCGCCTGCTTTTCCATCGTATACACCAGCTCTCGCAAATGAGCTTCGATGGCGGCGGGCTGCTCGAAAAATTCCACGTCCACGAAGAACTGAACGCTGGCGTAGTTCCAGGTGGGCGCCTGAGTCTTGTCCTGCATCCACGAAGGCGAGATGTAACCGTGCGTGCCGAGTACCAGCATCACTGCCTTCGGGTCTTGCATCAGCAGTTTGAACTGATCGTTGGAACGCGCGAAATGACCGACCAGGCGCCCGATGCGCCCGTCGGGCCCGGTCTCGGCGAGGATGGGTAACAGCGTGGCGCGAAAGTTGTCTTCGGCGGCAGAGCCGGAGACCACCCATGCCAATGGTTGAGCTTGCACCAGCCGCAACAGATCGGCGTCGCCACGCGCCGCGAATCGATCGATCCTGGAATCCATACGTCCCCAACAGATTGCATACAAACTCTATCGAGCTCGAACCCGGGCGGCGTTCGAATCTGGATCGTTTATTACAGCGGCCGGGCCAGGCACGCCAGCTATAAGCGCATCAGCGCTTGGACGTAGAGGACTTGCGCGCGAGCAGAGGCCATAAGCCCGCGGCAAGTAACAGGAAGCTCACGATGATGACGGGCCAGTTGCCGACCTTCGCATAAGGCGTCAAGCCGACTCGAGGCTGCACTTCTCCGGTCAGCACGCCCGGTTCGAAGCGAGGAAAGGTTTTTTCAACACGACCATTGGAACTGATGATGGCGGAGATGCCATCGTTCGCCGCGCGCAGCAATTGCCGGCCCGCTTCGAGCGCACGCATGCGGCTGATCTGCAAGTGCTGATGTGCGGCGGTGGAATCGCCGAACCAAGCGTCGTTGGTCACATTCACCAGCAAGGTCGCGGTCTTCAACACTTCCAGTTGTTCCGACGCGTAGGCGTCCTCGTAACAAATCGTCAGCGCGAGTTTCTGGCCGGCGGCGTCCAGCGGATCCGGGTTGTCGACGCCTGCTCTGAAGCCGCTGTAGGGCAATTCCATGCCTCGCAGCCAATCCGAAACCCACTGCGGCACCGGCGGGAAGTATTCGCTGAGCGGCACCAGGCGACGTTTTGCGTACCACTGCGGTTCCTTGTCGAGCGCCAGCACAGCGTTGAAGTACACCCGCTCCTCGAAGTCGTAGCGCACGATGCCCATCACCAGGGCCGAGCCAGCCGCATGCGCCGCGGTCCACTCGCGACTCAACACGTCGGTGAATTCGTGCGACAGGCCCGGCAACGCCGCTTCCGGCCAGATGATCAGCTTGGCGCCTAGATGCTGACGCGTGAGCCCGCTGTAGAGCGCCACGGTTTTATCGCGCTGCTCGACTTCCCACTTCATGGATTGCGGCACGGCCCCTTGCACGATGGCAACGCTCACCGGCTCGCCGATCGTTCGAGTCCACTCCTTGTCATGCAAGGCCAGGCCGACGAGCCACGTGGCTGCGACGACAGCAGCGGCGGCGATGCGAATATTCTTAGTGCCGAGGATCAGCGCGGTAACGGCGCCAGCACACAACGTCACAGCGAGACTGACAGTATAGACGCCGCCCACCGGCGCGAAAGCTGCGAGCCAGGTGTCCGTTTGTGTGTAACCCAGCGCCAGCCACGGGAAGCCACTGAGAAACCAGCCGCGAAACCACTCGAGAAGCACAATGGCCGCCGGCAGCACCATCAACCATCGGATCCAGCCCTGCGCTGGAATCCAGCGCTTCAGCGCGTAGCCGAGCAACGCCATGTACGCCGCCATGATGGCGACCAACGCCAGCATCACGAACAGGGTCAACCAGATCGGCGCATTACCGATCGTGTGGATGCTGTTATACAGCCAGTAAGTCCCGGCAAGGTAAGTGCCGGCGGTAAACAGAAAACCGCGCTTGGCAGCCTGCCGCGGCGTCGCGTCTTCCCACGCCAGAAATAAAAATGCAAAGCACAGGACGGCCAGCGGCCAGACATTGAATGGCGCGAACGCGAGCGAGGTCCCGGCGCCGACCGGCAAAGACGCATGCGTGTAATATTTGAACGCACGCACGCTCGGGCCGAGCGCTTTGTCCAGTAGCGACGGAGTGGCCGCCAGTTCACCCTTCGAGGTATTCATTGCAGGCGCTCGATTTCAGCGAGCTTGGCCTCGCGGCAGTCATGATCATGACAAGGGCCGGTCGCCCCGCTTCGCTTCAGATCTGATCTTCGTTGGGCTCGATATCGCGCGGCGTGATCACACGCAGCAGGTCGAGCCGGCGGCGATCGGCGCGCAATACTTTGAATTCGAGCCCGCCCATCGCAAAAGATTCACCGCGGCGTGGCAGCCGGCCCAGGTTGCTGATCGCCAGCCCGCCGATGGTGTCGAACTCCTCGTCGCTGAAATCGCAACCGAAGTAGCTATTGAACTCGTCGATGCGGGTCTGCGCCTTGACGGTGAACTGCCGCTCGCCTTCCTTGCGGATGTCCAGGTCGTCGTCGGTGTCGTATTCGTCGCCGATGTCGCCGACGATCTGCTCGAGCACGTCCTCGATGGTCACCAGGCCCGACACGCCGCCGTACTCGTCGACCACGATGGCCATGTGATGATGGCTGACGCGGAATTCCTTGAGCAGCACGTTGAGACGTTTGCTCTCGGGAATGAACACTGCCGGCCGCAGACATTCCTTGATGTCGAAATTGGAACGGGTGCCCTCGGCGAAATAGCGCAACAGATCCTTGGCCAACAGAATGCCGACGATCTGATCGCGATCCTCGCCGATGACCGGATAGCGCGAGTGGCCGTGCTCGACCACCATGGGCAGGATGGCCTCCGGGGGATCGTCGCGATTGACGATGATCATCTGCGAGCGCGGCACCATGATGTCGCGCACCTGCAGCTCGACCACGCGCAACACGCCTTCGAACATCGCGTGCGCGTCCGGGTCGATGATGCCCCGCTCGCGCGCCTGACCGAGCACTTCATTCAGGTCTTCCAGGTCGCGCGGCTCGCCGCTCAGCGAGCCGGTGATCCGTCGCAGCCAGCTGCCGGCGTGATGACTGTGCTCTTCAGGCATACGGGTTGTCATATCCAAGTAGCGCCAGAATCTTCACTTCACGGGCTTCCATCACGCTGGCGTCCCGATCGTTCTCGTGATCGAAGCCCAACAAATGCAGGACGCCGTGGACCACCATGTGGGCCCAGTGCGCCTGCGCCGGTTTGCCCTGCTCTCGCGCCTCACGCGCCACCACCGGCGCGCAGATGGCGAGATCGCCGAGCTCTGCAAAGTCTTTGGCAAAAAATCGCGAGGGCACGCCCTTGTCTCCCGGCGCCAGCGGCGCGGCGGGGAACGACAGGACGTTGGTGGGTTTGTCTTTGCTCCGCCAGGTGCGATTGAGGCGGCGGCTCTCGGCGGCGCCGACCACGCGGATGGTCAGGGCAAGCTGTCCCTCACCGCGAGGGGCATGGTGGGCGCAGGCAGCCTGCGCCCACCGATTCAGACTTCGGGCATGCGGTACGCCGCGACGCGAACTTGCCATTTGCACGGTCACGGCCAATTTCAAGCTCCATCGCCTCCAGGTCGGTCCGGCGCGGCGGCGGTTTTGCTTTCATACGCCTGCACGATCCGCTGCACCAGCGGATGCCGGACCACGTCACGCGAGGTGAAATAACTGAACGCCACGCCGTCGACGCCCGGCAGCACGTTCATCACGTGCTTCAGACCCGATAGCTGCTGCCTGGGCAGGTCGGTCTGAGTGATGTCGCCGGTGACCACGGCCTTGGAGCCGAACCCCATGCGCGTCAGAAACATTTTCATCTGCTCGACCGACGTGTTCTGCGCTTCGTCGAGAATGATGAAGGAGTCGTTGAGAGAACGGCCGCGCATGAACGCCAGCGGCGCGATCTCGATCACCTGACGTTCGATGGCGCGCGCCACACGATCGAAGCCCATCATGTCGTACAGCGCGTCGTACATGGGGCGCAGATAGGGATCCACTTTCTGGCCGATATCGCCCGGCAGAAAGCCGAGGCGCTCGCCCGCTTCCACCGCCGGCCGCACCAGCACGATCCGCCGGACACGATCCGTCTGCAGCGCCTCGACCGCGCACGCCACGGCGAGATAGGTCTTGCCGGTGCCGGCCGGACCGATGCCGAAGGTCAGGTCGTTGGTATGGATGTTGTGCAGATACTGTCTTTGATTCGGACCCCGCCCGCGGATGCCGCCGCGTTGGGTGTGGATCGTCACCTCGTCCGACGGACGGGGCGCGACCAGGACTGGCGCTGTTGTTGTTTCTTCCATCCCTGCCTCCTGCACCGCCAGGTGCACACGTTCCGGTGTGATTGCTTCTTTTGACGACAGCTCGAACAAACGTCGCAGCACGCGCTCGGCTGCGTTGGCCGCCGCGGCGTTGCCGGACACCTCCAGATGGCCGCCACGGCGATTCACCTGCACCTTGAGCCGCTGCTCGACGTGACGCAGGTTCTCGTCCATGGGACCGACGAAATTGGCGAGCCGGTTGTTGTCCACTGGCTCGAACGCGAGCTCGCGCGTTGCTGGAGATGCTGCGTTCAAAGCCGTGCCACGCCCGGTCTCACGCGAACTCATTGGGCAGCCACGGCCAGCTCCGCCGCGGCTGGGATGGAAGAAGCAACGCCAGCGCCCACCAGGCGGCCACGCAGCGAATTCGGCATGGCTTCGGTGATCAGCACGTCGGCGAACTGATTGATGAGCGAGTGCGGGCCATCGAAATTGACCCAGCGCATGTTCTCGGTCCTGCCGGCCAGTTGCCTCGCGTCCTTCTTCGCGGGCCGCTCGACCAGCACGCGCTGCACGCTGCCGACCATGCGGCGACTGATCTCCATGGCTTGGCTGTTGATGCGTGCTTGCAGGATCTCCAGCCGCTGGTGTTTCTCTTCCTGAGTGACATCGTCCGGCAGCGACGCCGCCGGCGTGCCGGGGCGACGGCTGTAGATGAAGCTGAAGGATTGATCGAAGCCCACCTCCGCGATCAGGTTCATGGTGGCTTCGAAATCGCGCTCGGTCTCGCCGGGGAACCCGACGATGAAATCCGAGGAGATGCTGATGTCGGGGCGCACCGCGCGCAGCTTGCGGATCTTCTGCTTGTACTCGAGAGCGGTGTAGCCGCGCTTCATCGCGGCGAGAATGCGATCCGAGCCCGCTTGCACAGGAAGATGCAGATAGTTCGCGAGCTGCGGCACGTCCCGATAAGCCTCGATCAGCGAGTCCTTGAACTCGACCGGGTGTGATGTCGTGAAGCGGATGCGCTCGATGCCGGGCACATCGGCCACGCAATAAATCAACGTGCCGAGATCGCAAGGCGTTCCATCGTCCATCGGCCCGTTATAGGCGTTGACGTTCTGACCCAGCAGGTTGATTTCTTTCACGCCCTGGTCGGCTAGCGCGCGGATCTCGTCCATTACCGACTCGAACGGCCGGCTGACTTCCTCGCCGCGCGTGTAGGGGACGACGCAGAAGGTGCAGTACTTGCTGCAGCCCTCCATGATCGACACGAACGCCGTCGCGCCCTCGGCGCGCGGCGCCGGCAAATGGTCGAACTTCTCGATCTCCGGGAAGGTCACGTCGACCACAGAGCGGCCGGCCGAGCGGATCTCGCGAATCATGTCCGGCAAGCGGTGCAGGGTCTGTGGGCCGAACACCAGGTCCACATAGGGCGCGCGCTTGGTGATGCCGTCGCCTTCCTGGCTGGCCACGCACCCGCCCACGCCGATCAGCAGGCCGGGATTGGCCTTTTTCAGCTGCTTCCAGCCGCCCAGCTGGGAGAACACCTTCTCCTGCGCCTTTTCGCGCACCGAGCAGGTGTTGAGCAGCAGCAGGTCGGCCTGCGCCGGATCTTCAGTGAGTTCGTACCCTTCGGCCTCGCGCAGCACGTCCACCATCCGGGCGGAGTCGTACTCATTCATCTGGCAGCCGAAAGTGCGGATAAAGACGCGAGGCATTGGGTTGGGAGAGCGGACAGACGCGCGATTGCTGGAGACCAATAAGGATAAGGTCCGCGCCCGGCCTTTTCCACCGGCGAACCTCGGGATCTTCGCCCGTAAATGGGGCAATGCTTTACGAATTCAAGCGATTACGTTCAACCCACCAGCTTTTGTCAGATGCTGGCGGGCTCCAGCCGTTCGCAGCGGCCGCTCGCCAGGGCTTAGAACGGGATGTCGTCGTCGAAACCGCCGTCATCGGCCGGCGGAGGCGCGGAACGCTCGCTCTGGGCGGGCCGGGACGGAGCGCGACGTGGCTGCTCGTCGTCGCCGCCGTAGCCGCCACCACCCCCACCACCGCCGCCGCCGCGACCGCCGAGCATCTGCATGTTCTGCGCGATGATCTCGGTGGTGTAACGGTCCTTGCCTTCCTTGTCCTGCCACTTGCGGGTGCGCAGCGAGCCTTCGATGTACACCTGCGAGCCCTTGCGCAGGTATTCGGCCGCGATTTCGCCCAGCTTGTCGTAGAGCACGACGGCATGCCACTCGGTGCGCTCCTGCTGATCGCCGGTCTGCTTGTCCTTCCAGGACTCGGAGGTGGCGATGCGGATGTTGGTCACGGCCTTGCCGCTGGGCATGTAGCGCGTGTCCGGGTCCGCTCCCAGATTGCCCACCAAAATGACTTTGTTGATACCGCGCGCCATGACTAGCGAACCTCGAATTCAGTGAAGGCGGCGATTGTAAACAGCCGGCGCGGCCTTCGCGAACAATCTTCGTGAGCCTAACCTCCAGTTATTCAGCGTCCCGCCGCCGGCCGATTCGTGCTTGGCCGGCTGCCGCCGATCCGCCCGGATGGGCGGGAATCCCTGCCTGAAGATGACCAGGTTTTGCGCCGAAGTTCCCCGGCCTCGTATATTGAACGGTCCCCATTCGACGCCACGTACGGTACCCATGCCTTCCATCGTCATCCGCGGCGCCCGCACTCACAACTTGCGCAACATCGATCTCGAGTTGCCGCGGGATCAGTTGATCGTATTCACCGGCCTGTCGGGCTCGGGCAAGTCGTCGCTGGCGTTCGACACCATCTATGCCGAGGGCCAGCGGCGCTATGTCGAATCGCTGTCGGCGTACGCGCGGCAATTCCTGTCGATGATGGAAAAGCCCGACATCGATTCCATCGAGGGCCTGTCGCCGGCCATCGCCATCGAGCAAAAGTCGACATCTCACAACCCGCGCTCGACCGTCGGCACGGTAACGGAGATTTACGATCACCTGCGTCTGCTGTTTGCGCGCGTCGGTACGCCGCGCTGCCCGGATCACGGCACCGATCTTTCCGCCCAGACGGTGAGTCAGATGGTCGATCAGGTGATGCGTCTTCCCGAGGGAACGCCGGTGCTGCTGCTGGCGCCACTGATTGACGATCGCAAAGGCGAGCACGCACAGGTGTTCGAACAACTGCGCGCCCAGGGTTTCGTGCGCGCTCGCGTCGACGGTCACGTGGTCGAGCTGGACGCCGTACCTAAACTCGATCCCAAGAAGAAACACAGCATCGATGCGGTGGTCGACCGTTTGAAAGTGCGATCCGATGTGGCGCAGCGTCTCGCGGAATCGTTCGAAACCGCGTTGCGCATGGCGGACGGCGTGGCGCGCATCTCCTTCATGGACGATCCGACACGTGAAGAGCTGGTGTTCTCCGACAAGTTCGCATGCACCATCTGCGGCTACGCCATCGCCGACCTCGAGCCGAAGCTGTTTTCCTTCAACAACCCGGCGGGCGCCTGCCCCACCTGCTCCGGCTTGGGCGTGCAACAGTTCTTCGATCCCTCGCGCGTGGTCCACCATCCGAATCTGTCATTGGCCGGTGGCGCGATTCGCGGTTGGGATCGCCGCAACGCTTATTACTTCGCGCTGATGCAGTCGCTGGCCAAGCACTACAAGTTCGATGTCGAAGAGCAGTGGCAGGACCTGTCCGCCAAGGTGCGGAAAATCGTGCTGTACGGCAGTGGCGAAGAGAAGATCGATTTCAAATACGTCAATGCCAACGGCGGCACCTTGCGTCGCGCGCACAAGTGGGAAGGCGTGATTCCGAACCTGGAACGGCGCTATCGCGAGACCGAGTCGGTGGCCGTGCGGGAAGAGCTTTCCAAATATCTCAGCAATCAGCCCTGCCCCGAGTGCCAAGGCACACGGCTCAATCGGGCCGCGCGCCACGTGTTTGTCGCAGAGCGCAGCTTGCCGGATCTGGCGCGGCTGGCCGTTGGAGATGCTTTGAGCTTCAGCGCCGATTTGAAGCTCGAAGGCTGGCGCGGCGAGATCGCCGGCAAGATCGTCAAGGAGATTGGCGAGCGGCTGCGCTTTCTCAGCGACGTCGGCCTCGACTATCTGACGTTGGATCGCAGCGCCGATACTTTGTCGGGCGGCGAAGCGCAACGCATTCGACTGGCGAGCCAGATCGGCTCGGGCCTGGTCGGCTGTATGTATATTCTCGATGAGCCTTCCATCGGCCTGCATCAGCGCGACAACGATCGCCTGCTGCTCACGTTGAATCGGCTGCGCGACCTGGGCAACACCGTGCTGGTCGTCGAGCACGACGAAGATGCGATTCGTCACGCCGATCACGTGGTCGATCTTGGCCCCGGCGCAGGCGTGCACGGCGGTCTGGTGATCGCGCAAGGCTCGCCACAAGAAATCGCCGCGAACCCGGAATCGATCACCGGGCAATATCTCTCCGGCAAGCGCGAGATTGCGGTTCCCGCCGTGCGGACACCGGTGCAGGACGATCGCTATCTCCGCATCGTCAATGCGCGCGGTAACAACTTGAAAGGCGTAACGGTCGACATTCCGCTGGGCGTGATGACGTGCGTGACGGGCGTCTCCGGCTCGGGCAAGTCGACGCTGGTGAACGACACGCTGTATCAATTCGTCGCGCGGCAACTCAACGATGCGTCCACCGATCCCGCGCCGAGCGACGGCATCGAAGGCCTGGACAATATCGATCGCGTCATCGATATCGATCAAAGCCCCATCGGTCGTACGCCCCGTTCCAACCCTGCCACCTACACGGGATTGTTCACGCCGATTCGCGAGATCTTCGCCGGCGTGCCGGAAGCACGTTCGCGCGGCTACGAAGCCGGGCGCTTCAGCTTCAATGTAAAGGGCGGTCGCTGCGAGGCCTGCCAGGGCGACGGCGTCATCAAGGTGGAGATGCACTTCCTGCCGGACGTGTACGTGCCGTGCGATGTTTGCAAGGGCAAGCGCTACAACCGCGAGACCCTGGAGATTCGTTACAAGGGCAAGAACATCAGCGAAGTGCTGGAGATGACGGTCGAAGACGCGTTGGAGTTCTTTCGCCACGCGCCGGTCATCGCACCCAAGCTGCAGACCTTGATGGACGTGGGCCTGTCCTATATCCGCCTCGGCCAGAACGCCACGACCCTTTCCGGCGGCGAAGCGCAGCGCGTGAAGCTCGCCAAGGAGCTTTCCAAGCGTTCCACCGGCCGCACGCTGTATATCCTCGACGAGCCCACCACCGGCCTGCACTTCTTCGACATCGAACAGCTGCTCGGCGTCCTGCATCGCCTGCGCGATGAAGGCAACACCATCGTCGTGATCGAGCACAACCTCGACGTCATCAAAACCGCCGACTGGATCATCGACCTCGGCCCCGAAGGCGGCGGCGGCGGCGGCACCATTGTCGCCACCGGCACCCCCGAACAGATCGCTCAGGTGAAGGGCTCGTACACGGGCAAGTATCTGAAGCCCATCCTGGACAAGAAGAAGCAACCGGCGGTGCGCAAAAGAGCCTAGGCCGCGCAGCGAAGCGCTTGGCGCATGTGACCTCCCTCACACCGAATCCGGCGGCGTTATGACTTAATACCGCCGATAAGCGGCCGCACTCCCGGTCGAATCGGTCCAAGCGAGATAGCTCACGTGCGCGTTTACACCACTGGCGTATTCGACATCCTTCATCGCGGGCATCTGAACATCCTGACCCAGGCGGCCGCACTGGGCGAGCTGACGGTCGGCATCATGAGCGACCAGGGCGTGGAGGAAACCAAGGGCGCGCGGCCCATCCTCACCCTCGAGGAGCGCGATGCCCAGATCCGCTCGCTGCCCTTCGTCGCCGAAGTCATTCATTACACCGACGTGGACCAGCGTCCCAACTACGCCGCCCTGCGACCGGACATTGTCGTGCAAGGCGACGACTGGCTGTTCTCGGCCGATCGCACGCCAGCGCTGAACTTCCTGCGCGACCATGGCATCCGTCTGGTGCTGCTGCCGCGCACGCAGGGGATCTCCACTACCGAAATCCGCAAACGAGTCGAACGCTCGCGTCGGCGTGACGAGCAGTTCCTGCGCGATCGACTGCGCATGGTGCCGATCGAGCAGCTGAAGCGCTTCGAAGCTCACGAAGAAGCCAAGGTCGAACGGCTGATTGCCAAGATCCGCGCCGATCGCACCTTCTTCAATCCGATCTCCGTGGTGCGTGAAATGATCGTCATCGACGGCGCCAATCGTTTCGAAGCCCTGCGCCGCCTCGGAGCCCAAGCCGTGCCCTGCGTCGTCTACGACTACTCCGAAGTCGATCTGCTCGGCAACGTACACTTCGTCAACAACGGAACGGTCACACGGCTGTCGGAATTCGCGCGAGAGGTCGGTGAACCGGTGGAGTTCCCGCGTCGCAGCCCCGAAGACATCCGCGCCGCGGCCGAGAGCGGCAAACTCATTCCCAACGGCGAAACGTTTCATCGCGTGCCCCAGAGCGTGATCCGGCTGCCCATTCCGCTGGCCAGCCTGATGTCCAGCGAGCCATTCGACTTGACCGCCTATCTCGAGCGCAGCATTTCGAGCGGCCAGATCCGCTTCTACGCATCTGGCGTGTACGTGTGCGACGAATGGCGCGGAGCCAACGAATCACCGAGCGCCCTCACAGCATGAGTACGCAAACCGCCTCGGACTTCTGGAAAGCACAGACGGAATACCCGTTTGCGTTCACGCGCAAGCGTCGCATCTACGAGCTCAACTACCTGGTGCCGCGCCTGGCCAAAGTCGCGGGCAAACGCCTGCTCGACTTGGGCTGCGGCGACGGCTCGTTGCTGGAATGTTTGCTGCGTCTGACCGATTTCGAAGAATTCCACGGTTACGACATCGCGGCCGATCTGCTGCGAGACATCGATCCGCGCATTCACACTGCGGTGTTCGACATCGCCCAGCCCGGCGAATTGCCGGAGGTAGACGCCGCCATTGTCGCGGGCGTCATCCAGTACGTTTTCGACGACGCCGTGGTCGATGCTCTGTTCGCTCGATTGACAGCACCGATCGTGTGGGTGCGCTCGACTTGCACGTTGCAGCCGCAGGCCGAACGGGTCGTCAAGGACGGTTACGCGTCCAACTATCGAACGCTCCCTGAAACCATCGCGCTGCTGTCGCGGCATCACCAGGTCACCGCGGTGGATCGCATCTATCCGGACGAACTGGAATCGGCGTTCGGCACCAAACAGTTCTATTTCGAAGCGCGGCGGACCAGATGATGCGCCGAGCGGATGGACCTGCGAAGCTCTGGCCGATCGGACTGTGGCTGCTGGCGCATGCCGCACCGGCGGCTGCATACATCGACCCGGGCACCGGCAGCGCGCTCTTCTATGTCGTCTCCGGCCTCGTGGTCTCCATCTATTTCGGTGTGCGCGGCCTGTACTACCGCGTGCTCGAAGCGATCTTCCGCATCCGTCACAAGGACCAGCGCTGCGATCTGGCCATCCACTGCGAAGATCCTCGCTACGAGATCACTTTCCTGCCGGTGCTGAAAGAGCTGGTTGCGCGCGGCGTCGAGCCGACGTTCTTCACCATGTACGAACGCGACAGTTCGTTCGAACCGTTGCCGCCGCAGGTCACCCATCGAGCCATTGCGGCGGGCATGGTTGGCTATGCGTATCTGAACAATGTCGAAGCCAACGTGCTCATCACCACCACTCCGCAGCTGGATGTGATGACATTTCGACGCTCGCCCAGGGTGAAACATTATTCGATCGTGCAGCATGCGTTGGGCGAATCGCGCTACGTGCGCCCGTACGCGTACGACTTTTACGACTCGGTCCTGTGCTGCGGCGAGATCCTCAAGGAAAATATCCGCAAGATCGAGGCCATTCGCGGGCTACCCGCCAAGCAGCTCTACGCAACCGGCCTGCCCCACTACGAAGAATTGCTGAAGAGTCGCCAGGTCGCGCCGCCCCCGGACGGTGACACGATCGTGTTGGTAGCGCCGAGTTGGGGACCGTTCAGCATGTTCGAATCGTTCGGCGTGGATTTCATCGAAACCATCGCCCGGCAGTATCGCGTCATCGTGCGGCCGCACCCTCAGATGAAGGTGTCGCAGCCCGAGCTCTACGCCAGAGTTCTGGCCGTGCACGGTGTGCACGTCGACACGACCCGCACACCCGTAGAGTCGATGGCCAAGGCTCATGTGCTGTTGAGCGATATTTCAGGCATCGCTCATGAATTCGCCTTCATTTACGAGCGACCGGTGTTGATCATCGATCAGCGGCGCATCGTGGGCGGAACCGAAGGCGATCTGCTCGGAGGCGATAGCGAGCTGAAGGATCGCTGCCGCGAGTTCATCGTGCCGGTGCCTCCGTCCGAGATCAACAACATCTGCACTCACATTGGTCAGGCGCTCGCGAATCACTCGCCAGCGCGACTCGCCGAGGTTCGTGCTCAGCTCGTCTATAACTTCGGCGCCGCGAGCCGAGTCGCAGCCGAACAGATCTCGGAGATTCTGGTGCGCGAGCGCGCCAATGCCTCGCCCGCCAAGCGTCGCTTCGGATACTCCGCCGTGCCGGAAGGCTTGGGCGCGCAAGGAGCTCCTTGATGCTCGAAGTTCTCGACCAGGTCTTGCTGCAGCCGTTGTTGCTGATCTATGGGTCGGTCTGGATCCTGCCGCAGCCAGGTCTGCAGCTCATCGCATTCAGCGTGCTGCTCAATCTGGCGCTGTTGCCGCTGTATTATCAAATGGAACAACGCTCGAAGGCGGCGCGCGCCATCCGGCAGCGCGTGGCCAGCGAAGTCGCGCGCATGAAACGTCACTTTCGCGGTCGCGAGCGGTACTTCTACATTCGCACGGTGTATCGGCACTATCGTTATCATCCGATTTCCGAAGTGCTCGGGTCGGCCGACTTGCTGGTACAGATCGTGGTGTTCCTCACGGTGTATCGCTTTCTTTCCGGCCTCGAAGTCCTGGTCGGTGCGCCGTTCGGTCCGATTGCCGATCTGAGTCGCCCCGATGGCCTGCTGGGCGGCGTGAACGTGCTGCCGCTGCTGATGACAGCCATCAATGCGGCGTCCGTTTACTACTACGTAGAAGATCGCGGCAAACGCCTGCAGGCATGGCTGCTCGCGGCCCTGTTCCTGGTGCTGCTATATCGGAGCCCCGCCGCGCTCACGCTGTACTGGACCCTGAACAACCTGTTCTCACTGGTCCGCAACGTCGTGCAAAGAAAGTTCGCGGCCAACGGCCGGCTGTCGTTGTTACCTTTCGAGCGGCTTGCCGCGCAGCGTTGACATCATGGACCTGCCTGTATTTCTGCTCGCCACGTTGACGCTGCTGCTGATATTTCGCGTTCTCAGCTCGTCTCGTTTGCGCATACCGGACGGACTGCGGCTGGCGCTTGGCATGCTGGCCATCTACGCCGTCCTCATCACCGCCCTGTGGTACGACTTCAGGCCCGGGGTCCTGCTCGGTGTGGCCGTTGCGGCAGCGATTGGAACTGTCGGCATGTACGGAGATGGACTGACGCGCCTCACGGACGCCTTGGGCCGGATGCGCTTGCCGCTTTACCTGCTGTCGGTCGCTGCGATGTCGGCGTTGATCCTGCTGGTCGTGCCCATCACGACGTTTCTCACCTCGCCCGGCGAGCTGAATCTGCATCTCGGCTACCTGGTCTCGGTCAATGCGCGCGATGCCATGTTGATGGTCTATGTCGCGGCCATGCTGTACATGCTGGCGTTCACAGCGAGAATGCGCACATTGCTCACCGTGCTCGCCTTGACCGCGCTGGTGCTGACAATCATCTATACCTACGCGGCGCCGCTGGGATATCCCGCCATGGCGGGGCTGACGCTGGAACAAGTTCCACAATCCACTGCCACGATCCGCTGGCGAGCGGTATTCGATGGCGCGCTCATTCTGCTCATCACGCCCGCCTTGTGCTGGGCACTGCTGCGTTTCAAGGCGCGTCAATTTCTCATCGGGATCGTGCTGGTCAAGCTTTCTCTGGCCATCGTCGTCGCCGCCAGGATCAGCACGGATCGCGTCGGCGAGGCTGGCGGAGCTGAAGGCGGCCTGGTCGCCTCGGAGCGCCCGTTACAGTTTTCGCGGACCGAGCCCAACGTTCTGATCGTGTTTCTGGATCGGTTCATGGGCTCGTTCGTCGAATCGATTTTGCAAGACCATCCCGATCTGAATCAGCGGCTCAGCGGCTTCACCTGGTATCCACGCACCATCGCGGCAGGCTACAACTCCATCGCCGGCGTCCATCCCATGCTCGGCGGCTATGACTACACACCGTTGGAGATGAACACGCGGCATCAACCGCTCAGCAAGTTGTCCGCCGAAGCTTTCTCGATCCTGCCTTACAACTTCGCCAGGCATGGCTATCGCGTAAACATGGTCGGGCCGCGCGGGATGGGATTCACTCTGGAAGGCGATTGCCGCTCGCTGCAGATCGAGGGCGTGACGTGCAGTCACGTGCCGATGTCGGGCGTGAAGTCCCGCGCCGAACAGTTGGGTTTCGGCCTCAACGATCTCGCCATGGCCAACTATGCGGATCTGCTGGTCCTGCTCGGCTCGATGCGCAGCGCGCCGTATGCATTGAAGGCAGTGCTGTACGAGAGAGGCCCGTGGCGGCCATTCATGGATCAATCGGCTGCCACGACCTTCCGGGAGTGGGCGCAGCTGCAGAGTTTCGCGGAGATATCGTCGACCAGCGCCGAGCAATCCAACTTCAACTTCATTTCCAACCTGCTGCCGCATCAACCCGTTTACATGGGCGAAGATTGCCTGCCGCGGAGCGAGCCTTACGAAGTCTCCAAAGAAGAACTGCAACGCCGTGGCTTCAACCATCTGCTTACCTTGCAGCATTATGTAGCCGCCCGCTGCTCGTTGCTTGCCGTCGCGGATTACCTGGATTTTCTGAAGAGCTCGGGCGTCTACGACAACACCAAGATCGTCATCGTCTCGGACCATGGCATCGCTGCGTCGGTTGCGGACCATTCTTCGCGCGCCATCGCCGGAGGCACCACGGCCAGCAAATACGTCGGCAGTCGCTCGGTGCTGCTGGTAAAGGAACGCAATGCAAGCGGCAATCTGCAAGTATCCGAAACGTTCACGCCCAACGCCGAAGTGCCGCGAATCGTGTGCGAGGAAATCGCCGGGTGCGTCAATCCGTACCTGAACAACAAACCCATCGTCACCGACGGGCGCGACGATCCCTTCTACGTTTCCATCGTGCCCTGGCAATTCACGGCTCAGAAACCGCAGGCGTTCGTCATCCAGACGCAGTTCGTCGTCAGGGGCAAGGATCCCTACGACGCCAGCGGCTGGTCAGAGCTGGAATAGGGCCAGTTCAGCGCGATCGCTGACGGTTCGCCGAAGTGAACGTTTGATGCACTTCGCCGTGGGCGACGCGCTCGGTGAATTTACCGCCGGTGTATTCCATCAGAATGGCGCGCCAGAAACTTACCGCGCCTTTGTTGTGTACGAACTCGGTGATCTCCCAAGTGCCGGCGAAGCGGTTGAAGATCAGCTGAGCGGCGTCGCGGCCGATGCCCAAGCGGCGCGAGCGGGTGGTGATAAAGAATTCGGCCAGGTGGAAGTCGATCTGATCGCGGCGGTTGCGCGGCGGGCGGCTGACCAGAGCGAAGCCGGCGGGCTGCTCGTCCTTGAGGATGATGAGCGGATAGGAGCTGTCATCGGCGAACCACCGGGCCATGAGCTCCGCCTGCACCTCGCTGGTGGCGGGGAATACGCCGGTGTTCATGCTCATCTGCGACAGGTCTTCCAGGTACGCAGGATACTGAGCCTGGATCCATTGGCGGTCGCGGGGAGATTTCAATGCATCGCGAATGCTGACAGGCACGGCTTGCTGGCGATTCCCTTGCCACCTCCGACTGATGAATCGCAACTCGAGAATCGACGACTACGTTACTGCGAAACGGCAGGCGCCGATATCGGTGATCCCCGCGCGCGTGCCTGCAGTAAACCCCTCAAAGCAACCGGGCGGGATGTACCCGCCCGGTGCTGGTGGGAACAGATTGGAATCCGCTCCCAAACTCGCCAAGCTCGATTACTGAGCCGGAGGCGTCTCACCGGCAGGAGCCGTGGCGCTGTCGGCAGCAGCTTCGCCGGCGGCGGCAGCGGCGTCACCGGCGGCAGCGGCCGCGTCGGTGGCAGCTTCGCCAGCGGAGGCAGCGGCATCGCCAGCAGCAGCGGCGGCGTCAGAAGCCTCGGCGGCAGATTCCTGAGCGGCTTCAGCCGGAGCTTCTTCCTTCTTGGCGCAAGCGGCGAGCGACAGCGACAGAGCCAAAGCAGCGAGAATCATTTTGATGTTCATGTGAACGATCACCCCAGTGTGATGATAGGTTGATGGACAGCAACAGTCTGATGGCTCGCGCCACCATTCCTATGCAGCGGGCGCAGTCTAAGATGTTTCACCTACGTTTGAAACACTCGCGAGCCATGCCAGTAACAACGTCGCCGCGTAAAGACATGTCAGCAACTCCCGTGAAAACCAGTGTCGCGCGCGTGCTTGCGCCGATGTCATTGATCTGTCTCGTGCTGAGCGGCTGCAGTCTGCCGCAGCAACGCATCGTTGACGAAATAGTGACATCGTGGCGCGAGCAGCGCACGCTGCCCAACATTGACGAAACATTGACAATTGCAGAAGCGTATCGCGTGCAAACGCGCAGCGTGCGCGCAAAATTGCACAACGCGAATCCAGCAGGCTTCAAAGCAGGCCTCACTTCACCACCGGCGCAAGCGCGCTTCAAAACAGACAGTGCGGTTGCAGGTGTGCTGTTCAAAGAAGGGGCGTTGCAATCGTCGGACACTGTGAGTCTGCGCGAGCTGCGTGGACTTCACGTCGAAGTCGAGATCGCCATGCGCATCGGCACTCCGATCGAAGAGCCGCTCCCCGATGTCGCAGCGCTGCGTGCTCACATCGACGGCATCGCGGCGGCAATCGAGCTGCCCAATCTCGACTACTCGCAGCCGCAGACGCTCGATGCGATCGACATCGTCGCCACCAATGTCGCGGCGGCGAGTTACATCGTCGGCGAGTTCATTCCACCTCGACAGCGCGATCCAAACGCCGTCGACGTGAAGCTCGCCTGCAACGGCAAACAGATGTTCACCGGCAAGGGTACCGATTCGCTCGGCGATCAATGGCGCGCGGCGCTGTGGCTGGTGAACAAGATGCTCGAGCAAGGCTGGCGGATCGAGCGGGGACAGATTCTGCTCACGGGCGCGCTCGGGCGCATGCTGCCCGCCGCGACAGGGCGCTGTGTGGCCAGTTACCATGCGAGCGATGCGCCCGACGGGATTCCGTGGGCCTCGCTTGAAATCAACGTGACCGAATAGCCCACGCCGCCTCGGAACAACGCTCATGAACGCTCAATCGAACGCCTCCCTGCAACCCTTGTACGCCGCGCACCTGGACATCCAGCGCCGCCACACCGACGAGGCGCTGGCCGCGACCGGCTTCGACGCGCTGGCCATCTATGCCGGCGCTCAGCACATGCAGTTCCTCGACGACCAGCCCTACCCGTTCAAACCGAATCCGCACTTCCGCTGGTGGACGCCGCTCGCCGAGGCCGCCGATTGCTGGATCGTGTATCGACCGGGACAGCGCTTGCAGCTGATCTTCCTGCAGCCGGCGGACTATTGGTACAAGCCGCCCGAGGTGCCGAACGATTTCTGGACCGACGCATTCGATATCAAGATCATCCGCGAAGCGTCGGAAGCCAAGGCGCATCTCGCCGGGCTCACGCGCTGTGCATTCATCGGCGAGTGGCGCGAAGAATTTACCGACTGGGGTTTCACCGGTCGCAATCCTGAGCCGCTGATGCATCGCTTGCATTACGTACGCGCGTTCAAGACTGAATACGAAGTTGAATGCATGCGGCGCGCATCTCGTACTGCCGCCCGCGCGCACAAAGCTGCGGAAGCTGCGTTTCGCAGTGGCGCATCCGAATACGAGATCCAGATGGCATATATCAGCGCGTCGGGACAGACCGAGAACGAGCTGCCTTATCCCAACATCGTGTGTCTCAACGCCAACACGGCGGTACTGCATTATCAGAATCTGGAACGCACTCCACCCGCCGAGATGCGCTCATTCCTGATCGATGCCGGTGCGCAGTTGCATGGTTATGCAGTCGACATCACTCGCACCTACTCGCAGCGTGACGACGACTACGCCGCGATGATCAAGGCGATGGACGAGCAGCAGCTAGGCCTGTGCTCGGAAGTTCGCGCTGGCGTCGATTACGCCGAGATACATCTGAGCGCCCATCGGCGCATCGCGAAGATTCTGCGCGACTTCGATGTCATCACTGCCTCGCCGGAGGAGGCCCTGGCCAGCGGACTGAGCAGCGTGTTCTTCCCGCACGGCATCGGTCATCTGCTCGGCCTGCAAGTTCACGACGTCGCGGGCTTCACGGTCAGCCCGGATGGCAAGCAGAAGGCGCGCCCGCCGGGACACCCGTACTTGCGACTTACGCGCACGCTCGAGCCGGGCTTCGTGGTTACGATAGAGCCCGGGTTGTATTTCATCGATCAGCTCTTGGATAAAGCGCGCACGTCGCCGCTTGGCAAGCAGATCAACTGGCAGCAGGTGGAGCGGTTCAAACCGTACGGCGGCGTTCGCGTGGAAGACGATGTCGTTTGTACGTCGGACGAACCGGAGAATCTGACCCGTCCGGCGTTCGCTAACGCGAACTAGATCCGTTCGGCGCGCGCAGCGTCGGAGCCCCCCACCATCCCGCCCCACCCACCCACAGAAACGCAGCGGGTTGAAA
>NZ_JAEVLS010000007.1 GCF_016801985.1 Steroidobacter gossypii | reverse complement strand
CGGGGGGGGGGGTTCGCCTCCCCGTTCGTGGGGGGGGGGGGGGGGGGGGGGGCCCCCCCCCCCCCCCCCCCCCCGCCACCGAGCCATCTCAACGCTGCTGTTTCAACAGATCCCGGATCTCTTCCAGCAGCACTTCCTGACGGGGCGGCGCCGGGGGAGCAGTCGGCTTGGCCTCCTCGGCTCGACGCAGGCGATTGATCAGCTTCACCAACAGGAAAATGGCAAACGCGACGATCAGAAAGTCGAACGTCGCCTGCAGGAACACACCATAGCGAATGGTCACCGGCTCCGCGCCGTCCTGGAGGGCCGGCAAGTTGACGGCGAGCTGGGTGAAATCCACGCCGCCGATCAGATAGCCCAGCGGCGGCGTCACCACGTCGCTGACCAGGGAGCTCACGATCTTGCCGAAGGCGGCGCCGATGATGATGCCCACCGCCATGTCGACCACGTTGCCCTTGACGGCAAATTCCCGGAATTCCTTGACGATGCTCATTCTCGACCTCGATTGGAGTTGTTAGCGCAACGCGACGATACGCCAACTCAGGTGACAATCAATACGTCGGCACGACCTGTTGCGGGAGTCACGTCAGGCGGTTGATGCCGTTGTATGCAGCCACGCGATACGCCTCGGCCATGGTCGGATAGTTGAACGTGGTCTGGGTGAAATAACGGATATCGTTGTTCGAGCTCGCCATCACCGTCTGGCCAATGTGCACGATCTCCGAGGCGCGATCGCCGAAACAATGCACGCCCAGCACCTCCATGGTCTCGGCATGGAAAATGATCTTCAGCATGCCGACGCGTTCGTCCGTCATCTGCGCGCGCGCCAGATTTTTGAACGCGCAGTGACCCACTTCGTAGGGCACTTTGGCCTCCTGCAGTTCGCGCTCGCTACGTCCGATCGAGGAAATCTCCGGGATCGTGTAGATGCCGCTCGGAATGGTCGCGGTGCTGTGAGGCGGGATGTTCGGATCGAGCATGTGTAGTACAGCGTGCGAGCCTTGCACATACGCCGCGCTTGCCAGCGCCGGCGGCCCGACGATATCGCCGACCGCATAGATGTTCGGCACCGCCGTCTGGTAATGCTGGTTCACCTCGATCTGGCCGCGACTGTTGGCTTTGAGAGCGACGCGCTCCAGCTGCAGCTTGTCTGAATTGCCGGTGCGGCCGTTGGCCCACAGCAGCAGGTCCGACTTGATCTTGCGGCCGGACGCGAGATGCACCACCACGTCGCGCTCGCGCGCTTGCAGTTCCTTGAATTGCTCGTTGTGCCGGATCACGCAGCCCTGCTCGCGCAGGTGATATGACAAAGCCTCGGTGATCTCATCGTCGAGAAACGACAACAACCGGTCCTGAGTATTGACCAAGGTCACCTTCGCGCCTAAGTTCACGAAGATCGAGGCGTACTCACAACCAATCACTCCCGCCCCATAGATGGTCACGGAGAATGGATGCTGTCCGTAGCGCAGAATGGAATCGCTGTCTCGAACTCGCTCGTGCCCGAAGTCCACTTCCGGTGGATGGTAGGGACGCGAGCCGGCGGCGATCACGATGTGCTTGGCCGTCAGACGGGTGGGCTTGCCGGTCGACGGTTGCACCTCCAGCGTGTTTGCATCCACAAAGCTCGCTTCGCCGAAGAAGACCGGCACCCGATTGCGTTCATAGAACCGTCGGCGGCTGGCCACCTGCGCCTCGACCACTTTGGTGGCCGACGCCAGCAACTGCGGATAGCTCAAACGCGAGGCCTCGCGAAACTCCCGGAGCAAGGGATTGCGCCGCAGGTCGTGCAGGATCTGAACCGCGTGGCGCAGGGCCTTGCTGGGGATGGTGCCCCAGTGCGTGCACCCACCGCCGACCTCGGCGTAGCGCTCGACGATGGCCACACTGCGATGATTCTTGGCGGCCGTCATTGCGGCTCCCTCGCCGGCCGGGCCGCTGCCAATGATCACGACATCAAATTGTTCGGTCGCCATGCTCGCTACCAGACTTTGCTTCTCACACCCGAGCCGCGCATCATCCCCGACTCGTTGTCGACGAACAACAGCTCAGTGCTGCAGGTCGCAACAAGTTCCTCCCGCGCCTCGGGACTAGCCCGGACCGCACGCCGCATTCTCCGAATATCCCGCCCGCAACGCCCATGTTTGAATCATTTCGGGCCCTTGGCGGCCGTTGCTTTTATGCGAAATCTCTTCCGCTGGCGCGCTGAACTCAGTACGCTTCGGGTGCTGGGCTATCAGCTGCGGGCCTCACAGCCCCGCCATGACAAGTTCTCTAAATTGGCTCTAAGCATCTGGATCTAAACAAGGGGGATCCATGAACGATCGAAGTGTGCTGCTGCGCCGAGCAGTGGTGGGTGCATTGGCTCTGATGACCGTGCCCGCGTTCGGGCAGCAAGCCACGGAGCCCCAGGACTCGCGCACCATCGATACCATCATCGTGACTGCGCAGAAGCGTGAACAGAGCTTGCAGGACGTGCCGATCGTGGTGACCGCGGTGTCCGAGCAGCTGTTGCAGGACACCGGCGTCAGAGACATCAAGGATCTCGCCATTCTGGCGCCGGGCCTGACTGTCACTTCAACATCCAGCGAAGCGAGCACGACCGCGCGCATCCGTGGCATCGGCACGGTGGGTGACAATCCGGGCCTCGAATCTTCGGTCGGCGTGGTGATCGACGGCGTCTACCGGCCTCGCAATGGCGTCGCGTTCGGCGATCTGGGCGAGCTCGAGCGCATCGAAGTGTTGAAAGGCCCACAGGGCACGCTGTTCGGCAAGAACACCTCGGCCGGCGTCATCAACGTCATCTCCAAGCGGCCGCAATTCGACTTTGGTTCCAACGTCGAGCTGACCACCGGCAACTTCAGCGCGCTGGAAGGCGCAGCGTCGATCACCGGCCCGCTGGCGGGCGACACGCTTGCCGGCCGCTTGTTCGTTTCGGCGCGCGAGCGCGATGGTTATTACGATGTCAGCAGAGGCGAGGGCCCGCGCACCGAGGACGACGACTGGGATCGCAGCTTCTATACCGCTCGTGGTCAGCTGCTCTTCAGACCCACCAACAACTTCGAGGCGCGCATCATCGCCGACTACACGGAGCGCGACGAGAACTGTTGCGGAGCCGTGCAGATGAACACCGGCCCGACGGCGCTGCGCGTCGACGCCTTGTCGGACAGCGACACCGGCGTGGGCATTCCCGCCGATCCGTTCGAATACGACATTTTCTCCAATCGTCCCACCACCCAGCAGATCACCGATCAGGGCGTCTCCGCCGAGCTGGTATTCGATATCGGCGAGCTGGAGCTGACCTCGATCACTGCGTGGCGAAACTGGGAAATCGTCAATGGCCAGGACGTCGATTATTCAAGCGCCGACATTTTCTATCGCGAGCCGGGCGGGCCGAACTTCACCGAGTTCGATCAGCTCAGTCAGGAGCTGCGGCTGGCCGGCCAGACCGGCAAGATGAACTGGATCATCGGCGGCTTCTTCGCCGCGGAAGATCTCGACTCGCGCGTGCAGCTGCTCTATGGGTCCGACTACGAAGCCTACGTCAGCAGCCGCTTTGCGCCGTCGGTACTCACCACGCAGGCGGCTCGCGTTGGCTGGCTTGCGGCTCAGCTCGGCGTGCCGCAAGGATCGGTGTATCCGGCCGGCCAGGGCCAGCTGGATACCTTCGCACAGGAAGGCAAGAGTTACGCGCTGTTCGCCAACAACAGCATCGCATTCACCGAGCAGTTGGAGTTGACGCTCGGCTTGCGTTACACCAAAGAAGAGAAGGACCTCGATTCGGCCTACAACAACCTGGGCGGTGGTCTCGGCTGCGCGCGCATCCGGCAAAACCTCGCCGCGCCGCCGACCAATCCGAACTCCATCGCCGCTCAGCTTACGGTCTTCCCGACGGCGCCGGCCGCGGTCAACGGTCTGGCGACGTTCGTCGGCACCGCCTGCTCGACCGCGAACGACCATGCCTACACCGGCGTCACCACGCGCCAGACGTCGATCGACGAGGACGACCTGAGCGGCACGGCCAAACTGGCCTTCCGCGTCAATGAGCAGGTCATGACGTATGTGTCGTACGCGCGAGGCTACAAGGCGAGCGGTTATAACCTCGACCGCACTCGTCTGACTCCGGTGCAGCCATCCGTGATCACGGATACGAGCTTTGCCGAAGAACTGGTCGACTCGTACGAGCTGGGTATCAAAACCAACCTGGCCGACAACTCTCTGTTGTTGAACACCGCAGTGTTCTATCAGGATTATCAGGACTTCCAGCTGAACACCTTCACCGGCATCCAGTTCGTGGTGCGCTCGCTGCCGCAAGTGGTGTCACAGGGTATCGATGTCGACCTGGTGTGGTACACGCCGCTCGACCAGCTCAGCCTGCAAGGCGGAGTGACCTACGCCGAAACGGAGATCGAGGACTTCGGCACGACCTTGGGAGAATCAGGCGTATTCGCGGCCAATCGCGAAAACGATCGGTTGTCGTTCGCGCCCAAGTGGTCGGGCAGCGTGTCCGCGACCTACGATCAGCCGATCGGCGCCAACCTGCTGCTGCGTGCGAATGTCGGAGCGAAGTATCTGTCCGAGTACAACACCGGCTCCAACCTGGATCCGGCCAAGATCCAGGACGCCTATACCATCGTCAACGCGCGTCTCGGCTTTGGCGCCGCCGACGAGAAATGGATGATCGAAGCCTGGTCCCTGAACGTCACCGACGAGGAGTACGTGCAGGTGGTGTTCGACGCTCCGGCGCAGACGGCCACCTATAACGCGTTTCTGGGTGCGCCCCGCACTTACGGTTTGACCGCTCGCTTCAAGTTCTAAAGCAACGACGGCTCTCGCAGGAGCACGCAAATCGGGCGGCCCGGGCAACCGGGCCGCCCTTTCTTTTGCGCTAACATGCGCGGATGAAACCGCTATTGATGTTGTCACTCGCCCTGCTCCCGCTGCTGCAAACGGGAACCGCGCGCGCTGAATGGATGGAGCGCGTCGAAGACGGGATCATGGGCACCCGCATCGTGGTGGAGCTGTGGGCCACCGACCGGGCGCAAGGCAGCGCCGCCATCGAGGCTGTCCTCGCCGAGATGCGTCGTGTCGATCAGGCGATGAGCACCTACAAGCCGACCAGCGAGCTTTCCATCGTGAACGCGCGCGCCGCGCAGGAGCCGATCAAGATCTCGCAGGAGCTGTTCGATCTGCTCAGCACTTCGCTCGAATACTCACGCATCACCGACGGCGCGTTCGATGTCACCTACGCGAGCGTCGGTTACATGTACGACTTCCGCAAACACGTGCGGCCCGATGAGAAACAGATCGCCGCCGCGCTGCCGGGAATCAACTATCGGCACGTCGAGCTGGATCGCAAGAACGGCACCGTGCATTTCGCACGGCCGGGCGTGCGCATTGATTTGGGGGGCATCGGCAAAGGTCACGCCGTGGATCGCGGCATCGCCGTGCTTCAGGCGCGAGGCATCGATCACGCCCTGGTCACGGCCGGTGGCGACAGCCGCATCATCGGCGATCGTTTTGGTAAGCCATGGGTCGTGGGCATCCGGCATCCCGATCGGAAAGACGAAGTGATCGCGCGCATTCCTTTGGAAGATGCAGCGCTATCGACCTCGGGAGATTACGAGCGCTACTTCGACGAGAACGGTGTGCGTTATCACCACATCATCAATCCCAAGACGGGACACTCCGCCAGCAAAGTGAGGAGCGCGACCATCATTGGACCGACCGCCACGCGCACCGATGGCCTGTCGAAAACGGCCTTCGTGCTCGGGCCCGAGAAGGCGATCGAGATCTACAACAGATTGGAAGATGTCGATGCGGTGCTGGTGACGCCGGAAGGCAAAGTGCTGTACACCGAAGGTCTGGCCCCGCCCGAATGAAAAAGGCCCTCTCGAACGAGAGGGCCTTTCCGTATCGACGGCGCGCTCCGCGGAGCGCGCGCAAATCACTTCTTGGCGGCAGCCTTCTTCTTCGCGCCGGCCTTCTTCTTCGGCGCAGAAGACTTCTTGGCAGCGGCCTTCTTGGTCGCGGCGGCTTCGGCCTTCTTGGCCTTGGCGGCAGCCTTGCTTTCGGCCTTGGCCTTCTTCTCGGCCTTTTCCGCTTCGGTCTTCACGGCCTTCTTGCTCACGCGCTTCGGGCCGGCCTTTTTCTTGGCAGCCTTCTTCGGGGCGGCCTCTTCGCCCTCGGCGGCAGGAGCGGCGTCCTCGGAGGCCGCAGCAGGCTGATCGAGCAACTGCATCAACGCCATCGGCGCGGCGTCGCCCGGACGCGGGTTCATGCGCAGGATGCGGGTGTAACCACCCGGACGCGCCTGGAAGCGAGGTCCGAGCGTCTCGAACAGCTTGACGACGACTTCGGCATCGCGCAGCAGGGAGAACGCACGACGACGATTGGCGTCGCTGTCGTCCTTGCCGAGGGTGATCAACGGCTCGACGACCCGGCGCAACTCCTTCGCCTTCGGCACGGTGGTGCGGATGGTCTCATGACGCAGCAGCGAGGCTGCCATGTTTCGCAGCATCGCCTGGCGATGCGGAGCATTGCGGCTGAGCTGCCGGCCAGAAAGTTGATGACGCATTGTTCTTCAGTCCTTAACAACATTCAGGCCCGCCGCGGCAGGCCTGAAATAACTTAGATAACGTCGCGCTCGTCGTCGCGCTTCAGGCTCACCGGCGGCCAATTGTCGAGGCGCATGCCCAGCGACAGACCATGGCTCTCGAGCACTTCCTTGATCTCGGTGAGCGACTTCTTGCCGAGGTTCGGCGTGCGCAGCAGCTCCACTTCGGTCCGCTGCACCAGGTCGCCGATGTAGTGGATGTTCTCGGCCTTCAAGCAGTTCGCGCTGCGCACCGTGAGCTCGAGCTCGTCCACCGGACGCAGCAGGATCGGATCGAACTGCTGTTCGGCGGCCTTGGCGGCGCCCTCGTCCTGGCCCTGCAGATCGACGAACACCGACAGCTGATCCTTGAGGATCGAGCCGGCACGGCGAATCGCTTCTTCCGCGTCGATGGTGCCGTTGGTTTCGATGTCCAGGATCAGCTTGTCGAGGTTGGTGCGCTGTTCGACGCGCGCGCTCTCGACCGTGTAGGTGACGCGACGGATCGGGCTGAACGATGCATCGAGCTGCAGACGGCCGATCGGGCCGCTGGACTCTTCGAACGTGGCGCGCTGGATGGCCGGACGATAGCCGCGGCCGCGCTCCACCTTGAGGGTCATGTTGAGCTCGCCGGCCTTGGTCAGGTTGGCGATCACCAGGTCGGTGTTCAGCACTTCCACGTCGTGATCGAGCTGGATGTCGCCGGCGGTCACCGGGCCGGGGCCCTTCTTGTGGAGGCGCAGCTCGGTCTCTTCACGCGCGTTCAAGCGGATGGCGACCTGCTTCAGATTCAACAAAATGTCGACAACGTCTTCCTGTACGCCTTCGATGCTGGTGTACTCATGCAGCACACCGTCGATCTCCGCTTCGGTGATCGCGCAGCCCGGCATGGAAGACAACAGCACGCGGCGCAGGGCGTTGCCCAGCGTGTGTCCGAAGCCGCGCTCAAACGGCTCGATCACGACTTTCGCCTGCTTGGCGGTCGTGGGAGTCACTTTGACGACACGAGGCTTCAGGAATTCGCCAACGGATGCCTGCATGGACCATTCACCTGTTTAGGTAAGTGTTGGGGACTGCAAAGAAAGCGGTCCCCTATAGATCAAGGCGTCGGGAACGGATTTCAAATCCGTCCCCAGACACGTCATTACTTCGAATACAACTCGACCACGAGGTTTTCGTTGATCTCGGGCAGAATCTCTTCGCGGTCGGGCAGCTGCTTGAACGTGCCGGTAAATTTCTTTTCATCGACCTCAACCCACGCCGGGAAACCGACCTGGGACTTGATCTGCAACGCCGTCTGAATGCGCAGCTGCTTCTGCGCCTTCTCGCGCACGGCGATCACGTCGCCCGCGCTGACCTGGTACGAAGGGATGTTGACCACTTCGCCGTTCACCGTGATCGACTTGTGGCTGACCAGCTGACGAGCTTCGCTGCGCGTGGCGGCGAAACCCATGCGATACACCACGTTGTCGAGTCGGCCTTCCAGCAGCTGCAACAGGGTCGAACCCGTGGCGCCCGGCCGGCCAGTAGCCTTGACATAGTAATTGCGGAACTGTCTTTCAAGGACGCCGTACATGCGGCGCAGCTTCTGCTTCTCGCGCAGCTGCAGACCGTAGTCCGACAGACGACCACGACGCTCACCCTTGATGCCGCCCGGCGGCACTTCCAGCTTGCACTTCGATTCCAGCGACTTGACGCCGCTCTTCAAGAACAAGTCGGTGCCTTCGCGGCGGGACAGCTTGCACTTCGGACCAAGATAACGAGCCATGCGACTTCCTTAGCGAGGCGTTAGACGCGACGCTTTTTGGGCGGACGGCAGCCGTTGTGCGGGATCGGCGTGACGTCGGAAATGTTGGTGATCTTCAGACCGCAGGCGTTGAGCGCACGGACGGCGGATTCGCGGCCCGGGCCGGGGCCCTTGACACGCACTTCCACCATCTTCACGCCGTGTTCCTGCGCGGCGGTGCCGGCCTTCTCGGCGGCGACCTGCGCCGCGAACGGCGTGCTCTTACGCGAGCCACGGAAACCACAGCCACCGGACGTCGCCCACGACAGGGTGTTGCCCTGACGATCGGTGATCGTGACGATGGTGTTGTTGAACGACGCGTGCACGTGGGCGATCGCGTCGGTCACATGCTTCTTGACCTTCTTGCGGCCGCCTTTGGCGCCCTGTTTCTGCTCAGCCATAATTCCTCTGGTTCAGCCGTTACTTGCCGGCCGCGACGTTCATCTTCACTGCCGCCTTGCGCGGACCCTTGCGGGTGCGGGCGTTGGTGCGCGTACGCTGACCGCGCAACGGCAAGCCGCGACGATGACGGATGCCCCGGTAGCAACCGAGATCCATCAGGCGCTTGATGTTCATGGACACTTCACGGCGCAGGTCTCCTTCGACCGTGAGCTTGCCAATGGCCGAACGCAGCGCGGCCACTTCCGCGTCGGTGAGGTTCTTCACCAGCGTGTTCGACTTGACGCCTGCGGTTTCGCAGGCTTTGAATGCCTGGGTACGGCCGATGCCATAGATATGCGTGAGGCCAACCCACACATGCTTGTTCATCGGAATGTTGATGCCGGCGATGCGAGCCATCTGCGGACTACTCCCCGCGACGAAAAGCGCGGAACTTTAAACTAAAAACGCCTGTAACTCAATGCTTTGAAGACTGGCACTGCGCCGTCTATCAACCCTGACGCTGCTTATGACGCGCGTCGGAGCAGATTACGTACACCACGCGGCGGCGGCGCACGACCTTGCAGTTCTTGCAGATCTTCTTGACGGATGCACGGACCTTCATGACTCACTCCCGCGGATCGCCCCAGGCGCCCGCACAATCAATTTATGTCGTCGAGCCTGGGCGGTTGTAGCCGCGCAGGTTGGCCTTCTTCATCAGGCCTTCGTACTGGTGCGACATCAGATGTGCCGCAACCTGCGCCTGGAAGTCCATGATCACCACCACCATGATCAGCAGCGAGGTGCCACCGAAGTAGAACGGCACGCTGAAGCGCGAGATCAGGAACTCCGGCAGCAAGCAGACGATGGTCACGTACAGCGCGCCCCACACCGTCAGCCGCGTCAGCACCTTGTCGATGTACTCGCCGGTCTGCTGACCCGGACGGATACCCGGAATGAAGGCGCCCGACTTCTTCAGGTTCTCCGCCGTTTCGCGCGAGTTGAACACCAGCGCGGTGTAGAAGAAGCAGAAGAAAATGATCAGACCGCCGTACAGGATCATGTGAGCCGGCTGACCCGGGGTCAGCGCCGCGGACACGTTCTGCAGCCAGCTGAAGCTGCCCGACTGACCGCCCCAGCTGGCGATGGTCGCCGGGAACAACAGCAGGCTCGAGGCGAAGATCGGCGGAATCACACCCGACATGTTCAGCTTGAACGGCAGGTGCGTGCTCTGGCCCGCGTACAGCCGACGGCCCTGCTGACGCTTCGCGTAGTTCACCTGGATGCGGCGCTGGCCGCGCTCCACGTACACCACGAACGCCGTCACCGCGATCACCATCACGAACAGGATCAGCGCCAGCGCCGGGTTGAGCTCACCGGTGCGGGCCAACTCGAGCGTGCCGCCGATGGCCGCGGGCAGACCCGCGACGATGCCGGCCAGAATGATCATCGAGATACCGTTGCCCAGACCGCGCTCGGTGATCTGCTCACCCAGCCACATCAGGAACATGGTGCCGGCGATCAACGTCATGGTCGCCACGAACACGAACTGCGGGCCCGGCTGCAACACCACGCCCTGGTTCTGGAACGCGATCGCCGCGGAAGCGCCCTGCACTGCCGCCAGCAGCACCGTGCCGTAGCGCGTGTACTGCGTCAGCTTGCGACGGCCCGACTCGCCTTCCTTCTTGATCGCCGCCAGCGACGGCACCACCACCGCCATCATCTGGATGATGATGGAGGCCGAGATGTACGGCATGACACCCAGCGCGAAGATCGACAACCGCTCGAGCGCGCCACCCGAGAACATGTTGAAGATGTCCAGGATGGTGCCCTGCTGCTGCTCGAAGAAGCGCGCGAGCGCCACCGGGTCGATGCCCGGAGCCGGAATGAACGTGCCGATGCGATACACGATCAACGCACCCAGCAAGAAGAACAACCGCTGTCGCAGCTCTGCGAAGCGGGTCATCTCGCCGAAGGCGGACAGAGACGCAGCGGTGGCGGGTTTAGTGGCCACGGAGTCCTTGTCGTACTGGGTTCATGCCTGGAAGGGTCGGCGGCCGCTTACTTGGCCGCAGCCTCGACCGCTTCGATCTTGCCGCCGGCAGCTTCGACCGCCGCCTTGGCGCCCTTGGTCAGGTGCACGCCCTTGATGGTCACGGCGCGGTCGATGCCGCCCGAAGACACGATGCGCGCGCGCTGCGACGTGGCCGGAACCACGTTGGCCGCCTTCAGCGCATCCAGATCAATGACGTCGGCTTTCACCTTTGCAAGCTCCGACAGGCGCACTTCGGCAACCGTCGGAGCGATCTTGGAGCGGAAGCCGAACTTCGGCAGGCGGCGCTGCAAAGGCATCTGACCGCCTTCGAAGCCGACCTTGTGGTAGCCGCCCTTACGCGCGCGCTGACCCTTCACGCCACGGCCGCAGGTCTTGCCCTGACCGGCGGAGGCGCCACGGCCCACGCGGAGGCGGGGCTTCTTGCTGCCCGGAGCGGGCGACATTTCATTGAGGCGCATGATCGTTAGCCCTTCAGCTCTTCAACTTTCAGCAGGTGGCCGGATGCGCGCAGCATGCCGCGAATCTCCGGCGTGTCCGCCACGGTCACGGTGTCACGAATGCGGCGCAGACCCAGGCCACGCACGGTGGCGCGATGAGCCTTGAGCTGGCCGAAGTAGCTCTTCACGAGCGTGACCTTGTAGCCCTTGTTGGTTGCCATGACGACTTCCTAATTTAGTTCGCGTGATTGATCGCCGGGCTTACTGGCCCAGGATCTCTTCGACGCGCTTGCCGCGCTTCGCCGCGATGTCATCGGGCGACTGCGCGCTGTTCAACGCATTCATCGTGGCGCGCACGATGTTGATCGGGTTGCGCGAGCCGTAGCTCTTGGCGAGCACGTTACGCACGCCGGCGCACTCGAACACGGCGCGCATGCCGCCGCCCGCGATCAAGCCCGTACCGTCGGCGGCCGGCTGCATGTGCACGCGAGTCGCGCCGTGACGGCCGGACACCGCGTAGTGCAGCGTCGCGTTCTTCAGCGACACGGTCGAGAGGTTCTTGCGAGCGGCCTGCATCGCCTTCTGAATCGCGACCGGCACTTCACGCGCCTTGCCGTAACCGAAGCCGACCTTGCCGCGGCCGTCGCCGACCACCGTCAGCGCGGTGAAGCCGAACTGGCGGCCGCCCTTGACGACTTTGGCGACGCGGTTCACCGCAACGAGCTTCTCGATGTACTCGTCGCCCGCCTGGTTCTTTTCAACTCTGGCCATGCTGTGTCTCTCTTAGAATTCCAGACCGTTTTCACGCGCCGCATCCGCCAGCGCCTTGATACGACCGTGGAACTTGAAGCCGGAACGATCGAAGGCCACCTTGGTGATGCCCTTCGCCTTGGCGCGCTCGGCGATCGCCTTGCCGACGGCGGCAGCGGCGGTCGCATTGCCAGTGCCTGTCAAGCCTTCGCGCACGTCCTTCTGCAGGGTCGAAGCCTGCGCCAGCACCTTCGACTCGGTGTCGAAGATCTGCGCGTAGATGTGCTGTGACGTGCGATGCACCGACAACCGCAGAACCTTCAGTTCGCGGATCTTGGCGCGCGCACGAATCGCACGGCGCAGTCGTTGAGCATTTTTGTTCATGAATAAATATCTCTAAAAAAGTAACCGATGCACTCTGGTGTCCACACGACGGGCGCGGGATCCAGCAGCGCCGATGTTTACTTCTTCTTGGCTTCCTTCAGTTCGATCTTCTCGCCGGCATAGCGCACGCCCTTGCCCTTGTACGGCTCCGGCGGACGGAACGCGCGGATGTCGGCGCACACCTGGCCGATCTTCTGCACGTCGAAGCCCTTCACCAGGATTTCGGTCTGGCTCGGCGTTTCGATGGTGATGCCCTCGGGCGCCGTGTAGACCACCGGGTGCGAGAAGCCCAGCGTCAGGTTCAGGTTCTTGCCCTGCGCGGCGGCGCGGTAACCGACGCCGACCAGTTCGAGCTTGCGCTCGTAGCCCTTGCTCACGCCCTGCACGATGTTCGCCAGGTGCGAGCGCGTGGTGCCCGCGACCATGTCGGCCTCGCGACCGTCGTTGGCCTTCTCCACCTTGAGGGCGGCGGCGTCCTGCACCACTTTCACCAGCTTGGCGTTGAGCGCCAGGCTCAGCGTGCCCTTGGCGCCCTTGATGCTGATGACATCGGCGCTGATGGTGGCGGTCACGCCCTGCGGCAGGGGGACCGGCTGTTTAGCTACTCGAGACATTGCTGTGTGTCCCTATTAGGAAACGATGCAGATGACTTCGCCGCCGTGGCCCGCAGCGCGCGCCTGGCGATCCGTCATCACGCCCTTGGACGTGGAAACGATGGCGATGCCGAGCCCGCCCAGTACGGAAGGCAGCTCGTCCTTGCCCTTGTAGACGCGCAGGCCGGGACGGCTGATGCGCTCCAGGCGGTCGATGACCGGTCGGCCCTGGTAGTACTTCAACTGCACCGCCAGGGTCGGCTTGCCTTCCACGTCGCCCGCGGAAAAGTCTTCGATATAGCCTTCGTCCTTCAGCACCTTGGCAATCGCCACCTTCACCTTGGAAGTGGGCGCGTTGATTTCGGTTTTGCCAGAAGACTGCCCGTTACGAATACGGGTCAGGAAGTCGGCGATCGGATCCGTCATGCTCATTTATGCGTGCTCCAGAGGTACCAGCTGTTACCAGCTGGCCTTGCCGAGGCCCGGAATCTCGCCGCGCATGGTCGCTTCGCGCAGCTTGGTGCGGCCGAGACCGAACTTGCGGTAGAAACCGCGCGGCCGACCGGTGATTGCGCAGCGATTACGCAGGCGGCTCTTGCTCGAGTCGCGCGGCAGAGCCTGCAACTGAGCCACAGCAGCTTCGCGTTCCGCCGGCGTGGACGTGGGCTTGCGAATGATCTCTTTCAGCTTCGCGCGCTTTCCCGCGTAGCGCTTGACCAGCTTCGCACGCTTGTCTTCGCGATTGACCATCGATGTCTTGGCCATAACCTAGCTCCCGCCGTTACTTGCGGAACGGAAAATTGAACGCTTCCAGCAACGCGCGGCCGGACTTGTCGTCCTTGGCGGTCGTGGTGATCGTGATGTCCATGCCGCGGATCGCATCGATCTGGTCGTATGCGATTTCCGGGAAGATGATCTGTTCCTTGACGCCGAAGTTGTAGTTGCCCTGGCCGTCGAAGGAGCGCGCGCTGACACCGCGGAAGTCGCGGATACGAGGCATCGCGATGCTCACCAGACGATCGAGGAACTCATACATGCGCGCGCCGCGCAGCGTCACCTTGGCGCCGATCGCGAGACCGTCGCGCACCTTGAAGGTCGCGACCGACTTGCGAGCGCGCGTGACCAGCGGCTTCTGCCCGGTGATCTTGGTCAGATCGCCGACGGCGTTGTCCATGATCTTCTTGTCCGCGACCGCTTCGCCGACACCCATGTTGACCGTGATCTTGGTGATCTTCGGCACTTCCATGATGTTCGCCAGCCCCAAGCTCTCTTTGAGCTGGCCCACGATCGTGTCGCGGTAATACTGTTCGAGTCTTGCCTTTGCCATCTTCGTTACCTGTGTGGACCCGCTCCGACGCCGCTTCAGCGGACGTCGACGGTTTCCTTGTTGGACTTGAAGAAGCGCACTTTCTTGCCGTCGGCAAGCGTGCGGATGCCCACGCGGTCGGCCTTCTTCGTGACCGGATTCCACAGCGCCACGTTGGACACATCGATCGAGGCTTCTTTCTCGATGATGCCGCCCTGAGCGCCCCGCTGCGGGTTCGGCTTGGTGTGGCGCTTGACCATGTTGATGCCCTCGACGAGCACGCGGCCCTCGAGAACCTTGGTCACCGTGCCACGCCGGCCCTTGTCCCGGCCGGTGATCACGACGACTTCGTCACCCTTACGAATCTTGTTCATGACCCAACTCTTAAAGAACTTCCGGGGCCAGCGAGATGATCTTCATGAACTGCGCGGTGCGCAGCTCACGAGTCACGGGTCCGAAAATACGGGTGCCCACCGGCTCCAGCTTGTTGGTCAGCAACACCGCGGCGTTGCCGTCGAAACGGATCAGCGAGCCGTCGGCGCGACGCACACCGAACTTGGTGCGCACCACCACGGCGTCATAGACCTCGCCCTTCTTCACCTTGCCGCGCGGGATGGCGTCACGGATGCTGACCTTGATGACGTCGCCAACCGTCGCGTAACGACGCTTGGAGCCACCGAGCACCTTGATGCACATCAGGCTGCGGGCGCCGCTGTTGTCAGCGGCATTCAAAAGCGTGCGCATCTGGATCATGACGCGGCCTCCACCGGCTCGACTCGCACGGCGCGCTGAACGATCTTCACCAGGCGCCAGGACTTGTGACGCGACAGCGGCCGGCACTCTTCGATGGCCACGGTGTCGCCTTCACGGCTTTCGTTGTTCTCGTCATGAGCGAGGAACTGAGTCGTGCGACGCTGATACTTGCCGTACACAGGGTGCGGCACGTAGCGCTCGACGGCGACCGTGATGGTCTTCTGCATCTTGTTGCTGACGACCTTGCCGGTCAGCTGACGCGCAGCCTTCTTGTCAGTCTTCTCGGTGCTCATGGTTACTTACTCTGGTTCGCGGCCGCGCGGCGCTGTTCGGCGGCCACGGTCTTCAGACGCGCGATTTCACGACGCACGCGAGTGAACTCGTGCGGCTTGGCGGCCTGGCCGGTGGCGCGGGCCATGCGGAGGTTGAACTGTTCACGGCGCAGATCCAGCAGCTCTTTCTGCAGATCGGCGGGCGACTTGGCGCGCAATTCTTTAGCGGTGCTCATGTCTCGTTACTCGAATTAGCGGACCTGACGCGTAACGAACTGCGTATCGACCGACAGCTTGGAAGCAGCCAGGCGGAACGCTTCGCGCGCGATCGACTCGGACACGCCCTCCATCTCGAACAGCACCTTGCCGGGCTTGATCTTGGCGACGTAGTACTCGACGTTACCTTTGCCGGAGCCCATGCGGACTTCGAGCGGCTTCTTGGTGATCGGCAGGTCCGGGAACACACGGATCCACACCTGACCGCCACGCTTCACGTAACGGGTCATGGCGCGACGTGCGGCTTCCAGCTCACGCGCGGTCATGCGCGCACGGCTGGTGGCCTTGAGGCCGTAGTCACCGAAGGCGACGTAGTTGCCGCTCTGCGCGAGGCCGGCGTTGCGGCCCTTGAACGCCTTGCGGAACTTGGTGCGTTTGGGTTGCATCATGGTCGATTACCTCAGGCAGTCGCTTCCGCGGGGGCAGCGGCCTGACCGTCAGCCGCTTCGGCCGGCTGTTCCTGCGTGTTGAACACTTCGCCCTTGAAGATCCACACCTTGACGCCGATGACGCCGTAGTTGGTGCGGGCTTCTGCCAGGCCGTAGTCGATGTCGGCGCGCAGCGTGTGCAGCGGAATGCGGCCTTCGCGATACTGCTCGGTGCGAGCGATTTCGGCGCCGTTCAAACGACCGGCCACGCGCACCTTGATGCCGAGCGCGCCGATACGCATCGTGTTGGTCACGGCGCGCTTCATGGCGCGACGGAACATCACGCGACGCTCCAGCTGCTGGGCAATGCCTTCGGCAACCAGCATGGCGTCGAGCTCGGGCTTACGGATCTCGGCGATGTTGATGCGCACGTCGCCGGTCGGCATCTTCATCATCTTCGAGACCTGACCGCGCAGCTTCTCGATGTCTTCGCCCTTCTTGCCGATCACGATGCCGGGACGCGCGGTGTGAATGGTGATGTTCACTTTGCGCGCGGCGCGCTCGATCTGAATGCGGCTGACCGACGCTTCGGACAGCTTCTTCTTCAGCAGTTCCCGCACCTGGAAGTCGGTGTAGACGTGCGCCGGGAAGTTCTTGCTCGAGGCATACCACTTCGAGGTCCACTCACGGGTGATGCCGAGGCGAATGCCGACCGGATTGACTTTTTGACCCATGGTACTTACTCGCTCTTGCCGTCGCCGACGGTCACGATGATGTGACTGTTGCGCTTCCAAATCCGATTGCCGCGGCCCTTGGCGCGCGCATGGAAACGCTTCAGCACCGGGGCGGTATCGACAGTGACGGTCTGCACCTTCAACTCATCTACGTCCGCGCTCAGGTTGTTCTCCGCGTTGGCAACAGCGGACTCCAGCACCTTGAGCACCAGGCGCGCGCCCTTCTTCGGCGTGAACTTCAGCGTGTTCAACGCCAGACCCACGGGCTTGCCGCGCACCATGTCGGCAATCAGGCGGCACTTCTGCGGAGAGATGCGCGCGTACTTGAGCTTCGCAGCGACTTGCATGACCTATTTCTCCGTCTTCTTGTCGCCCGAGTGACCCTTGAAGGTCCGGGTCGGCGCGAACTCACCCAGCTTGTGGCCGACCATGTTCTCGGACACGAGCACGGGAATGTGCTGGCGGCCGTTATGCACGGCGATCGTCAGGCCGACAAAATCCGGCAGGATCATCGAACGACGCGACCAGGTCTTGATCGGGCGACGATCGTTCTTCTCGGCGGCGACGCGCACCTTCTTGGCCAGGTGCAGGTCGACGAACGGACCTTTCTTTACGGAACGAGGCACAGTTCGATCCTCTTAAGCTCAGTTACGGCGGCGGATGATCATGCCCGCCGTGCGCTTGTTACGACGCGTCTTCTTGCCCTTGGTGTTCCAACCCCACGGGCTCACCGGATGCGGATTACCCTGGCCGGACTTACCTTCGCCACCACCGTGCGGGTGATCGACCGGGTTCATGACCACACCGCGCACCGTCGGGCGGATGCCGCGCCAACGGATCGCGCCGGCCTTGCCGTAGCTGCGCAGGTTGTGTTCGCCGTTAGAAACTTCACCGATGGTCGCGCGGCAGTCGACGTGCACCTTGCGCATCTCGGTGGAGCGCAGGCGAATGGTCGCGTACATGCCTTCGCGAGCGGCCAGCTGGGCCGAGCCGCCGGCGCTGCGAGCGATCTGCGCGCCCTTGCCGGGCTTCAGCTCGACGCAGTGAATGGTGGTGCCGATCGGGATGTGACGCAGCTGCATCGCATTGCCCGCTTTGATCGGGGCTTCCGCGCCCGACATGATCACGTCGCCAGCGGCGACGTCCTTCGGCGCGATGATGTAGCGACGCTCGCCATCCTTGTACAGCACGAGCGCCAGGTGCGCGGTGCGGTTCGGATCGTATTCGATGCGCTCGACTTTGCCCTGGACGCCGTCTTTGTTGCGCAGGAAGTCGATGACGCGGTACTTCTGCTTGTGACCGCCGCCCTGATGGCGCACGGTCTGGCGGCCGAAGTGGTTACGCGCACCGGTCGAATTCTTGTGCACGACCAGCGACTGCTCGGGACCGCCCTTGTGCAGGTGGTCGCGCGAGATCTTGACCTGGAAGCGCCGGCCCGGCGATGTCGGTTTGGACTTGATCAATGCCATGACTGATTTCCTGTAGACCTCGAGGGCCTATCAGGCCTCCGTTCCGGTCAGGTCGATGCTCTGGCCCGGGGCCAGGCGCACATAAGCCTTCTTGTAGTCCTGCCGGCGGCCGAGCCGCTGGCCGAAGCGCTTCTGCTTGCCGCCGACGTTGACTACGTTCACATCCGCCACTTTGACTTCGAACATCAGTTCGACCGCGGCCTTGATGTCGGTGCTGGTCGCATCGCGACGCACGCGGAACACGAATTGATTCGCCGTCTCGGCGATACGCGCGCTCTTCTCGGACACATGGGGTCCGAGCAGCACGTTCATCAGCTTTTCCTGACTCATGCGAGCCTCTCTTCGAGCAGGCGAACGGCGCCAACCGTCGCGAGCACTTGGTCATGACGAGCGAGGCTCAGCGGATCGAGCGCGCTCACCGGCAACACGTCGACATACGGCAGGTTGCGCGAAGCCAGCTCCAACTTCTCGTCGAAGGCTTCGACCAGCACCAGCACGTTGTCGCCCAGGTTCAGATCCTTGAGCTTCTGCAACAGCAGCTTGGTCTTGGGGGCTTCCAGCTCGATGCCGTTGACCACCTGCAGGCGCTCGGTGCGGGCGAGCTGCGACAACATGGCCTGCAGCGCCGCGCGATACATCTTGCGGTTCACTTTCTGGGAGAAGTCGCGCGGCTTGGCCGCGAACGCACGACCGCCTCCGACCCAGATCGGGCTGCGGATCGAGCCGGCGCGCGCCTGGCCGGTGCCCTTCTGACGCCACGGCTTGATGCCGCCGCCGCGTACTTCGGCCTTGGTCTTCTGGGCTTTGGTGCCCGCGCGACCCGCGGCCATGTAGGCGACGATGATCTGGTGCACCAGGGATTCGTTGTACTCGCGCGCGAACGTCGCGTCGGAGACCTGAACGTCCTGCGGCTGAGCGCCTTTGCTGATGAGTTTGAGGTTCATGGGCGACTACTCTTACTTCTTCGCCGGGGCAACGCGCTTACGGCGCAGCTGCGCGGCAGCCTTCACCGAGGGACGCACGATCACCTGGCTGCCCGGTGCGCCCGGAACGGCGCCGCGGATCAGGATCAGGTTGCGCTCGGCGTCGACTCGCACGACGCTCAAGTTCTCGATGGTGCGGCGGACCTGGCCCATGTGGCCGGACATGCGCTTGCCCTTGAACACGCGGCCCGGGGTCTGGCGCTGACCGATGGAGCCCGGCGAACGATGCGACACGGACACACCGTGCGTGGCCGGCAGACCGCCGAAATTGTGGCGCTTCATGGTGCCGGCGAAGCCCTTACCGATGGTGGTGCCGGTCACGTCCACGACCTGGCCCACTTCGAACATGTCGACCTTGAGCTCGGCGCCAGCGGCGACGTCTTTGAGCTCTTCACCGTTCAAGCGGAACTCGACCAGCGACTTGCCGGGAGCGACCTTGACCTTGGCGTAGTGGCCGGTCAGGGGCTTGTTGGTGTGAGAAGCCTTGCGATCGCCTACGGCGACCTGCACGGCGCGGTAGCCATCGGCTTCCAGGGTGCGAACCTGCGTAACGCGGTTCGGCACGGCTTCGATGACGGTCACCGGCACGGTCTCGCCCGCGTCAGTGAAGACACGCGTCATACCCGCCTTACGACCGACCAGACCGGGGGTCTTGGCAGCGCTCATCGTGATTCCTCGTTAATTACGGCGTTGCCGTCCGAGCCAGCTCGTAGCTGTTCCGGTACGACACCGCGCTGATCCAACGCCCGCGACTTCGATTGGCCGCGTGCGGCAAACTTTTCAATGCAGTGAGAATCGGCGACAGGAATTCGAGAGGAACGACCAGCATCGGCTGGTCATGCCGCTCGAGCGGTACCCCGTCAGGGCCAGACCTCGGCGCAAAAGAGGCGCGAATTATAGTCAGGTAATCGGACTTTGCAAGCGCAATGACAGGAGTTGGCGGCTGAGAAGTTCGGGGTTGGTTCGGAAGGAGAAGCTTCCGGCCTCTGTACCAACCCCTGATCCCTGTCAGCCAACTACTGCCTATCGACCAACGACTCAGTTGAGCTTGATCTGAACGTCCACGCCAGCCGGCAATTCCAGCTTCATCAGGGCATCCACCGTCTTGTCGGTCGGGTTCAGGATGTCCATCAGGCGCTTGTGAGTGCGGATCTCGTACTGATCGCGCGCGTCCTTGTCGCCGTGCGGGGAGACCAGCACCGTGAAGCGCTCCATCTTGGTCGGCAGCGGCACCGGGCCCTTGACGGTGGCGCCGGTGCGCTTGGCCGTCTCGACGATTTCACGCGCCGAATTGTCGATCAGGCGGTGATCGAACGCTTTCAGGCGGATGCGGATGTTTTGATTCGTAGCCATTTGCTTTCTCGCAGCGGCGGGCGGGGTATGGCCCGCCGCCGCGTGTTTCAATGATTACTTGAGGATCTTGGCGACCACGCCGGCGCCGACCGTCTTGCCACCTTCACGGATGGCGAAGCGCAGGCCTTCTTCCATCGCGATCGGCGCGATCAGCTCCACCACCATCTTGATGTTGTCGCCCGGCATGACCATTTCCACGCCCGCCGGCAGCTCCACCGCGCCCGTCACGTCGGTCGTGCGGAAGTAGAACTGCGGACGATAACCCTTGAAGAACGGCGTGTGACGGCCGCCCTCTTCCTTCGTCAGCACGTACACCTCGGCTTCGAACTGCGTGTGCGGCTTGATCGAACCGGGCTTGCACAGCACCTGGCCGCGCTCCACTTCCTCGCGCTTCGTGCCACGCAACAGCACGCCCACGTTGTCACCAGCCTGGCCCTGATCCAGCAGCTTGCGGAACATTTCCACGCCCGTGCAGGTGGTCTTCTGCGTCGCCTTGATGCCGACGATCTCCACTTCGTCGTTCACCTTCACGATGCCGCGCTCGATACGACCGGTCACCACCGTGCCGCGGCCGGAGATCGAGAACACGTCTTCCACCGGCATCAGGAACGCTCCATCGATCGCACGCTCCGGCACCGGGATGTACTTGTCCATCTCCGCCACCAGCTGGATCACCGCCGGCACGCCGATCGGGCTCTGATCGCCTTCCAGCGCCTTCAGCGCCGAACCCTTCACGATCGGGGTCGTGTCGCCAGGGAAGTCGTACTTGCTCAGCAGCTCGCGCACTTCCATCTCCACCAGCTCGAGCAGCTCCGCATCGTCCACCATGTCCGCCTTGTTCAGGAACACCACGATGTACGGCACGCCCACCTGGCGAGCCAGCAGGATGTGCTCGCGCGTCTGCGGCATCGGGCCGTCAGCGGCCGAGCACACCAGAATCGCACCGTCCATCTGCGCCGCGCCCGTGATCATGTTCTTCACGTAGTCGGCATGGCCCGGGCAGTCCACGTGCGCGTAGTGACGCTCATCGGAGGTGTACTCCACGTGCGCCGTCGCAATCGTGATACCACGGGCGCGCTCTTCAGGCGCCTTGTCGATCTGGTCGTACGCCTTGAACTCGCCGCCGTGCTTCTCCGCCATCACCTTGGTCAGAGCGGCCGTCAACGTCGTCTTGCCATGGTCGACGTGACCGATGGTGCCCACGTTCACGTGCGGTTTGGTGCGTTCGAACTTCTCTTTGGCCACGGCGGCGTTCCTCTATCTAAACTTTGGTTGCTAACAAATATCTGCGATTGTCTGTTTAGCTCGCGACCCGCGAGCCGAATCGTCAGGTCTTCTTCGTAATGACGTTGGCGACGTTGGTCGGCACTTCCATGTACTTGGCGAACTCCATCGTGTACGTGGCGCGTCCCTGGCTCATCGAGCGCATGGAGGTCGAGTACTGGAACATCTCGGCCAGCGGCACTTCGGCGGTCACGACCTTGCCGGAGATGGAGTCTTCCATGCCGACGATCTGACCGCGACGGCGGTTCAGGTCGCCGACGATGTCGCCGTAATAATCTTCCGGCGTCACCACTTCCACTTTCATGATGGGCTCGAGGATCACCGGCTTGGCGTTGGACATCGCGTCCTTGAACGCCATGGAGCCTGCGATCTTGAAGGCCATTTCGTTGGAGTCGACGTCGTGATACGAGCCGTCGAACAACGTGACTTTCACGTCCACCACCGGGTATCCGGCCAGCACGCCGTTGGCGGTGGCTTCGCGGATGCCCTTGTCCACCGCCGGGATGTATTCCTTGGGAATCGCACCACCGACGATGCCATTGACGAATTCGTAGCCCTTGCCGGGTTCGTTCGGCTCGAGCTTGATCCACACGTGACCGTACTGACCGCGGCCACCGGACTGACGCACGAACTTGCCTTCCTGCTGGACCGCGGCGCGAATGGTTTCGCGGTACGCGACCATCGGCTTGCCGACGTTCGCTTCCACCTTGAACTCGCGCTTCATGCGATCGACGATGATTTCCAGGTGCAGCTCGCCCATGCCGGCGATGATGGTCTGACCGGATTCCGGATCGCTCGACAGCCGGAACGAAGGATCTTCCTTCGCCAGGCGCTGCAGCGCCAGGCCCATCTTCTCCTGGTCGGCCTGCGTCTTGGGCTCCACCGCCACCGAAATCACCGGCTCGGGGAAGTCCATCTTTTCCAGCTGAATGGCGTGCTCCGGGTCGCACAGCGTGTCGCCCGTGATCACGTCTTTCAGGCCCACCGCCGCGGCGATGTCGCCGGCGCGGACTTCTTTGATCTCGTTGCGCTCGTTGGCGTGCATCTGAAGCAAGCGGCCGATGCGCTCCTTCTTGCCCTTGCCCGGATTGCTGACGGTGTCGCCGGAGTTGAGCACGCCGGAGTACACGCGGAAGAACGTCAGGTTGCCGACGAACGGATCGTTCAGGATCTTGAAGGCGAGCGCCGAGAACTTCTCGTCGTCGCTGGCCTTGCGGGTGGCTTCTTTGCCATCGGACAGCAGCCCTTTCACCGGCGGCATTTCCACCGGCGAGGGCATGAACTCGATGATGGCATCGAGCATGGCCTGCACGCCCTTGTTCTTGAACGCCGAGCCGCACATGCACACCACGATCTCGTTGCGGATCGAGCGCTCGCGCAGGCCCTGCTTGATCTCGGCTTCGCTGAGCGTGCCTTCTTCCAGATATTTGTTGAGCAGCGTCTCGTTGGCCTCGGCCGCCGCCTCGACCATCTTGGCGCGCCACTCCTCGCACTGCTCCTGCATGTCCGCAGGAATCTCGCGGTGCTCGAAGCGCGTGCCCTGGGTGGAGTCGTCCCACCAGATTTCCTTCATGCGGATCAGATCGACCACGCCGACGAATTTGTCTTCGGCGCCGATCGGCAGCTGAATCGGCACGGGGTTGCCGCGCAGGCGCTGCTGGATCTGTTCGACACAACGCAGGAAGTTGGCGCCGGCGCGGTCCATCTTGTTGACGAACGCGATGCGCGGCACTTTGTATTTGTTCATCTGCCGCCAGACGGTTTCGGACTGCGGCTGCACGCCGGCCACCGCGCAGAACACGGCGACGGCGCTGTCGAGCACGCGCAGGCTGCGCTCGACTTCGATGGTGAAGTCGACGTGGCCCGGGGTGTCGATGATGTTGATGCGATGCTCGGGGAAGTTGTTCTCCATCCCCTTCCAGAAACAGGTGGTGGCGGCGGCGGTGATGGTGATGCCGCGCTCCTGCTCCTGTTCCATGTAGTCCATGACGGCCGCGCCGTCGTGCACTTCACCGATTTTGTGAGAGACGCCCGTGTAAAAAAGAATGCGCTCGGTCGTCGTCGTCTTGCCCGCGTCAATGTGGGCAGAGATGCCGATGTTCCGATAGCGTTCTATGGGCGTGGTGCGTGCCATGGGGTCTCTTGAGGTTTGCGAAAGATGAGCCGCGGGGTGCGACGTTCATCGATCGCACTCCACTCTTACCAGCGGTAGTGAGCGAACGCTTTGTTCGCTTCCGCCATACGGTGCGTGTCTTCACGCTTGCGCACGGCCGAGCCGCGGTTCTCAGAAGCATCCAGCAGCTCGGCGGCGAGGCGTTGCGCCATCGACTTTTCGCTGCGCGAGGAGGCGGCTTCGATCAGCCAGCGCATGGCCAATGTCTGGCGGCGAGCCGAGCGAACTTCAACGGGCACCTGGTAGGTAGCGCCACCGACGCGGCGGCTCTTCACCTCGACGGTCGGCTTGACGTTGTCCAGCGCCTGCGTCAGCAGCTCGATCGACTGCTCGCTGGCCTTGCCGGTCTTCTCGCTGATGCGATCGACGGCGCCATACACGATCTTTTCCGCGACCGACTTCTTGCCACGCTCCATGACCATGTTGACGAACTTGGCCAGCAGCAGGCTGTTGAAGCGCGGGTCGGGAAGAATCGTGCGGGTCGGGGCCGAGGCTCTGCGAGACATGGGGTACTACCTTCGATGTTCTGTTGAGCGCGCGTTCAGCGCGCGCAATGATGGAGTGGCGCCGGTTATTTCTTCGGGCGCTTCGCGCCGTACTTCGAACGGCCCTGACGGCGGTCGTTCACGCCCGCGCAGTCGAGGGTGCCGCGCACCGTGTGATAGCGCACGCCCGGGAGGTCTTTCACACGACCGCCGCGGATCAGCACCACCGAGTGTTCCTGCAGGTTATGGCCTTCGCCACCGATGTAGCTGATGACTTCGAAGCCGTTGGTCAGGCGCACCTTGGCCACTTTGCGCAGCGCCGAGTTCGGCTTTTTCGGCGTCGTCGTGTAGACGCGCGTGCAGACTCCGCGCTTCTGCGGGCAGGCAGCGAGCGCCGGCACCTTCGTCTTGTAATTCGGCGAAGTACGCGGCTTGCGAACGAGCTGACTGATACTGGCCATAACCTAATGATTCCTAAAGAGAACACGAAGCCGCCCAGCTTTCGCTAAAGGCGGCCTAAGTAAATTCGGGTGACTGGCGGGCGAAGAATCGAAGTACGCCGGCCTAATCAAAGGCGCGGGATTGTAGGAATGTGACCCTGCAGTGTCAACGGCTTAGACCGCTGCAACACGGCTCCGGAGCGGGTTTTTGGCCGCTCCGGAGCCCCAGCCGTTCAAATATCGTCAATCTGCCGACGCGGCCTCGTCGGACACCGACTCCTCGGTATCCACTCCGCCGCCACCCATGTCCATGAAGCCACGACCGGTGCCGCTGTCGCGACGACGACGACGCGAGTGATAGAACGAGCCCGTACCCGCCGGGATGAGCCGGCCGACGATGACGTTCTCCTTCAAGCCACGCAGATCGTCCTTCAGACCGCGCACGGCCGCTTCGGTCAGCACGCGGGTGGTCTCCTGGAAGGAGGCCGCGGAGATGAACGATTCGGTCGCCAGCGACGCCTTGGTGATACCCAGCAACACCGGTTCGATGCGTGCCGGGATCTTGCCCTGCTCTTCCGTGCGCTCGTTCACGTCGGTGACGCGCGAACGGTCCAGCTGCTCGCCGCGCAGCAGGGCCGTGTCGCCGGTGTGGGCGATTTCGACCTTGCGCAGCATCTGGCGGATGATCACTTCAATGTGCTTGTCGTTGATCTTCACGCCCTGCAGTCGGTACACGTCCTGGATTTCGCGGACCAGGTAGTTGGCCAGCGACTCCACACCCTGCAGGCGCAGGATGTCGTGCGGATTCGGCTCGCCGTCGGCGATCACTTCGCCGCGCTCCACCTGTTCACCTTCGAACACGTTCAGGTGACGCCACTTCGGAATCAGCTCCTCGTGCTTCTCGCCCTGCTCGTCGGTGATGATCAGGCGGCGCTTGCCCTTGGTCTCCTTACCGAAGCTCACCGTGCCTGAGTACTCGGCGAGGATCGCTGAGTCCTTCGGCTTGCGGGCTTCGAACAGGTCCGCGACGCGCGGCAGACCGCCGGTGATGTCGCGGGTCTTCGACGACTCTTGCGGGATACGCGCGATAACGTCGCCGACCGACACCTTGGCACCGTCCTCCAAGCTCACGATGGCGCCCGCGGGCAGCGCGTACACGGCCGGGATATCGGTGTTCGCGAACGTGACTTCCTTGCCCTTCGCATTCACCAGGCGGACCACCGGACGGAGGTCCTTGCCACCGGAGCTGCGCTGCTTCGGATCCATCACCACCGTGCTGGACAGGCCGGTCACTTCGTCGACCTGGCTCTGCACGGTCACGCCGTCGATGAAGTCCTGGAACTTGATGAAGCCCGCCACTTCGGTCACGACCGGGTGGGTGTGCGGGTCCCAGGTGGCGACGATCTGACCGGGTTCGATCGGATCGCCGTCCTTCACCGTGATCACGGCGCCGTACGGAATCTTGTAACGCTCACGCTCGCGACCGAACTCGTCCACCACGCCGAACTCGCCGGAGCGCGAGGTCGCGACCCAGTGGCCCTTCTCGTGGTGCACGGTCTTGAGGTTATGCAGGCGCGCGGTGCCCTTGCCCTTCGCTTCCACGGAGTTCGCGGCAGCGGCTCGAGACGCCGCGCCACCGATGTGGAACGTACGCATCGTCAGCTGCGTGCCAGGCTCACCGATGGACTGCGCGGCGATGACGCCGACGGCCTCACCCATGTTGATGCGATGACCACGGGCGAGGTCGCGGCCATAGCACTGCGCGCACACGCCGTAGCGGGTTTCGCAGGCGATGGGCGAACGCACCTTCACCTGGTCCACGCCTTCGGACTCGAGCACCTTGACCAGCCTTTCGTCGATCAGCGTGCCGGCTTCGATCACGACGCCGTCGCCGCTCGGCTTGAGCACGTCGACCGCGGCCACACGACCGAGCACGCGCTCGCCGAGACCTTCCACCACATCGCCGCCTTCGACGATGGGAGCCATGGTCAGGCCGTTGGAGGTGCCGCAGTCTTCTTCCGTGACCACCAGGTCCTGCGCCACGTCGACCAGACGACGAGTCAGGTAACCGGAGTTCGCGGTCTTCAATGCGGTATCGGCCAGACCCTTACGAGCGCCGTGCGTCGAGATGAAGTACTGCATGGCGTTCAGGCCTTCACGGAAGTTCGCCGTGATAGGCGTCTCGATGATGGAGCCGTCGGGCTTGGCCATCAGGCCGCGCATGCCGGCGAGCTGACGAATCTGGGCCGCGCTACCGCGGGCGCCCGAATCGGCCATCATGTAGATCGAGTTGAACGACTTCTGCGTGACCGTCTGGCCCTTGGCGTTCACGACGTCCTCGACGCCGAGCTTGTCCATCATGGCCTTGGCCACCTGGTCGTTGGTGCGCGACCAGATATCGACCACCTTGTTGTAGCGCTCGCCGTTGGTGACCAGACCCGAAGCGTACTGCTCCTGGATCTCCTTCACTTCACGCTCGGCGCCGCTCAGGATGCGGCCCTTCTGTTGCGGCACCACCATGTCGTCGACGCCGATGGAGACACCGGCGCGCGTCGCATACGCGAAGCCCGTGTACATCAGCTGGTCGGCGAACACCACGGCTTCCTTCAAGCCGACGCTGCGATAGCAGAGATTGATGACGCCCGAGATGGCCTTCTTGGTCATATCGCGATTCACGACGTCGAACGACATGCCCTTCGGCAGGATCTCCGAGAGCAGCGCACGGCCGACCGTCGTCTCGATCACGCGAGTCGACGGACGGTACTCGCCGTTGTCGCTCTTCAGGTACTCGGTGATGCGGACCTTCACCTTGGCCTGCAGGTCGGCGACGCGGCTTTCATAGGCGCGATGCACTTCCTGCACGTCGGCGAACAGCATGCCCTCGCCCTTCGCATTCACGCGCTCGCGGGTCATGTAGTACAGACCCAGCACCACGTCCTGCGACGGCACGATGATGGGATCGCCGTTGGCGGGCGAGAGGATGTTGTTGGACGACATCATCAGCGCGCGGGCTTCCAGCTGCGCTTCCAGCGACAGCGGCACGTGCACCGCCATCTGGTCGCCGTCGAAGTCGGCGTTGAACGCCGTGCACACCAGCGGATGCAGCTGGATGGCCTTGCCTTCGATCAGCACCGGCTCGAACGCCTGAATGCCCAGACGGTGCAGGGTCGGCGCGCGGTTCAGCAGCACGGGATGTTCGCGAATCACTTCTTCGAGAATGTCCCACACCTCCGGACCTTCACGCTCCACCATGCGCTTGGCAGCCTTGATGGTCGAAGCTTCGCCGCGCAGCTGCAGCTTGGAGAAGATGAAGGGCTTGAACAGCTCCAGCGCCATCTTCTTCGGCAGACCGCACTGATGCAGGCGCAGGGTCGGACCCACCACGATCACCGAGCGACCGGAGTAGTCGACGCGCTTGCCGAGCAGGTTCTGACGGAAGCGGCCCTGCTTGCCCTTGATCATGTCGGCCAGCGACTTCAGCGGACGCTTGTTGGTGCCGGTGATGGCGCGACCGCGACGGCCGTTGTCGAGCAGCGCATCCACCGCTTCCTGCAACATGCGCTTTTCGTTGCGCACGATGATGTCCGGCGCGTTCAACTCGAGCAGTCGGCGCAGGCGGTTGTTACGGTTGATGACGCGGCGATACAGATCGTTCAGATCGGAGGTCGCGAAGCGGCCGCCGTCCAGCGGCACCAGCGGACGCAGGTCCGGCGGCAGCACCGGCAGCACGGTCATGACCATCCACTCCGGCTTGTTGCCGGACTCGATGAACGACTCGAGCAGCTTCAGGCGCTTGGTGAGGCGCTTGATCTTGGTTTCGGAGTTGGTGCCGAGGATCTCTTCGCGAACCTTGAGCACTTCCTGCTGCAGGTCCAGCGACTTCAACAGCTCGTACACGGCTTCGGCGCCCATGCGGGCGTCGAACTCGTCGCCATGCTGCTCGATGGCTTCCAGATACATTTCGTCGGTCAGCAGCTGGCCGCGCTGCAGCTGGGTCATGCCCGGCTCGATCACCACGAACGCCTCGAAATACAGCACGCGCTCGATTTCACGCAGTGTCATGTCGAGCATCAGACCGATGCGCGACGGCAGCGACTTCAGGAACCAGATGTGCGCGGTGGGGCTCGCGAGCTCGATGTGGCCCATGCGCTCACGACGCACCTTGGACTGGGTCACTTCGACGCCGCACTTCTCACAAACCACGCCGCGATGTTTCAGGCGCTTGTACTTGCCGCACAAGCACTCGTAATCCTTCACCGGTCCGAAGATCTTGGCGCAGAACAGACCGTCACGCTCCGGCTTGAAGGTGCGGTAGTTGATGGTCTCCGGCTTCTTGACCTCACCGAACGACCACGAACGGATCATTTCGGGCGACGCCAGGCCGATCCGGATCGAGTCGAAATTCTCGACCGGAGTGTGCTGCTTGAAGAGCTTTAGCAAATCTTTCATGTCATCACCTGTTTGAGAGGGCAGAAGAGAATTCGCAACCGCCTGCGCGGTTACTTATCGCTCTCCTGCTCCAGCTCCATGTTGATGCCCAGCGAACGGATTTCTTTGACCAGCACGTTGAAGGACTCGGGCATGCCGGCCTTCATCTCGTGGTTGCCGTCGACGATGGCCTTGTACATCTGCGTGCGGCCGTTCACGTCGTCGGACTTGACCGTGAGCATTTCCTGCAGCGTGTACGAAGCGCCGTAGGCTTCCAGCGCCCAGACTTCCATTTCGCCGAATCGTTGCCCGCCGAACTGCGCCTTGCCGCCGAGCGGCTGCTGCGTGACCAGCGAGTACGGACCGGTCGAGCGGGCGTGCATCTTGTCGTCGACCAGGTGGTTGAGCTTCAGCATGTACATGTAGCCCACCGTCACCGGCCGCTCGAAGCGCTCGCCAGTGCGACCGTCGAACAGGATCGTCTGGCCGCTGGTCGGCAGATCCGCCAGCTCCAGCATGCGCTTGATTTCCTCTTCGGAGGCGCCGTCGAACACCGGCGTCGCCATCGGCACGCCATGGCGCAGGTTGCTGGCCAACGTGAGGATCTCCTCGTCGGTCAGCGAAGCGATGTCCGCTTTCTGGCCGCCCGACTTGTTGTAGACCTCATCGAGGAAGCCGCGAATCTGCGCGGCGCGATCGGCGGCCATGCCATCGAGCATGCGACCGATCTTGTGGCCCAGGCCCTTGGCGGCCCAGCCCAGGTGCGTCTCCAGGATCTGACCGATATTCATACGCGACGGCACGCCCAGCGGATTGAGCACGATGTCGACCGGCGTACCGTTCTCGTCGAACGGCATGTCTTCCACCGGGATGATGGTGGACACGACACCCTTGTTGCCGTGGCGGCCGGCCATCTTGTCGCCGGGCTGCACGCGGCGCTTCACCGCCAGGTACACCTTGACCATCTTGAGCACGCCCGGAGCGAGATCGTCGCCCGCGGTGATCTTGGCCCGCTTCTCGTCGAAGCGCTTCTCGAACTCCTTGCGCTGCGCCTTCAAGCGCTCGGCGGCGCGTTCGACGGCGGCGTTCTCTTCATCGTCCTGCAGACGAATTTCCAGCCACTGCTCACGCGGCATGCTGGAGAGATAGCTCTCGTCGATGACGGTGCCGGCCTTGAGCTTCTGCGGACCGGCGGAAGCCGGCTTGCCGAGCAGCACGGCCTGGATACGCTGGAACAAGTCGTCCTCGAGGATGCGGCGCTGGTCTTCCAGGTCCTTGCGGACCTTCTCCAGCTCCGACTTCTCGATCGACAACGCACGGCTGTCCTTCTCGACGCCGTCGCGCGTGAACACGCGCACGTCGATCACGGTGCCGTCCATGCCCGGAGGCACGCGCAGCGAGGTGTCCTTAACGTCGGACGCCTTCTCACCGAAGATGGCGCGCAGCAGTTTCTCTTCCGGCGTCAGCTGGGTCTCGCCCTTCGGCGTGACCTTGCCCACCAGAATGTCGCCGGCCTTCACTTCGGCGCCGATGAACGCGATGCCCGCTTCGTCCAGCTTGGCGAGCGCGATGTCACCGACGTTGGGAATGTCGGCGGTGATTTCTTCGGGACCGAGCTTGGTGTCGCGCGCGACGCAGGTCAGCTCTTCGATATGGATGGTGGTGAAGCGATCGTCATGGACGACGCGCTCCGAGATAAGGATGGAGTCTTCGAAGTTGTAGCCGTTCCAGGGCATGAACGCGACCAGCAGGTTCTGGCCCAGCGCCAGCTCGCCCAGGTTGGTGGACGGGCCGTCGGCCAGCACGTCGCCACGCGCGATCACGTCACCCGCCTTCACCAGCGGACGCTGGTTGATACAGGTGTTCTGGTTGGAGCGCGTGTACTTGGTCATCGAATAGATATCGACGCCCGCTTCCGACGCCGACGTTTCAGCATCATGCACGCGCACGACGATACGCGACGCGTCGACGGAGTCGATCACGCCACCACGACGCGCCACCACGGTCACGCCCGAGTCGATCGCCACGGCACGTTCCATGCCGGTGCCGACCAGCGGCGTCTCGGCGCGCAGCGTCGGCACAGCCTGACGTTGCATGTTCGAGCCCATCAACGCGCGGTTCGCGTCGTCGTGCTCGAGGAACGGAATCAGCGAGGCGGCCACCGACACGATCTGCTTCGGCGACACGTCCATGTACTGAATCTTGTCCGGCGAGGACAGCATGAATTCGTTCAAGTGACGGCACGACACCAGCTCGTCGACGAACTCGCTCTTGTCGCTCAGGGTCGCGTTGGCCTGCGCGATCACGTACTGGCTTTCCTCGATGGCCGACAGATAGTCGATCTCGTCGGTCACCTTGCCGTCGACCACCTTGCGATACGGCGTCTCGAGGAAGCCGTAGTCGTTGGTGCGCGCGTACACGGACAGCGAGTTGATCAGACCGATGTTCGGACCTTCCGGCGTTTCGATCGGGCACACGCGGCCGTAGTGCGTCGGATGCACGTCACGCACTTCGAAGCCGGCGCGCTCGCGCGTCAGGCCGCCTGGGCCGAGCGCGGACACGCGACGCTTATGCGTCACTTCCGACAGCGGATTGTTCTGATCCATGAACTGCGACAGCTGCGAGGAGCCGAAGAATTCCTTCACCGCCGCCGCAACCGGCTTGGCGTTGATCATTTCCTGCGGCATCAGGCCTTCGGACTCGGCGAGCGTCAGACGCTCCTTCACGGCGCGCTCGACGCGCACCAGGCCGATGCGGAAGGCGTTCTCCGCCATTTCGCCGACCGAGCGCACGCGACGGTTGCCCAGGTGATCGATGTCGTCGACCTGGCCGTTGCCGTTGCGGATGTCGCACAGCTCCTTGATGACCGCGATGATGTCCGAGGTCTCGCCGTGCTTCTCGTACAGTTCCTTGGAGAACTCGTCGGTGCGCTTGGAGAAGTGCGCCGAGTCATACAGGATGCCCGGGCCGACGATCTCCTCGCGATGCACGCGACGGTTGAACTTCATGCGGCCGACCGCCGACAGGTCGTAGCGCTCGGCATTGAAGAACAGGTTCTGGAACAGGTTCTCGGCCGCGTCCTTGGTGGGCGGCTCGCCGGGACGCATCATGCGATAGATTTCCACTAGCGCTTCCAGGCGCGTGCGGGTCGGATCGATGCGCAGCGTGTCCGAGATGTACGGGCCGCGATCCAGGTCGTTCACGTACAGAGCGCGCACCTCGGTGATGCCCGCCTCGATCAGCTTGTCGATGACCGTGACCGTGAGGATTTCGTTGGCCTTGGCCAGGATCTCGCCGGTCTCGGTGTTGAACACGTCGTGCGCGAGGATCTTGCCGACCAGGTATTCCTTCGGCACTTCCAGGCGGGAGATGTTTTTCTGTTCCATCTGGCGCACGTGGCGCGCGGTGATGCGGCGGCCTTCCTCGACGATGACTTCATCGCCGACCTTGATGGTGAACGACGCAGTCTCGCCGCGCAGGCGCGCCGGGATCAGATCGAATTCGATCTTGTCCTTGGCCAGGAAGTAGGTGTTCTTGTCGAAGAACATGTCCAGCATCTGCTCTTCGGTGTAGCCGAGAGCGCGCAGGATGATGGTGACCGGCAGCTTGCGGCGACGGTCGATACGCGCGAACACGCAGTCCTTCGGGTCGAACTCGAAATCGAGCCACGAGCCGCGATAAGGAATGATGCGCGCGGAGAACAGCAGCTTGCCCGAGCTGTGGGTCTTGCCGCGGTCGTGATCGAAGAACACGCCCGGCGAACGGTGCAGCTGGGACACGATGACGCGCTCGGTGCCGTTCACGACGAACGTACCGTTGTCGGTCATCAGAGGCATTTCGCCCAAGTAGACTTCCTGCTCGCGGATGTCTTTGACGGTTTTCTTGGTCGGGGTGGACGTTTCTTTGTCATAGACGACCAGGCGGACCTTCACGCGCAGCGGCGCCGCGTAGGTCAGGCCACGCATCTGGCACTCCTTCACGTCGAACACCGGATCGCCGAGGCGATAGCTCACGTATTCGAGAATGGCGTTGCCGGAGTAGCTGGTGATGGGAAACACGCTCTTGAAAGCGGCGTGCAGGCCAGCGTCCGCCCGAGCCATTTCGGGCGCATCGGCTTGTAGGAACTTGCGGTACGAGTCGAGCTGAATCGCCAGCAGGTACGGCACCTCGAGGATGCTCTCCCGCTTGCCGAAGTCCTTACGGATACGCTTTTTCTCGGTGAACGAATAGGCCATCTGGGTCACCCTTGCCGAATCTGATAGAGAGTTCAGGGCTTCGAAACTGCAATCGAAACGCCGGCTGACTCTAGTAGGGGGGCCAACCGATGTTGGGACGCCGCTACAAAAGACAATAGGAGAGCGCGGCCGGCGGAGCCTGTTCCGCAGCCGCGCTTCCCATGTACCGGTAAAAGTACGCTCAACAAAACTCCGCGAACGAGATTACTTGATCTCCGCAGCGGCGCCGGCCTCTTCCAGCTTCTTCTTGATCGACTCCGCCTCGGCCTTCGGCACGCCGTCCTTGACCTGCGAGGGCACGCCTTCGACCAGGTCCTTGGCTTCCTTCAAGCCCAGACCGGTGATCTCGCGGATGACCTTGATGACGCCGACCTTGTTGGCGCCGAAGCTGGTCATGGTCACGGTGAACTCGGTCTTCTCTTCGGCGGCCGGAGCAGCGGCGCCGCCAGCGGCGGGAGCCGCGGCAACGGCGACGGCGGCAGCGGCGCTCACGCCCCACTTCTCTTCCAGCGCCTTGACCAGGTCGACCACTTCCAACACCTTCAGTTGGGACAGCGCGTCGATCAGTTCTTCTTTCGAAATAGCCATGTGAAAAACTCCAAAAGTTAGATGATGTAACCGAAATCGAGTCGGGCGAGCCGCTTAGGCAGTCGCGCCGAGCTTGTCTTTCTGCGCAGCCAACACCCGCACCAATTGAGCGTGCGGTTCGTTGACGGTGCGCACCAGCTGACTCATCGGGGCCTGCAGCATGCCCAACAGGGATGCGCGAGCCGCCTCGAGCGTCGGCAGGCTGGCGACACGGTCCAGGTCCTTCGCGGTCAACAACGAGCCACCGAGCGACACCACGGTCGGCACGAGCTTGTCGTTGGCCTTGGAGAAGTCCTTGACCAGTCGGGCAGCCGCACCCGGGTCTTCTTTCGAGAAAGCGAGAACCAGCGGGCCTTTCAGGCTCTTGCCGACCACCTCGAACTGGGTGCCGGCGATCGCCTTGCGGGCCAACGTGTTCTTCACCACTCGCAGGTAGACACCGGATGTACGGGCCTTGGAGCGCAGTTCAGTCATCTGCGACACGGTCAGCCCGCGGTATTCCGCGGCCACCACGGACTGCGCAGTTGCAGCCACTCCGGCGACCTCGGCTACCAGCGCCTTCTTGTCATCGAGTCTGAGCGCCATAATTCCTCCTGGCGTGAAGAGCGTTGATACGAACGGACGCGCTTCCTTTCGCATCCACCCTGGCCGCCTTTTCGACTCGACGGAAGGTCGAGAAGAAGTGCGGCCTGACGGCGCCCTTCAGCGGAAGATTCACGACTCATGGTCGTAAGCCACCGATTCGGGTAACACCATCTGCGCAGGCATGATTAAGGACTCACATCCACCTGCGGTCTTCGATGTGGCCTGTCTCGCGACAGGCTTCATCAATCGAGGCGGGCACTCGCCGTGAAGCGGGTGCTCGCCGCAAAACCTGTTTCTCATCCCCCCGCCGGGGCGGGGGGATGAATGCTCGTCAGATCGACAGCGACGAAGCTTCGACCGGCACGCCCGGGCCCATCGTCGAAGACACCGAGATCTTCTTCAGATAGATGCCCTTGGCCGCCGCCGGCTTGGCCTTCTGCAGGTCCTGCAGCAGCGCGCTCAGATTCTCCTTGAGCTTGGCCGCGTCGAAATCCGCCTTGCCGATGGTGCAGTGGACGACGCCGGCCTTGTCGGAGCGATAGCGCACCTGACCGGCCTTGGCGTTCTTCACCGCTTCGGCGACGTTCGGGGTCACGGTGCCGACCTTCGGGTTCGGCATCAGGCCGCGAGGACCGAGGATCTGACCGAGCTGACCGACCACGCGCATCGCGTCGGGGCTGGCCACTACCACGTCGAAATTCAACTCGCCGGCCTTCACCTTCTCGGCCAGGTCTTCGAGGCCGACGATGTCGGCGCCGGCGGCGCGGGCCGCGTCCTGGTTCTTGCCCGAGGTGAACACGGCAACGCGCACCGTCTTGCCGATACCGTGCGGCATGACAGTCGAGCCACGCACCTGCTGATCGGACTTGGACGCATCGATGCCGAGGTTCACGGCCACGTCCACCGACTCGGCGAACTTCGCCTTGGCGAATTCCTTCACCAGGCCGATGGCGTCATCGATCGGATAAGTCTTGCCGGGCTGAATCTTGTTGGCCCAGGCCTTCACTCTTTTGGCTACGAACGGCATGTCACACGCCCTCCACGTCAACGCCCATGCTGCGCGCTGTGCCCGCAACCGTGCGGACAGCGGCCTGCAGATCCGCGGCCGTCAAATCCGGCTGCTTGACCTTGGCGATGTCTTCGAGCTGCTTGAGGCTGATCTTGCCGACCTTGTTGGTGTTGGGCGCACCGCTGCCCTTCTCGATGCCGATGGCCTTGCGGATCAGCACCGACGCCGGCGGCGTCTTGAGAATGAAGGTGAAGCTGCGATCGCTGTAAACAGTGATCACCACCGGGGTCGGCAGACCCTTCTCCAGGCTCTGCGTCTGCGCGTTGAACGCTTTGCAGAATTCCATGATGTTGACGCCCTGCTGACCGAGGGCCGGACCGACCGGCGGGCTCGGATTCGCCTGGCCTGCAGGAATCTGCAGTTTGATATAGCCAGTGACTTTCTTGGCCATGATGCTCTCCGGGTGCAAACGCTGCGGGTCACGCAGCTCCCCATCGTTGATGGCCGGCCCGCGAGGACCGGACGTTTGCCGGTGGTGCTCACCGGCGGTTTAACAACAGCTCGAGCGGGCTTAAGCCTTTTCGACCTGACTGAAATCCAATTCCACGGGCGTCGAGCGGCCGAGGATCTGCACCGCCACCTGCAGGCGGTTCTTTTCGTAGTTGACCGACTCGACCACGCCGTTGAAGTCGTTGAACGGACCGTCGATGACGCGCACCACTTCGCCGGGCTCGAACAGCACTTTCGGCTTGGGCTTGTCGACGCCCTCTTCCACGCGACGCAGGATGCTCATGGCTTCCTTGTCGGTGATCGGCGCCGGCTTTTCCGGTGTGCCGCCGATGAAGCCGAGCACCTTGGGCACTTCCTTCACCAGGTGCCAGGTCGACTCGTCCATCTCCATCTGCACCAGCACGTAGCCGGGGAAGAACTTACGGTCGCTCTTGCGCTTCTGACCGTCGCGCATCTCGACCACTTCCTCGGTGGGCACCAGGATCTCGCCGAACTTGTCCTGCAGGCCCTGCATCTTGATGCGGTCCTTCAAACCTTCGGCCACCCGGTGCTCGAAGTTCGAATAGGCGTGCACGACGTACCAACGCAAAGCCATGTCAACCTCCGCGCCCGGTCAACCATTTAGTCAGGAAGGCGAGCAGCGAATCCACTCCCCAGAAAAACAGACCGAGCGCGATGATCATGACGAACACGACCAGGGTCACCTGCTGGGTTTCCTTGCCGGTCGGCCACACCACCTTGCGCAACTCGATGCGCGAGCTCTGCACGAACTGCCAGAACGTCTTGCCCTGATAGGACTGCAGACCGACCAGTGCGCCGAGCACCAGCGCCGCCAGCACGATGATCCAGCGCAGCCAGATGGGCAGCTCGACCAGCAGATAAAAGCCCGCGACGCCGGCCGCCAGAATGACGACGCCGGCAGCGAGCTTCAGCGCATCCAGCGCCGTGGCGTTTTCCTGTACTTGGTCGGTCATTGCTTGCTGCGTGTGTGTTGGCCCGATTTGCATCGGGCCACTCTGTAATGAGCATGTCTGGCAGGCCAGGAGGGAATCGAACCCCCAACCTGCGGTTTTGGAGACCGCCGCTCTGCCAATTGAGCTACTGGCCTAAGAACTTTTCGAATGGGGGCGGAAGGTATGGCGGCCTCCGCCCCGATCAATCTGGAAACGAGTTACTTCAGGATCTTGGCGACCACGCCGGCGCCGACCGTCTTGCCACCTTCACGGATGGCGAAGCGCAGGCCTTCTTCCATCGCGATCGGCGCGATCAGCTCCACCACCATCTTGATGTTGTCGCCCGGCATGACCATTTCCACGCCCGCCGGCAGCTCCACCGCGCCCGTCACGTCGGTCGTGCGGAAGTAGAACTGCGGACGATAACCCTTGAAGAACGGCGTGTGACGGCCGCCCTCTTCCTTCGTCAGCACGTACACCTCGGCTTCGAACTGCGTGTGCGGCTTGATCGAACCGGGCTTGCACAGCACCTGGCCGCGCTCCACTTCCTCGCGCTTCGTGCCACGCAACAGCACGCCCACGTTGTCACCAGCCTGGCCCTGATCCAGCAGCTTGCGGAACATTTCCACGCCCGTGCAGGTGGTCTTCTGCGTCGCCTTGATGCCGACGATCTCCACTTCGTCGTTCACCTTCACGATGCCGCGCTCGATACGACCGGTCACCACCGTGCCGCGGCCGGAGATCGAGAACACGTCTTCCACCGGCATCAGGAACGCTCCATCGATCGCACGCTCCGGCACCGGGATGTACTTGTCCATCTCCGCCACCAGCTGGATCACCGCCGGCACGCCGATCGGGCTCTGATCGCCTTCCAGCGCCTTCAGCGCCGAACCCTTCACGATCGGGGTCGTGTCGCCAGGGAAGTCGTACTTGCTCAGCAGCTCGCGCACTTCCATCTCCACCAGCTCGAGCAGCTCCGCATCGTCCACCATGTCCGCCTTGTTCAGGAACACCACGATGTACGGCACGCCCACCTGGCGAGCCAGCAGGATGTGCTCGCGCGTCTGCGGCATCGGGCCGTCAGCGGCCGAGCACACCAGAATCGCACCGTCCATCTGCGCCGCGCCCGTGATCATGTTCTTCACGTAGTCGGCATGGCCCGGGCAGTCCACGTGCGCGTAGTGACGCTCATCGGAGGTGTACTCCACGTGCGCCGTCGCAATCGTGATACCACGGGCGCGCTCTTCAGGCGCCTTGTCGATCTGGTCGTACGCCTTGAACTCGCCGCCGTGCTTCTC
>NZ_JAEVLS010000006.1 GCF_016801985.1 Steroidobacter gossypii | reverse complement strand
AGGATGTGCTCGCGCGTCTGCGGCATCGGGCCGTCAGCGGCCGAGCACACCAGAATCGCACCGTCCATCTGCGCCGCGCCCGTGATCATGTTCTTCACGTAGTCGGCATGGCCCGGGCAGTCCACGTGCGCGTAGTGACGCTCATCGGAGGTGTACTCCACGTGCGCCGTCGCAATCGTGATACCACGGGCGCGCTCTTCAGGCGCCTTGTCGATCTGGTCGTACGCCTTGAACTCGCCGCCGTGCTTCTCTGCCATCACCTTGGTCAGAGCGGCCGTCAACGTCGTCTTGCCATGGTCGACGTGACCGATGGTGCCCACGTTCACGTGCGGTTTGGTGCGTTCGAACTTCTCTTTGGCCACAGCGGCGTTCCTCTATCTAGAAGTCACTCGTTCGTATGGCAGACACAGCGCCAACAACAAAAAATCGGCCGCGGAATCGGCTGGAGCTCACGACCGGGATTGAACCGGTGACCTCGTCCTTACCAAGGACGTGCTCTACCAACTGAGCTACGTGAGCGACCCTTCGAAACCGTCTAACTCTATATATCTCTTACTGTCCGCCGACTCATCGCGGTGTGCGCAATGGAGCGGGTGATGGGAATCGAACCCACACCATCAGCTTGGAAGGCTGAGGTTCTACCATTGAACTACACCCGCTGAAGGAGTGGTGGAGGGGGTAGGATTCGAACCTACGAAGGCATAAGCCAGCAGATTTACAGTCTGCCCCCGTTGGCCGCTTGGGTACCCCTCCGCGGACATAAGAGCCGGGCATTCTCTTCGCCAACCTTTTGAGTGTCAACAGCAACTTGGCGTTGTTGAACCACCTTCAGGGTTTCGCTAGCAAAATTCCGGCTTAAGTCATCTGCGCCAGCGCCGATACAGGGCTCGAAGCCCCTGGCCGGGGCGCCTTCCGCGCTTTTTACGCCGCCCAAATCATAGACGATCGGATGCTGGCTATGCTGCCGCAGGACCTAGAACAACGCCTCAAGGCCCAGGTCGATTTTCCGAGTCCGCCGCAGGTCGCGACGGAGATCATCATGCTCGCGCGCGATCCGGAAATCGAAATGACCAAGGTGGCTGCCGCCGTGGGCCGCGATCCAGCCATGACGGCCAAGATCCTGCGCATCGCCAACTCCGCATTTTACGCACAGCGGCGCCCGAGCCAAAACCTGCGTCAGGCGCTGATCATCATCGGACTCAACGCAGCCCTCACCCTCGCGTTGAGTTTCTCACTCGTATCTTCAATGCGCGCGCTACGACCGACGGGCATTGACTACAGCCGCTTCTGGCGACGAGCGCTGCTCGCCGCCACCGCGGCACGCGCCTTTGGTGAAGCAGCGAAAACCGGCCACGGCGAGGACATTTTTCTAGCGGCGCTGCTGCAGGACATGGGCGTACTCGCCCTGGATCGCGCCGCGCGCGACTTCTATAGCCAGCTGCCGCCGAAAGCCACCCACGCGGATTGGGTCGCGTACGAAATCGCCAAGGTGGGTAGGGATCATTCCTTCTACACAAGCATGATGCTGCGGTCCTGGAACCTGCCGGAGCGGCTGTGCAAGCCGGTCGAGGCCAGCCATTCGCCGCAGATGTTCGCCGCCACCAGTGAGGAAGGTCAGTTCGCACGCTGCGTCGCACTAGGCAGTGACCTTGCCGAGGCTGTGTTGTCTTCTGAGCGCGCAAGCTCGGTTCCGGCCCTCGCGCAGCGAGCGCATCGCCTGCTGCACATGAGCCACGAGCAGTTCAATGAAGTGGTCGCGCGCATCCTCAGCCTGATCCCTGAAATCGAAGCGGTGTACGAGACCAGCATTCTCGAAGCCGATGACTCCGAGAATCTTCTTGCCGAGGCGCGTGAGCTCCTCGCAGTGAGAAACCTGCACGCCCTGCAGGAAGTGACCAACCTGCAGGCGACCACCAGCGTCCTGCTCACGCGCACCGAGGAAGCCGAAGATTCGAGCCGTCGCGACGCGCTCACTGGCGTGCTCAACCGCCCGTGGCTGGATCGCATACTGGATCGTGAGTTCACCCAGGCCGTGGTGTTCGGTCGCGATCTGAGCGTCGCGCACATCGACCTCGATCGCTTCAAGCTGGTCAACGAAAAGTTCGGCACTTCCGTCGGCGACAAGGTGTTGCACAGCTGCGCACAGGCGATTCAAGCAGTGGTCCGCGGCAGCGATCTCGTCGCCCGCTTCGGCGGTGAAGAATTCATCGTGGTGCTGCCGAGCACCGATCGCACCGTCGCACGGCAAGTGGCCCAACGCATTCTGGCTGCGCTCGCGGGCGCCGATCATGGAGCCGAGGAAGGCGGCATCCACATCACCGCATCCATCGGTGTTGCGACTTACACAACCAAACAACGCTTCCCGAGCACGCTCGCATTGCTCGAAGCGGCCGACCACGCGCTGTACGCAGCCAAGCTGTGCGGCCGCAATCGCGTGGAGTCCTACGACGAATTGCCGACCTCACGGCGCAGCGCACGTTAAAGCTCGGGATCGGGCACCTGCCATGCCCTCGTGCGAGCAGCAAAAGGCGAGACTTTTGCTGCTCTTCCGCCGCTACGGTGGCGGGGTACGTATCCGGGGTGGCGTCAAGCCGAGGTCAACGAGTTCGACCTGCGAAGCGTCGAACGATTCACCAAGGAAACGGCTGCCAACGCGCGCAAAGCGCTCCGGGCTGTCCGTTGCTTGCAGGATCGGGCGCAACGCCGGCCCGGCGTCACGTAACAAACCTCGATCCACCAGTTCCGCGTGCACCGCCCTCGCCGTCGTCTCCGCCGAATCGACGATGGTGATCGACGGCCCGATGACCGCGCGCAATGCGGACGCGAGCACTGGGAAATGAGTGCAGCCGAGCAACAACGTGTCGATCGACGGATCGTTACGAAACAGCTCGTCAACATAACGATGCGCGATGGCTTCGGCGATGGCGCCGTCCGTCCAGCCCTCCTCGGCCAGCGCCACGAACAACGAGCACGCTTGCGCCATCACTTGCGCCTTGGGCTCCAGTCGCGTGATTGCGCGCTGATACGCGCCGCCGCGCACCGTGCCCTCGGTCGCGAGCACGGCGATGTGGCCTGACTTCGACGCTGCGCAGCCGGCTATCGAGCCTGGCTCGATCACGCCGATGACCGGCATGGGCGCGAAACGTTCGCGCAGCGCCTCGACCGCAACCGACGACGCGGTGTTACAAGCAATCACCAGGTACTTGATGCCCTGATTCACCAGCGACTCGGCCGCCTGGATGGAATAGCGCAATACCGAGTCACTGCTCTTGGTGCCGTAAGGCAACCGCGCGGTGTCGCCTAGGTAAATGAACTGTTCCTGGGGCAGCCGCTCACGCAGTGCGCGGAGCACAGTCAGACCACCGACACCGGAGTCGAACACCCCGATGGGAAGCGCATTGGCGTTGATCATGAAGCGTCGCTGAGGATTGTGACTTGGACTTATTGCCGGGTTTGTTGCTGAGAGTCGTCAGCGATCAGCCGAGCATAAGTGACCGAATCGATGTTACTGCCACATACGATCAGGCCCACGCGCTTGCCGCGCAAACGTTCCTTCAGAGGGCCGAGCAAGGCCGCGGTCGCCGCCGCGCCCGCCGGTTCCACTGCCAGCTTGGCGTTACGAAGCAGAAAGCGCATGGCTGAACGCATCTCGGCGTCGGTGATGCGGACCAGGCCATCGACATTGCGCCGGCATAGTTCGAACGAGATGGGCAAGGCGTACGGCGCGCCCAAGCTGTCGGCAATCGTCGCGACTCGTTCGATGGAGCGTGGCTCGCCCGCCGCGAAACTACGATGCATTGTATCCGCGCCCTCGGGCTCCACGCCGAAAACCTCGCAACCGGGCGACAACAATTTGACCGCCGAGGCGATCCCCGCGCACAAACCTCCGCCGCCAATCGGTACGACGACGGCATCCAAGCCGGGAATCTGCTCACAAACTTCTAAACCGACAGTCGCCGTGCCCAGCGCCGTGGTCCGGCCTTCGAAAGGGTGGATGAGCGCTCGACCCTCTTGTTCCGCGAGGCGAGCGGCGAGCTCGAATCCGGCATGGGCGTTCTCGGCGAAAACCACTTCGGCGCCGAAGGAGCGACACAATTCGACCCGCAACGGATTGGCGGACCCGAACATTACGACTTTGGCGCTGATGCCCGCGGTGGCCGCGGCAAAAGCTACGGCCGCCGCATGGTTACCGGCACTTACTGCGGTAACGCCGCGCTTACGGGCGTCGTCGGAGAGAGCGAGCACATTCAGCAAGGCGCCGCGCGCCTTGAAGGTGCCGGTGCGTTGGAACAGCTCGAGCTTCAACCATGTTTGTGTTGTATCGCCAAGCAGCTGCTGCAGCTCTGGAGTTTGCAGTCGATGCACGGGCGTGCGCACGACGTCATCGCCCAGCCGACCGGCGGCCAGGCGTATTTCGTCGAGTGTGAGTGGCGACACCATGAGCTGTCGAAATTCCTTCACTAGCGGAACCACGTAGGGTACATGGGCGCGCTATCCGGTTGCGACATAAGACCTCGCGAACAGGCTTCGCAGGTTCGCGCGAGCGCGGCATAATGATCACGCATCGAAATTCGCGGAGTTGAGCATGGAGCGACGTCTCCATACACGTCACAGAGCGCGTACTGCCGTTTACGTTTCCGTCCCGGGACGTCCTGGCAAGCTATGCCGTGCGCGCAACTTGAGCGCGAACGGTGTGTTCATTGAAACCGAAAACCTCGGATTGAAAAAAGGCGCCACGGTGCATCTGGCGTTCGCCATCAATCTGGGCGTGGTCACCAAGATTCATCGTCGCACGGCCATCGTCGCCCATGTGTCCAAGGGCGGCACCGGCCTGATGATGGAAAGCCTGACAGGCACGCGCTGATAAAACGCGGGATCGGGCATCCTGCCAAGACCCGCGTGCGAGCTGAGCGAAAGGCGTGGTTTCGCTCGCTCGCCACCTGCGGTGGCGGGTACATCCATGTACCCGTTCGAAGTCTCATCTCGTTTGTGTTGTCATTGCACGCATATCAGCCGCGATGGTCTTCGCGGCTCCGAACAGCGATCCCGAGCACAACAACAGCAACGCTGGGATCACATACATCGCACTGTGCAAGCCGGACGCACGAAACACATCCGCCATCTCGGTTGCGCCGGCATCGATCATGGCCCGATGCGCAAAGTAGTCGCTGAGCGCCCCCATGATGGTCGAGCCGAAGCTCGCGCCAAGCACATACATGGCGAAGAAGTACAACGATACGGCCGTACCACGCAGATTGGGCGGAACGATGTCTTGAATCGCCGCGTACACGGTTGAGTAATAGGCAAACCACAGCGCGCCCGACACAGACATCAGCACAGTGAACATCACCACGCCGCCTTTGGGCTGTTGAACCGCCAGGAGTACACAAGGCGCCGCTAACAGCAGAGCCACCGCGCCTACCAGCACGCGCCCATTCGCCCGCGTGCGCAATCGATCGCCGAGCCAGCCCCCGAGCAACAAGCCAATCACGCCGGTGAGTCCCAACGACACCGCTGAGATGGTGTTTGCTTCCTTCAGTCCGAGTTCGTGGAATCGTTGCAGGAACGGCGTTTGAAACACGTTGACTGCGTACGTGAAAAAGTTGAACAGCAGACCGGACAACACGATCCACCACATGGTCTTGATTCGCAGCACGGCGCGATACGGTGATCCCGGCATTGCGAGCGATGTCCGCGCTTCCAGCGCGCCGCGCGGCGGCTCTTTGATGAACAGCGCCAGCGCCGCCAGTATCAAGCCTGGCACGCAGGCGACGAAGAATGCCGCACGCCATCCCCAGGCCTGACCGATGACACCGGAGAGCATGTACGCCCCGAACAGCCCAAACGGCAGGCCGAGCATGAAGACTGCCATGGCCCGCGCGCGCTTTTCGGGTGGGTACAGATCGCCAATGAGCGACTGACCGGCCGGCGCGCAGCTTGCTTCACCGATGCCGACACCAATGCGTGTAAGCAGGAAGGATGTGTAGTTCCACGCGAGACCCGACGCTGCGGTCAGCAAGCTCCAGAAGGTCACGCCAATGGCGATCAAGCGCGTGCGGAGCCAGCTGTCCGTGAGCCGCCCGAGCGGCACACCCACGCAGGCATACACCAGAGTGAACACCGTGGCGAGCAGGCCCAGCTGCGTGTCATTCAGCCCAAACTCCACGCGGATCGGCTCGCCCAGCGCGCCAGCGATCTGCCGATCGAAAAAATTCATCAGATTGACGCCGAACAGTACCGCGAGCGCGAACCGAGCGTTCCTCTGCTGTTCGGTCACGAAGTCCCCCTTGTTGTTTAGCGGAGTGGCCGCGTGAGGGTACCACTCGTACAGCGCACCGGGTGTTCAAAGAATTGTGCAAGCGGCTCGCCATGACGAGTCCCCAAGCGGGGATCGAGATGCGATGATGTGCGGGTGACAGCCTCTCCTCCCGACCCTCTGGCCAACGCCCTGACCCAGCCGACCCCTGACGATGTCGATCTGGCCGCCGCGTTGAAGAGCCGCTTCGGTTTCAGCTCGTTCCGTCCCGGCCAGGAAGCGGTCGTGCGCGACGCGCTGGCCGGTCGCGATCTGCTGGCCATCATGCCCACCGGCGGCGGCAAGTCGCTGTGCTTTCAATTGCCGGCGGTGCTGCAGCCGGGCATCACCCTGGTGATCTCGCCATTGATCGCGCTGATGCAGGATCAAGTGCGCCTGCTCCAGGACAACGGCATCGCCGCCACGTATATCAACTCGAGCCTAGAGCCGAACGAAGTCGGCGCGCGTCTGCGAGGCGCCGCGCAGGGCGAATACAAGCTGCTATACCTCGCGCCAGAACGTTTGTTGCAATCGGGATTCTTCGATGGCGTGTTGAAGCGTCTGGTCGCCGGCCGCGGCGTGAATGCGTTCGTGATCGACGAGGCGCATTGCGTCTCCGAATGGGGTCACGATTTCCGACCGGAATATCGGCAGCTCGCCGCGCTTCGGCATCGCCATCCGAACATTCCGGTGCTCGCGTTCACCGCCACGGCCACGCCGCGGGTTCGCGACGACATCATCAATCAGCTCGCCTTGCACGAGCCCGCCGTGCACGTCGCCAGCTTCAATCGACCGAACCTGTATTACGGCGTGCGGCCGAAAAACAAACGAACCTATGACGAGTTGCTGACGCGAGCGCGCGAGCAAAGCGCCGGCATCGTTTACTGTCTGTCCCGCAAGCGGGTCGACGAGCTCGCGTTGCAATTGCAATCCGACGGCGTCGCGGCCCTGCCCTATCACGCCGGGCTGGATGCCGAGCAACGTCGACGCAATCAGGAAGCTTTCATTCGGGACGACGCACGCGTGATCGTCGCGACCATCGCGTTCGGCATGGGCATCAACAAGCCCGATGTACGCTGGGTGATCCATTACGATCTGCCACGCACCCTGGAAAGCTACTATCAAGAGTCCGGACGCGCCGGACGCGACGGCGATCCCGCCGAATGCATTTTGTATTTCAGTGCGGCCGACATCCGCACCGCCGAGTTCCTGATCCAGCAAAAGGTCGACCCGGACACGGGCGAGCCGCTGGCCGACGAGCAACGTCTGGCGCGTCAACAACTCCGACAGGTACTCAACTACGCCGAGTCCACCGAATGCCGGCGGGGAATCCAGCTGCGTTACTTCGGCGAAGTGCTGAACGGTTCGTGCTGGAATTGCGACAACTGTCGCAGCCCACGCCAGCTTCAGGACCGCACCATCGAAGCACAACAGTTTCTATCGTGTATCGCGCGACTCGCCCAAAGACGCGAACGATTCGGCGCCGCCTACTTGATCGACATCCTGCGCGGCAGCCAGTCACAGCGCCTGATCGACAATGGACACGCGCAGCTGAGCGTCTACGGCATCGGCAAACACCACAGCATCGAGACCTGGCGCGGCGTGGCGCGCGCCCTGTTGCATCAGGGCCTGGTCCAGGAGACCCAGGATGGCTATCCGGTACTGTCGCTCAACGCGCTCAGCTGGGAGGTCCTGCGTGGTGAGCGCAAGGTGCAAATCGCCGATGCGCCACCCTCGGGCCGACGCAAATCCGAGACGCGGCCCGGCGCTGAGGACGTGCATGTGGCCGATCAGCCACTGTTCGACCGGCTGCGAGCCTTGCGCAAACGGCTGGCCGATCAGAGCGGCGTGCCGCCCTACGTCATCTTCCACGACGCCACCTTGCGCGAAATGGTGCGCCGGGCCCCTGCCAGCCTGGAAGAATTCGCCGCGATCCCGGGCGTGGGTCAGGCGAAACTGGCGCGTTACGGGCAGTTGTTCACCGACGAAATCCGCTCGGCCCGCGCGCCTGTATAATCCCGCGGCTGCACGAGCCGCCGGAGGCGTGGCTCGTCCGTTATCCCAGTTACCAGGGTCTTCGCACGGCCCGCTTTGACAGTCCAGAGACGACCGATGTTCATTCATGCCTCGGGTGAGTACCTGCCGGAAAGAGTCGTGGACAACGACTATTTCTCGCGGCTGACCGGCCGGCCCTCGCCGTGGTTCGAGCAGTTGACCGGCATCCGCCAGCGCCGCCGCGCCGGCGAAGGCGAGAACGCCAATACGATGGCGATCGCCGCCGTGAAGCACCTGTTGCGCACTGGCGATGCCAATCTCGAAGACGTCGACCTGATCATCGGCGCGTCCTACACGCCTTGGGACACGATCGGCACCATCGCGCATGTGCTGCAGCGGGAGTTCTCGCTGGCCGATGCGCGCGCGATGTATTTGTCGACGGCGTGTTCTTCTTTCATCGACGCCATCGACATGGCCTCGGCGTACTTCGCCTCGGGCCGCTCGCGCAAGGCGCTGGTGGTCGCGTCCGAACATAACAGCCTGTACTCGTCCGACGGCGATGAGAAATCCGGCCATTTGTGGGGCGACGGCGCGGCTGCACTGATTCTGGGCAACACGCCGGGCAAGCTGCAGCTGGAAGTGCTCGATACCCACACCGTGGGGCTGGCGGATCGCGGTAAGGGTCCGTTCGGCATCACCATGGTGCCGCGAGACGGCGGCCTGGTCATGCATCATGGCAAGGACATTTTCATGCACGCCTGCCGGGAGATGGCTGGCATGGCGCGTCTGCTATTGGAACGTAACAATCTGACGATGAGTGACGTCCGGCTGGTGATTCCGCACCAGGCCAACAAGCGCATCATCGACAGTGTCGCCAACGACCTCGGCCTGAGCCCGCAACGAGTGGCACTGACCATCGGCGAATTGGGCAACACCGGTTGCGCCAGCGTCGCGATCACTTTGCATCGCTTCGCCCACAAGCTTGAACCGGGCGAATACGCGCTGTTGATTGCGTTCGGCGGCGGCTACTCGGCGGCGGGCGCGTTGCTGAGACGCGCGAAGTAACAATTCTTGCGGCGCTCGCTCAGAGCGCCGCACTTCCCGCGAACTGCGCGGGTTTCACAATCAAGGCATCGCACGGCAAGCGTTCGAGCACATCCTCCGCCGTGCTACCGACAAAGATTCGTTTCAAGCCGCTGCGGGCGATCGCGCCCATCGTCAGCACGTCCGCGTGCACGCGGGCGGCGGTGATCGGCAGGACCTGCGCCGGCCCGCCCAACTCCAGATGAATGTTTTCCGGCGGAACGTGATATTCGCTCACCAAAGCTGCGATCTGCTTGCGGCGTCCCTGCTCCTCTCGCATCAGATCTTCCGGCGTCATCGCCGCCGCCATCGAAGGACCGGACATGGTGGCCGCGCCGACGATGGCGAGCGGCAAATAAACATGCGCCACATGGAGCTCGCCCTGCAGCCGCTGCGCTAACCGCGCCGCATGCTCGACGATCCGACGATCGAGCGTTTCGGGCTTGTCGTTGACATGACCAGGATCGACGGCCGCGACAATGCGCGGCGCAGATGCCCAAGGTCGGCTCTTGGTCAACAGCAGCGGCGCCGGGCAGCCGCGAATCAACTGCCAGTCGGTGTTGGTCAGAAAGGTTCGTTGCGCCAGCGAATGATGATGCGTGTCCTTCACCACCAGTTCTGCGTGCGTGTGGCGAGTGCGCTCGATCAGCCCGATGTGCAATGGCTCGGCACACTCGCATTCGGTTGTCACATCCAGCCCGCGCGTTCGAAGCGGCGCCGCTAGCGACTCCAGCATCGCCTTGAGGCTCACCGGCACTGGCGCGCCGGGGCGGATGCGCACATGTGACAGCAAGCGTGTTTCGCGCGCGGCCTTGGTGTCACAGACGAACAACTCCAACCGCGCGTTGAACTGCTCGGCGAGCAGAGCCGCCTTGGTGACGGCTGGATGCTCGCTGCCCGTAGGATCCACGATGACCAGTATCTGTTTGATATCGCGCATGTCAGTCCTGGGCTTGTTCCCGCGCCACCGACAGTTCGTCGATCGCATCGAGCAAGGCCACGGTATCCACGGGCTTGCTGAGGAATCGGCAGTTCGGAACCGAGGTGCGTACCGAGCGCAATACCGAGGGTAGATCGCCGCTGAGCACGACGCCCGGCACGTCGTAGCCCAACCGCTGGCGCAAACGCGTCAGCAGGTCCAGACCGGTATTGCGACTGTCCAGATGATAGTCCGCCACGATCACGTCGCCCGGCTGGCAGTTTGCAAACAAACTCTCCGCCTCGGCCGCCGAATGAGCGCTTTTGACCACGAAGCCTTCGAAACGCAGGAACAGCTCGGTGGCAAGTCGCACGCCATCGTTGTCTTCGACCAGCAGCACTCGCGCGCGTCGTGTGGTGCCTTCCACCGGCTCGACACTGCTCGCCGCGTCGTTGCCGGTCGGCACCGCGGCGAGAAATCGATGAGGAATGTTGACGGTGGCCTGAGTGCCTTGCCCGATGCGTGAGGCGATGCTCACGCTGAAGCCCAGCAGACGCGCGACCTCTTTCACGATCGCAAGCCCCAGCCCGACACCCATGCGCTTGGCGCCCTGGGTATCGACCTGGTAGTACTCATCGAAGATTCTATCCAACTTGTCGGAAGGGATACCGATGCCGGTGTCACTGATCGTGATGGCGAGCGCGGCGGCGTCGGCGACGCAGGTGACGGCGACTTCGCCGTGATCGGTATATTTCAAAGCGTTGCCGACCAGATTTTGCAGCAGCTGATAAAACAAGTTGCGATCGGTCGAGACGATCAAAGCCGCAGGCTCGATGCGCAGAGTGATGCCGCGAGCCTGCGCTATCGACTCGAATTCGGTGATCAGCTGATGAAACAATTCCAGCAGCGGCACGTTGGTGACCTGCGGCTCGATGGCGCCCGACTCCAGGCGGCTGATGTCCAGCAAGGCATTGAGCATGCGAGTCATGCCTTCAATGGCCCGCTCCTGCTGTTGCAACAGCTCGCGCAGGTCGGGTGGCGACACCTTGAGCATGGCCGCATTCAACAAACGAATGGTCTGAATGGGCTGCCGCAGGTCGTGGCTGGCCGTGGCCAGAAAGCGGCTCTTGGCTCGATTCGCACGATCTGCATCTTCACGCGCGGCGATCAACGCCTCATTGATCTGCTGACGTTCGGTGTTGTCGCGAATGGCCGCGGCCACGAACAGCGCGCCGCCGATCTCGAACGGCGCGAGCCGGATGCCGGCCGCGAACTCGCTGCCATCGGCCCGTCGCGCGAACAAGTCGGCGATACGCGCGCCCATCTCACGATTGCCTGGTTTGTTCAGGAAGGCCGTGAGATGACTGACGTGCTTGCCGCGCAACCGCTCTGGAATCAGCGTGTCGAGCGGTTTGTCCTGGAGCTGCTCCGGGGCGTAGCCGAACAGCTGGGTCACCGTCTGGTTGGCGAACCGGATACGGCCGCTGGCGTCGACCACGATGAGCGCGTCGGGGGAGAAACGCAGCAGGTGCTGCGTGATGTCGCTGAGCAGGTCCATCGTCGGCAAATTATGCCGCTTTTGGCCGCGGCACGATATCGATGGCATCTACGGGACGGGCGTAGTGACTTCCGTGGAAGTCGCGGGTGTCCGGCGCAGGGGGTTGCGGCACTCTGCCCTGCATATGAAACTGATGGAATGGCAACCGCGCTCCAGCCTCATCGCTATGTCGTCGGCCGACAGTTCCAGCACGGGCGCTGAAACCGGGCCGCAGCCGGCTTCCGACGCGGCGACCTCGCGATTGCTGGAACAGCTGATGCAGATCGCGCGCACTTCAGCGCTCGAAGAGATGGCGAGCGGCTTCGCCCATGAATTGAATCAGCCCATCGGCGCCATCGCCACCTTCGCGCAGGCCGCCGAACGCATGTTGTCCCGGCCCGAACCCATGACCGCTCAGGCGGTGGAGGTTCTGCGTCACATCAGCAACGAGGCGCTCAACGCCGGTCAGGGCATCCGGCGCATTCGTAAGCTGTTCAACGATACGTCCGTGGCGCGCAGCCCCTGCGCCATGACCGACGTTCTCGCCGAATTGATGCCGGTACTGGAACTGCTGGCGAGCCGCGCCGGCGTGCAACTTGAAGTTGCAGTCGAAGCGTCGTTGCCGCCGGTATCTGTGGATCGGCTGCGAATCCAGCACGTGCTTTTCACGCTGGTGCAGAATTCGCTCGAAGTGCACCGTCCGGAACAGCGGCCGGCGCGCGTCCGTGTAGAAGTGACCGGCGATCGCTACGCGGTGACCACGACCGTGATCGACAATGGCGTGGGCCTGACGACCGAGGCGCGCGCTCATTTGTTTCGGCCGTTTTTCACTACCAAGGATCAAGGCACGGGCTTGGGCCTCGCCTCCAGCCGCGCTATCGTCGAGGCGCACGAGGGCGCCATCGGATTCGATGACGTTGCCGACGGCGGCGCCAGATTCTGGTTCAGGTTGCCCGCCGCGCCCCAATAATCCGCAAGACAACAATGAGCACGCTCAAAACCACCCAGCGCAGGAAGCCGACCATCTACATCGTCGACGACGACGACGGCATGCGTCGCGCCCTGAGCGTGCTGATGTCGACCGTGGGTTACAACGCCGTCACCTTCGAGCGCCCCGCCGAATTCCTGCAGAAGCTCGATCCCAATCAGCCCGGTTGCCTGGTGCTGGACGTGCGCATGCCGGAAATGAGCGGCCTCGAAGTGCAGCAACAGTTGAATCGCAGCGGCTCCATGCTGCCGGTGATCCTCATCACCGGTCACGGCGACATCCCCATGGCGGTGCAGGCGATGAAGGACGGCGCGTTCGATTTCCTGCAGAAGCCGTTCCGAGATCAGGACCTACTCGATCGCATCAACGGGGCGCTGAAACAAGATGCGGAGAATCGCGAGACCGTGGAGCGGCATGCCGATCTCAAGCGGCGCAGCGAATCGCTCACGCCGCGCGAGCGCGAAGTGATGGCGCTGGTGGTGGACGGCCGCGCCAACAAAGTCATCGCCATCGATCTGGGTTTGAGCGAACGCACCGTCGAAATCCATCGCGCCAACGTCATGGAGAAAATGCAGGCGCGCTCGGTGGCGCACCTGGTGAAGATGCATCTCACCTTGAATGGCGAAACTCTGGGCAGTAGTTAGCTGTTGGCGTTTGGGGGTTGGAACGCGGCAGCCCGCTTCCAACGCAACGATTTCGAGGTGACCATGTCAGAGAAGCGCGACGATCCCACCCTCGGCCAAGACTATCTGACCCGGCTCGACGCATACTGGCGCGCGGCCAATTATCTCTCGGTCGGTCAGATCTATCTGATGGACAACCCGCTGCTCGAGCAGCCGCTGCAGTTGTCGCACGTCAAGCCGCGCCTGCTGGGCCACTGGGGCACCACACCCGGCCTGAACTTCATCTATGCGCATTTGAATCGGGTCATTTGCAAGTACGACCTGAACATGTTGTACGTAGCCGGGCCCGGCCACGGCGGGCCGGCGCTGGTGGCCAACGTTTATCTGGAAGGCACTTACAGCGAGTACTACCCGAATATCTCCGAAGACAAGATCGGGCTGCGGCGCTTGTTCAAGCAGTTTTCGTTTCCGGGCGGCATTCCCAGTCACGTCGCACCGGAAACGCCCGGCTCCATTCATGAAGGCGGCGAGCTGGGCTATGCGTTGTCGCATGCCACCGGCGCCGTGTTCGACAACCCCGACCTGATCGTCGCGTGTGTGATCGGCGATGGCGAGGCCGAGACCGGCCCACTCGCCACCAGCTGGCATTCGAACAAATTTCTGAATCCGGTGCGCGATGGCGCCGTGCTGCCCATCCTGCATCTGAATGGTTACAAGATCGCCGGTCCGACCGTGTTTGCGCGCATACCTCGCGAAGAGCTCACGCAACTCATGCAGGGCTACGGTTACGAACCCTATTTCGTCGACGAAGCGCAGAGCGTCGCGGCCACTCATCTGGCCATGGCCAAGACCCTGGATCGCATGATCGAACGCATCCGGCAGATCCAGGCCGACGCGCGCAGTCAGGGATTCCGCCAGCGACCGCGCTGGCCCATGTTGGTATTGCGCACCCCCAAAGGCTGGACCGGGCCGGAGGAAGTGGACGGCGTGCCGGTGGAGAACAGCTGGCGCTCGCATCAAGTGCCGCTGGCGAAGCTCGCCGAGAAGAACGACCACTTGAAGCAGCTCGAGACCTGGATGCGCAGCTACAAGCCGGAGGAGTTGTTTACTTCCGAGGGCAAGTTGCGGCCGGAGCTACGCGAGCTGGCGCCGGTCGGCAAACGCCGGATGGGCGACAACCCGCACGCCAACGGCGGCGTGCTGCTACGAGATCTGCGCATGCCGGACTTTCGCGAGTACGCGATCGAGCTGCCGGCGCCCGGTTCCCGCGTTGCCGAGGCCACGCGCGTGCAAGGCAAGTTCCTGTGCGACGTGATGAAGATGAACCTGGGCACAGCGAACTTCCGCCTGTTCGCGCCGGACGAGTTCACCTCCAATCGCTGGGACGAAGTGCTCAAAGTCACCTCTCGCATGTCGGTCGCGGAGATCGAATCGACCGATACAGCGGTCGCGCCCGACGGACGGGTGATGGAAGTGCTGAGCGAGCATCAATGCCAGGGTTGGCTGGAAGGTTACCTGCTGACCGGCCGCCATGGATTCTTCAGTTGCTACGAAGCCTTTATCCACATCGTGGACTCGATGTTCAACCAGCACGCCAAGTGGCTCAAGACCTGCAATCACATTCCGTGGCGCCGCCCCATCGCCTCGCTGAATTACTTATTGACCTCGCACGTCTGGAGGCAGGATCACAACGGCTTCAGCCATCAGGATCCAGGCTTCATCGATCATGTCGTGAACAAGAAACCGGAAATCGTGCGCGTGTACCTGCCGCCCGACGCCAACACGCTGCTGAGCGTGACCGACCATTGCCTGCGCAGTCGCAATTACGTGAACGTCGTGGTGGCCGGCAAACAGCCGCAGCATCAATGGCTGTCGATGGACGCCGCCATCAAACATTGCAGCGCCGGCGCCAGCATCTGGACCTGGGCGAGCAACGATCAGGACGGCGCGCCCGACATCGTCATGGCGTGCGCCGGCGATGTGCCGACCTTGGAAACATTGGCGGCGGTGTCACTGCTGCGCGAATGGCTGCCATCGCTCAAGATCAGAGTCGTGAATGTGGTCAACCTCATGACCCTGCAACCCGAGAGCGAACATCCGCACGGCATGAGCGACAAAGAGTTCGACGCCATGTTCACCACGGACAGGCCCATCGTGTTCGCTTTCCACGGCTATCCCTGGCTGATTCATCGCCTCACCTATCGCCGCAAGGGTCACGACAACCTGCATGTGCGGGGCTACAAGGAAGAAGGCACCACCACCACGCCCTTCGACATGACCGTGCTGAACGACCTCGATCGCTTCCACCTGGCCGAGGCTGCGATCGATCTGGTCCCCAGCCTGGGCGCGCAGGCCGGCCACCTGCGCCAGCGTCTGCGCGACAAGCTCATCGAGCATCGCGAGTACGTGCGCCGACACGGCGAGGATATGCCGGAGGTTCGGGACTGGATCTGGACGGTTAAGTAGCCGACCGTGACAGATTCAGCGCGGGCAGTTGCGAGTGGAGGAACCAGCGGTCGAGGATGACATTGCGGGCGAACCATTGGGTTCGCATCAGGGCGCGGGCAAGGGCCAGGCGCAGCTTGGCGGGCAGAACGGACAATGCAGGCGCTTCGCCGCGCTCGCCGAAGCGAGCCCGCAGAGCCGTCTCATATTGAACCAAACGTTCGCGCCTGTAATCGCCACTCGCGGCCAGCACGTTGGTGGCGGCCATCAAACCCGACTCGATCGCAGGCCGGATACCCTCGCCGCTTTGCGTATAAGCCAACCCGGCGGCGTCGCCGATGATCATGATGCCGTCGCCGATCACGGGCCGATTGCCGTGGGCATATAACAAGTAAGCGTGACCTTTGAATTTGCCAGGCAGGTCGGGCGGAATCCGCCCCTGCGCGGCCAGCGATCGAGCAAATGTTTGTACATGCTCGGCGAGCCGGTGATTGCCTTCGCGACCCAGGCCGACGTTCAAGTAATTGCCCTTTCGGAAGCACCAGCCGTAACCCTTGAGATCTTCGCAGAAGTAGAGCTCCGGCCGGACGCCCGTGACCGCACATTGCGCCGCCTGCGAGTCAGTCATTTCGAACTCGATTTCCTGCGCGCTGATCGCGCGTTCTTCCTTGCCCAGGTGCGCCCCGAGATGTCGCGCGACCGGACAGAAGTGACCGCCAGCGCCGATGACCAGCGCCGCGGACACCTCGCCATTGACCAGCCAGCGCCCGCCCTGCCATTCCATCGATTTCCACGCTTCGCCCAATCGCAGCCGGGCGCCGCTACGCTCGAGCAGGTAGTGGTCGAACTCGCAGCGTCGAATGCCGTAGCTCACCACCTTTTGATAACTCACTTCGGCATTGGCCTGCTCGCCCATGCCCGTGATGAATGAATCGATGGGTTGCAACACGCGCCCGCGCGCGTAGTCCCCCAAATCGAGGGACAGCTCCTGCACCACTTGCGGCGTGATCCAGCCCGCGCACACTTTGTCGCGTGGGAACACGGCTTTGTCCATGATCAGCACATCCAGCCCGGCCTGTTTCAAGGCGCGAGCGCACGTGGAGCCAGCCGGCCCGCCGCCGACGATCAATACATCACAGCTGTCGGCGCTCATGATCGGTACAGGTGCTGCCGCGTCATCGGCACGTTGTTACTCGTTCCAGGCGCGAACACCACCTGGAACAGTTGCATCTCGCCGGTAACGAACGCCGCTCGCGAGCCCGCCAGATATAGCCGCCACATCCGTACGAAATTCTCGTCGAACATGCGCGCCACCTGATCGCGCGACTGCTCGTACAGCCGCCACCACCAGTCCAGGGTCTTGGCGTAATGCAGGCGCAGATTCTCCACATCGAGCACCGAGAAGCCGGACTCTTCGAAGATATCCATCATCTGCTTCAGCGAGGGCGGATTGGCGCCCGGGAAAATGCGCCGATCGATCCAGCGATGCATGGGCTTCCAGCGATTGCGGCCGATGGTATGGATCAGGCCCAGCCCCGTGGGCTTCAAACATCGGCGAATCAGCTCGCCCAACGCCGGATAGTTCTCCACTCCCACGTGCTCGAGCATGCCGACCGACACGAACGCGTCGTACGAGCCGCGGATGTTCCGATAGTCGTCTTCGACGAATTCCACGTGGCGATCCAGCCCGTCGGCCTTGGCTCGCTCGCGCGCATATGCAATCTGTTCGCGAGAGATATTGAACGCCGTGACTTTCACGCCATGGTGACGCGCCATGTACAGCGCCAGCCCACCCCAGCCACAGCCGGCGTCCACGACGTGCTGCCCGGGCCGCAATTGCACTTTGCGGCAGACATGCTCGAACTTGGCGAGCTGCGCCTCGTCGAGGGTGGTTTCGGGCGTCGGAAAGTAAGCGCAGGTGTACGCCATGGTGGAGCCCAGCCATAGCGAATAAAACTCGTTGCCGATGTCGTAGTGGTGATGAATGTTTTCGCGCGAGCCATGCAGCGTGTTGGATGGGCGCCGATGCAGCCACTGGCCCAGCCGTCGCAGCGCCCAAATCGAATTGCGCCCCGGGCGAGCCGCGCCCTGATACAACACCTCGATGAGCCGTCCGAGGTCGCCTTCCACCTGGATCTTGCCGACGCTGTACAGCTCGCCGAACTGCACATCCGGATCCCGGCACAGCTGTATCAACGTGGCTCGATCCGGAACGTGCAGCGTGGCGACCGGGTCTTCGCTACCTGCTTGCACGCGCTCGCCGTTCCAGAGCGCAAACTGAACCGGCGGATCGCCGAATGCATGCAGCAATGCGCGCAGCAGGCGCCCTTCGAAGGAGTGGGGTCCGGCAGCCGGTGCAGTCGCGCTGGAAGATTCCTGCCGCACGGAGCCGGGTGGCGCGTCTCTCGCCACACGAAACGTCGTCATAGGCCGCTGTTCAGAGGTCTGCATTGTTGTCTCCGCCCCCCGCTGGCAGTCGCCAACCGACATAGTTGGGATTTTTTCAGTTCGATGCAAGAGTCGGCCGGACCTTCCGCCGGACCTGCCCCGGTCCGAGTGCGAGCTATCGGCAAGGATTACAGCGTGTCGCCATCCCCGGACTACCCCGCAGGCGCTGCGTGGAGCTCCGGAGCGCCGCCTCGACCCCGCCTGGGTATAAATCGAGCCTCATGAAACTCGATGCCGCGTTCATTCGCCGTTACGACCGCCACGGACCACGTTACACGTCCTATCCCACGGCGGTGCAGTTTCACAGCGGCTTCGATGCGCAAAACTATCGACGCGCGACGCTGCTGAGCAACTGTGGAATCAACCGACCGCTGTCGCTCTATGTGCACGTACCGTTCTGCGCGCGGCCTTGCTTCTACTGTGGTTGCAACAAGATCGTGACCCGCGATCCGGCGCATGCCGAGCAATATTTGGAACGTTTACAGCGTGAGATCGAGCTACAAGGCGCTTTGTTCGATCGCCGCCGCGCCGTGCGCCAGCTGCACTTCGGCGGCGGCACCCCGACCTTTTTGAGCCTGGAGCAACTGGCGACGCTGTTCCACCGGCTGGGCCGGCACTTCAGCATCGACCGCTCCGGGCAACGGGAGATCTCCATCGAGATCGATCCGCGCACGCTGCAACCGGCCACGCTGGCCGCTCTGGCAGCGCTCGGAGTCAACCGGCTCAGTCTGGGTGTGCAGGATTTCGATCCACGGGTGCAACGAGCGGTGAATCGGCAGCAGAGCGTCGAGCAGATCGAACGATGTATGGTTCAGGCTCGCACGCTGGGCTACCGCTCGGTAAGTTTCGATCTTATCTATGGTCTGCCTTTGCAGACCATCGCGAGCTTTGGGGCCACGCTGGAGACAGTGGTGCGAATGCGGCCGGATCGAATCGCAGCCTATGGATACGCCCACATGCCCCGGCTGTTCAAAGCGCAGCGCGCGATTCGCGCCGAGCAGTTGCCGGATCCAGAAACACGAATGCAGCTGCTGGCGATGACCGTCGAGCGGCTAACCGCCGCAGGCTATGTTTACATCGGCATGGATCACTTCGCCCTGCCAGACGACGACCTCGCTCGCGCCATGCACGACGGCAGTCTGCATCGCAACTTCCAAGGTTACTCCACGCACGGCGATTGCGATCTCGTCGGCCTTGGCCTCAGCGCCATCAGCGCGGTCGGCAATTGCTATTCGCAGAATAGCAAACAACTCGGCGGCTACTACCAGGCGCTCGATGAGGGCCACCTGCCCGTCGAGCGCGGCATCACCTTGAGCATGGACGACCTGCTGCGGCGTGAAATCATTCAACGTTTGATGTGCAATGGACACGTTTCCATGCAAGACATCGAGCAACGCCACACCATCGAGTTCGCCAGCTACTTCGCCAAGGAACTGCGCGAACTCGAGACACTGGTTGCGGACGGCCTGGTTGCGAATCAAGCCCGGACGCTACACGTCACAGAACGCGGCCGCCCCCTCCTGCGCACCATCGCCATGGTGTTCGACGCGTACCTGCCGCGCACGGCGCCGGCGCAGTACTCCAAAGTCGTCTGATTCGACCCGGCAAACCCCGAGCGATTTCGGGGCCGGTGCTCTCACCCCGGAATTCTAAAGTCTCACGTTAGATTTCCGAGGCTGTTTCTGGCCTGGACGCCAGGCGCGCTCATCCTTGCTCTCGTCCGGCGAAGGAGACCCGTTTCTCAGTTTTGTCATCGCCCGCGGCCTCGAGGCCATTGCCTGAGTGCTACCGCGCATCCGCTCCGGAACTTTCCGTAGTGAGTCGCGAGCGCCGTTTTCTTACCGTTACAGCAAACCAGGAACTCGACTCCCTTCATGCCGCGAACAGAATCCTATAACGACCATGTCGTTCGACTCTTCCTGCTGGCCGCCGCCGTGTGGGGCGTCATCGGTATGGCGATTGGTGTGCTCGCCGCCGCGCAGCTTGCGTGGCCCGCACTGAACTTCGATGTGTCGTGGCTGACCTTCAGCCGCATTCGCGCCAACCATACGTTCGGGGTGATCTTCGCTTTCGGCGGGTCCGCCTTGATGGGCACGTGCTACTACGTCGCGCAACGTACCGGCCATACGCGACTCGCCTTCGGCCGGCTAGCGATGTTTACATTCTGGGGCTGGCAGGCCGCGGTGCTGCTGGCGATGGCGACGATGCCTTTCGGCATCACGCAACAGAAGGAATACGCCGAGCCGGAATGGTTCATCGATCTGTTGATCGCGGTCGTGTGGGTCTCGTTTGGGGTCGTGTTCTTCGCGACCCTGGCGCGGCGGCGCATTCGGCACATCTACGTCGCGAACTGGTACTACGGCGCATTCATCATCGCGGTGGGCCTGCTGCACATCGTGAACAACCTCGCCGTGCCGGTGTCACTCAAGTCCTATCCCATCTACTCCGGCGTCGTCGACGCGATGGTGCAATGGTGGTACGGCCATAACGCGGTGGCGTTCTTTCTCACCGCCGGCTTCCTCGGGATGATGTACTACTTCGTGCCGCGCCAGGCGCAGCAGCCGTTGTGGAGCTATCGCTTCTCCATCGTGAATTTCTGGGCGCTGATCTCGGTGTACATGTGGGCCGGCTCGCATCACTTGCTGTACAGCGCGCTGCCGGATTGGGTGCAGTCGGTCGGCATGGCGTTTTCGCTGGTGCTGTTGATGCCGAGTCTCGGCTCGGCGGCCAACGGGCTGCTGACGTTCAACGGCTCGTGGGACAAGCTCAAGACCGATCCGGCCGCGAAGTTCATGGTGCTGGCGCTGGTGTTCTATGCCGCCTCGACCTTCGAAGGCTCGATGCTAGCGATCAAGTCCGCGAACTCGCTTTCCCACTACACCGACTGGACCGTCGCGCACGTGCATTCCGGCTCGATCGGCTGGGTCGCGATGATCACGATTGGCTCGCTGTACGCGATGGCGCCGCGCGCGCTCGATCGTCCGGCGATGCATTCGCACCGTGCGATGGAACTGCACTTCTGGATGCACACCGCCGGGCTGCTGCTCTATGTGGTCGCGATGTGGGCGGCTGGCGTGACCGAAGGTCTCATGTGGCGCGCGACCAATCCGGACGGCTCGCTGACTTACAGCTTCCTTGCAAGCCTGATCGCAGTGAAACCGTACTACGCGATTCGCTTGCTGGGCGGCCTGCTCGTCCTCGGTGGCATGGTCGTGATGGCCTGGAACCTGTGGCACACCGCCGCCGCTGCGCGCGCCAAGCTGATCAAGCCGATCCTGGTGCCGATTCCCGAGGTCATCCCGGAACCGGCCGAAAACCAATTCCCCGCGCCGCTGCCTGCGCGAGGCTGAGTACATCATGGCGTTACCTTACAAACATTTCGAGGCGATCGAGAAGCATGCCGGCCTGCTCGCCGTGCTGATCGCGGTCATGGTGTCGCTCGGCGGCCTCGCCGAGATCACGCCGCTGTTCATCAAGGCGCATACGGTCGAGGCGGCGCCCGGTATCGAGCCTTACGACGCCTTGCGCCTGGCCGGCAAGGATGTCTATGTCCGCGAAGGTTGCCATGTGTGTCATTCACAGATGATCCGCACGCTGCGCTTCGAAACGCAGCGCTACGGCGATTACTCGGTCGCGAGCGAATCGGTCTACGACCGACCCTTTCAATGGGGCTCCAAGCGCACCGGGCCGGATCTCGCGCGCGTCGGCGGCAAGTACTCGGACGAGTGGCAACGACTGCATTTGCTGAAACCGCAGCAGGTCGTGCCCGAGTCCAACATGCCGGCCTATCCATGGCTGCAGGACGAAGTGATCGACGGGGAAGACATTCAGGCTCGCATGCGCGCGCTACGTTTTCTCGGCGATCCATACACCGATCAAGACATCGAAGGCGCGCCCGCGGCGGTCGCGGACAAGACTGAGCTGGATGCGCTGATCGCATACCTGCAAGGGCTGGGCGCGAAGAATGTGCCGGCCGCGGCGAAGGAAGGTGCACCGTGAGTGCGGCGTGGGGTCATGTAGTCGGTATCGTCATTCTGCTGATGATGCTGTCGTTCATCGGCATCTGGATCTGGGCGTGGCTACCGTTCCACAAGAAAAATTTCGATGCACTGGCGCGACTTCCGGCGCGCGACGACACGCGCGCGGCACTCGATGAAGGTGGATTGCAATGAGCGGCTTCTGGTCGGGGTGGGTGAAGTTCCTGGTAGTGCTCAACCTGGGCATCACGTTCCTTCTGTTCATACTGGCCTTGCGCATCAAGATTCCCACGCGGGCGGACGGCACGACGGGTCACGTCTGGGCGCACGGAGTGCTGCGCGAAGGCGTGCGCAAGCTGCCGCGATGGTGGATTGTGTTTTCCGCGCTGACGTTCGTCGTCGGCGTCGCCTATCTCGCGCTGTACCCGGGATTCGGCGGATTCAAAGGCCTGCTCGATTGGACATCCACTCAGGAACTCGAGCGCGACGCCGACGCGAACGACGCGAGATTCCAGGCCGCGATCGAGCCGTTGCGGCCGTTGAGCATCGAACAAATCGCGGCCGACCCGCGAAGTGCGGCGATCGGTCATCGGCTGTATCTGGACAACTGCGCGGCATGTCACGGCAGCGAAGCACGTGGCAATCAAGCATTGGGCGCGCCCGATCTCGCCGATCGTGACTGGCTGTACGGCGGCGATAGCGCCGCGCTCCTTGCCAGCATTAGCGATGGACGCAACGGTGTGATGCCCCCGTGGGGCAGCGCGCTGGGTCGCGACGGCGTGAACGAAGTGGCTTCCTACGTGCTGAGCCTGAGTGGGGTCGATGCGCCTCAAGATTGGGTGGCCGCGGGAAAACTACGATTCGAAATGATGTGCGCGAGTTGTCACGGCGCGGATGGACGCGGCAATCCTGCGCTCGGCGCGCCGAACCTGACCGACAACGTTTGGTTGTACGGCGGCGACTTCTCCAGCGTCGCAGCGTCGATTCGTGAGGGACGCAGCGGCGTCATGCCCGCTTGGCGTTCTCGGCTCAGCGAAGATGAGATGCGCGCGATCGCCGCGTGGGTCGTTGCTCAGGGCCATCACGCGGCCGGGAGCTGATGTGAGCAAAGTTACTGCAGGCGGAGATTGGTACCGGCAGCCAATTCTGTGGCTGGGCGCGGCGATCCTGTTTGCTTCGCTCACCGGCTGCATCAGCATGGTCGTACTGGGCACGCGCTATGGCGACGAGTCGCTGCCGATCACCAGCGAACGATTGCTCAAGATGCCGGCGGCACGCTCGACGGGTAGCGCTGGATGAACGCACATGTTACGAGCTGCTGGCATTGCGGTGAGCCGCTGCCCGCCACCGACGTCGTTCATGCGCACATCGACGGTGTGCAGAGATCCATGTGCTGCCACGGCTGCCGCGCGGCTGCGGAGTGGATCGAGCAACTTGGCCTCGGCGATTACTACCGCTTGCGTACGCAGGGAGCTCTGAAACCGGCTGAAGATCTTCAGCACCACCACGCTGCGTGGGAACGATTCGAGGTTGCACAACACGTGACACGTGACCTTGGCGACGGTCGTCGTGAAACCATGTTGCTCATCGATGGCATACGTTGCGCCGCCTGCGTTTGGCTGATTGAACGCGCGCTCTGCGCAGCGCCGGGTGTCACCAGCGTACAAGTAAATGCAGCGGCACAACGCGCTCGCGTCGTGTGGCAGGAGCCGACAGCGAACTTGCCGCAGATCCTGCACACCTTGTCGCGCACCGGCTATCGCGCGCTCCCGCTCGATGCCCAGTCGCTCGACGACCTGCGCCGCCGCGAGTCGCGCGATGCACTCAAGCGCTTGCTCGTCGCTGGCTTCGGCATGATGCAAGCGATGATGTATGCCGCAGTTCTGTATTTGGGCGGCGTCGATGCGCTCGAGCCTGCGACGCACGAACTGTTCCGGTGGTTGGGCTTCCTCGTCGCGACGCCCGTGGTGCTCTATTCCGCCAAGCCTTTCTTTCGGGGCGCGGTCCGATCCTTGCGAGCGCATCAACTCGGCATGGACGTTCCGGTTTCGCTTGCCATCGGGCTGATCTACTGCGCCAGTCTGGTCGAGGCCCTGCGTGGCGGCGCCGAAGTCTATTTCGATTCGGTGTCGATGTTCGTGTTCCTGCTGCTCGCGGGGCGCTATCTCGAAATGCGGGCGCGACATCGCGCTGGCGATCTCACCGATGCACTGGCGCGCATCACTCCGCGCTTCGCGCAGCGCCAACTCGCGGACGGCAAGCTCGAACGAATCGGCATCCACGAGCTTCGCGTGGGTGACCGAGTGCATGTGAGCGAGGGCGGCATCGTACCTGCGGATGGCGTGCTCACCAATGACAGCTGCCGCGTCGATGAGGCATTGCTCAGCGGCGAATCCGTACCGGTCTCCAAACAACGTGGCGATCTGTTGATCGCTGGCAGCGTGCTTGTCGATGGAACCGCGCAATTGGATCTCAAGCGCGTCGGTGCAGACACCGAGCTTGCGGGCATCGCCACGTTGGTCGGTCGCGCACAGGCGGAGCGCCCGAAACTGGCGCAGGCCGGCGAACGCGCGGCCGCACGCTTCGTCGCGCGCGTGCTGAGCTTGACCACGCTCACCATCGTAGGATGGAGCTTCGTTGATCCCTCGCGCGCATTTTCGGCCGCGCTGGCGGTACTCGTCGTATCCTGCCCTTGCGCCTTCGCCCTAGCCGTTCCCGCAGCAATCACACGCGCACTCTCAGTGTTGGCTCGCCGCGGCGTGCTGGTCGTCAAACCGGACGCTGTCGAAGCGCTGGCCGGCGCGAGTCACGTCGTGTTCGATAAGACCGGCACGCTGACCGAGCCGCAGCTCGCGCTAGCCAACATAGAAACATTCGATGGCGTACCGCGCGAAACCGCCTTGCGGCTAGCGGCGTCGCTCGCGCGGCTCAGCGTTCATCCAGCAGCGCGCGCGATCGCTGCAGCCTATGACGACACGCGATTCGAAACCGTAGCTGACATGCGCTCGCAGGCCGGTCTCGGCATCAGCGGGACGGTTGGCGGCCGCGAGCTGCGTCTCGGCCGCGCCGATTTCGCCGCCCCTGGCGTGGCGGGTCGCGACTCCTCGTGCGATGAGGCAGTCGTACTTGCTGACGATGCCGGGCCGATTGCGATGTTTCGATTGAGCGAGCGGCTGCGACCCAACGCGCGCGCGATGATCGATACGCTGCAAGGACTCGGCTTGGAAGTCGCCATCGCGAGCGGCGGTGCCGAAGCCAAAGTTGCAGAGATCGCCACGAGGTTGGGAGTTCGCGAGTGGCGCGCGCGCCAACTGCCCACCGACAAGCTCGCATGGTTGCAGGCGCTGCGCGCCAATGGCGCAAGGGTGATTGCCATCGGCGACGGCGTGAACGACGCGCCAGTCCTGGCGGGTGCGGATGTCGCGATTGCGCTGGGCAGCGGGGCCGAGCTCGCTCGAGCGACCAGTGACATCGTGCTTGCAGGCGAACGCTTGGATTCACTTCCGGAAGCGCGGGCCATCGCCTGCCAGGCGCTCACCATTCTGGAACAGAATCAGCGTTGGACGCTGTTCTATAACCTCGCGGCCATGCCGCTCGCCGCACTGGGATTCGTGCCACCCTGGCTCGCCGCGATCGGCATGTCGCTCAGCTCGCTGTGCGTGATTCTGAACGCACTGCGGATCGGGCATCGGAGTGCAACGCGCGACACGGCCGCAACCGTCGGCGCGCCACCGATCGCATCGAATGTGAGCGCGGCATGAACGTGATCTTGGTCATGATCCCGTTGTCGCTACTGCTGATGATCGGTGCAGCCATCGCTTTCTTCTGGGCCGTCGATCACGATCAGTTCGACGACATGGAAACGCCGGGCTTGCTGGCGCTCGACGACAAGCCGAAGCATGAGGCGCCTCGGTCATGAGCGGAGTTCTCACTGTCGGCGCAGCTGCGTTGCTGGGGCTGGTCGCGAGCGGTCACTGCGTCGTGATGTGCGGCGGTATCTCGACCGCGCTTGGACTTGCGACCGCGAAAGATCGCAACGGTCGTCCCCGTGCATGGCTCTTGATCCACTATCAGTTGGGTCGCATCACTTCGTATGCGCTCGCGGGGCTGCTGTTTGCGAGCATGCTCGGCGGCTTCGTCGCGGCACTCGACATCGAGGTCATCGGCAATACGCTGCGTGCGCTGTCCGCACTCACGTTGTTGTTGGCTGCGCTGGTCACATTCGGACACGTAGGCGACCCCGGTACAGCGATCGGTCGACGAGTGTGGCCGAAGATTGCGAAGCTCGGCAGACCGTTGCTGCCTGTAACAAGCATGCCGCGCGCCTTTGCGTTTGGCTCGATATGGGGATGGATGCCATGCGGCTTCGTCTACACCGTTCTGCTGATCGCCACCCTGCAGCTCGACGCTCTATACGGCGCCATCACGATGGCGGCTTTCGGTTTGGGAACCGCACCGGCATTGTTGATGACAGCATTCGGCGCTCAGCGAGTCGCTGCGTTTGCAGCCAAGGCGGGGGCTCGCCATGCCGCGGGTTCGGTGTTACTCGCGAGCGCCGTGCTGACACTCTTCGGCCCTGGGTTCGTCCACATGCTGCCGGGTTTGCACGGCTGGCTACCGTTCGATTGCGGCTAACGATTGCGGTCGTTATGCGGCAGCGCGAGTTGAACCAACCGATGGTCTATGGCCACTGACTAGGTGTCAGTCCCTAGTGACGAATGCGCAGCCGGTTGGCAGATAGTCCGTATGCCCATCTCCGCTTCCATCGGCACCGCCTCGGAACACGGCGACCGTGAACAGTCCTCATCCAGCGGATCGGCGTGTCGGGGGAAGTGGTATCGACCGCTACAACAGCTATGTTCCCTGCTGGCGCGGCCGTTCGTCGGTGCACTGAGGAATCGCGTCGAGCAATTGGAATCCGAGCTCGCCGTTCTGAACAGCTGCAGCATCGTCTCCAGCACCGACGCTAGCGGTCGGATCACGCACGTCAACGAGCTGTTCTGTCGCATCAGCGGTTATACGCGCGAGGAACTGATCGGGCGCAATCACAGCCTGATCAACTCCGGCTACCACCAGCGCAAGTTTTTCATGGATATGTATCGCACTATCGCCACCGGCCAGCAGTGGCGTGGCGAGATTCGCAATCGCGCCAGGGATGGCAGTCACTTCTGGCTGGATATCACCATTATTCCGACCACCGACAGCTCCGGTCGGGTGACCCGATACACCTCGGTGTGCGTCGACATCACGGCGCGCAAGAACGCCGAAAACATGCTGGCGAGGCTGCGAGAGCGCCATAAGCTGGTCATCGAGGGCTCGGGCATCTGCCTGTGGGACTGGGACCTGGTGCGCGACCTGGTGCAGTTCGACGGCAACTGGGGCCCCATGCTCGGCTACCCTCGCAAGGACGTGAGTCTGATGTCGCGCGCCGCCCTGGATAGCGCCGTGCATCCGGACGATCTCGCTCATACCTTGCAACAGGTCGAGCGCCACACCCAGGGCGAGACGCCCTTCTTCGAGTGCGAAGCCCGGCTGCGCCACAAGGACGGGCATTGGGTTTCGATGTTGTTTCGCGGCTCGGTGAACAAGCGCGATCAGAACGGTCTGGCGTTGCGCATCTCGGGCACGGCCATCGAAATCTCCCAGCTGCGGGATGCGATGCGCCAGGCCGAGCAGTCGGAGGCGCTGCTCAAGACCGTGATCGACCTGCTGCCGCAGCGGGTGTTCTGGAAAGATCGCGACGGCCGTTTTCTGGGCGCGAATCGCAACTTCAAAATGGACGCGGGCGTGGAAGAGATCGTCGGCAAGACGGACAGCGAAGTGCCGTGGGCGAGCACCGAAGTCGACGGCTCGGCCGACGCATTGGTGGATATGGATCATCACATCATGGAGAGCCGCCAGCCCGTGCTGAATCTGGTGCAGCAGTTCACGCACGGCGAGCACACCGAATGGCGCACGACCAGCAAGGTGCCGCTGATCGATGCGCGCGGCGAAGTGTGGGGCGTACTCGGCACCTATCAGGACATCACGCCGTTCAAGCTGGTCGAAGTCGAGCTGATCAAGGCGCGCAACGCCGCCGAGAGCGCCAGCAAGGCGAAGAGCGAGTTCCTTGCCACCATGAGCCACGAAATTCGCACGCCCATGAACGGCGTCATCGGCTTCACCGATCTGCTGTTGGAAACAGCGCTGACTGCCGAACAGCAAAGCATGGCAAGCACCATTCGAGACTCGGGCCGCGCGCTGATGACCATCATCGACGACATCCTGGATTTCTCACGCATCGAAGCCGGACGCGTCACCATCGAGCGCGCACGGGTCGACGCCAGAAAAGTCGCGCATGACGTATTGACGCTGTTGGGGCCCCGCGCGGCGGAAAAGCATCTGCAGTTCGACGTTCGATGGCCGGACACGGTGCCGACCAGCATCATCGCCGACGCCGGCCGACTGCGACAGGTCCTGGTGAATCTCGCCTCGAACGCGATCAAGTTCACCGAAAGCGGCCGTGTCACCATTCGTGCGGCCGCCGAAAGTGAGGGCATGATCCGCATCGAAGTGGTGGACACGGGCATCGGCGTCACGCCCGAACAGTTGTCCCGGCTGTTCGCCAAGTTCACCCAGGCGGACTCCTCGACCACGCGCAAGTACGGCGGCACCGGCCTGGGCCTGGCCATCTCCAAACAACTGATCGAACTGATGAGCGGACAGATCGGCGCCAGCAGTGAGCCGGGCGTCGGCTCGACGTTCTGGTTCACCTTGCCGCTGGCGCAACGAAGCGAGAACACCGGCACTCATCGCGTGCTCACTCTCGATGTATCCCGGGCGTCGGCGCATCGACAGGCGGTCAGCGCGGCCCATCCGCGCGTGCTGCTGGTCGAAGATCATGCCGTCAATCGCATGCTCGCCACTCGCCTGCTCGCCAAGCTCGGCTGCGAAGTGGACCTGGCCGAGAACGGACGGATCGCCTGCGAGCGCACCTCGGAGCAGGCTTACGATCTGATCTTCATGGATTGTCAGATGCCCGAAATGGACGGCTTCGAAGCCACGCGCGTGATTCGCGAACGCGAGCGAACTGGACGCCCGCACACTCCCATCGTCGCGCTCACCGCCAACGCCATGAGTCAGGACCGCGAGCGTTGCACCGAGGCGGGCATGGACGACTACATCTCCAAGCCCTATAGCAGCGCCGATTTCGACCGGGTGCTGCAGCGCTGGTGCCGGCCTCAGGCGTTACCGGCGGTCGGCAGCGAAAAATAAACGGTCGCGCCGCGACCTTCGACGCCTTCCGCCCAGGTGCGGCCGCCGTGCCGCTGCACGATCCTTCGCACGTTCGCCAACCCGACACCGGTGCCCTCGAAGTCTGTGTCGGCATGCAGGCGTTGGAACACTCCGAACAGGCGATCCGCATATTTCATGTTGAAGCCCACGCCGTTGTCACGAACGTAATAAACCACCTCGTGTTCGCCTACGTCCGCGCCGATTTCGATCTTCGCCGGATCGCGCGGCCGGGTGTATTTCACCGCGTTCGCCAGCAGATTGACCCACACTTGTTTCATGAGCTGCGGGTCGCCGACGATGTCCGGGATCTCGTGCCGCTGCCAATCGATATGCCGGTCGTTGAGCTCTGGCCCGAGCTCCTGGAAGGTTTCGTCGATCAGCTCGTCCATAGGAACGCGCTGACGGTGCATGGCGGCCCGGCCGATGCGTGAGAACGCCAGCAGGTCGTCGATCAGGCGCGTCATGCGCATCGTGGCCTTCTGCACCGTTTGCACATGACGCCGCTCTTCTGCATCCAGCTTGCTGGCCGCCGAGGCTTCCAGCATCGATACATACGAATGGATGTGACGCAGCGGCATGCGCAGGTCGTGCGACACCGAATGGCAGAAAGATTCCAGATCCGAGTTCGCCGCCAGCAGATCGTCGTTCTTTTGTCGCAAGGCTCGGTTCAATTCGCTCACCTGCTCGGCAATGCGCACGCGCTCGGCGATCTCCTGCTCTAATTCGAAGCGCGCCTTGTCCAGCTCGACGAACACTGCAACCTTGGCGCGCAGCACCTCGGGCTCCAGCGGCTTCATCAGGTAGTCCACCGCACCGGCCGAGTAGCCGCTGAACACCATCTCCGCGGTGCGCACCATGCCTGTGAGGAAAATGATCGGCGTGGCGCGGGAGCGCTCGCGCGCACGGATCAGCGCGGCCGTTTCGATGCCACTCATGCCAGGCATCTGCACGTCGAGCAGGATCACCGCGAAGTCGTTCTCCAGCACGCACTTCAAGGCCTGTTCGCCCCGCGACGCCGTGATCAGATTCTGACCCAGCCGTTCCAGCACCGCTTCCAGCGCGTCCAGATTGGCTTGCTCGTCGTCCACCAGCAGGATGTTCGATTTGTGAGCCGTCTTGTCGGTCATCCACTCTTCTCCCAGACTCGCCGCTAGCGCACTCTGCGGTACAGGCGCTGGCGCGGCGCCAGCGCTTCATAAGCCGATTCATGCCGGGTCAGCTGCAGCGCTTCACTTTGTCCCAGGCCGAGGAAGCCCAATCTCACCAGACTCTCCCGGAACAGCCGATGCACGCGCTCGCGCAGGGCTTCGTCGAAATACATCAGCACGTTGCGACAGAAGATCACGTGAAATTCGTTGAACGAAGCGTCGCGCGCCAGGTCGTGCCGGAACACGGCGATACGATCGAGCACCGCCGGATCGAGAACCGCCGCCGTCTCGCGGCGCGTGTAGTAGTCGGACAGACACCGAATGCCGCCCGCTGCCCTATAGTTGTGCTCGTATTCATCGAGCGAGGCGAGCGGCAACAAACCGGCGCGCGCCTGTTCCAGCACCGCCTCGTTGATGTCGGTGGCATAGATTCGGCAGCGGTCGTACATCCCCTCTTCTCGCAGCAGGATGGCCAGCGAAAAGGCCTCCTGCCCCGTGGAGCAGCCGGCGACCCACAGGCGCGGATAGGGGTAGGTCCGCAGCACCGGCACGACTCGTTGGCGAAACAAGCGAAAAAACGGTGGGTCACGAAACATCGTGGTGACCCGGAGCAGGATGCGATCCAGCACTCTGGCGAGGAAGCACGGATCGGCGTGCATGCGCTCGGTCAGTTCGCCGAGCCCGGACAGACCTTCGCCCTTGATCACGCTGCGCAGGCGCCGGTGTAACGCGCGCTTGCCATAGCCGCTGAGATCCACGCCGCTCAAATCGAACAGCCGTTCCAGGAATCCTTGCAGTTGCGCGGCCTCCCGGCCGGCTACATTCGTATCCCAGCCGGGATCGTCGCAGGATGGATGTTCGCCCGGAGTCATGCGCCTGCCCTAGCGTCGCGCGCTATCGTTCTCTGTACAGCCAGACACGCAGCATGGAGCGCAGCTGATCCAGATCGACCGGTTTCGCCAGATAGTCGGACGCGCCCGACTGCAAGCATTCCTCACGCGCCCGCGCCATTGCCTTGGCAGTGAGCACGATGATCGGCAGCTGCGCGTGCCGCTCGATTCGCCGGATCCGTCGGATGGCTTCGAAGCCGTCCATCTCGGGCATCATCACATCCATCAGCACCACGTCGAACTGTTCCGGCGACTGCAGGATTTCGATGGCGGCCGCGCCGCTTTCGGCGTAGCGCACGCGCATGTGATGACTTTCCAGCCCGGCGGTGATGGCGAAGATGTTGCGCACATCGTCATCCACCACCAGCACGCTGCGTCCGCGCAGTGTGGGATCTTCTTTCCGCGCTCGCTCCAGCAACTGACGTCGCGATTCGGGCAGGCGAGCCGCCGGGTAATGCAACAGCAGCGCGGTCTCGTCCAGCAACCGCTCCAGAGAGCTCGCGTCTTTGACGATGATGGCTTCAGACACGGCGCGCAGCTCGGTCTCTTCGGCGCGCGACAAAGGCTTGCCGGTATAGATGACGACCGGCGGCGAATTCCTGCCCCAGCGGCGTTGCATGGTGGCGATCAAATCGGCGCCACTCATGTCGGGCAGCACCAGATCGGTGATCATGCAGTGGAAGCGGCCCTCGCCCAGCGCCTGCAGCGCTTCGGCGGCCGTGCCTCGGGCGACGATCTCCACATCCGTGGCGCTGAACAGATCGACCACTGCGCCCCGTTGCCGCTGATCGTCTTCGACGATCAACAGACGGCGCGTGGGATTGTCGAGCAGTTCCAGCGTGTCGCCGAGCACCTCGTCCAGCATCTCGCGCGTGACTGGCTTGTGCAGAAACGTGAGCGCGCCCTGCATCAGCGCTCGCTCGCGCTGGTCTTCCACCGAGATCACGTGCACCGGCACATGGCGCAACTCCGGATCGTGTTTCAAACGATCCAGCACCGCCCAGCCATTGCTGTCCCTGAGCAGCAGGTCGAGGGTGATCGCGCTCGGCTTGTAACGGCGCGTGGCGCGAATGGCTTCCTGCGCCGAGCGCTCGATGATGACTTTGAAACCCTTTTCGCGAGCGAAATCGGCGAGCACCGCGGCGAAGCTGCGATCGTCCTCGATCACCAGCAGGATCCGCTCGCCCGGCAATAGATGGAGCCGATCGTCCTCGCTCGCCGCTTCCGTTTCCTCCAGCCGCGGACTCTCCGGTGTCACTGGGAGCTGCTCCACCAGGCGCAGTGTTGGACGGGACACTGCAGCGGTTTCGGGTGCTTCCCGCACCGGCGCATCGGCACTCATCGCGCGAGGCAGATACAGCGAGAACGTGCTGCCGACCCCGGGCGTGCTGTCGATGGTCAACGCGCCTTGTAACAAGCGACTGAGCTCGCGACTGATGGACAGACCGAGACCGGTGCCGCCATAACGCCGCGACGTGCCCGCGTCCGCCTGCCGAAATGCCTCGAACACGAGCTCTTGACGATCCTGCGCCACACCGATACCGGTATCGATCACGTGAAACGCGACCACCTCGTCGGCGGCGGCGAGCGTTGGAACATGGTCGCCCCAACCCGACGCGGCACGTTCGACCTTCAGAGTCACGCCGCCCTTGGAAGTGAACTTGAATGCGTTCGACAGCAGGTTCCGCAGTATCTGCTGCAAGCGGCGGCCGTCGGTTATCACCATCTCGGGCACATCGTCCGCCACGTCCACGGTGAATCTAAGATGCGCGTTCTCGGCCACGTGATCGAACGCCTGCCGCATCTGCTGCGTGATATCGCGGACACGCACCTGCATGATCTCGGCGGTGACGGTGCCCGACTCGATCTTGGCGAGGTCCAGAATGTCGTTGATCAGCTCGAGCAGATCGTGGCCGGCGCCATGGATGGTGTTGGCGCGCTCGACCTGCTTGGGCGTCAGCGTGCCTTCGTTGTTCTCCGCCAGGATCTTGGACAGGATCAGCAGACTGTTGAGCGGCGTGCGCAGCTCGTGCGACATGTTGGCCAGGAATTCGGACTGGTATTTGGAGCTGAGCGCCAGCTGCTGGACCTTTTCTTCCAACGCCGCACGCGCCACCTCCACTTCCTTGTTGGCGTGCTCCAGCGCTTCGCGCTGTTCCTGCAACACCGTGGCGCGCTCTTCCATTTCGACATTGCTTTGTTGCAGCTCCTCGTTGACCTGCTCCATTTCGGCGTTGGCCTGCTGCAGTTCGATCTGCTGCTCGCGCAGTTTCTCCGATAGCGAGGTGGCTTCGGCCAGCAGCTCCTCGGTTTTCTTGGCAGCCTCCAGAGCATGCAGCACGGTGCCGTAGCTTTCGCAGAAGCGCTGGAGCAGCGTGAGCTGCGCCGCCGAGAAACTGCTCAACGTCGCCAGCTCGATCACGGCCTTGACCCTGCCTTCGAACGCCGCCGGCATCACCACGACCTGTGCGGCCGGCGCGCGGCCCAGTGCGGAGCTGATGCGCAAATAGTCTTCTGGAACCTTGTCGAGCACCACGCCGGTGCAATCGCGATAACACTGGCCGATCAAGCCCTGGCCGCGAATGAGCCGCTGCGGGGGATTGTCGCTGGCATAGCTGGCCTGCAGCTCCAGGACGATGCCCTCCTCGCCGGCCGGCGCATAGATGAGCGATTGCCTGGCGCCGAGCAGCACCGCGAGCTCGCCAAGCAACTTCGTGCCCAGCTTTTTAGGATCACGCGCACCTTCCATCAGACGCGACAGGCGCGCCAGACTGCTGTTCAACCAGTCCTGTTCCGCCAGCGCCCGCTCGCGCGCGGCGATCTGCGCCGCCATGTCGTTGAACGCCATCGCGAGCCGGCCGAGCTCGTCCCTGCGGTGGACAGGGATTGGCTGCTGATAATCGCCGCGACCGATGCGACTGGCCCCGGCGGCCATCGCAGCCACCGGTCGCAGGATACTGCGGCTCACAAACCATCCGACCAGTGCGATCAGCAGCACGACAGTCAAGGAACCGTATGTAGACACCTGCCGTGCCAACGCTTCGGCGGCTCGCGCTCGCGCACGGCGCTCCTCGAGCAGACGACGATCCTCACGATCGATCGAAGCGGCCAATTGCTCGACGCGCTCCATGAGCGCCGCCCCCTCGAGCACCAGCGCCTCGGTATCGGTGCGTCGCGGATCGAACAACCGGCGCATGGAATCGAAACGTTGCCTGACCACCGGGATCAGCGTGCCGACCAGTTGCTGCTGAGTGGAATTGTCCTCCGTGAGTGTTCTGAGCTCCTCGAGCGTTCGTTCCGTTTCGATGACCGCGCTATCGAACTGGTGGCGAAACATGGACGCCTCGCTCAGCCTGAAGCCGCGGGCAGCCGATTCGGCCTGGCGCATCAGGCGCAGCGCATGCTCGTTCTTTCTCAATACTTCCTGCGATTGCTGCATCCAGCGACGTTCCAGCTGGCTGGCGGTCAGGCGGGAATTCACACCCATGCCGAGCACCGCGAGCAGCACCAGGGCGACGCCGAAGCCGGCGCCGATACGCACCCAGACGGGCAGCCAGGAACGGCGATCGGCAGCCGAGTGGGCCGACTGCGATTGCGCCCCCACGGGCGTCTTGAAATGCTCGGATCCGAGCAGGGCGGCGTTCGGAGCGGGGTCAGACAGCCCGGTTTGTCCTAGCGAGCTGGCGTGCATGATCCAGTAAATGTTTCAGCATCAGGTCGGTGGGCACGAGTTTCGACGCCGCGCGGCACAATAGAGAGCGAGGCCACTGGTAGCAATCGGTAGTTAACGCGCCTACAGCATCGCCGGTCGACGTCGTTTCGTACTTTCGTTGCCGCGCCAACCGTAGTGACTGCAACCGCAGTCCAGCGCCAGATACGTGGTTTTTTCCCAGCCGATGTACACTCGCCGACAACAGTAAAACATCAGGGAGAGGTGGGGGATGAATAAATCGGCGCAACCGGTCGTCTCTATCCTGGATGACGATCAGGAGGTTCGCGACGGGCTCGCCGCAGTCGTGCAGTCGGCCGGCCATGTCGTGGTTTCTTACAGTCGACCGTCGCAGTTTCTCGAGAAGCTCGATCAGGCCACGCCCGGCGCGTTGATCCTCGACGTGCGGCTGCCGGAAATGAGCGGCCTGGAGCTGCAACGTCATCTGAATCGCATCGGCTCCATCCTGCCGGTGATTCTGATCACCAACCACGCCGACATTCCCATGGTGGTGGAAGCCATGCGCGAAGGCGCGTTCGATTTCCTGGAAAAGCCGGTCAAGCCGCCGGACCTGCTCGAGCGCCTCAACGCCGCATTGAAAAAGGATGCGAACAATCGCGAGAGCATTCGTCGGCATGCCGATATCCGCGCCCGCTTCCTGACGCTGAGTGCGCGCGAAAAAGAAGTGTTGCAGCTGGTTGTGGAGGGGCGCGCCAACAAAGTCATCGCGCTCGACCTGGGCTTGAGCGAGCGCACCGTCGAGGTTCATCGCGGCAACATCATGGACAAGATGAGCGCCCAGTCGCTGGCCCATCTGGTCCGCATGCACATGATCATTCAATCCAGCGTGGGCTCGGGCTGAGCTGAACGTCTCGCGCCCAAACGTCCGCATGGCCGCCAGCCTCACGGCGGCGCTGCGGGGATAACATATGATGCACGGTTGTATCCGCTGTTGCGCCGCCTGCGCTTTGCTACGCATCCCTTAAGCAGAGGTGCGTATAGATGCGGACGCCTGACGGTGGGCTCACGCATAGACTGCTCGCAAAATCCAGGGTGAGCGAAGCCGGACGGGAACCGGGCGCGCGAGGAGATCCCCTGAACAACAAACACGACGATGCTTCCTCTATTCCGGCCGCCGTAGCGGTGGCAAGCGCCGGCCCGCCGCCTGCCTTCATGCCGTTTGCTCGCACCATCGCCGCAGTCTGCATGGCTGTCGGCGGCATGGCGCTGGTGGGATGGTGGTTCTCCAAACCGCTGTTCAACAGCATCGTGCCCGGCCTGGGCACGCTCAAACCGAATACAGCACTGTGTTTCGCGCTCGGCGGCCTGGCGCTCGCGGGTTTGCCCGCCGAACCGCGCGAGGGATTCGTCAATCGGGCGTTGTCACACATTCAGCCGGTGGCCGCGCTGTTGGTGCTGCTGGTCGCCAGCCTGACGCTGCTCAGCTATGTGCTGAACATGACCACGGGCATCGACAAACTGCTGGTACCGGACGGCGCACCCAACAATCTGCGCGTGTTCCCCTGGCGCATGTCCCCGATCAGCGCCCTGGGCTTCAGCGTGCTTGGCATCGCTACGTTGCCCTGGCCAGCGCGGCTCAAAAGATGGTGGCAAGGGATGGAATTGCTGGTGCTGGTGACCGCCGTTGCGGCGTTCATCATGCTGCTCGGTTACGCATATCGGGCGGCGCCGCTATATTCACTGCCCGGTTTTTCCGTGGTGGCATTTCATACCGCTTTGGGATTGCTGCTGCTGACCACCGGCGTGCTAACCGTGCATCCGCGCTTCGTGCTGGCCGGACAAATCATGGCGCTCGATCAGGCCGGCGCGGAAATGCGGCGCTTGTTGCCGGCTGCGATTCTGCTGCCCTGTATCGTCGGCTGGTTGTTGCTGCAAGGTCAGCGTCGCGGCTGGTACGGCCCGGAGCTGGGCCTCGCCGGCTTCACCGCCGCCAACATCGTGATTTTTTCTTCGCTGATCTGGTGGAATTCGCGGGCTGTTCGCCGCAGTGATGAAGCGCTGCGCGCGCATTTGCGTCGCGTCGAGGCAGTGGCAGAAATGGATCGCGCGATTCTGGGCATGCGATCCACCCGCGAGATCGCCGAGAAGGCTCTGAATCATCTGCGCAGCATGGTTCCTTGCGCGTGCGCCAGCTTGGTCGTATTCGAACAAAATTCCAGCCCTCGGCGCCTGGTGGCGGCCGGCGCATGCGCAGACGCACACGTCCTGCCTCGCGCCCACTCCATTGCAACATACGAGCAAGCATTACGCGACGCCGGCGCAGATTCGACCATCGTGCTCGGAGATCTGAACGCCGCGGCGGATTGCGAGTTGTTTGCCGATCTGCGCAAGGCCGGTATGGTTTCGTACGCAGGCTTGCCACTACGCGGCGAGCAGCATTTGCTCGGCATGCTCGAGCTGCTCGATGGTCGCCCCAATTGCTTCTCCGACGACTACATTCAGGCCGCGCACAGCATCGCCGATCAGCTTGCGATCGCACTTCAGCAGGCGCTGCTGCGGGAGAATCTCGATCGGCACACCGCCTCGCTCGAGCGCCGCGTGCAGGAGCGGACTCGCGAGCTGGAGGTGATGAATCAGGAGCTGATGTACGCCAACCGCGACCTGGAAGAATTCACCGCCTCGGCCGCACATGATTTACGGGCGCCGCTGAATGCGATGGCCGGCCACTGCGGCATGCTGCGCGAATTGATCAGAGGATTGCCGGACCAAGAAGCGCGGCATCGCATGGAGCGCATCGATGCGTCGGTGCGACGAATGAACGACGTCATCGACGGTATGCTGGGGCTGGCGCAGCTCACTAAGATCGAGCTGGTGCGCCGGCCGGTGGACCTGAACGTGGTCGCCGCCGAAGTGATTCAGGAATTGCAACAGCAGTATCCCAACCATCGCGTGTATTACCGGATCGACGGCGGCTCGCCGCTGTTCGCCGATCCCAGGTTGATACGCAGTCTGCTGGTCAACCTGCTGAGCAACGCGTGGAAATACACCAAGCACGCCGAGCGGCCTTCGGTCGAGCTGACGCGCATCGACGATGAGACCGGGCCCGGCTTCGTGGTCCGCGACAATGGCGTGGGCTTCGATATGAACTTCGCCCAGCATCTGTTCGAGCCGTTCCGCCGCATGCACACGCTAGCCGAATTTCCTGGTGTGGGCATCGGGCTCGCCACATCCGCACGCATCGTGCAGCGATATGGCGGTCGCATCTGGGCGGAAAGCCAGGTCGGCAAGGGCGCCGCCTTCTATCTCACATTGCCGGCGGCTGCCGTATCGGCGGCCGACCAGCACTCTGGCGTCAGCGCTGAATTTTAGAACTCATGCCAATCGTCGCCGCTTGCCTTTGCAAGAGGCGTGGCAGGCACGCGCGCGATCTTCTTGACCGGTTTCTTGATGGCCGTCGTGGCGGCTTTGGCGGTCGACTGCAGCGTCGCCCGAGGCTTGGCGGCCACGATCGGAGCGACGACCTGCGAAGTCACATTCTCAGCGGTCCGGAACTGGCCGACTTGCGCCACCAGCCCCTGGCCCTGCTGTTCGAGCGACTTGCTGGCAGCGGACGCCTGCTCGACCAACGCGGCGTTCTGCTGCGTCATCGAGTCCATCTGCGACACCGCGTTGTTCACTTGATCGATGCCCTCGGCTTGTTCCTCGCTGGCCGCGGCGATCTCGGCAACGATGTCGCTGACCTTTCTCACCGCTTCCATGATGTCGGTCAGCGTGCGACCCGATTCGTCGACCAGCTCGGTGCCGGCGCGCACCTTGCTGACCGAATCGTTTATCAAATCTTTGATCTCTTTCGCGGCGCTGGCGCTACGCTGCGCGAGGCTGCGGACTTCGGTGGCGACCACGGCGAAGCCACGGCCCTGCTCGCCGGCGCGCGCCGCTTCGACAGCTGCATTCAATGCCAGCAGGTTGGTCTGGAACGCGATCTCGTCGATGACGCCGATGATGTCGGCGATCTTGCGGCTGGAAGCATTGATCTGTTCCATTGCACCCACGGCTCGTTGCACGACCTGGCTGCCTTTCTCGGCGTGGCTCCGCGCATTGCTGGACAGCTGATTGGCTTGCCGCGCGTTGTCGGCATTCTGTTTCACAGTCGCGGTCATCTCTTCCATGCTGGACGCTGTCTGTTCCAGCGCGGCCGCCTGTTCCTGCGTGCGCTGATTGAGATCGTCGTTGCCGCGGGCGATTTGCAGAGCACCGCTGGACATGGACGCCGACAGCGACTTGGTGGTCGAGATGATCTGGTGGAGCTTGCCGATGAAGCCGTTCAACGAACGAGAGATCTCGCCGAACTCGGCATTCATCTCCGGCAGTTGATAAGTGAGATCGCCGTCGCCGGCGCGCAGATCCTCGGTCGCGCGCAACACCTGGCGCAACGGATTAACGATACTGCGTGCGATGGCGATGGCCAGCACGATGGACAGAATGACGGCGATGGCTCCGCCGCCAATCAAGACCATCGCAGACGAAGCTCGCGCCTGTTCCGCGGCAACAGCGCGCTCCTCTAACAATTCGTGCTCGAGTTGTTCGAGCTCGGCGAGCATGACGCGCATGGCGTCCATGCCTTTCTTGCCGCGGGCTTCACGCTCGAGCGCAACCACGTCGGACATAGTCGCGTCGCCAGTGCTCACTTCACGACGCAATCCGATCGCGGGCTCCACCGCATGCGCCAGCCAATCCGTCTGCGCCGCGCGCAGTTTGTCCAGCCTCTCCAGCAACCGTGAATCTTCGCTGGACTCCTCGATCTTCGCGGCGTGCGCCGTGAAGTTCTCGCGGCCTGTCACCAGCGGCTCGAGAAACGCGTCGTCACCGGTCAACAAAAAGCCGCGCGCGCCGGTCTCCATGTTGATCAGCGCATCGCTCAGGCCGTTGACCTGTTCGATGATCTGGTAGGTCTCGATGTTGGCGCGCTGCGCGTCGACTTGCCTGCCCTGGCTCACTGTAGCCACCGTGATCAACACGATGAGAATCGCGATCACGATTGCGAAGGCCGCGCTCAGTCGCGCATTGATGCTGAGTCTGGACAAACCCACGACAACTCCCCTCATCCGATCACAAAGTACTGCAAGCGGTTATCGGTCGGCGCGGCGGCCCGCTTGACCAAACATCGAGGGATTCGGGGTTCGCCCTAACCGGCCCTACGGAAGATTCCTAGCGTGTCCGGGCTCCGGTAGCGCCGGGCTCGTTCTGGCGGAAATCTTTTACAGCCTTGGAAGTTATTGCTTGACTTGCGCAATCGGCGCGTTCCGCGAATGTGACAGGTTATCGGCCGCCGCCCAGCATCCCGCTGCAAGTGACTGACACGGCAGAGAAACCAGTTTGAGCGCCCGCACCTGCATGGCGCACGGACCTGGAAGTTGGCCGTTCCCGCCCCGACTACGGCTAACATGCGCGCCGTCGATGCACCGGCCTTTGAGAAAATCTGGAGGGATCATGACCGTCTTGCGCAATAACGCAGGTGATCCGGCCAAACATCAACAAGCCATCGAAGCTCTCGCCAGGGAGAGCGACACCCCGGTTGAACATGTTCGCGAGCTCTACGAAATCGAGCATGCGCGGCTGAATTCGCAAGCGCGAGTCAAGACTTTCGTGTCCGTGCTCGCCACCCGCCTGGTCCGCAACGTGCTACACGCGGAGCGGAGCTCCGATAGCTGAGCCCGCCCGGTGGTTCCGATCGTCATCGAGCGATCATCCAACCGCAACCTCGTTTGAACTTCGCCGGCGTATCAGTAGGCCGGTTCGCGCGCCTCAGCAAGTCGACCAGCATGTGGCGCCGGACTCCCTATCCATTCGCAGGAGAGTTCAATGCCCCACCATTTGCATCTGGCCGCGTCCGCGGCTTTGCTGGCAGCGCTTTGCTCCTTCGCATCAGTCGCCGGCGATCGTGGCCGCGACTACGATCGCAACAGCAATGATCGTGGGCCGCGCAGCTCCGTGCAGGTCGGCGACCGGCCGTTCTATCTGGTCGACGGGCTCGACGACGGCCGCTTGAAAGACAAGCTGCAGCGTTGCGAGAACGGTCCGTTCTACAAGACCGACTTCTCCATCGCGCATCGGGGCGCGCCGTTGCAATTTCCCGAGCACACCAAGGAAGCGTACCAGGCCGGCGCGCGTCAGGGCGCGGGCATCGTCGAGTGCGATGTGACTTTCACCAAGGACGGCGAACTGGTGTGTCGTCACGCCGAATGCGACCTGCACACCACCACCAACATCGTCGACACTCCGCTCAACGGCCAATGCACCGTGCCGTGGTCTGGCCCGGGCTCGACCCCCAAGTGCTGCGCCAGTGATCTGACGCTGGCCGAATTCAAAACACTGAAGGGCAAGATGGACGCGGCCAACCCGAACGCCACCACGGCCAAGGGTTATCTCGGCGGCACCGCCGCCTGGCGCACCGATCTTTATACCGGCCGCGGCACGCTGCTCACACTGCGCGAGAGCATCGAGCTGAACAAGAAACTCGGCGTCAAACATACGCCGGAGCTGAAGTCCGGCGACCCGCAACGTCTGCAGACAGTGTTCGGCGGCCAGGAAAACTACGCGCAGAAAATGATCGACGAATTCAAGGCCGCGGGCGTGAACCCCAAGGATGTGTGGCCGCAATCGTTCGATATTCGCGACGTGCTTTACTGGATCGAGCACGAGCCCCGCTTCGGTCAGCAGGCCGTGTATCTCGATGACGTCGATCCCTCGGCCAATCTGCCGCGCCTGTCGCTCGAAGAGCTGAAGCAGCTCAAAAAGCGCGGCGTGAAAATCATCGCTCCACCGATGGGTGTGCTGCTGGCGGTGAACGAAGCCGACGAGATCGTGCCTTCCCAATACGCGCTCGATATCAAGAGCCTGGGCTTCCAGATCATCACCTGGTCGTTCGAACGCTCGGATCTGCGCAACGGCGGTGTTGGGGCGGGCTTCTATTACAGCTTCGACCCGACCGGCCGCGCTCTCAAGAAAGATAGCGACATGTACAAAGCACTCGACGTGCTGGCGCGCAAAGTCGGCGTCATTGGCGTCTTCTCCGACTGGCCGGCGACCGTCACGTACTACGCCAATTGCATGGGCCTGAAATAACCCCCGCTGCAATCGTCCCGTCACACTGTCCTGACACCCTTCGCGCCGGCGGCAATCGGGCCGCCGGCCACCCGCGATTTCAGCTTGAGTATCCCCGAACAGTTGCCGATCACGTTGATCGTCATCACACGCAACGAAGCCGCGACGCTGGCACAGTGCCTGGACAGCGTGCCCTTCGTCGCCGACAAGCTCGTCGTCGATTGCGGAAGCACCGACGCAACGTGCGAGATAGCCGCTGCTCATGGCGCCCGAGTCGTCGTGCAAGACTGGTTGGGGTTCGGGCCGCAGCGCAACTTCGCTACGTCACACGCTCGTCACGATTGGATATTGACTCTCGACGCCGACGAACAGCTCACACCTGAGCTGGCTGCGGAGTTGTATGCGCGGCTGCCTGCCCTGATGCGCTCTGACACGGCAGGCGCGATCCTGCGCAGGAAAACGCTGTACATGGGCAAGCCGATGCGCTGGTACCGGCCGATGAAGGCAGAGCGCATCGCCCGCCTGTACCATCGCCAGCGCGCTCGCTGGACCGACGCCCGCGTGCATGAAGCGCTACGTTTCTCCGGCCCGGTTGCGACATTCGATCAACCGTTCATTCATCACCACAATCCGACGCTGGTCCATAAGCACCTGAAAATTCTCCGCTACACCGAGCTCAAAACCTACGACTGGCTGGAGCGCGGCAAGCCGGCGCCGCTGTGGAGCTGCCCCTTCATATTCATCGCCATCTTTCTCAAAGACTACTTTTTGCGCCTGGCGTTTCTGGACGGTGCACGCGGTTATGTCGTGGCCCAGATCGCGGCCACGCAGGCGGTGTATCGAAGGCTGCGTTACTTCGAATTGCAACAGAACCCGCACTCGCGTGAGCTGGCTCACAAACTGTTACGACAGCACGGCATCGAGCCCTGAGTTCCGCACACTGTCGCCATTCTGTCGCGGCTTCACAGTATTGCTGCAACAGTCGCCCCCCATCATCGCCGCGGTCCTCCATGACTGCGTGCGAACATGAAAACTGCCGTCATTCTGAGCACCTACAACGCTCCCGATCGTCTGCGGCCAACCCTGGTCGGGTATGCCGCGCAGACTCATCGTGACTTCGAACTGATCGTGGCCGACGACGGCTCCACCGGCGCAACGCGCGAGCTGATCAAAGATGTTTCCTCGCAGTTCTCTTTGCCCATCAAGCACGTGTGGCACGAGGACCAGGGCTTCCGGAAGTGCCGCATCCTGAATCAGGCCATCGCCAGCACCGGCGCCGATTATCTGATCTTCTCCGATGGCGACTGCATTCCACGCGCGGACTTCGTCGCGACTCACCTGGAGCGTGCGCGACCGGGCCGGTTCCTGTCCGGTGGCTATTTCAAACTCTCCGCCAAGGCGTCCTCGCGCATCACGGCTGAAGACATTCTCGCTGGCCACGCGCTCGATCCCCAATGGCTGATCGCCAACGGCATGCCTCGATCGCGGAAGCTCGGTCGACTGGCTTGCAGCCCGTGGCGCGCCGGGCTGATGAACGCGATCACGCCGACCCGTCCGACCTGGAACGGCCACAATGCCTCGGGCTGGCGCAGCGACATGATCCGCATCAACGGCTTCGACGAGCGCATGGCCTATTGGGCGCAGGATCGGGAGTTCGGCGAACGCCTGGAGAACAGCGGGGTGCGCGGCCTGCAGATTCGCTACTCGGCCATCTGCGTCCACTTGCACCACGAGCGTCCCTATAAGACCAAAGAAAGCCGCGAGCGCAACCAGCAGATCCGTCGTGACACCCGCCGCATGCGCGCTCGCTGGACCGTCCACGGCATTCACAAGTCACCCGCGCCGGAAAGCGACGCGCTGATGATAACTCCCGCGGACGACGTGACCGTGATGCGGTACGCCTGAACCGCCCACGCAGGTCACAAAAGAGACCTGCGTGAGCTCTGGTGGACTAGAAGTTCACGGCCGAAGGTGAGCTCGGCGCCTGCTCGCTGGCGCTCTTGACGACGTTGTTGCCAGCTTCGCTCACCATGACCGTGGCCAACGTTTCCCGCTCATCTTTGGCGTCGACCGTGGCGACATGATAGATCTCGCATCTCGCCGCCTGGTGCGACAGATCGAGCACGCCATAGCCACGACGATTGAGGTTGATGTACTTCATGTGCGGCGAGACGAAGCGCAGCTGCATGGCGAGCGTGTCCGCCGCGGCGTCCGGCACGGGACCCGGTGACGTCACCGCGGGACAAACGAACTCCGCTCCCACCACCCCCGCCCCCGTTTGCGGGTTGTAGGCGGCGGCATCCCACGGATTCAAGGTGAGATCGCTGCACCAGGACGAATGGATATCGCCGGTGAGCACCACGTTGTTGGCGATGTCGTTATCGAGCAGGTGGCGATACAGGCGCTCGCGCGCCGGACGATAGCCGTCCCATTGATCGGGATTGATGAAGCTCTGCCCGAACGTGCTGCTGAGCTGCGCCATCATGACTTGCTGGCCGAGCACACGCCACTGCGCGCCACGCATCTTGGACTCCCACAATCGACGCTCGAGCCACGCCTCCTGATCGAAGCCCAGCAGCGTTCGAGCGCCGTCGTTGATCGTGGGATCGTTCGCGGGCAGCTCCGACTGTCCGCTCTTGAACGCAGCCTGCAGGTCTCGGCCGTGCAGGCGCGTATCGAGCATGATCAGATCGGCCAGGTTGCCGATACGGAAACGGCGATAGATCCGGTCGTCGAAATAGTGGCCGCTGCGAATCGGCATGTACTCGTTGTACGCCCGCACGGCCTGCCGGCGGCGGACCACCCATTCGCCTTCGCCGTTCTCCGGATCGTGGTTCTCGGCGCCGTCACGCCAGGCGTCGTTGGCGCTTTCATGATCGTCCCAGACGCAGATGAACGGCTGCAGCCGATGCAACTCCTGCAGATCAGGATCGGATTTGTACAACGCATGACGCAGCCGATAGTCGGTGAGCGACAGGATCTCGTTCGACGGGACCACATCGCGCAGGCTCGCGAGCGCGGGATTGGCGTACTCGCCCTGCGCGTACTCATAGAGATAGTCGCCCAGATGCAGCACCAGATCGATATCGGTGCGCGCCGCGATCCGACCATAAGCGTTGAAGTAGCCGTACGGATAGTTGGAGCACGACGCAAATGCCATCCGCCAGCGCTTCTTGAAGAACAGCGGCAGCGTCCGCGTGCGACCGACGACCGACTCGGCGCCCCGCGTTTCGAAGCGATAGTAGTAAACGCTGTCCGGTTTCAAGCCCGCGGCGTCGATTTTCACCGTGAAATCGCGCGTCACATCGGTGACAAACCCGCCGGAGCGAACCACCTTTCTCAGCTTGTGATCGGTGGCGACGCTCCAGCGACCGTGAACGACGTCGCCGAGCCGCTTCGGCGTCACACGCGTCCACAGAATGACGCGGTCATGCAACGGATCGCCGCTGGCCACGCCGTGCAGAAATGCAGGGCCGGCGCCGCCGCCAGGCCGTTCGCCGCCGCGACCGCCGGCGAAAGCCGTTGGCGCAATGCCGGCAGCCGACAGGGTGGCAAGAAATTCGCGACGGCTTAAAGCGCTCATGTCCGGCTCCTTGGGCTGAAGCACATACCATCGGCGCTTTGCGTTGCCGGTTGATGAAAGTTGTTTTGCAGACTGACGGCAGAATGGGCTGTCGCGGCTTGCATTTCGTGCAACACTGCTTCGAGATCACGCCGCCCGGAGCGGCGCCCGGTCTGCTATTCATGCCGGCCTGCTATCCATGTTGACATGGCCGATTGTCGCGGACGTATCGATGAAGCCACTCGTTGCACTGCTGCTTGCTGTTGTCCTGCCCTGCTCCACCGCCTTCGCGTGGTCTCGACCCGGTCACATGGTGAGCGCGGCCATTGCCTATGAGGAGCTGAGTGCGCGGGAACGGCGGATCGTCGATAAGATCGTCGCGCTGGCCGAGAAACATCCGGATCGAGGCGCCTTCGAAGTGGCCATCGGCCGGGCCAAGGGCGAAGAACGCAGTCGTCGCATCTTTCTCGAACTGGCTCGCTGGCCCGACGACACTCGCGGCAGCATTCACGACCATCCGACGTGGCACTACTGGTCGCGGCCTCTCGTGGATTCCGCATCGCCACCACCCAAGCTGCCGGACGACGTGCCGCAGGGCTCCGCCGCCGAGGCGTTTGCACTGAATCTGAGCGTTGCCTCGGATCCGCGAGCTTCGGCGGGTGAGCGCGCGGTCGCGCTGTCCTGGATATTTCATCTGGTCGGCGACATGCACCAGCCGCTGCACAGCGTGTCATGGGTTTCCAAACGTTTCCCCGAAGGGGACCGCGGCGGCAGTCTGCAGTTCGTGCTCGACCCCGTCGACAAAGAGCCGGTCAGCTTGCATTGGTTCTGGGACGACAGCGTCAGTCGCGACGGCGAGCCCGAGTTCGCCACTCGTCGCGCCGCCGAGCTCATGCGTCGCCTGCCACGCACGCAGTTCAAGGAGTTGCAGCCATTCCGGGAAACGGCTGAATTCTCGGCGTGGGCGCAGGAGAGCCACCAACTCGCAAGCACGATGGCCTACGGTCCCGATCTGCGCGCCAGCGATGCCGCCAGCAAAGCTCCGGAACTGCCGAAACGATATCTGGATAGATCCGTACAAGTGGCGGAGCAACGGCTGACGTTGGCAGGTTATCGCCTGACGGAAGTGCTGCGCTGGGCGTTGCGCGCCGAGCCGGGCTCGCGCGAGCGCTGAGCGCTTCACCGAATTGCAACAAAAGGGCTCCATGCTAGACAGTTCTACTGTCTAGCCACTTCCCTTGCGTAGAAAAGCTCCGCCGCTCGAGTTCATCGAAGCCTTCGTTGCCGCCGCACGGACTGGGAGTTTCCGCGGGGCCGCCGATAAGCTCGCGCTCAGCCCGTCCGCATTCTCGCGGCGTATCCGTAACCTCGAAGATTTTCTGCACGCTCCGTTATTCGATCGCAGCCAAGCCAGTGCGCGCCTCACGCCGGCGGGCGAGCAGTATCTGCAAGCGATTGAGCCGGCGATGGATGCCTTGTTCAGGGCCACACTCGATTTTCGCGGCGAGCAAACTGCGGGCATGCTCCGCATCCGCGCGCCGCATTCGTTCGCCATCAGCTGGCTACTGCAGCGAACCGCGAAGTTCATGGCGCTCAATCCCGACATCGAGATCGAGGTCACGATCGGTCGCGGTCTGGATGAGCTGCGCGCCGGCAAGGTGGATGCCGTGATCGCCGTCGGGCCGAACGAGCCTCACAGCTTTCCGCAAGATCGATTGATCGAGCTAGAGGCTGCGGTGGTCGCAGCGCCAACGCTGCTACGAGGCCGGACGCCGCCGCGCCATCCGCGGGAGCTTGCGGGGCACCACGTGCTCTGTGAGGAACATGCGCCGAACCTGTGGTACACGTGGCTAGCCGCTGCCGGGCTCGATACCACCGATTCGTGGTCGTTCACCCATCATGAAACATTGCTGATGATGTACGAGGCGGCGGCGGCCGGGCTGGGTGTGACTCTGGGCATGCCCTTGTTCATGGAGAAATATTTCCAGGAGGGTCGGCTGCAAGCCTGCTTCGCGCTGAAACAGCCCATCGACTACTGGTACTCGCTCATCTACGCCAGCGAAGCGATCAGCCGCCGGACCGACATGCGACGCTTTGCGCGCTGGCTGCATACCGAGATCACCCATTCGCAGCAGCACTTCGCCGACGCGGTTGCCCGCGCCGGAAGTTGGGAACATGCGGACGTTCCACCGGTGCATCAGTCTGTTGCGCGGGTCGATCAGAATCCAGCCCAAAGACGCGCGTAGTACTCACGCCCATCGCTGCCGAGACCGCCGGATTCCGAATATTGCAGGCTGCCTCCTTGCAACAAGGCGCGCTGAGCGATTTTGTCCGGGTATGCGTCGGTGGCGTTGATCACTCCTACGCTCAGACGCATCGAGGGCGTCAGCTCATAGTCGACACCAAGGTCGACCGTGGTCACCGCGCCGTACTCCTGTTCAAGGAGTACCGGGACGTTCTTGTACTTTCCAAAGCGCGTCACATCGACACGTAGCTGCCACGGGCCCCACGATTGCATCGAGCTGAATGTCACCTTGTCTTCGGGCTGAGCTTCGGTCAGTAGATCGATGGACGCGAGCCCGAGCAACGGCACGGAAGGCACGACAGTGTTGCTCTTGATCTGCTCCAGCGAGGTATCGGCCGACATGTAACCCAACGTCAATGCGCTGCGCACCGCATCGAGCCACGTACCCCGCCAGGCGGCGGTGATCTCGTATCCTTCGGTCTCGGTATCGGCGGCGTTGGTGAAGAATCTCACCTGGCTGGCGTTGGTGATGCCGGCCTGCTGCAGAATCGCCGCCACCGCAGGACCGCTCAGCGACTCGCTCAGGACGATTCGATCCTCGATATCGATGCGGAACGCGTCGAGAGACACGGTGAGGCCTTGCATCGGGGTCAGCACGATGCCAGCGCTCACATGCTCGGATGTCTCCGCCTGCAGCGGCTGCGCGCCGAGAGCGCGCGACACCGGATCGTCGACAGCGAATGTTCCCACGTTCACCAACACACCGCCGCTCGATTGGCTGCTGACGGTACTGAAATACTGCTGCTGTAGCGAAGGCGCACGAAAGCCGGTGCTACCAGTGGCGCGGAAGGCGATGACGGAAGTGGGCTTGAACATCGCGGACAACTTGCCCGTGATTTCGTCGCCGAAGTCATCGTAGTCCTCATAACGGGCGGCGGCGCCGAGCGTCACTGCCGGCGTGAGGTGTAACTCGGCGTCGACGAAGGCGCTCCATGCGCTGCGGCTTTCGTCGATGGGGCTGGGTGGATTGAAGCCAGGGAAGCCCTGCGCGCCCGCTCCCAAGAGCGAGGCCGGCTCGCCACTGTCGATTTCGAACATTTCATAGCGGCTTTCGAGGCCGAACGCGAGGTTCGCACCAGATAGCACGTCCAGCGGCCGAGTCAGGGTGACGCCGAGGACATTCTGTTGATAGCGTGTGCCGCCGGCGTCGAACGAAGTCGGACTCGATGTTCCCAGCGACGTATTCACACTGTCGCCCACTTTGAAATCCGCGCGGTTGCTGCCGAAGGTGTTGCTGACATCCAGGGTCCATGCGGATAACGGCCGGGACCAACCGACGGTGGCCGCCATATCCAGCATGTCCAGCTCGATCAGCGGCAAGAAACCGTCGGGGTACAGCGGCGACACGTTGGGCGCGCGATACTGCGCGGCGCTTTCCGAATCTCGTTGGGACACAATGATATTGCCGTAAAGATCATTGTCGCCCAGCGGCAGGCGCGCGTTGACAACCAGGCCGAGATCCAGGGACTCGGGATCGCCTTGACGATTGGTGATGCGGCCGACCCGACTGTCGATCCCCGCGCTGTTGGTGAAATCGCGATAACGCGATTCGGCGGTGACCGTGATGCTACCTTCGCGCAGATCGAAACTCGTGCCCGCCGCGAGGATTGCACTCTCGCCGTCGCCGTTCTCGGTGGCTCCGCCTTGGAGCGACGTGAACGATTGCGAGTCGGCGCCCCGCAGGACGATATTCACCACTCCTGCGATTGCATCCGACCCGTACTGCGCGGCCGCGCCGTCGCGCAGGATTTCGACTCGCTCGACTGCGGCGAGTGGGATGGTATTCAGATCCACGGGCACGGTGCCGCGGCCCACGACATTGTTGAAGTTCAGAACTGACGACGCATGACGACGCTTCCCATCCACCAGCACCAGCACCTGATCCGGACTCAGGCCGCGCAGGGTGACGCCTCTTGTGTTCGCAGCAGACGGTGCTGTAGCAGAGCGCGGGAAGTTGACGGACGGCGCGAGGAACTGCAGCGCCTTGCTCAAATCGTTGAATCCAGTAGCGCGCAACTGCTCGCCGTCGATCAGATCGATGGGCGAAGCCGACTCCGTCACCAGCCGCGGCGTGCCCCGACTGCCGACTACTACCACCTCCGCCAACTCCACGTCCTGCTCCTGCGCCACCGCCGCCGTCGCCAACAGCATGGCCACAGCGCCGCACAACGGGGTGCTCAGAGAGGAATCGGATGAACGCTTACTGCTCCACATGAATGCTTTCTCGAACCTTGCCAGGAATCCGGCAAGCTTCGATCAGCCCACCGCGACAGGCGAGCGCACAGAGCGACAGCCGAGTTGCAGGCTATGCAACGCCGTGTCATCAAACTGCAAAGAGTTGTTCGGCTCGATCTCAGTGATTCTTCACGAGCGCGGCTACGAACTCGTGGACAGCCATCTTCTCCAGCTTGGGTCGATCAGCAAGCAGCGACTTGATCGCCTCGCACTGTTTCGCGGAGAAGTGAGCGGCGACCGCGGATTCGAATTTCTGCACGAGCACAGGCATGCCTTCGGCGCGACGTTTTCGATGGCCGAGGGGAACGTCGATCTGTACCCGTTCGGTACGCGTGCCGTCCTTGAAGAAGACCTGGACGGCGTTGCCGATGTGACGTTTATCCGGCGCGTAATATTCTTCGGTGAAAGTGGCGTTCTCGCTGACGACCATCTTCTCCCGTAGCACATCGATGCGCGAATCTGCGGCGACGACATCTTCATAATCCGACGCTTGCAGCCGACCGAAGATCAGAGACACCGCGACCATGTATTGAATGCAGTGATCGCGATCCGCCGGGTTCGCGAGCGGCCCGGTCTTATCGATAATGCGAACGCCCGACTCGGTCGTCTCGATCACGATCCTTTCGATCTCGTCCAAGTGGCGCCGCACCTGTGGATGCAACTTCAGCGCCGCCTCCACCGCCGTCTGCCCATGAAACTCCGCCGGGAAAGAAATCTTGAACAGGATATTCTCCATCACATAGCTGCCGAACGGCTGCGGAAACGACAGCGCCTTGCCTTTCATCAGCACATCCTGGAACCCCCAAGTCGGCGCCGTGATCGCGGACGGATAACCCATCTCGCCCGCCATCGCCATCAACGCATGACGCACGGCCCGACTGGTCGCATCCCCGGCTGCCCAACTCTTACGTGACCCCGTGTTCGGCGCATGACGATATGTGCGCAGCGCGCCGCCATCGATCCATGCATTCGAAACCGCATTGATGACCTGCTCGCGCGTCCCGCCGAGCATGGCAGTGGCGACAGCCGTCGACGCCACGCGCACCAGCAAAACATGATCGAGCCCGACACGATTGAAGCTGTTTTCCAGCGCCGCGACGCCCTGAATCTCGTGCGCCTTGATCATGAACGTCAGCAGGTCTCGCACTCTGAACGCAGCCTTACCCTGCGCCGCATTCCGGCGCGACGTGTAATCAGCAACAGCAAGAATGGCGCCGAGGTTGTCGGAAGGATGGCCCCATTCCGCCGCCAGCCAGGTGTCGTTGAAATCGAGCCAGCGGACCATCGCCCCGATGTTGAACGCAGCTTGCACCGGATCGAGCTCGAAACTCGTGCCCGGCACACGCGAGCCGCCCGGCATCACCGCGCCTGGCACCACCGGCCCCAGCAACTTCGTGCAAGCCGGATATTGCAGCGCTTGAAACCCGCACGCCAATGTATCCATCAAACAGTAGTAAGCGGTTTCGTAGGCAGCCTCGCTGCTCACTTCATACGACAGCGCGTAGTCGGCGATGGCGGTCAGAACGTCGTCGGGCGCAGGCCGCTCGGCGGATTTGATATCGTGCAGAGACATGACGGTGCGGCTTATTTCCTCTGATCCAAAGGCACGAACTCGAGATTGTCGGGCCCGATGTAGTTGGCGCTGGGCCGGATGATCTTGCCATCCTCGCGCTGCTCGATGACGTGCGCCGCCCAGCCGGTGGTCCGCGCGATCACGAACAGCGGCGTGAACATCGCAGTCGGCACGCCCATCAGGTGATAAGACACGGCCGAGTACCAATCCAGATTCGGGAACATGTTCTTGATCTCCTTCATCACCTTTTCCAGTCGCGCGGCGATGTCGAACATCCTGGTGTCCCCTGCGTCCTGCGCCAGCTTGCGCGCCACATCCTTGATCACTTCATTGCGCGGATCCGAGATGGTATAGACCGGATGCCCGAAGCCAATGATCACTTCTTTGTTCGCCACGCGCTTGCGAATGTCTGCTTCGGCCTGGTCCGGCGATTCATAGCGCTGCTGAATCTCGAAGGCGACTTCGTTCGCCCCGCCGTGCTTCGGCCCACGCAGTGCGCCGATCGCACCCGTGATCGCCGAGTACATGTCCGACCCCGTGCCGGCGATCACGCGCCCGGTGAACGTCGACGCATTGAACTCATGCTCGGCATACAAGATGAGCGACGTATGCATTGCATGCACCCATTCGCGGGAAGGCGTCTGCTGATGCAACAGATGCAGGAAATGACCGCCGATGGAATCGTCCTGCGTCTCCACCTCGATACGACGGCCGCGCTGACTGTAGTGGTACCAATACGTGAGCATGGAGCCGAGACTCGCAATCAGGCGATCGGCGACGTCTCTGGCCGTGGTGGCCGCATGATGCTCGGGCTCTGGCAGGACGCAGCCGAGCGTTGAGACTCCAGTCCGCATGACATCCATCGGATGCGTCGCGGCCGGCAATTGTTCCAGCACGGATTTCACCGCTGCCGGCAAGCCGCGCAGGCGTGCGAGCTTGGCTTTGTAGCCGGCCAGTTCCGCACGATTCGGCAGCTTGCCGTGAATCAGCAGGTAGGCGATTTCCTCGAACTCGCAGCTGTTGGCGATATCCAGAATGTCGTAGCCGCGATAGTGCAGATCGTTGCCGCTGCGGCCGACGGTGCACAGCGCCGTATTGCCGGCGGTGACGCCGGAGAGCGCCACGGACTTTTTCGGCTTGAAGCCACTGCTCGAGCTTGCTTCGGACATCGCCTACCCCCTGCTTGCATGAGTCTTCGATGGTGGTGTGATATCGGGCATCACTTTGCCACACGCAATGGGGTTTTGCCGAAGCCGCGCCGGCGCTCGGCAACGATAGCGGCGGCAATCAGGCGGGCGGAGCGGCCGCTTGCAGCGGCGGAGCGAGCGTCTTCAGCGGCACCGTTTCATCGGCCAGCGCCACCGGATCGAACGGCTTGCAGGCGGCGACCATGCGCTTGGCGATCATGAACTCCTGCGCACGATTGACGGCGTCGCAGGCGATCAATCTGCCTTCCTTCAAATAGAACGCCGCAAACGACTTGTTCTGCATCGAGCCGCGCAGCACGAACTGATCGTAGCCCTGCGACAGCCCGGTCATTTGCAACTTCAAGTCGTACTGGTCTGACCAGAACCACGGCACCGAGTCGTACGTGCGCGGCTTTCCGGCCAGATATGCAGCGGCCACGCGCGCCTGCTCGACCGCGTTCGGCACCGATTCCAGACGAATGCGCCGGCCGCAGAATACGCTCGGATGGTTGGTGCAATCGCCGGCCGCGACGATATCCGGATCGGAAGTCGCGGCATGCTCATTGACGACGATGCCATTGTCCACGTCGAGCCCGGCAGCTTGCGCCAGCTCCGTGTTCGGCAACAACCCGATGCCGACCACTACCGCATCGGCAGGGATCACCACGCCGCCGGTGCAATGAACCGCGGTGACCGCATCACCCTCTGCATCGAAATCGAGCCCGATGACTTCGACGTTGGTGCGCACATCCACGCCCGCGTTCCGATGTATCTGCTCATAGAAAGCCGACATCTGCGGGGCCGTCACGCGAGCCAGCACGCGAGGCAGCGCTTCCAACACTGTGACATTCAGATCTCGTGCGATCGCCGAAGCGGCAACTTCGAGTCCGATGTATCCACCGCCCACGATGACCAGGCGCTGCCCGGCTTCGAAGCGCGAGCGAATCGCGAGCACGTCGTCGATGTTACGCAGGTAATGGAAATTCCTGGTGCGCTCGGCGCGCGCGGCGTCGTTGATGGTCATGCGGCGAGCACGACCGCCGGTGGCGAGCGCCAGTTTGGAATACGTGACCTCGCGGCCGTCGTCGAAGATCAGTTTCTTGCCAGCGCGATCCAGTCGCTCCACGCGGCGGCTGAGCAACAGACCGATGTTTGCTTTGTCGTAGGCCGCCTGTTGCCGCAAATACAGCGACGGCGTTTCACACTCGCCCTTCAGGAAGGCCTTGGACAACGGCGGCCGTTGGTAGGGCAAGTGGCCTTCTTCGCCGATAATGGTCAGCGGCCCGGCATAGCCTTGCTGGCGCAGCGCGAACGCAAGCTCGCCGCCGGCATGACCCGCGCCGACGACATAGATGTGATCTTCGGAATGCGTGGACATGAGCAATATCTAACGAGCCGTCATTCTTCCGGCGCCAGAGTCAGGCGCAGACCGTCGTACTCCGGCTGCAACTGCAGCTGACACGACAGCCGCGAATTGTCCTGACGGAATTGCAGCTCGGCCAGCAGATCGCCTTCGTCGCTCTGCTGCTGCGGCAGTTTATCCAGCCATTCCGGAGCGATATAGACATGGCAAGTGGCGCACGAACACATGCCGCCGCAAATGGCGGCCACGCCATAGTCCAGCTCACGCAAGGTTTCCATCAAGGAGCCTTCCGGCGCCGTTTCCACCTCGTGTTCGCCGCCGTTGCGGTCCACCACGTTCAAACGAATACTCATTCAATTGCTCCAGCCGACTGTGCGTGGGCCGCGGGGTGCTTCCCAAGCACGCCATTGTGACTCAGACGGCGGATCGCGCACACCCCCCGGGCAGTCACAATTTACCGAACGAGCGGGCGAACTCCAGTACTTCTCGCGCCAGCCGCTGTTTGTCGACCGGTGTTTTCATCGGCGTGCCGGTCACATGCGTGGCCACGGCGATTTCCGGCGCCACGTGCGCCTCGGACTTGTCGATCACGAAGCCGTCGATGATTCCTTCGTAGAACCTGGCGATCGAAGCCGAGGAAAGCTCCAGCTGCAGCTCGCTCATGATCTTGGTGATGGGTCCTTTCACCGCCTGGCCGTTGACCAGTGGTGACACTGCGATCACCGGAGCGGTCACTTCGAGCAACGCCTCGCGCCAGGCCGGGATCTCCAGGATGGGTGCGATGCTCAGCCAGGGATTGGACGGACAGATGACGATAGCTTGCAACGACGGATCCTGCAGATCCTCCTGCAGTTGGGCCGGCAGCCGCGCATCGGCCGCGCCTGCATAGGCAAAGCCTTTCACCACCGGCTCGCAACGGCGCTCGACGAAGTAATGCTGGAAGTCCAACGTGCCTTCGTCCGTGATCACCATGGTACGCACCAGGTCGTTCGACATTGGCACCACCCTGCCCAGCACGCCGAAGTGGCGCGCGAAGTCTGCAGTGATGCCGGTCAGCTTTTCGCCAGCATTGAGCCGGCGCGTGCGCTCGATGTGAAGCGCGAGATCCTTGTCGCCGAGCCGGTACCAGTTCTCCCCGCCCAGGCGCTCGATCTCGGCCATGAAGTTCCAGCTGTCGCCGGCGCGTCCCCAACTCAGCTCCGGATTCGCCAGGCCGGCCAACGTGTACAGCACGGTGTCGATGTCCGGTGAAATGGACAAACCCAGATGCTCGAAATCGTCGCCGGTATTGACCGCGACGGTGAGCTCGCCCGGCGGCAGGATGTGCTGCAGCCCGAGCGCCAGTTTGGCGCCGCCGATGCCTCCCGAAAGCGCGACTACCTGCGTCATCGGAACAGGTCCTTGTCGAGGGACCGCGGCAGCGCCGCTCCGTTGCGTTCAGTCGCCGACCACACCGATCCTCTTGCCATCGCCACTGGGATTCCCTCGCTTGAGACTTCCCAGTCATATTCGCATCGGCGGTTCAGAATGGATGGCAGACGCGACCAGACTGTCGCCGATCGGCATCGCCGCACGCCGCACCAGCGGTGTCAGCTTCCGGTGAATTTCGGCGCGCGTTTGTCGAAGAACGCCTTCACACCCTCGCGGAAGTCGTCGCTGTCGATGCAATCTTTCTGAATTGCACCCTCGGCGAGAATAGCCTGGGCCAGATCCATGGAGGGCGCGCGTCGAAGCAGACGCTTGGTGCCAGCCACAGCCAGCGGGGCAGCGTCCGCCAGTTTCTCGGCCAGCGCGAAGGCTGCATCGAACACCTCCGCGTCTGGAACAACTTTGTTCGCTAGCCCGAGTTCGACACAACGCGTGGCGGGAATACGATCGCCGCTCAAGGCAAGCTCGAACGCCAGGCGTGGCCCCACTCGTGTCGCGAACTGCCAGGTCAGACCGCCGTCGGGCACCAGTCCGATTTTCGCGAACGGCAACTGCAGGAATGCCTTCTCTCCCATCACGACCATGTCGCTCGCCATCACGTAGCCCGCGCCGATGCCGCTGGCGAAGCCGTTCACCGCTGCAATGACAGGCTTGGGCAGTTCGGCGATGGCCAGGATGCCGGGACCGAATTCGTGTTCGAGCATCGCCGCGACTTCGAAGCCCTTTGGCGGCAGACTGTTGAGGTCCGCGCCCGCGCTGAAACCGCGTCCCGCGCCCGTCAACACGACCGCACGAACATGAGCGGCCGTCGCGCATTGGGTGAATGCATCGATGATGCCGATGCGCATCTGCTGCGTGAATGTATTCAGCGCATCCGGCCGGTTGAGTGTGACGACCGCGATCCGACCCCGTTCTTGGTAGCTGACGTCGCTCATCCTAGTTCCCCCGGGAGTGACGGTGCAGAATGGCGCGAAGCCCGCCGGCGCGCAATGGCTTGGGGCGACTGGCTATGACGTTAAGCGACAGGCTCATGCGAGCCGCGTTATTTCGGCCGTGCACTCGGCGGCACGCTCTCACGCAATGCCCGCGCTCGCAGCCGCGACACAGTCGCAAGCAGGTGCCGAGCTGCATTGCGAACCTCTTGCTGAATGGCCTGGTCGCTATCGAGCGCCTCGTGGCTCGTGGCATACGGTTCGTAGTAGCCGATGTAACGATCGATGTTGGCGTCGCCGCCGGCCGGCACGAGTTGCATGTCACAAAGCCAGTCATGGAGATTGCGACGTAGTGTTTCGGCGCCCACCGTATCGCCGTGAACGATGACCGAGAACGCGCGGCCCTGCAGATGGCGGGGATAGGACCAACCTTCGAGTTCGATCGCTTTGGCCTTCCTGGCATCCTTGCCGTCGGTGCGCGTGGGATCGGGGTTGCCGCCGTCGGCGCACACCAAGCGATCGATCATCAACTTCAAGGCCGCGGGCGCCTGATACCAATACACCGGCGAGACGATCATCACCGCATGCGCCGCGACCCAGCGCGGATAGATCTCGTTCATCCAGTCGTTGACCTGGCCGAGCGCATGATTGGGATAACACGAGCACGGCCAATGACACAGCGGCATGGCCGTAGCCACACATGACTTGCAAGGATAGATCACGCGGCCGTACTCCGCGGAGAGATGACTGAGGTCGAGCAGATCGACCAGCGCATGCTCGGCCACCAGGGTCTGCTCGGCGAGCTGGCACAGACGATAGGACTTGGACACTTCTCCGGGACATGTTTGTTCGTGGCGAGCCGCGCCGCTGATCAACAGCACGCGTGGCGGCCCACTGTCGTCGTCGTGCAGCTGCTGCGCTCTGCGAATCTCTTCGCGCGCCTGCAGCCACTGCTCCGAAAGTTGATATTCCGGATTCTCGAACTCGGGACCCGCGGCGCGGGTGCGAGGCGCCTTGCGCCCTTCCTGGTACGCCTGCCAGGCAATCTCGGCCAGTGCGTCGATCTGCGCTCTCGATGCATCGAACGCCGGATCGTAGAAGCGCTGGTGAAAGCGAGTGACGAATGTTTGTTTATCGACTTGCGCTGACACGCCGAGCTTGCGTGGCTCGGGGACATGCACGGCACGTTTGTCTTGACTCGTGGGCACTGTGACTCTGGGGCGTCAGAATACGAATGACGGAGTGCTTGCCAAAGCAACGCTGCCGTCGACGGCGGGGTTCCGGAAACTACCGACCGGGCACGGCGCCGAAATATCGAACTTTGCGACGCTTGCTTGGTTACTCGAAGATGCGCGGCGGGATGTTCTCCGTGGCGCACAGGTTGTTCATGACGATGATGGAGATCTCATGCAAGAGCTGAGCGCAGCGTTCGGCAGCCTCGACGGAGCCACGATCACCACAGTCGCACTTGCGCTTCTGGGGCTATTACTGGCGCATGTAATTCTGAGTTGGTGTATCAAGTACAAGGCGGCGCGCGAGGTCAAAACGCACATGCCGTTGGAAGACGGCACCCAAGCCTCCATCCGCCGCTGGATCTGGCGGGGAGCAACACGCTGCATACGTCCACTCGCGCTATTGATCTGGATCAATGGCCTGCATTTCGTGGCGGCCACCCTGGTCGCCGCTCTCGAGGAGTATCAGTTCTCCATCGACATGCTGGCGACGCTGAAGTGGTTTCAAGGCGTGGGCAACCTCGCCGCGATCACCTGGCTGATGATCCGCATCGGCGCCACCATCGACGAAGCTCTGCGCAAGATCGCCATTCGCAGCGATAACAACTGGAGCGAGATCCTGGTGCCTTTCGCCGGCCGCGCCGTGCGCTGGGTGCTGCCATTGATAGCCATTCTACTCGGCGCTCCCGCATTGGCAGTGTCGCCGCGCACCGAGCTCATCGTGCAACGCTCGATCAGCATTCTGATCATCGCCACGCTCGCTTACATCGGCTTGCAATTGATCCAGGTCGGCACCTCGCTGATCCTGCAGAAGCAGCAGCTGAAGGCCAGCGACAATCGCCGTGCGCGTGCGATCTACACGCAAGTGACCCTGCTGCGAAAGATCGTTACTTCCGTGCTGGTGCTGATCGCCGTCGCTTCCATGCTGATGGTGTTCGACTCGGTCCGTCACTTCGGCACGGCGATCATCGCTTCGGCCGGCGTCGCTGGCATCATCCTCGGCTTCGCTGCTCAGAAGAGCATCGCGACCTTGCTGGCGGGCGTGCAGATTGCATTGACGCAGCCTATCCGTATCGACGATGTGGTGATCGTCGAAGGCGAATGGGGCCGCATCGAGGAAATCACCCTGACCTACGTGGTGGTGCGCATCTGGGACTGGCGCCGGCTGGTGTTGCCGATCTCGTACTTCATCGAAAAGCCGTTCCAGAACTGGACGCGCACGAGCGCCGAGGTTATTGGATCGGTATTTCTATATCTGGATTACAGCGTGCCATTGCAGCCGCTACGCGCGGAGCTACAACGGGTAGTAGAGGCTTCGCCGCTGTGGGATCGCAAAGTCATGGCGTTGCAGGTGACGGACACCAAACAGAACACCGTTGAAGTACGCGTGATCGTCAGCTCACGCGACGCCGGCGAGTCGTTCGATTTGCGTTGTGAGATCCGCGAACGGCTGATCGCGTTCCTGCAGAAACATCATCCCGAAAGCCTGCCGCGAATTCGCGCCACTCTGGGACATGGCTCCGATGAAATGGCGCTCGAGGCGCGAGTGCATCGCCCCGCGGCCGTCAATTCTTGAAATGGAGAACCCGGGCGTTCTGGTTATCGAGGCGGCGTCCCACGACGCCGCCTCTTTGCCCCGAGATGTTCAGTGTCTGGACGAGATTACTGCGCCGGGGGAGGCGGAGTGGTGCCCGGATCCGACGGCGGCTGCGTCGTGTCTGCCGGCGGAGTGGTGGTATCCGCAGGCGGTGTATCCGACGGCATCGGAGCGGTCGACGGTTCAGCCGGCGCTGGCGAGGTCGGCGCGCTATCCGCCGGCGGCGAGTTCATTTGCGCACTGTCATCCTTTTGAGCGCAACCGGCTGTTAGCAGCAGCGCAGAAACGGCAAGCAAAGCATACGCACGCATTGTCTTATCCTCCACGAAGTATCCGATCGATTCGGTCCCCTACTAAGCGGTCGACTTGACCGATGGTTCCAAAAGACACACGCATCGTGTTGAATGTCAACGTTTCGTCAATGACGTTCGCTGCGTGAACCATCGTGCGAACTTTATAATGCGCCCCTCACGGCCACGCCAGGGATAACTGAATGTCTGCAACCGCCCGCGCGCTGGTACATGCCTACCTCGAGCGCGAGTTCATCCGTCAAGTCGAGTTTCTTGCCGAGTTGGTACGCGTACCCAGCGACAACCCGCCCGGCGATTGCGCAGGCGCCGCCGAGCGGGCGCACGAGCTGTTGGAAAACCTGCTCGATCTCGAAGTCGACACCGATGCGGTGCCTGCGGCCGCGACCAAAGCGGCGGGCATGATTTCGGCGACCAATCTCATCGTGCGCCGTCGCTTCGGCCAGGGCGGACCGACCATCGCGCTAAACGCGCACGGTGACGTTGTTCCTCCCGGCAACGGCTGGACGCACGATCCCCATGGCGCGGAAATCATCGACGATCCCGACCAAGGCCTGGTGATGTTTGGTCGCGGCGTTGCGGTGAGCAAATCGGATTTCGCGACTTACACGTGGGCGCTGCTGGCGCTGATCGAGCTGCAGAAACAAGGCGTGCCTCTGAACGGCGTCGTGGAACTGCACTTCACGTACGACGAGGAAGCCGGTGGCGCCGTCGGGCCCAAGCGCCTGCTCGATCAGCGGCTCAGCAAGCCGGACCTGGCGATTTGCGCCGGCTTTTCCTATGCGGTGACCAGCGCGCACAACGGCTGCCTGCACCTGGAAATCGTCGTCGATGGCAAAGCCGGACACGCGGCCCAGCCCTCCTCGGGCGCGGACGCGCTGCAGGCGGCGACGGACATTCTCAATGTTTTATATGAGTATCGCGACGAGCTGTCACGTCGGCACTCGAAGGTGCCAGGCATCACGACCGCGTCGCTCAACATCGGTTTGATCCAAGGCGGCATCAATACCAACGTCGTTCCCGACCGCGTCACCATGCGGCTCGATCGTCGCATCATCCCGGAAGAATCAGCTGCGACCGCCGAATCTCATCTGCGTGAACTGATTCAGGATGCGGTCGCGCACCGGCCGGATATCACAGTCACGATCAATCGGATCTTGCTTGCTGAACCACTGCTCGAGCTTCCGGGCGCCGCGCGGATGATCATCGCGCTTCGCACTCATGCCGAGGAGGAGTTCGGCGTTGCCGTGCCCGTGCAAGGCGTGCCGCTCTACACTGACGCAAGGCACTACGCCTCCGCCGGCATCCCCACCGTCCTGTACGGCGCCGGCCCCCGCACGCTGCAAGAGGCCAACGGCCACGCCCCGGATGAATGCCTCCGCCTCGAGGACCTCAGGAAAGCCACCGCGGTGGTTGCGCTCACGCTCGTGGATCTACTGCGCGCGTGATGCAGAGGTTTTGCAGCGGAAGATGAGCCAAACCAACAGTAGCGGTCGGTGGTCCTTATTACCCCGGCAGGAAGAAATCTTCGCCGACCGGCTTATTCGCCAGGATCTCTTCGCGAGTAAGACCTTGCAGTTCGTGAGGGAACACCAGCCATTGATCCGTTTCCCGAATGAAATAATCCGGCTTCAGCGAGCTCGTGTTGCGCGACGGCTTGTAGTACACGGTCGCGATCCGCACCTGCTCGGGCATGTTGCGCCGACAACGCCGCCGCAGCTCGGCGACCACCGCTTCGAGACTGCGACCCGAGTCGAATACATCGTCGATCAACAACAACTGATCTTCGAAGCTCAGCCGCGACACCAGGTAATCGATGGCGTGCACGCGCACCGTCTTGGCCTGCTGATTCATCCCCGTGTAGGACGAAGTGCGAATGGCAATGTGATCGCACTCGATGCCATTGAACTCCAGCACCTCCTGCACCGAGATGCCGATCGGCGCCCCACCCCGCCAAACCCCCACCAGGAACGACGGACGAAATCCGCTGCGCACAATCTGAACGCCCAGCGCCAGCGAGTCCCGCAGTAGGGATTCAGCCGAGATATAGGTTTTTTCCATGGACCGATCATACATCGCCGGCCCAAGTCGCTTACACTGTCGACTTGCATCCGTAGACGAGGTTGACAGCATGAACTGGCTCGAACGCGACGCCGCCGCCGTCTGGCACGGCTTCACTCAAATGGATTGCTATGGGGCCAACAGCCCGGTGATCGTGGAGCGGGCCGAAGGCCGCGAACTGATCGACGTCGACGGGCGCCGCTATCTCGACGCGATCTCATCGCTGTGGGTCACCACCCTGGGCCATCGCGTCCCCGAACTGGATCAGGCCCTGCGCGAACAACTCGATCGCGTGGCGCACTCGACCATGCTCGGCAACGGCAATCGCATCGTCATCGAGTTCGCCGAAGCGCTGGCCCGGGTCGTGCCCGTGGATCGAGCACACACCTTGTTCGCCTCCGATGGCGCGGCTGCGGTCGAGCAGGCCCTGAAGATCGCGTTTCAGTACTGGACCAACAAGGGCGAACGAGGTCGCACCACCTACCTCGCCTTCGGCGACGGATATCACGGCGACACCATCGGTTCACTCTCGCTGGGAGGCAGCGGGTTCGGCACGCAGATCTTCGATCCCCTGCGCTTCCCAGTGATCCGCGCTCCGGCCTTCTCCGAACCCGGCGCCCTGCACAGCGCCGCGCAGCTGGTTCGGGAACACCATCGCAAACTCGCCGCCGTGGTAGTCGAACCCCTGGTCCAAGGCGCAGCCGGCATGTCGATCGCGCCCGCTGCGGACTTCGCCGCGCTCGGCAAAGCGTGTCACGAGACCGGCGTGCTGCTCATCTGCGACGAAGTTGCGACCGGCTTCGGACGCACCGGCACTCTGTTCGCATCGGAACAGTGCGGCCTGCGCCCCGACCTGCTGTGCCTGGGTAAGGGCATCACGGGCGGCTATCTGCCGATGTCGGCAACGGTCGCGTCCCAGCGCGTGTTCGCCGCTTTCCTCGGACCCGACCTGAGTGACAAGACCCTGTACCACGGCCACTCGTATGGCGGCAACGCGCTGGCAGCGGCCGTCGCTCTCAAACATTTACAGCTGATGACGTCTCTGCCCGTCCTTGACAACGTTCGTGAGCGCTCCAGCCAACTGCGTGACGCGCTGAACACACACATCGCCCCCTTCAAGCGCGTCAAGCAGATCCGGCTCGCTGGATTGATGGGCGCGGTCGAGCTCGATACCAGCGACGATCCCAAATTCGCGCGCCGGACCTGTGCAGCGATGGTGAAGCGCGGCGTTCTTTCGCGCTCCATGGGCCCGGTGGTGACCATCGTGCCGCCCCTGACCATCACCGCGACGGAGATCGACCGCATCGTCTCCACCCTCGCCGCGGCCCTCGAGGAAACGAAATGACGGAGTGGAGCGATTGGGCGGAACGCGAGCTCGCAAGCCTCCGCGCCATCAGCAGATATCGAGAACCGCTGCCCTTCGACGGCGACGGCCCGATCGGCCGGGTGCGCGACAGCCAGCTCATCTCGTTTGCATCCAACGATTATCTGGGTCTCGCCTCGCACCCACAGGTCAAGCTGGCGGCGCTCTCGGCGATCGAACGGTTCGGCACGGGCGCACTGGCGTCCCGTTTGGTGGTAGGGACGCGCAGCCTGCACGTCGAACTAGAAGCCGAGCTGGCGGCATGGAACCTTTCGGAGCGCGCACTCGTGTTTTCGTCCGGGTATTCGGCGAATCTCGGCGCGCTAACAACATTGGGCGGACAGGATGTGACGCTATTCAGCGACGAGCTCAATCATGCTTCGATCATCGACGGCTGTCGCCTGGCGAAGGCGCGCACCGTAATCTATCGGCATCTGGACCTGGAGCAGCTGCAGAGTCTGCTTAGACAAACTCCAGGTCGGAAAATCGTAGTCACGGAATCGGTGTTCTCCATGGATGGCGACACCGCGCCGCTGTCGGCGCTCGCGGAATTGTGCGTCGAGCACGGCGCGCTGCTGGTCATCGACTCGGCGCATGCCGCGCTCGGACCGAAGCTCCGGCCGATTGCCGGCCTCGAGGTCTTGCACGTCGGCACGCTTTCGAAGACGCTAGGCTCCCTGGGCGGGTTCGTGGCCGGTTCCGCGCGTCTGATCGAGTTGCTGGTCAATCGCGCACGAACTTTCATATTCACGACCGGCCTGTCACCCGCCGACACGGCCGCCGCCTTGGCGGCGGTGCGCATCGTACAAAGCCAGGAAGGCGAACAATTGCGAGCAAGGCTGCGATCTCTCATCGATATGCTTCGTCCGGGCCATCCATCGGCCATCGTGCCGGTGATTCTCGGCGACGATGCTGCGGCCGTGACTGCAGCATCACAGCTGCGCGCCGCCGGCATTCATGTGCCGGCGATTCGTCCGCCCACCGTTCCCAAGGGAACGGCCCGGCTGCGTGTCGCGCTGTCCGCGTCACATACCGAAACAATGGTCGGCACGCTGCAAGCCGCGCTTGCCCAACTCAACCTCGTTGCATCGCTCAAGCACGCATGACTGTGATTCTTTCCAGACCTTCCCTATTGATTGGTGTCATCGGTACGAACACGGAAGTAGGAAAGACCTGGGTGACCGCTCAGCTTCTGGCAACTCTGAAGCTGCGCGGCGCAAGAGTGGCCGCGCGCAAACCGGTGCAATCGTACGCGCCGGACGATATCAATACCGATGCCGCACGCCTCGCCGGCGCGAGTGGCGAAGACGTAGCAGATATTTGTCCTGCGCACCGTTGGTATCCACTCGCGCTAGCGCCGCCGATGGCCGCTCACGCTTTGGGCCGCGGCCCGGTGTGGATGTCGGAAATCATCAGCGAGGTTCGCTGGCCCGCGGACGTCGATGTCGGATTCGTCGAGACCGCCGGCGGCGTGCGCTCGCCGCTAGCATGCGACGGCGACAGCCTCGAACTGCTGCGACGTCTGGAAGTGGATCAACTGCTGCTGGTGGCCGACGCCGAGCTTGGCACCATCAACTCGGTGCGCTTGACACTGGCCGCCGTGGGGCCGATCCCGACCGTGGTTTATTTGAATCGTTTCGATCCGAACAATGAGTTGCACGAACTGAACCGGCGTTGGCTGATCGAGCAGGACAAGCTCACCGTGATCACCAACGTGCACGCACTGGTGGTGGCCATCGAGGACACCGCCAAGCCGCCTGGCCGACATCACAGTGCGGCCCGCACTCCCGCTCCGGATTGTCGAGCGCGCTGATAAATGGCGTGGGCCGCGGCCAGATCCTGAGCCGCGATGCCTAGCGATTTATAAACGGTGATTTCGTCTTCAGCGGTGCGCCCCGGCACGCTGCCGTTGAGCACTTCACCGATCTCGCCTCGGATGTGCCCGGCGGCGTTTGCGCCCATCGCACCCAACAGCTCGCCAGCTTGAGCCAGCGCCGAGCCGCGGTAATCGACAAAGAAGCTGCTGCGAAGGACCAGCGCGTTGTCGACTTCACGAGCGGCGGCGGAACTTGCGCCGACCAGATTGACGTGCGCGCCTGGTGCGATCCAGGCGCCCTCGACGATGGGCTCGCGCGCGCCCGTTGTTGTACAGACGATATCGGCATCGGCCACCGCGTCGCGGATCGATTCGCACACTTCGATGCGTGGCTGGCCAGGAAGCGCCTCACGTTCAGCGAACGCTCGCGCTTTATCTGCTGAGCGACCCCAGAGGCGAATCGAGCGCAAGTTGCGAACCAGGCTGATCGAGAGCAAATGCGCAGCCGCCTGCTCGCCAGTGCCAATGATGGTTAAATCGCCCGAGCGTTCCGGAGCCAGCGCTTTGGTAGCCACCGCAGTGGCAGCTGCAGTACGCAGGCCGGTGATTGCAGCCGCGTCGATGACGGCCAGCGGTACACCCTCGCGCGGCTCGAACAGAACCACCACGCCCATGTGCGACGACAGTCCGCGCTGTGCATTCGACGGATACACAGCGATGACCTTCGCTCCCATGCTGGCCGGCTCGTCCAGATAGCCGGGCATCACCGCCATGATGTTCTGAGTGCCAGGAGGAATGCAGCCGATGCGCAGCGGCAGTTGAGCACCGCCTCGTGAGACTTCGCGCATCGCGCTCTCGACGACGGGAATGCAATCACGCATCGGCAACAGCCGGCGCACATCGGCGCCGCTGATGACCAGCAGCTCGGTCGAGGTGGTATGACTCACGACAAGAGGCTCAACGATTCAGGATGTCCTTATACTTCTCTATAGTGACGCAATCCATCGGCGAGCAATGCCAGACCCGCGGCGAGCTCCTGATGAGATTGACCGAATCCGAGCCGAATGTGACCGGGCGCACCGAAGAAATCTCCGGGCGCCAAGCCCAGCCGCGAGCGCTCCCACATCCAGGAAGCAAAACGACGCGTGTCGCGGACCTTGACCAGCCGAGGGAAGTACATGCAACCGTACTCGGGCACGGCGCCCGCGATCAAGCCTTCTTCCTGCAGCTGACGCACCGTCTCCACCAGCAGCGGACGATTGCGGGCCAGCACCGAGCGCCAGTGCGCTCCGAACTCGGCAATGTCCTCCAGGATCAGCGCCGCGATGCCGTGAGTGATTTTCGAAGAACCCGTTTCGAATTCCGCATACACCGGCCGCAACCGTTGCAGCACGCTGTCCGAGGCGATCACCCAGCCGCATTTCAAGCCGTGCAGCCCATAAACTTTGGTGAGGCTGCTGACACTGATGAAACATGGATCGATGCGAGCCGCCGGACCGCTGCGTACGTTGTTCGGTACGAAGTCGCCGTACACCTCGTCGACCAGCACCGCCACGCCGTGCTTGTTGGCAACGCGCGCGATGTCACGAAGCGCAGCGTCGTCCAGATAGGCGCCACTCGGGTTGTGGGCGTTGGTCAGCACGATCAGTTCGGTGTTGGACTGGATCAGCGCTTCCAGTCGCTCCGGATCGACGCGAAAGTCGGGCTCGAGCCGCGGCAGGAAACTCACGCTCGCACCACGACTGTTGGCGAAGCGTGGCAACAGCTCGAAATACGGCCGTTCGATGATGACGTGCGCGCCGGGTTTGAGAAATGCCGTATATACGTGCCAGATCGCGCCCGTGCAGCCGGTGGTGGTAAGGATGCTGCGCTCGTCGACCCCGTAACGCTTGGCGATCGCGCCAATCAGCAGCGGGCTGCCCCAACCGAAGGTGCTGCGAAATGGCGAGGGCTGACCGGCGTCGAAGGCCTGGCGGGCACGTGAATACAATTGCGCGGTCGGTTCGAGGATGGTGCTGTCGAACAGCAGCCGGCCCTTCTCGCCCGCCGACAGCAGAGCCGACAACTCGCGATACCAGCCGACATAATCCGGATTCGCGAACACATCGTGCGCCGGGGCTCGTGTTGTCGCCAGCCGTCCCGACTTGGGGCGCGCCGGCTCGGTCGATGGCGGGGCCGATGGCCGCACCGTTTCCTCTTGCAAGACAGATCTCCCAGGCGGGTCTTCATTCATTGTGGGTGCGGCCCCGGGACATTTCTTTTCCTTTTTCCCCACCGGGGCACCCTGCCAGGGATTGTTCATGCACGCGACCGGATGACGAGTTGCCCACTATGCTTGGCATGCGCCGGTTCACGCCCTACAAGGGCAAGAAATTTCTCGACGCCGTCCGTACCCTGGCCGCCTTATGAAAACTGAAGTGTTGAAAACCCGACTCCTGCACGCCACTGCCTCCGGCATCCTCGCCCTCGCCGCTTTACACGGTCCCGCGCTTCGGGCTCAGCCCGAAACGCCCGTGCAGACAGCGGCGCCGCTGCGGGCCTTCGCCACCGAGCACCGCGGCACGTTCAACGGCGTCAAGCTGCGTTACACCGCCACGGTGGGCGAAATCATTCTGCAAGATGAGGCCGGCACCCCGACGGCGAGCCTGTTCGCCACGTCGTATGTTCGTAAAGACGTTGAAGCGCAGCAGATTCCACAGCGCCCGGTGTTGTTTCTGTTCAATGGCGGCCCGGGCGCGGCCTCGATGTGGTTGCATGTGGGCGCCTTCGGGCCGAAACGCGTCAAGTTGCCGCACGACATCGCCGCCGACGTGACACCGCCGTTCGAGCTCATCGACAACAGCTACACAGTGCTGGATGTCGCCGATGTCGTGTTCATCGATCCGCCCGAGACCGGTTACTCGCGCCTGTTGACTGGCGTAGATCCCAAGCCATTCCGCTCTGCTGCGGGCGACGCCAAAGCGGTGGCTCAATTCATCGCCCGCTGGAGCGAAGCCAACGGCCGCGAGCGTTCGCCGAAATATGTTTTGGGTGAGAGCTACGGCACCATTCGCGCAGTGCTGGTGGCCGAACAGCTGTCGAAGAAACATCCGCTCGCGGGTGTGATCCTGTTCGGCCAGGCCGTGAACATCGTCGAAACCGTGCAGCGCGCCGGCAACATTGTGGGCTATGCCGTGAATCTGCCGGCGTTGACCAGCATCGCCGCCTATCACGGCCGCATCGATGTCGCAGGTCGCTCGCAGCAAGCCTTGATCGATGAGTCCTACGGCTTCGCGATGACGGACTATCTGGCTGCCCTCGCTCAGGGCAATCAATTGTCACAGCCGCGGCGTGAGCAGATCGCCGCGCGTCTGGCGTCTTTGACGGGCATCGGCGCCGAGTACTACCTCGCCAACGATCTGACGATCTCCAAAGAGAAGTTTCGCGCCGAGTTGCTGAAGGACAAGGGGCAGATCGTCGGCATGTACGATGCCCGCTACACAGCGCCAGCGCCTGAGCCAGGCAAGCGCGCGGGCGATCCGTCGATGAAAGTGCAGCCTGCCTTCGTCGCCGCCGTCATCGATCATCTGAAGAACAATCTGAAGGTGAGCCTGAGCGACGAGTATCGTCCCGCCGATGAGGCCATTCGTACCCCGAATGCATGGGACTACGGTGGCCCGACCTCGCCGTTCGCCGACTATGATTTTCCGTCCGCCATCTCACGCGTGATGAGTGCGCAGCCGGAGTTTCGTTTGTTCATCGGCACCGGCCTGTATGACACGACCACCACGTTCGGTCCGGTGCGATACCTGGTCACGCGTAGCAACTTCCCTGCCGATCGCGTGCTGCTGCGTACTTACGAAGGCGGCCACATGGCTTACACCGACGAGGCCGCCCTCAAGGCGCTCACCGACGATGTGCGCAAGTTCATCGGCTCACGATGAACGCGCGCACTGCCTGAGTGAATCGCTCCAGGTTCTCGTCGCCATCGAAGACGGTATGGCCGGTCGCGAATTCCGCGACCACCAGCCGCTCCGGCGGAATGCCGGCGTGATCCAGGATGTAACGTCCGGCGTATAGCGGCGTGGTGATGTCGTAGTACCCCGCACCCCAGAAGGCGCGCAACTCCGGGCGCTCCTGCATGGCTTTGCCCACCAGACCGGCGGGGTTGCCGAAAGCCTCGCCCTTGAACTGCCACTTCGAATTCACTTCCAGATTCAGCGTCCGATAGTTATCGGTGGCCGGGAATTTCAGCTCGCGCGTGAAGTAGTCGTGCACCAGCGGCGCGGTCGAGCCGCCAATGAACATGGAAGGATCGTCTCGCGGCGGTTTTTTATTTGCGTACTCTGCCAGCTTGCCGGTCATGCGGGCATCGAGCTGACCTGTTCGCAACCCGCGATCCTTGAGCAGATTCAACATGAACTCCTGCTTGCCGATGCGCAGATTGTTGGCCGCGATGAAGTCGGCCGGCAGCCCGATGCGTCGGGACAGTTCCTGCGCCATGCGTGACTTGTCGGCTGCAGGCAGCGAATCACCCTGGATCAACGCCGAGATGTAGTCGGTGCGTGCGAACTGAACTGTGTCAGCGAAGATCTGCGCTGGCGAACGGCCCGCGGCCTCGGTCTTGCCGTGAAATGCCGCGGTCACCGCGAAAGTCGGCAAGGTAATCATGTAGGGCATATCGGGGCCGTCCGGGCCGCCCGTCATGGAAAGCAGCAACACTCCGCGCAATCCGAGCTCAGGCGCGGAGCTCACGATTTGAGCAGCACGCGTCGTGCCGTAGCTCTCGCCACAAATGAATAGCGGCGAGCTCTCGCGTCGGTTCTGTTTGCGCCAATGTTTGATGAAGGTCACGACCGAAGCCGCATCCCCTTCGATGCTCCAGAACGGCTGACCGTCCACGTCGGGCAGGGGCCGCGAGAAGCCGGTGCCGACAGGATCGACGAACACCAGATCGACGGTATCGAGCGGGCTGTACAGATTGTCGATGAGCTTGCGCGCATTCGGTTCACCGCCGATGCGTCGCGGACCGAAGGCATTCATATGCAGCGGCGACGATGAGGCGCCGGGGCCGCCGTTGAACACGAACATCACCGGGCGGCTGGCGCGATCCTTCACGTCCTCGCGCACGTAGCTCGTATTGATCATCGAGGCAGCCGGCTTGCCGTCCGGGCCGTCGAGAATGGTCTCGGCCACTGTCGCCGAATACTTCACGCGCTGCTTGTTGAAAGTGCCGACGTGCTTTGTGACTGACGTCACACGTTCACGGTCGGCATCGGAGGCGCCGACCGCGCCGGCGCCCAGGAACATGGCCAGGATCAGGACGATTCGCTTCATGACCGCGCGGGATTCCCTGTGAATGTCATCGGCGCGAATCCTATGCGGCGTCCTCGGGTATTTCTTTTCGTTCAAAGCGCATCCACCTTCAATTGAAGCATGCGTTATACTCCAGCCAGCCTGATCGGAACATAAGCTATGCCCTCCGAACTCGACACAATCGATTTGAAGATCCTGAGCCTGATGCAGCAGGACGCATCGCTGTCCACGGCCGAGCTCGCCGAGCGGGTCGGCCTGTCGCAATCGCCCTGCTGGCGGCGCATCCAGCGCATGCGTGAAGAAGGCTACATCAAGTCGCAAGTGGTGATCGTCGACCGCCTCAAGCTCGGCTACCACATGCAGATGTTCGCGCAGATGAAAATGGCGCGGCTCAGCGAATCGGAGCGCGCCGACTTCGTGCGCGCCATCCAGAACATCCCCGAGATCCTCGAGTGCTACACGGTGTTCGGCGAGATGGACGTGATGCTCAAGATCATCGCGCCGGATGTGACCTGGTATCAGGAATTCATCTTCTCCACGTTGCTCAAACTGCCGGGCGTGCAGGACGTGCGCTCCATCGTCACGCTGGCGGAAACCAAGAGCACCACGGCCATCCCGCTCAAAGCGCGCAAACTCCGATGAACCTCACTCGACGAGCCGTGCTGGCCGGGGCGGCGGCCCTGCCTGCGATCTCCAAGGTCGCAGCCGCTGAAAAAGTCGCGCCTGCAGCGCTGCCGGCGAAAGCGGCCTTTGCACGCATGCCGATGACTTATCTCGACGCCGGCTCGACGCATCCGATGAGCCTCGGCGCGAAGGCCGCGCTGGAAGAATATCTGCGTTATAAAACGCAGGATGGCTCGCTGCCCGGTTACAGCATCGGCGCGATGGAAAAAGCCGTGATAGAGAGCTTCGGCCGCTTGATCGGCGCGCAGCCGGACGAGCTGTGCTTCGTTCAATCGACGACGATGGGCGAGAACCTGGTGCTGCAGGCGTTGGGATTTCCGCAAGCAGGCGCCCGCATCGTCACCGACGTGCTGCATTTCTTCGGCTCGTTCTACACCTATGGTGAGCTCGGCAAGGCGGGCATGGACGTGGTGACGTTGCCGATGACGTCCGAGGGGCGCATCGACATGGCCGAGCTGGAGAAAGCGGTGAATTCCCGCACTCGGCTGGTGTCCATCAGCCTGGTGTCGACCATCAACGGCTTTCAGCACGATCTGAAACGTGTATGTGATATCGCGCATGCGCATGGCGCGTACGTATACGCAGACGTTGTGCATGCGGCGGGCACTGTGCCCACGGATTTGCGCGCCAGCGGCGTGGATTTCGCGGCGTGCTCTTCATACAAGTGGCTGATGGGCGACTTCGGGCTGGGCTTTCTTTATGTGCGGCGTGAAGTACAGGACAAGATCCGTCGCCCCTGGTGGGGTTATCACCAGCTCGCGAGCTTCCGCACTCATGTGTTTCCTTTCGACGAACCAGGCGCAGGCGTCGCGAGCTACACCTCGTCGCCCAACACGGCGGGCCGCTTCGCCATGGGCACCACGTCGTGGACTGGCGTCGTGCACCTGAACCATTCGCTCAGCTGGCTCGAGAAAGTCGGCGTCGCGCAGATTCAGACCTGGCGTCAGCCCATGATCGACACTCTGCAGAAAGAGCTTCGCGCCCGCGGCTACCAGCCTTTGACGCCGCTCGAATCCAAAACCTCCATGGTCGCTTTCGCCCTGAAAGACGCCCGGGCGAAACTCGCAGAGCCGCTCAAGGCAGCGAACGTCCGCATCACTCTGTCGCAGCACCGCTTCCGAGTGTCGGTCGCTGTGTTCAACGATATGAACGACATCGACCGCCTGCTCGACGTGTTGCCAAAGCGGGCGAGTTGAATTCGAGCATCCGCCGGGCCGGCGGCGCGCGCCGGCCCGGACGAATGCGACCTCACTTGCGGATCAGCGCCACTTCCACGTCGCTGTCGAGCACGGCCCACCAGCGGTTGCCGAAGCTCTTGTCATAGCCGACCAGCGGCTGGCCTTCGCAGCCCGCGGGCCGGGCCGGCGCAGTCTGTAACATGCCCTCGCCGAACGGCATATCGAGCATGCAGCCTTCGGTCACCAGCGGCTGCCACTTGCCATCTACATGACGCGCCAGCGTGTGATCGCTGGGCTGCAACCCCGCGTTGGCGGTGAACTGCAGAACATAAGGATCGGAAACTGCGTCGGAGATATCCCACTTCTTGGTGGCGCGTGGCGGCAGCTGCACCGGTGTCTTGGCGCTGCCGTCAGGTTGGCTGCCCGGCAGGCCCGCATCCACTTCGATGTCCTTGGCCGCGCCATAGGCGCTGCTGAACGTGCCCGTCTGCTGCTGCGTGCCGCTGACGATAAGAATATCCGAAGCGGTGTCAGCGGCGGCCTCGAGCCAGCTCAGGGTGACGTGCTCCTTCATATCGATGGTGGTCTCCGGCACCTGCACCTCGAACTCGTCGGCGCTCGGGCGCAGACGGTCGCGACCGTTGAGGTTCGGGGTCCACGATTCGTGATATTGGAACAGGAACTGGTAGGCAAGACGCATCAAGTCGGCCTGGCTCTCGGCGCGACTGAAGCCGGGCGTCCAGCCCAGCGTACGCGTGGTGCTCTCCACGCGGTTGAAGGTGTTGTTGACGCCGGCGACGAGCCGCGCCTGCGAACCGTCCTTGGCGATGCAGTTATTGGTCCAGTATTGCGGATCGAGCACCATCACCGGACGCGTGCTGGCCGGAATCGAGTTGGCGTACACGATGCGTTCGCAACGATCGGTCGTGCGCGAGAACTTATCGAACAAGCGCCACTGCGGATTTTCCAGCTCCTTCGCACCCTGCTCGTTGTTCTGGATGGTGTGCTCGACAAAATAAGCTTCCATGTCCACACGCGGACCCTCGAAGCTGAGCACCGTGGCGTTGGCGTCGAAAGCGACGGAGCCGTTCGACAGCGTGGCCATCTTCTGCTGGATCACACTCTGCACCAGCTCGCGCTCGCCGTAGCGAAACTCATATCCCTTGTACGAGGCATTGCCCGAGACGATCTGCGTGTACTGCGGCAAGCGGTAGTTGCGATCGGAGACGCGCCACGAGCTTGCGTCGATGCCCAGCGGCGCCTTGATCACCGAGCGCTGATACATGTGCTCATGACCTTGCACCCACAGCACATCGTGCTTCGAGAAGAAGGCGCGGATATCGTCCCACTGATGGAACAACCGATCGTCGCCCTTGACACCCTCCACGATCATCTCGCGCGTCTCGCCATACTTGGCGCCCACCAGCCCGTCGTGGCTGGCGATCACGATGTGCTCGACATCGTCGCGATGTTGCTCGACCACTTGCTTGATCCACTGGAACGCGACAGGCAGATGGTAGTATTTCAAAACGATGATGAGCACGTTGTCGCGCACCACAAAGTAATCGAGATACTGCGCGCCCGTCATGTGGACCGCATCCTGGGGGATGTACTCCTTCATGCTCTCGATCCACTCCACCATGTAGGCGTAGCTGTCTTCGTGATTACCCATGAGCGGCAGGAATTCCATGCCGCGGTCTCGATACTTGCTGGCAATGCCGGTCCACTGCTGCAACTCGCGCGTCGAACCATTGTCGGTCAGATCCCCGACCGGGATCACGATGTCCACGCCCAGCGATTCGAACTTCGCGAGCACGGCCTCCATCGGATGAATCGACACGTTTTCGCCGCCGCCCTGAGTGTCCGGCAGGATGCCGATCTTCAGCGCGCTGCGCTCTGGTGTCTGCGGCGTGCCCGGCTCGCCGCCCGGCGCCTCGGGCTCGTCGCCAGGGGCTCCGGTGTCGTCGCCTTTTCCAGCGCCCGGATCGCCGATGGGAGTTTCGGGTTGCGAATTGCCACCCGCATTCGTCGCCCGCGGGTTGTTGTCGCTACCGCCACAGCCGCTGAGCAGCGCCGTCAGCATGACGGCTGCAAGCATCTTCACCTTCATTTGTTTACTCGCCCCTAGTTGGTTTTATTCGGACGGCGAGTATCGGCAGGCTGGATGACGCAGCAGTTACAGCGAGGTCACTTTTGTATGGCAATCGTACGCCGAGGCGCGATCGATCTCGCGCCTCGCGTTGTGCAGGCTGCAGCCAAGCTCAAAGCTTCGCTGGGTCCGCGTCGAGGATGGCGGCGGCGCCGGATTTGACGATGCGAGCCAGGGTCTGCGCTTCGGGCAGAAGATTGCTGGCGTAGAAGCGTGCGATCTGCTGTTTGGCGGCGAAGAACTCTGGATCTTCGGAGATAGAGCGAACCGCGAGCTCGTGGGCCTTGGCTGTGAGCCAGCCGCCGATCGCGACGCCACCCAGCATCAGATAAGGGACGCAGGTCGCGAGCGCGCCGTCAGGGTCCTTGAGAATGGCGGCAGTGGCGTCCTTCAGCGCAGCGACGCCCTCGAGCGCAGCAGCCTTGCTGGCGGCCACGCCGGCATCGGACGATGACAGCTGCTCGAGCTCCGCCTGCATATCGGCGATCAACGCATACATCGCCGCGCCGTTGTCGCGCCCGACTTTACGTCCAACCAAATCGTTCGCCTGAATTCCAGTCGTGCCTTCATAGATCGGCGCGATGCGCGAGTCGCGCAGCGTCTGCGCGGCGCCGGTCTCTTCGATGAAACCCATGCCGCCGTGAACCTGCACACCGAGCGACGCCATGAGCACGCCCAGCTCGGTGGACCAGCCTTTGACAATAGGAATCAGCAGATCGCCACGCGCCTGCGCTTTAGCTTTCTCATCGCCAGCCGGCAGCTGCTTACCAAGATCCAACTGCAGCGCTGCATACAAAGCGACGGAGCGAGCCGCATCCGTGTACGCCTTCATCGTAAGCAGCATGCGCTTCACATCAGGGTGATACGCGATCGGCGATGCTTTGCCGCCCTCGGGCACATTCCTGGTCTTGGGCTTGCCCTGATTGCGCGTGCGGGCATATTCAAGCGCCTGCTGATACGCACGCTCCGCAAGCGCATACCCTTCCAAGCCAACCGACAACCGCGCAGCGTTCATCATGATGAACATATATTCCAGCCCGCGATTCTCCTCGCCGACCAGATAACCGATCGCCCCTTCCTTATCGCCGTAAGAAAGCACGCAAGTCGGGCTGGCATGGATACCGAGCTTGTGCTCGATGGACACACAGCGCACATCGTTGGGCGCGCCGAGGCTGCCATCGTCGTTCACCAGCACCTTGGGCACGATGAACAGCGAGATGCCGCGCACGCCCGCGGGCGCGCCTTCGACGCGGCCGAGCACCATATGGATGATGTTCGGGGTGTAATCGTGGTCGCCGTAGGTGATGAAGATCTTCTGCCCGTACAACCGATAGTGATCGCCTTCACGCACGGCCCGCGTTCGAATGGCGGCCAGATCCGAGCCGGCCTGCGGCTCCGTCAGGTTCATGGTGCCGCTCCATTCGCCGCTGATCATCTTGGGCAGGAACGTCTGCTTCTGCTGCTCGTTGCCGCAGCGATCGATGGCTTCGACCGCGCCCTGCGTGAGCATGGGACAAAGCTTGAAGGCGAGATTCGACGACGCCCACATCTCCTCGACGGCCGTCCCGAGCAGGATGGGGGCTCCCTGACCGCCGAATTCGGGCGCCGCGCGCAGCTGCGTCCAGCCGCCTTCAACGAACTTCTGGTACGCCGCCTTGAACTCGGCCGGCATGCGCACGCCTTCGGCGGTCCACTTGGCGCCGGTGCGATCGCCGAGGCGATTGATGGGATCGAGCACGCCTTCGGCAAAGCGCGCGGCTTCCTCCAGCACGGCGTCGGTGAGCTCGGTCGAATAGTCGGGCAGCCCCGGCAAGCCGACCAGCGGCTGGTCGCCGATCAGCTGGTGAATGGCGAAGCGGAGCTCTTTCAGAGGTGCTTTGTACATGAGTGGGACCTGTTGGGGCTTACATGCTGCGCCGATACTGCCCGCCCACTTCGTACAGCGCGCGGGAGATCTGGCCGAGCGAACATACCTTAACTGCGTTCATCAGCTCGGCAAAGACGTTGCCGCCCGAGGTGGCCGCTTTTTGCAACCGGGCCAGGGCGTCGGGCGTATGCGTTGCGTTGCGCTGCTGGAAAGACTTCACGGCTGCGACCTGGAAATCCTTCTCCGCATCGGTGGATCGAATCAGCGCCACGCTCTTGGCGGCTTCGTTGGCGTCGGTTTCCGAAAGGAAGGTATTCACGCCGATCAGCGGCAGCGAGCCGTCGTGCTTGCGCTTCTCGTAATACATGCTCTCTTCCTGGATCTTGCCGCGCTGGTACATGGTTTCCATCGCGCCCAGCACGCCACCGCGCTCGGAGAGCGATTCGAACTCGCGATACACGGCCTCTTCCACCAGATCGGTGAGCTGTTCCATGAAGAACGAGCCCTGCCACGGATTCTGGTTGTTGTTCAGCCCCAGCTCCTTGTTGATGATGAGCTGAATGGCGACCGCGCGACGCACGCTCTCCTCGGTCGGCGTGGTGAGCGCTTCGTCATACGCGTTGGTATGCAACGAATTGCAGTTGTCGAACAACGCATACATGGCCTGCAGCGTCGTCCGGATGTCGTTGAACTGGATCTCCTGCGCGTGCAATGAACGACCGGACGTCTGCACGTGATACTTGAGCATCTGGCTGCGCGGGCCGGCGCCATACAGATCGCGCATGGCGCGCGCCCAGATGCGACGAGCGACGCGGCCGATCACGGCGTACTCCGGATCCATGCCATTGGAGAAGAAGAACGACAGATTCGGCGCGAAGTCGTCGATCTTCATGCCGCGCGCCAGGTAGTACTCGACGATGGTGAAACCGTTGGACAGCGTGAACGCCAGCTGGCTGATGGGATTCGCGCCCGCCTCGGCGATGTGATATCCGGAAATGGACACCGAATAGAAATTCCGCACCTTGTTGTCGATGAAGAACTGCTGCACATCGCCCATCATGCGCAGCGCGAACTCGGTGGAGAAGATGCAGGTGTTCTGCGCCTGATCTTCCTTGAGAATGTCCGCTTGCACCGTGCCGCGTACCAATGACATCGCCTCGGCGCGCAGCTTCGCATGCTCTTCGGCCGTCAACACGCCCGGGGCAATCAGCTGATCGCTGGTGATGCCCAGCAGCGCTATGCCGGAGCCATCGTGACCTTGCGGCAGATCGCCGTTGTAGCGCGCCAGGTCATATCCTTTGGAACTCATCTCACTGCGCAGCGTGGAAATGCGCTGCTCCGCCGCCTGCCAGCGACCTTCAGCTCGCAGGAACCGTTCGACCCGCTGATCGATCGCCGTATTCATGAACATGGCGAGCAGCATGGGCGCGGGCCCGTTGATGGTCATGGACACCGACGTGGTCGGCGCGCACAGATCGAAGCCGGAATACAGCTTCTTCATGTCGTCGAGCGTGGCAATCGATACGCCGGAATTGCCCGTGCGCCCGTAGATGTCCGGCCTCGTATCCGGGTCTTCGCCGTACAACGTAGTGGAATCGAACGCCGTCGAAAGGCGCGTTGCGCCGTGACCGCTGGCGAGATAGTGGAAGCGCCGATTGGTGCGCTCGGGCCCGCCCTCGCCGGCGAACATGCGAATCGGGTCTTCTTCCGTACGGCGATACGGATACACACCGCCAGTGTATGGATAGCTGCCGGGCAGATTCTCCGAAAGGATGAAGTGCAGCGTCTCGCCCCAGTCCTTGAAGCGCGGCACGGCGATCTTGGGCATGGCGTTGCCGCTCAAGGAAGTGACGTAGTTGTCGCCAGTCACGACCTTGTCGCGCACCTTGTATGAATACTTCTCGTCGCTGACGCCTCTGACCCGCTGCGGCCAGCGTTTCAGTTCGCCCACGCCTTCAGCGCCGACTTCATCCAGCGCCTTGTTATAAGCGGCGCGCAGCTCGCGTCGGGTGGCGTCGACGGATTCATCGTTGAGCGCCTCCTCGGGGAAGCGGTCCAGCGGTCCCGGCAATCGCGGGTCATGCAATGCGCGGAGCGACTCGTACAGTCCCGAGGCGCGCCGCGCGGCGTCGACCCTCGCTTCGATGTCCGCGCGAGCTTTGCGACCCGCGCCTGCGATCTCGGCGAGATAACGGCTGCGAGTGCCTGGAATCAGCGGATCGCGCGACACGAACTTGGTTGGCCCGACATCGCCTGGCGACCACTGCCGATCGCTCCGCTCCGGCCGCTTGGCATTGAGCAGCGTGCACAGCTCGGCAAACAAATGATTCACGCCGGGGTCGTTGAAGCGGCTGGCGATCGTGGGGAACACCGGCAGCTGCTCGTCCGGCAGGCGCGCGCGATCCGGATGATTGCGACGCCACTGCTTGCGCACATCGCGCAACGCGTCTTCAGCGCCGCGCTTCTCGAACTTGTTGAGGACGATCACATCGGCGAAATCCAGCATGTCGATCTTTTCGAGCTGGCTGGCCGCGCCGTATTCGCTGGTCATCACATAGGCCGAGATATCGACCATGTCGGCAATCTCGGTGTCCGACTGACCGATGCCGGCGGTCTCGACGATGATCAGATCGAACTTCGCCAGGCGCAGCAGTCCGATCACATCTTTCAGGACCGCGCTAGTCGCGAGGTTTTGCCGGCGAGTCGCGAGCGAACGCATGAATACGCTCGGCGCCGCCAATGAGTTCATGCGGATGCGATCGCCCAGCAAGGCGCCGCCCGAGCGACGACGCGTCGGATCCATCGCAACCACGGCGATGTTTCGATCCGGGAAGTGACGGACGAACCGTTGCAACAGTTCGTCGTTCAAGCTGGATTTGCCCGCGCCCCCGGTACCTGTCAGGCCGATGACCGGCGCGCCGCCCTGCACCTTGGCGATCGCCTTGCGGATCTCCTGACTCGCTGCATCCTCCTCGCCCGACGCTTCGAGCAGAGAAATAGCCTGCGCGAGCCGATGATGATCGCGAGGATCCAACGCGCTGCCTGCATCGAACATGTAGTTCGGCTTGGCTGCCGCAGCGACGCGCTTCATCACATCGTCGATCATGCCGTCGAGACCGAGGCGGCGGCCGTCTTCGGGCGTATAGATCTTCTCGACGCCGTGGCGCTCGAGCGCCTCCACCTCATGCGGCGCGATCGTGCCGCCACCGCCGACGATCACGCGTATGTGCTCGACGCCCTGCTCGCGCAGCATGTCAACCATGTAGGCGAAGTATTCGTTGTGTCCGCCCTGGTAAGACGACACGGCGATGCCATCCGCGTCTTCTTGAATGGCCGCCCGCACGATGTCCGCGACACTGCGGTTGTGGCCGAGGTGCACGACCTCCGCGCCATGGGACTGCAACAGTCGCCGGATCATGTTGATCGCGGCGTCGTGCCCGTCGAACAAGGACGCGGCGCTGACGAACCGCAACGGATGCGCCTCCGAGCGGGTGGCGCGATTGTCGGCACGGAACGGCAACACATTGGAAGCTTGGGCGGCGGTGTTCATAGCGGCTCGCCTCGGGGCGATTTAGAGCATTTCAAGGACGGATGGGGGCTGGATCCTAATTTACCGACGAGTATATTTAGAGCCACCCCGCCCGGTCAATCAGAGCCCCGAGCGCGGCGGCGTCAGGCTATGATCGGCGTCGATTCTCTTGAAGGAGCGGATTCCCGGTGGCAGGTCGACAAGCGCGCAAGAGCATTCCGCAACGGGCCAGCGGCCCGGCCCTGTGGGCCTCGGTGGGGGCGCGGGTGCGCGATCGGGAGCGCAAGCGGGATGCGGTCATCATGACCGCCGCGCGGGCGTTCCGGGAGCGCGGTTATCACAACACTTCGCTGGACGACATCGCCAGCGAGCTCAACGTCACCAAGCCGACCGTCTATCACTACGTCGAAAACAAGGAGCAGCTGCTGTTCGAATGTTTTCGGGCCGGCCTGGCCTTGATCATGAACGGCATCGAAGCACAGCAGGAATCGACCGCGACCGGGCGCGAGCGCCTCGCTGCCGTGATCGCGCGTTACGCCGAAGCCATCACTTCGGATTTTGGCTGGTGCATGGTGCAGGCGGAAAACCAGGACCTGAGCCCGACCATGAGCCGCAAGGTGAAGGCGCTGAAGTCGGAGATCGACCAGGGTCTGCGCAGCCTGATTCGCGCCGGCGTCGCGGACGGCTCGATCCGTCCCTGCGATGAAAAGATGACGGCGTTCGCGCTGGCGGGCGCGTTGAACTGGATCGCGCATTGGTATCGCAGCGACGACCAGCTCGCGGCCAGCGAAATCGCCCAGCGTTTCATCGAGCTGTTCGAGCTGGGTTTACAGCCGCGCTGAATACGACGTCAAGGCGGCGGGATTGACGCCGCCCGGGCCGCGCACGCCTTCTCGATCGCCGCTTGCAGTTGCCGATACAAATCGAGCATGCGCGGCTGATCGACTGTACCGGCGGCAACGAAGCTTGCCGCCAGCCGCTCCAATTCGCCGGCGCGATCGGCGATCTCGTTGAATCGCAACATCGCGCCGCTGCCATGCATGCGGTGAGCGAGCGTCTCGATTTCGCGCACCATGGTGAGATCGCCACCGGCTGCGGCATCGATCATGCCGCGCAGTTGCACGATCTCCCTGCTCACCCGGTCGAGAAAGCGGCCGGCGATCTGGATCATTCTGGCGCGCAGTTCCTGCGGCGGGTCGGGCATTCAAAGGGCTTCCCAGATACCGAACACATGCTCGGCCAGCAGCATGGGATCGAAAGGTTTGGCGATCACCGCCGCCGCTCCGAGCGCGCGAAAGCGCGCCACTTCCTGCGGCATGGCCTTGGCCGTCATGAAGATCACCGGAATGGACTGCAACTCGGGCTGGCTGCGCATCTGCTGCAGGGTGGTCGGCCCATCCATGTTGGGCATCATGACGTCGAGCAGCACCAGGTCCGGCCGGCTCGACTGCATGCTCTGCAGCGCCTGCAGCCCCGAGTCCGCCGTCTTCACCGACCAGCTGGGTACCAGGCCCAGCGCCATCTGCACGATCTCCCGAATGTCGGGCTCGTCGTCGACGTACAGAATCTCGCGCAGGCTGTCTCGATTCATTGCGGACTCGTCATTGTGGAGGCGCGACTGCCTTGCTCAAGTGCGCCGCGAAGCAGGAAACGGAGCCGCGCAGAGTCTCGGTCAACCGAATGCCATGCATGCGCGGCATCCGCCAAGCGGTGATGACGACAGGAAACTATTGAGCATGCAACAGTTCGAGGGCCGCGCCGCGTGTAGTTCCGGGGGTTGGCTCATCGAAGCGATCGCATTGTGTAGGCATATCAGCGCCTTATGCCGCGCGGCCGCCTGCGCCGCATGACAGCAGGTCACCGACAGCATTGGCATGAGTGATTCCCGTAGTTCCGTTTATGTTCGATGCAATCGGCGCCAGCATCGGCACTCACGGCCAGATCGATCGACAAGTCGCACGGTCACGAGGAACGTCTTTGGACCGACCGGACCCCACAGAACGAAGTATCAGAGACGAGCAGCTGCAGCTGCTGTTTGCAGCGCTGCCCTCCTCGCTGCTCGCGACGCTCGTGCTCTTGCTGTTGACGATCGCCGCAGCCGAATTGACCGGCGAAGTCGACATGAAGCTCACACTCATCGCGGCAATCGGCATCGGCAGCGTCACTGCCGCTCGCTTCGCGCTGTTGCTGGCCTACCGTCGCAACCCTCGGCGTGAAAACATTGCATGGTGGGAGCTGTTCCATGCTGGCTGTATCGTCGCCGGCGCAGCTTGGGGCACGGCCGCGGTGCTGGTATTTCCCGAGGGCGATACCGATGCGCAATCCTTTCTAGCGTTCCTGATCGCAGGCGTTTCGGCGGGCGCGGTGACCACGCTCGCTGCCGACAAACGCGCCGCGCTGGGCTTCGTGCTGCCCTGTGTGATGCCGCTGTCGATCAGACTGCTGCTCGAGCCGGGTGCGTTCAGCACTACGATGGGCATGATGACCGCGCTGTATGCGTACGTAATCGGTTCGGCCGGCCTGCGCCTGAGTCAGCACATTCGAGAGAACATTCTGCTACGCCTGCAGGCCAGCGAGCAGCAACGCGTTCAGGAACAATCCGAGCGCGCGCTCGCCGTCGCCAATCATCAGCTGCGTGACTTGAACGAGCGCTTCGTGCTCGCGACTCATTCCGGCGGCATGGGTATTTGGGACTGGGACGTTCAAGGCGACACGCTGACGTGGGACGACCGCATGTATGAAATCTATGGCGCGCCGCGCGACCTGACACCCAACATGGAATACATGATGCGCGTCTTCCATCCGGAAGACGCCGAACGTGCGCGCGGCGAGCTGATCGCCGCGCTCAGCGGCAAACAACCGCAGTTGCGCACGACGTTTCGCATCATCCGTCCCAGCGGCGAGGAGCGCGTCATCAGCGCTTCAGGCCTGACGCTGCGTAACGCCAGCGGCCGCGCCACCCGCATGACAGGACTGATCTGGGATATCACCGACGTACAGCGTGTGGAGCGCATGAAGAACGAGTTCGTTGCGACGGTGTCGCATGAACTGCGCACACCGCTTACGTCGATTCGTGGTTCGCTCGGACTGGTCGCCGCAGGCGTTGCTGGAAAGCTGCCCGACCGCGCAGCGGGTCTGGTTCAGATGGCGTTGAACAACTGCGAGCGCCTGACGATGCTGATCAACGACATCCTGGACATGGAAAAGCTCGAGTCGGACAAGCAGCGCTTCGATGTGCGGCGCATGGAGGTGAGCGAGCTGTTGATGCGCTCGCTGGAAGAGAATGCCGGCTTCGCGCATTCGTTGAACGTGCGCTTCGTGACGCCCGAGCCGCTTTGCAATGCCGCCGTGCTGGTCGACCCGACGCGCTTTTTACAAGTCATGGCGAACCTGCTGTCGAACGCCAGCAAATTTTCGCCACCCGGCTCGGCCATCGAAGTCACTGCACGTTGCCATCGGGGCAAGGTGCGCGTGGCCGTGCGCGACTTTGGCAAAGGTATTCCGCCGGAGTTTCAGCCGCGCATCTTCCAGAAATTTTCTCAGGCCGACTCGTCCGACTCACGCAGCCGCACCGGCACGGGGCTCGGGCTCGCCATCAGTCGCGCCATCATCGAACGGCTGGGTGGGCAGATCGGCTTCGACACCGGGCCCGGCGGCACGACGTTCTATTTCGAGCTGTCGGACGCCGATAGCGAGGCGGCATCAAGCTCCGCCGTGCATCAGTCGCAAGTCTCTTGAGGTGACATGAAAGTGTCGAGTTCGCGCCTGGTCAAATCGCGTCACTCCGTCACGCAATGGCTGGTGACCGTGCTCGATCGCCTCGACGATGTCGAGCACAGCAGGCCCGACGAAGACAAGCGCGTCAGCTCTCATCCTTGAAGATGCCGACAGTCACCGGCTGACCTTCGGCCGCCCGTGCTCGATACATGCCAGACGTATTGAAGCTCCAGGCCATCTGACCATCGGGTGCGACCGCGATGATGCCGCCGTCGCCCTTGAGCTGGGTGAGCTGCTTCTGGATCACTTCATCGGCCGCGGCCTGCAGACTCATGCCGCGATAGCGCACCAGCGAGCAGATCTCGTGCGCGACACTGAGACGGATGAAATATTCACCGGTGCCCGTCGCCGACACGGCGCAGGATCGATTGGATGCATAGGTGCCCGCGCCGATGATGGGACTGTCGCCGACGCGCCCCCAACGTTTGCCGGTCGTGCCACCCGTCGAGGTTCCCGCCGCGACATTGCCTGAACTGTCGAGCACCACCACGCCGACGGTGCCCTGCTTGCCTTCGTCATGCGCCAGGCCTTTGGCCGGATCTTCGCTCTGGATCCCGGTCGGCTTGGCCGGAACGGGCAACTTGTTGGCCTCGAGATATTTGATCAACGCATCCCAACGGCGCTGCGTATAGAAATAGCCGGGCTCGACCTGCTCCAGCCCCTGCTGTCGCGAAAACTCGTCCGCGCCTGTGCTCATCAGCATCACGTGCGGCGACGCTGACATGACACGACGGGCCAGCGAGATGGGATGGCGCGTGCGCGTTACGCCAGCGACCGCGCCCGCTTTCAACGTTTCGCCATCCATGATGGCGGCATCGAGCTCGTTACGGCCCTGGGCCGTGAACACCGCGCCACGACCTGCGTTGAACAGCGGGTCGTCCTCCATCAGGCCAATGGTGGCCTCGATCACATCCAGCGCCGGCTTGCCAGCCGACAGCAGCTTGGCCCCGTGCTCCGTGACTTTGCGCATGGCGTCTCGGTAGGCGCGCTCCTGCTCGGCGGTCAGTTGCTGACGTTCGATCACGCCCGCCCCGCCATGCACGACAATCGCCCAACGTGGGCCGGCTTCAGCCGCGCTCATTGCCACCCCCAAGCTCGCAATGCATGCCGTCCAGATTGTTCGCACGATGTGACTCCGTCCTTTCGACTGGCTTCGGATGATACTGGATGCGACCTGCTTCTCATTGCCCGCGAGGTCGATTTCACAGATTGCGAAATCGGCCAGCCACGTATCCCAAATTGGCAATGCGCTGAAAAACGCGGCTCTCTACCGTGGCCCGCATACCGCTCGCGCGGCTGACAAAAAACTGGCACTACAGGAGCATCCGATGATTTTCTCCCGGCACAGCCGCCGTCTGAGCACGGCGGTGCTGTCTACTTTGATGATGGCGCTCGCGGCCTGCAGCAGCAGCGACAATAACAATAACAATAACAACAACGGCTCGACCCCGCCGCCGACCAGCAACCCCAATCCGAATCCGCCGGCGCCGACCCTCAGTCGCCTGACCCTGACGGGCACGGTCACCGATGCTCCTATCGCTAACGCGGTGGTGACTGCGACCGTCGGCGCTGAAACGTTCACCGTCAACGCCGACGCCAACGGCAACTACAGCCTGGAGATCGAAATCGAAGAAGGCGCGACCGACGGCTTCGTGACCTTGTCCGCGCGCGGCGTTGGCTCGCAGTCGTACGTCGAGTTCACCAGCCTCGCCGGCACGTTCGCTTCACTACAGTCTCAGGCCGGCAGCGATCAAACGTTGTCAAACACCGAGAACTTCGCCACGCAGATCACCAACGTGAGCACCGCCCAGGCCGTGCTGCTCCGGGAAGCCAACGATGGCCAGCCCGTGACCAGCGAAGCTCTGCTGCGCTCGTTGTCGGCAAATCTGAACAGCCAGGAAGTGCTCGACCTCGCCACCGCCATCAAGCTGTTGGTCGACGACGCCGACAATTATCCGATGCCCGACGGCGAAACTTCGCTGCTCGATCTGATCTCCGACAGCACCGAGCGCGAGCAGTTCGTCGATGCGACCTACAACCAGAACCCGGCCATGTTTTCGAGCACACAGAGCGCGATCGTCAACGACAGCGCGCTGACGCAGCCGGTGAGCGCGGAGACGCTGCCCGCCTCGCTCACGGCGGCCATGCTGTCCGATGCGACCGACTTCACGTTCAACTACAGCAATCGCGTCCACAACTACACGTTCAACACCGACGGCACCGGCACGGCCGCGGCCGGCGACTGGCACAGGCAGACCACCTGGACCGTGGAGGGCTCGAGCGTCGTGATCACCTACGGCTCGACCGTGGAGGTCACTAGCTACGAACCCGCGGTATGTCCCGGCGACGCGATCCAGACCGAGGTGACATACACGAGCAACGGCGTGAAGCTCACATTGCTGAGCGATCGGGTGCTGGCCATCACCGAGACCAGCGAGATCTCTTATCCGTGTGACATCGAGCCGCGCACCGAGACCACGACAGTCGCTCGCACCATTCTCTCGGACGATGACTTCGAGGTGCTTGGGCCGGACGATCTGGACGACTCGAGCCAGTCGATCTATGTCTATGTCGACGGCCTCGGGGTGCGAGCCGACGTGGCCGATCTGAACGCCGATGGCACCGGCACCACCTGGGCCTTCAACAAGTCGTTCACCTGGGCGCTCGACGCGACCAGCCGCATCGTCGATATCTCGTTCGACGACGGCAGCGTCGGCCGCTATCGGTCGCTGGGCGAAGTGGACTTGGTGACCACGGATCTGTTCTACGAGATCGAGACACCGAGCGCCCGCTTCGTCGACGCCGGCGCGTCCGTGTATGCCGACCCCGAGCTGCCGCTGGTGTTCAACCCGGCCGAGATGCCGGGCCGCTTCTACCAGTTCGGCATGGGCATCGAAGGCTCCAGCGATTCGCGCACCAAGGGCTTCCGCCTGCGGTTCAACGATGGCGGCGCAGGCTCGCTCGAGAACGACCGTATCGACGGCGACGATCTCATGACCGAGACCGACAGCAACTCGCCATCGCTCGCCTTCTCCTGGATCGTGGACGGCGAAGACGTGGTCATCCAGCACACGTATCACATCGTGGATGACGTGTATGGCTGCGCGCTCATCGATGCCGACTGCATCGTTTGGGACATGCGCCACCTCGTGCCGCTGGCGCGCAACGGCAACCGTTATTACTGGATGGAGTACCGCCAGACCGCGCCGCCTGCAGGAACGCTGGACCAGGGCATCCCGACTACGCTGGTCCGCTTCTACGATTACGAGCCGCTCGGGGCGCCCGCGATCGTGAGCCACAAGTCAGCTGAGCTCAGCGCCCGCAAGCTCCGCTTCAACGGCGCAAGCAGGCGCTAAAGCGCGTACCCGCAGCCCACCGCGAAGGCTCAGCCTTCCGGTGGGCTCGCCAGCGGACGCACGTGCTCCAACAGACTCACGAGCATTTTTCCTGGCTCCTCCCACGGAATCATGTGGGAGGAGCGTTCGAACCAAACTCCTTTCTTGTTCGGCGCGGAAACCTTGTTCAACCACGCTTCGGTGGGTTGCGAGGGCGTGGTGTAATCGTGCCGGCCCATGAACATCACCACCGGAATCGGAAACTTCCGCACCCCCTTGAAATCGACCTGAAGGAACTCGGGCAGAATCTTTTCGAGCGTGAACACATTGCCCTGATCGATGGCGCACACGTCGGCCGCGGAGTATTCCGGTGACAGTCGGCCGGCGCGGAAGAAATATCTGGACGTTTCCCGATACGCGCTCATGCCGCCATAGAACTGCGCCCACTTGCGGGCAAGAACGATCCGCTCGCGCCTCAGCGGTTGATTGCCGGGATAAGGCGCGATGCTCTGCAGCTCCTTCAGCGCCTCTTGATTGTCGTGCAGCCTGGCCTGCTGCAAGCCGTGCTCGAAGCTCAACGCTTCGTTGTCGCGCACGTTGATCACCTGGCCGATGCCGACGTAGGCATGAAACAAATCGGGCCGCTTCAGCGCCGCGTGCATGCCGACGACCGTGCCCCAGCTGTGCCCCATCAGAATGAGCTTGCTCTTGCCGTAGCGCTTCTTCACATGCTCGGCGATCTCGATGGCATCATCGACGTAGCGCGGAATATGGATGGTGTCGGCGACCGGCTCGGGCGCATTGCTGACGAACGTCTTGCCGGCGCCGCGCTGATCCCAAGTCACCATGGTGAAATATTCTTCCAGCGGTCGCTGGAACTGCCACAGAGTCGGCGTAAGCGGCGACGCCGGGCCGCCATGGACGAACAGGATGACGGGGTTGGCGCGATCCTGGCCACGCACCGTGATCCACTGCTCGATGCCACCGATGCTCGCCTTGTAGGACTCCTGCACTCCGGTGGGAGCGACGATGCGACCGAGATCCTCGATCACCTCCCTCGCCGGTTGATAGGGCGCAATGTCCGGACAGTTCTGCGCATGGGCGCGCACGCCTGGCAACATGAGCAGCAGAATTGCGAACGTCTTTGCTTGCATGCGTGGTCCTCGCCAAAAGCGGCCCGAAAGCGGCCCAAAAGCGGCGTAGACTAGGCCGTCACGCTCGCACTGCCAAGCTCGCCGCCATGACGCCGCAAAAACCCATCGCACCCGCTTGCGAACGCAATCAAGGGCCTATTCTGGAAGTGCTCCGGCACTACTTCCACGATCGCCGGCGCGTGTTGGAGATCGGCAGCGGGACCGGCCAGCACGCCGTGTTTTTCGCGCCGGCGTTGCCGAATGCGATCTGGCAGACGTCCGATGTCGAGGAGAATCTGCCCGGCATTCGCCTGTGGCTGGACGATGCGGCATTACCCAACCTGCCGCCTCCCCTCGTACTCGATGTGACGGGCCCATGGCCGCAACAACGATTCGACGCCGTGTTCTCGGCGAACTCACTGCACATCATGCCTTGGACGGCCGTGGAGCAATTCTTCGCGGGCGTGGGTCGTGTGCTTGAGCCAGGAGGCGTGCTCGCCGTGTACGGGCCCTTCAACTATGGCGGCGCGTACACGAGCGATAGCAACCGTGAGTTCGATGGCTGGCTCAAACAACGTTCGGGTTCGAGCGGTATCCGCGATTTCGAAGCCGTTGACCGGTTGGCCAACGGCATCGGTTGCGAGCTCGTCAAGGACCACACCATGCCGGCCAACAACCGGCTGCTGGTGTGGCGGCGTCGTTAGTTCAGATATCGAACTTCACGCCCTGCGCCAGCGGCAGACGGGTGCCGTAGTTGATGGTGTTGGTCGCGCGGCGCATGTAGCCTTTCCAGCAATCGGAGCCTGCTTCGCGGCCACCGCCCGTTTCTTTCTCGCCGCCAAACGCACCGCCGATCTCCGCGCCCGAGGGGCCGATGTTCACGTTGGCGATGCCGCAGTCGGAGCCGAGCGCCGACAGGAAATATTCCGCTTCACGCAGGTCGTTGGTGAAGATACAGGACGACAGGCCTTGCGGGACTTCGTTGTGCAGGTGAATGGCGTCCTGCAGATTCTCGTATCTCATCACGTACAGAATCGGCGCGAAGGTTTCTCGGCGCACCACGTCGTCTTGCGAGTTCACTTCCACGAGCGCAGGGCGCACGTAGTAAGCGTCGTCGCCGAGCTCCGGTTGCACGCGCGTGCCGCCCAGCACCTTGCCGCCGATGGCGACAGCCTGTTCCAGAGACTGCTGCATGGTTTGATACGACTGCTTGTCGACCAGCGGGCCGATCAGCACGTCCTGGCGTCGCGGGTCGCCGATGGCCACGGAGTCATAAACCTTTTTCAGACGCGCCACGCAGTCTTCGTAGACCGCGGTGTGCACGAACAGTCGACGAAGCGACGTGCAGCGCTGCCCCGCTGTGCCCATCGCGCCGAACGCGATCGCTCTTAGCGCCAGGTTCATATCGGCGGTCGGCGCAACGATTGCGCCGTTGTTGCCGCCCAGCTCGAGAATGGAACGAGCGAATCTTGCGGCGAGTTTCGGCGCGACTGTTCGACCCATTTGCGTGGAGCCCGTGGCCGAGACCAGCGGCACGCGCGGGTGATCTACGAGGACTTCGCCGACGGCTCTTCCGCCGATGAGCAGTGTGGAGAGGCCTTCGGGCACGCCGCCGAACTTCGCTGCTGCTCGTTCGAACAGCGTCTGCACTGCTATTGCGGTCAGCGGAGTTTTTTCCGATGGCTTCCAGACCACCGGGTTGCCACAGACCAACGCCAGTGCGGCGTTCCAGGACCACACTGCGACCGGAAAATTAAATGCGGAGATCACGCCGACTACGCCGAGCGGATGCCAGTTCTCCATCAGGCGGTGATCGGGGCGCTCGGAAGCGATTGTGAGACCACACAGCTGGCGTGACAGGCCCACGGCGTAGTCGCAGATATCGATCATCTCCTGCACTTCGCCCTGCCCTTCCGACAGGATCTTGCCCGCCTCGAGCGTCACCAGTCTCCCCAAGTCCTCACGCGCCGCTCGCAACTCCTCTCCAAGCAACCTCACCAATTCGCCGCGCTTCGGCGCCGGCACCGCACGCCAGGCCATGAATGCCAGATGCGCCTTCTCGATCGCTTCGCTCGCCTGCTGCACCGTGCACTCCGGCACCCGCGCCACGATCTCACCGCTGATCGGCGACCTCGCCGGCAGACTGCCGTTGCTGAATCGCTCCGCCCGCACGCCCAGGCGCGCCAACGTTTCGGTCACATCTTGGATGACGTTCGATTGAGTCATGAAAGAATCCTGTCAATGAATGGCTGCACAAGCGCGCCGCCGGATGCGGCCATCGCAATCTGCGAAGGGCACCGCCGGAATCGGTTCCCTGCGACGGCCCGGCCCAGGCCGAGAAACATTTCTTCCGACGGGAGCGCCGTCGGCGGCTGCATCCTTTCCGGGCGGGCGAGCCAACGGAGGCGGCTTGCCTCTCCAGACGTGGGCGCCGCCGGAGGCGGCGCCAAAACTTTCAACTTTTATGAGCGGGGCGCGTACGCGCGCCCGAAGCGGTTCGCGAGGAACGTCGACAGATCGATGTCCTCCTGCCGAACGAAACCGCGAGCCGGAATCTGCCCCGCGGCAAGCAGATCGAGCACGCCAGTGATCCCCGCCGCCGTGGTGATCTGAATCGCACTCCGCATCACCCCACCCACCTCGGCGCTATAGATCTTGTTCGCGTACGTATCCTGCACCAGCTGCCCGTCACGCATCCCGCTGACCGTCACGAACACGATCACCACATCCTGCAACGTTGCCGGCAACGCATTCTCCAGGATGTCCTTGAGCACATCGCGCCGATCTCGCAGGCGCAGATCGTTCAGCAACGCCTTCATGATGGCCGCATGCCCGGGATAACGAATCGTTCGATAGTTGAGATTGCGCACCTTGCCCTGCAAGGTCTCGCACATCGACCCCAAGCCACCCGACGTGTTGAACGCCTCGTAAGTCACACCGTCGAGCGAAAACTCCTCCAGCTCTTCCATCGGCGGCACTTCGCGACGCTCGCCATTGACGATGGCTTCGCAGGGCTCGCAGTACTCGTTGATCAGCCCTTCCGTGCTCCACGTCAGATTGTAATTGAGCGCATTGGAGGGAAACTTCGGCAGCGCGCCGACCCGCATACGCACGTCATGCAGCGTGTCGAATCGACGAACCAGATCGTAAGCAGCGATGGTGATGAAGCCCGGCGCAAGGCCGCACTGAGGAATAAACGCCGTCTGCGCGCCCTCCGCCAGGCGCTTCACCTTGCGCGTGGTCGCGACATCTTCGGTGAGGTCCAGATAATGCGCGCCGGCTTCCTTGGCAGCGACGGCAATGCCGCCCGTCAAATTGAACGGCACCGCGCTCAGCACCGCAAAGCTGCCCTTGAGCAACTCGCTCAAGGCGCGCGGATCGGTGACATCCACCGCCTTGGTCTCGATGCTCGGGCTCAAGCCGTTGAACCGGCCCACCGCGCGATCCGCCAGGGTGACTCGATAGTCGCCGCTGGCGGCGAGCATATCGGCAATGGTGACGCCGATCTTGCCGGCGCCTGCGACAACGATGTGTTTCATGCGGCCATTGTCGGGAAGGTCAGCGCCAGCCGGTATTGCCAAAGCGCCGAGCTGCCGGCAGTGTTTCGGCGTTTTGTCGGTTATCCTCGTCAGTTCGCCGTGGACTCGTTCGATTTCGCATGAAGCAGCGCCCGCAACCTTTGGATTCCGTCGATCAGCAACTGATTGCCTTGTTGCGGGAGAATGCTCGCGCCCCGACCGCCGCCCTGGCGCGCAGCCTCGGTCTGTCGCGCACGACAGTGCAGAGCCGGATCGAACGGCTGGAGCGTTCCAAGGTCATCACCGGTTACTCCGTGCGCCTGTCGGAAGCGCAGGAGCGCGGCGCCGTTCACGCCTACATCATGATCACGGTCAAACCAAAACACGCCAGCCAGGTCGAGCGCGAAGTGCGCAAGCTGAGCCAGGTTCGCGTCCTGCAAGCGGTGAGCGGCTCGTTCGACATGATGGCGCTCGCCGTGGCCGACTCGATCACCGATATGGACGAACTGATCGACGCCATCGGCGAGCTCGACGGCGTCGAACGCACCACCTCGTCGATCGTGCTGTCCACCAAGTTCGAACGCTGAAACCTGCCATTTTTTAGCGTCTTGAGCGCGTTCCCCTGACAGCGATCGTGCCAGCTTGCGCGCGCCGCGCCGACTGTATATACAGCCAGACATGGAGCTGGAGACCAAGCTGGCCATTCTGGCCGATGCCGCCAAATACGATGCCTCGTGCGCCAGCAGCGGCGCGCCCAAGCGCAGCGCCGCGCCGGGCAAAGGCATGGGCTCGACCACCGGCATGGGCATCTGCCACAGCTACACGCCCGACGGTCGCTGCGTGTCGCTACTCAAGATCCTGCTGACCAACTTCTGCCTGTACGACTGCCTTTACTGCATCAACCGCCGTTCGAGCGACATCCCGCGCGCACGCTTCTCGGTGCAGGAAGTAGTTGACCTGACTCTCTCCTTTTACAGGCGCAACTACATCGAAGGTCTGTTTCTCAGCTCCGGCATCATCCGTAACGCCGACTACACGATGGAGCAACTGGTGCTGGTGGCCCGCACCCTGCGTGAAGAACACGAGTTCCGCGGTTACATCCATCTCAAGACCATCCCTGAAGCCAGTCCGGAGCTGGTCGAAGCCGCGGGGCGCTACGCAGATCGACTCAGCGTGAATATCGAACTGCCCACGCGCGAGGCGCTGACCACGCTGGCGCCGGAAAAAAGCGATGTTTCCATCAAGCGCGCCATGGGCGAGATCCGCTTGAAGCTCGACGAAAAGGCCGAAGCCGGCGCCAAAGCGCCGAAGTTTTCTCCGGCCGGTCAGAGCACGCAGCTCATCGTGGGCGCGGACGACAGTTCGGATGCGTCCATCATGGAGACGGCCGACACGCTGTATCGCTCATACAAACTGCGCCGGATCTACTATTCCGCGTTCAGCCCGATTCAGCGCGCCTCCGTCCGACTGCCCAATCGCGCGCCGCCGCTGATGCGCGAGCATCGTTTGTATCAAGCCGACTGGCTGATGCGTTACTACGATTTTTCGCTGAGCGAGCTTTCCCAGGCCATGCCGGGCGGCAAACTGGATCTGAACGTGGACCCCAAAACGACCTGGGCGCTGGCCAATCGCGATCAGTTTCCGGTCGACGTGAATACCGCCGAGCGGCACATGCTGTTGCGAGTTCCTGGACTGGGGGTGCGCGTGATCGATCGCATCATCAGCTCACGTCGCCACCGACGGCTGCGCTACCAGGACTTGAAAACGATGGGCGCAACGCTCAAGCGCGCGCGCCATTTCATCTGCACCGTCGATTATCGACCATCGCAGGGCGAGCGCGATTCGGACGGCCTGCGCCGCGCATTGATCAGCAACCCGCAGCAACAATCGTTGTTCTGAGTATGTATTCGGCCAGCGTGCAACAATATGTGCAGTGGCGAGAGGTGGCGCGTCCGCTGCTCACCGCCGGCATCGTCCCGGAGGACATGGAATGGCGCGTGGGTCCGCGCTTCGAGCCTCTGGCGTGGACAGACCCTGCAACCGCCATCGCAAACACGGCGCCTCTGCGACTCTCGCGTCGCCTGGTGGAGCTGCTGGAAACCATCAGCTGCTTTCGCCACGACGGTCGATGGGATTTGATGTATCGCCTGGCCTGGCGCTGGTTGCGGCACCCACATTTGCTGGAAGACGCCGCCGATCCTGACGTCCACCGCGCCATGCAGATGGAAAACGCGGTCAATCGCGAAGTTCATAAGATGCATGCCTTCGTGCGCTTCCGCGAAATGACCGACGAGCAAGGCGAAAAGAAATACTTCGCATGGTTCGAGCCCACGCATGAAGTGCTGCGTCTCGGCGCGCCGTTCTTCTGCAAACGCTTCCCGAACATGGAATGGATGATCGCTACGCCCGACGGCACGGCATTGTGGCAGGACGGCGCGTTGCAATTCATCGAGACGCCCGATAAGTCCTCACTGCCCAAGGCCGACGCGCACGAAGGGCTGTGGCGCACGTACTATCGAAACATCTGCAATGTTTCGCGCATCAACCCACCCGCCATGCGGCGTGAAATGCCCCAGCGCTACTGGCGCAACCTCCCCGAATCGATCGAGATTCAGAATCTGTTGCGCGACGGTCAGGCGAGCTTCGAGCAGCGCCAACGCGAAGCGATCGACGTAGAGCTGACCAAAGCTCGCGCCATGCAGCGCGCGTTGGCCGACTTGCCCGATTACTCCGGAGGACCGGCGGCCTGCCGGCGTTGTGATATCTGGCGTCATGCGACCCAGGCCGTCCTCGGCGAAGGCTCGAACTCGGCCGCGATCATGCTGGTCGGCGAGCAGCCCGGTGACGAGGAGGATTTGCGCGGTCGGCCGTTCGTCGGGCCAGCGGGCCGCGTGCTCGATGCTGCACTCCGAGATGCCGGACTGGAGCGCAAAGAGCTCTACATCACCAACGCCGTCAAACATTTCAAATGGCAGCCGCGTGGCAAGCGCAGACTGCACAAGCGACCCGAAGCGGCAGAAATCGCCGCCTGCAATCATTGGCTCGAAGCCGAAGTGTCACAGGTCAAGCCTCGCATCATCGTGGCGCTCGGTGCGTCGGCGCTGCGCGCCATCGGCGGACTGACGGATTCGATCGATTCCGCCCGTCAGCTGCAAATTTCACATGCCAGCGGCGCACACATCGTTTGCACCTACCATCCGTCCGCTATCCTGCGAGCGGACGCCGCCAACGCCGATACATTGCGCACCCACCTGGTGGATGATTTACGGCGGGCGCGGGAACTCGCCGCCTGAGGACTCGCTTCATCCATAGATGCCCGCAATGCCCCCTCCGCTGGTGACGGTCACCGAGAACGGCCTGTACTGCCCGGCCGGTGAATTTCACATCGATCCGTGGCGACCTGTGCCCACGGCGGTCATCACTCACGCGCACGGCGACCATTTACGTTACGGCAGCACGCGTTACCTGCTGGCCGAGCCCGGCGTGGCCATCGCACGCCATCGCCTTGGCATGGATCACGAGCTCGCGCCGATAAAATATGGCGAGCGGCTGCAGCTGGGCGCGACCACGATCTCGCTGCATCCCGCCGGTCATATCCTGGGCTCGGCGCAAGTGCGCATAGAGCACCAGGGCCACGTGTGGGTGGTCTCGGGCGATTACAAACGTCAGCCCGACCCGACCTGCGCGCCGTTCGAGCCGCTCCAGTGCGACGTGTTCATCAGCGAAGCGACGTTTGCGCTGCCCGTGTATCAGTGGCAGCCCACCGGCGAGGTCGTCGAAGAAATCTACGAGTGGTGGCGGGCGAATCGCGAGCGCGGCCTGGCCTCCGTGCTGTTTTGCTACGCCCTGGGTAAAGCGCAGCGCGTGCTCGCAGAGTTGCGCGCGTTCACAGATGAGACGGTCTATCTTCATGGTGCCGTCAACGTCTTGACCGATGTGTATCGCCAGCAGGGCCTCGCGATGTTGCCGACCATGCCGGTCACCGGCGAACGCAAGAGCGACTATCGCGGCGCTTTGATCATTGCCCCTCCAAGCGCCGCCGGCACGCCCTGGATGCGTCGGTTTGGCGACCATTCCAGCGGCTTCTGCTCCGGCTGGATGCGAGTTCGCGGCAATCGTCGCCGGCGCGGGTACGATCGTGGCTTCGTGCTCTCGGATCACGTCGATTGGCCTGGACTCATCGAAACTTTCAAGGCCACTGGCGCCCGTAAGATCCTGCTGACTCACGGTTACTCCGATGCGCTCGCTCGCTATCTGAATGAGCTCGGCATTGCAGCCGGCGCACTCGAGACGGCGTACGGCGACGAGGAGCAGCAATGAGAGCCTTCGCCGCGCTGTACGAAGAACTCGACACCACGCAATCCACCAATCTGAAGGTGGCGGCCATGTCACGTTACTTTCGCGCAGCGCCACCGGCCGACGCCGCCTGGGCCACTTACATTCTGTCGGGTCGGCGGCTGAAACGCTTCATCGGCCCGGCCTTGTTGAAGCGCTGGCTGATCGAAGAAGCCGCATTGCCCGAGTGGCTGATCGACGAGTCATACAGCTCGGTCGGTGACCTGGCAGAAACCATTGCCCTGCTGACCGCCGGCACCGCTCATGGCGACTCGAGCTCGGACGATACGGCCCTCGCCGACTGGCTCGAGGAGCGACTGTTGCCGCTGCGAGATGCCAGCGACGACGTGCGGCGACAAACCATTACAGGTTGGTGGCGTGAGTTGCCCTACCGCCAATGTTTCCTGTTGAACAAGCTGCTGACAGGTGAATTGCGCGTGGGCGTCTCGCAACTATTGGTGACGCGCGCGTTGGCGGATGTCACGGGCATCGAGCGCACCGAGCTCGCAGGGCGCCTCATGGGCGAGTGGCAACCCGGCGCGCTGTTCTGGCAAACGCTGCATGCTGCGGAAAGTCCACGTTCGGATCCTGCCGTGCCGTATCCATTCTTTCTCGCTTCGCCGCTGGAAGGCGACCCGGTTCAACTGGGCGAGCGTGCCGACTGGCAAGCCGAATGGAAATGGGACGGCATTCGTGGCCAGCTCATTCGCCGCGCCGGCGAATGTCATCTCTGGTCGCGGGGCGAAGAGCGCATCACGGAGCGCTTTCCTGAGATCGTCGATGCTGCCGGTTCGTTGCCCGACGGCGTCGTGCTCGACGGCGAGGTGGTCGCGTGGAAAGACGGCCGCGTACAACCCTTTGCTTTGTTACAGCAGCGCATCGGACGCAAGAAGTTGACGGCCGCGATCTTATCGACCGTGCCCGTGCGATTCCTCGCTTATGACTTGCTCGAGCTCGATGGCCAGGATTATCGCTCCACGCCGCTGCGTGAGCGTCGCGAGCAGTTGGAGAAGTTGCTGCAGCAGGCATCTCCGCTCATGGAAGTGTCACCCCTGGTCGCCGCACCGACTTGGGAAGCACTGGCTGCGGAGCGCGCCGAATCGCGAAAGCGCAATGTCGAAGGCCTCATGCTCAAAGCGCTGGATTCCAGCTACGGCACCGGGCGCCAGCGCGGCGCCTGGTGGAAATGGAAGATCGATCCGCATTCGTTCGACGCCGTGATGATCTACGCGCAGCCCGGTCAAGGTCGCCGCTCCAATCTCTACACCGACTACACGTTCGGCGTATGGCGCGACGGAGAGCTGGTGCCCGTAGCCAAGGCGTATTCAGGGTTGAGCAATTCAGAAATCTCGCAACTGGATCGCTGGATCCGCGCGCACACGGTGGAGAAATTCGGCCCGGTGCGCTCTGTCGAACCCACGCAGGTGTTCGAGCTGGCGTATGAAGGCATCGCGGCGTCGGGACGACACAAGTCGGGCATCGCGCTTCGGTTTCCTAGAATCGTGCGCTGGCGCACCGACAAGCCCGCCAGCGAAGCGGACACGCTTGCAGATCTGCAAGCCATGCTCACCACGACGAGCGGCGACGCTCCTGACGCAGCCCCCGGAAGCAGCTAACATTTGAACGCGCGTACTGGTGCGCACACGCCAGCCTCGACCGCGCTTGGCGCGGAACGACACACTGAATGAATCGTGCAGGAGATCGGGATGACTACGGGTTGCTTTCGTCGCGCGGGTCTGTTTCGTGCAATTCTGTCAATGCTGGCCGCATTGTTATTCGCTGCTGTGCCACCGACCGCGAGCGCTGCGCAGCCGCCGGAAGTCATCCATCAATTGCGCGTGTACGAGATCTTCGAAAACAACAAGCAGGCGTTTCACGAGCGCTTTCGCCATCACGCCATGCGCATCATGGCCAAGTACGATTTCAAAATCGTCGCCATGTGGGAAACGCAACTTCACGGCCGCACCGAGTTCGTGTATCTGCTGCAGTGGCCGGACCAGATCACCTTGCAGGATCGCTGGGCCAAATTCATGGCCGACAAGGAATGGGCCGAAATCAAGAAGCGCACCGGCGCGCAGCACGGGAAGCTGGTGGGCGACATCGAAGACCGTATCATGACGGTGACCGATTATTCACCGAGCAAGGTCTTCCAACGTCCCGTGCAGCTCTAACACGCAGGTAGGACCCATGAAATATTCAGGCAGCTGTCATTGCGGCGAAATCGCTTTCGAGTTCGAAGCCGCGTTCGATGAGGTCATCGAATGCAACTGTTCGCATTGCAGCCGCAAGGGTTATCTACTGACGTTCGTGCCGCACGAGCAGTTGCAGCTCAAGTCGGGCGAAGCGAGCCTCGGCACCTATACGTTCAACAAGCACGTGATCCATCACCACTTCTGCAAGCGCTGCGGTTGTGCGCCGTTCGGTGTGGGCGCCAAGCCCGACGGCGGCAAGATGGCCGCGGTCAACGTGCGCTGTCTGGAGAACTTCGACCTGGCGAGCGTCAAGCGCAAGCCGGTGGACGGTAGGTCGTTCTGATCGAGCGACCGAACGCCTATTGGTTCGCGAGCGCGGGCGAATAGCTTTGGGCAAGCGGCATTGGCTCCAGCGCCAATGCCAGCGCCTCGCGCGCCAGCTCGATCAGGCGCCGGGTGCAATATTCATATTCGCCGCGAGTCACGATGATGGCCAGCGACACAGCGCCACCCTGCTCCGTCATGCGCAACATCGCCCGGCCAGGATCCACTCGGATCGCGTCGACGCGCCCCACATCGAGGCGAACAGGATCGCGCGCCGGCGCTTGCGCCGTGCGCACCAGAGCTTTCAAGTCTCGAAACAACGCCGAGCCGGCGCCCGCTTCAAGCAGGCCGGTGAACGTCAAGGTCGCCGCTTCGATATCGATGCGTAGACGGCTGACCCGCCCGTCCGGCCATTCGATGTCCAAAGGCATGCGGCCGACGCGCAGCTTGCCTTCCTGAAAGCCGCGCAACGCGCCGCGCTCCACCAGGGCACGCAAGGCCGCGCAAACCGCCTTCACCTCTTTCGAGCGGCGGATGGGCGCCACGAAGTCACAGGAGTGGGTCATATCCGAGTGATTACTCAAGTGCTGGTACACCTACTTATCGGTAGGCGGGCATAGGATAGGCGCTCGCGGCAGTCGGCTCCAGTCCCTTTTGCGCAAGTTTCATGCAGGAATGCCGCGAATCGAATACAGTGACGCCCCCATTTCACGGTCGATCCTTCAGCCACGTTCAATGAGTCAAGACAGCTCCTTGTCAGCGAACGCGCGGGACAATCTGCGCCAGGCGGCCCTCGACTATCACGAGCGCCCCACGCCCGGAAAGCTGGCCATCACGGCCACCAAGCAATTGACCAACCAGCGTGACCTGGCGCTGGCTTACTCACCCGGTGTAGCCGCGGCCTGCGAAGCCATCGCCGCCGATCCGCTCAATGCATTTCGTTACACCGCGCGCGGCAACCTCGTGGCCGTGATCAGCAACGGCACCGCCGTGCTCGGCCTCGGCGCGATCGGCCCGCTGGCGTCCAAGCCGGTGATGGAGGGCAAGGCGGTGCTGTTCAAGAAGTTCGCCGGCATCGACGTGTTCGATATCGAGCTGGACGTAAACGACCCCGAGCAGCTGGTCAACGTGATCGCCGCGCTCGAGCCGACTTTCGGCGGCATCAACCTCGAGGACATCAAGGCGCCGGAGTGCTTCATCATCGAGCGCCGCCTGCGCGAGCGCATGAAGATCCCGGTGTTTCATGACGATCAGCATGGCACCGCCATCATCGTCGCGGCCGCCGTGCTCAACGGTCTGCAGGTGGTCGGCAAGGACATCAAGTCGGTGAAGCTGGCGGTGAGCGGCGCTGGCGCGGCGGCGCTGGCCTGTGTCGATCTGCTGGTCGACATCGGCTTGCCGCGCGAGAACGTGTGGCTCACCGATCTTGCCGGCGTGGTCTATGCCGGCCGCAAGGAATTGATGGATCCGGAGAAGGAACGTTTTGCGCAAGCCACCGAGCAGCGCACGCTTGCGGAAATCATCGTCGATGCGGACATATTCCTGGGCCTGTCCGCCGGCGGCGTGCTCAAGCCGCAGATGGTGGCGGCCATGAAGCCCAAGCCGCTGATCCTGGCGCTGGCCAATCCCACGCCCGAGATCCTGCCCGAAGAAGTCGCAGCCGTGCGCAGCGATGCGGTGATGGCGACCGGGCGCACCGATTATCCGAACCAAGTGAACAACGTGCTGTGCTTCCCGTACATATTCCGGGGCGCGCTCGATGTCGGCGCCACCACCATCACGCGCTCCATGGAGGTCGCGGCCGTGCATGCGATCGCCGAACTGGCGCGGCAGGAACAGAACGACATCGTGGCCAGCGCCTATAACACGGAAGATCTGACGTTCGGGCCGCAATACATCATTCCGAAGCCGTTCGATCCGCGCCTGATCGTGAAGATCGCGCCGGCGGTCGCCAAGGCCGCGATGGACAGCGGGGTGGCTACTCGGCCCATCGACGACTTCGACGCCTACGGTCAGAAGCTGCAACAGTTCGTGTATCACAGCGGCACGTTCATGCAGCCGGTGTTCGCCGCCGCGCGCCGTGTGGCTCCGGAGAAAGCGCGCATCATTTTCGCCGAAGGTGAAGAGGAACGCGTACTGCGCGCCGCGCAGATCGTGGTCGATGAAAAGCTGGGACGCCCGATCCTGATCGGCCGCCGCGCCGTCATCGACAAACGCATCCAGAAATACGGGCTGCGCCTGAAACGCGACGAGCATTTCGGCCACGTGGATCCGGAGAACGATCCGCGCTATCGCGAATACTGGGAAGATTATCGTCGCATGATGGGGCGCCAGGGCGTCACCGCCAAATACGCCAAGCTCGAGATGCGCCGTCGCTCCACCTTGATCGGTGCGATGCTGCTCAAAAAAGGCGAAGGCGACGGCATGATCTGCGGCACCATCAGCAGCAGCAGCCGACATCTCAAATACATCGATCGGGTGCTCGGCAAACAGCCGGGCACCTCCGCCTACGGCGCCATGAGCGCGCTGGTGCTGCCGGATCGACAACTGTTCATCGTCGACACGCACGTGAATCTGGATCCCACGGCGGAGGAGCTGGCGGAGATCACGTTGATGGCGGCGGACGGCGTGCGCAAGTTCGGCATCGAGCCCAAGGTCGCGCTGATCTCACATTCCAACTTCGGCACCAGCGATGCGCCCTCGGCATTGAAAATGCGCAAGGTGCTGGAACTGGTGCGCGCGCGTGCGCCGGAGCTGGAGATCGATGGCGAAATGCACGGCGATTCGGCCCTGGACGAAGCCATCCGTAAAAAAGCGCTGCCGGAAACCACCTTGCAGGGCCCTGCCAACCTGCTGGTGCTGCCGAACCTCGACGCCGCCAATATCGCTTACAACCTGCTGAAGACTGCCGCCGGTCAGAACGTGGCCATTGGGCCCATCCTGCTCGGCTGCGCCGCGCCGGTGCACATTCTGACACCGTCGGTGACGGTGCGCCGTATCGTGAACATGGCCGCGCTCGCGGCCGTGCATGCGAACGCGGCCAACCAAATTACGCTGGGATTGTCCTCGCCCTGATGTGAGAAGGCCCGCCCCTTCGGTGACGAAGAGGCGGGCTCGATCGGAGCGCTGACTCGCGCTCCCCCGATGGGCTCAATCGATGGGCTCGATCAATCGTCGAACCGATGCGCCAGCATCTCGCCGTTGCGGCGATCGACGACCACGTCGATTTCGCGGCCCTGAGCGTCGTAACCGTCGACCTCGGCGATCAGGTCGTGGATCTCGATCTCCTTGACCTTGATGCCCTGGGCCGTCAGGCGGCTCTCGATGTCGCCGGCGCTCAGTGCATTGGCCGGCACCTCGACGAGCTTCTCCTGGGCGGCCTGCTGGGTCTGCGCGTAACCCACGCCCGCCACCGCGGCCAGGCTGGCAACAGCGGCAATCAACCCGGTACGCAGGCCGGTCGAACGCGTCTGAATATTCATCTGGGTGCTCCTGTGTAAATTGCTGAAAAATGGGCGACTGGTCAGGAAGCGAACCAACCTGAACCTTGTGCCATGGGCCGTAATGTACGAGCACGCCCCTGACGACAGCCCGTCGTGGGGCGTCAGCCTGGCGTCAGGTCCCCATCGTCACAGTAGGCGCCATGAAACCCAGATATTCCGCCCTTCTGATCGTGCTGCTGAGCAGCCTGTCGCTAGGCATGTCCACCGGATTGGCCGGCAAAAAAGACAAGAAGAACGAGCACAACGTGGTGCGCGAAGCCTTACAGCGCGGCGAGGTGCTGCCGCTGGTGAAGATCCTCGCCATCGCCAACGAGCAGGTGCCGGGCGACGTGATCGAGGTGGAGCTCGAGGACGAGAAACAAGCGCTGGTGTACGAAATAAAAATACTCACTGGCACCGGTCGCGTGCGCGAAGTGAAAATAGACGCACGGACCGGCAAGGTGCTCGAGATCGAGGACGATTGATTGCGTGCGCTGGTGATAGAAGACGAGGCGGCGGTGGCTCAGGATCTGGCGCAAGCCTTGTCCAGCGCCGGCTTCGTGGTCGACATCGCCGCCGAAGGCGAAGACGCCTGGTACAAGGGCAGCGTCGAGGATTACGACGTGGCCGTGCTCGATCTCGGCCTGCCCCGCATCGACGGCCTGTCGGTGCTGAAGCGCTGGCGCAGCGCGCAGCGCACGTTTCCCGTGCTGATCCTTTCGGCTCGCAACGACTGGACCGAAAAAGTCGCGGGCATCGAAGCGGGCGCCGACGATTATCTGGGTAAGCCTTTCGAGATGGGCGAGCTGATCGCTCGCATCCGCGGCCTGGTGCGGCGTGCGGCCGGGCGCGCCTCCTCGACCATCGAAGTCGGCCAACTCGTGCTCGATACCCATCGCATGTCCGCGACCTATGCGGGCAGGCCGATCCGTTTGTCACAATTGGAATTCCGCTTTCTCGATTATCTGGCGCATCAATCGGGCCGCGCCGTGTCGGCGGGCGAGCTCGCCGAACATCTGTATGGCGCCGACGAGCCGGGCGATTCCAACGCCATCGAAGCGCTGGTGGTCCGCCTGCGTCGGAAGATCGGCCCGCAGGTGATCGAGACCCGACGCGGCTTCGGTTATTTGCTCGCGGGTGATGGTGGGTGATGCCCCGATCCCTGCGCGTTCGGCTGCTGCTGAGCGCCGCGATCGCGATCTTCCTGGCGCTTGCCGCTGCATGGGTGGCGATGACGCTGCTGTTCGAGCGGCACGTCGAGCGGCGCATCGAAGCCGACCTGATCCGTGAGGGATTGCAGCTCGCCGCCGCGCTCTCGATTGCACCCGACGGAACTCCGGCGCTCGAACAGGAGCCCGGCGATGCGCGCTTCTTCGAACCTGCCAGCGGTCTGTATTGGCAGGTCACCACCGGCAAAGGCGCGCAAAGCTCCCGCTCGCTGTGGGATCAGCATCTGCCCGCCCCCGTCAACGCCAGTTCACTGGAATGGCGCAATCGCATCGTCGACGGGCCGTTCGATCAACAGATCCTGCTGGTTGAACGCATCATTCGGCCCGAGCGCAGCGGCGCCGATGTTTTGATTCAGCTGGCGCACGAACAAAAGTCATTGCATGACGCGCGCCAGGAATTCGGCAACGAACTGGCGATGTTTCTGGCGATGTTGTGGCTCATCCTGGCGGCGGCCTCGTGGGTGCAGGTTGAATTGGGCTTGCGTCCTCTGCGCCACGTGCGCAACGAAGTCGAGACGCTGAAGCGAAATCCTCGCGAACGCATCACGGCAGCCCACGTCGCGGAGATCGAGCCACTCACGCTCGCCATCAACGAGCTTGCTGACGCTCGCGAGAAAGACCTGAGCCGCGCTCGTCGACGCGCCGCCGATCTCGCCCATGGACTCAAAACACCTTTGGCTGCGCTGTCCGCACAGAGTCGTCGCGCACGAGAAGCAGGCGCAACTGAAGCAGCCGATGGGCTCGATCAAGCCATCGCGGCAGCCAGAGCTGCCATCGAAGGTGAGCTGGCTCGCAGCCGCGCAGCCGCGATTCGCGCTGCTCCGAGCGGCGATCTCACGCCGGCGTTACCACTGATCGAGTCTTTGGTAGGCGTCGTCGAAAAGACCGAGTTCGGCTCGAAGCTGGTATTCGAAGTCAACATTCCCGACGAGTTGCGCCTGCCAGTAGCAAGCGAAGATCTGCTCGAGATCGCCGGCGCCTTGATTGAAAACGCCGCGCGCTACGCGCACCGGCGCGTGCGCATTACGGGCGAATCGGCTGGTGGCGGCGTGTTGCTGGTGGAAGATGACGGCCCGGGCATCGGGCCTGAGAAAATCACGGAAGCATTGATGCGCGGTGGACGACTCGACGAGGCCGGTTCCGGTCACGGCCTCGGCCTGGCTATCGCCAACGACCTCGTCGAGGCCACCCGAGGCGCCATTATGCTGACGCGCTCCGACTTGGGCGGATTGAAAGTCACGGTCGCCTGGCCCGCATCCGACGTCAGCGCGCTCCGCTGACGAAGTTGCGAATCCAACCGGCCACTCGCTGCGCGTCGTTCGGCTTCTTCAAGGTCGCCGCGGCGGCATCGGCAAAGTCCGGCTGATAGCGAGTGCCTCGACGCAGATCGATCAGCGCGGTCGCATACTCCGGAGAAAACTCCGGGTGACCCTGAAACGAAATCGCCCGCCGTTGCGGGTACTCGAGCACCGCGTACGGTGTGAATTCGCTCGCGGCCAGCACCGTCGCGCCGTTGGGCAATTCGATGACCTGATCCTGATGCGACACCGGGATGCTCAACGTCGACTCACGATCCGAATTCATCCAGCCGGCGCGACGCAGAATATCGTAGCTGTGCAGTCCGACGCCCCAGCCCTTGGGCGACTTGATGACTCGCCCGCCGTAGGCTTCGGCCATGATCTGATGTCCGAAACAGATTCCCACCAGCGGAACGCGCCCGGACAGTTGCTGAATGAAATCCTTCAGCGGCTCGATCCAGGGATCGCCGTCGTACACGCCGGAAGCGGAACCGGTGATCAGGTACGCCGTGTGCTGACCGATCTCGGGCAGCCGCCCGGTGCGCACGTCGTAGTACGAATAGCGGTAGTCCGGTCCCAACATACGTCGGAACATGTCTCCATACGAACCGAACCGATCTTTCAGGTCGCCCGGCGGCGCGCCGGTCTCCAGAATGCCCAGATGCATCGCAATCCCAGGTGTGAGCGATGCGCAAGCATAACCGACATGCATTCGGAAATTGGTCTTACCAATTATGAAATTGGCCAGTCCAATTCCAGCGACCTTTCCCTCGCCCCGGCTTGAGCCCCCTGGTCAAGCCAGCAATAATCGAGGCATTCCGTAACGCCCGAGCCCGCAGCGCCGCCCATGCCCGCCGAATCACAGCGACTGTACGAGCGCATCGCGCAGAAGCTGGCGAACGATATTTCGCGCGGTCAGTACAAGATCGGCCAGCGGTTGCCCTCGGAGCGCGAGCTGGCGCAGACCTTTTCCGTCTCCCGCCCCACGGTTCGCGAAGCAATCATTGCCCTGGAGCTGGATCGCCTCGTGGAAGTGCGCGTAGGTTCCGGTGTTTATGTCACGAACACCGAGCCGCCCGGCGGCAAGGCCGGCGCAACCGACATCGGCCCGTTCGAATTGCTCGAAGCGCGACGTTCCATCGAAGGCGAAGCATGCGCCCTCGCCGCCACTCGCATCGACGATGCGCAGCTGGCCGAACTGAACGCGCTGCTCACTGAAATGCGCACGGAGAACGAGAAGGACGTGATGCTCAGTGAAGACGCCGACCGGCGCTTCCACGAGACCATCGCCGCGGCCACCCAGAACAGCGGCATGATCGCCGCCGTGAAAATGCTCTGGGACGCTCGCACCCGCTCGCCACAAAGCCGGTCGCTCAGCGCCAAGGTGCGCGCCACCGGCGTCAAGCCGCGCATCGACGAGCACACCGCGATTCTCAAAGCGCTTCGCCAGCGCGATCCGGAGGGCGCCCGCGCAGCCATGCGAGAGCACCTGACCCGGGTCATCGACGCTTTGCTCAAGGCCACGGAGGTGCAGGAGCTGGAACGAGCCCGGCAGCAGATCGCCGAACAGCGCAAGCGCTACGCCGCCAGCCAATGAGCGCCCGAACGCGACCTGGGTCGCGTTCGGTGAGAATCGCCCGTCCTGGCGTTGACAATGCCCATTGGTCAGGCCAGAGTGGCATGACCAATGTTCTGATGCCGTTCTTCTGACCATGCACACCATCGTCGACGCCCGCGTCATCATCACCTGCCCGGGCCGTAACTTCGTCACGCTCAAAATCACCACTAAAAGCGGTGTCTACGGCCTGGGTGACGCCACCCTCAACGGCCGCGAGCTGGCAGTCGCGAGTTATCTGAACGATCACGTCGTGCCGTGCCTGATCGGGCGCGACGCGCGTCAGATCGAGGACATCTGGCAGTTCTTCTACAAAGGCGCGTATTGGCGCCGCGGCCCCATCACCATGACCGCGATCGCCGCCGTCGACGTGGCCCTATGGGATATCAAGGCCAAGAACGCCAACATGCCGTTGTACGAGCTGCTCGGCGGCGCGAGCCGTACCGGGGTGATGGTCTACGGTCACGCCAACGGCAACACCATCGACGAGACCATCGAGCAAGCCAAGCGCTACAAGGAACAAGGCTACAAAGCCATCCGCCTGCAAAGCGGCGTGCCGGGCCTCGCCTCCACCTACGGCGTGTCCAAGGACAAGCTGTTCTACGAGCCGGCGGACGCGGCGCGCCCGACCGAGAATGTCTGGTCGACCATCAAGTACATGCCGACCGTGCCCAAATTGTTTGCTGCCGCGCGCGACGCGCTGGGCTGGGACGTGCACCTGCTGCACGACGTGCACCATCGTCTCACGCCGCTGGAAGCCGGCCGGCTGGGCAAGGATCTCGAAGAGTTCCGTCCGTTCTGGCTGGAAGACTGCACGCCCGCCGAAAACCAGGCCGGCTTCCGCACCATCCGCCAGCACACCACCACGCCGCTGGCCGTCGGCGAAGTGTTCAATTCCGTGTGGGATGCCAAGCAACTCATCGACGAACAGCTGATCGATTACATCCGCACGACCATCGTGCACGCGGGCGGCATCAGCCACGTGCGTCGAATCGCTCACCTGGCCGAGTTGAACAACGTGCGGACCGGCTTCCATGGCGCGACCGATCTGTCCCCAGTGTGCATGGGGGCGGCCCTGCACTTCGATCTGTGGGTACCGAACTTCGGCATCCAGGAGTACATGCGCCACACGGACGAAACCGACGCGGTGTTCCCGCACGCTTACACGTTCTCGAACGGCGATTTGCATCCCGGCCAGGCGCCGGGCCATGGCGTGGACATCGATGAAGCGCTGGCCGCGAAATATCCCTATCGGCCCGCCAGCCTGCCGGTCAACCGTCTCGAGGACGGCACGCTGTTCAACTGGTAACAGCCGCCCCGGTCGCAAGCGAGAGGGTGAAGTGCACGGCCGTGCCCTTGCCCGGCTCGCTCTCGATCCAGATGCGCCCGTCGTGCGCTTCGACGATGCGCTTGGTGATATACAACCCCAGACCGGTGCCGCTGCGCCGGTTGGTGGCGCCCGACCAGTAGGCGTCGAACACCAGGGGCAGGTCGCTGCTCGCAATGCCCGGGCCGGTATCGATCACCGACGCCTGCACGCAATCCTCGACCTGGCGCATCGTGACTTTGATCCGATCGCCATGGCGACAGAACTTGATGGCGTTGCCGAGCAGATTGGAAAACACCTGCAGGATGCGCTCCCGGTCGCACAGCACGACCGAGCCGGCGACGTCACATTCGCCGACCAGCACAATCCCTTTCTGGCCCGCCAGCGGCTCATGCACGGCAACCGCTTCGTTGAGCAGCTGGCCGGCGATTTGCGGCCGCTGCTCCACTTCGATCCGGCCCGAGCGGATGCTGGCCATGTCCAGCAGATCGGCGATCACTCGACTCATCAGATCCACCGTGCTCGATAAGCGCCCGTGAATCGCCGCCCGCGCCTCGGGCCCCAATTTCTCCGGCGGCTTGTTCAGCATTTGCACGCCGCTTTTGATGGCCTGCAGGAAATTGCGAATGTCGTGCGACACCACGGCCAGCACGTCCTCGCGCGCCTGTACCGCTTCGCGTAACAACGATTCGCTTTCCTGCAACTGCTGATATTGCAGGGCGAGTTTCTTGCGCTGCTGATCCAGGCCGATGAACGTGTCGGTCTTATGGCGCAGGACGGTCGGATCGACCGGTTTGAACAGAAAATCCACCGCGCCGGATTCATAGCCGCGGAACACGCGATTCGCATCGCCCGTGCCCGCTGTCAAAAAGATGATGGGGATATATTTGGTACGCTCCGCGCCGCGCATGTATTCCGCCAGCTCGAAGCCGTTCATCTCGGGCATCTGCACGTCGATGAAAGCCAGCGCGAATTCATACTGCAGCACCAGCTCCAGCGCTTCGGTGCCGGAGCGTGCGGTAACGATGTCCGCGTCGTCTCGACGCAGCAGCGCTTCCAGCGCGACCAGGTTCTCCTCGATGTCGTCAACCAGCAGGATGCGCGAGCGCTCGGTCATATCGCGCTCCCGCTCAGCAACTGACTCAAGCTCGAAGCTAACTCGTTGGGCGACCATAGATAGGTGGGCTGAAACAATGCGAGGGCCGCCGCCGGCATGATGGCGACCTCGGCTGAAAGCGGCGTTTGCACGATGGTCGTGCCGCCGGCCGCGTGAATCTCCTGCAAGCCGGCCGCGCCATCCTCGCTGGCGCCGCTCAACAGCACGCCGATGAGGTTGCGGCCGTAAACATCGCGCGCCGTCTCGAACAGCACGTCGATCGCCGGTCGTGAGTAATGCACCGGCGGATCCACCGACAGCGCGAACGTGCCGGAGGACTCGATCAACAAGTGATAACTGGGCGGCGCGATGTAGATCACGCCGGCAACCAGCGGTTCCTTGTCTTCGGCTTGCTTCACCTTCAGTGAAGTCTCCGCGCCCAGCAGTTCCGCGAGTCCGCTGGAATGCGAGGGCAGATGAATGACGACCACCACCGGACACGGAATGACGGGCGGCAGCGCGCGTACGATGGCGCGCAGCACGTCGAGTGCTCCTGCCGAGCCGCCGATGACCACGGCGCCAGGCACGTCCATCAATCGACCCTCCGGTAGATCTTCTGTTCCGGACTGAGCTCCTGGAAACGCTGAGCGTAAGCCGAGAAGCGCACCGATTCCTTGGTCCCCAGACACAAAAAACCGCGTCGGCACAACGCGTCGTGGAACAGGCCGAGCGCCCGGTCCTGTAACAGCCGGTCGAAGTAGATCAGAACGTTGCGACACGACACCAGCTGAACTTCGGAAAAAATGCTGTCGGTGGCGAGACTGTGATCCGCGAAGGTGATGTGTTGTTTGAGCGTCGGCGACATCACGGCGCTGTCGTGGGACGCATGATAATAGTCCGACAACGAGCCGTGCCCGCCGGCGGCGCGATGGTTCATGGTGAACTGACGCATGCGATCGAGCGGATACACACCTTTCTGCGCCTTGCGCAGACTGCCGTCGTTGATGTCGGTGGCGTAGATCCTGGTGCGATCGAGCAAGCCCTCCTCCGCCAGCGCAATGGCGAACGAATAGGCTTCTTCACCGGTGCTGCAGCCGGCGATCCACAGTTTCAACGACGGATAGGTGGCGAGCAGCGGCATCACCTGCTGGCGCAGCGTCAGGAAAAACTCCGGATCGCGAAACAGATCGCTGACCTGCACCGTGAGATATTCCAGCAAGCGCGGAAACACGCTCTCGTCACTGGTCAGCAGGTCTTGCAACTGCTGCAGAGTTGCGCAGCGGAAGTGCGTCAGCGCCTGTTGCAGCCGCCGCTTCAACGAAGCCGCGGCATATTGCCGAAAGTCATAGTGATAGCGCTGATAGATGATCTCCAGCAGCTGGGCAATCTCGGGTTCCGAGATTTCCAGCCTCAACGCGGCGCACCTCGTCGCGCCGGCATCCAGATGCGCAGCAGCGACAGCAGTTTTTCGATGTCGATCGGCTTGGTGATGTAGTCGTTGGCGCCCGCCTGCAAACATTTCTGCCGGTCGTCGGGCATGGCCTTGGCGGTCAGCGCGATGATGGGCAGATTGGCCCAGCGGCCTTCGGCGCGAATCGCGCGAGTGGCCTCGAAGCCGTCCATCTCGGGCATCATAATGTCCATCAACACCAGATCGACGTCCGGCTGCCGCTTCAATGCTTCGAGCGCCTCCAGGCCGTTGCGTGCGATGTCGATGATCGCGCCGTGCGGCTCCAGCACTCGCGTGATCGCGAATACGTTGCGCACGTCGTCTTCCACCAGCAGGATGCGCCGTTTCTCGAAGACCGATTCCCGGCTGCGCGCCACGCGCAACATCCGTTGTTGTTCGGGCGGTAAGGACGATTCGACTCGGTGCAGGAACAGCGTCACTTCATCGAGCAGGCGCTCCGGCGAGCGCGTGCCTTTGATGATGATGGACTTGGAGTAACGCATCAGCTGTTGCTCTTCGTCCGCCGACAAGCTGCGCCCGGTGTAGACGATCACCGGCGGGAACGAGTACGACTCGTTGGTCGCCATTTGCTCCAGCAGCTCGAAGCCCGAAGCGTCGGGCAGCGCCAGATCGAGCACCATGCAATCGAAGGTGGAGGTGCGCAGCTTCTCCAGCGCGTCCGCCGCCGACGCAACCGCCACCGTGTTGACCTGCTCGGAATGCAACAGACGCTCGATGCTGTCCCGTTGCACGGCATTGTCTTCCACGATCAGCACCGCGCGGTTGGCGTCGTTCGCTTTGTGAGCCAGATTGGCGAGTGCGCTGAGCAGTTGCTCGCGCTCCACCGGCTTTCTCATGACATTGGCGGCGCCCATTTCCAGCGCCACGTGCGTGTAGTCGTGGCCCGAGATCACCTGCACGGGAATATGACGCGTCGCTGGATCGTGCTTGAGTCGATCGAGCACCGTCAGACCGGTGTGATCCGGCAAACGAATGTCGAGCACGATTGCGGTGGGCCGATGCTTGAGGGCCAGGTCGATGCCTTCATCGGCGGTGTGCGCGATCATGCACTCGAACTGCAATCCGGCGGCCAGCGTCGCGATGGTCTGCGCGAAGGACGGATCGTCTTCCACGATCAACAACAAGCGCGCATTGCTGGTATTTGCTCTGGTCGGCGCCGCTTCTATCGCTGTCTCGGAGATGGAGCTGCGTCGAGCCCGCACTGGAGCGCTAACCGGTGCAGGCGCGACGACCTGCTCGGGCTTCTCTTCCTGCTCCGGCATGGTCCGCGGCAGGATCAGCGTGAACGTGCTGCCGACATCGGGCTCGCTGCGCAACTCGATACGACCGCCGAGCATCGCCGCCAGCTCACGCGAGATCGACAGACCCAACCCGGTGCCGCCGAAACGGCGATTGGTGGTGCCGTCGGCCTGGCGGAACGGTTCGAAAATGATTTCCTGCTTGTCGGCCGGGATGCCGATGCCCGTATCCTCGACCGCGAACGCCAGGTCGCCGCTGCCCGCTTTGCTGAAGATTCGCAGCGATACCCGGCCTTGCATGGTGAACTTGAGTGCGTTGGACAGCAGGTTGCGCAGGATCTGCCGCAAGCGTTGCGAGTCCGTCTCCAGCTCCGCCGGCGTATCCGGCGCCACCGAGAGCTGCAGCTCGACGCGCTTCTGACTCGCGATCGGCCGGAAGGTCTGCGCCAGATTGTCGAGCAACGACTGCAGCCCGACCTTTTCGCGCTTCAGATCGATTTGCCGCGCCTCGATCTTGGACAGATCCAGGATGTCGTTGATCAGCTCCAGCAGATCGTTGCCGGCCGAATAAATGTTTCGGGCGAATTTCACCTGTTCCTCGGTGAGATTGCCCTGCGCGTTGTCGGCCAGCAGCTTGGCGAGGATCAACGAGCTGTTGAGCGGCGTGCGCAGCTCGTGCGACATGTTGGCCAGGAATTCGGACTTGAACTGATTGGAACGCTCCAGCTCGGAGGCCTTGGCGATCAGCTCGCGCCGCGCAGCGTCCAGGTCGTCGTTCTGGTGCGCCAGCATTTGCATGTGCTCTTCGAGCTGCACATTGCTCTGTTCGAGCTCCGCCTGCTGCGCTTCCAGCCGGGCCTGGCTGTCGCGCAGCATGTTGCTCTGCTGTTCGAGCTCCTCGTTGCTGACGCGGAGCTCTTCTTGCTGAGTCTGCAGTTCCTCGGCTTGCTGCTGGGTCGCACGCAGCAGCTCTTCACGCTCGCTGCGCAAACGCGCCGTGCGAATCGCGATGCCCATGGATTCGCTCAGCAGTTCCAGCAATTCCAGATCGGCCGCGCCGATCGATTCGATGAAGCCGAGCTCCAGCGCACCGACTGCTTCGCCATCGGCGATCAACGGGGTGACGGTCAGCGTCTTGGGCCGAATCGAACCGAGCGCGCCGGTGATCTCCAGCTCGTGCGCCGGTATCGATTGCAGATGGATGGGCTTGCGATCCTTGATGGCCTGCCCGACCAGCCCCTCGTGTACTGGGATGCTGTCGCGTGCAAGGTGCTGCGCAGGCAAAGCATAGCCACCGATGCGGACCGCCTCGGCGCCCTGACGCGCATACAGGGCGCCGACACTGGCGCCGAGGTACTCGCTGATGAATGTGGCGATCCGGTCGCCGATCTCGGTGAGCGTCAGCTCGCCGAGCACTCGTTGCGAGAGTGTGGACTGCGCCACCCGCATCCAATCTCGCTTGCGCAGCGATTGGCGTGAAATGATGGTGAGACGCGTCTGGATGGCGAAGGCCCAGATCACCACGGTAGCGAAGCTGCGGTTCGCCATCGCGATCTGCGCGGACTCCCCTTCCGGCGAGAACAGATAGTCGACGACGATCAGCACGGTCGAAAGGCCGGCCACCAGCAGCGGCGCGCCGGGCCGGGTCAGAAAGATGGATGCCCCGAGCGGGATCAGATAGAACAGCCACGTGGCCACTCCGATCCGGGTCTGCAGGTCGACCACGAAGATCGCGAGCATGCTCGCCGCGATGAACACATACCAACCGTCGTGCGTCTCTTTCTCGAAACGTTTGCGCATGTCGCTGCTGGATTCCGCCGGGCCGTTGCCACGGCGTCAGGGGAGCCCCGGCCGCAGCTTATTCATTGGCATGACGGGAGGAACGCTCGGACGTCCAGGAAAGTTCCCGACAGGCGTTCACTTTGTACGACAGACTCGGACGTCGTTATGTCGAGCCAGGGGCGAGCAACTTGTAGAAGACGTGAGTGTCGCAGAACGCGCCGTCCGGCATGAGCGCGTAGTCGGGAATGCGGCCGCAGTACTGCCAGCCTTGTCGTCGGTAGAGCCGTTCAGCGTCTTCACTTGCGGTATCCAGCACCAGCACCGTCTTGCCGGCGTTCAACGCCGCCTGCTCGGCGGCCGTTAGCAACGCCGCACCAAGACCGAGCCGCCGCGCGCGTCGGTGCACCAGCATCTTCGATATGTCGCCTCGATGAGGCTGATTCTCCGGCTGATCCATGAGCAGTTGTACGGTGCCGAGGATGGCGCCCGAACTGTCCTCGGCGACGAAGATCATGCGCTCGCCTCGTGCCGCGCTCTCTGCCGCTTTCGACCAGAAGCTATGCGCTTTGTCGCGGGTCATGGGCAGCATGAAACTTACCGAAGCGCCGCCTTCGACGCAGTCGATCAGCACGTCGCTCAAGCCCTGAACTTCCCGCTCGCCAAACACTTCGAGGCGACGAATCTGAATGCCTTCAGGCACGGAACCCACCTTTGCCGGCGTTGCGCCTGCCGGGCACGTAGAACTCACACCGGAGTCGATGCTACTGTATATAACCACAGAAATTCCATATTCCTATGTCGACCGGGAAATCCCCGACGCCGGCGTCAGCGCCCGCCGCTGTCACTCTCGCGTCCACCTGCATGTCGGTGGCTGTGCGAGTGTTGTGCCAGTTCACGGCGAAGCGCGGCGATCTGGACCTGCGTTTCACGCCTGCCCCGAGCGCTCGCGAAGGCATCGCGGGCCACGGTATCGTGGCGGCTCGTCGCGGGCGCGAGTATGAAGCGGAAAAGACGCTCGAAGCCGTTCATGATGGCTTGCACGTGCGCGGCCGCGCCGATGGTTATGACAAGAACCAGCGGCGACTCGATGAGTGCAAGACTTTTCGCGGCGAATTGTCCCGCATGCCGGAGAACCACCGCGAACTGCATTGGGCTCAGGCCAAGATGTATGGCGCAATGCTGTGTCGTCAGCAGCAGCTGAGCGAGCTGCGCCTGGCGCTGGTGTACTTCGATGTGGACAGCGAAGAAGAAACGGTGCTGACGCAGGATTGCTCGGCCGAGGAACTGCAAACCTTTTTCGAACAGCATTGTTCTCGATACGCGGTGTGGGGCCGCTCGGAATGCGCGCATCGTGAGGCCCGCGACCAGGCGCTGCAATCGCTCGCCTTCCCGTTCGACTTCTATGCAGCCCAGCGCCAGCTCGCAGAAGCGGTGTATCGAGTGGCCGTGATGGGCGAGCACCTGCTGGCGCAAGCCCCTACTGGCGTCGGCAAGACCATGGGCACGCTTTTTCCCATGCTCAAGGCGATGGGCGCGCAAAAGATCGATCGCATCTTTTATCTCACCGCCAAGACGACGGGACGCCAGCTCGCGCTCGATGCGCTGCGTGCATTGATACCGCCCGAGGTCAAGCTGCGGGTTCTGGAAATCACCGCGCGCGAAAAAATCTGCAAACATCCGGACGCCGCGTGTCATGGCGAATCGTGTCCGCTCGCAAAGAAATTCTACGACCGGCTACCGGATGCGCGAGCGGCGGCGCTTGAACGCGGCACGATGACGCGCGCAGTCATCGATGACGTGGCTGCCGAACACCGCGTTTGCCCGTATTTTCTGTCGCAGGAGCTGGCGCGCTGGAGCGATGTGATCATCGGCGACTACAACTACTACTTCGATCAGAGCGCGTTTCTTTATGGACTCGCACTCGAGCAAGGTTGGCGCGTCGGCGTACTGGTGGACGAAGCGCACAACCTGGTCGAACGCGCGCGACGCATGTACTCGGCGTCCCTCGACGCCGAAGCTCTGCGCCGCGCCCGCAAGGAATCGCCGCCCATGCTCCGAGGCGTGATCCAGCGGCTGAGCACCGAATTCCAACGCATCGCGGACTCGCAGGAGGCCCCGTATCGGGTTTATGACAATGTGCCGAAGACCTTATTGAAGGCGCTCGATACCTATATCACGGAGCAGAGCGCGCTCGCCGACCAGGCAATGGCGTTGCCCGAACCGGTGCAGCAGCTGTTTTTCGACGCGCTGGCGTTCAACACTCTGGCGATGGAGCTGGCGGAACATTCGCTGTTCGAAATCGCCCACCCTGAGCACGCGACCTTTTCCATCCGCAATGTGGTGCCGGCGCCGTTTCTGAGACCACGCTTCGACAACACGCGCAGCGTGGTGCTGTTCTCCGCCACGCTGACACCGCGGGATTTCTATCTCGACCTGCTGGGACTCCCCGAGACGACGCGCTGGCTGGACGTCGACTCGCCGTTTTCGGCGGATCAGCTCGAAGTGCGCGTCGCGCGACATATTTCCACGCGCTATCGACATCGCGACGATTCCATCACCCCCATGGTCGAGCTCATCGTGCGGCAGTTCGAACGCCGCCCCGGCAACTACTTCATGTTTGCGAGCAGCTTCGATTACCTGGCGCGTATCGCCGAGGGGCTGGATCGGCTCGCTCCGCACATTCCCAACCGGCTGCAACGTCGCAACATGTCGGAGAGCGAGCGCCAGCAATTTCTCGATGGCTTCGAGGCGCACGGACGCGGTATCGCGCTGGCGGTGCTGGGAGGCGCCTTCGGCGAGGGCGTCGATCTGCCCGGCGAACGGATGATCGGCGCATTCATCGCGACCCTGGGCCTGCCGCAGCTCAACGATGTGAGCGAGCAGATGCGGTTGCGGCTCGATCAGTTGTTCGAAGACGGCTATGCGTACACGTATCTCTACCCTGGCCTGCAAAAGGTGATTCAGGCGGCGGGACGGGTCATTCGGACGCGCCACGACCGCGGCGTGGTCTATCTCATCGACGATCGCTTCGCGCGTCGCGAAGTGCGGGAATTGCTGCCGAAGTGGTGGCGGCTGCAGACGATGCCGGTTTAGAGTGCCCGCATGGCGCGTACATCCAGCAGCTTCAGCGTTCGACGACCCGGCCGCGGGCTGGCGCGTTTCGTCCGTCAGTACTGGCTTAGCTTGAACAACTCGGCGCCGCTTTACACGGCATTGCCGGATGGCTGCGTCGATCTGGTGCTGGAGGTGAGCGCCAGTGGTTACCGCTCGTGGGTGTATGGGACTACGACCTCGCCGACTGCTATCGCCTGCGCTCCCGGATATCATTACCTCGGTATTCGCTTTCATCCGGGGCAAAGCCGCCACTTCATCCGCGCCGCTGCCGCCGAGATCACCGACTCGAGCGCGGACTTGCGTGCGCTGATGGAGTTTCCTGCAGATCGAATCGCCATGCGCATCGCCAGTGAGGCGTTGTTCGACGAACTCGATGTGATCCTGGGTGGATTGCTGGCCCACGCACCGCCCGTGGCGAGCTACATCGATGGCGTCATCGAGCACGTCGATGTTCGACATGGCTTGGTGCGCGTGGATGACGTCGCCTCCTGGTTCGGCAAGAGCCGCCGACAAATGGAACGCGCGTTTCTGCAAACGGTGGGCGTGCCGTTGAAGTTGTTTTGCATGATCTCTCGGCTGCGGCATGCAGCCGATCTCATTGCTCACCCGCCTGCGCGCTCCTTGACCGCAGTCGCGAACGACGCCGGCTATTCCGACCAGGCGCACATGACTCGCGACTTCACTCGCCTGGCCGGCGTCTCACCCGGCCAACTACGCCACGACGACGCATTTTTTCAATACCACTCGCCGCGCTGAGCGCATCCTGGGGCTTTCCCCCATCGAGGAGCTCGCATGCAATTGGAGTCCGCCTATCCGGTGATCGTCACCCCCGCCATCGGCGACTGCCGCGATTTCTATGTGCGCCACTTCGGCTTCGAGGTGGTGTTCGAGTCGTCGTGGTTCATTTACCTGGCGTCCAAGGCCAACCCCGTGCTGGCCATTGCCTTCATGTCGCCGGACCATCCCTCCAGCCCGCCCGGCCCCGCCACGTTCAACGGCCAGGGCATGTTTTTCACTTTGCAGGTCGCCGATGCGGCGGCGGAGTTCGAGAAGGTGCAGCAGTCAGGCGCGCGCATCGCTTATGAGCTTCGGGATGAGCCCTGGGGTCAGCGTCGCTTCGGCCTGCTCGATCCGTCGGGCACCTGGGTCGATGTGGTGCAACAGATCGAGCCGGCGGCGGGCTTCTGGGATCCTTACATGAGCTAGCGACAGACGCGGTAGGGACCGCGATCGAAATGGAAGTGATCGCGGTGGGCCGCGTTGTAGTCGGGGCTCAGCACACCGTCAAAGAAACGGCATGCCCCGGTTCGCACGTCGCGCAGAAACGCCGCTCGCGCTCCGCCCTCGTTCCAGTCTTTCAATACGCGAATTCGTTCGCCATCTTCGAGCACGAACCCGGCGAGGTCCAGCGCCTCCGCGGTTGCATGCTGACTTCGAGTCGCGTTGGCCCGGCCATAAACGTTGCGACAGGAATAACTGCCGAAGTGCTCGAGGCTCGCCACCCTCTTCCCGAAATGCGCTTGCGCCGCCGGCGCCAGCACATGCCGCTCCCACATCGCCAGCGACACCGCCGCGCGACAGCTCAGCGAAAACGGCTTGCCCACGGCGGCGGACGTTTTCTCTATGCGCACGGCATTGAAGAAACCGCACGCCGGTCCGGTCGTGCGGTCGTCCACGCGGGCGTATTTCAGGTTGGTGGTCGCCAGCACCTGCTGGCAAAGCTCGGAGCTTTTGGACAAGCGCGCCAGCTTGTGCCGCGTGAGGAAGTTGGGCTCGGCATTCACGTCCAAGGTCGCCCACGGATTCCAATCGGGCGGCACCGCGATCATCCCACTGCGCACGCCATACAAGGCGCCGGCGACGGCCAACACAATTACCAGGAGGATGATGAACAGTCGCATGATCGATCGATAACTCGGCGACTGCCGGCGGCGTTCCAGACGAACTATACGAGCGCGACGATGATCCTTCCCAGCTCCGCAACTGCATCCTCGACCTGATCGCTCCACGGATGCCCGTAGTTCAGCCGCACGCAGTGCCTGAACTGCCGGCGCGCCGAAAACATCGGGCCCGGAGCGATACTGATGTGAGCTTCAATGGCGCGACGATGCACTTCCAGTGCGTCGACCTGCTGCGGCAATTCGATCCAGAGGAAATAACCGCCCTCCGGCGTAGCCACCCTGTACCCCGCCGGAAAATGTTTCTTGATGCACGCCAACGCCGCAGCCTGCTGCGACTTGAGCGCTTGGCGCAACTTGTCGAGATGCCGGTCGTAGCCTTCGTTCCTCAGCATCTGCGCAATGCCGTTCTGGATCGGCACGCTGGTGGCCAGCGACGTCGCGATCTTGCGGCGCTGTACCGCCGACGCAAATCGGCCCGCGGCCGTCCAGCCCAATCGATAGCCCGGCGCCAGGCTCTTGGAGAACGAGCCACAGTTCAACACCAGCCCCTTGCGATCGAACGCCTTGGCCGGCTTCGGCCGGTGCTGCTCGAAGTGCAGCTCCGCGTACACGTCGTCTTCGATCAACGGGATCTCGTGGTCGGCGAGCAGCTGCACCAGGTCACGTTTCTTTTCCTCGGGCAGCGAGGCGCCCAACGGATTCTGGAACGTCGTCATGAACCAGCAGGCGCGAATGTCGTGCTTGCCGATCGCTTGCTCGAGCGCGCCGAGATCGACGCCTTCGCGCGGATGAGTGGGAATCTCCACCGCTCGCAAGCCCCACATTTCGATCGCTTGCAAGCAGGCGTAGAACGCAGGCGCTTCGATAGCGACGGTATCGCCCGGCCGCGTGACGGTTTGCAGACAAAGATTCAATGCCTCCAGCGCGCCGGAGGTGATCACGATTTCGTCGGCCGGAACACGTGAGCCAAATTGCAGGTATCGACGCGCGATCTGCCGTCTCAGTTCTGGACTGCCCGGCGGCAGACTCTGCACCGTGCTCCACGGATCCACATTGCGCGCGCTGCTGCCTAGATGTCTCGCCAGCTTCGCCCAAGGAAACAGCGTCGGACTCGGGAAGGCCGAGCCCAAAGGCACGACGTCACGGTCACGAGAGGCTTCGAGAATATCGAAGACCAGATCGCTGACGTCGACCTGCGTAGAGCGCGACGGCGGCCGCGACGCGCGCGGCTCGTGCGGCGTTTGTTGCCAGCGATTGCTGACGTAATAACCGGAGCGCTGCCGACTCTCAACCAAGCCGTTCGCTTCGAGCACATCGTAAGCTCGCATCGCCGTAGCGGGACTCACTCCTCGCTCACGACACAGCTCGCGCACCGATGGAATCCGTTCGCCCGCTTGCAGCGTGCCCTGGCGGATCAGCGATGTGAGATCGGCGGCCAGCTCCTGATACAGCTTCATGCGCCCGCGTTAGTGGGGTTCGACCAAGCCTAAGTACCAGCCAATCATCAGGAAGGCAAACAACGCCACGGACAGCCCGACGCGCACGCTCAACGCGCGCACCATGCGCTTGTTATCGGTGGGACCGCTGGTCATGGAGAACAATGCGTGGCCCAGACTGAGCACGATGCCGACCAGCGTGAGGATGATGAGTGCTTTCATGATTGCTCCGATGCGTGTGTTTGCGCCCGCTGCGCTTCCGCCGCGGCCTCGCGACGGATGGTCATGACCAGTGTGCCGACCGCGACAGCGATCAGGGAGATCAGCGCCACCATCAGGAACACCAGTCCGCCGGCCAGCCGGTACGCTTCGTAAATTGCGCCCGCCACGCCCAGGGGCGTCGTGACCAGCAGCAGGGGTTTGGCAATCCGCATCGCTTTTCTCCTTGGTACGGGTGCATGGTAGGGGCGGTCTGTGCTGCATAACAGATGCAGATCGCGGTAAAAAAAGTGGCACAGAAGGTCCCCGCCGCGGTGGTTCGAGTGCGGCGTTTTCTGTCAGCGTCGGCGGTCGGAACTGGCTTGGATGCGGACCGTTAACTGTGCATTCGACGCGTATGGAGAACGTGCGATGCGGACTTCGGTTTATGTGTTGGCGGCGCTTGCCGCCGCGGGTCTGACGACCGCCTCGGCCCAGAACGCTGGCAACCCAGCCAATCCGCCTGGCACTCAGACGCCTGTTCAGCAACCTCGTACGTCGGCACCGCCCTCTGCGCCAACGCCGGCACCGCGAAACTCGCCCACACCCTCGCAGCCGACGCAGCCGTCGTCGCAAGCGACCACGCCTGCGCAGCCGACTCAAACGACGCAACCGGCGCAGTCTTCGCAAACCTCGCCACCAGCACAGCCGAGGCAAACGACGCAGCAGGCGCAGCCGAACTCGAATACGCAGCAAACTGTGCGGCCGCCTGATTCAGCGCGAACCGACGCGAACAGGAGAACGAACGACGACGACAATGCCAACAACGCGGCTCGTCAGAACCAGAGCCGCGTGCCGCCGGCGATGCGCGGCGTCGGCACGACGGGCAGTCGACCGGATTGCACGAAGCTGCGCGGCATTGAGAAAGCGGAATGCGAACGCCGCGACACGTCACGAGACGACCTCCCCGCCGGCGTGACCACAACGCAGCCGGAGCGCCCGCAAGAGTAGAAGATCGCGAGCTGCGGCTGCGCCGCGCAGTGGACACCTCCGCTGCGATGTGCCGAAGCAGTGCCGCCGAGCTACGGCGTTTTCGCCGAGATGATGCCGAGGCGGTATGCCGCACTCACGGCTTCGGCGCGAGTCGACACATCGAGCTTGGTAAAAATCGCCGCCAGGTGGTGGTCGACCGTCCGGGATGAGCGATGCAAGCGCTGGCCGATTTCCTTATTGCGCAGGCCTTGGGCGAGCAAGCCGAGCACTTCTACCTCCCTCGTAGTCAACCCAGCCAGATTGTTCTGCGTGCTCTCCCGCGGTCCGCGCTGTAATCCTCGCACGCCCGAGGAGCGCAACTTGTAACGCACGCGCTCGATCATGGGCCGTGCGCTGAATGACTCGAAAACCGCAAGGGCCTCGCGTTGGGAACATTCATCGCCTTCCGTCATGGCGCGGGCCGCCTCGAAGGGACATCGCAACTCGCGCCAGGCCGCCGCAGCCTCCTGCCAACGACCGGAAATCTCCATCGCGAACGGCTGATTCGCACAAAACTCCGGAATGCCGCCGGGAAGAGAACCGTCGCCCTGCCAACACCAGAACAACAGCTCCGACGCAAACCACCGATGCCGCTTGCGAAGCGCAAGCTCGAGTCCCGCCGCCGCCTCACTTGCCGCCTCCGCGGGCCGCCCCTCGAACCACGCAGCCTCGGCTCGAGCAGCCTGCATCAGCGCGACTCGTTGCAAGGTGCCTGTATTCCCCGCCAACCCTTGTGCCTCATGCAGCGCCTCCCACACCGCAGGATCTCCCCGGCGCGCACGCACGCGACCCAGCGCAACCAAGGCAGTGATGCGAGCAATGACAGGCGACCGGCTATCTGCAAGTACGACATGCGCGACGCCCGACGCTTCGGTCCAACGCCCCCGATACATCCACACCAACGCCTGCCAGGACAACTGATACAACCGTGAAAAATCGATGTCGCGCTCGTTGCAGAACTCGATGCCCCGGCGCAGATAGTTGTCGGCCAGATCGAAACGATAAACCTCACCGCACGCAGAACCGAGATTCACATAAGCATTGGCAATCCAGGAATCCGAGCGCATCTGCTCGGCCACCTCGCGGCTGCGCTCCAATCGCTCGCAGCCCTCTTCGACCCGCCCCGACACGATCAGCGACGAGCCGATGGTGTTGAGACAATGCACGAGGGACTCCTGATCGCCACGACGCTCAGCCGCCGCCATCGCCAACTCGCCTTCCTGGATGGCCTGGTCGACGTCACGGTCCAACATTCGCAAGTGTGCGGCCCAGCGCCTCACCACCGCGGCAGCCGCGGCCGTATCGTTGGGCACCAGCGCGACGGCTTCACGCATCGTCGCCTCGCCTTCTGCATTCTTCCCGGAGACGACCAGTGCATGCGCCAACCTGGCCAGCGACATCGCTTGTTTGTCTCTATCGCCGAGCTCGTGCCACAGCTTCGCCGCATTCTGCCGCGCCTGAATCGCTTCGCTGACCATGCCGCTGAGCTGACATTCGGAAGCGTAGTCATCCAGCAACATCGCCCGCAACGCGCTCGACGACGGGGCGAAGCGCAACGCTCGTGCGAACTGCTGAGCGGCCTGTCGATGGGCGCCCTTGGCTGCCGCCTCGCGAGCGGCGGCCGGCGCGAGCTTCAGCACATCATCGTCTGAAGCGGCGCCTTCAGCATGATGCGCAAGACGCGCGAGATCGTGAGCAGTCGCCGAATGCGATTGAAGCGCCTGTAACGCCATTCGATGCAGGCTCATCGCCTGCGTCGGCGTCAGAGCTTCAAGCACCGCCTCGCGCGCCAGCTCGTGCCGAAACGTGAATACGCCGTTCTGCGCACACAGCACTCCGGTGGCGAGACATTCATCGATCCAGCCACTCTCGGCCGCAGTCATTTCTTCCAACAACCACGGCTCGATCCGAGGCCCTGCGACGGCCGCGGCATCCAGCACGGCCCGGGCCGAGGGCCGCAAGCGAGCCGCACGCGCAAGCACTGCATCCCGCACGGTCGCAGGCATGCGAGCTCCGCCCGTCGCGATCACTTCGGTCACAAAAAAGGGATTGCCACCCGACCTGCGCAGCAGCTCTTCTGGATCGATGTCACCAGCGCCGATGAGCTCACGGACCGCAGTGAGCGACAGCGGGGCAAGCGAAGCTCGCTTCGCGCCACTGGTGGCAAGATCGCCCAAGACCAGGCGCAGCGGATGCGCAGGGCCGACCTCGTCGCTACGAAAACTCACAATCAACAACGAATGCGTGCGCCCGATGCGCCGACCCACGTAACGCAGGAAATCGAGAGTCGCCTCGTCCGCCCAATGCAGATCTTCGAGCACGATCAGCGTCGGCGGCCGCGCCAGCTCGTGGAGGAAGGTGCTGAAGATATGCAATCGCTCGCGACTGTTGGCGAGCGCAGCTTGCAACTCGCCTTGGATCTGCGCGGCGATATCGAACAACGGGCCGAGCGGGCGCGGCGTCTGCAATGCATCGCAGGCGCCCCAGTAAACAGGATGGTGTGCGCGTTGAGCTTCGGCGAATGTTTGCAACAGCGAGGTCTTGCCGATGCCCGCCTCGCCCTCCAGAAACAACAAGGCGCCCTGGCCCGCGGCGGCATTGCGCAGCAGCACCTGTAGCGAGGTCAGCAGCTCTTCCCGCTCCAACAGCTTCATGCCAGGTCCCGCCACGCCGACGCCGTCCCCACTCGAGCTCGAGGATCATAGCGCGCCGGCGGGCTGGTGCGATCATCGGGGGGCCGCCGCACGCCCCCATGGATCGCCACGGATGTCTTGTCAGTACAGGAAATATGGATCGAGCACCCGCACTTCGGTGATTCGATCGACAGGCACGCCGTTGCGAGCCGCCACGCTGCGGATCGCCTCCGGCGTAGGCCCGTCGTAGATACAGTAAGTTTTTTTGCGATCCGGGGTGACGTAGGAATGGATCCAGGTCACGCCTTCCTGCGCATTGTTGGACACGATGCCCGCGGCTCCCTTGGCGCCCTCCGCATTGGTGGGCAGACCCAAGCCGTCGGGAAAGGTACGTTCAACCAGATATCGGGGCATGGCCATCTCCTCGGATTGTTCGAAGGATCGATGGTCACGATAAGAATCCAGCCTCACGGAAACTACGGCTGTTCTACCTATATCGAGCCTGACTCCCGTCAGCTTCGGGCCGCCAGATCGGTCAGCCGATGCGCGCGCTCACCAGGAAACGCGCCCGGCTGGCGGCGGACTTTTGCCGCAGCTCCATGATTTCGCGCTTCTCGTTCGCGTCCAGCATCTCTTCGAGCAGGCGATGGAAATGCTCGCGCATGGACTTGCGAGCCGCCTGAGGATCGCGCTTGCGCAGCGCTTCGACGATGCGAGCGTGCTCGCCGTGCCGCGACTTGCCGTCGTGTTTGCAAACCGATTCGTGCACTTTGCGCACTTCGGGCAGCTCCAGCCGCAGGCGCCACAGCGTCTCGATGACGTGGATGATGGCGCGATTGCCCGAAGCCGCCGCGATCGTCATATGAAATTCGCGATCGGCCTCGGTGGATTTTTCGTCGTCGCCCGGCCCGTCCTTGGCCATGGCCTGCAACAGCTCGTCGAGCTTGGTCAGGGTGGGCTCGGTGATGATCGAAGCGGCCAGCGCGGCCGCCTCGGGCTCGAACAGCGAGCGCGCCTCGGTCAGCTCGAAGGCGCTGACCTCGGGCAATTTCTGACCCTGATTGGCGGCGTCGTCCGTGACATACACACCGGCGCCGGCGCGAATCTTCACCTTGCCCTGCGCCTGCAGGGCAATCTCCGCCTCCCGGATGGTGACGCGGCTGACACCGAAGCGCTCGCCCAGCTCACGCTCGCCGGGCAGACGCGAGCCGGGCGGAAACACCCCCTCGCGAATCAGCGCGGTGATCTGGTCAGCAATGTCCTGGAACAGACGGTGGTCAGCCATGGGCACCTTGTCCGGTGGTCTATACCTCTATGTATACCAACTTTAGCAAAACCCACGACCGGCGTCGCATTAGAAGCGATAGCGAGCTCCCAGGTAGTAACGCGGACCATAAACGTGCACCTCGCGCACGCTGCCCGGGATCGGCATGTCCTCGACGCGCTCCTCGTTGTTCAAGTTCGAGCCCTGGAACGACAGGCTGAGGCCGTCGGTCAGGCGATAGCTGGCGCGGAAATCGATGACGGTCGCATCCCGGACCACGCGATTCTGCGAGGCCGCGCCGACGAACTGCTGGTAGTAGCTGGAGCGGTACTTGCCGATCAGCTGCAGCTCCACCGGGCCGATCTCGTAGTACAGCGAGCCCGACGCGACGTGCTTGGACAGGCCGAAGATGTCGACCGGATCGATCAGGCCCGGAGCGATCGCGCCGGTGGCCGCGTCCTGCTGATCGCCGAGGCGCAGGTCCTCGGTTTCGAAGGTCGACTCGGCGTAGCTGTAGCTCGCCTTCACACCGAACCCGTCGAACGGCGCCGGCAGCATCGAGAAGCGATACGAGCCGGTCAGCTCGATGCCGTAGATCTCGCTCTCGTCGTCGGAGGTGCGCGTCAACGTCACCGGCACGGTGATGCTCTCGCCGCCGATGTCATAGGTCTCGTTGACGACGATGTTTTCGAACCCGCCCTGGAATTGCTTGTAGAACAGACCGGCGCTGAACAGCGAGTCGCGATTCAGATAGTACTCGGCCGACAGATCCACGTTCCAGGACATCAGCGGCTGCAGCGCCGGGTTGCCGGTCGAACGGATTTCCCGGACGGCTTCGGCCACCGAGCCATACGAAACGCTGTCGTCGAAAGTGAAAATGCGGCCGGCGCCGAGATCTTCCGGATCGGGCCGTGACATGGCGCGGAACAGACCCAGGCGCAGCCTCATGCGATCCGACATGTCCGCCGCCAGGTTGAAGCTGGGCAGCCATTTCTCCGAGCCGCCCTTCTGACGCAGGGTCAGGAAGTCGCCGGTTTCCTCCAGACGAATCGTGCCATCCGGATTGTTGATGACGTTGAGCGCGCTGCGCAGGCCGAGCGACGTCACATCGGTGTCGACATAGCGCACGCCGAAGTTGCCGCTCAACGGAATCGAGCCGAAGTCGGTCGCGAAGGTCGCCATCACATACGCGGCCTTGCTGTCTTCGGTGACATCCCGGTTGGCGATATCACGAGTATCGTCGGTGCGGCCCGGGTCCTGCGTGCCGAGGAAATTGTTGAACAGGCACAGCGCGTCGAACGTGGCCCACGAGGAGATCGGCTGACCGCCATCGGTGTCCGACAGGAAATCATCCTGCGGGAAGCGCGAGTTGCGGCATGCGAGGTTCGCCGCCGCGATCTCCGCGCGGTCGCTGATGCTGATCTCGCGACGATCCTGATTGATGTCCCAGAACTTGTGCTCGGCAAGTCGCGCGCCGACTTGCAGCTGGGTGATGCCGCTATCCGCGACCTGGAACGTGAAATCCAGTCGGCCGGCTTCGATCTCGTCGTTGCGCACTTGTTCCGTGCGGCGCAGCCGCGCGTCGGCGCTGAAGTTATCGGCGTCGTTCACGTCGAAGTCCGGATCGAGCGTGATGCTCGGGAAATATCCGGAGGTGGCATCGTAGGTATAGCCAACCCAACGTTGCCCCCTGATGCCAGCGACGGGCTGGCCATAGATGTCGCGATTGCTGGTGCGCAGGCGAACCTCACGATCCATGCGCGAGCGGTAAGTATCGGAGACGCCGTAGTCGAGTGCGACGCTGATGCGATCGGTCACATCCCATGCGACATTCAAGCCGCCGCCTTCGTATTCCTCGATCTGATTGCGATACAGCGGTGTGCTCTCCAGTGGGCTTTCGCCGCTGTACGAGAGCAGCACGCCGCGCTCGTCGAACACGGCCGAGTCGCCGTAGCCGCGCATGGTCTCGGAAAGGTTCAGCGTGTTCCGGCGCTCGGTGAATTCATTCGTGGAGTTCTGATAGTCGAGATTCACCACGACGTTATCCAGGGGCTGCCATTCGACAGCGACGAACGCCGCTTCACGATCGTCGGTCTCGTTGAATTGCGTGAACGCACGGCTACCCGTCGTGAGGTAATACGGTGTGCCGGCAGGGACTGCCCCGCTCGCGTAGTCATCCGGTGTGACCTGGGCGCAATTACCATTCAGCGGCGCCGGCGTATCGCCGCGACACGCCACCCAGGTGGAGCTCGTCGAGTACATCTCTTCCGGATTGCTGCTCTGGCCGCGCTGCACGCCGACGGAAACACCGATCTCGCCCAGTGAGCCGAGTTCGAACTGATCGATGTAATTGAGCGTGCCGCGCCAGCCGAGACCGTTGTCGTCCACCAGGCGATCGTCATAGCCCTGGTAGATGCCGCGCACTTCGCCCTGCAAGCGCTGACGGCCGAAGGAGAGCGGCCGCACCGTCTGCATGTCGATGATGCCCGCCACGCCGCCTTCGACGAAGTCGGCCTGCTGCGATTTGTAAATCGCCACGCCGTTGATCAGCTCGGAAGGAAACATGCTGAAGTTCACCGAGCGATCGCCGCTGCCGTTGGTGGCTTCACGGCCATTGAACGTTGTCGCGCCCAGGAACGGGCCGAGACCGCGCACGGCGATTTCCGAAGCGCCGCCCTTCTCGCGATGAGTCGCGGCGCCCGTGATGGTCTCGATGGCTTCGCCGATGGACAGCGCCGGCAGATCGCCGATGTCCTCGGCGGAAAGCACGTCGGAGACGACGCTCGCTTCACGCTTTGCTTCGATGGAAGACTGAATCGAAGCGCGGATGCCGGTGACCACCACTTCTTCGACTGCGGAATCGGGGGTCGTGCTCTGAGCCTGCACGACGCAAGGCGCGGCGGCCATCAGCAGCAGATAACGAACTTTGCAGCCCCCGACGCGCACAGTGCGCTGACGCTTGTACATAGCATCCCCCGAATCTTGTTGAGTGTTGCCGGCGTCGGCCGCGACGCCGGCTTGTCGCTATATATACCAGCGTTCAGACCATTTGTTAATACCAAACTGGTCTGGTTATCGGCATCAAACTGGTATGCACATCAAGAGAAATACAGGCCGCCGTTCACATCCAGGTTCACGCCCGTCAGGAACGAGGCGTCGTTGGACGCCAGAAAGGCGACCGCCGCCGCCACTTCATCGGCATTGCCTTCGCGCCGCAGCGGCGTGTTGCCGGCCGTGGCCTTGCGACCTTCGGGCTTGGAGAAAATGTCGTGGAAGGTGGTGCCGATCAGGCCCGGGCAAAGCGCATTCACGCGAATGCCCTGCGGACCGAGCTCCTTCGCCAGAGCGCGCGTGAAGGTCATCAATGCGCCTTTAGAAGATGCATAGGCGCTGGCGCCAGGCCCGCCGCCATCGCGGCCCGCTTGTGAGGAAAAGTTGATGATCGACGCGCCGCTGCCGAGCCACGGCCGAGCCGCCTTGGTGACCAGAAAGGCCGATTTGAAATTCAGGTTCATGACCTGGTCCAGAAAGGCCTCGTCCATGTCGTCGAGCGACTTGCGGGCGACCATGCCGCCGGCCAGGTTCACCAGGATGTCGATGCGATCGCCGAACGCCTGACGGCTGGCCGCAATCAAGCCGGCGACGTCGGCCGAGCGACTCACATCGGCTCGATGCAGGATCGCGGTCCCGCCTCGAGCCAGGATGTCGTCCACCGTGCGGCGCGCGTTCGCCTCGTCATTGCAGTAGTTCACCACGACCTTGGCGCCTTCACTGGCCAGTCGCAGCGATACGGACCGGCCAATGTCGCGACCACCACCCGTCACGATGGCCACCTTGTCCTTCAACCTCGTAGTCATGCCTTATCCTCTTGCACCACGGTGCTTGAAACAGAACGTCTGGCGTCCACCGGCCCGATCACGCCGCCGCACAGCCAGAGACAAACCAGTGACATCGGCACCAGCGCCGCTGCCAACGCAAAGATCGGTGCATAGGATTCCGCGGTCATCGCGGGCACCAGCCACGTCGTGATGAGCGTGCCGGCGACCGCGGCCGTGCCGCTGATTCCCGCCAGCGAGCCGACGGCGCCACCGCCGAAGAAATCACTGGGCAATGTTTGAATGTTGTTGATCGCGACCTGGAAGCCGAACAGGATCACGGCGATGAGCAGCACCGCATTCATGGGATCGGCGGCGCTCATGGTCAGCAACAGCGGCGGCATCATGATGATGCCCCCCGCCGAGATCACGGTCTTACGTGTCGCGTTGATGGACCAGCCGCGACGGATCAGCACGCCTGCGAGCCAACCGCCGCTCAAGCTGCCGAGCATCGCGCCGACGAACGGCACCCAGGCGAACGCGCCGATCTGTTTGACGTCGAAGCCGAATGTTTCGGCCAGATAGATGGGCAGCCAGGAAACGAACAACCACCAGATCGGATCCAGAAAGAAGCGGCTCAGAATGACCGCCCAGCTCTGCCGATGTTTTAGCAGCTCACCCCAACTCGGGCTCGGCGTCGGCACGCCGCCGCGCGCATGCTCGTCACCGAGAATGTGGCGACGTTCCGCTTCGGACAGCCAGGGATGTTCTTTCGGATCGGCGCGATAGAACCACATCCACGGCAACAACCAGAGAATGCCTAGCAGGCCGATCAACAGGAACGTGGTGCGCCAGCCAAACTGAGCATACAAACCGGCGACCAGAGGCGCCGAAACGATCGCTCCGAGCGCTGCGCCTGAATTGAAGATGCCTTGCGCCAGCGCTCGTTCACGCGCCGGAAACCAGGTCGCGCTCGCTTTGGTCGCGCCCGGCCAGTTGCCCGCTTCGCTGATGCCGAGCGTGAACCTCAGCACCGTCAGCAGACCGCTGGAACGAACCAGCATGTGCAAGGCGATCGATGCCGACCACACGACGATCGACACCGCGAAGCCCAGGCGCGTGCCGATCACGTCGAAGACTCGCCCGAACAAGGACTGTCCGATGGCGTACGCGATCATGAACACGGTGACGAACAGCGCGTAGTCGGTCTTGTCGGCGCCGATGTCTTCGGAGACGGCGGGCCACATCACTGCCAGCGCATTGCGGTCGATGTAGTTGATGACCGTCGCGAGTGCGATGAGTCCGATGACCAGCCAGCGCATGCCGGAGATTTTCATGCTCGTCCTCGTCACTGATCGAAGCGGCCGAAATGACCCTGCCAGGATCGGGGCCGGCCTGCGATGTTCACGCTGTGAGTGGCGTCGCCATCGACCGCATCGGCGATGGTAAGAATGGTGTTCCTGCCGTCCGCCAGCTCGATCTGCACGACATCAGCATCCGCCGTGCGCGTGTAACGCAACGCTCGCACGCCGCTCTGACTACCTACTGTTGTTTCATTCGCGCCATCGTGTCGCCCGTGCGGCTCGAGCAGGCTGACGAATGTGACGTTCGCCGCGTTGGTCACGCGCTGAATCAGCACCGGCTCGCGTCGCAGGTTGAAATTCGGATCGTTCGCGCCGCTTTCGGCGAAGATCATCTGTGCACCCGATGGCGGCACGACGCGGTATGTATAGAAGCGGCCGTCGTTCAACCAGGTGACGAAGTTCTTGTCACTGCTGGGCGCGCCGACAGCATCGACCCACAGGTGCTGGTAGCCATTCGCGCGCCCGAGCACCGGTCGCGCCGCGACGTTCGATTTGTGAGGAACGGCCAGGTTGATCAGATGGCCGCTATAATGAAGCGGCAGATCGAACTGCGCAGGCGTTGCGCTGGTGGCTCGCAACACGTCGACGACGAGCGGAGATTCGTAGCCGGAGATTGTGAGTTGCGCGATCGTGCGGCGGAACGTGACACCGGGATACGCGCTCGATATTTCCGCCGTGCTCAGCTGAGTCGCACCCCCGCCGGCGAAGAACAATTGTTCGGGCGCGTTCTTTTCCGCCGTTTTCAGATCGCCATTGAAATGGCTCCGCTCGTTCACCACCAGCGTGTTGTGGGCGATGGTCTGCTTGGCCCAGCTGTCGTTTTCACGCAGGTAGCGACCGCCCTGCTTGGCCTGGATGTTCAGGAATCGCGCCGAGCCGTAGTCGGTTACGATGGAGTTGCCGTTGTCGTACAGCAGCCAGTTGAGCTTGTCGAAATGGCCATGGCCCATGCCTTGCGCCGTGTTTTTCATCACCAGCGTCTGCGAGGGCGTGCGCAGGATGGCGAGCGCCCCCTGGTCACCTCGCGGCCCGTCGCGCAACAGCCGTGACGCGAACGGGAACGGCTGCGCCTTGCCTGCCGCGATGTCTCGCGCGACCGCGAAGCCTTCGGGCGCAAGTACCACACGGCCCTGCCACTGCGCGATCGATAACAGAGCTGTGTCGCCCGTCACCTGATACGCCGTCGCGACCGCCTGATAGAGCTCGTCGGTCCGCAAGCTCTTGTCCGGCATCGCGTCGTTGATGGGGAAGAAATATCCGTCGTAGGTGAGCTGGATGGTGGTGCGGATGGCCTCGAGCACGATGCCGTCGCGGTACTCGAAGATCTTGCGCTCGGGCTGATTGTTCTGAATGGCCTGCGCGAAGATCACGAACGGCAGCAAGGCATAGCGCTGGTAGTACGGTCCTTCCGCGTAATAGCCGTCGGGCGAGAACAGCACGTCCAGCTGTTTCAGGAAGCCAGCCTTGCCGGTTTTGTCCAGGCCGAGCAGCGCTTTGTCGACCAGCTCGGTGTCTCGCAGCACATAGCCCGTCATGCCAACCGCGGCGTTCGCCCAGGTGGCATGGTTGTGAATGCGGTTGAATACCTGCGGCGAGTCGTCGGACAGGAACTTCGCCATGACTCGGAAGACCTGGCGATCGATACGGCCCCTGTCCTGCGCGGAAAGCGCATCTCGAACGGCGTCGTAACCTTGGGCGGCGTGTACGAGCCATACGCTGTCGTTGAGGCTCTGCCAGAACAGTCGGCCGGCTGTTTGATTTGCGGCGGCCGGATGTGGGCCGAGCTTCGGACACAGGTCCGCATACGCGAGCAACAGGCTTCGTACCCAGTCAGAGTATTGCTGTTCGCCGGTGATTCGGTACAGCAAGCCGGCCTGGTAAATCGATTTGTAATTGCGCTTGTGTTGCTCGTGCGTGTCGCCGCCGCCGGGATCTTTCGGCGTCGGCACCTGGATGCCGGCTTGGATGGCGGCCTCGACTTCTTTACGCGCCCGATCCAGTTCCTGTTGAAACAGCAGGTATTGCTGGGCTTGAGCGCCGCTCTGTGTTGCGTCCCGGGCCGAGATCAGAACTGGACCGGAGGTGCTTTCGGCGCCGTGCGCATTCGCCAGAGCCAGCGAGATTACCGCGCCGAGAATGATTCGGGCTCGCACGCTCACTTCGCGCCTCCCGTTACGTTGCGCTCTAACGCGACCCGTGGTGGGCCTTTCGCGTATAGCTCACGTATCACTGGAGCGGGCGTGTCGGCAAATCTGTTGTCGACGATTGCGGTTTGCGGCGCGCCGACACCGTGCGTGATTTCGATGCGGCCACTGTCGCTGAATCGGTTACCGGCGATGTGTGTGAATAACACGCCTGACAGGCGGAGCGAGTTGCCTTCATCCTTGCCGCTGTCGGCGATGGTCGAGTTCGTTAGCGTAAAGCGAGGACCGAATGTGCTTTCATCTCGCCCGCCGCGGAATACATCAGCGACGCGGCCTACGCGATTGAAGCTGGTGTTGGAGATCTCGATGGTTTCCAGGGCGTAGAGAGGGTCGCCTCCCTCTCGCACCGTCACGGCGAGCACAGCGCCCGAAACATCGGTAAATGCACTGTCGCGGATTGCCAGACGTTGCCCGAAAAACCGTGGGCTGACGGCGATCACATCGAAACCCGCCGCTCGATTCAGATCGACGAACTCGCTGTCGAGGATCTCGACCGCGTAGTGCGCCGGTGCGTTCTTCTCGTCGAGTTTGATGACGACGTTACCGGGCTGCGCAGGCGCCGCCGCCCCCGATATCCTCAGCCCCTGCAACCGCAGCGCCCCACCCCGCCTCAGAACAAACAAAGATGCTTGCTTGAAACGGATGGTCGTCGCTCGCTGTGAGCCGGCGATGGTCAGCGCGCGGTCCACCATCAGCGGCGCGTCGACGACGTACTCGCCGGCAGCGAGTTGAATCGTGTCGCCATTCATGGCGGCGGCAAGCGCGCCGGTAAGCTCGGCGCTGGAGGTCACGCGATGCGTTTCCTCAACGCTGAAATCAACCCCGCCCTTCGACGGCTTCGAATACCACGCAACACCAGTCTCTTCTTTCCGAACCGGGACGAGCGAGCGCGGCGCGCCGACCTGCGCCAATGCAGGATCCTTTGGATACAGTAGCCCATTCTCGCCGCGTGCCAATTCAATCGCGCGCCGAGTGAAACCGGCAGACAATGCGGGTTTGGCGACTTCACTCTGAACATTGCCAGCAAATGAAACGCCGCTCAGCTCCGTCTCGACCAGAAACGGGTCCTGCTCCGTCCGTCCCACGATCAGATTGCGTTCGAACTTGCTATCGACTGGCGGCGCCGACCGCTCGGCATCTGCGCCAGCGCCCAGCGTGATGCGCGCCGCGTCGACAATCGTATTGTTCTCGATCCGTGCACCGGCCACCTGGTGATAACGATTGATCACGGAGTTCGGCACGCCATTCATCACGGCAAATGCGCTGGCGAACCCCGTCCCCGCCACACCTTCCATGTAGTTGCCGCGAATCGTCTGCCGGGCATTGATCACACGAATACCGCCGGTATGGGGCCGGCCATTGCCAAAGAAAACATTGCCTTCGACCAGGTTGTCGTTGCCGTGCCGAAGCACCAGCGAGCCCTGCGACTCGAAAAACGTATTGCCGAGGAAGGAATTGCCGCCGGACTTGTTGGAAACGATTTCCACCTCGCCGTCGCAATGCTCGAAATAGTTGCGCTCGACCACACTGCGGGAAGCGCTCAGCGACTGCTCGCTGGTGCCAATCCGAAGCGTTTCGCCGCCGTTGGAACCGAGCGGCGGCCGAAAGCCGAAGTAGTTATGATCGATGCGATGCCGATCTTCGACCGGCGCATCGCGGATCACCGCCAACGTCACGCCCGCGTTGGTCTTGCCGACGAACTGCGAATGATCGACGCGGTTGGCCTGGCCATACAGGGAAACCCAATGGTCCTGCCGCCGCCGGTCCGACGGATTGAACGCATCGATCACGACTTCAGTGACGCGCGAATGACGGGCGACTCGCTTCGAATCGCGCCGAAAAGAAATCACCTCGTCAGTTGGCGTGTGCCCATCCCGGAACACCAGCCCCGAGACCACGAGATACTCACCTGCGAGCCGCAGATTCGACTGGCCGGTGACGAACACCTTGCCCTTGGTCTGCGCGGTGAGCGTGATGGGTTGTGCGGCCGTGCCCTGCCCTTCGAACAGGATCTTGAAATCGCGCCATTCGCCGTCGGCGAGTTCGATGACGTCACCGGGCTTCACCTGCTTCACCGCTCGCGCGTAAGCCGCCTGGTCGCTGACCCGAATTTCCTTCGCAGCCGCCGAGGTGCAGCCGATGACCGCGGCGACGACCAGCAGCGCTAGCCTGCATTCACGAATGCCTGTCACTCATCCCCCCGAACGTCGTTAGCGGCCGTCAGCGGCGCTGGACTGACACTGTAGTAGTCCTCTCACGATAAAACAACTATACCTGTTATCCGGCCTCTGGTATGTACTAGCCTGGGAACCTACGGAGAGCAGTGATGGCCGATGAATTCAACCGGAGGGCTGGGACCTGGGCCGCTGTGGTGGTCTTAGGGGTTGGCGCAGTCCTCACCAGCGCGTCCGTCCTGGCTAGCGAAGCCCAGCCCACCATCGTCGAACATCGCGACATCATCTATCTGTCGCCCGGCGGTCATGACCTGCAGCTCGACGTCTACAGCGTTGAGTCAGGCCGGAGACCAACACCCGTCTGGATTCATATTCACGGCGGGGCTTGGTGGAAAGGCGCGCGCCCCCACAGCTGGACAGGTTTTTCGGCCTATCTTGAAGCCGGCTTTTCCGTCGTGACCGTGCAATATCGATTGGCCGGGGTCGCGAGCGCTCCGGCAGCAGTGCAGGATGTACGCTGTGCGATGTCGTGGGTCGGCAAGAACGCGGAGCGCTACGGCTTCGATACCCAGCGCATCGTCGTCACCGGCACGTCGGCCGGCGGACATCTGGCGTTGATGGGCGGCATGCTCACGAATGGCAACGACGTGGACCTGCCCGAGTGCCGGGAATCGCCGCTGGCCGCGGCCATCGTGGATTTCTACGGCCCCACCGATCTGGACACCTGGCCGGCGCCGGACCCGGACGGCGGATTCAAACAAGCGCCGCACGGTTCGATCGCCCGGTGGCTTGGCGCAAACGCGGGCGACTCGGCCATGCGCAAGAGAATGTCACCTGTTTCTCATGTGCGTGCCGACTTGCCGCCGATTTTCATCGTGCACGGCGACGCCGATCCGGTCGTGCCGCTGCAGGAGTCGCTCAGCTTGAAACAAAAGCTGGACGCGGCCGGCGCTCGCAGTGCTTTGCACGTGGTGCCCGGCGGAGTACACGGCAAGTTTGACGCCGAGCGCCGACGCGCCATTGAGCAAGACGTGCTGAGTTTCCTGCGACAGCACGGCGTGATCGAAGAGTGACATAGAATCATCGCACCGCAGGGACGGAGCAGTTCATGGCCATTCAGCTCAACCACACCATCGTGCCAGCTCGTGACGCGCGGGCGTCGGCGATTTTCCTTAGCGAGATTCTGGGGCTGAGCGAGCCGGTGCGCTTCGGGCCGTTCTGGACGGTCACGCTCGACAACGGCGTGACGCTGGACTACCAGGACTCGGATGAGGCCATGCCCATCGAGCACTACGCCTTCCTGGTGAGCGAAGCCGAGTTCGACAGCATCTTCACGCGCATCAAGCAGCGCGCGCTGGAATATTGGGCCGACCCCATGCACTCGCGGCCATTCGAAATCAATCGCAACGACGGCGGTCGCGGCCTGTATTGGAACGACCCGAACGGGCACTACCTGGAAATCATCACACGCCCGTACGGCAGCGGTGCTTGAAGATCAAGCCACTGGCCGACTCATCTGCTGCTTGGCGAGATGGCCGCCGAGCAACGCGGCCGGCAAGGTCAACAGCAGGCCGATGAGTTTGAACCAGGTGGGCACATCGCCCGAGCCGATCGCGCTGATCAGCAGCGCGAGCACCCCGAACGCCAGCGCGTTGAAGTACGGCATGGTGCGCGCCAGGCGCGCGGCGAGATAGCCGCCGAGCACGGTCGAAGCGGTGCCCAGGATCAGGCCGAAGGTGAGATAACGCACGTCCTGGAGCAGCACCTGGTAAGCGCGCCGGATCTCCTCCTCCGACAGGCCGGAACCGAAGCCAGGGCCGCCGAACATTGTGGTGAGCAACAGGCTGGAAACGATGTCCACCCCAAGAACCGCGAGACTGGCGAGAATGACCGCTCTGATACTGATGCTGGACATGCAGTAAGAGTAGGAGCATGCGCGGCTTTTGGCCAGCGCCCCGCCGCTCGCAGCCGCGCCGTCATCGATCGAGATCGATGCACCAATTTTCCCAATCGGAGTCCACGGCGCCGCCGTGCTGTCGATAGAAATTTCTGGCGGCGGTATTGTCCGGCAGCACCTGCCACCGGAGCAATCGCGCATTCAGCGAGCGCGCGTGCTCGACCACGGCGTTCATCAACCCGTGTCCGAAGTTTCGGCCCCGCGCCGCTTCGTCGATGAACAGCTCCTTCAGCACGACGGTCGGACGGAGATCGAACGTATAGGGGATGACGTAGATCACAGCGTAGCCCACCAACGATCCGTCGAGCTCAGCCACCCATGCAGTGAACTCCGGCGGACGCTCTGCGGCGAAGCCGCGCTCGAGCAGCGCCTCCACCGTCACCGCGAACCGATCGTCATAGCCTTCGAAACGAGCCAGGCCTCGCATCAGCGACAACAATTGCGGCGCGTCCGACGCCAGAGCAGGGCGGATCATGTTTTGCCTGTCTCCAAAGTGAAGCCTTCGTCCAGCCAGCCCGTGACGCCGCCGATCATCAATTTCACGGGCCGGCCGAGTCGCGCCAGTCGGATCGCGCCACGATGAGCGCCGTTGCAATGAGGGCCGGCGCAGTACACCACGAATACCGTTTGCGGCGGATAGTCGCGCAGCGTGCCCTCGATGATCTTCGCATGCGGCAGGCTCACCGCGCCGGGCACGTGCCCTTTCTCATAGAGGACGTGACTGCGCACGTCGAGCAGCACGAAATCGGCCTTGCCGCTGGACATGGCGTCGTGTACGTCCCAGCAATCGGTTTCGAATTCCAGCGCCGACTCGAAATGCCTAAGCGCGCGGTCGCTGGCAGCGGGCGGAACAGCGGTCACAGCGGTCGTCATAAACGCCTCCAGTGGATCGGTAAAGACATTGTGCGCAAACACAGCTCACGCCCGCACTGGCGCTGACGCCATAGATCGGTAACATCGCGCCATGAGCAAAAGATCGCGACCGCAACGTCATCGGGTGGTGGCTGTGGCCTACGACGGGCTGTGCACGTTCGAATTCGGTTGCGTGGTCGAGTTGTTCGCACTGGAGCGGCCCGAGCTGGCGGTCGAGTGGTACGAGTTCTCGGTGTGCTCGGCCGAGCGCGGGCCGCTGCGCGCCGCCGGTGGAATCGAAGTGCGAGTGCCCAACTCGCTGGCGCTGCTCGACCAGGCGGATACGATCGTGATTCCAGGTTGGCGGAATGCGGACGAACTGCCTCCGCCTGCCCTATTGCGAAAGATTCGCGCTGCTTACGAGCGCGGAGCGCGCCTTTGCACGATCTGTTCGGGCGTGTTCGTGCTCGCTGCCGCGGGCGTGCTCGAGGGGCGAACGGTCACCACCCACTGGCGCTACGCCGAGCGCCTGAGCAGACGCTACCCTGGCGTCACCGTCGAACCCAACTCGCTCTACATCGATTCCGGGCAGGTGCTCACCTCGGCTGGCTCCGCCGCTGGACTGGACATGTTGTTACACCTCGTGCGGCGGGACTATGGCGCCAGGATCGCCAACCAGGTGGCACAACGATTGGTGATTCCGCCGCATCGTGAGGGTGGTCAGGCCCAGTACCTGCCGCGCCCCATGCCGCAAGACGAGCGCAACCGTTTGTCCAAGCTGATCGATTGGGTCCGGTCGCACCCGGCGCAGGCCCACACATTGAAAACATTGGCGCGCCGGGCTGCCATGAGTCCGCGGACGTTGCAACGCCAATTTCAGGATACGGTGGGTTTCGGCCCCTACGAATGGTTGATTCGTGAGCGCGTCGCGCTGGCGAAAGATCTGCTGCAGGCGGGCCGACATTCGCTGCCGCATGTCGCGGAAGCAGTGGGATTCAAATCGCAGGAAACGTTTCGACGGCATTTCCGACGTGTTGCCGGGACCAGTCCGGCCACGTATCGTCGGCAGTTCGCCGCGCGCTGAATCCATCCCGCATGTCACGACGCAATACGCTGCTGCTCGTCCTGAGCTTCGTGGGCTTTATTGCTCTGGGTCTGCCCGATGCGGTCATCGGCGTCGCCTGGCCGGCGATTCGTCGCTATTTTCAGCTGCCGCAGGATGCACTGGGGCCGTTGTTCGTCACTGTGACAGTGGGATCGGTGATTGCGAGCACCGCGACGGGCGCAATCTTGCGCCGCCTGAGCATCGGCGATCTGCTCGCGCTCTCGTGCGCGCTCACGGCGATCAGCCTGTTCAGTTACACGATCGCGCCAAGCTGGATCGTGCTGGTGGCGCTGGGACTACTGACCGGCTTCGGCGCAGGCTCGATCGACGCCGCGATCAATACGCACGCGGCTACACGCTATTCGGCACGCGTAGTGAATGTTCTGCACGCGTTCTATGGAGTGGGCGCCGCCGCCGGCCCCGCTTTGATGACTGCCGTGCTCACGGCGGATCGCGAATGGCAACTCGGCTATCGCATCATCGTAGGCATCGAAGTCGCGCTCGCGGTCGCCTTCGCGTTGTCGCGCAAGCACTGGCCGCCGCCTACGCCAGCCCATCAAGAGCATCATCGTCCGGCGCACCTGTTGGAAACATTGCGACTCGGCAAGGTACAGCTGTCATTGCTGGTGTTCTTTTTCTATACGGGATGTGAAGCCGCTGCGGGCGCCTGGGTCTTTTCACTGTTGTACGAAGCGCGTGACATCGCCACCGCGTCGGCCGGCACCGCGGTCTCGCTCTACTGGGGAGGCTTGTTCGCCAGTCGTCTGAGCTATGCGCTCCTGCCGGCGGATGTCAGCCCCGATGCAGTCATCAAGCTCTGCATCGTGACCGCGCTGGGCGGCATGCTCGCGCTGGCATCGAACGTTCATCCGCTGGTCGACACAGCAGCGATCATGCTGGTGGGCTTTGCGTCCGGCCCGATCTTTCCGTCATTGATTGCAACCACGCCGGCGCGTGTCGGCCCACAGCACACGGCCAACACCGTCGGCTTGCAGATCTCGATCGCTGCGGTCGGGCTGGCTGCTTTGCCGGCCATTTGCGGCTTGATCGCGCAACACAGGGGACTGGAACTGATTCCGATCGTGCTGACGATCTGCTGGTCGGTGCTAGTCGTTGCGTACTGGGCGCTTCGCCGGGTCGAGCTCGCAGTGGCACCCAAGTAAAAAAGCCAGCCGGACCTCCGGCTGGCTTTCCTGGTGACCCGCCGTCGAGATGGGACCGCGCATTGTGCCTTTGCCAAACGGCCCCATCGGGACGACGAGCTTCAACCCATCAGCGGTTACGGTCCCGGTCTCCCGGCTGACGGATGTCCTGCTGGTGCTCGCGACTGCCCTGCTGCCCACCTTGCTGCGGTGAGCGCATCTGGCCTTGACCGGACTGCTGACCCGGCTGGCCGCGCTGCCCGCTTTGCTGGCTTTGCTGGCCAGAGCGGGAGCCGCCGCCCTGCTGGTCCTGGCGGACCTGCTGATCCTGCCGCGAGGGGCTCTGGCCCTGCTGTCGGCCACCCGGTGAGTTCTGTTGCTGCTGATTGCGATTGGCTTCGTCGCCCAATTGCTGATTGCGATCCTTGTCCTGCGGATTATTACGCTCGTTCGACATGTGTCGTCTCCTCGACGCCTGTTGACTGATCTATGAGGTCCCCCGCGAGAATCGCGAAAGGAAATTTCCCTCATCGATGCCGCGCCTCACATCGCGGTGCTAAACGCCGAGACGCGATGCGGAGTTGCATCCGAATCTGCCGATTTATGCGTGGCTACTCCGAGACGAAACCGTAAGTTATAAGCTGTCGCGCGATGTACGGCCCGGCGTGCGACTATCCACGATTCAACCGACTCAATGTTTGTGTCCGGCCCACGCCGGGCTCCAGTCGATACCGTGACGCTCGCCGAGCTCCCAATAAAACCGCGTCCGCGGCCGGTCGTAATTACCGATCTCATTCATGCTTTCGGCGTCGTACAACCGGCCGTTCACCATCGTGTAGCGAACACTGTTGGTATTCTGGATATCGGCGAGCGGGTCACGCTCCAGCACGATCAGGTCGGCGAGCTTACCGGGCTCGATGGATCCGAGCTGATGATCCAGCCCATAGGTTCGCGCGCCGTTGATGGTCGCCGCACGCAGGCTTCGCATCGGCGACATGCCGCCTTCAGCAAGCAACTGCATCTCCCAATGAATGGCGATGCCCGACGCCTGCCCATGCGATCCTACGTTGATGGTTACACCGGCATCGTCGAGTCGCTTGATCGAGCGTCCCACCGAACGGAAACCGATGTCGTAAAGCTCGTCCGCATAATGGATGGTCTGCATGCCACGCACATACAACGGCGCCTCGACTGCCCCCAGAATAGGGTTGTAAGCGTTGTTCACGCCCGGGATGTAGCTGCGGACTTTGCTCTCCTTCCATGGCTCCTGATGCTGATAGATGTAGTTTTCGCCGAACAGTTCGCCGAACGTGACGATGAGCGTCGGCGTGCTCGAGACGGTCGAATGCTTGAACAGCTGGAGCAGATCGTCGTAGTACGTCGCCACTGGCAGGTTGTGCTCGAGATTGGTATGGCCATCGAGGATCATGCTGACGTTATCGTAGAAGTGCCCCGCACCCTCGGCGTCCACCATCAAGCCCCCTTCGGCCGCTGCTTGCAGCAGCCACTGCTTTTGCTCGCGCGTGGTCAGCTTATAGCTCTTGAGAATGTTTCCACCGATCGCGGCCTTCCGACGCACGATGTTGCGCGCGTCTTCCAGGCTGAAGATGGGGTCATAGATGCGGTCCGGCTTACCGGAACGCCCGTAGATCACAGCGCCCGTGCTCAACCAGCGCGGCCCCACCAGCTCGCCTGCCAGAGTCATCTCGGTGGCCTCGTAACTCGTCAGCTCGCTCGCGTATGGATCGAAGTTGGTGGTGACACCGTAAGCGAGCGCGGCGTAGTGTGTCGGCCGCTTCACCGGCGTGATGCCGGTCATGTAACAGCAGTCGATGTGGCCGTGCGCATCGAACATGCCTGGCATGATCGTCTTGCCACCGAGATCGATCACTTTCGCGCCTTTCGGAACAGTGACGCTGTCCATTGAGCCGACGGCTTTGATTCGATTTCGCTCGACGACCACGGCGCCACGCTCGATCACATTCGCGTCGGTCATCGGGATGATGCGCGCGTTGACGAATGCGATCGTTCCTTCGGGCACATCGGCTGGCGCCGTCAACGTGATTGCACGCTGCGGATTCTCAACCAAGCCGTGATCGCCCGGCGCAGTCACGAACAGATCTCGGCCCAGGGTCCAAAGCAACCTGGCAGAGTCCGGCGTCCAGACCATCTCGAATCCGCCGACAGTGGTCAGGCGACGCGCGGCTTCGTTCCCTACTGCGGTGACGGCGAACGGCTCGTCGTGCTCTTTGTAGGGCATCACATAGAGCTGGTTGAACTCTTTGAACGCCAGCCACTGGCCGTTGGGACTCAAGGTGAAATCACCGGTGTCCGCTGTTTCGGCGTACGCGTGTTCGCGAGCACCCTGGCCATCGACGCCGATACTGCGGAGCTGGACGACTCTACGCCCGACGTAGTCCGGCGCACCGAAGAAATAGACGCGCTTGTCGTCAGGTGAGAACTGCGCGAGCCCAGCGGCTTCGGTGAGAAAGCGCTCGCCGCTGCCATCGACATTCACGATGTAGATGCCCACCCGGTCGGCTGCACCGCCCATCGCCCTGTCTTCCTCCATGATGCGATAAGCGATGCGCTTGCCGTCATGAGAGAACGTCGGCTGGCGAATCACGCCGCGGCTGGTGGCGAGGATCCGTTCTTTGCCGCCATTGGCAGCACGCAGCTTGAGAGACGAACCCGTCTCGTCATTCCATTCGACAAAAGCAATCTGCCGCCCGTCTGTCGACCACGCGGGATCGTTCTCGGACTGCGCGGACTTGGTGAGTCGCTGTGGAGCACGTCGGCCGACCAGATCCTGCCGCCACAGTTTTCCGAGAGCACGAAACAGTAGTTCACCATTCGGCGACACGGCGAGATGCCGGAAGATGCGCACGTCGACCTGACCAGGAGCGGCATCGAGCTGCGTGCGCAGCGCATCGTGGATGCGATGGCGCGCCAGCGCCTGAAACGGAATCTGCGTCGCGCTGCCGGTTTGCACATCGATTTTGAGCAACCGCCCTTTGCCCCAGATGGCGACATGCCGATTGTCCGGGAACCAGCCGAATGCCGGGTAATAGTGTTCCTGAGGGATGTAGTCGCCCTGCAGATCGCGATCCAGCTCCTGATACACCGGATGCTGTGTGCCAGCGGTGACGTCATAACGAAACAAAACGGTCTTGGCGCCCACACGGCGAATGAATGCGACGCTGTTGCCATCGGGCGAGACTTCGGGCGTGGTGGCGCTGCCAAATCCGCCGATGAGATCGATGCTTGCGCCAGTCTGCAGATCGTGACGACGAATCACGAAGTTGCTCAGGCCCGTGTTGAGATACACGTAATGATCGCCGCCCTTGCGTTCGGTGTAATAAACATGGCGGCCATCGGGGGACAGGCGCGGCTCCTGTACATCTCTGCCGCTGGCAGGCTTGGGCACCACGACCTGCTCGGGCGCGCCGTCCAGGAAGAAACGGCGCAGCTCTGATGTTTTCATCTCGTACGTGCTGGCAGTGGTCTTCACCGCCACGATGGAACGGCCGTCGTGCGCCCACGCCGGTCCGGTGATCATCGCCAATGTTTCTTCGCTGATCTGACGCGGGTTCGAGCCATCGAGCGCCGAGATCCAGAGGTTGTCGGCGCCGGTTTCGTCGCTGAGATACACCAGCGATTGGCCGTCGGGGCTGAATTGGGGGCTGCGCTGTGCAGCGGGACCGGAGTGGATGGCAGTGGCGGGGCCGCCGGCTGCGGGCATCACATAGATATCGTTGAGCAGATCGAAGGCGATGGTGTTGCCGTCGGGACTCACGTCCAGGCTCATCCACGTCCCTTCGGTCGCGGTGAAGGCGATGTCTCGATATCCGCGATCCCGCTCCGCGGCCGAGAGTCCCTGAGCGGCAAAGACGGCGCACAACACCGCGCATACCGCGGACGAGGGTGGCCCGTTGCAACGTCCACTCATCGATGATCCCCACTGTTGTAGTCGCGGGCGATCTTATCCAACCCGGTTATCCGGGCCGGCGCGTTCTCGGAGCGGCTCGGTGACTGACGGTCACCGGCCGCTCCGAGACACTCGTCGCATCAAGTCGTCGACGTTGGGGGCTTGCGGAACTTCAAGGTCATGCGATCCGACTCGCCGATCGCATCGTACTTGGCGCGATCGAAGTTGGGATCGTGCGCGTCCGCGCCTTCACTGTAGGGCCGCGTGCGCTTGGTGGGCGGCAGCGTCCAGACGCCGAACGGATGATCCTTGGTGTCCTTGGCATTGGCGTTGATCTCCGAGCGCTCCACCAGTTCGAAGCCGGCCTTCTGCGCCTGCTCGATCACGTAGGCTTCGGTCACGTAGCCGCTCGGAGCCTTCGGGTCCTGCTCGCCCGGATTGGCGCGATGCTGCTCGATCGCGAGAATGCCACCGGGCTTGAGCGCGCCGTACAGATCCTTGAGGTATTTGTCAGTGAGTCCGTTGCCCATCCAGCCATGGAACGAACGTGCGGTCAGCGCGAAATCGAACGTGTTCTCCGGCAGCGGGGCCGACTTGGGTCCGAAGTTCACGAACTGCACGGTGCCATAGACGTCCGGCTTCGCCGCGAAGCGCGCTTCGAAATCCTTGCGGCCCTGGCGTGCGGCCTCGGACAGCTCCGGGTTGTCCAGATCCGCCGCAGTGGCGTAGTACTGGCCACCGGTCGCCTTGGCATACGCAGCCAGAATGTCGCTCCACCAGCCGCCGCCCGGCTGCACTTCGAGAATCGTCATGCCCGGCGCGAGCCCCCAGAACTCCAGCGCTTCCTTGGGATGGCGGTACACATCGCGGCTCTTGTCGTCGGCACTGCGCCACTCGCCGTTGATGCTCGCGACCAGCGCATCCTCCGCCACCGGCTGCGTCTCGGCCACGGGCGGCGTCTGAGTGGCGGGCTCCTGCTTGGAGCAAGCCGACAGTGCGGTCAGCATCGCCAGGGCGGACACCTGCGCCACGCGACGCGAGGACGTTAGCAATGAATGCCTCATTGGTTTTCTCCTTCGTTAGCGAACGCGGGACTATGCGCCAAACACGGGCTGAACGCCAAGCATGACGTGGGTCCAGCGGCCGGCTCGAATCGAATCAGCGCTCTGCGGCCGCCGTCAGCTGTTGCTCGGGCTCCGCTGCGGTCACTTTGCAGCCCCACAGCGCATAGAAGAGCACATAGAGCTCGCACACCGCGGTCAGCAGGAAGGAGGCCTGCAGACCGAACATGTCGGCCAGCCGACCCTGCACCACCACCAGCGCGCCGCCGGCGATGGCCATGATCAGCAAGCCGGAGCCTTCTTCGGTGAGCGGGCCCAGGCCGCGAATGCCGAGCGTGAAGATGGTCGGGAACATGATGGAGTGAAACAGGCCGACCGAGATCAGGCTCCACATCGCCAGTTTGCCGCTGGCGAGCACCGTGATCATCATCACCACGAAGGCGCCGATACTGGCCCAGGCCAGCACGTTTTCGGCCGAGAAACTGCGCATCAGATGACTGCCGACGAAGCGCCCCACCATCATGCCGCCCCAAAGCAGGAACAGATAGTTCGACGCCTGCGCGTGCGACATGTTGCCGATCTCGGGCGCGGACACGAAGTTGATGAACAGATTGCTGACGCCGATCTCGGCGATCAGATAAATGAAAATGGCCGGAATGCCCAGCAGCAGATTGCGATGCTGCCACAGCGAATGTTTCTTGCGCTCTTCGGCGTCGACGCGCCGGGTGGCGGCGTCCAGATCCGGCAGTTTGTAACGAGCGATCACGATCGCCAGCACCACCAGCACCATCGCCACGATCAGATAAGGCAGCTGCACCGACTGCGCATCGGCCAGGCGCTGCTCCATGGTCAACGCGGCGGCGCCGCCTTCCACATTGCCCGACGCGCTGCGGCTCAAAATGAGATAGCCACCGAACAGCGGCGCGAGCGTCGTACCCATCGAGTTGAACGCCTGCACCAGGTTCAGTCGCGACGACGCGCTCTCCGGCGGTCCGATGACCGCGACGTACGGATTCGCAGCGACCTGCAGCAGCGTGATGCCAGCCGCGATGATGAACAGCGCCGTCAGGACCACGCCATAAGAAGGAATGCGCGCGGCGGGAATCATCAGCAGCGCGCCGACCGCCATGATCAGCAGGCCCACCACCATCGAATACTTATAGCCAATGCGCTCGATGAGCTTGGCCGACGGAATCGAAGCGAAAAAGTACGCGATGAACCATACCGATTCGATCCAGGTGGTCTGGGTGTACGTCAGATCGAACACGGAGCGCAGATGCGGCAGCAACGTGTTGTTGATGACGGTGATGAATCCCCACATGAAGAACAGGCTGGCGAGCAGCGTGAGCGCGGACTTCTGCGTAGCGGTGATCCCGCCAGCGTGGCTGGCCGGAAGAGAGGACACGGGGGACGCCATCGACTGCTCCGAGGGGGCGGGCTAATTGTCTGAGTATAGCCCAGGTCGGCGGCTCGACAGCAACCGCCGGCTGATCAGTCCGCGCGAGCTCGGCGTATGTAATCAGCAGCGGCGTCGCGGGCCGCGGCCGCCTCTTCGCTGATCCAGTCGCGGAACTGGACGATCTTGCGACTGTCCTGGCGCGCGACCGGCACGGTGAACCAGAACGCGCGGCCATCGGTGGCGACGAGATCGTGCGCAGGCACCAGCCTGCCCGCGTCCAGTTCGTTCCTGAACAGGATGGGCGAGCCGATGGCTACGCCGTGGCCCGCCATTGCTTGCGTGATGTCGAGATACTCCACGGTCAGATGGGTCTTGATGCTGTCGAGCGCCGGCACTTGCTCGAATCCCAAGCTTCGATACCACAACGTCCACCAGTCGGTGCGGCCGAGCAGCGGCACATCCATCGCGCCACGCGGATCGGCCAGCTTCGCGGCAGCCGCCTTCAAGCCCGGCGCACATAGTGGCATGAAGATGCTTGGAAAAAGCCTGTTGACGCGCAGTCCCGGCCAACGACCGTGGCCGTTGCGAACTGCAGCGTCGAAGCGGCCGGCGGTGAGGTCCTGCGCTTCGGCCGATAGCTCCAGCTCGAACTGAATGTCTGGATGCCTGGCGCGAAAGCGTCCGAGCCGTGGCGTGAGCCAACTGGTGCCGAAGGTCGGCAAGGCCGTGATCGACAAGCGCGATTGATCGAGATTGACCGCGTTGATGAAACTCGCGCGCAGAGCCGCGAATGCGCTCATCGCCTCTTTTGCAATCAACTCGCCCGGCCCGGTGAGCTCCACCTTGTGCGGATGGCGGTGAAACAAGGTCACGCCGACCTGCTTCTCCAGCTGACGCACGTGATAACTGACCGATGCCGCGGTCGTGTCGAGCTCGTGGGCCGCCTTGGCGAAACTGCCATGGCGAGCCGCCGCCTCGAAGGCGCGGATCGACACGAGCGACGGAAAGCGGTGATCCCACACCATAAGTTTGACTTAGGGTATAGGCCCGATCTTCGCGTGGTCAACAACGGCTGCGTCTTGCCAACATTCGCTGGTTCACATCATTGAGGATGTCGGCACATGAAAGGTCCTTCGGCGAGCAACGGCGCGCTTATCCAAACCCGGCGTGACGTGATGATTGCGATGGCGATAGCGGGTGTCGCGAGCGCATGCAGACCGGCATTCGCGAGCGGGCGACCGGATCACGCGCACGATTGGGATTGGCTGATCGGCAATTGGGATGTCTGGCATCGACGCCTGAAGGAACGGCTGGCCGGCAGCAACGAATGGCAGGAGTTCACTGGCAAGAGCGCGTTGTGGCTGAGCTTGAACGGCCTGGGCACCATCGACGACAACATAGTCGACCTGCCTGCCGGCACCTATCGCGGGCTCACGCTGCGTGCTTTCGATCCGGCCAGCCGCAAGTGGTCGATCTGGTGGGTGGACGGCCGCAATGCTTCGCGCATCGATCCTCCCGTGCTCGGCGGCTTCGAAGGAGACACTGGCATTTTCGTTGGCGAAGACACATTCAAGGGACGGCCGGTGACCGTGCGCTTCCGTTGGTTGGATATTCACAGCGCGCGACCGAACTGGGAGCAATCGATGTCCGCCGATGGCGGCAAAACCTGGGAGGTCAATTGGCGCAATTACTTCACGCGCACCAATGCCAAACCCTCGCCTTTGCCTCGCATCGAGGGCGCGCCGCGCGACTTCGATTTTCTGGTGGGCTCCTGGCATGTGCGCAATCGTCGCCTCAAACAGAGGCTCGCCGGCAGCACACAGTGGGAAGAGTTCGACAACAGCCTGGTGAACTGGCCGGTGCTCGGTGGATTCGGCAATGTCGGCGACAATGTATTCAATGCGCCGGGTGGCACTTACTGCGGCGTGAGTCTCCGCGTCTTCGATAGCGAGACGCGCGAATGGTTCAGCTCGTGGCTCGACGGTCGCAATCCTTCGCAGATCGGAGCGCCGTTGCGCGGCAGCTTCAAGGATGGCGTTGGAACGTTCGTGGGCGACGATGTTTCCAATGGCAAGCCGATCAAGGTGCGCTCGCAGTGGTCCAGGATCACGGCCGGCTCGGCCCACTGGGAACAAGCGTCGTCCGCGGATGGCGGGCGCACGTGGGAGACCAACTGGATCAGTGAGCTGACCAGGAAATCCTCGTGACCGTGAGCGCCGTTGTTACCGAGCTTGCCACTCGTTGCCTGCTGTCGCTGCCGGTGATCTGCTCGACGGATGCTGTGCCTGCCAATGTGGAAGTGGTTTCCCCTGCCGAGCTGTTCGCGCCCGGCGTGGTTTCCACCGAAGCGTCCGATGTGAGATTGACGTTGAGCCCGGACGGCCGGACCGCCGCCTGGTTTACGCGCAATCGCGCCGGCGGCCCGGGCGAATATGACATCTGGATCTCGTCGCGTACTCCCGGTGGTTGGGGCGCCGCCTCGCCTGCGCCGTTCAACTCGCCTCAGCGGGACTTCGATCCGGCTTTTTCCGCCGATGGTCGCTTTATTTATTTCTGCTCCAATCGTTCGGGTGGATTGGGTGGCGACGATCTTTATCGCGTTGCTGTGCTGGCCGACGGCTTTGGTGCGGTCGAGCACCTCGGCGCAAACGTCAACAGCGCGGCTGACGAATGGGCGCCTATGCTCTCCCCGGACGGCCACAAACTTCTGTTCTCCAGCAACGGCCGCGGCGCTCGACGCTTCGACCTGTTCGTCTCCGCTCGCCGGCCTGACGATTCCTTCGATACCGCGGTTCCCCTGCCCGGCGCCATCAACACCGCCGCCGACGAATTCGACGCAACGTTTCTTGCCGACAACGTCACGGTGGTGTTCGCCCGCTCGCCGAATCTCCAGACCGATCGGGTCACCCTCGCCTACTCATCTCTACGCTCCGACGGCTATGACGCCGGCGTCGTGCTGCCATCGAGCGTCAACGCCGTCGGCCAGAACACCTATGGCCCCATGCTCGATTGGTCCGACCCCTCTCGCCTCACTCTCTCCAGCCAACGCCCCGAAGCTCGCGCCGGCAGCACCGATATCTACACCTTCAAGTACCGCCTCACGCCGGTTCGCTCGCAAAAACTGTAGCGCCTCTCCGGACACTCCCCAATCGAGGTTCCCGCCAGCCCCGATCTGGCATACAATGCCCGCCCTCTTCTGGGCCGGCTTAGCTCAGCTGGTAGAGCAACGGTTTTGTAAACCGTGGGTCGCGGGTTCGACTCCTGCAGCCGGCACCACCTCCCCTTCCGCGGGACTCCCGAAGCAAATCCTGTGACCAGGTTGGTCCGCTACATCGTCGACCTCCCTGGGACGTTGGCTCATGCGTAATCGGGTCGTTGTTACGCAGATTGCCGCAACTCAATAGGTCGTATCTTTGGTCGCCGCTTCTTCTGCGCATGCCACAGATCGTAAGCGACCTGCATGCGCATCCAAGTCTCGGCCGAGCCGCCGAGCGCAGCGGCCAGCCGGATCGCCAGTTCCGCGCTTACAGCTGCTCGACCGTTCACGACGCGAGAAAGCGCTACCCGCGACACGCTGAGCCGCTTGGCGAACTCAGTCACAGTCATCTCTCGCAATACAGTGTCTTGGAGTATTTCTCCGGGATGCGGAGGATCATGCATCTGCGACATGGCAGCCTCAGTGATAGTCCTGGTAATCAACGAGCTCGACGTCTTCGCCAGCGAATGTGAAGGTCAGCCGCCAATTCTCATCGACCCACACGGCGAAGTGACCCTTTAGATCACCCTTCAATGGATGGAAGCGCCATCCAGGACGATCCATATCGCCGGGCCGACGGCGGCGTCGAGCTGACCCAGAGACAGCACCTCATGCGCGCATGTGCCGTGGTGTCGTTTGCACGGACCACTTCCACTACATCTAGCAGAACAGCGCGGAGCTCGTTCTCTGCCCACGCGCTGAATGTATGTGAGGGCTTCTGCGGCCTACTGCCGCTAATCGTTTCCGCGGAATCTCGCGCGGCGGCTTCCGCAGCAACTATCGCGCGACAGGCGTTCCGGTCGGCGGCAGAAGAAGGGCGAATCAGTTCGTTGGCTTATCCAGCACCGGCTCGGAGGGTGGTGGGCGAAGCGTGTGTTCGAGGAGGTGGGAGGACATTTGGCGGTGGAGTTTCCAGCCGGCGGGGGTGCGTTTCCAGATTTCGAGGGTTTGGCCTTTGTGCCATGAGCCGTTGGAGCGTTGATAGGCGATGGCGCCGACGCGCCAGGCGGTGTCGCCGGTGATGACGATTTCGCGATCGCTGGCTTTGATTTCGCCGTGAGTGAGTGAGGCGGCACGAAGCCAAGACTGGGCGGCGAGAGAGGGTTTGTCGATGCGATGTGCTTCGCCGGTCAACACGAGCACGTCTTCTGTGACAAGCGCAGCGAAGGCGGCGGCATCGTGAGAGTTGAATGCACGAGCCCACTCGACGGCCGCGGACGAGATGGACTTTCGATCAGAGGCTTCGTCGGCGACGACGAAGCTCGGCGGTGCGCCGAGCGCAGGTAATAGACAAAACGCGAGAAGGAGGCGCGTGGGAAAGCGAGTACAAGAATGCATGTCGCGTCCTCTGAAAAGCGTGCCAGGATCCAGTGTAAACGCACCCACCACCGCCAACGGTCTAAAAAACAAAGGGCCCGCGACAGAAACGCCGCGGGCCCGGGTGATGAGCAACAATGAGCGAAGCGCTATCTTTTCTTCTGCACGGCCTTCACCGCCGCCTCGGCATTGACGAAGCCGTAGCCGTCGAGGCGGCTGTAGCCCTTGCCGATGAGGTTGAAGAACTCGCCGCGGAACGAGCCGCCGCCTTCGTAGGTGCCGAAGAACCTGGCGCCGCCGCGCACGACCTCGCCGGAAGGAATGAGCACGCCGTCACCCAGCAAGTCGGCGGAGTTGCCGCCGGCCGCGCCATTCGGGCCGGCGACATCGGCCTCGTCGCGATCGACGCCGAAGGACAACAGATCGCCGCTGCGGAACGATCCGGGCGCGAAGGCGAGATCGAGTTGTTTCCATTGCCCCGGCAGGCCCGGAGGATCGGCCGGCAACGAGAACGAGGCGGTGATGTCGGACGGGCTCAATCCCACCGTGCGACCGATCACGAACGGCTGACCCGGCGCCGGCAGTGGCGTAGTGCGCTCATCGAACACGATGCCCTCAGGAGTCTGTGTCTGATTGGCTTGGCTGCCATTGATCGACAGGCTCGCCAGCCTGCGCAAGCCGATCTGAGTGAGGGTGAATACGTTGGGATCGAACTGACTGATGGTGTTCTGATCCGCCGACGCGTTGATCGCCACCAGGCTGCCGCCCGACAGCGCAAAGCCCGAAGAGAAGAATGGATCCAGGTCGTGTCGGAACGCACTCTCCTGCAGGATCTTGCGCATGCGATCCGGCTTCACCTTGCCGGGCCCGCCGGCCGCATCGAGCACCAGGGCGGCAATCGCCGCCGCATGAGGCGCTGCCGCGCTGGTGCCGAAGAAGTTCGGGAACGTATCGTCATCGACACTAGAGTCCGAGCTGAAGAACGTGGTGTTGGCGCCATCCATCGCCGCCATGTCCGGCTTCTGCCGGATTTGCGGCGTGCGATAGCGTTTGTTGTTCTTGTCGAAATAAATGGTCGATGGCCCGGGCGACGTGAACGCCTCCGGCACGAACGGCGCGTAGAAGGCATAAGCCGCAACACTCATCGCACCTTGCGCCGAGTTGTGGCCGAACGTCACCGGGCTGAGATAGCTGAAATACTCCTGCGGGTTCACGCCACTGAAGCCGACGTAACGAATGCGATCGGCGACGTTGCGATTCCTGTTGTCAGGAGTGTTGGCCCGCGCAATCACCATCTGCAGCGTGGCGCCTGGCAGCGAGCCGATCTCCACGGGCCGATTGCTGAAGCGGTTCTGTTCCGCGAACGCGCCCACGAACGTGCCGTTCGGGAGGAAGAACAGCAAGTTGTAGTCGGACAGCACCTGCTCGACCACCTCCACCTCCTGAACCCGATACAAATAATCGCCGAACTGCGACGCCGCGAAACTGTCCACCACCACCGTGTAGGTACCGGCGATCGGCAGCTCCAGGGTCAGCGATTCGGGATTGGTGGAAGTATCCACGAACTGGATTTGCGCACCGTTCGGATCGAGCAGCGTGAACACCAGATCGGGATTGGGCACGCCCGTGGTGGTGTCGTCCGCGTCGACGAAAATTTCGACCAGCTGCCCGACCGCGCCAGCAAACGTGAAAGACGAAGTTGCGCCCGGTGGCACGGTGCCCACGCCGGAGACGATCGGCGGCCCCACCGGCGTCGGTGGCACTGGATCGTATGGTTCGTTCCATTGGAACACGATGGTGCTGCCGCTGTTGAACGCGATGGTCTGCGCGATATCGACCTCGCTGCCTTCGTTGAAATCGTGGAAGCCACCTGCATACAACGCTGGATCCACGCCGGTGAAATCCAGGTTCGTGCCCGACCAGGAGGCGGCGGTTCCCGGCACCAGCCGTGGCTTGGAGTCATAAGACTGCGTGGCAGGACGATTGCCGGCGGACGAGAAGTACGACACGCCGGCCGCGGCCACTTCGTCGACCGCCTGCGCCACGATGCCGTCCTGGAAGAACGGTTCGGCCAGATAGATGATGTCATCGACGATGATGTCGGCCTTGAAACCGGGCACGGCGTTCGGCGCATCCGGGAAGCCCGCGAGCGCCCGAATGTTGTTGGCGAAGTTCACCTCGCCACCGTTGGCAGTAGCGAAGCCGAGTCGGGCCTTGGGCGCCATGTCATGCACGATCTGCAACATCGCGCGCCCTTCATCCGACGCGTTCGGCCAGTCCTGCAGAATCACCACCGGTTCGGTATTGCCACTCGGATTGCCCGCGCCCGGCAGATCTCCGCTGGCGACGTCCGCGGCTGCGCTGTTGGGTGCGGCATTGGTATCGTAACTATCCGACATCACGCCCACCGTGATGCCGGCGCCATCGATGCCGGGGATCTTGTCGACACGATGTTGCACGACACCCTGGCTGTCGGTGAGCCCCACGTTGGTCACCATCGGGCTGGACGGCACGACCGCGAGCACGCCTTTTTTGCCGGCGATGCTCAATAGCGAAGCGGGGGGAACGTAAGCTTCGATCACGCCGGCGCGATAGCTCATGTCGGTAGCCATCACTTCCACGCCGGCCGTGCTACGCAGGCTTTGTAACACCGCCTCGGCGGGCGTTCTGCCGTCGAGCGAGATGCGAACCAGTGCGCGCCCGTCGGCATCCATCTGTACCGGGTGCGCCAACTGCACTTCAGAAACCGCCGTCGTGCGCAGCGCTGCGGCCGGCTGTGCAAGTTGTTCAAGACCGCCGCCCAGGTTCGGCGCGCCGGGCTTTGCAGCAACGGGTAAAGGTGACAATGCCAGCGCGACAGCGCCGAGAATTCCAGGCGCGGCCAGACGCGATGCGCCGGATCGCAGCCAACGCAATCCCTCATGCCTCTTCATGAACGTACTCCGTGTTGTTTGTGACGGTGCGATCGCCTTTTGTTGTCGTGGCCGACGCTACGCCGTCGGTCGAAGCGATTCAAGCCGCATAGCTGCCGATATACGACGTCTTTCGGACATGCCTCGAGCGGCAGTCAACTTGTATACCGGGCCGTGTGAAATGAGATGAGCCGGCCAAGCGGCTAACGAAGATTCCAGGCGTTGCCCACCGCCGGGCCAGTCACATAGGCATCGAACAACGCGCCGTTGACATCACTTTCACCGGCGAACTGGCGTCGCAGATCCGTTAGATCGATGCGGCCGCGCGCTGCCTCCAGCGAGTCGCTCGTCGCCCTCGCTTCGTCGACACGTCGGGTGATAGTGGTCATGAGATCGATGATGCGGTCGATATGAGAGTTGTCGCGCATCACCGGTCCGTGGCCGGGAATCACCACTGATGCTTCGAGATCGCGCACGCGCCTCAACGTCCCGCCCCATTCTCGAACGCGCGACTGGTCCAAACCGACCAGCGGCACGGGCCAACCCACCATGTCGCCGACGAACACGATGCCATGCCTGGGCAAGTGGACCACCAGATCGCCGGTGGTATGCGCGTTGCCCAACGCGAGCACGTCGACGGCGCAGCCCGCGTCGCGAATGGAATATTTGTCCTTGACCGCGATGTCCGGCAGCAACGCGACGAAATCGCTCGGCACCGTCGCATACCCCTCGCCCAGTCGGATGTCACTTTCCAGGCTGCGCCGCTGCTCCTCGCTGAGCGGCTTGCCGGAGCGGGTCTTGCCAGTCTCCAGCAGCTTGCGAAAGCTCGCCAGCACGTCCGGAATCGCTTGATGAAACTGATCTCGATTTTTCTTGCCCTGGGTGGGCAGATAGTCGAGCGACGCCGCGTGCCCGACGATCTTCATCGAGGGAAAGGCATTGCGATAGATCCGATTGCCGACGATGTGATCGTCGTGCCAATGCGTGTTGACGAGATAACGCACCGGCTTGCCGGTGCGCAGCCGGATTTCACTCAGCACCAAGGTGGTGGTGGCATCGTTGGATTGCGCATCGATCACGACCACGTGATCGGCGCACTCGACGAAGCCGGCGTTCGATTCCACTGCGAAGCCCGGCGGGTCGGTGCGCATGACTGCGAAGACATTATCGCGCAGCCGCGTCACAGAGAATCCATTCGCTGCCGAGGCCGCGTCTGCCAGCAACAGCAGCCACAGCCAACTCAAACTTGGCGGCAAGAGCGTGCGGGCCATGTCATCTCCGCGAAAGAGACAGCGATGGCCCGCATCATAAGCACATCAATTCAAGTGCGTCACCACTCGTAGCGCAGCGTCCCAAGCACGGTCCGCGACGCGCCGAAGTAGCAGCTGTTGCTGAACGGGCAGGCGGTCACATGCTTTTTGTCGAACACGTTGGCGACATTCAACGCCAGCTGCGCGCCGTCCAGCACCGGGGACCAGCGCCCGAGATCGTAGCTGGCCATCGCATCCACCAGTGTGAAACTGTCGGTCGTGAAGGCTGTGAACTGGGTAACGCCGTTGACCACTAAATAGGTGGTCGTGCCGTCCGAGCCACCGACGTAACGAATGCCTCCGCCAACAGTCAGTCCACCCAATCGCCCTTCGGCTCGGCTCGCGGCAAAGTCATACGTGACATACGACGTGCCCATCCACTCAGGCGTACCGAGCGGCCGCGTGCCGGTCGTCGAAGGTGTCACACCGCTCGCCGGCGCGCCCCGAGTGATTTCAGCGTCGGTGTAGCTGCCGGTGACCACGATCTCCAGGCCAGGCAGCACTTCACCTCGACCCTCGAGCTCCGCGCCTTGCACTTTGACCTCGCCGATCTGAATCTGCGCGTTGTTCGGGATGCCGTTGGTGCCCGCTTCCGGATGCCCTACCGGCACCTTCTGCCGACGCAGATCGTAGGCCGCGAACGTGAACAGCGCGTTGAGGTTGGCGGGCTGATACTTCAACCCGACTTCATACTGCCGCCCCGTGACCGGATCGAACGCTTCACCTTGATAGGTGCTGCCCGCCTGCGGCTCGAACGATTCGGAATAGCTCACGAACGGCGCGAACCCGGCAGGCAGCTCATACAGCGCCCCGAGCCGCATGGTCAAAGCATGTTGTGACAGCGGCGTGCTGACGCCAGTCCGCTTGTTGAGCGTGTCCTGGTCGTACGTGTCATAGCGGCCGCTGGCAATGAGCTGCAACCGATCGATCTCGATCTGATCCTGCAAATAAACGCCGATCTGCTCGCGCTCGGTTCGATTGTTGGTATAGCCGTTGGATAACTGCGTGAGATCGAACGTCGGCATCACACCGCCGTAGCTGGGAGCGAACAAGCTAAGGTTCGGAATGCTCGTCAACGGATTGGCAGTGACTCCGGTGTTGAAGTGCTGGAAATTCTCGCCGTCGATGTTCTGATAGTCCAAGCCCGTCAACACATGATGCGACAGCGCGCCGGTGCTGAAGCGGATGGTCACGCTGGTGTCGGCAGTGAGGGTGTCGAAATCCTCATCCGCCCCACCGCCGCCGCGAATGATGGTCGAAAAGTCGGTGTTGCGAGTGGCAGTCGGTCCCGTGGTGGCAAAACCCGCAACATAGATCTGACGGTAGCTCAGGTCCGTGTTCTGAAAGCGCACATTGCTCCGGAGCGACACGGCGTCGTTGAAGTCGTGCCGGAACAGCGCCGCCAGCGAGCGTTGATAGCGATCGAAGATTTCGTAGTTGGGATCGCCGGTGTTGATGTCTTCAGGCAATTCGCCCAACGGATTGGGCAGCACCGAACCGAACGCCGGCACGCCCGAGTAGCCGCCGCCCTTCGGATCGTGCTGATAAGCGCCGATCAACGTCAGGATGGTCTGCGCCGAAGGCGCAAACGTGAGCATCGGGCTGAGGTGGGTGCGCTCGTTCTCGGTCATGGAGGTGAAACCCTCGTTGCGCTGGGCGCCACTCACCAGCCGGAACAGCCAGCGACCGTCGTCGTCGAGCGGACGATTGATGTCGATGTTGCCCAGCTGCGAATCGAAATTGCCGGCCGACACTTCCACCCGGTGAAACGCGCTCGCCTCGGGCACTTTGCTGGTGAGATTCACCAGGCCGCCTGGCGTGGAGTTGCCGTACAACACCGACGCCGGTCCCTTCACCACGTCGAGACGATCGACGCGATTGAAATCGATCTGCGGCGTCGAGTACGGACCGGCGATCAATCGCATGCCGTCCAGATAAAAGCCCGGTGCAAAGCCGCGCAGATACATCTGGTCATAGCGTGTGACCATGCCGCCGCGCTGATTGGGCGAAACGCCCGCCACATAGGTGAGCGCCTGGTTGATCGACCTGGCATTGCGGCGTGCCAGCTCGTCGGCGTCGATGACCGTGATGGTCTGCGGCGTTTTCATCAGCGGCGTGTCGGTCTTGGTGCCGGAGCCGGTGCCTTTATCGCGCACCCCCGTCACGACGATGGTGTTGCGTTCGGAAACATCCGCGGCGGTTTCGGCGATAGCGACGTTGGCGACGACAAAGACGGCGCTGCCCAGCAAAGCGCATTTCAGAGCCATGGGAATTCCTGGGCGCGGCGCCCATGATGCTCATGGCAAGCCGAGCCTGTTAGAAATGTTCGATGGAACTGGCTGGCTTTGAGGTCGAGCGACTCGACCGCGGCGGGCTAACGGCCGCGGCGCCCCAATTCGAGGAGCTGGGGCGCACGGCGGCGAAATGATAGTGGCTCGCATTCGGGAAGCAAAGTCCCGCGCGTGGCCCGCTCAGCGGTTCAATACCACCACTGAAATCGCACCCTCAACCTGAACGGCGTCGGCCACGGTGCTCAGTTCGAGCGGCCGGCCCAGAATGCCTTGATAAGTGCGGCTCAACAAAGGTCGTGCCTGTGGCTGCTTGGCCGGCTTCACGGTCACTTGCAGCTCGTAGTTCTCCCCGGCCAGGCGCCGCACTTCCATGGCCACCTGGTTCGGCGGCAGGTCCAATGTGAACGCCTCGCCAGGTCGAGTCTCGAACGTCGAGCGCACCGTACTGTCGGTGCCGTTGGTCGCGACGCTGATCTCGTAATGGGCTCGAAAGATTTCCGCGGCCTGCGCTGCTCCTGCCGCCAGGCCCGCCGCTGCGATGAGCAGCGCCAGTCTGCTAGCTCCGATCATTTGCAATCTCCATACACGAGTCTTCCCGCCGGTCTATTCGTTATGTCTCACGAACTGGAGCCGGCCGGCGCGATCCGTCTGAGAAATCCTATTGAAGTGCCTGGACCACCTGTATATAACAACAGTATCCCAGCCTTCCCCGTGCGCCGCCATGGACTACCGCAACCCCGTCGTCGTGATCGACCAGACCATCGACAATTTGATGTACCTCGTTGAATTGTGGCTGGAAGATCTGGACGTGGCAGTGGCGCTGAATTGCGACTTGCTGACCCGGGACGACGCCAAATCCCTGGCGGCGCTGCGCGCGGCGCGGGCATTGCTGCCACGCTTGCGCATCGTCCGCTCCAACTACGAGAGCAGTCCTTCCCTCCCCGATGCCGCCGGCTACGTACGCGACCGCGCCATGGAGGAGTACGTCGCCCGAGAGCAAATGAAGTACCGCAAGTTGTTGCGCCCCTGGAAGGACCCATGGAAAGACTCGTACAGGGGCAACGGCCAGTCCCACAGCGGCCCACCGGAAAGCGATCCAGATGGCGAGCGCCCGGATCATGACTCCGATCAGGAAACCAATTAGGAACCCCATGTCGCTGCATGGCGTTCGCTGGTTACCCAAAGCAACCGGAGAACGTCATGGAACACGTGGAAAAAATGGTCGAGGTGAATTGCCCGATCCGCACGGTTTACAACCAATGGACCCAGTTCGAAGACTTCCCGCATTTCATGGACGGCGTCAAAGAAGTGCGTCAACTCGACGACACGCACGTGCATTGGCGCGCCGACATCTGGGGCAAGGACAAGGAATGGGATGCGGAGATCACCGAGCAGGAGCCCGACAAGCGCATCTCCTGGAAGAGTGTTTCCGGCGCCCCGAATGCCGGAACGGTGCGCTTCGAGCCGATCGACGCCGATCACACTCGCGTGCGTCTGGTGCTGGCCTACGAGCCGGAGGGCGCCATGGAAAACGTGGGCGATGCGATGGGATTATTCAGTGCTCGAGTGGAGAACTCGGTGCGGGACTTCAAGAAGTTCATCGAGTCGCGCGGCCAGGAAACTGGCGCCTGGCGCGGTGAAGTCGATAAGAGCCGACCCGTTTGAAATAGCTTACGCCCTGCCCGCGCCGGGCACGTCGTCAAGGGAACAGACGCGTGCTCGGCGCGTTCGCTTCATGCCGAACCGACGAACGGACAGATGGAATATTTTTTTTTGATCGGAAAAAGTTATAAGCGAGGTAGGCCATGAAGATCACGACCATGCTGCTGATGGCAGCGCTAGGCGCCGCCAGCGCGACTGCGCTGGGCGCGGACGATGCGATATCGGCAGCGGATTTCGCCAAGAAGGCCGGCGCATCGGGCGCCACTGAAGTGGAGATGGGCAAGCTGGGCGCGCAGAAGGCGACCAATGCCGAGGTGAAAGCGTACGCGCAGAAAATGGTGGCGGATCACACCAAGGCCAACAAGGAGTTGATGGCTGTCGCCAAGAAGAAGGGCCTCGAGGTGCCCACCGAGCCGGACATGATGCACAAGGGCATGAAGGAAAAATTCGAGATGCAAGCCGCGGACGCGGACTTCAACCACGATTTCATGCAGCAGATGGTGCGCGACCACAAAGCAACCGTGGAGCTGTTCGAGACCGCGGCCAACGACACGACGCTCGATCCCGAGATGCGCGCGCTCGCCAAGAAGACGCTGCCGACGCTGCAGCAACATCTGGCCGAAGCGCAGCAACTCGAAGCGAAGCTCGCCAAGAAGTAGCATGTGCGTGGAAGCTAACCGGCCCGGTTAGCTTCCACGTTTTCAATCCAGAGATGCGGCTTCAGTCGCCTTTATCCCCCTGGCCACGCGGCGCCTTGCGTTTGGCCCGTTTGCGGCGATCGGTCGACAGCGACCGACTCACGTCGTCGCTCTCTTTGAATCGACCGCGCGAGGTCCGACGCACGTAACGTTTGTCGCCCTTCGGAGCGATCAAGGTGCGCTTGGCTGCCTTGCGGGTGGACTTCTTCCGGGTGGATTTGGCCGGAGCGGATTTGCTCCGGGCGGTCTTATTCTTGCTCGACTGTTTTTTCTTGGCTCGTTTGCGGGTTGCCATCTGGCCTCCTGTGGTGAGTCCCCTGTCATCTGACAAGACTTCAACCCCGGGGTCAGCGTGGAGTTCCCTGTTGCAGTCTTTCGGTGCGCAACTGCATGACGACGCCCTTGCTCCAGGCGTCGGCGTCCGGATCGATGCTCGGATAAGGAATATCGGCACGACGCCGGCGCAACTCGTCGCTGGAGATATTCATGCGACCATCGCGATCGGCAATCATCTGCGGATTCGCCTGCCCGTCGGCCGTGAAGCCCATCATCAGCATTGGCGAGCCAGTCGGCAGCACATGTTCCCGATCCGTATGCCAGGTGTGCCAGGTCTTGCCATAGGTGCCGGCGATCTTGGTCATCAGCTCGCGCTCGGCGACTTCGGGAATGCCTGGCGCCACCAGCGTTCCCGACCGCACCTCGTGCACGTGGCTATGCCATAGGTGTTTCTCTTCGGTGGGCAAGCCGGCGAACAGCTTCGCGGTCACGATGTACTCGATGCCCATGATCTTCGCGTCCTCGTCGTTGCCGTCGAAGATCACGCATTGAATCACGTCTTCGTTGACATGCCCGCAGTAGTGGTGCGCTTCCATTTGCCCTTGCATGTTGCCGTTGTAGAAGTGGAAGCCGTCGAGATAGGCATTCAACTGAGCCAACGGCGCTTTGTCCTGTAGCAGATTCGCACCCGACTCCAGCACCTTGGTCTTCGGCGCTTGCTCCGCGCCGGGAGCTGTGACGTTCGAACTGGTGTTTTCTCCACCGCAGCCGGCGATCAGACAGGCGCAGGTCAGCAGCAATGGCAGTCCTCGCACAGACGCGCTCATGTCAACTCTCCGGCCGCCGTGATGCGAGTCCAATGCGGACATCCCAGCAAAGTTCCGCTACGCAACGTAGGTAGTGCGGAACTTACCTTGCACCGCTTTGTTGTACGAAGCATGCAAGAGTTGTTTTCTCGCTCCAGCTTCGCACGTGCTTTCGGGTGGACGATCACGTTGGCGAGTTGCGCCCTGCTGGGGTGCCAACAACCCGATCAGAATGGCTTGGCGCATGTTGATTCGCCTTCGAACAGCGCCAGCGCGGCCGCGCCTGTCCCAGTTCCGGCGGCAGGTGAGTCAACAGATGTCACCGCTCCGGCAGCCGCCTCGCCACCGGAAGACGGCCAATGGATCATGCCTAGCCGCGACTATGCAAACACGCGATACAGCGGGCTCGATGAGATAACAACGGACAATGTGGCCAAGCTGCAAGTGGCCTTCACCTTCGCCACGGGCACGCTGCTTGGCCAGGAATCGGCGCCCATCGTCATCGGCGATACGTTGTACTTCGTGACACCCTATCCGAACATTCTATATGCGGTGGATCTGACGCAGCCCGGCGGCGCTCTGAAGTGGAAATTCGATCCGAAGCCCGCAGCGGCATCGCAGGGCGTGGCGTGCTGCCAGCCGGTCAACCGAGGTCCGACGTACTACAACGGTCGCATCTTTTATAACACTCTAGACGCTCACACGGTGGCGCTCGATGCTGAAACCGGGCAGCTGCTATGGAAAACGCGCGTAGGAGATTTCAACTACGGCGACACCTTCACCATGGCGCCGCTGGTGGTGAAGAACAAAGTGCTGGTGGGCAACTCGGGCGCGGAATTTGGCGCGCGAGGCTGGTTGGCCGCACTCGACGCCTCGGATGGCTCGATCGCCTGGCGCGCGTTCACCACGGGCCCCGATAGTGACGTACTGATCGATCACGCCGAGTTCAAACCCTTCTATCCGCAATACCGCGGCAAAGATCTGGGCGTCTCACAATGGCCGCCCGAGCACTGGAAAATCGGCGGCGGTACGGTGTGGGGCTGGATTTCCTACGATCCCGAACTCGATCTCATTTATTACGGCACGTCCAATCCGAGCCCTTGGAATCACGAGGTGCGGCCCGGCGACAACCACTGGACCAACGGCATCTTCGCGCGCGATCCAGATACCGGCAAAGCGCGCTGGTTCTATCAATTCAGCCCGCACGACTTGTGGGATCACTCCGCGGTGAACGAGAACCTCATCCTCGACATGCAGTGGCAAGGCCAAATGCGCAAAGTCGTCGTGCGGCCCGAGCGCAATGGCTACATGTATGTGATCGACCGCGTCACCGGCGAGGTGCTGGCGGCCGACGCATACACATACATAACCGCCTCCAAGGGCGTCGATCTGAAAACCGGCCGACTGATCTACAACGAGGACAAGACGCCCTCGCAGGGCAGAGTCGTGCGCGAGGTCTGCCCCAACTCGCCCGGCGCCAAGGACTGGACGCCGTCTTCCTTCAGCAAACGCACCGGCCTCATCTACATGCCCCACAACAACATGTGCATGGACTGGGAGGTCAAGCCGGTTTCATACATCGCCGGCACCGGATACATCGGCGTCAACGCCCGTTTCTATCCTGGGCCCGGCGACGGCAACGTGGGCGAACTGATGGCCTGGGATCCGGTCGCGCGGCGCAAGTTGTGGGGTGTGCCCGAACGCTGGCCGGTGTGGAGTGGCACGGCGGTCACTGCGGGCGACGTGGTGTTCTACGGCAACCTGGAAGGCTGGTTCAAAGCCGTGCACGCGCAAACCGGTGAAGTGCTCTGGCAGTTCAAGACCGCCTCCGGAATCATCGGTCAGCCGACCACGTTTCGTGGCCCGGACGGTCGCCAGTACGTCGCGATCCTTTCAGGCATCGGCGGCTGGGCGGGCGCGATGGTATCGGGCGAGCTCGATGAGCGCGATCCGACCGCGGCCAAGGGCTTCGGCAACATGGTCGGCGAACTGAAGAAACAAAGCGGCATCGGTGGAATGCTTTATGTATTCGCGCTGCCTCGCTAGTTTGCTGCTGCTCGGCTGCACCCTGCTTGCGGGGTGCGAACGCGAGACGCGCGCGTTTCACGAAGAAGCGCCCGCTATCAACGACGTCTCGCCTACCGACTTTCGCGCCGGCGGCACGCCGCGACCGGTGGCCAAGAATCCGCAAGCGGCCGAGTACGAGCGCAACGCCTTTCACATCAGCGAAGGCAAACGTTATTACGAGTGGTACAACTGCTATAGCTGCCACGCGGCCGGCGGCGGCGACATCGGCCCGCCCTTGATGGACGACGAATGGCGTTATGGCGGCGAGATCGAGCAGATCTTCTCCAGCATCGTCGAAGGTCGGCCGAACGGCATGCCCTCGTTCGCGGGGCGCATTCCGGAGCAGCAGGTTTGGGAGATTGCCGCCTATGTCCGTTCGATGAGCGGCAACGCCGCCAAGGACGCGGTGCCTTCGCGTGGCGATGAAATCAAGACCACCAAGCCGCTGACCCAGGTTCCGCCGACACCGGAGCGCAGCGAGCCGCCGAGATCGAACCGATGAGCGGCCGTAAGCACATCTGCGCGGCCCTGGTCGTGTTGCTGGCAGGCTGCTCGGGCCAGCAGGCAGCACTCGACGCCGCCGGCGATCAAGCAGCGACCATCGGCGACCTATGGACGTTGATGCTCTGGGTCTGTGGATTCATGTATCTGCTGGTGCTGATCTTTCTGGCCCACGCAATCTGGCGTGCTCGCCATGCGCTCGATGCGGAGCCACTGACTCATGGCAGTGGCAGTCGCGCCGAACACCCGCTGCGCATGGCGCTGGGTGGCTGGGTCGGCCTGATCGTCGTCGGTCTGTTCGTGCTCAGCCTGGCCACCTTTTTCATCGATCGCAGCCTGGCGCAGGCGCGAACGGACGACGCGCTGAAGATCAAGGTCACGGCCGCGCAGTGGTGGTGGAAGGTCGAATACGAGGGCATGGCACCCGATCAGCGCGTCGTGACAGCAAACGAACTGCGCCTGCCAGTCGGCCAGCCGGCGCTGCTCGAACTGCATGCCGAAGATGTGATTCACAGCCTGTGGATTCCCAACCTCGGCGGCAAGGAAGACCTGATCCCAGGGCGCATCAACTCGCTGCTGCTCACACCGCGACGCGAAGGCGAGTATCGCGGTCAGTGCGCCGAGTTCTGCGGCTTGCAACACGCCAAGATGGCGCTCGATGCGACGGTGATGAACCCCGACGCGTTCACCCGCTGGCGCCAGCAACAGTTGACGCCAGCACCGGCGCCGAGCACTCCCGAGCAAATCCGAGGTCACGAAATCTTCATGAGCGGCCCATGCGCGGCATGTCACCAGATCGCAGGCACACCCGCCTCCGGCCAAACCGGTCCGAACCTGACGCATCTGGCGAGTCGCCGCACCATCGCCGCCGGTGCCCGGCCCTATTCGTTCGAGGATCTGCGCGACTGGCTGCGTGATCCGCAGTCCGTGAAGCCCGGCAATCACATGCCGGTGGTGCAACTTTCAGACAGCGATCTGAACGCTTTGACGGCTTATCTGGACAGCTTGAAATGACCACAGCGCTGCCACGCGAAGCCGATCCCGCCGAGATCACCGCACAGCATGCGCAGCTGACGCGCACCTGGGGCACGGGACAGAGCCTGTTCGAGCGCCTGGCGACGGTCGATCACAAAATCGTCGCCAGGCGCTACGTGATCACGGCGTTCGTGTTCTTCGTGCTCGCCGGCGTGCTGGCCCTGCTGATGCGCATCCAGCTGGCGCAGCCGGACAGCCACTTGATCGATCCGGATCGCTACAACCAGCTGTTCACCATGCACGGCACGACCATGATGTTTCTGTTCGCCGTGCCCATCATGGAGGCCATAGCCGTGTATCTGGTGCCGCTGATGTGCGGCACTCGGAATATTTCTTTTCCACGGCTCAACGCCTTCAGCTACTGGGTGTTTCTGTTCGGCGGCGTCATGATCTGGATCGCCTTCCTGATGAACGCAGGCCCGGAGACTGGCTGGTTTTCGTATGTGCCGCTCGCGGGCCCGGAATATTCTCCGGGCAAGCGCACCGATTTCTGGGCCCAGATGGTCACTTTCACGGAAGTGGCGGCGCTCGCCGTGGCGGTGGAGCTGATCGCCACCATCCTCAAGCAACGCGCGCCGGGCATGACCCTGGCGCGCATGCCGCTGTTCCTGTGGGCCATGCTGGTCACGTCTTTCATGGTCATCATCGCCATGCCGGCAGTCATGCTGGCCTCCAGCTTCCTGATCGCCGACCGGTTGATCGGCACGCACTTTTTCAATCCCGTGGAAGGTGGCGACGCGCTGCTGTGGCAGCACCTGTTCTGGTTCTTCGGTCATCCCGAGGTGTACATCATCTTTCTGCCCGCGCTCGGCATGGTGTCGTCCATCGTGATCACCTTCGCGCGCCGGACCATCTTCGCTTATACGCTCATGGTGCTGGCGCTGGTGACCACCGGCTTGCTGGCCTTCGGCCTGTGGGTGCATCACATGTTCGCCACCGGCCTGCCCCACCTCGGCAGCAGTTTCTACACCGCGGCCAGCATGATGATCGCGATTCCTTCGGGCATGCAGATCTTCGCGTGGATCGCCACGCTCTGGGACGGCAAGCCGCGCTTCATGACGCCGCTGCTGTTCGTCATCGGCTTCATCGTGATCTTCGTGCTCGGCGGCCTGACCGGCGTCATGCTTGCGTCGGTGCCGTTGGATCTGCAGCTGCACGACACCTATTTCGTGGTGGCGCACTTCCATTACGTTCTGATCGGCGGCGCGGTGTTTCCGCTGTTCGCCGCCTTCTATTACTGGTTTCCCAAGTTCACCGGCCGCAAGCTCAGCGAGCGGCTCGGGCGTTGGAACTTCTGGCTGTTCTTCATCGGTTTCAATGTCACTTTCTTCCCCATGCACATCCTGGGGTTGGCCGGCATGCCCCGCCGCGTTTACACCTATGCGGACGGCCTGGGATGGGAATCGTTGAATCTGCTGTCCACGCTCGGCGCGCTGATGATCGGTGCGAGCGTATTGCTGTTCATTGTGAATGCGGCACGCTCGCTCAAACAGGGCGAGCCCGCCGGCGACAATCCTTGGGGCGCGTCGACTCTGGAATGGGCGACGAGCTCGCCGCCACCGCCTTATAACTTCATGCACATCCCGGTGGTCACCGGGCGCGAGGCGCTGTGGCAGCCCGAGCCGAGACAAGTGCTGGAAGGCTTGTCGCCCGCCCATCGAGAAGTGCTCTGCACCTCGGCGCTTGCCGCCGTGCCCGACATACGACAGCACTCGGCGGAACCGTCCATCTGGCCCTTCTGGACAGCGATCGCAACCGCGATCTGGTTCATCGCCTCCATCTTCGATGCCCGCGCGGTGCTCTGGGGCTCGCTGCCGGTGGCGGTGTGTCTAATCGCCTGGATGTGGCCGACGCCGCCTCGTGTGCTGCAGCAGAGGACGGCGCCATGAAACCTCGAATCGTCGGCGACGTTTCTTCCCTGCCGGACGCCGCGTTCAGCCATCGCTCGCTGATCTGGTGGGGCGTGCTGGGCTTCATCCTGATCGAAGGCACGGTGTTCGTGCTGGCCGGCGGCGCCTATTTCTTTTTGATGAATCACAGCACGCCGTGGCCGCCGCACCGCGTGCCTCCCGAGCTGTTGCTGGGTACCTGTTTCACGGTGCTGATGATGCTGAGTGAGATTCCGAACGTCTGGGCCGACCGGGCGGCGCACGGCGAGCACCTGCGGCAGACTCGAATCGGTCTGGCTTTGATGACGCTCATCGGATTGGCGTTGATGGTGATCCGCTACTTCGAGTTTCAGACCCTCAACGTGAGCTGGGACGACAATGCCTACGGCTCCATCGTCTGGGCGTTGCTGTTCCTGCATACCGTGCACCTGGTCACCGACTGGGTCGACACCCTGGTGCTCACCGTGTTCGCGCACATGCACGACCTGGAGCGCACCCACTTTTCCGATGTGGCCGACAACTGTCTGTACTGGCATTTCGTCGCCATCGCGTGGCTGCCGATCTACGCGCTGCTGTACTGGGTGCCGAGGATGATGAAATGACCAGTTTCAAAGAACGCATGAGCTTCGGGCTGCGGCTGCCCGGCTGGCGCGCCTGGACCGGACTGGTGCTCGCGCCCATGGCGTGGGGCTTCCATCATCAGTTCGGCTCCAACTACAGTTTTGCCGCCTGCGATCGAGGGCCAAACGCCGTGTCGCTGATTGCCGGTGCAATCGCGCTGGCGGTCATCGTGGCCACCGGCTGGCTCGGGTGGCGCTCGTGGCGGAGCGCGGGCGGCTTCGCTGCGGAGGAAGCCGATGCGCTGGAGGTTTTCATTCCGCTGCTCAGCGTAATGTCCGCCACACTGTTCGGATTGACGGTGTTGGTTCAAATGCTGGCCGACATCATTCTACCGTCGTGTTTCGGCTGATCGTCCTCGCGATATGCCTGGCCGCGCCGGCGCTGTGCTGGTCGCACCCTAGCGCCGTGCCGCACGAGGAACCGGGCTGGACGCTTACGGCCGAGATCCTCGTTCCGCTCGCGCTGTCGTTGTTTCTATACGCGTACGGCGGTCAGCGCCTGTTTCGGCGTTCAAACTCGGGACGGTCGACTGTGCGCCGTCGTGGCATTCTGTTCGCGGTCGGTTGGTTCACGCTGGCCGCTGCGGCTGTTTCGCCCTTGCATGAAGCGGGCGAAAGCTCTTTCACGCTGCACATGGTCGAACACGAGCTCCTGATGCTGTTGGCCGCGCCGCTGCTGGTGCTGTCGCGTCCGCTGGAAACGATGCTGTGGGCGTGGCCCGCTCCGGCTCGGAAGATCATCGGGCGCTGGGTGCAAAGCGCGCCCATGCGAGGTACATGGAAGTTTCTAAGCGGCGGGATCACCGCCACGGTGCTTCAGGCGGCTGTGCTGTGGTTGTGGCACGCACCGACGTTGTTCGAACTGGCGTTGGCCACCGATGGCTGGCACATCACACAGCACCTGTCGTTCCTGATCTCAGCTTTGCTGTTCTGGTCGGCGATGTTCCACAACAAGCAGGCGCACGGCGGCCGCGCGCTGGCGGTGCTTTGTCTGTTCGCGACTTCGGTGGTGAGCGGTGCGCTCGGCGCCCTCATGGCGCTATCGCAAAGTCCCTGGTATCCGCGCTACGCTCAGATGGGGCTCGCGCCGTTTGGCTTGACGCCCGTTGAAGATCAGCAATTGGCTGGGTTGTTGATGTGGATTCCAGGCGGCCTGGTGCACGCAGTCGCCGCGCTGATACTGCTGGGTGCGCTGTTGCGAGACTCGGCCGATCGCGCACCGGAAACATTACAATCGGAGGGACCCGACGCGGCTCTGCTGCGTTTCGATACGACAGTCCTACAGCGCTTCTCGGGGGCAACGCCATGCGCGCGGCAAGACAATCATCTTCGGAACACATCGTCAAAATCGATCCGGTCCTGAACCGGCCCGACAACGCGGACGAGAGCGTGCCGGAGGCTTTAGTACCGGATGTCGTCCGCACGGACGTGCGACCCACAGAACCGGAAGCTCCGCAAAATCGCTGGACTCGCATCTCGCGCCGCGCGTATGAATTGGCGCAGCAACGTGGCTTCGCTCCCGGCGCGGAGCTGAGCGACTGGCTGCAGGCAGAGAAAGAGATCGACCAGGCCGAGCAGCAACGCCAGAGCGCGCCGGAGAACCAGATCACGGGTTAGGCTCTCTCGCGAGCGAGAGAGCCTGGCTGCCCCGTCGACAGGGTCACCGAGCGGAACCGGCGCCCTGAGTCAGCATCGCGTAGTTTTGTTTGGCGTGCTCGAGGTGAGCCATCACCTCGGGCAGCGTCTGCATGGAATATTTCCTCAACGCCTCGTTCTGCCCCATGCTGATATGCCACTGCAGCAGGTTGGCGGTGCGTTGATGATCCTGGATCTGCGCCGAGATATACGCGATGTCGAAGCTTTGACCCGAGGCCTTCTGCAATTCGTCGCGCACTCTTTGATGCTCGGGATCCAGATCCCTGGGCAGATCCGGATTCAAGCCCTTGCCCGCGCGCAGCAACTGTTGATTGGATTTGGAATGCACCTCGACCATGCGGTCGGCAAACTCGCGCACCGATGCATTGCTCGCCTTTTTCTGCGCGATCTTGCTCAGCTCCACTTCCGCCCGACCGCCCAGCGCCGCCTGACGCACGAACAGCTTGTCCTGATTGTTCGAGCCTTCGGGCGCTGGCATCGCCGCTTCCTTGCCTGGTGTATCGGGCGACATGCCCGCGGGATTGGCGCCTTCCTGCGCGAAGCCGGTGGACGCCAGCAGCGCGCAGCTGCCGGCCAGAATGAATGTCGATACGAAGCGTGACATGAATGCCTCCTCGCTCAGAGCGTCAGCATGTAAGCGACCAGCGAATCCTTCTCCTCGGCGGTGAGCTTCAGGCCCAGCACCAGGTTGAAGAACTCGACGGTGTCGGCCAGCGTCATGAGTCGGCCGTCGTGCAGGTACGGCGGCGAATCCTTGATGCCGCGCAGAGTGAACGTCTTGATCGGGCCATCCGGCAGCGCCACCTGATCGTTGAACACCTGGCCCATCTTGTAGAACCGCTCGGTCTTCAGGTCGTGCATCATGTGATCGAGGAAGAACGTCTGCGGGATGTGACATCCGGCGCACTGCCCCTTTCCCATGAACACTTGCTCGCCCGCGAGCTCCCTGGCGCTGGCCTTGGTGGGATCGAGCTTGCCGGTCGGCAGCAGTTTGGGCGCCGGCGGGAAGTCGATCATGTTCTGCATCTGCGCCATCATCGCCACTTGATTGGGCCGATCGGGCAGATGCACGCCCTTGCGTGTGGCGCTGACATGGTCGCCGTTGAAATACGCGGTGCGCTGTTCGAATTCAGTGAAGTCCTCGACCGAGCGCAACGAGCGCTTCGAGCCATGGATCTGCTGATTGAACATGCCGCGCAAGCTGGTGGTGTCGAGACGGAAGCGCGCCGCTTGCGGGCGCACGTCGGGCGTCAGGTGAAACGCCGCATTGGTGTGGAAGTTGGCATGGCAGTCCAGGCACGCAACCCCCAGGCTTTGCTCGGCCACCTTGCGATCTTCGGTCTGATTGAACTCTTCCTGTGGAAACGGCGTGAGCAGCAGCCGCAAGCCTTCGATCTGCACCGGGGTCAGAATGCCGACGGTCATCGCATAGTAGTTGCGAATGGTCAGCAGCTTGCCGCCCGAGATGTCGCCAAGGTCCGGACGATTGCTCAGAAAGATCGGTGCGGGAAATTCCGGCGTCAGGTGATCGGGCAGATCGAAGTCCACGTCGAAGCGCTTCAGATTGCGATCCTCGGCGTCGCCGATGGCATCGATCTGGTTTTGCGGAAACACCTGGCCGCCGGTCAGCTGCTTGACATGCGGCAGAGGCATGAACCCCGCCGGAAACAAACCCTGCTCCTTGATCTCCTCTGGCGTCATGTTGGCCAGCGATTCCCAACTGCTGCCGGGCCGCAGCTTGACGCGAACGCCTTCCTGCACGCCTTTGCGACCGCCGGACATCTTCACCCCTTGCATGGGACGATCGGCCAGATCGTAACGCTCGTTCAGCAGATTCTGTTGACGGCGCTGGACCGCGGGCTTGGCGCCCTCATCGTTCCGCCGCACCACATCGAGCGGCAACGTCGGCAGCGGACGATAAGTGGCGTCGGGCGGCAATGGATCGGCGCTGATCCCGCCGCCGGCGGTGAATCCCATCAAGGCGACGCCGAGCAGCAGCTTTCGATTGAGACCAGTTCGCTGATGCAAGCATTGGCTCCCTGCAAGAGTCGAGTTCATAGGCTGTTTTCCTTTTATCTATTGAGGGGCTTGGAACATTCCGACGAGCTCGCCCTGGGCGAGCACGTGGCCACGCATGGCTTGCAACAGCGCGTGGCGGTTGAAGCCATCCGGCAGGTCGAGCTGGGTATCCAGCGCGAAGATCTGGAAGTGATAGGGATGGGGCGGATCGCCGACGGGTGGACGCGGTCCGAAATAACCGCGTTCGCTCTTGGAGTTGCTTCCCTGTCGCGCCGGCTGTCCACGTAGCGGAGCGAACGCCTTGCGAATGTTCTCAGGCAGACCGCGCAAGCTGGGCGGCAGGTTGATCATGGTCCAGTGCACGAACGGCAGTGGAGATACGGCATCGGGATCTTCCATCATCAGCACCACCGACTTGGTGCCGGCCGGCAGGCCCGACCAGCGCAGCGGCGGCGAGATTCCCTTGCCGTAGTCGCTGTACCTGGTATCGATCGCGCCGCCCGCCTGGATCGCCGGCGAGGACACGGCGATGGTCGAGGGCGCGTCGAAGATTTCTTTGGCCAGGACCTGAGGATCGGCGGCCGGCGTCGGGCCGCCGGCGGCCACTCGATAGATCATGTTGTTGGTGTCGTCGGTGAACAGCAGCGCGCCATCCTTTGCAACGCTGGCTCCCACCGGGCGACCGAAGAATCCGAAGTTGTCCGGGTCCTGCTGCAGCGGCCGGATGAAGCCGCTGACGAACGGCTCGAACGCGGTGAAATTGCCGCTGCCGTCGAACCGAACGCGCAGAACCTCATAGCCGCTCGGCGGCTTGCGATTCCACGAGCCCCGCATGGGCACGAAGGCGTCGTTGCGATACTCGGTCGGGAATTGCGCGCCCGTGTAAAAAATCATCTGCATCGGCGCCGCGTGCGCGGTGTACATGCCCACGGGTTCTTCACTCATCTCCGCCCATTGCTCCGAAGAGGTTTCGACGGGTTCGGTATGCGGATTGATCTGGTCGTCGTCATAGACATACGGCCAGCCGAAGCGCTGGCCGGCCTTTTGGACTTCGTTCAGCTCCTCGCTCTGCTCGTCGTTGCCGAGCCAGTCGATGCCGTTGTCGAAGGCGTACAGGCGCCCCGACTCGGGGTGCCAGCCGAACCCGAGCGCATTGCGCAGTCCGCTGGCAAAGATTTCACGCGGCAATCTTTGGTCGGCTCCTGCCAGGCGCATGGCGTCGCTCGACACTCGCTGCAAGGTGGCATGCTGCGGATTCGGCTCCCGGCATTCGTTACAAGTCGAGCCGACACTTACGAACAACTCGCCCTCGGGACTGAATGCCAGCGTGCGATTCGGATGCTGGCCGCCGTCCGGCAGACCGGCGGTCACGATGCGCCGCGGGCCGATGCGGCCATCGGCAAGGATGTCGCCGGCGTAGATCGCTTTGATATCCGCTAGAAATATTTCACGGCCGCGAATGGCGATGCCATGCAGTTGCCGCTGGCGGACCACGACCTTTTGTATATCTGCAATGCCGTCGCCGTCCGTGTCTCGTAACATCACCAGATTGCCGGGCGTACGTTGTGTAACGTACACGGTGCCGTCCTCGGCGACGGCCAGCATGCGGGGGTTGTCGAGTCCTTCGGCGAACCGCTGTACGCGAAATCCCTGCGGCACGGTGAGCGACTGAATTCTCTCTTCGGTGGGCGATAAACGTTGCGGCTCGTAGATGAAGCCTTGAATCGCTACGTCGGTGGGCTGTCCCTGTTGCGCCGAGAGGGTCGGGGACAGCGAGCTGGCAAATATTCCTAACAAAACACCGATGCCAGCCGTGTTCTTCATGACGCGCCTCATCCTTCTGCGGTTGCGACAACGCAAGTGAAATCAGCGCGACAAAGTTCCTCAGCCGCGCTGGGACGCCCGGCTCACCGATGAACCGGGTGATTAACATGGGTTAATACTTCAGCCATTGACTGGCGGAACGCGCGCGCTGCGCCTATCGTATGGCGAATACGTCAGGCGCATGGGTCGAGTTCTTTCTAATGACCTCAGTCGAGCCCCCCGACCTCGAATCCTCCGGCCGACTCAATCGTGGCCTCCGACGCATCGCGTCTGCCAGCGGCATCGATGCGATTCTGCGCGCGACCACCGAGGCCGCGCAGGAACTCGCCAACGCAACTGGACTGTGCGCCGTACCCAACGATCAGACTCATTGCCTGATTGCGACCGCCGACGGGGTCGCCACGCTTAGCGGCAACACAGCCCTGCAACGCCTGATCGCATCGGCCGCCGACGGCGGTGAAGCCATCGTGCAGCACCGGCCGCATCTGGAAGTGGAGCTGCCCTCCCGGCGCCGCCTGTTGGCCGAGACGCTGCTGACAGTGCCCATCGGCGAGGAGTCGGGCTTCGTGGGACTGGCGTTTTTCTGGCGTGACGGCGCGAACCCGAGCACCGAACAGTTGGCCTCGTTACCGGCGCTTGCCTGGACCAGTTGCCTCGCCTTGCGAACCCAGCAGCATGCAGGCGAACTGCGGGAATGTCGCGCCGAGCATCGTGCGCACATCTCGGAGCTGCAACACCGGGCTCGTAACGTCCTCGCGGTGGTTCGCTCCATCATTCGCCGCTCGGGCAACACCGCCGAGTCGCAGGAAGATTTCGCATCTCACCTGGAAGCGCGCATCAGCGCTCTGGCACGCACTCAAGGCGCGCTCACGTTCCATGAACAAGAGGGCCCGGAGCTCGAAGATCTGGTGCGCGCCGAGCTGGCCGCCAACGCGGTCCGCGAAGATCAAGTCGTCATCGCCGGTCCGTCGCTGCGCTTGGCGCCGCGCGCCGCCGAGGCGATGGCGTTGACGCTGCACGAGCTCACCACCAATGCGCTGAAGTTTGGCGCACTGATGACACCCGAAGGCCGGCTCACTGTGAGCTGGAGCATCGAGTCGATCGCTGCACCGACGATGCGCTGGCGCTGGATCGAATCCAACGTCCAGGTCGCGCAAACATCGCCGGAGCGACGCGGCTTCGGCAGAGAGCTGATCGAGCGCGTATTGCCTTATGAGCTTGGCGCGGTCACCAGCTTCACCATCACCTCGGATGGGGCGCGATGTGAGATCGAACTGCCGATCAATGAACGCACCACTGCGCGCATGCAGCGCGCTTGACCGAGGAGACCACCGTGACAACTCCGCGAAACATACAAGACCAAGTGACCCTCGACGGCGTGCGCGTGTTGGTGGTCGAGGACGACTACTTCATCGCCGATGAAATCTGCAACACGTTGCGTGCACACGGCGCCGAGGTGATCGGCCCCTCACCGGATGTCGAACAGGGTCGACGCCTGGCCAGGACCCAGCCCATCGATTGCGCCGTGCTGGATATCAACCTGCAGGGCGATCTGGCGTTCGGCCTGGCGAACGAACTGCGCGAACGCGACACGCCGGCGATTTTCGCCACCGGCTACGACGACTCGGTGTTGCCGGAAGAATTCACCGGCGTGGTCCGGCTCGAAAAGCCGGTCAACCTGCGGGCGTTGCTGCAGGCCGTGCACAGCTGCGTTCGCTCGGAAACGACTTCCAACACCTAGACCGACAACGACAGCAAACGGGTAGAAGAATTGAGAGCACTCGCCTGCATGCCCGACACCAGTCTCATTCACCTGTTGATCCGCAAGCTGGAAAACTTCGCGGAGCTGACAGAGGAAGAGAAACGCGCCCTGCACGACGCTGCCGGGCCGGTGCGGTCCTATGGCTCGCACGAAGATCTGATCCGCGAAGGCGAGCAGGCCAGCGGCGTGGCCGTGGTGCTTTCCGGGTTTGCGTGCCGGCACAAGATGCTGCCGGACGGCCGACGCCAGATCATCGGCTACTTCCTGCCCGGTGACATGTGCGATGCCCGTGTGTTCATTCTGAAAAAAATGGATCACACCATCAGCACTCTGGCGCCCTCGTCGGTGACGACGTTGTCTCGCGAAGCTGTGCTCGATATCACGTCCAGATATCCGCGGCTGACGCGCGCGTTCTGGTGGAACACGCTGGTCGAAGAGGCGATCGGCCGTCAGTGGCTGGTGAGTATCGGGCAGCGGACCGCGCTGGAGCGCGTGGCCCATTTGTTTTGCGAGATCTACGTTCGCCTGCAGTCGGTGGGCCTGGCGACGCCGGAAGGTTGCGAGCTGCCGGTCACGCAGTCGGAGCTGGCCGACACCGTCGCGCTGTCCACCGTGCACGTGAATCGCACGCTCAAGGAACTGCGGCGCGTGGGGTTGGTGTCCATGAGCAGCAAATCGTTGGCGATCCATGACTTCGCCGGACTGCGAGCCCTGGCCATGTTCGATCCGGGTTACCTGCATCTGGAAGGCGAAGGTCTGATCAAGGACCGCTACGCCCACACGATGTTGCGGACCTCGTAACGCTCACGAAGCGCCGTGCACGCCGGCGCTGTCGATCACCGCTCGCACTCGCATCAGATCGTGACCGGATTCTTTGGGCACGGCCACCGGCTTGCAGATGTAGAACTCGTGCTCGGGTCGCGACACCACTTCGAAACCGGCCGAGCGCAACAATGCTTCCACGCAGCTCGCATTCGGCACCCACCAGTTGCTTTGGTCGTCGGCGACGCGATGCTCGACGAACGCCATCTTCGGCCAGGCTTCCTGGAGCAGCAGCTCGCGACGATTCAACTGCACGTCGGGCGGCGCGATATCGCGCGCCTCGCCTGGCATGGTCATGCTTTGAAACGCCATGAGTCGATCGGTCACCCGGCGCACCAGATCGAGCGCCAGCGTCGGATAGCGCAGGTGATAGAACACGCCCGTGAACCACACCAGGTCGTAGTGCTGTCGCGCCGTGAGCAGACTGTAGACATCTCCTTCGACGAAATCGACGCGATCGTGGAGGCCTAGCTCGCGAGCCGCCCAGCGCGCCTGGCGCACATACATCGGTTCCACATCGACGCCCAAGACCTGAGCACCGCGCCGGGCCAGCTCGAAGCTGTAAAACCCGGCGTTGCAACCAATGTCGAGCACCGTCCAGCCGGATAGATCCTCGGGCACGGCGGCTGCGACATGCTGCCACTTGAAGCTGGGAAAATCGCCGAAGGGATGATCGGGCGACGTCTCGGTCCCGTCCGGTAGATGCAGATTATGAAACCACGGGCCGAGCTCCGCGATCTGCTGTCGAATCCTCGCCTGCACTGGCATGGTGGATCCCTCAGGGTGCCGCAACGGCGCGCTCGGCATCGCCGAGACCGATGACCTTCCTACGCTCCGGTCCGCCGCGCGCTGCATTCAGATAACGTTCCAGCTCCTCGGCCCGATGCACGCTGCTGTGTTCGGCGCAGACACGCTCGCGCGCCGCAACGGCGATCTGCCGAGCCTGTTCGTCACTCACCTCATCCAGATATCTCGTTACGTCCTCGGTCGAGCTGGCCAGCAGAATCTCCTTGCCCGGCTCCAGCACCTCGTCGATGCCGACCCACTCGTCCGAGATGATGGGTGTACCGCAGGCCGCTGCTTCGAAAAGCCGCACGCTCGGCGAGTGACCGGCCTTCCGCATGTCGGCGCGTGTCAGATTCAACGTGAAGCGCTGACGACCGTAGAACTGAGCATGTGAGCCCGGCGCCATATGATCGATGCGCTGGACGTTCTTCGGCCAGGCAATGTGCGGCGGATACTGCGCGCCGACCACAGCGAAGCGGCGCTTGGGCATGCGCCGTGCGGGCTCGTTCAACAATTCTTCCAGCGCCGGCTGACGATCGTCGCTGTACGTGCCGAGATAGCCCAGTTCGATATCCCGCCGCACGTCCTTGGGCTGATGCTGATCGACATCCACGCTGCAATACAAAGGCCGCGCGCATTTCGCTCCGAAATCGCGCTCCAAGCGTTGCAACGTCGGCCCGCCCGTGAAGCTCAACATGAGATCGAAGTCGGGGACCTGCGATGCCGCCAGATATTCGCAACTGTCGTCGCGAAGCCTGGCCAGGGTCACGGGCGTATCGATATCGTAGAACGCCTTAACGCCGGTGGCGTGCTCGAGCACCCAATCGCATACATTTCTGCCGTCGTCCACGTAGGAGCCCACGATCACCGCCGCAGCTGCGCGAATGCGAGGGGTGAAACGGCTGCGCAGCTCGTCCACGTCCGCATACAAACGCGACTGGCAGAACGGCAGGATCGGCGCGTCTCGATTGCTGGCGTACCAGGGTTGATCCCGCTCCAGAAACAGCACTTTGTGGCCGCGCCGATGCAATCCGCGGAGCAGCGACCGATAGGTCGAGGCGTGGCCGTTGCCCCAGGACGAAGTGATCGACAGGCCGATGAAAATAATCTCGTCAGAGCGCCGCACGATGCCTCTCCTCGTGATATCTGGCCGGCCGGGCGCGGCTGGCCAATTGCTCCACCAGCAATGCCGACACTTGCTGGGCACGGTGCTGGTAAGTGTGCTCGTTCAACAACCGCCGACGCGCGCGTTCGCCGATGCGGCGCGCCTGTTGCTCGGTTAGCTGCGGCAACACCGCAGCCACCTCCTCGCCATTCGCCACACGCAGCACTTCCTTGCCGGGCTCCAGAAACTGCTCCAATCCTTCCCACGCATCGCAGACCAAACAGGCGCCAGCGCCCGCTGCTTCGAAGACCCGGGTGGGCGGCGAATAACCCACCTGCGCCATGCTGTCGCGATTGATGTTCAGCACCGCCAAGGTCGAGCAGTTGAACGCATTGTGATCGCGCGTGTACACGTGGCCGACATAATTGATGTTCGGGGTGAGCGCGACATTGCTCTCCCAGCCCGATCCGCCCATCAGAAAAGTCTGCTGGGGCAGCAGCGACGCCGGCTTGAGAAAAAATTCGTGCACACGGGCCTCACGATCGGGCAACCGGTTGCCTAGAAAACCCAACGCGCCACTGAAACGTGACTCCGCCGGTACGGGGTGATGCGTCGTTGGGTCGAGAGCGTTGTAGATAGGAACGCACCGGCGCGCCCCAAAGTTCACATAAGCCTGCACGACTGGCGGGCCGCCGCCGTAGGTGAGCACCAGGTCGTAGTTGCGCACCTGGGAATGAAACGGATCGGCTGAATCGGCTCGCATGCGCTGCAGCGTCGCCGGAGCGTCCACATCCCAGAACACGGTCAGATTGGAGGCCCGGCGCAGTCGCGGCACTTCCGCCTCCAGTTCCTCATCGAACACTCCGACGCCACTCGCTTTGACAATGATGTCCGCCTCGCGCGCCTGTTCGAGTGCGGCATGCAGGCCCTGCTGGGTGGCTGGATAAACCACCACTTTGGCCCAGGGCGGATCGGCCATGTCGCGATGCTGCTGGCGCTCGAATGCGTCGGGCTCGTAGAAAGTAACGTCGAAGCCGCACTCGTTCAGGGCGCGGATCATGCCGCGATAGTAGGTCGCCGCCCCGTTCCAGTACGCCGACACCAGGCTGGAGCCAAACATTGCCATGGTCACTTTTGCAGTCATACCAGCCCTCCGCCAACGGAACGGCGCAACGGCTGCGCCCGCAACGTCGTAAGAATGTGCAACAACTCGTCGACGCGATGCGCGCAGGAGTGACGAGCTCGAATCGTTTCCAAGCCGTTCCGGACCAGGCTCTGCGCCAGCTCGCTGTCGTTCAGCACGGCGCGGAGATGTCGTTGCATCTCATTGCCATCCGCGGCGACGAGATAATCGGTGCCCGGACGGAACAGCAGCTCGGCGTCTTGCCACGGTGCGCTGATCAATGGAATGCCGCATGCCAGCGCTTCGAACATGCGGATCGTGGGAATGCCGTGCAGTTGCCTGGCATATGTCTGCCTAGGGACGTGCACAGTGCAGCGATGCTTCGCAAATGTTTCCGGAACGCGATGGTTCGGCAGCCAGCCTCGATACTCGATGCCTGCCTGTTGCAACAGGGTCAAGGCCTGTTGGGGATAGCGCACGCCGTGCACTGTCGCACTCAGTGCCAGCTGCCCGACGGGCTCGATCAAGAATTCCGCCAGTTCGGCGCTGCGCTCGTCGTCGCCCCAGTTGCCGATCCACACCAGATCCTTCTGCTGTTCGGCGGCAGGCATCGGCTTGAAACGCCTCAAATCCGCGGCTTCGTGCCACACCCAGGCATGCGCTGCCCACCCGTGCCTGACATATTGGTCCGCGACGGCCTGGCCGAACGCCAGCACGCCGTCGTAATGGCTCAGGTCGATAGATGCCATCGTAGCCGCGTCAGTGACACTGCGGTGATGCGTGTCATGGAACAACGCTGTGCAGCCAAGGCGCCCGGCGCACTCGCCAATGGACGAGATCCACTCCGGCGGGTTCCATTCGTGAACAATGACGGCGTCGGCATTTTCCAACGCCTGGTCGAGATCGAGCGTCGCTGCGTCGTATCGGACGCTGCGCAGCTCGGGAAACGCGAGGTGAAAATCGTCGATGGCGGCCTCACCTCGTTCGGCCAGCAAGTTGCTCAGACTCCAGCCGGACTCGGGCTCGTAAACATCCACCTGATGTCCGCGATCGAGCAACTCGCTGACCACACCTCGCAGAAAATGAGCATTGCCGTGATTCCAGTCGGAAATCAACGAGTGATAGAACAGGACCAGCTTCATGCCACGGCTCGCTTGTCGTCCGAGGCTGGCGCACTTGCATTGGAACGAAGCAACGCTCCGTACAAGTCCATGTACGCCGCCCCGGTCGCTTCGATGCGATACCGAGTGGCGCGCTCGCGAGCAGCCGCGCCGAGAGATGCGCATCGCGTCGGCTGTGCGATGAGCTCATCGATCACGGCGCGCAGCTGTCGACTGTCATGCGGATCGAAGAACTCGGCAGCGCCATTCCAGAGCTCTCGAAGCGTGGGGATATCCGCCAGCACCAGAGCGCAGCCGGCCAACGCAGCTTCGAGCACGGCCAAGCCGAAGGGTTCGTAAAGCGCAGGGTGAACGAAAATCGCCGCTTTACGCAGCCACGATTCCACTTCTTTGGACGATAGGGCGCCAAGACATACGAGCGACGTAGGAGCAAACGATTGCCCGTCGGGCCCAACGACTGCGCCCACGACATACGCCGGCCAGGACGCTCCAGCCGACGCATCGTCGAGCACGCGCATGTTCTTGGAAGCGTCCCACGGGCGACCGCAAGCGAGCACGATGGCATCGCCCTGAATCTTTTTCATCGCAGCCGAACTTTCAGCGGCTTGCACCCGGGCGTTGTGAATGACCCGAACGGGTCGATCGAACTCGTAGCACTCGCGCAACTGCTTCACGAACGCAAATGTCGGCGCGACAACGGCGTCAGCGGAGTTCAAACCGCGAGCGACATGACTCCGGTACACATCCCACTGCGCTGGCGCCGGTACACCGTGCGCAGCCTGCCACCAGGTGGCCACGCACGAGTGCGCCACGCAGACCACTGGGTGCCGCCAAGCCAGCGCTGCATGGGTGTAGCCATTCAAGTGAACGAGATCGACAGCCTTGGCGCTCGCCAGTTCCAGCAAAAAGTCGCCCGCGGCAGTCACATCGGACCAGGGGTCCTCCATCCATTCCAAGCGGAAGTCCGACTCCACCAGCTCTACGTTGGGCAGAGTCCGAGCCGCTGCGCGCTGCTCGTTGGAGGGGCGCGGCCCCATGGTGACCAAGACAAAACAAACATGGAATTCATGCAACGCCGCGCACAGATCCAGCGCATAGGTCCACACGCCGCCGACCGAATCGGCTGTCATCAGCACCTTCATGCGGCGTACACCTCGTCGATGAGGGCAGCGCTGCGCACGATGTGCTCCGCCTCGGCATCGAATCGATTGCTTTCTCGCAGTTGCGCCAGCCAGACGCATAACGCACGCGACCCCCAGTCATCTCGCGAGGCGCCGAGCAGCTCGCGATTCGTGCCAACAAACATTTGGGTATCGAAGTCATAGAACGAGCCGTCGACATTGGTCCACGAGGCCCCGCCGCGCGTACCAGACAACGACATGCATATCTGCGCGGGCTGGCCGATCTGTGCATGCCATGAGCACGCCAGGCGAACGATGGCCCCGTTCGCCTGGATGAACTCGGCATACGCCAGATCTTCCAGCGGCCCGCTGGCTCCCTGCACGGGCTCCCCCTGCGCAAACAAACGGCTTCGAACCCGCTCGGTGGGCGGCATGCCTTGCACCCACAAAGACAGATCCAGCAGGTGCACCCCCAGATCGAGGAGGCATCCGCCGCCCGCCAGCAAGCGATCCTGGCACCAGGATTTATCGGGCCCGTAGGCGTTGTGGAAACACAGGTCGACGGCGACGATGTCGCCGATGGCGCCGGACAGAACTCGCCGGCGCAGCTCGGACATGCCGCTGATGTGCCGATAACAAAAATCGATGCCGAGCAAACGATCCGCAGCCCGTGCCGCCGCGATCACCCGTTGCACATCGGCGAGCGTGGTAGCGAGAGGTTTCTGGCAGAACACCGGCAGCCCGCGCTCCAGGCAGGCAATCGCCTGCCTCGCGTGCAAGCCATTGGGAGTTGCAATCACGACTGCGTCGACGCCCTCGTCCAGTACGTCCTCGATGGTCGAGCACGGTGCCGCTTCCGGATACTCCCTCGCCGCGGCCTGCAAGCGCCCAACATCGCTGTCCACCAGCGCAGCAACCTCGATCAGATCGCTCTCGGCCGCCGCGGCATCGAGCCGCTTACGACCGATCCAGCCCAGCCCCACGAATGCAACGCGTGGCGGTGAAGCGATCAATGGCGCGACCTGGCGCAGGGCGCTGGCCGGCGTTTCCAAGCGCGCGCTCACAACGGCCTCTCGTTCAACATCAACGCCTTGACGAAACCTTCCGGCCGCTCGCGCATCAGTCTGAAACCTTGATCCATGGCGCCGAGGGACACTGTATGCGTCAGCAACGGGAACGGATCGAGTCGGCCCTCGAGCGCCGCCTGAATGGCCTTCTGCACTCCGCTGACGTAGCGGTCCATGGTGCGCTCGTGCGCATTGATCACGTCGAGACCGCGCCAGTTCCACTGCTGCATGTTCACCTGGCGCGGGCCGTCCTGGTGATATCCGGCGATGATGAGTCGCGCGTGCTCGGCGGTGATCTCACTCGCAAGATCCAGGGCCGACTGCAGTCCGGCCACTTCGATGACGCGATCGAATCCTCGCCCGCCGGTGAGCTGCAGCGCGCGCTCGGCGTCGTGGCCGTCGTCCTGAGTTGCAATCGTATCTTCTGCATCCATGGTGAGCGCCAACTGCAATGCGAACTCGCGATGCGACAGCACCACCACGTGCGCTCCGGCGTCGGCGGCGAGCTGCGTCAACAACAAGCCGAGGAAACCACCGCCGACCACCGCCACGTTGTGGCCGCTGTGAATGTCGCTGCGATCGAAGATATTCATGGCGCAGCCGAACGGCTCGCCCGGAAACGGCTCATCGTCCAGCTCTTCCGGTAGCGGCACCACGCAGTCGCGCGAAGCAATGTCATATTCGGCGTACGCGTGACCCGACATCATCGCAACACGCTGGCCTACCTCGATGTCGTCGATCCCCGGGCCGACCGCATCCACCAGCCCCCAGCCTTCATGCCCGGGCGAGCCAGCCTCGAGCGGATATTTGAACCAGTCACGTCCCTCCCACACCGGCAAGCCCGAGGCGCAGATTCCGCAGCCTTGTAAGCGCACGCGCACTTCGTTGGCGGCAGGCTCTGGGATTTCGATCTCACGCACTCGCGTGGTCATCGGCCGCACCAAGGTGGCGGCATGTTGTATGGCGCTCATGATCGCTCTCTCATCCAGACACTCCCAGCCGCCGGTCGTCCCGGGCCACGGCGGACGCAGCGATGTGCCTGTAGGAAAGCTGCGGCTCGGCCGTCACCAGCCAGTCGCAGAGCGCTTGTATGCCTCGGGCCACCGCCATGCGCGGCCGCCATCCGGTCGCTGCCTGGTATCGGCTGGTGTCCGATACGTAATAACGTTGATCACCCAGGCGCCAGGCGTCGAAGGAGAGCGCGACCCGCCGGTCGAGCAGCTGCTCCAGCTGACGGATCAGCTCCAGCAGGCTGACGGTGTTGCCCGCGCCTCCGCCGATGTTGAACGCCCGCCCCGACAGCTTGTCGATGTCGTGCCGCGCTTTGGCGAACGCATCGACCAGGTCGTCGACGAACAGCACGTCGCGCACCTGTTTGCCGTCGCCATAAATCGTAATCGGCTCCCGCGCCAGCGCCTTGCGGATCATGTGAGCCACCCAGCCCTGATCCTCGTTGCCGTTCTGGTGCGGGCCATAGATACAACTCATACGAAACACAGTTGTTCTCAGGCCGAAGCTGCGCGAGTAGTCGAGCACGTACTGCTCGGCGGCGCCCTTCGAGCAGCCGTAGGGACTGTGAAAGTCCAGGCCGCGCGATTCATCGATACCACGCGTCCGGACCCGCTCGGTGAGCGGCATGTAGCGCTGACCTTCGGCGCGCAGGCGCAGATCCTCGAGTCCGCCATACACCTTATTCGTGGAGGTAAAAATCAATGACGGCGCGCGCGCGCTGCGCCGAGCCGCCTCCAGCACATTCAATGTGCCCAGCGCGTTGACATCGAAATCGAAGATCGGATTGGTCAGGCTGCTGGTGACGGCGACCTGCGCGGCGAGATGGACTACGTGCTCGACCCCTTGCATGGCTGCGGCCACGGCCTGCGCACTTCTCACATCGGCCTGCACGAAGTCGATGTGGTCCCCATAATGTTGCTGCAACCATTCGAGGTTGCGTTCACTGCCCGGACGGATCAAAGAATCCAGAATGCGCACCCGCTCGCCGGCCTCCAGCCAGTGAGCCGCCAGGTTGACGCCTACAAAGCCGGCGCCGCCGGTGATCAGGACGCTGCAGGTTCGACCGTTTGCGCCGGTACTCACAGCGTCAGCCCTCGGCGATCCAGCTCGGCGCTGGCCCGCATGAAATTGTCGTTCGCCGATGTGCCGGCCAGCCACTCGGACAGCTCCAGCAGGCCCTCCTCGAATTTTACCTTCGGCTGATAGCCCAGCATCCGTTCGGCCTTGGAGATATCGGCGAAGCAGTGGCGGATGTCGCCGCAGCGGTACTTGCCAGTGACTTTCGGCTCGACGCGAGCATTCACCGCGTCGATCACGCTGGTGGCGACGTCCAGCACGGTGCGCGGTTCGCCGGAGCCTACGTTGAAGATTTCGCCCACCGCGGAGGTGGTCAGCGCCAGCTGACAAGCTTGCGCGACATCGCGCACGCTGACGAAGTCGCGTCGTTGCAAGCCGTCTTCAAAGATCAGCGGCGGATTGCCATTGAGACAACGGGACGCAAAGATCGCCAGCACGCCGGTATATGGATTCGACAAGGCCTGATACGGGCCGTAGGCATTGAAGAAACGCAGCGCTACCGTCGGCACGCCGTAGGCAGCCCCGCACATCAGGCACATTTGCTCCTGATCGTACTTGGACAGCGCATACACCGATGCCGGTGCGACATGTTTGGTTTCCGGCGTCGCGACCGGCACCAGCGTGCCGTGTTCCGATTGAATCTCCCACTCGCCGCGGCCCAGCTGTTCACGCGATCGCAGTGACGGCTCGCAATAATCCGCGCCGCCTCCGGGGTTGCGCGCTCTATACAGGCCTTCGCCATAAACGCTCATGCTCGAGGCCACCACCAGCCGCTCCAACGGATGATCGATCAATGCCTCGAGCAGCAGCGCTGTACCGCGATTGTTCACATCGACGTAACGCTCGATCTCGTACATGCTTTGACCGACGCCCACCGCGGCCGCCAGATGACATACATGCGACACGCCCGCGAGCGCCGAGCGCAAGGTGTCACGATTGCGAATATCGCCTTCGATGCGCTCCACATCGGCGTGCAGATGTGAAGGAAAGCCCGGCTCCTCGCCGTGCACCTGCGCGTCGAGCGCATCCACCACGCGCACACGCGCGCCGTTTTCCGCCAGCAGGTTCGCCACATGCGAACCGATGAAGCCCGCCCCGCCCGTCACCAGTACCGTTTTGCCGGCGATCGAATTGTTCGATGTCCAAAGCTTTGCCACCACGTACTCCTCGCCAGCTGTCAGTAAGGGCTCACGACTGTGCTGAGCCAGATGCAAGGTAAGTAGCAACAAGCGTGCCGCCACTTCGTGAACGCGGCAGCAGGGGAAAATCAGCAGAAGCTCGCATCCATCGGGAATAAAAGTTACCGAGGTGGGCAGACGTTACCGATGTATGCGCCCCGATTGGCAGGCGATATACCGACGCGAAGTGGCACTTGCTACCAGCGCGCGCGCTTCTTTGTTCGTTTGCATGCTTCGTGCATCAGCCTGTTCGCGATCCATCGCACCGGAGACGGCATTGAACGCAACAACAGTGAACGTGGGCATCGTCGGCGCCGGCAACTGCGCCTCCTCTTTCGTGCAGGGCCTGCATTATTACCGCGACGCCGCCGACGACGCCGTGATCCCAGGACTGATGCATCCGCGCGTCGGTCCTTATCACGTGCGTGACGTGCGAATCACTTCGGCGTTCGACATCACCGCTCAGAAGGTCGGCAAAGATCTGTCGGAAGCGCTGCTCGCCCCTCCCAACAACACGAGGGTGTTCGCGTCGTTGCCTCCGCTCGGCGTCAAAGTCGCGCGTGGCCGCACGCTCGATGGCATCGGCATGTATCTGGAAGACGAGCTGATCGAATCGGACGCAGCCGAGTGCGACGTCGTGAAGGTGTTACGAGACAGTGGCACGCAAGTCCTCGTGTCCTACCTGCCGGTGGGATCGCAACGTGCCACCGAGTGGTATGCCTTGCGCGCGCTCGAGGCAGGCTGTGCTTTCGTCAACTGCATTCCAGTGTTCATCGCTTCCGATGCGGACTGGCGGCGGCGCTTCGAGGTGGCGCGCCTGCCCCTGGTGGGCGACGACATCAAGAGCCAGGTGGGCGCCACCATCGTGCATCGGGTGCTCGCCAATCTGTTTCGCGAGCGTGGCGTGAGTCTGGACCACACCTATCAGCTCAACTTCGGCGGCAACGCCGATTTCAAGAACATGCTGGAGCGCGAGCGCCTGGTGTCCAAAAAACTCTCCAAGACGCGCTCGGTCACCAGCCAGATCGACGTGCCGCCCGGCGCCATTCACGTCGGCCCCAGCGATCACGTGGAATGGTTGAGCGACCGCAAGTGGGCCTACATTCGTATGGAGGGCACGGCGTTCGGCGGCTCGCCGCTGAACGTGGAGCTCAAGCTGGAGGTGTGGGACTCTCCGAACTCGGCCGGCGTGGTGATCGACGCCGTGCGCTGCGCGCAGCTGGCGCTGGACCGCGGCGTAGGTGGCGCACTGACAGGACCGTCGAGTTATTTCATGAAGTCGCCGCCGCAACAGTTCACCGATCACGTCGCCCGCCAGCTGACCCTGGACTTCATCGCCGGCCAACCGCCTCAGGAACAGAGTCATGATCAACGAGCTCGTGCTCGTACGCCACGCCACGTGCGAGCGCATGGATGAGATGCTCTTCGGACGCACCGTCGATGCACCGCTTGCCGAGATCGGACTACGGGAAGCCGAAGCCATGGCGCGCGTGCTCCAGCCCCAACAGGAAACATTGATCGTGGTCAGCCCGCGTCGCCGTGCGCAGCAGACCGCCGGCGCGATCGCCGCCCGCTGTCAGGGCGAGCTGGTCACCTCGGGTGCGATCGACGAACTGGACTTTGGCCACTGGTCGGGTCAAACATTCGGCGAGCTCGCCCGGGATCCAGACTGGCGGCGATGGAACGAGCAGCGCGAGGCAGCTGCAACGCCGGCGGGCGAGCGGATCAGCGACGTGCAGGCGCGCGTGCTGGACTTACTGCATCGGCTGCGGCAGAAATTTCCAGGTCGTCCGATGGTCATGGTCAGTCACGCCGAAGTGATTCGCGCCACGCTGCTACACTGGCTGCAAGCGCCGATCGAGGCCTATGCGCGACTGGCGATCAGCCCTGCGTCCATGAGTCGCGTGAGCCTGAGCGACTGGGGCCCACGCATCGATGGCATCAACCTGCGGGCACCTTTATGAGAATCGCGATCTTCGGTCTGACCATCAGCTCTTCGTGGGGCAACGGCCACGCGACGCTGTGGCGAGGCCTGTGTAAGGCATTGGCGCAACTCGGCCACGAGTTCATCTTTTTCGAACGCGATGTTTCCTACTACGCCAGCAGCCGCGACTGGCCAGCGCTGCCAGACTCGCTCGGCGACAGCAAGCTGGTGCTGTATCCGGACTGGTCCACCATCGAGGGACGCGTGCGACGCGAGCTGGCCAGCTGCGATACGGCCATCGTGTCCTCGTATTGCTTCGATGCCCAGGCCGCAACCGACGCCATCCTGGACGCGCAACATCCGCTCGCCGTGTTCTATGACCTGGATACGCCGGTCACGCTGGATGCATTGCGCGCGGGCAAGCAGGTTCCCTACATTCCCTGGCGCGGACTCGGTGACTTCGACCTGGTGCTGAGTTACACGGGCGGCGCGGCGCTCGAAGCTCTGCGAAGCGATCTGTGCGCTCATCGAGTGCGCGCGCTCTACGGCCACGCCGATCCCGACGTTCATCAACCGGTCGCCCCAACCTCGCGCTACGAAGCCGTGCTGTCGTGGCTGGGCACGTACTCCGCCGACCGGCAAGCGATGCTCGAAGAGCTGTTCGTGGCGCCGGCCCGCCTGCGTCCCGATCAGAAATTCCTGATCGGCGGCGCGCAATATCCGGAGCACTTTCCCTGGAGCAACAACGTTTATTTCGTACATCACCTGCCGCCGCAGGAACACGCCGCGTTCTTCTCGTCGTCGCGGCTCACACTGAATGTCACTCGCGAGCCCATGGCCCGCATGGGCTGGTGTCCGTCCGGCCGGCTGTTCGAGGCCGCGGCTTGCGGAGCCGCCGTGCTCTCCGACGAATGGTGCGGCCTGGACGATTTCTACACGCCCGGCGAGCAGATCCTGGTGGCGCGCTACACCGCCGACGCGTTGGCTGCCCTGGATAGAAGCGATGCCGAATTGCGCGCCATCGGGCGCGCCGCGCGCGAACGCACTCTGGACGAGCACACCAGCCTGCACCGGGCCAAGCAGCTCATCCACTACCTGGAAGAGCTTCGCTCGCCCTCGCGCCCGCTGACGATGCATCCACCCGTTCAACCGTTCGGTGCAGCGAGACCATGAGCATGTGGGGCATCGTTCCAGCGGCGGGTCGTGGCAGCCGCATTCAGCCATTGGCTTTCTCGAAAGAGCTGCTGCCGGTGGGCTCGCGCACCCTGCATGACACGCAGCGGCCTTGCGCCGTCAGCGAATACCTGCTGGAGCGCATGATCCGGGGCGGCGCCGACAAGATCTGTTTCGTCATTGGCGCCGGCAAGTCCGACATTCTGGAGTACTTCGGCGGTCAGTTCGGCAGCGCCGATCTCGCCTATGTCGTGCAACCCCAGCCCGCTGGATTGTGTGACGCGGTGTTTCGAGCCCGCGCACTAGTGGCCCGCAACGATACCGTCGCCATTGGGTTGCCGGACACGATCTGGTTCCCCGACCATGGACTGGCGGCACTGCCGGACGACGCCTTGTCTTTTCTATTGTTCCCGGTCGAGCGCCCGGAGCAGTTCGACGCCGTGATGCTGGCGGACGATGAGTTGCACGTGACCGAAATCAAGGTGAAACAACACGACCCCGGCACACACTGGATCTGGGGCGCTTTCAAAATGCCTGGCGCGGTGCTGCACGAACTGCATAACCTCTGGCAGCAACGTAACCAGCGCGACGAATATTTTGGCACCTTGATCAACGCGTATCTCGCGGGCGGCGGCCGCGCCCTCGGCATCAAAGCGGGCGAAGCCTACGTCGATGTCGGCACCTTGCAAGGCTATCGCGCCGCCATGCTCATGCTCAGCGAGAGCGACGCCGTGGAGTCCGACGCATCCAAAGCCCCGAGCCGCGAGTCGGCGAGAGTCGAGGTACGCACATGATCGAAGCCGCGATGATCTGGAACGAGCCGAACAACAAGTCGCACTGGGATCCGGAGGTCGATCCCGATTGGTCGCGCTTCGCCGAAATGGCGGCGCTCGCTGGGCGAGCGATCGGCGCCGCGAATCCAAACCTGCCGCGCGTGCTGGGCGGAATGTCGCCCATAGACGCCTCGTTTCTGCACAATCTGGCGAGGCGAGGCGTGCTCGATCATCTCGATATCGTGGCGGTGCACGGCTTTCCGCTCGACTGGAATTTGTGGTGCATCGATGAATGGCCGCAAAAGATCGCGGAAATCCAGGCCGCGACACATCTGCCGGTGTGGGTCAGCGAAGTCGGTGTCTCCAGCTTCGGCGCCGAAGAAGTGCAGGCCTGGGGAGTGGATCGAACCGCAGCGCTGTTGATCGGCAACGCGCCGCGCATCCATTGGTACAGCCTGTACGATCTGCCGCGCGCCTGGCCAGCCACTACGCGCCATCGCGAGGCCGAAGGCTCCTCGTACTACCGACACTTTTATATGGGCCTGCTGAAGGAGGACGGCACTCCGAAGCAGGCGCTGGAGCGTTTCGCACGGTACACGCCGGCCATGGGCATCTGCCAGTGGTTTCACTTCGAAGATCACCGGCTCGAGCCGGCGGTGACCTGGTTGAAGCGACTGGGTGTGCGGCACTTACGCACCGGCCTGTCGTGGGCCGACAGTTTCCGGCCCAACGCGCTCGCATGGTTCGATCGCCAGATGGAGGCGCTGCAGGACTTCGACGTGACCGTCACCTTCTGCTTCACGCCCGAACATCTGGGCATCATGCCTCACCACACCAGTGCGCCGCGCGAGCCGCAACGATTCGCCGAGTTCTGCGCCACCATGGTGGAGCGGTACGCACCGGCCACGAGCAGCAAGCCATCAACCAATCGAGTGGCAGTCGCATGAGCCGCGCTTTCATTATCGTGCTCGACTCTCTGGGAGTGGGCGGTGCGCCCGACGCCGACACCTTCGGCGACAGCGGCGCTGATACGTTAGGTCACATCGCGCAGCGTTGCGCCCACGGAGATGCAGATCGCAGTGGCGTGCGTCACGGCGCATTGAAGCTGCCAAATCTCAGCTCGTTGGGCTTGGGAGAATGCTGTCGTGCTGCCACGGGCTCGACAGCGCCGGGCCTCGACGTGTCGGCCTGGCTTCATGGCCATGCGGGCGCGGCGGCGGAGGTTTCCACGGGCAAGGATTCGCAATCGGGCCATTGGGAAATCGCCGGCAGTCCGGTGGAGTTCGAATGGGCCTACTTCCCACGCACCGAGCCATGCTTCCCGCGAGCGCTGATCGACGAGCTGTGCGAGCGCGCCGACTTCGATGGCGTGCTCGGCAACAAACATGCGTCCGGAACGCAAATCATCGCCGAGCTTGGCGATGAACATCTGCGCACCGGCTGGCCGATCTGCTACACCTCGGCGGACAGCGTGTTTCAAATTGCGGCCCACGAGCAGGCCTTTGGACTGCAGCGTCTGTATCGAACCTGCGAGATTGCGCGTGAGCTGCTCGACGAAATGCGGGTCGGCAGAGTCATCGCCCGCCCGTTCATCACTACCGAGCGCGGTTATCAACGGACTTCGAATCGTCGCGACTATGGTGTGCCCCCGCCGTTCCCGACGTTGCTCAGTCGCGCCCAGGACCAAGGTCGCGACGTGATCTCGGTGGGCAAGATTGGCGATCTGTTCTGTCACTCCGCCACCGGCCGCGAGCTCAAGGGCGAAGATAACGACGCCGTGTTCGACCAAGCGGTCGACGCCGTGAGCCGCCTTGGCAACGGCGGCTTGATGCTCGTCAACCTGGTCGACTTCGACACGCTGTACGGCCACCGTCGCGATGTGCCGGGCTACGCCGCCGCTTTGGAAGCCTTCGACGCACGTCTGCCGGAATTTCTGCAGCAGCTGGACGAGGGCGACCTTGCCATCATCACGGGCGACCATGGTTGCGATCCGACCTGGAGCGGTTCGGACCACACGCGAGAGTGCGTGCCCGTGCTCGCGTTCGGGCCGTCTGGGCAACGAAGCCGGCGCTCCTTGGGCCGGCGGGACAGCTTCGCGGATATGGGCGCGACCCTGGCCCAACATCTGGGGCTGCCGTCCGGCGGCCATGGTCATTCATTTCTATGGTGACCCGCCATGGATGCGTGGATCGACGCCATGCTCCGGGGCGACTTCGCGTCCGCATGGGCAATCTGTGACCGCATTCTGGCTGAGCGCACGCAGTCCGGCGAAGTGTGCACTCATCGGCCGCGTCACGAACAGTTCGTATGGGATGGCACGCCGCTGGAAGGTCGACGCGTATTCGTGCGCTGTTATCACGGCCTCGGCGACACTCTGCAGTTCGTGAGATTGCTCGCTCACCCGCGCTTGCGCGCATCCGAAACTACCCTGTGGGCACAACCACCGCTGCTCAAGCTGTTACAAACGGTGCGCGGCATCGACCGGCTGCTGCCTTTGCATGATGGCAACCCGGATCTGGATTATGACGTCGACATCGAAATCATGGAGCTGCCGCACGCCCTGCGACTGGATGTCAACGAGCTGCCTGGCCCGATGCCCTATATATATGTACCGACCCGGGCCATGCCGACGGGACGCCGGCGGCGCATCGGAGTGTGCTGGTCAGCCGGCGAATGGGATCCGAAACGATCTCTGCCCGGCACGGCCTTGCAGCCATGGGTTTCGTTGACTCACGTTCGCTGGTTCAGTTTGCAGTATCCGCCAGCGACCTGCGCGCTGCCCGCAGCGCCGATTGCATCGCGAGACATCGCAGAGATGGCTGCGCGCATGCAACTGCTCGATCTGATCATCACCGTGGACACAATGACGGCGCACCTGGCAGGCGCGCTCGGACTGCCGGTGTGGCTGCTGCTGCCCTACCATGCCGACTGGCGTTGGATGCTGGGGCGAGAAGATTCGCCATGGTATCCGACGATGCGACTGTTCCGTCAGCCTCGGGAGGCAGACTGGAGCACCGTCATCGAGCGGGTACGCAGCGAGCTCGCGCACCAGGTGCATTGACTCAATCGAGCGTGTTCAGTCCAGCGCGCGATACTCGTTCAATCGGTTGTACAGCGTCTTGACGCTGATGCCCAGCACTGCCGCGGTCCGGGTCTTGTTTCCAGCACAGCGTCGCAACGTTTCCTTTATCACGGCCCGCTCGATGTCCGACAGCGACATGCCTTGACGGAATGTCACATCGGCATCGACCGTCAGGCTCGGCTCGGCAATGTCGGTGCCGTACTCGGATGCGCCTCGCAGATCGATCTCATCGTCCGCCAGGATAAAGGCGCGCTGCACGGTGTTGTAGAGCTCTCGCACATTTCCGGGCCAGCTGTGCTCTTGCAGATAGCGCAGCGAATCAGCCGAAAACTCCTTGTTTGCGCCTTCGGCTTCATTCAACCGATCCAGGAAAGTTCGTGCGAGCAGATATACGTCGTCTCCCCTCCGGCGCAACGGCGGGATGTGCAAATGAAACACCGCAAGTCGATACAGCAGATCGGCGCGGAACTTATTCTCCGCAAGCGCGTCCGCAAGCGGACGATTGGTCGCAGCGATCACCCTTGCCTGCAACGGAATGTCTCGATCGCCCCCGACCCGATAGAAACGTCTCGACTCCAACGCACGCAGCAGCTTCACCTGCATGTCGAGTGGCATCTCGCCCGCTTCGTCCAGGAACAAGGTGCCGCGGCCAGCGCGCTCGAAGTATCCCGCCTGTGAACGCATCGCTCCGGTGAAACTGCCCCGCTCGTAACCGAACAGCTCCGCTTCGACCAGCGTGGCCGGAATGGCGCCGCAGTTCACCGCGACGAACGGCTGATCCCGTCCCGTGCTCAAGGAATGAATGGTCTCCGCCACCAATTCCTTTCCCGTGCCGCTTTCACCCGTCAACAGGACGCTCACACCCGTCGGCGCCACTCGTTTCAAACGTTGAAACAGCTCTCGCATCGGCGCGCACTCGCCGAGCAGACGACCGAGCCCGAAGGGCGACGCCTGTTCCATGAGTGTTGCATTGGCGGGGCGCGGCGCTCGAGCGTCGGTCCAGGAATCTATAGCAGCGGGATTCATACTCACGACCGGCTCCTCGGTTGCTCGACGTCGGCGAACGCGTGCCGCGACGTTCAGGTCGCGATTGCATAAACAAACTATCCGGTATTTTCCACCCTCGCATTTACATAGGATGCGCAACTGTTTCCCACTGACGATCCTTCAGCAAACGTATCACAGCCGCGCGAGGATGCGCACGAACATGGAACGCTTCGCTCGGGCGCGGCATTGGCGAGGAACACGCTCGCAATCGGGGCAGCGACCGCAATGCGCATCCATCATTTGAATTGCATTTCCAGCTGCCCCCTCGGCGGCGCGCTCATGGACGGTCATTCCACGAGTTTGCGAGGTCGACTCACGTGTCACTGCATGCTGGTGGAAACAAACGATTGCCTCGTGCTCATCGACACCGGCTTCGGTTTGCGCGACGCGGCCGATCCGCACTCGCGACTCAGCCGATTTTTCCTGACGCTGCTGGCGCCGGAGTTTCGCGAAGAGTTCACCGCCGTCCGGCAGATCGCTGCACTCGGCTTCGACCCGCGCGACGTGCGTCACATCGTACTTACACACCTGGATTTTGATCACGCCGGCGGTCTCGACGATTTTCCGCATGCCCGCGTGCACATGCTGAGCAAGGAACGCGAGGTGGCCGAAGCGCAGCGCAGCTTGTTAGATCGCATGCGATACCGTCCTCAGCAGTGGTCGACCCGCCACAACTGGACGGTGTATCCCGCGATGAGTGGAGAAAAATGGTACGACTTCGAATGCGTGCGCCAGCTGCAGGGCGTGCCGCCGGAGATTCTCCTGGTGCCGCTGCTCGGTCACACGCTGGGACACGCCGGTGTGGCCGTCGAAAGAACCGGCGGTAGCTGGATCCTACAAGCCGGCGACGCTTACTTCTATCACGCCGAGATGGATCTGGCGCATCCCCGCTGCACGCCCGGCCTGCGTTTTTATCAATGGATGATGGAACAAGACCGGCGTTCGCGGTTGGCGAACCAACAGCGGCTGCGCGATCTCAAGCGGAACCATGGCAAAGCCGTTCGCATAATGAGCTCGCACGATGTCAACGAGTTCGAAAGCGCAGCTCACCGTGTCATCACGGCGCTGCCGGGCGGGCCGGTGCGGGCATGAGCCGCGTGGCCCGACCATTTGTAATGATTGGGTTGGAACAGATCCAACCACCAGCAGTTCAATCTCCTCTACTCGATTCACTCGGGCGGGCCTTCGGCCCCCTCCTCTAATGGAAGGATTACATCATGACCCTGGCACTGTTCGAAGATCGCGGCACTCCGCTCAATCAACAACGCTTCACCTGGCGCGAACTGGCCGGAAAACCGATCAGCAAGCTCGATGACGACGCCTTCACGCGCGTGCGTGTCATTTTGATGAACGGCATCGAAACCGAGGCGCTGCGATTCTCTCATGCCGCCGCGCGCTTCAACCTCGAATTCCGCCGGCCGCTGGCCGAGATCCGGCGCGTCGAGCAGCACCAGGCCACCATGGTGAACTGGCTGCTCGGCGCCGATCATTCTCCTTTGGAAACAACGATCGGCTACGAACAGGTGGCGATCGAAATCACCGCGGCCCTGGCCCAGCAGGAGCCCGATCCTTATCTCGCGCAGGTGTATCGCTTCGGTCTGCTGGAAGACTTCGATCACATGTATCGCTACTCGGCGCTGCTCGATCGGCTCGAAGGCAAGGACTCGAACAACATCCTGCAAAGCTACACGGATGTGCTCCCTGGCCGACCGACCGTGGTGGAACATCGCGCACCCGAGAACGACCTGCGGCGGCCGTTCGATCGCAAGACCGCGGCGCCGTTGACCAAGCTCAATGCGCTGACCCTGACCGCCTCCGAGCATCAGACGCACGACTACTATATGAATATCGGTCCGCTGTTCGCCGACCCGGTGGCCCGCCAGTTGTATGCAGAGATCGCGTCGATCGAGGAACAGCACGTCACGCAGTACGAATCGCTGCTCGATCCGTCGCAATCGCTGCTGGAGAACTGGCTGTTGCACGAAGCGATGGAGGCTTACCTTTATTACAGCTGTGTGCAACAGGAGCCGAACCCGCGCATCAAGGCGATGTGGGAGCGCATGCTCAGTTACGAGCTCGGCCACTTCCACATGGTCGCCGAGCTGTTCAAAAAGCACGAGCGTCAGGATCCGCAGGAGATCGTCGGCGAACGGCTGCCCGAACCCGTCAAGTTCGAGAGCCAGCGCGAGTTCGTGCGCGCCACGCTGGCGCAGGAAGTGGATCTGCGACCCAGCGGTCACGACTTCGTCGGACTGGAGCAGGAGCCGCAGCGCTCGATCGAATATCGCAACCACATGAATTCGGAGGGTTCGCCCTCGGAGACCGTTGCCGCCGGATACACGTGGCGGCCCGGGACCGAGGTGCTGACCCGCGCGCAAGTGCGGGCGGCGTAACGTCGCGCTCGAACCTTATCAACGAATACGACTGGAGAAATCTCATGCGCAATTCCACCGACGCGACCCGCTTGGGGATCAATCGCACCGGCCTGCAGATGTCGCCCGAGCACGCTCAGGAAATGTTGGAGGGCACGCAGCTGCTCGAAATGGATATGCCTGCGGGTACAAGCGATGAAGCCGACGGGCAGGCGCTATCTGCGATGCGCCAGGAATACATTGCTATGGCCGACCCGCTCGGCTCCGTGCCTGCTCCGGCCACCCTCAAGGGAGCGGCCAAGAGCGGCGCCAAAATGCTGACCGGTCGACGCCCGCAGGTCTTCATCGACAAGCTGTCGGAGCGCCTCGCTTTCGAACGCGGCGGCACGCGGCTGTATGATGCCGTCTACGCGAAGGCCCTGGCGAGCAAGGGCGATATCAGCAAGGTCCCCGCCGAAGAGTTGCTGGAGATCCGCAATTCCGAGGCGCGCCATGCATTGCTGATCAAGGAATGCATGGAAACATTGGGCGCCGACCCGACTGCACAGACGCCTTGCGCGGATCTGGTCGGCGTGGAAAGCGCGGGGCTGTTGCAAGCAGTGAGCGATCCCCGCACCACGCTCGCTCAGACATTGCATGCCGCGCTGGCCGCCGAGCTGATCGACAATGAAGGTTGGGAAGACCTCATGACCATGGCTCGCGAGATGGGTCACGACGACATGGCGAACCGCTTCAAGCAGGCGCTCGATGAAGAGGCCGTGCATCTCACCAAAGTCCGTAACTGGTACACGCTGCTGACGATGGAGACCAGCGAGCTGATGTAACGGACTTCGATGACGCCGCCGCTGACGACGACTAGTTTTCGCCGTCGCGGCGGCTTTTCTTTCGCTCCTTGTCGCTCAGCTGCACGAAGTTGCGCTGCTCGTTCCTGTCTTCGTTCCGACCGCGCTTCTTGTTGCGCGCGGCGGGCAACCCCAACGCGCCTTTGGGACCGGCCTTTCCGGGATTGCCACCCGGGGTGGTGCTACGGGATGGACACATGATGGCTCCAGTTGTTGCAAATCACTAAAGGCAACGCCGCCGCCCTCCGCGGGTTCCTCGCATGTCCCCAGTTGTGAGTTTCGCGAGCGTGGACCTACCATGAGCTCATGAAGCAAGCCGAGTTTTTCCCGCCGGCGCTCCCGACGGGGTTGATCTACCGCGAGGACTTCATCGCGCCCGAGGAAGAGCAACAGTTGCTGTCGGAGATTCGACTGCTGCCGCTGAAAGAATCGCAGTACCGGCAATACACCGCGCGACGGCGCACGGTGAACTTCGGCTCTTCGTATGACTTCACTCACCAGCAATCCAAACCGGCGCCGCCCATTCCCGAATTCTTGACGCCGCTGCGCGTTCGGGCAGCGGCCTGGGCCGGCGTCCGCCCCGAACAATTCGTGCAAGGGCTGGTCGCCGAATACCAGCCCGGCACACCGCTGGGCTGGCATCGCGACGTGCCGGATTTCGAGCTGGTGGTGGGCATCTCGCTGGCGGGCGCGGCGCGCTTGCGCTTTCGCCCCTATCCATGGGAGCCGGAGAAGAAGGCGGAGGCGTTCTCGCTCGAACTGGCGCCGCGCTCCGCATACATCTTGCGAGACGAAGCGCGCTGGAAGTGGCAGCACCACGTGCCGCCGACCAAGGTGCTGCGGTATTCGATCACCTTTCGAACGGCAAGCGATAGAATCGGCCGCTCCCGAGCCAGGAGATCGCCTTCCTCGTGACTGATTCGCCTTTCCGGTTCAGCGATGCTGAACGCGCCGCCGTGTATCGCGCTATCGCCGAACGACGCGACATGCGCCACTTCAGATCCGACCCCATCGATCACGCGACCCTGGAGCGTTTGCTGAATGCGGCTCATTGCGCGCCCAGCGTCGGACTGATGCAGCCCTGGCGATTCATCCGCGTCACCGATCGCGAGTTGCGGCAGCAGATCCATGCGCTCGTGGAAGAGGAGCGTCATAGGACCGCCGCCGCGCTCGGTTCGCGTCAGGACGAGTTCCTGAGCTTGAAGGTGCAAGGAGTGCTCGAATGTGGCGAGCTGTTGGTCGTGGCCCTGTGCGAAGGACGCGAGCAACATGTTTTCGGCCGCCGCACGTTGCCGCAAATGGACCTCGCGTCGGCGGCGTGTGCCATTCAGAACTTATGGCTGGCGGCGCGCGCCGAGGGCATCGGCATGGGCTGGGTGTCGCTGTTCGAACCGGTCGCGCTGGCGCAGTTGCTCGGCATGCCCGAGGGTAGCGAGCCCATCGCCATTCTTTGTCTCGGACAGGTGGAGGCGTTCTACCCAGCGCCGATGCTGGAACTCACCGGCTGGACCAAAGCTCGGCCATTGCACGAGCTCATGTTCACCGACCGGTGGAACAGTTCGAGCGCGACTCAGAACCTCACTACGATTTTGCCGCCGTAGGTTCGCCCTTCCTGCTGCAGGCGCGGCTGCACGTGTTCTTCGGCGCTGGGGAACCAACGCTGCTCGTCCAGCAGATTGTAGACGCCGGCGGTCAACTCGACCTTCGACCAGAGGTCGTGCGTGCTCAAGCTGAAGTTGGCGAGCCAGAACGCGGGGCTGCGGCTGCGCGAAAGCGTAAGGCTGTCGCTGTGATACTGCAGATCCAGCTTTGCAAAGACGTTGCTGCCGAGAATCGGCGCGGAAGCGCTGAACTTGCCCAGGTGGCGGGGTGAGTTGCTCAGCTCCAGATCGGTGGCCACGTCGGTGGCGCGCTGAACCGCCCAGCTGCCTTGCAATACCGTTCCATTGCGGTAGGAGGCTTCCATTTCGATCTCGACTCCACGGGCACGCGCGTGGTCGATGTTGTCGTAGTAAGGGTCAGCATCCTCGGTCGCCGCCTGAGTGATCAGGCCGTCGATGTGATACGAGTAGGCCGACAAGCTCAAGCGATACGTCGAGTTGAAATAATGCTCGTAGGCGAGCTCGTACGTCTCGATGGTCTCGGGGCGCAGCGGCGGTCGCTCGGCCTGGTGGGGATAGTAATAGCGTTCGTATGGATTGGGCGCACGGAACGCTTCGCCGTACAGCGCCTTGATGGCGGAATTCCGCGAAGGATTATAGATCGCCGCGAAGCGCGGATTGGTCGTACCGCCGAAGGTCTCGCCATAGTGGTCATAACGAAGGCCCGCGGTGAGGCTGAAATCGTCGCGCAGGCGCGCCTCCGCCTGAGCGAAGGCTCCACCTACTCCGCTCGTCTCATCCTGGTACAAGTACCAGACGCGCGGATCGACGTCGTCGTACGAAGCCTGGAACTCGCGCAGATGGTGGCGATACTCGCCGCCGATCACCAGTGTGTAGCGATCTGATGGGCGCGACGTGAGCAACACTTCGCTGCTCAGCCACTCACCGGCCATCTCATCGATGAACAGCGCCTGATAGTCGGCATCACCCAGCAAAGCGTAGTCGTAAGGAAACTCGCCTTCATATTCATATGAATCGTACGAGGCGCGCACACGCAGGCCGGCGCGTTCGTTGAGCGCTCGCTCGTAACTCAGCTCGAGATAACCGCGCGCGTCGTCGGTCCTGGCCCTGGGGTCGGCGAACACCGTCTCGAACGACGCCGTCGGCACCTGCTTGTGACGATCGCTCAGAAACAGCGAGGCGGAGAAATCTCCGTAGCGCACGCTGGTGAAGAACTTCGCGGCCTCTTCGTCGTCCAGGCCGGTTGCGAAGCCGTTGTTGGCCGCGCGAGGATTGTCGCTGATGCGCTGGTCGAACTCCGGGTAATAGAAATCCATGCCGGCGCTGGAATAATGCGTCGCCGACACCAGCCAGTCCAGGCCGCTGTTGAACGTCTTGCCATACGTGGCGCGCACCTTCTGAGTGTCGTAGCTCGCCATTTCGACGGCGGCCTCGCCGCCGTCGATGCCGCGGCCACGTTTGGTGATCACGTTGACCACGCCGAGAAATGCACTGCTGCCGTAGATCGAGGAGCTCGGGCCGCGGATGATTTCGACACGATCGATCAGCTCGACGTCGATCATGGACTCGCGGCCCACCGAGCCGAAGTCATAAACGTTGTCGTTGAGCCGATGCCCGTCGATCAGCACCAGTACACGCGTGCTGTAATCGCCGGGACGTAGGAAGCCGCGCACGCCCAGATAGGTGTAGTTGCGGTCGTCGGTCACGTACAAACCCCGAACGCCCCTTAGCACATCGGCGAGGTTGTTGTGACCCGAGCGGCGAATATCTTCGGCGGTCACGATGCTGATGGAGGACGGCGCCTGAGTCACGCGCTGCTCGTACTTCGAGGCGCCGGAGACGGAGTGCACGTTCATCTCCATCAGCTGCTCGAGGCTCAGCGCAGTCAAATCGCCGCGATCTGCAGCGGACGCCAGCGTGCCGTGCGCCAGCGCAGCCAGCACACACGCTCGCACCAAGCATGTTGATTTCGTCCTCACACTGGACATCTTCGACGCGCGCGGTCGCACTGTTCATAAGACATCTCCTTAAGTAGCCAGCAGGGTCCTCGCAAATGCAGCAAAGTGAGAGAGGCATAGCACTCCTGCGCGAGCCTGATGGCGATAACTCGAGCAGAATGCACGCTCGATCGACGGTCAGCGACTTCAGCTGTGAAGCTCGTTGCCGATGCAACCGGAACGCATTGCTACAGTTCACGATTCACATGAGTTTCCATCTGCACATCCTGTCGGCGCTCGCGGCGCTCATGGCAACCGCCATGAGCGCTCGCGCCGATGCAGTGTTGCAGCGGGAAACTCAGTTCAAGGCCGCGTACCTGTTCAACTTCGCCAAGTTCGTGGAATGGCCGGCAGGCGTAGCCACCGACACTGTCACGATCTGCTTCATCGGCGGCGCTGGCGTCTACCAGGAATTGGCGTCCGGCATCGAGAACAAGCGAGTCGGCTCACGCCGTCTGGTGGCGCTTCAGCTTACGGATTCGCAGGCGGCCGACGCTTGCAATGCTGTGTACGTGGAGGCGCCGCTGCCGGCATCGATCAATAGCTTTGCCGGTAGACCGGTGCTGACGGTCAGCAATGCCGCGGATTTCGCAGCGAACGGCGGCATGATCGAACTGTTCACCGAGAACCATCGCCTGCGCTTTTTGATCAATGTCGAGAGCGCGGAACGGGTCGGGCTGCGAATCAGCTCCGATCTGCTGAAACTCGCCGCTGGCGTACGACGGAAACCGCGATGAGCTCGGTGCGGCATTGGTTCGAGCGATTGCCCATCGGCGGCAAGCTCACGCTGCTCGCCAGCCTGGTGAGCGGCCTGGCGCTGCTCATCGCTGGCGTGGTGATGACCATTGCCGATTACCGTATCGATCAGCGCGAGTTGTGGCGCAGGCTGCAGACTCAGGCGCAAATCACCGCTCGAGACAGCGAGGCCGCGGTCGCATTCGACGATCAGGAGGCGGCGAGCCGATCATTGGCCGCCTTGGGAGCGGACCCCGCCATCGTGGCAGCCGAGATCCACTACACCGGCGGCGAAGTGCTGGCGCGCTATGGACGTGATCTGAGCAATGCCGCGGACCGCGACGAATTCGTCCACGTCGAGGCCGAAATCGTGCTGGACGGATACATCGGCTCGGTGCATTTGTGGGCCAAGCGTGACGAGCTGCATGCGGGTGTGTACAAGCGCACGCTTTTGCTTGCGCTCGTAATCGTCGGCGCGCTCGCGTTCGCGAGCCTCGCAGCAGTGCGCATTCAGCGATTCATTTCCAAGCCCATTCTGGCGCTGTCCGCCGCGACCGAGAGCGTCACGCGCTCACGCGACTATAGTCTGCGCGTACCCGCTCTCAACGACGATGAGATCGGTCGTTTGATCGTGGCATTCAACGACATGCTCGGGCAGATCGAGACTCGCGATGCCGAACTGCGGCGCGCTCGAGATGAATTGGAGCGACGGGTCGCCGAACGCACCCACGAGCTTGCCGCTAGCAACAGCCGACTGGCCGACGCCACGCGTCGCGCCACCGAGTCGGCCGACGCCGCCAGCGCCGCCAACAAGGCGAAAAGCGAATTCCTGGCCAACATGAGCCACGAGATCCGCACGCCCATGAACGGCGTGCTGGGCATGGCCGACCTGCTGCTCGACACCCGGCTGGACCACACGCAACGCGACTACGTGCAGACCATCAAGGACAGTGGCAGTGCGCTGCTGACCGTGATCAACGACGTTCTGGATTTTTCCAAGATCGAGGCCGGCAAGCTCGACCTGGAACATGCCGACATGGACTTGCGCGACACCTTCGAAGATGTGGCGCGCCTGCTGTCGGTGCAGGCGCATACCAAGGGACTGGAGCTCACATTGCAGATCGATCCGGACCTGCCGCAGACGCTCAAGGGCGACGCCGGCCGCATCCGGCAGATCCTGCTGAATCTCGCCGGCAACGCGGTGAAGTTCACCGAGCGCGGCGAAGTCTCGATCGCTCTGAGCGTGCTCTCGAAAGCTGCGCAGAGCGTGTTCATTCGCTGCGAGATTCGCGATACCGGCATCGGTATTCCTCAGGACCGCATCGCGGCGCTGTTCGCGCCGTTCACTCAGGTCGATTCGTCCATGACTCGCCGCTTTGGCGGCACGGGGCTGGGTTTGTCGATCGTGCGTCGGTTGATCGATCTGATGGGCGGGGACGTGGGCGTCACCAGCCGCGAGGGCGCGGGCTCGACCTTCTGGTTCACCGCTCGCTTCCACGTTGGCAGCCCGACGACGGGAATGTTTTCTTTGCTCACCACTACGATCAGCGGGAAGCGTGTGCTGGTGGTCGATGACAATGCGACCAATCGCAAGGTGCTGCTGGGGCAACTGGCGCTGTGCGGCATCCAGCCTTGTTCCGCCAGCAATGCCACTGAAGCGATGGTGTTGCTGCGTGAAGCTCAGGCCAACGGGCGGCCGTTCGACGCGGCGTTACTCGATTACCAGATGCCCGACTGCGACGGGGCGGCGCTGGGTCGCAGAATCGTCGCGGATCCTCTGCTCAGGAGCACGCGGCTGATCCTGCTCACCTCCGCGGGCCATCGAGATGAGAGTGAATACTTTGCTGATGTCGGTTTCGCCGGTTATTTGTTGAAGCCGGTGACACAGCGGGATCTGGTCGCGTCGTTGCAGCTGGTGCTTGCGCAGCAGCCGGAAGTCTGGCATCTGCGCTCGCAGCCCATTGTCACTGGCGAGCGGCTGCAGGCCGCGGGCCTGCGCGGCGCGAAAGCGCGCATTTTGCTAGCCGATGACAATCTGGTGAATCAGAAGGTTGCCGTGCGTCTGCTGGAGAAGCTGAACTATCGCGTGGATGCAGTCGGCACCGGGCGCGCGGCTGTCGATGCCTGGCTGACTGGGAAGTACGATCTGATCCTGATGGATTGTCAGATGCCCGATCTGGATGGATACGAAGCGACTCGCGAGATTCGCAAAACCGAACAAGGCGCGCGCCGCACGCCCATCATTGCGCTCACCGCGCATGCGATGAAGGGCGCGGACGAGGAATGCCGCGCAGCCGGCATGGATGGCTACCTGTCTAAGCCCATCGATCGCTCACTGCTCGCCACGACACTCGCCAGTTATCTCGAGCGCTGACCATCCAACCTGGGCGACTTCTCGCCTTGTTCATGATCGAGCATGTCTGAACCGGCGCCGCCGCGCCGAACCTGGCAGGCTTCATCGGTGCTCGCCCAGGTCGCGCTGGCCTGGGATACTCGTAGTATGAACGTTGACGTACGCGGAAACATTTCTTTCATTTCGCGCGCACTGATCGGCGTGCTGGCGTCGGCTGTCCTTGCTGGCTGCGTTACGGCGCCGAATCGGCCGGCGAGACCGGCCAGGTCTTCTTATGAATGCATGCAGTCGGTGGTGCAGGAAAAGCTGCCGGCCGGCTTGCCGGACGCGCGGGCGCACTGCCTTGCTGCTGGACTGATCGCGAGATACTGCAGCGGTAGCGAGGCGTATATGGCCGGTCTTGGCAAGGAACTGCGCGATCTGTTCGGCGCCGGGGATGCTAACTGGGAGGACTGGCGCGCGGACCGGGCAGGCATCGGTTGCGCAAGGCGCGCGGGTGATGATGAAGCGTTAGCTCAGTGCTGCTCGGAGCGCGGCTACTGAAGGGCGGCGGCGTTAGCCGGTTTGCGGGCAGCCGCGCAATTCCAGGCGCAGAATCCGACTCTGCCCCACTTGAAACAAGCTGGTGTCGATGGTTTCGCCAGGTTCCTTCAAGTCGACGTCGAGCCAGAACACCGACCCGGCGCGCTTGCGATCGCTGATCTGCGGAGACAGGCCGATGGAGCGAACTTCTTCGGCGCGACGTTGCGCGCGCTGGTAATCGGAGAACACGCCGAGGGACAAAACGTTGGGCGGATCGGTGCCCGGCATCAGATAAACATCCGTGATGCCATTGTTGTTGAGCTTCACCAGCGCCGCTTCGGCCGCCTCGCGGGTGGGGAAGTCGCGAACGCTGACCCAATAACCGGTCCACAACTCGCCCTGCTCCACCCGCTGCCGTGGCTGGAAGCCCAGGGTGCGCAGAGTGGCCTGGGCCTGCGATGCCTGGCCGAGATCGGCGAACGGTCCGACGCTGGTGCAGGTGAGAGCATCCTGACGAGCCGCCGTCGACGGCGCGGCCGGTTGAGCGGCGCCGGGCGACTCCAACGGCGCGACCTGAGGCGGGACTACTTCGCGAACGTCAGCAACGACCTCATCCTCTTCTTCGGGCTCCGGCTCCGCAGTCACGCCACTCTGAGCTTCCTTGGCCAGCACGATGCGGGGCGGAGGCGCGGCCATGCGGATCGGCACGCGATCGAGGCTGCTCACCTGCACGTCGATCACCTGGGACCAGATGAAGTACAGGGCGTTGATCAGCACCAACAGCAAACAGAACGCGCGCATGGAATGGTTATGCTCGAGCGATCAACGTCGCTTCTGACCCTTCTGGCTGCTCTGGCCCCACCAGGCGGCGATGTCCGCCACCTCGGCGGGCGTCAATTGCAACGGCTGTTTGTGTTTGACCTTGCCGGCGACGATGTCGCGGATCAGGCTTTCCAGCGACGCGGCGCTCTCGCCTTCCCAGTCGTCGGGCTCATGACAGGCGCTGCATTTGGCCTGCGAGGCGGCCTTGCCCGCCTGCACGTCGGCGGCCTGGGCGGCCGGCGCCGACAGCGACGCTAGAGCGAGCGCTGTCAGCGCCGCGCCTGCATACAGTTGTCGGGATCCAGAAATGGCCATCCAAGCATCCTCGATTCGCGGCGACGCCGCGCGCATGGAACGGGGCAAATGATACACGAAGGCCCCGCGATCACGGCGTTGAGACGGGACAGGCCTTGCGGATCAGACCTCGGATGAATCGGCGAATTGTCTCAGGGGGACGATTCAGTTTCGGCCGCCACCACCGCCAGGCCTCGCAGCACCAGGTCGGGAATCTCTTTGCCCGGCACATGAATCGCTGGCTGGATCCGATGACAGGCGCCACCGGTGAGCAACAGCGCCGGCGCTTCGCCGAGCTGTTGGCGCAGTGTTTCGTGAGCGCGATCGACGAGGGCCGCGAGCGCCTGGACAGCGCCCTGCTGGATCGCACCCAGCGTATTGTCGGCAAATAGTTGATCGCGAGCCTGACCGCCGGCCGCGCGCTGGGCAATGTCGCTGGTGTTCTTGAGCAGGCTGGACACCATCAGATCCGGACCCGGCACGATCACCCCGCCGAGATGCTGACCGTGCGCATCCAGGCCGTCGATGGTCATGGCCGTTCCAACACTGACCACGCACAACGGGCGCGGCTCGAGCGCCCGTGCGCCCAACATGGCCAGCCAGCGATCGACGCCGAGCTTGCCGGGTTCGGGATAGGCATTGCGAAGGCCGGCCTGCGCGGCCGGCGAATGCAGGAATCGGGGTTCGAGTTGCCAGGCGCCGGCAATGGCGGCCTGCGCCAGGTCACCCATCCGTTTGCCGCTCACATTGCCGATGAACACGCGTTCGGCGCGCGGGCCGCTGTTCAAGATCTGCTGAACGAAATCTTCGCGAGTCCAGTCGACATGCACCGCCGCGGCCTGCGCACCCATGACGCCATCGACGCAGCGCGCCCACTTGATACGTGTATTGCCGATATCGATGAGCAGCAGCATCGCAGATCAACTCTTCGCCGCGCGCAGACTGACCTCACCGGAAACGAATTTGCGCAGCTCGCCATCCACTTCCACCAGCAGCGTGCCATCGTCATCGGCGCCGCGTGCGGTACCGTGAGTCGTTTGCGAACCGGCGATGACTTTCACCGCTGCATTCGACAGGGTATCCAGCGCCAGCCACTCTTCTTTGAACGGCGCGAATCCATGCACGGTGAATGTCTGCAGCATCTCCAGCAGCTGCTCCACCACCGTCGCGATCAGCGCATTTCGAGTCGGCGTCCGCTCCTTCATGATTTCGTGCACGTCCGCGATCAACGCAGCCTCGCGCTCTGCGAGTTGCATGCGAGTCGCCGCGGGCATGTGCATGTTGATCCCGATGCCGATGACCACCTGCGCCGGCCCAGCCGATTCACCGCGCATCTCGATGAGAATGCCGCCGAGTTTGCGAGCCTGCCATTGCAGATCGTTGGGCCACTTCAAACCGACCCCTTCGATGCCCAGGCGCTGGAACGCCTTCACCACCGCGACGCCAACCGCCAGGCTGAGCGCCGAAAAGGTCGGCGGCGCCTCCGCGAATTGCCAGGACAGCGACATGCAAACCCCGCTGCCGAACGGCGCGATCCAGCTGCGCCCGCGACGCCCTCGACCGGCGTTCTGCACTTCGGCCGTGCATAGCTGAAACCGTCCGGGCTGCGGCGGCGGTAGATCGAAAAGGAACCGATTGGTCGAATCGACCGTCAGCAATACATCCGTGCGCTCCATGAGCGCGCGCGTCGCGGCCGGCCACGAAGCAGTGATGTCTTCCTTGGCGAGCAGATCGACCGCGCGCGGCAAGCGATAACCCTGACGCGGCACCGATTCGATGTCGACGCCGAGCGCTTTGAGCGAGTTCATCAGCTTCCAGACCCCGCCACGCGAAATCTTCAGCTTCCTGGCCAGTTGCTCGCCCGAATAGAAGGCGCCCTCCGCAAGCATGGCGAGCAGGCGCTGCCGACGCGCATGAGCTTGAGTCTTGGGAGTGTGAGCCTTGCTGCTGGTCGCCATCAGGAATCTGGATCTTCAGCGAGGTCGCAGCAGCCACAGCCGCCGGGCGCGGCTCTCGGTGCCCGCCCGCATGCGCTCGATGTTGGCGCGGTGGGTGTAACAAACGAACAGCGTCATGACGCAGCCGAAAAACAGCATCGCCGCCGAGGGCTTCGGTTCCGTCAGGGCCAGATACATCGGGAAAGAAGCGACCGCGAGCATGGTGCCCAGGCCGACGAAGCCAGTGAGCATCACGACCACCAGCCATACCGCGAACACCGCCAGGATGGCGATTGGCGTCAAGCCGAGCAGCACGCCGATCAAAGTCGCGGCGCCCTTGCCACCGCGGAATCCATACCAGACGGGATAAACGTGACCGAGCACCGCAGCCGTGGCGCACGCCACTGCCAGCCAGTCGCGCTCTACCTGTGGATCGATGCCGATTCCGGGCAAGTTCATCGCTGGCAACACGCCGGCCGCGAGCCACCCTTTGCCGATATCGATGAGCATCACCCAGGCGGCGAACGACCAGCCTTGCGTGCGCAGCGCATTGGTGCCGCCGGCATTGCCACTGCCGAGCTTGCGAATGTCGACGCCGCCGCGCAGCTGGCCGACCAGCAGGCTGCCGATCAACGCACCCAGCAAATAGGCCAGCAGAGATTTGACGCCGAGTTCCAGCATATCGCGGGATTATAGGGGTTTCTTTTTAGGTAGATGCAGTTCGGCGAGCATGCACCGGACGCTGCCGCCCCCGAGTCGTTCGATGGTGGGAATGGCGGCCGTGACGATTGGACCGGCGCTCGACTCCAGCGTCGCCAGTTGTTCGGCGGTCAATGCGTCGCGCGCCCGCTGCGACAGGGCCACGACGCTGCCAGTGAGCGGCGACGCCAGCTCCAGCATGTTGCCGGCAAACGCATTCATCTGATCCAGCGACAGCTCCAGGATCGCACGACCCGTGCCGCGCAACTGCTCGACCACGCCTGCCCGCTCGTCTTGTCGAATCGCGTTCACACAGACCGCGGCAAAGCGCTCGCCCACCGACATCAATACATTGGTGTGATAGATCGGAGCGCCGCCGGCGTCGGTCGCTTCGAAAGCGACAATGTCGTAATCGAGTTGCTGAGCGAAATCGCCAAGCACATCCAGATCGGTGCGAGGCGAAACACACGCGTAGGCCACTCGATGGATGCGGTCCAGCACCAGGCTGCCGGTGCCTTCCAGATAGCGGCCGGTGTGCTCGTGTCGCGTCAGATCGATGACGCGCGAAGTGTGAAAGCCGTGCTTCGAGCTCAATGCCTCGAGCAGGTCGAGCCTCCGCTCCAGCCGGCGGTTTTCCGCCAGCATGGGGTACAGCACCACCGTGCCATCGGCGTGGAAGCTCACCCAGTTGTTGGGAAAAATCGAATCCGGGGTGTGCGGCTCCGGCGTATCGTCGAACACATGCACGTTGACGCCCGCCTGCTTCAACGCGACAACCAAAGCGTCGAACTCCAGCAACGCCGCGGCCTGACTGGCCGTGTCGACGCTGGCGATGTCGAGCTGCTGAAAAGAATTGGACGGCTGGGTCTGCGGATTGCCCACGAATGCGACCGGCCGGATCATCATCACGTCCGGCGCGGTTTGTCGATCGACCAGGCTCATAATGCCCCCTGTAGCAGGGCGGCATTATGGCCCCGCTCAGCTCCGGAAGTCGAAATTGAACCGCGTCACCAGCCGGACGCCGCCGTCGATGCGGCCCTTGGCGATCACCGTGGTGGTCGGCGCCTTGGAGTCGAAACTGCGGGAGATCCAGCCGGTGGGCTCCGGCCGTTCGATCCCGCGATGCACGTTGCAGTGGAGTTCCTCCGGCAAGGTCATCGACAGCAACACATCCCCGCAGGACACCCGAACGCCGCGGCCATTGGCCACGACCGCGCACTGCTCGGCGAAATGCCAGAACATCTCGACCTCGTGCACGCCGGCGCCCAGCAACTCGTCGGTCACCTGCAAACGCGTCTGCTGTTTATGGAACAACAGCTCGCGGCGATGGATCACCGGATGTTTCAGTCGGCTGTAACCGTCGTGGCTGGCGACCCATCGATCCGCCAGCGGCGTGCGTTCGACCGCCAGCACCTGCGCTTGAGCGTGCTTGATCCACAGGAAGTTGCCGCCGCTGACGGACTGGTCGACGCCGTCGACCCGGATCGTGTTATGCGCCGACGTTCCTTTGAAGTAGTCGCGCCACACGCGCTGTGTGTGATACGCGTAGGTGCCTGGATCGATCAATATCTCTTTGCCGGCGGCGCTCAGTGTGAACGACAGGGCGTCCGCGTGTCCGTGCGCGGCAATCGACAGATAACCGAGCGGGCCCGCATCGGCAACGATGCGCACCTCGCGGGCGGTCTCGAAGCGATCGCCCAAGATGTAGTAACCCGCGTTGGGAAAATCCAGGCGCGCAGGCAGCGACACTCGTGACATGTCGATCGCTTCGAATCTGATCGCGGCGGCATCGCCCAGCAACCAGCGCGTCTTGTCGTCGATATTGCCGAAGACGCGATCCGGTGCGCTGCCCGACAACGAGCTCGACTTGAATTTGAATTCCGCGCTGTCAAACAACACCGCGCCGGTGGCGAGCAGCGACCTATACACGTCGCTCGGTTCGGGATCGAGCCGGGCGATGATGGCGTCGTCCGCGTCGCCGAAGTTGGGCACGTGTCCGCCCGCATCCATGATGCTGGCAATGTATTGCAACATCCCACGCAAGCGCAGCCAGTAAGCCGTGCTGAAGTCACAGCCGTTGGCGCGCGCGAGCAAGCCGCTGACGATCATCATGTCCGCGACTTCATGGTGATACCAGTTGGCCTGCTCGCGATTGACTCCGTCCTGGCCGTTTTGCAACAACATCTCGCGTTCCAGCTCGCGCTGAGCATGTTCCTTCCAGCGACGGCTGCGCTTCCACAGCGGCCAGGTGAGCGAGGCGACGAACAGCCCCATCAACTCGCCCAGCAGATGATTGTTGGCCGACGAATACTTGGAGAAGTGTCCAGCGATGAACTGACAATGCTGATACACACTGGTCAGCCAGCGCCGTTTGAACCCTTCACCCGCCGCGCCTTGAAAAATGGTCGCGGCATCGGCTCCTAACAGATGCCACGCGAACGACCAGTTCACCAGCCGGATCGAATGCTCCAGGCTGGAGGTCCAGTGCACGCCCGACGGATAGGGGCATTGATCGAACCACGACTCCAGCAGCGTGCGACAGCCTTGGGCGTATTTATCTTCGCGCGTGAGATGCCACGCCTGCGCAAGCGTCACCAGCTGCGAATGACGGCTGGGCTCCCACAGATACTTGATGTCACCGACCAGCGATTCGTCGCGGTAGTTCAGCGTCTTGCCGAAGCGCAACGGCGCCTGCCGCCCCGTCTTGGGATCGCGATTCCACTGCGGTGGAAAGCCCAGCGGCGCCGCGGTCAGCGCAAACACGGGAAAGCGGCCGTCCAGAATGCTGTCGGCGGCCCGGCGATATTTATCGACGTTGAATTCGGTCGGCAGCGTTGCCACCCAAGCCGCGCCGGTTTCGTTGCGCGCAGGGGGAGGTGGCGCGGTGGAATGCAGCCCGAGCTGCTCCACGCTGGCCTGCACGCGCTGTTTGACCCGATAACCGACTTCCCACCCGCTCATCGCCGACAGGCGATGCAGCTTCCACTTCAAACTCATTGCCTGCGCCTCACGCAATATTTCCGTGGGCACGCGTATTGTTCAGCAGCTCTTTCACCGGCGGCCGATGAATGACAAAAGGTGTCTTGCCGCGGGCCGTGCGCTCCAGCGCGGTCACGCTGCGAATCTCTACGTGCATGCTCCTTGGCAATTTCTCGCGAGCGTTGTGCATCAGTCGCTCGCGATCCCGTTCCGTGTACTCGCCTGTCGCCAGCACCAGGATGACCACCCGCGTGCTGCTCTCTTGAATCACCTGTATGCGGACGATGTTGGCCACGTCCCGCTGGAAATGAGAGATGCCGGTGACTTTCACGCCGTCCGGTGTGATCAGGATGTCGCTGTCACGGCCGAGCACGCCTGAGAACGTTCTAACGCCCAATGCCAGCTCTTCCAGCTCGCGCTCGCCCCAGCTCGCGGGAACGCGGATCAAATCGCCGGTCCGATAACGGATCAGCGCCATCGAACGATTCCACAACGGGGTGCCGACGATCTCGTAGAGCTTGTGCTCGCCCTCGAAGCCTGCAGGCTCGAACTCCACGTGTGCGTAGCCTGGCAGAAACCGATACTCGCCCGGCGCGGTCGCATAGGCGAAAGCGACACGTTCGGCCTGGCCGTAGTAATCGAGCAGTCTGCAATTCAGCGTCTCGCGCGCGCACGCCCACACCCGACCATGCAGCACCTCGGATGAGCACAGCGCCGCTGGAATATGCAGCTGCCGCCCCGTTCTTTGCAGCAGGAAACAAAGCGCTTCAAGCGACGTGGGATAGCCCAGCAAACAATCCGGCGCGAACTGCTCGAGAATGCGCGCGTAGTGTTCAAGTGTTGCCGCCTTCAAATGCGTCGACGACAACACCAGCCGGTTGCCGCCACCGGCGAAGATCCAGTACGGCGGTTTGAAGTCGTTCGGATCCTTGATGCTTTCGGTGCGTAACACGGCGCACTTGGAGGAGCGCGCGTCGACGCCGACCTTTTGCATCATCCGATCGATGCACACCTGCTCGAACACCACCGACCGCAACGAGCGCACGATCTCCAGAGGCGCGCCGGATGTGCCCCCGGTACTGGCCTTGACTGTGAAAAGCTGCGACCCCACCGCGAACGCACCTGGCGTGGCGCGCACCTGGGCCTTGGTCAGCAAAGGCCAGCTCGCAATGTCTCTACCCCCGCGCGCCAGGTGCCCATAGCCGCTACGACTTGCCGGCCACAGCACCTCGCCCAACCGATCGCGGGTCCACGTGCGGCGCTCGTTGAGGTCAGCGCGCTCCAGATGCTCGAGCTCACGTTGCGCGTCCGCGTAGAACAGCGGATTGCGACGCACGGCTGTATCGCCAACCTGGAGCAGCTTGAGTTTTTTTACCAGAGCTTGCATGCCCAATACCATCTCGTGCTCAGCGCGCCAACACGCGACGGCCCTGGGCGTGGCCGTTGGCGAGCGACCGATACACCGCGCACATGCGATTCGAATATTCCTTTACGCACAATGGTTCTACCGTGGCTCGCGCCAGCCGGCCCATTTGCATGCGCTCTTCATCCTTGAACACCAGCTTCTCGATGGCGGCGGCCAACTGCGCCACGTCGCCGGGCGTGACCAGTATCCCGTTCACTCCGTCCACCACGTGTTCAGGAATGCTGCCGACCGGAGTGCAGATGGGCGCCAGTCCCCAGGCCATCGCTTCCAGCAGCGACATGGGCAAACCTTCGGCGTGCGACGGCAGAACGAATGCATGCGCGGCGGCCAGCAGCCGGTCGCGCTCCGCCGGTTCGACCCATTCGCGAATCTCGATCACGTCCTGCAGACCGAGCTCGTTGACGCGTGCACGCAATCGCTGGGTCTGGCCATTGCCGGCGAGCATGAACTCGACACGAGCGCGACACTCCGGCGACAGCTTGGCCACTGCCTCGACCAGTTCGAACGGACCTTTGCGAGCCGAAATCAGTCCGAAGAAAACAAAGCGCACCTTGCCGCCCATGGGCCGCTCGGGCACCTTTTCCGGCAACACCACCGGGTTCGGCAGCACCAGGATGCGATGCTGTGGGATGCCGATAGAGACGAAAAACGACTTCCAGCGCTCGCCCAGCACCACCAGTCGTTGCGCCCGAGCCAGCGTATCGCGAGTGATCGACTTGGCCAGCGGCGACATCTTCGCCCAATGTTGCTTATAGGCGGCGCCGTGCGCGTGCATGATGACGCTGGCGCCTCGCGCCATCGCGATGCGCGCCAAGATGATCTTCCGGATATTGCTTGCGCCGCTGGCGAAGTGAATATGCACCACGTCCGGACGATGGCGGAGTTCCAAGGCGAACCTGGCGAGCGCTTGCGCGAACGTCAGGGTCTTGATCCACTTGCCACCATCGACCATGGTGGCGATGTGAACTGCGCGCACTTCCTTGGGCAAGGCTTCGAGCAGGATGCGTTCGACGCCGGACACACCGCCACGCACGTTCAGCGCCGGACCGAGCATCAGAATGTTGGCTGGCTCACGCACCATTCACTGCTCCACGTGCGCCGAATATTTCTTGATAAGCAGCCACCATTCCCTCCCATGAGAAAGACTTCCGCGCGCGCGCGCTCGCCGCGGCGGCCATGCGACTGCGCAGTACATTGTCGAGTCTCAGCTGATTCAGCAGTTGCGGAAGCTGGCGCGACAGGTCGGCCACGTCCAATATGTAACCTTCCCGACCATTCTCGATCATCTCCGCCGCGCCACCGGTGCGCGTCAGAATCACGGGCACCTGCATGGCCATCGCTTCCAAAGCAGCGTTCGAGAAGGTTTCGGAGAGCGACGGCAACACGAACACGTCGAACGCTCGCAAGGCGGCGCGCACGTCGGGCAATGCGCCTGTGAATGTCACCGCGCTGCAGATGCCTCGTTGTTCGGCCCGCTGTTCCAAGGCCGCTCGCATGGGACCGTCGCCGACCAGCATCAGATGTACATCAGCGCCCGATGCGCGCAATTCGGCGACCGCATCGATCAAGGGTAATTGATTCTTCTCGGCGACCAGTCGGCCTACCGTGCCCACGACGAATGCGTTCTCGCCGATGCCATAAGTGGCGCGCTGAGTGGCGCCTTCGCCGCCTGCCGCCGCGAACCTGGAAAGGTCCACGCCGTTATAGATGACGCTGGAGCGCGAGCGCATCGCGTCTTCGGCTGACAGCCAGGCATCCCTTTGCAGCTCGCAACCGTACACGGTCCAATCGAGATATCGCAGCACTCGGGTGTAGAAGCCGCGCTTCCAACGCGCGCCGCGACGCATCTCAGTGGTGTTCATCAGGCCGATCGTGCGCGGCCGATGTCGCGACCAGCGTGTAGCCGTAACGACATACAGTGCCGGATACAGATTCACTGAGACGAGATTGCGAGGTCGCTGCTCCTCGATGAGCTGGCGCAACGCGGCGTTCGCCTTGAGCGAGTATCGACCCTGGCGCGCAAGGAAGAAGGTAGCAACGTCGGGGGCGATGTCCTTCAGCAGCGTCGTGGGTTCGTTGAGATACGCAATGCCAACTCGCATGCCACGCGCCGCGAAGGCGTTGGCCAGGCGAACTGTTTTTCGCTCCGAGCCGCCCACCGCAAGATTGTTCAGCACGAACAATACGTCCAGCCCATGGTCGCTCGCCGCCAGTGGCGGCGCGGAAACGTTGCGATCGAGCTGTAGTTGCGCGCTCGCCATGTTTCAACCGCTGGTGCCGTAGCGTAGAACTTGTGAGGCGTCGCGGACGCCGAGCATTTCGAGATTTCGACTGGCGATGCGCGTCGCTCCGAATTGCGCGATGGCGTAAGCACGGGCGCGCTCGCCGATGCGCTGTCGTTCCGCATCGTCCGCCAGCAAGCGCCGAATGGCGCCGATCATATCGTCGAGATCGGTGGCCGTGTGTCCGAGCAGGCGTTGCTTGATCAGCGAATCGGGATCGAAGAACGCTACCACCGGGACGGCGCGCACCCACGCCTGTAGAAAGGTGTTCGGAAAGCCTTCGATCTCCGAGGTGTTGAGGAACAGCTTCGCACGGCTGAACATGGTCCCCACCTCGGTGTAGGGCACGGCGCCGGGAAACGTGAGATTCGGGATCGAGCTGGCGGCTTCGCGCACCGTACGATAATAGTCCTCGGCTCCGGGCAACGCTCCACCGGCGAGCGTGAAGCGCACATTGGGCAGGCGGCGCGCCAGTTCCAACACCACTTCAGGGCGCTTCACCGGCCGAAGATTCGCGACCCACAGCACGTCGATGTCCTTCGCGGGCTGCGGGCCGCTCGGCATCTCTACCGCCATGTCGAGCACTTCGCTCTTCAATCCATAGTTCTGCTCGAGCAGGGTGCGTTGCTGTTCGCTCTGCGCCACGATCAGATCGGCATTGCGCAGACCGTATTCATAAATCTTGCGATCGCGCCAGAAGCGGATCAGCTGCTTGCCGGGAATACAGGCCAGGTCGGAGGCAATGCGCACGATGCAACGCTTGCCGTTGCGCCGGCAGAACCAGGCAGTGATTCCGGTGGCCACGCCCGCCGGCGACTGGTAGTAAACGTCGGCGTCGACTTCGCGCATCGCGCTGATCATCCCGGTCATGCGTGGATGCGCAAAGCGCAGCACCGGAATGCCCTCATCGCGCCTGTATGGAGCAACTGCACGAATGCCATCGACATCGGTGACGCGGCCCTGGCCGTGATCGTGCACGATCATCGATACTTCGTGGCCGAGGTCGCGCCAGGCCCGGGCCAGCAACACGTGCTGGACGGATTCGCCGCCCACGTATTTCGCATCCTTCAGCCCGGCCAATTGCGGATAGTCGTCGAGGCCGACAATACAAATCTTCATCGTTGCTTCCACACAACCCATCGATGGGACATCAATGACGGACGGCTCCGATCCAGCCATACGGATCGGGTCGCTGAGTCGCGACCGCGGGCCGATCCACGACCGCCGGTTCCAGGACGGCCTCTCGCGCGATCATCGCGAGCCGCATGGTGACGCCGGCGTATGCCCAGAAATAGATCCAGGGCACATAAAGATCCACAAAGAACGTGGCGGTGGCGTAAGCGATGGTCGAGAACACGAAACCAGCCAGCAAGGCGCGCACGTGCACTGGCGCCGCAGCGAAGGATTGCAAGGCGGTGCGCACCGGCAGGACCAGCAGCAGCACGCTGCAGATCAGTCCCGGCAGCCCCAGGTTGAACCATTGCGACAGATAGTAGTTATGCGGCGAATACCGGAACGGCATGATCCAGTAGGAATTCCAACCGAAGCCGGTGAGCAGGGTGAGCGGATGTTCGAACATCATGCCGATGGCGGTCGTCCAGATCTCGGTGCGGCCCGACGAGGTGCCGCCCAGGTCCTTGGTGCTGAACTGACCGATCACGCGCTCGTATAACAGATCGCCGAAGCCGATGCTGACCACCAGCAGAATCACCAGCATCGCACCGCCGACCATCATGCCCCACGAGACGATCTTGCCCATCGACAGATAGCGACGAAACAGATAGGCGCCGAACACGGTCGCAAAGAACGTGGCGACGAATGCGCCGCGCGATACCGTCATCAGCAACGTACAAGCGGTGAGCACGGCGCCGCCGATCCAGAACCATCGCCACCACCCTTTCACAGCCGCCGCCATGGCGACGGCGGCCGGTAGCGTCAGCGCGACGAACGCGCCGTATTGGTTCGATTCGCCAACCGCGCCTTGCACTCGTCCGTCGCCGCGGCGTTCGATGTCGCCGATCTGCACATACCCCAGCGCGTCCAGCACGGCCACGGCATGCGACACGATCCAGGAGAGCAACAGGCACTTCAGCAGGAACACCGCGTCCTTCTCCGAGCGCGCGCCGTAGAAGAACACCAGGAAGAACAGCATGTAGTCGACCATGCGATTCTTCAGGTCGAGAGCGCTGCGCAGGATGTCGTACCTGGGATAGTCGATGAACAGAACGATGGCCAGATAGGTGAGAATCGAGTAACCGATCAACACCACGAACGCGGTGTTGATGGCGGGCAGCTGAATCCTGAACTTGCGCCCGACGGCGTAGTTGAACACCAACCCCGTCACCAGCAGGTACAACAGGAAATTCTTGATCTTGACGCCGGGCGCGGGGCCGGGATCCCAGTTGAACACGCTGCTCAAGGTAAGAAACAGCGTCAGAGTCGCCAGCAGGAAACGCATCACAATGCACTCCCCCGGCGCGTCACCCGGTGAGTCGAGCGCAACCGCCCGCCATCATTGCTCTGCCTGAACTGCACGTATTCATCCACCTCGGTGACCCCGCCGCCTGCAATCCAGAGCAAGTTGCATACCAGCAAAAAGCGCCTTGCGTACGCCACCCGCCGCAGCAGAGCGCCCGTTCTTTCTTGTAATTATTGCAACGAGCGGTTCATTCCTTACATCGCCTGGGCCTGTTTCATCCCGCCATGCGTCGATGAGTGGCATGGAAACGCACGGCGGCTGCGACGCCTCGTCGCGACATTCCACTCGCCACCAGATGCACGCCATCTTTCAGCTTCAATAGTTGCTGCATGAACGGCGACAGCGTCGCCTGTTGCTCGGCTCGCACCGGCTTGTAACCCAGCGCCTGCATGGTCTGCCACGCCAGCGACTCGATCGCCAGCAGCTCGCGCGGCGTCAGGCGGGTTTCGAACTTGCTGAAATTGTCGCGAACGATCTCGTTGCGGCCGGCGGCGAAGCCACGCTGCTCGACCGATTGCGACAGCACGGCGAGTCCGGCGAAAAATTCCAGATCCAGAAACATGCAGATCCGGCGCAGTTGCGCTTCCGGATCCTGCAACAGCTCTTCGAATTTCAGTTCCAGGCAGCGCTCCGGCATGTTGGAGCATTGGCGATGCGCGGTGAGCACATCATTGCCCCAGCGCCAGGCCGAGCGCCGGATATCCTTGCCCCAGGCTTTGCGCATCGAGACGCAGTGGTCGCGCACGTCGCGCACGATGTGCACGATCCTGGCCGTGGGGAAATGTTTGAGCAGCAACGGAATGTGACGGATATAGGCCGGCGACTTGTCGGCCCAGATCACGCCCGAACCGCGCCGCACGTCCAGCTCGTAGCGGGCGAAACCTTCGAACAGGCCACTCACGCCGAAGTTGCCGTTGCATGCCGAGCGCCAGTCCTGCCATCGGAAGGGGCCCCGCCCTGCCGGGCGGAAATTGAAGTAGTGGTTCGCGCGGCTCATGTCACTCGCGAACCGCTCAAAGGCCTCGGCGGTTGTCGGTTTGCCGTGACGCTGAACCCATGTGTCCATGAACGGCAGGAAGTCCGTCTCGGCCGCGAGCACGCGCAGCCGCGGATGATTGCTCAGCAGGCCGCGCAGTAACTTGGTGCCGGAGCGCGGCATGCCCACGATGAACAGCGGCCCTTCCCAGACGGCCGCTTCACTTGAAGCATGCACATCGACAGGCTCGGGATATTGCTCCAGTGTCAAAGTAACTACCTCGTGATGCAAGGTGACCCGCTTGTTACCACTGGAAGCCAATGCTTCGAGCGTGCCCAAAGTTCAACGACAGGACGTCGCCATTGGGCGTCAGTCGGACGGGTCAGGGTTTGGCGGGCAGGCTCTCCGTCTTGCGTAGACGACCGAGCATCGCTACGGCTTCGGGCACTCGGAATGCGAGCAACAGCACGATGAACAGGCTCATGAACACCATGCCGCCAAGCACCACGCCGATCAGCCCGAAATGGTCGATCCAAAACGAGCCATAGAACACCACCGAAGCCACCAGCGCCGCCAGCGCGACGCGGCCCAGATCGCCCCAGCGCGCCAGATCTTTCACGCCGATGTTGTAAGCACGCATGGTGCTGCGACTGAGCACCATGCCTTCGGTCCAGCGCGAAATCACGAACGCCAGCGCCGCAGCAGGCAAGCCCCACAGTGGCAGCACCGTGATCAGTAACAAAAGATTCAACACGATGGCGAACAGACTGCTGGTCACGATGGGCGCGGTCTTGCCAACGGCTCGCAGCGCCACGCCGAAGTCGAACACCTCGCGCACCAGCACAAGCAGATAGATCTGGAAGATCAGCACAGCCGGTTCGTAGCTGGGCGAAAACAACGTAACCACGAAGGTGTGCGCGAACTCGAACAGCACCACGCCGGCCGCAGTGAGCAGAATCATCGACACCACGGTGGAACGACGCCATAGCGCGAGCGCGCCCTCGCCCTTCGTATTCTTCAACGCCGCGAGCTCGGGCAGCACGGCATCCGACACCGAGTTACGCAGCACGCCGATGACTGGCTGAATGTGAGTTCCGATCGCGTAATGCGCCAGTGCCACAACGCCGAGGGTCTTGGTCACGAACAGATTGCCCAGCGACTTGTTCAAGGTCACCAGGATCAACGCCAGACCCACGGGCAGGCAGTAAAGGAACTGCTCGCGCCAACATGACTCCTGCACAGCCCGATCGGCCAGATCGCCGCCGGTTCGCTGCCAGGCGATGAAGGAAACGGTGATGCGCGTGGCCTCCAGCGCGATCAACGACCAGATGATCGGCATCACATCACGCCAGATGGTCGCGGCCGTAACCACGACCAGAATGCGAGCGATCAGCCGGCTCGTGGTGTACGCGAACACCGGCACCGGACGCTTCTGCGCCAGCCAGTAGTACTCCCAAAAATCCAGGTTCACGAACAGCAGCACGTACAACGCGACCGGAAGCGCCACGGCGCCCAGAATCGCGCCGCCGGACAGATAGTCCGCGAGCAGCGTGATGCCCACGACCAGTGCGCTGGTGCCCAACGTCATGGTCACTGCCTGACGCACCATCTGCCGCACGTTCTGCGGTCGCGCCGGGATGAAGTACAGCAAACTGTTGTTGATGCCGAATGCGCAGATGGTGGTCAGCAAGCCCGTGTACAGCAGGAACTCGCGATACCGGCCGAACTCTTCGACCGTCAGCAGGCGCACCAGCAGGATGGGGCTGATGACCACCAGCCCCTGATTCATGAACCGCGTGATCGAAATGATCGCGGTTCGACTCACTAACCCGGCGATGACTCTACTCCTGAGCTGCGGGCGCGCTCGGCGAGGGCAACGCGCCGGTGGCGCGCCAGACCTGCGTCAGGCCGTCCCGGCCCTCGTAAACGACTTCGAACTGCGGGGAACGCAGCACGGCCTCCATGTCGCCGCGCATGCCCTTGCGTTTGTCGCTCATGTTCTCGCCGCTACCGATGACGAAGATGCGATGGCCACGCTCCTCGCGCAGCAGGTCCTCGAGCATCTTCGCGCTGCTGATCACGCCGGCGCCGGTGTAGAAATCCCGGATCTTGCCGTCGACCAGCTCCACGTAACGACGGGCGTGATGCCGGCTCATCAGCCAGTAGTCGACGCCGCCCAGATAATAAGTCTGTTGCAACACGTCTTCGGCGATGATCACATCCTCCTCGACGATCTGTTGCGCCTTGATGAATTCCGCCGCGCCCTTGTGATCCGGGTGCGACTCGTAACCCGAGTTCACTGTATCGGCGACCACCATCGGATTCACTACCAACGTGGCCGTCACGGCGGCCGCGACTGCTTGTAGCGGCTTACCCTGGAGCCGCGCCATCTTGCGCTCCTGCAGCTTCGCCTGCAGCCAGTCCGTGCCCTTCTGAGCGAAAGCAAAGGCGCACAGAATCATCGGCAACATGGAAGCAACGGTGTAGCGCGGCGGCAGATTCCACACGAAGTAACCGATCGTAAACATCGGAATCCACACGCCGAGCAGCCCGAACAGTGCGTAATCGGCGGCGCGCCGACGCTGCATCAAACGCCACAGCCCCCAGGCCAGCGCAGCCATGGCCAACAAGCCGGCCACTTCGGAGAACGAAAGAATCTTGTAATACGGCCAGATGCTCGGCTGCCCCACCAGCGCGCCGATGACTTTTTTCAGCGAGCCCGGCGTCGAGGCCAGCAGACTGAAATGGATCAACGCCAGCATGCCGCTGCCCAGAGCGAAGATGCGCAGCCTGCGCCAGATACGCGGCCCGCCATAACGGCGCGCGATCACGGTGGCGATGAGGAAGAGCAGCCCGGCGAGGTGATAGTAGAGCTGCAATTGCGACAACAGGCCAAGCAACAGCAGCGCCGCCACGCTGATCGCCGCCACTCGCTGGGGCACGACGCGCGACAGATGAATGGCGAAGAACGCGATCGCCAGTCCCGCGATCCACAAAGCGATTTCGAAGGTCAGCGCGAACGACTGCGGCGCCCGGCTGCGATCCCACAGCGGCGCGCCCAGATCGGCCGCGTATTCCGGCGGCGGCACCGGATATTGCGAATCCACCCAGCCGTTGATGACCAGATAGGAAATCATCACCAGCGTGGCCGCGACGCCGCCGTACAGCAGCTTGCGCAGATCGCCCTGGAGAATGCCGGGCATCATGAACAACAGAATGGCGGTGACGGCGAGCGCCTGCAGATCGATGCCGATCACCAGCGCCACCACGCCGCCCACCAGCCAACGCAGCCGCCCGGTGCGCTCCCACGCGAACACGCAGACCATGCAAGCGGCAACGGCAGCGAGCAAAAAGATATACATGCGCGCCGTCTGCGAATACACGATCATCGATGGCAGCAGCGCCACAGCGGTCGCGAACGCCAGATTCCAGTAAGGACGCAGGAAACGACGGCCCGCCAGCCACGACAGCCAGATCACCGCTACTCCGCACAGCGCCGAGGGCACACGAAATGCCCATTCCGATTCGCCGAACAACTGCACCGAGCCGGCCATGAGATACAGTTGCGTCATGCCGCGCGGATAGAACATTCCGCTGGGAAGGATCGGCGCGCCTTCGCGCACGATGCTCATCACCGCCATGGCCATGGTTTCCTCGTCACCATGCAGGCCGACGTTGCCCAGCCCCCAGAAGCGCAGCCAGGCGCCGACGCTGACAATGACCAGCAGCATGACCCGATGCGCCAGCTGATCTCGTTCCAGCGGCACGGTGACGCGAAATAGATCCGAGAGCGAGCGCATGAGCTCGCCGACGTGGGCCGTCAAGGTAGGACTCACCGGAATCAACCCGCGATTGGCAGCATCCGACAGCATGTGGATGACCCCTTTATATTCGTTGTCCTAATAAGCCTTATCCGTGTTGAATAGTTTCGGCACGGTCAAAAATAAGATCTTGAGGTCCAGCCACAACGACCACTTGCGCAGGTACTCGAGGTCGTAGTGCACCCGCCCCTGCATGTCCTGCAGCCGCGGAGTCGCGCCCCGGAAGCCTTTGATCTGCGCGAGCCCCGTGATGCCCGGCGGGACTTTATGACGCACCATGTAGCCCTTGATGAGGCGACGATATTCCTCGTTGTGGCCGACCGCGTGCGGACGCGGGCCGACCAGGCTCATGCGACCTTGCAGGACGTTGATCAGCTGGGGCATTTCGTCCAGCGAGCAACGGCGCAGGAATTTGCCGAGCGGCGTGACTCGAGCATCGTTGCGACTGGCCTGATCGAGCCAGCCCGAATCCTCGGTGACCGTCATGGTGCGGAACTTATAAATCACGATCTCGCGGCCATCGAGGCCGTAGCGCCGCTGCCGGAACAACACCGGACCCTTGCTGGTGAGCTTGATGGCCGCGGCGATCGCAAGCAGCAACGGCCCGGTGATCGCCAGCACCGAGGCCGAGATCACCAGATCCATCAAACGCTTCGCCGCGCCTTGATAGCCGTGGAATGGACTTTCGCGCATGGCGATGACCGGCACGCCGAGGATCTCGCCGGTGCGCGCCTGGAATTGATCGGAGATCATCACATCCGGCAAATAGTAGAGCGACACGGTGGTGTCGCCGAGCTTGTCCAACAGGTTCTGCACACGACGGATGTGCCGCAACGGCAGCGCAATGAAAATCACATCGATTTCATTCTTTTTGATGTACTCCGGCAGCTGCGACAGCGGCCCGAGCAAGGTGTGAGTGTCGGCCGCTTCGAGCCGCTGCGCGCTCCGGTCGTCGAAGAAGCCATGCACGTGCATGCACAGCTCGGCATGGCGCGCGAAGCGCTCGGCCAGCTGCTCACTCGTTTTGTTGTAGCCCGCGAACACGACTTTGCGAGCGTTGCTCGGCCGGCATAGCACGCGACGTGCGATCTCGTCCAACACCAGCATGCTCGGAACCAACAATGCCGGCGTGGCCACGGCCCACAACAGAATGACCGGCGTGGAATAAGCGCGGGGATAGCCTGCGATGAGACCGATGAGCAGCAGCGCCAGCAACAGCACCGACCAGCGCACCAGCAAGCCCAGCAAAACGACCCGGCGAGGCGCGATCAATTCCGCCGCCGGCGTACGCGGCGACTGCAACAACGTGATCGAAAGAATGGTGACGATGATGGTCACCGCACTGAAATATTCGGTGGACGCGGTGCCGGTCAGCTCGGCCAGCACATACAAGGTAAGAATCGACACCGCCGCGGGAGCGGTCGCGCGTAAAGAGAAATAGATCGCGGCCAGCGCCGACTGCCGCTTGAACAGCAGCGGCGGCGTGATGTCGTAGGCGGCGGCTTGAGAGGGCGTGCTGGTGTCGGGAAGTTTTACTGGTGACAGCCGCGGCTGCGGCGCGCCGGCGAGTCTCACTCTAGGCCGGACCGCGCTGTCTGGAATTGCGCTCATCAATGGGATCCACGAACTCTCGAGATGATCGACGGGACGAGTCCCTTCGATATCGGAGAGCAAGATGCGTACCACGAGCGCGAAACACGACGATTTGACGTATCTGCCGTGTTTGCCGAAACAACTTACTGGGGCGCCCGCCCCTGTCGAGCGAGCGCACCGATTTCTTCGACGTATTTACAAGCGTGTTGTTGTAGAAGTTACCGATTCAACGTCGGTGCTTCCGGCGGATTGGCTGCGCGACCTTCGACTTGCGCCGCCTGCCGGTGCAGCCACAACTCGAGGTTGGTGTAGCCGCTTGCGGTTACCGTGTTCGGATTGGCAGGCAAGTTCACCGCGCGCCGGTTCTGGGCCAACACCGGCCAGCCGCCAGCATTGCGATTGCAGCGTGCGGTGCCATTCGAAGCCACGCAGTTGATGATTCGGCCGGTGCCATTGCGGGTCTGCTCGATGATGCGCCGATCGGCGCTATCGCGATCGGCCGGACGCGCGCCGGCGTAGCGCAGCACATGGTCACGCACCACGTTGTCGGAGGTGGGCAGTGTCGTCATGCCGGCCGGCCAGGCCAGCGGTGAGTTGGCGCGGAAGTTCGGCAGCGGCAGGGAACCGTAGATCGAACCCGCCAGCGACCACGCATCCGAAGTGCTGCCAGCGCCGGCATTGTCGGCGAGGAACACTTTGGCGCCGTTACGCAGAGTCGACGCGTCAGCACGCAAGCCGATCGGCGGATTGTTGCTGGCCGTATCCGGGCCACGAACGAAAACGTTGCCAACCACGGAATTCTGCGTGACATCGCCACGGCTCTGCAGATCGACCGCCGTATTGCCCCAGTTATAGATGAGGTTGTTGACGATGACGGTGCGAGTCGCGGCGGTCATCGGCAGGCGCGATTGCATGTTCGCGAACAGGTTGCCGGCCAGCGTCGCATTGCCGTCGACCGGGCCGAGCAGCACGCCATAGCCGTGCTTGCCTTCGGGGTGGATGGAGTCGTGCAGCGGCTCGGCAAAGATGTTGTTGATCAGGCTGATGTTGTTCCAGTACTGCCAGGCGCTCGCGACCTCGTCGACCGACCAGGTGAAGGTGCAGTGGTCGATGACGATGTTGCTGATCGGCGCAGTCGCCGGCGCCTCGATCTTCAAAGCATCGCGATTGCCCGGCGGCTCGCCGCCGGCGTCATCGCCGGGACGAACGCGGATGTGCTGAACCAGCACGTCGGAGGTCTTCACCAGCAAACCTGCACCACGCAATGTGATGCCAGGCGACGGCGCCGTCTGGCCGGCGATGGTGATGTAGCGATTGCGCAGCGTGAGATCGTCGTCCAGTCGAATGGTGCCGGACACTTCGAACACGCAGACACGCGGGCCCCTGGCGTCGACGCAGGCCTTGAGCGAACCCGCGCCCGAGGCATTCAAGTTGGTAACGCGATGGACCGTGCCGCCGCGACCGGCCGGCGTGGTGATGCCATGACCGATCGCACCGGGCAACACCGGCACGGCATTGGCGATCGGCGCCAGCCCGCAGGCCAGCGCCACCGCAGCGGCAAGTCGGCGAATCAATGGTTTCATGGCGGGAATCTTCGTAGCCATTAACGTACTTACTCCATGAAGAGTTTCAACAGCGGCCTCTGGAGGCCTGCATAGCCGGTAGGTTTTGCAAACACGTGGGTTCGAGCACCGCTTGCAACTCGCGGGAAAACTTACAAGTCTTGTTGCAACGATTACATCGGCTAAGCCCTGAAGCCCGGCCCAGTCTTTGGTGGTTTACGTAGGGCGATTCCCTGCCCGGCATCGGCGACAGTCGCCGGTCTCGCAGACGGCTGCTACGCCCGTTCCGGAGCGGCGCATGAGGCGTGCCCAAAAAATCCCTGCGCGACGGGCACTGAAAGTGCATCGCGCGCGTTGGGCTTGAACCTTCCGAGAACTTGCACGAATGCAACGCAGACCCGCGGCTCTCACGCAACGCGAATACGACCTGCTGATCATCGGCGGCGGCGCCTTCGGCGCGGCTGCCGCACGCGATGCCGCTTTGCGCGGCTTGAGCACCCTGCTGCTGGAACGAAACGATTTTGGCGGCGGCGCCTCGGCCGAATGTTTCAAGATGGTCCACGGCGGCATCCGCTATTTGCAGCATGCAGACCTGCCTCGTCTGCGAGGCTCGTGCCACGAAAGATCCGCGCTGTTGCGAATTGCTCCGCATCTGGTGAGCCCTCTGCCCATCGCCATTCCCACTTACGGACATGGACGCAGCGGCAAAGCGTTTCTGGGTACCGGAGCCCGCGTATACGACCTGCTCACCCTGGACCGCAATCGCGGCATTCGCGATCCGGAACGTAGGATCGGCAATACCCGGCTGCTGTCGCGCAGTGAAGTGCTGGAAATGTTTCCTCACCTGGAGGCGCCCAAGCTCACTGGCGCCGTGGTGTTCGAGGATGGACAGATGTACAACGCCGCGCGGCTGGTGCTCGCGTTCGTGAAGGGCGCCGCGGCAGCCGGAGCGGATGTCTGCAACTACGCCGAGGTGAAACAGTTTCTCTGGTCCGGTAACAACGTGCGTGGCGCTCGCGTTCAGGACCGGCTCAGCGGCGATGAATTCGAGGTTCGCGCCCGCCTGACATTGAACGCCGCCGGGCCATGGGCCGATTACTTATTGCACGACCCCGAGCATTTCGGTCCGGCGCAGCGACTGCCGTTTTCGCGCGACGCCTATTTCATCGTCGACCGCGCGCCCACCTCCTCGTTCGGCATCGCCATTCAAGGCTTGAGCCGCGACAAGGACGCATTGCTCGGGCGCCAGACGCGCCATTTATTTGCCGCCCCGTGGCGAGACAAAACTCTGCTCGGCGTGTGGCATACCTTGTTCCCCGAGTTCCCCGATCAAGCCTGCGTGCAGCCGCACGAGATCGAGGAATGGATGGCCGAGATCAATACCGTCTATCCCACGCTGCAACTGCAGCCCGACGAAGTGAGCTTCGCCCATTGCGGCCTCGTGCCGTTCGGCGAGACCGCCACGGCGACCGAGCTCAGCTTCGGCAAGGAATCGCGCCTGGTGGATCATCGTCGCACTCACAACGTCGGCGGCCTGGTGAGCCTCGTCGGCATCCGCTTCACCATGGCGCGCGTCGACGCGGGTCGTGCGCTCGATTTGCTGCTGAAGCAGATGGAACGAGCCCCGGCGGCGAAACGCACCGACAGCATTGCGCTGCCGGGCGGCGAGATCGAAAACTTCGCCGCGTTCGAAGCCGACGCACGTCGCGACTTGCCCGCAGGCGTCGACGAGAAGAGTCTGCACGGCCTGCTACGCAATCACGGCACTCATTATCGCGCGGTGTTGAACAAGTGCCGCCAGTCGACGTTACTCAATGTGCCGGGCACGAACACGCTGACCGCCGAGGTTCGTCACGCGGTGAGCCACGAGATGGCCGTGCACCTGGACGATGTGATCATGCGCCGGACGGATCTTGCCGCCGGTGCGCATCCAGGCCGGGCAGCGTTGCTCGCCACTGCGGCCGAGATGGGCCGATTGTTGTCGTGGTCAGCCGAGCGCCTGCATCGGGAGATCGCCACGACGGAACACACTCTGCAACGGCATTTAGCGCGCGACTCCAGCTCGACGGCTGCATCAGATCGTACTGAGCTTCGAGCCACGGACGGCGCCAATGCGACAGCGTCCCTGAATGAACCTGTGAGTGAGAGTCATGATCTGAGTCATGGCTCGATGCTTGCAGAAACCACGGTAAGAGCGACGGCATGACTGCTTTCCCGAATACTACGTCTCCCCAGAAACTGCTCGTAACGGGAGCCACGGGCTTCATCGGCTCGCGGCTCGCATTACGCGCCCATCAACTCGGCATCGATGTGCTGGCCACCGGCCGTGCCGAGCTGCATGTCGAAGCCGAGCGCTTGCAGGAACTGCGCGCCGCCGGCATCCGCGTCGAAGTGGGCATGCTGCAGGATCCCGAACTGGTCAATCGCCTGCTGCCCGGGCGGGATACGGTGATCCATCTGGCCGCCGCTCAACACGAGGCCGAGATGCCCGAGTCCTACTTTCGCGCCGTCAACGTGGACTCCGTGCGTACGTTGCTGGCCGCATGTCGCGACCACAACGTCCGTCGCTTCGTCTACGGGAGCACCATAGGCGTTTATGGCGATGCAAGCGAATCGTTGCTGGACGAAGACAGTCCGGTGCGTCCGGATAACGTTTACACCAGCACCAAGCTCGAAGCCGAATCGCTGGTGCATGCCTTCGAGCAGGACTTCGAAACCTGCATCGTGCGCATCGCCGAGACCTACGGCCCGGGCGATCGACGCCTGCTCAAGCTGTTCCGAAGCATTGCCCGTGGCCACTTCGTGATGATCGGCAACGGCAGCAACCGTCGACAATGCATCCACGTCGACGATCTGGCGCGCGGCCTGCTGCTCGCCTCGCAACATTCAGCCGCTGTGGGCCGGACATTCGTGTTAGCAGGTAGCGAGATCATGACGACGCAGGAAATGGTTCGGCGCATCGCGATGGTGCTGGAGCGCCGGCCGCCTCGGCTGCAGTTGCCGATGTGGCCGTTCGTGGCGGCCGCGGGCGTGCTGGAGACCACGCTGCCGCCGCTGCATATCGCGCCGCCTTTGCACAGCAGGAGACTCGATTTCTTTCGCAAGTCTTTCGTTTTTTCAACGGCGCGGGCACAGTCGTTGCTTGGGTTTCATCCGGCGATCGATTTCCGCACCGGCGCGGCCGACACGGTCAGCTGGTATCGGGCACGCGGCCTGTTGCCGCGTCCCTCAGTCACGGAGCTCGCCGATAGGCAATCGGCTTGAAAACTATGTCCGCTCACTTTCACGGTTCGACGTTTCGCTCGCGACACCGGCGTCTGCAACGGCCGGCCACCATGGACCTCGACACGACCGCCGACGTCCACGAAGAAAGCACCGCCGATCTCGAACCAGCGACTGCCGACATCGTGCCCAGCGACGTGCCACGTCCCGTGCTGGCGACAGCGACTCAGCCGCGAATCGCCACTGACACGGCAGCGGCTGCGAAGCCGCTAAGCACGCCGACCGTCGACATAACGCCCGCCGAAGCGCCAATCAAAGCCGCTATCACAGTCGACGTACCGTTGCGAGCCGTCGCGCCCGTGCCGAAAGCTTCGACCGAGCTCACCAGCGATGTCGCGCAGCCTGAAGTTGCACCTCCTGCGTCAGCGCCTCGCAAGATCCCTGCACTGAAGGCAGTTGAAACGCGGCGGCCGGCGCTCGCTCCGGGGAAAGTGCTCTGTGACCGATATTTGCTCGAGCAGGTGATCGGGTGCGGTGGCACCGCCATCGTGTTCCGTGCACGGGACATGCTGTCCGCCAAGGGCACTGCGCCGAACCTTCAAGTGGCCATCAAAACGCCGCGCCCCGAGCTCGGCGATCCAGAGCGCGCCGCCAGGCGCCTCAAGCATGAGTTCGAGCACGCCAAGCTGCTGTCACATCCGAGCATCGTGCGTGTCCTCGACCTGCACGAGGACGAGGGCCGCTGTTTCATGACCATGGAGCTGGTCCAGGGCAAATTGCTAGCGCAGATGCTGCGCGATTGGACCATGTTGCCGACGCCGCTGGCTTACAAGATTCTGCGTCAGTGCGCCGGAGCCCTGGCCTACGCGCATAGCCAGAATGTCGTGCACGGCGACTTCAAGCCCGGCAACGTCTTCATCACGCCGGAAGAAGGCGTGCGCATCGTGGACTTCGGCACCGCCGCCGGCCCCATGAGCAGCGACTCACGCATTCCTGCCGGCACTCCGACCTACGCGAGCCCCGAAGTACTCAGTGGCGAAACGCCCGATGTGCGCGACGACGTGTTCAGTTTTGCTTGCGTGGCGTACGAGCTCCTTACCGGCCAGCATCCGTTCGGCCGGCAATCCTCGTTGCAGGCTCGCGACGAACAAAAGATTCCGCCGCGAGCATGGAACCTCTCGACCTCGCAGTGGCTCTCATTGCTCTCGGCCCTGTCATGGAAGCGCGAGCAGCGTCCCACCAATGTGGAGGAACTGCTGACCCGCTTGCATCCCGAGCCGCCGGTGGCCGCAACACCGCCGCTCGATCACGTCGATCCCGAGGAAATCGTGCCCTCCGAACTGCCTGCCGACCTCATGCCCAAGCAACGCAGCTGGGGGTTCTTCGCTTTCATCGCGTGCGCGTTGCTCGTTACTTACTTCGCGTTTCAACGCCAGAATGCGACCGACGAACCTGGCGCGGCGGTGCCTGCCATCGTGCCCACGGCAACCAGCGCACCGCCGCCTGCAGCGCCTTCGCTGGATTCGACCTCGGAAGCCCAGACAGCAACTCCGACAGCGACTGACCAGGCCGCTGAGGCCACCTCTGAAACGGCCAGCACACCAGCGATAGCAACTCCGACGGCTGCGGCCAAGCCACGCGCCGCGGCGGCGCCGGTCAGCGAAATATCGTTCGAGTCATCCAGCATCGTCACCAGTGAGTCGTCGGTGGCGGCGGTGTTCCTGATCAAGCGCGGGCAGCCGTTGTCGGGACGCGTCACTGTGAGTTGGAAGGCCGTCAGTGGCTCTGCCGATGCAGGCATCGATTTCGCTTCGGCCGCCAGCGGCACGGTGACCTTCGCCGACGGCCAGGCGCAACGCGCGATCTATGTGCCGTTACGAAACGATTTGCTCAAGGAAGAGGACGAGAACTTCTTCGTGGATCTGTTCGCCCCGAAATCGGCGCGGCTGGGCAAGACCGCGCGCGCCGAGGCCATCATCCGCGACGACGATTGATTCGCTCGTCTTCAGCTGCGCACTGCCACCGCAGCCACTTTCTTGCTCAACACGCTGACCTTCTTGCCGTACATCCGGAACAGGATGCGCATGCCCAGCTCCAGCACGCTGGTGACCGCCAGGCCGACGTAGTTCAGCGGGTTCTTCCAGAACACGTACAGCTTCAAGGCGAACGGCTTGATGTCGCGAAAGCCGCCCAGCTGCAACAGCTGCCCCAGGCTGTATTCCGTGACGATGTAAAAATGGTCAATGTTGTGCGCAAGGTTTTCAGCGCCGACGAATGGATTGGCGCCATTCATCGCGTACACGATCACACGGCCGCCGGGGCGCAACGCGGCGTGACATAGCTGCAGAAATTCGATCGTCTCCTGGTGCGTAAGGTGATTGAGCTCCTGCTCTGGGATGATCACGTCGAATTCGCCACGCACGTTCTCGAGATACGGGAACGCTTCAGCGGTCTCGCACGGCAAGTTGCGCCGACGCGCATGCTCGACCTTGGTCGGATCCGAATCGATGCCCACCACGGATCGATAGCCCGCCTGAGACAGCACATCGACCAGATAGCCCGGCCCGCAACTCACCACCAGAATCCTGGCGTTCTTGTCTGCAGGCAGATGCGGCAGATAGTTGGCGCGATAGTAGGCGGCAAACGAGCGGTAACCGGCCTCGATGTTGGCCGGCGCCTGCCAGTACGAATCGAACGGCTCGAGGCGGGCCGCGAGCACACGCCGTTGCGGCGCCCGCTCGGTGATGGCGCGTTCGGTCACGTTGGGCTGAGCACTCATGATGATTGGATCCCCGGAAATTTCCGACCGTGAGGTCATTCGGCTAAATACCGCTCGAGCCGGCTTGGTTCCCCGAAGTTACACGAAGTGAACTCCTGACGCTGCGTCCGGCGGCGGCATGGAACTTGCTCCTGCTCAGCAACGATGCGCATCCTATTTTGTAACTATGAGTATCCGCCCCTGGGCGGTGGCGGCGGCGTGGTCATGGCCGCGCTGGCCCGGCAACTGGCCCGTCGTCATGAAGTGACAGTGATCACTTCACGAGCAGGAGATCTAAGCTCGGAGTCACGAGATGGCGGGGTGCGCGTGCTGCGCGCTCCGGTGTTCTTCCGGCGGGAGCTGGCGGTGGCGAATCTTCCCTCCATGGCGGCATATCTGCCGATGGGCCTGCTGCGCGGGCTGCGCTTCAACAGGCACGATTTCGACGTCATCAATACTCACTTCGTGGTGCCCACCGGACCGCTCGGGCATGCGCTCGCCCGCTGGCATGGCATTCCAAATGTTTTATCCGTGCACGGCGGCGATCTGTTCGATCCCAGCAAGGGCAGCTCTCCGCATTTGCACGCGCCGCTACGTGCCGCGGTCCGCTGGATGCTCAAGGCAGCCGACGATGTGGTCGGTCAGTCGCGCGACACGGTTCGCCACGTCAATGAACTGTATGGCGTGCAGCGACCGGTCGAGTTGATTCCGTTGGGCATCGATCGGCCGCCACCGGTGAGCGCGGCTTCGCGACAGGATCTTGGCTTGCCCGCCGATGCGTTCGTGATGATCACCATCGGCCGCCTGGTGGCTCGCAAAGCCACCACGCAGCTCATCGACATGTTCGCCGCCAGCAACATCGCCAACGCGCACCTGGTGATCGTCGGCGATGGGCCTGATGCGGCGGCCGTGGATCGCCGCGCCAATGAGCTCGGCGTTCGCCATCGCGTGCACATGCTCGGACAAGTTTCCGATGCGGAAAAGTACGCCGCGCTCTCGGTGTCAGATGCGTTTGTCACCGCCAGTCAGCACGAAGGCTTCGGCCTGGTGTTCCTGGAAGCGATGGCATTCGGCTTGCCGGTGCTTTGTTACGATCGCGGCGGACAGACCGATTTCCTGGTGACCGGCGAAACCGGGCACGTGGTCAGGTTGAACGATCAGGAAGCGTTCGTGCGTGCACTGATCCAGCTGCACGCCGACCGGGAGGCACGCGAGCGCTATGGGCGGCACAATCGCCAACTGGTGGAGAATTATTTCATCGACACCTGCGCCGCGCGTTACGAAACGATCTTCAATGCCGCCATCGAGCGCCGCGCCGGCACGCCACGCGGCCTGACCTCTCCCTCTTCCTAGTCAGCAGTCAGCAGTCACTTCATCCAATGTGTGGAATTGCGGGACTCATCAACTCCGATCCGCAGCGTGACGTAGCGCTGAAACGCATGCTCGGCGCGCTCCAGCATCGTGGCCCCGACGGCGAGGGCATCCACCACGACGAGTACGCAACGCTGGGCCACCGTCGCCTGTCCATCATCGATCTGGCCGGCGGCCAGCAGCCGCTCTACAACGCGGATCGCTCGCTGGTGCTGGTCTGCAATGGCGAGATCTATAACTACCGCAAACTGCGGCAGCGCCTGGAACAGGACGGCCATCGCTTTCTGACCAACAGCGACTGCGAAGTCATCCTCGGCCTGTACGAGCGCCACGGCGAGCAGTTGCTGGACCACTTGCGCGGCATGTTTGCGTTCGCCTTGTGGGATGTGAAAAAGCGGCGCCTGCTGGCGGCTCGCGATCATCTCGGGCAGAAACCGTTCTTCTACAGCGGCGGCGAACAAGGCTTTGCGTTCGCTTCGGAGATCAAGGCGCTACGCGCGCTCGATCGCCGACGACCGCGAATGAATCTCGCGGCGCTCGATCAATACCTGGGTCTGCGTCTGATCGACGCGCCGCTGACGATGTACGAAGACATCCACAAGCTGCCGCCGGGACATCTGCTGACGCTCGAAGCAGGCGGCGAGCCGCGCATCCGTCGTTACTGGCATTTGCGACAGAATCCCAAGCTGACCGGCAGCGAGGCACAACTGCTGGATGAGTTGCAGGCCAGGCTGCAGGAAACACTTCGCCTGCACATGGAAAGCGACGTTCCGGTGGGTGCGTTCCTGAGCGGCGGCATGGATTCGAGCCTGCTGGTCGCCATGCTGTCGCGCGACCTCAAGGTCAGCAAGCTGCCCACCTTCACCATGGGGCTGAGCTATCAGCGCTTCGACGAAGCGCCGGCCGCCCGCGCGGTCGCGAAGCTGTTCGGTACGGAACATCACGAACAGCGCGTGCAGCCGGAGATCGCCGCGCACCTGCCCGATCTGGTGTGGGCGCTGGATGAACCTTCGGATCCCTTGTCGTTGTGCACCTGGCTATTGGCCAAGTTCACGCGCCAGCACGTGAAGGTCGTGATCGGCGGCGATGGCGGCGACGAATTGTTCGGCGGCTACGATCGTTACTATGGCAACCTGTACGCCGCTCGATACGGTCGGCTGCCCGAAGGCCTGCGGCGCAAGTTGCTGGCGCCGGCGATGGCGATGATTCCGGAGTCCGGGTGGTACAAGAGCCTGGGACATCAGCTGCGGTGGCTGCATCATCTTTCATTTCATTCGGGCAGCGCGCGTTACGCGGCCAGCTTGAACTATTTCTATTTCGACGCCGACAAGCGGCAGAAACTGTACACGCGCGAAGTGCAGGAGCGCTGGCCTGAACTGGATGCCGAGGCCGCCATTCGCCGGCCGTATGAAGAAGCCGAAGGCGGCGAGCTGGATCGCATGCTGTACGCCGACAGCCTGGTGCGGCTGCCGAATCATCCCGTGATGATCACCGATCGCATCTGCATGGCGCATGGCCTCGAGGCTCGCAGCCCGTTCATGGACCACGAACTGGCCAGCTTCGCAGCCCGCCTGCCGGCTGCAATGAAAGTACGAGGCGGCACGCTGCGTTACATTCAGCGCAAGCTCGCGGCGCGCTACCTGCCTTCGGAGATTCTCGATCGCCCGAAGCAGGGATTCTCATCCGCCCTGCCCTATCTGTTGCAAGCGGAATACACGCGCTTGTACCAGACTTGCTTGAGACGATCGCTGCTGGTGCAGGATCGCGTGCTCGAACGCCAGGCGATCGGCCAGCTGGTCGACGAGCACCTGGCGAAGCGCGCCGATCATGGCAATCGGCTGTGGCTGCTGATCAACGCCGAAATCTGGTATCGCATGTCGATTCTCGGCCAATCCAAAGAAGACCTGCGCAGGGAACTGGTGGCGGACGCACATGACACGCGTCGCGCAGGTTGACCTCCGTCAATAAACAATGAAAACGTCGCTGCGGATCATCGTCACGCTGGTGCTGTGCGCGCTGTTGCTGATCTACGTCGTCGACGTGGATCTGGTGATCAAAACGCTCGGCAACTGCGATCCTCTATGGGCGCTGGTCGCGTTGGCGGCATTTCTGCTCGACCGCGTGCTCATGAGTTACAAATGGGGCCTGTTGCTGGCAATCCGCGGCTACAGCGTTTCTCTCGTGCAAAAGCTGATGGTCTACTGTAGCGCCATGATGTGGGGACTGGCGCTGCCGAGCACCGTGGGCGCCGACGGCATCCGTGTGATGCTGGTCCGTCGCTTCGGCGTGCGCGTGGACGACACGCTTGCAACCATTCTGGTCGAGCGCGGCATTGGCTTCATCGTCGCGCTGCTGACCGCAGTGGCCAGCCTGCTGATTCTCCGAACGGTGCTGCCGCAAGACGAAGTATATGACTACGGGCTGGCGTTCGGCGTGGCGGGGCTGCTGGCCGGCATCGTCATCCTGGTGTTTTCGTTCACCGATCATGCCCTGAACTCGGTGCTGCGACTCGTTCCCCAACGGTTTGCGGACAGCTCCGCGGTCCGGCTGCTGAAGCGACTGCATGAAGCCTACGCGTCGCTCGCCTCCGATCGCCCTCGAATCGCCGCGTTCTCGGCGTTGACGTTGGTCGAGCACGTCATGGTGATCGTGTGTTACGCCCTGGTCGCCAGGGCCCTGGAGGTGCAGTTCAGCCCCATGTTCATATTCGCGGCCGTGCCGCTGGCGATTCTGGTGTCGCGACTGCCCATTTCGCTGGACGGCATCGGCGTCTACGAGGGCATTTTCATCGCCATCATGGCGTTGGGCGGCGTTCGACCGGCGGATGCGTTGGCCGTGTCGCTGGCGGCCCGAGCTTTGCAAGTAGTTGTATGGTTCCCGTGGTGGCTGATGCTCGCAGCCCGAACGGGGATGCGCCCGCCCTCCGAGGCGGTGACGCCAGCGGCAGCACCGACAAACCCAGCGGCAGCACCGACGAATATAGGAACCACACCATGAGCGCAGACAGTGCAGCGTTCCGTGAAAACAGACAGTCACGCGCCGCCAGCCCGCTTCGCGCGGATCTGCGGCGTCGATATGAAATGACCTCCGGAAGCAAACTCCACCGTGTGTTGACCTGTGCCCGCTCGCCCGGCGTGCATGCCGTGCTGGTGTTGCGTTTCGGACAATGGAGCCAGCGTCGCAACAAACTGCTGCGCATCCTGTTCGATCCGATCTATGCGATTCTGAATTTTTTCATCCAGGTGCTGTGGGGCATCGAGATTCCGCGTCGAGCCAAAATCGGGCCGGGCCTGTACATCGGCCATTACGGCGGCATCACGGTTTCTTCCGGCGCGGTGATCGGGCGGGATTGCAATCTTTCGCAGAGTATTACGATCGGCGTGTCTGGCGCGGGCTCCAAGCGAGGCGCACCGACCATCGGCGACAATGTCTATATCGCTCCCGGTGCGCGCCTGGTGGGCAAGATCACCATCGGCAACAACGTGAAGATCGGCGCCAACGCCGTGATCCACAAGGATCTGCCGGACAACGCCATCGCGGTGATGGAGCCGGGCTTCAAGATCATCTCCTACGCCGGCAACCGGCGCATCGGCGACGGTGACGCGATCGGCGAGTGACCCCTGAAAGACTACGCCCCAGGCCGGTTCTCACCTGCCTGGGGCGGTCCCCCTGAGCACTCTGTTGTTGTAGGCCGCAGTCAGCGAGCGTACGAGTAATACGCCCCTTCGTCTTGCGCCTCGGATCGATTCAACACCACCCCCAGCAAATTCATTTCCTGCAGCAGCTCTTTCGCGCCGCGCAACGCGTCGCGACCGGTCGTGCCTTCGGCGACTACCAGCAGCATGCCGTCCACCTGTGGCGAAAAGGCCAGCACGTCATCGGAGGCCAGCACCGGCGGCATATCGAAGATCACGATCCGGCGCGGCTTCTCCGCTTCCAACGCCTGCACCAGCTCGTCCATGCGCGGCGAGGTCAGCAGGTCCGACGCGTTGGCGACCGCCTGGAAGTTGGGAATAACCGCGAGCCGTTCTGCGGTGCTTGGCGAATAAACGATCTGTTCGAAGGTCGCGTCGCCCAGCAGGAAGTCGGTCAAGCCGCGCTCGCCATGGCTGTTGGTCAGGCCGAGATAGTCGGCCACTTTGGGCCGCTGCAGGTCCAGATCCACCAGGAATACCCAGGTATTGGAATCCTGCGCCAGCGCCATGGCCAGATTGATCGAGGTCAACGTCTTGCCTTCGCCGGCGGTCGCGCCGGTGACGGCGAAAGAGTGCCACTGATTCGCGTCCAGTCGCCGCAGCATGCGAGTGCGCAGAATCTTGTAAGCACGCAACGCGCCCGGATCGGTGATGTGCGGAAGGATGTAGTTTTCTTCGAGCACCGCGCGATCCAGCGATATGGGCTGGAATCGCCGCACGTTGGATGTATCCGCGGCGGGAGGCGGTACGCGTCGCAACCTCGGGCGGCCGCCTGACTGCTCGGGCGGCGTCGGGCGCTGATATCGTTCCGCCGTCTTGCGCACTGCCTCTTCAATGATGCTCATTTGCGGACTCTCGTGACTGTCTGGTCAATATGCTCGGCGCTCACGCCATGAATCGAACGACGACGGCTGCGCACGCCATGGCGAGCACAGCTAGTGCGGCCGTCGCCGCATAGGCTGGCGCGGGCGCCTTGCGCTTGCCGCCGCTGGCACGCTTGATCACCGGCACGGCGGTCAGCGGTGCGACGCCCAGGATGTCCTGAATGTCACGAGCACCGCGCACTGTGGTGTCGAACAACTGCGCCATGATCACCATCGTCACTGACGCAATCAGGGCCAACACCACCGCGATGATCATGATAGCCGCACGCGCCGGTTTGGCGGGCCCTTCCGGAATCTTGGGCGTCGACTTGACCCGGAATTTGTCGGCGGTGCCGCCGGCGATGGCTGCTTCGCTGACTTCAGCATCCATCTGACGGCGCAGCAACTCGTCGTACTTGGCGCGGGCGCTGGCCAGATCGCGCGTCACCGCCTGATATTCGCGCTCCACTTCAGGCGCCGCGACGATGCGGCCTTCCAGGCTGCTCAACTTGGTCCGTAACTCCATGGCGCGTGCCTGCAACGCCGCCAGCTGCGTGTCCGTGGCATTCAGCTGAGTCTGCAGCTGGATGGCCATCGGCGAGTCGGCGGAAGCGGTGCGATCGGCGGTTTCACCGGAGGCAATCCGCGCTTGCAACGCTTCGATATTGCGCTGGATGCGTTGTACGTCCGGATGATCTTCGCTGTAACGCTGCCGGGCTTCGGCCAGGATGGAACGTTGCGTCTGCAGCTGGGCCTGCAGCGACTGGCCCGCGGCGGAGCCGCCGGCGCGCAGCTGATCGATCTGCCGACGCAGCATGATCAAATCCGGATGGCTCTGATCGTACTGCACGCTCTTGCGAGCATATTCATCTTCGAGCGCGCGCAGATTGGCGGTCTCGGGACTGGCGGCGCGCGCCTGCTGCAATTGAGCCACGAGGAACACACGCTCCCTGCGCAGGGCCTGCATCTGACTCTCGACGTTCTGAATCTCGTTCTCGGTGCGGTCCATGACACTGAGATTCATCTCGTTGAGCTCGGGCAGCTTGCCGACGTGCTTGGACTTGAATTCGGCCAGCTTGGCTTCGAGACCGGCGACGTGGGTGCGAATGCGTTCGGCTTCGCGCGCGAAGAACTCGGCCTTGCCAGCAGCCTGGCGCCGTCGATCGTTGCGATTCTCTTCGAGGAATGAATTCACCAGCCATTGCGCGCCCTGCTGCGCACGTTCCGGCTGACGATTGTCGTAAGCGACGGTAAACGCCGTGACCACGTCGCGCTCGCGACCCGTGGTGGGGTCGAGAATCGGCACAGTGACGATGTCGACCTTGATGTCGCCCCGCAGCCTGGACAGCGCAGCCGAAGGATCTTCGGCCTGATCGTCGTACAGCTGATGTTCCGCCAGCAGCTTGGCCAGATTGCGATCGCTCAACACCACCGTGCTGAGGCTGCGCACGTACTGGTCGGCATACGGCGACTCGTCGGGATCCTGGCCCAGGGCGTTGGGATTTTGTTTGATGTTTTGCGCGCCCTCCAGCTCGATCTGCCCGGAGGAGCGATACACGTCGGGCAAGCCGAGCGCCAGCGCCGCGCCGATGGCGATGATGGGCAGGGCCACCAGCAGCAGCAGCTTGCGACGTTTGCGCAGAATGCCCAGATACTCGCCGAAACCGGCGCTTTGCGGCTCTTGGCCGGCGTTGAGTGAGGATGGCGTCTGCATTGTTAGCTTGGGACTGCGCGGTTGTTGCAACGACGGTTGGAAACGATTGCTAGATCACTCGATCGAACCCTGGCCAGCTCGCTCTCGGACACGGGCGCCCCGCCTAATCGCGGCGCTTCGGTTCGTACACGATGCCGAGCAGAAACGAGTTTGCATCGCGCTCCAAAGGCTCGTCTTCGTATTCCTGCCAACGATAGTTGTAGGTGCCGACCAGCGACCACTGCCTCAGCCAGCGCCATTCGAAACCCAGCTCGCCCGTGGCGTATTCGCGCGTCGGATAGGTGCCGTCCTCGACCTGCTCGTCCCGCGACAGGCGGGCTCCGGCTCGCAGGGCAAATCGCTGCGAAACGTCATGGTCAATCCTTACACGCAACTGATGACGCTCCACAACGGTTCCCGCCGACACTGGCCCGACGCTGCGAGTGAGGTCGATGAACAAAGTATTGCGCGCGCTCGACCACTGGCCGCCGGCGCCCGCGGTGATATTGGTGTCGCTGCTGCCGCGCTCGGGCTTGGTTTGCTGGGCGCCCACCCGGACATAAGCCCGCGAATTCGGCGAGTACTGGGTATTCCATTCGAGCTCGCCACCGTAGGCGTCGGTGGTGGTAGTCGTCTCGTACTGGAACGCCACGGCGCGGAACGATAGTGCAGAACGCTGTGAAGTCAGCACGCCGAGCCCGGCCCCGGCGCCGACCTCGCTGAAATCCTGCTGGAAGCCGCTCAGCTGGCGATCGAACGTGGCATCGAGATAGTGGGCGTTGAGCTCCATGCGATAGCGCTGCGAGATGTCGTATTCGAACTCGGGCGCGATTCGGAAGAAGTTGCGCCGGTTCCGCTGCAGGAAGCGACCCGAGTCGCCTTCGGTAGGCTGCCCGAGATCGCCGCCCTCGCCCGCATCGGGCAACTCGCTGCGGACCACGTCTTCCTCCGAATAGAGGAACGGCAAGTTGAAACGCCGGCGCGGCGTGACATCCGACCAGCCGCCGGTCAGATAATAGTTGTTCGCATCCTCGCTGCGCTCGTTCGGGAAGTAGGTCGAGACCAGGCGGGGCGTGATCTCGAAGTTGGTGCGCGGATCGACGGTACGAAACGTCACTCCGACATCGGCCTCGCCGCCGGACACGTCCACTTCCTGCCCCTTGGGATACAGACGAAAGTTGTCGCTGTAGCGATATCCCGCCTGCACGCGCGGCTCCACTTCCCAGTTCGCCGCGGCTGCGGTAGAGCACAGAGCCACCGACAGCGGCAGGCTGATCCAGGTCCGACCCGTCATACGTTTACGGCACAACAACGATGTCTCCTGCGATCAGTTCGATGTTGGTTTCGAGACGGCGGCCGCGCACCACTTCGGGATAGCGGAACGCCATCGCCGTTTGTTTTTCGCCTTGACCGCGCAGCACGATGATGTCGTTGGTGGCCGCGAACGGCGTCATGCCGCCGGCCATGCTCAAGGCCTGCATGATGTTGACGCTGGGATTGACGATGAACTCGCCCGGCTTGTTCACTTGCCCGAGCACGAAGATCTTGTTGCCCTTGATCTCCTGTACCGACACCGTGACCACCGCGCCGGAGATATATTTCGACAGGCGCTCCGACACCAGCTTGTTGAGATCGGCAACTGTCTTGCCGCGCGCATCGACCTCGCCCACCAGCGGAAATGAAAACGCGCCGTCGGGGCGCACCAGCACCTGCCGCTGCAGGTCCGGCTCCTTCCACACGGAGATTTCCAGCGTATCGCCGGGCTTGATGATATAGGACGCCTGCTGCGCGTGGGCCGCTTGCAGCCCCAGCACAACCATCATCAGCATCCCCCAGACCCATCGGATTCTCGACATCGATGCGGCTCCTCCAAACATAAGCGGTCGTTACATGCGCATTGCGTTGGCCTGTCCTTTGCAGGTCACGTGCCAACGATGCTGCGTGTCGGCGGTTGGCGCCAACGCGGTCCGGACACAAGGTTTCGCCGCCGCGTTGTTACTACCACCGTAGAAAGGCGCGCGTGTGGGCAAAGTTCCTGCAAAGGCCGTAAAAGCTGACGCAGGCGGGGTTGTAAGAACGTCGGGAAATACAGGATGACTGGTGCAAAAGTTACAACCGATCGAGATCTGCCGGCGGCTGTTGCGGCGGACACGACACCGCGCCCGCGGCTGTCCGTGATCGTGCCGCTCTACAACGAGCAGGAAAGCATTCGGCCGCTGTATGCCGCCATCGTGCAGGCGCTAGGAGACATCGGCTGCAGCTTCGAAATGGTGTTCGTGGACGACGGCAGCCGGGACGACACAGCGGAGATCGCCAGGCAGATCGCGCGCTTCGACTCGCGACTGCGGTTGGTGAAGTTCCGACGCAATTATGGCCAGACGCCGGCCATGGCGGCCGGTATCGAGCACGCCCGGGGCGAAATCCTGGTGACCATGGACGGCGATCTGCAAAACGATCCGGCGGATATCAAACTGCTGCTGGAGCAGATCGAAGCGGGCTTCGACATCGTGGTGGGCTGGCGCCACAACCGTCAGGATAAGCTGGTCACCCGCAAGATCCCTTCGCGCATCGCCAATGTGCTGATCGGGAAAGTCACGGGCGTGCCGATTCGCGACAACGGTTGTTCCTTGAAGGCGTTTCGCGCCGAGCTCATCAAGAGCATTCCGCTCTACTCGGAGATGCATCGTTTCATCCCCGCCATGGCTTCCATCGCGGGCCCGCGTGTGGCGCAGATACGCGTGCGTCATCACGCCCGCCGTTACGGACAATCCAAATACGGGCTGTCGCGCATCTACAAAGTTCTGCTGGACCTGATGGTCATCAAGACGGTGACCACCTTCGCCTCGCGTCCGCTACGCTGGTTCGCACTGCTGTCGGTGCCGCTGTTCCTGGCCGCGTTCGCGATGCTGGCGCACACATTCATCAGTTTACTGACAAATCGCTCGGAACTTTCGCTACCGCTCGCCGGTACTGGAATCATATTCCTGGCCTCTGCCACCCTGCTGCTGTGTAGCGGCGCATTGGCCGAGTTGATTTATTCCCGCGGCGACATCCGCGACAACGAGTTTTTCCGACTGACGCAAATCATTCAGCGCCAACCGAGTGACAAGCCCAAGGCGCGGCCCACACAACCAGTGACGACCATCTCATCATGAGCACTCAGCCTCTCTCCCGTGAGTCAGTGACACCTTCGCTGCCGTCGATCTCGGTGATCGTGCCGGTCTGCGGGCGGCGTTCGGAGCTGCGCGCTCTGTATCAGCAGTACAAGGCCGGCGTCGCCGCGATCGGTCTGCCGTTCGAGTTCATATTTGTGATCGACGGCGACCGGACCGACGCCTGCCGCACGCTGGAAGCGATGTTGCAGGAAGGCGAGGACCTTACCGTCATCAACCTGACGCGCAGCTTCGGCGAAGCCGCGGCCTTGATGGCCGGCTTCGAGCGGTCCGCAGGCAGCGTGATTTTGACCTTGCCTGCGTATCATCAGATAGAAGCGCAGGACATTCCGAAACTGCTGGCCGCGCTGAGCGCCTCGGACATGGCGATCGGCTACCGCTCGCCCCGCTACGGCAATCTGCTCGATCGCATGCGTCGCAGCGCCTATCACGGGCTGGTCAATTTCGTCACCGGCTCACGACTGCAGGACATCGGCTGCGGCGCGCGCGCCATGCGCCGCCAGGTGTTCGAAGAAATGGATCTGTACGGCGATCAGCATCGCTTCATGGCCATCCTGGCCACGCGGCTCGGCTTCCGGGTCAGTGAAGTGGCCATGCGCCAGTCGCCGCAGGATCGGCTGGCGCGCATGTATCGTCCCAAGGAATATGCGCATCACGTTCTCGATCTGTTCAGCATCTTTTTCCTGACGCGCTTCACCAAGCGACCGTTGCGCTTCTTCGGCATGCTGGGCGCTGCGACCTTCGGCATCGGCGCGGCCGTCATCGCGCTGCTCAGCGTGCAACGGCTGTTCTTCGACGAGAAGTTGGCGGACCGTCCGGCGCTGCTGTTGGGCGCGCTGTTGGTTGTGCTGGGTATGCAGGTGTTCGCGCTCGGCCTGCTGGGCGAGCTGATCATCTTCACTCACGCCCGCGGCATGAAGGACTATCGAGTGCAGGAAGTGATTCAGTATCCCGAGACTGTGACTTCATCCGTCGAAGTGACCGACGTGGAGCCCGCTGAAGGTCGTAACAACGAGATTCGGCACACCGCGCCACCGGCGATGACGGCCTGAAAACCCGCCGACGCGCCGGCGATGTCCGGCGCGTCAGCGGCCGAGCCGGTGGCGATGGTCAACTTCACGTCTTCAAGCACGGCGGCCGGCAATTGCGCCGCCTCCGCCGTCGAATAAATCATCGTGACTTCCGACAGCCGTTGAATGGCGTTGGCCGCCAAAGTGCCGGTCAGAAAGTGGTGCGCGTGGTGAATCAAAATACAATGCGGTCGCCCGGCGCGATCGTGCAGCGCCTGCAGTTGTAACAACAGCGCATCGACGAATACCGGCCGCGTCTCTGAAGGGAGCGCGGCAAGATTGATTTCGATGCTGTGTGTGGGATGCTCGAGCGCCGACAGCACATCGGTCAGGCGGGGCGCTTCATGCGCGTCGCCCCAGCTGCTCATGTCCCCGACCGCACCGCGCGGCGACGTGCCCCCGAACTTCCGATCGGCGCCAATGACGCAGCACTGATAATCCTGGGCCATCAGCTGATCGAGCAAACGATTGCAGATCATGGTGCGTGCCGACTCATCGGGCCCGCTGATCAGCACCGAATCCTGACAGGGCGCCAGTGTCACCTCGCGCTCATCCTCGCTCTTGCCCAGCACTACGCGACGGCGCGGCGTCGCCGATGCGAGATCGGTGGCGATGAGATCCCGCGCCAGCTCGAGAAAGCCTTCGCAGTACTCGCCTTCCGTCACTCGGTCGGCAGCCTGCTTGATCGCCTCATGAGCGTTGCTCACGACCACTGCATGCTCCGCCGACGCCAGCAGCGGAAGATCGTTCCCCGCGTTGCCGATGGCCACCAGGTTGTGGCGCGACACGCCGAGCTCGCGCAGTGCTTCGTTGACGCCAGAGCCCTTGTCGATGCCAGGCGGCAGGACCAGCAGCGTGTCGTCGTTCAAAACCAGCTCGTAGTCCATGTGCAGCTTGAGCTTGCGCAGCGCCTCGCGCGCAGTGTCCAGATGCCGCGCGCTGGTGCTGATGATGGAGCTGCCAACCGCCAACGGCGCGACCTGACGCCGTCGCAGTTCCTGCAACAGGATTTCGGGCGGCGCCTGACCCAGGATTTCGGACTGTCGCGTCGCCGTCCGATGCAGCACCGCGCCGTTCTCGGCGACGATATAGTCGAACAGCCGGGCCTCCGGAAATATCTCCAGCAGCTGGCGCAGTTCGCGACCGGTGACCAGGATCAATTTGCGCCCGGTCGCGGAAAGCTCGCGCAAAGCATCGATGCAACGCTCGTCGCAGCGGCCATCGCGCGCCAGCGTTCCATCAAAGCCTGCGGCTAGCACCACGTATCTCATCGAGTTGCTTCGTCCAGCGCCAAGCTACGTCCCGGTCTGGCGCCTTGCAGTCAACCTCAATTGAACAGCATGTCGTACGCCGCCAGCAGGCGCGGTACTTCATGCTCCCAGGCAAGCGAGTTCTTGACCCGCTCGCGGCCCCACTCACCCATCTGCTTGCGACGGGGCTCGTCGTCGAGCAGCGTCACGATCTGCTTCGCCATGTCGATCGGATCGTTGCGCCTCGCGTACAGCGATGCCTGCTGCGCCGAGACGCGTCCCTCGGTCAGGTCGTACTGCACGATGGGTTTGCCCAGCGCCATGTACTCCATGATCTTGTTCATGGTGGACTTGTCGTTCATCTCGTTGGCGACATCGGGATTCACGCACACGTCCGCCGTGTTGAGCATGGCCAGCAGCTCCGCATCCGGCACCCGGCCGGTGAAAGTCACATACTCTGCGACCTCCAGTTCCCGGGCCAGTTTGCGCATCGCCTCGAGCTCGGTGCCGCCGCCCACCAGTCCGAAGTGAATGTCGGTGCGCCTCATGTCGTGCACGATGTGACGAACCGCGGTCAGCAGGCCATCGATGCCTTCCTGTCGGCCCATCACGCCCACGTAGCCGACCAGGTATTTGCGACCGCGCTTGAGCTCGGGCTGGGGCGGCAACACCTTCAGACGCCGCAGGTCCGGCCCGGAGCGGACCACGAATACTTTGTTCGGCTGCTGACCGCCCCGTTCGATGGCGATCTTGCGGTACGACTCGTTGGTCGCCACGCACACGTCGGCGGTTTTGAAGGTCCAGCGCTCCAGCGCCAGCATCAGCTTGTAGAACGCGTCGCGACGCTGGAACTTGGCCTCGTACAGCTCGGGATTGATGTCGTGGTGATCGAACAGGAATTTTTTCCCGAACAGTTTGTAGAAGGCGCCAATCAGAAAAATCATGTCGGGCGGATTGCAGCCGTGGATGACATCGAAGCCACGGCTGAACAACACCTTGAGCGACAGCAGAAACTCCGCCGCCAGCGCCCAGCTGTATTCGAGCGCGTAGCCGAGCGCACCGCTGGCTTCGAACGGCATGGAATGGCGATAGATGGCCACGCCTTCCAGCTCCTCGAAGCTCTTTTCATAGCCCTTGCCCTTGGGGCAGATGATGGATACCTGATAGCCGTGCGCCTGCAACGTGCGAGCTTCCTGCCATACGCGCCGATCGAACGGTAACGGCAGGTTCTCCACGATGATCAGCACACGCCGGCGACGGGCGACGGCGACGCTGGCGCCCATCGCCTCGGGGGTTTGTTCTTCGGCATTCGACATGACCTTGTTACCAGCACACGCCTTGATAGTTGGCGCGATAGGTATCGCGGTCCGGCAGCATCGCAATGTCCAGCAACAGCTGATCGGGCCGCGTATGAGCGCGCAGCGCCGCCAGGACTTCTGGAGTCTTCATCGCCACCACCAGCACGTCGGAGTCGCGCACCAGCGCGTCCAGGTCCGTGGTCATCAACGAGGCGATGTGCGGAATGCTCTCCTCGATGAAGCGGCGGTTGGCGCCGATCAATCGCGCCACGTTCACCTGCGGATCGAAAATGCACAACGGCAGGCCTTTGCCGATGAAGCGCTCGGCCAGGATCACCATCGGGCTTTCACGCAGATCGTCGGTGCCGGACTTGAAGCTCAGTCCGATCATGCCCACCGAACGGCGGCCGCTCGCCAGCACGCGCTCGACGGCATGCTCGATGTGCGCGGCATTGCTGGGCAACAGACTGCTCAGCATCGGCAGCTCCACATCGTTGTTCTTGGCCAGGTACAACAGCGCCTTCAGGTCCTTGGGCAGGCAGGAGCCGCCGAACGCGAAGCCCGGGCGCAGGTAGGCCGAAGAGATGTTCAGCGCTCTATCCATGCACAGCAACTTCATGACCTCGTGGGGGTCGACGCCGACGGATTGCGACACTCGGCCGATCTCGTTGGCGAAGGTCACCTTCAAGGCGTGGAAAGCGTTGCACGCGTACTTGAGCATCTCGGCGGTCCGCACCGAGGTGTGTACGAATTCGCACGGCAGATGTCCGAAAATCCCACGCAACGCTTCGACCGCGTACTGGTCGTCAGCGCCGACCACCGTCAACGGTGGGTTGTCGTAGTCGTTGATCGAGGTGCCTTCGCGCAGAAACTCCGGCTGAAAGCACAAGCTGAAGTCACGCCCCGCCTGCAGCCCTGACGACGCTTCGATGGCCGGCTTGATGACGTCGTCCAGCGTGCCCGGCTTGACCGTGGAACGGATGACGATGACGTGGCGAGTGGCTTTCTCCGGCAACACCGCGCCGATCTGCTCGGCGATGCGAGTGATCGCAGTCAGATCCTGGTTGCCATTGGCGCGCGGCGGAGTACCGACGCACACGAAAGAAATGTCAGTCGCGAGAATCGCGTCCCGCACCGAATCGGTGACGCTCACCGTGCCGCCACGCATTACCGCGCGTGTCAGTTCTTGGATACCGGTCTCGACGATGGGCGCCTGACCTCGGCGCAACAATTCGAGCTTGCCTGGATCGATGTCGACACCAAACATCTCATGACCGTCGCGCGCCAGACACGCCAGCGACACGGCGCCCACGTAACCCAGGCCGAAAATGCTGATTCGACGCGGCGAGCCCGGTGCGATGTCTTCGTCCTGCGCGCTCTCCCGCAGCCAGCCGCGGCGAGAACGCTGCGCCTCGGCGCTCACGTTATCGATCTGTAACGCCATCATGTGTCTCCGTAATGAAAGTACCGAGCGACGCTCCACGCGCACACTCGGTTCCCCCATTCAAATGGCAAGTTCTATGCCGGTGTTCCGTCGATCGCTCACGTGGCGTCGAAACGTCGACTACGTGTCGCAAGCTGCAGTCAGTTGGTTGATCCACAGTGCGTCGCGAATGCTTCAGAACGCAACGCACCCGCCGCAATCGATCGGTTTTTTCACCAATGCTGCGTCAATGTTTTCGACGCTGGAAATTTCCTACTTTTACAACGCCGAAAAAACTTTCTTACAAAGGAACTCCACTAGCGCTTGAAGAATTTGCATCTCACACTTCGATCACAACCCTCCAGTTTTCTTTTGGGGAGAACTTACACAGTGGACGCACCGATCACGCTGCACGAGAACGGGCTCGGCAACCTCCTCGGGCGCTCGCCTGCCATGCATCAAGTGTTCGGCTTGATCAAACGAGTGGCGCCGACCGAGGCGACCGTGATGATCATGGGTGAAAGCGGCGTCGGCAAAGAGCTGGTCGCCGAATGCATCCATTACTTGAGCAATCGCGCGCACGGCCCCTTGGTTGCGATCAACTGCGGCTCGATTCCCGCCTCGTTGATCGAGGCCGAATTGTTCGGCTACGAGAAAGGCAGCTTCACCGGCGCCTCACGCTCGCACGCGGGCGTGTTCGAACGCGCCACCGGCGGCACCTTGTTCCTCGACGAGGTCACCGAGATGCCGCTGGACATGCAGACTCGCCTGTTGCGAGTACTCGAGACCGGACGCTTCTATCGCGTCGGCGGCACGCAGGAGATCAAGACGGATATTCGGGTCGTGGCGGCGACCAATCGCAACGTCACCGAGGCAGTGACCAATCGTCAGCTGCGCGAAGATTTGATGTATCGGCTGGCGGTGTTCCCGTTGCACATCCCGCCACTGCGCGAGCGGCCCGGCGACGTGCCGTTGCTGGCGCAACACTTCCTCGAGGTGCTCAATCGCACCAGCGATGTGACCAAGCGATTCTCACCTTCGTTCCTCGATGCCTTGACCTCCCGGCGCTGGGCCGGCAACGTTCGCGAGCTCAAGAACACCGTCGAGCGCAGCTTCATTCTTGCGGACGAAGTGCTGGACGTGGATCTGTCGATCACCATGCCCGCGCACACCGTCGAACCGGTGGAAGCGGCTCGCCCCGCCGGCGTGCATGTGCCGCTGGGCTCACGGCTGGACGAGGCCGAACGCTCGCTGATCGAAGTGACCCTGGATTACTGCGAGGGCGACAAGCGTCGCGCCGCGGCCGTGCTCGGCTGCAGCCTGAAGACGCTCTACAACAAATTGAACAGCTATGCGCGGGAACGCTCTGAAGCGAGCCAGAACATCGGACGTCACATTCCTGGCGTCGGAGTGCCGATCACGAGCTGATTAACGCGAACTATTCGAGTCGAGACCAGCGCACGTATCGTCGACCCGCTATCGGCCCTCCTCGCGGAGGGCCGATGTTTTTCTGGAGGTTTAGCCGGCCGCGACCGGGGCGAGGACGACGATGCGGTCGCGGCTGGAGACCACCGAGCCGCCGGGCTTTTCGATGGTGACCGCGAACGCTTCGGGCTTGCGGATCTGGAGCTTGGCGGTGATCGGGATGATCACTTCGCTCTGGCCCGGAGGAATGTCGAACACGCCGCCGTCCACCGGATAGCGCTCATCGCGCGTACCGTCGAAGATCCACAGCTGATACTGCAACTCGTTCGAGTTGTTGGCCTGCAAGCCTCGGAAGCGCAGATAGCCGTTCTGACTGCGCGGATCCCAGACCACATCGCCGGTGACGCCGCTTGCGGCTGGATCCTGGGTCGTTTGCCAGGTCTGGCGCAGCACGCCCTGTTGGGCGAGCAGTTCCTCACGCTCCTGTTCCAACGTCGAGGCGATAGGAGCCTGGACCATCGGGTCGCCACCGGTCTGCATGCGGGGCCACCAGCCAGCCAGCGCGATCAGCACGCTGGCCGCAGCAGCGAACCAGCCCACCTTGCTCTGCCACTGCACCGGCTTGCGCGACGGGCGTTGCGCCGGCTGCGAGGTCGAAGACGGGCTCACCGCAGGCGCCGCCGTTGGCGTTCGTGAGCGGCCGGCAATGCTGATGACCCTCGGCTGCCCCGAGCTCTGTCGCGGCGGCGGCGACATCGAGGTCGCGGCGAAGGTATCCGCCTGGTCCATCAACCGCTCGCGCAGGCTGTACGGCATTTCTTCGGTGGCGTGATTCTCCACATCGCCGGCGAGCAGCAGCGCCGCGGCGGTGTATTCGAAACGCCCCGCGTCCACGTACTTCTCCTCGGAGAGCAACTGCTTCAGCTCGGCTCGTTCGGAAGAATTCAAGCCATCCACGGCCCGCTGCACCAACAGCTCCACCAGCCTGGGGTTCTGCATGACGGAGTTGCCCATTAGCGCACCCCGTCCGAGGCGGCATTCTGCACACCCATGATCTCACGCACTTGAATCAACCCACGACGCATCATGGTCTTGACTGTACCGAGTGGCATTTGCAGCACATCGGCAATTTCCGAATGACTCAACCCTTGCAGGATCCCAAGCTCCAGCACCTGCCTTTGTTCCGGTCGCAGCTGCATGACTGCACGCGCGGCGGCCGAAGCCTCGGCGCACACTTCAGCGCTGTTACCGGGATCGGCCCAGCCCAGCGAATCGATGTCGTCGGTGGACTCGGTGCGGGCCTGATGCGAGGCGCGCCGCATGCGGTCGATCAGCCGTCGGCGCGCGATGGTGGCGACGAAGACTTTTTCCGAGCCTTGCGCGGGATCGAAGCGACCGGCGCTGCGCCAGACATCGGTGAAAATTTCCTGGACGGCGTCTTCGGCGTCGGCGCGGGTGCGAGTCAGACGCCTCGCGATGGACCAGATGAGACTACCGAATTGATCGATGCACTCGTGCACGGCACGCGCATCTCCTTGTGCGACTCGAGCGAGTACGGAGTCCGTCATTCGCGGGCGGCTCTGAGCTGGTGTGATTCGCGTCGCATCGTCGTTGGTCAGTGCGATGAGCGAAGAATATGGAGCCGGAAGTATAGCGGAGACTGTCACTTCAGTTCGCCAGCTGTCATGTGAGGTGAAGGGTTACTCGCAACCACTTATTCGCGACAGTGGCGCCGAAGGGATTCATGTCGATGCGCGTCCGCCAACCGGATCACATTTTTTTCGCAGGCGTTCAGGTTGGAAGCAGCGCCTCGAGAGCGCTTGTACTCGGCCGCGAAGGATCCTAGACTCGGTACCAGACGTTTGTCTGGTATCGACCCTGGCCAGGGTCGACCGGTACAGCGCAGGCCCCGCATGCCCGACCTCACCCGCAAGCAGTTGGAAGTCCTGGCTTTTATCCGCCGCTTCATGGAGCGGGACGGACTGCCGCCCACGCGCGGTGAAATCGCCGAGGGCCTGGGGCTGCGCAATCGTCAGGGCATCGATCAGCATCTGCGCGCCCTCGCGAGCAAGGGCGCGCTCGAGCTGGTACCTGGTATTTCTCGAGGCATTCGCCTTCGGGAGGATTTCGCGCCGATCGCGGAATCGAATCGCGAGCGCGCGAAGTCGAACTCTGAAGCGGGCCTGCCGTTGCTCGGGCGGATCGCCGCCGGTGAACCGATTCTGGCGGCGTCTCATATAGAAGAGCACGTCGTCGTCGCTGCATCGCTGTTCAAGCCGCACGCCGATTTCTTGCTTCGGGTCCGCGGCGACAGCATGAAGGACGCCGACATTCTCGATCGCGACCTGCTGGCGGTTCATCGAACCTCGCAGGTGAGTAACGGCCAGATCGTGGTGGCGCGGCTGGTCGATCAGGACGAAGCGACGGTGAAGTTCTACCGTCGGCAAGGCCACAGGGTGCGGCTGGAACCGGCGAACGCGGCATATCGGCCCATCGAGATCGATCTGCGTGAACAGGAACTGTCCATTGAAGGGCTGGCAGTGGGAGTGATTCGCACCGCCCTGCCCCGTGTTCGATGAATCATCATGAGTGCGTCTCGCGCCGAGAAGTTGGAGCAGCTGGCGCGCCTGTGTCGCCACGGCCACGAAGGCCCACCGGCGCGGGTGGAGCCCAGCGGCTCGGCGAACCTCGACGCCGTGTTGCCCGGCGGGGGCTGGCAAGCAGGCACGGTGGTCGAGTTGATGCCGGTGAGCGAGGGGATCGGCGAGCTGCAACTGTTGATGCCTGCGCTGGCCAAGATCACGCAGGGCGAGCGCCACGTCGCCATGATCGCGCCGCCTTACATTCCGTACGCTCCAGCCCTGCTTCGCCATGGGCTGCGGCTGGAGCATTTTTGGATCATTCGCGCCCAAAGCGCGACCGACATCCTCTGGTCGGCCGAACAAACATTGCGATGTAAGTCGTTCGGCGCGGTGCTGGCCTGGCCGCAGGCGATCCGCGACCGCGAAGTGCGCCGACTGCAACTCGCCGCCGAGGCGGGCAACAGCGTCGGGTTTGTCTATCGTCCGCCGAGCGCCGCTCGTGAATCTTCTCCCGCCGCGGTCCGCCTGCGCCTGCAGTCGGACGCGAGCGGGCAATTGAATATCGATGTGGTCAAGTGCCGCGGCGCGCGCGCCGGCATGACTCTAGCGGTTAGCGGTTGGCGGTCAGGGGTTAGCCAGAACAGCGAAGCTGATGTTGCTGTCGCGCCTCTTTACCAACCTCTAAGCGCCAACCGCTAACCGCCGGTGCGCCATGCTCTGGCTCTGCATCACCCTGCCCCAGTTGCCTCTCGAAGCTTTGCAATGTGAGCAAAGTGAGCGGCCCACGGTGGTCACGGTTTTGGAAGGCAACGTTCGCTCGGTGGTCTGTTGCAACCCGGCTGCGGAACGCGTCGGCTTGAAGCCGGCGATGAACTTCACCACCGCCTTGGCCATCCTCCCCGAAGTGATCGCAATGGAGCGGCGGCTGTCGGCCGAGCAGGCGGCGCTGGAGCGGCTGGCGACCTGGGCATATCAGTTCAGCGGCACCGTCATCGTGGGCGAACTGTTTCTCGACTTGCAGCGTGCCCGGAGCACGGCGGTGTGGCTGGAAATCGGCGCCAGCCTGAGATTGTTTGGCGGCTTCCGCAAGCTCATCGAGCAGTTGGAAGCCGAGTTGCGCAAGCTCTCATATAGCTATCAGCTCGGCATCGCTCCGACGCTGGAAGGCTCGGCATTGCTCGCGCGTACCGGAGTTCGTGTTGCGATCACTAGCGTTGAAGCATTGCGCGCGCGTATCGGGTCGGTATCGGTGCGCTGGTTGAATCTCGATCCGTGGATTCCCGAGCAGCTGCAAACTGTCGGCGTGCGCACAGTGGGGATGCTGGTGGCGCTGCCTCGGGATGGGGTGGCAAAACGTTTCGGCCCGGAGGTGTGCAACTACCTCGATCGACTGATGGGCTCCGCAGCCGACCCGCGCCCGACATACCGGCTGCCGCCGCAATATCACGCTCGCTTCGAATTCGAAGCGGAAGTTCACAACACCGAAGCTTTGCTGTTCCCGTTGCGGCGCATGTTGCGTGAGTTCGTCGGCTTCCTTCGAGCTCGGGACACCGGAGTGCAGAAGTTCACGCTGCGCTTCATTCATCGCGACGCCGTCGCCACGGTGCTCACGATCGGGCTGTCGATGCCCGACCGAAACAGCGAACGTTTCCTGGCATTGGCGCGCGAACGGCTCGAGCACACTGCCCTGGCTGCAGCCCCGGTGGCGTTGGAGCTATCCGCCGAAGAGTTCGCGATGCCCACCGGCATGCATATCGACATGCTGAGCGGCGCAACCGAGCAAAGTGAAGAGCTCGGCCACACCATCGATCGTCTCGTCGCCCGCCTCGGTGAAGCGCAGGTCCACGGCGTCAAGGCCGTCGCCGAGCATCGCCCCGAAAACAGCTGGGCCACAGCCGATCCACAGCACGCGCGGCCACACCTGGATTTTCCCGATCGGCCTTTGTGGCTGCTGCCGGAACCCAAGCCCATACAGCTGAGCGGTATGCCCGTGCTCACGGGCGCGGAACGAATCGAAAGCGGCTGGTGGGATGGCGGCGACGTGCGACGCGACTATTTTATCGCTCGCACTCAACAGGGCGCGGCGCTGTGGATCTTCAAGGATCTGAACGACGGTAGCTGGCATCTGCACGGGTTCTGGTCATGACCGTCGACCGCTACGCCGAGCTCCACTGCGTCAGCAACTTCAGCTTCCTGCGCGGCGCGTCGCATCCGGGCGAGCTGGTGTATCAGGCGCACAACCTTGGCTATTCGGCGCTGGCGTTGACCGACGAATGTTCCATGGCCGGCGTGGTGCGTGCGCTCGAAGCGGCCGAGGACTGCGGATTGCAGCTCATCGTTGGCGCTGAATTCCGCTGTCCGAACGATCTGCATCTGGTGCTTCTGGCGCCATCACAGCGCGCCTATGCGCAGATTTGCCAGCTCATCACCAAGGGCCGCATCGATTCGGCCAAGGGCACGTACCAACTGGCGCGCGGCGATCTCGAGAAGGATTTGAGCGAATGCCTGGCGCTCTGGGTTGCCCCTCGCAACGCTCGGCCGTCCGAGGCGCGGTGGCTACGGGAGTTCTTTCCTGACCGTGGCTGGATCGCGGTCCCGATGTTGCGTCGGCCGGACGATAGTGAGCACCTCGCGGCCATGCAGCGGTTGGGGCAGTCGTTCGGATTGCCATTGGTGGCAAGCGGCGATGTCCACATGCACATCGAATCACGACGGGCGCTCCAGGACACGATGACCGCCATTCGCCAAGGCTGCACTGTCCGCGACGCGGGTCATCGTCTGTTCCCCAATGGCGAACGCCATCTGCGGCCGCGCCACGTACTCGCTGAACTTTATCCGCGCGAGTTGCTCGAGGAAACGTTACGCATCGCCGAACGCTGCAAATTCTCGCTGCGGAGTCTGCAATATCACTATCCCAACGAGATCGTTCCCGCCGGGCGGACAGCCACCCAGCATTTGCGCGATCTCACCGAGCTCGGGATCCGTCGCCGCTGGCCGAAGGGCGAACCGGCGTCGGTCCGCGCCACTATCGAAAAGGAACTGGCGCTGATCGAGCGCAAGCACTACGAGCATTTCTTCTTGACGGTGCACGAGATTACCGAGTGGGCGCGTTCGGAGCTGGCGGACGACGGCGGGAGGAAGAAACCCATCTTGTGCCAGGGCCGCGGCTCGGCCGCGAATTCGATCGTGTGCTATGCGCTAGGAATCACCGAAGTGAATCCTGAGGACATCAGCGTGCTGTTCGAGCGCTTTCTGAGCGATGAGCGCGACGAGCCGCCGGACATCGACGTGGATTTCGAGCACGAGCGCCGCGAGGAAGTCATCCAGCATGTCTTCAGGAAATATGGCCGGGCGCGCGCAGCGATCGCCGCGACCGTTATCACCTATCAACCGCGCAGCGCCATTCGCGAGGTAGGCAAGGCCTTGGGTTTGACTGAAGACGTGGTCGGCCGCCTCGCCAAGTCGCATGCCTGGTGGGATAACTGGGAACGGCTGTCCGCCAACATCCAGGCCATGGGCATGCATGTCGACGACATCGTGATGCGCCGACTATGCACGCTGGTGAAGGATCTGCTGAATTTCCCCCGGCATCTTTCGCAACATGTCGGCGGCTTCGTGATCGCGGAGGAGCCGATCAGCGAGCTGGTGCCGATCGAAAACGCCGCGATGCCCGATCGCACCATCATTCAGTGGGACAAGAACGATCTCGAAGAGCTCGGTCTGTTGAAAGTGGACGTACTGGCGCTGGGCATGCTGACCGCCATGCGCAAGACTTTCGAACTGCTCGAGACTGCCGGCACCGGACCGACGGCCATGGATCAGATCGCGCGCGGCGACGAGGCGACCTACGACATGATCTGCCGTGCCGACACGATTGGTGTGTTTCAGATCGAGTCGCGCGCGCAGATGAGCATGCTGCCGCGGCTGAAGCCGCGCACCTACTATGACCTGGTGATCGAGATCGCAATCGTGCGACCCGGTCCCATCAAAGGCGGTATGGTGCATCCGTACCTGCAGCGCCGCTCCATGCGCGACGAAGATATTCCGTACGCCAGCGACGCTCTCCGCCCGGTGCTGGCGAAGACGCGCGGCGTGCCGATCTTTCAGGAACAGGTGATGCAGATCGCCATCGTCGCCGCGAGCTTCACGCCGGGTGAAGCCGATCAATTGCGCCGGGCCATGGGAGCCTGGCAGCGCAGCGGCAAGATGAGCATGTATCGCGACAAATTGATGAGCGGCATGCTCGCGAACGGTTATACCCCGGAATTCGCCGAGCAGATCTACAAACAGATCGAAGGCTTCGGCGAGTACGGTTTTCCGGAATCGCACTCGGCCTCGTTCGCGCTGCTGACCTACTTCTCCAGCTGGCTCAAATGTCATCGACCCGCGGCCTTCATCGCCGGGCTCATCAACAGCCAGCCCATGGGCTTCTATCAACCCTCGCAATTGCTCGAACAGGCGAAGCGGCAAGGCGTTAAGGTGCTGCCAGTGGATGTCACCGTCAGCGATTACGACTGCACGCTCGAACCGGACGAGCACGGCAACCACGCCATCCGGCTCGGCATGCGCTTGGTGAAGGGCTTGCGCAGGGAAGAAGCGATGAGCGTAGTGGCAGCACGCGCGTCGGCGCCCTTCACCTCGGTGGAAGATGTCGCCTATCGCGCCGGCTTGAAGTCACGAGCTGCCAAAGCGCTCGCACAGAGCGGCGGATTCCGGAGCTTGAGTGAACATCGGAATCACGCTTTCTGGAGCGCTCTCGGCATCGAGCATCTTCCGGGCGCCCTCGCCGCGAACGCTGCGCGCGAGCCTGCACCCGCACTGCCCGTCCCGACGGAATGGGAAGAAGTCCAACGCGACTATCGGCAGATGGGATTGAGCACCGGCCGGCACCCGATGGCGGTGCTGCGACCGAAGTTGCGCGCCTCGGGCATCTCCACTCGTAGCGAACTGGATCGAATGCGCAACGGACGCACGGTGCGCGTGGGCGGCCTGGTCACTCACCTGCAACATCCACAAACGGCGAACGGAGTCATCTTTGCGTCGCTGGAGGACGAGACCGGCATCAACAACATCGTTTTCTGGCCTGGCGTATTCGAGGCCTATCGAGACCGGATTCTGCAATCGAACTTCATGGTGGTGACGGGAGAAGTGCAGAGCCTGGAATCAGTCGTGCACGTGGTGGCGATGGCCGTGGAGGATTATTCCCACTGGGTGAGAACATTGCCGCGCAAGTCGCGCGACTTTCATTGAGGGAAGAGTGCCCGGACGGGCGAGAAATCAGCTGGCGGCGCGCAGCTGGTTGAACTGCTCGGCCGCCATGTCCTTACGCAGGACCTTGGCAGCTTCAGCGCGCTGGCGCTTGGAAGCATTGACCGCGGCTTTGGCGACTTTCACGTCGATGACCTGGGCTTTGACGAGCCGACGGCGTTCCAGCGTGTTCATGTTGTTCAACCCCTGATTACTCGAAGCAATTGGTTGGTTGCTGTACCGCAGCGGTGCAAACGCACCTGAGCAAAAAGCCCCGACGGATGACTCCGTCGGGGCTTTCGCTACGTTTAAGAGCCTGGCAGTGACCTACTCTTGCATGCCCGAAGGGCACACTACCATCGGCGCACAGCGTTTTCACTTCCGAGTTCGATATGGGATCGGGTGGTTCCCGCTTGCTATTGCCGCCAGGCAAACTGGCTCACGTCGCAGTCGATTGCTGTGTTTCAAGCGCTCGGCTGCAGTGAATTCGGAGTTGTTTCGACACACTTTGACTCAGCAACAGGTTCAACGAACCGATGTCACATTGAGTATCAACATGGTCCATACAAAGCCCAAGCTGATTGGGTGTTATATGGTCAAGCCTCACGGGCAATTAGTACTGGTTAGCTCAATGCATTGCTGCACTTACACACCCAGCCTATCAACGTCGTAGTCTGCGACGGCCCTTTAGGGGAATCGAGTTCCCAGGGAAACCTAATCTTGGGGGGGGCTTCGCGCTTAGATGCTTTCAGCGCTTATCCCGTCCGCACATAGCTACCCGGCAGTGCCACTGGCGTGACAACCGGAACACCAGAGGTGCGTCCATCCCGGTCCTCTCGTACTAAGGACAGCTCACCCTCAAGTTTCCAACGCCCACGGCAGATAGGGACCGAACTGTCTCACGACGTTCTGAACCCAGCTCGCGTACCACTTTAAATGGCGAACAGCCATACCCTTGGGACCTGCTACAGCCCCAGGATGTGATGAGCCGACATCGAGGTGCCAAACTCCTCCGTCGATGTGGACTCTTGGGAGGAATAAGCCTGTTATCCCCGGAGTACCTTTTATCCGTTGAGCGATGGCCCTTCCATACAGAACCACCGGATCACTAAGACCTACTTTCGTACCTGCTCGACCTGTCCGTCTCGCAGTTAAGCACGCTTATGCCTTTGCACTCTAGAGCGCGATGACCGACCGCGCTGAGCGTACCTTTGCACTCCTCCGTTACTCTTTGGGAGGAGACCGCCCCAGTCAAACTACCCACCATACACTGTCCCCAATCCGGATTACGGACCTAGGTTAGAACTTCGAACATCCCAGGGTGGTATTTCAAGGTTGGCTCCACCCGAGCTAGCGCCCAGGCTTCATAGCCTCCCACCTATCCTACACAGGAAGGTTCAAAGTTCAGTGTAAAGCTGTAGTGAAGGTTCACGGGGTCTTTCCGTCTTGCCGCGGGAACGCCGCATCTTCACAGCGATTTCAACTTCACTGAGTCTCGGGTCGAGACAGTGTGGCCAGCGTTACGCCATTCGTGCAGGTCGGAACTTACCCGACAAGGAATTTCGCTACCTTAGGACCGTTATAGTTACGGCCGCCGTTTACCGGGGCTTCGATCAAGAGCTTCGCCTTGCGGCTAACCCCATCAATTAACCTTCCGGCACCGGGCAGGCGTCAGACCCTATACATCCACTTGCGTGTTCGCAGAGTCCTGTGTTTTTGATAAACAGTCGCAGCCACCGATTACCTGCGACCTTCAACAGCTTCGGGAGCAAGTCCCTACACCGTCGAAGGCATACCTTCTTCCGAAGTTACGGTATCAATTTGCAGAGTTCCTTAACCCGAGTTCTCTCAAGCGCCTTGGCAGATTATCTGCTCGCCCACCAGTGTCGGTTTACGGTACGGTCCAATGTGATCTGAAGCTTAGAGGCTTTTCCTGGAAGCGGGGCGTTACTCACTTCGGCTCACGTGGAGCCTCGTCATCACACCTCGGAGTTAATGAGCTACCGGATTTGCCTGGTAACTCCTCCTACATGCTTAAACAGGGAACCAACCCCTGCTGAGCTAGCCTTCTCCGTCACCCCATCGCAATCACACCGGGCACAGGAATGTTGACCTGTTTTCCATCGGCTACACCTTTCGGTCTCGTCTTAGGAACCGGCTCACCCTGCTCCGATTAACGTTGAGCAGGAAACCTTGGGCTTTCGGCGTGCGGGTTTTTCACCCGCATTAACGTTACTCATGTCAGCATTCGCACTTCTGATACCTCCAGCACACCTCGCAGTGCACCTTCGCAGGCGTACAGAACGCTCCCCTACCACCTGCACTTGCGTGCAGATCCGCAGCTTCGGCTCATGGCTTGAGCCCCGTTAAATCTTCCGCGCGGGCCGACTAGACCAGTGAGCTATTACGCTTTCTTTAAAGGATGGCTGCTTCTAAGCCAACCTCCTGGCTGTCTATGCCTTCCCACATCGTTCACCACTTAGCCATGAATTTGGGGCCTTAGCTGGCGGTCTGGGTTATTTCCCTCTTCACGACGGACGTTAGCACCCGCCGTGTGTCTCCCACCGGTTCACTTCCTGGTATTCGGAGTTTGCATAGGTTTGCTAAGTCGGGATGACCCGCTAGCCTAAACAGTGCTCTACCCCCAGGAGTGCTCGATGAGGCACTACCTAAATAGCTTTCGGGGAGAACCAGCTATCGCCGGCCTTGATTAGCCTTTCACTCCTATCCACAGCTCATCGACACACTATTGCAACAGTGGTTCGTTCGGACCTCCAGTGGGTATTACCCCACCTTCATCCTGGCCATGGATAGATCGACCGGCTTCGGGTCTATTCCCAGCGACTGATTCGCCCTATTCGGACTCGGTTTCCCTACGGCTCCCCTATACGGTTAGCCTCGCCACTGAAAATAACTCGCTGACCCATTATACAAAAGGTACGCCATCACCCTTGCGGGCTCTGACTGCTTGTACGTATGCGGTTTCAGGTTCTATTTCACTCCCCTCTCCGGGGTTCTTTTCGCCTTTCCCTCACGGTACTGGTTCACTATCGGTCGATAGAGAGTATTTAGCCTTGGAGGATGGTCCCCCCATGTTCAGGCAGGATTACACGTGTCCCGCCCTACTCTTCGTTGGTCATCGACTTTGCCTTTCGTGTACGGGGCTATCACCCGCTATGGCCGGACTTTCCAGACCGTTCCACTAAGCTCGATCGACTGGTTCCAACTGGGCTGTTCCGCTTTCGCTCGCCACTACTGACGGAATCTCGGTTGATTTCTTTTCCTCCGGGTACTGAGATGTTTCAATTCCCCGGGTTAGCTCTTGCAACCTATGGATTCAGTTGCAAGTACTGCCGAAGCAGTCGGTTTCCCGATTCGGAGATCTGCGGGTGAGTCTGTTTGCCAACTAACCGCAGCTTTTCGCAGGCTACCACGTCCTTCATCGCCTTCTATCGCCTAGGCATCCACCACATACGCTTATTCACTTGACCATATAACCCCAATGAGCCTGAGGCTATACGTTGCTGATTCTCGAATGCGACATGATTCGTCTGAACTCTTTCTGCCTTCAATCGTTTATTTCTAAACGGTTGTGAAGTCATCTAGATTTCGCTGAATCTGATGCGTCAAAACAACTTCCGAATTTTTAAAGAGCACGTAACAAGAGTCGTTGAGACTCTCGCGACGTAAAGCCACGCATAGACCGTCGGGTGACGATGCATGAGTCGCTTCACGTACACGTGAACGAATTCCGCGTATCGCTGGTGGAGCCAGTCGGGATCGAACCGACGACCCCCTGCTTGCAAAGCAGGTGCTCTCCCAGCTGAGCTATGGCCCCTGACATACCAGTGATGGACTGGTGGGTCTGGGAGGATTTGAACCTCCGACCTCACCCTTATCAGGGGTGCGCTCTGACCAACTGAGCTACAGACCCGTGATGGTTTGAAGCCGGGCCAGTCTCGCGGAAACCAAACTTATCGAATCAGGTAACTTGTGTTGGGAACTCGCGGCAGCCGTATGGCTGAAGCAGAGTCATTTAAAGGAGGTGATCCAGCCGCACGTTCCCGTACGGCTACCTTGTTACGACTTCACCCCAGTCATTGACCACACCGTGGTAAGCGCCCTCCTTGCGGTTAGGCTACCTACTTCTGGTGCAATCAACTCCCATGGTGTGACGGGCGGTGTGTACAAGACCCGGGAACGTATTCACCGTGACATCGCTGATTCACGATTACTAGCGATTCCGACTTCACGCAGCCGAGTTGCAGACTGCGATCCGGACTACGACCAGCTTTTTGGGATTGGCTCCCCCTCGCGGGTTGGCAACCCTTTGTACTGGCCATTGTAGCACGTGTGTAGCCCTGGTCATAAGGGCCATGATGACTTGACGTCATCCCCACCTTCCTCCGGTTTGTCACCGGCGGTCCCCTTAGAGTTCCCAACTTAATGCTGGCAACTAAGGGCAAGGGTTGCGCTCGTTGCGGGACTTAACCCAACATCTCACGACACGAGCTGACGACAGCCATGCAGCACCTGTCTCCAGGTTCCCGAAGGCACCCCCACATCTCTGCAGGGTTCCTGGGATGTCAAGACCAGGTAAGGTTCTTCGCGTTGCATCGAATTAAACCACATGCTCCACCGCTTGTGCGGGTCCCCGTCAATTCCTTTGAGTTTCAACCTTGCGGCCGTACTCCCCAGGCGGAGAACTTAACGCGTTAGCTACGACACCGAAGGGCAGACCCCTCCGACATCCAGTTCTCATCGTTTATGGCGTGGACTACCAGGGTATCTAATCCTGTTTGCTCCCCACGCTTTCGCACATGAGCGTCAGTATTGGTCCAGGAAGTCGCTTTCGCCACTGATGTTCCTTCAGATATCTACGCATTTCACCGCTACACCTGAAATTCCACTTCCCTCTCCCATACTCTAGCAATGCAGTCCCGAATGCAGTTCCCAGGTTAAGCCCGGGGATTTCACATCCGGCTTGCAAAGCCGCCTACGCGCGCTTTACGCCCAGTAATTCCGATTAACGCTCGCACCCTCTGTATTACCGCGGCTGCTGGCACAGAGTTAGCCGGTGCTTCTTTAGTTGGTTACGTCAAGGCCGCAACGTATTAGGTCGCAGCTTTTCTTCCCAACCGAAAGGGCTTTACAACCCGCAGGCCTTCTTCACCCACGCGGCGTCGCTGGATCAGGGTTGCCCCCATTGTCCAATATTCCCCACTGCTGCCTCCCGTAGGAGTCCGGACCGTGTCTCAGTTCCGGTGTGACTGGTCGTCCTCTCAGACCAGTTACGGATCGTCGCCTTGGTAGGCCGTTACCCTACCAACTAGCTAATCCGACTTGGGCTCATCTATCAGCGCCAGGCCTTGCGGTCCCCGGCTTTCATCCGTAGATCGTATGCGGTATTAGCCCGAGTTTCCCCGGGTTGTCCCCCACTGATAGGCAGATTCCCAAGCGTTACTCACCCGTCCGCCGCTCGTCAGCATGTATTGCTACACCTGTTACCGCTCGACTTGCATGTGTTAGGCACGCCGCCAGCGTTCAATCTGAGCCAGGATCAAACTCTTCACTTAAAGGCTTTGAGACCTATCAAGTTTAACGAAGAGGTTATCCAACAAGCTCTACTGGCTAATTGGTAACTCATCGTCGAAGTTGGCTTCGCCAACGAACCGACGCGAGTCCCCACACAAATTACCTGTTCGATTTTTAAAGAGCGTCACCGGTGCGCTGAGGCTTTCGGTGTCTGCCGTCGCAGCTTTCGCTGCAGGCAGAAGCGGAACTTTAAGCTGCTTTTTTCGTTCCGTCAACCCCCTCGTTTTTTCATTTCGAGGCGATCGACTCGTCGAATCAGCTTCTTCGCGGCCCGTTTTTCAACCGGCGTCCGCCGCGAAGGTGGCGCATCTTACTGTCTCGTTTCTGGCCGTCAACCCCCTCGAAATTTTTTATTTCCGAGGCGTTGGCGGGCAGTCGAACCAGTGTCCTCGCAGCCCGTTTTTCAACCGGCGCCCGCCGCGAGGGAGGCGCATATTACTGTTTGATTTCAGGGCGTCAACACCCGCCGCAAAAAATTTTTCGCGGCGCTTCCGACGGCTGAAAACATGCTTATTTCTTCGCCACGCGGAAACCCGATTTCGTAGCCACCGCGTGAATTTGCAAGAGTGCAAAGGGCGCTGCCAACATTTTTTTTTCGAGCGCCGAAAAGGTCGGTCGCGAGGCCACGCAGGCCCCGCGAATCTGTCAAAGCGATCGCGGCTACGCGGTGGCTCGCACCACCTCGATGTAGGCGAAGCCTCGCTTGCCGACCTGAAACAACCTCGCCGGTCCCGGCTCCAGCGTCTTCTTGATGTCTTCGACGCGCTCGCCATCGATTCGGACGGCGCCCTGCTGAATCAAGCGATTCGCCGCCGAGGTGCTTTCCGCAAGACCCGCCTGCTTGATGACGGCCGCGATCGGGATGCTCGCGCCATCGATGCTGACCGTCTTGGTCTCGACGTTCTCCGGAATCTCCCGACGCTGGCTGCGTGAGGAAAAATTCTGACGCGCCTGTTCAGCGGCCGCGGCGCCGCCGAAGCGCGTGGTGATCTCCATCGCCAGCTCGAACTTGATCTCCATCGGATTGCGGCCGTCGGCCATCTGCTGGCGCAAGCTCGCCAGCTCCGCATTGGGCCGGAACGACAGCAGCTCGAAGTAGCGCCACATCAAGTCATCGGAGATGGACATGAGCTTGCCGAACATGCTGTCCGGCTCCTCGTTGACGCCGATGTAATTGCCGAGCGACTTGGACATCTTGTTGACGCCATCCAGGCCCTCGAGCAGCGGCATGGTGAGCACCACCTGCGGCTCCTGTCCGTGGCTCTCCTGCAATTGGCGGCCGACCAGCAGGTTGAATTTCTGATCGGTGCCGCCGAGCTCGACATCGGCCTTGAGCGCCACCGAGTCGTAGCCCTGCACCAGCGGATACAGGAATTCATGAATGGCGATCGGCTGGCCGCCCTTGTAGCGCTTGCTGAAATCGTCGCGCTCCAGCATGCGAGCCACGGTGCTCCGGGCGGCCAGCTGAATCATGCCCGCCGAGCCGAGCTGGCTCATCCAGCGCGAATTGAAGTCGATGGTGGTTTTGTCGCGATCCAGAATCTTGAAGATCTGCTCTTGATAGGTCCGCGCATTGGCCTGCACATCCTCGGGCGTCAGCGGCGGCCGGGTGGCGTTGCGTCCGGAAGGATCACCGATCAAACCAGTGAAATCCCCGATCAAGAAAATCACCTGGTGGCCGAAATCCTGAAAGCGGCGCATCTTGTTGATCAGCACCGTGTGGCCCAGGTGCAGATCGGGCGCCGTGGGATCGAAGCCCGCTTTGATTCTGAGCGGCTGACCGCGACGCAGCTTGGCGAGCAGTTCGCTTTCCAACAGGATCTCGGTGGCGCCGCGCTTCAGCTCGGCCAATTGTTCTTCTGCAGTAGGTGCGGAGAGCATCGGATTTCCAGCGTGCCGCGAAGGGCACGATAACGAGTGAGTGAAACGAAATGAGGCGACTTTAGTCGCTTCGGCACGCTTTGGTCACGTGGAGCCACGTGGGGTCCACGCGCCAGTCAGGTGGCGTTCACGTCACTTTTACGTGAGGGGCGCGAGAGTTTGGATCCGAACGCCATCTACGTGGGTTGACGTAGCCGCTGTGATTCTTCAAATTTGCGACTTGATTCATTTACTTTAACTTATTTTTTACGCACCAGCTATGCGCGAGTCTAGGCAACCTGGATCCCTGAAGTTTCAAGGAGCAATCGCCAAGGGATTGCAGCCCAGCGCCCGGACCGCTTTCGACTACAAGCCGCAGGTGCCCCGCTCGCCCAATCACGCGCGCTGGTTCATTTCCGGGCTGGTGTTGCCGCTGATCGGCGGCATCGTTGCCTATGCCGTGGCGACCCAGGACGCCACGGTGACCGCGCCGAGTCAGCCGGCCGTGAGCTTGACCAGCCTGCCGCCGATTCCGGTGGAAACGGCGGCGCCCATCCCGGCGGCGATGCCGACTTCGCTGCTCGGTGACACGGTTGAATACGTGGTCCGTCGCAACGACACGATGGATCGCATCTTCCGCCAGCTGAAACTGAACCTCACCGACCTCGCCGTGATTCGCGACATGCCGAGCGTGCAGCAGAGCCTCGATCAGCTGCGTGTCGGCGACATCATCACGCTGGTGCACGACCAGGGCCTGGTGCAACAGCTGACTCGCCGCATCAGCGAGACCGAGATTCTGTCGGTGACGCGCGGCAATGAAGGCTTCAACGCCGAAGTCATCGAAACGCCGCTGGACATCCAGGAAGTTCAGGCCGAAGGCACCATCGACTCTTCGCTGTTCGTGGCGGCGCGCGCCGCCGGCGTCAGCCCGGAACTGATCCTGCAGCTGGCCAACGACATCTTCGGCTGGGAAATCGACTTCGCGCTGGATATCCAGCCCGGCGACAAGTTCAACCTGGTGTACGAGCAGAAGTATCGCGACGGCAAGTTCATCGGCAACGGCCGCATCCTGGCCGCCGACTTCAGTAACAACGGCACCATTCACCGCGCGGTATGGTTCGAGTCGAAGGACGGCAAGGTCGCCGACTACTTCGCACCGGACGGCCGCAGCATGCGTCGCGCCTTCCTGCGCGCCCCGCTCGAATTCACTCGCATCAGCTCGAACTTCAATCCCAAGCGCCGTCATCCCATCCTGAACACGATTCGGGCCCACAAAGGCGTCGACTACGCGGCCTCCACCGGCACGGTGATCAAGGCGGCGGGCGACGGTCGGGTGAAGTTCGTCGGCACCAAGGGCGGTTATGGCCGCGTGGTAGTCCTCGAACACGGCGGCGGCATCGAAACGCTGTACGGTCACATGTCGCGCTTCGCCAGCATTCGCAACGGTCAGCGCGTCCGCCAGGGCACGACCATCGGCTACGTCGGCAGCTCCGGCGCTGCCACCGGTCCGCATCTGCACTACGAATACCTGGTGAACGGCGTTCACAAGAATCCGCGCACCGTGCTGCTGCCGGATGCGGCGCCGATTCCGGACTCGTATCGAGCCGAATTCCTGACCGCTTCCGGCCAGATGTTCGCCAAGCTGGATCGCTCCGGCGCCGCCACGGTCGCCGCCGCCCTGCCCCGCTAACCCGCCGGCTCAAGGATCGCGCCTCGCGGCAGGGGTGCGATCCATGCGACTTTCTCGTGTAACACATGCGCTGTCGCCGCCGTAGTATTCTCGATGTCCCCCCATGAATCGATCTCACGGGATCGATCCGAAGATCGACGGGACACAGGCGACGGCGTTCATGCTCGATGTGAATCTGAAAGCTCCCGAGTACTACATCAATCGGGAACTGTCGTTTCTCGACTTCAATCAGCGCGTGCTCGCGCAAGCCCACGACGAGCGACTGCCGCTGCTCGAGCGCATCCGCTTCCTGGGGATCAGCTGCTCCAACCTCGATGAGTTTTTCGAGATCCGCGTCGCCAGCCTGAAGCAGCGCCAGGAGCTCGGCTCGCTCACCGGCGGCCCCGACGGTATGACGGTGCCAGAGCAACTCGCCGCGATTCACGAGCGGGCGGCGGCCCTGGTCAAGGATCAATACGAACTGCTGCATCAACTGGTCTTTCCGGCGCTGGCCGCGGAAGGCATCCACTTCGTCAACGCCAAGACGCTGACCCCGGCGCAGCGTCAATGGGTGGGCGACTACTTCGCCAAGGAAGTGGAGCCGGTGCTCACGCCACTCGGGCTCGATCCGGCGCGGCCGTTCCCTCGCATTCAAAACAAGAGTCTGAATTTCATCGTGCGGCTGTCCGGCAAGGACGCGTTCGGTCGCGACGCCGAGCTGGCCGTCGTGCAAGTGCCGCGCTCGCTGCCGCGAATCATTCGGCTGCCGCCGACCACCGGCGAGCCCGGCAAGACGTATTTCGTGTTTCTGTCGGCGGTCATTTCCACCTTCGTGGCGCAGTTGTTCAGCGGCATGAAGGTCGAAGGCGCCTGGCAGTTTCGCGTCACGCGCAACAGCGATCTGTTCGTCGACGACGAAGAAGTAGACAACCTGCTGCGCGCCATCGAAGGCGAGCTCGCGCAGCGTCGCTACGGCGCGGCCGTGCGACTGGAAACTTCGCTCGACTGTCCGGAAGACATCACCAACTTCCTGCTTCGGCACTTTGCGCTGACGCGCGACGATCTGTACCAGGTCAACGGCCCGGTGAATTTGAACCGGCTGATGGCCATTTACGATCTGGTGGACCGGCCGGACCTGAAATATCCGCCGTTTACGCCTTGCATTCCCAAGCGCCTGGTGGCGAAGGAAGACATCTTCGCGGTGATGCGCGAAGGCGAGGTCCTGCTGCATCACCCGTTCGAATCGTTCGCGCCGGTGATCGATTTCCTGCGGCAGGCCGCCGCCGATCCGGACGTGCTGGCGATCAAGCAGACGCTGTATCGAACTGGCCCGCAGTCTCCCGTCGTCGATGCACTCGTCGACGCGGCACGCGCCGGCAAGGAAGTGACGGTGATCATCGAGCTGATGGCGCGATTCGATGAGGCCGCCAACATTCAACTCGCGACTCGCTTGCAGGAAGCCGGCGCACACGTGATGTACGGCGTCGTGGGGTACAAAACCCACGCGAAGTTGATCATGGTCGTCCGACGCGAGCGCGGGAAATTGCGCCGCTACTGTCACTGCGGAACGGGCAACTACCACCCGAACACCGCACGCGTGTACACAGACTATGGCCTGTTCACGTGCGACGAGGCTGTTGGCGAGGATCTGCACGAGCTGTTCCTGCAGCTCACCAGCCCGACACGCGTGGCGACCATGCAGAAGATCCTGCAGTCGCCGTTCACGCTGCACGAGGGATTGCTGGAAAAGACCCGGCGCGAAATGGCCTTTGCGCGCGAGGGCAAACCGGCCCGCATCATCGCCAAGATGAATGCCCTGATCGAACCGCAGATCATTCAGACGCTGTATTCGGCCGCGATGGCGGGAGTGAAGATCGATTTGATCGTGCGCGGAATCTGCGCGCTGCGGCCGGGCTTACCCGGAATCTCGGAGAACATCACCGTACGTTCGGTGATCGGACGCTTCCTCGAGCACTCGCGCGTGTACTACTTCCACAACGACGGCAGCCCGGAGATTTTCTGCGCCAGCGCCGATTGGATGGAGCGCAACTTCTTCCGCCGCATCGAGGTGTGCTTCCCGATCGAGCGCAAACCGCATCGCGACCGTATCGTGGAGGATCTGGAGAGCTACCTGGCCGACAACGAGCAAGCGTGGGTGCTGCGTCCTGACGGCAAGTACGAACGCGCCAACGCGGATGGCTCGCCAACGATGATTGCACAGCAGGTACTGCTGCAACGACACGCCGACTGCAACGACTGAAAAGAAGTGACTGCTGACTGGTGACTACTGACTGGTCGAAGAAAATCAGCTCACGCGCAGTCTGAAACTGGCGGCCTTCAGATACTCGATCTCGTTCTCGAGATCGGCCGCGGTGAGCGGATGCGTATCCAGCCAGCCTTTCGGGAATGTGATATCGAGTGCGCGCGCGCGCGGCGTCAACTCGATCTTCGGCAGCGCTTCAGCGCTCCGCCCCCGGTGCAACAGCACTGCCAGCCGCAGAATCACGATCAGGAACTGCGCCTTGATATGCCACGGCGGAGTCAGATCCTGAAGCGCATCCAGCTGCAGCTTGCGGCGGTGAGCCCCGACGATATACGCGAGAATCTTCTGCTCTTCCTGCGGAAAACCCGGCATGTCCGCGTGCTCGAGCAGATAGGCGCCGTGCTTCTGATAGTGCGAATGCGAGACATCCAGCCCGATCTCGTGCAAACGCGCCGACCAGCACAAGGCAAGCTCCGCGAATGGCTCCTCGAGCTCCCACACAGTCTGAGTCTGGCGCAGAAACTCCAGCGCTGTAGCTTCGACGCGCGCCGCCTGCGCTTGATCGACGTGATAGCGACCTTGCATGGCGCGCACGCTGCGCAGGCGCGCGTCTTCGTCGGTGTAGCGACCCACCAGGTCGTAAAGCAATCCTTCGCGCAAGGCGCCATCGGCCGCCCTCATCATCTTCAGATCCAGCACACTGAAAATTTCCGCAAGGATGGCCAGCCCTCCCGGGAACACCGGGACTCGCTCCTCCGCCAGTCCAGGCAAGCGCAGCTTCGAGAGGTGCCCGGCGCGGAGCACTTGCTCCAGCAACGCGTCGATGCCAGCCGGCGTGATGATTCCGTCGCCATTGGAGCGTGCGCGCAGCACGTCGCTGACGGCTCGGATGGTGCCGGATGAGCCGACGACCTGATCCCAACCATATTCTTTGAAGGTCGTCTGCACCGGCTCCAGTTCGAGGCGCGCAGCCAGGCGAGCGCGCTTCAACCGCTTCTCGGTGATCGCGCCGTCGCTGAAGACGCGCGAGCTCATGCTCACGCAGCCCATGTGCAGGCTTTCCAGCTTCTTCGGCTGATGGCCTTCGCCAATGATGATTTCAGTGCTGCCGCCGCCGATGTCCGCGACCAGGCGCCGGCCCGGCTCGCTCGGCATGGTGTTCGCTACGCCGAGATAGATCAGGCGCGCTTCTTCGATACCGGAGATCACTTCGATGGGATGACCGAGCGCGGAACGCGCGCGATCCAGGAACGCCCCTTTGCGCTTGGCTTTGCGCAGCGTGTTGGTGCCGACGACACGCACGCTCTCTGCCTTCATGTCGCGCAGTCGCTGACCGAATCGCTCCAGGCAAGCCAGCGCAACGTCGATGGCCTCGCGCTTCAATCGCCCTTGTTCGTCGAGCCCGGCGCCGAGGCGCACGCTTTCACGCAAGCGATCGACGATGGTGAGCTGCCCGTGCGAATGACGGGCGACGACCATGTGGAAGCTGTTGGAACCTAGATCGACGGCCGCAATAACGTCGGGGATCCTGCGCGCCATTACGATTGTTCTGGATCGGGCGCTTACATCGAGAACGACGAGCCGCAGCCGCAGGTGGTCGAGGCGTTCGGGTTGCGAATGACGAACTGCGCGCCTTCGATGTCCTCCTTGTAATCGATCTCGGCGCCGGCCAGATACTGGATGCTCATCGGGTCGATCAGCAGCGTGACGCCGCCGTTCTCGACGCGAGTGTCGCCGTCTTCCAGGTTTTCGTCGAAAGTGAAGCCGTACTGAAAGCCGGAGCAACCGCCACCCTGCACGAACACGCGCAGCTTGAGGTTGGGATTGGACTCCTCGCGGATCAGCTCGCTCACCTTGGCAGCCGCGGCATCGGTGAAGACCAGGCTCGGCGCACCCGGGGTCGGAGCAAGATCGGAAACGGCGGATTCAGTGTTCATGCGGCCACGATGAGGGCTTACCTGGCGTAAATCAAGTGTAACGAGCCCCCGTCGGCAGCGTCAAAGCGCGGCCAAGCCTTTGAGGAATAAGGTCATCAGCCGGTGGAATCTGCGGCTGCGGCGCCCGGCGCGGGCTTGATCTCCGGTTCGGACCGGCCACCACGGCGCGGCTCGTGGATCAACTTGCCAGTGATCTCCGCACCCATCTCCATTTCGATCAGCGCGTAATACACATTGCCGGTGACACGGGCGGTCGCGCCCAGCTCGACGCGCTCGTGGGCGAGGATGTCGCCCTTCACGGTGCCGTTGAGAATCACGTTCGGTACGGCCACCGAGCCTTCCACGACGCCGCTGTCGCTGACGCTCAGGGTTGCGCCCGAATCGGGCGGCGCATCCACGTTGCCTTTCACATGGCCGTCGACGTGGAAGCCGCCGGCGAATTGCACGTCGCCGATGATGCGCGTGCCGGCGCCGATCAGCGTGTCGATGCGATGAGGTTTGGGTTTACTGCGATTGAACATGAGCCGTCCCGGTCAAGGAGCTCGCCCAGGCAGCGGCTTTCAGCCCTCTACCTGCACTTGCCAAGGATACGATTCTCGCACAGGGGCGAGCCGTGCCGAACGCACTTCGACGTTGACGGCGCGCGGCTCGAAGCCCTCCGGCAACACGATGTCCTGTTCGAGATTCTGGAAATAACGGAATTGGAACGGGAGCAGCCCGTCCGCGCGCTGGGTGTCCGCAGCTTCCGACAGTGGCAGTTGCACGGGTCGATTGTCGCGCACGCCTTCAAGTTGCACGACCACCGAGCCCGACACGACAGTCTCCTGCCGCATCGATTGAACCAGCACGAGTCGCAAGCGGTAGTGATGCTCGGCCGCGCCGGGCAGCACCTGGAAACGTTGGATGCGCAGCCCGCCGATGCCGTCCTCGGGCGAGACGATGCCGCGATAGAACGTCAGCTGCTCGCGATGTTTCAGCACCTGCGCCTGCAGATCGGCCAGATTCTTTTCGACGGCCGCATAGGCCTTGTTATCGACGTTGCGAGCCAGCTCCGCGGCCGCGACTTCGGCGCGCAGCCGCTCATTTTCGTCCTTCAGCGACTGGATCTGCGCCGTCAATTCGCGACGCCGCTGGATTTCCGCGAACTTGCTATAGCCGCCTTCGAAGCGGCCCCACTCGTACATCACGTACATGGCCACCACCGTGGCCAGCACGGCGCCCACGAGCAGCACCCGCCGACGCCAGGAAGGCATCTGGCGGACCACGAAGGCTCCGGTGCGCAGTGGGTTGAAATCAGCCATTTCTGAACGGGCGCGTGATCAGCCGTGGTTCGAAAACCGTTGTACGAATTTGACGGAAGCTGGTGAAATTAGAGCACAGCCGCCGCGCCTCGATTGAGAAGCGCCGCAAAGAATCGGGTCTTGCGGGCTCCAGGTCCGGGACCATCGGCAGTGGCGCCCCGGGACCGAATACGGCGATGGCTCAATCGGCAGTGAGGTGAACGCGGCAGGTGGCCCGTTCATCGGGCCGTCACCGAACGATCGAAAGGACATCCATGCTCTGGCTCAAGGCGCTGCACATCGTATTCGTGATCACCTGGTTCGCCGGTTTGTTCTATCTGCCGCGGCTGTTCGTGTACCACGCAGCGGTGGGCGGCGACACGGCCGGCTCGGAGCGCTTCAAGATCATGGAACGACGACTGTTCACCATGATGACGGTGGGCGGGGTGCTGGCGGTGTTGTTCGGCGGCGCCACCCTGGGTCAGGTGCCGGGGTTCATGCAGGCCGGCTGGATGCATGCCAAGCTGACCCTGGTGGCCGGACTGATCGGCTATCACGTGTGGTGCTATCGGCTGCTGCTCGCCTTCCGACACGGCCGCAACCAGCGCTCGGAGCGCTGGTACCGAGGTTTCAACGAAGTGCCGACCCTGTTCCTGTTCGGCATCGTGATCCTGGTGGTGGTCAAACCGTTCTGATCAGACAGCGACTCGGGCATCCTGCCACTGCTGCGCTCGCCGGCTGCGGCGGGCACATCCCTGTACCTGGGGCGGCTCTCATTGGTCACATCCTTCTTTCTTTTGCCGGCGCTGAGCCAGGTTGCGCAGATATTTTTCTTCCTGGCACCACTCCGGCAGCGCCGGAGGGTCGATCGGAAAGGCGGTGCGCGCAAGCTCGTCGAGCGCGCGGGCGTAGACAGCGCGCTTGAAGTAGATGACTTCGCGCACCGGCGTCCAGTAGTCGACCCACCGCCAGCTGTCGAACTCAGGCTCGCCGGTCGACTCCAGATCGAAGCGGTCCTCCGAGCCCATGAAGCGCAATAGAAACCAGCGCTGCTTCTGGCCGATGCACGGTGGATGGCTGTTCTTGCGGACGTACTGCTTGGGCAGGCGATAGCGCAACCAGCTGCGCGTGCCAGCGACCAGCTTCACGTCCTTGGGCTCGAGGCCCACTTCTTCTTTCAGCTCGCGATACAACGCCTCTTCGGGCGTCTCCCGCTGCTGTACGCCGCCTTGTGGGAATTGCCAGCCGCGGCCGCCGGTCCGGCCGCCGAGGAAGACCTGGCGATCCTCGCGCATCAAGACGATTCCGACATTGGCGCGAAAGCCGTCTGCATCGATGAAATCGGTCATGGAACTTTTGGAAATCGGATTGCGCCGATTGTTCCACAAGCCTCCGCGCCAACCAAATTTCACCCGCTCCGAGGCACGTGCCCTGCCGCTGTACGTGGGGTGCCCGAGACGCTGTTTTGGATCATTCGCGCGCGAATGCCACGACGTGATCCGGCTCTATGCGGATGCCGATCCGCTCGCCCACTGCATGGTCGTGATGGCTCGGCACCAGCGACAACAACTGCAGACCGCTGGCCATTTTCAAGGTGTACAGAAACTCGGCCCCACGAAACGCGCGCTGACAGACCTCGGCGCGCAGATCGCTGGCGTCGTCATGGATCACATCGTCGGGCCGTAACAGCAGGTCGACGTGCCGGCCGGTCTGCCATTGTCCGTTGCCATTGGCGCGCACCACGCCGAGCTCCGTGCGGACCGAACCGGCCGCCACGATCTCGCCCGGAATGAACACGCCCTGGCCAATGAAGTCGGCGACGAAGCGCGTCGCCGGACGGTGATACAACTGATACGGAGTGTCCCACTGCTCCAGCCTGCCGTCCTTCATCACGCCCACCACGTCGGCGACGGCGAAGGCTTCTTGCTGATCGTGCGTCACCAGCAACGCGGTGGCGCCGAGTTTTTTCAACACCGAGCGCACTTCCACGCTCAGGCGTTCGCGCAATTCCACGTCCAGGCTGGAGAACGGTTCGTCGAGCAGCACAATCTCCGGCTCTGGCGCCAGCGCGCGCGCCAGAGCGACGCGCTGCTGCTGACCGCCGGACAGTTGATGCGGGTATTGATCGCGGTACTCCGCAAGGCCCACGGTGTCGAGGATTTCTTCGGCGCGGCGAACTCGCTTGCTCCGCTCCCAACGATGCAAACCGAACGCAACGTTGTCGAGCACGGTGAGGTGCGGAAACAATGCGTAGTCCTGGAACACCATGCCGATCTGACGGCTCTCGGGCGCGGCATGAAAACCTGGAGCTGCAAGCTGACGACCATGAGCGCGGATCGTTCCTTCGTCCACGGGCTCGAAGCCCGCGATACAACGCAGCGCCGTGGTCTTGCCGCAGCCACTGGGACCGAGCAGGCAACCGATCGAGCCTTTCGCCAGCCGGATCGACAAGCCATTCACGGCCGAGCGGGCGCCGAAGCGGCGAACCACGTTTTCCAGCTCAAGCCACATGCGCACCTCTGCGGGTCAGCATCGCGGCGGGAATCAATCCCACCAGCACGATCGCGACAGCGGGCAAGGCCGCACGCTCCCACTCGCCTTCCGACGTCATTTCCCACACGCGCACCGCGAGTGTGTCCCAGCCGGGCGGCCGCGTGATCAAGGTGATGGGCATCTCTTTCATCACATCGACGAACACCAGCGTGGCCGCGGTGGCCAGGCTGGTTCGCAACAGCGGCACGTGCACCTTGCGAATCAGATCGGTGCCGACCACCCCGAGGCTGGCGGCCACTTCGTCGATACTCCGCGTCACGCGCTGCAAGCCGCTCTCGACGGGATTGAAGCCGACGGTGAGGAAACGAGCCAGATAGGCGATCAGCACCGCGAGCAAAGTGCCCTGGAGCAGCAGCACCGGCGCAGCGTCCCCAAACCAGCCACGTAACCAGCCTTGCAGCTGGTTGTTCAACAGCACCAGCGGCACCACGATGCCGACCGCGAGCACCGTGCCCGGGATGGCGTAACCCAAGGTCGCGAGCCGCACGAGCATTCGCATCGAAGCTGTCGATCTGCGACGCTCGACGTAGGCCAGCGCGAGACTTGCCGTCACGATCACCACGGCAGCGCTGCCGGCCAACATCAAGCTGCGTGCGATAAAGCCCCAGTAGCGACTGTCGATATCGCCCGCGTTCTTTACTGACCAGATCAACAACTGCACCAGCGGCAACACGAATGACAGCGCCAGGATCAACGCGGCGCCGGCGAATGCCAGCCATCGCGCTGCCGGCCCAAGCTGCAATCGGGCGGCTTCGCGAGTAACGTCGCGACTGCTGGTGAAACGCGCTCCAGCTCGCGACGCGCGTTCGAGCGCGAAAGCGGCGATCACGAACAGCAGCAGCACACCCGCCAGCTCAAGCGCCGCATTCACTGAGAACATGCCGAACCACGCGCGATAAATGGCCGTCGTAAAGGTGTTGTAGTTGAACACCGAGACCGCGCCAAAGTCGGCCAATGTTTCCATGCAGGTCAATGCGATGCCCGCGGCAATCCAGGGACGTGCCATCGGCAGCGCCACCTTCCAAGTCGCCGCAGCGCGCCCCAGCCCGAGCGTCTGCGCAGCTTCGAGCGCTCGACGGCCCTGCGTGAGAAACGCAGTTCGGGCCAACAGATAAACATAGGGATATAGCGCGAGCGACAGGACCAGGATGACGCCGCCCGTGGAGCGGATTCGCGGCACCCAGGCCGAAGTGCCCGTCCACTCGCGCAACCAGCTTTGCAAGGGACCGGAGTAGTCGAGGAACCCCACCGCGACGAATGCCAGCACGTAAGTGGGAATGGCCAGCGGCAGCAGCAGCGCCCAGTCGAAAAAGCGCCGCCCGGGAAACTCACAAATGGACGTGAGCCACGCCAGCGCGGTGCCGACGATGCCGCTCAGGATCGCGACGCCGAGCAGCAGCTTGATGGTGTTGGCGGTGACTTCGGGCAGCACATAGCGCGCAAGGTGCGCCCAGACATCCGCTTCCGGCGAAATCGTGGCGTGCGCGATCACCAGCAACGGCACGAGCGCAGGCAGGCAAAGCACAACCGCGAGCACCACGCTCAGCGGATCGCGCCACGCACGCCGCGTCATCTTATGACTCGGGATCGGGCATCCTGCCACGACCCTCCTGCGAGCTCGCAAAAAGGCGCGACTTCTTGCTGCTCGCCGCCGCCTGCGGCGACGGGGTACCTCCCTGTACCCGGGTGGTACGCGAAACATGGCTTTTCATAGTTGCAACTCGTCAGCGATAGCCGGCCCGATCCATCAGCTTCACTGCCGTCGCCTGCAACTCGCCGGCTTGCGCCACATTCATCGGGCTGCGCTTGAAGTCGCCCCAGGCTTTCACGATGGGATCGGGCTCGATGCTGGGGCTGGCGGGATATTCCAGATTCAAGCCGGCGAACAGCGACTGGGCTTCGGGCTGCGACAGCCACTCCAGAAACTCTTTCGCTCGCTCCGCGCGTGGCGAATGAGCGGTGACGCCCGCGCCAGAAATATTCACGTGCACGCCCTGCCCGGCCTGGTCGGCCCAGAACAGTTTTAACGGCAGGTCGGGGTTGTCCCGCAACAGGCGGCCGAAGTAATAAGTGTTCACCAGACCCACGTCGCACTGGCCGGCGGCGATGGCTTCCATGAGCAAGGTGTCGTTGGAGAACGGCTCGGTGGCCAGATTCGCGACCCAACCGCGCACGATCTCTTCGGTCTTGGCCTCGCCGTGCTCGGCGATCAGCATGGCCACCAGCGACTGGTTGTACACCTTCTTCGAGGTGCGCAGGCACAGCTTGCCCTTCCACCGTTCGTCGGCGAGCGCCGCGTAGTCGCTCAACTCTTCGGGCTTCACACGCTCGGTGCTGTAAACCATGGTGCGAGCTCGGATCGAGAAGCCAAACCAGCGGCCCTGCGGATCGCGCAAGTTTTCAGGGATGTTGGCGTTCAACACTTCCGACTGCGTCGGGCGCAGCAGGCCGCGATCAGCCGCGTGCCACAACTCGCCGGCGTCGACGGTCATCAGGATGTCGGCCTGGGAATTCGCACCTTCGGCGTTGAGTCGCTCGATCAGCGGTCCCGCGTCATCGGTTACGAAGCGGATCTTGTTCCCGGTCTCGGCCGTGTAGCGATCGAACATGGGCTTGATCAGCTGCTCGTTGCGCGCCGAATAGACCACCAGTTCGTCGGGCTGTTTGCCACAGCCCACCAACCCCACTGCCAGCAGTAGCGCGCCGAGCACCGGCGCGAATCGATCGACCCTGATTGTCCTGATCATTCCAAAATCCAATCAATGCGAATGACTCGCATTTAATCACGTTTGACCAGGTCTGTCAGACATCGCCGGCGTTAATTATTCGTCAGGGTGCCGAGGGGGTCAGGTGCAAGGATGCTCGGGCATGTCGCCGCTCGCGAGCTCCGCCCGGTTGCGGCCGGCTTGCTTCGCCCGATACAGCGCGGAGTCGGCGTCGGCCAGCAACCGTTCGGCGGCGGCTTTCAGATCGACCTCCTCGCGCGGCACGGTGATCCACGCGACGCCGATCGAGACGGTCATATTCAACTGAACCCCGGAGGGCAGCGTCAGAGGCGTTTCGCATACCGTCGTGCGGATGCGCTCGGCAAGGCATGCCGCCTGCTGGGGAGAGATGGCTGGGGCCAGCACCACGAATTCATCGCCGCCGAAGCGAGCCGCCGCATCGCTGCCGCGGATATGCGAATCGACTCGCTGCGCAGCCTCGCGCAAAGCCATGTCGCCGGCCAGGTGGCCGTGCTGATCGTTGATCTGCTTGAAACGGTCGAGATCGATGACCAGACACGTGAGGCTGGTGCCCTGGCGTTGCGCGCGCGCCAGTTCCTCTTTGAGTCGCGCATTGAGGTAGCGGCGGTTGTGCCAACCAGTGAGAAAGTCGGTCAGTCCGCTGCGCACGAGGCGCGCGCGATTGATCGTGTTCTCGATGGCGAAGGAAGCGATGACGCCCAGATGCGCCAGGAAGTCGGTGGCCAGATGTCGCGTGAATCGTTTCTCGTCGACGCTGCCGAAGTTCAGCGCGCCAAGCAGCTTTTCCTGACGTCGTAGCGGGATCAGCGCAGCGCTTTTCAAACCCGCGACGTCGGGAAATAGCAGTTGATGATCGCAGCCCATGTACGGCCCCAGCCAGGGGCGATGGAATGAGGTGAACTGCGGCGCCATGCCCGCCAAGCTGTCGGTGAACAACACCTGCGGATAATCCTCGAGCTGCAGCCCGTCGGCGATCATCAGATGTCGGATCTCGTGCTGCGGATCGAGCAGCAACAGCGTCACCGATTCCAGCGCGTACGAAGCTTTCAAGCCTTTGCAGATGGTGTCGAACAATTGCGCCATGTTTTCGGCCTTGAGCAACTCGAGTTCGCGCTCCTGACTCCGCCGGAGCAGCTTTTCGTTGTTCGCAGCCTCATCCATGAGCGCAGCAATGCGCCCGCGCAATTCGCGGATCTCTCCCTGGAGATCCCGTGCCGACATCTAAGCCTGCCTCGAACCAAAGCTAATCATTGCGCACCCGGCCTGCGAGGTATTCGCGGCCCCGCTGCATCATCGCCGTGAATGCCGGCGAGTCTCCCGTCGACACCGACTGCAACAGCTTCTCGACGGCGCCGCGCAAGGCCAGGAGCGACTCGCGCCCGTAGTCGTTGAGATGCTGAATCTCGAAATACAGGTCGGGACTCTCGCCGGCCACCTTGGTGGCGACGTCGACCTGCGCGTCGTAGGTCGTGCTGGATAGCTGCGCGAGTCGGGGCGCCGCTTCGCCGCTCTCGGCCAGCGCCGTGAAGAATGCGATGTTCAACGCATGCGACAGCCCGAGCACGTAAGCGATCAGGCGGTCGTGCTCGTCGAGCCCCATCACCACCTGTTCCGCCATGGTCGAGCCGAACAATTCGCGCGCGGCGTCGACCGCCTCGCGGTTGCCCATGTCGATGAAGATCACGTGCCGCCCGGACAGCAGCTCGGTGTCCGGCCCGAACATGGGATGCACGGACGTGACTTTCACGCCGGCGCTCTGCAATGCATCGATGCCTTGTCGCAGCGGCGTCTTGAGCGAACCGATGTCGAACACGACGCCGCGCGGCTTGCGCTCGGCCAATTCCTGCAACACCACGTTTGCGATCTTGAGTGGAGTGGCCACCACGATCAGATCGTAGTCGAGGCCGCTTTCGCGCCAATCCGCGACGTACGTGTACGGGTAGGCGGCGTTGTCGGGCTTGCCCGCTGGATCGGCCACGGTCACGGTGTACCCCTGCGAGGCCATGAACTCGCTGAACCAGCGGCCCATCTTGCCCGTGCCGCCAATGACCAGTGCGCTCTTGCCGTCACCGCGGCCGCCAGCCGCAACCCGGATGCGCTCCTGCGTGGTCAGCGAGCCGCGAATCAAAAGGCGCAACACCGACTCGGCCAGAGCCGGGGAAATCCCGAGTGAATCCGCAGTAGCGCGCGCCTGCATGAGCACCTCGCGCTCACGCGTGTAGTCGCGCGTCGCACGTCCTTCGGAGCGCTTGGCCTCGGCCACCTCGCGACTCAGCCGTTGGCGTTCGGCGACAAGCGCGAGCAGCTGCCGATCGACTTCGGACAGGCGTTCGCGGAGTTCCTGAAGATTCATCAAAGGTCGGGTCTCGACTTTGCGGGTTGCTCACGCCTTTTACCAACCGGCGTGCGCGGCCCGCAAGTTAACGCCCGTATATAATGTGGCTCCTATGCCTGCCGACGAACTTCTGCCCGATCCGCTGCCCGCCGATCCCATGCCCATGTTCGCGACCTGGTTCAGCGACGCCCGGGCACGCAACGTTCAGCCCAACCCGGACGCCATGGTGCTGGCCACCGTCGGCGACGATGGCGCGCCGTCCGCTCGCGTGGTGCTGTGCAAGCGGCTGGTGGCCGATCAGGGCTTCATAGTTTTTTTCACGAACTACGACTCGCGCAAAGGCCGGGAACTGGCCGCTCATCCACGCGCCGCGGTGGTGTTTCATTGGGACGTGCTGCATCGGCAGGTCCGCCTCGAAGGTCCGGTGGTTCGGTCGCCGGCGCCGGAGAGCGATCAGTATTTCGCCAGCCGCGCGTTCGAGAGCCGGGTAGGCGCGTGGGCCAGCGTTCAGAGCGAGCCGCTCGCCTCGCGCGCGGCTATGGTCCAGCAGGTTCAAGCTGTCAGAGAACGCCTCGGCTTGTTACAGGCGACCGAAGGTGAAGTGCCGCGGCCGCCGCATTGGGGCGGGATTCGTCTGTGGATCGACTCGATCGAGTTATGGTCGGAGGGCGCCGGGCGGATTCACGACCGCGCGCGCTGGCAGCGCACGCTGACCAAGAAAGATGAATTCACGTTCAGCGGCGGCCAGTGGACCGCGACACGTCTGAACCCGTAGTCGCTCGCTTCTTATTCCGCTGCTTGGCGCGCGCTTCGCGCCCTCTCGGTCCCGGCAGCGACCGTGGCATAAATCGCCCGGCGGCGTTATTTGACGACCTTCAAGGTCGGCTTCGACCGCTTCACTTCCGGCCCGGCGCCGCCAGCCGGCGTTTCGGTCGGCGCATTCGGCGGCTGGGGCGGCGGCGCATCCGCCTCCGAGAAAATCATCCCCTGCCCCGTCTCCCGCGCATAGATACCCAGCACCGCCGCGATCGGCACATGCACGTCGTGAGTTACCGCCCCGAAACGCGCGCGAAACCGCACGACGTCATTGCCGAGACTCAGGTTGCTCGTCGCATTATTGCTGACATTCAGGATGATCTTGCCGCCCTGGACGTATTGCCGGGGCACTTCCACGCCTTGTAACGAAGCATCGACGACGATATGCGGTGTCTGATTGCTGTCGCTGATCCACTCGTGCATGGCACGCAACAAATAGGGCCGGCGCGATCGAATTGGAGCATCTGCCATGAGTCTTAAGCGCGCATTTCCTGCTCGGCGCGCGACAGGCTGTGCCTGAACGCGGGCCGGGAGAACAACAGATTGGCGTACTTGGTAATGGGTTGAGCCTGCGGAGGCAGATCGATTTCCCAATACAACAGCCGCCATAGGATGGGAGCAATGGTGGCATCCACCAACGAAAACTCGTCCGACAGGAAGTACGGCTTGGCCTTGAACACGTCCGTGCTGGCCAGGATGCTGTCGCGGAGGATCTTGCGCGCCTTCAACCCGTTCTTGCGATCCGACGGGTCGTCGATCTGCTGAGCCAGGCTGTACCAGTCCCGCTCGATCCGATACAGCGCCAGACGGAACTGCGCCCGCGCCACCGGATCCACAGGCATCAGCGGGGGGTGCGGAAAGCGCTCGTCCAGGTATTCGATGATGACGCGCGAGTCGTAGAGCACCAGATCACGGTCCACCAGGGTGGGGACCGTGTGGTACGGGTTCAGGTCGAGCAGGTCTTCGGGCAGGTTGCCACCCTGCACGTCGATGGTCTCGACGTGAATGCTCTTCTCAGCCAGCACGATCCTGGTGCGATGGCTCCAGGGATCGTCGGCGCGCGAGAAGAGCGTCATCACGGTAGTACGCTCCAGACAGTTCTGATCGAACGCAGTTTGGCACCCGTCAAGGTCAGGCCTACTTCACGTCCTTCCAGAACTCCTTTTTGAGGAAATAGGCGAACAGGAAGAAGACTATCAGGAATGCCAGCACTCGCATGCCCAAATTTTTCCTTTCGATCTGCATCGGTTCGGCGATGTAGTCGAGGAAATTGACCGTGTCGCGGACGAATTGGTCGTACTCCTGCGGCGAGAGGCTGCCTTGCTTCGCCAGTTCGAATTCCTTGAACTTCTTGTGGACCGCGTTGTGTTCCGCGTCGCTCTGCCCATCATAGACCGCCCGCTGCAAGCCTTGTAGCTCCCACAGCACGTGGGGCATGGAAGTGCCCGGCAGGATCAGGTTGTTGGTCCCGGTCGGACGGCTCGGATCCAGGTAGAACGACTTCAGGAACGAGTAGATGTAGTCGGTGCCGCGGCTGCGTGCAATGAGGGACAGGTCCGGGGGGGTGGTGCCGAACCAGTGGCTGGCGTCCTCCGGACGCATGGCGATCTTGATGGTGTCGTGGATCCGCTCGCCGCTGAACATCAGGTTGTCAGTCACCTGCTTTTCGGTCAGCAGCAGATCTTCCGCCAGGCGGCTGTAGCGCACGTACTTGGCCGAGTGGCAGCCGCTGCAGTAGTTCACGTAGTTGCGGGCGCCTCGCTGGAGCGAGGCGGTATTCGCGACATCGTTGCGCGCCAGTTGCAGTGGGGCGCCGCTCTCCGCCGTGGCGCCCACCGTCGACCAGGACAGGGCCGTCACACCGACCGCACCCAGAAACAGCTTATGGAAAGTCTTCTTCATCATGGCGGGCTGCTTAGTGGGTATGGAAAGTCACACGCTCGGGCACGGGCTTGGTCTGATCGATCCTCGTGTACCAGGGCATGAGCAGGAAGAACGCGAAGTAGATGACCGCGAACACGCGGGCGGCCAGGGTGTATCCCGGGGTCGCCGGCTGCAGGCCGAGGTAGCCGAGCGCGATGAAGCTCACCGCGAAGGCGCCGAGGAAGCCACGGAACAGCCAGCCGCGATAGCGGATCGACTTGACCTTGGAGCGGTCCAGCCACGGCAGGAACACGAACGCCAGCACCGCGATACCCATCAGGACGACGCCCAGCAGCTTGTTCGGAACCGCGCGCAGGATTGCGTAGAACGGCGTGAAGTACCACACCGGCGCAATGTGCTCGGGCGTCTGCAGCGGGTTGGCCGGGTCGAAGTTGGCGTGCTCCAGGAAGTAGCCGCCCATCTCCGGCGCGAAGAACAACACCAGCGAGAACAGCATCGCGAACACGATGAAGCCCACCAGGTCCTTCACGGTGTAATACGGGTGGAACGGAATGCCATCCACCGGATGGCCGTCCGGACCCTTGAGCTTCTTGATCTCGATGCCGTCCGGATTGTTCGAGCCGACTTCGTGCAGAGCGAAGATGTGCGCGATCACCAGGAATACCAGCGCCAGCGGCAACGCGATGACATGCAGCGCGAAGAAGCGGTTCAGCGTGATATCGGAGATGTAGTAGTCGCCGCGGATCCACTCCACGAGCCCTTCACCGATGCCCGGGATCGCACCGAACAGCGACACGATCACCTGCGCGCCCCAATAGGACATGTTGCCCCAGGGCAGCAGGTAGCCGAAGAACGCTTCGGCCATCAGGCACAGGTAGATCAGCATGCCGAAGATCCACACCAGCTCGCGCGGATTCTTGTACGAGCCGTACATGAGGCCGCGGAACATGTGCAGATAGACGACGATGAAGAAGGCCGACGCGCCGGTGGAATGCATGTAGCGGATTAGCCAGCCCCACTCCACGTCGCGCATGATGTACTCGACCGACGCGAACGCGTCCGCGGCCGAGGGCTTGTAGTTCATCGTCAGGAAGATGCCGGTGACGATCTGCAACACCAGCACCACCAGGGCGAGCGAGCCGAAGTAGTACCAGAAGTTGAAGTTCTTCGGCGCGTAGTACTCGCTGGCGTGTTCCTTCATGAAGCGAGTCATCGGGAAGCGCGCGTCGATCCAGTCGACCAGCTGCGCCATGCGCCCTTTTTGTTGCATCGTGGCGCTCATCAGGCGACCTCCGCGTCGACGCCGATCTGCACCACGCCGTCAGTGACGAAGCGGTACGGCGGCACTTTGAGATTGGTGGGCGCGGGCACGTCCTTGAAGACGCGGCCGGCCAGATCGAACTTCGAGCCGTGGCACGGGCAATAGAAGCCGCCCGGCCAGTCGGCGCCGAGCTCGGCGTCCGCGGGCTGGAAGCGGCTCAGCGGCGCGCACCCCAGGTGCGTGCACACGCCGACCAGCACCAGATATTCCGGCTTGAGCGAACGCGCATCGTTCTTGGCGTACTCGGGCTGCTCGGACTGCTCGGACTTCGGATCGCGCAGCTTATCGGCCAGCGCCGGATCCTCCAGCTGCTTCATCATCTCGGGCGAGCGACGCACGATGAAGATCGCCTGGCCGCGCCAGTTCACTTTGACCACGGCGCCCGGTTCGAGCTTGCTGATGTCCTGTTCGACCGGCGCGCCCAACGCCTGCGCGCGTGCGCTCGGTTTCCAGGAGGCCAGGAACGGCACGGCGGTCATCGCGGCGCCGGCTATGCCGGTCACGGCGGTCGCAACCAGCAGAAAATGGCGCCGGCCGCCATCCACCTTTTCAACTTCTGACGTCATCCAAGATCTCCGCGAGGCATCTTTCGCACGCGCACCCCACACCGGCGCCTGCGAGCCCGGAGCGAGGTTTCAAACCTTCAAGGAATTCCGCATTATACACACATCGCCCAAGTACATTGCCCAGGGCGCCACGACGCGCCGGTCGTCAGCCGGCCTTCATACTCGTGCCCACCGTGCCGCAGACCCTGTTGTTCCTGCTGAAATGGACCCTGGTAGGCCTCGCGATCGCTGCCGTGCTGATGCTGGTGCGGCCGATCCAGCAAGGCCCAACCGCCGCTGCCGCGCCCGCTCAGCAGGATTCGCCCGCAACGCCGGCTTCCTTCACGCCGCGCGAAGGTGAAGTGCGCACATCGTTCGCGGACGCCGTCAGCCGCGCCGGACCTGCGGTCGTCAACATCTACACGGCGCGCGTAGTTGCGAGCGTCCCCAACGCAGCGTTCGGCAATCCGCTGTTGCGACAGAATCCAGCTCAGGTCCGCCGCCGCGTTGAAGGCAGCCTTGGCTCAGGTGTCATCCTCGATTCGGACGGCCATCTGGTCACTAACGACCATGTCATCAGGGGCGCCGACCAGATCCGCGTGCAACTCGCCGATGGCCGCATAGCCACCCCCACAATCGTCGGTACTGATCCAGATACGGATCTCGCCGTGCTGCGCGTCGATCTGGAGAACCCGCCCGTGATGCCCATGGGCCGCTCCAACGTACTGCGCGCCGGAGATGTGGTGCTCGCGATCGGCAATCCCTTCGGCCTCAGCCAGACCGTGACCCAAGGCATCGTCAGCGCCACCGGCCGCGGCCGCCTCGGCGTCACCGACTTCGAGGATTTCATTCAGACCGACGCCGCCATCAACTTCGGTAACTCCGGCGGCGCGCTGATCAATACGGAAGGCGAGCTCATCGGCATCAACACTGCCGTGCTCGCACAGACACTGGGGACCGATGGCATCAGCTTCGCAATTCCCGTGAACATGGTGCGCGGCGTAATGGATCAAATCATCGCGCACGGCCGCGTGCGTCGCGGCTGGTTGGGTGTGTCGTCCGAAGAACTGCCGCGGGCCACCGCCGCTGCGCTCGGCATCGATCCGCCGGTGGCGTTGCGCATCAGCTCAGTCGATCCGCAGGGCCCGGCCGCTCGCGTCGGCATCCGCGTCGACGATCTCGTGACCCACCTGAACGGTCAGCCCATCGTGAATGCTCAAGAGGCCCTGAATCGCGTGGCCGCGATGTCCCCAGGTTCCGAGCTGGAAATCCGCGGCCGCCGCGGCAATGCAGACTTCAGCGTCGAAGCCACGCTGGAAGAACGCCCGCCTCGCGGCTCGCGTTGATTCAGGCGACCCGCCGAATCTGCGCCCCGAGCTGCTCGAGCTTCTCCTCGATCCGCTCGTACCCGCGATCTATGTGATAGATGCGGTGGATCTCTGTAGATCCCTGAGCAACCAGAGCCGCCAGCACCAAGCTAGCCGAGGCGCGCAGATCCGTAGCCATGACAGGAGCCGCCGTCAGCTTAGGCACGCCGCGAATAATGGCCGTGTTCCCCTCGATGCGAATGTCCGCGCCAAGGCGCCGCATCTCCAGCATATGCATGAAACGATTCTCGAAGATCGTTTCAGTCACAGCAGCGACGCCCTCCGCCACCGTATTCAACGCCGCGAACTGCGCCTGCATATCGGTTGGAAACGCCGGATAGGGCGCCGTGCGGATATCGATCGACTTCGGCCGCCGGCCTCGCATGTCGAGATCGATCCACGTATCGCCCACGTCGATCTTCGCGCCCGCTTCTCGCAACTTCAGCAGCACCGCGTCCAGATGATCCGGTCGCGTGCCCTTGATCTTCACGTGTCCGCCCGTGATCGCGCCCGCGACCAGATAGGTTCCAGTCTCGATGCGATCCGGCAGCACGTCATAACTGGCGCCCGTCAATCGCTCGACGCCCTGCACAGTAATGATGTCCGTGCCCGCGCCACTGATCTTCGCCCCCATCGCACTGAGGAAATTCGCGAGGTCGACCACTTCCGGCTCACGCGCAGCGTTCTCGATGATGGTCTCACCGTCCGCGAGCGTCGCCGCCATCAGCAGATTCTCGGTACCCGTAACCGTTACCGTCTCGCAAACTATCCGCGCGCCCTTGAGTCGATTCGCCTTGGCCCGGATGTAGCCATTCTCGATCTGGATATCCGCGCCCATGGCGCGCAACCCATCGACGTGAATATTCACGGGCCGCGCGCCGATGGCGCAGCCACCCGGCAATGACACATCCGCCTGACCGAAGCGCGCCAGCAACGGCCCCAGCACGACGATGGATGCTCGCATGGTCCGCACCAGCTCATACGGCGCGACAAACGCATTCGTGGTCGACGCATCGACCTCGACCCGCATGCGATCGTCAATGGTGACACTCACGCCCATGCGACCGAGCAGCTCGATCATGGTGGTGACGTCCTGCAGATGCGGCACATTGCCAACGGACACCGGCCCCTCGGCCAGCAGCGTCGCCGCCAGAATGGGCAGCGCGGCGTTCTTCGCGCCCGAGATGCGAACCTCGCCGTCCAGCGGCGGGCCGCCAGTGATGAGCAACTTATCCATGCATCACTTTTGTTCGGAGGGCGCGAACGCCTGGATGCTGAGCGCGTGAATTTCACGCCCCATCAGCTGCCCGAGGGTCGCGTACACCAGCTGATGACGCTGGATCATGCGACGGCCCTCGAACTGGGGCGCCACGATCACGGCTTCGAAATGAGTGTCGTCGTCCGACATGACGCGCACCTGCGCGCCCGGCAAACCGTTCTGAATCAGTGTTTGGACTTCGGCGGCATTCATTGCTGCTCGACCCTGGGGCTGCAAAGGGCGGCATCTTATCCGATCTCCTCCCCGCACATTCTGGCTATCTGCCGACACAGTATGTTTATGCGCTGGCAGTAGTGGGCGCGTTATCATTCACGGATGCGATCTTTACCGACTTCGGCCCCACTGAATTCCGAACAGTTGCTGACGCGCGGCCGACGCGTGCTGGCGACGGAAGTCGCTGCGGTGCAAGCCCTCGAATCGCGGCTGGATGAAAACTTCGTCGCAGCCTGCCAGCTGCTGCACGACTGCCGGGGCCGGGTGGTGGTCACCGGCATGGGCAAGTCCGGCCACGTCGGCAACAAGATCGCCGCGACCCTGGCGAGCACCGGCACACCCTCGTTTTTCCTGCATCCCGCCGAGGCCAGTCACGGCGACATCGGGATGATCACTCAAGAAGACGTGGTCATAGCCATTTCCAACTCGGGCGAGACGGCCGAATTGCTCACCATCCTGCCGGTGATCAAACGGCTCGGCGTACCGCTGGTGGTCATGACCGGCAAACGACAGTCGACGCTCGCCAAGGCGGCCACCGCCCTGCTCGACGTGAGCGTTCCCGAGGAAGCCTGTCCGCACAATCTGGCGCCGACCGCCAGCACCACCGCCACGCTTGCGATGGGCGACGCTCTCGCCGTCTCGGTGCTCGAGGCGCGCGGCTTCAGCGAGCAGGATTTCGCACGCTCGCATCCGGGCGGCAGCCTGGGGCGAAGGTTGTTACTGCACGTCGAAGACGTGATGCGCACCGGCGACCAGTTGCCGACCGTGAGCCCGGATACCTCGCTCAAGGATGGTCTGCTCGAGATCAGCCGCAAGGGCCTGGGCATGACCGCCGTGGTCGACGAGCGCCGCCGCGTGCTCGGCATCTACACCGATGGCGACCTGCGACGCGCGCTCGACCATCCGATCGATATCAATGCTGTGCGCATGGGTGATGTGATGACCGCCGGGCCCAAGACCATCGCTCCTCGGGAGCTGGCCGCCGAGGCGGTGCATCTGATGGAAAAGCATCGCATCACCCAGTTGCTGGTGACCGATGCCGACAACGTGCTGGTCGGCGCGTTGAACGTTCATGATCTGTTACGCGCCGGGGTGATGTAATGGACACCTTGGTGGAACGCGCTAACGACGTGCGCCTGCTGGTCCTGGATGTCGACGGCGTGCTGACCGACGGACGGCTGTACTTCACCGCCCGCGGCGAGCAAATGAAATGTTTTCACGTGCGCGACGGCGCGGGCATCAAGCAAGTGCTCAACGCCGGGCTGCAGGTGGCGGTGATTTCGGGCCGGCAGTCCAAGGCCGTGGACAAGCGCATGAGCGAGCTCGGCGTGACCTGGATCCGGCAGGGTGTGCACGACAAGCTGGCGGCGCTACGCGAGTTGCTCGACATGTTGAATCTCACACCTCAGGCGGTGGCGAGCGTCGGTGACGACACGCCCGACCTGTCGCTGTTCGAAGCATCGCGGCTCGCGGTCGCGGTCGCCGACGCGCACCCCAGCGTGAAATCACGCGCACACTTCATCACTCAGGCCAGCGGCGGCCAGGGCGCCGTGCGCGAGGTCTGCGACCTGCTGATCGAAACGCGGCAGATCGAAGTGAATCGACGGGTGCACGGATGAACTGGCGCTGGGTATCGCTGGCCGCCGCGCTCGCCGCCATCGTCATCGGTTACGGCGCGTTCGTCGACGATGGCGGCATGCCGATGGCGAGCCACGAAATGCCCGAGCAGCCCGGCTATTATCTGAAGGACGCGGTGATCCTGCGCACGCGCGAAGACGGCACGCCCGGCGTGGAGCTGATCGCGCGCCGCATCCAACAGCAGCTGACCCGTCCGTCGCGCGCCGAAGCCATCACCATGGAATCGGTGCGCGTGAACTATTTCGGCAAGGAAGACTGGCAATGGGCGTTGACCGCCGACACCGGCCTGGTGCCACCGAATTCGCGCGTGGTGCAACTGGAAGGCAATGTGGAACTGCGCTCGCTGGAAGGCAACGCGAACGCGTACCTGAGCACCAACGAGCTGGCGATCGATACCGAGAAGAACATCGCGTACAGCACCCGCTCACCGGTGCAGATGCGCTTCGGGCAGCATGCGATGACGGTAAAGAGTCTGCGCGCCGATCTGACCAGCGAGAAACTGCGGCTGGAGACAGTGAATGGTCGATTCGATCCCACCACCGAACAAGTGCGTCGACCGCGGTGAGCGCATGCGAACACTGATCGACATGCCGCGTTGGGGCGGGCTGCTGTTATTGCTGTTCGCCGCGCCAGGCGGCGCCCTGCAGGCGCCTTCGCTGGATGCGGACTTCGTCTGGAGCGCGGACGTGGTCAACTCCGACTTCCGCAACAACACGCTGGACATCTCCGGCAACGTGCGCGTGACCCAGGGGCCCAAGTTCATCGAGGCGCAAACCGCGAGGGCGCGCAACGGGCAAGCCGAGAAACAGCAGTGGACGTTCGAGAAGGACGTGCACATCCGCACTGAAGAGGCCGACTTGAAGTCGAACCTCGCGACCGCGGCAGTGGTCAATGGACAGATCGCCAACGCGCGCATCGAAGGCTCGCCGGCGCGTTTCGAGCAGGTGGGCACCGACGATCGCCAGGTGCGCGGTCGCGCCGGCGTGATCGAATACGACTTCGACACCGGCGTGGTGAAGCTCACCAATCAGGTATGGTTCAGCAATGGCAAAGACGAGTTTCGCGGTGACGTGGTGATCTACAACATCCGTGACGAGCGCGTGCAAATCAATCCGGGCGGCTCCTCGAACCGCGTCCGCGGCATCATTCGCCCGCGGCAGGACAAGGCCTCGAACAACACCGAAGGCGGCGCATGAGCCGTCTGCGCGTCGAGGGACTGGCCAAGAAATATCGCTCGCGCCAGGTCGTCAAGGATCTGTCGCTGGAAGTGTCGAGCGGCGAAGTGGTCGGGCTGCTGGGTCCCAATGGCGCCGGCAAGACCACCGCGTTTTACATGATCGTCGGCCTGGTCCCCACCGACGCCGGCCGCATCCTGATCGACGATCAGGACATCTCCAGGCTGCCGGTGCATCGGCGCGCGCGGCTCGGCGTGGGCTATCTGCCGCAGGAAGCCTCGGTGTTTCGCAAACTCACCGTCGAACAGAACATCGAGGCAATCCTGGAGGTGCGCCCCGAGCTCAGCAGAGACAAGCGCGCCGAGCTGCTCGAATCGCTGCTCGACGAGCTACATATCGGTCACATCCGCAACAGCCTGGGCCAGAGCCTGTCGGGCGGCGAGCGCCGCCGTGTCGAGATTGCGCGTGCCCTGGCGGCGGAGCCCGAGTTCATGCTGCTGGACGAGCCCTTCGCGGGCGTGGATCCAATCTCGGTCCTGGACATCCAGCGCATCATCCAGCACCTGGTCGCCCGCAATATCGGGGTCTTGATTACCGATCATAACGTACGGGAAACCCTAGGGATTTGTGGCCGCGCCTATATCGTGAGCGGGGGCGTCGTGATCGCCGCAGGGAGTGCCGACGAGATCCTTGCAAACCAGCAGGTCCGTGAGGTGTACTTGGGTCAGGATTTCCGGCTCTAGGCGTCCCGCCCGCCGGACCTAGGCCGGCCGTTGCGCCGGCGTGTTGACGACCCACAAGCGAGACGAATGCTCAAGCCCGCCCTGCAGCTCCGACTCGGCCAGCAGCTGACCATGACGCCCCAGCTGCAACAGGCCATCCGCCTTTTGCAGCTGCCTGTGCTGGAACTTCAGGCGCAGATCCGCGAGGCGCTGGAAAGCAACGTCATGCTGGAGGCCGAAGACGAGTCCGGCAGCCTGGAAACGGGCGAGTCGGCCCTCGAACCCCAGTTCGAAACCCCTTACGAATCCTCTGCTGCACCCAGCACCGAGGCGAGCGCCAGCAGCGAACAGGCCGACGAGCACCACGATGGTGGCGAGGCGCGCGAGGCCGAACAGCCGCTGGACATCGTCGAGGATCAGGACTGGAGCGATTCGCAGGTCACCGGCCCGGCCGAATCGCCCTGGTCGGGCGACGACGATCACTCCCAGGATTTCTCGGACGCGCGCGGCGAAACGCTGCAGGAGCATCTGACCTGGCAGCTGGAGATGTCGCGCCTCAACGAGCGTGAGATGCGCATCGGCGCCGCGATCATCGATGCCATCAACGACGACGGCTACGTCATCGAGCCGCTCGATGAAATCGCGCGCAATTTACAACCCGAGATCGTCGCCACCACGGCCGAGGTCGAGCGCGTGCTCAAGCACGTGCAGGCGATGGACCCGGCGGGCGTGGGCGCACGCTCGGTCAGTGAATGCATCGAACTACAGCTTCGTCAGCTGGATCCGGATACGCCGGGCCGCGAAACGGCGCTCGCCATCGCCGCCGGTTACCTCGATCAAGTCGCCGAACAGCAGTACGCGCTGCTGAGACGTCAGCTGCGCGTTACTGAAGAAGAATTGGAGAACGCCCTGGTGCTGGTGCGCGCTTGTCAGCCGCGCCCCGGCTCGAGTGTGCATTCCGTACCGGCCGAGTACATCGTGCCGGACGTATTTGTCCGCCGCACCGAGCGAGGCTGGGCGGTCGAGATCAATCCCGCGAGCCTGCCGCGCATTCGAGTGAATCAGAGTTACGCGGGACTCATCGGGCGTTCCGCGGACCACGCGATGTTACGCACCCAGCTGCAGGAAGCCCGTTGGCTGATCCGCAGCCTGGAGATCCGCAACGAGACACTGCTCAAAGTTGCACGATGCATCGTGCAGCGTCAGTCGGCGTTCCTCGAGAACGGCGACGAGTACATGCAGCCGATGATCCTGAAAGACGTGGCCGAGGCCGTGCAGATGCACGAGTCGACCATCTCGCGCGTCACGACCAACAAGTACATGCACACGCATCGGGGCGTGTTCGAGTTTCGTTATTTCTTTTCCAGCCACGTCGCGGCTAGCGATGGCACGGAAATGTCGTCCACCGCGATCCGCGCCAAGATCCGCAAGCTGGTCGCGGCGGAGGAGCCCGACAAGCCGCTCTCCGACAGCCGCATCGCCGACATTCTGTCGCAAGAAGGCGTGCTGGTAGCGCGGCGCACGGTTGCGAAATACCGCGAGGCGCTAGGTATACCTCCGTCCAGCGAACGCAAGAGAGTTTCGGTGAGATAGCAATGCAGATGTGGTTGGTGACTGGTAGTTGGAGATTGGCCGGAACGCCTGGCCATTGCGCCTCCGATCAGTCACCGGTCCCTGTTCCCTAGTCACTGCCGTGGAGGCTTTCCATGCAACTGAACGTCACTGGTCACCATGTCGATGTCACCACTTCCATGAAGGGTTATGTCGAGAAAAAGCTGGACCGCATCGTCAGGCACTCCGACCACATCATTGACGTTCACTGCATCCTCACCGTCGAGAAACAACGCCACAAAGCCGAGGCCAAGGTCCTGTTGAACGGCGCCATGGTGTACGCCGACGCGGTCGACATGGACATGTACGCGGCCATCGACGCGCTGGCCGACAAGCTCGACCGGCGCGTCAAGAAGCACAAGGAAAAACTCTCCGATCATCACCCGCTCGAGGCGCTGAAAGTCCGTCCGTCATAAACAGTCACGGCGCGGACCGGTCGGAAAAACCACCGGACAGATCACAGTTCAGTAGCAAAACAGCCGTCGGCGCGCACATTCGGTGCGCGCCGACGCGGCTGAACCGTCGTGACGCCGCTTGTCATTGCCGGGCCCTCGGCGCTCGCTGTAGTCTTCGCAGTTGCGGCCCACACTTAGCGCTTTGCGCAACACACGCGATCGGTTATGCGTCTCGTCATCGTCAGCGGCCTGTCTGGATCCGGCAAGAGCGTGGCGCTGCACATGCTTGAAGATCTGGACTATTACTGCGTGGACAACATTCCCGCAGGCCTGCTGCCCATGTTCATCTCCCACACCGTGCGCTCGCGCGAATCGACTTACGGTTACACGGCGGTCGGCGTCGATGCGCGCAACCGGCCTGCGGAAATCGCTTCCGTGCCGAAGCTGGTTGCCGATCTGAAGCGCAGCGGCGTCGCGTGTGAAGTGCTGTTCCTGCGCGCGGATCAGGAAGCATTGCTGAAACGTTACAGCGAGACGCGCCGGCGCCACCCGTTGAGTCGCGAAGGCTTGGGCCTGGCCGACGCGATCCTCCAGGAACAGGCGTTGCTCGAACCGATCGCCGACGCGGCCGATCTGATCATCGACACCACGCGCACCAGCGTGCACGAACTACGTGAGTTGATCCGCGAGCGGGTCGGCGCACGCGTCGAAGGTCGCATGTCCATTCTGTTCGAGTCGTTCGCATTTCGACATGGCGTTCCTGGCGACGCCGATTTCGTGTTCGACGTGCGCAGCCTGCCCAATCCCTATTGGGAGCCGGGTCTGGCGCGCTTCACCGGTCGCGATCCCGCCGTGGTCGAGTATCTCGAGCGCCATCCGCAAGTGACCAAGATGTTCGACGATATCGTGGGCTTCCTGGAGCACTGGATTCCGGAGCTGGTGCGTACCAACCGCAGCTACCTGACCATCGCGATCGGTTGCACCGGCGGTCAGCATCGCTCGGTGTATCTGGTGGAGCGACTGGCCCGTCATTTTTCCGCCAAGTTCCCGCAGGTCCACGCGCGCCACCAAGTCGTGGGCGTCCACCGCGCCAGCTAAAAGATTAAATCTCGGTGACAGGGGCCACCCTCGGATACACGGACGTACCCCGCCGTCGCAGACGGCGGCGAAAGGCGAAAGTCACGCCGTTCACCGACTCGCGCTCGGGTCGTGGCTGGATGCCCGATCCCGAGCATTGATTTGCGCGCGCGCCGCTCGCCGCTACACTGCGCGCGCCATGACCGAAGCTCAGCAACAAAAGCAGACCCGACTCGCCGCGCTACGTAGCGCGCTCGAGCAAGGCTCGCTGCGCCACGGGCATCGGCTCATCAACAGCCTGCATCCGGCGGAAATCGCCAGCCTGATCGAATCGCTGCCGCCGGCGCGACGCGAGATCGTCTGGGAGTTCGTGGATCCCGAGATCGAAGGCGATGTGCTGATCGAGCTCAACGAGGAAGTGCGCGGCGAGCTGATCGGCGGCATGGACGCCGAGGAGTTGATCGCCGCCACCGAAGGCATGGAAGTCGACGACCTCGCGGACTTGATCGGCGACCTGCCCGAGACCCTGAACGAGCGCGTGCTCCACTCCATGGACGCGCAGGATCGCGAGCGGCTGAGCGCGGTCATGCAGTTCGAGGAGGACAGCGCCGGCGGCCTCATGAACCTCGACGCTGTCACCGTGCGCGCCGACGTGACATTGGAAGTGGTGCTGCGCTATCTGCGCATGCGCGGTGAATTGCCCGCCCGCACCGACCAGCTGTTCGTGGTCAACCGGAACGACAGATACCGTGGGGCCGTAGACATCACCCGCCTGCTCACCGAGGACCCCGAGAAGACTGTCGGCGAAGTGATGGACTCGAGCGTCGAGGGCATTCCGCCGGAAACTCCGGCGCGTGAGGTGGCCAAGCTGTTCGAGGACCGCGACCTCGTATCCGCCGCCGTCGTGACCAGCGACGGGAAGCTGCTCGGACGTATCACCATCGACGACGTCGTCGACGTGATCCGCGAAGAGGCCGACCACTCGGTCATGAGCATGGCCGGTCTCGGCGAAGACGAAGATATGTTTGCCGGCGTTGTGACCAGCGCGCGGCGTCGCGCCGTCTGGCTGAGCGTGAATCTGGCGACGGCGTTTCTGGCCGCCAACGTCGTGGGACTGTTCGAGGCCACCATCGAGAAAGTGGTGGCGCTGGCGGTGCTCATGCCGATTGTCGCCAGCATGGGCGGCATCGCCGGCAGTCAGACCCTGGTGTTGATCATCCGCGGTATCGCGGTCGGCCAGGTCGAGCAGACCAACGCGCGCTGGCTGCTGATTCGAGAAATCTCCGTGGGTTTATTGAACGGCGTCGCGCTCGCCACCATCGTGGCCCTGGCCGCGGGGATCTGGTTCGAGGCGTGGACCGTCGGCGGGATTATCTTCGCTGCGTTGGTGATCAATATGTTGGCCGCCGCATTGGCGGGCGTCGGGGTGCCGCTGGTGCTCAAGCGCCTGGGCATCGATCCCGCGCTGGCCGGCGGCGTGATTCTCACCACGGTCACTGATACCGTCGGCTTCGCCTCACTTCTGGGCCTCGGCACGCTGTTCCTTACGTGAGTCCATCCGGCGCAGGATGGCCGTCGCGCCTGTCGACGCTACCGAGTAGCCGGCAAGGAACGACATGAGATCGTCCGCGCGCTTCATCGCGTCCTGATAGCCGAGCGCGATCAACTCCCGCGTGTACGTGTCCTGGAACAGCAGATAACTCATCAGCTGACCGCCGCCCGTATTCATGGCGCCCAACGTTCTCAGCAGCACACGTAAGGACCGCGGCAGCGACGCGACGTGATGGCGCGCTATCTCGGATAGATCGCGGCTCGGCAGGATGACCAGCATGTCGACCCTCCGCAGGTTCACGGGGCCGTCAGGACTGTTCACCGTGACCGGGCCCACGCGGTCCACGATCTGATTCAGCTGCGTGAGCCGCTCGAGATCCGAATACATGCCGTCCGTGAACAAGGAGTCGAGCATGTATCCGAAGATCTGCCCGAAAGTGGGACACAACGGCGGCACCGCCATGTTCGGCGATGTTTCGTTGCGAGTACCGATCACCAGCAAACGTTGCGCGCCGAGATGGATGGCGGCGCTGAACGGATTGGCTTCGCGCATCGCCCCGTCGCCGTAATACTCATCGCCGAGCAGCACCGGCGGAAACAGGAACGGCACCGCCACACTGGCCATCAGATGCTCGACGGACAAGGACACGGGCTGACCCGCCCGGCGGGTGCGCCGCCACGGCGCGCAGCCGGATTTGGCTTCGAAAAACGATACGGAACGCGTGCTCGCGTACCCGGCGGTGGACATGGCGAGGGCCTCGAGATGGCCATCCTCGATGGAGCGGCCGATGCGGCTGAAATCGAACTGTTCCTTGATCAGCTCGCGCAACGGCGAGTTGTCGAACAACGATTTGGGCGGCGGCAGCAACCATCCGCCGGACATCATGGCGAGGAACCAATGCAGACTGGCGCGCAGCATGCTGGAAGTGTCGGCGCGGAACACCTGGCCAACCTGAAAATTGCGCCAGACCCGCTCGAGGTTGCCGACCGCGACGCGGAAGCGATCGGCGTGGACGGCAATTGCAGTGGCGTTCACGGCGCCGGCCGATGTGCCGGTGACGACGGGGAAAGGATTGATCGCGCGCGCCGGCAACAAGTCCGCGAGCGCACGCAGGACGCCCACTTGATAGGCGGCCCGTGCACCGCCTCCCGGTAACACCAACCCTACCTTGGGCGGTCCGACCGGAGGCGCGGATGTCGGAGTGCGCTCGCTCATATGTTGAATCCGTGCCCTAATCGTTGGCGAAATTCCGGGCGCTGTCGATGGATCCGGGTGCTCGCCGCTGAGCGTTTAGTATGGCACAGTGACTTACGCTTGCTCGGTGACGCAGGTTTCATGTCGCCCGATACAGTCAGCTTGGCTCATCGTGCGTCGTCATCATCCAATCGCCGCGTGCTGCGGGATCGAAGCCTCGGGGGAATGCCATGCACCGTGTTCGTTTGTCTCGACTGAACATCCATTCCTGGGTTCGCACCTGGGTCCTGGCGGTCACGTTCACCTGGCTCGCCGCCAGCGTGGCCGAAGCCGCCGACAGCCCTTCGGTGGGCAGCCCTGCTCCGGACTTCAAGCTACAGGACCAGAACGGCAAGTGGCACGATCTGAAGTCCTATCGCGGCAAGTGGGTGGCGTTGTACTTCTATCCTAAGGACAAGACGCCCGGCTGCACCACTCAGGCCTGTGAGTTTCGAGACAACGTCTTCGCCTTCCGGGACGCCGGCGCGGTGATCCTCGGCGTCAGTGTCGATGACGTCGAATCGCACAAGGAATTTTCAGAAAAGCACAGTTTGCCGTTTCCGATTCTGGCGGACGACAAGAAGGCCGTGGCCAAGGAATACGGCGTGCTGAAACGTTTCCTCGGCACGGTGGAATTGGCCAAGCGGGATACCTTCCTGATCGACCCGGAAGGCAAGGTCGTGCGTCACTACGAAGATGTCGACCCGAAGGGGCACTCTCAGGTGGTGCTGAAGGACATCAATGAATTGCAGGCGAAGAGGAGCTGATTCCTTGAGCGGAGCTCTGGGTTCGACCGAGAGCCGATTCCTTGAGCGGAGCTCTGGGTTCGACCGAGAGCTGATTCCTTGAGCGGAGCTCTGGGTTCGACCGAGAGCCGATTCTCCGGCGGAGCTCTGAGCTGAGGCAAGCGGCGCGTTCTTCGGAGGAAGAGGCGTCGGTGGCTCGCGCCGTCCGAGGTGACCTTTCTCCTTCCGGCACCGTGCTCCCCTCGGCCGCGCAAGCGCGCCCGAGGGGTCCCGTCCCTGGGCGCACTGCGACGAAAAGGTCCCTCTTTTTCGACGCTGCCGGAAGGAGAAAGGTCACCTCGAACGTCGCCTCCGGCGACCGTTGCATACTCCCCGTTAAGAGCCTCAGCGGCAGCGTTCAGCGCGAGTGGTAACGATGCGCGAGGGGACGGCAGCGCGCCAGCGCGAGTGGTAACGATGCGCGAGGGGACGGCAGCGCGCCGGCGCGAGTGGTAACCGATGCGCGAGGGGCGGCAGCGCCAGCGCGAGTGGTAACGATGCGCGAGGGGCGGCAACGCCAGCGCGAGTGGTAACCGATGCGCGAGGGAGGCGCAGCGAGAGAGAGGGTCAGTGGAGGGCTTTGATGGCTTGTTCCAGGCCGCCGAGGGTCAGGGGGAACATGCGGTTTTCCAGCAGTTCGCGGGTGAGTTGGACGGAGGGCGTGTAGTCCCAGCGTTGTTCGGGTTCGGGGTTCAGCCAGACGTGGTGGGGCCAGGTGCGGGTGAGGCGTTGCATCCAGATGGCGCCGGCTTCTTCGTTCCAGTGCTCGATGCTGCCGCCGGGCTGCACGATTTCGTACGGGCTCATGGTCGCGTCGCCGACCACGATCAACTTGTAGTCGTGGCCGTAAGTGCGCATCACTTCCATGGTCGGGATCTTCTCCGCGTGCCGGCGGCGATTGTCCTTCCACACGTGCTCGTACACGAAGTTGTGGAAATAGAAATATTCGAGATGTTTGAACTCCGAGCGCGCCGCCGAGAACAGCTCCTCGCACACGCGAACGTGATAATCCATCGAGCCGCCGACATCCAGGAACAACAGCACCTTGATCGCATTGTGCCGCTCCGGCACGAACTTCAGATCCAGCAACCCGGCGTTGCGCGCCGTTGAATCGATGGTGCTGTCGAGGTCCAGGTGCTCGGCCGCGCCCTCGCGGGCGAACTTGCGAAGCTTACGTAGCGCGATCTTGATGTTGCGTGTGCCGATCTCGACCGTGTCGTCGAGATTCTTGAACTCGCGCTGGTCCCACACCTTCACCGCGCTCTTGTTGCGCGACTCGTCCTGGCCGATACGAATGCCTTCGGGGTTGTAACCGTAAGCGCCGAACGGCGAGGTGCCGCCGGTGCCGATCCATTTGTTGCCGCCCTGGTGTCGTTCCTTTTGTTCGGCCAGGCGTTGTTTCAACGTCTCGATCAGCTTGTCCCAACCGCCGAGCGCCTTGATCTGCGCCTTCTCCTCTTCGGACAGCGTGCGCTCGCCCATGCGCTTGAGCCATTCCTCGGGGATGCTCTTCATCATGGCCTCGAACAAATCCTCGGCCCCCTTGAAGTGCGCCGCGAACGCGCGATCGAAGCGATCGAAATGTCGTTCGTCCTTCACCAGACAGGCGCGCGACAGATAATAGAAATCCTCCGCGCTGGCGCTGGCAACGCGCGCCTGCAAGGCCTGCAACAGGGACAGGAACTCGGTGATGGACACCGGCACCGCGGCTTCGCGCAACTTGAAGAAGAACGGCACGAGCATGGTAGTTGGCGGCGACGTGGTTGAGGGTTCGTCGGAGAAAGATGGCCCTTAGCGGCTCCGACGATTCAGGAACACCAGTTGCTCGAACAGGTGCACATCCTGCTCGTTCTTCAGCAGCGCGCCGTACAACGGCGGAATCGATTTCTTCGGATCGTCGCTACGCAGCGCCTCGGGCGGAATGTCCTCGGCCACCAGCAGCTTGATCCAGTCGAGCAACTCCGACGTCGAAGGCTTCTTTTTCAGCCCCGGCATCTCGCGCACTTTGAAGAATGCGGTGAGCGCCTCCGACAGCAGCTCCTTCTTCAAGGTCGGATAGTGCACGCCGACGATGCGCTCCATGGTGGTCGCATCGGGGAACCGGATGTAATGAAAGAAACAACGCCGCAGGAATGCATCCGGCAGTTCCTTTTCGTTGTTGCTGGTGATGATGATGATGGGTCGATGCCGCGCCTTGATCCACTGGCGTGTCTCGTACACGTAGAACTCCATGCGATCCAGCTCGTGCAACAGATCGTTGGGGAATTCGATGTCGGCCTTGTCGATCTCGTCCACCAGCAGCACCGGCTGCACATCGCTTTCGAAGGCCTCCCAGAGGCGGCCTTTGACGATGTAGTTGCCGATGTCGTGCACCTTGGCGTCGCCGAGCTGCGAATCGCGCAGGCGTGACACCGCGTCGTATTCATACAAGCCCTGCTGGGCTTTCGTGGTGGACTTGATGTGCCAGCGGTACAAGGGCCGCTGCAGCGAGCGCGCGACTTCTTCGGCCAGCTGGGTTTTGCCGGTGCCCGGCTCGCCCTTGACCAGCAACGGACGGCCCAGCACCACGGCCGCGTTGACGGCCATCATCAAATCTTCAGTAGCGACGTAGTTGTCGGTGCCGGCGAAGCGTGACATGAACTCTCCGATAGGACGCGCGTGACCCAAGCAAACAGAGTCACACCATACCATCGGCAGACGCATGACTCATTGTTTGGTTGCCGCGCCAGGCAATAATTTGAGCGTGTGTCGGGGGTCGCCGGGCAGCAGCGGGCGCGGCTCGCCGTGCGCCCAGGCGTTATGGCCTGCTCCGTAGAACGGCGACAGCGGGTGATCCACCGGGCCGCCGGGCATCTGGAAATATCCTTCCGCCTCGCGCCCCGGCGACACCACCATGCGCTGAGACGCGCCGAACGACGGCCCCTGGACGCGCGGCATGAAAGCGTCCCCGGACAGCCGCTGCGCCGGCATATCCAGCCAGCGACCGATAAACGGCACGGCTTGCGACAAAGGATGGCGCATGACCAGCGTGTTCTGCGCGCCCCAGGTGCACTGGCTCAACGTGTTGCATTCAGCGATCAACGCTTGCAGAGCCGCGTCGACGGACGCCAGCAACGCCTCTTCCCAGCTGCCGAAACGCGGATCGAGCATGTGCGCCGGTTGGCGAGTGATCAACTGCCACAGCGGACCTTCGAACTGCGCGGACGGAGCGAACTTCGTCTCGGGATATTTAATACGCGCAACGGCGGTCAGCGACTCGAAGATATCCTTGCGGATCTGCAAACGCATCGCTCGCACCAGCCGATAGCCGACATCCTCGGCCGCGGCGCGCGCCGACCAGTCTTCCAGATACTTGCGAGCCTCGGCACGCAACGGCTGCCCTTTCACCGCGTCCGTGTTCAGCAACTCGAGCAGGAAATCGCGCCACCGAACTAGAAACAAAGCGCGATCATCCAGCTGAATGTTCACCATGTCTCTGGCGTTCGCGCTTTCGAGCGCCAGCAAGTCGTCGCGGATCTGCGTAGCGCGCGCGCCGTTGTCGTACATGCCATCGCCCATGAACGACAGCCACGATTCCACATCGATGGTGCGCGCATTCGCGGTCCACAAACGGCCCGCGGCCGGATCGACGATGCGCGGATACTCCTCCGGTTTACGCCAACCCATCCAACCGGCGTCCGGCGTGTTCCAAAGATACGGCATGGTCGAGTCGTACTTGCCTCGCACCGGCACCTGGCCCATCAACGTCCAGCCGATGCGTCCGCCGGCGTCGACCGCCAGGAAGTTCTGCACCGGCACGCCGGAGCGGTTGGCAGCCAGCAACGCCGCTTCGACGTTGTCGGCGGTCTCCAGATCGAGCATGCGGAAGTTGGTGGCCTGCGCGTGATGCGCGGTCCATGCAAGCGCCAGCAGGCGATTCGACGCCTCCTCGCGAACGATCGGCCCCCAACGCGTGTTCAGCACTCTGAGGCGTTCCGGATCTCCGTCCTTGACCCTCAGGATCTCGTCTCGAACTTCGAAAGGCTCCGAGCCCTCGGGGGTGAGATAGCGCGTGGCGTCCTGCGGATCGCGCTCCACGATGATCAGGTCGGTCCAATCGCCGAAGCTGTTGGTGAAGCCCCAGGCCACGTTGCCGTTGCTGCCTACGATCAGCACCGGCAGACCCGGCAATGTCACCCCCACCAGATCGCGGCGCGCGTCGCCCTCCGCTTCAACGATCATGCGAGCGCGGTACCAGACATGGGGCAGACGCAAGCCCAGATGCATGTCGTTGGCAAGCAAGGCGGCTTTGTCGACGGTGTGCGATCCGGCGACGGCCCAGCTGTTGCTACCGACGAATGTTTTCTCTTCCATCGTGCCGTCGGTGCGCGGCGCGGATAGAGCCGCCGCCCGCGCGGCCCCGGTGCGCAAATCGAAAATATCCGCCGACGGAATCGTTGCCGAACGAATGGTGCCACCGGCGATGGGCGCATCCCATTCAGTGCCCAGCGGCGCCAGGAAAGCGAACATGGTGGGTGGCAACGCCTCATAGAGCTGCAGGCGCGCCAGCTCGTCGGCGCCGCTGGAGTCGTTCAGATTCAGATACATCGAGAACGCGACCAGCACCGAATCCTCGGGCTGCCACGGCGCCGGCTGCTCGCCCAACAGCAAATATTCCCAAGGCTTCGCGCGGGCCTCCGACAGCGCGAAGTTGGCGCCGGCGGCATAGGCCTCGATCAACGCACGATCGTTCTCCGTCGCCGCCGCTAGCACTTCGCGAGCGACCTGACGAAAGCCATGCACGCGCAGCTTGCGATCCGCTTCCAGCACTGCAGGACCGAGCAACTCGGCCATCTCGCCGGCGGCCGCACGCCGCATCAGATCCATCTGGAAATAACGGTCCTGCGCGTGCGCGAAGCCAGTCGCATAGGCGAGATCGGATCGCGTGCTGGCGCGAAGCACTGGCGTGCCCTCGCCGTCGCGCTCGATGGAGGCGGGGGCGGAGACTTGTGCGGCCGTGATGTTGCCGTCGAGGCGAGGCAGGCTGGCGCGAAGTGCGAAATACCCGGCCAGCACGCCGATGACAAGAACGATCAGAACAGCGAGCGCGACATTACGCAGCGGCCGAAGCAGACGCATGGAAGCAGGCGCTAAACGCGTACCTCGAGAATCTTCATCGCGTTGGTCTTGCCCGAGACCCCCGACAGCTCACCCTTGGTGAGGATGATACGGTCGCCGATCTCCACCATGCCCTGTTTGAGCATGAGTTTGAAAATGTCCGCGTACAGCAACTGCGCATTCGAGTGAGTGATATCGAACGTCACCGGGTAGACGCCGCGATAGAGCATGACCCGGCGCCGCGTCTCTTCGTGACGCGTGAATGCGTAGATCGGAATGTCGGCCCGGATACGCGACATCCACAGCGGCGTGGAGCCGGACTCGGTCAACGCCACGATGGCCTTCACCTTCAGGTGATTGGCCGTGTACATCACCGCCATGGCGATGGCTTCGTCGGTCTTCTCGAAAATGCTGTGCTCGGTGCGATGACGAACCGGCGTGTGCGAAGACTCGTACTTCTCGGCGCCGAGGATGACCTGAGCCATGGTGGCCACGGCCTTCACCGGATACTTGCCCACGGCGCTCTCGCCCGAGAGCATCACCGCATCGGTGCCGTCCATAACGGCGTTCGCGATGTCGGAGACTTCGGCCCGGGTCGGTACCGGGTTGTGAATCATCGATTCCATCATCTGGGTCGCCGTGATCACCACGCGATTGCGCTTGCGACAGGCGGAGATGATGTGTTTCTGCAGACCCGTCAGCTCGGCATAACCGACTTCGACGCCGAGATCGCCGCGCGCCACCATCACGGCGTCGCTGGCTTGAATGATGCGATCCAGGTTCACCAGCGCTTCGCTGCGCTCGATCTTGGCCACGAGGTGGCCGTGACCGCCGGCGCCACGCAACAGCTGGCGAGCTTCTTCCATGTCATGGCCATCGCGAGCGAAAGACACCGCGAGGTAATCCACGCCGAGCTCGGCAGCGAGCTTGATGTGCTCGCGATCCTTGTCGGTCAACGCGCCAGCGGACAGGCCGCCGCCCTGCTTGTTGATGCCTTTGTTGTCGGAAAGCTCACCGCCCACCACAACTTTGGTCATGATGCGCGGACCGTCGACGTCCGTGACCTCGAGCACGATCAAGCCGTCGTTCAACAACAGCGTATCGCCCGCACGAACGTCCTTCGGCAGATTCTTGTAAGCGACGCCTACCGATTTGGCGGTGCCGGCCTTGGAGTCCAGGGCCACGTCCAGCACGAAGGTTTCTCCCTCGTTCAGGAACACCTTGCCTTCGACGAAGCGATCGATGCGGATCTTCGGGCCCTGCAGGTCGCCGAGCACGGCGACCCACTTGCCGACCTGTTCCGCCACTTCACGCACCATCTGGACGCGCTTGGCGTGCGCCGCGGCCTCGCCGTGCGAGAAATTCACTCGCACGACGTCGGCGCCAGCGCGCAGCATTTCCCCCAACACCTTTGGGTTATCGGTGGCCGGCCCGAGGGTAGTCAGGATCTTGGTGCGACGGAGCATTGAAACCTCGTGTACGTTAACGACTGCGCTCTTCCAATACCGCAACCGCCGGCAGCTTCTTGCCCTCCAGAAATTCCAGGAAGGCGCCGCCACCGGTGGAGATATATGAGATGTCGTCTTCTACACGATATTTCTCGATAGCGGCTAGCGTATCGCCACCACCGGCAATGGAAAATGCGGATGCTTTCGCGATGGCCTGCGCCAGAGTGCGCGTGCCCTCGCCGAACTGATCGAACTCGAATACGCCCACCGGGCCGTTCCAGACGATGGTGCCGGCGCTGGCGAACGAGCGTGCAAACTTTTCAGCCGTGTCCGGGCCGATGTCGAGAATCATCTCGTCGGCCTGGACCTTGGCTACCGGCTTCACGTCGGCTTCGGCATTTGCCGAGAATTCCTTGGCGACCACCACGTCGGTGGGCAATGGAATCTGCACATTCAACTCCGCCGAGCGCTTCAGCAGGGCCTTGGCGATGTCGATCATGTCCGCCTCGTGCAGCGACTTGCCGATCGGATGACCCTGCGCGGCCAGGAAGGTATTGGCGATGCCGCCGCCCACGATCAGCGTATCCACCTTGGACAACAGGCTCTCGAGCACCGTGAGCTTGGTGGACACCTTGGAGCCGGCCACGATGGCGATCAACGGCCGCTTGGGTTTTTCCAGCGCGGTCTCGAGCGCCACCAGCTCGTTCATCAGCAACGGACCGGCGCATGCGACCTTGGCGAACTTCGCGACCCCGTGCGTGCTGGCTTCGGCGCGATGCGCGGTGCCGAACGCGTCCATCACGAACACGTCGCACAGCGCGGCCATTTTCTGGGCCAGCGCTTCGTTGTCCTTTTTCTCGCCCTTGTTGAAGCGCACGTTCTCCAGCAGCACCACCTCGCCCGGCTCGGCATCGACGCCGTCCAGCCAGTGCTTCTCGAAGCGCACCTTGTAGCCCAGCAGCTCGGACAGCCGCTGCGCCACCGGCGCCAGCGAAAACTCTTCGTCGTACACGCCTTCTTCGGGACGACCCAGGTGCGACATGACGAGCACGCGCGCGCCCTTCTCCTTCGCTGCCTGGATCGTGGGCAGCGACGCGCGGATGCGCGCGTCGCTGGTGACTACTCCACCCTGCACCGGCACGTTCAGATCCTCACGGATCAGCACGCGCTTGTCGCGCAGGTCTAGATCGACCATCCGCAAGACGGCCATGATCAGCCCGCCTTGGACCAGGCGATGGTGGTGTCGAGCATGCGGTTGGAGAAGCCCCACTCGTTGTCGTACCACGAGCACACCTTCACCAGGGTGCCTTCGATGACCTTGGTCATGGTCGCATCGTAAGTGGAAGACGCCGGGTCGTGATTGAAGTCGACGGACACCAGCGGACCGTCGCTGTAAGCGAGGATGCCCTTCAACGGACCGTTGGCGGCGTCCTTCATCAGCTTGTTGATTTCTTCAGCGGACGTGGCGCGCTTGGCGACGAAGCTCAGATCCACCAGCGACACGTTGATGGTCGGCACGCGCACCGCGAAGCCGTCCAGCTTGCCGTTCAATTCCGGCAACACCAGGCCGACCGCGGCGGCGGCGCCGGTCTTGGTCGGGATCATCGACTGAGTGGCCGAGCGCGCGCGACGCAGATCCTTGTGGAACACGTCGGTCAGCACCTGGTCGTTGGTGTACGAGTGGATGGTGGTCATGACGCCGGACACGATGCCGATCTTGTCATGGAGCACCTTGGCCAGCGGCGCGAGGCAGTTGGTGGTGCACGAAGCGTTGGAAATGACGGTGTGGCTGGCTTTGAGTGTGTTGTCGTTGACGCCGTAAACGATGGTGGCGTCGACGTCCTTCTCGCCCGGCGCCGAGATCACCACCTTCTTCGCGCCGCCCTGCAGGTGCAGACCCGCCTTGGCCTTGCTGGTGAACAGGCCGGTGCACTCGAACACGAAATCCACGCCCAGCTGGCCCCACGGCAGCTTGGCAGGATCGCGCTCGGCCAGCACCTTGATGCGGTCGCCCTTGACCACCATCGAGTCGCCGTCGACCGTCACATCGCCGTTGAACTTGCCGTGCACGGTGTCGTAGCGCGTGAGGTGCGCGTTGGTCTGCGCGTCGCCGAGATCGTTGATCGCGACGATCTGAATTTCTTGCTGGCGATTCGCCTCGTACAGCGCGCGCAGGATGTTGCGGCCGATGCGGCCGTAGCCATTGATACCAACTTTGATGGGCATTCGCGTTACCTCGTTGAAATCACTGCAGCAGCTTCTGCACGGTGCGGACGACATTGTCCGCCGTGAAGCCGAAATGTTTGAACAGATCCTTGGCCACGCCGGACGCGCCGAACGTAGTCATGCCGATGATGGCGCCACGCGGACCGACATAGCGATACCACGTCTCGGTGGCGGCCGCTTCAATCGCCACACGCACTTCGACATTACGCGGCAGCACCTGTTCGCGATAGCTCTCGTCCTGCGCTTCGAACACGTTGGTGCTCGGCATCGACACCACACGCACCCGCTTGCCGGCCTGTTGCAACTGAGCGGCCGCTTCGACGGCCACCGCGACTTCCGAGCCGGTGGCAATCAGGATCGCCTCCGGCGCGCCGTCCGAATCCTTGAGCACATAGCCGCCTCGCCGGATGTTGGCGATCTGCTGTTCGCTGCGCGGCTGCTGCGGCAACGCCTGGCGCGTCAGCGCCAGGGTCGTCGGACCGTCTCGACGTTCGATCGCGTCGGCCCATGCGAGCGCCGTCTCCGTGCTGTCACAGGGGCGCCACACGATCATGTTGGGAATGATGCGCAGACTGGGCAGATGTTCCACCGGCTGATGCGTCGGGCCGTCCTCGCCCAAGCCGATCGAGTCGTGGGTCATCACATAGATCACGCGCTGCTTCATCAACGCCGACATGCGCATGGCGTTGCGAGCGTAATCGGAGAACACCAGGAAGGTGCCGCCATAAGGAATCAGGCCACCGTGCAACGCCATTCCGTTCATGAGCGCGCTCATGCCGAACTCGCGCACGCCGTAATGGATGTAGTTGCCGGAGGGATCCGCGCCGGTCATGGAGCGCGAGTCCTTGCGATTGGTGTTGTTGGAACCGGTGAGGTCGGCCGAGCCGCCCAGCAACTCCGGCAAGCCGGGGCCGTAGGCGTTCAATGAAGCCTGTGAAGACTGCCGGGTCGCGAGCGCCTTGCTCTCCTTGGCAACTTCGGCGACGTACTTCGACACCACGTCGCGCCAGCCGCTCGGCAGTTCGCCCGCCTGGCGACGCTGGTACTCGGCCGCCAGCTCCGGGAATTCGGCCTGGTATGCGTCGAAGCGCTTTTGCCACTCGGACTCGCGCTGCGCGCCTTTATCGCGAGCGTCCCATCCCGAACGGATCTCGTCGGGAATGACGAACGGCTCGTAGTTCCAGCCAAGGTGCTTGCGAGTCGCGGCCACCTCGTCGGCGCCAAGCGCCGCGCCGTGCGTAGCCTCGGTGCCCTGCTTGTTCGGCGAGCCCCAGCCGATGATGGTCTTGCAACAGATCAGGCTCGGCTTGTCGGTCTGCGCCACCGCGGCGGCGATGGCCTTCTCGATGGCCGCGGGATCGTGGCCATCGACGTTAGCCACCACGTGCCAGCCGTAAGCTTCGAAGCGCTTCGGCGTGTCGTCAGTGAACCAGCCGTGCACTTCGCCGTCGATGGAAATGCCGTTGTCGTCGTAGAACGCGATCAGCTTGCCGAGCTTGAGCGTGCCGGCGAGCGAGCACGCTTCATGCGACACGCCTTCCATGAGGCAGCCGTCGCCGAGAAACACCCAGGTGCGGTGATCGACGATCTCGTGTCCGGGGCGATTGAAAGCGGCCGCCAGGTGCTTTTCCGCCAGCGCCATGCCGACCGCGTTCGCGAGCCCCTGGCCCAGCGGGCCGGTGGTGGTCTCGATGCCCAGGTGCGAGTCGTGCTCGGGGTGACCGGCGGTGTGCGAGCCGAGCTGCCGGAACTTCTGCAGGTCCTCCAGCTTCAGCGGATAGCCCGTCAGGTGCAGCAGCGAGTACAGCAGCATCGAGCCGTGGCCATTGGACACCACGAAACGGTCGCGATCTGGCCACAGTGGATTGCCAGGATTGTGCTTGAGATGATCGTTCCACAAGACTTCCGCAATGTCCGCCATGCCCATGGGCATGCCCGGATGGCCGGAGTTGGCCTTTTGCACGGCGTCCATCGCCAGGGCGCGGATGGCGTTGGCGAGCTGCCGGCGGTGCGCTGTCTGCATCGGAAAATATCTCGAAAAGTGCGTGGAAGGCTACGATTCGGCCCAAGCTGTGAAACTCAACACGTCCCACCCAAGGCACAGGGATGTGCCCGACGCCGCAGGCGGCGAGCGCCGGGGAAAAGTCACGCCTTTTTCCCGGCGCCACAGCGCGAGTGGCAGGATGCCCGAGTCGCTGTTTCAAACAAGCGGCCTTGGAAGGCCGCGCATTTTGGACTATGGGGCGAGGTGGGGCAATGCAAATGGCGCACTCGGGTGGTCACGCCGGGAACGAAACTGTTCCTCGCCAGTCGGATTCGACAGGACGCAGGCAGCCGCGGCAGGTGTGAGACGAGACGCAAAACTCGCGCGGCGCGCGCCTGCAACCCATGCCCTTTGACGCCGGTCACCTTTTCCCTCGATTCCCGTTGCTACGATCATTGTGGTTATTTTGCCCCATTATGTAGCGCGGCAAAGAAGTCAGCACATGCAATCGGTCCGCCTCATTCAGTTCAGCGATCTGCACCTGTTCGGTGAGGCGAGCAGTCGCCTGCGGGGGATCGCCAGCTTGCCGGCGTTGCAGGCCGCTGTGGCAGATGCCCAACGCCGGAGCCAGCGTGCTGACGGCGTCTTGCTGACCGGCGACCTGGTGCAGGACGAGCCGGAGGGGTATCGCTGGGTGCGCCAGGTGTTCGGCGCCTCGCGGGCGCCGGTGCTGTGCCTGTCCGGCAATCATGATCTGCCAGATCACATGCGCGCGGCGCTGCGCGGTGGGCCGTTCAAAATCGGCGGCCATACCGAGTTCGGGCGCTGGCTGGTGGTCATGCTGGATTCCTGGGTGGCCAACGACGCCGGCGGCCGTGTCGGCACGGAGCAGTTGAGCTATCTGCGCGAAGTGCTGCGCAGTCATCGCAACCATCACGTGCTGGTGTGCCTGCATCATCACCCCATCCCGATCCGCAGCCACTGGCTCGATCAGGTAGGGCTGTATGACGCTGACGAATTCATGACCGTGGTGCGCGAGCACTCGAACGTGCGCGGCGTGCTGTGGGGCCACGTACACCAGTCGCTCGATTGCTTCATTCACGGCGTACGCTTCATGGCCACGCCCGCCACGTGCGCTCAATTCGTTCCGGGCAGCGTCGACTTCGCCATCGACAACCGTCCGCCCGGCTATCGGGTGCTGGAGCTGATGCCCGACGGCACCATCGCCACCGAAGTGTGCTGGCTGGAAACTTACGCGAAAACCAGCGCTGCCTGAGGTACGCTGGCCGCGAGCCGCGACGGTCATCGGGAACCAACACGAATGAAAAAAATACTTGTCGCGCTGTGCGCGCTGTGGTTCAGCGCCGGCGCGGGCGCCGCCGACCAGCAGCAACACAGCCTGTGGTCGCTCAAGGGCCGCAGCAACACCGTCTATCTGCTGGGCTCGGTGCATTTCTTGAGCAAGTCCGAACGCCTGCCCGCGGCGCTCGAGCAGGCCTACGAGGACAGCGAAGTGCTGCTGATGGAGATCGACATGGACGATCTCGATCCGGCCGAAACCCAGCAGGTCACGCTCGAGCTCGGCATGCTGCCAGCCGGTCAGTCGCTCGAACAGCAACTCGGCAAAGAGACCTACTCACGGCTGGCGACACGCGCGCAGGACGTCGGCATCGACCCGGCGCTGCTCAATCGCTTCCAGCCCTGGTTCGCGGCCATGACGCTGGTCCAGCTGCAACTGATGAAAATGGGGCTGGCGCCGGATTCCGGCATCGAGCAGCGCTTCACTACGCGCGCGGTGGCGGACAAGAAGCCGATCCACGGACTGGAAACATTGCGCGAGCAACTCGGCATGCTGGCCGGGCTGCCGGCTCCTCAGCAGCGCGAGTTCCTGCTCTACAGCATCGACGATGCGGATCGGATCGCCGAGGAGATCGACGAGCTGCTATCTGCCTGGCGCCGCGGCGACAGCAAAGCGCTGGCGGACCTGCTGGCGGAGGGATTCGAGCAATATCCGGATCTGTACCGGCCGCTGACCACCGACCGCAATCGCCGCTGGGTGAGTCAGGTGGAGCAACTGCTCGATGACAAAGACGACTATCTGGTGGTGGTCGGCACGCTGCACCTGGTGGGTAAAGACAGCCTGGTGGAATTACTCGAAGGCAAAGGCCACAAGGTCACTCAGCATTAGTCGTTGGCTGTGGGTCGTTGGCTGTTGGCCAGAAAGAGACGGTCTTTTTCCGTTCCAACCCCCGTTCCCCATCAGCCGACTACTGGCTCAGACCTCGACCATCTCGAAGTCTTCCTTGCCCGCGCCACAGTCCGGGCAGCGCCACGACAGCGGCACATCGTCCCAGCGCGTGCCGGCAGCAATTCCGGATGCGGGATCGCCTTTTTCTTCTTCGTAGACGTAACCGCAGATCACGCACATGTAGGCTTTCATTTCGCAGCGCCGGCTTCGATCGAGAGTGAAACAAGGGGCCGGATTATAGGGAACTGACGCCGGCGATGGGAGGCCGCTGCTGCGCGTCCCGGCGCTCGCGGGCAGCTCCTGCACGTCCATGTGCCCGCTGCATTCGCGTCCTGCCCGTCACATTCGGGCATCCTGCGATTTGTTCTGATGCCTTACACTGCGCGCTCGAGTCGCTTCCGGAGCCTCCCGTGTCGCTATTTTCCGATGCCAGCCGCTACATTCCAGGCGGCGTGAACTCTCCCGTCCGCGCTTTTCGTGGCGTGGGCGGCGAGCCCGTTTTCATCGAGCGAGCCGCGGGCGCGCGCGTGTTCGATCAGGACGATCGGGGTTACATCGACTACGTCGGCTCGTGGGGACCCATGATTCTGGGCCACGCCCATCCCAATGTGATTCGCGCCGTGCAGGAGCGCGCCGCGCTGGGCCTGTCGTTCGGCGCGCCCACGCGCATCGAGACCAAGCTCGCTCAGCGGATCTGCGAGATCATGCCGTCGGTGGAGCTGGTTCGCATGGTGAACTCAGGCACCGAGGCCACCATGAGCGCCATCCGCCTGGCGCGCGGCTTCACCGGTCGCGACAAGATCGTGAAATTCGAGGGTTGCTATCACGGTCACTCCGATTCGCTGCTGGTGAAAGCCGGCTCTGGCGCGCTCACGTTCGGCGTGCCCACCTCCCCCGGCGTGCCCAAGGAATTCGCGGCGCAGACCATCACGCTGGCTTACAACGACATCGCCCAGGTGCAGCAGCTGTTCAACGACAGCGGCGATCAGATCGCCTGCATCATCGTCGAGCCCGTCGCCGGCAACATGAATTGCGTGCCGCCTGTCCCGGGCTTTTTGGAAACATTGCGCGCGGTGTGCGATCAGCACGGCGCGGTGCTGATTTTCGACGAAGTGATGACGGGCTTTCGCGTGGCGCGCGGCGGCGCTCAAGCGCTTTATAACATTCGTCCGGATCTGACCACGCTCGGCAAGATCGTCGGCGGCGGCATGCCGGTCGGCGCCTTCGGCGGACGCCGCGACATCATGGAAAAGATCGCGCCGCTCGGTCCCGTGTACCAAGCCGGCACGCTGTCCGGCAATCCCGTCGCCATGGCCGCGGGCCTCGCAACGCTCGAACTGCTGGATCAGCCGCAGTTCTACGAGCAGATCGCCGAGCGCACCACGCAATTGATGGAAGGCCTGCGACACGCCGCCAAGCTGGCCGGCATCGCTCTGTCCACCAATCACGTCTGCGGCATGTTCGGTCTGTTCTTCACGGACAAGAGCCCGGTGCGTTACTTCCGCGAAGTGATGGCTTGCGACGTGGAGCGCTTCAAACGTTTCTTCCACGGCATGCTCGCCGAAGGCGTCTATCTCGCCCCCTCGGCGTTCGAAGCCGGCTTCATCTCAGCGGCCCATACGCCCGCCGACATCGACGCCACCGTGGCCGCCGCCAAGAAAGTATTCGCAACGCTTTAGGCCAGGCGCGCGAGATCGTTGCGGGTCAGAACCGGTAGCTCAGATACAGGCTGGCGCTCTCGATCTGATAGATGACATCGCCCCACGTGCTGGCGGGATCGCTCGTTAGCAGCACGTCGCGGGCGATCTTGTCCGAAGCGCGCAGATCGAGGTTGAGATCGAAGCGAGGCAGCACGTCGCGCAGTTGTGCGTTGACGCCGCCGTAATAGCCGTACGCCGCAGTCTCCGCATCCAAGCGCATGGCGCCGGCAAAAGCACCGACTGAGAAACGACGCGTGAGATTGTAACGATAGTCGATGGCTCGTACGCCGAGCGCCGTCATGCCATCGAAATCGTCCATCTCGACGCGCACGCCAAAATCGCTGCGCGACGTCACTGCGCGGCGAACGCCGACACCGACGTGTGCACCAACGGCGGAGTTCTTGTCGATGGGCGTCACGCGGTCGGAAGGATCGAATTCGACGCGCGTGGCGTTGACACCGGCATCGACGAAGATGTCCACGTGGCGCGTGGCTTGTTCGGGAAGCGGCTCCATCGCGCCAGCGAATTCGTTTCTAGCGCCCGGCGAATAGCGCACGAAGGCCACCAGTCGATTGAAGTCTTCGCCGAACACGTCGCGACCGACGTTGACCTCGGCGCCATAGACGAAATCGCTAACGCTGCGCGAATATCGCAGCGAGACATCGTGCTCGCGCTGGTAATCGCCAAGGCCGTAATCCTCGTTCTGCAGAGTCCGATAACGCAGATCGAACAACCCGCCGAACGGAGCGGCCCAGCCGATCCGCAGCATGTGACTTTGCGCGCCGACCGCGTCGCGCGCGATGCGATCGTCGGCGCCCCAATGACCGATGACGTGCCCGTCGTTGGAAGTGCCATCGGGATACACGCCACTCACGTACCAGAGGTTCTGCCAATCGGAGACCTCATACGTCAGATCGAAGCGATTCCAGAAGCGCGGAATATCGATCCCGGCCGACAGCGAGACGTTGCCCAGTCGCCAGCCTTCGGAGCGCGAGCCGTCTTCACCGGCATACTCGAAGTAAATCGAAAACGGGCGCCGCGCCGGCACCAGGAACTTGCTGGTCACGGCCGCCACCTGATTGCCGAACTGATCCGCGACGGTCAGATCTTCGCTGATGTTGTCGTAACGGGTCGGCCGTAAGAACGCGTTGAGCAGATCGCTGAACGAGTCGGAGCGCTCGCCGCCTCCATACTGCAGCAGTCGACTGGCGCCCAACGACCATCCCGGCAGCGGTTCGATGCTCACGTTCAAACCGGCCAGGCGCGGCTTGCCGCTGGTGGTGCGGTCCTGGAAGGGCAAGCCGTCGACATGCGACATGCGCGCCATGAACGCTTCATAAGTCACATTCAGACCGGTCAATGGCTTGTAGTTCGACACCGTCACGCTAGGCATGGTGGGCGCCTGCGTGCCGATGAGCATGGCGCTGTCGCTCATCGGCGACCACCAATGCTCGCGGAAGCCCACGTCGACCTGCAGATACTGGCTGCCCACGCTGAGCCAGGAGCCTGAAGGCATGGTTTCGCCAGGATAGGCGACGCCGCCCAACTGCAACTGCACGAAATCGTGAACGCGAAACTGACCGGCCACCGACGCCGCCCATTCATCTTCAGCCGCCATGCCGCGGCGATTCGGCAACGTCTTGTTCGAATCGCGCGTCGAACCGCCTTCGACACTGGCGTGCGTCACTCCGTAACGGTCGGTATAAGCCCGCAGATAAGTGCGCACCCGCTCGCAGAGCACAGCGTCCAGCCGGCACGCCGCGGGCAACGCATCCAGCACCACGGCGGCCGCGATCGGACGGCGCACGACAGGACGGCCCGCCAGCAGCAGCACCCGATCGATCTCACGCTCGATCTCCGGGGAAAGATTCAGTGGCAGATATGGGCTGGGGCCTCGCGCCAACGCCTCGCCAGATAGCAATCCGGCGGCCACCAACACGGTGAGCCGGACAATTCGACTGCTGCTCAAACCTGCACCTGCGCGTTCATTCCAACCTCGGCCAACCCCGGGCCAACTCGTGTCGGCGTGCTCGATGTGACGATTCTTGTTTATTGTACCGACTCGCGCAGGGCCGATCTCACCCGCAGCGGAAAGTCGCATCGATTGTTCTCGAACCAGCGGCGCGCGTTGCTCGACAGGCGCGACCATTCCTGGTCGCTCATGGCCAGCGCTCGATCGATCGCGGCCTGCAGGCCCGCGGTGGAAAAGTAATAAGTGCTCGCAAGACGTTGCTCGCCGACCTGCTCGTACGGCGCCAGCAGCCCTCGATCTTCGGCGACCAGCTCGTCCATCGGCGGCGCCGCGACCGTCAACACCACGGCGCCAACGCTGAGCGCTTCGACGATGTAGTGCCCCCAGCCCTCCGACAGCGACGGACAGACATGGAACATGCATGCGTTCTGCTGCTCGAGCAGCTCGTCTTCGCTGAGATAGCCTTCACGGCGCTCGATGTTGGCCGCCTCGATCTCCGGCGCATGCACGTCGCGACAGTGCTCGATCACGGTCAACGTCGGCCAATCCGGTCGTTGCGCCCACAGGCGCAGCAGCCGATCGGTGCCCTTCATGGTGCTCTTGCCGGCGAGATGAAAGAAACGTCGCTCGCGCGGCACCTCCGGACGATAGCGATCTTCGCTGTCGAAGCTCAGAAACAGCGTGTGCCGGCCGAGGCGTTGAAAAATGTCGACGGCATGCCGGGTCTTGGCCCAGACGTGATCGACGTGTCGCAGAAAGCGGACGTCGTTACGATCGAACCATTCAGGATTGGGCACCACGGCGTTGCGCCTGGCCCGTGGCAGGAACTCGGCCCAGACATGCTCCAGCATGATGTTCAGATCGACGTCCGCCGCGGCGCGCGACCCGGCCAGTTTCAGCTGCAAGCCCAATTGATGCAGACGTGAGCGCCGGCGGCCGGCGGCAGCGGCGTCGATGGCCTGCACGCTCACCTCATGGCCGTCCTGGCGCAGGCAATCGCTCAGCAGCTTGATGTCGCGCGTCAGTCCGACGCCGTTCATTTTACCGATAATCCGGATCTTGTAAGGAGTTGCCGCTGGTTTCTGCACGTGTATCCGCCGACCTGACTGCTCGCGGCCGTTGGGCCTCGGGCGCCATTCTAGCGGCCGAGGCCCCGAGCATCGATGTCAGCGTGCAGCTTGATTTTCGGCCTGTGAACTACGCCCACGCCACTGCAGACCTTGGACCTGCACGCGACCGTGGCGTTCCAGCCGCGCCTGAATGCCGGCCAGCGTGCGGTCGTGCGCCTGCGCGAGCTCGGGCACCGAATGGCCCGAATCGAATTTCTCCAGCAGCTCGCGATCCTCCTGTTCGGTCCACGGCTTGCCGGCGTTGGCGGGCATGCGGCCGCGATTGGCGCGAGACTTGGTGCGCGCGGTGGCCTCCAACGCGCGCACGGCCGCATACAATGCGCGAATCACGTCAACCGACTGATACGGCGAGTCGACCTCGAACATCTCGCCAGTCTGCGGGTTGACGCCGTTCGCCAGCGCGGACACGATGGCCAGGGCCTTGTTGTCATCCATGATGTCGTTCTCCAGAAAGCTTCGGCTCGATCACTGAGCTCTTGATGAATCTGCTCTCGATGAATGTGAATTTCTCTCGCCTCGTAGCACGTAGCTGCGAGGTTGACTGCAGTGTAAGCGCGTGGGCCGTGCGCAAAAGCGCCGCATATCTGGCGATTCATCGAGAAATGCCGCGGCTTCGCGCGCGCCGACCGGTCATGGAGTGCTGAGCCGTGCGCGCCTTTGCTTTGTTCGTCGCCCTGCTGGGGGGCTCGCTGGTGGTGGCGGCCGTGCTCACGTATCCGGCCTGGTGGCTGGTGAGTCTGATTTCCATCGAGCCCGTCCACCGGGTCATGCATCGCATCGCCATGCTGCTGGCGCTGATCGGACTGGTGGTGCTGACGCGTCGGCTCGGGCTCTCCGATAAAGAATCGCTCGGCTATGGCCTGCCGCGCCCTCGATTCTTGAAACAAATGGGCGTGGGTTTCGTGTGCGGCGTGGGACTGATGTTTCCTCTCACCGCGCTGCTGCTCGGACTCGACATCCGTGAAGTGAAACCCGACTTCGACGGCGCGTGGCTGGGATTGATCGTGAGCGGCTTGCTGACGGGACTCACAGTCGCATTCATCGAAGAAACATTCTTCCGCGGGGTATTGTTTACTGCCGTCTCACGCACTTCCGGCGCGGCGGCGGCCATCATCGCTCCCAGCGTGTTGTATGCATCTCTGCACTTCCTTGGCGGCAAGCTGCGCGTCCCTCCCGAAGAGGTGTCATGGGTTCACGGCTTCGAGGTGTTGAGCAAGTTGTTCGAACGGTACGTGGAGCCACTGACGTTCGCGGATTCGTTCGTCGCATTGACCATGCTGGGCGTGCTGTTCGCCCTGGTCCGACTGCGCACCGGCGCCATTGCCGGTTGCATCGGTCTGCACGCCGCCGGCGTCGCGTTTATCGCCGTGCTCCGTCAGGCGACGCGCGTGAATCCTGAGGCCGAGATGGCCATGTTGGTGGGCTCGTACGACGGCGTCATCGGATGGGCGGCGCTCGTCTGGTTCACGATGATTGCAGCAGCCTTCATTGTGTGGAACCGTGTTTTTTCGGGGCGCAGACGCGAGGCGTAACTACTCAGGCCTGGCGGATATCCAGACGCTCGCGTAACAACCGTAAGCGGTCCACGGCGTGGTCCATTTCCAGACACTGCTGCTTTTCCGGCATGGGTAACGGCAGGATCTCCGCGAGCCGCATGCCCACCCAGCTGGCGTTCTCGAACATGGGCGGATCCTCGCCGTAAGCGGCGCCCACCTGCACGAACGCCTGCTTCAGCAGCTCGGCCAGAATGCCGAGGTCCTCGGGGATCTCCATCGCCGGCTCGTCGGGCAAAAGACTCACATTGGCGATGTTCAAGCCATCGCCCTGCGTCTTCACCTCGAGAATGCTGAATCGCTGCTCGCCGCGGGCGGTGATGCCGAGCAATCCATCATCGAGGCGCTCGAAATCCACGATGCGTGCGGTAGTGCCTATCGACGTGGTCCGCGCCGTTCCGCCCGCTTCGCGGCCTTCGGTGATCAGCGCAACGCCGAAGTTGCTGCTCTCCCGCATGCAGCGACTCACCATGTCCAGATAGCGCGGCTCGAAAATACGCAGACGCAACGGACCGCCCGGGAACAACACCGTGTTCAGCGGAAACAAAGGCAGGACCACCGACATGAGTCCTCCTTGCGACTCAACGCTTCCGCAGCCGGTCCAGCAATTTGCCGTGAATACCGCCGAAGCCGCCATTGGACATGATAAGCACGTGATCGCCGCTCACCAGTGAACGATCCAGCGAGCCGATCAGTTCATCCAGATCGCGCACAGTCTGCGCTCGCTTACCCAGCGTGGCCACCGAACCGGCCACATCCCAGGTGACATTCGGCCCTTGATACATCCATACATGGTCGGCCTGGGACAACGCGCCTGCCAGAGCGGCCGAGTGCGTGCCCAGTTTCATGGTGTTGGAACGCGGCTCGAGCACCGCGATCAGCCGCGATGAGCCGATCTTTCTTCGCAAACCGTCGATGGTCGTCGCCACCGCGGTGGGGTGGTGCGCAAAATCGTCATAGACCGTGATGCCATTGACCACACCGCGCACTTCCATGCGCCGGCGCACGCCCTGGAATTCCCTCAAAGCAGCGACTGACGTCTCGATCGATACGCCCGCGCCGCGCGCGGCAAGGACGGCAGCCAATGCGTTCTCGGCATTGTGACGCCCCATCATCGACCAGCTCACCTCTCCTCGCAGTTCGTTCCCCTGCATGATGGAGAAAGTGCTGTAGTCGCCGCCCGTGGGCGCGAGCGTGTACCACGCCGTGTCGCCATGTAGTCCGCTGGCGAAGCGCTCGACGGGCGTCCAGCAGCCCATGTCGATCACGTGCATCACATTCGCGTCGCCGGCGTTCGCGACCACCAGCCCGTGCCGCGGCACCATGCGCATCAGCTGATGGAACTGCCACTGAATCGACGCCACGTCGGGATAGATATCGGCGTGGTCGTGCTCGAGATTGTTGAGGATGGCGGTGCGTGGCCGGTAGTGAACGAACTTGGCACGCTTGTCGAAGAAAGCGGTGTCGTATTCGTCCGCCTCGACCACGAAGTGCTGGCCGCCGCCGATGCGCGCGGTCACATTGAAATTGCCGGGCACACCGCCGATCAAAAAGCCCGGATCGAGCCCGCCGTACTCGAGCAGCCAGGTCAGGATGCTGGAAGTCGTGGTTTTGCCGTGCGTACCGGCGACCGCCAGGGTCCAGCGCTTGTGGAGCACGTGCCGCGCCAGCCATTCCGGACCGGAGGTGTAGGGGATATCGCTTTCCAGCAGCGCCTCGATCAGCGGATTGCCGCGGCTCATGACGTTGCCGACCACCACGATGTCGGGCTGCAGTTTGAGCTGCTCGGGCTGGTAGCCTTCGATGATCTCGATGCCCAGCTCCCGGAGCTGGTCGGACATGGGCGGATAGACGCTCTGGTCCGAGCCGGTCACCCGATGACCCGAGGCGCGCGCCAGCGCCGCGATGCCGCCCATGAAGGTGCCGCAAACGCCAAGAATGTGAACGTGCATGTGGTGGACTATCCGCGCAGATCGAGCATCAGCTGCACGACCGCCTGAGTTGAATAAACGATGGCCACGGTGAGCGCCATGCCGGTGATCAGGCCGCGATCCAGCGCCAGCATGAAGATGCGCCCCAGCACCAGCGCAGTGATCAGGAAACGCAGCATCAGCCAGTTCATCGACAGCTCGTCGCTCCAGCCGAGCGCGAGCTGCGCCGAGCGAAAAGTCACATCCAGCAGCAGCACCAGCAGCCCGACGCCGAGCGTGGCCGTGATGGTCTGCACGAAACGCTGACGGCGCCCGAAGAACGCCAGCACCAGCCACAGCCAGGCGCCCATCATCATCACGTCGACGCAGATGAACAGCAGCGCGGTGGACTGATCCAGGGTGAACAGCCGCATGCGCACGAAACCGGTCGCCATGTAGGCGATCAGCGCCAGTGTCGCCAGCAAGGTCGACGCCGGCAGGTCCTGCGGTCCCTTTCGCCAGAGCGCGATGTCGAGGAAGCTTTGCAGAAATCGCAAAATGACCATGAGCGAAACGCGTGTTGCAGCGGCAAGTGTCGGCGGCGACTCCCCTATAATGCGACGAATTGTACACGCACGCCCATGCCAGCCGCCCAACCCGTCACCACGTCCGCTGAACTTCTACAAGCGCTCGAACGGCTCACCGATGCCGATTTCGTCGCGCTGGACACCGAGTTCATGCGCGAGAGCACTTATTTTCCCAAGCTGTGCCTGGTGCAGGTGGCGACGCCCGCTCACTGCGTGCTGATCGATCCGCTGGCGGTGCCGGACTTGCAGCCGCTGTGGAATTTCCTGAATGACCGCGCCCGGACCAAAGTGTTACACGCCGCGCGCCAGGATCTGGAAGTGTTGTCGGTCGCCATGCGCGGCGCGCTCAACGGGCCGATCTTCGATACCCAGATCGCAGCTGCCTTGCTTGGTCAGCCGGCGCAGATCGGCTACGGCGCACTGGTTGCGGCGCGCCTCGGGCAACAGCTCGAGAAAGGTCATACGCGCACCGATTGGTCGCGGCGGCCGCTCAGCCCGGAACAACTGCAGTACGCCGAAGACGACGTGCGCTATCTGGTGCCGTTGTATCTCAATCTGCGCGACGCGCTGGAAGAAGCTGGGCGCACGCCCTGGTTGTTCGAGGAGACACGCGAGCTGGAGCTTCCGTCCCTCCATCGCACCGAGCCGGAGGCGGCCTGGAAACGATTGAAAGGTCTGGACCGCCTGCGGCCCGAACAGCGCGCCACGGCGAAGTTGCTCGCGCATTGGCGCGAGGAAACGGCGATCAAACACGACAAGCCTCGCGGTTGGATCCTGGCGGACGATGCCCTGCGTGAAATCGCCGAACGGCTGCCTGGCAGCATCCAGGATCTGGAAAACATCCGTACCCTGCCCGGTGGCATCGCTCGCCGTCGCGGCGACGAGTTGGTCGCTTTGGTGGCGCGCGGTATCGAACTGGGCGCTGGCGAGCCGGCTTCATTCGTGCCGCCCCGTCCGGAGCCTCAGCAGCTGGCCATGGTGACCAAGCTCATGAACATCGCGCGGACTACCGCGGAAGAGTTGAAGGTCAGCCCCGAGATCCTCGCCACTCGCCGAGACGTGGAGCAGCTGGTTTTCTCGCGTCGCACCGATCGTCTGAGCACCGGCTGGCGCAAAGACGTCATCGGCGATCGCTTGATCGCCGGGCTGCAAGGCGCGACCTGAGCGCCTCGTCTCCGCGCTCTCGCGCGTCGCTCGGCAAGAAGATTTGTTTTTTTTCTTTTCCGCGCTTCGCGCGGGTCGGAGTCAAGACGCCTCCAACGCGCTTCCAAGCCTTGGAAGCCTTCCAAGCCTTCCACGCCTTCCACGCCTTGCACGCGTCCACGCTTCCACGTCTTCCAAGCTGACGCAGGGACTCGAGCGTTTCCGCGCGCCTCGCGCAGCCGGAGTGAAAGACACTCCCAACGCGCGTTTCTACGCGCGCCTGCTGGCACCGCGACTTGAGCGTCACGCGCTTGGCGTTACCACGCAGTGTCGGGGCGGACGCGCTGGCGTTACCACGCACTGTTGGGGGCCGCGCTTGGCGCGGCACCGAGTGACATCACGCCGGGACGCCACCGCACCCGTCACGTCGGTGCGGAAGTAGAACTGCGGACGATCTTCGTGCCGGTGGACGCGGGTTATTTCTTGGCGCGGGCTTTGCGGCCGGCGGCTTTGGAGGCGGGCTTCTTGGAGGCGCCACGAGCGGCGGGGCGCTTCGAAGATTTGCGCGAGAGCGTGCCTTTGGTGGCCGGCGTCTTCCGCGGAGCTTTGCCTTTGGCCGCTGAGCGCTGCTTGGCGGCGGCTTTGCTCTTGGTGGACGACTTGGCGGACGACTTGCTCTTGGCTGGAGTCTTCGCCGGCGCTTTCTTGCCGACCTTGGCGCCCTTCTTCGCCGCGCCCTTCTTCGCCGCGCCTTTCTTCGCCGCACCTTTCTTCACAGCCGCGGGTTTGGCCGACTTGGCAGCCGAGGCGCGTGCAGACGACTTGGTCGCAGGCTTGGATGACTTGGGGGATGACTTGGTGAGTTTGACCTTGGAAGCCGGCACGGGCTTGGCCAGCGCCGCGGCTTCCATGCGCTCGGACACTTCTTCGAGCTCGCCTTCGCCGGCGACTTTGCGCAGCAGGCCGAGCTTGGAATAGTGCTCGATCAGCGGCTTGGTCTGCTGGTCGTACACAGCCAGGCGCTTGCCGATCACTTCTTCCTTATCGTCGGGACGTTGATACAACTCGGTGCCGTCCTTCTCGCAGCTGGTCACGCCTTCGGGCAGCGTATGCACGTTGTAAACCGTGCCGCACTTCGGGCACACACGACGTCCGGCGAGGCGCTGCATCAACGTTTCGTTGCGCACGTCCAGCAGCAGCACCGCATCCAACGGCTGGCCGAGCTCTTCGAGCAGGGCGTTCAGCGCATTGGCCTGTTCGCTGTTGCGGGGGAAGCCGTCGAGGATGAAACCGTTGGCGGCGTCGGGGCGGCTCAGGCGCTCGCGGATCAGACCGAGCACGATGTCATCGGACACCAGCTGACCGGCGTCCATGACCGACTTGGCTTGTTTGCCAAGCTCGGTGCCGCGCGCCACCGCGTCGCGCAGCAGATCGCCGGAGGACACCTGAGGCACGCCATATTTGGTCTGCAGGCGCTGCGCCTGAGTACCTTTGCCCGAACCGGGCGCCCCCAGCAATACGATCCGCATCATTTTTGAATCCGACCTCCCATGAGAGCCGGGGAGGGTACAGAAAGCGAGCATCGAGCGCTATCCTTCGCGCACCATCAGGACGGGGTATTTCGCCCGGTCATATTGCACAGGTCGAACCATGCCGAAACAGACTGCACCGAAGAAGAATGCTCGCCGCTCGGCCCGCCCACGCAATGCTTTCTACGCCCAGTCCGGCGGTGTCACGGCGGTCATCAACGCCTCCGCCGCCGGCGTGATCGAAGCCTGCCGCCGCAACAAGAACCGCATCGGCAAGGTGTACGCCGGCCGGCACGGCATCGTCGGCGCCTTGACAGAAGATTTGATCGACACCAGCAAGGAATCCGCCGCGGCCATCCGCGCCTTGCGTCACACGCCCTCCGGCGCATTCGGCTCGGCGCGTTACAAACTGAAAAAGTTCGAAGACAACCCGGCCCAGTATCAGCGCCTGATCGAAGTGTTCCAGGCGCACGACATCGGCTATTTCTTCTATAACGGCGGCGGCGACTCGGCCGACACCTGCCTGAAAGTTTCGCAACTCGCCGACAAGCTCGGCTACCCCATCCAGGCCATCCACGTGCCCAAGACCGTGGATAACGACCTGCCCATCACCGACTGCTGCCCGGGCTTCGGCTCGGTGGCGAAATATGTCGCGGTATCGATCCGCGAGGCGGGCTTCGACGTGGCCTCGATGGCCAAGACGTCCACCAAGGTGTTCATCATGGAAGTGATGGGCCGCCATGCAGGTTGGATCGCGGCCGCGGGCGGACTCGCCGCCGAGAAGGATGGCGACGCCCCGCACATCATCCTGTTCCCGGAAATCACCTTCGACGAAGAAAAGTTCTGCGCGCGCGTCAAGGAATGCGTGGAGAAGTACGGCTACTGCGCCATCGTGGTCTCCGAGGGAGTCAAGAACGCCGAGGGCAAGTTCCTGTCCGATGCCGGCCTGCGCGATGCATTCGGTCATGCGCAGCTCGGCGGCGTCGCGCCGGTGATTGCACAGCTGGTGAAGTCCAAGCTGAATTACAAATATCACTGGGCGGTCGCCGACTACTTGCAGCGCGCCGCGCGTCACATCGCGTCCAAGGTGGACGTCGAACAGGCGTACGCCGTTGGCAAAGCAGCGGTGGAGCTGGCGCTCAAGGGCCACAACTCGGTGATGCCGACCATCGTGCGCGCTTCGCAGAACCCGTATCGCTGGAAGATCGGCATGGCGCCGCTCGACAAAGTGGCGAACCAGGAGAAGATGCTGCCGCGTGACTACATCACCGAGGACGGCTTCCATATCACCGCCAAGGGACGCCGCTACCTGAGCCCGTTAATCCGCGGCGAGGATTACCCGCCCTATCGCGACGGCCTGCCCCAATATGTGACGCTCAAGAACGCAGCGGTGAAGAAAAAGCTGGACACCCCCTTTGTGCTATAGTCCGGCGCGTTTTTTGCGCTGTTAACTTCGTTCAACTCGCGCGCTTTTGCACGGTCGCACGCCGGTGCCTGAGCGCGCCTTCAGCCTGGATTGGAACTGCCTTACTGACGATCTGCCTGCTGTAAAAATTCGGTTCACAACGATTGCCCGCAAGGGGGAGGAAGTTGATGTCCACAGATATCGCGCTTTGGCTCGCGATCGGCGCCGGTGTAATAGCCGTGCTGTATGGCGTAATTTCGGTCGGTTGGATCAACAAGCAGCCCGCAGGCAACGAGCGCATGCAGGAGATCGCGGCGGCGATCCAGGCCGGCGCCAAGGCATATCTGAATCGTCAGTACTCCACCATTTCGATCGTCGGTGTGTTGTTGTTGATCGTGCTCGGTCTGGCGCTGGACTGGGCCACCGCCGGCGGCTTCGCGGTCGGCGCCATTCTCTCCGGCCTGGCCGGTTATATCGGTATGAACGTCTCGGTGCGCGCCAACGTGCGGACCGCGCAGGCCGCCAGCGTCGGTTTGAATCCCGCGCTGCAAGTCGCCTTCCGCGGCGGAGCCATCACCGGCATGCTGGTGGTCGGTCTCGGCATGATCGGCGTCGCCGGTTACTTCACCCTCATGCGCGGCATGATCGGCGACGAACATGCGCTGCATTCGCTGATCGGCCTCGCCTTCGGCGGCTCGCTCATCTCCATCTTCGCGCGTCTCGGCGGCGGCATTTTCACCAAGGGCGCCGACGTAGGCGCGGACCTGGTCGGCAAAGTCGAAGCCGGGATCCCGGAAGACGATCCACGCAACCCCGCGGTGATCGCCGATAACGTCGGTGACAACGTCGGCGACTGCGCCGGCATGGCGGCGGACTTGTTTGAAACATATGCCGTCACCGTGGTCGCCACGATGGTGCTCGGCGGGTTGATGTTCACCACCGCCGACGGCTCTCTCGACATTCGCTACATCATCTATCCATTGATGTTGGGCGCGGTCTCCATTATCGCCTCCATCATCGGTTCGTATTTCGTGAAGGCGCGCGAAGGCGGCAAGATCATGAACGCGCTGTATCGGGGTACCGCTGTGTCCGGCGTGCTGGCGCTGATCGCGTTCTGGTTCGTGTCGGACATGGTGATGGGCGAACAGGCCGTCGATCTGTTCGCCTGCGCGGTCATCGGCCTCGTGCTCACCGCCGCGTTGATCTGGATCACCGAGTACTACACCGCGACCGAGTTCGCGCCGGTGCGTTACGTTGCTGCCGCCTCGCAGACGGGTCACGGCACCAACGTGATCGCCGGTCTCGCCGTGTCGATGAAGTCGACGGCCCTGCCGGTGCTCGCGGTCTGCGCCGCCATCTGGGGCGCATATCACATCGCCGATCTGTACGGCATCGCCATCGCGGCTACCGCGATGCTGTCGATGACCGGCATGATCGTGGCGCTCGACGCATACGGCCCGATCACCGACAACGGCGGTGGTATCGCCGAGATGTCCGGCCTGCCGCCGGAAGTCCGCAAGATCACCGACGCACTCGACGCGGTCGGCAACACCACCAAGGCGGTTACCAAGGGTTACGCCATCGGCTCGGCCGGTCTAGCGGCGCTGGTGCTGTTCGCCGACTACACCCACAACCTCGACGCGAGCGGCAAGCTGGAGACGTTCTCGCTGTCCGATCCGGCCGTGATCATCGGCTTGTTCATCGGCGGCCTGGTGCCGTATCTGTTCGGCGCCATGGCGATGGAAGCGGTGGGTCGCGCCGCCGGCTCGGTGGTCGTGGAAGTGCGCCGTCAGTTCCAGGAGATCAAGGGCATCATGGAGGGCACGGCCAAGCCGGACTATTCCAAGGCGGTGGACATGCTGACTCGTGCCGCGATCAAAGAAATGATCGTGCCGTCGCTGCTGCCCATTCTGGTGCCGGTGATCGTGGCCTTCGGCATGAATTTCCTGATGGGCCCGGGCGCGGGCATTCGCGCGCTGGGCGGTCTGCTGATCGGCACGATCGTCACTGGCCTGTTCGTCGCCATCTCCATGTGCACGGGCGGCGGCGCCTGGGATAACGCCAAGAAGTACATCGAGGAAGGCCACTTCGGCGGCAAGGGCTCGGAGACTCACAAGGCTGCGGTCACCGGCGACACGGTGGGCGATCCGTACAAAGATACGGCCGGCCCGGCCATCAACCCGCTGATCAAGATCATCAACATCGTGGCGCTGCTCCTCGTGCCACTGCTGTAAAGATAGCGACAGCTTCGATACCAAGGGCGCAGCCTGGCTGCGCCCTTTTTGTTTGGCCCTGGCAAACTGTAGCCATGGATGACTCCAGCAAATCCGCTCGTCCCCTGCCCGCGGTGGCGCGCTACCTGCTGCTGGTCTTCGCCGTGGTTTGCGTGGCGCTAGGCGTCATCGGAATCTTCATCCCTGGCCTGCCGACCACGGTGTTCATCCTGATGGCCGGCTGGGCCGCGGCGCGCAGCTCACCGCGATTTCATCGATGGCTGGAGAACCACCGCCTGTTCGGCCAGATGCTGCGGGACTGGCGCAGGCACGGCGCAGTCAGTCGTCGCTCGAAAGTCGCGGCGACCGTCATGATGGCGGCGTGCGCGGTCATTTTGTTTCTTACCAGCACACGCATGTGGCTCGCTGAAACCATCACGGCGGTGATGGCGCTGGTGCTGATGTGGCTGTGGCTCCGACCGGAGCCACCGGGAAATTAGCCGATGCTCCGCGCCGGCACCACGCGCGCCAGCGGCTGCGGCCGGCCAAGATAGAAGCCTTGCAGGAAGTCGACGCCCATTTTCTTGGCCGCATCCAGCGCGCCGGCGTCTTCCACCTGCTCGGCGATCACCTGGAAGTTCAACGTGCGCGCCAGCTTGATCATCGCCGCCACCATGGCCTGGTTCACCGAGTCCACCGCCAGGTTGCGAATGAACGTGCCGTCGATCTTCAGATAATCGAGCGACAGATTCTTCAGGTTGCCGAACGAGCTCAAACCGCGGCCGAAATCGTCCAGCGCGAACTGGCACCCCATGCCGTGCAACACCCCGATGAAACGCTGCGCATGTTCGATATTGGTGATCACCGAGTTCTCGGTGACTTCGAAACACAGCTGGTTGGGCGATACGCCGGTGCGATCGAGCACGTCGACCACGAACTCCAGGAACTGCGGATCGCCGAGAGTCTGACCGGAGAGATTGATGGAGAGGCTGCGGCGCGAGGGCAGACGAATGCCGCCACGCCCCAGTGCCGTCAACGCCGTCTGCACCACCCAGCGATCGACATCGGACATCAAACGATAGCGCTCGGCGGCGCGCAGGAACTCCGCGGGCGAGATGCCGCCGGGCACGGTGTCGTCCTGTAACCTGAGCAGCACTTCCAGCGCCGGACCGGTTTCGGTCGCCGTCGAAGCGATGATGGGCTGGGCCATCAGCTCGAAACGATTGTCCTTGAGCGCCGACTGCAGGCGTTGCAGCCACTGGATCTCGCCGCGATGACGAGCAACCGCCTCATCGCGCGCCGAATAAACGTGCACGTGATTGCCCTGCTTCTTCGCCACGTAGCAGGCCGAGTCGGCGGCGCTCATCACTTCGTCGGGCGCGCCGCTCTCGCGCGAAATCTCGATCAGCCCGACGCTGATGCCGATGTTGAAAATCTTGTCCTTCCAGACGAAGCGGTAATCGCTGATCTTGCGGACCACGTCGTCGGCGATCTGGCGCGCCTTGTCGAGCGGACAGCCCACCAGCAACAGACCGAACTCGTCGCCGCCGAGGCGGCCGACAGTGTCCGAATCGCGCACCGTCTCTTTGATCAGTGCCGCGACCTCGCGCAGCATGCCGTCGCCGGCCATGTGCCCGCAGGTGTCGTTCACCGCCTTGAAGCGATCCAGGTCGAGATAGCACAGCACGTGCTTGGCTTCGTTGGTGTGCGCCGTTTGCAGCGCTTCTTCCAGGCGACGCTCGAACTCGCGACGGTTCACCAGGCCGGTCAGCGCATCGTGACTCGCCTGATACGACATCTGCTTGGTGATGCCGCGCAGTTCGCTCACATCGCGGACCACGACCACCGTGCCGACCAGATCGCCCTTCTGGGCTTTCAATGGCGTCACGGTGAGCTCCACCGAACGCTCTTCGCTGCCGTTACGCGAGATCATCAAGCCGCGACGGCCGGCGGTCACTTTCGACTGCGTCGCCAGGCAGTGCCGCACCGGATCGCCGAGCGAGCGCCGGTCACCTTCGTCCAGCAGCTGGATGATATCGGTGATGCTTTTGCCGAGCGCGTCGACGGCAGTGGCGCCGATCAGTTGCTCGCCCGCTTGATTGACGTAGTCGATGCGGCCGCTCACGTCGGTGGTGATGATGCCCTCACCCAGCGAGTCCAGCGTTTCCCACGCAGTCGGGCGACCGCGTGCCGCGGGAGGCACCGGCATGGAGCGCGGGCCCATCTCGATCATCGTCAACAACAGCGCGGGCCCGCCCGAATAGTCGATGCGCACCGCCGACAACTCGGCACGCGCGCTGCCGCCCAGTGCATCGGGATGCAACTCGACTTCGAGGCGGTCCAGGCCCGGCTCGCCGGCCAGCGAGCGACGCAGATGCTCGCTCACCAGCTCGGTGTAATCGGGATGCAGCAGGTCTGCGATCTTTTTGCCGGTGAGATGCTCGGCGGCAACGCTGCCCGTCAGCGCGGCGAAGCGCTCATTGGCAAACACGATGTGCTCGCGATGCACGGCGACCGCTTCATGCAGCCCGCTCAGCAGCCCGACCAGCGAGCGCTCGCGCTCGCCGATCATCAGATCCTTCATGGCCATCTGCTCGAGCAGACGATTGGCGCTGTCGGCGAAGTCCGAGGCCGGCCCGGTGACGCGAATGCGCTCGGCGAATCTGCCCGAGCGCACGATGCCCTCCAGTTGTCCGGCGGCGCGGCTCAAGGCCGCGCTCCGGCGCTCCCGCCAGAGGATGAAACCCAGCAGCAGCACGACCGCGACGGCGAGAGAAAAGGTCAAAGTCCCCAACAGGGCACTCACATTGAAACGCTCTTGTCCTTCGATCCCCTGATTGAGCAGGCCAGCGCACGCTGGAGCCCGCCATGTCGGCTAGATGCAGGCGCGCATCGAAACTGCGCACTAGTGCCTAGATATCCGGAACAGAGCATAGCGAACGGTTCAACATCTGCCGGGGGGATTGACCATATTGTACGTGGCAAGTCGTGGAATATTGGCCTGAATGTGGCCCTGAAGACCGCTTCAGGGTTCCCAGCAGGCGCGTGTCGCAGTGGGCCCTCGGGCGAGCCGGCGCGCGCCGTCCCGCTTCTTGTGCGACGTAATTAAAGCCCGTACCCTTGCCGCCGCCCGCGCGACGCCTGTTTGGCGGCCGTAAACAGCCCTCTCGGACAGCCCTGCGCGGGCCCGGACCAGGCCTGATTTGTCTACGAAAACTGCCTATGAATATCGAGTTGGCTCGCGACCAGATGATCGAACACCAGGTACATGCTTGGGAGGTGTTCGACGAGCGGGTCTTGAACACCATGCGCCAGATCCCCCGGCAGCAATTCGCCCCGCCCGCCTATCAAGGCGTGGCGTTCGCGGACGCCGCCATTCCGCTGCCGCACGGCCAGACCATGCTGCCGGCCAATATCCAAGGCCGGATTCTGCAGGCACTGCTGCCCTCTCCCAGCGATATTGCCCTGGAAGTGGGCGCCGGCAGCGGCTATCTGAGCGCCTGCCTGGGTCGGCTCGCGGCGCGCGTGCGCTCGCTGGAGATCTTCCCCGAGCTGGCCGAGCTGGCCCAGCGCAACCTGTTCGCCGCCGCCGTCAACAATGTATCGGTCGAAGCGGCGGACGGCATGCAGCTCGCCGAGCAGTCGAGCTACGACGTGATCGCCGTGACCGGTTCGTTGCCGTTGTATGACGAACGTTTCCAACAAGCGCTGCGCATCGGCGGCCGCTTGTTCGTGGTGGTCGGTCAGGCGCCGGTGATGGAAGCCTGGCAGGTCACGCGCGTCGGCGAACGTGAATGGCAGCGCGTGAGCCTGTTCGAAACGGTGATCGCGCCGCTGGTGAATGCGCCGCGCCCGTCCGCGTTCGTGTTCTGATCGGAGCGTCAACCATGAGCACTCCGCAACCGATCGTCGAGATCACCCCGACTGAATTCGTGGCTCGCCGCCAGCGCGGCGATGCATTGACCCTGCTCGATGTGCGCGAAGCCTGGGAGCTCGGCGTGGCCAGCGTGCCGGCCGATCAACAGGTGGTGCACATTCCGATGGGCGAAGTTGCCGACCGGCTCGGCGAGCTCGATCGCAACAAGGAAGTGGCGGTGCTGTGCCGTTCCGGTCGTCGTAGCCTGGAAGTCGCAAAGTTTCTGCAACAAAACGGCTTTCAGACGGTCAACGTCGCCGGCGGCATCCTCGCGTGGTCGCGCGAGCTGGATGCAACCATTCCGACCTACTGAAGCGTCCAAGTGAGCGCCACCGCGCTCACCGGATGAATGTGAGCTGCCCCGGGATGACACGGAGGCGGTGGAAGGATGGAACTGTGGCATGAATGGTGAAAGCCGGTTCGTGCCCTGCCGCCGCCTCATTAATAACTTCGCCAGCGTGTCATCATCGGCGAACGACCCTAGGACTGGAACGAACAAGATGAAAGTACGCGCTCCGCTCATCGCCGCTTGCAGTCTGATCCTCGCATCGGCCGCGGCCGATGCCGCCGACCTGGTCACCGTCTATCAACGCGCCTTGCAGAACGATCCACAGATCCGTGAAGCGGATGCGCTTCGCCTGGCGAGCCGCGAGTCCAAGCCGCAGGCACTGGCGGCGTTGCTGCCGCAGCTCGATGCGAGCGGCTCGGCCGAGAAATTCAAGTCAGACGGCTCGAGTCTGTTCCCAAGTACCGACGGGGACCTGACTACTTTCGTCAACCGCCAGACCGAGAACGATACCGACACGATCGGCTGGCAAGTGCAGTTGCGCCAGCCGGTGTTCCGGTGGGATCAATGGATGACGCTGAAACGCGCCGACGCGGAAGTCGCGCAGGCCGAAGCGGATTATCGATTCGCGCAGCAAGACCTGATTCAGCGCACCTCGATTCGCTATTTCGATGTGCTCGCCGCGCAAGACACGGTCGACGCCGCGCAAGCGTCGCTGGATGCCTTCGCTCGCCAGCTCGAGCAGGCGGAAAAGCGCTTCGAGGTTGGCTTAATCGCGATCACGGACGTTCAGGAAGCGCGCGCCGCGCACGATCAGGCCGCGGCAGCTCTGATTCAGGCGAAGCGCACGCTCGCGACAGCGCGCGAACTGCTGCGTGAGCTGACCGGCGAATCGTTCGATCAGCTGGCCGCGCCGGTGGACGACATGCCGCTGGAGTCCCCGAATCCGGCCAACGAGGAGCAATGGGTTACGACCGCGCTCGATCAGAATCTACAGGTGATCTCCGCACGCCTAGCAACCGACATCGCGAAGCAGGACGTGCGTGTAGCACGCGCGGGACACCTGCCTTCGCTCGATATCGTCGCCACCCATGCCGACTCCGAAGACAGCGGCACACGTACGGTCACGAATCCAAACACGGCCCCGCAGGTGTTTCCCGCGGATGCCGATGGCAAGTCGGACAGCATCTCCTTGCAAGTGACCGTGCCCATTTACTCCGGTGGCGCGACTTCTTCTCGCGTGCGCCAGCAGGTCTATCTGCACCGAGCGGCGCGTGAGCGCCTGGAGCGAGCCAATCGCGAGACCGAGCGTCTCGCTCGCGATTCGTATCTCGGTGTGTTGAGCGAAATCTCACGCGTCCGCGCGCTCCGACAAGCGGTGGAATCCAGTCAGACGGCCTTGCAGGCCACCGAAGCCGGCTTTGAAGTCGGAACACGCACCACCGTCGACGTCCTCGATGCCCGACGTCAGTTGTTCGAAGCGCAGACCAACTACGCGCGCAGCCGCTACGACTACATCCTGAACGTATTACAGCTGCAGCTGGCGACCGGCACGCTCGATCGCGCCGATCTGGAAGAGATCAACTCCTTCCTGCGCGAGCGAACCATCACCCGCTGATATCCAGCTCCTGGCGCAGCGCCGGAACTCCACCGGCGCCGAAGCGTTGCTTACGGTCAAGCAACCGGCCCAGCAGCGCCAGGGAACTTGCGCCGAAGGAATGGCGACGGAGCCTCCATGAGCGTCGCCCCTCATCGCCCGCCCGATCGCGGGAATGCAGCCACTTCGCACTCGTTCGGGCCCGAGCCTCGGCCGTTGTCATTGCTCATCAACGGCGAAGTCCGTACCGCGCTCGCCGATCCCGCCACTACGCTCGTCGAATTCCTGCGCGATGCGCTTGGGATGACAGGAACCAAGATCGGCTGCGACCGTGGCGCATGCTCGGCCTGCACCGTGTGGATCGACGGTGAAGTCGCGGCAAGTTGCATGACGCTCGCACTCGACGCACGAGACCACAGCATCACCACCATCGAAGGGCTGGCTCGAGGCGATCAGCTCCATCCGGTGCAACGAGCGTTCATCGAACACGACGCGCTTCAATGCGGGTTCTGCACCCCCGGCATGGTGATGAGTTGCGCGCATCTGGTGAACAACAACCCGGAATGCACACTCGACGACATCCAGGCAGCCATTTCCGGTCATCTGTGTCGCTGCGGAACGTATCCCAACATCTTCAAAGCAACGTTGGCAGCGGCGGCCGAGATGCGCGCCGCCGGCAGCGAAGAATCGAAATGAGCAGCGCGGAATCATTCGAGCAGCGCAGCCTGCACGCCGGCATCGTCGGCGAGACGTTGCAGCCGGTCAGTCGCAAAGTCCCCGCGACCGAGCCGCCCGAGTGGCCGACGAACGCTGAGCTGCAAGTGGTCGGCAAGAACGCGCCGCGCATGGATGCGCTGGAGAAAGTCACCGGCCGCGCGCGATACACGTTCGACGTGCAACTGCCGGGCATGCTGTACACCCGCGTCATCAACAGCACCGTGCCGCACGCTCGCATCAAGTCGATCGATACTTCGCGCGCCGAACAGTATCCAGGCGTACGCGCCGTGCACGTGCTTGAACGGTTGCTGATGGCCGCCGAGCTGCGCGACTCCAGCGCCGAAGCCGACGAGCGCTATCCCCTCGTGCGCTTCAACGGTCAACCAATCGCCGCAGTGGCCGCCACTTCGGCGCGAGCAGCTGAGGCTGCGGCGAGGCTGGTTCGAATCGAATACGAACCTCTGCCCCACGTCACCGAGCTGGAAGACGCGATGCAGCCCGACGCGCCTGCGGTGTTTCCAGGGCCGACTGAGCAAAGCGCAAGCGCCGGCGGTGGCGGCGCGCCGCGCGGTCTGCCCCAAAAAGGCAATCTGCGCGGTCCGAGCAAGGGCGGTTCGCGAGGTGAGATCGAGCGTGGCTTTCGCGAGGCCGACGTTATCGTCGAAGGCGAGTATCGCACGCAGGTTCAAACCCACACGCCGCTGGAAACGCACGGCATCGTTGCCGATTGGCGGGATGATGAACTGACGCTCTACTCATCGACGCAGCACGTATTCAGCGTGCGTGAAGAAGCGGCCGAAGTTTTCAAGCTGCCTGAAGAGAAGATCCGCGTCGTCAGCGACTATACCGGCGGCGGATTCGGCGCCAAGTATGGCATCGGTAACTACGGCACATTGGCCATTCATCTGTCCCGCAAAGCGCGCGCACCGGTGAGAATGGTGCTGGATCGGCGCGAGGAACATGTGTCGGTGGGCAATCGACCCAGCAGCTTGCAGCGTCTGAAAATCGGCGCGAGAAGCGATGGCACGCTGACCGCCATTCAGCTGCGAAGCTTCGGCACGGGCGGCGTCGCCGCTGGCGCTGGTGTTGGATCGTGTCAGCACAGCATGTATCCCTGCCCGAACGTCAGCATCGAGCACTACGATGTGTTCACCAACGCCGGTCCGTGCGCCGCGTTTCGTGGCCCAGGACAGGCGCAAGGGATATTCGCTTTCGAGCAGGCCATCGACGCGCTGGCCGCGCGCTTGCAGATGGATCCTGTGGCGCTAAGAAACAAGATCGACACACGCGACGCGGATGACGTCCGCGCTCGTGCCGCGGAACGTCGCATTGGCGCGGAAAAGTTTGGATGGTCAAAGCGACGCGCACCGGGCAGTGATCCCGGCCCGATCAAACATGGCTTAGGTATGGCACAGTCGATGTGGCCCTACATCGTGAACAGCTATACCACGTGCGAGCTGCGAATCTCCGGCAGCGGCTCGGTTGATGCATTCTGCGGCACACAGGACATCGGCACCGGCACGCGAACAGTTTTCGCGCAGGTGGTTGCGGAAGAACTGGGGCTACAGCCCGAAGAAATCACGGTCCACGTGGGTGACACACGCTTTCCGCCCGGCCCACCTTCTGGCGGCAGCCGCGTCACCAGCTCACTTACACCTGCGGCTCGCAACGCGGCTTATGCAGCGGCTCGTGACATCGCGAACCGTGTCGCGCCCTTGTTGGACGTAAAGGCCGAGGAACTGGTGTTTCGCGGTGGGCGCATCGAGAAGCGTGACGATCCTGCGACTTCGCTGGCGTTTGCCGAAGCCCTACAGCGCGCAGGCATCGAAACGTTGGTTCATCGCGCGGACCGCCGTGACGACTATGCAGGTTACGCCCGCAAGTCCGGCGAACTGAACATCAGCCCGCATGCGATTGGCGGCGTGCAGTTTGCTGAAGTCAGCGTTGATACCGAGACCGGGGTGGTCAAAGTCGAGCGGGTCCTGGCCGTGCACGACTGCGGGCGTCCGATCAATCCCAAGCTGGTGGAGAGCCAGATCCTGGGCGGTGTGATTCAGGGTGTGAGCTACGCGCTCTATGAAGATCGGCGGCTCGATGCGGCGACGGGCGTGCAGCTCAATGCAAACATCGATCAATACAAAATGGTCGGCGCGCGCGAGACGCCGGCGATCGAAGTGCACCTGATCGAGCTGCTCGGCGGACAATCCTCAACAGACGCTCGCGGAGTCGCGGAGCCCGCGAACGTCGCGACCGCCGCTGCGGTTGCCAATGCGTTTTTCAACGCCACGGGCAAGCGCATCTATACGTTGCCAATGACGCCTGCCAACGTGCTCGCGGCGTTGCGCTCGGAGTGATCATGAAAAGCTTCGAGTGGGTGGATGCGAGGTCAATCGATGAAGCTGCGGCGCTGCTGGCGGACACATCGCCACGCAAGCCTGTGGTCGCCAAGGCGGGCGGCATGGATTTACTGGATCTCATGAAGGAAGGTATCGTCTCGCCGGCGCGCGTGATCAATCTCAAATCGATTGCTGCGCTCGGCGGTGTGCAGATCGACATGTCGGGAATGCGGCTCGGCGCGCTGGTGACTCTGGCAGAGATCGAGCGCCACGGAGGGATCCGATCTCACTATCGCGCGCTAGCCGAGGCGGCAGCGCATGCCGCCACGCCCCAAGTGCGTAACGCCGCGACGATTGGCGGCAACTTGTTGCAACGGCCGCGTTGCTGGTACTTCCGCAACGACCACTTTCATCAGGTCGCGAAGGCGGAGTACAGCGAGCATCAGCATCATGCGATTTTCGAGAACGAGCAAACGGTGATGGTGCATGCATCGACGCTGGCCACTGCCCTGCTCGCCTACGATGCGAGCGTGCATCTGGCGTCGGGGGCAGGCTCTGCTCGCACGGTCGCGCTGAAAGAATTCCTGCTGCCACCGTCGATGGAGCGCGAACGAGATACGATCATCACGGATGGAGAGATCCTGACGCACGTCAGCGTGCCGGCGATTCAGCCAAACACTCGCTGTGCTTATCACAAGCAGACGGAGCGGGACAGTTACGACTGGCCCATCTGTGACGTGGCAGTTGTGCTGCAGATGAAAGACGCTTTCGTGGCGAGTGCCAAGATTGTTCTCGGCTGGGTAGCGCCGACTCCACGTCGTGCAGTTGCTAGCGAAGAAGCATTGGTGGGTCGGGAGATCACGGAGCAGTCCGCAACCGAGGCGGCCGCCGCGGCTGTAGCCGCCGCGACTCCGCTCCCCAAGAACGCCTATAAAGTCGATGTACTCAAAGCCGTCGTAAAACGCACGATTCTGTCCGCTCGCTGAGTTGCTTGTGTTATCCGCGATGCCCTAACAGCCGGGCCGGCAGGAACAGTATTGCCTTGATGAAGGCAAACAGCGCCTCGACCACCACCCCGAGCGCCCGAAACGGCAACGACAGCAGCCACAGCAGCGGCAGCAGAAAAATCGCCAGCAAGGCCAGCGGCCAGGCCAGCACGAACAACAAACACCAGGCAATCACGACCAGCACGAACGACATCGTCTCTTTTCCTCCAGCGCTCTCGCGTCCACGTCGGTTGAGACTCGCTAGCTCGGCGTAAGGTTGCAGTTCACCGAAGATCCGGAGGCGTCGACGGTGCCGGGAGGAGAGACGGCACCTCGGACGGCGCCAAGCCATCGACGCCTCAGACACCGCCCTCAACGACACCTCAACGCGAAACGAAGCGAAGCTCTTGGTAGCCAGCCGCGTCCAGCGTCAGCCGCCGCGGGTGACCGGCATGTCAACCTCAGTGCCGGGCTTCAACGCATACCGAGCGAGTTCCAGCTTGGCGATGGCGTTGCGGTGAACCTCATCCGGCCCATCAGCCAGACGCAGCGTACGTTGACCGGCCCAAAGTTTGGCGAGGGGGAAGTCGCCGCAGACGCCGCCGGCGCCGTGGGCCTGGATGGCCCAATCGAGCACCTGCAAAGTCATGTTCGGCACGACCACCTTGATCAACGCGATCTCCTGCTTGGCGACCTTGTTGCCGACCGTATCCATCATGTACGCCGCTCGCAGCACCAGCAGCCGCGCCTGATCGATCATGCAACGAGCATCGGCAATACGCTCGTGCCACACCGACTGAGACGACACCGGTTTGCCAAACGCCACACGCGAACTCAACCGCCGACACATCAACTCGAGCGCGCGCTCCGCGACACCAATGGATCGCATGCAGTGGTGGATACGCCCGGGGCCCAATCGCCCCTGCGCGATCTCAAACCCACGGCCCTCCCCAAGCAGAATATTCGAAGCCGGCACCCGCACATCAGAAAGGTCCACCTCCGCATGACCGTGAGGCGCATCGTCGTAACCGAACACCGAGAGGTAACGCATCACCGTCACACCCTTGGTATCGGCAGGCACCAGGATCATCGACTGCTGCTGATGCTTGCTCGCCTCCGGATTGGTCTTACCCATCACGATGAACAGCTTGCACCTCGGATCGTTGGCCCCGCTGGACCACCATTTGCGGCCATTGATCACATACTCATCGCCCTCGCGTCGAATCGAGCATTCGATGTTGGTCGCATCCGAGGAAGCCACCGCCGGCTCCGTCATCAGGAACGCCGAACGGATCTCGCCTCGAAGCAAAGGCTCCAGCCAACGCTGCTTGTGCGCCTCCGTGCCATAACGTTCGATGGTTTCCATGTTGCCCGTGTCGGGCGCCGAACAGTTGAACACTTCCGGCGCCCACGGCACGCGACCCATGATCTCGCAAAGCGGTGCGTATTCGAGATTGGACAATCCTTCCGGCACACGCGGCGAATGCGGCAGGAACAGATTCCACAGCCCGGCAGCGCGCGCCTTGACCTTCAAGTCCTCGATGACCCGGGTCGGTACGAAGGCATCGCCGTTGCGACGATTCGCGGCGACCTCGGCTTCGTAAGCCTTCTCGTTGGGATAGATGTGCTCGTCGAAGAACTGCAGCAGGCGCGCCTGCAACTCGCGCACGCGGGGGCTGTACTCGAAATCCATGCTCGTGTCCTTCTAAGGTGATCGGTACCGTCGCTAACTTGCCGTCTGCCCGGGGCGCGACGCCAATGCATTGTCTGAATCCGGCCGGATCAGCGATATGCATAGTCGCCGCCATTCCGCGACAATAACCCCGTAGACCCGGGGCGCGGGAGGGCTTGGCATGCAGCTATCCAGGATCGATCTCAACCTGTTCACCGTCTTCGACGCGATCTATCGCGAAGGCGGCATCACCCCTGCCAGCCGGCGACTGCATCTGTCGCAGCCCGCCGTCAGCCACGCATTGGGGCGTCTGCGAGAGCTGCTGAACGATCCTCTGTTCGAGCGCCGGGGCCACGAGATGATTCCGACGCCGCTGGCGCGCTCGCTGGCAGACGGCGTCGCGAGCTCGCTCGGCAATCTCGAACAGATGTTGCAGCGGGTCGGTCACTTCGAGCCGGGCACGGCGCAACGCTGCTTCACCATCGCAGCCCGTGATTCGCACGAGCTCACGTTTCTGCCGGCGCTGATGAGCCGCATCAGCAACGAGGCGGCGCACATCCACGTCGCTTCGGTGCGCATCGAGCGGCGCGATCTGGAGGAAGACCTGCAGAGTGGCGAGATCGATCTGGCGCTCGACGTGGCGCTGCCGTTATCGGGTGAAGTGCGCCGCGAACGGATCGGCGCCGAGCCGCTGGTAGTGCTGGCGCGCGCCGATCATCCGGTCGTGCAAGGCAAGCTGGACATCGAAACGTACACAGCCCAGTCGCACGTTCTCGTGACCGGGCGGCGCCGTGGCGGAGGTTATGAGGATGCGGCGCTGGCGCGGCTGGGATTATCCCGCCACATCAAGATGCGCTGTCAGCAGCATGCAGCCGCGAGCCAGGTGGTGAGCCGTTCCGACCTGCTGGCCACGATGACGCGTGGCCAGGCAGGGATAGTGAATCGGCAGATGAACAATCAGGTGCTGCCCTTCCCCATCGAGTCGCCGCCGTTGGAGTCCTTTCTGTACTGGCACTCCAACGTCGACGAAGACCCCGCTTCGCAATGGTTCCGGGCGCAGGTGCGAGCGTGCCTCGCTGAGCGCGTCGAACTGTCAGCTTAGTTCTTTGTACGACTCGACCACGCGCGACACGATGCCGTAGTCGATGGCTTCGTTGGCGCTCATCCAGAAGTCACGTTCCATATCCACGACCACCTTCTCGTACGGCCGGCCGGTCTGCTTGGAAATGGTGCGCGCGATGCGCTCGCGCGTGCGCAGAATCTCCTTGGCTTGGATCGCGATGTCCGCCGCCGGCCCGCCGGCGCCGCCGCCCGGCTGGTGAATCATGAACCGGGTGTTCGGCAGACAGACGCGGTTCTGCTTCTCGGCCGCCAGGAAGATGTGCGTGCCGGCGCTGGCCACCCAGCCGGTGCCGATGGTGGTCACCGGCGCGTTGATGAAACGAATCATGTCGTGAATGGCGTCGCCGGATTCGACGTGGCCGCCGGGCGATGAGATCAGCATGCGGATCGGTGCATCCGATTGTTGCGACAACGCGATCAACCTTTCGCACACGCTGCGCGCGACGTTGTGATTGATCTCGCCGAACACCAGCACGAAACGCGACTTAAACGCCAGTTGCTCCGCCAGTGTCTCGGGTCTTTCGAGCTTCTCGGGCTGCTTGTCTTCGCGATCGGCATTGAAGATGGAGGCGGACATGAAAACTCCTTCGAACAGAACGGGTCTGGCGGTCGTAAACGTCGGCAGGCCGCAGATTCTACCACTCGCCCGTGTTGGGCATGGATTTCCACGGCTCGCGCGGCTCGAGCGAGCCGCCCCGCTGCAGCAACTCCACCGAGATATTGTCCGGTGAGCGCACGAACGCCATGCGGCCGTCGCGCGGCGGGCGGTTGATGGTGACGCCATGATCCGTCAAACGCTGGCAGGCGGCATAGATGTCGTCGACTTCGTACGCCAGATGGCCAAAGGCGCGCCCGATCCCGTACTGCTCCGGGTCCCAGTTGTAGGTCAGCTCCACCTGGGCGTGCTCGTCGCCCGGCGCGGCCAGGAACACCAGGGTGAAACGCCCTGTTTCGTTTTCGATACGTCGGACTTCGCGCAGTCCCAGGGCTTCGCAGTAAAAACGCAGCGAAGCGCTCAGATCCGTGACGCGCACCATAGTGTGCAGATACCTCATGGGCGATACCCTCGACATAACAACAGCCGCAACAGCGGGCTCGGGACTGGACATCATAAACGCAGCGGCGGCCTCACAAGGAACTCCGGCGCAGCGATTGCGTTGATTTCCTCAAGACTACCGGCAAAAACAGGACATATGCGTGCGGACGGGGCATTCGTCAGAGCAGGCTCAGAGCGACGCCCATCCGGGTTGCCGGCCGTCGCGCTGCTGCTGATTTGTTCCCTCGGTGGCCTGTTCACGGAGCACGCGCTGGCGCAAACCCCGGAACCGGGCGACGAGCCGGCGCAGGATGAACCGGTTCAGCCCGTGCCCACGCCGGCGGATCCGGAGCAGCCCGGCGACAAACCCGAAGTCATCGATCCCGAGGACGTGAATCAAGGTCCGCTGCGCGACCCGGTTCTGCAGCAGGACGAAGGCGATCCGCGCACCCTGGAACGGGAACCCCATGCGGACGATCCGCTGGCGGCCGGGCCACCGCCCGAGCAGGACGAAGCCGGTCCGATGGAAATCTGCGCGCAGCCCGATCAAGGCGAGCTCAGCGTCCTACAGCGCGTGCGTCGCAGCCTCACGGTCACTGCTTGCGCGTCGTCGGCATGGCTCGATGGTTTGTTCGGCGATCAGATTCATTACGACGACTATCACGCCACTTACGGCACGGTGACGGTCGGCGGTTTGTGGAGCGAGTACGACGGCTTCGATCCCCGTCTGCGCTTCCGCGCCCGCCTGCAGCTGCCGCAGTGGGACGAACGCATTTCCGCCTTCGCCGGCCGCGTCGGCGAGGACAATTACATCAGCGATACCGAAGGGGACTTCGACGCGCTGCCGACGCAGCAGTTCGGCACACTCGAAGATGAGAGCGTGCTGCTGGGCTTGGGATACTCCAGCCCCGAGCGCACCGGCAACGACTTCGACGCCGGCGTGGGCGTGCGCGTCGATATGCCGCTCGATCCATATGCACGCGTGCGTTACGAAGTGGTGCGCTCGTTCGCCGAGCGCTATGTATTCACCGCTCGCGAAACCGTGTTCTGGCAAAACACCGAGGGGTTCGGCACCACCACACGCATCAACCTGGACCGCGTGATTTCCGATCGTTTCCTGCTGCGCTGGAGCAATCTCGGCAAGTACACCGAAGAAACCGACGGCCTGGAATGGTTCAGTCAGTTCACCTTGTTTCAGAGCGTCGGTCAGCGCACCGGCCTCGCCTGGCAGGCGCACGTGGAAGGCGCCACCGACAATGAAGTGCCACTCACGCGGCCTGCGCTGCGCCTGATCATGCGTCGGCAGCTCACACCGGACTGGTTGATCCTGGAATTGCGCGGCGGTGTCGCCTGGCCTCGCCGCAAGCTCGAAGAAGAACGCGAAGCGACTCCTGAAATCGGCATCGCATTCGAGATGCAATTCGGCCAGCGCCGGGACCGCATCCGGCCGCGCTGAAACGGACGCCGCGGATTGAAAACTCGCTGTCACGAGCTTTGAAGTCCGCGGCGCGCCGACACCCAGCAGTTCCGTTGCCGGCGGTGTTCTCGAACACCGAAACGTTCTCGCATCGGCCTGCGATATTCAACTCATATCACGGGCAGTATTTTTTTCTGCCGCCGCGGCGACTGGCACTCGGCGAAAACCCAGTGCCCCGGGGCGCTCAGGCGCTGTAGGAACGCGACGTCGTGGCGCCGCCGTGACCGGTCCAGTCCGTATGGAAAAACTCGCCGCGAGGCTGATCGACTCGCTCGTATGTATGGGCGCCGAAGAAATCTCGCTGAGCCTGCAATAGATTGGCGGGCAACCGCTCCGCGCGATAACCGTCGAAGTACGACAACGCCGCGCTCATGCAAGGCACGGGGATGCCGCTCTGAATCGCCGCCACGATGGCGCGCCGCCAGCCGGCCTGTCGGCTCGACACGGCATCTCGGAAGAACGGATCGAGCAGCAGATTGACGAGCTGCGGATCGCGATCGAAAGCTTTTTTGATATCGCCCAGGAACGCCGAACGAATGATGCAGCCGCCGCGCCAGACCAGCGCGATGCCGCCATAGTTCAAACTCCACTGGTACTGCTTGGCCGCCGAACGCAGCAGCTGATAGCCCTGCGCGTAGCTGATGATCTTCGAAGCGTACAACGCCTGTCGCAGATCCTCGATGAGCTGCTTGCGGTCCCCCTTGAACTCGCTCACCACCGGCTCGAGCTGTTTCGAGGCCTGCACGCGCTCTTGTTTCGCAGCCGACAAGGCGCGAGCAAACACCGCCTCGCCGATCAAGGTGAGCGGTATGCCGTGATCCAGCGCTTCGATTACGGTCCATTTGCCGGTGCCCTTCTGGCCCGCGGCATCCAGTATCTGGTCGATGGTAGCCTCGCCGTTCTTGTCGACGAAGCCGAGAATGTCGCGGGTGATCTCGATCAGGTAGCTATCGAGCTCGGCGCGATTCCATTCGGCGAACACTCCGTGCATCTCCGCGTTGCTCATGCCGAGCACGCGCTTCATCACGTCGTAGGTCTCGCCGATGAGCTGCATGTCGCCATACTCGATGCCGTTGTGAATCATCTTCACAAAGTGGCCGGCGCCGTTTTCGCCCATCCAGTCGCAGCAGGGTTCGCCTTCGGGCGTGCGCGCGCAGACGGCTTGAAAGATCGGTTTGATATGCGGCCAGGCAGCCGGACTGCCGCCCGGCATCAGCGAAGGCCCATGCAAGGCGCCGTCTTCGCCTCCCGAAACGCCGGAGCCGACGAACAGCATGCCAGCCTCTTCCACTCGCTGGGTGCGCCGGATGGTATCGGTGAACAGGCTGTTGCCACCGTCGATGAGAATGTCGCCCTGATCCAGCAGGGGCAGCAGCTGATCGATCAGTTGATCCACGGGTGCGCCCGCTTTCACCAGCATCACGATTTTGCGTGGCCGCTGTATCGCTGCGACGAACTCCGTCACATCATGGGCGCCGACGAAGCGCTTACCTTTGGCGCGCCCCTGAATGAACTCGTCCACTCGCGCAGTGGTTCGGTTGAACACAGCGACACGGAAGCCGCGGCTCTCCATGTTCAGCGCCAGGTTCTCGCCCATCACGGCCAGGCCGATCAGACCGACATCCGCAATTTCAGTGCTCATACTCAGCCTCGTTCCGATTGGGAACCGGCCGCCCGGCCGGCCGGCTTTTTATACGAGAGTCGGGCGCGCAAAGCCAGGAACGACCGTGCGCACCTTGTTTCATGAATGCGTCACGTCACCGCGGAGGAGCCGTCGAGGAACGCGCGGCCTCCACTTCCAGCCGCATGACCTGAGTGCTCAGGCGCAGCGGGCGCAACGGCAGATCGCGACCGTCTTCGCCGGCTTGCCAATCGCTGAACGGCGCCGCCCGCTCCTCTGCTTCGCTGCCCGGATCCACCACATCCATCAAGCCCACCAGATCATATCCAAACGGCGGTGCTGCGCTCACTTGGTAGCTCACTTGCTGGTTCCAGCGCGCGCCGGTACGACGCTCCACACTTTCGCCCGCGACGCTGCCTCGACCGAAACGTGGATGCGACACGATCTGTGTGTACTCGAATGCAGTCCCCGGGGCGGTGGCATCGACTACGACTCGCCACAGACCCGCGCGAGGATTCGGCACGACCAGCGCCTTGGCCGCCGGCCGTGTAAAAACATCGCTGCCCCACAACTTGCACGAGCCGGTTGCGCAGTCATACAGATAAAGCCCCATACGCGTGCGGCCGTCCGCCGGTGTTACGGCAACCCGAAGCGAGCTGCTATCGGGCTCCACGGCGATGTTATAAGCGCGCATACCGCTGGGGCCGCCCGCATCCTTCAACACGCGGCGCGCGCCAATTTCGGTGAGGATGTCGCTGCGCTGTACGGGCGCGTAGATGTTGTTCATCCATAGCAAGGTCGAGTTGTTCTCGGGCGGCTTCTCATCCAGCTGCGAGTCGACGTAGTAAGTCGATGCCGATATTTGCAGATCGTCCACTGGCGTGTGGGTCGGCAGGATTGTCAGCTCGTAGACACCCGGCGGCGGATATGCCACTAGAAGCACGGCCGGTTGGCCTGCGGCGATGACCTTCGACGGAGGCAAAGCAAGCGCGCCGCCGGTCAGCATCAGCTGCACTCGTCCCGCGCGAACAGCGGCATCGACGCGCAACGAAGAAATATTCGGCGGAACGTCGAGGAAGTACCGCTTCGGCTGCTTGCCCCGCATCTGTTCGCGATGCTCGATACGATAGCGATTCGCCGCGGTGAACGGCTCCGCCGCCACGATGGTAGTCATCACGGCATGCACTGGGAGCTCGCTGGCCTTGTCGATCAGATACAGGTGCGCGCTGTGGATGCCGACCTGTTGCGGGGAGATTTCCAATTCGAGCTGCACCGGTTCATGCAGCGGCAAAGTCACTTCGTCCCGGGCCGTTTTGAACGTTCCATCATTGCCTCGCCATTGCAACGAATAGGCGAGCGGCGTGGGCGCGCCGCTTTGACGTAGCAGCGTGATGGTCCGTGTATCCTTCTGCCGTATCAACCAGCCTTCGCGCTCATAGAGCCCCTGCCCCACGCCGGCCTCGGGAAGGAAACGAGAGACATAGGTTTTGACTGGAGCGCGCGTCTGAATGTCGGGCAGATCGAAACTGCGAGCCTGCACTTGTTCGAGCAGTTCTTTCGCCCTTGTCGTGTCGAGGACACCGAAGCCTTGCTCGTGCGACGGATGATCATCGAGACGACGCGCGCCCATGCGCAGCGCCCAAGTGATGTGTCGGGCGTCGGCAGGCAAGTTCTCCGCGCGCGCCTCGGCGATCAGAGATTCAGTCGCGCTCGCTGCGCCTTCGAAGCCGCCCTGCGCAAGCATATCGGGTTTCGCGGCGCCGTCCGAAGCGGGGCCGAGACTCGCCGTGGCGGGCATGGCGCTGTCACCTACAGAGATTACGCGTCGACCGCTCGAAGCGCCGGTCACACCTTCGACCCGGCCCAATGCGCCAGCGGCGAACAGCCACGGCTTGCCATGAACTTCCACGGCTCGATTCGCCATCAGCGCAAAGAAATCGGAGCCGCCGCCCGGAAATCTGCCGCCATCCGCATCGCGCGCGATAACGTTCGCTTCTTGGCCAGCCGCAGCTTGCAACAGAGTTTCGATTTCCGCAGCAAGCGTCGTTGCTGGAGAACCGATTTCGGCACCGAGCAGCGTATCGGTCGCGAATGGATCGGTCCGGGTATCCGCCTGTTGGGGAGTGTCCGCGCCCATCACCGGATAGCGCACGCGATCGCGATCGTTCGCGTATAGACCGTGCGCGCCGCCGCCGTCGAGATCCGCCATCAACACATCGGGCAGCGCGTCCACTTCGGCGAAGCGCTCGAGCGCCAGGCGCACTCGCAGATAACCCACATCATCGAAGCGCGTTTGAATGTCGCCGCCGAGCGCGGCGATAGCTTGCGCCACCGTGGCCGTCTTGCCGACTTCGGTAGCGACCAGGACCATCGCCTCCGTGTCGCCTTTGGCCAGCGCATGCGCCAGTAACAAACGATCGTGCAGGTCGGGGCGCGGCGATTTCCAGGACGACAGCGACAGCCCTTGCTTGCTGAGCGGCGGTGGCGCGGGCGGCGGCTCGGGCTCGGGTTTACCGCAGCCTGACAGCGTGGCGATGCCCAACACCGCCACGAGCCAGGCGCTTCTCAGCCTCACCAGATTTTGACTCGCTGTTCCGGCGGCAAGTACAGCTTGTCGCCCGGCTTCACGTCGAAGGCTTGGTACCATTCGTCCATGTTACGCACAGCGCCGTTGACCCTGAAATACGGCGGAGCATGCGGATCCGACAGCACCTGCGCGCGCAGCGCTTCGTCACGAATCTTGGTCCTCCATACCTGCGCCCAGGACAGGAAGAAACGTTGGTCGCCCGTGAGTCCGTCCAGCACCGGCGCCGGCTTGCCCTCCAGCGAGTTGTGATATGCCTCGTAGGCCATGTTCAAGCCGCCGAGATCGCCGATGTTCTCACCCAGCGACGTGGCGCCATTGACCTTCAGCCCCGGCAAGGCGTCGAACGACGAATACTGCTCCACCAGCACCTTGGTCTTGGCGCCGAACGCGTCGGCATCGGCCTTGGTCCACCAGTCGGTGAGGCTGCCGTCGGGCGCGAACTTGCGGCCCTGGTCGTCGAAGCCATGGCCGATTTCGTGGCCGATGACCGCGCCAATGCCACCGTAGTTCACGGCGTCGTCCGCGTTCGGATCGAAGAACGGCGGCTGCAGGATCGCGGCCGGGAACACGATTTCGTTGTTCAGCGGGTTGTAATACGCGTTGATCTCGTGGACGTTCATGAACCACTCGTCGCGATCCACCGGCTGATCGAGCCGCGCCACCTGGCGATTCCAGTCCCAGATCGATGCGCGGCGAACGTTGCCGATCAGGTCGTCACGACTCACCTGCAAGGCCGAATAATCCTTCCACTTGTCCGGATAGCCGATCTTCGCCACGAACGTGCCGAGCTTTTCTTCAGCGCGCTTGCGCGTTTCTTCGCTCATCCAGTCCAGGGTGCCCAGGCGCTCTTGCAACGCCGCGCGCAGGTTGGCCACCAGCACTTCCATCTTGGCCTTGGATTCGGGCGGGAAATATTCCTTGACGTAGACCTGCCCGACCAACTCGCCGAGCGCATCGCCGGTGAGCGCCACGCCGCGCTTCCAGCGCTCACGCTGTTGCGGCTGGCCCCGCAGCTGCTGACCGTAGAAGGCGAAGTTCGCTTGATCGAAGCGCTTGGGAAGGAACGACGCATTGGTACGCAACAAATGGAACGTGAGGTAATCCTTCAACGTGTCCACCGATGTTTTGTCCACCAGCCTGGCGCTGTCGCGAATCGCGGTGATGGGACCGAGCACGAACTCCTCTCGAGCTCCCAGATCAGCAGCCGTGAAGAACGCCTGCCAGTCGAAGCCCGGCGCATACGCGAGCAGCTGCTTCTTGGTGCGCGGATTGTAGTTGGCCTCGGCGTCACGACGCTTCTCCAGCGGCCACTGCACCTTGGCCAGCTCGGTTTCGAAACGCATGATGTCGCGTGCTTTGTCGGCTGCTTTCTGCACGCCGCCCAAGGTCAGCATCTGCTCGATGTAAGCGACGTATTTTTCCCGATGCTCCTCGAGCTTGGGATCGTCCTGCAAATAATAGTCACGGTCCGGCAGACCGAGACCGCTCTGGCCGATGTCGACCGAGTAGCGGCTGGGATTCTTCAGGTCCGGCGAAATGCCCACACCGAAGGTCGACATGTAGCCGGGCAGACCGAACAAGGTTGCGATGTCCTTCTTGGTCTTCGCCGCCTGGATGCGCGCAAGCTCCTCTTGCAGCGGCGCGAGACCCTTGGCCTCGATGCCGGCCTCGTCCATGAAGCTCGCGAAGTAGTCGCCGATCTTTTGTTCCGGCGTTCCCGCGGCGGGGCTGCCCTGAGCGGCGGCCTCGATGAGTTTCTTGACCCGCTCCTCGGACAGATCGTTGAGCTTGTGGAACGGGCCATACGAAGTGCGATCCGGCGGAATCTCGAAGGTGTCGTACCACTTGCCGCTGGCGTACGCGAAGAAGTCGTCGCCGGGCTTCACCTCCAGGTTGCGCGCCGTGAGGTCCAGACCGAACTCTCCCAGTTCAGCCTTGGGCACGGGCGCATCGGCCTTGGCCTCGGCGGCCGGCGTCGAGTCGTTTTTGGCACATCCGGATTGCAGCGCCAGCGCCGCGATCAGCAGCAATGATTTTTTCATGCCGTATGCAAGTCCCACTGAGTTTTTCGTTCCGGTCACTGTGGTTCATCACGCATTGACCACCGCGGCCGGCGCCTGCTCGTCCCGCCCGGCCAGGCGCCGTTCCCGCAAGTATTCATGGACATCGCCGAGAATGGAAAGTGCGGTGGGCCAGCGACCGGCGCCTTTGCCTGACAGACGTACTGTCTCGCCGTTTCCTGCCAGGATCTCGATCCGATTCTCCTCGGCCCGCGCGCCCGCCAGGAAATCGCCTGCCGGCAGCTCGTGCAACTTCACCACCCCGCGAACGTGCGCGCCACTGCGTTCGCACACACCCACCAGCTTGAGAGTCAGGCCCTCCTCCCGCACCAGCGCCGCCTGGCTGGCGGTCACGCCGTCGATACCGCGCACGCTGAGCTCGAAATGCGAGCTGTCGCCGAAAGCCGCCCGGGCAATGAGTTCGAGCTTGCGGGCCGCGTCCAGACCGACAAGATCGTCATGCGGATCCGCTTCGGCGAAGCCATTGGCCTGCGCCTGCGCGAGGGCCGTCCCGAAGTCTATCCGTTGCTCCAGGGCATCGAGGATGAAATTGCACGTGCCGTTGAGAATCGCACGGACCTGCGCCACGCCACCATGACGAGCCAGTGCGGCTACGGTCTCCAGCACGGGCACGCCGCCACCTACCGCAGCGCTGAACTTCAAGCGACGCTCGCTCGCGGCGAAACGAGACAGCTTGTCCCACCATCTCGACGCGATCAGCGCCTTGTTCGCAGTCACCACGGCGCGACCTCGCAGCAAGGCCGCATGCACGACGTCACCCGCGGGATCCAGGCCGCCCAATGTTTCGATCACCAGATCGGCGGGCTGGGTCACCGCGTCCCAAACATCCGTGGACAAGAGAGACTTGGGCACGTCCAGATTCGCCACTTCGATGCGGCGTGGCTTGTCGAGATCTCTCACCACCATGCGCACCACTTCGAACAGATCCGGCCGACGGATCAAGTGCGCATACACACCCAACCCGACCGTCCCCAACCCGAGCAACACCACACGCAGACGCTGTGTGCTTTCGTGGGGAACGGCGGCGAATTCATCGGGCCCTGCATCCACCAGCGTGGCGAGATTCGAGTCGACGCACGCGACCTCGAACGATTGTCCGTGCGACTGCGCGAACTGCAACGCGCGAGGCTGAATGATCTTTCCGCCAATCGAGAGCGCCGTGCGCCAGCTCAGTCGATTGAAGCGCTGCGCGTGATTCTCGACGACGGCCGGATCGCTCTCGTACACCCCGTCTACGTCCTTGAGCAATCGACAGCGCGCGTCCAGATTCTTTGCCACGAACAGCGCCGTGAGATCGGAGCCGCCGCGCCCCAGCAGCACAGTGCGACCTTGAATGTCTTGCGCAACGAATCCAGGCACCACCAGCACCGCGTGCTCTTGCAAACATTCGCGTAGATAGGCCGCGTTCAATGAAACGGGCGTCGACTCGTGCGGCTCGCCGTGAGCGCGCAACCCAGCCTCGCGAGCATCGACGTAGCGAGCCGACACGCCATTGGCCACCAAAGCGGCGGCCAGTTTGGTGCCGGATTCCTCTTCTCCACCCGCCACCCAGGCAGCTTGCTCGTGCAAGTCACTCGTGACCGCTCGCGTCTGCGCGAAGCGTTGATCGGTGACGCCTGCAAACGCGGAGACGACGGCGATCACACGCCGCCCTTCGCGCCACTCACGGTAGATTTCGTCGATCGCCTGCGGCAGGTCCGCTTCGGTCTGCAATACCGAGCTGCCAAACTTGAGCACGACTATGGATGGATGCACGCCCGTCTCCCGACCCGAATGCTTCGATCACGCGTCGACGAGGGCTGGCGGGAGAGCGGCTGGCTGGACATAAAAAAACCCGCTCGCCAAAGCTCAAGCAGGGTTGCTTCGCTTTAGCCGTATTTCTTACGCGCCCGCAAGCTGAACTCAAATCGGCGCAACGCGAACGCTAAAGGCTTCGGGTCGTCGCTGTCAAGGAAAGGCAGGCAAATGCGGACGGAGTGTGCAACGCAACCGTCAGCCTGGAGCATTTAACACAAGTGAACTTTGTGAGCATGCGAGCCGTTACTAGGGCGCGCGGCGCGTTGCGCGCTGTGTAAATCGTCGATAGTTGGAGGATCGCATGAACAAAGACATCGCAGGCGGCAATTTCAAGCAGCTCAAGGGCAAGATCAAGCAGCAGTGGGGCAAGCTCACTGACGACGAGATCGATCAGATGGAAGGCAACGCCGAGATTCTCGCCGGCAAGCTGCAGGAACGGTATGGCCTGGCGCAGGACGATGCCGAGCGGCAGGCGCGCGAGTTCAGGACTCGCAACAACTGGCAGTAAACGCCACTGAACGTCGACGCCTCCGCCAGCGAGGGCGCGAGGCGCGTCGTTCTTGATCGGCCCGTCAGTCGACCATGGAGTCGGGCAGATGACGCGGGTTTTCGTAGAGATCCTGCGCCTTGGCCCAGAAACGTTTGGCTTCCTGCTCGCGTCCCCGACGGATCAGATAAACATAGCCGGCGCGCCCGGCCTCGTCGGTCAACTCCAGGTCCTGCTCCACCGCCAGCAGCAAATGTTTCAAACCGCGATCGTCGTTGTGATCCAGCAGCATCCGCCCCATCAACAGATGCGCCCTGGCATGTTCGCCATTGCGCGATAGCAGTTCTTCGAGCACCTCCATCGCCTCCCGCTCGCGATCGATTTCCAGCAGCAACAGCGCCTTTTCCCACACTTCCTGATCGTTGAGCTGCGCCGTCTGCGCGTCCTCGAGCAGCGACAGCTTGGCCTTGGCCTCCATGATCTCGGTATGCCGCTTGCGCCACTTGGGAGCGGTGTCCTGCTGCCATTCCTGATCGAAGTACTTCACCAGCGATGTCGTCGCCGGATGGAACAACGACAGCGCGGAGCGTTCGGGCTCGTGCACCGGCGTGGAGGGCTCGATGTCGAGCGCGGCCAGCCGCTCCGCCAGACTCGGGTGTGTATCGTCGTCCGCCGCGTAGCGCTTCAAGCTCTGTTGCAACCAATCGGGCCGCGCCCATTGACGCTCGGCCGCCTTGAAGGCGCGCGGCATGACGGCATGCGGCATGTAAGGCGGATCGGGCTGTTTCTCCACCTGGTCGTACAAACGTTTCCAGAACACTTCGGAAAGGAATCTTCCCGCCAGATCGAGCTTGGTGAGCGCCGCACCGATGGCCGCCGCGCTCGTCACATTCGCCGCGGCCCGATCCGCTACATATTCGTGATTGCGCGCCAGCACGAAGCTGTACGCATAGAAGTATGGCGCGTACCAACCGTAGAACGCGCCGAGGATCTGATCGAAGATGCCGACGGGATTGTTGAACTTGGATTCGAGCGCGTGCCAGGTGACCCGCTGACGGTAGATCCACGCGCCGAACTTGCCGTGCGCCTCGGACAGATGACCCATCTCATGCGCGAGCACCGCTTTCAACTCGTCGACGGTGAGCACCATCGCCAGCGGCAGGCCGATCTCCAGGTGATTGCGATAGTTGCCGAAGATGCCCCAGCTCGGCGTCTGCACGATGCAGGCGTTGAATTCGGAGCTGACCGACACCGAGTCGACGCGCACGCCGCCCATTTTCGCGGCGACTTCGTCGATGGCGGCATAGAGTTGCGGGGTTTCTTCGCGTGTCACCCGCAAGCCCGAAGGCTCGGCGATACGCACCCACAGCGCGCGAACCATTCCAACCAAAGTCATCAGTCCGACGGCGCACGCAACCACCAGCGGCGCACGAAAGCGCTCGCCGGATAACAGCGGACTGAACGTGTACCAGCACGTGACCAGAATGACGATCGCGAGCACGAAGATCGACGCGTAACCCAACGCGGCGAGCGCGCCCACTTTCAATGCATACAGTTGTGGATTGTCGTCGGCCTGGCGTTCCAGACGCCCGATCAGGGCCGAGAACTCGTGTCTTTCCATAATCTCTCGCCGCGACGCTCAACCGAGGCGAGACTACGGAATTCGGTCACGTTCGCCGCGTGACCGAAGTCTCATAATTGCGTCGGGATCGGGCATCGTGCCACGACCCTCCTGGCGAGGCGGCAAAAGGCGCGACTTGTGCCGCTCGCCCGCCGCCTGGAAGGCGGCGGGGTACGTCCATGTACCCGGGCGCGTTGTTGGAAAGGTCGATTGTGACGTTCAGGTTAGTAGAACAACCCGTTGACCACGCTGACCACCAGGCCGCTGGCGACGGCCGCGAGCACCACGTCGTTGTTCACCCGCACCCAGTGATGGCCGCGCGGCGGCGGGCTGAGGTGGTAGGCGTGATAGTCGTGCACGATGTACCGGCTCTCACAATAGGCTCGCGGTAGATGATCGCCATGTCGCCAACTGCGGACATAGTAGCCGCGTGGCGGGTTGTACCGACCCCGGTCATAGCGGCGCTGGTCGGCTCGACCCTGCCAATAGCCATGTCGATACGCATCGCGACGATCGTAACGATCGTGACCCCGATGACGATCCCAGTCCTTGTGGTCCTTGCGGTCCCAGTCTTTGCGATCGTGGTGGCCGCGATGCTCGCGCCTGTCCTTGCCGCGATCGTCGTGACGACGCTCGTAGTGACGACCGCGATCGTTGTCCGCGTACGCTGTCGCCGCCGTGCCCGTCAGCAACGACACTGCCACGGCTGCAGCAAACAAGGTCTTCATCGCCATCTCCTCGTTGCACCGGCCGGACGGGCCGGACTTGGGAGACACTATCGACCAAGCCATCTGATCGGAACCTGAACGTTTTTGGTCAGCTGCTGTTCAGCTGGTAACCTTCGGGCCACCTCGAGCGTTATCGCAGGTCCCGACCCCTCTGGCCACTTGGACGACACATGATCCGACGCCGCGACTTCTTGCAATCCGCAGTTCTGTTGTCGACGCTTTCCGCTTCCGGTCTGGCTTCCGCCGCCGCCTCGCCCACCCGAGGCCCAGCGCGCCCGTTCAATTACGCCTCGCTCAAGGGGCAGGCGCGTGCACTGGCGAGCAAGCCTTTTGTACCGCCCAGCCGGCTCGCGCCCAAGGAGCTGATCGAACTGGGTTACGACGAGTATCAATCGATTCGTTTCAATCGCGACGAGGCAATCTGGACTGACATCAAAGGCGGCAATTTCCGCTTGGAATTTTTTCACATGGGCCGCGGCTTCAAGGAGCCGGTGCACATGTATGAAGTCGCCGAAGGTCAGGCGCGCGAGATTCTTTATCGGCCCGACCTGTTCGACCTGAGCCGCAGCGGCGTCAACGCACGTGCCCTGCCCAAGGATCTGTCGTTCGCCGGCTTCCGTATCCACACCGTGACCAACTGGGAAGCGGACCTCGCTTCGTTCCTCGGCGCCAGTTATTTCCGCTGCGTTCCCAGCGACACACGGCAGTTCGGTTTGTCGGCGCGCGGCCTTGCCGTCGACACGGCGCTGGATCCCGAAGAGTTTCCGCGCTTCACCGAATATTACTTCGAACGTCCCGCTCCCGAGGCGCGTACGCTGGTCGTTTATGGCCTGATGGATTCGCCAAGCGTCGCCGGCGCCTATCGCTTCGCCCTGACGCCGGGCGCACCGCACATCGTGGAAGTCGACGCTGCGGTGTATCCGCGCAAGGCGATTCGTCGCCTCGGCATTGCGCCCCTGACGAGCATGTATCAGGTGGGCGAGAACGATAAACGCATGGGCTACGACTGGCGCCCCGAGATCCACGACTCGGACGGCCTGTCGCTATATACCGGCAGTGGCGAATGGATCTGGCGGCCGCTGAACAATCCGGCGACGCTGCGCTTCAATTCGTTCCTCGACGAGAATCCGCGCGGCTTCGGATTGATGCAGCGGGATCGTGATTTCAACAACTACCAGGACGACGGCGTGTTCTACGAGCGCCGCCCCAGCCTGTGGATCGAGCCGAAGTCGCCGTGGGGCAAAGGCTCGGTCCAGCTCACCGAGATCCCGACCCCGGATGAAACATTCGACAACATCGTGGCCTTCTGGAATCCGGCCACCCCGCCGAAGCCGGGCGAAGAACTGTTGTACAGCTATCGCATGTACTGGGGCACACACACCCCGATCGAGCCCAATCTCGCCAAGGCCGTGGCAACGCGAACCGGCCTGGGCGGCGTCGTGGGTCAGCGACGCAAGTATTTCTCGTGGCGCTTCGCGATCGACTTCAAGGGCGGCGAGTTGGCGACATTGCCGCCGCGAGCGGAAGTGGAGCCCGTCATCCATGCGTCGCGAGGCACGGTGGAAATCACCTCGGCGCGACCGCTCCAGCACAATGGCGGCTATCGCGCCATGTTCGATGTGAAGCTGCCGGACGACAGCATGGATCCGGTGGATCTCCGGCTGTTCCTGCGGATCGGCAATCTGCCGTTGAGCGAGACCTGGACCTATCAATGGTCGCCGCCCACGCCGCAAGAACGGCAGCTGTACCTGCGCAACGCCGGCCACTAGTTCAATGCGAGGGGCCTCCCATTGGAGGCCCCAACCCGGCTCGATTCACCGCTGTGGATCAAATACCACGCCGTTCTCTGCGCCGATTCGCGCGTTTATCAGTTTTCACAACATCGCGACAAAAAACCAACGCGCAGTGACGAGGATTGTCACTTCGGAAAGCAGCACTGCTCGGGTCGGCTGCCATACAACTATCATCCGCCCCGCTTCGCACGGCGAGCACGGGAACAGCGATTCGTGATTACCCGGGCGCCCCTCGGCTCGACTGACCCCTCGACCCGACATGAGCAACACTGCACACATCGTCCAGTTCTTCAGCAGCGACGAAGCGTACGTTCGCGCTGCCGGCCAGTTCCTGCACGAAGGCCTGTGCGCGGGCGACACGTGCGTCGCCGTCGCCACCGCCGATCATCACCGCCAGCTGGACGCTTATTTGTTCGATATCGGCCTGAACACCGCGGCGTTATCGGCGGAGTATCGGTACATTCCGCTGCAAGCGGAGCACACGCTGCAAACCGTCTTCGACCCGCAGTTCGGAATTCATCGCGAGCGCTTTCACCGCCAGTTCAATCAGCTCATCAGCCAGGCCGCGGCGCGCGGTCAACCGGTGCGGCTTTTCGGCGAAATGGTGTCGCTGCTCGCCGAGCGAGGCCAACCGGACTACGCCATTCAGCTCGAGGAACTGTGGAACGAACTGAGCCGGCAACACAACTTCACGTTGTTCTGTTCGTACAAGGTGTCGCCGTTCACCGAGAACCCGCGATATCGCAAGCTCCTGCACAGCATTCACAGTCACGTGGTGCGTGACGGCGCCTGAAGCAGCGACTCGATCAGCTCCATCACCCGGCTCAGCGCGCCACGATTCTCCGCAACGATCGCGCTCGCTTTCGAGCCCATTTCGGCACGCGCCGCTGGGTTCGCATACAAATCCAGAATGGCAGCAGCGAGTTGTTCGGCAGAATCCACCTGGCGCGCCGCGCCTCTTGCAAACATCAGCTGCGCGATGTCGGGCGCGTTGAAATTGTGAGGACCGACCAGAATGGGCCGCTCCAGCACTGCGGGCTCGAGCAGGTTGTGCCCGCCCACTGTCGCGATGAGACTGCCGCCAACGAAGGCGATATCCGCCGCGGCGTAGAAAGACATCAACTCACCCAGCGTGTCGACCAACAGCACTGACGTGGTCGTCGTGACGGACTCGTTGCGACTGCGCGCGACAAAATCGATTTGCTCGGACTTCAACCACGCGCGCACAGTGTCGAACCGGTTCGGATGACGTGGCACGAGGACTAGCAGCGCATCTGGCTGTTTCTCGACCACCAGGCGATGGGCCGCAAGAACCTGCTGCTCTTCATCATCGTGCGTACTGCCAGCGACCCACACGGGACGATTCGCGAGTTGCGTGAGTCGCAACTGCTCTCCGGTCTCGCGCGCTGCCTGCGGCACTTCGATGTCGAATTTCACATTGCCGGTGACTAACACGCGCTGAGCACCGATGGCGCGATATCGACCCGCGTCCTGCTGCGTCTGAGCCGCGACGATCACGTTGTGCGACAGAGCCGCGCTAAACAACGCGGCGAACTTCTGATGTCGAACCGCGGAGCGTGCCGAGATCCTTGCACTGGCCAGCAGAATCGGAATCTCTCGCCGCTCGCACTCGCCGAACAGATTGGGCCAGATCTCTCGCTCCATCACGATGGCCAGCGACGGCTGCACGCGATCCAGAAAGCGGCGCACCGCCCCTGGCAGGTCGTACGGCAAATAGGCGTGGGTCACCGAGTCACTGAACAGTGCTCGCACGCGCTGTGCGCCGGTGGGCGTTGCCGTCGTGATGAGAAACGAGTGCTGTGGATATCTTTTCAGCAGCGCGCGGACCAACGGAGCCGCGGCCTGAACCTCGCCGACCGACACTGCATGGATCCAGATGCGACGCTGTCTCGCAGGTGCGGCGGCCTGCGTGAATCCGAATCTTTCCGACAGCCGCTCGCGATACGCCGGATCTCGCAGGCCGCGCAGGGCGGTGCCTGCCAGGGCCATGGGCGCAAACACATACAGGAGTGCGGTATAGACGGAACGCAGCATGTTGTGGTGTTCTTCTATAAGATGGTACCCGCAACTGCTGCCATCTATGAAGTGATGACGACATCACCGACGGCTCCATCGACCGACCGCGTCCCGCTCTATCGCTTTCTCGGCCCCCGATTCTGGCCCATCTGGGTCGGACTGGGGCTGATTCGCGCCGTGAACTTGTTGCCATTGGGCGCACAGTTCGCGGTGGGTCGCGGGCTCGGGCGCCTGGCGTATCGCTTCGCGCGTCGCGATCGCCGCATTGCCTCGATCAACATCCGCATGTGCCTGCCCGGCCTGTCGGACGCCGAGCGCGAAGACCTGGTGCGCGAGCACTTCGAGTCGCTGGGCTGCACGCTGGTGGAGACCGGCCTGGTTTGGTGGGCGGATGACGCTCGTTTGCGCAAGCTGATCCGGTTCGAGGGCGAGGAACATTTGCAGGACGCGCTGGAGAAAGGGCGTGGCGCGTTGATGCTGAGCGCGCACTTCACTCCACTGGAAATGGGGGCGCGCGCGCTGACGTTGCTCGGGCCGACCAGCGTCATGTATCTGACCCCGAGCAATCCGCTCATCGCCGAGCTTTCGCGCCGTAATCGCGAAAAGCACACCGTCCAAGCGGTCACCAGCGAGCAGATCCGCGAGCTGCTGCAAAACCTGAAGAACAATCTGCCGGTGTGGTATGCGCCGGATCAGCGCTATACCGGCAAGAACAGCGAGCTGGTGCCGTTTTTCGGCGTGCCCGCGGCGTCCAACGTCGCTACTTCGCGGCTAGCCAAGATTTCCGGCGCGCCGGTGCTGCCTTACTTTCCGGAGCGCCGCGCGGACAATAGCGGCTATGTGGTGATCATCCATCCGCCGCTGAAGAACTTTCCGTCCGGCGACGCCGTCGAGGATACGCGGCGCTTCCACGAGCTGATCGAGGATCACGCCCGCCGCAATCCGGCGCAGTATCTGTGGACTTACAAGCGCTTCAAACGCCCCGACGACGATCCGTATCGACGCTGATGAAGACCCTGTTGCCTTTGCTCAAGCCGCACTACTGGCCCACCTGGCTGGCCATCGGCACGCTGCGCGCTCTACAGCCGCTGCCGTATCCCGTGCTCGCCTGGCTCGGCCGCAGCTTCGGCAGCCTGATCGTGCGCTTGCCTTTGTCCTTCGTGCGCATCGCGCGAACCAACATGGGCATTTGCCTGCCCGAGCTGTCGGACGCGCAGCGGGAACAGTTGCTCAAGGAACATTTCAAGAGCCTGGGGTTGGGCATTTTCGAGACCGCGATCGCGTGGTGGGGCTCGAAGCGACGCATCGCCGAGTTGTGTCAGCTCGAAGGCGCCGAGCACTTCGAGGCCGCCATGGCCCGCGGCCGCGGCGCCATCCTGCTCAGCGCGCATTTCACGACCCTGGAGATCGGTGGCCGAGTGTTATGCGATCAGCTGCCGGGCAACATCAACATCATGTACCGGCCGACGGGCAACGCGGTGCTCGAGCGCTTCTTGAGCATCAATCGGAATGCTCGCGCCAAACGCGCGATTCCGCGCGACGACATCCGCACGCTGATCTCGTCCCTGAAAGCGAATGAGCCGGTGTGGTACGCGCCGGATCAGGCGTATCGCAAGAAAGGCGCGGAGATGGTGCCGTTCTTCGGCATCCCTGCCGCCACCAACACCGCCACTTCTCGTCTGGCTCGCATGACCGGCGCGGCCGTCGTGCCCTATTTCCAGGAGCGCTTGCCCAGCGGTCGCTACCGCATGGTCATCCACCCCGCGCTGGAAAACTTCCCGAGCGACGACCCCATCGCCGACGCCCGCCGCTTCAACCAACTGATCGAAGCCCAGGTCCGCCGCGTCCCCGAGCAATACCTCTGGATCCACCGCCGCTTCAAAGGCCTCACCCCGGACTACCCGGACTACTACAAACGCAAGAAGAGCTGACTCCGGCCGACGCAGTCCGCGCCCCCGCGCGTGAGTAAGCACCCTCGCCCCTGCTCCGAAACACTGCCCATCGGTAGAGCCGGGCTCGCCTTTGCCCGGAAGAAAACTCTTATGAAAGTTTGGTTCCCCCTCTCCCATCGGGAGAGGGGGCCAGGGGGTGAGGGCCCTCTTCAGTCAACGCTAGCATCAAGGCGGAATGCAGCCAGTGCCACTCCTGCTCGCCGAATCTCACATCCACCCGCTGCCCTTTGATCTTCTCCAGCGAGCGCCGCAGGCGCGCCACCACCCCCTGCTCCCACGCCCCGCGCGCCTCAATCCGCCCGCGGTCGAAATCGAGCAAATAAACATCCACCCCATTCGAGCCCAACAGGATGTTGTTGGCATTGAGATCCGCGTGATGCACGCCCTGCCGATGAAACGCCGCGACCGTCCTGCCCACGGCAACCCATCCAGCCTCGGGCAAATCACGCCCCGTGATCGAATCCGCCAAGGTGCGCGTCCCCGGCAGCAGCTCCGTGATCAGATCGGCGCGATAAGTAATCAGCCCGCGAGCGTAGTGAGCCGCCACTGGCGCGGGCACTGGCAAGCCGCGCCTCCGCAACTCGGCCAATAAGCGGAACTCGGCGAACGAGCGCGTGCGGCCAGCGCCGCTCCATACGTAGCTGTCCCGCGACAGCTTGGCCATGAAGCCGCCGCGGCGATAATGGCGCAGTACCCAGCGGGTACCCCCACCGTCGGCGGCAGGTGGATTAGAACCAGGCTCCACGCCCGGCCACACGGCCACGTTCAACAGGGCGATGGAGCTGCGGCCGCCAGCGATTTCTTCGAGAGCGCCGCGCGCGGCCCATTGCGATCGCGAGAACAATTCTGCGCCTGGCTTACTTACTCGCGATGCGTCGTATAGGATGCCGCCGCCGGCGGTGGCGATGAATTGCTCGTCGGTCATTCGGACAGCAATGTATAACGTCACCCATCCACCTGCCAGCGTCTGCATCCTGCGGCTTTCGGCGATCGGCGATACCTGCCATGTACTGCCGGTGATCCGCACCTTGCAGCGGGCCTGGCCCGCCACCCGCTTCACCTGGGTGATCGGCCGCCTCGAAGCCAAGCTGTTCGGGCATCTGCCCGATATCGAGTTCATCGTGGTCGACAAGCGCGAGAACACCTGGAAAGCGCGCGCCAGGCTCAACGACGCATTGCGCGGCCGGACCTTCGACGTGCTCATGCACATGCAGCTGTCGCTGCGCGCAAGCATCCTTTCTACCGCCATCAAAGCCAAGGTCCGACTTGGTTTCGATCGCAGCCGGGCGCGCGAGCTGCAATGGTTGTTCACCAACACGAGCATCGCTCCGGCGTCCCGCCAGCACGTGATGGACGGGCTGTTCGGCTTCGCCGAAAAGTTCGACGTGTACGAGCGGCTGCTGCGCTGGGACATCCCACTCAGCGAGGACGCGCTCGCCTACGCGCAACGAGTCATTCCCGAGCCCGGCAACACGCTGCTCATCAGCCCCTGCTCGAGTCATCAGCTGCGCAACTGGCGATCGGAATATTACGCAGAGGTCGCGGATTACGCGGTCTCGTCACTCGGCATGCGCGTGATCCTGTGCGGCGGACCGAGCGAGATCGAGCGACGCACCGGCGCCGAAATCGTCAGCCGCATGAAGCAGAAATGCGAGAACACCATCGGCCAGGACACGCTGCTCCAGTTCTTCGCCACTCTCGAGCGCGCCACGGTGCTCATCACGCCAGATTCCGGCCCTGCGCACATGGGAACGGCCGCGGGCATCCCGGTCATCGGCTTGTATGCAGCCACCAATCCGGCGCGCAGTGGACCTTATCTGAGCCGCCAATGGTGCGTAGACAAATACGATCAGGCCGCGCGCCGACTGATGGGGCGCCCGGCCGCCGAAATCCCCTGGACCACCAAGATCGAACGGCCCGGTGTGATGGACCTGATCACACCCGATGACGTGATCAAGAAGCTGCACGCGGTGCTGCTGAGCCTCGCCCGCCAGAAGAAGTGAGCCGGCGCGCCCCATTGCCGGGGCTGACGCCCGCTGCGAAACTGCCCGTATGGTTCCAGAACCCAGCCCCAAGCTGCCCATCACGCTCCTGATCATTGCGCGCAACGAAGCCGCCGCCATCGGCCGCTGCCTCGACAGCGTGCCGTTCGCCGCCGAAAAACTGGTGATCGACTCGGGCAGCACCGACGGCACCCAGGAAGTCTGCCGGCAGCATGGCGCTCGCGTGGTCCATCAGGACTGGCTGGGCTTCGGGCCACAACGCAATTTCGCCAGCACCCAGGCCCAGCATGACTGGATCCTGGTGCTGGATGCGGACGAAGCTCTGTCGCCCGAGCTTGCAGCCGAAATCCAGCAGCGCCTGCCGCAGCTCATGCAATCTTCGAATGCGGGCGCCATCCTGCGACGCCAGACCTGGTACATGGGCGCGCCGATGCGCTGGTATCGCCCCATGGTTGGCGAGCGCATGGGCCGCCTCTATCATCGCGGCCGAGCGCGCTGGACCGACGTGCGCGTGCACGAATCGCTGCGCTTCGACGGACCGACGCCCACGTTCGAGCATCCGTTCATTCATCTGAACAACCCGACGCTGGTTCATAAACAGCTCAAGACGCTGCGCTATGCCGAGCTCAAAGCGCGCGACTGGCTGGATCGTGGCAAACCGGTGCAGATGTGGATGACGCCGTTGGTGTATATCGCCGCCTTCATCAAGGATTATCTGATTCGACTGGCGTTTCTGGATGGCTGGCGCGGTTACGTGGTTTCGCAAACGGCCGCGGCGTACGCCGTGTACAAGCGCATGCGCTATTACGAAATGCAGCGCAATCCCGAGTCCCGTGACATGGCGGCAGAGCTGCTGCACGGCTATGGATTGGATCCGTAACTCTTACCGATGACCAAACATTATCTTCTGTACGGCTCGGAGCGCTACGCGCTCGCCATTCTGCGTCCTTTGCAGGAAGCGATCCGCGCGCGCGGCCACAAAGCGGCGTGGTTCTTCGACGGCCCGGGCGGCGAAGAGCTGCGGCCGGATGAAACATTCCTTCGCACCACTCGCGAAGTGCGGGAGTTCGCGCCGATCGCGGTGCTCACGTCCAGCAACGCCGTGCCGCATTTCTTCCCAGGCGTCAAAGTGGAAGTCTTCCATGGCTTCGACGCCGGCAAGCCGCGCCATATCTATATTCGCGGCTTTTTCGATTTGTATTGCACGACTGGTGCGCGCGATACGCAGGCCTTCACCGAGAAGGCCCGCGAGCTGGGACATTTCGCCGTGAGGGAAACAGGCTGGCCCAAGCTCGATCCGTTCATGCGCGTGCACGGCACACCCGAACCGCCGCCGCTTCGCGAGCAGCCTGTGATCTTGTATCACTCGACCTTCTCGCCCTCCTGGAGCGCGGCGCCCATCCTGTATGAAAACATTCGCGAGATGTCGCGCAGCGGACGCTGGCGCTGGATCGTGACGTTGCACCCCAAGACCGCGCCCGAGACAGTTGCGAAATACAAGGCCCTCGAAGGCGAGTACCTGCGTTTCGCCACGGAGGACAACATCCTCGATCTGTTCCCGCAGGTCGATATGATGATCTCCGACACGTCGTCGGCGCTGAACGAATTCCTACTCACGTACAAGCCGGTAGTGACGTTCAAGAACCGTCGCCCGGGCCCTCAGCTCATCGACATCGATTCGCCCGACAAGCTGCTGCCCGCCATCGAGCGCGCCCTCTCGCGGCCACCCGAGCTGATGCGCGCCATTCGGGAATACGCCGACTCGATTCACCCCTACCGCGACGGCCGCTCTAGCGAGCGCGTGCTCGACGCGGTCGACGAATTCATTGCCGCCGGCGCCCGCAACCCCAAGCCCAAGCCCGGCAACTGGTGGCGTAAACTTAAAATCCGCAAGCGGCTGGGGTATTGGGGCCCTCGCTGAAGTTTCCCTCCACTCGTTATCCGTCACTTCTCATGAGCACAGAAATCCTCGTCCCCATTTCCCCAGGCGAGCTGATCGACAAGATCACCATCCTGGAAATCAAAGCCGCCAACATCACCGACGCTGCCAAGCTCGCCAACGTGAAAGTTGAGCTGCAGCTACTGCAGGACACGTGGCGCACCTCAGGCCATGCCGACCGCCACAACATCGACGCGGAGTGGGCGCAACTGCGCGATATCAACAAGAAACTTTGGGATATCGAGGATGATATCCGCGACAAGGAACGCGAGCGCAAGTTCGATCAGGAGTTCATCGAGCTGGCTCGCGCGGTGTATGTCACCAATGACGAGCGCGCAGCAGTGAAGAAGCAGATCAACACCAAGCTGGGCTCGAAGATCGTCGAAGAGAAGAGCTACGCGAAGTACTAAGAGGTTTCGCAAGGAGCTGCGATCAAGAGTTTCGCGCTGCCGCCGGCGATCTCTGAAGCAGCGCTGACCTCAGCGTCTCCGCCGGTCCCCTTCGGGGTCGCGGGTCACCGCCGACGCGTCGGCGTCGCCGGGAGTGACCTACCTCCTCCCGGCAAATGGGATCAACAGGGACGTTGACCCATTAGCGCTACAAGGATGTACAAGCAACGCGCCGCGCGAGAGCGCAGGCGCGGCGGGTGCAGCGGTGCCGGGATTAGGTAGGTCGGTGCCGGCGACGCGAACCACCGACGCTCCGTTTCTCCGGCGCGCCTCCGGTCAGTCGACCGGGAACGCCACGATCCCGAGCACAGCCAACAGCGCGCCGAGGATGGCGCCAGCGGCCACATCGGTCGGATAGTGCAGCCCAAGCACCACGCGAGACGCAGCCACGAGCGTGGCAAACGGCACCAGCAACCAAGCAAGCTCCGGGAAGCTCGAAACAGCAAGCACGGTAAAGCTGACCGCGTGCAGCGTGTGACCCGACGGGAAGCTGTAGCGATCCAAAGCCGGCGTCCCCGGCACGATGCCGGCGAGCGAGATATACGGCCGCTCTCGAACCAACCGTGATTTGAGGTATTTGTAGAGTAGGACGCCGACGATGCCGACCAGCGCCATGCGCACCGACGGCCACGCAGCCGATGAGCCGTACACGGCCGGCAACAGGAAGATCAACGCGTACCAGAAGACGCCATCGCCGAGCTTGCTGACCGCCGCGAACACTTCGCGCACCAGCCTTCGCTGCTGGCAGCCCCGATTGAGCCTCAGGCACCACGCGTATTCGTACGCATCGACCCTGCGGAATATTCCGTCCACTCGAACGTCTACCGGTGCAGTGGCCATGGCTTGTCTCTCCAATCGAAAGCGACCGAGTCCCTTCAAATGCCGCCCGCGATACCTTCGCGTACCATGACTCTGCCCGCCGGATACTGCGAACCCTTGACGGCCGCGTGACATTTGTGTGATGGCCCGGGTGGAAGCCGCCGATTTCCAGGTATTTGCCGGCAATCGACCGCGCTCACGTACAATGTGACGCTCCTGTGTCAGCGTCCGCGACCTCATTTCACCCATGCGCCTGCTGCTGATCGAAGACCACCGTGACATCGCCGCCAATATCGCCGAATTCTTCGAGGCGAACGGCGACACCGTCGAGCACGTGCTGGACGGAGAGAGCGGTCTGCAGCTCGCCCTCACCCAGCCCTTCGACGCCGTCGTGCTCGACCTGATGCTGCCCGGCATGGACGGCCTGGCGCTGTGCCGCCAGCTGCGCCAGGCCGGCCACACCCGGGTGCCGGTGTTGATGCTGACCGCGAAAGATCTGCTGGCCGACAAGATCGAAGGCTTCGAAGCCGGCGCCGACGACTATCTGGTCAAACCGTTCTCGCTGGCCGAATTGGACGTGCGCCTGAAGGCGCTGATACGCCGGGCCAATGTTCCCCCCGCCCAGCGCCTGCTGACCGTCGGCGATCTCACCTTCGATCTCGACACGCTCGAAGCCGAGCGCGGCGGCGAGCGCGTCAAGCTCAACCCCACCACGCGCCGACTGCTGATCGTGCTGTTGCAAAACTCGCATCGCGTGGTCACGCGACAGGAGCTGGAACGCGAGCTGTGGGGCGACCAGCCGCCGCAAGGAGATTTTCTGCGCGCCCACATGCACGCGCTGCGCACGGCGATCGACAAGAACTTTGCCACCAAGTTACTGCACACCGTCCATGGCACCGGCTATCGACTTTCGGCGGACCCGCCTCGTTCGTAAGACGAGCGAGTGGTACGCGCAGCTGAGCCTGCGCGCACGTATCGCTGGCACCATGATTGCGTTGCTGGCGATGGCGGGCCTGATCCTGAGCGCCTGGGCCTATCTGGCCGATGAGCGGCTGAAACGAAACATCACACTCGATCTGCTCTCGGAGGAGCTGACGCACTTCGAGCAGCGCTTGCATGCCGACCGTGGCGCCGAACCGCTACGCTCGGCGCGTCTGAGTATCTATCGCTCCAGCGATCTCGCCGAACTGCCACGGCACATCGCGATGCTCAAGCCAGGAGAGATGCACAGAGTGCGCTCGGGCGGTCGCCTGCTGGACGTGCTGGTTCGCGACGGCAACTTCGGCCGGCTCTATATCACTTACGACGTCACGACCTACGCCACGCAGGAAAAGATCGCGCTGCTGGTGCTGGCTCTCGGTGTAGTGGGCGTCGTGATCATTGCCGGCCTCGCCGCCACGGCGATTTCTCGCCGGCTCGTAGAGCCTATCACCGCGCTCGCCGATCGACTCACACGCATCGATCCGGGCCAGCGTCATGTACGCATCGGCGCGCAGTTCGCGGGCAACGAGCTCGAGCCCATCGCCCGCTCCATCGATACTTTCATGGAACGGCTCGACGGCTTCGTCGAGCGCGAGCAGTCGTTCACTGCCACGGCAAGTCACGAGCTGCGTACACCGCTGGCCGTGATGCGCGGCGCTGTCGAGTTGCTGGAAACGCAAACCGCGAGCCGGCCGGGCGCGGCCAAGGCGATTGCCCGCATTCAACGCGCCGTGCGCGAGATGACAGAATTCACCGACGCGTTGCTGGCCTTGTCGCGCGAGCCGCAGCGAGTCGCACCGGCCGACACCACTTGCGACGTCTATGCAGTGTTGGCGCGTGTGGTGGAAGATCAGCGCAGCGTTGCACCAGAAAAGCACATCGTGATGGACCTTCATGGCGGACCGCTCCGAGTGGCGGCGCCGGAAAGCATGGTCGCCATGACCCTCGGCAACTTGTTGCGCAACGCCGTCCAGCACGGCTCCGGCAGCGAGGTTCTGTGCCGCTCCCAAGGCCGCGAGCTGGTGGTGAGCAACGCCGGCGCTTTGCCGGCCGGACAGCTGGAGAACATCCCTCCCCGCTTCACCACGCACCCTGGCGGACACGGCATGGGGCTGTACCTGGTGCGCCGGATCTGCGAACGCTACGGCTGGGGCATCCGGCTGGAAAACGCCGGCGGCGGCGTGACCGCCACGCTCAACTTCTGAGCATCGCCCCCCTGACATGAGTCCGATATCAGCCGGCGCCTACAGGGCCCGCCCCCAGGCCCCGCTGTGATAGCATTCGCCCCCCAAAAAATCCCTTGAAAGCCCCCTTTTTACGAACCAGCACGGAGTTCGTCGATGTCGACCGCAGTAAAGCTGAACGTGCCCCCGCAGGGGCAGAAGATCACCATCCAGAACGGCAAGCTCAACGTTCCCGACCAGCCCATCATTCCCTTCATCGAAGGCGACGGCACCGGTCCGGACATCTGGCGCGCCTCGGTGCGCGTCCTCGACGCAGCCGTGCAAAAAGCCTATGGCGGCAAGCGCAAGATCCATTGGATGGAGGTCTACGCCGGTCAGAAGTCGAACGACATGTTCAACACCTGGCTGCCGGATGAGACCGTGCAGGCCTGCCGCGACTACCTGGTGTCCATCAAGGGCCCGCTGACCACGCCGATCGGCGGCGGCATTCGTTCGTTGAACGTCGCGCTTCGCCAGATGCTGGATCTGTACGTCTGCTTGCGCCCGGTGCGCTGGTTCAAGGGCGTGCCTTCGCCGGTGCGCACTCCGGACCGCGTCGACATGACCATCTTCCGTGAGAACACCGAAGACATTTACGCGGGCATCGAATTCGAAGCCGGCTCGGCCGACAACAAGAAGTTCCTGGAAGCCTTCAAGGCGGCGTTCCCCAAGCAGTTCGCCAAGATCCGTTTCCCCGAGACTTCGGGCATCGGCATCAAGCCGGTGTCGCAGGAAGGCACCGAGCGTCTGTTCCGCTCGGCCATCGAGTACGCCATCGTCAACAAGCGCAAGAGCGTGACGATCGTGCACAAGGGCAACATCATGAAGTTCACGGAAGGCGCGTTCCGGAACTGGGCCTATGCGCTGGCCGAGAAGGAGTTCGCCGACCAGGTGTACACCTGGGATCAGTGGGAGCGCACCAAGGCCGCCAAGGGCGAGAAGGCGGCGAACGAAGAGCAGGATGCGGCCAAGAAGGCCGGCAAGATCATCATCAAGGACGCGATCGCCGACATCACCCTGCAGCAGGTGCTGACGCGCCCCGAAGAGTTCGACGTGATCGCGACGATGAACTTGAATGGCGACTATCTGTCGGATGCCCTCGCGGCACAGGTCGGCGGCATCGGCATCGCGCCGGGCGGCAACATCAACTATGTGACCGGCCACGCGGTGTTCGAGGCGACTCACGGCACGGCGCCGAAGTACGCCAACCTGGACAAGGTGAACCCGGGTTCGGTGATCCTGTCGGGTGAAATGATGTTGCGTTACATGGGTTGGACCGAGGCGGCCGACGCCATCATCTCCGCCATGGACAAGACCATCGGCCAGAAGACGGTCACTTACGACTTTGCGCGTCTGATGGAAGGCGCGAAGGAAGTGAAGTGCTCCGAGTTTGGCGATGCCCTGATCCGCAATTTGTGACTTGTGGAGGCTTTCCCCGCGGGGAAAGCCTCATTCCCTCCTTAAGGGACGCCCTCTCGTGCGCGAGAGGGCGGGCCCCGCCTGAACTCCGACCTCGGCGGCTTCGCGGCTGCATGGCGGCGCGGTAATATCTCAGACATCTTCACGGGGCGGCGTCCTGCCCGGCCCCGGCCATGGAACCTACTGAATATGTCAGCATCTGCAGCCACAGTTCTTTCGCGTGACGCACTGGTCGACACGTGCGCCGGCGCGCTTGTGCAATCGTTCGCCGACTACAACGCTGAGTTCCGCGCCATCACAAGGCGGGCACCCCAGCGTTTCGAGGATCGCGACTGGCGCGGCAGCCTGCGTGATGCGGTGGAGCGCATCGAGCTCTACGACAAGTGCGTCAATCGCGCCGTGACCCAGATGAAAGCCCGGCTCGGCGAAGATGTGACCGAGCGTGCTCTGTGGAGCAGCATCAAACGTCGCTTCACCGAGCTGATCGACGCCCTGCCCGACCTGGAATTCGACAAGACGTTCTTCAACTCCGTCACGCGCCGCACCTTCGGCACCATCGGCGTCGATCCCGCGGTGGAGTTCGTGGCGCTGGATCTGGATCCCATCGGCGCCGTCACCTCGCCGATCGATACCAACGTTTACGTGAACCGCGGCTCGCTCGAACTGCTGTTCGAAGAAGTGCTCGCGGACTTCCGCTTCAAGACTCCGTACGTTGATTTCGATCGCAGCGTCCGCACCATCAGCAATGAAGTGCGCGCGCAGTGCGAAGCAGACGCCGATGCGTCCAAGCCGCCGCTGCAAGTCGAGCAGATCGAATTCATTCGCACCGTGTTCTATCAGATGACGCGCGCGTACCTGGTCGGCCGCATCTCCGGTCCGGGCTGGCGCCTGCCGTTCGTGCTGGCGCTGCAGAACACCGAGAGCGGCGTGCGCATCGACGCGGTGATGATGGACGAGAGCACCGTCAGCATCCTGTTCAGCTTTACCCGCTCCTATTTCCACGCCGACCTGGCGCACGTCGGCCAGGCCATCGTGTTCCTGAAGAGCATCCTGCCGCGCAAGCCGGTGAGCGAGCTGTACACCGTGCTGGGCCGCGCCAAGCAAGGCAAGACCGAGCGCTACCGCGAGCTCTTCAAACATCTGCAGAACAGCGAAGATCAGTTCGTGCACGCGCCGGGCGACAAGGGCCTGGTGATGATCTGTTTCACGCTGCCCTCGTTCGACGTGGTGTTCAAGATCATCCGCGACCGCTTCGCCTATCCGAAAAACATTCTGCGCGAAGAAGTGCAGAAGAAATACGAAATGGTGTTCAAGCACGACCGCGCCGGCCGGCTGGTCGATGCACAGGAATTCAAACGCCTGAAGTTCCCGGCGTCACGCTTCTCCAAGGAGCTGGTGGCCGAACTGCAGGACGAGGCCGCCAACACCGTGCACTTCGAAGACGGCTGGGTGATCATGGATCACGTGTACATCGAGCGCCGCATGACGCCGCTCAACCTGTACATCCGCGATGCTTCGCGTGAAGACGCCATCAAGGCCGTGCTCGATTACGGCCAGTGCATTCGCGACCTGGCGGTCACCAACATCTTCGCCGGCGACCTGCTGCTGAAGAACTTCGGCGTCACGCGCCACGCACGCGTCATTTTCTACGACTATGACGAGCTGTGCGCCGTCACCGACTGCCGCTTCCGCGATGTGCCGCAGTCGAAGTTCGAAGAAGACGATATGCGCGCCGAAGCGTGGTTCCACGTCAACGACAACGACGTGTTCCCCGAGACTTTCATGCAGTTCCTCGGCTTCGACGCCGAGCTCAAGGAAGAATTCCTGAAAGTGCACGGCGAGATCATGACCGCCGAGTGGTGGCGCGGCATTCAGCAGCGCCTACAGGATGGAGAAGTGCTGGAAGTGTTGCCGTATCACCGCCATCGCGTGCGGGTGTTCAGCAGCATCTGAAGTCGTGCACACGCCGCCCGGCTCGCACCGGGCGGCGCTGTCCAGGTTAGCGACAAATCTAGAACATATACCGGAAGATCAACCGCGTCTGCGTGCCGTTGCTCTTCTGTTCGGTCTCGGTCCGCGACAGCTCGAAGTCGCCGAGCGTGGACCGCGATTCCCCTTCCAGATCCAGGAACGTATAGCTCGCTTCGCCGCCGATGGAGAAATGGCCGCCGAAGATGTACTCGAAGCCGAGCGTCGGGCCGACGCGATAGCCATCCTGCTTGCTTCGGCTGTACACGACGTCGAAGAGTGTCGGCTGCACCACCGTGCTCTCGGTTTCGACATACGCAAGACGTGCGCCGAAGTAGACATGCGCCGCTTCCGTGACCTGCTTCAGGCCGAACAGGCCGACGCCGAGTTCCCAAGTCTCCGTTTCCTGCTGGTCGGTGTCGCCGTCAGCCGAGAACGTCAGCTCGCTGGTTCCATAGCGCACGCTGGGCTCGATCCGAAACGACTTGGAAACATCGATGGGCACATACAGATAGCCATCGTCCGAGCGCGCCGAAACGCCGATACCGAAATCGGCCGCCAGCGCGTTGGCCGAGCACAACGCCAGGCCCACTGCCACATACAAGCTCCGCATCGAAACTCCTTGCTTTGTTGAGTTGATCCAAGGGCCGCACACTGGCGCTAACGGCGTCGAGCCGGCGGTGCATACGTCACAATTCACCGAGATTCGCCCGTTCCGTGCATGACATATGCAAGCTGGCGAGGCGCGCCGCGCCGGACTGGATGCCCGAGCGGCGGTTGCCTAAGATCGCTCGCTTCGCGCCCACCCGAAGGAAACGAAGAGAATGAAACGACCGTCTGTGTCCCGTTCGTCCCTGGTAATGACCGGCGTTCTCGCCCTGTTAAGCTCGGTGGCCAGCACCGCGCAAGCGCCGGCGCCGCTCAGCAAGGTCGTCTATATCCACGCCGGCAACTTGCTCGATCGGCCGGACGCCGCGCCCCGCGGCAACTCGACGCTGATCGTGCGCGATGGAAAGATCGAGGCCATTCGCGACGGCTTCGTGGCTCCCGAAGGCGGCGCCAAACTGGTGGATCTGAGCAAGCAGTTCGTGCTGCCGGGCCTGATCGACATGCACGTGCACATCTTCAATGACGACAACAAAATGCGTGCACGCATGGAGCAGAACAATCGCGACGTCGAAGACAACTTCGTGATCGGCATCGACAACGCCCGTCGCACGCTCGAAGCAGGCTTCACGACATTGCGCGATCTCGGCTCCGACGTTCACAGCGTCACGGCGCTGCGCGACGGCATCAACAACGGCATGCTGGTCGGTCCGACGCTGTACGTCGCGGGCCGCAGCATCTCCATCTCCGGCGGCCACGGCGACAGCTCCAACAACACCAATCGTGACATCACCGAAATGGTGCACGAGCATGCCATCAACACCTGCAACGGCGCGGACGATTGCCGTCGCGCAGTCCGTCAGCAGATTTCACAAGGCGCGGATGTCATCAAGTTCGCCGCCACCGGCGGCGTGAACAGCAACATCGCCGGCGGCTTGAATCAGCAGATGTTCGCCGACGAAATGAAAGCGATCGTCGAGACCGCGCATATGTTCGGCCGCAAGGTGGCTGCGCACGCGCACGGCAAGAACGGCATCAAGGCGGCGCTCGAAGCCGGTGTCGATTCGATCGAGCACGGCACGTTCACCGATGCGGAAACCAATGCGCTGTTCAAGAAGCGCGGCGCTTATTTCGTACCGACGATGGTGGCTCCGCTCGCCGCCTTGGCGCAGGCACAAGCTGGCGCTCGTTCCAAGGCAACGCTGGCGAAAGCGGAAGAGACAGTGGCGAGCCACGGCAAGAACACCGCGGGCGCGATCAAGGACGGCGTGAAGATAGCTTTCGGCACTGATTCGGGCGTCGGCGACCACGCCGCCAATGCCAAGGAGTTCAGCCTGTTGGTCAAGGCTGGTATGACCCCGGCCGCCGCCATTCGCTCCGCCACGCTCGATGCGGCGACACTGCTCGGTCAAGCCGACCGCATCGGCTCGCTCGCACCGGGTAAGGATGCCGACATCATCGCCGTGACCGGTAGCCCGATCGAAGACGTGACCCGGCTCGAGCAGGTCGACTTCGTCATGCGTCGTGGCGTGATCCACAAAGTGGACGGCAAGCGCCAGCCATTCCCGGAGCAGATCGCCAGCCGCTGATTGCAACTGGCCGTCGCTGACCGGCGAGCACCGGTCAGCGCCGGTTCAGTGCTGGGCCACACAAATGGCAACGCCCGCCCCGGCGGCCTCGTTCACAACCGCCCTGGCTATGCTAATTTGACCCCACTTTCCGATCGGCCAGGAGGCCGCCGTGTCGGCGCGAGCTCTACCCATGCCTCGCCAGATGGCGTGGCCGCTGTCGAGTGACATCAAAACCTCGCTGCTTTGCTGGGGCGCTTTCATCGTCCTGCTGACGTGCTATTGCACGGTCTATCAGATTGTGGTCGATCGCACGCCCGCGAATCTGAGCGGCTCGTTCAGCCATGTGTTCAAAAACTGGGGTATCTGGCTGCTGACCACGCCAGCGGTGTTCGCGGCGCTACGCAAATATTCCAGCAAATGGCATGAGCGGGCGGTCGAGCTCGCCGCCTTCGTCACTCTGATCGTGTTCATCTCGGCCGCCGTGCCCGTGGCCATCGATTTGCTGACAAACGCCCGTGACGCGGCCACCAGCCTGATGATCTTCTTGCCGCGATACGTGGCCGTGGCCGGCGTCGTGTATCTGGTCTGGTATGTGTTTTTGCGCGACCGGCGCTCGCCGGCCGAGACCGACCAGACCGACGAGGTAGTCGATGCTGTCGAGGTGGCGTCCTCCAGAGTGGAAGCCGCACCGCGCGTCGCCGCCGTCCGCGAGATCGCCTCCGAGCCACCCGCCGCCACCCTGCTGGTCAGCAAAGGCGCGCATCAATGCCTGATCCAGGTCAGTCGCATTGAGTGCGTAAGCGCCGCCGGTAACTACGTCGAAATCATCGAGCGCGGCCAGCGTTACTTGATGCGCGCGCCGCTGAAGCAACTCGAGGCCGAGCTGCCGCCCGGCCAGTTCATTCGGATCCATCGCTCGCACCTGGTGCGCCGGGACGAGATCGAGCTGATCAAGAACCAACCGTCCGGCAGCGGCATCGTGCAACTGCGCGGCGGCCACGTCCTGCCCGTGAGCAAGAAGCACAAGCAGGCCTTGCAGCGCCTGAGAGCCGTCGAATAGCGTTCGGACATTCGTCCCAGCGCCCGTCCAGTCGTCACATTTCCCTCGTCGGCCCCGCGCCGGCCCGCTTCAATGGCCTCACCTGAGCCAAGCAGAGACCATTTGCCATGCGTCCGCCGGCCATCGCGCATTCAGTCGATCGACGCACTTTCCTGAAGGCCTCGGTGTCGGCCGCCGGCGCGCTGCTGGTCACGATCCCCCTGCCTCCCCGCTCGTTGTCTGCTGCGACTCGAGCGGCGGAGGCTTCCACATGGTGCGTGTATCTGACCTTGCACCCGGACAACACCGCCGAGCTGATGTCGCCGGTGATGGAGATGGGGCAATTCATGCGCACCACCGGCCCCATGATCCTGGCCGACGAAATGGACCTGGACTGGTCGCTGCTGACCATCACCTGGGACGAGCCGGTGCTGATGAGAAAAAACGGCAAGGGCGAGCTGGATTCCCGATACGGGCAGGTCAGCGCCGGGGGCAGCCAGAGCGTCCGTAACAACTGGGACTACATGCGGCAGGCAGGCGCGACCGTACGCCGCATGCTGGTCGAAGAAGCGGCGGCACGCTGGCGGATGTCTCCCGATTCGCTGATCGCGCAGGACAGCTTTGTCATCGATCCGGCAGGCGACCGTCGCATCAGCTACGGCGAGCTCGCCGCAAAGGCGGCGCGACGCCGGGTGCGGCCCGAGCAGATCAAGCTCAAGCAGCGATCCGAATATCGCATCATGGGCAAGGATGCCGTGAGTGCAGACATTCGCGACATCGTGATGGGACGGCCGCTGTTCGGCATCGACGAGGAATATCCGAATGCGCTCCAGGCCGTGATCGAGCGCGCGCCCGCCCTCCATGCTGACATTGCCAGCTACAACAGGGAGGCAGTGCTGGCGATGCCGGGCGTCCGGCACGTCATCGAGATGCCGCGCAAAATAGAAGACCACTGGCCCGGCGGTGACGCCCAGGTGCTGGCGGCGGGAATCGCAGTGGTTGCCGACAGCCTGTGGGCAGCCATGCAGGGGCGCAAGGCGCTGCAAGCTCGATGGAAGAACGGAACCAGCGACGACTCCGCGCAGCAGATCCAGGAGTTTCGGCGTTTGGTCGCCGGTGACGGCGTGGCAAACAAACTGATCGATCGCGGCGACGTGGACGCCGCGTTCGCAACCGCCGATCTGGTCCTCGATCAGACTTACGAGAAGCCGTTGTTCGCGCATGCGTGCATGGAGCCCTTCAATTGTATTGCCGACATTCGCAGCGACAGCGCCACAGTGATCACCGGCCATCAGGTGCCGCATTGGGTAGCGCGCGAAGTCGAAAACATCACCGGGATCGACGGCCTGAAGGTGACAGTCGTCAGCAAGCGCATGGGCGGCGGATTCGGTCGTCGCGGCGATCTCGACTATGTCCGCGAAGCGGTGACATTGAGTTATCGGATCAAACAACCTGTCAAAGTGACCTGGACGCGCGAAGACGACATCCAGCGCGACTTCTTCGATGCCGCCGCGGTCATGCGGGTGCGCGCGGCGCTCAAGAACAAGCGCATCGTGGGCTGGCAGCATCGTCAGGCGCAAACGCGTGGCCGGCCGGAAGCCAGCGAATATTTCCCAGCGAATGTCGTCTCGAACTATCGGGTCGAACAGTTTGCTTCGACTTCCAACATTCCCTGTGGCCCCTGGCGCGCACCCACCATTCTGCAGTGGGCGTTCGCGACCGAGTCCATGCTCGATGAGCTGGCCCATGCGGCTGGAGAGGATCCGCTGGCGTTTCGTTTGCAGTGGCTGCAGCCGTATCGGGAATATCCCATCGAGAACTGGGCGGCCAAGACCATCCATTCCGGTCGCATGGCCGCCTGTTATGAAGCCGCCGCCCGCCTCGCCGATTGGGGCCGTCCCCGGCCGAAAGGCACGGGCTTGGGCATCGCCGGCCAGTTCACATTCGGCTCCTACGCGGCATGCGTGCTCGAAGTCAGCGTCAGCGAAGACAATGAGCTGAAGCTGCTGCACGCCTGGGGAGCGATCGATTGCGGCTTCGCCATCAATCCCAACCACATCCGCTCGCAAATGGAAGGCGGCTTCGTCGACGGTCTGAATGCCGCGCTGTTCAACGATGCCCGCGTAAGCGAAGGCCGCGTCGTCAACGATAACTTCGGCTCGTTACGATGGATTCGCTTACGCGAGGCGCCCCTCTCCATCGAAGTGGCCATCATCGACAGCGGCTACGGACCCACTGGCGTCGGCGAGCCGCCGCTGCCGCCTGCGGGCGCCGCTCTGGCCAATGCAATCTTCGCCGCCTGCGGCAAACGCGTGCGTCGCATGCCGATCGCCGACAGCTTCAGGATCTGAGCAACCACCATGACCATCGAATTCACATTGAATCGTGAGCCGGTCGCAGCGTCGAACGACAAGGCGGACATGCCGCTGCTTTGGTTTCTGCGTGAAGACCTGCGCCTGAAAGGCACCAAGTTCGCCTGTGGCATCGGACAGTGCGGAGCTTGCACGGTGCTGGCGAATGGCAATCCCGTTCGCTCCTGCGTGATGCGCCTCGCCGACACCCAGGGCATGGCGATCACCACCATCGAAGGCCTGGCCAGGGACGAACGCCAGCTGCACCCCGTGCAACAGGCCTGGATCGAGGTCGACGTTCCTCAATGCGGCTACTGCCAGAGCGGCCAGATTCTGTCGGCCGTGGCGCTGCTGGAACGCACTCCGAATCCCACCGACGCCGACATCGACGCGGCCATGACCAACATCTGTCGCTGCGGCACGTATGTGCGCATCAGAAAAGCGGTGAAGGCGGCGGCGTTACGAAGCAAGGCGACCAGACTGTAGCGACAAGGCTGTCAGATCTTGATCTTGCCCCGCCAGATATCGGCGTACATAACCCAATCGCCGCGGAAGCTGTACCAAGGCCTGCGGAAGCTGGCGGGCCGGTTTTTCTCGAACACGAAATGGCCGACCCAGGCGAAGCCGTAGCCGCACAGCAGGCCGACTGCCAGCCAGTAGGATTTGCCTGTGCCGATCAGCAGCACGAGGCACACCAGCGCCAGCGTCGAGCCTGCGAAATGCAGCCGTCGGCAGGTGCGGTTGCTGTGCTCGGCCAGATAGAAGGGATAAAATTCCGCGAAGGTTTCGAACGACTTCGGGTCGACGGCGGAGGCAGGCAGCTTGGTGTCCATCCTGGCTTTCCTCACGATCGGGCTCGAGGCCTACCTTGCGCCAGCGCGCGCCAAACAGCAATGGCCTCGAGCGACGTACGATGAGCATCCATGACGACATTCCCGACGTCCGCGACGGCCTGACCCGCAAGGAACGCATCGTGCTGTACGTCCTGCACCAGACGCAAAAGGAACGCGGCGATCACAACGTACCCACCCCGATGCTCTGGGGCCGCGTCTGCGAATATTTCTATATCAGCCCCGAAGAGCTTTCCAGAATGCTCGCCCGGCTCGGCGCGATGAAGTATTGAAGCTGCGCTAACTCACCTGCTGGTTCGTTGCGCACGCTTTAGCGAGCCAAAAAGCCAAAAGAACCTGCGATCGGGCCGTCCGGCCCACCCTAGGCTCCTGCCGCTCGCCGTCGATTGTTGCCGACGGCTGGCGGCCTGACGTGAACTGGAGTTTACAACTTGTAGCCTATTGTTTACTATGAATCCACGGTTCGCCATCTTTCGTTCTGCCACCTTTGACAGTTGGCTGCACGATTTACGGGACAGGCATGCACGTCACAGAGTGCAGGCTCGCATCGATAGGCTGGCCGGCGGGAATCCCGGCGATGCATCGCTCCGTGGGCGATGGCGTGAGTGAACTGCGCATCGACTGCGGGCCGGGTTACCGCGTGTACTTCATGCGGCGCGGCGTCGACGCTGTAGTTCTGCTTTGTGGCGGAGACAAGAACACGCAGTTGCGCGATATCGAGCGGGCGATGACCATTGCTCAAGACTGGCGAGGTTGATCATGGCGACCAAACGGCGAGTCAAAGAAACCTTTGCACCTTACGACAGCGCCGACTATCTCAAGACCGATGAAGACATGGTCGGCTATCTCGAAGCTTGTATGGAAGAAGCCGGCGACGATGCCTCATTCATCGCCGACGCCCTCGGCACGATCGCACGAGCACGCGGCATGACCAGACTTGCCGAAGAAACGGGTCTTACCCGCGAGGGCCTTTACAAGGCGCTCAACAAAAACGCGAATCCGAGCTTCGACACCATTCTCAAAGTGATGCGAGCCCTCGGTTTGAAATTCGTTCCTCGAGTCGCCTGAGCTCAGCCTGCGTTGACCTCGGCGGCGATCTCATACGAGCGCAGGCGGGCGGCGTGGTCGTAGATCATAGATGCGACGATGATCTCGTCCGCACCGCTTCGTTCGGCGAACTCTTTCAGTTGACGCCGCACGGTGTCGGGAGACCCGATCGCCGAGCAGGCCAGCACGTCGTCCAGGATGGAACGATCGTGCGGATGCAGGTTTTCGTAATAGCCGGGCACAGGCGGCTGTAATTTCTTCGGTGTGCCGGAGCGCAGGTTCACGAATGCCTGCTGCATGGAAGTGACCAGCACCTTCGCCTCTTCGTCAGTGTCCGCACCGAAGACATTGAAGCCGGCCATGGCGTACGGCTTATCCAGATACTGGGATGGCTTGAACCGCGCGCGATAGATTTCGAACGCGTGCATCAACTGCGCCGGCGCGAAGTGCGAAGCGAATGCGAATGGCAGGCCCAGCGCGGCCGCGACCTGCGCGCCAAACAAACTGGAGCCGAGAATCCAGATAGGAACATTCAACCCCTGCCCAGGCACCGCCTGCACGCGCTGCCCTTCCTGCAGTGGCCCGAAGTACGCAAGCAGTTCGAGCACATCCTGAGGGAAAGCTTCGGGATCCGAATTGAGCGTCCGCCGAAGTGCCCGCGCCGTGGCCTGATCGGAACCAGGGGCCCGCCCCAGTCCCAGATCGATGCGGCCAGGAAACAAAGACTCCAGCGTGCCAAACTGCTCCGCGATGGTCAGCGGAGAATGGTTGGGCAGCATGATGCCGCCCGCGCCCACTCGTATGCTCGAGGTGCCCGCCGCGACATGGCCGATGACCACCGCGGTCGCCGCGCTGGCGATGCCCGGCATGCTGTGATGCTCGGCCAGCCAGAACCTGCGGTACCCCCACCGCTCCGCATGCTGGGCCAGATCGAGCGAGTTGCGTAACGACTGAGCAGCATCGCTGCCCACCGGAATGGGTGACAGATCGAGGACGGATAGAATAGCCATGGCGGCAGATTACTTGAGTCTCCGGTCGCGGATTCAAGCCATCCAGGAACAACAGAAGTTCACGTCCGCTCAGGCCGAACAGGCAGGGTCAAACCGCCGACAAGGCCTGCTGCAGATCAGCCACCAGATCCTCGGCGTCCTCGATTCCGACCGACAGCCGCATGGTGCGGTCGGACACCGCCGCCCATTGCTGCTCGCTCTCGTTGAGGTCGCGCGGCTTCATCAGTTGGCCCGGCTGCACCAGCGACTCGGTGGAGCCGACGCTGGCGGAAATTGCAAACAGCTTCAGGGCATTCGCAAAAGCTGCCGGCGACCCACCCTGCTCCTTGAGCTCGACCGACACGATGGTTCCTGCATCCAGCATTTGGCGCTGCGCGAGCTGATACTGCGGGTGTGACGTCAATCCTGGATAGCTAACGCGCGCCACCTGCGGATGACCTTCGAGAAAGCGCGCGACATGCATTGCATTCGCGCACTGACGCTCGTATCGCAGCGCATATGTTTTCAATCCGCGCTGGATCAGGAAGGCGGTGTGCGGATCGAGCGTGGCGCCGAGCACGATGAAGTCCTGTCGCATCCTGTCGATGAGCTCGCGGCGAGCGATCACCGCGCCGCCCATGACATCGCCATGCCCGGACGCGTACTTGGTCAGACTGTGCACGAACACGTCGATTTCGAACTGGCCGTGGTTGTGAAAGCCGGCGAAGGTGTTGTCCAGCACCGTCAACGCGCCATGACGACGGGCCGCAGCTGTGATGGCCTCGATGTCCGCAATCTTGAGCACCGGATTGCTCGGCGATTCGAACATCACCAGCCGCGTGGGCTTCGCCGCCAGCGCCTGTTCGATCCCAACAGTGTCCTCGATCGACAGCATCGTGTGAGTCACGCCGTAACGCCCAAGCAGTCGACGGATCATGTAACGCGTCGGCTGATACATCTCCGCAAACAACATCACGTGATCGCCTTGCTTGCACAGCGCCAGCAGCGCCAGATTGACGGCCGCGACGCCCGAGGCGGTCAGCAGGCAATCATCGCGGCCTTGCAACTGCGCCAGCGTGAGACTCAGCTGCTGCAGCGTCGGATTGGACACGCGAGAGTATTGAAACCCATCGCGCTGTCCTCGCGACTGCCGCTCCGTTTCGGCGACATCGTCGAATGTGAATTTCACCGATTGATAGATCGGCGCGACCAGCGGCCGATTGTCGGCCGGCACGGCGACGGCCGGCGGATGATTGACGCGAGTGGAAATCTTCATGGCGGCTCAACGATCCACGGTCAAATGAAACTGGTCGGCATCCAGGTGCGCCGGGAACTTGTTACGGAATCCTTCGAGCGCAGCCTTGTCGAGCGTGACGCTGGCGACGAATTCCTGCTCCGACGGCGCCGTCATCGGTTGGCCGAGGAAATCCACGACGGCGCTATCGCCACTGTAGTTCACATCGTTGCCGTCTTTGCCGACACGGTTGACGCCGATGCAGTAACTCAGGTTCTCGATGGCTCGAGCCTTGATCAAAGTTTGCCACGCATACCGACGGCGCTCGGGCCAATTGGCAACGTACAGCAACACGTCGTAGGCGTCCTCGGCTCTATTGCGACTCCACACCGGGAAGCGCAGGTCGTAACACACCAGAGGCAGAATCTTCCAACCCTTCAGCTCCACGATCAGCCGCTTCGCGCCCGCGGAATAGTGATCGTGCTCGTGCGCCATCCTGAACAGATGGCGTTTGTCGTAACTCTCATGGGTGCCGTCCGGCCGCATCCAGATCAGCCGGTTGAAATAGCACTCACCCTGTCGGGTCGCGATGCTGCCGGTGATCACCGCCCCCAACCTCGCCGCTTGTTCTCGCATCCACGCGACGGTAGGCCCGTCGGCGACTTCCGCCACCGAGCTGGCGTCCATGGTGAAACCGGTCGTGAACATTTCCGGCAGCACGATGAGATCGGGCGGACCGTCCAGCGCGGCGAAGCGTTCCTGCAAGCGGCGCCGGTTGGCGGCCGGGTCGTGCCAGACCAGATCGGTCTGGATCAATGTAGCTTCGAGCGTGCTCATGATGGCGAAGATACGGCGCAAAGCCCGTCATCGCCAGTCTTCTCCCTCCGTCCGTGGGCTAAAGCTTGCACAGCCGCTCGGCTGCTTCTTCCAAGGTCGAGTCGTTCTTGGCGAAGCAGAAGCGCAGCACGTTCAACTTCGGTGGCGAAACATAGAACGGCGACACGGGGATCGAGGCCACGCCGACCTGTCGCAACACCTGGTCGGCGAACTCGGTGTCCCCTTCCTTGCTGATGGCGCTGAAGTCCAGCAGCTGGAAAAAGCTCCCAGCCGCTGGCGTCCAGCTGAAACTGGAGTTGCGCAGCAGCTCCAGGAAGCGGTCGCGTTTGGCCTGATAGAAGGCACTCAAGCCGGCGTTGTGCTGCGGCGCCTGTTTCAGGAAATCGGCGATCGCCAGCTGCAATGGATGCGCGATGCAGAATGTATTGAACTGATGAACCCTGCGGATCTCGCGCGTGATCTCGGGCGGCGCCACCGCGTATCCGACACGCCATCCAGTCGCATGCATGGTCTTGCCGAACGAGAACACGGCCACACCCCGCTCATATAGCTCGGGATGCTCGACGATGCTCGCATGGCGCGCACCGTCGTAGATCATGTGCTCGTACACTTCATCCGAAATCACCAGCGCATCGGTCGGGCGCAGGATTTCGGCGAGGATGTCCAGTTCTTTGCGCGGGATTACCGTCGTGACTGGGTTGTGCGGCGTATTGATCATCACCAACCGAGTGCGAGGCGACAGCGCTGCTCGCACCCGATCCCAATCGATCGCGAACTTCGGCGGATCGAGCGGAATATGAATCGGGCGACCACCGGCGGAAATGACCGCTGGCGCGTAAGAGTCGTAGGAAGGATCGAACAGAATGACTTCCTCGCCCGGATGCACCAGTGCAACCACCGCTGAAAAGATCGCCTCGGTAGCCCCAAGCGTGACGGTGATTTCACTGTCGCTGTTGGGAAAGCGGCCGTAGCTCGCTCCGAGCTTCAACGCGATCTGCTCGCGCAACTCGGCAACGCCGATCATGGGCGCGTACTGGTTGTGACCGGCAGCCACGTGATACGCGAGCAAATCTTTGAGCTTGGCCGGCGCGTCGTAATCGGGGAATCCCTGCGCCAGATTGATCGCGCCCAGCTCGCGGGCGCGATTGGTCATCACGGTGAAAATGGTGGTGCCGACGTGCGGCAGCTTGGATCGGATGTTCATCCCGCCCCCAACTTGATCTCGGGCATCTCGCGCCAGGCGCGAGTGCGCCCGTTACTTGGCAGCCGCGGCCATCTGCATGTCGCGCTGCCGGCGTTTTTCCTGCCGCGCCAGGAAAATACCGGCCGTGATCACACCGATGGTGACCAGCAGCACGATGATGGACGCGAGCGCGTTGATGTCCGGGCTGACGCCCATGCGCACTTTGGAAAAGATCACCATGGGCAAAGTGCTGGACCCCGGGCCGGACACGAAGCTTGCAATCACCAGGTCGTCCAGCGAGATGGTGAACGACAACAGCCAGCCGGAGATCAGCGCCGGCGCGATGATGGGCAGCGTGATCACAAAGAAAATCTTGGACGGCCGCGCGCCCAGATCCATCGCCGCTTCTTCGAGCGAATCGTCCAGCGTCGACAACCGCGACTGCACGATAACAGTGACATACGCGAGCGTTAGCGTCATGTGCGCGATGGTCACGGTGGTGACGCCGCGGCCAGCCGGCCAACCGAACATCGCTTCCATCACCACGAACAACATCAGCAACGACAGGCCGGTAATGACCTCGGGCATGACCAGCGGCGCAGTCGTCATGCCGGAGAGCAAGGTCCGGCCGCGGAACTTGCCGAAGCGCGCCAACGCCAGCCCCGCCAGCGTGCCGAGGATCACCGCGCCTGTCGCGTTGATCGCAGCGATTTTCAACGACAGCCACGCGGCGTCGAGAATCTGATCGTTGTCCAGCAGTCGGCCGTACCACTGGGTCGAGAATCCTCCCCACACCGTCACCAGCCGCGACTTATTGAACGAATAGACGATCAGCGACAGGATCGGGATGTACAGGAACGCGAACCCGAACACGAGCACTGACAGGCGAAACGTCGATGACTGTTTCATCGATGCGCTCCGCGAGCTTCAGCGGCCTGCGCTCGCTGTAGCATCACGATCGGGATCACCAGCAGCAACAGCAATGCGATCGCCACGGCGCACGCGGCCGGCCAGTCACGCTTGGTGAAAAACACCTGCCACAGCACCTTGCCGATCATCAAAGAATCGGACGGGCCGAGCAGCTCGGGGATCACGAACTCGCCCACCGCCGGAATGAACACCAGCATGGAACCCGCCACGATGCCCGGCATCGACAGCGGCAGAGTGATGGTGAGAAAAGTCTTGAACGGCTTGGCGCCGAGATCGGCCGCGGCCTCGAGCAAGGTCAGGTCCATCTTTTCCAGGTTCGAGTACAGCGGCAGGATCATGAACGGCAGGTACGAATACACGATGCCGACATAGATGGCGAAATCGGTCTGCAGCATCACGATGGGCTGCTCGATCAGGCCAGTCCACATCAAGAAATTGTTGATGAGCCCGTTGTTCTTCAAGATGCCGATCCACGCATACACGCGCAGCAGAAAGGACGTCCAGAACGGCAGGATCACCATCATCAACAAGATGTGACGCCAGGTGGATTGCGCCCGCGCGATGGCGTACGCCATGGGATAGCCGATCAGCAGACAGAACAGCGTCGAGACGGCGGCCACCTTGATCGAGTTCAGGTACGCCTTCCAGTAGAGGCTGTCCTGAATCATGTTCTGGAAGGTTGCGAAGTTGAGCCGGATCTGCGCCAGGCTGCCGTCCACCCAGTTCAGCAGCGGCGAGTACGGTGGAATGCCGATGCGCGCTTCGGCGAACGAAATCTTCAGAACGATGATGAACGGAACCAGGAAGAACAGCAGCAGCCAGAAGTACGGCACCGCCGTCACCAGCGTGCGGCCCGTGAGCCCCCAACGCACCAGCCGCGCCTGCGTCCAGCGATACGGCGGCAAGCGCTGCAGGAAATCCAGGATGAGCTGAACTCCAGCGCTCTGGCGATGGCGACGAGGCGCTTCCGCGCGCGCGTTCATTCGCTAAGCACCACTGGGCTGGAGGCATGCCAGCTCAAGTACACCGTCTGATCCCAGGTGATGGAAGCCTCGGCATGCCGGTAAGTGTTGGGCTGGGTGATTCGCACCACCTTGCCGGAGGCCAGCTGCACCAGGTACACGGACATGTCGCCCAGGTACGCGATCTCCTTGACGATGCCCTGCGCGACGTTGTCCGCCTGCTCCGGCCTCTCGAGCGAGATGATGATCTTCTCCGGACGAATCGCCGCCGCCACCACCGCATCCGGCGCCGAGCTCACGCCGTGATCGACGAAAATCGTGCCGCCCAGCTCCGCTGAGTCGATGCGCACGTGATCCGGCTCGTCTTCGATCAGCCGACCCTCGAACATGTTCACGTTGCCGATGAACTCGGCGACGAACTTGCTGTTCGGATACTCGTAGATGTCCTTGGGCGTGCCGACCTGAATGATCTCGCCGGCATTCATCACGCCGATGCGCGTCGACAGCGTCATCGCCTCTTCCTGGTCGTGCGTCACGACCACGAACGTCACGCCGAGCTGCTCCTGCAGATTCACCAGCTCGAACTGGGTGTGCTCTCGCAGCTTCTTATCCAGCGCGCCGAGCGGCTCGTCGAGCAGCAGCAACTTCGGCCGCTTCACCAACGAGCGCGCCAGTGCCACGCGCTGACGTTGACCGCCGGAGAGCTGATGGGGTTTGCGCTGGGCGAACTGCTGGAGCCGCACCAGCTTGAGCATGTCATCGACGCGCGTGCGGATCTCGTGCTTGGCAACGCCGTCCTGTTTCAGGCCGAACGCGACGTTCTGCTCCACCGTCATATGCGGAAACAGCGCATACGACTGGAACATCATGTTCACCGGGCGCTCGTACGGCGGGATGTTGGTCATGTCCACGCCATCGATGAAGATCTTGCCGCTGGTGGGCTCTTCGAAGCCCGCCAGCATGCGCAGCAGCGTGGTCTTGCCGCAGCCCGAGCCGCCGAGCAGGCAGAACAGCTCCTTTTTATAGATCTTCAGCGAGACGTTGTTGACCGCAACGAAGTCGCCGAACTTCTTGGTGACGCGATCGATGTGCACGTAAGGAACAGCTTGCGGATCGTTCCAGACCGCAAGCTGTTGCTGGGGCCGCGCATTCGTGGCCATGTCGTATCGAGAGACCTTGCGCTACTGGCCGGTCGTGAACTTCTGCCACAGGCGCGCCATGGTGGCGGTGGCCTGCTCGTTATAGGCCAGCGAGGGGAACAGCTTGGCCTTCACCTCCGGCGTCGGATACACGCCCGGATCGTTCTTCACCTCGTCGTTGACCATGCCGAACGAGGCGGCATTGGCGTTGGCGTAGTTCACGAAGTTGGTGTTGTTGGCGGCCACCTGCGGCTCCATCAGATAGTTGATGAAGGCATGCGCGTTCTTCGGGTGCTTGGCGTCGGCGGGGATGGCCAGCATGTCGAACCACACGATGGTGCCTTCCTTCGGAATCGAATAGGCCACCTTCACGCCCTGCCCGGCCTCCTCGGCGCGGTCGCGCGCCTGCAGGATGTCGCCGCTCCAGCCGATCGAGACGCACAGCTCGCCATTGGCCAGATCGTCGATGTACTGCGAGGAATGGATCTTGCGGATGTACGGGCGGATCTGTTGCAGCTTCTCGGCCGCAGCGGTCAGATCCTCGTCCTTCTGGCTGTTGGGATCGCGGCCCATCCACTGCAGCACCACCTTCAGGATTTCATCCGGCGCGTCCAGCACCGACACGCCGCAGTCCTTGAATCTGGCGATTTCCTTGGGATCGAAAATCTGATTCCAGGAGTCGAGCGGTTTATCCCCTAAGATTTTTTTCACTTTATCGACGTTGTAGCCGATGCCCGTGGTGCCCCACAGGTAAGTCACCGAATGCTCGTTGTTCGGGTCGTGGAGCGCGACGCGCTGCTGAATGTCCGGATCCATGTGCTGCAGGTTGGGGATCTGGCTCTTGTCCAGCTTCTGGAACACGCCGGCCTTGATCTGGCGCTCCAGGAACGAAGCCGACGGCACCACCACGTCGAAGCCGGAGTTGCCCGCCAGCAGGCGCGTCTCGAGCATGTCGTTGGAGTCGAAGACGTCGTAGGTGACCTTGATGCCGGTCTGCGCTTCGAAGTTCTTGATGGTGTCTTCGGCGATGTAGTCCGACCAGTTGTAGACGTGGAGGATCTTCTCCTCGGCGGCGGCAGCGCCAGGCGCTTGCGACTGCTGTGCTTCTTCCTTCTTGCCGCAGGCCGCGACGGCGAGCGCAATCGAGGCGACGGCAAGCCCGGCGCGCACGGAACTGTTCAACGCCCTACTCATCAGGAATTCTCCCCGCGAAGTGGAAAGAAAGAGCGTATCGCAGAAGCAGGGGCAGCGGCTATAACCTACCCTGACGGTGCAGTTGCTCCAGGGTCTGATCCAACGCGAGGCGGGCCTTTTCCACCAGCTCGTCGATCTGCGCGTGCGTGATGACCAAAGGCGGTGCAATGATCATGGTGTCTCGCACCGCTCTCATGACCAGCCCGTTGGCGATGCACAGATCCCGGCACAGCAGGCCGACCTCGCCCGGATCCGGGAAGCTCTGGCGGCTGGCTTTGTCCTTCACCAGCTCGAGCGCGCCGATCAAGCCGACGATGCGGGCCTCGCCGACCAGAGGATGGGACGCCAGTTCCTGCCAGCGCTGCTGCAAGTAGGGTGCAAGGTCATCTGCAACGCGTGCGACGATCCGCTCGTCGCGCAGGATGTTGATGGCGGTGCAGGCCACTGCGCAGGCGACAGGATGGCCGGAATAAGTGAAGCCGTGATGGAACTCGCCCGCCTGATCGGTCATGACCGCCGCGACCCGGTCGCCGACCATCACGCCGCCGATGGGCAGATAGCCCGAGGACAGCCCCTTGGCGATGGGCATGAGATCGGGACGAATGCCGAAGTACTCGGAGCCGAACCAGCGGCCGGTGCGCCCGAAGCCGCAGATGACTTCGTCCGCCACCAGCAGGATGCCGTACTTGTCCACGATGCGCTGGATCTCGGGCCAGTACGTCGGGGGCGGGATGATCACGCCGCCGGCGCCCTGAATGGGCTCGCCGATGAATGCAGCGACGGTGTCCGGGCCGAGTTCGAGAATCTTTTCTTCCAGCGCGCGCGCCGCTACCAGGCCGAACTCTTCGGGCGACAGATCACCGCCTTCGCCGAACCAGTACGGCTGCCGGATGTGCACGATGCCCGGAATAGGCAAGCCGCCCTGCTGATGCATGGGCTTCATGCCGCCGAGGCTGGCGCCGGCCATGGTGCTGCCGTGATACGCGTTGTGCCGGCTGATGATGACCGTACGTTGCGGCTGGCCGAGCACGCTCCAGTAATGACGCACGGTGCGCACCACCGTGTCGTTCGCTTCCGAACCCGACCCGGTGAAGAACACGTGCTTGAACTGCGGCGGAGTGACTTCGGACAGCAGCCGCGCCAGCTCTATTGCCGGCGGATGCGCCACCTGAAAGAAGCTGTTGTAGTACGGCAGCTCCTGCATCTGCCGGTAAGCGGCATCGGCCAGCTCACGCCGACCGTAGCCGAGATTCACGCACCACAAGCCGGACATGCCATCGAGAATGCGACGGCCGTCCGACTCATATAAGTAAACGCCTTCGGCGCGAGTGATGACTCGCGTGCCCTTCTTGCTCAGTGCCGCGTGGTCCGTGAACGGATGAATGTAATGGGCTGCATCGAGCGCCTGCCACTCGGCAGTGCTGCGCTCGGGAATTGACGACGCCATGATGGTGCGAAACGAGCGTTGTGGATGGGTTAGCGAAATCGACGGGAATAAGTCATGTTGTTTACGAGCAGGCTCGCCGCTCGCCTCAAACGTTCAGCAGCAGGTGCTCGCGTTCCCACGAGCTGATGACCTGCAAAAAGGTTTCGTATTCGTTCTCTTTCACGGCCGCATAGGCGATCACGAAGCGCTCGCTCAGCATTTCGATCAGCGGCCGGCACTCCCGCAACAGCCGCAGCGAGTCCTCGATGTTGCGGGGGAGCGAGAACGGCAGATCGTAAGCGCTGCCGGTAATGGGCTCGCTCGGCTTCAGCCCTTCGACCATGCCGAGATAGCCGCACGCCAGCGACGCAGCGATCGCCAGATACGGGTTGGCGTCGGCGCCGGCGATCCGGTTTTCGACGCGTCGATTCTTGGGGTTCGATACCGGCACACGTAGTCCAGCGGTGCGGTTGTCATAGCCCCATTGTGTATTGATCGGTGCGGAATAGTGCCGCGTGATGCGCCGATAGGAATTCACGTTCGGCGCGAACAGCGACATCGCCGCCGGCAGATACTTCTGCAGGCCCGCGATATGAGAAAAGAACAGCGGCGACGGCCGCCCTTCGGCGTCGCTGAACACGTTGTTGCCGGTGCGACGATCGATGATGCTCTGGTGGATATGCATGGCGCTGCCCGGCTCGCGCGCCATCGGCTTGGCCATGAAGGTCGCATACATCTTGTGACGGAGCGCCGCTTCGCGCGCCGTACGCTTGAACAGGAACACCTGGTCGGCGAGCGACATCGCGTTTCCATGCAGCAGATTGATTTCCATCTGCGCGGCGCCGTCCTCGTGGATCAGGGTATCGATCTCGATGTCCTGCGCCTCGCAGAATGCATACATGTCGTCGAACAGCGGATCGAACTCGTTGACCGCCGCGATCGAGTACGACTGGCGGCCGATTTCCGGACGACCGGAACGGCCGATCGGCGGCTTCAACGGATAGTCGGAGTCGGTGTTCGGCTCGATGAGATAGAACTCCAGCTCGGGCGCGACCACCGGATCCCAGCCGTGCTGCGCATACAGCTCCAGCACGTGTTGAAGCACGTAACGCGGCGCCATCGTCACGGGCCGGCCATCGGAATAAAAACTGTCGTGGATCACCTGCGCGGTGGGCTCGGCCGCCCACGGCACGACGCGAATGCTGGTCGGATCGGCCTTCATCACCACGTCGATTTCCGACGGGCTGATGGCGCGCTCGTCATCGGGATATTCGCCGGTGACGGTCTGCAGGAAGATGCTCTCGGGCAGGCGCATGCCTTCTTCCTCGGCGAACTTCGCCGCGGGCATCACCTTCCCGCGTGGTACGCCGGCCATGTCGGGAATGATGGCCTCGCACTCCGAGATGCCATGTTCTTTAAAGAATTGTTGGATGGTGCTCATTGGAATCACCTGACCTTGGCCCGTTGTAGGGCACGCTCGCGTGCAGCTTCGCCAAAAGCGGCGAACAGCGCGCGCGAAAAAGAGTTGTCTTTGAACTTCCACTCGGGATGCCACTGCAGCCCGAGCGCGAATGACGGCGCGTCCGCCACCCGAAATGCCTCGATCACTCCGTCCGGAGCGCGCGCCTCGACCGCGAGGCCGGCGCCCAGGGTCTGCACTCCCTGCGAGTGCAGCGAATTCACTGTCAGCCGCCGCTCGCCCGACAGCCGTGCGAGCAGGCCATCCGGAGCCAGCTCGATGTCGTGCGCCGGCCCGTACTGCTCATCGAGCGGCGCTTCGAGATCTTCGCGATGATCGCGATAGCCCTGCACCTCGTGCAGCTTTTGCCAGAGGGTGCCGCCGAACGCGACATTCATCTCCTGAAAGCCCCGACAGATGGCGAGCAGCGGCAGCCCTGCCTCGATCACCTGCGGGATCATCGGCAGCGTGGTTGCGTCCCGCCAGGCGTCGTGCAAGGTGCCCGGCGCGCTGGCCGGACCGTTGTATCGATGCGGCTCGACATTCGACGGGCTGCCGGTCAACAGGATGCCGTCGAAGTCCGCCAGCAGCTCACGCGCTTGCAGGCCCTCGCCCAGCGACGGAATCAAGACAGGGACGGCCTGAGCGCCTTCAGCCACCGCGGCGATGTATTTCTCGCCGACGCAGTGGAAGTAATGGTGGCCCAACAGACGCCTGTCCGCCGGAATCCCGATAAGAGGCCTACGCGTTGACACGTTTAAGATCTTTAACGACGAGCCAGTTCAGCAGCCTGGTCGCGTGCCGGCATTTAAGCACATCCGTGGCTGGGCCGCCCGTCCGCGAATGTAGGATGAGGCGGAAATATAGTCACTTCAATAGCTTGCATCCGCCGCATCGCACGTTGTCCGCTTGCCGCCCCTAGCCCGCAGTGGCTATCCTGGCTGTGCGCCGGGCCCGTCAGTGAGGCGCCGGGCGCACCCAAATCTTAAACAGGGAATCCCTTATGGCGGTCACTGACCACTCCGTGCAGCTGACTGCCTTCAAGCTGCGCCATCCCGAAACGCGCTTTGTCGATGTGCTACTCGCCGACTTGTGCGGAATCCCTCGCGGCAAGCGCGTGACCATCGCCGAGTTGCCGAGTATGTACCGCGGCAGCTTTCTGCTGCCGGGCTCGATGTTCGCGCTCGACGTGCTCGGCGGCACGATTCAGGAAACCGGCCTCGGCTTCGATGAAGGCGATGCGGATCGTCGCTGTCTGCCGATCGAGGGCACGCTGGTGCCCGTACCCTGGCGTGACGGCGAAGGCGTCGCACAGATCCAGGTGTCGATGATCGATCACGACGGCTCGCCGTTCTACGGGGACCCGCGTCATGTGTTGGCCTCAGTGTTGAATCGCTTTCACTCGCTCGGGCTGACGCCCGTCGTGGCCATCGAGCTCGAGTTCTACCTGCTCGATCCGGAGCGCACTGTCGACGGGCGTGCGCAACCGCCTCGGTTGCCACAGACCGGGCGCCGCGAATATCAGACGCAGATCAACTCCATGGCGGATCTGAACGAGTACTCGGCGGTGCTCGCGGAGATCTCCAGCGCTTGCGAGGCCCAGCAGATTCCGGCGGGCACGGCGCTGGCGGAGTACGGGCCCGGCCAGTTCGAAGTGAATCTTCAGCATACGTCGGATGCTCTGCTCGCCTGCGATCAGGCGATTCGTTTCAAGCGACTGGTGCGGGGAGTCGCGGCACGCCACGGCATGGAGGCGACGTTCATGCCCAAGCCTTACATGGATATGGCGGGCAGCGGAGCTCACATTCACGTGAGCATGCTGGATCGGCACGGTCGGAATATTTTTGCTGCCGATGAGGCGACGGGCAGCGAACAGTTGAAGCACGCCATCGGTGGGCTGGCGGCGACCATGGCGGACGCGATGTTCATTTTCGCCCCGACGGCGAACTCATATCGTCGCTATCGATCGGAGGCGTATGTTCCTTTGAATGCCAATTGGGCAGTGAACAACCGCGGCGTCGCTTTGCGAATTCCTGCCAGCAGCCCGGAGAACCGACGTATCGAACATCGAGTGGCTGGGGCGGACGTGAACCCTTATCTACTCACCGCCGCTGTTCTCGCCGGCATACATCACGGCCTCGACCTGCGACTCGACCCCGGCCCTCCCGTGACCGGCAACCCCTATCGAAACGCAGTCACCACGCTTCCCATCACCTGGCCTGAGGCCGCTTCGAAGCTAGAAGCGAGCAATGTCATGCGCGAGTACCTCGGCGAGAAGTTTCACAAGCTTTTCGTCACTACTCGCCGCGGCGAACTACAGGCCTTCGAGTCTCACGTCTCTCCCCTCGAGTACGCGTGGTACGCGCGCACGTGCTGAGGGTTCTACCGGATCATCACTCCGTAAAGCCCGTCTCCCGCAGGGAGAAAAGTCAGGTAGCCCCTCCCGTTCACGGCCCGTTCACGGGAGGGGTCAGAGGGTGAGTCTTCCGCTCAACGGCGAGGCGGCGCCTCGTTCCAAAACCACTGCGCCTCTAGCGCCTTCTGCCGCGGCCAAACCTCATCGAGTGTGTTCGCATCGTAAAGGCGGCCGTTCTTCATGACCAAACTCAGCGAAACCGTATTGGTCACATCAACCAGCGGATTCCGATCCAAAACGAGCAGGTCCGCAAACTTACCCACCTCGAGACTACCGAGCGCCCCAGCCCGCCCAATCACTTCCGCTGACCCGATCGTCGCCGCCCGCAGCACCTCATGTGGAGTCGCACCGCCGGAAGCGTAAGCCTCGAGCTCCCAGTGATATCCGATGCCCTGCATCTCCCCATGACTCCCCATGCCAACCAAACCACCCGCACGCTGAATCGCCACCGCATCCGCCGCGAACGACGCGTAAGTTTGATCTTCAGGGCGTGACCACTTCACGGTGCGCGTCTTCACATCGAGCACACCTGGAGGCATGAACCTCCGCACCTTCGCGTCCGCCTGCGGCACATGACGAATGGTCATTTCATAAAGCGCCGGCCTGCCGCCGTACAACACACTGATCGTCGGCGTGTACGCAATCCGACTCTTGGCGAACAACTCGACGACATCCTTGCGCAACGGCGAAACAGGCAACGCATGTTCGTTACCCGCGAACCCATCCAACGCATGAGTGAGATTCAGGTGCAAATCCGACGCACCCTCCGTCGTTGGCATCATGCCGAGCGCACTCGCGCCTTGGATCATGAACTGCCGCTCCTTACGCCCACCCACCATGTACGACTTGATGTTGCGCGTACGGTAGTAGTCGCGATAGCGCGTCAATACATTGCGCGCATCCGCTTCGGAATTGATTTCGCTGTTGACGAACACACCCGGCCCAGTGGAATACGCACGGGGCCCGAGCATCAGCCCGGCATCGATCATGTCCTGATACCCGAACACATCCACGGTGAACGGCTGCACGTCGAGCCCCGACGTAACGCCGTACGCAAGATTCGCCAGGAACGGCCACTGATTCGGCTCCAGGATGTCGCGCCGCATCTCCGCCCAATGTGCATGTGTATCGATGAAGCCCGGAACGATGTACTTGCCAGAAACGTCGCGCACCACAGCGCCCTCCGGCACATCGACGCTGCCCTGCGCGCCCACACCGACGATCTTGTTGTTCACAACCACAACATCTGCGTTGCGCAGGACTTCATCGCCGCGCATGGTGATCACCGTCGCGCCTCGAAGCACGACCGAACCCTCCGGAATGTCACGACCGACCTCGACCACGGCATCGAAGCGCTCCGCAGTCTTTTCCGCATCGGCAAGAGCACTCAAAGGAACACGCCGGAACGACGCACCCACCGACCACGTAATGGTCCGCCCGCCATCGGCCCACGCAAAATAATCAGCGCCGACTGAAGTGAGCTTCACAACCCGAGTCGACGGCGCCTTCAGATTCACGACTGGCGGATCAGCGGTCATCGACGGCGGCACCGAAACCAGATAGAGCTGCGACGCCGTTCTAGCCAAAGCCCAGCGCCCATCCGGACTCAACCGCACCTCCTCCGCCGGCCGCGCCGACTCGACGTACTGAGAAGGGTGTCGAGCCTCGATCACCACGACTCGCCGCGGCTCTGCCGAAGGCTCATCGAGCCGCAGCGTTTTCACGCCTTCCGGAGAATAGAAACGAATCAGATCCGGCTCGCTACCGAAGTCGAGCAACCGTGCGCCATAAGCATGCGCCACGAGATGAGCCTCGCCGCCCGCCGCCGGCAAACGAATAATGTCCGTCGCGCGGCTTGGATCGATTTCAGAAGACGCACGCAAACGATCATAGTGACTCGCCCGCAACGCCAGCACGCTCTTGCCGTCCGGCGCGAACACCGGCTCCGTGTAATACGCCGACACGTTAGTGAGTTGTTTCGGCGCGCTCCGACCGCGAGCAGCCATACTCCAAACATGCCCACCATCGCGCGCGCTCCAGGTGACGAACGCGATCGAACGACCATCAGCCGACCATGAGGGTTGATATCCTGCTCCCAGCGCTCGCGGCTTGGCGCCCGGCTGCAGATCGAGCAGATACAACTGTCCTAGTGCCGAGAACACCACCGAGCGCCCGTCCGGCGATTGTCGTGGCCGCTGGATCACGCGCACGCGAACCGGCCCGGTCTCTTCACGCTGCTCGACCCGGGTCTGCGGCCCGATGTCGAGCTCCACCTGCGCCGTGAACGGAATGTCCGTTAGCGAGCGGTCCACCAGGGACAAGCGCTGCAGCTTGCCGCCGGAGCTGAGAATCAGCGCTCGATCATCCGACGTGAAGGTATAGCGAGGCAGCAAGTTCGCGTAATAACCGCCGTTATGCCCATCATCATCGATGGGATACAACAGCCACTGATCGTCCCCCGAACTCAAATCGCGGATACGCAAACCCGTGTCATTCTGATACCGGCTGGCGTACACGAGCCGGCGACCATCGTGAGACAAGGCCGGCTGCATGGCCTCGCCGTGCGACTGGATGATTTGGTGATCCTGACCGTTACGCAGGTCGCGACGAGTGATCGACCACTGTGGCGGCTCTTTGTCCGACCAGGTCGTGCCGATCTTCGAGGCGAAATAAAGATATCGACCATCGGGCGAAACCACGGCGCCGAGCACATTGCGGCGATTGTCGAAGTCCTCGGAGCCGGACGGCCGCGCCTTGGTGACTTGCGTGCCCCTGCCACCGTGCTTGTTGAACATGAACACTTCGAACGCCAGCGTCGAGTGCGTCATCCGCGATGCGTACACATACTCGCCATCCGGCGACCAGCTCGGCGACGTCCACAGCACAGCGCCCTCGTCTTGCGAAATCTGCCGCGGATCGCTGCCATCCACATTCGCGATCCAAAGATTGTTGGCGCCGGAACGGTCACTGACGAACGCGAACTGCTTGCCATCAGGCGAGAACACCGGGTTCGCCTCGAACGCGGTCCCTGACAACAGCGGCCGAGCCCGACCGCCCGCGGCGTCCAGCGCGTAGATGTCGCCCAGCAGGTCGAACAGAATGCTCTTGCCGTCGGGCGAGATGTCCGGCGCCATCCACGTGCCCTCATCGGTCTCGAACCCGACGTGGCGCGGTGTAGTCAGCGGCAGCGTGCTGGCGGAGGCCGTGCCGAGCGAAACCAGTACGGTGATCAGAGCACTTTTGAGCATGCATTCAGTCCTATGCCAGTCAGCCGATTCTAAACAGGCGTGCGCATGGCGCGCGTCAACGGCGCCCATCGACAAGATAGACGCAGAGTTGCGCAAAACCGTAAGCCGCCCTAGCTTGTCGGCTCGAAATTTGGCCGCATCCCACGCGGGCCAAGCCATCGGAGCCTGATTTGACGACAGATCCCAACCAAGCGGTCTCTTATTACGCAGCCTCGGCCAACCCCGCGCCCGAGCATCCGCCCCTGCGCGGCGATCAGACAGCGGACGTTTGCGTCATCGGCGGCGGCATCGCCGGCTGCTCGACCGCGCTGGAGCTGGCTGAGCGCGGCTATAAAGTCGTGCTGCTCGAAGCGCAGCGGGTCGGCTGGGGCGCCTCGGGCCGCAGTGGCGGCCAGGCCATCGCCGGTTTCGCGAGCGGCCAACAGAAACTCGTGCAACAGGTCGGCGCGCAGAACGCCAGGCGAATGTGGGACATCTCGCTGGAAGGGTTGCAGCTGATCCGCGACCGAGTCGCGAAGTACGATATCGAATGCGATTTGCATTGGGGCCAGATGCACGTCGCCATCAAACCGCGCCAGCGTGCGGACCTGCTGCACGAACAGCGCGAAGCGGAGCAAACATACGGCTACACCCAACTTGAATTCATGGAGCGCGACAAGGTCGAATCGCTACTGGAGACTAGGCGCTATATAGCGGGCCTGTACGACCACGGCAGCGGCCATTTGCATCCACTGAACTACACCCTCGGTCTCGCAGCGGCCGCCAGTGCAGCTGGCGTGACGATCCACGAACGTTCGTTAGTCACGAACATCACTCACGACCAACCCGCAGTGGTCACCACCGCGGGCGGCAGAGTGCGGGCGAAGTTCGTCGTGCTTTGTGGGAACGCCTATCTGAATACGCTGGTGCCCTCACTCCGATCGCGCATCATGCCGGTGGGCACATACATCGTGGCCACAGAGCCGCTGGGCGAAGCGCGCATGCATCGATTGATGCGCAAGAACATCGCCGTCACCGACATCAATTTCGTGCTCGATTACTTTCGACGCTCGGCGGACCACCGCCTGCTGTTCGGCGGGCGCGTGAGCTATTCGGGGCTGGATCCCTTCAACACGTCGAACGCCACCCGCAAGCGCATGCTGAAAGTGTTTCCGCAGCTGGCGGATGTGCGGATCGAGTATGCGTGGGGAGGTTATGTTGACATCACGATGAACCGCGCGCCGGACTTCGGGCGTATCGCTCCTCATATTTACTATCTGCAGGGCTTCTCCGGGCATGGCATCGCATTGACCGGCATCGCGGGCCGCCTGGCCGCTGAAGCCATCGCCGGGCAGGCTGAACGCTTCGATCTGTTCACCCGGATCAGCCATAGGAACTTCCCCGGAGGCCAGTTTCTCAGGATGCCGGCCCTGGTGTTGGCCATGCTCTGGTATCGAGCTCGGGATCTGCTCTAGTTTTCAGGCGCCGGCGGAACTTCCGCCTTTTTACACGCATTCCCACAAATGCGCTCGGCAGGTCTGGCAGGCCGAGACCTCCCACGCCCAAGAACAGATTGGCGGCCGCCCTCGGCTGTCGGTGAATTTTAAGTGCGTCAATGAAACAGGCGACAGACAAGGCTCCGGCGACATCGACCGCGTCCGGTGCTGAACCTGCTGCGCAGACCGAACCTGGCAAGCCGCGCGTGGGAGTTCTGCTGGTCGACGACCAGCCGGCGCGACTGCTCACGTACGAGGCCATCCTTGCCGGCCTGGACATCGAATGCGTTCGTGCATCGTCCGGCCGGGAAGCGCTCAAACAGCTGCTGATCAAGGAATTCGCGCTGATCCTGCTGGACGTGAACATGCCGGACATGGACGGCTTCGAAACCGCGCGCATGATTCGCGAACACCCGCGCTGGGAGCGCACGCCGATCATCTTTGTGACCGGCATCAATATCTCCAACCTCGATCAGCTCAAAGGTTACGAGGTCGGCGCCATCGACTACATCTCCGTGCCAGTCGTGCCGGAGATCCTGCGCACCAAAGTGATGGTGCTGGTGGAACTGCACGAGCGCCGTCGGCATCTCGAAGCGCTGAATACATCGCTGACCCGCGCTCGCACTGAAATAGAAACGCGCTACGCCAGCGCGCTTGCCGAGCGTGATGAGCAACTGCACGCCATCTTCGAGCATCCCACTGAGCTGTTCACGGTGCTGCAGGCTGTGCGCGATGAGAACGGCGCAATCAGCGACTGGGGCTTCAGAGACGCGAACACGAACGCCCTTCGACTGTTCGGGCTGTCGCGACAGGAAGCACTGGGTCGTCGTGTCTCACAGCTGCTGCAGCCAGAACAGATAGCTGCTTTTCACGGCCGGTGCTTGCAGGCGGTCGAAACACGCCAGACGGTTCGCTACGAAACGATCTACGGCGATCAGGATTTTTCCGTGACCCTGTTCGCCATGGGCAGCGACTGCGTCGTCAGCTCGGGCAGCAATATCACCGAGCAACGCAAGGCCGAGCGGCTGCTGCGGGAAAGCGAAGCTCGCTTCCGTGAGGCCAGCGAGCGCAAGGACGAGTTCCTGGCCATGCTGAGCCACGAATTGCGCAATCCCGCCGCGGCCATCGGCAATGCGGCGCAGGCTTTGTCACGCCTGGTGCGCCAAGAGAAAGAGCAGGCGCTGGTCGGCATCGTGGATCGGCAGATCCGCCACCTCGGCCGGTTGCTGGACGACTTGCTTGACGTTTCTCGCATCACTCGCGGCCGCATCGAGATCAATCGCGAACGGCTCACGATGCAGTCGTGCATCGACCTGGCGCTCGAAACCACGCAGCCACTGATTCAAGAGAAACAACATCGGCTCACGTTGGGGCTGTGCGCCGAGCCTCTCTGGGTCGATGCGGACAAGGTGCGGCTCGCTCAATGCATCGCGAACCTGCTGACCAACGCGGCGAAATATACGGAGCCGGGCGGTGAGATTCGGCTGCGGGGATTCGCTGAAGATGGCGCTGCCGTCGTCGAGATCAGCGATACCGGCATCGGCATGCCAGCGGAGCTCATTCCCCGGATGTTCGAGCTCTTCGTGCAAGGCGAGCGCTCGCTCGATCGCTCGCTCGGTGGCCTGGGGATCGGACTGGCTGTTTGCCGCATGCTCATGGAGATGCAAGGCGGCAGCGTCAGTGGCACCAGCCCCGGCGTGGATCGCGGCTCTACGTTCACCCTCCGCATGCCGCTGGCAGTGGCCATGGTCGACGCTACACCGGCAGCCGCGAACGCGAACGGAAACTCCGCTCGTGTGCTGATCGTCGACGACAACCGGGATGCGGCCGATTCGCTGGCCTTGTTACTGCAGCTCGAAGAGCACGTGACGCTCACCGCCTACTCCAGCGCCGACGCGCTGACGCAGGCTGCGACGTTCGACCCGCAGTTCGTGCTGCTGGATATTGGCTTGCCCGAGATGGACGGCTTCGAAGTGGCTCGCCGCCTGAAATCCATGATCCCCCAGGCCCGCCTGATCGCCATCACCGGCTACGGCCTCGCCGCCGACAAGCAACGCTCCGCCGACTCCGGCTTCGAAGCCCACCTGGTCAAGCCGGTGAGCCTCACCGACATCCAGACGACCTTCGCCTCATTCACCCAAGCCCAAGCCTGAGCCCCGAGACGAGCTGAGCTACCCGGTCAGTCCCCGCGATACTCGCAGCCACTCGTGCAAGTCTCGTGAATCACCACCTTATCCAATAACGGCAACACCGCCTTGGCCTGCTGCCACACCCAGCGCGCCAGATTCTCGCTGGTGGGATTCTCCAACCCGGGGATCTCGTTCAAGTAGTGATGATCGAGCCGATCGTAAATCGGCTGGAACGCCGCCTTCACATCGGCGAAGTCCATCACCCAGCCCGACGTGGCATCCACCTCGCCGCGCAAGTGCAGCACGATGCGAAACGAATGGCCGTGCAGGCGCGCGCACTTGTGGCCCGCCGGCACGTTGGGCAGGCGGTGCGCCGCTTCGATGGTGAAAACGCGAAAGATGTTCATATGTGAAAAAAGGCGCCGCGAGCGGCGCCTTTTCGATTATCTCATCAAGCTGCGCCGATGCGCAGCTGCACGGCTCAAGCCGCCTTGCGACGACGCGAGCTGGACACGCAGCTACACGTGCCACAGGTGCAACGGATGCCGCTGCAATCGCTGCAAACGCCGAAATCCACCGAGCCGAAGTGACGACGGCACTGTTCGCAGTACGGCTTGCGACGGCCCGAGCGGGCAGTCCGGTAAGTATCCACGGCGCCGGCGCTCTGGCTGGCCGCGTCCCCGGTGCAGGCGTTCAGATCCTTGCTGACGATGCCGCGCATGAAGGTGCTCGAAGTCATCGAGCCAACCTTGAACAGGCGCATCTGCTCGCGCGCCAACCCCATCTGCGCGACGGGATCGTAGATCACCACGCCCAGTTTGGGATGAAAATGAACCTGGAACGGATCGCCGCTCATAACAATCACTTCACAATCGACGGATTTTGGGGAGAGGGTGGGCTGTAACGCGGGCGCAATTGTGCTGCAACGGCCCTGTCATGGCAATGAGCTTCACCCCTATTTAGCGGTTTTCCGCGCCGAAAAGCGCAAGCAATCACCATTTCGAAGCTCCATTTGCCGCGGCGTTTGACCTCCGCCGACACCGTCCGGTGAATGGATGGACACGCACGGTGAGCGTCTTCCGTTCAGTGCCGGCCCGCGCCACCAGCAGAATCTTCAGTAACTCCTGCAACTGCATCGCTCGTGTCGCGTAGCTTCAGGACATAACAAGCATGGATGCGCGGGTTGCGCTCGAAGTCGCGCGGCAACGTGCGTCGCCCGATGTCTTCCACTTCGAATGCTGCAAGTCCCTCGCGGTCCAGCCGAAAACGCGTGTAATTGTTCGAGAACACGATGACGCCACCCGGGGCCAGCAGCTGCGCAGCAAGGCTCAGCAGCTGCACGTGATCCCGCTGCACGTCGAAATCCTGTTCCATGCGCTTGGAGCGCGAATGCGTCGGCGGATCGATGAACATCAGATCCCACCGACGCGACTTGTCTCGTTGCTCTTTCAGCCATGCCAGACAGTCAGACTGAACGAAGCCGTGTTCCGGCCCGGCGAGATCGTTCAACGCCAGGTTGCGCTTGGCCCAATCCAGATAGGTGCGAGACATATCGACGGTGGTCGAGGAGGTCGCACCGCCGCCCGCCGCGTACACGGTCGCGGTGCCTGTATAAGCAAACAGATTCAAAAAGCGCTTGCCTCGGGCCATTTCGCCCACCAGGCGTCGCGTCAGCCGATGATCGAGAAACAAACCGGTGTCGAGATAATCGGTGAAGTTCACCGCGAATCGATAGGGCTGCTCGCGCACCAGTTGATACTCGCGCTCGTTATCCAGCTTCTCGTACTGCGCGCCTTCCTTCTGCTGACGTCGCTCGCGAATGAACAAACGTTCCGGCTCGATCGCCAGCTCGTGCGGAATCACGGCCAGCGCTTCGTTGCGTCGCTGGCGCGCAGCCTTCGGATCGATGCTTTTCGGCGGCGCATATTCCTGCACCACCACCCAGCGCTCGCCTTCGCCATCGCCGTATTGATCGATGGCGAATGCATACTCAGGCATGTCCGCGTCATAGATGCGAAAACAATCGACGTTTTCGCGGCGCGCCCAGTCCTGCATGGTTTTGAGATTCTTGCGCAGCCGATTGGCGAACATTTGCGCACCGGGCCGCTCGCGCAGCTCGGCCGCATCCGGCGGCGGCTTTCGCTCGCCGACATAGTCGCCCGGCGTTACATCGAAGCGCAGCAGCCGGCACTCGATACGGCCGTTGAACAGCGTGTGAGTGCGGCGTGCATTGATGCCCACCGACTTGGCCAATGGCGGATTGCCGGTGAGCACCGCCGCCTTCCAGCCTTCGAAATGCTCTCGCAGCTTCGCACCCAATGTTTGATACAACGCCTGCAAGCGTTCCTGCTCGCCGATGCGCTCGCCATACGGCGGATTGGTGACCACCAATCCAGTCGGCGCATCGCTCTGTCGCGTGAGCTGTTCCAGATCGCGCCGTTCGATGTGAACCACGCCCCGCAACCTGGCCCGCTCGACGTTTTCGATGGCGGCACGAACTGCGAGCGCATCGGTGTCGTAGCCGCGCAGCGTGATTCGCTTCGACGCGGCGGCTTCGCGTCGGGCTCGAGCCTCCTCGATGAGCTTCGCCCACAACGCGCGATCATGACCACGCCAGCCGATGAAACCGAAGTAGCTGCGAAGCAGGCCCGGCGCGATGTCGAGCGCCATCAGCGCAGCTTCGATGGGCAGCGTGCCAGAGCCGCACATGGGATCGACGAGATCGCCGCCCTCCTCCGCGATGGCAGGCCAACCACAGCGAAGCAACACCGCCGCCGCCAGAGTCTCTTTCAATGGAGCCGCCACACCGCGCGCGCGGTAGGCGCGGCGATGCAAGCTGTCGCCCGAGAGATCGAGGCTGACCGTGGCTCGATCGCGATCGAGTCGCACATCGATACGAACGTCCGGTTGTTCCAATTGCACCGATGGCCGCTCGCCGGTGCGCTCTCGAAACTGATCGACGATGGCGTCCTTGGTTTTGAGCGCGCCGAAATGCGTATGCGTGATGCCACTGGAGGCGCCACCGAAGTCGATGGCGATCGTGCCCTTCGGATTCATGTGCTGCTGCCAATCGATACTCGCGATGCCCTGATACAGCTGATCTTGCGTGGCCGCGGGAAATGACCCGAGCGGCAACAGCACACGGCTGGCCGTTCGCGACCACAGGCAAGCGCGATAGGCGACCTCGAGCGAGCCCTCAGCCTGCACGCCCAGCTTGAACTCGCGCGTTTGGGTCGCGCCGCAATTGCGCAGCTCCGCAGCCGTCAGATCCGCGACGCCCGGCGGACACGAAACGAAAATTTGCATGAAATAGCTCTCGGCCGCGCACAGGCGCGGCCCCTGGCAGATAGAAAATCAGCGTGCGCGCTGTTGACCGTCGAGCGTCATGATCGGTCCGTACAACTCCGGCCGGCGATCGCGGAATACGCCCCAGGCATTGCGATAGTTGCGGATCCAATCCAGATCGAAGGTCGCCGTGAGCACCGCCTCGTTGTCACGGGCCGCCTGCTTCACGATGGCGCCGGTGTGGTCGGCTATGAACGAGGAGCCGTAGTAGGTCACCGTCCAATGCTCGCCTTTCTCAGTGCCGACGCGATTGGACGCGACCAGCGGCATGATGTTGGAAGCGGCGTGGCCTTGCATCGCGCGCTGCCAGTGATCGCGCGAATCGATGCTCAAATCCTGCGGCTCCGAACCGATGGCGGTGGGATAGAACAGGATCTCGGCGCCTTGCACGGCCATTGCGCGCGCCGACTCGGGGAACCACTGGTCCCAGCAGATCGCCACGCCAATGGTGCCGAAGCGGGTCGGCCACACCTTGAAGCCGGTATCGCCCGGCGAGAAATAAAACTTCTCGTGATAGCCCGGGCTCTCGGGAATGTGCGCCTTGCGATAGGTGCCGAGCAGTGAGCCGTCCGCGTCGATGATCGCGACGCTGTTATAGAACGCATTGCCCGCGCGCTCGTAGACGCTGCAAGGGAGCACCACGTTCAACTCGCGCGCCAGATCCTGGAAACGGCGCACGGCCGGATTCTCGGCGATCGGCATCGCCACCGCGAAGCACTTCGGATCGTGCTCCTTGCAGAAGTACGGCGTCTCGAACAGCTCCTGAATCAGCACGATGTTCGCGCCCTGCCTGGCCGATTCGCGCACCAGCCGCTCGGCAGTGGCGAGATTGGCGACGCGGTCCGGCGTGCTGGCGAATTGAGTGGCGGCAACAGTGGTCTTCATCGTGTTCGGGCGCTCGCAAGTAGAAATCAGACCGTCGGCGGCGTGCTGGCGCTGACGATCTCACAAGGCTCATCGCCGACGTTGCGGAACCGGTGCGGGACCGCGCGGGCGAAATAGTACGCGTCTCCGGGGCCGAGCACTCTGCTTTGACCACCTACGGTCAATTCCATATGGCCCTTCAGAATGATGCCGCCCTCCTCGCCCTGCTGGCTGAGCATGTCCGAGCCGGTGTCGGCCTTCGGCCGATAGCGTTCGTACATGATGCTCATGGCGCGGTTGGGCCGCTGGGCCGCCACCAGCTTCAGCGACACTTCGCGGTCGCCGATCTCGGTGAGCTGGTCCCGGGAGTAGAAAACTTGGGGAGATTCCTGCAAATCCAAGGCGAAAAAATCGGCCAGCGACATCGGCACGCCGTCCAGCACTTTTTTCAGGGAGCTCACCGAGGGGCTGACGCGGTTCTGCTCGATCAGCGAAATGGTGCCGTTGGTCACGCCGGCGCGCTTGGCCAGCTCCCGCTGGGACAGGCCGTACATCGTGCGCACCGCCTTCAAATGACCGCCTACGTCTATACTCATGCCGCTCCCCGGTGCACGTCGTGTGTTTAGGATAATAGACGGCACCCGGCTCCATCCAGGAGGCGCTCGGCAACGTAGGCAGTCCCCTACTTGGGCGGCTCGCGCATCCCTCAGGCCGCCCGCGGCGAACACCAATGGGATGCATCCTTCAAACTGTAGAGTGCCTCATGGATCCTCGCAGCAGCGCTGCGCAGACTATGCCCCCGCCCAATTGATCAGCGCTGGTCCAGAATTCATAGTGGGTTATTTGCGCTTCATCGAAGCCGCGCGCCGGTGGCTGGCCACTGCGCGGGCGAGTCTGCCCACCTTGGGCTCGATCTCGAGCGCTTGCTCGGCGCTGCTTTCTCGCGTTTTAGCGCCATGGGGCATCACTGAGCGCCTGATGGTCGCATTCGCCAGCGTTGCCGTCCTGGCGGCCGCCGCGAACTTCATTGTCGAACGGGGCGTGTCCATTGTGACGGACAGCGCGACATCGTCGCCAGTGCCGATACCGCCCGCCGAAATCAACGCTGCGCAGGTGGATCTCGCCGTCCGAGCGCCGGCGCCCGTCAAAACCTTGTCGGCGGAAGAACTGACCCGCGCTCTCGAACGCTTCGACGAAGCTGTCTACGCCGCCGTCCAATCCGACTCGATCGAAATACAGGCGCGCTATCGCCAGGCCGGCAATGAACTGGACCGCGCGTCGGCGAGCTTCACGGCTCAGGCCAAAGCGTTCGGCGAGACCGCTTACGACTCGTTGCCGGCCTCGCTCCGCCAGCACCAGCGCGAGGCCGCCAAGTGGATCGACCTTTCGCAGGGCCGTCGCCGCCTGTTGCGTGAATATTCGGAAACGCTGGAACACATGGATGGGCGCGTTAACGCTTCCCTCGATGGCGCGTTCAAGATCTTCGGGCGAGTGGTGGCGCGGCAGTCGCTGGTTCAGCTCAACACCAGCCTGGGTGGGCTGCGCGACAGTTTCGCCGCCGCCGTGCGCACCTGGAGCACCCAGCCCGAGATCTTCCAAGCATTGGGCAAGGCAGAAGCGAGCTTTGCGAAGTCGCTGCTCGACAACTCCCGCAGCCTGCGGCGTGCCGAGAGCGACGAATGGTTCGCCGCCATGGAGCAAGACTTCGCCACCCTGGTCAAACTGCGCACATCGCTGGTGACGACCCATCGGGAGCTGACCACCAGCGGCAATCGTTTTGTCACGCAGACAATCCGAGTGCTGGCGGCCCTGCCCAGCGACTCGACCGCTCCCCAGCGAACGCCGGGCGCGATGGTTGAATCGAAATCAGCGCAGCCTCACCCCTCCAAGAACAGCACGCCCTGGGCGCCAACGCACTCGCTCGACGTGAGCGCTCCGCAGACCGGTTTGCCTGGGGCGAGAACGAACCCGCTGGATGCGAACGCTTCGGCGACTCAATCGCTGGCACAGGCCAACCCGCTCGATGCGAATGCGCCGCCGACTCCCTGGTCTGGCGCGACATCTCCGCTAGCGCCAGCGTTGGATGAAACTCCGGTGCCGATCGCGCAGCCCGAAGCGGAGTCTTCGAATCGCGCCCTCGTGGCCTGGATCAGCATCGTCGTGCTCGTACTGTGCCTGTGGATCTCCATCGCTACCGTGCGCAGTGTCGTCATCCCGGTCCGACGCCTCATCAAAGCATCCGAGCGCATCGCGGCCGGTGAGCCGGACGCCCGGGTCGCTCGCGGCGGCATCAAGGAACTCGACTCGCTCGCGGTCGCCTTCAACAACATGGCGGAGCGCCTGGGCAGAGCACAGGCCGTCGCGCTCGAAGCGCATCATCAGCTCGAAGCGAAGGTCGCCGAACGCACGCGCCAGCTGCAGGAGCTGGCGGAGCTGGACCCGCTCACCGGCCTGCCGAATCGGCGTCATTTGTTCACGCTGTTGAATGCGAGCATCGAACGCGCCGCACGCGCCGGCGGCCGTGTCGGAGTGTTGTTTCTCGACGTGGACAACTTCAAGAACATCAACGACTCTGTCGGGCATTCGTTCGGCGATCGAGTCCTGCGGGGTATCGCGAGACGGCTGCAGAGCGCCGCCCAGCCGGCGGGGTTCGCTGCACGCTTGGGTGGAGACGAGTTCACCGTCATCTATGAAGGCGTCGGCGGCACCGATGACGTCCACGCCGCCGGCGAAGAAATCATTCGTGCGTTTCAGACCCCGCTCGACATTGACGGCCGGGATCTGATCATCGGCGTTAGCGTCGGCGCGAGCATCTATCCGGATCACGAGCAGAATCCCGAAGCGCTGCTGATCGCCGCGGACACCGCGCTGTTCCACACGAAGTCGCTGGGCCGCGGGCGGGTGAGCATGTTCACGCCCGAGTTGCTCAAGGGCGCTTCCAACAAGTTCCGCATCGAGCAGGACCTGCGCCGCGCGATCGAGCGCGATGAGTTCGAGCTGTTCTTCCAACCCGAAGTGAGCATCGAAGATTTGCAGACCGAGCTGGTCGAAGCCCTGCTCCGCTGGCGCACGCCGGACGGCCGCTATGTGCCTCCGGGCGAGTTCCTGAACGTGGCCGAAGAGTCCGGGCTCATCATGGAGATCAGCGACTGGGTGTTGCGTACGGCCGTGAGCGCAGCCGCTCGGTGGCACCATGGCGCCTGGCCGCAAGCGCGTATCGCCGTCAACGTATCGCCGCGACAGCTACTCGACTATCGCTTCGTCGATCGCGTGCGCGAGCTATTGGACGAATACAACTTGCCGGCGCGCTGCATCGAAATCGAGTTGACCGAGTCGGTGCTGCAAACCGGCCCGGCCACGATCGAGCAGTTGCATCGACTGCGCGCGCTCGGCCTCGCCATCGCGCTCGACGACTTCGGCACCGGCTACTCTTCGCTGTCTTCGCTCGAGCGCTTGCCGCTGACCCGCGTCAAACTCGATCGCAGTTTGATCGAGAGCATCGACACCAACCCGCGCTCGCGCTCCATCGTTCGCGCCATTGTCGATATGTGCGACGGCCTCGACCTGCAGGTCACCGCCGAAGGAGTGGAGCGCGCCGAGCAGTTCGAACGTTTGCTCGGCTGCAAGGATCTTTCGTTGCAGGGTTATTTGCTATCGCGACCCGTGCCCATGGACCAGGTGTTCACGGCGATGGCGAGCGCCGCACAGCGCGCGCAAGAGCTGGTGCTGCTTTCCAAGCCGAACGCGGTCGCGGCGGTCATCAAGCAGCTGCCTCTGTCGTCCAACAAAAAAGCCTCGCACCTTTCGATGCGAGGCTCTTGAGCCGTCGGCGCCTGCGCCGTCGCTCAGTCGTTCTGCCAGGGGAAGGTGGTGGCGATCGAGAAAATCACGCGCCCCTCGGTGTTGAACACGTCGTCGCCGGAGAACCCGTTGTCGCCGCGATCCAGATCGGTGTCGACGTACCTTAGCGACAGATTGAACTGGTTGACGGTGTAGCCGATGCCCACCGAGTAGTCGAAGTACTCGGCGTCCAGGTCTTCGAAATAATCGCCGGTGCTGTAGCCGGCGTGGAAGTTCAAGCTCAAGGCATCCGACAAGGGCACACTCACATCGCCGGTCACGTAGATGGAGTTTTCGCCCGTGTTACCCCAGTCGTTCGAGTAATACACGCCGCCGGAGAACATGTCGTAGCTGAGCTTGCCGTAGATCTCGGGGTAGTTGATGTCGGAGTCGTCCGGATAAGCGTAGTACACGAAGCCCACGTCCCAGCCGAGCCCGTCTTCGGCGCCGCCGGAGAAGCCGGTGTACAGGTCCACTTCGTAGTCGACGTCCGAATCGAAGTCGACGTTGCTGGCCCATGCGCCCACGTACCAGCCGTTGTCCATGGAAAAATCCAGGCTGCCTTGCAGGGCGGGATCCTTGGCCGACTGAGATATGCCGCGGAAGTCGTACTCGTTGGTCAACGCCCAGGTCGACGAAACATCGGCGTTCGCTGTCGCCGCCGCGCCCAGTAATCCGACAGTAGCCAGAATCCTCAGTTGACGCATACGTCTCCCCTTTGTGGTGAGAAAGGAACACGCCGTGCCCGGCATGTGCTTCGAGTTGATTTAGTCGGCCAGATCCACGCGATTCTGCGGCAGAAAAGCTACAATCGCACCCGAGAACACACAATGCAGCAAGCATGCCAACACGTTCAGCCAGCGCTGGGGCGGCTCTGGATGGTGCAACCCGGGCCCACATGCCCCAACCTGGGGCGCGCCACCCGCGGCATGCACTAAGCCGGCTCGTAGATCACATACAACTTGGCGGTGGGCTCCAAAACCTCCCAAACGCCGCTGAATCCCGCGGGAATGACGAAAGATGCGCCGGCGGAGAAGGTCCAGCCACGACCCGATTCATGTTCGATTCGCACGCGGCCGCGCGTGATGTAGCAGAACTCGTTTTCTGAATATTTCACGCGCCACTTGCCGGGCGTGCTCTCCCAGATCCCAGCGAAAAAGCGGCCAGTGCTATCGCTGAAATAGTTGCGCGCCACCTGTTCGGGATTGCCCGCAAGCAGCCGCTCCACCGGCGGCTTGGAACGATTGGTCTCGGGGACCGCCGACGTGAAGTCCACGATCAAGGAACTGGTTATATCGGACATCACGATGCTCGCTAAACACATTCGAGGATCTCGACTGTAGAGGCTGACCGCGGCGCTGGCCAGAAGAAATGCCGCCACGAAACAGCGGCCGGCGGAACCACCGCCGGCCGCATGGCAACGAAGCTCACTCGTTGCGCGCCACCGCGGAGGTGGCCATCGGCCGGATCGAGAGACTCACCCGGCGCTCCCAGGCATAGGCCTCCAGATCTCCCTTCGGCGCCGTGGTCAGATCCGAGCCGTGAGCCGCCAACTGGATCTGCTCCGGCGCGGCGCCGCCGCGAATCAGCGCCTCACGAACCGCATTCGCGCGCTCCAACGAGAGCTCGAGATTCTTTTCCGACGAGCCACGCGGATCGGCGAAGCCGTGCAATTGCACTTCCAACTCACCATGCAGCGCCAGGAGCTTGCCGAGATCTTCCAGCTTGGTGACCACGTCCGAATCCATCGTCGCTTCGTTGGTACGGAACATCACATCCGCATGCAGGCGCTGCGCGAGCGCGTCGAGCATTTCGTCGCCACCGGTACGCTCACTCGCCTTGGCCAGCGCGATGCGCGTATCGATCAGCTCCTGCTCGAGCTTCTTGGAATGATCTTCCACCTGTTTGGCGTGCAGCTGCGCTCGCGACGCCGTGCCGATGCTGTCACCAAGAATGCCGCCGAACATGAATCCCACCGCCGCACCGACCGGGCCGCCGACGATGGCGCCCGCCGCCGCGCCGCTGAACATGCCGACGCCTTCTTCCTTGGTGAACTTGTTCTTTTCGCCCGCATGAGCCGCACCGCCGCTCACCGCAATGGCCACCGCTGCAATCAAAGCTTTCTTGAACATAGTCGCGCTCCTCATCGAACCGGCCGTCGTTGCTCCCCTTGCGGGAGGCGGGTGACGTTTGCCCGTGGGAGCTATTCAAGACCCGGATGCGGACGCAATCCGATGCGCGCTATGGCGAGGTGGGGAAAGAATGTGGCGAATTGTGCGGGCTGGGCGCTGCGAGCTTAGAGAGTGCTATTCAGATGCCCGCCATCCACAACGATCGTCGCGCCACTCATGTAACTCGACGCATCCGACGCCAACAACAACAGCGGCCCTTCCAATTCGTGCAGCTCGCCAAGCCTTCGCGACGGCATGCGCTTGATCATCTGCGCTCCACCTTCGGTATCGAAGAACTCTTTGTTGATGTCCGTGGCGAAATAACCCGGCGCGATGCCATTCACTCGAATCTTGTAACGCGCCAACTCCAGCGCCATCGACCTCGTGAGCTGCGTCAGCCCTGCCTTCGAAGCCGCGTACGGCGCAATCTGCCCCGCTTGCCTGAAGCTCAAGATCGACTCGATGTTGATGATGCTGCCGCCCTTGCCGTCCATGCGCATACGTCGCGCCACCTCGGTCGCGACTAGAAACGCGCCTCGCAGATTTACATCGATGACGGCATCGAAATCATCCGCGGTCTGCTCCAGCAGCGGCTTGCCGATCGACACACCCGAGTTGTTGACCAGGACGTCGATGCGGCCGAACTCATCGGCGACGGTTTGCACAGCCTGCCGGATCGATTCGGCATCGGTGACATCGAGCTTCACCGTCGTGGCCACACCGCCTGCCTCGCGAATCTCCGTCGCAATCGCCTTCAGCGCCTCCACCCGCCTCGCCGCCAACCCCACCTTCGCCCCTTCCGCCGCCAACACGCGCGCAAAATGCTCGCCAAAGCCGCTCGAAGCGCCGGTGATCAAAACTGCCTTACCCTTTACGGAAAATCGCTGGCTGCTGGTCATGCCTTCCCCCTGTGAACCGGGGCGACTGTAGCAAACCGCGCCTTGCGGAAAAGCCGTCGGAACGGCGTAGTTGCTCTCGTTCTGGCCGGCTCGCATTCGGCTGGTTCGGCGCTGTTTTTGGCCCGAAGCCAGCGCTTTGCAGCTTTTTACCTGGAATCCGGCGCCGCGATCTTGACACCCCGGACCGCCCCCAGGAGAATCGCCGCCCCCGCCTCCCGGGACCGCCCTTGCTCGGCGCCCCGACAGTTGGCAACGGCTTGGAAAGGTAGCTCAGCCGGTTAGAGCACGGCACTCATAATGCCGGGGTCGAGGGTTCGAGTCCCTCCCTTTCCACCATACATTTCCCTTCTCATCCGCGACTTAGCCCCTCATGGCGGGGTCCTACTGCCATACTAGTGCCAAATGCTAGGGACACCTGAGGACGGCTGGGGCTGATACTGGGCACAGCGGGAGTGGGCGACCTGGCTGCGTGGGGCATGCCTCCATGGCCCGACGAAAGGCCTCAAGATCGGCGTCCTGCGAGCCTCGATCCAAGCGGCATAAACCTCCGGCATGGTCTGCATGCTGTGCCCGTGCTGCTTGGCGACCCAGAGCAGATTCTTGCCCAGCATCAGGTTCCAGCTCGCGAAAGAACAGATGCATGACAAGGCGGCAGCGGATGGACCGGGGACATGCCCGGGCCTATGGTCGGAATCTGAAGCCTTCAACGCGCCGCAGAGTCGCCGTCGTCCTCGCCTTCGGGCGGGTTCGATTGGCCGTGAAACAGAGACAGTGGATCGCTCGCGGGAAACGAGTCCGCGAGCGCCTCATCGAGCCACTGATCGTCCGCTGCTGCACGGTCTGTCGAATATGCGTCCGGTCCAGCGATGTTCATTGCATTCACTTCGATCCGCCACGGACGAATCGCCTCTGGTCAATGATGAAACGCGCGTTCGCGCAGCTGCGAGGCGTTCCTCGCAGCCCATTGCGAATGCGACTTCAGTCGCGAATAAACGCGAGCAAATCAGGATTGATGATTTCCGGGTGCGTCGAGCGCGTTTCGTACACGTTCGGCATCGAATGGCATGTGCCGCAGTCGTTTGCCCGTCAATGCAAAGAAGGCATTCGCAACGGCAGCACCGGTCATCGGGACGCCCAACTCGCCGACGCCGCTCGGCGGCGCGCTCGACGGCACGATCTCGACGCGAATCTCCGGCACGTCGCGCAGCCGCATGAACGTGTACTCGTGAAGGTTGCTCTGCTGGACTTCGCCCTGTTTGATCGTGATGCGCTCCTTCAGCGCCCCGGACAGTCCCCACACGATCGCGCCTTCGACTTGCGCGATGATGTTGCGCGGGTGCACCGCCAAGCCCGGGTCGACTGCCGCCCAGAAGCGATGAACACGCACGACGCCGGACGTGCGGTCCACGGAAATCTCCGCGACGCCCGCCGCCATCGACGCTTTGTACGGCGCGAGCGAGAGACCATGCGCGCGCCCTTCCGGCGCCTCGCCGAACTGCGACATCGCAACGACGCGATCGAGCACCGCGAGCGCACGGACATTTCCGGCGAGATGCCGGCGGCGAAACTCGACCGGATCCGCCTTCGCTTCCGCCGCGAGCTCGTCCATGAACGCCTCGACCGCAAACGCGTTGTGACCGGCGCCAATACCGCGCCATGCCGCGATGCGCGCCCGCCGCGTCGTGATGACGTGTTCCGCGAGCAAGTGAGGCACGCCGTATTCACTCAACTCCGCACCCTCCATGACGAACAGGTCGCGATTGTTCGCACGCGCGAGATTCTCTGCCGAGTAGTAGCCCGCGACCGACGGACACGCGATGCGGTGATGCCACGCTTCGACGTTCCCATCGGTGCTCAACGACGCGCGCAGTAGTTGCGCGGTCGCCGGGCGAAACCAACCATTGCGCACATCCTCTTCGCGCGTCCACAGCAGTTTCACCGGGCGTCGCACCTGGCGCGACACGATGAGCGCGTCGCGCAACAGCTCGCGCGTGAACATCGTGCGACGTCCGAAACCGCCGCCCATTTGCAGCAGATGCACACGGATCTTCTCGGGCGTCGTTTGTAGCACCTGGGTCGCGACACCGAGCGCGACACTCGGGGCTTGCGTACCGATCCAGATCTCCGCGCTCTTTCCGTCCGCCCCCACCGACGCGACGGCGGCCAGCGGTTCGAGCTGCGCGTGATAGACGTAGTTGGTTGCATATTCGCGCGTCACGACGCGCTCGGCTCGTGAGATCTCGGCGAGCGCCGCGCCCCGTTCGCGCCAAGCGGCGCCGCGGCGATTCAGATCTTTGGCTGTCGCAACATCCGCTTGCAGATCCTGCTCGCTATCGGCGGAGCGAAGCTCCGAAGCCTGACTCCACTCGACCTTCAGAGCCGCCTTTCCAGCGAGTGCGGCTTCGCAGCGCTCTGCGACGATCGCGACACCTTCAGGCAACCGAACGATGTCTACGACGCCTGGGATAGCCTTCGCGGCCACAGCGTCGATCGCGGTCGGCGCCTCGCCTTCCACCGGCGCGCGCAGCACGGCCGCATGCAGCATTCCTGGAAGACGCATGTCGATCGTGTATTGCTGCTCGCCGCGCGTCTTTGGCGGCACGTCGGCGCGTTCGACGTTCGTGCCGATCAGTCGATAAGCGGAGCGCGGTTTCAAATCGGCATCCGTGATCGCAGGCACGCTGCTGACCGCGCGCAGAACAGCGATCTCGCCGAATCGCAGCTTGCGTCCGCTCGGATGATGCACGATCGATCCGCTCGACGACTCGAGCTGCGAGGGAGCAACGCCCCAGTGACGCGCGGCGGAGTAGATCAATACGCGCCGTGCGGCTGCGCCGGCTCGGCGCAAGGTATCAAAGTACGCTTCGATCGAGGTGCTGCCCGCGGTATACAGCATGCCGAAGATCTTCGGATTGCCATAAGTCTTGGCATCGTGCGTGACCATCTCGACGCGCACGCGCGACCAATCCGCATCCATCTCCTCCGCGACGATGAGCGGCAGCGAGGTGAGCACGCCCTGGCCCATCTCTGCCGAGCCGGACTTCACCGTGACGATGTCGTCGCGGTCGATCGTGATCCAGGCGTTCAACGCGTGCGTGGCCGGCGGCGCTTCCGATGCGCTCGCCACTTCGATTGCGCCATCGGCGAGTAGCGCGACACTCAAGCCACCGCTCGCGGCGAGGAATGCGCGCCGACTCCATCGCCCAGGCGGCACTGCGAAGGTGCTCATGTTGCCACCTCCTTCGCGGCGCGTTCGATTGCGCGCACGATGCCTTGATACGTGCCGCAGCGACACAGATTGCCATCCATGTGCCGCACGATTTGCTCGCGCGTCGGTTGCTTCACATGCTGCAACAGTGCGGCTGCTTGCATGATCTGACCCGACTGACAGTAGCCGCATTGCGGGACCTGCTCCGCAATCCATGCCTTCTGCAGCGGATGATCGCCGGCTGGCGCGAGCCCTTCGATCGTCGTGATCTGCTTGCCGACGACGGACGACGCCGGTGTGATGCACGCGCGTTTCGGCACACCGTCGACGTGCACCGTGCACGCGCCGCACATCGCGATGCCGCAGCCATACTTCGTGCCAGTGAGCCCGAGATGCTCTCGCAAGACCCACAGCAGTGCGGTATCTCCATCGGCGTCGACGTGGCGCGTCGAGCCATTGACGTTGAGTGTCAGCATGATTTCTCCAGCGTGAGCCGAATGTGCGCGGTGACTAGTTCGTCGGGCACGGACCGCCGGCAGCGGCCCAGATCCGGAATTGCGCGACGAATTCCTCGTGTGCGATCGGCACTGGCGGGCGATTGCCGCCGGGGTTCCAACCCCATAGCACGAGCTTGTCCGTCGTAACATGCTTGTCGAGCGCTGCGAGATGGCGATTGCCGTTGAAGCGCGGATCCTTGATCGACTCGCACAACTCACGCGGCGACATCCCGATCCACGCCATTTTTTGATGCGGCGGCGGCAATCCCCAATGCGGCGCACCGGGCGGTGCGTGTGGGCCCATGTGAGCGGGCGAGTTCGCTTCGCCATGACACGAGGAGCACGCGAAGCCCTCACCGCCGTGACCATCCGGCCCGCGCACGACGCTCATCGCGTGCGGCACGCCCGCATCGAATTGCAGCGGTGAGTCGCCGGCAATGTGACAGTTCTGGCAACGCGGATGCATGAAGACGGCATGCACGGTCTGGAACGCCTCGATCGCGGCGCTGTCGCTTGCATGGTGTCTTGTTGAGGGCTGAGCACACGCCGCAAGCGCGAGCGCACAGAGTCCGGCGGATGTGGAATGTTGGGCGCTCATGACGCCACGCTCGCGACGACGTTCGGCTTGAGAAGATCTGCGAAGCCCATCCTGTGTAGCATCTCGTCGCGGACGCGATCGATGACGGCGAAGGCGATCGACGCGCCATCTTCGCTGGGATCGATGTGCACGCGGAACGGGCGCTCGCCGAACGGCGCATCGACAACGCACGCGATCGCGCCCGCCACTCGTCCGGGGTCGGCGTCTTCAGGAATGATCTTGTCGAACACCTGCTGGATCTGCTGCGCCAAGCCCTTGTAAGGGCCTGCGTCGTACTCCGCAGCACGCGCCTCATCGGCGGGGCGTCCCGAATGCGCGAAGTGATTCGTGCCACGATTGAAAGCGCCCGGAACGATGATCGAGGTCTCGATGCCCCACCGCGACAACTCACGCGCGTACTGAACCGCCAATGCATCCATGCCCGCCTTCGCCGCGAAATACGGCGCGAGATAAGGCGGCGTGCCGCCAGCACAGCTGGAAGAGGACACCCAAACCAACAGTCCTTGTCGCTGCCTGCGCATGTACGGCAACACTGCCCGATTCACGCGCTGAGTGGACAGTACGTTGATGTCGTAGAGCTCCGCGAACTGCTCGGGCGTAAAGGCCTCCGCCGGTCCAAAGACCATGTGTCCGGCGTTATGCACGACGACGTCGATGCGACCATGCTCCTGCATGATGTTCGCAATCGCTGCATCGACCGATGCCTGTTTGCCGACGTCGAGCTCGAGCGCTCGCAGATCGACGCCCTGCTCCTGGGCGTACGCCTGTACGTCGCGAACTTGCGGCGCGTTGTGCCCTGTCGTCTCGCGCATCGAGGCGTACACGGTGTGGCCCGATACCGCGAGGGCATTGGCTGTGAGGCGACCGAAACCGCTCGAGGCGCCGGTCACCAGGATGATCTTGATCGTCATAATTCTTGCTCCATTGGATGTTGCGGAATCTGCTTGCGACGGAAGGACCTTGTCGGCCGATCAGACGCTGCCTCCGTTCGCACGCAGCACCTGACCGTTGATCCACGCACCGTCTGGTCCGGCGAGAAAGGCAACGACGGCAGCGATATCGGCGGGTGTTCCCAGACGCTCCAGCGGGGCAATCTTCTTGAAGCGTTCGATGAGTTCAGGCGGCTTGCCTTCCAGAAACAGATCGGTCGCCGTCGGCCCAGGTGCAATGGCGTTCACGGTGATGTTTCGGCCGCGCATTTCGTTCGCGAGCACGTGTGTGAGCGCTTCGACAGCGCCCTTCGTCGCGGCATAGACGCCGTAAGTCGCCTGATACAGCCCGACGACGCTTGAGGAGCAGCTGATGATCCGCCCGCCACTGCGCAATCGCCGCGCCGCCTCTCGCATGCCGTTGAACACACCTTTCAGATTCACCGCGACATGACGATCGAAGAGCGCATCGTCGGCATCTGCAATAAGCTCGAGCTGCATGATGCCGGCGTTGTTGACGAGCACATCGATCCCGCCGAATACCTGCTCTGCCTCGTCGAACATCGCGCGCACGGCGGTTGGGTTGCTCACGTCGGCACGCGCGGCGCGCGCGGACCCGCCGCCCGCACGGATGCGCTCAATCAGCGCCTCGGGGTCGGCAGCACTGCCGGCGTAGTTGACGACCACATTGAATCCGTCCGCGGCGAGGCGCTGCGCGATTGCTGCTCCGATTCCGCGGCTGGCGCCTGTGACAATGGCGGTTCGTTGTGACCACTGCATCGCGCATCTCCATTGATTCGAGCGAGAAGTGACAAGCTATCTGCGTTCCGGATGGCCCGCCGTTCCGGGATTGCGCACACTGTCTCGCTATTGCTGAGCTGAAGATGCGGCCGGTCTGCTTCGAAGTCTGGGCGGAGCGACAGCTCAGTGACGCGGCTCGGCATCCGCACCAAGGGGAGCTATGAGCAAGACGATTCGCAGGGGCGACGACGAGCTACAGTCGCCGGCGATACTCGGTGGGGCTCGCGCCCACGTGTTTGCGAAATGCCGCGGCGAAGGCTGAAGGCGTCTGGTAGCCGGCCACCAGCGCAACATCGGTGATGCGCATCGCCGGATCCGCGAGCAGCTTGCGCGACAAGTCCATTCGCAATCGAGTCAGCCACTCATGCGGCGTATAACCGGTCGCCACTCTGAACGCCGTGCAGAAATAATATCGGCTCAGGTTCAGCGTGTCGGCGAGCTCGCCGAGCCCGATTTCCTCACCGAGATGTTCCTGCATGTAAGCCGTCACGCGCTTGACCTGCCACTGCGCGAGGCCCCGCCGTGGCGACGATGCGAGCGGACCCGCGAACGCGGAATGCTCCCTGAGAAGCTGCAAGGTGATCAGGTCGACCAACTGCTCCATGAACAGTCGCTTGCCCGGATCGCCGGGATCGCCTTCGTCGAACAGCAACTCCAGCAGCTTGAACAGCTTCGGGTCGCGGAAGGTCACCCGATCGACCAGCTCGATGCGCCGATCGCCCGCAAACTGCTCGGACACGGACCGCAGGCGAGTTGGGCCCAGAAAGAGCGTTCCGACTTCGATGGGGCGATCGCTCGCACGTACGGCATCGCGTTCCATGGGGCAGAGACTGAAGGTACCGGGAGCGAAGGTTGCGACGTGCAGCTTGCCGTCGGTTTTTACCGTCCCACGCGAGAAGCCGCCGAAATGCGCAACGATGACGTGCTCCTCCATGGGTCGCTGATATCCCGAGAACGGCGGATTCAACCAGCGTGCACTCAGCCGAGCGCCACATGAAAGGGTTTGCGGAAGCAGCGGCGGCGACGCGCCGACGACACGCGTCACTTCCCCGATCGAGCTAGCAAGAGCACTCATGAGCGCCGCCATGGATCACAATGCGACACGTGCCAGAGACTCAAGATCGTCGCGCATCTCGCCTCTCCCCGCCACTCGAGTTCGGCTGGCGCGTTGCAACACCCTGCTCGCTCTGCTTCAGCAGCAGCTGGCTGTAAATCTCCCATGCATTGCGCTCTACCCAGTTGTGCGCCAGCACTCCATCCTCGCGAACCGCGAGCACGGCTGTGCCCACCATCGAGATCGGTTGCCCGTCCGGCTCGGTACCGAGGATGCCGTTGTTTCTGCCCGTGACTCGCCACCGCGAGGCAACGCGATCGCCCGCCTCGTTCTGAAACGTCTCGATGACCTCGAATTCCAGCTCAAGGAGCTTGCTTTGGAACTCGATGACCCACTGCTTGAACGCGGCCCGCCCATGGATCTGCTGGCCTGCGGAAGTGATCACGAAATCTTCAGCGACAAGTCGATCGATCGCGTCCGGGTTCTGCGGCCTCATCCAGACTTCGCGCCAGAAGGTTTCCACGATTGCGACAGCGTCTTTGCGAGCCATGTTCGATCCTCTGCACTGCGCGAAAGCAGTACTGTGCGGTCGAATGTTGGCCGCGTCGACGCGTCTGCGGTGATGACCTCGATAACTATTCGTGATGGGACGCGTCGACGACAACACCCTCGGTGGCGCGTAGCATTGGAATCACGAAATCAGTGAACGCTCTGACCGCCGGGCGCATGAAACGAACGGATGGATATGCCCAGAACACGTCGTTGGACTTGACCTCGTACTCCGGAAGGATGCGGACGAGCTTGCCGGCAGCGAGCTCTTCGAGAACCAGCAACTGCTGGACCGGTCCGGCCGCGTGGCCGCCCAGCAACGTGTTCGTGATGACCTGCGGATTGTTCGTGCGCAGGACCTCTTTCACCTTCGCGTCGATGACAGCGCCATCGCGGTGAGTCAGCGTGAGCGTTCTCTGCGCCGAAGCGACAGCGGCGGTCGTGGTCACGCGCACTTCGTTCAGTCGGTCAATCGACTCGATGGGACCAACCTTGGCGAGGAAATCAGGGGAAGCAACGAGAATGCGGCGGATTGCTCCCAGCCGGCGGATGACGATGTCCTTGCCTTCGGGGCGCCCGTACTTCACGCCGATATCGAAATTGTCGTAGACGAGATCGACGGTGCGGTCTTCAAGAACGAGATCCACACTCACAGACGGATGCTTGCGTTGAAACTCCAGCACGATCGGGTGCAAGTGCTTTGCACCGATACAGGTGGGCGCATGAACCCGCAACAACCCTTCGACTTCGCGCATGTCGCGTCGGACACATTCAAGGGCGGCGTCGATCGTCATGAGCCCGGTTCGAGTCGCCTCGTAAAACGTCTGACCAAGCGATGTGGGACGCACGGCTCGCGCGGAGCGCTCGATCAAGCGCGCGCCCACTTCACGCTCGAGATTGCGCAGATGCTTCGTGATTGCGGGCTGCGACACGCCCAGGTCGCGCGCAGCCGCAGTGACGGATCCGCGCTCTACGGTGCGAATGAAGGCGCGAAGCGCGGTCGTGAGATCCACAGTCGTTGTCCATTGCACACACAGATCGACACAGTTTAGATCAGCCACGAACCAAATAGGATACGAGACCCCAATGATGCGCCGAGAACATTCTCGATTTCGCCAACCACATTCTCCACTGGGAGGTTCCAGGGCAGTAACCAGCTGGGCACGTACCGCCTCGGCTGGTGTGTCTCTGCTTTGCAGTCTCCTGTCAGCAGCGGTATGTGCTGCCGAATTTGAACTGGAAAGCGATGATAGTTCGGTGGTCGGCAATGACTTCGTGATCACCGCCCAGCACGCCGACACTCTTCTCGATATTGCGCGTCGCCACGGCATAGGTTTCGAAGAAATCCAGAAGGCAAACCCGGGAGTTGACCTTTGGCTTCCTGGCGAAGGCACTTCGGTCGTGATCCCCGGTAGACACATTCTGCCTTCCGTGCCGCGCGAAGGCATCGTCGTCAACTTGCCGGAGAATCGTTTGTACTACTACCCGAAAAAGCGAAAAGGACAGGCGCGAATGGTGATCACACATCCAGTCAGCGTGGGCGGAACTGGCCGTGAAACTCCAATTGGGCAGACGACCGTTATCGCCAAGGCCGAAAGGCCTTCCTGGTATCCCACGGAGTCCATACGACGTGAGCATGCCCAAAGGGGTGAGCCGCTTCCTCGGGTAGTGCCGCCTGGACCTGACAATCCGTTAGGCGAATTCACGATGCGACTTGGACTGGATGACCATACGTATCTCATCCATGGCACCAACAATCCCGTCGCGATCGGCATGCCTGTAACACACGGATGCATCAGAATGTACCCAGAAGCTGTCGCGGCACTCTTCCGAATGGTGCCGGTGGGAACGAAAGTCACGCTCATTGACGAACCGGTGAAAGTCGGCAGGATCGACGGTGAGGTGCTCATAGAGGTCCATTCGAACAATGGAGAGGACGAACAAAGCCTCGCAGTAGCACTCGCGGCTCTTTCAAGCATGATCGAGCGCGTGATGGGCGACACGCCCCGCGCTACCGATTGGGAACTTGCCGAGACGGCTTTACGCACTGCCTCAGGCAAGTCGACACTGATCGCGCTTGAGGCCGCGCCTTCATCGGCAATCTGAAGTCGCGCGTTGCTCCATCAACGAGATTTCGACCACCAGGCTCACGATCTCGGTAGGACGTGGGCGACAAGCTGACGGGAAATGGGGCTGCGTCAGCAGCCCCGCCACCAGCGACGACATGACTCGGCAATTGGTCCACGGGAGGTCCGTTCGCGTCGACGACACGGCGTACTTTGGCTTGATTCCGCAGCTTCATCGCCCATTTCCGCACCGTCGGCGGTGCCTCGACATCGCCGCGGGCGGCGGTCGGCCAGTAGCTCTTCATCATCTCTTGTTGGTGCGGCCCCGTAGCATCGCCACACTCTCGTCCATGAGGCGCCTGAAGAAAGCGTGCGTCTCGTCAGCGGCGATTCCCTCCTGGTGGTCGACGCACCCGTCTAGAGTGACATTGAGACTGAAAGCTACAAGTCCCATGTGAGTTTCCTGAGCTGGGCGCTCCGCTGGACTGTTCCTCCATATCGCCGAGAATCGAAGGTCGTCATGCCGACGATGTTTAAAGCCCTCGATAAGAACTCGACGAGCCGGGCGCCCTCGATGCAAAGATCATATTTGGCAGCGCACGGAATCCTCATCGGCATCTGTGCGCACCCAGCCTGTTCCGTTCATCGCGTCGGTTGCAAGCGGTTGTGAGCCATGAACCACCGCTCAGCTCAACGAGCTTCGGCGTCAGATGTTTCGACCCCTGCGGCCGCTCGACCAACTGCGGGCCTAGTTCCGTTGTTCCGACGCCATTCCGCTGGAGTCAGCTGTACGTGTCGGCGGAAAGTGCGATGGAAGGCGCTTGCCGAAGAGAACCCGCAGCGCTCGGCGATGACTTCGATCGAATTCGTTGTCGTCAGCAACTCTCGTTGCGCCACTGCGATGCGGCCCGTGTTCATCAGAGTGGTAAAGCTTTCGCCGGTCACCGCGTTTATCGCGGTCGATAGCGTCTTCTGTGCCACGCCGAGCTTGCGAGCCATGGAGGCGAGGCTCATGCCGTGATTGGCCAGCACCCGTCGATCGGCGAGAACGGCACGGGCGCGATCGGTGAGGGCGATCTGGTCCGGCGTCGCGATGCGTGTGGCGGGTATCCGTGGGCGCGGGCGATTCGATATCTCTATCGCCAGCAGCGCGGCCAAGCCAAGCACCGCGAAAGAGAACACCGCGCAGTTCAACAAGTAGAACTGCGGCAGGCCGACGAAGATCGCGACGAACAGACATCCCGCAACCGTCGTGACCGAGGCAATGACCTTCATGAGATGGCGGTCCGAAGGCGACTGCGGTCCGGCGGTCAGCAGTAGGCGCCACGCCATCAAGGTGTATCCCGCCCATAGCAACAGGATCCCGATGTAGATGAGAGCCGATATCGGCTCGCCGCTGACGTTTGGAATCCAGCCCGCGCCGACGGCGAGAACAGCAGCGGGCGCGAAATGAATCAGCTGGCGCGTATTGAACGGCATGCCGGCGCTGGCCTTGATGGCCAGCAGCAGCGCCGGCGGAGCCAGAGCCATGCCCGCCAGGCCGATGTTCAGTGCCCAACTCTCCAGTCCCACCAGCGCATTCAACGTCGATTTGCCGAAACGGATCGCGAGGCCCACCAGCCAGACCGAAAGCCAGAGCTCCTGTGGGCCCCGCATCGGACGCAGCGTCAATAGCACGGCAGCCAGCAGCAGCGCCGCCGCCGGTCCGGTCAGGGCCAGAAGCAACGTGTTGAAGCTTTCCAAAGTCATGACAGAACCGGTTCTGACATTGTCCACCGCCGGCTGCGCGCCAGAATGGCCCGATCTAAGGCTGCATTATCCAGGAAAGTACATGCGTCGCAGAGATCTGTTGGTTTCTACAGGGTTGGCGGTACCGGGCGTGTTTGCCGCTGCAACGACATCCGGAGCAGAGCGGCAGGCCCGCCCGGTCGGTGTCGCGATGGTCGGGCTCGGCAGTTACGCCCGCTTGGTAATGGAGCGAACGCGAGGTCTACCCCAAATCGTAGTTACCGGCCTGGTGAGCGGTGACAGGGAGCGTGCCACGCCCCTCGCCCGCGACTATGGCATCCCCGCCGATGCCGTGTACACCTACGCCAACTTCGACCGGCTGGCCCAGGACGAGCGCATCGATGCGGTCCACATTTGTCTTCCCGTTGGCCTGCACGCGCAGTTCGCCGAGCAAGCGCTGAACGCCGGTAAGCACGTCATCTGTGAGAAGCCGCTTGCCGCCTCGAGCACGCAGGCCCGTCGATTGGCGCGACTCGCGGTCGAGCGCAGTCGCGTACTCATGCCTGCCTACCGTGCCTGGTTCTCGCCCCATGTGCAGGAAGTCCGCAGGCGCGTTGTCGAAGCAGTGCACGGTCCGCTGGTGGCCATCGATGCACATAAGGGCTTCCGCATGGAGTTGCCCGCCGGAAACTGGCGCTTTGATCCGAAGCTGGCTGGCGGCGGCTGCCTGTACGACATCGGCGTCTATAGCGTGCAACTGTGCCGGTGGCTAGGCGGCGGTGTGCCCAAACAGGTGATGGCAGTGACCGGTCACGATGCCTCGCGGCCGCAGGCCATCGAGGATCATGTGGCGTTTACATTCGAGTTCGAGACTGGCGTGATCGCGACGGGCTCTGCCAGCTGGCGGCATCGGCTGCAGAACCGGCTGCACGTCGCCACTCGCGATTCCTGGATGTGCCTGGATCCTGCGACGCCGGTTATCGGCGAACGTCTCACTGTCGGCCTAGAACGGCCGAATCGCATTGAAGAGCTGGGTCTGCCCGTCACAGACCAGTTGCCCCGGATGTACCAACACTTCGCAGATTGCATCGCCGGCCGAGCCAGGCCGCAAGTGAGCGCCGAAGATGCGATCGATGACTTACGTGTCATGGAGGCGATTTACGCCTCGGCCCAACAGCGGCGCGCGGTGAGCGTCATGTAAAACGAGCCGACGCCTGCTTCGTATGACTTGCTCCTCGTACTGGTCGTTTTAGCAAACTGGACTCACCTGCAGTTGCGGATCCAATGCGCGATGGAGGCGCTCCATGCTCATCGAGCAGCCGGTCGTGGATAGCCAATACTGAATCGTCCTCGATCCAGATCGGCTCGCGACTGTTGTCCTTGAATTCCGGACTTTGCAGCCTGACGGGCGACCTAGGCTGCGGAACGCAGTCGTGCTGCTCCGGCCAGGTGCGCCGCTCGGATCGGCGTCTCAGATGGCTGCGCGTCGGAAAACTCGCTTGCATCAGTCTTGAACTGCGAGACGAGCCCGGTCAGGTGAGCCGCTTGATCCGTCATCGAGCGGGCGACGGAGGACGTGGCCGCGACCATGCCCGAATTCTGCTGCGTCACCTCGTCCATCTTCGAAACAGCCGCGCTCACCTGCTCGACTCCGCGCGCCTGTTCTTGGCTGGCGGCGGAGATCTCTTCGATGATCCCCGCCACCTTCTTGACGGCGTCGACGATCGCATTCAGGTTGTTTCCAGACTCATCGACGAGCTTGGCGCCGTCCTGCACCTTCACGACGCTGTCATTGATCAATTGTTTGATCTCCCGTGCAGCCGTGGCGCTACGCTGGGCAAGATTGCGCACCTCGTTCGCCACCACCGCGAAACCGCGACCTTGCTCGCCGGCGCGTGCTGCTTCGACAGCTGCGTTCAACGCGAGCAAGTTTGTCTGGAACGCGATCTCGTCGATCACGCCGATGATGTCGGCCATGCGCTTGCTTGCAGTGTTGATCTCCGCCATCGCCTTCACCGCGCGAGTAACGACGTGTCCACCAGCCTCGGCCCGAGCCCGTGCCGCAGCGGCGAGGTCGTTCGCATTCTGAGCGTTGCCGGCATTTTGCTGCACAGTGGCCGTCATTTCCTCCATGCTGCTTGCGGTCTCTTCCAGACTCGCCGCTTGGCCAGCGGTACGATCACTGAGCTCCTCGATGCCATTATTGAGCTCTCGCGCAGCCTTATCGACCTGGAACGATGTCTGGTGCACGGCCCGAATCAGGGTGCCGAGCCTCAACCGCAGCATGGCAATATCGTGCAGCAAGCTGTTGGTGTCTCCCGGACGCAGCGCGACCTCGCTGGCGAAGTCACCAGCGGCTAACCCTCGGACGATCGATGCGGCCACTTCAGGCTCGCCGCCGAGGGTACGGAACAGACTGCCGATGAGGACCCACGAGCCCATCCCAAGCGCGAGCATCATGATGACTGCGCTCGCGACCGAAACGACGATCGTTTGATTCACCTTGTCAGAGCTCATCGTCAACAGATCGCGAAATTGTTGCAGCTCCTGCTCTTGAGCGGAGAGCAGTGATCGCTCCAAGGCTTGCGTCTGCGTCTGCAGCTTGCTCAGAACAGCCGACGTATCGCCGCTTTGCTTGCCCAACAGAACGCGCGCGGAGGTGAGCGCGACGGCATAGTAATCCTCAAAGCCGTCCCGCAGCTCGCGGGACCGTTGCCACTGCGCCGCATGCAACGAATCGACCTGCTTCAGCGCCTCTCGATACTTCGAGGCATACTGCTCGACGACCGCCAGTGAGCTATCGTCACCTTCCGCCACTGCTTGTTGAAGCGCTTCCTGGATGGTCGAAAACTCGGTGCGCATCACGCGCACGGCCTCGACCGTGGTGTACTGCACAGCCTCGACCCGCTGCAGAGCCGAAGAGGTATTCGCCGCCAATCTCCAGTTGATGGCGATACCTATGGAGATGATGATGGCTGTGGTGATCGGCAGTAGCCAGATTTTGCTCTTGAACGTCACATTGACTCCAACCGCAACGATGTGGCCGCGGCTATCGAGCCGCGGCCACTTCCCGCCACGTCGCAGGCATCAGGGGGCAGTAAAGACGGCCTTCACCGAACCATCGATTGCGCTTTTTTCGATATAACCTATCGCCTTAGGATCAGCGGCAACCGCCTTCTTTACATCGGCGCCGGAGGCCACCTCTTTCGGCGGTGTCGCCTTGCCGGTGAAGATCAGGCGCGTCCACAGCGCTTTGACCTGCGCCACGTCCTTGCCAGTCACTTTTTGATAGAACTCTTTGCGCACTGCCGAGCTTTCCGGCAAGTCAACCGGCACCAGCGCGGTCGACTTGCCCAGGAACACATCCGCTACCTGTTCGGCGCTCATCGAGGCTGCGGCATTCGATGGATGAACCACGATCACAATCTCGGAATTCGCGACTGACGCCCCAAACAGCGCTGCCACCAGAAATGTCGCCTTGATCATCTTGCAAATACTCATGTTGGACCTCTGAACGACTGCCGGTTAGAACACAAAGTTGATCTGCAAACTGATCAAGCTGAAGTTCTCGCCCGGCACGTAGTCCGGAGTGGGACGGAACGTGATCGGATCCGTCGGCACGTCGAGCAGGCCCTGCGAACCGGCCGGCAGATCGACGTACTGATATTCGGCTTTGAGGTTGAACTTGCTCATGAAGTCCCAGCGTGCGCCCAGCGCGTACGAGCGTTGTTGCGTATCCCAACCGCCCAAGAAAGCTGTCGTTTTCGGATTGTGATCGGCGACGGTGACGTACGACGTCAGTTCACCGAAGCGATAGCCGCCAGTGACATACCAGGCCTCAACGTCCCGGCTGAACAATTGGTCTTCGATCACCAGATGAGCCCATTCGCCACCGACGAAATACTGGCCCGGATCGTAATGAACGCCCAGCGCCGTGAACTCCACTTGCGCGGGCTCGGCCTGCAACGGGTTCGGTGTCTGGTAGGTGTTATAGTAAAGCTTCTGTTCCTGATACGTGAGCTTCACCACGAGGTCGCCAACGCTGAGTGCATCGAACACACCCCACACGTGCTTCGCTTTGCCAACGAAAGCGTCGTTGATGTCTGTGACGTTCTCGCCATAGAGCGCCTGCAGAGTGTGGCCGACCGCACCGGTCTGGAACTTGTAGCTGACGTCCAGCCCGTCGCTGTTGGTGATCGGCAGCAGGTCATACACTTCGTGCGGAGCGCGCACCCACGGGATCGCATAGCCTACCTTGCGCGAATCGGAGAACAGATAGCTCGGCATGGCAGTGCGGCCAAGACGCACGCTGAAATCCGGCGTGATCTCGTACTTGATGTTCGCCCACTCGACGTGCGGCGCGTACTTACCCTGGTAATCCTGCTCGGAAATGATCTGCAGTGTCGCGGTCAGCTTGCTGCTGAATTTTCCCAACACCTGGATACCGAGGCGCGAGTCCACGTCGGTGCTGATGCGATCATCGCCACCAGCGCCGCGCGGGTTGAAGCCGGGCCCTGAGTAGGTCGCGTTGTCCTCGCTCGAGTACACCGCGCCGAGCGTGCCGAAGCCGTTAACCGTGAAGATCGAAGGGTCGAAATCGAGAGCCTGAACGCTCGCGGAGTGCGCAGCCATTCCCAGCAGGCTGAGTGCAGTCAGTTTACGGATCATGATTTTCCTCAAATATACAACGAGACAGCTCGGCGCACCGACGAGCGGCTATGCGCTTCGGCCCAAGCTCATTCTCCGGAGTTGACGTCGCAACCGTCTTCACCGGCACGTTTAATCTTCAGCCGCACATAACGGCGAACTAGCTCCAGAATTGAGCGGCGGCTCGTGAGGGAGATCGGCTGCTTGGGTAGCCTTGCTACTAGCGACATGAGACATCTGCCGACGCCGTAGTCAGGCGCCAGCTAAAAGACGTGGAAAAAGCCGACCTGAACCGGCCACCCAGTGATCGAAGTCACGAGTTTTCGCACCGGCTTGCTCTGGAACACACCCATATTGCGCCGCAGTCCACAACTTCGCACGAAGCATCTCGTACATCGTTACCACTACGCGGTTGCCGCAAGATTGCAGGTCCGCTTGTAGGAAATGGGATGGTCACGGAGCGTAGCTCCCGATGCGACAGTGCCGGCCGAAACGCATGCAGGGAGCCGGCGGCGCTCGGCCAGGGTTGGAAGCAAGTGCTGGACGCCCCGAGCGCCACAGTAGCCGTTGCGAGTTCTGCGAGCGGATCGAGAGTGCCACTGAGCACATATCGGTGAAACCACCTCATTTCTTCCGCGGAGTCGTTTCGCAGATACGAGCCACTGCTTGAGACCGACGTAGCAGTGCATCGCATGCACCGTCGACGCTGATCGTTTCATCGACTGCCTGATCAAGTCGTGGCAGGTACGTGCCGATGCCAGATTGACACTTCATCCATAGCCACGACTATCCGCATTGCTCGATCAACGCATGAAGGCGCCGCAACCGAAGCATATTTCAGCTCGGCCTCCACATTGGGCAAGAGCTATCCGGAAGGCTTCGGACCCGCGCTCCATGGCGGTGCTGTTCGGCGTTGCGCTGCTTGCAGCGGTGTGGATCGGAACCGTCGCCTTGATCAGAGCAGAGCAGCGCGCGGCCGAGGAACAGGCTGCAGCGTCGAGCCAAGAGCTGTTACAGACGTACGCAGCGTATGCCGTACGCGCGCTTCGTGAGATCGATCTGGCTCTGCGCACCGTGCAGTTCGCGCACAGCGTCAGCGACGATCCTCGTACACTCGATCAACTCAAGGCACTCGAGGTTCTGCCTCCGCAGCTGATAGTCGATGTTGGAATCACAAGTGCGGATGGCGTCGTCATCGCGAGCACGCGCGACCGCTTAGGAGCGAACGTTTCCGATACGGACTATTTCATCGCCTCCCAACGCAGCGAAGCGCTCTACATCGATCGCTCGCGTCCAAGTGGTACCGGCCAAGACTGGAAGCTGATATTCAGCCGGCGCCTCAGTGGTGCGAACGGAAGCTTTGCCGGCGTAGCGTTCATCGAGGCAGAGGCAGCCTACTTCGTCAGCAGTTACGATTCCGACAAGCTCGGCCGGCACGGAGTGCTGGCTCTCATCGGAACCGACGACACCGTGCGGGTACGTCGGATCGGTGATGACGTTTCGGCCGGAGGGCGATTTGATTGGTCGCATGTAAGCGAGCGAACACATGTCAGTGACACCGCCAGCGGGCTGGTCGTTAGCGACTGGGATGGCATGAGTCGTTACGTGAGCGCCGGCGAGCTCGGTTTGTTTCCTCTTTCGGTGATGGTGGGGCTCGCTCAGGAAGAGCAATTAGAGACAGCGCGCGGCAGCGTGCGCCGTTATAGACTGATCGCCGCATCAGGCAGTGGGCTGCTGATAATCTTTGTCGCTGCACTGGGCTGGATGGGCTGGCAGGTCGCGCAAAGCCAGCAGCGCGAGCATCGCACCCGTATCATCAGCGCACGCGAGGCTGGCATGGCGGAGATCGCCACCAATGTCCTGCACAATGTTGGGAATACTCTGAACAGCGTCAACGTCTCTGCAACGGTCGTCGCGGAGAAGCTAAAGCAAACGAAACTGTCGGGACTTACGCGTGCGATCGCGCTCATACACGAGCACCCAAACGACTTAGCCGAGTTTCTCAGCAGCGATCCGCGCGGGCGGCACTTGCCGATGTACCTGGTGCAGTTGGCCCAGAGCCTGCAAACGGATCAGGACGCTTGCATGACCCACCTCACCTCGATGCGCGACAGTGTCGAACACATTCGGCAGATCGTGATGATGCAGCAGTCGCTGGCCAAGGTATCCGCCGTGCGCGAGAACGTTGATCTCGTCGAACTCATGGAAACGAGCTTACAGATGAACGTCGACGCTCTCGGTCGCCACAGCGTCCAGGTTGTCCGCGAGTTCGACACAGTCCTTCCCCTTACTTTGAACAAGCACTCCGTGCTGCAGATCCTGGTGAATCTCATCAGCAACGCCAAGCATGCTTGCAGCGCGTCCGCTCGGGCGGACAAAATGATCACCCTGCGAGTGCGGCGGGACAAGGACACCATCGTAATGTCAGTCGCAGACAATGGGGTCGGCATTCACCCTGAGAGCCTGCCGCAGATCTTCCAGCACGGCTTCACTACCAAGCCGAACGGCCACGGCTTCGGGCTACACAGCAGCGCCATGGCCGCACGCGAACTAGGCGGCACTCTGCACGTTCACAGCGACGGCGTCGACCGAGGCGCCGTCTTCACACTCACCATTCCCATGAAGGCATCGGCGGTGACATCATGACCAGCGCGGCCACAGCGAACAATCGCCGCATCCTGATCGTCGACGACAATGAAGACATTCACCGCGACTTCCTGCAGGTGCTGAGCGGCCCGAGCGATTCCGAACGCGCGCTTGCTGCCACGCATGCTGCACTGTTCGGCGATACGGCGAACATCGTGCGTGAAGGATTCGAGCTGAATTCCGCATATCAGGGCCAGCAAGCGCTTGAAATGGCTGCGCACGCGCTCGCCGAGGGCCGGCCATATGCAATGGCCTTTGTCGACATGCGCATGCCACCGGGGTGGGATGGCATCAGAACAATCGAGCAGCTTTGGAAATGTGATCCGCGCCTGCAGGTGGCGATCTGCAGCGCTTACAACGACTACTCCTGGGAAGACATCGCTGCGCGCTTGGATCTGCGCGACCGTCTGCTAATTCTGAAGAAGCCGTTCGACAACATCGAGATCTACCAGCTCGCATGTTCACTCACTGCGAAGTGGCAATTGGCCAGCGATGCGACCGCGCGAATGACAACTTTGGAGGCTGCGGTGGAGGAACGCACCCGTGGACTGCAGGCAGCCAACGAAGAGCGACGCAAGTTGGAAGCGCAGCTGGCGCTGCGACAGAAACTCGAGAGCATAGGCCAACTCGCTGCCGGGGTCGCACACGAAATAAACACTCCGATTCAATACATCGGTGACAGCGTGTACTTCCTTGGCAGCGCTTTCGCCGAGAGCGACGCGCTCTATCAACGCTACGAAGCGCTACTGAGTGCTCAATCTGAGGAAGTGCGCGCCGCGATGGAGGAGGCTCGCTCTGCCGCAGACCTATCGAGCCTGCGCGAGGAAATTCCGCGCGCTTGTGAAAGAGCACTTGATGGCGTCAACCGAGTCGCAACCATAGTGCGCGCCATGAAGGAGTTTGCGCACACGAGCCAGCATGAGACGGCCTCCGCCGATATCAACGAAGCGCTGAACTCGACGCTGATCGTCGCTCGCAGCGAGTACAGGAGCGTGGCGCAGGTCGAGACCCGTTTCGGCGAATTGCCGCCAATCGTGTGCAACGTCGGCGAACTCAACCAGGTGTTCCTCAATTTGATCGTCAATGCCGCACACGCAGTCGAAGCGGCTGATAAGGACGCCGCTTCCGGCCGCATCCTGGTTACCACCGCAGTCGACGGCGACCACGTGGTGGTCACAATTGGCGACAACGGCATCGGCATTCCGGAATCGATAGCGAACAAGATCTACGATCCGTTTTTCACCACCAAGGAAGTGGGCCGCGGCACAGGCCAAGGACTCGCAATCGCTTTTGCGATCGTGGTCAAACAGCACCAGGGCACGTTGAGCTTCGACAGTCAGCTTGGCGTGGGCACGACGTTCAAGATCCGTTTGCCCATCGCAGGAGCAATCGGCAAGTGATCCCAGAGCCGGGAGCATGCGCACCCGCCAATAAGTCAGGGTTCAGCTAACAATCATCGCTGCCGCCCCGGCCCCGCGATTACAAGAGGCACGACCATCTTTGTGCTTCGAGTAGCATTCGAACAGGTCGCACCGAGGCTAGAGTCCTGCACCTGTTAGATGGGGGTGAGGCTCCGGCACGACCACGTCGATGCAAATGCCTATTTGATGATGCCGTGTGACTTCCCTCGCTACTGCGCAGTGATTGGCGGCGGCCGCTCTCGCGACCGCTCCCGGCTGTCGCCGACCGTAGAGCGCACGTTGTTTCAACGTAGAACTGTAGAGCCTTCAACTCCGCATCGCATGATTGCTCATTGACGCTCGTCCTATCATTTCGAAGAAGATCGACCTGTTCGCTTCTTCAGCTCCTCGATGCGCAACGCCGCCTCGGCTTTGGTGAGTTCCTCGCCTTCATCGAAGCTCGCTCCCGCCTCCGTGGCGAGCGTTTCCAAGTACGATCGTTGTGCAGCTGTCATCGGCTCATCGCCAGTCTTCCAGTGCTCCGGATCACGAAAGGGCGCTGACTCTCGGTCGTCACTCGAAGTATGAGGCTCTTGCATGCATCACCTGTATCAATATCCAGTCCCGTGGGAATAACGCGCTGCCCTTGATTGGGTTCCTGAGGGAGGGCGCTCATGAGCCATCTGATGAACCGTACCGCAGGTCCCCCGGTCTCGACCGGCTTTTCCTACGCAACAGTTCGACGACGGGCCCATGTCGCAGCTTCGCCTGTGGTATGCCGACGAGGTGTACGCAAATCTCGTGTTGCAGATTCGATGGCGTGTGAATCTCGCGAAAGCAATTCAGGCGTGTTCGTCCGCTGCCCGCCTTTGCAATACGATATCCAGCCAGCGGTCGAGCGCGGTCTCGACCCAAACGCCAACACGGAAGGAAGCCGCAACAGCCATGATCCCGCTCTGGCTCAAGATCGCATACAACTTGTTTGTCTGTGTCCTCGTGCCGATCTACTGGCGGCAGTATGGGCCCGCAAACTTTCTCTGGTTTTCGGATATTGCGCTGCTCGCGCTCGTGGCTGCGCTTTGGCTCGAGAGCCCGCTGCTCGTCAGCATGATGGCGCTTGCTGTCCTGCTGCCTGAATTGGCGTGGAACGTCGATTATTTTTTTCGACTGGCGACCGGCGTCTCGTTAATCGGGCTGACAAACTACATGTTTGACACCAGCATTCCCTGGTTCATCCGTGGCCTATCTTTATTCCACGTCGCACTGCCAATTCTGTTGATCTGGATGCTTCACCGGCTCGGCTACGATCGCCGCGCCCTGCTGTGGCAAACGATCGTCGCTGCCGTGGTGCTGCCGCTTTCATATCTGTTCAGTAACCCGCGCGACAACGTCAACTGGGTGTACGGATTCGGCGAACAGCAGCAAACAATGATTCCCGGTCCGCTGTTCGTGCTGTGCTTGATGGTGATGTTCCCTCTCGTGGTTTATCTGCCGATGCACCTGCTGCTCGACCGTCTCTTCGACCGGAGCTAAGCAAAACGAATGGTCCGCCATGCAGCCTTCTTCCGCTAGCATTGTGACGGTCTTTGGCGGCACCGGGTTCCTCGGTCGTCGCATCGTGCGCCACCTGCTCGACCGCAATGTCACTGTACGGGTCGCTACCCGGCACTCGCAGCGGGCACGTCAGCTGTTTGGGACGACGAATGTTGAGCCGACCACGGCGGACGTTCACGATGAGCGCTCGGTCGCCGAAGCATTGTCGGGCGCACGAGGCGCCGTGAATGCCGTGAGCCTATATGTGGAGCAGGGCGGCGTCACGTTTCAGTCAGTTCACGTCGAAGCCGCCCGGCGAATTGCGTCCATCGCTCGTCGAAATGGCCTCGAGCGCCTAGTGCACGTGTCCGGGATCGGCGTCGACGCCGCATCGTCCTCGCCCTATATTCGTAGTCGTGGACAAGGCGAACAGGCAGTGGAATCCGAGTTTGCCCATGCCACCTTCATCCGACCCGCCGTCATGTTTGGTCCGGACGACGCGTTTCTTACTGTAATCCTCAAGCTCCTGCGCAGGCTGCCGGTGTATCCGATGTTTGGCGGCGGCCACACACGACTGCAGCCCGCGTATGTCGAAGACGTGGCGCAAGCGGCTGCGAGCCTTCTCCAGATCCCGGAAAGCCCGGGCCGGACGCTCGAATGCGCCGGGCCGAACCTCTATACCTATCGAGACTTGCTGAAGACGATTAAAGATCGGGCGCAGGTCAGGACGGTACTGGTCCCGGTCCCATTCTCGATGTGGCACGCCTTGGCCTGCGTTGCCGAGCTCCTGCCGCGCCCTCCTCTCACGCGCAATCAAGTGGAACTCATGGAAGTGGACAGCGTCGCGGGACCTGATGTGCCCGGATTCGATCAGCTCGCCATCACTCCGCTATCAAGTGAAGCGTTCCTGCCGATGGTAATTGAGAGTGCTGCTTGATTCATTGTAGGCCGGTATGGTCCGGCGCTAAATGGACGAGTGCGCGCGCCTGCCGCGTAGATGAGTGCAGTAGGCGCAAAACCTGGCGCCGCGCGTGGGAAGTCGCACAGCTCGAAACGATCCTGTCGTAACTCACCGGCGCGCGCTTCGTGGTCGCAGGCTGAAGTTGTCACGCAGCCTATGCTCCGCGTCATAGACGCTCATTTCTAGCGTATCGCCGAACACGCGGACAATGCCGTAGTGATAGCCGCTGAACACGGTGTGGTCGAGCCATGCATGCGTTGGACCGCTGCGCTCATGATTGCCGCCGAAGCCGCCCACCTGCACGTGCACCACCCCTCCCGGATCGATCTTGCCGTTGGCCAGCGGCCAGGTTCGCTCGTAGCTGTGGAGATGGCTGTAGAACACCATATCCACGCCGTGACGCTCGTACAGCGCGAGGAAGTCGCGTTTCACTTCCTCATCGCCGAGATCGGAAGGCTCGACATATGTATTGCCGTAATCGTCGTCGTCGGAGCTGTACGTTGGATGATGGTGAAGCGCGACCTTCCAGCGGGCCCGCGATTGTTTCAGGCTAGCCTCGAGCCAGGCCCGCTGGCGCGCACGGAAGCCTGGCTCACGGCGCTCCTGCTGTACTAGGTTGCTGTTGAGCACGAAGAATTCGACGTCACCGACACGGCGACTGTAGTACCCGCTCGTGCCCGGCACATCGTGGTAATGATTGAACCAGATGAGATCCCCCTCGCCGTTGCCCGCCGCGGCGAGCATTGGCACTCGGCTCGTGAGCGGCGTCATGCCAGGGAAGTACTCATGCGTCCATTGCCAGCGATGCTCCGCCGTGCCACCGTCGGTGAGATCGCCCGTCATGAGCAATACATGCGGACGGGCTTCCCACACGCCACGGGCAATATGTGCATTGATGAACGGTCGCGCCTCGGTATCACCACCGACTGCGAACACGAGCGGCTGGCCGGCAAGCGGCAGCGTGCGGAAGGTGAGCGGCCCGGAGTCGATGCGCTTCCCGTTCTCGCCGATCGCCGTCACACGGTAGAAGTACGGCGTATCGGGTTTCAGCCCCTTCAAGCGCTGTTTATGCAGTCGGTTGCGCGCAGTGATCTCGAGCTTGTATTCGTACGGAACGCGCTCGCCCCATTCGAGTAGCGCGCCTGCCGCCGTATCGGTTTCCCACACCAGCCACATCTCGCCCGGATCAGGCGTATTCAGATAGGGCCCAGCGGTAAAGTGAAATTCGGCGTCGCGGCGGCCTTCATTGAGCAGCCGCGTCCGTTCTGCAAAAGCCGCAGTGACGCGTTCCGGCGTCAGCGCGGTGTCGTGCAGGACGACACTTTGCACCAGGTCGCCCAGTTGCATGTACGGCTCGGCGTGCGTGTATGCGGCAAGATCCAGCCGCGTCCACGAGGGAAGCGGCGCCTGCTGCTCCTCGAGCAATATTCCGTTGTGGTAGAGCCGCCAGCGTGCTCCGTCGTAACTGCCGACCAAGTGATGCCATCTTTCCTTGTAGCCTTCGAGGTCATCATCGCGTTTACGTGCGATCGTTGGCCGTGCGCCCACCGCGGTCGGCTCGCCGGCCGGCCCGAAGAACAGCGCGCCGTCGCGATAGCCGAACGTCCACGAAATTTGCCCCTCGTGTTGCGCGACCAGCATCGTCCCGACCGGACGATTGACGTGGTCGAGCAGCCATAGCTCTATGCTGAAACCATTGCTCGGCGCCGCTGCTCCTTGCAGCAGGTCTTCACGAGTTTCGGTCGCCTCTTCGCCTGCGAGGCGCGGCGCCCGCCAGGCGGGCGCAGAGATCGAGGGCGCTTGCTCACTCTTCCGCTCACGCGGAATCGGCAAGCTGTAGTCCGGCGGGAACTGCCACTCTGCGACTTTGCTGGCGTTCGCTGTCGGCGGCAACGCCGCCGACAGCAGCACCAGAGCGCTCGTCACAATCGCGATTCTCACGTTCAAAACACCCAGTTGAAGCCGACGTTGTACGTACGGCCCGCTTCTACGTAATCCTTCTGGAATGCCTCGGCCCGACCGCGCGTCGCCCAATATAGATGCTCCTCAGTCAGGTTCGTGACCTCGACGAACATGCGCACCTTCTGTTGAGCGAACAGTTTGCTCAGCGAGAAATCCACGAATGTCGTCGGCTGGATGTATTTGTCGACGCCGTTGCCGCGCGGATCTTCGATGTACTCTCCCGTGTGTTGAATCGACAGTCGCGTCTCCCAGCCGGCCTTCTCGTAGAAGCCGATCACGTTCCACATGCGATCCGGCGCGTTGACGAACGAGGGTCGATCGGTGCGCCAGGCAGCCGCAGCATCGCCTTCGCTGTCCTGGAGCGTGATATTCGCGACCAGGCCAAGCCCATCGAAGGGTTCGGGAAGGAAGCGGAAACGCTGCGTGTAGCCTAGCTCCAGGCCGGTAAGCTCGGCGCTGTCGAGATTCTTCGGCTCGCTGATCTGCACACCCTGGTCATCGGTTACGTCGCGCTCGAGGCTCGCATCCACGACCAGGAAATCTTTGATGCGCTTGTGATAGAGCGCCGCCGAGAGCATGCCATCCTTGTCGTTCAGGTAGTACTCGTAGCTGAGATCGAAGTTGAGCGCACGCTGCGGATCGAGCTTCAGGTTACTGCGATTGACCGAGGCAAGGCGCACACCGGTCACATTGCCGCCAGCATCGCGCAGCACTTCGTAACCGAACTGCTCGCCGCCCGCGATATAGCTGTATTCCGGCCGCGTGAAGCTGGTCCACACCGCACCGCGCACAATCGTGTTGTCGTTGGCAAACCAGCTCAGATGCAGGCTCGGCAGCACGTTGTTGTACGAGTGCGTTTGCGAGACGTAGCCATTGTTCGGAAGCTGTCCGGGCGGTAGCGCGGCGAGCGCATCCTGTGGCAGATCGACCTGGCGATACGTCGTGCTCTGTAGCTCCGTGCGCTCGGCGCGCACGCCACCGATCACTTCCACATCTCCGAAGCGCCACGTGCCCATCAGATACGCGGCCGTGACGTCCTCCTCCAATTGAACGCGCGAATCCGAGCTGATCGCCTGCGCGTCGAAGCCGCAGGTACCGTTATCGTTCACGAAGATCGAGGCGTCACAACTGCGAATCGCATTGACGACGCCGCGTGCGGACAGCACGTTGCCGAAGCCATGCCCACCGCTGTACTCGCCATCGAAGAACTCGCTGTAATTGCGGCCGGCGAGGCCGCTCTGCGCAAGCGTCAATCCGTCGATCGCATCCAACGAGGCGAGCGTGCCCGAGCGCGAGTCGCGTTCCGACGTTGTGTACTTCCCGCCAAACTTCACTGATTGGAACGCGCCTGCGTCGAAGGCACGCGTCACGTTGAACTGTACCGTCTGCTGCTCGTTCTCCGATTGCTCGCTCTCCGCCCAGGCGCCGCCGATCGGGTAGTTCGACAGATCGTACAGGCCCGCGAAACCCGCCTGATTGAATTGCCATTGCGGATAGCGCGGATCGGGGAAGCTGAAGGGGATGCCGCGGTTGCCGAGCCACGGGGTTGACTGCCTGAACCCGGCGTCGAGGCCGTAAATTTCAGGAATTTCCGATTCGGCGCGTGCGTATGCGACATCGTAGTCGACCAACCAGGCACCGAACCTGTTCTCGCCCCCGATCGAGAAGGTGCTCTGCGTCTCCTCCTCGACACCGTACTCCACGCCGCGCCCGAGCCGCACACCTTCTGGATCCCAGGTGCCGGAGCGACCGATCATGCTGTAGAAGCCATTGCCCGTGCGGTCTGCGTCGGTGATGCGGCCGTCGCCGTCGGCATCGACGATGTCTGCCGTCGTGAATCCGTAGATGCGACCGAGCGTGGCATCCTGCCCGATCACCATGCTGAGGGGGTTGGCGAGATCGGTGCGATTGGGGTCGGTCTGAACCAGCCTCGCCGAGCTATGCGTGCGAACGTCGAAGTAGTTGTGCGTCTCCTCATCCCGATAGCGGTTGTGCTGGCCGCGAACGTGGAATGAGTTGTCGTCGCCATACTTGAGATCGATGGAGACGTTCGCGCCGTAGCGCTCGAGCTCGTTCTCGAACAGGTCGAGTCCCAGGCCCTGCATCATGTAGGACTTCGAGTCGATGTACTCGTTGCCATCCGGCACCCACAGGTACGGCATCCAGTCGCCTTCGTTTTCGGTCTCTTCCGCAACTGATTTGCGCGAGCCGTAGTACGCACCAACATACACACCGAGGTTGTCGCCGAACAGATTCGACGCTGCGACCGAGACCGTATTGCCGTGGCGCCCCGAGCGCTCGTGATACGCGCCATCAACCGATGTGCTCATGTGTGCACCGTCATAGTCGAAGGCGTTCGGCAGTTCGATGTTGACTGCGCCGCCGAGCGCATCGCCGTCCATGTCCGGTGTCAGGGTCTTGCTCACCTCGATCGATTTCACGCCATCGGGCGGCAGCACCTGCATGCGCATCGCGCGGTTGCTCCCGGACTGGCCCATGCGCACTCCATTGATGCTGTAACTGTTGAGCGTCGCATCCAGACCGCGAATCGACAGATATGCGCCCTCGCCCGTCTGCTGATCGCGAATCACGTTCAAGCCCGGCAGGCGCGCCGCGGACTCAGCGACATTGCTCTCGGGCAGCTTGCCGAGCGCGTCGCTGCCAATCACATCCGAAATCTGCTTGTTCTCGCGCTTGCGATCGATGGCGCGCTCCTGCTGCACCCCCGCACCGTACACGACGATTTCGTCGATCGGACCTGAAGGGAGATTCGCCGCCGCAGAACGACCCTGCTCGGCCGTTTCGGCGGCTGGGAGCGTCGTGTCCTGCCCCAGCGCGCGCTGGGCGGGTACCAAGCCGAGTGCGGCAAATGCAAGCGAGGTCGAGACGGCGTAGCAAAGAACCGAGGGCTGCATGGCGAGCTCCGAGTATGCAAAGGAATGCGGTCGAGGACGCGCATTGAAGCCAAGTTCTGTGACACCCGTATTAACTGGACTAGACCAGTTTTCTCAAGCCGGGTGCGTCTGTCGCCGCCCTGGTGCTACGGACCGGGTCATCTCGTTACAATGGGCGTCCACCCTTTCGGAGAACCGAATGCAAAAGAAGGATGCGAATCGCGCGCGGCGCCCTTCCCTGCGAGACATTCTGGCGCGACGGATCGAAACAGGAGATCTGCAGCCGGGCAGCCAGCTCGCCTCGGAGCGCGAGCTGAGCGAGGAATGTGGCATGACGCGGGTCACCGTTCGCGAAGCACTCCAGCAGCTCGAAACCGAAGGCCTCGTGTATCGAATGAATCGCCGCGGCTGGTTCGTCGCCGCCCGGCGCCTCGACTACGATCCCGTGGAAGATGCAGGGTTCATGCGCAACGTGAGCCGACAGGGGCGCACCCCCAAAACCGAAACGCTGCTCAAGGAGAAGTTGCAAGCAAGCCCCTGGCTCGCCAGCCATCTCGGCGTTCGCGTGGGTACAGCGGTGTTCCGCCTGCAGCGCCGACGCTGCATCGACGAACGCCCGGTTCTGATCGAGGACATCTTCTTGATCGCGCAACGCTACCCGGGTTTGTTGAAGGCCGACCTGGACGGCTCGTTGAGCGAAGTGCTCGCGCAGCGCTACGGTGTGCGCACGCACCGCTCACGGATCGTCCTCACCTCCACCGCGCTCCTCGGCCCGCAAGCAGATGCGCTCTGGGTGGCTTCCGGCACGCCAGGCCTGCTGCTCACTCGCACCGCCCGCGATTCGCACGGCCAGGTAGTCGAGTTCGATCAGGAGTATTGGCGTCACGACGTGCTCAACATCGCGCTCACAACGAGCATCTCAGGCGAATGAGCACCGATGAGCGCTCGTCCATGAATGAAGCAGATCAATTGCTGTCTGCGGGCTATTGCCACCTTCCGGGAGCGATCCAAGGCAGCGACCTGGCGCAACTTGATGCGGAAACCAACGCTCTCGCACAGCGCGCTACGAATATCTTACGCAGCATCCGCGACCAGGCCTGCTCCTACGCCGAGTATTACCAGCGAAGCGGCGAGAGGTTCATCGCCGTTGCCGAGTCTGGCAACCCGCTGCAAACCTGCCGGTACGAGTACATCAAGGGAAGCTCTGCGCTGTTTCGAGACAGCATCATTCCCACATGTCAGGCGCGTCTGGAAGCGATCACCCACCGGCGGTTCTCGCTGCTTAAAGACAAATGCAACATGAAGAGTCCCGGCGGCGGAGCGTTCACCGCACACCAGGACATCCTCGCCTACGTGGATTTCGGCCCGACTTTGCACGTGACCGCAGCCTTGTTCGTCGATCCTGCCACACCGGAGAACGGCGCCCTGCAGTTCTCATCGAACTACCTGGAGCTGCATTCGCCGCTCCTGCAGTGGCGCGATACCGAGCTTGGCAGGTTTCCCATCTTTCCCATCTACCAGGGCGGCGCCAGCAACGGACGCATCCTTGCCGAACTCGAGGAGCAGCTCACGTGGAAAACCGTGTGCGCCGAGCCAGGCGATGTTCTGCTGTTCAACTCATACGTTCCTCATCGCTCAGACACCAACCGGTCGAAACGCACGCGCCGGGCATTCTTTTTTACCTTCAATCTCGCGCCGGCCGGAGATCACTACGAGGAGTACTACAGGAGCAAGCGCGCCGATTTCGGCAACCCGCGATTCCATATCGCCACTCCGACTTCTCACAGCACGGCAGCGCGCTGAGCCGCGCTGCCCTCGGAGCCATTCTCACGAGGCGACTGGGAGTTCCCGCCGCCCGGCTCGAGACGACAAGTGCTGCTGGAAGTACCACGCCGAATATGCAACCAGCAGCACGCCAAGGATGCTGAGCAACCATGAGCTCTGGATCATGAAACGGACCCAGCTGAGCTCGACATCGAGGAACTGCTTGTAGAGCAAAATGCCGACGCTCCCCGCATATCCCATGGAGTCGGCCAGATAGATGAGGAACCCTGCATTCGCCTTGTCGTTCACGGCAGCGATCATGCGATCGAACAGCAGGCAGTTGAATGGTATGTAGGCCAGATAGATGCCTGTCGAATGCAGGATCATCCAGGTTTCGCTGCCGAGATAGTCATGCTCGAACATCAGGGTGCTGAAACCGAGAACCACGATCCCGAACAGAACGAGGGCGTGATTGGTCAACAGGGCCCGCAGGTTGTCCCTCACGAACATCACCATTGCGAGCGGAATCAACACGAGAATCGATGTCCACAGCGCCGTCGTGGAAAATACGCTGGGCGTATCGCCGAAACCGAGACCGGCCCAGATTTCCGCGGAGAAGTTGTCGCTGAAATCTCGCATCCCGGTGAGCAGCATATAGACCAGGATCAGCGCCACGAGACCAGGCATGTAGCGCAGGAAAAACCGCTTGCGATCGTCTGCAGTCATCGGCACTCGCTCGTTGCGCTCTCGCCGGTCCGCTGCAGAGGGCGCTGGAACCTTCGAAAGCAGGTACACACCGAGCAGCAGCAGCGGCGTGAACAGGAAGCCCGTCACGGCCGGCATCCACAGCTCGCTCACGCCTCTTTCGATGACCAACCATTTTCCGACGCTCTTGACCACCCCGGATGACAGTACGAAACTGACGCTCAACCCGGCGCCGAGCACCTCCGAAACCCGACGCCCTTCGAGAAAGCTGAAGACCAGCCCCCAGATCATCCCGAGCGGCAGGCCGTTCAAGAACAGCGCAACGGGTTTCCAGCTCGCCGGCATGACGGCAAACAGGACCAGCGCAACCTGCGAGCACATCACCAGCGCCACGATGGCGGCCGCTCTTCGTGCGTGCGCCATCTCGGAGATGACCTTGATGCCTATGAACTTGGAAAGAGCGTAGCCGATGACCTGCGCGATGACGATCGCCGTCTTGAAGTCCACATCGTGCCACCAGCCATCGACGTGCTCGAAACTCGCCACCGCGAACGTCTTGCGAAAGGCGTACATCGAGAAATAGGTGAGAAACGCGGCCGAGGTCGCGTACAGAGTGAAACCGAGCAAGCGCAGCTGGGAGAGTCGCTGAGGGCGGCTCATGGTGGCGAGGCACTCTGGATGGAGGGTATTCCAGCACCTTACGCACCCAATGTGGCAGTTCCATGACTGGACTAGACCACTTCACGCGACAGACGCGATGCCGGCTGCAATCAGGTTCGCCTTTGGATCAGGAACCGGATGCAGTATGCTCCGCGCTCCATGTGGTATAGACCAATGAGCCAGACGACCAGCATCACCAACGTCATCGCGCGGATCGAGTCAATGTTCACGACGTACGGTCACGAGACCTACGGCGAAGACTGCACGCAACTTCAGCACGCACAGCAATGCGGGACCCTGGCGCTTGAGCGAGGACTCGACGAGGAGCTCGCTCTCGCCGCGTTCCTGCACGACATCGGGCACTTCATCGCCCGCGACAAGGCTCTGGACGCGGTCGATGCCTATGGCTACTCGAGGCACAGCGACCTCGGCGCCGATTTTCTGGAGCAGCACGGGTTCTCCGCCAGGATCGTGGAAGTCATTCGGGAGCACGTACGCGCGAAGCGCTATCTTTGCGCCGTCAGCAAGGGATATGCAGAAAGGCTGTCGCATGCAAGTCGCGTCACACTCGCGCAACAAGGCGGCCCCATGACAGCCGCTGAGTCGGCTGCATACCGACGACGACCCAACCTTGCAGACATCATCCAATTGCGGCAACTCGATGACGCCGGGAAGCTTCCTGACATGCAGTGCCCTCCTCTGACGTTCTGGCTTCGCCTCGCCCGGGAACAGCTCGAGGCTTCAGCAGCAGCAGACGCATCGACCCGCTCGGCCCGACCCAGCGCGCGCATCGAATAGATGACTGTGCGCGGGCGGCCCGTCAACCTTCCCAAGTCAGCCGGTCGATACTCCAAGCAGCTGGCGTAGCGCCAGTCATCTTGCGGAACGCCCGACCAAGGTGCACCGCGTCTGCAAAGCCGGTCGCTTGAGCAACATCCGCCAGACCGCCACTGGCGTTCAACATCAGGTTAGACCTCTTCTCCGAGGGCGTACTTGCGCACAGCGGCATCAACATGCTCCACCTCTCGGCCACGGCCGACATGTAGGACCAGGTACCGATCAAAGTCATGAAAGTCGAAGTTTGTATGCAGGACAAAGAAGAAGCCCACATCGTCTGCTGATTCGTTCTCGTGCCAAGTTGTCATGACGTGGACTTCGTCTAGCGCCTCGTCTGGGTCATCCATGTGGTTCTTCACGAACTCGCTGTCGACGGCATCGTGCCAGTCCTTGCAACGCACGCCACCACAAACAGCGTACCGGCAACCACCCTCGAGGAGAGCACGCGCCAAAGCGGACCGCTCTTCGGCGCCAAACCGGCTTCCATGATACCAAATGAGGCAGGGGAACAGCGCCCCTGGGAATGGCGACGCGAACTCGTCGGGCCGCTCGATCTCGACCGATATGTATATTCTTCCTTGGGATTCGGCTATCACTCGCATCGGAGTTTTGTTGGGCCGGGTCACCTCATGCCTCTGAGCTCAGCATAGTAGTCCCTAACGACCACGAAGATTGTCTTCGATGATTCGACTTTGCATACCGCATCTACATGCGCTAACAAGTCCGGCACCTTCGGTATGGCAACAGTGGGTTCGCCTGCGGCGACTTTCTCTATGTTAATCGCGCTCATATACCCCTGAATCCAAGACGCGAATACGTTGTCAATGTCGGAGGTTTTCAAGGACCGCCCTTCCTTCCAGTCCTTGCAACCGAGCACTCCGATGCCCGCCGCTATATGCCTTGGTTCCTCTTCGGCTGCCTGTCCGAGCGGCGTTATTGCGATAGTCAGCATGATCGCTAACATTCCATCTTTCACAACTATCTCCAACCATTAGAAAACTTTGACATGCGCAGCCCGCCGCTAGCGATGGATCTGCCATCGCCGGCTGAGGTTGGTCCTCCCACGCCTTGAATCTTTCGACCTGGTGTATACGCGCTCGGAAGTCATGCTTGTCAGCCGACATGTTGCAGCCAAGAGAACCTGCTGCCGTCGGCCCATGCGCCCATGACCGTCCCATCTTCATATACCTTCAATCTTGTGGATGGCGCAGGAGGGGACGAGTGCACGCCAGAAGGATAGATGGTTACTGCCACAAGTGCGTACTGTCTTCCGTCCTCATCGTTTTCGATCTCAAGCACGTCAGTGTGTGCTTGCCACCATCGCTCTGATGCTTCATTGCATTCAGCGTAGTCGTGCAGCTGCTCGCCGGAATCGAACCGCTCCTTCCAATCTGCGAAGGAAAGCAGACGATACTTTGCGATCAACGCATCGAGAGACTGGAACAGGAACGTGATGTCAGTCATGTCGGCTAGCCCCATCCCATCAGCCGCACGGGTCCGCGCAGCGCACGAACCCAGCTGGACGTTAGATCACGCCAATGCAGCCCCGGAACGCTCTTTCAACCTTCACCCTGATGAATGCCCAACCTCGCCCCCGCGTAGTACCAAAGTGGAGTGACCGTTGGCGTAATGGGCTTTCCAGTGTCGAGATCGATAAACTTTGTAAGCATCAGAAGAAAGTCCAGCGGCCACTGATTGGGCCCGGTTTCACTCGCCGGATCGTTGAACCAGAATATTCCTTCCTGCTTCGCTTCGTCGTACTCCGCGCCAGAAATGACCAATGCGTGATTGGACTTCCAGGAGAATTGCGTGGTGAACACTCCGCAGAACAGAGGGCCCAATCGCTCCAACGTGGTCGCGAGATCCGCAGCAGAGCATTTTTCCGGACCGAACATGGTGAGCGGCACGGGAGCAAACTTGTAATTTTTCAGCTTGGTTAGCTCGTCGGGAGACAAGCCCCCTGCTGGCGACTTGAAAATAAGCTTCAATCGCTTGAGCAGAATGTCGATCGAATCGTTCTCCCCCAGCCGCCGATGATAATGCTTGATCATTTTTATCGCCCACCACCAGCAGTTTTTGCCGTCCTGTTGCATGTGGGGGATGACATATCTCGACATTCCTTGCCTCCAAGCGCTGCTCGACGATTCGACTTGTCTTGATAAGGTCGACTACCGCTCGGAGGTTACCCATGATGTTGCGAGATTGAAGCGATCAAGTCCTCATTCTGATTCATCGACAGTTGCACCACGCTGATCGTGTCACGCCACCGTCACTTCCGCAGCGGGTAACGAGCGATCCGTGAGCCGTTGAACGTGCCCACCCAAATCTCATTGCCGACCAAGATTGCGGCGGAGGCGCCGCCGAACGAGCGGCTGCCGGGCTCATCGAGCAACGGCTCGACCGACAGAGAACGGGGGTCGACTGCGATGACTTTGAAACCCACTTCGCAAGTCGGGAGCTTCGTGCAGGCAAAGATGTCTGCCGGCATTGCCGCCTGGCCCGCGATCAGCAGCCTGCCGTCGTCGGTGGCGCGAATGTTATCGGGATGGACTGCGCCCAGCTCCACAGCCTGGTGAGTGTATGGCATCTCGCCGAGCGAGACCACGTGGAGCTTGCGGTCGCCCCAGCCCGTTACAAACAATCGCTTGCCATCCTCCGAGAGGGCGACGCCATTGTTGGCGGAGAACTGCGTACCGGGAACTTCCGACCAGCCTTGCCCGGGCGCCCACTTCGCGACGAATCCACTGATGCCGCCGGCCAGCGCCTTTTGATAGGTCTCAGGGTCAGTTCGGATTCCAAAGCTGGTGACCATGAATCCGCCGCCGGACACAGGCGCCACGGAATTCGGCATGACGGCGCGCGGCACGACGACGCAGCCTTTCCAGATCAGCTCAGGCCGCTCCCCGCTCACATCCAGATCGAAGATCTCGACCGATTCCCGACCGTTGTGATTCACGGCATACAGTTCATGCTTCGATCCCGTCCCGTAGCGAATGGCAATGCCGTGGGCCGCGAACTCATCTTTGCCGGGCGCGCCGGGGCATTCGGAGTAGATCGGCGCCGTCGCTCCCCTGAAATCAGGTGCCATGGGACTGGCGGCGCCGCTGCGAGCGTCGATGAGATAGAAGCCGCCCTGGGTCGGTGGATCAGTCACTCGGCCGGCAATCACCCACGCGGTGTCACGGACGGCCACCAGATCTTCCGCGTTCCGTACATTGCAAATATATGCAGCGCGCTCGTCCGATGGACAGTCGGAGACGTCGGCGGCGTTGCTGGGCAACGCCGCGCCGGTGAGCGAAATCATCCATACCAACGCGGACGCAGTGCTCGACAAGGCCTTCATGTTTCGCTCCTCCGAGATGAGCCCGCTCGCCTACTTTGCGCACCCAAAACTATGGGCGCCTGGCGCGATCGGCCGTCGGAGCGAACACGGCCGCAAGTTCGTCCCCCTCGTACCACAAAGGCCGACGCGACCCATTCGCCGCGCCTGCGACGACCGCGTATATATATTGCCCCCATCGCTGCGCCACGTCCCAGCGTAATGGCAGCGTCATATCGTCAGAGGGCTGGTGGTAGTGATGAGACTCGTACTCGTCCCACGCCGCTACATCTTCGCCGCCGCCCCTGCTACTTCCCCGGGCCGGATTCGGGAACAGCACCGGAATACCGACACGTAGAAACGGATACTGATCGCTCAGCGCCAGATTGCCGCGACCGGGAATTGGATCAGGCTCGTGGATCGCGCCGATGGATCGAGCGGCCGCGAGAGATACCTCACCCAGCGTGGAATGCTCGGCGCCTAACGCGACGATACCTGCGAAGTCGTGGAACGCCATGAGACCATCCACACTGACGACGCCGACGATTCTGTCGAGTGGAACTAGAGGACGGGCGACGAAATAGTCGGAGCCGAGCAGCCCTTTCTCCTCCGCCGCGGTGGCGAGGAACAGCACCGAACGTTTCGCTCCGCCGCCGGCCTTCAACACTCGCGCGACCTCCAACATCGCCGCGATGCCGCCTGCGTTGTCCACGGCGCCGTTGTAGATAGTATCCGGCCCCGTTTTGGGTCCGACCCAAGTGTCCAGATGCGAGACGACCACTATATATTCGTCTTTGAGTCTGGCATCCGTACCGGGCAGCACGCCAATGACATTCGAGCTCGATGTGTCTTCGTGGACCGATCTTCGAGCTAATCGTATCGATGCCGGTAGATCGAAGCCGCGCGGAGAGGACGAAATCGACTGCTCATAGATCTCATCGAGGTTGCGACCTCCTTGAGCAAACAACGAGCGCGCCACCTCTGGCCCCAGAGTGATGGTCGCCTTGATCAGCGACGTGTTCTCACGCTGCGCCGGATCGGTCCATCCGAACGCAGGCAAAGGTCGAGCCTGTCGTGCTCGCTCCCACGGCGAGAACCGCTCACGCTCCGGCGTTTTGAGCGTCAACAGAGCGACTGCGCCGGCTTCGGCCGCCATGCGTTCCTTTTGCTGAATCCAGCTATAGTGCGCGCGCAGCGCACCGGGAAAGTTGGCGGGCGCGCCCTCCAGAATCACGACGGCTTTGCCCTTCACGTTCAGTCCCGCGAAATCGTCGTGCCGTAGCCCCGGAGCTCTGATGCCCCAGCCCGCGAAAACCACGTCCGCTTCGACCACTTCGTCGAGCGTATAGGCGCTGGCATCTACCGCGATGTCTTTCCCGTTCTGATAAAGCTGCGAACCACTCTTCGTTCGCATCTCGAAGCGCACGCCGTCGGGCTGCAGCGAACGGCGACGCAGCGGCACCTTCTGATAGAAATCCGAGTTCGCGCCCGCAGGCTTCAGCCCGTGTAGCGCAAACTGCGTGGCCACATACGCCGCCGCGATGTCATAGCCTCGCGTTCCCGCTTCTCTACCTTCCAGCAGATCATCAGCAAGAAAGGCCGTGTGCGCTTTGATCGCCGCGCCGGAGACCGCCATGGCTTCGGCCAGTACTGTCTGCGCGCCTAACCCGAATGTGATTGCGAGAACTGCATGAAGCCCGGCGCGGTGACGCACGTCATCGATTCCTTTTCGTGTGGATTAGAGCTCCCTAGTTTTGCATACGCGCAAGCCACGCTCGCGCACTAACGGCCAACTGCATGTAAATGCGCAATCGGCGCGCAAGCGCTTGCAAGTGGAGTAAGTTGTCGGTCCGCGACGAACAAACGTAGGCAGTGCTGGGTGCCTGCGCTTACTTGACATTATCGCCTACCTTCTAGCGGCTACAATCAGGCCCGAATCACGACTCCGGCGACAGGCTCATCCGCAGATTGGTCGCCGACTCGACCGCCGCTCGCGAGAACAGCAGTGGGATGTACTGCCCTTCCGCCCACAGTGGGAACAGGTCGCGATAGTGAGGACTATGGGGATCGCCGGATTGCCCGGGCGTATTGATTGCGCGGCTATTGTCCCATTCGCCCACGTCCAACACCATTCGCCAGGAAGCGCCGGACGTGACGTTGAACGTGCGCGAATCATACGACGCCGCGTGCGGGCTCTGCCCCGAACCGCCCAAGGCCAGCGAGCCGATGCTGAATTGCTCGCGGGACGCGGCATGGCCCATGGCTGCGAACGGATGTTGAAAGGCGGCGCGATGGATCTTGCCCCACGCCCACTGACGCATGTCAGGCCCCAGCAAACGTTCGACATCCTTCAGTGCATCGCTTAGCGAGGACAGTAGCAGGCGCTCGCGTTGTGCCTTGTCTCTCGATGTTTCCAAATAGTCGACGATCCCTCCTAAGTTACCCGAACCGATGATGGCGCTGGCCTTGGGTGCAACGGCCTCGACCACGGTGCGTCCCAGATGGCGCGACGTCCAGACTTGGTAGAGCGCGGCGCCGGCACTATCGCGCGAATCGTTCTTGTCCCATTCTCGAAGCAAAGTCACAGCAGCCTTGAGGCTCGAGTCAGTCGGGGATACGCCTGCCAGCAGTCCGGTCAGCCGTTCGGCCAGGTAGTTGTGATCATCCATCTGCAGAGCCATGGAATCCTGCAGAGTGAGCTTGGCCTTGGCCGCCAATACCGACTGGATGCGGTTGGCACGCGAGCCATCGGCAAACTCAAAACCCAGCTTGCGTTGCGCATTCGGATAATCCGCGGGCATGTTCATCTCGTTCGCCGTCGCTACGAAGCCGTTGGCCGGGTTGAGCTGGCTGGGCAGTTTATCCAGCGGCTGGAAGCCACTCCATTCGTAACGCCCATCGCCTGGAACCGGCATCAGTCCATCCCAATTCGGACGCACTGGAGCAAGCCCTGCGACCTGCCAGCCGATGTTGCCGTCGGTGTCCGCGTAGACGAAGTTCAACGTCGGGGTTGCCCAGCGTGACAGTGCCTCGCCGAAATCCTTCCAGTTGGCGCCGGTGTTATAGATCCTGGACGCCAGATAGGCGGAGGTGCCCGGCTCCGACCACACACTGCGCACCGCATAGGCGCGATGGTTGTTTGGATCCGTGTACGTCACCGGTCCATGGCGAGTGAACTTCAACTGCACCTGTCGCGGCGCCTCCCCCTTCACTTCAACTGTCTCAGTAACGATTCGCATGTCCTCCCATCGATCCTTGTAACGGTATTGGTTGGGATGGGCGGGATGGGTCTGGTAAACGTAGAGGTCTTCCTGATCGATGGCGAAGATGGTGTAACCGAAGGCGATCTTTCCGTTGTGACCGGAAGCGATGCCCGGAATGAAAGGTTCGTTCGCTCCTATCGCGGAGTAGCCCGGCGCATTGATGTGCGAGATGTACCGCAGGGCGGGGACGGTATATTGCCGGTGTGGATCGTTCGCGAGGATCGGGCGCCCGGTCGCTGTCTTCGATGGAGCGATGGCCCAATTGTTCGAACCATTGCGGTTGAAGTCGCCGGTCTCCGCAAAGAAGTTGAAATCGCTGTCCAAGGCCGCGACCTTGCCATCAGGGCTCAGCGTCACCTCGTTCAGCGCAGTCCTGTAGTCGCGCAGCGCATCGGCGGGAATCGAACAGGGATCGAGTCCAGCGGGAACCTTGGTCGACGACGACGCCGACAGCGGCGCGCGCAGCTTGTCTGCGGCCAGCCCGGCCGCGCACGCAACCTGTGCACGCTTCAATTCGGAGCCGACATTGCGCGTGAGGGCGTGAGAGCGAACTCTCACGATGTCGACAGGCTCCCACGTGTCTGGCTGCGTACCGACCAGCTTGAACTCTTCGGGTAACGGCTGTTTGCCAGCGCGTACTTCTGCAACGTAGGCGTTGATGCCCGCGACAAATGCCTTGGCATCGCTCCGGGCCTCGGGCCCATAACTCGCCCATTCGCGCTCCAAGTCTCCGTGATAGGCGAACAGACGCGCTGCCCGATCGCGCTCGACCATGGCAGGGCCGAAATCCTTGGCCAACTTTCCCAGGCGATGTTTGCGCAGGAAATCGATTTGCCACAGCCGGTCGCGAGCGGCTATGTATCCTTGCGTGAAGAACATGTCTCGTCGCGAGCTCGCATAGATGTGCGGCACGCCCCAGAAATCTATGAGCACCTCAACGGGCGACTGTAGCCCAGCAACGGAGCGATTCTCCTGGCGCACCGCTGTCGAGCTTGACATAGCTGGGATCGCTTGCAGTAACGCGCTTCCGGTAAAGATGAGCAGTACCGAGGTCCGCAACATGGTTCTTCGCCCCTACTCAATTGAGAATCCGGCTGTGCCGTTTTGGATCTTTCATGAGCGCCGATGCCACGAATGCTGTGGCCAGCAACGCGGACAGCACGAGATAGAAGCCGCTTTCGTTGCCTCTGTGCTTGAACCAGAGCGCGCCGCTCTCGGCATTGCCGCTGAAGAAGGCCGAGGCCACGGCGTATGGCAAACCCACGCCCAGGCTGCGCACATGCGCCGGGAAAAGCTCGGCCTTGAAGATCGCGCTCACCGCGGTGTACCCGCTGAGAATAATCAGCGGAATCGTGCACAGAGCCACGGCTTCCAGCGGCGTGGATGCCGTCAACAGCAACTTGTGGATGGGATAAGCCGCCGCCGCACCGAGCCCGAACGCGCCGACCAGCATCGCACGTCGGCCGATCGCATCGGACAGCCAGCCGGAGATCGGCTGCATGATCATGAAGGCTACCAATACAAACAACATGATCTGCGAGGCCTGATCTTTGCTGAACCCCTCACCCATCGGGCCAGCCGCGCTGTTGATCAGAAACTTCTGCATGTATGTGGTGTACACGTAAAAGGCGCAACTTCCTGCCGCCGATACCAGAAAGATGAAGGCAGTTTCCCTGGGATAGGTGCTGATCAGAGTCATTGCCGAGCCGCGCTCGGCCTGCCCCATCCTGGCCGCTCGGTACGATGCGGTTTCATCCATATCACGCCGCATCCACAACACCACGATGGCCAACAGCGCGCCTGCGACGAACGGGATTCGCCAGCCCCATGCCTGCAGTGCTTCCGGGCTCAGCAGAAGCTGGAGCAGCGACAGCAATCCCAATGCGAGCAGCTGCCCGCCAATGAGCGTTATATAAAGAACGCCGGACCACAATCCGCGATGTGATTCGCCCGCCATCTCGCTGATATAGGTGGCGGACGCGCCGTACTCGCCACCCAGGCTGAGTCCTTGAATGATCCGCGCAGTGGTCAGGAGGATCGGCGCGAAGATGCCGATCTCGGCATAGCCCGGGGTCAATGCGATCATCAGCGACCCGAAGCACATCATGACGATCGACAGCAACAGCCCGGCCTTGCGCCCTGCCCGATCGCAGTACCTGCCCATCAGCCAGGCCCCGAGCGGCCGAGCAATAAAGCCCACGCCGAACACCACCGCCGATTTCAGGAATTGGGTGGTCTGGTCCCCTTCGGGAAAGAACACCGAGGCGAAGTACACCGAGAAGGCGGCGTACGAGAACCAATCGAACCATTCAACCAGATTGCCGCCCGAGCCACCGAGCATGTTCTTCAGGCGCTGCCATGAAGACAATTCCTCCGGTGCCAGTGACGTTGCGACGGCGATCATTGAGCCCGAACCCTAGACCACCCCCTTCATCCGGCGGAAGTTGCGCGAATGGATGCTGTTGGTGACCGGCGAACACCGGCTGCGAGCCCGAGCATGAAAGATTCCAGCTGCGGTTTGACTCAGCGTAGCCTCCGGCATCATGGTGCTCACATGGTGGATGCCATCGTTGACCTTGCCCAACGGGTAAACCCTACAATGCGCGCTCGATCTGTCGCCGGCCACGAGCCGGCAGCGCTGCGATGACTACCCGCCCTCATTCCGATGGCAGCGGTGAAGAGCTGCTGGAGCAAGCCTTCGACGGTCTGGAGCAGCAGACACCCGACCGTTTGAGTCGCCTCATTCACTGGCTGCGCGATCCGAAGTCCCGCAAGGTTCGCATCCCGCTGGGCATTCTGTTCATCCTGGCGAGCTTCCTGTGGTTCCTGCCGGTGCTCGGCATCGAATTCCTTCCGATCGGGCTGCTGCTGATTGCCCAGGACGTTCCTTTCCTGCGCCGTCCCGTGGCGAAGATGATGCTGTGGGGCGAGCGAAAATGGGACGAACAGCGCCGCCAGCTTTCCAGAAAGGGCGCCTGGGCCGGTTACCTGCTGGGCTTTTCGTTGGCAGGCCTGCTCGAAGCGATCCTGCTTCGTCACATCCTGCAGTGGCAACACCTGCTGCTCGGCCTGCAGTGGCAAGCACTGCAAGACATGGAGATTCAAGTGCTGGCCGACCGCATTTTTCTGCTGCTGGTTGGTGCCATCGGCCTCGCCGGCCTGTGGTCACTGTGGCGCGGCCGGCGCAGTCCGGATCTGCGAGCGTTCAGAACTCTGCTGAGTCATTCCTTGATCGGATTCGGCGCCTGGAATGTGGGCGAGGGCTTTGTATTTCATTGGTTGCTGGGCCTGCACCGGATCAGGATGGACGCAGACCATCCGCTCGGCTGGGATCTGCTCTGGTTTGCGATCTTCGGTCTGGTGCCGTTCACGCTGGGTCTGCTGCTCAGTCGGCGCCCTTCGAGTCGCGAAGGTGAAGCAGCGGACAAGGCATCCCGAGCTGTCGCGTTCGGAGCGGGCCACCACGATGAAACCCAGCCGTTCGTAGAAGCTCCTTGCGCCCATGTTCTGTTCGTTGACAGCAACGGATAGCGTCTGACCCGAGGCTCTCGCCAGCTCCACCAGCGAGCGACCGACCCCTCGGCCATGACACGCCGGGTCTACGAACAAGGCGTCGATCACGCCGTCGCAAAGGCCCATGAACCCCAGCGGCCGATCGGCGCCATCCACCGCCACGTGCAATACGGCGTCGGGCAGATACTGCTCACGCACCATCGCGTCGATGATCGCCAGGTCCTCGGCCGTCACGAATCCATGCGTCGCCTCGACCGCGCTCCGCCAGATTTCATACAACCGCGGCAGGTCCGCGGGCCGATTCCGGCGAACAGCAATCACTTCCGGTTACCGAAAATATTGAGCGCGGCGTACTGTAGCAGCATGATGGTCTTGCCGTCGCGAACCCGGCCTTCGGCGATCCAGGCCAGCGCCGTTTCGATGGTCGGCTCCAGCACTTCGATATCCTCGCCTTCTTCCACCGCCCCACCGCCATCCGAGCGACGGTCGTCCGATCGATAGGGCGCCACGAAAAAATGCAAGCGTTCGGTGACCGAGCCCGGACTCATGAAGGCGTCGAATATCCGCTGAACGTCGCCCACGTGAAAGCCCGTCTCCTCCTGAACCTCATCCCGGATCGCTTTTGCAGGATCGCGCTCGTCGAGCAGGCCCGCGGGCGCCTCGATCAGCAAATCGTCGTGTCCGTTCACGAACGCCGGGTAGCGAAACTGCCTCACCAGCACCACGGTGCGGCGGGTCACATCGTAGAGCAGGATGGTCGCCCCGTCCCCTCGGTCGTAGGTCTCTCGAGATTGCGTTTGCCAGGTGCCGTCGGAACGCAGAAACGAGAACCGCGTCTTCTTCAGGACATACCAATCATCAGACAACGTGACGACATCTTCTACCCGAACGCGATTAGCAACACTCATGAAACTGACACTCGATAAAAAAGGAATACGGCGACTCAGCGCCCCTGGACCCAGGCTTCCCGGGTGATCTGGTACAGGCAGTGTCTGCGCAACGGACTGTCCAGCGGTACGGCAGGATGGTCGAAGTCCTCGCCGGTGTTGCGCATGCCGATGCGCTCCATGACCGCGCGCGATGGTTTGTTCGACAATGCGGTGTAGGAGACGACTTCAGTCAACCCCAATTGTTCGAATCCGGCCCGCAGCGACGCCTCGGCTCCCTCGGTTGCGTAGCCTTGTCCCCAGAAGCGACGAGCCAGCCGCCAGCCGATTTCGACACAAGGTGAAAACGGCATGGTCAGCCTTGGCGTCCACAGACCCACGAAGCCAATGAACTCGCCGGTCTGCTTCAATTCCACCGCCCAGTTGCTCCAGCCGCGCTCGCTGAACTGGCTCATCCAAAAATCGATGCTGGCGCGCGACTGCTGCTCATCGATGAGCGATGGGAAATACCGCATCACCTCCGGATCGCAGTTCATGGCGATGAACGGGGCGATGTGTCGCTCCTGCCAGGCCATCAAGCGCAGGCGAGGAGACTCGTGTTCGAAAAACTCAGGCATGCCTGGAGCGATCACTGGCGAATACTCGGCCGCGCAATGTCGCCGGGCCATCACGGCTCGCGCAAGGGGCTAAAGGACGATTTGCCTTTTCCGCCCGCGCCGTTATGCGCGCCGCAGCATCGGATCGAGCAGCCGTCTGTCGGGTCAAATCCGAAGGAGCATTCTGTGGCGCGCCGCTATATTGTATGTACGGGCGCGACCAGCAATGTCGCGCCGGCTAGAGCCATAAGGACCATGCTCGGACTGTGGGGGAGCCGGCGATGAATGCCTCGATCATGACTCGTCGTATGCGCAGCGCCCAGCACGGGCCCGCCAAGCTCGTCAGAAAAATCTGGGGGCTGGTGACGGATCGCCAACTGTCCCGGTCCTACTATCCGGACGAGCCGACCAAGAGCAAACCGCGGGTGCTGGCTGAGTTGCTGTGGTGGCTGCTGCGCAGTGGCGAGATCAATGGCTACTACTATGTTTACGGCCTGGACCGTAAGTCTGTCGATCGCACTCGCGAACTGCTGCCCTACCGACGCTTCCGTCGCATTCGCAACCGCCGCAACTTCCGCACCGGGCGGGCGCCGTTCAACTATGTTTGCTTGCTCCGGGACAAGTTTGTTTTCTCGCAGTTCGTCGGCAGCCTGGGATTGGCGACGCCGCGCAGTCTGGCGCTGCTGGATGCGAGCCAGGTGACATGGCTGGACACGAATCAGTCAGTGCCGCTCGCCGCCATCGTCGAGCGGCCGGATGTCACGCTCGACGGCTTTTGCAAGAAGCTCGGCGGCATACAGGGCGACGGCGCCTTCCCATTGCGCATCGAGGGCGGCTCGCTCCATGTCGGTCACGACAAGATCACGGTGCCGGAGCTCGCCGAGCGCCTCACCGATCGCTACCTGCTACAGCAAAGAATCATTCAACACGACACGATGCGCGCGCTCCATCCGAGCTCGGTCAATACCGTTCGACTCATCACATTCGCGACGGCCACGAGCGTCGAACTGTTTGCCGCCGCGCTCCGAGTCGGCACTCACGGCAAAAGCGTCGACAACTGGGCGGCGGGCGGCTTGATCATCAGCATCGATCCGCAACGTGGTGAATTGCGCGGCGAAGGCTTTTACAAACCGGGCTACGGCGGCCGTGCCTGGCGCCACCCGGATAGCGGCATCGAGTTTCAAGGCTTCAAGATCCCGTATTTCTTCGAGGCCATCGAGCTGGTGTCCCGATTGCATGGCTACTTGCGAGACATCCATTCGATCGGCTGGGACGTGGCGATCACGCCGGACGGCCCCACCATCATCGAAGGCAACGACGATTGGGAGGGCGGCATCCCGATGGTGTTGGAGAAAGACTTCCGCACCAGATTCCTGGCGCTGTATCGCTAGCTCGGCGTCCGCGTCAGTCAGTCTTCGCGCGCATCCTCGATCTTCTCGCGCGCTTCTGCTTCGTCGTCAGGCGATGGCGTGGGCTCCTCGGTCGCAGCAGTCGCGTCGGGTTCCAGACTCAACCGGGCGAACACCGGGAAGTGATCCGAGCCGCATTTACTAAGCACTTTGAAGTCGCGGACGCGAAAGTGCTTCGAGCAGAAGACGTGGTCGAGCGGAAAGCGCAGCAGCGGCCAGTTCGCGTTGAACGTGCTGAAGAAGCCTCGACCGATCCGGGGATCCAGCAGGCCGCTGATCTTTTGAAAAAGATGGTTGGTCCGAGACCAGGCAACATCATTGAGATCGCCGACGACGATGGCGGGCTCGTCGCGCCCGCGCAACTCTTTGGCGACGACGAGCAACTCGGCGTCGCGCTCGGTGCTGCGCTCGTTCTCCTGCGGCGCAGGCGGTCGCGGATGCACGCACCTGAGCTGAATCGCATCCCCTGAGGGCAGCTTCACCTGGGTGGCGATCGACGGCACGTCGTCCTCGATCAGGAACCGAACCTCGGCGCCGAGCAACTCGAATCGGCTGAACAACATCATTCCGTATGTATTGTTCAGCACGCACTTGACGACATGCGGATGGCTGGCTTCCAGGTCCTGCAGCGCCTGCTCCCACCACTGGTCGGTTTCCACGACCAGGATGATGTCCGGATCGTTCTCGACGATGCGCTTCCGGAGCAATTCGGCGCGACGGTTGTCCATGAACACGTTGGAGATGAAGATGCCCAACAACGCCTCGGGCCGATGCCTCGAACTCCACTCCACCTGCACACGCGCCAGCGGCGTGTACGGGTACATTCGCCAGAGCTGGTAGGCCAGGCACAGTCCCAGCAGGCCGAGGAAAACGTTGTCGACCGCGCCCGGGTCCTCCCGCACCAGCAGATACATCGCAAAAACGACGATGAAGCACAGCGTGATCTGCAGCCGTGGGAAGTCGAAGATGCGCACCCACCAGGCAGCCGATCGCGACAACGGCAGCACCGTGGCGGCGATCATGATCCAGCCGGTGATGGCAAGCGCGGTCTCCAAGGAATTCTCTCCCGTTGTTGGTGCTTTCCTCCTCAACCCCTGTCCACGTCAATGGTTCCTCCACCACCAGGAGCGCCGCTACGCTGCGCGGCGCACCTTCCGTGCCGACTCAGCGACGTCGGAATATCATCCCCGCGTGGTGCAGAGTGTTCTCATCGACGAAGTCGCCGTCGGCGGTGAAGCCGGTATCGTCCCAGTACTCGATGTGCGTTCCGGTAATCTCATACCGGCCCTGATAGGCGCTTTGCCGCTGGCCGCGCGCTTCGTCGTAGCGGCCGTTGGGTAACAGCTCGTGGCGGATGTGCCCGTCGTCGGTGACCCACATCCCGACATACGAATGCGTTGCCATCGTTTGCTCCTTTGGTGCGGAAGTGGCGCTCACAGCGCATGGAGTCGGCTGTTTATCGGCGAGTACCGGCGCCACCGCCGGCAACAGCGTCGTAGCGATACCGAGGAACATCGGGTAAGTCTTGCGGTTCATCGGATTCTCCATCAGGTTCGGCGCGCGACGTTGGCGCCGCCGAAGATCAGTTGCTGAACCAACGGCCGGTCGACGAAGCGTGCCGGGAATATCGGCTCGACCGCACTCACTTCGTCAAGGCGTGCGCGCTGCTCGTTCGAGAGCGAGACATTGAGCGCGCCGAGATTGTCTTCCGCCTGCGCAATTGTGCGCGCACCCATGACGGGCGCAGTTACCGCCGGGTTCGACAGCGCCCATGCCAGCGCGACTTGCGAAGCTGTCGCGCCGATCTCCTTCGCCACTGCGCCGACTTCATCCGCGATCTTCAACGCATGCTCACTGAGCTGTCCGCTAGATGCCATGACACCTTTGCGCGTCGCCGACACGGCGGCCTCGCGTGAATCAATTACGTCGGCACGCGTGTACTTCCCTGTGAGCACGCCGCCGCCCAATGGCGACCAGGGCAGCACGCCCAATCCAAGCGCCGCCGCCATCGGGATGAGCTCGTGCTCCACCGATCGCTCGATGAGGCTGTATTCGATCTGCAAAGCCACCAATGGAGACCAGCCCCGCAGATCCGCAATTGTCTGCAGCTGCGCGATGCGCCACGCAGGCGTATTGCAAATGCCGGCGTACACAATCTTGCCCGCCCGCACCAGATCGTCGAGTGCACGCATCGCTTCATCGGGCTGCGTAGTGAAGTCCCATGCATGCAAATAAAGCAGATCGATCCGATCGGTGCCGAGCTGCCGCAGACTCTGTTCGACGGAACGCTGCAGGTTCAGACGGTGATTGCCGCCCGAGTTGGGATTGCCCGGTTCGCGCGCCATGGTGAACTTGGTGGCGATCACCAGGCGCTCGCGCTTCTCGCGCATGAATTCGCCAAGCAGGCGCTCTGATGCGCCATCCGTGTAATTCACGGCGGTGTCCACGAAATTGCCGCCACGATCGACGTATAGATCAAAGATGCGGCGCGCCTCGCTGGCATCGGCGCCCCAACCCCAATCCTTTCCAAACGTCATGGTGCCGAGTGCCAACGGCGACACTCGCAGACCGGAACGGCCCAGCAAGCGGTAATGGTCGAGTGCAGTCATTTTTTCAGTCCTCGATGTGCAGGTTTGTTTGGTTACCTGGAGGACAAGTTAAGGCCAGCCGGCAGCCACGAGAACCCGCCCCGCGCTGGACGCACCGATTAGGCCGGCTAACCAATCTCCACGCCTGCAGCAGAACGGGGTTGCAGCGTTCTTAAGCCAGTTGTACCATGGGCACAAGTGGTACACCTGATTCGCGGAAGATAGGAGCACACCATGGCGATGGAAATCACCATCGACATCGACAATCCCGTGCCCCAGTTCGAGCAGCTCATCGAGCAGATCAAGGCCGCGGTCACGGCCGGCGTGTTGAAGCCGGGCGATGCGCTGCCTTCGATTCGTCAGCTGGCCAACGACCTGGAGCTCAACAGCAAAACCGTGGCCAAGGCCTACAAGCTCCTGGAGCGGGATTCCATCATCGAAGCGAAGGGCTATCGCGGCACTTACGTGCATCCTAAGGCCAAAGCGAACTGCAAGTTCAACCTGCAGGAATGGACGCTACGCAAGCTCGGCGAAACCATCGCCGAGTTGCGCGAAGCGGGTGTGACTGATTCGGAGATTCGCAATGCGTTCGCCGGCGCGATCAGCCGGCGGCCGCCGGCAAAGTGAGGTGCCGTCATGATCGAGGTCTATGCGTTCTTCGCGGCGTTCGTGGTACAGATCTTCGCAACGTCGCTGCTCTATCCAACGTTCTTCATCAGGTATTGGCGGGGGCTGACGACGAACCTCCCTGCCGAGCGCCTCGAACAGTTGTATCCCGGTGTCGATTTGCATCTTGCTCAACAGCGCATCCTGTCTCGATACCGCGCGTTGAGCATCGGCATCGCGGTGCTCGGTTTGTTGCTGCTGGTCTGGCTGTTCGGCTACATGCGACGCCCGGAATGGAACGACGGCCCGGTGGAAGCGCTGGTGAGCGGGTATTTCCTGTTGCAAATGGGGGTGCCGCTAGGCCTCGTGATCTGGCTCGGACTCCGCTTTCACAAGGCGCACAAGCAACCGGTCGTCGAGAGCAAACGCAAGGCCGTGCTGCAACGTCGTGGGCTGTTCGATTTCATCTCGCCCGTCGCCGTCGTCGCGGCCTTCGTGAGCTATGTGCTGTTTGCCGCGTACGTGCTTTATCTCCGGAATCATCCGTTTCCGGGATTCGCCGGACTCGTCAACCTCGGCGCGATGACCGTGATCTACGCGCTGAACTCATTGGTTGTGTACGCGATGTTGTACGGAAAGAAGGCCAATCCGCTCGAGACCCATGCGGGCCGGCTGCGCACCATCGGGCTGGTCGTGAAATCCGCGGTCTACACCTGCATCGCCTGCGTCGTGTTCGTATCGCTGAACTTCACGCTCATCTTGCTGGATTGGCAGCGATGGGAGCCGTTCGTTCTCAGCGTTTATTTCGTGATCATGGCGCTGCTCAGCCTGATGGGCATGACTGCGCCGCCGCGCCAATCAGAGGCGGACGCCGTCACGTAACGACGATCGGCCGTCCGCCGGTGACGATGAGTGTGTGCTCGAACTGTGCGCCCACGCTGCCGTCCGGCGAGCGCAGCGTCCAGCCATCGGAATCCTCCACCGCCATCGTGGCGCCCGTCGTCAGAAACGGCTCGATGGTGATAACCAGCCCGGCGCGCAACACGGTTCGATCCAGGCGATCGAACGTGTTCGGCACACTGGGCGATTCGTGGATGCTCCGGCCAACGCCATGTCCGCAGAGATTGCGAATGACTTGAAACCCGCACTGCCTGGCCCGCCGCTCGACGGCGCGGCCGATGTTTCTGATAGGTGAGCCGGCCCGCGCTTGAGACATGCCGTCCTCGAGCGCGAGACGCGTCGCATGCAGTAGAGCGCTCGCCTGCTCCGAGACCGTGCCAACCGGGAAGCTGGCACCCGTGTCCGCCCAGTAGCCATCGAGCTCCGCGGATACATCGATATTGACCAGGTCTCCTTCCGCGAGCACACGGTCCGGCGACGGAATGCCATGAGCGAGCTGATCATTCACGCTGATGCAGGTCACGCCAGGGAAACCATAAGCAAGCCGGGGAGCTGACCGCGCGCCGTGGCGATCCAGGATCTCCTTGCCGATGGCATCGAGCTCGGCGGTGGTCACGCCCGGTGCGACACGAGCGCCCATGGCGTCACGCGCGGCCGCTACGACAGCGCCCACGCGCTTCAACCCCTCGATGTCCTGCTCGTCATTGATCGACATTGCTCAACCTTGCAGCCAAAGCTTTACGACACTCCTCACTTTACTCCAGAACCCGCTGATGGAGGGTGATGACACGCTCAGCCTGAACTGGCAGCCATCGTCCGGCACTCGAAATCAGGTATTGACAGCGTTGTCCTTTGGAGTAAGTTGGGTGCTCGTGTCTAAGGGGGATCGAGTCTTGCCACGGGCGGGGCGACGCGTGCGCGCGCAGCCATCGCTTATATATGGAGCGTGGAGACATGGATGCACGATGGCCTTTGATCCTTGCATGCCTCTGGTTCGCGTCGCCGGTTCTGGCGCAAACATTCAACTACGCCGAGGCCTTGCAGAAGTCGCTGTTCTTTTACGAAGCACAGCGTTCAGGTGACTTGCCCACTTCCAATCGCGTGAACTGGCGCGGCGACTCGGGGATGCAAGACGGCTCCGACGTTGGCCGCGATCTCACCGGCGGTTGGTACGACGCAGGCGATCATGTGAAGTTCGGCCTGCCCATGGCCGCAACCGCCACCATGCTCGCTTGGGGAATCGTCGAGTATCGCGCCAGCTACGTGCAGATCGGCCAGCTCGACGAAGCGCTGGATCAACTGCGCTGGGCCACGGACTATTTCATCAAAGCACATACTGCGCCGAACGAGCTATACGGTCAGGTCGGCGCGGGCGGTCCGGATCACGCGTGGTGGGGCCCAGCTGAAGTCATGCAGATGGCGCGGCCCTCGTTTCGAATCACCACGTCGTGCCCGGGTTCGGATCTGGCGGGTGAAACGGCTGCTGCGCTCGCCGCCGCATCCATCGCATTTCGCCCCACCGATCCTACCTATGCCAACACGCTGCTGACCCACGCGCGCCAGCTTTATTCGTTTGCGGATAACTACCGAGGCAAATACTCCGATTGCATCACCGACGCCGCGTCGTTCTACAACTCCTGGAGCGGCTTCAACGACGAGCTCGTCTGGGGCGCCATCTGGCTGTATCGAGCGACCAACGAGGCGGCGTTCCTCAGCAAGGCGGAAAGCTACTACGCAAATCTCTCGAATCAGCAGCAAACCAGCGTCAAATCGTACAAGTGGACCCACGCCTGGGACGACAAGTCCTACGGTAGCTACGTGTTACTTGCAAAGCTCACGGGCGCCACGCGTTATCACGAGGACTCGCAGCGCTGGCTCAATTGGTGGACTGTAGGCGGCACTACGCATGGGGCCGATGGCACTCGCGTGAACTACAGCCCGGGCGGGCAAGCGGTGCTCGACCAATGGGGATCGCTACGTTACGCGGCGAACACCGCGTTCGTGGCGCTCGTCTATTCCGACGCGCTCAGCGATGCGAACTTGAAAGCTCGTTATCACGATTTCGCCGTGCGCCAGATCAACTACGCGCTCGGCCAGAATCCATTGAACCGCAGCTTCGTGGTGGGGTTCGGCACGAATCCACCCCGTAACCCGCATCATCGCACCGCGCACGGCTCGTGGACGGATCAGATCGGGAATCCGGCCATCAGCCGCCACATTCTCTATGGCGCATTGGTCGGCGGCCCAACCGCGCCCAACGATCAATACACCGACGATCGGTCCGACTACACCATGAACGAGGTGGCCACCGACTACAACGCTGGCTTCACCAGCGCCCTCGCCCGCCTGGTCGGCGAGTTCGGCGGCACGCCGCTGGCGAATTTCCCGACGCCGGAGCCGGTGGTCGGCAACGAGATTTTCGCTGAAGCGGCCCTCAATGCCTCGGGGTCGAACTTCACCGAGATCAAGCTGCTCCTCAACAATCAGTCCGGCTGGCCGGCTCGTGTCACGGACAAGCTTTCATTCCGCTACTACTTCACGCTCGAACCTGGCGTCACCCCGAGCCAGATCTCACTGGCTGCGAACTACAACCAATGTCTGCCGCCCACGGGGCCGACGCAGCACTCGGGCAACATCTACTACGTCACTGTGAGCTGTAACGGAACCAAGATCTACCCCGGCGGACAGCAGCACTATCGCAAAGAAGTGCAGTTCCGGATCGCGAGCTCCGGCGCGTGGGACACCAGCAACGACTGGTCGTTCTCGGGTGTCTCGACCACGCCAGGCTCCACACCGGTGCTCGTCCAGCGCATTCCAGTTTATGACAACGGCGTGCGCGTGTTTGGCAGCGAACCCGGCGGCGGAGTCGTTGATGTCGAGCCGCCGAGCACGCCCGCGAATCTGCGCGTTAGCGGCACGACGAGCTCGAGCGTTTCGCTCGCGTGGGATGCCTCATCAGACGATGTCGGCGTCACCGGTTATCAAATATTCCGTGGCTCGACCTTGGCAGGCACTGCCACGTCAACCGCATTCACGGACACTGGGCGTAGCCCAAGCACGACGTACTCATATACGGTCGTAGCTCAGGACGCCTCGGGCAAACAGTCCGCAGCGAGTGCAGCAGTCAGCGCGACCACCACGGCTGTCACTCAGGATTTCTCCATCTCTGCGTCTCCAGGCTCCCTCTCCGTTGCGCGAGGATCGAGCGGCGCAGTGTCCATCGCCATCACGCGGTCAGGTGGTTTCACTGGCGCGGTGGCCTTGACGGCGAGTGGCTTGCCGAGCGGCGTCACAGCCAGCTTCAGTCCGGCATCGGCAACAGGCACCACGTCGACACTCACGTTGACCGCATCGAGCACGGCGGCATCGGGCGCGGCCGCAGTCACCATCACCGGCACATCAGGTACAGCGACTCGCACTACTACCGTATCGCTGAATGTAACGACACCCGGCGGCGACGGCTCTGTCACCGTGACGCCTGCCGTCACGAGCAGCAGCGGGCACTTCGTCGAACAGCAGCTACGCATCGCAAACACGGCCACACTGAGCGCCCTGGCGGTGACCATCGTCGTTCAGCGCACCACGGGTATCAGCTACTCGGGCCAATACAACACGGTCGGCTCGGTCATTGCTCAAAGCAGCAACAGCACGGCCACCACCATCACCTATCAGTTCACGTTGGCGGCCGGGCAAACGCTGGGCCCCTCCAGCAACCGAACGTTTGCTGCCCAGATGAGCGGGACCGGCACGGTGCATCCGACCAGCGGAGACACTTACACCGTGACGTACACCAGCGGAGGACAGAACTTCACGGTTTCCGGAACCTTCTGACGCTCGCAAGCCGAGCCAGATTGTCGGCGGCCACGCACGTACTGTATTGATTCTTCTCAATGCGGAGGATCGAGCAAGCCGGAAGGAACATCCCTGCAAGCAAGCACTTCTATACGGCGCGCGACCGAAATTCGCGCGCCGTGAGTAACAAGCTGGGGAGCTGCCGTGAATATCCAAACATTCGCTCGCATCTTCGGGATCGTGTTCCTGGTCGTGGGCATCGGCGGGTTCATCCCGGGGATCACCCAACCCCACGATCACCCCGGCCTCGTCCTAGAGGCGGCCTCCGGCATGGAGCTGGGATTGTTTCCAGTGAATGCCCTGCACAACATCGTGCACATCCTGTTCGGGGTGTGGGGACTGTTCGCCGCCGGCAGTTTCTCGGCCGCCCGAACTTACGCGCGAGTCGTCGCAATCGCCTATGCCCTGCTGATGATCATGGGGCTGATTCCGGCGACCAACACCACGTTCGGGCTCGTCCCCATCTATGGTCACGACATCTGGCTGCACGCGCTGCTCGCCGCCGTCGCCGCCTACTTTGGCTTCGCCTATCGGGAGACATCGCCAGCGGCTGCACGGACGTGACAGGGCGTCACCTGGCGCGCGATCGAAAAGATGTGAACCTAAGCAAATTGCCGTGATCGTATTTCACTTAGATTGGCAGTGGCGCCCTGAAGCGCCGGCAAAACAATACGATCGCGGCGGATGTCGGACTCGCTCTATTCTGGCCATGCATTTCACGAAGGATTCGCCCGAGGTCGCGCCGCCGGCGACCTGAGCGTTACTGCGGCCGGCTTTTGCTTCCGCAGTGACACGCAATCCGTAACGATCCCGCTCGCCGGCGCCCGGCTCACGCTGGGGGGAGCGAGCGGTCGCATCGTTTTCATCGCACATCCCGACTTCCCAGAGTGGTCGCTCTACACCAGCGATCTCGCCATCCTGCGCGATCCGGTATTGGCGGCCCATCCCGAGTTGACCGCCGCACTAGGCGCCATGCGCCGCAACCGAGTGCGGAACTGGTCAGTGCTCGCCGCCATCGTGGCGCTGATCGTCGCCATCCCTGTCCTGCTGGTACTCAACATGGGATGGCTCGCGGGCATCGCGGCCCGACAGATTCCTGCCTCGTGGGAGGAACAACTCGGCAGGACCGCGATGGGTCAGTACCAGATCCAAGCACACATGATCCAGGATCCGCAGACCGCCAGGCTGCTGACCGAGCTCACGGACGCGTTGACGCAGGCATTGCCAGAGTCCCGGTTCGAATTTCATTTCTACGTGGCGCGTGATCCCTCGCTGAACGCATTTGCGTTGCCCGGCGGCTATGTGGTCGTCCATTCGGAACTGCTGTTGCGTGCCGACTCGGCGGAAGAGGTTCTCGGGGTGCTGGCTCACGAGATCTCGCACGTGACCTCACAACACGGCGTGCGCAACCTCATTGCCTCCGCCGGATTGCTTCTGACTGTACAGGCCGTGCTGGGCGACGCCAGCGGCTTGCTGGCCACGATCGCGAGTGCCGCGCCGTTCCTGCTATTGCAGACATACTCCCGCAGCTTCGAGAACGAGGCGGATGAGCAGGGGTTCGAACTTCTGCAACGTGCGCGTATCGACGGCCGCGGCATGGTGTCCTTCTTCGAGAAGGTGCAGGCCGAAGAAGAAAGAATGCGCGCCAAAGTTCGGGAGCAAATGGGCGAAAAGGGCGCCGCGCTCACAGAACTACCGGAATTTCTAACAACGCACCCTGCCACTGATTCTCGCATACAGCGCATGCGAGAGCTGGCGGCCCATCAGCAGGGCCCGTTTCGCGACCTGAACGCGACCTTCGCCGCGCTCCAAGAACGTATCCGAGCACTCGAAACCGAGCATCCTGCGGAGCAGACCGCAAAATGAAGACGCAGATCGATGGAGCCCCGTTCGCGCGCCTGCAGGTGACGCTGGCGCCGTGCGAAGCCATCGTTGCAGAGTCATCGGAGGCCGGGCGATAGGGGCATAGCCTGCGGCACGAAATTACTTCGCAGCCTGCGTCTCGCGTCGATAGCGCGCCGGCGGCACTCCGAATACGCGTCTGAAGGCGCGACTGAACGCCGCCTCCGATTCGTAACCTACCTCGTAAGCGACTTGCAGGACTTTGCGGTCGGTGGTGCGCAGTTGGCGCGCGGCGAGCTGCAGCCGCCATCGAGCCAGATAAGCGAGCGGCGACTCACCCATGAGCTGCACGAATCGCTCGGCCAGCACCGTTCGTGACGTTCCGCTGGCTCGTGCAAGATCAGGCAACGTCCACGCACGCGCAGGTTCACGATGCAGGAGTGCAAGCGCCTGCCCGACTTTCGGATCGCGCGCGGTGGCGAGCCAGCCCGTACGCTCCGGTGGCAACTCGTCCATGTAGCGGCACAGGGTTTCCACGAACAGTGTCTCGGCCAACTTGGCAAGCACCGCCACTCGTCCGGCACGCTGCGATTCGCTGTCACTTACGCCGTGGCGTATTGCACTCTCGATCCACGCACCGGCCGGGCTGCTGCGCACGTTGACTTTGAATATCGACGGCAAGCCGCTCAGGAACGAACCTTCGGCGTGACGCTCGCAACCCAGATAGCCGCAGATGATGCGGGTCACAGCACCGCTTCCGCCCCACTTTTCGGCGGCCAGCTCTCCCTTCGAGAGCCGCGGCAACAGGCGGCTCCCGGGAAATAGCTTGGAGCTTCGTCCATTCCACATTTCGTGAGCATGACCATGTGGGAACACAACGATATCTCCCGCGGTGAGCGGGACTTCATCGCGATCGTCGCTGCGTGCCTTCGCTTCTCCGTCGGTGACGAGATGAAACAGGACCAGCCGCTCACTTTGCGGCGAAACGATGGCAGCCACCTTGTCCTGCGAAGGCGTGGCGAAACGCCACGGCGCGGAGAACTCGCCGTTGAAAAAAAGCGCACTCGTGAGGCGCACGGCGCGCATGGCTTCAGACAGTGCATCCATCCGGCACCTGCAAAGAACTCCGGACTCTCGGTCAATTCCTGCCGGGAGCCCCTCGGCACACTCTCTCCCAGCACGATCACTCGCATCGCGGAGTATAGGAGAGACCATGAAAGCTCAGCTATCTCAGACTTTGGAAATCCTGCAGCGGTTCAACCGCGCCTTCATACAGCACGACGCAGCGCTGCTCGACGGGCTGATCGCCGAGGACTGCATCATGGAGAGCGTGGAACCTGCTCCAGACGGAACGCGCTACGTCGGGCGCAAAGCATGCCTGGAGTTTTGGCAGAAGCTGGCCAACAGTCGCGAAGGGAAGTTCGCCGACGAGGACATCGTTGCAGCTGGAGAGCACGGCTTCATTCGCTGGCGCTATCGCTTCGGCCACGAGCTCTCGAAGTCCGTTCGTGGCGTCAACGTGATGCGCGTGCGTAACGGCCAAATCGTGGAAGCGCTTGGTTACGTGAAAACCGGCGAGGCATCTGTGGCGACGGCCGTGCGCAGCGCTGTCGAATGACATCCACTTTTTGGGCATCAGTCATGCAGATTCGACATGTCGTCATCAAGGTCGACGATCAGGACAAGGCGCTCGCGTTCTACACGAGCGTCCTGGGCTTCAAAAAGATCGCCGATCGCGGCGGCCGCGTTCGATGGCTGACGGTCGCCTCTGGGACAGGCCCGAAGGGCGTGGAGTTGGTGCTGGAACCGAATTCCCCTGCGCCGGCACGGGCGGCGCAGAAGGCGCTCTACGATGCTGTGTTTCCGGCGGCCATTCTATCGACCAACCACATCGCCGGCGAATACCAACGCCTGAAGCGCCTCGGCGTTCGGTTTCGCGGCAAGCCGAAAAAGCTCGGATCGAGCAGGTTCGTATTCTTCGACGACACGTGCGGCAACTTCATCGTGTTGCTGCAGAGAGAAGCTTAGAGCGACTATCGCTTGGGCGCGGTCGCGAGCAACTGATCCTTCAACAAGCTCGCCGCGCCTCGATCCCAGGAATAGTCGGCGCCCATTCGCAGCCCGCTGTCGCCATTGGCGACGACGGCGCCCGTCCGGGCGTCGCGCACGTGGAACCTTACGACGTACTCGGTGCGGCTGATTCGACTCACCACACCGACCAAGGATTGCTGCGCGCCCAACTTCAAGGCGATCTCGGCCTCGCAGCCATCACAGTCGCGGAGCGTGTGGGTCTTGGCTGCAGGTGCATCCGCGCTCGCGACATCGATCAGCTTGTAGCGCCCTGATTCCGCGAGAAGCTGACGCACCGTGCGGGTGACTTTCGCCAGATGCGCGGCATCGGCTGGAGCGATACTTTCCGTCGCCTCGGTGGGACTGAAATCCTCGAGCTCGAAGTCGAAGATGGCGAGTGCGATCGGCGCCGGCGCGCCCGCCGCACCAAACGTCACCAGCAATCCAGCCGCGAGTAAAGGAGTAATCACCGACTTCATGGCTCCCTCCCGGATCTGTGCGCTCGAGACACTTCAATCGATCAATGCCGTGGTCGCATCCTCTTTATCATGATTGCTCGCTAGCGAAATCCTGGATTGCGCCCGCTCCAAGCGAGCACGAAACACACAGCGGCATTTCAGGGTGCTTGTTGCTCGTATGCAAATAAACTAGCGTCACCGCGCCACGACCACCGCGGCGGGAGAGGTGAGTTGCAGAGGCGATTCGAATTCACTCAGATAGAGCAACCGGTCGGGAGCGAGTGCATTCACAAGCGCTACACGCGCGCGAGCGGGGGCGGCCGCGGCAGGTGAGCCTTCGGCGAGCAACGCGACACCACGATCGAAGCCGCTCACCTCGCTGAGACGCGCCGCTTGAGCTGGCGTTCCCAGCGGGTGAGTTCCCCCAAATGCGCCGCGAGTTGTCACGGCGAGAACGGGGTACGGTGTCAGCCCGCTGAACTGCGCTTGTTGTACCAGCACGATGTTCCCTGTCGAGTCGTACCATGCTGCCCCGCCGGCCGCGACCATGGTGTCACCGCCCGTGGTCAGATCCCGCTCATATATTTGGCCGCTCTTCGCATATAACAGCGCGCCGTCGTCGGGGCGCAACCCGATGACCTCGCCGGCTGGGTCGACCTCGCGCGGATTCGGAGTGGCGGACACCTCTGCAACATATGCACGCGACGTCAGCAAAGGCGTGCGAACCGTGTAACCCACACGCTGCCCGACCCCACCGCCAATCGTGCCACCCGTCAGCGAGATGGTGCTGGCGCTGATGATTTCGCCAAACCCGAGCGTATGGCTCACCTGAGTTTCGGCCTGCAACTGGCGTGCATCGATAAAGAACAATCCCTGGCGGCCGCTGCGATTGGCGTGGATCAGGATCGAGGTCTGATTCGCGGCGATCGAGTAGTCGAGAACGTCATCCGATGTGGCCGGATCGCTGATGGCGGAAACCGGCACAGTGGGACTGGGGCCGGACGGCGTCATGGTGTAGAGCGTCTTCGACCCGCCACCTGCGACCGGGGATGCCAGAAAGTATAGATTCCGCGAGTCGCGCGAGAAGCGCAATCGACTCGCGAACACCGCGTTGGCCGGGCTCACCTTGGTCAGCGCCCCAGGCGACGCGACGTTGAACACATACACGCCATCCGCGCTTCCGACGCGTGCGATCAATGCGAGCCACTGCCCATTAGGACTCACAAGGAACTGGTCTTTGTTGCCCGCATCGAGCGGCAGCGTCGCGCCGACAGGCAATGGCACCGTGCCTCGCTGAATGGGAGAAGCCGTCCGAACGAACCCAAGATCGACGCCAGCGGCATTGGATTGATCCTCGCGACGATACACAACCGTCGCACCGTTCTGAGAAGCAGCGAAACCACGCAGCCGCATGCTGCCTTCGGTTGCGACCGTCAGCGCCGTGGGTTCGGCAGCGAAATCGCTCAAACAAACCTCCGGCGAACCATTCGCCGCCGGGTCACCCGCAAACACCACCCGAAATGGGTCGACACCCACGAACACGGCCGCAGTAGCGATCGCCGACGCACCGCTCGAATCGGTCACTCGATACTTGAAACGCGTGACTCCCTTGAAATCCGCCGGCAGCGCGCTGATGCCGATCGACGAGTTCGCGTTGACAGTGGCGGTGCCCGTGAGCGGCGCCTCCTCGATGGTCACGGTCAGAGGGTCGGAATCGGCATCTGTGTCGTTCGCCAACACGACGATGTTTGCAAGCGCCGCCCCGTCCGCGCGCATGGCGTCGTTCGCCGCTGCCGGCACGCGATTTGGATGCACGTTGATGTTGACGACCCCAGGCACCGTGTTGCCACCCGCGTCGCTCACCTGCACGCGGAAGCTGTCGTCGCCGAGAAAGCCCTGCCCCGGCCGATAAACAAATGCGCCAGTGGGACTGAAATTGACCAGGGTCCCGCTCGAAGGATGAGCGGTGACCGAGAAGGTGAGCGCTTCACCGCTGGGATCGGTCGCCGGCACCTGGCCCTGCAGATCGGTGTTCAGTTTGGTAGAGAAAGCCAGTGACCCGAGCGCTGGAGGTGCATTGGTTCTTCCTCCCCCACCTCCGCCGCCACAGCCGGCGACCGCAAGAACAACCATTCCGATCAGTGCGCGACCCAGCGACATCCAGCTCGAGGCGTTCCGCATGTCCCCCCCTTCACATTTCTGAAGTGCGGAGCCACAAAATACTGCAGAACACTCCTCAACCTCAGCCAGCAAATCGCCTACGACGTCTCTGGCGCCCTGTGAATGTTTCGTTCAGAGCGTCTCGAGGGCGAACATTGAGCGCCACCAGTTCAGCTGCGAAGATACCGGCGCATGAAGTGCCCTGTCTGTGAAGAACCCGAGTGCCGCCCGTTTCAAAGCGTCGGCGACCGCATGTATTGGCGATGCGAACGTTGCCAGGCAACGTTCCTCGATCCGTCGATGCTGCCGCCGCCGGAGGCGGAACTGTCGGAGTACCTGCTGCATCGGAACGAACCGAATGATGCGAGATATCGCCGCTTCCTCGAAACATTGACAACGCCGCTGCTGGAGCGACTGCCGCCTGCCCGTCGTGGGCTGGACTACGGTTGCGGACCGGGGCCGGCCCTAGCGGCGATGCTGCGAGAGGCGGGGCACGATGTCGCGCTTTACGATCCGTTCTTTCATGACGACCTGGCCGTGCTCGACGAGCAGTATGACTTCATCGCGTGCGCTGAAGTCATCGAGCACTTCCATTGCCCTTCCGCAGAGTTCAACAAACTGGATGCGCTGCTGCGACCGGGCGGCGTGCTGGCGGTAATGACACGATTTCTGTCCGACGATTCGACATTCGCACAGTGGCACTATCGTCGCGATCCCACGCATGTGGTGTTCTACCGAGAGCAAACATTGCGCCAGATCGCCAGCCGCTTTGGCTGGGACTGTGACATCCCCTGCCCGAATGTCGCATTGATGAGCAAGCCTTCGGTAGTGGCGCTCTGAACTCGGATGCGCGATGATCGACACGCCGTCGTCGAGCTCGTGCCCAACCTGAACACAGAGCCCTTTCATGACTGACACACTCGCCACTCGCTCCGGTCCACCGAACAACTTCAGCATCGATGGTTTTCCGGAACCGCCCGCGACTCTCGAAGCCGCGCGAGAACATGCGTACTCGCTGCCGCTGGCGCAGATCGATGTAGCCAATCCAAAACTGTTTCATGCGGACGTCGTGGGCCCTTATTTCGAGCGGCTGCGTCGCGAAGATCCAGTTCACTACGCCGAGAGCCCGACGTTCGGCGGTTACTGGTCGATCACCCGCTACAACGACATTGTCGCCGTCGAGACCAACCATCAGCAGTTCTCATCGGATGCAGCCCTGGGCGGCATCACCATCTCAGCCACGAGCAACACCGCGCTGCCGATGTTCATCGCCATGGATCCGCCCAAGCACGATGTGCAGAGGCGTGCGGTACAGCCGATCGTCATGCCGACCAACCTGCGCAACCTCGAGCCGCTGATCCGCAGCCGAGCGGCCGCAATCCTGGACGACTTGCCGGTGGGCGTCGAGTTCGATTGGGTCGACAAGGTGTCGATCGAGCTGACCGCCATGACGCTTGCGACACTGATGGAATTCCCGCAGGAACAGCGACGCAAACTGACGCGCTGGTCGGACGTGGCCACGGCGGTTCCGGGCGGCGGCATCATCGACCGGCCCGAGCAATGGGTCGAAGAGATGACGGAATGTTTCCAGACGTTCCAGGCGCTCTGGCACGAGCGGGCCGCGGGTCCACCCGGCAACGACTTGATTTCAATGCTCGCGCACGGCGCGGAAACTCGAAACATGCCGGCCTACGAGTTTCAGGGCAATGTGGTGCTGCTGATCGTCGGCGGCAACGACACGACACGCAACAGCATCACCGGCAGCGTGCTCGCGTTGAATCAGAACCCCGACCAATATCAGAAGCTACGCGAGCGCCCGGAACTGGTGGCGAGCATGGTGTCCGAGACCATTCGCTGGCAAACGCCGCTCGCCCATATGCGGCGGACCGCAGTGCAGGACATCGAGTTCGGCGGCAAGCTGATTCGCAAGGGCGACAAGGTCGTCATGTGGTATCTATCGGGCAATCGCGACGAGTCGGTGATCGAGCGCCCCAACGAGTACATCATCGATCGAGACCGGCCGCGCCAGCACATTTCGTTCGGCTACGGCATTCATCGCTGCGTCGGCAATCGGCTCGCGGAGCTGCAGCTGAGGATCGTCTGGGAAGAAATCCTCAAGCGCTTCCCTGTGATCGATGTGGTCGGCAAGCCCGAACGCGTCTATTCGACCTTCGTTCGTGGCTTCCGCTCGCTGCCGGTCAGGATCCCGCGCCGACATTGAAATCGGAGCCACCGTTCCATGGCCGCAACTCAATCCACCATGCTCGAACTCGGCACGCCCGCACCCGACTTCCGCCTGGTCAGCTTCGATGGCCGGGAAACCTCGCTCGACGACTTCCGTGACGCGAGCGGCCTGGTGATCGCCTTCATCTGCAATCATTGCCCCTTCGTCAAACACATCAGAAACGAGTTCGCGCGCTTTGCACGCGACTATCGGCCGAAGGGCATCGCAGTCATTGCAATCAACTCCAACGACATCCTGGCATACCCTGCAGACGGCCCGGAGGGAATGGCCGCCGAAGCACGCAGCGCCGGATATACATTTCCCTATCTGCTCGATGAGACTCAAGCAGTTGCCAAAGCGTATCGCGCGGCTTGCACGCCGGACCTGTTTCTGTTCGATCAAGCTCGCAAGCTGGTCTACCGGGGCCAGTTCGACGATAGCCGACCCGGTAAGGGCGAGCCCACGGGCGCCGATCTCCGCGCGGCGTGCGATGCTTTGCTAAGTGGCGCACCAGTCTCGACGCATCAGAAGCCAAGCATCGGTTGCAGCATCAAGTGGAAAGCCTCGGCCGCGCATTGATGTAGATAGATCCCCGTCGCGATTGTCGAAGTTCTCCGCGGGGCGTTGTGCAGGAACTTTGGCGTAGCAGACGGCGTTGCGGCTGTTATGGGGAGCGGCGCCAAAAAGACTACGTCGATGTCGGCCGATCCGACGCGGGTCGTGCAGCTCCTGTGCAAAACGCTCTGGCGACGTCGTAAAGGTCGGCACGTCCGGCGCATTCCCGCGCATTATTCCTGCATCGGCAGGCAGCATCGCTCGCAAGAGCGGCCCATGCTGAGCAACACCAGCTGCTCGGCGCTGCTTTCTCCCGCCGCCTCGGCCGCCGCTTCGCTCGCCTCCCCACCGTAGCTCTCCACTCTCTCGGCTCTCGGTTCCTCGTCGAGCTCAAGAGGGTTTTGCCATGCGCCCTGACATCCCGTCAGCGGGGCACGCCAAGCACTTCCAGTATCGCGCCGCCGTCGATGGCTTGCGTGGCGTGGCAGTCTTGGCTGTGCTCGGATTTCATGCGTTTCCGGAAACGGTGTCCGGGGGCTACGTCGGCGTCGACGTGTTCTTCGTCATCTCCGGTTTCTTGATCACCGGCATCATCGCGCGCCAACTGCTGCACGCGGATTTCTCGTTCGTGGATTTCTATTGGCGACGCGTCCGGCGTTTGTTTCCAGCGCTGGTGCTGGTATTGGCGACGACCCTGGTGCTGGGATGGTTTCTACTGTTGCCGCACGAGTTCAAGCAGCTTGGCAAACATGTCGGCGCGGCTGCCGCGTTCCTCGCCAACTTCGCGTTCTGGCGCGAAAGCGGTTATTTCGATACCGCCGCGGAATTCAAGCCGCTGCTGCATCTATGGTCGCTGGGTATCGAAGAACAGTTCTACCTGGTATGGCCTGCGGTGCTCGTAGCATTCTGGAAGCGCAGGACGACGCTGCTCGTGATTCTCTGGACGCTCGTGCTGGCCTCCTTCGCGTTGAGTGTGCATCTGGCCCAAGCGTCGCCGGTCACGAACTTCTATTGGCCGGTGTCGCGCTTCTGGGAGCTTGGCGCGGGCTGCCTGCTCGCATTGCTGATGGAGGGGCGCACGCGTACTGCGCCGACCGAGGATGAGCGTCGCTTTCTGGATGTGGGATACAACCTGCTGCCAGCGGCCGGGCTCGCATTGATCCTGGCGTCGATCATGGAGCTCGATGAGAGCACTCCGTTTCCGAGCTGGCCCGCGCTGCTGCCGGTGGTCGGTGCGTTGCTGATCCTCGCAACACCGGAGCATGTCTGGCTGCAGCGGAAGGTGCTGGGCTCGCGTCCACTGGTCTGGACGGGGCTGATCAGCTACGCCTTGTATCTGTGGCATTGGCCACTGCTTGCGTTCCTGAACATCCTTTCGGCCGGCACTCCTCCCGCAGCGATTCGATGGATGGCGCTGGGCGCAGGCTTCCTGCTGGCGGGGCTCACGTATCACTACGTCGAAATCCCGATTCGCAAACACAAGGAATGGAAGTTCAACATCCGCCTGGCCGCCTCCGCCGTCGCGGCCGGACTCGCCGGCGTGATCATCTATGCAGCGGGCGGCGTCGCGCAGCGATTCGACGCGGACATACAAGCCTTGCGACACGGCCCCAGACTCGACCGCTCCTGTTATGCGCGGTTCGGACCTGCGGCGCCGATCAACTATTGCCGCTCCACCAGCGCCGAGCCTCCTTCGATCCTGTTCATCGGCGACTCGCGGGCGCACGCGATTTATGAAGCGGCCGCGCCGATGTTCGCCGCCGAGCATTCGGTGATGCTGCTCGGCCGTGGCGGTTGCCCGCCGCTACTGCACGTTCGTATCAGCGGCTACGACCCAAACGAAGCGGACTGCCCGCAGGTCTGGCGCACTTTCGTAGATTACGTGCACAAAACCAAACCGAAAGTCGTGGTCGTGGTTGGCAACGGTTCGTTCCTGATCACTGATCCGAACATTCGGTTGATCCGTGAGGGCGCTCCCACACGTGAATCGAAAGAAGCCATCTTCGAGCACGGCATCCGCAGCCTGCTGAGCGAGCTCGTGCAGACCACCCGAGTGATCTATCTCGGCGAGATCCCGAGGTTCGCGACCGGGCCTTCCTGTTTCCTCCGCGCCGTGAGACTACCCACCACTCAGTGCCACCCCGAGCGCGATCGCGAACAGGTCGAGCGCGCCATGGCGCCGTACAACCGCGTCCTCGCGCGCGTGCAGACCACCTATCCCGATATTCAACTGGTCGATTCGATCGGAGTGTTGTGCGCCGACAATGTGTGCTCACAACGTCCTCCCGGCAAGCCGCTGCTGTACAGCGACGCCGTCCACCTGAGCAGCGCCGGCGCCCGATTGCTCATCGATAACACCCGGCTGACGCAGTTGATCTCGCGCGACATGTTGAAAGCGGACTCGGGTTGAACGAAGAGTCGACGCGCGCGCTCGAAGTGTGAGCGCGCGCGGCGTTTCAGCGATTACTGAGTGAGCACCCAGTTCACTGTTTGCGTGAGAGTCGTGCCGTTGGTGAGCACGACGGTCCATTCGATCGGCGCCCCGGCCGCCTGCGACAGCACGGTCTCGGCGTTCGGGCACAACAACGAACGCTTGCCAGCGCTGTTCGGCGCGAGTTGCTGACAAGTGCCGGGATATCCGAGGGGCAGAACGACGCCATTTGCCACCGCCTGCGCAGACGCGGCGCTGGTATTGCGCGGCAGAGTCATGGCCGCATCGAAGTGCTGCTGCGGAAGGAAGTCACCCGAGGCGGGCGATACTGCGAGCGCGCCGGCCCCGATCAGCTCAGCCACTTCGATCTCGGCATGCAATTCGAAGCCGCTGCCACGGATCGTCACAGCCTTCATCGAGTATCCCGCCAGATCCGGGGCGACCGATGGCAGCGCGTCCGTCTCCGTCACCGTACCCACGCCGTCGAACTGCACCGATATCTCGTCCACGCCGACGCCCGATGGCAGCGGCTGGTTCTCGAAGCTCTGAAATCTGAAAAAGCCGGACCAGTCCTCGTGTGAGTCGATCTCGATGGATATGCCCTGCGTCGGCTGCACGCTCTCGAACACGATGCCGCCGGACGCGAAGCGCACTCGGGCCTCGTTGGCGTACGGCACGTACATCCCATAGTCGGGTTCGTGCGCGAACTGATCGGGTGTATTGGTGTTGTACACGTAAGTGCCGGTGAGGCGCTGACCCGGAACGATGTCTCCATGTAGCACCGCGCCCGGATCGGTCACCGACAGGACTCGAGCCGTCAATCGCACTCGCACGGGCTCCGCCGAAGCTTGCGCACAGGCCAAAGCGGACAACACCAGGCCACTGCAAAACACTGCTGCCGTTTTCATAGTTCTCCCTAACTTCAATGGATATTGATAAGCGCGAATCCGTTACGCGCGACAGGGATCGAGGAGAGTCAGTGCTGAGGCGGCGCGGACTGCGCCACGAAATTGCAGCTACGCCATTCCCTGGTCTTTCCCTGCTGCCGGTCTCGCTGCGACGAGACCATTGTTCCAGATCCGCGCACTTAGATAACAGATTGTCGTGACATTTGCACACTCTATACGGAAGATAGGATGGACCTAGGAACTGACCGCTGTGCCCGACCGAATCCCTCTCGTATTTCTACCCGGCCTGCTGTGCGACGAGCGCCTGTGGCGCGATCAAGCTCGCGACCTTGCCGATATTGCCGACTCGACCATTGCGGATCTCACACTCGACGACTCGGTGGCTGCGATGGCGAAGCGCGTGCTGGATGGCGCGCCGGAGCGATTCGCGCTGGCGGCGTTGTCGATGGGCGGATACGTTGCGTTCGAGATCCTGCGTCAACAGCCCGAGCGCGTGACTCGATTGGCGCTGCTCGACACCAGCGCGGCGCCGGATGCGCCAGAGCGCACGGCCCAGCGGTTGGCGGGCATGGAGTCGCTGCGGCTTGGTCGCTTTTTCGGGGTAACGGCTCGGATGTTGCCGCAGCTTGTGCATGCACGTCATGTGCGTGGGCTGGTGGGTGAGGAAGTGAAGGCGATGGCCAAGCGTGTCGGTGGGGATGCTTTTCTGCGGCAGCAGACGGCGATTCTCAATCGGCCGGACTCGCGTGGGGTGCTCGGCTCGATCGTCGTGCCGACGGTGATTGGCGTAGGTGATGCCGATGTGATGACTCCGCCCTCTGAGTCGGCGGAAATCCATCGAGGCATTGCCGGGTCCACGTTGCATACATTTGCATCGTGTGGGCATTTGCCGCCGATGGAGAGTCCGGAGGAGACGTCGGCTTTGCTTCGACGGTGGCTGGCTTCTAAGTAAGGTAGCCCGCCTGCGCTGGGTCAGGAACGGACGCCATTGCGCCGGCGCGCAAGCACGACCGGCACCATGGAAGCGAGAAGTAACAAACCGATGACGGCCCACGCCGGCGGCAACCACGACCGCTCTTCAGATGCCGCGGCCTCACTCTCGATAAGCCGCGGGCGCGCATCCGCTACCGCCTCGATCTCGACATCGACGCTGTGACCTTCGTCTCCATACGCCGAGATCCGATATCGATGCCCCGACACCGCGGGAAATTTGAACTTTCCCGCATCGTCAGTTTCAGCGACGACCGCAGTCGCATTCGGGGTGGAGAGATCCGTCAGCTCCACCGTTTCGCGTACCGCCAACTCGCCGTTGGAGTAATAAACGGTTCCTTCGATGTGATCGCCAACGTGTCGGGCGTCAAGCAGCAGACCATGAGCGACCGCGAGAGACGGCAGAACCAGCAACACGCACACGATCAGGTTGCGAACCATGGCGTTACCTGGCGTCGAACCCAAAGGAATATTCATAGCTCAGCTCGGTGTACTTCGGGTTGTCGTCGACGGCAATGCGCTTGCCGGCCCATAGCCGGTTGAAGCCGGGCTTGGGCACGAAGGCCGCTACGCCATCGGCATCCGTCACCGGATCGCTCGCCGTGCCCTCTTCGCCATGTCCGAGCTTCACACCCGCGACCGGCTTGCCATCCTGAAGCACGCGAATGCGGAACGGCTCGCCAGCTGCAGGCTGTTTGGCGGACAGCGGAACCACTTCAAACGGCTGACCGATGATCTGGGTGACCAGCGGCGACCAATCCACCACTGTCTTGTGATATTTAACGGCGTAGGTCGCGCGCGTCGCGCCAGGCACTTCGTTCATCGGCTTTTCCACGCTTCGGCCGGTTGGAGGCCGAGTGTGAATGCCGTTGTCGAAATGCATGGAGATCAGGACCGGCGCACCGTCGACATGCAGGCGCACGCCGTCGGCAGTGACATCCCGGCTCACGGCAAGTGTCTTTCCCTGTCGATCGACGGCATCGATCTGCTTCAGCTTCTCCGGCCGATACGGTTCGAGCTTGCCGGCGTGACCGCCGAACAGCACCTGATAATCCGTCGTGCTCTTATCGACGCTCTCCAGCCACACGGTGTGGGCGGAGGCACTGGAAGCGCAACAGGCAATGAAAGCCGCAAGGACCCGCTGGCGTGATTTTGCAAACATATCCAACACTTCAGAAATCGAACTGGATCCCGGCACGCACCGTGCGCGGCATGCCGGGAGCAAACAACAGTTGTCCACCGATGACCGAAACCGATGTGGCGTACTTCTCGTCCGTGACATTGTCGAGCCGGGCGTAGACGCGATAGCCGTGCTCGCCAGGCCGCGTGTATGACACGCCGATATCGAGCAGGTCGTAGCTCTCTGCCTCAAGCGTGTTCAGCGCGTCGACGTCGTACTCACCCACATAGCGCCAAGCTGCATTGATGCTCCAATCGGCACCCGGCCAGAACGTCGCTTCCAGGCTGCCGGAGCGCTCCGGCACGCCGGCGACGGACAATCCTAACAAACGGGCATCGGCGTTCTGTTCCACTTCGGTATCGGTGACGCCGTACACGGCGCCGACCTCGAAACTCGAGATCGGCTGCCAACGAACGCTCGCCTCCAAACCTTCGCGCAAGGTCGCGCCGTAGTTCTCGTACACGCCCGGCGAAACGGTCCGCACCTCGCCGGTCGACTTCAACCGATAACCGGCCACGTCGAAGTCGAACACGTCGCTGGCGACGAAACGCACCCCGACCTCGGTCTGCCGAAAGATGTTTTCATCCAGCGGTTGGCCTCCGATCGAGTACTTCACGAAGCCGTTGGGCAGGGCGAAGCCTTCCGCCCAGCTGGCGCGCAATTGCAGCCAGTCCGTGACCTGCGAATGCAGACCGACCTTCGGACTCACGTGCTCGGCCTGATTGAGCGCTCCGCAGGGATCGCTGCCCGTCTCGGCGCCGCGCAACTCGCAACCGCCGGTGAAACGATCCGCCCGTAGACCCAGCGATAGTTGGGCCAGCGGATGCACATCCGCCCTCGCCTCGGCAAAGGCCGAGACGCTGTTCAAGTCGGTCTCGCGATCCGACTGCGCCGGCAGCACGCGGCGGCGGCGATCCAATCCATCGAAGAACTTGTACTCGGTCGATTCGCGGAACGTCTCGATGCCCGCGATATAGCTGACGGGAACAGACGCCAACGCGGTCACGCCATTGAGACTGGCGCCGGCGCCGAACACGCTGCGATCGTATGCTTCCTCGCGCTGCCGCCAGGCCACGGCGCTCACCGGTCGCGAGAACCATCGGGTGAAATCCTGCTGAGTGGCGTAAGCGAACGTGAGCAGCTTGAGTTCGTCGGCAAGTTGGTAGTTCACATCGCCACGAACCGTCAGAAACTCTTTGTCCGCGCCGTCGTTCTGGGTTCGCGGATCGATCCCACGCGGGTCGCTTCGAAATTGTTCCTCCGTCAGATACGAGGCCGAATCGCTTTCGGACTGAAGATAGCGCGACGACAAAGCGACTTGCAGCGCCGGCGCGAGTTGCGCCGACCAGCGGCCGGAGAACGTGCCACGCTCGGTCGCGCTTTGCGGCCGGAAGCTGTCGGTTCGGAATATCTGGCCCGCCAGGTTGATCTGCTGAGTGTCTCCCAGCGCCGTGCCGTACGCGCCCTGCAGATCGAGGGTATCGTAAGAGCTCAGCGACAGATCCGTCTGCGCATAGTTGCCGCTCTTGCGCGTCTGAATGTCCACCAGCCCGCCGCGATTGTAGTTGCCGTACAGCGCCGACACCGGACCTTTGAATACGGTGAACGCTTCGATTTCCAGCGGCACGACCGCATTCAAGTCGACGTAGCCATCGGCATGCGACATGGCTTCGTTGAGCGGGATGCCGTCGATCACCGCGCCGAGATCGCCGCCATGACCGCCGTTGCCGAAGCCGCGAATGACGATGTTGCTGGCGACCGAGCCGAGCTGCAGATCGCGAACAACCATGCCGGGAACGAGCCGAAACAACTCGTCGATGTCGGGCAGGGCTTGCTCACGAATCGTCTCTGTATCCAGCACCGTGGCGCTGAAAGCCGAGTCTTTGGCGCGCAGCAGCTGCCCCTTGACGACGACTTCATCGATATTGGCCTCGGCTGCTGGTTCAGCGGCGGCGCCGATCGCTACCGATGCCAACGCGGCCGCGACCGCCCAGCGCAATACGCTATCCGACATAGTAGCCATGCACTTGCAACCCCAGCAGAACCGCGCTCGCTGCGATGAGCGCACCGTTGGTGACGCGTGTAATCGACGGGAAACTGGCGCTCGTGCGCCAGACCTGGACCACCGCCGTCATCGCCGTGAGCGCGGCGATCTGGCCGAACTCGACGCCGACATTGAACGCGATGATCTTGGTGACCAGCTCCGGATCCTTGGCCAGGGTCATCTGCTGCAAACGAGTGGACAGACCGAAGCCGTGGATCAGCCCGAAGATGAACACCATGAACAGCAGATTGGGCGCGGGCCGACCGAACCAGCGCCGGAAGCCGTCGAGATTCTCGATCGCCTTATATGTCACCGTCAGCGCGATGACCGCGTCCACCAGATAGGGATTGGCGGTAATGCCCGCCAGGGTCGCGAACAGCAACGTGATGGTGTGGCCGGCGGTAAACGCCGTGATGAACACCACGATCTGGCTGAACCGCGTGAGGAACAGCATCACGCCGAGCAGAAACAGCAAGTGATCGTAGCCGGTGAGCATGTGCTCCGCACCGATCCACGCGACATCGAAGAATCCGCCGATCAGCATGCGCTGCTGCGCCTGTTCGCTGACCGAGTGCGCCATCGCGGCGGCGGGTAACAGGCTCGCCCATCCCAACGCCACTTTTACAATGAATGGCCACCGCCTCGTCACCGCCGCCCACGCCCCTTTGATGTTGTTCGCGTTCGAACCAGCCGAGGCGCGATCGCGTTGTATGATGACCGCAGAATATTTCACTCTGATTTCACGACACAAGTTCCTGGATGCCCCCCATGCGCACCAAACTGTTTTCGCCCGCTCAGGTAGGGCCGCTCACGCTCGCCAATCGCATTGTGATTGCACCCATGTGTCAGTACTCGGCCGTCGATGGCTGCATGACAGACTGGCATCAGATGCATCTTGGACTGCTGGCGATGTCGGGCGCGGGCCTGCTCACCATCGAAGCGACCGCCGTCAAACCCGAGGGGCGGATCACCTACGCCGATGTCGGTTTGTACTCGGATGCCTGCGAAGAGGCGATGCGCCGCGTGCTCGAATCGGTGCGGCGCTGGTCCGACATGCCTATCGCCATTCAGCTGGCGCACGCGGGGCGCAAGGCATCCACCGACTTGCCATGGAAAGGCGGCGCGCAGTTGCCGAAGGATCATGCGAATGGCTGGCAGACCGAAGCGCCGTCCGCACTCGCTTTCCATGAGCAAGAGGCTGCGCCGATGGCGTTGGATCGCGCTGGCCTCGCTGCAGTGCGCGAGGCGTTCGTCGACGCTGCGCGACGCTCGGTTCGTCTCGGACTGGATGCGATTCAGCTGCACTCAGCGCACGGCTATCTGGTGCATCAGTTTCTATCACCGCTGTCGAATCGCCGAGACGACGAATACGGCGGCTCGCTGGAGAACCGCATGCGCTTTCCGCTGGAGATATTCGATGCTGTGCGCGCCGCGGTTCCCGCCAACCTGCCGGTGAGCATCAGAGTCTCGGGCACCGACTGGGCGCCGGGCGGCTGGGATGTGGAGCAGACAGTCGAGTACGCACGCGCTCTCGAGGCACGCGGTTGCGCCGCCATCCACGTTTCGAGCGGCGGACTGACACCGACACAGCAGATTCCAGTCGGCCCGGGATATCAGGTCCCACTGGCGCGAGCAGTCAAAGCCGCGGTGAAGATGCCGGTGATCGCAGTGGGATTGATTTCGGAGTTCGAGCACGCCGAAGCGGTGCTCGTCGCCGGCGACGCCGACATGATCGCGCTAGCCCGCGCCATGCTCTACAACCCTCGCTGGCCGTGGCATGCCGCCGCTCATTTCGGTGCGCGCGTAAAAGCGCCAGATCAATACTTGCGCTCGCAGCCGGCACGTTTTCGTGGGCTGTTCGACGTGCGCGCGGACGATTAGATTTTGGGTTTGCTCGGCGACTCGGCGCTCTGCCGTCCGGTCGGCGGAGCCAGCGCCATGGCGTCCAGCTTGCTGCTCTGGTTGGTCTCTGTATAGAAACGCGAGAGCCGTTCGCGAGCTTTTTCGACGGTCTCGCGATCGACGCCATTGGCGGCGGTGATGACCTGCACGCTGTTGAGCAGGTAGCGCTCGGCTTCCTGAGTGCGCCCCTCACGATGAAGAATCTCGCCCAACGCGCTGGCGGAACGCGCCGATCGCCATTCAGGCGCGTCGGTGCGTTTCCAGCGATTCATGGCGGCGGTGAACAGCGCCTCGGCGTCGGTCAGCTTGCCGCCCCCGGCGAGCGCCTCGCCCAGATAATGCTCCGCCGACGCCACGTACTCGTGATCGGGCGGCAGGCTCTTCGCGAACAGATCCAACGTATCGCGCAGCACGTTCTCCGCGTCGGCAAACTTGTTTTGTTTGATCAGCACCGTGCCCAGCATGGTTTGCAGATAGCCGATCTTGCCGTACGCGGTGCTGCCCGAGTCGTGATGGGCCGCCAGCGCTTCCCGAACGAAAGACTCGGCGGCCAGCGGATTGCCCTGAGCCATGCGAACCTGCGCCAGCGACGCCAGCGTATCGGCAACCTTGCTGTTCGACTTGTACAGCAGCCGCTGCGCGGTCAAAGTGCGCTCGAAGATCGGCGCGGCCTCGGAAACGCGCCCCTGATACAGCAGGATTTCGGCGAGGTGATAGTCGGCCTTGATTCGATCCGGATGCAACTCGGCCACGTCGCGATAGATATCCACGGCCTCACGCGCCGCCTTCTCTGCGCCCGCCAGATCGTCGGCCCACGCCAGAATGTTGGCCAACTCGCTCAGAATACTGCCAACCTCTTCGTGGCGCGGACCGCGTGCGATACGCATCAGCTCCAGTGCTTTGACGAATGACTGGTGCGCCTGTGTGGTGTTGCTACGCAGATTCTCCAGGCGCCCATGCTCCACCAGCAGCGTGGCGTTGACATATGGGTCCACCTCGCCAGACAGCTGCGCCATCTGCTGCGCTTCACTGAACAACTGATCGGAGCGTTGGAACTGCCCGGCCTCGCGCAGCGCGATCGCCAATTCGATCAGCAGCTCGGCGGTGCGTGGATTGTTCCCAGGTTGCAGCTGACGCTGCAGGCGCAACGCGCTTTCCAGCTGCGGCACGGCTCGGTCGGGCAGGCCCATGCGCCGATACGCCAGACCGATCGTTTCCATCAAGGGCGCGCGCACCTCGGGCTGCTCGTCCAGATCGGTTTCGATGGAGCGACTCGCCTGATCCAGCACGTCGCGCGCCGTTTGTTCCTTACCGAAGTTCACGAACGGATCGGCGGCGGCAAACATGTTCCTCATGAACCCGGAAACTCGTTCGGCGCGTTCTTTTTCCTGCGTGGCCAGCTCGAGCGCGGCCTGGGTGGCCGAGCGCTGAATCGACATCACCGCCGACACGCCGATTAGAAACATCATGAAACTGACGCTGGCGGCCACCGCCAGTCGATTGCGGCGGACGAAGCGGTTCGTGTAATAAACCCAATTGCCCTGGCGCGCCTGGACCGGCTCATTGCTCAAATGACGCTGGATGTCGGCGATCAGCTGTTCGACCGAGTTGTAGCGCAGCTCCGGCTCCTTGCGCAGCGCCCGCATGACGATGGCGTCGAGATCGCCGTTCAGGCTGCGGCCCAGCTTGTCCGGCGTGGTGCCGCGCGCCGCGGCCAGGCTGAAAATCGAGGGCTCGTCGTCCTTGAGGACAGCGTTGCGAGCGCCATGCACTGCGGCGCTCGGGCGCGTCGGATCGGTCACGCAGATGGCGCGCTCCAGCTCCAACTGGCTGGCCGCCGAATGCGACAACGTGTACGGGCGCAAGCCGGTCAGCAGCTGATACAGCACCACGCCCAGCGAATAAACATCGCTCACCGTGGTCACGGGCTTGCCCAGGATCTGTTCGGGGCTGGCGTACTCGGGCGTGAGCAGCCGGTCGTTCATGCGCGTCAGGTCGGACGGCTTGGTCAGGTCGCTGGCGTCCAGCAGCTTGGCGATGCCGAAGTCGAGCAGCTTGGGCGTGCCTTCGCCAGTCACCAGGATGTTGGCGGGCTTCAAGTCGCGATGGACGATCAGGTTCTGGTGCGCGTACTGCACCGCCCCGCACACCTGTAGAAACAATTGCAGGCGCGACCGCAGATCCAGCTGCTTTCGGTCGCAATACTGATCCACGGTTTCGCCGTGGACGTATTCCATCACCAGGTAGGGCTGCTGCTGTTCGGTTTCGCCGGCATCGAGCAGACGGGCGATGTTCGGATGATTGAGGCTGGCGAGAATCTGGCGCTCGGCGCGGAAGCGTGGGCCGAACGCTGCGGCGGCGCTTGCATCGATGATCTTGAGCGCCACCCGTGCGGAATATTGCTGGTCGGCGCGCTCGCCCAGATACACCGTTCCCGAGCCACCCCGCCCCAGCACCGATACCAGCTGATAGGGCCCCACGACCCGGCCCACCAACGAGTCGCTGCCCGGGCGGCTCGAGGCATAGAAGGCCTCGCCGATGGCGCGGGAAATCGGGCCGGAGCTGTGCTGGGTGATGGCGAGCGTGACCAGATCCAACAATTCCCGCAATTCCTCGGGGTTGGAGGCATGGTCGCGCACGAATGCTTCTCGCTCCGCGCGCTGCAGCTTGGTCGCGTTGGCGAACAGATTCCCTATTCGCTTCCAGCGTTCGTCTGGCGCACTCGGAACGGTCATGAGTCGAGCATTGTGTTCTTCGCCGCAGTGCGGACTAACCACTCGGGCATTCCACCAAACAAACAGCACCGAATCCGTTACAGGGCCTCACTTTTGCAATCCGCGGGCTGGGAACTCCACGTAGAGGGTCGCCTCAGCGCGATTCAGGGTTCCCCTGAATATGCAATCTGCCCGGCATGATGAAGAATCTATGTGAACCACGTCACACAGCAAGCGTGACCGATGTCACAAAACGACGTGGGGGTTTGGCTGGATTGCCGGTTATGTCACATCTGGAGAGAAACATGCGGATCGCCCCTGTCGCTGCCTCGCTGGCCATGGTCGTGAGTGCTCTGTTGTCGAATTCTGCCCTTGCTGGCGATACCGGCGGCGCGAAGCGTCCGCTGTTGCAACTCGCGGGAGATACCGGTGGCGCCAAGCGTCCGTTGCTGGCTGGTGATACCGGCGGCGCCAAGCGTCCGCTGCTGGCTGGTGATACTGGCGGCGCCAAGCGTCCGTTGCTGGCTGGTGATACCGGCGGCGCCAAGCGTCCGTTGCTGGCTGGTGATACTGGCGGCGCCAAGCGTCCGCTCCTGGCTGGCGATACCGGCGGCGCCAAGCGTCCGCTGCTGGCTGGTGATACTGGCGGCGCCAAGCGTCCGTTGCTGGCTGGCGATACCGGCGGCGCCAAGCGTCCGCTGTTCGTCTAACCCAGCCATCTCCGGAGCAATATCATGAAAAAGCTGTTCCTTCTGTCGCTGGCTGTCCTGGCCCTGGTTCCGATGGTGTCGGGCACCGCCGTGCCGGCCGACACCGATGCCGCTTCGATGATCAAGGTTGCCGACCTGACTCCCGAACTGGCCGAGGCCCTGCGCGCTCAGGCCGCCGGTGGCTCGCTGGCTCGCCCGCTGTAAAAAATACAGCCACCGGACAAGCGGGCGGTCCGGCGCGGTCATAACAACAAGCAGCCCCATCGAAAAGGCGCGCGGCCCGGCCGCGCGCCTTAATTGCATCGTTTCTATAGACAGGCCGACGGCCCAACCGCCCGCGAACGTTGCTCGACCGGCTTGTCGCGATGGCCCAGGTTGAAGGCCGAGTTGATCAGCGACAAATGCGAGAATCCCTGCGGGAAATTGCCGATCTGCCGCCCGGTCGCCGTATCGAACTGCTCCGCGAGCAGGCCCAAATCGTTGCTCAGTTTCACTAGCCGTTCGAACAAGGCCTCGGCTTCATCACGCCGTCCACACATCGCATACGCATCGACCAGCCAGAAACTGCACGCGAGAAAAGCGCCTTCGCCCGGCGGCAAACCGTCGTCGGTCGCGGCGGTGTCATATCGTTGCACCAGGCCATCGCGCATCAAGCGTGACTCGATAGCGCGGATGGTCCCGGTGATGCGAGGGTCCTCCGGCGGCAGAAAGCCCAGCTCCGGAATCAACAGCAGACTCGCATCGAGCTGCTCGGATCCATACGCCTGCACGAACGAATTCAGTCGCTCGTTATATCCATGCTCGCAAACTTGCGCATGGATGCGTCGGCACAGCGCGCGCCATTCCTCGACCGGGCCTTGCAGGCGATAACGTTCTGCATCTTGCACGGCCCGATCGAACGCGACCCAGGCCATGATCTTGGAATAGGTGAAATGTTGAGGCGGGCCGCGCACCTCCCAGATGCCGTAGTCCGGCTTGTCCCAGATCTCCGCCAGATGCGCGAGCAATGCCAGTTGCATGTTCCAGGTGGCTTCGAGCGGCGCCAGGCCGTTGGCGCGCGCCTGATGAATCGCATCCATCACTTCGCCGAACACATCGATCTGTAACTGCGCATAGGCCGCGTTGCCGACGCGCACCGGTTGGGATTGTTCGTAACCGGGCAGCCAGGGCAGCTCCCACTCGTCGAGCCGACGCTCGCCGGCCACGCCGTACATGATCTGCATGTCGCGCGGGCTGCCGGCGATCGCACGCAGCAGCCAGTTGCGCCAGGCTTTGGCTTCCTCGAGGAAGCCGGCGTTCATGAGTGCGAGCAACGTCAGCGTCGCGTCTCGCAACCAGCAGAATCTATAGTCCCAGTTGCGTGTGCCGCCGATACATTCGGGCAGCGATGTGGTGGGCGCGGCGATGATGCCACCGGTTCCTTGATGAATCAGCGCGCGCAGCGTAATCAAAGAGCGCTTCACCTCCGTCTGCCAGCGACCGGTGAGACGGGCCTTGCCGATCCATTCTTTCCAGAACAGCTCGGTGTCCGCGAGCGCGTCCGGCACATCCGGAACCTGGATGGCCACGGGATCGTGATGCGAACGCGCGTAGGTCAAGGCGAATGAAAACTTCTGCCCGGCCTCGACGGTGAAGTGCGCGACGGACTTCATGTTCTCGCCGTGCACGGGCACGTCGGTATGTAGCACCACCATGTCCGGGCCGGCGACCGCGGTCCACACTCCTTTGTTGATGCGCGTGACCCATGGGGTCGCCACGCCGTAGCCGAAGCGAACCACCAGCTCGAGATGCATGGGCACGACGCCGCGCTCGCCGATGACCAGGCGCATCAGGTCGGAAGCAGAGCCGCTGCGAGGAGGCATGAAATCCACGACCAGCACCGAGCCGGACTCGGTTTGGAACCGAGTCTCCAGGATCAGCGTGTCCTCACGGTAACTTCGAGTGCTCTGTGCGGTAGTGTCCGAGGGCGCCAGCAACCAGCGCCCATGCTCCGGTCCGCCCAGCAGGGCAGCGAAACAGGCATCCGAATCGAAGCGCGGCCAGCACAGCCAGTCGATGGACCCGTCGCGCCCCACCAGCGCCGCGCTTTCGCAATCTCCGATCAGCCCGTAGTCTTCGATGTGCCTCGATACTCGACTCATCTGGGACTAATGCATCACGCCCCCGATCGTTCCTGCGTTGGACGAGCGCGCCGGCTATGCAAGCTTTACTGCTTGGCTTGCTGCCGTTCGATCTGCTCGCGCAGACGCTCTTCCTTTTCGCGCAGCTCCGGTGTGAACTCGGCGCCGAAGTCCTCGGCTTCAAAGAACGGACGGATTTCGATTTCGGTGTCCTCGCCGGGCATGGGATGCGGACACTTGTTCACCCACTGCAGGGCCTCGTTCATGTCCTTCACCTGCCAGATCCAGTAGCCGGCGATCACTTCCTTGGTCTCGGCAAACGGCCCATCGATCACCAGCCGCTTGTCCCCGACGAACCGCACCCGCTTGCCGTGGCGGCTCGGCTTCAAGCCGTCCCCGCCCAACATGACCCCGGCCTGCACCAGCGCTTCGTTGAACCTGGTCATGTCCGCGAGCAGCTGCTCGCTGGGCATGACTCCCGCTTCGGTACTCCGGGTCGCCTTGATGATCACCATGACGCGCATTGCCGTGCTCCTTGTTCACTGAAGGACTTGCCGACGACAACGGGCCGCCGGTCTGTGCCTTGAAGACGAACCTCCCCAGGCCAGACCGACACTTTGCCACGCGAAAATCACATCTAGGTTAGAACTCCTGCCACTCCACATCCGAGCCGGCGGCCTTCTTCACGGGCTGCGGGGACGCAGTCAGGGCGGGCTTGGTGCTGGCCAAGGGGGCCGGCTTCGCAGCAGCGGGTTTCAGCGCCGGCGGCGCCAGCGGAGCGCGAACGACGGTCTGATGACCGCTGTTCTCACGAATCTTGAACACAGTGATCAAGCCCGTGAGCTTGCGCGCCTGCTCGCTCATGGAAGCGGCGACCGCGGAGGTCTCTTCGGCCATGGCGGCGTTCTGCTGGGTCGACTCGTCCATCTGAGTGATGGCGCCGTTGACCTGGTCTAGGCCCGAGGCCTGCTGCTGGCTGGCCGCGGAAATCTCACCGATGATGTCGGCGACCTTCTTGGCCGCCGAGACGATGTCGGTCAGGTGGCGGCCGGACTCGTCGACCAGCTTGGTGCCATCCTGAACTTTGGACACCGAGTCCTGAATCAGCTCTTTGATCTCACGCGCCGCCGTAGCACTACGCTGCGCGAGGCTGCGAACTTCAGAGGCGACCACAGCGAAGCCACGACCCTGCTCACCGGCGCGCGCCGCTTCAACGGCGGCATTCAGCGCGAGCAGATTCGTTTGAAACGCAATCTCGTCGATCACGCCGATGATGTCGGCAATGCGTCGGCTGGACTCGTTGATCTCAGCCATCGCGGTCACTGCGCGAGACGCGACAGCACCGCCGCGCTCCGCTTGATCGCGAGCTTCACTCGCCAGCTGATTGGCGTGACGCGCATTGTCGGCATTGCGCTTCACAGTCACGGTCATCTCTTCCATGCTCGACGCGGTTTCTTCCAGGCTGGCCGCCTGATCCGAGGTGCGAGAGCTCAACCGCTCGATGCCCGAATTGATATCACCGGCCGCAGCATCGACCGCGCTGGACGTGACACGCACATCCTGAATCAGCGTGCCCAGCTTCTGACGCAATGTTTCGATTCCGTGCAACAGACTGGAATCGTCGTCCGCACGCAAGCTCACCACTTGGGTGAAATCGCCAGAGGCGATGGTGCGCACGATCTGCACAGCCATTTCCGGCTCGCCGCCGAGGCTACGGAACACACTGCCAATCAACACCCACGAACCGACAGCCAACGCCAGCATCATGACCACGGCGGTCACCAGGCTGGCAACCAGGCTGCGCTGCACGTTGTCCGTGCCGCTCGCGAGCAGGGAACGGAACTCGCCGATGGCGGCTTGCTGAGCCTGGGTCAACGCGGCAGTCAGACTCTCGTTGGTTTTCTGCATGCGACCGATCGCCGTGGTGGCGTCACCGGTTTCGCTGCCCAGCATGATCTTGGTCGCCGAGGTGGCGGCCGAATAGTAATCCTCGAACGCGCTGCCCAGATCCCTCGCCAGGGTTCGTTCCTTATCGACTGCTCCGAGCTCTCGCAGAGCATCGCGCAGTTTGATGGCATGTTCGGAAGCCGCGCTCAACGCATTCTCGTCGCCTTCCGCCACCGCGCGCTGCAAAGATTCCTGCACGTCGATCAGTTCGGACGCCACGATGCGCAGAGCTTCGACCGTCGGATATTGAACCTGCTCCACGCGAGCCAGCGCCGACGAGGTGCGCGAGGTCATCTGCGAGCTGACCGCGATGCCGATCATTATGATCACCGCCGTCATGATCGGCAGCATCCAGATTCGATGTTTGAATTTCATTGGACTGACTTGCCTGTAGGCGGACTCGCGTGGATGCGCGCCGCCTGAATAAGAACGACTGCTTTGGATACTGCACAACTTGCAGCGGCTGGCGGCCATCCCCACGAGGCGCCGCCAGCCGCCGAATCGTTACAGCTTGAGCACTGCTTTGACCGAGCCGTCCACCGCGCTGGAGTCGACATAGCCGATCGCCTTCGGATCCGAAGCCACGAACGCCTTCACGTCCGCGTCGCTCTTCAGTTCCTTCGGCGGCGTGCCCTTACCCGTGAAGGTCAGACGCGCCCAGGTGGCCTTTGCCTGCGCGGCCGAGCGACCTGTAGCCTTCTCGTAGAACGTGCCGCGAATGCCGGCGGATTCCGGCTGATCGGCCAGTGCCGCAGCACTGCCGTCGGGGAACGTGCTCGTGTTGCCCAGATACAGCGCCGCGACCTGCTCGGCCGTGAGCGCCGCCGCCGGGTTCTTCGGGTTGACGATCACGACCACTTCGGCGCTCGCGCTGGCGGCGGCCAGCGTCAACGCGCACAAACTCAATATCGTTTTCAAACTACGCATGACGAATGGCTCTTAGAAAATGAAATCGAAGGAGGCGCTGAACATGTTGACCTTGCCATCGAAGCCCGGCTGCACATTGTTCAGATTGCCGCGGCCGTCCGCGTCGATGTGGTCGTACTGAAACTTCACCACTGCGCCTCTGACGATAGAGAACGAAGGCAGCTCGTAGCGCACACCCAGGCTGTAGCTGTCCTGGTCGTTGGCGCCCGCGGTCCGAATCAAATCGTTCACGGTCGTGTTCAGGGCGCCGAGCGCACCGCCCGCGGGAATCGCGTTCGTGCTCAACGCTTCCTGACGACGTAGCCCGGCGATAGTCGCGTACGGCATCAGGTTGCCGAAGCGACGGCCGTAAGTGGCATAGGCGGCCCGGCGATCCGGCAGCAAGTAGCCGCCCTGGTCGCTGCGCGCTTCGCCAAATTCACTCGCGATGAAGTTCGCGCCGTCGTCGTACTGCACGCCGATGTTGAAGTTCTCGATCCTTGCGCCATCGATGGTCAGCTTCTCGGCCACGCTCGCACAGCCTCCGCACATGCTGGCGGGAATTGCGAGCAGTGCGTCGGTCATCGGGCCGATCGACAGCGAGCTTGCGTCGATCTTGGGCCGGCTATAACCGATGCGCGCCTGGAACGAGCCGTAGTTGACGGTGGTCGCCAGACCGAGCCACTCGGACACCTCGAGCTCGCCGGTGCCGAGCTTGACTTCACCTTCGCCGAAATAGGGATTCACGGAGACGATGACATTGCCGAACTGCGCCCGGTAAGTAGCGTCGACGCCGAGCAGCTGATACACCGGCGACAAGTTGTAAACTTCCAGCGGCGGACGCACCCACACGTTGGCGTAACCGACGAATACCGAATCCGAGTACATGAAAGTCGGCGCGCGCAGATAGCCGGCGCGGAGGCTCGTGCTTTGCGTCGCCTGAACGCGGACGTACGCCCAGTCCAGATGCGGCTCCCAATCGCCAGTGAGGTCGGTATAGGCCACGCCTTGTACGGTCGCCGAGAACATCTCGTCGAACTTCGCCGTCACTTGCAGGCCGAGCTTGGAATCGATTTCGAAGCTGCCGCCCTTGTCGATCGAATCCGGCTGCGAGCTGTAGCCCACGTCGGCGAGATCGGTGTCGGTCTGCGAATAGGCCGCGGTCGAAAAGCCGCTGTACGAGAAATCCACCGCAGATGCCACCGTCGGCAACGCTGCCGCTACGGCGATCGCGATGAGGGGAAAACGAGAGGACATGCGTGAGACTCCGGTAGTTGGATGCACGGAGCAGATGGCCCCATGACAGCCTTCGTATCGGCGTCGCAGCATGGCGACTTGATTTGATCTCTCCTGATGCGGCACTGCCGGAAACATGCACCTCGCCCTACGGGGACTCCCTTAGGCCGACGCACTGGTTCACATTCTTGACCAGGCAACGCTGTCATTTACCCATGGATATGGAAAGCGACCGATGAGCAAGGCAGTGCTACCGACGAAGACCGCGACCGCCGTCACACTCGCCGGCCCGAATCAGGTGCCGGGTCTTATGTTGTAGGATAAGGTGCCCTGTATCGCACGCTGGAGGCGGAATGAAGCAAGTCACCTCACAGGATGTACAACTTCGGGTCGAGCACACGCCACGTCCGGGAGCGCCGGCGCTGCTGTTGCTCAACTCGCTGGGCACATCGCTGGAAATGTGGGACGAGCAGTTGGCGCCCCTGAGCGAGCGCTTCGAGTTGATCCGCTTCGACGCCCGGGGGCATGGCAAATCTACAAGCGGCGCGCAAAAAGAAGCCACGATGGACCTGCTGGCCACCGACGCGCTCAACGTGCTCGATGCGTGCGGGGTGGCCAGAGCTCATCTTTGCGGCATCTCCCTCGGTGGCATGATCGCCATGCACATCGCGACCAAGTGGCCGGATCGCGTGCTGAAAGCGGCGCTGTGTAATACTTCGCCCCACATGCCCCCGCGCGAGAACTGGGATTCGAGAATACAGACGGTGATGAGCCAGGGCATGGCGGCGCTGGTGGAAGGCACGCTGCAACGCTGGTTCACGCCGCAGTTTCATCAGGAGCATCCGGAGCAAGTGGCGCGCATTAGTTCGTTACTTCTGGAAACGTCACCGCAGGGGTACGCCGCCTGCTGCGCGGCCATTCGCGACATGGATCAACGCGAATCGATTCGCGGGATCACGGCAAAAACGCTCGTCATCGGCGGCAGCGCGGACACATCGACGACGCCGGAGCACGCGCGGCTCCTCGCGAGCAATATTCCAGAGTCGAAGCTGGTGATGCTGGAGGCGGCACATTTGTCGAACATCGAGCGCGCCGAGGAATTCAACGGCACGCTCATCGAATTCCTGCAAGGCGAGCTGACCCAGCCCGCGACTACCGCCGCCTGAGGGTCAGGCGACGCCGAGCTTCTGTAACAGGGCGGCGCGCTGCTCGGGCGTGATCTCGTAACAGCTGAACAAGTCGGCATGCCACATGCCATCGGCAACCAGCCGCAGATGCAGCTCCTCGAGCGCCAGCTCGGGCGAGATATTCTTCTGGAATAGATTCAAACGAGCCCGCACGCGTGCAGCCAGTTCCGGCTGAGCGGTGCAGATGATGGTGATCGCCTTGAACACCTGCTCGTGCTTGGGCAATTGCCCCATGCGCGCCACCAGCTGCAAGAACGCTCGGGCGAGACTGCCCCCCTCGGCTTGTTTTTCCACTTCCATCTGCAACTGCTCGGCCAGATGATCGGCCAGCCCTTCGAACAGCGACTGCTTGGAATCGAAGTAGTACAGCAGACCGCCTTTGCTGACATGCGCCGCTTCGCTGACCGCATCCAACGTCAGGCCGGCAGCGCCCTTCCTGATGACCAGCGAGGCCGCGGCGTCGAGCAGTTGCCGACGCCGCTGACTTGCGGCGCGGACACGAGTGGATGGAATTGTGGACATGCGCCAGACGTGGCGCCGGACCGGCTCTTATCAAGCCGGGCCCGGCCCATTTGGTCAAAACTGTCCAAATCGCGACGTTCCTGATCAGACAGCCGGCTGGGGCACCGGCGTACCTTTCACTGTCGGTGCCTGCGCCTCGGCGCCACGCTTGCGATGATCCGCAGCAATCAATGTGTAGAACACCGGCACCACGAACAGCGTGAACAGCGTGCCGACCACCATGCCGGTCACCAGCACGATGCCGATGCTGTTACGCGCCTCGGCGCCCGGCCCCGACACCAGCACCAGCGGGAAGTGACCGAACACCGTCGCCGCCGAAGTCATGAGCACCGGCCGCAATCGCGTCAGCGACGCCTCACGCAGAGCGGCGATCTTCTCCAGGCCCCGCTCCTGCAGCGTATTGGCGAACTCGACAATGAGAATGCCGTTCTTCGCGATCAGACCCACCAGCGTGATCAAGCCCACCTGTGAATAGATGTTGATGGTGGTCATGTCGAGGAACGTGAACACCAGCGCACCCGAGATCGCCAGCGGCACCGATCCCAGCAGCACGATCAACGGATCGCGGAAGCTATGGAACTGCGCAGCCAGCACCAGATAAATCAGGATCAGCGCGAAGCCGAGCGTCGCCGTCAACGCCGCGCCTTCGTGTCGAATCTGGCGCGACTCACCGGCGTAGTCGATGAGCACGCCCGGTCCGCCCGCCTTCACTGCCGCATCTTCGAGCACACGCAAACCTTCTTCCTTGGTCACGCCAGGCTGCACGCCCCCGAAGATGCGCGCCGAGTTACGCTGCGCGAAACGATTCAAGGTGCGCGGACCGGTGTCCGACTCGATGTGCATGAAGGTCGAGACCGGCACCAGCGCACCGTCTGGCGTCTTGATCTTCAGATCGAGCAACGGTTCGAGCGTGGCGCGATCCTCGTCGCCGATCTGCGGAATGACCTTGTAGCTGCGATCGAAATAATTGAACCGATTCACGTACGCGCCGCCGAGCAGTGTGCCCAGCTCACGACCGACGCCCGCCAGATCCAAGCCGAGATCGGCCAGTCGCTCGCGATCGAGCACCACGCGCGCCTGCGGCAGATCGATTTTCAGATCGGTGTCGACATACAGGAACTTGCCGCTGGCCAAGCCGGCATCGAGAATGGCCTGCGTGGTCGCGAGCAGTTCTTCGATCGAAGCTTCGTTCTGCACGATCATTTCGACGTCATATTGCCCTGGCGTCGGCAATGGAGGATCCAGGCGCGGATAGACGCGCAGGCCGGGAACCTGAGACACGGCGCCGTAAACCTCACCATACATCTCCTCGGTCGAGCGCTCGCGCTGCTGCCAATCCTTGGCAACCAGGCCGCCGAACCCGCCCCACGCCGCCGTCAGCGACCACATGAAGTCCGCTTCAGGGAACGCGGTGAGCGCCTTCACGACCTGTTGCGAGTCGCGATCGGTCGCCACCAGCGAGGAATCCGGCGAGGCTTCGAAGAACAAGCTGATGTGACTTTGGTCTTCGACCGGCGCCAGCTCCTGACGCGAGTACATGAACAATGGCCACGCCGCTAACGTCACCAGCGCGGCGACAGCGACGATGCCCCAGCGCATGTTCAGCGCGCCGTCGAGCAAGCCCTCGTACCGACGCCGAACCGCGTCGAAGCCGCGGTTCACGAGCACGGTGAGCTTGGTTTCATGGCCGTGCTCGTGCACGAAGCGCGAGCTCATCACCGGCGACAGAGTCAGAGCAACCAGACCGGAGACCACGACGGCCGCCGCGAGCGTGATCGCAAACTCCAGGAACAACGAGCCCGTGAGCCCGCCCTGGAACGCGATCGGCGTGTACACCGTCGCCAGCGTGATCGTCATGGCGATCACGGGTCCAGCCAGCTCGCGCGCACCGGCCAACGCAGCCTCGATGCGGTTCTTGCCTTCACGCACATGCCGCTCGACGTTTTCGACGACCACGATGGCGTCGTCGACCACCAGGCCCACCGACAACACGATGGCCAGAATGGTCAGCAGGTTCAAACTGAAACCGAACGCGATCATCACAATGGCCGCGCCCACCAGCGACACCGGCATGGCGACCAACGGCACCAGCGCGGTGCGCACCGAGCCCATGAACAGGAACACCACGATGGCCACGATCAGCACGGTCTCGCCCAGCGTCTTGGTGATTTCTTCCAGGGCGCTGCGCATGAACATGGTGCCGTCCCACACCAGGCGCATTTCGACATCGGCCGGCAAGGTGGCTTCGATGCGCTCCATCTCCTTGCGCAGGTGTTGCGCCACTTCGATCTCATTCGAGCCGGGCAGCGGCCACACGCCCAGATACACGCTCTGCTGGTCGTTGTACTTGGCCACCATCGCGGCCTCTTCTGCGCCCAGCTCGACGCGCGCCACATCGCTCAAGCGCACGATGGCGCCACCGCGATCGGCGACGATCAGCCGCTCGAACTCATCGACCGCGCGCAGGTCGGTGTTGGCGAGCAGATTCACCTGCACCAGGTTGCCCTTGGTCTGGCCGACGGCGGCGAGATAGTTGTTACGACGCAGAGCGTCGTGCACGTCGCCAGGTGAAAGGTTGCGGGCGGCGAGCCGATCCGGATCGATCCACACGCGCATCGCCAGTGGCTGACTGCCCTCGTAGCTCACGCGTTGCACGCCTTCGAGTGTCGACAACTGCGGCTGCAAAGTGCGCGACAGCCAGTCGGTCAACTCAGGAACGGTGCGATCCGGCGAGGTGAAGCCCAGATAAAACGTTGCATACGGACGGTCCGCGCGCTGCACTTCGACCACCGGCGGCTCGGCTTCCGCCGGCAGTTCGGAGCGAACCTGCTGGAGTCGCGCCGTCACTTCCGCCAGCGCGTCGGTGCTGTCGTGATCGAGCTTGAGTCGAATCGTGACGGTGCTCAGACCGGCGCGGCTGGTCGACTCCACGTAATCGACGCCACCGATCGCCGAGACCGCCCGTTCGATCGGCGTGGTCAGGAAGCCACGCACGGTCTCGGCGCTGGCGCCGGTGTAAACCGTGTTGATGAGTATCGACGAGCTTTCGACGCTCGGGAACTGCTGCACCGGCAGGTTGAACAACGCCCGTGCGCCGACCAGCACGATGACCAGGTTGACCACCACCGCCAGCACGGGGTGCTTGATGAATATATCTGTGAATGAGCGCATGTGCGTGTTCCCTGAAACGGGCCGCGTTGCGCGCGGCCCATTCTTAGCTGTTACATACCGAGTGGTTACATGCTGGTCGCGGCGGAGTGCGATTCGTTCTGCGCCACCGACTCGGCCGGATTGGTCACCGCCACCAGCGCGGCCTCCCGCAACTTGAACGAGCCGGACGCCGCCACCAACTCGCCGGGCTCCAGGCCCTTGGTGATGACGATCTGATCGCCCGCCATGGCATCGACCTGCACTTCACGCAGACGAGCTCGCATCTTGCCGTGTTCATCCGCAAGCACCACGAACACGTGATCGCCGGACGGGCCTTTACGCACCGCGCTCGCCGGCACGACGGCCGCCATCGTCGGAGTGCCGACGTCCACCTGAACTCGAACCGACGCGCCCGGCGCCGGCGCATCGCCTTTGATCTTGGCGCGCACCATCGCGTTACGAGTGGAAGGATCGACTCGCGCGTCGATCGCGACGATCTCGGCCTCTGTGCCCGCCGTCGTGCCGCTGCCGGTAAATACATCCACCTTGTTTCCCGGGCGGAGATCCGCGGCAACTTGCTGAGACACGGTGAAGTCGACGTAGGCCTCGTCGTCCACGCCTTGCAGGGTCGTGAGCAGCGTGCCTTCGTTCAAATACTGACCGGGATGCACGTCTGAAATGCCAATGCGAGCCCGGAACGGCGCGCGGATGATCTTGCGATTGATGACGGCCTTGATGCGAGCCACCTGCGCCTGCACGACTTCCTGCTCGGCGCGTGCGCTGTCCACTTCCATTTCAGAGGCCGCGCGATGTTCGCTCATGCGTTGCATGCGAGCGAACTGGGTCCGCGCGAGCTCGGCTTGCGCCAGCAGCGCCTGCAGATCGGCTTCTTCGACGGAGACATCCATGGCCACCAGAACGGTGCCGGCTTCGACGATCTTGCCCGGCTCCAGAGCAACGTGTCGGACCGTGCCCGGCAGTTCGTTGCGAACGGTGATGGATCGAGTCGCGACCACCGTGCCGATGGACGTCGTCGTCCGAACGTGCTCGTGCTCACGAACCAGGGCGGTGACGATAGATTCCGCCGGTTCGGGTTGGCTGGCGGCCGCTGCTTCCGATTCAGCAATGCTGGATCGTTTCCAAGCGCTGAGCAGCACGCCGGACACGATCACCGCGCCCACCAGCAAGAAAGATCCTATCCATTGACGCGATTGCATGACTGATCCCCAGGTTCATTCGATGAGTACCGAGAGCGTGCAAAGTATCCGCGTGCTGGCCCAGGACCAATCGGGGGCGGCGAAAGTCACTCTTGCCAGGAAAGCAGTAATCGACGGGATGTCGATGCGCGGGGCAGTAACATAAATGTAACTGCCAGAGATTCGCCGGAGCGGGAAAAACTAACGATCGGTCTGGCGACCGCCCTTTAAGCGGGTGCCCCAAGGACTGATTGCAACCTGCGCCGAATAGTTGCCACCTTTTGGCACCGAAAAGTCCACCGCGACCTCGAAAGACCAGCGATCCCTGCCGGAAGCCGGCGGCGCGACGGCAATACGATAGCTACCGCCAGTGGCCGGCATCAAACCGTTGGGCGTCAGCCACGAAGGGACATCGCACTCGGCGGCGAACCGTCGGACGAACAGATCATGGATGCCTGCCAACTGGGTGGCAGCCAGCGACTCACCTGTCAACCGCACGAACTGGCCACCGCGATAAGCCTCGGCGCACGCCTCGATACTGGCCGCGAACACCACGAGCCGCAGATTTGCAGCACGGCGCTGCGCCGAGTTCCTGGGGTCCTGCTGTAACGACGGCACGAAAATATCTTCAGCGTCGGCGATACAAACTGATTCGCTCGCGGAGGTTTTGATCAGCTGCATGGGGGCGACGATGCGGCCATACACGACATCGCCGTCGCCGTGCTCGTAGAACTCGGAGTCCAGCGACCTGCCCCCGAACTGCTTCGCGAGCTCCTGCGCGCGACCCCTCGCCACCTGCCGCCAACCTGCCCGCGGCATCTCTGCAATCAAGCGACTGTGTTCCGGACGCACCGGAGGAGTCGCAGGCTCCGACAACAGCGCCACCGACTCCTCGCGACGGCCATGTAACAAACGAACCCGCAGCACACGCTGCTTGAGCGCGATGACTTCCAGGTGCGAACAAACATCGCCATCGCCCGTCATGAGACAGTCGACGTCGTACAGCAGGATGTGCAGCTCCCGTGGATCGAAATCCTGAGGTGGCCCCTCGCCCGCCAGATACTCCGGGCGCTCCACCGAAGAGAAAGATACCGAGGGCCGACCGAGTAGCTCGACCCATCTTTGTTGTGAAATGGCGCGGTCGGCGTGATTGAAGGTTGCAGGAAACGATCGGGCGATGCTCTCGACGACCCTGGGGCGCGCCGTCGCATCGGATTTGAATTGTTCGAAGGCCTGCAGCTGTTCGGCGCTCCAGTCTTCCTGCGTAGCCCGGTCAGCGCCGTGACGACCACAAGACGACAGCAGCGCCGTGATCAAAGTCACAAAAATCCATCGCGCCACACCAATGCTCCTTACCGTGCTCATGATCCAGCGGAATCGCTTGCATTGTCGCCAGCTGACGACGTCAGTGCTCGAATCCGAGCGCCAGGCGGGCGAGAACAGTAGAATACATTCAGCGCACCGACGCGCTACGACTTGAGAGTGCACGAACGCAACCATGAAGATGAACGCGAAAAACCTGATTTGCGCAGCCGCTCTGGCTCTGCCGCTGACGAGCATGGCTGACACCCTGAGCTACCGTTACGTGGACGTGGCGCATTTCCCCGAAGCGGAAATCGACGCCAACGGCTTCGATGAGGATGGCGACGGCCTGCAGCTGCGTGGCTCGCTGCCCGTGTACCAGAACATTTTCGCGCTGGCCGAGTTCCAGGATCTGAGCCTGGACAACGGCATCGACGCCACGCGTTTCATGGTGGGCGCAGGCGGCCACTGGGCGCTGGGCGGCAACCTGGATCTGATCGCCCGCGGCGGCGTGGTGCAGTATGAAGTGGACATCGGCCGCTTCGACGACGACGACACCGGCTTGTTCGCCGGCGTGCGCCTGCGCACCATCGTCGCACCGAAGGTCGAGATCGAAGGTGGCGTCGAGCACCTGGCCGTGGACGTGGCCGGCATCGATGGCGACACCTACCTGATCGGCGAAGGCCGCTACAACTTCACGCCGCAGTTCTCGGTGGGCGCATTGATCACGCTGGGCGGCGACGTCAGCGTGTTCGGCGCGCAGGCCCGTCTCAACTTCTGATCATTCTCCGACCGTGACCGGCCTCCTCCCGCGAGGGAGGAGGCCTTCCGACCCGTTTCTACAGCGCTACGGCGTCGCCACGAGCTGATAGTGCGGCGTCCGAACCGGCGCAAACTCGCTGATCCCAGCTTCCGCCGGCGCAAATCCCGCCATCGCCGCGATCAGACTGTCCAACTCCGCATTCGGGTGCGTGACCGGATCCATCGCCCCCTGCGCCAGCAAGCCCGCCGGTAGCGGCGTCAACAATCCCGGAATCTGAGCCGCCGGAATGGCGAAGCCGCTGCCGGGTTGCACATAGGCAATCGCGTGCTCGCCACCGAGGAAGTGGTTGACGACGCGCACCTGCTGACCGGCGTTGGCATCGACTCGAATGATCAGATCGTTGCCATCCTGGTGAAAGCCCAGACGATTGGGCGCGATGCCGTTGAAGAACACCACATCGGCGCCGCCGCCGGCGTAGATCGAATCGCTGCCCGAGCCGGCCTGATAGTAATAGTCGTCATCGCCCGCGCCGCCGAACAGGCGATCGTTGCCGTCCTCGCCCACCAACGTGTCGTTGCCTGCTCCACCGATCAGGATGTCGTCGCCGGAGCCGCTGAACGAGCCGTTGCCGCCGGAGATGTAATCGTCGCCATCGCCGCCGTCGAACTTGTCGTCGCCGCCGAAACCGAACAGCTGATCGGCGCCACCCAGGCCGCGAATCAGATCGCGCCCGGAACTGCCGAGCAACTGCTCGCCCGCGGCTGTGCCAGTAACGACATTTGGATAATCCGCGTCATTACCTTGATCGCCGCCATCTCCCGGATCGCCACTGCCCTCGCCTGCGAGCGCATTGATGGCGGCCGTGTCTAGCGTGCTGCCGCTGCCCGGCTGCACGAAGTCCAGCGCATAGTCGCCGCCGAGGAAATGGTTGGTGACGCGCACTGTGTTCGTGGCAGAACCGTTGACACTGATCAACAGATCGTCGCCATCGCGCGCGAATGTGAGATTCTCGACGGCAATCCCGGCGTCGAAGAACACGCCGTCGAAGCCGCCGCCGGTGTTGTCGATCGTGTCTTGGCCGGAGCCGTGCACGTAGTCGTCGTCGCCGGCGCCGCCAATCAGAGCATTCGCGCCATCCTCACCGAACAAGGTATCGTTGCCCGAGCCGCCTTCGAGACGATCGTCGCCCGAGCCAGAGCCGCTGCCGTTGCCGCCTGCGAGATAGTCGGCGCCGTCCCCGCCCTGCAGAGTGTCATCGCCACCGAGACCGAACAGCTGATCGTCGCCGCCTAGCGCCTGGATCAGATCTTTGGCGGCGCCGCCCACCAGCTGCTCGCCGGCGGCCGTGCCCTGAATGACCTGGTCGTATTCGCCGCCGGAACCGCTGTCGACCAACGCATTGATCTGCGCCGTGGTGAGATACGGCCCGCTGCCGGGCTGCAGGAAGTCGATGGCGTGGTGGCCGCCGAGGAAATGATTGGTGACACGCAACTGCTGACCGTGATCCTGGTCGACCAGGATCACGAGGTCGTCACCGTCGCGCTGGAAGCTCAACCGCTCCAGCGCAATGTCGATGAAGAACGCGCCGTCGAAGCCGCCGTGGCTGTTGTCGATCACGTCGATGCCGTAGCCTTCGCGATAGTAGTAGTCGTCATCGCCCAGGCCGCCGCTCAACTGATCGTCGCCGTCTTCACCGACCAGGACGTCGTTGCCCGCGCCGCCGATCAGCACGTCGTCGCCGGAGCCCGCCGACGTCCCGTTGCCGCCGGAGAGGTAGTCGTCGCCATCGCCGCCTTCGAGCTGGTCGTTGCCCGCCATGCCGAACAATGTATCGGCGCCGCCCTGGCCAAGCAGCAGATCGCGTGTTTCGTAGCCAGCGAGCTGTTCGCCGGCGCTGGAGCCTTCGATCAGCGCGGCGAAATTGCCGGGCACGCCTTGTGCGGCGACGATGTGACCGATGCGCTCGGCCTCGATCATGAATCCACCGTCCGGCTGCACGAAACTGATCGCTCGGTCACCGCCGAGGAAATGTCCGAGCACGCGCACCGATTGGGCCGCATCGCCATCGACCAGGATCACCAGGTCGTCGCCGTCGCGACTGAAGCTCAACCGGCTGGCATCGATGCCGCCAGTGAAGAATACGCCGTCGAAGCCGCCACCGGAGTTGTCGATCGTGTCGACGCCATCGCCCAGCGCGTACACGTAGCTATCGTCGCCCGCGCCGCCGACCATGAAATCAACGCCGGCCCCGCCGTCGAGTTGATCGTTGCCATCGCCGCCATACAACGCGTCGTTGCCGGCTTCGCCTTCGAGATAGTCGTCGCCACCTTCGCCGTAGAGCATGTCGTTGCCGGCGCGACCCCAGGCAAGATCATCGCCATCGCCCAGCAGCATCGTGTCGTCGATGGCGCGATAGCCGAGGAAGCTATCCGCACCGGCCGTGCCGTGATAGATCACCTGGCTCTCGACGTCTGCCTGGCCGAGCGAGCTGCCGTCGGCGAACAGGAAATGTTCCAGCTTGAAATGATCGGTCGGCTCACGAAACCAGTTCTGTACCGTGATCGAGTCCGTGCCGTTGGCGTGTTCGATGATGAGATCGTCGCCACGGCGATGGAAGCTCAGGTCGGTCACGACGATGCCCGAGCCGAAGTTCAACGTATCGCTGCTGGGCGCGACGTTCCCGTACGCCTCGTTCTGCCGGCGCTCGATCAGCAGGTCGTGGCCGTCGCCGAGATCGAAGAGGTAGGTGTCCTCGCCGAAGGAGCCATACAGCGTATCGTTGCCTGTGCCGCCTTCCAGGATATTGCTGCCTTGATCCCAGGCATTGCTATAAGCCTGCAACACATCGTCGCCGGCGCCACCTCGCAAGATATCGAAACGTAGACCGCGCAGCGTGTCGTTGCCATCGCCGCCCAACAGCGTGCCAGTGCCTTCGAGCAGATCGTCGTCGCTGCCGCCGTCGAGCAGGCCGGCGCCACGTAACGTGTCGTTGCCCGCGTCGCCATAGAGCTCGTCATAGACTCCGCCGCCTGAGCTCAGCACGTCATCGCCGTCGCCGCCACGAACGATGTCCTCGCCGTCGCCGCCGTCGAGCACATCGTCGCCGCCGTCGCCGAACAGCAGGTCGTTGCCATCGCCACCGATGACAGTGTCTGCACCGTCTCCACCGGAGAGCTGATTGCTGCCCGTAATACCCAGCAGGACGTCGTCGCCCGCGCCGCCCGACATCACGTCATCGCCCGTGCCGGCGTTGAGAATGTCGTTGCCCTCGCCGCCACTGACGACATCGTTACCAGCGGCCGCATCGATCCGATCGTTGCCAATGCCGCCATCGATCGTGTCGTCGTCGGCGTGCCCGTAAATCGTGTCGTCGGCTGCCGTCTCCTCCAGAGCCTTGAGCCTGATGGCCTCCTCACTCATGTAGAGGCCAGTCATCCCGTTGTAGTAGTACAGGCGCTCGATCGCATTCGCGCCGGAAACGCCGGCTGCGTTGGAGAACTGCCCCACGATCCGCAATTCATCACCGGTGCCGCGATCGGAGATCACCAGATCCAGGCCATCGCGCCGGAACAGCGCGTCCGAATAGTTCGCCTCGTGAAAGTACACGGCATCGTCGCCGCCGGCGCTGTCGAAAATCGTGTCTGCGCCCCAGTTCGGATCGAAGGAATATTCATCGTCGTTCGCGCCACCTTCCAGTCGATCCGCGCCAGCGCCGCCGCTAAGTGTGTCGTGACCATCGCCCCCCACCAGGATGTCGTCGCCCGTCCCTCCGTCGAGAGTGTCGTGATCCGCGCCGCCCTCCAGCCGATCGTTGCCGGCGCCGCCTTGCACGTTATCGTTGCCGGCTCCCGCATACACGACGTCGTCGCCGCCCAGCGCATTGATGCTGTCGTTGCCGGAGTAGGCGTAGATGACATCGTTGCCTGCGGTGCCCGCCAGGGTCAGCAAGCGCAGTTGCGCCGGGTCGATCAATGTTTCCTGGCCGTCGCCGTACTGCAGGCGAATGCCGCTGATCGCGGTCTCGTCGACAAAGAACGAGCTCAGCGACAAGCGATCGTCGGGGCTGCTTTGGAAAGTCACCACCAGGCTGGTGCCGTCGCGCCGGAACACGATTTCTTCCAGCGACAGGTTGGCGATGTAGATCGTGACGACGTCTTCGTAGGCGTCGACGATCGTATCGTGGCCGTCGCCGCGTGCGAAAAGATAACGGTTGGTGCCACCACCGCCATCGAGACGGTCGTTGCCGGCGCCGCCCGCCAGGAAGTCGTCCCCCGCGCCGCCGGTGAGCGAATCGTCGCCGTCGCCGCCATACAGATTGTCACGTCCGGCGCCGCCATCGAGCACGTCATTGCCGGCGCGTCCTTGCAGTGTGTCGTCGCCGCTGCCGGCGTCCAATCGATCGTCATCCGCCCCGCCATCGAGCAGATCGTTGCCTTCACCGCCGCGCAGAAAATCCCTGCCGGCGTCGCCGGTGAGTTGATCGTCGCCGACGCCGCCGTCCAGCGTGTCGTCGCCATCGCCGCCCGACAGGAGGTCGTCGCCCGCAAGTCCGCTCAGACGATCGTCGCCGGCCAGTCCGGACAAGGTGTCGTTCGAGTCATAGCCTTCGATGTTGTCGTCACCCGAACCGGCCTGCAGCACCATGCCCTTCACGTCTTCGATGCTCCACACCGTACCGTCGCTGAACTCGATCTGTTCGACAGCGATGCCCCCGACGGTCTGGTTGCGGAAGTAATCCGTGACTCTGATGCTGTCGCTCGCGGATGTTTGTATCCACAAGTCGTTGCCCTGGCGTCGTACGGTCACGGCGTTTCGATCGATGCTCGCATCGAACACGATGCGGTCGACTTTGCCCGAGGCTTCTGCCGCGTTCTGGATCACATCCGCGCCGTGACCGGCGCTGAACAGATACGTGTCGCTGCCGCGGCCGCCGATGAGCGAGTCATTCCCGGCGCCGCCGCTCAGCGTGTCGTTGCCGTCATCGCCCATCAGCACATCGTCGCCCGCGTTGCCCGACAACTGATCGTTGCCACCGAGCCCATGCACGTTGTCGTTGCCGGCGAGCGCATCGATCGTATCGCCTTGGGCAGTGCCGAACGCCAGGTCATCGCCTGCTGTCAGCGATGCAGCCGTCAACAGCGCCAGGATCTGCTGTTGATTGAGACTGGCGCCGTCGGTGAAGCGGATCAGCTCGATGGCGCCGAAGTGCACGGTGCCGTCGAAGTCGAAGAAGTTATCGATGCGCAGCGAGCCGGCATTGCTGCCATCGGCGTTGTTCACACGGATCCAGACCGTGGTGGCGTTACGAGAAAACTCCAGGTCGGCCTGGGTGATGCCGTTGCCGAACACGATCTGATCCAGCCCGCCGTAGTCGAGGATCACATCGTCGCCGTGGCCACGGCTGAACTGGTAACTGTCGCCACCGCCATACCCGTACAGACGGTCGTTACCCTCCAGGCCGTGGAAGATCGTGCCATTGCCGACGCCGTACAGCGTTTCGTTGGCGGCGGTGCCGACTCGCGTCGAGAAGTCGAAGTACGGCGCGAGGTTGGCGTTCGCGGCAGCGATGGCTTGATAGGCTGCGTCTCGCTCCGCCCGGTAACTCGGCGAATACGTGCCGAGATCGGTGAGCACGGTGATGACCTGTTCGATGCGATCGGTCTGCCCCGCTGCGTACAACGTCTGCAGCTTGCCCAGCAACGCATCCCAATCGACCACCATGCGCCCGGCATCGGAGCCGAACACCGACTTGATGATGTCGAGCTCGGCGGCGTATTCGGTCTGAGCCAGAATCTGCGCGGCCGTGAACCGCTTGAATTCGAGATATTCGGCGATCAGCAGCGGCGCCGCCTGGCCGTGCGGATTCGGATCGTATTCCCCCCAGCACCAGATGCCCATGTAGGGCCGGCCGACCAGATGCTCCAGCGTGACCAGTTGCCGCGCATCCATCACGTGGCCGTAGACTTTGGTGGGATCGCGGCTGTATGGATCGACATTCGCGGCGCCGGCCCAGCGATAGATCAGATCGTCCAGCAATGCATCGCGGGCAGCGGCATCGGTCGCGGCCACGTACTGATGCAACAAATCCATCAACGCCGGATCGAGCACCATGGCCTGGTGCAAGTCATGCACCTGGCCGAAACCTCTGGCATTGGCGAGCGACAGCACCTCGGGCGTCAGCTCGATGGCGCCGCTGTTGACGCGATGAGTGGTATCCACGCGAAACCAAACGTCCGCGGCGGTGGAGGCCGTGCCGTTGCTGAGCAGGATGGTCGCAACCTGGCGATGCTCATGGCCATTGGCATCGACGTGGGTCGACACATTGTAGCCAGTGCCGATCGACAGCACGCCCGCATCGGCCAGGCTCTGCAGCTCGCCCACGTCGCTCACTCCGTTGCCGTTGAAGTCGCGCCAGACTTGCAGCGAGGCATAAGCGGCATCCTGTACATCGACCACCCCGTCGCCGTTGCTGTCGTATTCGGCGAGCGCCTGGAAGCCGTGCTCGGCGCGCTGCCCGTTGCTCAGCACGCTGTTGTTACCGAACAGCTCGGCGCCGCTGCTGATGACGCCGTTGCCATCGCGATCGTGCACCAGCAAGCCGTCGTCGGGACTGACCCAGCCGGTGCGTTCGCTCAGTCCGTCGCCGTCCAGATCGAAGTAACTGGCGCCCAGCTGCAATGTTTCGATGCCGTCGCCGTCCAGGTCGAGCACGATGGGCGAGGTGCGATGCTCGGCCTCATCGGTGTCCGGCGTTTCCTCCTCATCCTCGTCTTCTTCCTCGGTCCTGAGATTGATGGACAGATCGCCGTTGTTGAAGTTGTTGATGACCAGCCCGCCATTGATGGTCAGGGTGGTGCCATTCAACACATAGGTGTTGCCGCCGCCGTAATATGTATTCTCCGGATCGTCTTCGGTGCGCGTGCCGCCGCTGAGCACCCGGTTGCCCAGCATGACCACGCCCAGGCCGTCTTCGTCCTCGATGATGTCCTCGCTATCGGCAAAGTAATGGTCGCGGCCGGCGCCACCATACAGTCGATCCCTCTCGGCGCCGCCATAGAGAAAATCACCCTCCGCTCCACCGCGCAGCGTGTCTGTGCCGGCGCCGCCGTACAGGCGATCGACGCCGCCATCCCCGTTCAACTCGTCGTTGTTCTCTTGGCCGTGCAAGGTGTCGTCATTGTCGCCACCGTGCAGGACGTCGTCCCCGGCGCCTCCGTAGAGCTTGTCATCTCCGGCGTTGCCGTACAGAGTATCCACACCTCCCAGTCCATAAATGAAATCCTGCAGCTCGCGACCACGAATCGTGTTGTCGAGTTGATTGCCGCGCACCAGGTTGACGCCGCTGGATGAAACATCGGCCACGTCGAGCTCGGTTTCGCCTTCCCGAAGCAAATAGGCCGCATCCAGCGCGACTCCATCGGCGAACGTGGTCGACAGGTGAGTCATTGCCGTCGCGATGGCGGCGCGCATATCCGTGCGCTCTGCGGCAGTGATGCTGTCGTAGACATTCGATCGAGCGCCACTGGCGCTGACGCGCTCGCCTCGCAGCAGATAATCGATGGTTTCGAGCGCCTCGTCGGTGTTGCCCGAGAATTGACCGGTGGCGCCGTCGAACAACCCGAACGCATCGGATTCCCGATTGCGACGCGCTTGATACGCCGTGCTGGTGAGGTAGCGGATCTCCACCCAGATCTTGGCGCGAGTGTTTTCATCCGAATCCGTGACCGTGCCATTGGCCAGCCCGATCAGCGTGGGCGAGCCCGGGATCTGATACAGCACGCTCAGGATCGCCGCTCGCTCCTTGGACTGCGGCATGGTGGCCAGGTCGATGCGGTGTTCCAGCGTGGTCTGGATGTGATGCGACAGCATCTCGTTGGCGTCCTGGATATCGCCCAACGCCAACTCCAGCTCGTCCACGTAATGATTCATCAGCGCCTGATACTTGACGGCGAGGCCGGCATTCGGCGGGAAAGTGATGTTGAGAGTGGTCGCGAGATTGTCCAGATACTGATTCTTCTGCGCATCGCTGATCTGGTCGTTGGTGTACTGATTCCTCATCGCTCGGGCTGCGCTCAAAGTCGCCGAATCCGCCGCCGAGAGCGCCGGCAGCCCCGCCGCCGCCAGATACTGGTTGATCGCCTGGTTGCTGCGGACCATGAGATCCAGGCCGTAGCCGATGGCGACGCTGTTGACGCCGTCGAAATGCGCTCGCAGGTCGTCCGCGGTGATGTTGTTGTTCAGCTCCCTGAGGAACAGCACGTCGTTCTCGCTGATCTTGATCAGCGCATTGCGAAACGCCTCGTAGTCGCCGTAGTCACGATTGAAGTCGGGCAGCTGGTTGGCGATCGTCCAGGAAGCGGTGGTGTTCACAGCCATGTGAAATTCTCCTTGTCAACGACAGATCATCAGAAGTAGCAGCGGGTCTCCAGGCTGGCTCCCGGCAGCAGCTCCACCACCAGGTGTGGGCGGTCGCTGGCGCGGTTGCCTTCGATCAACAGATAGTGCTTGCCTCGAAACACGAATGGATGCATGTAGTAGGCGGGGTCGAACTGCAATTGCTTGCCATAGAAGGTGTGAGTCCGGCCGCCGAGCTGCAAGGCAACCTGGATGAATTCGTCGTTGCGCACCGGTTGCGGCGCCGAGAGCAGGTCGTGCTGCAAGATCGAAAAGGTGTCGCCATCGCCGGCAGCGCCATGGCCGCCGGTCACCACTGTGATCATTTCGGGCGAACCGTCGTTGTCGAGATCCAGGTGATAGAACGTGACTTCGCGGGACCGTTCGGTCGCGGCGTCATCCACGGTCGCGAACGTTTTGGCCTGCAACGCCGGGAACGACAACCCCGCGACTTGCACGTCACTCGTAGATCGCGTTCTCGGATCGCGGAATTTTGCGAAAAGCCCGTCGTTCGTTCCGTCGCGCAACTCGTGTACTGCCTGGCGCGCTGAAACGCACAGCTCGGTTTGGGGCTCGCTCTTGATCTCGACGTAGGCTTGTTTCTGTCGCTGCGCTTGGGCCGCCACGCCAGCCACGAGCAGCAAAGCAAGCGCGATAGTCACCACGAATGACTTCATGAATCAGGGTTCCTCTGATGTCAGTTATGCCATGCCACCGGCATGAGCACACATTGCAAAATCCCGTTGCGCCGCTGCTCTGGAGCAAACACCATCAGCTCCGGCGGCGCGAAATCCTGGTTGGGCGCGGCCACCGCGAGCACCCTCGAGCGAATCCGGTACAGGCTCCAATACGCTCCGGTGGCGCTGCCGATGTTTCTTTTCGGCTGATTGCGACCGATGAAAATCAAGCGGCGGGAGTCGCGGTCCGCGGTGGTCGATCTCCAGATGTCCTGCCTGGTGAACGCCCATTCACCGGCAATGCGGTCCGGCGTGCGCGCGGTGAGCGCATACCTGATCATGGTGTTGATGGAGTCACATGAGCCAGAGGGGTCGATCTGAGAGCATCGCCTTGCCTGGCCGTTCAGCAACTCCGGGCGCCGTTGCAACTGCTCGCCGACGATCATCAGGCGCTGATGCTCCTGGCTGCTGAGCACGCTCGTCAGCCGATAGACGTGTTCGTCATTGCCGTCGGCATCGATATCCACGTTCACGTAGTCCAGACCGAGAAAGACGCTGACCGCCGCGCCCTCGGCCGCGCCCTGCGCGCTCATGCTGCGCAGTTCGATCTCTTGTGAGTTGTTCAACAGCCAGCGCGCACCGTTGTCGCCGGAATAGCGCCCTGGCTCGTTGAAAGTTTGCAGCACCTCGTTGCACAGCTGCTCGTCGGCGGCGCCCGCCAGTTGAAAGAAGCTCGCCGCTCGCGGCTTGACCCGGGGATCCTCTGAAAGCGGCAGCACCTCGACTTCCTGGCGGATGGCGGCATAGGTGAGCATCGGACTGTCCTGAGCGGATGCAGCGGCGGCGCCAAGCAGGAGACAACAGCCGATCGATAAGGGCCAGGGTTTGAGGTGAAAAACGTGCCGCATCGTCATCTTTCCCTCATGGACTCGGATTGATGTCGACGCAGCGGGCTCAAGACATAGTCGATGACCCGCCGCGTGCCCGTTTTGATCTCTACGTTCAGCGTCATGCCGGGTGTCAGCGCCACCGTGACACCGTCGATCAGCAACGATGCCTTGCTCAGCCTGACTCTCGCCTGAAATACCAACCCCAGGTTCTCGTCCTGCGCGGCGTCGTGCGAGACGCTCTCGACCACGCCTTCGAGATAACCGTAACGAGTGTAGGGAAAGCTTTCGACCTTGACGGTAGCGCGCTGGCCGGCCCGAACGAAGCCGATGTCCTTGTTGAGTACCGTCGCTTCGACCTCGAGCAGCTCGTCGGATGGCACGATCGCAAGCAACTCCTGCGCCGGCGTCACCACACCGCCGATGGTGTGGATGGCGAGCTGTTGAATCGTGCCGTCGACCGGGGCGCGCAACTGCATTAGCTGACTGCGTTGTTGGGTCTTGCTGACCTCGGCGGTGAACTGATGGATCTGTTCACGCGCCTGGCGCAGACCATCCAGCGTTCGCTGGCGGGTCTCCGCCGTCAACACCCGAAGCTCATCGTTCGCTGCGGCAATCGCAGAGAGCGTTTCCTGCAACCGCGCCTGCTGCGCGGTCAGGGCGCGCTCCATCTCGACGCGTTCCTGTTCGCGAGTGAGATAATCGTGACGCGAGATATATTTCTTATCTAACAAGCCGGCCAGATTGGCCGTGCGCTCGCGCGCGATGCGGACACTTTCTTCCAGCGGCCCGATCTGCGATTGCACGGTGTGTGCTTCGGCCCGCCGAACCGCGATGGTGGCTTGCAGACTTTGTTGCTTGGCCTGATATTGATTGAATTCGCTGTTGGCCAGCTGTTGCGTGGCGTCGAGCCGATGCTGCGAGACCGGCTCGGCAACTTCGACGGGCGGCAGTACGCCGGTCTGCAGAGCCGTCTCGAGGGCGGCAAAACGAGCTTCCGCCAGGCGCGCGCTGATCAGCGTTTCATGGGCTTGCTCGAATTCGGCCGCGGCGCTGGTGGCGTCCAGCTCGATCAACAGATCCCCTGCTTTCACCGCCTGGCCATCGCGCACCAGAATGCGCCGGACCACGGCGGTCTCCATGGGCTGCAGCACCTTCGTGCGGCTGCTCACAACGGTACGCCCGGGCGCGACCGCGACGATGTCGAGCTTGCCCAGCACCGACCACAACAGCGCCACGCAAAACAGGCTGATGATGATGCGCATGGTCCAGCGCAGACTCGGCGACACCGGCGATTCGATCAGTTCCAGATGAGCAGGCAAAAACGCCAGCTCGTCGCTGCTGCGCTTCGGTGGATCCAGCGCCTCACGGATCGACCAAGCCGCTTTGAACGCCTGCGCGTAGCGGCCCATGAATTCTTTCCAGGCCTGCACCCGATGTTTCATGGCGCACCCTGCTGCAGGCGATACAGGTTCGCATACTGACCGCCAGGGCGATCCACCAGCTCGGCATGGCTGCCGGCCTCGACGATGCGCCCTTTGTCGACGACCACGATGCGATTGGCCATGCGCACCGTCGAGAGACGATGCGCAATGATCAACACGGTGCGGCCCTGGCAGATCGCTCGCATGTTCGACATCACCGCGTGCTCGGACTCGTAATCCAGCGCACTGGTCGCTTCGTCGAAGATCAGGATGCGAGGATCGCTGATCAAGGCTCGCGCGATGGCCACACGCTGCCGCTGGCCACCCGAGAGTCCGGCGCCGTGCTCGCCGACTTTGGTGTCGTAACCTTCCGGCAGCTCCAGGATGAAATCGTGCGCGCCCGCCAGTCTGGCCGCTTGAATCACCCGCTCGAGCGGCAATCCCGGATCGCTCAGCGCGATGTTTTCCCGGATGGTGCGATTGAAAAGAAAATTTTCCTGCAGCACCACGCCGAGCTGACGGCGCAGCCAAGCCGGATCGGCGAGCGCCAGGTCATGGCCATCGATCAGCACGCGACCGCGCTCCGGCACATACAAACGTTGCACCAGCTTGGTCAGCGTGCTCTTGCCGGACCCCGAGCGGCCGACGATGCCGATGACTTCGCCGGCCGCGATATCCAGATCGATACGGTCCAGCACTTCGGGCGCATCCGGGCGATAGCGGAAGGTCACACGTTCGAACGTCACGCGACCTTTGATCTCCGGCAAGGTCACGCGGCTGCCCGGCAACTCGGTGCGAGTGTTCAGGATGTCGCCCAGGCGCTCGACCGAGATGCCCACTTGCTGGAAATCCTGCCAGAGCTGCGCCAGCCGGATGATGGGTGCGGTCACCTGGCCAGCAAGCATGTTGAACGCGATCAGCTGGCCCACCGACAGCTTGCCTTCGATCACCAGTCTCGCACCGAAGAACAGCAGCGCCACGCTCGCCAGCTTTTGCACCAGCTGCACGCCGTGCTGCCCGATATTCGCCAGCCGCGTCACGCGGAATCCCGCAGTGACATAGCCCGCCAGCTGGTTGTCCCAAGTGCGCGTCATGCGAGTGTCGACGGCGGTCGCCTTCACCGTTCCAATGCCGCTGACTGTCTCGACAAGGAACGACTGGTTGTCGGCGCCTCGCGCGAACTTCTCGTCCAGCCGTTTACGCAGCAGCGGCGTGATGGAGGCGGACCACAGCGCGTACAACGGCAGCGAGATCACCACGATCAGCGTCAGCCAGCCGCTGTAGTAGAACATCACGGCGAGAAACACGAAGGTGAAGAACAGATCGAGCACCAACGTGAGCGCCTGTCCGGTCAGAAAGCTGCGAATGTTCTCGAGCTCGCGCACGCGCGCGACGGTCTCACCCACGCGGCGGGATTCGAAGTACGTCAGCGGCAAAGAAACGATGTGCCGAAACAACCGCGCGCCCAGCTCCACATCAATCTTGCTGGTGGTGTGCGCGAATACGTGGGCTCGCAGCCCGCTGAGCAGAACGTCGAAGACGGCGATCGACAGCAGGCCGATAGCGATGACATTCAGAGTGGTGAGGCCGTGATGAACCAGCACCTTGTCCATCACCACCTGATAGAACAGCGGCGTGACCAGGGCGAGCAGCTGTATGAAGAACGAGACGACGAAGACTTCGAGCAGCAGCTTGCGGTACTTCACCACCGCCGGCACGAACCACCGGAAATCGAACTTCGCCAGTTGCCCGAGCGCGGACGCGCGCGATGTCACAACCAACAGTTTGCCGGAATATCTCGATTGGAAATCCGCTCGCGAGATGGCTTGCGGCCGCTGCTGCTGCAGGTCGTGGATCAGAATGCTCTCGTCGCCGACCCTGGCGACGATGAAATGCACGCCGTCGGCTTGCAGCGCCAGCGCCGGCAACGCGATCTTGTCGAGGCGCTCGGCGGGTTGCGGAACGACGCGGGCTTTCAGCCCCAGTTGTTTCGCAGCGAGCAACAACGTCGGCTCGTCGAACAGCTCGCCGCCGCGGCCGAATTGGTGGGCCAGTTGCTGCGCGTCGGCAGCAATGTCATGAAACTTCGCCAGCAACACCAGCCCGGCCAGTCCCAAATCCCTGTGTTCATCGCGCCCGATGGCCCCCACCGGCACGCGCAAATTCGCTATCCCCTGCGCCATTCCTTGGATTCCGGTTTCTTGCCGGGTGTTTGCCGTCACCTATATAGAGGAATGACCGCACCCTGTCCATGCAGAGGAACCGATGGGGGAGCTGGAGCGAAGGATGCGCGAGCGAATATTTAGTTTGATACTCGCGGCCCGGAGGAAGAGGACACCCTCGGTCCCCTCCCGTTTCGGGCACTGACTTGCGTGCACCCGCGCAGGCAGGGGCGCTGGTCGAAATCAGACGTTGAAGCGGAAGTGCATGACGTCGCCTTCCTGAACGATGTATTCCTTGCCTTCCAGGCGCAGCTTGCCGGCTTCCTTGGCGCCCTGCTCGCCTTTGAAATTCACATAGTCGTCGAACGCGATGACTTCGGCGCGAATGAAGCCTTTCTCGAAATCGGTGTGAATCACGCCGGCCGCCTGTGGGGCGGTGGCGCCGACGCGCACGGTCCAGGCGCGGGCTTCTTTCGGGCCAGCAGTGAAATAGGTCTGCAGGCCGAGCAGTTTGTAACCGGCGCGGATCACGCGGTTCAGACCGGGCTCGTCGAGGCCGATGTCTTTCAGGAAATCGGCGCGATCGGCTTCCTCGAGCTGCGCGATCTCCGCTTCGATGGCTGCGCAGACCGCGACCACTTCGGAATTCTCGCGAGCCGCGAGCTCACGCACCGAGTCCAGGTGAGGATTGTTGGTGAAGCCGTTCTCCGACACGTTGGCGACGTACATCAACGGCTTGATGGTGATGAGGTGCAACTCGTGCAGCAGCTTGCGCTCTTCCGGATCCTTGATGAGCGAGCGCGCCGGCTGGCCGGAGTCCAGATGCTCCTTGAGCTTCTTGAGCAGGTCGCGCTGTTTGATCGCGTCCTTGTCGCCCGCCTTGGACGCCTTTTCAGCGCGCTGCAAGCCGCGCTCGACGGTGTCCAGATCGGCAAGCGCCAGCTCGGTGTTGATCACTTCGACGTCATCGAGCGGCTTGATCTTGCCGGCGACGTGCACGATGTCGTCGTTCTCGAAACAACGCACGACGTGCGCGATCGCATCGGTCTCGCGAATGTGCGAGAGGAACTTGTTGCCCAGGCCTTCGCCCTTGGACGCGCCGGCCACCAGACCTGCGATGTCGACGAACTCCACCGTGGCAGGCAATTGCTTCTCGGACTTCGCGATGCCAGCGAGCACGCCGAGGCGCGGATCCGGCACGGGCACGATGCCCACGTTCGGGTCGATGGTGCAGAAAGGATAGTTTTCAGCAGCGATCTGCGCGCGCGTCAGCGCGTTGAACAGAGTCGATTTACCAACGTTGGGAAGACCAACGATGCCGCACTTGATGCCCATAGATTAGATCACTTCTTGCTGTGCAGCCCGTTCATGGCGCGCTCCGCGCCCTGTTCGAGAAACGTCGGCAACGCCTGCAGCGCGTGCTCGATGGAGCCGAGGATGCTTTCTTCCTCCTCCTTCGGCGCCCGCCGCAGCACGTAGTCGATTACTTGCGATTTGTCGCCGGGATGGCCGACGCCGATGCGCAGCCGCCAGAAATCCGGGCCCATGTGAGTGATGGTGTCGCGCAGGCCATTGTGGCCGCCGGCGCCGCCGCCGAGCTTGAAACGCACATCGCCCACCGGCAGGTCGAGCTCGTCATGCACCACCAGGATCTCGCCCGCTTCCACCTTGATGTAATCGGCGAGCGCGCGGATCGCGAGCCCGCTGCGGTTCATGTAAGTGGACGGCTTGAGCAGGGTGATGTCCTGGCCGCAGTACTGCACGCGACAGATGTCGCCGTGAAATTTCGCATGACTGCGAAAACTGCCGCCGAGCTTGGCCGCCAGCGCATCCACGAACCAGAAGCCCGCGTTGTGGCGCGTGAGCAGATGCTCCGGCCCGGGATTGCCGAGGCCGACGATGATTTTGAGGGAAGTGCCCGCCATAGCAGTACGACCGAAAGTAACGCAACGATGGCGGACTGGAAATGCGCCCGCCATCGCTTACACGCCCCACCGGCCGCGTGACCGCGACCGGTGAGCGTGTGTGCGTTACTTCTTCGGAGCGCCGCCCTTGGCAGCGGTCGGAGCAGCGGCCGCCTTCTTGGCGTCGCCACCGCTCGCAGCCGCGGCCGGAGCAGCACCTGCCGGAGCCGCCGCAGCAGCGGCCGGAGTTTCGGCAGCCGCTTCTTCGGCGCGCGGATGATGGATGGACACCACCGCCTCGTCGCGACCGTGCGTGAGCGCGACCAGCTCGACGCCTTCAGGCAGCGGCAGGTCGGACAGACGACGGATCTGGTTGATCTCCATGTTGGACAGATCGATCTCCAGATATTCCGGCAGGTCCTTGGGCAAGCAGGCCACTTCCACTTCGTTCAACAGGTGCGACACCACGCCGCCCTGGGTCTTCACGCCCGGCGACACGCTCGCGCCCTTGAAGTGCAGCGGAATGGTCATGCGGATCTGCTCGTTCTCCAGCACGCGCTGCAGATCCATGTGCAGGATCTGGTTCTTGGCCGGATGACGCTGCACGTCCTTGAGAATCGCGGCCTGCGGCTGGCCGTCGATCTTGACCGACAGAATGGTGGAGAAGAACTTCTCGTTCACCAGCAGCGACAGCAGGTTCTGGTGGTCCAGAAGGATCTGCTTGGGCTCCTGATGGCCACCATAAAGAATCGCCGGAACCTTCCCGGAACGACGCAGGCGGCGGCTCGCACCTTTCCCCTGCACGTCGCGAGAGTCGGCGACGAGATCGAATGAGGTTTTCATGAATAACTCCAGTTGAGAAACAAAGCAGCGGCGGATCGCGACCAATCCCGCCACCACCGTGGACTTCCCCGCCGCGGCTCTCGCCGCACCAGGAAAAGAAACTTCACCCTGCGGCCCTACGCCGCCACCGTGTTTTCCTTCTTGCCGCGACTTCGCCGCGAGAGGAAGCGACTCAAACCCTGCGGCCCTACGCCGCCACCGTGTTTTCCTTCTTGTCGCGACTTCCCCGCGAGAGGAAACGACTCAAACCCTGCGGCCCAACGCCGCCGCTGGTTATCTTCTGCGGCTGCGCCGCGACCAAAGTCGCCGCCCGCCGCATCAGCCCAGATGCCACGCGGCGGCAGCCGCGGTGGTCTCGATCCGCGCGGCGGTGCCGCGGTGGTCTCGATCCGGCGCGGCGGCAGCCGTGGACTAAAACACTCGGCGCGGCGATAGCCGCGCCATTAAATAAGAAACTCTCCCTGCGAGCGGCGCCGACAGGCAGCCGCGAGCAGCAAAATCAGTCGATGTACAGAGAGCTGACGCTCTCCTCATCGCGAATACGCCGCATGGTCTCCGCCAGCAACCCAGCCACCGTCAGCTGACGAATCTTCTTGCAGCTCCGGGCGTCCGGCCGCAGCGGAATCGTATCCGTCACCACCAACTCATCCAGCTGCGACTGCGAGATCCGGTCGATCGCCGGCCCCGACAGCACCGCGTGGGTAATGTACGCGAGCACCTTCTTCGCGCCGTTCGCCTTCAGCGCTTCGGCCGCGTGACACAGCGTCCCCGCGGTATCGACCAGGTCGTCGATCAGCACGCAGGTCTTGCCCTCGACCTCACCGATGATGTTCATCACTTCCGACTCGTTCGGGCGCGGACGACGCTTGTCGATGATGGCCAGTTCGGCATCATCCAACCGCTTCGCGAGCGCTCGGGCGCGCACCACGCCGCCCACGTCCGGCGACACCACCATCAGGTTGTCGTACTTCTGCTTCCACACGTCGCCGAGCAACACCGGCGAGGCGTACACGTTGTCCACCGGGATATCGAAGAATCCCTGGATCTGATCGGCGTGCAGATCAACGGTCAGTACGCGGTTCACACCGGCACTGGCGATCATGTTCGCGACCAGCTTCGCCGTGATCGGCACACGCATGGCGCGCGGGCGGCGATCCTGGCGGGCGTAACCGAAATAAGGAATCACAGCGGTGATACGCGCGGCCGAGGCTCGTCGGCAGGCGTCGGTCATCACCAGCAATTCCATCAAGTGATCGTTGGCCGGCATGCAGGTCGGCTGCACGATGAACACATCGCGGCCGCGCACGTTTTCCAGCAGCTCGACCGTGCACTCGCTGTCGCTGAAGCGACTGACGGCAGCGCGGCCCAGCGGCACGGTCAGGTGGCGCGCGATGTCCTGGGCGAGCTGCGGATTGGCGTTGCCCGTGAACACCGCCATCGTGGCACGATCCATTCAAACACTCCGATTGACTGGGGCGGAAGGATTCGGGCCTCGAAGCGCGGGCAGCACCCGACCAGAGGACTAAAGAAATCAGCAACTTACTGATTCCACCCGGGTTTCGACCCCCTCCACTCCCAATGGATTCCCCGTGGCTGACGCCCAGCTGGCACCAGCGATACCGGTGAACCAGTTAAGCACACGGTCGAAAGCGGGGGCGCAATATACACGAAACCGGGCCGTCTTAGCCTCCCCGGTGCAAGCAATTCCGCCGGCGTGGCACCCCTTCCAGGGTCGCGGTCAGCTCGCCTTGGCTTTCGCCAGGTTCAGGACCGTGAGCCTGTGGCCCGCGTCCTCCCCGAAATCGAAGGTGACGTCGTGACAGCCCGCGTTGAACTCGGCGGTGTTCCCAAGGTAGGTCAGCCGCAGGACTGTCCCGAGGCGGGTGGTCCATTGCAGGGTTGCCGTTCGGGGCGCCTCCGCCCCCCAAGCACCTGCGCTGATAGTCAGCTGGCCCTTCAGTCGGCCGCGCGGCCCAGCCGGCTTGTTGACCGTGACGGGCGTGGTCACCCGGCTGTGTTCGTAGACGTAGTTGCCTCCCGAGTTGGAGTGTTGCTGTTGATAGCCCTTCTGCGTGGCGCGCTCGATGGCGTATCCCTTGGTAGAGGTGGGCGTCGGGGATCCCGGTGCGGCCCACCCGCGCTTTGCGTACCTCTTTCTCAGGTGCCGGCCGATCCAGGTCTTGCTGGCCTGAATTCGGGTATTGAAATGGGTCGGCGAGCGCGCCGTATGGGTGGCGGTATTCGCCTGCCAGTCGGGGTCGGGACCGAAATCGAAACAATCGACCAGAAAATCCCAGAGATAGATCTTGCTGGGTTGGTTGCGCCCCGGGACCACGAACTCTTTATCGCTCTGGTGCGCCACTGCGTTCTTGAACAGATATGAAGCGGTAGTACGCAGACTCAGCCGTTTCCCAGCGGCCGCCAGCCCGAGCGTCAGCCATTGCAGGCTGTGACTGTACTCACCGTGATTGCTGCTGACCGCGTCCTTCCAGAAGGAGCCTTTCGACACATACGAGGTGAACACGCCAGGGTCGGTGAAACCGGCCATCACGATGCCGTTCGAATAGTTGCTGAAGCCCAACTGCGCGCCCACCGTCGAGATCGCCGTGGAGAGCCGATTGGAGAAGCCCTTGGCCGTTTGCACCCAGTACTCCTCTTCCAGGAAACCCGAAAGCCTCGCCACCTCCGGTCCCCATCGCTGCTCGACCGAAAGGAACATGGCGATTTCGGCGTAGTCCGCCGCGAGCACCGGATCGTTCAAACCGAATTGCGTGTTGATGAAGCTCTGAACGGCGACCTTGTCGTTCGAGGTGATCTCGGGCATCGCGACACTCCCTGTAGGCGCCGGCGAATATACATAAATCCATTCGCGGTCAATCCTCCCGGCTTCAGGATTTCGTTACAGGCCCAGCCGTTGTGGCAGCGAGGCCGCCAGACGCTCGCTGACCTGGATCTCGCCGCCATGCTCATCCACACGAGGTGATGAACCTGCCTTACACTAGGATCGATGCATATCAACAAAGTCCGCGGGATGACAGCAGGAGCACTAGTGCTGATGCTCTCGTGCGCGTCCGGTTTTGCGCTCGGCCGCGACGTCGGCTACGAGGAGTTGCCTCACTCTTCTGTGACTTCCCTCGAAACATGCGGTCAGTGGCAGATCGATGGCCAGTCCGGCCGGTTTCGCATTCTTCAGGCGTACCTTTACGGCGGCACCATGCTGTTCGTCGACATGGTTCGACCCAACGCGCGCGGCACCTGGCTCGAAGTGGCCAGGGGCTTCACGTTCGCTGAACTCAATAACGATCACCTGGAGCTCGAATTGTTCGACGTTCGCTGCTCACCCAACGGTACCAATAGCATCGTAGTTACTGGTCGCGCGGAGCTCTTCGAATCGAGCTCCTACTCGTTCACCATCGAGATCGATGGCGCCGCTGGCACCTATCAGATGAAAACGACGGCACAGTGAGCGAAGACAGCCGCGTCTTCCTCAAGTCAGAACTCTTTCCCCACGATGTTTGGAAAGAGATTCTGGAACTCTTCCTAGCGGAACAGCGCGAGCAACGGGGCACGCGCAGCCGATGGGTCGTCCCGGAACCGACGGTGTGGCTGAGCGTGCAGGAGATCGGCGCGAGTCATGTCCAATTCGGTCGCTATCGTTGGCAAATCGGAATTCACTATTCAAGCTCCTACGATCCCATGAAGCTGTGGGTCACCGTGGCTATTCCGTATCACTGCCTCCTGCTCATGGAAGGCGCCGTATACCATGGCCCAGAACCGGACGGCGGCCCCGTCATTGCCGACGTGGACGAGTTCAGTCGCTACGCAAAGAACTTCCTGCTCAGAAGAACCAGCCTTCAGAAGCTCGTGAAGCATGGCGTCATGGATGCGGACGAGAACCTCACCTTGGACCGGCAGGCCTGGCGCCGCGAGCGTCGATGAATCTGAGAGTATGGAAATTCGGAAGCTTCGCCGCGGCGCGGTGTCAGTTGCGTGCCTCCTGCTGACCTTTCTAGGGGTGCATTTTTTTACGATCCTAACGATCTGGTGATGGTGTCAGGTACCGCTGAGATCTGGCTACAAACAAGCCACACCACGGACTACCTCACAGCTGGCTCATACGAGATTAGTCATCATGCGCCTTCGCCCGCGACTCACGCGCGGCATCAGGGAGAAGAAGACTTGAAAGCGATGGTTGTAGCACTGACATGTGCGTTGGCCGGGTGCGCCAATCCTGTGAACCGCAGTACCGCGGTACGCTATTCGGAGGCAGCGTGGACTGCCCGCGATGCGGGCGACTGGCGACGGGCCCAATCGAACCTCGCCAAAGCGATTCCGAACGCCCAGGTCGGGGGCGCGACGCCGCGTCAGATGTCTGTCCTGTACTACGAGTATGGCCGCGCCTCCGGAGTGATCTGCGACTGGGAGGCAGCGGAACAAAGTCTGAAAAGAGCACTGGAGCTCGACCAGGGCAGCAACGGTCCTGTGCATCTCGCTCAGATGGAACTTGGCCGCATGTACTTCGACCGCAAGGATTACGCCTCAGCAGAGCACTATTTCACCTCGCTGTACCAACTCTTCGAGCGCATGGATGCTCAGACAGCAGACCCGCTCGGATACGCAGTATTTCTTGATGAATACGCAGTCACCTTGGAAGCGCTGAGTCGTCCTGCCGAAGCGTCGCCTCTGAAAGCCAGGGCCGATGAGCTGCGACGCACCTTCCCAACCGGCCAGGCCCGAACCGATCGGACGCCCTACGGAACACAGTGTGCCGCTTCCTAAGGGACTCCATCACACTCTGCTATGCGAACCCAGAATCAGAGTTGAATTTAACATTCGACGTTTCTGCAGAAAGCTCCCTCCCGTTTCGCGTTGTCAGCCAGACCGGGGTAGTTGATCGATCGACCCACGGAAGAATCTGAGATTGTTCACAGCAATCGAGAGAGCCCCATGAAGGGAAAGCAGATATTCGGAATCATCGGATGGGGCGCGATCGGGCTGTGCGTGCTGTCCTTCGTGTTCCGCGCGCTGTGGCAAGCAATCAGGCCAGGAGATTGGGTACTACAACGTCAAGCATCAGCCGATGACGTATCTTGGCGCATTGGCAACGCTGGCGCTGGGGGGCCTGGTAGGATTGATCGGGCTGTACTATAGGATCAAGAAGGCCATTGAGAACCGGCGCACCGGTCGGCCTCCTGAATCAACGGCGGAGTAGGCAGGTCGTAGATATCTGAAAGAGTGGCATCATCCAGTGGTTGAGCTGAGACAATGACTCACGACGTCGAGACCACGATGGACCTTGTCAGGGCGGAGTTCGGATCGCTACCGTTTCCCTCCCATTGCGGGCTTCGAGCGGCAGTCGCGATGGATGACTGGATCTCCGACCCGGAGGAACTCCGACGAATCACCGCGGAACAGGACGTGAAAGGAGAATGGTGGCAAATCCCAGAATCGGAGCTGGACAACATCTCCTTAGCATCGAGTTACTTGGATGCGCTCGGCACCCGGTTCTACTTGCCTGCGCTGCTCGTAGCAGTGCTCAGAGGAATGAAGTATGGGCACTACGCAGCACTCGTTAGATGGTTGACGCCGCCGAAGAATGAACCGGATTGCGCTCTGTACGACTATTTCGTGGAGAAATTTTCGAAGCTCACGGCAGGCCAGCGGGAAGCATGCGTGGCTGTACTTCGATATGTCGCTGCTCAGGACAATCCCAAAGACCCCTGGACCAAGCAGGAGATCAAGGTGCTATTGGCGCATGAGTACTGGCTGCCAAGTGCCAAGCCGGAGCGCCAGCCCTCATGAGACACGCGCCGGCTGGCTACGAATGTCCGTTCTGCCGTCTGGCAGGAACACTGGATGAACCGGCGTCGGAATCGGCGATCATTCTGGTGGAACCCCGAGTCTTTGCCTTCGTTCCACTTCACCACTACGCCGGAATTCGTGGCAACTGCCTGATTGTTCCCCGCGCTCACTATGAGAACGTCTTCGACATCCCGGACAATCTCGGCGAAGACTTCTTTCGCGCGACCCGCCTGATCGCGAACGCTTTGCAGGATGCATTTGGATGCGAGGGCATCTCTACGCGCCAGCACAATGGCCCGGCGGGCAATCAGGACGTTTGGCACTTCCATCTTCACGTTTTCCCTCGCTTCCGCGATGACGGGCTCTATGGGGGAGCGGCAGCACCCTACGCAATCGAAGAACGCATGGACGTGGCTAGCCGTCTGAGAAGTTCGCTGGAGCGAGCGCGTGAAAGATAAAGCATCGAAGGGTTGGCGGCACACGTCCCCCAAACAGCTCGACACGTGACCGGTGTATTCTGTAGACCGCGACGCGATTGCGCATTTCACATGCCTTAGGAAACCGAGAGCTCGATGCAGATTTGGGTCGATGCTGACGCCTGCCCAGGCGCGATCAAGGAAATCTTGTTTCGCGCCGCCGAGCGCGAGCGCGTTCAAATCAATCTGGTCGCGAATCAAGCATTGCGGATCCCACCATCGCCCTATATTCGCTCGTTACAAGTGCCACCCGGTCTCGACGTTGCAGACAAACGCATCGTCGAGCTGCTCGCCGCAGGGGACCTGGTCATCACCGCCGATATTCCGTTGGCAGCCGCGGCGATCGACAAGAACGGCCATGCCCTGAACCCGCGCGGCGAGATGTACACCAAGGACAACATCCGGGAGCGGCTGTCGGTGCGGAACTTCATGGACGAGTTGCGTGGCAGCGGAATCGCCACGGGAGGCCCTAGCGCGCTGAGTCAACGAGACCGACAGGCATTTGCCAACAGCCTCGATGCATTCCTGGCGAAGCGCCGACGTTAGGTGCGCACCAGGATCGCAAGCCGAATTTTACATTCGTTTCTTGTATGGTCCGCCCCACCCTTGCAAGAGGAAAATCACTTCTGAGGTCTTGGGGATGGTTGCATTCATGTATTCGGCCTGTATGAGGCGCACGATGTGCCTCGGGCCTTGATGGGAATGCGCGCGCACTAGCACTGATCAGCAGAACGGCCTTGGTTAAGCCCGGAAACGTCTCAGGTGGCTGGTGCACGGGTTCGACCCCTTGATCCA
>NZ_JAEVLS010000005.1 GCF_016801985.1 Steroidobacter gossypii | reverse complement strand
TGGATCAAGGGGTCGAACCCGTGCACCAGCCACCTGAGACGTTTCCGGGCTTAACCAAGGCCGTTCTGCTGATCAGTGCTAGTGCGCGCGCATTCCCATCAAGGCCCGAGGCACATCGTGCGCCTCACATACAGGCCGAATACATGAATGCAACCATCCCCAAGACCTCAGAAGTGATTTTCCTCTTGCAAGGGTGGGGCGGACCATACAAGAAACGTCATCTGCTATTGGGATCTCATCCACGCGGCCTCGATGGCTTTGATGAAGATCTGACCCGCCTCACCGGTAGCCGCGCCTTGACGACTCGAACTGGTGAACATCCACACTCATGGGCGCAGTCTCCGCAGAACGTTTCGTCACCGCTTCCGTCGCACCCTCTGCCGTCGTTGTCTCCTCGGCGGCAGAGGACGCTCGGACCTCAGGCCTTCATGCCGCCCTGTAAACGGGCGTCGGCTCTCTTACCTGATACAGGCCACGGCCTGCTAGATCCGACCCGCCTTCGCCCGGCTCACCACCGCCGCCCTGCCGAATCGCCTCGATCAACGGCCTCAGGTTCACGAGATCCAACTTCGTCGCCGCTTCGTCAACCCAGCCCTCAAGCGCCTTCGCCACTTCCGCGTGCAGGACCGCGTCGTCGTCATCCGCGCATAGCAATACGTCTGATAAGCAATGCAGCGTCGCGCGAATCTCCATCAGCAGGCTTCGTACGTTCTCCACGGCTTCTTCTAAGGTCTTCGGCGGTGTTAGATCGCCGCCATCGGGTGGTGCCGCGCGCGGAGCCACGGCAGTTGTGGTGGAATGTTTGCGTCGTGAACGGCGCGGCTTGGAAGTATCATCGCGGGTAGCCATGTCATCCTCCTTTCAAGGGTGATGTGGTCAGGCGCTCGGCGGTGTTACAGCACCGTCGGGCGCCGCCTTCTGGTATGAACTCAACTCACTCGCTATGCATCGACTTGGAGGCCGCTCGAAAAGTGCGGGAGGGTTTCGGGCGGAGGTCGGTGTGCTAGAGATCAAGCACGGGACCGATCGTATCTCGGCGCACCTTAACTGTATATAACAACATGCCGCAGTCGAGAAAAATGTTTCTCCGCTCCGCGCATTTCGTGCGCGCGCCGCGCGCGAGCCGCCTTAGCGCGCCAGTGCCTCCCTGCATGTCTGCTTTCGGCCAAGAGTGGTCCTGCGCAAGGCACGACAGTGATTTTCCTGTGAATCAGCCTCTCATCCCAGTAAGCTACGCGCCCGGAATCTGTGCCTGGCCGAGGGTTTGTTTTTGTATGTTGCAGGCGCCCGCCTTGAAGATTACCGAACTTCAGTCTCCAAACCTCGTCATCGAGCAATTCTTTGAGGAGTTGCGGCAGCGCTGTGACGGTTTCGAACCCATCTCAGAGGGTGATCTCCGATACGCATTCCTGCACGTGCTTGAACGGCTTGCCTCTGTTACCCCTTGCTGCGTTCGCCTTGAGTACAGGCTATATCGGAATGACAGATTGAAGCTGGACCTCGTGGTCCGCCATCAGCAACAGCATTTGATGGCATGCGAGTTCAAGATCCATGTCTCCCACCGCCCTCGGCGAGCAGACGCTCGGAGCATACTCAATGATCTTTCAAGGCTGGCACTAGCGAATGTGATGTGGGGTTCTGGCAATACAGGATGCCCTAGCTACTTCGTACATTTGTACTCCGACGCATTCTCCGACTTCGTGCAAAGCAGGGCGCCTTTGCTCGCGGGTCTGCTATATGCGCCGATCGGGACAGAGACCTCCTTTGACATCCGAACGAAGGTCGACTTGATGCCATGGAATAGGAAGAAGCCACCTTCACATATGAAACGGCCTTTCGAATTGGATCTCCACAGCGGCCGTGCCCAGTGCATCGGGCGTATCTGCTTGGCGGACGACTCCACCAAGCGATGGTCGCTCTCAGTCTTCAAGGTGATCGGTGACGAGCATTTGGCCTTAGACTATTGATGAGGTCGGATGTCCGCTTTGGGTCCGGAATCGGACCAAAGACACCTTCCCAAACAAACCTGAGTTGCTCTCACTATCCCGACCCGTAGCGCCGCATGAGCTACGGCATCAATGTTCGCGCGCTTTACCTCGATCGTGCGGCACGGTCACGATGGTCGATCCCACCCCGATGTTCCCGGCTCCGTCCTCGGCGATCACCGCAATCGTATAGTGGCGGCCATCGCGATCGTTCCCCCGGCGCGAGGCCTGAAGTGCCACGGTGAAGGTGTAGCGGCCGTTCGCTTGGAGCGTGACGGTCCCGCGCGGCTGGATCCGGCCATACTCGTCAAGCACAACAAATACAGCGCTGCTCGCGTCTACCCCCGAGCTGCCGGGCTCATCCTTGATCGTTCCAGACACCTTCACGGACACCAATCGCCCATTGGGCGGCCATAGCGTCGTTGGATTAGCAGAGACGGTGATGGCGGGTGGTGTTGTGTCCGGCGCGCCGAATTCGAAAGCGCCCATGTCGACATCGGCAATTCCATCGCCATCGCCATCGATGGGCCTCGCTTTCCCGTCAAGGTCGGTGGCAGGGGCCCCGCTGTTCTTCCCTGCATCGATGGCAGGCGAGCCTGAGCGCAGCCGAAAGTCGCCATTGGCAGCATCGACGAACAGCGGGTCCTGATCGATGTTTGCTAACCCTGCATGGCCTCCCTGGATATCGGAAAAGCGCACGCTCGTTGCAACGGCAGGAGGTCCAGCGGGGTTTGTATGTATCTGTTCGAGGGTGTTGTTCCAGAAGATGCTATTTCTCACCGTGAGGTGGGCCTCGTTCACGACTCCACCGGCCAGGAAGCTTGCGTGGTTGTTCGCCACTGTCGTCGCTTCCATCGTTACAGTGCTATCGTTTCGAACGATCATTGCGCCACCGGCATTGATCGCCGCATTGTCGACGATAAGGCAATTCACAATCGTGAGCGCGCCGCCCTGAAATCCTATGGCGCCTCCATTTGGGCCGTGATTGCCAGTGAGAATGAGATTTTCAAGCACCACGCTGTTCGAGCTTGAATGCGGACCAAATACCGAGATGCCACCACCCTCCACTTGACCTCCACCTTCAACGAAGGGTCCGCCGTCTCTTACCGTCAAATCGCGGATGGTGAGACCGAGACTCGATCGAACACGAATTAGCGCCGATACTCCGTCACCCTGAATGATGGTGGTGGCAGCGCTCTCCCCCTCGATGGTCAGGTCAGTCCTTGAGGTAATGGCAAACGTTTCAGTGTATGTCCCTGGCGCGATCCGAATCGTATCGCCGTCGTCTGCGTTATCGATTGCAAAGGGTATCGTTCTACAGGGATTTACCGTGCAGTCTCCGGCGTCGACGCCGCTTGTGGACACGAAGCGAGTCGTTGTAATCGGTGCTGCCATCGCGCTTGTCGATGTCAGCCATGCAAACATCAGCACAGTGCAGCCAGTGCGGCCGTGTGGTTGCAAAAGAGCTCGTCGAGTCAACATGACACCCCCCTTCCTGACGGGCGTTGGCGGACAACTCTATGACACAGTTGTGATGCTGGATTCGTGGTCAGTGGAGCCGATCGACGGCACTCGTCGCCTCCGCCTGAAAAGCATTAGCAGAAGGGCGAGCGCTCGATAGGCGTAGCCTACGCCCATGACGAGCGGTTGTCCGGTTTGTCATTGACTCGTTCGCCGATCGATGCAGTGCGATAGAGTCCAGATAGCTATGCAAGGCGCCGTGTACGAGGCGCAGTTCATTCCGTTGCCGGAAGATCCGCTGCCGCCCAAGCCGGCGCCGATGTCGTAACGCTCGCCGCGGCGAAGCGCATTCGGGCGATCAATCCCGAGCCGTCCACGCGATTGCTCAGCTCCAGCCCGATGCGATTGCGATCCGCGGCGTTCCTGGCGATGGCCAGGCCGAGGCCGCTGCCATCCGTTTCGGCGCCCTCGATGCGAAAGAAACGGTCGAAGACTCGCGGCAACAGCTCGGGCGGAATGCCCGGGCCGTTATCGGCGATCTCCACCGTGACCACGCCCGTGTCCCGATGCAATGTGACATCGACGATCCCGCCGGGCTGTGTATAGCGAAGCGCGTTGTCGAGCAGATTGTGGATCAGGCTGCGCAACTCGTCCTCGTTTGCGTACACGGTCGCGTCGATATCCGCCGCATAGCCCAGGTCGATGTTGCGTCGGTCGGCCAGCGGCATGAAATCCGCGAGGCTGGACTTGAGCAGTGCGTCGAGCTGGATGGCGACCGGCGGTTCGGGCTGACGCGGGGATTCCTGGCGCGCCAGCCGTAGCAGCTGTTCGACCAAACGTTTGGTGCGTGAGAGCCCCGCTTCGAGCTGCCTCAGTTGTTCGCCGCCGCCGTCGGGCAGGCGAGCCTTGAGATTTTCCAGCTGCAAGCTCATCGCTGTAATGGGCGTGCGCAACTCGTGCGCAGCGTCCTGCACGAATCGGCGTTGCGCCGTGAAGGCGTTTCGCAATCGTGCAAGCAGCGTATTCACCGCCAGAACCAGCGGTTGAATCTCACAAGGCGCGTGCTCCGCCGGCAAATCGCTCAAGCGATGTTCGTCCTGCTTCGCCGCCGCCTGTGAGATCAGTTCGAGGCGGCGAATGGCTGGCCGCATGCCAAACCAGAGAAAGATAGCCGAGAGCGGGATCATCAGCGCCACCGGCAGCGCGACCTGCAAAGCCTGCGCTTTCACCAGGTGACGACGGAACTCCAGGCTTTGCGCGCTCTGCACGGTCCGATCCGGCGAATGCATCGTATAAACGCGCCAGCGCGTGTCGCCGATCGCAACGTCGCTGAAACCCGCTGCGCTCTGGCGCTCGAGCTGCAACTTCGGCCAGGAACTGGTGACGAGCCGACGGTTGCGATCCCAGATCTGCACCACCATGTCGCCTCTTTTCATGACGTTGTGAGCATCGAGTGAGCGCAGCGCCGGCATGGAGCCGGAGGAGCCTACGTGGGAGTCGGCGAACAGCTGCAGCTGGTTGTCCATGAAAGAGCTGACGATGCGCCCGTACACCTGATAAGTGACGGTGCCCGCGACGATGGCCGAGATCACATACAGCGGCAGCAGCCAAACCATCAGTTGACGACGCAGCGAGGTCATTGTTGCTCCTCGCTGTCTTTGCTCACGCGCCAACCCAGGCCGCGAACGTTGCGAATCACATCCGCGCCGAGTTTTCGGCGCACGCCATGGATGAGCACCTCGACCGCGTTGCTGCTGACTTCCTCGCCCCAGCCATACAAACGTTCTTCCAGCTGACTGCGCGAGAGGATGGCGCCGGGGCGCTCCAGTAGCGCATGCATGAGGCGGAATTCCTTGGCCGACAGCAGGATGGTGCTGCCGCAATGAGTGAGCTCGCGGCTGGAAAGATCCAGCTGCGTTTGCGCGGTTCCTATGGTGGATTGAGCGTGACCGCCGAAGCGGCGGATGATCGCCCGCATGCGCGCCAGCAATTCGCGCAGCTCGAATGGCTTGACCAGATAATCGTCCGCGCCGACATCCAGGCCCTCGACGCGATCGTCGACTCCGTCACGAGCGGTGAGCACCAGCATTGGCGTGCGATCGCCGTCCTGCCGGGCTCGCCGGAGCACTTCCAGGCCGGAGCGGCGGGGCAGTCCGAGATCCAGCAACACGGCGGCATAACCGCCCTGCGCGAGCGCATCCTGCGCCAGCACGCCGTCTTTCACCCAATCGACCGTCAGCCCATTCTCGGTCAGCGCCTGCCTCAGGCTCTGACCGATCATGTTGTCATCTTCAACCAGCAGGATGCGCATGCGCCGCACGTTCCAAGAGGAACGTGCGGCTGTCAAGATGAACCTCAGTCGCGGCGAAGAATCACGCCGCTCGCGGCAACAACTCCTCGATCGCGCTATGAGCCGCGGTGATGCTCTTCTGGGCGGTCTCCTGACCCATGGCAAGGCCTTGGGCGTACACGAATGTCACGTCGGTGATGCCGATGAAGCCCAGGAACTGCTTCAGGTACGGCGTCTGCGTGTCGGCTGCGTCGGGATAGATGCCGCCGCGAGTGATGAACACATACGCCTTCTTGCCCTTGAGCAGTCCTTCCGGACCGCTGGCGGTGTAACTGAACGTCACGCCGGCGCGCGCGATGTGATCGAAGTACGCACGCAACGTCGAAGGCACGCTGAAGTTGTACATCGGCACGGCGAACACGATGGTGTCGGCCGCTTTCAGCTCGGCGATCAGCGCGTCCGAATATTCAGCCGCCGCGCTCTGTTCGAGCGTGCGGGCTTCGGGCGGCGACAGGAACGCCTGGAAACGCTCGGCGGTCAGATGCGGCACCGGGTCGCTCGCCAGGTCGCGCATGATGACGTGGCCACCGGGATGCTGAGCCTGCCAGTCCGCCACGAAGCGGTGCGCGAGGCGAGAAGACTGACCTTCGGCGCCGGCCAGGCTGGCGTTGATCTGCAGTAGGGTGCTCATCGTCGGATACCTCCAGAACCACTTGTTTTTCGGGTATCCGTATTTAAGTATTCACTGTCTCGATAAAAAAGTTGAAGTTTTGGCTCGAATTCATCGAATGAGTAGATAGATGGCCGCCAGCCAAGAGAAAAAACCCTTACCCTCCCTGCGCTTGCCTCACATCAGCCTGGAGCAGTGGCGCTGCCTGGTGGCGGTGGTCGAGGCCGGCGGCTATGCCCAGGCCGCGGCCGCGCTCCACAAGAGCCAGTCCTCGGTGACCTATGCCGTGCAGAAGCTCGAATCGACCCTGCAGGTTCGCGCCTTCGAAATAGAAGGTCGCAAAGCCAAACTCACGCCCACCGGCGAAATGTTGTATCGGCGCGGCCGTTTGCTGCTCGAAGACGCCGACGCGATCGAACGCGCGGCGAGCCGAGCCTCGGCGGGGTGGGAGGCGGAGATCACGATCGCGGTGGAGATCCTGTTCCCGAACTGGTTGATGTTTCAATGCCTGGATCGCTTCGGTCAGGAGAGTCCGCAGACCCGTATCGAATGGTACGAAACCGTGCTCGAGGGCACGCCCGAGGCATTGCGCACCGGCAAGGCGGACCTGGGAATCATGGGCAAGCCGCCGGCCGGTATGCCGGGAGAGTTATTGCTGACCGTGCCGTTCCTGCCGGTCGCGCATCCCGACCACGAGTTGCACAAGTTGGGGCGGCCAGTGGAATACCGTGACTTGCGCAAGCATCGTCACATCGTAGTGCGCGATACCAGCGTGAAACGCGACAAGAGAGCTGCGACGCTGGATGCTTCGCGTCGCTGGACGGTCAGCAACATGAGCACCTCGATCGGCGCGGTGTCGCGAGGCTATGGGTTTGCCTGGCTGCCGGAAGACAAGATACGCAGCGAGCTCCAGAACGGCGAGCTGAAGGCGCTGAACATGCGCGATATGCGCAGCGCCTTGCAACCGCTCTACCTGGTTTTCGCCGACCGCGACGGCGCCGGTCCGGGCACGCTGCGGCTGGCGGAAATCATCCGCGAGGTGGTGAAGAGCGCCTGTCTTGCCGCCGGTCACAAGCAAGCGGGAGAAGCGGAGGATGGCGGCAAATGATTGCCGCGACGATGCTGCCGTCGACTGGTACGCTCGACCTGAGATCGACGGAACTGGACGACCTCACTGATGACACAGCGGCTCAGACAAGCCCGGCCTTCCGACGCAGCGGCCATGCATCGCGTGCGCATGGCTGTGCACGAGAACCGTCTGGTCTCGATGCAATTGTCTGCGCGCGACTATGTCGTCGCCATAGAAGAAACCGGCCGCGGCTGGGTGGTCGAATCAGAAGGAGACATCGTGGCTTTCGCCATCGGCGACACCGTCGAAGGCAGCATCTGGGCGCTGTTCGTCGAACCTGGCCACGAGGGCAAGGGTTTCGGTCGGCGGTTGCATGACGTGATGGTCGAGTGGCTCTGGGAACAGGGTCACGAGCGCCTGTGGCTGACCACGGATCCGGGCACTCGTGCCGAGCGCTTCTACGAAGCCGCTGGGTGGCGTCGAGTCGGCCTGAGTTCCCGAGGGGAGATTCGGTTCGAGCTGGCCCGGCCGCTGTCTCGGAGTGGATGACTGCGGCATACTGGGCGCTGGCAGGGAACACCTATCTCGGAGAGGGATCGTGCGAGCGATTGTGTTGGTTGCGTCACTTGTATCGAGCGGCGTGGCATCCGCGGAGCAGTGCCCGGCGGATTTCGATGCGTTCATCGGAGCGTTCGAGAGCAGCGCCGAGTTTCAGGTGGCGCATTGGAAGCGTCCCGTGACGTACCAGTACCTGGAGGCGGGCGCCGAAGACGAACCGAAGCGCATCGAAGTTGCGGTCACCGTCGAGAACGCGGGCGAGTATGCCGGGATCGAATTCCCTTCCTCGGCAGCGCGCGAGCAGGAGTCGCTGCAAACCATCGTCAGCGCGCCCGATCCCAAGACGCGCCTCGTCCGGCTGGTGCTGCCCGACTCGGATTTCGCGATCGACTACGAATTCAAACAAACGGCGGCGTGCTGGGAACTGGCTCGCGTCGAGGACATGTCCTTGTGACCCGCGGTCCGACGATGTGGCGGGCACTGATCATCGTCGGACTCTCGGGCATCGCGCCGTTGACGAGCGCAGTCGAGTACTCATGCTTGCAGTACGGTCCCAACGAGCTCGTCGGCACGCTCGTGCGTCAGACATACGCCGGACCGCCGGACTACGAGAGCGTCACCAAGGGCGATGAGCCGCAAGTCATCTGGCTTTTGCAGCTCGATGAGCGCGTGTGTGTGGCGGCGAACTCACGTTACCCGCGCGAGCCGACCCAGATAGAAGTAGAGCTGGCGCTCACGGAGGACCAGTATCGGCAGTACCGGCATCTGCTCGGGCGCAAGGTCGTGGCCACCGGCGAATTGATCCACGGTGGCGCGAATTATCAGAAATCCCTCGTGCTTACCGCCAGCGAGCTCCGGCAAACCAGCCTGGTGCCTTGATTGCCGAGCCGGAATAACACTCGTGACGGAGCAGCGCGTCCAGCTCCGCTGCGGCAGAATAAGCGCACGCCGATGCCAGTAGCCCGCTGGCGCCCGGCGCACAATTCACTGGTGATTTTGGATGGACACGCTGCTGCACATCATCGAGAGCTACGGCCTCTGGGTCGTGTTCTTTTGCGTGCTGCTGGATCAGGGTGGCCTGCCGTTTCCTTCGTATGCGCCGATGATCGTGACTGCCGCGCTCGCCACTGACAAACACGAATCGCTGTGGCCGGTGCTGCTGGTAGCGACCGCAGCAGCATTGATCGCCGACCTGGCCTGGTTCGCCGGCGGCCGGCGCTTCGGCACGCAGTTGCTGCGGCTCATGTGTCGCGTCTCGTTGTCGCCGGATTCCTGCGTGGGCATGACACGAAACATCTATTCGCGCTGGGGCGCGCCTTCGCTGATCCTCGCCAAGTACATTCCCGGCTTCGCCGCCGTGTCGACGACGCTCGCGGGCGAGTCGGGCATCGGCGTGCGCCGCTTCATCATTTTCGACGGGATCGGCGCGGCGCTATGGGTCGGTGGCGCAGTAGCGCTCGGTGCGATCTTTCACGAAGCCGTCGAGGCGGTGCTGATCCAGCTCGATCAACTGGGGCAGCTGGCGCTACTGCTGCTGATCGCGGCCATCGTGCTGTTCGTGTTGTTCAAATGGTGGCAGCGTCAGAGTTTCATGAGCCAGATCCGCATGTCGCGCATCTCGATCGACGAGCTCGCGACGCTGCTGGATTCCGGCTCGACCGCCACCATTCTGGACGTGCGCAGCCCGGAGCGTCGCGCCGCCTCGGGGTGGATCCCGGGCAGCGTCAGTGTGCGTGACATCTCCGAGCTGCAACTTGCGCCCGGCGAGGAAGTGATCGTGTATTGCGATTGCCCGAATGACGCCTCGGCGGCCGTGGTGGCGCGGAAGCTCAAGGAGCGGGGCTACAAGCGAGTTCGGCCGTTGGCCGGCGGCCTCGAAGCGTGGCAGGCGCGCGGGCGACCCGTGCTAAGGCCCGCGGCTAGCGAGCAGTGAGGTTGGTGCGCGTTTTTTCGGCAGCGGCGAATTCGGCGGCGGACACGAAACCGTCGCCATCAGCATCCACTTCAGCGAAGGTCTGCGAGAACAGGCGATCGAAGCCCGCTTCGGAGCGGCTGATGCGATGGTCGCCATTGCGGTCCAGGTCGTTGAACGAATCGGCAGCGGCGATCCGGCCCTTGCCGGGATCGTCTCCGAACGCACCCGCGCTGGCGAGCAGGGTGGCGGTGCCGGCAATGGCGGCGAAAACGAATTTATCCATCAATTTATCCATCAATTTATCGATCACGGGGGGTCTCCAATGATCCCTCGCGGCGAGGGCGGCAATGTGCCGACGCGCGCATTCCAAGGTATTCGCCATGAATACTCACTGAATGTTCGCGGGTGCTCCAGGTTGCATGTCGCAACCGGGCTACGAACAGATGCAAACCGCTGCTGCGGGCAGCGTGTTATCGATCGTGCGTATAGAACCTGGCTGTTGGAGCCGCTGCAAGCGACCCAGTACCATGTCGTCACGATCACGAATGATTGAATTTCGGCAACGCGAATTGCGTCAGGAGAATCCGTATGGCCAAAGAAAGTTCCAAGAACAAGGGCGGCAAGAAAGTGGTCCCGAGCGGCGGCGAAGTCGCCATCGACATCGGCATCGGCCGCAAGGATCGGGAAAAGATTGCCGAAGGGCTCTCCAGAGTGCTGGCTGATACCTACTCGCTGTACCTGAAGACCCACAATTTCCACTGGAACGTCGAAGGCCCGATGTTCAACACGCTGCACCTGATGTTCATGGAGCAGTACACCGAGCTGTGGAATGCGCTGGATTCGGTCGCCGAGCGGATCCGTTCGCTGGGTTACCCGGCGCCGGGCACCTATGGCCAGTTCGCGCGCCTGACCTCCATCGAGGAAACTGAAGGTGTGCCGGACGCGATGGAGATGGTGCGCTTGCTCGTCGCGGGGCACGAAGCCGTGGCTCGGACCGCGCGGGCAGCGTTCCCGGCGGCGGAAAAAGGCGGTGACGAGTCCACAGCGGACCTGCTGACCCAGCGCTTGCAGGTTCACGAAAAGACCGCGTGGATGCTGCGCAGCCTGTTGAAATAATCAGGCCCTGTTGGCAATTGCAGACGGTGCGCGCTCGCTTCAGCGGGCGCGCAGCAAGGTCTCGATGGCGTTGGTCGCGTCGTCGTCGAGGTCCTGAAACCGTAGCGAGAGTCGGAACCCTTCCATCCCCACGCAGGTACAGCACACCACGCTGGTTCTCGCCTGCAGGCGCACCGGGTTGCCGGCGATGAAGGCGTCCACCCGCACCAGCCCAGTTTCACCTTCGCGCACCGTACGATCCAGCAGCAGACTCAGGCCGCTGCTGGAGATCTGAATCGCTTTTCCAGTCAGGATGGTTGTATGGCCCACGCGCAGGCTGGCCGGCCAGCGCATGTTCTTGACGCGCGCCGCAGCCTCGGCTGCAGACCCTGCTGAGCTGAAAATAGACTCCATGTCAGCCGTGTTCTTGGTTGCAACGAGACGGGCAGTGGCTCAATACGCCCGTGGTTCGGGCGCAAGCGTACCGCAGTCGCGGCAGCAGCTGAGGAGGCCGGCGGCGGGCGAGATTCGGAATTGTGAACCGGCTCTCGTCCCCTCGTGAGGGCCCCGCCTGGGCGCATACGAGAGTCGCGCAAGGTGAACAGAGACTCCGGCGCGGTTACTATGGGTCACTGCAGGTTTACTGCCATGACTTCCAATCCCAAAGACAGCGCGGCCCGGCCGGCTGCCGAGTCCTCGGGCTCGGCGGCTGGAGTGGTCAATCGACACGAGCGGGTGCTCGATGAAGCCGCTCGCCAGTTGAATCAGAAGGGCGTTCTGCTCACCTCGCTGGCCGAGATCGCCGCGAAGCTCGGCGTCACCCGCGGAGCGATGTACCACTATGTGGCCGATCGCGAGGACCTGGTGTTCCAGTGTTACCGGCGCGCGGCCGAAATCATCGCGCGCCACTTGCGGGAGGCCGAGAGGGTCGGAGGCAACGCCGCCGACGTGCTGGTGGATTTCATCAGCCGCATGCTCGATCCCACGGAGCCGGAGATCGCGGCGCGCGCCGAAATCGCCATGATGAATCAGACCCAGCGCGACACGATCCAGGGTCTGTACGACGCCCTGACCGCGCGATTGGCGCATCTGCTCGAAGTGGGGCATCGGGAAGGCGTGCTGCGTGCCTGCGATATAGAAGTGAATGCACGCGTCATTCTCAGCCTGGTGACCTGGGCGCCGCTGGCGCGGCCTTGGGCGCATGCCGTCGGCCCCATGGGCGCCGAGCGATTGCGGGCTGCGGTGATGGCGACGGTGCTGGATGGCTTTTCCACCCAGCCGGGGTTGCCTGACTACCAGCCGTTGGATCTTTCCAAACTGGCGCCGCAGGTGGTGAGTGCGTTCGATCGCGACGCGGCTTTGGAAGCGAAGCGTGAAGCGCTGTTGCGAGCTGCCTCGCGCGCGTTCAACCGCAAGGGCATCGACGCGACCTCTCTGGAAGAGATCGCCGCACAGCTCGGCACCACCAAGCGCACGTTCCATCACCACATCGGCAGCAAGCAGGAAGTCGTGTCGGCCTGCTACGAGCGGGCGTTCCGGATCTTCCTGTTCATCAAGGATCGCATGCTCGAGTATTCGGGGACGCGGCTGCAGGCGCTATCGGCGTCGATGGACGCATTGGCGCGCGCCTATCCCAACGAGGATCTGAATCCTTTGTCGCCGCTGGTCGGTCATGGCGCGCTGTCGCCTGAAGGGCAGGCGAAGTTCGCCGTGCGCTCCGATCAGCTTGGCGATGCGTATCACGAGTTGATCCGGCAGGGCATTCGCGAAGGCAGCATGAAAGACGTGGACGTGCATGCGCGCGCGCTCATGTTGCCCGGCCTGCTCAGCTGGCTGGTCAAAGACGACGTCCCCACCGACCCCACCCAACAGCAACACATCGCCCGCGAGATCGCCAACCTGGTGGCGGTCGGGCTCAAGAAACATTTATGAAGATCATCTATAGCGAGCGACACCGTCTGCATCACGGCGAGAGGGAAATGTATCGCGGCCAGCTGGTGCCGTGCTTCGAAAAGCCGGAGCGCGCCCAGTTCGTGTACGACGCGGTCAAGGAACGCAAGGTCGGCGAGATTCTCGAGCCCAAGGAGTTTCCCGTGTCGGCGATCGAGCGGGTGCATGCGCCTCGCTACATTCGCTTTCTCGAACAGGCTTGGGATCTTTGGACGGCGCAGGGGTACACCAACGATGCGTTGCCCGCGGTGTGGTCGATACGCGGTCACCGTGACGACATCGAGCCGGAGAATTTTTCCGGGAAGCTGGGTTTGTATTCGTACGACAGCGGCACGCCGCTGATGGCTGGCACCTGGGCTGCCGTCAAAACCGGCGCGGACATTGCGCTGACGGCACAAGAGTTGGTCACGGGCGGCGAGCGGGCCGCGTTCGCTCTGTCGCGCCCGCCGGGCCATCACGCAGGCCGGGATTTCATGGGCGGCTATTGCTTCGTGAACAATGCCGCGGTCGCCGCTCAGGGTTTTCGGGACCACGGGGCGGAGCGCGTCGTCGTGCTGGATGTCGACTATCACCATGGCAACGGCACTCAGTCCATCTTCTACGAGCGCAGCGATGTGATGTTTCTGTCCATCCATGGCGATCCGCGCACGGAGTACCCGTTCTTCCTGGGCCATGCCAACGAGATCGGCAATGGCGAGGGCGTCGGTTACAACAAGAACTATCCGTTGGCGGCGGGCAGCAGCAACGCCTTGTGGTTCGATGCGCTCGGCGATGCCGTTCGCCGCATCAACGACTACCGGGCGGATGCATTGGTGATCTCATTGGGCGTGGATACGTTTGCCGACGATCCCATCTCCAAGTTCCAGCTCCGCGAACCCGAATATCGGAAACTCGGTGCGCAACTCGCGGCTCTGAAGCTGCCCACCGTGTTCGTCCTCGAAGGCGGCTACGCCGTCGCCGAGATCGGCCACAACGTCGCTCACGTACTGCAGGGATTCGAAGACGCCGGGTCTTGAGGGCCCTGGCCCCGCACGTCGCAAGGACCGCTACCGAGCGATGCATGCGTACAACAAAAGTGCCGCGTCACACAGCCGCAATATAGCCGTCAGATCGTAGCAATCAGCTCCCCGTAAGTTGCCGCGCCAGCGCCGGACCTGGATCGGTCCGGCAACGAATGGACAACATTTCCTGGAGCTGTTTATGCGCAACACCGTCGAGCTGTCGCTCGCCATCGCGGCCGTGCTGGCCGGCCATGTCGCTGTCGCTCAGGACAGCGCGCAGGGCAAAGTGGAAGAAGTGATCGTGCTCGGCCGGGGCGAGACCCGCCAGGTGCAGTCGGTCTCGTTCGAGCAGATCGATGCGCTGCCGGCGGGCACCAGCCCGCTCAAGGCCATCGAGAAAATGCCGGGCGTGAATTTCCAGTCCGCCGATGCGTATGGCGCGTACGAATGGTCGACGCGCCTTTCGGTTCGCGGCTTCAATCAAAGTCAGCTGGGCTTCACGCTGGATGGCGTGCCGCTGGGCGACATGTCCTACGCCAATCACAACGGATTGCACATCAGCCGAGCGATCCCGTCGGAGGCGGTCGGCCGCGTGGAGCTGTCGCAGGGCGCGGGCGCCATCGACATCGCGTCGACCAGCAATCTCGGCGGCGCGGTGGAATTCTTCTCGGCCGATCCGGCCGCGGAATTCGGAATTCGCGCTGAGCAGATGTTCGGCTCCGACTCGGCGCGCCGCACGTTCGCTCAGCTGGACAGCGGCGAGTTGGGCACCGGCACGCGCGCTTATGTCGCCGTCGTGGATGCTTCCACCGAGAAGTGGAAAGGTGGCGGCGATCAGGAGCAGCGGATGGTGAACGTCAAGCTGGTGCAGCCCATCGGCGACGCCAGGCTGACCGCGTACTACAACTATTCCGATCGCGCCGAGTTCGACTACCAGGACCTCTCGTATCAGATCATCGAGCGTCGCGGCTGGGACTGGGACAATTGGTATCCGAATTGGAACGCCGCAATCGACGCGGCCAACGCGTGTAACGCCGCGGGCCAGAGCGATCCCCTCGTCTGCGACGACGCATATTGGAGTGCCGCGGGTCTACGCAAGGACGATCTCGGCTATTTGTCGCTCGATCTGCCGATCGGCGAAGCCGTGACGTTGCAGGCAACGGCGTACATGCATCAAAACGAAGGCCAGGGATTGTGGGGCACGCCGTATGTGCCGACACCTGGCGGTGCGCCGATCTCGATTCGCACCACTGAATATGAGATCGATCGGCAGGGCGTGGTGAGCTCGCTCACGTTCTCGCTCGGCGCGCACGAGATCGAAGGCGGCGTGTGGTTCGAGACCGTCGACTTCAATCAGGCGCGTCGCTTCTATGGCGAGCCCAACGTGGCGGGCCCAACGCGTTCCTTCGATGACTTCCAGCGCAATCCCCTGCTCACGCAGTGGGAATACGACTTCGACACGGATACGGTCGTGTTCCATCTGCAGGACACATGGTCGATCACGGACGCGCTGACCTTGAACGCCGGCTTCCGCTCGGTGAGCTCCGAGAGCGAGATTTGGACGGTCGCCGGCGGCCCGCTGAAGAATGGCGCGATCGAAACGGACGAGTCGTTCCTGCCGCAAGTCGGCGCGAACTGGTCGTTGAGCGACAATCATGAAGTGTTCGCTTCCGTCGCTCGCAACGTGCGCGCGTTTCCGGGCAGCAATAGCGGACCCTTCGATGTGTCCGCGGAGGTGTTCGAAGAGATCCGCAACACCCTCGAGCCCGAAACCTCGACCAACTACGAATTGGGCTGGCGGTACCAAGGCGCTGCATTCAACAGTGTCGTGACTGCCTATCGCGTCGACTTCAAGGATAGACTACTCGGCATCCCACAATGCATCGGCATCCGTGGTTGCACGGGCTCGTTCGCCAATGTAGGCGATGTGAAAACCAACGGTGTCGAAGCAGCGTTGTCCTGGCGGCCGATGACGCACCTGACCTGGTTCAACTCGGCGGCCTGGAACGATTCGGAGTATGACGATGACTACACATTCGAGACAGCGCAAGGCGTTACCCTGGTGCCGACGGCAGGAAAGCAAGTGGTGGACGCTCCCGAATGGCTCGTTCGCTCGGAACTGTCGTACGACAACGGCGCGTTCTTCGCGCGGCTGGATGCCAACTACACGGACGAGCGCTTCTACACGTACTTGAACGACGCCAGCGCCGACTCGTACACGCTGTTCAACGGCGGTCTGGGTTATCGCTTCAATGCGCTGGGCGTGGTCGAGCAGCTGACCGTGCAGGTGGACGTCACCAATCTCGCGGATAAGAAGTACATCGGCACCATCGGCACCAATGGTTTCGGCGTCAGCGATCCGACCGGTTCGATGCAGACGCTGCTGCGTGGCGCGCCGAGACAGATTTTCATCTCCGCCAAGGCGCGGTTCTGATCAGGTCCGATTCGGCATGAGCGACCACGACGAGACTCGACGACGATTCGTACGCGACAGTCTCGTCGTGGGTGCAGCGCTTGGCGGCGTGCTGCAATCGGGCGCCGCCTGGTCGCAGTCGCGGCCAATGAGCGATCCGCATCCGGCGCTCGAGCGTCCGCTGACTCGCATTGCATTCGGCTCCTGCGCCAAGCAGAGCAAGGATCAGCCGATCTGGGACACCGTGCTGGCGAGCCGACCGGATCTGTTCGTCTTTCTGGGCGACAACATCTACGGCGACACGCGCGACATGGGCGAGCTGCGAGCAAAGTACGCACAGCTCGCGGCCAAGCCCGGGTTCCAGAAACTACGGGCGACCACACCGATCGTCGCGATTTGGGACGATCACGATTACGGCGAGGACGATGCCGGCGCGGACTATCCCATGAAGGAACAGTCGCGCCAGATCTTCCTCGATTTCTGGCAGGAGCACGCCGCTTCGCCGCGCCGCTCGCGCAATGGCATTTACGCTTCTTACTTGTTCGGTCCCGAGGACCGGCGCGTGCAGGTCATCATGCCGGACCTGCGCTTCAATCGCACGCCGATCGCTCGGCAGGATCTCGGCGGCCAGTCATATAAAGAGTGGGAGCAAGCGAAGCGCAAGGCCGGCGGCGAAGTTCCCGGTCCATACGCACGCCTGCCCGATCATGAGGCCACGATGCTCGGCGAACAGCAGTGGCGGTGGCTCGAGCAGCAGTTCGACGTGCCGGCGCAGCTCAGAATCTTTGCCTCGAGCCTGCAGGTGCTCGCGGATTTCCCAGGCTGGGAAGCCTGGATCAACTACGCACGCGACCATCAGCGGCTGATCGAGCTGATTCGCCGCAAGCGCGCCGGCGGGGTGATCTTCATCAGCGGCGACACTCACTACGCCGAACTGACTCGGCTGGACGTCAATGTTCCCTATCCGTTCTGGGAGCTGACCTCCAGCGGCCTCACGGAAGTGTGGCCGGTGAACGTTCCGAACGCCAATCGCGTCGGCGAGCAGCTGCGCGAGCCCAATTTCGGACTCATCGAGATCGACTGGTCGGCTGCGCCGGTGGGCGTCACGCTCAAAGCGCTCGATCTCAACGGGGTCGCTCGCATCGAGCAGCGCCTGAGCCTGGATAAGTTGCAGGCGAGGAGCTGACTCCGTCGCGCGCCGGGTCAGTATCGCCAGAGCACGCCGGCGGAAGGCACGATCGGCAGCCACGAACTCACGTCGCGGTCATAACTGATCGAGCCGTCCTCGTTCAGGCGCGCGTCATAGTTGATACAACAGGCGTTGTCCCGCGAGAACGTGTTGCTGATCTCGAGGAATACATCGAGCGCGCCGCGCGGCATGATGAACGTGCGGGTGAGCCGCATATCGAGCGAATTGAAGTCCTGCAAGCGGCTGCGATTGCGGGCCGCTGGATCGATGCTCGGCACGCCGGTTTGCGGATCCAGAGTGAGCGAGGTGGTTGGCCAGCCGCTGTGATAGCTGTTGACCAGCGTGGCCGTCCACGGGCCGCTGGCCCAGGTCACGCCGAGATTCACGGCGTGCCGCTGATCCCAGCTGCGTGGCACCTCGCGATTGTCGATGCGATCGTACGCTTTCGACCAGGTGTAGCTCAGCCATCCACTCCAGGGCCCTTTCGGGTGCATTTGCATCAGCACCTCGATGCCCTCGGCGCGAGCGCTACGCGCATCGACCATCACGCGATCGAACTCCGCCTCCGGAAACAGCACCAGGGGGTCGAGCATGTTTTCATAGCGTGGCCGGATGTCGCGATAATATTTTCGATAGGCCTCGACGCGCAGGTCGAAGCCGTCGAATGCGTGCTCGACGCTCATGATTGCGTGATCGGCGTGCTGCGCCGGATAAAACCGGGAGACGCCGTCCTCGACCTGCAGCTCATTGATGCCCTGAGACTGATAGAACCGTCCCCAGCCAGCGCGCAGCTTGGTCGAGGGCGATAACATATAAAGCAGGCTGGTGCGCGGGCTCCATTGCTCGCCGTCATCGCTGCCGTCGTAGGTTTGTACGTCGACGCGCATGCCGGCCTCGAGCGTCAGCCGCTCGCCGAGCGTGGCGCGCATGTCCCAGTAAGCAGAGTTTTCGTAGCCCTGTGGGGCAGGCGATGCGCGTCGCGTGATCATGGCGCCTGGCGAGCCAGGAAACGGGAAGTCAGGCTCGACGGTAAGATCAAGCGCGTAGTCGTAATCGCCCCAAAGGCGACGGACCTCCACGCCGAAGCGATGGCTCACGGCGCCCGCGTCGAGCTCGTTTTCCACACGCAGCCCGGCGATGTGAAATGTTCTGAGATCGCGCACCTGACCGCTGCGTCCCGGCTCTTCCACCCAACCGCGTCGCTCATTGACCAGATCGGTGAACGAACCGATCACGCGCGTGGCCGCGTGCGATGACCAATCGTGATCCAACGTGAGCCAACCGTAGGCGTTGCGATACTTGGCGTGCGCCTCCTGTGTTCCCTGGTCGCGCCGGGCAACGACCCGGTCGCTGGAAGCGAGTACGTCGAGCGAGATGCGAGTGGCGTCGGTCAACGCATATTCCGCGCGGGCAAAGCCGTCGGAGTAGTTCGCCTCGCCAAAGTCTTCCTCGGCGTATCGCGCCAGGTCGCCGAGATTGCTGCGCCTGGCCGAGATCAGCGCCTGACCGCGCTGATCGTCGAAGCTCGTCGCTGCTAGCGCGTTGGAATGGAACAGGCTCACGCCGACTTCGTAGTAGCGCTGGCCGGGACGAATGGTGTGCGCGTCGATGATGGCGCTCATGCGATCGCCATACGGCGCCGGGAAGCCGCCCGAGTAAAACTCGATGGTGTCGATCAGGCGCGAGTCCAGCAGACTGACCGGGCTGTAGAAGTTCTTCAGATGAAACGGTTCATACAGCCGCAGCCCATTCAGGATGATGGCGGTCTCATTCGGCTCGCCGCCGCGGATGGAACTGATGCTCGACACGCCGTTGACGGCCGCGCCTGGCAGCCGTTGCACGGCTCGCAATGTTTCATCCGCAAGCCGGGGCATCGCCTGAACCTCATCCTGGGTCAGGAAGTTCCTGGGCGTGAGGTCGTTCGCCGCCAGCGTGTAGCGGCTGGTCTGAACGACAACCTCCTCCAGTTCGGTGGGCTCCGCTCGCGTGGTTGCCGGGGTTCGCCGTGGCGGCAGGGCGGACGGATTGCGGACAACTGCATACACACGCGGGGCAGCTTCCGACACGGTCAGCCCATGCGCGGCCAGTATTTCCTCGGCCAGCGCCAGTCCTTGCCGGGCGCCCGGTTCAGTTTCGATCCGCAAGCCGGCGGGCACGATCTGATCGTTATAGATGAATATGAGACCTTCAGCCCGCAGGCCATTGAGCACATCGCCGACGCTCCGGCCCTGCAGCTGCGCCAGCGCGGCATGGCAGATCATCATCCCCATAGACACACAGACGAGGCGCCACACCACTGGGCGCCACTGCGCTGGCTTCATTGCATTCCCATCGAGTACTGAAGGCAGATCTTCTCTTGCCCAGGCTCCGGGAAGCAACGTCCGTGCCGCCCGACAGTCGAGATGAATTATGGCGCGAGCTCGATGCCGATTTCGTGGGTGTCGGTGCGGTAGCGCCGCAATTGAGTAGTGGAAAGCACGGCGGCGAGGGCGGCGTCGGCGTCCAGGCCTTCGATGGAGCCGCGCAGTTTCACATCGGCCGCGGCCGCTTCGGCTTGCGGTGTCGAGTACACGAGCTGGCGCCCGGTCTCTCGGGAGATCCACTGCAGGAAAGCGGCGAGCGATTGATTGTCGATGTCGAAGGTGGGCGCGGCCTGCAATGTCCACTGCCAATACGGATCGGTGGAAGGCAGCATGCTCAAGGTCAGCTCGCCGTCGGTATTCAGGCGCAGCACTTGTCCGGCTTCGCCGGTGTTCGTGCTGGTCGGGCTGGTCACGACGACGCGGCCTTCGCGAACGCTGACGAGCATGGCGTCGCCTTGAGTGCGTACTTCATATTGAGTGCCGACGTGCTGCACGGAGCCGGCAATCGTGTTCACCGTGAGCGCGTGGCCATGGCCGGCGCCGTCTGCAGGTGCATCGATGTAAACAGCGCCCGCGGCAAGCGTAATGCGATCGGACGCATCGACCGTGATGCGGGTGCCGTGATCGAGGCGCAAGGACAAGCCGTCAGGGAATGAAACGGCAGCGCGAGTTTGCACCTCGGTCTGCACGATGTCGCCGACGCGGATGATTTCACCGACCGCTCGCACCTTCGGATCAGTGTCGGCCTCGGTGCTCGCCAACACGTGGCCATGCACGATGCTTGCTACCTGCGCCTGCTCGGAGGCCATGAAGCGATAGGCGAAAGTGGACACCAACACGGCAAGCGCCAACCCGGCGGCGTAGCGCCAGGCAACGACCCGTTGCTGCCGCTGGCGCTGTTGCACGATATCGCGCCACTCGGCGTGCACGGCGGACATAACGTCGCGCGCCACCTCGGCTGAAGGCTCATCGCGCGCGCCCACTTCTCGCAGCAGCTCTTCGATGCTGGCGTCGTTCGACTCGGGTTCGTGATGTACCGTCGTCATGGCGCTACTTTCTCATACCGGCGAGCACATCGCTCGCCGCCGATCCGAACACCGTTTCCACAGCTTCGCGAAACGCCGTTCGGGCGCGCGCCAGCAGCGATTGTGCGGCCGTCTGCCCGACGCCGAGCAAGGCGCCGATCTCTTCCACGCTGCGCCCCTCGATATATTTCCATTCCAGCACATCGCCGTAGCGGGAGGGCAGGCGATCGAGCACGGACTGCACCAGTCGTCGCGTCTCGGCGCTGCCATAGCCGTGCATCGGCTCGTCCGAGGCGGGCGCCGCAATGGATTCCAGGGCTTCCCGCAGGCCGGGCGTGTCGTCGATCAGCACTACGTTGCGAACATGGCGCTGATGGGCGCGCAGATAGTCGACGATCTGTCGGCGACAGATCTGGCACAACCAGCTGAACAGCGCCGATTCGCCGCGGAACCCCGCGAGCGCGCGCATCGCCTTGATCAGCGTCGCCTGGACCACTTCCTTGCAGGCTTCCGCATCGCCGCCCAGCCGGGGCAGGGCGAAACGGTACACGCGCGGGAAATAAGTCTCGAAAAACAGGCGAAAGGCGGCCTCGTCGCCTTTCAACATGGCGGCGATCAGGAGGCTGTCGGTGCTGTATACGGGACTCACTTGCCAGGTAAGACGACGCACATGGAAAAATCAATCGCGGCTCATTCATGGCCGCCGCTCTGGCGACAGCCGGCGGTCAGGTCCAGGGCGCGATCATAAACCTGGCTGCGCGCTTGGGCCGCTCCGAGCACCGTGTGATAGAAGAAATCGTGACTGACCGGCAGGCTCGCCGACTCGCGCAGGCAGTCGAGTCGTAGCTGCGTCCGGCGCAAGTAGCCTGGCGAAGCCCACAGCAACATGGGCACTTCTTTCTGCACCGCCGGTGCGAAGGCGTAGGGCATGCCATGCAGGTAGAGGCCGTTTTCGCCCAGCGATTCGCCGTGATCGGAGACATAAAGCAGCAGGCTGTCGAGCCGGGCGTCGGCGTCGAGGAGCATGCCGATCTGGCGCGCCAGGACATGATCGGTGTAGGCCAGGGTGTTGTCGTAAGCGTTGGTGATCTCCTGCTGGCTGCAATGCTGTAGTTGATTGGAACGGCATGCGGGCTTGAATCTCTCGCGCTCCTTCGGGTAGCGCTCCGAGTACGCAGGCCCGTGACTGCCTTTCTGATGAAATACGATCACCGTGTCCCGCTGGATGTGATGCAGGACTTCCGGCAAATCCGCCAGCATCACTGCGTCGAAACAGTTCGAGCCCCGGCAATATCGGGGGTCGTTCGACTGTTTGTAATCGATGCTGCCGACCCTGGCGCAGACGCCTTTGCAGCCGGAGTTGTTGTCGCGCCATTGAACATCGAAGCCCGCTTCGAGCAGCGAGTCGAGCAGATTGGTATAGCGAGCCGCCTCGTCCACTTTGAAATGCTCGCGCGGCAGGTGAGAGAACAGGCAGGGCACCGAGATCGCCGTCGATGTGCCGCATGCTGTGACTTTTGCGAAATACGTGAGACCGGCGATCCGTGACAGCTCGGGATTGGTCTCGCGCGCATAGCCTCCTAGCTGGAAGTTGGCGGCACGCGCGGTCTCGCCAATGACCAGGAACAACACCAGCGGCCTGGCCGATGGAGCCGCCGTGCGTTCGACGCGGCCGGACGGATTCAATAAAGGTTGATCGGCCCGACGGTCGCGACTGTCTGCGAGCAGACCGATCGTGCTGACGACCGGCGCAGCCGGGTTGAGCGTGTATCGAACCGGCTTGTGCTCGCGAAACAAGGTGGCGAAGTCGGCCGAGTTGGCGAACATGCCGGCGAACGCCAGTCCCAACGCAATGACGATGGCGAGTGCGCGCTGACCAAGCCGAGTTCGCCAGGATGTTTTTGGCAGCTGCACCCGCCACACCAGCAGCGATGGAATCAGGCCCAGCACGATGAGATGGAGCCACATGTCCCCGCTCAGCAGCGCGCCGACCTCGGCGCGATCCGTCTGCAGCACGTTGCGCATCATGTCCTGGTTCATGATGACTCCGTACTCGTTGCAGAAGTACGCGCTCAGCGCGGCGACTGCGAACAGCGCACTGGCGGCAGCGCGCATCAGCCATCGGCTCGGCAGGACCAGCAATAACAACGCCAGCACCATCCAAGCTACGACGAACAACGAAATCATGAACAGGGATGCGCCAAGCCCCGGGCGCCACATGGCGGCGGCGGCGAGTTCCCAAAACCGCACGTTGTAGAGCGAAAGCCAGATGAACGCGACGATGAACGCGAATGCGACGTCCGATGAGCAGACGATTCCACCCGCCCAACGCTCGCGTATGCGTGCGTGGAGCGGCAGCTGGGGCACGAGCAGATGTTGTGTATGCATCGGCCGGTTGGACGGCGCCGGTCGCGGTCATCTGTCGTAAATATTTTCTCAGTGGGCGCGATTGATTTTCCTGGCCTGGCTCGTCTCACCACGGTACAGGCGAAGGTTCAGCGCTCAGGCATAATCGCCGCACCGGCGAGGCAAGACGAATGACGCAGGCGAGTTGGGTCCAGGCAGTATTTCGTAGCGGCAGCAACAGCGCGCGCGATGTGCGAGTCGACCTGTTCTGGCTGCTGGGCCTGGCGCTGCTGCTGGTCGCCACCGGCATCGGTGTGCGCGATCCATGGCCCGCCGACGAGCCTCGCTTCGCGCTGATCGTGCGTGACATGGTGGCTTCCGGCGAATGGTTGCTCCCGCACGTGGGTGGGGACGTGTATGCCGACAAGCCGCCCCTGTATTTCTGGATGATGGGCGTCGCGTTGCTGGCGACCGGCTCGCTGCGCATCGCATTTCTGTTGCCCTCCCTGCTGAGCGGCCTCGCTTGTCTGTTCTTGATCTACGATCTCGGCCGGCGCCTGTGGAATCGCGAGGCGGGGCTGGCGGCTGCATTCGGACTGTTGCTGACAGTGCAGTTCGTCTGGCAAGTGCGACAGGCGCAGATCGATGCGACGCTGTTGTTCTGGGTCGTGCTCGGCCTGTACGGGCTGCTGCGGCACCTGTTACAGGGGCCGGCGTGGGGTTGGTACACCGTGGGTTGGGCGGCGTCGGGCTTCGGTGTGATCACCAAGGGTGTCGGCTTTCTTCCGCTGTTGATCCTCATTCCTTTTGCACTCATGCGAGGCTGGTCGCCCCGCGCGCAGCGCTCGAGCATGGCAACCTGGTTCATCGGGCCGTTGGCTTTTCTCCTGGCCGTGAGCACCTGGCTCGTGCCCATGCTGTTGGCCGCCAGCGAAGATCCCAGTCTGGCGGCGTATCGGGACGAGATTCTGTTTCGTCAGACCATGCATCGTTACACAGACGCGTGGCATCACCGCGAGCCGTTCTGGTACTTCATTGTCGAAGTGATCCCAGTGCTGTGGCTGCCGCTCACCTTGCTGTTGCCGTGGCTGGTGCCTCGTTGGCGCGAGGCCTGGCAGGCGCGGGACTTGCGTGTCGGCTTGTTGTTGTCGTGGGTCGTGCTGGTCGTGTTGTTCTTCAGCTTCAGCAGCGGCAAACGCGGTTTGTATATTCTGCCCGCCTTGCCGGCCCTGGCACTGGTCAGCGGGCCGTATCTGACTGAACTCATGCAGCGTCGCGGCGTGCAACGAGCGATATCCTTTCTGACTGCCGGCATCGCCGCCGTGTGTCTGCTGGCCGCGGCATTTGTGTTGATCAGGCCGGAGCGACGCCACGAGTTGCTCGCCAACTATGATCTGGATGTGCTGGGTCCGTTGCTACTCATCGGTGGCGTAGGCGCATTGATCTGCGCCGTGGCGAGACTGAGACATGCACCCGTTGCTTATGCTGGCCTGGTCGGGACTACGCTGCTGACCGTCAGTTACTGGATCAACCCGGCGATGAACGAGTCGCGGTCGGGCGCGGCGTTCATCGGGCGCGTCGAACGCTTCGACGATCGCAGCGCCGAGCTGGGCTTCGTCGGCTTCAAAGAACAATATCTGCTCAACGTGCATCGACCCATCGTGCACTTCGGACATGCTCGCTGGCGGGAAGTGGAACAGGAAGCGGCCGACGCAGCCCGATGGATGAGCGGCCGCGAGAATCGGCAGTTGGTAGTCAACGCGGAAATGCGAGCGCTCTGCTTCGCCGACGCCGTCAGCACACCGTTGGGCAGGGCGAATCGATCGGAGTGGTATATCGTGCGAGGCAAGCCGAATTCGGACTGCGTCGCTCGCGGCAGGGAGGCGGCGGCATATCACTACGCGCCGCCTGCCTCGATCACTCCCGCCTTGCCAGCGCCGCCTAGCTGATGTTCGATCAATTCGTCTGAATCGCCACCACGCCGCAGGCAATTCGATCGCCCGAATCGCCCGAAGGCTGAGTCTTGTAGTCGTCGGGCTTGGCGTGCAGCACCAGCGCCTTGCCCAGGATGTCGTTGGGCTGCCCGGTCTGCAACGATACATCGGCATTGTCGACGCTCACTTCGGCCACGCCCTGCGCGTCCGACTTCACATTCAACATGTCGCCGGCGTGATGCGGCTGGGCCTGCGGATTGCCGTGCTGCTGGTTGCCGGGATTGAAATGCGCTCCGGCGCTGGTGGCGTCGGGCGCGCTGCAATCGCCTTTCTCGTGAAAATGAAAACCGAACTCGCTGTCGGGTTTCAGGCCCTGGATCATTCCGGAAATCTTCACTCCGGCGCCTGCCGCCGTGATTTTCAGTCCGCCGTTGGCCGTGTTGCCCTGAGTGGGTGAGAGCTGCACGGCAGCGCCTGCGGTCGCTTCGGCGCTCGAGGTGGTCTCCGGCTCGGTCGTGTTGGCGACCGATGGACTGTCGCCAGCCGGGGCCGGTGCATCGGCGGTCGGCGCGGCGTCCTCTTTTCCACCACAACCCGCCATCAGCAGGGCAATAGCTACAAGGCTGAAATATTTCATGAGTGATCCCTCGTGACCCGAACCGGAGTTAATACACGACGCGTTGCCTGCGTTCCGGATTGTCACGCGCGAGTCACTCGACTGTCATCGACTCTTAACGGGTCCGAACGAGCATGCCGGCCCGTTATTTCTGCAGCCCGATAATCGCAAGCGGCGCGCCCGCCTGCGATCCAATAAACAGGACGCCACGGTACATGTCTCAGCTCCGTCATGCCATTCGTTTGCAGCTTGCATTCGCCTTGCCTTTCGCTATCGGCCTCGCACATGCCCAGGATTCCGGCGCACCCGACATCGAAGAGGTCGTGGTCACCGGTCGCGCGGGCGTGGAGGAAATCCGTAAAGTCGAAGTCAGCTACGCCGTGACCACCATCGGCGCCGAGTCGCTGCGCATGGATTCGCCGCTGGGTGTGGCGGATGCGTTGGGTTCGGTCCCGGGCTTCTGGGTCGAATCCTCCGGCGGCGAAGCGAGTGCGAACATCCGTGCGCGCGGCATTCCGGACGAAGGTTTCTCGTCGGTCGGCATGTTGGAGGATGGCCTGCCTGTACAGCACGATCCGGGCATCGGCTGGTTGAATGCCGATCAGTCGTTCCGCATGGACGACACGATCGAGCGTATCGAAGTGGTGCGCGGCGGTCCGGCCTCGATGTTCTCGTCGAACGCGCCGGGCGGCGTGGTGAACTTCATCACTCGCAAGCCGAGCGACACCGCGGGCGGCGATATCAAGGTTCAGAGCAGCGACTATGGCCTGCGCCGCATCGATGGCTGGTACAACCTGCCAGTCGGCGACTGGCGCCTGGGCTTCGGTGGCTTCTATCGCGAAGACGACGGAGTTCGCGATCCGGGCTACACGGCCAACAAAGGCGGTCAGCTGCGTTTCGCCCTCGGGCGCTCGTTCGAGGGCGGCTCGGTGAACTTCAACGTCAAGCGCATCGACGACCAGGTCATCTTCTATACAGGCTTGCCGTTGACCTACGACAGCGATGGCGACGTGGTCGGCGTCCCAGGCATCGATGAACACCACGGCACGCTCTCTGGGCCCGAAACTCGTCGCGTGACTCTGCGCGATGCCAACGGAACATTTCCGCTCGACATCGATCGGGGCACCGATGTCGAGCTGACTCAGTACACGTTGCAGTTCGAATATGCCCTGCCGGGTGAATGGCAGCTGCGCAATGGTACGCGCTATCGCGAGTCGGAGACTTCGCGCATCGGTTTGTTTCCCAACAGCGTCGTGACAGGCCGGTCGCGGCTCGACTCGGTGCGTGCCGGCATTCTGGCGTCGGTGCCGGGAGCGGCGGACGTGCAACTGCGCTACGTGAACTCGCCGAACCAAGTGTTCGACGTGGTGGCGCAGAACGGCAATGGTCTGATCACCGATGGCTCGCTGCGTCAGGTGAGCGTGCCTCTGGAAGAAGTGCTGAACGACCTGCGCCTGATGCGCAACTTCGAGGTTGGCGGCCAGCAGCACGACGTCGCCATCGGCCTGTACGTGGCCAAGGTGGATGAAGAGTTCACGCGGTACTCGGCGAACGCGCTCATCGACATCCGCGACAACGCGCGCCTGCTGAACTATGTCGCGGTCGATGCGGCGGGCAATCCGTTGGCTACGGTGACGGAGAACGGCATTACGCGCTATGGCTCGGAGTTCGCCAACGGCGAGGGCGAGTCGATGACCAAGGCGCTGTACATCTCCGATGAATGGAAGATCAATGAACAGTGGCGCATCGACCTGGGCGCACGCTACGAGCAGGTGGATGTCGAGGGCAGTGTCGAGCGTTTTGCCGGTCGAAATCTCGGCCTGCCAGGCATCGCCGATGACAACGTGCTGACCGGCACCGGCGTGTTCGATCGCTTCGACACGGATTTCGACGACTTCGGCTGGACGGCCGGCGTGAACTGGCAATTCCTCGAAAGCATGGGCGTGTTCGCACGCTACACCTCGACGTTTCGCCTGCCGAACGTCGGCGACTACATCACCAACGCCAGTGCGACGCCGGTGGTGAAGACCATGGATTTCATCGAGGCCGGTTACAAGTACCAATCCGAGCGCTTCTCGCTGTACGCCACGGTATTCCAGACCAACTACGACAGCTTCCGCTTTGGCGATCGTCGCTTCAACCCGGTGACCGGCGGCTACGATGATGTCAGCGTGTTCACGGACACCGAGACGTTGGGCGTCGAGATCGAAGGTGCGATCGACGCCACGGACTGGCTGGACATCGGCTTCAGCGCGACGGTGCAGAACCCCGAGTTCGGCGACTTCGTGCAGACACAGGTAATCAACGGAGAGGCGGTCACCTTCGACTTCACGGGCAATCGGCTGCTGCGAGTGCCGAAGGTGAGCGCGCGCCTCACGCCGGCGATCCAACTGAACGAAGCGCTGCGCTTCGAGCTCGACTATCAGTACTTCGGCGATCGCTACTCCGATGCGGCCAACTTGCTGAAGTTGCCTTCGTACGATGTGCTCAGCGCGAATCTGCGCTGGTCGCCGATGGAGCGCATGACGGTGTACGTGCGTGGCGAGAATCTGTTGAACGAGGTCGGGCTCACAGAGGGCAATCCGCGCGCGGGTTCGTTCGTGAGCGGTGAGGCGAACTCGCCATTCTTCATCGGTCGGCCGATCTACGGCAGGAACTTCACCTTCTCGTTGCAGTGGGACTTCTAACGCTGCCGGGTGCGCGTTCAAAGGCGGCGCTTGCGCCGCCTTTTCTATTGATGGGGCTGCATCGAGGCGCTGATGAGATACATATCTCTTCTGGTCATTGTTCTTCTCTGTACGACAAACGTGTGGTCGCACGCACAGGCAGCGGAGAGAGCACCAGACGTGGTTCTGCGCGACACCATTCCTGACACGGCGTTCCGAACTTATCGTCTGCTCCCGTTCGAGGTGCCCGAAGGCGTCAAGGCAGTGGAGATTCGCTTCGACTACACGGGGCGCGACGCGCGGACCACGATCGACGTGGGTTTGCTCGGTCCGGGCGAAACCTTCGATGCGGAGTTCCGCGGCTGGAGCGGAGGAAACAAACGGTCATTCATCTTGTCCAGCAGCGATGCGACACCGTCTTATCTAGCCAGCCCGGTCCAGCCCGGGCGCTGGCAGCTGTTGCTCGGTGTGCCGAACATCCGCAAGGGACAAACATCCGAGTTCACGGCGCAGGTTTACTTCCAGCGCAACGACGCGCACGGCCTGCCAACGCAGCCAGAGCCATTGCGAGCGGAGGCTGGGTGGTATCGAGGCGACTTGCACATGCATAGCAGCCACAGCGATGGCAGCTGTGCGAGCAAGAGCGGCACCAGGCGGGTGCCATGTCCGTTGTTTTTAACCTTGGATGCCGCAGCCGAGCGTGGCCTCGACTTCGTGGCCGTCACCGAGCACAACACCAACTCGCATGTAAAAGAGCTGACAGCGCTGCAGCCGTACTTCGATCGAACGCTGTTGATCCCGGGCATGGAGATGACCACCTTCCAGGGCCACGCCAACGCCTTCAACCTGCGCGAGCCGCTCGATTTTCGTGTGGGCAGCCAGCAGGTGCCGGACTGGAATTCCCTGCTGACGCGGGCCAAGGCCAAAGGGGCGCTGGTGTCGATCAATCATCCACGCGTGCCCACCGGCGAGGCTTGCATGGGGTGCGGCTGGTCGCCGCAGCCCGCGGCGGATCTTTCGCTGGTTCAGGCTGTCGAAGTCGTGAATGGCTACGATGTCGATAGCCCGACCGCCGGCATTCCGTTCTGGCACGAGCAGCTCCAGAAGGGGCATCGGCTGACCGCGATCGGCGGTAGCGATACGCACGACATCAAATCAAGGCGGGCGGCAACAGTCGGCGTCCCGACGACGGTGGTCTACGCCCGCGAGTTGAGCGTCGATGGCATCGTCGAAGGCATCCGCGCTGGCAACGTGTTCATCGACACTGCCGGGACGCGCGATCGTAAGCTGGAGATGACGGCGAGGCACGGCCAGTCGACGGTGAGCATGGGTGGCGAACTGCGGCTGCCGCTGAACCAGCCGGCGACGTTCACGGTGCGTGTCGAGCAAATCCCCGACGGCAGCATCGAAGTCATTCGCGACGGCGCAATCGCGCAACGCTCGCCCATTCCGGCGGCGACGCACTCGTGGTCCTTCGAAGAAACATCGGACGGCAAGTCTCACTGGATCCGCATCGACGTGCGCGACGCCGACGGCAAGCTGGCGCTCATCGGCAACCCGATCTATCTGCGCTGAAGTTGCGGCTTCCGCTTAGTGTAGCCGCGCTACGTCATTGATTTTCGTACGAAGTTGGGCGCCCCTCGGCAATCGGCCCAGGAACGATTCGCGAATCTGCGACGTTGACATTTCAGGAGATGCCGCAACCCGAACGAAGATGTTGATTCTGATAGTCGAGGATGAGCCGATTTGCGCGCTGAGCACGGTAGCCGAGTTGGAGCATGCTGGACACAAGACTTTGGGGCCGGCCTCGACGCTCGAAGAAGGACTGGAGCTGGCACGCACCGGACATCCCTCGCTCGCTTTGATCGATATCGACTTGATGCACGCCGGCGACGGCGTTGAACTCGCGAGACGTCTGCGTGAGCTGCACGTCCCGACGGTGTTCGTCAGCGCCCAACACCCCGCCGCGTTTCAGAACAGCGAGCTGGCGCTGGGCCTCATCGGCAAGCCCTACAATCCCGCCGATCTGCCGCCGAGCATCGAGGTGATCTCGGCGATCCTGGAAGGCAAGCGGCCGCCCGCGGCATCGCTGCCGCGGGCGCTGCAGCTGTTTCACTGAGCTTGTGACAGCTTGGCTTTCGGCGGCACGCTCGCGTCGCTCTCATTGACGTAGCGGAAGCGAACCACCCCATACAGCATCTCGTCCCAGGTCTGCTGGCCCCACGGCACCTCACGATTGGGATCGGGATTGGCTTTGTTCTGAGCCGAGTTGTCCCAAGTGGTGCTGTGGGTGACCTTGGTCCCGGCGGGCAACAGCTTCGGCGTTTTCAATTCGTACGTGGTTTGCCAGTTGAAGTCGTAGTTCGGCACGGACAGCAGCACTTCCTCGCGCCCGTCCGGGTAGGTCGCGACGAACTTCGACGCCTTGCCACGGAAATGCGCGTGCGGCAGCAAGTTGTACACGACCACGTCGTGCTCGAACGTCTTGGTCATCGACTCGGTGTGCGCCTTGGCGTGGGCCGGGATTTTCAGCTTGGGATTGAGCAGCACGGCGCTGCGCAGCTGATATTGCGGAGCATCTTTGCGGAAATACAAACCCATGCGGCTCACATCGCGCGTGGCCTTGCCGCTCACCGTGTAATGCATCTGGAAAAAGAACTTTGCATCCTGCTTGACCAGCACGCCGGTGTTGTCGGGCAGGACCATCGGCCCGGCGCCCGGCACATACCCGCCGAGACTACCGCCATCGCGAACACTCTCCGCGTTGGCGCCCATGGTGGCGATGATGTGATGCAGGACAGTGCGGTCGCCCGGTTGGAAATCGACGGCGCGCACCCACACGTCGCGATCCAGCGGGTTTTCCACCATCGGCATTTGATATGGAATCACGCCCGTGGCCGGAACATCGAAGCCGGGGATCTCGACGATCAGATCGGGCTCGCCCAGCGCCCATTCCGGCCATTGTTTGTCGAGCGTGGCCAGAGGATCGCTGCCGCTGCCGCGCGGCGAGCCTGCTTCGATCCAGTGCACCAGCGTCTTGATCTCTTCTTTACTCAGCGAACGATCGTTGGAGAACACGTTGTAATGCGGATCGACGTGCCATGGCGGCATGCGCTCGGTGCGCACGACTTCACGAATCATGGGGCTGAAGCCCCTGATCATGTCGTAACTGGTCATCTGCCAGGGACCGATGCCGCCCGGCCGATGACAGGTGACGCAGTTGTCGATCAGCAGGGGCGCGATGGTTTTCTCGTAAGAGATCTTGGCATGCGCGGCTCTGCGAGCCAGCTCGGGGAATTTCAGATCGCAGCCTTTGGCCTTGGGCGGGTCGACCTGCGCCGTCTTCACGGGCCTGGCTTCAAAGATCGACTCGAGCGCGTTGGCGGCGTGTGGCGTACCGCCCGCTGACAGCGGCCCGCGATATGCGACTTTCCAGCCCCGAGTGTCGATCACCAGCAACTCGCCATTGCGCTGCATGCCCAGCGACTCGCCGATGATCTGTGTTTCATCGAGCAGGATGGGCACGTCGATGCCTTGCGCCTTTGCTTCCTTCCCGATGGCGGCGCGTGAGTCCGACAGGTTGGAGTTGATCATCAGCAACTCCACGCCGCGAGCATGATATTTGTCACGCAGCGCCTGAAGCTCCGGCAGCGATTTGCGCACGGCTTCGCAGCCGTTGCCCTGGGCCATCAGCACCACGGCCTTCATGTCCGACAGGTAGTACAGCTCGCGCGAGGCGCCGTTGTGATCCAACAAGCGAAAGTTATCGACCCGATCTCCGGGTTTGAGCGCCCATGCCGGGGTGGTCGCGCCGGACGACAATGCCAGGGCAGTGGCGATACCGAGCAGCTTCGATCCGTGCTTCATGCTCATTTGGTAGCCCCCCAAGTGACTGCTGCGCATACTGTAGTTCCTTGCTCTCCATAGTCTCAGCCCGGGGCGGCGTCAATGCCACTGACGAATGTTTGCATTGTTACCGGAGGCGGTCATGCCATCAGGCGGAACTACTCGCGTGGCGCAGCCAGCGATTCGCGCTTGATGACTGCGCCGCGCAGGATGATGCGGTCGATGCTGGTCCAGGCGCGCATGGTTTCCAGGGGATTGGCGGTAAGTAACAACAAGTTCGCGATCTTGCCAGCTTCGACGCTGCCGTAGTCTTTGTCCAAACCGAACTGGCGCGCGTTGTTGATCGTGGCGGCTTGGAAGATCGTGGGCAGAGGAATACCGGACTGCGCCATCATGCGCATCTCACGATAAGTGTCGTAGCCCGGCTGATTGCCGAAGGTGGGCGCGGACGGCGTATCGCTCCCCAACAGCAACGGGTGGCCGAGGTCGTGCAGATATTTGGCCGCACGCATGCCGCGCGAGCCTACTACCAGATAGTTATGCATCGCCTTCATGTCGGGCGGGTTGCCCATGCCCTTGCGCATCTCGTCCTTGAACCATTGTCCCGCCGGCGTTTCATACCATTGAAGCAGGGGCGCCGGTACGACCTTGGCGTACGCCGGATCCTTCAACGTGTCTTCGCGAAACAGATCCGCGAGCGCGGCCAGCACTCGCATGGTGGGTTGATAGCCGATCTTCTTGGCATGAATGTCGCGCAAGTGCGCGGCGATCGCGGGCGGCACGCCTTCGTCGCTGGAGTATTCATTCCAATTCCACAAGCCGTGCGCGATGACATCGACCTGCGCTTCGACCGCGATGCGCTGCATGTCGATCGCATTCGCATGCGCGACCAGAGTCAAGCCGCGCTTGCGAGTTGCGGCTCGCACGCGCTGCAGAGTCTCCTTGCTCATGAGGGGCCAGCCGGTGCCCTCGGCGAAGCCGTCTTCGATGAAAATCTTCACGCAGGGTGCGCCGCTGGCGGCGATCTTGTCGATGATGACTTCGGGTGTGTGTTGAGCCGGGTCCGCACCCTTGGGCAGCGGATGCGCGGCGGCGTTGGCTGGTTCGTAAACGTAGTCGGGCATGACTTGATAACGAACCGCGGGGTCGATGAACACCGTGGGATAGCCGTCGAGCACGATCACGGGGCCGCAGCTGAACAGGTCCGGATGCTGCGGTTGAGCTTCGAAAGCGGCGAGCTGCTCGGGGCCGCTTGCGAGGTTCAATACCTGAGTGACGCCGTGATAGAGATAGCTGCGCGGTTGTTGGCGTATGTAGGCGTCCGCCAGCGATTGCATTGCCGGGTCGTTCTGACCCAACGCCAGGCCCGGCACATCGCCGACGTGGACATGCGAGTCCATGATTCCAGGCGTCAGGAATTTGCCGCGACCGTCGATGCGCGTGGCGCCGCTCGCGGCTTTGACAGGCTGAGAGCCGACGCTCACGATGCGCCCGTCGCGGATCAGCACGTTCTGCCTGGGCTGCGGCTTGGGATGCTGTGGCGAGACGACGGTCACTTGCTCGATGACCAGCTCCTCAGCCGGCACGGCTGGGGCAAGCCACAGCAGTGCAATCGCCAGATACGCACCTATCGACCTCTGACTTCCCTTCATTCGAGGACTCCTTGGCGGGAACGGCGACTGCCGGTGCGCAATTGTGCGTGATCCTTCCCGCTAGAGGCAGGGCAGCGGCAAAGCCGGCCACCCATGCGACCAGCACGACCCGGGCAGGTTCATGGTTGTCCAGGGTGGACAATTCGCGTGGCAATTGCTGACATTTTGTCTGAGTATTAGAATGGATGCGTCCCCCTCTCACCGGTTGGAGTTTCGTGACACAAAAACAGCTATTTTCGCCGGCTCGCGCTTGCGGTGCAGGCAGGGTCTCGCCCCTGGATACAGGTTCCAGAGGCGCAGGATGGGCAAGTCGGTGGCTGTTGGGGGTTCTCGTGGTCAATGGTGTGATGAGTACAGCGGGCGCGGTGGAAGCCCGGCGCGGCGAGTTCGGCACGCTGGCCGATGGTCGCAAAGTGGAGTCGGCGGAGCTGACCAACTCGCAGGGTATGTCCGTGCGCATCCTTGCGCTGGGTGGCGTGATCCAGCAGCTGATGGTGCCGGATCGGGACGGAAAAGTGGCGGACGTGGTGCTCGGCCACGCTACCGCTCAGGAATACCTGGATAAACCGCAGTACTTCGGCGCGACCGTCGGTCGTTACGCCAATCGTATCGCTGCCGGTAAATTCACGCTGGACGGCAAGCAGTATCAGCTCGAGACCAATGACGGCCCCAATCACCTGCACGGGGGCACGCGCGGCTTCGACAAGGTGCTGTGGACGATCGACTCAGTCAGCGCGGGTTCTCCGGCCAAAGCGGTGCTCTCTTATGTGAGCGCGGACGGCGAGGGCGGCTACCCCGGCAAGCTCGCCGTGACCGCCACCTATACGCTCAACGACAAGAACGAGCTGGCCATCGAATATCGCGCCAGCACCGACCAGCCGACCATCGCCAACATCACCAATCACAGTTATTTCAATCTGGCCGGTGAAGCGACGCCCAGCGACGTGTTCGGGCATCGCCTGACTTTGTTCGCGAGCCAGTACACGCCGGTCGACGAGACGCTGATTCCCACCGGCGAGCGTCGGCCGGTCGCCGGGACCGCATTCGATTTCCGCCAGCCGCAGACGATTGGCGCGCGGATTCGCCAGGGCAGCGACGAGCAGCTGCGCATCGGCCGCGGCTATGATCACAACTACATCGTCGATGGCGAGCCTGGCCAGTTGCGGCCGGCCGCTCGGGTCGAGGATCCGCAATCCGGTCGCGTGCTCGAGCTGCTCGCGAGCGCGCCCGGTGTGCAGTTCTATTCGGGCAATTTCCTGGACGGCACCAGCGTCGGCAAGAGCCGCCGCGTGTACCGGCAGGGCGACGGCTTCTGCCTCGAGCCGCAAGTGTTTCCCGACTCGCCGAATCGCAACGATTTCCCCAACGCGCGCCTGAATCCCGGTCAGACGTACGTCAACACCATGGTGCTGCGGTTCTCCGTGGCGCCGCGAGCTTCCTGACCTCAAGTCGAAACATGACCTCATCCAATTCCGATCCGTCCGCCTCTCGTCGCCTGCGTTCGCGCGCCTGGTTCGACGATCCCGCCAATGCGGACATGACGGCGCTCTACCTGGAGCGCTACATGAACTTCGGGCTGTCGCTGCAGGAGCTGCAGTCGGGCAAGCCCATCATCGGCATCGCGCAAACCGGCAGCGATCTGTCGCCCTGCAATCGACATCACCTCGTGCTGGCCGAGCGCGTGCGCGAAGGCATCCGTGAAGCCGGCGGCATCGTGCTGGAATTCCCGGTGCACCCGATTCAGGAGACCGGCAAGCGGCCGACCGCCGGGCTGGATCGCAATCTGGCGTATCTCGGCCTGGTGGAAGTGTTGTTCGGCTATCCGCTGGACGGTGTGGTGTTGACGGTCGGCTGTGACAAAACCACCCCGGCGTGTTTGATGGCGGCGGCGACGGTGAACATGCCTGCCATCGCCCTGTCGGTCGGTCCCATGCTCAACGGTTGGTACAAGGGTGTGCGCACGGGGTCGGGCACCATCGTCTGGCGCGCGCGCGAGCTGCTGGCCGCGGGTGAAATCGACTATCAGGGTTTCATCAAGCTGGTCGCGTCGTCCGCGCCGTCCACGGGTTATTGCAACACCATGGGCACGGCGACCACCATGAACAGCCTTACCGAAGCGCTGGGCATGTCATTGCCCGGCTCGGCCGCGATTCCCGCGCCGCTGCGCGACCGCCAGGAATGTGCTTATCTCACCGGCAAGCAGATTGTTGAAATGGTATGGGCGGATCGCAAGCCGTCGGACATCCTCACGCGTGAAGCTTTCATCAACGCCATCCGCGTGAACTCGGCCATCGGCGGTTCGACCAATGCGCCCATTCATTTGAACGCCTTGGCGCGGCATATCGGTGTGGAGCTGACGGTGGACGACTGGCAGCAATACGGATTGGATATTCCGTTGCTCGTGAACCTGCAGCCCGCCGGCGAATATCTCGGCGAGGATTACTATCGCGCCGGCGGTGTGCCGGCGGTGGTGGCCGAGCTGATGAGGCAGGGTTTGATCCATGAGTCCACGCTGACCGTGAACGGCAAGACCCTTGGCGAGAACTGCCGTGGGGCGAGCATTCTCGACACCAATGTCATCAAGCCGTTCGATCAGCCGATGAAGCCGCGCGCCGGCTTCTCGGTGCTGCGCGGGAACTTGTTCGACTCGGCCATCATGAAGACGAGCGTGATCTCGGATGAATTCCGCGCGCGCTATCTTTCCAATCCCAAGGATCCCGAGGCGTTCGAAGGTCGCGCGGTGGTGTTCGACGGTCCGGAGGACTATCACGCGCGCATCGACGATCCAGCGCTGCAGATCGACGAGCATACTTTGCTGTTCATGCGAGGCACGGGGCCCATCGGGTATCCCGGTGCGGCGGAAGTGGTGAACATGCGGCCGCCGGTGAACCTGATCAAAGCCGGCATTCACAACCTGCCGTGCATCGGCGATGGACGCCAGTCCGGCACCTCGGGATCGCCGTCGATTCTCAATGCATCGCCCGAAGCCGCGGTGGGCGGCGGTCTGGCGCTGCTCAAGACGGGCGACCGCGTGCGCATCGACCTGCGCAAGGGCGAAGCGAACATTCTGATCAGCGACGAAGAGCTCGAGCGGCGTCGCGAGGCGCTCAAACAGGCAGGTGGCTTTCCGATCCCGCCGAGCCAGACGCCCTGGCAGGAGTTGCAGCGCGCCGACGTCGGGCAGGCGGATACCGGGGCGGTGCTCGAATCGGCGGTCAAATACCAGCGGCTGGCCCAAACCAAGGGCGTGCCGCGGCATAATCACTGATTCTCGGTCCGCCTGCTCCCGCGCGAGACTGGCTCGCGCGGGAGTTGTCCATTTGTAGCGAGGTTTCCAATGGCCGAATCATGGCGAGTGATTGCTCGCGAACAGCGAGACGAACTGGGTGAGGGTCCGCTCTGGTCTGCCCGGCACAACGCCATTTTCTGGGTCGACATTCTTTCGAAGTTCGTCTATCGCTATTCGCTCGCCGACCACAGCGTGCAGAGCTGGGCCATGCCGGAGCGCATTGGCTGGGTGATCGAGCGGAGCAACAAGCCGGGGTTCATCGCGGGCTTGCAGAGCGGCTTCTACGAGCTGGAACTGGAGCCGTTCGCGCTGCGTCCGATCGTCGATCCGGAGCCGGAGTTTCCGGGCAATCGCTTGAACGACGCCAAGGCGGATCGGCACGGCCGCATCTGGGCGGGGACCATGGACGCGGACATCGTCGAGACGCGAGGTTCCTTGTATTGCCTGCGGCCGGATTTGAGCGTGCGTCGCGTCGATGAAGGCTACAAGGTGACGAACGGGCCGACGTTCAGTCTCACGCAGGATGCGATGTATCACACCGATACGGGGCTCAAGACCATCTATCGTTTCGATCTGTCGCCGGAAGGTGAGCTCAGCAACAAACGGGTGTGGCTGAAGTTCACTGACGAGATGGGCAACCCGGATGGCATGACGGTCGATTCGGAAGGCTTCATCTGGATCGCCCACTGGGATGGGGCGCGTGTGAGTCGGTGGTCGCCGGATGCGAAGCTCGATCGCGAGATTCGCCTGCCTGCGCCGCGCATTACCAGCATGACGTTTGCCGGGCCGGAGCTGGATCGTTTGTTCGTGACTTCGGCGGCGAAGGGATTGGATCGGGACAAGGAGCGTTACGCTGGCGCTTTGTTCGAAGTCGATGCCGGCGGCGTGCGAGGTTTGCCGCCGGGTTCATTTGCCGGCTGAGGGCCGCCAGTTCGAGCTCGTTTCTTTTCTGAGCAGGCGGCGAACTCGTTTCCCATCACCGGTGGCGGCGTTACGCCGCCACCGGTAAAGCAACTTCTTATTCCACCGCCACAACTACTACCGACTTCGGCGGAAGATCGACACGCAGTTCGTTGCCTTTCTTCGAAGCCTTGAACGGCGCCGGCTTCACAGCCTCCGGCTTATCGACTGTGTTGCGAGCATCAAGCGCGGACGCGGTGAGAATGCGGCCGGTCGCGGACTTGAAAGCCGCACCATTGATCTTGGTCGAAACGGCAGCGCCCCGATTCGGGTCGACGTTGGTGAAAGCGATGTGCAGCTTGCCGGACGCGTCACGCGCAGCGGACACAGACACCTGAGGCAAAGAGAATTCGCCACGCTGATATGTGGGCGCCTTCACATCGGCCGGCAGCGACGTCGCATCCTGGAACGGGATGTACATCTCGAACACGTGATACGTCGGCGTGAGCGCCATCTTCTCCTTGTCGGTGAGGATCATCGCCTGCAGCACGTTCACCATCTGCGCGATGTTCGCCATTTTCACGCGATCGGCGTGCCGATGAAAAATGTCCAGGGTCAGTGAAGCGACCAATGCGTCGCGCAGCGTGTTCTGCTGATACAGGAAGCCAGGATTGCGGCCCGGCTCCGGGTCGTACCAGGTGCCCCATTCGTCGACGTACAGTCCGACCTTCTTGTCCGGGTCGTACTTGTCCATGATGGCCGAATGCTTGGTCACCAGCTCGTCCATGCGCAGCGCATGGCTGAGAGTGGAGGCCCACTGATCTTCCGTGAAGCCGATGGACGGGCCCTTGTTCTCCCAGCGGCCGGGGAAGGTGTAGTAGTGCAGCGAGTAAGCATTCATGTGCTTGACCGCCTGCGACATCATCACTTCGGTCCAGTGATAGTCATCCACGTTCGCGCCGCTAGCGATTTTCAAGGGGCGGTTGTCGCGCGGCGCCTTGACGAAGGTCTGGAACTGTTTGTACAGGTCGGCGAAGAACTCCGGCCGCATGTTGCCGCCGCAGCCCCAGGTCTCGTTGCCCACGCCGAAGTAGGGCAGCTTCCAAGGCTTCTCACGACCGTTCTTGCGACGTTCCTGGACCAGCGTCGAGTTGGTGTCGGAGGTGATGTATTCGACCCAATCCGCCATCTCCTGCGGAGTGCCCGAGCCGACGTTGCCGGACACATAAGCGTCCGCCCCGATCAATTCGGCGAAGTCCAGGAACTCGTGCGTGCCGAACGAGTTCGGCTCTTCCACGTAGCCCCAGTGCGTATTCACTTTGGTCGGCCGCTTGTCGCGCGGGCCGATGCCGTCGCGCCAGTGGTATTCGTCGGCGAAGCAGCCGCCGGGCCAGCGCACCACCGGCACTTTCAACTTCTTCAGCGCTGCGACCACGTCGTTGCGATAGCCGCGAGTGTTGGGAATCGAGGAGTCTTCGCCGACCCAGATGCCTTCGTAGATGCCGTGGCCGAGGTGCTCGGCGAACTGGCCGTAAATGTTTCTATCGATCTTCGCGCCAGGCTTGTCGGCCTGGATGGTCACGGAAACCGCGACCGATTCGGCCGCGCCCGCGGCAAAAGGAACCAAACCGAGCGTCGCCAGACCGAACGCGGCGGTCAGGCGTAAAGCCCCCTTGAAAATCGGCATCTTGTTGTCCTCTATTCGATGAAGGGATCGACCATGGAGCGTCGGCCGCACATGAAAGCGTCGGCGACCAGACGGAATGCTGCGAGATCGACGTCCATGCGACGCTCGCGAACCAGCGGTGCGAAACGCGCGTACAGGTTGGCGTACTCGCGATCCGGCGCCTGGACCGTCGGCTTGCCGTCGACGAACATTTCCGAGCCGCCCTTGGCGAGCCGCAGATGACCGTCGTCGGTGTCGATGTCGATGTCCCAGCTCTGCGGGCCGGTCTGGCGGAAATCGAAGTCCGCGCGCACCGGCAGTCCGCCCGGACCTTGCAGGCTCAGCTGAGCCGCAATCGGCGTTTCACAATTGGAGGGGAAGAACAGCTCGGCGTCCTTGAGCACCACGGGCTGCGGCAGGATGCGCGTGATGATGGAAAGCGCGTTGATGCCGGGATCGAACACACCGAGCCCGCCGGCGCGCCAGATCCAGGCCTGCCCCGGATGCCACACGCGCACATCTTCTTTCCACGTCACTTGCACCTTGCGAATCGTGCGTCCAACCAGCCAATCGCGCGCCGGCTCGACTGCCGCGGCTTCACGCGAATGCCACGTTGCAAACAATGCAAGCTGACGCTGCTGCGCCAGGTCCATCAAGGCCGCCACTTCATTCAGGGTCGCGCCCGGCGGCTTCTCCAGCATCACGTGCCGGTTTTGTTCCAGCGCATAGCGTGCGATGTCATATCGAACCTGCGGCGTCGTACACAGCGAAACCGCTTCGATGCCCGGCTGCTCGCGCAACAGGGTTTCGATGTCGGGATAGCTGGGCACGCCATCGAGCTTGTTGTTCGGACTGGCGACGGCCACCAGCTGATAGTTGGGGTTGGCGGCCAGCGAGGGCAGATGTTGATCGCGCGCGATCTTGCCCAAGCCGACGATGGCCAGTTTGATCGGGCTCATGAGTTACAGCGCCTTCACGCCTGCAGCCGGCGACTCCACACGCTGCAGAGAATTGCGCAACGGCAGGCTGAACGGCGGCGCGTGGATCTCGAACACGTCGCCCTCACGTGTCTGGATGCCTTCCGAGAAAGACAACGTGGCGGTGCCGTAGAAATGCACGTGCACGTCGCCCGGCCGGCGGAACAAGCCGTATTTGAAATGATGATGCTCGAGGTTCGCGATGGTGTGCGACATGTTGGCTTCGCCGGTGAGGAACGGCTTTTCCCACAGCGTCTTGCCATCGCGAATGACTCGACTCATGCCGCGCACGTCGGCCGGCAGGTCGCCCACCAGCAGTTCGGCGCCGAGCGCCGCATGACGCAGCTTCGAATGCGCCAGCCACAGATAGTTGCCACGCTCGGTGATGTGATCCGAGAACTCATTGGCGAGGCAGAAGCCGAGCCGCCGCGGATTGCCCGCGGCGTCGATGAGATAAATGCCGGCGATCTCCGGCTCTTCGCTGCCGTCAAGTGCGAAGTCGGGCGAGGGCAGAGCCTCGCCCGTGCCGACGACGCAGGAGCCGTCGCCCTTATAGAACCATTCGGGTTGCACACCGACCTGGCCGGCGGCGGGTTTGCCGCCTTCCAGGCCCATGTTGAACATCCGCATGGAATCGGTGAGCGTGCCGCCGGCGGCAGCCTTGTGCATCTTGTCGCGACCTTCGGCCGAGCCGAGATGCGTCAGGCCAGTGCCCGTCAGATACAGGTGTGCCGGGTCCGCGTGATCGATGGGAGCAAGCAGGCGCTTGGACGCCTGCAGCTCCGCCAGATCCAAACGTTCGTCGGCAAGGTTCGCGGCCACGGTGGCGGCCAACGTCGCGCCATTCTTCAGTGCGGCCTGCGCCAGCTCGTACGTGCTGGCGAAACCTTTCACTTTCCGAGCGACGCCGTCGTCACCGATGGCGGCGACACCGCGCTGTCCGTCTGCAGCGCGCACCTGTATCAAACGCAAACTCATCATTAAGCTCCGGTCTTGTAGACGCCGTCGAGTCGATGCGGCAGGGAAGATTGATTGCCCCGTCGCAACACGTGCGGCAGCAACGCGTCAGGGATGTCCTGGTAGCACACCGGACGCAGGAAACGTTCGATCGCAAGCGTGCCCACCGAAGTGGTGCGACCGTCCGAGGTCGACGGGTACGGGCCGCCGTGAACCATGGCGTGACAAACCTCCACGCCGGTGGGCCAGCCGTTGGCGAGAATGCGACCGACCTTGCGCTCCAGCGTGGGCATGATGCTCGCCGCCAGCGCGTAGTCTTCTTCGGTGACATGCAGTGTCGCGGTGAGCTGACCTTCGATCTTTTCCAGCGCGTCGATCAGCTCCGACTCGTTCGCGCAGCGAACGAGGACCGACGAGGCGCCGAAGACTTCTTCCATGATCTCCGGGTGCAGTTCTTTTGCGTTGACCGAGAACAGCGCGCCACGGCCGCAGTTCTTGCCCGGAGCGTCAGCCCCGCGCGCGATGGTCTTCACCGACTTGTTGGCGGCGAGGCGATCCACGCCTTTCTGATACGCGTCATAGATGCCCGCGGTGAGCATCACCTGCGGCGGCGAGCCGCCGAGAGCGGCGCTGGCAGAGGCGATGAACGTTTCGACGTGCGGGCCTTCGAGCGCGAACACCAGGCCAGGGTTGGTGCAGAACTGCCCGGCGCCCATCGTGAGCGAGGCGACGAATTCCTTGCCAAGCGCTTCGGCGCGAGCGGCGAGCGCACCGGGCATCAACAGCACCGGATTGATGCTGCTCATCTCGGCGTACACCGGAATCGGCTCGGGCCGGGACTGCGCGATCTTCATCAGCGCCGTGCCACCACCGCGCGAGCCAGTGAAGCCCACGGCCTTGATGCGAGGATCGGCAACGAGGCCCGCGCCCAGGTCGCGCTTGTCGCCGTTCAACAGCGAGAACACCCCCGGATGCAAGCCGCACTGAGCGACGGCTTCGACGATGGCCGACGCCACCAGCTCGCTGGTGCCCGGATGCGCCGAGTGACCTTTGACGATCACAGGACAGCCGGCCGCCAGCGCAGAAGCGGTATCGCCACCGGCGACGGAGAATGCGAGCGGGAAGTTGCTGGCGCCGAACACCACCACAGGGCCGAGCGGAATCTTGCGCTGGCGCAGGTCCGCGCGCGGCATCGGCTTGCGATCCGGCATCGCCGGATCGATGCGCACGCCCTGCCAGCCGCCTTTGCGCAGCTCATCGGCGAACAGACGCAGCTGACCGACAGTGCGGCCGCGCTCGTTGGTGAGGCGCGCGACCGGCAGACCGGACTCCGCATGGCCACGCTCGAGCAGTTCGTCGCCCAGCGCCATGATGCGATCCGCGATAGTCTCGAGGAATTTGGCGCGGGTTTCGCTGTCCAGAGCGCGGTACTGATCGAAAGCTTCGCTGGCCAGTTGGCAGGCGCGCTCTACTTCGGCCGCGCCGGCCGAGCTGAATGCCGGCTCCAGATGCGTCGCCGTGGTGGGGTTGTATGCGCGAAAGCTTTGGGCGGTCGCGACGCGTTCGCGACCTATGAATAGCTGACCGGTCAGAGGCATGGGAGATTCTCCGCGTAAACTTTTTACCGTTGATATACTCAGACAATATCCCAGTTGCACCGTGGCGGGCAATCGCCGTAGCTCGGCTGGGACTGTCTTGAGTTTAAGGTAGCGTTACCATGGGCGCTTCCCCAGCTGTGGCCTTGCGGTCGCGGGCGGGGAAATGACGATGGTTGCCGTTGCGGGCGTGGCAGGGGGCCGCGCCGCCGTGGCATTAACTCACTCGCGCCAACATCGAACAAGGCCGCTCAACAACAGCAGGGGTGCATAGGTGCAAAATTCATATCTGACCGGGTTGGACTGGGTCGTCATCGCGCTGTATTTCACCGTCATCGGTGTACTGGCGTGGTGGTATGGCCGACATCAGAAGGACGCCGTCGATTACTTCCTGGCCGGGCGCAACGCCGGTTTCATCACCATCGGCGCCTCGATCTTCACTTCCAACATCGGCTCCGAACACATCGTCGGACTGGCCGGGCAGGGCGCCTCGACCGGCATGGCCATGGCGCACTGGGAATTGCACGCCTGGGTGCTGATCCTGCTCGCCGGCTTTTTCGTGCCGTTCTATTACAAGTCGGGCGTGCAGACGATTCCGGAGTTTCTCGAGCGCCGCTTCAACGCGCGGGCGCGCACCATTCTCTCGGTGGTGTCACTGGTTGCGTATGTGTTCACCAAGGTGAGCGTCACGGTGTTCGCCGGCGCGATCGTGTTCCAGGCGCTGCTGCCGGACACCTTCGGCTCACGCGACAACGCTTTCTGGGTCGGCGCGTTCACCACCGTGATCCTCACCGGCATCTACACGGTCTTCGGCGGCATGCGAGCCATCATGGCGACAGCGACGCCGCAGGCGGTGATCATTCTGTTTGGCTCGTTCGTCATCACCTGGACCGGGCTCATGAAGCTCGGCGACGGCGCCGGTGTCGGCGCGGGCTGGAGCGAATTGGTGAGCGCAGCCAGCAGCAACGCCACGCAGTTCGCGTTGTGGCGCCCGTTGAGCGATCCGGATTTCCCGTGGCTGGGCGTGTTGATTGCCTCGCCCATCATCGGCATCTGGTACTGGTGCACCGATCAATACATCGTGCAGCGTGCACTGTCCGCGAAGGATCTGCAGTCGGCGCGGCGTGGCGCATTGTTCGGCGGCCTGCTGAAAGTCTGGCCGGTGCTGATCTTCCTGGTGCCCGGCATGATCGGCTGGGCGTTACATCAGAAGGGACTGTTGCAGCTGCCGATGAAGATGGTCGATGGCGTGTCGGTCATCGACGGCGACACCGTGTTCCCGACGCTTGTGACCACGTTGCTTCCCTCCGGGGTGCGCGGGCTGATCGTCGCCTGCCTGCTTGCGGCGTTGATGAGCTCGCTGGCGTCGCTGTTCAATTCCAGCGCTTCGCTGTTCACGGTCGACATCTACGAAAAGCTGCGGCCCGGCCAGTCGGAGAGGCATCTGTTGACGGTCGGCCGTATCGCCACGACCGTGGTGGTGGTGCTTGGCATCTTGTGGATTCCGGTGATGAAGGTCATCTCCGGCGGCGGCTTGTATCAGTATCTGCAGAGCGTGCAGGGCTATCTCGCGCCGCCGATCACCGCGGTGTTTCTGCTTGGGCTGTTCTGGAAACGCTTGAACGGGCGCGGCGCAGTGTGGGCGCTCGGCGGCGGCTTCGTGCTCGGCATGTTCAAGCTCACCTGCCAGGCATTCTTTGGCGCCAACAAGATCGCGGACCCGGCGTGGCTCGCCGCCATCGGCGATTTCAACTTCCTGTATGCCACCGGCATTCTGTTCGTGCTGAGCGCGATTTTGATGATCGTCGGCTCGCTCACCAGCCCGCCGCCGCAGGAAGCGCAGATCAAAGGCCTGACTTACGGCTCTATCCGCGAGCTGCATGGCGAAGAGATCAGCCGCAGCTGGGATACCGGCAACAAGGTCCTGGCCACCCTCATCCTGACCCTGGTGGTCGGGCTGTACGTGTACTTCAGCTTCTGGCTGAGCTAGCGGCCTTGGTCCTGGGCTTGCGCGAGTTGGTGGTATCCAACTGCGCAAGCTCGACCAGGTTCAACATCGCGGCGTGCGCGGCCTTGGGATCAGAAGCTTTGACCGCCTCGAACACCTTCTGGTGGTCCGGGATCGGGTCGCGACGCAGTGGGTTCTGGCGTTGTTTGTAGATCGTGGTCCACGATACCGCCGCGCCGACCCCGCTGGTCAAAGACACGATGAAGGCATTGCCGCTCGCGCGCAGCATGGCCGAGTGGAACTCCTGGTCGGCGAGGCGTCCCGCCTCGCTGGCCAGCGTATGCGTGGCCATGCCTTGCAGCGCCTTTTCCATGATTTCCAGTTCTTCGTCGGTGCGGCGCATGGCCGCCAGCGCCGCCGCTTCCGGCTCGACGATCTTGCGCAGCTCGAACAGGTTGGACAGCAGCGTGTCGTCCGGCTCGAACTCGAAAATCCACGACAGCACATCAGGATCGAGCATGTGCCAGCGCGCTTGCGGGCTCACTCGCGTGCCGACTTTGGGCCGCGACTCGACCAGGCCTTTGGCGGCGAGGATGCGCACTGCCTCGCGATACGCCGTGCGCGAGACCTGCAAACGATCGCTCGCATCGATCTCGCCGTTGAGGATGTCGCCAGGCTTGTAACGGCCCGAGACGATCAGCACCCCCAGATCGCGCGCGATGGTTCCATGCAGGCGCAGCGACTTGCGGCGCGCCTTCGCGTTGGCCCTCGCGGCCAAGGACTTCTTGTTCGACATCAATCGCTCCCTCAAACGCCGGCCCCGGATAGCGCCGGTCGCCCAAGCGTCAGGCCAGTAGTTTACGCACGCCGCCTGCGGATTCGCAGGGTTCATATGATTTGCCTGACAAATCGAAAGCCGCTAACATGAAATTGTCTGAGTTATATCGTTCAAGCTAGAGTGGATTACCGGGGGTAGGGGGATGAATACCAGCGGCCACGTGGCGGGAAGCACGTGCTGAGTGCGACTGTACAAAGGCGCGCCCTGTTGCGCGCTTCCGTTCTAATGGGCACCACGCTCAGCCTGCCGACCCTTGGCCGGAGCACGGCGACTGACGCCCAAACGCCGGCTCCTCTGAACGACAGACTCGGTGGCGATCTCGCGCCCGTGCACGACCCCTGCATCATCAGGCAGGGCGACACCTACCATTTGTTCTCGACCGGGCACGCTCACGATCCGACCGGCCTGCTGCCGTGGCGGACCTCCAAGGACCTGGTGCACTGGACACTCCACGGCCGCGTGTTCGAGTCCATTCCGCAATGGGCGCAGCTCGCGGTGCCCGGCGTTCGCGGTGTGTGGGCGCCCGACATCGCATACTTCAATGGTTTGTATCACCTGTACTACTCGTGCTCGACCTTCGGCTCGAACCGGTCCGTCATCGGGCTCGCCACCACCCCGACTCTGGATCGAGATTCCAGCGACTTCAAGTGGCAGGACCGGGGCCCGGTGGTGGAGTCCCAGCGCGGTGACGATTTCAACGCCATCGACGCCAATCACCTGATCGACCGGGACGGCAAGCACTGGCTGTGCCTGGGCAGTTTCTGGAGCGGCATCAAAATGTTTCCGCTCGACCCCGCCACCGGCAAGCGGTTGCCGAACGACCGGAGTAAATATTCGCTGGCATCGCGGCCCGCACCGGAGAACGCACCGGCCGCCATCGAAGCGCCCTTCCTGATCGAGCGCAACGGCTACTACTATTTGTTCACGTCGTTCGACTACTGCTGTCGAGGCGCGAGCAGCTCGTACTATATCGTGGTCGGACGGTCGCGCGATGTGCTCGGCCCGTATGTCGGTCGCGATGGTAAGTCACAAATGGACGGCTTTGGCACCGTCGTGCTCCGAGGCGATCGGCGATTCCGTGGCCCCGGCCATCAGGCCGTGCTTCGCGATGGCGGTCGCGATTATCTCGTGTACCACGCCTACGACGCCGAACATGACGGTCGCGCGACGCTGCGTATCGCGCCCATCGAGTGGACGGCCGACGGCTGGCCGGTCGTGCTCTGACCCTTCATCAGTCATCTGTCATCAGTCGGTTCTCATGCCCGGCATCGAACTCAAAAACCTCATCAAGACCTTCGGCGCGGCCACCGTCATCGACAATGTGTCGCTGAGCATCCGGCCGCACGAGTTCATGGTGTTCCTGGGCCCGTCCGGCTGCGGCAAGTCGACTCTGTTACGAATGATCGCGGGGCTCGAGTCGGTCGACGCCGGCGAGATCTGGATTGGCGATCGACGCGTCGATCAGCTCGCCCCGGGCGAGCGTCGGGTCGCGATGGTGTTCCAACATTACGCCTTGTACCCGCATATGACAGTGCGGGAGAACATGTCCTTCGGGTTGCGCAATGTGCGGATGCCGACCGCCGAGATCGACAAGCGCGTCGCCGCTGCCGCCAGGATGCTCGAGATCGAGCATCTGCTCGAGCGCAAGCCGGGCCAGATCTCGGGCGGTCAGCGGCAACGGGTGGCCATCGGTCGCGCGATCGTCAAGGAGCCGCATCTGTTCCTGTTCGATGAGCCGCTGTCCAATCTCGACGCTGCGCTTCGCGTGCGCACGCGAATCGAGATCGCACAGCTGCATCAGCGCGTCGAGGCGGCCATGATTTTCGTTACGCACGATCAAGTCGAAGCGATGACCCTCGCGCATCGCATCGTGGTGATGAACAACCGCAAGATCGAACAGATCGGCACGCCGATGGAGATCTACTCGCGGCCGGCGACCGCGTTCGTCGCGGGTTTCGTGGGCACGCCGGCGATGAATTTCGCGCCGGTCGAGCTGACCGACGGGCCGAATGGTTTCGTCTCGGCTCGTTTGCCGGACGGGGTGACCATTCCTACCAGGATCGAGCAGGCATCTCTGCCAGGATCCAAAGCATTCAAGCTCGGCATTCGCGCCGAGTCGTTACGCATTTGCGGGGCCGAGCAGGGCGATACCGCGGGCGTCGCGCAGTTCGTGGAGCGCTTGGGCGATCGAACGTTGGTGTATGTGCGGCTGTCGGATGGCACGACCGTGGTTGCAGAAGACGCAGGCACCAGCCGCGTCGCGCTCAACGACTCGGTCGGTGTGAAGTTCGACGGAGCCTGCGCGCATTTGTTCGACGATCAGGATCGCGGTCATCACGCCGTGGCGGACGTGGGGTCCTGACGTGAGCGCGGCGGCGGGTCAGCTCAGCGATCTGGGCCAGGCTCGGGTGCAGCCGGCGTGCGCCGGCGCGCATCAGAGTCGCTGGAGCCACCTGTTGTATGTGGCGCCCTACCTGTTTCTGTACGTGACCTTGCTGGTTTATCCGCTGTTTGCCGGCTTCTGGCTGAGCCTGCACAAGGCGGACCTGTTCGGCGGGCGCCGCTTCGTCGGCCTCGAGAATTTCTCGCGTCTGTTACAGGACCAGGTGTTCCTCGGCGCGGTCGGCAACACCTTTTATTTCATTCTGTTGACGGTGCCGGCGCTGGCGATCATCGGCTTGGGGCTGGCGTTGGCGTTGAATCGGCAGACGCGCACGGCGGCGATCCTGCGAGGCGTGTTCTTCTCATCGTCGGTGCTGTCCGTAACCATCGTGACGCTGCTGTGGAAGGTGGTGTTCGCGCCCGAGGGCGGATTTCTCGCCAATGTGCTGGAAGCATTCGGACGCCAGCCGGTGGCCTTCCTCAACGATGCGGATCTGGCCTTGCCCGCCATCGCCATCACCACCATCTGGTGGTGCATCGGGCTGCCCATGATGTTGTTCCTGGCGGCGTTACAGCAGGTGCCGCGCGAGTTGTATGAAGCCGCGGCGCTCGACAATGCCGGGCGCTGGAAGACGCTGTGGAGCGTGACGCTGCCTTCGATCCGGCGCACTTTCGCGCTGGTGCTGATCATCGAGGTGGTGCTGCAATTCCAGCTGTTCGGGCAGGCGTACCTGATGACTCAGGGCGGGCCGAACAACGCGTCGCGGCCGATGGTGCTGTTCCTGTTCGAGGTCGGCTTCACTCGCTGGGACGTGGGCTACGCGGTCGCCGCCGGTCAGATCCTGTTCGCCTTCATCGCCATGGCCGCGTTCGCGCAGTACCTGATCGCGCGTCGCAAGGAGGCGTTCTGATGAGCGCGCAGTTCGCCTCGGGAACGGTGGGTAGGGGCTTCGGCGATCGTCTGATCCTGGGGGCGACGATTGCGCTGGCGATCGTCATGATCATGCCCATGTTGTGGGCGGTCGGCCTGTCGTTGAAAACCAATCAGGCGTTGCTGATCGACACCAACTCGGTGCTGCGCGCGCCGTGGACGCTCACGAACTATTACGACATCTTGATCGGCTCGGGCGTGTTCCGCTGGCTGCTCAACAGCATCATCGTGTCGTTCGGCATGAGCTTGGGGGTGCTGGTGCTGGCCTCGCTCGCGGGCTATGGCTTCGCGCGTCTGGATTTTCCCGGTCGCAACGTGATTTTCGTGCTGGTGCTGTTCGGCCTGGCCATTCCGGAGCAGGCCGTGATCCTGGTGCGGCACCAGTTGTTCAGCGATCTGGATCTGCACAACACCTATGCGGGCTTGATGCTGCCGGGCATGTCGGCGCCCTTTGGCGTGTTCCTGATGACCCAGTATTTCAAGGCCATTCCCACCGAGATCGACGAAGCGGCCATGCTCGATAACGCATCGCGCTTCAAGATCTTCTGGCGCGTGCTGCTACCCATGACACTGCCGGCGCAGGCGACGCTCGGCATCTTCACGTTCCTGCACGCATGGAACGATTACTGGTGGCCCATGGTGTCCGGCACCAATCCGCAGATGTACACGCTCACCGTCGGCATCGCCTCCACGCAGCAGAACTTCGCCGAGTCGGCCGGTCTCGGTTACCTGATGGCGCAAGCGGTGTTTGCGTTCGTGCCCGTCCTGATCGTTTATATGTTCTTTCAGAAATACATCGTGCGGGCAGTCTCCGGAGCGGCAACGTGAAGCGCGCATTCGCGACACTGTTGAGCTGCCTCGTACTCGCCGGCTGTGGCGTACAGCAGGCGCCGAACGAGATCGTCGTGCAGCGGTTCTTCGGTACCTGCGCAGCTCAGTATGGAGATCGCACCGACGTCGCAGCGGCCCAAGGCGAGTGCGGCATCATGACCACGCTGATCAACAAATTCGGCGCGGAGAATCCGGACGTAAAAGTGCGCGTCAGCCCGGTGGCCTGGCCCGGATATAACCAGTTGTCGGCGCAGCTCGCGGCCGGCGATCCGCCTGACCTGGTGACCATGCACTTGTCGGCGATTCCGGATTACCAATCTCGAGCGTTGATCGAGCCGCTCGGCAAAGAGCTGCGCGCCGTCGGCGTGGATCCGCAGGGCTTCACGCCTGCAAGCCTGGCCGGCGTCAGCATACAAAACGAGATTTACGGTCTGCCCATCGATAACTGGGCGCCGCTGTGGCACGTCAACATGAACTATTTCCGGCAAGCCGGACTGGTAAAGGATGGCAAGCCCATCCTGCCGCGCAGTCCCGAGGAGTTGCTGGAGCATGCGCGACGCTTCAAACAGGCGACCGGCAAGCCGTATCTGGTGCAGACCCTTGCGATCGAGCGAGCCTCATATTCGCGCAACCTGTACACCTTGCTGATGCAGCAGAACGCGGACATCTTTCCGGAGCCGCAGCGGATCCAGCTGCAAACGCCCGAAGCCAAGCGCGTGCTGGAATTGTTCCGGCAGATCTATGTCGAAGACCTGACCACCAAGAATCTGGACTACGCGGCCTCCACCAACGCTTTCATCAATGGCGCCGGCGGTATCTTCATCGTCGGCACGTGGCTGATCGGCGACTTCGAGGCGGAGTCGCGCAGGCCCGACCGGCCGCTGTCCAACGGCTACGCGGTCGTGCCATTCCCGCAGCTCTATCCCGGGCGCGATGCGACGTACATCGACGGCCACGCCTGGGTGATGCCGGCCAAGGAGCGCACGCCCCAACAGCGCGAGGCTGTGTTCCGACTGCTCAGGTTTCTCGCCGATCACGATTACGAGTGGTCGCGAACCGGACACCTGCCGTCCATCCAAGCGGTGATTCAAAGCGAGCGCTTCAACGCACTGCCTCATCGCAGCGAGATTGCGAAGCTCTCATCCACGGGCATGACGTTGCCCTCGAGCGTGCAACGTCAGTATCCCGTGCAGGACATCATCGGCGAGGAGATGTCCGCCGCCATCACCGGCCACAAGCCCGTCGACGCCGCGCTGGCAGATGCCGAGCATCGGGTCAACGATCTGCTCTTCCATGTTCTGTAACCTCCTATCGCAGCCCACCTGGACCTTTCCATGCTGACTTCCCGTATCGTCGTCGATCGCGACTTTGTCATTTCCGCGCTGGACCGGCGTGTCTTCGGCACCTTCGTCGAGCACATGGGGCGGTGTGTTTATGGCGGCATCTACGAGCCCGGCCATCCCACTGCCAATAAGGACGGATTCCGGCAGGACGTGCTGGAGCTGACGCGCGAGCTCGGTCCCACCATCGTGCGTTACCCCGGCGGCAACTTCCTGTCCGGCTACAACTGGGAGGACGGCGTCGGTCCGAAGGATCAGCGTCCGACGCGCCTGGATCTGGCCTGGGGCTCCACCGAGACCAACGAGTTCGGCACCAATGAGTTCATCACCTGGTGTCGCACGGCCAAGGTCGAACCGATGTTTGCTGTGAATCTCGGCACGCGCGGTCCCGACGAGGCGCGCCACTTGCTCGAATACTGCAATCACCCCGGCGGCACTCATTACTCCGACCTGCGACGTTCGCACGGCTACGAACAGCCGCACGGGATCAAGTTCTGGTGCCTGGGCAACGAGATGGACGGCCCTTGGCAGATCTGTCGCAAGACGGCGCAGGAATACGGGCGCATCGCGCAGGAGACCGCCAAGGTCATGCGCTGGGTCGACAGCGATCTGCAACTCGCCGCATGCGGTTCCTCACAGCGCGCCATGCCCACCTATGGCGCGTGGGAGTACGAAGTGCTCGATCATTGTTTCAACGAGGTGGACTTCATCTCGCTGCACGCCTACTTCCGCAACGACAAGGACGACATCAAGGACTATTTCACGGTCATCGAGGACCTGGATTATTTCATCAAGGAAGTCGCCGCCATCGGCGACGCGGTGGCCGCCAAGCGGCGCTCGCCCAAGCGCATCATGCTGTCGCTGGACGAGTGGAATGTCTGGTACAAGGCGCATACGCCGGCCGACCTGCGCAAGCCGGGCTGGCCCAAGGCGCCGCCGCTGATCGAAGAAATCTATAACTTCGAAGATGCGCTGATCGTGGGCGGGGCGTTGATCACCATGATCAACAACGCCGATCGCGTCAAAGCGGCGTGCCTGGCGCAGCTGGTGAACGTGATCGGTCCGATCATGACCGAGACCGGCGGCGCGGCCTGGCGCCAAACCATTTTCCATCCGTTCGCACAGGCATCGCGCTATGCGCGCGGGCAGGTCCTGCGCACCAAGGTGCAGACCGACACGTTCTCGACCAAAACGCATCCGGACGCGGCGCTGCTGTTGTCGAGCGTCATTCATGACGAAGAGACCGGCGCCGTGACCATCCTGGCGCTGAATCGCAGCACCACCGACGATATGCAGCTCGAGGTGGAACTGCGCGGTCTGGGCGAAGGGCGCAAGGTGTCGTTCGCGAGTGAGCTGCATCACACCGATCTCAAAGCCATCAACAGTAAGATGGCGCCGAACGCGGTGACGCCGAAGGATCGAACCGATGTGGCCATCGCCAACGGCGTGCTCAGCGCACGCCTGAAGCCACTGTCCTGGAACGTCATCGTCACCCAATCCGCGTAAGGAGTGATGCATGCAGCTGCTGCGATCCGTATTGCTTGGGACTCTGGCCGTGGCGAGCCTGGCTGCGAACGCCGCGACCCCGCCGGTGACGGCGTTCGGCTTGGGCGATGTCGAGTTGTTCGACAGCCCGTTCAAACAGGCCATGGAGCGCAACGCCGAGTACCTGCTCAGTCTCGACGCGGATCGACTGCTGCACAACACGCGCAAATATGCGGGCCTGCAGCCGAAGGGCGAGTTGTACGGCGGCTGGGAGTCGCAAGGGATCGCTGGCCACACGCTCGGTCACTATCTCACTGCCTTGTCGCAGCAATACGCAGCGACCCGCGACCAGCGCTTCAAAGCCCGCATCGATTACATCATCAAGGAGATGGCGGAAGCGCAGCGTGTTTATGGCGATGGATACGTCGGCGCGTTGCCTGCCAAGGAGCTGGCGACCCTGCGTGGCCTGAAACAAGGCAAGATCGACGTGAAGGACGGCTTCTTCTTCCAAGACGGTAGCTGGGTCCCTTGGTACACACAGCACAAGATCCTCGCCGGGTTGAGAGATGCCTGGACCCTGGGCGGGAGCACGCAGGCCAAGCAGGTCACGCTACGTCTGGCCGATTGGGTCAATGATGTCACGGCCGGTCTGAACGAGGAGCAACTGCAAACCATGCTGAGCGTCGAGCATGGCGGCATGCGTGAGGTGCTGTTCGATATCTACGGGCTGACCAAGGACCCGCGCTATCTCCAGACGGCGCAGCGTTTCGAACATCGCGCCATTCTGAATCCGCTGGTCGTCGGGCGTGACGAGCTGCCAGGCAAGCACGCGAACACTCAAATCCCCAAAGTCATCGGCGCGGCGCGCGGCTATGAAGTCGCGAATCAATTGGAAGGTCGTCCGATCGCCGAGAACTTCTGGAAGACAGTCGTTCACAATCATTCCTGGGTGATCGGTGGCAACAGCGAGGGTGAGTTTTTCTTTTCACCGAAAACCGCTTCCGAACATCTGAGCGCCGCGACCGCCGAGACCTGCAACACCTATAACATGCTGCGCCTTACCGAGAGGCTGTTCGGCTGGAAGCAGCAAGTCGAGTACGCGGACTTCCAGGAGCGCGCGCTGTACAACCACATCCTCGCTTCGCAGGAGCCGAAGCAGGGGATGTTCACGTATTTCATGTCGATGAAACCGGGCCACTACAAGACCTACAGCACGCCGCACGATTCGTTCTGGTGCTGCGTCGGCAGCGGCATGGAGAATCACACCAAGTATGGGTCGGGGATTTACTTCCAGGCGTCGGATGCGTTGTATGTGAATCTGTTCATTCCCTCGCGACTGCGTTGGAAGGAGCGGGGGCTCGAGTTGGAGCAGCACACGGATTATCCCCGCAGCAATCGCACGACCTTGAAAGTTACCAAGGCGCCGTCCGGCTCGTTGGCTTTGCGCGTTCGCGTTCCCTCCTGGGCGAGCGCCGATGCCACGCTCACATTGAATGGCAAGGCGCTCGATCTGGATACCAAGCCGGGTTGGTACGCGACAGTGCAGAGGAAATGGAACAAAGGCGACGTGCTCGATGTGACCATCCCCACGTCGGTTCGCACCGAGCCCTTGCATGGCGCTTCGGACCAGTTTGCGTTTGTGTATGGCCCCGTCGTTCTGGCGGGTGACTTGGGCCCGGCGCCGGACGGCCCAACCGTACCGTATGCGAAAGAGCAGGGTGCGAACTTGAAAGCGGAGTCCGTCGCCGTCCCGACTCTCAGTGGCGATCCGGAGCAGCTGGCTGCCAACCTGAGCCGGTTGCCCGGCGAAGCGCTCGCGTTCGGATTGACGACCGCCTCGCCGCGCAAAGAGATAACGCTGCGCCCGTTCCACGAACTGGACTACCAGCGCTACACCGTTTACTGGAAGACCACGCCCGCCGAAAACGCGGAGTGACGTCGAATAGGAGCATTCTTCCCCTCCCGTTCACGGGAGGGGCTTGGGGCCGAATCTAACGAGACTCACTGGCCCTCCTTGACCTCGTCGACCGTCGCCTGTCCCGTCCAGCGACGGTACAGATGCGCCCACGCCATCCCGATGGCCATGATCAGCGCCAGGATCACCAGGCCGATCCAGGTCAGTGCGTTGGTGTCATCCAAGCTGACCCAGCCCCACGACACGATCATCCAGATCAATGCGGCGCAAAGCGCGAATGCCAGCACCATGCCGATCAATCCGATGGATTTGAGCGTCGCCCCCAGGAACACGATCCAGCCGATCAGCAGCAGGATGCCAAGCACGGCTTCCACGGGGGTCACATTCGGAAAACCGTCGGACACCATATGAACATAGGAGTAGCCGCTGGGGTTGAAGGTGAGCAACACCAGCACGAGCGACAGCGACGCCCGCAGCAGAAACCCACCGAAACTCAGATCGTTCACTTTGGCCATCCTCGAGCCGGGAAGAAGCCGCAGTATCTTCGAGGCCGCGATCCCTGTGAAGCTCCGCGGGATTGCTTGCGCTGAGCTCCACGTGCCGACGCCATAGTGGATCGCCCACTGCCCGCCGCTTAAGCCGTCCTGCTTTAGCCACTACGTTCCGCGATAAATGCCGCAGTACGAGGCGCGAAGGTCGTTTGCGCAAGATCGTTCGTTTTGACCTGACAACGATGTCGAAAATTCGCGTTAACGGAGCAAATGCGACATCGCGTGCTTCATAAAATAAACATCGAGAAACGTTTGTCTCGATATCACAAATGGTGGGATGAGGCCCGACCCCTCTAAAGGAATTGCCAGCGGGTCCGCCAAAGCGAGATTGGAATGTTTGAGGAAAAAACAAACATGGGCAAGTTGAATGGTGATCAAGCAGGAAAGTCGTGCTTACTTCAAAGCTCTCGGTGCGCACATCTCCAACTTGCGCAAGGCTCGTGGGCTGACCCAGGCGGAACTGGCGCGAGCCATCGGCGTCTCGCAACAAGCGGTATTTGCATACGAGTTGGGAGAGCGTCGCGTCTCGGTGCTGCTGCTGACCAAGATCGCTCGCGTGTTCTTGATCTCGGTCGAGGAGCTGGTCGGCATGGCGCGGCCGGTTCGCGTTGCCAAGAGCAAGGTGTCGCCACGAGCCATGCGACACGCGGAGCGCTTGCAATCGCTGACCAAAACCCAGCAGCGTTTCGTGATTCGAATCATCGACGTGCTCGAAGAAGGCAACGCTCGCTAGCTCGAGTGGCGCGCGGCGGTGCGCTGTCATGACCGTCGCGCGTAACACCGGGCGAGTGGTCGCCAGCACGATCGCGCCATTGATCGTCAACGTTCGCGGTTACAAGACGATCAAGGATTCGGATCTGGCGGCGTTGTTCGGCATCAGCCTGACGAAGTTCTACGGGAAGGTCGGCCGCAAGTTGTGGCGCTTGCAGCCGGCGGCGTTCTTCAAAATATCCAAGGCGCACGATCGCGGCCGACTGGATCGCCGGCCGGTGCTCGCATTCACCCAAGTCGGAGTCATGCTGGTGGCCGGCATCCTGGGCAGCGATGACGCGTTGGAGCTCGGCATCGACATCGCCCGCGCCATGAAAACCCGGCGCCGCACTTCGCCGCGGAACAAGCGGCCGTCCAAACGCAGCTCGGATGCGAGCAAGGCCGAGCGCTACTACGAGGCCAGAGCTCACATGATGCAGGGTCGCTTGCACGAGCTGCTGAAGAAGATGCGGCGGCATTGATGGCGATTGCGTCAGCGCAGGAACCGGCCGAGCTCTTTGGAGCTGACCAGGGTGTCCAAGAAATCGAACGTGCCCTGGTCTTTGATTTCCAGGGCAGCGCGGTACAGCCCGCTCATGGCAGCCCGGTGCAGCGAGGTGGCCAGGCTGATTCGTCGCACGCCGGCGTCCTGGAGTTCGGCGACGCTGAACGAGCGGCCAGGGATGCCAACCATGAAGTTCACCGGCTTGGTCAGCGACGAGCACACGGCGCGCACGGCTTTCAGGTCCGGAAGGCCGGGGGCGAACAACACATCCGCGCCGGCCTTTTCGAAGGCCTGCAAGCGTTTGATGGTGTCGTCGAGGTCTGGATGGCCGTGCAGAAAGTTTTCGCAACGGGCTGTCAAGGTGAACGGGAAGCTCAATGCCCGGGCAGCTTCGACGGCGGCGGCCACTCGTTCCACCGCCTGCTCGAAGTCATAGATGGGTCGGCTGGCGTCGCCGGTGTGGTCTTCGATGGAACCGCCCGCCACTCCGGCCTGTGCGGCGAGCCGGATGGTCTCGGCGACATCGCGTGGCGAATGGCCGAAGCCGTTCTCGAGATCCGCCGAGACCGGCACATCCACAGCGTCCGAGAGCGCCTTGGCATGGGCAATCGCTTCCTCACGGGTGATTCTGCCGTCTGGTCGGCCCAGCGTGCCGGCCGACGCCGCGCTGGACGTGGCGATCGCCGGGAAGCCGAGCCCGGCCAGCAACTGCGCCGAGCCCGCGTCCCAGGCATTGGCGATGACGAAGGCGCGGGGCTGCTCGTGCAGTGCCCGGAAGGTAACGGCTTTATCTTTTTGAGTGGCAGTCATTGCGACGTCTCCTGGAAAGCGGGAAGACGCCACACTACTCGACAAACCGGTCAACCGCTGTCAGAAAGCTCAGGCTCCCGCCGCCGGAGCGCCGACCGAGCCGGACCGCAATCGTCGATACAACCCGCGCACTCGCATGTAGAGATCGGGGTGACGCGCCAGCCAATGCCGCAGCCGAGGCACGACGCGTAAGTGATAACGCAGCCGTCCACTCAACGGCACGCGTTCGCCGAGGCCTTCTTCGATGGTGTAGATGCAGGGATTGCAGGTGCCACAGGGCTGGCCGTGTCGCGGCTTGTGGCAAAACCAGGTCATTCGCATCAAATCTTCGAAGCCGCCGGCCCGCGCCTCGGCCTGCATCTGCCGTTTGGTCATATCGAACAGCGGAAAGCGGAACGATTTGAACAGCTCATATCGGCAGTCCCCGGCGAAGCGGGGATCGAGTCGATCGCGGCTCGGGCCGATCAACTCGGCAAGCAGCTCCCGAGCCTTGTCGTCCCGGTGGATCGACAGCTCCATGCCTTCGATGCCGTGCTGGCGGCAATAACGCGCCAGCCATTCGTATTGACCGCCGATGAAGCCGATGGCGAGGCAACGCTCGTAGTAACGCATGGTCTCGGTGTCGGCGTCGATGTCCGCGAGTCGGCATTCGACGGTGTCGGCCAATCTGACAGCTGCCTCGGGATGGCGTTTCAACAGCGTCTGCCGGATGGCTCGCATCGCTTCGCGCTCGGCGGGCACCGCCGGCCGATAATGCAGGCTGTCTATGACATAGTAAGGCTGGACTTCGCGTTGCTCACGGAGCAGCAGCGAGAGCAGCCGAAAGGTGGAATCCCAGCCTCCGGTCCACAGCAGCGGCGTCGGTGCAGCCATGTGCGTCCTCGCGCAAAAGGGCTTCGCTGCCCTCGAAAAGTTTACGGCCAACCCCGGCCGTGATCCTCGTGGAATATCGAAACTCGAAGCATGACGAACCAACGGCACGCATCGTTCCCTCGGTATATAAAAAACCGCTGTCGATACCGCACGACAGTTTGCATCTGGCCACGCAGCGGCCGCAGCATCCGTTACACTTCGCCCGGCAAAAGTCCCACGGGCCCGTGCGAACCTAAGTGATGAATAAACCCCTCGAAGCTGCGCGAGAACCAGCCGTAGAAATCCGCTTTGGCCAGGTGGGTCTGGCGCAGGTGCGCATTCGCACCACCGACGCCGGCGCCATTCTCGACGAGCTCACCGGCCGCGTCGCCGCCGCTCCCCACTTTTTCGAACGGACCGCCGTGTGCTTGGACCTGAGCGCGCTCGAGAAAGAACCGTCGACCAGTGACATGCGCGATGTTTTCGACGCCGTTCGCCGGGCCGGAATGCTGACGGTTGGACTGGCGCATGGAACCGCGGCCGTGGACGCGCTGGCTCGTACGCTCGAAGTGCCGGTGCTCACGCAGTTCCGCGTACAAGGCAAAGCCTCGCCGGTGCCGACCGTAAAAGAACCGGCGCCGCCACCGAAGGCTCCCGCGCCACCGCCGGAACCGGCCGTTCTGCATACACCCTCATTGATGCAGCATCAGCCGGTTCGCTCCGGGCAACAGGTTTATGCGCGCCACTCGGATCTGGTCGTGACATCGACGGTGGGCGCCGGCGCCGAAGTGATCGCCGACGGTTGTGTACATATCTATGGAACGCTGCGCGGTCGCGCCGTGGCTGGAGCCCGGGGCGAAGTCACCGCGCGCGTGTTCTGCCAGGAATTCCATGCCGAGCTGATCTCCATCGCCGGTGTGTTCCGGGTGTTCGAGACCTTGCCGCCAGAGCTTGCCGGCAAGCCCGTGCAAGCCTGGCTGGACGGCGACGATCTGCGCTTCGCTCGCATCGGTGGCTGAAGTGCGCTCGCAGCCGGTCCCAACCCTCGAATCCAAAACTTCCACTTCCCACTTCAATTTTCCGGGAGACTGCCACTTTGGCTGAAATCATCGTTGTGACATCCGGCAAGGGTGGCGTCGGCAAGACGACCACGTCCGCCAGCGTCGCATGCGGCTTGGCCCGCCGAGGCAAAAAGGTCGCCGTCATCGATTTCGATATCGGCTTGCGCAACCTCGACCTGATCATGGGCTGCGAGCGGCGCGTGGTTTACGACTTCGTCAACGTCATCCAAGGCGACTGCACGCTCAAGCAGGCGCTGATCAAGGACAAGCGCATCGACTCGCTGTTCGTACTGGCGGCCTCGCAGACGCGCGATAAAGAAGCGCTGTCGATGGAAGGCGTGCGCAAGGTGTTCGACGAGCTGATCGCAGACGGCTTCGAGTACATCATTTGCGATTCGCCCGCCGGCATCGAAAAAGGCGCGCACCTGGCGATGTACTACGCCGATCGCGCCATCGTGGTGGTGAATCCCGAAGTGTCCTCGGTGCGCGATTCCGATCGCATCCTTGGCCTGCTCTCCAGCAAAACGCAGAAAGCCGAGAAGGGCGACGGCAAGGTGCAGGAGCACCTGCTGCTGACCCGCTACAGCCCGCGCCGGGTCGCCACCGGCGAGATGATGAGCGTCGGAGACGTGAAAGAGATTCTCGGGCTGGACGTGATCGGGGTCATCCCGGAGTCGCCGGATGTGCTGTCGGCTTCCAACGCCGGCACGCCGGTGATCCTGAACGAGCAGAGCGACGTGTCCAAGGCATACGAGGACTCGGTCGCGCGCCTGTTGGGTGACACCTTGCCCCTGCGGTTCCTCGACGAACCCAAGAAGGGCTTCCTGGCCCGCATGTTCGGAGGTTGAGAATGGGATTGCTCGCATTTTTTCGCCGCGCCCAGCCGACCGCCAACGTCGCCAAGGAGCGGTTGCGCATCATCGTCGCGCAGGAACGCACCACCCGGGGTGGGCCCGATTACTTGCCGACCTTGCGGCGTGAGCTGCTGGAGGTCATCCGCAAGTACATCAACGTCGATCCGGACGCCGTGCAGATGAACCTGGAAAAAGAGGATGGACACGAGGTGCTGGAGTTCACCGTGGCGCTGCCGGAGAAGAGCAAGGCCTGAAGGACCGTGACTTCAGGGATCGGGCAGGACGCCCGATCCACGTCGGAGTGGGACAGGCTGCGCTCGGCTCGCGTGCCGCAGACGCTCCTCTTTATATAAAGCGAACTCTTCGCTCCGGGCCCGCGCCAGGCTCGGCCGCTGCAGGAATGCGCTCGAAATAGGCCCGCACCGCCGGCCATGGCTACAGAGGCGACTGCACGTAGCCGCCATCGAACTACCTGAGCTACACTCTTAACCGTTCCACCAGGCAGCGATGTTCTGACGTGACCGCCCACCGTTTCATCGGAATTCAAATTCGCCGCCCGGCATCTGCGGATGCCGGGGTGTCGATGCGAATGGCGAATTCAGGTGAAGCGGAGGCGATCGATCATGCAAGTCGGCAATGCTGCAGCTCTGCGGCTCAAAGCGGTGGTGGAAGCGGACCCGGGCTCCCTGGTCCGGGTGCTGCAATTCTTCCAGGCGCGTAATCTCATCCCGCGCAGCGTCGCGAGCGAGCGGCTCGGCGACGAATATCTTCAGATCCAGATCGAGCTCGACCCGGCGGAACTGGCCGCGGACGGCTTTCGCGTGGTCGTTTCCAAGATCAACGAGCTGCCCATCGTGCTGGCGGCTGTGGCCTGCGAATAAACCCTCCTGACTGAACGCACCGGCCCGGTCGTCGGGCTGTCACGCCTGTTGTGCCTGCCGCGGCCGACCCGTGTCGGAATCCGTCATACTGCTTCGTCCTTGAATCACGAAGGAGCCAAACATGCTGTATGCGGTCATTTGCTACAACTCCGAAGCCGTCGTCGGCGCCTGGTCCAAAGAAAAGGACGAGGCGGTGATGCAACACCACCAGGGCGTCATGGCCAAGTTCGCCGCCAAAGGCAAGCTCGGACCCGTGGCGCGCCTCATGCCCACCACCACGGCGACGACCGTCCGTAGCGGCCGTGAAATGATGGTGCTGGACGGCCCGTTTGCGGAGACCAAGGAGCAGATGCTCGGCTTCTATCTGTTCGATTGTGAAACGCTGGAGGAAGTCATCACAGCGGCGCGTGAGCTGGTTCACGAGCCGGGCTGCGTGGAGATTCGTCCGGTGATGTATTACCACCCCGGTGTGCCGGGCTTGGCGGGCGAAGCGGCGAGCGGTCAATGAGCGACCACCATGACTGATCTGGGTTGGATAGATGCAGCGATGACGTCGGCGCGGCCCCAGGCCGTGGCCGCACTGCTGCGCTACTTCCGAAATCTGGAGACGGCGGAGGAGGCCTTTCAGGAAGCGTGCCTCCGCGCTTTGCAGAAGTGGCCGGTCAACGGACCGCCGCGCGATCCCGCGGCGTGGTTGATCCTGGTGGGGCGCAATTTCGCGCTCGACGAGGCTCGTCGACGCAGCAAGCAGCAGGCATTGCCGGATGAGGAAATCCTCTCCGACACCGACGATGCCGAGACTGCCATGGCCGACCGACTGGACAGCGAAGACTACCGCGACGACGTGCTACGGCTGTTGTTCGTCTGCTGTCATCCCGATCTCCCCGCGAATCAGCAGATCGCCCTGGCGTTGCGCATCGTATCGGGGCTGTCGGTGCAGGAGATCGCCCGCGCGTTCCTGGTCGGCGAGTCGGCGATGGAACAACGGATCACTCGCGCCAAGCGGCGTGTGTCGCAAGCGGATGTGCCGTTCGAAACTCCGGGCGCGGTGGAGCGGGCAGAGCGCCTGTCCACTGTCGCCGCGATGATCTACCTGCTGTTCAACGAAGGGTACTCGGCGAGCGGCGGCGAGTTGCACATTCGTGAGCCGCTGTGCGAGGAGGCGATACGGCTCGCTCGCTTGCTGCTGCGTTTATTTCGCGGCGATCCCGAGATCATGGGGCTCAATGCGCTGCTGTTGTTGCAGCACGCGCGTGCGCCGGCGCGGCTCGATGCCAATCAAAACATTGTGCTGATGGAAGATCAGGATCGGCGTTTGTGGCGGCGGGAGATGATTGCGGAAGCTTTCGCGCTGCTCGACAAGGCCGTCCGGTTGCAACAGCCGGGCCCGTACCAGATTCAAGCAGCGATCGCGGCCGTGCATGCGCGTGCGCCGCGAGCGGAGGATACGAACTGGCACGAGATCGACCGCTTGTATGCGCTGTTGGAAACGGTCCAGCCTTCGCCGGTTGTGACCTTGAACCGCGCGGTGGCGGTCATGAAATGCGATGGACCGGCCAAAGCACTGGAGATGATCGAGCCGCTGGCATCGGCATTGTCGGGCTACTTCCATTTCCATGGACTGCGCGGCGGGCTGTTGATGCAGCTCAACCGCAACGATGAAGCGCGTGTTTCGTTCGACAAGGCGATTTCACTGGCCAACACCGCGGCGGAGGCGGCGCACATTCGCACGCACTTGGACAAGCTGATGGAAGAGGGAAAGAAACGCAAGCACTAGCTCGAGGTGCGCGCCGCCTTCGGGTCGACATACGCGATCTGCTGGCCGCGCAGGTCATAGGCTCGCTCGTTCACGTCGTCGCCAAACAAATCCTGCGGCTCGATCTTCAGCTTCTCACGCAAGCGTTGCATGACTCGATCGTGCGACTCGACCTCGCCGCTGGCCAGGATGTGCGCGACCGGCTCGCCGCGCCTGACCAGTTCGCGAGCGACCAGTATCGTGCGGTGACAATCCAGTGGATCCTTCTCGGCGCACATGATGACCACCGTGTGCGTTTCGGCGGCGGAGAGCAGCCGTTCAATGCCCTGTCGGAACAGATCGCTCGCCGCCAACTTGCGGTAGCTGACCCGGCCATCCTCATAGCACGCCCGATCCTTGCTACGCGCGCCGAGCTCCTCGCCTAGAAACAAATACTCGATGCCGTGCTCGGCCAGCGCGGCCGTCAGCGCATCGCGCCGGAACTGTGGGTTGAACCGGCTGTAAGGCGTTGATCGCACGTCAGCCAGCAGCGTCACCCCCGGCCCTTGCAACAGGGCGAGGAAATGCCCCAGCGGATGATTGGAGTGGCCTACCGTGTAGATCATCGTCGGCGCTCGAAGATATTCCGGCCCCATTGTCGAAATCGCCGCCGCCCGCTCGTCCTTGGAGCATCAACCCCGGACAGCCAGCGGAGCCGTGTCATGAAGAATAACCGAATCGTATCCCGAGACGAGTGGCTGGCAGCTCGCAAGCAGCTGCTGCAAAAGGAAAAGGAGCTGACTTACCTGCGCGATCGGCTGAGCGCCGAGCGGCGCCGCCTGCCGTGGGTGCGGATCGACAAGCCGTACGTGTTCGAGGGCTCGCAGGGTCGGCGCGCGTTGGCCGAGCTGTTCGACGGCTACAGTCAGTTGATGACATATCACTTCATGCTGGGGCCCGGCTGGAAGGAAGGCTGCCCGAGCTGTTCGTTCCTCGCCGACCATATCGATAGCGCCATGATTCATCTCAAACAGCGCGATGTGAAAGTCATGGCCGTGTCACGCGCGCCATATGCGCAGATCGCGCCGTTCCGACGTCGCATGGGCTGGCAGTTCGACTGGGTGTCCTCGCACGGCAGCGACTTCAATTACGACTTCCAGGCCTCGCACACACCGGAGGAGGTTGCCAACAACACGGCGACTTACAACTACGGCCTGCTGGAGTATCCGACCGAGGAATCGCACGGTATCAGCGTCTTCTACAAGGACGCTGCCGGCGAGGTTTTCCATACGTATTCGAGTTATGCGCGGGGTGTGGAACAGCTCGCCAATACATACAACTTTCTGGATATCGCCCCGCGAGGTCGTGACGAAGACGAATTCGAGTTCCCCATGGCCTGGGTCCGGCATCACGACCGGTACGAAGAGAGTAGCGCCCCTGCCAACGTGCCACACGAGGAGACCGTCTGATGTGCCCCGCATGTTTCGCCGCGGCCGCGTGGGTTGCCGCAGGAGCCGGTTCTGCCGGCGGTTTGACGGCGTTCGTCCTCACTCGCCGTCGATCGCGCCGGCTGCTCAAAGCAGAGCAGGCGCGGGCCGGCCTGGTGGCCGCGGACGCTGAGCCGGCTCAGGGCGCGAGGTTTCGGGACGGTCACATGCCAACTTGCGGCACTTCTTGACTCTACTTTTATGAAGCCCGCCAGCGGTGCGGGTACAGTGTCGGCCTGCATTCATGACGGGGATGGGCCGAATGATCGATTCAGGAAAGCTCAAGGTGGTCGCCGCCATGACGCTTGCTGGCGCGCTTGCCGCGTGCAGCCAGGCCGAGTCGCCTGCCGCCGGGTTGGCGCCGGCGGCAACTTCCAGCTCCATCGAGTTGACGGCCGGCATCCAGGACATCATGCACGACATGATCGAGCCATCGGCGGAGTTCCTGTGGGAATCGGTCGGCGTCACCGAGACCGCCGAGGGCGTCGAGGAGAAACAGCCGCGAACCGATGAAGAGTGGGCCGAGCTTCGCAGGCACTCCATCATCATCGCCGAGTCCGCCAATCTCATTCTGATGAACGGACGTCACGTGGTGCGTGAAGGTAAGCTACTCGACGATCACGGCACGCCCGGCAATCTCACCGCGGAGCAAGTCGAGCAGGCTATCGCTGCCGACCGCGCCACCTTCGAGAGCTTCGGCCGGGCGCTGCACGAAGTGGGCGTGACTTTTCTCAAGGCGGCCGAGAAACGCGATACCAAGGCCATCATGGACGCCGGCGAAACCATGGATGAGGTGTGCGAGGGCTGCCACCTCAAGTTCTGGTATCCCGGCCAGAAGATCCCGGCGTTTCCCGATCAGGCGCCCGAGTGACCTTTGGCGGTACGGCCTACTTGAATCGCCCGATCCAGGTCTCGAACTCGTTCAGCGCCGTCGCGAGGAGTTTGCGCGTGTCTTCATTGACGAGCTTGCCGCCGCCGTCGAACAGCTCGCCGGCATTGGGCAGATAGAGCTCGGGCAACGGCATCACCGGTACGCCGATGACGGACAGCCCCAGCCGCAACTGCTGATGGGCCGCCATGGCGCCGAGCTTGCCGGGCGTCAGTGACATGATCAGCGCCGGCCTGCCTTTCCATACGCTCTCCTTTATCGGCCGCGAGCCCACGTCGATGGCATTCTTCAGCGCGCCCGGCAGGCCGCGATTGTATTCGGGCGTGATGAACACAATCGCGTCGCAGCTCTTCACCTGATCGCGAAAGCTCACCCATTGGGTCGGCGGGGTAGCCGTTTCCAGATCCTGGTTGTAGAGCGGCAATTCGCCGATGCCGATCTCGCTCATCTTGAACGACTGCGGCGCAAGCTCGCACACCGCCTGCGACAACAATCGCGTGTACGCGCCTTTGCGCAGGCTGCCGACGATGTATCCGATGTTTTTCATACGGAGCTCCCCAGTAAGGTTTGCTCATCTTAGGCTCGAAGCGCGTCGCCCTGCCATCCGTGCCTGCGTCGGTGGCCGGTGCATGGATGGACGCCAACTGAGTCAGTCATACTGCCGGCGCATGCTTGGCCCAACATCGCAACGTCCTTCGCTGACCCGGCAAATTCTGCGCAGTTTGTTCGTGCTGCGGCCGGCGCCGCCTGGAAGATGGCTCTTTTCATTGCGAGCCGCGGTGTGCATGGGGGCGCCGATCCTCGCGGGGTGGCTGGCCGGTGACGTTTCGGCGGGGTTGATGGCGTCGATTGGCGGATTTACCGCCCTATATGGCAGCGGCCGGCCGTATCTCAGCCGTGCGATAGAACTAGCGCTGATTGCGCTGGCATTTGCATTCAGTGTCGGACTGGGAATGTTGGTGGCGCCGAGCGGCTGGGCGGTGGTCATCGTCGTGGCGGCGATCGCGATGATCGCGACGTGGTTGAGCAACGCGCTGCAGATCGGACCGCCTGGCGCTTATATGTTTACGCTGGCGTGCGCTGCCGGAACCGCGATGCCGGCGGAGCACATCGGGCCTGTCGGCGCGTCATTGTTGGTTTTTGGTGGCGGCGCCTTCGCATGGGCGGTCCACATGAGCGGCGCGTTGATCTCTTTTCGAGGACCAGAGCGCGCCGCCGTTCGCAATGCCGGCGAAGCTGTGATCGCATATATCAAAACCATCGGCGTCTCCGGAGAAACTGCTGCTCGCCATCGCGCCGCGCTTGCGTTACACCATGCGTGGGCGACGTTAGTCAATCATCAGCCATCGAACGTGAGCGCCGATAGTCCCGTCGGTCGGCTGCGCGCTTTGAATCGCGAGTTACATTTGCGCTTCGCCGAGGCCATGGGAGCGGCGAGTCGCTCTCAATCGCCCGCGCCGGAGTTGAGCGACGACATTCGCAAGCTCGTCGACCAGGTTCGTGATCCGAAGCACTTGCCCACCCCAGACGCGATCCCGCTCGGTCATCCTACGGCATGGGCTGCGATGACCGAGGCGTTGCAGCCCGGTTCCAACTCGATGCGCGTCATCTTGCGTGTCGGCGTTGCCGCCGTGGTGGCGAGTGCGCTCGCGGCTGTGTTGCATTTCGAGCGTGCGTATTGGGCCATCGCGGCCACTGTGCTGATGCTGCATCAAGGCTTCGACTGGCTCCGCATGCTCCAGCGAAGTATCGAGCGATTGTTAGGCACGTGGATCGGCCTGCTGCTTGCCGGCGCCATTCTGATTCTTCATCCACAAGGTCTTTGGTTGGTGCTGACGGTCATGGCGCTGCAGTTCACGATCGAGATGCTCGTAGTGCGCAACTATGCGCTCGCCGCTGTGTTCATCACCGGCGTGGCGCTCACCATCGCAGCCGGCGGCCATCCGGTAGATGACGTCGGCGGCTATCTGTGGGCCCGTGGCGTCGATACTTTACTCGGCTGTGTGGTCGCCTTGGCCGTGTTTCGCCTCATTCCACCCCGCGCCAGCACCCTGTATATCCCTCAGCAACTGGCTCGCGCATTGCGCGCTGTTTCGGATGTGATATCGCATCTCGCTCATGGCGCAGTCACAACAAAGAAAGCCAGGACAGCGCGTCGCGAGCTGCAACTGGCGAGCTTCGCGCTCACGCACGCGTATGAAGACAGTTTGGTTGCATCACGCGCTCGGCGCGTTGCTGCCGAGGAACTGTGGCCTGCCATCGCCGCTGTCGAGCGCCTCGCGTATCGCACGCTCTCGACTTGCTGGGCACTTGAACGACTTGGCGCCGAATCCGCACGCGAAACCGCTGCCTCAATGTTTTCTAACGACGGCGCGGCTCGAGTTCAGAAGGCGCTCGATGAGTTCATCGATTCAATCATGAATGGCACATCGTCGCCGCCGCTACAACCGATGCCCGCCGTGCTGGCAGCGGAGCTGATGGATTTGCACGAATTCCTGCGCAGGCAACGCTGAGCTTGCTTGCGGTAAGTGCGACGGAATACAGTCGCACACCCAATTGACGCAGGCGCGGAGCGCCGGGTGGAATGTGAAGACAGGAGTCAAGCTCGGGCTCGCGGCGATTGCCGCTGCATTGATCGTCGGCGGCTATATGGTCTCGACTCGCGTCGAACCGGAAGGCCGTGGGAAGGCCTGACGACCCAAGTTCAGAAAGCCGAACGGGTGACCGGGCTCCCGTCCATTGGTTATGGGCCTAATCTGGGACTGTCGGTTCTGCGCGGTTGTACTTCCACAACGTGTGAGAAGACGCTGATCGACGTCGTCAAGCCATGAACACTTTAGTGCTGTTAGTCGAACGTGGAAGCGCCTGGTCACCAGAGACCTGGCTCCTCGATCATGGAGGGGAGCGCGGTGCGCTCGGCCAAGTCGTGATCGAGCGCAGGCCCGAGTGGCTCAATGTCCTCCGGGACGATCGAACGCTCAACGACTTCGAACCAGAGGAACGGCTTCGTCTTGCCGAGGTGATGACCGAGCCGGAGACGTACCTGATCGAATGGAGGGGAAGCGTGCTCCTGGAAAAGCTATTACGGTCCGTTCCGCCCGGAACCAACGTCGTTGTCGACAACGATTATGGTCTGATGGTCTCTGTCCACGAAGTCGCGAACCTGCCGCTCGATGCATGGGTGACGGCCAGCAAGCTGCCATAGTCCAGCCGATGCGCTAGCCACTACAACAAAGAGCTGGCCAATGTGGTGCGCGCGGCAGGAGGTACGGTGAGATAGCAAACTTGGAAATGTTCGACCATTACAGGCCGGCGGGTGAGCTCCGATGGCCGGTGTGTCAGCGCCCCCTGCAGGAGTGGCAAGGCAATGACGGGCCGCGCGTCATGTTCGTTTGGGCGGAGGGGTCGGCGGGACCCATCGATCAGGACGTGTCGGACGACGTCCGGCTCGACCCGGATCAATTACGAGCCAGGCGCCTGCCGCCGAGTTTCGAGATCTATTCCTATGATTGTCTCGATCACCACCCTATCCAGGCCGACTGTCTCGCGCCCGACGGTGTCTGGTCATCAACGAAGATTCGGCCCTACGCTGGACCCATGGCGCGCGCTCCTGGAGCACGCCGTTAGGCTCCGAAGCAGCAAGAGAAGATCGACCCCGCGTTGCCCAGCCGTGAACGACTTATTGGTGCTCGTCGAACGCGGAAGCGCCGTTCCTCGAGCAATTTGGATTGTCTCAGTAAGGTGAATTTGCGACGCTATCATCGGCGCCCCGTGGCGGGCACAGTCATGCTGTGGGCTATGGAGTCGGGAGATAGTTCAAACGGGGAATTCGGAAAAGTAGCAGCTGCTGATGCGCACGATCTGCAAACATCTTTCCATCGTTGAAGCCACGGGTGGGGATCGGCTCGATGTCTATCGCGGCATCATCAACCCGATCGACTACGATTTCGGCTTGGAGAAGGGCGGCGAATACCTGGTGTTCGGAATGTCCCTACGGCATGGGACCACGTGGCTGTACGTCACCCAGAGTCCTTGGTCCAGTCCACCTGACATTCGTCTCGTGCCTGCGGCTCTGTTCGAATTTTCCGCGCGAGAGATTCCGCCAGCGATGGTCCTGACTGTCTCTGCGAATGGTTGCGATGCGGAGATCGTTCCAGCTGCTGTGGCGTCGTTCGAGCACTGGTATGAGCGATATGTGGAGGATGATGCTGGTGTCGTTCGTGCCGTGGCGGCCGCAGTTCTTCGTCTCTCAGGTTAACCGAAGGGCGTTCGGTCGATGCGCGTCGAGCCATGAACTCCCTATTGGTCCAGCAGCGGTTGCGGCGATCGATCAGCTTGCAGTCGTATTTGCGGGAGCTCTCCGTCTTGATCGGCCGCCCGGTTCGAGCTGACGAACTGAGTAGTCCTGAGCAGGCCGGCGAGATTCGTGTGCGGGCGAAGGCTCTGACCGAAGACCCGGCGGCAAGCACAGAGGTGCCGTTCTCCGACCGAACGACGGAAAGATTTCGCTCATTCATTCAGAGGCTGCAGGCGGCCAACCCATCATCGATCCAGGTGTGGACCCCCAAAACAATCGATTGTGGCGTCCTCGAGGTGCCCTCACTGACAGCTATCCGATTCGACTTCGACTTCTCCATCAACGACGATGGAATCCTGTCGTTCGTAACTAGCGGCTTAACCGATCGTCTGTTGCTGGATTTCTCGGCCTCGTTGTCGGGGCATCAGCGTATGACAATCGAAGTCCAAGGGCAGAGCTGGTCCCGGGTGACTTACTGACGGTTATCCTACCCACGTGACTCCCCGCCCCTAAGTCGCAATGGACACAGTGAAGTTGCAAACGTATCGGCGCATCGAGGGATCGCTGCGGAAGTTGCTGGACTCATTGCCGCCGACCATCGCTGAGAGCGATCGCCGCGAGGCCACAGAGAAGATCGATCACGATGAGTTCGCGATCGCCCTGCAAGTCATCGGTGCATTGATCTTAGAGAACGAGTTCACGCTGGATGGCGCGAGCAAACGTCTGATGCTCGAGCTCATGGAGGAGATGCAGATGAACCAGGAAGGAGACGAGGATTATTGGTTTTGGGAGAAGATGCGCCGGTTTTTACAGACGGAGACAGGCGACTGAGTCAGTCCGGTCGGCTCGACGCGCAAGGCCACTCCAATCCGCGAAGCGACGGTGCCATGGCTGGGCGGTTATTCGACTTCATCAAAGGCAAGCACAAGAGCGCACGTCGGTGTAATGATTCGTGGTCTAAGCTGAACGTGGTAGCAAAACAATGACGTTGCCGACGGAGTGGCGCATTTGCGTGGCGAAACATCGCTTGCGGCCGGCTAGCGACTTGCAAGAGGAGGCAAATCGCAACATGCTGGTGTTGCCGCTCTCGGACATTTCTTCCCAGGGCATTGAGCCTCATGAATTGGCCGAGTTTCTAATGAGCGTATATCGAGAATTCCTCGGCAAGTCGGAACAGGCGGGTTTCGTGGGTTGGTTCTACGCATGGCTGGACGAAATGTCCGGAACGTTGCGTTGTGGAGCATGTCGCGTCGCGTCTCCGTCCGAACTGCCTTTTTCGTGCGCGCTGAAGCTGGTGGATATCCCTGGGCCGCTCGCGCGCGAAGTGGCGGATTCGAACTATCGATCGGGCATACCGGCCGACGAGTTTCAGGACACCGACTTCAACGTCGATGATGATGAAAAGTCATTCACATTGACCGTGTTTGTTCGTCCTCTTATGCGGCCAGCTTGATTCTCGATGTCTTACTGCGTGCTGAGTTATCGCTTACGGCTGAATGAGGGTCGGCAAGGTGCGTCCTATCACAATCAACGCTGAGGGTGGGCCGCTGTTGCTTGTGGACGCGCGCGCAGCGAACTCGTGGCATGGAAGCTTGGACGGAAGCCAGGACTACGAGAATCTGTGCGCAATGTTCGATGCGAAACCTGAGCTCGAAGGCGTCGAAATCGTCATCGATGCGCAGCGAGCCGTTGCATGGGAGATGGCTGGTGCCGGCACAGCGTATGTGTACCAGCATGGCGGCGGCCAACTCAGGCTGGTACGTGCTTGGGTGGAGGAAGATACGTCGGAGCAGCTGGAACAGTTGGCTCTCCTCGATGCGACCGCTTGTGTGCCGATCGGTGACATCAGTGTTCCAAGCGGTCTGTTAGCGGTGCTTTGGGCGGCAGAGCCTGGCGAGCCGGTGCCTACTGAAATATCGGGAGATTTCGAGTCCGCGGAAGGCACTGCTCTGAACAACTCCGCCGTTGTGATGAAGGTCGCACGTCATCACTACCGCTGTTGGCACGACACAGTGTCACTCAACGCATCGAGAGCCATGCGGCTCACGCTCATGCCGTGTGATGCGGCTACTAACAAGACCATGTGACGACGGGCGTTCCGGTGCTATGGAATTAGAGAAGTTGCAAAAACTATCGGCGGTCGAGACTTCGCTGCGTCAGTTGCTGGAAGCCTTGTCATCGAGTATCGCGGAGGTTGCCATAGTTCAACTGCTTTCCGAAGAGTTGGTGCTGAGTGATTTCGTGCGCCGGCATCTGACATGGCCTCACAGCTTTCGTTGGTAACGGCTCCGACGGTGGCGATGCTGGCGAGCGCTGATGCAGCTATCTGAAACCGCGCTTCATTCTCGCGAAACGGTTGCTAACATCAAGCACTCGCGTTGAACGAAGCTCGCCGCATCCGCCAGTCTTCGGTTGATAGGGAGTATTCATGGATCTCGATTCAGTCTTGCGCCCACTGCTCATGATCTCGTTCGTGGCGGTCCCGCTGAACGCGGTCGCGGCCGAGAGTGATGTTGCTTCGCTGGCGTGGCTCGCCGGTTGTTGGCAGGCCGAGTGGGGCGAGGCGGGCACGGGCGAACATTGGCTGCCGCCTGCCGGTGGAACCATGCTGGGCGTGAGCCGCACAGTGAAGAATGGTAAGACGGTGGAGTTCGAGTTCATGCAATTGCGAGTCAACACGCAAGGCAAGCTGGTGTACATCGCACTGCCGTCGGGTCAAAAAGAGACCACTTTCGTGGCGTCCGCGGTCGGCGATCGCTCCGTGACCTTCGAGAATCCGCAGCACGACTTTCCACAGAAAGTCACCTATCAGTTGCAGTCCGACGATCAACTGATCGCGCGCATCGAAGGCACCCGCAACGGCGCGCTTCGCGGCTTTGACTTTGAGATGAAGCGCGTGGCCTGCGAGAAGCTGCGCGGCGAATAGAAGCGCCGGGGCCGATCTCTCGTGCGTGCAAACGAAGTGGTGGGCCCGGCAGGATTCGAACCTGCAACCAAGGGATTCACTGTTGCCCGATGTTTCCAAAGGGAGTGGACTATCTCTTCACCCGCGCCGGCGAAAAATTTCGCGGCGGCGGTGGGGTGCGGGACGCTCCAGCCTGTTATCAAGGGCGCTAAAGCCCTCAGGTAGTCTCTGCACCTTCCGGCGGTGTACCGCCGGCTTGGCTCAGGGTTGCCACGCCTCCCCGACGGGAAAGGCGGAAGGGTTCCCTGAATTCATCCCGTCCACTTCGTGGCTTTCGCGCACGAAGGCACCTTTTTCGATGAGTCCCCTGCACTAACCGTTGTGCTACAGGCCCACGTCGACTCAAGCCAGTAATTCTAGCGCACCACCGGGCAGGTCGCCCAGATATCCACAGAAGCGGTGGATAACTTCTGCATAACCGAGGCTTGACTTCGCGCATTCGCGGCGGATCATGGCCTGAGCGTTGGATTGGTCGTTCGGTGATCAACGCCGCGCCATCCCAGGCCAACGATTGCGAAGGGGGTCATTGTTCCCGCGTGGAACGGTGACGCGCAAAAAAATCAAGATCGACTGAAGAGCGGAGGTTGCCCCCATGGGGAACGCTGCAGTGGCCAAGTGTGCGCTCGCGCTATCAGCATTTTTACTGCTGGCGCCCTGGCAAATAGGTAACGCCTCCGAGGCCGAAGCGGTGGGACCGAAGCGTCAGCTCGACGTTTGGTACGTCCCTACGCCGCACGAAGTGGTCGATCGCATGCTCGATGAAGCCAAGATCCGTCCCACCGACGTGGTTTACGACCTGGGTTGCGGCGACGGTCGCATGGTGATCGCGGCGGCCAAGAAGTTCGGCGCACGCGGCGTCGGCGTCGATCTCGATCCGGCGCGTATCAAAGAAGCTCGCGCGAACGCCAAGAAAGCCGGGGTGGAGCAACTGGTCACTTTCCATGTCGGCGACATGTTCGAGACCGATCTGCGCGAAGCCAACGTCGTGCTGTTGTATCTGCTGCCCGAGCTGAACCGCCGTTTGAAACCCAAGTTGTTAGCCGAGCTGCCGGACGGCGCGCGCGTGGTTTCGCACGATTTCGACATGGGGCGGGACTGGCCGCCGGATCGTTCCATCAACCTCGGCGCGGACGGTATATATATGTGGGTGATGCCGCCGCGAGCTGAACGGCCCGCAGGGGGCAGTGTTCACAAGTGAAGTGATCGAAGATGAACAATACCTGCCCGCGAACCCCGGAACCGAGGACTAAGATGGGGCATTCAACGGAGTAATGTTCATTACACGCCCGGGTCGGGTCTCGGGCATCGGAATAAAGGCATGCGCCTCGATCTCCCTCGCTCAGGACTGCAACAAGCTCGAGAAGCGCTGGTATTTTCTGCTGACGATGAGCCGATATCGCACGACGGTCCGCCGTTGCGCGTATTGCTGCTGACGTCCGGTCTTGGCCTGGGACATGTGCGGGCCGCGCAGGCTGTGGCCGCGGCGCTGAAGGATCAAGCCGAGATCGAGACCGTGGATTTCTGGTCGCTGATGCACTCCGGCGCGGCGCGCGCCATCCATGCCACGTATCTCGATCTGGTTCAGAATCATTCCGATTTGTATGAACGCCTCTATCATCTGGAGGCGGGCACCTGGCGCCAGGTGTTGGAAAGCAAGTCGGGCCCGCCGCGGGAAGTGCTGGAAGTGTTCCAGCTCATTGCGTCGGTGGCCGCGAAAGAGGGTATGACCATCCCACGCGGCGGGCGTTACGCGTCTGACAAATTGCTCTATTCGCTGCTGTGTACTTCCATGCCGTATGACGGTGACAGTCTTGCCGGTAATGGAGTTCGCGCGCGTCTGGCGCTTTGGAAGTTCACCTGGCTGCGTCTGATCCGCCGGCTCGAGCCGGCGATTCGGAAATTTGCGCCGGACGTCATCGTGAGCACGCAGATGATTCCCGCCGCGATGGCTTCGTATCTGAAACAGCGCGGCAAGGTGCAGGCGTCCATGATCGGTGTGCTCACGGATTTCGGCGTGCACGATTTCTGGAAGCAGCGTGGCGTCGATCGCTATTGCGTCGCGCACGAATCCATTCTGGATGGTGACGGTGCCGCGACATCGTCGCGCGCAGTTGTGACCGGCGTGCCTTTGATGCCGGATTTTGCATTCCCGCCGTCACAATCGGAGGCACGACGCGAGCTCGGCTTGCCTGAGGACGCACAGGTGGTGCTGGTGCTCGGTGGCGGGTTGGGCATCAGCGTGGATACGGCGGCGATGTCGCTGTTGCGGCGGCCCACGTCGACGCACGTGATCGTCATGCCGGGCAAGAACAACAAGGCGCGTGCGGCGCTGGATCAGCTTGCGGCTCGCCACCCGCAGCGGCTCAGAGTGTGTGACTGGACCGATCGCATGGATATCTACTTGCGAGCGGCCGACATCGTGGTGGGTAAGCCCGGTGGCATCACCGTAGCAGAGGCGCTCGCCTGCGGTCGACCGTTGCTGGCCACGCGATCGCTGGGCGGCCAGGAGGGATTCAATGTCGATTTTCTGACCCGTCACGAGGTCGGCGGGTTGGTTGCCGATGGCGAATTGCTGAATCGCGTGGACGCACTACTCGGCAATCGTGAAGCATTGCAGAATATGCAGCGTCGCGCGTGGTTGCTCGGTCAGCGCGACGGCGCAGCCAGAGTGGCGCAACTGGCTCTGGATCTGGCGTCCATCCATCGGACAGTGGCATTGCAATCGCGATGAAGCTCCTGCATCGGCTCGCACAGCGCGCGCTCGGCCTGGTCGACGCGTGGTACTACCGGCGTTACAAATTGCGAACGCTCGGTCCGGTTTTGTTCATCGGTCGCGCGCAGTACCGCGGGCCGGACATGCGGTTCGAGGACGGCACGCTGCTTCGTGACAACGACTACATTGGTCGGCTGCACTTCAATAACGCGAGCATCGCGGCGCTGGGTGAAGGATCGATGCATCGGGTGGGTTTTCGCTTCGCCAAGTTGATGCGCGAGTCGCTGCGGAAGCTGGCGGAAGCGGCGCATAACGACCCGGCTTTCGCGGATGTGCGTGTATTTCAGGGTACGACGTGGATTCCCGCGCATGGCGAGGTCGTCGGGTTCGTCAGCACGCCGCTGCCCAAGACCTGGAAGACCCGGTTGCTCTCGGCGCATTTCAAGATGCTCATGTGGGTGTTTGCGCCGGCGGCGCGGATCCGCAATCGGGAGCAGGCCGAACCGCGGTTGTATTGGCTGACGCGAGAAGCGTTGGCGAGAAATCTCGGAAAGTTGAAGGCGGGCTAGCGGTGACTGCCGATCGCGTTTATCTCACATTCGACGACGGGCCGGACCCGGAATGGACGCCACGCGTGCTCGATACCCTCGCGGACGCCGGAGTAAAGGCGACGTTCTTCGCCGTCGGTCAGCAAGCGCTGCGCTCGCCTGATCTGATGCGCCGTGTTCACGCGGCGGGTCATGCGATCGGCAACCACACATATAGTCATCGGCATCCCTGGTTCATGTTCTCGCGAGCTGCGCGAGCTCAGGTGCGCGACGGCGCGAAGGCGCTGAGTGATGTGCTCGGCGTTGCTCCCCAGTTCTATCGCCCGCCCCATGGTCGGCAGCGCGCGTGCATGAGCGATGAGGCGCAGCGCTGTGGGGAGCGAGTGGTGCTTTGGGATGTGAGCGCCATCGATTGGGGGCCGATGGGGTCGGCGGACAATATCGAAAAACGGCTGGCGGCTGTGAAGGGTGGCGACATCGTGCTGATGCATGACGGCCGCAACCAGCACAATCGGCCAGATCAGTTGTTGCAAATCCTGCCGCTGTTCCTGCGCAAATTGTCCGATCGTGGGCTGCGAACGGCGTTGTTGCCGTCGTAACGGTCGGTTCACTTCAATACCATGCCTCATCGCATCGGATGAGGTGCTCGCGTGTTCGGAGAAAGGTGTCGGTGGCTGGCGTCGTCCGAGATCGAACCACCGCCTGGCTCCTCCTCCCTTGAATCGCGAACGGACGCGAGCGTTCGATCTCATCCATCCAATTCAGGGTAGTTGCGGAACAGGTCGTCGTTGTTGAAGGCGAGGCGGCGGCCGGATTCGAGGTAGCGCCTGATGCGAGGGCGTTCGAAGACCGCGTCGTGGAGCTTCAGCAAGCGCGGGTGTTTGCGCAACGCTTTGGAGGAGGCTTTCGGGAAGGCGTAGCGAATGCCGGCAATCGTCTGGGCGAGGGAGAGGTCGGCATAGGTGAGGCGAGGGCCGGCCAGCCACGGGCCGGAGGTGCGGTTGCGGGTGAGCACTTTCTCGAAGTATGCGAAGAACTTCGGAATGCGGTTGTCGCGAAAGTCTTCCGCGCGACGTTTGGCCGCGGCCTTCTGGTCTTTGTAATAGAGGCCGACGGCGATGGGATGATGTGTGTCGTGGGCCTCCACAACAAGATCGGCGACGGTCAGTTGCAATTGATGGACCCACAGTTTGCCCGCCTCATCGCGAGGTGCAAGTTTCAATGGGCCGCCGAGGAACAGCAGGATGTTCGCCGTCTGGCCGATGAGCTGCTTGCCGGCCTTCAAGAAGGGAGGCGCGAAGGGCGGGCGCGGCACGCGAGGGCCTTCGAGAAATTTGTTCATGGCGGGGATGCCGCCATCAGGCTCCAACGCGATATCGATGTATTTCGCGCCGCCCTCTTCGAGCGCCAGGCGCACGAACTCGCCACGTCCCTGAATGCCCGGCCAGTAATACAGCTCATAGACCATCACGACCTCCAATGACGCCTCGCCACCTGGCTCGATAGCCGCATTCCAGCGCGCTGCGGCCAGCGACATCATTTCCTTGAAGGCTTAGCCGCCAGATAACGTTCCCAGGGCGGTGTGTCGCCGAACTGTTGGCTGAGAAAGTCGACGAACGCGCGCACGCGAGGTAGCACCATGCGGCGTTGTGGCATGACGGCGTAGATGGCGCTCTCGGGTAAATCATAATCGGGCAGCACCAGCTTGAGGCGCCCGGCACGGAGGTCTTCACACACGTGCCAGGTCGAGTGCAGCGAAATGCCGAGCCCGCCGAGCGCAGCGTCGCGAATGACTTCGCCGAGATTGCTCTTCAGGCGGCTTTGCACACGAACGTCGGCCTCCTCACCGTTCGGTCCGCGAAGATGCCACACGTCGGAAGAGTCCCGGCTGACCGCCATCAACAAACATTCGTGCTTGGCCAGGTCCTCGGGCTTCTTCGGCACGCCATGGCGTCGCAGATACTCCGGTGAGGCGCACAACACTCTGCGGTTCGACGCGAGCCGCGTCGCGACCAGCTCCGAATCTTTGAGCGTGCCGATACGAATGGCCAGATCCAGCCCTTCACCGACCAGATCGCGCATCTGATCCGACAAATCGATATGCAGCCGCAGCCGAGGATGTCGCGCCATGAATTGCGGCAACAGCGGCGAGATGTATTGCTTTCCGAACGTCGCCGGCAGCGATACGCGCAGCGTGCCGGCAACGTTCTTCGCGGTGCCACGCAAGCTGCTGGTCAACACGTCCAGTTCCTCCACCAGCGGACGCCCCTGTTCGGCGAGCGCCAGGCCTTCCGGAGTGGGGCGCAACTGCCGCGTCGTCCGGTGCAGCAGTCTCACGCCCAAGCCGCGTTCGAGGCGCTTGAGCCGCTGACTGGCAACGGCCACCGATAGGTCCAGGCTCCGCGCGGCGGCGCTGATCGAGCCGAGGTCGAGCACGCGCAGAAACAGGTTCAAGTCGCCCAGGTGATCCATGATTTTCAACGAAAGCTAGAAAGTGCTGTTGGCCGCGCGTGGTTTTATCACAAAGCCCGGCTGCCTAATCTGCGCTCCATCGGCCGCTCGTCGCAGCGGTCATCGATCGGGAGAGCGAACATGGAATATCGATTCTTGGGTGCGTCGGGCTTCAGAGTCTCGGCGCTGGGTTTTGGTGCGGGTACTTTCGGCGGTAAAGGGCCGCTGTTCAGCGCGTGGGGTAACACCGATGTGGATGGGGCGCGGCGTCTCATCGACATCAGCCTCGATGCCGGCTTGAACTTCTTCGATACCGCGGACGCCTATTCCGACGGCGCTTCCGAATCCATTCTCGGCGCCGCAATCAAGGGTCGCCGCGACCAAGTGGTGATCTCAACCAAACTCACGCTGCGTGTGGGCGATGATCCGAATGCCGTCGGCGCGTCGAAGCATCACTTGATTCGGGCGACGGATCGGGCACTGCAACGTCTTGGCACCGACTACATCGATTTGCTTCAGCTGCATCATTTCGATTCGATGACGCCGGTCGAGTCGGTGATGTCCACGCTCGACGATCTGGTGCGCGCCGGCAAGGTCCGGTTCATCGGCGCGTCCAACTTCTCCGGCTGGCAGCTGATGAAGTCGCAAGCCGTCGCCGATCGTTACGGCTACGCGCGCTTCGTCGCCAACCAGGCGTACTACTCGCTCATCGGTCGAGACTACGAGTGGGAGCTCATGCCGGTCGGCATCGACCAAGGTATCGGCGCCGTCGTGTGGAGTCCGCTGGGCTGGGGGCGGCTCACGGGCCGCGTTCGTCGCGGTCAGCCGCTGCCCAAAACGAGCCGGCTGCATGAGACCGCGAGCATGGGGCCGCAGGTCGATGACGAGCGCTTGTATCGCGTGGTGGATGCGCTCGATGAAATCGCGGCTGAAACTGGCAAGAGCATTCCCCAGATTGCGTTGAATTGGCTGCTACAGCGACCGACCGTTTCGACCGTTGTGTTCGGCGCTCGCGACGAACAACAGCTGCGCGAAAATCTCGGTGCCGTAGGCTGGCAACTTTCCCCAGAGCAAGTGCGCAAGCTCGATGAGATAAGCGCTGTGACTCCACCGTATCCTTACTATCCGTACTGGAATGGCCAGTTCACGGAGCGGACGCCGCCGCCGGTGCCGGTCCGCTAAGCGCAGCCTCACGCCGATAAGTTAAATCGTCGATGAGACTCGGTTCAAGTGCGCGGACAAAGCGAGACTCATTGCTCAATCCAATCGTCTGACTACAGACCGCGGCTGGGGGTGATGGCACATTCCGCCATCTTCCCCAGCCTTAGTGATTCTGGATGGAGTTGCCGGCCAGCCACACCGAAGACTCGCGCCCACGACGTTGGCAGCCTGGCATGGCGCTGCGCGTGGCAATTGGCTTCGCGGCCGTGGCGCTGACGGTGGTGATCGCCAATCTCTCCACTCAGCAAAGCGTTCGTGAGGCGCGTGAAAAAGTTCGAGAGCTGCTGGTTCAGCACGAGCCATTGGTGCGGGCCACCGAATCGCTTGCTGCCGCGGTGTCTATGTACGAGCGCGCCGTCATCGATCAAAGCGAGAGCAGCCTCGCCGGACCGCAGACAGTCAAGGCGGCCGCCCAGCGGATGACGGATGCCGCGAAGGAATATGAGCAGGCAGCCTCGCGTTTCACCGAGCTCGACAGCCCTGCTCCACTCAACGCCGAACTCAGTGACTTGGTCGCCGCGGGCGATGAGCTTCTGCGCAGTAGCAATGCTCGCCGCACGCGAGTGCGCGATTACTGGAGGCGTTTCGACGCGCTTGAAACCAGCTTGAATGCGCCGCAGGCCAAAGCAGTACGCTTCGCCGGCGCGGTGTTTGCGAGTGAGAAGCTGATGGACCTGTCGCGCAACCTGGCCGAGGTTCGCGAACAGGTGAGCGCCGCAATGGGCGTGTCCTCGCCCCGCTCGGCGCAATCGATCATCGCCAGCGAAAATGCCTTCCGTTCTCGCCTGCAGCAGAACGCAGCGGAGCTGGCCAGGCTGCATGGGCAGCCCTGGCTCGATCAGGTCAGAAACAATTTCAATGCCGTGGTGGCCGGGCGGCGTGCCGTCTTCGCAAGCATCGAGACATTCAATGAGCAGTCAATGCTGTTCCGGGATCAGTCCGCGGAGATTTCCGGCAAGGTCGTCACTCAGTTGGTCGAACCCGCGCGCCGTGCACTGGCTGACGCCGATCGACTTGCAGTCCGAGCCTCGGATCGTGCCGATAGTCAGCTGAGCTGGGCTAGTGGCATCACGTTGGCTCTACTGCTGGTCATCGCGTTCGCCACCGTCACAGGCGTGACTGCGCCAGTGCGCCGTCTGACCGAAGCAACGCGTCGCCTGGCGGGTGGAGCTGTGCGAACTCGAGTTCTGCGCGGCGGCGTTCGCGAGTTGGACACGCTCGCCGAAGCATTCAATGAAATGGCAGAACAGCTCCAGCAAGCGCAGAACGCAGTCCGCGCTCATCAGCTCGAGTTGGAAGCGCGCGTGGCCGAACGCACGCAGGAACTGAATCATCTCGCGCATCATGACCCGCTGACCGATCTGCCAAATCGCCGTCATCTGCTGGCGCACCTGGAAGACGCCATCGATCGCGCGCGCCTGCGCAACAGCCGCATCGCGCTGCTGTTCATCGATCTGGACAACTTCAAGACCATCAACGACAGCATGGGTCATGCTTTCGGCGACCGCGTGCTGCAGGCAGTGAGCGAGCGGCTGCGCATGAACAGCCTGTTCTCGCGCTCGTTCTGCGCGCGTTTGGGTGGCGACGAATTCACGGTTGTTTGCGAAGAAGTAAATCAGCTAGGGGATGTCGAGAGGCTGAGCCGCTCGGTGCTGGAGGAATTCCAGCGCTCGCTGAGCGTGCACGGTCGCGAGCTAAGGATCAGCGTCAGCGTCGGCGCGTGCGTCTTCCCGGATCACGCGTCCGACTCTCATGCTTTACTTCGCGCTGCCGACTCGGCGCTGTTCAGCGCCAAAGAGCTCGGCCGCAATTGCTGGAGCCTGTACGCGCCGCGGCTGCTGGAAGCAGCGGCGTCGCGCTTCAAGGTCGAGCAGGCGCTGCGACGAGCCGTGGAGCGCAACGAGTTCGAGCTGTTGTATCAGCCCGAGGTTTGTTTCGAAAGCCTGGAGACGCACACCGTCGAGGCGCTGCTGCGCTGGCGGCAACCGGATGGCAACGTGGTGTCACCCGCCGATTTCTTCGCTGTCGCCGAACAGACCGGCTTGATCGCCGATATCAGCGATTGGGCGCTGCGCACGGCCATTCAGACGGCGGCGCTCTGGCACAAGGGGCCGTGGCCGAAAGCGCGTGTCGCGGTGAACATTTCTTCGCAGCAGTTGATCAGTTCGAGTTTTGTAACGCGGCTGCAGTCATTGCTACAGCAATATGAGTTGCCGGCGCAGTGCCTGGAAATCGAGCTGACCGAGAATGTCTTGCAGACGGGCGCGAATACCGTCGCCGCCCTGAAGCGCTTGCGCGAGCTCGGCATCAGCATTGCCCTGGACGATTTCGGCACCGGCTATTCCTCGCTGACCTCGTTGGAACGCCTGCCGCTGACACGCGTCAAAATCGATCGGAGCCTGGTCACCACCATCGATACCGGTGGACGCTCGCCGGCCATCGTGCGCTCCATCATCGGCCTGTGTCATAGCCTGGGTTTGCAGGTCACCGCCGAAGGCGTGGAACGGCCGACGCAGCTGGGCGTGCTGTTGACCGACCGCGGCGTTCAGGTCCAGGGATATCTGGTGTCTCGACCGATCAATGCGGCCACTGTTCCGGTGTTTATCGCCGAGGGCCGAGCGCATTTGGAGCAGCTGATGATCGCGGCGCCGCCGCCGCTCCCGGAGGGCGATACGAACACCACTCGCCTGCGCACTCTGCGAGCCGCGACTGGGCGCGGCGCCCGCGCCGCCCGGACTCCCGCCGACGAGAAGTGAGGAACCGGCGCCGCCGGTGCGGAGTTTCTGCACCGTCGTCTTTCAATAAGCCCACCGCCAGCGCAGGGGCAAGCTCAGGTGCCGCAGAACCCATTACCCACAAGATTGAATGGCCCATGGGTAACGCTGCTCACGCTGGTCCTGGTCGTTGTGATTTTGTACACCGGCAAGGAAGTGCTGCTGCCCATGGCGTTGGGCGTGGTACTGGCCTTCGTGCTGACGCCGCTGGTCCGGGTGTTCGATCGCATGCGTCTGCCGCGCTTCGCCGGGGTCGCCTTGACGATGGTGTTGGCGCTTGGCGCCGTGGGCGGTGTCAGCTACGTGGTTTACGACCAGTTCGCCGAGCTGTCCAGCGAGATCAGCCAGTACACCAGCTCGATGCGCAAGAAGGTCAGCCAGCTGCGTCTCGGCAACGACGCGGCCATTCGCCAGTTCACGCGCACCATGGACCGCGTGACCGAGCAGTTCTACAACGATCCCGATCAACGCAACGCGCAGCCGGTGCGAGTCGTGCCGCAGAAGCTCCCGCCGACGCAACGCTTGAGGGACACATTCACGGCGGTCTTCGAACCTTTGGCCAGCGCGTTCATCGTGCTGGTGCTGGTCGCATTTCTGCTGGGGCAGCGCGAGGATCTGCGCGATCGCTTCATTCGTTTGATCGGCGCCGGCAATGTCACCATGACCACGCGGCTCATGAACGAAGCGGCGTACCGGGTCAGCCAGTTCCTGGTCTGGCAGACGCTCATCAATGTTGCTTTCGGCACCTTGGTGGCGCTCGGCCTGTATTGGATCGGCGTTCCGTATGCGGCTCTGTGGGGCGGGATCACGGCGCTGCTGCGTTTCGTGCCGTACGTCGGTACGGTGCTCTCGGTGCTGATGCCGGCGGCGTTGGCATTCGCGACCTTTCCTGGTTGGACCGAGACATTGCAGACGCTGGCGCTATTCCTCACGCTGGATGTGGTCACGGCTTATTTTGTCGAGCCGGTGGTGTTCGGTTACCGCACCGGCGTGTCCTCGTTCGCGTTGTTGATCTCGGCGCTGTTCTGGATCTGGGTGTGGGGCCCGGTCGGATTGTTGCTGGCCACGCCGCTCACCGTCTGTATCGCCGTATTGGGACGGCACGTGCGCTCGCTGCGTTTTCTGGCGGTGATTTTCGCGGATGAACCGGCGTTGAGCCCGCACGTGCGTTTCTATCAACGACTGCTGGCCCGTGACGAAGATGAAGCCAGCGTGCTGGTGAATCGCAAGTTGGAGGAGGTCGGTCCGGTTGGCGTCATCGATCAGGTCCTGCTGCCGACCGTGACGCTGGTCCAGCATCATCGCGAACAGAATGAAATCGGCGCGGACGATGCCGACTTCGTTATGGATGTCATCGCTGAAACCCTGGAGCAGCTGCCCAGTACGGTGGATCCGACGGCGCCGGCCGCCAGCATTGTTGGATTGACGGTGCGCGCACCGGGCGACGAGATCGTTCTGGAGATGTTACGAACGGCCTATGGGCGTGAGCGGATCGCAGTGATGTCGCCGGAGCTGACTGCCGAAGAAGCGCTGCGCACGGCGATTCGTCAGGCGCCTGCGGTGTTCTGTATCGCCGCCGCGGCCTCGACGCGGGGCTCGGAGATGCGGAATTACTGTCGCCGCATCAAGGCAGCGCTGCCTGATACCAAGATCATTGTGATGCGTCCGCAGCTCACCGAAGTAGCGACACCGTTGGCCACCGAACGGTTCCGGGAAGCGGGTGCGGACTGCCTGGTGCTGGGCGCCAAGGATGCGGTCGTCGCTATCGACAGGAACTTGCCAGCGACCAACGAAGCCCGGCCGCAGCCTGTTGCCGCAAGCGCCTGATTCGATCTCAGGTTCCGTCTTCCTTGGCGCCAAGCATGGCGGCCGCTTCGCCCAACGGCGCGATGCGCGCCAGCCAGGCATCCACTTTTTGCGGCTCGCCGGTCTTGAGCCACGAGAACACCACGTTGTGCCACAGAATGCGCTGCACGTAATTGCGGGTCTCGTTATACGGAATATTTTCCACCCAGATGTCTGGATCGAGCGATTCCGACGGTAGCCAGCGCGCCGCTGCGTTCGGGCCCGCGTTGTAGCCGGCGAGCGCGACCAGCGTCTGGCCGCTGAAGCGATCGACCAGCGAGCGCAGATTGGCAGCGCCCAGCGGCACGTTGATCACCGGATTGAACAGATCGGTGGGGGAAGGTCGCGGACGATTCCACTTGCGAGCAGTGCGCCGAGCGGTCTCGGGCAACATTTGTAGCAGACCACGCGCGCCGGCCGAGGAGAGCGCGTCAGGCCGATACAGGCTTTCCTGCCGCATGACGCTGTAGATCAGCTGCGGCTTGAGCCCGGTCAGCTTGGCCGCCGACAGCACTTCGGCATCGTACGGCTGCGGATACAACAGCTGATAATCGTAGAACACGCGCTGCTGGCTGGCGGTGGCTATCGCTTGATCGTACCAACCCCAACGGGCGGCCAGATGGATGGCCTGACTGCGGGCCGGCTCCGCTAACTGCGCGAAACCAAAGCGCCATTCGCTCGCAGCCTGAGATTGCATGTCGACTAACAACAGCTCGCGTGCGCGGACCATCGGCGGCAATTGTTCGATACGCTCGACCTCGGACTGATCGAGCGGCAGTTGTTGCTGATGGGGCGCAACCGGACGGTCGAGTCGCGCGCTCGACATGATGGAATAGAAGTTGTCATCGGGCAGCACAGATTCATACAACTGTCGCGCTATCTTGCGATCGCCGTTCTTTTCGGTGGCGCGCGCCGCCCAGTAACGCCAGCGTGCCAGCGAGCGCTGCTCATCCGGCATGGCTGCGATGATGTTACTAACGAGCTTCCAGTCCCCAGCCCACAGCGCCGCGCGTGCGTACCACTCGCGCGCCGAATCGTCGAAATCACCCGGCGCGACGCGCTTGAAATAAGTGAGTGCCTCGGGTCGCCGATCCCAGGACAGCGCGAGCGCCAACGCCAACGCGTAAGGACTGGCGGTTTCTGCAGTAAGGCCGCGAGCGCGGACAAAACTTTCGTAACGACGTAGCGCGCCATCGCGATCGACACGCGCGAGCCGCGTCCAGCCGGCGAGCTGAGCCTTGGGCTCGATCTCCAATGAGGAAGACGCAATCAGGGCATCGATCTGCTTTTGCGGATTTTCCAGCAGCGCGGCCCAGCGCAGCAGCGGCGCCGCCCGGTCCGGCGGCAACGATACGGCGATTTCTTTGGCGAAGCTGGGATTGTTGTTGTCGAGCGCGCGCCGCACGCGTTGCTCGATCAGCGCCGGCGTCAATGAGTTCCGGGCGCGCATCCATTCGAATGCTTGCTCGCAGTCCGGCAGCCTGCTGGGCGTCAACCATTGACGCGCGATATCCAGCTCGAGGTCTTGGGTTTGTCCGGTGGCGATGCGGGCGGTAAAGCTGTGACAGCGCAACGAGTCGCCGGCCCATTCGTCGCGATAGTGCTGGAGGAACGGCTGCCATTGCTTGCGCTGCGCCAGACTTGCCAGCCAGGTGCCGCGCAGATCGCGGCCCACCGGTTCACGTTCATAGTAGGTGACGAACGTTTCGGCGCGCTGATCGGCCGGGCCAAGCTCGTTGGTTGCTTCACCCAACGCGCGTTTGATCCGCGCAGCTTGCAAGTACGGGTACAAGGGATAGCTGCGTAGCGCCTCGCTGTCGTCTTTCTCGTCGGTGACGACAGTGGTCGCTCGAGCGTAAGTCTCCTTGAAAACCTGTCGCGCGTTCTTGAAAGGATCCGCCGCAGCGAGCGCCAGAGTGTTGCCAAACGACAGCAGTGTCAGCACCAGCAGCCAGGGCTTCGTTTTCTGAAGGCAATTCGTGGACCGGGAGTTCATGGGTCCAGAGTAATGGCAAATGGCGCGCCTCGCCATCGCGGTAGTGCCCGACATGGCGGACATTCCTATCGGCAGGAACCCTACGGCGGGGCGCGACGTTTCTGCCAGGTCGCGCGGCGTCCTGGGCTGCCGATGTTTCCATTCGCCATCGAGGTACGGTCATGAGCGGGGCCGAGGACCTGTTCGTCGCTCTCGGCGGACACCATACGATACTGCCGTGGCTCGAGACCACGCTGCGCGTGTTGATGGCCGTGGTCGTGGGCAGCCTGATCGGGCTCGATCGCGAGCTGCGCAACAAGCCGGCCGGCCTGCGCACGCATATTCTGATTTCGCTCGCGGCGGCGATATTCACCTTGATCACGTTCGAGCTGCATCATCAGTTCACGGGTGAGGACGGCACGGAAACAGCCGATCCCGTGCGCATCATCGAAGCCGTCACCGCCGGCGTCGCGTTTCTCGCGGCCGGAGCGATCATTCAGAGTCGCGGCAGTGTTTACGGGCTCACGACCGGCGCGAACATGTGGCTGGCAGGCGCGCTCGGCGTCGCGTGCGGCGCGGGGTATTACTTCATCGCCACCCTCGGCACTGCGTTTGCGGTGCTCGTGCTCGTGGTGCTGGCTAAGCTGGAGGCGAGGTTGAACGGCAAGTCGCCGGATGAAGACCCGCCATCCGCCAAGCGGCCCATGGCGGGCGATCAGCGTTCCGAGCGGCGCCTGTCCAACAAGAAACAACTCTAGTTGCCCCTCTATTGGTCGCTGTGCCGCTCGTGTAACGTCGCGGCCGTGAACGTTCGATATGTCGACTGGTACGAATCGCCCGTGGGGCCGCTGATCGCGTGCGCTACCGACAGTGCGCTGTGCGGATTGTCGTTTTGCGATGCCGATCGGCTGCAGGAGCGATTGCAGGCACTGCGGGAGCAGCATCATGCGACCCTGCTCCAGGGCAGCAATCCATTGCTCGCCGAGCTGCGAACGCAACTGCAGGAATATTTCGCGAGTCAGCGCCGACAGTTCACGGTGCCGCTGAGTGCGGCGGGCAGCCCGTTTCAGGAACGCGTGTGGGCCGCATTGTGCGAGATCCCGTATGGCGAGACCTGGTCGTATCTGCAACTCGCCGTCCGCATCGGGGACGCTTTGGCGACACGCGCGGTCGGCTATGCAAACGGTGCAAATCCGATCGCCATCGTCATCCCTTGTCACAGGGTCATCAACGCGGACGGCGGTGACGGCGGCTACGGCGGCGGATTGTGGCGCAAGCGGATGTTGCTGGATCTGGAGCGCGGCCAGGGCACGCTGCCCTGGTAAGAAAGCTGTACGGCGGCTGAATCCTCTTGTGGGCCTGGATTCAGGCGCCATATAGGCGTCGTATAGGAGATTGGGCCGCACAGCCGGTCATGAACATTTGGTCACCCTGCGCGCTGGAACTCGCAGGGGTACCATCCGACTAAACAAGTAAGCGCTCGGGCACGAGGTCCCTCATCATGTCATTCAAGCCATTCAAGTCACATCTGGCGCGCGTGGCGGCAGCTTTCGCGCTGGGCGCGGCGTTGTTCGCCGCCGGCTGCGCCACCACCAGTGGGCCGAAGACGCGGATCGACTACGACAAGTCAGCGGATTTTTCCGTGTACCGGACCTATGGATTTCCCAAGGAGACCGGCACCGATCGCGGCGGTTATTCGACCCTGGTCACCAGTTATCTGAAGAGCGCGATGTCGGCGCAGATGGAAGCGCGCGGCTACAAGTACAGCGAGGAGCGTCCGGACCTGCTGGTGAACTTCTACATGAACACCCGCGAGCGGACCGAGATCCGCCCGTCGGCCAACGCCTCGCTGGGCTATGGGTACTACGGCTATCGCTATGGTCTGTACAACGCGTGGCCGCTGTATGACGACGATCGGACCGTCACATACAAGGTCGGCACGCTGAACATCGACATCGTCGATGCGGAAAAGAAGCAGCTGGTGTGGGAGGGCGTAGCCGAGGGTCGCGTCTCTGAAGAGGAGCTGCAGAACCCGAAGGTGGCCATCAACGCGGTGGTGACCGAGTTGATGCGGCAGTATCCCGGCAAGCCCAACATGTAAGGTTCCGTTTCGACCGGAAGCCTGCCAATGGCCCCCTTTCGTGCACGGGAGGGGAGCTCAATTTCTTGGAAGCAGAGCAGGGTCAGCCCTACCCTGCGGCGCGGCCTGCCATTCGGATGGCGGGGCCGCCAATCTATTTGATGTCGAGTCCGCTCAGGACGGCGTCGATCTGGTCGGCGCTTAGTTCGATTTCCACTTCGATGGTGTCGTCGTCGAGCGCGGGGTCGGCTTTTGGGTCGCCGGGAGAGAGCACCGCGCCGTCGTTGTTGGCGGCGGGCACGGGCTGCAGCAGGGGGTCGAATTCGCAGATGTCGTCGACTTCGATGGGGGCCACGGTCGAGGGATCGGTCAGCTCCTGGGCCGTGAGATCGATACAGATCTCGGCGTTGGGATTCATGATGCTCGGGCCCTCGTTCAGCTTCGACCAGTGGATGCTGCCAGAGCTGCGCTGCTCCACATGCAACGCAGTTCACATAGCGCGGTAGCGAGGGTTCTGAATTCTCGCGACTTAACCGTAATGCGGGCCCGGGTAAGGGCGCGCCAGTAGGGTATTCTACCCGACCCCTGTTACCCACCTGGAACCGTCGCACAGCGCCGACCATTGGACGGCGATGACCCCGATCCCCATGCCCGAACCGCACGCGATCGCCGTCATGCTCCTCACCCTAGTCGCGCTGTACCTGTTCTCGCGCGACTCGATTCCTATTGAGACCTCCAGTCTGCTGGTGGTGGCGGTGCTCGCCATCGGCTTCAGCCTGTTCCCGTTTCCCGGCCCGGAGGGCGAGGCGCTCGACCCGACGCGGTTTTTCGCCGGCTTCGGCAACGAGGCGCTGATCGCCATCTGCGCCCTGATGATGGCCAGTCAGGGGCTGGTGAGCACCGGCGCGCTGCAGCCGATCGGCCGGGTGGTGCATCGGGTCTGGCAGCTCAGTCCGCTGCTCGCGATGGGCGTGGTGCTGTTCGTCACGGCCTTCATCAGCGCGTTCATGAACAACACGCCGCAGGTCGTGTTGATGATCCCCATCCTGACGGCGGTGGCCATGCGTTCGAACATGTCGCCGTCCAAGCTGCTCATGCCCATGACCTTCGCCTCGCAGATCGGGGGCATGGGCACGCCGATCGGCACCTCGCTGAACCTGCTGGTCATCGGCAGCGCCGCGAGTCTCGGCATCGAGCGTTTCCATATGTTCGACTTCATTGCGCCGGCCGCGTTGGCGGCGATCCCAGGCTTGCTGTTCCTGTGGTTGATCGCGCCGCGCCTGCTGCCGGACAAGGCGCCTTCGTTCGTGAATGCGTCGCCGCGCATTTTCGATGCCCAGCTGCATCTGAGCGAGGCCAGTCCCGTCATCGGCAAGACGCTGGCCGATGCCAAGAAGCTCACCCAGGGCGAAATGCACGTGCTGTCGGTGCGGCGTCCGCCCGAGCTGGTGATCACGCCGCTGCCGGACATGTCGCTCCGGCCCGGCGACCAGCTGGTGGTGCGCGATACATCCGAACGCTTGATGGAATATTCGCGCGTGTTGGGCGCGACCTTGTTTTCGGGCGATGTGCGGGTGGACGCGGAACATCCGTTGACCGCGCCGGATCAACAGACCGCCGAGTTGGTGCTGACCCCAGCGTCGCCATTGCGCGATCGAACCCTGGCGCAGGCCAACTTCGACTGGCACTACCAACTGATTCCGCTCGCCGTGCATCGGCCGGGCGAAGACGAATCGCTGAGTCACCAGACGCCGCTGCGCGATGTGCGGCTCGGTGTCGGCGACGTGCTGCTCGTGCAGGGCCCGGCCGAGCAGATCGAGGCGCTCAAGCGGCGCAGCGAGTTGCTGGTGCTCGATGCGACCAGCAATGTGCCGCTCACCGCCAAGGCGCCGCTCGCGTTGGCCATCATGGCGGGCATCGTTCTGGTCGCGTCCTTGCGGATCGCTCCGGTCGCGATTGCCGCGATCTGCGGTGTGTTGGTGATGGTGGCGACAGGTTGCCTGAAATGGCGGAATGCCACGCGCGCGTTGGACTCGTCGATGATCTGCCTCACCGTGGCGAGCTTGGCGCTGAGCCTCGCGCTTGTTTCTACGGGTGGCGCGGCCTTCGTTGCGCAGGTCGGTGCGGTAGTGGCCAAGTCGCTGCCGCCGGTGGCTGTCTTGAGCAGCACCATGCTGTTCATGGCCATCATGAGCAGCGTGATTTCCAACAGCGCCGCGGCCGTCATCGGCACGCCCATTGCGATCGAGCTTGCGCGTCAGTTGGGACTGCCGCCGGAACCGTTCGTGCTGGCGGTGATGTTCGGTGTGAACATGGGTTATTCGACGCCCATGGCGGACAATTGCAATCTGCTGGTGTACAGCGCGGGCGGTTATAGTTTCGGCGACTTCGTGCGCGTCGGCTTGCCGCTCACCATCATCATGTGGCTGGCGCTGAGCTGGGTGCTGCCGCAGTTTTATCCGCTGGGTTGATGCGCCCCGCACCTGTGGAGGAACAGGCAAGGATCCGCCAGCTTCGCCTAACGCCCAGCTAAGTCTCTCGGTGCAACATATCCACCCATGCGCCTTCATGGTTGGGTGTTGTTATTGGGAGTTGTGGCTATGAGCACGGCTTACGGCGATGAGCCCAGGTATCGATCGGCCCGGTTTCGCGACGGTCAATTTCACAATGCCACGGCGCCGAAACAGCCGGGCGGCTGGCAGCTGATGAAACTGTGGTGGCAGTTCATGTTCAAGGATTCCAGCCGGACCGAGCCGCCGGAGGCCTTGTCGGTGACGCCGTTGACCCAGGATCAGTTGCGCAGGGCGGCGGATGGCACGATCTATCGGCTCGGTCACTCGACCGTGCTGATGAAGCTGAATGGCAAGTTCTGGATGACCGATCCGGTCTTTTCCGAGCGCGCCTCGCCGGTGCAATGGGCCGGGCCGAAACGTTTTACGCCGACGCCGATCGCGCTCGAGGACCTGCCACCGATCGCGGCAGTGATCCTGTCGCACGACCACTTCGATCATCTCGACCGCGACACCGTCGTCAAACTCGCCGCCAAGACCGATGTGTTCCTCGCGCCGCTGGGCGTGGGCGATCGTTTGATTGGCTGGGGCATCGGCGCCGAGCGCGTCCGGCAGCTCGACTGGTGGCAGACTGTCGAGGTGGACGGACTGCAGTTCACCGCCACCCCGGCGCAACATTTTTCCGGTCGGAGCTTTTTCGAGAAGAACCCGACTTTGTGGGTGTCATGGGTCATCTACACCGGCAACCATCGTTTGTTTTTCAGTGGCGACACCGGCTATTTCGACGGCTTCGCCGAAATCGGCCGGCGGCACGGGCCCTTCGATCTCACATTGCTGGAAGCGGGCGCATACGACGAGCGCTGGGCGGGTGTGCACATGCTGCCCGAACAGGTCATACAGGCGCATCGCGATCTGGGGGGCGATTGGCTGCTGCCGATTCACAACGCGACCTTCGACCTCGCGTTCCATTCGTGGGACGAGCCCATGGAGAAGATGCTGGCGCTGTCGGCTCAACATGGCGTTCGTCTCACCATGCCGCGCATTGGCGAGGCGGTGCGATTGGATCGATATCAGGCGGCTCAGCCATGGTGGCGATTGAAACAGCCGCGGCACGCCGACACGTCAGTCACTGCGACATCGAACGCCATGTAAGCCACGCGATGTAACAGTGAGGCGCGCCTAAAGTCGGCGGGCGCGGTCAGGGTTTGCGGCTACACTGCGTGCTTCCTGACTGTCGGGATGCTGGCTTCATGGGTGTGGCGAAGGATTCACTCTCGATCGGCGAAGCGCGACGGGCGGCACTGGCCGCACAGCAGTTTCTTGGCGCAGGCGGCGCGCCGCGCAGTGCACGGGCGTTTGCAGATATGGTGCGGCGTCTGGGCGTCGTACAGATCGACTCGGTCAACGTGCTGGTGCGCTCTCACTACCTGCCGATCTTCTCGCGTCGCGGCCCTTACAAAAGCACATTGCTGGAACGCGCCGCCTACGACGAGCGCCTGCTGTTCGAATATTGGGGCCATGAGGCCTCGTTGTTACCCATCGAATCGTATCCGCTGTTTCGTTGGCGCATGGATGACGCCAGCAAGGGTGTTGGTACGTGGGGCCGACTCAGGCGCTACGCCACCAGTCATCAAGACCTGGTGCGCGCCGCCTTGGATCAGATCCGTGAACGCGGACCGCTGGGCGCGAGCGAGTTGACGGACGCTGGCAAATCCAAGGGGAGCTGGTGGGGCTGGAGCCAGGGCAAGGAAATCCTGGAATGGTTGTTCTGGATCGGCGCGGTCACCACCGCCCGGCGCCGCAATTTCGAGCGCCTGTACGATCTCACCGAGCGCGTGGTTCCAGAATCGATAAGAAATGCGCCTGAGCCTTCACGAGAGCAGGCACAGCGCGAGCTGATGTTGATTGGAGCCCGAGCCATGGGCGTGGCAAGCGCGCGCGACCTCCGCGATTACTTTCGGCTTCCTGCGAAAGAAGCCACAGCGCGGCTGAGTGAGCTGGTCGAGGACGGTAAGCTCGTGCCAGTCAGCGTGGAGGGCTGGAAGCAGCAGGGATATCTGCATCACGAAGCGAAAATCCCGCGCGCGACCGCAGTCGCCGATGTGGCGGCGTTGTTATCACCGTTCGATTCGTTGATCTGGGAGCGACAGCGCACCGAGCGCTTGTTCGACTTCCATTTTCGCCTGGAGATCTACACGCCGATTCACAAGCGCACTCACGGCTATTACGTGCTGCCACTGTTACTCGGCGAACGCATCGTGGGGCGTGTCGACTTGAAATCGGAACGTCAGAGCGGCGTGCTGCAGGTCAAGGGCGGAACCGTCGAGCAGGGCGTGCCTGTGACGCTGGTGCTCGAGCCGCTCGCGCGGCAGCTGACGGAATTGGCTCGTTGGTTGGGACTGGAGCGTTACACCGTAACGAGCCGCAAAGGCGAGCTCATGCGAGCCTTGCGGGCGGCGGTCAGCCGGCGCCTTTGACCGACCAGCCGAACACGCACATCACGATGAACAAGGTCAGATAAAACAATAGGCTCATTGCAGCAGCCTCCGAAACATCCTTCCTGTACTTGAAAACGCAAGACCGCGTGGTCGGTTCCCGTTGTAGAAACTGCGGATGGCAATGTCGTTTTCAAGCGACGGAGCGCTGTGGCGACCGCATTGTTTGTTCACTCCGTCGCCGACCCGGAACCAGGAACTCAAGCGCAACGCTTACGCCCGCTCGGATGGACGGCCAAGTTCAAGCTCGGCGGCCGGTTGGAACAAGGGCCATATCAACTCGGATGTCAAAAACGTTTCGGGCCCCGTCAGGGGCCCGAAACAATATTTATTTTTGGTTCCCCCTCCCGTGCACGGGAGGGGGTTCTTCGGCTCAGTCATCCATCAAGAAGCTGCGCAGCTGCTCGCTGCGGCTCGGATGGCGCAGCTTACGCAGCGCCTTCGCTTCGATCTGACGAATGCGCTCGCGCGTCACGTCGAACTGCTTGCCCACTTCTTCCAGCGTGTGATCGGTATTCATATCGATACCGAAGCGCATGCGCAGGACCTTCGCTTCGCGCGGCGTCAAACCGGCGAGCACCGAGTGCGTGGTTTCGCGCAGCGACTCCATCGTGGCCGAGTCGATCGGCGAGTCCACCGACGTGTCCTCGATGAAATCGCCAAGGTGCGAATCCTCGTCGTCGCCGATCGGTGTTTCCATGGAGATCGGCTCTTTGGCGATCTTGAGCACGCGACGGACCTTGTCCTCCGGCATTTCCATGCGCACGGCCAGCTCTTCCGGCGTCGGCTCGCGACCCATCTCCTGCAGCATCTGCCGCGAAATGCGGTTCAGCTTGTTGATGGTCTCGATCATGTGCACCGGAATACGAATGGTGCGCGCCTGGTCGGCGATCGAACGGGTGATCGCCTGGCGAATCCACCACGTCGCATAGGTCGAGAACTTGTAGCCGCGGCGGTATTCGAACTTGTCCACCGCCTTCATCAGACCGATGTTGCCTTCCTGAATCAGGTCCAGGAACTGCAGACCGCGGTTGGTGTACTTCTTGGCGATCGAGATCACCAGACGCAGGTTGGCTTCCACCATCTCCTTCTTGGCACGGCGAGCCTTGGCTTCGCCCACGGCCACTTCGCGGTTGATCTCTTTGATCTCCGCGATCGTCAGGTGCACGCGCTCCTCGAGCGACATCAGCTTCTTCTGCTGCTTCTCGATTTCCTCACGCAGCCGCGCGAGCGCGGCGGAATGCTTGCGCTTGGCGCGAATGTGCTTGTCGAGCCACTTGGTGTTGGTCTCGTTCTTCGGGAACGTCGAGATGAAGTCCTTGCGCGGCATGCCGGCGTCGCGCACGCACAGGATCATGATCTGCTTTTCGAGATTGCGGATCTCGGCGACGTTGTCGCGCAGTTGCACGATCAGCGCGTCGAACATCTTCGGCGCGAGCTTCAGCTCCATGAACTCGGCCGCCAGCTTCTTGCGCAGCTTGGCCGACTTCGGGTCCTTGCCGGTCTTGTCCTCGACCATGGCCTTGAGCACCTGCTGGTGTCCCTTGGCGATGGAAACGAAGCGGCGCGCCGCCTCTTCCGGATCCGGACCGGTTTCGAGCGTCTCCTCGTCGTCGCCGCCGCCGTCGCTTTCCTCGTCCTCGCTCTCGTCGTCGGCCGGCGCGGCAGCCGCTGCCAGCTTCGGATTGACGGGCGCGGCGATTTCGTCCGGTGCGTTCGGATCGATGAAGCCGGTGATGATGTCGACCAGGCGCCCCTGACCGGCCTTCACCTGCTCGTACTGATTCAGCATGAAGGTGTAGGTGAGGGGATAGCTGGACAGCGCCGTGCGAACGGCGTCGAGACCTTCCTCGATCCGCTTGGCGATGCGGATTTCGCCCTCACGGGTCAGCAGTTCGACCGTGCCCATCTCGCGCATGTACATGCGCACCGGGTCGGTGGTGCGGCCGAATTCGGCGTCCACGGTGGCGAGCGCCGCGGCGGCTTCTTCCGCGGCTTCTTCGTCGGCCACCACCGGCTCGGTCAACAACAGGGCTTCGGATTCCGGGGCCTTTTCGTACACCGGAATGCCCATGTCGTTAATCATGTTCACGATATCTTCGATCTGTTCGGGATCGACGATTTCGCTGGGCAGGTGGTCGTTGACTTCGACGTACGTCAGGTAGCCCTGCTCCTTGCCCCGGGCAATCAGCAGCTTCAGTTGCGATTGACGCTCATCGGCGATTTGCGCCGGTTCCTTCTTTGCTGCCAAGGTTTTGCTCAAGTGGTGGCCCTCACGTGCTGTCGGGATGGGCGGGCTTAAAAAGACCGCGCAGTTTACTTGGATCGGTTTGCCGGCGCTAGGTTCGCGTCACACTCCGTGATCGACCGGAGTTTTCCGGCCCAGCAGGCCCTGCAGCTCGACCTTTTCGGCCTCGCTCAGGCCGGCCTTCTTCAGCAAAAGGTCGGTGCGCAGCCGGGCCGCTTCCTCGCCCAGTTGCTGAACGGCGCCGGCCAATTCCTTGGCGGCGCCGGCGGCGTCGACCAGGCACTCCTGTGCGGCCAATTTCGCCAGGTGCTCAACATCGGGGCGGTCCCGCCAGCGTTCAAGCAGCGCACCAGTGTTAGCGCACGGCCGACGGCCGAGTTCCTCGATTAATTCGATCAGCAAGCCGACTCCGGGCCGCTCGAGCGTCGCCAGAGCCGGATTCAGCACCACTTTGTCGGCAATTTCCGGATAGTGAACCAACAGGTGAATCGCCTGGCGCACCAGATTGCGCCGGCCCGCCTGAACTCTTGGGCCCCGATTGATCGCATGACGGGGTGGCTCGCGTGTTTCGACCCCGCTGACCGGCGTGCCCGCCACCAGCGAAATGTGGTCGCGCTTCAATCCCACAACCTTGGCCACTTCATCTGTCAGCAGCTCGCGGAAGATCCCAGTGGGGATGCGCTCGAGCAATGGCCGTGCCAACTCGCCGAGGCGAGCGCGACCGTCGATGGTGCGTGTATCCACCTGGGAGCTGAGCTGCTGAATGAAATATTCGGACAACGGCAGCGCCTGTTTGATCCGGGCCTCGAACGCTTCACGGCCTTCGGCGCCCACCAGAGAATCCGGGTCGTGGCCCTCGGGAAGAAACAAAAACCGGATCTGCCGACCCTCGCGCACCTGGCTCAGGGAGTTCTCCAGCGCCTTCCAGGCAGCCGCGCGGCCGGCCCGGTCGCCGTCGAAACAAAACGTCACCTCGTTACAGATGCGAAACACGCGTGCCAGATGCTCCGGCGTGGTGGCGGTGCCCAAGGTCGCCACTGCATACGTGATGCCAGCCTGATGCAGCCGGACCACGTCCATGTAACCTTCAACGATCAGCAGCCGCGACAGGGTTCGCGTCGCCTGCCGGGCCTCATATAAGCCATAAAGCTCCCGGCCTTTGTGAAACAGTTCCGTTTCCGGCGAGTTCATGTATTTCGGCTCGCCCTTATCGAGCACTCGCCCGCCAAAACCGATAGTGCGCCCGCGCGCATCCCGAATCGGGAACATGACTCGATCGCGGAAACGGTCGTAATGACCAGACCGGTTATCCCGCTCGATGATCAGCCCCACTTGCAACAAACGTGCGCGCTCGGCGTCGCTGCTGCCCAGCAGTTTCAGGATCGAGTCCCACGCATCGGGCGCGTAACCCAGGCCGAAGGCCACCGCGGTCTCGCCGGTGATACCACGCGACTTGAAGTAATCCTTACCCCGAGCCGTGTTCATCAACTCGTGGCGGTAATAACCGGCCGCCTTCTCCAGCGTGGCGAACAGCGCGTCGGAGGGCGGCGGGCGTTGGCCCGGAGTTTGCTCGCGCGGCACTTCCACGCCGACCCGGTCGGCGAGATCCTCGACCGCGTCGATGAAGCCGAGATTGTCGTGCTTCATCAGAAAGCCGAGCGCGTTGCCGTGCTCGCCGCAGCCGAAGCAGTGATAGAAGTTCTTGTCCGGGACCACCGTGAACGACGGCGTCTTCTCGCCGTGGAACGGGCAGCAGCCCTTATATTCCTTGCCGGCCTTTTTCAGCGGCACACGGCTGCCGATCAGCTCGACCAGGTCGACCCGAGCGATCAGCTCTTCGATGAAATGTTTGGGGATGAGGCCGGACACGAACGCAAGAGTATGCGCGGCGACCCCGCCGGCATAGAGGCCCGACGGATCAGCCGCCGAGCTTGGCCTTCAGCTTGGCGCTGGCGGTTGCCATGTCGGTACGGCCCTGCGCCTTCTGTTTGAGCAACGCCATGGCCTTGCCCATTTCCTTGATGGAGGAGGCGCCGGATTCGGCGATGGCCTCGGCGATCAGGGCGTCGACTTCGGCGTCACCGAGTTGCTGCGGCATATAGGTCTGCAGCAGGTCGATTTCCTTCTGTTCCTTGGCGACCAGGTCGTCGCGACCGCCGCTTTGAAACTGGGCGATGGATTCCTTGCGGGTCTTGATCATCTTCTCGACCACGGCCAGGACCTGGGCGTCGTCGAGCTGAATGCGCTCGTCCACTTCGCGCTGCTTGATGGCGGAAGTGATCATCCGGATGGTGCCCAGGCGCTCGCTGTCCTTGGCCTTCATCGCGGCCTTCATGTCTTCGGTGATGCGGTCTTTGAGTGAGGACATGACTATGGGAGCTGGGATCGACGGAGGGAGAATCGACGGGGACGGGGCCGCGAGCCCCGTCCCGGAAACAAGATCTATCAGTAAGCGCGGGCGGCGCGGGCGCCACCGCGGCTGCCGTCACGGGTGACGCGCTTCATGTGGCGCTTCACGGCGGCGGCCTTCTTGCGTTTACGTTCCTGAGTGGGCTTCTCGTAGAATTCCCGGCGGCGCAGTTCCGTCAGGACCCCGGCCTTTTCGCAGGCGCGCTTGAAGCGCCGCAAGGCGGCATCGAAGTACTCGTTTTCTCGGACGCGAACGCTCGGCATTAGGACCTCTGAATGTTGCACAGGCCGCCTCCGCCGATCGATTCGGGCCGACGACGGGCGCCGATGTGCTGGCGTCGGGTCGAGGCGAAACGGTACGGGGACGGTTGAGAGCGCGGCAGTCTAATCGGGCCCGCATCGAAAAGCAAAATCCCCGGGGAAATTTGCCGGTAGAACCATGGAGCAGGCCCGCCCGGCCCTGGCTTGCGGCCCGTTCCGAAAGGTCTGACGGTAATAACCCGGCTGCGGGCCGGTCCCCGATGGGGCCGCCCAGCCACTTCTACCGGGTGCCCGAGGCCCGGTGAGTTTAAGCTTCGTGCCCCCAAATCCGGCTTATGACGTTGCCTGCCTTGAAAGTCCTCGGTATCGAAACCTCCTGCGACGAGACCGCCGCCGCGGTTTATGACGGTGAACGCGGCCTGCTGTCCCATGCTCTGTACAGTCAGGTGAAGCTGCACGCCGTGTATGGCGGCGTGGTTCCCGAGCTGGCCTCGCGGGATCATGTGAAGAAGCTGCTGCCGCTGGTTCAGCAGGCCTTGACCGAGGCGAAAGTGGCGCCGAAGGAGCTGGACGGGGTGGCATATACCGCAGGCCCCGGCCTGGTGGGGGCGCTGCTGGTCGGTGCATCCGTGGCTCGCAGCCTGGCGTTTGCGTGGGGCAAGCCAGCGGTCGGCGTTCATCATTTGGAAGGGCATCTACTCGCGCCCATGCTGGAGGCGACCGCGCCCGAATTTCCATTCCTGGCACTGCTGGTGTCCGGCGGGCATACCTTGCTGGCGGAAGTGCGCGGCCTGGGCGACTACCGGATCATTGGTTCGTCGCTGGACGATGCGGCCGGCGAGGCTTTCGACAAAACCGCCAAAATGCTCGGGCTGCCTTATCCCGGCGGGCCGGCGCTGGCCCGGCTCGCGGACAACGGTAAACCGGGTGGCTTCGAGTTCCCGCGCCCCATGCTCGACCGGCCGGGATTGGATTTCAGTTTCAGCGGACTGAAGACGGCCGTGGTGGTCGCGATTCGCGGCCGAACCCTGGATGAGCAGACCCGCGCCGATGTGGCCTATGAGTTTCAACAAGCCGTGGTCGAGACGTTGGTTGCCAAGTGCGCGCGCGCCGCGAAACAGACCGGATTGAAGACGCTGGTGGTCGCTGGCGGGGTCGGGGCGAATCGTCGCTTGCGGGCTGAACTGCAGACACTCGGCGAACGTCGCGGGCTGCGCGTGTTATATCCGCGGCCGGAGTTTTGTACCGACAATGCGGCGATGATCGCGTACGCTGGATATCGCCGGCTGGCGGCCGGCGAGCACGACGATCTGAAGATTCGCGCTACGGCGCGTTGGCCGCTCGACACGCTGCGCGGTCCCGCGTCCGCCCCGTCTCCTATTTAAGGTTCTCTAGCTACTCCTCGCACATGGATAAGATTTTTCTTTCCCAGCTCAGCGTCGAATGCATCGTGGGCATTTGGGATTGGGAACGGCGCGTCAAACAGACCGTCATCATCGACGTGGAAATGGCGGCCGACATCCGGCGCGCCGCGCTGACGGATCACATCGACGACACCATCGATTACAAGCGTGTCGCCAAGCGACTGCTCGCGTTCGTTGGCGAGTCCCAATATCAGTTGGTCGAGACGCTGACTGAAGCCATCGCGCGGGTAATCGTCACGGAGTTCGGCGTCTCGTGGGTGAAGGTTCGGCTCAACAAGCGTGGCGCCATTCGCGGCGCGCGCGATGTGGGCATCGAGATCGAGCGCCGGACGGAGGACTACGCCGGCGTGTCGCCGACGATGCAGTCTCAGCCATGACCGCCGTCTACGTCGCGGCTGGCAGTAACGTCGAGCCCGAGAAATACCTGTCTCTCGCGTTGAGCCTTCTGGCGGCGGCTCATGGGCCGCTCACGTCGTCACCGGCTTATCGAAACAAAGCCGTGGGCTTCGAGGGCGCGGATTTCATCAATCTGGTGGTCGGCTTCAACACTGACCAAGACGTGACCAAGGTGCGCCAGCAGTTGCAGGCCATCGAAGCGGCCTGCGATCGGCCGCCGGGCGCGCCGAAGTGGGCGCCCCGGACCATGGACCTCGACATTCTGTTGTTCGGCGACCTGGTGAGTAACGAGCCGGGCCTCGTGATCCCCAGGCCTGATCTGGTAAAGAGGCCCTACATGCTCAAGCCGATGGCCGTCATCGCAGCCGACGTCATGCATCCGACGCTCGGTAAAACCATGCGCGAGCTATGGGTAAGCTTCAGCGGCGGCGAACACTCGATGATCGAAGTGCCGCTCGACGTTGAACCTACCAGCCCACACTCCGACCGCCGTCCACCGCCAGAATCTGGCCGGTGACGAACGGCGCATCCTTCGCAAAGAACAGCGCGGTGCGCACGATGTCCGGCGGCGAGCCGCTGCGCTTGAGCAAAGTCTTGTCGATGATTTCCTGCTTCACCGTTTCGTCGATGCCGCCATCGGGCCACAGGATCGGCCCGGGCGCGATGCCGTTGACGCGCACTTCAGGCCCGAGTTCACGCGCCAACGAGCGGGTCAGCATCATGAGCCCGGCTTTGGCGCTGGAATAAACCGGATGTTGGGGCAAGGGCCGCTGCGCATGGATATCGATCATGTTCAAGATAAGACCGTGCGCGTTTTTCAGCGCAGGCGCCGCTGCCTGCGACAGAAACAGCGGTGCGCGCAGGTTGGTGCCCAGCAAATCTTCCCAATGCCGGGCCGTGACACTGCCCAGCGGAGTGGGATAAAAGGTCGACGCGTTGTTGATCAGCACGTCGAGTCGGCCAAATACGCGCACGACTCGGTCCACCATCGCCGGCAGGCAGTCCAGATCGAGCAGATCGGCGCCTACAGCGATGGCGGACTCGGGCCGCGCGGCGTTCAGCTCATCGCGCAGCTGTTCCGCTTCGCTGGCCGAACGGTGAAAATGGATGCAGACGTTGGCGCCCTCGGCGTGAAAGCCGCGCACCAACGCTGCGCCAATGCGGCGTGCCGCGCCGGTGATCAGCACCGACTGTCCGGCGAGTGCGTTGCGAGTGTCCATGCAGGTATGGTGAACGAACGGATGATGGCTGCAAGCCCGGCTGAGCTTCGGATGCGAACCCTGCCCTTTGCAACAGGGCGTGGCGCTTGAACGTTCCGTTGCCGCTGCCGGCGCTATCGCCGGACGAATCGGCCCACAGCGAGCGGCTGGTCCAGCGTATCGGCGCGGCTATCGAGGCGGCTGGCGGCTGGATCAGCTTCGAGCGCTTCATGGAAATGGCGCTGTACGAGCCCGGCCTCGGTTATTACAGCGCCGGCGCCACCAAGCTGGGCAGCGAAGGCGACTTCGTGACCGCGCCGGAAATTTCTCCACTGTTCAGTCGCTGCCTCGCCAATCAATGCGTGCAAGTGCTCGATGCGGTCGCGGGCGGCCAGGTTCTGGAATTGGGCGCCGGCTCCGGCGTGATGGCTGCCGACGTGTTGAGCGAGCTCGATCAACAGGGTAAGGCGCCGTCGCGCTATCTCATTCTCGAAGTCAGCGCGGATTTGCGCGAGCGCCAGCGCTCGTTGTTACAACACCGGGTGCCTCACTTGATCGAACGCATCGAGTGGCTGGACAGCTTGCCGGAAGAGTTTCGCGGCGTCCTGATCGCGAACGAAGTGCTCGATGCGTTGCCGGTGCAGCGGTTTCGCATTCGCGGTCTGCAGGTCAATCAACTGGGCGTGACATGGCAGTTCGGCCGACTCGAGTGGTCTGAAGTACACGCCGACGCGGCTCTCGAATCCGCAGTTCGCGAAATCGAGTTCAACTTGGGCGAGCCGTTCGCCGACGGCTACACGTCGGAAATCAATCTTCGTCTGCAGCCCTGGATTGCAGGGATTGGCGCTTCGATGCGCGAAGGCGCGGCACTGTTCATCGATTATGGTTTGCCGCGGCGTCAGTACTACGCGCCTAATCGCAGCCAGGGCACGATGCTTTGTCACTTCCGACATCGCTTTCACGATGATCCGCTGATCAATGTCGGCGTGCAGGACATCGGCTCTTGGGTGGACTTCACCGCGGTCGCCGAATCTGCTGTTGCTGCTGGGATGAGTGTGGCTGGTTACACCACACAAGCGCATTTCCTGATCGGCACTGGCATCGAGCAGTTCCTGGCGCCGAAGGACGATGAAGATCTGGCAGGTCGATTGCAGATGGCTCGACAGGCGATGCTGTTGACGCTGCCGGGTGAGATGGGCGAGCGCTTTAAGGTCATCGGCCTGTCGAAAGGGTTGGAGCTGCCGCTGCGCGGGTTTGGCGTGCGGGATCTCGCAGCTTCGCTATAGCGTAGGCGCGAATCCTCGGGACGACGGCGTCGGCGCTGGCGGCTCGTAGAGCGGATCAAGCGCCGGTCCCGTCGTTCGTACGCACAATGCTGAGGCCTGATTGTCAACTCGCGGCGCTGGATCAGTCGTCGTCTTCTTTTTCCGATGTTTCGGACGATTCTGCCGAGCCTGCGGGTGCGGAGAGATATTCTTCCTTGAAATGTTTTAGCGCGCGCTTGCGCTTGTCGTGCAGGCGCTTCGCAATCTCGAATCCCTGCAGCCCCGCCCGTTCTTCCTCGCTCAATGTCACGCCGGCCGCGATCTCACGCGCTCGGCGCAAATATTCCGGTTGCGGGTAATCGCGTTGTTCAAGGCCCTTGCGCCCGCGCGCATCCGCTTCGCAAGCGAGCAGGAATTGTTCGAAGCGAGCCGGGCGCCTGAATGCGTCCAGGCTCTCGAGCAACTCGACCACGGTCTTGGGTCGCAGCTCCGTGACCTTGTGCATGTGCAAGTGATATCTCGACACCAGCACGCCGAGTTCACGGTAGGCGTTGGGAATGCGCAGGCGATCGCACATGTCCTCGACGATACCGACGCCTCGTTCCTCGTGCGCGATGTGACGAGGCAGCTCGTGCGTCGGCGTCGTCGCCTTACCCAGATCGTGAGTGAGTGCGGCGAAGCGCACGACGGGGTCGCTGCTCAATTGTGTGGCTTGATCGAGCACCATCATCGTGTGCAGGCCCGTGTCGATCTCGGGATGCCACTGTGCTGGCTGCGGCACTCCGTACAGCGCATGCACTTCAGGGAAAATCACCTGTAGCGCATTGCCCTCGCGCAGTACCTCGAAGAATTGCCTCGGCGCCGGCATTTCAAGCGCGCGCTGGGTTTCCTGCCACACGCGTTCGGGTACGAGTGCGTCGAGCTCGCCGCGAGCCGCGATGTCGCGCACCAGTTCCATAGTCTCAGGCGCAACCCGAAATCCAAGCGGCGCGAAACGAGCCGCGAATCGTGCCAGGCGGAGCACGCGAACCGGATCTTCCACGAACGCGGGTGATACGTGCCGAAGCCAGCGCTCCTGCAGATCACGCTGGCCGTTGAATGGATCGACGAGCTGACCGGTCGCTTCGTCCCGCGCGATGGCGTTGATGGTCAGGTCGCGACGCTCCAGGTCTTGCTCCAGCGTCACGTCGGGCGAGAACATGGTGTCGAAGCCGCGGTAGCCGGGCCCGGTCTTGCGCTCTGTGCGCGCTAGTGCGTATTCCTCGCCAGTCTTCGGGTGCAGGAACACCGGGAAGTCTTTACCGACTGGCTTGAAGCCTTGCGCCAGCAATTCCTCCGGGCGTGCGCCCACTACGACCCAATCGCGCTCGCGCACGACCAGGCCGAGCAGCTCATCACGGACCGCGCCGCCGACCAGATAAATGTTCATACTCAGCAACAAGAACTTCAGTGCGGCGCATTTTGTCTCAGTTCGCGACCTGGGACAAAATGTCCTGCGACGGCGGCCGCAGTTGCCGCCGACGAATAGATCGATGCCCGTTGACGAATGAAGGTTCCGCTTGCGACCTGCGATGCCCCGAATGGATGACGCATTGAGCTTTATTTACCGCGCCGGCATTGGCCGCCTCGCTCGCATGCTTCTCGTCGCCGCAGCCGCGCTGTCCGTCAGCGGCTGCTACTTCATCCAGGCCGCGACCGGGCAGATGGAGCTCACCACCAAACGCCAGCCTATCGCCAAGCTACTCTCCGATGAGCGCACTCCCGAGAAGTTGCGCTCTCGTCTGGAGTACGTTTCCGCCGCGCGGACGTTCGCATCGCAGGAGCTGGGGCTGCCAGATAACGAGAGCTATCGCAGCTATGCAGATCTCGGCCGACCGTACGTCGTGTGGAATGTTTTCGCCACCGAAGAGTTTTCCGTCGAGCCGCGGCGTTGGTGCTTTCCCATCGCCGGCTGCGTGGTCTACCGCGGCTACTTCGACGAGAACAACGCACAAGCCTACGCGCGTCGTCTTCGCCTGAAAGGCATGGACACCGCCGTCGGCGGCGTCGCCGCTTACTCCACGCTCGGTCACTTCAAAGATCCAGTGCTGAACACCATGCTCGGCTGGAGCGACGTACAACTCGCTGCGACTCTGTTCCACGAACTCGCCCATCAGGTCGTCTACGTCCCCGGCGATTCCGAATTCAACGAAGCCTTCGCCACCGTCGTCGAAGAAGCCGGCCTGCAACGCTGGCTCGCCTCTCGCGGCCGCCTGGAAGACCTCAACGCCTGGAACGACCAGCGTCAACGCAACGCCCAGTTCGTCGGCCTCCTTCTACAAACCCGCGAACGCCTCTCCGCTCTCTACCGCTCCGATGTTTCTGAAGAGGAAAAGCGCGACCGCAAACAATATGAGTTCGGCGTACTCAAGCTGCAGTACTCCGAGCTCAAAGAGAAATGGAACGGCTACCGCGGCTACGACGCCTGGTTCAGCCGCACTCTGAACAATGCGCATCTGGTATCCGCAGCGACGTACTACGGTTGCGTGCCGGGGCTGCGGGAGTTGTTGCGGTCGGTGGGTGGGGATCTGCCTGCGTTTTACGCGGCAGCTCGCGAGTTAGCGAAGCAAACACGCGAGGCTCGCGCCGCGGCGGTCTGCGAGGAAAGATCGCAATCGATGACTGCCGATGGTCGGTCGGCAGCGTCGGAATAACCGCCAACTCGTAGACACGTCACTTCTAGTCGAAATTCGCGGTGAAGCCGATACCACGGCGCTTGGGCTGCGGCGGGTTCATCAGTTCGCGGATTGTCTTGAGCATGCCGGTGATCACTTGATCGTGGGTGGCGAGTTTACGAGTGATGCGCGATTCGAGGTCATCGATGCGCTTGGCGAGTTCCTTGTTCGAGGCCAGCAGGTCGCGCAACTGCACGAAGGCGCGCACGACAAAGATGCTCATATCGACCGCGCGTTTGCTGTTCAGGATGGTGGCCGCCATGATGGCGCCGTGCTCGGTGAAGGCGCACGGTGGAAAGCGAGGATCGCGATGCTTGTGGGAACCGGTCACAGATTGTGACCGGTTCAAAGCCTCGGCTTCGGTACGGGATAGCCGGAACATGAAATCTTCCGGGAAGCGCTTGGCGTTTCGTTTGACGGCTTGGTTCAGTGCTTTGGTATTCACGTCATAGAGGGCCGCGAGCTCGCTGTCGATCAATACTCGCTGCCCGCGCACGATGATGATCGAGTGCGTGATGTGCTCCACCGGCACGATGGGAGTGGCTTTCCTGCTCATCCTTGCTCCGCGACCAGCTGGATTACGCCGCCTGAGGTCTAGTGTGGCGATGAGATGGGTCCACAAACCAGGAATAATGTGCTGATCCGCCAGAAACTAGAGAGAACGGCGGGTCGAATGCGTGATACCGGGAGCGGTCCGTGCAGGCCTGCATGACGGGCGGCATCGACGTTTCGCCGTCGGTCACAGTCGAAAACAGGGCAGTCGAATAACATCTCAGCCAGTTCGCTCGGCAGCGAAGGAATCGCGTGATTGGGTGGATGTTCGCAGTCGGAATGGCGCTCCTCGCGTTCTATCACTGGGCGCGATGGCAGCTGGCGTCCCGCGCCGCGTTCATTTCATGACTATAACTTTATGCGCGGCATGTTCGAAAAGCTGCAGACGAAACGGCAGGCGCTGGACATCAGGGACGTGGCCCTCCAGGTGGCCGACGAGTTTTGGCATAAGTTCACTCATCGGCGAGCTAGAAACGAGCTTCGAGTTGATTCAGTCGTGAGAGCCGCTCAGCGCAGCCGTAGCGCATTGCTGATAACAGACACCGACGACAGGCTCATGGCCAGCGCGGCCAGCATGGGGCTGAGCAGCCAGCCGGTGAAGGGGTAGAGCAGGCCGGCGGCGATGGGGATGCCGAGGGCGTTGTAGCCGAACGCGAAGAGCAGGTTCTGGCGGATGTTTCTTACGGTGGCGCGGCTCAAGTGACGAGCGCGAACGATGCCGGTTAGGTCGCCCTTCACCAAGGTGACTTGGGCGCTTTCCATCGCGATGTCGGTGCCGGTGCCCATGGCGATGCCGACATCGGCTTTCGCGAGGGCGGGGGCGTCGTTGATACCGTCGCCGGCCATGGCGACGCGGCGGCCTTGCGATTGAAGTTTGGCGATTACGTCGGCCTTGTCCTTGGGTTGCACTTCGGCGATCACTTCGTCGATGGGCAGGTGTTGAGCGACGGCGCGAGCCGTGGCTGCGTTGTCGCCGGTGAGCATGACGAGGCGCAAGCCGTCTTGTTTGAGTTCCTGCAGAGCGCGCGGCGTAGTTTCTTTTACGGAATCGCCGACGGCGAGCGCGCCGGCGAGTTGGCCGTCGACGGCCAGGAACACCACGGTGCGGCCTTCACGGCGAAGGCTTTCGGCTTGATCGTCGACTGAATCAGTCGACGCGCCGACTGCGCCCATGAGTGCTTTGTTTCCTAGCGCGAGTTCATGGTTATCGGCGCTGCCGCGGACGCCTTGACCGGTGACCGACTTGAAGCCAGTCACGCTGCCAGGCCGGACGCCGCGCTGTTCCGCGCCGGTGACGATCGCGCGCGCCAACGGATGTTCACTGGCAACATCGAGGCCGGCGGCCCAGCCGAGTACTTGTGACTCCGTGTAGCCATTGAGTGCGATGACGCGTTCCAAGCTGGGACGGCCGACAGTGATCGTGCCGGTCTTGTCCAGCACGAGCGTGTCGACGTTACGCAGATTCTCTATGGCCTGAGCGTCTCTAAACAACACGCCAAGCTGCGCGCCGCGTCCGCTTGCGACCATGATGGATATCGGCGTCGCCAATCCCAACGCACAGGGACACGCGATGATCAGCACGGCCACTGCGTTCACCAAAGCGTAAGCGAGCCGAGGCTCGGGCCCAACGAACCACCACACAACGAATGTGACAATGGCGATCACGATCACTGCGGGAACGAACCAAGCGGCGACCTGATCGGCAAGCCGCTGCAGCGGAGCGCGAGAACGCTGAGCCTGCGCGACGAGAGTCACGATCTGAGACAGCAGGCTCTCTGCGCCGACGCGCTCGGCCACCACGATCAGTGTGCCGGTTTGATTTACGGTGGCGCCGGTGACGCGATCGCCCGCCGATTTCTCCACGGGCATGGGTTCGCCCGTGAGCATGGATTCGTCCACGCTAGAATGGCCGTCTGCCACGCGGCCATCGACCGGAATCTTTTCACCCGGGCGGACGCGAAGTCGGTCGCCTGCGTGCACGTGTTCGAGCGGTACGTCGTTTTCTGTTCCGTCCGCTTCGATGCGGCGCGCGGTCTTTGGCGCGAGGCCGAGAAGTTGACGGATGGCCGCGCTGGTGCGGCCTCGAGCTCGCAGCTCCAGCCATTCGCCGAGTAGCACGAGGGTAATGATGGCAGCGGCAACCTCGTAGTACACGCCAACCATGCCGTGCTCGTCATGCAGTTCGGCAGGGAAGATCTGCGGTAGGAATGTTGCGACCAGGCTGTAACCGAACGCGATGCAGACGCCGAGCCCGATCAACGTGTACATGTTCGGGGCTCGATGCACGACGCCGAGCCAGCCGCGTTTATAGTAATCGGCCGCAGCCCACGCCGCGACGGGTGCGCTGAGTAGCAGCTCGAACCAGCGCAAAGTGCGCATCGTCGCATGTGACAATCCGAGATCAAACAAATGCGCACCCATGGCCAGCGCGACCACGGGCACCGTCAGCGCCAGTGAGATCCAGAATTTCCGCCGCACGCCGCGCAATTCGCTGTCGTCGACGTGCTCGGTGGGCAGTTCGGGCTCGAGCGCCATGCCGCACTTCGGGCAGCTGCCCGGCCCGACCTGTCGAATCTCAGGATGCATCGGGCATGTATAAATAGTGCCCGGAGGTACCTCTCCGACCTGCGCCGCCGCCCTGCCATGACCGTGATGGCCATGATGGCTCGTACCAGAGCAGCAGGAATGAGCCACCTTCGCATGCTCCGAATGAGGCGCATGCGGTGTCATCTCAGGCACGGGCCGCTCAGCGTTGCTCGAGCAGCAGCCATGCGCCTTGGGTTGCAACTCTGTAGTCGACGTTGCCTGCACAGGAGCATGTTTGCTGGCGGTAGAGCAGCAGGACTTGACCACAGCCGGGCCGGACTTCGAATCGGAATGATGATGTTTGGCCATGAGCGATCTCACTGCGGCGGTGGCAAGCCGGCCAGGTCGGCCAGAATGGGACAATCGGGGCGGGAATCGCCATGACAATGCTCGGCGAGCTCCGCCAGCGCGGCGCGCATGGATTGCAGCTCGGCGATCTTGTGATCGAGATCGGCGACATGTTTTTGGGCGATGCGCTTCACCTGCTCGCTAGCGCGGCGTTGATTGCGCCAGAGGCTCAACAACGTGCCGATCTCGTCCATCGAAAAGCCGAGCGACCGCGCGCGGCGGATGAAACGCAGCGTGTGGATGTCAGCTGCGGTGTAGACGCGATAGTCGCCGACGGTACGCGAGGCCCTCGGAATCAGCTCCAACGATTCGTAGTACCGAATCATCTTCGGCGTGACGCCGGACAGCTCGGCTGCTTTGCCGATGCTGTAATAGCCTCGCTGCCTGGCTTCGGACAACTCTGCAGGGGCTTTCAGTGCAGACATGAGCATGCTCGCCTGAATGGACATGGCGGCATGATGGACCTTGCCACGATGGCAAGGTCAAGCAGGAAACATGGAGTAGGTAAACGCCCGCTAGGGCGGTCCGACGCCTCCAGAACGGAGGCGTCGGACATGAGACATCATTGAATCGTGAACACCAGCGTCGAGTTGCCACGACGGATGGTCAGCGCGAACGCCGTCGCGCCATTCACCGCCTGTCGAAGCTGATCGACGCCCGTCACGCGAACGCGGCCAACGGCCAGAATGATGTCGTTGGCACGCAGGCCGGAGAGCTGAGCCGGGCTGCCGTCGGCGACGTTTTCCACGAGCACGCCGGCATTGTTCGCAGCGTTGGTCAGCGCGGCGCCTTCCAGCGCGGGATGGATCTGCGCAGCGCCTTCCCCGTTGGCGCTATCGCGCTCACCGATCACAGCGCTCACTCGGCGCGGCTTGCCGTCGCGGATCAAACCAAGCTCGACCTTCTCACCGATGCGCAGCAGGCCGATGGTGTTACGAAGCTCGCCCGCATTGGCCACGTTGCGGCCGTTGATAGAGGTGATGACGTCGCCGGCCTTGATGCCGGCCTTATCCGCGGGAGAACCTTCGATGACCTGCGACACCAGCGCGCCGCGGGCATTTTCCAATCCGAGGTTCTCGGCGATGCCCGGGGTGAAGTTGTTCGACAGCTGCACGCCCAGCATGCCGCGCTTCACTTCGCCGTATTGGACGAGCTGCGACATCACGGCCTTCACCATGTTGGAAGGAATGGCGAAGCCGATGCCGATGTTGCCGCCGCTGCCGGAGAAGATAGCGGTGTTGATGCCGACCAGCTGACCTTTAAGGTCCACCAGCGCGCCGCCGGAGTTGCCGGGGTTGATGGGCGCGTCGGTCTGGATGAAATCCTGGTACGACTCGGGATTGTTATCGGAGCGGCCAAGCGCGCTGATGATGCCCGAGGTCACGGTGTGATTGAGCGCGAACGGATTGCCGATTGCCAGCACGAAATCGCCCACTTCCGCCTTCGAGGAATCGGCCAGCGGCATCTCGGTGAGGTTCTTCGCCGGCACTTTCAGCACGGCCACATCGGAAGGCTTGTCGCGACCGACGATTTCGGCCTTGACCTGCCGATCGTCGAGCAACGTCACGGTGATCTCGTCGGCGTTTTCGATCACGTGCGCGTTGGTGATGATGTAACCATTCTTCGCATCGACGATGACGCCCGAGCCCGCGCTCTGGAATTGTCGCTCGCGCGGCCCCAGTTCAGGGGCATCGAAAAAGCGGCGGAAAAATGGATCCTCCAGCAACGGATTGCGAGGGCGCTGTTCGCGCACCGTGCCACGCGTCGCGATGTTGACGACTGCCGGCGAAGCCTTTTTAACGATGGGCGCCATCGACGGCACCGGTGCATCACCCACTTTCTCCGGCAGCTGCGCGGCGACTCCCGTGTTGTAGAGCAGTGCTGCAGCTAGCAGCGCCGCCACCTTGAAGTGGCGCGAGAACCAGACCTGTCTCATGAAACGATCCTACGTTGAAAAGCGGCGGGCGCCGCCCGAGCCAAGACAATGATGGTTATGGTTTGAAATTCCAGCGGGTGATTCTATGGGCAATCCGGCGCGATTGGCATTTCAAGTCCGTAATCCTGCGGGGATGAACGCCGCAGTGGGCCGAAGCGTTGCACGCAGGCACTGTGGACAGAGCTGTGCAGAGGGCGGTGGGCAGGATGTGGATAACTTGTGCGCATACAGTTGATCGCGGGTGGACACAAGATATTGTGGTTTGCCGCAGCTGCGTAGATACTGGCGACCTCTTTTCGGCAGCGCCGAAATCCACCTGCGAAAGCTCACAACCCACTGTTTAGCAATGGGTTTCAGAGTCTATTTTTCGAAGGAGGGTTTCTTGACGGCTTCACAGGCGGGGTCTAGGCTTGTGCCCCTGACACAATATGTAGTGTCTCGCTGCGGAAAGAAAAAGCACCACCCGCGCGGGATAGCTGCGGGTCAGATGGACTGCCGGCAAAGGCTTGAAGGGGCCCGATCCGGTGGGAGTTTTGGGACGTCAGTTGGGGACAGTTGTCGTACCCGCTCGCAATCCGGAGTTCTTTGCCGGCATGAAGACCGCAATCAAACTTGAGCCCATGGATGTCAACAGCATTCCGTTCCAGGAAGCCTCGCTGGATATCTGGGACAAAAAATACCGACTCACCGCGAAAGACGGCACGGCCATCGATCGCACCATGGACGACACCTACAAGCGTGTCGCCCGCGCCCTCGCGGACGTTGAAAAAGAGGAAGTGCGCGAGCACTGGTACGAACAGTTTCTGTGGGCCTTGCGCAAGGGCTCGATTCCCGCCGGTCGCGTGACTTCGAACGCCGGCGCGCAGGAACACAAGCCGGCCACCTCGACCATTAACTGCACCGTGTCCGGCACGATTCTGGACTCGATGGATGACATCCTCGCCAAAGTCCACGAAGCGGGCCTGACGCTGAAGGCCGGCTGCGGCATCGGCTACGAATTCTCGACCATGCGCCCGAAGGGGGCGTATGTGTCCGGCGCCGGCGCGTACACGTCTGGCCCGCTGTCGTTCATGGATATCTACGACAAGATGTGTTTCACCGTCTCTTCGGCCGGCGGCCGGCGTGGCGCGCAGATGGGCACATTCGATATCGGTCATCCCGACGCAATGGATTTCATCCGCGCCAAGCGCGAGGCCGGTCGGCTGCGTCAGTTCAACCTGTCGCTGCTGATCACCGACGAGTTCATGCAGGCGGTGAAGAACGATGAGGACTGGCAGCTCGCCTTCCCGGTGCGCCTGAGCGAAGCCGGCGACGACGAGAACTTCCAGGACCGCAGCAAGTATGTGTGGCGCGAGTGGCCGACCAAGGACGGCTACGTCGTCAACGACGCCGGCCTGGTCTGCTGCAAGATCTATAAGACGTTGCCGGCCAAGCGCATGTGGGACGTGATCATGACGTCCACCTACGATTTCGCCGAGCCGGGGTTCGTGCTGATCGATCGCGTCAACGAGATGAACAACAACTGGTGGTGCGAAAACATCCGCGCCACCAATCCCTGCGGCGAACAGCCCCTGCCGCCGTATGGCTCGTGCCTGCTGGGCTCCGTGAACCTGACGCGCTTCGTGCTCGATCCGTTCACCGAGAACGCACGCTTCGATTGGGAAGAGTTCCGCAAGGTCGTGAAGGTGTTCACGCGCATGCTCGACAACGTGGTCGAGATCAACGGTCTGCCGCTCGGCCAGCAGCGCGACGAGATCACTCGCAAGCGTCGCCACGGCATGGGCTTCCTGGGCCTCGGCTCGGCCATCACCATGCAATGCATGAAGTATGGCTCCAAGAAGTCGGTTGCCTTCACTCAGAATGTGTCGCGCGAAATGGCGATTGCGGGCTGGGAAGCGGGCCTCGAGCTGGCGCGCGAGAAAGGCCCGGCGCCGATCATGCTGGAAGAGTTCGAAGTCACGCAGGAGATGCTCCGCAAGCGTCCCGAAATGGTGAAGGACGGCTGGCGCGTGGGCCAGAAGATTCACGGCCGCACGCTGCACGCGAAGTACAGCCGCTACATGCAGCGCGTTGCCGAAGCAGCGCCGGAGCTGGTGGATGAGCTCGCCGAAGTCGGCGCGCGCTTCACTCATCACAGCTCGATCGCACCCACCGGCACGATTTCGCTGTCGCTGGCGAACAATGCGTCCAACGGCATCGAGCCGTCGTTCGCGCATCACTACTTCCGCAACGTGATCCGCGAAGGCAAGAAGACCAAGGAGAAAGTCGACGTGTTCTCGTTCGAGCTGCTGGCGTATCGCGAGCTGATCAATCCGCGCGCCATGCCGAATTCTTCGAATCCTGGCGAGAAGCTGCCCGACTACTTCACCACCGCGGATAGCATCACGCCGAAGGAGCATGTCGATATCCAGGCGGCTGCGCAGCTGTGGGTCGACTCCTCCATCTCCAAGACGGCCAACGTGCCGACGGATTATCCGTACGAGGATTTCAAGAACATATATCTGTACGCCTACGAGCAGGGACTGAAGGGCTGCACCACCTTCCGCTTCAATCCAGAAGCGTTCCAGGGCGTGCTGGTCAAGGAAGAGGACTTGAAGAACACGACTTACGTGTTCACTTTGGAAGACGGCACGGAAATGAAGGTGCGCGGCGACGAAGAGATCGAGTACGACGGCGAGAAGCACACCGCCGCCAATCTCTTCGACGCGCTCAAAGAAGGCTACTACGGGAAGTTCTGAGCATGACCGCCAAGATCGACAAGAAGATCGTCAAGTACCGGGTCGAGAAGCCCGAGGACAGGGCCGCGGCGGAAAAAGCCGCGAGCGAGGCCGCGCAGGCCAAGGAGCGCGATAAGGAATCGAACGTCGTCTGGATGCACGAGAAAGTCGAGCGTCCCGACGTGCTGATCGGCTCGACCTACAAGATCAAGACGCCGGTGTCGGATCACGCCATGTACGTGACCATCAACGACATCATCCTGAACGAAGGCACCCGCCACGAGCAGCGCCGGCCGTTCGAGATTTTCATCAACTCCAAGAACCTGGATCATTTCCAGTGGATCGTGGCGTTGACGCGTATTCTCTCGGCCGTGTTCCGCAAGGGCGGCGACGTGACCTTCCTGGTCGACGAAATGAAAGCCGTGTTCGACCCTCGCGGCGGCTACTGGCAGAGCGGCGGCAAGTTCATGCCCTCGATCATCGCGGAGCTGGGCTACGTGGTCGAAAAGCACCTGCAGACCATCGGCCTGCTGAAGAAGCCGGAGATGGAAGAAGAGCGCAAGAAGCTCATCGAGGAAAAGAAGGCCGAGTACGAAGCGCGCAACAGGCAAGTCGACGCCTTCGCCAAGAGCCACTTCCCCGAGGGCGCTCAGCTGTGCGCCAAGTGCAGCACCACCGCCGTGGTGCTGATGGATGGCTGCATGACCTGTTTGAACTGCGGCGATTCGAAGTGCGGATGACCTTATAGATTCGATTGACGGCCTTGGGGACTAACCCTCGCCGACCACCTGCGCCCCGCCGTCCAGCGGGGCGTTTTTATTTGTCGAGCTGCCACCACGATAGTCCTCAAAGGGACTATATGGCATTTATTCCAGATCAGGACTATAGTGCCATCAGTCCAGATGAGGAATATTTGTGGTGCATGAGTTTCCGATTCAGACGGCCCAGCAGCTTTCGATCCATCTGCGCTCGCTGCGCAGACGTCTGGCCCTCACCCAGGCCGAGCTTGGTACTCGCCTCGGCGTCGCGCAGGCGCGGGTCGGTAAGATCGAGCGCAATCCGGGGAGCATCAGTGTGGAGCAGCTGCTGCAGCTTTTGACCGCCCTCGAGTCCGAGTTGCTGGTTCGAGCCAAAGCCACCAAGGCTCGAGCGACTGCGACACGCAAACCGGTCTGGTAATCATGCCGTCGCTTGCCGTGTGGATGAATGGGCAGAGAGTGGGCACCTGGTCCATCAGCAGGTCCGGGACGTCCGAGTTCACTTACGAGCAGGCCTGGATCACCTCGGAGTTCTTTCGCGCGCTGTCGCTGTCGATCCCGGTCAGCGCGGATCTAGCGGTGCGCGGCCCGACAGTTACGAACTACTTCGACAACCTTCTGCCCGATAGTCCGGCGATTCGTCAGCGCATAGGCAGGCGCTTCAAGGTGCGCGCCGAAACGTTCGAGTTGCTTCAGGCAATCGGGCGCGACTGCGCAGGCGCCGTGCAACTACTTCCACTGAATGCTACGCCCGAGGGTTGGAACAAGGTTCAGGGTGCTGAGCTCAGCGACGCTGACATGGCCGCTCATCTGCGAAACGTCGTAGCGCCGGCAAGTCGGTTCGCTGTCGACGAAGAGCTGGACGGATTTCGTATTTCACTGGCAGGCGCGCAGGAGAAATCAGCGTTCCTGCGAATGGGTGGTAGATGGTTTCGTCCGGAGGGTGCCACTCCGACCACTCATATAGTGAAGCTGCCAATGGGAACCATCGCAGGCGGCCTCGACTTCGCGCTTTCGGTCGAGAACGAGTGGCTATGCGCCCAATTCCTCGCGGCGATGGGGTTGAATGTGGCGAATACGAGCATGGGACGTTTCGAGGATCTTACCGTGCTCATCGTCGAGCGCTTCGACAGACGGTGGATCAACGTCGAGCCCGCGTCGGTGAATGATCGCAGCTTCGTCCCTGGCAAGCGCGTGTACTTGGTGAGGTTGCCACAAGAAGACTTCTGCCAGGCGCTCGGGGTGCCCGTCGAGCGTAAGTATGAGAAGGACGGTGGGCCTTCGATCGCTCAGGGCCTGCAACTGCTGGCCGGGGGTGAGCAGATGGAGGCCGACCGCAGTCACTTCGCGCTCACCCAGTTGCTATTCTGGCTACTCGCCGCCCCGGACGGGCATGCCAAGAATTTTTCCATTCAGCACAGCGTTGGCGGTCGTTATCACTTGACGCCCCTTTACGATGTCCTATCCGCCTGGCCGTTGATCGGCCGAGGCCCGAAGCTGATGCAGTATGAGAAGGTGTCGCTGGCGATGGCTTTGCGCGGCAAGAACGCTCATTACCGCCTGAATTCGATATATACACGGCACTGGTTCGAACTTGCGCGTATGGTGGGCGTCGAGGGATTGTGGCCCCGGATGATTGCGGCAGTTGAGCGCGCAACCTCTGTGATCAAAGGGCTCGAGCGCAAATTGCCCAAGGACTTTCCCGAAAACGTATATCTGGCTATTAGCAAGGGCATCGAGCGACACGCGCAACAATTCCTGGACGGGCTCGAGCACGTAAAGGTTTGAACCATGCGCACCCTCGTCCTCATCCTCGACCTCCTTGGCACATTCGTCTTCGCGCTCGCCGGGGCGACGGCGGGGGCGAGGCGTCATTTGGATGTCTTTGGCATCCTCGTGCTGGCGTTCGCGGCGGCGTGTGCAGGAGGAATCACGCGAGATCTGTTGATTGGAGCGACGCCGCCGGCGGCGATTAGTGACTGGCGATATCTTGCGACCTCGGCGATGGCCGGGATCATCGCATTCAGGTGGCACGCGGGCATCGAGCGCATGGCGAATCCGGTGCGGATGTTTGATGCCGCGGGTCTGGCGCTATTCGCAGTGGCGGGTGCGCAGAAGGCGCTGGCATATGAGCTAAGTCCGGTGATGGCGGCGCTGCTCGGTATGCTGACGGGCATCGGAGGCGGAGTGGTGAGGGACCTGCTGCTGGCTCAGATCCCGACAGTGCTGCGCTCGGATTTATATGCAGTGGCCGCGCTCGGTGGCGCGGCAGTCGTCGTCATCGGCGATCTGGTGGGAGCGCCGCCGTTGTGGGCGGCGCTCGTTGGAGCAGCGCTTTGTTTCACGCTGCGAGTGATGGCAATCAGGTACGGCTGGCACCTGCCCAAAGCATTTCAGGATCCGCCTCGCAAATCGTCGACGTAACTGAATACGACGGGCACCAGGACCAAACTCAGCAGAGTCGAGGTAATAAGCCCGCCGATCACAGCCACGGCCATGGGAGTTCTAAAGCCCAGATCGCCGACGCCGATCGCGACCGGCAGCATGCCCGCCGCCATCGCCAATGTGGTCATCAGGATGGGTCGAGCACGCAAGCGACAAGCGACCAGGAGCGCTTCGGCGCGAGGTAAGTGATCGCGACGCATGGCGGTGAGCGCGTAATCGACCAGCAAGATCGAGTTCTTGGTCACCACGCCCATCAGCATGAGCAGACCCAGCAGCGATGGCAGCGAAAACCCGTGGCCCGTCACCAGCAGGGCCACGAAAGCGCCGCCGAGCGCGAAGGGCAACGCCGACAGGATGGTGAGCGGCTGCAGGAAGTCATGAAACAGCACCACCAGGATCAGATAGATACAAACGATCCCGGTGAGTATGGCAAAGCCGAAGCCGCCGAGGATCTCCGCCATCTGTTCGGCGTCCCCGGTGTCGAGCTTGTGAACTGCGGCAGGCAAGGTCTGCACGGAGGGCAGTCGCGAGATGTCGCTCATGACCTGTGCCAGGGCGACGCCATGCAGTTCAGCTTCAATGGTGACGCTGCGCTGACGATCGAACCGATGAATCTCATCCGGACCGCTGCGCAGAGCAAGATCGGCGACGCTGGCCAGCGGCGCCAGGCCCAGCTTGCCGGGCACATGAAGAGCCGCCAACGCGCGCAAGTCAGTGCTGTACTCCTCCGGCAACTGCACGCGCACGTCCAGCTGACGCTCCGGCAGTGTGAACTTGGCGAGCGACCAGGAAAAGTCGCCACCTGAAGCAACACGCAGCGTTTCACCGATGCTCTCGGCGTCGACACCGAGTTGAGCCGCGCGAGCGAACGAGGGAGTCACGATCAGTTGCGGCTGCTGCAGGCTGGCAGTGGATCGAACGTTCACGAGGCCAGGCAACGTGCGCAACTCGCGCTCGATGCTCAGCGCGGTGGTCTCGAGCAACTCGCCATCGGCGCTCGCCAGTGCGAATGTGAGTTTGTCTCCTGAGTCCTCACCGCGAACTGTGAAGCGTGCACCGGGAATTGCGGCCAATGCCTGACGCAACAGATTCTCGACTTCCATTTGTGACTCTTCGCGCTGATCGCGCGGCGCCAGCTTCACGCTGAACGTCGTCCTGCGAAGATCCGCCACGCCGGTTCGTTCGCCCGGCCCTTGATCGTTGTTCTGCGAGCCAATCGCGGCGAACACGCTGTCGATCTGCGGAAGCCCACGCGCCACTTGCGTGACCTGCAACGCCAGATCGTGAACCTGCTCCAACTTCGCACCCGGCGGCAGCTCCATAGCGATCTGTGTCTGCCCGCGATCGGTGGGCGGCATGAAATTCCCGGGGAGCAGCGGAATCAGCGCGAGTGAAGCGAAGAACAAGATCGCCGCTACGAGCAGCGTGAGTCGGCGATGTTGAAGACTGTACGCGACCAGGTCCAAATAACGCTGCAACCACGGGCCGCTCCGGCTACGCTCGGCCGGCGCGGGCTTCAAATACCGCGCCGCCAGCATCGGCGTCAGCAGACGCGCGACCGCTAGGGAAGCGAGCACAGCTGCAGTGGCCGTCCAGCCGAAGTGCACAAAGAACTTCCCTGGAACGCCTCCCATGAAGGCCGTGGGCAGGAACACCGCTACCAATGTTAGCGTCGTGGCGATGACCGCGAGCCCGATCTCGTTCACCGCCGACATGGCCGCTTGCTCGATCGATACGCCGGGCCGCAAATGACGCTCGATGTTCTCGACCTCGACGATTGCATCGTCGACCAACACGCCGATCACCAGCGTCAATGCGAGGAGGGTCACCGTGTTGAGCGAAAAGCCCATCCAATACATGGCCGCGAACGCGGGCAGCACCGACAGCGGCAAAGCCACCGCGGCGATCCAGGTAGCCGACCAATTGCGCAGGAACAGCGCGACCACGACCATGGCCAGCAGCGCGCCTTCGATGAGCATCTGCATGGAGCCGTCATACTGCTGTTCGATGACGGCGACGTTGTCTTCGACCAGTTCGATCTCGACGCCTCGATGCGCCTGCCTGATTTCCTCGAGCGCTTCTTCCGCCTCGCGCGCCACGCTGACTTCGCTGGCGCCGCGCGCCCGAACGATCTGAAAGGCAACGACCGGTCGACCATCGAGCAGCGCCAACTGGCTGCGCTCGCGAATCGTGTCCTTCACGTCGGCGATGCGCCCGAGCCGAACCGTGTGACGCTCGCTCAGCGGCAGCTCGAGATTCTGCAAGTCGTCGATGTTCGACAGCGTGCCGACGGTGCGCACCGATTGGCGCATCGAGCCGACCTTCGCGATGCCGCCGGACGACTCCTGCTGAACACGGCGCAACGCACGCGATACATCCGCTGCGGTGACATTGAAGGCGGCCAGCTGCGCTGGATCGAGGTCGATGTGAATCTCGCGATCCACGCCGCCCACTCGAGGCACGGCGCCGACTCCGCTGACACCCATCAAACGTCGCGCAATCACGTTATCGACGAACCAGGACAATCGTTCCTCGTCCATGCCGGCGGCGTGCACCGAGTAGGTTCGAATGGCTCCTGCGGTCGTGATCTTTTCGATGATCGGCTCACGCAGATTCTGAGGCAGATCGCTGCGCACGCGGGCGATGGCGTCCCGCACTTCGTTGACGGCGTCGCTGGTATCCTTGCTCAGCTCGAACTCGATACTGGTGACGGAACTGCCAGTGCGAATCACAGAGGAGATGTGCCGAACTTCGGGTACGCTCGCGACCGCGTCCTCGATCTTGCGAGTCACCTCGGTTTCCAGCTGAGAAGGCGCGGCGGACTCGAGCTGTGCAGTCACAATGACGCCGGGCAGGGTGATATCCGGCATGTCCTGTATCGGCAGGCGCGCAAAGGCGAACATGCCGGCCAGCGCGGCAATCGTGAAGCCGACGATGACTGGAATCGGGCGACGGATGGACCAGGTGGCGAAATTCATCGCGCCGCTCGCTGTTCGGCGGCGGCAGTCACTCGAACGCGATCGCCGTCATGAAGAAAGCCGCCGCCGGTGAGCACGACGGACTGTGTTGGCGTGATCCCGCTGAGCACCTCGACGTGCTCACCGATGCGCCGTCCGGTGCGGACTGGCACCTGGGTGGCGACCAAGTTGTTGTCGAGCACGAACGCGTACTCGCGCCCGTCACGAACGACGATGCTCGTGCTCGGCAGCGACAGGCCGGTGGATGCGCCTGTGACGATCCTGCCACTGACGAACATGCCGGCTCGAGAGGACAGCTGCACCTCGGGCGGAAACTCGACGAAAGCAATGGCGGTCAGGTTTTGGGTCAACAACGGTGCGACCTGTCGAACCGTGCCTTCGATCATCGAGCCGTCGGGAAGGGTAGCCGTCGCTTTCTGGCCGGGTTGAACTCGACCAAGATCCGCCGCTGCAATCTGCGCCTGCCACTCCAATCGATTCTGGCGAACCAGGCGAAACAGCTCGTCACCTGCGCCAGCCACGCTGCCCAATGTGGCCGTGCGAGCAGAGATCACACCCGCGTCTGGTGCAAGAACACGCGTCTGCCGAAGGCGCAGTCGAGTCGATTCGACTCGCGCACGAGCGGAGTCGAGCTGCGCCCGTGCTGTTTGCGCGCGAGTCAGGTATTGAGTGACCTCCTGGCTGCTGAGCGCGCCGGTGTTCCGTAACGATTCGGCGCGCTTCGCATTTTCTTCTGCCTCACTCATCGCGGCTTCGGCCTCGGCAAGAGCGGCATTCCTTTCGCGCAGCTCCGCTTCGATGGACGCTGGATCGAAGCGAGCCAGCAACTCGCCGGCTAAGACACGGCTGCCGACGTCGACGTGGACCTCGATCAGTCGCAGGCCACCCAGTTCTGTGCCGATGGTAGCCTCGTGCCACGCGACGATGCTGCCATGAGCGACGACTTCGTCCCGCCATTCCGCGAGCTGTGGCGAAGTCGTCTGCACAGTGAGGACTGATTGATCCGTCGCCGGCTCTGCATCGTCAGCCTCGCCAGCCCCTGTGATCATGACGATGGCGGCGACCAACGCCGACGCCACGCCAACATAAATAGCAGGACGCATGCGCATGGCTCAGAACTGATAGCTCACCAGCAGCCCGGTGTTGACCTGGTTCTGCGATCCTTCATCTTCGACCAGGGGACTGTCGGCCGCATCGCCCAGCAGGCGCTTGTAAGCAAGCCGGCCAGTCACGCGCCAGTGCTCCGTCAGCATGTAGTGCAAGGAAAGAGCGGCTTCGGCGTCCTTCATACCGCTGCCGGCGGCGAATTCGCGCAGACCGCTCGCTCGCGCCTGTGCGGGCGTGATGCCGAAGTAGGCCTGCGTGTAATCCTCATCGCTCCACGTGCCGGAGAGTTCGAGTTGAGCCCGCAAACGCTGCGCCAGCATGAAGCCGTAGCCGGCCTTGATCTCCGCGAGCAATCCTTCGTGACGGCTGGTCACGTCCTGCGCCACTTCCAGCTCGAGTTCGACGGGTCCGAGCTCGTAGTTGACAAACACGCCGGCGAGCGCGCCTTCATCGATATCGCCCAGGTCACGCAGAACCCGGTTGTCGTCGGCCTCGCGCCCCATGTCGAACTTCACCAGCGGGCCGAAACTCAGAGAGTCGGCCAGCGGTGTGTCGCTCAATTCGAACACGTCGATCATCAGGGACGGTCCGCGCAGCACGACGATGTCACGATAGCTGATGGCGAGCATCGGCAGGCCATTGGTGACATAGTCGTCGGAGCCTTGGTAGTCCGGGCGGTAGATGGCGCCTGCGCCCAGGGTGACCGACCAGACATCTTCGTCCTGCCGATCCTCTCGAGATTGGGAGTGGGCCGTAGTGGCGAATGTGACAAGAGCAGCCGCGAGGATCGCGGCCTGGCTGCCGTTGAAGCGATTCATGCAATAGTCCGTTGCTGTGGACGGCGCGATGGCCGCGGTGGTCACTGTAGGCCGGGCCGCAGCCGGTTCGATTGCAGGACGACTTCGAAGTGTTACGTTTTATTTCAGGCGCCGGACAGCGACGCCGCGCTGAGGTAACGTGACGACCATGGTGTCGCCAAACAGCTCCAGCGTCCTGATCGTCGACGACGATCGACGCATTCGTGACATGCTCGGCCAGTTCCTGACCGAGCGCGGCTTGATCGTTTATGAAGCGCCGGACGGCAAGCGGATGTTCTCGCTACTGAAGAGCACGCGCATCGACGTGATCGTGCTGGATGTGATGTTGCCCGGTGAGGACGGCTTCTCGCTGTGCCGCCGGCTGCGCCTGGAGAGCACGGTGCCGGTCATCTTGTTGACGGCCATCAACGAAGCGTCGGACCGAATCGCCGGACTGGAGCTGGGCGCGGACGATTATGTCGCCAAGCCCTTCGACCCTCGCGAACTGCTGGCAAGAATTCGGGCGGTAATGCGTCGAATCGGTGGCGCGGCGGTGGTCACTCGCGAGCAGGCGATCTATACGTTCAATGGATGGGCTCTCGATCCGCGCCGGCGCACGCTGCGAACCAGGGACAATGTGCTGGTCGATCTCACCAGCGGCGAGTTCGATCTGCTGCTGGCGTTCGTCGAGTATCCTCAGCAGATCCTGCATCGGGACCGGCTGCTCGATCTGGCGCGCGGTCGAACCAATCAAGCCTTCGATCGCAGCGTCGATGTGCAGATCAGTCGCCTGAGACGCAAGATCGAAATCGATCCGGCCGAGCCGCAGTTGATCAAGACGGTGCGCAGCGAGGGCTACATCTTTACTGCCGATGTGAGTCTCGAGTCGCCGGAGCGGGGCTCATGATGCGCCGGTTGTGGTCGCGCGTCGGTCTGATTCCGCGCTTCGGCATCGTGATCGTGCTGGCGCTGATTGCAATGCACCTGTTGAAAGACGAGGTGATGGTCCGATTCGTCCCCCCGCCGCAGATCGGCCTGTATACCCGCGATTGGCTGGCGGAGCGGACCTTGGAAGCCGTCCGTATCGCGCAGGCGACCGAACCGCAACGGCGAGCCGAAGTTCTAAAAGCCTTGAATTCGGAGTGGATCGCGTTCACGCCGCTGGCGGGCCCGGCTGCGGTCGATGCGAATCCTCCGGCGCCCCTGGCGTCGTTACGCACCCTGCTGGAAAACAAGCTCGGGGATACGGTGCGTCAGGTGTCGGTGTTCGCGACTCCATTGGAAGATCCTTCGCAGGCAATCAGCGGTGCGTCGGTGATGATCAAATCGCTGCCGCTGCTGGCAGATGTCGTTCGCGACGATTTCAACGAAGAAGCCATGATCATCGGCCGGATGGAGATTGCGCTGGAACTGCCGGATGGGACCTGGATGGCGGTGATCGAGCCTGGCCGCGAGCTCGCGAATATGCGACGCCTGCGCAACCTCGGTGTTCTGATGATCGGCCTGGGTCTGATCGCAGCGCTTTCCGTGCTGGGGGCGGGCATGATCATCCGTCCGCTGCAACATCTCGCGGCCGCTGCCGATCGGCTCGGTCGAGAGCGCGAGCTGACGCCGGTCCGCAAGCCCGAAGTGCCCGAGTTGGATGCCATCGCGGACAGCTTCAATGAAATGCAACGGCGGCTGAAACGCTTCGTCGACGATCGCACGCACATGCTGGCGGCAATCTCGCATGACCTGCGCACGCCGCTGACACGATTGCGACTGTTTGCCGAGTTCGTGAAAGATCGACAGCAGCGGGCGCAGGTGCTGAACGACATCGAAGAGATGGAGCAGATGCTGCGCGAATCTTTGGCTTTCGCCAGCGATGAGGCCCGACATGAAGCGCACAGCCGAGTGGATGTCGCCGCGTTGCTCATCAGCCTTTGCGATACCGTCGCCGATGCGGGCGGACAGGTTTGGTATGAAGGCCCGAACCATGCGGAGTTGCCTTGTCAGCCGGTCGCGATCCGCCGCGCGTTCTCGAATCTGATCGACAACGCATGCAAGTATGGAGAGCAGGCGCGCGTGCGGCTGACCGAGCACGCGGACGCGATCGAAGTCACGATCGCCGACCGCGGCCCGGGCATTCCGTCGGAGCAGGTCGAGCTTGCGTTCGCCCCTTTCAGGCGCCTGGAGGGCTCACGCAACCGGGAAAGCGGCGGCGTCGGCCTGGGCTTATCCATTGCGCGAGATGTGGTTCACGGTCATGGCGGCTCGATCACGCTTGAGGCCAACCAGCCGACCGGCCTTGTGGCTCGAGTGCGGCTGCCCAAACCACGCTAGTGGGGCGCTATTCCAATCGCCGCTTGATCAATTCTTCTCCGGACTGCTGCAGCTTGGCCGCGGTCCGCGTCTTGTGTTTCAGCGCCAGGAAAACGAACAACGCATCGATCAGCGCGAGCTGTGTGACACGCGAGGCCAACGGCGCCTGGAAATATTTGATCTCGCTCGGCGTCGCATACAAGGAGTAATCGCTATGCGCGGTGATGGGCGACTTCACCGCGTTGGTCAGGCAGATCGTGGTGGCGCCCTTGGCCTTGGCGACCTCCAGGCACTCCACGGTTTCACGAGTGGTGCCAGACAGCGAAATGCCGATGGCGACATCGCCCTTCTCGAGCTGGGTGGCGGCGATCAGCTGAATGTGCGAATCGAAGTGGGCCGAGGCCTGCAGCCCCAGCAATAGAAACTTGCAGTAGGCGGTGTGCGCCACCGGGTAGGACAGCCCGATGGAAAACAACTCCACGCGCCGGCTCTTGTCGATCACCTGCGCAATCCGCTCGAACTGCGCGGTCGGATTGATCTGCAACGTTTCGATCAGGCTTTGCGAGTGGACCTGAAACACCTTCTCGAGCAGCGAGCCGTTCTCCTGCGCCTGGCCGCCCGGCAGGCCGGACTGCGCCAGATCGCGCGCCAGCGCGATCTTGAACTCGGCGAAACCGGTGAGGCCCATGCGCCGACAGAACGCGACGATGGCGCCGACGCTGGCTCCGCAATCGTCCTTGAGCTGCGCGATGGAAGAACTGATCACTTTCTCCGGATCGGCCAGCACACAGTCCGCGATCAACCGGTCTGTCGGATTGAGAGAGGCGAGGATGCCTTTGATATAGGTGAGCAGCGCCCGACGGCCGTCCGTCTCCGGCAGCTCCCCCGCTTTTCTCGTCAGTGAATTCTTGCGTCGCACTTGCACATTCTATGGGCAGCCTTGACATCGCACCAGCGCCCGCGTACCGTGAACTACGTTCACAAACATTACAGGCCAAGTGAACTTCATTCAATAAGCGAACGTCAGTCAGCGGCCCCGGCAGATCCGTCCGGGAGCTCATCGACATCGCCCAACCGCGAGTTCTTCCATGTCCCTCGAACCGATCAATCGTCTGATGCAACACGCCCGTCACCACGACTATGCGGTCGGGTATTTCGAGAGCTGGAGCTTCGAATCCGTGCAGGGCGTGATCGATGCGGCCCAGGCCACGCGCTCGCCCGTCATCATCGGATTCAACGGCGAGTGGCTGGCGGAACGGCAGGGGGCGTCGACTCAGGAGCTGCGGTTGTATGCAGCGTTGGGCAAGGCCGCCGCCATGGATGCGGATGTACCGGTCGGATTGATCTTCAACGAATGTCCCAACGACGCCTGGGTCGAGCATGCCATCGGCGCCGGCTTCAATCTGGTCATGCCCGCCGATCCCGAGGCGCCGCTGGACGATTACATGCGCCGCGTGAAGCGCCTCGCGACGCTGGCGCACAGTCACCAGGTCGCGGTCGAAGCGGACTTCGAGGCCGACGAGCTGGACCCGATCGCCTACGCCGACGGCGCGGCCCGGTTCGTGGCCGAAACCGGCGTCGATCTGCTCGCGGTGAGCGTAGGAAACGAAGAGATCAAGCTGCAGGGTCGAGCGCCGCTCGATCTGAATCGGCTCGAGGCCGTCGGCCGGCGGCTCGATGTGCCGCTGGTGCTCCATGGCGGCACCGGCATCGAAGACGACTCGATCCGGGCGGCGATCCATCTGGGTGTCAGGAAGATCAACTATGGCACCTATATGAAACAGAAGTATCTTGAAGTGATTCGCGGCGCGCTGGCCACGGACGAACCGAATCCGCATGCGCTGCTGGGCGATGGCAGCAACACGGATCTGATGGTCGTGGGTCGACGCGTGGTGAGAGACGCGGTTCTCGAACGCATCGAGCTTCTCGGCTGCTGCGGCAAGGTGTGACCCATGCCAGATGTCGGGTGTGCGGGGCTGTTGGTTGAGGACACATTCTGCGGACCGCTGGCCGCCTTGCCGCCGGCCGGCTCCTTGCTGGCCCTGGACGATCTGCCGGTGCGCGCCGGCGGCTGTGCAGCCAACGTCGCCATCGATCTCGCCAAGCAAGGAGTGACGGTCGACCTCGCTGGCTGTGTCGGGCGCGATGGCGCCGCCGATGCTCTGGTCAAAAGTTTCGCCCGTCATGACATCGGCACGTCGGGCATCGTGCGAGTCGAGCAATATCCCACCAGTCGCACCATTGTTTTATTGATTGAAGGGCAGGACCGGCGTTACCTGCACGTGTTCGGTGCGAATCGCGCCTTTGCCGTCGAGCAGATTGCTCCTCAATGGCTGGCGTCGCTCAAAGTGTTCTATCTGGGCGGATTGTTTGCTCTGCCCGGCATCGACTTTGGGAAACTCGCGGCGCTGTTGACCTGCTGTCGTGAAGCCAAGGTCAAGACCGTGGTCGACGTGGTCGTTCCGCAAGGCCAGGTCGGCATGGCTCAGCTCAAGCCGCTGCTGCCGCTCATCGACGTGTTCCTGCCCAACGACGATGAAGCTCGCGCCTTTACCGGGCTGGTCGATCCCTTCGATCAGCTGCGTGCATTCACCGACGCCGGCGCCAATACCGTGATCGTTACGCGCGGCGGTCAAGGATCGGTGGCCGGTCGCGACGGAAAGATGTGGACCTGCGGCGCCTACAGCATGGATGTGGTCGATCCGTCCGGCTCGGGCGACGCATTCACGTCCGGCGTGATTCGCAGCCTGCTGCAAGGCTGGGATCTGCCCAAAACACTTCGCTACGCAAGCGCCGTCGGCGCGTCGGCCACGCGCGCCGCGGGCACCACCGATTCCGTGTTTTCCGCCGCCGAGGCAGAAGCCTTTCTGATCGCTCATCCACTGACTGTCACCGAGGGCCGCTGACGATGGATTTGAATATGAAGATGCCCGATCTCGCCACCAACGAGGGCGTGGAGCTGGGCATCACCCGCTGGCTGGTCACCGAGGGCGATGCAGTCAAGCGCGGTCAGGCGCTGCTCGAGGTCGAAACCGACAAGGCCGTGCAGGAAGTGGAATGCATCGCCAACGGCACCCTCAAGACCATTCATGTGCAGTCCGGGCAGAAGGTTGCGGTCGGCACCATCATCGCAACGATCAAGGTGAGCTGATGTCGACCCCGACTTACGAGCGCAAGTTCCTGCTCGATTTGTACGAGCGCATGGTGTTGGTCCGTGAGTTCGAGGACACGGTCAAGTTTCTGTTCCTGGAAGGCACCATGCCCGGCACGATTCATCAGTGCCAGGGCCAGGAAGCAACCGCCGTCGGCGTGTGCTCCGCGCTCGCGCCGGACGATTGGATCACCTCGACATTTCGTGGCCACGGGCATGCGTTGGCCAAAGGGCTCTCTCCACAAGAGCTGATGGATGAACTGTTTGGCGCCGAGACGGGCTGCTGCAAAGGTCGCGGCGGCTCCATGCACGTCGGCAACATGAGCAAGGGGATGGTGCCGGGCATCGCCATCGTGGCTGGGGGCATTCCGCTCGCGGCCGGGATGGCCTTGTCCTTCAAGATGGAAAACAAGCCACACGTGGTGGCCTCGTTCTTCGGCGACGGGGCGGTCGCCGAAGGCGCATTCCATGAAGGCGTCAACATGGCGGCCATCTGGAATCTGCCGGTGATTCTGGTGTGCGAAAACAATTTATATGGCGCATCCACGCACGTGGATCTCGTCATGAAGAATTCGCGTATCTCGGATCGCGCGGCTTCGTATGGTTTCCGCGGAGAAACGGTCGACGGCAACGACGTGCTTGCCGTGTATGAAGCTGCGCAGAAGGCGGTTGCCGACTGCCGCGCGGGCAAGGGGCCGGTGCTGCTGGAGCTGCTGACCTATCGTCGCACCGGTCATTCGCGCCGGGATCCTTGTCACTATCAGCCCAAGGACGAGCGCGAGGCCTGGGCTCAGCGTGATCCGATCGAACGTTTCGCCACGAAGATCGGTGTCACGGCCGAGGAACACGAGATCATCAGTACGCGCGTTCAGAAGCAGCTGGCCGAAGCTGTCGAGCGCGCCAAGGCCGCACCCCATCCGGATGTCAGCGGTCTGACCGAGTACGTTTTTGCCGAGGCGCCGCCGCGTCCAACCGCGCTTGTAGAACAATCAAACCCCGTCTTGAGTCCGGGTGGACAAACGCGGCGTCTCGGCATCGCCGAAGCTTTGCGGGAAGGTATCGCCGAAGAGATGGCTGCCGATCCGCGCGTGTTCTGCATCGGCGAAGACATCGGAGTGCCGGGAGGGTGGGGCGGAGCGTTCACCGTGACGCTCGGGCTGGAAAAGAAATTTCCAGATCGCCTCGTCAATACGCCGATTGCGGAGCTGGGCTTTTTCGGGCTCGCCACCGGCGCGGCCATGATGGGCATGCGCCCGATCGCCGACGTGCAGTATGGCGACTTCCTGTTTCTGGCCAGCGATCAAATCATCAACAACGCAGCCAAGCTGAGATACATGTCCGGCGGCACGGCGAGCGTGCCGCTGGTCATGCGTGCCCCGGTGGGCGCGACTGGCCGCGGATCGCAACATGCACAGAACATGGAACGCTACTTCACCGGCGTCCCGGGCCTCAAAGTGGTCGCGCCGTCGAATGCTTACGACGCCAAGGGGCTGCTCAAAGCGGCGCTGCGCGATGGCAACCCGGTGCTGATGTTCGAGCACAAACTGCTGTATGGCTCGAAAGGCGCGCGCGCCGAAGGCGGCGCGGTGGATGCTTCGAGCGAAATTCCCAACGAAGACTATGTGGTGCCGCTGGGCAAGGCAGCCGTGCGGCGTGAAGGCCAGCGCGTGACCGTGCTCGCCTGGCTGCTGATGGTCCATTACGCCATGCAGGCTGCCGAGGATGTCGATGCCGAAGTCATCGATGTGCGCAGTCTGTCGCCCATCGACTGGGACACCATCGGCGCATCGGTTCGCAAAACCGGTCGCGCGGTGATCGTCGAGGAAGGGCCGATCACTGGCGGCGTCGGCGCTGAGATCGCAGCCGGCATCGCCGAACGTTGGCCGCAGGTGCGGGTGTCTCGCGTGGCCTCGCCAGACGTGCCCGTGCCTTTCACGCCAGTGCTGGAGAACGCATACCGACCCGACGCTCGTCGCATCTTGACGGGCGTGCGACAGATTCTGGAGGAGAGCCATGGCTGATACAGACGCACTCAAAGAGGCCAAGAACTTTTTCGAACACGTGCCGGTGCGAACGCCGGGGTTCTTTTTGCGCGGCGCCAGTTCGCTCGACTGGGGCATGAAGAATCGCCTGGCGCGCATCTTCAATCCGGAAACCGCCCGCACCGTGATGCTTGCCATCGATCACGGTTATTTCCAGGGGCCGACCACGGGACTGGAGCGTGTCGATCTGAATATTGTGCCGCTCATGCCCATGGCGGACGCATTGATGCTGACGCGAGGGATTCTGCGCACCACCGTGCCGCCAGCGATCAACAAGCCAATCGTGATGAGATGCAGTGGCGGCCCGAGCATTCTCAAAGAGCTGTCCAACGAAGAGCTCGCGGTCGACATCGAAGATGCGATTCGCATGAATGTATCGGCCCTGACGCTGCAGGTATTCATCGGCGGCGAATTCGAAACTCGTTCCGTGCACAACATGACTCGGTTGGTCGACATGGGCATGCGCTACAGCATCCCGACCATGGCGGTCACGGCAGTGGGCAAGGAGTTGACTCGCGACGCTCAATACTTGCGGCTCGCCTGTCGCATCTGTGCCGAGTTGGGCGCGCAGATCGTCAAAACCTACTACTGCGCCGAAGGCTTCGAAACAGTCACCGCTTCATGCCCCGTGCCCATCGTCATGGCGGGCGGCAAGAAGTTGCCGGAGCTCGATGCATTGACCATGGCTTACAACGCCATACAGCGAGGCGCGGCCGGCGTGGACATGGGCCGCAATATTTTCCAGAGCGATGCGCCGCGCGCCATGATGCAGGCGATTCACAAGGTCGTTCATAACGGCTTCAAGCCCAAGGAAGCGCACGAGCTGTTCCTGTCGCTGAAGGGCGAAGAGTCGAAGGTGCATTGAAATGACGCGGCCGCCCCTCGTTGATCGCCTGCGCGCATCCGCGCCTCAGATCAGCGTGGGGGTGCTCACTGCCGACTGGCTCACGCTGGGCGCGCAGTTGGAGCTGATGGAGCGTGCGGGCGTCGAGCTGTTGCATTTCGATGTGATGGATGGCGCCTTCTGCCCGATGTTGACGCTCGGTGCGCCGGTGGTCGCCGGGTTCAAGACCCGACTGCTCAAAGACGTGCACCTGATGATCGAGGATCCATTGAGCAAGCTCGATGGCTTCGTTGCCGCCGGCGCGGACATCATCACGGTGCACGTCGAATCCACGCGCCATGTGCATCGAGTACTTCAGGCGTTGGGCAAGATGATCAACGCGAACGATCCGAATCGCGGCATCGTCCGAGGTATCGCGTTGAATCCGGGCACGCCGCTGGAAGCCATCGAGCCTTTGGCTGGCGAGTTCGAGATGGTCCTGCTGCTCGCGGTGAATCCAGGTTGGGGTGGTCAGAAGTTCATTGCGTCCACTTGTGAGCGGGTCAAACGAGTTCGGGAAATCGTCCGCGACACGGCGCTGATCTGCGTCGACGGCGGCGTTACCCAAGACAACATCGCGAACGTAGCGCGGCTCGGCGCCGACATCATCGTCACTGGCAGCGCGGTGTTCGACGGCAAGGCGCCTTTCGAAAACGCGCAGCACATGATGCATGCCCTGAGATGAAGCATCAGTGGGATGAATCCGTGAGATCAAGAATCGGTGGGATGAAGAGTCTGTGAGATGAAGAGTCTGTGGAACGATCAGGAGGCGGCACGATTTCAGGGGCCGTTGGGCCAACGGGTTTATACGTCGCGATTGCTGGGGAGTGATCCATCGCTGGTGCTCCATGGCGGAGGCAACACCTCGGTCAAGCTGCTCGAAACAAATGTTTTCGGCGAACCGGAAGAAGTGCTCTACGTCAAAGGGCGCGGCGCCGACCTCGCGACCATCGATGCCAGCGGCTTCGCTCCTTGTCGTCTGCGCCGCCTGCTGCGACTGATCACTCTAACCGAACTGTCCGATGAGCACATGGAGAGCGAGCTCAAGCTCTCGTTGACGCGCGCGTCCGCCCCAGCGCCTTCGGTCGAGACACTGCTGCACGCGCTGCTGCCTCAGGCATTTGTCGACCACACACATTCCGATGCGCTCATTGCGGTGATGAACTCACGCAACGGCTTCGAGCGGTTGCAGGAACTCTACGGCGGACTGGTCGTGATCATCCCATATGCCATGCCGGGCTTTAAACTGGTGCGGCTGTGTCGCGAGATTCTGGCCAAAGAAGCGACTCGCGACACCATCGGCGTGATCCTCATGCATCACGGCTTGTTCACATTCGGTGATACCGCGAAGCTTTCCTACGATCGCATGATCGAGCTGGTCTCACGGGCCGAGCAGCACCTGGAAGCGCACGGTGCAGCTCGCATGGAGTGGCCAGCGCAAGATCCGCCTCGGCCTTCCCGCGTCGAGATCGCGGCGCTCAGACAAGAAATCAGCAAGGTCGCGGGTGCTCCGATGATCTTGTCCGTGCACGCCGATGCGCAGGCTTTGGGATTTGCAAGACGCGAGGATGTCGTCGAGCTTTCTGGCCGTGGCGGAGTCACCCCAGATCATGTGATTCGCACCAAGCGCATTCCCATGGTCGGCCGCGACGTCGCCGGTTACGCCGCAGCTTACAAAGAATACGTGCGCTTTCACGCCAACGATCGGGCATTGGCAATGGTTGATCCGGCGCCACGCGTGATTCTCGATCCTCAACTTGGCATGGGTGTGCTCGGGCGAAGCGCGGAGGACGCCGCCATCGCCGAAGACATCTACCGACACACCATCGACATCATCATGAGCGCCGAGCGGCTGGGCGGCTGGCGCGCGCTGCCGGCGAAGGACTTTTTCGAAGTCGAGTTCTGGGATCTGGAGCGCACCAAGCTGGCCAAGCCGGATCCGTCGCAGATGTTTCTAGGCGAGGTCGCGTTGGTGACGGGCGCCGCCTCCGGCATCGGCAAAGCCTGCGTCGATGTGCTGCTCGAACGTGGCGCCGCTGTCGTGGGGCTGGATGTATCGCCTGCCGTCAAAACGCTCTACCAGCGCAAGAGCTATCTCGGGATCGAGTGCGATCTGACCAGCGAGGAACAGATTGCCGCGGCGCTGGATCAGAGCGTGTGGGCGTTCGGCTCGATCGATATGTTGGTGCTGAATGCTGGCATTTTTCCCAAGAGCACGCCCATCGCCGCCATGCCTACCGAGGTATGGCGCAAGACCATGAGCATCAATCTCGATGCCAATCTCATCTTGATGCGCGACTGCTTCCCTTTGCTCAAGTTCTCGCCCCGCGGCGGTCGGGTCGCGATCATCGGTTCGAAGAACGTCGCCGCCCCCGGTCCGGGCGCCGCGGCGTATTCGGCCTCGAAATCGGCGGTCCAGCAACTGGCGCGCGTTGCCGCGCTGGAATGGGGCAGCGAGCGCATTCGGGTGAACTGCCTGCACCCCAATGCCGTTTTCGATACAGGCATCTGGACGCCGGAAGTGCTGGCGGCGCGCGCCGCCTCTTATAACTTGAGCGTTCAGGAGTATAAAACCAACAACGTGCTCAAGACCGAGGTCACGAGCCGGGATGTCGCCGAGCTTGCCGCCGACTTGTGTGGGCCCCGCTTTGCCAAGACCACGGGGGCGCAGATTCCAGTCGACGGCGGCAACGAGCGGGTCATCTGATTCAAGTCATAGTCCGGGGGGAACATGAGACGGTCCGAAATCAATGCGCTGATCGACGATGCGATCACGCTGCTGCATGAGCATCAGATTCGTCTGCCGCCGTTCGCGTACTGGAGCCCGGCCGAATGGCAAAGCAAGGGACCGGAGTGCGACGAAATCCGGCATTGCAAACTCGGCTGGGATATCACCGACTTCGGCTCGGGTGACTTCGACAAGGTCGGGCTCGTGGTGTTCACGGTGCGCAACGGACATCACCAGCGTGCGCCTTATAACAAGAAGCCGTACGCGGAGAAGATCCTGGTCATCCGCGAGAATCAGCACACGCCGATGCATCACCACATGCTGAAGTCGGAAGACATCATTTGTAAGTCCGGCGGCAATCTGCTGATCCGGCTGTTCAACCGCGCTGAAGATGGGAAGCTCGCCGACTCGGACGTGGAGGTCTCGCTGGACGGAGTGCGACATCGCGTGAAGGCGGGGCACACCTTCCGTTTGAAGCCCGGCGATTCCATCACTTTGACACCCTATCTGTATCACGAATTCTGGGCCGAGGAAGGCACCGGCACGTCGATCGTGGGCGAAGTGTCCTCGGTGAACGACGACGAAACCGACAACGCCTTCTACGCCAAGGTGGGACGCTTTCCGACCATCGAAGAAGACGTGCCGGTAACGCACAAGCTGTGCACGGAATATTAGCGGTCTAGCCGGGGCGTTCATGTCGTCCGGGTCCACCACCAAAATCCAGGGGCAGGAGTCTTTCCTGCTCAAGGTGCGCAGCGTCGAGGCGGCTGTGACGCGTACGGGTGGCATGCTCGGGCCAGTCACATTCTTCCCCGAGTCGGAGCATCCGATTCGGCCTTATGCCGTCGCGCCTTGGGCGGAAGAACCGCTTGAGCCCGATACCCCGGCGATGCTGAAGGCGCTGCGCGGGGATTGGTTCTGCTCGGCCTTCGGCGAAAACTCTGAAGCGGTTGCTGGCCAGCGGCTTCCGCCGCATGGCGAAACCGCAAATCGCGATTGGGTCGAGATGGGCCGCGGTGAAACGCGCTACGGTTGTTGGCTGCGATTGGGCGTGGAAATGCCGCTGCAGGGTGGCTCGTGCCAGGCGACCACGGCCTTGCTCGCCAATCATTCCGTCATTTATCAGCGTCACGATCTGCACGGCCTGACCGGTCCGGTGAATCCCGGACACCACGCCACGTTGCGATTTCCGGACCGCGAAGGAGCGGGGCGACTGACGTTCAGCGCGCTGGCTCATGCGCAAACCTATTTCGAACCGACGGCGCGGCCGGAAGATCGCGGTTACTCCTGGCTCAAGCCCGATGTTCAGTTCAGCGATCCGTGCTCAGTGCCGTGCATCGATGGCTCGACCACCGATCTGACGCAGTATCCCGCGCGTCGCGGCTTCGAAGACATCGCAATCCTGTGCGCGGATCCGACGCAGGAATTCGCCTGGACCGCGGTGACATTCCCGGATCAGCAATTTGTATGGTTCGCGTTGCGCGATCCCAGACAACTCGCTTCAACGCTGCTCTGGTTTTCCAACGGTGGGCGTCACTTCCCGCCTTGGAACGGTCGGCATGTGAATGTCATGGGGTTGGAGGACGTCACTGCGTTCTTCCATGTCGGCCTGGCCGCGTCGGTCCGCGAGAATTTCTTGAACGCGCGCGGGATCAGTACCTGCCTGCGCCCGGACATGCATGGGCGACTGTCGATCTTTTACATCCAGGGCGTGACGCGCATTCCGTCGGACTTCGACTGCGTCGCCGACATCGAAGGGCACTGGAGAGACAACAACATCGTGCTACGTGCGCGATCGGGAGCGGCCGTCGCGGTCCGCTGTCAGCTCGATTTTCTGCGCAGAGGCACACTGCCGGGACTCGTACCTCAATGACTAACACACTCAACGGCACATTGATTCGCACGGTTTTGGTGGCGGCGCTCGGCGGCTCATTGCTGGGGTTCGACACCGCGGTGATCGCGGGATCCACGCAAGGCTTGACGCAAGTGTTCGGGCTCACGCCCAGCGAGCTTGGATTCACGGTGTCGGCGGCGTTATGGGGCACGGTGATCGGCGCGATGGCCGCCGGGTCCTTCGGCCGGGTATTGGGTGGGCGCACGAGTCTGCTGATTCTCGCGTCCTGTTACTTGATTTCGGCGCTGGGCTGCGCGTTCTCGACCTCGTGGACATGGCTGCTGATATTCCGTTTCATCGGCGGCTTGGGGATGGGCGGCTCCTCCGTGATCGCGCCGGTGTACATCGCCGAGATCGCACCGCCGGCGTGGCGCGGCCGCCTGGTAGGCGCGTTCCAAATCAACATCATTGGCGGCATCCTGCTGGCGTATCTGTCGAACTATGTGATCGGCCTGTTCGAGCTCGGCGCGCTCGAATGGCGTTGGCAGTTGGGCATCGCGGCGGCGCCCGCTGCTTTGTTTCTATTGATGCTCATCGGCATCCCGCAGAGCCCACGCTGGCTCGCCGCGCAAGGTCGATTGGAGGAAGCCAAACAGGTGCTGGCGAAGTTGGGCTCGTCGCAACCGCTCGCCGAGCTGGTGGCGATCCGGGCTTCGCTGGAATCGGATGCCAGTCCCAATGCGGATCGTTTGTTTCAGTGGCGTTATCGCCGGCCCATCGTGCTGGCGCTCACCCTGGCCATGTTCAATCAGCTGATCGGCATCAACGCCGTGCTGTATTACCTGAACGATATCTTTGCCATGGCCGGTTTCGATCGCACTTCGCAGAATGCGCAAGCCGTTGCGGTGGGTGCGACCATGTTGATCGCGACGCTGATCGCGCTCAGCCTCATCGATCGCTTCGGGCGTCGGACGTTGCTGCTGGTCGGTTCGGCCGGGTTGGCTGTGTGTCTTGCGGGCATCGCCACCATCTTTCAGATCGGCCAGTATCAGCAGCTGTTGTTATTGCTGCTGGTCGGCTACGTTGCCTTCTTCGCATTCTCTCAGGGCGCGGTGATCTGGGTCTACCTGAGCGAAATTTTCCCAGACCGCGTCCGCGCGCAAGGCCAGAGTCTGGGCAGTTCCACGCATTGGGTCATGAACGCCATTGTGTCTGCCGCCTTTCCCGTGGTGGCGACTCAGTCGCAGGCCGGCCCATTCTTTTTGTTCTTGATCATGGTGGTGCTCCAGTTCATCGCCGTGCTGATGTTCTTCCCCGAAACGAGCGGCGTGCGACTCGAAGACATTCAGCGCCGCCTTGGAACCGGGGAGCCACCGAGTTCGGCGACGGCTGCCAATCCCACTCTCGATTCGCCCTGAACGGGCGAGGCCTACGTGACGTGGTCAATGTCCTTGCGGACTTGGAACTTCGATTGGCCTGACCCATTCCGAAAGAGTCGCAGCCCGCATGGTGCATCACGGCTGCGAGCAGGAGATGAGTCATGCGACACCTCAGAGAACTCGCTTTTATCTTGTGTATGTTTTGCGTCGTCGAAGTCGCGGCCGCTCAGCCTGCCGGACAGGCTGCTGACGACTCCGCTCTGACCAGCAAGGTCAAAGCTGCGCTGGCCAGCGATCGCGCCGTGAATGGGCGCGACATCGAGGTAGAGACACGCGACGGCATTGTGCAGTTGAGTGGCTTCGTGGATTCTGAAGACACGAGGACTGCAGCGGTGATGCGAGCCCGCTCTGTCAGTGGCGTCGCCGAAGTTCGTAACGATCTCAGCATACGTATGGACGATCGGCCGGCGAAGGGGCCGGCGTCTGACACCGTGATCGCGGCGCGTGTGCGCGACAAACTGGGCAACGTGAAACTGGCCGATGACAGCGACGTGAACGTCGAAGTCAGTGAAGGCGTGGTGCAGTTGAGCGGCTTCGTGACCACCGACGAAGAGAAAGTTCAGGCCGGCGATGCCGCCGCGACCGTCGCGGGCGTGCGAGATGTGGAGAATCACATCGCGTTGCTGGACGGAAATGAGCGGCAGCGGAACGAGTGATCGCCAGGGTGATTCAAGCATTCAAGGAGACGTTTGAGGCGCGGCGGCGAAGCCGCGCGCCTCGCGTATGATTCTGTTCGCTGAGATCACCGACCACGCGGCGATTGGACAGCCGCCCTGGTTCAGTCGTTTCGCCGTCCACCAATTGCACATTCGGGGAAAGAAGAAGCGACGCCTGCCCGGATAGAATCGGTTCGGTTCAGGGGCTGCCTCCAGCGAAGTGCCCGTCGGCGTCGGCTCACTCTGCGCGAATTCCTTTTCGATGGACTGCGTCAGTCGTTTCAATCCTTCGGCTGAGACGCGCACTTCGATCACCTCATCGGCAAGCAGCGCATCGGGCGTCGGATCTTGGAAGCCAATGACGTGCACGGCACTGGAAGTCGAAAAGAATGCAGCACGGATAGCGAGCCACCACGTTTCTTCTTCGGCTTGATAGAAACGGGCGTCGCCCCAGCCGAACTCCAGATACCTGGAGCCCGCAAAATCCGCTAGCACCGACCACTTCTGATTGGGCCAATCGGCGGCGGGGATAGCGATTCCCGTGTGCCACGCGCGCTTGATGACATAGACCGAGCGCAACGCTTCCGGTGAGGTGCCCGCTTCATAGCACGCATCGTTGGAAGCACAGCCGGCAAGCAGGCTCGCCAACAGCACCACCACAAACACGGATGTCAGCTGTGACCTCAGTGTCGGAACCTCATGGCCGTCCGCACGAGGAACGCTACATCAAATCCAGGCGGCGCGGCAATGCGCCGCCTTTTACATGCGAGGCGCCGCGCGAATCAGGGCTGCACTACTGGCAGGGCGCGTCCGTCGAACTCGGCGGCGGGAACGTCCAGGCCGATGAGTTTCGCCAAGGTCGGGGCGATATCGACCGTCTCCACCGCGGCGGGCTGCTGGAAGCCGTTCACGCCGTGCCACCAGAATACGATGGGGACGCGCCGATCGTAGCCCCAGGCCGAGCCGTGCGACGACGAATAGTCGGTCTCGGGATTCTCGGGCGTGTAGTAGAGCGAGACGTACGGCTTGAGCAGCACGATCAAGTCGCCCGAGCGCTGCGCATTGAAGCTGGCCTTGGCGCGATCGAGCAACGTCCATTCGTCGACGGGTCCGGAAGGGGGCTCGGCAGCGATCAGCTCGTTCTTCGTGAACACCGCCGCGACCTGCGGATGCCGTCGATACATCTGCGCGGTGGCCTCCAGCACTGCGGCGCGTCGCTCGGCTGGGAGGTTGGCATTCAGATAGATATCGTTGGCGAAGTAGTTTTCGTTGATCACCAGGGGCTTGGGCAAATCGGGGAAATCGGCTGCGAGCGCCGCATTGATTCTCACCGGTTGCAAGCTGGGATCGATACGCTCGACGGCGACGACGCCCCGCGCGCGATTGCGTTCAGTTGCGTCCGCTCCGCCATGGTCGGCAGTCATGGCGACGACGTAGGGAACCTTCATCTTGTCCAGCCCGGCCAGCAAGCGGCCAAGCGACTGATCGAGCGCGAGCTGCTGTGTGCACATCTCGGCGCCTTCGGTGCCGTAATAGTGGCCGGTGTAGTCGGTTCCAGAGAGGCTGACGGCGAGCAGGTCGATCGACTCGTTGCGTCCGAGATTGAAGCTTTTTGCCGCGGCAAGTGCGGCGTCCACGGTGAACGCGTCCATCGCTGGCGTCGCGCGCCAGCGCCGAGAATTTCCGGGGAGACGTTGCAGCGTGCCGATCGAGACACCTTCACTGAGCTTGAGCTCACGCGATCTGGAAGCGCAGGCGGCCGGCAGCTTGGGAACGGTCGGCTGGCTATAAGACTTGCGCATGTCCGCGTTCAGCGTCTCGGCGATGCTCTTTGGAATGCTCGCTTGCCTGCCGTCGTAGGTTCTGAACCCCTCGCTCGTCCACCACAAAGTGAGATCGGCGTTGTGACCTCCGAGCATCACGGCCGCACGATCTTTACCTGCCACCGAGACCACGCGGGTGGCCGGATCGCGAGCTTTCATGCGATCGCCTAAGGTCGGCACCAGCAACGTGTCTGGGGTGAGAGTCGATTCGTCGGTGGAGCTGCCGGCAGGGCCCGGCTTCTCGACGCAGTAAACGGAGAAAGTCTGGCGGCCATTGATGGTCCGGGGCAGCGAAGGAACCACCCAGTCGTTTGCGATGATGCCGCTGCGTGCGGGGCGCGTCCCCGTGAGGATGGTCGAATGCCCCGGACAGGTTTCCGTTGCCGCGTGACTCTGATGGCCGCGCGGAAACACCACGCCGCCCGCCAAGCGCTTCAATCCAGCCTGGTACAGAGGCCGATATTCCGTAAAGACATCGGAGGAAAGCTGGTCGACCGCGATGGCGACGACGAGCTTGGGCTGAGGAGATTCCGCGGCCTGCAGCGGCGCGAGCGCTCCGAACAACAGGCAAGTGGACAGGCAACGTGCAATTGCGCGGCGTGGCGTAGAGCTCATGAGCTAGGCGGCGATCTGAAGTGACGTCGACCGCCTAGTTTGACCGATTTGTGTGCTGCCGAGGTTAAGAAGATTTCAGTGATTGTGGCGCGGGGTTTTCTTGGCCACCTGCCGATACTTCAGCGCCATCTCCATCACGCCGCCCTGATCGAGTTGACCGACCGTGGAGCGATACAGCTCCTGCCACGGCGTGGCGCTCTCCGGCACGGGCGGGATGCCGTCCTTCTTGCGGCGTTCGATCTCTTCGTCGGACACCAGCATGTCGCAACGAGCCTGGTTCAGATCGATGCGAATAGTGTCACCCGTCCGCAGCCAGGCCAGGCCGCCGCCAGCGGCGCTTTCCGGCGAAGCATTCAGAATGGATGGGCTATCGGACGTGCCGGACTGCCGGCCGTCGCCAATGGTGGGCAGACTCGCGATGCCACGCTTCAGCAATGCATCGGGGGGCTGCATGTTCACCACCTCGGCGGAGCCGGGCCAGCCGAGCGGACCTGCGCCGCGAATCACCAGCACGCTGCGCTCGTCGATGTTGAGCGAGGGATCGTTGATGCGGGCCCGATAGTCATCGGAGCCGTCGAACACGACCGCGCGACCTTCAAAGACGTTGTCTTCGCCCGAAGCGCACAGGTAACGGCGGCGGAAATCCTCGGTGATCACGCTCGCTTTCAGAATGGCGAAATCGAACAGATTGCCGCTCAGCACTACGAAGCCGGCGCGCTCACGCAGCGGCTTGTCGAAAGTGGTGATCATTTCGCGATCGCGGCTCTCACGGCCTTTGACATTCTCGCCGATGGTGCGACCGGTGACCGTCATCGTGTTGGGATGGAATCTTCCGGCCGAGATCAGCTCGCACAACACGGCGGGCACGCCGCCCGCGCGATGGAAACGTTCGCCCAGATATTTGCCCGCCGGCTGCATGTTGAGCAGCAGCGGAATATCGTGGCCGTACTTCATCCAATCCTGCGGGTGCAGCTCGAGGCCCGCGTGCCGAGCCATCGCAGTGAGGTGCGGTTGCGCGTTGGTCGAGCCGCCAAGCGCGGCGATCGCGGCAATCGCGTTAAGAAACGATTCGCGCGACAGAATCTTGGAAGGACGCAGATCTTCGAACGCCATCTCGACAGCGCGACGGCCTGTTTCATAAGCCATCTGGCCACGCTCGCGATACGGCGCGGGAATGGCGGAACAGCCCGGCAGCGACAGGCCAAGAACCTCGGCGACCGCATTCATGGTCGACGCCGTGCCCATGCTGTTGCAGTGGCCGGGCGAGGGCGCCGAGGCCGCGGCGGCATCGAGAAATTCCTGCTCTGTGATTTGCCCGGCGGCGAGGCGTCGCCGGCTCTTCCAAATCACTGTGCCCGAGCCGACCAACTCGTCTTCGAACCAGCCGTCCAGCATCGGGCCGCCTGACAAAACGATCGCGGGGATATCCACGGTCGACGCGGCCATGACCGCGGCGGGTGTAGTCTTGTCGCAGCCGGTGGTGAGCACCACGGCATCGAGCGGATAACCGTGCAGGATCTCCACCAGGCCGAGATAGGCGAGGTTGCGATCCAGCGCCGCCGTCGGGCGACGGCAGTTCTCGAAGATCGGATGCGTGGGGAATTCCATCGGAATGCCGCCGGCATCGCGAATGCCTTCTTTTACGCGCGTGGCCAGATCGACATGGATGCGATTGCACGGCGTGAGGTCGCTGCCGCTCTGCGCGATGCCGATGATGGGCTTGCCGCTCATCAGCTCCTTGGGCGTCAGGCCGTAGTTCATGAAGCGCTCGAGGTAGAGCGCCATCATGTCGATGTGATCGCGGGCGTCGAACCAATCCTGCGAGCGGAAGCGGCGCTTAGCCGTCATAACGAACCTCATTCGGAGACACGCCGGCGGTGTCGACGCGGGTCGAGAACAATCCACCTGCCAGCGGCTGCGTGGCGAGCTGCTCTTTGGACAAGCCCTTCCACGCGGTAGTGATATACAGGGTGCGCAGATCGCTGCCGCCGAAGGTGACCTTGGTGCAGTTCGCGACCGGCATGTCGATGGTCTGCAGCAACTCACCCCCGGGCGAATAGCGTTGCACGGCCCAGCCGCCGAACAAACCGATCCACACACAGCCAGCGGAATCGGTAGCGGGACCATCCGGATAGGCGCCGGACTTTTCAATGCGAGCGAACACGCGACGATTGCCGATCTCGCCGTCGTTCAAGTCGAAGGCGTAGATCACTCGTTGCAAAGTATCGACGTGATACAGCGTGCGGCCGTCGGGGCTGGTGGTCGGCCCGTTGGTGATCACGTAATTCTCGTCGCAGCGTTGCAGGCCGCGAGCGTCGAAGCGATACAACGAACCGGTGGGCTGAGATTCTTCGTTGTCCATGCTGCCGAACCAGAGGCGGCCGGCCGCGTCCACATAGCCGTCGTTGAGCCGATTCTTGGGCCGGTCCGAGTCGACGCGCGCGATCAAGGTGAACTTGCCTGTGTCCGGCGTAAAGGCGTGCAGGCCGCTCTTCAGTCCAGCGATCCAGCGATCGCCCGTCGCCTTGACGATGAAGCCGACTTCTTCGGGCGCCTGCCAGGACGTCAACGCGCCGCCGCGCGTATCGAACCGATGGATCTGGCGGCCCTTGATGTCCACGAACCAGACGGCCTGGTCCTTGGCCGACCACAGCGGACCTTCACCAAGTTGCGCCCCCACGGCGCAGACGCATTCGATTTTGTTCATATTCAACTCGGGCTCGGGCATCCTGCCACGACCCTCGTGCGAGGCGGCAAAAGGCGCGACTTTTGCCGCTCGCCGCCGCCGGCGGCGGAGTACGTCCGTGTACCCGGGGTAGTAGTCGATGGGTAGGTCTTACCCTGCACGTGTTATCTCCAGCCGGCGTCCACGAAGTATTCGTGGCCGGTGCACATACGCGCATCGTCGGAAGAAAGAAACACGACCATGTTCGCGACATCGTGCGGCTCGACGCGAGCCTTAATGCACTGCATGCCCAGCATGCGGTTCTCTTCATCCGGCGTATGCCACAACTTCATCTGGCGCGGCGTGCGTACGCCGCCCGGTACTACGCAGTTCACGCGGATACCGAACGTTCCCAGATCACGAGCCAGCGCGCGGGTCATGCCTTCGATGCCCGCTTTGGCGGTCTGGTAGATGGTCAGATCCGGCAGCGCCAGATGCCACGATACCGAGCCGAGATTGACGATAGCGCCGCCGCCGGCAGCCTTCATGTCTTCAACCACGGCCTGCGTGCAAAACAGCAGGTGACGCAGGTTCACGGCGATGCGGTCGTCCCAATATTTCTCGGTGATGTCCTTCAGCTCGTGACGATCGTCGTTGGCTGCATTGTTCACCAGGATGTCGATGCCGCCGCCCAGATCGGCGCGAATTCGCGGGAACATCTCGCGAATCGTTTCGATGCTCTTGAGATCGCAGCGGTAATAGCGCGGCGGCGTGCTGCTCGAGGCCAGCTTGCGCTCGAGCTCTCTCGAATCGTCGTCGGCGATATCGAGGAAGGCCACGCGCGCGCCCTGTTGGACGAACGCTTCGACGATGGCCGCGCCAATGCCGGAGCCGCCGCCGGTGACCACGACGCGCTTGTTACGAAGAGACGGATAAACAGTGTGGGACATAAATGAGCTGAGCCTGAGCCTTAGGTAGAGCGCGAAGCCAACAAGCCCCGGCTGGCGAGATTACGCATCAAGTGACTGATACCGGTGGACCACGGTGGCGCCTGGTCGGACGTGGTCAGTTTATTTTCCAGCGTGCCCAGCGCGGGCGAGGACACGCGCACCACGTCGCCGACTTTGTGAGTAAAGCCGCGGCCGGCGACATCGCGATCGTCGGTGGGGGCAAACATGGTGCCGAGGAACAGGGCGAAACCGTCCGGGTACTGGTGCTGGCTCAATGTTTGTTCGACCAGCTCGAGCGGATCGCGGCTGATGAGCGACATGGAGCTGCTGCCTTCGAGCTTGTAGCCGTCCTCGCCATGCACGGTCAGGGACACAACCGCCTTGCGAACATCGTCGATGCCGAAGGTGGAGTCGAACATGCGAATGAACGGGCCGATGGCGCAGGATGCGTTGTTGTCCTTCGCCTTACCGAGCAGCAGCGCGCTACGGCCTTCGATATCGCGGAGATTCACGTCGTTGCCCAGCGTCGCACCGAGCGTGCGGCCGTTGGAGTCGCAGGCGAGCACGATTTCCGGCTCGGGATTGTTCCACTGCGATTCCTTGCGGACGCCGATCCAGTCGCCCCAGCCCACCGAGGACAGCACCGGCGATTTAGTGAAGACCTCCGCGTCCGGTCCGATCGCCACTTCCAGATACTGCGACCACAGACCATCGGCGATCAGCGCTTCCTTCAAGCGCACCGCAGTGGGCGAGCCCGGTTTCACCGAACGAATGTCGGCGCCGACGCGTTCACCCAGTGCATCGCGAATCGACTGAGCCTTCGCATAATCGCCGCGGGCGCGCTCTTCGATCACGCGCTCTACTGCCGAGACGGCGAAAGTCACGCCGCACGCTTTGACACATTGCAAGTCGACCGGCGCGAGCAAGCGCGTGGCTTGGCCGGGTTTGTCGTACGCAGGCGCCAGCGGCAACTGCTCCAGCGGCCCGAGATCCTCGCCTGCCGGAACCCGAGCGCTCCACTGGTTGAGCAGATCGGCGACGGTGGGCGCGACGCGAGAAACATCACGAACGCGCCCGTGGCTGATGACGACGGGCGTCGGGCCAGCGGCCGTGGCGATCCGGCCGACGAGCGTGGCGTCACGCCAGTCGGCCGGGAGATGGTCAAGTAGGCTCATAAAATTCAGATCGATCTAAAGAGCGTTGGCGGGACTCGCCTTGGTCGAAGCCGCGGCGTCGGCGGGCTCGTTCGCGGGCTTCCACAAGTGCTGAATCGCCTCCAGGCTCTGGCCCTTGGTTTCGGGCACGAAGCGCCACACGAACAGCGCCGCCAGGATGCTCATCACACCGTACACCCAGTACGAGAAACCGTGATTGAACATGGCGTTCAAGGTCGAGTTGCCGTCCAGCACCTTGAACGACCAGGACACGAACAGGTTTGCGATCCACTGCATGGCCACGGCCAGCGCCATGGCTTTGCCTTTGATGGCGTTCGGGAAGATTTCCGCGAGCAGCACCCACACCACCGGGCCCCACGACAACGCGAAGCCGGCAATATAAGCCACCACTGCGATCAGCGCGGCGGTGCCGACGTTGCCGCTATTGAACAGGAAGCCCAGCGACAGCATGGAAACCGCCATCACCACGCCGCCCAGGATCAGCAGCGGCTTGCGCCCCCAGCGGTCCACGGTCACCAGCGCGATCAGAGTGAAAACGATGTTGGCGACGCCGACGATGATGGTCTGCAGCAGCGCGCTGTCGGTGGAGGCGCCCATGTTTTGAAACATCAGCGGCGCGTAGTACAGCACCGCGTTGATGCCGATGAACTGCTGGAACACCGACAGCATGATGCCGACGAACACCACCAGCGCGCCGAAAGCAAACAATTTGCCGGTGCGCTCGCGCAGCGACTCGTCGATCTCCTTCAACACGATGCGCGCTTCGTTGTCGTTCGACAGGCGCGACAGCACCGCCTTCGCCTCGTCCATGCGACCCTTCATCACCAGCCAGCGCGGCGTTTCCGGGACCAGCATCAGCAGCGCGAAGAACAGTACAGCGGGAATGGCGGCCGACAACAGCATGTAACGCCAACCGGTGGAGAGCACCCACTGATCGTCGCCTTGCGAGGCGATGAACCAATTCACGAAGTACACCAGCGTCATGCCGCCCACGATGGCGACCTGCTGATAGGTCACCAGCTGGCCGCGCTGCCGCGGCGGCGCGATTTCGGCGATATATAGCGGCGACAACATCGACGCCACGCCGATGCCGACGCCGCCGAGGATGCGATACAAAATGAACGCGGTCAGCGCTTCCGGACCCTCGCCGCCGATCCACAAAAAGCCGAACTCAGGATAGGCCGAACCGGCGGAGGAAAGAATAAAGAGGATTGCGGACACCAGCAGGCCGCCGCGACGGCCGATCTTCTGGGACATCGGGCCGGCCAGCGCCGCGCCGATCACGCAGCCGAGCAGGGCGCAGGAGATGGCCCAGCCGGACAGACTGTCCGCACTGGTTTCCGATAGTCCCCGGGGAGCGATGAAGTTGTGGTCGATGGCGCCCACCGCGCCGGAAATGACGGCCGTGTCATAGCCGAACAGCAGGCCGCCCAGCGCGGCGACGAACGCCAGCCCGCGCACCAGCGAACCTTCGGCAGGCGACGGCTGCCCGGCGTTGGGGATCCCCTGTGACATAAATATGCGCCCCCTGAGATGACGCTTTGCGAAGTGGAATTGCGCCAGAGGCTCTCTTTGGACCTCGTGCTGATGGGCGAGCGTAGTGATAGCGCTATCAAAATTCAAGCGCGCTCTGTCCAGGGAGTTTGGCTGTCAGCTGAATGAAATGCGCTCCGAGCTGCGGAATCAGCCCGGGGGCGCGGCGACCGAGTCGCGTTTGACCAGCAGGTGGGCCACCACGTGATCCACCACCACGCGCGCCTCGCCATCCTTGCGACGGCGAATGCTTCGCAAAAGCAGATCGATCGACGAGGCCGCCATGGCCGCAATGGGTTGCCGAACGGTCGTCAACTCGGGCCAGACGGTGGTGGCGGTGGGCGTATCGTCGAAACCAACGACGGATATGTCGCGCGGTACATCCAGGCCGCGACGATGGGCCACCGACACGGCAGCCGCGGCCATATCGTCGTTGCTGGCGAAAATGGCTGTAGGCGGCTTCTTGCGCGCAAGCAACTTTTCGGCCGCTTCCAGGCCCGATCGATAAGTGAAAAAGCCCTGCTGCACCAAGGTCGGGTCGACCGGGATGCCGGCCGCCGCCATGGCGGCTTGATAGCCTTCGTAACGCAGGCCGCTCGCCGTCTGGTTGGGATGACCCTTGATGAAAGCGATCCGCGAATGACCGAACGAAAGCAAATGCTCGGTCATCTCTTGCGCCGCGCGAAAATCATCGATGCGCACGCCGGAGATATCGGGTTGAAAGCGTCCCGAGGCGATCGCCACCACCGGAATGCCCGCCGCCACCAGTTCGGAACAAACAGCCTTCGATTCACATAACGGAGGCGGGAGGATCACGCCGGCGACGCTCTGCGCGATCTTTCGAGCCGCGGCCCGCTCGGTCGCGCGCGTCATGTGATCCCAGGTGTCCAGCACCAGTTGCGTTGCTGCTTTGCTTGCACCGTCGAGTGCGCCGACCAACAGCTCGCTCAAATACGCGGAGCTCGGGTTTGTATAGATCAGAGCGATGCGCGTGCCGGAGGCGGCGGCGAGCGAACGAGCTGCGGCGTTCGGTGTGTAGTTGAGCTCCCGCACCGTGCGCATGACCAACTCGCGAGTCGCGGCTCGGACATTTGCATTGCCGTTGACCACTCGGGACACGGTCATCGGCGACACGCCGGCGCGCTGCGCGACCTCGTGGATGGTGACGGCGGCGCCCTTGCGTCGGGTGGGGCTCGAGGAGTTTCTGGCTTTGCGAGGTGCGGTTTGCATGAATGTTGTGGTTGCCGGCCACGCGTTTGAATAGATACCCCGCATTATTGCCTCGGACCCGCTAGGGTGGAAGCGCGCCAACCGGCCGTGATACCGTTACCACAAATCCGGTTTGTCGATGATAGGGGGAAATGATGGCGTCGAGACGTCGTACGGTGGGTCGTGGCTGCGCGCCATTGTTTGGTTGGATGTCGGCCATTTGGGCGCTTTGCGCGGCGTTGCTCGTGCAGCCAGCGTCGGCCGAGGACGGCTATGACCTATGGCTGCGTTATCAGCCGCTACCCCCTGCTCAACGCGGGATTTATGCGCCATCGGCCGCGCAACTCGTAATGCCGGCGACGTCACCGACCCTGGTGGCGGCCAAAGAAGAATTGCTGCGTGGATTGAATGGCTTGCTGTCGCAGGCGCCAGCCACGTCTGAGCGCGTGTCGAAGGCCGGTGCGCTGCTCGTGGGTACGCCGCAGTCGAATCCTCAGGTCGCGCAACTCGACCTCGGACTGAAGGGGCTCACGCCGCAGGGTTACGTGCTGCGTCAACGTCGCGTCGATGGACATCCCACTCTGGTGATCGCCGCCAACGACGATGTCGGCGTGCTGTACGGCGTGTTTCATTTTCTGAGACTGTTGCAGACACAACAGCCGGTGGACAAAGTGGATGTGAGCGAGTCGTCCCGAATCCAGCTGCGCATGCTGAATCACTGGGACAATCTCGATCGCACGGTCGAGCGCGGCTACTCCGGCGCTTCGCTGTGGGACTGGCACAAGCTTCCCGACTACGTCGATCCGCGCTACACCGACTACGCGCGGGCCAATGCGTCGCTTGGCATCAATGCGACGGTGCTGACCAACGTCAATGCGAATGCCATGGCGTTGACGCCAACGTATCTGCACAAGGCGGAAGCGCTGGCCAAGGTGTTTCGGCCTTACGGCATTCGCGTGTATCTGACGGCACGCTTCAGCGCGCCGGTGGAAATCGGCGGCTTGAAGACTGCCGATCCGCTCGATCCGCAAGTGCAGAAATGGTGGCAGGCCAAGGCGGCCGAGATCTACAAGATCATTCCCGACTTCGGCGGTTTGCTGGTCAAAGCGAATTCGGAAGGCCAGCCGGGACCGCAGGACTACGGCCGCACGCACGCCGACGGCGCGAACATGATGGCTGATGCGGTGAAGCCGTTCGGCGGCACGGTGATCTGGCGCGCGTTTGTTTATTCGAACGAGCAGCCCGACGATCGCGCCAAGCAAGCTTATGACGAGTTCGTGCCGCTGGACGGCAAGTTTCGCGACAACGTGCTGGTCCAGGTGAAGAACGGCGCCATTGACTTCCAGCCGCGCGAGCCTTTCCATCCGTTGTTCGGTGCGATGCCCAAAACGCCGCTGGCCATGGAATTCCAGATCACCAAGGAGTATCTGGGTTTCGCCACGCACCTGGTCTATCTCGGCACGTTCTGGGAAGAAGTGCTGCGCGAAGACACTTATCGGCCTCGCAAAGGCTCCACGGTTGCGAAGATCGTCGATGGCACGGTTCACAACTATGCGCGCACGGCCATTGCGGGCGTCGCCAACGTCGGCGTGGATCGCAACTGGAGCGGCTCGCAATTCGATCAGGCGAACTGGTACGCGTTCGGGCGGCTGGCCTGGAATCCCATGCTGTCTTCAAAAGACATCGCGGAAGAATGGTTGCGCATGACCTTCTCCAACGATCCCAAGTTCGTCGAGCCGGCGCTGGGGATGATGATGAAGTCGCACGAAGCGGTGGTCGACTACATGACGCCGCTCGGGTTGCATCACTTGATGGGCCGCGGACATCACTATGGCCCGGGGCCATGGGTCGAAGGCGGTCCTCGCGCCGATTGGACGTCTGTCTATTTCCATCGTGCCGACGCCAACGGCATCGGCTTCGATCGCACCAGGAAGGGCAGCGATGCCGTCTCTCAATACGCTCCGCAGGTCGCCGCGGTGTTCAACGACGTCAAGCGCATCCCCGAGAAGTTCCTGCTGTGGTTCCATCACTTGCCCTGGGACTATCGCACCAAGTCGGGCCGCATCCTGTGGGATGAGCTGGTGTATCGGTACACGCGAGGCGTCGATACTGTGCGCGAGATGGGCAAGACCTGGCAGAGCCTCGCTCCGCTGGTCGATTCGCAGCGTCATGCCGAAGTCGCAGCGTTCCTGAAGATCCAGGAGCAGGAAGCCAAATGGTGGCGGGATGCAAGCATCGCTTACTTCCAGACGTTCTCGAAACGGCCGCTGCCGTCCGGCTTCGCGCCGCCCGAGCACTCGCTGGACTATTACAAGTCTCTCGAGTTCCCGTACGCCCCTGGACATCACTAAGGGATGATCGCCATGACGGTCTGCGCTCGCAGCCTTCGTCACGGATTGTTGGTGGCCGGCGCGTTGCTGGCCAACGCCGTGAGTGCGGCGCCACTGCTGCACGACTTGTTTCAGGATCACGTGGTTCTGCAGCGAGATAAGCCCATCAGCGTTTGGGGGCGCGCGGCGCCCGGCGAAGCGTTGACCGTGAGCTTGGGCGAGGCCAGCGTCAAAGCTCAGGCGGACTCGTCCGGGCGATGGCGCTCGAGTCTGCCGGGCATGAGCACGGGCGGCCCGCATCGGTTGTCAGTCCTCGCCGCTTCGGGTGACAAGCAGGTGGTGGAGGATGTGATGATCGGCGACGTGTGGCTGTGCTCGGGCCAGTCCAACATGGTCCTGCAGGTGCATCGCGCGCTGGATTCCAGATCGGAAATCCTGAACTCCACCAACGATTCCATTCGTATGCTGACCGTCCCGACGGCCAGCAACGCAGCTGCGCAAACAGAATTTGCTGGCAAAGTGCAGTGGCTCAAGGCGTCGCCGAAGACCGTGCCGGATTTTTCCGCCGCTTGTTTGTACATGGCTCGCGAGCTGCAGAAGAAGGATAAGGTCCCGATGGGGCTGATTGCAGCCGCCTGGGGCGGCTCGAAGATCGAGTCGTGGATGTCTGCCGATGCTCTGCGCGCCATCGGCGGGTACGAGCGTGGCTTGGAGGCGCTAGCAGCTTCCGCCAAGGATCCAACGACGGGCGCCGCTAAATGGGGCGCCATCTGGGAAGCATGGTGGCGCGAGCAAACCAAAGATCGCGCAGGCTTCGAGCCATGGAGCGCGAAGCCCCGCGGCGATTGGAAAATCGCGCCCATGGAGCGCGGGTATTGGGAAGAGTGGGGCGTGCCTGAGCTTGCGGAATACAACGGCATGCTCTGGTATCGAACCAATGTGACCTTGACCAAAGCGCAAGCGGCACAGAAAGCGACGCTCGCCGTCGGGCGAGTCGACGAGTCCGATCATGTTTGGGTGAACGGACGTTTGATCGGCGCCGCCGGCCCGGGCAGCGAAAGATCCTATGAATTGCCGGAGAACACGCTGCGCGCCGGCGACAACTCCATTGTTATAACCGTGCTCGACACCTATGCGACCGGCGGATTGCCAGGTCCGATCGAGAGCCGCGCGCTCAAGTTTGCGGACGGAACCAGCGTCGTGCTTGACAAGGAATGGCGCTACCTGATGCCGCCCGAGAACGCGGCCTTCCCGCCGCGCGCGCCCTGGGAAGCGGTCGCCGGCTTGGGCGTCATCAACAACGGCATGATCGCTCCGCTATCGAATCTCTCTTTGCGCGGTGTCGCCTGGTACCAAGGCGAATCCAATGTCGACGAAGCCCATCGGTATCAGGCGTTGCTGACGCGCTTCATGGCCGACTGGCGCAAGCAGTTCGGCGCGGACCTGCCGTTCTTCGTGGTGCAGCTAGCGAACTTCGGGGCCGCCCCGACGCAGCCTGTGGAAAGCGACTGGGCCGAGTTGCGCGAAGCGCAGCGGCTCGCAGTGAAAGCAGATGCGAACGCGGGTCTCGCTGTCGCCATCGATCTTGGCGAGCGCAACGACATTCATCCTGCTAACAAACAAGATGTCGCGCGCCGACTGGCACGCGCTGTGCGTCACGTGATCTACAAGGATGCCGCTCCTCCGTCCGGGCCGGTGCCCGTCAGTGCGCGTCGCGAGGGCGACTCGGTGGCCGTCGAGTTCACCGATATCACCGGCAAGCTCGTCGCCTACAGCGCGGCACAACCCATTGGCTTCGAAATCTGCGGCGCTGCTGCGAACACTTGCGAGTTCGCGGCAGCGACCATCCAAGGCCGGCGAGTGTTGTTGAAGAGTCCGAACGCGAGCTCGGCCACACGCGTGCGCTTTTGCTGGGCCGAAAGTCCGGTGTGCACTCTGTACGACCAGGCGCCACTGCCGGCCGGCCCGTTCCAGATCGACGTGAATTGAAGCAAGCAACTGTAATGACCGTCTGCAAGGACGGACGATGGGGGACCGATGATCAAGCGCCACATGAACTCAGGAACGAAGCTGGCGCCGGCTATCGCCATGCTGTTGTCGGTATCGATGGCCTCGGCGGAACAGCCGGCCTATAAGGACTTGAACAAGCCGTTCGAAGAGCGTGCGGCCGATCTGGTCTCGCGCATGACTTTGGAAGAGAAGATCGCGCAGCTCGGCAACGACGCGCCGGCGATTCCGCGGCTCGGCGTGCCGGCGTATGAATGGTGGAACGAAGCGCTGCATGGTGTTGCGCGCGCGGGGGCGGCGACGGTGTTTCCTCAGGCCATCGGCCTGGCCGCCACGTTCGATGAGAAATTGATGTTGGAGATCGCGACGGTCATTAGCGACGAAGCGCGCGCCAAGCATCATGAGTTCGCGCGTCGCGGCCTGCGCGGCCGCTATCAGGGCCTGACGTTCTGGTCGCCCAACATCAACATCTTCCGTGACCCACGCTGGGGCCGCGGTCAAGAAACATACGGAGAAGATCCCTGGCTGACGGCGCGCATGGGTGTCGCATTCGTCAAGGGTTTGCAAGGCGACGATCCGAAGTATCGCAAGGTCGATGCCACGGCCAAGCATTTCGCCGTGCACAGCGGCCCGGAAGCCGATCGTCATCACTTCGACGTGCATCCCAGCGAGCGCGATCTGTACGAGACGTATCTGCCTGCCTTCCAGGCCCTGGTGCAGGAAGGCGGCGTGGCATCGGTCATGGGCGCGTACAACCGTGTTTACGGCGAATCTGCGTCCGCCAGCCCACGATTGCTCCAACAGATACTGCGTAAAGATTGGGGCTTCGAAGGCTATGTGGTGTCGGACTGCGACTCGATCGAGGACATCTACAAACATCACAAGATCGTGAAGACGGCGCCGGAAGCCGCAGCGCTCGGCGTCCGCTACGGCTGCGATCTGGATTGTGGCAAGACCTACGATTACCTGCTGCCGGCGGTGAAGCAGAAGCTGATCACCGAAGCCGAAATCGACACAGCGTTGCGTCGTTTGATGCTGACGCGCTTCCAGCTGGGCATGTTCGATCCGCCGGAGCAGGTGCGTTGGGCGCAGATCCCTTACTCGGTGAACCAGGCGCCGAAGCACGATCAACTGGCTCGGCGCGCGGCGCAGAAATCCATCGTGCTGCTGAAGAACGACGGCATGCTGCCGTTGTCTCGCGATATCAAAACGCTGGCTGTGATCGGTCCGACGGCGGACGAAGTCATGTCGCTGCTCGGCAATTACTACGGCACGCCGGCCGCGCCCGTGACGATTCTGCAAGGCATCCGCGAAGCGGTGGGGCCGAAGACAAAGGTTCTCTACTCGCGTGGTGCGGATCTGGTGCAGGGGCGCGAAGAGCCACGCGCAGTGCCGCTGATCGATTCCAACTTCATGCGACCTGAAGCGGGCTCGAAGCAGCAAGGCTTGAAAGGCGAGTACTTCCGAGGACGCGAGTTCGCCGGCGCGCCTGTCATGACCAGAGTCGATTCGCGCATCGCATTCCGGTGGGATCGCGGCGCTCCGACCGACGATCTCGCGGCACGAGGCGAGCTGTCGAGTGCTCAGGCGCTCGCAGGCGACGACTTCAGCGTGCGCTGGACCGGTGAACTGCTGCCGCCTACCTCGGGCAAGTACGAGCTCGTGGTCGGCGCGAACGACGGCGTGCGTTTGTATCTCGACGACAAATTGATCGTGGACGGTTGGGAGCAGAACGAGCGCGTGCGCAGTCACAGCGTCAGCGTGGATCTCGAGGCCGGACGCGCTTACAAGATCAAGCTCGAATATTTCGAAGACATCCGCGACGCCGAAGTGCGGCTGGGCTGGCGACGACCCGGCGCGAAGCCGCCGTTCGAAGAAGCGCTCGACGCAGCGCGCGCAGCGGACGCCGTCGTGTTCGTCGGCGGCCTCACCGGCGACGTAGAAGGCGAAGAGATGAAAGTGAACTATCCGGGCTTCGCGGGTGGCGATCGCACCGACCTGCGCTTGCCTGAAAGCCAGCGGAAGTTGCTGGAAGCTTTGCACGCGACCGGCAAGCCGGTCGCGCTCGTGCTCACTGGCGGCTCGGCGCTGGCCGTCGATTGGGCGCAACAGCGTCTGCCGGCCATCCTGATGGCGTGGTATCCGGGCCAGCGTGGCGGCAACGCCGTCGCCGACGTGTTGTTTGGCGAGGCCAATCCTTCAGGCCGCTTGCCTGTGACGTTCTACAAGGAGAACGAGAAGCTGCCGGCGTTCGACGATTACTCGATGGAAGGTCGTACGTATCGGTACTTCACCGGGCAGCCGTTGTATCCGTTCGGTCACGGCCTGTCGTACACGCGCTTCGAATATTCGAACCTGAAGCTGGACAGCGCGAGCGTCGCAGCGGACGGCTCGTTACAAGCGTCGCTCACCGTGAAGAATGTCGGCTCGCGTCCGGGCGAAGAGGTCGTGCAGCTCTATGTCGCGCCGATCGAATCCAAGCGGCCGCGCGCCAACAAAGATCTGCGAGGCGTGAAACGTGTGGCGCTGAAGCCGGGCGAGGTGGGCAATGTGAGCTTCACGCTGCAGCCAACGAACGATTTGCGCCACTACGACGCGGATGCCGATCGTTACGCCGTGGACCCCGGCAAGTATGAAGTTCAGATTGGCGCGTCGAGCGCGGACATTCGCGCTCGACAAACGTTCGAAGTGAAGCGCTGAGATCACGCAGGGCACGCCGTCGCCGGCGTGCCCTGTCGCACTTTAGAGCTGCGCGGGCTCGAGCTTCGGCACCAGGAAGTGGATGACGCCGAGCGCCAGCAGATAAGCGGTGGCGGCCATCATGAATACCGGCACATAACTGCCGGTGGCTTCCAGCAGGAAGCCGGTGAACGTGGCGATCATCATGCCACCCACGGCGCCGCCAAACCCGCCGATGCCCACCACTGACGCTACCGTGCGGCGTGGAAACATATCCGAAGGCAACGTGAAGATATTGGCCGACCAGCCCTGATGGCCAGCAGTCGCCAGGCCGATCAACGCAACGGCGGCCCACACGTTCTGCACCTGAGACACGAACACGACCGGCACGACGCACAGGCCGCAGATCAACATCGCGGTCTTGCGTGCACGATTCACGCTCCAGCCCATCTTGATGAAGCGGCCGGCCACCCAGCCGCCGGCGATACTGCCGACGTCGGCGAGCACATAGATCGCGACCAGCGGGGCGCCGAGGCCGAGCAGGGTCAGGCCATATTCGCTGTGCAAATACTTGGGCAGCCAGAACAGGAAGAACCACCAGATCGGATCGGTCATGAACTTGCCGATCACGAACGCCCAGGTCTGCCGATACTTGAGCAGGCGCGCCCAGGGCACGCGCTCGGTAGCCTCCGGTGGATCGCTGCGAATCAACGCCAGCTCGGAGGCCTTCAGCTTCGGATGCTGTTCCGGCGGCCGATAGCTGATCAGCCAGGTGGTCAACCACGCGGCGCTCAGCACGCCAGTGAATAGAAACGCCGCCTGCCAGCCGAAGGTCACCGCGATGATGGGCACCGTCAACGGCGCGACGATCGCGCCAATGTTGGATCCCGAGTTGAAGATGCCCGTCGCGAACGCGCGCTCACGTCTTGGAAACCACTCGGCGACTGTCTTGATCGCGGCGGGAAAGTTGCCGGCTTCGCCCAGGCCGAGCGCAAACCGGGCCAGCGCAAAACCTGCGACGCTTCCAACCAGTGCGTGACTCATCGCGGCCAGGCTCCACACCGCGATCGCGAGTGCGTAACCGAGTCGCGTGCCAAGTCGATCGATGACCGCGCCGGCCGTAACCAGGCCGATGGCGTACGCGGCCTGGAAGCAGGTGATGATGTAGCCGTACTGCACCTCGCTCCATTCGAAGATCTTTTGCAGCTCCGGAGCGAGTACGCCCAGCACCTGACGATCGATGTAGTTGATGGTGGTGGCGGCGAGCAACAGTGCGCAGATGCGCCAGCGATAGCGGCCGACGGGTTCGGCGGGAGAAGTGATTGCAGCAGCTTCAGTGGATTGCATGACCATCGCCGATTATTCCGTGATGGTCAGTGTAGCGGATTTGAGATCCACCGAATTGGGGCCGGTCATGATGCTGAATTCGCCGGGCTCGATCATGTACTTCATCTCCTCGTTCCAGTAAGCGAACGCCTCCCTGGCGAGTGTGAATTCGACCGTGGTCGCCGCGCCGTGGGGCAGGGTGACGCGGCGGAATGCCTTGAGTTCTTTGACGGGTCGGGTAATCGAGCTCGCCACATCGCGCACGTACAACTGCACCACCTCGTCGCCCTGCAGCCGGCCGGTATTGCGAACATCCACCGAGACTTTCACCGTGTCCCCGACGCGGATGCGGGCGCTGGAGAGCTTGGGCTCGCCGAGCTCGAAGGTGGTGTACGACAGGCCGAAGCCGAACGGGAACAGCGGCTCCTTGGATCCGAAATGATAGCCACGATGCGCGCTCGGCTTCTGGTTGTAGAAGAACGGCAGTTGACCGATGTCGCGTGCGATCGTGACAGGCAGCTTGCCGCCCGGATTGACGTCGCCGAACAGAATGTCGGCCAGCGCCGTGCCGCCTTCCTGTCCCAGATACCAGGCTTCGATCACGCCGTCGGCCTTCTCGACGACGCTTGGAATGGACAGCGGCTGGCCGTTGATCAGCACCACGATCACAGGCTTGCCCAGAGCAAACATCGCCTCCGCGAGCTCGTTCTGCTCGCCGGTCAGGCCCAGCGTGAGGCTGTCGCCCAGATGATTCTTCGCCCAGGCTTCACGATGCAACGCGCTGCTGCCGCCGATGGCAAGCACGATGGCGTCGGCGCCTTGCGCGACTTTCACTGCCTCTTCGATGCGTTCGAGATTGTCTTCACGCTTGGTGCGAATGACTTCGTCCTCGTACCAATCGCCTTTCTCCGTGAGACGCACGCCTTCGGCAGAGACGATGTTGACTCGCTGACCCAGTTTGGCCTTGATGCCATCGAGCAGTGTGACGACCCGCCTCGGAACATTCGAATAACCGCCCAGCTCGACGCGAGCGGCGTTCGGACCGATGACGGCGAGAGTTTTGAGACCATCGGCGCGCAGCGGCAGGACGCCGTCGTTCTTCAGGAGCACCACTGACTTGCGTGCAGCTTCGAGCGCCAGGGCGCGCGCTTCGGCATTGTCAGTGATCTTTTGCGCGTATTTCACATCGGCATACGGCGCTTCGAAGAGCCCGGCGAGAAACTTCAGACGCAGCATGTCGGCCACGGCTTTGTCGATGTCCGCCTGCTGTATGCGGCCTTCCGCCAAGGCCTTTGGCAGCAACACGTAGCTTTCGCCGTTGGGCAGATCGGAAGCCACGCCGGCCTTCAGCGCACGAACCGCGGCGGCGATGGGGTCGGTGGTCGTGTGATGCACGTCGATCAGCTCTTTGATCGCGAAGTAATCGCTGACGACAGCCCCCTTGAAGCCCATCTCACCGCGCAGGATGTCCTGCAACAGCCAGCGATTGACGTGAGAAGGAACGCCGTCGATTTCGTTATACGAAGCCATCACCGCCTGAGCATTGGCGGCGACGGCGGCCTGGAACGGCGGAAAGAACACTTCACGCAGCACACGCTCGGAAATATTCGCCGGGCCGACGTTGGTGCCGCTCTCGGGCTGACCGTGACCCGTCATGTGTTTGAGCGTGGCGAAGACTCGATCCTTGCCGAGCGGCAGCGTCTTGCCCTGAAAGCCCTGCACGGCCGCCACGCCGAGTGTGCTGACAAGATAAGGGTCCTCGCCATATGTTTCTTCGATCCGCCCCCACCGCGGGTCGCGCGCCACGTCCACTACTGGGGCGAGTACCAGGTGCGAGCCGCGTGCGCGAATCTCGCGAGCCACGACGGTGAAGACGCGTTCGAGAAGGGCAGGATCCCAGCTGCTGGCCAACGCGATCGACTGCGGAAAGTGCGTCGCGCCGCGGGCTTGATAGCCGTGCAGGCCTTCTTCATGAAACAGCACCGGAATGCCAAGCCGCGTGTTGCGGATCGTGTGACGCTGGATGGCGTTGATCAGCTCAACCGTCTCACGCTCATCCAGAAATGGCGTCTTGAACGGGCTGCCCACCCCCTGACGGTCGCTGGGCCGGGTGAAGTGGCCGATCCCGGCGGGATACAAACGAGTGGCGGCTTCGGGATTGAACTTGCCTTGGGCGTCGAGCAGATCGTTCTTCTTGTTCCACACCGCGGTGATCTGCGCGATCTTCTCTTCCAGCGTCATGCGCCCCAGGAGGTCTTGCACGCGCTGCTCTAACGGCAGCGAAGGATCTTTGTAGGGTGCGCGGTCGGTTCGCGATTGCGCCGATGCGCCGGCGGCTACCAGCACCGTTGCGATCAAGACACCCAGGTTACGCCCCAACCGGCCAGCTCCCTGCTGGCAATGTGTGCTCGCCATGAATCCCCCTTGGCAAACGAGGCGAGCGCACCGCCGCGCCCACCGTTGATTATGGGTTGATAACGTTATCATTAACCCGGCGCGCCACTCGGGGTCAATTGCCGTTGCAAAATCGCCGCGGACGGGCCCCGCGTCGGTCCGTGGCGCGCCAGCATCAATCGGGATTAGTCGGACTTTTAGACTATTTTCGTCCGTTGCGGGATCGCATCAAACGATCCCCGAGTGGGTCGTGAACAGACCGCGACAGAGTTCTCGAATCCCTGGTTGCTTTTCTCGAATTGTGAGCGCTATCATCAATTCGCCTTGCAAGATCGGCCCGTGCCGAGCATGGGCGTGAAGAACTAAACAGATTCGCTTCGATTGATTTGTTTCAGGGGGAGAGAACGATGCGTACGCCTCGGCTCTTTGATGATCGATCGCCGCTGCCGTTGCGGAATCCCTCCCTGTGTCCTGGCTGCGCCTCACGGCGCATTGCTCATACCGATCGTTAATGGAGGGGATTGTGAACACTCGCAAACCGTACGCGGAGCGCACGGCCCGCAGCAAAGCTCTCAGCATTTGTGTCGCCGCCGTTCTGGGGCATGCGCAACTCGCGCAGGCTCAGGAAACCGCGCCGGCCAGCGGCGCCGAATTGGAAGAGGTGGTCGTTACCGGCTACCGCCAGAGCCTCGAGAACTCCACCGCCGCCAAGCGCGACGCCGTGGGCTTCGTCGACGCCATTTTCGCCGAAGACATCGGCAAGTTCCCGGATACCAACATCGCGGAATCGTTCAACCGCATTCCCGGCATCACCATCAATCGTGAAACGTCCGGCGAAGGCTTGAACATCGCGATCCGCGGCCTCGGCACGAACTTCACCAAAGTGCTGTTGAACGGCGCGCCGGTGTCCGTCGCGTCCACCGGCCGCACCGACGCACAGAGCACCAATCGCGAAGTCGACCTGGACCTGTTCCCCACCGAATTGTTTTCGCAACTGACGGTCAGCAAGACGCCGAGCGCGGCCATGCTCGAAGGCGGCGCGGCCGGTACGGTGAACATGCGCAGCGCGCGCCCGTTCGATAACGAGGGCGGACACATCGCCTACTCGATTCAAGGCATCGACAACAGCAATGCGGACGACATGGGCGGCCGCGGCTCGTTCGTCGCCAGCAATACCTGGGGCAGCTTCGGCGCCCTGGTCGGCGTGGCCGGCGTGCACAACCCGGTGAAGACCACCGGCTTCGAGACCATCGGCTGGACCAATCCCAATCTGCGCACGCCGAGCACCAACCCGAACAACATCATCACCGAGCCCGACGCGCAATGCCGACCGGGCGCGGGCGATCGCTGTAACACCACCGGCGGCGGCAACTTCACCATCCCGGGAGTCGTCCCGGTCAATGCGGGCAACGGCCTGACGCCGGGCGACATCATCAATCGGGAGTTCCTGCTGGCCAACAACCCGGGCCTCACGCTCGAGCAGATCGACAACGCCATCATTCCGCGCCTGGGCCGGCCGGCGCAGATCGAAGGCGAGCGTGATCGTTACAACGCCGTCGCCAGCTTCGAATTTCGCCCCAGCGAGAACTTCCACGCCTACCTCGACACGATGTACGGCAAGAAGGAAAACGACCTGGAGCGCATCGACATGAACTGGGTCGGGCGCAACGGCGCGGCCATCCCGCTGAACCTGCAGGTCGATCGATCGGATTGCTCGCAGGGTTGCGTGGTCACCAGCGGCACCTTCGCCAATGCGCAGGCCTTCCTGGAATATCGTCCGTTCCTCGAAGAAGTGGACTTCTACGGCGCCAATCCGGGCTTCACCTGGCAGATGACCGACCGGCTGTCGCTCGACTGGCAGGCCAACTACACCAAGAGCGAGTTCCATCGCGAGTCGCCCACGTTCCTGGCGATCACCGCGCCCAACTCCGGGATGACGGTGACGTACACCAATGACGGCGGCATTCCCAACATTCAGAGCAGCCTCGACCTGAACAACCCCGCCAACTTCGGTTGGGTGGGCGGCGGTCGCGTCAACATCCAGGACGAGCGTCGCGAGACCGAGACCAAGGGCACGCGCGCCAGCCTCACCTTCGGCGACAGCGTGTTCAGCGTCAGCGTCGGCGGTGCGTACGACGACGTCTCCAGAGAGATTCGCGCGTTCGACAACAGTCAGGCTTGGCAGAACGCGGTGTGCGGTAACCAGCCGAACGTGTATCTCGAGTCGCCGAACACGCAGCCGGCCTGCGAAGGTCTCAATCTCCCCGGGGGCTCTCCGGGCGCCGGTTATCCCACCTATCCTGGCTTCGGCACCGGCTTTACCGCCGGGCTCCCGCCGTTCTCTTACCTGGGCTCGTTGGTCCCGAATGGCGCCGTGCAGAACTATCTGCGACCGGGTCCGGGTTTCGTCACGCTCGACTGGGATCGTTTCGCGCGCGACACGAATTACGACCAGTTCCACGACAACGCACCGGATGCGGCCGGCGCGAACACGGGCGCCGCTGGCGGCCAGATTCGCGAGAAGTCGACTGGCTTCTACACCGAGATCAACGGCGACACGGACATCGGCGACAAGCGCTTGCGCTACAACGCGGGCGTGCGCTACGTGCGTACCGAGCAGAGTGTGGTCGGACGGTTGTCCATCCGCGATCCGCGTAACACGGTGAATGGCGCATCGCTGCCTGACGGCGCCTTGTATCCAAACGTCGTGAGCTATCGCGAAGAGAATCGCACGTACGAGAACTGGCTGCCTTCGGCCAACGTGGCCCTGAACGTTGCCGACAATGCGATCGTGCGCGTGGCGGCGTCTCGCTCCATGACTCGCGCCAATCCGAACGATCTGCTGCCGGGTCTGAGCTTCACCAACCCATCGGCGGATACCGGCAACATCGGCAACCGCGACCTCGATCCGTTCCTGTCGAACAACATCGACCTGGGCTTCGAGTACTACACGGGTAACGAAGGCTACTTCGGCGTGACCGCCTTCCGTAAAGGCATCGAGGGCTTCACGGTCCTGCAGGGCACGACGGTGCCGTTCTCGGCCCTGGCGGAGTTTGGCGTGACCTTCGACACGCTGACCCCGACGCAGCAGCAGGCGATCAATTCGCGCGGTGGCCCGGATGTGGCCACGGTGGTGCTGAATCAGCAGGTCAACGCCAACGGTCGACTCACGGTCAACGGCCTGGAGTTCAACTGGGTGCAGCCGCTGGACTTCCTGCTGGCCGACATCGGCCTGGACGGCTTCGGCTTCACGGCGAACTACACCATCGTCGACCAGAAGGGCGAAGGTCAGGTGCCCGCGGTAGCGGTCGGCGTTGCTCCGGAGACGTACAACGCCACTGTGTACTACGAAAAGAACGGCATCAGCGCGCGCCTGTCGACGACCTTTGCGCAGGGCTCGCAGGCCTCGGGTCTGAACCAGAACGGCATCGCCGCGGCGGCGTTGTTCAACGACGACTACGAGCAGTGGGACTTCTCGTCCAGCTTCGATTTCTCGACCATGTTCGGCTGGTCGGACTTCATTCCGCAGCTGACCGTCGACGTGATCAATCTGTTCGACGAAGAGCAGCGTCAGTATTTCCAATTCTCCAACGCCACGTTCACCCAGTATGAAGCCGGGCGCACCGTGATCGTCGGCCTGCGCGGGAGGTTCTGACGCCGATCGAAACAACGTCGGCGGGGTAGCCCTCGTTTACCCCCGGTGGTGACCCGCCGACGACCTGGACGGCAGGAGGCGCGGCTCGCGGTGTCAATCGCGAATCGCATTCGCCTCCTGCCTTTTTTATTGCCTGTTTATTGCCTCGGCCGGGTGATTGGCTCGCCGGGCCGTGCAACCGAAGCCACGGCCCGACACGAAATATCAGGGAATCGCGTAGACCCCGGTCGTCGCAATTTGCGAACTGCAGCCCTGTGCAAGCGCCAAGGTTTTACATAGTCTTGCCCGCCGTGAGATTCCGCAGCCACGCCCGCTTCATGAAGACAGTTCATCGTCTCCCAGTTCTATTGTTGCTCGGCTCCCTCGCCATGCTCGCCGTGGCGATGGTTGCGCCTGCGCACGCGAGCGCGAAGCACAGCGAGCATTTCGTCCGTCCCGCCGAGCTCGAGCCCGACATCGCGTTCTGGCGTCGCGTGTATACAGAAGTCACCACCGAAGGCGGTCTGCTGCACGATCCGGAGGATCTGAGCGTCGTTTATGAAGTGCTCAGGTTTCCCTCGGATATTTCGCCCAAGACGCGCTCCAAGCAGATCGAAGACGCCAAGAAGAAGTACTCGCGGATCCTGGAGCGGCTCGCCAGCGGCGCCGAGGATCTGAGCGCCGAAGAGCAGCGCGTGCATCATCTGTGGCCCAAGGGCACGCGTCGTGCGCGTTTCGAGCAGGCGTCCGAATCGGTGCGCTTTCAGCTCGGTCAGGCCGATCGTTTCCGGGAAGGCCTGGTGCGCTCGGGCGCCTGGCACGATCACATCGCCGATACATTCCAGAAAATGGGGCTGCCGCGCGAGCTGGCCGCCTTGCCGCACGTCGAATCGTCGTTCAACACGTATGCCTATTCCAAAGTCGGCGCGGCGGGTATGTGGCAGTTCATGCGCAGCACCGGTCGTCGTTTCCTGCGCATCGATGCAGCGGTCGACGAACGTCTCGATCCGTATCGCTCCACTCAAGCGGCGGCGCGCTTTCTCGAGCAGAACTACATCATTCTGGGCAGCTGGCCGCTGGCGCTGACTGCTTATAACCATGGCCCTGGTGGCATGAAGCGCGCGCAGGAACAGCTCGGCACCAGCGACATCACTACCATCGTGCGCAAGTACAACAGCCGCACGTTCGGCTTTGCGTCGCGTAACTTCTATCTCGCGTTCCTGGCGGCGCTGGAGATCGACTCCGATCCGCAGAAGTTCTTCCCTGGCATTCGCCGCAACCCGCCGGACAACAGCCGCATCCTGTTGTTGCCCAATTCGCTGCCGGCCAGCCGCCTGGTCGCGGCGCTCGACATGGATAGGGAAGAGCTGCGTCGTCTGAATCCCGCGTTGCTGAATTCGGTCTGGAAGGGCGCGCGCCATGTGCCGCGTGGCTACGAAGTACGCGTGCCTTCGCATATCGATCTGACCAGCGTGATGGCAAAGCTCAGCACGGGGGCACCCGAGCCGGCTGAAGTGGCGCTCGCTGGCGGCCAGCATCGTGTGTCGCGCGGCGAGACGCTTTCTCAGATCGCAAGCGAGTATGGTGTGAGCATGTCGGTGCTGGCCGATCTCAACGATCTGGACCGTCCGTATCGTTTGAGCGTCGGACAGGTGTTGGCAATTCCCGAGAAGGGCGGCCGTCCCGCCGCCGTTGTCGCACAGACGCCTAAGGAAACGCCGCCGCCCGCGCCTGCCGCGAAGACGACGCCGCCTACCGGCGTGGTCGGGGCCGAGCGCTACGTGGTTCGTCGCGGCGACACCTTGGGCAAGATCGCCAAGAAGTACGGGCTGACCGAAGACCAGCTCATGGAACTGAACAACATCCGCAATCGCCAGTTCATCTACGAAGGTCAGGTGCTGGCTCTGGCCGCCTCGGCGCGCGCCAAGCCGCCGGTGGAAGCCGAAGTGCCGGTCGCGACCGTCGCGGCGGTCAGCGAGCCGCCGTCTGAAACTGAAGCAGTGGAGCCCGAGTCCGAGCGTGAAGCTGAAGAGATCGGCCCGGCGCTGGTGCCCGGCACGCAGGCCGCCGCTTCGGCGGACCCGAGCGATTACAGCGTTCAGGACAAGAACACCATCATCGTGCAAGCGGCCGAAACGCTCGGCCACTATGCTGAATGGCTCGATGTGCGCGCCAGCCAGCTGCGGCAGCTGAACCGCATTTCGTACGGCACGCCGGTGGTCATCGGCCGCAAGGTGAAGCTGGATTTCTCCAAGGTCACGCCGGACCAGTTCGAAGCGCGGCGTGTCGAGTATCACCGCGCCCTGCAGGAAGCGTTCTTCACGCAGTTCCGCATCGAGGGCACCAGCGAGCATGTGATCAAGCGAGGCGAATCGGTGTGGGTGCTGGCTCAACAGCGCTACAACATCCCCATCTGGCTGCTGCGCCAATACAACCCGGATCTGGATCTGGGTTCGCTGCAGCCGGGCGCACGGTTGGTGATCCCGCTGGTGACAGCGACCGGAGCGTCGTCGGAGCCGTCCGCTTGAGCTGCAATGCTGCCCGCTGGATCGCGATGGCCCTGCTCGCCCTGAGCGCGAGCGGCTGCATGAGCGTGCAGCTCTATGAAGGTCCCAAACGCGATCGAGACGAAATCGCACGCATCACCGGCGACCCGGTGATCACGGCCGGCTCGCCCATCACGGTGGTGCTGCGGCAGGTGGATGGCCAGGACATCGGCGTGACTCAGACCTCGGTCGACGTGCTGGAAGGCACGCACACCCTGCTGGTCGACTGCCGGATCGCCGAAACCAAGCGCGTCTCGCGCCACTCCCTGGAAGTGGAGGTGTTCGGCGGCCGGACCTACCGGCTCAGGGCCGATGCCGGCCCGGCGCTGCGTGAATGCGCCGGGATCACGCTGGAGAACGTCGACTGAACGCCAGGAACGAAGCACGGCCTTGGTGATCCAAATCACGGATTTCCCCGGCGGTGTCGCCAAGATGCACGTCGAGGATGTCCTACAGGCTCAAGCGTGCCCTCGATGAACGATGGGGCGAGCCGACATAAGATCCAGCCACGCTATACTGTGTCAGCGTTGACCGTCGCCACCCTTATGCCGCGAAACATTGCCGTTCTAGTCACCGCTTCGTTGGTTTTTTTCACCGCCGCCTCGGTGCGCGCGGAATCGCCACTTCAATCCTCGGCCCTGGTCTCCACCAGCGTCGAGGCGGCCTTGCCATTGGCGGACAAGGTCGTAGTCAAGAAAGGGGAGCGCAAGCTGTACCTCATGAACAACGGCGCGCCATTGCGTACCTTCAAGATCGCGCTCGGCCTGCGCCCGGAGGGGCACAAGCAGTTCGAGGGCGACTTCCGCACCCCCGAGGGCAGCTATCGCCTGACGCGCCGGAACCCGAACAGCGAATATTTCCTGTCCATCCAGGTCGACTACCCGAATGCGCAGGACGTGAAGCGCGCCCGCTCCCAGGGGCTGCGTCCGGGCGGCGCGATCATGATTCATGGCCAGCCGAACACGCCGAAGAAGTCCCGCGACTACTACGCGAATGTCGACTGGACCGAGGGCTGCATCGCCGTGTCCAATTCGGACATGGTGGAAATCTGGTTGATGACGCCGCCCGACACGCCCATAGAGATCTTGCCGTGAAAGAGAGTGCAAAGTGACGGCGCCGTCCACCGACGGACGCGCCTCGGCCTCGGTGACCCAGGCCGAACCCGAAGGAGTGGTCGACGCCAGAGTCTCGCCACTGGGCAGTCTGGAAAACCTATCCCAGCGCGAAGTGCAGCAGCTGCTCAGCTCGGGGCAGGGCGGCGGTTACGATCTGTTTCGCCGCTGCGCGCTGGCGGTGCTCAGCTCGGGTCTGGAATCCGACGACGTGCGCGCCATCTTCGATCGTTACAAGGACTTCGAGATCCGCCTGGGCCGGCAGGCCTGGGGCGTGAAGCTCGAAGTGAAGAACGCGCCCGCCAGCGCCTTCGTCGACGGCTCGATGATCCGCGGCATCAAGGAACATCTGTTCGCGGTGTTGCGGGACATCGTCTACATCCACGATGCGATTCTCGGCAGCCAGCGTTTCGATCTCACCGATCCCACCAGCATCACCAACGCGGTGTATCACATCCTGCGCAACGCGCGGATCCTCGACTACAAGGGTCGCCCCGACCTGGTGGTTTGCTGGGGCGGTCATTCCATCGGCACGGTCGAGTACGACTACACCAAGCGGGTGGGCTACGAGCTCGGCCTGCGCGCGCTGAATGTGTGCACCGGCTGCGGCCCGGGCGCGATGAAGGGCCCGATGAAGGGCGCGACCATCGGCCATTCCAAGCAGCGCATCCGTGACGGTCGTTATATCGGCATGACCGAGCCGGGCATCATCGCCGCCGAGCCGCCCAATCCGATCGTGAATCAACTGGTGATCATGCCGGACATCGAGAAGCGTCTCGAAGCGTTCGTTCGCTGCGCGCACGCCATCGTGGTGTTCCCGGGTGGCGCCGGCACGGCCGAGGAAATCCTCTATCTGCTCGGCATCCTGCTCGATCCCGCCAATGCCGAACAGCCGTTGCCGGTGATCTTCACCGGTCCGCCATCGGCTGCCGAGTATTTCGGGCAGATCGATCGTTTTATCGGTGCGACGCTCGGCGATGCCGCGCGCTCTCGTTACAAGATCGTGATCGGCGATCCGCCGCAAGCGGCGCGCGAAGTGTTCAAAGGCATCGAGGCGGTGCGCGAATACCGCCGCACCAAGAGCGATGCCTACAACTTCAACTGGCTGCTGAAAATCCCCGAGGATTTCCAGCGGCCCTTCGAACCGACCCACGAGGCCATGGCTCGCCTCGAGCTGCGTCGGGATCTTCCCTCGCACCTGATGGCTGCCAACCTGCGCCGCGCGTTCTCCGGCATCGTCGCCGGCAACGTCAAGGAAAACGGCATTCAAGCCATCGAAGCGCGCGGGCCCTTCGAACTGCACGGCGACAAGGAAGTGATGACGCTGCTCGATGAGCTGCTGTCAGCCTTCGTGCGGCAGAAACGCATGAAGCTGGCCGGCGAATATCGGCCTTGTTACCGGCTGGTCGCATGAGCAAGGTCGCGCTTACCTACCGATTCACCCTGCCCGATTCCCAGGAACGAGTCTTTCAGCTCGAAATGGATCGCGACACGGCGGAGCTGTCGCCGCCGCAGACGACCGAGCCGCCGGCGTGGACCGCGCTGGCGTTCAATCAGTGCAGCGGCTGTCCGTTCAACGCGGCCGAAAAGCCGCACTGTCCCGCCGCCTTGCAGCTCGCCGACGTCATCGACGGGTTCACCGACATCGTCTCGTACGACAAGGTGCGCGTCACCGTGGAGAGCGAAGAACGCCAGGTGGTCGCGACCCTGGCCGCTCAACAGGCGCTCGCCTCGCTGATGGGATTGATCATGGCGTCGAGCGGCTGTCCGCGCACCGCTGTGTTCAGGCCCATGGCTCGATTTCATTTGCCGTTCTCCAGCGAATCGGAGACGGCGTATCGCGTCGCTTCGATGTATCTGCTGGCTCAGCACTACGCGGCTCGCGAAGGCGGCTCGGCGGATTTCGTGCTCGAAGATCTCGAGCGCGTTTATCGCGGCGTGCACGCGGTGAATCGCGGCATGGCGCAGCGGTTGCGAGCGGCGAGCCGACAGGATGCGATCGTGAACGCCGTGGTGCTGCTCGATGTTTACAGCAGCCTGGTGCCAGCGGCCATCCACGATATCCTCGACGAGATCAAACCGGCGTTCGCTGCGTTGCTCGCAGCGAAATGAAACATTTGTTAGTGTCGAAAAAATTGTCAGATGCGCAGTTGAGTGCGCGCGTGCTCCACTGAGTTTTGCGCGCGAGTTGCGCAAGCACGCTCAATAATGAATAACGAGCGGTTAAATCCAGCCCGATTTGTGATGTGACACGAGTGTCAGTAGCGTCTCCCTTGCGATGGGTGTCGCAGTCCGGAGACGTCGATCGGCCGCTGTGATGTAGTTCCTCTTTCGCGTGGTGCGTGCTCCGTAACTTCGCTCTCAACAGGAGATCGCACATGACCACCACCGAACCCAAGATCGACGAGATGACCGCCACCGGCCGTCACCGCGCCTGGACCGGAGAGACCGCGGGCGCGATCGTGCGTGCCGGTACTCCGCCTCGGGATCCGCGCGCTGCCGCCAATCCGAACTGGTTGGAGCGCACGCAGCCGAGCAACTCGCGTCACGCCGCCATCACGCGCTCATTGCACACCTGGTCCAACTACAAGAGCTGGACGGACAAGGTGCGTAGCACTTGGGATAAGGATAAGGGCGGCAAGTAAGACTGTTACCCGAACACTCGGCGAAGCAGCGCAGGCAGTAACGACCCGGAGCGCTCCAGCTTCTTGGAGCTGCCCCCGGCGCGAGAACTGAGCGCACTCGCAGGGCTCGCGACGGCATTCATCACCGCCTCCGGATTCAGTCGTGGAATGTCGGCTGGCTTCGGAGGCGCGAACACGGACGGTTTGGCAGCGGCGGGCGCCGGCGGAATGATCGAATCGAGCGTTGTCGTCGCAACCTTGGGCGCGGAGGTGAGCGCCGATGTGATCGCTGGCGTGCCGGGTTCGATGTGCAGCGTCTTGCGCTGAGCGAGCCAGCCCACCAGCGGCAACCATTGCTCCAGATCCTCGCGCACCGAATTCGGCTTCATCTCGAACACGCCGTGACCGATTTCCGCCGCGCGGATGTAGACCTGCGAGTCGCGCAAGGTCGCGATCACTGGAATCTGCAGGTTCTCCAGAAACTTCATCAGCGACTTGTAGATCAGGGTCTGCTTCTTGACCCGGTTGGCGATCACCGCGATGCGCTGTTCTTCGCGCCGGATCTTGGCGATCAACAGCAGATTGGAGATGCACTTGGCCGCGGCGTGAATGTCGATGTCCGAGGGCAGCACCGGCACCAGCACGGCGGTGGCGTTGCGGGTCAGGTCAGGCAGTTTTTCCGGCTCGACGGCGGCCGGCGTGTCCACCACCAGACGCTGTGTATCCAGAGACAGACGAGTGGCGAAGCTGCGGGTGACTCCGGTATTACGTTCGAAACCGGCGATGCCGTGGATCAAGGGCTGCTCCTTGGTCCGCTTGCTGAGCCAATGCGTGCTCGAGCCCTGGGCGTCCATGTCCATGAGCGTCGGGCGCAAGCCTTCCACCGCGAAATAGCTGGCCAGGTTGGTCGCTATCGTGGTCTTGCCGGAGCCCCCCTTGGGATTCAAAACGACGATCTTCTGCATGCCCGACGCCGCTGCCGTTAACACTGCCCTGTCTGGTTCTGTCGTCATTCAGCCTACGCAGCCCCCTGCAGCGCCGCAAGCTCAAGACTGTGAAGATCATCACCGGTCGTGCTTGCCGGTGCTGTGAGTCGGCTCACATCGACCTCATCCGGGCGCGGCTAGAGTCGTTCCCGACCAATCTCGAAGGATCCCTGATGGAATTCCTGCTGTTGTGGGCCGACAACCTGGACGACGCCCTGGGCGCCGTGCGGCATCTGGCGCCCAAAATTCTGAGCTTCCTGGCTGCTTTCGCCCTGTTCGCGCTCACCGGATTCGCCCTGATGCTGGCGCCCGAAGCCACCCTGGCCGTGATCGGCCTGATGCTGTCCGTGCCGCTGTTGGAGCACCTGCGCCGGCGCCGGGCGAGCCCCGCCAAGCGACCCAGCAGCGAAGACTGACTCATTCCATGCTTGGTCCCAGGGCGGCTCGTCCCTGGGCACTCCCTTGAATATATGAGGGAGAATTGCCGTGACCCGCGCTTGAATCCTCGAGGCGGGTCCCCATAAGCCGACGCGTTATCTATCATTGCCGGCCTTCCCGGACCGGCCTCACCGCCCGTTGCCTTGGTATGCCTGCGTGCATGCAAGGGCGCGCTGGGCGCGACGCGAACTTATGGAGAGCACTACATGAACGAGACGGGTACGCACGAGACGCAGGCCCAGACTCTGGGCTTCCAGGCAGAGGTGAAGCAGCTGCTCAAGCTGATGATCCACTCGCTGTACAGCCACAAAGAGATCTTTCTGCGCGAGCTGATCTCCAACGCCTCCGACGCGCTCGACAAGCTGCGCTTCGAGGCGCTTGCCAGGCCCGAGTTGCTGGAAGGCGGCGGCGAGCTGGCCATCACCATCGACGCCGACTCCAAGGCGCACACGGTCACCATCTTCGACAACGGTATCGGCATGAGCCGCCAGGAAGCCATCGAGCACCTCGGCACCATCGCTAAATCCGGCACCGCGGATTTCCTGTCGCGTCTCACCGGCGATCAGAAAAAGGACGCGCAGCTGATCGGCCAGTTCGGCGTGGGCTTTTATTCCTCGTTCATCGTTGCGGAAAAAGTGGAAGTGTTCTCACGTCGCGCCGGTCTCGAGCCGAGCGCGGGTGTGCATTGGGTGTCGGCCGGCGATGGCGAATTCACCGTCTCGGACGTCGAGCTGCCGGAGCGCGGCACGCGCATCGTGCTGCATCTGAAAGAAGGCGATCACGAGTTCGCCGATCAGTACCGGATTCGTTCCCTGGTGCGGAAGTATTCCGATCACATCGCCTTCCCGGTGCGCATGCCCAAGCCCGCCCCATACAAGGCCGAGGAGGAAGAGAAGAAAGACGATTCGGTGGTTGCCGAAGTCGGCAAGGAAGAAGAAAAGCAGCAACCCGAGTTCGAGACCGTCAATCATGCGCAGGCGCTTTGGGCCCGACCGCGCACCGAGTTGAAGGACGAGGAATATAAAGAGTTCTATCGTCACGTCACCCACGACTTCACCGATCCGCTGGCGTGGTCGCACGGCAAAGTCGAGGGCAAAAAGGAATACACGAGCCTGCTGTACATCCCCTCGCGCGCGCCCTATGACCTGTGGCATCGCGAAGGCGCTCGCGGTTTGAAGCTGTATGTGCGTCGTGTGTTCATCATGGACGACGCCGAGCAGTTCCTGCCGCTGTATCTGCGCTTCGTCAAAGGCGTGGTCGATTCGGCGGATCTGCCGCTGAACATTTCGCGCGAGATGCTGCAGCAGGATCCGGCGATCGAGACCATGAAGACCGGCCTCGCGCGTCGCGTGCTCGACATGCTGGCGAAGATGGCGAAGGACGAGCCCGAGAAATACGCGACGTTCTGGAAAGAGTTCGGCACGGTGATGAAGGAAGGTCCGGCCGAGGATCACGCCAATCGCGAGCGCATCGCCAAGCTGCTGCGTTTCTCCAGCACCCTGGCGGACAAGCCGGAGCAGGATGTGTCGCTCGAGGACTACGTCGGCCGCATGAAGGAAGGCCAGAAAGAAATCTACTACGTGATCGCGGACAGCTTCAGCGCCGCCAAATCGAGCCCGCAGCTGGAAGTGCTGCGCAAGAAGGGCATCGAAGTGTTGCTGCTGTCGGATCGCGTCGACGAGTGGCTGGTCGATCACCTGCGCGAGTTCGATGGCAAGCAGCTGAAGAACGTGGCGCGCGGCGAGCTGGATTTCTCGGCCATTCAGTCGGAAGAGGAAAAGAAGGCGCAGGAGGAGCTTTCGCAAAGTCACAAGGATCTGGTCGAGCGCATCAAGAAGGCGCTCGCCGAACAGGTCAGCGATGTTCGCGTGACCGCGCGGCTTGCCGATTCGCCGGCGTGTCTGGTGCTGGGTCAGTACGATATGGGCGCGCAGATGCGCAGGATCATGGAGGCGGCGGGACAAAAAGCGCCGGTCAGCAAGCCGACGCTCGAGGTGAATCCTTCGCATCCTCTGTTGCAGAGAATCGAGAAGACTGCCGACGAGCCCGAGTTCAACGATCTGTCGATGCTCTTGTTCGAACAGGCTACCCTGGCCGACGGCGGTCAGTTGCCCGAGCCTTCGGCGTTCGTGCAGCGTCTGAATCGATTGTTGATGAAGACCGCCTGAGGGCCGTGATGAATAAACTTTCTATCATTTGCGTCAGCGTCGCCGCGGCTTTGCTCGCGGCGGCCTGCGGCAACGACGCTCCCAGCACCGCTCGCCGGCCCGCGGCCAGTGCCGCGCCTGCGATTACCGAGTTGCAGAAGATCGATATCGTCAAAGGAACGGGCGAGGGGATTTCTTCCGGCCAGCAGGCAGTCGTGCACTACACCGGCTGGTTGTACGAGCCGGGCGCGCCCGATCACAAAGGCATGCAGTTCGACAGCTCGCGGACCAGTGGTCGGCCGTTTCGTTTCACCATCGGTGCGGGGGGTGTGATCAAAGGTTGGGAAGAGGGCGTTCAAGGCATGCAGCCCGGCGGTCAACGCCAGCTGATCATTCCACCCGAGCTGGGCTACGGCGCCACCGGCGCCGGCGGCGGCCAGATCCCGCCCAACGCGACGCTGCTGTTCGATATCGAGTTACTCGCCATCGAAGACGCCCCGGCGCCTTGATAGCACCCGGAAGACCCACCCCTGAAGGATTGTTTGTTTCCTAACCCCCCACTCGAGGGGGTGGGTCTTTTTCCGGAGACGGTTACTTTTCCAGCGGCTTGGGTTGGTTGAACTTGGGATTGTTGGAATAAGTCCCGGTCAGTGTCGCCTGCGCGAGAATGTGCGGGCGAATGGCTTGCAGCACTTGCTGGCCGGTGAAATCGCCATCGACCGGCGCGCGCTCGCAGCTCAGCGCATAAACGGTGAAATGGTAGTGATGCACGAGCTCGTCGTTCCACGGCGGGCAGGGGCCATCGTAGCCCTTGTACGTGCCTTTCATGTCGGCGTCGCTGGCGAACCACGCGGTGTAGTCATTCACGCCCTGGCGGGAGCCGGCCGGGCCGCCGAGCTCCTTCTTGCCGCCGGCAACAATGCCGCTGGAGCATGCACCGGCTTTGATTTCGGTGATTTGCGGCGGAATATCCACCATCACCCAATGATAGAAATCGGTGCGCGGCAGGCTGGCGGGCACGCTCTTGCCTTCCTGGTTCACGTCGTCCGGCTTGCTCGGCACATCTGGATCGACGCAGATCAAGGCGAAACTGCGGGTGCCCGAAGGCGCATCGCTCCATTGCAGATGCGGGCTGTGATTTTCGGTGAGTCGGATGTGCAGCACAGGATCGGGCGCACCGAACGCGAATTTCTCGGGAATGGGCTGATCGTGCTGGAAGCTGGTGGAGTTGAGCTTCATATCGGTCACTGCTGGTCTCGTTGGAGATTGGAGAAAAAACTGTAGACGGCGGTCGATGTTCCGTCACCCGGTGCGAAATTATCGCCACGCAGATCGAGGCCCAAAAGCATCGGGCCCGACATGAATGGTACCCTGACGCCATGACTGCAAGCCCTCCGACCCCGACCCGCACGCTGACGATCCCCGGCCCCGCAGGCACTCTCGAAGCGCTGCTCGACGAGCCCACCACAGTGAGTTCGCCCGAAGCACTAGCCGTCGTCTGTCACCCTCATCCGCTCTACGGCGGCACCATGACCAACAAGGTCGTGTACTCGCTCGCCAAAGCGTTCAACGAAGCGGGTGCCACCGCCGTGCGTTTCAATTATCGCGGCGTGGGTGCGAGCACTGGCAGCTACGACGACGGCAATGGCGAGACCGCCGACGCGCAAGCGGTGCTGGACTGGGCAGCGGAGCGCTGGTCCGGCGCCCGGCTGTATCTGGCTGGATTTTCTTTCGGAGGCGCGGTCGCCATTCGTGCCGCCGCGACTCGCAATGTGACGCGGCTGGTAACGATTGCGCCTGCGATTCGCAGAGTGAGCGTGGACACGGGCTCGTTGCCGCAATGTCCCTGGCTGATCGTGCAGGGCGATCGAGATGAACTGGTGGATCCGAACGATATCCGACAATGGGCGCAGGAGTTGCCCGAATCGCCGCGACTGGTAATGCTCGAAGGCGTGGAACACTTCTTTCACGGCCGTTTGAACGACCTGCGGCAAACCGTTGTGCGCTGGCTGATCGAGCTGGCGCAACTGGGGCGCTGAACGCGACCCATCCAGCGCTCATCTGCTTGGCAGGCTTACGGAGTACGTATGTTACTGGCTCAGTTAAAAAAGATTTTTGGCGAGGAGCCGCTGCCGCGCGGCGTGCTGGAGGATCGCGAGCCGTTCGAGCTGGCGACCGCCGCGTTGTTGCTGGAGCTGGCGCGCTCGGACTTTTCCGAGCACGAAACCGAGGTAGAAGCAGTCCGACATCTGCTACAGAAGCGCTTCGAGCTCACCGACGACGCATTGGACGTGCTGATGGCCAACGCCGCGCGTCGCGCCGACAAAGCGGTGTCGCTGCATGAGCTCACGCATCGGTTGAATCGGGAATTGCCCGAGGAAGACAAGCTGGCGATCGTGGAAATGCTCTGGCAGGTCAGTCATGCCGACGGGCGCATCGACCCGCACGAGGAGCATCTGATCCGGCGCATCGCCGGGCTACTGCATATTTCGGATCGCGACCGGGTGCGCTTGAAGCTGAAGGTGGTCGTCGATCGCTAGAAGAGAGAAGTGACCACTGACGAACGACTGGTCAGAGGCGCATCTTTCGGGGTATCGGGGAGGGACGGCGCCGGACGAGTCCGGCGCCGCGAATCGAATCGGAAAGGTGAAACTTAGTTCACCATCTCCTTGAGGCTCTTCAGCGCCGCGATGCGCACTTTCTTGCTGGCGGGCTTGGCCTTGAATGTCATCTTTTCGCCGGTGAAGGGGTTGATGCCTTCGCGGGCCTTGGTGGCCGGCTTCTTCACGACCTTCATCTTCAGCAGGCCCGGCAGGGTAAACAGTCCCGAACCCTTCAGGCTCTTCTTCACTACGCCGCCCAAGGACTCAAACACATCCGACACCTGCTTCTTGGCAAGACCGGTGTCTTTGGAAATCTGCGCAAGGATCTCCGACTTGGTCGGCGCAGCATTCTTCTTTGCCATTTGTAGTCTCCTAAGTAAGTGACAAATCGCGCCGTCTCGAACAGGATCGGTCGCGGGCAATCGCAAGACGCGCGGAAAATAGCACAAGATTTGCCGGGAAATAAGCAGCCGACCGACTTTTTCGCCTATTTTTTAAGGGTCGCGCGCGCTCCCTCGCAGTCCGATCGCACCACCCGCAGCCATCGCGTCGGGCGAATGCGACTAACGACCGATGCAAGACGCCACGCCGCATGTTCCACGACGTGCGCCTTTCGACGTCGAGTCAATCAATTGGCGACGAATTCGCGTTTCAACTTCACGTTGAACGGCGCGCTTTCCCCGTTCGGCGTGACGTTGATGTCGAACACCAGGATTTCACTGCCCGAGATCGACACCTCGCCGATGGAATAGATCGCTTCACCCTCCGAAACGCGCCTCATCTCGATGTCCTTCAGCTGGCCGTTCAAGTTGTAGGCGTCCACCGCGACGTTGGCCTCCACCGGCTTGCGTGGCGCGTGCTCCGCTTCCTTGCGCAACACCGTCACGTTGAGCATGACCCGATTGCTACTGCGCTGGATGCCGTATGCGCGGGCGACGTCGGGCGTCAGTTCGTCGGTGCGCAGGGCGTTGAAGTGCACCTCGTAATTTCCGAAGTCCTTGAAGGTTTCGTCCAGGGCTTGCGCCGGCATGGCGCGTCGTTCGGGTTGCTCGGTGCAGCCGGTCAGCGCCAGCGGGGTGAGCAGAGCGCCGAGCAGGGCGGCGATCCACCGGGAATTCGATCTGGGAGCGATCGTGCGAACGGCGGTGTGCTTGCGTGTGTTGTTGAGCACCGGTGTTCTCCATGTCGATGGAGAACTGTTTATAGCACCGATTTCGCGCTCAAGTGATCGCGATGTTCAACGCCTGCAAACCGATGATCACGAACAGCGCCGACAGGTCGAATCCGCCCAGCGGCGGAATGATCCGGCGCACCGGACGCAGCAGCGGCTCGCACAAAGTGTCGATCAACGCCGCGCCCGGGCTGTGCGTGCCCGGCGCGATCCAGCTCAGGATCACATACAGGAACAGCGCGAAAATGTAGAAGTTCAGGATGGTCCGGATCAGCGTCAGGAACACGGCGGTGACGAACTGCGCCGGCGTGTAAACGAACGGATAACCGCCCAGCAGCCACATCAACGCGACCGCCGCGGCCTGCACGATGAGCAATGCGACGATGGATGCAGTGTCGACCTTGCCGATCGGCGGCAACACTCTGCGAAGTGGCAGCACCAGTGGATTGGTCATGCGGATCACGGCTTGCGACAGCTGATTGCGCGAATCTGCCCGCACCAGCGGCAGCAGAACTCGCAACAGGAAGACCGTGACCAGCAGCACCTGGAGCAGGGTGCCGACGATGAATCTGATGGCATCCATGAATATAAGGATGGGGAATAAAGGATGGGATCGAAGCTGGAGTGAAGGAGTTACGCGCTACCGAGTTCTTTGGCGAGCTGCGCCGAGCGTTGAGCGGCGGCGGCGACGGCCTGCGAAAAGATAGCACGGACGTTGCTTGCTTCGAGATGCTTGAGCGCCGCCTCGGTGGTGCCGCCCTTGGACGTCACCTGCTGGCGCAGAGTGGCGGGAGAGTCGCTGGACTCGCGCGCCATGAATCCCGAGCCATACGCCGTCTCGATCGCCAGTTTGCGCGCCACTGCGGCGGACAACCCCATGGATTCCCCGGCCGCTTCCAGCATCTCGATCAGCAGAAAGAAGTAAGCAGGCCCGCTGCCGGAGATCGCGGTGACCGTGTCCATATCGGCTTCGCGCTCGACCCACAGCGTCGCGCCGACCGCGCCGAGGATTTGTTCCGAAATCGAGCGGTTCGCTTCAGTCACCTGTTCATTCGCATAAAGCGCGGTGACGCCGCAGCCCTGCAGCGCCGGACGATTCGGCATGCAACGCACGACCTGCACGCCGCCGGCCCAGCGTTGAATGTCGGCGGCGAGAATGCCGGCGGCAATCGAGATCAGCAGGGGCCGAGTGCCGAGAATCTGCTCCTGTAGAGAGGTGACCACATCGCGCAATGTCTGCGGCTTGACGGCGAGCAGCACCACGTCCGCATTGCGCACGGCATCTGCGTTGTTGGAAACAGTCTGAACCTGGTAGTCGGCTTGCAGCGACTGCAGCGTGGGGGCGTAGGGATCGGCCACGACGATCCGGGCGGGATCCGTGCCCTTGGCGATCAATCCCCCGATCAGGCTGCGGCCCATGTTGCCGCCGCCGATGAATGCGATACGTTGTTTCATAGTCGGTTACTTATTCGTCTGGATGAATCCGTGGATTCTTCGCGTGTGCGTTGTGGCTTGACTGTCGACCTACTTGTAATGTCGTGCTCCAAAAATTGCTGTGCCGATCCGGACCCAGGTGGCGCCAGCGGCGACAGCTGCTTCCAGATCCGCAGTCATGCCCATGGATAGGGTGTCGAGCGCCAGGCCCGCGTCAACGAGTTGGCGCTGACAGACAGCCAGCCGTTCGAACAGCGCGCGCTGTTCATCGAACGTCTCTCGCGGCGGCGGAATACACATCAGACCGCGAAGCTTCAGCTTCGGCAGTGCGGCCACTTTGCGCGCCAGAGACAATGCTTCCTCGGGCGGCACGCCGCCCTTGCCCGGTTCGGGCTCGAGGCTGACCTGCACGCATACATTTAGAGGCGGAGCGTAGTGGGGCCGTTGCTCGTTGAGCCGCACGGCGATGCGCTCGCGATCCAGGGTGTGCACCCAGTCGAAATGCTCGGCCACGATGCGAGTCTTGTTGCCCTGGAGCTGGCCGGTGAAGTGCCAGGTGAGCTTCAGATCCTGCAATTCCTGCAGTTTCGGCAGCGCCTCCTGCAGGTAGTTCTCGCCGAAGTCGCGCTGGCCCTGCTCAGCCAGTTCCCGAATGGCGACAGCGGGGTGGCCCTTACTGATTGCGACCAGCCCGACGGAATCGCACAGTCTGCCCCACCGCGTCGCCGCCGAGGCGATGCGCTGACGGGTTTCCGTCCATCGATTCACCAGGTTTCGCGTCGCGCTATTCGTCACAGTGTCAGCCGAAATTTGCGGACCGGTTAACATATTGAGCCCGGTATCGCCCGTTTATACTGCCGCACGCTCGTCTTTTGCGCCCGCATCGCCCCGCTCACGAGCCCGCCGACGGTGGGGCGCTGGCAGGGCCGACTGTAAGGAAGATTCATGCCCGTCGATATCGCGCAGTTGTTGGCTTTCGCCGTCAAGAACAATGCCTCGGACCTGCATTTGTCGGCCGGCGTGCCGCCCATGATCCGGGTCGACGGCGACATGAAGCGCGTCAACATGCCGGCGCTCACTCATAAAGAAGTGCACAGCATGGTGTACGACATTATGAATGACAAGCAGCGCAAGGCTTATGAAGAGTTCTACGAGACGGACTTTTCCTTCGAGATTCCCAAGCTGGCGCGCTTTCGTGTCAACGCCTTCAACCAGAGCCGCGGCGCGGCCGCGGTGTTCCGAACCATTCCGTCGCTGATCATGTCGCTGGACGACTTGAACGCGCCGAAGATCTTCAAAGATCTGGCCATGCAGCCGCGTGGGCTGGTGCTGGTGACGGGCCCGACCGGTTCGGGCAAGTCGACCACCCTGGCGGCGATGGTCAATTACGTCAACGACAACAAGCCGGATCACATCATCACCATCGAGGATCCGATCGAGTTCGTGCACGAAAGCAAGCGCTCGCTGGTCAATCAGCGCGAAGTGCATCGTGACACGCTGGGCTTCTCGGAAGCTTTGCGCTCGGCGCTGCGTGAAGATCCGGACGTGGTGCTGGTCGGTGAAATGCGCGACCTCGAAACCATTCGTCTGGCGCTGACCGCGGCGGAAACCGGCCATTTGGTGTTCGGCACGCTGCACACCAGCTCGGCCGCCAAGACCATCGATCGTATCGTCGACGTGTTCCCGGCCGCCGAAAAGGAAATGGTGCGAACCATGTTGTCGGAATCGCTGCGCGCGGCGATTTCGCAAACGCTGCTCAAGCGCATCGGCGGCGGCCGCGTGGCCGCGCACGAAATCATGATCGGCACGCCCGCGATCCGTAACCTGATCCGTGAAGGCAAGATCGCGCAGATGTACTCGGCGATCCAGACCGGCCAGAAAGACGGCATGCAAACGCTCGACCAATGTTTGACCGAGCTGCTGCAAAAAGGCGTGGTCACCAAGGAAGAAGCACGGTTCCGCGCGCAGAACAAAGACGCGTTTTGATGTCCTCGTGCCCCGCCGCAGGCGAGGGCGCATCCATCTGCAAAGGTGGGACAGAAATTTAGGTAGGTTGCGAAATGGAACGCGAACAAGCTATCAAGCTGATGCAGGACCTGCTCAAGCGCGTCGTGGACCGCAAGGGCTCGGACCTGTTCATCACCGCCGGCTTTCCGCCCGCCATCAAGATCGACGGTGAGATCCGGCCGCAGTCCGAGCGCGTGCTCACGCCGGAGCAGGCCGCGGTGCTGGTCCGGTCGATCATGAACGACAAGCAGACCCGCGACTTCGACGCATCCAAGGAATGTAACTTCGCGATCGCGCCGGCGGGCATCGGTCGCTTTCGTGTCAGCGCGTTCGTGCAGCAGGGTCAGATCGGCTGCGTGGTTCGAACCATCAACGCCAAGATTCCCACGCTGGAAGAGATGCAGCTGCCCAACGTCCTGCGCGACGTGGTGATGAGCAAGCGCGGCCTGGTGATCCTGGTCGGCGGCACCGGCTCGGGTAAGTCCACCTCGCTCGCGGCGATGTTGAACTACCGCAACGAAAAGACGCGCGGGCACATCATCACCATCGAAGACCCGGTCGAGTACGTACACAACCACAAAGGTTGCGTGATCACGCACCGTGAAGTCGGCGTCGATTGCGAGAGCTGGCACGTGGCGCTCAAGAATACGTTGCGCCAGGCGCCGGACGTGATTCTGATCGGCGAAATCCGCGATCGCGATACGATGGAATACGGCATTCAATTCGCCGAAACCGGCCACCTGGTGCTCGCCACGCTGCACGCCAACAGTGCCAACCAGGCGCTGGATCGCATCATCAACTTCTTCCCGGAAGAGCGTCGGGAACAATTGCTGATGGATCTGTCGTTGAATATCCGTGCGCTGATTTCCCAGCGCCTGATTCCGCGCGAGTCCGGTTCCGGGCGCATCGCCGCCATGGAAATCATGTTGAACTCGCCGCTGATCGCGGACTTGATCTTCAAGGGCGAGGTGGCCCAAATCAAAGAGGTGATGGGCAAGTCGAATCGTCTGGGGATGAAGACCTTCGACCAGTCGCTGTTCGACCTGTACGAAAGCGGCATGATTTCCTACGAGGACGCGCTGCGTAACGCGGACTCCAAGAACGAGGTGCGCCTGCGGATCAAGCTCGAGAGCAAGCGCGAAATGAAGCTTTCGGATGAGGCGGGCGACAGCCTGCGCATCATGGAAGAGGAAACCGAAGGCGTGATTGGCCGATAGGGTCGTTGCACACATGGCTGCCGAAAGCGAAACAGTCGAGAACGAAACCGGGGCGGTGGACACTGGCGAAGAGCGCCAGGTCGTTCTCAACACCAAACCGCTCTTCAAGTTGATGGTGGACAAGCGGGCGTCCGACTTGTTCTTCACCTCCTACGCGCCGATCAAGATCAAGATCGAAGGCCAGATCTTTCCGGTCAACAAGCAGATGCTGACGCCGGAAGTGGTGCGGCAGGCGGCCTATGGCCTGATGACCCAGGAACAGATCGACGCGTTCAACGACGAGCTGGAGATCGACTTCGCGATTTCCGAGCCGGGGTTGGGGCGCTTCCGCGTCAACGTTTTCCATCAGCGCGGCAACCCGGCGATGGTGCTTCGTTACATCACGGCGGACATGCCGCGCATCGACGATCTGGGTCTGCCGGAGATCCTGAAAGATCTCATGATGATGAAGCGCGGCCTGTTGCTGATGGTCGGCGCCACCGGCTCGGGCAAGTCGACCACCCTGGCGGCGATGATCAACTATCGCAACGAGAACTCCTCGGATCACATCATCACCATCGAGGATCCGATCGAGTTTCTGCATTCGAACAAGAAGTCCATCATCAATCAGCGTGAAGTCGGTTTGGATACCAAGTCCTATGCTCGCGCCTTGCGTAGCGCGATGCGCGCGGCGCCGGACGTGCTGCTGATCGGCGAGATTCGAGATCGTGAGACCATGGAGTCCGCGATCATGCTCGCCGGTACGGGTCACTTGGTGCTGGCGACCCTGCATGCGAACAACTCGGCGGAGACGCTGGATCGCATCATCAACATGTTCCCCTTGGATCAGCACACGCAGATCTTCCTCGACCTTTCGCAGTACCTGCGCGCGGTCATTGCTCAGCGTCTGGTGCCGGGTAAGAACAAGCGGCGCGTGGCGGCGGTGGAGTTGCTGATCAATACGCCTCATGTGCAGGAGCTGATCAAGAAGGGTGACGTGCTGGGTGCCAAGGAGGCTTTGCGCACGAGCTCCGAGAAGGGCATGCAGCACTTCGATACGGCCTTGTACGAGCTATACAAGCAGGGGCGTATCACGATGGAAGATGCCCTGGCCTACGCTGACTCTCGCACCAACCTGGAAGCGAAGATCAACTTCGGCTAAGTCGGCTGCCAAGAATTCGGGCGGCGTCGGTGGCTGGCGTGCGCCCGGAAGGGGTCGGCGCCTAGCGAGCCGTTACGCCGATGTTTCCTGCGCCGGAATCACGGTCACAGTTAATCCGAAGCGGCGGGCTAAGTCTTCCGTGGCTGAGATCGTGGAGTCTGGGCCGGAGACGGCGAGATGTAGGCCTTCGCGAGTGGCGGGATCGGTGGCTCGCAGCCACGCGTCGGCCAACTCGGTGACAGGGCCGTCGTAACATCCGGGCAGGCCGAGCGGGCTGGCCAATCGGCTGGCGATGCCGAACTCTTCGAGCGCCGGGATGGCGGCGATCACACCGGCAGGCATGCCGGGGACGAGAATCGTCGACGGCCGAGGCTTGAATGGAAACGCGCTATCGCTGCCAAAAAGAACCAGCAGCGGCGAGCGCGAGTCGGCCTCGTGAAATTCGTTGGCGGCGCGGATCAGCGCCGCGTATCCGGAGTCCGACCCAATCAGCAGTCGCACGACTCACCTGCGAAGAATCATTGAAAGTGCCGACGCGCCTGCACGTTGCGGGCGATGGTCGCAAGTACGGCCATGCGGACGGCGACGCCGTTGGTCACTTGTTGCTGGATGACAGATTGCGGCCCATCCGCCACGTTGCTGGCAATTTCAACGTCGCGATTCATCGGGCCGGGGTGCATCACGATAGCCCCGGGGCGAGCCTTGGCCAAACGGTCGGCAGTGATGCCGAAGCTGCGGTGATAGCTCACCTCGTCGGGAATCTGCGCGCCGCTCATGCGCTCGCGCTGGATGCGCAAGGCCATCACGACATCGACATCAGCGATCGCCTGGTCGATGTTTGTAAACCGGGTGGCGCCAGCAAATTCATTCGCACCGGGCATCAGATCTTCCGGCGCAGCAATGCGCAGCTCTTCGACACCAAGGGTACTGAAGGCCTGCCAGGCCGAACGAGCCACGCGCGAGTGACTGATGTCCCCGGCGATCAGAATCTTCAGTTTGCTGAAGTCGCCCTTGGCCTGCCGAACAGTGAGCGCATCGAGCAGCCCCTGCGTGGGATGCGAAAGGTGCGCCTCACCCGCATTCAAAATACAAACATGAGGCGCGACATACCGCGCGACGTATGCAGGCAAACCTGGCTCGGCGTCGCGCATCACGAGGACGTCGGCGAGCATCGCCTGTAGGGTGTAAATCGTATCGAGCACCGTCTCGCCTTTGACGCGCGAGGACGACTGCATGTCCAGGTTGACCACATCCGCGCCCAGTCGCTGGGCGGCCAGCTCGAACGACACGCGAGTGCGTGTGCTAGGTTCAAAGAACAAATTGGCGACGGTATGGCCGGCCAACGACTGATCGCGAGCAGGGAGATCGCCGGGGGAGCGTACGTAGAACTGGGCCAGGTCCAGCAGCGCGATCATTTCGTCGCGGCTCAGGCCTTCCAGGGTGATGAGGTGGCGCAGTCGCCCTTCGGCGTCGCGCTGTACTTGAGCGCTGGTGTCGGTAGTCGTCATGGCAGGGCGCGATTGTAGTCCAAGCGCGCCGGCCCCGGCAGGCGGATGTCGGCCTTCCGCTCGAGCCGGGCGCCGTGCGTGTCACGGCGCCCGCCCGAAGTCGAACGATCTCGCGGCTATCGCAGCTGGACTGTCAGGCCCATCAGCGGCTGCGTTCCGGCCGGGCCGATCGCGCCGATGGGCATCAGCGCGCCGCTCCGGAGGTTCACCCGGTACAGCGTGGATTGAGTGCTGCCGGTGGGCTGCAAGGCGGCGACAGCAAGTCCGTCATCACCGCCCACGATGTCGAAGCCGCCGCTGAAAGCGAAAGTCTGCGTGGTGGAGAGCGGTCCGATCGTCGTGAGCAAGCCGTCGTTGGCCGGCTTCTGGCTGACCAGCGAGTTGATGCCCAGGTCGACGTTGAACAACGTGGTGTCGGTGGTGCCGGCGAAGTTGCTGGTGTACGCGATCGCCACCACATCCGGCGCCGGTCGGTTGGGATCGTCCCGGCGCCTCAGGAATTGCGCCGTGATGGTGGCGCCGCTATCGACCAGCACCGCGAGGTTGTGTTCGGCATCGCTGAGGACGCGCAGCGCGTCGGCCGTCGGACTGAAGTCGGTGCCGAACGTCGTGCCGATGAGCCGTTGGAATGGATCGCCAGTGTTCGGCATCAAGGTCGCACCGAGCCGTGCGCGGGCCGTCGCAGGATCGACGGTGTAAAGGCGACCCGCATCCGTGAGCAGATACATCAGCCCGTTCGACGGGCGGATGTCGAAGCCCAACACCTGCTCGCCGCCTTGCAGCCCGTTGAGGAACATGCTGCTGTCCAACGTTCCCGGCGAGGTGACTTTGAAGCTGACGAGGCGACCGTCCCGAGTCAAACCGAGCAGCGTGGCTTGCGGAACACTGGAGTGAGTCAGCGCACGGATGCGATTCGGGCCGCCGATCGTCCCCATGCGCGTCGCCGCGCCGGAGCCCAGGTTGATGCGATACAAATCGGTGGCGTTGCCGGTGCCCACGTTGAACGCCGCGAAGGCTGTGTTGTTTACCGCATTGATATCGAAGCCCGCCATCGCTCGCACGTCGCCGATGTTCAATGCACCCACGTCCAGCAGATCGCCATTGTTGGGGCTGCCCGAAGTCCGACCTTGGATCAGCAGGCGATCGCTCTGGGTATCGATGACATACAACGTGCTCGTGCCTGTGCCTGCGAAGCTGTTGGTGTAGGCCGCCGCGGTGACGCTCGAGCCCGCGGTGAGTGGAGTGTCGGTGAAGACTTCGCCCGTCGTGAAGAGCACACGCAGGTTCATTCCATTGCTGCTCAATACTCGCAGGCCATCGGCCACCGGGCTCACGTCCACAGTGATGTTGCTGCCGTCGAGACCTGTGAAAGGATCGTTGGCTGAAGCGCTCAGCGTGGCTCGGAAGGCAACCGTGCCGGTCGCCGCGTTCACCGTGTAGAGGCGTCCGGCATCGGTGAGCGCGTAGACATTGTTATCCGCGGGTCGCATGTCGATGCTCAACACCGTCTCATTGCCCTGCAAACCGTTGATCGATGCACTCGAGCAAAGCGCCTGGGGCAGGCCGCTGTTGAACGAGATCAGCGAATTGTTGTCGGTGAGGGCGAGCAACTCGCCGAGGGGCTGTGGCGGCGTGGTGGCCGGCACAGGTCGCGCGAGGCCGAGAATGCTTTCGCCGCCATTCAGGTTGCCGATCGGCCCGACCAGTGTGGCCGCGCCGGTCGTGAGATCGATCGTGTAAAGCGAAGTCACGCCTGCGACGGTGAGCGCCGCGACGGCTGAATTGACGCCATCGGGTCCGGTGGAGATATCGAAGCCCGTCATCGCTGCCGCATCCACGGTCAGAGGACCGATCGGAGTCAGCACGCCGCCGCTGGCGTTCGCGCTGGTCATCAAACGATCGGCCGTGCTGTCGATGTAGTAGGGCGTGGTGCGGCAGGTGGAGGTGAAATTGTTGGTATAAGCAACTTCAGTGATGCCGCTGGCGTTGATGCCGCCGACCGTCAGCATCGTATCGGTGAACGTCGCGCCCGTGTCCATGTTCACTCGCAGGTTCTGGCCGGAGTTGCTCACGATTCGCAGCGCGTCCACCAGGTTGTTCACATCGATGCTGACGCGCGTGCCATCGAGCGAGCTGTAGCGATCGGTCGTATCGGACGGGTCGGCGGCCAGCGTGGTTTTCAGCGTCGCAGTGGCGCTGTTCGGATCGATCGTATAAAGGCCACCCTGATTGCCCAGTGCGATCAGTTGCGCCGCGGGCATGCCACCGGGCCGCAGATCGAAACCGACGATGTTCTCGCCGGCGCGCAGGCCGGTAATGGCGGCCACCGAGCTGTTGGCGGGCGTCGCGCTGTTGAAACTCACCAGGCGGTTGGCGCTGGTGATGGCGAATGTATCGCCTTGCACGATGCCGCCCGGAGCATTGGGAGGAGCCGGCGGATCGTCGCCTCCGCCGCCGCCACCGCCGCAGCCCATCAGCGGCAGCGTGAACAAACAATACAAAGCCACTCGAGTGCGCGGTTGCAGAGCCATCGTTAGCCTGTTGGAAGATCAGCCGGAGATATCGCTCAAGTTCGGCGTCAGGCGATTGACGGATGCAGCGATTCGCGATCAAGGCGTCGCTGTGCGTTGTTTGTTTTGAAATCGAGAGTTCGAATGCAACATTCGGCCGGAAGACTCGCCCCTGCGGCTCCGGTTCAGCGAGCCTGTTCGGCGGCGTGCGGATTTTCGAGCCACTGCTCGAGCAGGATGCGGGCGGCGATCATGTCCACGTCGGCATGCGTGTTCCGGCGCTTTTTCATTCCGGAGGCGCGAGCATCGCGCAGCTGCGATTCCGCCTCGCGGGAGCTGAGTCGTTCATCGACCAGCGCGACAGGCTTGTTGAAGCGCGCGCGCAGTTCAGCGGCGAAGGTGCGGCTCACATCGGTGAGCACAGTGGGAGTGCCGTCCATGTTCCAGGGCAGGCCGACGACGAACTGCGCAGGCTGATACTCCCGCACCAGCTTGTCGATTGCGGCCCAGGGCATGGTGTCGCCACGTTCGATCGTCGTGAGTGCGCGAGCAGTGCGAGTCAGCGTGTCGCCGCTGGCGACCCCGATGCGTCGGGTGCCGTAGTCGAACGCGAGAATGACCTGTGGAGCCAAATTGAAGCGGGCCGCCTAGGCGTGACCCACCTGATCGCTGATGGTCGCGAGATCCACGCCGAGCAGCCGGCCGGCGGCGCGCCAGCGTTGCTCGTAAGGCGTGTCGAACAGAATGCGCTCATCGCAGGGCGCGGTGAGCCAGGCATTTTGCGCCAGCTCGGTTTCCAGCTGACCGGCGCTCCAGCCGGCGTACCCCAACGCGACCAGCGCAGTGTTCGGACCGGCGCCGCGAGCCATGGCGTTCAGAATGTCCGGTGAGGTCGTGACCTGCAGGCGGGGCGACACCTGGCGGGTATGTTCCCAATGACCGCCCACCTGGTGCACGACAAAGCCGCGATCGGTCTGCACCGGGCCGCCCTGGAGCACCTGCTGGTGTCCGAATACACCGGGCGCGGTCGGCATCTTGAGCTGCTCGAACACGTCCAGCAGTCGCATCTGCAACGGCCGGTTGATGATGATCCCCAAGGCGCCGTCGGCATTGTGCTCCCAGATAAACGTGACCGTCTGGGCGAAATTGCTGTCGGTCATCGCCGGCATGGCGATGAGGAACTGGTTGGTGAGGTAGTCGCCTGCGGACATGGGCCAAGTATCCGGCGGTGTCCGCCCCGGCTCAAGCACGCAGGCTCAATTTTTAGCCGCCCCGAGGAATTGCCACTCGTAGGCGAAGCGCAGCTCCCGATATTGCCTGCTGAGCTCGCTCGGGAACGGGTCGAAGGGCGAGGCCAGTCGCAGGATGGACAGCGCCGCCTGGTCGATCTCCTTGCTGCCGCTGGAGCGGCGGATGATGGCGTCGCCCAGGGTGCCGTCGGCCAGCAGCGAGACCTCCAGCACGGGATTGCCGGTGCGAGCGTTGCGGGCGTTCTGCGGGAAATTGAGCGTGCCGAGCCGCTCGATCTTGGTCCGCCAGGCATTCAGATAGGGCGCCAGCTTGGACTCGCGGGTGTTCGGCACGATCTCCGTCGCGCCATCCAGGCGCTTGCCCCGCAACACCAGCGTCGTGTCAGTCGCGCTGGTTGCGATCGGTCGGGGCGCGGTCGGCGACAGGGCCACCGGGATCTCGGCCTGTTGCGACGGGCTCCTGTCGCCGCTGCGATATTCGACTTCGCTGCGATCGCTGCGGCTGCTGATGATTTCGGTGGAGCGCTGGCCAGCCACCGCTTCCTGGTAGCGATCGCTGTTGCCCTCGGGCACGCCCGCCTGCTCGGCCATCACCGCCGTGGACGCAGGGTTGGCCGGCCGCACTCGATCTTCGGTCGTACCGCTGCCTTGCTGGCTGCGTTGAGCCAGGTATTGAGCGTTGGGATTGTCGGCCGCGCGGGTGTCGTTACTCGTGAGCAACAGCACTTCGAGCGTGGGCGTCGGGGTGCTGGAGCGAGGGACCGCGAAGGTGATGCCGAGGATCACGATGCCGTGAAACAGCGCCGCCAGGAACAAGGTCGTGGTCAAGCGATCGTTGACCGGCGCGGCCCCTTCCTGCAGCTCGCTGGCAAGCGAATCCTGTGGCGTCACCGAAGCAGCATTCATGACAGTCGTTTCTCTATCGCGTCCATCAGCAGCCCGGCGATCCGGGTGCCGAACTGTTTATCCAATTCCCGCACGCCGGTGGGGCTGGTGACGTTTATTTCGGTCACATAACCGCCGATCACGTCCAGTCCCACGAACAGCATCCCGCGTCGCCGCAGCTCGGGACCGATCTGCCCGACCAGCCAGCGATCGCGTTCGTTCAGCTCGCGGCCCACGCCCTTGGCGCCGGCGGCGAGATTGCCGCGATTGTCGGTGGCCGAGGGAATGCGCGCCAGTGCATAGGGTGCAGGCTCGCCATCGATCACCAGGATGCGCGAGTCGCCGCTGTCGACGATTTCGGGCAGATATTTCTGCACGATGGCGAAGCGCGTGCCGTACTCGGTCATGGTCTCGAAAATCACATTGGCGTTCTTGTCCTGCTGCTCGAGCACGAAGATCGAACGCCCGCCCATCCCATACAGCGGCTTGCAAACGATGCGCCGATGTTCCTTCAGGAACGCGTGCATGTCGGCCATGTCGCGCGTGATCAGCGTCGGCGCACAGCACTGGGGGAACCAGGCCGTGTACACCTTCTCGTTCATGTCCCTGAGACCCTGCGGCCGGTTCACCACCAGCACGCCGGCCTCCTCGGCGCGCTCCAGGATGTACGTCGTGTAGATGTACTCCATGTCGAACGGCGGATCCTTGCGCATCAGGATGACGTCGAATTCGGACAAACCCTGCTCTCGGGATTCGCCCAACTGGTACCAGTCCTCGAGGTCGTTCTTGACCGTCAGCGGGGCGAGGCGGGCCAGCGGCACGCCATCACGCAGCCACAGGTCGCGCTGCTCGGCGTACCAGAGCTCCCAGCCGCGCTCCTGTGCCGCCAGCAACATCGCCAGCGTGGTGTCCTTGGCCGGTTTGATCTCGGAGATGGGATCCATGACCACGACGACGCGGACCGATTTGGACACAGTGCTGGGGCTGCTTGAGGACATGGGCATTTCACCTGGAAAGTCGAGCGTACACATCACAGCGAATTCGCGGCGCGAGCTCTCTGTGACGGGCTTCATAGTATAGGAAGGCGGGCGATGGCGGCCCTATAACCAATATGTTAAAAGTTCCGGCGGTTGTGCCCAGCCATTCCAACGGCGCACCCAAAGTTGATCGTAAGGCTTGAGGAAACAGTGCGATGGAGAATCTAGCAACGAGCCAGTCCGCCCGGCTGTCGGGCCTGAAAGTGCTGGTGATCGACGACAGCAAGACCATCCGCCGTACTGCCGAGACACTGTTGTCGAAGGAAGGTTGCGAGGTGTTCACGGCGGTCGACGGCTTCGATGCGCTGTCCAAGATCGCCGATCACCAGCCCGACATCGTGTTCGTGGACATCATGATGCCGCGGCTGGACGGTTATCAGACCTGCTCGCTGATCAAGCACAACAAGGTATTCCGCTCCATTCCGGTGATCATGTTGTCGAGCAAGGACGGTTTGTTCGATCGCGCGCGCGGCCGCATCGTCGGCTCCGAGCACTATCTGACCAAGCCATTCACCAAGGATGAGCTGTTGAACGCGATCGAAACCCATGTGGGTGGGGCTGCAAGGTAGTGGCATGCGTACGGCACTGGCAACCCGAACGGAGCAAGGCAGGGCGGAGCAAGGTATGGCGCTGATCCTCATCGTCGACGATTCGCCGACGGAAGTGCATGTGATGCAGAAGGCGCTGGAGCGCCACGGCTATCAGACCGCGTCGGCCGGCGATGGCGCCGAGGCGATTCGCAAAGCCAAGGAAATGAAACCCGATCTGATCTTCATGGACGTGGTGATGCCGGGCGTGAACGGCTTCCAGGCGACCCGCAAGCTCGCCTCCGATCCGGACACCAAGGCCATCCCGGTGATCATGGTCACCTCCAAGGATCAGGAAACCGATCGCATCTGGGGCATGCGCCAGGGCGCCAAGGACTATCTGGTGAAGCCGGTATCCATGGAAAAGCTGATCGAAAAAGCTCAGGCCGCGCTGGCCGGCTGAGGCGGAAACGACGCTGCTCATGACCAGTGCGACCCTCAAGTCTCTGCGCGACAAGCCGTTTGATCTCCTGAAGGAGCTCGAACGACTGGCGCGCGTCGCGTTGACCGGGCAGGGCCGCGACGCCGCCGCCGAGCGCGAGTGGGTCGGCGTGGCCTTCCGGTTGAGCTCGGAAAGTTTTCTGGCCGCGCGCGAAGAAACTCGCGAGGTGCTGAGTTATCCGTCGGTTGTGACGCGCGTTCCGGGCGCGAAACCTTGGATCCGCGGCATCGCAAATGTGCGAGGTCAGTTGTTGCCGGTGGTCGACCTGCGGGCGTATCTAGGCGGCGGCATGACCAACACCAATCGCAGCACGCGCGTGCTGGTGGCGAATCATCGCGAAGTGCCGGCTGGACTGCTGGTGGATGAAGTGCTGGGTTTCCGCCGCTTCGCCGATGGCGAATTCTCCGCCACGCCGCCGCCGACCATCGTGCGCTGTGATCGTTACCTGGCGGGCGCGTTCCGTCGCGGCACGGAGAGCTGGCCGGTGTTCAGTCTGCGCTCGCTGCTGGAGAGCGCCGAGTTTCTGCAAGCCGCGGCCTCTTGAGCCGCGCATCGATCGAGCCGATTCAAGAGCGCTGATTCATTGGCCTGGGCAACTTTTTGGCGATAGCAGACGAGTTGGAAGACGGTCGTGCCAAACAACTACACCACCAGCACCTCAGCGCAGGACGCGCGTTCGAGCGTCAAGGAAGGGCAGGGTCATGGCTGAAACGAAAATGATTGGCGTGCGCTTTCTGCCGGTCCTGATGGGCCTGGCATTGGCGTGCGTGGTCGCGGCGCTGGGCTTGTTGGCGTTCGCAGGCATCGATGCCGGCGGCGACGACAAGAGCGTGCGCGAGATGAACGAACTGCTGGCGCTGTCGCAGAAGCTGCCGTTGCAGGCCAACGCCGCTTTGAGCGGCACGCCTGGCGCGTTCAACGCGCTGTCCGCCTCGCGCACGCGCTACTCGACCCTGGCTGCTTCGGCCGGCCCGGACGTGCAGGGCTTCGCCGGCTCCACCGATCTGTTGAAGCATAGCCAGGCGATTCTGAACGCTCAGGAAGCCATCGAAGGCGTGCAGAAATCCGCCGTCGAAGTGCGCGCCCTGGTGCCGCAGTTGTTACAGAGCCTCGGCAACGTCGCGAGCGCGCTCGGCGCGCCCGGCATCGAAGGCATGACTCGTCATCTGGAACGTTTCGAGCTCACTGGCCTGCGTTTGCAACAGGATGTGGAAGCGCTCGCCGGCGGTGTCGGCGATGCGACCGTGATCGCGCGTCGCCTCGCGGACGGCAACGACTACATGGGCCAGGTCATCGGCGGCCTGGGCGGCGAAGATTCGGGCCTCGGCCTGCCCAAGGTCACCGGTCCGGAAGCTGAAGGTCGCTTCCGGAGCACCAGCAGTTTGTATGCTCAGCTGAGCGAAAAGGTTCGCACGGCCATCAGCTCGGCGGATCGCGTCAAATCGGCGCGCGAAGCGGCCGCGGCGCTCGCCGTCAGCGGCGACAAGATCTATGGAGCGTTCTCCACTCGCGTCGGCGTGCCCAGCGCGGGCGCCGCTGGTGTGGTCAACAGCAAGGCGTTGCCGATCGCGTTGCTGGCGGTCGGCCTGATCTCGCTGATCGTGCTCACCACCCTGTATGGCATGAGCGGCAACATCCGCAAACAGCTGGAAGTGCAGGCGAGCAAGAACGAGCGCAACCAGGAGGCCATTCTGCGCCTGCTGGACGAACTGTCGAGCCTGGCCGACGGCGACCTGACGGTGCAGGCGACGGTGACCGAAGACATCACTGGCGCGATCGCGGACTCGATCAACTACGCCATCGAAGCGCTGCGCGAGCTGGTTGCCACCATCAACGAATCCGCCGTGTCGCTCGACTCCGCGGCCAAGCTGACGCAGGGCTCGGTAAGCCAGCTGGCGAAAGCGTCCGTGGCGCAATCAAAGCAAGTGGCGCTGGCTTCGGAGTCAGTGGCTGCCATGGCCGCCTCCACCGAAGAAGTGTCCGGCAACGCCGAACGTTCGGCGGACGTCGCGCGTCACTCGGTCGATGTCGCTCACAAGGGCGGCGACGCCGTGCGCCGTACCATCGACGGCATGAACACGATTCGCGAGACCATTCAGGAAACCTCCAAGCGCATCAAGCGCCTCGGCGAGAGCTCGCAGGAAATCGGCAACATCGTCGAGCTGATCAACGACATCGCCGAGCAGACCAACATCCTGGCGTTGAACGCGTCCATTCAGGCCTCCATGGCCGGCGAAGCGGGCCGCGGTTTCGCGGTCGTCGCGGACGAAGTGCAGCGTCTGGCCGAGCGCGCCGCCACCGCCACCAAGCAGATCGAAGTGCTGGTGCGCACGATTCAGGCCGACACCAACGAAGCGGTGGTGTCGATGGAACGCAGCACCACCGACGTGGTGGGCGGAGCCTTGCTGGCCGAAAACGCCGGCGCCGCGCTGGAAGAAATCGAGCAGGTGTCGAATCAGATCGCCAGCCTGGTGCAAAACATTTCCGCCAGCGCCCGTCAGCAGTCCTCGGCGGCGCAGAACATTGCACGCAACATGGGCGTGCTCAGAGAGATCAGCTCGCAGACTGCGGAGAACTCCGCGGCTACGTCCAGCTCGGTTGGCAAGCTCGCCGAGCTGTCATCGCAGCTGCGTAAATCCGTCGCGGGCTTCCGTCTGCCGGACGCTGTGTCCGGCGGGACTGCCGTCCTGACCGATCCGGCCCGCAAAGCGCCGCCGGTTGCGCCACCGCCGTCGCTGACCGCGACCGGCAGTGGCACGGCCGCGAATCGCACCGCTGCGCCGAAGAAGGTCAGCGGCCTCAATGCATAACGGTTAAGCAACGCTCAGAACCATGGCTGAGGTTTCATCGCAGACTCTGCACATCGTTGCGCGCGAGCTCGCCAGCGAACTGAACGAAGCCCGCGCTTCGTTGGAAGCATTCGGCGAGCAGCAGGACAATCTCGCGCTGCTGCGTAAGTGCAATGAACATCTGCACGCGGTGCACGGCGCTCTGCGCGTGGCCGAAGTGTATGGCGCAGCGTTGCTGGCCGAGGAAATGGGTCAGGTCGCGAACTACCTGATCTCGAACTTCAACGAGAAACGTCACCTGGCCGAAGGCCTCGACGCGCTGATGCGCGCGATGGTTCAGTTGCCGACCTATCTCGAACGCGTGATGAGCGGCGGGCGCGATATGGCGCTCGTGCTGCTGCCGTTGTTGAACGACCTGCGCGCCGTGCGCGGTCATGCGTTGTTGTCCGAAGGCACGCTGCTGCTGCTGAATCTCAGCTCGGATCAGCAGGCCAACCCGGCGGCCGCCGCTGCCGAAGGCGCGCTCACCGTCGCGCAATGGGCTCGCAAGTTGCGGACTCGTTTCCAGCTCGGCCTGTTGGGCTGGATCAAGGGCGAGCGCATCGATCAGAACCTCGAAATCCTGTCGCGCACCGCCGAGAAGCTCGAACACGTCGCCACCACGCAGGCGGTGTTCCAGCTGTGGTGGGTGGTCGGATCGATTCTCGAAGCCCTGCGTGAGGGCGGGCTGGAAGGCAGCGCCTCCGTGAAACGTTTGCTCGGTCAGGCTGACCGGGAAATGAAACGTTTGTACGAGTCGGGCGAAGCTCGCTACGCCGATTCTCCGCCGCTCGAGCTGCTGAACAATCTGCTTTATTACGTGGCGCGTGCTCGCACCAACGGTCCGCGTGTCGCGGCCGTTCGTGCCTCGTTCCGTTTGTCCGAGCTGCTGCCGGTCGACGAAGGCGTCGAGCAGGCTCGCGAAAGCCTGTCGGCACCTTCGGTCAAGCTGATGAAGACCGTGGCGGCCGCCATCAAGGAAGATCTGAGTCGCGTCAAAGACGCGCTGGATATCTTTGTGCGCCAGGGCGGCACGCAGGTCGACGAGCTCGCTCCGCAGCTGGAACTGTTGAAAAAAATCGCCGATACGCTCGGCGTGCTCGGCCTCGGCGACTTGCGCGACAAAGTGCAGGCCGAGACGACGGATTTGCAAGCCATCGTCGCGCAGAAGTCCTCTGCCGGCGAAGGGACGTTGCTGCGCATGGCGGCGACACTCATCAAGGTCGAAGACAGCCTCGACGAGCAGCTGGTCGGCATGATCGTACCGACGCCGTCGGAAGCGGGCGCTGCGCCGGCCAAACCGGCTGGCCCGGACGACATCGAGTTCCGTCTGGTGACGGAAGCGGTGCTGCGCGAATGTATCGTCAACATGGCGCGCATCAAGGAAGCGATCGCGCACTCGTTGGACAAGCCGCGCGAAGGCCAGGCCGTCGATCAGATTCCGCAGCTCATGCGCGGCATCACGGCCGGTCTGCTGATGCTGGGCAAGACTCGCGTCGTCGAGATCATGGAAGGCATCGACAAGGCGCTGCAGAACTTCGTACGCAGCGACGGCATGACGCTGCCGCAGGAAGCCGTGGATCGGCTCGCCGACGCCATTGTCGCGGTCGAGTACTACATGGAAACAATCCAGGCCGGCCGCGCCGATCCCTGGTACATGCTCGACAACGCCGAAAGTTGTTTGCAGTTCCTCGCCGAAGCTCAGCCCATTCCGCGAGTGGAAGCGTACGGTCCGACTGCGGACCATGCGCGCACCGTGGTCATCGAGCCGCATGCGCCGACGGTTGCGCTCGGCACCGAACACGAGCCGACTGCGGTGCTCGATCCTGTCACTCAGGAAGTGCGTCGTCCGACCAAGCCGGCCGCCGCGCCACCGCCGCCTCCGCCGGCGCCGATGCCGCCCGCGCTCACCAAGCCGGTGGATCGCGAAGTCGATCCGGAATTCGTCGAGCTGTTCATCGAAGAAGCCAAGGACGAGATCGCCAAGCTCAACCAGTTCTTCCCGCTGTGGGATTCGAACCCGCAGGACCAGGACGCGCTGGTCAACGTGCGGCGTTCGTTCCATACGTTGAAGGGCAGCGGTCGCATGGTGGGCGCGCAGCTCATCGGCGACTTCGCGTGGTCCATCGAGAACATGTTGAACCGCGTCATCAACAAGACGCTGGATCGCACGCCGGACATGATGGGTGTGATGCGCTCGGCCGTCGCCGCCGTGCCGGAGCTCGTCGAGCAGCTCGAAACCGGACGCGCGCCGCAAGCCGATATCGCGAAGATCATCAACACGGCGAACAATCTTGCCGGTGTTCGTCCGAGCGCTGCTCCTGCTGCCGCGCCGGCTGCGCCTGCGCCGAAGCCTGCTCCGCGTGCTCCGGAGCCGCCGGTGCTCAAGGCGCCGGTCATGGAGGCGCCGACGCTTTCACCTTTGCCGGAAAAAAAAACAGCTTCGGAGGTAACAACCCCCGCGGCGGCATCGGCAGAATCCCCAATGGACCCGGGGCTGCACGAGATCTACGCCAAAGAAACCGCGGGGCACCTCGCGACGATTCGTAAGTTCATCGCGAGCTGCGGGCTTGCGACTGCGCCTTATGTCGTCACCGAAGATCTGCACCGTTCATGTCATACCCTGAGCGGCACCGCGAAAACCGCCGGTGCCCGTCAGGGCATCAAGATCGCCGAGCCGCTGAATCGTTACGTTCGCAAGCTCTACGACAATTCCATCGGGATGTCGGATGCGGGGCTGGCGGTGTTGACCGACGCGGTCGGCGCGATTCAGCAGGTCGTCGACAACATCAATGAGAACACCGGATTCTTCCTCGACCACGATGTGATCGTGCGGCGATTGGTCGAGCTCGAACAGGCCCTCGATGCGGATATTTCCCGCCTTGCCGAGATGGGCTCGCTGAACACCGCCGGCGGGTTCAATACCGACGCCACCGGCGAGATTCTCGCGGCGACGGCGTCCACGAGCATCAATGAGCGGTTGAATCTGCCGAGTGCAGCGACGGGTGAACATCTGTCTGTGCCGAGTTCGGCTTTTATCGACGAAGATGCTGCTGGCGTTGCTCCTACGCCTGCGACGCAGAGCGATGAAGCTTTGGTTGCAGCGGCCGCCTCCAGCGGCACTGACCTTGTGCCCGATGCCGACGCCATCGAGATCGAAGAGATCTCGTTGGCCGGCGCTGGCCTCGACGCCGCCGATCCCGAGACCTTCGAACTCCCGCCGGTCGACCCGAGCGTACTCGAAGCCGGCACCTTGGTTCTCTCCGCCCCGTTCGCTTCCGGCAGCCCGGACTCGCCGTCTCTCACCTCCGCCTCTGCAGAGAACGCCCTCGACAACGCTCTCTCCGATGCCGAGACTACGCTCGACAGCGCCGCTCTCGCGAGGGAGCAAAGCGCGCTCGACAGCGCCGCTCTCGCGAAGGAGCAAAGCGCGTTCGACAGCGCCGCTCTCGCGGGTGAGCAAAGCGCGCTGGATAGCGTCGCTCTCGACGGTGCCGCGCATGCCGGCGACCAGGTTGCACGCGATAGCGCCGCGATTTCCGGCGAGGAGATCACGCTTGATAGCGACGTGGTCTCAGGCAAAGACGTCGGACTCGATAGCCACGAGATCGCAGGCGAAGGCGTCGGACTCGATAGCCACGTGGTCGCGGGCAAAGACATCGGACTCGATACCCTCGTGATCGCAGGCAAAGACGGCGCACTCGACAGCGACGTGGTGGCAGGCAGAGACGGCGCACTCGACAGCGACGGCTTCGGAGAAGAAATCAAGCTCGACGCGCCTGAAGTAGGTATTGAGGAAATCGACCTCGGCGCGCCTGAGTTCGCGGTAGACGAAATCAATCTGGACGAGGCGACGCTCGCCGGCGACGACATCACTGGCGACGCGGGCGTCGAACAGCCGAGCGTCGACAGTGCGGTCGAGGAGATCAGCCTCGACGCAGCCACACTCGTCGGTGAGGACATCACACTCGATGCCGGCGACGCGAAGCAGTCACAGACTGACGACGCGGTCGCCGAGATCACACTCGACTCCGCGGCACTGGCAGGCGAGGAAGTCACACTCGACTCTGCGGTGGCGGGTGAAGAAATCTCGATCGAGAGTGCTGCTCTGACCGGAGAAGAGATCACGCTGGCGGCGAGCACCGGCGAAACGGAAGCGCTCGCAGAAGAGATCGTGCTTGGCGCAGTGGAACTGACGCCAGAGGAAGTCACGGCCGGCGAATCCGCGATGGAGGTGGTCGAGCTGGATTCCGACGCCAGCGCGATGGACACATTGCAATGGGCCTACGAGCACTTCCCAACGACGGATCGCTCCGCGAACAGCGACGGCGTCGGCGTCGGCGAAGTGCAAATCGAAGAGGCCGCGCTGAGCGCCGACACCGATCTCACTCAAGAATCCGCCGCCCTGGAAGAGCTCGCGAATCCACCCGAAGCACCAGGCATTCTGGTCGATGAAGTCGCCGCGTCCGAAGGCGATCGTTCACTGCTGCAGATGGACGAGCCGCTGCCAGAAGAGGCCAGCGACATCGTCGCCGCTGCACCCTGGGCAGGCGAACTGCCTGTGCTGGAACATGAGGCGACCATCGCCCGCGACGACGCCGAAACAATCCGCAGCCCGTTCCTGCGCCCCGCCGCGCAAGAAACATTGCAAGCCGAAGCATCGCCGGCCGCCGAGCCTGCGGTGAGCGCCGCTGCTCCGGTGACGCCAACGGCCGCTGCGGCAGTCGAAGAAGAAGAGTACGACGATAGCGACTTCGATCCAGACGTCGCAGCCATCTTCACGGAAGAAGCCACCGAGCTGTTGGAAACAGCCGACCAATCGCTGTCCTCCTGGATTCGCGATCGCGCCAACACCGCGCTGGTGTTCGAGCTGAAACGCGTCGTGCACACGCTCAAAGGCGGCGCACGCATGGCCGGCATCCGCGCCATGGGCGATCTCAGCCACGAATTGGAAACATTGATGGGCTTGGTCGAGACGGGCCAGGTGCCGGCCGAGCAGGAAGTGTTCGACACCCTGCAAACCAGCCTCGACGAACTGCATCGCATGCGCGATGTGGTCGCCGGCGGCGAGCGCTGCAAGCCGGCACGTGCGTTGATGAACCGCATTCGCGCGCTGAGCGGCCAGGAAGTGGAAGCTGCCCCAGTTGCGCCGCCAGCCGCGCCCACTCTGTCCGAAGCCGTGCCAACCGCGGCCGCCGCGATCACCCCGGCGACGCCGGTCGCGCCTGAAGTGGTGCCGCCAGCGGCGTTGACGCCGCAGATGTTCGATGCGCCGCCTGAAGAAATCGTCGAGATCGAGAGCTACTCGCCCGACGACAAGGACATTGGCTCGCAAACCGACATCGTTCCGACGCTGACAGAAATCGAAGCGTTGAACGAACAAGCCGCGGCTCAACGTGCGCAGGCCGAAGCAGCGTCGGCTGAAGCGGAACTCCCAGCGGTTTCGTCGCAAGACGCCTGGTCCGATAGCGAGCTGGCGACGTTCCAGGGCGACTCTTCCGACGCAACCGCGGAGTCCGCCGACGGTGGCTGGTCAGCTGACGCAGTTGAAGAAACGTCGGCGGACACTCAAGCCCCGTCAGAGGAAGGTGGCTGGGACGCGCCAGAAATCGAAGCCGTCTCCGACGTCGAAGTCGAGTTCGGCGCCGACGAACTGGGCGCAGTCGCGCCTCGCGAGGCAGTGCGAGTCGAAGAAACGCCTGCACCTGCGACCAACGCAGCTCACGCTGCTACCGGCGTGCACGCTGCGCTCGACGTCGCAGCCGTCGCACCAGAACTACCGCCGGACGCAGCCGACCAGCCACAGCAAGAAGAAGCCGCCGCTGAAGCTCAGGCGCCAGCACTGCCGGGTCGTGAGAAACCGACCCAGCAAGAGCCACGTGAATTCGCGCGCGTCGATGCCGATCTGCTCGACAACCTGCTCAACAACGCCGGGGAAGTCAGCATCTTCCGCTCGCGTATGGAGCAGCAGGTCAGCTCCATCGAATTCAACCTGGCGGAGCTGGGTCGCACCGTCACGCGCTTGAAGGAACAGCTGCGCAAGCTCGAGCTGGAAACCGAATCCCAGATCCTGCATCGGCACCAGGAGCAGTTCCCGGATCGCGCCGACTTCGATCCGCTCGAAATGGATCGTTACTCGACCATTCAGCAGCTCACGCGCGCGTTCGCCGAATCGGTGAGCGACGTGAGCTCGATCGAAGGCTTGCTCGAAAACCTCACTCGCGAAGCGCAGAACCTGCTGCTGCAACAGTCCCGCGTCGTGACAGAAATGCAGAACGGTCTGATGCGCACGCGCATGGTGCCGTTCCAGCGTCACGTGCAACGTCTCAGCCGTCTGGTGCGCCAGGTGGCGAACGATACCAACAAGCGCGTCGAGCTGGTGGTTCAGGGCGCCAACGGCGAGCTGGACCGTCAGGTGTTGGAGCGCATGTTGCCGCCGTTCGAGCACATGCTGCGTAACTCGGTCGTGCACGGCATCGAAATGCCGGACGAGCGCGTCGCGCGCGGCAAGCCGGCGCAAGGCACGATCAAAGTCGGCCTGCATCGAGAAGGCTCGGAGATGGTCATCGTGCTCGAAGACGATGGTCGCGGCATCGACGTGAACGCGGTGCGCGAACGTGCCAGGCAGCGTGGCCTGTTACAACCGGGCCGCGTGCTAACCGACGAAGAAGCCATGCAGCTGATTCTCGAGCCCGGCTTCAGCACGGCCAGCAACGTCACTCAACATGCCGGCCGCGGCGTCGGCATGGACGTGGTGGTCAACGAGATCAAGAAACTCGGCGGCGCGTTGTTCACGGCCTCCGAGCCTGGCAAGGGCGTGAAGTTCACGATCCGTCTGCCGTTCACGCTGGCCATCACGCAAGCGTTGATCGTGCGCACGGGCGATGAGTTGTACGCATTGCCGCTGCCGTCGGTCGAAGGCGTCGCGCGTATTTCCAAGTCGGAAGTCGAGAAGCATCTGGCCGAGGACGTGTCGACGTTCAACTACGGCGGCCAGATTTATAAATTGCAGCATCTCGGCGCGTTCGTGGGCGGTGGCCCCTCGGCGTTGCCGGAGCTGGACGTGTCGGTGCCGTTGATCCTGATTCGCGCGGGTGAGCATTCGACTGCGCTGGTCACGGACGAGCTGGTCGGCAGCCGCGAGATGGTCGTGAAATCGGTGGGCCCGCAGATCGCGACGATTCGCGGTATCGCAGGCGCGACGATTCTCGGCGACGGTCGCATCGTGATCATCTTGGACATGAACACGCTGGTGCGTACGGATTGGCGCGGCGGCAAAGCGCCGCTGGAAACGCAAGGTCCGAAGCAGGATATGAGGACGTTCGCGCTGGTGGTCGACGACTCGATCACCGTGCGCCGCGTGACGCAGCGTCTGCTGGAACGCAACGGCATGCGAGTGATGACGGCGAAGGACGGCGTCGATGCGCTGTCCATCCTGCAGGAACACATTCCCGATGTGATTTTGCTCGATATCGAAATGCCGCGTATGGACGGTTACGAGTTGGCGACGCAGGTGCGCGCCGATGCGCGTCTCACCGATATTCCGATCGTGATGATCACGTCTCGCGTTGGCGAGAAACATCGCGCCCGAGCGATCGAGATCGGCGTGAACGATTACCTCGGCAAGCCGTATCAGGAAAATCAGTTGCTGGATGCGATCGAGCCGCTGGTGCAGGCCGCGCGTAAGAGGAAAGTGTCGTGAGTGCCGCTGACGTACCCTCCCACGAGCTCTACAGCCTGTTGATCCCGCTCGCTCAGGAACGTTTGATCGTGCCGCGCGCGTGCGTGGCGGAAGTGGTGACGTGGCAGGCGCCGGAGAAGGTGGAAGGCGTTCCGCCGTGGTATCTCGGCACGATTTCCTGGAGTGGTCGCCCCGTGCCGGTCATCTCTTTCGAAGCGGCTTGCGGGCAGCCGGTGCCGGCACCGGGCACGCGTACACGTATCGTGGTGTTCGTGGCGCTCAGCAATCAAGTGACGGGTGGGTATTTCGGCGTCATCACGCAGGGATTTCCGCAGCTGGTGCGTGTGAATAACGACGTCGTCAAATCAGATCCGAGTCGGTCGTTTCCCGAGCGGGGTCCGATTCTCTGCCAGGTTCGGATGTTGAACGAGTCGCCGCTCATTCCGGACTTCGAGCATCTGGAGCAGATGATTTCGGAGGAGAGCAGGGCGGCTTGAGGCCTGAAGAGGCGCGGTGGCTGGCGCCGCTTCAGCCGGGCTGACCCGGATGGAAGAGGCGTGGTGGCTGGCGTCGGCGGGTGGGTCCCAGGTCCTTCCGGCACCGTGCTCCCCTCGGTGATGCGTTGTCGCTATTGCAGATCGCCCCACAGACCTTGAAGCACAGAGAGCGCAACTACAGCGGCTGTCTCGGTTCGGAGCACGCGAGGTCCCAGGCGCACCGGCATGAAGCCGGCTTTTTGGGCGGCATGCAGTTCATCGTCGTCCAATCCGCCTTCGGGGCCGATCAACAGCTCTGCCTTGCTGGGCATGCTCGACAGGCCGACCAGCGAGGCGGGGGCGGACGGGCTCAGGACCAGGCGAAAGCCGTCTTTGCGGACGGTGGCGAGATATTCACGCAGTGTCATCGGCGCCGAGATCGCAGGGACCTTGGCGCGGCCGCATTGTTCGCAGGCGCCGATCACGATGCCCCGCCAGTGCTCGCGTTTCTTGGCGGCTTGCTTCTCATCGAGGCGGACGACGCTGCGCGCGGTCAAAACTGGGGCAATGGCGGCCACACCGAGTTCGGTGGCTTTTTGCAACGTCCAGTCCATGCGTTCGCTGCGCGAGACGCCTTGGACCAGCGTGATTCGCAGTGGCGATTCGGCGGTGCCGGGAGTGGGGTCGCCCAGCATGACGGTCACTTTGTCGCCGGCCACGCGAGTGATTTCAGCGCCGAATTCATGGCCGCTGCCGTCGAATACACTGAGCGGCGCACCCTCCCGCATACGCAGAACGCGAGCCACGTGGTAGCCGCCGGCGGCGGGCAGGTCGATCTCGGTCCGACCGGTCAAAGGTCCATCGCAAAAAATTCGATTCAGTCTCATGCTCGCCTCGTTGCGAGTGGTGCGGTCCCAAGCTTGTCAGGATCTAGCAAACCCCGTGCCTAAGTGAACAATCCCATGCATTCGACAACGTTGCCGGAAGCACTGTCCCAGCATCTGCTCGCAGTGGCAGAGGGGATCGATACGCAAACGGGTTGGCTGCGCGCCGCGCGGCGAGTGCCATCGCCGAATTTCGATGCGCGGCCGGGCGGCATCTTGCCAGAACTCATCGTCGTGCACGGCATCAGCCTGCCGCCGGATGAGTTTGGCGGGCCGTGGATCGATCGTCTGTTCACCAACTCGCTGCCGCCCGAGCAGCATCCGTATTTCGAGAAGATCAAAGATCTGAAAGTCTCCACGCACTTGCTGATCCGTCGCGACGGCGAACTGGTGCAGTACGTGCCATTTCACGAGCGCGCCTGGCATGCCGGCGCCTCGAGCTATCAAGGGCGCGAGCGCTGTAACGATTTTTCGGTGGGCATCGAGCTGGAAGGCGCCGATGAGATTCCCTACGAGCCGGCGCAGTATCGAATGTTGAGCGCCGCCATTCTCGCGCTGTGCGAGGCCTATCCATCGTTGTCGCTGACGCGCATCGCCGGTCACAGCGATATCGCACCCGGTCGCAAGAGCGATCCGGGGCCGGCATTCGACTGGCAACGGCTGTATGCGTTGTTACGCGCGGGTGCGTGATTTCGGCGACACGATTTCGCCCATCGCGGCGCCTCGTGTAGCATCGCCGGCCGGCCGCTGAGGATTGCCTGCCACCATGAACCGTTCCGCCACGGTGTTGCTGACGCTGCTGGCCTTCGCGGCGTTGCTGTTGACGGTCGCGGCCTGGGCGTCCCGCCGCACCCACAACGCCGCCGATCTGGCGCTCGCCAATCGCCGTCTCGGCGTTTGGTTGCTGGCGCTGAGCTGCACGGCGAACACCGTCAATGGCTGGATGCTGATGACGTTGGCCGGCGCCGCATTCGCATGGGGCTGGTCCGCGGCGTGGATTTGGCCAGCGTTCGTGAGCGGCGCTGCGCTGAGTCTGTTCTTCATCGCTCCTCGTCTGCGCAACGTGACAGTCGCGCAGGGCAACTCCACCTTGTTTCAATTGTTGAGCGGCGACGCCGGCGATCGTTTGCAGCCGTGGGTGGCGCGCTCGGCCATTCTCATTTTTCTGTTCTGCGTGTTGCTACAAACCAGCGCCATGCTGCGATTCGCGGGCGGATTGCTGGTAGACGAGTTCGGCTTCAATGCGATCAGCATGGCGCTCACGTCGGTCTCTCTAATTACTGTGGGTGTATTCGCCGGCGGACTGCGCGCGTGCGCGGTGGGAGATGCCGTGCAAGTGATCGCGATCGGAATATTCGCGGCGCTGCTGTTGATCGGCGGCACTGTGTCGATCGGGGGCTGGGAGCAGTATCGGATCGCTTTCGATGCGCTCGGCCCGGTCGCGACCGATTGGTTCGGGGCTCGTCACGGCGTGGTCGCGCTGGCGTTCGCCGGCGGTGTGTTTTGTATCGGCTTGGGCACGACCGGCCAGCCGCAGCTCGCCACTCGGTTCATGGCGGCTCGCGACGAGCTCGCATTGCGTCGGGCTTGCTGGCTGACGTTGGCCATGATCGCCGTGCTGGTCGGACTCGTGTTGGGTTGCGGTTGGGTGGCGAGCGTGCTGTATGCCGGTTTGAATCGGCCCGAGCTCGCAATGTTTACTATCGCCGAACGTTTGCTGCCGCCGCTGCTCGCGGCCTTCATCGTCGCCAGTTTGATTGCGGCCATCCTTGCTAACGTCGGCAGTCAGCTGCTGGCGCTGGCTTCGAGCTTCGGCATCGACCTGCGCCGCGTGAATGCGCCATTGTCCCTGGCCTGGATGCGGGCGGCGATGGTGCTGTCGGCGGTGTTGGTTGTGCTCTCGACGCTGTGGGCGCCGGTGACGGTATTCGAGCATGCAATGTTTGGTTATGCCGCCATCGGCGCGTCTTTCGGGCCTTTGCTCCTGGTGCGCCTGTGCGGCAAACGCGTACGGCCCGGCGCGACCGTCGCGGCCATCTGGTCCGGTTTCATTCTGTCCTTGCTATTTCATCTGTTGCCCGACTCGCCCGGCGATTTCCTGGAGCGCGTGATGCCGTTCGTCGCTGCGCTCGGCATCGCGCTCACCGGTGGCGAACGCCGCCGCAACCCGGATCGCGCCGATCGTTCCCAGGAAACCGTGCACGACCGGGTCCCGATCTGAGGTCATGCATGGCTTCGCGAAACAAAGCAGCTCGCAAGACGGCATCGCGCAAGGCATCCAACAAACGATCGAACAAAGCGTCCGGAAAGACGTCGAACAAGACATCGAAAAAGACGCGGAGCGGGGTAGCCACCGTTGCGCCCCAGAGTGACGCTGCGCGAATCATCGCGGCGATCAAAAAGATCCCGCGAGGCAAAGTCTGCACGTATGGCAATGTCGCGGACGTTGCTGGTTTGCCCCGGCGTGCCAGGCTGGTCGGGACGGTGTTGAGGCAGACGCCGGCGTCACGAGGATTGCCGTGGTTCCGGGTGATCAACGCCAGCGGGCGCATTTCCTTTCCGCTGGGCAGCGACGCCTACGCGCGCCAACGCAAACACCTGGAAGCTGAAGGCATCGACTTCGTGGGCGGTCGGGTGGATCTGGACCGCTACGGCTGGCCGCCCCGGGCCAAGCTGCTGGACGAGCTGCTCTGGGGTCCCGTCTGAATCCGAGGACCGGTTAACCCGATTCGACCCGGTGCTCCGTTCATACCCCCCGTGACGCAAGCCGCGTCGATGTGGGGACCATAGTCATGAATGGGGCCATGAATCTCGGCAAGAATCAGCACAAGAATCGGGGCATCGATCGGGCCGTGCGCCGCGCCCTCGGTCGGGGATCGGTGCTGATTGCGGCCGCCGTGCTGAGCGCCTGTGCGGCCAAGCGGGAGGAACGGGACGTCCTTGCTCAGGAAGTCCAGTATGAAATGCCTGCCGCAGCTCCCGTAGAGAACGAGGTGATCCAAGCGTCGCCGGTGACCGGGGATGGCCGCGGGGCCGTGGCCAACCAGGTGGCCAGAGCCGAAGCGCGCATGAAGCTCACATCCGCGCCCATGGCCCCGCCCCCGATGATGGCCATGCCCAACCCGGCCGACACCGAGCGCTATCAGCATCAAAAGGACAACGGCGTTCAGCTCGCGGCCGAGCAACCCGTCTCGACCTTCTCCATCGATGTGGATACCGGCTCCTATGCCAACGTGCGTCGATTCCTCAACGACGGGCGGCTGCCGCCGCAGGACGCAGTGCGCGTCGAAGAAATGATCAACTACTTCGATTATGACTACGCACCTCCCGGCGATCGTGAGACTCCGTTCCGGGTGTCCACCGAGCTCGCGGCTGCGCCTTGGAACTCACAAGCGCTGCTCATGCGCATCGGCATCAAGGGTTTTGAGGTCGAAGCGAAGCAGCGGCCCGCCGCCAACCTGGTGTTTCTGATTGACGTGTCCGGCTCGATGGATTCACCCGACAAGCTGCCGCTGCTGAAGAATGCATTTCGCTTGCTCACCGACCAGCTGACCGGACGCGATCGCGTCTCCATGGTCGTGTACGCCGGCAGCTCCGGTGTGGTGCTCGAGCCCACACCGGGTGATCAGAAACATCGCATTCAAGAAGCGCTGGCGCGCTTGTCGGCGGGCGGCTCCACCAACGGCGCGTCCGGTATCGAGCGCGCCTATCAGCTGGCGCACGATACGTTCGTGAAGGGCGGCATCAATCGTGTGGTGCTCGCCACCGATGGCGATTTCAACGTGGGCACCGTGAATTTCGAAGCCCTGGTGGATATCGTGGAGCGCGAGCGCGCCACCGGCGTGGAGCTGACGACGTTGGGCTTCGGCACGGGCAATTACAACGAACAGCTCATGGAGCGGTTGGCCGATGCGGGCAACGGTAACTACGCTTATATCGATACATTGTCCGAAGCGCGCAAGGTGCTGGTCTCGCAATTGAGCTCGACGCTGTACACCATCGCCAAGGACGTGAAAATCCAGGTCGAGTTCAATCCTGCCGAAGTGCTCGAGTATCGGCTGATCGGTTATGAAAACCGAATGCTCGCGCGCGAGGACTTCAACAACGACAAGGTCGACGCCGGTGAGATCGGCGCCGGTCATCGCGTCACCGCGTTGTATGAAGTCGTGCCGGTCGGATCGAAGGGGCGCTTGGACCCATTGCGTTACGGAGCGAAATCCGAACAGGCCGCAGGGAAGGGCGAGCTCGCGAATGTCCGGCTGCGCTACAAGAAGCCCGGGTCCGATAGCAGCGAGCTGCTGGAATATCCGATTCGAAAGGACGCGACTGTGGCAGCCGACAAGTTGTCTCCCGATTTTCGTTTCGCAGCCAGCGTTGCGGCATTCGGCCAGCTGCTGCGAGGTGGGAAGTATCTCGGCGATTTCGGTTACGACGATGTCACCAAGCTGGCTGGCGGCGCGCTGGGCGAGGACCGCGACGGTTACCGTCGTGAGTTCGTGTCGCTGGTGGCGCTGGCTCGCAGCCTGACGCCGCCGGCCACGCCGGACGCCGGCAAGATGAGTCAGATCTCGCGGTGAGTGATCGCTGCTCCCGTGAGCTGATACTCTTAGCTGCATGGATCTTTCATCGAGTCCTGGCACGCAGCCGATGGCTGTAGCAGCCGGCGAAGTCGGGGGCGCCGCGGCGCCTTCGGCCGCCGGCGCAACGGTGTCGACCATCGGCGCCGCCCCGGATGACGCGACGCTCATGCTTCGCTATCGCAAGGGCGACGTCCGCGCGTTCGAAATGCTTTACGAGCGGCACAAGGGTGCGCTGTATCGCTACTTGCAGCGCCTGTGCCGCAGCCCGGAAGTGGCCAACGATCTGTTTCAGGAGGTGTGGAGCAAGGTGATCGCCAGCCGCGAGCGTTACGAGGCGCGGGCCAAGTTCACGACGTTCCTGTTTCATATCGCGCACAACTGCGCGGTCGATCATTTTCGGCGCGCCGGTCGGCCGCAGGACAAAGGCGCGCAGGACGTCGATGCACTGGCCGGCGAGCTGCCCGGGCCGAGCCATGAAAGTCCCGATGCGGCGCTCTCGGAAGCTCAGCTACGCGCGGACTTCAAGCGTGCGTTGGACGAGCTGCCGGCGGAACAACGCGATGTGTTTCTGTTGTACGAAGAGACCGGGCTGGGGCTGGAGGACATCGGACGCATCACCGGCGTCGCCATGGAAACAGCCAAGAGCCGCTTGCGTTACGCCTTGGGCAAGCTGCGCGGCGCGCTGCGCCAGCATCAATCTCCGACCCTGCAGTCGAGCGTGTCATGACTGAACCCACCGACAAACGCCCGCTCGACGAAGCCGACGAGCAACAGCTGGAGCACTACCTGAAGGGGGATTCCAGAGTGTCACGTCGATATCGTGAGCTGCCCGGGGTGGAGGTTCCTCCGTCGCTCGATCGTTTGGTCTTGGGCCGGGCGCAGGAGGCGGTGAAGCATCGCTCGTCGCGGCCTGTGTGGGTGCGCTGGTCGGCGCCGTTCGCGGTGGCCGCTTCGGCGGTGCTGGCATTGGCTATTGTCATCGAGACCGGCGTGCGTGATGAAACAACGGTGTCGTCGGTTCTGCGGACTCAGCAGAAGATGCAGATCGAAGCCGCTGAGCAGTCTGCGCCACCGACCGCACCACTGGATGTTCCTGCTCCGTCTCAGCTAACGAGAGAAGAACAACGCGCGCAGCTGAAGGGAGAGGAATTGCGAGCCGCTGAGAGGAGAGAAGAACCCGGACCGGCGCCGAAGGGAGAGGAATCGCGAGCGGCGCTGAAACGTGAAGAACCGAGCGCTGTCGAAACGAGAGTGCCCGCGCCGGCTGCGGCGCCAGCGCCTCGGCCCGCCGCACCCGCCTTCGCGCCGGCGCCGCCACCACCGGAAGCGCGTTCCAAGCGATACGTCACTAACGAGGCGCCAGGCTCTGCGCAAGCCGCCAGTGCTTCACAGAGCGATGCCAAGGCTTCAGCCGACCAGACCGATGTCGAAGCTTCAGCCGGCGCGGCCGAGGCGGAAGATGAGCGGATTGCCGTTCAGCGCATGATGCGAGAGGAACAGAGTCTGTCCGCCGCATCCCGAGGCGCTGTCGATACGCGCGCGCCAGTCGCTGTCTACTCACGGCCGATCAGCGCCAACATGTCGGCGCCCCGCACGTATTTGGATCCGGAGGAGTGGCTGAAGGATATTCGTCAGCTGCGCAAAGAGAACAAACAAGAGCAAGCTGACCGCGAGTGGCGCCGCTTCCGCGCCGCTTACCCCAACCACGAAGTCGCCGAAACCGACCTCGCTCGCGAAGCCGAGAGGTGAAAACGGAGGGCCGAAGAGCGGCGCGCTTGTTGCAGATCAAGCCACCGCCGCCGCGATCCGCGGCAAATAAACTTGCATCGTGGTCCCGCGACCCGGCTCGCTATCGATCTTCACTCTTCCGCCCGCCCGCGAAACGATCTGATCGACAATCACCAATCCCAAGCCAGTCCCGCGATCGCCCTTGGTGGTGAAGAACGGTTTGAATGCATTCAGGCGCGTCGTTTCATCCATGCCCGCGCCCGTGTCGCGTACGTAAATGGCAACGTAGGTCGCCCGCTCATCATCCTCGTCGCCAATGACGGCGTCTTCGTAATCGATGTCGAGCTCGCCCCCTGTCGGCATCGCGTCTCGCGCGTTCAACACGAGATTGAGCATCATGCGCTCGAACTGCGACGCGTCCATGAACACTCGACTCACAGAACCGGAGCCGCGTACGCGCAACCGGATGCTCGCGCCAAGCAAAAGCCGAAACATTTGAGAACATTTCGACAACGCAGCGGTGATATCGAGCACGCGTGGCGCGACTGGATCGTCCTTGCCAAAGCTCACGATCTCTTCGGTGAGCGCCTGGCCCCGCTGCAAGGCGTCGATGACTCGCTGAGCATAGTGATCCGCTTGTGGCGCGAGGTTGGGTACGCGACGTAGCAGCTCGGTGAAGCCGAGTGCGATGCTGACGATGCCCCGAAAATCATGCGCGACGCCGGCGGCCATGCGACCGAGCGCCTCCATGCGATGCAGCTCCATCAAGTGGCGTTGATAGCTTTCCAGCGCCGTCTCGACGTGACGATATTCGTACTCCCCATAAACGCGCGAGATCGTATCGGCGACCGCCGCGGCGAAATCGCTCTCCTGCTCGGTCCAGACACGCGGCGCGCCGATGTGTTCGTGACAGACCACGCCGACGACCTTGCCGCCGAGGTAGATGGGTGCATCCAGCAACGAAGTGATGCCGAGCGGCTCGAGGTAGGCGTCCCGCAGCTGAGCGGTGGTGGTCGCGCTCAACGCGTTGTCCGCCGCGACGGTGCGCTGTTCGTGCAGCGCCTGGAAGTAACTCGGGAAGTCCTGGGCTCGCAGCACCGCGCCCTGAAACACCTGGTGATTGGATAATTGCAACAGATACCGGCAGCGCAGGGCGCGATCCTCATCCGCCAGGATCCACACGCCGACGCGCTCGACGTTCAAATTGCGTGCCGCGATCTCCGCCAGCTGCAGCCACAACTCGCGCAGCCGCGATTCGGGGCTGGCGTGCAGCTTGGCCAGCTGCAAGCGCGCCGCGTCGAATGAAGCCGGGCTTCCGCTGCCTTCTCCCTGCCGAGATTCTGCGCTCATGCTGCCTCTGATCGCCTCAGCGCCCATGATGACCAGTGGGATGGGCCAGTGCGAAGGCTGCCTGACTGTACCCTTGGATGGCCTGGCATCCAATACGTTCATCCGGCCGGATTCCTCCAGCGTCGCCCGGTCGGCACGATGCGGTAGAATCCGCGGCTGGCTTGATTGCACGACTGACGTGGCGGCCTGCGGCCCGGAGCCCAGGCGCCGCGGAGATGGACGGAATGGAAAAAACGATCGAAAAACTGCTGTTCGCCAGCCGCTGGATCCTGGCGCCGGTGTATCTGGGCATGTCGCTGGCGCTGGTGGCGCTCGGCGTCAAGTTCTTCATGGAGCTGTATCACCTGATGACGCACGTGGTCACCATGGGCGAGTCGGACCTGGTGCTGATGCTGCTGGCCATGGTCGACATGGTGCTGGTCGGCAGCCTGATCGTGATGGTGATGTTCTCGGGTTACGAGAACTTCGTGTCGGCGCTGGACGTGGACGAGGGCGCCGAGAAGCTCAGCTGGCTGGGCAAGCTCGACGCCAACTCGCTGAAGCTCAAGGTGGCTTCGTCCATCGTCGCGATCTCATCGATTCATCTGCTGCGCGCCTTCATGGAGACCAAGACCACGGTGGCGAATGTCGACGGACAACAGGGCGGTGAGGCCACCCTGATGTGGTACGTCATCATCCACCTCACCTTCGTGGTGTCGGCGGTGATGATGGGCGTGCTCGATCGCATCACCGCCAAGTCCCACGGCAGCCACGATCACGAAGGCGAGACTTGATCCCTGATCTTCTGCGCGTGGCGTCTCGTTTATGACGCCGTGTGCTGCGCCGGCTGCTGACCTTCCGCGTAGAACTGCAACGACGCCGAATTGAGACAGTAACGCTGGTGGGTCGGCGGCGGCCCGTCGGGGAACACGTGCCCGAGATGCCCGTCGCAACGGCGGCAGCGGATTTCGGTGCGGATCATGCCGTGGCTGGTGTCACGCAGCTCGGTGATGTGCTCGGGGTCGAACGGCTGATAGAAGCTGGGCCAGCCGGTGCCGGACTCGAATTTGGCGTTCGCCTGGAACAGCGGCAGGCCGCACAGGCGGCAGGCGTACAGCCCCGATTCCTTGTTATTCAGCAACGTGCCGCAGAACGGGCGCTCGGTGCCGTGATCGAGGATCACATATCGCTCCTCCGGCGTGAGCGAAGCCGCGACCTTCTCGCGCTGCTCGCCTTTCAAGGGGCGCAGATCGTAGCCGCTGGCTGAGGTGGTGAGCTGTTGGTTGCGGTTTTCCATGGGATTTCCTCGGAGGGGCTGTTGTCGAGAATTGGCGGCGTCGTCCGCTAAGTCAAGGTCGGGACAGGCACCGGCAGCTGGCCGGTGGAACGCGGTGGTGGGCGCGGGGGTTTTAGGCGGACAGCTTCCATTATCATTCACCCATGAGTACGGATCCCTTCACCGTCGGCGCCCTGCCGGTGCCGCTTCCCAATTGTTATTGGGTGCGGCCCGGGCAGTTGCTGGCTGGGGAATATCCGGGGTCGATGTCTCGGGGTGAAGCGACCGAGCGCGTGCGGAAGCTGCTGCACGCCGGGATCAACAGCTTCATCGATCTCACCGAGGAAGGCGAGCTGCCGGCCTACGACACCCTGCTGGCCGAGCTCAGCGAGCAGCACATTCGTTACCGCCGGCTGCCGATTCTCGATCACGGCCTGCCGGATTCGCCGGCCCATATGGCGCAAATCCTGGATCTGATCGACAGCGAGCTGGCCGCCGGGCGCCGTGTGTATGTCCATTGCCGTGCCGGCATCGGTCGCACGGGCACGACGATCGGCTGTCATCTGATCCGCAGCGGGCTCGGCAGCGAAGAGGCTATCGATCGCTTGCAGGACTTGTGGCAGCAGTGCGGGCGCGCAAGGCGCTGGCCGACCATTCCGGAGACGGACGAGCAGCTCGAGTTCGTGCGGCTATGGAGTGAGCGAATCGTCTCGGGCAGCGCCGCCGATCTGGTGGGGCGCTACGAAGCGAGCCTGCTCGGACTGGCGATAGGCGACGCCGTCGGGAGCATGGTGGCCAACAGTCGTTTCGATGCCGCGACCCTCGCAGCCGCCGGCGGCTTGCGCGACGCGGGCACTCTGACCACTGGCGCGAGCACCGCGATGACGCGGGCTCTGGCCGAAAGTTTGATCGCCAGGGGCAACAACGATTCCGACGATCAAATGCAACGCTATCTCGCCTGGAGCCAAAGCGTCGGCAATATCGGCGTGCCGCAGGAAGTGCGCCGGGCGCTGAAGGGTTGGCAGTGGTCGCGCAAGAAGCTGGCCGGTACGCACGATCCTTCCAACCTCGATCCGCATTCATTGCCACGCACCCTGGCCGTCGCGATGTTTCTTCGCAATGATGCAAAGGCGGCCATCGAAGGCGCAGTGGAAGCTTCGCGCACCACGCAGCAGTCGCCGGTGGTGCTGGACCTGTGTCGCGTCTGGGCGGCGCTGTTTGTCGATGCGTTCGCCGGCGTGAACAAACAAACGTTGCTGGACTTCGACGGGCCGGCCATGCAACTGGTGAGGCAGCGTGAGCTCAAAGCGCCGGTCAAGCAGCTGTTTCGAGGGCGCGGCCAGCCGTGCACCGACGCCGACGATGCCGTGTCGGTCACCTGCGTGGCATTGGACGCGTTTGCGTCCGGCAAGACCTTGCATGATGTTCTGATCCGACTGCTGACGACGTCGCGCGCTGCGCCCGCAGCCGCGGCGTTGAGCGGCGCCCTGTGCGGGGCTTATCACGGCAGCGTCGCCATCCCTCCCGAATTGCAGCGGCAACTGCCGGACGAGGCAGTGCTGCGCTCACTGGCTCGCCATCTGCTGCCGGTTTGATATATCGAACGATGGCGACCCAGCGGTCTCGGAGCAAACCCACCCAACGCACCTCGACTCGCCGGCGAAGCCGTGCTCGCGAGCCGTCCTGGGTGCACCTGTCAGATGAAGAACTGTTACAGAAACGTTTCTGCGATCTGCGGCTGAGTCTGCGCCACACGGTCATCGATCAGCACATACGCCGCATCCGTCGCGATTTGAAGCGCCGCGGCATTCGTTTCGCCCCACATGTGTGGCTGTCCGAAGAATGGTTCTCACCGGACGGCGTTCCCGGCATTGCCATCGCGTTCTATATGGCGCATCCCCGCCTGATGCGGCTGGAACGGCGGATGATGGACGAAGTGGAGGGCGGCAACGCCAGCTGGCTCACCCGGATCATGCGGCACGAATTCGCGCATGCGCTGGACAACGCGTATCGGCTTCGCCGCCGCAAGGAATGGCGCGAGACTTTCGGCGATCCCGACCGGCCGTATCCGAATGTTTATCGGCCGCGTCCGGCCAGTCGCGACTTCGTGCTGCATCTGGGCCATTGGTATGCGCAGAGCCATCCAACCGAAGATTTTGCGGAAACGTTCGCGGTTTGGATGCAACCGAAGGCACGCTGGCGGCGCGACTATCAGGGCTGGCCGGCGCTGCGCAAGCTCGAATACGTCGATCGCTTGATGGGCGAACTGTCCGGCGTGCTGCCGCACGTGATGAATCGAACGTTGATCGAGCCCATCAGCAAGAACGAAACCACGCTGGGCGAGCATTACCGCCGCAAGCGCGCCCGATACGAATTCGATACGCCGGACGCTTATGACCTGCGGCTCAAGCGCGTCTTCGGCAAGCATCTCAAGGGGCGCCGGCGCATGCGCGCCAGTACGTTCGTGCGCCAGGTCCGGCCGGAAATGGAACGTTGGCTGATGCGGCGCTCGCGGTTGTATCCTTATCTCGTGCATCATGTGGTGCGCACGGTGATCCACCGCTGCCGCGAGCTGGATCTGGTGCTGGATACATCCAAGCACCAAGCCAAGCGTGCGTTGCTGGGAACACTGGAGCGAATCTTGATCGACATCCTGCGGCGCGACCGCGAGCGTTACACACTGTGAGAGCCGTGATGAGGGGAGACTAAGGCATGGGGCCAGCCGCCGTATGAAGCCGTCGCGCGTCCTGGTGCTGATGCATGAGAGTCTCGTGCCGCCGGCCAGTCTGGAAGGGCTCAGCGACAAGCAAATCGACGAATTCAGGGCGGAATACGACGTTACCGCGACCTTGGAAAAAGCCGGTCACGAGGTCAAGAAGCTGGGCCTGGGAGACAATCTTTCCGAGCTGCGCTCCATCATCACCGACTGGAAGCCGGACGTGGCTTTCAATCTGCTCGAAGAATTCCAGGGCATCGTCACCTACGACCAGTACGTGGTCGCGTTCCTGGAGCTGATGAAGCTGCCGTACACCGGCTGCAACCCCCGCGGCATGATGATCTCGCGCGACAAGGCGTTGTCCAAACAGATCCTTTCCTATCACCGCATTCCCACGCCGGGCTTCGCGGTGATTCGCAAAGGGCAGCGCTATCGGCTGCCTCGCAAGCTCAAGTTCCCGCTGTTCGTCAAATCGGTGACCGAGGACGCCTCGCTCGGCATTTCACAGGCTTCGGTGGTGCCCGATGCGGATCGCCTCAAGGAGCGCATCCAGTTCATTCACGAACAGACCAACTCGGACGCGCTGATCGAGGAATACATCGAAGGCCGCGAGCTGTACGTCGGCGTATTGGGCAACGAACGGCTGCGAACCTTCCCAGTGTGGGAGATGGACTTCGGCACCTTACCGGACGTGATGGCCGGCATCGCCACGCGCAAAGTGAAATGGGATCGCCGCTACCAGAAGAAGCATGGCATCCGGACGGGCGCGGCGCAGAACCTGCCCGAGGGCTGCGCCGCTTATCTGGACAAGTTGTCCAAGCGCATTTTCCGCTCGCTGTACCTGAGCGGCTATGCGCGCATGGACTTTCGCATGCGTCCGGACGGCAGCGTGTTCGTGCTGGAAGCCAACTGCAATCCGAACATCAGCAGCGATGAAGATTTCGCCCACTCGGCGCTCGCCGCCGGCATCGAATATCCGGCGTTGCTCGAGCAAATCATCCGAGTGGGCAACAACTATCAGGCGGCGTGGCGCGCGGACGAGGAGTGATTACTCCCCGCCGCTGCCGGTCCACTGATTCAGCCACTGCTCCACCTGCTGGTGCCAGCGCACGCTGTTGTTGGGTTTGAGCACCCAGTGGTTCTCGTCCGGGAACATCAGCAACTGGCTCGGGATGCCACGGCGTTGCAAGGCGGTGAAGGTCGACAAACCCTGCGAATAGGGCACGCGATAGTCGAGCGAGCCGTGGATCACCAGCATCGGCTTGCTCCATTTCGTGACGTGATTGACCGGGTTGTGCTTTTCGACGTTCTCGGGCACTTCGTAGGCCGCGCCGCCTTGCTCCCATTCGGAGAACCACAGCTCCTCGGTGGTGTAGGCCATGGCGCGCGTGTCGAAGATGCCGGCGTGATTCACCAGGCACTTGAACGGCTCGGCCCAGTTGCCGGCGATCCAGTTGATCATGTAGCCGCCATAGGAGGCGCCTAGAGCGCACATGCGCTCGCCGTCCAGCCACGGATATTTCTGGAGCGCGGCCTCGAGACCTTTCTGCAGATCCTCCAGCGGCTTGCCACCCCAGTCTTGACTGATGGAGTCGGTGAAGGCCTGGCCATAACCGGTCGAACCGTGAAAGTCGATGAACACCGAGGCGTAGCCGGCGCCCGCGTAGGTCTGGGGATTCCAGCGATAGCTCCACGAGTTGCCGAACGAACCCTGCGGACCGCCATGGATGATAAAAGCCACCGGATATTTGCCGCCTTGCTTGAAGGTCGCGGGCTTCATCACATAGCCGTACACCGTGGCGCCTTCGGCGCCGACGAACGTGAACTGCTCGGCGTCGCCGAGCTTGAGCTCCGCCAGCGCCGCTTCGTTCATGCGTGGCAGTGCGCGCAGGTCGCCGCCCTTGATGGTGAGCACCTGCAGTTCGGCGGGCGATTTCAGCGTCGAGTTGGTCATCACGATTTCTTTTTCACCGACGCTGAAGGCTTCCACGCGACCGGGGCCGGTCAGCATGGTGGGCTTGCCGGTCTTCACATCGATCGACCACAGCGGGTGCTGGCCGAAGTGATCGGTGGTCACGAACAGAGTGCGGCCGTCGTGGGCGAACTTCATGTCGCCCACCGAGCGGTCCCAGTCTTTGGTGAGCGCGCGGCGCTCGCCGGTCCTGGTGTCCATGACCACGACATGGAAGCTATCGGATTCGAAGCCCGGGCGCTCCATGGCTCGCCACGCCAGTTGACTGCCATCGCGCGAGAACACCGGCTGGGTGTCCCAGGCCGGATTGTGTTCGGTGAGATTGCGCAGGCCGCTGCCATCGACCGCGACTTCATACAAATCGAAGTTGGTCGACCACGGCTCGTTCTTGCCCTTCAAGCGGGTCGAAAACACCAGTTTCGAGCCATCGGGTGAGAACGTGTATTCGCTGGCGTCGCCGAACGGCTTGGACGGAATGTCGGCGTCGAGCGCCTTGCTCACCGATACCGGATCGACGGCGCGCCCGTTGCTCAAAGTGAGCGTAAATAGCTGCGAGATACGGCCGTCGCTCCAGGTATCCCAATGGCGCGCGAAAATGCGGTCGTAAACCTGGGCGCTGTGGTTCGCTTCCTTGGTTTTATTGAGCCGCTCGACCGTGCAGGGCAGATCGGCGCAGTCCGGGAACACTTCCAAGGTGACGGCGAGGCGGCCGCCGTTGCTGGCGACCCGGAACGAACCGACATCGAGCGGCAGATCGGTCACCTGCCGCGCCTCGCCGCCGTTCACGGGCAAGCGCCAGACCTGGCTGGAGCCGCTGCGCGTGGACAGGAAATAAAGCTCGCGGCCGTCGCTCGACCATTCCGGCGAGCTGTCGTTGCCCGAGTGCGTGGTCAACCGCCGAGGCTGCGCGCCTTTGGTCGCCAGGTCCAGCGACCACAGATCGGTGCGGCCCCGATTGGCGGCCATATCGGTCTCGCGCACGCTGAAGACCACGGTGCGGCCGTCCGGAGAAATGGCGGGACTGGAGACCCTCTGCAAACGAACCAGATCCTGCGCGGTGAAGGGTTGGGGTCCCTGGTTTCGAGCTTCCTGGGCCACCGCCGTTACGAGCGGCAAGGCGAGGCACGCGGCCAACAGACAGGTGGCGGGGGCGAACTGCAGACGCATCACGGGCACGACTCCGTTCCGGAGAAAGGGCGGGAGTATAGAAGAACCGCGGCGGGCGGCGTCGTGCCCGGACTATTTCCCTGGTCTATTTCTTCTCGTGAATCACCGCAAAGGCGCTGGTGTAGCTGTGCAGGAAGGTCGAGTTCTGGATCGGCCCGAACTCGCCATCGCAGAAGAAGCCGCCGATGGGCAGGTCCGCGACCAGTCGTCGGAACGCGTTGCTGTCGTGGTCCGCCTGGCCATAGAGGCCGATGCCACGGCCATGACAGGAGAACAACAGCGCGCCGGCGTCCGGCGGGACGTCATGCGATGCCCTGTAGGTTGTCAACGTGCGTTCCAGATCGAGCGCCGAGGTGGCGGCGTCTCGCAGATGGAATTGCACCACGCTGTTCGAGGGCACGTTGGCGCTGACCCAAAGCGCGCCGCTTTGCGGGTCCATGCCGAGAATGCCGCGAATCAGGAAGTCGCCATGAGTGAATTCGCTCGCGTCCGCCCGCATGGCCATGCCCAGGTGCAGCGATTGACTGAACAACTCGCGGTCCGGGGACGGCAGGCGCTCGAACAGCTCCGACAGCACGTCCCTGGGCGAGCGGCCATCGAGCTCGCGAATCAGATTCTCGTGCGCCGAGGTGACGAACATCGGATCGCCGATCGGGCGGCAGCCCTGCGCGACCACCATATCGATGTCGATGTTGCCGGTGAGCGCCAGCGAGATGCAGCCCGAGTGATAAACCTGGTTGCCCAGGTACAGCGCGCTGCCGCCGACCTGGCGCGCGCCGCTCGACAGCCCGCCAATCTTCGGCGCCATCGGATAGATCCGGTCCAGGCCCTTGATGAAGGTTTCGGCTTCGAAACTGAAAGGATCGGCTAGCAGCAGGAAGGACGGTTGCTGAGCCGCGGTGACACGCATGGCGTCTTCCCAGGCACGCGCCTCCGCATAGACCGGCGGCACTTGCGCGGCGTCCAGATGCGTACCCTTCAAGCGCACACCGGGCAACACCGCGCCCGTCAGAGAAAACGCCGGACGATCCTCGATCTCCCGCCCGCCGCCGATGACACCGCCGCCACAGCAGCCGAAGATGAAGACGTTTTCGAACTCCCGCTGCAACAGGGCCGGCACGGCGTCGAAGTGCGCCGAGTGCTCGGCGCTGACGAACACGATAGCCAGGTCCGGCTCCTGCCGGCCAAGCCCGAGATACACGGTCTCGGCGGCGTGCTCCACAGCGGCCCGCAAGGAATTATCGGTGTCGACGGCGGATGCCCAGCGCATAGCCTTCCTGCGTGAGTGCGAGACGAGCGGTCGATTCTAGGCATTCTTTCGTTAAATGCCATTCTGCAATCGCCGCTCATGCGAGCGCCGGGTTTTTACCGACTCCGCGCGACGATGCGCGACTATGCAGGCGTACCCCAGTTGTTATCGACTTCGAGCTGCGAATCGGCGATCCACGCTTGCATGTGCGCGTCGTGAACCAGTTGCTGCTGATAAGCCGCGGCCACCTCGCTGGAGAACTTCGCGCCATAGTGACGGAAGCGCAGAGCCACCGGTGCGTACATGGCATCGGCGATGGAGTACTCGCCGAACAGCCACGGACCTCGTTGCGCATATTGCGAACGGATCTCGTGCCACAACTGCTGAACACGAGCGACATCCGCTTCGCCTTCCGGCGGCAGCTGCACGCTGGCAGTTCCGGTCGCTTTCATCGGCCAATGCGTGCGCAAGGCTGCAAATCCGGAATGCATCTCGGCGCTCACTGCCCGCGCCAGCGCGCGAGCCGCGGCGTCAGCCGGCCAGGCCCGACCTTGCACCTTCTCGTTGAGATACTCGGCGATCGCCAGCGAGTCCCAGATCGTAATGGCGCCGTCGACGAGCACGGGCACGCGGCGCGTCGGCGAATACTTGACGATGTCGCGGTGGAACGCCGGTGTGTCGAGCGGCAGCTTCACTTCCTCGAATTCGATGCCGAAGTGCTTGAGCACCAGCCAGGGACGCAGCGACCAGGAAGACAGGTTCTTGTTGCCGATGACGAGAGTAAGCATGGAGAACACACTGCAGGGAGTAGGGTAGGCGACTTTACCCGCACCGGTGCGTGTCTGCTGCGAAATGAAATGAACCAAGCTGTGGTTTTTCTTAAACTAACCCGACCGTTCCGGACCGACCTGGCCTTCCCGATTCCTGGTACTTATGACTGAACACCATCTTGCAACGCTGGCGGTGCGCGCCGGCCAGGTTCGCACTCACGAAGGCGAACATGCCGAGCCCATCTTCACCACCTCGAGCTACGTGTTCGCCAGTGCAGCCGAAGCGGCCGCGCGGTTCGATGAAAGCGTCAAGGGCAACATCTACTCGCGCTTCACCAATCCGACAGTGCGCTGTTTCGAAGAGCGGCTCGCGGCTCTGGAGGGCGCGGCCTCGTGTGTGGCGACCGGCTCGGGCATGGCGGCCATTCTGGCCACTTGCATGGCGCTGTTGAAGGCGGGCGATCACATCGTTTGTTCCGACAGCGTGTTCGGCTCCACCATCGCGCTCATCAATCGCTACCTGGTGAAGTTCGGTGTCGAGGTGACGTATGTGCGTCCCGACGACAACCAGGCCTGGCGCAGCGCCGTCAGGAACGACACCAGGTTATTTTTTCTCGAGACGCCCTCCAATCCGCTGGCGGCGATCGCCGATATTCGCGCCATCGCCGATATCGCGCACGAACGCGGCGTGCTGCTGGTCGTCGACAATTGTTTCTGCACGCCGGCATTGCAGAAGCCGTTCGAGCTGGGCGCGGATCTGGTGATCCACTCGGCCACCAAATATCTCGACGGCCAGGGTCGCGTGGTGGGCGGCGCGGTGCTGGGCAATGAGCAACTGGTCGGCAAGGACGTATTCGGTTTCATCCGCTCGGCCGGGCCGAGCATGAGTCCGTTCAATGCCTGGGTGTTTCTGAAAGGTTTGGAAACATTGCAGTTACGCATGCGTGCGCATTCGGAGGCGGCGCTGCAGCTGGCGCGCTGGCTCGAGACTCAAAAAGGGGTTCGCAAGGTGCACTACGCCGGCTTGGAGTCGCATCCGCAACACGCGCTGGCGAAGCGCCAGCAGAGTGGCTTCGGCGGCATTCTCGCTTTCGACGTCGAACATGGCCGCCAGGGCGCCTGGGCCTTCATCGATGCGACGCGCCTGATGTCGATCACCGCCAATCTGGGGGATGCGAAAAGCACCATCACGCATCCCGCCACCACCACGCATTCGCGCATCACGCCGGCCGAGCGGGAGCGCGCCGGCATCACCGAAGGCTTGTTGCGGATTTCGGTTGGCCTGGAAGATGTACGCGATCTGCAGGCGGACATCGAGCGCGGCCTGGCCGCCGTCACCGCGGTTGGCGCCCGATGATGCAAGAGTCGCTCACCGGGATTCGCGCGCTCTGCTTCGACCTCGACAACACGTTCTGGGACGTGATGCCGGTGATCGAGCGCGCCGAGCAGGCCATGTACGATTTTCTCGCTTTGCGGTATCCGCGCGTGACGGCGGCCATGACCGTGGAGATGCTGCGCAAAGCGCGCGTCGAAACCGCGCGCGCCTACCCCCAAATGGCGCATGACTTCACTTTTTTGCGTCGGCAAACGTTGGCCGATCACGCCCGGGAGTTCGGTTACGCCGAAGCCATGGCCGACGAAGCGTTCGAGGCATTCATCCAGGCGCGCAACGAAGTGGTGCTATACGACGACGTTCTGCCCGGCCTGGAGCGGCTCAAGCAACACTTCCGCCTGTTCACTGCCAGTAACGGCAACGCCGACCTGGAACGGATCGGTCTGGCGCATTATTTCGAGCGCAGTCTGTGCGCCCGGCAGGTCGGCGCGCTCAAGCCGGATCCGCGGCTATTCCACAAGGTAATCGAAGGAACCGGCCTCGAACCACAACAGGTTGTGTATGTAGGCGACGATCCCGCCCTCGACGTGGTAGGGGCGCGAGCCGCCGGAATGGTGCCGGTCTGGATCAATCGCGAGCAGGTCGAATGGCCGACCGAGCACGGGGTGGCGGCGCACACGGTGCGGACTTTGGATGAGCTTGCCGTCCTGCTCGGGCTCCAGCGGTGACCATGCGCCACCACCGGTCATAACTTTCGTCAGGGTAGTGCGCACCGCACTCGTTGCGAGCGCACCTGTAGGCCGGGTTCGGACCGCCATACATCCGTCGTTGTATCCCTATTTTCAAAGACCTGCGGCCGTTGTCGCCGATTGCCTTGGTTCTTTGATTGGCGTAAATTCCGCGCCGTTCGTTGTGCCTTTGCCCGCTTTTTTCTCTGGCTTGGCCAGCCGGGTCATTGAAGACCCTTTGATCGGCCAACTTCTGAAAAATCCGACGAGACCGCGAACGTAGGCCTGGGACCTCAACCGCAATGCTCGAGTCAGGAGCGACTGGGTGTTGCAGGGGCGGAGCCCGTATGTAACCAGGCCTCGCAGTGATGATTGTTCCCAAGCAGGGGGATCGCGCTCGAGGCTTTTTCAGAGAGACTGTATCGCTATGACAAAGATCTATGTGGGTAACCTGCCGTTCTCGGCGAACGAGGACCAGGTTCGCCAGCTGTTCGAACAGCACGGCACCGTCGAATCCGTCGCCTTGATCAACGACCGTGAAACCGGTCGTCCTCGCGGCTTCGGCTTCGTGGAAATGCCGCGTGCCGATGCTCAGCGCGCCATTCAATCGCTGAACGGAAAAGACATGGGCGGTCGCCCGCTGCGCGTGAATGAAGCGCAGGAACGTCAGGGTGGCGGCGGCGGTGGCCGTGGCCCCCGTGGTCCGGGCGGCGGTGGTGGCGGCGGCGGTCGCTGGTAAGCGACCCAAACGAAGCCAACTTCGTTCACAAAGGCCCCGCGGCAGCGATGCCGCGGGGTTTTTTATTTGGGATGGATTTCACACAACCGAGCCGCCTCGGTGAGGCCCCAGGGCGCCATTCAGGCGAAGTCGCATACAGCGCTCGTGCTGCAGGCCGGTAACGATGATGCGATCGCGTGACCGGCTTCAGACCGGCCGATGGCAGATTTGTGTCTTCACCGGAGAACTTTGTGAAATACCAGCTACTCGCGGCAGCTGTCGCAGCTGCCCTGAGTGTCGGCTCGGCCGCCCATGCCCAGTCCCCCGACGATGAGTTCGCGCAGATTCGCTCACAGTTGCAAACTCTCATGCAGCGAGTCGACCGACTCGAAGCGGAGAACAGCGCGCTGAAGGTCGAAAACGATCAGCTCAAGCTGCGGACCGAGCAGGTCAGCCAGCAGCTGACGCGAGCGGCGGACGCGCCCAAGCCGGCCGTCAAGGCCGCCGACTGGCCCAGCCGCATCACGCTCAAGGGCGACGTTCGCTATCGTCACTCGCAGACCGAAGATGAGCGCGTCAGCGGCACTCGCGAGCAGGAGATCCTGCGTGCGCGCCTGTCGCTCGAAGGCAAAGTTAACGATCGCATCGTCGCCGGCGTCGGCGTCACGACCTCCGCGGCGCCCGGCAGCCCGCGTGGCGGCAACGTTACCTTGGACGACACGTTCTCGCGCAAATCGTTGTATCTGGAACTCGCTTATTTCGACTGGACCATCGCCGGCGACACGCACCTGATCGGCGGCAAGATGAAAATGCCGTTCGAGCGTCCCGGCCAGAGCCTGTTCTGGGACAACGACATCACTCCCGAAGGTCTGGCGGTGACGTACGGCGCGGGCTCGCTGTTCGGCTCCGCGTGGAGCTACTGGATCGATGAAAACGTGCAGACCGGCACCGGCGCGAGCAGCAACAGCGACGCCAAAATGTATGGACTGCAGGTGGGCAATCGTTTCGATATCCACGGCGACAAGCTGACGATCGCCGCGTCATATTACGATCTGGCCGCGGCCAAGGGTCGTCGCCCGTTCTACGGCGGCAATGCCAATGGCAATTCGCTCGCCAGCACTGGCGGGCTGGCCTATGACTTCCAGGTCGTGGGTCTGATGGCCGAGTACAACACCAGCGTCGGCGGCATGCCGCTGCAGGTGTGGGGCGACTTCGCCAGGAACCTCGACGCCGAATACGACACCGCGTTCTCCATGGGCACCATGATCGGCAAGGCGTCCAACGCGGGCACTTGGGAAACGGGCCTGGCGTATCAGCTGCTCGAGAAGGACGCGTTGTTCGCTCAGTTCATCGACGCCGACTTCGGCGGCGGCGTGTCGGACGCGGAAGGCTGGGTGCTTCGTAGCGGCTATGCGCCGCTGAAGAACTTCGTGCTGAGCGCGACCTACTTCAAGAACGTCGGCAATCGCAACGTCGGCAGCGAGTATGACTTCGATCGTCTCATGATCGATTTCAACACCCGGTTCTAACAGCGGCGCGAGGCTCGAGAATGACTCGTATCGGTGCTTTCGCGGCGGCCTGGCTCGCTGCGCTGTTGTGCTGGTCAGCGGCGCACGCCACCGACCTGGAGCCGGCGATGCAGGCCAAGGTGAGCGCCAAGACCCGGCAGATCCAGGCGTGGGCGGCCGAGGCCGCCATCGTCGATGCGGTCAAGGCTTATAACGCCGGCAAGTCGGCGCAAGCCGCATCGATGGATCAGTCGAAGTGGCAGGCCACCAGCGTCATCGATCCTTATGTGCGTGGCCTGACCAAGACGCCGGCGGCAGAACTGCTCAAAAACCACCGCAGGGCCAGCGGCGAAGTGATCGCCGAAGCGTTCCTTTCCGGCGCGGACGGCGGCAAGGTGGCCTTCCTCGGCAAGCCTTCCAGCTGGAGTCATCAAGGCAAGGACAAACACGATGAGCCGATGAGCGGCAGGATCTGGCAGGGCGAAGTGGAGATCGACGCCTCATCGGGCCTGCGCCAGGTGCAGGTCGCGGTGCCCGTGCTCGATGGCCGCAAGCCCATCGGCTCGCTGGTGGTGGGCCTGAGTCTCAACGCGTTGGCCCAGCAACCTCCGCAAGGCAGTCAGCAAACATCGTCGGTGAGTGCCAGGTAACTTTTATCGTCAGTCTTATTGCACTCGGCGCCGCGGGAACTGTCTCATCCGTCGGAGGATTAAATTCTTGACGGCGCTTGCCGATACATCGATGACAGGCGGTGTGACGGCGCGAGCAGTCAGCAATCTTGAGTTTTCGGTAAACGAGAGGTGCTTGGCGATGGCTGATGCGGGTTCAGGAACGGTCGTTGCGGTTCCCAACTTGCGCGAGTTCTTTCACGACTCGGTGCAGAGGGCACTGCGTAATCAGCGCGTGGCTGTCGACGATCACACCGAGCACTACGTCGTGAACGTGCTCACAATGTTCGCGCGCTCCGAAGAGTTGTACGAACGAACTCCCGAAGGCGTGCGACTCAGGCCGCTGGCTCACATGCTCGCCGACGCGGCGTCCGCGCCATCCAGTCAGCAGCGAGACGAAACGCTGCGCCGGCTCGGCGACGTTTCATTGTTCATCGCCGGCTTCTTCGCTCAAAGCTTCGCCCGCAAGCTCGTCGATGTCGATTATCACATCGCCATGGGCGGACGTGCTTACGGCACGCTTGCCGAGAATCTGCGTTATTCGATCCGTGGCCAGGCGTTCGCGGCGGTCTTCATGGAGCTGGCCGGGAAATTCCAACGCCTGGTGGATGTGCTCAACGACGTCGCCGAGATGGCCTATCAGCACACCGATAAGGACATCCTGCGTCTGTACGAGATCTGGCTGAAGACTGGCAGTCCGCGCGCCTTTGCGATCCTGCAGCGACTTGGTGTGGCGCCGGTGCAGGCCGGCGCAAGGCAGGAGCACTGACATGCTGCTGCGTCGGATGCAGTCGCTGCTTACACGACTGTACGACGCACCCGTCGAGCACGACGCCGAGGACTTCCTGATCTGCGATCCGAAGCGACTGCGTGAAGTCGTCGGCGATCAGCAGGGCCCACTCAGCGACGAGCAGGTGTTCGTGGTGCAGGAGGACGGCGCCGTGCGCATCGGGTTGTTCATCGACCAGCGCGTGCTCGAGCGTCTGGAGCGGCACGATCCGCTGAAGGCATTGGACGAGCGCAACCTGCACGATTTCTGCACGGCGCTCGAAGGCGTCAGTCACTTCCATTATCTGATCTGGAGCGTGGCACGGGGTCGGCCGGTGTCGCTGCTGGAATTGGAGCTGCAGGCGGAAGTGGACAAGTACGCCAGCGCAGTGGCGCTGATGACCCAGCAGCGCGCGGGTGCCTTTCCTGGCGCGCTACACGCGCGGATGTTCAACGGTGTGAGTTTCCTGCCGCAACTGGATCAGGCCAGTCGTCGGCGCTACGAAGAGGCGAACCGGCACGCCGCGCGCTACTGTCGGTCGCTGGATCAGCGATATCTCCATCCGCGTCGCTCACGGCCGGAGAAGTGGCTGGCCGAGCTGCGGCGCTTCTTCCGGTGCGGTCATCAGGAGAAGATCCGCCAACTCGCGGTCTGAGCGGGCGTTACTCGCCCTTGTCACCGACGCGACGTTTCAGCTCGATCCACTTCGACAACTCGCGCAGGTCGCGCTTCGGCGCGGTCTGCTTGCGCGGCAGTAGTCCGCTCTCGTACGGGTTGTAGCCCAGGCGCAGCCCTTTGGCGTTGTTCTGGATCGGCGTGTTGCCGGTGGTTTCTTCTTCCACCATCGACAGGCCAGGATGGTCGAGGGCCTTGCGACGCGCGCGCTCGCCGGCTTCTCCGTCCTGGCTCAAACGATCGTCGTTCCATTCGTAGACCGCATTGCCTCGATCGTCGAAGGCGATGCGCCCCGGTTGTTTCGCCGGCTCGACCACCCGGGGGCGCAGGCGATAACCCATCTTTTTCAAATCGTCATTCAACTCCCGATCTCCTGGTTCGTTTCATCGCCTCTGGCGGGGCCGCCGGAGCTGTCGAGACTTCCCCTGTCTCGTTAGATAGCGTCGCTATTGAATTGCTTCGCGGCGATGCGAGCAAGTTGCAAAAGTGTGATGTACGTGCAGGATGCGCAACACCAACTGTCATGCACGTCGACAGTGGCGCGAAGCGATAAAAATACCGACAGAGATAACGGCAAAAGCGTCGGCTAACGCGCCGGGCTTTGCACATAAGCCGCCGCTCTGAGCAGCGCGGCCAGCGACTTGCCATCGCGCAGCTCGCCCGACTGCGCCATCTGCATCACCTGCTCGAACGGCAACCAGTGTGTCTCCAGCACTTCGCTGGCTTCCAGCTGGCTGGCGACTTCGCTCAGCTCCCTGGCCAGAAACAGATACACCACCTCCGTTAGAAATCCCGGTGATGGCAAGAACTCGCCGAGACTGCGCCACTCGCGCGCCGTGCGACCGGCTTCTTCCGCCAGCTCGCGTTGCGCGGTCTGCAGGGGTGGTTCGTTGTGATCGATCTTCCCAGCCGGCAGCTCCCAGATGTAGCCACCGGCGGCATGACGAAACTGGCGCACCAGGCAGACCCGATTGGCTGCATCGAGCGCAAGGATGGCGGCGCCGCCGGGATGATGGATGATCTCCAGCGTGGCCAGATGATCGTTGGGCAGCCGCACCTGCTCGACGTTCACCTCGATGACGCGCCCGGTGTACACGTGGGTCACTTTTTCGATGCTCATGGCGACCTGCTTCAACCGGGAGGAGAGTCGAGTTCTTCGGTGGGCGCGGCTTCGTCGTCTTCGCGGCTGTCCTCGGTCGCTTCTTCGGCGGATTGTTTGGACATTTTCGACGGCGTGGTGGCGGTGCCGATGCGGTACGCCGCGAAACCTGGCAGCACCACCTGGTTCAACGCCATACCGAGCACCCGACCGCTGGTCGGCGCGTAGATTCGATGCTGCTGATTCGAAATAGGGTCGGTGACCACGCCGAGCAACTCGCCTTCGGTGACCCGCTCGCCGAGCGCCACATCGGAGAACAGGATGCCGCCGTGATCGACGCGCACCCACTTGGACGCGTAGTACACCGGTTCGGGATCGCCCCAATAACGGCGCTGCTTGGTCATGCCGAGCGAATAGAGCAATGTTTCCACCGCCTTGGCGCCATGCTCGACCTGCTCGGATTGCACGCGCATCGGTTCGCCCATTTCGAACGTCACCGCGGGGATGCCCGCGTCGGTGGCCGCCCGGCGCAGCGAGCCGCGCTCGCCGACGCTGTGCAGGACCACCGTCGCGCCGAACGCCTTGGTCATCCTCGAAACTTGTGGCAAGCGCAGATCGGCGCGGACTTGTGGCAGGTTGGTGCGATTCAACGAGCCGGTGTGCAGATCGATGAGCGCCGAGCAATGCTTCACCACTTCGGTGAAGAAGGAGTGCGCCATGCGCGTGGCGGCGCTGCCTCGCGGGTTGCCGGGAAAATAACGATTCAGATCGCGCCGATCCGGCAGGTAACGAGCGCCGCGATAAAAGCCCTGGATGTTGACGATGGGCACGCCGATGACAGCGCCATTGAGCTCCTCGACATCCAGATCGTCCAGCACGCGGCGTGTGACTTCGATGCCGTTGAGCTCATCGCCATGCACGGCCGCCGTCAGGCACAGCACCGGGCCCTGGCCTTTGCCATTGAGCACGAATACCGGCACCGGCGACACGAAACCTTCCATGGCGGCGCCGCTGGTCCAGATCAATTTCTTGCGCGTGCCCGGGGGCACGTCACTGCCCAGCAGCCGCAGCCGGCCCTTCGGCTTGAGAGTCTCCGAGACTGCCGTCGTCGCGGGCGCGGGCGTCGGTGCTGTAGTCGGGGGCTCCTCGGCAGCGTTGACGAGCGTCCCGACAACGCAGCTCAGGACGACGAACGAGTGGCGCAGACCTCGTTTCATGGTCGAGCCACCTTGACGAACTTCAGCGTGAAGCGATCGCTCTCGCCGATTTGTTTGTAACGCGGCTCGTCGCCGCCGGCGAAGTTCGGCGGCAGCGCCCACACGCCTTGCTCGTAGTTCTTCGTGTCCTTCGGATTGGCATTGATCTCGGAGCGGCCGACCAGCCGAAAGCCGGCGGCTTCGATCATGCTGATCGCATAGTCCTCGCGGACATATCCCGAAGCGGCCTTGGGGTCCTGTGGGATCGCCGGATCGCCGCGATGCGCGACCACGCCGAGCACGCCGCCGTCCTTGAGCGCCGCATGCATCGCCGCCAGCGCATCCTTCTCCCAGCCGAACATCATCCAGTTGTGCAAGTTGCGAAACGTGAGCACCAGATCGGCGGAGCCGGGCGGGGCGATTTCACTTCTGGCCGGCGGCGCGGCCAGTGTGGTGGTGATGACTTTGCCGTACAAATCCGGCCGCAGCTGCAGTTTGCCGCGATAGGTCTCGACCGTGTTCTTCGCATATTCACCGGCGGCCGGATCCAGCAGGGCCGCGTACAACTGGCCGTGGTCCCGGAGCAGGGGCGCAAGAATCTCCGTGTACCAGCCCGCGCCGGGCCACACTTCCACCACCGTCATGTCCTGACGGATGCCGAAAAACTGCAATGTCTCTTTGGGATGTCGGAAAGGATCGCGCGCCCGATGCTCACGAACGCGGTGTTGGCCGGCGAGGATGGCGTCCAGCGAGGTGGAGGTTGCCGGATCGATCGTGGGCGCGCTCGCGCAGCCCGTCAGCAAAACCGCCGCCAGAACGAACCAGCTGAACAACGGGGCGGCCCACGGCAATTTCATTCCTTCTCCTCGCAACCTCTTGGAGCCGCGAAGATAGTGGAATCGGCGCGTGCAAATCAAAACCGGCCCATGCGCCGCGCCCTGCGAGAAGCGCGGCGCACGTACTGGTTTGCGATCGGCGCCAGTTCAGCAGCGGCAGCGGGCGTGCGCCAGCCTGCCGCCACCGATCACCAGCGGCCGTTCTGCCGCGGCGGGCGGGCTTCGCGCTCGCGTGCTTCGTTGACACGCAGCGGGCGACCGCCCATGTCGAAACCATTCATGTGCTGAATGGCGGTCTGAGCATCGCCGGAGGGCATCTCCACGAAGCCGAAGCCGCGCGGGCGCCCGGTTTCGCGGTCGTTAATGAGCTTGACCGATTGCACCGTGCCGTGTTTCTCGAACAGGGAGCGGACGTCCGTTTCAGTGGCGCTGAACGGCAGATTGCCAACGTAGATCGTCGTCATCGAAGGGTCACTCTTGAGGCCAGACAAAAGTTGCAGCCAAACGATCGCCTCCGCGAAGCCTCGAGAGCTCCCGGATGAGATGTCGATCGCTGTGTCTTGGTCGCTGACAATCAACCATGGGAATGGGCGTGGCGTGGACGTGCTGTCTGAAGCGCGTGTGTCCGAGGTCGCTCTTGTAGGTTGAAATGCGTATTCAGCTGACCGCGATCGATACTACGTCAGGCTTTTGGCGACTGCAATGACCGTACTTGACAAGGCGTTTTTTTGGATTTTTTTGCAGCTGCGAACTGGGGCGCGGCGAGAAGAGCTAAACGGTTAGGGCGCCTCGGGACGGCAAGCGAGCCCGAGGCGTCCGGACAAAAAAGCAGCCTGCTCTCAATCTCCTTCGAGATACGTGTAGCCGTTGAGCTCCCATTCGTAGAAGCGACGCAACGCCTGGCTCTCGGCCAGGGTCATGCGGCCTTCGCGCACGGCGCGCTCGCAATCGCGGGCGAACTGAGGAAACAAACGATCCACGTCGTATTGCATGTAACTCAGCACCTTGCCGGCGGTGTCGCCCTTGACGATCTCCTCGATCCACCAGCCGCCTTCGTCGTGCAGCCGGATGTGCACCACGTGCGTGTCGCCGAACAGATTATGCAAATCCCCCAAGGTTTCCTGGTAGGCGCCGACCAGGAACGCCGCCAGGTAATACTCGTTGTCGGGCTTGAGCTCGTGCAGCTCGAGCGTGCGCTTGACTTCGCGCTGACTGACGAAGCGATCGATCTTGCCGTCCGAATCGCAGGTGATATCGGCCAGCACGCCGTTGCGCGTGGGTTTTTCGTCCAGCCGGTGGATGGGCATGATGGGAAACAGCTGGCCGATGGCCCAGCTGTCGGGCAGCGACTGGAACACCGAAAAGTTACAAAAATAAGTATCGGACAGAATCAGCTCCAGCCCTTCCAGCTCTTCGGGCACGCGATCCAGCTTGCGGCAGAAATCGCGGATCTTGGCGCAGGTGGCCCAATACAAACGTTCCGTCAGGCCGCGAAACTCCAGGCTCAGCAGGCCGAGATTGAACATCTGCAGCGCCTGCTCGCGCGCTTGCAGGGCATCGTGATAGCACTCCACCAGCCGGCGCGCTGAAATCGTGCGATAGGCTTCGAACAGGTCGAGCACCGGCTGCGGCAGTTCCTCCGTGTTGCCGCTGTACTCATCTTCGATGCGGTCCGAGATGCGGAACTTGTCCAGGCACGAGGAGCCGAGCGCGTTGAACACCAGCACGCTGTGATGAGCGGCGGTGGCGCGGCCCGACTCGCTCACGATCACCGGATGATCGATGCCGCGCGCGTTGCACACGCTGCCGATGCGATACACCACGTCGCTGGCGTATTCGTTCATCGTGTAATTCATCGAAGATTCGAAATTGGTGCCGCTGCCGTCGTAGTCGACGCCGAGGCCGCCGCCCACGTCGATGTATTTCAGCCCGGCGCCCATCAGCTTGAGCTCGGCATAGACGTGCGCCAGCTCGTTGATCGCATCTTTGACGCGCCGGATGTCCTGCAGCTGGCTGCCCGGATGACAGTGCACCAGCTCCAGGCAATCGAGCATGTCGTGACTCTTGAGCACTTTGACCAGCTCGAGGATCTCGGTGACGAACAGCCCGAACTTGGACTTTTCGCCCGCCGAATCGCGCCAGCGGCCGGCGCCTTCGCTGGCCAGCTTGACGCGCACGCCGATGCGCGGCCGCACCTGGTACTTCTGCGAGTGCTTCAGCACCAGCTGCAGCTCTTCGAAATTCTCGATCACCGGAATGATGGTGCGGCCGAGCTTGGTGGCGAGAATCACCGCTTCGATATAGCTGTCGTCCTTGAAGCCGTTGCACACGATCATGCGCCCCGGGGAATCCTCGGTCAGCGCCATCACCGCCAGCAGCTCGGGTTTGGAGCCGGCTTCCAGGCCGAAGCCGAATTCCTTGCCGTAGCGATACACCTCTTCGACCACCAGCCGTTGCTGATTCACCTTGATCGGGAACACGGCGGTGTAGCGGTTCTTGTAGTCGTTCTCGGCGATGGCCTGCGCGAACGCCTTCTGCAGCCGGACCAGCCGATGTCGCAGGATGTCGGAGAAGCGCACTACCACCGGCGTGGTCAAATCGCGCGCACGCAGCCCTTCGACCACTTCATACAAGTCGATCTCGCGATCCGGCGTGCCGTCCGGCCGCACCACCACGTGGCCCGCCGCGTTGATGCTGAAGTAGTGCTTGCCCCAGTGCGGCACCTGATACAGATCGAGCGAGTCCTCGGTGTCCCAGGAGCCGTTGATCACGTTTGGCGCTACGGGTTTCTTTGCTGTGGGGTCCAAGTGCGCGGGCCTATGTGGCGAGTGTGGCGAGGGGCCGGTGGAAGTGGGCGCGAAAGATACTGCAAAGAGATTGCTGCAAAAAGTAGATAAGACGGCGCGCGAATTAATCCGTAGTTGCAACGCTTCGCGACGGATTTCTGATCCATTCGCTCCACGAGCCGGCGTACAAGCGCGCACCGGGTTTACCGGCGACTTCCATCGCGAGCAGCAGATGGCACGCAGTCACGCCGGAGCCGCACATCACGATGGTGTGGTCGTCGGCGACGCCGTCCTGCGACCGTTCGTAGCCGCGTCGTAGTTCTTCTGGCGCGCTGAAGCGCGCGTCGCTGGTGAGATTGGTCGAGAACGGATGATTGCGAGCGCCTGGCACGTGGCCAGCGACGGTGTCGAGCGGCTCGACCTTGCCGGCGAAGCGCTCTGGCGCGCGTGCATCGAGCAGTCGCCAGTCGGGTTGTTGCACGCGCTCCTGGACTTCCTCGGTGGTCAGCCACAGGTCGCGATTGGGCCGCGCCTGAAATCTGCTCGGCGTCCGTGCAGGAATTTCAGTGTCAGTGGGCAAACCGGCCGCCGTCCACGCTTTAAAGCCGCCATCCAGCACGGCCACCGCGCGATGTCCGACCCAGCGCAACAGCCACCACAAGCGCGAGGCATACATGCCGTTGTCGGCGTCGTAGGCGATCACTTGCGTATCGGCGGTGACGCCCCACGCGCTCAGCGTGGCGGCAAAACGTTCAGGATCCGGCAGCGGATGCCGCCCGCTCTGAGGCGTGATCGGGCTCGATAGATCTCGATCCAGATGCGCATAGATGGCGCCTGGAATGTGCCCGGCGCGATAGGCCGCCTCGCCGGCCGCCGGCTGCGCCAGATCGAAGCGGCAGTCGACGATCAACCAGCGTGCATCCTGCAGATGATCTGCGAGCGTAGCGGTCGAAACGAGTGTGGTGTGCATGATCGGTTCGAGACTCGAGTGCGCGCGAGCGTGGCGGATGCCCGCATTCTGAGCCTGTGGCGCAGCGGCGTCACGTCGCTCGTCGGAGAGTTCTGGCCCCGTCGCCCGGCTTGGTTACAATCCGGGCCCGACTTTTCGGGCATGCTGGGGCGACGACATGGCATTGGAACTGTGGTGGGGGAGCGGCAGCCCTTATTCCTGGCGCGCGCTGCTCGCGCTCGAGTACAAGCGCCTGTCCTACGTGTCGCACCTGGTGCAGTTCGCGAAGCAGGAACACCGCTCGCCGCAGATGTTGCAGATGAATCCGCGCGGCCGCGTGCCCGTGCTCAAGGACGGCGACTATGTGGTGTTCGAGTCGCTCGCCATCCTGCGTTATCTGGACCGCAAGTATCCCGAGATCCCGATCTTCGGCACGAGCGCCGAGGAAGAGGGCACGATCACGCGTGTGATTTGCGAGTATCAGTCGTACGCCGAGGACCACCTCGCCAAGCTGATCTACGCGATTCTGTTCCAGGGCATCGAAGGCCACATGGAAGAGATCGAGCGTGCGCTCAACTTCGTGATCGCCGAGGCGCGCACCATCGAGAATCGGCTCGCGTCGTCGTCGTGGCTGGTGGGCGAGGCATTCTCCGCTGCGGACATCGTCATATTCCCGGGCATCAAGCAGCTGCTGCGCGTGCTGGAGCGGCGCGAGGCGGAAGATCTGCGTGCGCGCCTGCTGCCGCTGGACGCGAATTTTCCCGCCATCGCCGCGTGGATCGGGCGCATCGAGGCGCTGCCGGGCTATGACAAAACGTACCCGCCGCACTGGAAAGAAAAAGAATAATCGCGGCCAAAAATAAAATCGCCGCGGCTCCTTGAAACGCCGTCGATACAGGGCACTTATCGGCGTCGGTTTCCATTACGGTCGACGCCACGGCAAAAGTCAGTAAACTTCGCCGCCGTCGTCCCAGCGAATCTTCGCCACCGAGGTCCGACGTTCATTTAAACGTCTCTTTTTGAGTGAGTGCCATGTCCCAATATCCCGTGCATTTCAACTTCCCCGGCCGCCTGGTGATGGTCGGCTTCGGCAGTATCGGTCAGGGAGCGTTGCCACTCATCTTGCGTCACATCGCGCTCCCCGCGGAGCGCATCACGATCGTGACGGCGGACGAGGCGGGCGCCAGGGAAGCGGCCGAGTACGGGATCAAGTTCATCGTTCATCCGCTCACGCAGGAGAACTATCGCCAGGTGCTCGAGCCCATGCTCGGCCGCGGCGATTTCCTGCTGAATCTGTCGGTGGACGTTTCCAGCCTCGCGCTGATCAAGCTCGCGCACGAGAAAGGCGCGTTGTATCTGGACACCTGCATCGAGCCGTGGCCTGGCGGTTACACCGATCCGAATGTGCCGCCGTCGCTGCGTTCGAACTACGCGCTGCGCGAAGAGGCATTGAAGGTACGCGATGCGCAGAAGGGCGGGCCGACGGCTGTGATCACTCACGGCGCAAACCCGGGCCTCGTCTCGCACTTCGTGAAGCAGGCGCTGCTCAACATCGCGGTCCACACGGCTGTCGATGCCGGCGATCCGACGTCGCGCGAAGAGTGGGCGGCGCTCGCGGCCAAGCTCGGCGTGAAGGTGATCCACATTGCCGAGCGCGACACGCAGGTGGCCAACACGCCGAAGAAGCTCAACGAGTTCGTCAACACCTGGTCGGTGGACGGCTTCGTCAGCGAAGGCATGCAGCCGTCCGAGCTCGGCTGGGGCACGCACGAGAAAGAGCTGCCGCCGCAGGGCCGTCGTCACGAGTTCGGGCGCCAGAGCGCGATCTATCTGATGCAGCCGGGCGCGGCCACGCGCGTGCGCACGTGGACGCCCAAGGCGGGCCACTTCCATGGCTTCCTGATCACGCACGGCGAGTCGATTTCGATCTCTGACTTCCTCACGCATCGTGAAGGCGACAAGGTCCTGTACCGCCCGACGGTGCACTACGCCTATCACCCCTGCGACGACGCAGTGATGTCGGTGCACGAGTTCGCCGGCCGCAACTGGCGGCTGCAGGATCACAAGCGCATTCTCAACGAAGAGATTCTCTCGGGCGGCATCGACGAGCTCGGTGTGCTGCTCGCGGGTCACCAGAAGAACGCGTACTGGTACGGCTCGCAGCTGTCGATCGACGAAGCGCGTAAACTCGTGCCGCATAACACGGCCACCAGTCTGCAGGTCTGTGTCGCGGTGCTGTCGGGCATGATCTGGGCGATGGAGAACCCGAACCGCGGCGTGGTCGAGCCGGACGAAATGGACTTCCGTCGCAACCTGGAAATCTGCATGCCGTATCTCGGCCCGGTGGTGGGCGAGTACAGCGACTGGACGCCGCTGTTCGATCGCAATCGGCTGTTTCAGGAAGCGCTCGACACAACCGATCCCTGGCAGTTCAAGAACGTCCTTGTCTAACTCGGAATCGGGCATCCTGCCACGACCCTCGTGGCGAGACGGCAAAAGGCGCGACTTTTGCCGCTCGCCCGCCGCTGTGCGCGGCGGGGTACATCCTTGTACCCGGGGCGGTACTCGATACGGAACATCATGACGATCAGGGTCTCCTTCGAGCTTGGCGACGCCGATCTGCAGCACCTCGCGGAAGTCGCGCAGGTGCGGCAGTCGGCGGCGCGTTCCCAACCTGTCGAGCGCATCGTTGCCGCTGCGCGCGAGGTCTATCTCAAATGCGTGCAGGCGCATCTCGCCGACTTCGTGAAGGAGCGTTACTCGCGCCTCGGCACGATGCTGGAAATGGTGGACGACGCGGAATGGCGGCTCAGCCAGGAGGACTCCCAGCGGCTGGTGAACGCGCTGGCGTGTTTCACCGAGCCTGCCGCCGATGCATCCTCGGCGCTCGATCAAGCCATCATGATCGAGCTGGTGAGTCGAGATCTACATCACGATCTGGAGGCGTATCGCGACTTCTGCAAATTCCGCGAAGCGCAGATCGCCAAACGTCACTCGCCGCCGGGCACGGCTCGCGAAGAATGGTTGAGCCAACGACGCGAGACGTTGCAAAAGCGCATGCACACGCGGCGCAAGCGCGACCTGGATGCGGCGGCCGGGCCGGTGCGCCGGCTGTTCTCGCTGTTCGGTCTGTAGTCCGGAAACCTGTGGTGGACTGAGGACCCTTTTCTCATCACTCGCCTGATGGCTCGTAGCGCACGGCGGTGATGACATAAGTCCTGGCGCCGCCAGGAACTTCCACGCGCACCTCATCGTCCAAACGCTTGCCCAGCAGGGTGCGGCCGAGCGGTGCGTCCATGCTGATATATCCCTTGGCAGCGTCGATTTCGTCCGGGCCTACGATGCGGTATTCGCTCTCGACGCCGTTGTCGTCTTCGAGCGTCACCCAGGCCCCGAAAAATACTCGCGATGAATCCGACGGCGGCTGGCTGACGATCACCATGCCATCGAGGCGCTGACGTAAAAAGCGCACGCGGCGATCGATTTCACGCAGTTGACGCTTGCCGTAGATGTATTCGGCATTCTCGGAGCGGTCGCCTTGCGCGGCCGCCTCTTGCACCGCCTGGGTTACCTGCGGGCGCAACACGCGCCACAGATGGTCCAGTTCGTCCTTGAGTCGCTGGGCGCCGACAGGAGTAATGAACTTTGAACCGCGTTGTCTGGATGGGTGATGAGGCGGGCGGTAACGGGACATGTGAGCTCGTTTGCCAAGCTTTCGTAAGGCCGTGGCTGATAACGTCAAATGGCGGAAATTCTGTGGAATCCTTCACGGTAGCCGAACGGGGCGCTATTTAATCTGCCGTCCCATGAGCATCAAGTACTACACGCACTTTCTACTGCAGGAACGGGCTCCCAAGGGCATGAGCGAGTTCCGCGGCGTCGTTGAAGTGAACCGCACCTTGCTGCGTGGCGACCTCAAGGAAGCCGCCTCGGTGCTGGCCAAGAACTTCGAATGCGACACCAAGGATATCAAGGTTCTGCAGTGGTCCCGATTGCACTGACGCTTGCTTGAGCATGTTTCGAATCCCCTAGCGGGCTTTACTTCCCTTCAGAAAGTCCGCTTCTCTGCCCCGAGCCACAAGCTCGGGGTTTTTTTTGCCCGATGGGCCGACATTCCTGGTCTCATCTGCCGGGAGAACACATCTGCCTCCCGAAGGCCGAGGCGTCGGTTTGCTTCGGGTATGCTAGCGGACGCCATGCCGATCTTCTCCGAGCACACCTATCGTTCACGCGATGGCTTGAAGCTTTACTACCGCGACTATCCTGGCGACGCGAACAAGACCCCGGTGCTCTGCATGCATGGGCTCACGAGGAACTGCCGCGACTTCGAAGCGCTGGCTCTGCGAATCATGCCGGGAAGGAGAGTGATCACGCCGGACTTCCGAGGACGGGGGAAATCGCAGTACGACTCGATGTGGATGAACTATCACCCGATGACTTACGTGGACGACATGTGGTCCTTGCTGGCGGAGATTGGAGCAGATCGCGTGATCGCAATCGGCACCTCGCTGGGCGGGATCGTGGCGATGCTGATGGCCGCCGTGCGTGCGCAGACGTTCGCGGGAGTCGTGCTCAACGATGTGGGGGCGGAGATCGATCCGGTCGGCGCCGCGAGAATCAGAGGCTACGCGGGAAGATTCCCGCCGCCGAGAAGTTGGGATGAGGCGATCGAGCAGATGAAAATGGTGTTCGCCGCTGCGCTGCCCGATTTCACAGACCGGCAGTGGCGTGAATTCGTAAAGCTCAGTTACAGCGAAGACCGCACCGGATCCCCGAAACTCGACGCCGACCCGAGAATAGGTGAGGCCATGCGCGCTGTCGTGCCGCCGCCGGGAGCCATGCAGGGAATGTGGCTGGCGTTCAACGCGCTGCGTAACACGCCGACGCTGGCGATTCGCGGCGCGCTGTCCGATGTACTGTCGAAGGAAGTCTTCGATCGCATGCTGCGCGAGCATCCGAACCTGCGCGGTGTGACGATCGACAACCGAGGTCACGTGCCGCAGCTCGACGAACCGCAGAGTCGTGCGGCGCTGGAGCGATTCCTCGCGGAGCTGCCATGAGTTTCAAAGATCATTTTTCCGGTCACGCCGACGCGTACGCACGTTATCGTCCCGATTATCCGAACGAGCTGTTCGAGTACCTCGCGACGCTCACGCCGAATCGGGAGGTCGCGCTCGACCTCGCCACCGGCAGCGGCCAGGCCGCCGTCGGCCTGGCGAAACATTTCTCGCTGGTGGTCGCGAGCGACGGCAGCGTCTCGCAACTGCAGAGCGCGGCGGAGCATCCGAACGTTGCATACATCGCCAACCTCGCCGAGCAGCCAGCGTTGCACGACCATACTGTCGACCTCGTCGTCGCCGCACAGGCTGCGCATTGGTTCGACCACGCACGCTTCTATCCCGAAATGAAACGTGTGTTGAAACCCGATGGCGCCTTGGCCCTGTGGACCTACGGCCTGGCCTATGTGGACCCGCAGATTGACCCCATCGTGAAGCACTTCTACAGCGACATCGTCGGCAGCTACTGGCCGCCCGAGCGACGCTGGGTCGAGAGCGCGTATCGGGATCTGCCGTTTCCGATGCAGGAGATCAACGCGCCGCAGTTCGAGCTGCATCTGGAATGGGACCTGGACAGTCTCATCGGCTATCTCGGCACCTGGTCGGCCGTGCAGCGCTACAAGCGCGCGACAGGGCAGGACCCGCTGCCTGCCCTGCGGGCAGAGATGGCGCCGTGCTGGGGCTCACCGGTGGCGCCGAGAGAAGTGACCTGGCCGCTTCACCTGCGCGTGGGCAGGGCGCACTGACGCGAGTACGGCACGCCCGTTCGCATGCGCAGGGTTAAGTAGGACCTCCAGAATCCGCTGGCGGTTTATGATCGCAGCATGAACACCAAACCGTTGCTTGCCGCATTCAGCTGCGCCCTGCTCCTCAGCGCTTGTTCGACATCACCGCAAGACGCTTCGCAAGCCGCCGCGCCTGCCGCTGCGACGATGCGCTCCGGTGTGTATTTATCTAACCTGGATAGAGCCGTCCGACCGCAGGATGATTTTTATCGGTTCGTGAACGGCCAGTGGCTGGCCAGCACCACCATTCCTGCCGATCGTTCCAATTACGGCGCGTTCTCGCTGTTGGAAGACGGCGCCGAGCAGGATCTGAAAGCCATTCTAGAAGAAGCGGCCGCAGCCGACGCGCCTGCGGGCTCGGACACGCAGAAGGTTGGCGACTTATATGCAAGCTTTCTGGATGAAGCCACCGTCGAGGCGCGCGGCCTGACGCCGCTCGCGGGCGAGCTGAAACGCATCGACGAGCTCAACAGCAAGCAGGATGTCGCTCGTTACATCGGCTACATCCAGCGCATCTCCGTCCGGCATCCGTTCGCGTACTACGTTTCGATCGATCGCAAGAATTCCAGCCAGTACACCGGCGTCATCGCGCAAAGCGGTCTGGGCATGCCGGATCGCGACTATTACCTGTCCGAGGATGCGCGCCTGAAGGGCATCCGCGAAAAGTACCAGGTCTACGTCAAGGACCTGCTCGCTGCCGCCGACACGCCCAAGGCCGAGCAGGTCGCGGCGAAAATCTTCGCGATCGAGACGCAACTGGCCAAGTCACATTGGACTCGCGTGCAGAATCGGGACGCTCAGAAAACATACAACCGCTACCAGCTCGCCGAGTTGCCCAAGCTCATGCCGGGCTTCGACTGGAATGCGTTCTTCGCTGGCGCGCAGATCCCCGTCGACAAGACGCAGGCGCTGGTGGTGGTGCAGCCCAGCTACTTCGAGACGCTCGGCAAAGTCATCGCTACCACCAAGGTCGAGGATTGGCGTGGCTATTTCCGCTACAAACTGCTGAGCGCCTACGCCCCCGATCTGCCCGAGAAGTTCGCGCAGCTGCATTTCGACTTCACTCAGCGCACCGTCTCTGGCATCGAAGAGCAGAAGCCACGCTGGAAGCGCGCGGTCGATACCGTCGACGGCGCGGTCGGCGATCTGGTCGGCAAGATCTACGTCGAGCGTCACTTCAGCCCGGACGCCAAGCGACGCATGGATGAGATGGTTGGCAACCTGCTGGACGCGTATCGCCGGGGCATCGATCAGCTCGAATGGATGACGCCGGCCACCAAACAAAAGGCGCATGCCAAGCTCGAGCGCTTCACCACCAAGATCGGCTATCCCTCGCAATGGCGCGACTGGTCCAGGCTCGAGATTCGCCGCGACGACCTGGTCGGCAACGAGATGCGCGCCGCGACGGTGGTGTTCGAACGCAATCTGGCCAAGCTCGGCGGGCCCATCGATCGCACCGAGTGGTTCATGACGCCGCAGACGGTGAACGCTTACTACAATCCGCCGAGCAACGAGATCGTGTTCCCTGCGGCGATTCTGCAGCCGCCGTTCTTCAACGTGGCCGCGGACGACGCCATCAACTACGGTGCGATCGGTGCGGTCATCGGTCACGAAATCAGTCACGGCTTCGACGATCAGGGACGGCGTTACGACGGCGCGGGCAATCTCAACGACTGGTGGGCGCCGGAAGACAATGCCGAGTTCACGCGTCGCGCCAAGCAGCTCGGCGAGCAATACAGCGCGTTGAGCCCGATCCCGGGGCTGTTCGTGAATGGCGATCTCACCATGGGCGAGAACATCGCCGATGTCGCCGGCCTGGCCATGGCCTATCGCGCCTGGCAATTGTCGCTGAACGGCAAGCCGGCGCCGGTGATCGATGGTTTCACCGGCGAGCAACGCTTCTTCATCGGCTGGGCCCAGGGTTGGGCGCGCAAGTATCGCGAAGATGAATTGCGGCGCCGGCTGCTGACGGATCCGCACAGTCCGAGCGAGTACCGGACCAACGCCGTGGTGTCCAACCTGCCGGAATTCCACGCGGCTTTCGACGTGAAGCCGGGCGACAAGATGTACAAAGCGCCCGAGGACCGCGTCCGCATCTGGTGACCCGCCGACGCACAATTGCAGGGCACACGCCGGTGGATGGCAGCCATTCACCGGCGGTGACTTGAAACCGTCCGCCGATTTCCCCAATTTAACAGTCGCTGTCGGCGGAACTCTCACCCATTTCGGGCGGTTTCGCTGACGAGTCGGGCACCGCCAGGCGGCGCCCGGTCATGGCCACGATTACACGATCGTTCTGAATAGAAGGGCTCCGTCATGCATTTCCTGCGCGTTGGTGTGCTGGTCCTGCTCGGCATGCTGTTGACTGGCTGCGGTTACAACCGGCTGCAACAGCAGGACGAACAGGTGACTGCGGCTTGGTCGGAGGTGCTGAACCAATACCAGCGCCGCGCCGATCTGGTGCCGAATCTGGTGAACACCGTCAAAGGCGCGGTGCAGGCCGAGAAGGACATTCTCGACAGTGTGGTGGAAGCGCGGGCCCGGGCCACTTCGATTCAAGCCACGCCGGAGCTGATCAACAACCCGCAGGCTTTCCAGCAATGGCAGGCCGCGCAGGGCGAGTTGAGCCAGGCGCTGTCGCGCTTGATGGTGGTGGTGGAGCGCTATCCGGAGTTGAAGTCGATTTCTGGCTTCGACGATCTGCGCGCCCAGCTGGAAGGCACCGAAAACCGCATCGCGGTGGCGCGCAAACGTTACATCGAGGCGGTGCAGACCTATAACGTCACGGTCCGCTCGTTCCCGACCAATCTCACCGCGAAAGTGTTCGGTCACGACACCAAACAGAATTTCTCGGTGGAAAACGAGCGCGAGATCGCGCGGCCGCCGGAGGTGGACTTCGGCCGCATGGAATCGGGGCCGCAGCAGCAATCGACGCCGCCTCAAGTCGAGAAGGCGGGCTGAGCCCGCCTTCAACGGCAGAGCCAGCCTCACCTAAATGATCGCTCTCGTGAATTCCGGTCGCGGTCGCATGCTGGCGCCGCAGGCCGTCCTGCTGCCCTGGCTGCTGCTGGTGGCTCTGCTGATCGCAGTGGCGGCACGCGCGCAGGATGCGCCTGTTCCCGTGCCGCCGCTGACTTCGCCAGTCACCGATCTCACGCAGACGCTCAGTCCGCAGGAAAAGGCGGCGCTGGAAAGCCGGCTGCGCGAATTCGAAGCGCAGAAGGGCAGCCAGATCGCTGTGCTGATCGTCCCGACCACGCAACCGGAAACGATCGAGGAATATTCCATTCGCGTCGCCGACGCCTGGAAGATCGGCCGGGCGGCGCCTGACGACGGCTTGATTCTGCTGGTCGCGAAGAACGATCGCGCGGTGCGCATCGAGGTGGGCACGGGCCTGGAAGGCGCGGTGCCGGATGTGATCGCCAATCGCATCATCTCTCAGGTCATCGTGCCGCACTTCCGCGAAGGCGATTTCGGGGGCGGCATCAACGCTGCGCTCACCCGCATCATGGCTTTGATCGAAGGCGAGCCGCTCCCCGAGGCCGAGCGGCGCTCGACGCGGCCCCAAGGTGTGGGCAGCATCGGCAACGCATTGCCGTTGCTGCTGATGTTTGTTTTCGTCGGCAGCGGAATATTGCGCGCCATGTTTGGCCGGGTCCTCGGCGCGGGCGCGACGGCGGGCATCGCTGGTGTTCTGATGTGGATCGTCACCAGTCTGGTCGGGGTTGCGATCGGCGCGGGCGTGCTCGCGTTCCTGTTCGCGTTGCTGAGCGGCTTCGGCGGCGGTGGCGGCTGGACCAATCGGCGCGGCGGCTGGGGCGGTGGCGGCTGGGGCGGCGGATTTGGCGGTGGCTTCGGTGGCGGCGGCGGTTGGAGCGGCGGTGGTGGCGGCTTCAGCGGTGGTGGCGCTTCCGGTCGTTGGTGAACAAACAATGAACTTCGGCCGACTCACCCGACATCTGTTCATGCCTCAGCGAAACCTGCGTCGCGCGTTCGACGAGGCCGCGCTGGCTGCGATAGCGAAGGCAATTACCGACACCGAGAAGACGCACGGCGGCGAGATCCGCATCGCCCTGGAGGCGAGCCTCGATCCGGCCGAGCTGTTCAGAGACGTGACGCCACGGCAGCGAGCGCTGCAGGCCTTTGCGCAACTCGGCGTGTGGGACACCGAACTAAACAACGGCGTGCTGATCTATGTGCTGTGGGCCGATCACGATGTCGAGATCGTCGCCGATCGTGGTCTCAACGGCCGGGTGAGCAGTCAGGAATGGACCGAGGTGTGTCAGCGCATGGAGCAGCTGTTCAGGCAGGGCCAGGCGGCCGAAGCGCTGATCAGCGGCATCCAGGCGACCGGGGCGCTGATTGCGCGCCATTTTCCTGAGGGCGACCGCAACGAGTTGCCCGATCGTCCCGTGATTCTGTGATGTCTGCGGATGCCGACGCCTGAGCGACGCAACCGCGGCTGGCAACGTTTCGAAATGGAAAACCGTGGGCCAATAAGGTAATAAGTACCCCCATGAATCTGTCGATCCGTCCCGTGCTTGGCCGCGTCGTTTTGCTGGCCGCGGCCCTGGTGGCCGCCGGTTGTCAAGTCACCCGGCAGGCCGAGCCTACCGAGCCGCCTCCGCCCGCACCGCCGCCGATTCAGGCCCCGCTGGCGATGCATAAATTCCGCTTCGATCCCGAGCACGACGAAGTGGTGGGCGAGATTCAGATCACGCACGTGCAGGGCGAGGACACGCTCCCCGACATCGCACGGCGCTTCAACATCGGTTACGAAGAGATCCTCCGCGCCAATCCCGGTGTGGATCCGTGGCTGCCGGGCGTGGGCCGCGAGATCGTGATTCCCACTCAGTTCGTGTTGCCCAAAGGGCCGCGTGAAGGCCTGGTGGTAAATCTTGCACAGCTGCGCGTGTTTTATTTCCCGAAAAAGCCCAAGCTGAAGAAGGGCGAGGTGGACGACGGGCTGCGCACCGTCATCACCCATCCCATCGGCATCGGCAAGGTGGGCTGGCAGACGCCCGTAGGCTCCACCAAAGTCGTCAGTAAACAAAAGAACCCGACCTGGACGCCGCCGTTGTCGGTGCGCAAGGAGCACAAGGAAGCGGGCGATCCGCTGCCGGCTCGCGTGCCGCCGGGGCCGGACAATCCGCTGGGTGCGTACAAGATGGTGCTCGGCTGGCCGAGCTACCTGATCCATGGCACCAACAAGCCGTATGGCGTGGGCATGCGCTCCAGCCATGGCTGCATTCGTTTCTATCCTGAAGACATTGCGGATCTGTACGACCAGATTCCGGTCGGCACCAAGGTGACCGTGGTCAATCAGCCGTTCGTGTTCGGCTGGCGCAACGACGCGATGTATGTGCAGGCGTTCCCGGTGCTGGAGGACGACGAGCGCGAGCATCCCAACAGCGCCGAAGCGCTGCTCACCACCGCAGTGAGCGAGGAGCTGTCGCAGAAGCTGCAGGAGCACGGCGCCACTGTCGACCTCGAGCTGCTCAACCAGATCGTCGCCCAGCCGCGTGGCATCGCCATGCCGGTGTCGCGCCAGAATGTGACCATCGATGGCTACCTCGCCAAGGCCCGACACGTCGAGAATCGCGTGCCGGAGGGTGCGACCTGGAATTACACCGAGGAAGGCCTGTTCCTCGCCGAAGAATTCGAAGCGGTGCGCAACGGCCTGCCGTTGCCCAAGAAGACGCCGCCCAAAGGCAAAAAAACTGCCGCCAAGCCTGCTGGCGCCGCCAGCGGCTCCTGAATCCTCCCGTTTGTTGCGACCGGGCGCCCGCTTGAAGCGGGACGCGCCCGGCCGCATATCGTGCGCAGGTTTGCTGCGTTCGATGTTTCCTGTCCGATCAATTGTCGTTTGAGGTAGTTCAACTGGTGTTTTGAGGGAATCGATCCTCGGAAGCTCGAGTCACTTATGAAGCGCATATTCCTGTTCGTCGCCACCAACGTGGCCATCCTGCTGGTACTGAGCGTCACGCTGCGCCTGCTCGGCGTGGATCGCATTCTCAACGAGCAAGGCACGGGCCTGGATCTGACCAGCCTGCTGATCTTCTCGGCGGTGGTCGGCTTCACCGGCTCGCTGATCTCCCTGGCCATGTCCAAGTTCATCGCCAAGCGTTCGATGAACGTCCAGGTGATCGAGCAGCCGCGCAATGCCGAGGAGGCGTGGCTGGTCGAGACCGTGCGCAAACAGGCGCAGGCGGCCGGCATCGGCATGCCGGAAGTCGGCGTTTTCGACGCGCCGGAAATGAACGCTTTCGCCACCGGCGCGAATCGCAACAATGCGTTGGTGGCGGTAAGCACCGGGCTGCTGCGTGGCATGTCCAAGTCCGAGGCGGAAGCGGTGCTCGCGCATGAGGTCAGTCACGTCGCGAACGGCGACATGGTGACGCTGACTTTGATCCAAGGCGTGGTGAATACGTTTGTCGTGTTCCTGTCGCGTGTCATCGGTTACACGGTCGATCGCGTGGTGTTCAAGACCGAGCGCGGGCATGGGCCGGCGTTCCTGATCACGACGCTGATCGCGCAGGTGGTGCTGGGCATTCTCGCGAGCATGATCGTGATGTGGTTCTCGCGTTATCGCGAGTTCCGTGCCGACGCGGGTGGCGCGCAGCTGGCCGGTCGCAACAACATGATCGGCGCGCTGGAGCGTTTGCGGAACGCGCATTCCGCGCCGCTGCCGGATTCGATGCAGGCGTTCGGCATCAGCACCGACAAGGCGCCCGGCGCTCTGTCCCGGCTGTTCATGACGCATCCGCCGTTGGAAGAGCGCATCGCGGCTCTGCGCCAGGCGGCTTAACAGGCTAAGGAGTTCCTCTACGACGGCGGCCGGGTTTCACATCCGGTCGCCGTTTTTTTTGCTCCGGACACATTTCGGGGCGCAATTCCAGGGCGCATTCACAGAACCGTCATCGAAACGCCCTAGGCTGCCGGCCATCATTCCTTGCGAGTGCTGGCATGCGCATCTTGATGATCTCGGATGTTTATTTTCCGCGCATCAACGGCGTTTCCACCTCGATCCAGACATTTCGTCGTGGCCTGCACGCAGCCGGGCACGAAACCGTGCTGGTCGCCCCCGAGTACCCGCTGCAGTATTCGGACGCGGGGCAGGAACCCATTATCCGCGTCGGATCACGGTATTTGCCGCGCGATCCCGAAGATCGCATCATGAAACAAAGCGCGCTGCGCGCGTTGCGGCCGGAGCTCAAGCGCGGCGGTTTCGATCTGGTGCACATCCAGACGCCATTCCTCGCCCACTACTACGGAGTCAGTGTCGCCAGGGAGCTGGGCGTGCCGGTGATCGAGACGTATCACACCTACTTCGAAGAGTATCTGCATCACTACGTGCCGTTGGTCCCGCGGTCGTTGATGCGCTTTGTCGCGCGACGTTTCACCGTTTCCCAATGTTCGGCGCTCGACGCGCTGGTGGTGCCTTCGCAGGCCATGCAGCGGGCGCTCGAGGACTATGGCGTTCGTTGTCCCATGCACATCATTCCCACCGGCATGGAGATGGAGCGCTTCGCCGATGGCGATGGCCGTCGTTTTCGGGAGCGGCTCGGGATTGCGCTGGACCGTCCCACGTTGGTTCACGTCGGGCGCATCGCTCATGAGAAGAACATCGATTTCCTGCTGCGAATGTTTGTTCGTGTGGTGAAACTCAAGCCCGAGACCATGCTGGTGGTGGCAGGGGAAGGGCCGGCGCTGGAGCACTGCAAGTCATCTGTCGAATCGTTGCAGCTCTCCGCCAATGTTCGCTTCGTGGGCTATTTGTCGCGGGAGCGAGAGCTGCCCGATTGCTACAGCTCCGGCGATCTGTTCGTGTTTTCGTCCAAGACGGAGACGCAGGGCCTGGTGCTGCTGGAGGCGATGGCCTGCGGCACGCCGGTCGTTTCTACTGCGTACATGGGAACGGCAGATATCGTGAAACCGGAACGCGGTGCGCGGGTCGCGCCGGATAACGAAGTGGGCTTCGCGAATCTGGTGGTCGAGCTGCTCGACGATCCCGCTCGCCGGCGCGCGATGTCAGTGGAAGCGCGGGCTTATGCCGCGACCTGGTCTGCTGGCGCGATGGCATCGCGCATGGCCGATCTCTACTCGAACCTGGTCGGCACGGCTGGCGGCAAGGGGCTGGTCGCCGCCGCATAACTTCAGCCATCGCGGCGCTCGCCGGAACACTTCGCGTCCCAATCCGTATACCCTCTACCGACACTGATCTCGGCGGAGTGACCTCATGCGCTGGCGAGGCCGACAAGGTAGCTCGAATGTCGAAGACCGGCGTGGCGTTCGTTACGGACGGGCCGGCGGCATCGGCATCGGCACCATCCTGCTGGCGCTGGTCGCCATCTACTTCGGGCAGGACCCCTCGATCGTTCTGCAGGGCGTTCAGCCTTCGGCGCCCACCTCCGAAGAAGTGCCTTATAACGAGAGCCCGGAAGAAGCGCAGCTGCGTGAATTCATCGGCGTGGTGCTCGCCGACACCGAGCAAACGTGGGGCCAGATCTTCAATCAGGCCGGCGGCACCTACGAGCAACCCAAGCTGGTGTTGTTCTCCGGCGCGGTCGAGTCCGCTTGCGGGTTCGCGCAGGCGGCGGTCGGGCCGTTCTATTGCCCGGGCGATCGCAAGGTTTATATCGATCTGTCCTTCTATCAGGAACTGCAGAGCCGCTTCGGCGCGCCCGGCGACTTTGCGCAGGCCTATGTCGTCGCGCATGAGATCGGGCATCACGTGCAGACGCTCACGGGTGTTTCAGAACGCAACATGGCAGCACGGCAGCGAGCGAGCGAGGCGGAAGCCAATGCGCTGTCGGTGCGGCAGGAGCTGCAGGCCGATTGTTACGCTGGCATCTGGGCGCACAACGCCGATCGCTCGCGTCAACTGCTCGAGCAAGGTGATATCGAAGAAGGTTTGAATGCCGCCGCCGCCATCGGCGACGACCGGTTGCAGAAGCAGTCGCGCGGCTACGTAGCGCCGGAGTCGTTTACACATGGCAGCTCGGAACAACGCGTGCGATGGTTCAAACGCGGGTTCGAGAGCGGCTCGGTGCAGGCTTGCGATACTTTCGCCGCGAATTCTCTTTAACCTGTCAATAGCTGTGATAACTTACGCCCCGCACACACCTGGGGAGGTACGGTGCTGGAGCCATCGCTCGCGAGTATCGAGTTCGCGGCTACATCGAGTGCGGAGCAACCGATTGCGCGCGCCAGCGCGCAGCTGACGGCGTTCGTCGGGCGGACGCTGCGCGGTCCACTTCATCAGCCCATCATCGTCCGCAGCTTCGCCGATTTTCAGCAGCATTTCGGCGGGCTGTGGCAACCGAGCCCGCTGTCTTACGCGGTCGAGCATTTCTTCGAGCAGGGCGGTCGGCAGGCGGTTGTGGTTCGCGTCGCGAACGGGGCCATGCCAGTTACGCTGTCGCTCAAGTGCGGTCGTGAGACCCTGCGGCTGGAGGCCAAAGCGCCCGGCACACGCGAGTTCCTGCGCGCTTCGGTCGATTACGACAATATTCCCAGCGCGGACCAGCAGACCTTCAATCTGGTGATTCAACGCGTACGTTCGCCCGGATCCGAGCGAGTCGAGGAGCAGGAAACGTTTCGTGGGCTGTCGGTCGATCCGCAGTCGCCGCGCTTTGTTTCCAACGTGCTGATCGAGTCCGATCTGATGCGGGTGCGCGGCGATGTGCCGCTGTCGCGCCCGGACCGGACCCTCATGCCTGGCACCAACTTGCCCGTGGGCTACGTCAGCTCCAATCCGGACGGTGACGATGGCAAGCCTGTGTCCGACTATGACGTGATCGGCTCGGCCGCCCGGGGCGCCGGTTTGTTTGCTCTGGAAAGCGTCGACGATCTGGCGTTTGTCTATATCCCGCCGCTGGCCCGCACCGTCGATGTGGGGGTCAGCACCTTGCTGGTCGCGGCGCGGTTTTGTCGTGACAAACGGGCCATGCTCATCGTCGATCCGCCGTCCTCCTGGGACAGCGCGGCCGCGGCCATTCGAGCGCTCAAGGCGCTCGATTTTCGAAGTGACAATGCGCTGATGTTCTTCCCGAGAATCTCTGCGATGGATCGGTTGCGGGGGCGCGCCGAGGTTTTCGGCAACGGCGGGGCGGTGGCCGGGCTGCTATCGCGATCGGGTGAGGCGGTAGCGGCGGCGCTCTCCGAGCGGGAGCCCGAACCGATCCTGCGGTCCAGCGCCAAGCTCGCCAAGGATGTGAGCAGCTCCGACCGCTGGTTGCTCGCTTCACACGGCGTCAATGTCCTGCAGTCGGTTCGCAATCCGGAGCGCGAATGGCCCGCATTGCGGACGCTGGCATGCGGGGCGAGCGCCTCTTCCGACTGGTCGTATCTGGCCCAGCGACGTTTCTCGCTGTTCGTCATCAACGCCATCGAACGTGGCACCCGCTGGTGCGCCGGTCAGCCCAATGGCCCGCGTACCTGGATGCGCGTCACCAGCCAGATCTGCAATTTTCTTGGCGAGCTGCGCAGCGCGGGCGCTTTTCACGCGGTGCCGGCCGATCAGGCGTTCCTGGTCATTTGTGACGAGCGCATCAATGACTCGGCCGACGGCATCAACATCCTGGTGCAGTTCGCCGCCACTCACGCCGGGGCATATCACAGTTTCATGCTGACCCAGCGGGTCGGCGGCGCCACCGTGCGCCCCGTGATGGTCAATCGTTTCGAGGCGACCCTGGTGGTGACTCGCGAGCTCGAGCAGGAGATCACGCTGCGGATCACGCCCAAGGATGATTTCGTGAGTATGGTGGCGCTGAACTAGCTCTTGTTCTCGCTCGGTGTCCCGGCCACGGGCGTCGTCTTCTTCCAGAGCACTTCCTGTCCGTTCTCATGCCGCGCCAATACGCGTGCGATCACGAACAATAGATCGGACAGGCGGTTCAAATAACGCGTCACTTCCGGCGCGATCTCTTCCTGCTTCGACGCCGTCCACGCGCATCGCTCGGCCCTTCTCGTGATGGCGCGTGCGAGATGACACGCGGCCGCGGCCGGTCCGCCTCCCGGCAGAATGAATTCCTTCAACGGCGGCAACGGTTCGTTGAACCGATCCAGCGTGTCTTCCAGCTGATCGATATGCGTGCTCGTGATCACTCGATACCCCGGCACCGCCAGCTCGCCGCCCAGATCGAACAACTCATGCTGAATCTGCGTCAATGCCGCCGCCACGTCGCTCGGCAGATTCGGCACCGCCAGGATCATCCCGATCGCACTGTTGGCCTCATCCACCGTCCCGTACGCCTCGATACGCGCGTGGGTCTTCTCCACTCGCGTGCCGTCGCCCAATCCGGTCGTGCCGTCGTCACCGGTGCGTGTGTAGATCTTCGAGAGGCGGTGGCCCATGGTCGTGTGCTCGGTCAGTTGGTCGTCGGGGGTAACCTTGCACGGATGGGGCGGCGTTGTCGACTCCCTGGGCGCGTGGGCGGAGCACCCGTCTATTGGGTGCTCCTTGCGAATACCTTGACGCGAAGCCGCAGGGTCAGCGCTTGCCGCCGATACCGCGCCGACATCACCAGGCCGCGATTCACGTGAACGTTGCTGGATCCTTGCCCTGCGCTTGCAGCAGCGCGTCCAGCTTTCGCTCAACGCGCAGATTGGCGGTCCCTAGTTACCTTTGCGTGTTGACCTGAGGCCGATTGGTGAGAGCGCCCAGCGCCGTGGCGCCAAAGCCTGCCGGCGTGCCATGAAAGGCGACACCGGCAGGGGGCGAACATTTATTTGATCTGAGTGATCGTCACCGAGTAACCGTCATGCGCCGCGCTGTGGGCGGCGAAGGCGCCAAGAGACAGGCTGCCGCTGACGATGACAGCCGAGAGGAACATGCAGACGACGGTCTGTGCTTTGCTGATGGCGGTGAACATGACGGCCTCCTGAATCTCTTCTCTGCGATGTCCGCGTTATTGCGGGGCTTGCTGCTAGGACACAGCAGGCTGTTCCGCAGTTACACCGCAAAGTGAGATTGCCGGCGAATGGCGGCGGTGTGTCGGCGAACGGCGTCGTGCATCGGTCGGTTGATTGAGCGAGTGATTAACGCGTCTATTCAACTGCACTCGATCGGCGCCTCGCCGTCAGCAGGGTTGCGAACAGCCGTGATCTCAGCCGCAAGGTGGCACGCGGATGTAAAGCAAAGTTGACAACCGGATCAGGGAGTCATACAGTCACGACTGTAAAGCAACCTTGACAAAGCAGCGGAGGCGGTCCATGAGCGGCTCAATGAATCCCAGCGTCGACAGAGTGACCTGGTGGCAAGCGGCATTGATGATTCGCGGTCAGACGAAAACGGAACAACGCAATATTCGGTCCGTATGGATTTGGTGCTTGATCTGGTTCGCCGGCTTTGCCGCAGTGAGGAGTGCGCTCGAAGCATATCCGCAGCTTCCAGGCGCGTTCACCTGGCTATTGGCGATCGTTCCGATCGTTCTCAGCGTTCCCGCACTGCTCGCAAACATCAGGTTTATCCGCGAAGCAGATGAATTCATGCAAAAGGTGCAGCTCCACGGCATCGCCACCGGCTTCGCTGCGGCCTTTGTTTTTTGCATGGGATATCACGTGATCGAGCAAGTCGGAGCTCCGAATCTACCGATGATACTTGTGACGGTTCCGCTCGGTTTAGGGTGGGCGATCGGTTCTTTCATCGTCGCGTACCGGCACCGATGAAGAACCGGCTGCGTGACTTACGATCCGAGCGGCAGTGGTCTCAGGCAGATCTCGCTGCACGCACCGATGTTTCGCGGCAAACGATCAACGCCCTGGAAACGGGGAAGTATGATCCTAGCCTGCCGCTGGCATTCAAGATCGCGCGCGTTTTCGGCAAGCCCATTGAGGAGATTTTCGACCCCGAAGAGGAATAGGACAGCTGAGCGTAGTGTTTCTCGCACAGCGGCGGCCAAGATCGGTCTGCCAAGCTGCGCGTTCCGGGGATAGCGCGCTACTATGGCGGTCGAGGCGCTCTTCGTGTCGAGCTGCCAGCCAGTTGAGGAATCTCGCGCATGAGGCCTCCACATGACCCACCGACTCGCGATCAACCGGTCGACATCCGCCTGGCTCGCTGGCGGCACCGTGGTCTTCATCAGTCTGGGAGCCGTCCTCATGTCGAGTCACGCGAAGATGGATAATGACGGTGGTAGCGGGGAGTCTTCCGGAGCGGCGGCTGCGAGCGCGCTGCTGGAATCGTTGCCGGAAGCCAAGCGAACGCAAGCTCAGCTGACATTCGAATCGTCGGAGCGCACCAACTGGAACTACGTCCCCACCAGACGCGCCGGCGTCCCGCTGGCGGACCTCGATGCAAAACAGAAAACGTTGATCGATCCATTGCTGAGTTCCGCGCTGAGCCCCACAGGCGTGCAGTTAGCGAAAGAGATCGTGCAGCACGAAACGATCCTGGCGGAGATCGAAGGAAACCCGCGACGCGATCCGGGGCTGTACTACACCGCGGTGTTTGGGGAACCCGGGCCGCGCGCGCCTTGGGCATGGCGATTCGAAGGGCATCATCTTTCCGTCAACGCGACTTACGTCGACGGCCAAACTCAAGTCGTGGCGCCGCTGTTCATGGGCTCAAACCCTGCCCGCGTGCCGAACGGTCCAAAAGCTGGTCTGCGATTGCTCGCGGCGGAAGAAGATTTGGCGCGCGATTTGATACGCATGTTGCCGGAGGCACGACGCGCCCGCGCGATGCTTTCCGACAAGGCTTTCGCGGACATCATCACGCGTAATGACCCAAAGGTGCGTTCGCTGAATATCGAAGGACTTGCGGCAGGTGAGATGTCTCAGTCGGAGCAAGCGCAATTGCGCAAGCTACTGCGCGTGTACGCGGATCGCATGACGGAAAGTGCTGCACGAGAGCAGCTCGATCGCATCGAACGCGCCGGCTTCGATAAGCTGCACTTCGGATGGGCCGGCAGTCTGGAACCGGGCAAGCCGCACTATTATCGAGTGCATGGCCCAACCGTCCTCATCGAGTACGACAACACGCAGAACAACGCCAATCACATCCACAGTGTCTGGCGAGACTTGGAGCGTGACTTCGGCGGTGACTTACTTCGCGAGCACTACGAAGCGCATCGGGTTGATGGGCACGGTCACGAACACTAAGTCGCTAACAGCTACAATGTCTTCTCCGCCGCAGCTTGTTCCTCCGCGCGAGCACCAGCCAGGATGCCCGGGAGCGCATAGTTCCCCTCGTGACATGCATACTCATGGATCAGCTCGTCGATGCGATTGAATGGCAGCTCGCCGCTGAACGGCGCGGTGAACGTCGATGGATCCTCGACCGTGAATCGGTACAGCAAGACGTTTGGCCCCGTTCGAGTGAACCGCTCGGTGACTTTCAACTGATCGGACGCGCCCCGATAGGCCCACAGCGGCGAGGTCTGCGCCAGTTGTGCGGGATGGATGTTCGTCGTCTCGACAACGAGTGTGTCCCCCTCCCAATGTCCGATCGAATCACCAAACCACGGGCGCACCTGCGCGGGCGCGTGCTTCTCTGCATTCAAGCGGATGATGCGGGCGTCATGGTTCATTTCGGTCATGATCATGACGTGATCGCGGGTCTGAACGATGGTGTAGTTGTTGTTATAGAAATAGTTCGGGAGCATCGGCGGCCCGGCATTCGAGCCGAATGAAGTGATGCAGCGGTCGCCCAGCGGCCGGATCTCCGGGTGGTCGAACTCGCCGAACTGCTTCATCAGCGCCATGCGCTGCGCCACCCGCTGTTTGGCCTCGGCGGTCAGTGGAGGAATGCGGCCGTTGGAGGGGTCGACGATAATGGAGCTGCGCGCGACACCGTCGATGCGGATGACCTTGTTTCCCGGATCGAGCCAGAAGCCGTTGTAGCCGCCCACTGCGCCGCCCGCCGCCTCGGCAATCCGCTCGACGAATGTTTTTTCGCCTGGCGGCGCCAATCCCGCATCGCCTCCCTTCGATGGCGGCGGAGCGTTGGGGTCACTGGGCCGGTCGCGGAACTCCGCGACAAGCTGAGCACGCTGCTCAAGCGCGCCTGCCTGCTCCTCGCTCAGCGTGAGCCCATGATTGCCCAGCCGCTCGAGGGGTGTCTGAGTTTCGTTGCTCCAGTTGCCCTGGAGGTCCGGCTTTCCGTCAGCGGTGCGCGGCACCACCCAACTGCTGTTCGCGGTCTTTGCAGATCCCTGCGCCCCGACAGATGTAACAGGGATTGCTGCGAGACCGAACGACAGAGCAAAAGCTCCGGCGAGCGAGAGCATGTCCTGCCGCGTGGAAAATAGCCTGACCATCGTGAAGCTCTCCTTGCAGCGATCTACCTCATGTTAGTCAGCCTTCAGCGAGCGAACAAGAACGCTGTCGTGCGGTCTGCACCGCAGGCGCGCCGAGACGATACATTACGATTCGAATCGATAGCTGAGCTTCACCAGCAACTGTTCGTCATCGCGCAGGCTGAAGGAGTCGCGGAGCAGCCCCGCCGAGTCGTCGCGACCGTTTGCCTGCTCATAACCGCCACGACCGTAGACTATGTACAGAAAGGAAAGCGGAGCGAACTCGTATCGATAGCGAAGCTGCACACCGAGATTGCGCACGGTGAAATCGTCGACGGTTTCATCGACGGGCACGGCGTTGCCGGAGAGATCCACCCGATAGCCGCGCCGAACGTCGGCGTCGACGGCGATGGCCTGCAGGCGCAGGCGCAGTTCCTGGCGGTTGCTGATGATCCAGTTGAAGCCGGTGTTGAGATGCGATTCCTCGCCGTCGAAACTGCCGATGAGATTCTCTCGTTGCCACACCAGCCAGTCCGGGTTGCTCTCGACATACAGCCCGACATAAACATTGAACGCATCGCTGATGAAATAGGCCGGCTCGAAGTTCACGGTGTAGCCAACCTGGTCGTTCCCGGCCAGCCCGCCGCTGAAAGCCTCCAGCTCGAGCAAGTACGACCAGTTGCCGATTCTGGGTCGCACGAATTCGAAGTAGCTGTCGAAACTGGGCGGCAGCTTCACCGGGCCGTGACCGCGGGTGAGCAGATCGTCGATGCCCGCGCTGTTGATGTTCAACACCCCGTATTCGGTGCTGCCGTTACGAAGCTTGCTGTCGCGGCTGATGCGGAAACGATGATTCAGCAGCTGCCCACGATCGTTGTAGGAGCTGCTCACGCGCCAGCGCCAATCCTTCGACATGTAACGCGAATCGATTGGCAACTCGGTGAAGCGACGATTGATCTGCCAGTGCGCGTAGTTGGTGCTCGCGCGATCCAGATAGCCGGCGTCGTTGATCTGCAGATCGTTGGCGAAGTGCATGGCGATCCATTGCTGGCGCCAGCCACGATCCATCTCGTAGTCTGCCCACACCGTGGCGCCGTCGCCGGTGGTGCTCTTGCCGTTCTGATCGATGTCGCTGCCGATGAGGCGTGTGCGCACGTTCCAACGAGCAGTCGGTCGCCAGTTGTGATCGATGCCCACGACGGTGGCCGTTCTGTCCAGGAATGGCCGCTCCACGCGCGTTGCGAGCACGCCGAGATTCTGAGTGGCGAAGTCACGCACCAGGCGCATTGCGCTGAAGGATCGGCCGACCGTATCGGCTTCTTCGGCTGCGAACACGCCGTACTTGGTGGCGCCGAGGCTGCCGTTCAATTTCAGCGCGCCCGTGATATCGGCCGCGCCGGCGCCGTCATCGGTCGGACCGCCGATGCGTCGCGTGTATAACAGCTGGCTGAAGTCGGACGGCGTGGTGAATTCGAAGATGCCCTGGTTCTCGGTGAAGAACGGCCGCTTGTCGCTGATGAAAACCTCGGTGGCGTCGAAGTTCACCACCAGGTCGTCGCTTTCCACCTGGCCGAAGTCCGGATTCGCGGTCGCGGTCAGCTGAAACTGTCCGTTGGGCTTCCAGAACAAGTCGACGCCGCCATCGAACTCGTTATCCGAGCCGACCACGTCATACAGGCTCGACGCGTAAGGGGTGATGGCTAGCAACGATTGATTGAAGCTGGTGACTTGGATCGGCGCGAAATCGGAAATGAAGCGAGGACGTTCGAAGCTCGCCAGCGGCCATGCCACCCGCTCCCCGGTAGCCCCGACGATGCGATCGAGGTAGATCCCGAGTGTGCGTACCTCGCCACTATTCTCTCGCATCGGGGCGATATGCCATGGAATGAGCACCTCGACGCTCCAGCCGTCCGCGTCGTTGCCGACAGCGTGGCGCCAGTTGCCGTCCCAATCCGCGTTGAACACGGATTCGTTGGTGACAATGGCGTCGTAGATCCCGTCGGTGGAGCTGACGGTGAAGTTGTAGCCGGTGCGGTGATCGCCGTCGAAGTCGATCATGACGTTGATGCGGTCGACCTGTTCCTCGAAATCCCGCTGCACGCGTTGCTGGGTGCGAGGCACAGAAGGTGGCTGGGAATTGCGGAACGCCACTGCGAGGCCATCTGGCGTGGCCAGAATCCAAGCTTCCGTGGCCAGCGTCGCGGGCTCACCGTTGAGTGGCTGCGTTTTACGGAAGTCGGTGATGTGCTGAGCGTCTCGCCATTCGTCGGGACCGACCCGACCGTCGATGTCCACGGCGAACGCCGGAGCCGCAATCAACGCAATCAAAACCGACCCAAGGCAGAGACCATGCCGGCCGAATCTGCTCGACGCTCGTCGATGTGTGCTCATACGCGTTTCGACGCGGCGAGCAACGAAAGGGTTTAAGGCGGCAGTTACAACTCGAGCTGCGCGATGCTCGCAAGCCTGTCGACATCGAGCGCTTGCTCCAAACTCGCGGCGACGGCATCCAACGACTGCTCGACTCGAAGCGAGTAGTCCTCCTGATTGGATGTGGCGCCGAAAGTGGCGAGGAAGGCCGCTCGGAATGTTGGGGCGTGGAACAGGCCGTGTACGTGGCAGCCGAGAGTGCGACCGTCGGAGGAAACGGCGCCATCCGTTGCACCGTCCTCAAAACGGATAAAGGGGCGCGAGGCCGCGGGCCCGGTGGACACGCCGAGATGCATTTCGTAGCCGCTGATGGGTGAGCCGGTAACAACGTCGACGCCAGTGATTGCGCGAAGTTGTTTGTTACCTGTCATGGTGGTCGTGATGTCCAGCAGTCCGAGACCGCTGGCGCTGGCTTGGTGGCCTTCGATTCGGTCGGGATCGAGGACCAAGCGGCCGAGCATCTGATAGCCGGCGCAGATGCCGAGCACGCGGCCGCCACGGCGGACGTGGGCGAGCAGGTCGATATCCCAGCCTTGGGAGCGGAAGAACTCGAGGTCGGCGATGGTGGCTTTGCTGCCAGGCAGAATGATCAGCGACACGTCCAGGGGCAGCGGCTGCCCCGGTGGAACAAACATCAGCTCGACTTGCGGCTCCGTCCGCAACGGATCGAAATCGTCGAAGTTCGCGATGTGCGGCAGTCGGGGAACAGCGATGCGGATCTGTCGTCCCGGGGTAGCACCGCCGCCCACGGCGATCGCTTGATCGAGCTGCATGGCGTCTTCGGCCGGCAGCGCGCCTGCCTCGTGCAACCACGGCACGACGCCGAGCCCTGGCCAACCAGTGCGGCTTTCGATGGTTCGCAGCCCGTCGTCAAACAAACGAGCATCGCCACGAAACTTGTTGATGATGAAGCCGCGGATACGCTCGCGATCCAAGTCATCCAGAACGGCATGCGCGCCGACCAGCGAAGCGATGACGTGGCCGCGATCGATATCGCCCACCAGCACCACGGGAACCTCAGCGGCATGAGCGAACCCCATGTTGGCGATGTCGTGCGTACGAAGATTGGTTTCAGCCGGGCTGCCGGCGCCTTCGACGATCACGAGCTGCGCTTCCTGTTGCAATGTTCGGAAGCTTCCAACTGCGATCTGCAGCAGTTCACGTTTGTCACGGCCGTGCGAACTCGCCTGCATGACGCCTTGCCGCCGACCGCGAACGATCAGTTGCGCGCCGATGTCACTTTGCGGTTTCAGCAACACCGGATTCATGTCCACGGTAGGCGGCGTACGGCAGGCGAGGGCCTGCAGCGCTGTGGAGCGGCCGATTTCGCCGCCGCCGGCCGTCACGGCCGCGTTGTTCGACATGTTCTGCGGCTTGAACGGTCTTACCACGACGCCGCGATTAGCAAACAAGCGGCATAGTCCTGCCACCAGCAATGACTTGCCGACGTCGGAGCCGCAACCTTGGATCATGATCGCGGGCATCACAGTAACTGTGGTCCCGAACCCAGGAAGCCGAGAAGTGCGGCGGAGAGCCACAGCAGGCCGCAAGCGATTACATAGATACGCAGGCCGCGCTTGAGATCCTCGACGGTAGGCTGCGCGCCCGCGCCGAAGATGGGGCGTTCATGCATGACGCCGTCGTAGGCGGTCGGGCCGCCCAGGCGGATGCGTAGCGCGCCGGCCATGGCGGCTTCTGGCCAGCCCGCATTCGGCGAAGCGTGTTTCGGAGCATCTCGCCACATGACGAACAATCCGCCGCCACCAGCGATTGCGAGCAGTGCGCCGGCGAGCCGAGCGGGAATCAGATTGGCGATATCGTCGGCGCGGGCCGCGGCCCAACCGAACATTCGCCAACGCGGTTCGCGATGGCCGATCAAGCTGTCGGCGGTGTTCAGTGCTTTGTATGCGAACAACCCCGGCAGGCCGCCGACCAACAGCCAGAACGCCGGTGCGACGATACCGTCGTTGAAACTTTCCGCGAGACTCTCTAGCGCTGCGCTGGCGACGCCGGAATCGTTCAGTGAGGCAGTGTCGCGACCGACGATCTCGGAGACGGCGCGGCGAGCGGTGCCCAGGTCGCCCTCGGCCAGTGGCCGAAGCACGGCGCGAACGTGCGTATATAAGCTGTGCTGAGCCAGCCCCGTTGTAGCGATCAGCACGATCAATGCTGTGCCGAACGAAACGTTGCCGGCCAGCACCTGCACGATATACCCGACGCCTGCGGCGCAGCCCGAAATGATCACCACTGTAATAACGCCGAGCCAGCGGCGAGTTTCGTCGCCCAGTTCAGGCCGGTTCCAGCGTCGCTCCAGCACTTCGAGGCCAACGCCGATCCAAACCACCGGATGCCGAATCGCGCGATAGACAGACTGGGGATAGCCGACGCAGCCTTCGACAACCAACGCGGCCAGCAACAACCAAGGATCGAACATGGCGGCTAGCCTCGCGCCGCCCTACCGTGGATGGCGATCAACGGCGGCGTTGCGCCAGTATCGTCGGTGAGCCACTGCGCATCGATGTTGTAAACATCGCGGAGGATCTGCGGGGTGAGGGCGGCTTGCGGAGGGCCGTCGGCGACGACGCGGCCGCCGTCGAGGATGACCACGCGGTCAGCGATCCGAGCCGCCAGAGTCAGGTCATGAATGGTCAAAATCACACCGCCGCCATGGTCGGCGATGGAGCGCAGTAGTTCGGCCGCTTCGAACTGATGCGAGGGGTCCAGTCCGGTGAAAGGCTCATCAGCAAGAATCCAATCGGACTCGCCGGCCAACACGCGAGCCAACAGCACACGCGCGCGCTCTCCGCCGGACAGCGTCGTCACCGCACGGTCGGCCCACTGAGCAACTTCTGTTTTCGCCATGGCCCGCGCCACGGCCGCGCGATCTTCCTCGTCGCTGCTCAAACCATGAAAAGGAATGCGTCCGAGGCCGACCAACGTTTGCACATCGACAGCCCAGGCAATCTCGGGTGTCTGGGGCAAGAAGGCGATGCGGCGTGCGCGTTGCATGGCAGGCAAGGAAAACAGCGACGTTCCATCCAGCTCGATCGCACCCCGCTCGGGCCGGAGCAGGCCGGCAATGCACGATAGCAGCGTCGATTTGCCGGCGCCATTGGGGCCGAGCACGGCGGTGACTTCGCCGGTCTGCAACTGCAGGTCGATGGCATCGAGCACGACCCGGCTGCCGCGTCGGAACTGCAGATTGGCGATCTTCAGAGTGCTGCTGGGCCGGGTCATGTGAGTTTCCGGCGCATCGAGTGCAGCAGTACAAAGAAGAAGGGTGCGCCGATCAGAGACATCACGACGCCGAGCTCGAGCTCCGAACCGCCGGGCAGGAGACGCACGACGATATCCCCTGCGAGCACCAGGGCCGCGCCGCCGATGGCGCTTGGAATGAGCAGCGCGCCGGGACGCGAGCCCACCAGAGGCCGCATCAAGTGGGGCACGATCAGGCCCACGAATCCGATGATGCCGGTGACTGCCGTGCTGCCGCCGACGATCAAGCCGATGCCAAGCGCGAGCTGCCATTGCGCTCTGTTCAGATCGATGCCGAGCGAGCGTGCGCCGGATTCTCCGAGCGTGAGCGCATCGAGCGGTCGCCGGCAGCCGAGCACGAATGCGCAGCCGACGAGGATCAATGGGGCGGCAAGCGTCAGTTCATCGAAGCTGCGATCAGTGAGGCTGCCCAGCATCCAGCGAACGATCTCTCCGGCTGCCCACGGGCTGGGTGATAAAGACAAGCACAGGGAGATGCCTGCGATTGCGAGCGAGCTGAGAATGATGCCGGAGAGCACCAGCGTGAGTACGCTGGCCGCGCTGCCTGACAAAACAAACAAGGCCGCCATGCCGAGCATCGCGCCGAGCACGCCGCAGATGGGCAGCACCCAGGGATGAACTCCGGCGATATTGAAGAAGATGCTGAGGACAGCGCCGAGCGCGGCCATCGCGGAGACCCCGAGGGTGCCCGGCTCCGCGAGAGCGTTTCGTAAGTAGCCTTGCATTGCTGCGCCCGCCATCCCGAGTGCAGCGCCGACGAGCAAGCCAAGGATGGCGCGAGGCAAGCGCAGCTCGATCAGGATGGCGCGGCTGACCGCATCCTGCGCCGACCAAACATCCCAGCTCAGGTTGACACGGCCGACCGCGATGGAGAGCACCGTCAGCACTGCGACCAAAACAACAAGCGAAGGGATAACCCACTTGCGCCCCATCACAACACTACCCTGCGTCTTTGCGCAGCGTGCGCGTGCTCACGAGCGCGCACCAGGGCGGCGGCGGATTCGATCATGGTGGGGCCGGCGCAATACAGCAGGCGCGCCGGGAATACGGATTGTGACATCTGCGATTCAAGCGCCCGCAAGGCGCGATGAGTGACGACTTTCTCCGCTCGAAGCGGCGCGCCCGGCGAAGTCTCCCCGACCAACAACACGTCGGGTGGCGAGGCCACCAATACCTCCAAAGGAAGCGGCCGATACTGAGTGACGCCGTAGCGCGCGGCGATGTTCTGCAATCCTGTGAGCTCCATCAGTTCGCCCACCACAGTATTTGCACCGGCCGACAGGCCACCGGGCTGATACACGGCAGCGGTCAGCGGTTGCTGATCCGGTGGCAAGCGTGCCGCGTCCAGGGCCGCTTCGATGCGTGCGACCATCACTTCGCCTTCCCGTTCCGCGCCGAGCAAGCGCGCGACCTGTCTGACTTGCGCGAGGCTTTCGGCGATCGTCCCCGGCACATCGAACAGCTCGAATCGGATGCCGACTCTTTGCAGCGCGTTTCGGGTGGCGATCGCGGAGTGGCGGCTGGTGAGCACCAGGTCGGGCCGCAATGCGACCACTTCCTCGGCGGTCTCATAGGTAATCGGCAGATGCCTGGCGACCTCCGCGATGGTCGAGCGCTGCGGATCGCGAGCGTAGTGACTGAGCGCGGCGATCCGATCGTGAGACACGAGATCGATCACGATGCTGTCCACACACATGTTCAGCGAAACGATGCGCATCGGACGATTCGAGCGGTCCGCGGCCAGCGTTGGGCCGGCTGCGAACAACAGCGCGCTCATCAACGCTGCCAGGCGAAGCTTCAAAACTCCACTCCGCGCTGGGCTTTGAAGCCGGCTGCGTAGGGATGCTTGACCAGGGTCATCTCGGTGACCAGGTCGGCGATCTCGATCAGCTCGGGGCGGGCGTCGCGGCCAGTGATGCAGATGTGCTTGTCGCGCGGCCGGTTCTTCAGGAAAGCAACGACGTCGGCAATGCTCACGTAGTCGTTGCGAATCGCGATGTTGAGCTCATCGAGCAGGATGAAGTCGTAGTCGGGATCGGCGATCAGCTCGCAGCTTCGTTGCCACGCCTGCTGCGCGGCGGCGATGTCCCGTTGCCGGTCCTGCACGTCCCAGGTAAAGCCTTCGCCCATCACATCGAAAGTCACCCGTTCGGGAAAGCGACGGAAGAAATGTTTCTCGCCTGTTTGCCACTTGCCCTTGATGAACTGCACGATGCCGACGCGCATGTCCCAGCCGAGGGCTCGCGCCACCATGCCGAAGGCGCTGGAAGATTTGCCCTTGCCCGGGCCGGTGAGAACCATCAGCAGGCCGCCGCGCTCCTTTTTCGTGGCACGCTCGGCCCGACGTTCGGCCTGCCGACGCTTCATCTCTTCGGCGTGCAGTCGATCGCGTTCGGCTTCGGTCTGGTTGGGCTCGATCTGTTTGTCTTCGAGAGAGCCGTCGGTCAGTGTGCTCATGGTTGCACCTTCAGCGCGTCGGCGACGCGTCGCCAGTCATCCGATCCGTGAGGCAGGCCGAAGCGCAGCAGTGTGCTGTCGTGGTCGAAAGGACGAGCCAAGATTCCATGTGAAATCAGTTGCGTGAAGCGAGCGCGCGCATTGGGGGCGCGAGCCAGGCGGTAGAGCGATGTGCCGCCGACGATTGTCATGCCGCCGCTGATGAGCAGCTTATCCAGGCGCTGCGCGGCTCGGCTCAGTCGGCGTCGTGTTTTCGCAGCCCATGCAGAGTCGGCGTAAGCCGCCAGTCCGGCGCGTAGCGCGTCGACAGAGATGGGCCAATCGCCGAGTAGCCTGCGCAACTGCTGAGCTATCACAGGCGAAGCGATGACAAAGCCCAAGCGCACGCCGGCGAGGCCATAGAACTTTCCGAAAGAACGCAGGACGATCACGCTCGGTGCGCTGTTGGCGCCCGCGAGCGCAGCGACACTGTGTTGTGGCTCCAGATCGGCAAACGCCTCGTCAACGATCAGCACGCCACCGGCGGCATGCAAGGAGTCGTGCAGCGCTTGCAGTTGTTGCCGCTCGAGCAGCCGCCCATCCGGATTGTTCGGATTGACCACGGTCATCGCAACGCCCGTCGCTGCCAGGTCTTCGGTCGCCGCCGGCAAGTCGACAGATGCCCCACCAGCCATTGTATCTTCGTCTGGAAGGATGTGCCTTCCAGCGCCGGCGCGTCTCAGTAAGTCTTCATCGGCGACGACGCGCGTTTCAACGCCGGCGCGACTCCATGCATCCGAGTGCGAGCTGTACGTCGGGCCGGCGACGACGGCCGCGCCCATTTTCAACACATACGGTAGCAGTCGTAGTGCACTCTCCGTCCCGCCGGTCGCTACAACTCTCGTCGGATCCTCGACATTGAAGGCCGCGGCGGCCACGGCCTCCAATCTCGCCAGCTCCGTCGGCTCAGGCAACCGATTGCGCTCGCGAACCGAAGCTCGCGGCGCCGGATACGGGGCCGGATTGATTCCCGTGGACAGATCGATCCACGGCTGCGGCACGTTGGGAAACAGCGAGCGCGCGACGCACAGCCGACCGCCGTGATGAGCAAAGCGGCCGGCTACGATGTCGGCTCCGTGATTCATCAGAAGCGCTGCCGAATGCCGCCGTAGTACGTGCGACCGAGCGTGCCGTATTCGTACACGGTTTCATATTCGTCGTCGAACGCATTCTCGACTCGCCCATAGATCTCGAACGAGTCGGTGACGGCATACGAAGCGCGGAAATCGACCAGCGTGTAGCCCTCGAGCACTTCCATGTTGGCGGAATCCTCGTAGCTGCGACCGGCATGTTGTACCGCCACGGTCGTCGTGAGCCCGACTGGCCAGTCATAGCTGAGCTGCGCGTTGGCGGTCTCGTCGGGACGACGCCGTAGCGAGCGGCCGAAGTTCCTGGTGCCGCGCGCGATGTTCTCCGTGTCCATGCTGGTGTAATTCGCAGAGAGCGCCAGTCGTTCGGTGAGTTGTGCAGTGAGCGCCAGTTCGACGCCTTTGGCGTTGGTCATCTGCACGTTTTCGTAGTAGCCGTCCGGCTTCGCCAGGCACTCCGGCGTGCTGACGCCGAAGCACGATACGAAGTCGATCATGTTGTCGGTATCGCGATCGAAGTAGGTCGCCGACAGCACCAGTTTCGAATCGAACCAGCGCTGCTCGACGCCGGCGTCCCAGCTCTCGGCCTGTTCGGGCTCGAGATTCACATTGCCGTACAAGCTGTACAGCTGATACAGCGTCGGCGCTTTGAATCCTTCACCGTAGCTGGCGCGCAAGATCGTGGACGAGGTGGCGGACCAGGCGATCGAGGCGCGATTGGTGGTGTTACTGCCGAACGTGTCGTGATCGTCGTGACGCACGCCGAGACTGACAGTCACAGCGTCGATCGGCGTAGCGGTCACTTGTCCATATACGCTGTCGATCTGCACATCGTCGGCGATCGGCGTCGGCGTGGGATTGAAAGTCGTGGGCGAGGCCGAGCTCATTTCGGAACGTTCCGATTCCAGGCCGACGATGCCGGTGAGCCGGTCCGAGAAGCGCCAGGTGCCTTGATATTCCCAACGCCCGTTGCTGCCGTTGGAGTCGAACGTGATGGGCACGCTCGAGCTGGGATCGAAGTTCTGGCGGTCCGTTTCGGTGTACGCGAAGCCGATGCGATTCTCCAGCCGGCCGTCGAATGCCGTGATATTCAGGCCCGCGTAGCTCGCGAGTTCTTCGGTCTTATCGTGTTCCGGCGTGTCCACAAAGATATAGAGCGGGGCTGGAAAGCCGTCGTATTCCGAGCGGCCATCGCTCCACGTCGAGCGCACTTCGGCGGAAACATTGTCCGTGATATGCAGAATGCCGCGCGCGTTGAAGCCGACGTTTCGATAACCGTCCTGCTCGCGGCCGCCACGTTCACGGCTCAAAGCGGAGATACCGTCGCTGGTCAAGTAACCGCCAGCCACTCGCCATGCGAAGCGATCGCCCCCGGCCTGAGCATAACCGCGCACGAAAGCGGTGTTGTGGGTGCCGCCTTCCATGGCCAGAGATCCGGACAGCGGGCCTTCCGGCACGGGTGTCACGATGTGCACGATGCCGCCAATGGCCTGGCTGCCCCACAGCGTGGATTGCGGTCCGCGCAGCACCTCGATTTGGGAATATTCCGTGGCGATCAGATTGCCGAAGTTGAAGCCGCCGCTGGCCTGCGCCGGGTCGTTCACCTTGACGCCGTCGATGAGCACGAGCGTTTGATCCGTCTCCGCGCCGCGAATGCGCAGCGCCGAAGTGGCACCGATGCCGCCATTGCGCGTCATCGTCACGCCCGGCGTCATCGCGACCAGATCGGATACGGCGGTTTTCTGGCTGCGCCGTTGTTCGTTTGCAGAGATTAGCGTGACGGAGTCGCCAACGCGCGAGGTCTGCTGCTCGATGCGATTCGCGGTGACGACGACGTCTTCGACGGTGTCGGCCTGACTCTCGGCGGCAGTGGCGGCCAGCGCAGGATGCAGCAGCAGTGAAACGGTAACGGCGAGAAGACGTGAGGAGGCCCGACGGGCAGTGGGGCCGGCAAACAGCATGGTAGACACAGAAGGCTCCGCGGTAAGTCACAAACCTCACGGGCTGCAACTCGAAACGCGTCGCGACCCGTGCACCGGTCGCCTCTACAGGGAAGATTCCCGCTCTTTCGGCACACCCCGGCCGATCGATGGACGACGGCGGCAAGCAGGTCTCCTGGCTGGTGGCTGAAGTCCTCGCGTCACCTTCCCGGCGGGCCGATTCCGTCGGCTTCGCCAGTGGTTTTTTGACGCGCGGCGAACCACTTACAGTTGCGGGGGCAGCCCGGGCTTCTCACCCGAGTTCCCTTTGAATCCCCTTGGCGGGGAACTTGTCGCGCGGCGCGAGAATGCGGTTCGCGCGGGCAATCGTCAAGCCCGGCCACGCCGTTTGTGGTTCAGCCAGTGATCCAGCGACCAGACACCCGGGCCGTAAAACGTCAGTACCAGCAGGATGAAACCCCACAGATAGTGCTGGCCGACGGCCGCCGCGAACCCTTCCTGATATAGAACGTGCGCATAGGAAACGACCGCCAACACATTGACGGCCTGCAGGCCGAGCGCGCTGATTCGCCCGAACAGCCCGAGGATGAGCAGAGTCGGGAACACCAGTTCGCCGGCGGTGCCCGCGATGGCTGCCAGCTGCGGCGTTAGCAGCGGCACGCGATATTCATACTCGAACAAGGCGAGGGTGCTGTCCCAGTCGGACAGTTTGAGATAGCCGCTCTTGAGGAACACCCAGCTCACGTACACTCGCGACGCCAGCGCGAATGGCGCCTGGAGTCGGTCCAGCAGGCGCGCCAGCAGGCTGCTCGGGTCCATCAAAGCGTCGCTCAGCATGTTCGGCTCCGGCAAATGGGTGGCCAGCAATAGACCGGTGTCGTTGCTCGCTTATTACGACGCGCTCTGTAATGCGATGCCGAGCGGCCCGGTCTGGTGCGCTAGATGCTGTTCGCGGCATCGAGAACGATCCGTTTCAAAGGCCCCATCATCGAGGAGAACCAAACATGAACACCCAGAAAGCCACTCGCGCCGCCATGGCCGCTGCTGCTGCATTGCTCTTCACCAGCGTCGCCGCGCCGACTGCCAGTGCAGCGGACGAAGCCAAGGTGAAATGCGAAGGCGTGAACGCGTGTAAGGGCCACTCGGCCTGCGGCACGGCGACCAACGCCTGTCAGGGCCAGAACTCGTGCAAGGGCAAGGGATATCTGATGCTGACCAAGGCCGAGTGCGATGCGGCCAAGGCCAAGATGAAAAAGGCGAGCTGAGGCTCGTGACACGCCGGCGAGCTCTGCTCGCCGGCGTCCTTCGAGCGGCAGCGAGCACATAAGGCCGCAGCTGTTCCGACGCGATATTTGTTCGAATCAATATTCCAACGCGTCTAGCACCGTCCACACCACCGGATCCACCGGCACGTTCTGACCCAGCACGACGATCACGCCGCGCGGCGCCGGCACGATCACTCCCTGGAAACCGTCTTCTTCGATCTGCTCGCGTTCTTGCGTCGGAGCATGTGTCACGACCAGCACCGTGACCGGGCCTTGCTCGGTCTGCACGACCAGATGTGGGATTCGCTGGCCGCGAAAGTTGCAATACTGCGCGTATGACACTCTCGCGGCGCCCGGCTTCAGCCGCACCTGCGCAGACGTCATGATCTGATCCAAGCGCGCGGGATCGACAGTGTCGGACGTGCGCACCAACGATGCCTGCTCATGTCTGATGTGAGCGATCGCTTCACGGGCAAAACTGTCCCGCGGCGTCAGCAGCCACAACGACATCGCGCCGACCAGGACAGCCACCAGTACGCTCGCAGCCATGCGCCACACGCGAGATGGAGTCCCGCTCTTCCGCGTCAGCAACTCATCGGCGTTGCTTCCCGTGGGGGCCTCGACTGCGAGAGCGCGATAGATCAGACGATCCATCGCCTGCATCTCTTCGCGATAACGCGCGCATTCCGGACAGCGCTCGAGGTGCGCGAGCACTTCGGGATTAGTCGTGTTGGGCTCGGCGCCAACGATCGTGCGGAAGTCTTCGCAGTTCATGACCGCGAGCCCTCCGCGCCCATCAGCTGCTGACGCAACACCTGGCGCGCACGAAACAAACGCGTCAGCACCGCGGCGACACTGATTTCCAGATGGCGCGCGATTTCTTCAGTGGAATAGCCCAACAACACCTGCAGCACCAGCGGCTCACGATGAATCACGTCTAATTTCAGGATCGCGCGCCGCATCTCGTCGACTTCATGCTGATCGTTGACGGTGAGCGCCTCGGGCTGCGACTCGTTGGCCACATCGATATCCACCATCGGCAATCTCTTACGCTCGAACACGCGGGCGAGTTCGCGCCTCGCGATGGTGAGCAGCCAGGGACGCGCGGCTTTGTCGTCGCCCAGCGAATCCAGCGATCGCCAGGCTCGCAACAGCGTCTCCTGCACTACATCCTCCGCCAGAGCTCGATCCCGGCACAGCCAATAAACGAACCGAAAGACATCGGCTCGAAACGGCATGCACAGCGCCTCGAAGCGCCCACGCTCGCGAGGACTGTCAACACTCATGACGACCAGACCGGGGCAGCGCTGAAGTTATTACGCATCGCGCAAGGATCGAGGTCATGTCAGCCCGCCTGTCAGACCAGCCTGTCAGCCAGGCGGCAACACGAAGCGGGCGTGCTCGCCCCAGGCGAGACTCCAGGACCAGCGCTGTTCCATGCACTGGCCGAGCGCCAGACAACGCAACACGCGCAGCGGCCCGCCGTGCGCGACGATGGCGCAGCAGGAAACCGCGGCGGGAAAGGCCGCTCGATACCAGGTCGCGACTCGGGTCCATAAAGCTTGTTCTGTTTCTCCACCGGGTGGCGCGCGATTCCAGGGATCGGCCGCCCATGTATCGCTATGTTCTCTCGGAATCCGCGCCCACGGCAATTGCTCCCATTGCCCGAAGTGCAGCTCCTGAAGTTCCGGGGCCAGGCGCAACTCGCATCCATCGCGCTCCGCCAGCGCGTTCGCCAGGCGAGTACAACGCTGCGCCGGGCTGGAATAAATCAGATCGAATCGCGGCAGGGGCGCGAGCGCCCGCTGAATATCGGTATCTGCTGTGTGCGCCAGCGGAATATCCGCGCGCCCGTAACAGATTCCTTTCTCGACCGCCGGAGCGGTGTGCCGGATCAGGTAGAGTTCCACGACGCCAACACGGCCACGTAGAAAGTGATTTCAGTCAGCTGCTGCGCGGCGCCGAGCGTGTCGCCAGTGAAGCCGCCCAAGCGTCGCACGAACCAGCGCGCCAACCTGTAGAGTACGAGCAGGGCACTGATCACACCGGCGATCGCATGCATGCCGCACCAGTACAGCGGCGCGACGCCGACGATCGCTGCGAACAAGAACTCGCCGCGGCCCATGGGTTGAGCGACCGCGCGTGCCCGCGACAGTTCGGGATTGCCGACATAGCGGCCGGCAAACAACAGAGCGACGGCGCACGTGCGCGAGAAGGCGTGACCTGCGATCAGAACAACAATCGCAAGCGTCACGGGCAAGGCGCTCAGCGCAGCAACTTTGATCAGCAATGTGAGCACGAGGGCAGCCACGCCATACGTGCCCACACGCGAGTCCTTCATGATTTCCAGCGCTCGCTCTCGCGTCGCGCCTCCGCCCAGTCCATCGAACGTGTCGGCCAGACCGTCCTCATGAAATGCTCCGGTCAGCAGCAGCGTCGCTGCCGTGCTCAGGATGACCGGCAGCGGGGCTGGAAGAATCAAGCTGGTCGCCCACAAGACAGCCGCGCCGACGACGCCGATGAAAATGCCCACCGTCGTTAAATATCGAGCCGTGCCGCTCAGTTGCTCCGTTGAATGTCCCACCCAACCGGGCATGGGTACGCGCGTGAAGTACTGAACCGCCATGAGCAGCAGCCGCAGCTCGGTGAGCAGCCGGGAGGGTCGGGCGGTGTGAGCGTCGCTGCTCATGAAGCGCGATCGTCCACTCCCGCGGATTCGAAACTGGCCATCTCGGTCATCAAACGTGCTGCCGCGTCGATGATGGGCCATGCCATCGCCGCGCCCGTGCCTTCGCCGAGGCGCATGCCGAGATCGAGCAACGGTTTCACATCCAGGTGCGCCAGTAGCTGACGATGCGCGTGCTCGGCCGAGCAATGACTGAAGATGCAGCGGGACCGCACTCGCGGATCGATCTCGATGGCGAGCATCGCTGAGACCGAGACCGCGAAGCCGTCGATCACCGCGATGCATTTCTCATCGGCCGTCGCGAGCAGCGCGCCCGTGATCATGGCCAACTCGAATCCGCCAAACTCCGCGATCGTTTCGATGGGAGCGAGTTTCCGAGGACAACGCGCCGACGCGGCGGCCAAACGTTCGCGCTTTCGGGCGAGGCCTACATCGTCCAACCCTGTGCCGCGCCCCACGCACTCTTCCAGCGTCCAACCGGTTCGCCGATGTAACAGCATCGAAGCACTGGCGGTGTTGCCGATCCCCATCTCACCAAACATCAGCGCATTGGAGCCCTGACGCAGAGCGTCTTTCGCCAACGTTTTGCCAGTATCGAGTGCTCGAGCACACTGCTCGGGGGTCATGGCAGGCTCGATCCGGAAGTTGCGCGTGCTTCGCCCAACGGCACGCGCCAGGAGCGAAGGATGTTCGCCGATATCGGTGGCCACGCCCGCGTCAACGACGTTCAAAGTCATGCCATGCTGACGCGCCAGGACATTGATGGCCGCGCCGCCCTGAAGGTAATTCAGCAGCATCTGCGCTGTAACGGCTTGCGGGAAAGCGCTGACGCCGTCAGTGGCGATGCCGTGATCGCCTGCAAATACAAACATCTGCGGCGCCCGCAACACGGGCGTGTCGGTGTCCAGCGCCAGGCCGATGCGCATGGCGAGCGTTTCCAGCGCACCCAGCGAGCCTTGCGGTTTGGTGCGAGTGTCGAGCCGGCGTTGCAAGGCTTCGTTGGTTATCATGACGGTCGAGACAGTGAGAGCGGACAATGGTGAACGACAACGAATCGGGTGAGCGAGCTTCGGCCGGGCGACGGCTGATCATCGGCGGCGCGCGTTCCGGGAAGACCGCTCACGCCATCGCGTTGGCCAGATCGCTGTCGACGGCGCGGGGTCGGTCCGTGACCTATGTGGCCACGGCCCAGGCGCTCGATCAGGAAATGGAACATCGCATCCGCCTGCATCGGGCCGAGCGACCGGCGACATGGCGAACCTTAGAAGCACCGACCGGCCTTGCGCAAGCGCTGCGCAATCACGGCGAGGCCGACCTGCTGGTGATCGACTGCATGACCTTGTGGTTGTCCAACGCGCTGCTCAAAGATTTCCGCGAGGATGCGCCTACCGCCGCGCTGCCGACCTGGGAATCCGAACGCGACCAATTTCTGCAATGGTTGAGGGCAGTTCGCGGCGATGTGCTGTTGATTTCCAATGAAGTCGGCGCCGGTATCGTGCCGTTGTTGCCGCTGTCTCGCCGCTTCCAGGACGAGCAGGGACGTTTGAATCAGGCGCTCGCGGCCGCGTGCGACGAGGTGACCCTGGTGGTGGCCGGCATCGCCGTGCCCATCAAGTCCGCCGCCGGCGGTTGATTGACGAACGAACATTTTTCGCGCACTGTGCGCGCCAGCGACAAGTGATGGGAACCGGGTGCAATGCCCGGGCTGCCCCCGCAACTGTAAGCGGTGCCGCCATCGAAGCTCCTGAAACATCGGGGCTGGCCACTGGGCTCGAGGGCCTGGGAAGGCGATGGAGCGGCGCGAAGCCGCGAGCCAGGAGACCAGCTTGCCGTGGTCGTCTTCGTCCAGCCGGGGTGTGCTGAGCGAGCGGGATTTCCTGCAGCGACGACGGGTTCGGTGCGATCTGAAGGCGATCGCATCGTGCGTTGGTCGGCTTCAGGATTTCCCATCGTGCGCTTGCAATCCTGCCGTGCTCGCCGCCGTTCGGGCGGAATGTTTCTTCTGCTGTTGCTTTCCTGGTTCGCCCCGGGGTCGCTCGCGGCCACGTTGGTTGCTGTCGTTTCCGAACGCAACTCCGGCGATCTCGCGCAGGCGGCGCGCGATTTCAACCAACGTCTGCCGCAACATCGCCTCGTGTTTCGCACCACTGCGCAGATCGATGCGTTGAGCGACGCACAGTTGCAGGAGCTGATCGGCGGCGCCGACGCGCTGCTGCTCGCAACCGTATTCAAGGAGACAGCGCAACGCGTTCAGGCGTTGTTGCCCACAGCTCCGGCGCGTGAAGTTATCGCCGTCGCAGGCGATCCTGCGCTTGGACGACACAGTCGATGGCGCGGCAAACGATTGTTTGTTGAGGAGGACCCGCGCTATGCGGAGCTGTCGTCGCTGACCGCTGAGAAAGATGCGAGCGCTGCAGCGGTCGTCGACGCGGTTCGGCGTCATCCACAGCTGGCGCCTTGGATCCAGGCGCGCGCGTACTGGCAGAACCGGGGCGAGCCGAATCTGGTGTCGTTGCTGGCTTTGATGTTGTCCGAGCAGGATCGCGCGACAACCGCGGCCATTAAGCCCGTCGAGGATGCGCTGCCCATACGCATCCATTCCCGCGGCGCGTGGCTCACCGCTGACAATCTTCGAATTCAAGGCGACCGGCGCGTGGTCGCGGTGATCGAAGATCAACACGCGGACGTTGGCTTGAGCGACGTGATCTGCCGCGCTGTGATTGAGCGCTCACTGGAATGCCTCACGGTGCTGGCCGGCTGGGGCAAGCCGAGCAGCGATGCGCTCGAGGTCTTGCGTGACAAGCTCGGCCCTCGCTTGGGCGCGATTGTCTCTGTGCAGGATTTCATCATCGGCGGCAGCAGTGATCGCGCGACTGCCACTCGAACGCTGGAACAGATCGATGTGCCGGTGTTCAAGGCATTGCGTCTGCACGATGTCACCGCCGAGGGCTGGCGTATGTCCGAGCAGGGATTGGCCTGGGATAGCGTTTACTATCGCGTGGCCATGCCCGAATTGCAGGGGATCGGCCAACCTATCGTGGTCGCCGCAGCGGCGGCCGCGCAGGTGGATGCACTCACTGGCATAGCTGTTACTCGAGTCGCTGCGATTCCGTCGCAAGTGGATCAGTTGACGGCGCGTATCGAACGATGGATTCGCCTGCAACAAACAAGGAACGCCGATAAGCGCGTTGCCATTGTTTATTACAACCACCCGCCGGGGCGTCACAACATCGGCGCGGACAATCTTGACGTGCCGGCGTCGCTGCTCGAAATCCTGCAGGCCATGAAGCGCCAGGGCTACGACACCGGGCCGTTGCCCGCCTCGCCCGAGGCGTTGTTGGAACGATTGCAGCAGGACGGTGTGAATCTTCCCCAGCACGGCGACGTGCTACGGGCGATGGCGAAGCGGGTTGCAAATGTCAGCGCCGATCAATACGCCACATGGTTCGAGACGTTGCCTCGAGCCTTGCAGAAGGAAATGACAGGCGGTCCGTTGGCGCTGCTCCAGGCAAACGTCGAGGCTGCGCAAGCCGCTCGTCTGCCACAGGAAGCGCGCGGGCAAGTGACTCGCACGTTGCACGAAGTCGAGCATTTGCTCGAGGGCGCTCAACATCCGGCGCGCGCTCGCGCGATGGATCTGGTTCAGCAGCTGCAGGCGGCCTACGAAATCCAGCTGGCCCAGGGCGGAAACGATGCGCGCATCGAATCCCTGACCCGCGCCATTGCCGCCACCGGCATCGAAGGTTTGCGCGGCTGGGGCAAGTTGCCGGGCAACGTCATGGTGAACCAAGGCAAGTTGGTGCTGCCGGGGGTGCGTTTCGGCAAGGTCTTCGTTGGTCCGCAGCCGCCGCGCGGCTGGGAGTTGAACGAGGAACTGCTCCACGCCAACACCAGCATCCCACCCACGCATCAATATCTGGCGTTTTATTTCTGGTTGCGCCATGAGTTCCGCGCGGACGCCATCGTGCATCTGGGACGGCATTCGACCTATGAGTTCCTGCCACGCAAAGGTGTCGGCCAGGATGAGCTCGATTATCCCGCTCTGATCGCGGGCGATATTCCTGGCATCTATCCCTATATCGTCGACGGCGTGGGCGAGGGGCTGCAGGCGAAGCGACGCGGCCTCGCCGTGGTCGTCGATCATTTGATCCCGCCGCTCACCGCGACGCCGCTTTACGACGATCTCTTGCGCCTGCGACAGCTGGTGGAGAGTTACGAATCCTCGAACAACCCAGCACTGCGCAAGCAGGCGGCCGCCGCGATGCGTGGCCTGATCGACGAGCTGCATCTGAAGGATGCGCTGACTGCGAGCATGGATGCAGAGCTGAAGGTGCGTGGCATCTCGTTCGAACAGGCGGATGACGAGTTGCTGGTGCACGAGATAGGCCACTACCTCACGCATCTGCAGGAAGATTTCATGCCGCTGGGGTTGCACGTGTTTGGCAAGCCGTGGACCCCGGAAGCACTGCAAACTATGCTGGCGTCCATGAAGGCGGACGAAGGCGATCAGGCCCTGCATCGGAACCTGCAGAGCTCGCCTACCCATGAAATGCGTGCGCTGTTGCATGGACTGTCGGGGCGATTCATTGCCGCAGGACCCGGCAACGATCCGATTCGCAATGCCGAGGCGCTGCCGACAGGACGAAATTTCCATGGCCTCGACAACAGCCTGATTCCTTCGCGGCTCGGTTACACCCTCGGCTCCACGCTTGCGGCTGAAGCACGCCAGAAGGTGCAAGAGGGTGGCAAGGAGGCAGTGATTCTTTGGGCTTCCGATTCGGTGCGCGATGAAGGCGCCATGGTGGGATTCGGGCTGTCACTGCTGGGCGTGGCCCCGCAATGGAACAGTCGCGGCATCGTCGCGGGTCTGCAACGATTGCCCTTGACCGAGGTGGGTGTGCGCGCCGATACAGTCTTCGTCACGTCTGGTTTGTTTCGTGATCTGTTCGGCCAGCAAATCGTCTGGCTCGACAAAGCCGTGTTGCTGGCGCTGGACGGCAGTCGTCGCACCATCGAGCGCAACCGCCCCGATCTCGTGACATCGCTGCGGGCGGCATTGGCGCCGTTGGGTCAGTTGGCGCGTCCCGGTGACGAGCCGTTGTCGCGCAATCATGTCGCGCGGCACTGGGTGAATGAAACATCGGTCTTGATCAAGCAAGGCGTCGGCCATGCGGAGGCCGGCAAGCAGGCCAGCTTGCGCGTGTTCGGCACTTCGCCCGGCGACTACAGCGCCGGCATCAATCGCGCCGTCGAACGATCGGGGAGTTGGCACGATCGCAAAGAGCTCGCGAAGATCTACATCGATCGCATCGGCCATGCGTACTCGGCGGATGGCGCCAGCCAGGCACAGCAGGCGCTGTTGAGAAACAACCTGCGCGCCGTGCGTAACACTTACCTCGGCCGTTCCAGCAATCTCTACGGCCTGATGGATAACAATGACGCGTTCGACTACCTCGGCGGCCTAAGTCTCGCGGTGGAAACATTGAGTGGGCGCGTGCCCGCGAGTCACGTCGCCGATCATTCCAACCCGTCGCAGCCGCAGATGCAGCCGTTGCCTGCCGCCTTGCTTGCAGAGCTGCGAGGTCGCTATCTGAATCCAGCGTGGATCAAGCCTCTAATGCAGCATGGATACGCGGGTGCACGCACCATGGGCAGCGAGTTCATGGAATACCTGTGGGGCTGGCAGGTCACCAATCCCGACGTGATCAAGAGCTGGGCCTGGGACGAGGTCAAGCAGGTGTATCTGGACGACGCGCACGGGCTGGGACTGGATCGGTTTCTGGAGCAGGGCTCCAGCGTGCATGTGAAAACCAACATGATGGCCATCCTGCTGGTCGCGGCCGAGAAACAGTTCTGGCAGACCGATGCCGCAACCTTGCAGCAGCTGAGTCAGCAATGGGTGGATCTGCTGCTGGAACATGGCTTGCCGGGCAGCGGTCACACGCAGCCGGATCATCCGGTGTTTCAGTGGGTGCAGCCGTATCTGCGGGCCGATCAGATCGAACCGCTGAAACAGTTGTTGGAGCGTGCACGCGTGCAGGCCACGGCGGCCGCGACGCCGACGACCATGACCGAGCTGCAGCCTGCGAACGAACCAGCTCGGCAGCAGGCTGAGGGCCAGATCTCGGCCGCGCGTTCGCCGTGGGGTCTGGCAATCATCGTGATGGCCACGGCCGTGCTCCTGTCCGCCGGATATCTGCGCGGACGCTACGTTGTACCGAAAGGTCGCTCCGCATGAGTTCGTTCATTGTTCAATGGACACACGCACTGGTGCCGCTCCTGCTGGTGCCGGTCGTCATCGGATTGTTTGTTTGTGTCGCGCTCGCCTGCGTCGATATCGGGGTGCTGTTGGGTGAGCGAGGATTGTTGCGTCGGCACGAGCGGCCAGCGGATGTCGGCGCCATCGAGCGTCGAGCACATCGACGCATCGAGCGCGCCGACATTCTCACTCGCACCTCGCCCATGCTCGGCTTGATGGCGACGCTGATCTCGCTCGGTCCCGGGCTGACGGCGCTGAGCAATGGCAATCTAAATCTGCTGGCCGAGGCGATGCTGACCGCGTTCGACGCCACGGTGCTCGGGCTTGCAGCCGGTGTGGTCGGGTTCATCGTCGGTCGGCTACGCCGGCGTTGGTATGACGAGGCCTTGCTACGTTGGGAACGACAGCAATGAGGCGACGTTGGACCAGCACTCGCTTCGATGAAACGCCCGAGGATCCGCAGGCCTCGTTGGTCAATCTCGTAGACATCATGCTGGTGTTCATCTGTGGCCTGATCGTTGCGCTGGTGTCGGCGCAACCGGCGCTCGACATGACATCGAGCAATGCCGAGGGCGGGAAGCAACTGGTCGAACCGGGTCGTGAGTTGGCCGAGCTGCCGGAGGGGCTGCGCGGCCAGGCCGCAGGCGCCGGGATGGAGCCGGTCGGGCAGGTTTATCGGGATCCGAAGACCGGGAAGCTGATTCTGGTCGGCCAGTAGTACACTGGGCGACATCGGGCGACCTTCGCCGTACTTCACAGTGTCAATCAATGAACTCGCCGTTTCTGACCACCGCCCTCGAGGCTGCCCGCGCCGGCGCCGACGTCATTCGTCGCTACTACCAGCGCAACGTGCAGGTCACCATCAAGGCTGACAAGACCCCGGTTACCGAGGCGGACGTGGAAACCGAGAAGGTCATCCACAGTGTCATCCGCTCGAAGTTTCCCTCGCATGGCTTCTATGGCGAGGAAACGGGGCAGAGCGCCATGGATGCGGAGTACCTGTGGCTGGTCGATCCCATCGACGGCACCAAGGCGTTCGTGCGCGAGTATCCGTTTTTCTCGACGCAGATCGCGCTCATGCATCGCGGTCAATTCATCCTCGGCGTTTCGTCCGCGCCGGTGTATGGCGAGCTTGCCTGGGGTGAGCTCGGCAAAGGCGCGTGGTTGAACGATCAGCCGCTCAAGGTCAGCGAGATCGACAGCATCGAGACGGGCGCCATCTCCGCGGGCAATTTGAAGACGCTGGCGAGCGGGCCGCGATGGGATCGCTTCGGCAAGCTGGTCGCTCGGGCGCACCGCATTCGGGGCTACGGCGACTTCCTGCATTATCACTTGCTGGCGGCGGGCAAGATCGACGTGGTCGTCGAATCGGACGTGAGCATTCTGGATGTGGCGGCGTGCTCGGTCATCGTCACGGCGGCCGGTGGCAGGTTCACCGATCTGGACGGGAATGCGTTGACGTTGCAGACCACCTCCGTGCTTGCCAGCAACGGCAAATTGCACTCGACCGTGCTCGACGCGCTGCGCTGAGCGGATCCGGCTTGGGGGGCTCGATCATTCCTTGTGCCAGCCGATTTCCGCGGCGGTGATTGGACCCACCACGACCTGGTTGAGCGACTCCGGGACGGTGGATTCGGCGCTCGTCACCGGAATGCGGCCGCCCATGAGTTCCGCGTAATCCTGCGGCAACAAGGGCTGTTTGTCGGGTTCGGCGTACCCTGTGGGATTGAGCGGCTGGCTGTTATCGGGATCGTATTTGTCGGTCGCGCCCAGCGTATGTAACAACTCGTGCGCGGTGATGACGTCGTTCGAGCCGGTCATCGAGGGATCGGCGAATATATTCACCACAGCATACAAACCTTTCTGCATGCCTATCGAGTGCGCCACCGTCGGGGTGAGCGCGGGATCGTGATAGACGACGAACAGTTTGATGTCCGGCGCGGCCCCGGGCAGCTCGGGAGATTGCCACGCCCAGTAGCGCATGCGCAGGCTCCACCACAGGATGCTCAGCATGTTTGCGTCGCGATCCAGCGCTGGTGGATTCTTCTCGAGAAGCGGCGCCGACTTGAATTGAACCGGCTGCTCCAGGGCGATGCCCCAGTGGCTGGCTTCTTCGTCGAAGAACGCCTCCAGGTTCTGGAACCGATCCGGCTTCAGCTGGCTGATGAACTCAGCGACGTTGTCGCTGCCGTCGCCGTTGATCGGGTAGACGGTGACCCGCAGAGGAATATTCCAGTCGGTGGAGTACACGCGATCGAAGTACGTGTTCAGAGCGACGATGAGCAGGATCAGCAGCAGGAGCAGAATGCGGAGTTTGCGCCACATGCGTACGACCTTACCCGCTGCCGCCCGGCGCCCGACAGGCCGGAGGTCTCAGTTCGCCGATTCCACCCGCAGCTCGGCGAGCTCGCCGCCTTCGGCGCTGTAATAAACCGTCATGGGCTGGCAGCAAACGGAGCAATCCTCGATGTACTCCTGGGACTCCACCGAGAGATCCAGAAACAACGTGATGGATTCGCCGCAATGGGGGCAGGTGGTTTCAGCGGTGGTCTCGAGCATGATGGGGTCTCTGGTCGCAGGCGCCTGGCCTCGTTACAGGCTATAGCGTGAATGCGCTCTTGATCCAGTCGACTTTGGCCTCGGGTTCGCCGGTGGCGATGGCGACCACGTCGAAACGCGCCGGGTAGCGGCGCAGTTCAGCGCGTTTCATGAGCAGATGCTCGGCGGCTTTGACGAGCCTTCGTTGCTTTTGCCAGGTGATCGATGCTGCCGGGCCGCCGTACTGCTGGCTCGAGCGGCACCGCACTTCCACGAACACCAGGGTCTGGCCATCGAGCATGACCAGGTCGAGCTCGCCCACCTTGGCCCGATAGTTGCGAACGATCAGGTTCAGGCCATGCGATGTGAGATGCGCGAGCGCCAGCTCTTCCCCGAGCAGGCCGATGGCCTTTCGTTCCCAGTCGTCCATGCTCCACTCCGCCGCAACCAAACCTGGCACCAGCGTGCCAGCTCGGAGCGGCGGCGGAAGATCGGTTATCTCCTCAAAACGGCAGGTTGCTGCGTGTGGCTGGCGTCGCCGAATGGTGTACCGCTCCTTTCGGCCGGCATCGCATGTGGCGCGGCGCGGCCGCCAACTACATCGGCTACGCCAACTGGTGCTTGGCTATCTCACTGACGCGGTGGCGGCGGTGCCGAGGGGGGTGGCGCGGCCGCCGGAGACCTTGGCCCAGTCGAGCTCGCGCTTGACGTGACCGTTCTCATCGATGGACAGCAGGCCGGTCATGCCGGGGATGGCGTGGGCGCTGCCGAATTGGCCGGCTTTGAGCAGGGGCACGATGCGGCATGCATCGAAACCGAAAGCATACAAACGACCGCGGCCGCGAGCGCGAACGGGCCAGTGGCGGCTGAGGGTGGTGCGCAGCTGGCTCGATGCGGCGTCGGGAGAAATCACCCAAGGCATATCCGGAAAGATTACACCTTCGAGATCGTTGTTCCCCTGCGCATCCGGCTCGAAGATATCCGACGTCGCATACACCGCGAGCTCTTCAGCCATGTGAAAACGCAGCGCGGGCCGCAGCGAACGACCCTGCACCGGCTGAGCCCCGACGAATACAAACTGCGCATCGCCGCGACGACGCGGTTCGAATTCCATGCGCGTGCCGAGCGCTGCAAACAATGCATTCGCCCGCGCGCGACTCTCATTGATCAACAGCAGCTCGGTGATCGGCTGCGAATAGTCACGAGCTGCCGGATCGTAAAACTTCATGCCCGCGATCTGGCCGCCCAGCGTCTTCAACTCGGTATCGAAAGCACGAAACACGCGCTGACCCCATTCATTGTTGGGCAGCAACACCAGCCCACGCATGCGGCCGTCGGCCGTCACCCGTTGCGCCACCTGGCGGGCTTCTTCCTCCGGATCGAGCGAGAACTGGAACAGCATCGGCGGGGGAGAAACATTTTCGTTGGTTTGATTGAGCGCCAACGTGAGCACCGATGTCTCGCCGGAAGTGGCGATCGCCGTCACTTCATCCTTCGTCAGCGGCCCGACGATGAACTGCGCGCCATCGGCAACGGCTTGACGATACGCCGTGGTCGCACCCATCTCGGCGGAGTCATAAACATTCAACAATGGCCGACGACTCGCCTCCTGCTGCAACAGAGCAGCCAAGAAGCCGTCGCGCACCGCCATGCCGGCGGCTTGCTGGCGTCCGGACAGCGGCAGAATCAGCGCAATTTGCGTCGGATAGTCGAGGCCGATATTGAGCTGCGGCAAGACGTCTTCGGCGAGCAGCGAATTGGCCGGGTGCGAGGGGTAGCGAGTGCGCCACTGCGCGATATCTTCATTCGCGGAGAACGGATTGCGCGCCGTTCCCAGCGCCGCACGGCCGAGATCGAGCCAACCCGTCACTGTCTGGCTCGCACCCGCAGGCGGCGTGAAGTCGGCATTGCCAGCCGCGCTCTTCTGCAAGCCCTGCCAGATCAAGCGCTGATTCGCACGAATCTCTTCCTGCGTGCTCAGCGTGCGCTCGCGTTCGAGCGCGGTGCTTACGCCTGCGGCCGGACGATTCAGCGCGAACAGTGCGCGAGCGCGAAGTTCCAGAACGTCCGGCGACAGCTCACGAGGAATCGGTTGCGGAATGCGATCGAGCTCAGCGAGTGCTCGGTCGCCACGACCGCCGCGCAGCGCCAGCTCGGCTGCGACAAGTGAACGCAAGCCGAAATCCGCACGAGGCAGTGAGGCGCTGACCTGATTCAACAGCGTCGTGGCGCGAGCCGTGTCGTCAGCACGGACATATTCCCGAGCGGCACGCAGAAGAAAGCGATCCCGTAATTCGCCGGGCGATTGCGCGGCCAGGTTTTCATAGGTGCGCGCGGCGCCCTTGAAGTCGCCCTTTCGAGACAGTGTCTCGGCCTGATCGACTTGACGGTCCGTCACGACGGCCGGCGAGTCCTCGACCACGCGTGTCGGCGTGCATGCGGTGACGGCAATCGCCAGTATGATGGAGGCGAGTGCAGTCATCGCCCGTCGAGCCATCTTTGTGCCATTCATTTCCACGTCAACCTCTCGGCAAGCGCCGCTGCGGGCATTATAGAAGTTATGCGCACAAGTAGAGACAGTGCATGAGCCCTGGATTTAGCACCGAATCTGCGGTAGAGCCCGGCACGCTGTACGTCGTTGCCACGCCGATTGGCAACCTCGGCGACCTCAGTGCGCGGGCGCGCGAGGTGTTGTCGCGCGTTCAGCTGATCGCAGCGGAAGATACGCGGCACACTCGGCAATTGTTGCAAGCGTTCGGCATCGATACAGCTCTCACTTCGTTGCACGAGCACAACGAGATGCACAAGAGCGAGGCGCTGATTTCGCGCTTGCTGGCGGGCGAATCGATTGCTCTGGTGTCCGATGCCGGAACGCCGCTGATCAGCGATCCGGGCTTCGATCTGGTGGCCAACGCTCGTGCGCGCGGCGTTTCGATGGCCGTCGTGCCGGGGCCGTGTGCTGCCATCGCGGCGTTGTCGATTGCGGGCTTGCCGACCGATCGTTTCGTTTTCGAGGGCTTTTTGCCTGCGAAAAGCGCAGCTCGCGTGACTCGGTTGCGCGAGTTGTTGAACGAGGCGCGTACGATGATTTTTTACGAAGCGCCGCATCGGTTGGTCGAGGTGCTTCGAGATCTTGCGGCGGAATTCGGCGCTGAGCGTGCGGCTTCGGTGAGTCGTGAGCTCACCAAGCGATTCGAGACGACGTACACCGGGACGCTCGCGCAGCTCTGTGAAATCGCCGAGAAAAATGCCGATATGGCGCGCGGTGAGATCGTCATCATCGTCAGTGGCAACACTGCTCCAGCGAGCAGCGCGCAAAGCTTCAACGCCGATCAACTGCTTCGCACGCTACTCGAAGAGCTGCCGCCGTCGCAGGCAGCGAAAATCGCTGCAAAATTGACGGGAGAGAAGCGCGGCGACTTGTACGCGCGAGCCACGCAGTTGAGTGGTGGCAAGCGCGAGGAGTAGTTGCGCAAGATCTGCCGGAACTTTCCACCCACTTCTGTATCATTACTGGCGGAGTCGGCCAGGCAACCGCTGCTCTTGCTTGCAAGGGTGGAGGAAAGTCCGGGCTCCTAGGGCAAGGCGCCAGGTAACACCTGGGGGACGTGAGTCCACGGAAAGTGCAACAGAAAGCAAACCGCCTAAGCGCGCGGCTTCGGCTGCGCGCCGGTAAGGGTGAAAGGGTGCGGTAAGAGCGCACCGCGCCGGTGGTAACACTCGGTGGCACGGTAAACCCCGCCCGGAGCAAGACCAAATAGGGGAGCGCGCGGTTCAGCTTCGGCTGGATCGCATGTGTGGCCCACACAGACTCCCGGGTAGGTCGCTGGAGGTACGCGGTGACGCGTATCGCAGATGAATGGTTGTCCTCGACAGAACCCGGCTTATCGGCCGACTCCTTTTCTCAATTTGCACTTCGCTTGGTTCGAGCCTCGGCCGTTGAGAGGCCTCGGTGGTTCGCGGCGGGTGTCGAGGCGAAGTGTCCTCCCGGCACCGCTGCACCCGCCGCGCGTCGCTGTCGCTCGCGCGCTGCTTGTACGTCCATGTAGCGCTAATGGGTCGACATCCCTGTCGATCCCATTTGCCGGGAGAACACTTCCCCCCGACACCCACCGCCTCCGCGTCGGTGGCCTCCGCCACCCCGCTTCGGAGCCGGAAAGAAGGCGACGCTGACTGTTCAGGTTCTCCTCGACCCAAGCATTCGAGCTGAACGCAGGAACGAGATGCGCCGCTGCATTCCGAGCCTCCGGGCGGCCGAACCGAACGCCGGAGGCGGAGGCCAGGGTGGGCGAGCTTCTTCGGGCAGCGTCGAAAAAGAGGGATGTTTTCGCCGCAGTGCGCCCAGGGACGGGACCCCTCGGGCGCGCGCCAGCGCGGCCGAGGGGAGCACGGTGCCCGAAGGAGCTCGCCCACCCTGGCCTCCGCCAGCCACCGCCGCCACCAGCCCACCTCCGAAGCGCACTCCAACTTCAAGCCACCGCCGCCACCAGCCCACCTCCGAAGCAAACCCCAACCTCAGGCCACCGCCGCCGCCGCGAGCCCCGCCTCGAACTCGCCCTAGGCTCGACCAGCGGAGCCAGGTCAGAGTTGCCTCGCGGCCATCGATGGTCCGAAACAACGTTAACTTTTACTAACCACCGTTCATGTAAGAGGACCCGACAGACACCCATTTACCCATAACTGTCGATAAATTCCTCACGAACCACAGAGCCACGATTCGCCCCATTCAGGTAGCAATGCAGCCGCGCATCGCCCCCCGATTGCGCATTTCGAAGCGTTAAGGTTTTCCCTGTACTGGTTGAAAACACAGCCTCGGGCAAACCCTGCTACTCGTGCAGCGCCACGCAAAGAACCTTTCCTAACCCCCTGATTTCTGACACAGCGCCTTTGAAGGTTTTCGCTGAGGGCGCCAGCTTCCGGCTCTAAGTGCCTGTCGCTAAACAGGAAATGCCCCAAATTTTTTTGACCCGGGTGAGCCGTGTACCTATAGTGCAGTTCGGTGGGAAAAAGTGGGAATGCGTGGGTTAGTGGGGCATGTTCAGGGGCGCCAACAAGGTCACTCTCGATAGCAAGGGCAGGCTCGCCATGCCCACGCGCTATCGCGAGCGCATCGTGGAGCGCTCCAATGGCCGGCTGATCGCGACCGTCGATCGCGCCGACCGCTGTCTGCTCATTTATCCGCTGCCGGAGTGGGAAGAGATCGAGCTGAAGTTGCGTCGCCTGCCGACCTTGAATCCGGTCGCGCGCCGGCTGCAGCGCCTGATGATCGGTCACGCCACGGACCTGGAGCTGGACTCCAGCGGCCGCATCCTGATTCCGCCGAGCCTGCGTGAGTACGCGACGCTGTCGCGCACCGCGATGCTGATTGGTCAGGGCAACCGGTTCGAGCTGTGGGACGAGGCGTTGTGGAACGACAGCCGCGAGCAGTGGCTGAAGGTCGACGAAACCGCCGAGGATCTGCCCCCCGAGCTCGAATCGCTGTCGTTGTAAGGCCCGGTCATGTTGTCGCACACGCCGGTGCTTCTGCAGGAAGTGCTGGCCGCGCTCGAGCTACGCGAGGGCGGCCGCTATCTCGACGCGACTTTCGGTCGTGGCGGCCACAGCGCCGCGATCCTGGAGCGAATCGGGCCGCAGGGAGCTGTGATTGCATTCGATCGGGACCCGGCGGCGATTGCCGCAGGGCGCGAACGCTTCGCCAACGATGGGCGGATGACTTTGGTGAGCAGTGCGTTTTCGCGATTGGGCGCGGTGGTGGCGCAAATGGGGCTGACGGGCGCCATCGACGGCGTGCTGCTCGATCTGGGCGTGTCGTCGCCGCAGCTGGACGAAGCCGCGCGCGGGTTCAGTTTCACTCAGGACGGTCCGCTCGACATGCGCATGGATGTTTCTTCCGGCGCCACCGCGGCGGACTTCGTGGCGAAGGCCCCGGAGCACGAGCTGGTCCGGGTCATCAAGGAATTCGGTGAGGAAAGGTTCGCCAGGCGCATCGCGCGCGCGATCGTCAACGCGCGTCGCGAGGCGCCCATCGTTCGTACGTTGCAGTTAGCCGAGATCGTTGCGCAGTCCATTCCGACGCGCGAGCCGGGCAAACACCCGGCCACGCGGACGTTTCAGGCCATTCGTATTCAGGTGAATCACGAGTTCGAGGAAATTCGCGCCGCACTGGCCGGCAGCTTGACCGCGTTGGCGCCCAAGGGGCGGCTCGCGGTGATCAGTTTTCATTCGCTCGAAGACAACATCGTCAAACGTTTCATGCAGGAGCAGTCACAAGAAGATCCCGTGTACGCCGGCTTGCCCGACGTGCCCGCGCACGCCCGTCCGAAATTGCGCCGGATCGGCAAGCCGATCCATCCGAGCGAAGCGGAAGTGGCCGCCAATCCCCGTGCCCGTAGCGCGGTGATGCGAGTCGCCGAGAGGTTGGCGGCATGAGCGGCAAAGTGGCCATGGCGGTGTTGTGGGCGGGACTGCTGGCGGCTGCGATCGCGGTCGTGTGGAGCAAGCACGAGGCGCGCAACTTGTTCATCGAGTTGCAGGGCCTGCACGCCGAGCGCGACCGGCTCGATATCGAATGGGGCCAGCTGAAGCTGGAGCAGAGCGCCTTTGCGATGCATGGGCGAGTGGAACAGACCGCGCGCGTCAATCTGCAGATGGTGGTGCCGCGGCCCGATGAAGTTCGGATTGTGAAGCCCTGAGGAAAGCATGATCCGTCGCGACGAGGGCAAACAATTTTCACCCGAGCAGTACCGCGGACGGCTGCGGTTCGTGCTCGTCACGCTGGTGCTGATCGCCACCGGCCTGGTCGCGCGCGCAGTGGATTTGCAGGTCCTCGATCAAGGTTTCCTCGAAGGCCAGGGCGACGCGCGTTACACCCGCATTGCCAAGCTCACCGCCAACCGCGGCGATATCTACGATCGCAACGGCGAGCCGCTGGCCGCCAGCATGCCGGTGGACACGGTCTGGGCGAATCCGTCGGAAGTGATGAAGGCGGCGGATCAGATTCCGCTGCTGGCCGAAGCTTTGAATCGCGACAAGAAGTGGCTGACGCAGCTGATCACCAGCAATCTGGATCGAGAGTTCGTTTATCTGGTGCGCCACATGCGCCCGAGCGACGCCGCGCAGGTCAAGGATCTGAAGATCCCGGGCGTGTACCTGCAGCGTGAATACCAGCGCTTCTATCCGGCGGGCGAAGTCACCGGCCATCTGCTTGGCTTCACCAAGAGATACGACGACATCGGTCAGGAAGGCCTGGAGCTGGCTTACGACCGCTGGCTGGGCGCCGAGCCGGGCGCCAAGCGCGTCATTCAGGATCGGCTCGGCCGCACCGTGGAAGACGTCGAAAGCATTCGCGCTCCGCACCCGGGCGGCGACCTGATCACCAGCATCGACCTGCGCATCCAGTACCTCGCCTATCGCGAACTGAAAGCGGCGGTTCAGGAACATGGCGCCAAGGCCGGCACGGTGATCGTGCTCGACATCGAGACCGGCGAAGTGCTGGCCATGGTGAATCAGCCGGCCTACAACCCGAACGATCGCGATCAGGTCGCGGCCTCGCGCTATCGCAATCGCGCGGCGACTGACATCTTCGAGCCGGGTTCGAGCATCAAGCCGTTCATTGCCGCCGCCGGCCTCGCGTCCGGGCGCTATCACGGCAACACCGTCATCGATACTTCGCCGGGCTTCGTGCAGGTGGGCATCAAGAGAATTCCGGACCATCACAACCTCGGCCCGATCACGCTGACCACCGTGCTGGCCAAGTCGAGCAACGTCGGCATGACCAAGATGGCCATGAACCTGTCGCCCAAGACCATGCAGGAGACGCTGTCCGCGTTCGGCTTCGGCGAAGTCTCCGGCAGCGGTTTTCCAGGCGAGTCGGCCGGTTTGCTGAACGACCACTCGCACTGGCGCAAGATCGGCCAGGCCACCATCTCTTATGGATATGGTCTGTCGGTCACTCCGCTGCAACTGGCGCGCGCTTACGCGACGCTCGGCGCCTACGGCGTCAAGCGGCCGGTGACGTTGCGCAAGGTCGAGGAGCCGGTGCCGGGTGAACAGGTCATCGATCCGCGCGTCGCCAAAGAATTGCTGGAGATGATGGAGAGCGTCGTCTCGTCCGAAGGCAGCGGCAAGCGCGCCTCGCTGGTGGGCTATCGCGTGGCTGGCAAGACCGGCACTGCCTGGACTGCCGACGCCGGCTCCTATTCCACTGAACGTTACAAAGCGTCGTTCGGCGGCGTCGTGCCCGCGAGCCATCCGCGGCTGGCCGCCATCGTCGTGATCGACGAGCCGAGCGGCAAGAAATATTACGGCGGCGACGTGGCCGCGCCGGTGTTTGCCAATGTGATGGCGGGCGCGCTGCGTTTGATGGGCGTGCCGCCCGATGGTCTGGATCGACTGCCTGCCACCACGCTGGTGCAGGCCAACCCATGAGGAAGCCGCTGCAGAGATCGTCATGAACAGCCGGGTCGACAAGGTACGCGTCAAAAATCTGCGAGCACTGCTTGCGGACAGCGGCGTGTCGTCCCTGGATTTTGTGCCGCCCGATCTGCAGATCAGCGATCTCACGCTCGACAGCCGGGCGGTGCGGCCGGGCGCTGCATTCGTCGCATTGCCGGGCACGCGCACGCACGGCATCGGCTTTGCGGAGCAAGCTGTTAAGGCTGGCGCTAGCGCTATCCTCTGGGAGCCCTCGGAAGGAGTGGCTGCTCCGAACCTGCCTGAAGGCGTTCCGCTGATCGCCATCCCTGAGCTGACGAACTGGCTCGGCACCATCGCCGATTGGTTCTTCGATGCGCCCTCGACTGGCGTTCGTGTCGTCGGCGTCACCGGCACCAACGGCAAAACCACTACGGCGCATGTCATCGCAGACGCCTTGCAACGGCTGAATGTGACTTCCGCCTACGCCGGCACGCTGGGTTACGGCCGCGTCGGCGCGTTGCGCGGAGGTACGCTGACCACGCCGGATTGCATCACGGTCCAGCGGCAACTCGCCGAACTCCGAGACGAAGGCGTGCGTTGCCTGGGCATGGAAGTGTCCTCGCATGCGCTCGATCAAGGTCGCGTTTACGGCGTGCGTTTCGACACCGCGGTGTTCACCAATCTGACCCGCGATCATCTCGACTATCACGGCACGCTCGAAGAGTACGGCGAGGCCAAAGCGCATCTGTTCCGCTGGCCGAGTCTGCGTAACGCCATCATCAATGTAGATGACGTGTTCGGCCGCGAGCTGGCGACGCGGGTGGCACACACCTGCCTGGTCGTGTTCAGTCGCAATGGACCGATCCAGCTCGATCCGCGTTGGCACAGCGAGAAGGGCGAGGTGAAGCAATTGTTTGCTCGCCGCGTGACCGCCGCGCCCAACGGTTTGGACATCGAGTTCGATGGCAGCTGGGGGCCGGCGACATTGCGCTCTCGGTTTGTCGGCGACTTCAACGTGGAGAACCTGCTGGCCGTGCTCGCCACGTTGCTGACCAGTGGCGTATCGATCCCGCAGGCCGTCGCTGCGCTAGAGAACTGCGCGCCGCCGCCCGGCCGAATGGAAACGATCACCGCGCCGGACCGGCCGCTCGCCATCGTCGACTACGCGCACACGCCGGACGCGTTGGAAAAAGCATTGCTCGCCGTGCGCAAGCATCGCAGCGGCAAATTGGTTTGTGTGTTCGGTTGCGGCGGCGACCGTGACCCTGGCAAGCGCCCTCTGATGGGAGCGATTGCCGAGCGTCTCGCCGACCGCGTCATCGTCACCGACGACAACCCGCGCACCGAGAACGGTGACTCGATCGTCGCTGACATCCTCAAAGGGCTGACTCGTCCCGAAGCGGCGCTCGTCGAACGCGATCGTGCGCTCGCCATCGCTCGCGCGATTGCGGCGAGCGATAGAACCGACGTGGTTCTGATCGCCGGCAAGGGCCACGAGGATTATCAAATCGTGGGCACTGAGCGTCGTTCGTTCAGCGACCGCGAGCAGGCGCTGCGAGCGCTGAGGAGGCAGTCATGATTGCCTGGCGATTGAGTGAGATCGCGCGTTACGCGCAGGGTCAGGTAGCAGGCGCAGATCGTGAGTTCACGAGCGTCTCGACGGACACGCGAACCATCAAAGCGGGCGCGTTGTTTGTCGCGCTCGCCGGACCGACGTTCGATGGCCACGACTTCGTGGCCGCCGCTGCCGAGAAAGGCGCGGCCGCCGCGCTGGTGTCCCGGCAGCTTCCGGTCGCTTTGCCACAGATCGTCGTCGCCGATCCGTTGGCGGCGCTGTCGGCGTTCGCTCGTGCGTGGCGCCGTCAGTTCAAGATTCCCGTGGTGGGCGTCACCGGCAGCAACGGCAAGACCACGACCAAAGAGCTGATCGGCTCGATCCTGTCGCAACTCGGTCCGACCTTGATCACGCGTGGCAATCTGAACAATCACATCGGCGTGCCGCTGATGCTGCTCGAGCTGACCCAGCAGCATCGATACGCCGTCATCGAGATGGGGGCCAACCATCTTGGTGAGATCGCTCACTTGGCATCCCTCGCCGAGCCAACGGTCGGCATGGTGACCAACGCTGGCGCGGCGCACTTGGAAGGCTTCGGCAGCCTGGACGGCGTTGCGACCGGCAAAGGCGAAATGTTTCAGGCGCTGCCGGTGGAAGGCGTCGCCGTCATCAATGCGGACGACAAGTACGCCTCTCAGTGGCGCGACATGAGCAGCGCGGATCGGATTCTCACGTTCGGCTTTGAACAGCCGGCCGATTTCATGGCGCACAAGGTGCGTGAGGTGAGCGGAGCGAACGGCTTCCGTATCGATTTCGATCTGGTCACGCCGGACGGCACGATTCCCGCCACGATTCCGCTCGCCGGTCTTCACAACCTGCGCAATGCATTGGGCGCAGCGGCAGCGGCTTGCGCGGCTGGCACGGAAATCGAGCAGATCGCCTCGGGGCTGAGCGCAATGAAGACCGTCGCCGGCCGGCTGGAACTGAAGCCGGCGATCAACGGCGCCTTCATTGTCGACGACTCCTACAACGCCAACCCGAGCTCGCTCAAGGCGGGGCTCGACGCCATGCGCGCTTTCGCCGGCTCGCGCTGGCTGGTGTTGGGGGAAATGAAAGAACTGGGCGATGCGAGCAACGAGCTGCATGCCGAAGTTGGCCGCTACGCGCGCCAGGCCGGTATCGAGCGTTTGCTCGCCATTGGCGAAGGCTCGCATTTCGCAGTCGAGGCGTTCGGTCCTGGCGGGCGCTGGTTTGCCGATATCGATGCGTTGATCCGCGAAGCCAAGGCGTCGCTCACCGCAGGCGTGGCGGTACTTATTAAAGGGTCGCGCGCGAATCGACTCGAGCGTGTGTCGGCCGCTCTGACCGGCGCGCCGAGCTCCAACAACAACGGCCATCATTAAGAGAACAACTACTGAATGTTGCTGTACCTGACTAAACAGCTGGCCTTGCTGGAAGGCGCGTTCCGCGTCTTCCAGTACCTGACGCTGCGCGCGATTCTGGCGGCGCTCACGGCCCTGGTGATCTCTTTCATGATCGGCCCCTGGATGATCCAGAAGCTGTCGTTGAATCAGATCGGCCAGCGGGTGCGCGACGACGGCCCGAAGACGCACCTGCCCAAGGCCGGCACGCCGACCATGGGCGGGCTGTTGATCCTGGTGGCGATCACGTTCAGCACCTTGCTGTGGGCCGACCTCACCAATCGCTTCGTTTGGGTCACGCTGCTGGTCACCCTGGCGTTCGGCCTGATCGGTTTCTGGGACGACTATCTGAAGCTGGTGGTCGGCAACAGCCGCGGCCTGATCGCGCGCTACAAATATTTCTGGCAGTCGGTCGCGGGGCTGGGCTGCGCGGTCGCCTTATATATGACGGCCAAGACGCCGGCCGAGACCGCCCTGTACGTGCCGCTGTTCAAGACGGTGATGGTGCCGCTCGGCTCGGTGGGCTTCATCGCACTGGCGTATTTCGTGGTGGTCGGCACGAGCAACGCGGTGAATCTCACCGACGGTCTCGACGGCCTCGCCATCATGCCGGCGGTTCTGGTGGGCGGCGCCTTGGGGGTCTTTGCATATGCGACAGGCCATGCTGTGTTCTCGGATTATCTCGGCCTTCCTTTCATCGAGGGCACCGGTGAAATCCTGGTGTTCTGCGCGACGCTGGTCGGCGCAGGTCTCGGCTTTCTCTGGTTCAACACCTATCCCGCGCAAGTGTTCATGGGCGACATTGGCGCCCTCGCGCTCGGTGCGGCACTAGGCATCGTCGCGGTCATCGTCCGCCAGGAGATCGTGCTGTTCATCATGGGTGGCGTGTTCGTGATGGAGACGGTGTCGGTGATGGTGCAGGTGGCCTCCTTTAAGCTCACCGGCAAACGCATTTTCCGCATGGCGCCGATTCATCATCACTTCGAGCTCAAGGGCTGGGCCGAGCCGAAGGTCATCGTGCGCTTCTGGATCATCTCGGTGATCCTGGTGTTGATCGGGCTGGCGACGTTGAAGGTGCGCTAGAGCAATGACGCCGCGCGAACAGACAACTCGCCCTGACGCTCGCTTGCCGCTCCCGGCGGCCGGGGAGCGTTCGGTCGTCGTCGGCCTCGGCCGGACGGGGTTGTCGTGCGCGCGATATTTGCAATCGCGTGGCGTGAGCTTCGCAGTGACCGACAGCCGGGCCGCGCCGCCTGAAACCGCGGCTCTCGAGAAGCTCGCGCCGGGGCTGGACGCTCGCCTCGGTGGTTTCGACCAGGCGCTGCTGGACGGCGCGTCGCAGGTCGTTGCGTCGCCTGGCGTTTCTCTCAAAGAACCTTTCCTCAAGAGCGCCGCTGCGCGTGGCATTCCAATCGTTGGCGACATCGAGCTGTTCGTGCGCGAGGCGAAGGCGCCCATCGCTGCTATCACCGGCACTAACGGCAAGAGCACGGTCACCACTTTGGTGGGCTTGATGGCGAATGCCGCCGGTCGTCGCGCCGTCGCGGGCGGCAACCTGGGCCGGCCGGCGCTGGATCTGCTCGATGATCCCGTGCCCGAGCTGTACGTGCTGGAGCTGTCGAGTTTCCAATTGGAGACGACGCACTCGCTGCGCGCTGCCGCGGCCACCGTGCTCAATGTGACGCCAGATCATATGGATCGGTACGACACGGTCGAAGAATACGTGGCGGCGAAAGAGCGCATCTTCCAACGTGCGGATGCTTCCATCGTGAATCTGGACGATGCGGCTGTGCGCGCCATGCGCAATGACTCGCCGCGAGTCCTCCGCTTCAGTCTGAGTGCCGATTCAGGCGCGGAATATCACGTTCAGGTGCAAGGCGAAGACGTCATCCTTATGCGCGGCCGCGAGCGGCTGGTCGCGACGTCGGAGTTGAAGATTCGCGGTTTGCACAATGCGGCGAATGCGCTTGCGTCGCTCGCCATGTGTGAAGCACTGGATTTGTCGCGACCGGCCTGTTTGCAGGCGCTGCGTGAGTTCGCTGGCTTGCCGCACCGATCGCAGTGGGTTGCGGACATCGAAGGCGTTCGCTTCGTCGATGACTCCAAGGGTACGAACGTCGGCGCGACGCTGGCCGCCGTGGCCGGCATGCCGGGTTCGCTGGTGCTGATTGCTGGCGGCCAGGGCAAAGGTCAGGACTTCGCGCCGCTGGCTCAAGCTTTTCGCGGCAAGGTGCGGCACGTGGTGCTGATCGGGCAGGACGCGAAGCAACTCGACGCGGCTTTGCAAGGCGTTGCTACGACTCAGTTCGCCATAGATATGAATGAGGCCGTGCAGCTTGCCGCCAACGCGGCGCGTCCGGGTGAGACAGTGTTGCTGTCGCCTGCCTGCGCGAGCCTCGACATGTTCCGTGACTACGGCCATCGCGGCGATGTGTTCGCCGCCGCCGTGCGAGGGCTGCAATCATGAGTGCAGCCACTCTGACCTTTGCAAGATCCAACGGCCGGCCGCGGCGCTTTGCGTTCGACGGCGTGCTGCTGATGACGGTGGCCGGCATCCTGCTGCTCGGGCTGGTGATGATGACGTCCGCGTCCATCAGCATCGCCGACAAGCAATTGCAGGACCCGCTTTATTTCCTGTTCCGTCAGCTCACCGGCGTGGCGTTCGGCGTGCTGGCCGCGACCGTCATGATGACCGTCCCGACCGCGGTCTGGGAAAGGCTGGCCATGCCGCTGCTGCTGGTCGCATTCATTCTGCTGCTGCTGGTTTTGATTCCAGGCATCGGTCACGAAGTGAACGGCAGCCGTCGCTGGTTGCGCGCTGGCGTCATGAACTTCCAGGCGTCCGAGATGGCGCGCGTGTTGTTACTGACCTATCTGGCCAGCTACGTGGTGCGACGTCAGGCGGAATTGAAAGAGGAGCTCAAAGGCTTCCTCAAGCCCCTGGGTGTGTTGATGGGCGCCGCGGCGCTGCTGCTGATGGAGCCCGACTTCGGCGCTGCCACCGTGCTCATGGCGACGGGGCTCGGTGTGCTGTTCCTGGCCGGAGTGAAGCTGCGTCACTTCTTCGCGCTGGTTGCGATTGCGGCTGCAGGCATGGCGTTGATCGCAGTGACTTCGGCCTATCGACTGAAGCGTCTGACTGCGTTCATGGATCCGTGGGCCGATCCGTTCAACTCGGGCTTCCAGCTCACGCAGTCGTTGATCGCCATCGGGCGCGGCGAACTGTTCGGCGTGGGCCTGGGTTCGAGCGTGCAGAAACTTTTCTATCTGCCCGAAGCGCACACCGACTTCGTGTTCGCCGTGCTGGCCGAAGAGCTCGGCCTGATGGGCGTGATTCTCACCCTGGCGCTGTTCGTCGTGCTGGTGTGGCGCAGCTTCCATATCTCGCGCATGGCCGCCGAAGCCGGCCTGGCGTTTCAAGCGTACTGCGCCGCTGCGTTCGGCATCTGGCTGGCGTTGCAGACCTTCATCAACGTTGGCGTAAACATGGGCATCCTGCCGACCAAGGGTCTGACCCTGCCGCTGATGTCCTACGGCGGTTCGAGCGTCATGGTGACGCTCGGCTGGCTGGGTTTTCTGATGCGCATTCATCACGAAGCGAGCACGTCGGGTCGGCTCGCCGTGTCGCGTCCCTCTTCGGGGACTGCGCAGCGTCGGCCTTCTCGCCGCGAGCGAGAGGAGGATGACGAATGACGCGCGCGGCGAAGCAGACAGTGCTGATCATGGCTGGCGGAACCGGCGGGCATGTCTTTCCGGCGCTCGCGGCCGCTCGCGTGCTTCGTGAGCGCGGCTTCGAGCCCGTGTGGCTGGGAACCAGGAAAGGTCTCGAGGCCAAGCTGGTCCCCCCGGCGCAAATCGAGATCGAGTGGATTTCGATGAGCGGTCTGCGTGGCAAAGGCGCGGCGACGCTGCTGCTCGCACCGTTCAGAGTCGTGCAGTCGATCTGGCAAAGCCTGCAAGTCATTCGACGTCGCAACCCGGTCGTCGTGCTCGGCTGCGGTGGGTTCGTCGCAGGCCCCGGCGGCGTGGCGGCGTGGCTGACTCGCCGACCACTCGTTATCCATGAGCAGAACGCGGTGGCGGGCATGACTAATCGCATGTTGGCGAAGCTTGCGCGTCGAGTGCTCGAAGCGTTTCCGAAGAGTTTCCCGTCGGGCACCAATGCCGAACAGGTAGGCAATCCGGTGCGTCGTGAGATTGCAGCGATCGCCTCGCCCGAGCAGCGCTTCGCCGCTCGTCAAGGTCCGATTCGCTTGCTGATCATTGGCGGCAGCCAGGGCGCGATGAAGCTCAACGCTACCGTGCCAGCCGCGCTCGCGCTGATCGATGCGGCGTCTCGGCCGGTAGTGATCCACCAGGCCGGCGAGCGGCACCTGCCGCTCGTGCAAGAGACATATAAGAAGCACGACGTGCAGGCCGACATCCGCGCCTTCATCACCGACATGGCGGAAGCGTACAGCTGGGCCGATGTCGTCGTGTGCCGATCCGGCGCCATGACCGTGTCCGAGCTTGCCGCCGCCGGATTGCCGGCCATCTTCGTGCCGTTCGCCGCGGCCGTCGACGATCATCAAACGCTCAATGCGAAGTTCCTGGTCGATGCGCAGGCGGGCATCTCGATCGCCGAGCGCGATCTCACGGCTGAACGGCTCGCGGAGGAGCTGAAGAAATTGTTGAGCGGTGGACGTGAGCAATTGAAAGCGATGGCGATGCGGGCTCGCGCAGTCGCCATCACCGATGCCGATGTGCGTCTCGCCGACGCCTGCGTCGCCGCCGTCGGAGGTGCCGCATGAAAGATCGCATGCGTCGCATTCATTGCATTCATTTCGTCGGCATCGGCGGCAGCGGCATGGGCGGCATCGCCGAAGTGCTGCTGAACCTCGGCTATCACGTGCAGGGCAGCGACCTGAAGCCGAACGCTGTCACCCAACGGCTGACGAAGCTCGGCGCGCAGGTCATGATCGGTCACGCTGCAGAGAACGTGGGCAAGGCCGACGTGCTGGTCGTGTCGACGGCGGTGCAAGCGGACAATCCCGAAGTGGTGGAAGCGAAGTCGCGCCGTCTGCCTATCGTGCAGCGAGCCGTGATGCTCGGCGAGCTGATGCGTTTCCGTTACGCCGTCGCGGTGGCCGGCACGCACGGCAAGACCACGACGACGTCCATGGTCGCGTCGATCCTGGCCGAAGGCGGTCTCGATCCCACGTTCGTGATCGGCGGTCGATTGAAGAGCGCCGACAGCAACGCGCGCCTGGGCACCGGCAAATATCTGGTGGCCGAGGCCGACGAGAGCGACGCCTCGTTCATGCATCTGCAACCGATGATCGCCATCGTCACCAACGTGGACAACGATCATCTGGGCACCCACGAGGGTGACTTCGAGCGCCTGAAACAGAGCTTCATCGACTTTCTGCACAACCTGCCGTTCTACGGCCTGGCCGTGGTGTGCGCGGACGATCCGATCGCGAAGAGTCTGTTGCCGCGGATCAATCGCCCGTTCGTGACTTACGGCATCGACAGCAGCGACGCCGACGTCCGCGCCGTGAACATCGTTCGGCAAGGCGTGCAGACCTGCTTCGAAGTACACCGCGCCGGCGCACGACCCCTGCAGGTGAAGTTGAATCTGCCCGGCACGCACAACGTGCTCAATTCGCTGGCGGCCATCGCCGTCGCCAAAGAGCTCGACGTGAGCGACACGGCGATTCAGCGCGCGCTCGGCTCGTTCCATGGCGTCGATCGCCGTCTGCAACAGTACGGCGACGTGCAGACCTCGGCAGGCAAGGTCACGATCATCGACGACTACGGGCATCACCCGACCGAGCTCGCCGCCACGCTGGAAGCTATCCGGCAGGGTTGGCCGAATCGCCGCATCCTGCTCGCGTTCCAGCCGCATCGATACAGCCGCACGCGCGATCTGCTCGATGACTTCGCGCGCGTGCTGTCGGCCAACGCCGACGCGCTGATCGTCACTGAGGTCTACGCCGCTGGCGAAGCGCCCATCGCAGGCGCGGACGGCAAGGCGATCTGCCGCGCCGTGCGCTCGCATGGCCGTGTCGAGCCGGTGTTCGTCGAAAAGATCGATGAGCTGCCGCGCGCGCTGATCCAAATCGCCCGCGACGGCGACGTGATCGTGACCATGGGCGCGGGCAGCATCGGCGGCTTGGCGCCGGAGTTGGCAAGCGCTTTGACGACCTTGTCCGCCGAGCGGAGGCAACCGTGAACGCGTTGTCCCTGCCGCCCGATTTCGAAGCGCGCGTGAAGCGCAACGAACCGATGTCGAAGCACACGTCATGGCACGTGGGCGGCCCGGTGGATTTGTTTTTCTCGCCGCTCGATGCGACCGACGTGTCCGGCTTCCTGCAAAGCCTCGAGCCCGGCACGCCGGTCATGTGGATCGGCCTGGGCAGCAACTTACTGGTTCGCGACGGCGGCATCCGCGGTGCGGTGATCGAGACGCACGGCATCTTCGATGAGCTCGAGCGTCGCGGCGACCACGAGGTTTGGTGTGGCAGTGGCGTCGCCTGCGCCAAGCTCGCCAAGCAATGCGTCAAGTGGGGCCTGGGGCCCGCGGAATTTTTTGCTGGCATTCCCGGCACGCTCGGCGGCGCTCTGGCGATGAACGCCGGTGCGTTCGGTGGTGAAACATGGAATCACGTCGTGGCCGTCGCCGTGATCGATCGCAACGGCGTGCGGCGCGAACGTCCCGCGGCCGACTACCAGATTGGCTATCGACATGTGTCGGGCCAATCCCATGACGTGGGCGATGAATGGTTCCTCGGCGCGCTGTTGCGTTTCGAAGCGCGGCCGGGTGTGAGCAACGACGACATCCGCGCACTGCTCGCCAAGCGCAAGGCGACGCAGCCCATTCAAGAGTGGTCGTGCGGCTCGGTGTTCACGAATCCGCCCGGCAACCACGCGGCCCGCTTGATCGAAGCGTGCGGCCTGAAAGGTTTTCGCATCGGCGGCGCGCGAGTGTCCGAGATGCACGCGAACTTCATCGTCAACGACGGCACGGCGAGCGCGGCGGATATCGAACAGTTGATCCGTCATGTGCAGCAGACGGTGGAACAAAAGCACGGTGTGCGACTCAACACTGAGGTGCGCATCGTGGGCGAGGTGAGTCATGGCTGAAACAAACAAGATCGGACCGCGCCGTGTGTCCAATCCACGTGACTTCGGTCGCGTCGCCGTGTTGATGGGTGGCACTTCGTCCGAACGTGAAGTGTCGCTGGACAGCGGCAGCAACTGTCTGGATGCGCTCAAGCGTCAGGGCGTCGACGCGTACCAGGTCGATGGCATCAGCGCGCTGGTCGATGAGCTGGTCAACAAACGCTGCCAGCGCGTCTTCAACATCCTGCACGGTCACGCGGGCGGCGGTGAGGACGGCATCCTGCAGGGACTGCTTGAGGCTTTCGGAATTCCGTACACCGGTTCGGACGTGCTCGGCTCGGCGTTGTCGATGGACAAGATCCGCACCAAGCAAGTGTGGCTGTCGCTCGGATTGCCGACGCCGCGTTACGCGCGCCTGGCTCGTAACAGCGACGTCGAGAAAGCGGCGCGCGAGCTCGGCTTGCCGGTGATCGTGAAGCCCGCATGCGAAGGTTCGAGCGTCGGCGTCACTCGCGTGTTCAAGGAATCCGACCTGCCGCAGGCCGTTGCTCTGGCCGCGCGCTATGAGGGCGAGATGTTGATGGAGCAGTTGATCGTGGGAGACGAGCTCACCGTCGGCGTTCTCGGCGACATTGCATTGCCGAGCATTCGCATCGTGCCGGCCGGCGAGTACTACGACTACCACGCGAAGTACAAAGCCGAAGACACGCAGTACATCTGTCCGGGTCTGGACGGCGCGGCTGAGCAGGAGATCCGTGCGCTCGCGCTCGAAGCGTTCCGCACGGCCGGCTGCTCTGGCTGGGGTCGCGTCGACGTGATGCGCGACCGCGCCAGCGGCAGCTTTTATTTGCTGGAAGTGAACACCGCGCCGGGGATGACCAGTCATTCGCTGGTGCCCAAAGCGGCCAAAGCACTCGGCATCGAATTTGACGAGTTGGTGTGGCGCGTGCTGGAAACCAGCCTGCCGCGACTCAGCCAGGGAGCGCCCCGCGCATGATGGGCACACGCAAGCGCAATCGTCGCAAGGCCGCGGGCGAGGGGTTCGACCTCTTAGCCCGCTTGCAGCCATTGGCCACGTGGGTGGCCGAAGGTGGCTTGCGCTCCGCGCTTGGCGTGCTGGCGTTGTTCGTCGGTCTCGGTGTGATGGTGTGGGGCCTGGTGGTCTCGCTCGATCGACCGATTGGCAAACTCGAAGTGGCCGGGCAGTTTCAGCGCGTCGCGCCGTTGCAGATCGAAGAAGTGGTGGCGCCGTTTCGCGGCTCGGGTTTTCTTTCCATCGATCTGGAGGCGCTGTGCGGCGCGCTGGAAACCATCCCTTGGGTGGATCGCGCGCGCGTCGAACGCAAATGGCCCAATGGCGTGCGCGTGTTCATCACTGAACACGTGGCGGCGGCGCGCTGGGGTGACTCCGGTTTGATGAATACGCGTGGCGAGCTGTTCCTGAAAGATACCCGGCACATTCCACAGGAGTTGCCGCAGCTGGTGGGCCCGGCGGGCACCGAAGCTCAGGTCGCCAAGCTTTATCTGGATTCGTACCCGCGCCTGCTCGGCGTCGGCATGCGCCTGACGAAAGTCGAGCTGGACGCGCGCGGCGCATGGCAGTTGACGCTCCACAACGGCGTCACGGTGCGACTCGGCCGGCAGGACGTGCCGGCCCGCCTGGAAAGGTTCATTGCTGTGGCGAGCCCGATAGTCGCGGCCCGCGCAGCTGAGGTCAGTTACGTCGATTTGCGTTATAGCAATGGTTTTTCGGTGGGCTGGAACGCGCCCACTCGCGTCGCGCATGACGCACAGGATGCTCGCTCTGATGGCTAGAAGAAATGACCGAAATCTGATCGTCGGCCTCGACATCGGCACCTCCAAGGTGGTCGCCATCGTCGGCGAGGTGAATCACGAGGGTCGCATCGAAGTGGTGGGGCTGGGCTCGCATCCTTCGCGCGGCTTGAAGCGGGGCGTGGTCGTGAACATCGAATCGACGGTGCAGTCGATTCAGCGCGCGGTCGAAGAGGCCGAGCTGATGGCCGGCTGCGAGATCCATTCGGTGTATGCCGGCATCGCCGGCAGCCATGTGCGCAGCTTGAACTCGCACGGCATCGTGGCCATTCGGAACAAAGAAGTGACCTCCGAGGACGTGGATCGCGTGATCGACGCCGCGCGCGCCGTCGCCATTCCCGCCGACCAGAAGATCCTGCACATCCTGCCGCAGGAGTTTCTGATCGACAGCCAGGAAGGCATTCGCGAGCCGATCGGCATGTCGGGCGTGCGTCTGGAAGCGAAGGTGCACATCGTCACCGGCGCCGAGAGCGCCGCGCAGAACATCGTGAAGTGCGTGCAGCGCTGTGGGCTTGCGGTCGAAGACATCGTGCTCGAGCAGCTCGCCTCGAGTTATTCGGTGCTGGCGGACGATGAGAAGGAACTTGGCGTGTGTCTCGTCGATATCGGTGGCGGCACCACGGATCTCGCGGTGTTCTCGGGCGGAGCGATTCGTCACACCGCCGTGTTGCCGATCGCCGGCGATCAAGTGACCAACGACATCGCCGTCAGCCTGCGCACGCCGACGCAGCACGCCGAGGAGATCAAGATGAAGTTCGCCTGCGCGCTGTCGCAGCTGGCGAACTCCGACGAGACCATCGAGGTGCCGAGCGTCGGCGATCGTCCGCCGCGTCGGCTGGCGAGGCAGACGCTCGCCGAAGTGGTCGAGCCGCGTTACGAGGAATTGTTTGCTCTGGTGCGCGAAGAGCTGCGCCGGTCCGGCTTCGAAGAAGTGATCGCCGCGGGCGTCGTGCTCACCGGCGGCAGCGCGAAGATGGAAGGCGCGGTCGAGCTTGCCGAAGAAGTGTTTCACATGCCGGTGCGGCTGGGGATACCGCAATACATCACCGGGCTGGTGGATGTGGTGAGCAATCCCATCCATTCCACCGGCGTCGGACTGTTGTTGTACGGCCGTGAGAATTATCTGCGCGGGCGTCGCGAGTTGCCGCTGGGCGGCAACGTACGCAGCACGTTCGATCGCATGAAGGCTTGGTTTCAAGGAAATTTTTGATGACTTCAGATGAGCGCCAGGGAAATGGCAACAACAAGGGGATCTCTGGGGAAGGTGGTGAGCGCGGCGGGCCTCTGAACCGGCCGTGGCTCAAGTTGAAATTTGCTTTGTCTCGCTGACATTGAGGGGACTAACCGATGTTTGTACTAGCTGATACAGAAAACCAGGGCGCCGTGATCAAAGTGATCGGCGTCGGCGGCGGCGGCGGCAACGCAGTCGCTCACATGATCCAGGCCGGCATCGAAGGCGTGGATTTCATTTGCATCAACACCGACGCGCAGGCGTTGAAACATTCCAAGGTGAAAGTCGGTCTGCAGATCGGCTGCAACATCACCAAGGGTCTGGGTGCGGGCGCCGATCCGGAAGTGGGCCGTCAGGCCGCGATGGAAGATCGCGATCGCATCATTGAAATGATCGAAGGTTCGGACATGCTGTTCATCACCGCCGGCATGGGCGGTGGCACCGGCACGGGCGCGGCTCCGGTGGTGGCGCAGGTCGCCAAGGAGCTGGGCATCCTCACGGTCGCGGTGGTGACCAGGCCGTTCGACATGGAAGGCATGAAACGTTCGGGCTCCGCCGAGCGCGGCATCGCCGAGCTGAGCAAACATGTCGACTCGCTGATCACCATTCCGAACCAGAAGCTGCTGACCGTGCTGGGCGGCGATGTGACTTTGCTCGATGCGTTCAAGTCCGCGAACCAGGTGTTGCAGGGCGCGGTGCAGGGTATTGCCGAGTTGATCACCCGTCCCGGCATGATCAACGTCGACTTCGCCGACGTGCGCACCGTGATGGCCGAGACCGGCATGGCGATGATGGGCACCGGCGTTTCTCGCGGCGAGCATCGTGCGCGTGAAGCCGCTGAAGCTGCTGTTTCCAGCCCGCTGCTGGAGGATGTGAATCTGCAGGGCGCTCACGGCCTGCTGATCAACGTCACTGCCGGCATGGACCTGCGCACCAGCGAGTTCAGCATCGTCGGCGACACGGTGAAACAGTACGCGTCGGAGGATGCGAACGTGGTGGTGGGCTGCGTGATCGATCCGGAGATGCGCGAAGAAATTCGCGTGACCGTGGTCGCCACCGGCATCGGCCGCCCGAGCGCTCACATGCAGCAGCCGCAGCAGGATACCCGTCGTATGACCGCCATCTCCGGCGGCCGCGGCCGGGTGCCGACGCTGGACGACCTGCATGTGCCGACCTACATCCGCAACCAGCGCGATCCGCATGCGGGCCAGGCGCGCCGCGCGGTGGGCGACGGTTTGACGGCGGAGGATACGTCGATGCTGGATATTCCCGCGTTTTTGCGCCGACAGGCGGATTGATGGGAGGAGTGACTGATGAGTAACGACTGCTGACTTGAACGGTTCAGCAGGGCTTCGCGGGTCTCTATGGGTTACATAGGGAACATGCATAGTGCCCCTGGAACTTCGCAGTAGCCTCGCAAGTCGATTCAAGTAGTTATATCGGACAGTCCTTTTTTCAATGTAAGCAAAAGTAACGGCAAGTCAGAGGCTTGCCGTTCACTTGCTGGCAGTGTAGGGTCTGCGCCGCCTGGAAGCCCTTCAATGCTGCGACAACGTACCCTCAAGAACACCATCCGCGCGACCGGCGTTGGCCTGCACTCCGGCAAAAAAGTGCTGATGGTGCTGCGCCCGGCGCCGGTGGACACCGGCGTCGTGTTTCGTCGAACCGACCTCGATCAGCCGGTGGATGTGCGCGCCTACGCAGAAAACGTCGGCGACACCATGCTCGGCACGTCTCTGTACAACGGCGATGTCCGAGTCTCCACGGTGGAGCACCTGCTGTCGGCGTTTGCCGGGCTCGGGCTCGACAATGCCTATGTCGATCTGTCCGCCGAGGAAGTCCCCATCATGGACGGCAGCGCGGGACCGTTCGTGTTCCTGCTGCAGTCGGCCGGCATCGAAGAGCAGCCCGCGCCGAAACGTTTCGTGCGCATCCTGGCGCCGCTGGAAGTGAGCGACGGCGACAAGTGGGCGCGCTTCGCCCCGTACAACGGTTTCAAAGTGAACATGGAGATCGAGTTCAATCACCCGGTCTTCAAAAAGCGCTCGCAGACCGCGTCGATGGACTTCTCCACGACGTCGTATCTGAAAGAGATCAGCCGGGCGCGCACCTTCGGCTTCATGCGCGATCTGGAATACATGCGCTCCAAGAACCTGGCGCTGGGCGGCACCATGGACAACGCCATCGTGCTGGATGAGTACCGCGTGCTGAACGAAGACGGCCTGCGCTACGAAGACGAGTTCGTGAAGCACAAGATCCTGGACGCCATCGGCGATCTGTACCTGCTGGGCAGGAGCCTGATCGGCGAGTTCAGCGGCCACAAATCCGGCCATGCGTTGAACAATCAGCTGGTGCGCAAGCTGATCAACTCGCCCAATGCGTGGGAGCCGGTGACTTTCGATAACGTAAAAGACAGCCCGATATCCTACGTACCCGCTGCCGCGATGGTCAGCGCGTAAAGCTGCCGTTACAGCCGAATCCGTCGTTCAGGTCAGATCGCGGGGCTTCCTGCCAACGCGAACTTTGACTTTTGTGACCTGCATCTCACTGGCGCCGTTCAGCTGCGCCAGCAGCTGCGCCTGGGCATAACGGATCTGCGGGCACCAGGCCGCCGAGTCGGCCAGCACCACCAGCGTGTCGCCGCGGCAACTCGCTGACAGGACATGATCTTTTTCCGGTCCGGTGAGGGCTGAACGGATCCGTTCAGTGAGTTCGACATGGGCGGCGACGCGCTGTTCGAGTTCAGCGAACAGCGGGCCGACGGTTTCGCCCAGCGGCTTGAAACGATCAGTCATACCCTGAAAGCCGCGTTCTGGGCGCCAGGCGCTTGATCTTTGTACGTTGCGTTATGCATATTCCGGCCACTGTTAAGGGCAAACCCGTCGAAAGGCGGGGACGCAAAGCCACCGGTCTACGGCCAGCCACGAGGGCTGCGCCACGATAGCGGGGTTGCCAGGATGTACAACACGAATATTCGGTTCTACGTCCACCGTAAAGTCGAAAGCGCCTCACGGCGCTGTTCGACCAGTACCAGGCACTCTGCTGAAGTCGCCACGAGCCATGCTGTCCACAGCGCCGGTTCAAGGCGGGGGTGAACGTATTGTCGCGTCGCTGATGACATCGGCTTTTTAGGGCGCGAAAGGCAGCAAGGTAGTGATCCAATGAACGTCATCGTGTTCTCCAAGCGCTTCGGCAAGGCTCGCCAATTCGAGCTTGGCCGTCCGTTGGCGATGACGGTGACGATTGCGATCGTGCTGACCGTGCTGAGCGGCGTACTGTTCGCCGGCATTCAGCTCGGGCGCAGCGGCCTGCTGAGCAACCCTTCCGCCAAAGTGACCGAGTGGGGCGGCCATCTCGAGCAGCAACGCCTCGAAATCGCCAATGCCCGGCGCGATATTCAGGAACGGCTCGATGCGCTCACCAGCCGCGTGGGCCAGATGAACGCCCATGTGATCCGGCTCGATGCGTTGGGCCGCCGGCTCACCGAAATGGCCAACCTGGACAAGGGCGAATTCAATTTCGATAGCGAGCCGGCCGTCGGCGGTCCGGAAGGCCTGGTGGAAAGCGCCACCGTGGCCGCCCCCGAAATCACCGCCATGCTGGACAACCTGACCAACCAGATCCGCGACCGCGAGCGTCAGCTGAGCGTGCTGGAAAGCATGATTTCCACCCGCAATCTGAGCCGGCAGGTGGTGCCGGATGGCCGCCCGGTGCTCAAGGGCTGGATTTCTTCGCACTTCGGTTATCGCGCCGATCCGTTCACCGGCCGCAACGCCTATCACCGCGGTATCGACTTCGCCGGCCCGGCCGGCTCGCAGGTCGTGGCGGTGGCCGCCGGCGTGGTCACTTATTCCAAGGATCGGTTCGGCTACGGCCGCACGGTCGAAATCAACCACGGCAATGGCTACGTCACCCGCTATGCGCACAATCAGAAAGCGCTGGTGCAGGTGGGTGATACCGTGCAAAAAGGCCAGCCCATCGCGCTGATGGGCTCCACCGGCCGCTCCACCGGCCCGCACCTGCATTTCGAAGTGCTCAAGCAGGGCCGCGCGGTGGATCCGATGACCTTCGTCCGGCGATAGGCTTCAGCGATCATCCGGCAAGGCGGGCAGCGCCGGGCTGGACCACCCCTTGTTTTACCCCTGACTGCCCCCAGCCTGACGGCGGTCCGACGCTCAGCATTTCGAGACCTTAATTAGAGTCGCCGGGCGCGCGTGTACAATAACGGGCTTTTCCCAACGCCCCCACCCGGAGTTTTCAGCGTGGCGAATTGGCTGACCCAGCTGTTCGGCAGTCGCAATCAGCGGCTTTTGAGCAGCTATTCCCGGATCGTCGACAAGACCAACGCCCTGGAAGAATCCTTCCGTGCGTTGTCCGACGAGCAACTGCAGGCCAAGACGGCGGAATTCCGCCAATTGCTCGAACAAGGCAAGACGCTGGACGAGCTTGCGCCCCAGGCGTTCGCGGCTACTCGTGAAGCCGCGCGCCGTGTGCTCGGCATGCGGCACTTCGACGTCCAGATCATCGGCGGCGCGGCGCTGCATCAGGGCAAGATCGCCGAAATGCGCACTGGCGAAGGCAAGACGCTGGTCGCGACCCTGGCTGCCTACCTGAACGCGCTGCCCGGCAAGGGCGTACACGTGGTCACGGTCAACGAATATCTGGCTTCGCGCGACGCGGAGTGGATGGGCCGGGTCTATCGCTTTCTCGGTCTGACGGTCGGCGTGATCAAGAGCGGCCAGAGCTCCGAAGAAAAGCGCGCCGCCTATAACTGCGACATCACCTACGGCACCAACAACGAATTCGGCTTCGACTATCTGCGCGACAACCTGGCGTTCCGCCTCGAGGATCGCGTGCAACGCGAGCTCGCGTTCGCCATCGTCGACGAAGTGGACTCGATCCTGATCGACGAAGCGCGCACGCCGTTGATCATCTCCGGTCCGGCCGAGGAAAGCACCGAGCTGTATCTGAAGATCAACGAGCTGGCGCCGCGCTTGAAGCGTCAGGAAACCGAGGAAGGCGAGGGCGACTACTGGGCGGACGAAAAAACCCGCCAGGTGCATCTGTCCGACGCCGGCCATGAGCATGCCGAACAGCTGATCGCCGAAGCAGGTCTGTTACAGCCGGGCGAGAGCCTGTACGACGCGGCCAACATCCGCATCATGCATCACCTGAACGCGGCGCTGCGCGCGCACGCGTTGTATCACCGCGATGTCGAATACATCGTGCGCAATGGCGAAGTCGTCATCGTCGATGAGTTCACCGGCCGCACCATGCCGGGCCGTCGCTGGTCCGACGGACTGCATCAGGCCATCGAGGCGAAGGAGCGCGTGCGGGTTCGCGAAGAGAACCAGACGGTCGCCTCCATCACCTTCCAGAACTACTTCCGCATGTATTCCAAGCTGTCCGGCATGACCGGCACGGCCGACACCGAAGCGTTCGAATTCCAGTCCATCTATGGGCTGGAAGTGGTGGTCATTCCCACCAACCGGCCGATGGTGCGCAAGGATCATCCGGACTTCGTGTATCTGACGCAGAAGGACAAGTTCGACGCCATCATCGAAGACATCCGCGACTGCGTGCAGCGTGGCCAGCCGGCGCTGGTCGGCACGACGTCGATCGAGACTTCCGAGCTGCTGTCCAAGCTGCTCGAAAAAGAACAGATCCCGCACCAGGTGCTGAACGCCAAGCAGCACGAGCGCGAGGCCATGATCGTCGCTCAGGCCGGTCGGCCCGGCGCCGTCACCATCGCGACCAACATGGCCGGCCGCGGCACCGACATCGTGCTCGGCGGCAATCTCGAAGTCGAACTGCAGGGCATGGGCGAAGTCGACGAAGCGACCAAGGCTCGCGTGCGCGAAGAGTGGAAACAACGGCATGAGGCCGTGCTGGCCGCCGGCGGCTTGCACATCATCGGCACCGAACGGCACGAGTCCCGCCGTATCGACAATCAGCTGCGCGGCCGTTCCGGTCGTCAGGGCGACGCAGGTTCGAGCCGTTTCTATCTTTCGCTCGAAGACAACTTGATGCGCATCTTCGGCGATCCCGAACGCGTCAAGCGCTGGCTGCAGACCGCCGGCATGAAGGAAGGCGAAGTGATCGAGAGCCGCATGCTCTCCAAACAGATCGAGCGCGCCCAGCGTAAGGTCGAGGCGCACAACTTCGACGCTCGTAAGAACCTGCTCGAGTACGACGACGTCGCCAACGATCAGCGTAAAGTCATCTACGCGCAGCGCACCGAGCTCATGGCTGCCGAAGAAGTCGGCGACGCCATCGCCGGCATTCGTCAAGAAGTGGTGAATGCGCTGATCGATCGCTACGTCACGCCCGGCAGCATCGAGGATCAGTGGGACCTCGACGGCCTGAAACAGGCGGTGGAGAAGGACTTCGCGGTCGGCATCGATCCCAAGGCCTGGCTGGAAGAAGACAAGAACCTGATCGAGGAGGGGCTGCGCAAGCGCGTGCTCGAAGTGATCGATCAGGCGTACGAAGCCAAGGTCGAGATGTATGGCGCGCCGGTGGTTCGTCACATCGAAAAGGCCGTCATGCTCCAGCAGCTGGATCAGCACTGGCGCGAGCATCTGGCCGCCATGGACTACCTGCGCCAGGGCATTCATCTGCGCAGCTACGCGCAGAAGAATCCCAAGCAGGAGTACAAGCGCGAAGCGTTCGAGCTGTTCAGCGCCATGCTCGATCGCATCAAACACGACACGGTGTCCATGCTGTCTCGCATGCAGCTGCGCACGCAGGCTGACATCGATCGCGAAGAGGAAGAGCGCCAGGCACGCCTCGCTCGCGCCATGCAGTTCCAGCACGCCGCGCCGGAACAACTCACTGCGCCCACGCAGCCCGCTCAAGAGCAGCCGCACATGGCGATGGGCTCAGCCGAGCCGGTCGCGCAATTCGTTCGCGACACCAAGAAGGTCGGCCGCAACGAGCCGTGCCCGTGCGGCTCGGGCAAGAAGTTCAAACATTGCCACGGTGCCCTGGCGGGGCAGGGATAAGCTGCCTCGCGCGCAAGCCTTGCTGACATAGCGAGCTGCGGCATAAGCCGCACGCTCGCGCATCGACGGTGGTGCTCTCATGTCCGATGCCGCCAACCCCGAGGACATCGTTGGCCTGTATCAACGGCATGCGGACGCATGGGACCGCGATCGTCGCGCCGATCCGGTGATCGAACAGGGGTGGATGGATCGGTTCACGGCGCTGCTACAGCCAGGCGCTTCTGTGCTCGACATCGGTTGCGGCTCGGGGCAGCCCATCGCGAAGTATCTGATCGAGCGCGGCTATGACGTGGTCGGTGTCGACTCTTCTCCGCCGTTGATAAAGAAATGCTGCGCGCGATTTCCTGGCAATCGATGGATCATCGCCGACATGCGCGCGCTCGCTTTGCATCGGACGTTTGACGCGCTCATCGCTTGGAACAGCCTGTTTCACCTGTCGCATGAGCACCAGCGAGCGATGTTTCCAATCTTCAGGTGTCACGCCAGCCCCGGTGCGCTGCTGTTGTTCACCACAGGGTCCGATCATGGCGTGGCCATAGGCTGGTACCAGGGCGAGCCCCTGTATCATGCGAGCCTGTCTTCAGAAGAATATCGAACGTTGTTGGACTCGCACGGCTTCAGCGTCGTGGCCCACTCGGAAGACGATCCCGACTGCGGGGGACATGCGGTCTGGCTGGCGCGGCTCAAACAGTGAGCGGACGGAGCACGAATGTCTGATCTTGTTGCATATATTCAGAAGAATCGCATGGAAGTGACGAACTTGAAGGACGGCGCCACCGCCGCCGGCACAGCCGCCTTCACCACGACGAGGTTGCTCGTCGGCGAATTCAAGGCCGCCGAGGAACTGCTCACCAGGCTGGTGAAAGAAGTGAAATCCAACGGCCTGTTCTCGGCCCAGCCTGCGCTGCTGATTCAGCCGCTGGAGATGATCGAAGGCGGTCTCAGTACGGTCGAAGAAAGAGTCTTCCTCGAGCTGGGCGCCGGCGCTGGCGCTCGTCAGGTCAAATTGCATGTCGGACCCAAGCTCGACCAGCAGGCAGCCATCGCCTTGATTAGAGCGCGCGGAACATGATCCACGTCGTCGCTGGCGCTTTGTTCGACGAGCAAGGTCGGGTGTTGATTGCGCAGCGGCCGCCGGGCAAGCACATGGCGGGCGGTTGGGAATTTCCGGGAGGCAAGCTGGAGGCGGGCGAGTCGCCGCTGGCGGGCTTGCAACGTGAGCTGCGGGAAGAGCTCGGCATCGAGGTGCTCGAAGCGGCGCCGCTGATCGCCTACGAGCATGGTTATTCCGATCGGCGCGTGTTGCTCGATCTCTGGCTGGTATCCCGGTTCACCGGGCAGCCGCGCTCGGTGGAAGGGCAACCATTGCAATGGGTGTCGATCGAGGAACTGGAGACGGTGGGCCTGCTGGAAGCAGACCGTCCGATGATTCCAGCGCTGCGTGCCGCGCGACGCTGATCGATGACGATCGCGTCGGGCGGCGTCATCAGAGCTTCACATTCGTGCCGCAGCCTTGCGGCGTGTCGCTGCTTAGAGAAATCGATCGCTGGTTCATTGACGAAGTGCTGCCGCACGAAGCGCGTTATCTCGCTTTGGCGCGGCGTATGACAGGCAATCGCGACCAGGCTGCGGATCTGGTGCACGACGCCTATACGCGCCTGTTTCGGGACGAAGCCTGGCGAGCGATCGATCATCCGTCGGCTTATGTCCTGCGCATGGTGCGCAACCTGGCCATTCAGCGAATGCGCCGGACCAAGATCGTGAGTTTCGCCTCCATTGCCAATCTCGATGAGCTGGAGCAGGCGGTTCCCGCGCCGGATCCCTTCGATCGCATGGTGGCGCGTCATGAATTGCGGCGGCTGGCGAACGCGATCCGCGAGCTGCCCGCCCGATGCCGCGACGTAATGCTCCTGCGCCGGTTCGAGGAGTTGCCGCCGCGCGAAGTCGCGGAGCGACTTGGATTGAGCCTGTCCACGATGGAGAAACGCCTGGCACGTGCGTTGGTGCTGCTTACCAAGGCGCTACAACAGGAACCGACGTCGTCGGCTCAGGCTCCGGGCTCGCCGGCGCGCCGTAAACGGAGCTGAAATATTTTGGCGCACCCTGGCGGTGAGTCGCGCGCCGAGCGTCTCACCTTCATGACCCGCGCCAACGATCGTCCAGGGGAATGAACGAGCAGCCACCAGCAATCGCATCAGCCAGCCGACGCGAGACTCTGTTGGAGGAGGCGGCGCTTTGGCGCGCGCAGCTCGACTCCAACACCGCCGACGTGGCTGAGTTCGAGCGGTGGCGTGACGCCGATCCCGCGCACGCAATTGCGTTCGCCAGAATTGCAAGTACGTGGTCTGCGGTGGAAGACGTAGCTTGGTCAGGTACGGTCATTGAACGCGCCGACAAGCCACGCACAGTGGTGAGCCGGCGCCGCGCAATCGCTTGGTTCACTGGAGCGATGACGTTGGGCGCGGCGGGTCTCATCACCTATCAGTCGCTGGCCCGGGAAACAGTGGAAACCAGCACCGGCGAGCGCCGTTCGCTGGACCTGCCGCAATCCGTGCGCCTGGACATGAACACCGCTACCGCGCTCTCGTGGCGTGCTTCTAACAACGCAGTGAAGCTCTGGCTCGACCACGGCGAAATCGCCGTGCGAGTCGCCGCGACCGCGGCCCTGTTATGGATAGAGACGAGCAACATCGAGGCTCTACTCTCGGCTGGCGTTTACAACGCACGCTTCGTCGACAGGATGCTCGATCTCACTGTTGTGCGAGGAGCCGCACAGCTGCGCGCACCGCCCGCAAAAGCGATCGCCGTGACCGCCGGGCAACGGTTGCTCGCGGCAGACGGCGCGACGGCGCTGCAATCCGTATCGGAACAGGATTTGGACGCCATCGAGGCCTGGCAGCGAGGCGAGATTGTATTTCAGGACACTCAGTTGTCGGCCGCGGTCGCCGAGTACAATCGATATCTGCAACGCAAGCTGATGATTCTCGATCCAGCAGTGGGCGAGCTGCGCATCGGCGGGCGTTTCAACTCGGCCGACGTCAGCACCTTCCTGCGCGCGATCGAAATCACGCTTCGTGTAACGTCCGTGCAATCAGACGGCGCCGTGGTATTGGTGCGTAAGACATAAATAAAAAATATTTGCTGCCGCTTGGCGGTGGCGAGCCGCTTGTGCGTCTGGCTTCACGTACGCCGCCCATGAGCACGGCAGAGGAATGGCGCAGTGAAGTCGAGCATCTGGTTGTTGAGTGCGCACATCGCATTGGCGCTGGGCGTGCCTGTGGTAACGCATGCCGCGCAAACAGCGGCGGCGACGCACGAAATTGCGTTTTCCATTCCGGCTCAGGAGCTGGGCCTCGCGCTCAACACGTGGTCGAAGCAAGCCGGTGTGCAGATCGCCTATCCGGCGCAGATCGTCGCTAACCGTCGCTCGCCAGCCGTCGAGGGGCGAATGAGCAGCCGCGAGGCCTTGACTCGTTTGCTGGCGGGCAGCGGTCTCGAAATCGGCACCGATGACGGCGGCCTCATTTTGCTGCGTGAAGCGGCGAGCGCGAGTGCTGTTCCGACGCGGCCGACAGAACGCGCTCGCGTCGAAACATCTGCTGCCGCGCCGATCGAAATCGAAGAGCTGATCGTCACAGCTCAGCGGCGGGAGCAGTCGGCCGTGGACGTGCCATTCGCCTTGACGGCGTTCAGCGGCGATGCGCTGGAAAATCTGGGCGCGGTGACGCTGCGCGACGTTTCGCTCTATACGCCTGGACTGCTGATCGAGGATCAATCGCCGAACAACCCGATCTTCGTGATGCGCGGCATTACCTCTTCTGGAGGCGATTCGTTCACCGAGCCGCGCGTGGCCGTATTTCAGGACGGCGTGCCGATCTCCAAGTCGCGCGGATCCTTCGTCGAACTGTTCGACATCGAACGCGTGGAAGTGTCCAAGGGGCCGCAGTCGACGCTGTTCGGTCGTGGCGCGCTGATCGGCGGCATCAATGTCATTCAACAACGCGCCACGCCGGAACTGACGGGCGCCGCGGCCGTCGAGGGCGGCAACCTGGGTTATATGCTGGCGGACGGCATGCTGAATGTGCCGTTGAGCGATAGCGTCTCCTTTCGGATCGCCGCCCGACATCGCGAGCGCGACGGTTATCAGGAGAACCTCGCGCCCGGCGCGGAGGGCGATCTCAACTCGATCGAGCTGAACGCTTATCGCGCTGTGATGAGCCTGCGCAGCGGCGATCGGTTGAGCGCCGATCTGATCGTGAACTATCAGGAAGAGCGCACCGACGGCACCGGTTTCAAGTCGATGTACCTGAGCCCGACCGATCCGGTCACGGGACAAGTGCTCGCCGGCGTTGGTACCGACGATGCCGTGTGGCTGTCGGTTCCCGAAGGTTTCGCGACCGGCCACGATCTTGGCGTAGATCAGCAGTATGCCGGCGTCACCGCGCTCCTGGAATATCGGCTCAACGATGCCGTGACGCTCAATTCCATCAGCGGCTATCGCGATGTGGATTCCATCGAGGTCTACGACGCGGACGGCATCTCCCTGCCATTGTTCACGAACATGGAAGACAACGGCGGTCGCTTCTTCAATCAGGAATTGCGGCTGAACTTCGATACGGGCGGGCCGGTGACCGGCATGGTGGGCCTGAACTATTACCGGGAACGGGCTCGATCCAAGGTGGACGTGCGCTTCGATGAGCGCATGCTGCTCGCGCAAGTCACGGGCATGCTCAACGGCGGCCCGCTGCTTGGGCTGCCGGCGACGACGCCCGCGCCCGCGTCCCTGTTTGCCAACACGGCGTTCACCGGCGCGTTGGTGCAGGGACTGATCGCTCAACAGACGCGCGGCAATATCCTGCTGAACGCATCTCAGGCGGCGGCCCTTGCTTCGCAGCTCGATCCAGCGCACGTCGAAACGAACGACAACACCGCGGATACGGATTCCTACGATGTATTCGCGGATATGACGTTTCGCCCGCAAGAGCGCTGGGAAGTCAGCGCGGGCGTTCGCTACACACGCGATGACAAAGTCACTCGGTGGGGCAGCTCCGTTGCCGGGCGCAGTGTGCTCGGCGGCATCGTCGGCGCGTCCGGACTCGCCGCCAGTGGCGCTCCGGCTGGAATCGCCACAGCTCGCGCGCTTCTCAACGGGCTCACGGCATTCGGCGCCGATCTGAGTGCGCCGTTGCCGTACTTCGGCATCAATGCGCAGCCGACGCCCGGCAACGGCTCGATCTTCAGTCAGTCGCTGGATGACGATGGATTCACCTGGCGCCTGGCGAGCAGATATCAGTTGGCCGATCAGTTCAATCTCTACGGCAGCTACGCGCGCGGGCGCCGCGCGGCTGTGCTCTCCGCCGCAGCTCCATCAGCACCGGATGGGAATCCTGTGTTCGCAGTCGCACCCGCCGAGACGGCGGATACCTATGAATTGGGCTTGAAGTTCGAATCCAGCGAGCGCGCTGTGCGCCTGGATACTTCGCTGTATTACTACGAGTACGACAATTTCCAGACGCGCGAGCTGATCGGCTCGAGCTTCGTTACAACCAACGCGGGCGCAGCCGACGCGTATGGCGCGGAGTTGCAGGGCATGTGGCGCGCATTCGGATCCTCCGAGCTGTTCGCAAACTACGCGTACAACCACACGCGCTTCATCCGAGGCGCGTACGAGGGCAATCGCTTCGCTCGCTCTCCCGATCATATGTTTTCGCTGGGCGCGATCCTGCGAGTGCCGGCGCCGGCGGGCATGGTCGAATTCCGGCCGACGTACACCTGGCGCTCCAAGATTTTCTTTGCCGACGACAACGACCGCCCCGAGCTGCAAGCCGGCCAGATCGTTCCCGATCTGCTCGTGGACGAGTTCCAGGAGTCGTTCGGATTGTTGAACCTGCGGCTGGGATATGTCCCGGACCGTGGCCATTGGGATGTCGAAGCCTTCGTCAGCAATCTGACGGACGAGGTCTACCGCAAGGGGGCGGGCAGCGCCGGCGGCTCGATCGGGCTGCCCACCAACGTGCTTGGCGACCCGCGTTACTACGGCATTCGCTTTTCCATCCGGCGCTGATCATGATCAAACTCTGGCTCGGTGGGTTGCTCGCAGTGCTGTGTCTGGTGGGCGCGCCCGCCATCGCGGCGTCGGTCGATTCGCCCATTGTCATCGCGCATCGAGGTGCAAGCGGCTATCGGCCGGAGCACACGCGCGCTGCTTATCTGCTAGCCATCGAGCAGGGCGCGGATTACATCGAGCCGGACCTGGTCATGACCAGGGACGGGGTGCTGGTCGCGCGACACGAGAATGAGATTGGCGTCTCGACCGATGTCGCCGCTCATCCCGAATTCGCCGACCGTCGCACCACGCGGACCATCGAAGGCGAAATCTTCACCGGCTGGTTTGCGGAGGACTTCACGCTCGCGGAGATCAAGACATTGCGCGCGAGAGAGCGTGCTCCGGCGCGGCGGCCTGTAAGCGCATCCCACGATGGTCGCGAGCAGATACTCACATTGCAGGAAATCATCGACCTCGTTCGGGCCGCGGGGCGCCCTGTCGGACTCTACATCGAGCTCAAAAACCCCAACTACCACGCCAGCATCGGTCTGCCGATGGAGCGCAAGCTGGTCGAGACGTTGGCGGCGAACGATCTGAATCGTCGCGACGCGCCGGTGTTCCTGCAGTCGTTCTGGCCACAGACGTTGCAGTCTCTGCGCCAGCTCACGCCACTCCGGTGCGTGTTTCTGATCAATAGCGTGCCGCCGCCAGCCGAGATTTTGCGGGCGAACGGCATTGCAGCCTGGTCAGATGTGTATTCGCCCGCGGGCCTGCGGAAGATCGCAAGCTTTGCCGACGGTGTCGGTCCCGAGCTGGATCTGCTGTTGCCGCGTGATCGCGACGGTCGTCTCATAGCGCCAACGCAGTTCGTGACCGATGCACATGCCGCCGGATTGTTTGTGCATCCATGGAGTGTCAGCGCCGAGAACCCGGCGCTGCCAACCGATCTACGCCGCGGAAATCCAAGTGCGGCTGGTTACCAAGCCAAACACGGTGACGCGGAAAAGTATTTCCGCGCCCTATATGCACTCGGCGTGGACGGAATTTTCACTGACTATCCCGACATTGCGGTCCGCGCGCGAGCGCGGTGATCAACTCTCCGGGCTGTTCAACTCCCGACTGAAGAAGCGCAACACCATCTCGTAGTAGTGCCGCCCCTGCTGGGGCATCCGCACCAGGCCGTGCTTGCCGCCGGGATAGGTCATCACATCGAACGGTTTGTTCGCCGACTGCAGCTTCTGCATCAGCAGCGTGCTGTGAGTGAACAGTACATTGTCATCGGCCATGCCATGCACGAGCAGCAGCGAGCCGTGCAATGAATCCACGTAGGGAATAACGGCGCTGTTGCGATAACCGTCGGCGTTCGCCTGCGGAGTGCTCAGGTAACGTTCGGTGTAGTGGGTATCGTACAGCGCCCAGTCGGTGACGGGCGCGCCTGCGACGCCGGCGCGAAACGCCTTGGTCGTGGTGAGCGCCATGAGCGACATGTAGCCGCCGTAGCTCCAGCCCATGATGCCGATGCGACCGCCCGCGACGAACGGCAAGGACTTCAAATATTCCACGCCACGCAGCTGATCGTCGATCTCCACTTTGCCGGTGCGGCCAGCGATGGCAGTCTCGAAAGCGTTGCCGCGAAAGCCCGAGCCGCGATTGTCGAGCGTGAGCACCACGAAGCCGTTCTGCGCCATCACCTGACGAAACAAACCTTGTGTCGCCCGCGCGCCGCCCATCCAATCCTTGCGCACATACTGGAAGTGCGGCCCGCCATAAACGTCGATGACGGCGGGATATTTCTTGCCCGGCTGCAGGTTCGCGGGCTTGAGCAGTCGGTAGTAGAGCTGCTGGCCGTCGCTGGCCGTGACCGAGCCGAATTCCTCGGCGACATGATTGGAAACATAGGGATGATAGGGGTGCGTGGCGTCCAGCGGATTGCGCAGCAGCCAATGCTGGAGCGAGCCGTCGAGCTTGCGAATGCTCGCCGATGGCGGTTGCTCCGGCGCGGAATGCACATCGAGATAGCCCCGCCCGCCGGGCAGTAGTTTCACATCATGCCAGCCGGCCTCTTTCGAGACTCGAGTGACCTTGCTCGAGCCGTTCAGCGAGGTCCAATACAGATGACGCTCCAGGGGCGAGTCCTTGGTGCCCAGGAAGTACACGCGACCCGCGTCCTCGTCGACGCCGACGAGGCCGTTCTCGGAGCCGTCGCCCACCACCATCCACTCACCGTCCGTCAACGGCCGCAGCAATTTGCCGTCCAGATCGTACAGATACAAATGCTTGTAGCCGCTGCGCCGAGAGCTCCAGACGAACTGCGGCGTGGAACTCAGGAATCTGAAGTCGTCGTTGAGTTCCACCCAGTGCGGACTGGTCTCGGTTAGCAGCACGCGCGATTCGCCATTGCGCAAGTCGATCTTCAGCAGCTCGAGTTTTTTCTGATCGCGGGTCTGGCGCTGAACGGCCAGCGCCTTGGAGTCGGGGAACCATTTGACGCGCGCCAGATAGCCGTCGCCCAGGCCGATAACGAGGTCGGCGACTTTGGAGGTCGCGAGGGTGGCAACCTTCAGCTCGACTTTGGTGTTGGCCGTGCCGGCCGCAGGATAGCGCTGCCGAAACATGCGCGCGCCGTCCGCGTTGATCTCGAAACGTTCTACTTCCTGCACCGGCGCATCGTCGATGCGAGTGAAAGCGATGTGCGCGTCATCGGGCGACCACCAGTAGCCGGTGTCGCGCCCCATCTCTTCCTGCGCCACGAACTCCGCGACGCCGTTCTGCACGAGGCCTGCGCCATCGGTGGTGATGGCGCGCTCCTGACGCGTGCGCAGATCGATCACGAACAGATCCTGATCGCGAATGAAACTGACATAGCGGCCACCCGGCGAGAGCTTGGCGTCAGTCTCGTACGATTCGCTGTGGGTGAGCCGCGTCACCGGCTCGGCCTTCGCATCGAGATCGTATAGATACAAATCGCCGCCGAGCGGAATCAGCAGGCGCTTGCCGTCGCTGGAGAACTCATATTCGACGATGCCGCGTAACGACGCCGTGCGCTGGCGTTCACGTCGCGCTTCTTCTTCGGCGGACAGCTTCTTCTCGTCGCCGACCAGCTTGCGGGAATCGACCAGCAGGCGCGCCGTACCGTTGCGGGTGTCGAACGCCCACAGATCCAGCTGATCCTTGTTGTCCGTCTTGCCCTGCAGGTAGGTGACATAGCGTCCGTCGGGCGAGAACTTCGGCTCGCGCAGCCGCGGACCGGCCAGATCGGGATCGGCGAAGATGCGTTCGACGGTGAGGGGTTCGGCGGACACGGGCAGGCCTAACAAGCAAGGGGGCAGACAAGTCGCAATCAGTGCGACGCAGGTCGTTGTATACCGCATGAGAGTTGCGCCGGAAAAGGAATCGCGACGTTACACTAAGCGCTCTGGAAAGCCATGACGAGAGCCATGAAACGCACCATCCCGCTGCTGCCCGCTTTGTTGTTGCTCGCTGCGTGCGGCACCGAGCCCGCCAGGCAAATCGCCTCCAGTAGCGAGCAGGCCGCCAGGCCGAGCTCCGCTCCGAGCATTGCCTATCCGGCGACCAAACGCATCGAGCATGTCGATACCTATCACGGCGTGCGCGTGCCCGATCCGTATCGCTGGCTTGAAAATCCCGACAGTGCCGACACCAGGAGCTGGATCCAGGCGCAGAACGCGCTGGCCCAGCCGTATCTGGAAGCCATTCCAGCCCGGGAGCACATCAAGCGGCGCATGACCCAGCTGTGGAACTACGAGCGCTACGACATCCCGCTCAAGCGCGGCGATCGTTACTTCTATTTGCGTAACGACGGTCTGCAGAATCAGAGCGTGCTGTATGTCACCGAGCGGCTGAACGGCGAGCCGCGCGTGCTGCTCGATCCGAACAAACTCAGCAAGGATGCGACCGTGGCGCTGGGCGAGTTCGTGCCCAGCCCCGACGGGCGACTGGTTGCATACAGCCTGTCCGACGGCGGCACCGACTGGCGTTCCTGGCACTTCCGCGACGTGGCCACCGGCAAGGATCTGCCCGACGTTCTGCGCCACGTGAAGTTCGTGCCGGTGGCGTGGACCGCCGATTCCAAGTCGGTCTACTACGCGCGCTTCCCGTTGAATGCCGAGGGCAAGGGCGACGACACCAGGCAGCGCGAAGTGTTCTGGCACAAGCTTGGCACCGACGCCGCTCGGGACCCCCTGGTCTTCAAAGTCACCGATCACCCGACGCGCAATCCGTATGTGCAGATCTCGGATGACGGTCGCTACGTCGTGTTCTGGCTGTACGACGGCTCGCAATCCACCGGCATCTACTATCGGAAGATCGCGGCCGACGGCACGCCCCAGGGCGAGACCGTGCGCCTGATCGACAGCTTCGACGCCAACTATCAATTCATTGCCGCCGTCGACGATGTTTTCTATATCCGCAGCAACAAGGATGCGCCCAACGCGCGGGTGATCGCGATTCCAGTGGGGGCCGAGGGGGCGACCGCCGAGCAGCGGGTGGTTGTGCCGGAAACGCCGTTCTCCGCCGACGAGGTGACCCTGGTCGGTCACAAGATCATCGTGCAGTACCTGCAGGACGCGCATTCGCTGGTGCGCGTGTTCGATCTGAACGGCAAGGCGCAGTACGACGTGAAGTTGCCGGGCCTCGGCACCGCGCTGGGCTTCTTCGGCGACGTGCAGGACAACGAAACGTTCTTCGCCTATACCGATTTCCTGACGCCCATGAGCGTGTCGCGGCTGGATCTGAAGACCGGCGCGACCGAGCTGTGGCGTGCGCCCAAGCTGGCGGCGGACACCGGTCAGTTCGTGGTCAAGCAGGTGTTCTACAACAGCAAGGACGGCACCAGGGTGCCGATGTTCATCGCGCACAGGAAGGGCCTGGAGCTGACTGGACAGAACCCGGTGCAGCTGTACGGCTATGGCGGCTTCAACATCGCCCAGAAGCCTTCGTTCAGCGTGCCGGTGCTGGTGTGGCTGGAGATGGGCGGCGTCTACGCGGTGGCCAATCTGCGCGGCGGTTCGGAATATGGCGAGGCCTGGCACGAAGCCGGCACCAAGCTGCGCAAGCAGAACGTGTTCGACGATTTCATCGCCGCCGCCGAGTGCCTGGTGGCGGAGAAGTACACCTCACCCGCGAAAATCTCGATCCGGGGCCGCAGCAACGGCGGCCTGCTGGTCGGCGCCGTGCTGACCCAGCGTCCGGATTTGTTTGGGGCGGCGCTACCCGCCGTGGGCGTGCTGGACATGCTTCGCTATCACACGCCGAGCGCCAACGCGCGCCAGTGGTCGAGCGATTACGGCCTTAGCGAGAACGAAGCGGAATTCCGTGCGCAGCTGGCGTATTCGCCGGTGCATAACGTGAAAGAGGTCTGTTATCCGCCGACGCTCGTGACTACCGCGGATCGCGACGATCGCGTGGTTCCCTGGCATAGCTACAAGTTCGCCGCCACCTTGCAGGCCGCGCAGAGCTGTCCCAACCCGGTGATGCTACGAGTGGAGACGCGCGCCGGGCACGGGGCCGGCAAGCCGGTGTGGATGCAGATCGAGGACTACGCCGATCAGTGGGCGTTCCTGGTCAAGTCGCTGGGGATGGAACAGATGCAGAGGCTGACCCGGCAGGCGGACGCCGGCTGATCGCAGTTCGGCGGGAGCGGCGGCTATTCGTCGTCGCTCTCGCGGTGACGTTTGGGACCGTCGTCGGTTTCGACGACTTCGCCCGGGATGGCGTGTTTCTCGGCGGCCCAGGCGCCCAGATCGATGAGCTTGCAGCGCTCGCTGCAGAACGGGCGCCAGCGCGAAGCCTCCGTCCACTCGACGGGACGGTCGCAGGTGGGGCATCGAACCACAGTCATGTCGGTCTCAAGTGCAGACGCTGATCTGGAAGTGCACGTCCTCTGTGGTTTGAACCGGCCGCGAATTCACATCGTTCCACGACAGGAAGCGAATGCTGCAGCGATGATGGCTGCCGCTGATTTCGGGAAACAGCTGCGTGCCCGCCGGCAATGCGAGCCGCAGCAGCTGACAGGGATTCTCGCGTTCGAACGCAATCTGGAAGGTGCCGCCAGTGGCGACTTCCGGACGGGGCCGGGCGGCCTCGCGCGTCAGCCATAGCAGTTCGGTGACGGCATCGCAAAGCGGCCGGATGGTGGCCATCCAGTCGCCGAACGCTTTGGCGCGAACCGGGAACGGCTGATCCAGCCAATGGCGGTAATCCGGGAGATCGAACTCGCAGGTGCCGCCGGGGATGGTGCTGCGATGCTTGATGGAGTTCAAAAACTCCGAGTCGCGCAGCCGCTGCATGAACAGCGCGCCCACCGAATTGAGCTCGGTGCGCAGCCGGCCCAAGTTGTTCAGCACCGCCTTGAGCCGCGACGTGTCGACGCCCGGGCGGGTGGTGTAGTCGTGCATCACAGCCATCTGACGCTCGAGGTCCTTGAGCACTTCGCTGCGAATATCGCCGCGCGCGGTGATGGCCAGAATTTCCAGCAGCGCGCTCATCGCGGCGCGGGTTGACCACGCATCCTCGCGCTCTTCGTGGTACAGCGCTTGCTGATAAAGAAAATCGAGTCGCAGAAAAGTCCGCATCCGCTCGTTGAGCGGCTGCTCATAGACGGGGCCGGGCGCCTGCTCGCGGCCGTGGCTTTGGCGTGAACGATCGGACGGAGTCATCCCGTGGATTGTGAAGCAGTAGGCGGCCGTTGAAAAACCCTTTTTGATTTCGAGGCACGCCGTCCTCTGGATGCGGTCATATGATTGCTGGCATGCATTGCCCCCGTCCCGTGGGGATGGGCTGCCGGGAATGGGCTGCTGCGATGGGCTGCAAGGATGGGATCGGAAATGTTTACCGCATTACTGATTCTGCTGCTATTGGCGCTGGCTGCTTCGCTGGGTAGCTGGTTATTCAACCAGTGGTTGACCGAGCAGCGCCGCGCCTCCGCGCTGTCGCTGGGGCTCGGTGGCATGGGTTTGGTGCTGCTGCTTGGCGCGAGCGCGATTGCCATCGTCTCTACCTCCGCCACGTGGCGGGCGTGGCTTCCGGAGCTGCAACAGGCCCAGCCCGAGACCCGCAAGGGCGAGCCCGTCGCGGTCGCCGACCTCGGCACGGCTGAGCAGTGGCCCGCGACCGCTTGCATCAAGTCGTTGCATGCGACGAACACCCAGCCGCGTCGCTGGTTCCTGGATAACGAATGCGAGCGCCCGATCGTGGTCCTGCTCGCATGGTGCGACTCGGCCCGTTCGATCTGCACCGCCGGCGCGCGCCAGGCCCAATGGCAGTACGAAACGTCGGGTCTGGTGTTAACCAGCGCTTTGGCTCGTCCGACGTTGCATCGAATGCCGGAGCACGACGCTCCCATCGCCGGCACCTACGCGCTGGCGGAGCCGCAGGGCGGCGCGCTGAGGATCCGCTACCTGGCCTGTTATCTCGGCGAGCCGGCCGTTGCAGCGCTTACGCACGAGTCCATGAGCGGTGAAGCGTTTCATCGCACGCTCGGGGCCGACGCTTGTTACTCGCGTGTTGCCACCGCCTCCCAAGAAGCCGCGCACAGCGGCCAGCCGCCGGTGGTGTCGTTTCAGTGACGTCGCCGCCAGGCGACGCTCGAAGATTTTTTAGTTGGAAGCATCTACGTATTCTGCTTCCATACCGCGCCCGATACTGTCCCGCGGTTTGCTGACGGGGCGGGCGGCTTTTTTTCACGGAGTTCGATTGATGCGACGATGGGTTTTCGCGGCCATGCTGGCCGCCGCCGCGCCAGTGCATGCGGACTGGACCGGCAAGGGCGAGGCAGGCCTGGTGATTGCCAGCGGCAATACCGATACCGAGACGGCCAACGCCAAGGTGCAGCTCACCAACGAGACCGACAACTGGAAGAACACGGCTGGCGCCGCCGCGCTGTATGCCTCCGACGAGGAAGGCAAGACGGCCAATCGCTGGGAACTGTCCGCGCAAACGGACTGGAAGTTCACGGCAAGGAATTTCCTGTTTGGCGCAGGGCGCTACGAACAGGACGAGTTCAGCGGCTTCGAATACCAGGCCACGGCGTCGTACGGTATCGGCCGCCGCTTCTTCGACAGCCCCAGCACCAAGATGGTCGGCACGCTCGGCGCCGGTTACAAATTCATCGAAACGCGCGATTCCTTCGACGAGGAAACCGGCATATTGATCGAGGAGGGTGACAGCGACAAGGAAGTGGTGTTTCGCGCCACGCTCGATCTGGATCATCAGTTCACGGCCACCACCAACCTGATCAACAAGTTCATCGTCGAGTCGGGCGCGGACAATACGTTCGTGCAGAACGAGTTGTCGTTGCAGGTGAAGATGACGGATGTGCTGGCGTTGGCGCTGGGGTATTCGGTGCGCCATAACACCGATCCGCCGTCGGAGTTCGAGAACACCGATACGTTGACCACGATTAACTTGGTTTACGACATCAAATAAGAGGCTCATGTCCCTGCCTTCGGCAGGGACATCGCCCAAACATTTTTTTTGTGACCTGCCTGCGGCAGGTCACGGGCGGCCCGGAGAGGAGTGGTTCCTTGCGAAGGTCACCGGCGGCCCGGAGAGGAGTGGTTTCCTGCGAAGGTCAGGGGCGGCCCGAAGGGGAGTGGTTTCCTGCGAAGGTCAGGGGCGGCCCGAAGGGGAGTGGTTTCCTGCGAAGGTCAGGGGCGGCGCGGAGAGGAGTGGTTTCCTGCGAAGGTCATGGGCGGCCGAGGCAGTGGTGGGTGTGAAGGTCACGCCGCCCGATCCGTGCGAGGGCATGGCATCACCTCCGGAAGGGAGGTGATGCCTGAACATTACTTCGCGGCCATGTCGATCAGCTCGCGGGCGACGCGGAGCATGTCGGGGTAGTCCTTGCCTTGGGCGCGGTACTTGCCGGCGACGGTGATCGTGGGGACGCCGTTGATCTTGTAATCGCGCGACAACTGCTCAGCACGCAGCGCCTTCTGCGTGACTTCTGGGGAGTTGAACGTCGTGCGGAACTTGTTTGCATCGACGCCGTTCTGCGCGGCCCAGGCGGCCAGGGAATCCACATCCGCCAACCGCAGCCGCTGCTCGTGAATGGAAGCGAACAGCTCATCGTCGAGCCGTTGCAGATCGCCCGTTTCTTCCAGCGTGTAGTAAGCCCGCACCAGCTGCCCCCAATCGCGGCGACCGAACGAGACCGGCACTTTGACCAGCACCGCGTTGTCCGGCAGCTTGGCCTTCCACTCGTTCAGCAGCGGCTGCAGATGAGCGCAGTGGGGGCAGGCGTACGAGAAGAACTCGATCACCTCGACCTTGTCCTGGGTGAGCTGCGGTTGGGGCGGCGAGACCAGGGTGTAGTCGGTGCCCTGCACCGGCGCGGCTTGCACAGCGCCGCCAGCCACTGCCGCTACCGAAACTAACAGCGCGAACAGAATCCGGGCCGCGGAAATCACAGTTCTTCTCTCCGTAGTGTTGTCGGGTCGGCGAAGTTTATTGCGCAGCCGGCGCGTTCTCGATGCCGAGCAGTTCGACATCGAAGATCAGCGTCGCACCCGGGCCGATGTCCGGCGGCGCGCCGCGGTCGCCATACGCGATGCTGGCCGGGCACACCAGCTTGCTCTTGCCGCCCACCTTGATTTGCTGCACGCCTTCGGTCCAGCACGGGATCACGCCGTTCAGCGGAAAGGTCGCGGGCTCGCCGCGCTCGACCGAGCTATCGAACACTTTGCCGTTGGGCAGAGTGCCGTGATAGTGCACCTTGACCGTGTCGGTGGCCTTCGGCGTCGGGCCCGAGCCTTCCTTGACGGTGGTGATGATCAGGCCGGATTCCATGCGCTTGGCGCCGGGCTCGGCCGCTTGCTTGTCGAGCGTCTTTTGAGCAGTGGCGGCGATGCGGGTCTGCTGCATCTCACGCAGGCGCGAGAAGTAGGACTGCACGTCCACTTGCGGCGTCTTGCCGAGGGCGCCGTCGGTGAATCCCTGCTTCACCTTTTCCAGCTCGGCCGGCGTGAATTCGAACGAGACGATGTTCTGCGAGACGGCCACGCCGAGCGCGTACAAGGCCTTGTCGTCCTCACTGCCGGTCAGCGGAGCACTGGCGGTCGGGGCCGAGCCAGCTTTGGCCTTGGCGTCGTCGGTCGCGAACAGTTTTACCGCCACCACGAACAGCACGAACCCTACGGTCGCAATTAGAAACGCGCGCATGGGAGTCCTTATCCGGTGAGAAAAAAGGGCGGCCAGCATACAGCATTGGCCGCCCTTTCAATGCGTCCGCCGCTCGTTCAGTTAGCGGTCGCCTCGGCGCCTCCGGTGAGGCCGCGGGCTTCCAGCAGCGGCCCGATTTCCGGCGCCTTGCCATAAAAATCCCGGAAGATGGTCAGCGCATCCGCACTGAAGCCCTTGGACAGCACCTTGGCGCGCAGCAGATCGCCGTTCTCGCGCTTCAGGCCGCCATGGGTCTTGAACCAGTGCTCGGTGTCCCGCGCCAGCACCTCGCTCCAGATGTAGGCGTAGTAACCCGCCGAGTAGCCGATCGGGTTGGAGAAGATGTGCAGGAAGTAGGTCGAGCGATAGCGCGGCGGCACCGGCCCGAAGTCGATCTGCGCCGCTTTCAGCGCGTCCGCTTCGAATGCCGCGATTTCGCCGGCGCTCGGGGTCTTGCCGGGCGCGAGCTGGTGATAGCTCTGATCCAGGATCGCCGCGGCCAGGTACTCGGTGGTGGCGTAGCCCTGATTGAACTTCTGCGCGGCCAGCACCTTGTCCATCAGCTCCTTCGGCATGGCGGCGCCAGTCTGGTGATGTTTGGCATAGTTCGCCAGCACGCGCGGCTCGGTGGCCCACATTTCGTTGTACTGCGACGGATATTCCACGAAATCGCGCGGCACGCTGGTGCCGGCGAACTGCGGGTATTGCACGTCCGAGAACAAGCCGTGCAGGGCGTGGCCGAACTCGTGGAATGCAGTGATCACCTCGTCCCAGGTCAGCAAGGTCGGCTGGCCGGCCGGCGGCTTGGGAATATTCAGGGTGTTGGTGACCACCGGCTTATTGCCGAACAGTCGCGATTGCTCGACGAAGCTGTTCATCCACGCGCCGCCGCGCTTGTTGCTGCGGGCGTAGGGATCGAACAGAAACATTCCGAGCTGCGCGCCGTCGTGATCGAACACTTCGAACACGCGCACGTCTTCTTGATAGACGGGCAGGTCCTTGCGTTCTTTGAACTTCAGACCGTACAGCTCCTGCGCGGCGAACAGCACGCCGTCCACCAGCACGCGGTTCATCTCGAAATATGGGCGGACCTGCGCTTCGTCATAGGCGAACTTCTTGGCGCGCACCTGCTCGGCGTAGAAATCCCAATCCCACGCTTCCAGCTTGAAACTCGGCGTGCCGTTGGCCTTGGCCTGCTCATCGATCAGCTTCTGCATGTCGGCCGCTTCGCGCTTGGCGTTGGCGACCGCGGCGGGCGCGAGTTGATGCAGCATGCTGTTGACGGCGTCGGCGGTGAGCGCGGTCTCGTCTTCCAGCACGTAGGCAGCGTGATTCGGATAACCCAGCAGTTTGGCGCGATCGGCGCGCAGCTTGACGATCTCGGCGATGGCTTTGGTGGTCGCAAACTCGCCGCCCCAGCCGCGACCGATGGACGCCTTGTACAGGCGCTCGCGCACTGATCGGTTCTTGAGCTGCGCGAGCGCTGGCTGGCCGGTGGTGTTCAACAATGTGAGCACCCATTTGCCTTCGAGGCCGCGGCTCTTTGCGGCTTCGGCGGCGGTGGCGATTTGCGCATCGCTGAGCCCGTCGAGCTCGGCGCGATCGTCGATCACGATGGCGGCAGCATTGTCGCCCTTGAGCACCAGCTGACGAAACTCGGTGGTGATCGAAGAGATCTTCTCGTTGAGCGCGCGCAGCTCTTTTTTCTGCGCCTCGGACAGATTGGCGCCCGCGCGCACGAAGTTGGTGTGATATCGCTCCAGCAAGCGCAACGATTCGGGATCGAGCTTCAGCGACTGGCGCTGCTCGTACAGTCGCTTCACGCGCGCGAACAAGGCCGGATCCAGATAAATCGAATCCGAGTGGGCCGACAGCTTGGGCGCCATTTCGGTCTGCGCCTTCTCGATGTCCGGATTGGTGTTCGAGGAGCTGAGCGCGAAGAAAATGGTGGCGGCGCGATTCAGCAACTGGCCGGAGCGTTCCAGGGCGACGATGGTGTTCTCGAAGGTCGGCTCGGCGTTGTTGCTGGCGATGGCCGCGACTTCCGCTCGCTGCTCGGCCATGCCCGCTTCCAGCGCCGGCACGTAGTGCGAGTTCTGGATCTTGTCGAGCGGCGGCCACTTGTAGGGCAAAGTGCTTTCGCGCGCGAACGGATTGTCGGCAGACAAGCGGCTATCGGGAGGCACTGAGGGGGCGGCGGTTGCGTTCATGGTCATCGTTCCGAGCGTCGCGGCTAGCACCGCGGCGGCGAGTGTCTTGGCTGGCATGAGTGTTTATCGGTGTCCGAAGCAAGGCAGCGAGATTTACAAATGCGCGCCCGTTCAGCAAGAGCGGCCGCCGGCCGGGCCGCCTGCCGGATTAAAATCCTTACACACTTAACAATAGTGCTTGCAATTCGCCCTTTGGTCGGGTTCCGCGCAACCACTGCTTCATGACGCTGCGACCTGGCGATCCTTGGACGGTTCATCTTCGGCGTACTTGAGTACAGCATCCACTGCGCGGAGCAGAGGTTTCGGCAGCTGATTCGGCGCGGTGCTCACGAGTAGTACGCTATTCAACTGGTCCCGAACACCCTCTGATTGCCAGTTGGATGGCAGCGCTCGATGCGCTTCATCGACGATCAGCGCGTGAGGACGTCCCGTTTGGGCGCGCAGGTCGCGCAGCCGAGCAAACAAAGTCAGCAAGAACTCGGGGCGCTCGTTGAGCGCGACGGCGCTCAGATCGATCGCTGCATTCTGATCGGGCTTGCACAGCAACTGTTCGCATTCGTCGATGTCGGGCGGATGTTCGGCGCTGCCGAGCACGACCGCGGATTCGACGCTGTCGTGTTCTCCCTCGGGATCGATGAGGCAGAAGGTGTACTGATGCTGACACAAGCGCTGCACGATCCCGGTCGCCACTTTCGCTTTGCCGCCAGTGATCAGAGCGTTCGCACCATATGGGGAGAAGTGCACGGGCTCGCCTGCGGATGTGTGCCCCAGCAGGATGCGATGACGACGCAGCGATGATTCACGTGAGGCGAGGTCGTCTTCGAGCATCTCTTCGATAAGTTGCGTGACGCCGGCGCCGTGGGTTGCCTGGGTGACAAAGTCTGCTTTGCCTTGCAGCGAGGGCAGCGCGTTAGCGACCGCTACGGCGCATTCGCAGATACCGAGAAAGGCGTGATCGTTTTCCGCATCGCCGACGCCGACGGCGTTGTGTGCGGACAGATTCAACTGCGTGAGCGCCGCCTTCAGGCCGGTGGCCTTGTTGACGCCGGAGGGGAGGATCATCACCGCGCCTTTATTGAATATCACCTGCAGCTCCAGGCCCAGGTCGCGGATCACTTCCAGTGCGTCTTGTTCGTGCGGCTCCCAGGTGGCGACGATGGTTCTTCCCACGCTGAGTCGTGCGACGTTTCTCGCTTTCAGTGCTTCTACGAAGGCCGGTAACGGTGGCTCGCAGAGTGGCGTTTCTTCTTTGGTTTGTGGGTTGTAGAGCAGGGCGCCGTTTTCCGCCACCACCAGATTGAATAGATCCAGTCGCGGGAACACTGTCCTCAGTTCGGGCAGCTCGCGACCCGTGACCATGATGAGCCTTCGGCCCGATTCACGCAGCCGCGCGAGCGCGTCGATCGTGGGCTCGTCGACGACTCCATGGCGGGCGATCGTGCCGTCATAGTCGGTGCACAGCGCGAGGTATCGCATGGCCGGCTCTCGTCGTGAGAAAACGCACGGGCGGAACGCCGCAGGCGATTTGTCAGTTCCGCTCTCGCGGTGAGCGGTATGTGTAGATCGAATCACCGCACGGGCATAACGCCGCCGCATTTTTTTTTGAATGGGCTGCGCCGCGCTAAGAGTGGCTTCGTTGCACTCACCGCGCGCATCTTGAGGTTTTGCGCCGGTTGTGCGGTCATGAGTGTAACGCCGCCGCGTTTGTTCTTGATGGGGCGGCGTCAATGCTAAGAGTGGCTACGCTGCGTCGATGGTGGAGTGGCGAAGAGAGGGCAGATGCGTGCGAGGTCGCAGAGCGCAGAGCCGCCGGAGGCGGCTCGCGTAAGTGGGGGAAAGTAAATAACTGGGAGAGATGAAAAAAGAATGCGGCCGCGTTATTTGTTCAGGTAGGCCTTCGACTGCTCAGCGACCACGTCGATCAGGTTTCCCATGGCGACGTGGGCGTCGATGAGGTGCAGGCCCCAATCTTTCAGCACGACACCATTGGCGACGACGTCGCCGGGAATCTCATCCGTGCGCGGGTCGGAAGGATTCGCATGAGTGGTGATTGCAAGATACGAACCGGCCTCGTTGGAAATGCACTCGCCAGTGAGCAGCCCAGGCACGCTCACGAACGGGGTGTCGATCGTCTGCCCGGTGGAAACCCAGGGCTTGGGCGCAGCAGACGAGGTGCTCACACCGTTCGATCCCGTAGACAAGTACGCATGCATCTGTCCCTTGCCACCGTCCAACGCAGCCGGATTCACACACGCAGCCACCATCCCATCTTCAGGCACGCGGCCGAAGCGAGAATTCGAAGGCGGCGGCACATCCGCACGGAAGGCTGCATACGAAATGACGCAGCCAAGCTGCGAAGGAGAACGGCACAAGGTCATGTGTTGAAACGCGCCGCCCACATCTTTACCTTTGGGCACGGCGACGTTGGTCCCCAACAGCAGCGCCGAAATGATCCTGGACTGAATCGGCTTGCCATCGATCTCATTCTTGATCAGCTGCGTCAGCACGGCCGAGCCCTGCGAATGCCCGATCAACACCACGCCCCGACCCTTGTTGTCGTGCTGCAAATAATAGTTCCAAGCCGAAAGCACATCGTGGTAACCAAGCATGCGATCCGCCGGAAACCCGGCACCGCCTGCCATCGCGGCACGCAACGTTTTTAGCGTGACCTGCCGATACAAAGGCGCATACAATTTACACTTCGAACCGAAGCGCGCGAACTGAGCACGCACCACCGCATGCTCTTCGGGCCCTGCGTTCATGTCGCTGTTCGGAGTCTGATCGTTGGACACCGTCGGATAGACATAGAAACAATCGACCGACGCATCCGGATTCGCCTTGAACGGCTCTTTGGTCAAGTTGCCATCCGCTGCGATGACAGTCGTCGTCAAATCCACCGCGCATGAATCTTTGCGCCCCGGTCGACACAGCCAGGTCTCTGGCTTGCTGTAATCGTTGGCAGCCTGCGGCGCGCTCTGCGGCGAGGACGACTGCGCGAGAGCGCTCGCGCCCAGTAACACACCACACACCGCAAGCGAAGCTCGAATGATGACGTTCGACATGATGATCCCCCTTCACAGTCCGTTAGCGAGCTTTGGATTTGGGACGAAACGCCAGCAGCACATTGCCGGGCGGTTGACGGAACCCGCCGTAGCCCGAAGCGACGAACAGCATGCCGCTGCCCGCAAACACCGAATGCGAATCGATGCCGCCACCCTGACCCTTGATTCCATTCACTGTCGAGAAATCGCGAAGGGTGTCGTACTGCCAAACGATATCGCCAGTGGCTGCGTCGAAGACATAGACGCGTCCGTCGAGGGCACCGGCGACGATGGACTTGTCCACGACCAGTGGCGCGGCCGACAGCCCATACTTCTCGCCGCACAAGTTGAATCGCTCTTTGCGACCGTTGCTGCAATCGGCAGTCACCGGCTTGCGCCACAACACCGCCCCAGTATCGATGTCGACGGCGTTCATGCCTGGCTGGGGCACATAGTCCTCGATCTCGGGGAAGTGCGGATCGTTGATCGGCGCGAATACGCGATATTCGCTGTCGATGGCGAGACCCCAGTGGATGCCGCCGAGCGCCGTGCCGTCGCCGAAGCGTTGCCGCCACAGCAGTTTGCCGTTCTGCTGCGGATCCAACGCCCACAAGTCGCCGGACTTCTGACCGGCGAGCACGATGTCCTTGCCGTCGCGAGTTCGAGCGAGCACGGCGCCGGCACCGAAGTCAAAGTCCTTCAAAACACTGTCCGCCGGGCTGGGGCAATTGGGGCCGGACTGCGCCGGCTCGGGGCGGCACGCCAGATTCCAAACATCGTTGGCCAGCGCTTGAAACGTCCATTGCAGATTGCCGTTGGCGAGATCGATGGCCAGCACCGCATCGCTGGTCTGCGTCGCAGGCAACGAAGTGTTTTGTCCCGTCGTCGCATAGACCAGCCCGCGCTCGCTATCGATGGAGGGCGTCGACCAGATCGGCGCGCCCGAAGGGCCGCGCAATTTCACACCGATCGAGCTCGTCCTGCCGGTGTACTGCGCGTCTTCCATCGTGTGCGCGGTCCACAGCTGTTTGCCAGTCGCCGCATCCAGGGCGACCACGGCGCCGTGACCGACACAGCATTCGTGTTTGGGATTCGCGCCTGCGCCGACACCTGAAGAGGAGACCGGCACGATGATGCGATCTTTGTAGAGCACCGGAGCGCCGGTGATAGTGCCCGTCGCATCGTGACGGCCATTGGCTTTCCAGATGCGCTCGCCAGTCCTGGCGTCGACCACGTGCACTTGAGCCTGAGCGTCGGCAAGGATCAGCGCTTTACGCGAGCCGATGTCTCCATACGACACCGAGCTGCGCACTGCTACGCCGACGTCATAAACCCATTTGGCGCACGCCTTCTCGATGTCGAGCGCGAGCAGCTTACCGCTCTGCGCCGGCGCATAAAACATGGTCGGGCCGACGATCACCGGCGAAGAGCGCAGCGAGGTCGTTTGTGGGAAGCCGATCGCCCACGCGAGCTCGAGATCCGGCAATTGTTTGCTGCTGAGCCCGGCCTGCTGCGCACTCATGCGACGGCTATTCTTGTGATCCACGCCGAACATGCTCAGCGAGGCCGGCGGGTTCAAGTCGACGTTGCGCTCGCCGCCGGCGCACATCATTGCGGCGGTCCAGTTGCTATCGGCATCGTCCGCGGCGAGATATTCCAGCAGCAGAGGCATCTTGTCTTTGGGAACGAGCGAGCCCTGCTGTTGCATCACTCCTTGTGTCAAAGCGAGACGCAACGACTGTGCGCTCATGAGCTGCAGGGCTGATAGCGCGGGCGCGCGCGTGCCAGGGATGTTGTGACAGGTCGCGCAGTAAGTTTGATACACAGCGCGGCCAGGATGATTGGCGCGCGCATCGGGCCCCGGCCCTTCAGCGGCTGATGCAATGTGATGAATGAATCCGACAGCAAGCGCTGTCGCGGCGCGTGCGAAAACCTTGCGACAGAACGAATGTCCGGTCATGAACAGTGTCGGCATGAATCCCCCGATGTGCTGTTTACCGGATTCGACGCCAGGCTCGTAAAAAGAAACGTCAAAGGCGGGGTGGTGCGATTGTCTCGACGCATTTGATCCATACACTGCCCGGGCGCTACCTGAAGCGGCGTGTGGGGGAGTTTATGAAATATCGATCGTTGCGTGGTTCGCTTGCAGCCCGCCTGCCCGCCGTTCTGATAGGCAGTATCCTTTCGGTGGTTTGTGTCGACGGTGCGCCGGCGCAGGCCGCGAGCGCCAAGAAAGCTGCAGGGTGGAAGATGCCGCGCACGGCGGATGGCCAGCCAGACCTGCAAGGCAACTGGACCAATGCGACGCTCACGCAGCTGGAGCGCTCGCCCGAGCATGGCGATCGCAAGACGCTGACCGCGGAAGAAGCGCAGCAGATCGAAGGCTACGCCGCCAAGCATGTGGCCGATAACGCCAGGCCCACCGATCCGAAACTCGGCATCGAAGATCTGCCCAAGGATTGCGGCTACGGCTTCACCGGCACCAATTGCGGTTACAACAATTTTTGGGTAGACCGCGGCACGCAAGTGATCCGCATCGACGGTCAACCGCGCAGCTCCATCATCACCGAGCCCGCGAACGGTCGCATTCCTCCGATGACCCCGGAGGCTGCCAGGCAAATGCGTGAGCGCGTCGCCGCTTTCCGTAAAGGCGCCGGACCGGTGGATGGTCCCGAGCTTCGTTCATTGGGTGAACGGTGTCTCACGTCGTTCGGATCGAGCGCGGGTCCGCCGATGCTGCCGCTGATGTACAACAACACGTACTCCATCGTGCAGACGCCGGACACGGTGATGATCCTGGTCGAGATGATTCACGACGCGCGCGTGATTCGCCTCAATGGCAAGCACGTGCCGAGCAATGTGAAAAAGTGGTACGGCGATTCGATTGGCCGCTGGGAGGGCGACACCCTGGTGGTCGAGACCACCAACTTCCATCCGCAACAGACCTTCCGTGGCCTGGGTCCGGATCGCAAGGTGATCGAGCGCTTCACTCGCATCTCGGCGGACCAGATCCTGTACCAGTTCAAGGTCGAGGATCCCGCGTTGACCCAGCCGTTCGCCGGCGAGCTGCCGCTGAACGCGACGCCGGATCTGATGTACGAGTACGCCTGTCACGAGGGCAACTATGCATTGCCAGGCATCCTGGCGGGTGCGCGCGAAGAGGAAAAGCAGGCGGGCGGCAAGGCGATCAAGCAGAACGAGGCGGATAACGATAAGGGCGAGGAGTAAGCCAAAACTTGCCAAACCCTGGTCGGGCGCGAGCGCATCGGCGCCGGTTCGGCAAGACTGGTCAGTTCCGCGCGTCGCGGTCATGATTGGGGCGGAGTCTGCGTGGCAGGCTCCGCCCCATCGGTTTGGAGACCTACATGAATCGACGCCAGGCCCTGCTCGGGCTCGTTGCCTTGCCCGCGGTGGCGCATGTTGCCGCGGCGGCGAATACACCCACCGTGGTCGTGAACAAAACGCCGACGTGCGGCTGCTGCGGCCTCTGGGTCAAGCACATGCAGGCCGCCGGCTTCGCCGTGCAGGTGCATGATCTGGATAACCTCGCTCCCATCAAGGAGCGCGTCGGGGTGCCGTTCGGGATGGGCTCGTGCCACACCGCCGAAGTGGGCGGCTATTTCATCGAAGGCCATGTGCCCGCCGAGGACGTCAAGCGGCTGCTTCGCGAGCGTCCCGAGGCCAAGGGCCTCACCGTGCCGGGTATGCCGGCCGGCTCGCCGGGCATGGAAGTGCCGTCCGGGCGAGTCGATCGCTACGACGTGCTGCTGGTGGGCAAGGACGGCAAGACTTCCGTGTTCGCCACGCACGGCGACAAGAAATAACTGCGATCGATAACAACGAGCGTGACGATGAAGTTCTATTCGTGGAACGTCAACGGCATTCGTGCCGTGGTCAAAAAAGGAACATTTCAGGAATTCATCAAGCGGCACAAGCCGGATGTGCTGTGCCTGCAGGAGACCAAGGCCGAGCGCGGCCAGGCCGAGATCGACCTGGCCGGTTATCACGAGTACTGGAACTCGGCGGTCAAGAAGGGCTATTCGGGCACCGCGATTTTTTCCAAGCGCGAGCCGCTGGACGTGATCAACGGCTTTCCCAAGGAGTTCGCCAAGAAGTTCTCGTTCGCCGATGAGCTCAAGCGCGATGCCAACGAGGAAGGCCGCGTGATCACTGCGGAGTTCGACAAGTTCTTCGTGGTCACGGTGTACACGCCCAACGCCAAGGACGATCTGAGCCGGCTGCCGCTACGACACAAACATTGGGATCCGGCGTTCCTGAGCTATCTGAAACTGCTGGAGAAGAACAAGCCGGTGCTGTTCTGTGGCGACCTGAACGTGGCGCACACCGAGCTGGACCTGGCGAATCCCAAGCCGAACCGCGGCAAGAAGGGTTTCACCGAGGAAGAGCGCGAAGGCTTTCAGAATTTCCTCGACGCCGGTTTCGTCGACACCTTCCGTATGTTCACCGAGGGCAACGGCCACTATTCGTGGTGGAGCAATTTCTCCAACGCCCGCGCACGCAACGTGGGATGGAGAATCGACTATTGGCTGGTGTCGGAGAAGCTGCGCAAGCTGGTGAAAAAAGCCGAGATCCACAGCGACGTGATGGGCAGCGACCACTGTCCGGTGAGCGTGACCCTGGCGCTGGACTAAGGTCGGCGCCACAAACAAACAGGCCGCCTTGGAAGGCGGCCTGTTTGTTTCGACGCTGCGGAGAACGCGTTATTTCTCGACGAAGGCGCGCTCGATCACGTAGTCGCCTTGAGCGCCGATGTGCGGCGAAATCTGGAAACCGCGCGCGTCCAGCAGGGCTGAAAGATCCTTCAGCATGGACGGGCTGCCGCAGATCATGGCGCGATCGGTTTCGGGGCTGAGCGGCGGCAGGCCGATCTGCTCGAACAGCGAGCCGTTTTCGATCAGGTCGGTGATGCGGCCGCGATTGCGATACGGCTCGCGCGTCACCGTCGGATAATAGATGAGCTGGTTGCTCACCATCTCGCCGATGTGTTCATCGCGCGGGAGGACGTGAGTCAGATATTCCTCGTACGCCAGCTCACTGGTCGCGCGCACGCTGTGCAGGAGCACGACCTTCTCGAACTTCTCATACATCGAAGGATCTTTGACCAGGCTCATGAACGGCGCGAGACCGGTGCCCGAGCTCAGCAGGTACAAATGCTTGCCGGGCTTCAGGTCATCGAGCAGCAGCGAGCCGGTGGGCTTGCGGCTGACCAGCACCTCGTGGCCCGGCAGCAGGTGCTGCAGGCGGGAGGTAAGCGCGCCGTTCTGCACTTTGATGCTGAAAAACTCCAGGTGCTCTTCGTGGTTGGCGCTGGCGATGCTGTAGGCGCGGGTCAACGGACGGCCGTCCACCTGCAGGCCCATCATCACGAACTGGCCGTTCTCGAAACGCAGGCCTGGGTTGCGCGTGGTCACGAAGCTGAACAGCGTGTCGTTCCAGTGACGCACTTTCAGGACGCGTTCGGTGTTGAAGCTCGACATCGTAATCCTCAATCAAACCAAGCTGACCACAGCAGCGCAGACCGGTAACCCCAGCCCCAGCCCGGCGGCCAACCGAGGGTAGAAACTCAGCAATAAAACGAAGCTCACGGCGGTGGCGGTGAGCATGCCGAACCATTCCACCGTGCCTAACGGCCAGCCCGTACGGGCGGCGGTCAGCAACAGCGACGCGGTCAAGGCAAGCCAGCCGGCGGCGCGCAGGAGGTGCCTTTCTAGGGGCGACGGCTCCCGCTGCAAGATCTCGCGGGCATGGCGGCTCAGCGACAAGCATAGCGCCACCCACCCGGTGTACGTGAGCGCGAAAGGGAATAAGGACATTACGCTCGCTCCGCCTCGGCGGGCAGATTTGCGGGCGTTTCCGCCTTATTTCGCGCGGGCTTACGTTGGGTCGCGGAAGTGCGGGAGGCATGCCAGGCGATCAGGCCGAGCAGCGCCGCGATGCCCAAACATGTCAAATCGAAGCCCGCGTAGACCCAATTGCGGCTGGCCAGCGTGACGCCCAGGTGAGCGTCGGTGGTCAGGGCGTTGACCACGGGCAACGCGCCGAACAGCGTTGCGGCGGCCAGGAACTGTGCCTTCCAGGCGGCCTTCGCCGGCCTGATCAACGGGACCACGAAGCTCAGCAGCCATGCCGCGAAGAAGGCGCGGACCTCCCAGGTGGGGCGCTCGGCGAGGCCGATCGGCAGCAGGCGATTGGCATGGAAGAAAACGGCAATCGTGATCGGCAGTCCGGCAATCACGCCGATGTTCAGGACTTCGACCAGCCGTTGGCCGAACGGAACACGGCCCAGTTTGACCCGCTCGGGTGCACGCTTCACGGACCACAACACCAGGCCGCTTGCGATCATGAGAATGCCGGCCAGGCCCGACAGTGCAAACAGCCAGCGAAGCGGAGAAGACGAGAAGTTCGCCATGTGCAGGCCGTACACCACGTCGCGTGTCCGCGTGGCCGGCATCGGCTCGCCCGCGGCCGCGAGCAGTTCACCCGTGGTCCCGGCGAACACCACGCTTTGGCTGCTGTGAGCCAGGCGGTCGCTATTGTCACGACGCATCTCGATGCGCGAGTTCGCATCTGCCGGGTTATGCACCGTGATCAGCGATGGGTTCGCGCCGTCCCAATGGCGTTGTGCCGTGAGCAGCAGCGGTTCTATGTTTGTTAACGCGCCTGGTCGATTCGCGAGTGGCGTTTCAGCGGATACTCCAAGTGCTTGGTCGAAGAACGCGGCACGGTTCTGACCGTAGTTGGCCTGCACGCCCCACGGCATGTACATGAACATCAACGTCACCAGGCCGCTGTACGTGATCATGACGTGATAGGGCAGGGCCAGCACGCCGACCACGTTGTGCGCGTCGAGCCAGGAGCGCTGGCCTTTTTTCGGGCGGAAAGTGAAAAAGTCTTTGAAGATTTTTTTGTGCGTGATCACGCCGGTGACGATGGCGATCAGCATGAACATGGCACAGCAGCCGACCACCCAGCGGCCCCAGATGGGCTTCATGCTCAGTTCGAAATGGAAGCGATAGAAGAAGTCGCCGCCGCGTGTGTCGCGGGCTTTCACTTCCGCGCCGGTCGCCGGATCCAGCACGGCGTTCTGGAAACGACGCGGTCCGGTGGCGTTGGGATCTCTCCAGGTCACGCGCACAATCGGTTCGCGCGCGTCGGGCAGTCGAATGAACCAGCGCGGCGAATCGGGCGCGCGTTGCTGAAGAGCTGCGATCGCACTGGCAGCGGCTTGCGGGTGAGGCTGCATGTCTCGCAGCTCGGGCCGCATCCATTGCGAGATCTCGGGGCGAAAATAACTGAGCGTGCCGGTGACGAACACCGCAAACAGAATCCAGCCCACCACCAGCCCCGACCAGGTGTGCAGCCAGGCCATCGACTGGCGAAATCCCTCTTTCATGCAGCCACCAGCCGTTGCAATCCGATCAGCGCCATCAGCACCACCGCCGACGCCCCAATTCCCAGCCACGCGCGCTTCGCCGTGCGCGTGGCGAAGACCCAGATCATTGCGCAGGTATAGATAGGGAATGACAGCAACGTCGCCGCCATGGATGCCTCCGCCCGGGACATGGGCAGGTTCATCGCCAGCGCCATCGTCGCCAATGCCGTCAGCGCATAGCCGCCAAGAATGGCTGCAGCCATTCGCGAAGCTACGGAAAGACGATATGCAGAGGTAAGCGCCGCCATGCGTTCAGCGGCCCCGACACCCGAAGAACATTCCCGACCCCATACGCCTCCCGGTCACACGAACTCACAGGATGGCTAGCGGTCTCGGCCGCACTCGGGCCTGACGGGCGTGGCTGGTCCCGACGATCAAGTCATCGGATGATAATCATTCTTATTTGGAATGGAAAGCAAGTTGCGCGCTTCCGGGGCAGGGGGGCTTCCGGCTTCAAGCGTCCGGCTGTCGCCGGGTTTGCAGGGAAGCGTCGCGGGTGAGGATGGTGACGCGTTGGCCGTCCTGCAGGCGTTCGACGCCCCGGATGACGACGATGTCGCCGGGCTGCACCGGCCCATCGATGGTGACGAGATCGCCGTCGGTGGCGATGGAGGTGATGGCGACGCGTTCGGCGGTGTTGTCGCGACGGACGCGCATCAGGTAGTCGCCAGTCTGGCGCACGGCGATGGCGTCGCGAGGTACGACCAGAGCTTCAGTGGCCTCGCGTTCGGGCAGGCCCACTTCGAGGGCGGAGCCGACGTTGAATTGATTGTCGGCGAGCACCATGCGCAGTTCGAACTGGCGCGAGCGTTCCTCACCGACGGGAACGACTGTCCGCACGACCGCGGGTATTTGTTTGCTACCGACTTTGATCGGCAGCTCCATCTTAGGCTTCACCGAACTGAGCAGCGACAGCGGTGCTTGCACGCGAGCTTCAACATGCACCGTATCGACGAGCCGAGCGATTGCCGCTCCGGTGGCCACATACTCACCGCGTTGAGCGAGCCGCTCGGTTACGACGCCGGAGAACGGAGCGCGCACTTCAGTCTGCTCCAGGTCGTGCCTGGCGGAGCGGTGACGCACCTCGGCCTGTTGAAGCTGCGCCGTGAGCATCGCGAGCTGCGAGCGCACTTCGTCGATCTGGGTTTGCGAGATGGAATTGTTGGCGAGTTGCTCGATCCGTTGCAGCTGCCGCTCCGCCATCGCGCGTTGCGCCTCGATGCGCATGACTTCCGCCTTGGCGTCTTCGACCTGCAAGCGCACGGCTTCGTCCTCGAGCTTGGCGACGCGCTGGCCGGCTCGTACGACGGTGCCAACTTCGGCAACGTATTCCAACCGCCCGGCAGCGCTGGTCGCCAAGCGAGCGTCGTTGCGACTCACGACGCTGCCCGGCACCCATCGCCGTGGCGCGACACGCGCGACAGACGCTTGCGCCACCTCGACCATCGCCGCAGGCATTTGTTCTTGGGATTGTTGTGCGCTGGCCGTCGCGGCGAACAGCATGACTAACAATCCCTGAGTCGCTCTCATCATCGCGCAGTCTCCACTAGAAGGGTGGCGTCATCGCTCGCCGTGGCGGGCGAACGTCGCTCGTAAACAAGTCGCATGAGGCTCGGCAGCAGCACGATCGAAAACACCATGCTCACGATCACACCCGCCACATTCACGGCAGCGAGGCCGCGATAGATGGTGCTCGCCGGACCAGGATTGATCACCATGGGGAGCGCGCCCAGCGCGCCCGTGAGAGTGCTTGCAACCATGGCGCGCAGACGTTGGTTTAGCGACATACGCAAGGCCTCTTCCAGGCTGTGGCCGTCGTTCATGGCGTGCCGGGTCAGATCGACCAGCAGAATCGCGTGATTCACGATGATGCCGATCATCATGATGAACCCGATCATGGTCAGCAGATCCAGCGGCTGGAACGCCACGACGCCGAGCAAACGAATGCCCAGCACGCCGCCCGCCAGGGCCAACGGCACCGTGAGCACCACCACGAGCGCGTCGCGAAGCGAATGAAACATCGCCGCCATCAGCATGAATAGCACCAGCAACGCGAGCAGGAAGTTGCCGCTCATCGTGGCGATGATGGCGTCCAGGCGATCGGCGCTGCCGGCGAGGCGAATGTTTGCATCCGCGGGCAGGTCGGCGCGCAGCTTGGGCACGATCTCGGTGTTGATCTTCGCCAGCATGTCTTCGAGCGACAGCGTCGGCGGCGGATCGATGGTCAGCGTGACGGTGCGGTGATGATCGACACGCCGGATCTGCTCCGGCACCAAGGTCGTTTGCAGCGTCACCAGATCCCCGAGCGGCACGATTTCTCCGGAGGGCGTGATCAACGGCGCCTGCGCGATGTCCTCGGGCCGCTCGCCAAGATTGGTGCGTAACATCACCGGCAGTCGCGCCTGGCCATCGAAGTATTCGCCCAGCCATGCACCGTCGCCGAGCGAGCGAACGATGGTGCCCAGCGCGGCGCGATCCCAGCCCACTTCGGCGATCCGCCGGTCATTGGGCTCGGCGCGAAGTTCCAGCACCTGCACGTCCGTATTGGGGAACGACTGCACGTTCGCCCCAGGGAATGTTTGCTCCAGCAGTCGGCGTCCGGCCGCGCCCACTGCGTTCAATGAGGCGGTGTCCGAGGTTTGCAGATGGATGGCGATGGAGCGAGCCGAACCGCCGATCCCGCCGAACAGTTCGCCCTCGTTCACGAACACGCGTGTGTCCGGAATCCCAACGACGACCTCGTGGCGAACGATGCGTTCCAGTTCGCCGATGCGTTCATCGTCGACGACCCGTGCGCCCAACGTGCCGCCGCCCGGCCACAACAGAATGTAATAGTTCTTCAGGCGCGGCTCCTTCGCGCCGCTCATGTAAGGCTCCATGCGTTGCTGCAGCCTGGTGACGATTTCGCGGTCCACCGTGGTCGGACTCATGCCCGGCGGGAAGCTGAAGTACGCATCGATGGCCGCGCGCTTCACCGGCGGCAGATAGTCCAGCTTGGGCAGGAACACCCAGGACAACACCAGCGGCAGGACCAGCAACGCCAACACCCACGCCACTTGCTGACGACGCGTGCGAGTCCATTCGATCACCTTGTCGGTGAGCGCGGGCCAGCCTTCGCCGTAACCGGATTTCCGGGCGGGACCGCCGAGCCAACGTCCAGCGGCCGCCGGCACCACGGTGATGGCGACCAGGATGGAAAACGCGACGGCGATCGAGATGGTCAGCGCCAGGTCGGCGAAGATCTGTCCTTCGACGTCTTCGAGGAACAGCACTGGCAGGAACACCGCGATGGTCGTGGTGGTGGAAGCAAACAGTGCCGGCACGACCTGCCGCGTGCCGTCATGAGCCGCCTGGTCGATGGGCATGCCCGTTTCTCGCAGGCGGATGATGTTGCCCGAAACGACGATCGCGCCTTCGACCACCATGCCCACGGCGAACGCCAGGCCGGCGAGTGAGATGACGTTGATACTTCGGCCGCCGAGATGCAGCGCGCAGAAAGTCGCGAGCAAACAAACCGGGATAGTGGTCGCAATGATGATCGTGGCGCGCATGTTTCTCATGAACCACCACACGCACACCAGGGCCAGCAACGCACCGACGATCAGGTTCTCGGTCAGCAGGTTGACGGCGCGCGTGATGAACAGCGATGCATCGAACGACTGCTCGATGCCCAGTCCGCGCTCGCGCAACGGGCCTTCACGCAGCTCCGCCACAACCTTTTTCACTTCGGCGAGCGTGCTGAGCACGTTTGCGCCGGGCGCTCTCAGGATCTGCAGATCGATGGCGGGATTGCCGTTCTGATGCGCGTACGTGAGCTTGTCGGGTGGCCGCGTTTCGATCACCGCGACATCGGCAAGACGAACCGGCTGACCGTCCCGCCATGCCAATACCAGTTGCCCCAGTTCGTCGAGGTCATAGCGTCCCGCGTAACGCAGCGCATATTGCCGACGGCCCACATCGAGCTGCCCTGCAGAAACGTTGTTGGCGCTGGCCGCGAGTCGGGCGATATCGGGAATGCCGACACCAAGGGCGGCCGCCCGCGCCAGATCGACCGTGATGCGCACGTCGTTGGGCGAGCCGCCGTTCACGTTCACGCCACCGACACCGGGAACGGATTCGATCCGCGGCCGCACCACGTCTTCGATGAAGCGACGATACTTATCGATGGGACCTTCCGTGCCGGGCAGCAGCTGCACGAAAAAGAACGTCAGGTTCTGATTCGCGTCGCCGAAAGCGCCGAGTTGCACCACCGGTCGGTCGGCATCGCGCGGCAAGGGCGGCAGCCGGCTCATCCGGCCGATGACGTCCACCAGCGCGGCCTTCATGTCGGTGCCGATGGCAAACGTAAGAATCACTTCGGTGCCGCCGCTGTTGGCGTTGCCGGTAATTTCCTCCAGCCCCTGCAGTCCTTGCAGCACGCGTTCCTGGGGCTCGAGCAGCTCGGCTTCGGCTTCCTCCGGGGAGGCGCCGCGCCAGTTGGTGAAGATGCCGATGGTGGGGCGTTCGATATCCGGAAACAGCTGCAGCGGCAGCTCCCGCAGGCTCAGAGCGCCGAACAGGCAGACGAGCAGGACGGTCACCCCGATGGCGATGGGGTTGCGGATGGCGGCGGCAATGAGACGCATCGCTCGGCTCCGAGAACTGGCCAGTTTCTAATGGGAGGATTGGACCTCAGCCGCCGCGGCGGGTTGTCGCCATTGCGACCAGCCGAGAGCAAATCACGACGGACTGAACGTTGTGATGCGAGCCGGCGGCGGACGGTTTAAGCTCTGCGGCGTTTTTTGCGACCCAACCTCCCGCCCCTTGAACGACTCGAGCGATTTGCAAATCTCGTCCGCCGAAAAGCGCCTGACTCTGGCGGCGCTGGCGGTGGTCGTTCTGCTCAGCGCGCTCGACCAGACCATCGTGGCCACCGCCATGCCTCGGATCATCGAGGAGCTGCAGGGCTTGTCGATGTACGCGTGGGTGACGACGGCCTATCTGCTGACCTCCACGGTGTCCGTACCGCTTTATGGCAAGTTGAGCGATCAGTACGGACGCAAGCCGATTCTGATCGTCGGTGTGCTGATGTTTCTGGTGGGCTCGGCGCTATGCGGATTGAGCGGCGAGTTCGGGCGCCTGCCGGTGCTCGGCGACGGCATGATGCAACTGGTGGTGTTTCGGGCCTTGCAGGGTCTTGGCGGTGGTGCGTTGATGACAGTGTCGTTCGCTGTCATGGCCGATATGTATCCACCGCGGGAGCGCGGCCGATTGTTCGGCGTGTTCGGCTCGGTGTTCGGTCTCGCCACCGTGGTAGGGCCGTTCATCGGCGGCTTTTTCACCGACCATGGCACCGTCACGTTGGCCCGTTACGAGATCGCCGGCTGGCGCTGGGTGTTCTATGTGAACCTGCCGCTTGGCGCGCTGGCCTTGTTCATGATCGTGTACCGGATGCCGGCGCTGCGCAAAGGAGGCGGTGGCGAGATCGATTATCTGGGCGCTCTGCTGATCGTGCTGACGGCAGGAACGGCGCTGCTTGGTCTCACCCTCGGCGGCACTCATCATGCGTGGGATTCGCCAGAGATCGTCGGCCTATTCGCCGCCTCCGCACTGTCGCTTGTCATTTTCATTTTGGTGGAGCGACGCGCCCGCGAGCCGATCCTGCCGCTGCCGCTCTTCAGCATTCCGACCTTTCGTACCGCGACGCTGGGCTCGTTCGTGATGAGCATGGCGTTCCTGGGCGTGGTGATGTTCATGCCCCTGTACATGCAAGTGGTGCAAGGCGTGACCGCCACGCAGAGCGGCGTCGCACTGCTGCCGTTGATGATTGCGTTGATCGTCAGCAGCATCGGCTCGGGCCGCATCGTGCATCGCACCGGCAAATACAAACTATTGATGGTGGCGGGCGCCGTCGTGCTCTTCGCCGGTGTTGTGTCTCTGACGGGGCTCACGGCGGACACTACACAAGCCGATCTCAGCTGGCGCCTGGTGTTGACGGGCCTGGGGCTCGGGCCGGCGCAGAGTTTGTTCAGTCTGGTGATCCAGAATGCCGCGCCCGCCGATCAAGTCGGCGTCGCCACCAGCACCAGCCAGTTCAGCCGGCAGATAGGCTCGACGGTGGGGGTGGCGATCTTTGGAACCTTGCTTACGCATGCGCTCACTGCCGAGCTGCCCAGGCATGTGCCGCAACTGCCCGGCAATCGGATCTCACAGCTGGATCTCGCGCACGCCCAGAGCCAGGCCATGAATGTCGAGGAGATCCGGGCTCGCGTGCAGCACGCGATCGATGAGCGCTACGAAGTCATCGAGCGCGCGTATCGCGAAGACCCCGAGGCGGTCGCCGAAGTGCTCGGAGATCCACGACTACCCGACAGCGTCAAAGCGCCTCTGCGTGATGGCGGCATTCGTGCGCGCATCCACGATGAGCTGGTCGAGCGCACCGACGCACTGGTCGCCGCATTGAAAGATGGCGAGGACGGGCGCGATCGCCTGCTACAGGATCCGATCTTGTCGCCAACCATGAAACGGCAGCTCGCGAATATTCCCTCGCGTGCCTGGAACGAGCCGCAAGTGATCGCCGACGTTGCGGATCTGTTTCGTGACAGCCTGCTTGCCACCGAGGATGCCATCGTCGCCGAGCGCTCCGGGCAGGCATTGATGATGGTGAAGGCCGGCATGGCCAACTACGTCGATCGATTGGTGGAAGATATTCACCGCGGCACCAAGGTGGCGTTCGCCGCGGCCATTGCTCATATGCTTGAACAATCACTGTGGATCGTGGGGCTGGCGTTGCTGGTCGTCCTGTTCCTTCCCGAGTTGCCGTTGCGCGCCAAGCCGGCTGCCGATTCAGCGGCATCCACCTGATGAGCAACGACACGACGGCTGCGGCGCCCCCGCGACGATCCTTCGCAGCCCTGAGGCATCCGGGCTACCGCGGTTTTTTCCTGGCGTTCGCCGGCGCGATGATGGCCGACAGCATCGAGCACGTCATCAGCTACTGGATCATGTTCCAGAAGTTCCAGTCGAACGCGCTCGGTGCGTTTGCGGTGGTCTCGCACTGGTTGCCGTTCCTGCTGTTGTCTCTACCCGTGGGCGCGCTGGCCGATCATTTCGATCCGCGTCGACTGATTCAGATCGGCATGGTGATTTTCATGGGCGTGTCGGTGGCGTGGGGTGTGTTGTTCCTGACCGATACGTTGGAAATCTGGCATGCCATGCTGCTGCTGACCTTGCACGGTATCGCCGGCGTGTTGTGGACGCCGAGCTCACAAGTCCTGCTGCATCACGTGGTGCCGCCGGAGCAGTTGCAGAGCGCGGTGCGCTTGAATGCAACTTCGCGACAGCTGGGCTTGCTCGGCGGGCCGGCGATTGGCGGCTTGTTGCTGATGATCTTCGGTCCCGCGCACGGCATTCTGCTGAACGCTTTGATCTACGTGCCCACCATCGTCTGGTTGTGGAAAGCGCCGTATTCGCGAGCCGCGGCAGGGCAGGGAGCGCCGCGTCGTGCGTTGCTGTCGGTATCCGATGTGACCTCGACACTGCGACGCATTGCTTCGCATCCAGTCCTGTTGTCGATGATTCTGCTGTCCGGCGGCGCCTCGTTCTTCATCGGCAATGCTTATCTGCCCCAGATGCCGGACTTCGCGCGTTCGCTCGGCCACTTCGATGCGGACCTTTCCTACAGCGTGCTGTTGGGTGCGGACGCGGTCGGCGCGTTGACCGCCGGCTTCCTGTTGGAAAGTCGCGGCTGGCTGCAACCGAATCCACGCACCGCCATGATCCTCGCGATTGCGTGGTGTGGCGCGCTGGCGGGTTTCGCGCTGTCCTCGATCTATTCGCTGGCGGTGCTGCTGCTATTCATCGCCGGCTTCATGGATCTGTCGTTCAACTCGATGTCGCAAACCCTGGTGCAGCTCAATGCACCCGCCGACATTCGCGGCCGCGTGCTGGGCGTGTTTTCAATGATGGCGCTGGGTCTGCGGACGTTCAGTGGCGTGACAGTGGGATTGATGGGCGCGGCGATCGGGATCCATTCCTCTCTGGTGCTCAGCGCGCTAGCGTTGGTCGCGCTGAGCGCGCTACTGCTCGTGCGCAGCTCCAGGTCTTGAAGTGGAGCCGCGCACCAGCTGAAGGTTATTTCTTTTTCGCGGTCTTTTTCTTGCGGCTGCCGGTCTTGCGACCGCCGCTGCTCTTGCGCCCGGTCTTTTTCTTCGGGACCTTGGCCCCAGAACGCCGCGCTTCGGACAGGCCGATGGCGATGGCCTGCTTGCGGCTGGTCACCTTCTTGCCCGATCCGCCGCTGCGCAACGTGCCACGCTTGCGCTCGCGCATGGTCTTCTCGACCTTCTTGGACGCCTTCTTGCTGTACTTACGTGTTGCCATGAGGTGTTCCTCGTTGGTGGCGGGATGGATTAGTCCCGAGCAGGCAACGCCTTACAACAGTGCGCTGTTCCGAAACGTCACCGATAAACAAGGAAAGCTTCGCGCTCCTCGCTCCAGGATGTCTCATCTGGCGCAGTCAACGCATCCAGGTCCGCGGGCGTCGATTGCGCATCGTCCACCCATTCGCGCAGCAGTGGACTGCCGTTGATGATGTCTATGGCGAGCCGGTCTTTCTCATATTCATAGTGGAAGTCGCGCCACAGCGGATATTCCGGCTGCAGTCGTCGCAGCGCCTTGAACGCCAATGTTTGCAATCGCCACGGGCGGAACGCCTCATGATGGTAGCTGGGATCTTCGACGTGAATCTGCAGTCCTGAGCAAAGTTTCCCGACATGTTTATGAAAGGTCGGCTCGAACCAGCAGGGCCGCAGGCGACAACCTTGCAACCATTGCGGGGCGAGCGCGCGCATCTCGGTCAGCACCTTGTTCGCGTCGATGTCGGGTGCGCCGAACAGCTCGAGCGGGCGGGTGGTGCCGCGACCTTCCGAAAGCGTCGTGCCTTCCAACATCACGGTGCCTGCATAGGCACGCGCCATCCAAAGATTCGGTGCATTCGGGCTGGGGTTGACCCAGGTGCGCTCACCCAACGGCCAGCCGTAACCCGGCGCCGCCGCCGGCTGCCAGCCGTGCATCTCGATGACTCGGTAATCGACGTTGAGCTTCAGAGTGCGAACAAACCAATGCGCCAGCTCTCCGAGCGTCAAACCATGCCGCATCGGTAACGGGCCTGCGCCGACGAAACTTTCCCAGCCCGCGCGCAAACGCAATCCTTCGATCGGTCGGCCCGCCGGATTGGGCCGATCCAGCACCCACACGGACTTGCCGTGCTTGGCCGCGGCTTCGAGCACATAGCGCAGCGTCGTTATAAACGTGTAGATCCGACAGCCGAGGTCTTGCAGATCCACCAGCAGCACGTCGAACGGCTGCATCATCTCGTCGGTCGGCCGCCGCACTTCCCCATACAGGCTGAACACTGGAATGCCGTGGATGGGATCGTTGAAGGTTGGCGACTCGACCATGTTGTCCTGCTTGTCGCCGCGCAGGCCATGTTGCGGGCCGAACGCCGCCGTGAGATTCACACCAGCGCCGGCGAGCGCGTCCAGCGAATGTGTGAGATCGGCGGTGACCGAAGCGGGATGGGCCAGCAGCGCCACGCGCCTGCCTTGCAACTCACGACGCAGCGACGGCTCCTCGAGCAGCCGATCGATACCGAACTTCATGCGGACTCTCCGGCCGCGCCGCCATCCAGGGCAAGTGCAAAGCCATCGCGGTGATGAAAATCGGGCTTGCCGGGCGGATGCGCCAGCGCCCAGTAGGAAACGCGGCCCTGATCGTTTTCCATGACGGCGGAGACTGCGAGGCGCAGCTCGCGACCTTTGAGCTCGTCCGCCGTCAATCCCGGAATCGCGCCGAGATGGATGTCCACATCGACGTCCAGTTCGCCCTCGCGGCGTCGAACGAGCACACGCGGCGGCGGATCCGGATGCAGCGGCGTCATTCCCTCTCGGTAGCTATCGAACCGATACACCGCCCACTGGCTTGAAGGGGAGAAGTTGAATTCGTAGTACACATCGCTGTCCGCGAATGCCAGGAACGCTTCCAGGCAGGTGTGTTTCCACAGCTCGTCCTGAAACTTGCTGGCCGCCTGTGCGGGCAACTGCAGACGATCGATGTCGCCGGCAATTTTGAAATACAGCACCAGCAAATCGGCGGTGAGTGAATCCACCTCGACCGTGATGCCGGTGAGGATATCGTCCGGTGTGGACGGATGGCGGTGCAGGGCGGTGGCGTGCATGGAACCTATTCTAGTCCAGGCGCGGCACGCCCGCGCATCAATGCCAGTTCGCGCTTGCCGCAATCCGCTCCCGGAACAGCGGGCGCTCCAGCCACAACAGGGCGGCCGCGATGCTGGTGCCCAAAACCACCACGATCATCAGCGCCCACCGAATCTGCATGGGATCCTGCAGCAGGTAGTCGCTGATGAACGGCACCAGCGCCGGGCCGACGCCCATGCCGATCAAATTGACCGTGAACAGGTACATCGAGGAAACCTGGGCGCGCATCTGGTTGGGCGTGACTTGATTGATGGCCATCGGCCCCATCGCGACATAGCCGTGGAATGGCAGGCCGGCGACGCAGATCGCCACGACGGCGATGGCGTACGAGGGCATGAACGGCGTGATGGAGCTCGTTGCCAAAGTCGCCAGCGCGATCAACAGGCACACCTTGACGGGCGCGTCGCTCAGGCCGCGCGCCACCCAGAAGTCGCAAAGCCTGCCCGCCAGAAAGATTCCCGTGGTGTTGATGAAGATGGTGGACAGGCCGATGACCACGCCGACCTGCGCCGGCGCCACGCCGTATGTTCTGGCAATCACCGTCGGCAGCCACGCGCCGACCGAATAGCCCACCATGGCCAGCATGGCGAGCGCGACGAAGTGCAAGCTGTAAAACTTGCCGTGCTTCATCACGTACTTCATGACTTCACTGAACGGCACTTTCTGGCCGAAATCCTCGCCGCTGGCTGATTGCATCTTCATCAAGCCGCGGCGTGTCGGTTCGCGCACGCCCAATAGCAACAAGGGCAACAACAGTCCTGGCGCGCCGGTCACGATGAATACGAACTGCCAGGCGCGCACTTCGCCGAGCAAAGGCAGGGTGAATGTTTTGCCTTCCGCCGAAACCGCTGCAACGACCAGGCCGCCGACCAACATTGCGACGCCGGCGCCAATCGCGATGCCCATGTTATAGACGCTGAATGCGCGCCCTTGCTTCTCCCGCGGGAACGCATCGGTGATCATCGAGTACGCTGCTGGCGACAGCGCCGCTTCACCCACGCCGACGCCGGCGCGCGCGAGGCACAACTGAATCCAGTTTCTGGCGAGGCCGCAGCAGGTCGCCATGAGCGACCACGCGATCACGCCGGCCGCGACGATGCTCTTGCGGTTCATGCGATCGGCGAGTCTGCCGATGGGAATGCCGAAGAAGGTGTAGAACAACGCGAACGCAAAGCCTTGCAACAGACCGATCTGCGTGTCGCTGACCTGCAGGTCTCGCTTGATGGGCTCCACCAGCAGCGAAATGATCTGCCGGTCGATGAACGAGAAGATGTAGAACACCAGCAGCACGAACACCAGGTACCAGGCCTGGGCCGAAGCTGGATAAGGCAAGGCTGCGGGAATGGCGGTCGGGTTCGCTGCGGAATGCTCCGAGTTCAATGGTCGTCCCCCGTGCTGCGATCGAATGGTTATGGGCTTCGCAAGCAGTCGCGCTCGCCGCCTTGTTTCCTTGGCCGCGTACCGCGCATTCGAAATCAGTGTAGACGCAGCCGCGCTCGATCGCGAGTTCCACGTGCTTGATTTCGTTGCGCAGAACGAATGACTTGTGAGTCGGGCGCGCTTCCGGGCATCCTGCGCGCCATGCAATCAGAAGAGCAGCTGGCCTCGGCCGCAGCTGACCAGGACAAGCCGCGCGTCGGATGGAAATTCATCTCCCTGCATGCGCTGGCCTACACAGGAACGTGGCTGGCGTTGCTCACGCCGGTGCTCGTCACTATTGCCTTGAAGGTGCGACACCTTGCGCCCGAGCACGCAGCGTCGAGCTTGTCGCTGGTGCTTGGCCTCGGTGCATTTTTTGCGCTGATCGGCAATCCGCTGTTCGGGCGCTTGAGCGATCGCACGACGTCGCGGTTTGGCATGCGCAGGCCTTGGTTGATCGGCGGAGTGATCTGCGGAGCGCTCGCCTTGCTGTTGATCGCGACGGCGACGTCGGTTGCGATGGTGCTGGTGGGATGGTGTCTCGCGCAGCTGGCATTTAACGCGGTGTTGGCAGCGATCATCGCGGTTCTGCCAGATCAGGTGCCCGCCGCGCAGCGTGGAACGGTCGCGGGTGTGATGGGGATCTGTCTGCCGCTCGGGCAGGTCAGCGGCACCTTCCTCGTGCAGCAGGTGAGTGCTTCCACGTTGCAGATGTTCATGGTGCCGGCGGCGATTTGCGTGGTGCTCGTGATTTTGTTTGCGCTGTCGCTGGATGATCGGCGGCTGGCGCCGGGCGCGGTGAAGCCGCTGGGCTGGCGAGATACGGTTGCGATCTACTGGGTCAATCCCAGGCAGCATCCCGATTTCGGGTGGACGTGGCTCAGCCGGTTGCTGTTGGTGTTGGGCACGGCGTTTCTGAACACCTATCAACCGTTCTATCTCATCGACAAACTGGGTCATGCCGCGGTGGAGATTCCGACCCTGATATTTCAAGGCATCCTGGTGCAGACGGTCGCGATCGTTGCAGTGAGTGTGCTGGGCGGGCGGCTGTCGGACGCGATTGGGCGGCGCAAGGTTTTTGTGGTGATTGGCGGTGTGGTGTATGCGATGGGGTTGTGGGTCATCGCGGCGGCGCCGGACTATCCCATGTTCCTCGTTGGCATGACGATCACTGGGATCGGGCACGGCATTTACTTCGCGGTCGATCTGGCGCTGGTGACGGATGTGCTGCCGAATCGCTGGCGGGATGCTGCCAAGGATCTCGGCATCTTCAATGTCGCCAATGCGATGCCTCAAGCGATCGCGCCGGCGGTTGCGCCGGTGATCCTTGCCACCAGCGGTGGGAATTACACCTGGTTGTTTGCTATTGCCGGGGCGATTGCGTTGCTGGCGTCGGTGACGATTCTTCCGGTGAAGAGCGTTCGCTGAGGCGATCGGTGCTCATCGGTCGAGCGAGCTTCGGGCGCGAGCGGTCTGGGGATGGTGAGGGCCGAGTTGGGATTCGAGGGTGGCGAGGGAGCGTTGGAGGAGGGGTTGGGCGCCGGCGTGCCCGGCGGCGAGTTGGGCTTCGGCGAGGCGGGCGCGCGCTTCGGCGAGTTCCCAGCTTTGGTCCCACATCACCTGTTCGCGGAGGAACACCGCTTCTTCGAGCAGAGGAAGGGCTTCGGAGGGGCGGCGAAGTCGAGTGAGGGTTTCGCCCTGCACGAGCAGTGCTTGAGCGAGCGCTAGCTGAGCGACGGGACCAGCGGAGCGTAGCTTGGTTGTCACTTCGGCGAGCGCAGCGAGCGACTGGGCGTTCGGCTTTTGAGCGGCGGCGAGCTTCGCTTGAGCAAGTCGCACGCGATGCGTGAAGAAGTGACCGTCGCCGAACTGCTTCCGAGCTTGCGCCAAAGTCGCATCGACGACTCGAGCGGCGCGCTGCGCGTCGCCGGACGCGGCGAGCGCTTCGGCAAGAAACGTACAGTTCTGTACGTGCAGGGCGCTGCCGCGAGCAGTGAACTTCTCCGCCATGAGCGTCGCTTGTTCAAGAATGGGAATGGCCTGAGCAGCCCGCCCGAGCGCCGTTTGCAACGATCCGTACTGCCCCATGGACGCCGCCACGGCGGCCGAATCTCCGGAAAGTGCGCGCTGCGCCTCGAACGCTTGTTTCAACTCACGCTCGGCATCGGCAATACGTCCCACGCGATAAGAAAGCGTGCCGACGTTGGCTCGCATCACCAGCGCGGGAACATCCTCACCCGTTCCCAGCGCGTCATGAATCGACAACGCCTTGCGATAAGCCGCCGTAGCCTCCTGCAGCCGATTGGCATTCATCAGTGCAATCCCGAGCGAGTTATAAAGAATTGCCGTCTCGCTGTGATTCTCCCCAGAGAGCGCGACGCGCTCCGCGATGGCCCGCTCATTGGTGGCGATGGAGCCAGCCAGATCGCCCTGAGCGCGAAGTATTCGAGCCTTGACCACCAGCCCTTCCAGGCGCTGTTCGGCGAACCGATTGCGATCGCGGTTCCAGAATTCCTCGGCAGGTCGTAGCAGCTCCGCCGCGCGCTGAATATTCCCTCGCGACAACTCGGCATGCGCCAGCTTCTGCTGGGCCAGAGCCACCGTCTCGGGATCCGCCTCCGGCCCCGCCTGCTTCAAATAACCTTCGAGCAGCGGCGCCTGCCCGGCCACATCTTCCAACGCGCCATACAAATCGGCGAGCGTCTCGACGACCTTGCCGGCGAGATAGGGATCGTCGCGATATTCCTGCAACACGCGTTGGGCGCTTCGATCCAGCATGGCTTTGGCAGTGGTCGGACCCGATCCTCCTTGCGCCACCGAACTGCGAAACATCCGCGTGAGATACATCCGCACTGCTTCTTCCCGCGCCGCCGCCCGACGTGCGATATCACGTTCGATCACAGCACGAGCCGCGTGCTCGCGGGCTTCGCGAGCCTGCCAGAGCGCGATGCTGGCGCCGCCGAGGATGGCGATCAGAACGGCTGCCGCCGCTGCAGTAGCAATCCTGTTCCTGCCGATGAACTTGCTGAACCGATACCACGCGCTATCTGGCCGCGCCTGAATGGGGCGGCCAAGCAAGTGGTGCTCGATATCCAGAGCAAAGGCGTCCGCAGTGGCATAGCGCTGCGCAGGATCTTTCTTCAACGCGCGATTCAAGATCGCATCGATGTCGCCTCGCAAGCGGCGGCCGCGCAGAGGATTCGCAGCAATCGAACTTGCCGGAGCAGCGTCGACTTCGGTGATCGCTCGTTCCAGCTGCCCGACGCCGGTCTGTTTGACCTCGTAGGGCAGCATGCCGGTGAGCAATCGATAACTGACGACGCCCAAGGAATAAACATCGGTGGCCGTGCCGATCGGCTCGCCCTTGATCTGCTCCGGCGCTGCATATTCCGGAGTGAACGCGCGCACGGCGAATTGCGTTTGTTCGCCCGGCTGGTTCTCCAGCAACTTGGCGACGCCGAAGTCGAGCAGGCGCACCGACCCGTCGTCCGTCACCAGGATATTGCTCGGCTTCAGGTCGCGATGAACCACCAACCGCGCGTGAGCATGAGCAACCGCGCGCGCTACCTGCAGGATCAGTTGCAAGATCTGCTCGACGGTGAGCTCATGCTGGCTGCAATAATTGTCGATGGTCTGGCCGGCGACGAATTCCATGGCCATGAACGGCCGACCGAAATCGTCGACGCCGGCGTCGTACAGCCGTGCGATATTCGGATGTTCGAGCGTGGCTAGAATGTCCCGCTCGCGCGCCATTCTTTCCGCAAGACCGCCGATCCAGGTGACGTGCGGCAATTTGAGCGCGACGCTTCTTTTGAATGCGCCGTCAGCTCGCTCGGCCAACCAGACGCTGCCCATGCCGCCACGGCCAAGCTCGCGAACCAAACGATATGGGCCGACGTGATTGCCCGGCTCGGGCATGCTCAGCGGCGACGTGTTGATGCCGGTGAGGCTGGTGAACTCCGGAATGTCACGCAAGAACGTGTCGGTGTCCCGCGAAGCATGTTTAGCGAGCAACTCTCGCAGAGCAGGCTTGAGTCGCTCGTAATCGTCGCCGAGGGAATCGATCCAGGTGTTGCGCTCGGGCGGCGGCAGGTCGAGCGCGGTGTCGAGCAGCTCGAACATCTGCTTCCAGTCTTCCGGCCCGATCTTTTGCATGACAGCTAAGGTGTCAGATTGGTGGCCAGGAACAGGCGCGCCTTCTCCCAATCGCGCGCCACCGAGCGCACGCTGCGCTCCAGGGCGTCCGCCACTTCCTGTTCGGTCATGCCCGCGAAATAACGCATCTCCACGACCTTGACCAGGCGCGGATCGATCTTCTCCAGCTCCTGCAGCGCTTCGTGAATCTGTAACACTTCGCGCTCGCGAGGATCTTCCACGTGAGCCGCAGCTGTATCGAGATCGACATGGATCGCGTCACCGCCGCGCCGATCGGCGGAGCGACGACGCACGAAATCAACGACGATAGACCGCATTACCTGGGCGGCGTAGCCCATGAAGTGCCCGCGGTCGTTGGCCTCGATGGCGCCGGCTTTGAACAACCGCAGATAGGATTCATGCACCAGCGCGGTGGTGTCGAGCAACGTGAATTGACCGCTGCGACGGAGGCGGGCGTGCGCCAGTTGGCGCAGGTCGTTGTACAACAGATCGAACAATTGCTCGACCGCGGCGGCGTCGCCCCGCCGGGATGCATCGAGCAGTAAAGTCACTTGCGACATGCAGATCCATCGTCGCCGCTGAAGGGTGACGCGAATCTAGCATACAGCGCCAGCGTGGCCGTGACATACGGCACGGATGGCGCAGCGGCTGCGTTCAGGTTTTCGCGGCCGCCTCGGCCTTGGCTTCCAGCGTCGACCAGCGCTCGAATTTTTCCGACATTTCGCGTTCCAGATCCTCGGCCAGCTTGCGGTCGGCCTTGATCTGATCCGGTCCCTGCTTGTGATAATCGGCCGAGCTCATGCGCGCCGTCAGTTCCTGCTGACGTTGTTCCAGCGATTCGATCTCCGCCGGCAGCTGCGCCAGCTCGCGCGTTTCCTTGTAACTGAGCTTGACCGGGGCCGGCGCGCGCGCCGCGGCTTTCGTTTCTTGCTTGGCTTTTGCCGGTGCGGCAGGGGCAACAGGCGCGGGCCGCTGCGCCAGCCAGTCGCTGTAGCCGCCGACATATTCCTGCCATCGACCGTTGCCTTGCGCCACCAATGTTTGGGTGACCACATTGTCCAGAAAGGTCCGGTCGTGGCTCACCAGCAGCAGCGTGCCGGGATAGCTTTGCAAGGTGTCTTCCAGCAGCTCCAGCGAATCGATGTCCAGATCGTTGGTGGGCTCGTCCATCACCAGCACGTTGGCCGGCCGCGCGAACAGCCGCGCCAGCAGCAGACGATTGCGCTCGCCGCCGGAGAGCGCTTTCACCGGCGAGTTGGCCCGCTGAGGTGGAAACAAGAAGTCACCGAGATAAGTCATGACGTGCTTGCGCTCGCTGCCGATCTCGACCCAATCCGAGCCGGGGCTGATGGTTTCGGCGACTGATTTGTCCGGATCGAGCTGCTCGCGCAACTGATCGAAGTAAGCGACCGCGATGTTGGTGCCGAGTCGCACATCTCCGTTGTCCGGCGCGAGCTTGCCGAGAATGAGCTTGATGAGCGTGGACTTGCCGGCGCCATTCGGCCCGATCAGGCCAAGACGATCGCCTCGCATGATGCGCATGGACAGATCGCGCACGATCGGCCGATCGCCAAACGATTTCGCAACGTCGGTCAGTTCGGCAACGAGCTTGCCGGAGCGTTCGCCGGTATCCAGCGTGAGTTTCACGCTGCCCATTTGTTCGCGCCGCGCGGCGCGTTGTTCGCGCAGTGCTTCGAGTCGACGCACGCGGCCTTCATTTCGCGTGCGGCGCGCTTCGACACCCTTGCGGATCCAGACTTCTTCCTGCGCCCAGAACTTGTCGAACTTGCGGTTCATCACTTCTTCGGCCGCCAGCTGTTCGGTCTTGCGCGTTTCGTACGCGGCGAAGTTGCCGGGGTAGGAGCGCAGCAGGCCTCGGTCGAGCTCGACGATACGCGTGACCACCCGGTCGAGAAACGCACGATCGTGAGTGACGACGATGGATGCCGGGCCCTTGATCAGCAGTTCTTCCAGCGCGGTGATGCCGTCGATGTCCAGATGGTTGGTGGGTTCGTCGAGCAGCAGCAGGTCGGGCTCGAGCGCCAGGGCCAGCGCCAGCGCGGCTCGTTTCCGTTCGCCGCCGGAGGTGGTTTCCGGAGAGCGTTCGGCGGCCACGCCCAGGCGTTGTAAGAATTCGCTGAGCCGGGCCTCCAGGCGCCAGCGTTCGCGTTCGTCGTGGATCTGTTCGAGCTTGCCGCGTGCAACCAGGCTGTCACGCACCGTTGCGGCCGGCGGCAGCAGCGGTTCCTGTTCCACCAGCACGATGTTCAGTCCGTCCTGGCGCGCCAGCTCGCCGTCATCCAAAGGCGCAAGCCCCGTGATGACTTTCAGTAGCGAGGACTTGCCGGTGCCGTTGCGGCCGATCAAACCAACGCGCTCACGCTCGTCGATGGTGAAGTTGGCGCGATCCAGCAGCGGATGCAGCCCATAGGCGAGTTCGGCGTTGCGCAGCGTGAGCAGAGGCATGTCGGTAAAGCGGCAGCGTGGGGCCCGAATGATAACGGCCTCGGCAAGTGCCGGGCTGGAAATCGGCAATGTGGCCTTACAATGCCGGAATGCGTATCGCCAAACCCATCCTGCTGGTCACCACACCCATTGGACTCGCCATTGGCCTTTACGAGGGCTGGCGGCTCGCCGGCGGCCTGGTGTTCATCATGGCCGCGCTCATGCTGGTGATCGCAGTGGCGTTTGGCTCGGTGGTCTACACCATCCGGCGCGAACGAAAAGAGGAAGAGCGCAAGAAGGCTGCGGCCGCGGAGCAGCCGCCACCCCTCGACCGCTGATTACCTGGCGCGAGGTTCGATCACCAGCGTTTGAATGGCGCGGCCAAAGTAACCCCGCTCGTCGCCCAGCTTGGCGAACGCGAGGCCCGCGCCCTGGTCGCCCAGCCAGCTCTGCGCATCCAGCAGGATCCATTCGCCGACCGGCATGCGCGCCAGGCTGATGGTCAGATCGGCGTTGATGAAAGTCCATTGACTGAAGTCGAGCTCCGAGGACACGCCGTTACAGAAATCCCCGGTCATGGCCGCGCGCATCAACGGCGTGATGGACTCGCCTGCGATGATGTCTCGATGGGCTCGAAACCACACCGCGCCGGGGCCCAGCTCTGCGAACGAGCCTCGCACCGAGCGCAGTGTCACCCCCGATGCGAACTGCTCGTAGTCCCGGAAGCGGACCTTCTCCTCCCGGCCTTGCTCCGGGCCCGGCAATATCACCTGTTCGTCCAGCACATGTTCGGGCAGCTCGGTCGGCGCCTGACGGATCTTGAGCACCGTGGCGCGCACGCAGGCCTGACCTTCATGTGACAAAGTCACGTTGCAGACCTGGATCTTGCGTCCCTCGCGCTGCACGTCGATGGTTATTTCCAGCGGCGCGACCGGGATGGGCCGGAGGAAATCGAAAGTCATGCGCGCGACTTGCATGGGCTCGCGCATCGGCATGCGTTCCACCGCCCAGGCGATCAGCGAGGCAGGCGCGCCGCCGTGCTGCAGGTGAGGATCCCACGGCCCGGCGGAGCTGGGCTGGGCATGAGCGATGGAGCCTTCGACGCGGTAGACGTAACTCATAACGGCAACTGTCGTAACGCGGCCGCGGTGGCCGCATCGGCGGGGAAAAACGCTTCCAGCGCCAATTCTGACAGAGTCACGTCGATCGGTGTGCCGAACACCGTGGTGGTGCTGATGAAACTGAGCACGCCCATCGGCGTCGCCAGCCGCATGGGCACGACGAAGGCGTTGGCGCCGTTGCCATCCGCGGTGCGGGCCGGAGCTTGCGGGGCGGGGTAGGCGGCCAGCTCTTCCAGCAACGCGATCAGCACTTTGTCGGCGGATATTTCTATCTGTCGCCGCAGGCGCGCCAACAGATGCGCTCGCCACTGATCGAGATTCACGATGCGGGGCGCGAGACCGTCGGGATGCAGGCTGAGTCGCAAAACATTCATCGGCGGCTCGAGCAGCCGCGGATCGATATCGGTCAGCATCGGCGCGACGGCGCGATTGGCCGCGAGCAAAGTCCAATGCCGATCGACGGCCACGGCCGGGTAGGGCTCGTGACCCTTGAGCACCATTTCCATGGCGTCGCGCGCCGCCTGCAAGGTCGGATCGTCGAGTTTGCGTTCGGTAAACATGGGTGCGAATCCCGCGGCGACCAGCAGGGTGTTGCGCTCTCGAAGCGGCACATCGAGCAGCTCCGCCAGCTTCAACAGCATTTCGCGACTCGGCCGCGCGCGCCCGGTTTCCAGAAAGCTCAGGTGTTTGGAAGAAATCTCGGCTTCGACCGCGAAATCGAGCTGGCTCAAACGGCGCCGCTGGCGCCATTCGCGCAGCAGACGGCCGACGGGTTGGATGTCAGTTGCGTTCATGGCAGCGACGATAGCGCAGCCGCCAGCTCCGGCTCCATTACCTCCGCGGTAATCGACCGACCGCCGCGGACCAGCCATGCTGTGTCCCGTCACACAACCACGAGGACTTCGGTCATGAGCTCCATTCAAACATCGACTTTTCTCCGGCGAGTGCTGGTGCTGGACGCGGTGAGCTGCGCCGGCATGGGCTTGCTGCTGTTGACCTGCAGTGGCTGGTTGGCCGAGTTGCTGAGCTTGCCGGCCGGCTTGCTGTCGGAAGCCGCCCTGGTGCTGTTGCCGTTCGCAATGCTGCTGGCGTTCTTGAGCACGCGCGCCCGGCTGCCGCGGTTCGCGGTCTGGGCGGTGATCGTGGTCAACGCGATCTGGGCGATCGACAGCATCGTGCTGTTGTTCACCGGCTGGGTGCAGCCCAATCTGCTGGGCTACCTGTTCGTCGCGGGACAGGGCGCCTTCGTGGCGGTCATCGCCGAACTCGAGTACGTCGGTCTGCGTAAGTCGCCGACCGTCACTCCTGTGAGTGCGTGAACGGACGCTGAATATCCCACTCGGAACGTTCGCTGCGATCGCCTGCCGTCCCGAATAGTCCCAAAATAATCATCGCTTGCTACTTCGGGACGGCAGCGCGACCGCAGCTCCTTTGCATCTGATCCGCCGCGGGCTGCGATATGCTCGAATACGCCGCGCCAATCCCGGGACTTGGATCGCGGCAGCCCGTTATTTTCGGTACAGTCCATTCTCTACCGTCGCAGCATGGGTGATCGCTCGGCATGAACCCCAAACGAGTTTCCGTGGCCACCGCCATGATCGCGCTGGCAGGCATGATGCCGGTCGCGCAGGCCGCGCAGCCGGGCTTCTACATCGGCGCCCACTATGGCCAGGCCGACAAGCAGATGGACATCGGTCCTTTCAATACCTACGCCGCCACGGTGGTCTATCCAAATCCCGTGGTGCAGCTGACGGTCGAATCGATGACCGCGACGCTGGACACCAAAGACAGCGGCTACGGCTTCTTCGCCGGCTATCGTTTCAACACGCACTTTGCCGTCGAAGGCGGCTACGTGGATCTGGGCAACGTCACGTATCGGGCCAATCTAACTGGCAACATCGTCGGCATCCCCACCACGGCCGTGACCAACGTCGATACCGAGAGCGCCGGCATCACTGTCTCGGCGCTGGGCGTTTGGCCGCTGAGCTATCGCTGGGAAGTGTATGGCCGGGCCGGTGCACTGTTCTCGAGCAACGATTTCCGGCTGTTCTACGATGACATCGAGCAGAACCCGCGACGCGATGCATTCTCCGAGAACGACGTGGACCTGCTGGCGGGAGTAGGCACCAGCTTCAGCTTCTTCGAAATCTACGACGTGCGACTGGAGTATCAGCGTGTGTTCGACTCCGGCGACAAGACCACTGGCGAAGCGGACAACGACATCATTTCCCTCGGCATCACGGTCGTGTTCTGAGCGCCGATTCGACCGATCGAGATCCGCTCCCGAGCACGATTTCCACGGGCCGGTGCACGCCGACCTCGGCGCACAGTTGTTCGGGATGGCGCAGGCGCCAGATTGCCAGATCGGCGCGCGAACCCACCTGCAGCGTGCCGCGATCTTTTGACAAGCCCAGTGCGCGCGCTGCGTTTACCGTGACACCCCGCAGTGTCTCTGCCGCCGTCAACCGAAACATCACGCAAGCCATGTTCATGGCCATGAGCAGTGAAGCGATGGGCGACGTGCCCGGATTGCAGTCGGTGGAAATGGCCATGGGAATATTCAACTGGCGCAGCCGCTCGATTGGCGGCAGTTTGGTTTCGCGCAGATAGTAGAACGCGCCAGGCAACAGTCCTGCGACGACGCCGCGCTCGGCCATGCGCTGCAGGGACTGCTCGGATGTATGCTCCAGATGATCCGCCGAGAGCGCGCCACAGTCTGCGGCGATCTCGCCACCGTTGCCGTCGCTCAATTGATCCGCATGCAGTCGCAAAGGCAAGCCAAGCTCGGCGGCGCGAGCGAAGATGCGTCGCGTTTGTTCCTGAGTGAAGGCGATGCGCTCACAGAACACGTCCACGGCATCGGCCAGTTCAGCGCTCGCCACGGCGGGCAACATTTCGTCACAGATGTGCCGCACATAGTCTTCCTGCCTGCCGGCGAACTCGGGCGGCAGGGCGTGCGCGCCTAGAAATGTTTTGACCACGCTGAGTCCGGTGACCTCGCCGATGCGTTGCGCTACCCGCAGCATCTTGAGCTCGTTGGCCAGATCCAGTCCGTAGCCGGATTTGATTTCCAGCGTGGTGACGCCTTCGGCGGCAAGCGCCCGGGCGCGAGGCAACGATTGTTCGAGCAACTCGTCTTCAGTGGCGGCGCGGGTCGCTTTCATGGTCGCCACGATGCCGCCGCCGGCACGTGATATTTCTTCATACGTCGCGCCGCGCAGTCGGGCGGCGAACTCGTTGCTACGATCGCCGCCGTAGACCAGATGGGTATGGCATTCGACCAGGCCGGGCGTGATCCACAACCCTTGCGCCCGAGTGATCTCGCGGGCGGACCACTGCATGCCGTCCAGTTCCTGGCGGCTGCCGAGCCAGGCGATCCGCCCGTCCTTGACGGCGAGCGCAGCGTCCCGCAGCTCATCCAGTTCCTCGCCCGAGCCGGGGGTGTTGTATGCAGCGCCGCCAGTCATGGTGGCCAGGTGGGCGCCCAGCCATACCCGGTCCCACATCGTGTCATTCGGGGTCGAAGCTTTCATTGCTCCGCAGTCTTATACTCGTGCGCATGTCCATGCAATCCCGCTATCGTTTTCCCTGTGCGTGGCTGCCCGACGGCTGGCGTCGCAACGTGGTCATTTCGGTCGATCCGGGCGGCGATATCGTCGATGTCTCGGCGGACGACACCGTTACCACCGCGCGAATGATCAATGGCGCGGCCATTCCAGGCATGCCCAACGTGCACAGCCATGCGTTCCAGCGCGCCATGGCGGGTCTGGCCGAGCAGCGCAGCGGTCAGGGCGACAGCTTCTGGACCTGGCGCGAGATCATGTACGACCTCGCCAGTCGCATCACGCCCGAGTGCCTCAACGCGGTGGCGGCTCAGTTGTATGCAGACATGGTCAAGGCCGGCTACACCTCGGTGTGCGAGTTTCATTATCTGCACAGCTACGGCCCGGCCGGCGAGAACCGATCGCGCGAAGTGCAGCTGGCGATGAGTCAGGCGCTGATGGATGCGGCCACCACGGCGGGCATCGGTCTCACTGTGATGCCGACGCTGTATCAAACGTCCGACTTTGGCGGCGCGCCGCCGACCGAGCGGCAACGCCAGTTCGCGATGGAGACGGGCGAGTATCTCGATCTGCTCGATGCTCTGCGCCACTCGTCACAACGCTCGCAACAGTTGGAAGTCGGCATTGCATTACACAGCCTCCGCGCCGTGCCTCCGCAGTCCATGCAGGCGGTGCTCGACTCGCAGCGGGACGGGCAGGTGGTTCATATCCATATCGCCGAGCAGGAGCGCGAAGTACAGGCTTGTCAGCAGCACTTCGGCAAACGCCCCATCGAATGGTTGCTGGACAATGCACCGGTCGATAAACATTGGTGCCTGGTGCACGCGACTCACGCCACCAGCGCCGAATTGCAGGGGGTCGCGGCGACTCGCGCCGTGGTAGGTTTGTGTCCAAGCACCGAAGCCAATCTGGGTGACGGCATCTTCCCCATGGAGGAGTTGCTCGCCGCCGGTGGAGCGTTCGGCATCGGCTCGGACAGTCACATCTCGCTGTCGCCGATCGAGGAACTGCGCTGGCTGGAATACCAGGCGCGATTGGCTCGACGCCAGCGCAACGTCCTGACTCAAGATGGTCGGTCGGGTGGCGCGTTGCTATGGCAGCGAGCATGTACCGCCGGTGCGCGCGTCACGGGTCGACCCGTCGGTGAGCTTGCTGTCGGCAAACGCGCGGACATTCTTGTGCTGGATCTGAATTCGTCGCTGTTTGCCGCGCGCAGCGACGAATCCATCATCGATACGTTTGTTTTCTCGGGCACCAGCGAATCGGTGCGCGATGTGATGGTGGGTGGGCGCTGGCTGGTGCAGGAGCGCCGTCATTTCGCCGAGACCGCGGTGTCGGCGGGCTACAAGCGCGCCCTACAAAAGATGTTGAAATCGTGAGACGGCCCGCATGAACATTTACGAGTATCACCAAGGCTCGCTGCCGCTGCTGATCAGCATTCCGCACGCGGGTACGTTCGTGCCGGAAGCGATCGCAACACGTTTCACTCTGGCCGGCAGTCGCCTGGCGGATACGGATTGGCATGTCGAGAAGTTATATGAGTTCACGCGCGAGCTGGGCGTCTCCATTTTGCAGGCCAACTATTCGCGCTACGTGGTCGACTTGAATCGCTCGCCGGATTCGGCGTCGCTGTACGTTGGCAATCCCACCTCGCCGGTGTGCCCGACACTTACGTTCGACAACGAGCCCCTCTACGCTCCGGGTCGTGAGGTCACCGCGACCGAGATCCAGGCGCGAATCGAGCAGTATTGGCAGCCGTATCACCAGCGACTGGCCGCCGAGCTCAACGCCATGCGGGAGCGTCACGGCTATGCCTTGCTCTGGGATGCGCATTCGATCGCGAGCGAAGTGCCCTCGCTGTTCGCCGGCGTGCTGCCCGAATTCAACTTCGGTACGCGCGACGATGCGAGTTGTCCACGCGCCGTCGCCGATCAGCTGCTGGATCTGGTGACATCGGACGGCAAGTTCGGGGCGGTGTTGAACGGTCGCTTCAAAGGCGGATACATCACGCAGAATTACGGCCGACCCAGCGATGGGATCTATGCCGTGCAGTTGGAGCTTTCGCGTCGCGTGTACATGGATGAAGCGGCTGGCACTGGTTGGAATCCGCAGCGCGCGCAATCGGCACAGACGTTGATCGCTCAGCTGCTGACGCGCTATCTCAAGGCGCGAAGCTAGCGTGCGGTTGCAAGCGCTGCGGCTTGCACGGCGCCGATCACTTCGGCCGCCAGGAACGGTTTGCCGATGAAGCCCAGGGGCTGCAGTTCGGCGACGCGGGCGCGTACTTCATCGTTGATATTGGCGCTGATGAACAAGCAGCGCACGCCATATTCGAGATACAACTGACGCGCCACCTCGACGCCGCTGCCGCCGTTCGCCAGGCGAATATCCATGATGGCGAACGCAGGGCGCTGTTGCGCGACCTCGGCCAGTGCACCGGCCGCATCGTGCGCGATCGCGGCGACCCGGTACCCCGCCTCCTCCACCAGGTCCTGCAGGTGGATGGCAATGAGCACCTGATCTTCGACGATTAAGACTTCGGTCCCCATGTCGGGGCTGGCTGCAGGGGAAAGGTGATATGCACGGCGTAGCCATCGGCATCTTCGATGCGCAGCTGGCCGTTGAGTTGCCGCACCAACATGTTGATCAGCCGCGAGCCCAATCCGCTCGATGCGACGATCGCTTCGCGCGACGCGCTGGCCGTCAGTCCCGGGCCGTTATCGGCGATGATGAGTTGCCCCTGGCCGGAGTCGAGGCGACGCAGCTTGACGTGGACGATGGCGGGTCGATCCACCGGACGGCCGTGCTTCAGCGCGTTCATCACCAACTCGTTGACGATCAAGGCGAGCGACACGCCATTTTCAGTCGGCAGCCGCAGCGGCTCGATCTCGGTGCGCAGGTCGGCGTGACGTTCTTCGCCAATGCCGGCGCGCGCCAGTTCCGCACACAACCCGTTCAAATAGGTGTGCATGTCGATGCTGAGCGGATCGTTGTCTTGATAAAGCCGCTCGTGAATCGAAGCGATGGCGGTCACGCGCGCAATGGCTTTGGCGAAGATTTCTCTGGCGCCGGCCTCTCGAAATTCGTTGCCTTGCAGGCTCAACATGCTGAGCACCAGCTGCAAGCTGTTCTTCACGCGATGATTGACTTCGCGCAATAACAGTTCGCGTTCGGCCAATGAGCGACGCAGCTGCGCCTCAGTGCGATGCAGACGAAGCAGTGCGCGCGCCACGGCTTCCAACTCCTCGGGCTCGACCGGTTCGATCAGGAAGCTGTCGGCGCCGGCCTGTAACGAAGACACCCGATCCAGCAAAGCGACATTGGTGGCGGAGACCTGCAGCACCATGATGCTCGCCGTATGGGGATCGGTCTTCAGCTGCCGGCAGACTTCGATGCCGTTCATATCGGGCAGGTTCACGTCCAGGATCACCAGCTGCGGCGAGGCGCTGCGCGCCAGACGCAATGCTTCCGAGCCGGTGCCCGCTTCGATCACCTGAAAGCCGGCGCGACTCAGGATGCGCGTGGTCGCGTACCGCCCCGGTTCGTTGTCGTCGACGTTCAGTATGATTTCAGTGTTTGACATGCTGGCTTACTCCCGACTGCCGACGCGCCGGATCACGGCCGCGACCGACTCGCGTGACATCTCGCTCTTCAACAGTAATGCGCTGGCCGCAGTCGCCGATTCTGCGGGGATATCGTCCGCGCGTTGCGAGGTGAACAGGATCACCGGAATGTTTCGAGTCTCCTCGATGGCCTTGAGCATCTTGAGCACTTCCAGGCCGTGCACGTCGGGCATGGCCAGATCGAGGAAGATCAGATCGGGGTGCGATTGCCGCGCCAGCCGCAGGCCCTCGTAACCGCCGCTGGCCTCGATGACTTCGAAGGTACGGCTCGGCAGGAACTGGCGCAACGCATAGCGCTCGATTTCGCTGTCGTCGACGATCAGCACGCGCTGCGCTTCGCGGGCATGGGGCGTTGACGGCACGCCAAGCGGCGCCGAAGTGGCCAGGCGCAGAGGAATGGCCAGGGAGAACACCGAACCTTTGCCCAGCTCGCTGGCGACATCGATACTGCCGCCGAGCAGCCCGGCCAGCCGCTGCGACAGGGGCAGGCCCAGACCGGTGCCTTTCGCATGCTTTTGCAGCGGGTTCTCGACCTGTGTGAACTCGTCGAAAATGCGCCGATGATTTTCCGGCGCGACGCCGATGCCGGTATCCGCCACCGAGAACACGATCATATCGGTGTCGGCGGCCAGTCGTGCGGTCACGCGCACCGAGCCGGCTTCGGTGAACTTCAGCGCGTTGGAAATCAGATTGCGCAGAATCTGCGAAACCTTGCCCTGATCGGTATGCAGCTCGGGCAACGCGCCATTTTCCTCGAACGTGAGCGAGACGGTGTCCTTGATGCTGAGCGGCTTGAACATGCCGCGCAGCGCGCCGAACAGATCGGTGACAGTGAACGGTTCGACGCGCAGCTGCAGCTTGCCCGATTCGACTTTGCGCAGGTCGAGCAGGTCGTCGACCATGGTCGAGAGTTGCTCGGCGGCCTGACGGATGTACGTGACCTGTCTTTCCTGCTCGGCTGTAAGATCGCCGTCCAGCCGATGCAACAGGATCTTGGACAACGCCAGGATGGAGTTCACCGGCGTGCGGAACTCGTGACTCGCGGCCGACAGGAAGCGGGTCTTGGTTTCATCGGCCAGCCGCAGGTGTGCGGCTCGCTCTTCGAGCTCCGCATACAACGCCATTACGCCGCGGTTGGTGTCTTCGAGCTCGGCGTTCAAGCGCGCCAATTCTTCTTTGCGCAAGCGCAGCTCTTCCAGGCTGCGCAACAGCTCGCGATTCTGATATTGAATCTCGGTGGTCGGATCGGTGGGCCCGTCCGCCGCCAGCTGCGCGACGATGGCGGCGGTGCGCGCGGCAGTAAAGCCCTCGGTGCGGCGAGGCACGAACTTGCCAAGCGTGATGGTCGTGCCGCGTCCTTTGCCGGAATAAACATCGAAGGTATCCATGAGGCGCCGGGCCGCCACCAGTCCCAATTTCACTTCACCGTTGCCGGACTCGTTGATCGCGTCGTCCAGATTGGAGATGCCCGGTCCGTGGTCGCTGATAACGATCTGCAGCTGCGGGTTGCTGATATGCAGGGAAGCGCGCGCCGGCGCTTCCGCCAGGATGAATTCGATGGCCCCGCCGCCGGCGTGGCGCATGGCGTTGCGCGCCAGCTCCGAAACGGCAGTGGCGATGCGAACTTGATCCTGAGAGTCGAAACCGAGCAGGGCGCTGACCTGGCGCGCACGTTGCCGGGCCGTGACGATGTCGCGATCCTGGGCGAGCTCCAGTCGCAGCAGAGAACGATTCATGACGGCGTGCGTCGGATGACAACGACCAGACTGTCGTCGCGGCCACGCCGGAAGTCCCGATGTAACACGCCCGCGATCAGCGCCGGATGATGCTGCGTCAGGCCAGGGTAGCGATCCAGCTGCCAGCTCGAGGTCAGGCCGTCCGAATGCAATATCAGCAGTGAGTCGGGCTTACAGGGATGCTGCAGCTCGCGGGGCCGCGCAATCACATGACCGACAATGCCGTTGTCGGACGCGATCCTTTTGACTTCGCCGTCATTGACCAGCGCGGCAGTCACATTGCCCACCGCCACGCTAGTGGCGCGGCCGGCATCCCAATCCACTTCCACCAAGGTGATGGCGGCTCCACGCGTCGGGCGCAGCGCTTCGTGCAGCATCTGCATGAGACGTAGCACCGGGCGATGGTTCTCGGCGTCGAATACGCGACAAGCTTCGATGGCGGCCTGCTGAGCGGCGAAGCCATGACCCAGCCCGTCGATGCCCACTACCAGAACCCCTTCGACGCGCTCGTGATAGCACCACGAATCGCCGCAGGAGGTCTCGCCCGGCTTGGGCACCACGAGTGAACCGATCTGCACGCGCGGCTCGGCCGGCGCACGTGAGTCCGGCCACAATTGCGCCAGCACCGCGGTGCCTTGGCCAGGCCGGGAATAGATTTCGAAACGCTCCGACATGCGCTCCATCGCACCCAGTCCGGTGCCCGGACTGCCGCTGGTGGAATAGCCGTCGCGCAAACACTTGGCCACGTCGTCGATGCCGGGCCCCTTGTCCAGCCCCAGCAGTTCCAGACCGCTGCGGCCGGCGTGCGAAATCCGTTGCGCGATCAGTTCGCCGCCGCCGCCGTGCTTGACCAGGTTGGTGCCGATCTCGGTCGCAACCAGCGCTGCACGGCCGGTGTCTTCGGCATCGAAACCCAGCGAGCCGGCAAGCGTATTGATGCCGCGCCGGGCAGGCGCGACGGCGCTGGGGTCGCCAATGGAGAACTGTTGCATCTACTTCCAGCGAGTAATGGTCACACGCGTGCCGACGCCGGGCTGTGACCATATATCGAATTCATGGGAAAGCTTCCTTGCGCCGTTGAGCCCCAGGCCGAGACCGGTGCCGGTGGTGTAACCATCGGTCAGGGCCAGCTCGATATTGGCGATGCCGGGGCCGCGATCCTCGAACGTGAGGCGCACGCCGCTGCGCTTCGGGCCCTGGTTCAAACGTTCGATGCGGACTTCGCCGCCGCCGCCATAGGTCAGCGTGTTGCGCGCCAACTCGCTTGCTGCGGTGATGACTTTGGTCTGATCCACGAGGCTGAAGCCCAGATCCATGGCCAAGGTGCGAACAGCTTGACGGACCTTGACCACGTCTTCGCCGGAACGCACGGGCAGCGTCGTTGGTTCAATCGACATAGCCGCCTTCGTCGCCCCGGTCGAGCGCACGCCGCAGCAACGCGAGGCCTGCGTCGACATTCAATGCGGTGCGAATGCCAGGCAGCGACAATCCAAGCTCGACCAAAGTGATGGCGACCGCGGGCTGCATGCCGACCACCACGGTTTGCGCATCGAGGATGCGCGACATGGAGGCGATGTTGCCCAGCATGCGGCCGATGAACGAGTCGACCATCTCCAGCGCGGAAATGTCGATCAGCACGCCGCGGGCCTTGGTTGCGACGATTTTGTTGGTCAGATCGTCCTGCAGGCTCATGGCCAGCTCGTCGTGCATGTCGACTTGCACCGTGACCAGCAGACAATCGCCCAGGCGCAGAATCGGGACGCGATCCACCGCGTTATCCTCGAGCCGCGGCGGTGCTGGAAGTCACCGCCAGGCCGCGCCGCTTGAGTGCGAGCGCGAACGCGTCCGACAGGCTGGCTTTGGTGGCGACCGCCGACAGGTCGATGCCGAGGTGCACGATGGTTTGCGCGATCTGCGGACGGATGCCGCTGATGATGCAGTCCGCGCCCATGAGCTGCGCGGCCGAGACGGTCTTGAGCAAGTGTTGTGCAACCAGTGTGTCGACGGTCGGCACGCCGGTGATGTCGATCACCGCGATGCTCGACCCGGTGGCGACCAGCCGCTGCAGCAACGTTTCCATCACCACCTGGGTGCGCTCGCTATCCAGCGTACCGATCAGCGGCAGCGCCAGGATGCCGGGCCACAGCTCGACCACCGGTGTGGACAGCTCGATGAGTTCCTCCTGCTGGCGGGAAATCACCGCTTCACGCGCCTGCTGATACACCTCGGTGGTGTACAGGCCGAGCGCATCCAGCAGCGTGTTGATCTCCCACATGGCGTCCGCCAGCGCCTCGGGCTCCTTGGCCAGGGCGAGGCGCAGGCGTCCGAAGATCGGCTGCTTCAGCGAGAACACGAAGGTAGCCACTTGCGAGGGCGAGAAGCCCTGGGTGGCGCGGCTGCGGGACAGCTCGCTCAGAAACTCGCGAAGCTCCGCCCACTGCGCGTTGCGCGCGTCGAATTGAACTGTGTTCTGAAGGGTGCCGGCGAGCAGGCCGATGAACTTTTGCGACTCGTCCCGGAGCTGCGATTCCTGTAACCGGCCGGCGCGCCAGTTACCGGATTCCAACTGAAGTCTGACCCATTCGGCGAGAATTTCTCGTTGATGCTGCTCGACAATGGCCGGCAGTCGACTTGCCAGTCGGTTCATCCGCGACTCCTGTGTGTGGCCCGCGCGAGGCCCGATCGAAAGTAGCTTGAGAGTGGCTCGCTCGCGGAGCCTTCATTGCAACGGGGGTGAGGGACGTCTACCGCTGGCGACGCCCGACGAGGCGATACGCACGGCGCGTTTCGACGGTTCCCGGTTCTTTGAAAAATTTTCTTTCGAGGCAGGACCGCGTTCGGGCGACTAGGCGCTCACCGCTTTGAGCGGCTCGGCGTCGAAGTCCGCCTGGGCGAGCGGGCTGCCCTCCAGGAATTCCCGGCACCGTTCCGCCGGCGCCGCTTCGGCGAACAGGTAACCCTGGGCGTAGCGGCAGCCCAGTTGGCGCAGCGTTGCCAGCTGCGACCAGCTTTCTACGCCCTCGGCGATCACCTTGATGCTCAAGTGCTGGGCCATCGCTACCATGGCCGCGACGATGGCGTGATGGTTGCGGTCGGTGGCGAGGTCCTGGATGAAACTGCGATCGATCTTCAAGGAGTCGACGCGCCAGCGCAGCAGAGAGCTCAGCGACGAATAGCCGGTGCCGAAGTCGTCGATGGCCACGCGCACGCCGAGCGCCCGCAACGCCTCGATCGCCTCGGCGCCCACCCGGTCGAACATTGCGCCCTCGGTGAGCTCGATCTGCAGCAGCGCCGGGCTCAGCCGGTTGGCCTGGGTCAGCTCGGCGATGCGTCCACGCAGGTCGCAGCGGGCCAGCTGACCGGCGGAGACATTGATAGCCACCGGCGCCAGCGCCGCGTGTCCGGCTTTGCGCCAGCGGGCCATGTCGGCGACCACCCGCTGCAGTACAAAGTCGCCCAGTTCGCCGATCAGGCCGGTCTCCTCGGCAATGGGAATGAAACGTAGCGGTGAGACATGGCCCTCGCTGGGATGTTTCCATCGCACTAGCGCTTCCAGCGCAACCACGCGACGCGTCTCGAGATCCACCAGCGGCTGATAGTGCACATCCAGCTGCGTCTGAGTTGCCAGCGCCGTGCGCAGACTGGTTTCGATGGCGAGGCGCTCCTTCAGCTGCCGGTCCATCACCGGGCTGAAGACCTGGAAATTGTTCCGGCCACATCCCTTGGCTCGATACATCGCTGTGTCGGAGTGGCGCAGCAGGGCGCCCACGTCCTCGCCATCGCGCGGGAACATGCTCGCGCCGACGCTCGCCGTGGTGACGAGCGGCTTGCCATCTATCTGCAATGGGGCGCCGAGTGCAGCGGTGATGCGTGCAGCAGTCTCGTGAACCTGGTTGTTGCTCCTGACGGAATTGAGCACGACCACGAACTCATCGCCACCCATGCGCACCACGAGGTCTTCGCTGCGCACCGCGTCGGTGATTCGTTGCGCCACCGATTGCAATAGCCTGTCGCCGACCTCGTGGCCGTGCGTGTCGTTGACATGCTTGAAACGATCCAGATCGACGAACAGCACGGCCAGCGCGACTTTATTGCGGCGGGCATCGGCGATGGCTGCGGGCAGATGCGCGGCAAGAAACAAACGATTGGGCAGGCCGGTCAGCTGGTCATGATGTGCGAGCCGGTCGAGTCGTTGTTGGTTCTCCAACAGCTGCGCTTCGATCTTGCGTCGGACCATGCCGCCATGTTCCACCTGCTCGATGAATTCCCGATGCTGCGCTTCGGCTTCGACGATTCGTGCATCCAGTTCGCGCAACCGGCGCTGGAGCGAGAATGCCCAGGCTGCAACCGCACACAGCGCGACCCAAACACAAACGACGAGATAAGACATTGATCCACGTACTCACCAGGACGTGGCCGCAGTGTCGCCAACTGCCGTCACAGGACACGCGATGTGGCGCACAGTTCCAGTGCGCCGAACGCGTTGGCGCGCAAAACCTGCGACGCAGGACCGTGTGAGTTAACGTTTGCTGCGGCTCAGGCCGCTGGTGCAGTGCGCAAACTCAGCTCGTTGGCCGCTCGGCCGAACGAGCGAATAAACATCGTGAACGCATAGACGGCGCCCGATACGCTCTGTGTCTGATCGTCGGCCGCTTCGTTGGATTCCAGCTGCTCCAGGAAGCTGCGCCACAAGCCGACGCTTTGCACTCCGTCCTGGCCGAGCGTCGGCTGGCCATGACGCAGATAAGTAGATGCGTTACGAACCCTCTCGTCGCTGCTGGTCATGACTTGCTCCAGCTGTACGCGCGCGCCGAGACGTGAGCCTTCCAATACATACAGAACACCGAACATTTCCGGCGGCGTCGGCGCCGCCCGCCGCAACGCGAACGGTTGCACGTCGGAGCCGAGGCTGTGCAGATCGGCAAGGATGGCCGAGCGCCGCGAACGTTGCGGCCAGTCGGGCAGCAGTTGCGCGACGCCCGCGCTCTCGAGCAACTGCTCGATGGCGATCAGCGCGGTGGCGTTGGCCTGCAGGAAACGCCGGTAATGCGTGATATCCGCCAGATTGAAAGCGGCCGCCAGTCGATCGAGGTCGCGATGCAGATGATCGGTGGCTCCACGCAGGGAATTGCGGCGATTGGTGGAGGCGAGCAGAGTGTCGGGCGTAGCTTCAATTGGCATGTCGTGCTGAGTCCTGACCCTCCAGCACGCTACGAATGCGCGCCGCCAGGTCATCGAAGGCAAAAGGTTTGGTGATCAACTGCACGCCCGGATCGAGCCTTCCATGATGCACGATCACATCGCGCGCATAACCGGTCGCGAACAGAACTTTCAAGCGGGGATGGAGCAACAGGGCCTGCTGAGCCAGTTGCTGGCCATTCAAGCCTCCCGGCAACACCACGTCGCTGAACAACAGATCGATGTCGCCGGCAGGCGTCTGACGCAGCAGGTTGAGCGCAGTGACGCCATCGCGCGCTTCCAGAACATCGTAGCCAAGCTCACCCACGGTCTCGACGGTAAAAGCGCGTACGTCGGGATCGTCTTCGACCACCAGAATGGTTTTTCGTTCGACCGCCAGTGGCGGCTCGCGTGCGTCGTCTTCATCGGGCAGCTGCGCGTCCGGCCGGGCCGCAGGCAAATAGATGCGAATGGCAGTGCCTGCACCATCCGTCGAAGCGATCCGCACCTGTCCGCCGGATTGGTGAACGAAGCCATACACCTGCGACAGGCCCAGGCCGGTGCCTTGGCCGACGCTCTTGGTGGTGAAGAAAGGTTCGAAAGCGCGCGCCAGCACTTCGGGCGGCATGCCCGTGCCGGTGTCGCGAACATTGAGCACAACGTACTCGTTGCGGGGCAGACCTTCCGCATCGGCGAGCAGGTCCTCGCGCAGATCCAGATTGAATGTTTCGATGCGCAGCTTGCCCCCGTCCGGCATCGCGTCGCGCGCATTGACGGCAAGATTCAACAGCGCGATTTCCAGCTGATTGCTGTCAATCTCGACGTGACGCAGCTCGGGCGACAGGACCGTCTCGACTTCGATCAGCTCGCCCAGCGTCCGTTGCAACATCTCCGACATGCCGGCGACCAGTCGATTGACGGCCACCGGGCGCGGATTCAACGGCTGTCTGCGTGAAAACGCGAGCAGGTGTTGAGTGAGATTGGTCGCGCGCTGCGCGCCGGCCATGGCGTGATCCGCGGCGCGTCGCAAGCGATCCAGATTGGGCGGCAGCTTACGTTGCAAGGTTTCTATGTTGCCGACCACGATCTGCAACAGGTTGTTGAAGTCGTGCGCCAGGCCGCCGGTGAGCTGGCCGACCGCCTCCATCTTCTGCGCCTGCCGCAGAGCTTCCTGCGCGTGCTCCAGTTTGAGCTGCGCAGCTTTGTCCTCGCTCACGTCGCGGCCCACCGCGTAGATGCAGCCGTGCCCGAGCGCCGTCGACCACGAGATCCAGCGAGGCTGACCGTCGCGACACAGGAATCTGCATTCGAACGGCCGCTGACTTTCCAGCGCGGCGTGCGTGACCGCCTGTTGCACGATGGCGGCGTCGTCCGGATGAGCAAACCTTGCCAGATGCTCGCCGACCACTTCGCTGGTGCCGTGGCCGAGCGCTGCCTGCCATGCCGGATTGACTTCTATCAGCGCGCCTGCCGGCGTCATCACCGCCATCAGATCTTTCGACAACTGCCACAGATGATCGCGCTCGGCGGTCTTGTGAGCGACGCGCAAGGTCAAGGTCTGATTCAGATCATGCAAAGCCGTCTCGGTTTGTTTGCGCTCGGTGATGTCGTTGACGATGCCGATCAGTCGCGTGCAGGCGCCGCGGTCGTGAAATGCCCGTCCGGTCAGAGCAATCCAGCGTTCCTGTGCGTCGCCCGGGCGAACGATCCGGAATTCGGTCGAGACGTTTGCGTTGGGAGCTTGCAGTGCCGTGCGCAACAGGGTTTCGATGCGCTCGCGGTCGCCGCTGTGACAACATCTCAGGAACGCTTCCTGGTTGGCGCTGGCGTCGACCGTCAGGCCGAACAACTCCCGGCAACGCGCATCGAGATCGAGGATGCCGGTGACCGGGTCGAGCTCCCAACGACCGAGACCCGCGGTTTCGATGGCGAGTTGCGCGCTGGTCTCGCTGATCCGCAGCGCCTGCTCGGCTCGCACGCGATCCTGCCGCTCGCGCGCTTCGGCGACCGCGCGATCCACCGCCGCGGGCAATCGACTCAGGCCACGCTTCATCACGTAGTCGGTGGCGCCCCGGCGCAATGCATTGATGGCGAACTCTTCGCCGACCACGCCGGAGACGAAGATGAAAGGCATGTCCGGCCAGAGTTCGCGCACCATGTCCAGCGCCGCCAGTCCGTCGAAGTCCGGCAGCGAATAATCCGCGAGCACCACGTCGTAGCCGCCGCTGCCGAGCTCGCGCACGAAATCGTCGCGACTGGCGACCCGCTCGATGCTGCTGCGAGTTTCCGCCTTCGACAAATGGGTGATGGCGAGCTCGGCGTCGATCTCGCTGTCCTCGAGCAGCAGGATGCGCGCGTGCGTGTTCGAGCGGGGTGCAAGCTCGGCGGCCATGACTAGGTCTTTCTCTCCAGGCGGGGCGCCGGCACGCTGCGCGGCGGGGTCTCGTTCAGAACGCCCCAGAACATCCCCAGGCCCTGAATGGCTTCGAAAAACGCGTTGAAGTCCACCGGCTTGACCACGAAGGCGTTGACGCCCAGCTCGTAACTGCGCACCAGATCGCTTTCTTCGCGCGAGGAGGTGAGCATGACCACTGGCACGGCGCGTGTGAGTCCATCGGTTTTGAGTTTGGCGAGCACTTCCAGGCCGTCGACCTTCGGCAGCTTCAGGTCCAGCAGCACCACCGCCGGATCGCCCGGCGGGCGGTCCTGGTATTGGCCGCGGCAATACAGGTAGTCGAGCGCCTCGGCGCCATCGCGCGCCACCACGATGTCGTTGGCGAGCTGACATTTCGCCAGCGCCGCCAGAGTCAGCTCGATATCTTTCAGATTGTCTTCGACCAGCAGAATGGGCCGCAGATCAGCCATCGACATTGTCTCCTTGGCGAGGAATGCCAAAACGGAATTCGGCGCCGCGGTCGATGGCGCCACGCGCCTCGATCCAGCCGCCATGCCGTTCGACGATTCGCTGAGTCAATGCCAGGCCGATGCCGGTGCCGGCGAAATCTTCCATGCGATGCAGCCGCTGAAACACGCCGAACAGCTTGTGCGCGTACGCCATGTCGAAGCCGACGCCGTTGTCGCGCACGATGTAGATACTTTCGTTCGGCCGCTGCTCGCCGACGATCTCGATCACCGCCGGCGAGCGGTCGCGACTGTACTTGAGTGCGTTGTCGATGATGTTGAACAGCGCCTGGCGCAATAGCGCGGCATCGCCGGTGGCCGGCGGCAACGATTGGATGCGCCATTCGATCTGGCGATTGCGCACGTCGGGCTCGACCGAGCGCACGATTTCCTGCACCACCTTGTGCATGTCGACCGGGCCCATCGATAGGGCCGTGCGGCCGAGTTGCGAGAAGGCGAGCAGATCGTCGACCAGCTGGCCGGCCGAGGCGGCGGCCTCGTTGATGCTGTCGAGATAATGTTGCGACTGTTCGCTCAACGACCTCTCGCGATCGCGTAACAACTGCGTGTAGCCGACGATGTGACGAAACGGCGCGCGCAAGTCGTGGCTCACCGAGTAAGAGAAGGACTCCAGCTCGCGGTTGGAACGTTGCAATTGGCTGGTGAGCTCGGCTCGTTCCTCGGCGCGACGGAGCACGAAGTTGATGATGGCGTTACGAAACTCGAGCGCACCGTCGAGCTCCGCCTGCGACCAGGGCAGGGCCCGATTCTTCACTCGTTCCTTCCAGCTCGCGAACGAGTGGCGTGGCGTGAGGCGCTCGTTCTCCTCTTGCCTGGCTGCGCTGGGATCGCCGGCCCACAACACGGTTCGTTGCACTTCCGGACGAAACCACAGGATATAACTGGGATGCAGCTGGGAGATGGAGATGGCCAGCACGCCGCTCGCCACGTCGACGATGTCCTCGAACTCGGGCCACTGTCGCACCAGGCTGTCGGTGACGAAGTGATCGGCGGTTCGCTGCTGCAGTTGTTCGGCCAGCGCGCGCAGGCGATCGGGGGCGGGCGTTACTCCGGCGGTGAACAACGTGTCGTCATGCAGGACCGCTGCGCCGGTGGCGTCGGCGATCTTCAACCAGATGTTCGCGTTGGCGGCCAGCCCGCTTTGAAACGAATCGTTGGCGGCGATCCTGGCGAGCAGCTCGCTTTCGATCCGTTTCACATCGATGCGCCGGGCCGCATAGGCGCCGCGGTCGCGAGCGCCGATGTGTTGTGACAAAACCTTGCCCAGCAGATCGCATGCGGTACGCGCCTGCGCATTCACCCGGCGCGGCGTGGCGTTGTGACAGGACACCAGGCCCCACAGCCGATCGTCCACCAGCACCGAGATCGACATGGACGCGAGCGTGCCCATGTTCCGCATGTATTGCAGATGGACCGGCGACACGCTGCGAAGCGCGGCGAAACTCAGGTCCAGCGGTTTGCCATCGGCGGGATGCAGTGACGGCTCCATCGGCACAGGCGTGTAGTTCGCATCCGGGATCACGCGAAGCCGGTTGAGGCGATATAACTCTCGGGCCTGCGCCGGGATGTCGGTGGCGGGAAAACGCAGCCCGGCGTAGGACGGCAGCACGCCGTCGCCATCCTCGGCCAGCACTTCGCCGTTCCACTGCTCGTCGAAGCGATAGATCAGAACTCGATTGAAGCCGCTGATCTGGCGAAACTCGCGCGCCGCCGCTGAACAGAGCTCGGCGACGTTCTCGTACGCCGGCAGGTCTTCCATGAAACGGCCGACGCGCGGGTAATAGGCTTCGAGCGTTTCACCTTCGGACGCCGGTGGCTGCTCGAATTCGAGAATGATCCCCTGAGGCGTTTGATGGCGAAGCACCTGCAGGCGTCGACCGTTCACGTCCAAAGTACGCAAATAGCTGCTGTCGGGATTGGCCAGCCAGCCGTGGATTTGATCTTCCGCCGATTCACCGACCAGCTCGGCCAGCGATAAGCCGAGCACGCTCGAACCACGGTCGCGGCCGAGCAGCGCCTTTGCATTGGCGCTTGCCTGCACGATACACCGATTGAGGGGATCCACCACCACGAGCATGCCATGCGGCTGAATGCTGCCCGGGGTCCGGATAGGTTCTTGCGCGCATAAGTCGAGGTTGAGATCGGATGTTAAAGCCGCTGACACCATCCGCAACTCGTCGAGCTTTGTTTCCAGCGCGACTCAATGCCCCACCGCCGTAAAAAGTTCCGGACGAAATTACCGGACGCTTTGTGCCGGATCGTTCAGGGGCGGCGGCGAAATTGCAGAAACGGCGTCAGGTAACCGACTTGGTTGTACAGAATCTGCGCACGGGCGTTGGTGTTCTCCGTGTGCCAGTACACGCGCGTCGCACCTCGTTCATCGGCGGCCCGGTACACCGCTTCGATCAGTGCGCGGCCGACGTGACGACCGCGACTTTGCGGATCGACGAACAGATCCTCCAGATAGCAATAGCCGGCGGGCGACCAGGTCGACACATGAAACTGGTAGTGCGCGAAGCCGACCATCCGGCCCGTGTCATCGAGCCCGGCGAGGCCCCATAGCTCGTGACCTTCCATCAAGCGCTGCCAGGTGAGGTCGGTGGTCGATTGCGGCAGGGTCTGCTGATAAAAGGCGAGGAACTGCGACCACAACTGGTCCCAGCGTGGCCGATCTTCAGCAGTGAGTGCGCGAGTGCGCGCCAGAGTCGTCATGCCCATCCCCATACTTCCTGTGTGAGCAGGAAGTATAAGGGTGGGCCAAGGGGTGACTAGTGAGATCGACTACTTGCGCTGCTCGCTTTGATCGATTTCGCGCTCGGCGCTCAACCAGTCTTCCAGCTCGTGACCCGGCGCAAACCCCCGGCGCTCGGCGCGCCAGTAGGCGGCTTCAGCAATGCGCGCCTCACGACTGTCCGAGAACGATGGAATCTCTCGCTGCTCGAGCTTGCTTTCAGTGATCTTCACATCGTGCGGGGCCGCCTCGCCTACGACGCCGTCGGCGGCGCGATTCTCCACGGCATCGGTGTCGGCATCGGCCAGCTTCTGCTCCTCGTTACTGACGGTGGTCACCGGCGGCAAAGTACGGGTCGATGACTTCTTGGAGCGGGGGGTCGTACCTGAGGGGCGGCTCGCCATGTGGATCTCCGATCGGCGGTGGAAAGGCAGTGACGGATTCAAATTGACGACGCCGCAAATTGTTCCAAGAACTACACGCTGCATGCGAACGCCGAGCGTAGTCGCTCGTCGGACTCACTCCCCTGGCCCGGCAATTCACCGACGAAAAAACTGACGGCGACGGCTCGCGAAGAGTCGCCGCCGTGTTTCAGCGTGTCATTTACAAAGGTTAGTGACGGGCGCGACTGCCGCTGCTGCGTGCGGATTTGCTCCGGCTGCCGGCGCGAGCCTGGCCACGCTTGCTCGCCGAGGTGCGGCTCGATTTCGATCCCGAAGCGCGCTTGCGCCGGGGCGCAGGCGGCTCTTCGGCCTCGATGCCCATCTGCTCCATCAGCTCCATCTTCCGATGCGCCAGCTGGCGGCCCAGCTCCTTCAAGTCCAGCTCGGTCTCCTTGAGCGAAGGGAACATCTCCTTCTCTTCTTCCTTGACGTGATGTTTGACGTACTCGCTGAGCACTTTGACCAGCGGCTTGAATTCCGGATCCTCCGGGGTGCCGGCTTCGATCTTGGCGATCAGCTCCTTGGCGGAGCCGTGCTCGATCTCGGCCTCGTACACCTTCTCGTCATCCTCTTCGCCGAAAGCTTCCTTGGCCTGCGGGTATAACAGCTCTTCCTCGATCTGCGTGTGCACCGTCAGCATCTGACAGATGCGAGTGGCGAGCTCGGACTGTTCGCTCTCGTCCGCCTCTTCGAATTCCTCGAACAGCGCCTCGACGGTGCGATGGTCCTGTTTGAGCAATGCGATCGCGTCCTGGGGCGCGTCCATCGAACGGGTGGGGGTGGCTCGTGCCATATGCTTGCTCCTCGAATGTGGCTGGCTCCAGGAGCAATGGGCTGCATGGAAACGAAGTTCCTGGTCAGCTCTCGGGCAGCTCCGCCAGCCGTTCGAGCAGGCGAGGGTCGCCGGCCACGTGAACTTTCTCCGCCGGTCCGAGCCAGGACATGGCTTCGTTGAGGGTGCTAGCGTCCCGCACCTTTTGCTCCGCAGTGAGGCGATGCGGATCGGGATGACCGCGCGATTCCGCCGGCCGCGGCAGGTTGCCAGTGATATGCGCGTAACGCGCCTGACGATCGGCGGCGAGCAATCGCAAAGCGTCCTTCGCGGGCTGCTGAGCCTGCGCGAGCAGTTCGTCCCGACGACGTATCACCGCCGGCGCATGCTTTTCTTCCGGCGTGCGCAACAGGCCCAGCGAATGCAACACGCGCCCGGCGAGTACGCTGCCGCTCATCTTGGACAGGGGGATCGCCAGCAACAGGCCCGCCAGGGTCGGTGTGAGCCAGGCCAGCAGGGTGGGCGAGATCAGATACGCAATCACGCCGGTGAACACGCCGATGACCATGTGCCCCCAATGCATGCGGGCCGCTTCGCTCCAGGCCGTGGCGTCGGCGCGTCGGCGCTGCGCATTCCAGCCCGAATCGCGACCGGTGAATATTTCGATGACGTGCTGGGTCTGCACCAGCATCATCACGGGCGCATACAAAGCCGACAGCAAGGTTTCGAACAGGGTGCTGAAGATCACGCCGAGCACGCCGCCGCAGCCCTTGCGAACCTTGTTGTTGAACAACGAGCGCAACATGCCCAGCAGCTTGGGGATGAACAGCACCGCCATGGTGAAAATGAACAGCGCGGTCATGCGCTGGGCGTCGAACTTCGGCCAATCCGGGAACAGCTGGAAGCTGCGGCTGAAATATTCGGGACGGATCAGGGTGGCTTGCAGGGTCAGGGCAAAGCCGACCATCAGCAGCAGCAGCCACAGCGGCGAGGACAGATAGCTCATGATGCCGATGAAAAAGTGACCTCGGCTCACCGTGGACAGGCCGTCCGCGCCGATGATCTTGGAGTGTTGCAGATTGCCTTGCGCCCAGCGCCGGTCGCGCACGGCGACGTCGATCAGCGACGGCGGACTTTCTTCCCACGAGCCATCCAGGTCCGGAGCCATTCGCACTTTCCATCCGGCCCGACGCATCAGCGCGGCTTCCACGAAATCGTGCGACAGGACGTGGCCGCCGAACGGCTTGCGTCCCGGCAGCTGCGGCATACCGCAGGCTTCGGCGAACGCCGCGACCCGGATGATCGCGTTGTGACCCCAATAGTTGCCTTCGTTACCGGACCACGCCGCGACACCGCGCGCGATCACGCCGCCGTACACACGGCCGGCGAACTGTTGGATACGTGAAAACAAACTGTAATGACCGTGCAACATCGGCACGGTCTGCAGAATGCCCAGATGCGCATCGCCCTGCATGCGACGGACCAGCTCGATCAATGTTTCCGCCGACATCAGGCTGTCGGCATCGAGCACGATCATATAGTCGTAACGTCCGCCCCAGCGCTTGACGAATTCCTCGACATTGCCGGCTTTGCGGCCGGTGTTGTGCCAGCGCCGGCGATACCACACCGGCATCACGTCGCGCAGTTCGCGTCGCAGACGATCGATGGCCAGCGACTCATTGATCCAGGGATCGACCTGGGTCGAGTCCGAAATGATGACGATCTCGAAGTGTTGCGCGGCCCCGGCCTGAGCCAGAGCTTCCGCCATCGCCTGCAACGCCGAGGTCGTGTGCGTCGGGTCCTCGTTATATATAGGCATCAACAACGCGGTGCGCGAGCCGGCCAGCGTCGCGTTGGTTTTCGGTTTATGCAGGGGCACCAGCAGCCCGGCGACGGCCGACGCGGCGGAGAAGGCGATCCATCCCAGCGTGATGCTGAAGAAAAAGATCATCACGCCTTGCAACACCGTCATTTTCGAGAATTCGACGATGCCCAGCATCTCGTACACGCCATAGCCGGTGATGCCGAGCGTGCCGAGGATCACGATCGCGCGCGCCAGAATCGCTCTGGCCGGCGCTGGGCCCAACGCGCGTACCACTTGCGGCGCGTTGCGCAGATCCTGCACTGGCATGTCGATCGGCCGTTCGAACGGCATGGCGCCGCGAACTACATCGCGGCCTTCGGGAGACGAAGTCGGGGATTTCAGCTGGCCGTCCATCGATAAAGCCAGGTTTCGGTAATGGGACGATTGGCGCGCAGCAGGCGTAACCGCAACTCGACCAGACTGGCGCCGGCGGGATCCAGTTCGAAGCTCGCGCGCACGCCCTTGGTCAGGGGATTGCGATGCAGGACGGGGTGCGACACCTTGCCGGCGGACGCGCCGACATCGAGCGTCAGCCCCTCGATGTTACGCCCGGCGCCGAAGAAGTCGATCACGAAGATGCGACGCTTGCCGTCGATGGTCGGGCCGGTGCGCGTGGCGGTGACCCGGCCCAGCGACGGCGTCAGCCGCGGCATGTTGTTCCAACGCATGCGATACGAGCCATGCCAGGGCTTGCCGGCAGGAATCACGTAATGCGGTCGGAAGAACGCGACGATGTTGTCGTTGGTCTCGTTCTCGGTGGGGATTTCGACCAGATCGACCGAGCCCTTGCCCCAGTCGCTGGTCGGCTCGATCCAGACGCTCGGGCGCAACTCGTACTTGGCTTCGAAATCGCGATAGTCGCTGATGCGCCGGGACCGCTGCACCAGGCCGAAGCCCCGCGGCGCTTCGGCCGTGAAGGCCGACACTTGCAGATCGGTAGGATTGCGCAGTGGTCGCCATAGGCGCTCGCCCGAGGCGGTGACCACTTGCAGGCCGTCGGAGTCGTGCACCTCGTCGCGGAAGTCGTCGATACGAGTGCGTTCGGATTCATCGAACAGAAACATCGAGGTGAGCGGTCCGAGACCGATGTTGTCCAGATCGACGCGCGGGAACAGCGTCATGTCCACGTCCATGACGGTCTCGGTGCCCGGCTGGATCGAAAAGCGATACCCGCCGGTCACCGAAGGGCTGTCGAGCAGGGCGTGCACCACGATGCCCGACGCATTGGCGCCGGGACGCTCCACCCAGAACTGGGTGAACGCCGGGAACTCTTCTCCGGAGGGATGCGCGGTTCGAATCGCCAGGCCACGCGCCGATATTCCGTACTGGCCGCCGCGAGGCACGGCGCGAAAGTAGGTCGCACCCTGGAACACCATGAATTCGTCCCACACCGAGCGCGAATTGAGCAGCGTGCGCACACGAAAGCCCGACAGCGGCAACGTTTGGTTGGCGAGCAGCTTGGCCACGTGCGGCCCGAGCGCAAACAGATTCGGCGTGCCGACCAGGTCGCTGGCCATGCCGCTTTCGACCATCGACACCTTTACCGGTGTTTGAAACAAAAAGCCGGCCGGCAACAGCTCGACCCGGAACGGCACTTGCTCGTTACGCCATAGCGCCATTTCGGGTTTGAAACGAATGTCGCGATATTGATCGTAGCTGAGCTGCTGAAGCGCGGGGTTGCCTTCCAGGCGGCGCGGCGTATACGCCGATGCGGCGGTCCGCCTGGCGAGCTCCACCACGGTGGCGGGCGTGAATTTGTAACGTGACGGGCCAGCGGTTTCCGGCGCCGATTTGGTCGATGCGGCGCCAGCCACGCATGAAAACGTAATGGCCAGCATGACCAGCCAGTAACGACGCATGGTTTTCTGGGACGACCGCTGCGGCGGCAGGGGTGGTCTGGATCGGGGTGGGGACGAGGCGCCGACGCCCCGTGGATTTGCTGACTCGCCTGAATTCATCCGAATCGATCGTTCCTGGTTCAAAAGCCGCTGCGGGTGCTCGTGCGTAGCGGAAGCGACCCGATTCGCTGCGCATCATGGCGCGAGGAAGCTTTCAGGTCTCAGGTCTACGCATGTCACAACGCCGCAGTTCCAGATTTCATCACTGTCGCGGAACCGCGTCGCTTCGCCGCGTATTAGGCGCAGCGATGTTCGATCGTGGCATCACCACAACATCGTCACTCTACCAGCCTACACCGTTCTCACTGCATTCTTGTTGGAGACCAGCATGATCGACGTGTCGCATAGCCAGCCGCATCAATGGGCATTGGTTCTGGCGGCAGGCGAGGGTAGTCGTTTGCGGGCGTTGACTACCCAGCCATGCGGCACGCCCGTCCCCAAACAATATTGTTCGTTGAGCGGCGGTCCGTCGTTGCTCGAAGACGCCCTGGGCCGTGCCCGTGCGCGGGTCGCCCCGGAACGGGTCTGCGCCATCGTGGCCCAACAGCATCATCGCTGGTGGTCGAACATCGACACGCTGACCTGTCTGCCGCAGCCCAATCTGATCGTTCAGCCACGCAACCGAGGCACCGCCATCGGCATCCTGTATTCGCTGGTGCATATTTTAAGCCAGGATCCCGAGGCGCAGGTGTTGATGTTGCCCTCCGATCACTATGTGGCGCAGGAAAGCGTTCTGCAACGCTCGCTGGCGGCTGCCATGGAGCATGTCGCGCGCTGTCCTGATCGCCCGGTGTTGCTCGGTCTGCGTCCGGATGAACCGGACAGCGAGTTGGGTTACGTGGTCCCGGGTAACGGCGACGGCTTCGGCGGCCAGACTGTGGCGCGGTTCGTGGAAAAGCCCGAGCTCACCGTGGCAGCCCAGATCGTGCGCACTGGCGGTCTGTGGAACACATTTATTATTGCGGCCTCCGCGCGCGCCCTGCTGCATCTGTTTCTGCCGCGCTTCGCGTCCATCGTCATGGAGATGCAGGTCATTGTCGGCAACGCGCTCCAGCAGCGTCCGGCGCTCGGCTGGCCGGCCATCGTGGATATGTATACACGTCTGCCCGATCTGGATTTTTCACGCGACGTGCTGGAAGGTCGCGAAGCCTCCTTGAGCGTGCTGCCGGTGCCGCCGTGCGGCTGGAGCGATCTGGGCACGCCGCATCGGGTCGGCGAGACGCTGCGCAAGCTGCCCGGCGAGCGGATTTCGCGTTCCGGCGCTCTGTCCGGTCAGATCGATCTGGTCAATCTCGCCGCACAGCATGCTCATTTCGAGCGCGCCATGTCCGGCGTGAGTCTGTAACCTGTTTCCGCGTGCCGCCGAGCAGGGAAGGTGAGTGTTGTGAGCATCGATGTCTCGTCGCATTTCGGTCCGCAGCTCACCGCCGACGGCACTCAGTTTCGTTTCTGGGCCCCGTCCGCGCGGCGCGTCGAGCTGCTCGTCACGGCGCGGGACGGGCGATCGCTACGGCAGGAGTTCACTGCGACGCGTGACGGCTGGTATGAAACGTTCGCGCGCGGCATCGGGCCTGGAGCGAGATACCGCTTTCGAATCGATGACGAGCTCGACGTGCCCGACCCGGCGTCGCGTTTTCAACCCAAAGGCGTCGCCGGGCCGTGCGAAGTGCTCGATCGTCGCGGCTTTGCCTGGCCGCATTCCGAATGGCGCGGTCGTGAATGGTCCGAAGCGGTGCTGTATGAATTGCACGTTGGCGCGTTCACGCGCGAAGGCACCTATGCCGCCGCAATCTCCCGCCTGGACGAGCTCGCCCGCATCGGCATCACCGCCATCGAGCTGTTGCCGCTGAATACGTTTCCGGGGCGCTGGGGCTGGGGTTACGACGGTGTCTTGCTGTATGCGCCGCATCCCGCCTATGGCCGACCTGAGGATCTGAAACGTTTCGTGCACGAGGCGCACCGGCGCGGTCTGATGGTGCTGCTCGACGTGGTCTATAACCACTTCGGGCCGGAAGGCAATTATCTGCACCGTTATGCCGCGGACTTTTTCACTTCCGCGCATCACACTCCCTGGGGCAGCGCCATTAACTTCGCGCATCCAGTGGTGCGGCAGTTTTTCATCCAGAACGCGCTGTACTGGCTGAACGAATACCGCTTCGACGGTCTGCGCATCGACGCCGTGCACGCCATGTTCGACGATGGCGAAACGCATTTCATCGACGAGCTGGTGGACGAGGTGCAGCGCGGCCCCGGAAGCCAGCGGCACGTGCATGTGGTGCTGGAGAATCATCACAACGAAGCGCGACGCCTGGGCATCAAGGGTCGCTCGATGGTGGCGCAATGGAACGACGATGCGCACCATGCGCTGCACGTGCTGCTCACCGACGAGACCGACGGCTACTATCGCAACTATGCCGAGCGGCCGGTCGAGCATCTGGGGCGCGTGCTCGCGGAAGGTTTTGCATATCAGGGCGAGGTGTATCCCACCGACGAACACGAGCGCGGCGAGCCCAGCAAGCACCTGCATCCCACCGCGTTCGTCAGCTTTCTGCAGAATCACGATCAGATCGGCAATCGCGCCTGCGGGGACCGGCTCACCCAGCTGGCCGCACCGGAGCGCATGCGAGCGGGACTTGCGATTCTGTTGCTGTCGCCACAGATCCCGATGCTGTTCATGGGTGAGGAATACGGCGCAGTCCAGCCGTTCCTGTATTTTTGTGACTACCAGGGCGAACTGGCCGAGGCCATCAGGGAAGGTCGTCGCAACGAGTTCGCGGGATTCGGTGCATTCGCAGGCGAGCGGCGCGAACAGATTCCCGATCCCAATGCCCCGGATACGTTCCGCGCAAGTCAATTGCACGAGTCGGATCGCGAACGCTCGCCTCATCGCGAATGGCTGGCATATACCAGTGAGCTGCTGAGCCTGCGTGCACAGAAGATCGTGCCGCTGCTGGCGGGTATCAGTGCCGGCGCCGCCAGCTATCAGACCGACGATCGTCTGCTCACGGTGAAATGGCCGATGACGGGCGGCAAGGCGCTGGTGTTGCAAGCCAATCTCGGCGACCGGCCGAAAGCGGCGCCGTCGGCCGGCGAGCTTTGGTATTCCAGCGCCAGCGCGGAGGCGCGCGGCGAACAACTAGGCGCTTGGGAAGTTCGCTGGTCAGTGGACATGCCATGACCGCGTTGGTACCGACCGAAGCGGGCTCGAAATTCAACATCCCTCGCGCCACGTATCGGCTGCAGTTCAACAAGGATTTCACATTCAACGATGCCGCGCGCATCGCTCCTTACCTGGCGCGGCTCGGCATCAGTCACGTCTATGCCTCGCCCATTCTGAAGGCGCGCCCGGGCAGCATGCACGGCTACGACGTGGTCGATCATTCTCAGCTCAATCCCGAACTGGGCACGCGCGAGGATTTCGATCGTCTGGTGCAGATCCTGCACGAGCACGGTCTCGGCCTGATCGTGGATATCGTGCCCAATCATCTCGGCGTGATGGGCGACGACAACGAGCGCTGGCTGGACGTGCTGGAGAACGGCCCGGCGGCGCGCTATGCCTGTCACTTCGATATCGACTGGCGGCCGGAGCGTCGCTCGATGCGAGATCGCATCCTGGTGCCGGTGCTTGGCGACTCCTACGGCAAGGTGTTGGAGCGCGGCGAGCTGCAGATCGAGTTCGATGCCGTCAATGGCAGCTTCTCGGTGCGCTACTTCAACCATCGGATGCCGATCGATCCTCGCGAATACGCGCGCATCTTCGCCGAGCCGATGCCTGAAGAGCTGTTGCCCATGGACGACGCGCATCGCGCCGATTTCGAAAGTCTGCTCAACAGCTTCAGCAACCTGCCACCGCGCGACGATATTTCAGCCGAGGCGGTCGCCGTTCGCTATCGCGACAAGGAGGCGCACAAACGCCGCCTGGCGCGGTTGATCGAGCGTAGTCCGGAGGTCATGCGGCACATCAACGACAGTGTCGCGAGACTCAATGGGAACCCCGAGCAGCCGGAGAGCTTCGACGCGCTCGATGCATTGCTGGAGGCCCAGGCCTATCGACTATCGTTCTGGCGAGTGGCGGTCGATGAAATCAACTATCGCCGCTTCTTCGACGTGAACGATCTGGCGGCGCTGCGCATGAACGAGCGCAGTGTGTTCGAGGGCACGCATCAGCTGATTTTCGAGCTGATCGACGCCGGCAGCATCGACGGCCTGCGCATCGATCATTCCGACGGCCTGTACGATCCGGAGGAATATTTCCAATGGCTGCAGGAGCGTTTCGGCGGCGGGCAGGGGCGACGACCCTTGTATGTAGTCACCGAAAAGATCCTGGCCGCGCACGAGCGCTTGCCGGAAAGCTGGCTGGTTCACGGCACCACCGGTTACGACTACGCGGCCCTGCAGACCACCTGGCTGGTGTGCGGCGACGAAGAGTCGCGCATGACCCGGCGCTATCGGCATTTCACCGAGAACGAAGCGTCGTTCGAAACGCTGATGTACGAGAGCAAGCGGCTGGTGATGCGTTCGTCGCTGGCGGCGGAAGTGGAAGTGCTGGCGACGCAGCTGGATCGTATCGCGCATCTCGATCGGCACACGGCCGATTTCACCCGGGCGGCGTTGCGCGAGGCCATCCGGGAAGTCATCGCATGCTTCCCTGTTTATCGCACCTATATCTCGCCGCGCGGCATCGGCGAAGAAGATCGCAGGATCATCCACTGGGCGACCGGGCTGGCGCGACGGCGGAGCACGGGCGCTGAAGTGAGCGTGTTCGATTTCCTTCGTGACGTGCTGCTCGGCACGGCCGCAGAAGGGCGCTCACCGTCGCATCGCCAGGCCATGCTCGAGTTCGCCATGAAATTTCAGCAGGTCACCGCCCCGGTCACGGCCAAGGGGGTCGAGGATACGGCGTTCTACCGTTACAACCGGCTGATCTGCTTGAACGAAGTGGGCGGAGATCCGAATCGGTTCGGAGTGTCGTCGACGGCCTTGCATCAGGCCAATCTGGAGCGCGCCAAGTTGTGGCCGCACTCCATGCTGGCCACCTCGACGCACGACACCAAGCGCAGCGAGGATGTTCGTGCGCGCATCGCGGTTCTGAGCGAGTTGCCGGAGCTGTGGAAGCAGCACCTCTCGCGCTGGTCTCAGCTCAATCGCAACAAACGTCGGCAGGTGGAGGATGCGGCCGCGCCGAATCGCGAAGACGAATATTTGCTGTATCAGACGCTGGCCGGGTTGTGGTCGCCGGAGCTTGCCACCGAGCAGTTGATCGAGCGCTTGCAGGCGTACATGGTCAAAGCCGGGCGCGAAGCGAAACGCTCCACGTCCTGGATCGATCCCAATGCCGACTATGAAACCGCAGTCGGCGAGTTTATCGCGCAACTGCTGAACAATCCGGAGCGCAATGCTTTCCTGCGTGACCTCTCCGCGTTCGTCCCCACAGTGGCGTTCTTCGGTCGCATCAATTCTCTGGTGACGACTGCATTGAAAATCACTTCGCCGGGCGTGCCGGATTTTTATCAAGGCACGGAGCTGCCGGCCTTTACGCTGGTCGACCCCGACAATCGCGCACCCGTGAATTTTGCAGCTGCCGCGGTGCAACTCGAAGCCCTTGCAGATGTGAACGACCTGGGCACGTTGCTAACGGACGGCAACGGCGCATCGGCCAAGTTGTTTGTGACCGCGAAGCTGTTGCGCCTTCGGGCGGACGATGCTTCGTTGTTCGCGTTGGGCGGCTATCAGCCACTACAAGTCGAGGGGGAGAAGAAGGATCACGTGTTCGCCTTCGCGAGGAGCCACGAAGGTCGCCAATGTGTGGTGATCGTGCCGCGCTGGCCGGCGAGGCTCATGGGAGGCGTCTCTGAATTGCCGTTGGGCGATGTCTGGGGCGACACGCGAGTGCAGCTCGGCGAAGCAGCTGCGACAGAGCTGCGTGATGTGTTCACGGACGAGCGTCCGCGTGTGCAAGGCGAGGAGATGCGGCTCGCGGACGTATTGTCGCGATTCCCGCTCGCGGTACTTCGCTCCGCGTGACTGCGCGCGCGATGGCGCGCGGAGCGCAGTCAAAATAAAAATGTGCGATCGTGGCTGTTTATATATACAGCCGCGAAATCTCTGCGTAGCATGGGCTCACTCGATTCAAGTCCGACCCAACGCAGGAGAATGTCATGGCTCCAGACGAACCCTCCGTTCCACGCCGTCGCCGCCGTTCCTCACCCGCGCCGCTCGCCGAGCCGACCGACACGGCGATCACATCATCCTCGCTGGCCGATCTGATCGAGCAGGAGCGCAGCGAGCTCATGCAGATTCACGCCATGCTTCGGTGTTTGCGGGGCGTGCTGCTGTATGCGGACGACGGTGATTCGCCGCTGCATGCGGATGTGGCGCAAGTGATCGCGCGTTTGTTAGATGAGTCGCTCACACGCCTGGAAGCGCTGCGCATGCGCGTGGCGCAGTTGGAAGCAGCCTTCGAGGAGCGCGCGGCGGAGATGGCTTCCCCACCGTGTCAAGTTCGGGAGCCGCGCGTAACGTATATGCGCCTGGCGCTCAATTGATGTCCGCAACTGGACGACGCGCGTACGGCTGCGGCCGACAATGGCCCGTCAAGCCGCAGCCGTATGCGCCGTGTCGGAACCTTGGCTTAGCATGCGCGATTGCTTGGATGTTGTGCGGACAGGAGAGCGACCCATGCAAGCCGAGTTCGAAAAATTGGGAGAGCTGATCAAGGATATCCGGATCGCCATGGTGACCACGGTCGAGCCGGATGGAACGTTGCACACCCGGCCGCTGGCGTCGCTGGCTTATGAGAACGATGGGCAGCTGTGGTTCTACACCGCCATCGACTCCGCCAAGGTGAGCGAAGTCATGCACGACGTGCGCGCCAGCGTGGCGTTCTCCGACACGAGCAAGGATGCGTATGTAGCGGTGTCCGGCACCGCGGATATCGTCCAGGATCGGCAGCGTATACAGGAGCTGTGGACGCCGTTCGCGAAGCCCTGGTTTCCCAATGGTCCGGACGATCCCAATCTCGCGCTGCTGAGAGTGCATGTCGAGCGCGGCGAGTACTGGACGTCCGCCGGCAAGGCGGCCTATCTGTTCGGCGTGGCCAAGGCCGCTATGACCGGCAAACGCACGGAGATGGGCGAGAACCGTAAGCTGCGTATGTAACTTGCCGCGCGGCCGTGCCGTCGCCTGCCTACGGCAGGTCGAGCCTGATGGTTTCTGCTTCGTCCAGATCTATGTTGACGATATTGCGGAATTCCAAATCGTCGTCCACCGCCGGGTCTTCATCGTTGCCGATGCATGTGACCGCGAGCGTGTAGTCGCCGGCAGGTAAATAGCGCAGCGAGTAAAAGAGCGAAGCGCCGCCCTGGCTCGTAAACACCGGGGTGGTGGCGAACGGCTCCACGCCTGCGCCATCGATATCGTCCGGCGTGACATCCCGGCCGGTGAACAAATAGATGGCCCCTTCACCCAGGTCGTCACCGGCGGGGCAGGTGATACTGATATCGCCGTCGATGCGGCTCATATCTTCCGTGTCCACGGCGCGTATCGTGGGGGTAAGCGTGTATTCGCGCCGGTCGTCATCGAAGCGCAGCGCCTTGCGCAGATCCAGCAGCAACGTGAACGAATCGGAGCTGCTGTCGTTGTCGTCGATGCTGAAGCTCAACGGCGCATAGTCGCTCTCGGCAAGAATCAGCGGAAACTCTCTGCCGTCCGAGGTGGTGACGAATGCGTCGTCGGCGCGATCTTCATCGAACAGCAGGCGCACGCCGGTGTAATTGCCCTCGGACAACTCCTCGCCGGTGAACAGCCGCATAACGCCGTTATCGGTGGCCAGAGCGATGAAGTCGACGGGCTCGCTATCCCGAAACTCCAGCGTCTCGGTGCCGCCGCCGCTGGTGGTGAATTCCACGCCGCGGACGTCGGCGACCACCTGGGTGATGGCCGGATCGGAAGGCAGTTCGGTGGCGAGATCCATGGTGACTTCGCCCTCGCAGCCGGCGAGGAGTCCCACTGAAGCCAGCAGCGCCGCGCGCGCCGGGCCGCGGCCGAAGATGAATCGCGACCAAGCTGAAAGTTGCGTTGAAGCCATGAAGTGCACCGAAGTCCCTGCGCAGTTGCGGCAGCGTCCCGCCATCCCGAGCTTGGGCACGGGCACTGCGGGTAAAGTTCCGGCGCTATGTTCTCATGAATCGCGAGCCTGGGTGGGCGCGGGTGCCTCGTCGTGGTGACTCCACGTCGCCGCGAGCCGCGCGAATGCCGGTGCACGGACGTACGGCGGGCTGCCGCTCCAGGGACGGCTGGTTGAGATGTTCTGCTAGTGGGTTCCCGCAATTCGCGGCGGCCGGGGCCGTGGCTGCCCGAAAGGACACATCACAGCTGCATGACCCGCCCCTACTCTGCGCACGGACGAGTGCGGTCGACAGAGCGTTGCCCCCGCCCGTCAGCGAGGGAGCATTGTGGAGCGAGGTGTCGTCGTCGGCGGGCTGATGATCTGCGGCAGTTTTCTGCTGGCGGCGATGCTCAACCGTTCCGCAATGGAAGAGGTGCCCGCGCCCGCCGCAACACCTTCCGCCGTCGTTCCGCCCGTCGTGGCGCCGGCGGCCGCCGCGACTCCCGTCGACTGCACCGATGCAGCAGGTTCGACCCACCCCGATGTTCCGCCCGAACCCACGCCAGCGACGGATTCTGACCTTATGGTCAATGGGACCGAGCGCTGCCCGCGCTGACAATCGATTCCATTTCCGCGATTACGTCGAATCGATTTGAAGCCGCGGCTGGTGGCATGCCACCGCAAATGCGCGCGGTCCGTTCTCCTCCCGTTCGGACGCTCGTCGCCGCCGGCCGCGGCTTCTCCTGCCTGCTGCTACCATGCGCGCCTGTTCATCCTCGGGGCGGCGTGTGGTTGGAGCGAACCGGGCATTCATCACCCTGCTGGCGCTGCTGGCCGCCGGCTGTGCGCGCGCTCCGCAAGAGCTCGCTATCAGCGGCCCGACCATGGGCACGACTTACTCCATCAAAGTCGTGTCGGCTCCCGACGACCTCGATGCAAATGCCTTGCGGCGGGCGGCCGATGAAGTGCTCGCGCGCATCGATCGAAGCATGTCGGGATACCGTCCCGATTCGGAGATCTCGCGATTCAATGCTTCGCTCTCGACGGACTGGTATGAGGTGTCCGCCGACCTCGCTATCGTCGTGGACTATGCGCTCCAGGTGAGTCGTCAGTCAGGCGGCGCGTTCGACATCACGGTCGGGCCGCTGGTGGCGGCTTGGGGTTTTGGCGACGAAGGAGAGCCCGTCGATCTGCCTGATGACGCGCAGCTCGCCGAGCTGAAGGCGCGGGTGGGTTACGACAAGCTGCAGGCGCGGCTCGATCCGCCGGCGCTGCGGAAATCCAAAGCAACCTTGAGCGTGAATCTCAATGGCGTCGCGCCGGGATATGCGGTGGACTTGATGGCGCAGCGGCTGCGCGACCTGCACGTGAGCCATTTCATGATCGATATCGGCGGCGAAGTGCTCGCTCGAGGCGACAACGCTCGTGGCGAGCCTTGGCGGATCGCGGTGGAGCAACCAGTCGATGCGGAGCCCGAGCCGTACGCAATCGTGCAGCTCAAAGATGCGGCGGTGACGACTTCGGGGGAGTACCGCCATTACTATGATCGCGATGGGCATCGCTACTCGCACACTATCGACCCGCGCACCGGGCGACCGGTGGAGCACAGCCTTGCATCGGTCGTTGTCATCGGTCCCACATCGATGCATACCGACGCTTGGGCGACGGCGCTCAACGTGTTGGGCGTCGAGGCTGGACGCGAGCTCGCCGTTCGGCTCGCCATGCCCGTAATGTTCATCGAGGCGCGCGGCGCCGAGTTGCACTCGGTTGTCACGCCGCAGTTCGAGCCCTACGTGGTCGTTCCCTGACCGCGGCCTTGTCATCGTTCATACCGACGGGAAACAAACTATGAAGTGGATGATTCCGACCAGCCTCGCCGCCACCGCCATGCTCGGCGCCGCCACCGCCGGCGCTCAAATCTCACCCGCGCAACTCGACGGTGCTGCCAGCAAAGTGCAGTCGAAGGTGATCGACTGGCGGCGGGACATCCATCAGCATCCCGAGCTCAGCAATCGCGAGACCCGCACCTCGAAGCTGGTGGCCGATCACCTCAAGAAACTGGGACTGCCGGTGCGCACCGGCATCGCGCATACGGGTGTGACTGCCGTTCTCAAGGGCGGCAAGCCGGGCCCGGTGATCGCCTTGCGCGCCGACATGGATGCGCTGCCGGTGACCGAGCAGGTGGACGTGCCGTTCAAGTCGACCGTGACGACTGAATTCCTGGGCAAGAAAGTTGGCGTCATGCATGCCTGCGGCCACGACGCGCACGTCGCCAACTTGATGGGCGTGGCCGAGATGCTGGTCGGCATGAAACAGGATCTGCCGGGCACGGTGCTGTTCATTTTCCAGCCGGCGGAAGAGGGCGCGCCGGAAGGCGAGCAGGGCGGCGCATCGCTGATGATCAAGGAAGGCGTGTTCGACCAGGTCAAGCCTGAGGCAGTGTTCGGCCTGCATGTGACTTCGACGCTCAATAGCGGGGTGCTGGGCTATCGCTCGGGGCCCTTCATGGCAGCCTCCGATTCGTTCCGCATCGAGGTGCTCGGCCGGCAATCGCACGGTTCGCGGCCGTGGTCCGGAGTGGATCCCATCGTCGCGGCTTCGCAGATCGTGATGGGGTTGCAGACCATCGTCAGCCGTCAGATCGATATCACGGAGCTGCCGGCGGTGGTGACCATCGGCAAGTTCGATGGCGGCGTTCGTCACAACATCATTCCCGATAAGGTCGAGATGCTGGGCACGTTGCGCACGTTCGACAAGGACATGCGCGCCGACATCATGAAGCGCATCGAGCACACCGCGACCAGCGTGGCTGCTTCCAGCGGCGCGCAGGCCAAGGTTGCGTTCAGCCCCGGCAACAATCCGGTGGTGATGAACAACCCGCAGCTCACGCAGCGCGTGCTGCCGTCGCTGAAGCGCGTTGCTGGCGACGACCGCGTGGTGGTGCTGCCGTTGATCACCGGCTCGGAAGATTTCGCTTATTACGCCGACATGATTCCCAGCGTGTTCTTCTACGTCGGCGTCACCCCTCCCGGCCAGGACGCCCTAGCCGCTCCCAGCAACCACTCGCCGTTGTTCTACATCGACGAGCCCAGCCTCAGCTTCGCCACCCGCGCCCTGGCGTCAGTCGCGGTGGATTATCTGCAGGGCGCGAAGTAGTCAGCGCAGGTCCGCCAGGGCGGCTTCCATGGTGTCGCCGATCCCGTCGTGGATGACGAGGTCGGCGATGCCGTCCAGCGGCGTGGGGTCGCGGTTGATGATGACGAGAGTGGCGCCCCGTTGTTTGGCGCGGACCGGGAAGTCGGCGGCCGGGAAGACGGACAGCGAGGAGCCCAGCACAAGGAACAAATCGCACGCCTGGGTTTCCGCGTGCGCGCGCCGCATGGGCAGCTCGGGCATCTGCTGGCCGAAGGAAATGGTGGCGGACTTGACGATGCCGCCGCAATGCTTGCACGGCCCCACCGTGCCGGACTCCTGAAACTCGCGTTCGATGTCGACCAGCTCAAGGCGAGTCTGGCACTTCAAACATTTGGCGTACGTCGAATTGCCGTGCAGTTCGATGACTTGCTCTTCGGGCACGCCAGACTCTTGATGCAGGTTGTCGACATTTTGCGTTACCACCGCCCGGGCGCGACCGGATCGAATCAGCTCGGCGACGGCGTAGTGGCCGCGATTGGGCCTGGCGCCGACCCAGCCATCGGCATTGCTGAAGCGTCGACGCCAGGCTTCACGTCGCACCGATTCGGAAGCGACGAAGTCCTGGAAATAGATGGGTTGCATCTTGCTCCACACGCCGCCCGGGCTGCGGAAGTCGGGGATGCCGGATTCGGTGCTGATGCCCGCACCGCTGAAGACGAGAATGCGCTCGCTGGCGCGAAACAACTCGGTGAGCTGGGTCATGGGGTCAGCGGTGAGACGGTGGAACGACCGGTTAAGAGGTGGGAGGAAAGGATCTCCTCTTTATACTCTCACCTGCCATTCGTTCCGCCTACCGCCAACGCCGATAAATAAACGTCCTGGAACGGCTTTAGTTCGCCGCCAGTTGCAACTGTCCGTTTTCCACCGGGATACGCGGTCCCGGGTCGCGGTCCATACGGATGGTGTCTTCCCGATCGCCTAAGCGATAGCGCACATCGTAGCCGACAATCTTTTCGTTGCTGTCGTACACAGTCTCACAACGTTTTTCGGTGGTGGTGTACGTGTTCCCGTTCTGCATACGCTGCTGGACCTTGTTTCCGGCATAGCCGCCCGCTGCGGCGCCAGCGGCGGTCGCGATCTTCCGCCCGCTGCCATCGCCGACCTGATTGCCGAGCACGCCGCCGACTACCGCACCGATGACGGTGCCAGCAATGCGCTTCTCGTCCTTGACCGGCGCGGTATGCGTGACGACGTGATCGCTGCAAACCTCCCGCGGAGTGCGAAACGTTTCTTTCACGGCGTCCACTTTGAGCACTTCGGCAAACTTCGGGCTGCGATCGAAGATATCCAGATTGGCAACTGCCGCACCGGTCGTTACGACCGCCGCGCCGATGACCAGACCTGTCACCAACGATTTGTTCATTGATCTCTCCTGTCGTTCTGCGCCGACAATCACGCGCAGTGTGTAGGACAAAGCTTAAACGAAAGGACTACACGGTCGGTTCCCGTCGCCATCCGGCGTCACTTCCGATCCTGCGGCGCTGCCGGAAATAAAAAGGGGCGCCCACGAGAATTCGCGCGGCGCCCCGGCAAAAGGTTGAAGCGGTGATTAGTTTGCGCGCGCTTCTCGCTGCTGTTCAGGCTCGCTCGGCTGTTTCATTTCGCTGCGCAGAGTCGACTCCAGCCAGTCGTTCATGGTGATCATGGTGTTGCGCGCCGAGTGCGCGTGAATGCCGATGATCACACCGGTGGACTCGTCGATTACCGGGGCGCCAGGCGCGATGTCTCGCGAGTCCATGTCGTGAGTGAAGCCGCCTGCGCTGGCGCTGACGATGCCGTTCGCATCTCGCTCATACACCATGCCGCGCGCCTTCCGTTTGACGCTGTCGGAGTCGATGTCGCTCTTGTAACCGACCAGCATGGCCGACACAGCGGCGCCCGAGAAGCGGCCCAGTGGCAGCGTCCGCTGCGCGTATCGCGAAGGCTTGCTCAGACGCACCACGGCCAGGTCCTTGCTGAGCTGACCGGCCGCGCCCGCTTCATCCCACTGCGATTTCACATACGACACCGGGATGCGCTCACGCACCTGGCCGAGCGAGTCGAGACTGTTGTAGGTGCAGTCGGTGGGCTCCTCGCCGCTGGAGGTCCGTTGGAAGGTGTGGGCCACCGTGACACCGAGATCGAAAGCGCCGACCAGGAACGCGGTCGAGGTGCGCTGCTTGCCGCCGACGTTACAGGAGATCACGCCGACGCCGCTGAACGAAGGATAGTCCTTGGGCGACACTTCAGTCCGACGCAACGACATTTCGTGTTGAGCGGCCTGGTCGTGCGCTATGGAGAAGCGGAAGAAGTGCTGATCCGACGCGGGCGAGGAAAGATGCGGGCCGCATTTGGCGCCGGTGCCGCACAGGGCCGAGTCGGCCTCGGCGCGTTGACTGCCGATCAGTGCCGCCGCCGACATTGCGCCCGCCAGCAGCGCCAGCTTGAGAGCGCTCTTAGGGAAGTTGCTGGCAGCAGGCAAAGAGGCAGTTTGCACGCGCATGGTCACCCTCGACTTCGATGCTTGAGAAGGTCGCATGCCCGGGCGGGATAGGCTTTAGGGCGAAGCCTGAAGCTTCAATCGCCAGGGCCTGTCCGCTGTCTGCGGACTTGGAAAGCTTGTCGACCCGCTCTCCTTGCGACCGAGACTAGGCAGATGAGTTCGCGGCCGGTGTGACGAGGCTCAAATATTCGCGTAGGAAAATGCCGCGAGTCCGAAGGTCCGAGATTCAGGTTTCGAAACTCGCGCCCAATAAGAAGCAGGCCGGCATGGCGCCGGCCTGCGATGCTGTTACTGAACCGACTTCGCGCTCAGCCCGTCGTCAGACGGAAGGTAATGGCGACGTGCGTCCAGGCGCTGATCGGATTGGTGCCATCGGTCGCGGCAACGAAGCGCCACTTCCGCACGGCTTCCATTGCGGCCTGGTCGAGCCGAGCGAAGCCGCTGCTGGTGGCGACCGCCACGTCACGCGGACGACCCTTCTCGTCCACCAGCACCTTTAAGCGCACCGTACCTTCCTCGCCCGCGCGTCGCGAAGACGAAGGATAGGTCGGCTCGACTCGATTGCTGGTCTTGAGGTCCTGCGCCACTGCACCGGTCGCCGCCGTCGCGGCGATCGCATTCTCGGAAGCTGGCATCGGCGTTTCCGTCGGCGGCGCCACAGGTTCATCGAACTGGATCTCCGGCATCGGCTGCTCGGTCGGCACCACCTGATCGATTTCCGGCTTCACCGGCACCGGCGGTTCCGGTTCGCTCTCGGTCTGTTCCGGAATGAACACCGCTTCGATCGGCGCGGCGAACTGAGGAACCTTCACTACGCCCATGGTGGCAGCGAGGCCGTAAATGATCAGGATGTGAATACCGATCACGGCCAGCGCCGGGCCGCTTCGAGACAGAATGCCGTCCTTGCTCGCAGTACCTGGTGCGTACATTCTTACCTCCACTTCTACACAGGCATGACCTGCTTCACTTACATATAAACGTGCGGAATGACGGGAGGGTTCATGTCCAAATGCGGAGGGAGTGTCGGCGAATGACAGCAATCCCGAAAAGTTCCGTACACTTGCCGCCATGACAACAGCGATATCCGACACGGCCCAGCAGCTTCTCGCCAGGACCGAAGCACGTCTGGCCGCCGCGCGTGAGGACAATCCCGAGATCTGGGGTCCCATTCTCGAAGACAAGCGCGTGGTCGAATCATTGCCGCGCGTGTGGACTTGCAGCGAGTTTGTCGCGACGAGTTGCATTCGCTCGCCGGCGCTGCTGTCGGATCTGATCGCGAATGGACAACTGTTCGAGCGCGCGCCCGCCGATTGGCTCGCGCAAGAAATCGAAGCTCGCGTTGGCGCCGAGCTCGGTAGCGATTCGGAAGCCGACCTGATGGAGTTCCTGCGCCGCTTCCGCAGACGAAACATGGTTCGGATCGCGTGGCGAGACATCGCCGGCTGGGCCACCCTCGATGAGACGTTGCACGATCTATCGAAGCTGGCGGATGTTTGTATCGATCTGGTGTATCGACGCATGTACGCCGCGCTGGTCGCTCGCTACGGCACGCCGCGCGGCGCGGAGAGCGGCGAAGCGCAGCCGATGATGATCCTGGGCATGGGCAAGCTCGGCGGCGGCGAGCTGAACTTTTCCTCCGACATCGACTTGATCCTGCTGTATCCGGAGGACGGCGAGACCGACGGCGCCCGCGCCATCGACAACGCCGAGTTCTTTCTGCGCCTCGGCCAGAAAATCGTGCAACAGCTGGCGACGCCGACCGTCGAAGGCTTCGTTTACCGCGTCGATCTGCGTCTGCGACCGTTCGGCGATAGCGGCCGTCTGGCATTGAGCTTCGCCTCGTTCGAACACTATCTGCAGCAACACGGCCGCGATTGGGAGCGTTACGCGTATGTCAAAGCGCGCGCCCTCACATCAACCGAGCAGTTCCCGTCGCTATATGACGAGGTGCTGCGACCGTTCGTCTACCGGCGCTATCTGGACTTCAGCGTATTCGAGTCGTTGCGCGACATGAAGGCGATGATCGCGCGTGAAGTCGAACGGCGCGAGTTGAAGGACAACATCAAGCTTGGCCCTGGCGGCATACGCGAGATCGAATTCATCGTGCAGGCGTTTCAGCTGATTCGCGGCGGCAGCGATCGCCGGCTGCAGGGCAAGGAGCTCCGAATCATTCTGCCACAGCTGGTGGGCCAGCGACTGCTGCGTGAGGGCGCCGTGCAGGAACTGCAAGCCGCGTATGAGTATCTGCGCGTGCTGGAGAATCGGTTGCAGCAATGGAACGATGAACAGACCCATCAACTGCCCGAGGATGCCGAAGCGCGCCAGCGACTGGCGTTCGCGATGAATGTTGGCAGCTGGGACGAGCTGGTTGCGATCACCGGCGCTCACCGGCAGCGGGTCGAACGCTATTTCACCCAGACGGTGTTCGGTCCCGCCGAGCGTACCGATGGCCTCGGTCATGCCGTGGAAACATTCGATGTGGACGCTGACGCGACCGAGCGTGCCCGCATGCTGGAGAGCTGCGGCGTAGCAGAGTCGGAGGCGATCAATGCGCGGCTCGAGGAACTGCGCACCAGCGCCTACTACCGCCGCTTGGATGAAACGGGTCGCCGGCGGCTGCGCGAGCTGCTGGCTCGCATTCTGCCGATGCTGTCGTCGACTGGCGTAGCCACTGCGACGCTCGCTCGCATCCTGCGCATCTTTGAAATGATCGGCGGGCGCACCGTCTATCTCGCCTTGCTCACCGAGAATGCCGCGGCCTTGCGGCGCTTGGTGGAGTTGTGTGCTCGAAGCCAGTTCCTTGCCGATCAGATCGCGGCTCAACCGCTGCTGCTCGATGAGTTGATCGACGAGCGTTTCGTGGAAGAAGCGCCGTCCCGAGCGCAATTCGCCATCGATCTTGCCGCCTCGCGCGGCCGTATGCAGCAGGAGGACCCGGAACGACAGGTCGAAATCCTTCGGCAGTTTCAAGGCGCGGCCACGTTCCGAGTCGCCGTGGCGGACCTGACCGCCGGCCTGCCGCTGATGAAGGTGAGTGATCGGTTGACGGACATCGCCGAGCTCATCGTTCAAGAGGCGTTGTCGCTGGCCTGGGCGCAGATCACGCACAAACACGGTGTGCCGCGTTATGTGGACGAGCAGGGCGAGTCCCGCACGGCCAGCATGATCGTGGTCGCATACGGCAAGCTGGGGGGACTGGAGCTGGGCTATGGCTCCGATCTGGATCTGGTGTTCCTGCACGATTCGAGCGGCGAATCGCAAAAGACCGATGGCGCGCAATCGGTGGAGAACACCGTGTTCTTCCAGCGTCTAGGTCAACGACTGGTGCATCTATTGACTGTGCACACCGCCTCGGGTCGGTTGTATGAAGTCGACACGCGCTTGCGACCCAGCGGGAATCGCGGCTTGCTGGTGCAGTCGCTCGCTGCATTTCGCGAATATGAATTTCACGAGGCCTGGACCTGGGAGCATCAATCGCTGCTGCGTGCTCGAGCGATCGCCGGCGATCGGCGTGTCTGCGAACAATTCGAACAGGCGCGTATCGATGTGCTGCGCAAGGCCGTCAAGCGCGAAGGCCTGAAGGACGAAGTGCGCAAGATGCGCCAGCGCATGCGGGACAATCTGTCCAAGGCGCGGCCGGGGCAGGTCGATCTCAAGCAGGACGCCGGCGGCGTCGCCGACCTGGAATTCCTGGTGCAGTACTGGATGTTGGAATGGGCGGACCGCTATCCGGAGATCGTCACGTTCTCGGATAACATCCGGCAGCTGGAAAGCCTGGGCTCGGGCAATCTGGTGCCGCAGGCGAGGGTGGACTTCCTGGTGGATACCTACCGCAAATACCGCCAGCGGCTGCATCGGCTGGCCCTGGACGGCGCCAAAAACGTGGTCGGCGACACGGAATTCGTGGAGGAGCGGCGCGGCGTCGTGGAAGTTTGGCAAGAGGTCATGCGCGAGGCGGGCGATCTGCGATAATCCGCCCTCTGACGTGTTTGCGATGTTTGCCATGACGACAGAACCCGCCGCCAAACTGATCCAGCCCAACGCCCAGAACCAGTACACCGTGACCGCGGCCGACCTGCCCCTGTCGTGCCCGATGCCCGGCATGCACCTGTGGAACTCGCATCCCAAGGTGTTCCTGCCCATCGAAAAGACCGGCTGGGCCAAGTGCCCCTACTGCTCGGCCGAGTACACCTTGAGCCGTTGATAGCTCGCCGGCCGCGACGCCGCGGATGACAACAATGCGATCCAATGCCTGGGTACATGGATGTACCCCGCCGCCACAGGCGGCGGCGAGAGGCAAAAGTCACGCCTTTCGACTCGCGCGAGGGTCGTGGCAGGATGCCCGATCCCGGGTTTTGTAAGCGCGCATTGGTTACCATGGTCGGATGACAAGAACTCTGGACACCACGCCGGCGGCCGACGGCTTCCATATGCCGGCCGAATTCGAGGCTCACGACGGCTGCTGGATGCTGTGGCCGGAGCGGCCGAGCAATTGGCGGCTGGGCGCCAAGCCGGCGCAAAAGGCCTTCGCCGCCGTTGCCACTGCAATCGCCACCGCCGAGCCCGTTACGGTCGGCGCCTCTCGCGCGCAGTTCGTACAGGCCCGGTCCATGCTGCCCGATGCGATCCGGGTGGTGGAGCTCTCCAGCGACGACGCCTGGATGCGCGATGTCGGCCCGACCTTCGTCGTGAACAAGCGCGGCGAGCTGCGAGGGGTGGACTGGGTGTTCAACGCCTGGGGCGGCATCGCAGGCGGTTTATATTTTCCATGGGATCAGGACGATCTGGTCGCCCGCAAGGTGCTGGAGATCGAAGGCTGCGATCGCTATCGCGCGCCACTGGTGCTCGAAGGCGGCGCCATCCACGTCGACGGCGAAGGCACTTTGATCACCACCGAAGAATGCCTGCTCAGCCCACACCGCAATCCGCAGCTCGACAAGGGCCAGATCGAGATCCTGCTGCACGAATATCTCGGCGTCACCAGCGTCATCTGGCTCGGCAAGGGCGTGATCGACGACGAGACCAGCGGCCACGTCGACAATCTTTGTTGTTTCGCGCGCCCGGGCGAGGTCGTGCTCACGTGGACCGACAACAAACGCGACCCGCAATATCAGGTCTCGCAGGATGCCTTCGAGCGCTTGATGGAAGCGCGAGATGCGCAAGGCCGGCGCCTGAAAGTGCACAAGCTGCACCAGCCGGGGCCGCTCAAGCGCACGCATCAGGAGTCGCTCGACGTCGATGTGGCGGAGAGCGGCGGCGCGACTCGCAAAACCGGCGAGCGGCTGGCGGCGTCGTATGTCAACTTCTACATGGGCAATTCAACCATCGTGATGCCGCTGCTCGATCCCAAGCAGGATGGCGCCGCGACTCGCACGTTGCAGAAGATATTTCCTGACCGCCGCATCATCGGCGTGCAGGCGCGCGAGATTCTGCTCGGCGGCGGAAACATCCACTGCATCACGCAACAAGTGCCGGCTCGCAAAGCAGCGGCACGCGGCAAGGCTCGGCCGAGGAAATAAACATGGCAGCACCCCGCGTCAGCAAGGCCGCGTTCGCTCGAACTCTGCCGAGACTGCGGGACGAGCTGCTGGACCTGCAACTGAAGTTGCACTCGTCCAAAGACTGCGCGGTTGCGATCATCATCGCGGGCACACCCGCGGCGGGCCGCAGCGAGACCGTCAACGAGCTGCTCGAGTGGCTCGATCCCAAGCACATCGGCGTGCATGCGCTCGGCGCTCCCGGCAGCGAAGATCGCAGCTTTCCTGCACTCTGGCGTTATTGGCAGAAGTTGCCGGCGCGCGGCCGGATGACATTCTTTTTCGCCGGCTGGTACGGCGAGTATCTGGGCGGCGTCATCAAGCAGGCCCGCAAGTCCAAACGTCACGACGAGCGCTCGGTCGAGCGGATCCTGCAATTGGAGAAGATGCTGGTGCGCGACCGCGTGCGCGTCATCAAGATCTATCTGCATACCGACGAAGAGACTCAGCAGCGACGTCTCGAGCAGTTGCAAGCCGACAAGCTCACGCGCTGGCGTGTAACCAAAGAGGATCGCTGGCAGGCCCGACATTTCGATCGCGTCAAGCGCGTCTCGGAGCAATGTCTGAAGGCCACCGATCACTCGGCCGCGCGCTGGCATCGAATCGATGGCACGGATGAGGAATATCGGTTGCTGACCGTGGGCAAGCTGCTGCGTGACGAGATCGCAGCGGGATTGAAAGCTTACGGCTCGAACAAAACCAAAAAGCCGCCGAAGCCGGCCAGGGTACATCGGCTTGCGGTGTCGCAGCCGCAGCAGACTCTGGATGGCGACGAGTACGAGCGTCAGCGGGAAACGTTGCAAGGGCGCCTGGCGCGACTGGTGCGCAAGTCGCGGTTTGCCAAGCATGGGCTGGTGCTGGCATTCGAAGGGATGGACGCAGCTGGCAAAGGCGGCGCGATTCGACGCATCACACACGCGCTCGATGCGCGACAGTATCAAGTGGTGCCGGTGTCCGCGCCGACACCTGAAGAGTTGTTATATCCCTATCTGTGGCGCTTCTGGCGTCACATTCCTCCCAAGGGCACGATCGCCATTTTCGATCGCTCCTGGTATGGGCGTGTGCTGGTAGAGCGCGTTCGCGGTATCACGCCCGAAGCGGACTGGCAGCGCGCTTATGCGGAGATCGTCGAGTTCGAGCGCCAGCTCACCGAGCATGGTTTGCTCGTGGCGAAGTTTTGGCTGTCCGTGAGCAAGGAAGAACAGTTGCGCCGCTTCAAGGCTCGCGACGAAGATCCGTTGAAACGTTTCAAAGTGGATCGCGAGGATTGGACGAACCGTCGCTATTACGACGCCTATCAATCAGCCGCCGCGGAAATGATACAGCGCACCGACGCGGACGATGCGAGGTGGACCATTGTCGGCGCGGACGACAAGAAACAAGCGCGACTGACGGTGTTGAAAGCGGTGTGCGAGACGCTGGAGCGCTGAGCGCGCTCCGCCTACCAAGCCTGCTTGAGGCCGATCAGGAACACGACATCGGGCGAGTGCTCGACCGCGAGATCCTCGCTGACGCCCAGATCGAGCTGGCCAAAGGGAAACCGGATGTGACCTCCCACGGTCAGCACCACGGCCTCATTCAGAATGTCCAGCTTGCTGTCATAAGCCGCCGTATGGGCATCGAGCTGCGCCTTCAGCGATAAACCTCCCCAGGTCCGCACGCTCACGCCGGCCATCGCGCTCCATACAACGTCGCGTTGCTCGATCGGCAGCAGGTCGCTCTCGCCGAGCCAGCTTCCCGCCACCTGGCCGAACGCCACCCAGCGCTGGCCGAGGCGACGTTGGGCCGCCAGCACCAACGAAACATCCGTGGCATCGTTGCCGGTGAGCTTGTATTCGTCGCCGGTGGGCAGTTCGACCGCGAGCCAGGTCATGACGTGGGTGTCGGACGAATCGAGAACGGAATAACCAAGCGCCGCCTGAATATCCGCCACGCCGCTCGCCGACGATCGCATGTCGAGCTGCCGCGCGCCCAAGCGTGCGTACACGATGTTTGTTTGATCTCTCGGCAGCAGCGGGCGAGCGCCTTCGGCAAGTCCGAAGAAGTCGTGCCAGCTGTCGATGAAGCTGTCGAGATTGCCGCCGCCAGTGTATCGATAGGGAAGTTGCAGCTGCCAGGCGAAGCGATCCGAAAGCGGGCCTTGCAGCGTCACGCGCGCTTCGCGCGTTTCGGCATCGAGGAGGACGGCCTCATCGCCGACTTCCTGCGTCAGCGCCGTGCTGCCCCAGGAAATATCCAGGCTCGCGCCGAATTCGCGCCCCCTGCGCGAAGGCATGGCGACTGGCAGGCCGAAGCCGGCAAGCAGTGGATTCTGGTCGCGAACCGAGAACGGCGGATCGACGTTCGGCCCGCGCGGCACCGGGTTTGCGACCTCTCCGATATCGAACTCGTCAGCGGCGAGGACAGCCGCCGAGCCCAGCAACGAGCCGATGCTGGCGACAGCTGTGACTACCGACAGGCGCGACTTCGGGCGCACTAGAACCAGATCGACACGAACGCCTGGATCACGTTGGCGCCGAACTCGTACAGCGGTTCGCTGCCCGCGGGACGGAAATTGGGATCGCTCGACGGCAGGCGCGAAAAGCGCGCGTCGCGGAAGTCGTCGTATTTGAACTCGATGCGATCGTAGAACAGGTTCAACGAGCCCCTCTTCACGAAGCGCCAGCCGCTCTGAGCGAACTCGTAGCTCGCGCCGATACGGAACGCGACGCTGTTGAAGGTCGACAGCTCCTTGTCGCGCGCCAGGAAGTTCTGCTGGTTCACGCGGTCGAACAGGTCGGAATAAAAATCCGCGTTGTCCTGCTGGTAGTAACGAACCCGCGCTTCCAAAGTCCACTGCGGCTGGATCGGATGGATGTACCCCAGCTCGAACGTGTCGGCCCGAATGCCCCAGGTGTCGGTGAAGAAGCGGTAGCCGCCATACACCGCCGCGCGATAGGGCAGGAAGTAGCGCGCATTGAGCGCGGCCGCGTTGCTCGTGCGCGTGCGCGGATAGATCTCCTGCTCCAGCACGAACAAACGAGGGTCGGTCGGGTTCACGTACCGATACGAGCGATAGGGATTGTTCAGGAACCCTTCGTCGGTAATCACTTCGAAGTTCAACGAGCTGATCAGCGATTTGGTCAGGATCTGCGACACGCCGACCCGATAGCTCCAGCGATCGATGTCCTCCTCGAAGCTCGGATCGGTGGAGTTGCGCACCTTGTCCGAGCCGCGCGAGAACCCCATGGTGATGGTGGTCAGATCGCCAAACAGATCCTGGCTGAGGCCGAAGCTGGCAGTGTTGGCTTCGTAGTCGTTTTCTTCGCTGTTGGTGTAGCCGAGGTTGTATGTGGTCTTGCCGCGCAGATACTCGAAGCCCAGGCTGTATTGATCGCGCTCTTCCTTATATTCACTCGCGCCGCTCACTTCGACGTCGATGGAGGCGCTGGTGATCATGTCTTGGTAGTAGTTGGCGCTGACGGCGTACTTCTCCGCCATCTTCTTGCGCACCAGCACCGACGGACCTTGAATGGTCACGCCGCCGCCTTCGTAGCGGTGATACAGCGCGTCGGCGCGATCGTCCGGCAGCACGGCAGCCACTGCGCCGACCGGCAGTGCGAACACGGCGGCCGCGCTCAGCACACGCATCGAGAACTTTGCGAACAGCGAGGTCATGCGTCGTCTCAGTTACAACCGCAACCGCCGCCGCCACCGCCGAGCGCGCCACGCGCGCCCTCACGAGCTTCCCAAACGTGATCGATATAGGCGGACGAGATGGGATGAGGATTCGCGACCATGATGGGATCGGCCAGCTGCTGACGCTCGTAGGGCTTCACCCACGGCTCGATGTTGCCGCAGGCGGAGAGGCCAGACACCAGCGCTATTGCCAGCGCCAACTTGACCGCGATTCCTTTTGCCACGGGGGACCTCTACTACTCTTTCAGCAAGGCGCGGATCTGATTCAGATACTCGCCTTCGTCGCCGGGCTTGTAGCCCTTGTGCAGATAACGGATGTTGCCCTTGCGATCGATGAACACCGTGCTCGGCATGGCGTTCACGTCGTACAGCTTGCTGACCTTGCTGTCGCGATCGAACAGCACCGGGAAGGACACCGGCGTGTCCTGCAACCAGCGTTCAGCGTCGGCCGTGTTCGCTTCCACGTTCACGCCCACCAGGGTGAAGCCGAGCGCACTGTAGCGCTTGTGCATCTGTTCGAGAAGCGGCATCTCGGTGCGGCACGGACCGCACCAGCTGGCCCAGAAGTTCAGCATCACCACTTTGCCCTTGAGCTGTTCCAGCGACACATTGTCGCCAGCTCGCGACGGCAGGGTGAAGTTGGGAGCGACGCTGGAGCTGGCGCTCACCAGCGAAGACGCGACCAGCGCGCCGCACAGCGCCGCCGCGCGAATCCATTTGCCCATCGACATCAGTGACGATCCTCTATGACAGCTGTGACAAAACAATGTCCCAGGAGATATCGTCGCTCAGAAGAAAATCGACAAACCGAGATGCGCTTCTAGATTATTGACGATCTTTTTTTCGCCCAGGATGTCGATGTCGTAGATGTGGTCGCGCACGTCGAAGTGCACCGCTATCCAGTCCGCCGGCAGCACGCGGTAGCCGAAGCCGCCGTTCACGGTGAAGCGATCGTCGCCGGCGAACGTGGTGCTGCCGATGCCGGCGATCAGATAAAACGCACTGTTGTACGCGCGGTTCTTGCCGACGAAGATTTCGCCGGGCAGGGCGTTCCAGCCCATCGACAGCGCGTAGTAGGTGTAGTCGCGATCGTCGTCGTCGAGCAGATCGGCCGAGCCGGACAGATTCTCGTAGCTGGTGCGTCCGGCCCGCGATTGGCCGAGCGTACCTTCCAGAAAGAAATCTTCGGTGAGGTGATACGCGAGCCGCGCGCCGTAGACCACGTTGCTTTCGAAATCTTCGATGCTCAGCACGCCGACGTAGGCGCCGAGCTCGAAATCTTCCGTATCGATGCGCGCGCGTCGGATCTCACGACGCTCCACTTGTGGATCGATGATGGGCCGCTGATCCGGCTCGCCGGTGACCGGCTGGGCATTCGCGGCGGGCGCAACGGCTTCGGGGCGGTCATCATCGCGACCACCCATCATGGAGCACCCTGGCAGTACCGTGACGGCCAGCAGGCTCAGAAAAAGAACGCGAAACCGAGATACTTCCATTCGTCCACTTCCTCGTTATCGTTGCGGCTCGTGAACACGATGTTGTGGCGATATTCCGAGCGCAACATGAAACGACGCGTCAAATAAAACTGCAGGCCGCCGCCGACGTAGCCGATCTGGTCGTCGCGATCGATGGACTGCACCAGGTTCGACTTCGGCTCGGTGTACAGAATGCCCGTGCCGAGCGTGAAGTAAGGCGACAGCCGCCACTCCGGCGCGAACAGATGCATCAGCCCGAGGGTGGCGCTGTAGCCGTTGGAGAACTCGCCGAGAATGTGCGTGAGGGTGAGCTCGATCGACAGGTTGTCGCTGAACGCGTAACCGCCGAACAGGGCCACCTCGCTCGCGCCGTCGAAATCGCCGCCCATGATGCCGCCTTGCCAGCGGCGGCTCATATAGTTCTCGCGCGCCGGTTCCTGCAGATCGAGCGGCTCGCCGGTGGGCTCGAGGGTCGCGATCATCTGCTCGCGCGGCGCCCAGCCTTCGACGCCCTGATCGGTGCGCAGCTGAAACCAGTCGGTGCGGCGCTTCACCAGTTGCACTTCGCGGCCGCGCTCTACGACATGAAACACCGGATAGCCGCGACCCGGACCGGTGTGCAGCTCGATGAACGGGTCGGCGATCAGGATCTTGTGCGCATCGGGCTCGAACCGATCGTCGGTCGAGTCCTTGCTCTGGTCATCCGCGTGGGCCCCCGCCGCGAACAGCAACAGAATCCATAGGCACGTAAGCGGCGTGAGCGACCGAGACATCAATTCTCCGGGGCGGTGAACGGGTCGTTGAAATACTGCGCGCCGATGTCCAACCATTCGGACAGCAAGCGTAACTCACTTGGTGACATAAAGTCGCTATGGTCGATCGTGCCACCGGTGCTTTGCATCTTGTCGAAGAAGCGTGAGGACGCACGCGCGCCGCCGGCGCTCATGGTCGGCGGCACCTGACGGAAGGCGACGCAGGTTTCCACCATGGTCACCGGATCCACCTGGAACTGATCGCAGATGTCCTCGAGCGCCGTATTGGCGTCGTTCGCTCGCTGCGCGCGGTGCGCGAACAGCAGCTGACGATAGGAATTGAAATGCAGCGGCTGCGCTTCGGACGGACCGTCGGCGAGATTCAACTGGCCCGCCGCCGGGGCCACCATGCCAGCCGTGGTTACCGGCGCATGACAGCTGTTGCACTTGTTGTTGATGGGCTGGTTGGTCACCGGGTCCAGATCCGGTCCGGCGACACCATCGCGATCGACGAACCGGTCCACTCCCCACAGCGGATGAATGTGCTGTTCATAGTGGATGGTGATGCGGCACAGGCTGGTGAGATTGGCGCGGCAGGCCAGATTGACCGGAGCGGCTGCGCCGGTTGGCAATGTGTTAGCGCAAGTGAAGCGCGCCGTGGTGTCCGCCGGGTTGATCAGTACGTTGTTCGGCCCGGACGCATAACACGCATCCACTTCATTGTTCGCCGGCGGGGCCGCCAGCCAGTAATCCCTGAAGGCGAGGTCGACGCTGAGCGAGCAGGCGCCGCCGCACATGACGCGGGCGCGTGTTTCGGCCATCGTTTCGCCGGCGTCGGCGAACAGGGCCGGATTGGTGTTCGGGAAAGGGCTGCCGGTGGTGGGCGCGCCGGGGTTCACCGAATCCGTCATGCCTTTGCGACCATGCGCCACTGGCGGCGTCGGGTTGCCGTTGTGGCAGCCGTTGCAAGTCACTTGCTCACCCGACTTCAGTTGCAGCCAGTTGGTGTGACGTCCGCCCAGCGCGCCGCCAAGACGACGGCCAGCCGCATCCAGCACGCTGATCGAAAACGCTACATCGGCGGGGACTTTGACCTTCACCGAGCCGTCCGGCTCGATGGGCGCATAACCCAGGATCTCGCGCATGCCGAGCGAGCGGTTCGGACCGAAGGCCGTCGCTGAGAAGTTGCGCGTGTCGTTGTCTGGAATCGAAACCACTTTCTCGACCCGCAGGAAACGCGCAGGCCGCGTGGCATAGCCCGGGTTCAGCGGATCACGCACTGTCTGAATGCCACCGGGGGCGGTGTCCACGCCATCGATGTCATAGACGCTGCGAATGTTCAGCACGCCGACGCCTTCATCCTCCAGTTGCTGCGGATAGTCCACGCCGGCCACGCGGTCGAGGATGACCGGTGGCAGCGTGCGTTGCGAGCCGGAGACCACTTCGGTGTAGATAAAGCCTTCCTGCGGTACGACGATGGGCCGTTGAGTGTTTTCGCGCGTGTCGTACACGTAGATGCCATACAGCGGCGGCGCTTCGACGGCGTTGGGGTTCTGCAAGCGTTCGCTGGTGCAGGGAACGATGCGGTTGTCTTCGATCAGGCGGCATTGCGACCAGCTGACCAGCAGCCGTCCGGTGCCATCGAACAATGGCTGAGCCGTGCGATACCGGCCGCCAGGCGAAGGTCCTGGAATCGTGCGCACATCGGTAGGCAGTGCGCGTGTCTGCGCCGGGCCGGTCATTCCGATGTTGGCGGCTGTGGCGGCGCGCGTGTTGTCGACGTAGGTATTGGTGTCGATCAACACCAGATCGCCGCCTTCACCCGTGCCTTGAAACGGGCGGATCAGCGCCAGCGTCCGGCCGTCCTGCAGCGGGCGTGGACTCAGAAACTGAATGACGCTTGGCGTGCTGTTTGGCGGCGGCGTGGGAGAGCCGGTCTGATGACTGTTGGCGCCGTACAGCAGCTGCAGATCCGAGCCGTCGGGATTGACGGTGTACAGATCGAACTGGTTGTCGTCGATGTGATGTTCCCAGCGCGTGAACACGATCCTGCCGTCGGCGAGCACCGCCGGATCCAGGTCGTGGCTCTGGTTGAACGAGATCTGCTGAATGTTGGTGCCGTCCTCGTCCATCACGTGCAGCACGAACGCGGGCTCGTTGTCGTTCTCGTCCTGCGCCGCGAACTGCGGCTTGTTCTCATCGAGCAGGATGGCGCGCGAGCGCTGCTGACGGGTGGAGCTGAACACGATCCTGCCGTCGGGCAGGTAGTGCGGCATGATGTCGTGGCCTTCTTCCTCCACGATATCGGACTGGATGATCCGGCGCAGCTGGCGGCTGGGCACGTCGTATTCCCAGATGTTCCAGGTGGGTTGATCTTCCTCGTCGGCGTTTTCGATGAACTGCGCGCGCATCGAGAACACCACCTTGGTGCCGTCGTAATTCACGTCGACGTCGCGGATGTCGCCCAGGCCCTCGGTGAGCTCGCCCGTCAGGTTCACTTCCGGCGCGGAAGTGGAAGCACGATCGCGCATGAACAGATCGGCGCCGATCTCGAAGCGCAGCAGCTCGCGCGCGTCGGCGTTCGCCAGTTCGTCGTCTTCAGGATCGGGCACCGGCCGCTTCACATAGAACACCGGGAAATCCAGTGTCACGGGATCCATGTTCTGGCCACTGCCGATGGTCACATCGGTGCCGCCGCTGCCGCTGTCGCAGCCGCTCAGCAAAGCCGCAATGGCGCTCATGAGGAGCACCGCGGCGCCGTTGCGCACGGTGGCTCGATTCGACGCGTCTTGCGCCTGATGACTCATTGAAGCGTTACTCCGGATTGGTCGCATCGATCGACAAAAATGATTGCAGGCGATGCGCTGCGGTCGGCGGGCGCCATCTTCGACGCGACATATTTCGCGATCCGTTAAGCGAGTCACAAGCGAGCGCGATATTCCCTGATTCTGCTGACACATTGGCAGAGCATCGCGGCATTGCGTGAAGCGCCTCACATTCCCGCTGTGATCGAGTCGATATCAATGGCGCCCTGGACGAACGGTGGCCGACGGACTGCGCATCGTGGCGGCGAGACTACACGCGCGCGCGAAGCGCGCGGCAGTGTCTCCGCCGCGCGACGTATGGCGATTGAGACAGTTAACCGCCTGAAAAGGCGACCGTATAGTCCGCCACCACTGTCAGAGGACCGCTGACTTTGAAGGCATACGGCGGGCGGTCTCCAGGCAATCCAATTTCAGTAATCGTGGGCGATGCCGAGAGTAGATCTCCTGCCCCGGATGAGCTGCATGAGCAACATGAAACGAAGCAACGGAACCTCGCCGCTCGCTCGAGCAGTCGCATTGGCTGCGGCGGTGACGAGCTTGGCGTGGGGACAACAGGCGCTCGCCGGTCCAACCGAACGCGCCCAGGCGCGGCGCATGTACGAGCGGCTCACCGGTACGCCGCCGTCCGAGGGGCTGCTCACTCAGCTGGAAGACATGATCGAGGACAGCGGCCTCACGGCCACTGCCCATTTCATCATCGACCCGGGGCAGCTGCATTCGCGGAACTTCTACAGCGTCACGCTGAAGAACTTCGCCGCGCCGTGGACCAATCGCGATCAAAGCGTGTTCGCGCCGCTCAATGATTACACCGCCACGGTGATCGGCCTGGTCAAGGACGACGCCGACTTCCGCCAGGTGTTGTTCGACGACGTGGTGTATATCGGCACTGGCGTGACGCCGTATTCACCCACCAGCAATGCTCATTACGAAGCGCTGGAAAGTAACAACGTCGACCTGCGCACCCTGCAACGTACCGCGCAGTCTTCGCTGAACGGCCTGCCCTCCAGCGCGACCGCCGGCGTGATCACATCGCGCGCCGGCGCCGAGGCGTTCTTCATCGACGGCACCAACCGCGCGATGTTTCGCTTCACCATGCTGAACCACCTGTGCCGCGACATGGAACAGATCGCGGATATCACCAAGCCACCCGATCGCATCCGCCAGGACGTGACTCGCAGCCCGGGCGGCGACAGCAGCGTGTTCAACAACAATTGCATCGGCTGCCACTCGGTCATGGACTCCATGGCGCAGGCATTCGCGTACTACGACTTCGACGAGACGCTCGGGCGGCTGGTGTACACGCCTGGACAGGTGCAGCCGAAGTACCTGATCAATCAGGACAACTTCAAGCCCGGCTACGTCACGCCGAACGACGCCTGGGAGAACCGCATGCGCCTGCCCGGTCGCAACGACGTGAACGTGCTCGGGTGGGCCGATCTGCCGGGCAGCGGCAACGGCGCCAAGAGCATGGGACAGGAGCTCGCCTATAGCGGCGCGTTCGCTCAGTGCCAGGCGGAGAAAGTGTTCCGCAAGGTCTGCTTCCGCTCGCCAGCGAGCACACAGGAAGCCACGGCGGTCGAGGACATCGCCGAGCGCTTCACCAACGGCGGCGGCAGTCTGCGCACTGTCTTCGCCGAGACGGCCGCGTTCTGCGCGAGCCCGCAGCCCTAATGGATTACATGAGCATCAAGAAACAAATGCGCGCTCACTCATTCAGCGGGACTCTCGGCATGCGTCACAGGCTGACCCGGTTCGCCGCGCTGGCGACGTTAGGCATGGTTGCTCTGGCGGGTTGCGGTGGCGGCTCGGGCACGGCCACCAATCCGATCACCGATGGTCCCAGTGCAGGCCCGACCTATAACGGTCCGCCGCCCGCCACTTCGGACATTCAGGCATTCCGCGTCGCGTTCTGGGAAAACGTGCGGGCCGGCGATCGTTGCGGCAGCTGTCACAACGCCGGCGGCCAGGCGCCGACGTTCGCGCGCTCGGACGATGTGAATCAGGCTTATCAACAGGCCAGCGGCGTGGTCAATCGCGAGATGCCGGCGCAGTCGCCCCTCGTCACCAAGGTCGCTGGCGGTCACAACTGCTGGCTGCCGGATCCGGGCGCGTGCGCCGCCATTCTGACGCGCTGGATCGGCGACTGGGTCGGTGCGAGCGGCACCGGTGGTCGACAGATCCAGTTGGAAGAGCCGCCGGTCGTCACGCCGGGCGGTAGCAAGCGCTTCCCCGCGCCGGACGATCCGAATGTCAACGTGCCCGCGTTGTTCGGGCCGGTGTACGCCAAGCTCGACCAGTGGTGCTCGGGTTGCCATCAGGCGAACTCGGCCACCGCGCAGACGCCTTACTTCGCCCAGGGCACGGCCCCGACCGATGCGAACAACAACTCGGATGCGTTCAAAGAGGCGTATCTCGCCTCCATTCCCAAGATCAATCTGGAGAATCCGGCGGCGTCGCGCTTCGTGATTCGTCTGCGCAACGAGCAGCACAACTGCTTCAACGATTGCGCAGCCGACGCGCGCGAGCTCGAGGATCTGATCCGGGCGATGGCCGATCAGATCGACACCGAGGACACGCCTCCGGGCATGCTGAGCAACGCGGTCACTTTGTATGACGGCACGCTCGCAAGCGGTGGCAACCGTTACGAGAGTGCGCTGATCGCGCTGTATGAGTTCAAGACCGGCCAGGGCGCGGTCGCTTACGACACCAGCGGCGTCGCGCCCGCCGCCGATCTGAATCTGTCCGGCGACGTGACCTGGGTGGGCGGCTACGGCATCAACATCCGCGGCGGCAAGGCGCAGGCCTCGACCACCACCAGCCGCAAATTCCATCAGCTGATCACCGCGACCGGCGAATATTCGCTCGAGGCGTGGGTCGTGCCTGGTAACGTGACGCAGGAAGACGCTCGCATCATCAGCTATTCCGGCAGCACCACGGCGCGCAACTTCACCCTCGGCCAGAACCTGTACAACTACGAGTTCTTCAATCGCAGCAGCGAGACGAACGGCAACGGCGAGATCAAGCTGGCCACCGCCGACGCCGCCGAGCGCTTGCAGGCTTCGTTGCAGCACGTGGTCATGACGTTCGATCCGGTGAACGGCCGCCGCATCTATGTGAACGGCGAGTTCACGGGTGACATGGACGGCGCCGGTGGCGGCACTCTCGACTCGTGGGACAACAGCTTCGCCTTCGTGCTCGGCAACGAGGTGAGCGGCGACCGTCAATGGCAGGGCGTGGTGCGCCTGGTGGCGATTCACAATCGCGCGCTGAACCTGCAGCAGATCCAGCAGAATTTCGAGGCCGGCGTCGGGCAGAAGTTCTTCCTGCTGTTCGGCGTGTCCCATCTCATCGACGTGCCGCGCGCGTACATCATGTTCGAGGCCACGCAGTACGACAGCTTCGGCTATCTGTTCACCAGTCCGAAGTTCATCAGCCTCGACGCGCAAGCGAGGCCGGGCAGCATCCCGCTGCGTAGCATGCGCATCGGCGTCAACGGCGTGGAAGCGGCGGTGGGTCAGGCTTATCGTCCGCTCGAAACTGTGATCAGCGACGATCAGTACTCGCCGGAGACCGGCCAGCTGCTGTCCTCGATCGGCACCATCGTGCCGCTGGAGCGCGGCCCCGAGTTCGACCAGTTCTTCCTGTGCTTCGATCAGCTGGGCACGGCGCTGGACCAATGCACCAAGTACACCGCCGGTACGCGACAGCCGCCGGTGCTGGCAGCTCCGAGCTCCGACATCGGCGTGAAGCTGTTCGACGCGATCAACGCGACCATGGCTTCGATCACGGGTGTGGATCCCAACCAGGCCGATGTGAAGCGCTCATATAACAACGTGCGTCAGTCGCTGCCGGCGGTGCATGACGTGCAAGGCTACCTGTCGTCGCATCAAACCGCGGTGGCGCAGCTGGCGCTGACTTATTGCAACGTCATGGTGAACAACGTGTCGCTGCGCGACGCGTTCTTCGGGCCAAGCGTGAACTTCTCGGGCGCTCTCACCAGCGGCGCGTCGCTGAACGCGAACGGCGAGGCGTTGATCGCGCGGCTGCACGAAAAGGCGATCGGCAGCGGCACCGCTCAGCCGACCGACGCGGAATTCAACGATGCCGTGGGCGGTCTGGTCATGACCTTGTGTAGCTCGAGTGCCTGCAGCGACACGCGCACGGCCGATGTGATCAAGGCGGCGTGCGGCGCCGCGCTCGGCAGCGCCGCGACCCTGGTTCAGTAAGAGGCAGTTGCATGTTCATCATCAAATCACGACGCAAACGTGCTCTGGGCCTGAACGAGCCGTTGAAGCACGGTGCGCACAAGCGTCCGGTAACTCGTCGCGACTTTCTGGCGCAGGGCTTCACGACCGGCGCCGCGACGGTGGTCGTGCCGTCGGCGCTGGGCCTGTTGCCCCGCCGGGCCAGGGCGGAGCTCGATCCCAATCTGGACCCCGACGCCGTGGAGTGCGGTTTGACCGGCCTCGGCGATCAGAAGATTCCGTTCATCTGTTTCGACCTGGCGGGCGGCGCGAACATCGCCGGCTCGAACGTGCTGGTGGGACAGCAGGGCGGACAGCTCGACTTTCTGAGCACGCAGGGTTATGCGAAGCAAGGCCTGCCCGGCAACATGTTGCCGAACAACTCGCAAACCAATTTCATCGACACGCAGTTCGGCCTGGCGTTTCACACCGACAGCGCGTTCCTGCGCGGCATGATCGAGATGACCACCCAGACCACGCGCGATCGGGTCAACGGCGCGGTGATCGCCGCCCGTTCGGAGAACGACACCGGCAACAACCCGCACAATCCGATGTACGCCCTGGCCCGGTATGGCGTCAAAGGCAAGTTGCTCAATTTGATCGGCTCGCAGAATTCCGAGTCCGGCGGCAACTCCATGGCGCCGGCCCTGCACATCGACCCGCAGTTCCGACCCACCAAGATCGATCGCGCCAGCGACGTGACCGGCCTGGTCGACACCGGCGATGTCGCCACCATTCTCAGCAAGGACGACACCGTCCGTACGCTCGAGGCCATGTATCGACTCACCGAGCACAAGCTCGGTCGCGTCGATACCCGCTTGAGCGAGGATGCCGAGGTGAAAAGGCTGTTCCGCTGCGCGTATCTCAAGACCGCCGACACCGTCGATCAGTTCAGCGGCCCCGGCGATCTCGACCCGCGCGAAGACACGATCATCACCGAGTTGTTCGGCGCCAATTTCGGCGGCGACGGCGAGTTTCAGAAGACCGCGTCGGTGATGAAACTGGTGGTCAGAGGCAATGCCGGCGCCGGCACCATCACCATGGGCGGCTTCGACTATCACACGGGCGAGCGGGCCACGGGTGAAGCGCGCGATCTGCGTGCTGGCCGTTGCATCGGTGCGTGCCTGGAGTACGCGGCACGGCTCGATGTGCCTTTGATGATCTACGTTTTCAGCGACGGCTCGGTGTCATCGAATGGTCGAGTCGACGATTCGATGGGCGGCCGTGGCAAGGGCGAATGGACCGGCGACAATCAGCAAACCGCCGCTTCCTTCTTCCTCGTGTTCAGCCCCACCGGCCGCGCCACGTTGCTCGAGGCCGGTACCCCACGAGCCGCGCGTCATCAGCAGCTTGGTTATTACACTGCGGGTGGCGACGTGGTCACCAGCAGCAGCCCTGCGGCCAACAATGTCAACCTGCTGGTGGAGACCGTGCTGCTCAATTACATGGCATTGCATGGCGACAAGGGATCGTACGCCGGGCCGCTCGGCTCCGCGAATCTGGACGGCTCGATCGCCTTCGAAAGCATTCTTTGATTTTTCTTGCGCTGTTGATTTGTCAGGCCCGGCTTCGCCGGGCCTCTTTGTTTCCGCGCGCAACGCGCGGAGAGCGATGCGCGGAAAGGCCGCGGATCGAAATCCGCCTCCTACACTGTTCCGTGCTGAATAGTTGTTGCATTTCCAGGTGAATCGCCAAAACATCGGCCCGTTTCGCGCCATAGCGCCGCTGCTAAGGTCTTTCCCACATGGTTACCAACGCAATCAGCGACAGCGTGCACTGCCCACACCGGTTTTCGGTCGAGCAGTACTACCGCATGGCCGAGGTCGGCTTGCTCGAGCCGGATGCGCGGACCGAGCTGATCGAAGGAGAGATCTACCATATGCCTCCGATGGGATGTCGGCACGCGGCCACGGTCGCATGGCTGCGTGATCAGCTGATGAAAGTGGTGGGCGAGGGTGCGCTGGTCCTGGAACAATATCCCCTTCGGCTGAATCGCCACACGGAGCCGCAGCCCGATCTCATTCTGGCGCGGCCGCGGCGCGGACGTTATCGGGATGCCCACCCGACCGCGCGCGACGTGCTGTTGGTGATCGAGGTGAGTGACAGCACCTGGCTGTACGATCGTGAAGTCAAGATGCCACTGTATGCTGCGTACGGCGTGCAGGATGCGTGGCTGGTGGATCTCGGCGTGACACAGCTCGACTGCTACAGCGCACCGCATGGCGGAGCATTCGTGGAGCAGGTGTCCACGCGAGCGCCGGGAACGTTGGTCGTGCCCTCGCTGGACGTGAGCGTCGACCTGGCTGAGCTCTTCAGCTTTGGCGATCAGTCCGTTTCGTAGCGCAGTTCGACGAACAGCGTGCGGCCGCGGCCGGGGAAGTAACGATAGTTGCCGAAGGCGAAGTCGGCGCGATCGGCATAGGCGCGGTCGGTCACGTTGTTCAGACGAGCGATGGCGCGCCAGTTCTCGGTGGCGCGCCAACTCACGCGCAGGTTCAGCAGGTCGTGGCCGCCGTACTTGTTGTTATTCGATGCGTCGACGAAGTAACTGCCGACCGAAACCCATTCCAGCTCCGCCGCGGCCGCCGGCAGGAAACTCCAGTTGAGTCGCGCCGTGTTGATATGACGAGGCGCGGTGTCCACATCGCGACCGGCAACGATGGTCTCGCCCTGCTCGACGACGCGATCGAAGTCGTAGGTGTGCTTGGCGTAAGTGCCTGCCAGCGCCAGTGACAGGGACTCGATGGGCTGCCATGCGAACTCGTATTCGACGCCTTCGTGCTCGGTGCGGCCGTCACTGACGTTGAAAGCGTTCGCGTCCCGGAAGATCACATTCTCCTTGTCCATCTGGAAGCCGGCCAGCGAATAGCTCAACAGCCCGAACGCGCCGCGCGCGCCCAGCTCGAAGCTGTCCAGACGTTCCGAATCCAGATCCGCCACCGATTGTTGTCGCTGCAGTCGATACAGCTCGCTCGTGTCGGGCGCGCGATAACCGCGCGTGGCGGTCAGATATAAGGTGTGATCCGGGGCCACTTCATAGCTCAGCCCCAGCTTGGATGTCACATTGTCGAAGTTGTCGCTGCGATCCGCCGGGCGATTGAACAAACAGCCAGCAGCGCCGCAGGGCGTACCGTTGTCGGCGGTGTTGCCGCTGATCATCCGATTGTCATAGTCGTAATCGACATACTCGTAACGCACGCCGCCAATGGCTTTCCACCGCTGCGCGAACGGTTGCTCGATCTGTCCGTACATCGCCGCCACCCGGCTGTCGACTTGATAATCGTAGTGCTTGCCCGCCGGACGGATGGCGTTGGCCGCGGGCGCGCCATCGGTCGCGGGGCCGGGCTGTGTTTCTTTCAGGAAGCCTTGTGCAAATTCGACATCGACACCGGTCAGCAGGCGCGTGTTGTTGAAGGCAGTGATGTCCAGCGCCGTCAACACGCCCATCGATTCCTGACCGTTCTCTTCGAACGGCTTGCCGATCAAAAAGTGCTGTATGAAATCCATGCGTGAATAGCGAGCGTAGGGACGCACGGACAGCTGCACTCGCTCGCTCAACGGTTGTTCATAACTGCCCGTGAGCCGCACCGCATACGCATCTCGATAGGCCTCCGGATTGGGATTGGATTCGGCGATCGTCTCGTTGCGATACGCGTTGAAGCCCTGGATGAATCCCGCGGTTTCCTGTTCCAGGTTGGTGGCCGCCAGGTTCAAACCAAGCAGCGCGTCGCCGCGACGATGCACGAGGCCGATATTCAACTTCTGCTCGTCGATTCCCGAGCTGGCGCGCCAGCCGCCGTCATGAGTCGCAACCACGACGCCGCCGATGTCGGTCGCCTGGCCCGTGTGACTCAGGCCGAGCTTGCCGCGATAGTACTCGTCCGGCCCGCCTTCGAGCGCCAGGCTGCGCGCTGGCAGATCAGCCGGCGCGGCGGTGATGATATTGATCGCGCCATGCATCGCGCCCGAACCGTAGAGCACACCGGCGGGTCCGCGCAGCACTTCGATGGAGCCGGCCTGTTCGCTGTTCACCTCGAACAGCTCGTTCACATTGCAAAAGCCGGTAGGGCGGATCGGCACGCTGTTCTCGAGAAACAGGAACACGCCGCACGAGCCCGGGCCGCTCAAAACCGGCGAACGAATCGCCGTGAGACTTTCCTGGCCGCTGTTGCGCTGGATCATCGCGCCCGGCGCGCGATTCAGGATTTCGTTGTGATGAGTGGAGCCGACCAGGGTCACGTCCTCGGCCTTGACCAGCGAGATGCTGCCGGCGAAGTCGCGCAGCTGTTCCGGCTGGCGCAGGCCCGTGACCACGACTTCCTCGACTCGTTTTGCCGGATCTCGCTCTGCGGCCTGAACCGTGACCAGACCCAGCGCCGTGCAGCTCAGCAGGGCCGTCGAACCGAAGCGCAATCCACGCATGATGAAACCCGTTGTTGAAGCGTCGTCAATCGGCCGGCGGCAGTGCGAAGGCGATGACGTAGTCGCCCTGCTTGGTTTTCAGCCCGCCATGTCCCCCGGCCGCAATCACTACAAACTGACGCCCGGCAAGCTCGTAAGTCATGGGAGTTGCCTGGCCGCCCGCCGGTAATCGACCCTTCCAAAGCTCGCGACCGGTCTCGATATCGAAAGCGCGCAGATAATTGTCGGTGGCCGCGGCGATAAACACCAGTCCGCCCGCCGTGACGATCGGCCCCCCCATATTGGGCATGCCGATGGTCCGCGACGGCACGAACCAGGGCGTGCGATCGCGCGTCGAGCCCAACGTGACCTGCCAGCGGATCTCATTGCGCCGCAGATCGACCGCGGCCAGGGTTCCCCAGGGCGGCGCCGTGCAGGGCAGGCCAAACGGCGAGGCCAGCATTTCGCGACGCATGCCGTATGCAGCGCCGGCCTGATTGGCGAACTCGGAATCAAGGAAACTGCCGGAGTCGCGCATGGGTTTGAGCTCGTCGCGCGCCACCAATGTCACCACCATGGGGACGTGGTTGACCGGAGCCAGGACGAGCTGCCGCTCGGGATCGAACGCCAGACCGCCCCAGTTCACGCCGCCGACGAAGCTCGGCGACAGAATCGTTCCTTGCAGACTCGGCGGCGTGAACAACCCTTCCGAGCGATATTTGCCGATGAGATCGCGGCAGCGGGCACGATCGAACATCGTCAGGCCCCACGCATCCTGGGGCGTGACCGCAGCGTGCGAGAGCAGCGGCGGCGTGGCGGGGAACGGTTGCGTCGGCGACGCTGTCTCGCCTGCAACATCCGACACTGGCACCGGACGTTCGACGATTTCGAACACCGGCTCGCCGGTCTCGCGATCGAACACGAACAGCATGCCGGTCTTGGTCGCCTGCACCACCGCGGCAATGGCTTTGCCCTCACGATCGATGTCGATCAGCATGGGCTGCGCGGCCAGGTCGTAATCCCACAGATCGTGATGGACCAGCTGGCGCTGCCAGACCAGCTCACCGGTGCTGGCTCGCAAGGCGACGAGAGAGTTGGCGTAGTTGTTGTCGCCGAGACGTTCGCCGCCGAAAAAGTCCGGGCTTGCGCTGCCCGTGGGAATGAACAGCAGCCCGCGGCCGACATCGACGGAAAGCATGGACCAGGCGTTCGCCCCGCCGGTTTTGCGCGCGGATTCTTCGGTCCAGCCGCGTGCTTTTGCTTCGTCAGTGTTGGTTGGAATCGGATCCCATGACCAGCGTTGCAGACCGGTGCGGGCGTCGAACGCGCGGATAATGCCGCGCTCCAGTTCGACGGCGCGATTGTCACCGATGGCCGAGCCTACGATGATCAGATCGCGATAAACAGCCGGCGGCGATGTCACCAGATATTCGCCAGGTTTCGTGGGGCGAGCCGCAGCTGCCAGATCGACGCTGCCGCCGTTCCCAAAGTCCGCGCATGGCACGCCAGTGCGCGCATCCACGGCAATCAATCTTGCATCCAAAGTGCCGATGAAAATGCGTTGTGAACAAGGAGTGTTCGGCGTGGCGAGCTCATCGGTCCACCACGAAACGCCGCGCGACGTGGCTTCGGCATAGTGCAGATGACGGGGGATTTTTGGATCGTAACGCCAGCGAAATTTGCCGGTGGTGGCGGCGAGCGCGATCACGATGTTGGTGGGCGTGCTGAGATACAGCGTGTCGCTCACCAGAATCGGCGTCGCTTCGAAGGATAATTTGTCGGCGCGCACGAACCCGACACCGAGTTCGCCGGTGCGATAGGTCCAGGCGATTTCCAGTTGATCGACGTTTGCTCGCGTGATCTGTTTGGCGGCGCTGTGGCGCATGCCGCCGGCATCGCCTCCGTAGTACTGCCATTGAGCGTTGGCATCGTTGAGCCGGCGACGCGGCGGATCGGCGTGTACCGGGCCGGCGCTGAGCGCCGCCAGCTCGCCAATGACCGGGATGGCTAGCGCGAGCCAAAGCGGCGTTGCAAATGGGCGACGGGCGGACGACATGCAAAAAGCCTATCGGCCACGGTTCGACCTCACAAGCTCTGCCCTATACTTTCCGGATGAAGGCCCCACTCGCATGCCGCGCGCGGCGCTTCCCTGCGTCGTTGACCGCAATGTTCATCGCGCTGGTCCTCGGCGCGTCGTCGATATCAGCGTCGTTGGCTGCTAGCGCTGAACAGGCTCGCCCCCGTGTCGGCCTGGTCCTGAGTGGAGGAGGCGCGCGTGGCGCCGCGCACGTCGGCGTGTTGAAAGTGCTCGATGAGATGCGCATTCCCATCGACGCCATCGCCGGCACCAGCATGGGCGCGGTGGTCGGCGGGCTGTACGCCTCGGGTATGCCGGTGGCGGAGATCGAAAAGCTGCTGCGCTCGGTGAATTGGGAAGACGCGTTTCGCGATCGGCCGCCACGCGAGGAGCTCGGCTACCGTCGCAAGCAGGACGATAGGGAATTTCTGGTGCGTTATGCGTTGGGCTTGACCGACCAGGGCTTTGCGCTACCCCGCGGGCTCGTTCAGGGGCAGAAGCTGGAGCAGGTGCTGCGTGGCGCGTCGCTGCCGGTGGCGGCGATTTCGAATTTCGATCGCTTGCCCATCCCGTTTCGCGCGGTCGCGACGGACCTCGAGACCGGCGAGGCCGTGATCATGGATTCCGGCGATCTGGTCACGGCAATGCGCGCCAGCATGTCCGCGCCCGGTGTATTCGCGCCCGCCGAACGCGACGGCCGGCTGCTGGTGGATGGCGGGCTGGTGGAGAACCTGCCCGTAGAAATTGCGCGCTCGATGCAGGTCGACGTGCTGATCGTGGTCGATGTGAGTTTCCCGCTGTACGCCAGCGAAGATCTGAAATCGCCCATCGAAATCACCAACCAGGCGTTCGCCATCCTGATTCGCGGCCGCACACGCCAACAACGCGCGCTGCTCGGGCCGAGCGACATCATCATCGAGCCGCCGCTGGGTCGATTTCCCTCAGCGGACTTCGGGCGGGTGATGCAGGCAGTGCGCGCCGGCGAGGCCGGCGCGAGAGAGGAGATTCCATCGCTGAAAAGGCTGGCGCTCAGCGAAGAGGGTTATCTGCGATACCTCGCGACCCGCAATCCACGGGACAGCAGTCTGCCGACCGTCGAGTTCGTGCGCGCCGATCCGCGCTCGATGGAATATGACCCGCTGGTCAAGGCGACCATGAGCAACCTGATCGGCAAGGCCATGGATTCTGATCGCGTGCGCAAGCAGTTGCAGTCGCTGTATGCGCTGGATCGCTTCGAGTCCATCGATTACAACCTGATCGAAGAGGACGGCCGCGCCGGGCTCGAGCTGGACCTGCGGCGCAAGAGCTGGGGCCCGAATTACGTGCGGTTCGGCTTGAATCTCGAAGACAACTTCGAGGGCACCAGCCGCTACAACGCGGCGCTGCGCTTGATTTCCACCGAGTTGAACGGCCTCGGCGCCGAATGGCTCACCGACTTGCAGATCGGCGACAACCCCAAGGTGTTCACCGAGTTCTATCAGCCGCTGTCGCTGGCCAGCCGTTATTTCATCGCGCCCAGCATCGATTTCGAAGAGCGCAGCGTGTTCCAACTGCAAGGGCGCGACCTGCTCGCCGAGTATCGCGTGCGTACCTTGCAAGGCGGCCTGGACTTCGGGCGCGAGATTTCCAATTGGGGCGAAGTGCGGCTCGGCATGCGTCGTGGCACCGGTCGCGCTCGTGTGTTGATCGGCGATCCCACGCTGCCGGTGGACGAGTTCGATCGCGGCGGCTACTTCGCTCGCTTCTCCTACGACAAGCTGGACAGCATTTTCTTTCCACGCCACGGTCAGCAGTTCGAATTCCAGTGGCGGGGCGAGCGCTCCAACATCGGCTCGGAAGAAAATCTCGATGCGTTCGAAACGTCCTGGCTGGTGGCGCGCTCGTTCGATCGCCACACGTTGATCATGTGGCTGGAGGGCGGCACCACGGCCGACGCCGAGTTCGCGCGACCGGAGAATTTTTACTCGCTGGGTGGCTTCTTGCGGCTGTCCGGCTTGCCGCCGGGTTACCTGGCCGGGCCGCACTATGGCATCGGCCGGCTCATTTATCAGCGGCGCATCGGCCGCGGTGGCGAAGGAGTGTTGGACTTTCCCGCTTATGCGGGGCTGTCGTTCGAAGCAGGCAATACCTGGCTCGACAGCGGCGACGCCAGCTTCGGCGACCTGCGTAAGAACGCCAGCCTGTTCCTGGGCGTGGACTCACCGCTCGGGCCCGTCTATCTGGCGACGGGCTACGATCAGGAAGGGGAGAAGGCCTTTTACCTGTTCCTCGGCAGGACCTTCTAAGCCTCGACTCAGCGGTCGATCTTTTCGAATTCCAGCGTCGGGCGGTCGCCCGGGCGGAAGTAGATGTAGCGGCCGCTCATTTCCTTGAGCATGCGATCGCGCTCCTCGCGCGTGGCGTACCAATGCTCGCGCGTCCAGTCGCCGCCGACCAGGTTCTTGAACGGATCGGTGGAGCGCAATTTGACACGGATGCCGAACTGGCAGTCGCGCGGCACGGGGTGCGCAAGGTTGTGTTCGTGAGCAATGGGCATGATGCGTCTGGACAAATTCTAAACGGGCGCGATTTTACCCGCGCGACGCCGCTTGCGCCTAGCCGCATCTATCGCAACCGACGCTGGCTGAATTCTTTTTGCGCGCCGGTGTCTTTCCCGAGGCCCCTGACTCGTCTTTAGCCCGAAGCGGCCAGAAATGCGCCGCGCGTATCTGATCGTGGCGTTGCTGCAACGTTGAGCTCGCTGCCGGCATCAAGTCTTGCTGTGAACTGGCTTGACTGGATGCGCGGACCCGTCTCATTCATTGCGTAATTCACTCGACGCCTGACTGAAGTGACTGGCCAACTGCAACCTTTCACCGCATGCCGCAATCAGATCATCGTAAACCGCTTGTAGACGACGCCATTTGGCGCGGAAATGGTAACAACTCAACCGATTTCCAGGATGTGTCACGTTTTAGGGCGGGATCGCGACGAGCGCCCATCGGGCTCGGTCGCGGTTCCGGTGAAGCCGGTGTTGCCGCCGGTGTTGACTGCTAAGCAACGGGGAGGGGTAACGGGATGATTCTCCGTCGAACCCATGAGATGGTGAGTGGTGATCTCAGTGCGGCGTTGGCGCGACAGCCCAGCACCGAAAATACCGTGGTGAGCCTGCATACGCAGGTCGCCGATTACTCGCTGGACGGTGAGCGCTTTGCGCTGTTGAGCGCATGGGGCGGGCGTCAGGAAGTCACGCTGGACAACCGGCGCATTGCAGTCGACGACGACACCTGGTTACCGATCCCCGCAGGTCCGGCCACGGTCCGTATTCGCGGTTCCGAGCCGGTCAACGTGTTGACGGTGCTGTTTCGCCGGGGCATGCCGGAAGAAGTGCTCGGCGCATTGATCACGCCGGACGACCGTCTGCTGGACGAGGGGGAAGCGCAGGTCTCGGCCGCGCTGCCTTTCATCCCTCATCTGCAGACCCACGACCGGGGGGTCACGCCTGTGCTGCTGTTCATCCGCCGTCATTGCGAGATGGGCTTGAACGACCCGTTGTGGTTCGAGGAACAGTTTGCGTTCCTGCTGGAGCGCATGCTGGCCCGGCATCGGGATGTCTTGCAGCGGGCGCGCGGCGTGCCGGTGCGTCGTGCCGCCACACGTCGCGAGATCCTGCGTCGGGTGTCGCTGGCCACCGATTTCATTCACTCCAACTTCGACAAGCCGTTGATGCTGGGTGACATGGCTCGCGCCGCGTTCCTGTCGCGGCATCACTTCCTGCGATTGTTCAAGCACATTCACGAAGTGACGCCGCACGAGTATCTGCAGCGTAAGCGCACGACGGTCGCCGGTCGGTTGTTGCGTGGAAGTGAAATGGCGGTGGAAGACATCGTGAAGGTGGTCGGCTTCGACTCCCGCTCGACGCTGTTCCGCGCGTTACGTCGCTTCCATGGCGTGACTCCGCGCGAGTGCCGTCGCGCTGCCGACTCGCTGACCTTCATGGGAGGCGTAGGAGCGGCCGCCGCGTGATCCCAAAAGCTTGAAAGCTCCAGCAGGGTGTCCTGCTGGAGCTTTTTTTTGCCCGCTGCTCGCGTCAATCGACCACGACCACGATGATCTTGCCGCGAGCGTGGCCGCCCTCGCTCAACTCCAACGCCTTGGTCGCTTGCTCGAGCGGAAACCTGGCATCCAAGTTCATCTTCAATGTGCCCTGGTCGAACAGCTTGCCGAGTTCGGCGAGCTCCTCTCCAGGCTGTGCACGCGTCGCCGTGCTTGGACTGGGACAGCGCAGCTTTCGTTCGCTGCAGGCTTCGGCGGGCGGCCGCCCGACGATGGTCAACAGCGTGCCGCCCTGTCGCAACACCGCCGGCGACCGTTGCAGCGTCTCGCCGCCGACCGTGTCGAGCACCACGTCCACGTTCTTCACCACGTCCTCGAACCGAGTGGTGCGGTAGTCGATGACTTCGTCGGCGCCGAGCGCTTTGAGATATTCGTGATTGCGTTCCGATGCGGTAGTGATGACGTGCGCACCACGCCAGTGTGCCAGCTGGACTGCCGTGCTGCCTACGCCACCTGCGCCCCCGTGAATCAGAACGCGCTGACCCTGTTTGATATCGGCGTTCACGATCAACGTGCGCCAGGCCGCGAGCGACGCGGTTGGAATGCCCGCCGCTTCCTCGAAGCTCAGCTTGGCCGGCTTGGGGGCGACGTTCTCGACGGGAACATTCACGTACTCAGCGAACCCGCCGCCGTCTAGCACCGCGATCACGCTGTCGCCTACTTTCCAGCGCGTCACGCCCGGGCCCACCGAGCGAATGATTCCGGCCACATCGCGGCCGGGAATGTAGGGCAGGGTGACGGGCGAGGTTCGTTGCAGCCTTCCTGCCCGAATTTTCCAGTCGACCGGATTCACGCCGGCGGCGTGAATGCGAATCTGCACTTCTCCACTCGATGGCATCGGCACCGATGCTTCCCCGATACGCAGCACTTCCGAGCCGCCGTAGTCCGTCATGAGCAGCGCACGCATCTTCGTGGGCGACGACGCCAGCGCTCCGGGTGGCGCGAACAAAACAAACAAAAGGCTGAGTACCAGAGTGGGTTGCATGATGGCGTGGGTTTCCTGATGCGAAAACGGAGTGATCCGAACGTTTCATTGACGAGACGTTTCGGACCGCGAACCGGCGGGATTTCGCCGGCGTGCGCGACCAACCGTGCGCCGGGCGCGACGAACGCTGCAAGGAAAGCCGCAATGGATGACATAGCATGCCGGTCCTTTCCAGCGCCGTTTCATCCACTGAACAAAAGGGAGCTTGCAATGGTTCGAGCAACGATCGCAATGACTTTGTTAGCCGTGGGCGGGGCCCAGGCCGCCGAAACCCAGTGGCCCGTGGTGATTCCGGCGCCCCACGGTGCGGTGATTCTTGCCTCAGAGGGCGAGAAGTCGGGGTACGACGAGTACCGTTACGCCGCGGTCCGTCGCGTCGACAACATGCTCTATCTATCCGGCGTCGTGATCGGTCCCCGCGAGAACGAGAGTACCGACGTGGCCGCGTTCAAACTCCAGGTACGACGCGGCTTCGAACGCCTGAAAGCGAGCCTGGAAGCCTCCGGCGCGAGCTTCGCCGACGTGGTGATGGTCAACAGCTTCCACGACTGGGAGACGGCCAACTTCAAGGGCACCGTCGATGAACACTGGGACGCGTTCTACGAAGTGGCGGGTGAATATATCAAGGCGCCCTATCCAGCCTGGACGGCCGTGGGCACGTCCGCCTTGCTCGCGCGCCGTGGTGTGGTCGAGGTGCAGATGATTGCGCGTCTGCCGAAGTAAGCGTCATTCAGGAGCGCGGTGTCAGTATCCGCGCTTCACTTCGAGCGTCGCGCGTTTCGGCTGATGAGTCCGAGCGCGGCGAGCAGCAGCCACCCGATTGACCCTCCGCCGCCGCCGCCGCTGCTGCCACCGCCGCCATTGCTGCCGCCGCCGCTGCTGCCACCGCCCCCACCTTCGCCGCCGGTGTTGCCTCCGCCGCCCGGACCTGGCGCGGGCGGGTCGACTCGCTGCTGTGTCGGAATGGAAACAGAGTTGTTATCTGTCGCTGGATCTGTTTCGTGCGCGCTCACCGACGCAGTCAGCGACGAGCCCGCTGCGGAGGGCGTGAATGCCACTGTCACATCCGCCACCGAATCTTTTTGCAGAGCTCCGAGTTCGCACGTCGCCTGTTGATTCATAACGGCACAGCTCCCTTTGCTCGCTTGTACCGAGTACTCGCCATCGGCGGCTGGTAGTGTGGCCACGAAGCGCACGCGCGAAGCCGCATAGGGTCCGGCGTTTTGCACGCTCAGCAGGACTGATTGCTGTGTCTTCGCGGTGAGTATCGGTAAGCTGCTGCTAAGGCGCAGATCCGGCGCCACTTCTGTTTCATACAAACCGTCTGGAATGATGGCCGCGATGATCACGTTAGGGCGACTTGGCAACAGCGCCAGCGAAGAGCCGCGAGTGCCGTTTTCGAGCAACGGACGAAAGATGACTTCCCACGTCGTTCCTGCATCGACGGAGCGCAGCACGCGACCCTGTGCGCCATCGATCGCATGGACATTGCTGGGTACGATCGGATCGATCGCGATATCGACCACGCCGCCCGCCAGCTCCGTGTACGAATTCACCCAGGAACCGCCAGCGTTCACGCTCTTGAAGACGCCGGTGCCAGTGGCGGCGTACAGCACTGCGGGATTGCCCGGCTCGAACACCATCGAAAACACCGCCTGCGTTTCGATGCCGGTATTGGCCGGCGCCCAATGCTCGCCGCCGTCGGTGCTCTTGAACACGCCCATGAAGTCAAAGCGGCTGGCGGCGTACAAAACATTCGAGTCCGTCGGATCGATCAGCACCTCGCTGATGGAAGTCGCCGTCAAACCCGTGTTGATGGTCGCCCAGAACGCGCCACCGTCGGTCGTCTTGTGAATGCCCGAGGAATAGCTGGCCGCGTAGCCAATTTGCGGATCCTGTGGATCGAAGCTCAGCGAGTCTGCGTTGACCGAGGCGAGCTGAGTCCAAGTTACTCCGGCGTCGTCGGAACGACCGATACGTCCGTTGCGCGCCATGTACACGACATTCGCATCGCCGGGTACAGCTGTGATGGCGTAGTGCAACGGCCCCGGCTCGCGGACCGCTTGTGCCGAAGCGCGGGCCACACCGAGCCATTGTCCGGTCGCTGGATCGCGTCGGTACACCGCCTCCGCGTCATACCCCGGTGCGTAAATGAGATCGGAGCCGTCTTGCGCGACCACCAGGTTCAGGAACGTTGCTTCCTTGATGCCCGCGGTACTCTCGCTATAGGTGACGCCGCGGTCGAAGGTTCCCTGAATGCCTAGCTGGGAGCCGATCAGAAAGCGAGCTGTATCGCCGGGCTGAATGGCGATCACCGAACCGCTTTGGATCGGCAATCCACCGCCGCTGTTGATCCACATGAAGCCGCCGTCGAAGGTCCTGCTCACGTGGTTGCCTTGGAACAACGCCACCGCGACACCCGGCGTGTCGGGCGAGTACTCAATTTCATAGAAGCGCGGCAGGCCGATTTGCCGCCACGTGTCACCGTAATCGGCCGACTTGAACGGATATTCCACACTCGTCGCCAGCAACGCTCCTGGCGTCACCGGGGATGCGGTGAGTTCCCAATACGTTCCCGGGAGTGGCGCCCAGGTCGCGCCGCCATCGGTCGTTCGATACGACACCCGATCGGTGAACGTGGCGTAGGCCACGTTCGGATCCGCGGCATCGACTTGGATACCCGAGACCCGATTCACTGGCATCGTGCGCAAGCCATTGTTACGCGCTTCCCAGCTACCGCCTGCATCGGTGCTGCGAAAGATTTCGCCCGCATCGGTGCCTAACCATGCAACGCCGCCATCACGTGAAAACGCGATACTGGTCGGCGTGCCTCGCGGCGGACTGCGAGTGGGCGCGAAATCCCAAGTGTTGCCGCCGTCCGAGCTGCGAAAGATGTTCGACGAGATCATCAGCACCTGCTGCGGATTCGCCGGGTTGACGGCGATCGCTATCGGAGCGACGCCGTTGTGCGTGTGCGGATACGCAAATACGCGCCGCCAGCTCTGTGCATTGTCTTCGCTGCGATAGATGCCTCGCCCGGTGGCTGCGAGAACCACGCTGTCGCTGCTGCCGAGATACTCGAGGCTGTGTATCGAGCCTCCGTCGGGACCCACGCGCGTCCAGACATTCATGTCGGCGCTCGCTGTTTCAAATGCCAACAGCATTCCGAGCGCCACCCTGGCGCAGTTCCTGTTCAACATGGCGTTCCCGCTCGAGCCGATTATTGTTTACTGCCGCCGGTGGCCGGCGCTGTCACGCCGCCAACATAGCAGTGGCGCATACGCCGCGCGAGTGAAGTTCGGCATGGCCTTGTTTCGGGGCGCCCTGGCCGCATCTATACGGCTCCTCCCGTCCGATGCAACATAGCGTCCAGCCATTGCCGAGGTGCTTATGTATTCCTTCCGTAAAAAGGCCGTGATGCCCGACCCCGCCGACATCCTCCCGGGCCGCGCCACTCCCCTGACCGTCCCCGAAAAGCACTTCGTGAACGGCAACCGCATCGTCCCGCCGTTCCCGGCCGGCACCCGGCTGGCGCTATTCGGCCTGGGTTGCTTCTGGGGCGCCGAGCGCAAGTTCTGGCAACTGCCCGGCGTCTACAGCACCTCCGTCGGCTACGCCGCCGGCACCACTCCCAACCCCACCTATGAAGAAGTGTGCTCCGGCTACACCGGCCACAACGAGGTCGTCCGCGTCGTGTACGACCCCACCCAGGTCAGCTACGAGACCTTGCTGAAAACCTTCTGGGAAAACCACGACCCGACCCAGGGCATGCGTCAGGGCAACGACGTCGGCACTCAGTACCGCTCCGGCATCTATGTCCACGACGCCGAGCAGCGCGCTGCCGCTGAGAAGAGCCTGGCTGCTTATCAGGAGCGCTTGACGAAGGCCGGCTATGGCGAGATCACGACGGAGATTTTGGATGCGCCGGAGTTTTATTACGCGGAGGACTATCACCAGCAGTATCTGGCGAAGAATCCACAGGGATACTGCGGGATTGGAGGCTGCGGGGTTTCCTTCGGATAATACGCGCGGAAGCGCGTGCTGCGGATTTCTGCAGGTTTGTGCGGCATCAGTCTGCAAAAACCGTGGCTGAACCGACCGAATTCCTACTGGCTTTTCGGCTCGCGGGTAGTATCCGGCGAAGCAATCACGCCGAATCAACCGCAGGGGCGCTCAAAGACCAACGCATGGGCTGTCGATTGACGATTCCCGAAACAGATGGTGTTACCCGCATGCGAATTGAAACGAGCGCTGGCCTGGTTGAAGTCTTGAACGAGCCCACGTATCGCTTCGGCTCCACAGATAACGCTCGCTCCTACAGCTTCGCCAGGAATCTCGCGGACGAGTCGAGGCCGTCATCTATTCACGGTCTCATTCTCGATGGATCTCCGATTGCGGTCTTCGGTCGAGGCGGCGGCGCTTCCGGCGTACACGAACGTTCTCTTGTCTATGTCGAAGGCTTGCTGTACTTGGCGGTCGGCGATTGCGTGGTTTGCATTGACCCCAAGCCTTTCTCCTTCAAGTGGATGCTGCAGACAGATTCGGCTACGTGTTTCGGCGTCCATTTCGACGAGCGGCATCGCGCGCTCATTTCACATGGGGAGCTGGAGATCAGTCGATTCTCCAGTGATGGCAACCTGATGTGGTCCGTCTCAGGTGAAGATATCTTCACCGGTAGATTCTCTTTGCATCCGGAATACGTCGAAGCAATAGATTGGAACGACAGGGTTTATCGCTTCAGCTACGACAACGGCAATTTGTGCGCCTGAGCGAACGAGTGATCTGAGGCACGGCGATCGAGTCCCGACCGATTGACCCTGCGGCGCCCCGACTGAAATCCTACCGGCTGATCCTAAGAAGCGGCGTTCTCCATCGTATTTCCGCAGAGGTTCCAAGGCTCGCGCCGACTCTCACCAGCAATACCTCGCCAAAAATCCTCAAGGCTATTGCGGCATTGGAGGGTGCGGGGTTTCCTTTGAAATTCCGGAAGGAGCGTAGTGATCATTTGAGCTGCGGATTTGTGCGATAAAACCACGGTGGTTTCGGTGTGCAACCCGACTGATTTCCTACCCTGGGTTTCGGCTGCGGGATAGTATCCCGCGGAAAGCGTTGGTCGTGTTCGCTCATTTATGGCGCCAGACTTTGAAAGCCGAAATGAGCAGAATGGCGGAGAGCAAAGGCAAAAGGACATTGCTTGGAACGATACCAAGCAGCAGGCCGCCCACGAATGCACCGAATATGGAGCCTACGGCCATCGCAAGAACGAACCGTGGATACTTTGCGAGTGCCTTGAAGCTCTGATCTTTGCTGTAACGTGAAAATCCAACCAGCATCGTCGGTAAGCTGACAGCTAACGAAAGACTGCCTGCGACTTTGAGGTCAAGACCAAATAGCAGAACGAGAGTTGGGATGATTAGCTCGCCGCCGGCGACCCCGAGAAAAGATGCGACTACGCCAATAACAAACCCTGCAATCACTCCAAGCATTATTTGAGTTGTAGGCGCAAAGCTGGCGGCGTTCGATGGATGATCGTGAGCGACCAGTAGGACGAAGGCGATCCCGACCAGCATGGCGGCGATGACGTTGTACAGTGTTCTACTGTGTAGGCGTGTTGCTAAGTCGGCTCCGAACCATGCACCAATAAGACTTCCTGTCAGCAAGGTTGCCACCGCTGAGATGTGGTTCAGGACCGCGTCAATAGGAACAGCTCGGATGCGGAAAATTAGCGCGGCGACCACGACAACCAAGCTAGTCGCCTTATTGATGATTACGGCCTCCAGCGCGACGAAGCCGAACAACCCGATTAGAACAGGCAGGCGGAACTCTGCGCCGCCGAGGCCAATCAAGCCACCTAGTACGCCGATGGCTGCCCCAGCGAGCAATGCGGATACGAGGCCGCGAGGGGCTGCATCTAAGTCGCTTGTGTTCATCAATGGGAAACGCCGATCATCCCCCACTAGGGTAGCACGCTGTATCTGTTGGGCCGGTCGCGATGTGCTCCGCTGCTATGTAACTAGGCCGCCTTCTTCACCTTCCGGCGAGCAGCGTTCTGCTCGTTGAAGATTCGTACCGCTTCCGGTGACACGTCCGACGCTTCAAGATGGCCGTAGCGCATCATCGTCTTGATGTCGTTGTGGCTGAGCAATTCCTTGAGAGCCTTCAGCGTCATTCCGTTCTTCAACAGCTTCGTGGCGAACCCATGGCGGATGTGGTGCAGGGTGTGTGGATGCCCATGCTGTGGAGCACGCTGTGAAGGTACGTAGTATCGAAGTTGCGGTGCTTGTCACGCTTCCAGTTCGTGAAGACTCATCGAGGGTGCATCTTCATTCTGGAGCGACGTAGCAGCACGTCGTACACGTAATCGGTCATGTTGATGTACGACTAGGTGGTGACGACTGGGTGCTCGACTGGAAGTCGACTGAGGTGGTTTCCTTGGCCGGCGATGCAAAAACGTCAGGGCGCCCCCCTCCAGAAGCGCCTTGACGTGTCCCGTCTGAACCGATGCGTGACCGATAGAAGGGCTGCACATCATTCTGCGAGTCAGGGCTTTCGAAATCGAAGCGGGATCGGGCCGAGCCCGGTGCTACTGCACCCCGTCAGACACCGGTGCGATGTCCCTTGTGATCCAGCGCAACCTGAACAGCGCGCCGCCCAGAAAAGAATCCGCGACACTGATTTCCGCGTTCGTCCATTCGCAGATCCGTTGCACGATCGCGAGCCCCAGCCCGTGACCGCCGGATCCGCGCTGGCGGCTGTTGTCGATGCGATAGAACGGCTCGAAGATGGCCGCGCGCTGCTCGGCGGGGATGCCCGGTCCGTCGTCCTCCACCGTGAATGTCGTGTGCAGGGCGTCCTGGCGGATCACGACCTTGACCGTGGTGCGCGCATGACGCAAGGCATTGCGCACGATGTTCTTGAGCGCGCGCGCGACGAGTTTCGCATCCATATGAGCCCTTGCGTCTCCGGGATGCACTTCGCTGCTCAAGCGAACCTCGCCGGCGAACGGATGGGCATCGTCGATGATCTCCGCCAGCCAGCGGGCGAGATCGATCGTCTGCGGCGACAGCCGCCGTGCCGCGCCGGTCAAACGGGAATAAGTGAGCGACTCATCAACGAGCGCTTCGAGTTCATCGAGCGAATTGTGCATCGCTTGCAGATAACGCTCGCGGTCGCCGGGGACCGTCGTGCGTTCGAGCATTTCCACGCCGAAGCGCATGCGTGAAATCGGCGTCCGCAGTTCGTGCGAGACCGCATCGGTCATCTCCTTCTGGGCCCTGAGCAGCTCCTGCACGCGCTGCGCCATGCCGTTGAACGTCTCGGCCACACCACGGATCGCCGAGCGCGTAGCGACCTCCACTCGCGTATCGAGCTTGCCTTGTCCGATGGCCTGCGCGCCTCGCTCCAATGCCAGCATGTCTCGCCACAGCGGCCGCACCCAGAGGTACAGGGCGAAACCCACGGCGAGGGCAAAGGCGAGCAACATCCCGTATTCGAGGTTCCGCTCTAGAAAGTAGCGTGGAAACGGGCCGATCTGCAGCGCCCGATCCTCTCCAGGCAGCAACTTGTAGAAGCGCTCTTCCGGAAGATCGAAGTCAACCGCAATGATTTCGCCCGCGCGCACCCGGTTGCGATCGGTCTCTTCCGGAATGTCGCTCAGCGGCACGCTGCGGATCGGGTACTCGAACTGCTGTTCGACGGCTTGCAGCCAATCGATGCGCTGCTGCGGCGACGCGTCCGCAAGCTGCCGCTCGAGCAAGTAGTAGAAGCCCTGAATGCTGCGCGCGGCGTCTTCATCCTCCTGCTGGACGATGTAGACGCGAACGACGTAATCCGAGCCACGCAGCGGCAACAGCATGTACTTGATCTCGGCTCCTTCATCCAGCGCGGGCAGGCCTTGGCGCAGACGTTGCAGGTTGCGATCAGACCCCGCAATCTCAGCCAGCCTCAACAGCGTGACTTCGTAGCCGAAATGTCTGCGCACCTCCTCGATACGCTCCGGCCATTCGGTGACGGGCACGCCACGCAGCTCGAGCTCGAGCATGAACTGCGCGCCGAGCGCCGTCTGCTCGGCGCTGCGGACCAGCTCGGTCCGCAGGCCGTGATCCCACAACCAGGCGAAGCTCAGCGCCGACGCGACGGGTACGGCGACGATCACGACATACAGCGACAGCAGCAATCGGCGCATCAAAACGTGATCTTCACGCCGAACGAGGGAAAGAACGGCAAACCTTCTTCCTCTTCCAGGCGGTAGTTGGATGAACCCTCGGTCGCTTCGTATCTCACGGCACCGCCGTTCTTGCGAGCATAGGCGTTGATGATGTCCAGATAGTAGCTGCCTTCGACGCGGCCGTAGTCAAATGTGTGCTCGATGCGCAGGTCGAGGCGGTGATAGGGCTTGGCTCGTTCGCTGTTGAGCTCTCCGTAGACCGGCAGGTAATAGCCGGGGTAGTCGGGATTCGGCTTGTTGCCGATGATCGGCGAGTACGGCATGCCACTGCGCAGGTTCCAGCGCAGGCCTGCTTCCCAGCGCGAGCTGATGCGATAGTTCAGCACCAGGTTCGCGACGACGGGCACGTCGTAATCGAACGGAATCGATTCTCCCGTGAGCTCGTTGCGCCGCTCGGTCTTGGATGCGCTGACCGACAGCCAGCCGTACCAGCGCTCGCCCGCATCGCGATTCACCAGCAGCTCGGCGCCATACGCCTTGCCCGTCGCCGCATTCACATACATCGTGGGCTCCGGAACGTCCACCACGACGTTGCGCAGATCCTTGTAGTAGACATCGGCGGTGATCGACCACAGCTCGTCGGGCCGGATCGTGCCGCCGAACACATAGTGCATGGCCTCGGGCGATGCCAGCGTGGGATTGCCGAAGACCGGCACGATCTGCTCGATTTCCGGCAGCTGGTGATATCTGCCCCAGGAGGCGTGCAGCTCCAGCGCCGGACTGAGTTGCCAGCGAGCGGCGATGCGTGGCTCCGCGTGCGACTCGTCGAGGTACTCGTTGCGCGCGAAGTGGACGCCGCTCGTGAGCGTGACTCCGGGTGCGAGGGTCCAAATGTCTTCGACATACGCGTCCGCGGTTTCAATCTCCTGCTCATCGTCGAGCTCGGTCATCTCACCCTTGTCGGTCTCGCACTCCGGAGAGAAGCTGGTGCAGCTGCGATAGCGCAGCCGCAGTCCGTAGTCATGGGTGGAGCGGCGGTACTCCACGCCCGCACTCAGCGTGTGCGCGCTGGACAAGCGATAGTCGTACTGCGACCGGAACGTCCACTCGTCGGTGTCGATGTCGAGAAACTCGGCGCCGTTGCCTTGCTTGTTCAGCCGAGACTCGCCGAGATGGCCCAGCGCCGTCTGCAGGCGATGCGCGCCGCCGTCGAAAATCCAGCGCACCGCCTGGCTGCTAAATTCGCGATCGATCGACGCGCGGCCGACGGTTCCCGGGTCGAGCAACGCATCGTCCGAGCGGGCGCCGAACGTCGCTGCCGCCTCGTCGCGCGCGCCGATCGCGGACGCTTCGAGGCGATGCCGGGAGCCCAGGCGCCACAGATACTTCATCTGATAATCGTGATCCTTCGGAAACTGGTCGAAAGACAGGTCGTCCTCCTCGTCGGGCTCGTAGTCCGAGGCATCGAGCAGCTTGTCGATCACGCTGCTGCGCGCGGCAACGTAGAACGACTGATTCTTGCCTACGCCCCCCTCGATCATCGCGCCGGCTCGAAGGATGCTGGCATCGATCGTCGTCCTGAGCGGCTGAATGCGCGGGTCGCGCAAGCTGACGTCGAACACAGCGCCCGTGGCACGACCGTAGCGCGAGCCGAATCCCGCGGCCTTCAGCCCGAAATCCCGGATCAGGTTCTCGTTGAAGATGCTGTGGCCGAAATCGTGGAATATGTAGCTCGCCGGCAGGAAGTCGACGATGAACGCATTGTCTTGTGGGCCCGAGCCACGAACCGCGGGAGCGCCGCCTGCCTCGTCCGTGGCGACCACGCCCGGCAGGCTGTAGATGGCCTGCAGCGGGTCGCCGAACCCGCCGGGCACTTTGAGAAGCTTCATCGTTTGTTCGGTGGGCTCGCTGGTGCGAGTGATGCGCTTTGAAGTCACCATGACTTCCTCGAGCATCTCCTCTTGTGGCCCGGCGTACGTTGCAGAGGTTGCTGTTCCGAATGCCCATACACTCGCAATCACGGGTCTTGCTAGGCCGACCTGACGCATCTTCATCCTCGATCAATAGCCGCACGTGCGGCGAATGTGATCAGCGTAGGTCAGGATCGGGCCCGGCTCAGTGAGCTCTGCGTATCTGTCTGTAACGGTTTGTAACGAAACGGCTACCAGGCGTCCGGCACGAACAGGTAGCCTTTGCCGCGCACGGTCTTGATCCGCGTCGGCGGCGTCGTCGTGTCGCGCAGCTTGGCGCGCAGCCGTGAGATGCCGATATCGATCGAGCGGTCGAGCCCATCGTAGTCGATGCCACGCAGGCTCGCGAGAATCACGTCGCGACTGAGCACGGCGCCGGCGGCGCTGGCGAGCAGCCAAAGCAGGTCGAACTCGCCTGTAGTGAGATCGATGGACTCGCCGCTCAGCGTCACGCGGCGCGCCGCCTGGTCGATGCTGAACGCGCCGAACGACAAGCATCTCGGCTCCGTGCCGAGTGTGACGGAACTGTGACCGGCGCGCCGGAGCAGCGCGCGAATGCGCGCGAGCAGCAGGCGTGGCTCGACGGGCTTTGTGACGTAGTCGTCGGCGCCCAACTCGAGACTGATGATCTCGTCCACCTCATCGTCACGGGCCGTGAGCATGAGAATCGGCCCGGCATACCGGCCTCGCACATGACGGCACACCTCCATGCCGTTCAAACCGGGCAGCAGCACGTCCAGCACGACCAGATCCGGTGCGTCACGCAAAATGCGTTCGAGCCCGGTGTCACCGCGATGCTCGACATGCGCCTGGAATTCATGCTCCCGAAGGTAGTCGACGATCAGCGACGCGAGCTGCACATCGTCTTCGATGAGCAGGATGCGGGTAGGCTCGGGTGTGAGGCGGGCGGCGGAAGCGGACATGCAGTGGTCGCGCCGTAGGGGCGGCATCGATGGGCGGCGTAAGGGCGCCGTTTAAAGGCAAGCAGGCGGCGTAATCGTACACCACTGCGATCGACGCGATCGCATGGAAAGTAGAACTCGCGCATGAGAATCGTACTGCTTGCGTACTCGCAGGTCGACGGAGCAAACGTCCGTTCACGAGAGTGTCACAAATTTGCGTGTGTGAGCCGTTGCTGAAATCACAAGAGCCCGCCAGCGACGCCGTTGCGTTCTCCTACGACCTGAGATATCCGGGGCAGTACTACGATGCGGAAACGGGGCTGCACTACAAGTACCCCTCAGGGACTACGATCCGCAGGCGGGAAAGTATCTGCAGGGCGACAGATTGGACGAATGGGCAACCGTCCCTCGTACACCCCGGTACGGGGACGGAGCTGCAACCCTGGGTCGTGACGATCAACACGATCAGCCGTCCGGAGGGTCCCCTGCTGGGTCCGTGTATCTCACGTCAATCGGCGCCACATTTCGGATCGGACTCGCCCGGCGACGCGGAGCAGACATCCGTGTCCGACTCCGGGCCACCGGCTTTCTTAACTCATTACGGATTGGCGTTCGCGACCGCTTGAGCCATCGTCCAGGGGCCTGATCTGCGAACCGTCGCCCGTTCCAGTGGCGAAACCGTTCACCAATTTGTTCGCGCGTGCCAACAGCATTCGCTTCTGCCACTGGTACCTGTCAGAGAACGTTGAGGACTTCAGCGCGGTAATCCGGGATGCTTCGGCCATCGCCGAAGACATGGCTCGATTCGCCGGCTCGGAGGCCGAGCAAAGATCCGCCGTATCCGAAGTTTCCCGCGCCGATATGTATTTCATGTCCCTTGTAAGTGAGCCGGGTCTGCGGGACGCCAGTGACGATCAGGATCCAGGTTTCGGTGGACGGGAGTCCTGCAGGTTCAAAGCGTGCTTTGACCAGGGCGCCCTCGGAGATGGGTTCTTGCGGGCCGAGCGGGCGGAACTCTTCCGCCTGAACGTGATGCAGCTGATCTCGCAAATCTTGAATGCTCTTGTTCATGGATTCTTCATAGACGCGCCGATTCGATGTGGTTAGCGTCGGTCCTACTTGAGCAACCTGCGACGCGATTGTGTCGATCTTCTTTTCGAGCTCGCGAACGAGCGCGTCCTTGATGGCCTTTTTGTCGGCCGCCGTCAGTTCTTGCGCCAAGCCGGGTCTCCTTTGTGCTGGATGAGAAGTCAATCGAATTTGTCGGGCGCACGGGCGGCGGCATCGGACTGCGCGTCGCGTGCGCCGGCGGCCGACTGTTACGGCCACCGAAGCGTTCGACAGGACAGTGCTGGACACCTCCTCGACGCTTCATCGATTGTACAGCCCGCGCGGTGTTTGATGGACAGGAACATTCACCGCTGTCGATTGCGGCGCGCGCGTTATACGGTCGAGAGCTTCAAGAGACAGCGCCGTGGCCAAGCTGTACGAAGCCACGGCGGTGCGGAGCAGACGTCCCTGTCCGACTCCGCGCCGCCGTAACGTCAAAGACTCACACCGTCGTCATCCCATTACGGTGCAAGGATCAGCGGCACGGCAATGATCGCGTTGTCGCCGAATGTTTCGGCGGCTTGCCATTGCATCGTCACCGAAGAAGCGCCCGGCCGCTCTGAAATGCCGACCGCCACAAAACCCATGACGTCGTAGTCGCTCATGAGAATGCGCACGGTTTGTCCCGTGGCCGGTTGGATTTCGGTGTTGATCATCATGGCGAAGTCGACGACCAACTCGCCGATTGCGGACGGAACATTCACGCTGACCGTGGTTTGCTCGTTACTGTTGCCGCTGACAGCGGTGCCGACGCCGACGACCCCAGGGCGGGAAACCACCAGCAGCGCCTGGTTGACGATGCCGGTCGCGCTCGTCACCGAGACCGTCTGTTGGCCGGTGGGCGGGTTCAACAGGCTGTACAAATGTAGCGAGCCTTCACTTCGCAGCAGCGTCGGCGTCTGAGAGCCGTAGGTGATGGACGCCGGCACGGTGCCATCATTCTTCACGCCGATCAGCACGTGCCGATTCGCTCCAACAGCGACGTGTGGGACAGAGATCGTTTCGAAGAGTCCCGCGGCCTGGCTCGTTTGCACGCCGGTGGGCAACGCTCGAACGCCAATCTGATCCGACATGTCGGCGGTGATGAAACAACCCCGGTTGATGGAAGCCTCCGTGCCACCGTTCTGCAAATCCAGCACGTCGATGCCGGCGTTGCGCTCGTTGGAGGTGATCTGCAGCTTGCCGAAATCCGGACTGCCCCAGGTCGTGGACACGAGCAGCGGATCGCGAATGGCCGAGCTCAGGTCCCGGCCGGTGCGCTCCTGCAGCTCGCTCAAGGTTTCCCGCCCGATGGTGGGCGTCGCGTCGCCCACGTCGGAGTACGACACGTCGAGTTGATACGCAGTGTTGTGATCGCGAGACTGCACGGAACGATCGCCGCCGGAGTACGGGAACACATAGAACTTCGGTCCTGTGTGCAGGATGTTGTTGTGAATGCGCCAGGTCGCGACGTCCAGATTGCCCGAGGCATAGGCGTAAAGAAAACCATCTTCGTTGGTTTCGGAGACGATATTCAGCGCCGTGTTGTTGACGAGATAGACGCCTTTCACCGGACCAATTCCGGTGTGAGTGGTGCGAACGAACGAGTGACCGCCGTAGGCGAGGTTCTGCACGAACACGTTGGGCCCGTACGTCTCCGCGGTATCCGAAAGGTTGTAATGAAACAGATCCGGGCTCTGGCCGATCGCGCTCACGCGGCTCAGGTTGCGACGGAAGATCAATCCACCTTTCACCGGCCGCAGCGGGTTCGAACCCTTGATGTACACGGCGACGTTGACGTTGTCGAACGTGTTGTTCTCGAAAGTGATGTTGTGGCAAAAGCGCGTTGGATTGGAGAACAGGTTGATGGCTTTGCAGCCGTAACCTACGTCGCTCGGAGCGGTGTAGTTCGTGAACAGATTGTCCGCGATCTGGACGTCGAACAGGTCATCTGCCTGGCCGGGTTCGATGAACACGCCCGCCATGTTGGTCGGGACCGCGGCGTTCGGGCGCGTCGGATTGGTGTACTCGGACCATTGCGCCTGGCCGCGATCCAGATGGCAGTAGCACAGCTTCACATGCGGCTGGCTGATGATGATCGCGCCGCTGTCTTCACCGGGCACGGCGTCCGGCTCGTAGACATGAATGCCGTAAAGATAGTTGTACGGGGCATACAAGCCGATGACCGGATTGCCTGGCACGGTGCCGGGATGCGTGAATGTCGTGCGATTCGTGCTGTTCACCGCTGCATAGTTTTCGGCGACCCAGAGGATGGGCGCGCACGGCGTGCCAGGGCGATTGATCTGGAAACTTGCATCCATACGATTGCCGGTAGCGGCGCCCACAATGGTGCCAGCATTGAGCTGGATGACATCGCCTGGATTGGCGCTGGCCAGGGCTTGCGCCATGGTCCACGGGTTCGTCTGCGATCCATCGCCGGTGCCGGTTGCAGATCCGTCGACCCACTTGGTCGGGTTGAACAATGACATGACTACTCCTTTGCAAATCGCCGTGGACGGGGAAGGCCGCCGCGTGCGTTGGAAATAAACATTCGCCTCTTCCAGAGGGCGGCGAGCACCATCCGCTCGCTCGCTGGTCACTGGATGGAAATACAGTATCGGCGGCAGTGTGAGGGTGCAATACGACGCACGCGAAAATAAAAATAAAGTCGCTGAAATAGAAAACCAGACTTCGAATGTCCACTTTGATCGCTAGGGCTGGAACTTGGCCGAGAGTCTCGCGCCGGACCGCGACGCTGACTGACTTCCGGTTGCACAATCCGAGCCTTCGAGTAGTGGGATCTGACACTTCGCGGCGTGCGGTTGCCCGACCACAGTGAGGGCACCTAACGTTTGCAGCAGGTCAGACGCATACTGAAAGGAGTCCAATGCGCACCACGCTTATCGCTGTGACTTTGTTGTCCGCGTTCGGTCTGGAAACTGCCAGGGCGGGCGAAGATGAATGGCAGATTACGCCGCGAGGTTTTTCCGGCGACTTGGATATCAAGCGACCGTACACCGGCGTGAATGGCAGTCGCACCGATGCCGACCTGGCGGGCATCGGCTGCGGCATCGGCTATCTCACACCCGTAGGAATCGTCGCCGCGATCGGCGCCGACGGCGGCGCCGAGTTCGATCTGTTCGGCGCCTTCGACTCGTATAGCTTCGATCAGCAATTCGTCGCGGTCGGTTATCAGTTCGAGTTGGGGAACGGCTGGCGCTTCGTGCCCATGGTCGGTCGCACACGTTGGCGGCTGGAAAGCGAAGAAGGTCTGTTCCTCAATCCCGGACCGGAAGCAAGCGAGGTGGTCAGAGGATACGACTACTACTGGGAAGCAAGCGTGTCTCGGCGCATCTCTGAAGCCGTGGCGCTAGGCATCAGCTACAAACAGGGGGACTACAGGTTCGGCCAATCCCGCGCCACTGCCTTCATGGTCACCGTCGGCCTGTAGTCCGCAGGCTGGCAGCATCCGGGTCCTATTTCTATTTCCGCGCCGGGTTTGATATGTTCGCCGCCCCTTTCAACGGCGAGAGGGCGGCTCTCGCAACGTCGCGAGCGAACGTGGAGTGAATGGTGACCCCGAGCGAGCAGATCGAGCACATCTATCAGCAAGTGGTACGGCGCAATCCTGGCGAGGCAGAGTTCCACCAGGCCGTGCGCGAGGTTTTGGATTGTCTGGGCCCGGTGCTCGCCAAGCACCCGGAGTACGCCGAGCAGAAGATCATCGAACGCATTTGCGAGCCGGAGCGCCAGCTGATTTTCAGGGTGCCCTGGCAGGACGATCGTGGCGTCGTGCAGATCGCGCGTGGCTTTCGCGTGCAATTCAACAGCGCGCTCGGTCCGTACAAAGGCGGCCTGCGTTTTCATCCTTCGGTGTATCTCGGAATCATCAAATTCCTGGGCTTCGAGCAGATCTTCAAGAACGCGCTCACCGGGCTGCCGATCGGCGGCGCCAAGGGCGGTTCGGATTTCGATCCGAAAGGACGCTCGGACAACGAGATCATGCGTTTCTGCCAGAGCTTCATGACGGCGCTGTCGCCGCATCTCGGCGAATACACCGATGTACCGGCGGGCGACATCGGAGTCGGCGCACGCGAGATCGGCTATCTGTTCGGTCAATACAAGCGCATCACCAATCGCTATGAATCGGGCGTGCTGACCGGCAAGAGCCCGGAGTGGGGCGGTGCGCTGGTGCGCCGTGAAGCCACCGGCTATGGCACGGTCTATTTCGTTGAAGAGATGCTCAAAGCGCGCGGCGATGGCATCGAAGGCAAGCGCTGCACCGTCTCCGGCTCCGGCAACGTGGCGATCTACGCGATCGAGAAACTTCAACAGCTCGGAGCAAAGGTCATCGCCTGCTCGGACTCCAACGGCGTCGTTCACGACCCGCGCGGCATCGACCTGAACCTGTTGAAGCAATTGAAAGAGGTCGAGCGGCGCAGGCTCAGCGAATACACCGCGCACCGCGATGCCGACTACATTCCGGGCGGAGTGATCTGGGACATCCCCTGCCAGGTGGCGCTGCCTTGCGCGACTCAGAACGAACTGGACGAAGCGTCAGCGAAAACGCTGGTCCGTAACGGCTGTATCGCCGTCGGCGAAGGCGCGAACATGCCGACCACGCCGGGCGGCGTGCGCACGTTCATCGGTGCGGGCGTGGCCTACGGTCCGGGCAAGGCTGCCAATGCGGGTGGTGTCGCGACCTCGGCGCTGGAAATGCAGCAGAATGCGAGCCGCGATGCGTGGACGTTCGAGTACACCGAGAGTCGCCTGCACGAGATCATGAAGAACATCCATCTCGATTGCTTCGAAACGGCGCAAGAGTTCGGCAGCCCTGGCAACTATTTGATCGGTGCGAACATCGTCGGCTTCCGGCGTGTCGCCCAAGCCATGCTGGCCTTCGGCGTCATTTGAAGTAGTGCAAACCAGAGTCATCGGGCTCGAGTTCGGAGCCCGAAGGCAGGGGGACTTTCTCGCTCGATACATTTAGAGTAAGCGCATAGAGAACGACAAGCCGCCGGCAGCACGGCAAGGCAGGGACAAGATGTCGAAACTCATCGCCGCTGGGGTCAGCATCCTCGGTCTTTTGCTCGCATCTTCGGCACGGGCGAGCGATGCGCCCTGTACGCCGCCCGTAGCCTCGGCCGAGAGCGCGAGCGTTTGCGTTTATAACGCGGGCAAGATGCCCGCGTTCGGCGGGTTCAAGGTGGTCGTGAACGGTACGGTGGCAGGCAAGCTTGTGAAGAAGCAGCCTTGGGTGCTGGTGAACGTCCGACCCGGCGCCAATGTCGTGGGTATCGATATCGGCAATGCGCCGCATGTGCGGCAGAAGGTGGAAACCGTCGCCGGGCAGGTGACGTACTTGCGCTATGTCTCCTCAACCAGCATCAGAGTCGGTTTCTTCGACACGTCGAGCGAGGCGCAGGCGCTGCTACAGGAGGTGACCGCAAGCGACGCGCTCGCCGATTTCGATCAGCTGCGCGGCAAACGACATTCCAAACGCAGCCGGACGTGAGGAGCGCGCTACTTCTTTTTCTTATCCCACTGTGATCCTTTCAGGGTCACGATCAGGGTGCCGGCATCCACATAGTTCACCAGCTGCTTGGACTCGGTTCCCGACATCCAGTAACCGGTGGCGATATACGTTGTCTGCATGCCCATCGAGCTGCGCGACTCGCCGCGCCCGAGCGCCTCGGGATCGGGATACAGCACCAGATAACGCTCTTCGGCATTCTCCTGGTTCATGAAAACATCGATGGACAACGAGTCGCCGCGGCTCTTGACGTCGGCAAGCCCAAGGCTGCGACGATGCGCCTTCGCGGCATCGAGCGCGTCTACGCGCGGCGCCAATACAGTTCCGCCGAGCAGGCTCTGAATGTTCACCACGTAAGGCTCGACGAACGGCGGCAGCTCGACCAGAACGGCCGGCAGATTGATGCCGTCGCTGGTGACCAGGCATTCGCTCTTTTTGCCGAGGACGAACTTGCCTTTCTTTTTCTTGACGTGTTCTTCGAGCGAGACGACCTTCAGTTCGGCGGTGCTGGCCGCGCATACGCGCGGCTCTTCCTTCTTGCCAGCATGCGAGGCATGACTCGCCAGACATGCAGCTACCGCCAGAGCGACAGTGCGAACCAGGGAGCGTTCCAATGCAGCCACGGTGATGCCCCCCGAAACGTTACTGGAACTGCTTGGCCAGTTCGTTGGTCACCGCCCGCACTGCCTGCTGGATTCCCGCGGTCACCCGCTGCGGGTCAGCCTTCATCGCGTCTCGATCCTTGAATCGATACTCTTCTGCCGGCTGTACGACGATCGCCTTGGAGCCCGCCAGGGCGTTGTAATGCACCTGATCCTGGAACAGCGTCGCACGGTCGCTGAGGCGCACCAGTTTCGCCGTCATATGGATCGTCGGGACGTAATCGGTGGTCGCCCCGGCCGACATGTACCCGAAGTACGTCAAGAACACGTCAAGGCAAGCATCGGCATCCGGCGTCGCCGCCGGGCAGCTGGTCAGGAACTTCAGCTGCTCCTTCTCGGGCCGCTCGCCGGAGGCGGCGTTGATGGGCAGCGAGATTTCCGAGAACGACAGGGCCAGCGAATCCTGCAGGTCCTTGCGATAGTCGTAGTTGGACTGGGCGAAGATCTCCTGCAGCTCCTTGCTGGCGGCGGCCGCGCGGCTCTCTTCGATGGCCGCGCCGATCAAGCCGAAATTCGCGCCGACGGAGGCAAGGATGCGCACGGCAGGCTTCTCGGGGATGCCCATGGGCGCGAGACTGACCGACTTAACGTTGCTTTCGGCCTTGTTATAAGCAGTGGTCTGAAAGGTTTGGCACGCTGACAACAGCAATGCGGACGCCAGGAAAGCCAGAACCCGAAAAACGCGAGCCATGCGAACACCTCCCAGTGTTACGGGACAATCTGCTTATGTCTTGTGATATCTGCCGCGCTTGTCTTAATCGTTGGCGCCCGGCATCGACAGATACAGTCTCGCGCACATCATGCAAAATTTGCAACTACCCGGACTGGAAGATCACAAAATTTTCTGCGCGGCCTGCATCCGTCCGCACGGATCAGGCCGGCTCTGTTCTTATCCGACCAGTAGAGGTCACATTCGATAGCTCATCTGCCCGCTCTCGTTGCTCCATGCATGAGCAGGCGAGCGGCATGGGCGTGCGCATCCTCATGCGCCGATTTCGAGGATGAGGATGGATTGGCGCTGCTTGCACCTGTCGTCAGCGCACCGCTGAGCAGGGCAGCCGCATGCTGGTGCGCGTCGCCTGCAGTTGGCGATGAGTTCGATCGCATCTGCGTACCCGCGCTTGACGACGTTCGCACCCCGCTTAGCAAAGCAGAGGCCTGCGCCTGCGCGTCCGGTGACCGAGTGGAAGTGGTGGTTGCGGCCGCAGGACCGCTGGCGATTGCGGCCGCCGCCACAAACATCGATATGGAAAGTAAACGTGATTTCATCAGTCGCCCCTTACCCGAAGTGGTTTGGAGAACGCGCGGCGCAAAAGGCGCCGCCGTTCGATGGGAGGGCAGACTAGGGGGCGACCGCCGGCGTAGCCAATCGATTGTCCAATGGCGGCCGATCGCTAACGTCTATGGAGAACAGTTCGCGGCGCCGAGGCTTTCGTGCCGCTTCGTGGGGTTCCGGCCAGTTCGAATCGATCGAACTGGCCGAAGTGCCCTCAACGAGAGGTCACCAATACCACTGCGCCCAAGGCTGAGGCTGCAGGTTGACGTAGTGCCCTCCGATCAGCAGCACCACATCATTCGGAAGTAGCACAGCGGTGTGTGCGTACAGGCGATTCCCGTTGGCCAAATTGCCGTGCGCGGAAATGCCGTTGGTGCCGGGGTCGTACACCAAAGATTGGAAAGAATAAACGTTGTTTGGCGTCCACCGTCCGCCCGTCAGCAACACCCTGCCATCCGACCGCAACGTTGCTGTGTGCTCGGTGAGGGCGAGGGTGCCTCCGGTGGCGGTCCAGGTGTCGCTCACCGGATCGTAGATTTCTACATTGAGGCTGGTTAGTGCCCAGGGATCTGTGATGTCACGTCCGCCAGCCACCAGCACTCGGCCATCGAGCAACCGAGTCGCCGTATGTGAGCCTCGCGCTTGGGGGATGCTCGCCGCAGCCGACCAGCTGTCGGTTGCAGGATCGTAGAGCTCCGCTGTGGCGATCGGCGAGTCGGACTGCGATGTGCCAGACGCTCCGCCAACGATCAGCACGCGGCCATCTTGCAAGACAGTTGCAGTATGCCACGCGCGAGCGGTCGCCAAACTGTCTGCTGCGGACCAGGTGTTGGTTGCGGGGTCGTAGAGCGCGGCACTGGCCAGCACTCCCGAATTCGATTGACCGCCGACGATCAGTACCTTGCCATTCGACAAGAGATTCATCGTCGGGAACTTGCGCGCGTCGGAGAAAGTGCCGGCGCTAGACCAGGTATCCGTCACCGGATCGTAGACTTCGGCACTGTTCGACACGGAATTGACGGAATCGCCGCCACCCGCAACGAGCACGCGGCCGTCACCCAGCAGAACCGCAGCAGCGCCAAATCGGCCACTTGCGAGCGATGCTCCCGGCGACCAGGTTTGCGTCACGGGATCGAAGATCTCGGTGGCTGTGCTCCCGCTGCCGGCACCGTTCTGGCTGCCGGTCACGAGCACTTTACCGTTCGGCATCATAGTTGCCGTGACCTGACCCCGAAGGGTCGCCATGCTTTGGGTGGGAGTCCACAGGCCGGTGATGACCGACAAAGCCGTGCTGCCGGTCACCGAGCCGATGGTTGCCGAGATATTCGTAGTGCCGAGCGACACGCCTGTCACGAGTCCCGTGAGATCCACCGTCGCGACACCCGGTGCGCTCGAGTTCCACGTGACCAGGCTTGTGACATCGTCGGTGGTTCCGTCGGAAAAGTGCCCGGTGACCTTGGGCCGCACCGTCAAACCCACGCCGGTGCGCAATGGATCGGGCGTAAGCACCAGCGATTCCACGACTGCCGAAGTCACTGTGAAGGTTGCGGTGGTGAAAAGCCTTCCCAGCGTTGCAGTGATCGTCGCCGAGCCGGGCGCGTGCGTCTCCACCAGGCCAGTCGGCGTTATGGTAGCGATGCTGGAGGGGCTGGATGTCCATTGGACGCTGTTGCTCAGGTTCACGGTGCCGCCGTCGCTGAGATGACCCGTCGCAGTCAGTTGACGCTTCAGGCTAACGGCGGCCCCGGGCGCCGACGGGTCGATGGACAGGGAGATCACCCCGGAGATGAACGAGACGCGCGCCACTCGCTGGTTGTCTGCAAGCAGATAAACACGAAGCACTCCGCTCGGGAACGGGCCCGAAGTGGCAGGCGACAAGGCGACGGCGTCGTTCGCCTGCACGGTGGCGGAGCTCACTGGCGAGCCGTTCACCGACAGTTGGCCGCCGTCCGCGGTTATCGTCTTCCCAACCAATGGGGCGACGATCTCGGAGGGGAGGGTGAAGACTGATGAGGGATCCGCAGTGTGTACCTCGAACTCGGCTTTGCCGACGAGACCGTCGCCGTCTTGATCGAGCCAGTTGGAGATATCGGCGGCGGTGAGACTGACGCCGAGCGATGCATATTGCTGAGTGAGATTGGCCGCAACGGTGCTCGCGTTGAGACGTTGCGCCGCTTGCGCCAGGGCCATCCGGGTCGTCACGTCGGACAGTTGTCCGTCAGTGGCGATATCGCTCTGAAAAGCGCTCATCAGGGCGCTGAGCGCCCCAGCCTGGTTGCCATCCACGAACAGGCTCGAAATCGCGGCGAGCAGGTGATCGCCGTCGCTGTCTCCGGCAAGATCGAATGTGCTGAACATGCCGTAGTTGCCAGCCGGAATGTTCAACGCCGCGAGCACTTCGTTCTCCGCCTGGGTTCGGGCCGCGGCGAACGATAGATTGGAGTTCACGACCAGATGCCGGATGCGCTGGTAGGCCAGCGTCGTCAGGATGTTGACGTTCAATTGGCCGTTGGTCGAGAGATCGTTGTAACTGTTGAGCGTCACGGTGCCGGAGGACACCGCGCCCAGCACCTCATCGAAATAATAGCCGGTGGCGTTGACGCCGATGTATTGGCTGTTGAAGGTCGAGGTGGGCTCGAACGTGCCCAGATCGGTCGTCACTTGATATGAAAACTGCCGGCCGGTAGGGGACAGAGCGGCGTCCAGCTCTTGCGCGGTGACGGTGCTGCCCCGGATCAGCGGACCTTTTTCCGCGACGCCGCCGGTCGCTCTGAAAGTGGCTCCCTGGGGAGGTGGTGTAGTACCGGACGAGTCGCCGCCGCCCCCGCCCCCGCCGCAGGCCCCAAGCAACAAGGCCGTTAGCAACACCAGCGCGCGTCTTATTCCAGTCGCAGTTTCCATCTGTGCTTTCCTCCCCGATGGTTCTTCCAGCACAGTATATGAACGACTTGGTTATAACCAGCTCGGTTGTATGAAATCGGCGAACCAAAACATTGAATTTATGTCAAATTGAAATCGCGCGACGCTGTCGTCTATCGCCCAAATTTCGCGGCTCGATTTTGCAGGCTTAGCTTCATCACGGTGATCTCTTCTTTCAAGTGCGGGCCCCGGTAGACGAGTGAGGTCTCGTGGCGTGCGCCGTTCGTGTCGCGCCGGGCGCTGAACCAGTTGAACGATCCCACGCAGTAGATGTTCTCGTCGCCGATCACGACTTTGCTATGCACCTTGCGAACCAGAACGGCGCGAATCTTTTCTGCGCCGAGCGCGGCCACGGTGTCTTGCAGGTCGCGAACCTTTCTTTGCTCAACGGACCGGTCGCGGTCCCAGGTGTTGGATCCCACGTCCGTATAGATGCGAACATCGACTCCGCGCCGTACTGCATCCGACATGGCGGTGAGAGCGCCGGTTTGGCGGATGCAGTCGAGTCTGATCCAGGGGCTGACGATGTGGACTTCGCGTGCGGCGACGGTGAGCACATCACGCAGGAAATCATCGTGCTCCCGGGCGTCTCTCAGTTGAGCGATGCTGGCCTGTGCCGATTGCAGGTCGCGGCGCACTGGCCGGTGGAACTGCAGTTCCTGCGCATCGTCGCGGAATAACGATGCCGCAAGCTTGCCGCGTGGGCTCGAGCTCGACACCAGCTCGAACACATCCATGTCGCCAAACACGAGGAAAGTATTCTTGGCGCGCGATACGGCAACGTTCAGCATGCTCGCGCTCTTGTCGATGAACTGGCCGTCCGAGTGTTTGGTGTAGACGGGTGAGAAGATCATCACGAGTCGTTCTGCGCCCTGCAGTGAATGCACAGTGCCGACGGTCAGCTCGCCTTCGTCGGAGCCGACCTGAAGTCCCAGCTTGCGGCATGCGCGCGCGATCGCCTGCACTTGCGAGATGAACGGTGTGACCACGCCGACGATATCGCCGAGTGGTTTTCGGTATATCGCTTCCAGCTCGACTTTGTGTTGCGCCAGCCAGGTGGCGATCACTTCGGCCTCGAGCTGGTTGAATCGACTGCCTCCGCCGCGAGACTGGCAGATGCCGTCGATGTGCAGATAACTCATCGCAGGCAATCGGTCGCAGCAGGCGCCGTCTTCCTGCAGCGCGTCGGCCTTGGTGCCGCGCACTGGAACCAACTTCCCTCGATAACAAAGCTCGTTGCAATAACGAATGATCTCGTTGAAGCAGCGCCGGTGTTCGAACAGGAACAGGCCGCGAGGCAGCTCCGGCACCTGGTGATACCGTGTGGCGCACTGAGCGATACGCATGACGCTGCCGGCGGATGCCGTCTTGCCGATTTCGCACAGTCGCTGGAATGGCTCGTAAGAAGCATTGTCCGGGAGCAATTTCTCGCGCAACAGATTGCCGATATCCACCTGGCGTGGCTGCGACCACATGGGCTCGATCTGCAAGGTGTCGCCGATCACCAGGGCTCGTTTCGCCAGCGCGAAAGAAGCGCCCGCGACCTCGGGCAACACCTGACCTGCCTCGTCGACGATCAGCAGGTCCGCGAAGTTGTACATGTAGTCATCGACGTATGTGTTGTTCCCTTCGTAGCGCGAGACCTCCAGCAAACTGGGCAGCATGTGGAAGGTCGAGACGATGCACGGCGTGAGTTTCATCCAGCGACGCCAGCGCCTGGTTCGAGCGCTCGCTCCGGTCTTTTTCCTTTCCTCCTCGAGCTGATTCAGCAGCGATCCCATCTCGAGCAGCCATCGACCTTCCCAGTAGTGCGTGGCGAGCAAAAAGATCTGAAACCGAATCCGCTGATCGGCAAGCGCATCCGCTTGCGCCAGATCGAGAGGCGCAGTGAGTGGGGCGGTCAGGAGCGGCTCGACGGCGCGGTCCCATCGCTGCTCGCATTGACGTAGCTCGTCGAGCAACGACTCCGCCCTCCAAACCATTTGCTGCTGTCGAACGAGATCTGCACGCAATCCAGCGCCAATCTCCTCGATCGCCGGTTCGATCTGCTCGAACCGGGTCCATGGTTGCTGCGCGAAACCCGCCGGCCACGCGTCCTTGAGAAACAGGCGTGCCACGCGCAATCGTTTCCTGGCCACCGGCGGTAGCCACGCGAACAGCGCATAGAAGATCGATTCGCGCGCGCAGTATTCTTCCCATCGTCCGCGAAGCACATCGAAATCGCGCATCAGAGCCTCGAGCCGCTCCGATTCGTGCAGTCGCGCCGCCCTGGCAGCGGCGGGATCCTCGCCCAATTCAGCAAGCACCGATTCACGTGCCTGTACCACATCCTTCCAAGCCGACTCTATCGTGCGGAGTTTCTCGATCTCGGCGCTGAGCTGAGCGTGAAGCCGGTCCACGACTCGTTGGATCAGCGGACGGATCATTGTTTCTCTAAAGCGCTCGTCGAACGTGTTCCGCGACGGCGATGCGGCCGTATGTCGGTGCTGTTCGCAGAACGACGCCCACTCCTTTTCGGCGAGTACAGCGAGGTCTGGCAGCTGAAGCTCAGGGAAGGCAGTTGCCGCAGCGTGCAGGTACTCTCGCTCTGCTTGCTGGAGGTTGCTCTCGGATTCGAAGTCGAGGAAGAAGTCTCGCGTCTGATAGCGCCTGGCCGCCCTCTGTTCGCGCCGGCGCGACGGGAAGTAGGCGCCGAAGCTCGTGATCCGCGACGGCCAGCGTCCGGCCAGTGGGCCGGAGCCCGACGCGAAATCTCTGCCGAACGCGTCGATGATATTGGTGACCGCCTGGTTGTTGGTGGAGGCGGCCACGATGAATGGCGGTTCGCCTTTTTCAAGCGCCGCTTGCGCCCAAAGCGTGGCCACAACGGACAGCAGCAGGGTGGTTTTTCCTGTGCCCGGTGGGCCATTGATCGCCAGAATCTCGCTTTCGCGCGCCGCCAGGAGATGGTTCAACGCGTCGCGTTGGAGTGCTGCCAGCGCGAACGCGTCGCTGGCATGGCCGAGCCGTGTCGAAAACAGCGCGTGCGCAGGCAAACATGGCTCGATGGGATCGATCGCTTCGGAGGCATACCGATCGAACAATGGCGTGCTGCGCCGGTGGTTGCGCATGTGATCGTAAAGCGCCAGGATGCGCCGAGCGGCTCCTTGCACCGAATCTTTCTTGACCAGGAATGCATGGTCGACAAGTTCGAGGAGCAGGTTGTCGACGAGCCTGCCCGCGCAGACAGCTTCCAGCAACCGTTGACAAGCCTTGCGGTAGTTCAACCAACGCTCTTCGAAGCCTTGCGCATCGAGCGCTTCATTGGCGTCGGCGTTCCACTCGATGCCGGGAACGGCATCGGTGGTAAGAAATGTATCCAGATCGTCGACGTTGCCAATGGCAAACGAGCCATGCTCCAGCGGCTCCAGCAGATCTCGCGGGATGGTCGTGCCGGCGGCCGGATACAGTCGCCCATCACGCGCGAGCAGACCGGGTGTGACCAGTGGGGTGAGATATTCCGGAACGCCGTTGTTCGGTCGCTGACCGTGCTCGGTGCGAGCCACATGCACTTGCGGCCGGATCATCACTTCGACTGTCTTGACGTGCTCCGGCTCCTCCGCAAACCACGCTCGGACGAGGTCTGCAGGCGTTACCCCTTTGAATAGTTGCTGACGCGGGATCCGCGTCAACCCGGTGACGTCCCGCCGTTTCAGCGCTCCCCGGCCCAGCTCGGCGTCGGCAAGGCTATTGCGCCAGTAGCTCGCGTAGGCAAGCGATCTGTGATCCATCTTGTTCTACTTCGATCCGTCGCCACGACCCTCGCCTTAACTAGCCGAATCCGGCATCTATTGGAAGTAGGGAGTGGCGTAGCCGCGGAACCGGCCGGCGCGGAGGCTCAATCCAAAGAGATCTTCGCCACGACCGGGTGGTGATCCGAGGGATAGCGTTGCCGATCGATGGAATCGCTGAGCACGGCGTAGCGAAGCACCTTTACGCTGCGGCTCACAAAGATGTAGTCGATGCGATCGCCCATCGGCGCATTCAGCTGGAAACCGTTGTAGGTTCCGGTTGGGCCGTACGGCGGGGCGATGCTGGCGTCGTGGGCATCGCGCAGTACGCTTCGCATGGTGGCAATGGGCTCGGATGCCGGGGCGGCATTGAAATCGCCCACACAGATCACGGCGCTCTCACCGGCGATGGCCTTGATCTTTTCGGTCAGCAACTTCGCGGACTCGCGACGCGCGACGATGCCTTCATGATCGAAGTGGGCGGAGAAGACGAAGAACGATTTACCGCTGTATTTGTCTCGTAACTGCACCCACGATGTCACTCGGTTGCAACATTTCGCGTCCCAGCCCAAGGACGGTCGGTCGGGAGTTTCGCTCAGCCAGAAGTCCCCGTGCTGGACTGCCGAGAAACGGCTGGTCCTGAAAAAAATCGCCGAATGTTCGCCCGCGCTCTTGCCGTCGTCCCGACCGGCACCGACATGCGCGTACTCGCTCATCTGCGCCAGATCCGCGATCTGGTCCGCCAGTCCTTCCTGCGTGCCGAACACGTCGAAGTCGTGGTAGCGGATCAAGGCTTTGACGGCTTCACGGCGATTCGGCCAGGCGTTAGCGCCATCCTGAGGATTGTTGTAGCGGATGTTGTAGCTCGCGACTGTGATGACGCCGCTTTGAGGGGTGTCGGCTTCCGCTCGGAGGAGCAAGCAGCAAAGGATGAAGCCGCAGAGTAAACGTACATGTGAAAGCATCATTGCATAAGAATAGCGCGCCCGGCGCGCGACGGGGCATCAGCGGAGCACGGCAGCCGTCGATGTTGATCAGGGATTCTTTTTCTTATACGTCCCGATGAGCTGCGCCTCCGCAAGCACGTGGCCTTTCATCGCATCGAGCAATTGCGTCTTGGTAGGGCGACCGAGATCGGGCAGCACGGTATCGAGTGCGTAGAGCTTGAAAAAGTAGCGATGGGTGCCGATCGGCGGACACGGGCCGCCGTAACCGCCGCGCTTCCAGTCGTTCGCGCCATCTTTGCCTGCGGCCAGCGCACCCTCTCTGCCAGCATTTTCCGCGAGCGAGTGCACGTCGGCGGGGATGTTGTACGCCACCCAGTGCACCCAGGTCAGTTTGGGTGCTTTAGGATCGGGCGCGTCGGGATCGTCGACGATCAAGGCGAAGCTCCTGGTGCCCGCCGGCTCGCCCGTCCACTCCAGCGCCGGTGAGATATCCTCGCCTTCGCAGGTGTAGCGCGCGTCCATCGGTCCACCGTCGGCAAAAGCCGGTGAGGTGATAGCAAGTGCCATGAGCAGCTCCAACACGCTGATCGTCCTCCGTGCTGGAGTCTACGCGCACGAATCAGCGTTTCAAGCTTCCGCCCGACCCCGACCAAGTGCTGGTCGCGGGACTTGTGACTAGATGCGAGCGCCGGCCACGCCTACTGCGCCCCAGGTCGTGCGCCAGCGGTGTTTGATGCTGGTCAGTCCTGCCAGCGCCAGGATGGCGAGCGAAGCGAACGCGAGCAGGCCGGCCTGATAGCTGCCGGTGAGTTGTTTAGAAATGCCCAGGCTCGAGGCGAGAAAGAAGCCACCGATGCCGCCCGTCATCCCGACCAGGCCGGTCATGATGCCGATCTCGTGACGAAACCGCTGCGGCACCAGCTGAAACACCGAGCCATTGCCCATGCCGAACGCCAGCATGCCGGCAACGAACAGCGACAGCGCGGTATAAACACTGTCAGGTCGGAAGCTGACCACGATCAGCATCAGCGCGGCGACCGCATACATGATGGTCAACGTTCTGATGCCGCCGATGCGATCCGCGAGCGCGCCGCCGATCGGGCGCACGAGCGAGCCGACGAAGACGCAGCCGGCCGTGAAGAAGCCCGCCGTCACCGCATCGAGACCGTATTCGCTGTTGAAATAGATCGCCAGGGAAGAGGCCAGGCCCACGAATCCGCCGAACGTGACGGCATAGAAAAACATGAACCACCACGCATCGCTCATGCGGAACGTGGCGAGGTACTCCGACCACTGCTTCGGCGGCGGAGTAGTGGGGCTGTCCTTGGCCGCAAAGAAATAAAACGCGAACGCGACGGCCAGCGGCAGCACGGCGAGGCCGAGCACATTGTTCCAGCCGACCATGGCAGCCAGGCCAGGAGCAAACAGCGACGCGAACACAGTCCCCGAATTGCCCGCGCCCGCGATGCCCAAGGCGGTGCCTTGATACTGCGGTGGATACCATCGAGACGCGAGCGGCAGCGCCACTGCGAAAGATGCTCCGGCCACGCCCAGCACCAGGCCGACAGCCAGCGTGCCCATATAACTATCGACTCCGATGAGCCAGGCCAGAGTCAGCCCGCCGATCACGATGAGTTGTCCGATCAGGCCAGCGCGCCGGGGCTTCAATCGATCGACCAGCACACCGAACACGACTCTGAGCAGCGCGCCGGCGAGCACAGGCAACGCCACCATGAAGCCTTTCTGCGCGGCGTTCAGGCCGATTTCCGCCGACATTTGCACGGCCAGCGCGCCAAGCAGCACCCAGACCATGAAGCTCATGTCAAAGTAGAAGAACGCGGCCAGCAGCGTGGGAAAATGCCCCGCCTTGAAAAAATCGCGGCTGATCAAAATGCCCCCTCAATACCCTGGAACATCGTCGGTGAATGAAGCCGTACCGGCAGTGCAAGTCTCGGGCCCGGAGCAGCACCCAAGCGCGACGGGCCTGCCGCCGCCGCCGCAACGATCAGCTGCACCAGATGTGGGCCTCCGCGTCGGCATCGGCAGTTGCACGCACCAAGGCGGACGGGCGCGGAACGAAGATTTCGCCGCTTGTTACATCGCAGAGCAGACGCGGCAGCCAGCGCTTGGTGTGGTTGCGGCGCTAGCGGACGGCATGGGCGGCGCCAAAGGCGGGCGAACCGCGGCGGAGATCGCCGTTCGCGGCTTCATAGAAGGTTGCGTCGGGCAGCCGATCACCGTGGGCGTGCCGCGCATCAGTGCCCGATCGGCGGACGCAGTGAATCGTTGGATTCACTCGATGGGCCGCTCGGATCCGAATCTCAACGGCATGGCGTGCACGTTGAGCGCACTGGTTCTGTGCGGCCGCCGCGCTCATCTGCTCCATCTTGGGGACTCGCGAATTTACCGCCTGCGCGATCGTGAGCTGTCCTTGCTCACTACCGATCACACGCTCGGCGCGCCAGGCACCAGCAGCGTACTGACTCGCGCGATGGGAGTGGAAGATCGGTTGTGCGCCGACCACGCCATCGACGGCCTGCAAGTTCATGATCGTTACCTTATCTGCAGTGATGGAGTGCACGGCCGACTTTCGCACGCAGAAATATTGGCTACGCTTGCGATGCGAGCGGCGCCGGAGGAAACAGCGATTCAGCTGGTCGAACAGGCAGTGAGCAATTCGGGGGCGGACAACGCGACCGCGCTGGTGCTCGATGTGCTCTCGCTGCCTGAAACGCAGATCGCCGATCTGGAAATTGCCCATTCGACCTGGCCTTTGCGAAACGCTCCGAACACGGGCGAGATCATCGACGACTATGAGCTCGGCGAATTGCTGGCCGATGGCCCATACATGCGAGTGTTCCGCGCTACCGATCGGCGGGAGCACCGTCGTGTGATCATGAAGTTCCCCAAGCCGCGTCCCGGTCTCGATGCTGTGCTTCGATCAGCGCTGCTGCGCGAGTTGTGGATCGCGAGCCATGTCAGAAGTCCGTTTGTCACCGAGGTGCTCGAGCCCACGGACGAGCGGCGCACCTGTTTCTATGGCGTCCTGCCGTACTACGAAGGCGAGACGCTGGAGCGGCGTTTGCTGCGTCGTCCGCAGATGCCGCTCGCGGCCGGACTCGAGGTATCGATCAAGCTCACCAAGGCGCTCGCGACTCTGCATCGCGCGGGCATCGTGCATCGGGACGTGAAGCCGGAGAACGTGATCCTTGAAACCAACGGTGGCTTGAAGCTCATCGATCTCGGCGTGGCGAGGCTGCGTCAATTCGACGAGCCCGAATCGTTCGAGTCGCCAGGAACGCGCAGTTACATGGCGCCCGAGCTGTTCACTGGAGCACAGGCGGAAGAAAGCTCCGACATCTTTGCGCTCGGTGTCACCATCTATCGAATGTTTTCTGGCGGCGCCTATCCCTACGGCGAAGTGGAGGCATTCGCGCATCCGAGATTCGGGTCGCCGACGCCGCTGAGCAAACATCGACCGGATCTGCCCGCATGGCTCGACCACTGCCTGGCGCGCGCATTCGCTGTGGATCGTCGAGACAGATATGCAGACGCAGTGGAGTTCGCATTCGAGCTCGAGCACGGCTCGCTGCGCGCGGTGCCCCAGTCGCTTGCCAAGCTGTCGCTCTATGAGCGCAATCCCGTGCGCTTCTGGCAGATGGTGAGCTCAATCTTGCTGATCGCCTTGCTGGTCGCGCTGGCGCACATTTGAATGAGCGCGCGGCTGCTTGTCCATCTCCCGGACGGCTGGGAACCCTGTGGCGCTTCGATCGAAGCTTTCACCTGATGTCAATGCTGCTCGCCCTGTCGTATCCTGCGCGCCCCGCATCCTGGTGCGGGTCTCAGTGTACGGGTAATCAAGGGCATCGCTGACTGATGAGAGAACTTTGGCCGTCGTGGGGCCAGCAATGGCTGGATCTGGTTGTGCCGGTGGTGCAGGTGTTGTTGATCGTGCTGGCTGCCTGGTTGTTGCAGCGGCTGGCGCGACGGGTGATGCGTCGCCTGGGGCAGCACAACTTGCCGCCGGACCTGCTCGCGGTGGCGCGGCGAATGTCCGGTTTTCTGATCTATGGAGCCGCGCTGTTGCTGGTGCTGGAGCGGCTCGGTGTGTCCGCGGCGGTGCTGTGGACGGCATTCACCGGCTTCGCAGCGGTGGCCGCCGTGGCGTTCTTCGCCGTGTGGAGCGTGCTTTCCAATATCTTCTGTTCAGTGTTGATTTTCACGACGCGACCGTTCCGGCTGTATGAGCACATCGAAGTGCTGGAGAGCGGCGACAAGCCGGGCCTGAAGGGCAGGGTGGTCGATATCAACCTGATTTACACCACGCTCGAGGAAGACAGCACCGAGGAAGGTCAGCCCGCGAACACGCTGCAGATTCCGAACAGCCTGTTCTTCCAACGCGCGGTGCGACGTTTCCGCGGAAATGGTGGCCGAACCGCGGCCAACGGCTTGGCGCAGTAGAATCAGTCGGCGGCGATCGAGCGACAGATCTCCGCGGTCTCTTCATCCGCGGGGAACATGCTCTCGATCCGCAGCTCCTCGATCGTCACATTCCAGGTCGTCCCGAACGTGGTGAAGGTCGAGAGGAACCGCAGTTCCATAGCTTCATTGCGGAACGTCGTCGTGAGCAGCGGCGAGGGCGACATACCCGGTTCCCTCGTGCGCCATTCGGCAGGCACTTCCGGGTACTTCAGTACCTCGTTGAGCAAACTTCGCGCTTTGATGTCCGACGGCGCAGCCGCGATCTGATGATGTAGATGACGAATCACATCACTGGCCACATCGGCCCAGTTGGCGACCACCGGCCGCATGTCGTTCGGATCGAATATCTGATGCAGGATATTGCCGTGCAGGGGCGCGCGGCCACGCACTTTGCCGAAGATGCGCGGCAAAGCGTTGTTGGTCATCAACACATTCCAGTAGCGATCCATCACGAACGCTGGATACGGTTCCTGCTGCCGCAGGATGAACTCAATCGCGCGCCGCGCCGGGGCCAGCTCCTGAGTGGTCAACGACGTCTCGGCATACTTGGGCGCATATCCGGCCGCCATCAGGAGCGCGTTGTGTTCTCGAAGCGGCATGGCCAGCGCGTTGGCCAGCTTCGATATCATCTCCCGACTCGGCTGCGCCTTGCCCGTCTCGATGCAGCTCAGATGGCGCGCGGACACTCCGACCTCGAGGGACAAATCCAGCTGGCTCAGACGGCGCAGGTTGCGCCAATCGCGCAGCAGGAGGCCGGCGTGGGATGCAGCGTCGGATGCAATGGCACGAGGAGTAGAGCTCACGGCTGGATCATACAAGCTGCTCTTCCGTTTTCCATGACCTCCGAGGTCATTGTCTCCATGAGGAGGTGCGAGGCACCTTGAGCGCCATCAACGACCCATCGGGAGACGAGCATGCGACGACGAGACTTCATGACCATGGCTGCGGGCGCAATGACTGGAACACTGGCCGGGCGCGCGAGTCCCGCATTTAGCGCTCCGGAGGCAGGACTGCAGCTGCTGGACGCAAAGGCCTACCAACAACAGCGACGCTTCGCCCGAACGCCGATGGGACGCATCGCATACATGGATCGGGGTGCCGGTCCGGCCGCGCTGTTCCTGCACGGGTTTCCTTTGAACAGCTTCCAATGGCGCGGGGCCATCGATCGGCTCTCGATGCATCGGCGCTGCCTGGCTCCCGATTTTCTGGGGCTCGGCTACACGGAGAATGCCAACGGGCAGAGTTGCGCGCCGGCCGCGCAGGTCGAATTGCTGGCCACGCTGCTCGATGCGCTGTCGATTCAACAAGCGGATCTCGTCGCCAACGACAGTGGCGGCGCCGTCGCTCAGCTGTTCATGCTGAAGTATCCTAAGCGAGTCAAAACATTGCTCCTGACCAACTGCGACGTCGAACCGGACAGCCCACCGCCAGCGCTCAAGCCCGTGATCGAGCTCGCACGGGCCGGCAAGTTCGCCGACGAATGGATCGCGCCTTGGGTTGCGGACAAAGCGCTCGCGCGCTCGGCCCAGGGGCTGGGTGGCATGACCTATACATTCCCAGAGCGCTTGAGCGACGACACGATCGACTACTATCTCGCGCCACTCGTTAGCTCGCCCGAGCGCAAGGCGCAATTGCACGCCTACGCCGCCGCTCTCGATCCCAATCCGCTGGCAGGCATCGAATCGGCGTTGCGTCGTTGCAAGACGCCCACTCGAATCGTGTGGGGCACCGGCGACGACATTTTCTCTGCAGAAAGCCCGGGCTATCTGGATCGGGTGCTCCCGAATTCGCAGGGCGTTCGTCGCGTGCCCGGGGCGAAGCTGTTTTTTCCAGAGGAATATCCAGAGCTGATCGCGGAGGAACTGCGGGCGCTCTGGGGGATCGCCTGAGCGCGTGCTCGACCCACGCCCGGATCAGCGATAGAAAATGTGATTGCCGATCCGGGCGACCTCGCGCTTCGATCTGGCCCAGTAGGGAGTGACGTAGGTGGCGTGATAAAACAAGGCGCCATCGACGAGAGGTGTGTTGCGGCCGTCGTAGACGAGGGTCGCAATATCCATCGCCTGTTTCCATTCCTTGCTGCCCGACTCGAGGCGCAGCTTGAAAGGCGTCCATGAAAAGTGGGCGACCAGCCGTTGACGTGCGGAGTCCCAGCGGGTGTCGTGGACGACGTCGCAAACCGTATCGGGGAAGTGCGGCGAAGCCAGACGATTCATGGTGACTTCTGCGACCGCATACTGGCCCCGCAACGACTCGCCGCGCGCCTCATGATAGATGTTCTCGGCCAGGCATCGTATCTCGCGGGCGCGCACGCGAGCGGCATCGATGCGCGAGCCATCGATGGTCGAGCGCGCGGCGTAGGCGAAATAGACGAAAAGGCCCACGACCAGGAACGGCACGCCGAGCAGCGCAAAGAATGCCAGGTCGCCTTTTTCTTTGAGCTGCCAGGACAAGGCCAGCCGGCGCCGCCGGAGTACGGCCCAGGCGCGTACTTCATAGAGCACGGATCGGAACATGATGCTGCTTCAGCCGTCGCGACCACGCTCCATGTGTGAGTGGAATCGTGCGGTCACAACAATCCGTCCAGACGTTCCAGATCGTTGATCATCCGCCAGCGGCCGCCGTTCTTTTCGACACGCTCGCGCCACGCTTCGACTCGCGCCAGATACTCGCGCGGATCGTAGTTATCCGAGCGCAGCTTGCTCACGTTCAGCGCGACGACCTCGAAGCCTTTCAGATCGAGCGGCACGTTGTCGCGCACATAGCCCTTGGCGAGGTCCTCCTGCAGATCCGAGAAGATCAGGATCGCCTTGCGGCCCGAGCCTTTTTCGTTCAGAAACTCGATGGCCTGCAACACGCCGCCGGTGATGTCGGTGTGGGTTGCCGGCTGCGAGGTGTCGACGAAGGATTTGATCGCCTCGGCGAACGCACGCTTCTGGGTGTTGGCGGCGCTCGGTCGATCGTCGAACGTGGCCTTGGCGATGATGTCTTTCTCGCTGAAGCTGCCGGTGTCGATGCGGGCAACCGCGAAAGAGTCGGTCGGCTGCAGCTTCGACAGCGTGTACAGAATAATGCCCTGAGCTTTTTTCAGCTCCTCGCTGTAGGTACCCGACGTGTCGAGCAGCAGATAGACGCCGGTGTTGCGAGGCGCGCTGGGTGAGCAGCCGCCGAGCACCACCGCAGCGATCGTCAGAATGAGCGCCTTCATTGCTTTCATATCTGGGCCTCCTGCACCGTCCCAACTTCGCGGGCGCGGTCGGCGTTCGCCGCTGCCGCGGCTCGCGCTTCGAGCCACAGCGGGATGAACAGCGGCAGATCGTAGAGTCGCTCCAGCAGCTTGCCGATATGATGGAACGAGTTGCTGAGCACTCGGAGCAGCAGCGCGACGGCGCGCAGCACAGCGATGCCGCAAATGCCCAGCACCGTGCGCGAGGAGTGAACGAACGTTTCAAACGGAATCGCGACGAATGTCAGCGCGAACGGCAGGATGAAGCCCATGCCCATCTGCGCGGCTGTCGTGATCCACAGGAATTCGTTCTGCAATCCACCGCTGTCTTCACCACGCAGTAGAGCGCCGGTCGCCAGTTCGTCCTGCAGCAACACCTCGCGCATGTATGCAAGGCCGGCTTCGACGCTCGCGAGCAGCGCGAGCAGGCTGAAGGTGATCCAGATCATTCGCACGCGCATCTTGTCGGGCAGCGCGGCGATGACGGGAAACAAACGAGTGATGCGCAACGACTCCATCAGGAACAGGCCCATGGAGATTTCGACCATGATGATGACCAGCGCCGCGATATCGGCGGTACGGAACGAGCCGATGTAACTGGTGCCGCCGACCATCTCCGACATCGGTCGCGCGATCAGCGAAAAGTTGATGGCCGCGCCGCCGATCGCAATCAGCAACACCAGGCCAGAGACAAAGAACTGCACCACCGAGGAGGAAGACAGCGTCGACACGGCCCGGTCGTGGCCGCGCACGATGTCCTGATATTCCTGCATGTGCCGATCGATGGCGACCGAGCGGGTGAGCAGGCTTTCGACCGAGTTCTGCACTCGGTCCAGCGTCTCTTTGATCACACGCCATTCCGGCATCATCCGGCGCAGCAGCGTGTGCCGCTCGGCGCTGGCGTCCCGATAAGCGTCCATGGCTTCTTTGTGAGCTTTGACCAGCGACTTGTGGATGTCGGCCAGAATGTTGGCTGCGCCGTTGCGAGCTTCCATCTGCGCCACTGCATCCACGGCGCGAACCCAACCCGGCGCCTCGGGCGGCACGTCCACCGCGTTCTGATGATCTTCCTCGATGCGGCGGATCGATTCGCTGAGCGCACGATGCAAGGTCGGATAGTTGGTCAGGTCCTTGCGAACGCTTTCGCTGACTCGCTCGAACTCGCGCTCGATGATCCGTTCCTTTGCTTCGCGACCCGCGGCCAGGAGCACGTCACGGTTCCGCGCAGCGAGTCGAGCCTCCAGATGAGTCACTGAATGCGAGCCCAGCCGCAGCCCGCGCGCAATCGCGCTCGTGGCGGTTCGAATCGCCTGATGAGCGGTGTGGCGAGCCAGGAACAACACGATCACCGCAAGAGCAAACAGGATCAACACCGAAAGCGTGGGCCAGGGCGTGATCTCGAGTATCGCTGCTAAGGACATAAGCCTCCCCTTGTATGGGCTGTCCGCCGCGGCTTAACTGAACGAACGCCGCGGATGAATCTGAATTCGGTTCGGAGGGGAGGATTGGATGCCGGCTGAACGGGCCGGACCCACGAAGCTTGACGCAGTTCTCAGCCGCGGGCGGGCGCATCGAGCGCCCGCCTGCGCTGTTCATATTCAATACCTGAACGTGTGCTGGCCGCGCTCGCCCGGCACCAGGCCGATGAATTGCACGGCACGTTCTTTCGCATTCCAGATGAACGGCGCCCCGCTGTACGGCGTTCGAATGTCACTTTCCGCAAGCTCCGCGGCCATGGCGTGCTCGTTTATCTTCTGGGCTCGCAATTGTGCCGTCAGCACGGCCGCGCGCCGGACGCCTTCCAGATCCGTGATCCGGACGGGATATGACCCATAGCCTGCAGTCATGATCCCGAGCAGGGTGGTTCCCACTGGGTTGTACGGACTCGCCAGCCAGCTGCGCTCGGCGCTGGGCTCCTGAAACATCGCCCTGGCTCGCTCGAGGCCGGCGGGCAGTTGTTCGATGGGCACATCGAGCGCCTCGGTGGCCTTGATCAATACTTCGGCATATCGATTGGCGAGATCCTGCGGCTGAAACAGAACGCTGGTGGCGTATTGCACCGTCCCGATCGAGAGGCGCTCCCACGCGGAATCGCTGAACGAGTTCGGCGCCATGGGTTGTTTGACGAGTTCCTGATTGAAAATCCACTCGCCGGTCAGACATCGGAACAATGACAACTCGGCAACGCTGAATGGCTCGATCCACTCTGCCGGCATCGCGCTCAGTTGCGACTCGGCCGGCAGGCGCCGCAGGATCAGATTTCCCATTGCAAACGTATGAGTCAGCGCTGCCGTCGCCATCATCTTGGTGATGAGCAGGTCGGCCGAAATCAGCACTCCACGCCAGAAGCGCGCATCGTCGGCGAGCAGTTGCCTTACCCCGGCAACGTCATTTTCGCTCGCCAGCAGATAAGCCTGTGCCAGTTGCAATCGCTGGCCTTCCAACATGGGACTGTATGCCGCGAACGGCGCTCGTATATCGAGCGGCACATCTTCGCGCCAGCCGGGGTGACGCAACAGGGTGCGATATCGTTCGACCAGCCATTGTTCGGAAGCGAGCCAAGCGCGGAGCGTGCCTTCGCCGTTCTCCAATGCGCCGGCGCACTCTGGAGTGAGCCGCCTGCAAGCCTTGACGATTCTCTGGACCTCGGCCGAGCGCGACGAGCGGTACTCGTCGTATACAGCAACGGGATCGGGACTCGCGGAATCGTTCAGGTCTCCTGGCAATGAGCGCGACCATTCGATGCGACGGATGCCGGCTGCGCGCGGATCGCCGTCCGGCGCCACCACGAGTCCCATTGCATAAACATACGCATTGTCGGAATCGGAGAGCGGCGGTCGATCGCGAAACGCTGCCGCCAAACGCTCCGCCGCTGCGGAGGGTGGTCGGTCACTCCAGTTGATCGCCAGTAAACCGAGAACTCCGAGAATCGTCAGCGCCAGCGCGCCACCCAAAGACCATGCGATCCCTTTGAGGATCCGTTTCCATACAACCATCGTGCAAGCATCCATTCCCGTGGCTGGTGCCGGGAATGATACTTAAGATGGCGCCTGATCCGGCCCTGGTCTGGTAAAACTGTGAGCCACTACTCCGGCGTGTGTGCGACGTCTCCGCGCCATTTCTCCGGGTCGGGACGCCAACCGTCCGCGCTCGCTTGTTCGAAGATCGCGGCGAGCGATTCGCCAAGGTCGATTCCCATGTGTTCACTTGCCGCCGATGCGCCGCCGTCTTGGTAGCTGGCCGCGGTGGCAAACGCGCGAAACTGAGGCCAGTGACCGGCGAGGATTTCCACCAGGATCTGCGCGAGATCGTATGAGAGCATGCAACCATCGTCGGGACGGCCGAACGAGTGGCCGGACCAGAATTCCTGAATGGTGTCCCGGCTCCAGAAGGCGAGGTGTTTGCGTCTCATGTCCGGCGGGTCGAACAGCTTGGGCTGCTTGCCCATGAGCCGGTCCTCGGCATTGACGGCCAATCCTTCGTTCAACCATAGCGGGATGCGCAGATGCGCCACGCTCGCGTGTGTCATCTCGTGTGTGATGACGCGTTCGACGGTGTGATGCTCGTCTCGCATGGTGACGAAGTGCGGGCACCCGGCGTGCAGGAACATGCCGCTGCTGAACGCGAACTCGCCGTCTTCCGGATAGGCGTGCGACACGTACCGATAATAACTGTCTGGATCGTCGAAGATGATCAGGATCTCGCGATCGTCATCGCGGAACGTCGCCACCCCTTCGAGCGTGACCGCGATACGGCGTCGCGTGCGCTCGATGAAATCCAGCATTGCAGCGGCATAGCGCTCATCGCCGGTCGAGAGCACGGCCGCGTGTGCGGATTCTCGTAAGTCATAGCCCTGGCCAAGCGCGTCACGCAGATGAAGCAGCCAGCCGCGCTTGCAATCGATGAGCGCACTCGCCGGGTTAGAGGCCCGCGCTGACCAGTCCACCGCCGCTTGCCAGTCGAGAATCGGCAGCTCCTCGTGCGAGTACAAGTGCTCCTGAAACGCGAAAGGCTGGCTTGCTCCCTCGCAGAGGATCTCCAGCGGCGCGGGTTCTGTTTGGCGAACAGCCGGCGCACCTGCCTTCTTACCGAACATGTTGGCCAGAAACTTCATGCGCGGGACCTGTCATCCAAGGTGGGCTCTTCGAGCAGTCCCGAGCATATAGGAAGGAGGCCATCCGATGTATTGATCGGATGGCTCGCCTCGTGACCGAGGTCACATACGACCGCCATCCGTCAGCAGCGTGCGTCCCGTGATCCAGCGGGCATCGTGCGACGCTACAAAGGCAACCACGTCGGCGATGTCGTCGGGCTCTGCCAGGCGGCCGAGGGGCGTCAATGAGCGCTCGTGATCCAGATGAGGCTGCGGGATGTCAGCAGTCATGTCGGTGCGGGTGATGGCGGGAGCTACCGCGTTCACGCGGATGTTCCGAGCGCCGAGCTCAGTGGCAAAACCGAGAGTGAGCGTCTCCAGTGCGGCTTTGCTCGCCGAATATACAGCGGTCCCGGCGCGCGGCTCGTGAACCAGGCTGGTAGAAACGTTGATGATGCTGCCGCCCTCCGGTGCGAAGTGGCCGAGAGTAGCCTGAGTCGTGGTGATCACGCTCCAGGTATTGATCAAGAACTGTCGATCGAACAGATCGCGGGTGATCTCTCCAACGCCGGCCGCATCGAAGACGCCGGCGATATGAGCCAGAACGTTGACGGGCCCGAACTCCGCCGCAATCTGCGCCACTGCCGCCTTCACCGCATGTTCATCAGTGACATCCGCCTGGAAAGTTGCAGCGCGCCCGCCGTGTCTGCCAATGTCGGCAGCGACCTGAGTGGCCGCTTCCACGTTCGATTGATAGATAAGTGCGACCGCGGCGCCGTCCCTTGCCAGCCTGCGCGCTACAGCAGCGCCGATGCCCCGTGAGCCACCCGTAACGATTGCGACTTGTCCTCTGAGTTTCATGCCTTGTGCCCTTGGTGATTCGGATGGGGCAAAGTTAGGCACGGCACACTCGGGCTGGTAGCTCCAGGATTGAGACCGCGGCGTTCCAGGGCTGCAACGCAAGCCTCAGAAGATGGAGCGAAAGCGCTCTTCGAGGAAGTCGACCAGCGTGCGCGCGGCGGCGGGCATGCCGATCCGGCTCGGATATAAACAGTAAACTCCGGTGTCGATCGACCGGTACTGTTCCAGCACGACACGCAGCTCACCGCGCTGGATCGCGGACTGGCATGCATCCCAAGGCAGTTGAATGACGCCCGCGCCGTGAATCGCGGCCTCGCGAAGCGCGACGATATTCTCGATGACCAGGCGCGGCTCGGGGCGATGTAAAACCACGCCGCCGTCCGGGGCTTTGAACAACCAGGGTCGCACCGACTCGAGCGTGCCCTGGCCGAGGGCGGGCAATCTCGAGAGATCGGCAAGCGTTGCCGGCGGGGAATGTTTCTCCAGCAGTCGCGGGCTGGCCACCAACACCATCCGCGACATCCCCATGGGCCGCGCTACGATGTCCGCCGACGCTAACGGCTCGCTGGAGAAGCGAATCGCGACATCGATGCGCTCGGCGAGCAGGTCGACGAACCGGTTCGACAGCTCCAGCGACACGCGGACTTTGGGATAGCGGCTCATGAACTCGCCGAGCCAGCCGGCCAGATACAGCTCCGCGGTGAGTATCGACGAGCTCACGCGCACCAGTCCGCTGGGCTCGTTTAGCGAATCGGCTACTGCCGCGATCGCTGATTGCGCCTGATCCGTCATCGCGCGTGCATGCTTGTACACGCTCTGGCCGACGTCCGTCACATTGAATACATGAGCCGATCGGTGGATCAATCGCACGCCGAGCTGTTTCTCCAGTGCGGCGATCCTGCGGCTGAGGCGCGATTTGGGAATGCCCGTATCCCGCTCCGCCGCCGCGAAGCCGCCCGCTTCCACGACGCGTGCAAACAGGTACAGGTCGTTCAGATCTTCAAGCGTCTCATCGAGAGTCATGGCTCGTCCTGATTTCGGAACCTGGCGTTGCATTCGCGACATCGATGCAACACGGTGGGTTCGCTAGGCTGCAGAGCCTATGACATTTCCAGCTTGCCCAGAAACCGCGGTCGAGGCTGACGGAGATTGCGACCCGGTTCGGGCAACCTCCGCGACGCTGCTCGCAGTCTGTGCCACCACTGGCGGCATCGCCATGACCATCACGTCCGCCAGCATCGCGCTCGCCGACGTGCAAGGCGAACTGCAACTGGGCATCACACAGCTGCAATGGGTTCTGAACAGCTTCATCGTCAGCATCGCGGTGCTGCTGTTGCCCTTCGGCGCCTGGTCCGATCGAATCGGTCAACGGCCATTGTTCCTGTGGGGCGCCGCGGTATTCGTGGCGGGCGCCATTGCGGCCGTACTGGCGCGAGATGTCGTCGTGCTGATGGCCGGGCGAGTGATCCAAGGCGTCGGGGCAGCGCTTTCAATCGCAACCGGGCCCGCTGCACTAGCTTTGGCATTCCCGCACGAAGCGCATCGCCGGCGCGCCTTTGGATACTTAGGTTCCAGCGGCGGCGTCGGGCTTGCACTCGGCGCTCTGCTGGCGGGCGTAGCCGCTCAATGGGCAGGTTGGCGCGCTGCTCTCGCCTTACCTGTGCCGGTGATGCTGACGGCGCTTGTTGTGGTTCTTAGATCACCAACGGCAATGCGTGCGCCACCAAGGGTTCGGCTGGGTGCAAACGAGCCAGCCACCTCGCTGCTGAGCAATCGACAGTTCGTGCTGAGCTGCCTGATCTGCGTACTGTTCACGACGGTGTGGGTGGCTTTGTTTATCTATGCGCCACTGCATATGCAAACGGTCGACGGCCTGGACGCGGGAACCACAGGCACGCTGATGCTGGCATTGTTGCTGCCGGCATTGGCGATGCCGGTCGCGGTGAGCCGGCTTGTGCGCGTCCTACCTCCGGCTGCGGTGATCGTCGCCGGCTTCCTCATTATCGCCCTGGGCCTGGCGTGCATGGATCTGGCGTGGTCGGGCGCAACCTCGCGCTCATGGGAGATCGTCGGGCTCGGGCTTTGCGGCTGCGGTGCGGGCGCGCTCTATGGACTGGTTGACTACATCGGGCTTTCATCCGTGCCGCCCGAACAAGCTGGTCTGGCTTCCGGTGCATTCAACGTGGTGCGGTTGGTGGGTGACATCCTGGCCGCGATCGTTCCGGGAACGGTCGTTCTGCAGGTTGTGGCTGGCACGCTCGATCCGCTTGTCGGAGTGAGCATCGGCTCCGACGTATTGAATGAGATCGCGGCCGGCGATCTGCGCAATGTCGAGCCGCACCTGATAACCCAAGCGCGTGCTGCACTCGTCAGTGGCATGGAGCGCGCGCTGTGGGCGCTCCTGGCGCTCACTGCGTTGGGAGTGGCGGTGTCTGTGCGTCTTCGTGCCTTGGAGCCTGTGCGCCGTTGAGCATGCTGGCCAGCTGGCGCGGGTCGAGAATAGTCACGTTGAATCTGCGAGCCCGCTTGCGGAGTTTGAGAACTGCGCGATCCTTGCTGACGAGGGCGTCGGCGCGTTCGTGATAGGCGAGCGCAAGGAAGTGTTGATCGTCACAATCCCGGCAGCGCGGAAAGGCGGCGGGCAATTTCAGATCGTCCAGATCGAAGCCTTCGGGCAACGCGCCCGATCGAGTCTGCGAGAGGTACTGCTCCAATATTTGTTGCTGTCGGTGCGGCGGGAGCTTGAGGTGAGTGTAGGTCAGCACCCGGCGCAGCTCGTCGATGGCCGGCGCATGGGTGATGAGCTCGACGCGTCCGGCGTCGAGCGGGGGCAGCAGGTCGGCGACGCTGGCGTCGCGAAACACGAGCCAATCGAGCACGACGTTGGTGTCGAGGACCAGTTTCAAACGCGGTGCAACCACTGATACACGGCGTCATCGTATATGAATTTATGGCCCGTGACGCAGGGCTCATTGAGTAACATGGCCGCGTCTAACAGGGTGGGGATGGGCTGCACAGCGGGGCAGTGAGATGGCGAGAGCGACTCTTCTGAACCAGGACAGGTGGGCCGGGCTGCTGGACGCGTTCGGCATCGAAGGGGAGGGGGCAACCTTTGACGCACTGGTGGCCGCGTACTCGCAGAAACATCGCCACTATCATACCGTGAAGCACATCGAGCACTGCCTGCGGGAGTTCGAGTCCGTCAAGGAGCTGGCCGGCGAGCCTGCGGAAGTGGAGCTGGCGCTGTGGTTCCACGACGCCGTTTATGACACTCGAGCGTCCAACAACGAAGCGCGCAGCGCCGATTGGGCTTGCGAGCTGCTGGATCGCCATGGCGTCGATCCGGAGCGGGTCGAGCGCGTTAGCATGCTGATCATGGCGACACGTCACGAAGCGCCGGCTGCTACGCCCGATTCGCACTTGCTGGTGGATGTCGATCTCGCCATCCTCGGTGCGGACGAGGTGACGTACGCGGAGTTCGAGAAGAACGTGCGACACGAATACTGCTGGGTGCCTTCCATCCTGTTTCGTCGCAAACGGGCGGAGATTTTGGAATCGTTTCTCGCCCGGCCACAGATCTACAACACACCGCCGTTCCATGCCCGCCTCGAACAAGCGGCTCGGCGCAACCTGGCCGCGGCCATCTCCGGGCTGCGTCGCTGAGTCGGGTCCGGAATCGCCCCACGCACTGACGGGGGAACAAATTTGCGGGCCGGCTCGTCCCTTGCTGATGCGGGAATGACAGGGGAGGCGGCCATGAAGATCACCGTTTGTGAGTTGCCTGACGAGCGCAAAGCTTTCGCCGCGGCCTGGGACGACCTGGTGGAACACGTGCATGACGCGAACAGCGGCCTCGTGGTGCTGCCGGAGATGCCGTTCAGTCCTTGGTTTGCTCATTCGGATCGCTTCGATCGAAGTGTCTGGGCGGCAGCGGTGCGCGCTCACGACGAGTGGGAGCATCGATTGCGAGAGCTGAGCCCGGCGGTGGTGCTCGCCACGCGGCCCGTTGACTTCGGCAATGAGCGGTACGATGAAGGGTTTCTGTGGGAGGAGCCCGTGGGTGTGCTCTCGATGCATGCGAAATCCCATCTGCCGGACGATGAAGGCGATCGCGAGGCATCGTGGTTCGATAGTGCGACTGCGGAGTTCATTCCCATCGAGGTCAGAGGGCTGCGGATGGCCATGCTCATCGGTTGCGAGATGTGGGCGCCCCGCGGTTACGACGCGGAGACCGTCGACGTGCTCGCCATGCCTCGTTCCGGTGACCGCGTGGGTTTCGAAAATTGTTTGCAACGAGCGAGGACGCTTGCTCAGCAGGCGCATGCATATGCGCTTTCCTCGAATCGGTCAGGGGATTTTGGCGGGCAGGCTTGGATTATTTCTCCGGAAGGCAACGTGTTGGGGATGAGCAATGCGTCGCAGCCGTTTCTAACGATGGACATCGCTTTGCGCGCCACCAAGGTGGAGTGTCGACACTTCGACGTGTTTGCGTACTAGTTGACTGAAGAAGCCCCTCACCCTGGTCCCTCTCCCGTTGGGAGATGCTTTTTTTTCGCTGCGGCGATTGGAAGAAGATATGCATGTGGCAACGAAAGTGATCTTCCTGGTTGCGAGAGCAGAGATTTGGATCCTCATTCTCTGAGTCCGATCTTCGTTGAGACCACGGCTTTGTTTTTCCACGGCAGGGAGAAGAGGGACCCTGGCGCCTCCCGTGGGGAGAAGAGGGTTGTATCTCATCTGCCTGCAGGGCTGGAATTGGGGTGGAGGAGGTCGTTCGGGCTGGTGAGGAGGCGAGCGGCGAAGGGCTTCAGGTGCAGCAGGTCGGTTGCGGGGATGTCCTGGCCGGTGAGGAGGTCATGGGCTGTTCCGCCCTTGAGAATCGTGTTGGCAGAGGGGAGGCGAAGATCGATGGAGCGATCGCTGAAGTTCAGCAGTACCAACACCTGCTGAGCGTCGGGCGCCGGAGTGTTGGTGGTGCGCGCCGTGCGAATGTACGCGAGCACCGCGTCGTCGTGATTCGTTGGGATCAGTTCAATATCCGGCGAAGTGAGCGCGGGCACTTGCTTACGTAGCTCGATCAAGCGTTGGTAGAAGGGTGTGAGCAAATGGCGGTCCGCCCACGAGATCGGCGTCTCGTCATAAGGCAGAAACTCGGCGCCGACTTCATCTCCGTTATAGACGAGCGGCAGGCCAGGCAAGGTCAGCAGCATGGTTGCGGCGACGCGCGTGCGGGCGGCGCCATGGCGTGTGATGAAGCGCGCCCCAGTATCGTTGTTGTTGAGAAAGCGCAGCACGATGCCCGGCTCGGGCAGCTTATCGGTGCTGGCCCGGAGGGCGTGCTGAAGTGCATCGAGGTTTGGCGCCTTGCCGGAGAACGCGTCATGCCAGGCCCACTCACCCAGCTTCTCCGTCCAGTCGTAGGCGACATCGAAGCCGTGCTGGAAGTAATACACGTCGCGCGCCGAAGCTTCGGCGATCAATAGCAAATCAGGATCGATGCGTTTCAATTCCTCGCGCCAGCGTGGCCAGAATTCCGGAGCGCGCTCGCGCACGCCCCAACTGACATCGACTCGAAAGCCGTCGATGTCGAACTCCCGGACCCAATAGGAGAAGGCCTCCAGCATGTACCGCTGAACTTCAGGATGGTCGTACTCGAGATTCTTCAAGTGCGGCCAATCGAAGTAATGAGTGGCCTCGCCCTCGACATCGCGTTCAAACCAACCGAAGTAAGGTGACTTCCGTCCATGATCCTCGGCGTGCACGTGATACGAGTGCACCGCTGCGAGATGATTGGGAACGAAATCCATCAGCACTCGCAGGCCACGAGCGTGCGCCGCTGCGATCAGCGCCTTCAACTGCAGCGCCGTGCCGAACTCTGCGCGCGATTGGAAGTGATCGGTCACTGCATAGCCGAAGTCCTCCGAAGGCGCGCCAGTAATGGGCGAGAGCCAAATGGCAGTCACACCCAGCGCCGCAATCTCAGGCAGCCGCTTGCGAATGTCGTCGTAACCATTCTGGCCGAACGCGAACGGTGCGACGCCGTACAGCACGCTTCGGTCGATCCACTTCGGATGATGGCGCTCCGGATCGATCTCACGCGGCGACCCATCGACGACTTCGAACACTGTCGTGCTTACGTCATCGCGCCCGAGCGCGTCGATAACTCGCAGGGTGACGTAGTATTCGCCGTCTACATCCGGCGCGCGGATCTCGATGGCGCGAGTCGAAGCAGGCGTCGTATCGAGCAGAGATTGGGACGTGAGCACCAATGGCGCCGCATTCCCGCGCCGCGCTTGCCACTCGTAGCGTTCGATCGGCACAGGAACGCCCTCGGCCATCTGGCTGCCCCCAGCATCGAGCACAACGTTCTTATCTGTTACACGGGTACGGATCAACGCTCGCGGACGATCTTCGATCCGAGTCCGCCATCGCTGAGTGGTAGAGCGCGCGACCTCTCGGCCATCCCGAGTACAACGAGCACTGATCGCGTTCTCGCCTTCGAGCAAAGGTGTGCTGGCGGTGAAACGATCATTGACGATCGCCGCGCGAACCGATCCCGCCGGCCCCTCGACCATCACTTCAGCGCAAGCTGACGGCGAGACGCGCCCTGTGATGAGTTTGTCGAACGTCCAGGCGTCGCCACCGGACGTATCCAGTTCTATGGGGGCGCTGGCCGCATGCGATGCAGACACGCTCGCAAAGGCCCACCAGGTGGTCAGCCAGAGCGCCACCAACAGATTTCGAACGCGGCGCATCTGCATGCGTGCAGAATAACGATCGCCGACGCCGGCTTGTATCCTCGGAAATCCGAGGTTGGCGGATTTCAACCGGAGGCGCGCTCGCCGGCGTTCGCTTCGTTCGTTGCATGCGCCGATGTCATCAGAATCACCCAGCCGGTGGCGGAGCAGATTGCCATGACGAAGGCCATGGGCAACGGTCCCGTCAAATCCAGCACACCCACCAGCGCCGCCGCGACCGCGCCGAATCCCAGCTGCAGGAAGCCGAGCAAAGAAGAGGCGCTACCGATGTTCTTGGTGAACGGCTTGAGAGCGAGCGCCGCCGCGTTGGGGTAGGTGATGCCGGCACAGTGCAGGAACGCGAACAGCAGCGCCACCGTCTCCCATTTGCCCAGCTGGAAAGTCAGCGACAGCAACAGGAACGCCGCGCCGCTGAGCACCTGGATCAGCAATGCGCGTCGAAACACCAGTTCGCTCGGGAAGTATCTCAACAGCAGATGATTGAGCTGTCCGCCGAGAATCATGCCGCCGGCGAGGATCGCAAAGATCGCACCGAACCCACCGGGCCCCACGCCGAAGCCGTCCATGAAGACCGCGGGCGAGCCGGAAACAAACACAAACAAACCCGCGAACGACAGCGAGCCGGCCAGCGTGTAGATTCTGAACTGAGGCTGCGCCAGCGCGTCGCGAAACGTGCGCATGATGGGCGCAAGACGCAGGCTGACCGAGGGATCCGGCGAATAGGTCCGAGGGATCGCGAACACCACCAGCGCAAGATCGATGATGGCGAGCGCGGCCAACGCAGCGAAGATTGCGCGCCAGCTGGCAGCCGTAGCGATCACGCTGCCGATGCTCGGTGCGAGCAGCGGTGACACGCTGAGGACGAGCATCAGCATCGCGAACGCCCTTGCTGCGCGGTCTGCTGGGACGTGATCTCGAACCAACGCGACGGCGCCCACAGAAGCCGCGCTGCCGCCGAGCGCCGAGATAAACCGAAACACCAGCAACCCTTCGAACGACGTGGTCGTCATGCAGCCCAGCGTGGCCAGGATGTAGATCGCCAGCCCGGCGTAGATCGGGCGCTGGCGACCGAAGCGGTCCAGCAGCGGGCCGTAAATGACCTGGCCGAGTGCGAAGCCGATGAAATACACGGACACGCTGAGCGACATGCGTGACACGGCGACGTCCAGATCGGCTGCGATCTGCGGGAACGCCGGCAGATACAGGTCGATGGTGAACGGCGTCAGCGCGTTCAAGAAGCCGAGCACGACGATCAGAAAAGTAGGATGTCTTAGCATGGTCAAAGATCGAAACAACGGGTCGTCGCCACCCGCGACCGGCGGGCAGGGACATGCATTCACATGGATTCGGATGAAGTCAGGGAAAGGTGAGCTCGAATGCTCCGGACAGAGCGCTCACAAGGTGCGTGGAGTATAAATAGGGACCAGGGCAATGCGCCAGTGAAAGGAGGCGGCATGTTCATCCGATACTGTCCGGGTCCGCCGCTGGACGCCGCCATCGATTGCATCTGGCTGACGCGGCGGACGGTGCATGCCCCCGCGTGCGAGCACATGCTGCCTTCCGGTCAGGCTCAACTGGTGATGACGTTGCATGACTTGCCCATTCAATGGGCCGAGCCCGGCAACAACGTCGCATGGAGCTCCTGGACGCGGGGAGTCATTCACGGTCCTCAGTCGCGCTACTACATGGCCGGTCCCAAGCCGCCGGGTATCGTGGTCGGCGCGTCGTTCCGGCCGGGGATGGGCGCGGCCATCCTCGGCGCGTCTTTGCATGAGCTGCGCGATCGTCATGTTTCCATCGAAGATCTGTGGGGCTATCGGGGACTCGACCTGCACCAGCGGCTGGCGTCGATCCGCGATCCGCACGATATCTGCCGGGCGCTGGAAGCCGAGCTGATCGCGAGGATCCATCGGCCGCTGCTGATTCATCCAGCGGTCGCGTATGCATTGCGCCCGAATGGAACCAGTCCGTCGCCTCGCCGCGTCGATGAGATCCAGCAGCACAGCGGCTACAGTGCGCGACATTTCATCGAGCTGTTTCAAGCGGCCGTCGGCTTGACGCCGAAGCATTACTATCGCATCCGGCGCTTTTCGGGCGCGTTGCTCCGCCTGGCTGCGGGCGATGCGCGGCTCGCAGATATCGCACTGGCGGCCGGCTATTCGGATCAGGCGCACTTCTCCAGAGAGTTTCGCGACCTGGGCGGGGTGACACCTGCGCGCTATCGCCCGAGCGCCCCCGGGAGCGAGCATCATCATGTGGTCGACCCAGCGCGCGGGGCAGCAAGCCCGGGTAAAAAACTTTCAAGACGCTAGCCACGGCCGACTGTGACACTTGCAGAAGTGCCACAGCGTTCGGGAGATTCGGTGATGAGCAAGCAGACCCGCCAAGACGGCGAGCTGACCATTCACGATGTGTATGCTTATCTGCGTCTGCATGACACAGCGGCAGCCATCGACTTTTATGCGCGGGCCTTCGGCGCGAAGGAGTTGTTCCGGCTGGTCGAGCCCAGTGGTCGCGTCGGCCACGCCGAGATCAAGATCGGTGCGGTCACCCTCATGTTGTCGGATGAGTATCCGGAGTACGGCATTCGCGGGCCGCGCACGATCGGTGGAACCAGCGTGTCGATCCATATCCACGTCAGCGACGTCGATCGACTGTTCGAGCAGGCAGTCGCGGCCGGCGCCACTGTCGTGCGCCCTCTACAGGATCAGTTCTACGGCGAGCGCTCCGGTACGGTCCGCGACCCGTTCGGTCACGAGTGGCTGCTTGGCGGTCACATCGAAGATGTGACTCCGGAGGAAATGCAGCGACGCTACACCGCGCTGTTCAGCGAGGATTGACTCGCTGAACAGCCGGTCCGAGTCACGGAGGAACTTATTCCTCGACGACCAGCGTCACATCGATGTTGCCGCGGGTCGCATTCGAATACGGGCACACGATGTGCGCCTTATCGACCAGCGCTTGCACCTGGTCACGCGGCAGGCCAGGCGCTTTGATCCGCAGCTCGGCCTGGATGGCAAAACCGGTCGGGACGGGGCCGATGCCCACCTTGCCGGTGATGCTGGTATCCGCCGGCAGCGCGACCTTTTCCTTACCAGCCACAAACTTCAGCGCGCCGAGAAAGCAGGCCGAATAACCGGCGGCGAACAGCTGCTCCGGGTTGGTGCCCGGGCCGCCCGCACCGCCCAGCTCGCGCGGGGTGGAAAGTTGGACATTGAGTACGCCGTCCGAGGACGCGGCGCGGCCGTCGCGGCCGCCGGTGGCTGTGGCTTGTGCGGTATAAAGGACTTTCTCGATCGACATTGACGTGCTCCTTTGAGGTGTTGCGTCATTGGGTGAGGAGCACTGTACGCGCGCCGGCCGGTTCCGGGCTCACCTAAAATCTGGAAAACTTGATCAGGAATCTCGGAATGCCCGATCGTCTGGAGTCCTTGCTCTCGCACTTCGCGGTGCACGCCCGCATGTTTCACTCGGGAGCGCTGTGCGGGCTCAACGAAGTGCCGATGGTGCCGGAAGCGGGACAGTTGCACCTCATCAAGATGGGGCCGGTCGAGGTCACCCACGAAGGCGAAGCTCCGCTGCACATCACGGCACCGAGTCTGTTGCTGTATCCGCGCCCCTTGAAGCACCGGTTCGTCACCGATGCGACTCGCGGCGCCGACCTGGCCTGCGCGAATTTACATTTCGACGGCGGGATCGCCAATCCGGTGGCGGCGGCGTTACCGCCGGTCATCTGTATACCGCTGGTGGAAATCGAGGGCGCGGCAGGCGTGTTGGCCTTGTTGTTCGACGAGGCGTTCAACGAGCGTTGCGGTCGGCGGGCCCTGGTCAACCGGCTGTTCGAGGTGGTGCTCATCCAGGTGCTGCGTCACTTGATGGAAAGCGGACAGATTCGCAGCGGCATGCTGGCGGGCATGTCGCATCCGAAGCTGCGGCACGCGCTGGTCGCCATGCACGAGCGGCCCGCGCATGAATGGTCGCTGGATGAGCTCGCCGATACCGCAAGCATGTCGCGGAGTGTGTTTGCCAACGCGTTCCGGGAAACCGTGGGTGTTACGCCGGGGGCATATTTGCAAAATTGGCGTGTCAGCCTGGCTCAGCAGGCGCTGCGGCAGGGGCGACCACTCAAGATGATCGCGGTGGAAGTGGGGTACGGCAGCGAGGCCGCGCTGTCGCGGGCCTTCAAAGTGCAAAGCGGATTGACTCCGCGCGAGTGGAAACAAGCCCAGGCCAGCGGCTGACATCCCGTTCCGGGCTGCCGAAACCCGAGCGGCTGAAACAAAACCGCCCCGCCTTGCGGCGGGGCGCAGTTCGGTTCGCCCTCGAAACGTTTGTTATTCTTCGTTGATCGTGTAATCCAGCTGGCTTGGGATCGCCAACGTTTGACCGACCGTCAAGCTCGGTCGGCCTACGTAATTCCACAGTGCCGTCGCCGCTTCGCTACGATCGGTTCCATACAACGCCAGTGCGATGCCCTGCCACGTGTCGCCGCTCTGGACGATGTAATAAGTCGGCACTTCCGGCGTGACCACCAGCGTGGCCGGCGGTCCCTGCAGATGCAGGCCCGTGCTGAGCGTGGGTTGTCCCATGGCCGCTTCCAGCGCCTCGGCCGCGGCCTCGGAATCGACACCGTACAGAGTGGCGGCGAGCGATTGCCAGGTGGCGCCGGCCGGCACGAGGTAATACGGCGTGCTGTTCGAGCGGGAGTAGTAGATGGAAGGCGCCGCGTTGTCGGTCACCTGCCAGACCACGGTGGCATTGTTACTGCCGTCGATGGATGCGCTCACGTCGTCCGCGCCGCTCGGCATAGTTTCCATCAGAGTCGCCGCACCCCACACGCCATCCTGGTAGCGGGCCGCATAAACATCCACGCCGCCGCCCGAGCCATTGTCGGTCACCCAGCCAACCACGCCGCTGTCGCCCACCAGCGATACGGTGACCTTGACGGCGCCACCGCTGCCGATTGCCGTCGCCGGGCTCCACGTACCGGTAGAGGCATTGTAATGGCGAGCGTACATCGTGCTCACGCCGTCGACCGTTTCCGGCCAGGCAGCCAGCGCGTTGCCCGAAGGGGAAACTGACAGTTCGGCGAGGCCGGCCTCGGGGAAAGACGTCAGGATCTGCTGCGGGCCCCACTGATCTGTCGCGACGTCGTAGTGGCGCACCCTCACGCCAGCGCCACGCCATAGCAGAATGGCGTTGCCTTGGGCATCCTGGCCGATCTTGCCCTGGCGGTCGCCATCGACGCTCATGCGCATCACCGGACCGAGCGCCAACGCCGTGTTGTCCCAACGGCGAGTGGCGATATGTTCGCCGACAGCCGAATTCAATTGCCGCCACGACACAGTCACGTTGCCGTTGGCGTCGACCACGCCTTCGATCTGCATGCCGCCCTGCGTGCCGGTGTCGAGACGGACCGGCGTCGTCCACGTCCCTGCGACCAGGCGTGACAGATAAACATAGTCGATATCCGTATTGGGATCTGCATCGGAAGCCTGCAGCCAGGTCGCCATGCCATGTTCGCCGTTGATCGACACTGCAGGCGTCCAGACGGTGTTTAGGGGATTGTTACTATTTTCGAGCAGCATCGCGACACTCCACGTGTTGCTGCTCGCATCGAAGGTGCTCACATACATCGAATGGGCGCCGCCGTCGCTTTGTATCCAGGACACGATGGCGTTGCCGGTGGTGCGATCCATCGCGATGCGCGGCTTCTGGGTCGCGTTCGGGTTCGTGTCCAGCACGGTGGGCGCGCCCCAGCCCGAGCCGGCGATGTAACGACGGGCGATCACGTCGCTGCCCTGCGCCCACACCACGATGCCGTTGTCTTGCGCGTCGAAGGCGACTCGCGGCTGGGTCGCCGGCTGGTTACTCGTTTCGAGCGCCTGCTCTGCCGACCAGTCGTTCAGCGGCACCGTGAGCAGGCTCGAGTCGAGCGAGTAGTACTCGGTCGCCGTGGTGTTGACACGGCTCCAATCCAGCGGCGCACTGAAATTCGCCGAGGTGATGTATGTGAACGAGCTCGGCACGACGAGCTGCAGACCCGCGGCGAGCGTCGGGTTGCCAAGCGCGGCTCGCAGCTGGTTGATCGCCGCTACGTCGGTCACGCCATACACGGTGGCCGCGACGTGAGCCCACGTGTCCGTTGCGAGCACGGTATAGAAGCCAGGGACGGTGACCGTCACGGTCAGCGTGTCCGGGAAGCCACTCAGGATCATGCCTTCGCTGAGCTCGCCGCCACCCATGGCAGCTTGCAGGGCCAGGCCGGCTTCGACTGCATTCACTCCATACAGATCATTCGCGAGCGATTGCCAGGTATCGCCGGCGGCAACCACCAGGTTCGGGCTGAGATGGCGCGCTTCGAAGATGGAAAGATTCGAATCGTCCGACTGAGTCCACACCACTGCCGCATTGCCGGCGGAGTTGATGGTGGAGCTCAGCTGCGAGGCCGACCCGTTGCGCGTTTCGAGCAGTCGTACCTGTTCCCACACGCCGTCCGTCTGCTTGATCGAATAAACATCCTCGCGCCTGGACTCGTTGAGACGCAGCCAGCTCACCACCGCGTCGTCGCCGCTCATGCTCACCACCAGCGAGACCACATTGCTGGAGGTGTCGAGCAGTTCCGCATCGCCCCACGAGTTCGCCGCGGCGTTGTAGCGCCGTACATAGATGTAGCTGTTGCCGGCATTGTTCTCGATCCAGGCGGCCATGGCGTTGCCATGCTCGTCCACTGAAATCTCGCCGCTTTCCCCGCCGGCGCCGGGATTGTTCAGCGCGAGCTCGCCGCTCCATTGGCCGCTGGCCGCGTCGAAGCGGCGCGTGAAGAAACCACTGCCGCGCCAGGCCAGGAAGCCGTTGCCGGCGGCGTCGAACTGCAGGCGGGGGTGACGATCGCCGCTGTCGTTCATCGCCATCACCGAGCCGAAGGCCTGGGTCGTCGAGTCCCAGCGACGCGAGTAAATGCGGCGAGCTCCGGATACAGGGTCGCGTTGACGCCAGGCCACGGTGACATTGCCGCTGCTGTCGATAGCGACCTTGGGTTGTTCGCCGGCTTCGCTGCTTTCTTCCACCAGCACCGGCGTCGTCCAGCTGCCACCGACCAGGCGCGACAGGTAGATGTTCAAGGCCGCGCCGTCGTTCTGGAGCCAGACCACCGCGCCGTGGCCGCCTTCGAGGGCGACGAAGGAGTTGTCTTCACCGTTGTTGACGGCGCCCGCGGCGGTCTCCAGCAACTCCGCATCGCTCCAGGTATTGGTGAGCGTGTTGAAGCGGCTGGCATACAACGATACAGCGGCGCCGTCGCTTTGCGTCCAGATGGCGAAGGCGTTGCCACTGTCACGATCGACCGCGACGCGCACCCGGTCTGCAAACTCGGCGCTGTCGTCCAGCAGGGCGGGTTCGCCCCACGTGCCGGAAGCACCGTCGTAACGGCGCGCGATCACGTCGCTGCCCTGGGCCCACACGGCGAAGCCGTTGCCGGCACGGTCGAACGCCACCTGCGGAGTGCGAGTCGCTTCATCGCTCGTCTCGAGCAACGCGGTCGGTTGCCAGCCGCCAGCGCCGAGCGCTGGTGCAATCAATTCGTAAACCGTGGTGCGCGTGGTGCTCAGCACGGCCGGGTTGGCGTTGGCAGTGGCCAGCTCGCCCACGAGGTTCGGCGCATCCGGCGGGACCGGCGTGTTGGGCGTGGGATTGTTGGTGCCCGGATTGTTCGGGAAGTTCGGGTTGGCGCCGCTCGGCGGGCCGGAGTTGCCGACTGGCAGCGGATTCTCGGTGACCGCCGGGCCCCCGCACGCACTCAGCAGCGCCAGCACTGAAAGGCTCAGTAATGAATGGGTGAAGTTGCCGATCTGCCGTGCCATGTTCAATCCTGTGGAGTGCTGTTATGAATTCCGACAGCAGTTGCTACGCATGTGTCCGATTCCTTTACACATCGCGAGCGTTTTTTTCGCTCTTCGCTTCTGCCGCTGCTCAATGAGCATCACGTCTGCGTGGATCCATCCGACCATACACATTCGTCGGTGAAAACAGACTGGCTTCACAAAGTCATCGATTGGGCTGTCAATGTTTCTGACACTGAAGGGCGAGTGACGGAAAACTTTCCAGTTTCCGATTAAAATGCCGTTCATGATGCGCATCGAACATCTCGCCCTCTGGACCGACAATCTGGACCGTGTCAGGAATTTTTACGTCACGTATTTCGACGCTGTGCCGGGCAGCGGCTATCGCAATCCGGCGAAGGGCTTCGAATCCGTGTTCCTCAGTTTCAGCGAAGGCGCGCGGCTCGAGTTCATGAAGACCAGCAAGCTCGAGCCGGTGGTGCTCGAGCCGGGCGCGCAGCGCATGGGGCTGACGCACTTCGCCCTGTCGGTGGGCTCCGAAGCGCGCGTCGATGAGCTCACTCAGCGGTTGAAGGACGATGGCTATCCGGTGCTGGATGGTCCGCGGCGCACCGGCGATGGTTACTACGAGAGTGTGGTGCTGGATCCCGATGGCAATCGCATCGAGATCACGGTCTGATCCGAATCACCAGCTGGACGATGGAACGTCGCCGCGCGTGATCTCGGAGCGACGCGCGACCCACTCGGCGAAATCGTTGGTCTCGGCTTCGCTGCGATGAGCTTCCACCCACGCGCGCATCGCTTGTAGCAACTTGGCCGCCTGGCCTTTGTTGAGCGCATACAACCGGAGATAGTTGAAGCGGGCTTCTTCGAGCCGCTTCATTCCGAGATAGGCCTGCCCTTGATACTCGATCGCATGCGGATAGTCGGGAAAGATCCGCAACGCTTGCTCATATGCGGCGAGCGCCTCGGCGTGATTCCCCAGCTTGCGATGGGCATAACCCAGATATGTGTACGCCTCGTGCATGGAGCCATCGAGACGAATGGCTTCCTGGAAATGCCCGAGCGATTCCTTGTAGAAGCCACGCGCGGCGCGCTGGGCTTCTTCTTTCTCGGCATCAGACGACGAAGCCTCGGCCAGCGCCTGCGAATGATCGGCGCGTTGAATGGCTGCGTAGCCCAGCGTGTAGGCATCGATGGCGCTTTGCTCGGAGAGCGGCGCCGGCAGAGCAGGACGCGGCTTCGCCGGACGATAAGCCCCGGGTCCATCGGCGTTGACCGGCGCTGCCGCGGTGGTGAGCCACAGCAGCGCCGCGAGTGGTGGGATGATTCTCAGGCCACTCATGATGGCAACGTTAGAAGCGTGACGCCGTCAAAGTCACGTCCGCATCGGCCCAGACCTGCTTGAAGTCGGCTTCGACCAGCTTGGCTTGCTCGAGCTTGTTCTGCGCCAGCAGCGCCTTGTTCAAGCCGAACAGCGCCCAGCCGTTCTTGGGATTGCGGCGCAGATCTTCCCAATAGACCGCTTCGGCTTCCGCAGGTCGACCTGCCTCCAGCAACACCGCGCCGAGCACATGGCGCACTGGCTGATGCCAATCGTCGGGCTCGGTGTAGACCAGGTTGTCGTGATAACGCACGGCGCGATCGAGATGCGCGATGGCTGTGTCGTAGTTGCCTTTCGCAGCGGCCAGTTCGCCACTGAGAACTTCCACCGCGACTCGCAACACCGAGTCCGCCAGGTTCAGCGACATCGACGACGGCGTTTCGATCAGCTTCGGATCCTGAGCGAGCTGGCGCACGGCCGCGATTTCCTTTTCCGCCGCCCCGAAATCTTTCTTCCGGATGAAGGCCATGCCGCGCGCGTAGTGACGAACACCGCGGGTGAACATCGTGTCCACGCGCGGCGCCGGCGCCGCCAGGATTTCGTCCCACTTGCCGAAGCGCACCAGTGCGTAGTCCGGCGTGAGCGTGAAGCTCTGCAGGATCGGCAACTCCTTAAGCGCGGCCGGCGGAATCGCCTGCGCGGTCTTGTAGGCCGCATCGATGGCGATCTTGCTCTGGCCCGCCATGCTGGCGGCGAACCACAGGAAGTGCACGTTGTGCGGGTAATAGCCGAGCGGATATAGACCCTGAGCGCGGCACTGAGTGATGTAGTCCTCGTCGGCCAGGATCGCCATCTGGTTGGCTTTCATGGCGTCGGCATAACGGCCCACGCGCTGGTAGATATGCCCCGGCATATGCACCAGGTGACCCGCCGCCGGCGCGAGCGGCAGTAGACGGTCAGCCGCGGCTTCGGCTTTCTCCGGCGTGTTGCTCGCCTCCCACAGATGGATCCAGTAATGCAGCGCGCCGGGGTGGTCCGGATTTTTCGCGAGCACGCCGTCGAGCGCTTTGATGATGTCGTGAGTTTGCTCATATGGACGACCGTCGCGCGTCCAGTAATTCCACGGGCGCAGGTCCATCACCGCCTCGGCGTACAAAGTCGCGGCGTCCTGATCGTCCGGATAGGTCTCGTGCAGGATGCGCATCGCGCCGGCATAGGCCTGATCGGAGGCGGCGCGATCTTCGGGCTTGCCCGTGAAGCGCAGCGCCAGCGCGTCGATGTAGTCGCGCTCACGTTGCGAGACTTTGTGCTTCAACGACTGCGCCTTGCGAATGTGGGCCAGCGCCTTGGGCTCTTCTTCTGGCGCCATCGGGGCATTGATGTTCGGGCCGAGCACCAGCGCCTGTCCCCAGTAGGCCATCGCGGCGTCGGGGTCGAGCCGCGCGGCTTCGGCGAAGGCGCGGCCGGCTTCGGCGTGATTGAAGCCGTAGGTGAGGTTCAGCCCTTGATTGATGAAGCGCTGCGCCTGCTCGGAGGAGGTCGTGACCTTGAAGGTGTGTTTCCCGACATTCTGCAATCGCGGCGCGATGGCGCCGGAGGGTGAGCGGGAGTCGAAGGTTTCGTGCTCCTGGTAGTGTTTGTGGACCGGCGTTTGAGCGTATGCGGCGGCGCTCGCCAGTGCGGTCGCGACTGACAGGGCCAGGGCCAGGTGGGTTCTCGAGCTCATAACAGTTCCCCAACGTTGTTTGCTTCAAGACCCGCAACAGTGCCGGTCCGTCGTGATTGGCGGGTGATACGCGGCGTGAAAATCCCGTGAATCCTCGCAATTCGAAGCTTGCCGCCTGCGATGCTTTTCTCGGTCGACTAGCTTACAGTGCGGCGACTCTGACGGATCTGCGAACATGAACGACTGGAAACTTCCCTGGGATGGCGCATGCCGCTGTGGACTAGTGCGCCTCCGAATCAGCGCGCCGCCGCTGCTGAGCATGGCGTGTCATTGCAAAGGCTGTCAGCGGATGAGCGCCAGCGCGTATTCGCTCAGCATTGCGATTCCTACGCCGGGTTTTGCCGTTACGCAAGGCGAGCCGGTCATCGGCGGACTGCACGGTCCGACGCGGCATTATTTCTGTGGGCACTGCAAGAGCTGGATGTTCACCCGTCCCGAAGGCATGGATCAGTTCGTCAATGTGCGGCCGACCATGCTGGAAGATGCATCGTGGGTGACGCCATTCATCGAAACATACACGCAGGCGCGACTGCCATTGGTCGCGACGGGCGCGAAGCATAGTTACGACGCTTTCCCGCCAGTCGAGGACTATGGGACGTTGATCGAGGAATACGCGAAGGTCGGCGCAAGACCGCGCTAGCCTCACCTAATCCATCGCACGCGTCGCGACCTTCTCGCCTTCGCGTGGTGTTGGTGTGCGTTCGTACCCCAGCATTGCGGGCGCGTCTGCGAAATCCAGCCGATGTAGCGGCAGCTGAGAGGCTCCGAGCGCGATCGTGATTTTGGTTGTCGTTCCCGACGGCAACTCCAACGCTGCAGCGAGTGCGTCGTCGTCGACCGGCTGACCGTCGATGCACATGCGATCCAGCACCCACGCAAGATCCGTCCCAGAGATCTCACCGGGGCCATGCTCGGTGACCAGCACGAGTGCGCCTTCCTCATCTAAATAAGCAGCGCGCGTCTGCTCGACCACCAGTGCGGTGTGAGTCATCAAGCGCTCGCCGTCGTCGGCGACCCTCAATATGTACGGCGTGGACTCCAATTGCATGTAGCCGCGCTGCGGCCCATTTTGAAAATACCAGCGGCCGTGCTGGTCCGCCGCGTAGTTGCGGTTGATGACTTCGATGATGCGCGGGTGACTGATGGTTTCGCCTTGCACGAGCCAGCGCCCGCGGCGGTCCAGCCCGAGCCAGCCGAACAGCGCCGGCACGTTGGGCCAACGTTTCAATGCATTCAAAACCCAGTCGTCCATCGCTTGCTTCCAACTGCAACGTCGCGCGTCGGCGCTGGTCAGTGTGCCGATCGAGGCCGGCGACCACAACTTGTCATGTTTACGCGTGTCCTTTTCTGGCGTGTGCCTGTCCGGATCTGGCGTTGACCCTTGGTCGCCGTCACGATGGAATGCCGCCCCGACAGGAACGAAGGCGACAACGGAATGAGCTCAGCCATCTCGCGGCGTACATTGCTACAAGCAACTGGCCTGCTCCCAATGGTTGCGTACGCCGCCAACGCCACACCAGAACGCAAGCTCTCCAGCAATCCGGCTCGACAACCCGAAGAGGTCGCAGGAATGACGTCCACCGCCCAGTCTTTGCCCAACGGCGCCAGCGACTTCGACTTTCTGCACGGCAGCTGGCGCGTGTCGCATCAGCGGCTCGCGCAACGCCTGAAGGGCAGCAACGATTGGGTTCGTTTCGGCGGCACCATGTCGGCCAAGCCCATTCTCGGCGGCTTGGGCAACTTCGATGAGAACGTGATCGAGCTGCCGCAGGGAACATACGAAGCGTGCACGGTGCGCATGTTCAATCCGACACAGGCGCGGTGGAGCATCTACTGGATCGATGCGCGCGATCCCAAGCTCGATCAGCCGGTGCACGGAGTATTCAGCAACGGTGTCGGCACGTTCTACGGCGAAGATGTGTTCGCGGGCCGGCCAATTCGCATTCGTTTCTTGTGGTCACACATTCAGGCGCGCAGCGCGCGCTGGGAGCAGGCGTTCTCCGCCGATGGCGGCGCGACTTGGGAACCGAACTGGATCATGGAATTTGCGCGCGTGTAGCACAGTGGCTTCGGGAGGTAGGCGGCCGCAAACCGCCGACCTGCTATAATGGGCGGCCCTTTACCCGGGCCACCTCCCATGCATCCCATTTCCATTGGTGTCGATTTCGGCACCAGCAATACCGTCATTGCCATGGTGGGCGCGGACGGCAGCTCCGCGGTCATGAAGGTCACATCGCGCCTCGGTGAGAACGCGGCGTTGCCGTCGATTCTTTGTTTCCGACCTGCCGAGCCGAATCCGCGCGAGCGACCGATCAGCAGCGCCGGTGCGGATGCCGTCGCCGACTACATTGCTCGCACTGGCCCGGCGCGGCTGGTGCAGTCGATGAAATCGTTCCTCGGCAGTCGCGCCTTTGTCGACACCAAGGTGTTCAACCATACCTACACGTTGGAGTCGCTGATCGGCACGTTGCTCCAACATCTTTACGACGCCACGGGCGCGCGTGAAGCGCTGCAGAATGCGCCCCTGGGCATCGGCAGGCCCATCGAGTTCGCGGGCGCTTCGCCCGACGACCAACTGGCGCAAACACGTTTGAAGGCCGCGTTTGCCGGCGCTGGCCGCGAAGCGGATCGCATCGGCCTCGAGCCGGAGGCCGCTGCGTACGCATTCGCGAGCAGAGCCGAAGGCCGGCATCTGGTGCTGGTCGCCGACCTGGGTGGCGGCACCAGCGACTTCTCCATCGTCGAAGTGGATGCCGACGGCGAGCAGCCCAAGCTCACGCCGCTTGCGCAGACCGGCATTGGCATCGCGGGAGATCGTTTCGATTATCAAATCGTTCATAACGCGGTGTGCCCGGCGTTGGGCATGGGCTCGCAGTTCCAGCCGGAGTCCAAGCGCTTGCCCATTCCGTTGTGGATTTACGCCAACTTCTCCAGCTGGCACCAGCTGTCGATGATGAACAACCGGCAGACGTTGCGACACATCACCGAGATCCTGCGGACCGCGGTGGATCAGCAGGCGTTCGAGGGGCTGGTGCATGTGATTCGCAATGAAGAAGGCTTCACGTTGTTTCAAGCCGTGTCGCGAGTGAAACAAACGTTGACGGCGCAGGCGTCGGCGCAACTCAGCTTCAAGGCGGGCCCAGTCGAAATCGATCGGACCGTGACGCGCGCCGATTTCGAAACGTGGATCGCGGACGATCTGTCGCGCATCGAAGCCGTGGCCGACGAGGCGGTGCGCACCGCTGGCGTCAAACCTGCCGATCTCACGCGAGTGTTCATGACTGGCGGCACGGCGCTCGTGCCGGCAGTGCGCCAGCTGTTTGCTCGCAAATTCGGCGCGGACAAGCTGGTCGGCGGCGATGAGTTTTCTTCGGTCGCGCAGGGATTGGCGCTGATGGGCGTGCCTCGGTGAAGTCAATCTGGGTGAAAGATTCTCCATCAAGGCGATCTTCAGCCGCCTGAAGCAATATCCGGCTTCGTGCAGGACGCAAGAAAACGGTAAAACTGCCTCTGTATAAACGAGCCTCCTGGTGTTGCGTGGGAAGGAGGCGCTGTGAAAGTTGTTCCGATCGTTGCGCTCGGTCTGGTGCTGAGCGGTTACATCACCACGGCCGTGGCCGGAAATTCCGAGCACGAGCGTGGCTGGTCCAAGGGGCGCGACAACAAGACCACCGCGCTGTTCCGGGTCATGGGCAAGAACACGATCTGGACGCCGGTGCAGTCGGTGACCATGAATTTCCAGACCTTCCACACCCAGGGCTTGGTCAAGATCGGCGATACGTTCTTCGTTTCGGCGGTCGAAGTCATCGAGAGCACGGTGCGCAATGGCGCCGCGACCGACTCGCTGTATGACTTCACGATCGATCGCTCGACGGGCGCCGGCCGTGGCTGGCTGTTCAAGTTCGACGCGCAGGGCCAGCTGCTGGGCAAAGTCGAGCTCACCGATGGCAGCAAATACCATCCTGGCGGCATCGACTTCGACGGCAAGTCGCTGTGGGTGCCGGTGGCGGAGTATCGGCCCAACAGCAGCAGCAATGTTTATCGCGTCGATCCCAAGACCTTGCGCGCCGAGCTGGTGTTTACCGAGGACGATCACATCGGCGGCATCGTCCACAACGTGCATGACAATACGCTGCGCGGCGTGAGCTGGGGTTCGCGGCGCTTATACACTTGGGAGCTGTCCCGGCGCGGGCGCGAGAGCAAGGTTCGTTCATCGGATTGGGTTCCCAATCCGCAGTTCTATATCGACTATCAGGATTGTCATTACCAGGGCGTGGAATACATGTTGTGTGGCGGCGTCGCGAGTTACTCCAGCCCGCGTGGCAACGTCGCTTTCGGCGGCCTCGATCTGGTCGACCTGCGCCGTAATCGACTGGAGCATCAGGTGCCGGTGAATCTGTTCATCGACGAAGGTGGGGGCGCCACCGGCACGCTGTCGCTGACACACAATGCGTTCTGGCTGGAGCCGTCGAAGGACGGTTCGATGCGCGGCTACTTCATGGCCGAAGGCGACAACCAGGCCGAGTTGCTGATCTACGACGCGACGCCCTGGATCAATCGGGACTGATACACCGAGGTGAGCTAAATCTGACGAAGGTTGTCGCCCGAGAGTCGGCGGGTCACGCTAGTATGGCGTGACCCGCCCTGGCATTTGGAACGAGACCGTTGATTGCGTTGATTGGCATCGATGTCGATGGAACGTTGGTAGGCCACTCCGGTGAAGTGCCGGACATCGTGTGGAAAACCGCCGAGCAAGCGCGTGCCGCGGGCATCCATCTGGCATTGTGTTCAGGGCGGCCCGCGTTCGGTGTCGCTGCGGAATATGCGCGTCGGCTGGACGACGATGGTTGGCACATCTTTCAAAACGGCGCGAGCATCGTGAACCTTGCGACGCGCGAGTCGCGTTCCACTCCGCTGCCCGAAGGTTGTGTGCGTGGCTTGATCAGCCAGGCCCGCGAAACCGAGCAGGTGCTGGAGCTGTACGGCGACGATGATTACGCCGTCGAAAGCGAAGCGCCTTGGGCGAGTCAGCACGCCGATTTGCTGGGCTTGCCGTTCAAGCCGCGGCCTTTTGAAACATTGTTGCCGCCGCTGGTGCGTGGACAGTGGTTGCTTTCGCCCGAAGATGCCGAGCGCATCGAAGCGCCGCCCGATCTGGAGATGGCGCAGTCCACCTCACCGCTCATGCCCAACGTCCGTTTCGTCGGTTTGACGCGCAAGGGTGTCAGCAAGGGCAGTGCGATGCGTGAGATCGCTGCGGCATACCGCATCGATATGCGAGACGTCATGTACATCGGCGACTCGGGCAACGATATCTCCGCGCTGCGCGTCGTCGGGCATCCCATCGCCATGGGTAACGCCGATCCGGAGGTGATCCAAGCCGCCGGTCGCACCGTCGGGCATGTCGATGAGGCCGGGGTGGCGGAAGCTTTGAGGATTGCGCTCGCAAGCAGGTAAAAGTCAGGCGCGCTAAAATGGCGCCATGAAACCGAGCCCGACTCCCGCCGCTCGCACCGGCGGACAACTCATCGTCGACCAGTTGCTCACGCACGGCGCCGAGCTTGCTTTTTGCGTTCCCGGTGAAAGTTACCTGCCGGTGCTGGACGCATTGTATGCAGTCCGCGATCGGATCCGCCTGATCACCTGCCGTCATGAGAATGGCGCAGCTAACATGGCCGAGGCGTACGGCAAGCTCACCGGCAAGCCCGGCATCTGCCTGGTGACGCGCGGGCCAGGCGCGACCAACGCGTCGATCGGAGTGCATACAGCGTTCCAGGATTCCACGCCGATGATCCTGCTGATCGGACAGGTCGGCACCGATTTCATGGAGCGGGAGGCGTTTCAAGAGATCGATTACCGCCGCATGTTCGGCCCCATGTCGAAGTGGGTGGCGCAGATCGATCGCACCGATCGCATTCCCGAATTCATCGCGCGTGCCTATCAAGTCGCGACCAGTGGGCGCATGGGGCCGGTGGTGCTCGCGCTGCCCGAGGATGTGCTGTCCGGCACCGCCCAGGTTGCCGACGCTCGACCGTGGCAACGAGTCGAGTCCGCGCCTTCACCAGAAGCGATCGCCAGGCTCTCGCAAATGCTGGGCGAAGCGCAGCGACCTTTTCTGTTGGCTGGCGGCAGCGGCTGGAATGAAGCAGCGTGTGCTCAACTGCAACGCTTCGCGGAGACGCAGCAGATTCCGGTGGGATGTGAGTTTCGCTCGCAGGATCTGTTCGACAACGCGCATCCCAACTATGCGGGCGACGTGGGCATCGGCATCAATCCCAAGCTCGCCGAGCGCATCAAGGCGTCGGATTTGCTGATCGTACTTGGCGCGCGGCTTGGTGAGATCACGACCAGTGGCTACGGTTTGATCGCCGGTCCCGTGCCGGCGCAGCGCCTGGTGCATATCTATCCCGAGGCTGAAGAGCTCGGGCGGTTTTATCACGCCGATCTCATGATCAACGCGACCATGCCGGCAATGTCGAGCGCGCTCGCTGTTCTGCCCAAGCTGACTCGCGTCGACGTGCAAACGCAGGCCTCGGCCGCGAACCAGGACTATCGAGCCTGGCAGGAACGCAAACAGATTCCAGGCAAGGTGCAGATGTGGGATGTCATCCAGCATCTGGATCGCGTGCTGCCGCCGGATGTGATCGTCACCAACGGCGCGGGCAACTACACGACCTGGGCGCATCGCTTCCATCGCTATCGCGGCTTTCGAACGCAGCTTGCGCCTACCTCGGGAGCGATGGGGTATGGCGTGCCGGCGGGTATCGCGGCCAAGGCGTTGTATCCCGATCGCACCGTCATCTCGTTGGCGGGCGACGGTTGTTTCCTGATGACGGGCCAGGAACTGGCCACCGCCGTGCAGTACCAGCTGAACGTCATCATCATCGTGGTCAACAACAACATGTACGGCACCATCCGCATGCATCAGGAGCGTGAATATCCGGCGCGCGTGCATGGCACCTCGCTGGTCAATCCCGATTTCGCTGCGTACGCAACCGCGTTCGGTGCGCATGGCGAGCTGGTGGAGACGACCGAGCAGTTTGCGCCGGCGCTCGACAGGGCGCTGGCTGCTGGCAAGCCCGCCTTGATTGAGATCCGCATCGATCCCGAAGCCATCACGCCGAATGCAACCTTGCAGTCAATTCGTGAGGCGGCTCGGCAGGGGGCGCGATGATCTATCTCGTTCTGGGATTGGTGCTCTTCCTGGGCGTGCACTCGGTCGAGATCTTCTCGCCAGGTTTCCGGAGCCGCGCCGTCGAGAAGATGGGCGAGGGCGCGTACAAGGGCATCTACACCTTATTGTCCATCGTTGGATTCATATTGCTCGTGTGGGGCTATGGTGTTGCACGCCAGGATCCCATCCTGGTGTATGCGCCGCCGGTGTGGACGCGACATCTCGCGGCGCTGTTACTGCTGCCGGTGTTTCCGCTGCTGTTCGCGGCCTACTTGCCCGGGCGCATCAAGGCGGCCGTGAAGCATCCGATGCTCGCGGCGGTCAAGCTGTGGGCCTTCGCGCATTTGCTGGCGAACGGCATGCTCGCGGACTTGCTGCTCTTCGGCGGCTTTCTCATCTGGGCCGTGGCCGATCTGATCTCCGTGAAGCGTCGTCCGGTGGTCCGGCCCGTCCCGGGTCCGCCGCCCATGAGATACAACGATCTCATCGCCGTCGTCGGCGGCCTGGCCGTGTATGTGATTTTCGTGCTCTGGCTGCACGTGCGTCTGATTGGAGTGGCGCCGATCCCGCCGATGTAAGTCGTGAAACCCGTGCTCGACTGGGTGATCTTCGCAGTCGTCGTGTACGTCGGCCTGTGCGCGGCTTTGTTCTTTTTTCAGCGCTCGTTACTGTACTACCCGCAGCCGAGATTGCCGGGCGAAACATCGCAGACACTGGCCCTGTCGGTGGAAGGCGCCGAGCTGGTGGTGAGCGTTCGTCCGCACGACGGGCTGAAGGCGATCGTCTACTTCGGCGGCAATGGCGAAGACGTTACGCACAACATGCCGTCGTTCTCCGCTGCGTTTCCCGATCACGCGCTTTTCCTGATGAACTACCGGGGTTACGGCGGCAGCTCGGGCAGCCCCAGCGAGCTGGTTCTGCATCAGGACGCGCTGGCGTTGTTCGACTACGTCCACGCAAGGCATGCCGATGTCACGGTGATGGGGCGCAGCCTGGGGTCGGGGGTTGCGATTCGCCTGGCCAGTCAGCGTCCCGCATCGCGGCTGGTGCTGATTACTCCGTATTCGAGCATTGCGGACCTGGGGGCGCGGCAGTTTCCGATGTTTCCAGTGAAGTGGCTGCTGCAGGATCGCTATGAGTCCTGGCGGTATGCGCCACTCATCACGGTGCCTAGCACGCTGGTCGTGGCGGAGCATGATGAGATCATTCCTCGCGCGAGCAGTGAGGATTTGTATGGTCGGTTTCAGCCGGGCGTCGCGAGCCTGCAGTTGATACCGGGCGTCGGGCACAACGATCTCGCGACCAGTCCGCTGTACTTGCAATCGTTGCAAAACGCGCTGAAACGCTGAGCTGGGCTTGCCCGGAACGGGCAACAATGATTCAATGCTCGTCCCGTCATTGACCTGGCTATAAGAGGAGGGCGCCGATGAATCCATCCAGCAAGCACCTCCCGACCATGCGTACCCGGTAGCTCCGGAGCTCGGTCAGCCCGTCCCGCGGCCCCAACTTGAAGTTGGCCCGCCGCATCCTCAGGTCAGTCGTTTTCTCAAGGACAGCGCGGCAACGCGCTCGCTCAAACATGGTCAAATCTCGCGCCCAGGGCTCGCAAGTCCTGCGTAATGTGCTGTTTTTCACGTTCCGGCACTGGGCTGCCCACAAGGGCCTGGCGATCGGCGTGGCCGTCGCGATGATGCTGGCGACGCTGACGGAAGTCATCGTTCCGGTGTATGCCGGCCGCCTGGTCGATGCGCTCGCGCAGGGGCGGGACGCGGTCGATGTCGCGATCCATTCTTTTCTGGCGATGGTGCTGCTCGGCCTGGCAATGGTGGTGCTGCGCCATCTCGCCTGGTGGGGCGTCGTGCCATTCACCCTGAGCATCATGCGCAAAGTGGCGCAAGGTGCGTTTCATCGCGTGCAGCGTTTCTCGACCGACTGGCACAACAACAGTTTTGCCGGTTCCACCGTGCGCAAGATCACTCGCGGCATGTGGGCATTGGACATGATCAACGACGTGCTGTTGCTCGCGTTGCTGCCTTCGGTGGTGGTGCTGGTGGGAACGGTGCTGCTGCTCGGGCAGCGGTGGCCGGTCATGGGCCTGGTGATGGCGCTCGGCTCGATCGCGTACGTTGCAATGACGGTCTTGCTGGCAACGCGCATCATTGCGCCAGCTTCTCGTTTGTCCAACGCTCAGGATACGCGTGTGGGCGGCGTGCTCGCGGACGCGCTCGGCGCGAACGCGGTCGTGAAATCATTCGGTGCAGAGGCGCGTGAGGACGCGCGGCTGGGGCGCGTCGTGAACAAATGGTCACGACGCACCGAGCGCACCTGGATGTTTCATACCTACAGCGGCACTGGACAGCTGGCATTGCTCTGGCTGGTTCGGTCGGCGGTGACGGGAACGGCACTCTGGCTGTGGTGGCAGGGACGTGCGACGCCCGGTGAGATCACGTATGTGCTCACGACTTACTTCGTCGTGCACGGCTATCTGCGTGACATCGGTCAGCACGTGCACCACCTGCAGCGCTCGGTGAACGACATGGAAGAGATGGTTCAGCTGCACTCCGAACCTCTGGGTGTGGCGGACTCGCCGGGCGCGCGGCCTTTGCGCATCGAGGCCGGCGAGGTGCGTTTCGATCACGTGACGTTCTGTTACGCCGGTCAGCACACGCCGCTGTATCGCGACTTGAATGTTCGTATCGCGCCGGGCGAGCGCATCGGTCTGGTTGGCCATTCGGGCTCGGGTAAAACCACCTTCGTGAAGCTGATCCAACGGCTGTACGACGTGACCGAAGGCCGCATCCTGATCGACGGGCAGGATGTCGCGCACGCCACGCAGGAGTCGTTGCGTTCGCAGATCGCGATCGTGCAGCAGGAGCCCATTCTGTTTCATCGCAGCCTGGCCGAGAACATTTCATATGCGCGGCCGGATGCGACGCTGGCGGAAATAGAGCGGGCGGCCCGGTTGGCGAATGCTCACGATTTCATCGTGCGATTGCCGCGTGGTTACCAGACGCTGGTCGGTGAGCGCGGCGTGAAGCTGTCCGGTGGCGAACGTCAGCGTGTGGCGTTGGCGCGAGCGTTTCTGGCGGATGCGCCCATTCTGATTCTGGATGAGGCCACTTCCAGCCTCGACTCCGAATCCGAAGCGCTGATCCAGGAAGCGATGGATCGCCTGATGTCCAGCCGCACGTCCATCGTCATCGCCCATCGTCTGTCGACGGTGCGCGCGATGGATCGCATCCTCGTGTTCGACCGCGGTCGCATCGTGGAGGAGGGCAGCCACGAAATGCTGCTGCGTCGCTCGCATGGCCAGTACCGGCGTTTGTTCGAACGCCAGTCCGGCGGCATCGTCGGCGCCCCCTCGACTCGCGACCGCTTCCCTCACGACCTGGCCGCAGGCGGCGAGGCGGGTTGATCCCGCCTCGTCACCCTTTGCTGCGAAGTTATGCCCGGTCTACCCGAGCGGCGTAGCAGCCGGGTTTGGCATTGTGGATGTGTAGATAAGTTACGTCGGGGGCGGCCAAGAGTTGCCCGATGACGTGTTCGAGGGCGGTGCCTGGAGCCACTTCAGCGGCTTTCATCATGCCGCTGTCGTCGAAAGCGCGAATGGACAACAGTCGAGAGCGAAGTTGTTCGGGCACCTGGTCGAGGTCGAGTCGCGCTTCGACGGCGGCTTCGCGCACGTAGATGGCGTGGCGTGAGCGATAGGGCGAGGCGACGGCGAGGTGCTCGTAATTGAGCAGGATGAGCCGCTCGCCGATCTCGGCGTCTTGCAGACTGATCCGGCAGGGAAAGCCGGGGCGTCGATCGGCGATCACTCTGAGGGCGTCGTGACGCGCCAACTCGTGATCGGACATTGCGAACAGCGGTGCGAAAGGGCTCAGGGGAAGACCGGAGATCTGGAAGTGCATGACGGATTACCTGGTCGGCGAGTGACACGAGCTTGCCGCCGTACTCGACGCCGCACACTCCGAAACTTGTCGCAGTATCATTCCGCGTCGGTACGATCCGTTCCGAAGCCAGGAGGGGCCATGGCGAGTTGGCACATCGGACGAGCGATGCTGGGGAGCGTGGCGCTGCTGTTCACGTTGAATGTGGCGGCCAGCGAAGTTGGCGATCTCGGCCAGCTCCGAAACAAAGTCTGGATCCACGGCTCGGAAGATTGCGATACCAATCGGGATCCGCCGCTGGAGGTGTACCGTTTCGAGGCCGACACCTACATATTGAGACAGAACAAGTGCCTCAACTTCGAAGCGCCGTTCATGTATGTGCTGTTCGGCCAGCACACCGCGTTCATTCAGGACACTGGCGCCACTGAGGACGCCGCCCAGTTCCCGGTGTATGAAACGATTCGCAAGCTCATCCAGCAGCGCGGCAATCCGCAGCTCAAACTGTTGGTCACCCATTCGCACAGCCACGGCGATCACACCGCCGGCGATGCGCAATTCCGCGGCAAGCCGGGTGTGACCCTGGTCGAGCCCACCAACGAAGCAGTACGAAACTTCTTCGGCTTCACCGCTTGGCCCCGAGGCGCGGCCACCATCGATCTGGGCGGGCGCGTGCTCACCGTTCTGCCCGCACCAGGGCATCAGGCCGAGAGTCTGGTGGTGTTCGATTCACGCACCGGTTGGCTGCTGACCGGCGACAGCGTGTATCCAGGCCGCTTGTACGTGTGGGACTGGCCGGCCTACAAAGCCACCGTGCGGCGTATGGTCGAGTTCACGCGGACCAATCCGGTCACGGCCGTCATGGGGACTCACATCGAGTTGTCACGCACCGGCGAGCAATTCCCCGTGGGCGCCTCCTTTCAGCCCAATGAAGCCAGCCTGGTGCTCTCGCCTGAAGATCTGGCGCAACTGGACCGGCTGCTACAAAAAGCCGGCGACGATCCGAGGGAAATCGCCACCAACAGCTTCGTCGTGAGCCCCGTCGGCATCATCCAACGCGCGATCAGCGCCATCATCAAGGCGCTGTCACCCGACTGAGCGGGCTCCCGATGTTAGAATCGCGCCCTCATGCATCCGCTCGCGATCGCTGCCGTCCTGCTGGCGGCACTCACTCACGCCACCTGGAACCTGGCCGCCAAGCGAGCCGCGGGCTCGCGTCATTTCGTGTGGCTGTACTCGCTCGGCTCGGTCGTTTTGTATGCGCCAGCGGTAATTTGGGTGCTGATCTCCGAACGCCCGCAGTTGGAAACGGCGCATTGGGTGGCGTTGCTCATGACCGGCGTCCTGCACATGGGCTATTCGCTCACGTTGCAGGCGGGCTATCGCGTTTCGGATCTGTCGTTGGTGTACCCATTGGCGCGCGGCACGGGCCCACTGCTGTCGTTTTTTGCCGCAACCTTTCTATTGAACGAGCCGGCCAGCGCGCTCTCCGTGCTCGGCGTGCTGTTGATCGTCGGCGGCATCCTCATGGTGTCGGGGCTGACCAGTGAGCCGCACAAAGCGCCGCGCGCCGGCATCGCGCTGGGCATCCTCACTGGCTTTTTCATTGCCGGCTACACCATCAACGATGGCTGGGCGGTGAAGACGCTGATGCTCTCGCCGTTTCTGGTCGACTTCACCGGCAACTTGCTGCGACTCGGCGTGCTCGCGCCCATGGCGCTCCGGGATCGCGTCAACTTGATCGCCGAGGCCAACAAGTATCGCTCACCGATTTTGATCGTCGCGGTGCTTGGACCACTCGGCTACATCCTCGTGTTGTACGCGATGAAACATGCACCGATCGGCCACGTCGCGCCCATGCGTGAGCTGGCCACATTGATCGGCACGTACTTCGGCGCACGGCTGCTCAGGGAACAAGTGACGCCGGTGCGTCTGACCGGCGCCGTGCTCATCGTCAGTGGCGTGGTGACGTTAGCGGCGACCGGATAGTCGCCGCTTTGGACCAGAGCGCCGGTCAGCAAGCGGGCACCGGCTCTCGTGAACTCCTGAGGCCCTTCAGCGCGAGTGCTGCGGCAATCAGCGGCAGCAGCGCGGCTGCCCACGGCAGCGCATTCAAGCCGGGTCCATGATCGATCACCGTGCCGCCAAGCCACGCGCCGAGCGCGTTGCCGAGGTTGAAAGCCCCGATATTGAAGCTCGACGCCAGGCTTTGCCCCGCGCCACTGGATCTCTCGAGCACCCACATCTGCAGCGGCGGGACCGTAGCAAACGAAGCAACGCCGAGCAGGGCGATGAAGATCACCATGGCCACTGGGTGGTGGACTGCGAACGTCATCAGCCCGAGCACCGCTGCGAGCGCCAGTAGCGAGCCGATCAGCGTCGCCTCGAGATGACGATCCGCCAGCTTGCCGCCGACGATGTTCCCGACGACCAGGCCACCGCCGAATACAAACAACACCAATGACACCGCCCGTTCGCTGAAGTGTGTCAGCTGAGTCAGCAGAGGAGCGATATACGTGAACACGACGAACATGCCGCCGAACCCAAATACCGTCGTCAGCAGCGCGAGCGCCACGGGCCCACGGGCGAGCGCGCGAACATCGCGACGCCAGTCGCCTTCCTCAACCTTGCCTGCATCGCGAGGCACGAGTAGAGCGATCACGGCCAGAGCAAAAACGCCGATGCCCACCACCGCCCAAAACGTAGCGCGCCAGCCCGCTATCTGGCCCAACCAGGTGCCGAACGGCACTCCGAGCACGGTCGCGATGGTCAAACCGGTGAACATGATGGCGATGGCTGACGCTCGCTGTTGAGGCGCGACCAGTTGGGTTGCGACCACCGAACCGACGCCGAAGAATGTCCCGTGCGCGAATGCGGTCAGCACGCGTGCTGCCAGCAATCCGAAGTAGCTCGGCGCAAGCGCGCACGCGAGATTGCCCAAAGTAAAGATCGCCATCAGCGCAAGCAGCGTGGCCTTGCGCGGCCAGCGCGCTGTGACCACCGTCATCACCGGAGCGCCCGCCATGACGCCCAGCGCGTAGCCGGAGATCAACATGCCGGCGGCGGAGATCGAAACATTCAAGTCGCCGCTGACTTCCAGCAGCAATCCCATGATCACAAATTCGGTGACGCCGATTCCAAAGGCGCCGACCGCAAGCGCATACAAAGCCAGGGGCATGAGAGGTCTCGGGAAGTTGCGGGACGGCAATGATGCGGGCGCTCTGGATTGCTGATAAGAATGTCCTTGCACACGACCGTCGTGCATTCAATGAACGAATCCCGCTCGCACGATTGCGTGTCGAGCTGTTCTGAGCAGGATCCCATGGACAATAGAACCGGCGAAATCGAAGCCTTTTTACGCACCGTGGAGGGTGGCAGCTTCGCCGCCGCGGCGAAGACTCTGCGGCAAACACCTTCCGCCGTGAGTCGCAGCGTGGCGAGGCTCGAAGCTCGTCTCGGCGTGCGGCTGCTGACGCGTACTACTCGGTCGCTCTCGGTCACCCCGGAGGGCGACCGGTTCCGCGCGCAGGCTCAGAAGCTGCTGCTGGATCTGGATGAGCTGGAGCGTTCGTTCGCCGCCGACAAGAGCGAGCCGCGCGGCCGCCTGCGGGTGAGTGCGTCAACGCCTTTCGGCATTCATCAGCTGTTGCCGGCGCTACCGGAGTTCTTGCAGCGATATCCGAAGATCACGGTGGATCTGTCGCTCAGCGACGCTCTGGTGGATCTGGTGGGCGAGCGCACCGATGTGGCCATTCGACATGGCCCACTGCGCGACTCGTCGCTTCGTGCCCGGAAGCTCGGTAGTAGTCGCTGGATCGTGGCCGCCGCGCCCGATTATCTGCAACGTCACGGCACGCCGCAGACGCCCGCTGATCTCGAGCAGCACAACTGCTTGAACTTCAACTACCGCCGCTCGGTGGAAGGTTGGACTTTCCTTGCCGGCGCTCGGAGCAGGCAATATCACGTGGCCGGCAATTTCATGGGCAACTCCGGCGAGGCGCTACGACTCATGTGCCTCGGCGGCGCGGGTATCGCGCGCCTGGGGGATTTTTTGATCGGTGCTGACGTGCGCGCCGGCCGGCTCGTGCCGCTGTTACAGAACTACCTCAAGGCCGATAGCGAAGATGTCCATGCTCTCTACATTGGCCACGCTCGCCTGGCGGCGCGCGTGCGTGTGTTCATGGATTTCCTGGTCGAGCGGGTGTCGCTGCCGGATTGAACCCACCCGTGCCACAATCCCCGCTTGCCATGGCCATGGCGCTTCCCGCGAGGTTCGAAGTGAAGTCCCGTTTGCAACTCAAACATTATGTCTCGATGCTGATTGGCTGCGCGGCTGCGACCTTTGCCGCGGGCGCAATGGCGGCCAGGGCGCCGGCAGTGGATCAGGCGCTGCACGACCAGGCGCTGGAGATTCTGCAGAAGTCCATCGCTTTCAAAACCGTGGACGGCGCCGGCCAGGTGCCTGCCTATGCCGAATACCTCAAGAGCGTGCTGGTCGACGCAGGCTTCGCCGCCGCCGACATCACGATCGAACCCGTTGCCAACACCGCGACATTGGTCGCTCGTTATCGGGGCACGGACAGCAAGAAAAAGCCGCTGCTGGTGATCGGTCACATGGACGTGGTGGAAGCCAGGCGCGAGGACTGGGAGCGCGATCCGTTCACGCCGGTGATCGAGAACGGCTATGTGTTCGGTCGCGGCTCGGTGGATAACAAGTTCGACATCTCCATGGTCACCGCCACGCTGGCCAAGCTGAAGCGCCAGGGTTGGAAGCCCAAGCGCGACGTGATCCTCGCGCTGTCGGGCGACGAGGAAACCGCAATGGTCAGCACTCAGAAGCTGGCCGCTCAGTTCAAGCATGCCGAGCTGGTGTTGAATGGCGATGCGGGCGGCGGCTTGTTGTCTGAAGAAGGCGAGCCCGTGGTGTACGGCCTGCAGGCCGGCGAGAAGTCCTATGCCGACTACAAGCTGACGGTCACCAATCCGGGCGGCCACTCCAGCCGGCCGACCAAACCCAACGCCATCAATCAGCTGGCGCGCGCGCTCGATCGCATCGCCGAGTATGAGTTTCCAGTCATGCGCAACGAGCTGACCATGGCGTACTTCAAGCAGAGCCTGCCGAAGCTGTCCGGTCCGATCGCCGAGGCCATCAAGGCGTACCTGGCCGATCCGCAAGATGCGCAGGCCATCGCCACTCTGTCCGCCGATCCCAACTACGTCGGTCAGCTGCGCACCACTTGCGTGGCTACGCAGATCGAAGGTGGTCACGCGCCGAATGCTTTGCCGCAGAAGGCGGTCGCGAACATCAACTGCCGTATCTTCCCGGGCGTCTCGGTCGAAGAAGTTCAGAAGACGCTCACCGACATCGCGGCGGATCCGGACATCGCCATCACGCTGCCGGGGTCGGGTTCGGTCGTGAGCGATGCATCGCCGTTGCGGAAGGACGTGATGAACGCGGTCACCAAGGCCGTGCACGCGCGCTTCCCTGGATTGTCCATCGTGCCGTCGATGTCCGCGGGTGCGACCGACAGCATGCACTTCCGTGCTTTGGGTGTGCCGAGCTATGGCGTCTCGGGTCTGTTCATGAAGGACTCCGACGAATTCGCGCATGGCTTGAACGAGCGCGTGCCAGTGTCGGCCATCGACGGTGCGCTCGCGCATTGGGACAGCCTGCTCAAGACCCTGGCTCGTCAATAAACATGGATCGTCGATAGACACGGCTCGTCGCTAAACACGGCGCGTCAGTAAACAAGCGCGCGAGCCGCTTTCGGAAGATCAATTCGATGCTGGCTCGCGCGTGCCGACCGGCGCCGCGGATTTATCGATCAGCGCGTGACCGTCGGTCGGCTTCAGCGCCCAGAAACTGAGCGACGACACGATGGTCGCCGCTCCCAATGTGAGCAACGCGGCGTGCAAGGCTTGGATGACCGCGACCTGATCCGTCTGCGGCAGACCGCCGAGATACCAGCCCGCCAGCAGCGAGCCGCAAGCGAGCCCGAAACTCATCGACAGCTGCTGCATGGAGCTGGCGATGGTGTTGGCCATGCTGGAACTGCGATCGTCGATGTCGGCGAAAGCCAGCGAGTTCATGCTGGAGAACTGGATCGAATTGGCCGAGCCCACCAAAAAGGCCAGCGCGACGATGACGGCGATCGGCGTGCTCCGATCCACCAGCGCGAACAACCCGATGACCACTCCCATGAACACCGTGTTTACGGTGAGCATGCGTCGATAACCGAAGCGCCGCAGCAGGTGAGGCGCCAGCGCCTTGACCACCATCGCCGCGACTGCCGAAGGCGCCATGAGCAGCCCCGACTGCCACGCAGGGAAGCCCAAGCCCAGCTGATAGAACAGGGGTAGCAGAAAGGGCAGGCCGCCGATGCCGAGTCGTGTCAAGAGACCGCCGCCCACTGAAACTCGGAACGTACGCACTTTGAACAGCCGCAGATTCAGCAGCGGCGCGGCGCTCCGATTCGCATGCCAGGCATACGCGCCCAGCAGCGCAAACGAAAGTAACAACAGCAGCGTGCTGGCCGCCGCATCGAGACGATGCTCACCGAACACTTCGAGCAACCACGACAGCAACGCTGCGCCCGAGCAGAACAAGATCAGTCCTGTGACATCCAGCGGCCGCGGCGCGTCGCTGCGATAGTCCGGCATGTGATGTCGAATCATCCAGAGCGCCGCGATCCCGACCGGCACGTTAACGAAAAAGATCTCGCGCCATGACCACCAGTGCACGATCAAGCCGCCGACCGTGGGGCCGAGCAGAGGACCGATCAGCGCAGGAATGATCACGAAGTTCATTTTGTCGAGCAGCTGCGAACGAGGAAACGTTCGCACGATGGCGAGCCGGCCGACGGGCGTCATCATCGCCGCGCCCAACCCCTGCAGGATGCGTGCAACCACCAGCATCGGCGCATTCAACGCCAGGCCACACATGATGGAGGCCACAGTGAAGATTGCGACGGCCGCCGTGAACACCTTGCGCGTGCCGAAGCGATCGGCGAGCCAGCCGCTCACGGGAATGCCGATGGCAAGCGCCAGGATGTAACTGGTGACGATGGCTTTGAGACTGAGCGGCGTGACACCGAGACTGCGCGCCATGGTCGGCACGGCAGTGTTCACGATGGTCGAATCGAGCTGTTCCATGAACAGCACCAGGCCGACCAGCCAGGGCAGGTAACGTTGCACGCCAGGCGAGGACGCGGTGGTCACGTGCTCACCCAGGCAAGGCCTTCAATGCGCGGCGCCTGTGGAGTTCACGGCAGATCGAGCTGGCGGGCGGCGTCGGTGACGGCTTCGGCCGAGTCGGGCCGAACCACGCGTGCGCGCTCCGCGCCGTCTTTGATGAAGATCACCGTCGGCCACAACTTCACTTTGAAGGAGCGCCCGAGCGGACGTCCGGGACCGTCTTCGACTTTGAAGTGACGCAGCTCGGGATGGGTGACGCGAAACTCTTGCAACGCCTGCGCGATGTGCGGCTCGGCTGCGTTACAAAAGCCGCACCAGTTGGTGCCGAACTGCAGGACGGTCACGCCGGAGAAGGCGTCGACTTCGGCGCGCGCCGGCGCTTGCTCGGTATAGGCGCTCATACGCGAGCATTCTAGAGCGCCCGCCTCGCCGCTGTCAGTCGGCGTTTGTTACTGCTTGTCCTGCACCCAGTTGCCGATGTCCGCATCCAGGCCTTCGCCGCCTTCCTGGTTGTCGGCGCCGTAGGTGAACAGATCGAACTCCTTGCCGTGCGTGCCCGGGTAGACGTAGCGATAGTCGTTGCCCCAGGGATCCTTGCGCGCGGTCGGATCGAGGTAACCGCCCGGCTTCCAGTTGCGCACGCTCGAATCGTTCGGCTTCTCGTACAAGGCCTTGATGCCCTGCTCGGTGGTCGGATAACGGAAGTTGTCCATGCGGTACAGATTCAGCGCGGTCTCGATGGTGCGGATGTCGCTGGCCACTTTGGTGAGCTGCGCATCGTCGATCCGGCGCATGACGTTGGGCGCGACGATCGCGGCCAGAATGCCCAGGATCACCACCACGACCATGATCTCGATGAGCGTGAAGCCGCGCGCCACATGGCGCCTGCGAATGCTCGTGTGACGCGAAAAATGAGTCGATTTCATTGCAATCTCGTTGCGCTGTAAGAATGCCAACTGCCTTGTCGGGTCGCGCGGGATCATATCTGGATGCCCCCACTTCGCAAACTGTGCACGACCGGGGGGCGGTGGGACCGCCGCGCTTCAGGCGGATTAGATGCGCCCACTCGCCGCGAGTTCGGAACGCCCGCGGCGCGGATTGCCTGAACCGCTATTGCGGCGGTTCCTGACCCGGGTTGGGATCTTCCATCGGGTAGGTCTGTACGCCGCTGCTGGCGGGAGCGGAACTGCTGGCCGTCGAGCTCGGCGCGGCCGGCTGCCCGGCCGGCTGGGCTGGCGGTGCGCTGCTGGGAGCCGGTGCGCCACCGGTGGCCGACTGCTGAACCGCCGCGATGAACTGATCCGCTGGGGACGGCGCCGCCGGCGCGTCGGAGCGAATGATCTCGCTGGCGAGAATGCCGGGCCGCTTATAGAAGGCTTCGTTCGAGTTGCTGTCGATAGTGATAGCCGAACCATCCAGCGCCACGCCCGCGAACAGGCCGCTGGCGCGCGAATACGAATACACCTGCGCCGTCAAACCGATGTCGGTGGCCGCCGAGCTCTGTCGCCCGATCGGACCTGCCGCCACCGACGCGTCGGCGCCCAGCGTCACTTTGCCGCCGACGATGCCTTCGATGCTTTGCTTCGAGGTGAACACCAGCACCACGTCGGCCGATTGCACGCCCACCTGAAAGCCGAAGCTGCCGCCGGTCAGGTTGATGAAAATCGGATTGCTCCACTGGCCCGTGTCCTTGCGCACCACCAGCACGCCTTTACCGCGGCGACCGCCGATGCCGAGGCCCACCTTGATGACGCTGGGAATCACCGCGACCGCGTAAGCCCGTTCCAGCAACCAGGTAGGAATATTCTGCTCGGGCATCCGCATCAGCTCGCTCAGCACCTGGGTCGAGGTGAGCAGGCGCGCATCCTGGCGCTCGCCTGCCATGGCGCTGGCGCCCATGGCGCAGGAAAGCACAAACACCGCGAACCAGGGCGCGAACTGTCGAAATCGTGTGAGCATCGTTGCCGTCACTCCTACAAGTGAGTCCTAGCAGTCAGACTGTAACAGAAGGAGAACGTTCAGGCCGAGGCCGGGTTGCCTCGTGCGTTCAATTGGCCCGGGAAGAAGACTTGCTGGGCGAGGTGCCGCTGGTGGCCAGCATCAGTTCCTTGAGTTTTTCGCGTTGTCCGTTGGCGATGTAGAACTGTTCGACGCGCTGGCGCGCCTTGATGCGTGTTTCGCGATCGGCGCTGTCGTCCGCCGCGAGCTCGCTATATGAGCGCGTGAGGTAAGCCTCCGCCTCGCGCATGCGACCTTGCTTGAACAGAACTTCGCCGAGTGCGCTGGCGGAACGTGCCGATCGCCACGCCGGCGCATCGGTGCGCTTCCATCGATTCATGGCCGCCGTCAACATCGCTTCGGCGTCGTTCAGTCGGCTGGTCTCGAGCAGCACTTCGCCGAGCATATGTTCGGCGGAGCATACATATTGGTGATCGGCCGGACGAGTCTTTTCCAGCGTGGCGAGCGAGTGCCGCAGCTCTCGTTCCGCTTCAGTGTATTTGCCACGCTTCATCAGCGCCGAGGCGTACGCGGTCCGGAAATAAGGTGTGTACCCGTGCTCGGCGCCCAGCGCATTCACCATCGCATCGAGCGCGTCAGCCGCGAACTGCTCGGCCTCCGCCATCTGGCCCTGCGCGGCGCGAATATGGCGAAGGGAGTCGAGTACCTCGGCGACCTGCCGACTGTTCTCGCCGAACAGGATCTTCTGGTTTTCCAGCGACACTTCGAACAATTCGCTGGCTTCGTCGTAGCGACCTTGCATCAGCAGCGCTTCGCCGAGGCGTGTTTCTGCGAGCACGCGGTCCGGATGCAAACGCGGGGTGGCGACACGAAAGATATCGACAGCCTGCCGCGTCACGCGCTCCACGGACGGCGTATCGTCCATCCACATGAAGACCTGTGACAGCTCCAACAACACCACCGCCACTTCGTGATCGTGCGGGCCGCGCACCTGGCGATTGAGCGCCAGGCTCTGTTCGAAGGAACGACGCGCGCCGAGCACGTTGCCGCTCTGGAACTCGACGCGGCCGCGATTCATCAGCAGCGTGGCGTAGATCGGCGTTTTCTGTTCGCCGAGCCGCTCGCATAGAAGCATGGCTTCGCGCAGCACTTTATCGGAGCCGGGAAAATCGCCCAGCGTGCGCAACGTGACAGCGAGCTCCGACATGTCCTCGGCCGCGGCCAGTCCGCCGCCGTCGGGCATCTGTCGTCGCAAGTGCACGGCGTCTTCGAGATAACTCAGCGAGCGCTCCGGGTCGCCGCTGCGACGAAATGCGCGACCGATTGAAGCCAGCAGTCGCGCACGCACTTCGGGATTCATGCCGCGGTCGGCGCGCACGGTGCGGCCCGACTTCTCAAGCACCTCGCGCGCGCTGATTTCCCGGCCTTGCGCGTTGTACGGCTCGGCGGCGGAGAACACGTTCAGCATGAACTCCGAAACCGCCTGCGCCGATTTGCTTTCGTTCGCCGCTTTGTCGCGCTCGGCGGCGATGCGCTGGTTCTGGATCGACATCGCGACCGCGAACGCCACGATCATCAACATCAGGAACACGCCGGTCGAAACGCCGAGCGCGTGCCGGCGCACGAAACGTTGCGAGTAATAGATCCAGTTGCCCTGGCGGGCGAGCACCGGCTCGCGCGACAGGAAGCGCCGCACGTCGGCCGCGAGCTGTTCGACCGAGCCGTAACGATGCTGCGGCTCCTTGCGCAACGCTCGCATGACGATGGCGTCGATGTCGCCGAGCAAACGTTTGTGCAAGCGATCCGGCTGCAGATTGCGGGCGAGCGCGATCGCGCCGATGGTCGATTCGCCTTCGGGCTGTTCGGACTCGATGGCCTTGCGGACCGAGGTGCTGGGTCGCTGCGGATCGCTGATGCAGATGGATCGTTCCAGCTCGAGCTGGCTGGCCGAGGACGGCACGGTGTACGGGCGCAGGCCGGTGAGCAATTCATATAACACCACGCCTAGCGCATACACGTCGCTGGCGGTGGTGACCTGCCGACCCAGGATCTGTTCCGGGCTCGCGTACTCGGGCGTGAGCAATCGGTCGTTCATGCGCGTCAGCGCCAGCATGGCGGCGGCGTCGCCGGTATCGAGCAGCTTGGCGATGCCGAAATCCAGCAGTTTTGGCGAGCCTTCGGCCGTGACCAGGATGTTGGCGGGCTTCAGGTCACGATGCACTACCAGGTTCTGGTGGGCGTACTGAACCGCGTTGCAGATTTCCAGGAACAGATTCAGCCGTTCGGTGAGACCCAGCTGTTGCCGGTCGCAATAGCGATCCACCGGTTCGCCATGGACATATTCCATGATAAGGAACGGGTGGCCTTCGGTGGTCTCGCCCGCGTCCAGCAGGCGGGCGATGTTGGCGTGATTCAGGCTCGCGAGAATCTGGCGCTCGGCGCGAAAGCGCATGCCGAGGTCGCCGTGCATGGGTGCGCTATCGACGATCTTGACCGCGACCTGCGCGGAATATTGACGATCGGCGCGCTCGCCCAGATACACCGTGCCGGTGCCGCCATGGCCGAGAATCGAAACCAGTTTGTAATTGCCGACCACGCGGCCGATCAGCGCTTTGCGGCGATCGCGGGTGGTGGCGTCGATGGCGGCGCCGAGTGCGTGGGTCAGCGGGCCGGTGGACTGGCCGGTGTCACAAGCCAGCAGCTCGAGCAGTTCGTCGCGCAGATCTTTGTCGGCGCCGGTCTCGGCAGTAATGAAAGCTTCGCGCTCGTTTTCGGGCAGCTCGACCGCGCGGGAAAACAAGTCCTGCAGACGTTCCCAACGCTCGTCGGCGATCTTCCCTGGCTGCCGCTCGGTCATGACGCTTCGGGTTCGCGATTCCGTTGCGGTCGGATCTGACGCAGGATCCAGGCCTTGGCCAGCCGGATCTCGCGATCGACGGTGGCTTCGGACACCTTCAAGGTCTCCGACAGCTCCTGGTAGGTGAGCCCGCCGAAATAATGCAGCTCGACCATCTCGGCCAGCCGCGGATTGTTGCCCGACAGGCGCTGCAAGGCCTCGTCGATCTCCAGCACGTCGATGTCGCCCGCGGTGGCGGGGCCGAGATCGAGCACATCGAAATCTTCGAGCGAGCCGGTGGTGGTGCCGCCGCGCTTCTCGCGAAAGCGCGTCTTGGCGTGGTCCACCAGGATGCGACGCATCTGGCGCGCGGCCACGGCGAAGAAATGAGCGCGGTCCTGCCACGACACATTCATCTCGACGAGCTTGACGAATGCTTCGTGGACGACGGCGGTGGCCTGCAAGGTGTGGCCCGGCCGCTCGCGTTTCATATAGCGGCGGGCGCGGTTACGCAGCTCCTCGTATATGAGCGGCGTCAGTCGTTCCAGGGCGCGAGTGTCCCCTGACTGCCACGCAGACAACAGCCTTGTCACTGCCTGCCGGTCGGGCGGTGGAATGGCCGCTGCGATTGTGTTGCTCAGTTGCGGGTCTCCGATTCGGGGCCTGGTGAAATTCTCTGATTCGCCGGTCGGTCGCGCCTGGAGCCGATGCGACATGTCCGGCAAAGGCGTGGCCTTCGAACCCGGACTAGTTTACCGGCCCAAGTGCGACAGTTTCCCATCTGCTCGCCTGGCTCCACCGAGAGCTGCCCGCCAAAACCGCCCTACGCCAGTCCCTGAATCCGGGGCCGTCCCTGAATCCGGCCCAACCGCTTGATTTCGGGCGCCTCCCGAAGCCACCAGTGAGCGATGCACTGATTGTTCCTTTTTTCTTGCAGTTGTCCAGTGGGCGCTGTGACGGGAATCACATTGGGACGTCGCTTAAGTCAGTGATCGAACCAATGCCGGTTCGAACTTTTAGCACTTTTTCCGGGAGGGTTTCTGGTCATGCGTAACGTATTTGCGATTTCGATGGCGGTGGCGTCTGTTTTGTTTGCTGCGTCTCAGACCGGCGCGACCGGCGCGCAGCTGGCCGACGGCGAGTCGGGCACCAAGCGCCCGCTGCTGGCTGATGGCGAATCGGGCACGAAACGCCCGCTGTTTGTCCTGGCGGACGGCGAGTCCGGCACCAAACGCCCGCTGCTGGCGCTGGCCGATGGTGAATCGGGCACCAAGGGCCCGCTGTTTGTGCTGACCGACGGTGAGTCGGGCACCAAGCGCCCGCTGCTCGCGCTGGCCGATGGTGAATCGGGCACCAAGCGCCCGCTGCTCGCGTTGGCTGATGGTGAATCGGGCACCAAGCGCCCGCTGCTCGCGCTGGCCGATGGTGAATCGGGCACCAAGCGCCCGCTGTTTGTGCTGACCGATGGCGAATCGGGCACCAAGCGCCCGCTGCTCGCGTTGGCCGATGGTGAATCCGGCACCAAGCGTCCGCTGCTGGCGCTGACCGATGGTGAGTCGGGCACCAAGCGCCCGCTGCTGACGCTGGCCGATGGTGAATCGGGCACCAAGCGTCCGCTGCTCGCGTTGGCCGATGGTGAGTCGGGCACCAAGCGTCCGCTGCTCGCGTTGGCCGATGGTGAATCGGGCACCAAGCGTCCGCTGCTCGTCTGAATCCGACATCGCCAATATTTCTGAACCATTACCGATTTCGCGAGAGAGACATCATGAAAAAGCACATGGCCCTTGGCGCTGCAATGTTGACCCTTGGCACTGCCGCGGCCGCCGGTTCGTTCTTGTATGGCCAGCCTGCGGTCGAGCAGACAATGCAGATCGCACTGCCTGCGGACCACGAGACGCTGTCGCAGGAGGCCACGCCCGACATGATCGCGATGTGGAAGGCGACGGCGGCGTCGACCGAGTACGTCGCTCACAAGGCGCCGATCTGACATAGGCTCGAACAGCGAGGCGGCCGGAACCCTCCCTCCGGCCGCCTCCATACCTGTCGGTCGTCTCCGTACGGATACAAGCGGCGGAGGAGGTTGTCGTCGCCGACCGACAGACCGTCGAAGTGTGCGGTCAATCACAGGCCGATGGCGCTTTTGCGCCGCTGACATCACACTTCGTTCGTTGACATATTTGCGCTGCGTATAGCACCCTAGCTGGCGTTGTCAGAGGCGCTGGCGTGGCCGGACCTCAACAAAGGCAAACTCACCGAAAGGTGGGGACGCAAAGCCACCGGTCTAAGGGAATTTTCCTAGGACAGCGGGGTTGCCAGCGCCGGCCTCCCGCCATTTCAGCGGAGGCGCCGAACGGGCTGCCACCGCGCGTCCGGCGACGAACAAGTTTGATGTCACCATTCTCACAACCCTGGTTGACGCTTCCGGCGCCCGCGCGCCTGCCTCGCTTCGTCTTGCTGGCGTGGCTGCTGTTCGCGCCCGCACTGTGCGTGCCTGCCGGTGCGCTGGTGGGCCAGCCTGCGCCCGATTTCGCGTTGCGCTCCTGGGAAGGCGGCAACGTGCGCCTGTCCGAGCACTCCGGCGAAGTGGTGCTGATCAATTTCTGGGCAACCTGGTGCGGTCCCTGCCGCCAGGAAATGCCGCTGCTCGATGAGATCTACAGCAAGTACCGCCGCGCCGGACTGGTGCTGTTCAGCGTCAATATCGACGAACCAAACAATCTCGATGCGGCGCGCGAAATGGCCACCACCTTGCGCGTCAGCTATCCGGTGCTGTTCGATGCGCGCAAAGATGTGAGCCGCGCCTATCAGGCGAGCACCATGCCGCTGACGGTGCTGATCGATCGCGAAGGTGTGGTGCGCTACGTATCCGAGGGCTACAAGCTCGGCTATGAAACGCGCTATACAGAAAAGCTGCGTGAGTTGCTGAACGAATAAGCGCTGTCGAACCAGTTGCAACGGATCCGCATCGCCACGCACATCGAACTCGTATCGAAGTCGCCAACGAACTTTCGAGCCCCACGGAAGAATTCCCGGACACATCCATGCTGCGCCAGAGCCTGTTCAAGAAGATCGCCACGTTGCTGCCCCTGCTCACGCTGCTCGCGGCCGGGCAGGTGGGCTCCCAGCAAATGGACGGCCAGAATGTGGACAGCCAGAGCGCGCAACCGATCAGCGCTGCTGGCGCAACCACCGCACCGATGCTCGACACCAGCGCGCCGCCGGCAACTGGCGGCGACAGTTTCAAGAGCCTCGACGAAGAAGTGCAGTCGCTGAAAAAGGAAGTGCTCGACCTGAACCGCGAGCTGTTCGTGCTGGAAGAGGAGCTGCTGTTCCCAGCCAACACGCAGGTGGCGGTGTTCGTGTCGATGGACGTGGGCGAGTTCTTCGCGCTGGATTCGGTGACCTTGAAGCTGGATAACAAGGAAGTCGCCAACTATCTGTACACCGAGCGCGAGGCGCAGGCGCTGCTCAAGGGCGGCGTGCATCGCGTGTTCATCGGCAATCTCAAAGCGGGCGAGCATGAACTGATCGCGCTGTTCACCGGCCAGGGCCCGAACGCGCGCGACTATCGGCGCGGCGCGACCGTCAAGCTGCAAAAGGGCGTCGGCGCCAAATACGTCGAGCTGAAGATCAGCGATCGCGCGGTCAAGGCGCAGCCCGAGTTCATCGTCAAGGAATGGGAATAACCCGTGCCGGGCCGATGTAACAAACTGCTGGTCGCGGTGCTGCTGGCGCTAGGAGCGACTGGGGCGAGCGCCAGAGAGAACACGCCTTCCGAGCCGCGGCCGCTGGTCGGCACGCCGCAAGTGGTGCGCGACCTGCATTGGGGCGACGTGCTGTTCTATTTCTACCAGGACGACTACCTGCAGGCGTTGACGCGCCTGGGCGCCGCGCAGGATTTCGATCGCGTGTCCCATCACGGCGTCGAGGCCGAGCTGCTCAAGGGCGGTTTGTATCTTTCCCTGGGCCAGCACGAGGAAGCCGGCCGCATCTTCAAGGCGTTGTTGAACGACAACGTGCCGCTTGATGTGCGCAATCGCGCCTGGTTCTATCTGGCCAAGGTCTGGTATCAGCGCAACTATCTGCAGGACGCCGCCACGGCTCTGAGCTCGATTCGCGGCGCGTTGCCCGGCGATCTGGAGCCCGAGCGCCATCTGCTCGAAGCCCAGGTGCTGATGTATCTGAGTCGCTATGACGAAGCGATTCGCGCGTTGGAGCGTTGGCAGCCGGTGGGCAACCGCGGCGACGTGTGGTCGTCGTATGCACGTTTCAACATCGGCGTGGCGCTGGTGCGCCAGGAGCGCGTCGAGGAAGCGGCCGAGCTGTTGAACGAAGTCGGGCAGATCGCCGCGCCGACCGAAGAGCTGGCGGCGCTGCGCGACAAGGCCAATCTCGCGCTCGGCTTCGCCTGGCTCAACGCCAATCGTCCCGAGGACGCGAAAAAAGTGCTGCAGCGGGTGCGCCTGGAAGGTCCGCAATCGAACAAGGCGCTGCTCGCGGTGGGCTGGGCGGATTCCGCCGAAAAACGTTACACCAAAGCGCTGGCGCCGTGGCTGGAGCTGCGCGATCGCGACATCCTCGATGCAGCCGTGCAGGAGTCGTATCTGGCGATTCCCTATGCCTACGCGCAACTCGCGGCCAACGGTCAGGCCGCCGAGCAATATGTGAGCGCGGTGGAAGCGTTCGCGGCCGAGGCCGATCGCATCGATCAGTCCATCCGGGCGATCCGCGACGGCAAGCTGCTCGACGCCATCATGGACAACGACGATGCCGACCAGGTGGGCTGGTACTGGCAGCTGCAGAACCTGCCGGATGCGCCCGAGACTCGTTATCTGTATCACCTGTTGGCCACCCACGAGTTCCAGGAAGGCCTGAAGAACTATCGCGACCTGCGACTCATGCAACGCAATCTCGCCACTTGGGCGTTGAGCGTGCAGGCGTTCGAAGACATGGTCGATACGCGCCGGCAAGCGTACGAGCAGCGCGTGCCCGGCTTGCAGAAGACGCTCGACACCGTCGATCTCGATCGTCTGGAAGCGCACAAGAACGAATTGGAGCTGCGACTGGACGCCGCCGAGCGCGACAAGGACGCGCTCGCGCTGGCGACCTCACGCGAGCAGGAACAGTGGGCCAAGGTGCAGCAGATCGAAGCCATGCTGGCCAGTCGCGATCAGAACGATCCGATGGTGCAGGAGATGCGCGACAAGGCGCGCCTGCTCCGTGGTCGTTTGATGTGGGATTTCAACGCCAGCTACAAGGCGCGGTTGTGGCGCGCTCGCAAGGAGTTGCGGGAATTGGATGTTGCTTATAAAGAAGCGCGCCGCCGCTCGGTCCTGGTGGACCGCGCTCGCGGAGATTACCCGGCGCGCACCGAAGAGTTCGCTCGTCGCGTGGCCACGCTGCCACCGCGCATCGATGGTCTGACCGCGCGTCTCGAAGCGACCGCGCAGGCGCAGAACCGCTATCTGGCTGCAGTCGCCATCAAGGAATTGGAAGCTCAGAAGCAGCGCCTCGCGTCGTATTCGTTGCAGGCGCGCTTCGCGCTCGCCTCGATCTATGACAAGGCGGCGACCAGCGATGTCAGGAGTCAGAGCAGCGGTGACAAGGGAGGCGCGCAATGACTCGTGGCGCTTCGCAGTTGCGCATGCTGATCGCGCTCACGTTGTCGAGCGCCATCGCCGTGCCCGCGTTCTCGGCCGAGCCGCGCACCATTCGTGACCTCGACAGAAAGGAAGTCAAGGTCAAGCCCGATCCGCCGAGCGACGTGAAAGCGCAGCAGGCCATCGAGCAGTACCGCCGCTTCCTCGAAATGGAATCGCAGAACGAGCGCTTGAAGGCCGAGGCCATGCGCCGCTTGGGCGATTTGCAGGTCGAAGTCGACGAGGGCGAGCGAGCCGATGAGAACGCCTTTGGCGGTCTGGGCGTGGACGAAGCCGTGCAGCTGTATGAAGGCCTGCTCAAGGGCTATCCGAATTACGAGCGCAACGACAACGTCATGTATCAGCTGGCGCGCGCCTATGGCGCGAAGTCGCAGCCCGAAAAGGCGCTGGCCGTGCTCGATCAGCTGGTGACCACGTATCCACGCAGCGAGTGGTTCATCGAATCTCAATTCCGGCGCGGTGAGATCCTGTTCAGCATGGGTCGCTATCGCGACGCCGAGAATGCGTACATAGCGGTGACCACGCCCGGCGCGGACACCGGCTTCTTCGAACAGGGCTTGTACAAGCTCGGCTGGTCGCTGTTCAAACAGTCGCGCGGCGACGAAAGCGTCTCGGCCTTCCTGCGCATGCTCGATCGCGTGCTGGTGCAGGACGGTCGTGTGCGAGAGCGCGACTCATTGAGCCGGCCGGAGCGCGAGCTGACCGACGACGCGTTGCGCGCCATCGCCATCACATATTCCGATCTCGACGGGCCCGAATCGCTCGACGCCGCGCTGGCTGAGCGGGGCGATCCTCCGTATGCGCATCAGTTGTATGAAGCGCTCGGCAATCTTTATATCGAAAAGGAACGTTATCAGGACGCGGCGCTGGCGTACGAGGCCTTCGCCAAGCGTCGCCCCGACGATCGCTTCGCACCGTCTCTGCAAGTGCGCACCATCGAGGCGTATGCGAAGGGCGGCTTTGCCTCGCTGGTGATCGAAGGCAAGCAGGCCTTCGTCGAGCGCTATGCGTTCGGCTCGGCGTTCTGGCGCGAGCGCAGCGTGTCCGATGCTCCCGAAGTGGCCGCGCAGCTCAAGTCCAATCAGAAGGATCTGGCCGAATATTTCTATGCACTGGCGCAGAAGGACAAGAAGCCCGAGAACTATGCCGCTGCCGCGCGCTGGTATCGCGCCATGCTCGATTCCTTCCCGCAGGACGCCGAGGTCGCCAGCACCCGCTTCACTTTGGGTGAAGTGTTGTTCGAATCCGGGCGCTTCGCCGAAGCGGCGCGCGAGTACGAGACGACCGCCTACGATTATCCGCCGCACGCCAAGTCGGCCGCGGCCGGCTATGCGGCGCTGGTGGCGTATCAGAAGCATGAGCCTTCGCTGCAGGGCGAGTCCAAAGCGCTGTGGCATCGGCAGGGCATCGAAAGCGCGCTGATGTTCGCCACCAGCTTCCCCGAACATCCCGAGTCGGCGCGCGTGCAGACCAAGGCCGACGAAGATCTGTTCGCGCTGAACGATTTCGATCGCGTGATCGAAGTGTCGACCTTGATCCTGGAACGCACTCCGCCGGTGGATCGCAAATTCCAGCGCACGGCGACCACGTTGTTGGCGCACTCGTTGTTCGATCGCGGCCGGTTCGCGGAGGCCGAGTCGGCGTACGTGCGAGTGCAGGGCTTCCTGCCGGCCAACGATCCCGATCGGGCCGGTATCGAAGAGCGCATCGCGGCTTCGATTTACAAGCAAGCCGAAGCCAAGCGCACGGCGGGCGATGCGACTGGCGCGGTAGACGATTTCCTGCGCGTCGCGGCGTTGGCGCCCAACTCCAAGGCGCGCTCCAACGCCGAGTACGACGCGGCCAGTATCCTGTTGCAAAACAAACAATGGGATCGCGCGGCGCAGGTGCTCGAAGCGTTCCGCAAAACGTATCCGAATCACGAGCTGGTTCCGGATGCGACCCGCTCGCTGGCCGTCGCTTATCTCGAGCTCGGTCGCGGTACGCAAGCGGCCGCGGAGTTGGAGCGAGTGGCCGCACGCGCCGAAGAGTCGGTCGAAGTGCGGCGTGCCGCTCTGTGGCAGGCGGCGGAGTTGTATGAAAACTCTGCATCGCCGACCAACGCGGGTCGTTTGTATGCCAGCTACGTGAAGCAGTTTCCGTCGCCGCTCGATCCGGCGATGGATGCGCGCCAGAAGCTGGCCGACATGGCCAAGGCGCAGAACGATCTGAAGACCCGCTCGCAGTGGCTGGACGAGATCATCCGCGCCGATAAATCGGCCGGCGCCGCGCGCACCGATCGCAGCAAATATCTGGCGGCGAAGGCGACCATCGAAACGGCGGACCAGCCGGCAGCCATCTTCCAGGCAGTCAAGCTGACCGCGCCGCTCAACAAGTCGCTCAAGCTCAAGCGCAACGCGATGGAAAAAACCCTCGCCATCTACGGGCAGGCGCTCGACTACGGCGTGGCGGAAGTGACCACGCAGGCGACCTTCGGCATGGCCGAGTTGTATCGGCAGCTGGGTGCGGATCTGATGGCCTCCGAGCGGCCCAAGGAGCTCGATGCCGACGCCCGCGAACAATACGACGTGCTGCTGGAAGAGCAGGCGTTCCCGTTCGAGGAAAAGGCCATCGAATTGCACGAGACCAACGCCCAGCGCACCGGCGACGGCGTGTACGACCAGTGGGTCCAGCGCAGCTTCGATGTGCTGGCCAAGCTGGTGCCGGCGCGTTACGCCAGGACCGAGATCAGTGAAGATTATGTGTCGACGTTGCCTTAATCACGGCGGGCCGGGCGGGCATTCGAGTTATCGCGCGCTGCTGCTCGGTGCGCTGCTCGGAGTTTTGCTCTCGGGCTGCGGAGTTATGCCGACAGAGTCGGATGCGGGCCGCGAGCGCGAGCAGGCCGCTGTCGCAGCGGAGCCGGTGCTGCCGCCCGAAGCAGTGCAACAGTTCGATCGCGCGGTGGCGGCGATGACCGCCGGCGATCTGGCGCAGGCCGAGCAGAGCTTTCGCGCGCTCGCGACTTCGTATCCAACTTATTCCGGACCGTGGTTGAACCTTGGCATCCTGCACGCCAAAGCCGGCAAACTCGACGAGGCGGACAAGGCGTTGCGCGAGGCCGTGGCCCGCAACGGCAACAACGCGGCGGCCTACAACCAGCTGGGCATCGTGTATCGCAAGCTGGGGCGCTTCAAGGAAGCGGACGAAGCCTATACGCGCGCGCTGCAGATCGATCCGAACTATGCGCTGGCCCATCTGAATCTCGGCGTGCTGTGCGATTTGTATTTGCAAGAGCCGCAGCGCGCGCTGGAAGCCTATGAACGTTACCTGTCGCTCGCCAATGAGCCGGATGCAAAGGTCAGCGGCTGGGTGAGCGAGTTGAGGAAACGGATTGGCGCCGAGCCGCGAAGTGCACAAGCCGGTGACGTGGGCAACGACGTCGCCAACGACCAGATTGCCGAATGAGCTCATGAGCATGCGCCGCACTCTGCCTTGGTTGATGTTGTGCCTGGTTCTGGCCAACGCCGCGCGCGCGGCGGAGCAGTCGGGAACACTGTCCGAAGAAGCGACCGCCGCCGGTCCCGCCGTCAACACCAGCGCGAGCGACGGCACTCCTGCGCAGGCGCCAGCTTCGCCCGCGAACGAACCGCAGCCGGCGGCCTCCTCGCAACGCGCGGGTGGTCCGCAAGCTGTCGTGCGTAACGATCGTTTGGATCTGGACACCACCGTGGTCACCGGCAACCGCGAACTGCCCAAGGTGATGTACATCGTCCCCTGGAAGAAATCCGATCTCGGCGAACTGCCCGCGCAACCTTTCAACACGCTGCTCGACGAAGCGTTGAGTCCGGTGGATCGTGACGTTTTTCGTCGTGAAGTGACCTACTACGGCGTCATCAGCTCCGATGGCGGGGGCGGCGCAGACGCGCCTCCCGCGCCAGCTGAGCGCAGTGAGAAGTAAGTCGCAGCACGCGTATTTATGTAAGGCGATAAAGCCAGCCTTACACGGCATTCAGCTCATCGCTCGTCGCCACCGGCGCGGGCGCGATTGTCTGGTTTTGTTTTTGCTTACCGCACCGCATAGGAGTTAGACGATGGAACTGGTTCACTTCATGGTGAATTTCTTCCGCGAGGGAGGATTCTTCCTGTATCCGCTGGCCGCGATCTGGGTGGTCGGCGTCGCCATCACCATCGAACGCACCATCTATCTCACCAACGAGACCACGCAGAACCGTCGCATCTGGTCGCAGGTGGTGCCGCTGATCAACAGCGGCAACTTCAAGCAGGTGATGGCCATCACCTCCAAGTCCAAGTCGTCGATCGCGACCGTGCTCAATTACGGCATCGCTCGTCTCGCCAGCGCCCGGCGGCGCGACGACGTCGAGAAGGCCATGGACGAGAGCCTGCTCGAAATCATTCCGCGCACCGAAAAGCGCACCCACTATCTTTCGGCGCTGGCCAACATCGGCATGCTCACCGGTCTGCTCGGCACCGTCATCGGCCTGATCGCGGCGTTCGCCTCGATCGCGCAGGCCAATCCGGCCGAGAAGGCCAGCCTGCTGGCCGCCAGCATCTCGGTGGCCATGAACAACACCGCCTCGGGTCTGTTCGTCGCCATCACGCTGCTGTTGGCGCACATGTTCCTGGAAGCCAAGACCACCAAGATGATCGACAGCCTGGAAATCGCCTCGGTCAAGTTCATGAACTCGGTGGTCGAGCGCCGTCAGGACGTGGAAGGCGGCAGCGACGATCTGGCCGCGGCGTCGCACGCGCGCGGCCGCGCCGCCCACGGGATGGCGTAAGCGTCACGCTGGTGCGCCACACAGCGGTCATAAAGGGATAGACGATGGCTCAGTCCAAGGCACAGCGGCGGATGATGCGCAATCATGCGCGCTACCGCGGCCGCCACGAGATCAATGTGGTGCCGATGATCGACATGATGATCATCCTGGTGTTCTTCCTGATCTTCACCGCGGTGTTCACCAAGACCAATATTCTGGAGCTCAACCTGCCGGGCGCCGACAGTGCGGTGCCGGACCTGCCCGAGGGGTTGAACCTGGAAGTGATCATTCGCAAGGACAAGATCGAAGTCGCCGACCGCGGCACCGGTCTGCTCAGGACCGTGCCCTCGGCCGGCGGCGGCTACGACCTGGCCGGCTTGCAGGACTACCTGAAGCTGGTGAAGACCAAGTATCCCGACAAGACCGACGCGACCATCCTGCTGGAGCAGGAGATTGCCTATGACACGCTGGTGCAGGTGATGGACACGGTGCGTGTCTTCAGCGTGGGCGAAAACAGCTGGACCTTCGGCGAGTTGTTCCCGGATGTGTCCGTGGGAGACGCGCCCCAGGTCGAGGGTTGAAACAGTGATTTCCCGAATCAAACGTCATCGTAAGCGCCAGCATGGCGGCGCCGAAGCGGCCGGCCACATGACGCTGGTGCCGTTCATCGACATGTTGATGATCCTCACCGTGTTCCTGCTGGTGCACAACTCCGATACGGACATCCTGCCGAACACCAAGTCCATCGACATTCCGCTGTCGATCGCGGACAAGAAGCCGCGGCCGAGCGTGGTCGTGATGATCACCAAGGAAGATCTGCTGGTCGATGGCCGGGCCATTGCCAAGCTGGTGGACGTGGTCAATGCCAAGGAGGCGGTGATCCAGCCGCTGAAGCAGGCGTTGCAGAGCCAGGCCGACACCGTGCTGGTGGACGCCGCCCAGCAGGACATCAAGGATCGCGAAGTCACCATCATGGGCGACAAGGACACACCCTACAGCGTGCTGCGCAAGATCATGGCGACCTGCACCGATGCCGACTACGGCAAGGTCTCGCTGGCCGTGGTGGAGCGCGAAGGCGGTGCTCCGGGGGTGTCGCCGAGCGCGAGCGGCAGGACCGCGGCGTTCAATGGATCGTCGCACGACGTCGTGGGTAGCTGAAGGAGCCGCCACTCATGACCACACTCGCCCCTTACTATCGTCTTTACGACTTGCCTTGGTCGCCGACCGAGGAGGTCGAGGCCCGTTTCCGGCGCGTGGTGCGCAATGCGTTCATCGCGTTCGCCATTTTCGCCATTCTGATTCCTTTGATCCCGGTGCCGGAGAAGACCCGCGTCAAGGCGCCGGACATTCCCGATCGCATCGTCAAGCTGGTGATCGAGCAGAAGGCGCCGCCGCCTCCGCCGCCCCCGCCACCGAAGGTGGAGGACAAGAAGCCCGAGCCGATCAAGCCGGTCGAGCAGCCCAAGCCTCAGCCGCAACCGCAGCCGAGCGCTCGCGAGCGCGCGCAGAAGCAGATGACCGTCGTGATGGATCAGCTCGCCGATCTGCGCGACCTGTCGGTGGTCGATAAGGCGGCGCAGACCAAGAACCTCACTGGCAAGGTGGGTGAGGCGACGCGTTCGGAGCGTTCGCTGCTGACTTCGAAGGTCGGCGGCAGCAGCGGCGGCATCAATACCGCTGCGCTGAGCCGTGGCTACGGTGGCGGTCAAGGCGCACTCGAAGGCCATACCACGACACAGGTGACCTCGGCCGTGCTCACTCAGCAGGCCCAGAACAACGTGCAGCGTGGCGCCGGCAGTCGCAAGGCTTCGCGCAGCGAAGAAGAGATCGCGCTGGTGTTCGATCGCAACCAGGGCGCGATCAATTCGATCTATCAGCGCGCGCTGCGTGACACGCCGAACCTGCAAGGCAAGGTGGTGTTCGAGCTCACCATCGCCGCCGACGGCTCGATCCAGCGCTGCGAGATCATCTCCAGCGATCTGAACAATCCCGAGCTGGAGCGCAAGCTGGTGGCGCGCATCAAGCTGTTCCGCTTCGAAGCCAAGGATGTGGGCACCATCACGGTGACCAAGCCCATGGATTTCTTCCCGGCGTAACCACGCGGGCTCATCGGCCAAACAGCGCCGATATGCGCATCGTATACCTGGCCAAGATGCGACCACTGTTCGTGGTCGCCCAGGTCCTGTGTTGGAACGCGGTCGGGCTGTCATTGAGCGATCGCGTCCTGGTCAACACCTGTTCCCTCGCTTTGCTCGCAAGCGCCGCGCTGGCGCTCGCCATGCTGGTTGCCGGGGTCAAGTATTCAGTCTGGGTGCGGGAACTGGTGCTGCGGCCCGGGGCTGACTATCAGTATGTGAGCGGGGCGCTGTTCCTGTGCGGCACCGTGAGTTTCGTGCTGGCCGCCTCGGCCTTCATCAAGGCGTCGCAGCTGGCGCAACTCTAGCCGGAACGGCCATTTGCAGGTCTAGCGAGTAGAAGCGGGTGCCGGGCAGATAATTGTCGTGGTACGGCCCGATCTCGACGAAGCCGAGCTTCCGATACAACGCCTGCGCCGAAGTCATGCTCGGTAACGTATCCAGGCGCAGTTCACGATGGCCTGCCTGTCGCGCGTGCAGGATCACCGCTTCTACCATGTGCTTTCCCAACGCTACGCCACGAAAGGCCGGGCGAACGTACAAACGTTTCATTTCTCCAGCGCCGTCACCGAGCGGACGCAGTCCGACGCAGCCGGCGATGTTCCCATCGACGCGTGCGATCAACAGTGTTCCGGTGGGTGGCGCATAGGGTTGGGGTAGTGCCGCCAGTTCGGCACTGAAGCCCTGATACTCGAGACTGGTGCCGATGGCCTCGGCATATTCTTGAAACAAGGCACGGGCTGTCGCGAGCGACGCGGCATCGTCCGCCTGGCGCAAATAAATCGTGGGCATGCCGCAACTTAGGTGCTCAGCGCGCACCAGGAAAGGTACAGCCCGCGCGCTCCACCACCAGAACAGTGGTACCCGAACATTCGTGCGAAATAACTCAACGCAGCTTCGGCGCCGTCTGTTCCCCGCGGGCGGCGAGTCGTTTGTCGCACGTCGGGAACGGCTCCGCCGCCGATTGCGTTGTGATTACAGCCACTGGAAGTTTGTATTTGTCGGCTTGCGATCCAGCTAACCTAGAGCATGAAACGCAGTCCACCCCCTCCGGTCATCGATGCGGCCCGCGTGGTCGCCTATGCTTTCGTCGACGATATTCCCTATCTGCCCGCCGGCGCTCGAATTCTGGCGAGCGAGGGCCTGGATCAGGCGCCGCGGCTGGCGATCGCGGTGCGTCTGAGCGAGCCGTCCGGCCCGGTGATCTTTCATTGCGACGAGGAATGGATCTCCAGGGGCGCCTCGACCGCAGAGTCCATCGAGCGCGCCAAGCAGGATGCGGAATGTAACTACCCCGGCGTCGGCAATCGGTGGATCGACACCAATGTCACGGTCGAGGAGGCGCTGGCGTTCTACGACTCGGAGACCGCCGGCCTGAGATGTTCGTTCTGCGGGCGCCGCCCCTTCGAAGTCGAGGGCCTGATCGAAGGTCCCCAGGCCACCATCTGCCGCGGCTGTGTCGAAGAGTTCTTTTGCGACTTTCAGCTCGACACCAGCGAGATGGTCGGCAATTAGCCAAGTGTGACCTACGCACGCCGCGGCGACCGCCTGTCCGGGCCGGCGGGCCGTTCAACGCCTGGCCTTGCCTCCCGCCGGGCAGGCCGCGATCATGTTCAGGGAACCTCTATGAACATCGAATCGGAGATTCGCAACTTCTCGGAGCTGTCGTCGCTGGAGCAGGCGCGCTTCATGGCGCACTTCATGTACGAGCTCACGCTCGAGGCCCGCAATTTCTATGCACCGGGCGGACAGCAGAACATCGACGCCGTCAAGCTGCGGTTCATCAACGAAATCCAGCATCGCGTCACCCGCTTCATCGAACAGATCCTGATCGACGATCCTTCCCGGCCTTCCAACGATGTCACATTGCGGCTGCTGCTCGCGCCACGCGCCGAAAAGGCGATCGAAGCGCTGATGCAAGCCGCCTATTCGCGCACCGTTCAAGCCGTTGCCTGATTCTTTCCCTCGGCGGCGCCCACCGGCTCCGCGCCTCGCACGTCCTCTTCAAACAGACCTTCCAGCTCGCGTGCCGCCTGCTGCGCGGACTGAATGAGTTTCTGCTCGTCGTCACCCGCCAGCAACTGCTGCGCCAGCAGTTTGCGATCGTGAATGTCGAAACGACGGATGCTTTCTTCGGCGTCCGCGCGCGACAGCCCGAGCGCCTCCAATGTGTTCCGGGCCAGTTCGAGGCTCGAGAAATAGGTCTCGCGCACGAAATAACGAACCCCCAGGTCCATGAGCTTGAGGGCGTGCTGACGATTCCGCGCTCGCGCCAGCACCTTCAGATGCGGGAAATGTTTCTTGATGAGCTCGGCGGTGCGCACCGACGCATCGATGTCGTCCATGGCCAGCACGAAGATCTCGGCTCGCGACGCGCCGGCGGCCTGTAACAATTCCAGACGCGACGGATCGCCGTAGTACACCTTGATGCCGAACCGGCGCACGAAGTCCACTTGCGCGACGCTCGACTCCAGCGCGGTGAACGAGATGCGCCGCATGCGCAATACGCGACCGATGATCTGACCGACGCGACCGAAGCCCGCAATCAGCACGCGGCTGTTCTGATCGTCGATGAAGTCGAAATCGCGAGCCGCTTCGTCCTTGTTCAAGCGCGGCTCGATGAATGCGCCGTGCAGCTTGATGAGCAACGGCGTACTCGCCATGGAAATGGTCACGACGATTACCAGCAGTTGCGCCAGGCTTTGTTCCATGACGCCGGCACCGACGGCGAGCGAGAACAGCACGAAGCCGAATTCGCCGCCCTGGGCGAGCGATACCGCAAGTGGCGAGGCATGGCGCGCCGGCAACCTGGCCACACGCGCGATGCCCCACAACAGGCCGGCCTTGATCAGGTGCAGGCCAAGCACCAGGGCGGCGATCAACAGCGGATGTTCGCGCAACAGGCTGAGGTTGGTCGTCATGCCCACCGAGATGAAAAACAACCCGAGCAGCAGACCTTTGAACGGCTCGATGTCGGCTTCCAGCTGGTGACGATATTCGCTCTCGGCGAGCAGCAGGCCGGCGACGAACGCGCCGAGCGCCATGGACATGCCGACCCCGTTCATCAGCAGCGCGGTGCCGATTACCACCAGCAGCGCGGCGGCGGTGAACGCCTCGGGCGCTTTCGTTTCGGCGACAAAACGCAACACCGGGCGCAGCACATAGCGGCCGCCGAATACCAGCAGCGCCAGCACGCCCAGCCCTTTGATCGCATGAAGCACCGTCACGCCCAGCGACTGAGTGGCGGCGGTCGTGCCGAGCAAAGGCAGGATGGCCAGTGCCGGCATCACCGCGATGTCTTGAAACAACAGAATCGCGAACGCCGAACGGCCGTGCTTGGTGTTCAGCTCGCGACGTTCGGCGAGCATTTGCAGGACCAGCGGTGTGGATGAGAGCGACAGCGCGAAGCCGGTGACCAACGCGGCATTCATCGACAGTCCGAACAGATGCGCGATGCTCGTGAACACCAGCGTGCTGACAGCAACTTGCGCCAGGCCCAAGCCGAAAATAGAACGTCGCAACGCGCGCAGTCGCGAGGGCTGCAATTCCAGGCCGATGACGAACAGCAGCAGCACCACGCCGAATTCGGCGATGTGCATCACGCCTTCGGCGTCGTCGATCACCGCCAGGCCGAACGGACCGATGGCCACGCCGGCCGCCAGATACCCCAGGATGGAGCTCAGCCGCAAACGTCGGAACAACGGCACCGCCAGCACCGTGGCGCTCAGAAACACCGCAATCTGTCCTGTCAGGGTCATAATCGATCTCGTCGGGAGCGTGGCCGGCAGCACGGGCGTTAGCTGCGTCACACACGCAATGTGAGGTGGAGATCGTATCAGCCGGATAGCGCGCTCGGGCTAGGGCGCCATTCAGGGCCAGCCTCATGGGCCGGCTCTGACTGCCCGCCGATGATGGAACGGTCACGGCGGCGGTCCATCCATCGTCGAAGTCTCCCGCGGCCGTGATCGCTTTATGGTCAACGATTCCAACGATGTCCGCCCCGTGTACATCATCGATGCGCTGGACCGCATCGTGTTCGTCAATGCTGCCTGGTGCCGCTTCGTCGCGCCCGTGCGTGGCGGAGCGCCCGACCTGCCGAACGTCATCGGCCGGCCGATCTGGGATCGCATTCCAGACGGGGTGGTGCGGCAGCTGTGGGAATTGCTCTACAGCCGCGTGCGCGGCTCAGGCGGCAGCGTGTTCGTTCCCATGCGCGCCGATCGCGCCGATGAACGGCGCCTGATCGATATCGAAATGTCCCCGCTGAGCGACGGCTCGATCCGTCACGTCTGCGAGCCGGTGTGGAGCGAGACTCGCGCGGCCGTGGCGTTGCTGGATCCGTCGTATCCGCGCGATCGACGCAGTCTGCGCAGCTGCATGTGGTGTCGTCGCATCCAGGTTCGTCTGGGAGCGTGGGAGGAAATCGAGGACGCTCAGCGATTGCTGGCGATCACGGCCGACAGCAGCTTGCCGCGTCTCGAGCCTGGCGCGTGTTCGAGCTGCAAGCAGTCGCTGCTCAAGACCTTCCCCGCCCGGGTTGCCTGACGCTGCCGTATCGACGAGCCGCCATTGGCTGGCTCGCACTCGGCTCGTGGCAGGATGCCCGATCCCGAGTTTCGTAATAGACTTCGCGGCCCATGCCTCGCTCCGACATCAGCTTTCCGCAAAAAGACGCCGAGCTACGGGAAGACGTGCACATGCTCGGCGCGCTGGTCGGCGAAGTCATTCGCGAGCAGGGCGGCGATGCCCTGTTCGAGGCCGTGGAAAGCGACCGGCAGAACGCCATTGCGCGTCGTGAAGGCGACAAGGAATGCGCCCGCGAGCTGGCCGAGCAGACCCGCAACGTGCCGCCGGAGCTGGCCCGCGATCTGGTGCGCGCGTTCTCGACCTGGTTCGAGATGGTCAACATGGCGGAGAAGGTGCACCGCATCCGCCGTCGTCGCCAATATTTCAACGAAGGCAAGACCCAGCCGAGCGGCGTCATAGAGGCCGTCAATAAGCTCAAGGAGCACGGCCTGTCGCTGGAAGACGTGCGTCGCCTGCTGCTGCAGATGTGGATCGAGCCGGTGTTCACCGCGCATCCCACCGAATCCACCCGTCGCACCATCCTGCGCAAACAGCAGAAGATTGCGCAGCTGTTGTTGAAACGGATCGGGCTGCCGGGCACGGCCAACGAAACACGCGTGCTCTGGGATCGCATTCGCAACGAGATCACCTCGGGCTGGCAGACTGCGGAGAACTCGCGCGAGCGGCTCACGGTCGCCGACGAGCGCGAGCACGTGCTGTTCTTCATCGCCGAAGTGCTCTACAAGATCGTGCCGAGCTTCTACGAAGAAATCGAAGCGGCGCTCGAACAGGCTTACGGGCCGGAGGCGCGGGAGCGTGAAGTGCCGGAGATCCTCCGCTTCGGCTCCTGGGTCGGCGGCGACATGGACGGCAATCCGGACGTGCACGCCAAGACCTTGCGCGAGACCATCGCGCGTCACCAGCAGATCATCGTCAACAACTATTTCCTGGAATGCAGATCGCTGGCGGAGTCGCTGTCGCAAAGCGCCTCGCGCGTCGGCGTGAGCCCGGAGCTGTCGGCGCGCATCGAGCAATATTCGATGCTGTTGCATTCAGGCGGCAGCCTGACACCCGCGCGCCACGACCGCATGCCGTATCGAGTGTTTCTGGCACAGGTGCAGGAGCGCTTGCGCGCCACCTATGAAGGCCGGGCCAATCATTACGAGAGCGCCAACGAATTCCTCGGCGACATCAATCTGATCGCCGACAGCCTGCGTGCCAACAAGGGCGAACACGCCGGTCTGTTCCAGGTGCGTCGTCTGATCCGGCGCATACGCACCTTCGGTTTTCACCTGGCGACCTTGGATATCCGTCAGAACGCGGCCGCGCATCGCGCCGTTATCGCACAGGGGTTCAACGATCCCGACTGGCCGAAGCGCGACAGCGCTGAGCGCGCGGCCCGGCTGCGAGCCGCGCTCGAGCGCGACGAAGGGCCCACCAACGTGCTGGACGCCGCTGGCAAACGCAGCCTCTGGGTGCTCGAGGCCCTGGCGCACAACCGGCACCGCTATGGTGACGACGCAATCGGCGCTTATGTGGTGAGCCAGACCCAGGGCATCGACGACGTGCTGTCGGTGCTGCTGCTGGCTCGCTGGGCCGATACCGCCGACCGGCGCACTGGCGATGTGCCCACCGACGTGGCGCCGATGTTCGAATCCGCCGAGTCTCTGCAACGCTGTGGCGCCGTGATGCGGCAGCTGTTCGACGAGCCGGTCTATCGACGTCACTTGCAAGGGCGCGCCAATCACCAGTACGTGATGATCGGCTACTCCGCCAGCAACAAGGAAAGCGGCATCGTGCGTTCGCGCTGGCTGATCCGGCAGGCGCAGGAATCGTTGTTTGCCGCCGCCGACGCGGCCGGCATCGACTTGACACTGTTTCACGGACAGGCCGAGGGCATCGATCGGGGCGGCGGTCGCACCGAAGTGCTGGTCAGGAGCGGCCCGGACGGCGCACGTCGCGGCCGTCTGCGCATCACCGAGCAGGGCGAGCTGATCAATGAAAAATACGGCCTGCGTCCGATAGCGCTGCGAGTGTTCGAGCAGGCATTCAACGCATTGTCGTTGTCACGCGCTGGAGTCATGCCGCCGGAGCGCGCCGAGCCGGCATGGCGGGAGGCGATGGAACTGCTGGCCAAGGAAAGCTCGCGCGTGTATCGCGGCCTGGTGTTCGACGATGCTGAATTTCACGAGTTTTTCTGCCAGCTCACGCCCATCGACGTGGTCGAACGCATGCAGATCGGCTCGAGGCCGGTATCGCGACTGGAGCGCGTCGGGATCGCGGCATTACGCTCCATTCCCTGGTGGCATGCCTGGTCGCAGTGTCGTTACATGATGCCGGGCTGGTTCGGCGCCGGCTCGGCGCTGGCGCTGGCGGAGCGCACGCTGGGCGCAGCGGCGTTGCGCGACATGTACGAAAACTGGTTCTTCTTCACCAATCTGGTCGACGACGTCGAGCTGTCGCTGGCGCGCGCCGATCTGGAGATTGCGCGCGCTTACGAACAGCTGGTGGAGGAAAGATATCGGCGCTTCATACCGGCGCTGCGCGCCGAGTACGAGCTCACCAAGCAGCAGATCCTGCAGATTCGCCGTTGCGCTCAGCTGCTGGACGGCGCCTCGACCGTGCAACGTTCGATTCTGCTGCGTAACCCGTACATCGATCCGATGCACCTGGTGCAAGTGGATCTGTTACGGCGCTGGCGCGCCGGCAAACGGGAAGATCGGCAGTTGCAGGCGGCGCTGCTGGCCACCGTGAGCGGCATCAGCCAGGCCCTGCAGGGCGCCTGAGGGCGCGGGCCCTGCGGCCCGTTGGCCTGCTGCTTCGCCTGCTAACTGGCCTGTCTGTTCAGATACGGCAACAACCAATCGACGATCAGCTCGTGATCGACCTGCGCGCGCCCGCGATGGCGCGCGAACATGTCCGGTCGGTCCTGGAGCAGCCTGAACGCGAACGCCACTGCGTCGGTGGCGTGCAAGCGACGCGATTCCGGCAACCGGAACCACTCTTCGAGAACGCGGGCTTGGGCTTCTAATTGTGGCATCGGAGCGCTCCACGGAGCGCGGCGGAACATAGCAGTCCGTTCATATGGCCGCACCAGTTTTTTTCGCGCAAGCGCGCGTTGCTCGCGTGGTCGATAAACGTCACTTGCGTCGCCAGGCGTATAAACAGGCGGATGCGCGTGTGGCATGTAACGAATGGACAAAATTTGTCACGCGAGTCAGCCATGTTCGAGCAATCGATGAACCCAGAAAACACGGCAAATTCTCGCGCAGAAACATTACCGCCGCGTTCAGCGTTGCAATTTTGTTTTCATAACGCGCAAACGCGCAGGATCCGACGCAATGTTCTATTCAAGCGCGATTGCTTACGGCAGAATCCGCGTCCACCTAATTTCCTCGGCAACGACCGAATCGGCACGTAAGTGAAAGCTCCGCAGAAGAAGCCGCGTCAGCGGTCAACCAAAACATCCTCTCCCTGGACCGCGGTGTCGAGCAGCGGCTCGCATTTGAACGTGGAAGACTTCCTCACGTTCCGATTGACGCGCCTGTCGAACGCCCTGCGCACCAATCTCACCAAGCCGTATCTGGAGGCCTTCGAACTGAGCCTGCCGGAATGGCGGCTGCTGGCGCTGGTGGCGCGCTTCGCGCCGATGCGCTTCTCCGAAGTCACCGCCCGCAGCGGCATGGACAAGGGGCAGGTGAGTCGCACGCTGCGCGTGATGGCCAATCGCGGGCTCACCAAGACCAAGACGATCAAGGATCGCAGCTCGCGCTCCACCGAAGCGCTGGCCGCGCCGGTGATGGTGTCGATCACGCCCAAAGGCGCTGCGTTGTACAAGGCGGTGCTACCGGTGGCGCGTAAGCGCCAGGCAGACATGCTGCTGTCGTTGAGTCAGTCGGAGCGCGTCTCGCTGTATTCCATCATCGACAAGCTGTCGGCCACCATCGGCAACGTCGAAGAAGAAGCCGACGCTGAGTAAATATTTCTTACCGGCCGTGTGGCCGGTGAGATGGCGTTCAGTAAATGCGCAGCCTTGGGCTGCGCATTTTGTTAGCGCCTGATTAAGACACGCTGATCAACGCACCGGCCGCCCCGGCGCGCGAGCGGATCGCCGCGTTGACCGTGTTCATCAGCAGGCAGGCAATGGTCATCGGGCCGACGCCGCCCGGCACCGGCGTGATCGCGCCCGCATGCGCCAGCGCGCCTTCGAAGTCCACATCGCCCACGAGTTTGCTCTTGCCGTCCGCGCCGGCGATGCGATTGATGCCGACGTCGATCACGATGGCTCCCGGGCGGATCCAGTCGCCGGCGATGGCCTTGGGCCGGCCGATGGCGGCCACCAGAATCTCGGCTTCCCGACACAGCTGCGGCAGGTCGCGCGTCCGTGAATGCGCAATGGTCACCGTGCAATCGTTTTGTAGTAGCAGCTGAGCCATCGGCTTGCCGACGATGTTCGAGCGACCCACGATCAGTGCGCGCTTGCCGGCCAGCTCCCGCGTGACTTCACGAATCAGAATCAGGCAGCCCAGCGGAGTGCAGGGAACGGTAGCGTCCTGACCGAGTGCGAGCCTTCCGGCGTTCACCGCGTGAAAGCCATCGACATCTTTGGCCGGATCGATGGCCGCCAGTACCGCTGCGCTGTCCACGCCGGCAGGCAGAGGCAGTTGCACGAGAATGCCATGCACGTCGGGCTGCGCATTCAATTTCTCGACCAGCGCGATCAGTTCGGCAGTGCCCGTGGTGGCCGGCAAGCGATGATCCAGATGTCTCAGGCCGGCTGCGGCCGCCTGTTTGGTCTTGCTGCCGACGTACACGTGGCTTGCCGGGTCGTCACCGACCAGCACCACCGCCAGGCCGGGCACCAGGCCTGCAGCGGCCAGCTCGGCGGTGCGAGCAGCGACCCGCTCGCGCAGTCGTTCGGCGACGGCGCGGCCGTCGATCATGGTGGCGGTCATAGAGGCACTCCGAAATGAATCAACAAGACTTATCGATATAGATCGCGGAAACGTTCGCGCAGCGCGCTCTTCTGCACCTTGCCCATGGTGTTACGAGGCAGCTCGTCCACCACCACGATGCGCTTGGGGACTTTGAATTTGGCAAGGCGCTGCTCGAGCGCCCCGCGCACCGCTGCTTCCTCGAACGCGGCGCCTTGCTTGGCCACCACGACAGCAGTGACGGCCTCGCCGAAGTCCGCGTGCGGAACTCCGATCACGGCGCTTTCGATCACGGCAGGCAGCGCGTCGATCTCCAGCTCCACCTCGACGGGATAAACGTTGTAGCCGCCGGTGATGATGAGATCCTTGCCGCGCCCGACGATATAGACATACCCGCGAGCATCGCGCTTGCCGAGATCGCCGGTGATGAAAAAGCCGTCCGGTCGAAATTCGGCCGCGGTTTTTTCCGGCATGCGCCAGTAGCCGGAGAAGACATTCGGGCCGCGAACTTCGATCATGCCGATGGCGTCGGGCGCGGTGAGCACCGCGCCTGTTTCGGGATCGGCGATGCGCACTTCCACGCCGGGCAGCGCCGGTCCGACGGAGCCCGGGATGCGCTCGCCCTGGTAGGGGTTGGAGGTGTTCATGAGCGTCTCGCTCATGCCGTACCGTTCCAGGATGGCATGCCCGGTGCGCGACTGAAATTCGCGATGTGTCTCCGCCAGCAGCGGCGCCGACCCGGAAACAAACAAGCGCATGTTGGCCACCAGCTCCCGGCTCAGCGCCGGATGTTGTAATAGCCGCGTATAGAAGGTGGGCACGCCCATCATCACGCTGGCGCGTGGGAGCAGTCGAACCACCTGTTCGGCGTCGAACTTCGGCAGGAACAGCATGGAGCTGCCCGACGCGAGCACGGTGTTGATGGCGACGAACAGACCGTGCACGTGGAAGATCGGCAGTGCATGTAGCAAAACGTCCTGGCGTGTGAACTGCCAGGCCTGTGCCAGTGTCAGTGCGTTGGAAGCCAGATTGGCCCGGGTCAGCATCGCGCCCTTGGAGCGGCCGGTGGTGCCCGATGTATAGAGCAAAGCCGCGAGCGCTGACGGGGCGTGATACTGCGCGCTCGGCGCTGGAGTCGATGTCTCGATCTGCAGCAGCGAGCCACCACCGTGCTCGTCCAATGTTTCCACGTGTTTCACGCCGCAACGGCCGGCGAATTGCTGGATCCGCTCTCGATCGGCGGGGCGGACCACCGCGAGCGTGGGTGCGGCGTCACCTAGAAAGTACTCGAGCTCGGCGAAGGTATAAGCGGTGTTGAGGGGCACGAACACCGCGCCGAGTTGCAGACAGGCCAGATACAACGCAACCGCTTCGGGCGATTTCTCGACCTGCGCCACGACCCGATCGCCGGGCGCCACCTGCAGCGAGGCGAGGCAGGAGGCAAGCCGGCGGGTGAGCGCCGCCATCTGACCATAGCTGAGCACCCCGCCCGCCGCGGTTTCCAGCAGCGGACGCCCCGGCTCGTCAGCGGCAACGGACTCCAGCCACCGTGCTGGATCGTCGGCGGCAGCGGCATTCGACATCGGCGGATCTCATGAGGCGCGAATTGGGGCGCTCATGATAGCTCGTGCGAGCGGCGCGACGCGCCGCCTGGCATCAGCGGCGGCCGGAAATGGCGCGCTTTTCTTCGTACATGGCGGCATCGGCGCGCGCCAGCAGCGATTCGAGATTTTCTTCGGTGGGGATGTCGACCAGCGTCTTGCCGACGCTGATGTTCAAGAGATAGGGCCGCCGTCGAGCCTGGTTGAACAGCGTCAGGTGCTCACGCAACCGCCCGCTCAAGGCGTGCAGATCCTGAGTCGAGTGCACGTGGGCCATGGCGACGAATTCATCACCGCCGATCCGCGCCAGGATGTCGGAGCTGCGGAACGTATCGCGCAGGACGTCGGCAGTGTCACGCAGCGCCTGGTCGCCGGCCTGATGGCCGAGCGTGTCGTTGATGCGCTTCAGGCCGTTCAAATCCATGAAGAACACGCCCATGGCGTAGTGCTCGCGCTGCGCGACCTTCAGCGCTTGCTGGGCCAGATCGAAAAAGCCGCGACGGTTGCGCAGCTGGGTGAGCTCGTCGATCAGCGACAGATTCTGTAACAACTCGGCGTTCCGGCGCAGCGCTTCTTCGCGCTCGCGCACGGCGAGCTCCGCCCGATGTTTGTGGATGGCGACCTCGATCGCACAGCGCAGTTCGTCTTCCTGGAACGGCTTGATCAGATAGCCCAGCGGTCCGGTCAGCACCGCGCGCTGCAGAGTTTCGCTGTCGCGATGACCGGTGAGAAAAATGATCGGCACCTGCGACTGCTCTTGCATCATGCGCGCCGCCTGGATGCCGTCGATGTCGCCACGCAGGCTCACGTCCATGACCACCAGCTCGGGCCGCAGTTGAGTGGCCATGGCCACCGCCTGAGTGCCTTCGCTGGCCACGCCACTGATGCGATAGCCGAGGCGGGTCAGCGCTTCCATCAGGTCCTGCGCCACGATGCCCTCGTCCTCGACGATGAGAATGGAGGCCTGCTGGGCTTCGGTGCGCGTCAAATTGTTGGCCAACAGCTCGGCGGAGGCGTCGTCGTCCTGCGACGCCTCGGCGGAACCCGAGCGATGGAAGCGGTTGCGAGGCTCCACGTTGATCAATCCGTCACTCCCCTGGGCGGGACCCCGCCTTGGTAGCTGCGTTAACGCTTGAACCGTCCTACAGGTTCATCCCGATGGCCCGGCCGAGGCAAAAAGACTCACAGGCCCGGTGGATTTCGCCGCGTGGCGCGCCCCTTGGTTTACAATTGCTCGCTCGCCAGGGGGTTCCGTCGCCAGCCGCCCCGTGCGGCCGTTCGTGATGCTCGGCACCCCCGGTTGACGGCGATCTCAGGAGAAACGACGTTTGACGCAGCACGCCTTGATCTGTGGCTCGGTGGCCTTCGACACCATCATGGTGTTCGAGGACCGGTTCCGGAATCACATCCTGCCGGACAAGATCCACATGCTGAACGTGTCGTTCCTGGTGCCTCAGATGCGCCGCGAGTTCGGCGGCTGCGGCGGCAACATCGCCTATAACCTCAAATTGCTGGGCGATACTGGATACCTCATGGCCACGGTCGGCCGCGATGCCGGCTTGTACCTGCAGTGGATGAGCGACAACGGCATCCCCACCGATTACGTACGGGTCATCGAGTCCGAGCACACCGCGCAGGGGTTTGTGACCACGGATCTGGACGACAATCAGATCTGGGCGTTCCATCCCGGCGCCATGCAACAGTCGCATGTCAACGACGTGGCGGAGGCGCACGGCGCGGAACGTCGCATCAAGGTCGGCATCGTCGCGCCGGACGGCCGCGAAGGCATGATCCGCCACGCCGCGCAGTTCGCCGCCGCTGGCATTCCTTTTATTTTCGACCTCGGTCAGGCCATGCCCCTGTTCGACGGCGAACACTTGAAGACCTTTATCACGCAGGCCACTTACCTCGCGTTGAACGATTACGAATGGCAGGTGGTGCAGCAGCGCACCGGCTGGAATGAAGCCCAAATCCTCGAGCACGTGCAGGCGCTGATCGTGACTCGCGGCGCCGAAGGCTCGGTGATCCACACGCGCGAGCGGGAGATCGCCATTCCGCCCGCCCGAGCCAAGGTGGTGGATCCGACCGGCTGTGGCGACGCCTATCGGGCCGGCCTGTTACATGGCCTGCTACATGGCCGGGACTGGGAAACCACGGGCCGGATCGCCTCGCTGCTGGGGGCCATCAAAATCGAATCTCGCGGGACGCAGAACCATCGGTTCACCAGCGACGAATTCGCCAGTCGCTATCGGGAAAACTTCGGCACGCCATTGGCGCCGCCCGCGGGTTAGCATTCAGTTTCGCCGCCTATAGGACCTTCTTGATGAGCAGCAACAGCTTTTTGTTTACTTCCGAATCGGTCTCCGAAGGCCATCCGGACAAAGTGGCCGACCAGATTTCGGACGCCGTGCTCGACGCCATCCTGGCGCAGGACAAATATTCCCGCGTAGCCGCCGAGACCCTGTGCACCACCGGCCTGGTCGTGCTCGCAGGCGAGATCACCACCGGCGCCGTGGTCGATTTCCAGGCCGTGGCCCGCGACACCATCCAGCGCATCGGCTACGACAACACCGACTACGGCATCGACTACAAGGGCTGCTCGGTGCTGGTCGCATATGGCAAGCAGTCGCAGGACATCGCGCAGGGCGTGGATGAAGGCCGCGGCATCGATCTGGACCAGGGCGCCGGCGATCAGGGCCTGATGTTCGGTTTCGCCTGCGACGAAACCCCCGAGCTGATGCCGCTGCCGATCTATCTGTCGCATCGTCTGGTCGAGCGTCAGGCGCAGCTGCGCAAGAACGGCAAGCTGCCCTGGCTGCGCCCGGACGCCAAGTCGCAGGTCACGATTCGTTATGTCGAGGGCAAGCCGAAGGAAATCGACACCGTGGTGCTGTCCACCCAGCATCACCCGGACATCGAGCACAAGCAGCTGTCCGAGGCGGTGATCGAAGAGATCGTGAAGCCGGTGCTGCCGAAGGAAATGATCGGCAAGAAGGTGAACTATCTGATCAATCCCACCGGCCGCTTCGTGGTCGGCGGTCCGCAGGGCGACGCCGGCCTGACTGGCCGCAAGATCATCGTCGACACCTACGGCGGCGCGGCTCCGCACGGCGGCGGCGCGTTCTCCGGCAAGGATCCTTCGAAGGTCGATCGCTCGGCGGCTTACGCCGCGCGTTACGTGGCCAAGAACATCGTCGCCTCGGGCCTGGCCACCAAGGCGCAGGTGCAGGTGTCTTACGCCATCGGCGTGGCACGGCCCACCAGCATCATGGTGACCACGTTCGGCACCGGCAAAGTGTCCGACGAGCGGCTGGAGGAGCTGGTGGCTCAGCACTTCGATCTGCGGCCCAAAGGCATCATCCAGATGCTCGACCTGCTGCGGCCGATCTATCAAAAGACCGCCGCCTACGGCCACTTCGGCCGCCGGGAGCCGGAATTCACCTGGGAAAAGACCGACAAGGCCGAGCTGCTGGCGTCCGAAGCGGGCGGCAAGCGCGCTGCCAACGGTTGAACGAATAGACTGTATTCGTCTCGAATGCGGGGCTGGGCGGATCCGTCCAGCCCCGCGCTTCTGTTAGAATCCCTTTCCCGCGAATCGAGGGGCGCTGCAGCAGCTCAGGCGTTCTGCCTTCGACCTGCCAGGCTCGATTCGCACGGCCTTAAAGGCAACGGCGCCCTCCAACCTGACGGAGAAATGTATGAGCGCAGTCGCCAAGTCTGCATCCAATGGTGATTTTCACGTTGCCGATCTGAGCCTGGCCGATTGGGGCCGCAAGGAGATCCTGATCGCCGAGACCGAAATGCCCGGTCTGATGGCCATTCGCGAAGAGTTCGCCAAATCCCAGCCGCTGAAAGGAGCCCGCATCACCGGCTCCCTGCACATGACCATCCAGACCGCCGTGCTCATCGAGACGCTGCAAGCGCTCGGCGCGCAGGTGCGCTGGGCGTCGTGCAACGTGTTCTCGACGCAGGATCACGCCGCAGCCGCGATCGCGGCCAAGGGCACGCCGGTGTTCGCGTACAAGGGCGAGTCGCTGGATGAGTACTGGGATTACACCCACCGCATCTTCGATTGGCCGGACGGTGGCTATTCCAACATGATCCTCGACGACGGCGGCGACGCCACGTTGCTGCTGCATCTGGGCACGCGCGCGGAAAGCGATAGCAGCGTGTTGAACAATCCGGGCAGCGAAGAAGAGACCTGCCTGTTCAACGCCATCAAGGCCAAGCTCAAGGTCGATCCGAAGTGGTATTCGACCCGCCTGAAGCAGGTGAAGGGCGTGACCGAAGAGACCACCACCGGCGTCAAGCGTCTGTATCAGATGGCGAAGGAAGGCAAGCTCGCGTTCCCGGCCATCAACGTCAACGATTCGGTCACCAAGAGCAAGTTCGACAACCTCTATGGCTGCCGAGAATCGCTGGTGGACGGCATCAAGCGCGCCACCGACGTGATGATCGCCGGCAAGGTCGCGGTAGTGTGCGGCTACGGTGACGTGGGCAAGGGCTCGGCGCAGGCGCTGCGCGCGCTGTCGGCGACCGTCTGGATCACCGAGATCGACCCGATCTGCGCGCTGCAGGCGGCGATGGAAGGTTATCGCGTCGTGACCATGGAAGACGCCGCCGCGCTCGGCGACATCTTCGTGACAACCACCGGCAACTTCCATGTGATCACCCACGAGCACATGAAGCAGATGAAGAACAACGCCATCGTCTGCAACATCGGTCACTTCGACAACGAAATCGACGTGGCCGCGCTCAAGCAGTACCAGTGGGAAAACATCAAGCCGCAGGTCGATCACATCATCTTCCCGGACGGCAAGCGCATCATCCTGCTGGCCGAGGGTCGCCTGGTTAACCTGGGCTGCGCGACCGGTCATCCCTCGTACGTGATGAGCTCTTCCTTCGCCAACCAGACCCTGGCGCAGATCGAGCTGTTCACCAACACGGCGAAGTACCCCATCGGCGTCTATGTGCTGCCCAAGCACCTGGACGAGAAGGTGGCGCGTCTGCAGTTGGCCAAGCTGGGCGTGAAGCTCACGACCTTGACCGACGAGCAGGCCAAGTACATCGGCGTGGACAAGGCTGGACCGTACAAGCCCGACCATTACCGTTATTAAACAACGGGACAGGTCCCGCCGCCTGCGGCGGCGGGACCGCCGTATGTACTAAACGACGGCACGGTCCCGCCGCGGCAAGTGGCGGGATCGCCGCCCGCACAGGAGATGACCATGTCCGATGGCTCGAACCCCGCGAACGTCACTGCCCTGTCCCGCGCTGTAGCTCCGGGTACGGGCCGAGGTCCCGGGGTGGAGAAGCCGCCGAGCATGGTCCTGACCACGGCCTGTCCCGACACCACCGGTGTGGTGGCGGCCGTGGCCGGCTTCCTGGCGTCTCACAATTGTTTGATCACCGAAGCGCAGCATTACGACGATCCGATCTCGGACACCTCGTTCATGCGCACGGTGTTTCACGACAACGGCCAGGGCACGCCGCCGCTGCAGCAACTGGACGAAGACTTCGCCCGCTCGGTCGCGCAGCGTTTCGGAATGCGCTGGAAGTTTCATGAGGCGCGGCGCAAGTGCCGCGCGGTACTGGCGGTGTCCAAACACGGGCACTGTCTCAACAGCATGTTGCATCGGTGGAGCACCGGCACCCTGCCCATCGAGGTGGTGGCCGTGGTCTCCAATCATCAGGACATGCGCAGCCTGAGCGAATGGCACGGTGTGCCTTATCACTATCTGCCGGTGCTCGACGGCCGCAAGGCCGAACAGGAACGGCGCATCATCGAGCTGTTCGAGAAAGTGGATGGCGAGCTGCTGGTGCTGGCGCGTTACATGCAGATTCTCACGCCTACCGCCTGCGAATATTTCGCTGGTCGCGCCATCAACATTCATCATTCATTTCTGCCGGGCTTCAAGGGCGCGAAGGCCTATCACCAGGCGCACGCGCGCGGCGTGAAGCTGATCGGCGCCACGGCGCACTACGTAACCACGGATCTGGACGAAGGTCCGATCATCGAGCAGGAAGTGGCGCGCGTGGATCACACCATGACGCCGGAAGAGCTGGTGAGCATCGGCGCGGATCTCGAAAGCGTCGTGTTGAATCGCGCCGTGAAGTGGCACGCCGAGCGCCGCGTGTTCGCCAACGGCAACAAGACAGTGGTATTGAAGTGACAGCGAAGATCATCGACGGCAAGGCCATCGCCAGAAAGCTGCGAGCCGAATATCACGGTCGCGTCGATGTGCTGCGCTCTCGTCACAACGTCACGCCGGCGCTGGCCGTCATTCTGGTCGGCGACAATCCCGCGTCACAATCCTACGTTCGCAACAAGATTGCCGGCTGCAAGGAAGTCGGCATTCGCTCCGAGCTGATCGAGCTGCCCACGACGGTCGGCGAGACCGAATTGCTGGATCACATCGAGCGCCTCAACAACGACGCGAGCATCCACGGCATCCTGGTGCAGTTGCCGCTGCCCGCGCACATCAAGGTGTCGAGCGTGCTGGAGCGGATCTCGGTGGAGAAAGACGTCGACGGCTTCCATCTCTACAACATGGGCGGCCTGGTCACTGGCAACACCGTGTTCTCGCCATGCACGCCCTATGGTGTGCAGAAGATCCTGGAGCACGAGAACATTCCGGTCGAGGGCCGCAACGTGGTCGTGGTCGGCGCCAGCAACATCGTCGGCAAGCCCACTGCGCTGATGTTGATGCAGCAGGATGCGACCGTGGTCATTTGTCACAAGAAGACGGTGGACCTCGGCAACTTCACGCTGCTGGCCGACATCCTGGTGGTCGCGGCCGGCGTGCCGAATCTGATCGTGCCGCAGATCGTGAAGACCGGCGCGGTGGTCATCGACGTGGGCTTCAATCGTCTGCCGGACGGCCGCATCGTCGGCGACGTCGATTTCGACGGCGTCAAAGAAAAAGCTTCGTACATCACGCCGGTGCCGGGGGGCGTCGGTCAGATGACGGTGACCATGCTCCTGCACAACACGATTCTGTCTGCCGAGCGAGCGGCGAGTGCGACCACATCGCCCTTTCGTCGGCGCGCCTGACCGCGCGCGGTCCGAAATATCACGCTATCAAAGCGACGCGGCGGAATAAGAGTGCCGCGAGTTGCGAGCCCATGGCGCTCGCGACAAAGACCATGCGCCGGTTGTCGGTGAGCTTGCCCAACCAGTCGAACGCGCCGCCGTCGATCAATGGCACGGGGTTGCCGTCCGGTGTTCCCGCATCGAGCATGAATCGCAACCCGTCATAGTAGCGATGCTCGAGTGTTTGCAATGTCGCCGGGATCTCCGGCACTGCGCTGGCGATGCGCTCGGCAATATGTCGGCGCTCGGGGGTGGCGAGCAAGCGAAGAGAGCGATCCGGGAATTGATATCCATGCTTTTCCAACCGGTCGAGCGCCCCGATGTGGGTGCGTATGTGCTCGATCAAAGCTTCAGCGACGAAGCCGTGATCCTTGCGTTCGTGCGCCGCCGAGGCCAGACAAAACATGCGGAAGTGCGCCGCGAATCCCGGACGCTTCGGCACAGGTTGCGCGCGTACGCAACGATGACTGGTGGTGAGTTTCACCACCGCGCCTGGCGCGCTTCGCAGTCGCCGGGCGCATTCCAGTGCGAGCACGTTGGTGGGATCGGAGACGATCTCGCTGCCGCGCGCCGTGGAAACAATCCGATTCTGGCTGGTCAGCGCGACTGAGGAGCATGCGGCCAACGGGGCGAGCGGCGACAGCTCCAGCGCCTCGAAATTCGCGGCAGCCGCGAGCAGATGCGCGTCCAGCGTGTTCAGCGTGCGCTGATCGATTGCGCACGGTTGCACGAAGCGATCGCTCTCCCATTGCTGGCGAACCATCGCTGGGCTGCGCTGTGCAGCCCTGCGCTCGAACACGTCGAGCAACAGCGACCACAGCGCGGTTGGCGCCAGGTCTTCGGCCAACGCCTGACGCACACTGGCGTCGATGTCCACACGGGCGATCGTGCTCATGAGCGCCAGGGTAAGGCTTCGCGACCGCTGGCGCGAGTGGCGCGCATCGCGGACAATCGGCCGATCACAAGCTTCGAGATGGGATATGCGACTCTCAGCCTACGCGATCGCGTTCCTCGCCCTGGCGCTGCCGTTGGGCGCAGCGCATGCGGCCTGCACGCGGCCGGACACCAAGCTGGTCATTCCGGACGGCGCTGCCGCCACCGAAGAGGAGATGAAGACGGCGACCCAGGGCCTGCTGCAGCTCGATAAGGACGTGGGCGAGTATCTGCGCTGTATCAAGGGCGACGCGAGCCAGGCACAGGTGGGCAAGGACGAGCAGACGCGCCAGAAAATCCTCGAGGAATATGTCGCCTCGCATAACTCCGCCGCAGATGAATTGGCGGGGCTGGCGGCCTGCTTCAATGCTCAGCTGGAAACTTATCGCAGCACCAAGGGTGGCGCTGGCGGCAAGACCGCGGATTGCTCCACTCACATGGCGGCAGCGAAGAATCGAACACCTGCGCCGCCTGCACCCGCGGCGGGCGGCACGCCTGCGCCCAGCCCCATCGTGAAGGAGGCCGACGGTCATTCGTTCGAAGTGCAGGGTGGCCGTTGGAGCTACACGTTGATTCGCGACGAGACGCCGCGGTACTGCGGCGCTGACAAGACCGACAAGCCGTGTTTGAAGCGCACGGTGTTCGTCACCAACGGCTCGGAGCAGGAGCTCGAGTGCAAGGCCTATATCCAGTACGAAGGCACGGACGCACAGGGCCGTCAGAAAACCGAAGCGCAGGCCGTGGTGCTCAAGCAGACGCTGCGCGCGGTGGTGTCGAGCATGGCGGAGCAGGGTGTGAATGCTTCGACCTTCGAAGCGGACTGCAAGCCGCGTCCGCCGTTGCCGCCGCTCAATACCAAAGAGGGTTGCAAGTACGAAGTGGTGAAGACCATCAACATTTCGGACTTCTATCCGCAGGAATCGCGTCAGCTGGACGAGCAGGGGCCGGTGGTGGTCGAGTTCACCGTGCCGGGCAAGGCCGGCAATCCCACCGAGGCAAAAGTGGTGGCGAGCAGCCTGTCACCGCGCCTGGACGAAGCCGCGGTCAAAGCAGTGAGCGCCATGGTCATGAGCAGCGCCTGCAGGAACCAGCGCTATCGTCTGCGATTGAATTTCCAGCTGGAAGAATAGCGCTCAACGCAGCGCCAGCAGCCACGCGATCCCGACGATCGCAAGGCTGCATGCGCCGGTGGCCAACTGCAGCGCGCGAGATTCGAAACGTTGCTCGGGAATCTTCCCGAGCAGCAGACCTAGCAAACAGCCGCTCGCGAAGCCAGTCACGTGCGCGACCACGTCGGTGCGCTCGCCGCCCGCGCCAAGAAAGCCGAGCAGGATCACGCCGGCGATCAGCGGTCCGAAACGTTTGGCCCAACGCAGGTGGACGCTGCTTTCGAGCATCCAGGCGTAGGCGCTGAGCATGCCCAGCGCCGCGAACACCGCGGTCGAGGCGCCGATTGAGTTTTGTTCCACCGGCATCCAGAGCGCGTCCAGCGCATTGCCCATCATCGCGCCGAGCAGAATGCCGCCCCACGCGACTCCACCGCCCACGGCGCGGGAGGCGAGGAAGCCAAGCACGACACCGAACAGTAGATTGCTCAACAAATGTCCGACGTCGGCGTGCAACGTCAGGGCGGTCACGACGCGCCACCATTCCTGTGAGCTGGGGATCGCGCCATTCAGCGAGCCCACGGCCAGCCAGTCGAAACCGAACGATTGGCGGCCGGCCACATAAGCCACCGCGATCATCACCAGCGCGTAAAGCACCGAGCCATGCCAGGCGCGCGGTCGGGGCTTCGGGACTTTCATGGGCAGGGCGGGCGCGACGGCCTCCTGAGCTACCTCGCGCAAGTGATGGCGGGCGAGGTCGGCCGAGTCCTCCGGCACCACCACGACGAACATGCCGCCGCGGACTACGGTCCAGGAGTGAATACCCACCGCCGACAGGATCAGCGTCTGCTGGTCGCAGTCGGGCATTCGCAGGGAGCGAAAAACCTCGACGAGGTTCGGAGGCGCGTCTGCTTGCGTCATGCGTGTCGTGGTTTTTCGGGCACAGACGGCAGGGGTGGGGGCGATCCCCGGCGATTCCAAGGCCGGCTGCTCCCCGGCGTCCTGGCACGGAGCCTGAACTAACATAGAGTTGACCAAAATCGCCTAATCGATAAACTCTATGTTATGCCAAGCACCCCTCAAGCCCTGCAGACCCTGCCGCCCGCGGCCGCCCAGGCATTGCGCGCTCTGGGTGAAAACCTGGCCATCGCCCGGGTTCGACGCCGGGAATCGCAACGTGTCTGGGCCAAGCGTCTGGGCATTTCGGTGCCGACCTTGATCCGGATGGAGCGCGGCGACGCCGGCGTCAGCGCGGGCATCTATGTGACCGCACTGTGGCTGATGGGGCGGGTGAATGCACTGCCGGCCATTGCCGCGCCGGCCGAGGATAAGGGCGCGCTGGAAAGCGACGTTCGCGGGGCGCTCAAACGTCGAGCGGTGCGTTCGGCGGCGTCGGTCGAAGCGCGCCTGGCACGTGGCGCGAGCAAAAGCGGGAAGCAGGTGCGCTCGTGAACGCCGCTCGCAAGCCCATCGCTTACAAACCGACCGACCAGTTGTTTCTTTGGCTGGTGACTCAGCCAACGCGGCCGGTGTTCATCGGCGAATTGCATTTGGTGCGAACCACGCGCGGCGTGTCTCTGCGCTATGCGCCGGAATGGCTCCAGCACGGCTTCCCGTTGAGCGAAGATCTGCCGCTGATCGATGACGAGTTGCTGCCGACCGAGTCGGGCATCGCCATCGGCGCGGTCGACGATGCGCGTCCGGATCGTTGGGGCGAGCGCGTCATTCGCTTTCTCGACAAGCCGCCGCGGTTGTCGGTGCTCGAATATTTGTATTTCGCCGGCGACGATCGCTTCGGGGCGCTCGGCGTGTCGACATCCGCCGATGAATATCGCCCGCGCACGCTCGGGCCGCTGCCGGCGCTGGACGATACCGACACCATTCACGATCTGATCCGCAAGGTGCAGGACAACGAGCCGGTGCCCGAAGCGCAGAAGCGTCTGATCTCTCCGGGCGTGACGTTGGGCGGCGCGCGTCCGAAGGCGCTCATCGATATTGCCGGGGAACAGTGGGTGATCAAGTTCGCCGACGGCGAGCCGGCGGATACTCCGCTGGTCGAGCATGCGTCCATGCTGCTCGCGCAGAAAGCAAACATTCGGGTTGCGCCGACTCAGGCGGTGCGGTTGACGGACGGGCACGCTGTCGCGATCAAACGTTTCGATCGTGAGCACGGGAGGCGGTTGCACTGCTTATCGGCATGCGTGGCGTTGCGAGCAGCGGGTGAACGCTTCGGCTACCCCGAGCTGGCGCAACTGCTGCGTCGTCGCGGCGTGGTGGAAGGCGGCCAGAACGAACGTGACATGCACGAATTGTTTCGTCGCATGGTGTTCAACATTCTGATCGATAACACCGACGATCACGAAAAGAACCACGCGTTGATCGCCACCGACGCGCAACAGTATCGGTTGTCCCCGGCCTACGATGTGCTGCCTTCCGGGCAGGCGCTGGGCTTTCAGCAGATGCGGGTGGGCGAGGAGGAGGCCGATTCGACGCTGGCGAATGCGCTGTCGATGGCGGCGATGTTCTCGCTGAAGAAGGATGCTGCGATCAACCAGGTGCGTGAGGTGGTCGCGGTCGTGAATGACTGGCAGAAGCACTACGCGGAGTGTGGCGTCACGCGAGGCGATATCGAGCTGTATGCCGAGCAGATCGATCGGCCGTTCCTGTTGGAGCAGCGGCGCGAGTTCACCTGAGGCGGCTCGACCATTGACGACTTTTCATGACAGCGTCGGCTCGGGCGGGGAACATGCGGTCGCCTCGTTCGTCCAACCAGTACGCCCCCGAGGCAGTCCGGCTCAGGATGTGGAGATTTTCTATGCGTGTCGCAGCCAGTGGATCGAAAGCATCGTTGATCGCCGCTGTGTGCGGCGGCTTGTTGCTGCCGCTCGCGAGCCGTGCGGCCGAGGATTCAGCGCCGGTTCAGGCGACCTGGAAGACGCAGGAGATTCGCTACAACTACACCGGCTTCACCACGGCCTACGATTGCGATGCTTTCGAGTCCAAGCTCGAAAGAATCCTGCGTGCACTGGGCGCGCACGAGCAAACGCGCGTTCTGGCGCAAGGCTGTTTCGCCAACCGCCCGACGCGCAACTTCTTCGTTACCATCACCACCGCATCGCCCGTGACGCTCGCCGATGCTCCCAAAACGGAAGCAAACACCAGCCGCGAGAAGTTGCTCAAGCGCCTGGGCGTGGCTTCTGCCAGGCTCGATGAAACATTCCCGGCCGAATGGAAAACCATCCAGCTGTCACGCGACCGCAAGCTGGACCTGGAGCCCGGCGACTGCGAGCTCATGCAGGGCCTGCGCGACCATGTACTGCCAAAGCTCTCGGTGAAGATCGTCACCGACCGCGTCAGCTGCATCCCCCGTCAACTGACGACCCAAACCCCCGAGCTGACCGTCTCCGCTCTGGTCGCCCTCCCCAAACCCGACGCCCCCGCTGGCAAGCCGCAGAGCTGAGTGACATCCTTCGCAGCGGGGTCATGGGAGGGCTCACATGCGATTGCGCCTTGTCATATTACTTTGCGGCGGCCTGCTGACGCCGCTGGCGAGCGGTGCCGACGACAACCCGGAAGCGATACAGGCGACCTGGAAGGAACAGGAACTGCGCCACCTGTTTACAGTCGTGGAGCGCGGTGTGGCTTACGAGTGTCTCAGCCTGGGGCAGCGCTTGAAGGAGATGCTGATCGATCTGGGGGCTCACCAGAGCACTCAGGTCCGGGTGCAAGGCTGCAGCGGAGGGGCATCGTCGGAACTCATGTTCACGATTGCCACCGCGACACCCGTGCCGCTGGCAGAAGCGCCGCCGAGGAGCGAACGAAGCGAAAAAGTGCTCAAGCGCATGAGAGTGAACGCCGAGCAGCTCGATGAAACATTTCCGGCGGCATGGCGCAGCGTTGAACTGTCGCGCTACGCGAAATTGGGCGCGGGGGATTGCGAGCTGATGCGCGATCTGCGGAACAATTTGCTGCCAAAGCTCGGCGCCAAAATCGAGAGCGGCCAGATCGATTGCAGGCGTACGGACGGCCGCCTGTCGTCTCGCGATCTGACGGTGTCGGTGCTCGCGCCGTTGGAGGCGCCTGATGTCCCGTCGCCCTGATCGGCCGGGCCCGTCCCGACCGATCAGTTCCGAACAGAAGCCTCAGCCAACCAGCTCGATCACTTCCTGTTTCTGAGCGGCCGAGAGCAGTGGGCCGAAGCCGGCCTTGAGGTTGTCGCTCTGGCGGTCGGGCTTGCCGGTGGCGGGAATCACCGCGGTGACGGCGTCGTGGCTCAGGCAGAATTTCAGGAACATCTGCGCCCAGGAAGTCACGCCGACTTCCTTGGCCCAGCCTGGCAGCGCTTTGCCCTTCACCTGGTTGAACAGCTTGCCGTCGTTGAAGTTGCGATTGGCGAGCACGGCGATGCCCAACTCCTTGGCCATCGGGAACAGGCGACGCTCGGCGCCGCGATTGGTGACCGAGTAGTTGATCTGCAGAAAGTCCGGCTTGGTTTCCTGCACGACGTCGGCGAGCTGGTCGTGCGCGGAATCGAGATAGTGAGTGATGCCGGTGTACTTCACCTTGCCTTGTTCCTTGAGCTCGCGCGCCAGCGCCAGCTGGGTTTTCCAGTCCCCGAGATTGTGCACCTGGAGCAGCTCGACTTTGTCCGTGCGCAGAGTCTTGAGCGACTTCTGAAACTGCGCGAGGCCCTTGTCACGGCCGACCACGCCGGACAGCTTGGTGGCGATGAACGCCTTGGGGCGCAGCTTGGCGTCGGCCAGCAGTGGGCCGAGCACTTCTTCGGCATTGCTGTAGGTGGGCGCGGTGTCGATCAGCGTCGCGCCGCCGTCGAAAAAGCGCTTCAACACTTCTTTGAGCGCCTGATATTCCGGACCGCCCGGCGTCACTTCGAAACTGCCCGAGGTGCCCATGCCGATGGCCGGCACGGTTTCGCCGCTGGAGGGAATCGTCCTGTGCAACATCCTGCCCTCGCTTGCCGCCCGAGCCACCGACAGCCAGGTCGACCCCAGCAGCGCCGATCCGGCGAGCGCAGCGGAGGACTGACCGATGAACTGGCGACGTGTAGTCATTGCAATTTCTCCTTGAGGAGTCGACCGGAGTGGGGCCGACACGTTACTGAGCTTGCCGCGCCCGGCGCAACCGCAGCTGCGACGAGTCGGCCTTGCAGTGCGCCGACCGGCGTGTCGCGCCGGTCGGCTCCATACATCTGCCCGGGGATCAGCTGGCGGGTTGCTGCTTCAGAAAGCGCTCCAGCCAGCGATGCACTTCGACAAAGAACTGCCGGCTGTTCTCGCCATTCAGGATCCAGTGGTTCTCGTCGGGGAAGATCAACAGACGGCTCTCGACCTGCTGACGCTGCAGCACGTTCCAATATTCCAGCGTGTTGTTGAGCGGCACGCGGAAGTCACGCTCGCCCACCGTCACCAGCACGGGCGTTTTCCATTGCGACGCATAGCGAATCGGATTTTGTTTGTTCCAGTCCACGCCTTGCTGCCACGGCGGACCGCCCATGTTCTTTTCGCGCGGATAGTTGATATCGCTGGTGGCCCACTGACTTTCCAGATTGACCAGGCCCGCGTGGCTGACCAGGCAGCGATAGCGATCGGTGCTCGCCTGCATCCAGTTGGCAAGGTGGCCGCCGTAGCTGGCGCCGCCGGCGCACTGGCGGGCGCCATCGATGAACGAATAGCGCGCAATCGCTTCGTCCGCGGCCTGGTTGATCTCCAGTGCCGGGCCTTCCAGCGGATCGCCTTGAATGCCGCGGGAGAACTCGGCGCCGAAGCCGGTCGAGCCGGTGTAGTTGGTCAGCAGCACCACATAGCCTGGCGCGGCGAGCAGGTGATAGTTCCAGCGCAGGAAGAAAGTGTCGCGCCACATGGTGTGCGGACCGCCGTGCATCAGCACCAGCAGTGGATATTTCCTGGCAGGATCGAAGCCCGGCGGGCGCACGATCATGTTATGAATGCGCGCGCCGCGTTTGCTGTCGAACCAGAAGTGTTCCAGCGGCGCCATGTCGAGCGCGGCGACTTTGTCGGTGGAGAATCGAGTCAGTGCGCGATGGCTGCCGCCTTGCGGATCGATGCGCACGATTTCCGCCGGGCTGACGGCGCTGTCGTAGCTCGCGATCAGCAGGGGCGAGCCAGCTTTATCCGCGCCGACCAGGTTGCTGTACATGCCAGCCTGCATGTCGAACGCCAGTTTGGCTTCGCCGCCGGAGTTCTTGCCCCGGAACACTTTCACGTGACCGGCGTCCTCGCCGAGCAAATAAACGTCGCGATTGTTGGGCGCGATCACGAAAGCGAGCGCATCTCGATCCGCCGGCAGAGTGATATCGGCGCGAGGCTGCAGCGAAGGCCACTCGAACACGCCCACATGAGTCGGGCTGAATACATATGTGTCGCGCACCTCACGGAACGCATACAGGGTGCGGCCATCGGGGCTGAACTTCGCCTCGCTCCAGCTATCGCCGCCCTTGAGCTCGTCGTTGCCAGTGAGCCGACGCGGCTCGCCGCCATCCACCGACACCTGCCACAGCTCGGTATTGGTGTAATCGAAGGCGCCGCGATGGGCGTTGCGGCTGGCGGTGAAGATCAGGCTGTCGCCATCGGGCGCCCAGACGAGATCCAGCTCGCTGGAGCTCTGTGAGCTGCGGCCTGCAAAACCCGGCTGCTTGATCAGTTGGGTGCCGGCGAACAGATCGCGCGCATCGTTCACGCCCACCGTCTGCACGAATGCATGCGGCTGGCGATTCTCCGGCAGCCAGGTGTCCCAGGCGCGAATCGGAAAACCGTCGTAGGCGCGCATCTTATATTTGCGCGCCTTCTCTTCGCCGACGATGCGTTTGCTGTCCTCGTCGTTGCGCGCCTCCGGCGGCACGTCGCTGGTGAAGGCGATCTTGCGTCCGTCGGGTGAGAACTTCGGCAACCGCGCGCCGGTGCTCAGTGTGGTCGCGCGCAATGCCTCGCCGCCCGCGGCGATATCGAGGACATAAATCTGATTGACTTCATCGCCGTCGCGCTTGGTCGAGAAGGCGATGCGCTTGCTATCCGGGCTCCACGCAACGCCGGATTCCGCGGGGCGGGTTTGGGTCAGGCGCCGCGCCGGCGTCTTGCCGTCCGTCGCCACGATCCATAAATCGCTGTTCTGCTGATCGCTGTTGTATGCGGGCTCGGTCACGCTGAAGACGGCCTGCTTGCCATCGGGACTGACGGCGGGCGCGCCAACTCGTGGCAGCAGCCAGAGGTCCTCGTGCGTGACGACGCGGCGTTCGGCGGCGAACGCGGTCGTTCCGATCATGGACGCAAGCGCGAACGCCGTCATGGCAAGCGCGCGTGAGATAAAAGAAGTGCTCACTAGCAACGGCTCCTTCTCGATGGGTGGCGAAGGTACTCTCGGGTAACTCGAGCTGCCCATGATACCGGTCGTTGCTGCAGTTGCGCAGGAGTTCGTCAATTTCGGCAGGAAGGGTGCGGTGGCAGATACGGCGTTGTCAGATATGCAGGGAATCACGCAATATTCGGCCCGCTGCGCACCGACGCGAACCCGATTGGGAGGTTCGGTGCGAAGTTTCGCGGTAGATATGTTGTTTGCCGCTGGAAGTCACGGGCGCGGGGCAGCTCACAGGGAAGCCGACGCACCGTCGCGTGAGATCGAGGCCCCATCATGGAAGTGCTCCTGAGGCAGCTGCGCAGCCTTAAGAAACTACTACGCCGGCGTGGCGCCACGCCGGACCAGGCGGAAGATCTGGTCCAGGAAGCCGTTCTGCGGCTGCATGCCTATACCCGTCAGGGCGGGCAGATCCAGAATCAGGAAGCCTTTCTCACCCGGACCGCGCTCAACCTTGCGGTCGATCAGCATCGCCACGCCCGGCTCGACAGCTACGAGAGCGAGCCGGTTGAAAATCTCGACCTGCCCGATCTGCAGCCCTCGCCAGATGAGGTTTTCGCCGCCGAGCAACGTCTGATGAAGATGCGGGAGGCGCTCGATCGCGCCAACCCTCGAACCCGAGAAGTATTCTTCATGCATCGTCTCTACGGTTTCAGCCACGCCGAGATCGCGCGCCGCCTGGGGATCAGCGTCAGCGCCGTGGAGAAACATGTTGCGAGCGCCGTCACCCTGCTGGCGATGGAGCGGCAGAGAGAATGACCGCCACCGACTCGCAAAGGGGCAAGCCCGTGCCTGCTGAGCTGTTGGCCGAAGCCGGCGTCTGGATCGCCAAGCTGCATGGCGATTCGCGCGGCCGTGCGCTAGAGAACGGCTTTCGCCGCTGGTTGCTCGCGCACCCGGACAATGCTCGCGCATTCGAGATCGCCACCACGGTCTGGGACGAGGCGGAACACTTGCGTCAGGTGGTGCCGTTCCGACCGGTTGCGCGAGTCGAGCGACGCTCGATGTGGCGTCCAATCGCCGCGACACTGGCCTGCGCGATGCTGTTGGTGATGGTCGGTGTCATCTGGTTCCAATATGCCGGCGTGATCTCCACTCAAGTGGGCGAGCAGCGCCAACTGGTGCTTCAGGATGGCACGCGAGTCTTTCTGAACACCGACACTGCCATCAAGGTGAAGTACGACCAGCGACAGCGGCGGGTCGAGCTGCGTCGGGGCGAGGCGCTGTTCAACGTCGCCAAGCAGAGCGACTGGCCGTTCGTCGTGGTGGCGGGCGATCGGCAGGTAAAAGCGCTTGGCACCCAGTTCGTGGTTCGCAGAGATGCGCAGCGTCTCGCGGTCACTTTGGTGGAAGGCAGCGTCGCGGTTTCGCCGGTGCGGCCCGCCATGGCCGAACTGATGCAACCGATGATTCAGCCGCCCGCGCCGATCGAACAAACACCCACGATGTCGGCGGATCGCAATACTGGCGAAGTCACGTTGACACCGGGCCAGCGCCTCACGTTCACCGCCGGCGCGCCGACACGGCTCGATACGCCTGCCGTGGAGAAGGCCACCGCGTGGCGCCGTGGCCAGGTGATTCTCGACGACACGCCGTTGCGTGCGGCTGCCGCCGAGATGAACAGATATAACGAGTCCAAGCTGGTCATCGAGCAGCCCGAAGCGGCCGAGCTATTGATCAATGGGTTGTTTCAAGCGGGCGACTCCAGCCATTTCGCCAATGCCGTGGCGCAAGCCTATGGGCTCACAGTGATCCAGCGGGGCAATGAAATAGTGATTTCCGGCAAACCGGTTCAGTGAGGATGCAGTGGTGGCTTTTTGCCGCTGTGGTTTTTTCGCACTGAGGTTTTATAAGAGCTACAACGTCGAATAACCGACGTGTGTCAAAAATCCTGACGTTCGATTCCCTCGAATAGCTCGGGAGTATGGGGACCGCGGGGCTAAACTGGTTAGGAGACCACCTTGAGCACCAATAGTCGGAAGGTTCGTGCCGTTTCTCGTTTTTCGCCGGCTGGAACGCTGGCGGCGAGCGTACTGGCCATTCTCGCAACGGCGGCGGACGCGCAGGCAGTGACCCAATGGGACCTGCCCGGCCAACCGCTGGCGAAATCGCTTAGAGATATTGCGGCACAATCAGAAAGTAACATCATCTTCGACAAGAAGCTGGTCAGCGGCCAGCAGGCCCGGCCGCTGAAGATCAAAGCCAGCGCCGAAGAAGCTTTGAGCCAGGTGCTGGAAGGCACCGGCCTGACCTTTCGTCAGCTGGACGACAAGACCGTGACCATCCAGCTGGCGAGCACCGATCCGATGGCCACCACCAGCGCTGCCTATAACAGCGATGGTCGCATCCGTCTGGCGCAAGCGCAGACCTCACCAAGCGGGCAGGGCGAGCGGCAGCCTCGTACGATCGAAGGCCGAACGCTGCTCGACATCGAAGAAATCATCGTCACGGGTACCAACATCCGCGGTATCGAGAACAACACTGCGCCCATCACCGTGCTCTCGCGTGAATACATCAACGCGACCGGTTACAGCACCGTGAGCAAGCTGCTGGAGTCGGTGACCCAGAACTTCGCGCTGGCGAATCAGAGCGGTCAGGTCACGCCGGGCGTGACGGTTACCCGCGAGCAGGGCTCGAGCATCAATCTGCGTGGTATCGGTGAAGGCACCACGTTGGTGTTGTTGAACGGTCGACGCATCGCTCCGGGCTATCGCTCGGCAGCGGTGGATATTTCCGCCCTGCCGTTGTCCGCCATCGAGCGCGTCGAAATTCTGCCGGACGGCGCGTCGGCGCTGTACGGCTCGGACGCAGTCGGCGGTGTGGTGAACTTCATTCTGCGCGAAGATTTCGAAGGCGCCGAGACGCGGCTGCGCGCCGGTGTGGCTGACGGCGTAGACGAGTACCGCGCCAGCCAGGCGCTGGGCAATGCCTGGGAATCGGGCAATGCGCTGGTCTCTGTCGAATATCTGCAACGCGATCGACTCGCCTCCGCCGATCGGGATTTCATCGGGGCCAACTCGCTGATCGATACCCTGCTGCCGGAGACCGAGCAATACTCGGCGATGTTCACGGGTAAACAGCAGATCGGCAGCTCGTTAAGCGTGTTCGCCGATGCCTTGTACACCAGGCGAGACACCGAGGGCACCGGTCGCAGAACCTTCGCGGAATCCGTCTCTAACGAGAACGATCAGATCGCCACCACTCTCGGCGTGGATTGGAGCGTGGCTGGCGATTGGAATATCCAGTTGTCGGCAGGTTACAACGAAAATACTACCGACCAGGTCAGCAACGCCCGGGTGCAGGCGATCCCAACCTTACCGATCAATGTCACGGTCAGCGAGTATTCATTTGATTCGCAAATCGCAGAACTTAAGGCCGACGGCTCGTTGTTCTCCCTGCCGGGAGGCAAGGTAAGCATGGCTATCGGCGCGGCCTACCGCACCGAGAATTATGAAGAGACGATCCGCCGGTTGCCGAACACGCCACTGTCGGCGCAAGACGTCGACCAGGACGTTACCAGCGCTTACGGCGAAGTGTACGTGCCGTTGTTCAGCGAGGCCAACGCTGTGACCGGCGTACAAAGCCTGGAATTGTCGCTGGCGGGTCGCTACGACGATTACTCGACCGCCGGCTCGTCGTTCGATCCGCAGGCTGGTCTCATGTGGGAACCGGTCAAGGGGCTGCGCCTGCGCGCACGCTATGGCACCTCATATAAGGCGCCCAACCTGGTCGACTACAGCCTGGCCAGCAATAGCGCGCTGGCGCTTGCTGGCAATATTCCCGGCCTGGGGCCCACGCGCGTCCTGTCGGTCAACGGCATCGCGGTCGATTCCTTGCGCCCGCAGGAGTCCGAAAGCTCCTCGTTCGGTCTGGAATTCACGCCCGAGGGCGTTGCCGGGCTGTCCGTGTCGCTCAACTACTACAAGATCCGCTACACCGGTTTGATCGCAAACCCTGGGGCGGTACTGACGCTGTTGTCGGATCTGAATGCATTCAGCGACTTGCTCATCTTCAACCCAAGCGTCGATCAAGTGAACCAGTTCATCGCCATTGGCCAGTTGGGACAGGGTTTCGCCTCGCTGATCCCGAACTTCACGCCGGATCAGGTCGACGTAATCGTCGATGGTCGGCGCCGCAACCTAAGCGTAGTGAGCAGCAACGGCATCGACCTCGCGACCGAATATAACTTCAACGTGGGCGCGAACCGATTCTTCATCGGCTTGGGTGGCACTTACGTGCTCAACCGGGACCAGCAGGTCACGGCTAACAGCGCGGAGATCGACACAGCGGACACTATCTACAACCCGCCAAGCTACCGCGCCCGTGGTTTCGTCACCTGGCAGCGACAGGGGGTTGCCGCCAACATGTTCGTCAACCACGTCGACAGTTATGTCGACAACCGGGCCACGACGCCGGTGGCGAACTCGAAGGTCGATTCGCTCACCACGGTCGATCTGCGGCTCTCTTATGACTTTTCCAACAAGTTCAGCAGTGGCTTCCTGTCGGGGTTCAGCGTGGCGTTGAGCGCGCAGAACGTCCTCGATGAGGATCCGCCGTCGGTGTTCATAACGCCGACCAGCTCCACTTTCGATCTGGGCTTCGACCCGGTGAATGCTGATCCACTGGGACGGCTGATTTCGTTGGAGTTCGTCAAGACATGGTGAGTCTGACCTAACTGGTGTATCGGGGTGGGGGCAGTGGGGGCTTTCGTGAGAAGGCCCCCGATTTCTGTCCGAGGTCGAGAATAGATGAAGTTCTCCTTGCGTCGCGTCTTGCTCGTGGCTGCGGCATTGTTTGCAGCCCATACTTCCGCCCATCAGACGCTGACGATTCCCGAGGTGCCAGCAGGCACGCCGCGCACCGTTACGCCCGATGACTTTGCGAAGCTTCGCACCGCGGAGCGATTCAGCCTCTCGCCCGACGGTAAGCGGTTCGCGCTGCTGGTTCGGCAGGGGGATGCAACTGCGAACGAATATCGCAGGGCCTGGTATGTCGGCAGCGTGCAGGGTGGCGCGCTCACCCAGGTGGGCGATGGTGGCGAGACTCGCCTGTCGAGGGCCGGTCTGACCGGCCGATCCACCGGCACGTTCGAACGCCCGGACGCGCGTTGGTCGCCCGACGGCCGCTGGCTGGCGTACACGCGATTGCAAGACGGAGAGATTCAGTTGTGGCGCGGCGCTGTCGATGCCCGCTTCGAGCAACAAGTCACGCACAACGCAGCGGACGTTCGTGAGTTCGAGTGGAGTGAGGACGGTCGATCGCTCTACTTCACCGTTGGGGCTACCCGCGCCGAAGAGCAAGCGATCACGCAAGCCAGGGAACGTGCAGGCTATCGCTACGATCAGGATCTGCATTCCATCGCGGATCTGATGCTGCCCCGGTTGCGGCATGCGCCGCCGAACTCGGCCACGACACTGTGGACTGTGACGTTCGACGGGCATGACGAGCAACTCGCAAGCGACGCGGACCGTGCCGCGTTCGAGCAGGCTCGCGGCCGAGCCGATCCCACGGGGGGTGTCCCAGTGGGTGCGATCAAAGCCGGCACCACGGTGATGCAAACGGAGCGCACTGACGGCGCGCGAGCGTGGTTGGTTCGGTCGGACGAACATTCGCGCTCGCTCCGCGTGCATGCTTCATTACCAAACAAAACATCGGAGGATATCCAGTGCGCGGCGTCGGAATGCTCTGGTTACATCGAAAGGATCTGGTGGGTTGGCAACCGGGTGTTGTTCTGGCGCCGTGAAGGAATCCGTTGGGGAACGCAGGGCATCTATACGTGGGATCCGACGCGTGGCGCCGTGAGGACGGTATTGCGGGCACCGGACGATGTTTATACGCAATGCGAGCTGGGCGCGCACAAGCGTCTTGTCTGCATGCGCGAAACGCCGACGCTGCCGAGCCATCTGGCAGCGATCGACGTTGCCTCCGGGCGCATCGCGGTAGTGGCCGATATCAACCCGGAGTTTCGGAACATTCGCCTGGGCAAGGTGGAACGCGTCGAGTGGGACACGCCGAGCTTCCCCTGGAGCGAGCCCGGTCAGCCGCTGCACGGCTTTTATGAATCGCGCGCCTCCGGCTACATCTTTTATCCCCCCGGCTTCGACGCCAATGAAAAATATCCGGTGTACATCAATCCTTATGCCAGCAACGGCTTCATGAACATCACCAACCAAGAGACGCCGTCGCATGCTCTGGCGGCGCGCGGCATGGTGGTGTTGGGCGCCAGTTTTCCGCTGCAGCTGCCGCTCAATCCCAGGCAGGAAGCGCTCAGATTGGCCAACTCCGCGGAGCTGGATTTCCCTCATACCAGCATGTGCGCGGAATCCACTTTGCGAGCACTCGACAGCGTCATTGCTCGAGGCATCGTCGACGAGCGACGCATAGGCATCGGCGGAGTCAGCCAAGGCGCAATTACCTCGATGTTCATCGCGCACCGGCACGATCGCGTGGCGGCGATCGCCATCTCCGGCGGGATCTGGTCGCAGCTGGACTATTACGTCGCGACCAGCGCTTTGCCAAAGCTCGCTGGCGGCATTGCATGGTGGACCAAGCCGGAAGGAGAGGGCATGAACATGTGGCGCGGGATCGATGCTGCCGACAATGTCGCGAAAATTACGGCGCCTATTCTGATGAACGCGCCGGCGGCCGAGATGCTCAACCTGGTACGCCTGGTCAAACATCTAAATGAGGCCGGCAAACCCTACGACGCTTACGTATTCCGCGACGAGACGCACACCAAGTGGCAGCCCGCGCACCTTCATGCCATCGTGCAGCGGAACCTGGACTGGTTCGACTTCTGGTTGCGCGACCGCGAGGATCCCGATCCCGCCAAGGTCGAGCAATACGAGCGTTGGCGCAAATTGAAAGACCAGCAGCAGCTGAGCCGCGCGAATCGGAGCTCTCAGGAAACGGCGTTGCGATAGCGCGCCGCGGTTGCCGTGCCGACCTGCTTCCACTGCTGCATCCAAATCTCGGCGGCGAGATAGGATAGCAACGTCGATGCGACGATCTGCGTGGAAGGATCGTCCAGGGCGAGGCACTCTTCGAGCTTGCGACGATCCAGATACCCATCGTTCACCAGATGGCCGTCCAGCAATTGATCGCGCAACAACCCTCGGTGCTTATGAACCACGTTCTGATAGAACGCCGATCCCGAACCCTTGGCGGTGCGTTTGCGAATCTCCTCGGGCAGGACGTCTCTGAAGGCATGCCGCGCCAGCCCGCGGCTCGTGGCGCCTTTCAAGGAGGTGTAGCTGGGAATCCGCAACGCGACTTCCCACACCGGCTGAGCGTCGAGGGGATCGATATCGTCGGCGAGGCCGCGGGTGTGAACGACGAATTCGTGGTAGGCAGTCGAAGCGATTGCGTTCGCAAGCATCTGCGTTCCGGGAGGCAGCGCAGCCGTCGCAACATGTTGAGCCTCGCGTAAGGTTTGCTCGCTGTGCGCCATCTGCGTGGCCAGTTCCGAGTTCAGCAGCGTCGTTCGCCAGAACGTATGGAAGCGCGACACGTAGCGGCGGCGTAGTAGCCCGTGCGACACGGTCTTTTGCAGCACCGTCCAAAGCGATTCCTTGCTGAGGGTTGAACTGGCGAGCAGATGCCGCCACAACGCAGGCCTTAGGCCATGCCGGCGCGCGTAGTCGATCGACGCCACGGGCTGGGTGGTGGCCAGGAACACTGTGTCGCCCGACTGCCCGGAGAAGAACGCTTCGGCGCCGTGATTCCGGACCATTTCCATTCGGGTATCGTCCATCTCCATGGACGCGAAGTACATGAGCGGTCTGAGTCGCAGCGGGATGGCGCTCAGTCGCTGCATGTTCAGCTCCGGGCTTCTTTTTCTTTCCACCAGGGGCACACCCCAGCGTTGCGCGACCAGCCGTGCGTAGCGCCGCTCATCGCCATGGCTGACGATGGCGCGGACCTTTTCGATCGTCGCCCGATCCATGCCCAGCAAATGAACCTGCTGTTGAGCGTCGCTGTCTTCGATCGCCAGATTGCAGAATGTCAGCTGTGGCTTGGCGGGCGCGTGCGCCAGGCATCCCGCCACGATCGAAGAATCCAGCCCGCCCGAAAGACGATGCGTAATGTTGCGATAGCAGGATGCCCATGCATTCACGGTGCTTTGTACCGCCGAGCGTAGCGCCAGCTCTGCCTCTTCGGGTCGTTCGAAGTTCGGCGCGCTGGCCACAGCTACTGGGTCCCAAATGCGTGTGCGAGTGCGGGCTTGCTCATGCAGAGTGAGGCATTCGCCTGCGGGCAGTGGCTCGACGTTCTCGATGGCCGTCGCCTCGCGCGCGAGACTGAGCGAATACAGCCAGCGTGACAGATGATCTCGATCGATGGAGAAGGGACCGGGCAGGCAATGCAGCGCATCTTCGATGTCGGCGAAGAACACGTCGACGCCGCGGTAAGTCGTGCTGTAGCACGGCAGGGTGCCGGTCGGGTCGCGAAACACATGATGCTTGCGAGCGGCATCGTCATGAACGATGGCGAGGTAGGTGCCCCAATAGCGCTCGACAACGCGACGTCCGCCGCTGCGGACGACTCGCAGCGCTTCGTCGGCATCGAATTGGGCCTGGCGAGGCACTTCGGCCTCGGTATGACTTTCGAACAGCTTTCCAAAAATCACACCACCATTGCGATCGAGTCGGTAGACGCTAGCGGTCCTGCGCGCATCGGTTCGGAATAGCTTGATGCCAGTGCCTTCGTAAGCGAGGTTCCATGTCGCCGGGGCGGAGGTGCTCAGCGCATTAACCGTGCGGGCGCTTTCGAGGTTCCGCGAATTCCATACGAATGCGAGATAGCGGTACATGGATGTTCCTTATCCGGTGCGGGCTGCGCGCGCGGCGATCAAATCACCATGACCGGCGTGTAAGCGACCGCGTCCTCGGCTTCTTCGTTGAATGTGTATTGCTGATGTTGAACCCAGCAATGCGCGGCCCAGGGCTCCAGGCGGACCGCGAACACCCAGGTTGGATGGATATCGTACTTCGCCAGAAAGTGCAGCAACGCCAGGGAGTCGAACAAGCACAGGTAATTCGCCGGAAACAATCCGCGCAGCTTCAAGAACGCCGCAGTGAGAGCTCTCGCGCGCGTCATGTCGATCGGTCTACTCGCGCGTTTCTCTTTGCGCCGTGCCACGGACATCACGGTGGCTTCGATCGATCGCCAGCGCAGGCTGAGCTTGGCTGCGCTGCAGGCCACGAAGAAGTTCACAATCTGGCCGAGCGTCACCGAGGTATCCAGCAGCGTTTCCTGATCGACTAGATTGTCCACTGCGACTTCGATCTGCGTCGGTGCGATCGCTCTGCCGCTGCCGTCGTTGGTCAGCAGACCGCCTTTCACAAGTTCGTTCAATGCATCGCTCAATTGCTGCTCTGGCAACGATGGTGCATCCGGCCGCGTCGAGGACAGTGCTCGCAAAGCCGTAGCGGCGGCGCCATTCACCAGCATGTAGTCGTCTTGTTTCAGGTCGAGGAACACGAAGGCGTCGCCGCGCTGGCAGAAGTGTACGTGGGGAGGCAGGAAGTATCCGCTCATCGCTGGACTCGTCGGCGTCGGTGGGAAGCAAGAGACGCATGACCCTTGCGGGTCATGCGCCCTTCAACCGAGCATCATCCCGTGACTGAGTCACCGGAACGACGCAAGGCAATTAGAGCGAGAACTGCGGAACATCCGCGATCTCAGTGAAGATAGAGTCCTTGCCGGTACGAGTGGCTTCGGAAACTTTGCCGAGCTTGATCATGTTAGTACTCCTTTGGTTTGTTGAACCGCCATCCGTGACGATGGCGGGGAGGAGGTTGGTCGCAGCGGTAGCCGACCTCAAGCCGAACATGTCCCGCCTGGTGCTTGCGACGCTGTTTGGCGCGACTGTGGTGGAATGGATTGCGTGCTGCGAAACAATCTCGACGGCAGATGCATCTTGGCATCGATTCTCGCGAATATCCAAGTGTCGCCAGCGTGTTGAGCGCGTTGACTTCAGCCTGCTCAAGCGCGGCCCGCGACGGCTCGATGAGCAGCTGCGGGCGGCAGCTTCGACCTGTAGGGAGCTTGCGGTCGAATCGCTATGCAGCGGGTGACAGAGCTGGATTGTTGGATTTGAGCTTGCGCCGGCCGGCTCGACGTCATGTCGTGAACGAACATGCTATCGTCTGACGCGCCTGCCCACAGGAAGTCACGAGCAAGGCAAGCAACACGGAGGAACGCATGTCAGCCGAGCCCGTCACAGCCGATGTCACCGAGCAACTGCCGCCGGGCCTGCGCGATTGGATGACGCTCGAGCGCTTGCATCTATACAAGCCCGATCTTTTTCAGAATTCAAAGCGCGATCCATCGTTCGACATTCGTTATCTGCCGCAGCACTCGCAGGCGTTTCGATTGCCCAGTTACTGGGTTCCCCGCCGTCGTTTGCATGTGCTGGGCGCGCCAGCTTCCGAGGCCATGGCCTTGGTCTCGGGTTCGTCTTCGGACGAGCGGGTGCTGTTTCCTGTTCATCCTTCAGCTCTCGAGGATTTTCATCCGTGGCTGCGCGAAGTCGATGCCCGCGATGCGGCGGCGGAAGGTTTGCGGATCTGGGCGCTGCCGACATCGAGTATCCGCACGCTGCTGGCCTGGCCGGAGGGAGGCGGCGAACGAGCCGTGTTCGTCAAAACTTCGCTGCATACGGCGATGTTTCGCGACCGCCGAATCACTCGTATCGGGGTCGGACGTGCGGTCGGGTTGAACACAGTCGTTGCACAAGCACGCGAGCAACTGCCGAGCAAGCTGCATGTTCTATCCGAGGTATTCGGTTTCTCACCTCGTCATCGACTGGATAGCGGAGCGTTGGTCCGACTGGCGCCGCCGGAAGTCAGCGATGGTCGTACGCGACTCGCGCCGTTGTTTTCATTGCTGGGCGGCCACGACGGGCGCACTCCATTGCTACTGACGATGCTCGAGCGCACGGACGCGACGCCCGTGGAGTTCGTCGATCGTGTGTTGTGCGCCTGGTTCGCGCCGCTGTGGGCAGAGCTGACCTTCGGTCACGGCATCATTCTGGAATCGCATGGCCAGGATTTGATGCTGGCGCTGTCCGCGGATGGCGTTGCCACCGGTGATCTTTATTACCGCGATCTGGAAGGGCTGCAGATCGATTGGGAGTTGCGCCGTCATCTGGGCTGGCCGACGCCGGAGCTGCCGAATGCCTGGGGCTGGCGGGAGACCTACGGCACCTGGAGCCACCGGTACTCCGATTTCCTTTGGTATAAGTGGCGAACCAGTCTGTTCGCCTTCCTTCGTCTGGTGCTGGTCGAGACGGAGGAGACGCTGCGAGGGTGGTACGACCGCGGTCTGGTGCGTGGTCCCAAGTGCGCCGAGGGCGAGCTCACAACGCTCTTTTCACATCACTTATTCACGGCCCTCGAGCGGCAGTTCAATGTGTCTCTGGGCCCGCGCTACGACCTGCTGCCGTCGCTGAATCGCTTTCTGATCACGCTGGTCGAGCTGCGAAAACTCAAGTGCCCAGTGAACTCATCTGTGAACCCATAAGAAAGACCGGTACTCCGGCCGAGTAGCTCCTTTCCTACACTCACGATTTCCCGCGTGCGCTGAGGTTTTTCGCCCGCTGGCACGTCTGAATAAGAGGTCACCCTCACAGGAATGACCCGCGAGCCCAAACTTTGTAGTCAGGATGGCACGCACCCGCAGTGAACCTACAGACACAACGCGCAGCAGCAAGGTCCGGCCCTATGAGCACGGCACGAGCCAGCAGTACTCCTTCTGTATCCATGTCCAGTCTGGCCGGCCGTGTGATCGCGAGTATCTCCAATGCCACTCGACAGGAGCTGTGCCGGCATGCGAGCGCGAATGCCTTACAACTGCGTGAGGCCCTCGAGGCGCTGTTCGTCAGCCGCGTCGGCAGTCAGCCGGGCGTCGAGCGACTGCGCTTCCTTTTCTTCGCGGCGCCGCTGGTGCGACGCCTGGTGATCGGCACGGCCAATCTGAACGGCCGGATCGGCGGCACGGACATCACCTTCGCCGACGTGAAGTCCTGGCTGGAATGGCTGGATTCCATGGATCCCTTGTGCGCCCGGATGATCGACCTGCGTTACTTCGCGGGCGTCAACGTCAAGGAGACGGCCACTTTGCTGGACCTGCCCCCCGAGGCGGTCATACGCGAGCTGCGCTTCGCCCGCGCCTGGCTGCGGATCAAAGTGAGCCCGGACGAGACCGCCTAGCCGGAATCCTCGAGTTTCAACACTGGGCCTCCCGTTCGCGTTGAGGGAGGCCCATTTTTCCGCTTGCAATCGTTCCTGGCGGGAGCATGTAGGGATGCTCCTGGCCGTTTCTTTGGAGTGAGCGCTTGCGACGCGGATTCCTGACGATGCTGGCCGTGCTTGGCCTGCTGCACGTGTATATCGGCCTGAGGCTGTTGCCCGATCTGTCGATCGGCATTACAGGTCAGGCAATCGGTGCGTTGCTGCTGGTGGCTTCGTGGGCACTGATTCCGTCGGTGCTGAGGCGATCCAGGCGCGGTGGCGCGGATGCGCTCCTGTGGACGGCGCTGATCGCCATGGGGCTGTTTTCTTCCCTGTTCGTGTTCACGCTGCTGCGTGATCTTTCATTGCTGATCGCTGCCCTGATCGTTCCGACGGAGCTCACCAACAAGGTTCAGAACGTCACGGCTTGGATCGTTGTCGGCGCCGCGGTCTTTGCCACAGCGATTGGGTATCTCAATGCGAGGCGTGTCGCGCGAGTCGTTCACGTCGATGTGCCAATCCCCGATCTGCCGGCGGCGCTGCATGGATTCTCAATCGCGCAGATCAGTGACATTCACGTCGGGCCGACCATACGACGCAACTACGTCGAAGGCATCGTTGCCGCAGTGAACGGGCTCGAAGCCGATGCCATCGCTATCACTGGCGATCTGGTGGACGGCAGCGTGAGGGAGTTGGCGTCGCACGTGGCACCGCTCGCTCAGCTGCGAGCGAAGTACGGAACGTTCTTTGTCACAGGCAATCACGAGTACTACTCCGGTGAGCGCGCGTGGACGAACGAGCTGCGGCGGCTCGGCATGCGAGTGCTGATGAACGAGCACGTGGTCGTCGATCATGGTGATGCCAGATTGGTGATAGCGGGTGTGACGGACTACAGCGCGCATCACTTCGACCCGGTGAACCGCAGTGATCCAGCGGTTGCGCTTGCCGATGCACCGACAGATGCGGGAGCGAAGATTCTGCTCGCCCATCAGCCGCGTTCTGCGCCGGCAGCGGCAGCGGCCGGTTTCGATCTGCAACTTTCCGGGCACACGCATGGCGGGCAGTTCTGGCCGTGGAATTTCTTCGTGCGTTTTCAGCAGCCGTTTACGGCAGGGCTGGATCGACTGGGCTCGCTGTGGATTTATACGAGCCGAGGGACGGGCTATTGGGGTCCACCGAAACGTTTCGGCGCGCCGTCGGAGATTACTAGAATTCGTTTAGTCTGCGCCTGAGGAAGCCCCGGACTATATACGCACACGGAGGAGGAGAGATTCGGGAAGGGCCTCGGCGAAGCGGCGGCTTTCAACTGCTCATCGTCGACTGTCGGATCGCCAGGCGAGCGGGGATGGTGTGACTTTGCACGGGTTCTTCACGGATGAGGGCGAGCAGACTTTCCACCAGTAACGTTGCGGCTGCTTTTGTATCTTGTTGTACGGTGGTGAGGCTGGGGTTGGTGAAGCTGGCGATGGGAATATCATCGAAGCCAGCGACCGCGACATCCTGCGGAACTCGAAGGCCGCGATCCGCGAGTGCGCGCATGGCGCCGATGGCGATCAAGTCGCTCGCGCAGAACAACGCGTCGAACTCGATACCTCGTTCGATGAGTTCAGTCACCGCGTCATATCCCGACCGCTCGGTTGTGAACGCGTCGATCTGTAACTCCGCTCGCACTGAACAGCCAGCGCCCTCGAGCGTCTGCGAATATCCCTTGTAGCGCTCCAGAAACTCCGGGTAATGCGCCGATGCATGCCCGATGAACGCGATGTTTCTTCGGCCTTGTTCGAGCAGATGCCGGGTCATGTCGCGACCGCCCTGAAGGTTGTCGCAGCCGATGCTGACGCCCGGCTGGCCCGGCAGCACTACGCCCCAGCGCACGAAGTGCGTGCCTTGCTCCACCAACAACTCCAGCCGCGACACATATTCCAGATAGTCGCCGTAGCCGAGCAGGATCAGCCCGTCGGCCTTCTTGCTGTCCTCGTATTCCACGTGCCAGTTGCTCGAGAGCTGCTGAAACGAAATGAGCAGGTCGTAGCCCTGCACCGCGCAGGCACGGGTCAGCGAGCCGAGCATGGACAGAAAGAACGGATTGATCAGCGAGTCGTCCAGGGTCGGATCTTCGAAGAACAGCAGCGCCAGGGTGCCCGACTGCTGGTTGCGCAGGTTGGATGCGTTCTTGTCGACCTTGTAGTTGAGCTCGTGGGCGATCTGCAGGATGCGCTGCCGGGTCTGCTCGTTCACCGTGGGGCTGCCCCGCAGGGCGCGCGACACAGTGGGTTGAGACACGCCGGCCAGGTAGGCGATGTCGAACGAGGTGGCTTTGCCTTTGTTGCGCATCAGGCTCCCCGGCCCTGCTTGCTTCCGGGGAGCAGTTTACTGGTTCCGGCGCCGGGCTGCCGAAACCGCGGCGTTATGTCGCGCGCTGGCCGCCGATCCAGGTTTCGAGCACGTTGATGCCTGCGTCGACCAGCACCAGGTCGGCGCGGTAGCCGGGCTCGATGCGACCCAGTTCGTAATCCAGGCCGAGGAAGGTGGCCGGATACAGGCTGGCCATCCGAGACGCCTGCGGCAGGTCCACCTCGAGCATTTCCAGGGAGTTGCGCACGGCGGTCGCCATGTCGATGTCGGAGCCCGCGAGCCGCCCTTGTTCGTCGACCAGCATGTTGTCGTAAACCGAGATCGGCCGACCCTGCAGCCTGAAGGACTTGTTCGGCGCGCCTACCGTGGGCATTGCATCCGTGACGAGCATGAAACGATCCCGCCGCTTGCTGCGCATGGCGATTCTCAGCACGACCGGATCGACGTGGTGTCCATCGACGATGATGCCGCACCAACTGCCATCGTCATCGAGTGCGGCGCCGACCGCGCCCGGCTCGCGGCCCGTGAGTTGCGACATCGCGTTGAACAGATGCGTGAACCCAGTGAGGCCATGGTCGAGCGCCGTACGGATTTCTTCGTAAGTGCCATTGGTGTGGCCGGCGGAGACGATGACGCCCGAATCGCCGAGTTTGCGAATGATCTGCGGCGTGGTCCGTTCCGGGGCGAGCGTGACCAGCGTCTTGCCGCCCCGTAAAGACGTGAGCAACCCAAGCGCATCTTCATCGAGCCAGCGCAGCTTGGTTTCGTCGTGCACGCCCTTGCGGGCCTCGTTCAAGAACGGCCCTTCGATATGAATGCCAAGCACGCCTGGAACGCCGATTTCGATCGCATCCTGCGCGGCGCGCACGGCGCGCGAGACGACGTGGAGATCGTCGCTGATCAGCGTGGGCAGATAACCGGTCGTGCCGAAACGTCGGTGCGCGCGACCGATCTCTCGAATCGAGTCGACGCTCGGATCGTCGTTGAACAGCACACCCCCGCCGCCGTTGACCTGCACATCGATGAAGCCCGGCAGCAGCGTTTGGCCGAGCATGTCGAAGGTCTCGTCCGCGCTCCAGCGCGAATTGCTTGGAACGATCTGCTGGATCCGCGCGCCCTCGATCAGCACGACTTGATCTTCGACCCATCCCGAGTCGCGGAGAATGCGTCCATTGACCAGCGCCAAGGTCATTACAAAGTCTCGGTCACTTTGTTCAGATGCGGTGGACGATCCGGGTCGAGACCGCGTGCGGGCGCGAGTGACGCAACCATCCGATAGAAACTTTGCACCATCAGCAACGGCTCGATCACCGCGTGCGAGGCGATCGTCGGCAGCGCAATCGCATCCGGCACCTTTGGGCCGGCGAGCAGCACATCCGCGCCGCGCTGAACGAATTCGGTCGCGAGCTTTTCGATGCCGGCGCGGCTCTCATCGTTTTGCGACAGCATCAGCACGGGGAACCCGCGGCCGACCAGCGCCATCGGGCCATGTTTGACTTCGGCCGTACTGAACGCTTCGGCATGCAGGCCGCAGGTTTCTTTGAACTTCAGCGCCGCCTCTTGCGCGACGCCCAGCCCATAGCCGCGGCCGAGCACGAACAGGTTGTTGGCTTGCTGCAAGACGGGCAGCGCTGCGCGCCAATCCAGATCCCAGGCTTGTGCCAGCTGTTCCGGCGCGCGCATCAGCGAGCCGAGCAATGTTTGATCCGTCGTCCAGCAGGCCACCAGATGCACGATGGCGCTGAGCGAAGCGATATAGGACTTGGTCGCGGCGACGCTGGTCTCCGGGCCTGCATGCAGCGGCAGCGAGTGGTCCGCCAATTGCGTGAGCGGCGAGTCAGGCGTGTTGCACAACGCGATGACGCACGCGCCGTTTCGTTTGGCGTTCTCGGCCGAGGCGAGCAGATCGGGGCTCTTGCCCGATTGTGAGATCACCAGAAACACCACGCCGCGCATGTCAGGTTGCGCATCGTAGAGCGAGCTCAGGGAAGGTGCAGCCGATGTAGTCAGTAGCTTGGTGTGCGATTCGATCAGGTACTTGGCGAAGGTGGCCGCATGATCCGAGCTGCCGCGCGCGCAAGTGACAACTGCGCGAGGATTCATTTCTCGCAACAGCGCGCCGATGCGACGGCTGATGTCGGCATTGTTTTCCAACTGACCGCGCACCACCTTGGGTGCCTGCGCGGCTTCAAGGTACATCCGACTGTCCATGCCCGTGGTCATGACGATGCGTTGAGCTCGGCGACGAAATCATAGATATCGCCGCGGTAGAACGATTGTGAGAACTCGACGGCGCGGCCGTCCTTGAGAAAGCCGACGCGCTCGACCAGCAGGCCCGCATCTTTCTCCTGTGCTTTCAACAGCTGCGCCTGCTCGGCAGTCAGCAATACGGCGCGCAATCTCTGCAGCGCTCGCACCGGCCGATTGCCAGTGCGTTCCAAGGCTTCGTACAACGATGTTTCCACCGACTCCACCGAGGGCAGGCAGTCGGCCAGTACGGTCGCGTACTCGAGCGCCATCGGCGCGTCGTCGGCATACCGGATTCGGCTGAAACGATAGACCGGAGTGCCCGGGCTGGAGCGCAAGGTCAGCGACTCGCCAGGAGTCACGGCGCCAGCGGCGCGATCGAGCCAAACGCTGCGAGGCTTGCGTCCGCGTGCGCGCATGTCTTCAGAGAACGAAGTCAACTTGGCGAAATTTTTCTCGACCCGGTTGGTGACGAACGTGCCCGAGCCTTGCTTGCGAATCAGCAAGCCTTCTTCCACCAGGCCGTCGATGGCCTTGCGCACCGTGATGCGGGAAACGTTCAGTTCCTCGGCCAGGTCGCGCTCCGGCGGCAAGGCGTCGTCCGCTCCCAGGACGCGGTTTTCGATGGCCACCCGGAGCTTGCGTTGCAACTGCTGATACAGCGGCAGGGTGCTGGCTTCGTCGAGTGGCTGCAGGTGCTCGGACAGCGGCGTCAATGCCCTCTCCTCAAGGTACGGCGTGCGGGGCTGTTGTGTTCGGTTGTGGGGCAGCAAGATGCCATTGGAATGCTACCAATGCAATACCAATGACCAGACAACAGTTCATCGGATCGTGCTTAACTCACTGGAAATACGGCCGAAAACTCACCTAAACAAAAATGGTATTGACGGGGCTTGGCATTTCGGCCGGACTGGTACTATATTGGACCCATATTGGTCCGATCAAAAACATCACAGGGGTAGGGAGCATGAGCAAGAAACGCACGACTCTGATCGGTGCCGCGGTCTCGCTGGCGTTATTCCAGCACGTCGCGGAGGCGCAAAACCAATCGACGGAGGGCGCCGGCATCGAGGAGGTGGTCGTCTCGGGCATTCGCGGCAGCTTGCGACAGTCGGTGGAGACCAAGCGCGAATCCAGCGCCATTGTCGACGCCATCTCGGCCGAGGACATGGGCAAGTTCCCCGACAAGAACGCCGCCGAATCGTTGTCTCACGTGCCCGGCATCAATATCGATCGTCAGTTCGGCCAGGGCGAGCGCGTCAGCATCCGTGGCACGGACCCGGCGTTGAATCGCACCCTGCTCAATGGCCAGACGGTGGCCTCGGCCGATTGGTTCATCCTGGACTCGCCCGGCCGCACCTTCAATTACACGCTGCTTGCGCCCGAGATCGTCGAACGCATCGAGGTTTATAAGAGCCCCGAGGCGCGCATCGACGAAGGCAGCATCGGCGGCACGGTGATCCTGCATTCTCGCCGGCCGATCGATTTGCCCGCCGGTACGCTGCGCACGTCGCTCGACTATGCATACAACGATCGCGCCGAAGAGGGCGCGCCGAACTACTCGGCGTTGTATAGCTGGAAGAACGACGCCGACACCTTTGGTGTCCTGATCACGGCGCTGCAGTCCGAAGAGGAACTGACCCGCCATGGCATCGAGACGTTCAGTTATCCGACCGCGGGCGCGGCCGGTGTTCCTTCCAGCGTCGTGTCCGATCCCGATGCAGTGTTCCCCAACGCGATCAACTCGGCGCTGTTCGTGCAGGAGCGTAAGCGCACCAGCGGCACGCTTGGCGTGCAGTTGAAGCCGAGCGATAGCTTCGAGCTGAATCTCACCGGTCTGTTCGTCAACGCCGAGTACGACAATTACAACCAGAGCCGCTACGCGTTCTTCGGTCACGGGTTGTCGGCGCCGAACATGACGCGTGCCACGGTCCAGAATGGCTTGATCACGTCCGCCGATTTCTCCAACGGCCTGACGTTGCTGGATGCCATCTCGCGGCGTTCGGAAGTCGAAACATATGCTGTCGACCTCAAGGCCGACTGGCGCGGCGATGGCTGGAGCGGCAGTGCGACCATCGGCACCACCGAAGCGGACGGCGGCACCCAGCAGCAATATTTCTTGGAGTACGAGGCGGTAGGCGGCTTCAGTTACGACATCGGCAACGAGCGCGCCTCGGTCACGTTCGCCAACGATCCGACCAATCCCGCTTCCATGCCGGGCATCGGCTTCGGCCAGTCGCGCCAGCAGCCGACGCACGATGAAGAGCAATACGTGCAGGTCGACTTCACGCGAGAGCTCAACTGGGGCCCAATCAAGCAGTGGCAGTTCGGCGCCAAGTATCGCGAGCACAAGACCGATCAGCAGGCGCGTCTCGGCAACATCGCCGGCAGCGCCCTGGCAGGGCTGGGCCTGGCCGACTTCGCCGGTGGCCTCACCCCAGGAAACATGCTCAGCGGTGCGGATGCGAACTCCGGGTTGGAGCGCTGGCGGACCGTGGATCGCAGCGCCTTGGAGAACTTCGTAGCGGGCGCGCCCCTGGTCAATCCGTTCACCTCGCCGCCGACCCCGCTGGGTGTGGGCGTGTTCACCGAGTTCCCCAACGCCGCGTTCAACGTGGAAGAGGAAATCACCAGCGCTTACACGCAGTTCAACTTCAACGGTGAAGGTTTCCGCGGCAACCTCGGTCTGCGTTACGTGATGACCGATCAGCTCAGCCGCGGCTCGACCGGCATTGGTGGCGGCGTGTTCGTGCCGAACTCGTTCTCGAGCGACTACAACGATTTCCTGCCGAGCTTTAACTTCGCGATGGACGTGGCGGATGACGTGGTGGTGCGCTTGTCGGCTTCACGCACGTTGGCTCGCGCCAACTTCGCCGATCTCGCCTCGTTCCTGGAGCTGGACAACACCACCAACTCCGGCAACGGCGGCAATCCCAACCTCGATCCCTATCGCGCCAGCAACTTCGACGTGTCGGCCGAATGGTATCTGGGCGAAGAAGGCCTGCTCGCGATGACGTTGTTCTATAAGGATGTGCGTTCCTTCATCGTGCGTCAGTCCTCGCCCGAGCAGCAGTTCGACACCAACTCGGGCCAGATCGAAACGTTCGATGTCTCGCGTCCGCGCAACGGCGCCGGTGGCGAGATCCAGGGCTCGGAGCTCACTTATCAGACGCGGCTGTGGGGCGACTTCGGCCTGCAGGCCAACTACACCTATGCCGACGGCAGCACGGATGAAGGTTTGCAGCTTCCGTTCAGCTCCAAGCACACCATCAATCTCACGCCGTACTACGACAACGGCACCATCAACGCCCGTCTCACCTACGGCTGGCGTTCCAAGTACTTCCGTGAGATCGGTCGCAACGGGGTGGCGGTCACAACCGACGAATACGCGCAGCTCGACGGCTCGTTCGGCTGGCGTGTGACCGACAACATCGAGCTGACGGCGCAGGTGCTGAACATGCTGGACGAGACTCACTACGAGTACGCCGGCGAGGAAAGCAGACTGCTGAACCTCTACAAGAACGGCCGCCGGTACTTCGCCGGCGTGCGCTTCGCCCTGTAAGCGACGGCCGGGCCGCGGATCTCCGCGGCCCGGATCCGGGCTCGTGATGGCAAGACCCTCGCGCACGTCCTGCTGCGCGCAGTAAAGTCGTGCCAGTTCATCCCGGTTCATCCATGAGCGGACCGCGTCGGCGCCGCCCCTAGCCGAAGTATTCACGTATGGACCAAACGGCTGCTGCGAAGCGAACTGTCATCGGGCTGCTGGCCGCCCTCATGCTGGCTGGCTGCGGTGACTCTCCGAAGTCGCCTTCACGCGCGTCGGCGCTCGTCTCCGTGATTCCTGCGCCCAGCAAAATCGAGCAGCGCGCCGGTGAGTTCGTCCTCGATGACGAGACGCGCCTGGAGTTTGGCGATGGCGTGGAGGGTGAGCGGCTCGGCGGCTATTTGATCGATCTGGTGCAGCGGACTCATGGCGGCGGTCTGAACGCCGGGGCTGGCGAGGTGGGCAACAATCCTGGCGCCAAAGCCATTCGTTTCGAGCTGTCCGCCGATGGGAGTGGGGGCGAACGATATTCGCTTGTTTCATCTCCCGAGCGAGTCGTGATTTCCGCCGGCGATTCACGTGGCCTGTTCTATGGTGCAGTGACGCTGTGGCAGCTCATGAGCAAGCGCGATGGCGGCCTCGTGTTGCCCGTTGTGACGATCGAGGATTCGCCACGCTTCAGCTGGCGGGGTTTGATGCTCGACTCGGCGCGCCACTACCAGCCGCCGGAGTTCATTCGCAAATTCATCGATGTCATGGCGCTGCATAAGTTCAATGTGCTGCATTGGCATTTGACCGACGATCAAGCCTGGCGACTGGAGATCAAGAAATATCCGCGTCTCACTGAAGTCGGTGCGTGGCGCGTGCCGGCCGGCGCAGCTCCTGCGGCCGATATCGATCCCGGCACCGGCAAGCCTCGCCTGTACGGCGGTTTTTATTCGCAGGAGGAGGTGCGGGAGATCGTCGCCTATGCGAAAGACCGAAATATCACCATCGTTCCAGAAATCGACATGCCGGGACATGCGAGCGCCGCCATCGCGGCGTATCCGCAGCTGGCGGTGATCGATCGACCCTCTACGCAGGTGCCCGCGGATTGGGGTGTCTATCCCAATCTGTTCAACGTCGAAGAAAGCACGTTCCAGTTTCTGCAGGACGTGCTGGCGGAGGTGATCGCGCTGTTCCCGAGTGAATACATTCACGTCGGCGGCGACGAAGCGGTCAAGGATCAATGGAAAGCGTCCGCTCGCGTGCAGGCTCGCATGCGCGAGCTCGGGCTGAAAGACGAGCATGAAATGCAGAGCTATTTCATCAAGCGCATGGAAACGTTTTTGAGCAGCCAGGGCCGCCGCTTGATCGGATGGGATGAGATTCTCGAGGGCGGCCTTCCGCCGAAAGCCACGGTGATGTCGTGGCGAGGCATCGACGGTGCGGTGGCTGCGGCGACGGCGGGGCACGACACAGTGTTGTCGCCTCAGCCGACGTTATATTTCGACCGCCGTCCGGTAGATCTGCCCACGCTGCCAGGTCGCGCGAGCGTAGTGACAACCGAGGAGGTGTACGCCTTCGATCCCGTGCCGGCGGCTTTGAATGAAGAGCAGCGCAAGCACATTCTCGGCGTGCAGGCGAATATTTGGGTCGAGCACATCCGCACGCTCGAGCGGGTTGAACTCATGACTTTCCCGCGCGCTGCCGCGCTCGCCGAGGTGGCGTGGTCGCCGGTGAAGGATTGGGCCAGCTTCTCAGCGCGCTTGCCGGCGCAGCTCGAACGTTATAGAGCGCTCGACGTGCGCTATGCAGAAGCGCTGCCGCCGCGCTCTCTCGATCCTTTCCGACGTAGCAGTCACGAGTTGGCGTTGTGCAGCGACAAGATTCGTTTGTCGCTGGAAGACGATGCGCCGGTGACGGGCGACCGCGCGGTGTTCCTGGTGGATATCCTGGATCCGTGCTGGGTGTTCAAGGACGCGGATCTTTCCAAAGTGCAATCTTTGGTCGCGGCCGTGGGCCAGGTGCCGTTCAATTTCCAGATTGGAGACGCGGTGAAGCAGATCCCGCTGCCTCCGCCCGCGACCGCGGCTGGCGAGCTGGAAGTGCGCATCGGGGATTGCAAAGGCGAGCGCATTGCCGTGTTGCCGTTGGCGCCGGCGGTCGGGAACCATGCGGTGACTACGTTGCCTCCGGCGCAGATCACGCCGCGCGAGGGTAAGCACGATCTGTGTTTCACGTTCACTCGTAAGAGCATCGATCCCACCTGGGTGATCGATTCGATTGCGTTGCAGACCACCACCGCGGCAGCTACCGAATGAACCACAGCGATCTTACCGATATGACTGTCGAGCGGGAGCCCTCCGCATGCTGACGCTGCATTCACCGTTGAGTGGCTGGTGCGCGCCGCTCGATGAAACGCCGGATGAGGTGTTCGCTCAACGATTGCTTGGCGACGGTGTCGCCATCGATCCCACCGGCGACACTCTGCATGCGCCCTGCGATGGCGAGATCGTTTCGGTAGCGGCTTCGAAGCACGCCGTTGCTGTGCGCGCGGATATCGGCGCGGAGATTCTTTTGCACGTCGGTATCGACACCGTAGCGCTGAATGGCGAGGGATTCGAGGCGCTCGTGCAACCCGGCGAGCGCGTGCGGCAAGGTCAGCCGCTGCTGAAGTTCAATCTCGACGTTCTGGCGCGCGGCGCGAAGAGTTTGATCACGCCGATGCTTATCACTAACGGCGACCGGTTCTCCATTGCTGACGCCTGCGTTGGCTTGGCCGTTGAGGTGGGCGATGCGCTGTTCAAGGTGGTGAGTGAGGCTGGTGATACGGCGTCCGCGTCGACCGGCGGCGCAGGTCAGGAGCAGGCGTTGACCTTTGTGGTCCCATTGGCGCATGGGATTCATGCGCGGCCGGCGGCAGTCATCGCCAACTTCGCGAAGGCACAAGCGACTGAGATCAGCGTTTTGGCGCACGGACGGACAGCGAATGCGCGCAGCGCGGTGTCGCTGATGGCCCTCGGCCTCAAGCACGGCGATGAGATGACGCTCATCGCAAACGGCGCGGGCGCTCGCGCTACGCTCGAGCACCTGAAACAACTGGTGCTCGGCATAACCGAAGCCCCGCATGCGGCTGACACCCCACCGGGCGACGGGGCCAAGTCGGCGCGCTCGCCTGCGGCAGGTTATTCCGGCGCGCAGGACCCTGCTCAAGCTCTCGGCAAGCGGGGACAAATGGGCGTGCAGGATCCCAGCCAAACTCGGGCCGCGAAGGAAGGGTTTGCCGGGCGAGAAGCGAACGATTCGCCGCCGGCGACGAGCGGGCGCTTGCGCGGTGTGATCGCCAGTCGCGGACTGGCGGTCGGCCGAGCAGTCACATTGAAGGCAGCGGAGATCGCCGTGGTCGAGGCCGGTCGCGGCATCGGTCACGAGAGCGCCGAGTTCGAGCGCGCGCGCGATGAAGTTCGCGCGCGTCTGAATCAACTCGCACAGCACTCGCAGGGCGCCGCCAAGGACGTCATCACCGCTCATCTCGAGTTCATCGACGACTGGGAACTAGTTGCCTCCGCTCGTCGCACCATCTCTCGCGGCAAGAGCGCTGCCTTCGCCTGGCGTCGCGCCGTGCGCGACAGCGCGGATACACTGCGTTCGCTCGGCGATCCCCGTATGGCCGAGCGCGTCGATGACTTGATCGATCTCGAGTCGCAAGTGCTCCTAGCGCTGAATGGTGAAGCGCCAACCGCCATCCCGGCTCTGCCGGAACGCGCCATCCTGGTGGCCGAAGATCTCAAACCGTCGCAACTCGTTTCGCTGGACGCCACCAAGCTGGCAGGCATTTGCCTCGCCGCAGGCGGCCCCACATCGCACGTGGCGATTCTGGCTGCCGCGATGGGCGTTCCGGCGCTGGTCGCATTGGGGCCAGGCGCGTTGGCGGTTGAAGACGGCGCATGGCTGGTGCTCGATGCCGAGCAAGGCAACTTGAGCATCTCGCCCGATCAAATCGCACTCGCCGCGGCGGAGCAAACATTGGCGCAGCGACGCCAGCGCCAACAGACCGAGCGCGCCGCCGCTCACGTGGATTGTCGAACGGCAGATGGCGTGCGCATCGAAGTGTTCGCCAATCTGGCGTCCATCGCCGAAGCGCAAGTCGCCGTCGCGCACGGCGCGGAAGGATGCGGGCTGCTGCGCACCGAGTTTCTGTTCCTCGAGCGCGATTCGGCGCCCAGCGAGGAAGAACAGCTTCAGCAGTACCAAGGCATCGCTGGCGCACTTGAGGGTCGGCCTTTGGTCATCCGCACGTTGGATATCGGGGGCGACAAACCCATTCCTTATCTGCCGCTGCCCGCAGAAGAGAACCCAGCGCTGGGCCTCCGTGGCGTGCGCACCAGCTTGTGGCGGCCCGATCTGTTACGAGTGCAATTGCGCGCCATCCTGAGAGTGCACCCGGTCGAGCAATGCCGCGTGCTGCTGCCCATGATCACGGACCCGGCAGAAATCCGCGCCGTTCGACGCATGCTCGACGAAGTGCGTCGTGAGTTGAGCATCAACGAGCCAGTGCAGGTCGGTGCGATGGTCGAAACGCCATCATCGGCCGTCATCGCCGCGCGCATCGTGCGCGAGGTGGATTTCCTTTCCATCGGCACCAACGACCTCACGCAGTACACCTTGGCGATGGATCGCGGCCACGCCGAGTTGGCGCATCGAATCGACGGCCTGCACCCCGCGGTCTTGAATCTGATCGCGATGACGGTCGACGCGGCGGACGAGCAGGACAAATTGGTGGCGGTCTGTGGCGGACTCGCGTCCGAGCCCGCGGCGGTTCCGATCCTTATCGGGCTGGGCGTGCGTGAGTTGTCCGTAGTCCCGACGTTGGTGCCACAGCTGAAAAGTTTGATCCGCACGCTCACCGTCGAGGCCTGCCGCTCACTGGCTCAGCGCGCGTTGAGTCTGGATACAGCTGAAGCGGTGCGCGCGTTGGCAAATGAAACCATGACTCCGGCCCGCGGCTTACTACCGGCGCAGTGAAAGCCGCGCGCAGCGCAAGAAACAAACAAGTTTGCAGGGGGCTCGCATGAAAAACGTGATCACCGGCTTGCAGTCGATCGGTCGCGCGCTGATGCTGCCGATCGCGGTACTGCCTGTGGCCGCCTTGCTGCTACGGCTCGGGCAGCAGGACTTGCTCGACATTCCCGCCGTCGCAGCTGCCGGCGACGCCATCTTCTCCAATCTCGGTCTGTTGTTTGCCATCGGCGTGGCCGTGGGCCTTGCGCGTGAGAATCACGGTGCGGCCGGGCTCGCCAGCGTGGTCGGCTATCTGGTGACCACCAAAGGCGCGGAAGTCTTGATTGCCATACCGCCGGAAGTCACCGCCGGGCTCGTAGGGCAGGCTCGCGATTTCGCCATCGATGCGTTTCGCGAACGAGAGTTGGGCAAGTTGAGCGTGCCGGCGGGTCTGCTGTCCGGCCTGATCGCGGGCTGGCTGTACAACCGTTACAGCGATATCCGCTTGCCGAGCTATCTCTCGTTCTTCGGCGGGCGACGCTTCGTGCCTATCGCCAGCGGCACGGCCGGCATCGTGCTCGCGTTGGCATTCGGCTACGGCTGGCCCATCCTCGAGCGGGGCATGGATGCGGCGAGCGGAGCGGTGCTCGCATCCGACTCCATCGGATTGTTTGCCTATGGCGTGTTGAATCGCGTGCTGATCGTGACCGGCCTGCATCACATCCTGAACAACGTCGCATGGTTCTTGATCGGTGACTATCAAGGCGTGACCGGCGATCTGAAACGTTTCTTCGCGGGCGACCCCACCGCGGGTGCGTTCATGTCCGGATTCTTCCCGGTGATGATGTTCGGTCTGCCGGCGGCGTGTCTCGCCATGTATCGAACGGCGTTGCCGGAACGGCGCAAGGCAGTCGGCGGCATGTTGTTTTCCATGGCGCTCACGTCCTTTCTCACCGGCGTGACCGAGCCCATCGAATTCTCTTTCATGTTTCTTGCCCCGGTGCTGTACGCCATACATGCGGTGCTGACCGGCGTGGCCATGGCGGCAATGGATCTGTTCGAGGTGCGGCTCGGCTTCGGCTTTTCGGCCGGCCTGTTCGACTATCTGCTGAACTTTTCCAAGGCGACGCAGCCGCTGTGGCTGGCGCCCATCGGGCTGGCGTACTTCGCGTTGTACTACGGTTTGTTCCGGTTTTTCATTGTGCGCTTCAATCTCGCAACGCCGGGCCGCGAGAGCGAAGAAGCAGGTAGCTCGCGTGTAGACGCCAGCACGCAGGATGATTCCATACAAGGCTGGATTCGTGCGCTTGGTGGCGCGGGCAATCTCGTCGCCGTCGATGCGTGCACCACGCGGCTCAGGCTTTCGATTGCGGATCAGAAGGCGGTGAATGAGTCGGCGCTCAAAGCGCTCGGCGCTCGCGGCTTTGTGCGACCCTCGCAACAAACGTTGCAAGTCGTGGTCGGGCCGATCGCCGATCAATTGGCCTCTTCGATTCGTGCCGGTCTGAGACTGCCGGCGAATGTTCCTGCGTCATCAGCAACGCACGCCGCGACCCCCGCGCCGGTGAGCTCGGCTGGCGCAGTGTCCGCTGCGCAGCTGCTACAAACATTGGGGGGCTTCAAAAATATTCGCGACGTGCGAGCAGCGGCCAGCCGCTTGTGCTTCACGCTGCACGATGATGCAGCCGTGTCCGCTGAGCTTGCGCAACTTGCGGGAATTCGCGGAGTTGCGAGGCCGATGGCCCAAAGTATTCACGTTCTCGTTGGCCCTGCGGCTACGGGTGTGCTCGCTGATTTAGACCGCATGCGAGCGGGATGACTGCGTTGTCGGCGCGCGGCCCGCGAGGGTAGCTTCGGGAGGTCGCCCCGAGGGCAGATTTGCCGCAGTTGCTTTTAGTTCACCGAGCAGGGTAAAAAGCACACCGAAGGCCAACAGGGGAATGACGCCGGGGTCGCAGAACTCCAGTGCGTAATTAAAAATGTGCGTCCGGGACGGCGGCATGGCGCAAGCCATGCCACCGACTCGGATGCTTTTATTTTGCCCGGCTTCCCCTCAGCCCCGCACCTTCCCTTCGCTTTCGTTCGCTCACAGGCAGTTCCCCGCCGCCGCGCTCTCTGGCATGCTGACAACGTTGTCACATCCAACGACAGCAATGCTCATCAATCCGGGGGAATCAAAACGATGAATGCCGATGACGGCCGAGCGCCGAGCTACATGCCTGCACTGGTGGTGCTGACCTCGTTGTTCTTCATGTGGGGCTTCATCACTTCGCTGAACGACATTCTGATCCCGCACCTGAAAGCGATTTTCACGCTCAGTTATGTCCAGGCGATGCTGATCCAGTTCAGTTTTTTCGGGGCCTATTTCGTGATGTCGGTGCCCTCGGGCTATCTGGTGGAAAAGCTCGGCTATCGCAGCGGCATCATCATCGGGCTCGCCACTGCGGGGGTGGGCTGCCTGGGCTTTTATCCGGCCGCCTCGATGCAGTCGTATCCGCTGTTTCTGGCGGCCTTGTTTGTATTGGCTTCGGGCATCACCCTGCTGCAAGTGGCCGCCAATCCCTACGTGACGGTGCTCGGGCCCAGCGCGACGGCGGCGAGTCGGCTCAATCTCACGCAGGCTTTCAATTCGCTGGGCACCACGGTGGGCCCATTTCTGGGCTCGATCTTCATCCTGACGGCGGCGGTGAGCGCGGCCGCGCCGGTCGATACGGCCAAAGAGATCGAAACCGTGCAGGGTCCTTACCTGATCCTCGCCGGCCTGTTGTTCGCCATTGCCATCGTGTTCTCGCGATTCAAGCTGCCCGTGGTCAAGGGCACGGATGCGACCACCGCGAGCGCCGATGAGCACGATGTTCCCAGCGTCTGGAAGCACTCGCACCTGGTGCTCGGGGCGGTCGCCATCTTCATGTATGTGGGCGCGGAAGTTGCGATCGGCAGTTTCCTCGTGAACTTCATGGCGCAGCCCGAGGTGGGTGGCCTGCCGGAGCATGTGGCGGGTGGCTATCTGTCGTTGTACTGGGGTGGCGCCATGGTGGGTCGTTTCATCGGCGCGGCCGTGCTTCGCAAGGTCAAGCCAGGTCATGTGCTGGCGTTCAACTCGGCCTGCGCGATTGCGCTGCTGCTGATTGCGATGGCCACCGCGGGCAAGGTGGCGATGTGGGCGGTGCTGGGCATCGGCCTGTTCAACTCCATCATGTTTCCCACCATCTTCACTCTCGGCGTGGCCAAGCTGGGTCGACACACCGGCGAAGGCTCGGGCGTGCTATGCATGGCCATCGTCGGCGGCGCCATCGTGCCGGTGATCCAGGGTTACTTCGCCGACACCATGAGCCTGCTCTCGTCGTTCTTCGTGCCGGCGCTGTGCTACGCCTACATCGTGTTCTACGGCTTGAAGGGCCACGTGGTCCGCAGCGTGCGCGATGCAGACATTTCGGCAAACAACTCGGCGGATCGGGCGCGCGCCAATATGTGACGGCTTTCTCAGGCTGATTCATCAACAGTCGAGCCACCGAGACATCGGGCGCAGCCAGCGTCCGATCTCGGTGGCGGGATCTACGCCTGCGTGAGAGACTGCCGCCGCGAAGAAAACCCCGCACGGGCAAGTAATGACGGAAGGCAACTGGCAGCGCGTAGCAGGACGCACGCATCAGCGAGGATTCATCGACGGCGCACTGCCGATGCTCGTGAAGCGAGCGGTGGTTGCGCAAGCTGTTCTCATTCTCGTCGCGTTGTGGAGCTATGCCACCTGGCGGGTGTACAGCGACAAGGCCGAGACGCTCGAATCCGCACGCCACGAGCTGCGAGCCCTCGCCGCCGGCATGTACGTTCATTTGCAGGCGGTGCTGAACGACAGCCTCGGCGCGGCGCGCACCGCGGCCCAGAACATCGAGGCCAACGGCGGCATTCATGCGACCCCGCCGGAAACCGCGGCCGAGTTGCTGGCGCGTGAGCTCAGCGTTGGCGAGTATGTGCGCGCGTTGTTCGTGATGACGCCGAATCGATTCGTCGCCGCCGTCCGCAATCGCGACGTGCAGATGCTCGAAGCGCCACCGGCCTGGCTGCAAGCGGCGATAGCAGACAAGCGCAGCGTGTTCATCGGCAACACCATCGAAGATCCCATCCAATCCGATCAGCGCGCCTTCCCCATCGCCGTGCGCACCATCGATCGTTCAGGCGCCACGGTGTGGGCCGGCGCCTTGCTCGGGGTCGACGCACTGGATCAGCTGTACGAAACGATGGCGATCCGCGACGGCGCGCTGAGCGTGACCTCGACCAGCGGCGATCTGTTGTTACGAGTGCCGATGCCGAGCATGGCCCACAACGGTCGGATCAACGTCAGCGACAGCGAGGTCTTCAAGGGCGCCATCGAGCTGGCAGCGGAGGGCGGCTTCCTCGAGGCGCCCAGCCCGTTCGCCAACGGCACCTGGATCTACGCCATCCGTCGCCTCAACGATTATCGCCTCGCCGTCTCGGCCAGCCGCGAAAAGGAAGCGGTGCTGCAGTCCTGGCACGACCGCACGCGCGGGCTCACAGTCGTGCTGGTCGGCATCTCGGTGCTGTTCATCGGCTTGAGCGTGCTGCTACGTCACTTCATCAATCGCCTGGAACGCGCCAACACCAATCTCGGGCAGCTCAATGCCGAACTGGAAAGCCGGGTTGCCGCGCGCACCAACGAGTTGCAGGAAGCCAATCATCAGCTGGCGCTGACCAACGAAGAGCTGGAAGCGTTCACCGCCTCGGCCTCGCACGATCTGCGCTCGCCGCTCGGAACGATCGCAGGCCAGGCCGGACTTCTCAGGGACGATCTGCTCAGGGACGATCTGGCGAGAGCGAAGCCCGATGTGATCGCTCAGCGCATCGATCGCATTCAATCCAATGTCACGCGCTCTTCGGAAATCATCGACGGCCTGCTGTCGCTGGCGCGCGTCTCGCGACAGGAGCTGTTGAACGAACGGGTCGACATTTCGGCGTTGGCGCGCACCCTGGTCGAGGACCTGCGCCAGCAATATCCCAAGCATCGGGTGGACTGCAGCGTCGAGTCGAACCTGGTGGTGAACGCCGATCCGCGCCTGATGAAGATTCTGTTCGGCAATCTGCTGGGCAATGCCTGGAAGTACACCAGCCGCACGCACAACGCTCGCGTCGAAGTGAGCTGCACGCAAGCCACGGGCGGCGTCGTGTTCTCGGTGCGTGACAACGGTGCGGGCTTCGATATGTCCCGCTCGCAGCGGCTGTTCGAACCGTTCCAGCGTCTGCATAGCACGGCCGACTTTCCCGGCGTGGGCATCGGCCTGGCCATCGTGGCGCGCATCGTGCGTCGCTATGGCGGGAAGATCACGGTCGACAGCGAGCCGGGCCGCGGCGCCATCTTCCGCTTCACTCTGCCAGCCGCGGTGGTGAGCTCCAGGGAAGTCGTCACGGCAATGACCAGCCACGACGGCCGGTGCTAAGGTGAGACTCCAAACAACGGAGTCCGCCGCTCGATGCTCAATCCGTCTGCCTCGCCACCGCGCATCGTCGGGATCGGCGGCACGACCAAGCCAGGTTCCTCGACCGAAAAGTGCCTGCTGGCCTGTCTGGCCGCGGCCGAGCGCCTGGGTGCGCAGGTCCAAGTCATCGCCGGCGCGCAGCTCGCAGAGTTGCCGTTGTATTCGCCGGAGGAGCCGGCCCGAACACCCGAGCAGCAGCAGTTCGTGGCTACCGTGCGCGACGCCGATGGGCTGATCCTGGCCACACCCGCCTATCACGCCGGCATGTCCGGGTTGCTGAAGAACGCCATCGATTTGCTCGAGGACCTGCGCGACGAGCCACGACCCTACCTCGATGGTCGCGCGGTCGGCTGCATTGTGACGGCGTATGGATGGCAGGGTGCAGGGACGACACTGACTTCTGTGCGCACCATCGTGCACGCTCTGCGCGGTTGGCCTACCCCACTCGGGGTAACCCTGAACACAGCGCTGCCTCTTTTCGATGCCGCAGGCGTTTGCATCGATGCGCGCAGCCAGACTCAGTTCGAGATGCTGGCCGCGCAAGTTGTTGGCTTCGCACGGCGTTTTGCCGCATAAATTCCGCAAGGCCGGCGCGAGCATTAAAGGTTTATCAGTTACCCCCGCGACTGCGTAAGGGCGGGTACCATGGCGTCTCACTCCTGCGACAAGACAACGGAAGATTCCATGCCCGATCGAGGTTCCCGCCCGCTGCAGTGGGCCCTGTGCGCGATGCTCGTGATCGCCGTCGCAGGTTGCTCGCGTGAACAGGCAGGCGCGGGCCGCGGCGGTGGGCCGGAAGTCATCGATGTCGTCACAGCCGAAGCCCTCATCAAACCGCTCGGCATCGAGATCGAGGCGGTGGGTACGGCCCGCGCCAATGAATCCGTCGAAGTCACATCCAAGGCGTCGAACACCATCAGTGCGATTCGTTTCGAGGAAGGCGATCGTGTGCGCCGGGGCCAGGTGCTGGTGGAACTCGACAACGCCGAGGAGCGCGCGGCGCTGGCTGAAGCGGAGGCCGCGCTCGCCGAAAGCCAGAACAATTTCAAGCGCAGCCGGGATCTCTACACCAGCAAGGCGTTGTCGGTCTCACAGCTCGATCTGATCGAGGCGACGTTGAAAGGCAATCAAGCGCGCGTCGATGTGGCCAAGGCGCGGCTGGCCGACACCATCATTCGCGCCAGCTTCGACGGCAACACCGGTTTCCGTCGGGTCAGTGTCGGCAGTCTGGTGAGCCCGGGCACGGTGATCACCACGCTCGACGACACTTCGGTGATCAAGCTCGACTTCACGGTCCCGGAAACCTATCTGTATGTATTGGACAAAGGCCTGGCGGTCAGGGCAGCGACCGCGGGGCTGCCGGGACGCGAGTTCACTGGCAAAGTCGCCCAGATCGATTCGCGCATCGATCCGGTGAGCCGCTCCATCGCCGTGCGCGCCGAACTGCCGAATCCCAAGGGCGAGCTGCGGCCGGGCATGTTCATGACGGTGAGGATGCAGGGCCAGGAGACGCCGGCGCTGCTGGTGCCCGAAGCGGCCATCGTGCCCGAGCAGGGCCGTACCTTCGTGTTCGTCGTCGAGAATGGCGAGGCGGTGCGCCGGGAGGTGAAGCTCGGCAAGCGTCGGCCAGGCGAAGTGGAAGTCCTCGAAGGTTTGAAGGAACACGAGCGCGTGGTGGTTGAAGGCACCCAGAACCTGCGCGATGGCGGGCCGGTGCGCGAGCAGCAGCAACAGTCGCAAGCCCAGGCCGAACAGACGAGTTCCTGACCATGAAGCTGTCCGAGCTGTCGGTTCGCCGCCCGGTCTTCGCGACCGTCATCAGTCTGTTGCTGATCATCTTCGGCCTGGTGTCGCTGCAACGCCTGGCGGTTCGCGAATATCCCGACATCGATCGGCCGGTGGTGTCGGTCACCACCACCTATACGGGCGCCTCGGCCGCGGTCATCGAGACCAAGATCACCCAGGTGATCGAAGATTCGGTCGCCGGCATCGAGGGCATTCTCAAGATCGAGTCCGACAGCGAGGACGAGCGCTCCTCGGTGCGCATCGAGTTCGACGTGGATCGCGAGATCGACGGCGCGGCCAACGACGTGCGCGATCGAGTGGCGCGAGTGCTGGGCAATCTGCCGGAAGAAGCGGACCCGCCGGAGGTGCTCAAAGCCGATGCGGGCTCGGACCCGGTCATGTACATCCTGTTCAGCTCCGACAACATGTCGGTGCTGGAAGTGACCGACTACGCCGAGCGCAATCTGATCGACCGACTCTCTACGGTGCCCGGCGTGGCGCGCGTTTCCATCAACGGCGCACGGCGCTACTCGATGCGTATCTGGCTGGATCGCCAGGCGCTGGCGGCGCGCCAGTTGACGGTGACCGACGTCGAGGACGCGCTACGACGTGAGAACGTCGAGTTGCCCGCGGGACGTATCGAATCCAAAACGCGCGAGTTCACGCTCCGCACCCTGGTCGGCCTGGACGATGAACAGGACTTTCGCGATCTCGTGATCGCGCGCGGCTCCGACGGTCATTTGATTCGTTTGAGCGAAGTCGCGAAGGTGCAGCTGGCGGCGGAGAACGATCGCGCCACAGCTCGCTTCGATGGCGAGGCCGGCGTTTCGATGGCGGTGGAGGCTCAGTCGAAAGCGAACACGCTGGACATCGTGCGCGGCGTTCGAGCCGAGATCGATCGTTTGCAGGACACCTTGCCGCGCGGCGCGAAGTTGCAGGTCGGCGTGGACAACGGCATTGCCATCGAAGCGGCGCTGCGTGAGGTGATCATCGCGGTCGTGTTCGCACTGTTGTCGGTGCTGCTGGTGATCTATGCGTTCCTGGGCAGCCTGCGCGCGACACTGATCCCGGCCGTGACCATTCCGGTATCCATCATCGCCTCGTTCACGGTGATGTATGCCTTGGGCTACTCGGTGAACGTGCTCACCTTGCTCGGCCTGGTGCTGGCCATCGGTCTGGTGGTGGACGACGCCATCGTGGTGCTCGAGAACGTGCATCGTCGCACCGAGATGGGCGAGCCGCCGCTGGTTGCTGCGGTTACTGGAAGTAGCGAGATCGGTTTCGCGGTTATTGCCACGACCTTGACGCTCGCGGCCGTGTTCATTCCGATCTCATTCCTGCCGGGCGATCTGGGACGTTTGTTCAGCGAATTCGGCTTCACTCTGGCGGCGTCGGTGTTGTTCTCGGCGCTGGTCGCACTGACGCTCACGCCGATGCTGGCCTCCAAGCTGCCCGAGCTGCATCGCAATCGCTTCGCCCAGGGCGTGGATCGCTTCTTCCGCCGGCTCTCCGAAGTTTATGACCGACGCCTGCGCTCGCTGATTCGCCGTCCCTGGCTGATCGTCGGCGCAGTCGGTGGCCTGGTGGTGTTGGGCGCAGTGACATTCCGCTCGGTGCCGTCGGAGTTCACGCCGCTGGCCGATTCGGGTCGCGCCAGCGTCAGCATCGAAGCGCCGGAAGGCACCAGCTTCGATCACATGTATCAGTACGCTCTGAAGCTCGAAGCCATCGCACTCAAGGAACAGCAGACGCACGGCGATATCGAACACATCCTGCTGCGAGTGCCGGGCGCCGGCGGCGGCCAGGTGCGCACGGGCGATGTGAACTCGGCGCGTGTCTTCATGATGCTTACCGACTGGCACGATCGAAAGCGCTCGGCGCGCGAGATTCAGGACGCGATCGTGAGCCAGGCGCAGCAGGCGATGCCCGGCGTGCGCGCCATGGCCAATCAATTCGGCAGCCTCGGTCGGCGCGGTTCGGGTCGCCCATTCGAGGCCGTGCTGGGCGGTCCGGATTATGAGTCGCTGGCGGTCTGGTCGAACAAGATGCTGGACCTGGCGCGCCAGTATCCGGGCCTGCGCAATGTCGACAACAGTTACAAAGAGCGCAAGCCGCAGTTGCGTGTCTCGATCGATCGCAGCCGCGCGGCGGAGTTGGGCGTTTCGTTGCAAGTGGTCGGACGCACCCTCGAGACTGTGCTCGGCTCGCGCATCGTCACGACGTATGTCGATCGCGGTCGCGAGTACAACGTCATCCTGCAAGCCAGCGATGATGCGCGCGAGACCATCACCGATCTAACAAACATTCGTGTGCGTTCGGCGCGCGGCGATACGCTGATTCCATTGTCGAACGTGGTGCAGGTCGAGGAGACGGCCGGCGCCGTGCAGTTGCCGCGTTTCAATCGACTGCGCTCGGTGGAAATCCGCGGCGATCTCGCGCCGGGTTATACCCTGGGTGATGCGATCGAGTGGTTCCAAGAGACTGCCGCGCGCGAGTTGCCTCCCGAAGCGGTGGTGATGTGGGACGGCGAGTCCGAGCAGTACCTGCGCGCCGGCGAGCAAATGTATCTGACGTTCTTCTTCGCGCTGGCCGTTGTGTTCCTGGTGCTGGCGGCGCAGTTCGAAAGCTTCGTGCATCCGGCCATCATCATGGTGACGGTGCCGCTGGCGCTGCTCGGCGCGGTGTTCGGCCTCAAACTGTATGGCCAGAGCATCAACATCTTCAGTCAGATCGCCGTGGTGATGCTGATCGGTATCGCGGCGAAGAACGGTGTGCTCATCGTCGAGTTCGCCAATCAGCTGCGAGATCGCGGCGTGGAGTTCACCGAGGCCGTGGTGAAGGCGGCCGAAACGCGGCTGCGGCCGGTGCTCATGACCAGCTTGTGTACGGCGTTCGGCGCGCTGCCTCTGTTGTTTGCTACGGGCGCCGGCTCCGAGCAGCGCATTCCTATCGGCATCGTGGTGTTCTACGGCACCATCGTTTCGGTGTTCCTGACGTTGTTCGCGGTGCCGGCGGTTTATTCCATTTTTGCCCGGCGCACCAAGTCGCCCGAGCATGTCAGCCGCATGCTGGATCGAATGCTGGGCCAGCACCGGCCGTCGGCCGGGACCGGCTCGGTTCATCCACTGCACAACGAGCCTCATGAGCGCCACTAGCACCGAGTTCTGCCAACACCTCGAGCACGGCATCACGGTCATCGACACCGGCTTCGTCCGGCCTCGCTTCGATGCCGCTTATTTGATCGTAGAGAACGGTCACGCGGCATATATCGATACTGGCCCGAACGCTGCCGTGCCTCGCTTGCTGGCCGCACTGGAGGCGGTGGGCCTGGAGCGAAGCGCCGTGGACTACGTGATTCCGACGCATGTGCATCTGGACCACGCAGGCGGCGCGGGGTTGCTGATGCGAGAGCTGCCGAACGCGAGGATGCTGATTCATCCCCGGGGCGCGCGTCACATGATCGATCCCACGGTGCTCATGGAAGGAGTGCGCGCCGTGTATGGGGTCGAGGTGGCGAATCGTGATTACGGCGAGCTCGTGCCGGTGCCGGAGGAGCGGGTGACCACGACCAGCGATGGGATGGTTGTTTCCTTGGGCGGACGGCCGCTGCGCTTCATGGATACGCCGGGTCACGCGAAACATCACCACTGCATATGGGATGAGGCGAGCCAGGGCTGGTTTACGGGCGACACTTTCGGCCTTGCCTATCCCGAGCTGCACACGCCTCGCGGGCCCTACGTGGTGCCTGCAACCGCGCCAATTCAGTTCGATCCAAAGGCGCTGCATGAGTCGGTGGCACGGCTGCTCGCTCAGCGGCCGGCGTTGATGTATCTGACCCACTACGGCGCGGTGGGCAATCCGGAAGCCCTGGCAGTGCAGTTTCTGGCGCAGGTGGATGCCATGGTCGACGCCGCACGGGAGCTGTCGCGGGTGGCGGATCGGCATGAGCAATTGAGACGGGCGTTCGCCGACATCTATATCGCCGAGCTGCGTCGCTGCGGGTCGACCTTGCCGGAATCTTTCCTACGCGAAGCGCTGGCGACCGATATCGAGCTGAACGCCCAAGGGTTGGGTGCCTGGCTCGACAAACAATGATGTAAGAAAAATACGCTCGACCTGAGCAAACATCGATGTCAGGAAACATCGTTCGCCCATTATTCAGGATCTGCCTGAAGGTAATGCGCGCGGATTCGTGATCCACTGCGCTGATTGTCGCAGAGCGTCTCCCGCATTCTGCGCGTGCCGCCCCTTCGTCGTGGATTCAGCAATGTCTGCAGAATTGATGCCCATTATCGCCTTCCTCTCGGGCGCCATGGTCGCGGCGATTTTGTCGTCGTTGAGCGTGTCGCGCGCCGCCAGGTTGCAGCAGGAGATTTTGAAACGAGGCCAGGTCGCCCATGGCCGCGTCCTGCATGTCTGGCGTCCCAAGCTGTGGGGCGCTTTCACGCGCATCTATTTCGAATTCGAGCCGGTCGGCATCGAAGGCACAGTGCGCGGTTGTCATGTCGACCGTCGCGCGGCCGGCGAATTGCGCGCCTCTTTGCCGGCGGTCGGAGCGACTGTGTCCGTGCGTTATTTACCGGACCAGCCGCAGCAGGCGGTCATCGCACGTCTGGTGTCCCGATTTACTGACTAAATCGACCGGCCGTTACGGAACCAACCCCCAGGCCCCCTCATTTCGTCGCTGACACTGGTTACGACGCCCCGGAGGAGGGTCTTATGGGTATTCTCGTTTGGTTGATCGTCGGCGGCGTGGTTGGCTGGCTGGCCAGCATCATCATGCGCACCGATGCACAGCAAGGTGTGTTGTTGAACGTGATCGTGGGCATCGTCGGCGCGTTGCTGGCGGGGTTCATTGTTTCGCCGATGGTCGGCGTAGGAACCATCAACGAGGGCATCTCGCTCGCGACCTTCCTGGTCTCGTTGCTGGGCGCTGTCATCTTGCTGGCCATCGTCAACTTGTTCCGTCGCGGTAGCGTGCGTTAAGCGCATTCTTCCGGGTCGAAATGCAAACGGGCCGGGCTTGTTAGCCCGGCCTTTTTATTGGGGCGCTGCTTCGTTGACGGGTCTACGGAGTTGGGTGTGCGGCCTCCGCTGCTCTTGGTGGCGTTAAGAGGCGTCGAGGCGAAGAACCGATTCCCCCTTCGGCACGGAGGGACTAGTGAGCACACACATAGTCGGCTTTCCTTTTCCGGAAAGCCCGCCGCAGGCGAAAGATAAAAATATCTATTCCCCCTCCCGAGCACGGGAGGGGGTTAGGGGGTGGGTCTTCGAACGAAAACGAAAATCAGCGAAAGTTCAAGGAGCGGGCTGAGAGCCCGAGGCAGGCTTGGATTTATAACGTTCGAACCACGCCAAAATCGCGCTCGCCTTGGCGGCCGACTGCGAGGGGCGGGCGGTGAAGCCGCCGTGGGAGGCGCCGGGGACTTTGACCAGGCCGGTGGGGACGCCCGCGAGCTGCAACGCTTGATAGTACTGCTCGGAATCGGAGAGCGGCGTGCGGAAGTCCTGATCGCCGACCACCACCAGGGTAGGGGTCTTCACCGAGCCAACCAGAGACAGCGGCGACCGCGACCAGTACGCATCCGGATCCTCCCAAGGCATCTTGTCGAACCAGTACTTGGGCATGAACGTGGCGATGTCCGTGGTCAGCACGGTGGACGCCCAGTTGATCACCGGCTTCTGCGTGGCCGCCGCCTTGAAGCGGTTCGTCTTGCCGACGATCCAGGCGGTGAGCACGCCGCCGCCGGAGCCGCCGGTGACGAACAGATTGTTCGGATCGACGAAGCCCTGCGCGATGGCTGCATCGACGCAGCTGATCAGATCGTCGTAATCGTTGCCGGGATATTTGTGATGGATCAGGTTGGCGAATTCGTCGCCATACGACGTCGAGCCACGCGGATTGGTGTACAACACCACGTAACCCGCCGCGGCGTACAACTGATTGTCGGTGGAGAACACCGGGCCATAAGCCGCGAACGGTCCGCCGTGAATCTCCAGGATCAGCGGATATTTCTTGTTGCGGTCGAAGTTGGGCGGCAACACCAGCCACGCATCGATGTCACGCTGATCGAAGGACGACTTCACCTCCAGCGCCCGCACTTCACCCAGCGTCTTACCGCCCAGCAGCCCTTCATTCAAAGCAGTGAGCTGCTTTGTGCGGCCTCCGCGAGCGATGGAGATATCCGACGGCCGCGCGCCGGTGCCGCTGGTGAACGCGATGGTGCCGTCGTTCGCGACGGTGAATTCACCGCCCGTGTAAGGACGATCGAGCGCGGAGCCGCTCAAGCCCTCTGCAACCGGAGTCACCCGACCGTTGAGCGTCACGCGAGCGACTTTGGTGACGGCCTGATCGTCATATTGAATATAGAGACTGCGGCCATCGGGCGCCCACTCGACGCGATCCACGGAACGGTCCAGTGAAGCAGTCAACGAACGCGCATCGCTGCCGTCGGCATTCATCACGTACAGCTCGAGGTTCTGATAACCCATGAACTTATCGTCGAAGCTGAGATACGCGATGTGCTTGCCGTTCGGCGAAACGCGCGCATTGGTGTCCGGACCGTTGCGCGTGGTGAGCGGCGTGATCGCGCCGTCGGCGATCGAGATGCGATACAGCTCGGAGTTCACCGGCTCGCGGCGCCAGTTTTCGTTTCTATTGCCGCTGGCCACGATGTAGCTGCCGTCCGGCGCCCACGACAACGGCCCGGACTCGTCGAACGCGCCGAATGTCAGCTGCCTCGGAGCGCCGCCGTCCGCGGCGATGACATAGACATGCGTGTAGCCGGGCTTCAGGTAGCCGGAGCTATCCGTGCGGTAGACGATATCAGTGATCACTTCCAGTGGCGGCGCCCACTGCGCGTTCTCCGGCTTGGGCGGAGCCTCGCCCAGCGGCTGTTTGGAATCCGGCGCGAACATGGTGAACGCGATCCATTTGCCGTCCGGCGACCATGTGAGCGATTCCGGTGCGTCCAGCAGCTCGGCGAGCTTGGCGGCCTGGCCATTCTGCATCCAGCGCACGAACAGCTGCGGGCGGCCGTCCTCGGCGGTGGATACATAGGCGAGCCGGTCGCCCTTCGGCGACCAGCGTGGCGAGCTGTGCGAGCCGGCGCCAGTGACCAGCGGGGTCTGCTGGCCCGAGTCAGTGTCGATCAGCCAGATCGAGCTGCGGCCGCGGTCGGTCATGATGTCGAACGAGCGGCGGCTGTAGGCGACCGCGCTGCCATCGGGGCGGATCTGCGGATCAGCCGCATATTGCAGGCCGAACAGATCGCGGCCCTGGAAGATTCGGTTGGGCGCCTCGGCCGGCGCGGCCTGTGCAGCTGGCAGCGGCACAGACAGGGTCATCAACAACGCAACGAGTAGCGGCAACGGGCGCATACATCCCTCGGGCTCGGTGGCGGGAAAAACGGGGCCGGTACGCTAGCGTCCCTGTCTCGCAGCGTCCAGTGCAGCGCCCGATCCGTGCAGCTATTGCGACCGGCATTGGCCAGTGCCACGCTCATGGCAGGCCCGTGGCACGAGGCCGCTTGCCGAGTCCATAGGCCGAATCCAATAGGATGTGGCGGGACGAATCCCCGCCTTGGACATGGGAGGAAGGGCGCGGCGGTGGCATCGAGCCCGGAGACTTTTTTGCCTATATCGACGGCCGAGCTGTCGTGGCGGGTGCTCGGCTTCGTCAATGGGCTGCGGCTGCTCGCCGCGTCTGCGCTCGCGACTTTATTCGTTTCCATCATGCCCGAGACCGTCGGGCAGCTCGACCCCGCGCTGTTCGCCGGGGCCGCGACCGCCTATTTCCTGTACGCGGGCATTTCGGTTGGCAGCATCCGCCGCCGCAACCCCGATATCGTGTTGCAGACATGGACCGGTGTGTTCGCCGATGTCCTGGTGCTATCGCTGCTGACCTACGCCAGCGGCGGCGTGAACGGCGGGATCTCGGCACTGGTGGTGCTGTCCATCGGGGCGGCCAGCTTCATCCTGCGGCGTCGCCTGGCCATGGCCATCGCCGTCAGCGCGGCCATGGCCATGCTCGTTCAGCCAATCATCACACTGCTGGCGAACACCGACGCCACGGGCGATCTCACCACGGCAGGCATCTCGGGCGCACTGACCATCGTCATCTCGCTGGGCATCTCGCAGCTGGCGCGGGTGATGCGTCAGAACGAAGAGATCAGCCGGCTCCGCGAAGCGGCCAACAACGAACTGGTCGACCTGCACCGTGCTCTCACCGTGCACCTGCGGGAAGGCGTGCTGGTGGTCGACGGCGAGAACCGGGTGACGATGATTTCCGATGCCGCCTCCACCTTGCTCCAGGGCGGCAACGCGTCCCAAGGGCTAACCCTCGGCAGTATCTCGCCGCGACTGTTCAACCTGCTCGACGTTTGGCGCCGTTCTTTCTGCGACGAAAGCCGCAGCTCGCCGACCATGATGGGGTTCGACGGCGAGCGTCGCCTGCAGCTGAAGTTCGTGTCGCTCGATAACAGCGTGCAGGGACCGGCGCTGATCTTCGTTGAAGACAAATCGCGCGCGCCGGCGTGGCTGGCGGGCTCGATGGTTCCAGCGTCGGTGCAGGTCAATCAAATGCCGGCGCCTCGCGAGCCTGCGCCCGAACCCCCGCCACCTCCGCCGCGTGCGCCGGCGCCTTCATTTCAAAGCCCGTATGCAGCCGGCGCGGTGCGCGAGCCGTCCTATGAGGGCGGGCCCTACGCTGGCAGCCTGGCGCCCGTCAGCGCTCTGCGCAGCAGTCAGTCACGAAGCAATCCATTCGAGGAGTCGTATCGAGAAGGACCGCGCCGCCCCAGTCCGTCACGTTTCGATTCCGCTCGTCCCGATGTGTATCGAGAAGAAGAGCCTGTGGAGGAGGTTGGCCAGCTCGACGAGGGTTATCGCGCCAACACATTGCGCGAGAATCTGGCGCGACAGAACACATATCGCGCGGCGCTCCAGGAAGTCTCACCATGGGCAAACGCCCCCAGACCGCCGCAGCCACAGGCGCGTCCGCCGACTTCCGCGGCGACTGGAGCACAAACCCGGCGACAGCAACAACAACCTTCGGTTCGACCGCCGACCGGAGCGAATACGGGTGCACAAACGCGCCGGCCACAAGGGCCGCCACCGCAGCCTCCGCGGCCGCCTGGCAATATGCTCACGAATAACGATCCACGCTTGCGCATCATCATCGGCAATGCGCTGCAGTTCGGTCGGCGCGAATCGGTGCGGCTGGAGCGTGTGGATCTCGCGTCGTGGTGCAAGGAATTCCTCACCGAGTTTTGGCAGGCCGAAGACATTGACGCCGATACTTTGCGGCTCAGCGCGCCGCGCGAAAACGTGCCGGTGCGAGCCGATCCTGCTCACCTTCAAAAGCTGTTGTGGACGTTGTGCACCGATCTGCTGATGTACGGTCGCGCCAGTAACTCGACCGATCCGGTCGAGATTCGCGTCGGGCGCAGCGCCACAACCCAGCGCCGCTATCTCGATGTCATCGATCGCGGCTCGGCCATCGGGCCCGCCGATTCCAAGCGCGTATTTGAACCTTTCCTCTCGGTGGGCAAGGCCGGCACCGGCATTTCGATGTTCGTCTCACGCGAGCTGTCGCCCGGCGTTCGCACCGGTGCAAACAACGATCCGCGACCCGGCGGCGGCGTGGTGTTCCGGCTGGTGTTCGCGGACGCGCCGTCACCGAAGCCTGCAGAAGCCGCCGAATAAGGCCGCATCTACAAAAGCATCCGCTGACCCATCCGAGTCGCAGCGCATGGCTATACTGGCTCGCTTCACGCGTCCGGAGGTTTCAATGCGTTACGCTGCGATCGCAGGGATTGGCCTATGCATGGGGCTGCTCGCCAACACGGTCCATGCGCAAACTCACATCGAGCCTGCATGCTCAACGCGTGCATCGAACGATGAGCCAGCCGTGGTGGCTGTGACGCTCGGCGAGACGCCGGCGCTCATTCGCATTCCAGCGCAGATCGACAAAGCACCCATTCTGCTTTGGCATGGCTTCGGTCCACCCGCGAACGAACGCGCGTTGATGGAGGCGCTGCCGCTGGATGAAGTGCCCGCTGTGAAGGTTTATCTCGGCCTGCCGATGTTGGGCGCTCGAATGCCTGCTGCCGGAAGCGATGAATTGATCCGTAGACAGCGCGAGGACCTTGCCACGCTGGTGTTCGAGCCGGTGGTCATGGGCGCCGCCCAGGAGTTGCCGGCGGTCATTCGTGCGTTGGAACAGCATCGCTGTATTTCGCAGGGTGGCCGCGTCGGATTGTTTGGTTTCTCGGCGGGCGGCGCGTCGGTGCTCTATGCCCTGGCTGAAGCGGACGTCCCTGTGGATGTCGCCGTCACTTTGAATGCTTCGACGGGCTTGACCGCGTCCGTCAATGCCTATGAGCGTGCCACTAAAGGGTCATACACCTGGACGGAGGCGGCGCGTAGACTCGCGCGGCGCTCGGATGCAGTGACTCGTGCGAAGGACATCGCTGCCGGCAGCCCGCCGCCGGCATTGCTGCTCATCCACGGTGAGGACGACGCAATGATGCCGGCCGAGATTGCCACGACACTGCACCGGACCTTGCAACCTTTATATCGAGAAGCGAACGCTGCGCAGCGCCTGCAACTCAACGTCGCGCCCGGGTTGGCGCACGTCTGGACGGACACAGGGAACGTCGAAGCATTGCGCAGCTCGATCGCTGCGTGGTTCCATACTTATCTCTCGGCAGCGGGTGTGCTCGCGGGCTGAGAGACCTCAGCTCGGAGTTCTTATGCGTCTTGGTTGTATTTCTGTGGGTTCAGTCGCGGCGATGATGCTGGCGACGCTGGCGGTGCTGCCGCAGCAGTCGTGGGCGGCCGGCGACGTGGTCGACTACATCGAAGCGAAGAACCTGAACAATCCGCCGCCTGCGGCGCCGCTGGATACGTTCGATCGTTTCGAAATCGCCCCCATCGCAATGGGCGCGCCTTATGCCGGGCAGCCGGCGAACGAGCAGGCGAAGCAACGGTTGCAAGCCAACCTCGATGAGCGCGTGCCGCCGGTGCTGACAGAATGGAATGCGAAGGAAGCGAAGAATACCCCGCCGCGCACCTTGAAGATCGAGCCGACCATTCGTCACGTGAAATTCGTCAGCGGCAAGGCGCGCTTCTGGGCCGGCGCTTTCGCGGGCGGCACCGCGGTGTTGATGACCGTCAAGCTGAGCGATGCGGCCACCGGCGAAGTGATCGCCGAGCCCGAGTTCTATCAGCATGCCAATGCGTTCGGCGCGGCTTATTCCATGGGCGGCACCGATAAAGCCATGCTGATCCGCGTGACCGACATGGTCGCGAACTACCTGAAGTCGAATTACATCGCGGCGGTGGGCGGCCCGACCGGCAAGCCCGACAAGGCCGCCGAGAAGGAATCGAAGCGTAAATCCAAGGACGCAGACAAGGACGGAGAGTCCGCCGATCAGTCGACGCCGCAGTAAGTCGCGCGGCTCCGGCAAGCGAGGCCGGAGCTGGCGCCTCTCGAAATTCCTGCCTAGCGCAGCCACGCGCAAGCGTTGGCTGCGCATCCTGCGTACAGCACCGCTCACCTTGCAATTGATGGTGGTGCTGCTGTTGACCGTGTCCTCATGGTTTGCGGTCAACTGGATCTATCAGGTGATCCGCAAACCCTCCGAATTGTTCTTTCCGGTCAGCGGCACGCTCTACAAGACGCCCAGCGAGACCTGGATCTCGTACGAACCCATCTTTCGCAAACATTCCACCGACACCATCAGCCCGGAACTGCTGGCGGCGCTGGCGCAAGTGGAAGGCTCGGGCAATCCCATCGTACGCACCTACTGGCGCTGGTCGCTGACTCACAAGCCGTTCGAGGTGTATCGGCCGGCGTCGAGCGCGGTGGGCATGTACCAGATCACCGATGGAACGTTCGAATATACGCGGCGCCTGTGCATTCACGACCACAAGGTCGCGCAGGACGGGCCGTGGCACGACTTCGATTCGTGCTGGTTCAACAGCCTGTACATGCGCGTGATTCCGTCACATGCCGTGGAGATGACAGCTGCGTATCTGGACCGGCAGATCGCCGCCATCCTCTACAAGAACCGCATCCGCTCGGCGAGCTTGCGCCAGAAGCAGGATCTGGCGGCCGTGATCCACGTGTGCGGCGCTGGGGCGGGCGCCAGCTTCGCCCGCCGCGGCTTTCGGCCGCGACCGGGCCAGCATTGCGGCGATCACTCGGTTCAGGGTTACATCGATCGCGTCAACCGCATGAAACAGGTGTTCGCCGCGCTGTCGCAACGTCCTAAGCCGTCGCTGTGGCAGTAGCCTTCTTGCGCTCGTGCGCGAAGTGCTCGCCGTACTTGCGGTCGATGTGCATGATGTGAGAGCGCAGCCACAGCTCCAGATACTCAAAGAATTCCCTGGTGAACGTGCCGGGCCCATCGAGGAAGGCCTGCTTGTGCTCGGCCAGCCCTTTGAGCAGGCGCGCATGGATGCCTTTGTGAATCTCCAGCTGCGGATAGTGCTGGCGCGCCAGCATCGCTTCTTCCTCGCGGAAGTGGCGCACCGTCAGCCTCTCCAGATGCTGTAACAGCCGGGTCAACTCGGCTTTGCCCGCGCCGGCATGGGCGCGCTGGTGCAACTCGTTCATGGCATCCACCAGGCCGTGGTGCTGCCGGTTCATTTCCTCGACCAGGACGTCGAATTTCTGCGGATCCCAGGGAAGTAAGCTCATGGGGGCTGATCCTTTTAGTTGTCTCGGTTCAGGTATCGCCCAGCGGCGGCCGGGCTGGAGACTGGGGTTCCCCGCAGCGATTGCGGCCATTCCGGATAGTCCGCGCACGAGGGGCCGGCGCGCGGCTGCCGAGACTGGCGATTCATGCGAGAATCCGCGGCCGGATTCTCGAAATCCCATTCTTCTCGAGCCCAATGAGTCAGACGTCGGTGTCAGGCGGCGCAGGCAACTCGCCGCGGCGGGTGCTGTTTGCGAGCCTGATCGGCACCACGATCGAGTATTTCGATTTCTATATCTACGCCACCGCGGCCGTGCTGGTGTTCCCGCAGCTGTTTTTTCCGGCGGGCGACCCGGCCTCGGCCACGTTGCAGTCGCTGGCGACGTTCGCGCTCGCGTTTTTCGCGCGGCCGCTGGGCTCGGCGCTGTTCGGGCATTTCGGCGACCGCATCGGGCGCAAGGCGACACTGGTGGCGGCGCTGCTGACCATGGGATTGTCGACGGTGTTCATTGGCCTGCTGCCGACGTATCAATCGATCGGCGTGCTGGCGCCCTTGCTGCTCGCCTTATGTCGCCTCGGCCAGGGCCTGGGTTTGGGCGGCGAATGGGGTGGGGCGGTGCTGCTGGCCACCGAAAATGCGCCGCCGGGCAAGCAGGCCTGGTATGGCATGTTCCCGCAGCTCGGCGCGCCGCTCGGGTTTCTGTGTTCCACCGGCGTGTTTCTGCTGTTGAGCGAATACCTGAGCGATGCCGAATTCTTTTCCTGGGGCTGGCGCGTGCCGTTCGTGGCGAGCGCGTTGCTGGTGTTCGTCGGTTTGTATGTCCGGTTGCGATTGCACGAAACGCCGGCGTTTCAGCGCGCCATCGACAACAACGAGCGGGTGCGCGTGCCGATGCTAACGGTCTGCACACAGCACACGGGCACGTTGATCTTGGGAACATTCGCCGCAACCGCGACCTTCGTCGTGTTCTATTTGATGACGGTGTTCTCGCTCAGCTGGGGCACCTCGGCGCTGGGCTATTCGCGCCAGGAATTCCTGATTCTGCAGATGATCGGCGTGCTGTTCTTCGCGCTCACCATTCCGCTGTCCGCGGTGATCGCCGACCGGCGCGGCCGCCGGAGCATGTTGATCGCGGCGACGCTCGGGATCATGGCGTTCGGCCTGTTTTTCGCGCCGCTGTTCGGGTCCGACTCGCCGCTGCGCGTGGTGATATTCCTTGCGCTCGGGCTTGGCCTGATGGGCCTGACCTACGGTCCGCTGGGGACGGCACTTTCAGAGTTGTTCCCGACCTCGGTCCGGTACACTGGCGCTTCGTTGACTTTCAATCTCGCTGGCATCCTCGGCGCCTCGCTCGCGCCGTATGTGGCCACGTGGCTCGCCACGAATCACGGCCTGGCGTATGTCGGCTATTACCTCACGGCTGCGGGTGCGATTTCGCTGCTGGCGCTGCTCTTGATCCGCCGGCCGCAGCCACCACTTTGATTCGTCTTTTTGGGTCTTATCGCTTTTCAATTCACAAGGCGCGCAATGCTTCAAACCGCCAACGTTTCCATTCAATTCGGCGCCAAGCCGCTGTTCGAACAGGTCTCGGTCAAGTTCGCCGACGGCAATCGTTACGGTCTGATCGGGGCCAACGGCTGCGGCAAGTCCACGTTCATGAAAATCCTCGGCGGTGAGCTGGAGCCCAGCTCCGGCGAAGTGATGCTCATGAACGGCCTGCGCCTGGGCAAGCTGCGCCAGGACCAGTTCGCGTATGAAGATCAGCGCGTGCTCGACGTGGTCATGCAGGGCCACGTGGAGATGTGGCAGGCGATGGTCGAGCGCGATCGCATCTACGCCGATCCCAACGCGACCGACGACGACTACATGCGCGCGGCCGAGCTCGAAGCGAAGTTCGCCGAATACGGCGGCTACGACGCCGAGGCGCGTGCGGCGAGCATTCTGAAGGACGCGGGCATCGATCCTTCCTATCACAACGGGCCGATGCGTGAAGTCGCGCCGGGCTGGAAATTGCGCGTGCTGCTCGCTCAGGCGCTGTTCTCGCGTCCCGACGTGCTGCTGCTGGACGAGCCCACCAACAACCTGGACATCCATTCCATCGGCTGGCTGGAAGGCGTGCTCAACCAGTACGACGCCACCATGATCATCATCAGCCACGATCGTCACTTCCTGAACCAGGTGTGCACGCACATGGCGGACCTGGACTACGGCCAGATCAAGATCTATCCGGGCAACTACGACGACTTCATGCTCGCCTCGGTGCAGGCGCGCGAGCGTGTGGAAGCGGCCAACGCCAAGGCCAAGGAACGAATCTCCGATCTGCAGGAATTCGTGCGCCGTTTTTCGGCGAACGCTTCCAAGGCGCGCCAGGCCACTTCGCGCTTGCGTCAGATCGACAAGATCAAGATCGAGGAGGTGAAGCCGTCCTCGCGCCAGAATCCATACATTCGTTTCGAGCAGGAAAAGAAGCTGTATCGAAACGCGGTGACGGTGGAGGAATTGAGCTTCACGTATCCCGGCGCGGACACGCCGGTGCTGGACAATGTGAATTTCAACGTCGAGGCCGGCGAGCGCATCGCCATCATCGGTCAGAACGGCGTCGGCAAGACCACGCTGATGCGTCTGCTCGCCGGTGAGCTGCAGCCGAGCAAAGGCACCATCACCTGGGTGGAGAACGCCAAGCTCGGTTACATGCCGCAGGATCCGCAGGCCGAGTTCGCCGAAAAAGTGGATCTGTTCACCTGGATGAGCGAGTGGCGCTCCAAGAGCGACGACGATCAGATCGTGCGCGCCACGCTGGGCCGTTTGCTGTTCTCGGGCGATGAGACCCGCAAGTCGGTGAAGGTGCTGTCCGGTGGCGAGAAGGGCCGCATGATCTACGGCAAGCTCATGCTCACCAAGCCCAACGTGCTGCTGCTGGACGAGCCCACCAACCACATGGACATGGAAACCATCGAGTCGCTGCAGATCGGCGTGGAGAAATATCCGGGCACGGTGCTGTTCGTGTCGCACGATCGTGAGTTCGTCGGCGGTATCGCCAATCGCATCATCGAGCTGAAGCCCGACGGCAAGATGATCGATTTCAAAGGCACCTACGACGAATATCTGCGCGAGCAGGGCCTGGCCGCCTGAGGCTTCGCACGCGGCGGCGCCTGGCCGGGTCAGGCGCCGCCCACAGCAGATTCAGCGAAAATTCCGCTCGCAAGTGTCGCCGATTGTGTATAGTGGCCGCGGCTCGTCACCTTTCTCTTTATCTTTTCTTGGTCCGCGGCGGTTCCAAACCTATCGCCGACGCCGTACTCCGGCGCGACCAACTCAACCTAAACCGAATCGTTGCCGAACCATTGGTGGGTCGTGCGTTTTGCATAACCCTGTTTAGTGTGCGGCCTGTTTGGGCGCCCCCCTGGATGTCTTTGGGGCGCGTTTGAGTGCCGGCCGAAGCCGGCAGGTTCGCGTTTGTTGGAGTATTGAATGAGCAAGATTTACGTGGGCAATCTGCCCTTTTCCGCCGACGAGACCGCGGTTCGCGACCTGTTCGCGCAGCACGGCACCGTCGATTCCGTGGCCCTGATCATGGACCGTGACACCGGTCGTCCTCGCGGCTTTGGCTTTGTCGAAATGCCGCGCGCCGATGCGGCCCGGGCTATCCAGAGCCTGAACGGCCACGACATGGGCGGTCGTCCGCTCAAGGTCAACGAGGCGCAGGACAAGCCTCGTGGCGGTGGCGGCGGTGGTGGCGGCGGCCAGCGTCGCTGGTAATCGCATTTGACACCCGCACGCACGGTGACGTGCGTGCGGGCGTCAGCCCAAGAAATGAAAGCAGCACCGACTGAAGCCTGGCTCGAAACCCCCTTCACATTGCAATCCGTGACGCCTGCGGATGCGCCCACGGGCGCCGACGGCGTCTGGCACAGCTACGTAATCGAGCAGGGCCCCAATCAAATCACCGGGCTTCGCGCCGGCTCGCGGGCCGAAGTCACCCGGCTGGTCGATGAAATGATCGAGCGCCTCAATGAGCGGCGCGTCGGCAAGATAAAAAAGGGTCGATAAGCCGCAGACCCCCGGGCCAGAGGCTCGGCGAAACAGCAGACTCGCTGCCTTGCGAGCTGCACGCGTGCGCGACTACAGTCGCCGCATGCATGCGATGGAGACGCTCAAATACCTGCTGATTCCCCTGCGCGGGGCGGCGCTGGTTCTGGTTGTTTCATTCAGTATCCTGTTATTGCTGGCGGCCCACGGTGGGCTGCTCGGCTTGCCATTGGCGTTGCTGGTGGTTTCCTGGTTCTTCAAATACGGCTTCGCACTGCTCGATCGGGTGGCGGACGGCGTGAACGAGCCTCCCGTGCTTTCGTATGAAATGGTCAATCCCGTGAACGAGTCACGGCCGGCTGGGCTGGTGCTCGTCGTCACGATTTTCTATGTGGTCACCGCTGCAATGGGTGCATGGTTCGGCGAAGAAGCTGTGACCCTTTTGCGTGCGGCTGGCTTGGTGCTCGTGCCCGCGGTGATCATGACTCAAGCGGCGGGCAGCTTTGCTCAAGCGCTGAATCCCCTCGTGTTGTTACAAGTCATCCTGCGTGTGCCCGGAAGCTATGCGCTGGTGCTTGCTGTGCTCGCGGGCGCGTGGTGGCTGGCGACGATGCTCGTCACTTGGCTGCCAGCCGCCGAGCTGCCGCTGTCCATCGAGATCCCGCTGCCGGAGACGGTGCGAATTTTCATCCTGATGTATGCGTGGCTGGCGTCATTCGCCATGCTGGGCGGTGTTTTGTATGTGCGGCGTCACGAGTTGGGGTTCGAGCCGTCGCGTTCGCCCGAGCGCGAGGCTGAGAAAGCTCAGCGGGAACGTGAGCGGCAGATCGATATGCTCGTCGATCGCATCTTCGCCGAGTGGCGCGGCGGCGCGTACGGCAACGCCTGGCGCGCCATTCAAACTCATTTGGAAAGCAGCTCGCTACCGGGCGAGGATCTGAAAGATTTGTTCGAACGCGCCTCGCAGTGGCCAGATCCGAGACTCGCATATCGCTTGGCTCAAGAGTTGATTCCTCGACTGCTCGCATCGCGTCGTACCGGCGATGCTCTGAACATCGCTCGCAGGCAATTGCGCAGCGATGACCAATTCAAACCTCTAGACGGCAGCGACACCATCAAACTGATCGAGCTCGCCCGTGACGCCGGCGATCGCCGCACGGCTCGTATGCTGCTCCAAGGTTTCTCGGATCGTTACAACGATGACGTGGCTCAACGCATCGCCGGCGAGCTGGCGCGCCAGCTGGAGCGCTGAGCTTCACAATGTCCGATTCAGCGCGCCTCAACGTCTATGTCCAACCGCGGGCAAGCAAGACTGCCGTCGTCGGCATGCACGATGGCTGCATCAAAATAAGATTGGCCGCACCTCCCGTCGACGGCGCCGCCAATGCCGCGTTGATCGAATTCGTCGCCGAACAGTTGGATGTCGCAAAGTCCCGGGTGCGTATCACTGCCGGTTTGACGAGCCGACGCAAGACCGTCGAAGTCGATGGCGTCAGCGCCGCGCAACTTGCGGCGGCGTTGTCGGTCGCTTGACGCCGTCGCTGCACGAACGGTGGCGCAAAGTGCGATTGTGACGCCTGGGCATTTACAGGTGTCACAGTACGGCTGTTACACTGGATGCACCGAGTAACGTGGGTGCGGCATGGTTCCGTTCAGGATAAAGCTCGATCCCGGTCAATCGATCTTCGAGCAGGTTTGTTTTGCGGCCACCCGCGCCATTCTGGCCGGCGAGCTGAAGCCGGGTGAGGCATTTCCGTCCGTGCGCGCGCTCGCGGTGGCGCTCAAGATTCATCCAAATACCGCGCACAAGGTCGTTCAGCATCTGATTCAGGATCGCTGGCTGATCGTCAAGCCGGGCCTCGGAACGCTCGTGGCGCAGCCGCCCAAAGCGCGTTCTGGCGATCGCAAGCGCCTGCTGGAACAGGACATCGAACAACTCGTGGTCGAGGCCATACGGGTCGGCGCAACGCTGGACGATGTGCTCGCTGCTGTCACCGAGCAGTGGCGCGGTCTGCAACGGCTCAAGGCTGTGTCACATGGTGATTGAATCGCACGGGCTCGCCAAAACCTATCGAGGTTGCGAGGCAGTTCGCGATGTGAGCGTGCGCGTGCCCGAAGGCTCGGTATTCGCGCTGCTCGGTCCCAACGGCGCCGGCAAGACCACCACCCTCCGCACGATACTGAACATCCTGCAGCCGGATCGGGGCGAGATCTACGTGCTGGGCACGCGCTCCACATTGCTCGCCTCCCGACATTTCGAGCACATCGGCTACGCCTCCGAGAGCCAGCGCTTGCCAGAGCGTCTCGATGTGGCGCGATACCTCGGCTATTTGCGCAGCTTGTATTCGAACTGGGATGTAGCGCTCGAAGAAGCGTTGCTGCGCCAGTTCGATCTGCCCTCGGAGCGTCGCTTGAAGGACCTGTCGCACGGCATGCGCATGAAGCTGCTGCTGGTCGGTGCACTGGCGTTTCGACCGAAGCTGCTGGTGCTCGATGAGCCGCTCAGCGGCCTCGATCCCCTGGTGCGAGACGAAGTGGTGAATGGGCTGCTGCAGCAGGCCCAGGACACCACCATCCTGATTTCATCGCACGAGCTCACGGAGATCGAAAGCTTCACCACGCATGTGGCCTTCATGCAGGACGGCCGGCTGTTGATCCAGGAGCAAATCGAGACGCTGCGAGAACGTTTTCGTAACGTCAACGTGCGACTGGCGGCACAGCAGAGTCTGCCAGCTCCGCTGCCGACAGGTTGGCTGTTACCGCAGGTCGCGGGTCATCAGCTGCAGTTCATTACGAGCGACTACCGCGACGACCAGCAGCTGCACGCATCTGTGAGGGAGCATTTCGGCGCCGTCTCCGTATACGCCGAGCCGATGAATCTACGCAGCATCGCGAACGCACTGATGCAGGATCACAATCGCCGCAAGGCGCAATAACGAGCTCACATGGGAACGAGCAGGACCTTTCGCGGCGTCATCACTGCGATATTGACCAAGGACGCACGGACGCTCGGCCCGGTGCTGCTGCTGACGGCGCTGTTGCAGGCGATGGCCGTCGTTGCGGGCAGAGCCGATCTCTGGCCGGTGCTCACAGCCTGGCTGCCTCTGTTGCTGATCATCGTCAACAGCGTGGCGATCTTCTCGGTGATTCAGACCGATCCACCGGTGAGCCTGACGGACGATTGGCTGTGCCGGCCGGTGTCGCGCGGCGCTTTGCTGATTGCGAAGTTGCTACTGCTGACGCTGGTCATCTATCTGCCCCGGGTGTTGACCACGCTCGCGATCGATCTGCTACGACAGGAGCCCTTGGGAGCGGCGTTGCTCGACGCGCTGCTGTGGCAGAGCTCGTTCGAGCCGCTGTACTTGCCGATCGTGCTGATGGCGGCGGTTTGTACCGCCAGCATGCTTCAGGGCGTCGGCGTACTGCTGGCTGTGTTCGTTGCGGTGTTCGTCGTTCCGACGCCGTTCATCTCGCTGCCAGGCCCCGAAGATCTAACGGTGGGCGAAGCTATGCAGAACAACGGGCTGCAGTGGCTGAGCATGTTTCCGGGCAAGCTGATCTTCATGATCGCGGCCGCAACCTGCCTTTGGTTTGCTTATGCGCGCCGCTCGTCCTATCTGGCCCGCGTGACGTTTGCCGCCGGCCTGGTGGCTGGAATCGCAGCCATCGTTGCCCCGATGTTGTTGCTGCCGTGGCAATTCGGCTTCGGGCTGCAGCAGGCGCTGCATGCCGACTCGGATCGAAACGCCCAGGCGGCCGAGCCTGCAGTACGCCACACGCGTGCGTGTTTTCCAGCTGCGCGCCTGGGTGAGATCGCCGAAGGGGGCGAATCGGAAAATGCCAGGAGCCTGTTCGCCCTGGATCGATGGGGAGATGAGCATTTGAAGGCGGCCGGCAAGGATGCAGTGGCCTTTATCACTCAAGTCAGACCACGCGGACTGCCGGATGAATGGCGTTTACAGGTCGCGTACGCATGGGCCACATATCACGCGCCCGACGAGACGCCGATAGCGCGGCTGCGCCCGGCGTTTCATGCCGCGGGCAGTAGCAACGGCTTCGGAGGTGAGAAAATCGAGACGCTGACGCACGCATGGCTGTTACCCCAAGCCGTACTGCAACGTCTCGATGAGGGCGCCGAACCCACGCTCGACCTTGCCTACTCGGTCGCCGTGCTCGAACCCACTTCCGCACAGCTGAGCGTGAACGGAAAATATCGTCGACTGCCTGGCATCGGTACGTGCCGCGCAATGCGCGATGCGCTCGAGGATCGCATCACAGTGGAATGCCTGGCCGTTGGACGGCTGCCCTCAATGATCGCCGCCGAATTGAACGGCGTGCCCGCAAGCCGTGTCGATTCGAAGAACGTGGACTTCGCACCGTGGCCGCTACGTCTGCTGCAGAGTCGGCGCGTCACGTTGTCCATCGGATCTCCGGACCTGGTCGAATCCGAAGTCGTCAAGGTCAGCGCCTATCGTGCGAACGCCTTCAAAACAGTGCACGTGCGAAGCCCCGGCTGGTTGGGTGACATCCGCGAGAACTGTCCTGCGTCCGTGACTCATTCGGCGGCGCCGCGACTCTCCAGCTGGAACGACCGCTCTGCGCACGATAGCAAGTCCATCGCGGTGGCGAGCAATGTCCAATTGGAAGTACTCGATTGGGGCGGCACTGGCACGGCATTGGTGCTGCTGCCGGGCCTCGGCGCCACGGCGCATTCCTTCGATGAAATCGGGCCGCTGCTCGCCCAACATTTCCGAGTCGTGGGCATCACCCGCCGCGGTATCGGCTACTCCAGTCGCCCGGATCACGGTTACAGCCAGGCGAGACTGGCGCAGGACGTCATTGAAGTGATGGACGCACTTGGAATCGGTCGAGCTGTGTTCGCCGGTCATTCGATTGCGGGTGAAGAGCTCAGCACGCTGGGCGCCCGTCATGCTGGGCGTGTCGCCGGGCTTATTTATTTGGATGCGGCATACGACCGTTCGTTGCCTTTGCCGAAGCGGTATCGAGAATTGAGCGCCGCACTTCCCGATCGACCACGCCCGTTACCCGAGGAGCTGTCGTCTTACACGTCATTGCTGGGATTCTTCGATCGAACCGGGGCCGACCCGCTTCCGGAAGGTGAGCTGATTGCGCTTTGGAATGTCGACAAGCGATATCTCGCGGGACAGCGGTCGGTGGACTCCCGCGTCATACAGGCCATCGAGGCCGGCATCTCCAGTCCCGACTATCGCAGCATCACCGCGCCTGCGCTTGCAATCTATGCGACCTCTGCCGGTCCCGATGGAATGCTCAAGCCGTGGCACGACGCTACGGACATGACTCTGCGCCAAAAGCTGCGTGAGCTGCAGAGTATGAGAGACGCCGTGCAGCGACGCGAGATCGAGAAGTTTCGGGCCGAACTCAAAGGGGCACGTGTATCGGAGCTGCCCGGCGCATCGCATTGGGTGATGTTGTCGCATCGAGACGCTGTATTGCAGGCCATCGTCGATTTCGTTGCAGATCTGCCCGTCACCTAGCCAAGTCGCGGAGCGCTGTTCATCTCCGAGGTTCCTCGAAGCCGGGTCCGTGGCCCGGTCCGAAACGTCCGGGCGCTACCACGAATTTTTCTACCAGTCGCTATGCCTGCGCTGAAGTGCATCGCCTGCTAGCGCTGAAGCCGGTATGTTCCCTAGGAGGATGAGCAGCCCCGCGGGCACTCCTCGATCAGCGTGGTTTTGGTCTTAGGGATACCGAGGCAGAAGCGATGACATTCTTCAGTGCAATCTCTTCCGTAGCGCGCGTCGTTGAGAACCTGGTCGACACGACCTTGACCGCCGATGACTCGCACAGGCCGGAGGTTATGAACGTCGCCGCGCCCGCGGACCGAGCTGCGCAGACTCCGAAAGACCGCACCGATGCGGCGGTCCTGAAGTATCAGCAGTCGCCGACGCCAGAGGCGCTCGCAGAGCTGAAAGCCGCTATTCATGCGGAGATGCAGGCGCGATACGCGGAAGAGTTTCGCGCGCGCCCGACCGGCGCCGTATATGACGCCAGCACCATCAATCACTACGGCAGCAGCATTGCGGGCCGCTATGGCAACGATCCCGCTACGGTGAAGGTCATCAACGGAGCGGTTGACGAACTGAGAGTCGAGCACGAAGTCGATTTCACGCTTCGAGTCGCGGCAGGCGGCGGCGATGCCCAGGCGGTGATCAATATTCTCGACAGCCAGTGGCAGTCGCTCTCCCCGGAAGCTCGCGCACAGCTGTCGACGAGCCCAGAACTCGCGACGTTGATGCGCGAGCGCGTCGAGCCGTGGGTGGCTGAGCCATACGCCAACTTCCAAGACAACGGCGATCCCAAGGCAAAGATCCAGCCGGCCAACGAGGCGTCACGCCGTTTGGCGGAGCTCACGTCCGGACTGCCGCCCGAACTCGCCGCCGCGGTGGTGACGCAGAACCTCGATACGATCATGAAGATCGCCGAGGTCAAACCAATGTACGCCGGCGAGAAGTACGGCGGCAGTTCGTACACGAACATGGCGCGTGTGGTGGGCTCGCTGGGCGATAGTCCCGCGGCCCAGCAGCTCATCAGCGATATCGCGATGACCTATCTTGCGCACTCGAGCGAGTGGCGCGGCCAATGGGTGCCCCTGAGCGAAAACATTTCCAATTCCATCCGCGATGGAGCAAGTCCGGCGCTGGCGTTGGAAATCGCACGGCAGTTGGAAGCGAGCGGGCGCACTGAAGAGTCCGGCATCGTCTTGCGCGGCGTTGTCGAAGGTGCGCAAGCATTGCAGCGACGCACCGAGGCGGATATCGCCGAATACCAGGGCATGCTGGCCGAACTCGGCCGCGTTCTGAAGTACGCCGAAGGCTTGCCGCCGGACGCTATCGCGAAGGCGGTGGAGAAGTATGTCGAGGGCAAAGGTCCGGAGTGGAAGGCGAAGTTCGAACAGCTCGAGCAGCGTCTGATCGGCCACGGTGAGTTGTTCAAAGAGACACTCGCGGGCTTGAACGGGCTGCCTGAGAGCGTGAAGACGACGTACCCCGAGTTGCAGTCGCAGCTCGAGCAGCTGGCGAATAGCGATTCCGTGCTCCAGGCCATCGGTTTGGCTGCCTCCCGCGATCGTGACTTCCTGGTCGGCGCCAAGGCCGACTCGATGCTGAGCCTGTTCGACGTGAACAAGGTTTCGAAGGAGGGCGCGGAATTCCTCAAACGCCTGGCCTCGGACGCGATTCAACAAAACGCGCTGGCGGTGTTCGCTGAGGTCGATCGAAGCGATCCGGCCAGCGTGGCCAACGCCAAGAGCAGGCTGGAACAACTCGGCTCGCGTTACGCCAATCTGCTGGGCAAGGACGCCGCGCAATATCAGCAGGCCATCGATGCGCTCTCCAAGCTCGTGGATGTGCCCGGCGACAATCAGGTTCTGCTGCAGACGCGGCTCAAGCAGTTCGACAGTGCGTTGCGCGGCATCGAAGGATTCAATCCGGATCAGCCGGCGGGCATCACTTTCCGATCCCTGGGCGTGGCGGCCGCGGGCCTGACCTTCGCCAAGTCGACCAGCGATGCCATCAGCGATCAGAGCTGGGCCAACACCATCGGCGCATTCGGCGACGCCGCCGGTCTGACCAAGGACGTGCGCGATCTGATGCACCGGCCTGGCAGCATGCCTGTCGGACCGGACAGCTCCTTCGCCGACACACAACGCTCGATTCGCGCCGACGTGCGGTTCGAAAATTGGAATCGCGCGCTCGGGCTGGTTTCAGCAACCGGCGATGTCGCGAAAATGGTCGATGCTTTGTTATCCGATCGTCCCTACAAACATGTCGAGGCCGGCCTCTACGCGGTCGGCGCCACCGGAACGGTGGTGATGGCCCTGTCCTCCGGGCCGGCGGGTGCGTTGATTGGCTCGGTGATGGTGGGCATCTCGGTGTTTGGCAACAGTTCGCTGGCCGGGCATCGAGACAAGGAGGCGAAGATCGAGTTGTCACAACAGTTCCTGATCGACGCCGGCTTCACGCCCGAAGCGGCTCGAATCATCGGCGACCTGGGCGAAGACAAGTACTACCAGTCCGTGCCGGTGGTGCCTCTGCTGATGGAAGAAGGCCGCCGCGGCGCATTGAGCCCCGACGGCCGTAAGTTGACCCCTGAGGAGTCCATTCAGGCGATCAACAACATGCCACCGGACGAACTGCAGGTCCGGGTCAACCGCTTGCGAATTGCGAATCAATGAAGCGCTGGCACCCGATGATCCGTTTCTTTGCACGTCGCAAACAACGGCGTGGACCTTGGCGATTGTGGTGGACGGCAGGCGCCATGCCGATCAATGCTGCGAGACGAGAATCAATCGGCTAAACGGATCGATACACGAAGCAACTTCTGGCCCTTGTGGGTGCCGCTGGTGGCTCCGCCTGTCTCGGCCGGATAGCCCCTCGGCGCCAGAAGAGACTCGCGCTACGGATCGCTACTCGTTAGGCTGCTTGCCTTCTGCCGCGCGGGTTGCATCCAGTCACCGTTGGGCGCACGCGAGTAAACGACCTGCAATTCCGATCGAGGTGGCGGTCCGACGAGCGCGATCCAGCTGTGCTTTTGGCCACACGCGAGGACTCGCCAATCCTCGTAGAAGCTCAGCGGCCCGAAGGTTTGTCCCGAGGCGAACTGCACATAATCAGTTTCCCGCCCGCGCACGATCTCCGTGAGCACAAGCTCCTGGCAGGGAGGAGCGTCCGTACCACCCTGAGCCTCGAGCGTCGCAATCAGATCGAGAATGCCTTGATGCTCCTTCGGTGCGACTGCCGAGGTGGTTGCAATCGCAGGCGTCTCAGCCGCCCAAGCCGACCGATACTTAGTCAGCTCCTCGTCACTCACATGTCTGCCATTCACGAGATAACCCGACGCACATGCGCTCAATAGGAGCAGAAGTGACCCGGCCAACGATCGTGGCAGAGCTTTGCATGCGCTTGAGGTGACGTTGATCGACATCGACATAGTTCGTACCAGATTGCCAGGAGGTGATGTCATTGAACTTCAGTTCCGTGGGCTTCTGCGCTCAGTTGGCGGCTTCAATTCATCCCACCGCCTGCCGCCCAGAACCAGCCACATCTTCTTTGCCTGCGCGTAACAACGCATGCAGCAGCCTGTGACAATTTGCACACAGACACTGAAGATCTTCTAACGTAGTCACGTGTCCCTCCGCCATCTCCCTGACGTGAGTCGCAGCGTGATGAACCTCGATGCAAGCCTCACCTTCTTCTGTTCCAAAATGCTCAACTGGATCAAGCTTGCAGCGCTCGCAAAACAACCTTCCGTGCAGACGTCGATGCTGAGCCTTCTTGGCTCGGGCAATTCCTTGGCCTCGCTCCCGCTTTACGTGAGCGACGAGCCGCGGCTTGCCTTCGGTCCATCCGGCGTTCGCTTCCACGTCCAGATCGGGCTCGATTCCCGCCGCCCCCTTGGGCACGACCTGGTACCCAGCAGCTCTGAGTAGGCGAAAGCACGCGGACGTATCACCCGCAGTGAAATGCTTCGGTTCGATCTTGGTCCCCGCCAGTGCGATGGACAGCGCCACGCCAAACACTGCCTTTGGTGGCAAGCGACGCCCGTCATCGGCGATCAGATCGTAATCGGTCGAAGGACCGAACGAATGCACAACATCGCCGGCCAGGAGCTGCTGAACTGCGCGCCAGATGTACTCCGGCGTGGCCTTATTGAGAGTCTCGGCGGGCAACCTTTCCGTGCGGGAGGATGCTTCCAATGGCTGCAGGGCATATCCCGCGTCAATCAACCGTTCTGCGGCATGCTGGAGCGCCGATTCTTCGAAAAAGCGGCGCCACTCTGTTTCCAGCACCAGTGCTTCGACTGAAAGGTCCAAGCGCCGGTGTTCCCATAGCTTCACGAAACCAGTTGAAGGCTTCTTATCGGCAATCAACCTGGAGACGGTCGCATAACCGCCGTCAGCGCCCAGCATCTTGAGGAAGTCCGTTGGATTGTAGCCGAGGTCCCTCTTGGCCTCGGCCGCCTTCTCGCGAAGGAACTCGGTAAACCGGATGTTCTCTGACTCGTTCATCTGAGAATAAACTCGGTCAGCTTGCTGCGATGTTCATCGATCGCGTGCACCCGTCAAGTCCGAAGTAACGGATACGGGGCGTCCGGATACAGTACCAGTTTCAGGACGCGACGGTCACCGTGAGCTAGCACTACTTCGCTCGATCGAACAGATCCGTGTTGCGAATCCAATGACCACGATCCGTTTTTGGTGGATCGGTCGCGAGGCGACTGCACGCGGCTAGTACAGCAAGGAATATGAGCACGGCGCGGACGGCAGTTGGGAGAAACCGAGTGCGATGCATAGAAGATCACGGAGACTCCGTTTGATTTAACATTCGACGTTGCTCCAGAAACGTCAAATGTTAAATTGCGACGGGCTTCTACTCGATCGTATCGATGCGGCCTTCTGCTGCTGTGTTGCCGGACGCTCGCCACCTTGCACCTTGGGTCGCCAACCGGAATCGAGGTGAAACCCGAAGACCACCCGGATCAACTTGCAGCGCGAGATCTTCTAACGCGTGTTCGAAATTGCGACCGGCAATCGAGAACACCGAGCGTCGTGAGGAGGGGTTCGTGTAGCGATCAATCCGCCACGGCGCTCACCGGCAGCAGTTCCAGGTTGCTGGCGATCGCCAGCATGATGCGATTGCGTTCGGTGAACGTGAGCGAATCGGAGCGATACACCAGGTCGCTGGTGCCGGCCGCCATCAATTCGATCACGACATCGGCCGAGAGAGGTTCATCCGTTTCAGAGCCGTCATCCCGCAGCAGCGACAGCTCGAGCGGACCGGAGGTTTCGGTGAGCGATAACGTGTCGACATAGTATCGCGAGGTGATGCCGGCCTTCACCGCGGTCACATACACGTCCACCGCCGGCGTGTCCGGCGAAGCGTGAGTGAATTGCAGCACCAGCTTGTCGTCCTCGACGTGCTCGCGTTGATCCAGACCTTCGATGATGAAGGTGCGAAGGTCGTCCATGGTCCCGTAAGCCACCACGGTGTATTCGGTGCCAGCCAGAAATGTGTATGCCGAGGCGCCGCTGACCCGGGTCGCGATTTCATCGTCGTCACGATCGGGCGGCAGAATCGCGCTGAAGCTGAGCGTGTGCTGACCTGGGTCACCGGCAGTGAAGCGGCTGGCGCGGCCGTAACCGTCAGTGAACATGGACGCATCGTCCACATCGACCGCCAGCGTAGGCGACTCCTTCACCAGGTTGAGGCTGCGCACGTGGAACGTGCTCTGGTCCTTATCGAGGGAGTTGTTGCCGCACACCGTCAGCGCGGCAGTGAGAACGACGGCCGCGGCAGTTCGCGCCACCGTAATGAGCATCCAGGCAACAGTTCGCAACATTCGCTGCTGGATGCGCTACGGACGCAAAGGGTCGCAGCTCCATCGGTGCGACGTTTGCCTAATAGTGTTGTATTCGACTCTGAATCCGAGATGAATTGTTACAATTCGCGCTGCGCGGCTGGAGTGAAGCTAGGAATGCTTCGCTCAGGAGCGCTCGGAATGCGGCTCGATGTAGGGTTCGGCCGCGTCAATCTTTGCCAGCACTGAAACCGCGGCTTCATAGCGCGAGCGGGCGGTGCGCAGGCCGATGGATTCGACGTTTTCCTTGCCGGCGCTGGCTGCCGATTGTTTTTCCAACTCGGCGCGCAAGACCGGCAAAACGTCTTTGAGCGTGGCGAGCAGCTCGGGCGCGGCGGCGATCAGGCGGGCGTTGGCTTCGGCGCAGCCCTCGTCGGGACCCGCGGCGTTATGACATAGAGCGACGTGCCAGACCACCCCGTCGACCACCGCATCGATGCAGGGTTCGCTGGGGTAACGCGGATCGAGACTGACGATCCAAGGTCCTTGGGTGTGCTGTCCCATCCTACTTCCTACGCAAACGCGCACGACGCCGTGGCCAAATTGTCCCTCGTCCGTTTGCGTTGTCAACACAATGAGGACCGCTACTGACCGAAATCCGGCGCGGCGCTTCAGGGAATATCTGATGCCCACATGCACGGTTCGACACTTGAGCCAGGCGTGCGCGGTGCCGTTACATAGAGACATTCAGTGGGAGTGTGACGATGGGTCGCATTTCGGCCGCCGCGCAAGGGGCGGCCTTTTTTCTTATAGCGATCGTCAGTTCACCGGCGCAGGCTTGCGAGAATTGCCAGCGCGCCCCCGCCACAGCTCCAAAGACCGTCCGGCTCGATGTCACTGCCGCGGTCGACACCGCCACTTCGTTTGTTATTAAAACGTTGCGTACTCTGAAGCCGTCGTACCAGGTGTTCGTGGTCGAAGGTGACGAGCTCGAAGCGCCGCCAACAGTGGCTGAATATGCTGCGTACTACCACGAACAAGAGGATGACAGCGGCCGTCAGCGCAGCGACGAGCTGCCGGGCTTCCAGCACCGCTCCGCCTGGGAGCTGACCTATCGCGATGAGGGGCTGGAAGTCGCCCGGCCGTTCGAGCCCATGCCCGGCACGGATGTCACATTGGACGATTCGTGGGTGCTCGGGCTGCGCTTCGAGCTGGCTTACGGCTGGAAACGTTGAGCCGGCTTGCGCCCGCTGACGATGGGAATGTGCCACACCGCGTACTGAGCGGGATCGAGAATGGCGCTCACGATCTGATCGAATAGCGCACGAAGCTCATTCTCATTCAGCTTGCTGTGCTCGGCCAGCGCTTCGGTATAACCGTCGCGCCAGGCGCCCAGGATGGCGCCAAAAGTCTGGCGGGGGACGCGCAATGTATCCACCACCACATAGTCGACGCGCAGATCCTGCAAGCCCAGGTGGTTCATGATGGACCAGGTGCGTCGGCCGATGCGCGCGTCGGTGTGGGTGCGACGGGTATATTCGATGACACCTTCATGCCACAGCCGGTCGGGATCCACGCTGCCGGCCGGCATGTGCAACATCCCGTAGTCCTCGCTGAGCACGTGTATCCAACCGTCCGGCCGGACGATGCGGCACAGTTCGCTCAGGACCTTTTCCGGATCGGGCACCGCCTGGGTCATGTGACGACACACCACCAGGTCGAACTCGTCGGCCGGGAATCTCAGCTCGAACGCGTCGCCTTGTTCGAACCGCACGCGTGGGGACAGCGAGGCATGAGCGCGTCGCGCATAGGCCACGGAGCTTTCCAAAATATCGACCCCGACGAGCTGGGCGTCAGGGTAGCGCTCGGCCAGCCGGCAGGTGATTTCGCCGCTACCACAGCCGATGTCAGCGATGCGTGACGGCTGTCCATAACGCTCGAGTAAGCATTGTTCTTGCGGCCAGATGGCCTCGGCCTGGGCACGCAGGTTGCGGATCATAGACTCGTCCGCCATCTGCTCGGCTTGCGGGTTTCGATGCTTGGTCATGCATGAATGATGCGCGCATCGGCGGCTGCCCGCCAGGGAGCCACAGAATGGCGATCACGTCACATATGCGCGGCTCTGTCCGCGTCAAACTACCGCCGCTTAAGGTTTCATCGTACAGCCTGCCAGCCTGCCAGTCGCTAAGATGCAGCGCGCCGAATTTCGGCGGTTGCTGGCCGCTCACCGAGGAAACGCCCGTGGTTTGTCGATTTTTCATCGCCACTGCATTGATTGCCGGGTTGCTCGGCTCGACGGCGCACGCCGAGGGTGAGCAAAGCCTGCGGGTGCATTGGAACAAGTCGTCCGAGACCGATCTGGCGACGGTGGTGATCGGCGATTATGACGCGTCTCCGGAGTCGAACTATCTGATCGGCGCGGTGTACGGCTACCAGTACAGCGATACGTTGTTCACGCTGCCGCTGGAGATGACCGCGAACCTGGGTGTGCAGTACCTGGACGAGCGGGGCTATCAGGACGACGCTTACGGCGTGACGGCGTACATCAAGGCGCACTATCGCTGGAAGCTGCCGTGGACCGACAAGCAGGTCCGGCTCGGGCTGGGTGAAGGGCTCAGCTACGTCACGCGCATCCCGATGAGCGAGGTGCGTGACTTCGCCAAGAAGGGCGCGGAGTCGGAGAAGTTGATGAACTACGTGGAGTGGAGCATCGATCTGCCGCTACGCCAGTTCGGATTGTTCCAGGGCGGCGGCGCCATCGAGGAGGCCTCGCTGGGCTTTCTGGTGTGGCACCGCTCGAGCGTGTTCGGTCTGTTCAGCGAGACCGGCGGCGGCGTGAATTTCATGGGATTCAGCTTCGAAGCGCAGTTCTGAAGGCCGCTCGAAGCTGGCGTTGGATCTGTAATAACAACGGGATGGATTGGGAATGAAGCTGGAAGTGATGTCGATCAGTTTCTTGCGCAGCGGCGCGCTGTCGGTCGAGGTCGGGGCGCAGTCGCAAAAGGACGCGCCGACCGAGCCCTCGCTCGACGTGGTGAAGATGTGGGTCTATCTGCCCTCCTATAACAAGACCGACAGCATGGCCGACATCCTCGAAGCGGCTCTGAATATCGCTCGCCAGTCGCTGCGCTAAAGCGCCCGCCCGACGGGCCGCCCGTCCGGCGATGAGACCGGGCCATCATGACGTTTCTTTGAAAAGGCGGCGGGCCTGAAGCCCGGGCCGCCCGTATAAGATTCCGCCCACCGCGCCGGTCACCCAAGGCGCGGATCCAAAGGGGGAGTCGGTGCGGCCATTCCATGCAGCAGTACAGCGCGCGTTTCTGGGGGCGATGCTCGGCGTCGCGCTCGTTCATTCCATCCCTGCTCCGGCTGCTGAAGTCGACGCGTCACGTCTGCTGGCCGCGCCCGGCAATTCCTCCGACTGGCTGACTCACGGGCGCACTTACGACGAGCAGCGCTTCAGCCCGCTGGCTCGAATCAACCAGAACAACGTAGGCGAGCTCGAGCTCGCCTGGTTTTATGACTTCGACACCACGCGTGGGCAGGAAGCCACGCCGCTGGTGATCGACGGCGTCATGTATGTCACTTCCGCGTGGAGCAAGGTGTTTGCGCTCGATGCGCGTACCGGCCGAGAGTTGTGGCGCTTCGATCCCAAAGTCGATGGCGCGAAGGCGATCGATGCCTGCTGCGACGTGGTCAATCGCGGTGTCGCGGCGTGGGGCAAGCGTGTGTTCGTCGGCACGCTCGACGGACGATTGATCGCGCTCGATCGCGAGACGGGTCAACCGGCCTGGTCGGTGCAGACGACCGATCCCAAGAAGCGCTACACCATCACCGGCGCACCACGCGTCATCGACGGCCGAGTGATCATCGGAAACGGCGGCGGTGAGATGGGCGTGCGCGGTTACGTGTCCGCCTACGACGCTCGCGACGGCAAGATGCTGTGGCGTTTCTATACCGTGCCAGGCAATCCCAAGGATGGCTTCGAGAACGCGGCGATGGAGCGGGCCGCGAAGACGTGGCATGGCGAGTGGTGGAAGTACGGTGGCGGCGGCACCGTGTGGGACTCGATGGCCTACGATCCACAGCTGGATCTGCTGTACATCGGTGTGGGCAATGGCAGCCCCTGGAACCATCGCATCCGTTCCAACGGGGAAGGCGACAATCTTTATCTGTCTTCCATCGTGGCCCTGCGGCCGGCGACGGGCGAATATGTGTGGCATTTCCAGACGACGCCAGCGGAGTCGTGGGACTTCACGGCGACTCAGCACATCATCCTTGCCGATCTCAGCATCGAGGGGCGGGCCCGCAAGGTGCTGATGCAGGCGCCGAAGAACGGTTTTTTCTACGTGATCGATCGCGCTACTGGCGAATTCATTCAAGCCAGGAACTATGTGAACGTTACTTGGACCACCGGGCTCGATCCGAAGACGGGACGGCCTGGGGTCGTTCCCGAGGCGCGTTATCTACGCGAGCCGGCGATGGTGTCGCCGGGGCCGCTTGGCGCGCACAACTGGTATCCGATGACGTTCAGTCCGCAGACCCGGCTGGCGTATATCCCGGCGCTGGAAGCGTCGAGTTATTACAAACATGACGATGCGTTTCAGTTTCGCGATCGTACTTGGAATACCGGAATTGCGTTCTCGCTGTCACGCGAGGGGGCGAATGCTAAGACGGTGGCGGACGCGGCGAAGAGCAAGGGTGGGGCGATGCTGCTCGCGTGGGATCCCGTTGCTCAGCGTGAGGTGTGGCGAGTGAACTATGAGCGTGCTGGGAATGGCGGGTTGCTTTCCACGGGCGGCGGCCTGGTGTTTCAGGGGTCGGTCGACGGCATGTTCAATGCGTACGCTGCGGACACGGGTGCGCGCTTGTGGTCGCGGGATGTGCAGAATGCGATTCACGGTGGGCCGGTGACGTTTGAACTGGATGGCGAGCAGTATGTGGCGGCGCTTGCCGGCATCGGTGGAGTGGCTGTCGCCGGTGGTCGGGGCGGTTCGCAGAGCCGGAGTGCTTTTGGTCGCGTGGTGGCGTTCAAGTTAGGTGGAAAGGCGGAGTTGCCTGCGTTGATCTCCAACGCGGCCCGTCGTCCGCCGGACGTTCGTCGCGCCAACGCTGGTGGCGATATCGAAGCAGGCCGCCGCAATTACGATCGCGTGTGCATGGCCTGCCACGGCATGGATGCTCGGAGCGTCACCGCCATTCCCGATCTGCGTTACTCCAGCGCCATCGTCGATCGCGACACCTTCAAATCCATCGTCATAGACGGCGCTCGCGCCGACAAAGGCATGGTTGGCTTCGGCTCGACTCTCACCGCGGCCCAAGCGGAGGAGATTCGCGCTTATCTCGTTTCTCTCGCTGTCGCGCTTTAGGAGCTGTCGCTGCTGGTTTGAGGCGCCTTTCGGGGGGTTCATAGGGCTAGCTGTCGCGAGCCTCTTATCCCCTGAATGTCGATACTCGTGAAACACGATTATTCCTTTGGCGAAGAGCAAGCGAAGTTGGCAGACTGCGCTCCTGCTCAAAAACCACGGGGCTGGCATGTCACGAGTACTGACCCTGATCGCTCTGCTCATCAGCACTGCCGCGGCGGCTGATACGCGCTACACAGTCATTCTCGGCGGCAACAAGGCCGGTATACAAACATCGAGCGTCACACCGGACGGGGTCCGGGAAATCAACTTCGAGTTCAACGATCGCGGCCGTGGCCCGAAGCTGACGGCGCGGATCAAGGTGAACGACGCCGGCTTGCCCACGCAGTTGCAGACGAGCGGCAACGACTATCTCAAAGTCCCCGTGAAGGAAACCTTCACCCTCGAGCGAGGCGTAGCACGCTGGGAGAACGACGCCGAGAAAGGCGAGAAGCAGCTGAACGCCCCTGCCGTATTACCTCAGCCTGCAAACAACCCCGGAAGAGACCGCACTACTCGCGAACGCCCTGTTGCAAGCAAAAGGTCACACGCTGCCTCTGCTGCCCGAAGGGCAGGCGACGATCCGGCGCGCCGACGAGACGACAGTGCAGTCGGACCAAGGCTCACGCCGCGTGACCAGCTACGAGATCTCCGGCCTGGGCTTCGCGCCTGAGGTCGTCTGGTTGGAGCAGGACGGCAGCTTCTTCGCCACCGTCAGCAGCTGGTTCGTGACGATTCGGGAAGGCTGGGAGTCCAGCATTCCCAAACTGCAGGAACTGCAAAGCGCCCGTGCAAACATTCGCGCCAAGCAACAGGTCGGCGCTTTGACGCGACAGCCGGCCGCGTTCGCCATCGTGAATGCGAACCTGTTCGACTCGCAGACGGGCAAGTCGACCCCACGCAGCACCGTGCTGGTCGAAGGCAATCGCATCAGAGCCGTCGGCGCCGACGGAAAAGTAACCATCCCCGCCAGCGCGGAGCGAATCGACGCGCGGGGTGGGGCGTTGCTGCCGGGCTTGGCGGACATGCACGTGCATCTGGGAGAAGACGAAGGCATCCAGCATCTCGCCGCCGGTGTGACGCTGGTTCGGGACATGGCAGGTGACACTGACGCACTGCTCGCGCTGAAAGGGCCGTATCGAGGCAGGCGACGAGATCGGGCCGCGCATTTTCATGTCCGGCATCCTCGACGGCCCTGGCCCATTCGCCGGCCCCACCAAAGTGTTGGTCGACACCGAACAGGAAATTCGCGACGCCGTCGACAACTACGCAGAGCTGGGTTACCAGGGCGTAAAAATCTACAGCTCCATTCAACCCGAGCTGGTGCCCGCCATCATCAAGCGAGCGCACCAGAAAGGCCTGCGCGTCGGCGGGCACGTGCCTGCATTCATGACCGCGCGACAGTTCATCGAAGCGGGCGCCAATGAGATGCAGCACATCAATTTCGTGTTCCTGAATTTCTTCTTCGACGAGGTGAAAGACACTCGCACCCCGGCTCGCTTCACCACCGTCGCGGAGCGCGCCGCGAAGCTGGATTTCAACTCCAGCGAGGTGCGTGCATTCGTGCAGCTGCTGAAGGACAAGCAGGTAGTCGTCGATCCCACCGTGACCATCTTCTACTCCATGTTCACCGATCGACCCGGCGTTATCGGCTCTGCGTACGCGCCCATCGCGAGCAGGCTACCGCCACAGATTCGCAGAGAATTGCTCGCCGGCGGCTTGCCCATCCCGAAAGGCAGCGAACAGCAGTACCGCGACTCCGCCGACGCCATGCTGCGAATGGTGAAACTGCTTCACGACTCGGGGATCACGCTGGTGGCCGGCACCGACAACCTGCCGGGCTTCACCTTGCATCGTGAACTGGAAATGTATGTTCAGGCCGGAATCCCCGCGCCCGAGGTGCTGCGCATCGCGACGTTGAATGCGGCGAAAGTGCTGAAGCGCGACGCCGACCTGGGTTCGATCACGCCTGGAAAACTGGCGGATATGATTCTGGTGGAAGGCGATCCCGCACGACATATCGGCGATATCAGAAACACCGAGCTGGTGATCAAAGACGGCAAACTTTACGAGGTGCCGAAGCTATATCAAACCATCGGCGTGCTGCCTCGCTGACGGCTGGAACCGACCCTGTGGCCGACTCGTTTCTGTGGCATCTATTTATGGCCGCCGCAGAGGCAGGAGTGGGTCATGACCAGGATGAGAAACAATCTTTTAGTGGCAGCAACGATCGGTTTGATGGCGGTGGGTGGCTGCGCCACCACGGGCGGCAATCTGAGCAGCTCGGCGAATCGCCTCGAACGTAGTGCGTTCGCTCTGGAAGACGAAGCGCGCGATGACGGCGAGCGCTCGGGCTTCCGTCGTGACGCACGTGAGCTCGCCGAAGAGGCCCGCGAATTTCGTCGCGTTGTCGAGGACAGAGACTCGTCCGATGAAGACGTGCGAGATGCGTTCAACGATGTATCGCGGCGCTATCACGCCATGCGCGATGAAGTCGACCGTTCGGACAGCCGGGATGCTTCTGAGGACTTCCAGTCGGTGACGGAGGCCTACCTCGACATCGAACGTGAAATGCAGTCACGCGACGGCCGCCGCGACCGCGACCGTTACGCGCGCGACGAATAAACTGCCGTTGCCTTAACGGCTTTGTCGCAGCGACGGGCCGCCACTCTGTTCTGCTTCCGTCATTCGCCGTAAGCTTCGGCTACGAATGGATGGAGGCAGACATGAGTCGCGGCTCGTTGCGCAATCCCCGCTATTTGATCATCTGCTTGGCGCTCGCAGCCGGCGCGTTCGACGTCGCCCACGCCGACTCCATGCGCTGTGGCAAATGGGTCGTCAGCGAGTCCGTGACGCTGGATGAGCTGGTAAAAAAATGTGGCCAGCCCATCAGTCGCGATGTGACCAAGGACGAGATCTACCTCACCAACGCCAACGGCATGCGCGTGAAGACCGGGAATTTCACGGTCACGGAACGTTGGATCTATCAACCCACGTCCGGAAAGTTGCCGATGGCGGTCGTCATCCGCGACGGCAAAATCGTCAGTCTCACGCGGGCGAGTCGTTGAATCGCGCGTCGAGCAGCGCCTAAGGCGAGGGGTGCACAGCCGCCCTATCTCTCCGCTGCCGCCTTCTCCTCTTCCCTAGCGCCAGAGAGGATGCCAGGCAACGCGTAATTCCCCTCGTGGCACGCGTACTCGTAGATGTTTGCATCGACGGCCTGGAAAGGCAGCTCACCCTTGATAATGGCCGTGAACGTGGACGGATCCTCGATGGTGAACCGATACACGATATTGTCCTTCGCGACCCGAGTGAACCTCTCGGTGACCACCGCATTCTCCGACGACCCGCGGAAGCTCTGCTCCGGCCGAAAGTTGCGCGTCTCGACCACGAGCGTGTCGTCTTCCCAGCGCCCCACAGAATCCCCCATCCACTTGCGCACATTCCCCGGCACATGCCGATCATCGATACGAATGATGCGCGCATCGTGAACCATCTCGACAAGGATCATCACATACCCCGGCGACTGCACGATCTGGTAGTAGCTGTTGTACATGACCGGCAGCATCGGCGGCCCCGACGCCGAGCCGAACGACAACAAACATCGCTCGCCTAACGCCCGCCCCTCCGGTCCATCGTTGGAACGCCCGATCCTGGTCGCCGCTATTCGCCGTTGCCCGGCCTCTGTAAGCGGAGGCATGCGACCATTCAGCGGCTCGATGATCATGGAGGTTCGATACTCCCCATCGATGACCGCCACCTGCATGCCTCGATCCGTCCAGAACAAGTTGTAATTGCCCACCGGCGGCAACGAGCTCGCCGCTTCGATCTTCTTGTCGGGATCGCTGGGTCGCGCATCCGCCTCCACCGCGGCGATCGCCGCTCTGCTGATCGCTGCCGCCTCCGCATCTGTGAATGCTCGTCGCGTCCCCAATTCCACGGCGCGCTCCATCGGTGTCGCCGTGGCATTGGTCCACACGCCCTGCAGATCGGGCGCGCCATCCGCGAGTCGCGGCGGCTGATAACGTGCGCTTCCCTCGGGGTGCGCCGTCATCGAAATCACTGCCAGCAAAACGGCAATACCGCTCAGCAGTCCCTGATTCATCCCCACCTCGCCATTGTAGTGACTCGGAATGCGACGCGAGCTCGAAGTGTAACGACAGGTGAGCGCACCGCCCTTGCCAGCGACATACAAGATTTATCAAGACGCCGTTTAAGCGTGCGTTTTGACCCCGTTCGCGCGTGGACACTAAAGCATGCCCCATCGCACACTAGCTCGTCCCATTCACTTTGTCGGCCGACCAGTCAAACGGATGTCACATGAGTAACCTTCATCGTGCGGGGACCCTGCTTTCCTCGCTGTTGCTGAGCGCGCATGCGTTCGCCGCCGCCGATGTCGCGGACAATTTTCGCCTGACGGATCATCGCGGGGTGTCGCACGAGCTTCATTACTTTTCCGACATGAAGGCGGTGGTGCTGCTCGCTCAGGGCAACGGCTGCGAGGCGTCGCGGCAGGCCGCAACTGCTGTGCAGGCCTTGCAGAGCAAATATGAACCGCAAGGCGTGACCTTCCTCGCAATCAATTCGAATCTGAGCGACTCGTTGCAGACCATTGGCAAGGAAGCGAAGCAGGCAGGTATCAAGCTGCCCATCATGCTGGACACCACCCAGCTGGTCGGCGAGTCGCTGAATCTCACTCACAACGGCGAAGTTCTCGTGGTGAACACCAAGGGCTGGAAAATCGCTTATCGGGGCAGTCCCAGCGGAGTCGCCAGTGCGCTCGATGCTGTCATCGGTGGCAAGCTCTCACTTGCCAGCGCCACTGTGATGGGCTGTGCCATCAAGATGCCTGAACGTGAGAACCGCAGCGCGCACACGCAGATCTCGTACGAGAAACAAATCGCGCCGTTGCTGATGGACAAGTGCGTGGCCTGTCATCGCGAAGGCGGAATCGGCCCCTGGCAGATGAGCAACTACGACATGATTCGCGGCTTCTCACCGATGATTCGTGAAGTCGTACGCACGCAGCGCATGCCGCCGTGGCACGCCGATCCACACTACAACGTGTTCAGCAACGATCGAGGCTTGTCGCCGGAGCAGGCCAGAACGTTGGTGCATTGGATCGAGGCCGGCTCGCCGCGAGGCACGGGTGCGGATCCGCTGCTGACGCAGAAGAAAGATTGGCCGGAGTGGCCGCTGGGCAAACCCGACCTGATCGTGGAGCTGCCGCCATTCACGACGCCGGCGACCGGGACGATTCCTTATCAGAACATCAAGATCGACAATCCGCTCGATCGCGATGTTTGGGTGCGAGCGGTAGACTTTCTGCCCGGGCAGCGCGCGGTGCTTCATCACATCATCGCGTCGGCGGGCGGGGAGACTCGCGGCAACATCAGCTTGAACAATTACGTACCGGGCGCGGAGCCGCTGCAGGTGCCGAAGGACAATGGCATCCTGCTGCCAGCCAAGACCAAGCTGCATTTCCAGGTGCACTACACGCCGAACGGGCGGGTGCTGACGGATGTGACGCGGATGGGGTTGTACTTCATGAAGGAGGCGCCCAAGTACAACTTCAGGAGCATGGTGTTCTTCAATACCAAGCTGAAGATTCCGCCGAACACCAAGGTTCACGTGGAGACGGCCGAACGCAAGTTCGATCAGGACGCAGTCATCTACAGCCTGCATCCACATGCGCACTTTCGAGGCAAGTCCTCGAGCTTCGTGGCTCACTATCCGGATGGTCGCGAGCAGATGCTGATCAATATCCCGGTCTATGACTTCAACTGGCAGTCCACCTATGACCTCGCCCAACCTCTGACGGTGCCCGCCGGCACGCGCATCGTGTACACCCAGGTGTTCGATAACTCCGTTCAGAACAAAGCCAACCCGGACCCGAATCGGGAGGTTACGTGGGGTGAGCAGACTTGGGAGGAGATGGTCTTCGGCGTGATCCGCTATCGGAACGTCAAAGAGGACAAAGCGCCATCCAAGTCATCCGAGCCGTCGCAGACTGAGTTGTTCAGCGCTGGGACTTGAATTCGGGTCGCTGGTGTCTGACGCTGCCGGGAGGACCTCGGGGCCCGACCAGCGCTGCGCGGTTCTTTGATCGCGTGACCCGGAGGGCTGGGGTAAAGTTCGGTTCCGACCGCACCGTCAGCTCTGTTCACTTCCCATGCCAAAGATGCTTCATTTTGTGTTCCAGACCATCGTCATCGCCCTGTGCGCGGCGATGGCAGCGCCAGCGTTTTCGGGCGAAATCGTCACGCGAGAGTTCAAGTCACCTGCACTGGGCCGGAGCTGGGCTTACGAGGTGTATCTTCCCACGGGGTACGAGACGTCGAGACTGAGTTATCCCGTGCTGTATCTCCTTCACGGCAACAACGGCACGCGACGGCATTGGGTAGAGCAAGGGAATATCCAAAGCACGGCGGACGCTTTGATCGAGAGCGGCGAGATCCCGGCGGCGGTAATCGTGATGCCGGATGCGGGAGTGACGTGGTTCGTGGATCGGAAGGAGAAAATGGAGACGGCGGTGATTCGGGATCTCATCCCGGATGTCGAAAGTCACTGGCGGGTGTTGAAGTCGCGGGAAGGTCGGCTGATCGGCGGGCTCTCGATGGGCGGTTACGGTTCGCTGCGTTTCGCGATGAAGTATCCGGAGATGTTCGCTGCGGCGGCGCTGTTGTCGCCGGCGATCTACGATCCGCTGCCGCCGGCGACGTCGAGTGCGCGCTCGGTGGGTACGTTCGGAACGCCGCAGTTCGACGAGCAGGTGTGGAAGGACATGAACTATCCAGCACTGTGGCAAGCGTATCTGGCGAAGCAGACGCCGGTGCCCATGTACATCAACTCCGGCGACGACGATGAGTTCATGATCGAAGTCGAGGCCACCAAGCTGTACTCGCTGCTTCGAGCCAACAAGCAGCCCGCCGAGCTGCGTATCGTCGATGGCGCCCACGCGTGGTCCGTGTGGGCCAGCACCGTGGGCGACGCCATGAAGTATATATTCCGCTACTCGGCGAAGCCCTCATCCGCCGAGTAACGGATAGGCCTCACGCGCGAGCCAGACCGCTCTGGTGCCGGGCGTAGATGAAATACACCGCGATGCCGATCGCGTTCCAGATCAGGAACGTATAGATCGTCACTCGAGGCAGGCTGGAGAACAGATACGCGCAACCGATGATCGCGCCCAGCGCCACTAGCGTCGCCGCCGGGGTGCGGAACGGGCGCGGTGCGTTGGGCGCTTTGTTTCTCAGCACGAGCATGCAGATCGCGACAGCGATGAACGCGACCAGCGTGCCCGCGTTGGCGACCTCGGCGATTCGCTGCAGCGGCAGAAAGCCTGCAATGATGGCGACGATCACGCCAGTGACCATCGTCATCAACACCGGCGTTCCGGAGCTTTCGCTCACCGCGCTCAGTCGTTCGGGTAACAGCCCGTCACGCGCCATCACGAAGAAGATTCGCGACTGGCCATACATGAACGCCATGATCACAGTCGGCAGCGCTACCACCGCGGCAATGCCGATCCACCGGGCGGCGCCGGGGTGCTCGAGTCCACGTAACACCATGGCAAGCGGCTCGGAGCTGGCGGCCAGCACATCCGTGCGAGTGCTGCCGATAGCGGCGGCGGCCACGACCATGTAGATGAGCGTGCAGGCGACCATGGAGCCGACGATGCCGATTTTCAGATCGCGACCGGGATTCTTCGCTTCTTCGGCGGCAGTGGACACCGCATCGAAACCATAGAACGCGAAAAAGATCAGCGCGGCTGCGCCCATCATGCCGTACTTGGCGTCGCCGATTTCCTTGGCGCCGAAGCCATGAGGCGCGAACGGTTCGAAGTTGTTCGCATCGAAGGCCGGAATGGCCAGTGCGATGAAAGTGGCGAGTGCCGCCAACTTCACGAACACGAGGATCATGTTCACCGTCGCGCTTTCGCGCGAGCCCAGGGCGAGCAATGCGGCGACCGCCAGCGCAATCACGATGGCGGGCACATTGATCACGCCGCCCGCGGCCGGGCCGGCGAGCAGCGCTTCTGGGAAGTCCACCCCGACCGAACGGAGGAAGCCGCCGGCATAGCCAGACCAGCCGACGGCGACGACGCTGCACACGACGGTGTACTCGAGAATCAACGTCCAGCCCACGAACCAGGCGGGCAACTCACCGAGCGCCACATAGCTATACGTGTAGGCGCTGCCAGCCATCGGCATCATAGTCGACATCTCTGTGTACGCCAGCGCGGCGCACGCGCACACCAGGCCCGCCACGACGAACGAGAGGATCACGGCAGGTCCGGCCAGCCCCGCGCCCACGCCGATCAAAGTGTAAATGCCAGTGCCAACGATGCCTCCGATCCCCAGACACATCAGATGCGGCCAGCCCAACGTAGGCCGCAGCGCGCTGTGCGACTGCCGGGCGCTGACCGACTCGAGACTCTTGCGGCGATTCCAGAAAGCCATAACGCTCCCCATTGTTCGTGTGCCGCTATTGTACGGCCGTGGCTTTGCCCGCGCGCTATGATGCAGCCACCATGTCGCATCCAACGCTACACGACCTTCCCAATCCATTGCTGGTGATGGCGCTGCCGCTCGAGAGCCAGGGCATATTCGAGCGCGCCAACATTCCAGTGTTGTATACCGGCGTTGGCAAAGTGAACGCGGCTTACGCGTTGACGCGTCGGCTCGCCGCCTATGCGCATGCAGGCGCGCCCATGCCGCAGGTGATCAACTTCGGCACCGTGGGCAGTCGAGTGCATGCGACCGGCACGGTGCTGGAATGTCATGCCTTCGTGCAGCGGGACATGGATGTCAGCGGCCTCGGTTTCGCCCTCGGCGTCACGCCGCTGGAAGATGAGATTCCCGCGCGGCTGGAGTTCCCGCCGATGTTCGAACATTTGCCGCGCGGTGTGTGCGGCAGCGGCGATTCGTTCGTGATCGTGCAAGGCGCAGTCGAATGCGATGTGGTCGACATGGAAGGTTATGCCTTGGCCAAAGTATGCTGGTTCGAGCGCGCTCCATTCACCGCCGTGAAGTATGTGACCGACGGCGCCGATCACGCGGCCGGCGACGACTGGCGCACCAACACCAAACTGGCCGCCGAGCATTTTCTCGGCGTGTACGAGCGTTTCTTGCGAAAGACCTGAGCGCCGCTCAGGGCGAGGGCGTGGCCGGAATCTGTTTTGCTTTGGGCCGGAACGCCAGCAGCACGTTGCCCGGCATCTGACCGAACAAGCCATAGCCCGAGCTGACGAACAACATGCCGTTGGCCGCGACGATGGTCGCGTTGTCGATCGCGCCGCCGCTTGCGGGCACGCCGTTGAAAGTGTCGAAAGCGCGAGCGGTGTCGAATTTGAACAGCAGCTCGCCGGTCTTTGCATCGAATGCGTGGACGAAGCCATCGAGGCTGCCGCTCACAACTGCACCGTCGATCACGGTGGGCGCGCCGGAGAAACCGATGTTCGTTGCGCAGGCCTTCACGAGCTCGGCGCGCTTGCCGCTGCAATCCGGCTTTGCTGTATACGACCACTCCACCGCGCCCGTGTCGACACGCACCGCATGCAATCCAGGTTTTTGCGAGCCCGCCTTGGTGGCGGAGGCGTAGGGGCGATTGATGGGCGCGAACACGCGCGTGCCGTCATAAGCGATGCCCCAATGAATGCCGCCGAGCGGTGAACCCTCGCCGAAGTCCTGCCGCCACACCAGTTTGCCGTCGCGATCCGGGTCGAGCGCCCAGAGGGTGCCTGACTTCTGCCCGGCGAGGAGCACATCGGAACCGTCGGCGCGTTGCGCGATGATCACCGAAGCGCCGAAATCGACATCACGATGCACGGAGTTTTTCGGGCAGTTCAGGCCGTCCCGATTGCGGACGCAGCCGGTGAGAAAGATATCGTTCTCGGTGGCTTGGAACGACCAGCGAATGCGGCCGTCCTTCAGATCGATGGCGAGAATCGCATCGGTGGTCGGCGCTGCAGGTTCGGAAGTCGCCTCACCGGTGCCGACGTAAAGGACGCCGCGCTTCGCATCGATCGCGGGCGAAGTCCAGATCGGCGCGCCTGAAGGGCCGAAGATCATCTTGCCGTCGCCGCGATCGCGCACGGGCCTGGCTTCTTCCATGGTGTGCGCGGTCCAGATCGGCTTGCCGGTCATGGCGTCGAGCGCCGTCACCGCGCCGTGCGTGCGACAACACTCGTGATCGTCGTTGCCGCCGAGGGAAATCTCATATTGAGAGATCGGCACGTACACGCGATCGCCGTGAAGCGCAGGTGTCCCGGTGGTGAGTGACAGCGGGTACAGGCCCACGTGCTGAATCCACAGCGCCTGGCCGGTGGTCGCGTCCAGCATATGAACCTTGGATGCGATGTCGCTGAACACCACGACTTTGCGACCGTTCGGCAACTCCCCGAACGCCGCGCCGGTCCGCAGCGGTGTTGCGTGCCAGTAAACCCATTGCACGCAGGGCTGGGCGGAGATGTCGATGGCGAACAGCCGCTGCGCATCGGCCACCGGCAGAAACAAAGTCGTGCCGACGATGGCCGGTTGCGAACGCATTTGCGTCGCCTTCGGAAAGCCCATGGCCCACGCGAGCTCGAGAGTGCGCATGTCGGCGGTGCGCAGCCCGCTCTGCGCGGCGCTCAGCCGGCGATGATTCTTCGGGTCGAAGCCAAATCCCATGACCGTTGCCGGGTCATCCAGCTTCGGGATGCGACGCTCCGGCGCGCACATCGCGTGGCCGAGCCATTCATCGGAGGTGGCTTCGCGGCCCACCAGAAAATCGATCACTGCCGCCTTCTGAGTGGCGCTCAGCATCGACGCCTGGGCTTTCATTTTGCCTTCATTCAAGGCATACAGAATGGTCTGGTAACGCATGGCCTTGAGCGTGTCCAACGACGGTGCGCGCGTGGCCTCGGGCTGGTTGTGACAAGCGGCGCAGCTGCGTTCGTAGACGGCCTGGCCGGGATGAGGCGCCTCCATGGCGGCCTGCGCCCCGGATAGCGCCACCGCTGCCAGCAATCCCCAGGCTCTCCGTGCGACAGCGCGATGCGCAGCTTTGGCGTGCATTGTTCATCCCCCTTGCTGCCGATATTTAAGTCAAGAGAGGTCCGCGCCGCCACCTAAGAATTGTGAGATCGAGGAGCGGGCATGGCTCCTGCATGTAGCTGGCGAAACAGAACGCTTGCGCACGCGCATGACGTCGGGAGGAAACATAATGACGAGCAGACTGACCGCTGCTTTCTGGGTATTGCTTTGCCTGGCCGCAGGCGCGGGCGCCGCCGAGCGTCCTGCCGAGATTTCCCTCATTCCGTGGCCCGCCAGCGTGACTGCGCAGGGCGGCTCGTTCACCCTCGAAGCGCAGACTCAGATCGTCTGGGAAGGCGGCGAGCCGGCGCGGACGACGGCGCACTATTTTGGTGAATTATTGGAGCGCACGCGCGGCGTACGCCCCGTGATCGTGCCCGGAACCGTCAAGGACGCGCCCAAGCGCTCGGTGGTCTTTGCACTAGGCGGCAGCAGCGCGGACCCCGAAGCGTATCAAATCGATGTGACGTCCAGGCTGGCGCTGGTCTCAGCCGCGGATGCCCGTGGCCTATTCAACGGCGCGGTCACGTTGTGGCAGCTGGCGAGCGTGCACTCGTATGTCGCGCCGGAAGTACGCATCCCGGCAGTTCGCATCGATGACGCACCCCGCCTGCGTTGGCGCGGGCTGCTGCTGGACTCGGCGCGCCAGTATCAGACGGTCGAGTTCATCAAGCGCTACATCGATGTCATGGCGCTTCACAAGCTCAACGTCCTGCACTGGCATCTGGTCGACGATCAGGCCTGGCGCCTGCAGGTGCCGAAATATCCCAAGCTGACCCGCGGCCTGAGCTCATACTCCGAGGCGGACGTGCGCGAGGTGGTGATGCACGCGGCCACTCGCAATGTGATGGTCGTCCCGGGGCTGGAGATGCCGGGACATGCCAAAGCCGCGGTCACGGCGTATCCCTTGTTGCGAGCCGCCGATGCGCCAGGCGGCGCGAGCAGCCTGTATAACATCGAAGAGGAAACGTTCGCTTTCTTCGACGCCGTGTTCGCGCAGGTGGCCGCATTGTTTCCGGCCCCCTACATTCACATCGGCGCGGACGACGTTCCCAAAGACCCGTGGCGGCAGTCGAACAGCGTGCAAGCCCGCATGCGTGAGCTGGGCATCGTCAACGAAGCGGGCGTGCAACGTTACTTCTTCGAGCGCATCGGTCAGCTCACGCAGAAGCACGGCCGGCGCATCGTCGGGTGGGACAGCATATTCGGCGGCGGCGTGCCGGACTCGACGATCATGACCGCGCACGGTCTCGACGGCGCGTTGGGCGCGGTGGCCTCGGGGCACGACGTGATCGTTTCTTCGGCGAGCCTGCTGAGTTTCGATCGTCCGCAGGCGGCGCCGAATCAGTACGCGAAGGCCGGCGATTTTCTCAGCCTCGCCGAGGTGTATCGCTTCGATCCCGCGCCCGCGGCGTTGTCGGCGCAGGATCGCAGCCGCTTGATCGGCGTTCACGCCAACGTCTGGACGCGCACGGATGGCAACGAGCAGGAGATCGAGTCGCTGACTTTTCCGCGCGCCGCTGCTCTGGCCGAGATCGGCTGGACGCCACCCTCCGAGCAGCGCTGGGCGGATTTCCAGCAGCGCCTGGTGACCATGATGGGCCGTTATTCGCGGCTCGGCGTCCGCTTCAGCGACGCGGCGTTTCGCGCGATGGCGATCAAGCGCGGCGAGTCGGGCGATCGCGTTTCGATCGAGCTCGCCAAGCAGGCGCCGTTGGGAGAAATCCGCTACACCGTGAACGGCGCCGAGCCGACCGGCCGATCCACCGTGTATATGGACGTGCTCGAAGTGCCGAAGACAACGGTGATCAAAGCCGCCGTCTTTCACAACGGCGAGCCATTGTCCCGGACCACCTCGATCGACGTTCGCAGCGACTTCGAAGCGGGCCCGATGTAGCGGCGGGCCGGGCGCTCAGCCGGGCTCGCTCTCCTGGTCAGCAGCGGCGACGGACACTGCGGTGTCCGGCGCTACGTCGGTGTTGTACATCACCCGATATAGCTTCCAATCGCCATTGCGATTGCGCCAGACGTGCATGTACTTGCCTTCCTCGACGTCCGAGCCGCGCCGTACGTCGCGAACCTTGTAGTGCCCTTGCTCGATGGCGATATCGTTTCTCACCAGGCTCATGTCGGACTCGGTGTTGAAGGACACCACCGGCGTCATCTGATCCTTCAGAAACGCTTCGATGCCCTCGCGGCCGGCCACGGCCGGGCCCCGCTCGGGCAGGATCTGTGCGTCGTCATCGAACAGATTCACGCACTTGTCCAGATCGTCGGCGTTGAAGCACTGCTCGAACGATTGGACCACCGCCTTGGGCAATCTGTCGTTGCCGTTGCTACCGCAGCCTCCTAGCGTGACGCCGAGCAATGCTCCCAGCGTCAGCATCGTCCTTGAGTAACCAGCCACAGTGTTCATGATCGTTCCCCCCGTGACTCCATGAGATGACGCGAAGCTCGCGTACCTGCGAGTGAGTCGTCAGCTCGCGCCACCCGCAAGCAAAAGAGTATTCCCCGCTGGGCAGCGCAGTCACCACGGATATCCGAGAGCCGCGCTGTTACACAACTGAAAAGATCATCTGCGCTACATCGGTGTCGAGTGGCCCGGCGAGTGAGCGCGGCGATCATTTGGTATGCTCACCGCGAAATGGCTGTGTGAATCCTCCTGCGCATGGAGGACTCGCATCCGGGATGAATCGACATCTGGATGACTCGAACCTGGCAGGAGGCGCGATATGTCTTTGTATGGGCTTCTGGTTTTTTGCGCGGTCTATTGTCTTGCCGTGGCTTCGCCGGGCCCGGGTGTCGCCGCGGTCATCGCACGATCGCTGGCGAACGGTACGCGTGGCGCGCCGGCGTTCATCGCGGGCTTTCTGGTCGGCGATCTCATCTGGTTTGCATTTGCAGCGACCGGGCTCGCCGCCCTGGCGCAGAGTGCGCAGGCCGTGTTCGTCGTGGTGAAGTACGCGGGCGCAGCATACTTGCTGTTTCTGGCCTACAAGCTGTGGACCGCGCCGGCCGTAGCGGCCGATCAGGCGCCCGATCTGGATCGCGGTCAGAAGCCGTTCCAGCTGTTCCTTGGCAGCCTGGCGCTGACGCTCGCCAATCCCAAGACCATGGTGTTTTTCCTGGCGCTGTTGCCCACGGTCGTGTCCTTGGAGCAACTGACGTTGCTGGGCTTTGTCGAAATGGTCGTGGCCATCTCGATTCTGTTGCCGCTGACGCTTGGCGCGTACGTCTTGCTCGCCGCCCGCGCTCGGCAGGTGTTCAAGAGCGCCACGGCGGTACGCAGAATCAATCGCGGCACAGGCGCCGCGATGGCCTGCGCAGCCGTCGCAGTGGCGACCCGTTAGAGCTCCAGTTAGAAGCTGTACGTCAGACGCCCATAAACAAAACGTCCGGAGCGGCCGAACGCCGAGTAGTTGGAGAACGACTGCGTGCCGGTGAGATTGTTCGCCGGCGGCAGCGGATCCGGATACTCGTCGGTGACATTGTCGGCGCCGATCGCCACCTTGATGTGGTCGGTGACTGACAGGCGCGCTTCGACGTCGACCAAAGTAGTGGGCGACAGCACCACGTCCAGAGCCGGATTCGGATCGGGCGACAACACTTCGCCATAGCGCGTCGCGCGCAGCGTGGCGCCCCAGCCACCGAGCGTCCAGTTGATGGCTGCCGCGTATTTATCTTCCGGCGTGCCTTCCTCGTAGCTCAATACGTTGAAGCGGTTGAACAGCACCGGCGGGGTCGGCAGCGCCGACAGCTGGGGCGTTGTCGGTACTCTGGTGACATCCGTGGAGTTGTAGTTTGCCGTCAAGGTGAAGTCGAAGCGACCCAGCGCGTCGGTGGTAAGCGGGTAGGTCAGCACCACGTCCACGCCTTCGGTTTCGGTGTCCACGCCGTTGATGAAAAAGCGGCCGCCGCCGATGCCGATGAAGCCGAGGCTGGTCAGATAGTTGATGACATCGCCGGAGGTGAGGTTTTCCGACAGCACGATGCGGTCGTCGATGTCGATCCGATACGCGTCGATGGTGAGCGTGAGATCGCCGATCCGGGCCACCGCGCCCAGCGAATAGTTCAACGATTCTTCGGCGTCGAGCGGCTGCGCGCCCAGAGCGATGGCGGCCGGATCGTTCACCGGAAAGGTGGCGATATCGAACGGGATGCCGCCGATGAAGTTGGTCGAGGTGGTCGAGAAGTACTGCTGTTGCAACGACGGCGCTTTGAAGCCGTTTTGTACCGACGCGCGCAAGGCGAATTGTTCGGTGAAGTCATAACGCAGCGAGAGCTTGCCGGCGAGATTCTCGCCGAAGTCCGAATAGCTCTCGCCACGCAACGCCACCGATGCGAGCAACTGTTGCGTCAGATTGGCTTCCAGGTCGATGTACGCGCCGACAGCGGTGCGGTCTTCGTCGACTTCGTTCTCGGGACGGAACCCCGGGAAGACCTGCGCGCCCGACTGTGTTGGCGAGCCGTCCGGCAGGCGCACGCCGCCATTGCGATACGAGTCGGGCTCGCCTGCGTCGATGCCGAATGTTTCTCGACGCGCTTCCACGCCGATGGCGATGTTGAGCGGTGAGGCCAGGCCGACATCCACGGTGCGCACGCCGGAAACGTTCAGGGTCAACTGGTCGTAGTCGAAGCCGCCGGAGTCGAAGGTCGTTTTGCTGGCCGGGCCAAGCGAGCGGTTCAGCGTATTGCGGATCCGATAATCCATCTCGTTGCGGCCGTAGCTCAGCGAAGAATCCATGTTCCATTCGCCCAGGCGCCAGGTCGCGCCGAATGCGGCCGACAGGTCGATCACTTCCGGCGCGATCAACGGCAGGAAGCCGTCCGGATAGATTTCGATGGTGTTGCGAACGTCGCTGGCGATGCGATAGAAGCCCGCCGACAGCGCGTCGCGATCCTGATAGCTCGCCCAGCCATACACGGTCGCGCCGCTGGCCACTTCGTATTCGGCGTTGACGAACAGCGTCTTCTGCTCCATCTCCGGCTCGCCGTACCAGGAATTGAAACGATCGAAAGTGAGCTCGCGCGGATCATATTGGCCGTTCACCAGCGGATACTGCTGGCGGGTATCGTAGCCGCCGCGCTCGGTATGCTCCTGATCTTTGTATTCGGCCGCGATCACCACCGAGCCGGTGGAGCCAATGGGCAGGCCCTTCCAGGCCGACACGGTCAATGTTTCGCCGTCGCTCAGATCACGACTGAGTCGCGACGGCGCGGACCACGTGGGATTGGGCGCCGGAATCGGCCGAACCAGCACGTCGTAGCTGGTTTCACGCCAGCCGTAGGTGACCCCGGCGTCACCGCCGTCCGCATCGGTCTTGAGTCGCAGGTTGATGACGCCGGCGATGGCGTCCGAGCCGTACTGCGCCGAGGCGCCGTCGCGTAATACTTCCACGGATTGAATGATGGCATTCGGGATGGTGTTCAAATCGACCGCCGTGGAGCCGCGGCCGATGCTGTTGTTGATGTTGACCAGGGCCGCCTGATGGCGACGTTTGCCATTCACCAGCACCAGCGTCTGATCGGGAGCGAGGCCGCGCAACGTGGCCGGCCGCACGGTGTCGGTGCCGTCGGCCAGGCCCGGCCGCGGAAAGTTGAAGGACGGCACGGTCACCGACAGCGCCTGACTCACTTCGGTGACACCCAGGTTCTCCAACTGTTCGCCGCTGACCACATCGACCGGCACCGCGGTGTCCAGGGCCGAGCGGTTCGCGACGCGAGTGCCGGTGACGATGATCCGTTCCATGTCGGCGGCGTTCTGGCTGCCCTGCTGATTGGCTTCCTGGGCCGGCGCGGTGCTGGCAAGCAACACCGATAACACCGACAGCGAGGCGCGGGAAAAGGTGTGAGAACCGTTGTTGTTGTCCATAACTCACTCCCAAGCGGTGGGCCTGACAAGGGATGTAAACCGCTTCTGATCAAATAGCAACGCCGATGTTGCTTTGCGCAGTGCGCCCTGTGTGTGCACAAATATTTTCGAGCGCAGGGAACGAACCGGCCCGCTCGTGCATTGGGGTCTGTCGCGTATAAATCTTGCAAACGCGTTTCTAACAATATCGGCGGCCATATATGCGGATGTTCGTGACTGGCGCTACCGGATTCATCGGAGCGCACTTCGTCGAGCGTGCCTTGGCGGAGGGGCATGAAGTGCTCGGCCTGTATCGCAGCAACGGACCGAAGCATAGCGACGAGATTTCGCGTTTGAGCGCGCGCGGCGCGCGATTACAGCGCGGTGACATTCTGAAGCCTGAAACATTCGCCGGCGCGATGACTGGCGTGGATTGCGTTTGTCACTTCGCCGCCGCGTTCCGCGAGTCGGGCGCCGACGAGGCATACTTCGAGCGCATGAATGTTCAGGGGACCACCCACGTGGTCGAGGCCGCAGTTGCCGCTGGCGTCAAACGCTTCGTTCACTGTGGCACTGCTGGCATCTACGGTCAGCGCGTGCCGGGCACAATCGACGAGCAAACACCCATCCGACCCTGGAACAGCTACGAGCGCAGCAAGCTTGCGGCCGACGAACGCGTGCGGAAGATCGCCGGTGACGCCGGCATGGAATACGTCATCCTGCGACCCACGGCGGTGTACGGTCCGCGCGACGAGCGCTTGCTGAAACTGTTTCGCTCGGTGGCCAAGGGGCGCTTCCCGTTGTTCGGTCGTGGCGAGGGCCGTCGCCACATGATCTATGTCACCGATCTGGCCGATGCTTTCCTGCGTGCATGCACGGCGCCGCTGGCGGCCAATCGTGAGTTGATCGTCGCGGGACCGAAGGCGGTGCCGCTGCGGGAAATGTTAGAAACCATCGCGCAGGTCGCGAATCGCTCCGCGTTCGGGCCGAGTCTGCCGCTGGGGCCGATGCTGGCGCTGGCCGCGGTGGTCGAGGACACGTGCAAGATGCTGAAGATCAAACCGCCGATTTATCGTCGGCGCATGGATTTTTATTTGAACGACGCAGCGTTCGATTCCAGGCAGGCGCAGGCGCTGCTGGGTTGGCAGCCCAAGGTCGATCTCGCCGAGGGGTTTGCCGCAACGCTGGGCGCGTTGCGGCAGGAAAGAAACCCCGCCACGCTGGCGCAGGCCTGTGTGGCGATTTCGTTGATTGCGCTCTTTCCGAGCGATTACTAGCCTCGAGCGATTATTCGCTGGGCAGCAGCGACTGGTACACCAGGTTCGCGAACTTCTCGCGGAAGTCGGTGCCATTCGGCATGAGCTGAATCATCAACACCACCACCAGACCCGAGGTGGGATCGACGCGATAGCTGGTGCCGTAGGCGCCGCCCCAGCCGAAGCTGCCCGGCGCTTCCAAACCGACCGCGCCGAATTCTTCCACCACTTCGAAGCCGAAGCCAAAGCCCATTCGTGGCTTGTAGATATCGCCAACTTGATCCGTGGTCATGAGAGCGACACTGCGCGGTGACAGGATGCGCGCGTTGCCCAGCGCGCCGCCATTGCGAATGGCTTCAAGAAAACGTGCGTAATCGCGCGCGGTCGATAGCAGGCCCGCGCCGCCCGCGAAGTTCTTGCGTGGGCCATCCACATAGTCACCCTGGCCTTTCGCGTCGTCAGCGGCGCGTGCGATCTTGCCGTTCGCGCCTGTGTAGTAAACAGCTGCGAGCCGGCGCCGCTGTTCTTTGGGCAGGAAGAAGTGCGTGTCTCGCATGCCCAGCGGCTGTGTGATGTGAGTACGGAAATATTCATCCAACGGCATGCCCGAGGCACGCTCGACCACGCAGCCGAGGATATCGGTGTTATAGCCATACACGAATTCGGCGCCGGGTTGCGCGACGAACGGCAACGATGCGAGTCGCGCCATGGTCGTGCAGGTCGCTTCGTTTTTATCGGCGGTGTACCAGCCCATGCCGGCCTTGGGGCCGAGATTTTTTTCCGCATACAGCGATGCGATCTCGGGTTGCGTGCCGTAGGAGATGCCGGCCGAATGTGTCAGCAAGTCGCGCAACGTGATGGCGCGCGTGGCAGGCACGGCTGCGCCTTTGTCCTTGTCGTACACCGTGGTCTTGGCGAACTCGGGGATGTACTTGCTCACCGGATCGGTGACCACCAGCTTGCCTTGCTCCTGCAACTGCAGGACGGCCGCGCTGGTGAGCGCCTTGGTCTGCGAGGCGATCCGAAAGATGGTGTCCGTGGTCATGCGCGTGCCGGCTTCCTTGTCAGCCCAGCCTTCGGCGTGCTCGTACACGGGCTGGCCGTTCTGCAGGATCAAAGCGACGGCGCCTGCGATCAGGTTGTCGTCGACATACTGCTTCATCAGCGCGTCGATGCGGGCCAGTCGCTCTTTGGAAATGCTGGTGGCGGCGGAGATTTGCGCGCCGGCGCCGTTCGAGGCAGTCCAGCTTTCGGGCTGCTGCGGTCTATCGGCGAGGCTTGCAGTGCTGAGCAGGGCCAGCAAGGTGGCGCTCAGCAACCTGGTCGTCAGTGGGGGCGTGCGCATTGAGAGTCCTTTTGTGGCGTCCCGAAGATGAACGGACCCGGGATTCTACTGACCATGCGCAAAAAAAGAGCCACCGCCGCGAGCCCCGCGACGATGGCTTCCGGGAAAGCAAGTTGGGTCAGTGACGACCGGAGTTCGAGTTCGAGATCGATCCCGGATTCACCAGCGCGCGAGGCGCCGTGCTCGGGGCATAAGACAGCCTGGGCTGCATCGCCGTGCTGACGAGATTGCCGGTGGCGGCACTGGGATTCGGAGCGTCGATCAGCGCCACGGCCAGCAAGGTGGTCGTCACCGCGACCGCCGACCATGCCGCCGCTGCTCTCGTCGATCGCCTGTCTTTGGGCATCTGCAATGAATCCTGTCGGTGGGAGAGCGACTGCTCCTTAGCGACGATATTCGGCAATGTGCCTGTCGTCGGATGCAGTCGATTTGATTGGGCTGTTATTGACAGTGCTCGCGCGTGACCGTCATAAACGCGGTCCCGTGCGGGCGTTCAGCTAATGCTCGCGCGTCAGCATGCGGTCAGCTTCCGGTCAGCCAGACGTCAACCGGCTGCCGTATAGGTAGTGAATCGAGATTCCGTGGGGATCGAGTGGAGGTCGGTGTGAGTTCAGTGATCACGCGTCGGACGGTGCTCAAGAGCGGCGTTGCCGCGGGCGTTGGTCTTGCAATGGGCGGCATGGTCGAAGCCGCGGACACGCCTGCGAAGTCGGGCGGCTCCGCCCTCATCACCAGAGCGATCCCGTCCACGGGCGAGAAGTTGCCGGTGGTCGGCCTCGGCACCAATCAGTACAGCGTCACTTCCGATGAAGACATCGCTGCGCGGCGCGAGGTCCTGCAGGGCTTTCCCAAGCTCGGCGCCAAAGTGATCGACACCGCGCGCAGCTACGGCGAGTCCGAAGTGGTCATTGGCAAGCTGCTCAAGGAGCTGGGCAATCGCGATCAGATTTTCCTCGCGACCAAGACCCCGATTCGCGGCGCGCCCGCGTCGGGCGACGGCGAGCTCGAGCTGGCGTTGCAGCGTCTGCAGACCGACCGCCTCGATCTGTTGCAGATTCATAACTTCAACGCCATCGACACGCTGTTCCCGAAACTGCTGCAATGGAAGCAGGCCAAGAAGGTGCGTTACGTCGGCATCACTACGTCCACCGACGATCAGTATCCGCAGATGCTGGAGGCGATGAACAGCCTCGAGCTCGATTTCATCCAGGTCGATTATTCCATCGACAACCGCGGCGCCGAGGAGAAGATTTTGCCGCTCGCGCAACAGAAGGGCATGGCGGTGCTGGTCAATGTGCCGCTCGGCGGCCGGCGCGGCAATGTGCTGTCGAAGGTGAAGGACAAGCCGCTGCCGGCCTGGGCGGCCGACTACGATGTGACCAGCTGGGCGCAGCTCTTTTTGAAATACAACATCTCGCACCCGGCGGTGACGGCGGTGATTCCAGGAACCACCAAGATCACGCACTTGAAAGACAATCAGCTGGCCGGCCGCGGCCGCCTGCCGGATGCCGCCGGTCGCAAGCGCATCGAGGCGTTGTGGGCGAGCCTCTGACCGACGCCGCGCATCAGGAAATTACTGCAGATGGGGCTGCAGCCATTGGAGCAGCCCTCGCAGGTCCATCGCTCCCGATTGGCGGGCAATCTCTTGTCCTTGTTTGAATGCGATCAGGGTCGGGATGCCCCGTATCCCGAAGCGCGCCGACAGCGACGGCTCATCGTCGGAATTCACTTTGGCGAAACGCGCCTTGGTCTGCAGTCGCCGCGTGGCCTCCTCGAAATGCGGAGCCATCATTCGGCAGGGGCCACACCAGGGCGCCCAGAAATCTACGATCAGTGGCAGATCGCCGCGGGTGAGGTGTTTATCGAATGCCGCCGTGGTCAGCTCGATCGGATGCCCTTCGAACAATGCGTGATGACATTTCGGACACTTGGGCCCCTGGTCCAGGCGGTCCGCGGGAATCCGTACCACGGAATTGCAATGTCCGCAGACCAGATGCAGGCCGTTGGCGGCGGCGGTCGATGAGCTCATGAAACGCGGCTTCCTGGCGTCAGTGATAAGACCCCGTCATGGGGTCGATGGAAATCGCATACAAGCCCACGCGGCCGGCGCGATTTCGAGCACAATAGCGGGTCTGCCCACTCCCTTCGGCCGTCGCTCGTAAGGAAAGTCCCGCTCATCCGTCGCGCATGAAAGATCTCACTCAAGGTTCCATCGCCGGGCACCTGATCTCGCTCGCAGTGCCCACGGCGGCGGGCATGTTGTTCCAGACCCTGTACTACTTCGTCGATCTGTACTTCGTGGCCGCCCTGGGCGATGCCGCGGTGGCCGGCGTCAGCGCGGCGGGCAATGTCATGTTCATCGTCATGGCGCTGACCCAGGTGTTGGGCGTCGGCACCATGGCGCTGATTTCCCACGCGGTGGGGCGCAAGGATCAGCAGGACGCCAATCTGATTTTCAACCAGTCGCTGTTGATCGCGGCGCTGGGTGGGCTGCTCGTGCTGCTCGCGGGTTATCTGATCACGGATGTTTATCTGAGCTCGGTTGCTGCCGACGAGGAAACGATCGCGCATGGTCGCGATTATCTGTACTGGTTCCTGCCGGGCATGGCGTTGCAGTTCGCCTTGGTCGCCATGTCCTCTGCCTTGCGCGGCACGGGCATCGTCAAGCCCACCATGGTCGTCCAGGCGCTCACCGTGTTGCTCAACACTGCGCTTGCGCCGATCCTGATCGCAGGGTGGGGCACCGGTTACGCCATGGGCGTCGCCGGCGCAGGGCTGGCGAGCAGTATCGCGATCGCCATCGGCGTGGTGGTGCTGACGATTTATTTCGCGCGCCTGGAAAAATATGTTTCGTTTCATCCCGAGCAGTGGCAGCCCCGCGTCGCCGTGTGGAAGCGCATGCTGACCATCGGCCTGCCGGCGGGTGGCGAGTTCGCGCTGATGTTCTTTTACACGGCCATCACCTACTGGGCGATTCGCGATTTCGGCGCGGCCGCGCAGGCGGGCTTCGGCATCGGATCCCGCATCATGCAAGGCATCTTCCTGCCCGCCATGGCCATCGCATTCGTGGTCGCGCCGGTGGCAGGTCAGAACTTCGGCGCCAAGCAGATGGCGCGCGTTCGCGAAACATTCCGGGTTGCAGCCACTCAATGCGTCGGCGTGATGCTGGTGGTGATGGTGCTGTGCCAGTGGCAGCCGGAAGTCCTGGTCGCGTTCTTCACCGAGGAGCCCGAGGTGATCCGGGTCGGCGCCTTGTTTCTGCACCTGATCTCGTGGAACTTCGTGATGAGCGGGCTGATCTTCACCTGCTCCGGTTTGTTTCAGGCGCTAGGCAACACGGTGCCGGCGCTGGTCAGTTCGGTGACACGACTGGTGGTGTATGCCTTGCCGCTGGTATGGCTCACGTCGCGGCCGGGCTACCAGTTGGAACAGGTGTGGTACCTGTCCATTGCCGCCAGTGCGGTCCAGGCCGTGATCAGCGTGACGTTGCTTCGGAAGCAGATGCGTCTGCAGCTTGGCTCACCCGCGACGCAGCCGGCGTAACGCGCCACACGCAGTTGCCGACATCGTCCGCCACGAGCAACGCGCCATCGCGCCCGACCGCAACTCCCACTGGGCGGCCGCGGGCTTCGCCTTCGGGGCTCAGAAAGCCGGTGAGCACGTCTTCGGGCAAGCCGATGGGCCGGCCGTTGGCGAAAGAAACAAACACGACCTTGTAGCCGCTGCGGGGCTCGCGGTTCCACGAGCCGTGCATCCCGATGAATGCGCCGTTGCGATATTTGTCGGGCAGCATCTCGCCGTCGTAGAACGCCAGGCCCAACGACGCAGTATGTGAGCCCAGCGCGTAGTCGGGCACGATGGCCTTGGCGACCAGGTCAGGGCGTTGCGGCTCGACGCGCTCGTCGACGTGTTGGCCATAGTAGCTGTACGGCCAGCCATAGAAGCCACCTTCCTGCACCGACGTGAGATAGTCGGGCACCAGGTTGTGGCCGATCTCGTCGCGCTCGTTCACCACCGTCCACAGCACGCCGCTCTGAGGTTGCCAATCCATGCCGTTGGGATTGCGCAGGCCGGATGCGAACACGCGCGTCGCGCCCGAGGCGATATCGATCTCCAGTATCGCCGCCCGCTTCTCCTCGGCCTCGATGCCGTTCTCGGCGACGTTGCTGTTCGAGCCGACGGTCGCATACAGCTTGTCGCCGTTGCGGCTCGCGATCAGATTCTTGGTCCAGTGGTGATTGAGTGGGCCGCCGGGCAGGTCGACGAGCTTGGTCCCGGCTTGTTTGATCTGGGTGGCGCCGGCCTGATAGTTGAAGCGCACCACCGCGTCGGTGTTGGCGACGTAGAAGGTGTTCTCCACCAGTGCCATGCCGAAGGGCGAATTCAAGCCCTCTAGAAACCTGGTGCGCACTTCGGGCTGGCCGTCGCCGTTCGCATCGCGCAGCAGGGTGATGCGATTGGCGCTGGGCGTGGCCGCGCCGGCCTTTTCCATGGCCTTGCTCATGAAATAACCCTTGATGCCTTTCTTGTCCTCGGGCCGCTCCGGTGCGTTGGTTTCCGCGACCAGCAGATCGCCATTGGGCAGCACGTACAACCAGCGTGGATGATCCAGATTGCAGGCAAAGCGCGCGACCGAAAGCCCTTTCGCGGGCGTCGGCGTCTCATTGGCCTTCCATGGCTGCGCTTCTGCGATTTTCACCGTCGGGATCAGCGATTTGTCGGGCTCGGGCAGTCGCGGGTTGAGACCGTAGCCCTGGTCCTCGGTCATCTGTGTGGTCACTTCGTCGGCAGCCGAGCAGCCGACGCTAGCGATCAACAATGCGAGGGGGGAGGCGAGAGCAGTTTTTGCAGGAACGCGCATGACGATATCCCGCGAGTGACGGAGGTGTCATTGGAAGGATCGAGATGGCGGGGGAGTTCCGGCGCGGGCGGAGGTTAGAATGCCGGCACCTGATGCGCCTTGTTGGAGTTGCCATGCCTGTGTATCGATACGGCGAACGCGTTCCTTCCTTGCACGACAGCGTGTTCGTCGCGCCCAGCGCGAGTGTGATCGGCAGCGTAGTGCTGTCAGAAAATGTCAGCGTGTGGTTCGGAGCCACCATTCGCGGCGACAACGACATCATCACCCTGGGCAAAAACTCCAACGTGCAGGAAGGCGCGGTGCTGCACACAGATCCAGGGCTGGCGTTGACGGTGGGCGAGAATGTCACGATCGGCCATCAGGCCATGCTGCACGGATGCACCATCGGCGACGGCTCATTGATCGGCATTCAGGCCGTGGTGCTCAACGGCGCGGTGATTGGCAAGGGCTGCCTGGTCGGCGCCGGCGCCATCGTCACCGAGCGCAAGGTGTTCCCGGATCGCTCGTTGATTCTCGGCGCCCCTGCTCGCGTGGTGCGCACGTTGTCGGATGAGGATGCGGCGAACCTGCTGAAATCGGCCGAAAGTTACGTCGATCGACGCGCGCAGTTCCTCGCCAATCTCAAAGAGATGTAGCCGCGCGCGTCGCGAGCTGATGGCGCAGGTGTGAGCGCACGGCCGGCCATTCGCTTTCGATGATGCTGTAAACGCAGGTGTCGCGCAGCGTGCCGTCGCTGGAGCGGCGGTGATTGCGGAGAATGCCGTCGAGCCTGGCGCCCAGGCGCTCGATGGCGCGCCGGCTCTGCTGATTCAAATAGTGCGTGCGGAACTCGACTGCGATGCAGCCGAGCTGCTCGAACGCATGCGAGAGCAGCAGCAGCTTGCATTCGGTGTTGAGCGCCGTGCGCTGGACGCTCTTCCGATACCAGGTCGAGCCGATCTCCACGCGACGCTGCTCGGCATCGACGTTCATATAGGTCGTCATGCCGACCGCTTTGCCGCTGCCGGGCTCGATGACCGCGAACGGCAGCATCGTGCCCTGCTTCTGCTGGGCCAGGCGCTTGTCGATCTCGGCCTGCATCTTGTCCGGCGTGGGAATGAACGTGTACCACAGGTTCCACAATTCCCCGTCGCGCACCGCCTCGACGAATTCGTCGTGACGCGCCTGGGTCAGCGGTTCCAATGTGACATGCGCGCCGCGCAGAGTGACAGGTTCAGGCCAGGGCATGGGCAAGCAGCCAGCAGAGAACACGCTGCTAGCTTAACGCAAGCTCGTCAGCTTGCGTGCAGCAGGTTGGCGGCCGGGGCGAGGATGCCGTTGATGGGCCGGGGCTTGCCGATGGCGTAGCCCTGGCCGAATTCCACCTGCAGCTCGATCAGGCGCATGCAGATTTCCGGCGTCTCCACGTACTCGGCGATGGTTTCCATGCCCATGGCGCTCGCAAGTTGCGCGACCGCGCGCACCAGGGATTGCGAGCGCTCGTTGTGGCGGATGTCGCGGATGAAGGAGCCGTCGATCTTCAACGACGAGAACGGCAGGTCCTTCAGGTGCGTGAGCGAGCTCAAGCCGGTGCCGAAATCATCGAGCGCGAAGCGGCAGCCGCGGGCGCCGAGCTTGCTCATCAGCAATTGGGTTTGCGCCATGTTGCCGACGGCGACGGTCTCGGTGAGATCGAATGTCAGTCGGTCGCCGCCCACGCCGGTTTCGTCGAGCTGAGCCTGCAGCCAGTCGAGGAAAGTGTCGTCAGCGATGGTGGGGCCGGAGAGATTGATGGAGACGTGCAGCGGTTTGACACCGGGCCGCGTCGGGGCGGCGCGCAGGTGATTGAGCACGTCGGAGATCACGCGGCGATCGATCTGCGGCAGCAGTTGGTAGCGCGTGGCGGACGACATGAAGTGCGCTGGCAATACCAACCGGCCTTTCTCGTCGATGATCCGCAGCAGCATCTCGTAGCGATGCACGGAGTCGGGCGTCAGCAGCGAGGCGATCGGCTGGCCCATGATTTGATACCGGCCTTCCTCGAAGGCGCTGCGCAGTCTTCCCACGATGGAGAAGTCGTCGCGGCGGCGGATGATGCTGGTATCCGACACGTGATAGATCTCGACGCGATTGCGGCCGCGATCCTTGGCGGCTTTGCAGGCCACTTCTGCGCCCGCCAGCGAATGCTCGAAGCTGCGCCCGCCGTTGCCGAGCACCGCGGCGCCGAAACAAATCGACAAGGGGATGCTTTCATCGCCGATGGCGAACGGACGCGCCTGCACGGCCTCGCGCAGACGAGCCGCGATGTTCTGTGCACGCTGCAGAGTGCAATCGGGCAAGAACACGGTGAAGCGATCGCCGGAGATGCGGCTGAGCACAGCGTCTTCATTGGCGAGTCCCGCGGCGAGCGCGTGCGCGACGGTGGCGATGGCGCGATCTCCGACTTCAAAGCCGAGCAGATCGTTCACCAGGCGCAGCTGATCGATGTCGCCGTAAAGCACGCTGGATTCGCAGCCGTCGCCGAGCGATTGCAATCGCCAGCTGACCAGCTTCTCCATGCTCTCGCGCGCCATCAGTCCGGTGACCGGATCGGCCGGCAGCGACGACATCGCGGCAAGCTGTCGAGCCAGCTGCGCCGCCTGGCGCAGATGTTCCTCGTTGAAGCCGCCCGACGTCATCAAGCGGAACAGGATCACGATGCTGGAGAAGTCGCCGGATGCGTCCGGGATGGGCGCGACCAGGAAGCGGCCGATCAACGGGCCGCCATTCTCATAGCGCACCTTGTTTCGGATCAGCGGACTGCACGCGTCGTTGCTCGCATGCAAGCGAGCCTGCGCCATGAAGGTGTCGCCGATGCCCCGGAGCATCTCTTCGATCTCCTTGGCGTCGGGCGCGTCACAATGGAAATCGAACTGATCGCGCGAGGGGGCGATGAAAGCCGCAGCGTGGCAGCTCACGCGGCGCTGTGCTTCGATGAGGAACTGTCGAATCGTGCTGCTTGCCAGATCCATAGTCTTGCTCGCCCTTGTTGGCCGGGCTCCGGGCGGCAAATGTAGATGGCTCGCAGCTCGCGCGGTAGGAAGCCGTTCGCAAACAACTCACGGATTGGCAAGGAATTGCGTCGTGCGATGCAACGCCGCCGGCGCGGAATGTGAATTGCATCACGCGGCATGTGCGTCTGTGGTCGAAGCCTGCCGCCCCAGGTACAGGGTGTACCCGCCGCCATCGGCGGCGGGCGAGAGGCAAAAGTCACGCCTTTTGCCAACTCGCCGCGCCGGGCGGGGCAGGAGCCCCGATCCGGCGGCCGAAGATCACTCGCGAATGAAAATGGTCGCGGGCTGCTCGAGCTTTTCTTTCAGGGCCTGGATGGCCTCGGCGGCGTCGTAGCCATCGATGAAGCGATGATCGAACGACGAGGACACGTTCATCATCAAGCGCACCGCCACTTCGCCGTTGACGATGACCGGCCGTTCCACGGCCTTGTTGATACCGATGATGGCGACTTCCGGGGCGTTGATGATGGGCGTGGACACGATGCCGCCGAGCTTGCCGAGGCTGGTGATCGTGATGGTCGAGCCCTGCAGTTCGTTGCGACTGGCCGTGCCATCGCGCGCAGCGGAGGAGACGCGACGAATCTCGGCCGCGATCTCCTTCAGAGACAGCGACTCGGCGTGCCGCACTACCGGCACCTTCAGTCCATCGTTGGTCTGAGTGGCGACGCCGACGTGAATGCCGTCGTAACGGACCAGCACATTGCGCTCGGCGTCGTAGCGGGAGTTGATCTTCGGGAACTGCTCGACCACCCGTACCAGCGCCATCGCCAGGAACGGCAGATAGGTGTACGAAGGCGAGCCCTTGGGCAGTTGCGAATTCAAATGTTTGCGCAGCCGCTCCAGCTCCGTCAGGTCCACTTCCTCGACATAAGCGAAGTGCGGGATGTTGCGCTTGGAGTCGGCGACGCGCTGAGCACTCACGCGACGTACGCCCAGGATGCGGATCTCTTCGGTGCCGGTGCGCGCTTCCGGTCGACCGCCGGACGAGGGCTGCGGCGCAGGCGCGCGACCCACCTGACGTTCCTGGATCGCAGCTTCCAGATCCTGGCGCTGGATGCGGCCGTCGCGGCCAGACCCAGCGATCGTGGTGAGGTCGATGCCCGACTGCTTGGCGCGAGCACGCGTCGCCGGTGACGCCATGACCCGACCGGTCGGCTTGTTCGCAGGCTGCGCAGCGCCGTTGCCGTTGCTAGCAGTCTTCGCGGGCGTGCCCTGCGACGCCGGCTTCTGAGCAGAGGGCGTGCTCTCCGTCGCTGGCTTCTGAGATGAAGCTTGAGAAGCGGCCGCGGCATTCTGTGCTGCCGGCGCGCCTGAGGCGGCCGCACCGCTCGCGTCCGTCTCGAGCACGATCAATTCCGCACCCACGGCGATTTGATCGCCGGGCTCGCCGCCGAGCGAAACCACGCGGCCGCTCACCGGCGCGGGCATCTCGACCACCGCCTTGTCGGTGGACATCTCCACCATCGGCTCGTCTTCGGCGATCTGATCGCCGACCTTGACCTTCCACGCCACGATCTCCGAAGACACCGTGCCTTCGCCGAGATCCGGCAGCTTGACTACATGACGGCTCATGACGCCTCCATCGTGGCTTTGATGGCGGCGATGACGCGCGCCTGGCCAGGAAAGTATTCCCACTCGAATGCGTGCGGATAGGGCGTATCCCAACCGGCCACGCGCAGGATCGGCGCCTCCAGGTGCCAGAAACATTCTTCCTGAACGGTCGAGAGAATCTCGCCGCCGAAACCGCCGAAGCGCGTGGCCTCGTGCGCGACGATGCAGCGACCGGTCTTTTTCACCGAGCTGACGATGGTCTCGATGTCCAGCGGCACGAACGAGCGCAGATCGATCACCTCCGCATCGACGCCGGCCTTTTCCGCCGCCGCCATGCAGACGTGCACCATCGTTCCGTAAGTGATGATGGTGAGTTGAGTGCCCGGCCGCACGATCTCGGCCACGCCGAGATCGACGCGATAGTGCCCTTCGGGCACATCGCCGCGCGGATGCGAGCTCCACGCCACCGCCGGCTTGTTCGGATCGCCATCGAACGGGCCGTTATAAAGCCGCTTGGGCTCGAGGAAGATCACAGGATCGTCTTCCTCGATCGCCGCAATCAGCAGCCCCTTGGCGTCGTACGGATTGGAAGGCATCACCACCTTCAATCCCGACACGTGCGCGAAGATCGCTTCCGGGCTTTGCGAGTGCGTTTGACCGCCGCGAATGCCGCCGCCGCACGGCGTGCGGATCGTCACCGGCGCACAAAAGTCGCCGCCGCTGCGATAGCGAATGCGGGCGAGCTCGCTCACGATCTGGTCATACGCCGGATAGATGTAATCGGCGAACTGGATTTCGGCGACCGGCCGCAAACCGTTCAAGCTCATGCCGATGGCCGTGGCGACGATGCCGCCTTCTGCGATCGGCGAGTCGAGCACGCGATGCTCGCCATACTTGCGCTGCAGACCTTCGGTCGCACGGAACACGCCACCGAAGTAGCCCACGTCTTCGCCCATCAAGACGACGCCGGGATCGCGCGCCATCATGACATCCATGGCGGAGTTCAGCGCCTGGATCATATTCATCTGAGTCATTTCTGCGCTCGCTCCTTCAATTCTTGAGCCAGCTGCATGCGCTGCCGCGCGAGGCTCGGCGTTTGTTCTTTGAAGACGTCCTGGAACATGATTTCCGGATCGAGCTGCGGGCCGTCGGTAAGCGTGCCGTGAGTCACTGCCTCGCGCCACGCCTGGTTGACCTGCTCCTCGCATTGTTTCACCAGGGTCTTCTCATGCTCATCCGACCATTCGCCCAGCGCGATCAGATGCGACTTCAAGCGCTCGATGGGATCGCCCAGCGGCCAATGTTCGTAATCGTCCTTGGGCCGATAGCGCGACGGATCGTCGCTGGTCGAATGCGGCGCGGCGCGATACGTCACATGCTCGATCAGCGTCGGGCCTGCGCCCATGCGCGCACGCTCGGCAGCCCATTGAGTGACGGCGTAGACCGCGAGGAAATCGTTGCCGTCGACGCGAATGCCCGGCATGCCATAGCCCGGGCCGCGCGAGGCGAACGAGCGGCCTTCGCCGCCGGCGAACGTTTGGAAGGTCGAGATCGCCCACTGATTGTTGACGACGTTGAGAATCACGGGCGCTTTGTAGATCTGCGCGAACAGCAGTGCGTAATGGAAGTCCGCTTCAGCGGTGCTGCCATCGCCGAGCCACGACGCTGCGATGTGATCTTCGCCTTTGATGGCCGACGCCATCGCCCAGCCCACCGCTTGCGGAAACTGCGTGGCGAGATTGCCGGAGATCGAAAACAGGTTGCCCTCGACCGAGTGATACATCACCGGCAGCTGCCGGCCTTTGCACATGTCGCGCGTGTTCGACAGCAGCTGGCACATGAGATCGACGATGTTGCGGCCACGCGCGATCTGCAGGCCCTGATTGCGATACGACGGAAACAGCATGTCGCTCGGCCGCATCGCCATGTTCGCCGCCACCGATACCGCTTCCTCGCCGGTCGACTTGATGTAGAAAGTGATCTTGCCCTGGCGCTGAGCGCGGTGCATGCGGTCATCGAACACACGCGTCAGCATCATGTGACGCAGGCCGAGCTCCAGATCGGGCGCCGCCAGATGCGGATCCCACGGGCCGACCGCACGATGGTCGTCATCGAGCACGCGCACCAGCTCGCGTGACAGGAACTCGGTGTCGTTCAGTGGCGCGTTCGGGTCGGGCCGCGCGGCTGCGCCGGCGGGGGACAGCGCAACGTAACTGAAATCCGGTTTCTCGCCGGGCCGCGCCGGTGGTCTCGGAACATGCAAACGCGATCGCATCATCGGGCCTCCGCAATCAGCTGGCGAGCCATCTCGTCGGCCAGCTCGCTGGTCGGACGGTGGGTCGCGCTGGAACGCTCAAAAATCTCGGTGAGTCGCACTGGAATGCGATGAATCTCGGCAGTGATGGACTCGGCCGTCGCCCCGCCCAGATATTCGCGACCGACGCTGATGATGCCACCGGCATTGATCACATAGTCGGGCGCGTACAGTACGCCGGCCGCATGCAGCCTCGCGCCATCTTCAGCCGTCGCGAGCTGATTGTTCGCAGCGCCGGCGATGATCGAGGTTTGCAATTTCGGGATGGTGTTGGCGTCGAAGATGGCGCCCAGCGCGCAGGGCGCGACCACATCGGCGCGCTCGAAAAGAATCTGGTCGGGCGCGGAGACAGCGGCGTCGAATTGATGTGACGCTTTTTGCGTCACGGCCTCGCGCACGTCGGCGACGCGCAATCTGACGCCATCGGCGGCGAGCAGCTTGCACAGCTCGAAGCCGACGCCGCCCAAACCTTGCACGGCCACGGTCAGGCCGCGCAGCTCGTTCTTGTTCAACTTGTACTTCACTGCCGCCTTGATGCCGAGGTAGACGCCGAGGGCTGTCTTCGGGCTGGGATTGCCGTCGGAGCTGACCGCGGTCCGCGGCAGTCCGCTGACGTAACGCGTGCGGGTGGCCACGATTTCCATGTCGGCCACTGAAGCGCCCACGTCTTCGGCCGTGATGTACTGGCCCTGCAGCGAATCGACGAAGCGACCGAAGGCTTCCAGCATCGCCGGAGTCTTCGGTGAACGCGCGTCGATCATCACCACCGCCTTGCCCCCGCCCAGCGGCAGCCCGGCCATGGCGTTCTTGTAGCTCATGCCGCGCGACAATCGGAGCGCATCGGCGAGCGCATCGTGCGTCGAGTTGTATTGCCAGAAGCGGCAGCCGCCGGCGCCGGGTCCACGAGCGGTGGAGTGGATGGCGACGATGGCGCGTAAACCGGTGGCAGCATCGTGCGCATAGACCACGCGCTCGTGCTGATCGAACGAAGGATGGTCGAACATGGTCGGGAACTTGATTGAAACTGGGGCTGATCTTGTAGCTGGAATTGTCGTCGGGGCTGTCGGGTTCGCTCCGCCTGTTGCGGAGCATATTGCGCTACAATATCGAGTCTGCAGCAGCATAGTCTGCTAAACGAGCGTCCTGGAACAGTAATTATTACTACAGCAGTATGAGCAGCACTCCACCCCTGCGTGAGTCGGGCCGCGAGCTGGATCGCGTGGACCGACAGATCCTGTCGTTATTGCAGGCCGACGGCCGTCTCACGGTCGCCGAGCTGGCGCGCACCGTGAACCTCACGCTCACGCCTTGCATCGAGCGCGTCCGGCGTCTCGAGCGCGAAGGCTTCATCGATGGCTACTACGCGCACCTGAATCCCAAGCGCCTCGGGCAAAGCATGCTAGCGTTCACCGAGGTCACGCTCGATCACGCCACGCAGGATGTGTTTCAACGCTTCAAGGAAGCGGTGCAGCTGGTGGAGGAGATTGTCGAGTGCCACATGGTGGCGGGCGGCTTCGACTATCTGATCAAGACGCGCGTGCAGGACATGGACGAGTACCGTCGCGTGCTCGGCGACAAGATCGTCAACGTGCGCGGCGTGCGCCACACGCAAACGTATTTCGTACTCGAGGAAGTGAAGTCCACGCATGCCGTGCGAGTGCGCGTCAGCGAAGCGGGGCGAGCGGGCGGCGCGGGGTCCAAGCGTCCACGCGCTCGAGCTTGATTTGGGCGCCTGCGGACTCAAACAGAGAAGGTCACACCGGAGACACGACCATGGCTCGTACCGACTCACCCTCCTTGCAAGCGTTGAACGAAGCGAGCGGCGCCCTGCGTGCGTTGTTGGGCGTGATCATCTCGGTGGAGCGCCGCTTTGGAGCGCCGCAGTCGCCGCTGGAGCTGCTGCGTCACATCCAGGAACATCCTGAATGGGAATGGCTGCGGCCCTTGTACCAGCTCATCGCCGATATCGATCACGCGTCCGAGGACGAATTGCCGGTGACTGAAGTGGCCGCCATCGGCGGGCATGCATCGGCGCTGTTGTCCGGCGTCGGCGCGCCAGTCGAGCAGGCGTTCCTGGAGCGTTATCGGGCGCTGTTGCAAACCACTCCGGAAGTCGCGATCGCGCATGGCGCCGCTCTGCAGGCAATCCGCAAGTTGCCGCCCGAAACCGACGATGAAGCCGAGCGCCTGCATGCCCGGCATCAATGGGCCATGCGCTGCAAGCACGGTCGCCAGGGGCGCTAACGCAGGGCCTTATGTCTCGCCGGCGTTCAGGATGAGCCCGCTGCGCCTCGCGCTTTGGCGACAGCTCGGCCGTCTACGGCGCCTCTGAGATACTCGATTTTGCGCAACCGATGCGCGCCGCGCGGAATGTGACCTCCGTCTCGGTCTTGCGCGCGAGCTTGCCGAAATTTCGCCGCCCGACGATCGGCCGCGCTCGACCGACAACCGGTCGAAAAGCCGCCCCGCCGCGTTACTCAAGCGGTTGACTATCAGCTTTCCCCTGGCTTGCACAGTGTCTGCTCGTGGAGGCACTTTTCAAGCAGTCAGGCCTCGTGCAATGTTGGCGTCCCGGAATCGATATGCGGGTATAACAGTCCGGGAAGAACACCTTGCCTTTGACTTTTGCACGGAAGTATCGCGAACCACTATGTCCAGCCGTCTGGAGAATGCACTCATGCTGCTCGGGCTGGAGTCAGCGGACGATCCGGCCACGTTATGGCAAAACTATACGGATCGTCTGGCCGTTCTTCAGCACAAGCTCATCAACGCGGAAACGCCGGCCGCTCAGGAAGCGGCCCAGCAGGATCTGGCGCGCCTGGTCGCCGCCTATCAGACCGCTCGTAGCGCCACCGAGCCTGCCACCCGACAGGTGAACCGCGACGCCGTCACCATGATGCGCATGGATGACGAGCCGGAAATGCAGACCCAGACGCATCAGGGCTCCAACGTCGTGATCGGCCCGGGCGTGGTGCTCCAGGGTCGTTACGAAATACAGGCGGTGCTCGGCGACGGCGGCATGGGGCGCGTGTTCGCGGCGCGCGATCGTCTGAAGGACGAAGAAGTCGCGATCAAAGTTCTGCGCAACGAATTGCTGTCGAGCGCGGCCGCGCGCGGACGTTTCCTGTCCGAAGCCAAGGTGTCGTGCAAGCTTGCGCATCCGAACATCGTGCGCGTGTTCGACGTCGGCGTCGCGAGCGGTCGATATTTCTTCACCATGGAGCGCTTGCGCGGCGTCAGTCTGCGTCGTCGCATGCAGGCTCAGCTGGCCACCGGCAAACCGTTCCCGATCGAAGAGGCGACCGCCATCGGCGAACAGCTGCTCGAAGCGCTGCGCCATGCGCATCGCTTCATCGTTCATCGCGATCTGAAGCCCGAGAACGTCTGGATCGACAGCAGCGGCGTGGTGAAGCTGATGGACTTCGGCATCGCCCGCGCCTATCAGCACAACGAATACACTCGCACCGGCATGAATCTCGGCACGGCCTACTACATGGCCCCCGAGCAGCACGTCGATGCGAAGGAAGTCGACTGGCGCGCCGATCAATATGCGTTCGGCGTGCTCATGTATGAATTGCTGACCGGTCGCGTGCCCATGGGCGCCGTGCAGCCCATCGAGAAGGTCCGTCGCGATATTCCGCGTCCGATCGCCCGCGCCATCATGCGTGCGATGTCGCCCCGGCCCGAGGCCCGCTTCGATTCGCTGCGCGAATTGCAGAGTCGCATCGTCGCGCGTCGCGAAGACGACATGCAGGGCGCCATCTTCAACTCGTTCGGTCGCTCGATCGCGTTGGGCACCATCGCCGGCACGCTGTTCGCCTTCTTCGACAGCCTGAGCATCGGACGCATCCATGAATGGATGTACCCATCGGGCATCGCCGTCGGCATAGGCACCGCCTTGATGGTGGAGTTCTGCGAGACTTTCTTCCGCTCCCGGTACCGCAGCCATGTGATCGCAGCGTTCATCGCCACGGTGGTGTGGATCGGGCTGGTGCTGGTCGTGGCGCAGAAACTGAGCGGCCTCAGCAACGGCCTGGTGATGATGTTGTGCGGCTCGGTGTGGGCCAGCAGCATGGATTACGTGACGCGTCGCTGGCGCATCGCCGCGGGTCGGTTCAGGTTGGAGGTGGCGCTGATCGGTGCGGTGTTCGGCACTTTGCTTGGACTGGCGCTGCTGGTGCAGGCGGATCACGTCACCGACAGAAACTATATCTACAGCGCGCTGAGCGGCATCCTGCCGGGCATGATCATCGCGATGGCGTCGTTGCGTCGACGCCTGTGGCGCAAGACGGACTCGCCGTTCTCACGCATGTTATCGCTCGCACGCGATTAGCTCTCACGGCGCTGTCGCGCCCGCTGTTCGATACAACGCGCTTGCAAGTTGCTCGGCGGTCTCGGCGCCGAGGTATCGGATCCTGATTCCCGCCGCCATCGAGCTGGCCCCCGCCGTGTCCACGTAGATGCTTGCCATGCGGCTGCGACGGTCGAACGGCGAGGCCTCGACGGCCAGCGTCTGAACGCGGTCGCGCGGCACGATGGCGAGCCGACGCTTCAGCCATCCCGAACGAAACAGCACCGCATCCGGGGCCAACGCCCAGCGCGTGTGCTTCACATATAAATGCGCGTGCATCCAGGCGAGCGGGACGCAACTCACCACCACGAACGCTGCGCCCTCGCGCAGATACCAGATCGCCGGAAGCGTCAGGATCAACACCGACCAGGCCAGGGTTTTACGGAAGATGCGCCCGCGGGCGCCCGCGGCAAGCGGCTGCCAATCGGGCTGGTGACTCCAGTCGAGGGAAGGCAGGGCCGCGGCGATGAGCTCAGGTGCAGAAACAGCCGGGCACACGGGGGCGAGCCATCTCGTTCTCATGCGGGAACTATCGTTGTCGCCTTCGCCACCGCCGCCGTCGCCGGCAAGATCGACGCTCAGCGACACACGCTTGAACCAGCGATGCAGCAACGACTCCGTTTGATGCACGGCTTGTATGCGCCGCGTACGCAAGGTTAGCGCTACGCGAGTAAACAATCCGTAGCGTGCTCGCAGATCTCCGGCCACGCGCGTGAGCTTGAAGTCGTATAGCGTGACGATGGCCAGAATCACCGACAGCATTCGCACGGCGAGGACCACTGCCAGAATGGTGAGTGCACCTAAGGCGATCTGCATCATCAAGCCGAGCGCCGCGAGACCGGCTGCCGAGGGCGATTCGAGCAGTCGCTCCAATAGCTGCGGATCGAGTACGAAGATCCCGGTTTCGTGCAGCACACCGAAGGCCGCCGCGATCAGGATCATGCCGCGATTGTCGATCAGGCCGTGGCGTACGAGCTCATCGATGGAAAGGTGGAGCAGCGTCTGCTCCGGCGGCGAGTCGGCCGCGACCTGCTCTGCTGGACGGACTTCAGAGAAGACGCGTTCGCGCATCTCCTGCACGGCGGGCAGACCGAGCACGCTGATCGATGCTTCGGGTTTGCCGCCGGTCGATGTTTGCACGCGCACTTCGGCGACGCCGAGCAGTCGATGTAACGGGCCGCGCTCCGTGTCGATGTTTTCGATGCGGGCATATTCGATGTGGCGCACGTTACGGAAGATGGCGCCTTCATGAATCACCAAGCCGGTGAGGCTGAAGCCATAACGGAAGGTCAGCTGCACCCACACGGCGCGAATCAGCAGCGCAGTCACGATGATCGGCACGATCCACGGGCCGAAGGGCCCGGGCGTGTCGTCGCGCACGTTGAAGAACAGCAGCGCGATCAGCGGCACCACCAGCTGCCTGATGGCGCCGGTCAAGCCGAACAGCCAGGACAGCCCGTGCAGTCGCTGGGTGGGCTGGAAGTTGCTGTCAGACGCCACTGGCGCCACCTTGCGCGAGCAACGCGTCGCGCAGCGCGATGGCTTGTTGGTGATTCAGGCCGGGCAGTTCGATCTTGGTGTGTCGGCTGCCGGCGGTGTAGAGCTTCAATGTTCCGATGCCGTAGCGCCGCTCGAGCGGTCCTTGCGACACGTCGGTGTGCTGAATGCGAACCCTGGGCAGCGCGATGCGCGAGCGCCAGATCACGCCGCTCTCGATGGCGATGCCCGTGTCATCGACGCCGAACCTCAAATATCGATAGGAGAGCGGCGGCCAGCGCCAGCTCCAGCATGCGCCGCCGAGCGCAACCAGCAGCGGCGCCAGCGGCCATACGATGCCAGGCGCAGGCACGCTGAATACCGCGACGAGCACGGTGAAGAACAAGGTTGCGATGGCGGCATGCCAGCGCCAGACGCCGATGATCGCGGGGTCGACGTGTGAAAGCTGCAAAGGCGCCATCCTGCCGGGAAGAGGCGCCCAGTTTAAATCATTTGGCTCGCCGTCTTACGGATCGGTTCGGACGCGGACGAAGCGCGCGAACCGAGGGATGCCGCGGGCGGTCAGGCTGTGGTGGCGGTAAGTCACCCAGCTGCCAATCGGCGGCGGGCTGCGGCGCTGTTCATCGGTGAAGCCGGTGCCGATGCGGAACTGCGTGCCGTCCGCGTCGCGCACCAGCAGGGCGCCGAGCATGCCTCGATATTTGCCTTGGCCCTCCAGATGCGCGATCACCTGGGCTTCGGCGTCGTGGTACGGCTTGAGTTTCAATAAGTGGTCGCTGCGCTCGGGGCGATACAGCGAATCATCCCGATGCAACATCAAGCCTTCGCCGCCTTCGGCGGCGATGTGGTCCAGTTGCTGCTGGAGTGTTGCTTCGTCAGCCACTCGGAAGTGAGTCACTGCGCGCAACCAATCGATGCGCAGCTCGGTGAGCATCGTGCGCAAGATTGCAAGTCTGTCGTTGAACACGCCTCGATGCGCGGGCAGATCGAACACCATGAAACGAATCGCGCGCCAGGCGATGTCATCCGGTTCGAGGTCGCGCACCGTCGATGTGACTTGCTGGAACAGGCCCCGGCCTGCCCAGAGCTCGCCATCCAGCGGCGTGGTCGGCCAGCCTTGCGTGAACCATGCTGGCGCATGGATGACGTTGCCGGCGCGCGTGAGCAGACGCTGACCGTCCCAGTAGGCGCGCACGCCGTCATATTTTTCGCTGACCCAGTAGCGCGACAGATCGATGTCCGCGTCTTCGTAATCGTTGGCCAGGAGTAGCGGCGGCGGCTCCGCGGTGGCGAGCGTTGGTGCGGCCAGTGACCCGGCGATGATGGCCGATTCGACGACCAGGCTGATCGCCACTCGCTGCGGGATGCTCATTTTGGATTTGAGTGCGGTGTCCATGGGCGCATGACAGCACCAGAGGGGTGGCCCCGCCGGCGGCATTTCTGGCCGATTGCGCAGAAATTGCCGATAACGTGGCCTGGACATCCGTGCCTCGTGCATTCAAAGCACGGCGATTCTCTTCAAGACCTGCGAACGGCGCTACTATCCAGACGCACCGATCATCCAACCCCGGGAGAACGCATGAATCAGCACCCGCGCGACTTGAGTGTCCCGGTGACCCATATCGACCACATCCTCGGTCCTGAGCACGCAAAGGTCACCGTGGTGGAGTATGGGGACTTCGAATGTCCTACCTGCAAGCAAGCAGCGCCGTCGCTGAAATTGCTGCTGGATCATTTCCCCGGACAGGTGCGCCTTGTCTTCCGCCACTTCCCGCTCGAGGGACTGCATCCGCACGCGCTGGCCGCGGCCGAGGCGGCCGAGGTCGCCGGCGCGCAGGGCAAGTTCTGGGAAATGCACGATCTGCTGTTCGCCCACCAGCTGCACCTGAAGAGTGCACAGATCCGCAGCTATGCCGAGCAGCTGAATCTGGACATGTCACGCTACACGGCCGAAATGGATGACGAAATCTATCGTCAGCGCATCCGCGAGCATATCGAAGGCGGCAAGCGAAGCGGCGTGCGCGCCACGCCCGGCATCTTTCTCAACGGCGTGATCCACGACGTGTCCGCCGGCATGCAATCGTTGTTCGACGAAGTGGAAGCGACGCTCCGCAAGTAGCACGGTATCCGTCATGCCAAACGAACTGTATGAGAAGCGCGCCGAGCAAATGTTTCCTCGGCTCAGCAAGGCGCAGATCGCGCGTCTGGAGCCGCATGGCGTGCATATGGTCACCACCGAAGGTCAGGTGTTGATCGAGCCGGGCGATCACGAGCGCAAGATGATCGTGGTGCTGGCCGGCAGCCTGCAGATCACGGTGCCGGGCGTCGTCGAGCAGGGGATCAGGCCGCTCGGGCCTGGTGATTTCGCCGGCGAGATGAGCACCTTGCGTGGCGTGCCGGGTTTCGTTCGCGTGACGGTGCGTGAGGCTGGCGAGGTGCTGGTCATCACGGACAGCGATCTGCGCGTGGTGGTGCAAACCGACGCGGAGCTCAGCGAGATTTTCATGCGAGCATTCATTCTGCGTCGCATGGGGCTCATCTCCGCGCCCAACAGTGAAATGACTTTGATCGGCTCGCGGTACTGCGGGCATACGCTGTTGCTGCGTGAATTCCTGGCGCGCAATGCGCATCCCCATTTCTATCTCGATGCGGAAGTGGATGAGGAGGCTGAGGGCCTGTTGCAACGGGCCGGTTTGACGGTGGACGATGTTCCTGCGGTGATCGGCCGCAATGGTCGCGCGCTGCGCAAGGCGAGCTTGCGGCAGGTGGCGGAGTTTCTGGAGATCAATCCCGAGATCGATGAAACAGCGGTGCACGATCTGCTGGTGGTCGGCGCCGGGCCGGCGGGGCTCGCCGGTGCGGTGTATGCGGCTTCGGAAGGTCTGGATGTGAGGGTGATCGATAGCTTCGCGCCGGGCGGTCAGGCGGGCACGAGTTCGCGCATCGAGAACTATCTGGGCTTTCCGACGGGAATTTCCGGCCAGGCGCTGGCGGGCCGTGCATTGGTGCAGTCACAGAAGTTTGGCGCGAGGTTCAATGTCGCGTGTGATGCAGTGGCCTTGCATTGTGATAGCTGGCCGTATCGGGTGGAGATGGCGGATGGTCGTTTTGCTCGCGCCCGTACGGTGTTGATCGCGACGGGCGCGCAGTACCGGAAACCGGAGTTGCCGAATTTGCAGAAGTACACCGGGGTCGGCGTGTATTACGCGGCGACGCATCTGGAAGGGAAGATGTGTCAGCAGGAGGAGATCATCGTTGTCGGCGGTGGCAACTCGGCGGGCCAGGCGGCGGTGTTTCTTGCCGGCGGCTGTCGTCATGTGCACATCATGGTGCGGGCGGACGGGCTGGCCGAGACGATGTCGCACTATCTGATTCGACGGATCGAGGAGTCGCCGAATATCACTTTACACACGCGTACGCAGATCAGTGCGCTCGAGGGTGAATGTGATCTCGAGCGAGTGACGTGGACGAATGCCCGCACCGGTGAAAGCGAGACGCGGCCGATTCGTCATGTGTTTCTGATGACGGGGGCGGCGCCGAACACGGAGTGGCTGAAGGAGTGCGTAAATCTTGACGCAAAGGGATTCGTGCGCACGGGCGCCGACCTGACTCGCGAGGAGCTATCGGCGGCCCGGTGGCCGATGAGTCGCTCGCCTTATCTCATGGAGACCAGTTTGCCCGGTGTTTTCGCTGTGGGCGATGTTCGGTCCGGGAGCGTCAAGCGGGTTGCTTCCGGGGTCGGCGAGGGCTCGGTTTGCGTTCAGTTCGTGCATCGGGTGTTGCGGGAGTTGCCGGCGGTCTTCGGCTGACAGACCTCGAGCACATTCCACGCTAGAACCAGTTGTAATTGAAGCTGATGCTGATGCGTTCGCCGGAGACGGGGTTGGCGGGGACTTCGTGGCGGAGCCAGCTTTCGAACAGCACGACTTTGCCGGCTTCGGCAGGGACCACGGACCAGGGGCGGTTGGCGGGGCTGGCGTCGGCGCGGCGAGGAGGGGCGGCCATGAATTTCTCCAAGCGCGGATCTTCGAACTTCAAGCCGGCACAACCGCGGGGAGTTTGCACGTAATAGGTGCCGCTGATCGTCGACAACGGATGCAGATGCATGCTGTGCGCGACTTGCTGGGGCATGATATTCACCCAGCAATCCGTCATCCCGAGCTCGCGCCCCTCCATATCCCACTCCAGCGTCTTCAAAAAAGCATTCACATGCCGATTCAACTGCCGCTCCAACTGCGCGAACGTCGGTGAAATCTGCTGCATGCGATGCGCCGAATGGTACGAGGTGTAGCCGCCAGGATAATTGCTCCTGGACCACCTTCTCCCCGCCTCATCGTCCATCTGCAACTGCAGGCACTCGCGCAGCAGCTGCTTGTTGAGCTTGCGCCAGTCGCCGCGCTGGAGCGGGGCGGCGTAAACGTAGGTGGGGAACAGGGCTTGAATCGTCATGGGCAGGCATTCTACCCGATGGGCTGCAGCACGATCCTTTGATCGCCAATCGCCGTTTCCGACTGGGTTTCTGTATCCTTGGCTTGGGGGTGTCGTTCAGCAGAGTTGCGGACAGTTCGAGACAGGAGTCGTTGTGAAACTTACCGTTCAAAAGAAATCCTGGCCGCTGCGTGAGCCGTTTGTCATCGCGCGCGCCACCTACACCAATAGCGACGTCATCGTCGTCCAGCTGCAGGACGGCTCTTTGATCGGGCGCGGTGAAGCTGCGGGCGTCGATTATCACGGCGAGACGCCGGATGGGATGCTGGCGCAGCTCGAAGCGGTGCGAGCCAGGATCGAAGCAGGGATCACGCGCGCCGAGTTGCTGAAGGTGCTGCCAATCGGCGGTGCGCGCAATGCGGTCGACGCGGCGTTGTGGGATCTGGAGGCGAAGCGCAGTGGGCGGCGCGTGTGGGAGCTGGCCGGCGTCGGTAATGAAAGAGAAATCGCCAGCGCGGTGACGATTGGCATCCGCTCCGTCGAAGAATATGAGAAGACCGCGCGCGAGCTGGCGCAGTACCGTTGGCTCAAGATCAAAGTCAACAAAGAGCAGCCGCTCGAATGTGTTCGCGCCGTACGGCGAGGCGCGCCGAACTCGCGTTTGATCGTGGATGCGAACCAGGCATGGGATGTGAAGACGCTGTATGCGCTGGGACCGAGACTGGCGGAGTTGCGAGTCGACCTGTTGGAGCAGCCGGTGCCGGTCGACGGCGACGATGAGTTGGTGGCCGGGCAGTCGCCGATTCCCGTGTGCGCGGATGAGGCGATCGATACGATCGCCGACCTCGAGCGGCTGAAGAGTCGCTATGAGTTTGTGAATATCAAGCTCGACAAGACCGGTGGGCTCACCGCCGCGCTGGAGCTCGCCAACGCGGCACGCGCCCAAGGGATGCGGTTGATGGTGGGCTGTATGGTGACGGGCTCGATCGGCATGGCGCCTGGCATGGTGCTGGCGCAGCTATGCGAGGTGGTGGATCTCGATGGACCTTTGTTGCAGGCGGCGGACTGGCCGGATGCGATTCAGTATGACAGCACGGGCGTGATGTCGTGGCCCTCGGCGTCGTTGTGGGGCTGAAGGGGCACTAAAGAACGAGTCGGCGGGCGCGGAATGTCGGCGCCCGTCAGCTCAGCGGTTCGACAGCGCGTAACGCACGCTCCAGTTTATCGGCCCAGGTTTCCACGCCGTCGCTGTCGGCGATCAGATCATTGCGGATTTCGATCAGCACCGCCGGGTTGCCCATCTGATCGCCATGCACGACCAACGCATAGTCGGCATCGGCGCTCACGCCATAGGGCACGTTCGCGTCGACATTGAGCAACGGATCTTGCCTCAGCTGCGCGATGAGCGCCTGGCCGAGCGCTTGCGACTTTTCGAACAGCACTCCGGCGTGCCACGAGCGATGTTGGCCCAGGTACACCGGGGTGAAGCTGTGGATCGCGACCAGCACATTGCGCCGGCCCTCGGCGATGCGTTGTTCCAGATGCGATCGCAGCTGGTTCTGAAAGGGATAAAAGATGCGTTGCCGGCGACGTTCCTTCTCGGCGGCATTCAGCGAATGGTTGCCCGGAATGTCGGTGGCCTCCGAGCGCACTGGAATGCTGTCGGCCACGTGCAGCGGCCGATTCAAATCGATCAGCAGCCGTGAATAACGACCGAGAAACGCCGCGGCATCGAGCCGTTCCAACAAGGCGCGTGTGATGTTGGCGGCGCCGATATCCCAGGCGATGTGACGAGCCAGTTGCTGCTCGTCCAGGCCGAGCCGCCGGTATTCGGCCGGGATGTAGTTCGAGGCGTGTTCGCAGATCAGCACGAACGGCGAGCGACCCGATGCGTTTACGACTTCAACCGCCTCGGGCCACGGGTTGGTGCCGGCAATGAGGTGCGACATCAGCAGTTTGCTTGCATTTTCGTCGGCAGAATTACATAGCGCGCCCGCGCATGCAATTCTGGAGAATCATTGACATCGTGCGCGCCGCCGCCTCTAATCTGTCGACGGGTGCCCCATGAATTTATCTGCTAACGATCTGTATGCCATCGAGTCGCGGCTCGGTGCGCGCAACTACAAGCCGTTAGAAGTCACTTTGACACGCGGCGAAGGCGTCTGGGTCTGGGACACCGAAGGCAAGCGCTACCTGGATTGTTTGTCGGCGTACTCGGCGCTCAATCAAGGGCATTGTCATCCGAAGATTCTCGCCGCCATGACCGAGCAGGCGCGGCGGCTCACTCTCACGTCTCGCGCATTTCGCAACGATCAGCTGCCGCTGTTGTATCAGGAGCTGGAGAAGCTCACTGGCGCCAGAATGATTCTGCCGATGAACAGCGGCGCGGAAGCCGTGGAGTCGGCGCTCAAGGTGACGCGCAAGTGGGGTTACGAAGTCAAAGGCGTGGCGCCGAACGCGGCCAACATCATCACCTGCGCCAATAATTTTCACGGGCGCACTCTCGGCGTCATCGGCTTCAGCACCGATCCGCTCGCGCATGGCAATTACGGTCCGTTCGCGCCCGGTTTCAAAACCGTGCCGTTCGGCGACTTCGATGCGCTGGCTGAAGCCATCGATGGCAACACTGTGGCTTTCCTGGTCGAGCCGATACAAGGGGAGGCCGGCGTGCTGATGCCGCCAGCGGGCTACTTCAAGCGTGTGCGCGAGCTGTGTAGCGAAAGAAATGTCGTGCTGGTGCTCGATGAGATTCAGACAGGATTGGGCCGCACCGGCAAGCTGCTTGCGCAGGAGCACGAAGACATCCAGTCGGATCTCACCTTGCTCGGCAAGGCATTGTCGGGCGGCTTCTACCCTGTATCCGCGGTGTTGGCGAACAACGATGTGCTGCGTGTGTTGCAACCGGGCACCCATGGCAGCACCTTCGGCGGCAATCCATTGGCGTGCGCAATTGCTCGCGCGGCGCTGCGTGTGCTGGTGGAAGAGGGAATGATCGAGAACGCGCGCATCCAGGGAGAGTATTTGCTCAAGCAGCTGCGGGCCATCAACAGCGACTTGATCCGCGAGGTGCGTGGTCGCGGTTTGATGATCGCCATGGAACTGCATCCGCACGCGGGCGGTGCTTACAAATATTGCGAACGTTTGCGTGACAAAGGGCTGCTTGCCAAGGACACGCACGTCCATACCTTGCGGATCGCGCCGCCGCTGCTCATCAAACGCTCCGAGATCGACTTCGCCTGCGAGACGCTCGCGAGCGTACTTGCCCGTTAGTCTTGCTGTGCGCAATGGCTAGCGCCGGTTGCCAACGCTGACCAAAGTAGGTGCAGTTGGCGCGTAGACTATGCGCCAATACGCGGGCCGGAACGTCCTTCCGGAACCCCTCGACATCTCGGAGTGTCAGCATGGACCCAAGCGCCCAGGCCTCGGTCGCGCCCGAATTCGTCAGCCCGCGCGACGCTGCATTGACCCGCACGCATCACGCCGCGCTCACGCGTGCCGGTGCATTGCGTCTGGATGCGATTGATCTGCTGCGCGGTCTCGTGATCGTGCTCATGGTGCTGGATCACGTTCGTGACTACGTGCACGAGCCCGCGTTCGTATTCAGCCCGACGGATCTGACACAGACCAGCCCGATCTTGTTCATGACGCGCTGGATCACACACCTGTGCGCGCCCACGTTCGTGTTTCTGGCGGGCGTGTCCATCTTCATGCAGCGGGCCAATGGCAAGGCGCCGGCCGATCTCAGCACCTTTCTGTTGACCCGCGGCCTGTGGCTGATCGTGCTCGAATTTTCGCTGATCGGCTTCGGCTTCAACTGGGGACCGCCGCTCGCGTTCATGCAAGTGATCTGGGCGATCGGCGCCAGCATGATTCTGATGGCGGCGGTGGTGCGTTTGCCTGCACATGCCGTGCTCGCGTTGGGCGTCGCCATCGTCGTCGGACATCAATGGCTCGCATCATTGGTCGACGCCGCGCAGCTCGGTATGTGGACGCAGGCGTGGTTCATGACCATGCAGCCGGGCCCGACGTTGTTCTTGCGAGGTTTCATTCCGTATCCAGTGATCCCCTGGTTCGGCGTGATGTGTCTCGGCTACGGGCTCGGATTCATCTTTCGCCAGGCGCCCGGGCCGCGCAGGCGCAGTGTGCTCACGCTCGCGCTGGGCTTTCTAGCGGCCTTCATCGCGCTACGTGCAATCAACGGTTATGGCGATCCGGCGCCGTGGTCGGTGCAGTCGAGCGCCATCATGACCGTGCTGTCGTTCATCAACGTTTCCAAGTATCCGCCTTCGCTGATGTACGTGCTGGTGACGCTCGGCGTGTCGATGCTGCTGTTCCTCGCACTGGAGCGGGTGGCCGGGCCGTTGCGAAACGTTCTGCTGGCGTTTGGCCGCACCCCGCTGTTCACCTATGTGCTGCACATCTACGTGGCGCACAGCGTCGCGCTGATCATAGGTGTGCTCGGCGGACTGCCGGCGTTCTGGTACTTCGACTTCCTGTCGAGATTCTCCGGCGCGACGCGAGGCTATGGATACACGCTGCCGGTGGTCTATCTCACCTGGGTGGCCGTGTTGCTGATGCTGTATCCACTTTCTTCGTGGTTCGCGCGCGTGAAACGCGAGCGACGCGATTGGTGGCTCAGTTATCTGTGACGCTCTGAACGTTCACCGGCGCCACGCGAGCGACCCCCAGCATCGGGGGCGCTCGTTTCGTCTCGGTCTCATGAATACGTATGCAGGCCGTCGAATCCGGCGGGGTCCTTTGAGTAATCTTTGCGCGTCGAAACGCAGGACTCGAGGGGACGCGGAAGGATGACCATACAGCCGTGGTGGCGTGGCGGGGTGATTTACGAGATCTATCCGCGCAGCTTCGTTGACAGCAACGGCGATGGCGTCGGCGATCTGCCTGGCATCGTGCAGCGACTCGACTATGTGGCGGAGCTCGGCGTGGATGCCATCTGGATCGCGCCATTCTTTCGCTCGCCCATGGCCGACTTCGGCTACGACGTCGCCGATTATCGCGCCGTCGATCCCTTGTTCGGCGACATGGCCGATTTCGATCGGCTGCTCGGCCGAGCCCACGAGCTCGGCTTGAAAGTGATGATCGACCAGGTGCTCAGTCACACCTCCATCGAGCACCCCTGGTTTCGCGAAAGCCGGCAGAGCCGTGACAATCCCAAAGCCGACTGGTACGTGTGGGCCGATCCCAAGCCCGACGGCACGCCGCCCAACAATTGGCTCTCGATCTTCGGCGGCGTCGCCTGGCGCTGGGAGCCGCGCCGCCGTCAGTACTACCTGCATAACTTCCTGGCGTCACAGCCCGACCTGAATTTCCATCAGCCCGAGTTGCGCCGCGCGGTGCTGGCGAATGTGCGTTTCTGGCTGGACAAGGGCGTGGACGGGCTGCGCCTGGATGCGGTGAACTTTTGTTTCCACGACCGGCTGCTGCGCGACAATCCGCCCAAGCCGGCGTCTGAACGCCGCACCGGCGGCTTCAGTCCGGAGAATCCGTACGCCTATCAATATCACCGCTACGACAACACGCAGCCGGAGAATCTGCAGTTTCTTGCCGAGCTGCGCGAGCTGCTGGATGAGTATCCGCACACGGCATCGCTCGCTGAAATCTCATCCGAGGACTCGATCGCGACCACCGCCGAGTACACGACAGGCAATCGCCTGCACATGGGCTATAGCTTCGAGCTGCTGTCCGAACAGTATTCGGCCCGACATATTCGTTCGGTGGTCGAAGGTTTCGAGGCCAGGCTGTCGGAGGGCTGGCCGTGCTGGGCGTTCTCCAATCACGACGTCCGGCGTGTCGTGACGCGTTGGGGCGGCGCCCGTCCAACGCCATGCCTTGCCAACCAATTGATCGCATTGCTTTGCTCGCTGCGCGGTTCGGTGTGTCTATATCAGGGCGAGGAGCTGGGACTCTCCGAAGCGGACCTGCCGTTCGAGTCGCTGCGCGATCCGTACGGCATCGCGTTCTGGCCGAACTTCCGAGGCCGCGATGGATGTCGAACGCCGATGCCGTGGAACGACAGCGAGCATGCAGGTTTCAGCTCGGTGGCACCGTGGTTGCCCGTGCCTGCCGAGCATCGTCGGGTGAATGTCGAGAAGCAGCGGGCTGACCGGCATTCGGTGCTCAATAACACCCGCGCATTCCTGCATTGGCGCAAGCGTCATCCAGCCTTGCGATGGGGCGACATCAATTTCATCGATGTGCCGGAGCCGCTGCTGGCGTTCACCCGATGCAGCGGCGACTCCCGCGTGTTCGCCGCCTTCAATCTGTCGCCCGAGCCGACGCAAACAGCCATTGCCGTACCGGCCGGCACGCAGCAGATCGAAAGCGTCGGAATAGCGGCGGGCGTGCTGCAGGGGCAGCGGCTGACGTTTCCGGGCCACGGGGTCGTGTTCGCCAGCTTCTGATCCGCGACACGCAGGTTCCATCATGAATACGTATGCATAGCGTTGTTCCGCGAGCAGTTGCGGTCCTACGATGCTCCACGGCTTAGGTCGCGGGGCACTGACAGAACGAACGCAGATGCCGGCGCGGCCGGCAGGCACATGGGGGATGGAAAATGAACGCAATTTCTAATCGGCCGTTGGCGCGCGCCGTGACGCGCACTCTGGGCAGCAGCGCAGCCATTGGTGTGGCGCTACTGTGCGTCACGAATGTACAAGCACAGCAGGACACGCAAGCGAATACGGATCAGCTCGAGACCGTCGTGGTCACGGGCATCCGGGCCGGCATCGAGGAGGCCATCGAGCTCAAGCGCGGCTCGGGCAGCATCGTTGAAGCGATCTCCGCCGAAGACATCGGCAAGCTGCCGGACACCAGCATCGCCGATTCGCTGTCGCGCCTGCCGGGCTTGACTTCACAACGCGCGGAAGGTCGCGCATCGGCCATCAGCTTGCGAGGCACCGATCCTGGCTTCACCACCGCGCTCTTGAACGGGCGTGAGCAGGTGAGCACCGGTGACAATCGCAGCATCGAGTTCGATCAGTACCCCTCGGAGCTATTGAGTGCCGTCGTGGTGTACAAGACGCCGGATGCGCAACTCGTCGGTCAGGGCCTCGCGGGCACCATCGACCTGCGCACCACGCGACCGTTGGATGTGAGCCAACGCGCGATCGTCATGAACGTGCGTGGCGAAATGAACTCGCAAGACGATATGGGCGCGGACGCCGACGAAATGGGCTATCGCGCGAGCTTCTCATACATCGATCAGTTTCTGGACAACACCCTCGGCGTGACTTTCGGCTTCGCGCATCTCGAGTCGCCGCTTGCGATTCAGGGCGCGGGCACCTATGAGCCATGGCACGCGAACGATCCGGAGGTCGACGAGTTCAACTATCACCCGGAAGTCGCCAACGGATTGTTTGTCACCAATGGCATGAAGATTCGCGCCGACATGGGCGAGAACCGCCGTGACGGCGCGATGGCTGCGATCCAGTGGCGACCCAGCGAGTCCTATGAAACCGTGCTGGATCTGTACTACACCAGGCGCAAGCAGATCGACAATGCGCGCAGCCTCGAAGTCAATCTGGGCAACTATCCCATCGAGGGCGTCGGCTTCGCCAATCCCATCATCGCGGACAACACCGTGGTGGGCGGCGATCTGCTCAACCGTGTGCCGCTGGCTCGCAACTTCCTGTTCAAGACCGAAGATGAGATTTTCGCCACCGGCTGGAACCACAAATGGTTCGCAGGCGTGTGGACCTTCATCGCCGATGCGAGCTATTCCAAGGCCGAGCGCGACGAGGAGCAGTACGAGACCAACGGCCAGTACGTGCTCGGCGGCACCTCCAACATTCCGGACTCCGGCTTCTTCAGCCTGTCGCGGCATGACATGCCGACCTTGAATTTCAATCTCGACTACGCCGACCCCAACGCGGTCCGGCTCGGCCCGACCATCTATGGCGCGGGCTATACCAAGATCCCGCATGTCGAAGATGAGCTGAAGTCGGCGCGCTTCGACGTGGTGCGCGAGCTGGGCGGCTTTCTGTCCGATGTGTCGGTAGGCTTCAACTATTCGGATCGCACCAAGGACAAGGTGCAGCCGGAAGCCAATCTGTCCACGCGGGACGGTGCGTACTACCAGGTGGGGGGAGAACATTTGCTCGCGCCCACCAACCTCGGCTATGCCAATGCCAATCGCACCCTGGCCTGGGACGTACTGGGGGTGCTCGGCGCCTACTACAATCCCATCGTGTATGGCCGGCCGGACGATCCTGACTTCGCCTACCTGGTGGGCAAGAACTGGAAGGTCAGCGAGGAAGTCACCACCGCTTACGTGAAGGGCAATCTGGATCACGACCTGTCCTCGAGCGTGACTTTGCGCGGCAACCTGGGTGTGCAGGTGGTGCAGACCGATCAAAGCTCCGATGCTTTACGCCTGCGCAACGGCGTGGCCACGCCCTACAGCGACGGCAAGGACTACACCGATGTGCTGCCGGCGATCAATCTCGCCTTCATGCTGCCGGCGGAGCAGGCGATTCGAGTCGGCGTCGCGAAAGAGATCGCGCGTGCCCGCATGGATCAACTCAAGGCGTCGAGCGAGATCGGCTATGACGCCGCCACCGGCCAGCCCGGCGGCTCTGGAGGCAACCCGCGTCTGGACCCGTGGCGGGCGTACGCGTATGACATTTCGTATGAGAGATATTTCGGGCCGAATGCGTATGTGTCCCTGGCGGGCTTCTACAAGGATCTGAGAACGTATATCTACGCCCAGACCACCGCCGACTTCGACTTCTCGGAATTGCTGGCGAGTCTGCCGCCGGAGTATTTCGAGAATGTCCCACCGGGCACGTCCATTCCGACCACGGGGCGCTTCACCGAGCCGGTGAACGGCGAGGGCGGCAATCTCAAAGGCTTGGAATTGTCGGTGGCGCTGACCGGTGAGTTGTTCACCGAGGCGCTCACCGGCTTCGGCACCCTCCTGAGCGTGTCGCGCACCGAGAGCAGCATCACCATCGAGGATCCGCCGAACAATCAGTTCACCGGCGGCAACGGGCTCGGCACGATTCCGCTGCCGGGTCTGTCGAAGACGGTGTGGAACGCCACGGTGTACTACGAGAACGCCGGTTTCTCGGCGCGCGTCGCGACCCGCTCGCGCTCCGAGTACATCGGCGAGGTGACCAATTTCGCCAACGATCGCGCCTTCAAGTACGTGCAGGGCGATCAGATCACCGATGCGCAGCTCGGTTACGAGTTCGGCGCCGGCGCGTTGCAGGGATTGTCCATCCTTCTGCAGGTCAACAATCTCACCAACGAGCCTTACATCGCCTATTCGGTGGTCGAGTCGCGCCAGCAGGACTTCCAGCAGTACGGCAGACAATATCTGCTCGGCATCAACTATCGGTTGTGATGATGACGACTCGATGGTTGCTGACGCTTGGGCTGCTCGCATTCGCGGCCCAAGCGGCCGATTCCGGCGATTTCCGCGCGCGGCTGCCGCAAGATGAGATCGTTTATTTCCTGTTGCCGGATCGCTTCGAGAATGGCGATCCGAGCAACGATCGCGGCGGTCTGCGCGGGGACCGGCTCAAGACCGGCTTCGATCCCTCGCACAAAGGCTTCTATCACGGCGGCGATCTGAAGGGCCTGATCGCACGGCTCGATTACATTGAGCAATTGGGCGCCACCGCCATCTGGCTCGGTCCGATCTACAAGAACAAGCCGGTGCAAGGCCCTCCGGGCAACGAGTCCGCCGGCTATCACGGATACTGGATCACCGACTTCACGCGGGTCGATCCTCATTTCGGCACTCAGAAAGAAATGAAGGCGTTCGTCGATGCGGCCCACGCGCGCGGCATGAAGGTGTATCTGGACATCATCACCAATCACACCGCGGATGTGATTTCCTATCGACAGTGCGCAGCCTCTGCCTGCGTGTATCGCTCGCCTGCCGACTATCCGTATAGCCGCGCCGGCGGCACCGATGGCTCGCCGATCAACGAAGGCTTTCTGGGCGAGCGCGTGCAGACGGAAGCCAACTTCGCCCGGCTCAGCCGCGTCGACTACGCCTACGACGTGTTCGTGCGCCCGCACGAAGCCAAGGTGAAGGTGCCGGAGTGGCTCAACGATCCCGTCTATTATCACAATCGCGGCGAGACCACGTTCAGCGGCGAGAGCGCCACCATGGGCGACTTCGTCGGTCTCGACGATGTCATGACCGAGCACCCGCGCGTGCTGCAGGGCTTCATCGACATCTACGGGAAGTGGATCGACGAGTTTGGCGTCGACGGCTTTCGCATCGACACCGCCAAACATGTGAACCCGGAGTTCTGGCAGGCCTTCGTGCCGGCGATGCAGGCAAGAGCGCGAGCACGCGGCATCGACAACTTCCACATTTTCGGGGAAGTGTTCGTATCGAACGCCGATGTCGCCATGCTGGCCCGACACACGCGTGTCGATCGGCTGCCCTCGGTGCTCGACTTCGCATTTCGCGCCACCGTCATCGACACACTCACGCAAGGCGCCGGGTCGGACAAGCTCACGACTCTGTTCAGCAGCGATGTATTGTATGAAGGCGGCGAGGTCACCGCGCTCCAGTTGCCGACGTTCATCAGCAATCATGACGTCGGACGTTTTGCGCACTACGCTCGCGTGAATCTGCCAGGCGTCAGCGATGCCGAGGTGCTGCAACGGACCATGCTGGCGCACGCGATGATGTTCTTGCTACGCGGCGTCCCCGTCATCTATTCGGGCGACGAGCAGGGCTTCGCGGGCGATGGCACGGATCAGGACGCCCGCGAGGATATGTTCCCCAGCCAGGTGGCCGTTTATAACGACAACGTGCTGCTGGGTACCCAGGCGGCCACCGCTCAAAGCAATTTCGACCGCAATCATCCGCTGTATCGGACGATCCAGGAGCTGGCGGCGCTTCGCAAACAACACGCAGCCCTGCGCCAGGGCAAACAGATCGTGCGTAACTACGCGGAGAAGCCGGGCCTGTTCGCCGTCTCACGCATCGACCCGCAGACACAGCGTGAGATCGTAATCGCGTTCAATACATCGACTCAGCCGCTGCTGGCGAACGTTGAGATCGATGTTCGCACCCGCGCCTTCACATCGCTGAAAGGAGCATGCGGGCCGCAGCCGTCCGCGCCGGGCAGCTATCGCGTGATGATCGAGCCCTTGAGCTACGTGGTCTGCGCAGCGCAAGATGCGACATGACTCGTATGCAAAAGCCCGCGCTGTCGTTCTGGCAGATCTGGAACATGTGTTTCGGATTCCTGGGCATCCAGTTCGGCTTCGCGCTCCAGAACGCCAATGTGAGTCGCATCTTCCAGACGCTCGGCGCGGATCTGGATCAGATTCCGATGCTGTGGGTGGCCGCGCCGCTGACCGGGCTGATCGTGCAGCCCATCGTCGGTTACTACTCCGATCGCACCTGGACCCGGCTCGGTCGCCGCCGGCCGTATTTTTTGTTCGGCGCGCTCGCGGCGAGCCTGGCGCTGCTGTTCATGCCGAATTCGCCCACGCTGTGGATCGCCGCCGGCCTGCTGTGGATCCTGGATGCATCCATCAATGTATCCATGGAGCCATTTCGGGCGTATGTCGGCGATCAGTTGCCGCCGCCGCAACGGCCGACCGGTTACGCCATGCAGAGTTTTTTCATCGGTGTGAGCTCGGTCATCGCCAGCCTGTTGCCCTGGATCCTGACCCGGCTCGGGGTGGAGAACAGCGCCGGGCCCGGTGAGATCCCGGACACGGTGAAATATTCCTTCTACTTCGGCGGCGCGATGTTGCTGGGGGCGGTGAGCTGGACGGTGTTCAGCACGCGCGAGTATCCGCCCGAGCAACTGAAGAATTTCGACGATGCGGGCATGGTGCGGCATCGGCCGCTGGATGTTTCTCGAACGCGGCGGGGCGGCGCGATCTGGTTCGGCGCCGGCGTCCTCGGGTTGCTCGCGGTCTATCTATTCGGTTGGGACCGGCAGCTGTATCTGCTCGGGGGCGGCATCGCCGTCTATGGCGTGGCCTTGCTGGTGCTCAGCCGCTCGCGATCGAGCAATATGTTCACGGCCATCATGGCCGACGTGCACGACATGCCCGAGGCCATGCGCAAGCTCGCAGTCGTGCAGTTCTTTTCGTGGTTCGCGCTGTTCGCCATGTGGATCTATACGACAGCCGCCGTGACTCAGGTGCACTTCGGCTCGACCGATGTGCAATCCGCGGCATACAACGACGGCGCGAACTGGGTCGGTGTGTTGTTTGGCGCCTATAACGGCTTCGCCGCACTCGCGGCGCTGATCATTCCGGTGATGGTGCGCCGGTGGGGTCTGCGCGTCAGTCACATGATCAACGTGTGGCTGGGCGCGGCCGGGCTGCTTGCGTTCCTGGTGATTCGCGATCCTCAGTGGCTGCTGGTCGCGATGATCGGCGTGGGATTCGCCTGGGCCTCGATCTTGTCGCTGCCTTACGCGCTGCTATCCGACAACCTGCCCGCCGAGAAGATGGGTGTGTACATGGGCATCTTCAATTTTTTCATTGTGATTCCGCAACTGCTGGCGGCCAGCGTGCTCGGCTTTGTATTGCGGACGTTCATGGGCGGCGCGCCCGTGTATGCCCTGGCCGTGGGCGGGGCCAGTCTGTTCCTCGCCGGCGTCGCGGTGTTGCGTGTTCGGGAGCCGGCGCAAGCGGCCGCGCCGCTTACGCCAAGCTCGGTGCCGAATCGCTGATCAACCGAAGGTGAGCTTGCCCTTCATCACCGACCAATGGCCGGGGAAGGAGCAGAAAAAGGTGTAATCGCCGCCTTTTTTCAAGCTCGAGGTCGGGAAGGTGATGCTGGTAGTCTCACCGCCGCCGATCACCTTGGTGTGCGCGAGCACGCGCTTGTCGTCCTTGGGCACATAGTTGTTCGGCAGGCCCGCGCTCATGCCGGCGTTCGCGACCGGCTGGAACGCCGAGGTTTCCGTCAGCACCCAGTTGTGACCCATCGCGGCCGCCGGCAGCTTGCCGGTATGCTTCAAGGTCAGCTTCACTTCAGTGCAGTCGGCCGCGACCGCGAGCGTCTGCTTGTTGAACTGCATGGCGTCGTTGCCTTCGATGGCCAGCTCGCAGGTCTTGGCGTGGGTGAGCGGGGCGAACACGCTCAGCGCGGCGAGCACGAGGGTGGAGGCGAGAATTCTGGAGATTGTCATCGGATTACCTGCTGAAGAGGTTAAGATCGCGGGGACGGATTGTCCGGTGCGGCGCGCCCGCTTTCAAGTTCCGCTCGTGTCGCCCCGGTGCATCCATGGAACAACAGGGGCACCAAAACGTCCCTACTGAATGAAATCCGACCGCCATCCGCGACTTTCCGGCCCATGACGCATGTGTGGATCTGCTGTGGCTTCGAGCTCGGACGGCGCTGGATGCGGATGGGCGTGCTCGCGGTGCTGCTGGCCGGTCTGTCGTGCGTCGCAACTGCCTCGGCCGAGCGCGTCACCGTCACCATCAACGGTATCGAAGACGACGTTCTCGAATCGGCGCGCGCCAATCTCGAACTGAAACAATACGAAGAGCGCGAGGTGTCGGCGGCCCAGACGCGCCGGCTGTTCGATCGTGGCAAGGAACAGATCGCCCGCTCGCTGGAGCCCTTCGGTTATTACAATCCGCGCATCGAGAGCCGGCTGGAGCGGCCCGAGCCCGGTAAGTTTCACGCCATTTTCGAGGTCGACGAGGGCGAGCCGGTCATCGTTCAGCAAGCCCGCATCGAGGTGACGCCGGAGGCCGCCGAGCTCGAGCCGGTGAAGCTTGCGCTGGAGAAGTTCGAGCCCAAGCACGGTGCGCGTCTCGACCATGGCGCATACGAGCGCAGTAAACAGTTGATCGCCGCGGCCCTGGCCAACGACGGCTATCTGGCCGCGCAACTGGTGCGCCATAAAGTCTCGGTGGTGCGCAGTGCCAACACCGCGGATATCGATCTGGCCTGGGATGCAGGCCCGCGCCATCGCCTGGGCGAATTGCGCTTTTCGGAATCGCAGTTTCCCGATTCGTTTCTGCAGCGATACAAGCCTTGGGAACAGGGCGAGTATTACTCGGCCGACAAGTTGCTCCAGTTGCAGCAGGCGCTGGTGGATGCGGACTACTTCGCCTCGGTCGCGGTCGCGCCGGATCTGGAACACGCCGCCGATGGCGTCGTGCCGGTGGATGTGATGCTGATTCGCGCCAAGCGCACCGTGTACACCGCCAATCTTTATTTCAGCACCGATTCCGGGCCCGGCGTGAAGTTGGGCGCGCAACGTCGCTGGCTCAACGACCGCGGCCACAAGCTTGGCGGATCGATCGAATATTCCTCGCGCCTGCAAGAGATCAGCACCACGTATCAAATCCCGAAGCCCGGCCTGCGGCCTCGCAATTACACCATCGGCGCCGGCTATCGCGACGAGGAGACCGACACCAGCCGGTCGCGCATGGCGCGCATCGCTGCCAACGAAGTGGTCCAGCGCTGGAAAGGCTTCACGCGCACGCTCGGGCTGCAGTATCTGAATGGCGACTTCGAGATCGCCGATCAGCGCGGCTCGACCAGCCTGCTGTATGCCGAAGGGCTGCTGACGCGCAAACAAGCCGACGACAATTACTTTCCCACCTCGGGCTACTCATTGTTATACGGCCTGCGCTTCGCGTTCGAATCGTTGCTGTCGGACACGAGCTTCACGCAGCTGCGCGCCGAGGGAAAGTGGTTGCGCAAGGTCGGCGACGATGGCCGGGTCATTGCGCGCGCTGCGTTGGGCGCCATGGCGGTGGACAACTTCGAGGCCCTGCCGCCGGAGTTGCGTTTCTTCGCCGGCGGCGACCGCTCGGTGCGCGGCTTCGATTATCAGCAGATCGGCGAGACCAATGCGACGGGCGGCGTCATCGGCGGCGAGTACCTCGTGGTGGGCAGCGCCGAGTACGAACATTTCTTTCTGGACAACTGGGGCGCCGCGGTCTTCGTCGATGCGGGCGATGCGTTCAAATCCCGTTTCGACGCCAATGTCGGCACCGGCATCGGCCTGCGCTGGAAGTCGCCGATTGGCCTGGTGCGCGTCGATATCGCCAAGCCCGTGGTGACCGAGCTCGACGACGCCTGGCGCGTCCATCTGGTGATCGGGCCTGACTTATGAATCGTGGTTTGAAAAGGGGCCTGGCCTGGACCGGCATCGTGATCGCCGTGCTGATCGTCGCCATCGTGGGCACGGTTGCGTGGGTGTTGAGCACCGAATCGGGCACGCGCTTCGCCGCGGCTCGCGCGGGCGCGGCGCTCGGGGACAAGCTCGCGATCGGGACCATCGAAGGCTCGATTGCGGGGCCATTGCGCATCACCAATCTACGCTATCGCGATCCCGCGGCGGGCATCGACGCCCGTGTCGAAGCGATCGAGCTCGATTTGGTGATGATGGATCTCTGGCATTCGTTGGTGCACGTGGGCAACCTGGATATCCGCGGCGTCGACGTCCTGACGCACGAGCCGACCGAGCCGCCGCCCCCTGAAGAACCTTCCAAGCCGTTCAGCCTGAAACCGCCGATCGACATCGCGGTGGATTCGCTTCTCGCGCAGCACGTGAAGGTGCGCAATCCCGAGGCGACGGTCGTTGAGGTGACCCGCGCCCAGTTCGCCGGTCGGTGGACCCACGAAGCGCTCGAAGTCACCACCTTGGACGTGCAATCGCCGCAGGGCTTCGTGAAGTTCGATGGCCGGGTGGCGCAACAGAATACTTATGTCGGCAAAGGCACGGGCCGCTTTCGTTGGACGGCGGGCGAGCAGACGGTGGCCGGCGCTCTGGTGCTCTCTGGAAACGACACCGACGCATTCGCCGCGGCCAACCTCACTTCGCCGTTGCAGGCGCAATTGAATGCGAAGATGACCCAGGATCGCGCGCGGCGCTGGCAGCTGCAGCTCGAAGTGCCACGCTTCGATCCGCGCGAAGAACTGATGCCCGGCTCGAGTCTGCAGAGTCTTGCAGCCTCATTGCACGGTGAGGGCACGTTGAATCAAGGCGTGGTTGCCGGTCGCCTGATCATCAATGACGAGCCGATCGAGTTGGAGTCGGTGCGCTTCAATCGTCGCGAAGAGCGGCTCACGCTGGAAAGTCTGCTGCGCATCGGCGCCACCGCTGGTGAGTTGATGGCCAATGCCGACATCCAATTCTCGGAAGAGTCCTGGACCAGCAAAGCGAGCGCGCGCTGGCGCGACGTGATCGTGCCGCCGGCATGGGCCGGGCAGGAGCTGCACACGAACGGCGAGCTCGCTTTCGACGGCAACCCGCAGCTGTACAACGCCAATGGCCAGCTCGCGCTGGGCCCGCCGAAGCAGCAGGCCGACATCGCCCTGCAAGTGCGCGGCACGCCCGAGCAGGTGGACTTGCAGCAGTTCGACATCGTGCAGAAACAGGGCCGCCTCGCCGCGACCGGCAAGGTGATCTTGAAGCCGGAGCTCGCCTGGGATGTCGATGCGCGTGGCGAGAACTTCGATCCCGGCGCGTTTGCAGTCGAATGGCCCGGGAGCCTGCGGTTCCAGTTGGCCACGCAGGGCAAGATGACCGAGCAGGGGCCGGACGCGACTTTGAAGCTGAGCGAGCTTCGCGGGCGCTTGCGGGGTCGCCCCATCTCCGGCGATGCCGATATGACGCTCACGGCGCCGTACTTGCCTGCAGGCACGCTGGCGTTGAATTCCGGCGAGAGCCGGCTTCGCGTGCAAGCGGCGAAGAGCGAGCAGATCGACGCCACGATCGCGGTGGACGTCGCATCGTTGAACGATTGGATGCCGAGTGCCGGCGGCGAGCTGGCCGCGAATTTTCGCGTGTTGGGCACGTGGCCGGAGGTCTCCATCAAAGGTGACGCGCGGGGCCGCGAGCTACACATGGATGAGATGCGGCTCAATGAATTGACGCTCGATGCCGACGTGAACAAGCCGCTCGATCCGGAAGGCGCAGTGAAGCTCACGCTGGCGGGCCTGTCCGCGGCGGGCTTCGAGTTCGCAACGTTACAGGCCAATGCCTCTGGGAACTCCGCGGCGCATCGAGCGGAGGTGAATACGACCGGGCAGCCGCTCGCGTTCTCCATCGCGATGGAAGGCGGTCGCGAGGACGATGGCTGGTCGGGCGCCGTGCAGCGCCTGGTGCTGGAGGTGAAAGATGCGGCGCGCCTGAGCCTGCGAGAGCCCGCGAACATCGTGCTGAAAGGCAAGGCGGTGGATGTCTCGCGCGCCTGTTTCGTCGATCGCGATATCGAGCTGTGCATGCAAGGCGGCATGCAGCCGGACGGCTCCATGCAAGGGAGTTATTCGCTTGCCAATGTGCCGCTCGGCCTGGCGAACTCGTTCTCGAGCGATGAGTTGCCGCTGCGGTTCAAAGGCTTGATCGAAGGGCAGGGCGGTATCCGGCGGGATGCCGAAGGCAATCTGTTCGGCAGCGCCTCGATACGCTCGCCATCCGGCAGCATGTCGCGCACCCTGGAGGTCGATGAGGGCGAGGAGCCCGTTGAAGAAGAAACATTGCTTTCGTACCGGGATTTCAGGTTGGAAGCGAACCTGTCGGGCCCGGATGCGCGCGCTTCGATCAGCGCCGGCTTGCAAGAGAACGGATCCTTGCAAGGCGAGGGCGAGGTGCGCGGGCTCGATCAACCGGACGCGCAGATCAATGCTCGAATGAATGCGAGTCTGCCCGATCTCGCGCCCTTTGCCGTCTTCGCGCCTCAGCTTGCGAATGTGCACGGACGACTCGACGCTCAAGGCAGCGTGACCGGCTCGATGCAGGAGCCTGCGATCACCGGCACGGTGTCCGCAGCCGAACTCGCGGCCGATATTCCCGCGATCGGACTGCGTTTGAAGAACGGTCGCGTGGATGTGCGGCCCAGCTCGCCGACGGAGTTCCAGGTGACCGGCGGCATCGAGTCGGGTGAGGGCGCGCTGAAGTTTGCAGGCACGGCGAGTCCGAGCGGCGCCGTGAATATGCAAATCGACGGCGATAAGTTTCTCGCCGCCGATATTCCGGGCGCCAAAGTGGTGGTCTCGCCGGATCTGGACCTGGTGCGCAACGAAGAGCGCATGACGCTGTCGGGCAAGGTCACGCTGCCCGAGGCGGATGTGAATTTGCAGAAGCTGCCGCGCGGTGGCGACAAAGCGCAGGCAGCCTCGCCCGATGTCGTAGTCGTCGATGCGGAAACGCAGGAAGAGGCCGCGGAGCAGGCCATTCCGTTGTACGCCAACATCACCGTGGCGCTCGGTGACGAAGTGAATCTCACCGGCTTTGGCCTGGTGGCTAAAGTGGCGGGACAGCTCGATGTGCGCGAGCGGCCCGGCACGGATACGGTGGGATCCGGCACCGTGAATGTCACCGGCACGTATAAAGCGTACGGGCAGGATCTGGTGATTGAGGAAGGCCAGCTGCTCTATGCTTCGACGCCGCTCGACAACCCGCAACTGCGTATCGAAGCCACGCGCACCGTGGAAGAGGTCGTGGCGGGCCTGCGCATTCGGGGCACTGCGCAGAGCCCTGAGCTCACGGTGTTTTCAAATCCGCCGATGGGACAGGCGAATGCGCTTTCATACATCGTCGCCGGCAAGCCGCTCGATGACATTGGATCCGGAGAAGGTGAAGGCGACGCCGTGCAGGCGGCCACTCGTTCGCTCGGCGCTGCGGCCGGCGGATTGCTGGCCAAGAATGTGGGTCGCCGCCTGGGCGCGGACGAGCTCGCCGTGAAGGACGACGAGATGATCGGCGGCGCGGCGTTGACGGTGGGCCAGTATCTCTCGCCGCGTGTCTATTTGAGTTACGGCGTCGGGCTGTTCGAGCCTGGCGAGGTCATCACGTTGCGCTACAAGCTTTCCAAAGATCTGTCGGTACAGGCGCAGCGGGGGCCGGAAGATACTCGCGCCGGCATCGAGTATCGGACCCAGAAGTAACTCGCTGTGCGTTCATCCAGTTCATCGAGGCGGGCCGGGTGACGGTCCCGCGCCCGGGTCTTATGATGCTGCTAACGCTATCATCGGTCACAGAGAGGACCGTGATGAACGACTCAGCGGAGCCCACCCGGGTGGTCGCCAAGACCATCGCCGATCAGACCTACCAGCAGCTGCGGCGGGACATCCTGTCCGGTGCGCTGCCGCCCGGGAGCAAGCTGGCGATGGAGCTGCTGACCAAACGTTACAAGGTGGGCCTGAGCCCGCTGCGCGAGGCGCTGGTGAAATTGACCGGCGATGCGCTCGCCGTGGCCGAAGGTCAGCGCGGCTTCTGGGTATCGCAGATTTCTCCGGAAGAACTGCAGGACACGATGAGCACGCGCGTGCTGATCGAGACTCAGGCGCTGTCGCTGGCCATCGAAAAGGGCGGTCCGGAATGGGAGCGCGCCGTCAAACAGGCGTTGCAGGAGCTGTGCGCGCTGGAAGATCGGCTCGAGCCGGGCGATGCGGAAGCGATGGCGCGCTGGCAGGGCGCCAATCGTCGCTTCCACGAAGCGTTGATATCAGCATGCGGATCCAAGTGGCTGATCCGTCTCCGTGGCATGCTCCACTGTCACTGCGATCGTTATCGGATGATCTCGATGCAGGAAACCGGCATCGAGCGCGAAGAGCAGCAAGCCATCGTCGAGGCTGCGCTTGCGCGCAAGACACAGCGCGCCTGTCGCTTGATGGAGCTGCATTTGCAACGAGTCGCCGAGGGTATAAGGGTCGCGCTGGAAAATCGTGACCCCGCCTCGATGAGCAAGAGCAAAGGCCGCGGCAACGGAGCGCGCGGCGCGAACAAACGATCCTGATTTCAACCCCAACAAAGGACCGCCATGCTGTATCTGCTCGCGTTGTCGATCGGGATCGTGGCGGGCCTGCGAGCCATGACGGCGCCGGCGGCCATTTCATTTGCCGCACATTACGGGCTGCTGGATCTGAGCGGCACCTGGCTGGGATTCCTCGGCTATCGCTGGACGCCCTGGATTCTGTTGCTGCTGGCCATCGGTGAGCTGATCACCGACCAGCTGCCGTCCACGCCGAGTCGCAAAGTGCCGGTGCAGTTCGGCACTCGCATCCTGATGGGAGCAGCCACCGGTGGCGCCATCGGCGTTGCGTCCGGGGCGCCGTCGCTGGGCGCGCTCGTCGGTGTGATCGGCGCCATCATAGGCACCCTGGGCGGCGCCGCTGTGCGCGCCAGAATGGCTGCCGCCTTCGGTAAGGATCCACCGGCAGCATTCATCGAAGACGCCGTCGCCATCGCAGCCGCGGTTCTCATCGTGCTAGCTTTGCGCTGACTCTCCCGCATCACTTTTCGCCGGCGGGCTGCCATGACACAGAACTTCGACGCCATCATCATCGGCGCCGGCCAGGCGGGGCCGTCGCTCGCGGGCCGCCTGACGAGCGCAGGCATGAAGGTCGCGCTGATCGAGCGCAAGCTGTTCGGTGGAACCTGCGTCAACACCGGGTGCATGCCGACCAAAACATTGGTGGCCAGCGCGTATGCGGCGCACGTCGCAAGGCGCGCCGCTGACTACGGCGTGATCACCAACAGTCCCATCGGCATCGATATGAAACGAGTGCAGGCGCGCGCCGCCGAGGTGACGCTCAATGCACGCACCGGTCTCGAAAACTGGTTGCGCTCCATGGATGGATGCACGGTGATCGAGGGGCACGCGCGCTTCGAGTCCGCCCACACCGTGCGCGTCGGTGAGCAATCACTCAGTGCGCCGCGCATCTTCATCAACGTGGGCGGGCGCGCCAATGTGCCGAACCTGCCCGGCGTCAAGGACGTGCCCTTCCTCACCAACACCAGCATCCTGCAGATCGACTTCGTCCCGAAGCACCTGGTGGTGGTGGGCGGCAGTTACATCGGCCTCGAATTCGCGCAGATGTTTCGGCGCTTCGGCTCGCAGGTCACGGTGGTGGAGCAGAGCGAGCGGCTGATCGGACGCGAGGACGAGGATGTGTCGCTCGCCATCGCTTCAATCTTCGAAAACGAAGGGATCGCGCTACGAACGCACGCCGAATGTATCAGCCTCGCGCCGCATGCCGAAGGCGTCGAGGTCCATGTGAGTTGCCAGCAAGGGGCGCCGACAGTGGTGGGCACTCACGTGCTGCTGGCAGTCGGTCGGGCGCCCAATACGCACGATCTCAACCTCGATCGCGCCGGCATCGAAGTCGATGCGCGCGGCTACATCAAAGTCGACGAGCAGTTGCAGACAAACGTCGCCGGCGTGTTCGCGCTTGGCGACTGCAACGGCCGGGGCGCGTTCACGCACACTTCCTACAATGATTTCGAGATCGTCGCGGCGAACCTGCTCGATGGCGAAGCGCGCCGGGTGAGTCAACGCATCCTGGCCTACGCGCTGTACATCGATCCGCCCTTGGGAAGAGTCGGCCTCACCGAGAAACAGGCCCGCGCCAGCGGCAAGTCTCTGCTGATCGGCACGCGACCCATGAGCAAGGTAGGTCGGGCCATCGAAAAGGGCGAGACCCAGGGCTTCATGAAAGTCATCGTCGATGCCGACTCCAAGCGCATTCTCGGCGCGTCCATCCTGGGCGTGGGGGGTGACGAAGCAATTCACGGCGTCATCGATGTGATGAACGCCGACGTGCCCTACACGAGACTGCAGCAGGCAGTGCCCATCCATCCGACGGTCTCGGAGCTGATTCCGACCGTGCTCGGCGACCTGCAGCCGGCGAGATAGTCGGCTCGAACCCCTCACAGGGAGGTGTGTCCGGCGCACCGGTCGCGTCCTTGATGGCAGCGCCCGCTCCTGGGCGCGTGTGTTTCAATGCTCCGATCGTCCTCGTGCTAAATGCCCGGAGCTGCATCTCGATGCGAACACTGCGCCCCTCTGTGGCGGCCCTGCTGCTGGCCACCATCACCGCCTGCCCCTGTGTTGTCCACGCCTCCGGAACCGCCTCGCAAGAATCGCTGCAGCCGCTGCTCAATGTGGGCGACAAGAAGCTCCAGTTCGATTGGCCCATGCTCAGGATCGGCACCGGCGAATATGCCGAGGGGCCGACCGGCGTCACGGTGTTTCGCTTCGGCCGCAAAGTGATGGGCGCAGTCGATGTTCGCGGCGGCGGCCCCGGCACCGTGAACACCGATTTTCTGCGCCTCGGATACAACTATCCGGACCTCGATACCGTGGTGTTCTCGGGCGGCTCCTGGTACGGCCTCGAGGCGACCACCGCCGCGGCCACGGCCTTGAAAGATGACGGCGAGCGCGGCGGCCATTGGGACAACGTCGCGTTGTCGGTGGGCGCGATCATTTATGACTTCGGCGATCGTCGCTTGAACGAAATCTATCCCGACAAGAAATTGGCGCAGGCCGCGTTGCGCGCAGCGCAGCCCGGTGTCTTCCCGTTGGGCGCGCAGGGCGCGGGGCGCTCGGCTCGCAGCGGCCAGTTCTTCGGTTGCAACGCGCACTCCGGACAAGGCGGCGCGTTTCGTCAGGTCGGTCCGGTGAAGATCGCGGCCTTCACCGTGGTGAATGCGTTCGGCGTGGTGACCGATCGCAATGGTCACGTGGTCGCCTGCAATCCAGGCGAGGGGTGGCCGAAGCCGTTGCGTCCTACCGATCTGCTCGCGGGCATGCCCGACAGCCGCAAGCCTGGCTGGCAGCCGTCCAAGGAAGCGGGCAAGAACACGACCGTCAGCCTCGTGGTGGTGAATCAAACATTGGAGCCTGCATTGCTGCAACGGATCGCCGTGCAGGTTCACACGGCCATGGCGCGCGGCATTCAGCCTTTCGCCACCGAGTATGACGGCGATGTGCTCTATGCCGTGTCGACCGGCGAGCTCGACGAGAAAGATCCGGGCGCGCTCACGTCGGTGGATCTCGGCGTGATTGCCTCCGAAGTGATGTGGGATGCGATTCTCTCGTCGGTGCCGGAGCAGCCGCGCGCTCTGCAGCCGAACAAGCGCTTCAAAGTCGCGGCGGCCGATCTGGCGAAGTATCAGGGCGAGTATCGCTTCAGCGAGTTGGTGAGCGTGCGCATCTCCGAGCAAGCGGGCAAGCTCGTTGCGCAAGCCACAGGCGCTCGCGATGCCTTTGCGATCAAGAAACCAGCGCCGGTGGAGCTGCTGCCAGTGGCGCAAGGCGAGTTCATGGTCCCCGGACGTTATCCACTGAACCTGCGCTTCGCCGACGACAGACTGACGCTCAATCCGGGGCACTGGCAGCAGATCGGCGCAAAGGCTGCGCAGTGACGATGTGAGTGAGCGGCGATCACCACGGGAGCGCTCCGTGGTGATCGCAGCTCACCGATGCGGTCGGCATTGGCAACTGTGTGGCTGGGGACCTGACGATATAACAGCGTCAACGCTGTAATTCAGGAAGGTCACCCTTGCATCGCGACGCCGAAGTGCGCAGCCGACGTGCGGATCAATCCGAGCTCGCCCCTTCCGAGGCCCGCGACGCTTACGCGGGCAAGCTGCTTCCCAACGTCCAGCTCAAACTGTTCCGTGAGTCGCAATGGGGATTCGCGACGCGCGTGATCGCTCGCGGCGGCACGGTGCAAGAGCTGCCTCGCGCCGACATTCAACTCCAGGACATGGTCGTGCACTCCAGAGGCATGGAGCTCGACCTGGTCGATTATCTGTCGCGCAATCGCGTCGCCGGGCTGTTGCTGATGAAGCGCGGCCGCATCGCCTTCGAGCACTACGATCTGGGAATCGATGCCAGCACCCGCTGGATCTCGATGTCGATGGCGAAGTCGGTGAGCACCACGCTGGTGGGCGCGGCGATCCAGGACAAGCTGATCGGCAGCGTCGACGATCAGCTCACGCGCTATCTGCCGGAGCTGCGCGGCACCAGCTACGACGGCGTCTCGATCCGTCACCTGCTGCAAATGACGTCGGGCGTGCATTGGGACGACACGCACACCGATCCGCAATCCGAGCGCCGTCGCATGCTGGAGATGCAGATCGCGCAGCAGCCGGGCGCCATCATGAAATTCCTCGCCAGCCAGCGGCGCGTCGCTGCGCCCGGCAGCATCTGGAACTACAGCACGGGTGAGACGCATGTGGTCGGCGCGTTGGTGCGCGCCGCGACCGGTCTGTGGTGCGCCGACTACTTGTCACAAAAAATCTGGGCCCGCGTCGGCATGGAGCGCGACGCCACGTGGTGGCTCGAAGCGGCCGACGGACTGGAGGTCGCCGGCAGCGGCATCAATGCCACGCTGCGCGACTACGCGCGTTTCGGCTTGTTCATGATGAATGGCGGCGTGATCGGCAACGAGCGCGTGCTGCCCGAAAGCTGGATCGTTGAAGCAACTCAGCCCCGGCAGGTCGGCAATGCGCGGGTGGACTACGGCTACATGTGGTGGCCGGTGCCGAGCCCCAATGGTTCTTTCGCCGACGGCGCTTTCAGTGCACGCGGCATCTTCGGTCAGTACATCTACATCAACCCGCGTAAGCAGGTGATCGTGACGGTGCTGAGCTCCCGCTCGAAACCGAAGGGCGCCGAGGCGATTCCCGACAACGACTTCTTCAACAGTGCGGTAAGCGCGCTGGAGTAGCCAACAGCGCGGCGCGCGCGCGGCAGTCAGGTATTGGACAACTAACACAACGGCTTCACCCTGGGGATCAAAGTTTGGGAGGCAACATGACGACGCGAATGAAGTACATCACGGTCGTGGCGGTGGTCGGCGCCACCACCTCGGCCAGCACACTGGCGCAGGAACTGGCGGTCGAAGAGGTCATCGTGACCGCGCAGAAGCGCGAGCAGCGCCTGGTCGATGTGCCTGTCGCGATCGCCGCCATCGGCGGCGAGGAGCTCGAGCAGAAGGGGCTCACCAATATCCAGGACATCGCATTCACGGTGCCCGGCATGGCGCTGCGCGAGGACGGCCCCGGCAGCTATCAGATCTTCATGCGCGGTCTGAGCAACCAGTACGGCGCCGATGCGCTGGTCGGCGTGTATCTCGACGAAGCGCCGATGACCTTGAGCGGCGCCGATCAGCTCGATGTGCGCCCGCTGGATCTGGAGCGCGTCGAAGTGCTCAAAGGCCCGCAAGGCACGCTGTACGGCCAGGGCTCGGTGGCCGGCGCCATTCGTTACATCACCAAGTCGCCCGACCTGTCGAAGCTGGGCGGCGCCATCGAGGCGCAGGAATCGTTCATCAGCGGCGGCGACTCGCGCGAAGTCATCACCGGCGTGTTGAACGCGCCCATCGTCACCGACAAGTTCGGCATTCGCATCGCCGCCCAGGCGCAGGAGGGCGGCGGCTGGCAGGATCAGCCCCAGGCGGGCATCAAGGATGGCAACAACCAGGACCTGCGCAACGTGCGCCTGAAGGCGCTGTGGAAGCCCACCGATGCACTCGCGGTGCAAGGCATGGTGGTGGTCCATCGCAACGAAAGCGAGCTCGGCCTGGGTTTCGAGAATCCCGATCGCACCGTGACGGTGGCGGTCGATCGCTCGCGACGGCTGGTGCCCAAGGAGTTCGATTACGATCTGTACAACCTCGATGTGAAATACGATCTGGGCTTCGGCGAGCTGCTCAGCTCGAGCACCTACATCGATCACACGCACCGCTATCCGTTCTCTTATATCGCCGGCCCCGCGACCAACTACGGCGAGGGCGTGCCGGGCGCGCCGCTGGCGGTGGAAGGCACCGACGATCGTCAACAGGCCATCCATCAGTTCTCGCAGGAACTGCGCCTGAGCTCCTCCGGCGACGGCTTCTTCAACTATACGTTCGGCGGCTTCTATCGCTCGCTCGGCTCGCACTTCACCGCGGTGTACGACACCATCTACGACTACATCGATCCTGCGATCCCGACCTTCAACTTCGGCTACTTCGACTATCTGGAGAAGGAGCAGAACGAGTCGTTCGCGGTGTTCGGGGACGTGTCGTTCCGGGTCACCGACTGGTTCGAGCTCGGCGGCGGCGTGCGCTACTTCGAGGACGATCAGGAGACGTTCGACGGCTTCAGCAGCGAGAAGGATTCGTTCGACTCGACCGATCCGCGCGTGTACGCCTCCTTCAAGCTGAGCGACGATATCAACATCTACGCAAGCGCCGGCAGCGGCTTCCGCAGCGGCGGCTTCAACCGCGGCGATCTGCCGAACTACCAGCCCGAAACGTTGTGGAGCTACGAGGTAGGCAGCAAGGGTCTGCTGGCCGGCGGCGTGCTGGCTTACGAAGTCGCGGTGTTCTACAGCGACTACAAGGACATGCTCCGTCGCGGTCTGATCCTGAACCCGGACGGCACCACCATTCAGAACACCACCAACATCGGCAAGGCCGAAGTGAAGGGCGCGGAAATCGGCCTCACCTGGCGGCCGTTCGATCAGCTCACGCTCAACGCCACCGCGGCTTACATGGATAGCGAGATCGTCGAGGTGAAATCCGCCGACGCGACCAACAACGCGGGCGATCCGATCGACTACGTACCGGAGTTCAGCTACACGCTGGGCGCGAACTACGAGTTCGACCTGAGCGCGACTCTTCCGGCCTTCTTCCGCGTCGACTACACCTATCGCGACAAGGTCAGCTACATCGATCGCAGCGTGTTCTACGATCAGTTCCTGCCGTTCTACTCGGACGACATCTCGCTGCTCTCGGCGCGACTGGGGGTGACGGTGGGCCGGGCGAACATCGAGCTGTTCGGCACCAATCTCACCAACCAGAACCAGTGGATCGATCCGTACCACTACTGGACCAACGCCAACCGGACGCGCCCGCGCGAGCTGGGCGTGAAGGTCGGGTACTCGTTTTGAAGCGTTGGCGGTTGGGGGCCGTGCGCCCCTGACTGCCGGTTTTGGAGTGGCAATGGCGCAGATTTCTCGAAGCACTCAGGAATATCGGGCGTTGGACGTGGCTCACCACGTTCATCCTTTCACCGATCAGAAGGCGCTCGCCGGCAAGGGCGTGCGTGTCATCACGCGCGCCGAAGGCGCCTACGTGTGGGACAGCGACGGCAACAAGATCCTGGACGGCATGGCCGGCTTGTGGTGCGTGAACGTCGGCTACGGGCGCAAGGAGCTGGTGGACGCGGCGACTCAGCAGCTGCAGACGCTGCCGTACTACAACAGCTTCTTCCAGAGCTCGACGCCCTCGCAGATCGAGCTGGGCCGGGTGCTGGCGGAAGTGACGCCGCCGGGCCTGAAACGTTTCTTCTATACCAACTCCGGCTCGGAGGCGAACGACACGGTGATTCGCCTGGCGCGTCACTACTGGCGCGTGAAAGGCAAGCCGACCAAGCGCACATTCATCGCGCGTACGTTGGGATATCACGGCAGCACGCTCGCGGCCGTGAGTCTCGGCGGCATGCCGCACATGCATGCGCTCGATGGCGAGTTGCTGCCGGGCTTCGCTCACATTCCGCACCATCATCACTACACGCAGGGCGGCGAGCTGAGCCTCGAGGAATATGGCCTCAGGACCGCGGCGGCGTTGGAGAAAAGGATTCTCGAGCTGGGCGCCGATAACGTCGCTGCCTTCATCGGCGAGCCGGTGCAGGGCGCAGGCGGTGTGTACGAGCCGCCGCCGGGCTACTGGGCCGAGATCCAGCGCATCTGTCGCAAGTACGATGTGCTGGTGGTGGCCGACGAGGTCATCTGCGGCTTCGGTCGCACCGGTCAGTGGTTCGGTTCGCAGACCTACGGCATCGATCCGGACCTGATGCCCATGGCCAAAGGCCTCTCGTCGGGTTATCTCCCCATCGCCGGGGTCGCGATCCACGACCGCATCTGGAATGAAATCAACGAAGGCGGCGCGCTCGCGCACGGCTACACGTACTCGGGCCACCCCGCGGCATGCGCCGTTGCGATCGCGAACATTCAGTTGATGCGCTCGGAAGGGCTGGTCGAGCGCGTACGAGAAGAGATCGCGCCGTATTTCCGGGAATGTTTGCAGCAGCTCGCGGCCTCGCATCCCATCGTCGGTGAGATTCGTGGCGTGGGCTTGATCGCGGCCATTCAGCTGGTCAAGAACAAGCAGGCGCGCGAAATATTCACTGCGCAGGATGACGCCGCGAATTTTTGTCGCGACGTGGCCGCCGATCACGGCTTGATCATGCGGGCGGTCTATCAGTCCATGGTGCTGAGCCCGCCGTTGATCATCACGCGGGCGCAGGTCGATGAGATCATCCAGAAGGCGCGCCGGGCGCTGGATGAGACTGCGAGAAAGTTCGGCATTGGGTAATGCTGCTTTCGGGGGCGGCCGAGTTCGTCGACCGCCCCCTTTTTATCTCAGGCCGTGCCCACTTCAAGGTGCGGGTGCTGCGCCTTGAGCTTGGCGATCATCCACTGCCGGAACTTGCGGATCACCGGCGAATCCCAGCGCTTGTCCCGAGCGATGAAGTAATAGATGCCCATGGCCTGGGGCTGGAACGCGGGCTTGCCTTCGCCGACATCCACCAGCCGGCCGCTCTGCAGGTCGTCGGCCACGATCACATAATTGGTGAGCGAGATGCCGCGGCCGTGACGGGCCGCATCCAACGTGAGATGGCCCTGCCACAAGCGCGTGCCGGTCAGCTCCACGTCCTCGTGAATGCCGTGCACGCTGAGCCAGTTGCGCCAACGATTGAAGTTTTCTTCATGCAACAGCTGATGCGCGAGCAGATCTCTCGGTTCGTTGATCGGCGCGGAGCGGGCGAGGTAATCACGGTTCGCAACAGCCAGCACCGGCGTATGCACGATCTCGGCGCTGCGTAGCTCTGCGGCGAGCTCGACGCGGTCTGCATACGGCGCGACCAGACGGATTTCGACATCGGTGTGGTGCGCCAGCACGTCGGGCAGCCGATCCAGCGGGCGCACTTCGATGTCGATGCCGGGATTGGCCTGTTCGAACTCGCCGAGGCGGCTGGACAGCCATTGCAGCGCGAAGCCCGGCATGCAGCGGATGTGCAGGCGATGATCGTCGCCGCGTTTCATCAGATCCACGGTCGCGCCGGCGATCATGTCGATCGCGGCGGCCACCTGCTTGTGATATCGGATGCCGTCCTCGGTCAGCACCGCGCCGCCAGGCGTGCGCTGGATCAGTTTGGTGCCGGTCCAGTCCTCGATGGCGCGCAGATGGCGGCTCACCACCGCGTGATCGCGGCACAAATATTGGGCGGCTTTGCGAACCCCGCCCAATCGAGCCACGGCATCGAAGGCGCGCAGCGCTTCGAAGGGTGGCAAGGCTTTTCGCGAAGGCAGAGTGGCTGCCGGCCGGGCTGCGATTTTTTCCTCGCTCATGGTTACCTTGTACCCAATCTTTCAGGATGGTGTCACGCGCGGTGCCAAAACTGCACCAACGGGCCTGGCTTTGGCACTGCTCGCCCGCGCGGTTACGCTGACAACATCGGAAACGGGGGAGTCGCCGTCAAGTCATGCCGCAGGGGTGCCGTTGAATATCATCGCCGAGGCCAATCAAGGCATCGCATCGCCTGTGTCCAGTGCCGAATTCCTGGGTCATCCACGCGGCCTGGCGTATATCGCGTTCACAGAAGCGTGGGAACGGTTTTCGTTCTACGGCATGCAGGCGCTGCTGGTGCTGTACATGTCGGGTTATCTGCTGCAGCCGGGCGTGGTCGAGCAGGTGGCCGGTTTCGCAGGCTTGCGGGCCGCTGTCGAAGCGGTGTTTGGCACGTTGTCCACACAGGCGCTCGCCGGTCAGATCTTCGGCCTGTACATCGGTCTGGTTTATTTCATGCCGATCTTTGGCGGACTGCTCGGCGATCGCCTCCTCGGTCGCAAGCGCGCGGTGCTGATCGGCGCGGCCGCCATGGCCGTCGGCCATTTCTTGATGGCCTTCGAAGCCTCCTTCCTGCCCGCGCTTGCCGCCCTGATCATCGGCTCGGGCTTGCTCAAAGGAAATCTCGCCGCTCAGGTGGGCGCGCTGTATTCCAAAGACGATCGCCGCCGCGACAGCGCCTACACGACTTATTGCACGGCCATCAACGTCGGCGCCTTCATTGCCCCATTGGTGTGCGGCACGCTCGGTGAGTTCTACGGCTGGCACTATGGCTTCGGCGCCGCTGGCATCGGCATGTTGATCGGCATCGTCATTTATCTATCCGGCGCCCGATATCTGCCCGATGACCGGCCGAGCACGGCGGTGGGCGAGCGCCCGAAGCTGCAACCCGGCGATCTGCGCAAAGTGATTGTCATTTTGGTGTTGCTGTCCATCACTGCACTGTTCTGGACCGTGCAGACGCAGGTGTGGAACACCTATCCGGTGTGGTTGCGCGACGAGGTCGATCGCTCCCTGCCGTTCGGCCTGATGTTGCCCGTGACCTGGTTCCAGGCACTCGATTCACTCTCGGTTCTGCTGTTCGCGCCGCTGGTGATGTTGTTGTGGCGGCGTCAGGCGCAGCGCGGCGCCGAGCCAAGCGATCTGGGTAAGATCGCGCTCGGTTGTGGTTTCTTCGCCGTCGCCTGTTTGCTGTTGAGCGCCGGCCAGGCGCTGTCGGGCGAGCGTGCGGTGCCGGTGTATTGGCCGATCGCGTTTCATTTCATCTGCGCTGCTTCATATCTCTATGTTGCACCGATTGCGCTCGCGCTGGTCTCACGCGCCGCGCCCGCGGCCGTGAACGCCATGATGGTGGGCTCGTACTATCTGGGTCTGTTCGTCGGCGGCATCGCAAGCGGCTGGCTCGCGCGCTTCTATGAGCCGGCGGGCCCGGCGTTCTTCTGGCTGATCCATATGGCGATCGCGCTGGCCGGCGCGCTGAGCGTGCTCGCGCTCCGAAAAATGTTTATCCGCGTGCTTGATCTGAAGGAGCAGCAGGAAGCCTGAGATCAGGCCGCCTGCGCCCCACCAACTTCTAGAACGGCAGCGGTTTCAGATCCGGATCGATCCACGCGCGCCGCGCCATCACCGAGAACAGCACCGGCTTCGACCAGTACTCGAGCAGCCAATCGGAGCGTCCGAAACGGCTCGCCATGAGCTCGTTCAGCGCTTCGTGCAGCGGCTTTTCGGGCCGTTCCGCCAGAAATCTCCTCGCGGCGCGCACCGAGGCCAGCGTGATGGTCTCGTGATAACCGCTGGTGTCCGTGTTGGCCACGCCGGTGGCGAGGTTATAAGCACGGATCAGCTTGGGCATGTCGCGCTCGGCGTTCATGCCCGGCCGGCGTAACACCCAGAATGCAGCGGCAAAGTGCGCCGCGTGGGTCCACTCGGGTTTGGGCAGGGTTCGTTCGAAAACGCCCACACCGATGCGCTCGATCTCGGCGTCGCAACTGTAATAAATCATGGTCAAGCTCCTGCAAGGTGGTGAACCAGCGAAGCTCGCCAAAGCCCCGCCGATGAGCGGGGTCGCGGGACAAACGACTCGGGGGGGTTAGATCCGGGGCTGGAGACAGCCCGGGAGGCTCCGAACGCACGCACGCGCAACCGCCGCGAACAGGCGCGGTTGTTGTTGCAATTTGCGTTTGGAGATATGAGACATGGCGCGGACTATAAGCGCGCCGCTGTCAAGGGTCAAATGGAAAACTATGAAATCCGCATGAAACAGACGCATCAAACCCACATCTGACTCACATCTAAGGAAGGGCGGCCGGTCGCCCGGCCGCCCTTCCGGATGTCACAACCTGCTGCGGATTACTTGCGGCGGGCGGCTTTTTTCTTGGAGGAGCGCAGCGACAGACCCAGCTTGTGGATGCGCTGACGGACGGCCGCCTCGGTGCGCTTCAGTTTGCTGGCGATGGCGCGAGCCGGGGTGCCTTCCTTGATCAGGCCCTTCATCTCACGATCGTTCTGGCTCGTCCAACGGACGCGCGAGGTCGCTTTGCTGCTGCTCTTCTTCTTGGCGGGAGTCTTGGATCGTTTTGCTTTAGTTGCCATGGTTAGTCCTCTGGGTAACGCCGCTTGAAATCCGCGGCCGCCTTGACAAGTTCCGCGGTCGTGAACTCGCCTGGTCATCGGCCAGGGGCGATATCGGGTATCGGCCTGGCGTTTGACGGCCGCTTGATGAAAAACGTGTCCGTGCTAGCTGTGGACCGTCGACGAATGGTTCAACAGGCGCGCCATCCGGTTAAGAAACGTCACCGGCTGGCCGTATGGGGGATTCGAGACGGACAGATGCTCACGAAAGTGCTCGGAATGTGCCCTGAATGTGCCAAGGGAGGCGTGTGCAATGCTGCTTATCACTTCGCTATCGTACCAAATCAGCGCGCAATAGTTGTATATAACATGTCGCCGGGCCCAGAACATATGTCGGACGGCGCTTGCTACTACCGAAATATTCCCTGCAGAGCAAGCATCTAAACTGATTTTCGCGTACTGGCGACGGATAAATCCCAAAAGGAATGTCGCTGCGCGGGTCGCAACAGATGTTGTCTGGCTGTTTCATGCGCGCGCGGGCCGCGACGCGGCGAGAAATATTCGCCGACCGAGCCCTCGAGTGTCGCTGCTCGCCGTCGTTCAGCATCCGTCACGGCCGGCCGCCTCGAGCTCGCCGCGGGGTGGGCGGGCGTTGGAAATCGGAAATCACAATCGGACTACGAGGTAATGCGGGGAGGCGAGGTGACGGTCATTCGCAGCTTCGCCCCAGATGGATGTCCGGATCGGATGTCCGGATGGATGCCCCAAATGGATGACCAGAGGGATGCCACGAGTCGGACGCCAAGCGACCCACGCCTGAAGCCGGCGTCATAAATAAGAAACGGCAGCCATCCGCCCCGCTCGCTCGGCCCGCCTCGAGACCGCGGCGGGCCGCCCTGGCCTCGAGACGGGCTGTAAGGAGATCACGCGCAGCGCGATCTGGCGGGCATCGCACCCGAGCCGGGCCGCTCGCCCTGCATGAAACAATGCGAAACAAACGGCGGCGGGGAGGAACATCTGTTCCGGCCAGCGCGCCAGTGGAGTCGTTTTGCAAAGAATGCGGGCAAGCCTGCGGTGGCGGTCCGCACCGCAATGATCCTTATGTCGCGCGGGAACCTTCATGCGCGAGTGCCGGTTGAGAGACCGTCTGGCGACGATGAAAGCTCAACGGGGGCAAGGTATGAACGAATCCACCGACAGCACTACCACTTCAGGAGTGCGCAGCCGAGCGTCGAATTTGAAGCGACGCTTGCAACAGGACGGCAAAGACAAGCTCGAGAGCGGCAAACGTGCGGCGGCGGATCAGATCGCGGAAATCGCGGACGCCATCGACATGGCTGGCGCGCAGCTCGATCAGTCGCAGCCGACACTGGCGAACTATGCATCCAGGCTCGCCGACGGTGTGGCCGGTATTGCGACGCGCCTGCGCGAGGACAGCATCGAAGATCTGTATCGCGACATACGACAGGTGGCGACCCGCCATCCGGGAATGTTTCTGCTGGGCAGCGCCGCGCTGGGGCTGGTGATCTCACGGTTCATGAAAGCGACCGCCGAGGAGGAGGCGTATGCCGCCGAAACCGAAGCGTATGCGACTGAGGATCTGGGCGTGAGCGCCGAGACCGAAGCCCAGCAATGGGGCGAGAGCGCCATGCCGCCGGAGAGCACCGAGAGCCAGCCGTTTTACGACCATAGCGCCGGCGTCGAGTCTCCGGGAACCACGCAAAGAGGAGTGTGAGCCATGGCTTCCTCGCCTGTCTCCGGCGTCACCGACTCCGGATCGGTGACCAGTCTGCTGACGCGTTTGATGGATGACGCGCTCGCGCTTGCGAAAAACGAGATCGCGCTCGCCAAGACCGAAGCCCGCAACGCGCTGCGCGACGTGAAGCAGAGCATCGCGCCGTTCGCGATTGCAGCCGGCGTGCTGCTCGCCGGCATGCTCACACTGGTTGCAACTGCCGTGCTCGCGCTATCCGAAGTCATGCGGCCCTGGCAGGCGGCGTTGATCGTCAGCGTCGTCTTGCTGATTGCCGGATGGCTCCTGCTCAAGGCTGGCCAGCGCAAGTTTGCCCATCTGGGCGAGGACTTCGATCGTACTCAGGAATCGTTACAGAAAGATGCGACGCTGGTCGCGCGGAGGACTCCATGAATGCCACGACTGATGACCGCAGCGCTGCGGACCTGGAGCGCGAAGGCGAGCAGATTCGCGCCAACCTGGATCGCACGCTCGATGAGATTCAACAGCGCCTGTCGCCCGCCGAGCTGATGGATCGTTCCATGGAATTCGTGCGGGAAAATGGCATGGACCTGTTGCAAGAAGCGGCCGATACCGTGCGCCGCAATCCAGTGCCGGTGGTGCTTACCGCAGCAGGGCTGGTCTGGCTGGTGGCGTCGGTCGCGAGGTCGCGCTCCAGCGGCGACGAACAGGATCTCTCCAGCTACCGCGCCGGATCCGATCGCAGCTATTCGAGCTACGGCGGCGATTACCGTGCCGATTATCGCAGCGAGTCCGAGCGCGACGATTGGGACTCCTCTGCACACGGACGCATGGGCAATGCGGCGCATGGCGTTCGTCGAGCCGCGAATCAGATGGGACGCAAGGTGAAGGGCCGGCTGTCGAGCTCCATGCAAACCGTGCAGGGCTATACCCAGAACGGGGGCTCGCATATGGCGGATCTGGTGCGAGAGCAGCCCATTGCGCTCGGCGCGCTGGCGCTCGCGGCAGGCGCGCTGCTCGGCGCAGCGCTACCCATGACTCGCTACGAGAACAGATATGTAGGCCCGGTGCACGATCGCACCATGGCCCGCGCCAAGGAGATGGGCAAACGCGAGTACGAAAACTTGCGTGAGGCCGTGAAGTCCTCGCAGGCCCGAATGCAACGAGGCTCGGATGGGTCGCGCGAAACGCACTGATCGGGACTTCACTGACGCACGAGGAAAACAAACATGGCCGCATCTTTTGCTCCACGCCCGACCCTGGACCGCTCGCTGGGATGGTTCAGTCTCGGTCTCGGCGTGGCAGAGCTCCTTGCGCCCAAGACCGTAGGCAGGATGATCGGTGTGGGCGATCAAAGCACCATGCTGCGAATGTGCGGCATGCGTGAGATTGTCAGCGGGGTGGGATTGCTCTCGGGCCGCGCGCCCGCGACATTCGCGATGTCGCGCGTCGTGGGCGATGTGATGGATCTCGCATTGCTGGGCGCCTCGTTGCGCTCGCCGGATGCGAATCCGACGCGCGTGGCCGCTGCGGCCACGGCGGTCGCAGGCGTTGCGGCGCTGGACTTATATGCAAGCAAGGCGGACCTGCAGTCCTCCCTGGCCGAGGCGCCACAGGATGTGCCGGTCACGACCAGTCTGACGGTCAACAGCCCGCCCGAAGAGGTTTATCAGTTCTGGCGCAAGCTGGAGAACCTGCCGCGCTTCATGACCTATCTGGATTCGGTGCGGCAGGTCGATGAGCGCACCTCGGAATGGGTGGCGCGCGCGCCAGGCGGCGTGAAGCTGCAGTGGCGCTCGGAGATCGTCGAGGACGAGCCGAACCGGTTCATTTCCTGGCGCACCTGTCCGGGTTCGGAAATCAACCACGTCGGCAGCGTGCGCTTCGAAAGCGCGCCCAATGGCAGGGGCACGATCCTGAGGGTCGAGATGTACTACGGATTGCCGGGCGGCCCGATGGCCGCGCGGGTCGGGCAACTCATATCCAACGGGCCGGAAGCCATGGTGCTCGAGGACCTGCGGCGTTTGAAACAATTGATCGAGACCGGCGAAATCGCGACCACGCGCGGCCAGCCGTCAGGCGCTCGCAGCCTCGTGGGTCGCGCGTTCAGCAGGGGTGAATCATGAAAGCAGTGTGCTGGCAGGGCGTTCACAAGGTCGGCGTCGAGGAAGTGCCCGATCCGCGGCTGATCAATCCGCGCGACGCCATCATCAAAGTGCGCAAGGCGGCGATCTGCGGTTCGGATGTGCACCTGTACGATGGCTACATCCCTACCATGATGCGTGGTGACATCCTCGGCCACGAGTTCATGGGCGAGGTGATCGAGACCGGGCCCGGCGTGACCAACCTGTCGCCTGGCGATCGGGTGGTGGTGCCGTTCCCCATTTCCTGCGGCAATTGTTTCTTTTGCGAGCAGGAGTTGTACTCGCTGTGCGAGAACTCCAATCCGAATGCGCGGCTGGCCGAGAAATTCTGGGGCCATTCGCCGTGCGGCATTTTCGGTTACTCGCATCTGCTGGGTGGCTATGCGGGAGGGCAGGCCGAGTACGTGCGCGTGCCGTTCGCGGACGTGGGCCCGTTGAAAATCCCCGATGCGGTCAGCGATGAGCAGGCGCTGTTTCTGGGTGACATCCTGCCCACCGGCTACATGGCGGCGGAGAATTGCAACATCAAGCAGGGCGACACTGTGGCAGTGTGGGGCTGTGGCCCGGTCGGTTTGTTCGCGATCATGAGCGCGAAGGTGCTGGGCGCAGCCCGGGTGATTGGCATCGATCGCTTTCCCGAGCGGCTGAATCTGGCGCGCCGCGCCGGCGCCGAGACCATCAATTACGAGGAAGAGAGCACGCTCGAGGCTTTGAACGAGCTGACCGGCGGGCTCGGGCCGGATGCGTGCATCGACGCGGTCGGCATGGAAGCGCACATGCATGGCGTCCAGCATGCTTACGACAAAGTCAAGCAGGCGTTTCGCATGGAGACGGAACGGCCGGGCGTGGTGCGTGAATGCATTCAGGCCTGTCGCAAGGGCGGCACGGTGTCGGTGCCCGGTGTGTATGGCGGTCTTGCCGACAAAATTCCACTGGGTGCGATCGTCAACAAGGCGCTGACCATCAAGTCGGGTCAGACCCATGTGCAGCGTTATATGAAGCCGCTGCTGGCGCGCATCGAGGCAGGCGAGATCGATCCCACCATGATCATCACGCATCGGGTGGGCATCGAAGAGGTGCCAGACGCGTTTCAGATGTTCCGTGACAAGCAGGACGACTGCGTCAAGGTCGTGGTGAACATGGCGTCTTGAATTGTAGGGCCTCGTTGACGAGGCCGGCGGCGCGCCGGACGCGACCGGATCTGCTTGTCTGGTCGCGCCGGCGCGATGGGATCAAAGGTTTCTCACAACAGCGGCTTGCCGCCCGTGACGGCGACCGTGGCGCCAGAAACGTAGCTCGCCTCATCGCTCGCCAGCATGACATACACCGCCGCCAGCTCGCAGGGCTGGGCCGGACGTTTCATCGGCACCTGCGAACCGAAGTTCGACACTTTCTCTTCGTCCATCGAGGCGGGAATCAGTGGTGTCCACACCGGCCCTGGGGCCACGGTGTTGGCCCGAATGCCTTTCTCGGCGAGCAACTGCGCCAGGCCCGCAGTGAAGTTCTGGATGGCGCCCTTGGTCGTCGCATAGGCGAGCAGGGTCGGGTTGGGAACATCGGCATTGATCGATGCGGTGTTGATGATGCTGCTGCCAGGCTTCATGTGCGGCAGCGCCGCTTTGGTGATGTAGAACATCGCCGAAAGATTGGTGGCGAGGGTCTTGTCCCATTCCTCGTCAGGGATTTTCTCCAGCGCATCGTATGTCATCTGATGCGCGGCGTTGTTCACCAGAATGTCGATGCGGCCCAGCGCATCGACAGTCTTCTTCACCAGCGTGCGGCAATGTTCGGCCTGCGAGATATCGCCTGGCAAGAGCAGACACTTGCGACCGGCCGCTTCGACCAGGCGCTGGGTTTCCTTGGCGTCTTCGTGCTCGTCCAGATAGCTCACCGCCACATCGGCGCCTTCCCGCGCGTACGCGAGCGCGACGGCGCGGCCGATGCCGGAATCGGCGCCGGTGATCAGCGCTTTCTTATCCGTCAGACGATTCGCACCTTTGTAGCTGTCCTCGCCGTAATCCGGCTGCGGCTTCATGGCCGAGCTCGAGCCCGGCAGGGACTGGGTCTGTTTGGGAAACGGCGGTTTGGGAAACTCTTTCTGCGGACTCATGGCGACTCCCGGGCGGCTCCTGCCCAACGGACGTTGAGTCCTGCAGAAGCGCAGAGTGAAAGCCAAAGTTCCTTGATCCAAGTCGCGGGCTCACGCGTTCGCGGGCGGGATGGGAATGGTCAGCCCTTGTTTCACCAGGCCCAGCACCACGTTGGTGGTGAAACGGTGCACGTTGGGGTTCTCCTGCATCAGCTGTGACATCATTGCGTCGAAGGCTTCTGTGTCAGGGGCGGTGACAATGAGCACGAAGTCGTTCTGGCCGGTCACATAAAATACCTGTTGGATCTCGGCGCGTTTCGTCAGCCACTCGCGTAGCTGCGCCAGCAACTCCGGGCGCTCGCGCTCGATCTCGAGCGACACGACGAAGAATGTCGGTCGCCCCACCGCGCGCGGATCCACCACGGCGACGTCACGGACGATGACGCCTTGCTCGCGCATCCGTTTCAGGCGTCGCTGAATGGCGGAGGGGGAGAGGCCCACGTGCTCGGCCAGCTGCTCGGCGGTCTGCATGGAGTCCTGCTGTACCAGATTCAGAAGCAGGCGGTCGAAGCGGTCCAGGTCCATGTCGGGCTTGTCGTAATGAGGGGCGCGGAAAAAACGCATCGCGCCGGCGAGAATCGCGGCGGTTGCGCGCGGTGGTGCTTTTACCATCGTAGCTTACGTGGCTATCGCGGTGAATCTGCCCAATGAAACTGCTCTATCAAACGCACTCTCCCTATGCTCGCAAGGCGCTCGTGTTCGCGTACGAGGTCGGGTTGGCCGATCGCATCGAGGTCGTTCATCACGAGACCAGTCCGCTGCGGCGGAATGAAGAAGTGTTCGCCGCGAATCCTTTGGGCAAGGTGCCTGTGCTGCTGCGGTCGGGGCTGCCGGCGATTTTCGATTCGGATGTGATATGCGCATATCTCGATACCCTGCATGCGGGGGCGCGGTTGATCCCGTTGGAAGGGGAGGGCCGATGGCAGGCGCTTCAGATGCAAGCGGTCGCGCAGGGGATCGCGGATGCAGGCATTGCGATTCGCTGGGAGACGCAGCGTCGGCCCAAGGAGCTGCGTTATGCGCCGCTGCGTGATGGTTATGTCACCAAGTTACTCGCCAGCTACGATTGGCTGGAGCAGTCGCTCGACACCTCGGCGCCGCTCCATGTTGGCCACATCGCCCTCGCCACTGCCCTGAGCTGGCTGGAATTCCGCGAGCTCCCCACCTTCCGACCTCGCCCCCGCCTGACGCGGTGGTTCGACGAATTCAGCAGCCGCCCCTCCATGCTCGCCACCCCTCTGTGGGGCCAGACCCAGGACTGACACAGCAAACAAAACACTTCCCCCTCCCGGCAGGTCGCCACGGGAGGGGGCTAGCGAAAAAGAAAGGCGCCGCGCCTCAGCGGGGATAGTCCAGGCTCGGGTACCAATCGGGACGGCGACCCTCGGGGGTGCAATCGAGCACCGTCCAGATCGGCATGAGATCGGGCGCGCCGCGCGGGTCCTGGCCCGGGTCGGCTTGTTCGAAGCCCATCTCGCCCGCCCAGAAATGCCTGATCACACCATCCCGCCGCGTGAACACATTGATCGCGGCCGTGTCTTCGAACTCCGGTGTGTTGGCGTAATAGTCCTTGCTGTACTCGCCGTCCGTATCCGAATACAACTTGAGATTGCGCCACCCCCGCGCCCGGGTGAACTCGAGCACTTTCTCGAGCGGCGACTGCGCAATCACCGCCAGCGCCACATTCTGTTCGATGTCCTGCGCCTCGCCCTCCCAGGCGCTCAACAGCGACGTGCACATCGGACACGGCTTCTGCCGCTGCGGGCCGAACATGTAGCTGTAGACCACCAGCGTCTGCTTGTCGCCGAACAGGTCGGCGAAGCTCACGGGCCCGCGCTCGCTCTGAAAGCGATAGGCTTTTTTCACTTCACCGCCCGGCGGCAGCGCCCGACGCATCTCGGCGACGCGTTCGATGTGACGGCGTAGCTCGATCTCCTCCGCCAGCAAGGCAGTGCGAGCCCGCCGATACTCGGCGCTCTCGTTGGGAAAGCGGATGTTGCCCCGGGCGGCGAGCTCCGCCGCCGGGATCAGCGTGTCGTTCTGTGCCATGTCGCGTCTCCTTGGAGCCTGGGACGAGGATCGACGTCGAGCCCACCCCGCGCGCTCATCCTCAATCTTCATGCCCCAAGGACGCTTGGCGCCCGGCCCAATCGACAGGCGTCGCAAAATATTGCGGGTCGAGCTGATATATTATTGTCACGCTCTGATATGCGCCCAGCGAGCCCAGGGTCGTGCGGTCCAACGCCGGAACCGGCGGCCGGCGAATACAATCCCGGGACTCTGGCCCGCGACGAGCGCAAGGTACGCGGAGGAAAGGTTCATTGATTCTCGCTTCGTCCAAAGATTTTCGCCGGGCTGCGCAACGTCGTCTGCCGCGTTTTCTGTTCGACTACATCGATGGCGGCGCTTACGACGAGCGCACCATGCACACCAATGTCAGCGACCTTACCGAGATCGCGCTCAAGCAGCGGGTGTTGCGCGATGTTTCCAAGATCGATCTGAGCACCACCTTGTTCGGCCGCAAGCTGTCCATGCCGGTGGCGCTCGGCCCCGTCGGCATTTCCGGCATGTGCGCGCGGCGTGGCGAGACGCAGGCCGCGCTGGCCGCCTGCAATGCGGGCGTGCCGTTCACGTTGTCCACAGTGTCGATCTGCTCGCTCGAAGAAGTCGCGAAGGGTTGCCCGGCGCCGATCTGGTTTCAGCTGTATGTGATTCGCGATCGCGGCTTCATGCGAGACATGTTGGCGCGAGCCAAGGCGGTCGGCGTGCAGGCGCTGGTGTTCACGGTCGATATGCCGGTTCCCGGCGCTCGCTATCGTGATGCGCACTCCGGCATGTCCGGTCGCTACGCGCCGCTACAGCGAGTGTTGCAGGCGATGGGCAAGCCGGGCTGGGCGTGGGATGTGGGCCTGCATGGTCGGCCGCATTCGCTCGGCAACCTGGCCTCGGTGCTGGGCGCGAAGAGTGGCTTGGGCGACTACATGGGTTGGCTGGGCGCGAACTTCGATCCCGCCATTCGCTGGGAAGATCTGGATTGGTTGCGCCAGGCGTGGGACGGGCCGCTGATCATCAAGGGCATTCTGGATCCCGACGATGCGAAATCCGCCGCCAAACTGGGCGCGGACGGCATCGTTGTTTCCAATCACGGCGGCCGTCAGCTCGACGGCGTTCTGTCCTCGGCGCGCGCCTTGCCGGCCATCGCCGATGCAGTGAAAGGCAAGCTCACCATTCTTGCGGACTCGGGTGTCCGATCCGGCCTGGATGTGGTGCGGCTGATGGCATTGGGCGCCGAGGGCGTGATGCTGGGGCGCGCGTGGGCGTTCGCGCTCGCCGCCAACGGCGGCGCGGGCGTCAGCCAGATGCTGGATATTTTTGCGAAGGAAATGCGCGTGGCGATGGCGTTGACCAGTGTGTGCAACGTGAGTGAGATCGATCGCTCCATCCTCGCCTGAGAATCTGTCAGGAATCATCTCTTCATGCCCCGTCCAAGCCTGCTCATCACGCGTCGATTGCCCGCTGCGGTGCTGGAGCGTCTGCGCGCCAGCTATGAAGTGACCGTCAATCCCGACGACCGGCCGCTCGGCCCCGAAGCGTTGTTGATGGCGCTGCGAAGCTACGATGCGTTGTCGCCCACCATCACCGATAAGCTCGACGCGGCGCTGTTGCTGAGCGCCGGCTTGAGGACGCGCATCATCGCGAACTTCGGTGCAGGCTTCGAGCACATCGACCTGGCCGCGGCGAAGAGCGCAAATCTGGTGGTGACCAACACGCCCGATGCGCTCACGGATGCCACCGCCGAGCTCACCCTTCTGTTGATCCTGATGACGAGCCGACGCGCAGGCGAGGGCGAGCGTCTGGTGCGCACCGGCAAATGGACCGGCTGGGCCCCGACGCAATTGCTTGGCATGGATGTGAAAGGAAAAACACTGGGCCTGATCGGCTTCGGCCGCATCGCCAAGGAGGCTGCGCGACGGGCGCGAGCGGCACTCGGAATGCGCATCGCATATCACTCGCGTACTCGCGCGACTGCCGAAGAAGAGCGCGCGCTCGCCGCCGAACATCATGCGACGCTGGAAAGCCTGTTGGCCGCCTCCGATATCGTGTCGTTACATTGCCCCGGCGGCGCGGCCACGCGTCACTTGATCAATGCGCAAACCCTTTCTCGCATGAAACCTTCGGCGATTCTCATCAACACCGCGCGCGGCAGCGTGGTGGACGAAGAGGCGCTGGCCACGGCGCTCGCGCAACGACAGATCGCTGCTGCCGGGCTGGATGTTTACGAGCGCGAGCCGGCGGTGTCGGCGGCGTTGCAGGAGCTCGAGAACGTGGTCCTGCTGCCGCACCTGGGCAGCGCCACGCTGGAAGCGCGTACTGCGATGGGCATGCAAATGGCCGATAATCTCGACAGCTTCTTCGCCGGCCGAACGCCTCCCAACCGTGTCGCCTGAACCAACCTCCGCTGCGGCCCTGATCGAACGCGCCATCCGGGCTCGATTGCCGGAGCGAGGCAAGCGGCCGTTGGTGGTCGGCATCTGTGGCAGTCAGGGCAGCGGCAAGAGCACGGTTTGCAAAACGCTCACCGCGCAGTTCAGCCAGGCCGGGCTCAGCGTTGCAAACCTTTCTCTCGACGATCTGTATCTATCGCTCGCGGATCGAGTAACGCTTGCGAAGCATGTGCATCCACTGCTTCGCACGCGCGGCGTGCCCGGAACGCACGACACGAAGCTTGGAGTTCACACGTTGAACGCGCTCGCGCACAGCGGGCGAGTGCCGCTGCCGCGCTTCGACAAAGCCATCGACGATCGCCGCCCCGCTTCCCAGTGGGATTCGGTTCAAGGGCCTGCGCAACTGGTGTTGTTCGAAGGCTGGTGCGTCGGCGCGCGCCCGCAGGGGCTCGAAGCGCTGGATCAACCGGTGAATCAGCTCGAAGCCAATGAGGATGTCGACGGTCGTTGGCGCCGCTACGTCAACGATGCGTTGGGTGGCGAATACCAACGTCTGTTCGCCAAGATCGATCTGCTGGTGCTGCTCGCGGCGCCTTCGTTCGATGTGGTGCTCAAATGGCGCACTCAACAGGAGCAGGAGCTGCGCGCGCAAACCACTGGGAGCGTTTCAGGCGTGATGAATGACGCCGCGCTCGCGCGCTTCGTCCAGCACTACGAGCGACTGACCCGACACATCCTGATCGAGATGCCTGGCCGCGCGGATCTGGTGATCCGGCTGGGGGCGGATCGCTCGGTGATTGGCTGAGCCGCGCCGCTCGTTCGAGACGATCAAAACATCCCGAGAATGCGTTGGAGCGCCGCCTGGAAATGGCGGCCCAGCGCCGCTTCGGCCTGATCGGCATCGCGCCGCAGACAGGCGTCCAGGATCTCCATGTGCTCGCGCAAGGTGCGCAAGGCCAGCGGCGCTGTGATGCGCCGATCCAGCTTGATCAACGTCAGATAGTTCTTGAGCCGCCGCGCCGTGGTCTCGATCAGCGGATTGCGCAGGCTCGCCACCATCTCGCCATGCAATCGTTCTTCCAGTACTTGCAGCAGCTCGGAATGCTCGGCGAGGAAGCCATCGGCGCCAATCCGTTCGAGCAACGACTGATGATCCTGCATCAGTTGCGTAATCGCGGCTGCGTCTGCGGTTTCCGCATAGGTCCGGACCGCTGCGCGCTCCATGATGGAACGGAATTGATAAGTGCTGCGCGCCAGCTCCAGATCCGGCTTCAGGAACTCGATGCCGGCGCGCGGATGAATAGTGAGCACGCCTTCTGCTTCCAGAATGCGCAGCGCATCGCGCAGCGGCTGCACCGGCACGCCGAACATGCGGACCAGGTCGTTTTGCGAAAGAAACGCGCCGGCGGCGATTTTGCGAGTAAACAGGCCTTCGAGAATGGCCTGATACGCCACTTCGCTCAGTCGACGACCCTCGGCCGCGGGTTCCGCGTCGCGGGCGGGAGCAGGGCGCATGTCCTGTTGCGGGCTTCGTCGGCTGGGCATGCTTGCAATGGTATATCAGTGAGTTGGATTTGTTCGCATGGTCCGGCGCGCACGCCCCCGCATGAAAACGCCCAGCGCACGCCGCGCAGGCGAGCTGGGGGTCAACAGCGGCAGCCGGCGACGCGCGGCTGCATCTATACTTTCGGCCGCACGGCCTCGATGGCGTGCAACTCGTCCACTTCACGAGGGAAGCCATGAAATTACTTCGCTTCGGCCCGCCCGGACAGGAGCGGCCAGGACTGCTGGATGCCACTGGCAAGATTCGCGATCTCAGCAGCGTGGTGACGGACATCGCTGGAGACGCGTTGACGCCTGCGGGACTGGACCGGCTGGCGTCGATCGATCCGTCGACGCTGCCCCGGGTCGAGGACGGCGTGCGTCTCGGCGCATGCGTGGGTCGGATCGGCAAATTCATTTGTATCGGCCTGAACTTCTCCGATCACGCCGCCGAGTCGAACCTGCCGATTCCCAGCGAGCCGGTGGTGTTCGGCAAATGGACCAGCGCGGTGGTCGGGCCGAACGACGACATCGAGATTCCTCGCGGCTCGCTCAAGACGGATTGGGAAGTCGAGCTCGGCGTGGTGATCGGCCAGGGCGGTCGTTACATCGAGGAGGCGCATGCGATGTCACATGTTGCCGGGTACTGCGTGATCAACGACGTTTCCGAGCGCGAGTATCAGCTCGAGCGCGGCGGCACCTGGGACAAGGGCAAAGGCTGCGACACATTCGGCCCGACCGGTCCGTGGCTGGTCACCAGGGACGAAGTCCCGGATCCGCACGCGCTGCGCATGTGGCTGGAAGTGGACGGCAAGCGCTATCAGGACGGCAGCAGCGCCAACATGATCTTTCGCATTCCATTCCTCATCAGCTATCTGAGCCGCATGATGAGCCTGCACCCCGGCGATTTGATTTCCACCGGGACGCCTGCAGGTGTGGGCCTGGGGCAGAAGCCGCCCGTCTATCTGCGCGCCGGAAACGTCGTGCGTCTGGGCATCGATAAACTGGGCGAGCAGCGACAGCTGGTCAAAGCGTACGCGGGCTGAGGCTTTTCAAGGCAGCGGCCGCAATCCTTCCACGCGCACTTGCCAGCCTTCTTTCGGGAAGCCGGGCAAGTGCGCAAGCTCGCCATCCCAGCCGGCAGCCATCAGCCCGACGGCGAGCAGCAAGCCGCCGTTCGATGGGAAATACGTTTCAGCAAGGCGACGATAACCTGCGTCCGCATTCGGAGTGCTGGCAGCGGAGGGCGCCAGATCGGCCGCGTGCTCATTCAAATGCACGCGCGGCGTCATGCCACTGACACCGAATTGGAAATTCCTCGAGGCATGCAGCAAGTAATCGACGGCCTTGTCCGGCTCGTGGAGCCGGGCGGCCGTCATGGCGAGCAGAGGGAAGTCCCAACCCCACGTCTGCCGCAGATCCCAATGTGACTCGACCGCGCGCAGCGTTCGACGCATCGTTTCGCGATCGACGCTGGCGCCGGGTAGCAGACCGAGCGCGCCGACGAACGAGGGATGATCGCGATTCCAACACTGCCCGGCCGTCTTGCCGTTCGAGCATGAAGGGCTGCGCGCCTGCTGCCACTGCTCTGGAAACGACTCGACGGCCAGATACAGCCCGTCCCGCTGCGGCAACGGCGAGAGTTTCTGGAGCACCTGATCCCACTCCGGCTTGCGCGGCATCTTCAGACGCTCACGCCAGCTCTGCGCCGTTGCAAGACCGAAGCGGAAATACTCGAGCTCGAACGTCGGATTGAACGTGCTCAACGGCGGAAACACTTCCTGCGCGGGAATCAGCGGCGGTCCCAGCACGTAGCGATCGCGTTGCCCATCATAGTGCGCGAACGAGGCGAGCAGCTCGGCCGTTTCGAACACCAGCTCCTGGTACTGCGCCAACGTCACCGGATTCGGCCGGTCGCGATAGATCAGCTCGGCCAGAAAAATAGGATGAGGCTGCTGCCACATCAGGAAGGGCGTGATGGTGCTCGGGCTTTCAAGACCGTCGGGGCCGACCATCTTGGGCCACCACGCGCCCTTCACGCCATGAGCAGCCGCCCGCGCCCTGGCTTGCGGCAGATGCTGCTGATACCAGGGCATGCTGCGTTCGAGAAGCTCCGTCCGGCCCCACAGCGCAAAGTGCGCGGCGTGCCAGGGATGCATCTCCAGATGAAACTTTCCGTTCCAGCTGTTGGAGAACAGGCCTTCCTCCTGCGGCGGCATCGTGCCGGCCGCGTTGAGCGCCATCAGATATTGAGACAGCACGACCCGGCGCTCCAGCTCCTTGGCACGAGGATCGGTGCTGCCGGAGAAATCGATGACGCCGCCGTTGTTCCAATGCGTATCCCAATGCGTGGTTACTGCCGCGCGCGTGGTCGCTGCAGAGGGCAGCGGCTGCTGATGTCGCTCTGGCGTAAACAGCACGCTGAAGGTGAAGCTGCCGTCGTTGTCCTTCGGCAGAACGCGGATGGTGTGAGGCGCCACGGAGTCGAATGTCACATCTTCATCGCTCGCGGCTTCGACGAAGTAGCGCGTGTCATCGAGGCGCCGCTCGATCGAGAGCTGTCGCGCCGTGCGCGCCAGCACTTCGGTGCTGTGGCGCTCCGGATGCTGCCAGTCCGCGGGATTCGGATTGAGCTGCGCGGCGACGCCAGGAAACTTCAGATCGATGCCCAGTCGCGAGCGATCGAAGGAAGGCGCGTTGATGCGGACCAGGAGCAGATCGAGTCGTGGATGCACGCTGGTCTCCACGTCCACCGGGCGGCCTTCGAACTCGAAACGACTCTGCAACGTGCCGCGCCACAAGTCCAAGGTTTGCGAGGTCTGTTTCAGATCCCTGAACTTCGCAGGATGGCCGTCGCTCGACAGCAGATGCAGTGACAGACGGCCCAACGAGAATCGGTGCGGGTTCTCGCGCAGCCATTGAATCTCCGGGCGCTTTGCCTCCGACCAATCCTCGAGCCAAGGATATTGTCGCGCCTGCCCGCGAACGTCGACGGAAACGAGGCTGTCTTCGTACTGATATCCTTTGGGATTGGGGAAGCTGTGCCACGCCCATTGCGCTTGGGTGAGCAGCGGCGACAGCGGCGAGTACTGCTCCTGAAATGTCTGCAGCCCCGTGATGTCGGCGGTGAAAGCGATGTTGCCATTGCCCACCATCAGCGGCGCCGACGGATCGACGCGCGTCAGCGTCGGATTGTGCCGGGTCACGAGCGCTTGCCGATCGATGCGCGTGTCTTTGACGCGCACCCAGTCGAAGTCGGCGATGCCGCCGCCGGCTTTGTGGGAGGTGTAGGTGAACAGGGCAGGGCGGGCGCCCTTCCACCAGCTGAACATCAGTTTGGCGCGTGTGCCAAAGGGCTTGAAGGTCTTGCCGTCGTCCAGACTGTAGGAGTAGCGCGCGAACTCGTCATCGACATTGACCCGAAGCAGCAGCGACTCTGTGGTGATGACATCGCCGGTGGTCTCGTTGCCCGCATAAGAGAAGGTGAGGCGACGCTGGCCGGACTGCTGGGTCAGTCCGATCCAGCTGGGCCGCTTGCCGAACATCGCCAGCCCCGCCTTCTGTCCATCGTGCATCTGCCTCACCACGATGCGCGTCGTAATCTGCGACGATCGACCGTGCAGAACCTGGGTGAGTGTGTTCTTCGCGCTGACGAAGTTCGGCGCGGGCATCGCTTTCAAGCGCAGATAGCCGCGACGCTCGCTCAGGCTCCAGTGTGAGTTCGCGGGATTGTGATTCCACTCCCACTGCACGCCCAGCTGCGCGCTGTCGAACTCGTCCGATGTTTGTATCGAGACCGGATCGAACGTGCCGCCCACGTCCGGAACGGCATGCGACAGCACGGGCTGGCCGTTCGGCGCGCCCGGCAGCAGCTCGCCCATCACAGGCCAGCCGTCCTCCCAGCGCACGGGCTGCATGTGCACGATGCGGCCGTAGGCGCCGGTGCTGTTGAAGTGCAGGAACCAGCCCTGGGCCGACGGCGTCTCGACGTATCCACCCTGATGAGGCGCCTGCACGTGAGTCGTGCCTTTGGAAAGCACGGTGCGAACGTCATAGGGACCATAGATATCCCGCGAGCGAAGCACGGCTTGCGGGCCCTCGCCCACGCCGCCGTACGGCGCGAAGATGTAGTAATAGCCGTCACGCTTGAGCAGCTTCGGGCCTTCGAGGATGGGCAGGCGCTCTTTGTCTTCGACGATCACTGTGCCGGCGTCGAGCACCTTGGTGCCATCGGCGGTCATCTTGCGCAGGATCAATGGCCCGGCGCCGACGCGCGAATGAATCAGATAAGCGTTGCCATCGTCGTCCCAGAGCGGGCAGGGATCTTCCAGGTTCGGCTCGTCGATGACTTTGACCGGCGCGCTCCACGGGCCTTCGGCGCGAGCCGCACTCGCCATGAACACGCCTTCGGTGGGCGTTGCGAAGTACACATAGAAGCGCCCGTCATGAAAGCGGATTGCAGGCGCCCACACGCCGGCGGCGTAGCGATGGCCCATCCTGGTGTTGAACGGGATGCGCTCGGTGGTGTCGTCGAACTCCACCGGGCCGGGCAAGTCATAGCTGGGATGAAAGTCGAGCCGCGACAGCACGTGGCCGATCAGCTGCCAGTGCACCAGGTCCTTGGATTTCAACACCGGCAGGCCCGGCGAGAAATGAAACGTCGAGGCCACCATGTAGTAGCTGTCCCCGACGCGAATCACATCCGGATCGGAATAGTCCGAATGCAGCACCGGATTGCGATAGATGCGCGGCGGATCGGCGGCGCCGGCGGGGGTGGTTACAAAAGAGGCAGCCAGCGCCAGCGCGCCGGCCAGAGCAAACGCAATCGGTTTCATGTTCGATCCCTGTGGCGGCGTGACAGCATGGGGGTGACCATCACGCCGCCACCTTTCAATCACAACGTGCGGACCGTCAATCCGATGAACATCGTGCGGCCATTGTAGTCGTAGGTCGCAGGCCAGGTGTTGGCGCGGATCTGCGCACTGCCGACCAGCGGCGGATCGTCGTCGAGCAGATTGTTCATGCCGCCGAAGATCTCCACCGCTCGACCGAGGTCGAACGAGAACGACATGTCCAGATAGTTCATCGCGTCCAGCTTCGGGTTCACCAGATCGCCGTACGCCGGCGGCGTCGCGCCCGCGCGCTTCGGCAGCAGATAACGATCGACGGTCACATCGTCGATATACCGATGCCGCAGGCTCAGGCTCAATGGACCGCTGGTCCAGGTGAAGCGCGTGACCCCTTTGTACTCCGGGATGGGCTCGCCGCAAGTGGTCCCGTAAGAGCCCACGCAGCGATTCTTCACGCTCGGCAGCGCCTGTACCGGTGTCAACGTGAACTCATCGGTGCGAGTCCAGGCCGTGTTGATGTTGAGCGAGCTGCCGTTGCCGAACAGGCCCCAGCCGAAATCGAAGCCGTAGCGCGCCTGCAGATCGAAGCCCGATGTTTCCAGCCCGCCGGTGTTGGCCTGGCGGATCTCGGCATAGAACGGGATGCTGATCTCGCCGCTCACCGGATTGCGATTGATGGCCTGGCAGAACTCGCTGTCGATGTCCTGGATGACGTTGTAACAAAGGTTCAAGGTGTTGTTCAGCCCGCCGCCCAGCTGCGCGATCGCGCCGTCGAGCGTGATGTTGAAATAGTCGAGCGTCACGGCCAGTTTCGGCAACGCCTGCGGGGTCAGCACGACGCCGAAGGTGCGGGTGTCCGACTCTTCTTCGCCGACGTTGGGATTGCCGCCGAACAATGCCGGGATGATATTGTTCGACTGCACGCCGCCCGAGAACACGGCGCCCTCCGGCACGCCACTTGCGATACACAGCGCGCGCACGGTTTCGGTCTGCCCGGCGAGGGGTTGCCGGTCAGAGCAGGGATCGGTGGCGGGCTCGACGCTCTGACGCAGGCCACCGTACAGATCGGCGACGTTCGGCGCACGGATGGCGCGCTGGAATTGACCGCGCAACGCGACATTTTCGTTCAAGCGCCAGTCGAGGCCATAGAGATACGTCCACACCTCGCCGACTCCTTTCAGATCGTAGTCGGAGCGACGGAACGCCGCGTTGGCGGCCAACGTGTCGACGAACGGCAGGCCGCCCAGCAACGGGATGCGCAACTCGCCAAAGATCTCCCTGGCGGTGACATCGCCTGCGGTGGGCAGGCCGGGATTGAAGCCGACCACATCGCCCGAGCGCAGGAACTCATCCGGCACGAACTCCGAGGCGGCATAGCGCCACTCGGCGCCGAATGAAAACGCCAGGGGACCGGCCGGCAGATCGAACAGCTGACCCGATAAGGTCGCGGCCGCCACTTGCAACTCCGCCTCGGTGACGTTGGTCGCGCCGATGGCGATGGCGTCGACGGCCTCGGGCGAGATGTTCTGGCCGAAGATATTCAACAGCGGATCCGCGCCGCCGCTCGACAGCAATGCCGATGCGAAGCGGCTACGGGAAACATTGCCCGATTGCCGACTCGTCTCCTCGGTGCGCGCGAACGTGTAGTAAACATCGTAGGCAAGATTGCGCAGCCACGCATCCGAAACGTCGCCCAGATCGCCTCGCATGCCCAACGCCATGCGCCAGACGTTGCGATCGGAAATGTTCTCGCGCAGGCCCACTTCGACCAGCCGTCGACCGACGTTCAACACCGCGAAGCCGTCGTTCGGATTGTTGATGCGAGAGCTGGTGCCCGTGGTCACCGTCGTCGGGCCCGTTTCGAGCATGTCCAGCTGCCGCAGCACCTCCTGCATCGGCGACAGCACGTTGGGATCCTGATTCGGCGGTGCGAGGTAGGGATTGTTCACATCGAACAGAAACGGTCCGCTGATGTTGGTCGGCGCGAGCTGCTGATCGACGCGGTTGTTGCTGAAATGAAATTCCAGATAGCCGGTCGCCTTCTCGGTGAAGTCGTAATGACTGAACGCGTTCACCATCCAGCGTTCCTGGGGCACCTGCAGATAATTGTCCGGCCCGAGATTGAAATCATCCTGGGGTGTGCGAGCGGGGCGCGCCATCGTGCCAGCGTCGTCGAAAGTGAAGCCGCGCGTGGTCATGCCGCCAAGACCCGCCGCAGCCAGCGCGGCATTCAGATCTGCGTTCGGCGTCGATGGCATGGAGAGGGTGAAGCGCCCGTTGGGAATGTCGCCGCTGCCGCCTGCAATCAGGCCGGGCACGCCGCCGGCTGCGCGACAGTTCGAGCCGCTCGGAACGCTCACTGGCACGCCGGCGCGCTCGCGACTGAAGGATTCCGGCGTCACACAACCGTCGGAGAGCGAGTCGAACGCCCACTCACCGCGCTCGCCGCGAGTGATGGCGCCGCGATTCAAATAGTTCACCGAGACAACAGCGTTGCCGCGGCCTTCGGCGAAGTTGCCGCCGATGGTGAGATCGATGTTGTAAGTGGGGGTGGTCGTCGGGCTGTCGTAACTGGTTTGCGCGGTCGCTTCGACGCCTTCGAAGTCATCGCGCATGATGAAGTTGACGACGCCCGTGATCGCATCCGAGCCGTACACGGCGGAGGAGCCGCCGGTGACCACTTCGGTGCGCTCGATCAGCGCCGTGGGAATCGTGTTGAGGTCGGTGACCTGCTCGGGACCGTAGATGGCAAAGCGCCGGCCGTTCACCAGCACGAGATTGCGGGATGGACCGAAGCCGCGCAGGTTCACATCGGCGGTGCCGCCCGGCACGGTGTTCGCTGAAGCGCCACCGTTGGTGGAGGCGACGAACTGAGGCGCATCGCTCAAGATCTTTTCGACGTTGGGCGCGCCCGAGAGTTTTATTTCTTCGGTGCTGATGACGTTGACCGGTGTGGAGGTGTCGAGCCCTTCGCGCGCAATACGCGATCCGGTCACCAGCACTTCTTCCACTTCGGTTTCTTGAGCCAGCGCCTGCACGCCGAAGGTGGAACCCGCGAATACCACACCGCAGCCGAGCGCAGCCACGCGCCGGCGATGTTTGCATCTCCTGACCATTTCATAGCCCCCTATGACGACAATTTTTTGAGCGCCCGCGCTTACGGTTGCTGCGCCGTGCGTGAGCGGTTTTGAATCATTTTGATGGTGGTCGGCCGCCAAGCCGCCGGTATCGCGCCCCTCCGCCAGCTGATATCGCTACCATTTGTTGCCGTCGTGACCGGCAATGAGCGAGAATTATCATAGTTGATCGAAGTTAGCTAGAGGTCGACCCACGGGTCTGGCTCGCACCTGTGGCTCACGACGTTTGACAGCGGCGCTGGAATAAAGCAGACAAATATCTCTGCCGAGCTCCTCGCCACGCTCCACGGGCCCGCGGCGTGGGGCGCGCCAAAACGCTTATTTTCCAGGGGGTTTATGCATGAACGACAAAGATCCTGCCGGCCTCGATCGACGCACGCTGATCAAGTCGGCTGGGGTGGCGGCACTGGGCCTCGCCACCACCGCCTATGCCGCTACGCCGAGGAAACGATTTGCGGTGGTCGGGTTGGGCTCGCGCGCACGGATGTTCACTTCCGCAATCACCGGGAAGTTTCGCGAAGCGAACGAGCTGGTTGCAGTGAGCGATAACAATGCCGGCCGATTGGCGCTGGCGGTGAAGACCGTCTCGGCGACCGGCGCGAGCAAGCCCAAAGGCTACCAGGCGGCCGAGTTCGATCGCATGATCAGGGAGACCAAGCCGGACACGGTCATCGTCACGACGCCGGACGCGACGCATGACGACTACATCGTTCGTGCGCTGGATGCCGGCTGCAATGTCATCACCGAAAAGCCGATGACCACCACGGCCGAAAAAGCTCAGCGCATCCTGGATGCGTGCAAGCGCAACGACCGGCACGTGCGTGTGACATTCAATTACCGGTATTCGCCGCCGCGCACCCAGATCAAAGACATGCTGATGAACAACGACATCGGCGAAGTGCTGTCGGTGGATTTCAACTGGTTGCTGAACACCGTGCACGGCGCCGACTACTTCCGCCGCTGGCACAGTCACAAGGCGACCTCCGGCGGGCTGATGATCCACAAAGCCACGCATCATTTCGATCTCGTGAACTGGTGGTTGGGGGCGCAGCCACAATCTGTGGTGGCCGTGGGCGAGCGGCAGTTCTACACGCCCACCATGGCCAGGCGCATGGGCTTGAAGAGTCATCACCAACGTTGCCGGACCTGCCCGGAGAAGAGCGCCTGCAATTTCTATTTCGATCTGGCCGGCGATCCGGGCCTGAAAGCGCTGTACCTGGACAACGAGCAGCATGACGGCTATTTCCGCGATCAATGCGTGTGGCGACCGGAGATCGATATCGAGGACACCATGAACGTGGTGGTCCGCTACGATACCGGCACCACGCTCAGCTACTCGCTGAACGCCTTCAATTCCTGGGAGGGCTATCACATCGCGTTCAACGGCACCAAGGGCCGCATCGAACACACGGTGGTCGAGCAGGCCGGCGTCGCGGGCGCCGATGAGACGCAAGGCAAGATCAAGGATGACGGCGTGAGCACGCGAATCATTCCTTTGCGGGGCGCGCCGCGCGAGATCGAGCCATGGACCGGGACGGGCGGACACGGCGGCGGTGACGATGTGATGCTCACCGAAATCTTCGGTGACGCGCCGGCGGATAAATACAAGCGTGCCTCGGATGAGCGGGGCGGGGCGTATTCGATTCTGATCGGCGTCGCGGCCAATCAGTGTTTCAAGACCGGCCAGTCGGTGCGCATCGATGAGCTGGTCACCGGGCTCACGCCCCCGGAGCGCGCGCCGATGCCGAGCCGGACGGCGTCGCTGCCCATGCCGATGCGAGTGAAGATGCCCTAGTCGTCCAACGAGCGATCCAACAGGGCATTCAATGACAAGCGGGCGCTCGTTTTCGAGCGAGCGCCCGGTTTGCTTCAGCGCCCGCTCGCTTTGCTCGCGAGCACGCCGTCGCCATGCAGCCGGGTTCTGAGTCCGCTGCGTTTCAAACGCTCGGCGACTTCCGTGGGCACATCGCGACCCGTGGTGAGCTTGTTGGGCGTGCCGGTGTAATGAAACATTCGCCCGCCGCGCTTGAGCACGCGCGCGAGCTGATCGTAGAACGTTTGCGAGTACAGCTCGCCCGCGATGCCGAATCGCGGCGGATCATGCAGGATGGCGTCGACCGATGCGTCGGGCATCTCGACCACCTTCGATGTGATATCCCCTTCAGTGAGCGTGAGCGCGCCGCCGACGGGCGGCGACCATGGGTTCAAGCTGCGCAACCATATGACATCGGGGTTTTTCTCGAAGGAATGAATTTGCGCTGCTCCGCCTGCCAGGCACCACGCAGCGAAGTAGCCCAGCCCGCCGCAAGTATCGAGCACGACTTTGCCGCGCGGCTCGATCAACGCCACCTTGGCTTCGGCATCCCGATACGGTGACACCTTCTCGCTCGGTAGCATTTTGATGCCGTCGATCTCGAAGGTGGGCGGCCCCCAGTCGGTGGGCACCAGCTTGATCAGCGCCGAGGTGTAACGGGAGGCGACCGCGAACTCGCTGCCGCTCCAATAGTAGATCGTGCGCTCCTTGCACTTCTCCAAGAACGGAAAGCGCTGGCCGTTCCATGTCCAGCCTTGCTGAGCGACGCTCACCGTCGTAGTGGTGCGGTCCAGATCCAGCGAGCATTCGAGCTCGGTGACGCCCGAGCGCAACGCGCGTGCGAGTTGCTCGTGCACTTTCAATGTCAGCAGCGGTCCTGTCATGCCGACATGATACCGAGTTTCACTACAACGCCTGGAACAACGCGCCTCAAGGCGGATCTGTGGATCCCGCTCGCTCACGATGCGTTAGAGCCACACGTGAGTCTCATCGAGGAGCGTCATCATGTCAGCAGCTAAGGCCACAGTGGATCACGACACCATTCGTCGCTGGGTGGAGCAGCACGGCGGTTGCCCGGCGCATGTGAAGAGCACCGGCAGTAAGAAAGATCCCGGCATCCTGCGTATCGATTTCACCGGCTTCTCGGGTCAGGAGTCGCTGGAAAAAATCTCCTGGGACGAGTTTTTCGAGAGCTTCGACGCCAACGAACTGGCGTTTCTGTACCAGGACGAGAATCGCTTCAACAAACTGGTCCGGCGCGACACCGTCCGCGACCAGCTGGACAGCTAAACGCCAACGTCGAAGCTGCGCGCCGAGCGCCAGCGTTTTGCGCAAACGACTCTCGCGGGTACACGGGGGATACACATAATAAGTGTCACACCTGTGTACCACGCGGGGCCGCCCTGGCCCGTGATCGACAGTATCTGACTCATCCGCACACGGCAGGCAGGCCGAGCGCGGCGATTGCTGACGGAATAACCATGTAGGCGCGCCCGGCGTGGTCCATTCCGCACATCGGTGTCACAATCCCCTATGATTTTCGAGTCCTCGCGCGAGGACCGGCCGAGAGGGGCGGGCGTATGAATGCAGATCGGGCTTTGCGAGATCCCCATGACGACGGTTTGAACGATCACGCACGCGAGCAGATCGAAGCGTCGCTCGCAGCCCATGCGGGGCGTCCCGGTCCGTTGCTTCAGGTGTTGCACGAGGTTCAGGATCGGCTCGGCTACGTGCCCGCGGCCGCCGTGCCCGTCATCGCCGAGGCGTTGAATGTGTCACGCGCCGAAGTCCACGGCGTGGTCACTTTCTATCATCACTTCCGCCAGTCGCCGGCCGGCCGACACGTCATTCAGCTGTGCCAGGCCGAAGCGTGCCGCGCCATGCATTGCGAGCAGCTGACCCAGCACGCTCAACGCAAGCTGGGCATCGGGCTGCACGAGACGACGGCCGACGGTCGCTACACGCTCGAGCCGGTGTATTGCCTTGGCAACTGCGCCTGCAGCCCGGCCATGATGATCGACGGTCGACTCTATGGCCGCGTCACGCCCGAATCCTTCGACGATCTGATCGCGCCTCTTTCATGACCATGAGGTGACATGAGTATCAAAGTCTATGTACCCCGAGACGCCACGGCGCTCTCGCTCGGCGCAGGCCCGGTGGCGACCGCGATTCAAGACGAGGCGCAGCGGCGCGGCCTCGACATTCAACTGATCCGTAACGGCTCGCGAGGCTTGTTCTGGCTCGAGCCGCTGGTCGAAGTCGAGACCGAAGGCGGTCGACATGCCTACGGCCCGGTGACCGCCGCCGATGTCACGAGCCTGTTCGAAAGCCGGTTCTTCGAAGGCCGCGGCCATCGCTTGCACCAGGGGCTCACTGAAGAGATCAAGGAGCTGCGCAGTCAGCAACGCCTGACATTTGCTCGCGTGGGCGTCACCGATCCAGTCTCGGTCGAGGACTACGTCGCGCACGGCGGTTACGAAGGCCTCACTCGCGCGCTGGCGATGCCGCCGGCCGCTATCGTGCAGGCGGTGACAGACTCGGGGCTGCGAGGTCGCGGCGGGGCTGCCTTTCCGACCGGCATCAAATGGAAGACGGTGCTCGATCAGCCGCCCCAGCAGAAGTATGTGACGTGCAACGCCGATGAAGGCGACTCCGGCACGTTCGCCGATCGCATGTTGATGGAAGGCGATCCGCTGATGCTGATCGAGGGCATGACCATCGCCGGCATCGCGGTGGGCGCAACCCAGGGATATATCTATTTGCGAGTGGAGTATCCGCACGCACATCGCGCCTTGAACGAGGCGATCGCCGCGGCCCGCGCCGCAGGTTATCTGGGTCCCAATATCCTGGGCAGCGGCCGGCAGTTCGAGCTGGAAGTGCGGCTCGGCGCCGGCGCCTACATCTGCGGCGAGGAAACTTCCATGCTGGAGAGCCTGGAAGGCCGGCGCGGCGAGGTCCGTGTCCGGCCGCCGTTGCCGGCCATCAAGGGCTTGTTCGGCCAGCCGACCGTCGTCAACAACGTGATTTCGCTGGCGTCGGTGCCGGTGATCCTCGCCAGGGGCGCGGAGTTCTACAAGAACTTCGGCACCGGCCGCTCGCGCGGCACGATTCCCCTGCAGCTGGCGGGGAACATTAAACGCGGTGGGCTGATCGAAAGAGCATTCGGGCTCACTTTGCGTGAGCTCATCTACGACTACGGCGGAGGCTCGGCCTCCGGCCGGCCGATTCGCGCCGTCCAGGTGGGTGGGCCCTTGGGCGCCTACATTCCGGCCTCGCAGTTCGATACGGCAATCGACTACGAAGCCTTATCCAACATCGGCGCGTTACTGGGGCATGGTGGCGTGGTGGCGTTCGACGATACCGTGGACATGGCCGGCATGGCGCGCTACGCGATGGAGTTCTGCGCCAAGGAATCCTGCGGCAAATGCACGCCATGCCGGATCGGCTCGACGCGTGGTGTGGAGTTGATGGATCGGGTGATCGCCAACATCGATCGCGAGCGCAACCTGCAGCTCGTCGAGGAGTTGTGCGACACCCTGTTGCACGGATCGCTGTGCGGCCTGGGCGGGATGACACCGTTCCCCGTGCAGAGCGCACTCAAATATTTTCCTGAAGATTTTCGCAAGTCGGTGCAGTAGCCGAGGTTCCAAGCCATGCACGCGCTCGATTACATCGATCCAGGCACGCCCGCCGCTCCGGAGAGCGAGGCGGCCAGGCCAGTCACCGTCGAGATCGACGGATTCTCGGTCACGGTGCCCGAGGGCACGTCCATCATGCGTGCGGCCTCCATGCTCGGAAATCAGATTCCGAAGCTGTGCGCCACCAGTTCGTTGAAGGCGTTCGGCTCCTGCCGGCTGTGCCTGGTGGAGATCGAAGGCCGCAAAGGCTATCCCGCCTCGTGCACCACCACGGTGGCTGACGGCATGAAGATCCGCACCCAGAGCGACAAGCTCGGGCAGCTGCGTCACAACGTGCTGGAGCTGTATCTGTCGGATCACCCTTCCGAAGCCGAATGCGCCGCTTCGAACAATCGCTGTGAGCTGCACGAGATGGCCGCCGCCGCCGGCGTCACCGAATCGCGCTATTCGTTGCCGCGCGTCGATGGTGTGCCCGCGGGCTGCAATCATCAGCACTCGGTCAAGGACGACAGCAATCCGTATTTCGTTTTCAATCAGGACGCCTGCATCGTCTGCTCGCGCTGCGTGCGGGCGTGCGATGAGATTCAGGGAACGTTCGCGCTCACCATCGAAGGGCGCGGCTTTGGCTCCAAAGTGTCGGCGAGCCAGTCCGAGCCGTTCCTCGAGTCCGAGTGCGTCTCCTGCGGCGCCTGTGTCGAGGCGTGTCCGACCACAGCGCTGACTGAAAAATCGGTGCTCGCCCTGGGCAAGCCGGATCGCACCGTCATCACGACCTGCGCCTACTGCGGCGTCGGCTGCACCTTCAAGGCGGAGGTCAAGGGCGAGCAGGTGATTCGCATGGTGCCCGACCGTGAAGGTCACGCCAATCATGGCCATGCCTGCGTCAAAGGCCGCTTCGCCTACGGCTATGCGACTCACAAGGATCGCATCACCAAGCCGATGATCCGCGCCAAGATCACCGATCCGTGGCGTGAAGTCAGCTGGGATGAAGCCGTCAATTATGCGGCGTCCGAGTTCAAGCGCATCCAGGCGCAGTACGGGCGCGATGCGGTCGGCGGCATCACCTCGTCCCGTTGCACCAACGAGGAAACATTCCTGGTGCAGAAGCTGGTGCGCGCGGCATTCGGCAACAACAACGTCGACACCTGCGCACGCGTCTGCCATTCCCCGACCGGTTATGGCTTGAAGCACACGTTGGGCGAGTCGGCGGGCACGCAGGAGTTCGACTCGGTGATGCACGCCGATGTAATCATGCTGATCGGCGCGAACCCCACCGAGGGCCATCCGGTGTTCGCCTCGCAGATGAAGCGTCGGCTGCGTCAGGGCGCGAAGTTGATCATCGTGGATCCGCGGCAGATCTCGCTGGTCCGCACGCCGCACATTCAGGCCGACTATCACCTGCAATTGAGGCCCGGCACCAACGTCGCGTTGATGAACTCCATCGCACACGTCGTGGTCACCGAAGGCTACGCGCGCGGCGAGTACGTCACCGGGCGCTGCGAGCAGGACTCCTGGAATAAATGGAAGGCGTTCGTCAGCGATCCGAAGAATTCCCCCGAAGCGATGGAAGCGGTGACCGGCGTGCCGGCCATGGCGGTGCGCGGCGCCGCCCGGATGTATGCCTCCGCGCCGAATGGCGCGATCTACTACGGCCTCGGCGTGACCGAGCATAGCCAGGGCACGACCATGGTGATGGCGATTGCCAATCTCGCCATGGCGACGGGCAATCTGGGTCGCATCGGCGTCGGCGTGAATCCGCTGCGCGGACAGAACAACGTGCAGGGCTCGTGCGATATGGGCTCGTTCCCGCACGAGTTCAGCGGCTATCGGCACGTCTCCGACGATGCCGTGCGTGCGCTGTTCGAATCGGCGTGGAATGTGCCTTTGCAGTCCGAGCCCGGCCTGCGCATTCCGAACATGTTCGAAGCCGCGCTCGATGGCAGCTTCCGCGCGCTCTACATTCAGGGCGAGGACATCGCGCAGTCCGATCCGAACACGCAGCACGTCACCGCCGCCTTGAGCGCGATGGAATGCATCGTGATCCAGGATCTGTTCCTGAACGAGACGGCGAAGTTCGCGCATGTGTTCTTCCCGGGCTCCTCGTTCCTGGAAAAGAACGGCACGTTCACCAACGCCGAGCGTCGCATCGGGCGGGTGCGCAAGGTGATGCAGCCGCTGGGCGGCTTGGAAGATTGGGAAGCCACGGTGCGCTTTGCGAATGCTCTGGGCTATCCCATGAACTACACGCATCCCTCGCAGATCATGGATGAGATCGCGGCGCTCACGCCGACCTTCGCCGGCGTCACTTACGAGAAGCTCGATGAGCTTGGCAGCATTCAGTGGCCCTGCAATCAGCATGCGCCCGAAGGCACGCCGACCATGCATATCGGTGAGTTCGTGCGCGGCAAGGGCAAGTTCTTTGTCACGGAGTACGTGCCGACGCGCGAGAAGACGACGAGCCGCTTCCCGCTGCTGCTCACGACGGGCCGCATCCTCACGCAGTACAACGTGGGCGCGCAGACGCGTCGTACTCACAACGTCGTGTGGCATGACGAGGATCGCCTCGAGATCCACCCGCACGATGCCGACGTTCGCGGCATCCTCGATGGCGACTGGGTCGGCATTGCGAGCCGCGCCGGAGAGACTGTATTGCGTGCGCAGGTGACCGAGCGCGTACAGCCGGGCGTCGTCTATACGACCTTCCATTTCCCGGAGTCCGGCGCCAACGTGGTCACCACTGACAACTCGGATTGGGCGACCAACTGTCCGGAGTACAAAGTGACCGCGGTTCAGGTGGTGAAGGTCAATCAGCCCTCGGAGTGGCAGAAGCGCTATCGCGAGTTGACCGAGCGCAACACGCGCATCCGGCGGGGCTCTGACGTGCATGCTTGAGCGCAGTCCGACGCCGGCGACCCACTGTGAAGTCACAGTGCAGCGCTGGCGTGATGGAGAGATCGAGCAGGTTGCAGACGACGTCGCTGAAGAAGTGCCGGTGGCGCTGACCTATCAGGGCGTCCCGCACGTGGTCATGCTGGCCACGCCGGCGAACCTGGAGGATCTGGCGGTCGGCTTCACGCTGAGCGAAATGATCGTGGATTCGCCGAGCGAGATTCAGTCCGTGGAGGCGGGCGCGCGCGAGGATGGCGCCTTGGAAGTGCGCATCGGCATCGCGGCGGCGAAGTTCTCCGAGTTGCTGCGTCGGCAACGCAATCTAACAGGTCGCACCGGTTGCGGCTTGTGTGGCGCGCAGACGGTGGAAGACGCCATTCGACAGCCCAAGCCCGTGAGCGGCGGCGTCCGGGTCGATACAAAATCGTTGCATGCGGCGTTGCTGGCGATCCGGGAGCAACAGCAGATCAATCTGCGCACGGGGAGCGTTCACGCGGCGGCGTGGGTGCTGCCAGATGCGGGGATTCAACTGGTGCGCGAGGACGTTGGGCGGCACAACGCGCTGGATAAAGTCATCGGCGCGGTCACGAGGGCCGGCGGCGATTTCACGTCCGGTTACTTCGTAGTGACGAGTCGCGCCAGCTATGAAATGGTGCAGAAGGCCGTCACGGTCGGCGGCACGTTGCTTGCGGCGGTGTCCGCGCCGACGGCATTTGCCGTTCGGCTGGCCGAGGCGACAGGACTCACCTTGATCGGCTTCGCGCGCGAGCGCCAGCACGTGGTTTACGCTCATCCTTCGCGGCTCCTATGCACACCGACTACTTAGTTCGCATGGCCAACGACATCGGCTCGTTTTTCGCGAGCGAGCCGGACCCGAGCGTGGCGGCGGAAAGCATCCGCCAGCACATCCATCGTTTCTGGGATCCACGCATGCGGGCGCGCATCGTGGAATATTTCAAAGAGACCGGCGGCGTGGAGCTCGAAGGGCCGGTGCGAGCCGCGATCCAGCGGCTGGCGGAGGAGACAGCCGCGAAGGCCTGACGCAGCTGCGTTCAGGAAATCAGGCCGAACTCCCGCATGGCCGGCACGAAGTTCTCGTTGCTGTGGCCGGGGCGGGTGAGTTTGAAAATCGAGAAACGTTGCAGCGGCGTCAACGCGGCCCACTGGGCGGCGGTGGGTGGAGTCACGTCACGTTCGATCGAATAATCGATTACCCGCTGCGGCACGCTTGCGACATCGTTCCATTCCGCGCCGGCGTCCCGCTGGATCAGTTGCGCAGGTTCGTGGGTCCGGTTTTGAATCACGCCGGTGACGTAGAGCGCGTACGCATCGATCTCTTCAGGGGTTTCGCAGCGCTGCGAGACCATTCGCTCGCGCTCTTCCAGCTCGAAACGATTCCACTGCTTCAGCGACACCTTCACGCCGCTCAGGTCTAGCTTGCGACGCACGACCATGGGAATGCAGTACAGCGCGCCGGCAAAATCCTTCTCGAACTGGAAGATCTCGGGGGAGGTGCTCATGGCGGCATTCTAACGCCGCCACGGCTTTTCTTATAACGGTATTTGAAACAGCGGGACCGCTCAGGAGCGGCCCAGCGCTTTGCGCAAGATTTCTTCGCCGCGGGCGAGCGTGGCGGTGGCGCTCGCGTCGCCTTGAGCTTGTTGGGCGCGGCCGAGAGCCAGGAGAGCGTCCGCGATGTCGGCGCTGCGGGTAGGGTCGCGAGCGACGCGTTCGGCCAGGGCCAAGGCTTCCCTCGCGAGGGACAAGGAACGGGCGGCGTCGCCGAGTTGTAAATAGATAATGCTGGCGGACGTGAGTGCGGCACTCGCGCCGGGCGATAGCTCCGCGCCGCGCGCGTAACTCATCTTACTCAGGGCTGCATCGATCGCCTGACGGGCGAGCTCGGGTTGACCGCGCGCAATGGCGAGTTCCGCGCGCGTGCGAAGCAGTTCGCCGAGACGATCCCGATTGGCCGTCTCGTTCACCGTCCAGATCTGCTCCGCGTCGGCAAGCTTCTCTTCCACGGCATCGAGCTGCCCCGCTGTCAGCAGTGCGCGCGCGAGCTGGTGTTGTGCATTGGCCTTCAAGAGATCGCTCTCGAGCAGTCCGGCCTGCTCGCTCGCTTCTTGTAGCACGGCCACCGCCTGCTGCCACTCGCCCAGTCGCTGCAAAGTGGTGCCATAAGAAACACCGAACGCAATCGGAATGGGCTGCCCGCCGCGCAGCGATCGAATGCGCTTGAGGGCTTGCTCCGCAACCTCGCGGGCGTTCTCGATCTCGCCCATGCGATACAGCAGGGACGACTGGTTCATCATCAGGATCGCCTTGGCCAGGGTGCCGCCTCGGCCATTGCGATCCAGGGCCTCGCGAGTGAGCTGATTGATCTGCAGCGACTCCTTGTACCGGGCGGTGTTGTAGTAGATGCCGCCGATGTCGGTGAGCACGGCGTTGTACTGCAAGCCGCGAGTTTCATCCGAGCGCTCCAGCAGATCCTGCGCCTGCTTCAAATGGGCAAGGGCCTGCTCGCGATCACGATTCATGTTGGCGATATCGGCTTCGGCGCGCAGGCAATCGACGCGCGTCGAAACAGGTGCGTGCCCCAGCCGCTGCAAGGCGTTCCGAGCCAATTGCATGCGCCGCTCGGCCTCGCCGTAGTTGTTGGCGTTGAGCTCGGTTTCCACCGCCGCGCACTGAACGGAGGCGATCAGCTCGTGGTCCTGCAGATCGCGGGCGATGACTTCGGCCCGATGGATGACAGCGAGCTGCTTGCTGGTGTTGTGCAGATCCATGTAGCGGCGAGCCATCTGTAACAACATGCGCGCAGCGAAACGCGGATCATCGCCATATTGTTTGTCGAGCAGCTCGACGCCTGTATCGACGAGCTCGATGGGCGTGAGCGGGCGGCCTTCAGGGCCGACCGCCTCCAGCATCAGACTCATGAACTCGTTGGACGCCTCCGCGCGCTGCGCCTGATAGCGCGCCTCGTCACGTTGATGCGCGAGTTCCTTGGCTTGGTACGCCATCAGGCCTCCGAACGCCAGCACAGCCATGAATGCGCCCGACACCAGCGCGAGCGCCAGCGCATGGCGCGCGGCGAACTTGCGCATCCGATATGTCACCGAAGGTGGGCCAGCCAAGACAGCCTCATCCGCCAGATGCCGACGCACGTCCGCGGCCAGCTCTGCCGGCGAGCCATAGCGATTGTTTCGATCCTTCTGCAGCGCCTTGAGCACGATCCAGTCCAGATCCCCGCGCAATCGCTGTGACAGCTGGCGCCTCGTGAGTTGCCGATGTTCGGCCGCGTCGTCGTGGGCGGCTGCGCTCGCCTTCACTCGCGTGCTCGGCGCCTGGGGATCGAACGTCAGCAGCTCGTGAACCAGCTGCGCCGGTGTCGAGTCATGGTTGGCCGTTTTGAACGGCAGCTCGCCGGTCAACAGCTCGTGCAGCACCACACCGAGCGAGTACACATCCGAGCGTGTATCGACATCGAGGGGCGAGAGCTGCGCCTGCTCGGGACTCATATATTCGGGGGTGCCGATGAGATGACCGATGCGCGTGTGTGCGCGGCTTGGCTGAGCGCCGGGCGCAACGGCCTTGGCGATGCCGAAGTCGATGATCTTGGGAACCGGTCGGCCATCCAGCTCGCTCACCAGCAGATTGCTCGGCTTGAGGTCTCGATGGATGACGCCTTTCTGATGCGCATGCTGGACGGCGTCGCAGATCTGCAGAAACAGCCGCAGTCGCGCGTCGATGTCGAGCCGATGCTGATCGCAGTACCGATTGAGCGGAATGCCTGGCACGTACTCCATCGCGAAGTATGGCTGGCCCGACTCGGTCGCGCCAGCCTCGATGATGTGAGCGATGCTCGGGTGACTCATCAGCGCCAGCGTCTGCCGCTCGAGCTCGAAGCGGGCGATGACATCGCGCGAGTCCATCCCGGGTTTGATGACTTTGAGCGCCACGCGGCGCACGACCGGCGCGGTTTGCTCGGCGAGATAAACCTCGCCCATGGCGCCTTCACCGACGCGTTCGAGCAATCGATACGAACCGATGCGCCGTTCACTCAGGACGGGCAGCGGAGGCAGGCGACGTTCGAGTGCGTTGTTGCGCTCGGCCGCATCATGCGCGGCGAGCAAACGGGTGATTCGATCGCGTGTCAGTGGATCCGGGCAATGCGCGTCCAGCCACGACGTCCGCTCGCTGCTCGGCAGCTCGACACAGGCTTCGAACAGCGCACGTTCGGATTGAAAACTCATGCGTTGAACCTGCTGGTACGACTATCGGCGTCAGCGATGTTGTTGTATGTGCTCGCACAGCCAGGCGCGAGCAAAGGTCCAATCGCGCTTGACGGTCGCGGGGGAGAGATCCATGGCGCGTGCCGTGTCCTCGATGCTCATGTTGGCGAAGAAGCGCAGGGACACGACTTCGGCCAGGCGCGCATCTTCGGTGGCGAGTCGATCGAGCGCCTCGTTGACCGCGAGCACATCCATATCCTGCTCCGGCGCGCTGATGTCCAGATCCGACAGGGTGACGCGCTCATGGCCGGCGCCGCGCTTCTCGGCTCGCTTGCGTCGCGCATGATCGACGAGGATCCGGCGCATCGCCTGGGCCGCCGCGCCAAAGAAATGCCGCCGGTTTTGCCAGTCGCCCGAGCCGGGATCGAGCCTCAAGTACACCTCGTTGACCAGAGCGGTGGGCTGCAGCGTATGGCCAGGGCGCTCCTTGCGCATGCTGGATTCGGCAAGCAGGCGCAATTCGTCGTAGACCGCTGAATACAGTCGTTCCAGGGCGCCCTGTTCGCCGCCACCTGCCGCATCGAGCAGGCGTGTCACATCACTGCCGGCCATGTCGCGTACTTTTTTTGTTTCCCGTGAGCCAGTCCGGCGGACCACTGCGCATGGGTCAGCAGGAGCAGGAGCGAGCCATCGGCTCCGGCGACATCTTAGTACGACTCATATCAGTGGAGATACGACTGTGACTTTCGATACAAATCTCAAGGGACGTTTATTGGCCACGACGGTGGCCGCGCTGTTGCTCACGGCTTGCGGAGGCGGTGGTGGCGGATCAGGTCCGCAGAACGTTCCATCGGGCGGCGGCTCGGGCGATACAGGCACGGGCGGCGGCAACCCGGGCCCCAGCCAGGGCGGCGGTGGCGATACCGGTCCCGGCTCGTCCTCGCCGAATCCCGTCATCTATATCGCCGACCAGGACACCGACGACATCTGGGAGCTGTATCTGACCGACGCCGCTCATCCGAGCGGCTCGATCAGGTTGAATGGTCCGCTGGTGGCCGGCGGCAGCGTGGATCGCTGGGCGGCCTCGCCGAATGGCCAGCAAGCGATTTACATCGCGGATGCGGCCATCTCCGGACGATACGAGCTGTATGTGGTCGATCTCGCCAACCCCGGCGCGGCGACCCGGCTGAGTGCTCCACTGCAGGCGAACCGCGACGTGCTCGACTTCGCCATCAGCCCGGACGGCGCCAAAGTCGCGTATCGCGCCGACGTGGCGGACGACGTGTTCGAGTTGTTCATTGTCGATATTGCAAATCCTGGCGTGGCGACCAAGCTCAACGCGCCGCTGGCCCCCGGCGGATGGGTTCGTGACAACTACGAGTTCAGCCCGGATGGGGCTCGCGTGCTCTACCGCGCCGATCAAAACACGGCGGATGCGTTCGAGCTTTTCATCGTCGATATCGCCTCGCCCGGCGTCGCGCAACGAGTGAACCCGGCGCTCGGAGCGGATCGTGATGTGTACGATGAGTTCACTTTCAGCCCGGACGGTCAACATATCGGTTACGTCGCGGATCAGGATGCAAATGACGTGCTGGAGCTGTACACCGTCCCGCTGACCGATCTGGGCTCCAGCCAGAAGCTCAACGGCGCCATGGTGAGCGGCGGCGACGTGTGTCGCTTCCAGTTCGCGCCGGATTCGATGCGCGTTGCCTACTGCGCCGATCAAACGACCGATGGTGTCGTCGAGCTGTACACCGCTGCGCTCGACGCACCGGGCGTGTCGAGCAGGATCAATCCACCGCTGGTTGCCAATGGCCGTGTCACGACCCTGTATGAGTTCGGCCCGCAGAGCGACTTCATCGTCTACATCGCCGAGCAGGAGACGGTCGGTCAGCCCGAACTGTATCGCGTGGAGCTCTCGATGCCCGGTGTTTCAACCAAGCTGAATGCGCCGCTGGTCTCGGGCGGCGGCGTGGTGGGCTTCGACATGCGTCCGGATGGAGCCCGGATTGCGTACAACGCCAATCAGGAATCGATCAGCGTTTACGAGTTATATGAAGTGGATTTCGCCAGCGCGGGCGTGGCCACCCGGTTGAGTGCGCCCATGGCCTCCTCTGGCGTCATGTGGTTCGAGTACACCCACGCGGGCGATCGCATGATCTACACGGCGGATCAGGAAAGTGCGGCCGCCGAGCTGTATCGGGTGGAGATCGATTCTCCGGGCGTCGCTGTCCAGATGAATGGCGCGTTGGTCGCCGGCGGTGAGGTGGACGATTTCGCGATCGTTCCCTGATCCGGGTGGAGGCGGCGCCGGCCCACGGCGCCGCTCGCCTCACGCGGTCACGCAGCGATTGCGCCCCGATTGCTTGGCCCGATAAAGCGCCTGATCGGCGCGATCGAAAGCTACCTCGGCGGAGTCTTCCGGCAACAGCGCGGTCACGCCGCTCGACACCGTGATCGACACGGGCGAGCCGCGAAAGTGAAAGCCGATCTCCGCGATGGCAAGGCGCATCTTCTCGCTGAGTTGCGTGGCGTCGGCAAGCTGGGTGCCGGGCAGGATCATCACGAATTCCTCACCGCCATAGCGCGCGACGAAATCGGTATTGCGGATCCGACCGGCGAAACATTCGGCCACCACTTGCAGCACGCGGTCGCCGGCGCGATGACCATAGGTATCGTTGATGCGCTTGAAATGATCCACGTCCCACACCGCAAGACAGGTGGGTTGTTTGAAGCGGCGCCAACGATGCAGCTCTTCTTCGATGCGCTTCTCGTACGCGAGGCGGTTGGGAATACGGGTGAGCGCGTCGATGGTGGAAAGGCGTCGCTCGTCCTGCAGCTGAGTGTGTAGTCGCTTGGCCTCGGCTTCCAGTTCGAAGATGCGCGAGCGCATCTGTTCGCTGCGCGCGCGGTTGGCCGCGACAAACGTGGCTTCGCGCTGCCGGAACTCCTGCAGATGCCGATCGATGGTGTCCAGTCGCCGACGCACCTGCTGACGAATCTGCTGCAGGTCGCCGCTCGACTCCACGGTCTCGCCCATGGCCTTGATCTCACCGACCAGCTGCGTGTTCAAGGTGTCGCTGTTCGCCTGCGACTGACTCTGGCTGTGGTGCTGTTCGGCGACGAACTTTCCGATCTCATCCAGCTTGCCGACCATGTGACTGAGCAGGCTTTCGATTTCCTGCTTGGCGCCTTCGATGCGCTGGATGCGTTGCCCGACCAGCTCCGTCAGCAACGCCAGCACGTCAGGCAACTGCGCGCTGCTCAGAGGGCCCGCGAGCTTCGACTCGAGCGTGTCCACCTGCTGCGCCAGTTCGCCGTCGCGTCGTAGCTCCGCCAGCAAGGTAATGAGTATCGGACGAAGGCGCGAGTCTTCGACAGTTGCTTCATGCGCGGTGTCGATCGGCTCATGAGCGGCCCCGGGCGCGGCGCCGATCGGCGGGTCGAGTGCGCCGATGGCTTCGGTGAGCGCGGGAGTGAGCCTCTCCAGTTCTTCGGCGGTAGCTTCGCGCCGAATGAGGGCCTGCAGGTTCCTGATCTGCTGATCCAGCTGCGGCGCCAGCCCGATCGCGGCCGTGCACAGGCGACCCACCAGCCGCTTGAGCGCCGTTTCGATGGCGCGGAACTGCAGCTTCTCGCTTTCCAGCTTGTCCAGGCTGTCGAAGTATTTTTTGCGCCAGTGATCGGGATCGGTGGCAGTCGTCACAACACGTTACTCGGGCAGGTTCAGCCCTATGTCGGCAGCGGTCGCTGGCAGCAGCGGGTCGCGCGCGTGAACTGGTTCGCAAAAAACGAATATTAAGGGGAGGGGTGGCGCGATGCTTCAGGGATCCCCTGGCTTCGGCTCGCTCCGGAGAGCCTCACGCACGGTCGGTTGCACGGGCAGGCGCGTGGGCTCGGTCCGCTCCGGACAGGCGTAGAGCGCCACCGCGGCGATAGATGGTCCGCAGTGACACGTTCATCTCCTCGGCCAGCACCGCGGCAGGGACCGCGCGGCGCTGGCCGCGGAAGGCGTCGGTAAGCGCGCCGCCCGCCACCTGAGTCCTCTCCCGAGCGACGCCTCAGTCGCTTGCTGCCTGCGGCGATTGCGGGAACCCCTACGAGGAAAACACTCATCGCGGCGACCGCTGCGATCGAAGCACTTGAGATGCAATTCGCGAATTGCAGATACCAAGCGCCTATTCTTTCCGTATTGTTGCTGCATCAACGTCATCGCTCAGGTAAATGCCGACACCGGCCGACACCCATGCCCGGGACTCGTTCCTTCCAGCGCCGCGCCGCCCGATCGATATTGGGCTTCACCCTGGTGGAGCTCATGGTCACGATCGCTATCGCCGGAATTCTGCTGGCGGTCGCGGTGCCCTCGTTCAATCAGCTGATGGTCACGAATCGACTGACCGCGCAGGCGAATGAAATGGTGGCGGCGATGAACTTCGCGCGCTCCGAGGCGATCAAGCGCAACACCCGTATTTCCTTTTGTCGCGCCAGTTCATCGACCGCGACCAACTGCGCCGCCACGGCTGCCAGCTGGCGCAATTGGATCGTCACGCAGGGCGATGGCACCGTGGTTCGCCGCGGCGTCGTGAATACCTTCGAAGGCGGCATCTCGGTGCAGTCCACCTTGACGGGCGATCGTGTGACGTTCGGCGCCGACGGGTTGGCTCGCACGGGAACGGCGATCATCACCAATCAACGCATCAGTATCTGTGCGCCGCGCGATCGCGCCGGCCGACGCGTCGTGCTCGGCGCGGGTAGTCGATTGTCCACGGAGTCGTACACAGGAAGTTGCGGGGCATGAGCATGAAGGATCGATCCGCTCACGGGCGTCGCGCACAGCGCGGCGTCGGTCTCATCGAAGTGCTGATCTCGGTGCTGGTGCTGTCGTTCGGCATGCTGGGCCTCGCCGGCTTGCAGTTATGGAGCCTGAGAAACAATCAAAGCTCCATGGAGCGCAGCCTCGCCGTGGTCCAGACGCACTCCATCGTGGACGCCATGCGCGCCGATCGCTCGAATGCGATCGCGGGCAACTTCAACACCGATGCGACGGAAAGCGAGAGCGAAGGAAGCACCTTTGCGCTGGAGTCTCTGGCGAACTGGCGCGAGAGCCTCATCGACGCACTCGGCCCGGGCGCGACCGGCGATGTGTTGTGCGACGAAGAGCTGTGCACGATCACCGTGCGTTGGAACGATGAGCGCGCCGCGGCCGCCCTCGAAGGGTCGACCGATACTCAGCTGGAAATCACCACCCAGGTGCGGCTGTGAGATCGCGCGGCTTCACCCTGATCGAGTTGATGATCTCCATGCTGCTGGGCCTGGTGGTCATCGGCGGCGCAATGGGCGTGATCCTCGCCAATCGTCAGAGTTACCGCACCAACGAAGGTCTGTCGCAGGTTCAGGAGAGTGCGCGCACAGCGTTCGAACTTTTGGCGCGCGATGTGCGGCAGGCGGGCGTCACAGGTTGTAACAACGACGGTCGAGTCGCCAATGTGCTCAACGATGAGGGCGTATGGTGGCAAACCTGGTTCGGTCTGCGCGGGTTCGACGGAACGCAAGCCGATGGCGCGGCCGGCTTTGGCGGCGCCCTGCCGAACAATCGCGTGCAGGGCACCGATTCGATCCAGCTGCAAGGGATCGAGGGCACCGGGCATGCAGTCGCCCAGCATGTGCCCCACTCGGCGATGTTTCACATCACCGCCCCGACCACCGAGATCGCCCAGGGCGACATCCTGATGGTGTGCGACTTCGATCACGCAGCCATCTTCCAGGTCAGCAACTACAACAGCAACAACGTCGCGGTGGTGCATAACACCGGTTTCGCTGTCAGCCCGGGCAACTGCGCGCAGGAGCTCGGCTATCCCACGGTCTGCGGCCCGCACGGCGCCCCGTATGAATACGGGCTCAACTCGCAGCTCGCACGCCTGTCCGCCGTGTCCTGGTACATCGGTGACAACGGCCGGCCGGCCGAAGGCGGACGCTCGCTGTATCGACGCAGACTCGGCGCCGCCGGGGCTGAAGAAATCGTGACCGGCGTGACGGATATGCAGATCCGCTATCGCGCAGCGGGCGGCGAGGAGTTCTTCGATGCGATCGACGTCGACAGCTGGACCGACGTGAATGCGGTGATGTTCACACTCACACTGCAGAGTGCGGACCGACGCGTCACGACGGATCCGACGGTCGATGCCGGTCGATTGGAGCGTGAGTTCAGCCACATCGTCACCCTGAGGAATCGCGTGCCATGAAGGCCCGTCGTGGTCAACGTGGCGTCGCGCTGGTCGTCTCGCTCATTCTGCTGGTGATGGCGACGCTCATTGGCTTGGCTGGCGTGCGCGGCACAACCCTGCAGGAGCGCATGAGCGCCAACATGTACGACCGCTCGCTTGCCTTTCAGCGCGCCGAGTCGGCACTGCGCGCGGCCGAGGAGGCCATCACCTCGAGTGGACTCATCACCGATCTGGGCGGCGTGGATTGTTCCACCGGCGCCGCCGTGCCATGCCCGGTGCTGCCACAGAACACATTCTCCGGCACCAATGCCAACTGGATCGCCGTCGACGCCGAGCACGACGTGAATGACGAGAGAACGCCGGGCACCCCGGAATATTTCATACAGTTCATCGGCACGGGCAGCGCCGACGGCGACCTGGGTCTGAATGCGAATGCCGGCTATGGCTCCTACGGCAATCTGGACTCCGAAGGGAACGTCGCCTTCTATCGCGTCACCGCACGCAGCAGCGCGCCTGCCGACGCGGTCGATCGATCCATTGTCGTGCTGCAGACCACCGTCAAACGTGCCATCTGATTCTGGCGCAACAGTCGAGGACGTGATGTCGATGAGCAATCCAACGCCGCGGAGTCGGCGCCGTAAGCTCGCCGGGCTGGGTTACGCTTGCATCGGCGCCTTGCTGACGATTCTGGCCGGCGCGGCGAGCGGACAGGACGCGAACACGAGGGTGTCGCAGTCGCCGCTTGCTGTGGCGGGCAATGTGCCGGGCAACTTGTTGCTGGTGCCCTCGGTCGAGTGGCCGACGCTCGATAGCATGGCGAACCTGGGCGCATACGATGTGGCGCGCGTGTATGTGGGTTATTTCGATCCCGGCAAATGCTATCGATATTCGTACAGCGTCACCGAGACGGATCGTCACTTTGCGCCCGTCAGCACGACGGCCACTCGGACCTGCAGCCACGCGGCCGGGCTGTGGAGCGGCAACTTCCTCAATTGGGCCGCAACCCAGACGATCGATCCGTTTCGCAAGGCGCTGACCGGCGGCTATCGAGTGCGCGACACGAGCACAGTCACTTGGTTGGAGAAGGCCCGGTTCGACGGCAATGGCGGCACGAGCGTGTATCCGAATCGGCGCGTTCCGGCGAGCGGCAACAGTTCCTCACTGGTGCGCGGCGCGACGCCGGCGAGTTGGAACGATCTGACGGTGCGCATCGCCCAGCTCGGCAACCGAATGCGCTTCACTCGCACCGGCGATCTCAATGGCAGCGGCATCGTGGCGTATGACCCTTCCGTGCATACCTCGCCCAGCGAAGCGGTGGTGTACGAAGTCAGCATCCGAGTGAAGGTCTGCGACGCCGCGATCGGCGTCGAGTCGAACTGCGTGCAATACACGCAGGGCGGCGGCTGGAAGCCGGAAGGCTTGATCCAGAAATATTCCGATCGCATGCGTTACAGCGTGTTCGGGTATCTCAACGACAGCAGCATGCTGCGCGATGGCGGCGTGCTACGGGCCCGACAGAAGTTCGTCGGCCCGAACAAACTGGATCCGGACAGCAATCTGCTCGTGAACAACGCGAACCGCGAGTGGGATCCCGCCAACGGCGTGCTGGTGAGGAATCCGGACCCGGCGGACGCCGCCGCCACCGCCGCCAATGTCGGCCAGGCCATCAACGACAGCGGCGTGATCAACTACATCAACAAGTTCGGTCAGATGACCACGGGCAATCACAAGAGCCACGATCCGGTGAGCGAGCTGTATTACACGGCCATTCGTTACCTGAAGCGGCAGGGCAATGTCGCCGCGTACACCGCTCTGAGCGGTACTACGACGGAGCGCTACAACTACGCTGACGGCTTTCCGGTCATCACCGATTGGGACGATCCGATGCAGTACAGCTGTCAGAGCAATGCGCTGCTCGGCATCGGCGATGTGAACTCGCATCGTGACAAGAACCTGCCCGGCAACAGCGTGGCCACCGATGAGCCGACGCGGCCGGGCGCGGTGTCTTCCGACAGCACCGTCAACGTCGTAACCGCAACCCAGAAAGTCGCGCAGCTCGAGGGCATCTCGATTCCGACGCCCTTCACCGGTCGCGAGAACTCGGCCTACATCGCCGGCCTGGCCTACGACTCGCACACCAAGGATCTGCGCGAGGATCTGGACGACATGCAGACGGTGTCGACGTACTGGGTGGACGTGCGAGAGAACCAGGTGCTCGAGCCGCGGGCCAGAAATCAGTATTGGCTGGCTGCCAAGTACGGCGGGTTCACCGTGCCCGAGAACTACAATCCGTACACCAACACCACGCCCTTGGATGCCTCCACCTGGAGCAGCGGCGAAACATTGTCCAATGGCGATCCTCGCCCGGAGAATTTCTATGTGGCGAGCGAAGCGGACCGGATGGTGGACAGCCTGAATCGCGCCTTCGCACGGATCGCCGCTGAGACAGTGGGCTCCGGAAGCTCGCTCGCGGCGAGCTCGACCCGCGTCGACACCAGCACGCGAACGTTTCAGGCGCAGTTCTTCAGCGGCACCTGGCGAGGCGAGTTGCGGGCCTTCAACGTGCGAAGCGATGGATCCTTGTCCAGCAGCCCCGCCTGGCGCGCCGGCGTGTTGCTGGCGGCCAGAGACTGGGCGACGCGACCGATCTATTTTCACAATCCTCAAGGCGGCAACGGCAACGCCCGATATCGTGCCTTCGAATATGGCAACCTGGGCTCCAGCCAGCAGACAGCGTTGGGCTCGCAGGACATAGTGGACTACCTGCGCGGCAATCGCAGCAAGGAGCAGTCGCAGGCCAATGGAACGTTGCGAACCCGCACCGGCGTGCTCGGTGACATCGTCAACTCCACACCGTTATTCGTCGGTGCGCCGAACCCCAGGTTGTATGAGGGGGCGACATTCACGGGCGCCTCCAGCTACGCGCAATTCGTCACCCGACAAGCCAATCGAACCGCGGTGGTCTACGTCGGCGCCAACGACGGCATGCTCCATGGATTCAACGCGGCGAACGGCACGGAGATGTATGCATTTGTGCCGGCGGCCGCGATCGCCAACAACCTGCGCTCCTACAGCGATCCGGCGTATCAGCATCGTTATTTCGTCGACGGCGAGCTGGCCGTCGCCGATGTCTACGACACCACCGATCGTGCGTGGAAGACCGTGCTCGTCGGCAGCATGGGACGTGGCGGCCCCGGCGTATTCGCGCTCGATGTGACCGATCCGACGCGCGTGGAGTTTCTTTGGGAGAAGACCGGCGCCGATCTCGCCGCGCTGGGCAAGAACATCGGTCGACCCGTGATCGCGCAGGTGGCCGACGGCGATTGGCGCGTGCTGATCGGCAACGGCCTGGAAACAACTGCCGGGGCGGCGCAACTGGTGATGATCGGCGTGCGCACCGGTACGGTCACCACCGTGAACACGGGCGTCGCAGGCAGCAACGCGTTGTCTGCTGTGCTCGCGCGCGATTCGAACGACGATGGTTTCGCCGATACCGCCTATGCGGGCGATCTGCACGGCAATCTCTGGAAGTTCAGCGAACTCGGCGCAACGCCGAGCGTCACGAGGCTGTTTGAAGCAAGCGATCCGAGCGGCGCCGAGCAGCCCATCACCGCGGCGCCTCTGGCTGGCCGGGATCCAGACACCGGCTCGGTGTGGGTGTTCTTCGGCACAGGACGTTATCTGAGCAGCGCCGATCTCAACGACCGGCAAGTGCAAACCTGGTACGGCGTGAAAGACGCCGGCGCGGGCGTGGCCCGACGCGGCGATCTGGTGCAAAGACGCATCCTGCTCGAGACCGAACAACGCTCGCTCGAGGTGCGTGTGATCGAGGACGGCGCCGTCGGCGATCTCGTCGGGCGTCGAGGTTGGTATATGGATCTGCTGTCGCCGGAACGTGCGCCGCGTGGCGAGCGCATCGTCGTGCCGAATCGTTTCCAGGGCGCGGCGCTGATGGCGACCACGCGCATTCCGGAAGTGACCGACGTGTGTCACCCCTCGGGCGCCGGCTTCATCATGGCCATCAATCCGTTTACCGGCGCGCGACTGGGCAACTCGTTCTTCGACGTGAGTCGCGATGGCCGTTTCTCGGACGAGGATCTGATGTCATTGAACGGCGAGGATGTGCCGGCTTCCGGGGTGGGCTTCGGCGACAGTCTGCACGATCCCACCATCACCGGCGACACCCTGCACGCGAACATGGATACCAGCGATCTCAACAGCATCAAGATTCGCAGGCCGGCCGCGGGCGCCGGCCGGATGAGCTGGCGTGAGATCGTGAACTGACGAGATGCAAGCTATGAGACTCAAGACCCCCATGCGCGGGCCGCGCCGGACCGCCGGTGTGACACTGATCGAACTGATGATTGCGGTGGCCATCGTCGGCATCATCGCGGCGGTCGCATACCCGTCCTATCAGCGTTACGTTGCGCGCACTCATCGGAATGCAGCGGCGGCGTGTCTGTCGCAGTACGCGCAGTTCATGGAGCGCTTCTATACGACCAATCTCACCTACGCCGATGCCGAAGCTACCCTGGGCTGCGCGACTGAGAACGACATGAATCGTCACTACACGTTTGCGGTCACAGTGAGTGAGGACGGGCGAGGCTACGTCGCGCGCGCAACCCCTCAAGGGTCGCAGGCAACGCTCGATGCCGAGTGCGGCGAACTCACGCTCAATCAGACTGGCGCCCGCACGCCGGACACGAACGCCTGCTGGTGAGCGCACGCATGGTCACGGTATAGTCGTGACTCATGAAAACTCGTGTGACTGCCGGCGATGAGACGAAGCATGTTGGCTCGACCTCCTGGCGAGCCGCGCTGGTGGATCGTCAGAACGAGCAGTGGCTGCGCCTGCGCGAGCATGGTGAGCAGCGTCGCCAACACCTATCCGAGCGCGCTACCGGCGTGCTGGCCGATGCGATTCAGTGGCTCGCTGAGTTGCCCGAGCATTCCATCCATGCGGTCGTCACCGATCCGCCCTATGGCATCGTCGAATACGAGACCAAGAATCATGTGAAGCTTCGCGCCGGCCGCGGTGGGGTATGGCGCATTCCTCCCTCATTCGATGGCGCCAAACGCCAGCCCTTGCCGAGATTCACGGTGCTGTCGCAGGAGGAAATCAGCGCGCTGTACAACTTCTTCGGTGCGCTCGCCTATGGGCTCAATCGCGCGCTCGTGCCGGGCGGCCACGTGTTTCTGGCATCCAATCCGCTGCTCTCGACCATGACTTTTCATGCCTTCCAGCGCGCCGGCTTCGAGAAGCGTGGCGAGCTGATCCGGCTCGTACAAACATTGCGCGGCGGCGATCGCCCCAAGGGCGCCGAGCGGGAGTTCTCCGAGGTGTCGATGATGGCGCGCTCTTGCTGGGAGCCCTGGGGAATCTTCCGCAAGCCTTTCAAAGGCACGGCGGCCGATAACCTGCGCACCTGGGGAACCGGTGGGCTGCGCAGGATTTCAGACGATGAGCCGTTCAAGGACGTGATCACGTGCTCGCCGACTCGCGGCGTCGAGCGGCAGATCGCGCCTCATCCATCGTTGAAGCCGCAGCGCTTCCTGCGGCAGGTGGTGCGCGCCGCGCTGCCGCTCGGCATCGGCATCGTGTACGACCCGTTTGCAGGCAGCCATTCGACCCTGGCCGCTGCCGATCGATTGGGGTATTTGTCGATTGGCACCGAGCGCGACGCGAAGTACTTCGCGTTGGGATGCAAGGCGTTTGCACGCCTGAGAGCGCTCGATGCGCGATCGTGACTATTCCGTTTCGACACGCACGCCGATGACATAACCTTCCCCGTAGATGGTTTTGATGATGGCGGGCGCGCGCGCATCTTCGCCCAGGATGCGGCGCAATCGGCTGATTTGCACATCGATGCTCCGATCGAAGGCGACCGATTCACGGCCTTTGGTCAATTCCATCAGCTCATCACGACTCAATACGCGATTGGCCCTCGATGCGAGCGCCTGGAGCAGGCGATATTCGCTGCCGGCGAGCGGCCGACGATGGCCGCTCGGATCGATCAACGTTCGAGAGATCGTATCGAGCGTCCAGCGCGCGAAGCGATAACGCACGGGCTTGTTCGGCACGCGCTTCGCGGCCTGATCCCATCGGCTCAGCACGTTCTTGATTCGCGCCAGCAACTCGCGCGGACTGAATGGCTTGCCGACGTAATCCTCTGCAAATTCCAGCCCGTGAACGCGATCGAGCTCGCCGCGCTTTGCGGTGAGAATGATCACCGGCACGCGATCCTCCGCGCGTAGCCGCTTGCAGATCGCAAGGCCGTTCTCCGCAGGAAGCATCGGATCGATCACGATCAAGTCCACGCCGCCGTTTTCCAGCAGCCGATCCAGCGCCTTGCCGTTGCTCACCGCGGTGGCCTGGAAGCCATTGCTTTGCAAGTAGCTCGACAGCAGCCCGCGAGCCTGGAGATCGCTGTCCACGATGACGATGTGCGCAAGCTCGGGCATGAAAGTGACAACCGCGGCGAATGATTGGCGAGTTGCGAAGTTTTGCGTTCCAGACTGAACGGCTGCTGAAGCAGTGACGAGGCTTGTCGTCTCTACAGTTGCGCAATGTGAGTCGACCGGCGCTCCTGAAACAGTTGATTACAAGTTCGCAAACAATCGAAAGGTTTCGCGGACGCCGCCATCGCTAATCTGCCGGCCGCTGTGTTGTGGCGTGGGCTGCGGTCGTATGCGATGCGTGGGCAGAAAGATTTGGGCGTGCTGAGAGCGATGTTTCTTTGCGGACTGGCGGTGCTGCGCGCCGCATCGGCGCGTGCAGCTTCGGATGACGCCGCGGCGTTCGCGGTGCAGGAGATTCGCCTGGAAGGCCTGCAGCGCATTTCCGAGGGCACGGTCTACAACTATCTGCCGGTCAATATCGGCGATCGGCTCGATGGACGACGCGTCGCCGAAGCGATTCGTACGCTCTATTCCACGGGGTTCTTCCAGGACGTGGAGCTGCGTCGCGAAGGCGACGCGCTCATCGTCGTGGTCAGGGAGCGACCGGTGATCGCAAGTTTCGACATCAAGGGCAACAAGGACATCAAAACAGAGGATCTGCAGAAGTCCCTGCGTGGCGTGGGGCTTGCCACCGGCAAGAGTTTCGATGAGTCCGTGCTCGATGAGGTCAAGCAATATCTCACCGACCAATACTTCTCACGCGGCAAGTACGGCGTGCGGATCGATACCACCGCGGAGGAGATGCCGGACAACCGCGTGCGCGTGGCCATCGACATTCACGAGGGCGGCCGGGCGCGCATCCAGAACATCAATATCGTGGGAAATCGCAGCTTCGAGGAACAGGAGTTGCTCGATCAGTTACAGCTGCGCGAGCCGAACTGGCTGTCGTGGTATCGCCAGGACGACCGTTACGCCAAGGAGTCGCTCACGGGCGATCTGGAGACGCTGCGCTCCTACTACATGGATCGCGGCTACGCCGACTTCGCGATCACCTCGAGCCAGGTGTCGATTGCCCCGGAGAAGGACGAGATCTTCATTACCGTGAATGTCGAGGAGGGCGAGGTGTATCAGCTCTCCGAAGTCAAGCTCGCGGGCGACATGCAGGTGTCGGAGAACGAACTTCGCCAGTTGCTGTCGATTGCGCCCGGGCAGGTGTACTCGCAACGGCTCATCTCGCAATCGAGCGAAGCGATCAAGTTGCGCCTGGGGCTCGACGGCTATGCCTTCGCCAAGGTCGACGCCGTGCCCCAGCTGGATAAGGACAAAAAACAAGTGGCGCTGGCCATGGTGGTCGACGCCGGTCATCGAGTGTATGTGCGGCGGATCAATTTCCTCGGCACCACCGATGTGAATGACGACGTGCTCCGGCGCGAAATGCGTCAGCTGGAAGGCGCCTACTTGTCCAATCGCGCGGTGGATCGCTCCAAGATCCGTCTGCAGCGACTGCCCTTCATCAAGGACGTGGAGATCGAGACGCATCCGGTGCCGGGCACGCCGGATCTGGTCGACGTCGACGTGACGGTCGAGCCGGGACTGCCTGGGCAGTTCGGCGGCGGCATCGGCTACTCCGAGTCTCAATCATTCATCTTGAACGGCAACATCACGCACGCCAATTTCATGGGCACCGGCCAGCGCATCAGCGCCGAGTTCAATGGCGGTGAATATGCAAAGGCGTACAGCTTCGCGCACACCGATCCTTACATCACGATCGATGGCGTCACTCGAACCGCGAGCTTCACCTATCGGGATGTGAAACAGCTCACCTCGAGCTTCTCGGCGTTCTCGACCCAGACCTACGCAAGCGGCGTCGACTTCTCGTATCCGATCACGGAGCTGCAGCACGTGAGCTTCGGCTCGTCACTGTTGCACACGGAACTTGCGACTTACGACAGCAGCTCGGAGCAGCTGAAGGATTGGGTGACCGATAACGGTAGCTCGTACCTGCGTCGTATCGACGGCGATTTCCTGCTCGGCACCGAATATGACGTGGTGGAGCTCTCCGCCGGCTGGCTGCGCGACAGTCGCAATCGTGTGCTGTTCCCGACGCAAGGCTCCCTGCATCGTTTCAACGTGTCGACCTCGGTGCCGACCAGCGACAACTCCATCGAGTATCTGCGCAGCTCCTATCAGTACCAGCAGTACTTCCGCTTCGGCTTCGTGCCTTTGCTGCGCGATGTGACTTTCAGTCTGAACACGCGGCTGCAGTACGCACGCGCGCTCGGCGACACCAGCGCGCTGCCGCCCAATCTGCACTTCTTCACCGGCGGCCCGGACACGGTGCGCGGCTTCAGCGAATCGACGCTCGGACCACGGGATTCTCTCCAAAACCCGTACGGCGGCGACGTTGCGCTGTCCGGACAACTGGAGATGTTGCTGCCCATGCCGAAGAAATTCGCGCAGAGCGCACGCGCCAGTCTGTTCTTCGACTTCGGCAACTCGTTCTACCTCGGCGACACCGAGTTCGAGGACAAGCTCGGCCAACCGAAGGAGTACGACTTCGACATGCGCGAGCTGCGCGCCTCGGTGGGCGTCGGTGTGCAGTGGCTCGCACCTCTTGGCTTGTTCCGTTTCAGCTACGCCATCCCGATCAGATACCAGCGCGAGACCTATCGACACTGGGGCGACGACCTCGAGCGCTTCCAGTTTTCGATCGGCAACGCGTTCTGACCCTCGAGCTTCATCTGGAGATATGTCATGCGATATTCATTGCGACTGCTGGGCCTGCTGCTGTCCGCCGCGGTGGGACTGAGTGGCTGCAGCAGCGGCGGCGACAGCGCCGATGCGAACGTGCGCTTGTTGAACGTGAGCACGGGCTATCCAGCGCTCGATCTGTACGTCACCGAGGAAGACGCCGACACCGATGCGTTGAGGAGCTCGAATGTCGTGTTCGGCGCGCTCGGCGATTACGCGACGGTCGCTTCCGGCACGTACGACATCAAGTTCAAGAGAACCGGATTGTCGAGCACGCTGCGCACGGCGGGCGAAGTGCAGCTCGCGGACGATTCCCATGTGACCTATGTGGCCTTCGGCCCGGTCGGACCACGCTTTGATGTCACGGCGATCCTGGAGGATGTGGAGGAGCCCGAGGACAACGGTCGCTCCAAGATCGCGCTGGTGAATGTCGCGCAGGCGGGCGGCGTGGATGTCTTTCTGACGGAGCCGGACGTGCCGCTCGAGGATGACTCGCCGATGTTTCCTTCCGGCTCCGGTGCAATGATCACCGAGGAGAGTGGCACCTATCGCCTGCGCGTCACCGGCCCCAACAACATCTCCGATTTGCGCCTGGATGTGCCGAGCATCACGCTCGAGGAGAACCAGGTGGCGACGTTGATCCTGACCGAAACGACCGGTGGCGTGCTGGTCGACGCCATCCTGCTGCCACAGCAGGGGGCCCCGATCACTTACAAGAACACCAAGGCGCGCGTGCGTGGCGCAGTCGGTTTGCTGCCCGGCGCGACGGCGACGCTCACCGTCGGTGGCGTGCGGCTGCTGAACAATCGCGGCGTCGGCGTCATCGACAACTATGTCGACGTGGAGGCGGGCGAGGTGGCCGTGACCTTGGGCGTGAGCGGCGTGCCCGTTTCGGTGCCCAATCAGACGCTGGTCGCCGGCAACGACTACACCATGCTGTTGTGGAATGATGCGAGCGGCGTGCGCGTCACGCTGATCGCTGATGACAACCATCAGCCGACCGCGACCGACGACATGAAGATCCGGCTGTTGAATGGATTCTCCACGCAGAGCGATCCTCACCACTTCTCGCTCGCCTATGCGCCGGTCTCCGAAGGAACACCCGTGGGTCAGGCCTCGAGCTACGCGGTTGATGATGGCGGCGCCGACCAGCGACTCGACGTACAGAACACCACCACCGCGGCCACCGTAGCAACGGCCGCTCAGCCCGACGTGGATCTGGATGCCGGCAGCGTCTACACGTTGTTCCTGATCGCCGATAACAACGGCAATGGCATCACCATCGTGCGCAAGGATCGGTAAGAACTACTTATTGGATGTGAGCGGCGCGCGCCGATGTTCGGCGCGCTGCTGCCGATCGGGAAATTCAGTTCGGAGATCGAGCATTCCGACGAAGCTGCGCCGCGGCCCGCTCGCTAGATGCGAAGCTCATTGGTGCCTCTAGGGCACGCGCAGACCGCGCTCGATCAAGAGGCGCCAGATCTCCTCGGCGGAATCGGCGTAATCAAACAACTTCAGATCGTCCGGACTGATCAGCGATTCTCGAGTAGCACATCGAGATTCAATACTCGCTGCCAGTAGCTGCGATCGAACATCACGATGGGCACCACCGGCGCCTTGCCTGTCTGTCGCAAGGTCAGCAATTCGAACAACTCATCCATCGTCCCGAAGCCGCCTGGGAACACCACCAGCGCGTTGGCTCGCATGGCGAGGTGCATCTTACGCATTGCGAAGTAGTGGAACCGAAATGTGAGCTCCGGGGTGGTGTAGCGATTCGGCAGCTGCTCGTGCGGCAGCGTGATGTTGAAGCCGATCGACGGCGCGTTCGCTTCATGCGCACCGCGATTCGCCGCTTCCATGATGCCAGGGCCACCGCCGGTCGCAATGACGTTGTCCCGCCATCTTTCCTTCGGCGCCTTCGCGCCTCCACGCTCGCTCGCAATCCGCCCAAACTCTCTCGCCGCCTCGTACCAACGCAGTTGCCGCTCGATCCGCTGGATTTCCTTTTCATCAGGCGTCGTCGCGGCCTCTTTCCACGCCGCCGCCCGCTCCGGCGAGGGCACCCTTGCGCTTCCGAAAACAATGATGGTCGATCGCACGCCCCAGTCCCGCAGTAGCAGATCCGCCTTCGCGTATTCGAGCGCGAAGCGGACTGCTCGCATTTCATCGTGTAACAGGAAGTTTGTATCTTCGACCGGGAGGAGGTAGCTGGGGGAGTTGAGTTGGTCGGGGAGATCGGGGGGAGGAGTGGGCATGGGCGGGTGGCTGTCTGTCTATGGGCAAAAGCGATGGATCTGAGAGATGGGAAACGTCAGAAAGGTGAGTGCTATGGCGACCTGCTGGCTTCTATGGAGCACACCGCGCCCGCCTCAGTACATCCGCGTCACGCTGCCGCCATCGACCGGCAGAACGACTCCATTGACATACGAGGCCGTATCCGAGCAAAGCCAAGTGATCGCATTGGCGGTTTCCTCGGCGTGGCCCAGTCGCTTCATGCTCGAATGGCGTTCAACCAGTGCCTGGTACTTCTCCGCGGCGCCCGGCCGAGTGGGATCGACCATTTCAGATAGCGTGAATCCCGGGGCGATGGCGTTGATGCGAATCGACATCTGGCCATAGTCGGCGGCCGCCGACCGGGTGAGGCCGACCACACCATGCTTGCTGGTGCAGTAGGGACCATGGCCGATGTCGCTCGGCTTGAGCCCGTAGATGGATGCGATGTTGACGATCGCCCCGCCGCCATTGGCGAGCATCGCGGGAATCTCGTACTTCATGCACAGCCAGACGCCCTTCAGGTTGCTGCCCATGACTTGATCCCACTGCGCCTCGGTGACTTCGGCGATGGGCGTGAAGCGCGGGCCGGCGATGCCGGCATTGTTCACCGCATAATCCAGCCGGCCGAACTTGTCGACGGCTGTCTTCACCATGCGTTCCACATCAGCGGCACGGCTTACATCCGTCGACACGAACAAGGCTTCACTGCCCAGTTCGACGATGCGCTCGACGACCCGGGCGCTCTGCTCGGCGCGCCGAGCGGCAACGACCACCTTGGCGCCTTCTCGGGCGAACTTCAGTGCCGCGGCCTCACCCAGCCCCGAGCTGGCGCCAGTCACCAGCGCCACCTTGCCTGCGAACATTCCCACGTGCGTATCCTCAGCGATCATGGTTGGTTGTTCCGGGGATTCTATATGCGCACCGCGACTCGCCACTTCCATTGTGCCTGGGCCACCGCCAGTCGCGATGACATTGTCTCGCCATCGTTCCTTCGGCGCCTTCGGGCCCGCTCGCAAGTCTCCCGAACTCTCGCGCCGCCTCTACCAACGCAGCTGCCGCTCGATCCGCCGCTTTGCCTTTTCATCAGGCGCAGTCGCCGCCTCTTTCCACGCCGCCGCCCGCTCCGGTGAGGGAACCCTCGCGCTTCCGAAGACAATGATGGTCGATCGCACACCCCAGTCCCGAAGCAGCAGATCCGCCTTCGCGTATTCGAGCGCGAAGCGGACTGCTCGCATTTCATCGCGTAAGAGGAAGTTTGTGTGTTCGACGAGGATGAGGTAGCTCGGGGAGCTGAGTTGGTCGGAGGGATGGGAAGGAGAGGTGGGCATGGGCGGTGGCTGACCATCGGCGAGAGGGGTGGATTGTGGAAGATGCAGGCAGTGGGTGGAAGACCAATCGGCGTCCCACGGCTCGCGCGCGCATCTAGAAGGATGTCTGTCAAGGGGGAGTATCGCGCAAAAAACGGCGTAACTCGGGCTGTTTCTGAGCCCTCCATTGACCAACACTGTGGAGCATGATCGCCACACATCGAATTTCAGTGCATGTCTCTCAAGGCATCAAAGCCCGATTCCGCAGTCTTGCGGAACATCAGGACATGACCCAGGCTGGGTTGTTGAAGCAGCTCATCGATTCGGCGGTGCGTAACGCCGGCGACATTCGTGCGGACGCGGTGCAGCGCTCAGGGCGTCGGGTGGGAGGAGCGCGCACGTATGCGCTGCTACATCCGGATGACAAGCGATTACTGGTGGAGCGGGCGGCCTGCCGCCATATGGGTGCGGCCACCTACATATCGGTTCTGGTGCGCGCCCATCTCCGTAATCTCGCGCCGCTGCCCAAGGCGGAGTTGATGGCGCTCAAGCAATCGGTGGCCGAGCTCGGCGCGATCGCCCGAGGCCTGAACCAGCTGATTCGCCTGGCCGAGCAACGCGCCGGCATGACCGGACCCACCCGGGCGGATCTGCTGGCGACCATCACCGTGTGCGAGGCGCTGCGCGATCACACCAAGGCGCTGCTGAAAGCCAATGCGCTTTCGTGGAGAGCAGGAAATGAAGCCATTTCGGATTAGGGGCGACGCGCCGCTGTTTGACATCGGAGGTTATGCCCGGCGAGGGCCGGGCGGGCGCTCCTCGTTCAGCGCGGCTGAGATCGAGCAGATCAGCCGGACCGTCAGGCGGGCGCCGGAAGTGATGGTGAAAGTCACGGGCGGCGCAAGCGTGAGAACGAGCCGCGGGGTGAAGACTCATTTCAGCTATATCAGCCGAGCAGGCGAGCTCGAAATCGAGACAGATCATGGGGAGCGGCTGCTCGGTCACGACGCGCCTCAGCGGCTGTTCGAGGACTGGGATCTGGATCTGGAGAAACATCGGCCGCGAGCTGGGCTGTATGTGTCCTATCCACGCAAGCCGCCCAAGCTGGTCCGTAACATCACTTTCTCCATGCCGGCCGGCACGCCGCCGGCGAAGGTGCACGCCGCCGTCCGGGATTTCGCTCGCGATCAGCTCGGGCGCCGGCATCGATACGCGATGGTGCTGCATACCAACGAGCCCCATCCCCACGTGCATCTGACGGTGAAGGCGGTCAGTGAAGGGGGGGTGCGGCTCGACATTCGCAGGGCGACGCTGCGCCAATGGCGTCAGCAGTTTGCGCGCCAGCTTCGAGCCCAGGGCGTTGAAGCGAATGCCACGGAGCGACGGATTCGTGGGCAGAGTCGTGCGCCAAAGCTGGATGGCATCTTCCGAGCGGCGCGCCGGGGCGAGTCATCGCACATGGCCGCACGGGTGCGCGAGGTGGTGCGCGAGCTCAAGGCTGGCGCGCTCGATGAGTCAGGCGCCGAGAGGTTGCGGCGGAGCCGATTGGAGGTGGTGAGAGGGTGGACGGCGGTGCGCGATCTTCTGATCGCCGAAGGAAGGCATGAGCTCGCGGATCAGGTTTCCAGGTTCATCCAACAGATGCCGCCGCCTCGCACTGAGAAGCAGTGGTTGGCGGCAGAGTTGCTGGCTCGAGCCCGTGGGCCGCGCGCCAAAGAACAAACGCTTGTTCGCTGAGAGTGGGATCGGTTGGATGCGGAACTTCCGCAGAAGCAGTCCTTGGAGTTACGCGCGCGGCGGAACTCTGGGAGGAGCGGATCGCGCTGGGCCTGCAAGGGTTCGACTTCATTCTGTCGCTGGCTTTGCTGCTGACGGCATCTCCGAGTGTGTCCGCGTGTTCGTATTGGCCGGAGACAGCAAGGCCGCCGCCGAGCTACTGAGCAGCGAGCTTGAATTTAGTGCGCGACGGTGAGCGAGACAGAGATTACCGCTACCGGAAAGGTGCAGGGCATGTGGAGCGTGCCGACCGCTGTCCAGATGCCGTGGAGCGGTGCGTGCTTTTGCGCGACCCAAAAGCAGCGCTGCAACTGCTCGCGAGATTCATGGATAGTATCGAGCAGATTTCGGAGCATTGCTGGGACGACGATTTCGGATCGTCGCAGCTTTCTGACCGCGCTTGGACGATGGTCGAGAAACTGGCGGCGACTCTGCCAGCTGAGGACGGCGGTCCCGCGATCGAGCGCCTGCGTGGCGAATTTGCGGCGAGGGCTGCAGGCTCAGGCCGATGAGGATGAAGAAGCGAATCAAACTGTCCACTCGATCCGATCACCCGACAGCGGTGAAGCTCAAGCTCGACAAGGGCTTTCAGCCGTGTTCCGCAGAGCTAGGCGACGAGCTTTATCCGAATGGCGCCTTTGAATTCAATATCACGCGGGTTCTGCCTTTTGTCGAAGCCAATGTTGATCGATTTCCCATCGAGAGCATTGGGGTTGTGGACATTCCGAACTACGGAAGTGAGAATCTGGACGAACAAGCTATCAGGACAGCTGATCTGATTCGGCCGATTCTATTGGCGGAGAAACTTGATCGATGGCCGCCACCGCGCTGCTAGGGCAACGAGAAAAGGGGTGGCGACTTTGCCCGCTCATCGCGTCGCTTGCCCTTTCCATGTCCCATTCCTTGCCTCGACTCATGCGTACGAGCGATATGTCGAGTATTGGAATGGAAGGTGGCATCGGGGGCGTGCCGATAGTCCCACTCGCCCGATGCCCCTGACACGTAGCCATCGGAGGAGCCTCCCTGTTGGCCAGCTAGGCCTCCGTTTACGGAGCGGCCCCGATGAAAACGTGAACAGGACCTCGCCTCCTGTGTGCGCTTTCATCGCTATTGACCCCTTCGGGACAACGGGGCGCCGGCTCGATCGGTGCGCGAACCCAGAATAAATCGAAGAGTTACGGAGGAGCGGACGATCTGGCTGCATGCGAACGCTCCGCGCATGGGATCGCTTCGGGTTGCCGCCCATAATTGAAATTCTGCAATTGGATCGTTCTATAATCGATTTTATGCGCCCATAATCAGGTGGCGGCTTTCTAGCAGCCCGCATCTGCGTTTTTATGCCGAAGCAAAGCGTTCGGGAGACCCCGTGAACGACTTACCCGCTGATTCAATCGGCGCTGCGTGGCTGGCTCGAGCCTATAACGTTCTGCCCCTCGGGCAGTTGCCAGTATTGAGCCAGATCGGTGGTCGACGAGCGACCGAGATCAACGATGGACTCCGGCTCGAAACGTACCAAGAACTCATGAGACCCGCGCAGGAGCCGGCCGCCCAGTTGCAATTTCACCTGCGCCACGAAGTTCCCCATCTCGAATTTCTGGCTCGGCTTTTCGGAAAAACGGGGCCAGCCTTCATTCGATCGTGGGTGGCAGCAGAGCCCACGGGGCAATACGCACGCCGCGCGGCGTTCCTCTATGAGTGGCTGACCGGCGATGTGCTGGACCTGCCGGCCAAGCTTGGAGGCGACTATGTCGATGTGGTCGATGATGCCAAACTGGTCGCCGCTTCGCCGGGCCGCGTGATCAAGATTCAGCGATGGCGAGTGAATGACAACCTCCCCGGTACGAGACATTTCTGTCCTATCGTCGTGAAGACCGATGCTGTCGCTCGGGCGTCGAACGTCAATGTAACTGAGTTATTCGAGAAACTGACCGCGGAGTTTGGCGAGGATCTGCTGCTGCGTGCAGCGTCGTGGATGACGCTCCGTGAGAGCCGAGCCAGTTTCGCGATCGAAGGAGAAGCCGACCAGGCCAATCGCATCGAGCGATTCGCAGACGTGATGGCTAGACGCACCGGTCAAGGTGATCCGCCGCTCACCTCCGCAATACTCGCTGAATTACAGCGTGAGATCCTGGGAAAGATCACCCTGACTCAGTTCGGTATCCGGCAATCTCCCGTGTTTGTCGGCGAGATGATTCGACAACAAGAGATCGTTCATTACGTAGCGCCTCCTGCGGCGGAAGTTCCTGCGATGCTCGAGGGGTTGCACGTTTTCCTGCAGCGGACGGAAGGGCAGTCGCCAGTGATGCGCAGCGCCGTAGCGGCGTTCGGTTTCGTCTACATCCATCCGCTAGCTGATGGCAATGCCGGCTGCACCGGTTCCTCATCAATGATGTGATACGCCGAGACGACGCGATTCCCGATCCGGTGATTCTGCCCGTGTCCGCCGTTATTACCGATGATGCCGGAGAACGGCGCAGCTACGACCGAATCCTGGATCGAGTTTCCAAACCGCTGATGCAGTCGGTACGGGAGTACGTGGTGTTCGACTCTAAGCAAACTGTCTACCCTGACGGAGTGGCATCCAATTTCACTTTCAGCGGCGATGATCTAGCGAAGCCAATGTGGCGCTATCCGGACTTGGGGTCACATGTGATCTATCTGTCAGACATCATCAGCCGCACACTCACAGAACAGACGCGCGAGGAATCGATTTACCTGAGACGCCATGCGCAGGCGCGTGCGGCGGTGAAAGAAATAGTGGAGATGCCCGACCATCAGATCGATCCAGTCTCGCGTTCGATCGAGCAGAACGAAGGTAAGCTCAGCAACGTGCTGGCGAAGGAAATGCTGGTACTTCGAGAGGCCGGCGTGTGGGAGGCCGTCGTTGACGCCGCGTCACGAGTTTTGGGTGAGACAGCGGTGGTCGATGAAAGTGTCATCGAGCGGTATCGGCCGGAGCGGACACCGGGACGATGATATGTGAGCTTCGATGTAGTTTGTCGGACGGCCAGTGCCGTGACGTTGATGTGCGACGCTTTGACGATGCGTGGAGCACTTAGCGCTCACGCGCGGACAGATTGTTCCTGACATCTAGTATCGTCGCGGTTGATTGCCTCGGTCACCGGACCAACTTGCGCACCAATCTTAGTATTCGCCTCATAGTCATGCCTCCAAAAGCACAACCCGTTGCAATACGAATCGAACTGCAGGGGATCTCACCGCTCGTGTGGCGGCGGATCGTTGTCTCCAATCAGTGGACGTTTGGATCTCTGCATGATTATCTACAGTGGGTAATGGGCTGGCAGGATTCGCATGCGCACGAGTTTCGCGTCGGCGAACGCTGCATCGGTCCTGATTGGTGGATTCAAGAGATCGAACTTGATGGCGGGGCGCAGAACTATCAAGACGAGCGTCGTGTTTCGGTCGCGACAGTAGTTCGCGAACTCGGTGGTGTTGGTGGAGAGTTCGGATATCACTACGACATGGGTGACAGTTGGGTACACCGTTGCGTCATCGAGATGACTCCTGCCGCTTGGCCAGAGTTCGAGCTACCTACCCCAGCTTGCACTGGGGGTGAGAACGCCTGTCCGACGGAGGACGTCGGCGGCTCTCATGGCTATGCGCATTTCCTGGAATGCATCGGCGATCGATTGCACCCGGAGTATGCGGACACGCTGCGATGGATCCGCGGCGTGTTCGATCCGAAGGGGTTCGACCTCAATCGTCTCAATCGGGATTGGAAGCCGGGGCGGCGAGGCGTTCGATAACCTGTGGACCCCGAGCCTAGATATCCCGGCGATCGACTGTGAGGGAGTGCTTGTTGTGGCGGCGCAAGTCGGCCTTTCTTACGACCCCGCTCGGACGGGAGTGCTTCGCAGGCTGAGATTTGCGGACATCCGCGGCGCATCCGGGACCACGCGTTCACTCTTCATGAGCGGGTATTGAAGCCCTCCACCAGGTCTATTGCCACTCGTTGCCGATGCAACGGTGGGATGAAGTGACTTAGGTCCGCGTAGTGCTCTCTTCGAGCGCCGTCGTCATCGTGGAGCGACACATTCATAAGACTTGAACCTTAGATCGATACGAAAATAGAAACATCGTCAGGCATTTAGATCAGGATGTAGATGTCCCGAATTTTGTTCCGGAGTTTCTATGGGAAACTGAGGAGGTGCCGCAAAGACTATAAAAATAGGCATTTCGCGTCTTTCGTAGTTCACGGAGGTGCTCGCTTTCTCAGGCAGAGACGAGCAAAGTATCACCCTGTGGTGGCACCCCGGAGCGACGTTGAGAAACCGCGATTTTGGGGCTGGCACCCACGAATTTGGAGTGACACCCCAGGAGCGAGGTGGCTTATGAACAAGCTCACAGACGTAGGGATACGCGCAGTATTGGCGAAACCACGGACCGGTCGCGTCGAGTTGCCTGACGGCGCAGTGCCCGGACTCACGCTGCGAATTGGAAAAACGCGTGGCGCGACATGGTCGTTGATGATCCGCGTATTCGGCGAGGAAGGCATCACCGATCGAGGACATGGGCTGATGGGCCCGAAGCGACGTCTAACGCTCGGCTCATACCCGCAGGTCTCTTTGCACGCCGCACGAGCAAAGGCCAACGCATACATCGATCAGGCGAGGCGCGGTGAGAGTCCGGTTGAAGCGCTCGAGCGGGTAGCGACTGGGCGCCTCACTGTCGAAGGGTTGGCTGAGAAATTTCTCACCGACTATGTCCACCTAAAGCAACTGCGCGCGGGGGCCAGATACGAGATGGCCATTCGAGCTCATATCATAGGCGGCGTAGGTCGGGTGGTAGCCGACATGCTCACTCGCGACCAGGTGCGCAGCCTCATGAAAGAGGTCATGGTTAAGGCGCCTTCAACTCGTGAAGGAAAGATGCGCCGTCGCGGCGGCATCGAAGCTGCGAGGAGCGTAGTTGCCGTACTTCGCAAAATGATCAATTGGGGCATTCGTGAGCGGCTGCTGAAGCGCGCGGACAATCCAGTCTCGGGAATGGAGGACAACCTTCCTAAGAAGAGGAAGAAGGAGCGTGTGCTGTCTCTGGAGGAGGCGCAGGTCGTTTGGCATGCGGCCGGGACGCTTGGCTATCCGTTCGGTCCGCTCTATCGACTGATCCTGCTGACTGGCTGCCGACCCGGCGAGTGGGCGCGATGTCGCCAGCCCTATATCGACCTCAAGCAATCGCTGCTGGTCATCCCGGCACAGGCGTACAAAAGCGATCACGTACACGTGGTGCCGCTCGTGCCGGTCGCGGTCCAAATACTCGAACACACTTTGGCGAACTACGCTGGACGACAGGGTGACTACGTCTTCAGCGGCACCGACGGTCTAGCACCGGTATCAGGTTGGTCGAAGGGGCACAGCAGAATGATGCAGGCCATGACGGCTGTGTCCGGCGAACGAGGCGTGGTGCCGTGGACGCCGCATGACTTGCGACGAACCGTCGCGACTCGGATCGCGGAGCAGTTGGGTGTCGGCGGTGAGCATCTGATCAAGCGAGTGCTGGGGCACGCCGATGGCAGCGTCACGGCGATCTACAACCGATATGGCTATGTGAAGGAGATGCGCGAAGTGCTCGAGCGCTGGGCGGAGGATCTTATCGGTGCTGAGTTTGATGCTGCGAGCCTATGGCGGGAGTCAGACACGGAGGCGTATGTGATCGTGGAGCCGACCGAAGCGGCGTAGGAGGGCGTGCTCGCTCCGCTGATGGCCAGAGCGGTATTCTGCCGAGCGTCAGCGGCGCACGCGGATCGGGCGTTAAAGACCGCTCGGAGTGCCGCAACGGCGCGGCGCTGCCGAGCGCTGTAACTGAAAGGTCATGACGGAGGGACAGTCAGCGTTCAATCAGAGGCGTGCTGGATGTGATGCGTGCAGCGAGCCAGGCCTGCACCTCCGACTCCACCCAGGCGACACGTCTGGGAGATAGCTGCACTCGCATCGGAAAGTCGCCTTGAATTTGCAGCTGATAGATCTTTGTTTTGCTCAAGCCGGTGATCGCTGCGACTTGCGAGAGCCGGAGCATGCGGATCGGTGTGGCGCGCGGTGCATCCTGCTGTACTTCCGGTTGTGCCGGAGTGATTGAAGCGCTCGGACGGCCAGCAAGCGCCCGCGCCTCGTCTTGCCCGGTCATGCGGGCCGGGCGCGTAGCTGCAGGTGAGGTGGGTATCGAACGAAGCGTTCGGGATGGATACGAGTTCATGATCGTTACTCCTGATGTGACTCCGATGGTTGAGCGGATGAAGGTCCGCTCCATGCAGACAGCATCCCTCGGCGGCGAGGAAATGTCAGCGGGGAGTTTCGCCGAAAATTCGGCGAATTAGATCCCCATATATGTGTCGAGTTTCGGCCCATTTACGTGTGGCTTTACTCAACTGTCGGGACGGTATTCCTCGATAAAGATCATTCCCGACCGGCAGGGAAATGTCAGGTGGAGAAATTGACGAGAATCGATAAAAACAGAGGGTGTGTTAGCTCTGTTCGGAGAGGGATTGAAAGGGGCTCGCGGCACCTGCGCGTGCGGGGCGGGCGACGAGATAGTGCAGAGGCGAACGCAGTAGCCCATGGGGTCAGCGCAATACAGTGGGTTTCGCCCCAAAATGCGGCGAAACTTAGTACGGGTTGATTGCGCGGCCGCGGGTTTGCTGTCGTCCACCCCATGAGAGCATGGCCATCTGGGCAATATGCAAACGTTATGGTGTGTACCGGCGCCTGGCGCTCACCTGATAAGATGCCTGCTCTCGACAGCCAGCTGTCGGAGAACTACAAGCAGCTAGCGTCACCACATATGTACAAAGATCTCTATACGAAGCTTTCTGCAGCGTGCGGCTACATCACCGTGTGGGAGGCTGGGGAGCGAGTTAGCCAGGGCACAGGCTTCTGCTTTCGCGCGGATGGTCAAATCATCACGGCTGCACATGTGGTCACGGGTCGGTTTCCGATTCGAGAGAGTGACTACACAGGTCCTGACACCAAAATACTCGTGAAGCTTGTTGGCCAAGCGACAGCTGAGTACCGGGTTGGGTTCTGTGGCTTAACGATCCAAGTCCCCGGCTTTCAAGCTCCTGTGCAGATCGACCTTGCTCTCCTCATCCCCCGGGTTCCTCCGGAGCGACCATTGTCCTTTATTCCCGCGTCAACGACGCCACCGCAACTTGGAGAAGAGGTGTTCTGTGCAGGCTATTCAGACGAACTGGACACTGCTTTCGGAGTAGAACGTATGTTAGACCGAGGCGCTTCCGGAGCCGCGGAGTTTCTCACGGCGATGACACAAGGATACGCCGCCGATATGACAGGACCTCTGATCAAGCGAGCCGTCGTTGGAAACTCTCGACGAGTAATCGCCGAAAGCACATCGACCAACATTCGAATCGAATGCGACCTGATTTACGTAGACAACGGGATGCATTCGGGTGCGAGCGGCGGTCCTGTTGTGAATGGCCAGGGTGACGCGGTCGCAGTTATCGCTCAGCGTCCAATGACCACTGTTTCATCGAAAGAGTATCCGGGGTTGCGTGTTCCTTCAGGTTCGACGTTTGCATTGTCGCTGCAGCCTGTGGAATTCATTTGCAGGAGATTCGGATAAGACCAATACGTCGAGTCGCTGGTTCGGAAGGGAGACTGAGTGAACGAAGGCATTCACAACATAGTGGAGCATTTGCCAAGGTCGTTGCGAGACCAGGTCTTGAGCTATGTGGCTGCAGTAGAGGCCGCGGCGGATGCCATCTTTGATGATGCGCACGTGGAGCAGAATGCGCAACTTAGGCAGCAGTTGCTCCTCGTCGCTGCGCTAAGAAAGGCTATAGGTATAGTTTCGTCATGCTACTGGGCGGTTGATAACTCCTTGGCCGTGTCGCGTGGTAGTGGCGCGTCAGCGGTTAGAGTTGGCGGAGCGATCTACAGCAAGGAGTCGGAGCGATATTTAGAACTGCGGCAGTTACACAAAGACCTAAATGCAGTGATCGATGAACTCGGGCTTCGACAGGTTTTTGAGGCAGATAACTATACCGACGTCTTGACAGAGCTAGCTCATGGACGTGAGTAAGGTCGCATCGTATGTCGGAAGGGTTCTGCAGAAGCACGATAGGGCCCTCAGCGACATTGCGGTCCATCAGACGGCGTTTCTGGAGCTCGCGGCGTTCGTTGCGTCGTATGAACACTACAGAATAAATGGAGCAAACGTACGTCTCGTACATCCAGCGGGAGACGTCCTTACAGTCAAGACATCAACACGCGGGCACCCTTCAAAGTTCTCGCGCGCAGAAGTGGTGAGCAAGACGGCTGAGTTCGAGATTCACATGAATCTCCCGGTGCGCGGTGCGCACAGTGGAGGTGTCTTCTGTGTGGATGTCGGCGTAGTCGCATCAGGGTCGATACCGATAAAGCCGAAAGTGATAAGGGGCAAAGAGGTTTGGCGGGCTTGTGAGAACAGAGATTTGATCTCTTTCGCAGAGGTCAAGAAGTTGGTTGTCTATCCCATGCTGCTAGCGCACTTTGTGGGAATTGTTCATGAGTTGCTACCCCGGTTTCTTGTTGGTAGGCGTCCAAGAGGGTTCAAGGCGGCGGCGCATTTTGATCCGCTTCTGTTGACGCTCGGTTCATTCTCCGGGACGTCGCAGGAAGTAATGAAGTCCTTTGCTAAGCGACGGTTTGCCCTAACCGTTGTCCCCGCATTTGATGTTCGTCTAGGGAGGTTGCGTGCGGGCCGAAACAAAAAATCGCCATTTGATGTCCGTGGCGATCTATCGATTCCCAGAGCTGGCAGAAGGGCTGGTGCAAAGTAGCACGCGTGCCGCTGGCTGCGTTTGTCTATGAGCTGCTGTGTTGAAGAGCCGATCTGCTTTATTCGCGCCAGGCCAAAGGGGGGGGGGCACACAGATGGCACTGCTACGCCCCAAACGAGGCGGTTACGGTGGGCAACTGGCGAAGTCTTGATCGCGTCCAAAACGTGGTGTACGAGTCCTGAGCTCTGGTTCGTTTGGGCTCGTGCGCAGTTGGCAACGGTCGACAGTCTGGCAGCTTGATACTCAGGCTGCGTGATCGTCGTTGCAGTGATCGCTCGTCGTTCTGCTCCAGCGGCGGCGCCCCAGACGAGCCGAGTAATCGCGGATTCATTCGGGAAGATGCCGACGACATCGGTGAGGCATTTGATCTCCGCGTGATCGCTGCCTCCTGCGTTTCCTGCGCGAAGACCGTTTTTTTTTCAGCGCGAGCACGACCTGGGGCGGGCCCTTGTTGGCATGCGCCAGGGCGTTGCGCGGAAAGTCCACTCGGCAGCGTCGCCATGTCGACTTCAGCACCTTCGCTGCTGCCGCCTTTAGGCGTTCGTGGGCATCTGAGATGACCAGCCCCACCCCCAGGCAGACCGCGACGTGTGAGCGAGCGCAGGAAGTGGCTCCGCACCTAGGGCCAATCGCCGTGCCCGGCAATTTCTTGGCGACAAGTCGAATCGATCATCGGTGAGGCGTTCCGCCGTCGCGGATACGCGGCCATGGGGAATGCAGTGGACAGGGCGGATTGCTCCGTCGATCTGGTGCTTCGGAAGAACGGAGCGAAGTTCTCAGCTCGACGCCTCCCGGCGTCCTTTCCGGCGCCGGTGCGACCACATTGCAGCGACAAGCGCGAGCAATAATACCTCATGGGACTGGCAGAAGTGCTCAAACCCTCCCGACAAAGACCCGCCAAATACCGAGCTTTCGGGTCCTTCACGCGCCAGTGAGGGATGGCCGCTCAAGCCCGAGATCTCGCGTCTCTCGCAGTGCGAACTTTGCGCTAGCACCGGTGCAAAAAGCTTTGCAATAATGCGTAACCTAAGGCTAGTAAGGCCGACGGAGCAGGAGGGGCTAAGCCTGCTCAAGCTCTTCGGGATGACGGAATAGTGCTGCGAGAAGCGCATGACTACTACAGCTAGAAAAGTCAGGAACGATGAGTGCTCAATCATCGCTCTCGACAGGTTTATCCAGGCGACACGAGATTCCGGCTACAAGGGCACTGCGAGTGCAATCTCAGAGCTTGTCGACAACTCGATTCAGGCCGGCGCAAACCGGATTGGCATCTCCATAAACGCAAAAGCGGGTGAGGACGACTCGAAGGTCATCGAGGTTTCAGTAGTCGACAACGGGTCAGGAATGGATCCATTCACTTTGCGCCAAGCTCTTAGGTTCGGTGGAAGCACACGGTTCGGTGACCGCAGCGGACTTGGGCGCTATGGAATGGGACTTCCGAATGCGTCGTTGAGCCAGGCTCGCCGCGTAACTGTGTTCACTTGGCAATCCGCGCGAGGCCAAAAGATAGGAATTGCTGGTTCTCGTAGGGCAAGCAATTCAGCGCCCCCGCAGGTCTACATGTCGTATCTTGATGTTGACGAGATAGTCCGATGCGAGATGGTGGAGGTGCCTCGTCCTAGCATTGTTAGAAAACTGCCGGGTGCGTGCGCAAGTCCTTCGGGAACGATTGTTCAGTGGACTCAGTGCGATCGACTCGATGCAAGACGGATCTCAACCATCGTTCGAAAACTCGAAAGTGAACTCGGCCGGCGGTTCCGGCATTTCCTCTGGAATGGACTCCGTCTCACGATCAACGGTGATGCCATTACTCCTATCGATCCCCTCTTCGTACATTCGGAGGCTCAGATATCAGGCGCGCAGTTGTTTGGAGATGAAATGCGCTACGAGGTCCGTGCCGACCCGGCAGACGCAAGCAAGACTGGATGGGTGCGCGTGAGGTTCTCTGAGTTGCCGGTACACCAGTGGCACAAGTTATCCAATGAAGACAAACGCAGAATTGGAGTGTCGAAAGGCGCGGGTGTTTCGATAGTTCGCGGAGGTCGCGAGGTTGACTACGGCTGGTTCTTTATGGGGAGCAAGCACCGCGAGAACTACGATGACTGGTGGCGCTGCGAAATCCAATTTGACCCGGTTCTTGACGAGGCGTTTGGCGTCACCCACACGAAGCAGCAGGTGCGACCACAGTCCCACCTACTTGAAGCTCTCACGCCTGACCTTGAGGCCACTGCTCGGGCACTGAGTGCGAGAGCGAGGAAGGCGCATCTGGCGGTCAAGACAGCAGAACGCTTTTCTGCGGCGGAACGAATTGCCAACGAGCGCGATCACTTGCTTCGCAGACTCCCGAAGAACGCCGAGCAAAGAGCTACGGCGCTCATGAAGGAACTAATCAAGCAACATCCTGCCTTGCGACAGGCTTTAGGCGAGGGGCGTTCTCGCTATACCATCATCGAAGCGACCGTGAAAGACACGAGCTTTTTTACTTACGCACATGACGGTGAGCGTTTGGTTTTGGTGCTCAACCCTGACCATCCGTTCAATCGAGAAATCTACAAGCCGTTGGCAGATGTGGACAGTCCACATGATCAACAGTTGCGGGCGAAACTGGAATTGCTTCTTCTCGCTGCTGCAAGAGCTGAGGCTATGGCCACAGGAAAAAGTGGAGCCCTCTCACGACATCGACTTGAGTGGAGCGACACGTTGGCAGCCTTCTTGAACGACAAGTGATCATTGCTGTGGAATCGGACTGGACAAAGATTGAACCGGACCTGAAGTCGAAATACTCGAGGGACGCATTTGTTTCGTATGCACGCGTGCTATCGAGAGCGGTGCGCGCCGACGCTCGCGAGAGCGCAGTAGAGGACGCTCGAGATGCATTCGTCGAGGCAACCACGGCCGCGCGGCGAATTGACAATCAGGCATTGCTCGCGTCCGGCTTGGTCCTTACAGATCTCGTAATTCAGGGTTGGGGTCTTCGGGTTCGTGGCGATCTCGTTGCCGTGCGCCCGCCATCGCCTGTTACAAGTGATCGAGATGCTGAGAAAGCGCGAATTCGAAAACAAGAGTTGGTGAAGCGTGATGCTCAACTCGTTCGACCCTCAGTCCAGAAGTTTATTCGATCGATGGAACGAACGCGTTCACACAACGGCGCGTTTGTATCAATCTTCTCACTGATGCGTGATGGCCGAGACCTCGCGGAAAAGCTGAACAAGGCTCGGGCGCATCTGACGAATGGATGGATGCAATGCTTGGCTGAAGCAATCGATCCATACCTTCAGTTTGTCGATACAAGAGAAGCTACCTGCTCGTTTACCGGTCTGCGTCTCATGGATATCTGGCGGTACTTCAGGCACACGTGGACAAATCAGTATACGAATGTTCCAGGGCGCACAATGCTATTTCTTGTGCGTGATCGTGCAGCGATGAACCATCCAATTATTGGGATCGGCGCGCTTAACAGCCCAGTAATGCAGATACGCGAGCGCGACGCGTGGATCGGATGGCATCCTGATGTGTTCCTAGAGAGAATCAGATCTGCCCCCACGCTTGAAATCGCTCGTTGGCTCGTCGGCGTGGTTGATGACGCGATTAATGAGATATATGTCGCGGATCTATTAGAGGATAACGTGATCTCGGCTCGAAGCCTGAGAAACCCTACTGAGGAAGTCATAGAACGGCTGATCGAGGAGGCTTCAACACAACGACGTCGTCATCACCGATACGCGCGTTCAAGAGATTACAGGCGCAAACGATCCGATATCGTTGACGATGGCTACTGGGTTACTCGTGCCCGGACGCACCTGTTTCGAAGCAAACGGGCATTGGCACTGGCGACATACCTTCGGGTGCGCAAGACTTTTCAGCAGGCTTTCGATACTCGACCCACGCGCGATAAGTTGTCCGGACTGGCAAAGACTGCTCAAGGCAGCGATGCGATCCGCCGAGTGCTTAAAAAGGCGAAAGGCGATCGAGTGGGGATTGCAGTTGCAGATATCGCTGTTTGCGGAGCGGTGCAGCCATATAACGCTGTGCTCGGAGGGAAGTTGGTTGCGATGCTGGCTGCGAGTCCCGAAGTGGTGGTTGAGTACCGTCGCAGATACTCTAGCGCCGAAAGTGAGATTGCGTCGTCAATGGCTGGTCGCGCGGTTGTTCGGCCCGCGAATCTGGTCTTTCTTGGGACTACTTCGTTGTATGGCATCGGTTCGAGCCAATACAACCGCATCAAAATTCCTTGCGAGCGTATCGATGGCCTTCCGGGCGAAGTTATCTGCTACAAGGAACTCGGCCGATCTGAGGCGTATGGTACCTCTCATTATTCCGATGAGACTGTTCAGGCGCTCGTTGACGTGGTTCAGCAGGCTGATGCTCAGCGTGTAAATAGCATCTTCGGTGAAGGGGGCAGTCCGAAGCTTCGTAAAGTACGGCAAGCTCTCGACATGCTCAACTTGCCTAGTTCGTTACTCCTCAGGCACCACCGTCCCCGCGTCATATACGGCGTCAGTCTCGTGCGGAATCTTTGCGAGACTTTGTTAGGACTCGCCTCCAAGCCGCGCTACTTGATGTCTCTAGACGATAGCCGCGCGTCAACGGCAAAGATCAGTGAGTGGTGGCGTGAGAGATGGCTGCGCAACAGGATCCGCTCAGATGACGTCCTCGGTCAGGTTGCTCGCCATTCCCTCGTCCATCCAATCGCACATGGCGCTCGTGTCATTGCGCCGAATTCAAATGGCCAAGAGGACTTCTTTATTGACGGGCCCTGAGCGTTCGACGGCACTTCGCGTGACATAGGTATCAGTTCGCGAATACCAAGGACTTGTGTGCCTCTGAAGTGTGACCCAGCCCTACCCAGACTGATGGTGTGGTGTGTGTAATTTGTGCGTTGTGTAATATAAAGCGTTCTGACAGCAATGGAGCGGTTTTGGTTGCCAGCCTCTTGGCGGACTGGCCTTCTAACTTCTGGATCGACCGTTGAGTGGGCATCGGCTTGCTCGCCTAATGGCGAAGGACAATAAAGAGCCGTGGAGTACGGTTTCAACAAGAAGCTGGGGAAGCTCGTCCACGCCGCGGAGGCGGTCCGCTGGGCGGACTACACATGCCCGACTTGTGGACATCCCGTCGAACTTCGCCGCGGACCAAACCTTGAATACTTCGCACATTGGCGTGGCATCGATGGAACTGAAGAGTGCGAACTTTTCGTGCCAGGTCATGGCGGTGCTAGTCACGGCTCGCACATAGAAAAAGCAGCTGAGACACAAGTAGAGGATGATCCCGCCGAGTTGGGGCTGATTCTCGACCACCTTGATGGAGATTGGGCCTTAGCTCTGAGAGTTCCTGAAATTCCGCGAGACGACATCGGCGATGAGTCCCTCGTTGCTCTCCGGACCGCAATCGTGGAGATCGTTACGGGGGCTGGTGTTGTTTCGCGCCTAAGCGGTCTCGATCTACGTCCGGGAGTTGGCGTCGGTCGTGTCTTCGTGCCGCCTAGCTTGCAAGAGTACCGAGCGCGTCCGATCGGGATCTGGCCACGCGCCGTTAAGAGCGAACGATGGAATCTTCGGTGCCCCCCACTTCAAGCTACCGGCGTCTTGTTTCGGCTCCGTAGGGGAGAGTGGACAAGGCTTGTCGCAGACTCCGCTGTCCATGCTGGCGAGACCATACTTGTGCTCGCCGAGGAGCGGTGTGCTCCACCCGACCGGACTGGGAGGCTAGAGCACGCACGGATTGCGAGCGGAGGCCTAACGTGGACGATCTGGGAAATAGCTCTTCCCGACAACTATGATCACGCCCTGTCCAATTGGTTGGCTCGGATCGGCCATCATTTTGTCTCTCGACCGTGGAGGTTGAGACTTGCCAATCCGCCGCGTGCCTACAGTGATCGAGGTGAGCCCATCTTCTGGCTTGGCGACTCCGCGGTATTCGAGGTCGAAGCGCCGAGCAATGATGCGGAGACGCTCGCCACCTTTGCCTTCGGTTCAAATTCTCAAGGCGCAAGCGTCAGAAGTGGTGAGGGAGATTTATCCCACATTGCTATCACGTCGCACACTACGGGGCAGACCCGTCTCTCTCTGGCAGACGAAAGAAGCGCAAGTATCGGCGTGATGTTCGCGCCGCGCCCACGAGACGCAACGGTTGCAGAGTTGCTTGCTCGCACACCGCGACTGCGCGTTCGCCTCGGCAAACTGTGCTTTGACGCTTGGCGGGCTTCAACGCACGTCATACGTGTTGATTCGAAAGCGCCTCCCGAGGTTGAGGTAGACCTTGGTCACGAAAACGCCCGGGCGCGCGTAGTGCTGTGGGAGCGAGGCCGACTGCGAAGCCAACGCAGCCTGTCAGGTCGAGAAGTTGCTGCAATCTTGCAACGTAGTCTCCAGTCTGCATCGCGCATTGAAATAGACGCAGAAAACTTCGGGCGTGTCGAGTTCACGCTAGCGCGAGCGTCTGTAAGTGATCGACATAAAGCTAACGATCGATTGGCTTGGCGTGAGCACGTTCTGAATGTGACCAACGACGTGTCTACAGGTGCGGTACACACAGTGTCGGGCCGTCCTCGACTGATTTCCGCGCTGGTCTGTCAGCCAGTAAGTGCCGCCGGATTAGTGCAATCTAGAATTGCGTTGAGGCGGCGCCGGCAGCCAAATGGCGGGCCACAATGAGAATCATTGGAGTAGTTCAATGGGCGGCGCGAGACAAGATTGGTGATCCCGTCGCGGGCGTCGTGCCAATTGTCGAAATCCAAGTCCCTGAATGGCGGCCTATCAACGCGGCTAAGGAGTTTCCATCGCAAGGCCAAGTGTTCTGGCATAACTCACACGCGGCAAACCAAGGCGCACTCATCAGCTTTCGACCGGAGCCGAATCCGGGCCAACGAGATGAGTTTAGGGTTATCGATGTGAAGCCAGCGATGGAGGTCATTGACCTGCGACTGCTTGGCGGCCCTGTCGAGGTCCGGGCTGCGCTCGTCGCTGGCGTGCACGTGACTGGCCCTGTCGGAACTTTGCGTGCGTTAGTCTGGTGCCAACCAGATGTGCTCGTGGGACCTGTTGAGATGATTCGGTCCCCCATGGGCATGCTTAGTCTTACTGGGTCCAATCTCGCGCGAGTGTCGACGTTCACGCATGGTCGCCCGCACAGCCTCCATATCAATGGAGTCGAGCGACTAGTTTGTATGGACGAGAGTACCCCGTCTGGCTACGTGGACTGGGACGAGGACGAGACTGTTCTGCGGCGCGGATTGGAGACGGCGGTCCGTTTGGCCAAGCAAGGTGGTCATGAAGGCGCGCAGACAAAGAAGCAGATTGAAGCTGCTGCGAGAGCGCTTGCTGCGCAAGGGATCGGGGTAGAGGCGCAACTCGATAAGTATCGCCTCGAACGCGCGCTGGCTCTTTGCGTGGACACAGAAGCGGTCGCCGGTCTTGCTCCGGAACTCGTCGGCGTGCTTTATGAACATCCGGCGATCAGATCTGGGATCGAGGAGTTGAATGTCACGATGCGCGCGCAGGTCGAGCGCAGCATTCGTGCTGAGATCGAAGGGCAACTTGAGGGAGAGAGAGTTGCTTTGCAGAAAATGGTTGACGCTCGCGCGTGTACATCATGCGAATTGGAAGCGGCGCTTCGTCAACTTGAGGCAGTGAGAAAGGAGCTTGAGACTCTTGAAGGTCGCCGTGACGAAGCATTGGCGGAGACTGAAGGCGCAGTACGACAACTGACACACCGCCAAGAAGAACTTGATGAGCTTCGGGGCAGGGCGGAAGCGGCGGCGCTCGATGCAGACGCAGCAGAGAATCGGGCGAAGCAAATCAGGGCTGAGCTTAGTGCGCTGAGCGCTGAGCAAGCCAAGGCAGTGGCCCGCACACAGGATCTGAGCGGCGTGAGCGGTGTTGAGCGAGATCGAGCATTTCTCGTTCATTCGGCTGGCGGGCGAGGTGAGGCGCTGAGAGACAAGGTTTCGCTTCAGCGCGCGTTGACGACTGCCGCGCGGGCATCGGGAATTGACCCAGCTGTAATGTTGCCACTGCATGCCGCCGTGGTTGCTCGCCTAATGCCTGTTGCCCTTGGTTCCTCTGCGCTCTCGCTGATGAGTACGTATGCGAAGGCGGTCTGCGGTGGGCGCATCGCGGTGATTCATGTATCTCCTAGTGTCATTCAGCTACGTGACATTGACGTAGCTTCCGGCAACGGAATTTTCGCCATCGCCGGGGCGGATCGAGAGGTCGACGGCCTGTCGATACTTTTATTAGAAGGGGCGAATCGGTCTCCGCTCGAAGCGTCCGTCATACCCATGCTGCAGTTGGACGAGATTGCGCCTATGCGTATCTCAAGGACGCCAGGGATTCGCGTAGCAGCGACCTTCATTGCTGGCGCAACAACAGTACCTGTCTCACCGCAGGTATGGAGCCATGCGGTTGCTATTTATCCAGATCCGACGATCCCCTTTCAGGGGGAATCGGCTGCCGGCGATGTGGGTCTGTCTAGCGAACTTTTGACATTCGGCGATGTGCCGACGGCGGAAATCGAGGAAATTCTCAACACATGGCCAGATTGCCAAGATCTGAAGCCTGCGCTTACACGCTACGGATCAGCGCTTTCCCGGTTCTTCCCTGCCGAAAGGGTAATGGAGGATCTCATTCAGGGTTTAGTTCTCCCCTATGTAGTTACGGCACTCAGCCCTGATGACCAGGCGCGCGCACTCGATGGCGCAGGAACGCTGAATGAGCCCGCGGTAGCTGCTATTCGACGTCTGCGAAGGACTATCTGCTAGTGGGCTTGGAAATATACGACCCGCGGCAGGGTGCTCAGGCAGTCCGGCGTGAGTTGCGCCTAGATCAGGAATGCCCTCCGTTCGAAGCATGCTTCGAGCTAATCCGGGCAACAATTTGGAGTCTGGCAAAGCCACCCGAAGCGGTTCACATCGGCAGAATACTGAGTGTTGCACTTCCGGCGTGGCGCCTGCTGTCGAAACAACCACGAGGTACCAGTGAGGCTCTTCGTGCGGAACTAAGAGAGGCTCTCTCAACACTTGAAGTTGCGGGTGACCTTGTCGAGTTAGCCGGAGGCTACTGGGCGTCCGCTACAGCACGGTTTGTTAAACTTCCTGAAGGCGCCGGCTATTTGCTTGTTGGCGGCGTTCCGACCAGTGCGCTCCCTCCTCTCCAAAATCCCATCGAGTATCACGGACCGCATCGTCACTTCTCGGGACTGCCAAGCCAGCTCAACGGGTTGCTGCCGGTAGAAGACCTATTCTCATGGGCTCGATTACCTCAATCTACGCTCGAGGCGTGGGCCGCAGAGCTTATCGCTTCGCTTGAGTGGCAGTCGTTCATGCCCACGAGTACTGATGCATTTGAGTTCTACGTTCCAACTGCGTCGAGTGCCGGCACTCCTCAATTCAAACGCTGGTCGAATGCAATGCCGCGTAATGAACACAGGCTGCTTGCCCGGCGCGTTCGGATCTATGGTGCAAGAGAGTTTCGGATGATCGAAACTTCTGGGGGACGAATAGCAAAAGTGTGTGACCTCCAAGGTCTCGACGTCCGACGCCTCATGTATGCACTCGATCATTCGTCGCACAACCAAGTTCGCGCGCGCACCTGCAGAATCGGCTCTCGCGCAGAGTGGCACTTTACTAGTGAGTTACCGCGCGCAGAACGTCGGGTACTCGCTGCAATTGGGACGCTAAGCATTCCAGACGAACGACCTTACGAGCGCGTATGGACTATCACCCGCAATCAGGATCTCGCAACAAGGATGGTGCAAGACCTAGGAATTAGGATTATCTCGACAGCGGAGAAGAACTAGACCATGGACATTCAGGTTGAACTTGGCGTCAATGAAGTAGCCAAAAGAATTCACCTGCGGCTGCGGCGGTATCTTGAGGCTCAATATCACATTCGCAACTCCGCTCTGATCGAGGAGCGGCGAATGCTGTTGGAAGAGCCCGGCGGCATCTCTCAAAGGCCGTACGTTGAGGTCACCCCATCGTATTCCGTCCTTGATAGTTTCTCGGGTCTGAACGCTCCCGCGCCGGTTGTCGAACTACTCCAAGAGTTGGCGAGTTGGAAGCCGAGCATCGGCGTCTATCCACCATATCGACATCAAGCCGATGCAATCGAGCAGTTCTTTTCGAAAGGATCTGACGGTGACGACTTGGTTGTCGCCACGGGCACAGGCTCCGGAAAGACTGAAACGTTTCTCTACTCGATTCTTGGTGCGCTCGCACTGGAGGGCATTGAGCGCCCTGATTCCTTTAAGCGCCACGGCGTTCGCGCACTGCTCCTTTATCCAATGAATGCGCTAGTCAGTGACCAGACTGCCCGTCTTCGGCGACTGGTCGGTGATGAACGACTCGCGAACCTGATGGAGACGCGCTGGGGAAGGCGTCCGCGTTTTGGGATGTACACCAGTCGCACCCCTTATCCCGGTGTGCGTGCCGGCACAAAAGACCAGCGTCATCTTGACACTCTGCTCGGGTACTACGAGCAACTTCAAACATCAACAGACGCAGAGGACCAGGTGCTAGTTGCGGAGTTGAAGTCCCGTGGCAGATGGCCTGCGAAGGACGTGGTCCGCTTCTACGCACGTGAACTCGAAGAGAAGGTGCTGGTGAAGAGCGGAAAGCGCGCTGGGCAGGAACAGACGCGACACCACTGGGATCGCCGCTTTCGAACTCAGCCTCAAGATCGCGAGCTGTTGACGCGTCATGAGATGCAAGTGCAGGCGCCTGACATCCTCATCACGAACTACTCGATGCTCGAGTACATGTTGCTACGACCTATTGAGCGCCCGCTGTTCGAGCAAACGAGGGCCTGGTTGAGTGCCGATCCGGACAACCAATTCGTGTTGATCCTCGACGAGGCTCATATGTACCGTGGCGTAGGCGGTGCTGAAGTCGGCCTTCTCATTCGGCGTCTTCTGTCGCGGCTGGGCATAGGGCGCGAAAGGCTTCGCTGTATCCTCACAAGCGCGAGTTTGGGCTCTGGTGCGGCAGCGGAAAAGGCGGGCCGAGACTTTGCGAATGAACTGACGGGGAGGGCTGCCGCGAAAAGTTTTGCCATCGTAAGAGGCACCCGAGAGGCAAGGTCCGGTGCTCGTCCGGGTACTTTTACGGAGGCGAAAGCCTTGGCAGTGGTCAGCCCGGCAATCCTTGCGGCAGCTGGATTCGTCCCTGGAGAAGCCACTGCCAACTTGAGGGACGTTGCTGTTCGCCTAGGTTGGAAGGAGCCGCCTGCATTCGATGGAAAGAATGGCCTCGCAACGCGGCAACATATATGCGGCAGCCTCACGGGATTCGGACCGCTCGAATTGCTTCTCGAGGAAGCATCTGGGAATGCAACTGAGTTCGCAGCACTCGCGCGAACGCTGTTCCCAGAAAGCCCGGAACACGCGGAGCGTGCCACGGACGGGCTTTTGGCGCTCGGAACATTTTCCCGCCGAACAGAACGAGGTCGGGAGGAGCAGCCGCTCTTGCCAACTCGCGTTCACTTGCTGTTTCGCGGATTGCCGCCGCTGTATGCATGCATAAATCCAGATTGCACAGTGCGCCGCATTCCAACGGAAGAAGCCTTATTGGGTCGTTTATATACAGAACCGCTGACCCAGTGCGAGTGTGGAGGGCGCGTATTTGAACTTTTGACTCATAGAGACTGCGGAGCGGCTTACTTACGTGCTTTCGGCACCAGCGCCCACCCCGACTTCTTGTGGCACGAACGAGGCGGAAAGCTACTAGACTTTGGTGCTCCTCTACACGAACTGCATTTGTATCTTGAGGAGCCCCATCCTGAGCAAAATGACGCAGTAGCTCCGATGGTGATCGATGTGCAGACGGGACGCGTGCTCCCAACTACGACCCAGGACACACGCGGGACGCGGCTGTGCTATCAGGCATCGACGCCGGCCGAAAAGATTCCCAACACGAGTACGTTCGCTTCATGCCCAGCCTGTACTCGCCGGACGCAGTCTGGCGGCTCATCACTGAAGATTATGGATCTTGCGACCAAAGGTGAGCAGCCATTCGCAAATCTCGTCCGTGAGCAGTTTGTCTCCCAGTATGCTACGAAGGCCGCCAGCGAGAAGCATCCAAACGAGGGCCGTAAGACGTTGCTGTTTAGTGATGGTCGGCAGAAGGCGGCACGGCTTGCGCGCGATCTACCGCGCGAAGTGGAGCGCGATTCATTCCGAGAAGCATTGACTCTTGCTTGCAATGCTCTGTCGACTCTCCCGAGTCCACAGATGGCAACTCTCGACGAGACGCTATACGGCGCGTTTGTTGCCGTTTGTGCGCGCTATCATCTTCATTTCTTCGATGGAGCCGACCAAAAGGCACTACTAGAAGAGATATCACGGTTTCGCAAGGACTATGACGATCTTGATGTAGCTCTTGCGAATCATTGGCGCCCGACACCGCCCACGCGATTTCGAACGGCCTTGCTGCGGCAGATCGGAGATCCTTACTACTCGCTAGTTGCAGCCTGTGCTGCGGTTGTCGAAGCGGCGCCGCCAAAGCTTCGATTGTTGCATAAGCGGATGGCAGGAATCTCAACGCCAGCTGTCATTGATGAAGTGGCGAATGCCTGGTTGGGAGAAATGATCGGTGCCTACGCTTTCGATCCAGCTCTTAGCAAGGACGGACGCTTAGATGAGTTTCACTGGTTCAATCCTATTCGGCCAGCGGATGGACACAAGCGTTTCTTTGAGCCTATCCGCACGCGCCTAGGGCTGTCGTTACCTGATGTCGCCCGGTTTCGAGAGGAACTCTTCGACGTATTCACTCGCGAGTCCATTGCTGGAGATGATTCCGGGCGTTTGGTCGTGACCGATGGCGTGATAATGCGCTTAGCCCTTGAAGAAACGTGGCTCCAATGCGTCGTGTGCGGCCATTTGCAATTGAAGCCAGTGTTCGAGGCATGTGGGGTTTGCGGGCTCAAACGGTTAGAGGCGAGGCCGCCAGAGCACGAGTATATGCGCGCCAGAAAGGGCTTTTTTCGCGAGCCTCTTCGCGCGGTTTTGCGTGGAGATCGCCCGGTCCACATCACCGCGGAAGAGCATACCGCGCAACTTTCTCAGCGCGATGCAGGCGTCGTGTACGCCACAACCGAGGAATTCGAGCTGCGTTTCCAAGATGTGCCGCTGGGGCCGGAGAAGCCTCCGGTGGACGTCCTCAGTTGTACGACCACAATGGAAGTGGGCATCGATATCGGCTCTCTTTCAGCAGTTGGGCTTCGAACGGTCCCTCCCCAGCGTGAGAATTACCAGCAGCGCGCCGGGCGTGCGGGACGGCGAGGAACTTCAGTGTCGTCTGTTCTAACGTTTGCTCAAGGCGGTGCGCATGACGCACACTACTTTGCGCACCCGCAGGCGATAATTAGCGGTGCGCCGCGTGAGCCAAGACTGAAGACCGACAATCCTCGACTCGCGATTCGGCACGTCAACTCGCACCTACTCCAAACGTTCTTCCATTCTCGGCTCGACGCGCTCAGTAAAGAGGAGCAGGAAAAAATTGCCGCGAGTCGACCTGGCATCATGAGCGCATTTGGCTCGGCCAGTGAATTCTTCGAAGGTGCGAGCGAGTTCTCGTTTCCCGATTTTGATCTCTGGATGAGAACCGCAGTACTCACGCCAAGAAGCCGCATAGTTGAAGAGGTGGCAAGTTGGTTGCCACCGGCCATCTTTGGAGACGATGATGCCGACAAAAGGCGAAAGTTTGTCCGTGAGGTCGCAGATTCACTGCTCCGTGATTTGAGTGCGATTCGGGACGGGCGGACCCAGTCGCCTGCGCCGGACGACGCGAATGATGCGTCGCGCGACGATGAGGACGGTGGGCTTCTCGATCTGTTCTTCGATCGGAGCCTCTTGCCTTCCTATGCATTCCCAACAGACTTGTGCGCGTTCACGATTCAGCAATGGGATAAGAGCAGATCGCCGTGGCGCGTAAGCGTCGCCGAGCGACCGCAACTAGCAAAAGGGCAGGCACTCAGCGAGTACGCTCCAGGGCGTCTGCTAGTTGTAAAGAAGGAGACTTATCGTGTCGGCGGAATCTTCATCGATGGGCCCCCTTCAGCCAGTCCAGCGACTGCACTGTTCGAAAAGCAACTGAGCCGCTATGTCGGTTGTCCGCGTTGCTCTTTTGTTTCGATCGAGCTTGGAAATGCGGTTAACAGGACAATTGAAGGGTCGCCTTGCCAAGTCTGCAAGACGCCGCTGTTCGTGCGCGAGTATCTTGATCCGCCAGGGTTCTCGCCGGAGAAAGGAACTGCACTTCGAGAGGGTGATCGCGAACAAGACATCACCTTTGCCTCTTCGGCTCAGCTTCCTGAAATAGCCGGCCGCGATGAGTTCGACTGGAGGCAGGGTGCGGGCGTAAACCTCAGTCACGCCTACGGCGAAGACGTCCTTCTCGTGGTCGCGAACAAGGGAAAGGATGCGGCCGGCTTCAGTGTCTGCGAGAGCTGCGGAGCTGCGTGGATTGATGGCGATGAGCCTGACAGCACGCATGATCGCCCGTTTCTCGTGCCGCGACACATCCTGGAGCGTGACAAAGCCGCAAGCAAGTGCAATGGCGACGTGAGACGTGGACTGTTTCTGGTACACGACTTTCGAACCGACCTGATGCTGCTCCGAGGTGTGTTTCGCAAGCCGCTCGATTTCATTCCGGATCGGCCTTGGCTGCACGATGCCCTTGCGACATTCGCTGAGGCGTTATCGCTTGGAGCGAGCTTGCATCTCGATATTGATCCCGGTGAGTTATCTGCCGGATATCGACTCCTTCCTCCGCTTTCGGACGGAGAGCAAGGCGTCGCCGAGGTGTACTTGTTCGATACTGCGTCAGGTGGAGCGGGTTACGCCGCCGATGCGGGAAAGCAACTGCAGAGTGTGCTTGATAAGACTGAAGAACTATTGCGTGAGTGCCCAGGTAAGTGCGTGCGTTCCTGCACAAAGTGCCTTCGTCACTATGGCAATAGATTTCTACACGGACGACTCGATAGACGGTTGGCACTGCAGTTGCTGCGTTTTTTTCGAACAGGTGTATCCCCTACTTTCGCTTCGGCGGATGACCAAGCTCGCGCGTTGCGGCCGCTTGCACGCTTTCTCGAACTCGAAGGCTGGGTTACTGAAACGGACGCGAGCGGAGCTCTACGCTGTACTGGTGGAGCACGGGCGGTGACCGTAGGCATCTATCCTGCTTTCCTTGCATGCGAACAGGCGGAGATCGATCATCCGACCAAGTCGTCACCGAATGCACCTAGGATGCTTTTACCGGACTACCTTGTTGAACAAGATCTTCCGTCCGCTTACCAAATAGCAACGGGACTTACGAGCGCACCGCGCACCGCTCGACATGCGGCGGCCGATCAGCCGATCGACGGTCACCCCGTAAGCTTGCCGGTGAAGGATTTGCGACGGGCTGCTGCCTCTACAACTAACGGTACGGTTCGTCTGATCTCGAACGTCTCCCTGGATGGTAGTGCCTTCGCAGTTCGTGTTCCCAGCCCAGGGTTGGACAAGGTGGGATACGCGGCCGGTAGCTGGATCGTTGTTCGTCCAGTTTCAAGTTCCGATCTACGGCCCGACGCATGGGTAATCGTTCTTCGTTCGCGCGGAAAATTTAACGCGACGGGGGCGGAATGGACGATAGCGCACATTAAGGAGTTGTCTACCGAAGACAGCGGGAAACGGTTGCAGATTTCTTACGGGAGCGCGGTCGACAAGAAGTTCAGGCCAGAGCGGCTTGATCAGGCAGAGTTGACGCTCGCGGCCACTATTGTGTGCCATGCGGTCGAGGCGCCCTGATGGCCCGGTTCATTCCGGATGTCAGATCGGAAGATATTGCGCACGACTCGGAAAGGATCGTGTATGACGCACTGCGAGGCTTGCCAGCAGGATTTGTCGTACTCCACTCCTTCCCGTGGCTGCGACCCAAACGCGACATTGCGACTGAGCCGTTGCGCGAAGGTGAAGCTGACTTCGTCATCCTTCATCCCGAGCGAGGCCTTCTTATCTTAGAAGTCAAAGGCGGGAGTCCTGAGCTAAAGGGCCGCAGTTGGTTCCGAGCAGGAAAGGAGCTACGCGATCCCTTTGAACAGGCGAAGCGCAGTCGTTACGCGCTTCTGGACGCGATTGAGGAGCGCACTCGAAAGCGAATACATCGCGGACTTTTTGCTCACGGTGATGTGGTTGTCTTTCCGCACATAACCTACAAAGGGATGCTTCCGACAAATGCCAGCCCGAGAATTCTGATTGATGCGCTTCAAATTCCGTCGATGGTTACCAAAATCGAGGAGGCCTTTACTGCATGGGCCCATAGGGCAACACATCTGACTACCTCGCAGTTTTCGGAGCTGATCGAGGCTCTAATGCCGAGGTTGCGCCTAATGCGTTGCGCCGCCGCGGAGATCCGTGCCGAGCACCAACGCATCGTTCAGATCACGCTCGACCAGCGAGAAACTCTGCTTGGACTCCTTGAAAATGAGCGCGTGCTTGTCGAGGGAACCGCCGGCTCAGGTAAGACCTTGCTCGCACTTGAATTCGCTTTGTCACTCGTTGAGCGAGGGGAGCGAGTATTGCTGCTTTGCTACAACCGCCACCTGAGCGCCTGGCTTCAGGAGCAGGCGAAGCACGATCGTCGCGCTCAGGGCGCAAATTCTCTGCTTCATGTTTCTACGTTCCATGCACGCGCCCGCCTACTTGCTCAGAGGGCACGCGTGGACTTCGATGTTCCGAATGAACGAGAGCAGGACTTCTGGGATAACGAGGTTCCCCTGATCATGGAGCAGGCTGTAGAAGTGCTAAAGGCTCGTGGACAACCGGAGGCGTTTGACGCGGTGATTGTTGACGAGGCGCAGGACTTTGCTCCCGATTGGTGGGTCTCAATCGAGTCGCTGTGTCGAATGGCACAACCCGGAAGGCTTTATGCCTTCCTGGACTTGAAGCAGAGCCTTCGAGCCGTATCCAGGCTTCCTCCTGTGCAATTTCCGGCGCGCTTCAAGCTCAGCACAAATTGCCGTAACACAAAGGCAATAGCGCGAAGTGGCGCCTCGCTCGCGAATGTGGAAGTGCGCCTCCTCCCTGGCTCACCTACAGGAGATTCTCCTGCTGTTCGTCGTCCACCATCGCAATCGGCTGACGCTGGATTGGTCCTTGCCGAGGTAAGGCAGCTGATGCAGCAGGGCGTCGAACCGCATCAGATCGCACTGATTGGTCCCGCGGCTCAGGCAAAGAGTTCACTCGCTCGTCACACGGAGGTTGAAGGTGTACCGTTAATTGACGATCCAATTGAGTGGCGTCGCGGAGCGGGCATTCTCGTTACCACTGCGCGAGCGTTCAAGGGACTCGAGACGGATATCGTTGTGATCTACGGCGTATGCGATTTCGCGCCGCTCTTTACGAAGTCAGATCTGTACGTCGCCTGGACACGTGCTCGCCACCGGCTTGTTGTGATCTGTCAGTCGGGAGAGATCCGCTTGAGTGTTGAGGCGGCACTCGCCGATGCTGAGCGTGTGCTTGCGATCGACGGTCAGCAGTTGCCAATTGTTAGCGAATCGTAGATTCGTAGCGACTAAACTGCAGATCGATCAGGAGGACTCGATCAGCCATTGCTGTGCAACTCCAGATTTCATTTTAGTTGTCGTTTGCTTGTTCTGGTCTAACGATACGAAGGAAGAAGAGTAAGCGTCCGCCCATCACCCTCTAGCCTGACGCAAGTGGTCACGCATCATGTCGCTTGAAGCGGCAAGAGTGTACGTGTCCGCTTGAGGTTCAGATGGACATTACAGCCAAGCGTGACGAAGAGACGACCGGCGAGCGTGCGTGGCGCCGGATGCGCACCCTGCAAGAGAAGCAGGCCATGGTGCTGGAGGCACTCCAGCCCGGCAGCTCAGTGGCTGCCGTGGCCCGCAAGCACGGCGTGAACGCGAACCTGCTGTTTGGCTGGTTGCGCCTGCACCGAAGCGGACTGCTGAGCGAACAGCGACATGCCAAGCCACCGCCGCTGCTGCCGGTGAAGATCGCTACGCCGACGTTAACGCCGACTGAGCCGGCGGCAACTCGCGGTGAGGGCAAGCGCACCAGGCGCCCGACAGATG
>NZ_JAEVLS010000004.1 GCF_016801985.1 Steroidobacter gossypii | reverse complement strand
CGTTCGCCCTGTGGATCGGCAGGATTATACTGCCCAAGCTGTCCTGCGAGCCGGTGACAGGCATAGACGACTTACAGGAGATGCGCACAATGCTGGCGGACCGGATCCAGGAATGGGGCGAAGAGTTCAAGCGTGAGGGCTTGCGCGAAGGCGAAGCGCAACTGTTGTTACGTCAGTTGCGCAGGCGATTCGGCGAACTGCCCGTTTGGGTTCAATCCCGGCTGCAGCAGGCGCCCTCCGAACAGCTGGAACGCTGGGGCGAGCGTCTGCTGGAGATCGACACGCTCGAGGCGCTGTTCGAGGATTGAGCGGTAGTTGGAGCAATCATCGCGATCATTGGTCGCCGAGGCGCGCGTCCTTGATGGGATTCTTCAACCACTTGAGAATGTCTTCGGCAATAGCGCCCTGGCAGCGATAGAGGACCGCGCAAGATCCTATGAAGCCGGCGCCGATGCCGCCCATCGAATTGCGGATCGCGAGGAAGTTGCCGATCTCCGCGCCGTTGTCGAACAGCTTGCCTCGCACTGCGACCTGTTTGCGGTGACCTACGAATGCGTTGCCCGAGGAGATGGCATTGGTGGTCTCGAGCGCGAGTACCTTGCCTGTCATGCCAGCAACGGCTGCCTCGTTCTCGCTGAGGCTGACCCCTGACTTCTCAGCCTTTTCTCGCAACAGCTTGATCTGCGATTCGGGCAGCCCGCATTCCTCGATGATGTTCTTGGCGATGAGCCCTTCATCCAGAAATGGGGCTGACTTGCTAATGAACACCGTGTCCGCGGGGGGTGACGCAGCGGCGGGAGCATCCTCAGCACCCGCGACGTGAGCCGCCAGTAGGGTCGATGCACAGATGCAGCGTAGCAATTGCTTCACGTTCATTCAGTGTCGATTCCGGTGAAGGTTCGTCGGAGAGCGGATCAAACAAAAGTCTAGCACCGCAGCCCTGCCGACAATGAATCCTTGTAACTCGTGATCCAGGCGTTCCCGGTGCGAGTGGCGAGGGCAATGTGTCAGCACATTTTGAACGGTGCGGCGATCTATGTTTCTTTGATGAATCGGCAGAAATGCCCGGGTTCCATTGGCTTTCTTGCCGCTACTCTGCAGCCGTGCCACGGAATGCGCCCGCATGCAGGGAACGGCCGCGAGCCATGGGAAATCACCACGACCATTCCTACAAGCTGCTGTTCTCGCATCCGCAAATGCTGCGCGATCTGCTCGAGGGATTCATCCGGCAGGACTGGCTTGGGCAGCTCGACTATGACTCGCTGGAGAAGGTGAACGGCAGTTACATCACTGATGATCTGCGCGCGCGTGCCGATGATGTCATCTGGCGCGTGCGTTGGGGCGAGCGGTGCGTATATCTCTATCTGCTGCTCGAGTTCCAGTCGAGGGAGGACCCGCACATGGCCGTGCGCATCCTCACCTACGTGGGATTGTTATATCAGGACCTGATCCACACGAAACAACTCGATCCGCATGGACGACTGCCGCCGGTACTGCCGATCGTGTTGTACAACGGTGGGGTCCGTTGGGGCGCTGCGCAGGATCTGACGTCACTGATCGAGCCGGGACCGCCGGGGTTGGAGATCTATCAACCACAGGCGCGCTATCTGCTCATTGATGAAGGGTGCTATCAAACCAGCGAGCTGCCGCTGTCCAACCTCGTGGCGGCGTTGTTTCGGTTGGAGAACAGCCGCAGTCGCGACGAGATCGATACCGATACCGTTTTAGCGGCGTTGGTGGAGTGGTTGCGGAGTCCGGAACAGCGGAGCCTCAGCCGGGCGTTCGCCCTGTGGATCGGCAGGATTATACTGCCCAAGCTGTCCTGCGAGCCGGTGACAGGCATAGACGACTTACAGGAGATGCGCACAATGCTGGCGGACCGGATCCAGGAATGGGGCGAAGAGTTCAAGCGTGAGGGCTTGCGCGAAGGCGAAGCGCAACTGTTGTTACGTCAGTTGCGCAGGCGATTCGGCGAACTGCCCGTTTGGGTTCAGCCCCGGCTGCAGCAGGCGCCCTCCGAACAGCTGGAACGCTGGGGCGAGCGTCTGCTGGAGGTCGACACGCTCGATGCGCTGTTCGAGGACTGAGTGAGCGCCGCGAGCTGCTGTATAGCGGTGTCGAAGCCGCTCAGCCTTCGAAGAACCCCATCTTCACACCTGCCAGCAAAATCACATCGTTATCCGCAAGCTTGCGAGCCTGCTCGCCGATGGCGGCGCCGTTGACGGAGGGGTAGTCGCCGGGCTTGCCGCTGTCGACGTGGACGATGAAGTAGCCGTCGGCGCGGCGGGTGATGGCGGCGACTTGCACGCCGGGGCGGCCCAGCGTGGTCAAAGCTTTGTTCAACTCCAGTTCGCGACCGGCGAAGGCGCCACTGAGCACTTGCAGCTTGGCCTTGGGCAAAGCGATGCCGGCATTTTCGCCGGTGGCGCTGGTGCCGCCGGGAGGCATGGGGCGCGTGAGAGGCGAGGGCGCGGAAGTGGAAACAGGCGTCGGCGCAGCCTTCGGCGCCGGAGCGGCGGCTGCAGCGGCGGAAGCTTTCTTCGCGGCGATCGCGGCCACGGCGGAGCCGGGCGTGATCACCATGGTCTTCTCGAATTCGTCGGGCTCGGTATCGGTGCTCTGAGTGTCGACGAAGCGCAGCTGATGATGACCGACGGTCACGACGTCGCCATGCTGAAGTGCATGTTTCTTGATCAGCTTGCCGTTGACGTAAGTGCCGTTGGTGCTGTTCAGATCTTCCAGGAACGAATCGTTGAGGATGTTGATCACCAGCGAGTGGTGACCGCTCACGGCCGGATTGTCGATGCGGATATCGTTATCGGGGAGGCGGCCGACGGTGTACCGCTCCTTATTCATGTTGTATTCGGCCATGACCTGACCGTCCAGGCTGAGGATCAACCGTGCCATTTGCTCGTCCCCGAAATGCGCATCAACGACCAGCGAGGCTAGCCGAACCAGCGCAGAATTCTGTCAACTACTCCCGTCCGCGCTGCGAACGAGTCCACAACTTGCGCAAGGATGATCGACACATTGTCGCGGCCGCCATTGTCGTTCGACAATTGAATCAATTGCTTAGCTACCGTTTCAAGGCTAGCACTAAAGGTGCTCATAGTTAAGTGAATGTCGTCATCCTCGACCATGTCCGACAGCCCGTCGGAGCACAGACAAAAGAAGTCGCCTTTGTCCACCGGCTGTTCATGCACCTCGACGTCGACTGTCGGCTCCACCCCGAGCGCCCGAGTCACGTAGTTCTTGTTGGTCGCCCGTTGCGCCTCGGCCTGGGAGTAGAAACCGCGATCGACCAGCTCCTGCAACAGCGAGTGATCCATGGTCATCTGCTCGAGGCGGTTGGCCCGCAGCCGGTACAGCCTCGAGTCGCCGACGTGGGCGATGGCCACTCGGTTGTCGAAGAACAGGCAGGCGACGATGGTGGTACCCATGCCTTCGCATTGCGGCTGGGTCTTGGCCGTCTGATAGATGATCTTGTTGGCGCGCGCGATCGAGTCGCGCAGCACGATGCTGGGCCGGGCCATGCCGGTCTCCGGATCGGAGGAGGTCATGTCCTGGTGCTCGACCGCTTCCTTGACCAGGCTCATCACCGTCTTCACGGCGATGCCGCTGGCCACCTCGCCGGCGTTGTAACCGCCCATGCCGTCGGCCAGCACGAACAGGCCGATATCGGCATCGACACCGATGGTGTCCTCATTGTGCTCACGCACGCGACCCACGTCGCTCAGTCCGACGGAGCGGATCTTGCCACGCACCTAAACGACCCTCCCTGGCGGCAGCGTTCCAGCCTTCATGGCAGCAACCACTCGTGTTCGGCCTGTGACGCGCTCTTCTCCGGCGGGCCGGCGACGGCGCGCAGGGCCATGGCCATCTCGGCGCAAGTCACGTAACGATCATCCGCTGATTTGGACAGCGCCCGATCGATGATGCTCTCGATCTCCGGCGCCAGGTCGGGGCGGATGGTGCGGATCGGCGCATGCGGCTCCGTGGCGATCTTCTGCATCAGCCGCGGCATCGAGTCGGCGCGGAACGGCAGTTGACCGCACAGCAGCTGATACAGGCTGACCCCCAACGCGAATTGATCGGAGCGACCGTCGAGCGTGCGCCCTTCCAGCTGTTCCGGTGACATGAATGAGGGTGTGCCCAGGACGATTCCGGTTTTGGTTCGGCTTGTATCGGTCAGGCGAGCGATTCCGAAGTCGGTGATCTTCAGTTCATCCGTCTCGGGATTGAACATTATATTAGCGGGTTTGATGTCGCGATGAACGACGTTCTGCCGGTGCGCATAGTGCAGAGCTTCGGCCACGCGGGCGACGAGCAGCATCACGCTTTTCGGCGGCAGCAGCTGCTTCACGTCGGTGTGGGTGCTCAGGTGATGGCCCCGCAGGTATTCCATGGCGATGTAGGCCAGGCCGTTGTCTTCGCCGGCATCGTAGACCGTAACGATGGCCGGGTGGTTCAGACGGCCCGCCATCTCCGCCTCGCGGAAGAAACGCGCTCGCGCTTCGGCCAGGTCGTCCTCCTCGAACTCCTCGGCCAGCGGAATCGCCTTGATGGCGACCACGCGATTGATCTTCGGATCGCGCCCCAGATAGACGATGCCCATGGCGCCCTTGCCGAGCTCGCGCTCGATCTCGTAGCGACCGAGCGTGCGCTTGGAGGAGGGCCGTCCGGGCAGGGGGAGCTCGGGCAGATCGGGCACGGTGGCTTCGTGATCGTTGAGGTCGAAGGCGGGCTGGCGCGAACGGATCGGCCGCGGCGGCTCGCGCTTCACCGGCGGGGCGGGCGGCGCTTCACGCAGGGCGGGCTCTGGCGCCAGGTCGTCGCGAACGAAAGGATCGCGAGACAGGCTTTCCCGAGGATTGGTTGCACGAGCGTGGCTCTCTCTGTGCGCAGGCTCGCGCGTCAGAGGCTCTTCGCGCACGCGCGCACGGCGCACTTTCAACTCGCGATAGTTGGGATCGCGTGTGGCGATGTATGCGTACACGGCCGATGCTTTCGATAGCTGTGCCCGGCGCTCGAAGTCCATGCCGAGGTTATAGAGCAGCTCCATGGTCGGCGCATCCAGCGCGCACCGTTGATATGTTTCAAACGCCAGATCCAGTTGCCCCTGCCGATGAAACGTCTGTCCCAGCGAGCGCAGATTGGCGCCGGGATCGCGCGCGCCTTCGGTCCGAATGTTGGCGCGGCGAATCAGCTCGCCGACCAGATACAAGCCGTAACCTGCGATCAGCGCCACACAGGGCAGCGTCAGATGCAGCCAGGTCTGAGAGGATCGCAGCACGATGATCTCGCTGCCAGCCAGCAACACCACGAACAACAACGTGGTCATTCCACCGATCGTGGCGCCCAGTGCGGGCAACAGCAGGGCGCAGAACAACAGCACGAGCGCGACCACGCTCCATTCCACGAACGGAGCATACGAGGGCCGCTTATACATCTGACTGTTGAGCGAGCTCGACACGGCGCTGGCGATCGCCACTACCGGCGGCGTCGCTTTGCTCACCGGCGTGGCGATGGCGTCGTCCACCGAATCGCTGTTCATCAGGCCGATCAATACCACTTTGTCGCGCAGCTGACCCTTCGGCACGCCGCCAGCGAGCACCTGCCAGTAGGGATATTGCTGAAATGCCTGCACGCCACTCGCTGCGAAATACCGGGGCCGACTGTGCAGATTGGAATCCAGCGGCGTCCGGCGAGTTCCCAGCGTCATGGCATTGCTGGAATGGAATGCCATGTCGTTTGGGGCCACGCCGAGCGCACGGCTTGTGATGACCGCGGCGAGCGAGGGCACGAGACCGCTGCCGGCGCGCACGGCGGCAAGGTCGGTGCGGACCACGCCGTCGGAGTCCGCTTGTATATGTGTGTGACCGATGCCGCCGGCTTCGGCGAGGAACACCGGCCCGGGCAACATAGCAATCTCAGCCGTAGCGACGCGGCTCAACACGGAAGGATCGGCGCCCGGTGAGAAGCGCGCCGGAATCTGACCGCCATCGGTGGCGTTCTCGTTGAGGCGGATATGAACCGGCAGCACGACGTTGCCGTGCGAGGCCATCGCTTTGGCGAGATGCGCATCCGGATCGCGGCCCGTGGCGGAATTGCCCAGCAGCCTGCGCAGCTGGCGTGCTTGATCGGAGTTGCCGAGATTGCTGGACTCGAGCAGTGCGAGCGCAGCACGCACTTTTTCACGCTCGCTGGTGCGACGGGCGGTGTCGAACGGAACGGTGAAGGCGACCACGCGCGCGCCTTCGGCTTTGAGCTTGTCGATGAGGCTGGCGTGCACATCGCGCGGCCATGGCCATTCACCGAGCTGCGCCAGGCTGGCATCGTCGATGGCCACGATGGCCACTTCGCGCGACGGGGGGACTTCAACCGAGTTCATCATCCGGTCGTACACACCCGTTTCCAGCGGTAGCTCGGTGGGCGGGGCGACCCAGTGGCCCACGGCAACGGCCAGAGCTGCAGCCAGCCCGCCGGGAAGCCAGGAGAATCGCGCCAGTTTTGCCGCCACGAATTGGGTACCACTGAAATTTGCGGCGCGAGTATAGCGAAGGACGATAGGTTAAATTGCCGGGGCCGTCACACCCGTGATGGCCCCATAAGGCGGCAATCCCGGCCTGGAGCAAAGTCCGGCGCGCGATACTGCCGACCGGTTCACATCTTCTCGGAAGACCCGTCCCGACGCCCCGTATGGCTAAAACCAAGGAAATTTTTGTCTGCGAACAATGCGGCAACGAGAGCCTGCAGTGGCAGGGCATCTGCCCCTCCTGCGGCTCGGCGGACACGCTCAAGCGGATGACGATCGGCCGCGGCTCGCGCACCAATGCGGAGCGTCGGCCGCTCGCAGCCGGCAGCGATCGACCGAAGCGTCTCGCGGATGTCACCGAAGCGAGCGAGCCGCGCATCGCGACTGGCTTGGAGGAGCTCGATCGCGTGCTCGGCGGCGGGTTGGTGTTGGGCTCGGTGACCCTGCTTGGCGGCGATCCCGGCATTGGCAAGTCGACCATGTTGTTGCAAGCAGGCGATGCGTTGAGCCGCGCGACCTCCACCCTGTATGTCACAGGCGAAGAATCGTTGCGCCAGGTGAGCTTGCGAGCGCGGCGGCTCGAAGTCGTGAGCGATACGTTACAGCTGCTCGCAGAGACCAACGTCGAAACCATCATCGGTCACGCCGAGCAATCCGGAGCACGCGTGCTGGTCATCGACTCGATTCAAACGATGTTCGTCAACGATGTCGACTCATCGCCCGGCTCGGCCTCGCAGGTGCGCGAGGCGGCGGCGGCGCTGGTTCGCTTTGCTAAGTCCTCGGGTGTGTCGGTGCTGATCATCGGCCACGTCACCAAGGAAGGCGTGATCGCCGGCCCCCGCATCCTGGAGCACATGGTGGACACGGTGTTGTATTTCGAAAGCGACGCCGGCAGTCGCTTCCGCCTGGTGCGCGCGGTGAAGAACCGCTTCGGCGCGGCGAATGAAGTCGGCGTGTTCGCGATGACGGAAGGCGGACTGCGCGAGGTGAAAAATCCCTCGGCCATCTTTCTGTCACAACATCCGCAGCCGGTTCCCGGCAGTGCCGTGATGGTGGCGCGTGAAGGCAGCCGACCGATGCTGATCGAAGTGCAATCGCTTACTGACGAAGCACAAGGCATGAATCCACGGCGCGTCGCCGTCGGCCTGGAAGCAAATCGGCTCGCGCTGCTGCTTGCAGTTCTGCATCGACACGGCGGCGTGTCGACCGCCGGTCGCGACGTGTTCTTGAACGTCGTGGGCGGCGTGCGCATTTCGGAGACGGCCGCCGATTTGCCGGCGGTGCTCGCATCGGTTTCCAGCGTGCGCGATCTGCCGTTGGCGCCGCGACTCGTTTGTTTCGGCGAGTTGGGCCTGGCCGGCGAGGTGCGGCCGGTGCCCTATGGCGAGGAGCGATTGCGGGAGGCCGCCAAACATGGCTTCCAGCGCGCCATCGTGCCGGAAGCCAACAAGCCCAGGCGTGAGATCGACGGCTTGGAAGTGATCGGCGTGGAGCGCCTCGACGAGGCGTTACGCAACGCCTTTTGAGGCCGGCTCTTCCAGCTGCAGCCCGATGGGGCGCACGCGCGCGGTCTTCACCGAGTTGTCGGCAGTCTGCAGAATCTCCACCGACAGGTTGCCCAGCTTCAGACCGGTGCCCGGATGCGGAATCGTTTCGAGATATTCCAGGATCAGGCCGTTCAAGGTGCGCGGGCCATCGGTGGGCAGGTCCCAGCCGAGGGTGCGATTGAGCACGCGGATGCTGATCGCGCCGTTGATGACGAAACTGCCATCGGCGTCGCGATGAATGTCCTGATGTAACGCACCCGGCGCGCTGGTGAACTCACCGACCACTTCCTCGAGAATGTCCTCGAGCGTGACCAAGCCGCGTATGTCGCCGTACTCATCGACCACCAGAGCGATACGCCGACGATCGCGCTGGAAGTTCAGTAGCTGGGCGCTCAGCGTCGTGCCCTCCGGAACGAAGTAGCCTTCGCGCTCGCGAGCCAGTTGTAACAACCGGTCGCGATTCAGGTCGCTGCGCGCCAGCGCGTGCGCGACCTTTTTCATGTGCAGGATGCCGATGATGTTGTCGAGGTTGTTGTCGCACACCGGCAGTCGCGTGTGCGGCGTCGAGCGCAGCGTATCGAGAATGGTGTCCCAGTCGTCGCTGATGTCGATGCTGGCGATCTCGCTGCGCGGGATCATGATGTCGTCGACCTTCATCGTATCGAGGTCGAGCAGCTTGTCAGTGAGGCGCCCGCGTGGATTGTCGGCCGGCCATCTGGGACGTTCGCTGCTGCGTTGTTTCTTTCGTTGCGTCGTGGGCGCGCGCGACAGCGCCTGGCCCAAGACAAATCCGACCACCGCGGCCAGAATCACCGCGAGCACCACCCAGACATTCATCTGCTCGATCTCATTGCGCGCTCACGAGCTCGCTGCTGATTTTTCCGGAGTTAGCCTCAATATCTAACCCCAGTGTCGACCCAGAATGGATTCGAGCACGATCTTGGAACCGAAATAGGCCAGGCCCAGCAGAGCAAAGCCACTCAAGGTCCAATTGCGCGCCACGCGGCCGCGCCAGCCGAAACGCCAGCGACCGAACAACAACACCGCGAACACCACCCAAGCCAGACACGACAGCACCGTCTTGTGAATGAGGTGCTGCGCGAACAGATCGCGCACGAAAATGAAGCCGCTGAACAGCGCCAGCGTCAGCACCGCGAAGCCCGCGCCGAGCGCCTGGAAGGTCGCGGACTCCAGCGCTTCCATCGACGGCAGAATGGTCAGCATGCCCAGCGGCCGCCGGCTGCGCAGGCGGCGATCGAGCAGCGCCAGCGCGACCGCCAGCGCCACGGCGATGGTCAGCAGCGCGTAGGCCAGCGTTGAAAGCACGATGTGAGCCGCAATCTCCCAGCTTTGCTGGTCCAGTGCGTAGCCAGGCTTGCCTTCAACAGTGGTGGCGGCGACCACGCCGGCGACGGTCATGAGGATGGAGCTGATGCCGGCGAAGCGCGGCCGTGTCGTAGTCAGAGCCAGCGCGAGCAGGCCGGTGGGCCAGCCGATCAGCGATGCGGTCTCCGCCGCGGTGAAGGCGAGCTCGGGCTTGTCGAACACGTTTTGCCAGAGCAGCACGGCATGCAGCGCGGCTGCCATCGCGCCCAGCGCGATGCCGGCGATGCGACGGCCGCGGGCGGCATTCTCATCGGCGCGGTAGACGCTCGAGGCGAGCCATGCTGCGCATGCCAAATAGCAGGCGAGAACGACGATGGACAGCACTGAGGTGGGGCGACTCAGATAAGGATGACGCCCCTAGGATAGCGGATCGCCTAAACTAAGGCCTAACAACTCCCATTTGCTTGCCGGACCCTGGTACCCATGTTCGATAAACTGACTGAACGCCTGCAAGGCGTCATGGAGAGCCTGCGCGGTCGCGGGCGACTGACCGAGGAGAACATTGCCGACACCCTGCGCCAGGTGCGCATGGCGCTGCTCGAGGCGGACGTCGCCTTGCCGGTGGTGAAAGGCTTCGTCGACTCGATCCGCGCCAAGGTGGTGGGGCAGGAATTCGATAAGAGCCTGACCCCCGGGCAGATGTTGATCAAGCTCATCCATGACGAGCTGATCGCCCTGATGGGCGCGGGAGTGCGTCCGCTGAACCTGCGCGCCCAGCCACCGGTGGTCATTCTGCTGGCCGGCCTGCAGGGCGCGGGCAAGACCACCTCGGCCGGCAAGCTCGCCAAGTGGTTGAAAGAAAACGAGCGCAAGAAGGTGCTGCTCGCCAGCACCGACGTTTATCGTCCGGCCGCCATCCTGCAGCTGGAACGCCTCGCCTCGCAGCTGGACGTGGCGTTCTTTCCGTCCGATCCCAAGAAGCCGGCGGTGACTCTGGCGCAGGAAGCCGTGGCCGAGGCGAAACGCTCGCTCTTCGATGTGCTGATCGTCGACACCGCCGGCCGCCTGCACGTCGACGACGAGATGATGGTCGAGATCCGCGAGATCAGCGGCGTCGTTGCTCCGACCGAAACGCTGTTCGTGGTCGATAGCATGGCCGGCCAGGACGCCGTGAACGCCGCCAAGGCGTTCGGGGCTGCGCTGACTCTGACCGGCGTGGTGCTCACCAAGACCGACGGCGACGCACGCGGTGGCGCGGCCTTGTCGGTGCGGCAGATCACCGGCGCGCCCATCCTGTTCATGGGCACCGGCGAGAAGACCGATGCGCTCGAGCCGTTTCATGCCGAGCGCGTCGCCTCGCGCATTCTCGGCATGGGCGACGTGTTGTCGCTGGTCGAGAAGGTCACCAAGAACGTCGATCGCGAGCAGGCGGAGAAGCTGGCTCGCAAGCTCAAGAAGGGCAAGGACTTCGATCTCGAGGATTTGCACGACCAGTTGCAGCAGGTCGAGAAGATGGGCGGCCTGAGCGCGCTCATGGACAAACTGCCCGCGCAACTGGCTGGCAAGGCCGCGCAGATGCCCCAGGGCAACGAGAAGGAGATCAAGCGCCAGTTGGCCATGATCCGCTCGATGACTCCCGGCGAGCGTCGCTATCCCAAGACCATCGACGCGTCCCGCAAGCGACGCATCGCCGCCGGGTCGGGGGTGCATGTGTCGGAGATCAACAAGCTGCTGAAGAACCACATGCAGATGCAGAAGATGATGAAGACGTTCTCCAAGGGCGGCGGCCTGCGCAGGCTGATGAGCGCCTTCGGCGGTGGCGGGGGCGGTTTCCCTCGACCTCAGTAAGGATTTTCGGGCCGCAGGGCGCGGCTATGAGGCCTTCGGCCGTGTACTACAGCGACATCGGTGACTTCGGCGACTCGCCGGGTCAGCTTGACCGGGCGCTTAGGGCCTTTGAAAACTCCCTGGTTTTCAGTATAGTTCGCGCCCTTTTCCGGGAGCCCCGTTCCCGGACGCCCGGCTATACGTATTGAATTCGAGGCTTTAGCAGCATGGTCACGATCCGGCTCACTCGCCGTGGGGCAAAGAAGACGCCCTTCTATCACATCGTCGTCACGGACAGCCGGACGCGTCAGGGCGGCATGACCCTGGAGCAGCTCGGCTTTTTCAACCCGATTCCGACCGGCAAGCAGCGCCGCCTGGAGTTGAAGCTGGATCGCGTCGACTACTGGGTCAGCAAGGGCGCTAAGCCGTCCGAGCGCGTGGCCGAGCTGGTCAAGACGCATCGCAAGCAGCAGGCCGCTGCGGCCTGATAGGCCGTTCCGCGCCGCCCGAGCGCGCGACGTGACTGCGAAGAGCAAGCATGAGCGACGAGGGCGACAGGCGGATCGATGAGGCGGGGGCGCAGGCCGCCGCCGACCGCTGGGTGGTGCTGGGCAAGATCGGCAGCCCATTCGGCGTGCAGGGTTGGGTTCGGATCACTTCGTACACCGACCCGCTCGACAACATTCTGGACTACGACCGCTGGCACCTGCTTCGGGCCGGGCAGTGGGAAGCGGTCGAGGTCGAAGACGGGCGCATGAATGCCAAAGGGGTGCTGGCCAAGCTGGCCGGCATCGACTCTCCGGAAGACGCGCGGTTGCAGGTGGGCGTGGAGATCGCCGTCCGCCGCAGCGAGCTGCCGCCAACCGCGCCCGGTGAGTATTACTGGAGCGATCTGGAAGGGCTGGAAGCGCTGACCCCGGGCGGTGAATCGCTGGGTCGGGTGGATCACTTCCGCAGCACGCCGGGTGGCGCCATCGCGGTGGTCCGGGGCGCCAGGGAACACTGGATCCCGTTGGTGAAGGACCGGATCGTCAAGGTGGACCTCGCGGCCGGGCGCATCGTGCTCGACTGGGGTGTGGACTGGCTGGACGATTGAGCGGAAGCAGATGCGCATCGAAGTGGTGACGCTGTTCCCGGAGTTCGTCGCCGAAGCAGTTCGAGTGGGTGTTCTGGGTCGCGCCATCGAGCGCGGCACGGTGGTGGTGAATGCCACCACACCGCGCGAGTTCGCGACCGACGTGCATAAGACCGTCGACGACCGCCCCTACGGTGGCGGGCCGGGGATGGTGTTGAAGATCGAGCCGGCGCGCACCTCGATACGAGCCGCGAAGGCGCGATTGCCAGAGGGTAGTCGCAGCGTGTATCTCGCCGCCGACGGGGCGCCGCTGAGTCACGCGAAGGCGCAGGAGCTGGCGAAGCTGCCGGGCCTGTTGTTGCTGGCAGGGCGCTACGAAGGCGTCGACGAGCGACTGATCGAGTCGGAAATCGACGAGAGCGTGTCCATCGGCGACTACGTCTTATCGGGTGGCGAGCTGCCCGCGCTGGTGTTGATCGACGCGGTGGTCCGGCTGTTGCCCGGTGTGCTGGGCGATGAGGCCTCGGCACAAGAGGACTCGTTCGTCGCCGGACTGCTCGACTGGCCGCATTACACGCGGCCGGAAGTATTCGAGGGGCAGGCGGTGCCTGCGGTGCTGGTCGGCGGCAATCATGCCGCGATCCGGCGCTGGCGCGAGCAGCAGGCGCTCGGCCGCACCTGGCTGCGACGGCCGGACTTGATCGAGAAACTGGCGCTGACGCCTGAGCAGCAGCGCTTATTGCAAGAGTTTTTGGCGGAGCGCCCGGCGTCTTAGCGGGTCTTCGCTGCCGGTTTGAATACGGATGGGTACGACATGAACATCATCGAAAAGCTCGAGAGCGAAGCCATCGGCAAAGAGATTCCGGACTTCTCTCCGGGCGACACCGTCGTCGTGGAAGTGAAGGTGAAGGAAGGCGACCGCGAGCGCACCCAGGCCTATGAAGGCGTGGTCATCGCCCGTCGCAACCGCGGCTTCAACTCGTCTTTCACCGTGCGCAAGATTTCGCACGGCGAGGGCGTCGAGCGCGTGTTCCAGACGTTCAGCCCGTCGATCGGCAACATCACCGTCAAGCGTCGCGGCAACGTCCGTCGCGCCAAGCTGTACTATTTGCGCGATCTGACCGGCAAGGCCGCGCGTATCGAAGAGAAGGTCTAAGCAATGGATCGAGGTCAGAGCTCAGGTGTTGGCAAGCGATGCCCTTGAGCTCTGACCCGCCCCTGGCCACCGGCCACTAACCTGGTGGTTTACACTGTGTCTCCGTCGGAAGGAGACACCATGCCCATTTCTGCCCATCGCCTGCTGTTCAGCCTGCTGTCGCCCATTCTGGCGATGTGCCTAGCGACGGCCGCGGTCGCCAGTCCCGCCACCGACAAGGTGCTGCAAAACGTTCGTTTGCCCACGGGCTTCCAGCTCGAGGTCTACGCCGACAACGTGCCGGCCGCGCGCTCCATGGCGCTCGGCTCCGAAGGCACGTTGTTTGTCGGCACGCGGGGCACGACGGTCTACGCAATCAGCGGCGTGCCGGGCTCCGGGCTCAAACCGACGGTGCGGACGATCGCCAGCAAGCTCAACATGCCGAACGGCGTCGCGTTCCGCGACGGGGCTCTGTATGTCGCCGAGGTGAACCGCATTCTTCGCTACGACAATATCGAGTCGTCGCTGGAGCAGGTGCCGGCGCCGAACGTGGTGCGCGACGATCTGCCCAAGGATCGTCATCACGGTTGGAAGTACATCGCGTTCGGTCCGGACGGCAAGTTGTATGTGCCGATAGGCGCGCCGTGCAATGTTTGTAACGAGCCCAAGTACGCCACCATCACACGCATGAACGCGGATGGCTCGAGTCACGAAGTGTTTGCTCGCGGCATCCGCAACACGGTCGGCTTCACCTGGCATCCGACCACCCAGGAGTTGTGGTTCACCGACAATGGCCGCGATCATCTGGGCGACGATCGGCCGCCGTGCGAGTTGAACGTGGCGCCGCGCGCTGGCCTGGATTTTGGGTTTCCATACTGTCATGGCCGGGACATCAAAGATCCCGACTTCGGCAAGCTCGGCGACTGCGCGCGCATGACGCCGCCGGTGCAAACACTGGGCGCGCATGTCGCGCCGCTCGGCGTGAAGTTCTATACAGGCACGTCGTTCCCGGAGAAATATCGGAATCAGGCGCTCATCGCCGAGCACGGCTCCTGGAACCGCAGCACCAAAAGCGGTTATCGCTTGACGATGGTGCGGCTCGAGGGCCACAAGGCGGTGAGCTACGAGCCGTTCATCACCGGCTTCAACCGTGGCGACGAAGTGTTCGGCCGGCCGGTCGATCTGCTGGTGCTGGAGGACGGCTCGATGCTGATCTCCGACGATACTGCCGGCGCGATCTATCGCCTGACCTATTCCGCGACTTGATGTCGTTTCATTCGACTGTGGCTGCTCCATGAAAGCGATCGTTAGCATTCTCGGCTACCTCTGGCGCGGCCTCGACGGCGTGCGCAAGGTGTTGCACCTCATCCTGCTGCTCGCCTTGTTCCTGTTGATCGGCGCGGCGCTCACGCCAGGGGTGCCGCTCATCCCGGCCAAAGCGGCGTTGATCCTGGCCCCGCAAGGCGCGCTGGTCGAACAATTGGCGGGCGATCCCTTCGAGCGCGCGGTCGCCGAGGCCTACGGCACCAATCGGCCGGAGACGCTGCTGCGCGATCTGATCGACGTGGTCGACAAAGCGGCCGAAGACAATCGGATCCAATTGATGGTGCTCGATCTGAGCAGCATGACCGGCGGCGGCATCGCCAAGCTGGAAGAGCTGGCGCAGGCCCTGCAGCGCTTTCGCGCCGCTGGCAAGAAGATCTACGCGTTCGGCGAGAGCTACGACCAGGCGCAGTACTACCTCGCCGCGCACGCCGATGAGATCTATCTCGATCCGCACGGCCTGGTGCTGATCGAAGGCTTCGGTTACTACCGGACCTTCCTGAAGGGCGCGATCGACAAGCTCGAAGTCGACGTGCACGTGTTCCGCGCCGGCAAGTTCAAATCGTTCACCGATCAGTTCAGCCGCAGCGACATGTCCGAGCAGGAAGAGCAGGAAAGCATGGCGTGGCTGAATGCGCTCTGGGGCATCTATCAGTCCGGCGTCAGCAAGGCGCGCGGCCTCGATGACGGCGCCCTCGCGGCTTATTCGAACGAATATGCGGAGATCGCCAAGACGCATCGGGGCGATCTGGCGACCGCGGCCTTGGAAAGAAATCTGGTGACCGAGCTGAAGTCGCGCCGCGAGTTCGAAGAGCAGATCAAAGCGCTGGTCGGCGAAGACGAGGACAACCACACGTTCAAGGGCGTGATGCATTGGGATTATTTCGCCGCGACCCGCTCCTCCGAAGCGCTCGAGATCGACGGCGATCACGTCGGCGTGGTGGTGGCCTCGGGTGAAATCCTCGACGGGCCGCAGCCGCCGGGCACCATCGGTTCGGACTCGACAGTGCGCTTGTTGCGCGAGGCGCTGCACGATGAGGACGTGAAAGCCGTGGTGCTGCGAATCGACAGCCCTGGCGGCAGCATGCTCGCATCGGAAGTCATTCGTCGCGAGATCGACGCGCTACGCGATGCCGGTAAACCCGTGATCGCCTCGATGAGCAGCATGGCGGCCTCGGGCGGTTATTACATCGCCATGGATGCCGACGAGATCTGGGCGAGCCCGGCGACCCTCACCGGCTCGATCGGCGTGTTCGCCGTGTTCCCGACCCTCGAGCGTACGCTGCAGAAGTTCGGCGTCACCATCGACGGCGTGGGCACGACGCCGTACGCCGGCTCGCTGCGGCTCGATCGCACCTTGAACGACGGCGCCAAGGAGATCCTCCAGAACTCCATCGACCACGCCTACAGCGTGTTCGTGAACAACGTGGCCTCGGCGCGCGAAAAATCGTTCGACGATATCGACGCCGTTGCGCAGGGCAGAGTGTGGGCCGGCGTGGATGCTGCTCAGAACGGTCTGGTCGACAAGCTCGGTTCGTACAAGGATGCTTTGAATGCCGCCGCAGAACGCGCGGGCTTGGGCAAGGACTATAAAGTGCACTACATCGAGCCGCCGATGGGCTGGCGTCAGGCTATCGCCATGCGCTCGCAGGCGCTCGCCGCTCGCGTCACGCGCGCGCTGGTGCCGGAACACGAGTTGTTCGCCAACGCCCGCCGCATGCTCGAGCCGTTCGAGATGGAGCTGAAGCGTCTGGCGAAGTTCAACGATCCTCGGCAGGTTTATTACTACTGCCCCTGCTCGGCGCCGTAAATGTCACGGGCAGTCTCCCCAAAAGGGGAGACCGCCGAAGGTTGTGCTCGGCGCCGTAAATGTCACAGGCAGTCTCCCCAAAAGGGGAGATCGCCGAAGGTTGTGCTCGGCGCCGTAAATGTCACGGGCCGTTTCCCCAAAAGGGGAGACGGCCGAAGGTTGTGCTCGGCGCCATAAAATGTCACGGGCAGTCTCCCCAAAAGGGGAGACCGCCGAAGGTTGTGCTCGGTGCCGTAAATGTCACGGGCAGTCTCCCCAAAAGGGGAGATCGCCGAAGGTTGTGCTCGGCGCCGTAAATGTCACAGGCCGTTTCCCCAAAAGGGGAGACCGCCGAAGGTTGTGCTCGGTGCCGTAAATGTCACCGGCCGTTTCCCCAAAAGGGGAGACGGCCGAAGTTGTGCTCCGCGCCGTAAATCACAGGCCGCCTCCCCAGTGCGGAGACTTGCTGAAGGGTGTGCTCGGTGCTGTAAAACTCGCAGCCGGTCTCCCCCAAATGGGAGACCGCCGAATGTCACGTCGTTACGCCGTCTCCCAGTTCATCACCACTTTGCCCGACTGTCCGGCGCCCATGATTTCGAAGGCGCGCTGGTATTCCGTGAACGGCAGGCGATGCGTGATGATGGGGCGGATGTCGAGGCCGCTTTGGAGCAGGGCGGCCATCTTGTACCAGGTCTCGAACATCTGGCGGCCGTAGATGCCTTTGAGGGTCAGGCCCTTCAGGATGACGTCGTTCCAGTCGATGGCGACTTCGGTGGAGGGAATGCCGAGCATCGCGACGCTGCCGCCGTGATGCATGGTTCGTAGCATGTCGCGCAAGGCGGAGGCGTTGCCCGACATCTCCAGGCCGACGTCGAAACCTTCCTGCATGCCCAGTTGTTTTATCGCATCGTCCAGCGACTCGCGTGAAACGTTGAGCGCGAGCGTCGCGCCCATCTTGCGGGCCAGCTCCAGTCGATAGTCGTTCACGTCGGTGATCACCACATTGCGAGCGCCGATGAAGCGCACGATGGCGGCGGCCATGATGCCGATCGGGCCTGCCCCGGTGATCAGCACGTCCTCGCCGACCACGTCGAAGGACAGCGCGGTGTGTACCGCGTTGCCGAGCGGATCCAGAATCGAGGCGATCTCATCATCGATGGCCGGGGGCAGCTTGAATGCGTTGAACGCCGGAATCACCAGGTATTCCGCGAACGAGCCCTGACGATTCACGCCGACCCCGAACGTGTTGCGACACAGGTGACGACGGCCGGCCCGACAGTTGCGGCAGTAACCGCAGGTAATGTGACCTTCGCCCGAGACGCGATCGCCCGGCGCAAAGCCGCTGACTTCGCTGCCGACCTCGACGATCTCGCCGCTGTATTCGTGGCCGACCGCCATGGGCACGGGAATGGTCCGTTGCGCCCATTGATCCCAGTTGTAGATGTGCATATCGGTGCCGCAGATGGCGGTCCGCTTGATGCGGATCATCACATCGTTCGGACCGACCGTCGGCTTGGGAATGTCCTGCAGCTCGATACCGGCGGCAGCACGGGCTTTGACTAATGCACGCATGATTGTTGGTTGAGTTGCGTTGAAGAGAGGGGCACAGGCGCAGCACGAAGGCTGCGATCATCGAATGACGCCGAGTTCCCTGCCGACCGTGACGAATGCGGCCACGGCTTTGTCCAGCTGCTGCGGCGTGTGAGCCGCCGACATTTGCGTGCGAATGCGCGCCTTGCCGTGCGGCACCACTGGGAATGAGAAGCCGATGACATAGACGCCGTGCTCGAGCAGTCGCTGTGCGAAATCCGCGGCGACCTTCGCATCGCCGAGCATGACGGGAATGATGGGATGTTCGCCCGGCACCAGATTGAATCCGGCGGCGCTCATCTGTTGCCGGAAATGCGCGGCGTTATCCCACAGGCGCGAGCGCAGCTTGTCGTCCGCCTCGAGCAGATCGAGCACGCGCAGGCTCGCCGCCGCGATGAACGGTGGAATGCTGTTGGAAAACAGGTAAGGCCGCGAGCGTTGGCGCAGCCAGGTGATGATTTCCTTGCGACCGGAGGTGTAGCCGCCGGCGGCGCCCCCGAGCGCCTTGCCGAGCGTGCCGGTGATGATGTCGACTCGATCCATCACGCCGCGAAGCTCATGCGTGCCGCGCCCACGCTCGCCTACGAAACCGACCGCGTGCGAATCGTCCACCATGACCAGCGCGTCGTAACGATCCGCCAGGTCGCAGATCTCCTTCAAGCGCGCGATCACGCCGTCCATCGAGAACACGCCGTCGGTCGCGATCAGTCGCACGCGGCAATGCGCAGCTTCCTTCAGGCGGGTTTCCAACTCATCGAGATCGTTGTTGGCGTAACGAAAGCGCTGCGCTTTGCACAGCCGGATGCCGTCGATGATGCTGGCATGATTCAAGGCATCGCTGATGACCGCGTCCTGTTCGTCCAGCAGGGTTTCGAACAAGCCGCCGTTGGCGTCGAAGCACGAGGAATAAAGAATGGTGTCCTCGGTGCCCAGAAAACGGCTCAGACGCTCTTCCAGGTCTTTGTGAATCTGATGGGTGCCGCAGATGAAGCGCACCGAAGCCATGCCGTAGCCGTAGCGATCCAGCGCCAGCCGCGCCGCCTCTCGCACCGAAGCATGGTTCGCCAGGCCGAGATAGTTGTTCGCGCAGAGGTTCAGCACTTCTTCGCCGCCCACCACTCGCACCGAGGAGCTCTGCGGCGAGCTCAGCACTCGTTCCGGCTTGAACAGGCCTTGCGTGCGCAGCTGTTCAGTTTCCGCTGTCAGCCGCTGAAAAAAGTCTCGCTTCACAACAAACAACCCCTGTCAGAGCCAAGTGCGCGATTGTGCCACTGTGCGGATGACGGCTGACGGGTCAGCTAGGTTCCGGCGCGTGGAGTACAGCTTTCTAGAATCTTGAGTACAGTTCCATGCTGCGGGATCTCAGCTGTCTATTGCGGGCCGGGGACCAAATTTCTATTCTCGGTATGTCTGCAGAACGACCTTTGATTCCAAGGACTCATCGGACCGCACCGGTTCGAGGTGCGAGGGGGATTCATGAAGGCGACCGGACGAGCGTGGCTGTCCATCGGCAGCCTGTTGAGTTTTTCTGCGACTCCGCTACTGGCTCAGGATTCGGCGACGCTTCTGGAAGAGGTCGTGGTGACCGCGCAGAAGCGCAGCGAGAGCATCCAGGATGTGCCCATCGCGGTGACTGCCATCACCTCGGAAATGAAAGATGTGATGGGCGTGCTCACCGTCGACGATCTCGCCGACTTCACGCCCGGCCTGTCGTACGCGGCCACGCTCGACCGCATGAGCTTGCGTGGCGTGGGAAGACTGACCAACAACTACGGCTCCGATCCTGGCGTCGCCACGTACTCCGACGGCTTCTATACGGCCAGCAATACCGAAGGAAACAAACGGCCCATCATCGTCGATCGCGTCGAAGTGCTGCGCGGCCCGCAGGGCACGCTGTATGGGCGCAACTCGATCGGCGGCGCGCTGAACATCATCTCCAAACGTCCAACCGAGGATTTGCGCGGCGAAGTGCGCGCCACCGCCGGCAACTACGAGACGCGGATCTTCGAAGGCTCGCTATCCGGGCCCATCACCGACTGGTTACGCTTTCGCTCGGCGGGCACCAAGAGCGAGCAGGGGCGAGGCTACTTTCGGGACATTGACAGCGCCGAGACCGAAGGCAACGTCAGCGACGATCTGTATGTGGAGCAGCAGTTGGAATTCAACATCGGCGACAAGCTCGATGGCTGGATTCGCTATGCGCATTCCGAGTGGAATCAGTCGCGCCGCTCCTCGGTCACCGTGACGCCCTACAGCATCGCGCCCACCTATTTTGGAGGCTTGTTTCCAAACTCCACCTTCAACGGGACCCCCACCCAACCGGTGTCGGCGCAGTTCACGGGCGTCAATCCGAGCATCGACAATCACCGGCTGTACAACAACGACACACCGGCCCGCGCCAATCTCGACGGACATCACTCCTATGTCACGGAATTGATCGGTCATCTGGGTTGGGCGGATCTGAAGTACGTCGGTGGCTACGCCGCCTCGACGTACTCGCAAGTGACCGATTACGACACCATCCAGCGTGGTCCGTACTCGACGGTGGCGGGCGGCGTGCCGTTCACCATCTATCCCCAGGTCGAGGCGTTCTACATGGAGGACAAAGAGTATTACAGCAACGAACTGAATCTGATCTCCACCGGCGACGGCCCGCTGCAATGGATCGTCGGGTTGTACCAGTATCACGAGCAAGTGAATCAGCATTCGGGCATCAGGGCCCCATTGCAACGGGAGCTGGCGACGCCTCGCATCGCCACCAGCCGACAAAGCCCGCTGGGACCGGCCAATCCGGATCACAACCTGCAGATCTCGGGCGCGTTCCTCGACGCCGACGCACACGCGGTGTTCGGTCAGATCGACTACAGCTTCTCGCCGACCTGGAAGACCACCGTCGGTCTGCGCTACACCGAGGACAACAAGGACGCGGAGGAATTTCGCACCCGGGTGCTGTTTGGCTTTCCGGGCGTGCCGCATGCGTTCTACGCCACCGGTGAGATCGATCGTCGCGGCCTGTTGAGCGGCAAATGGCACGCAACCACGGGCACCGCGGGGCTGCAATGGACGCCCAGCGATGATTCGCTGGTTTTCGTGAAATACACACGTGGCTACAAGAGCGGCGGCTTCAACGCCGGCGCCTTCGCACCCGATCGCACCGGATACACCGAGCCGGAATACATCAATGCCTACGAGTTCGGCGTGAAGCAGACATTCTTGCGACGGCTGACCGCCAATCTGTCCGTGTTCCGTTACGACTACAAGGATGCACAGTACCCCTCCACCGTGCGTGACCCGGTATCGAACATCAACGAGTCGCGCTTCTTCAATCTCGAGAACGCGGTCTCACAGGGCGTGGAGCTCGAGGCGCTCTGGGCGGTGACCGACGCCTTGCAGATGAACCTGAGCTACAGCTTCCTGGATACCGAGATCCAGGATCGGCGATGTTTCATCGACGGCGACGATACGTTTGCGGTTGCGCCCGATGCGCGGCCTTGCGGCACGCCAGGTCAGCAGACCGGCCAGAGCATCGACGGCGGTCGGCTGCCGAGCTCGCCGGAGAACAAGATCGCATTCAACGCCAACTACACCTGGCAGATGCCGCGCGGGGCGCTGACTTTCTCCGGCACCTGGACATATCGCGACGAGACTTACTTCTCGGTGTTCTCGCGTGATTACAACCTTGCGCCGTCCTATGACGAAACCGATCTGCGCGTGTTGTGGAGCGATGCGCAGGATCGCTACACACTGATCGGTTTCGTGCGCAACGTGTTCGATCAGGAAGGTTATGAAGCGGTGGGCGCCACGCAGACGGCTTGGGGTTCTCGTTCCTTCAGTGTTTCGCCAACGGCGCCGCGCGTGTATGGCGTCGAGGCGCAGTTCCGTTTCGGCGAATAGATCCCGCTGTTTTTCTGCCCAAACAGAGCGGTGTGCCCGGGCTTGTATATTCCGGCCTGCAGGCTTGATCGGGCTTATTGCTGTGGAAGGAGCGAGTTCATACCATCGATGCGACCGCAGAGCGATTGTCGGTTCCACACATAATCAATGTCGGATGCCGCTCGATCCGAACGGGGGTTCTCATGAAGATGCAACAGCAAGGGATGCTGTCCGTCATGGGCAGCCTGTTGTGCGTGAGTGGGATGTCGAACGCACAGGACGCAAGAAACATTCAAGATAATAGAACACTGGAAGAAATCGTGGTCACGGCCGAGAAGCGCGAACAAAACATTCAAGACGTGCCCGTGGCCGTGACCGCCTACACCAGCGCTCGCCGGGATCTGATCGGCGTCAACACCATCGAAGATGTGGCGCGCATCACGCCGAGCCTCAGTTACACCAACAACGATCGACTCTCGATTCGCGGCTTCGGTCGCCTGACCAATAACATCGGCACCGATCCGTCGGTGGCGCTGTACTCGGACGGAATCTTTTCCACCTCGATGGCCGACACGTCGACGCCGTCGTTATTCATCGATCGCACCGAAATCCTGCGCGGTCCGCAGGGCACCTTGTACGGCCGCAACTCCATTGGCGGCACGCTCAACGTGATCGCCAAGCGACCGACCAAGGAATTCAACGGAGAGGTGCGTGGGACTGTCGGCGACTACGGCAGCTGGCGCACGGATGCGTTGCTGCGCGGCCCGATCACCAATTCAGTGCGGTTTTTGATCGGAGGATCGAAGGACCGACGCGAGCAGGGCTTCATCAACAACATCGGCCAGGGGGGCGACACCGCAGACAGCGATCGCTGGTTTGTAGAGGCGCAGATTGAGGCCGACCTGGGCGATCGGGTCGTCGCGCGGCTGCGCTATTCAAAGTTCGAGTGGCAGGACAGCTACGGCGTCGGCAACACGCTGGCCACTGTCATTTCGCCACACAACAACGTCACAGTGACCGGGACGGGAACGGCGGCGCTGTACTACAACCCGGTCTTCGGATATTCCGAGCCCAATCCAAGCATCGCGCACCCTTACACCATCGATACCAACGCACCCGCGGCGGGCACGCTGGAGGATCAGCATCGCATCCACCTGGACGTCACGGCGGACTTCGCTGGCGCCACCTTGAAGTTGTTGTCCGGGTATCAGCAGTACACGTACTTCACTTCCTCCGACAGTGACGGAACGCCGCGCACCGCGTCGTTCAATATTGGAGTGCCGGAAGGCGGTTCTCTGTCCATCGATCTCGATGGGCCGGCGGGGCCGTTACCAAGCCAGAGCGTGCCGCGACCGGCGTTCGATGCGCTGAATGTGACGCCGGATGTGCGCACCTACTATCACGAGCGGCAGCAGTGGCAATCCAACGAGCTGAATCTCACGTCCAGCGGCGACGGCGATTTGCAATGGATCCTCGGTTTGTATCAATACAGCCAGAAGTGGGATCAGCCACAAGGCCTCGCCGTGGTGGGTGACGATGCGATTGTCAACCCGTTTGGGGCGCCACCCAATCCGAGTGGCGCGTTTCTCGCGGTGGATGGGCACCTCGAGACGGATTCCTACGCGGGCTTCGGGCAGATGGATTGGAGCTTCTCCGATGCGTGGACCTTCACGCTGGGCCTGCGCTACACCAAGGATGAGAAAAAGGGCATGGACATGGCGCGTTACGTGGCGCGCAGCAACGGTACGGCGGTCGCCGTCGCCGATGCTCAAGGCGTTCTCGAGAACGCCATCATCGGATTGTTTCCTCCTGGGACGCCGCTCGCCTTCATACAAACGCAGCTCCAGGCTATCGCGCCGATGCTGGTGCCCGCAGTGCTGGCCGAAACCCAGGCGCTTGCCTTGGATGTTACGCAGAGCCAGGTGTGTGGAGCGTCGGCTTGCGCGCCGGATTTGATGCAGAATCCGGGAGGCGGCCTGCGACGCAATCTGGCGGGCGAATGGGATGCGGTGACCGGCACCACTGGCTTGCAGTGGGAGGCCAACGACGACACGAATGTGTATCTGCGTTACAGCCGCGGTTACAAGTCGGGCGGTTGGCTCGGCTCGAACGGGTTGACTCCGAACCCTTACGCCGATCCGGAGTATGTCGACTCTTACGAGCTCGGCGTGAAGACCATCCTGGCCGGTCGGGTGTCGCTGAACACGGCTGTGTTCTACAGCGACTACGATGGCTTCCAGACGCCGTTGACCGTCTCGCTCGGCACCATCACCGCGAGTCGTTTCCTGAATTTACAGGCGCGCGTGCAGGGCGTGGAGCTGGAGGCAAGCTGGTCGCCGACCGATCGATTGCAGTTGCTCGCGAGTTACTCGTATCTCGATACGGAGATCACTCGCGGCTGCTGTTTCGTCGATACGGTCGATTCAAGCGCACGCAGCCCGGGCGCGCAGCCGGTGAGTACGCTGCCGAACGGGGATGTCGCTCAGTCGCTGGTGGGCAACCGGTTGCCGCTGTCGCCCGAACACAAGTGGACGGTGGGTGCGAACTACACCTGGAGTTTTGCGCCGGGCTCGCTCACCGCCAGCGGCATGTATAGCGACATCGGCGCTCAACAGTCGACCATCTGGTCGAATCCGATCTATACCGCGCCGTCGTTCGAGATTGCCGACCTTCGTTTGTTATGGAACGACGCGGACAACCGCTACACCCTGATCGGGTTCGTCAAGAATGCGTTCGATGAGATTGGCTACGGCAGCTCCACCGCCGATCGGCCGAGCCCCGTCGGTCCGCGCCATACGGTGTCGCTCACGTATCCGCGAATGTATGGGATGGAGTTGCAGTATCGGTTCTGAGTGGCCTCAGCGGACCGCGCCCGGCGTCATGCGAGCGCGGTCTCGAGATCATGTGGGTTGCGACTTGAACCACTCGGCCACCCGGCCGCGCTCCTGCTCGCTCAGGTGCAACCCCAGCTTGCTCCGACGCCACAGCACGTCATCGGCGCTGCGCGCCCATTCATTAGCGACCAGGTAGTCGAGCTCGGCTTGCGTGAGCCCACCGCCATAATGTTCGCCGAGGTCCAGCATGGCTTGGGCCTTGCCGAGAATCTTTTCCACTCGAGTGCCATACGCCTGCGCGAGTCGATGCGCCATCGCGGCGGACAGAAAGGGCCAGCGCTTTTGCACGCCATCGGCAAAGGTGGCGAAATCGGCGCGCGGCAGGTCGCCGCCCGGCAGCGCCGCTCGGTCGGTCCACTCGCGATCGTTGCCTCTCAGTTGCAGTTTGCTCAGCGCGCTTTCGGCGAGCCGCCGATAAGTCGTGATCTTGCCGCCGAACACGGATAACAGCGGCGGCGCATCGTTGTCGGTTTCGGTCAGTTCGAGCCGATAGTCGCGCGTCACCTTCGATGCATTCTCGGTTTCATCATCGGACAGCGGCCGCACGCCGGCGTAGCTCCATTTCACGTCGGCCGGCGCGATGTGCTTGCGGAAATAGCTGTTCACCGTGCTGCACAGGTAGAGCACCTCGTCGTTGGAGATGCTCACCTGGGTAGCGTCGCCGTCGAAAGGGACATCGGTGGTGCCCACCAAAGTGAACTGTTGCTGATAGGGGATGGCGAACACGATGCGGCCGTCCGGATTTTGCAGCATGAAGGCATGCTCGCCATCGAACAGTCGCGGCACCACGATGTGACTTCCTTTCACCAGGCGGACCTGCGCGTCCACGTCCATTTCAGGAAAGCTCTGCAACACCCTTTGAACCCATGGGCCAGCGGCGTTGACGATCGCGCGGGCGCGGACTTGCGTGATCTCGCTACTGGGCAGATCCTGGATGCTCGCGAGCCACTGCGAGCCTTCGACTCGCGCAGACACAAAGCGCGTGCGAGTGCGAATCGATGCGCCGCGAAGCGCGGCGTCGAGGGCATTGAGAACGACCAGGCGGCTGTCGTCGACCCAGCAATCCGAATACGCGAAGCCGTGGTCCAGGCCGGCCCGCAGCGGTCCGTAGGCGCCGTTGGCGAGCCGCACGTTGCGAGAGGCGGGTAGGATTTCGCGGCCGCCGATGTGATCGTAAAAGAACAGCCCCAGACGCATCAGCCAGCGCGGCCGCAACTCGGGCACGTGCGGCAGAATGAATTCCATGGGCCGGATGATGTGGGGCGCGATGCGCAACAGCCGCTCGCGCTCGAGCAGTGCTTCGCGCACCAGCCGGAATTCGAAGAACTCGAGGTAGCGCAGCCCGCCGTGGATCAATTTGGTGCTGGCGGAGGAGGTGGCCGAAGCGAGGTCGGCTTGCTCCACCAGCATGACCTTCAGGCCGCGACCGGCCGCGTCGCGAGCGATGCCCGCACCATTGATGCCACCGCCGACGATAAGCAGATCGACGCTCGGCCCATCCGCGCGCGCGGCCGTCATATGCTCACCGTCGACCATGCCTCAACAGCTTCCACCCAAAAGTACGGACAAGGGCACCGAGAATACTCACAGGGCGTTGGGAAATGAAATGGACAGAATGTGCATCGGCGTCGGCGGGGCGCGTAGACTTGGCCCATGAGTGACGAGAGTGCCGGGTTACGCATCGACAAATGGCTGTGGTTCGTGCGGCTGTTCAAGAGCCGCTCGCAGGCGACCGAAGCGGTGGCAGGCGGGCTCGTGCATGTGAACGGCGATCGGGTGAAGCCCTCGCGCGTGGTGCACGTCGATGACCGGCTGCACATCACCAAGGACGAGACGCGTCTGGAAGTGATCGTGCGTGGCATGCCAGTTCGGCGCGGCCCGGCGCCGGAAGCGCGGCTTCACTACACCGAGACGGAAGACAGCATCGCCGCGCGAGAGAAACAGCGCGAGCGCCGGCTCGCCGTGGCTCCGGCGCCCGAAGGCCGCCCGGACAAACATGCTCGACGCGTGTTGCGCGATTTGCGTCGCGGATAAAGGGAGGCGGGCCTACGCCGTCGGCACCACCTTGCTGAACGAGCCGCCTTCGCGACCCGCCATGGCGGCCTGAATCTCCGCTACGATCGCGAGCGCAATCGTTTCTGGCGAGCGCGCACCGATATCCAGTCCGATCGGCCCATACAAGCGACCGCTCAGTCGCGCCGCCTTGTCGCCGATCTCGTGCAATAGACGAATGCGTCGCGGCGCCGGGCCGAGCAGCCCGACGTAAGGTATCGAGCTGTCTGCGAGCGCCGCGAGATACGCCTGATCCGACAGCAGGTGATGGCTCATCACCACCGCAGCGTCGTACTGTCCGGCCTGCAATTCCCGCGGCAACTCGGCCGCCGCTTTGAGCTCGACACGTCGGGCTCGCGGAAAGCGATCGGCGATCGCATACGCCGCACGATGATCGAACACCGTGACCTGCCAGTTCATCAAGCCCGCGATCTCCACCAGCGGCATGGCGTCCGGTCCCCCGCCCAACAACAACAGTCGCGGCGGCAACTCGATGGGCACGATCAGGAAGGTCGCATCGCCTGCTTCGATGACCTGGCTCGAAGGCCCGGCGCCACGCGGGGTCGATACATCCATTGCGGTCGCCACTGACGCCGGCAACAAATGTTTGTTCTGGCTCCAGAACGCGGCTCCCAGCGGAACCTTGGGATTGCGCGACTCAGTGACGAGCGCGAATCGAGCATCGACCTGATCGAACCGGCAGCGCGAGGCGAATTTGAACGGCTGGTAATCGTTGGCGCGATCCAGCCGGCTCAGCAGAATCGTCATGGCGCCTTCGCAACCCAGGCCGATGCCCCAGATCACATCGTCGGAGCTGCGCGTGTCGTAATGAACCGTCGCCGGCTCGCCGGTCTCGAGGACCCGGCGGGCGCGCTCCATCAGGTCCGCCTCCAGGCAGCCGCCGCTCAACAGCCCGGCGACCCGGCCGTCGCCGGCGATCAGCATCTGCGCACCGGCCTTGCGATAGGTCGAGCCGAGGGTTTGCGCCACGGTTGCGAGCACCAATGGCTCGCCGCGGTCCAGGTAGTACCGGAAGAATTCGTCCGCGGCGACGCCGCTGTGGATCAAGCCTGGCTGAGTCATAGATGGATGAGTGCCCTCGCCCCGGATTGTCCCAGCTTCGGCGCGCTGCTGCATGCAAAACCGTGCGCGATACTTGCCTGATTCAGCAATTCAGCGACGGCGGAGGCGAGCGGGCCGCTGCCGGGAACTTTTCGACCCCGGCGCCACCGTAAGATGAGGTACCGGTCACCGAGGGAGGACCCATGCTTCGCAGGATCGTGCTCGGCTCGTTGCTGGCGGTGTGTCTGTTCGGCGCCGGGCCGTCCCAGTCGGCGGCTGCCGCCGGCATCCGCTGCACCATGAAGTTCAGCATGCAGGGCTGGTCGGCGTTCTATAAAACCGCCGAGGGCGACGGCGCCATCACCTGCAGCAACGGCCAGTCGATGAAGGTCAAGCTGTCGGCCAAGGGCGGCGGCCTGACCATCGGCAAGTCGTCCATCGAAAACGGCCGCGGCAAGTTTTCGGCGGTCTCGAGCGTCGACGAGCTGCTGGGCACTTATGTCGCCGCCGAAGCGCATGCCGGCGCGGTGAAATCTTCCGGCGCGCAGGTGATGACCAAAGGCGAGGTGTCTCTGGCATTGAGCGGCACCGGCCGTGGCTTCGATCTCGGCGTGGCGCTGGGCGCGATGACCATCTCTCGTTGATCGCCCGTCCTCAAATTTCACAGAGTGGGACAGCGCGACTGTGATAGGGAGGTCGCTGTCAATTCTGCACTCGCGCGCAGTTCCGGCATGCACCCCGGCCGCATACAATGGCCAGCCGACATCAGGGGGAGACGACGAGCAATGCCCGGGCCCGAGACGCAACCGACTGGATCCTCCGCAGCCTCGAGTTCAGCCTCGGATGTTTCCATCATCGACGTTCTGCCACAGCATCGCATCGACGAAGCGTCGCTGTGGCGTTACCTGCAACAGCACCTGGATGATTTTTCGGGGCCGGCGAGCCTGCGTCAGTTTCAGGGCGGACAGTCCAATCCCACCTATCTGATCCAGACGCCCGGCAAGAAATTCGTATTGCGGAAAAAGCCGCCGGGCAAGCTGCTGCCGTCGGCGCATTTGATCGAGCGCGAATATCGGATTCTGCGGGCGCTGCCCGATACTGAAGTGCCGGTGCCGTGCGCGCGGGTGCTTTGCGAAGACGCCAGCATCATCGGCACACCGTTCTATGTGATGGATCACGTCGACGGTCGCGTCATCACGAATGTGACATTGCCGAATCTCGAGCCGACGGATCGACGTGCGATCTACACCGACTACGCGCGGGTCGCAGCGAAGCTGCATTCGGTGGATTACAAGGCCTGCGGGCTGGGCGACTTCGGCAAGCCGGAAGGTTACGTCGCGCGGCAGCTGGATCGCTGGAGCAAACAATATCTGGCGTCCAAGACCGAAGAGAACGCCGACATGAATGAGCTCATGACCTGGCTTGCGGCCCACTTGCCGGCGAACGACGAGACGGCCATCGTCCACGGCGACTATCGTATCGGCAACACCATTCTGCATCCCACTGAGCCGCGCATCATCGCCGTGCTGGACTGGGAGCTGGCGACGCTCGGCCACCCATTGAGCGATCTGGCGTACGCCTGCATGTTCTATCGGATCGCGCCCAGCGAGATGGGCAGCGGCGGACTGGCGGATGTGGACATTGCCGCGCTGGGCATTCCCGAGGAGCAGGAGTTCCTGCAGCTGTACTGCCAGTTCTCCGGTCGCGAGCGCATCGCCGACTGGCCGTTCTTTTTGTCGTTTGCATATTTCCGCATGGCTGCGATCACACAGGGTGTGTACGCGCGCGCGTTACAAGGCAACGCTGCCGATCGACGCGCGATTCAATATGGAGAGCACGCCAAGGGCTTCGCCGCCGCCGGTCGCGCGATGACGCGACGTGGCAGCTGACGAGCCGCTTTCAGGAGACGAACATGTCCGCACAGCCGAACTCAGAAGAAGCATTGGAAGCGTTCCGCCGCGACACCCGCGCGTGGCTGGAAGCGAATTGTCCGCAGGAGATGCGTGAGCCTGTGGTGGACGAATATGACATCTGCTGGGGCGGCCGGCATTTCAAGTTCAAAAGCGACGCGCAGCGCGTGTGGCTGCAGAAGATGGCGGAGCGTGGCTGGACGGTGCCGGAATGGCCGAAGCAGTATGGCGGCGGAGGTCTGAGCAAGGACGAGGCGCGCGTGCTGCGCGAGGAAATGGCCGCGATGAAGTGCCGATCGCCGCTGACCTCGTTCGGCATTTCCATGCTCGGTCCGGCGCTGCTCAAGTTCGGCAACGAGCAACAAAAGGGCGAGCACCTTCCCAGGATCGCACGCGGCGAGATCCGCTGGTGCCAGGGCTATTCGGAGCCGGGCGCGGGCTCGGATCTCGCCTCGCTCAAGACACGGGCCGACGATCACGGCGATCACTTCGTGGTCAATGGTTCGAAGATCTGGACCAGCTACGGCGACAAGGCAGATTGGATCTTCTGTCTGGTTCGCACCAGCACCACCGGCAAGAAGCAGGAGGGCATCAGCTTCCTGTTGTTCGACATGGAGACGCCGGGCATCAGCACGCGGCCGATTCGGCTGATCTCGGGTTACTCGCCGTTTACGCAGACCTTTTTCGACAATGTGAAAGTGCCCAAGCAGAACCTGCTGGGCGAGCTCAACAAGGGCTGGACCATCGCCAAGTATCTGCTCACCCACGAGCGCAACATGATCGGCGGCATGGGCACGCAACGGGTCACGCCGGTGAGCCAGCTCGCCATCAAACACATCGGGCTGGCGTCGGGGCGTCTCGCCGAACCCGCGCTGCGCACCGATATCGCGCGCTTCGAAATGGATGCGATGGCGTTCGCGCTCACCATGAATCGCGTCACCGACGAGGCCAAGGCAGGCAACGAAACCGGCGCCATGTCTTCGATGCTCAAGTACTACGGCACCGAGCTCAACAAACGTCGCGCCGAGCTGACCATGTCGGTCTCGGGCAGCGAAGGTTTGAAGTTCGGCGATGCAAACAGCGAAGAGCAGCTGGCTGCGATGTGGCTTCGGACCAAGGCCAACTCCATCGAGGGCGGCACGTCCGAGATTCAGCTCAACATCATCGCCAAGAACGTGCTGCGTCTGCCCGGCGCCTGACGCGGAGGATTGCTCATGACTCTGACTCTCACCGAAGATCAACTGATGTTTCGTGACGCCGCGAAGCGCTTTGCCGCCGAGCGGGCGCCGGTTTCGCAACTGCGCAAGCTGCGCGATGAGCTCGATCCGGTCGGTTTCGATCGGGCGCTATGGAAGGAAATGGCCGAGATGGGCTGGGCCGGCGTGCTGGTGCCGGAGGAATACGGCGGGGTGGGTTTTGGCTTCGTGGGCGCCGGGCTGCTTGCGACGGAGATTGGCCGCAATCTGAGCGCGAGCCCCTTGTTGTCGAGCGCAGTGCTCGGAGTGACTGCGCTGTTGCGTGGTGGCACACCGGCGCAAAAAGAAACATTGCTGCCGGCGATCGCGGGCGGTGATCTGCTGGTCGCGTTCGCGACCGATGAGGCCGTGCGCCACGCGCCTTATGACATCTCCACGCGCTGCACGGGGAAGTACAAGCTCAGCGGCCGAAAGTTACATGTGCTCGACGGTCATGTGGCGGATCGCCTGATTGTCACAGCGCGCACTTCGGGTGACACCTGCTCCCGCGATGGCATCAGCTTGTTCCTGGTCGATCCGAAGGCGAGTGGCGTGACCATCACGCGTTCTTCAATGGTCGACAGTCGTAACAGCGCGGTGGTCGAGCTGCGTGATGTGGTGGTGAGCGACGCCGACGTCATCGGCACTTTCGACAAGGGCGCGATTGTGTTGGATGCAGTGCTCGACGCAGGGCGCGCCGTGCTTGCGGCGGAGCTGCTCGGTGTCGCCGAGGAGGCATTCGAGCGCACCTTGAATTATCTGCGTGAGCGCGAGCAGTTCGGCGTCAAGATCGGCTCGTTCCAGGCGCTCCAACATCGCGCAGCACACCTGTTCTGTGAGATAGAGTTGGTGCGCTCGGTCGTGCTGAGGACCCTGCAAGCCCTCGATGCTCAGGAGCCGACCGCGTCTTCGCTGGTGTGCCTGGCCAAAGCCAAGGCCAGCGACGTGGCTCGCATCGCAACCAACGAAGCGGTGCAAATGCATGGCGGCATTGGCATGACCGATGAATTCGACATCGGTTTTTTCATGAAGCGCGCTCGCGCTGCCGCGGAAACCTTCGGCGATCAGTACTATCACACCGATCGATTCGCTCAGTTGGCAGGGTATTAGCATATAACCCCCTTGTAACTCGTACAGTGGAACCCGGGCGGGTTACCACGCATTCGTCACAAAGCGTGCGCGGAGCCACTGTCTGCGTGTGCAGGACCACTGAAGTATCGACCTTGTGATCCGTCGCTCACGGCCGACACGGGCTAACGGGTAGGGTGGCGGGGTCGTGGAGCCGAGCAGAAGATTATGACAATCGAGCGCGAATTCGATCCTGATGCGACCCTGGAAATGCCCCGTCCGGTGCTGATCGATCCTGAACTCGAAGAAGAGGATCCGGAGAAGACACTGGTGCGCGAGGACTGGGAGTCCAAGGTGATCCGTCGCGTCGCGCCGCATGTCGCAGCCGTGCAGAGCACGGTCGCCGAGGACGCAGCCATCGAATCCCGCTTCGGTTGGGAAACCGAAACGCTTCGACTGCTGTCGCGAGTCGTGGCTCGCGAGCAGGGCGAAGAATAAGAAGAATAAACATGAACGCGGGCCAGCCCTGTGAGGCCAGCCCCGCCATTTCAGCTGATGCTGGCTTTACTGGTTCCTGCAGTCACTTCGAACTGCTGACCGACTTTCAATTGCTCGCCCAGCCCGCCGGTCAAGATCAGGTTCTGACCGAACAGCACGCCGCGTAGATTGCGATCGAAGCGAAAGGTCTTCAACGCCTTGAGCGGCTCGTCACCTGTGCGCTCGCCGGTGACCTGATCGGTGGTGGTGATCACGCAGCGATCGCAGGGCTTCACCACTTTGAGTCGCACCGCGCCGGCGACGAACTCATCCACACTGTCTTCTCCGAACGGCGGCAAGCCGTCGACCACGATGTTGGGCCGGAAACGGTTCATGGGCAGCGGCTGCTCCAGACGACGGTTCAATTCACCCAGCGAGCCCTGCGAGTTCAGCAGATACGGATACGCATCCGAGAACTGATTGAGCGCTTCGGCGCCGCCGGTCCACTCCAGGTTACTGGCTCGTTTGTGACGCTTGTCGAAACGCACCAGGCGCGCCGGTTTGCCCAGGTGCTCGGTGAGCCAGGTGGCGGCTTGCTCGCCGGCATCGAAAGCGGCAGCTTTGTCGCGCCAGATGGTGACTTCGACTTCCGGTCCGGTCAGCTCCAGCGGCAGCGCCAGATCGCCGCCGTTGGGCTTGCGCAGGATCAGCTGGTCGGTGGTGAGGGCGGTTTCGATCTGCGCCAGCTGCGGGCGCTCGCGCTGCGTGAGGAAACGATACTCGGGCGTGACCACCAGCCATTCGCGATCGTGGGCAAATCCGGTTTCGGTGATGCGAGCCTGCGTCAGCGCGATGCCGCGGCAGGATTTGACCGGATAGATATTGAGCCCCGTGATCTGAACCATGGCCTGCGAACCGTCAGGAGAAAGGAGTCGAAGCATAACCGGTTCGTTCAAGGACAGCATCGAAACCGGTGGTGCATACTAGGGCGCAAAAGGAACGCCAATGACACCTGTTGACGAGCGCCCCGGCTTGGCCGCCACCGGCCCGAATTCATCGATTGCTGGCCCCAACCCGACATCCGCGGCGGATCATCCCGTCGCCAGCCGCAGTGCCCGGCTGTTCGTCGTGCTGGCGGCTTTTCTGGTGAGCAACGCGCTGATCGCGGAGTTCGTCGGCGTGAAGATTTTCGCGCTGGAGCCGACGCTCGGCGTATCGCCGCTGAACTGGAATCTGTTCGGGCAGAGCGGGTCGCTGTCGTTCACCAGCGGCGTGTTGCTGTGGCCGTTCGTTTTTCTGATGACCGACATCATCAACGAGTATTTCGGCCGGCGCGGCGTGCGCTTCATCTCCTGGCTGACGGTGCTGCTGATCGTTTACGGTTTTCTAGCGGCCTACGCGGCGATCTCGCTGACGCCGGCCGGCTTCTGGGTCGCCGTCAACAACGATCGCGGCGTGCCGGACATGCAGGCGGCGTTCGCCAACATCTTCGGCCAGGGCATGTGGACGATCGCGGGCTCCGTGACTGCGTTCCTGATCGGACAGCTGATCGACGTCGCCGTGTTTCACCGCATTCGTTTGCTGACGGGCGAGCGTTGGATCTGGCTGCGCGCTACCGGGTCGACGGCGGTGTCGCAGCTGGTCGATAGCTTCGTGGTCTTGTATATCGCTTTCGTGCTTGGGCCACAGCAGTGGCCGATGTCGTTGTTCCTTGCCGTGGCAACCGTGAATTATGGATATAAGTTGCTGATGGCGTTCCTGCTCATTCCCTTGATCTATCTGACGCGGCGCCTGATTCGCGGCTATCTCGGTTCCGACGTTTCCGAGCGGTTGCAAGCCGCCGCTCGCGCGTCCGGCTGACGCGGCGAGTCAAAACAGCAGCCGAGCCATTTCCTTGCGTGTGCGCGATACGATGGGATCGGCGTCTCCGATGAGCTCGAAGGCTTGCAGCAGGCTACGCCGAGCGAGGTCGTCTTTGTAGCCGCGGTGGTGGCGCATCATGTCGAGCCAGGTTTGTATCGCCGGTTCGACATCGCCGCCCAACAGCTGATGAACGGCCAGGGCATGTTGGAGATCCAGATCGCTTTCATTGCTGGCCGCCCGCTCACGCAATGCCATCACATCCGGGTTGGCTGCGATGACGTCGCTAAAGGCGAGTAACGCGGCGAGTCGCTTGACTGCGGCGTGGTTTGGCTCCACGCCTTGCAGCCGCGCCAATTCGGTGCGCGCACCTTCCAGGTCGCCGTCCAATGCGCGCAATTCGGCAAGCTCGGTCTGATAGGTGATGTTCTGCGGATCGGTCGCGAGCGCGCCTTCGATCAACGAGCGCGCACCGGAAAAATCGCCGCTGGCCTTCAATGCCTGCGCGCGCTCCAGCGGACCGTCCGAGCTGGCGGGCAGGTGCTTGTCCAGCAGACGTCGGATCTGGGCTTCCGGGATCACGCCGACGAAATGATCGACGGACGTGCGGTCCTTGAACAGCACCACGGTCGGCAGGCTGCGGATGCCGAGCTGTTGGGCCAGCTCCTGCTGTTCGTCGGTATTGACCTTGGCGAGCTGAAAGCGGCCCCCATATTCCTGCGCCAGCCGGTCCAGGATGGGCATCAGTTGTTTGCACGGCCCGCACCAGGGCGCCCAGAAATCCACCAGCACTGGCACGCGCGCCGAGGCTTCGACCACGTCCGTCATGAAGGTATCGGCAGTGACGACGTTTGCTGGCTGACTCACGCAGTTCTCCCCGCTCGAGCGGCGATGCAACCTATCCGTCCCTAGTGGAGTTTCCCAATCGGATTTCAAGCGCTGCTGGTGGCCGGGCTGTCGCAATCTACGTACAGCCCCTATCGCGCTGCGTTGTGTATACCGTCCTTCATTTCGGATCGCAATTACAAAACATCATGTGCGCCGCTCGCTCGCTGACTGATCGGCCGATGGCCGACGCCATCAATCGCCACTATCTCGGCGACGAACAGCCTATCGTTCGCGCTCTGGCGGATGCAGCCCGGGTTTCCGATGCACAGCGCGTCAGGATCGCCCTGCGCGCTCGGGCGCTGGTGGAGGGCGTGCGGAATTTCCAGGCGCGTCGCAGTGGTCTCGATGCGTTCCTGCGCAAGTACGATCTGTCCTCGCAGGAGGGCGTGATCCTGATGTGTCTCGCCGAAGCGTTGTTGCGCATTCCCGACGACGCGACCGCCGATCGCCTGATTGCCGACAAGATCGCTGGCGGTGATTGGGCTGCGCACCTGAGCGACAACGAATCGCTGTTCGTCAATGCCTCCACCTGGGGATTGATGCTCACCGGGCGCATCGTTCGGCCCAGCGATGCGGACATGCACGATCCGCGCGGCGTGCTGGCGCGTATCGCGGGGCGCATCGGCGAGCCGGTGCTGCGGGCGGCGTTTCGTCACGCCATGCGCATCATGGGGCACCAGTTCGTCATGGGGCGCACCATCGATGAAGCGCTGGAGCGCTCGATCAGCGATGAGAATCGACTGTTTCGTCATTCGTTCGACATGCTGGGTGAAGCCGCGCTGACCGATCGGGATGCGCAGCGTTATCTCGAGTCTTATCACCATGCCATTCGCAAGATCGGTGCGCACTCGAGCCGAGGCACAGCGATCGACGCGGCGCCCAGCATTTCAGTGAAGTTGTCGGCGCTGTTTCCGCGATATGAGTTTACGCAGCGGGATCGTGTGCTCGCCGAGCTTGCGCCCAGGCTGCATGAGTTGGCTGTCGCGGCCCGCACCGTGGGAATTCCTCTGACTGTGGATGCAGAAGAGGCCGAGCGACTGGAGTTGTCGCTGGAGCTGATTGAGTACGTCGCGCGCTCCAAGGCGCTGGCGGGGTGGGATGGCTTCGGCCTGGCGGTGCAGGCGTATCAGAAGCGGGCGCTCGATGTGATTCGCTGGTTGAAGGAACTGGCGGCTTCGAGCGGTTGCCGCTTGAACGTGCGACTCGTGAAGGGCGCGTATTGGGACAGCGAGGTCAAGCGTGCACAGGAGCGCGGGCTCGCCGGCTATCCCGTGTTCACGCGCAAGGTCAATACTGATGTTTCTTATATCGCCTGCGCTCGCGAGCTGATCGCAGCGGGCCCGTCCATCTATCCGCAGTTCGCGACTCACAACGCGCAGACGGTGGCGACCATCATCGAGCTGGCCGGCGAAGTCGGCCGAAAGTTCGAGTTTCAGCGCCTGCACGGCATGGGTGAAGAGCTGTACGCGCAGATCGTCGGTGCGGACAAGCTCGGCATTCCGTGTCGCGTGTATGCGCCGGTCGGTTCGCATGAAGACCTGTTGCCTTATCTGGTGCGGCGTTTGCTCGAGAACGGCGCGAACACGTCGTTCGTCAATCGCAGCGTCGATGAGGAGCATGCGGTCGCCGATATCATTCGGGATCCCGTGGTCGAGCTCGATGGTCTGCAACAAATCTCGCACCCGCGTATCCCGCTGCCGAGATATCTGTATGGCTCGTCGCGATTGAATTCATTGGGCGTCAATCTCGCCGATCCGGCGGAACGCGAACCGTTGCTCGCCAAGATGGCGCTGGCGGCGCAGCGGCGTTGGGTGGGAGGCGCGATCGTCAATGGCGACTTGCATGAAGCTCGCGGCCGCGAGGTGCGCAATCCCTCCAATCTCGATCAGATCATTGGCGTAGTCAGCGAAGCGGACGAGACGCTCGTCGAGAAAGCCCTCGCGGCAGCGGTGCCGGCGCAAGTGACCTGGGACGCGACGCCCGCGAGCGAACGCGCCGAGATCCTCGAGTGTGCCGCCGATCTTTATGAAGAGCGCATGGCCGAGTTGATTGCGTACTGCGTGCGAGAGGGCGGTCGCACCATTCCGGACAGCATTTCAGAGGTGCGTGAGGCCGTCGATTTCCTGCGGTACTACGCAGACCGAGCGCGGAATGAATTTGGCGGCGGCGTTCGCATGCCTGGACCCACTGGCGAAAGCAACGAGTTGAAGCTGCGTGGACGTGGGGTGTTTTGTTGTATCAGCCCGTGGAATTTTCCTCTGGCGATCTTTACCGGGCAGATCGCTGCGGCGCTGGCCGCTGGCAATTCGGTGCTCGCCAAGCCAGCCGAGCAGACGCCGCTCATCGCGACCCGCGCGGTTCAGATGTTGCTGGAGGCTGGTGTGCCGCCGGATGTTCTGCATCTGTTGCCTGGCGACGGAGCGACGGTCGGCGCCAGGATCGTGGCCGATCCGAGGGTGGCCGGCGTTGCGTTCACGGGCTCTACGGAAACGGCAAAGTCGATTCATCGCTCCCTGGCGAATCGGGAGGGTGCGATTCCGGTATTGATCGCGGAGACGGGCGGGCAGAATGCGATGATCGTGGATAGCTCGGCGTTGCCGGAGCAGGTGGTGCTCGATGTGGTGCAGTCGAGTTACAACAGCGCGGGTCAGCGGTGTTCGGCACTGCGCGCTCTGTATGTGCAAGACGAGATTGCAGATCGTGTCGCCGAGTTGCTGGCGGGTTACATGGAGGAACTGAGCATTGGCGATCCCATGTTGCTGACCACCGACGTCGGGCCGGTCATCGACAAGCCGTCACGAGATATGCTGCGAGCTCATGCGGAGAAGATCGGGCGCAAGGCGCGGTGGAGTCATGCGTGCAAGCTGCGGCCCGAGCATGAGCGGGGGACGTTCTTTGCTCCCATGGCGGTTGAGATCGAGTCGCTGTCGCTGCTTGCGGGCGAGGTGTTCGGGCCGATCGTGCATTTGATCCGGTATGGGGCGCATCAGATCGACAAGGTGATCGATGCGGTCAACGCGACGGGCTTCGGGTTGACGCTCGGTGTGCACACCCGCGTCGATGCCACGGCTCGTTACATTGCTTCTCGCGTGCGGGCGGGAAATGTTTACGTCAACCGGAACATGATCGGTGCGGTGGTTGGGGTTCAACCTTTCGGTGGTCGCGGCCTTTCTGGGACTGGGCCCAAGGCGGGCGGGCCTTATTACTTGCATCGGTTTGCTACTGAGCAGACCGTGACGGTCAATACCGCGGCGGTCGGAGGTAATGCGAGTTTGCTGACCATGGCGGGCGAGTAGTGCGCCCGGCTGCTGCCGTCGCTGTGGCTTGAAGAGTGTGCTTCGACGCGGCTGCTGCCGTCGATGTGGGTTGAAGAGTGTGCTTTGACGCGGCAGTTCTTGCGCAGTCGTCGGAGGGAGGTTTGTCCTCCCGGCACCGCTGCACCCGCCGCGCCTGCGCCGTCGCGCGGCGCGTTGCTTGTACATCCTTGTAGCGCTAATGGGCCGACATCCCTGTCGGTCCCATTTGCCGGGAGAACAAACCTCCCTCCGACGCCTGCGCCGAAACGTCGCGGCGGATGCCTCGTTCCTTGATGCCTGCGCGATTGGGAGCGCAGGGCTGTCTTCCGAGCCGGCGCAGGCGCTGAGAAAAATTCAGCGGCGGCGTTATGAGATTACGGGGCGGAGCGAGCGGGGCTGGCGCTCAGGTGTCATAGATCTTCGAACTCGCCGGGGACGTCGTCGCCGTTTAGCTTTGCGAACGGCGGTGATCTAGCTTCGAGGCGATCGAGCGCGTGAGGGTCGGAGAGGGCGGCGGCCAGGGCGCTGTTCAGTTCGTACACATCGGTGTCGTAGCCTGCTTCACGCATGGCGCGAGAAAAAGCATCCACATGCGCGCCGCCGGCTTGATACACCATGGGCGCGAACTCCGGATCGATATCCAGATTATCGGGATCCTCGAAGGACGCCTGACAGCCAGCCACGGCTGTTGCGTGATAATTGCGGCAGGTCTGCGGGCGAGCGGCGTAGATGGAGCAGCGGCCGCTGAGCAGGAAAGGGCACTTCACGTTGTGACGCATGCGCTCGAAGTCGTCCATCCCTTCCAGCTTCAAAGCATTCGCACGTACCTCCGAGAACACACGCGCTTTCTCCTCAGAAGACAACGTGCGTTCAACGAATTCGAGAATGCTGAACACCTCAACCGCCCGCACGTCAACGCTGAAGTGACAGCACCACGTGCACCCGGCCCGGCAGGCGAGCGTGCCTACATCCGGCGCGGCGGCGATCCGTGCGTCGTGGCGGTCGCGAGAATTCTCGTACGCGCGCACAACGCCGAGATCGCGAATCTCGCGTAACGCGAGTTCGCGTTCTTCGGCAAGCACGCCGAGAACGAAAGGGACGTCGAGCGAAATCTCCATGTGAAAACCAACCGGGCGCGAAACGCGCTAATTCGAAAGCGACGCTAACAAGTGCTGCAATTCTTCGGATAGTCCAGCTCGGCGTTCACGCCGCTATCCCAGTCCAGCTCGCTCCAGGACGCCAGATCGAACTCGAGCGTATAAATCGCGCAGGTCGGCATGTTGTCGATCTCGCGCTCCGCCGAAATGCGATCGGCGAACTCGGTGAGTCCCGGATTGTGACCCACGATCATCAAGTGATTCACATGACCGCCGAGCTCGCGAATCACTTCCTTCAGCACCTTGGGCGAGGCGAGATATAGCCGCTCATCCTGTAGCAACTTCGAAGCCGGCAGGTGCAACTCGCGAGCGAAAATCTGCGCGGTAGAAAGCGCCCGCACCGCCGGGCTGGTGATCACCAGGTCCGGTTTGAGCTTGCGCTCACGGAGCCGGCGCGCCATTTCCGGCGCGTCCTTCTGGCCCCGCGGTTCGAGCACGCGATCCCAATCTTCCTGGCCGGAATGTTGAGTTTCGGTCTTGGCGTGGCGAAGCAGAGTCAGGCGCCGCATAACATTCCTTAGACGTCGGCGAGGATTTCGACCATGCCTTCGTCGTTGACGCGAGTCTGGTAAGTGCGCACGGGTTCATAGGCGGGCGGCGTCAATGCCGCGCCGGTGCGCAAACAGAAGCGAGCGCCGTGCCGCGGGCAGATGACGACATCGTCTTCCACCGCGCCACCGGCCAGCTCACCGCCATCGTGTGTGCACAGATCGTCGATGGCGTAGAACTTCCCGCCGATATTGAACACGGCGATGAGTTGAGCGTCGATCTCGGTCTGCGCGTAGTCGCCCGGCGCGATCGAGGCCGCCGGAGCCACGGGATGCCACGTCATCACATCATCCCGGTCTGCAGCCGCGCCGCTTCCGACATCATGGTCTGATTCCAGGGCGGATCGAACACCAGCTCGACATCGGCGCGCGTCACGGTCGGCACCATCTCGACTTTGTCCTTCACGTCCTGCACCAGCACTTCGCCCATGCCACAGCCCGGTGCGGTCAATGTCATTTTGATGTCCGCCACGCGATCGCCCTCGGGCGTGCGCGTGATGTCGCAGGTGTACACCAGGCCGAGCTCGACGATGTTGATGGGAATCTCCGGGTCGTAGCAGGTGCGCATCTGATCCCACACCAGCTGCTTCACGTCCTCGTCGGTGGCGTTGGGTGGCAGCTCGGGCGCGAGACTGGGCTCCTTGCCGAGCGCGTCCGCGTCCTTGCCGGCGATGCGGAACAGGTTGCCTTCCACGTATACGGTGAAGCTGCCGCCGAGGGCCTGGGTGATGAATCCCGTTTTGCCTTCTCGCAGGGTCACCGGGATGCCGGCGGGAACCATGATGGCTTCGACGTCGCGCTGTAGGGTGACAGGTTCGTTGTCGTGGCTGTGCATGAAAAGAACAAACTACTCAGTACTCACCGGCTCGGCGGCGCGGTCCAGCGCCGCGTTCAGCGTATGCCAACACAAGCTCGCGCATTTCACGCGAGCGGGAAATTCACGAACGCCGGACAGCGCGGCGAGCTTGCCGAGCCGGGCGGGATCGACGGCAGCGTCGTGCTGGGTCAGCAGCGCATGCACGTCGTCGAACAGCTCTTTGACTTCCGACTTCGACTTGCCTTTCACGGCCTCGGTCAGCAGCGAAGCGGAGGCGACCGAGATCGCGCAGCCGCTGCCTTCGAATTTCACATCCTTGATGTGCTCGCCTTCGAGGTTGGCGTACATCGTCAACCGGTCGCCGCACAACGGATTGTGACCGTCGGCATGCACGTCGGCGGGCTCCAGCTTCCCGAAATTCCTCGGGTGGCGGTTGTGGTCGACGATCACGTCGCGATACAGATCTTTCAAGTCCATGTCGTGTTCCGGGACTTCAGCCCAACACCTTTCGAGTATGTTCGAGGGCGGCCGCCAGCCGATCGATCTCCTCGCGAGTATTGTAGAACGACATCGACGCGCGCGCCGTCGCCGGGATATTGAAGAACTCCATCACCGGCATGGCGCAATGATGGCCGGTGCGGATCGCGACGCCTTCTGTGTCCAGAATGGTGCCGATGTCGTGCGGATGAATGCCTTCCAGCGTGAACGACACCACAGCGGCCTTGTTCGCCGCGGTGCCGACGATGCGCAGGCCAGGCACCCTGCTCAGCCGATCGGTCGCGTACTCGAGCAGCTCATGCTCATAAGCGGCGATGCGCTCCATGCCGATCGTTTCCAGATAATCGATGGCCGCGGCAAGCCCGATAGCGCCGGCGATGTGCGGCGTGCCCGCTTCGAACTTCCACGGCAGCTGATTGAACGTGGTCTTCTCGAACGACACCGACAGGATCATGTCGCCGCCGCCCTGCCAGGGCGGCATGGCTTCGAGCAGCTCCTTCCTGCCATAGAGCACGCCCATGCCAGTGGGTCCAAGCATCTTGTGGCTGGAGAAGCAGTAGAAGTCGCAGCCCAGGGCCTGCACGTCGACGGGCGTGTGCGGGATGGCTTGCGCGCCGTCCAGCAACACCGGCACGCCATGTTGTTTGGCGACCTTGATGAACTTCTCGACCGGCACGATGGTGCCGAGCGCGTTCGAGACGTGGGCCAGCGCGAGCAAGCGTGTGCGCGGGCCGATGAGCTTTTCGAACTCGACGAAATCGACTTCGCCCTGCTCGCTGATCGGAATGACCTTCAACACGGCGCCAACCTGCTCACGCAGCAGCTGCCATGGAACGATGTTGGCGTGATGTTCGAGCGCCGAGATCAGGATCTCATCGCCGGGCTGAAAGCCCGGGCGCGCGAAGCTCTGCGCCACCAGGTTCACCGCTTCGGTCGTGCCGCGAGTAAAGACGATTTCCTTGGTGTCGCGGGCATTGATGAAACGGCGGATGGTTTCGCGAGCGCCTTCATACGCGTCGGTGGCGCGCTGGCTGAGCGTATGAACGCCACGATGCACGTTGGCGTGGTCGTGCTCGTAATAGCGGGACACCGCTTCGATGACCGACTTCGGACGCTGGCTGGACGCCGCGTTGTCCAGATAGACCAGCGGCTTGCCGTTCACGCTCTGGTGAAGAATGGGAAAGTCGCGCCGGATGGCGGCGATGTCGAGCGCAGTCGCGCCTCGCGTGGCAGTCACAGCTGCGTTCATGCCTTGGCCTCGTTGACGAGCTTGAACCGCTCATCGATCTGTTTCTCCAGCGCCGCATGCACCGGCTCCAGATCGATGGTGGCGAGAATGGATTCGGCGAATGCGCGGATCAGCGCGGCTCGAGCGTCGGATTCCGACAGACCGCGCGAGCGCAGATAGAAGAGGGCGGTGGCGTCCAGCTGCCCCGTCGTGGCGCCGTGGCTGCATTTCACGTCGTTGGCGTAAATTTCCAGCTCGGGCTTGGTGTCGATCTCGGCCGTCGGCGAGAGCAGCAGATTGCGGCTCGACTGGCGTGCATCGATCTTCTGCGCATCCGGGCGGACGATGACCTTGCCATTGAACACGCCGCGCGCGCGTCCGCCGGCGATGCCCCGATAATCTTCCTCGCTGGTGGTGTGAGCAGCGATGTGATCCAGGCGCGTGTGCGCATCCAGATGCTGATTGCCCATCGGCGCGAACAATCCAAACAGTGCGGCGTGGGCTCCCGTGCCTTCGAGCAGGGCGGTGATGCCGCTACGGCCCAGGCTTGCGCCGAGCGCGATGTCATGAATGGAGAAGCGGGCGTCCTTCGCCAGCTTGGTCTGCACGTGACCGATATGGAAAGCGCGTGGCGACTCTTGCTGCACGCGGAAATGTTTCACCGCACCGCCGGCTGCGATGTCGAAGCGAGTGACGGCGTTCGTGAAATACTCGGCGTCGTTGGCGCCCAAGTAGTGCTCGATGATGGTGGCGCGAGCGTTCCGACCTGCCCGGACCACGATCCTCGGATGGCTCATTCGCTGAGCGGCCGAGCTGGTTGACTGGTGCACGATGTACACCGGCTCGTCGAGAATCGTATTGTCGGCAAGGTTGACCACCACGCCATCCTCGAAGAAAGCGAGGTTCAACTGCTCCAGCGCATTGCCGGTGAGCTGGTCCTGCTCCTTCAGATAGGCCGCCACGGCGGCAGGCTCGTGCTCGATCCACTGCTTGAAAGTCAGCACGGTTACGCCCGGGGGCTGCGCTACCTGCGAGGAGAGCGCAGGCAGGCAATGGCCATTCACGAGCACGATGCGTGTGCCGGCGGTGGCCAGCCACTCGGGCTGATGAGCATCGAGCGCGGAAGTCTCCGCAGGTGTAAACGAACGAGATTCGAGACGGCGGAGGTTGGTGTACTTCCAAGCCTCGTCGCGCTGCGTTGGAAAGCCTGCGGACAGAAACTGCTCCAACGCCGCATGCCGCAACGCTGTCAGCTCGTCATTGCCTTGCCAGCGAGACTCGAACGCCATCTTGTAGCGCTCGAGTGGCGACACGGTGTTCTTGGCGGCCACAGTGCTCACGCCGCGGCCTCCTGCTTGACCCAGTCATAGCCGCGCTTCTCCAGCTCCAGCGCCAGCGACTTGTCACCGCTCTTGATGATCCTGCCGCCGGAGAGCACGTGAACATGATCCGGTTCGATGTAGTCGAGCAGGCGTTGATAGTGCGTCACCAGCACGATCGCGCGCTCCGGGCTGCGCAGGCTGTTCACGCCGGCGGCGACGACGCGCAGCGCGTCGATGTCCAGGCCCGAGTCGGTTTCGTCGAGCAGCGCGAGCGAGGGCTCGAGCACCGACATCTGCAGAATCTCGTTGCGCTTCTTCTCGCCGCCGGAGAAGCCTTCGTTGACGCCGCGATTCAGAAAGCTCTCGTCCATTTGCATGAGCTTCATTTTCTCGCGAATCAAGGTGAGGAACTCGAACGCGTCCATCTCGGACTCGCCGCGATGCTTGCGGATCGCGTTCAAGCCCGCCTTCAACAAGTACACGTTGTTGACGCCTGGGATTTCCACCGGGTACTGGAACGCGAGGAACACGCCTTCGCGGGCGCGATCTTCGGGCGACAGCTCCAGCAGGTTCTTACCTTTATATGTCACGGTGCCGCCGGTGACGGTGTAGCCCTCGCGGCCGGCGAGCACCTGCGCAAGCGTGCTCTTGCCCGAGCCGTTCGGGCCCATGATGGCGTGCACTTCGCCTGCGCCGACCTCGAGGTCGAGGCCGTTCAACACCTGCTTTTCGCCGGCGAGTGCGTGGAGATTCTTGATACTGAGCATGATGAACTTGGTTCCGGGTTGGCGATGGCTACACGTCGGCTTGTCAGCCCACGGATCCCTCTAAGCTGACGGCCAGCAGGTTCTGCGCTTCGACGGCGAACTCCATCGGCAGCTCCTTGAACACGGCCTTGCAGAAGCCGTTGACGATCATGTTCACCGCGTCCTCTTCGGAAATGCCGCGGGACAGGCAATAGAACAACTGGTCGTCACCGATTTTCGAGGTGGTGGCTTCGTGTTCGACGCTGGCGATCGGCGTGCGGACTTCCATATAAGGGAAGGTGTGCGCGCCGCACTTGTCGCCCATGAGCAGCGAGTCGCATTGAGTGAAGTTGCGCGCATTGATGGCGCTCGGCAGAACCTTGACCAGGCCGCGATAGGCATTCTGGCCATGGCCGGCCGAGATGCCCTTGCTCACGATCGTGCTGCGCGTGTTCTTGCCGATGTGAATCATCTTGGTGCCGGTGTCGGCCTGCTGATAATTGTTGGCCACGGCCACCGAGTAGAACTCGCCCACGGAGTTGTCGCCGGTCAGGATGCAGCTCGGATATTTCCAGGTGATGGCCGAGCCGGTCTCCACCTGCGTCCAGCTGATTTTCGAGTTCGCGCCACGGCACTCGCCACGCTTGGTGACGAAGTTATAGATGCCGCCACGACCTTGCTCGTCGCCGGGATACCAGTTCTGCACGGTCGAGTATTTGATCTGCGCGCCTTCCAGCGCGATCAGCTCGACAACCGCGGCGTGCAGCTGATTCTCATCGCGCATCGGCGCGGTGCAGCCTTCGAGATAGCTCACATGCGAGCCTTCCTCGGCCACGATCAGCGTGCGCTCGAACTGTCCGGTTTTCGCCGCGTTGATGCGGAAGTAGGTGGACAGCTCCATCGGGCAACGCACGCCCTTGGGCACGAACACGAACGAACCGTCGGTGAACACCGCCGAGTTCAAGGTCGCGAAGTAGTTGTCGGTATAGGGCACCACGCTGCCGAGATACTTCTCGACCAGCTCGGGATATTTCTGCACGGCCTCGGAGAAGGAGCAGAAGATCACGCCGGCCTTATGCAGCCGCTCCTTGAACGTGGTGGCCACCGACACGCTGTCGAACACCGCATCGACCGCGACGCCGGCGAGCCGGGCGCGCTCGTGCAGGGGGATGCCGAGCTTGTCGTAGGTCTCGAGCAGCTTCGGATCGACCTCTTCCAGACTCTTGGGCGCATCCGCCTTTGGCTTGGGCGCCGAATAGTAGGAAATCGATTGGTAGTCGATGGGCTGGATGCGCAGGTGTGCCCAATGCGGCTCCTTCATGGTGAGCCAGTGGCGATACGAGCGCAGCCGCCAGTCGAGCATGAATTGAGGCTCGCCCTTTTTGCGCGAGATGAGACGAATGACGTCTTCATCCAGGCCGGGCGGCACGGTGTCGGACTCGATGTCGGTGACGAAGCCGTGCCGATATTTCTGGGCAACCAGGGCTTCGAGAGTGGGGTCGGTTTGCGGATTGCTTGCCATTGGAACGTTCAACCCAAAAATTAATCGTGCGAGGCGCGCAGCCGGGTCAGCGGCACGGCGGTGGTCGTCACCCCGCGCGGCGTGCCGGCCAGCTCGGCCAGCGACACGTCGGTGAGCGCCCGGCGGATGGCGGCGTTGACCTTCTGCCAGGTATGGCCGACCGCGCACTGCGACTCGAGGCCACAGGTGCTGTGCGAGCCGCTGCATTCGGTGATGGCGACCGGGCCTTCGAGCGCATCGAGGATGCGCGCCGCGGTGATTTCAGCGGGCGGCTGCGCCAGCTGATAGCCGCCGTGGCTGCCGCGCGCGGAGATGACCAAGCCGCTTCGTTGCAACTTTTTCAGCAGTTTGCTGACGGTGGGCAGGCCGATGTGCGTGGCCTCGGCGACTTCCGCCGCCGTCCACAGCCGGTCCGGCTGACCCGCGAGGCGGGCCAGGATCACCGTACCGTAATCGGTCAGCTTGCTGATGCGCAGCATGGTCCCGGTCTCATGGAGGTAGTCGAACTCAGGGAAGAAGGAAATGGGACCATTCTAGTCCCAATACAACCCCCCTGCCACCCCATGAGCCAGCCGCTGACCCCCGGGTCATCCAGGGCTTCGAGCCACGCCGTCCACCGTTGTCGTTCGGCTACAACACGGCCGGCCGCAGTGAAGGGAAACGATTTGCTATCCTACGCGCCCCATAACTTGAGGCTTGCCCGGTCGCCCGACGCTGAAGGGAGCGAAGACCGCGCGCAAGCTCACCCCTGCAGGCGGAGGATCGTATGAATCGCACTGAGCTCGAATCGATTGCGCGCGCCATGGTTGCCAAAGGCAAAGGCATCCTGGCGGCCGATGAATCCAGCGGCACCATCAAGAAGCGCTTCGACACCATTCAGCTCGAGTCGACCGAGGAAGCGCGCCGTTCGTATCGCGAGCTGTTGTTCACCGCGCCGGATGTGGCCAACTACATCAGCGGCGTGATCCTGTACGACGAGACCATCCGCCAGAAAACCAAGAGCGGCACGCCGTTTCCGGAGCACCTGGCCAAGCTCGGCATCGTGCCGGGCATCAAGGTCGACATGGGCGCGAAGCCGCTGGCCGGCTTCCCCGGCGAGACCATCACCGAAGGTCTCGATGGGCTGCGCGAGCGCCTCGCCGAGTATCACAAGCTGGGCGCCCGCTTCGCCAAGTGGCGCGCGGTGATCGATATCGGCAAGGACATTCCGAGCCAGTTCGCCATCGACGCGAATGCGCATGCGCTGGCCCGTTATGGCGCGCTCTGCCAGGAAGCCAACATCGTGCCGATCATCGAGCCGGAAGTGCTGATGGACGGCGATCATTCCATCGAGCGCTGTGAAGAAGTCACCAGCGCCACGCTCAAGGCGGTGTTCGAACAGTTGCATTCACACCGCATTCATCTCGAAGGCATGATCCTGAAGCCCAACATGGTCATCTCGGGCAAGAAGAACACCAACCGCGCCGGACGCCAGCAGGTTGCGGAAGCCACCGTGCGTACGCTCAAGCGCTATGTGCCGAGCTCGGTGCCGGGCATCGCGTTCCTGTCCGGCGGCCAGAGCGCAGCCGAAGCCACCGAGCACCTGAGCCTGATGAATCAGATCGGCAACCTGCCCTGGGAACTGACCTTCTCGTACGGCCGCGCGCTGCAGGATGAAGCGCTGAAGGCGTGGGGCGGCAAGCAGGATTCGTTCGCTGCCGGCCAGAAGGCGTTTGCCCGTCGCGCCAGGTTGAACGGCATGGCGCGCAACGGCAGCTACACCGCTCAATCCGAGCAGGCTGCCTAAGCGGGAGCTAAGAATGGGCGGCGACAATGCATCGTGTGGTTACTTCGGGGTCATGAATGGTCTCTGCCGTTAGCACCCATGCGTCGCCCGCCCAACCTGCCGCCGACTCCGAATCGCTCATCGAGATTCGGGACATGTCGTATTCGGTCGGCGGCAGGAGCATCTTTTCCGGCCTGAATCTGTCGATTCCGCGGGGGCGCATCACTGCGCTCATGGGGCCGAGCGGCACGGGCAAGACCACGCTGCTGCGTTTGATGACCGGTCAGCTCAAGCCCACCAGCGGACAGATCCTGTTCGACGGCATCGATGTGTCGGCGCTCAAGACGCGCGAGCTCTATGCGCTGCGCCGTCGCATGGGCATGTTGTTTCAGAACGGCGCGCTGCTCACCGACATGGACGTATTCGAGAACGTCGCGTTCCCGTTGCGCGAGCACACCGACCTTCCCGAACCTTTGATTCGAAACATCGTGCTCACCAAGCTGCAGGCCGTGGGCTTGCGGGGCGCCGCGCGTTTGATGCCCTCGGAGCTCTCGGGCGGCATGAATCGTCGCGTGGCGTTGGCGCGCACAATGGCGACCGATCCGGAAGTGCTGATCTACGACGAGCCGTTCACCGGCCTCGATCCCATTTCGATGGGCATGATCGTGCGCCTGGTGCGTCATATGAACAACGCGCTGGGCATCACTAGCATCGTGGTGTCGCACGATGTGAAGGAGCTCTCCGAGCTTTCCGACACCAGCTACATCATCGCCGGCGGCAAGGTGGCGGCCTCGGGCGAGCTCAAGGACCTCAAAGGTCATCAATCCGATATCGTCAATCAGTTCGTCAACGGGCTGCCCGACGGTCCGGTGCCCTTTCATTATCCGGCGGCTGACTACTACCAGCAGCTGCTGGGGACCGAAGCATGAAATTACTGCGAGAGGTGACCGGCAACGCGGGCGATTTCGCGGCGACCGTTGGCGGCGTGACTTTGTTTCTTGGCCGCATCCTGGGCCAGACGCCGCGCGCGCTGCTGCGTCCGTCGCTGATCATCGAGCAGGTTCACAACACCGGCGCGCTGTCGCTGGTCATCATCATGACTTGCGGCCTGTTCGTCGGCGCCGTGCTCGGCCTGCAGGGCTACAACCTGCTGTTGCGCTTCGGATCGGAAGATGCGCTGGGCACCGCCGCGGCGCTCGCCCTGATCAGAGAGCTGGGGCCCGTGGTGACGGCGCTGCTGTTCTCCGGGCGCGCAGGTACGGCGCTCGCTTCGGAGATTGGCCTGATGCGCGCTACCGATCAGCTGACGGCGATGGAAATGATGGCGGTCGATCCGATCCGCCGCGTGGTGGCACCGCGCTTCATCGGTGGTGTGATCGCGATGCCGTTGCTCACGTTGATCTTCATCGCGATCGGCATCTTCGGCGTGCAGGTGGTGGGCGTGCAGATGTTCGGGGTGGACTCGGCCAATTTCTGGTCGCAGATGCGCTCCAGCGTCGCGCTCGACGACATCGCCGAAGGCGCGATCAAGGGCGTCGTGTTTGGTTTTGCATGCAGCCTGATCGCTGTTTACGAAGGTTATACGGCCGTGCCGACCGCCGAAGGCGTGGGCCGTGCGACAACCCGGACCGTGGTGATCTCCGCGGTGCTCACATTGATGCTGGATTACATGCTCACAGCTGTGATGCTGTGATTGCGGAGCAAGTATGCGTTCGACACGCACTGTAGAACTTTCGACCGGTCTGTTCGTGCTGCTGGGCTTCGCGGCCCTGTTTTTCATGGTGACGCAAATCACCAACCGGGAGCTATCGGTCAACGGCGGCAGCTACGAGGTGACTGCGATGTTCGAGAACATCGGCAGCCTGAGGCCCGGGGCCGCGGTCTCCATGGCCGGCGTGACGGTGGGGCGGGTCGATACCATTACCTTCGACCAGAATGTCTACAAGGCCGTTGTGAAGATGCGGATCGCCTCCAACTACAACCGCATTCCGAACGACAGCGACGCCGCCATCATGACGTCGGGCCTGTTGGGCGGTCAGTACGTCGGCATCACCGCGGGCGGCTCGGAGGAGTACCTGAAGAGCGGCGATCGCATCGAACTGGTGCAGGACGCCCTGGTGCTGGAGAACCTGATCAATCAGCTCGTGGCCAGCTTCATGGGGCGTCGGGACGAGCAGAACGATTCGGGTGCGGAAACGTCTGACGATAATCAGAGTGGCGAAGGCGCCCAGAGCAAGACGGAGGAAGCGAAGCAATGAACATCTTCGTGAAGCAGACGCGTAGGAACATTCTTTCGGCCGGTTTGGCGCTGGCCGCCACCTTCGGGCTGTTCGCCGGCGGCGTGCAGGCCGCCGACGACGTATCCAAGCTCGGCCCGCAGGAGCTGGTGTCCAAGGTCGCGAACGACACCCTCAAGGATCTCGACGCCAATCGCGCCGAGTACGCCAAGAACAAGGGCAAGGTGCGCGAGCTGGTCGACAAGAACATGCTGCCGTACTTCGACACCGCCTATTCCGCGCAGCTGGTGCTGGCCAAGCACTGGCGCACGGCGACGCCGGAACAGCGCAAGCGCTTTGTCGAGGCGTTCTATCAATCGCTGTTGCAGAACTACGGCGAGGCGCTGCTGGAGTTCACGCCGGATCGTTTGCGAATCCTGCCGTTCCAGGGCAATCCGGACGACAAGGTGGCGACGGTGCGCACCGAAATCCGCCGCGACAACGGCAGCCGTGTGCCGGTGAACTACTCGCTGCGTAAGACCGACACCGGCTGGAAGGCATACGACGTGCAGATCGAAGGCGTGTCGTATGTGAAATCGTTCCGCACCGACTTTGGCGCGGAGATCCAGCAGAAGGGTCTGGAAGCGGTGATCGAGCGGCTCGAATCGCAGGTCGCCAGCGGCACGGTCAAGAAGCCGACGGCTGCCTGATCGTCCCTAGAAATGAACGCCCACAGAAAATTGAATGTGGCCGCAACGACCCCGGGTCCCGCCAAACTTGAAGCGCTCGGCAACGGGCGCTTCAAGGTGTTCGGCGCGCTGAACGCAGACACCGCGACCGATCTGCTCAAGCGCAGCGCCGATGCGTTCAAGAACGCGGGATCGCTCGAGATCGACCTCGCCAATGTGCCGGAAGGCGACAGCTCCGGCCTGGCGCTGCTGATCGAGTGGCTGCGGCTGTGCAAGCAGCGTCAGCAGACCATTCATTTCAAGAACGTCCCCGAGCAGATCGCGGCGCTGGCGCGCATCAGCGAAGTGGCCGATCTGCTCGACTGCGGCGCCACTCCCTGCTGAAGCGCCTCCAGACGTTTCCTACCGCGGTTGCCGCCCGGTGGGTTCATAATGGGGCGGCTCTTGGTTGCCGGGTGCTCCAATGCTCGCTCACGTCGACCCTTTCCACGCCATCGCGATCAGCCGCCTCGCTCACGAGCTGCAGGCGCAGGGCCGGTCGGTCATTCACATGGAATTCGGCCAGCCGTCCACCGGCGCGCCCCGCGCGGCGATTGCGCGAGCTCATCAGGTGCTCGACACCGATCCGATGGGTTATTGGGAGAGCCCCGCGCTCAAGGCGAGACTGGCGCGGCACTATCTCGAAACATATAACGTCAGGGTCGAGCCCGAGCAGTTCGTGCTCATGTGCGGAGCTTCGCCCGCGCTGACGCTGGCGTTGAGCTCGACGTTCAGCGCTGGCGATCGGATCGCGCTGGCTCGGCCGGGGTACGTCGCCTATCGCAACACATTGCGCGCGCTGCATCTCACACCAGTGGAGATTCCGTGCGGACCCGAGTCGCGATTTCAGTTGACCGCGGCTGCATTGGCGGCGCTCGAGCCGGCGCCTCGCGGTGTGATCGTCGCAAGCCCCGCCAATCCCACGGGCACCATCATCGCTGCATCGGAGCTCGCGGCGATCGCGCACGTGTGTCGAGAGCGGAATATCACCATCATCTCGGACGAGATCTATCACGGCCTGAGCTACGTAGGTCCGGCGCATTCCATGCTGGAGTTCGAGCCCAAGGCGCGCATCGTCAACAGCTTCTCGAAATATTTCAGCATGGTGGGCTGGCGGCTCGGCTGGCTGCTCGTGCCGCCGGAACATCAGCTTCGTGCGCGGGCCTTCATGGGAAATTTGTTTCTAACGGCGCCATCTCTGAGTCAGCATGCGGCGCTGGTTGCGCTCGACTGCCGTGCAGAGCTGGAAGGTCATGTTGCGACGTATGCGCGCAATCGGGAGTTGCTGCTCCAAGCGCTGCCACGCCTTGGTTTGACACACATCGCGCCGCCCGACGGCGCGTTCTATATCTACGCCAATGTGGGCCACCTGACCGACAACAGTCTCGAGCTTTGCCAATCCCTGCTGCGAGACAGCGGCGTCGCGTCGGCCCCAGGCATCGACTTCGATCCTGTCGAGGGCCACCGCTACCTGCGCCTGAGCTTTGCCGTCTCCACCGCCGAGGTCGAAGACGCCATCGGTCGCATGACGCCGTGGTTCGCACGGCGTCGCTAGGCGATTACTGCTGCGGCTCTTCCATTTCTTCCGGTTCTTCTTCGAGCACGTCTTCGAGCGTTTCCGGCGGCGGGTTGCCGTCGAAGATGTTGAATTCGCGCTGCTGAACCCAGGCGTCGCGGATGAACACGTACGGGTCGTAAGTGCGCTGTAACGTGTCATCGAGCGGCAGCAGTTCGGAGCGGCCGTGGACGACGTTGATGACGCGATTGCCCCAGTCCGCTTCCCAAGGCAGGTCGGTGTACTGCAACGGGTTGGTGAACCAGTCGAACACGCGGGCTGGCGCGTCGCGCATGGTGGAGGGCCCGAGCAGCGGCAGATTCACGAACGGGCCGGACGACACGCCCCAGACCGCCAGCGTTTGACCGAAATCCTCGTCGTTCTTTTCCAGCCCGAGCGGCGTGGCGACGTCGAAGATGCCGGCGACGCCCAAGGTGCTGTTGATCAGGAAACGACCGGTGTCCTTGAAGCCCAGCGCCCATTTGCCTTGCAGGAACTGATTGATGAACGTGCCCGGGTATTCGATGTTGCTCAGCACGTTGCCGATGCCGGTGCGAACGAACTGCGGCGTGACCTTGCGATAGCCCTTGGCGAGCGGCTTCAACGCCGCGCGATCGAGCGTGTCGTTGAATTTGTAGACGCCGCGATTGAAGCCTTCGTAGCGCTCTTCATTGGTGGTGCGGCCCGGTGCGCTGGCGCAACCGGCGACGGCTAGCGTGGCAAGCAGCAGGGGCGCGGCGCGCAGTAACGTGAACATGCGTCGTGAATCCTTCAATCGTACGACAAGATGACTTGGACGGTGCGAGCGGGCGAAATCAACCGTGCGCCAGGATATCGCACAGCTGGCGGGCGCCAGGATTGTATCAATTTGCGCGGCGGCCGCCGTTGCTTGCTTCGATGGGGCGGCGCGGGGCCCGCTTGGGCAATGCTTGCTGGATTTCGTCGAGTCGGGCTTCGAAGCGGGCGCGCTGCACGTCGGAGATCTTCGGCACTGCCAGCGCCAGTTGCAGCTGATTGACGGCCAGCAACAGGTCGCCGCTCAGGATGTGATATTCGGACATGTAGTAGTACGAGTCCGCCACGTCGCCGGCCGCATTGGCGGCGCGTGCCGTGAGCTTGGCTTGCTCGGGCGTGGGCGGCACGGTGTTGAACAGGTCGAGCAGGATCTCGTGCGCCTTCTTGGCATCGCCCTTTTGCATCAACGTTTCGGCGTAGCGCGTCGTGACGGCGACATTGCGCGGGAACAGCTCCCGGGCGCGCTTCAACGTTTGCAGTGACGCATTGCCGTCGCCGGCCTGCAACTGCGCCTGACCGAGCGCGGTGTGATACTGGAGCATGGTCGGATCCGCCGCTCGCAGCCGCTCGAGAATCGGCACGGCCTGCGCAGCCTGACCCGCCATCATCATCGCGAGCGCCTGTCCATACACCTGCGCGGACGTCGCATCCGGCTCGTTGTTGATGGTCGCGGCGTAGTACGAACGCGGATCCTCGCCCGGCGGTGTCGACAGCACGCGCAAGCGCTCGCGTGTCAGCGCATAACTCAGACTTTGAGGAGCAGGCGTGACATCCAGCTGAGCGGCGCGCTCCTTGGTCTCGGCGATACGGTTGGTGCTCACCGGGTGGGTGCGAAGCATCTCCGGGATGTTGATTTCGCTGCCGCCGGCCAGACGACTCATGGTTTCGAAGAACGTGGGCATGCCATTCGGATCGAAGCCGGAGCGGGCCAGAATCCCCAGGCCGACGCGATCGGCTTCCGACTCGTTGGAGCGCGTGAAGCTGATCTGTTGCTGGATGGCCAGGCTCTGCGCCGCTGCCACGCCGGCCATGGCGGCATCGCCACCGCCAGCCGCCGCGCCGACCAGAATGGCCGCGAGCATCGCCGCTGTGGAAACCAGGCTCGAACGACTTTGCGCGGCGATACTGCGCGCGATATGCCTTTGCGTGACGTGAGCGATTTCGTGCGCCAGCACGCCGGCCAGCTCGCTCTCGTTCTCGGTCTTCAAGAACAGGCCCGTGTTCACGCCGATGAAGCCGCCCGGCAACGCGAAGGCGTTGATGCTGTTGTCCCGGACCATGAAGAAATTGAAGCGCTGCGAGCCGTCGTGCGCCTGGCTGGACAGCTTGTAGCCCAGCGAGCGGATGTACTCGGTGACTTCCGGATCTTCCAGGATCTGATCCTGGTCGCGCAGGCCGCGCACGATCATGCGGCCGATCTGATACTCGTCCTCGAGGGTCAGCATGGCCTGCGCCGGGCTGCCGATATCCGGCAAATCCTCGGGATCGGCCACACTCGTGCCGCCGACCAGGACCAGGGAGGCCAGGGTGGCGCACAGCAGCGCCTTCAGCTTGGGAAACGTGGGGATTTTCACATCGAGCAGTGTGGTGCCGGCCGCGCAGGCTGTAAAGCGTCACTACTTCGACCTGAATCGGCGCTGTACGTTCATCGCCGACGCAAAATTTGCGATTCGTCAGGGAGTTGGCGGCCCGCGACGGCCGCTCATGGCGCTGGTTCGCAGCGCCGGCCCCGAGTCGGGCCGCCGACCAGACTGAGGTTGTTCCGGCTTGCACGAGGCGAATATTCGCCCGGGCTTCGGCCGGCGGATTCCCTTGGCATTGTGCTGTCGCCGAGCAGCGTCAGCCCCTCTCGTCCGGCAAGCTGTCACAACCGGGCTTCGGGCTCCGTCTAGTTCGCATTCACCAACAGCGATCAAGACGAGCACACCATGAACAAGGCACCTTGCTTGATGATTTTGGGCGCCATCGCGGCCAGCGTCCTGCTTGCCCGATGGGCGCCCGCCGCCTCACCCGCCGCTGCTGCGGCCCAGGCGGAAGTGAAGCAGCTCATGACACAGCCGCTGCCGGATCTGCCGGGCAAGGAAGGCATGATGATCACCGTGAGCTACCCGCCGGGCTACGTCGGCGCGATCCACCGGCACGATGCGCATGCCTTCGTGTACGTGCTGGAAGGCTCGATTGTCATGCAAGTCAAAGGCGGCCCGGAGCTGACCCTCGGCCCCGGCGACACCTACTATGAGAATCCCACTGACATCCACGTCGTCGGCCGCAACGCCAGCGACACCCAGCCCGCCAGATTCGTGGTGACGCTGCTCAAGAACCAGGGCGCGCCGGTGACCACCCCGGTTCGCTGACGGTGCGCCCCCGTCGATTTCTTGCCCAGAAGTCGACGCGTACCCCTTTCTCCACGGGAACGACTCCATTAGAATGCCGCGCCCTTGAAGGAGAGGTACCGAAGCGGTCACAACGGCACCGATTCGAAATCGGTTGAGGGCATTACGTCCCTACGAGGGTTCGAATCCCTCCCTCTCCGCCATATAAAAGAAGCCCTCCATCGGAGGGCTTTTTCATTGTCGCCAGATAACCTCATTCCTTCAGACACGAAAGCAGCGGCCGGCAGATGGCCATGATCCCCGTCTCCACAGACGCCGGATAATCCAGTCCTGCAGAACGCGCGACCTCCTGCGCCAGTCGACTATAAAGCGCTACAGTCGCCTCGAACGCTCTAACGCAGTCCGACGCGTCAAAGCGTCCAAACACGTGCTGCAACTCGTCCCAAGTCGGTCCGTCCACCCACTGTTTCATCCGCGTTCCGATGTGCCAAACATCCACCGCTCGCGAGGAGACCGCGTGCCACTCCAGCATCTGAAGCAGCAAGGCTTTCATCGTCTGATCACGTTGTTTCACCAACCATAGTTCGCCCCGTACGAGGTACTTCGGGACGTGAACCGCTTCGAACCAGAACTCTTCGACGGCTGCGCGGAATGCCTCGCTCGAGGGCAAGGGCACGGTGGGGACGCGTCCGCTCGGCCTGGGTAAATTGACTGCTAGCCCTGGCTTATCCAGCAGGATCCGATAGCCGCGCTCATACAGCGGCACCAGTTTTTGCTGGCTTGCCATTTCACGCAAGCGCGTGACGCTGGCGAGTGTGTAATCGACTTTCGTGCCACTCGAGTAAATGGCCAGGCGAGTTGCCCATCGTTGTTCGGCAGAGGGATTCAAGGGCAGTACGGTCACCAGCGGCCCGATCTCACTCAGCCACTCGAAGTCCGCTATCAGCACGTCAGGATGGTCAGCGATCACCTCGATGTCGATATCGGACAGCGCGTCGGCGAGACCGTCACCTCTGGCAAGCGAGCCGGTCAGAATGAGCGTCTGGACCGCCGCGGTTCGGGTCGCCCAAGCAATGATGTTTCGAAGGATCACGTCGCGCTCTGCGCCACTGCAGATATCCGTCGCTGTCATCCTCCATTCCTTTCAGGTTCGGACTTCGCCTTGATTGGCGGGCTCGAGGATATTCGAAAGACGCTTCGCCAGCTTGCGAGATTGTGAAACTCTCGTCGGGGCTCGCTTGAGACGCTCAGGAAGCGCCTACGGCTACGCTCGGATAGAGGCATATCTCTGTCCAGATCTGCTACATCGCTCTCTGACAACACCCACTGACAACGTACAGAGAGTTGATACGTTTCTCTGGGTAAGCGGCTGAAGTATAAAGAAGATTCTTTGATCGAATTGGCAGAGTTCCGAAGCGGTCACAACGGCACCGATTTGGAATCGGTTGGAGGCATTACGTCCCTACGAGGGTTCGAATCCCTCTCCGCCATATGGCGGATCGGAAGTGGCGAGAATCCGTTCGGTTCCTCCCTCGTCACACATTCGGGCGCAAATGTTCGATCGCAGATCGCACTGCTGCGACTCCTGGGACGACAGTCGCGTCCAATATCGATAGCCACGTCCAATACCGAGTGGGCACGAGAGTGCGATGGTGGATACCCATCCGTTGTCACTGCATCGGGAGCGCAGACTATGAGCACACAGAGCGGCGTCGTGGAACAGTTCGCCCAACTCGGGGTACCGTGGGAGGAAGCATACGGTTATGCCCAGGCGGTGAAGGTGGGCAATACCATCTACATCTCGGGACAGCTCAGCCACGACGAGCGCGGCCAACTGGTGGGCCCGGCAGTCGTCGACGATGCGGGCAAGATCATCGACAGCTCGAACATGGCTCTGCAGATGCGCACGACCTACGAGAACGCGGAGCGGGTGCTCGCACAATTCGGCGCGAACCTGGACAACGTGGTGGCAGAGGTGATCTACGCGACGGATTTTCAGGCTGCGTTCGTCGTCGCCGGTCAGGTGCGAAAGGCCGCGTATGGCAAGGATCGGCCCCTTTGCACCAGCACGATTGTGGGAACGACGCGCCTCGCCTTTCCTCAACAACTGGTCGAGATCAGTTTCACAGCGGTGGTGTGAGCGGCGCGGCGGTCGAACCGGTGGATGGCACGATATCGGGGCCTTCCTGGATTTCTTCGCTGCGGCCATCGACGGGCAGCGCCCGCGCATAGCGGGCGTCCGCACGCCGTGGGTGTGCGACCAATGCAATGTCGGGTTGCATTATTATTACAATGGGCGAAGTAGCTAATCGCTGGTAGGGTTAGCCGACCGAGGCGATCGTATTCAACGCGCGAGATCCGAGCATGATGCTGGCGGGATGAGGACTGCGTGGTTGATGGCGGAGACCGGAAAACAAACATTGCAGCGGAAGGTCTGGCGTGCCGGCGAGTGACGAGATTGTCGAATTCGGTCCGTATCGTCTGCACGTGGCGGGGCGGTTGCTACAGCGCAATGGAGTGGTCGTCGAGATCGGCAGCCGCGCGCTCGACCTGCTGATCGCATTGGTCGAGCGGCCCGGGGAGGTGCTGACTCGCCGAGAGTTGATTGCGCGGGCCTGGCCGGGACTGGTGGTCGACGACGCCAATCTGCGTGTCAACGTGGCGAGCCTCCGGAAGTGCCTGGGCGAGCGCACGGGGGGCGCTCGCTACATCGTCAACGTGCCGGGCCGGGGCTACAGTTTCGTTGGTCCGACCAAACGAGTGCGGAGCGACTCGTCCTCGCAAAAATCGTCGCCCCGGCTGCAACAACCGCCGCCAGGCGCCGCTTCGACCGCTCACGAGCACTCGTTGCCCGAGAAGCTCGGGCGGCTCGTCGGACGCGACGATTCGATCGTGGAGCTGGACGAGCTGCTCACGAAGCATCGCTTCGTGAGCATTGTCGGCCCCGGCGGCATGGGCAAGACCACGGTCGCGATCTTCGTGGCGCACAGAATGCTCGATGCGTTCGACGGCGCCGTATATTTCGTCGATCTGGGCTCGCTCACCGACGCATCGCTCATACCCGGAACGATCGCCGGCGTGCTTGGCCTGAAAGTCCCGTCGCAAGATCCCAGGCCGAGCATCCTTGCCTTTCTCGCCTCGCGCCGGACGCTCCTGGTGCTGGACAACTGCGAGCATCTGATCGACAAAGCCGCAGATCTCGCCGAGTGGCTGTACAGATCCGCGCCGCAGACGCATTTGCTCGCGACCAGTCGCGAGTCGCTGCGCGTCGAGGGCGAGCACGTTCACATCCTGCCCCCGTTGGAGGCCCCTCCGCCGGTCGAAGCCTTGACCGCCGCGGATGCCATGTCCTTTCCGGCAGTCCAGTTGTTCATGGACCGCGTGGCAGCCACCGGTGCGGGCGAGCAACTGACGAACGAGATCGCTGCGCTCGCCGGCGAGATCTGCCGAAGAATGGATGGCATTGCGCTCGCCATCGAGTTGGCCGCGGGGCGCGTGCGCTCGCATGGCGTACGCGGCACGGCAGAACTGCTCCACCATCGCTTCAACCTGCTGTGGCAGGGCAGGCGAAGCGCGCTGCCTCGACATCAAACCCTGCAGGCCATGCTCGACTGGAGCTACAACCTGCTCTCCGATACCGACCGCCGTGTCTTGTATCGATTGTCCGTGTTCGTCGGCCCGTTCGATCTGAGCGCCGCGCAACGGATTGCAGCGGACGCAGCACTCGATGAAGCCGCGGTCACCGAGGCGATCGAAAGTCTCATCGACAAATCGTTGCTTTCCTCATCGATGCTGAACGGGGTGTCGTACCTGCGACTTCTGGATACGACGCGTGCCTATGCTTCGGCCAAGCTGGTGGACTCGGGCGAGTTTCCCACTGTGTCGCGCCGGCTCGCCGAGTATTTGATCGCCCGCCTCGGCGACAGCGAGCGTGGTAGAAAGCCGAGCGACGCCGACCGTGCTTTCGTGCAAGTCGGAAGCGTGCGCGCAGCGCTCGACTGGGCATTCGCCGATGCGGGCGACAGCGCGTTGGGTGTTCGGCTGGCGGCGCTGTGCGCGCCACGTTTTCTGGAAAGATCGTTGCTGGAGGATTGCTTTCACTGGTGCGAGCTCGCGCTGCTGCGACTCGGTGCGAAAGCGGGCTCCACCACCCACCTGATCTTGCAGGAAGCGCTCGCGATATCCGCGATGTTTACTCGTGGCAACGGCAACGACGTCCGAGAGTCGATCGAGCATGGCCTGCGGCTCGCCCGATCGCTGGGCGATCAGCAGCGCGAGCTTTCGCTGCTCGCAGGCTTGCACATTTTCATGACCCGTATCGGCGACTTCACCGGCGCGGTCGAGGTCGGCCGGCGTAGCATCGAGCTTGCGCGTCGGATGGATTCTTCCGCCGGCATCGTGATGGCGGAGTGGATGGTGGGGTGCGCCTTTCATTTGATCGGCGATCAGGCAGGCGCCTTGCGACACTCCGAAGAGGCCTTCAAACAGGCCGCCGCGCGCGGCGTCACCAAGATCGATCTGTTTGGATACGGTCATCGCACTCGAGCGCTGATCGTCCTGGCGCGTACGCTCTGGATGACGGGCAGTGTCGATCGTGCGGCCCAGGTTGCCCGCCAGTCGGTGGAAGAAGCCGAGCAAGGCGAGCATCCAGTCAACAAATGCATCGCGCAGATTTATTCCGCGACGGTGTTTCTCTGGAGAGGAGATGTCGACGAAGCCGACGCGCTGGTGAGCCGGCTCATCCAACATGCCAGCCGTTATTCGCTACGTCCGTACCAAGCGGTGGGTATCGCGCTTTCAGGTGAAGTCGCTTTGCTCAAGGGCGATTGCCGGGCTGCGGTGGACCGGCTTCGCGAGGCGCTCGGCATCTTGCATGCGGAGAGACATCACGTGATTACGACTGCGCTGAGTCGATCGATGGCGGAGGCGTTGCTCCATTGCGACGAGATCGTAGAGGCTGAAGCGATGATCACTGCGGCGCTCGAACGCGCCGAGGCGCAGAATGGCGCTTTCGATATGCCAGAGCTGTTGCGCACGCGAGCGGAGATCGGGACTGCGTCTGGTCGGCTGGATGCTCGGGCTGCCGAAGCCATGTGCCGGCGCTCGCTCGAGCTCGCGAGCAGTCAGAGCGCACTCAGCCTGGAGTTGCGTGCTGCGATGGCTCTGGGAAAGCTGCTCGCGCAACAAGGGCGCGTGCAGGAAGCGTACAGCACGCTGCAGGCGATTTACGATCGTTTTACGGAAGGGCAGCTGACGCGCGATCTCAAGATGGCGCGCGAATTGATCGAGGCCTGGAGTTCGCTAACCGAGGCTCGCTCGTAACGATCGACCCGCCCACGATTTACACCGTTTTACACCTTCCTACGCGCGCCACGGCGCGCGATGCCCCACGATAGAGAGCAGTTCAATCGAGGGCGCGCGACCCTCGCAGGAGGCTTTCGCGTGAGCAGTCGCTCAGGTAACTCCATTCTTCCTTTCGAAGTCGCACAATTTTTCGAGGCAACCAATGCCGGTGATCTGACGGGGTTGCTCCGAGTCTTTGCCCCGGATTCCATCGTCAACGATCAATTGCAGGAGTGGCGTGGCTTGGCTGCCATCGGCCGGTGGGCCGAATGCGATGTCCTGGGGCAGCAATTGTCACTTCGTCCGGTGCACTGTATCGAGCACTACGGTCACTGCATCGTCACGGCGCAGGCCGACGGCAACTTCGACAAGCGCGGGCTCCCCGACCCGCTGGAAGTTCATCTCTACTTCACGCTCGCCGAACACAAGATCGTTCAGCTCGTCGTTCTGCGAGACCTGTCGGGCACTTCTCGTTTGGACGACCTGTTGCGCGGCTCGTACTGACAGACGCCAGCTGTTTTACAGCTCCTTGCAACTCGTTACTCGGCGCCCGCGCCCATCGCGGCCATGATGTTTCGCAGAGGTTGACGCGATGAACTGATGGCGGCCGGTGCCGCTGAGCGATCATTTCCGGGGGGATGTCGATGGTCAGTATCTCAGTGCCCAACACGCAGGATAGTGAAGCTCGGGTCGATGCGGCGCCGCTCGCATCTACCTTGCTGGAGCTGCTCACCTTCGCACAAGCCGAGGTCGGTCGCGATCGTCAGGCTGCCCAGAGGTACTTGGCCCGCGCAACTGCCTTGCTCCTGGGCAGCCGCAATCCCGACAGCGCATCGCGCGTTTCCTCGCCGGTGTTGCGCGGGGCCTTTCCGCGCTGGCAGGCCAATCGTGTGGTTCAGTACATCGAGGAGAATCTGAGCCAGTCTATCAGCACCGCTGATCTGCTCGCGCTCACGCAAATCAGCGCTGGTCACTTCTTTCGCTCTTTCAGGGTGACATTCGGGGAGGCTCCATTCGCGTACATCGCGAGGCGGCGCGTCGAGCGCGCGCAGGAACTGATGCTGACGACCAGCGAACCGCTTTGCCAGATCGCGCTCGCCTGCGGCCTGTGCGATCAGTCGCATCTTACGCGCCAGTTTCGCCGCGTAGTCGGAGTGACTCCACACGCATGGCGCCGAGAACAGGCGCGACAAGCGGGCGCTGGAGCTCGGCCAGACAAGCCAGCTGCTCGCACGTTCGCCCAGGAAAACGCCGGCCCCGCGATCCTGCGGCTCATCAAGCATCGCGCCGAACGCGCGAGCTGATCACCAACCGGACGGAATGCGGGGCCAGCGCGCCACCGGCGCGCCATCGCGCAACACGACGTAACCGAGGTGCTGAGCAGCGGTGGCACAAGCGTGATTGGGAAGGATGCGAACACGCGTGCCGATCGGAAGCGCTGGCACGGGCGAGCCAGGCTCGCGCGATTCGATGATGCCGTGCTCCTGATTGGCCTGACTGACCATCAATTCCCCGATGGGGCGACCCGCGATGTCGCACACACGGCCATAACCCCAGTCGACGGCCTGGCTGGCCGTCCCTCGATCGCGCGACAGCGCCATCCAGCCCGCATCGACGAGCAACTGATTTTTGTCTGGGCGGTGGCCGATCACAGCCGCGAGCACGCTGATGGCGATGTCGTCGACAGAGCAGACGCCGATGCCGGCCATCACCAGATCCATGAACACGAACACGCCAGCGCGCACTTCAGTCACGCCATCGAGACGGCGAGCGAAATGAGCCGTCGGCGTGGAGCCAACGCTGACCACAGGCGCAGGCAATCCCGCCGCACGCAGCTCCTCGGCACAGCGCATGACGGCCGCGCGCTCCTGTTCGGCAGCGTTCTCGAGCTCGGCAGCATTTCGGCTGCCGTACGAACCGCCAGCATGGGTCATCACGCCGCGCAAGTCAGCGCCGCCCTCATGTAACACTCGGCCGACTTCGATCAGCAGCGGATCGCCCGGTTGAACACCTGCGCGATGGCCGTCGCTATCGATTTCGATCAGCACCGGAATGCGCATCCTGTGCTCCGAGCAAGCGGCGGCTACCGCGCGAGCCTGGTCGAGACTGTCTAGAATGACGCTGAGATCGACGCCGCGTCGCCGGAGTGCGACCACTCGCGGCAGCTTGCCTGGGGCGATGCCGACCGCATACAGCAGATCGCGCACCCCCGCATCCGCGAACGCTTCGGCCTCTTGCAGCGTTGAGACCGTGGCGGGACCACTGGGGTCTCGCATCAGGCGCTGCGCGATCTCGATCGACTTGGCCGTCTTCAAATGCGGACGCAACGGAACTCGAAGTACGGATAAATGACTTTGCAGGCGACGGATGTTTCGTTCCATGCGCTGCTCGTCCAGCAGCAGGGATGGAGTATCCAGGTCCAGCAAGTCTGACGCGGTCATGGTGGCGCTCCTTGGCGCGCAGCTTCACGCGACATCGAACGGGATGCAGTCGCGCAGGTCTATGGATCGACGATCGCGGCATGGTAATCGAGTTTTCGTGCGTTCGGAGGTTTCATGACCAGGCGGCTGAGTGGGGCGATTTTGTTGGTGCTGAGTTGGGCGGTAGCAGGCGAAGCGGCAGCACCGAGCGGTTATGGCGTGCAGCTGGAAGGATTTACCTACCCGCACCCGATACAGCGCTTTGAGTTCGCCTCGCAGGGCCAGTCGATGTCGATGGCGTTCATGGACATCGCTCCGACCGCGGAGTCAAACGGTCGCAGCGTCGTGCTGCTGCATGGGAAGAACTTCTGTAGCGCGACCTGGGAACGCACGATCGACGTGCTCACTCGCAATGGCTATCGTGTCATCGCGCCGGATCAGATCGGCTTCTGCGCCTCCACCAAGCCTCGCCAGTATCAATTCAGCTTCCATCAGCTGGCGGCCAACACGCATGCGCTGCTCGCATCGCGCGGCATCGACCGGGCGATCGTCATCGGTCATTCGATGGGCGGCATGCTCGCGGCCCGCTTTACGTTGAGTTATCCGCAGGCGGTGGAACAGCTGGTGCTGGTCAATCCCATCGGCCTCGAAGATTGGCAAGCCGAGGGCGTGCCGTATGCAAGCATCGACCAGCTGTATCAGAATGAACAAAAGACCACCTTCGACACCATCAAGGCTTATCAGCTGCGCTATTACTACAGCGGCCAGTGGCGGCCGGAGTATGACCGCTGGGTCGACATGCAGGCGGGCATGTATGCCGGCAGTGGACGCGAGCTCGTCATGCGCAATTCGGCGCAAACGTCGGACATGATATTCACTCAGCCGGTGGTTCATGAGTTCGGGCGCATCGCGGCGCCGACGCTCCTGCTGATCGGCGGCAAGGACCGCACCGCGCCTGGTGCGAATCGCGCGCCGAAACAGATCGCCGCACGACTCGGCAACTATCCCGAGCTGGGCCGGCGTGCGGCGAAGACGATTCCCAACGCGTCCTTGGTGGAATTCCCCGAGCTGGGTCATTCGCCGCAAGTGGAGTCACCGGAGCAGTTTCATCAAGCTCTGCTGCGCGGCTTGAATTCGAACAAGCGTTGACCGACGCAAGGATCAGGCATCGGCTCCGCGCGCCCACAGCCGCGCGCCCATCGATGAGCTCAGCGATCGATCTTGCTCAAACGCTCGACGTCGCAGTCGGGCTGGCCTGGGTACTCGAGCTCCATGCGCACCCATTCGCTGCGCGCAGCGCCGAAGCGTGCGTCGATTTCGCACAAAGTGCGATCGAGCTGCTGCATGGGGTTGAGGTTCGCGGTGAGAGGAAGCACTGCGAGCTCGCCTGTGGCCGGCGAGTCCGGCAGGAGAGTGATGCCGCTGCGAAGCTTCACCGGTGCGGGAGCGGCGGCGTTCACTTCGATGTGTCCGGTGCGGGACCAGGCGTCGGCGGTGAAGGCGAGGGCGATGTCGTCCATGCCCTCCACCACGTCCACGCGCCATTGCTCGTTGCGCCAGAAGGCGAGCTTGTTGAGGATGAAGCTCAGTCCGCGCGAGAAGTTGAGCCCGAACAGTGAGCTGTCATGGACCGGCGTCCACGACTCGACGCCGAACTCGGCAGCCAGGCTCTGTGCTTTGTCGCGTCCGCCGATCGCTTCGATCAGCGCCAGCATGGTCGGCACTGAGGCCGTGATGCCGGTGGTGGTGGCGACGTTGTCATCGACGACGTAGCGCTGATGGGGCACGTACTGCGCGTCCGGATGATTTTCGGTCAGCTCATCGCGGTAGAACCAATGAGTGGTAAAGCGCCGATGATCCAGCAGCCCGGCGTTGGCGACCACCAGTGCGCCCGCGCAGACGCCGATGATCCTGGCGCCGCGCTCGGCTTGTTGTTTGAGCCAGGTCGTGATTGCCGCATTGTTTCTGTCGCTCATGGCCGGAACGATCACGTAGTCCGCGCCCGAGGGATGCGCCAGGTCGAAGCTGGCGAGATCCTGAGTCACTTCGACCTGCAGAGCCGGATATAAAGAGACACGCCCGGCTCGCGGAGCCACGGCCTGCACGTCGGCGATGTCCGCTCTTCGTAACACGGCGTGGGTCAGCAGGAAGTCGGTGATCTCGGTGCCTTCGTTCAGGGCAACGATCGCGATGACCGGACGGTTTTCGTTGCGGGGCTTGATGGCCTCGACGAAAGCCTGTGCCTGCCGCTGGGCGACGGCGGCATCCGCGGGCGGGGCAGGGGGCACATCGGCGCCGCAGCCAGCGAGGGCGCACATGGCGATGGCCGGCAATATCCATTTGCCCGGAGGGGTAGCGAGTCGCGGTAAGAGCTGATGCATGCGCTCTCCAGGTCCGTTGACGAGAAAGCTGCGACATCCGACGACGACATCATACTCGCGCAGTTGCGCTCACCGCGCGAGGCTCGGATATCTCGAGACATGCTCGGTGCGGCCCTTTGTGTCGGTCATCGGCCGAGCCTGCGCGCGATCGCTATCGACGCACTCAGATCCGAGCTCGGTTCAGAACGGCTTCGATCGTCCGCGCGATGGCGAGCAAACGTGCGTCGTGGCCGCGTCGACCGATCAGCATCAAACCTACGGGCGCCGCTCCCTGACGATGCACAGGCAGCGAGATCGCGCAGCCGTCCAGAAAATTCGCGAGCGACGGGTTGCGCAGGACGAGTGCATTGAGCCGCATATAGTCCGCGTCGACTTCGAAGGCGCTCATGGGCGGCGGGATGATCGGCGTCGTCGGTAGCACCAGCGCGTCAACACCCTGCGTCGCTCGTTCGATGGCCTCGATGACCTCAGCGCGGGCATCGTGCATCTCACGCACATCGTTATCTGTGAGATCACGAGCTTTGAGAATTCTGTTGGCGACGCGCGGGTCGTATTGATCGCGATAGCGCTCGAGCAGTGGCCGATGCCACGCGTACGCTTCGGCGGTTGCGATCCCGCCGCGCGAGTTGATTTCAGGAATGCGCAGCAGCTCCCGCAGCGGCTCACGCGAAACCGCGATGTCCGCGCGCGCGAGTTCGCCGATGGCGTGTTCGAACGAGGCCGCCACCTGCTCATCCATGTCATTCAGAACAAGTGAGCTTGGCAGAAGCAAACGAACCTCGCGAATAGAAACATCGGCCAGTGGGCGCGGCGTCACGCCGCGCAGGATCGCATCCAGCGTCGCACAACACGCTACGCTGTTTGCGAGCGGGCCGATCGAATCGAGAGAATGCGCCAGTGGAATCACGCCGTCGCGTGGCACCCGATGCGCAGTGGGTTTGAAACCGACGATGCCACAGAACGCCGCGGGGATGCGGCATGAGCCGCCGGTGTCTGTTCCCAAGCTCGCGGCCGCCATGCCATCGGCGACAGCGACGGCGCCGCCGGAGGTCGATCCGCCTGGAAGGCGTCGAGTCGCGCGATCGAAGGGACTGGCGGGCGTGCCGTAGTGGGGATTCAGGCCGAGGCCGGAGAACGCGAACTCGGTCATCGTGTTGCGCCCGATGAAGATGAAACCGGCGGCGCGCAGGCGAGCGATCACCGGCGCGTCGCGCAGGGCTGGCGGCTCATTTGCCAGAATGCGCGAGCCGGCGCAGGTGACCTCGCCGGCGACGTCGAAAAGATCCTTGATGGCTAGGGGAATGCCTGCAAACGCCGGCAGCGCTTCGCCCGCCGCCCGCATGCGATCGATCTCGTCGGCCTGGGCCCGAGCGGCCGCCGCCGCGACCGTCATGAACGCTCGCGAGCCTTCGCCGTTGGGATCGGCAATACGCTGCAACGCCTGCTCGACCAGCTCGCGCGCCCGCAGCTGGCCAGTGGATAAAGAATGTGAGAGCTTGGCGAGGGATTGCATGGGGGCAGTCTCTCACAGCCGACGTTTCCAGGGGCCACCCCCGGGCACAGGGACGTACCCCGTCGCCACGGGCGACGAGCGAACGACAAAAGTCGCGCCTTTTGGCGTTCGCACGAGGGTCGTGGCAGGATGCCCGATCTCGAGTCAAAGAAATCAGCGTTGAAGATCACCCTCGCCATCATCGCCATGCTGCTGTTGGGGACTTGTTCCCAGCCGCCGAGCGTCATGGAGCAAATTTTGCGCAGCGGAGAGCTGCGGGTGGTGACTCGCAACCTGCCCAGCGCCTATTACCTGGGCGCCGACGGCCCGCAGGGGCCCGAATTCGATCTTGCGGCCCGCTTCGCGGCCGAGTTGGGTGTCAAGCTGTTCATTTACTCCGTGCCCAACGTGGCCGACGCCATGCGCGAGCTCGAATCGCGCCGGGCGCACATCGCGGCCGCCGGCCTGACGCGCGGCTTGCGCCTGCCGCCGCAGACCGGCTTCGGCCCGCCGTATCAGCAGGTTCGGGAGCATTTGATCTTTCGCCAGGGTGATGCTCGCCCGCGACGGCTCGATCAAACCTATGGCGGCCACATCGAAGTCGTGGCCGGCAGCGCCCACGCGGCCACGCTGGAGCAACTGCGCGTTCACTACGCCAATCTCAGCTGGGTGGAGAATCCGGCCGTCGAAACCGAAGAGTTGTTGTATCGATTGTCCCGGCGCGAGTTCGACTACACGGTGGCCGATACCAACGAGTTCGCCATCGGTCGCGCATTTCATCCGGAAATTCGCATCGCTTTCGATCTGTCGGGCGGCAAGGCGCTGGCGTGGGCCGTCGATGCGCGCGATCCGACGTTGCTCAAACGAGTGACTGCGTTTTTCTCGTCGGCGCGCGCGGAAGGCCGACTCGCCTCGATACTCGATACTTACTACGGCGGCACGGACCGTTTCGATTACATCCAGGCGCGCGTGTTCATGGAGCACATCGAAACACGCTTGCCGCAGTATCGGCACTGGTTCAAGGAGGCCGCCGACGAGGTGGGCGTCGACTGGCGTCTGCTCGCGGCGGTCGGCTATCAGGAATCGCATTGGGATCCGAACGCGACTTCTCATACCGGCGTGCGCGGCTTGATGATGCTCACCGAAGAAACGGCGCAATCGCTGAATGTCACCAATCGATTGGATCCGCGCGCGAGCATCTTCGGTGGGGCGCGCTATTTCCAATGGCTGCGTAGCCAGATCCCCAAGCGCATCCTGGAGCCGGATCGCACCTGGTTCACGCTGGCGGCCTACAACGTCGGCGTGGGACATCTAGAAGACGCGCGCATCCTGACGCAGTGGCACGGCAAGAATCCGGACTCATGGAACGACGTGCGCGAGCACCTTCCGTTGTTGACGCAAGCGAAGTGGTACACGCGTGTGAAGCGCGGTTATGCGAGAGGCTGGGAGCCGGTGCGCTTCGTGGAGAACATTCGCGGCTACATCGACATCCTGGATTGGGTTGCGACGGATGCAGGTCCAGCGGCGCAGCGCGATTCGAAGGCCACGCTCAGCACGAGCACGGCGGCTCCATCGCAGCCGCCGGCGAATGGCATGCTCACTCCGCGGCGTTGATCAACGTTTTTTCTGCGCCGCTCTTTCGGCGTAGGTCCGCGCCAGCTCTTCGGCGAACAGCGTCGGCAGGTTCTGCTCGTTGCGCTGATTCAGCACGTGATAGAACTCGGTGTACAGATCCCAGTATTTCATTTTGTTGGCCGCGCCGAGCAGCGCGCCGCGCTTCAATCCGCGGTCGAACTTTTCCTGCAGCTCGCCCGGCTCGATGCGGTTCATCAGTTCGTCGATGGCAGCCTGGATCGCGCCTGACAGCGCGACCTGATGCGTGCGTAAATCGGCGAACGAATCGCGGATCGCTTCTACCGGGCCGAGATAGCGAGTGTTGCTGTGTCCGTCGAGCAGCTTGAGCAACGCTTCATCGACGCTCGCCGAAAACTTCAGCGGATTGTTGTCGGCCGGTTGAATCTGCGTCTGGCTCAGGCGCAAACGGGTTTTCTGATCGGCGCGACCTTTGAGCACGTCCATCAAGCCGAGCACGACTTCGCGCGTCATCTGGCCGGCCAGCTGCAACAGCGCGTGCTGCGTTTCCAGCGGCAGAGACGAGGGATCGATGCCAGCGCCGCGGCAGAAGGCTTCCACGCCATTGGCGGGCTCGAGCGTGCCGCCGTCGGTCGCGCGACGCGCCGGCGTCGCGGCCGGCTTTTCCGCCGGGCGGGCCATCGAACCGGGATTGGTCAGCGCCTGTAACGACTTGCGATCGTACGGCTGGGTCTGCATCTGCCAGTCGTCCGGTTTACGACCAGGCGCGATAGTTCGCTGCTCCGGTTCGTCGGGATTGTCGAGCAGCGAAGTGAAACCGCTGCGCGCGGGGCGACCGGGCACGGTGTTGTTCTGGACGCCGGGCCGCGTGCTCTGCAGATCGATGCCGAGCGCCTTGTTGAGATCGAGCAGGCTGGGGCTCGAGTGGGGAGTCGACTGGGAGCTCGCATTCAGACTCGAGCCGGCACTCGGACTCGCGACCGCGCTCGATGCGCCATTGGCCGCGGGCCTGGGCGCCTCGGCCGCTTTCATCGCCGCGTCGCTCAGCAGGTCGGTGAGGTCCAGCTCTTCGCCCAGGTCGATTTCAGGCTCGGGCGAGCCACGGCGCGGGGCGGCGCGCACGGGCGCGGGCAGCTGGCCACTGGCGTCGGGCGGAAAATCGTTGCGTTCGTCGATGCCGACCAGGATTTCGTAGTCGCCCAATCGCAGCCGATCGCCGTCTTTGAGCGCATAAGCGCCCTCCACCGAGGCGGGCACGTCGGAGCCATTGATGAAGACGCCGTTGGTGCTGGTATCCTCCAGCATCCATTGGCCGGCGCGGAACTCCACCTTGCAGTGGTGGCTGGAGATGTAGCGATCCGGGTCGGGGAGAATCCAGTCGTTGTCCGCGGCGCGACCGATCTTCCCGCCGGTGACGCCGAACAGGCGCGAGCTGCGCTTGCCGAGCGCCTTGTAGTGATCGCTGATGACGCGGAGTTTCAGTGCCATTGCAGGGTCAAGACTGACCGGAAACTTAGGAGATTGCCTTACGCGGCAGCGCCGCTGGACATGCCTTCGACCTGTGCATCTGACATAGGTCGATATGACATAGCCTCAAGCGCGCAGCCTATCAACCAAGGCCCAACAGCAAGATGGCAGCCAGTCACATTTTCAAGGTCGTTTTTGTCAACCAAGGCAAGGTCTACGAAATCTACGCCCGCAAGGTCAGCCACGGCTCGCTGTTCGGCTTCGTGGAAGTCGAAGAGCTGGTGTTTGGCGAGCGCTCGGCGGTGGTGGTCGATCCCACCGAGGAGAAGGTCAAGGCCGAATTCGACGGGGTGAAGCGCACCTATCTGCCGATGCATTCGGTCCTGCGCATCGATGAAGTGCGCCAGCAGGGCGTGAGCAAGATCAGCAACTTCGACGGCTCCAACGTCACGCCGTTCCCGATGCCGGTGTATACGCCGGGGGACAAGAAATAGCCTGCCCGAAAGCGGGCAGCGCGCCGGCAGAACGGGCCGTTTTCCGGTATGATTCGCGCCCGTTCCGCTGCCCCCGTCGCACTCCATGCTGACCCTGTCTGGCGCGCCTGCACTGTCCGATTTCCGTACTGCTCGCCTGCTTGCCGCTCTCCGATCGCGAGTCCCCGCTGTCGAGTCGCTCACCACGCGCTACACGCACTTTGTGCAAGCGCCACGGGCGCTTACAGCGGATGAACGGCGCGTCCTCGACGCGCTGCTGACATATGGGCCGGCGCAGCCGCCAACGCCTCCCGACGCCTCGGCGCAGTTGATCGTGGTGATTCCGCGGCCGGGCACGATTTCGCCCTGGTCGAGCAAGGCCACCGATATCGCGCAGGTGTGCGGATTGCGGGCGATCGAGCGCATCGAACGCGGCATCGCTTATTTCGTGCGGGCTTCATCGCCGCTGTCCGCGGAAGATCTCCAGGCGATGGCGCCAGCGCTCTACGACCGCATGACCGAAGCGGCGGTGTTCTCCTACGAAGATGCCGGTCGGTTGTTCGATCACCAGTCGCCACGTTCGCTGAAAACCGTGCCGCTGCTGGCCCAGGGGCGGGACGCGCTGGTCAAAGCGAACGAATCGCTGGGACTTGCGCTGTCGCCGGACGAGATCGATTACCTCGCCGACAACTTCAACAAGCTGGGCCGCGATCCCACCGACGTCGAGCTGATGATGTTCGCGCAGGCCAACTCCGAGCACTGCCGCCACAAGATCTTCAACGCCGACTGGATCATCGACGGCGAACGCCAGCCCAAGTCGTTGTTCGCCATGATCAAGAACACGTACGCGAACAACTCGCGCGGCGTGCTTTCCGCTTATCGCGACAATGCCGCTGTGATCGAAGGTCCGGTGGGCCGGCGCTGGTTCGCGGACGTGAAGCATCATGGCTACGAGTTCAACGACGAGCCCATCGACATCCTGATGAAGGTGGAGACTCACAACCATCCCACCGCGATCTCGCCGTTCCCGGGCGCAGCGACCGGTTCGGGTGGTGAAATCCGCGATGAAGGCGCGACCGGCCGCGGCGGCAAGCCGAAGGCGGGCCTGGCGGGCTTCTCGGTATCTCACTTGCGCATCCCCGGCTTCGAGCAGCCGTGGGAGAAAGATTTCGGCAAGCCCGGGCGCATCGCCTCCGCGCTGGACATCATGATCGAAGGTCCGCTCGGCGCGGCCGCGTTCAACAACGAGTTCGGCCGGCCGAACATTCTGGGCTACTTCCGTACGTTCGAGCTCGAGGCGTCGGCGTCCGATCAGGCGGCGGCTGCGCGCGCCACGCTGCGCGGTTATCACAAGCCCATCATGATCGCCGGCGGCGTCGGCAACGTGCGGCGCATGCATGTCGAGAAGTCGGAGATCCCTCCGGGCGCCAAGATTGTCGTGCTCGGCGGTCCTGCGATGTTGATCGGCCTGGGCGGCGGCGCCGCTTCGTCCGTCGGCAGTGGCGCGAGCACGGAAGATCTCGACTTCGCATCGGTGCAGCGAGGCAATCCAGAGATTCAGCGTCGCGCCCAGGAGGTCATCGATCAGTGCTGGGCGATGGGCGAGAGCAATCCCATCCTGCTGATTCACGACGTCGGCGCGGGCGGTTTGTCGAACGCGATTCCGGAGTCGGTGGCACACAGCAGTGGTCGCGGTGGTCGCGTCGATCTGCGCACCATTCCGTCAGTCGAGCCGGGCATGTCTCCTGTGGAGATCTGGTGTAACGAGGCGCAAGAGCGCTATGTGCTGTTGATCGAAGCCAAGGATGTCGAATGTTTCGCCGCGCTGTGCGCGCGCGAGCGCTGCCCGTTTTCGGTAGTCGGTGAGATCACGGACGATGGCTGGTTGAAGGTGGGCGATCCTTTGCTGAAAGCGCCGCCGGTGGATCTGCCGCTGAATGTGATGCTCGGCAAGCCGCCGAAGATGACGCGCGACGTGAAGCGATTGCCGCCGCTGGGCGATGATTTCACCGGCGCGAAGCTGGATGTGCGAGACGCGGCGTATCGCTTGCTGCGCTTCCCGGCGATTGCGGATAAAACATTCCTGATCACCATCGGCGATCGCACCGTGGGCGGCATGATCAGCCGCGATCCCATGGTCGGTCCGTGGCAGGTGCCGGTCAGCGACGTGGCTGTGACATTGAGCGACTACACGTCGGCGACGGGCGAGGCGATGGCGATGGGCGAGCGCACGCCGCTCGCTCTGTTGAACGCGCCTGCGTCCGGTCGCATGGCCGTGGCCGAAGCGGTTACGAACATTGCGGCCGCCGATATCGCGGCGCTCGATCAGGTTCGTTTGTCCGCCAACTGGATGGCTGCGTGCGGCGAGCCTGGTGAAGACGCCGATCTGTATGCGACGGTGAAGGCGGTCGGCGAAGAATTCTGCCCGGCGCTCGGCATCACCATTCCGGTCGGCAAGGACTCGTTGTCGATGAAGACCAGCTGGCAGAGCGAGCAGGGCTCGCGTCGCATGGTCGCGCCGTTGTCGCTGATCGTGTCGGCGTTCGCGCCGGTGCGCGATGCGGGTCGCACGCTCACGCCGCAGTTGCGTCCGGAGATCGACAGCTCGCTCGTGCTCATCGATCTGGGCGCGGGCCGCGATCGGCTGGGTGGCTCGTGTCTTGCGCAGGTGTTCGGCAAGCTCGGTCACGAAGCACCGGATTGCGACGATCCCAAGGCGCTCGCGAGCTTCTTTGCGGCGATTGTCGAATTGCGCGCTGCCGGTTCGATTCTCGCTTATCACGATCGCTCCGACGGTGGTTTGTTTGTAACGCTCGCCGAGATGGCGTTCGCGGGGCATTGTGGCGTCGATGTGGATTTGGGGGTCGAGGTGCGCGATCCGAATGCCGCATTGTTCAGCGAAGAGCTGGGCGCGGTACTGCAGGTTCGCACGGGCGATGTGAAGTCCGTGCTCGGCGTGCTGGATCGTCATGGGCTTGCGACCATGAGCCGCGTCATCGGTAAGGTGACAAATGGCGATCGCGTGCGTGTTCGGTCTGGGGGCGAGGCGTTGCTCGATGAGTCGCGCACCGAGTTGCATCGTGCGTGGTCCGAGACCAGCTTCCGTATGACTCAGCTGCGCGACAATCCGCAAGGTGCGCAGGAGCAGTATGCGACGGTCACGGATCCGAAAGATCCGGGCTTGAACGTGAAGCTCAGCTTCGATTTGAATCAGGATGTAGCCGCGCCGTTCATTGCGAAGGGCGTGCGACCGAAAGTGGCCATCCTGCGCGAGCAGGGCGTCAACAGTCACATCGAGATGGCCGCAGCGTTTCATCGGGCCGGCTTCGCGCCGTTCGACGTTCACATGACCGACCTGGTCGCGGGCCGATTCGATCTGAACGAGTTCCGCGGCATGGTGATTTGCGGCGGGTTCTCTTACGGCGACGTGCTGGGCGCTGGTGAAGGGTGGGCGAAGTCCATTCTGTTTCATCCGCAGCTGCGCGATTCGTTCACCCAGTTCTTCTATCGCACCGATACGTTCTCGCTAGGTGTTTGCAACGGCTGCCAGATGATGGCGGCGCTGCGCGAGCTGATCCCAGGCACCGAACATTGGCCGAAGTTCGTTCGCAACCGTTCCGAGCAGTTCGAGGGTCGCTTGAGCCTCGTCGAGGTCGTGAAGTCGCCGTCGCTGTTCTTCGCCGGCATGGAAGGCTCACGCATGCCCATCGCCGTCGCCCACGGCGAGGGTTACGCCGACTTCGCCGGCCGCGGCAACATCGACTCGCTCATCGGCGCGAATCTCATGTCGCTGCGTTTCGTCGACAACCACGGCAACGCCACCGAACGCTATCCCGCCAATCCCAACGGCTCCCCTCGCGGCCTCACCGGCATCACCACCCCGGACGGCCGCGTCACCTTGCTGATGCCCCATCCCGAGCGCGTGTATCGCACGCTTCAGAACTCCTGGCATCCCGATGGCTGGGCCGAAGACAGCCCGTGGATGCGAATCTTCCGCAACGCTCGCGTGTGGGTGGGCTGAATCAGCGGTCGGACGCTGAGTAGGGAGGCGAACAACGCTGGCCGCGATTAGCGCCAGCTGCCGGCGGCCTGTTGAGCGGCGGCGTTGACGGGGCGGGCGATGAGGCCGGATTGCGTGATGGAGACTTCGTAGCGGGCGCCGTCGGACATGGGCATGTACGCGGCGTTGCCGTAGACGGCGTCGACGAAGGGCAGGCGAGAGGGGTGGTCGAGCGTCAGCTGCCACAGATCCAGGCCGGGATTCTCGGCGAGCGGGTAGACGGTGCGCTCGGCGCTGCGCTCCTGGTCGATGTTTCTATAGCGGCCGCTGACGCGCTCCAGGCGATACTGCGCGTCCAGCCCGAATAGATTGGCCCAGCCCTTCCATTTCAACACGCGAGCGTCGAGTTGCCACTCGTCGCCGGACAATACAAACATTTGTATTTCGCCGTTGGGCACTTGCGTGAGCGTCGCGTTGAACGACTGCGGACCGCGCTGTTGAAACACGATCTCCGCGACGGGCCGCTCGTGAGTCAGCCGAGCGTAGGTGTGCAGGTTCAAGGAAACGACGAATAACAACGCGGCGACGGCGAGCAGCAACGCGCCGGTGAGGCCGGCGCCGCTGGCGGCGAGGAGGCGGGCCCGGAACAGCCGCTGACACGCGAGGATCAGCAGCAACAATCCGAAGATCGCGATGACCAGAATGACTGCGTCGGAAATCACGAGCTGACTACCTCCGATGTCAGCGGACGAGAGGCGCGCTCGCCGGCCGCGGGCATGCGCGCCGCGGCCTGCGGGTCGACGGCAGAGCTTTACGCATCCAGTTTCTTGTAGCGGATACGATGCGGCCGATCGGCATCTTCGCCCTTGCGACGTTTGAAGTCTTCGACGTACTCGGCGTAATTGCCTTCGAACCAGGTGACTTCGGAGTTGCCTTCGAAGGCCAGGATGTGCGTGGCGATACGGTCCAGGAACCAGCGATCGTGCGAGATCACGATGGCGCAGCCGGGGAAGCTCAGCAGCGCCTCTTCCAACGCCCGCAGCGTTTCCACGTCGAGATCGTTGGTCGGTTCGTCGAGCATCAGCACGTTGCCGCCGCTCTTCAACACCTTCGCCAGATGCACGCGATTGCGCTCGCCGCCCGACAGTTCGCCGATCAACTGCTGCTGCTGTGTGCCGCGAAAGTTGAAGCGACCCACGTAGCCGCGCGAGGCGGTTTCGTAGTTGCCGACTTTGATCATGTCGAGACCGCCCGAAATCTCCTGCCACACCGTGTTGCTGTCGGTCAGCGACTGGCGCGATTGATCCACGTACGCCAGCTGCACCGACGGACCGATTCGGATCTCGCCCGCATCCGGTTTCTCCTGGCCGGTGAGCATGCGGAACAGCGTGGTCTTGCCGGCGCCGTTCGGGCCGATCACGCCGACGATGCCGCCGGCCGGCAGATTGAAGCTCAGATTGTCGAACAGCAGACGATCGCCGAAGCCCTTTTTCAGGCTGTTGGCCTCGATCACCAGCTCGCCCAGGCGTGGGCCGGGCGGGATGTAAATCTCGTTGGTCTCGTTGCGCTTCTGGAATTCCTGCGAGGCCATTTCCTCATAACGCTGCATGCGCGCCTTGCTCTTGGCCTGGCGCGCCTTCGGATTCGAGCGCACCCACTCCAGTTCGCGCTCCAGCGTCTTGCGCAGGCCTTCCTGTTGTTTCTCTTCCATCGCGAGGCGCTTTTCCTTCTGGTCGAGCCAGGAGGAGTAGTTGCCCTGCCAGGGGATGCCGTGGCCGCGGTCCAGCTCCAGGATCCAGCCGGCGACGTTGTCGAGGAAGTAACGATCGTGGGTCACGGCGATCACCGTGCCGGGATATTGCTCGAGGAAACGTTCCAGCCACGCCACCGACTCGGCGTCCAGATGGTTGGTGGGCTCATCGAGCAGCAGCATGTCCGGCTTCGACAACAGCAGACGGCACAACGCCACCCGACGGCGCTCGCCACCGGAGATCTTGGTGACATCCGCATCCCACGGCGGCAGGCGCAGGGCGTCGGCGGCGACTTCCAGCGTGCGCTCCAGCTCCCAGCCGCCCTTGGCGTCGATCGCGTCCTGCAGCTTGGCCTGCTCATCGAGCAGCTTGGTCATTTCGTCCGGATCGAGATCGGGATCGGCGAACTTGTCGCTGACCGCGTTGAAGCGATCGATCAGCGCCTGCACTTCCCCCACGCCTTCGAGCACGTTGCCGCGCACGTCCTTGTTGGGATCGAGCCCCGGCTCCTGTTTCAGGAAGCCGATCTTGATGCCGGGCTGCGGACGGGCCTCGCCGTCGATCTCCTTGTCCTCGCCCGACATGATGCGCAGGAGCGTGGATTTACCCGAGCCGTTCAAGCCCAGCACGCCGATCTTGGCGCCTGGAAAAAACGACAGGGAGATGTCTCGCAGGATGACGCGCTTGGGCGGCACGACCTTGGAGACGCGATTCATGGTGTAGATGAATTGGGCCATTGAACTCTCTGTGCTTGGCTATGCCTGTGGCTGTGTGGCTGCGGCCCCGGATCTGACAAGAGCTGGCAGCCGACAAGCGCCGAAATGGCCCTGCATGATACAGGGGATCGGCGCGCTTGCGGATCGCCGCGCGGTCACCGGCCACTCAGAATCCCTTAGCGCCTAGCAGCTTCCCCGAGTGCCCCCGCCGGCCGATTGCCGGCAAGGTGTGTGACCCATGAGGATTCTGAAACCGAGCAGAACGTGGGCCGAGGGCGACCGATCGCCGACGACGCACCCGTCGCCGCAGTCCGACCAGGCCTGGCACGCACGAGAATCCACCGAGGTGGTGCAGACGCTGGGCACGGATGCGCGCGTCGGACTGACCGCACGAGAGGCTGCTGCGCGCCTGGCGCGATTCGGGCCGAATATGCTGCCCGAGCCGGCCCGGCGCCCGGCCTGGCTGCGCTTCCTGCATCAATTTCACAATGTGTTGATCTACGTGATGCTCGCCGCGGCCGTCATCACCCTCGCGATGAGGCATTGGATCGACACCGCCGTGCTGCTCGCGGCAGTGATCGTCAACGCGGTGATCGGCTTCATTCAGGATGGCAAGGCGGAGACCGCGCTCGACGCCATTCGCCAGATGCTGTCGCCGCACGCGATGGCGATACGCGACGGCGAGCGGGTCGATGTCCCGGCAGAAACATTGACGCCGGGCGATGTCGTCGTGGTCGCCTCCGGCGACCGCGTTCCGGCGGACCTGCGCATTCTCGTTGCGAAGAATCTGCGCGTCGACGAGTCGCTGCTGACCGGCGAATCGGTGACGGTCGCGAAGTCATCGGAGCCGGCGCCTGAGTCTGCCGTCCTCGCCGAGCGACGGAGCATGCTCTATTCCGGCTCGCTCATCGCATCAGGCAGCGCCACCGGCGTGGTGGTCGGCACTGGCGTGCGTACTGAACTCGGCGGCATCGGCGTGATGATCGCGCGTGTCGAGGAAGTATCGACGCCATTGGTCCGTCAGATCGCACAGTTCAGCCGCTGGCTGGCCGGCGGCATTCTGCTGCTCTCGGCCGCGACCTTCGTGCTCGGCGTGTGGTTGCGCGGGCATGGCATGAGCGAGATGTTCATGATGGTCGTTGCGCTTGCGGCTTCGGCCATCCCGGAAGGATTGCCGGCCATCATGACGGTCACCCTGGCGCTGGGGGTGCAACGCATGGCGCGCAGGCACGCCATTGTTCGCAAGTTGCCCGCTGTCGAAGCGCTGGGCGCCGTCACGGTGATTTGCTCGGACAAGACCGGCACGCTCACCAAGAACGAAATGACAGTGCAGCGAATGGTCGCCGCGTCCGGGGTGTTCGAAGTGAGCGGCGTCGGCTATGCGCCCACCGGCGCCATATATTGCTCCGAAGCGCCGATCACGGCGGAGCAGGATTCGATTCTGCTCGAGACCGTCCGTTGCGCCGTGCTGTGCAACGATGCATCGCTCTATTCGGATCGGAATGCATGGCGCATCGCCGGCGATCCCACCGAGGGCGCGCTGCTGACGTTTGCCGCCAAGGCCGGGCTCGAAACTCGAGCGCTCTGCAATGAAACGGACGGATGCGATTCCGTTCGAATCCGAGCGCCGCTTCATGGCGAGCCTGCACGAGGATCATCGCGGCCACGCGATTGTTTATCTGAAAGGCGCGCCGGAGGTGATCCTGAGCAAGTGCTCGGCGCAGCTGGATCGCAATGGCCTGGCGGATGTCGACGCCTACTATTGGCGGCGCCAGATTACCGATCTCGCCGCGCGTGGCATGCGCATCCTCGCGCTCGCCCGCAAGCCACTCGCCCGATCGCAAGTCGATGTGACATACGATGATGTCGAGCAGGGCTGCACGCTGCTCGCATTGTTGGGCATGATTGATCCGCCGCGCGAGGAAGCGATCGCGGCGGTGGCCGAGTGCCATGCGGCGGGTGTGCGAGTGAAGATGATCACCGGTGATCACGCCGATACCGCGCGGGCGATCGGCGCTCAGCTCGGGATCGGTCGCGGCGCGCCTGCGCTCACCGGCGCCGAAGTGGAAGTGATGGACGATGCAGCGCTGCGTGAGGCGGTTCAAGGCATCGACGTGTATGCCCGAGCCAGCCCCGAGCACAAGCTGCGTCTGGTGCGAGCATTGCAGGCCAATGGAGAGATCGCTGCAATGACCGGCGATGGCGTCAACGACGCGCCAGCGCTCAAGCGAGCCGACATCGGCGTCGCCATGGGGCGCAAGGGAACGGACGCCGCCAAGGAAGCCGCCGACATGGTGCTCGCGGATGACAACTTCGCCACCATCGGCAGGGCGATCCGCGAGGGCCGCGCCGTTTACGACAATATCAAGAAGTTCATTCTTTTCATGTTGCCCACCAATGGCGGTGAAGCGCTGGTGGTGGTGGCGGCGATCCTGTTCGAGCTGACCTTGCCCATGACGGCGGCGCAGATCCTGTGGATCAACATGGTGACCTCGAGCACGCTCGGGCTCGCGCTTGCGTTCGAGGCGGCGGAGCACGACGTGATGCTACGGCCGCCGCGCGACGCGCGCGAGCGCCTGCTGTCGGGCTTTTTCATCTGGCGCATTCTCATGGTGTCGACGTTGATGATGATCGGCGCCCTGGGCCTGTTCCTGTGGGAGATTGAACGCGGCTCGTCCCTGGAGACTGCCCGCACGATGGCGGTGAACGCGGTGGTGATGAGTGAAATGTTCTATCTGCTGAACAGCCGCTTCATTCACGCCTCGGTGCTGTCTCGTGAGGGGCTGTTCGGCAATTGCTATGTGCTGGCGGCAATCGCGGTCTGCGCGAGCCTGCAATTGCTGTTCACCTATTGGGAGCCATTGCAGGCGGTGTTCGGCTCGAGCGGGCTCGGGCTCGCCGAATGGGGGCGGGTGTTGGCCGCGGGCCTGTTGGTGTTCGTGGTGGCGGAACTGGAGAAACTTGTGCAACGCTGGCGCAGTCAGCGTCGGCAGACCGCGTCGCGCGTGGGCTATCGCCCGGCACTGCGAGAGGAAAGTATGTGAGCGCCACAATCCGGAAGATCGTCGCCGCCACCGATCTGTCGATGTATGCGCACCGCGCAGCGTTACGGGCCGGCAGGCTCGCGCGGGAGCACGACGCCAGTCTGCAGTTGTTGCACGTTGTGAACGCGGCCTCGGCCAATGCTCTGCAGAAGCTGTTGCCGACCGCCCCGCCGATCGGCGCCGCGATGATCGCCGAAGCCACGCAAGCCGTGCAGTCGCTCGCCGAAGATGTCGCCAAGGCGGGCGGGCCCACCGCCGAGTGTCGGATCGAGGAGGGCGATGTCACCGACACGTTGCTGGCGGTGGCGGCCGATGCGGACCTGGTGGTCTTGGGTCCCAGAGGATTGAACCCCGCCAAGGACTTTCTGCTCGGCTCCAGCGCCGAGCGAATCGCTCGTCGCGTCCGCTCGCCCCTGCTGATCGCGAAGCAGGAAGCCGCCCTCTCATATGAGTGCGTGCTGGTGCCCGTGGACTTCTCCGCTAGCTCCTTGCAGGCAGTGAGGTTTGCACGCGCGCTGGCGCCGCGAGCCACCTTGCACGTCTTTCATGCGTATGACAGTCCGTACGAAGGTCGGCTGCGGAGTGCCGGCGTGACCGAGGAGGCGATCAAGAGCTATCGACATACCTTGCAGCTGGAGGCGGAAGCGGCGCTGTGCGAGCTCCTGGCGCGCGCTCCGGACGTGAAGGATGTTCGATCACGCGTCGAGCTGGGCGATCCCCGTGTGGCCATTTGCACGCGAGCCGACGAGCTGCAAAGCAATCTGATCGTGATGGGCAAGCAGGGCAGGTCGTGGTTCTCGGAATTTCTGTTGGGCAGCGTGTCACGCCGAACCATCGAGCGCGCGGTCTGCGATGTGGCGATCGTGCCTGGTTAGAGGCGTCGCCGCCGAGGCACGAAACTGCTGAATCGAAACGTCTGGTCAACTCCGGTTCGATCATGTATCTGTGCGCCTGATGGCGCTCTATCTCATCCTGTTACTTCCATTCGTCGGCGCACTGGGCGCGGCGCTGCTTCGAGCCAACGCCCGTAATCTGGAGGCGTGGCTCGCGGCTGCGATCGCGATTGCCTGCGCGAGCTTGCTGGCGACCAAGTACCCCGACGTGGCCGACGGTCGCGTGGTGCGGGTCGCGGTCGACTGGTTGCCGCAGTTCGGTCTCACCTTCGGGCTGAGACTCGACGGCTTCTCATGGATGTTCGCCATGATGGTGACGGTGATCGGCGCGCTGGTGGTGGTCTATGCGCGCTATTACATGTCGCCGGCCGATCCCGTACCGCGCTTCTTCGCGTTCCTGCTGGCGTTCATGGGCTCGATGCTCGGGGTGGTGCTGTCGGGCAATCTGATTCAGCTGGTGGTGTTCTGGGAGCTGACCAGCTTCACTTCATTCGTGCTCATTGCGTATTGGTATCACCGCCCCGATGCGCGTGCCGGGGCGCGCATGGCGTTGACGGTGACCGCGGCGGGCGGCACATGTTTGCTCGCGGCCGTGCTGATGCTCGGTCATATCGCGGGCGGATATGAGTTGGACGAGGTGGTCGCGGCGACGCAGACCATTCACGAGCACGCGCTTTACCCCGCCATCATCGTGCTGGTGCTGCTCGCCGCATTCACCAAGAGCGCGCAGTTTCCATTTCACTTCTGGCTTCCGCGCGCCATGGCGGCGCCGACGCCGGTGTCCGCCTACCTGCACTCGGCGACCATGGTCAAGGCCGGCGTGTTCCTGTTGGCGCGTCTGTGGCCGGTGCTCTCCGGCGGCGATCTGTGGTTCGCCATCGTCTGTAGCGCGGGCCTCGCCTCCCTGCTGCTCGGCGCCTACGCGGCAACCTTCCAGCGCGATATGAAGGGAGTGCTCGCTTACTCCACCATCAGTCACCTTGGATTGATCACGCTGCTGTTGGGCATGAACAGCCCGCTCGCGCTGGTGGCGGCCGTGTTCCACATGTTCAATCACGCCACGTTCAAGGCCTCGCTGTTCATGGCCGCCGGCATCGTGGACCACGAGACCGGCACTCGCGACCTGCAGCGACTGGGCGGTTTGTATCAGGCCATGCCGATCACCGCGACCCTGGCGATGGTCGCCGCCGCGGCCATGGCGGGTGTGCCGCTGCTGAACGGCTTCCTGTCCAAGGAGATGTTCTTCGCCGAGACCATTTTCGCTGGCGAAGCGCTCTGGGTGCGTATCGCCTTGCCGGCTACCGCCACGGTGGCCGGCATGTTCAGCGTCGCGTACTCGGCCCGCTTCATCCGTCAGGTGTTTTTCGGATCGCCGGGCGAAATGCCGCGCGAGCCGCATGAGCCAACGCGCCTCATGCTGCTGCCGAGCGCCACGCTGGTGTTGCTGTGTCTGTTGGTCGGCACGCTGCCCGGGCGAACCGTGGGGCCGATGCTCGATCATGCGACTCGTTCGATCCTTGGCGCCGAGCGCATGCCGACCTACAGCCTCGCCGTGTGGCACGGCTTGAATACGCCGTTGCTGATGAGCGCGGCGGCGTTCATCGGCGGTCTGACCATTTATTTCTGGCTGACGCGCAAGGGGCATCCGATCGGCGCGTTGACGCCGGTGTTCCGTCGCTTCGACGGCAAGCGCGCTTTCCACGTCTCGCACATCTCGCTGGTCCGTGCGGCCACCCTGGTGGTGCGGACGATCTCCTCGACGCGACTGCAAACCCAACTCGCCTTGATCGTCGTCTCTGTGATATCGGCTGCCACGGTGGCCACCGTCGGTCGCCTGCAGTTCGATTTGCGCGGCGGCTGGACTCGAATCGATGTCGCGTTCGCCTTGATGTGGCTGGTGGGCTCGGCGTGCGCCATCGGTGCAGCATTGCAGGCGAAGTTTCATCGCCTGGCCGCGCTGATCATGGTCGGCTGCGCGGGGCTGGTCACATCGCTGACGTTTGCCTGGTTCTCGGCGCCGGATCTGGCGCTCACCCAGGTGAGCGTGGAAGTGGTGACGACGGTGCTGCTGCTGCTGGGGCTGCGCTGGATGCCCAAGCGTCTGCCGCTGGAGTTGCAGAATCGAAATCGTCCGCGTGCGCGCGCTCGCCGCGTTCGTGACGCCACACTGGCCATCCTCGCGGGCGCGGGGCTTGCGACGCTGGCCTATGCCGTGCTCATGCGTCCGGCCGGACCTGGCATCAAGGATTTCATCGTGGCCAACGCGTTGCCGGGCGGCGGCGGACAGAACATCGTCAATGTCATTCTGGTGGACTTCCGCGGCTTCGATACATTCGGCGAGATCACAGTGCTCGGCATCGTCGCGTTGACCATCTACAAGCTATTACGGCGATTCCGACCCGCCCCCGAAGTCATGACCACATCTTCGGAGAAGCGCGACGGGGCCCGCGAGCCAAGCGATCCGAGCGCAGCTCTGCCCACCGGAGCGATGCTCGCGCCCGCAGTGCTGGGACGTTTGGTCCTGCCGATGGCGGGCGTGGTCTCGGTGTACTTCCTGCTGCGCGGGCATAACGAGCCGGGCGGCGGCTTCGTCGGCGGGCTGGTGATGGCCACTGGCTTCATCGTGCAATACCTGGTGAACGGGACGTTGTGGGTCGAGTCGCGCATGCGCATTCATCCGCTGTATTGGATAGGCGGCGGCTTGCTGTGCGCGGCGGGCGCTGGAATGCTGGCCTGGTTCGCTGCGCAACCGTTCCTGTCGGCGCTGGAGTGGGAGCCGAGCTTGCCGGTGCTCGGCAAGCTGCATCTGTCCACCGTGCTGATCTTCGATTTGGGCGTTTACATGCTGGTGGTGGGAACCACCACCTTGATGCTGATTGCGTTGGCGCACCAGTCGTTGCGCAGCTATCGACGCATGGCGGAGGCCGAACAGATGACCAGTATCAGGATGGTTCGCTGATGGAGCTGATCTACGCTCTGGCCATCGGCATCTTTTGCGCCTGCGGCGTGTGGCTGGTGCTGCGCCCGCGTACCTTCCAGGTGATTCTGGGCCTGGCGCTGCTGTCTTACGCCACCAACTTGTTTATTTTCGCGATGGGACGTCTGACGCTGAACCGGCCGCCGTTGATCGATCCGACCGCGGCGTTCGATGCGTCGCGCTATGACGATCCGATCCCGCAGGCGCTGGTGCTGACCGCCATCGTCATCGGCTTCGCGACCACCGCGCTGTTCCTGGTGATGTTGATCGCCTCGCGCGGCTTCACCGGCACCGATCACGTCGACGGCGTGGAGAAGAAGGAATGAACTGGCTGGAGCATCTGCCGGTTCTGCCCATCATCCTGCCGCTGGTGGCCGGTTCGCTGCTGTTGTTCATGCCGCAGTCCCGGACGGTGCTGCGTCCATCGATCGCATTGTTCTCGACCTTGGGGCAGGTCGCGGTCGCGGCCTACATGCTCTATCGCCTGGTCGTGCCTCAGCCAGGGCTGCTCGAGCATGGGGTGGAGGTCTACGTGCTCGGCGGCTGGGTCGCGCCGTTCGGCATCGTGCTGGTGGTCGACCGGCTGTCGGCGCTGATGTTGGCGCTGGGCGCGGCCATCGCCCTGCCAGTCCATGTTTATTCTCTGGCGCGTTGGGATCGGGTCGGCGTGCACTATCACTCGATGCTGCAGTTCCTGTTGATGGGACTGAACGGCGCCTTTCTCACCGGCGATCTGTTCAACCTGTTCGTGTTCTTCGAGATCCTGCTGGCCGCCTCGTATGGTCTGCTGATGCACGGTTCGAATGCGGTGCGCGTCAAGGCCGGCTTGCATTACGTGGCGGTGAATCTCACATCGTCGCTGATCTTCCTGATCGGCGTGGCCTTGATGTATGGCGCGGCAGGCACGTTGAACCTGGCCGATCTCGGCGCGCGTTGGGCCGAGTTGCCGCCGGCGGATCGCACCGTGTTCGAAGCCGGCGTGGGCGTGCTCGGCGTCGCCTTTCTCATCAAGGCGGGCATCTGGCCGCTCAACTTCTGGTTGCCGTCGACATATACCGCAGCCAGCCCGCCGGCCGCGGCGATGTTTGCCATCCTGACCAAGGTGGGTGTGTACGCGATGTTGCGCTTGGGCTCCTTGTTGTCACAGCCCGAAGCGCCCGCGCCGTTCTCCGGGCCATGGCTGTTCTATGGCACGGTGGCCACCATGTGGTTCGGTATCGTCGGCATGCTCGCGGCCCGGCAGCTGAGCCGACTGGTGGCGTTCTACGTGATCGTCTCCTCCGGCACCTTGCTCTCGGTGTTCGCGTTGGGCATCACTTCGGCGGTTGCGCCGGCGCTGCTGTATCTCATCGCGTCGGTGCCCGCCGGCACTGCTTTCTTTCTGATCGCGGGCATGACCGAGAGGCTGCGCGTCAACGGTGGCGTGGAAACAATGGCGCCGCAGCCCACGACCTACAGCGCTTTCATGGCCGGTGACCCTCAGGAAGCCGAGCTCGCCGAGAATGAGCTGGAGGAAGTCGGTGTTGCCATTCCAGCGGCGCTTGCGTTTCTAGGCATGGCATTCGTCATCTGCGTGATTCTCACGACCGGTCTGCCGCCGCTGGTGGGCTTCCTCGCCAAGTTCTCGCTGGTCTCGGTGTTGCTCGGCCCGGCGATGGATGAGTCGTCGCTGGACGCATGGCTGCTGATCGTGTCCTTGCTGGCCACCGGCTTCGCCGGCTTGGTCGCTCTGACGAGTCGCGGTATCCGCTCCTTCTGGTTCAGCGGTCGCATCACCCCGAGGCTGCGAATCATCGAAGCCGCGCCGGTCGCGTTTCTGGTCCTGCTGTGCGTGACCATGACGGTGGTCGCCGGTCCCATCATGGAATATCTGGATCTCGCGGCGGACTGGCTGCATCAGCCCGATGCATATATCCGCGCAGTGATTCCGGCCGAGGAGGCGTCGCTATGATGCGCATCCCGGTGTTGTTTCCATTGGGACTTGCGGTGCTGTGGCTGGTGCTCACCGAGTCGCTGTCGCCGGGTCACATCCTGCTGGGCCTGGCGGTGGGCTTCGGCATGGTGCTGTCGTTTCAGAAACTGCGCCCGGTGCGGCCGCGCCCCAAGCGCTGGCACGTTGCGATCCGGCTGGCGCTCATGGTGCTGATCGACATCATCAAGTCGAACATCGCCGTGGGCCGGGTCGTGCTCGGCTTGACCGGCGGGCGCACCGTGAAGTCCGAGTTTCTGGACATCCCGCTGGACCTGCGCGACCCGCACGGCCTGTCGGTGCTGGCCATGATCCTGACGGCCACCCCCGGCACCGTCTGGTCGGGCCTGGCCAAGGACTCCTCGATGCTGAGATTGCACGTGCTCGATCTGCAGGATCCGGACGCGTGGATCCGAACCATCAAAACCCGTTACGAGCGGCCACTCATCCAGATCTTCGAAGGGGAGCGCTCCGAATGAGCACCATGGTGAACGCGGCGGTGTGGTTCGCGCAGCTGTGTTTCGCGGTGGCGATGGTTAATGCTGCCATCGCCATCATGCGAGGTCCGACCGCGCAGGACCGCGTGCTCGCATTCGATACGCTTTATATCAACGGCATGCTCACGCTGCTGCTGTTCGGGGTGCGCTGGACGTCCAGCGTGCACTTCGAAGTCGCCATGCTGATCGCGTTGTTCGGCTTCGTCGGCTCGGCGTCGCTGGCGATGTTTCTATATCGAGGCGAGGTCATCGAGCCATGATGCCGGAGCTTCCGTTGTGGGCAGCCTTGCCCGCCGCCGTACTGCTGATCGTTGGCGGATTGCTCACGTTGATCGGTTCGATCGGCCTGCTGCGCCTGCCCAATTTCTTCATGCGCATCCACAGCGTTTCGATGGGCAACAGTCTCGGCGTGGGCTGCGTGTTGCTGGCTTCGATGCTGATCGCCTCGGCCCTGGCGCATCGGCCCGTCATTCATGAACTGCTGATCACGGTGTTCATGGTGTTCACCGCGCCCATCACCATGATCGTGCTGATGCAGGCCGCGATCAAACGAACCAAGCCGCCTCGCAAGTAAACGGGCCAGCTCGCCGCGCTGCGTAGTGACGCCGGTGTGGATCTCGCAGCGAATTTCCGGGTACAGTGAGCCTTACCAAACATTCCTCGCAGGATCCGATGTCCGCCGCCCGGGTGCTTCCGCCGTGAACGACCCCACCTGTCGTGTCCTGCTCGTGTCGGGGGACGAAATCGCGCGCTATGGTTTTGGCGACGGACACCCGTTTGGGACCGATCGGCACGAAGCGTTCATGCGCGAGTTGCACAAGCGCGGCATGGATGGGCGAGTGCTTCGGGCCAGTGCGCGTCCAGCCACTCGCGAAGAACTGGAATGGTTCCATCTCGCGGCCTATGTGGACCTGGTTCGTGAGCGTTCAGTGACGGGTCACGGCTATCTGGACGCAGGCGACACGCCGGCATTTCGCGGCGTCTACGAGGCAGCCAGCCATGTCGTGGGCGGCACCTTGACCGCGGTCGAGGCGGTCATGGCCGGCACGGCGCGGCGCGCCTTCATTCCCATCGGCGGTCTGCACCATGCCGCTCCCGAGCGAGCCGCGGGGTTCTGTGTCTTCAACGATTGCGGTGTCGCGGTTCATTACCTGCGACGCAAGCACCAGCTCAAACGCATCGCTTATGTCGATATCGACGCTCACCATGGCGACGGCGTGTTCTATGCCTTCGAGGACGACCCGGACCTGCTGTTCGCCGACCTGCATGAGGATGGCCGATATCTGTATCCGGGCACGGGTCGGGCCGAGGAGACCGGAGCAGGGCCGGCCCGCGGCACCAAGCTCAATATCCCGCTGGCGCCCGGGGCGGAAGACGATGAATTCCACCTGGCCTGGGCCCGCGTCGAGGAATATCTGCTGGCGGGCAAGCCCGAATTCATCCTGCTCCAGTGTGGCGCGGACAGTCTGGCGGGCGATCCCATCACCCATTTGCGATTTACCGAAGCGGCGCACGCCCATGCCGCCGCCCGCTTGTGCGTGATCGCCGACGAACTCGGCCACGGCCGTGTGGTCGGGATGGGCGGCGGTGGCTACAACCGCCAGAACCTGGCTCGGGCGTGGACTGGCGTCGTCGGCGCATTCCTGGACAGCCAAGCGCAGCAGGGATCCGTCGGGGAAATCGCGGCCCGCTGACTCCCCGGGCTTTGCAAATGCCCGTGGCTGCTCGTTTCCAGTGCAGCTGCCTCGGCTAGCACAGCCGGTTTCCCGTACAATCGGCGCCCCCACTGCCGAGGTATCCATGTTCCCCGCCAACGCCACCATCGCCGGCTTCGACCCGGAATTGCAGGCTGCCCTGGACTCCGAGCGCCGCCGCCAGGAAGCCCACATCGAGCTGATCGCTTCCGAGAACTACGCCAGCCCTCGGGTGCTCGAAGCGCAAGGCTCGGTGCTGACCAACAAATACGCCGAGGGCTATCCGGGCAAGCGCTACTACGGTGGCTGCGAATACGTCGACGTGGCCGAGCAGCTGGCCATCGATCGGGCCAAGAAACTGTTCGGCGCCGCTTACGCCAACGTGCAGCCGCACTCCGGCTCGCAGGCCAACGCCGCCGCGTATCTGGCGCTGATCAACGCCGGCGACACCATCCTCGGCATGAGCCTGGATCATGGCGGGCACCTGACCCACGGCGCCAAGGTGAATTTCTCGGGCAAGCTGTTCAAAGCCGTGCAGTACGGCTTGAACCCCGCGACGGGTGAAATCGACTACGAGCAGGTCGAGCGCCTCGCCAACGAGCATCGGCCCAAGCTGATCGTCGCCGGCTTCTCCGCGTACTCGCGCGTTGTCGATTGGGAACGTTTCCGCAAGATCGCCGACAGCGTCGGCGCTTACTTCCTGGTCGACATGGCGCACGTCGCTGGCCTGGTCGCGGCCGGCGTCTATCCGAACCCGGTGCAGATTGCGGACGTGACGACGACGACCACTCACAAGACGCTGCGCGGTCCGCGTGGTGGTCTGATCCTCGCGCGCGAAAACGAAGAGGTTCAGAAGAAGCTCAACTCCCTCGTGTTCCCGGGCACGCAGGGAGGCCCGCTGATGCACGTGATCGCCGCCAAGGCGGTGGCGCTGCTCGAAGCGTTGCAGCCGGACTTCGTGGAGTACCAGAAGCAGGTGGTCGCGAATGCGCGCGCCATGGCTGCCGCGTTCATCAAGCGCAACTACAAGGTCGTGTCTGGCGGCACCGACAATCACTTGTTCCTGCTGGATCTGATCGGGCGTGACATCACGGGCAAGGATGCGGACGCGGCGCTGGGGCGTGCTCACATCACGGTGAACAAGAACGCGGTGCCGAACGATCCGCGTTCGCCGTTTGTGACCAGCGGTTTGCGCATCGGCACGCCGGCGTCGACCACGCGCGGCTTCAAGGAAGCGGAGATGACCGAAGTGGCGAACTGGATTGCGGACATCCTGGATGAGAACGGCAGCGAGGCCGCGGTCAACAGGACGCGGGCCAAGGTGGAGGAGATCTGCCGTAAGTTCCCGGTGTACGCGCAGGCGAAGTAACAAGGAACGACGGGTTTCTTCGGCAGCCTATGCATTGTCCGTTTTGCAATCACGAGGAAACCAAGGTGATCGATTCGCGGCTGGCGGGCGAAGGGCAGCAGATTCGCCGCCGCCGCGAATGTCTGGAGTGCGGCGAGCGCTTCACCACCTTCGAGACCGCCGAGCTGGTCATGCCTCGCATCATCAAGAGCGACGCCAGCCGGGAGCCGTTCGATGAGCAGAAGCTGCGCAACAGCCTGCTCAAGGCGCTGGAAAAACGGCCGGTGGCGAGCGAGGGGCTGGATGCCGCCGTCGCGCATATCTGTCACAAGTTGCGCGCGCTCGGCGAGCGCGAAGTGCCGGCTCGCATGATCGGCGAGATGGCAATGGAAGAGCTGCACTCGCTGGATGAAGTGGCGTACGTGCGTTTCGCCTCGGTGTATCGCAGCTTCCAGGACGTGGAAGCGTTTCGGGAAGAGATCGAGCGCATGCGCGCACGAGTGCGCGATACCGAAGGTCAGTTGCCGCTCTGGACGGGCGGCGACAAGAAGAAATAGTCATGTTTTCGAGTTTCGACGAGCGAATGATGCAGCGGGCGATCGAGCTCGCCTCGCTCGGTCGTCACACCACGCCGCCCAATCCCTGCGTTGGCTGTATCGTGACTCAAGGCGAGCGCATCGTCGGTGAGGGCTGGCATCGCAAAGCAGGCGAGTTGCATGCGGAGCCGCTGGCTTTGCAGGCCGCAGGGGCTGCGGCTCGAGGCGCGACCGCGTATGTCACGCTCGAACCTCATTCGTTTCATGGCAAGACGCCGCCGTGCACCGATGCGCTGATTCGCGCCGGCGTGCGCCGCGTGGTCATCGGCGTGCTCGATGCGAACCCGAAGGTGAGCGGCGATGGCGTGCGTCAATTGGAGGCTGCTGGCATCGAAGTGCAGGTCGGCTTGCTGGAAGAGGCGGCGCGCGAGCTGAATCTCGGCTTCGAGAAAAGAATGATCACCGGCCTGCCGCGGCTCGTTGTGAAATCCGCGATCAGTCTGGATGGTCGCATCGCACTCGCCAGCGGCGAAAGTAAATGGATCACTGGTGCGGCCGCGCGGGCGGATGTGCAGCGGCTGCGCTCGCGAATGAGCGCGGTTTTGACGGGCGTGGATACGGTGCTCGCCGATGATCCGCAGTTGAATGTGCGCGATCCGTCCATCGATATGCTCGGCCGTCAGCCGATGCGCGTCGTGCTCGACACCAAGCTGCGTATGCCGCCGAGTGCGGCCATGTTGAAGCTGCCCGGAGAAACATTGATCTTCACCGGCGCGGGCACGGGCCCACGCACCGATGCTTCGGCCGCCGCGGGCGGGCAGGCGTCGTCCTCTGCGAGCGAAAATTCCGTACCCACCGGCGATGCCGAATTGGCGTCTGCAAAGAAAGATTCAGAGGACGCCGGGCAGGCGTCGTCCTCTGCGAAGGTTGATGCCGCTGCGGACGAATTGCGCCGGGCCGGCGCGCAAGTGATCACGGCCGAGCTGGATCCGTTCGGCCGCATCGATCTGGATTTCGTGCTGCGAGAACTGGGGCGGCGGATGTGCAACGACGTGCTGGTCGAGGCTGGCCCCACGCTGGTCGGCCGAGTTCTGCAGCTCGGCCTCGCCGACGAGATCATTGCCTACATTGCTCCCATGCTGCTCGGCCCGGACGCGCGCGCCATGGCGACGCTTCCGCCGCTAGCAGCGCTGAATCAAGCACAACGTTATACAATCCAGTCCATCGACCGGATCGGCGCTGAGGCGCGATTGGTTCTACGCCGTTGTCTCTGACCAGTCATCAGTCACCAGTCATCAGTCACATCAAAAGATGTTCACCGGAATAGTCCAGTCTGTCGGCGAAGTGCGGGCGGTCACGCCACGCGGGGGCGATGTCGAGTTACTGATCGGCGCACCCGGTCTGGATCTGAAGTCGGTCGCCATCGGCGACAGCATCAGCTGCAGCGGTTGCTGCCTGACCGTGACGCGCATCGAAGGCGACGCCTTCGCCGCCGACGCTTCCTTGGAAACATTGAACGTGACGACGCTGGGCCAGTGGGCCGCCGGCCAGCGACTCAACCTGGAAAAGGCGCTGTGCGCCGGCCAGCCGCTAGGCGGCCACTATGTCACTGGCCACGTCGACGGCATCGCAAGCGTCGTCGATCGTGTCAACGATGCACGTTCCATTCGAGTGCAGTTCGAAGCGCCCGTGCCGCTCGCTCGTTACATTGCGCGCAAGGGCTCCGTCTGCATCGACGGCGTCAGCCTGACGGTGAACGACGTCGAAGGCGCGCGCTTCTCTGTGAATTTGATTCCGCACACGCTCGAAGTCACCACGCTGAACGAATATCGCGCCGGCACGCGCGTGAATCTGGAAGTGGATATCATCGCGCGCTATCTGGAACGACTGAACGCTCCGGTTTGAGATTCGAGACCCGCATGAAGCTGAATACTATCGATGAGATCCTGGCCGACATTCGCGCCGGCAAAATGGTCATCATCATGGACGATGAAGATCGGGAGAACGAAGGCGACCTGGTGATGGCGGGCGAGTTCGTCCGGCCCGAGGATGTGAATTTCATGGTCCGCTATGCACGCGGCCTGATCTGTCTCACCTTGACGCGCGATCGTTGCAAACAACTGCGCCTGCCGTTGATGGTGAGCGAAACGCACGCCGACCATCGCACCAATTTCACGTTGTCCATCGAAGCCGCCGAGGGCGTGACGACTGGCATCTCGGCGCACGACCGAGCGGCGACGATTCGCGCCGCCGTGCGTCGTGATGCGAAGCCGGAAGATCTGCGCCAACCGGGCCACATCTTTCCTGTGATGGCGCAGGCGGGTGGGGTGCTGACCCGTGCGGGTCACACCGAAGCCGGTTGCGATCTGACGCGCCTCGCCGGTTGCGAGCCGGCCGCCGCCATCGTCGAGATCTTGAACGACGACGGCACCATGGCGCGCCGGCCCGATCTGGAAAAGTTCGCTCAGCAGCATGGGCTCAAGATCGGCACCATCGCCGACCTGATTCGCTATCGGCTGGAGAAGGAGCGCTCGGTGGAGCGCATCTCCGAGCAGCAGGTGCAGACGGAGTTCGGCGCATTCCGCATGTATTGCTACGAGGATCACGTCAATCGCACCGTGCACCTGGCGCTGGTGGCGGGCCAGTTGGATCCCGGCAAGCCGCCGCTGGTTCGCGTGCATCTGAAGAACACGCTGGGCGATGTCGTGGGCATCCATGAGCCGGCGCTCGGCTGGCCGCTGCGCTCGGCCATGGCTCGCGTCTCGAAGGAAGGCAACGGCGTGATCGTCATCCTGCGCCCCGATGAAACGCCGCGGGACCTGATGGAAGCGGTGGCTGCCATCAGCCAGCCGGAGACGGCGCATACGCCGCGCCATGTCGGACCGGAGGTGCTGCGGACCTACGGTATCGGAGCGCAGATCCTGCGAGACCTGGGCGTGAGCCGGATGCGGGTGTTGTCGGCGCCCAAGCACATGCATGGACTGTCGGGTTTCGACCTGGAAGTCGTCGAATACGTCGACGGGTGAGCTTGAGATGCCAGGAAGACCCACCCCCTAACCCCCTCCCGTGAACGGGAGGGGGAATTGAATTTCTCTATTTTTTTCCTCGCAAACAGGGCAGATTGACTTCTCGGAGCAGGGCGTCCTCGCGCGCCGGCCATGGGGGATGTCCCCTCGTGCTGGTATACTGTGCCACCCGACCATTGCCGCCCATCCATCTCCCCATGGAATCCATCAAGACTCTCGAAGGCGACCTGCAATGTCGCGAGCTGCGCTTCGCCATCCTGGCCTCGCGCTTCAATGAGTTCATCGTCGATCAGCTGGTGAAAGGGGCGGTCGATTCGCTGCGCCGCCATGGCGCCAGCGACAAGCAGATCGAAATCGTGCGTGCGCCGGGCGCATTCGACTTGCCAGTGGTGGCCCGCAGGCTGGCGCTGAGCAAGCGTTTTGACGCCATCATCGCGCTGGGCGCGGTGATCAAAGGCGCGACGGCGCACTTCGACTACGTCGCAGGCGAATGCGCCGGCGGTCTCGCTCGAGTGGCCAACGACACGGGCATTCCGGTGTCCTTCGGCGTGCTGACCACCGACACCATCGAGCAGGCGGTCGAGCGCGCCGGCACCAAGGCCGGCAACAAGGGCGCGGACGCGGCGGTCACCGCCATCGAGCTCGCCAACCTGCTGCGCAAGATCGAAGCTTGATGACCGACGAAGCTCCCAAACTCATCGCTCGTGGCACCGGCTCGCGCGCCCGTTCGCTGGCTCGCAAGCTGGCCATGCAGGCGTTGTATCAATGGCAGCTGACCCAGCAGGAGGCGGTCGAGATCAAGCGGCAGTACCTGGAAAGCGAGGATTCGGCGGGCGTCGACGAAGATCATTTCGTCGAGCTGGTCACCCAATGTATCGGGCGCAATGCGGCCATCACCGGCGCCCTGACGCCGTTCGTAGATCGGCCACTCGAGCAGCTCGATCCGGTCGAGTCCGCGATTCTGATGATCGGCATGTACGAGCTGCAGCATCGCCTCGATATTCCCTATCGCGTCGTGATCAACGAAGGCGTCGATCTGTGCAAGCGCTTTGGCGCCACCGACGCTCACAAATACATCAACGCCGTGCTGGATCGCGCCGCGCGCGAAATCCGGGCCGCCGAGCGGCAGTAATCCCTCGCACGAGAGCAGCGGGCGGCGAGGGACACGGACGCGAATCGCAGCTACTCTTCGAATATGAGTCTCGGAGAATTCGACATCATCGCCCGCTACTTCGCTCGCCAGAGCGCGCGTGGCGATGTGTTGCTCGGCGTCGGGGACGACGCCGCCGTGCTCGACACTCAGGCCGGTCGCAAGCTCGTGGTGGCCATGGACACCATCGTCGAAGGTGTTCACTTTCTGGCCGATTCGGATGCGACCGACATCGGCTATCGCGCCGTCGCAGTCAATCTCAGCGACCTCGCCGCCATGGGCGCGGAGCCCGCATGGATGACGTTGTCTCTTTCGCTGCCACGCGCGAATGAACAATGGCTGAGCGGCTTCGCCAGCGGCCTGTTCGAGCTTGCAGACGAATACAACGTCGCCTTGGTCGGCGGAGACACAGTGCGCGGTCCTTTGGTGGTCACCGTGCAAGTCGCTGGCTGGGTCGAAGCGGATGCATGGCTGACTCGTTCAGGCGCGAAGCCGGGCGATCTGTTATTTGTTTCTGGCATTCCTGGCGAAGCGGCCGCGGGGCTCGCTGTGATTCAGCGGAGCATGTTGGGCGGCGAGGCGGCGGCGTTCTTGAAACATCGTTTTCTGCGGCCGCGCCCCCGCATCGAGTTGGGCCGGCAGCTGCGAACTGTCGCGACGGCGGCCATGGATGTTTCCGACGGCCTGGTGACCGATCTGAGGAAACTTTGCGCCGCCAGTGGCTGCGGCGCGCAGCTGAACGTGGATGCCTTGCCTGAATCCGCCGCGATGCGTGAGTTGTTCGAAGCCGATGACGGTCTGCAGTACGCGCTGGCGGGCGGCGACGATTATGAGTTGTTGTTCACATTGCCTGCCGATCGAGCCGCCGCGGTGCTGAGTGAGCTGCAGTTGCAGCAGCGAGTGACGCAAATTGGCGTCATGACCGGAGGCGAGCCGAGCGTGCAATGCCTGCGTGATGCTCAGCCGTTCAGGATCAGACGCGCCGGCTACGATCATTTCAACACTGGCGAGGCGGGCAGCTGACGCATGAAGTGGTCCGCCGATCCCGCCCTGATGCGCGATCCCATTCATCTGCTGGCATTCGGCTTCGGCGCCGGCCTGAGCCCATGGGCGCCGGGCACATTCGGGACCCTGATCGCAATTCCAATCACGTTATTTGTGATGCAGTTCGGCTTTGCCGCGCATCTGGGTTTCGCCATCGTCGCATCGCTTTTCGGAATCTACGTTTGCGGCGAGAGCGCGCGCCGGCTGGGCGTGCACGATCATCCTGGCATCGTGTGGGACGAGATTGCCGGCTTCGCCGTCACCATGTTGGGGGTTCCGCTGAGTTCCGCCGGCGCACCGAGCACACTCTACGTGGTGCTGGCAGGCTTCGCCTTGTTCCGCTTGCTCGACATCTGGAAGCCCTGGCCGATCCGGGAGGCTGATCACAGTCTCCCCGGCGGGCTGGGAATTATGCTTGATGACATTATTGCGGGCATTTTCGCGGCAGCGATCCTGCTCGGTATACGGTACATCCTCTAGTGCACGCACGCCTCACGGCGAGTGTGCGACCAAACACTTGAGTGAGCCAGTAGTGAGCCCGAGCAGTGAGATGGGCGGTCTGATGGCACAGCGCGGCGCCACACGCGAACAGCGCATTCCCGAAAAGATCGGGAAATATGTCATCGTCAAAGAGGTCGGTCGCGGCAGCACCGGCGTCGTCTACCTGTCCCACGATCCTTACTACCGTCGCGACGTCGCCATCAAGGTCTACAACCTCGAGTCGCACGACGAAGACCGTCAGCGTGTCACGCGCAAAATGTTTCTTTCGGAAGCGCACATGGTCGGCATGCTGCAGCATCCGAACATCCTGCCCATCTTCGATGCAGGTGAAGAGAATGGTCACTACTACATCGTGACCGAGCACGTGCACGGCGCGCGCACGCTGTCCGCTTACTGCAAGCCGGACAATCTGCTGCCCGTCGATGACGTGGTGGAGATCATGTACAAGTGCGCCAAGGCGTTGCACTACGCGCACAGCCGCGGCGTCATTCATCGCGACATCAAGCCGTCGAATATCATGCTCACGCAGGCCAACGACGTGCGCATCATCGATTTCGGCATCGCGCTGGTCGCTGACTCGGATATCTCTCGCATCGAGGGCATCGCGGGCAGCCCGTCGTACATGTCGCCCGAGCAGGTGCAGTCGCTCGAGATCACCAACCGGTCCGATCTGTATTCGCTCGGCGCCGTGTTGTATGAAATGCTGACCGGCTTCCGCCCGTTCCGCGGCGGCAATCTGTCCAAGCTGCTGCATCAGATCGTTTACGCCACGGCGCAACCGATTCACTCGCTGCGGCCGGACATTCCCGAAGTGCTCGAAACTTCGGTGGCCAAGGCGCTGCAGAAGGATCCGGCCAAACGTTATCGCAACGGTCTGGAGCTTGCGGCCGATCTGACGCGCGTGCATCAGGCGCTGCGTGATGGCACCTCCAAGCTGGATCGCCAGGAACAGTTCTCCATCCTGCGCACGCTGAAGTTCTTCCACGACTTCTCCCAGTCGGAGATCCTGGAGGTGCTGCGCGCGAGCACCTGGCAGGACTACGAGCAAGGCGAGGAGATCGTCAAGGAAGGCGAGATGGACGACCGCTTCTACGTCATCGTCTCCGGCACTGTCGCGGTCATGCGTAGTGGCAACAACGTCGGCCAGCTCGAGGCGGGCGACTGCTTCGGCGAGACCAGCTACGTTCGCGGCGCCAAGCGGTTGGCGACAATCAAGGCGCTCACCGGTGTCACATTGATGAAGGTGAGCTCGACTCTGTTGGAACAGAGCTCGGCGGCCTGCCAGCTGCGCTTCAACAAGGTGTTCCTCCGCAGCCTGATCAGCCGCTTGCAAAGCGCCAGCTGATATCGCTCAAGCCTCGGCTCCAGGAACCTGGCGCGCACGACCCCGCCGCTTTAGCACGACATCATCGTTGCCACCGTCGTGGTCGTGTCCGCGACGACTGCAAACTTCCAGCCTCGCTGCGGCCGAGCCGCTTCCACCTTGGTTGGATATCGGCTTTGCTGCGGCAGACTATGGGATGTTCACGGCTTTGCAGGCCGTGCATCGTGAGCTATATGTTCGCTTGAAAATATATATTCCGTCGGTTCGATCGTCGCGGATCGCGCTGGCGCCGGTCGAGAGATCGGAACACGATGCAAAAACAAAACCCTCAGCCCCGCAACGCGGGTCCTTCCGAGCACGCTGGTTCCTGCTCGTGCGCTGCATTAATGCCAGCGCGGCTGCAGCCCATTAGATTCGCGGCCCCTGCGGAATATGCGTACAAATAAGCCTCTGAAAATCCGAGAAAAACCGACGATCTTCCACAAAGCGAGCGCTGCGCCTCAGTCCCGAGCCCTTGATCGGGCGTATAGTCCCGATAGCACGGATATCCTGGATATCCAGGAGGACTTTCAGATGAGCCAGCAAATCAGTGGTATCGCCTTGCAGTTCGGGTCGCCCCCGGCGGTGCGGCCGGTAACCCATGTGCAGCAGGCCGCCGAGATAGCGACGCAAGCCCGCACTCTCATCGTGATCGGCCCCACTAAGCGGCAGAGAAATGTCCGGACACGGTTGGCGCAGAAGGGCGAAATACTGAAGGAAGCCTGTCTGCAATTGTTGAACGAACAGGTCGGTAAGAGCTCCAAGAGATCCTTCGTCATTCAGCGCTTTCACGACTCGAGCGCCTTTCTCGGCGAGTACGGCAGTTACGCCGAGCAGGCGACCGCCCGAAATCCAGTCAAACCCAAGCTGATGCTCATCGAACCGATGCTCATCGAAACGGGCGATGCGCGGACAATGTTTGTTTCCGATCAGAAAGTATCGTTCGAGAAGCAGCTCCGGGAGGCATTGGATCTTCTGGAGCAGCTAGCGGGGCCGGACATGTCCGCCCAACGGCCGCCGCCGGGATCCGACGACGACAGGCAGTTGCAACTCGCGCGTGAGCGTCGCGACCAACTGCTCGCCGATGAGAAGTGGTTCAATGCCCCTGAGGTCCATGTGCAGCAGGGCCACGATCCAAATGCTCAGGGGGTCAACAACACGGCGAGCCGACTACGGCGCGATAAGCTGCTGCTGGGCGCGTGGAACGGTCGTGAATATCTGCATCCGCAGTTTCAGTTCGATCGGCACACCGGGCGACTGATGCCGGAGGTCGAACCGTTACTGGAGGTGTTGCCGAAGGACCGAAGTGGCTGGCGGCAGGTGTTCTGGCTGTTTCAGAAACATGCGCGGCTGCAAAACCGGCGGCCCGCGGATATTTTTCAGGACCAACCAACTGCCGTCATCGAGGCGGCGCGCAGCGATTTCGTGATCGACGATGAGCGCTGGTAGCAAGGGAGGGCCCGATTCCTACAGCATATTGCCCAAGGGGACCAAGCTCTGGCATGTCTACCCTCAAAGCTACGGGTCGGTCGAATTCAACCCGAAGTCGAAGAATCGATTTGCCACGCCGCCACCGCCGGATTGCGCGATGTTCTATGCGGGAGACTCCTCGGCTTGTGCACTATGGGAGGCGGTGCTGCGTAATCTAGTCATTGAAGATAGTCAGCCGCAGCACATCGATCCGGATGTGCTCAACAAAAGATCGATCGTCGAGCTGGAAGTCACCCAAGCGACCAAGATTCTGGACCTACGCTCGCCGCATTTCCGTAAGCTGACTAGCGATTGCGCGCGTCACACGCAGTGGCAGGAACTCGCGATCGTTCCGGAACCGCGCTACCCGGAGACACATGCCGAGGCCAGGATATTGCGAGCGACGTGGGCAGAGGCGATGGGGCTGCGGTGGTTCTCGCGACAGATCGGTGCTCAGAGCACGTATGTTTTCTATCGCCCACCCCATGCCAGCGGATGCTTCCGAGAGGTCCGGTCGCATGCTTTAGATACGCCGGAAGGATGGGCGCTCATCGATGCGGCGTTACGAGTTGTCGGCGTCGAAAGGCTCGGAGCGAGGGCATTGGCCGCCGAACTGGAGCCAGAACTGCCGCCATAGTCAGTCTCACGTTTGCGGCAGCAGCCGAGGCTGGCCAGACCTACAGTCCGACGACTTCGTCCTTGTCCTTTTCGATCAACGCATACGCCGAGTGATTGTGAATGGACTCGAAATTCTCGGCTTCCACTACATACGCCCGCACACGCTCCTCGTTGTTCATCCGCACGGCGACATCGCGAACGATGTCTTCGACGAACTTGGGATTCTCGTAAGCACGCTCGGTAACGAACTTCTCGTCCGCGCGTTTGAGGATGCCGAACACCTCGCAGGAGGCTTCGGCTTCGGCGATATCGATGAGCTCTTCCAGAAACATATGCCCATCGACCTTGGCCTTGATGGTGATATGCGAGCGCTGGTTGTGCGCGCCGTACTTGGAGATGTCCTTGGAGCAGGGGCACAGGCTGGTGGCCGCCACGACGACCTTGAGCCACAGCTCCGATTTGCCGTTGTGGAGCTCGCCGATCAACGAGGCCTGATAATTCATCAGGCTCTCCACGCCCGACACCGGTGCCTTCTTCATCACAAAGAACGGAAACTCCATCTCGATGTGACCGGTCTGCGCGTTCAGCTTCTCGGTCATCTGTACCAGGATGTCGCGAAACGACTCGACCGAAATCTCCCGCTCGTTCCCATGGAGCAGCTCGACGAAGCGCGACATGTGGGTGCCCTTGAAGTTGTGGGGCAGGGCCACGTACATGTTGAAGTTCGCAATGGTGTGCTGCTCGCCGCTGGAGCGGTCCTTCACCCGCACCGGGTGATACACGTCCTTGATGCCGACCTTGTTGATCGGGATGCGGCGCGAGTCGGCGCGGGCCTGGACGTCCTCGATGGAGGTCGGTGGCGGGGGCAGGACGCTTTTGGGCAGTGTCGACATACAGAATTTCCGGACCGGGCCGGAGCTCCGGCCTATGCTGGCCATCGATTAGGTCGGGGCCAGTATAGATCAAGGGCGCCGGAGGCCGTTCCCCCGCCCTGGAATTACTGAAATGCCCAAAATGAATGGTTGACGCTCAGCCGCCGACGGCGAGGCGCTTCTCGCCCTGCCAGAAGCGCGTGATCGCCGTTTCCAGCGACGCCAGATCCAGCCCGGCGGCCGCCAGGCAGTCCTCGCGCGAGCCGTGCTCGATGAAGCGGTCCGGGATGCCCAGATTCAAAGTGGGCGGGATGTGACCATGTGCGGCCAGGCACTCGGTGATGGCCGAGCCGGCGCCGCCGGCCACGACGTTTTCCTCGACCGTGACGAGGGCGCGGTGATTGGCAGCCAGGCGCACGATCAGCTCTTCGTCCAGCGGCTTGATGAAGCGCAGATTCACCAGCGTCGCGTCGAGCTTCTCCGCGATCCGTTCGCAGAACGGAACCATCGCACCGATCGCGAAGATGGCGAGCCCGCTGCGGCCCTCACGCCGCACCTGAGCTTTGCCGATGGGCAGCGCGCGCATGGTGGATTCGATCGTCGCACCCGGGCCCTGGCCGCGCGGATAACGCACGGCGGCCGGCAGGTTGGACTGCACGGCGGTGTACAGCATCTGGCGGCATTCGTTCTCATCCGCCGGGGCCATGACGATCAGGTTCGGGATACAGCGCAGGAACGACAGATCGTAACTGCCCTGGTGAGTGGCGCCGTCGCCGCCGACCAGGCCGGCGCGATCGATGGCGAAGGTGACCGGCAGATTCTGAATCGCCACGTCGTGAATCAATTGATCGTAGGCCCGCTGCAGGAACGTCGAGTAGATCGCGACCACCGGCCGCAACCCTTCGCACGCCATGCCGGCTGCCAAGGTCACGGCATGTTGTTCGGCGATGGCGACGTCGAAGTAACGAGCCGCGAAACGTTTGGAATATTCGACCAGCCCCGAGCCTTCGCGCATGGCCGGCGTGATCGCGACCACTTTGGGATCGGCCGCCGCCATGTCGCACATCCATTGGCCGAACACCTGCGAGTAGCTCGGGCCGCTGGCCTTCTCTTTGAAGATCACGCCGCTCTTGGGATCGAACGGCCCCGGGCCGTGCCACTTGATCGGATCGGCTTCGGCGGGCGCATAGCCCTTGCCCTTGCGCGTGATCACGTGCAGGAACTGCGGGCCTCTCAGATCGCGCAGATTCTTGAGCGTGGCGACCAGCGCGTTCACGTCGTGACCGTCGATGGGACCGATGTAGTTGAAGCCCAGCTCTTCGAAGATCGTGCCCGGCAGCACCATGCCTTTCATGTGCTCTTCGGAGCGACGCGCCAGCTCCCACACCGTCGGCATGCGGCTCAGCACTTTCTTGCTGCCTTCACGCAACGTTGCATACAACTTTCCCGAAAGCACGCGCGCGAAGTAATTCGAGAACGCGCCGACGTTTTCCGAGATGGACATGTCGTTGTCGTTCAGGATGACCAGCATGTCCACATCGAGGCTGCCGGCATGATTCAACGCCTCGAACGCCATGCCCGCGCTGATCGCACCGTCGCCGATGACGGCGACCACGCGGCGTTGTTCGTGCTTCGCGGCCGCGCCGATCGCCATGCCCAGCGCGGCGGCGATCGAGGTGCTGGAATGACCGACGCCGAACGTGTCGTACTCGCTTTCGGCGCGAGTGGGGAAGGGCGCAAGACCATCCTTCTGTTTGATGGTATGCAGACGATCGCGACGGCCGGTGAGCACCTTGTGCGGGTACGCCTGATGGCCCACGTCCCAGACCAGCCGATCGTGCGGCGTATCGAAGACATAATGCAGCGCTACGGTGAGCTCCACCGTGCCGAGTCCGGCGGCGAAGTGCCCGCCCATCTGACTCACGGTCTCGATGAGATATTGGCGAAGCTCCGCGGCGACCTGCGTCAGATCGCTTGCGGGAAGCTTGCGCAGGTCGGCCGGTGAGCCGATCGCAGCCAGCAACGGATGAGGCGTGGCGGGGTTCATGACCGGCGCAGTCTACAGGAAACCAGGCAGGCGATTGATGGCGCAGTTGGGGCGAGCGGCGGATGAATCGTGGCGCTCAAGATGGTGCTCAATACTTCCGTAGGACCAGCCAATCCGACATGGCAGCGAGCGGTGCAGCCTGCAAACCGGACACTTCCAAAGCGGCCAATGCGCGCGCATGCAGCTCCTGCATCCGCTGACGCGACGTTTCCACACCTGCGACCGAAGGATAGGTCGGCTTGTCGAGCGCGCGATCCGCGCCCGTGGCCTTGCCGATGACGGCAACATCGCCCTCGACATCCAGCAGATCGTCCTGAATCTGAAACGCAAGACCGATGGCGCGGGCATAGTCCTCGAGCGCGCGCCAGATCGTTTCGGACAGATGCGGGGCGCAGGCGGCCGCCATCATCACAGCGGCATGAATCAGTGCGCCGGTTTTGCGAACGTGCATCTCTTCGACATCGGCCACCGACAGCTTGCGGCCGATGGCGGCGAGGTCGAGCGCCTGGCCGCCGGCCATGCCGTTGGTGCCGCTGGCGACTGCCAGCAGTTGCACCAGCTTCAGTCGCACCGCTGGATCCGCCGGCGCGCCCGCGTCGCTCGCCAGCAACTCGAACGCCAGGACTTGCAGCGAGTCGCCGACCAGAATGGCGGTGGCTTCATCGAACGCTTTGTGACAGGTCGGCCGGCCACGACGCAGATCGTCGTTGTCCATGGCGGGCAGGTCGTCGTGCACGAGGGAATAAGCGTGAATCAACTCGACCGCGCACGCGGCGGCGTCGAGATTCGATTCCGGGATACCGAGCGCCGCGCCCGTCGCATACACGAGGGTGGGACGCACGCGCTTGCCGCCGCCCAACACGCTGTAACGAATCGCTTCGTGCAAGCGGCTCGGCTGAACGTCGATCGAAGGCAGCCGGGCCGACAGCTCGTGTTCGATCCGCGCCTGCCAACCTTTCAACTGCGCGGCGAAGCTCGCCTGCGGGCCCTCGGCCAGCGGCGGCTCGATCAGCCTGGATTGTAGGGACATGCGTTAACGCTCGTCGTTCGCGTCGGCGTCGAAAGGCGCGGCCGTGAAGTCGTTCTCGGCGCCGCTGCGCTTGAGCAGGATCTCGACTTTCTGCTCGGCCTGCTTGAGCGCGCTCTGACACGAGCGCGTCAGTTGCACGCCGCGCTCGAAGTGGCGCAGCGAGTCGTCCAGCGACAGGTCGCCCTGCTCGAGCTTGTCGACGATGGCTTCGAGCTCGGCCAGCGAGCGTTCGAAATCGGCGGTGGGCTCGGTGGCGGTGTCGGCGGTGGGTGTTTTGCTGGTCACGATACGTGAAATGGGGGTCATTGGCGGCGCGGCAAGCTTATAGCGAATCGGCCATCAGCAACAGTTGATGCACACCCTGAAACGGCTCATAAATGAACCCGGGCAGTGGCCTGCACGAGATTGACGGGACGCGCCGTCAGGTCTAGATTTCTGCTCCATTAGACTACGTCTAACGCACCTTGTTCTTGAGTTTCGCCACTTCCTACCCGCCGGCAATCGAGGTGAGCTGCAATGAAGAATCTGAAAGGTACGAATACTGAGAAAAATCTGAAGGACGCCTTCGCAGGCGAATCCCAGGCGAATCGTCGGTATCTCTACTTCGCAGCCAAGGCGGATGTGGAAGGCTTCAACGACGTCGCCGCCGTGTTCCGCTCCACCGCCGAGGGTGAGACCGGCCACGCGCATGGTCATCTGGAGTATCTCGAGGCTGTAGGCGATCCGGCCACGGGCCTGCCGATCGGCCCCACCGGCGCCAACTTGAAAGCGGCCATCGCCGGTGAGACGCACGAGTACACCGATATGTACCCGGGCATGGCCAAGCAGGCCCGCGACGAAGGCTTCGAGGAAATCGCCGATTGGTTCGAGACGCTGGCCAAGGCCGAGCGCTCGCACGCCAATCGCTTCCAGAAGGCGCTCGACACGCTGTAATCGCCTGCGCCCTCAGGCGCGTCAAGGCGCCTGTCGCGATCAACGCAATCCCGGCCGGCAGGGAGCTCTCTGTCGGCCGGCGGCTTTGCGGTTGCCTCGAGTCCCAGCTATTGGCCAGGAAACTGCGTGTCCGATCAAAAAATCACCTCCGACGGCAGGGCGGTCGCCGCTCGCGAAGGCAGTCTCGAGGCGCCGACGCGCCATCCGCTCGCGTGGAAAGATCCCGAGTTCGGCAACGAGGCGTCGCTGTTCAAAGAGCTGGAGCGCATCTTCGACATCTGCCACGGCTGCCGGCGATGTTTCAGCCTGTGCAATTCGTTTCCCACGCTGTTCGATGCAGTCGACGAGTCCGCCACCGGCGAGGTGGATGGCGTCGACAAGAAGGTTTACTGGGAAGTCGTCGACAACTGCTATCTGTGCGACATGTGCTACATGAGCAAATGTCCGTACGTGCCGCCGCATCCGTGGAATGTCGACTTTCCGCACTTGATGCTCCGAGCCAAGGCATTCAAATTCAAGCATGCGCCGGAAGGCGCCAAGCCCGTCACGACGCGCGACAAACTGCTCAGCGCCACCGACCTGGTCGGCAGCATCGCGGGCATTCCAGTGGTGGCCGAAGCGGTCAATGCGATCAACAAAACCGACTTCGGCCGCAACCTGTTGGATCGCGCGCTGGGCGTGCATCCCAAGGCGCCGATCCCCGAATATCACAGCAAAACCTATCGCAAGCGGCACGCCGCCAGGAAACATCCCTCGCTTGAAGCCAAACCGGCCGGCGACACGCGGGGCAAGGTGGTGTTGTTTGCTACCTGTTACGGCAATCGCAACGAGCCGCAGCTCGGGGAGGATCTCACCGCGGTGTTCGAGCACAACGGCATCCCAGTGACCATCGCCGCGCGCGAGCGCTGCTGTGGCATGCCAAAGCTCGAGATCGGCGATCTGGAAACGGTGGAGCGGCTGAAAAACGAGAACATTCCGGAACTGGCGAAATGGGTAGATGAGGGCTGGGACATCGTCACGCCGGTGCCTTCGTGCACGTTGATGTTCAAGCAGGAGCTGCCGCTGATGTTTCCTGAGGATCCGCAGGTCATCAGGGTGCGCGATGCGATGTTCGATCCGTTCGAATATTTGTGGGGGCGCTACAAGGCCGGTTTGCTGAGCACGGAGTTTCGGCAGAAGCTGGGCAAGATCAGCTATCACGTACCGTGTCACACGCGCGTGCAGAACGTCGGCTTGAAGACGCGAGATATCTTGATGCTGGTGCCGGAGACACAGGTCGACGCCATCGAGCGCTGCTCGGGGCACAACGGGACATACGGCGTGAAGAAAGAATTCCGTGAAGTGTCCATCAAGATCGGCAGGCCCGTCATCCGCCGCGTCAGCGACGCGGGCGCCGACTATTATACCAGCGACTGTCCGATGGCCGGCCACCAGATCGAATCCGGCCTCGCTGGTGCCGACGCGGGCGCGGCCACGCCGCCGGTGCATCCGCTCACTTTGCTGCGGAGGGCTTATGGCATCTGAACCTGTACAGCGCGGCCGGCTCAGCCGCGCCGATTTGATGAGCCTCGAACAGTACTCGACGGGCCGCAAGGAATTTCGCGCGCGGGTGCTGGAGCACAAGCGACATCGCTCGGTGGCCATCGGGCCGAATGCGACGTGGGCGTTCGAGGATCGGCTCACCATCCAATACCAGGTTCAGGAGATGCTGCGCGTGGAGCGCATCTTCGAGGCGGCCGGCATTCAGGACGAGCTGGATGCGTACAACCCGCTCATTCCGGACGGCTCGAACTGGAAAGCGACCTTTCTGATCGAGTTCCCCGATCCTGAAGAGCGCAAGCAGAGGCTTGCTGCGCTCAAGGGGATCGAGGATCGCTGCTGGGTTCAAGTGGGCGATGCTGATCGGGTTTTCGCGATTGCTGACGAAGACCTCGAGCGTGAGAACGAAGAGAAGACTTCCTCGGTGCATTTCCTTCGCTTCGAACTGAGCGCCGAGATGGTGGCCAGGGCGAAGTCGGGCGGCACGCTGCAGGTGGGCATCGAGCATCCGAACTATAACTATGAAGTTCAGCTCTCGGAGGCCCAGCGCGCTTCTTTGACCGCGGACCTGGCTTGAGATTTTCTTAACGCGCGAGCGAGCCACGCGCGGCGGCTGCCGCCGTGTCGGAGGGCGCCCCCCGCCAAGCCAGCGCCCGTCGAAGCCACCGGTCCGGGGCCGAAAACAGCTGGCTGGATGTACAGAAGAAACCGCGTGCTATCATCCGCGCCGCCCAAACTCGGCCCCTAACGAAATCAGCTCGTTACAGATGGCTCAATCGTATAACGCCTCCGACATCGAAGTTCTCAGCGGTCTCGACCCCGTGCGCCGGCGCCCCGGCATGTACACGGACACGAGCCGGCCCAACCATCTCGCGCATGAAGTCATCGACAACTCCGTCGACGAGGCGCTGTCCGGTCACGCCAAGCGCATCGACGTGAAGGTGTACAAGGACGGCTCGCTGGAAGTCGCCGACGACGGTCGCGGCATGCCGGTGGACATCCACCCGAAGGAGAAGGTGAGCGGCGTCGAGCTCATTCTCACCCGGCTGCACGCCGGCGGTAAGTTCAACGACAAGAACTACAAGTTCTCCGGCGGCCTGCACGGCGTGGGCGTGTCGGTGGTGAACGCGCTGTCGAAGAAGCTGGAGACCTGGATCAAGCGCGGCGGCAAGGAGTACCACATCAGTTTCGCCGGGGGAAAGGCCGCCTCGAAGTTGAAGACCATCGGCGAGGTCGGCGGCCGCAACACCGGCACGCGCGTGCGCTTCTGGCCCGACGCCAGCTACTTCGAAACCCCCAGCTTCTCGGTGCCCAAGCTCAAGCACGTGCTCAAGGCCAAGGCCGTGTTGTGCCCCGGCCTGCACGTCACGTTGGAGATCGAAGGCGGCGAGAAGGAAGAGTGGCAGTACACCGGCGGCGTGAACGAGTACCTGCTCGAATCGCTCGGCCAGGGCGAGTGGCTGCCGCAGGAGCTGTTCAGCGGCAGCATCGAAGGCGAGCAGGAGGCCGCCGAGTGGGCGGTCGCGTGGCGCATCGATGAAGGCAGCCGCATCGAGGAAAGCTACGTCAACCTGATTCCCACCGCGCAGGGCGGCACGCACGTGAACGGTCTGCGCATCGGCCTCACCGACGCGGTCCGCGAGTTCTGCGAATTCCGCAACCTGTTGCCGAAAGGCTTGAAGCTCGCGCCCGAAGACGTATGGGACGGCGTGAGTTACGTGCTCTCGACCAAGATGAAAGAGCCGCAGTTCGCCGGTCAGACCAAGGAGCGTCTGTCGTCGCGCGAAGCCGCGGCGTTCGTGTCGGGCGTCGTCAAAGATCAGTTCGGTCACTGGCTGAACCAGCATCCCGAATCCGGCGAGAAGATCGCGCAGCTCGCCATCGCCGGCGCGCAGGCGCGCCTGAAGGCCTCCAAGTCCGTCGCTCGCAAGCGCGTGGTCTCCGGCCCGGCCTTGCCCGGCAAGCTGGCCGACTGCTCTTCGCAGGAACCCGAGCGCGGCGAACTGTTCCTGGTCGAAGGCGATTCCGCCGGCGGCTCGGCCAAGCAGGCGCGCGATCGCGAATTCCAGGCGGTGATGCCTTTGCGCGGCAAAATCCTGAACACCTGGGAAGTCGATGCGAGCGACGTGCTGGCGTCTCAGGAAGTGCATCACATCGCCATCGCGATCGGTGTGGATCCCGGTTCGGACAAGCTCGACGGCCTGCGCTATCACAAGATCTGCATTCTCGCGGACGCCGATTCGGACGGTCAGCACATCGCCACGCTGTTGTGCGCGCTGTTCCTGCGTCACTTCCGGCCGCTGGTGCTGGCCGGCCACGTGTATGTCGCCATGCCGCCGCTGTATCGCATCGACCTGGGCAAGCAGGTGTACTACGCGCTCGACGATGCCGAACGTCAGGGCATTCTCGATCGGCTCGCGGCCGAGCATCCCCGCGGCAAGCCGACGGTCACGCGCTTCAAAGGTCTGGGCGAGATGAGCGCTCTGCAATTGCGCGAGACCACCATGGCGCCGGAAACCCGCCGGCTGGTGCAACTCACCGTCGATGCGAAAGACGAAGCCGATTCGACGATGGACATGCTGCTGGCGAAGAAACGCGCGAGCGATCGCCGCGAATGGCTCGAGGCCAAGGGCAACCTGGCCGAAGTCGTTCCTTGAGGAAGTGGGTGGCGACTGGAGATCGGCTGTGGGTCGGAATACCGAGCCTGCAGCCGTCATCCAAACCCTTCCGGCCCGATCGCTAATCTCAAACAGCTAACGACTGCTATCTATGCCCACGCAACCTCCTTTGAACTTCGAAGGCGTCGAGCGCCAGGCGCTGCGCACCTTCACCGAAAAGGCGTACCTCGATTATTCGATGTACGTGATCCTCGACCGCGCGCTGCCGCACATCGGCGACGGCTTGAAGCCGGTGCAACGTCGCATCGTCTACGTGATGAGCGAGCAGGGCTCGTGGCAGAACGCCAAACACAAGAAAGCGGCCCGCGCCATCGGCGACGTGATCGGTAAATATCATCCGCACGGCGACTCGGCTTGTTACGAAGCCATGGTGCTGATGGCGCAGCCGTTCTCGTATCGTTATCCGTTGGTCGACGGCCAGGGCAACTTCGGCTCCTCGGACGACCCGAAGTCGTTCGCCGCCTATCGTTACACCGAAGCGCGCCTGACCCGCTATTCCGAACTGCTGCTGTCCGAGCTGGGGCAGGGCACGGTGGAGTGGATCCCGAACTTCGACGGCACGATGGAAGAGCCCAAGCTGTTGCCGGCGCGCGTGCCGAACATCCTGCTGAACGGCGCGACCGGCATCGCGGTCGGCATGGCGACCGACATTCCGCCGCACAACCTGCGTGAAGTCGTGAACGCGTGCATTCGTTTGCTCGAAGATCCGGACACGCCGCTGCGCGAGTTGATGAAGGACGTGAAGGGCCCGGACTTCCCGACCGGCGCCGAGATCATTTCGCCCAAGGCCGATCTGAAACAAATCTACGAAACCGGCAACGGGACGTTCCGTGCGCGCGCCACGTACGAGTTGGAAGACGGCGAGGTGGTGATCACTCAGCTGCCGTACCAGGTCTCCGGCAGCAAGATCCAGGAGCAGATCGCTGCGCAGATCAACGCCAAGAAGCTGCCGATGGTCGAGGACATCCGCGACGAGTCCGACCACGAGCATCCGACGCGCATCGTGATCGTGCCGAAGTCGAGCCGGGTCGACATGGTGCAGGTGATGAATCACCTGTTCGCGACCACGGACCTGGAGCGCACCTATCGCGTCAATCTGAACATCATCGGCCTCGACGGCCGGCCGCGCGTGATGGGGCTGAAGGAGCTGCTCGAGGAGTGGCTCAAGTACCGCATCGATACCGTCACGCGACGTTTGCAGTGGCGCTTGGAGAAGGTCAAGGCGCGCCTGCATATCCTGGAAGGCTTGCTGGTCGCCTATCTGAATCTCGACGAGGTGATTCGCATCATCCGTCGTGAGGACGAGCCCAAGCCGGTCTTGATGAAGCGCTTCAAGATCACCGAGATCCAGGCGGACGCGATTCTCGACACGCGCCTGCGTCACCTCGCCAAGCTGGAAGAGATGAAGATCCGCGGCGAGCAGGACGAACTGCTGTCGGAGCAGGACAAGCTGGACAAGCTGCTCGGCAGCAAGGCCAAGCTGCGCAAGCTGGTGCGCGACGAGCTGGAAAAGGATGCGAAGGAGTTCGGCGACGATCGTCGCACCAAGATCGTCGAGCGTGCGGCCGCGGTCGCCATCGACGAGACCGAGCTGGTGACGAGCGAGCCGGTGACGGTGGTTCTGTCCGAGCGCGGCTGGGTGCGCGCCGCCAAGGGTCATGAAATCGATCCCACGTCACTTTCGTACAAGACGGGTGACGGCTTCCTGGCGGCTGCGAAGGGCAAGAGCACACAACAGGCCGTGTTCCTCGACAGCACCGGCCGCACTTACACCTTGATCGCGCATTCGCTGCCGTCCGCGCGCGGCAACGGCGAGCCGTTGTCGGGTCGCCTGGATCCGCCGGAAGGCGCGACGTTCTCTGGCGTGCTGATCGGTGAACCGACGGAGAAGTGCGTGCTGGCTTCAGACGCAGGCTACGGCTTCGTCGTGCCGATTGGCGAGCTGCACTCGCGTAACAAAGCGGGCAAAGCGGTTCTCAAGGTGCCGGAAGGCAGCAAATCGCTCGCACCGGCGCTGGTGCCGGATGAGAATGCCTTGATCTGCGCGACCAGCAGCGAAGGCAAGATGCTCGTGTTCCCGGTCAAGGATCTGCCCGAACTGCCCAAAGGCAAGGGCAACAAGATCTTCGGCGTCTCTTCCAAGGGCGATGAGACCATGACGGCGATCGCGGTCATCACTTCGTCGCAGAACCTGGTGGTTCGCTCCGGCGATCGCAAGATGACCATCAAGTTCGCCGACCTGAAGGAATATAAAGGCGAGCGCGCTCAGCGCGGCGCTGTTCTGCCTCGCGGCTGGCGGAAGGTGGATAAGCTCGACGTCGAGCCGGCTTGACGCGAAGACTTGGAGTCTCGGTGGCTCGCACAGCCACCGAGGCGCTTTTGAAAAGCCGTTAGCCCATCACCACCTGCTCGGGCTCATTCACGAAGTAACCTTGAATGAACTCGATGCCGAGCTGCCACAGCACCGCCATGGTGTTCGCGTCTTCAACGCGCTCGGCGATGGTCGCAATGTTTCGTTCCTTGGCCTGATCGACGAGCTCACGAACGCGAGCCTGCAGCGCCTGGTCGACCGCCAGACCCTGCATCAGAGTGCCGTCTACTTTGACGTAGTCGATCGGCAGGTGTGCGATCAGACGTTGAGGGTCGCGACCCGTGCCGAAGTGCTCCAGCGCGAAGCGGAAGCCGGCCTTGCGCAAGCCGTTCGCCAACTCGGTGGTGTCGGCGAGATATTCCGAGGCGATCTGTTCGCTGATCTGGAAGGCGAGCCGGCTCGGTTCGATGCGCGAGGCTTTGAGCTGATTGGCCAGCCAGGTCAGCAGTGATTTATCGCGCACCGAATCTTTCGACAAGCGCACGAACAATTGTTTCACCGGTCGGCTGGCGATGAAGGTCATGGACGCTCCGATCACCCAGCGATCGATGTTTTTCATCAGATCGTTGCGCTCCGCCGCCGACATGAATTCCGCGGGCAACAGCTCCTGGCCTTGTTCGTCGACCATGCGCACCAGCACGTCGAACATGCCTTTGTCTTCGCCCAGCAAACTGGCCACGGGCTGTTGCATCAAGCGGAACCGGTTTTCCATCAGCGCCGCCCGGATGCGCTTCACCCATACCTCGTCGGCCGCTTCCCGTTTCGTATCTTCGTCGCGGTGATCGACGATGTTCACCCGCCCGCCGCCGGAGTTTTCCGCCGCGCGTCGTGCCGACAGCGCATCGAGGAGCGCGCTGCCTGGATCGGGCGAGCGCGGATCGACCAGGCCGACGCCGACGCTGCACGCACAGGAGATTTGTTTCTCCCCAAGCCGGAACACTTGCGTGCCTACCTTGCGGATCAGGTTCGTTGCCCACACCTCGATGTCTCGAGCCGTGCCGCGTTCCATCAGCAGCACCAGGGTGCCGTCGCCGAAGCGGCCGAACAGGTCGGTGGGCTGGCGCGTCTCGCCGATCAAGCCTGCAAACTGCGCGATGAAATCTTCGAAGGCCAGCGGCCCGATGTCCTCGGCGATCGCTTCGAGCTTGTCGGGCTGAACGGCCACCAGTTCACGCACGCCCGCCTTGATGGGCTGGGCCAGCGCTCGTTTCAGATGTTCGATGAAGAAGCGCCGCTGCAGAGCGCCCGTGCTCGCGTCGCGTTCCAGCGCCTCGGTGAGCTGCTCGTTGAGATCGCTGCCGGGCTCGCTGCGTTTGCGGGCCGCAAAACACAGTCGCACGGCCGGTTCGCCGTCAAACTCGACGCGCGACAACTCCATCTCCAGGAGCACGCTCGAACCGTCGTTCAGCAGCGCATTCGCCTTGAGCGTGTGATTCGACCACTTGCCCTGCAGACACGCCACCAACGCGCCCTTCAGCGCGGCATGCGCTTCGGGATCGAACGCGTCCATCAACGGCGTGCCGGTCAGCGCCTCGGCATCGGAGTAACCATACAGATCCAGCCAGGCCGGATTGGCGTCGACGATGATGCCTTCCTGCACGTGAGCGATGGCGTCGGCGGAGCCGGCCATGAAAGATTTCAGCTGTTCGCGATATTCATGCGCCGAGCTGATGGTGCTGTTGAGCGCTCGCGCCTGGCGACTTGCCTCCAGCTCGCGAGCCACGACGGCGCGCAGACGATTCGGGTTCATCAACGAGATCACGTCGCGCGCGCCTTGAGCCATGGCATTGGCCATGATCTCTTCATCGACCTGATCGCGCGCGAACAGCACCGGCACATCCGCGCCGTACTGCTTCACGACCGTCATCACTTTGATCATGTCGGCCGGATCCGGTCCGACGAACGCCACCAGCATGTGCGCGTTGATCTGTTGCAGGGCCTCGCCGAGATCGGTGAGTTCCTTGATCCAGTTGCAACGCACGGCGACGCCCGCGTTGCGCAGGGTGCTGTTGATCGCCTCGACGTTGTCCTGGTGACGGGTCAGGACAATCATCGGCACGGCGCTAGATTCGGCCAACGTTCTGCTCCAACAAGCTCGATGAACAACTCATTTGAATACGGCGCGGGTCAGTCGACGGCGCCCACCACGGCGGTCTTGGACGGGGCGCCCGCCACTTCCCGGACCAGCTTCGGCACCAGGTACCCGGGCAGACGCGCGGTCAGCTCCCGATGCAGCTCGAGCGCCCGGGCTTCGGGCAGGTCGAAGTGCGCCGCGCCCTGCACCTTGTCCAATACATGGAGGTAATAAGGAAGGACGTGCGTCTCGAATAACGCTTCACTTAATTCGACCAGCGCCGCCACGCTGTCGTTGATTCCCGCAAGCAGCACGCCCTGATTCAGCAAAGTGACGCCGGCCCCCGTCAGGCGCCGGCAGGCCTGGCGCACCGCTTCATCGATCTCCCGCGCATGGTTGGCATGGATCACCACCACTTTTTGCAGGGGCACTCCGTGCAGCCACTCGAGCAGGCCCAGGTCGACGCGCTCGGGCAGCACGATGGGATAGCGGGTGTGGATCCGCAGGCGACGGATGTGAGGGATGCTCTGAAGCCCGTCGGTGAGCTGTTTCAGCCGCCGATCGCTCAGGCTCCAGGGATCGCCGCCGCTCAGGATCACTTCGCTGATGGTCGGATCGGCGCGCAGGTGTTCGAGCGCTGGCTGCCAGCCCTGTTGAAGGGCCGATTCCTCGGCATAGGGAAAATGCCGGCGAAAGCAGTATCGGCAGTGTACGGCGCAGGCGCCGGTGGCCACGAGCAGCGCCCGACCCTGGTACTTGTGCAGCAGGCCCTGGGCCGCCCGGCGGTTCATGTCGCCGACCGGATCGCTCACGAATCCTTCGGTGACCTGCAATTCCGCCGCGATCGGCAACACTTGCAGCAGCAAAGGATCGTTCGGATCGCGCTTGCGCATGCGGGCGACGTAGCTGCGAGGCACGCGCAACGCGAAGTCCTTGGCGGCCGCGATGGCGGGCAGCACCAGGTCAGGATCGAGCTCGAGCAGGGTGCACAGCTCCCGAGGATCGGTCACCGCATCGGCCAGCAATTGCTGCCAACCGGGCTCGTGCGGCACGGTTTGGGCCGGAGAATCGAGGGAAGTGGCGTCGAACTGCGGGATCAACTGGTCTGCGTGGAGGGTTGCGGCTATCATCTGCGCCCTTTGCCGGGGACCCCGCTGGAGCGCGGGGCCGGTCCATTTTCGCAGACTTTCAGCCGCGGTGCCCAAATGGCCAGTTATTCCACCAATGAATTCAAGTCGGGCGTGAAGATCCTGCTTGAAGGCGTCCCTTATTCCATCGTCGAAAACGAGATGGTCAAGCCCGGCAAAGGCCAGGCGTTCAACCGCGTCAAAGTGCGCAATCTGAAGAACGGCAAGGTCACCGAGCGCACCTTCAAGTCGGGCGACACGGCCGAGGCGGCCGACGTGGTCGAGACCGAAATGCAGTATCTGTACACCGACGGCGAATTCTGGACCTTCATGAACCCGGAGTCCTTCGAGCAGTACACCGCCGGCAAGGAAGCGCTGGGCGACGGCGCGATCTGGTTGAAGGACGGCATGACTTGCACGGTCATGCTGTGGAATGGCGAGCCGCTGAACGTGACCCCGCCGGCGCACGTCGAGCTCAAGGTCATCGAGACCGATCCGGGCCTGCGAGGTGACACCGCCACCGGCGGCGCGAAGCCCGCCAAGCTCGAGACCGGCGCATCGGTGCGCGTCCCGTTGTTCATCAACGAAGGCGAGTACATTCGCGTCGACACCCGCACCGGCGAATACATCGCTCGCGCCAAGGCCCCGACGGGCTGAGCAGTCCGGTCAGCGATTACGTGGCGGCGAGCAGCGCCGCCACGAACTTCTCCAAACCCTCCCGATCCTGCTCATCGAATCTCGCGAGCTTCGGGCTATCGAGGTCGAGCACGCCGAGCAGCTCGCCGTTGCGAATCATCGGCACCACGATTTCCGAGTTGGACGCCGAGTCGCATGCGATGTGACCGGCGAATTCGTGAACGTTGCGCACGAGCTGAGTGGTGCGCTGGGCGGCAGCGGCGCCGCACACGCCTTTGCCGATTGCTATTCGGACACACGCGGGTTTTCCCTGAAAGGGTCCGACCACCAGCTCCCCGTCCTTGAGCAAATAAAATCCCGCCCAGTTCAAATCCGACAGCGAGTGATATATCAGCGCCGCGCTGTTGGCGAGATTGGCGATGAAGTCGGGCTCGCCCGCAATCAGGCCCTGCAGCTCCTGAACCAGTTGCGCATAAAGCACGGGCTTGGGTTGGGTGGCGTCGATGTGACTCTCGTGCATGTTGCGGCTTCCGAACGCAAGACTTTGGAGCGCCATTGTAACGCTGCGCAAAGCGTTACATTGTTGTGATGCTACTGCTTCCAGCGCCGCCCGCCGCGCGTGTACGCTGACAAACAAAATTCGATCAGTGGGATGAATCCTATGGAGCCGGGAGCACGCCCCGAGCCCGCCACCGACGCGGAGCTCGACCCAACCGTCCATCACCCCGTCACCACGGTCCGGCGCGAGCTGCCGCCGGGAGAGATCGTTGGACGTTATCGCATCGTCCGATTGCTCGGCCGCGGCGGCATGGGCTCGGTGTATTACGCCGAGCGCGCCGATGAGGAGTATCAGCAATCGGTGGCGTTGAAGATCGTCGAGTGGTGTCCCGCCGTCACCGATCTCGCCGGCCGCTTCCGCGCCGAACGACAGATCCTCGCGCGCCTCTCGCACGAGAATATCGCGCGTCTGCTCGACGGCGGGCAATTGCAGGACGGCACGCCGTATCTGGTGATGGAGCACATCGCCGGCACGCGCATCGATCATTACTGCAAGCTGCGACGGCTCGGCACCGAAGCCAAGCTTCGGTTGATGCAGCAAGTGTGCGCGAGCGTTCAGTACGCGCACCAGAATCTGGTGATTCATCGCGACCTCAAACCCTCGAACATCCTGGTGACTGAGGACGGCGTGGTGAAGCTGCTCGATTTTGGGGTGGCCAAGCTGTTGAGCCCCGACGGCGGCGTGACCAGCTCGTTGACCCAGCAAATCGATCGCGTGTTGACGCCCGATCACGCCAGCCCTGAACAGCTGCTCGGTCAACCGGTGGGCACCACCTCGGATGTGTACGCGCTCGGCGTGTTGCTCTACGAGCTGCTGAGCGGCAAGCGGCCGTTCGAGTTTGCGAATCTGTCGCTGAGCGAGATCAGTCGCATCGTCGGTTTGACTACGCCTGCGCCGCCGAGCACGAGAATTCCAGTTGAGACGCAGCGGTGGGGGCTCGCGGCGGAGCTGCGGGGCGATCTCGACAATATCGTGCTCAAGGCCATGCATCGCGAGCCGAATCGGCGCTATGAAACGGTGGCGGCGCTCGCGGCTGATATTCAGAACTATCTGGATGGCCGTCCAGTGCAGGCGCGTCCGGATACCTGGACCTATCGCACACGGAAGTTCGTTCGTCGCAACGCGTGGGCGGTGGCGGGAGCGGCGGCGTCCGTGCTGATGATCACCACCGTGATCGCGTTCTACACCGTCCGTCTTTCGCAAGAGCGTGACATGGCGCAACGTCAGCGCAAGGCTGCCGACACGGTGGCTGAATTCATGATCGACGTGTTTCGCCGGGCGAATCCCAACGAAACGCGAGGCGCCGAAGTCTCGGCGCGCGATGCGCTCGATGCTGCGGCCTCGCGTATCGATCGGGATCTGGTGAACGAGCCGCGACTGCGCCTGACACTGCTGCGCAAGATGGGCCAGTCGTACAGCGGTCTGGGCCTGATGCCCGAAGCGCTGGGTCTGATGGAGCGGCAGGTGAGCCTCGCGCGCACCGAGTTCGGCGAAACCGACGTGGAGCTGGCGCGTGCCTTGGAAGCGCTGGGTCATATCCATCACTCCATGTCCAAGTTCACGCTGGCGGAGCATGCATTCGGCGAAGCCGAGCTGATCCGCATGCGACTGGGCCTGGAGTACGACGCCGAGTGGGCGCGATTGCTGCATTCCATTGCCAGCAACCTGCGAGCGCAACAGCGCTTCGAGGACGCGATCAGGTATCACATGCGAGCCGAGGCGGGCGCTCGTTCATTGCCCGAGTCGGAACGGGCGACGTTGGGCAATGTGCTGCAAGGGCTGGCGTTCACCTACGGCGAATCCGGCAACTACGAGGAGGCCGAGCGCTATGCGCGCGAAGCGTTGCCGCTGCTGGAAGGCGCCATCCACGAAGGCCACGATCTATATGCCAACGGCCTGAACACTCTGGCGAACATTCTGCGCCGGCAATTCAAACTGGACGAGGCGGAGGAGTTGTTCCGTCGCTTCGTCGCGCGACAGATCGAGATCCTCGGCAAGAATCATTTCCTCGTGGCCCGCGCGCAGAACAATCTGGCGACGCTGTTGCGAGCGAAGGGCGACTACAAAGGCTCGGAGCAGGCGCTGCTGGAAGCCCTGCGCATCTACGAGTCGGGCCGCGAGCCGGATCAGCTGGATCTTGCAATCTCGCATCACAACCTGGCCGGCGTGTATCGCGAGGAAGGTGATTTCACGCATGCCCTCGAGCACGCGGACCGAGCGATTGCGCTCAAACGCAACGCCTTGGGTCCGGGCAGTCCGCAATTGGTGAGCTCGCTGCTGGAACGATCCGCCGCCCTGCGTGCACGAGGTGAGTTCGCGGACGCTCGGATCGCCCTGACTGAAGCTGAGTCGATTGCACGCGAGCGCTTCGATCCGAACGACCGTCGTCATGTGCTGGTGAAGCTGGAGCGTGGGCGTCTGAATCTGGCCACGGGAGAGACAGCGGCCGCGAGCCGCGATCTCCAGGACGCGATCGCCAGTCTGCGGCAACAGGATGAGACCGCGCGCCTCGCGGAGGCCCTCTGCACACTTGCCGAGTTGCGACTGAGCTCAGGCGATGTCGTGAGTGCGCGGACGCTGCTCGATGAAGCGAGGACGTTGCGTCAGAAAATCATGCCAGCGACGCATCCCGCAATGCTCGCTGTACAAGCGCAGCTGAGCGCCCTCAGATAACACGCTCGCCTTGCGCTACTCAGTAGCGCATTTTCAGGCAAGGATCGGGCGGCTTCGTGTATCGCCTCCGAGTTCATCGGTGAGTCACAATGCCCACCGCTGATGAGGAGGACGACATGCAACAACGCAGATTGGGTACTCAGGGTTTGACGGTGTCCGCGCTCGGCTTGGGCTGCATGGGCATGACGCCGGTTTACGGCGAGGCTGACGATGCGGAGTCCATCGCGACCATTCACCGCGCCATCGAGCTCGGCGTGAATTTCTTCGACACCGCTGAAGTGTACGGCCCCTACAGCAACGAAGAGCTGCTAGGTAAAGCCGTCAAAGGCAAGCGCGAGCAGGTGATCATCGCCACCAAGTTCGGCTTCGATCTCACGGCGCAGGACCGCCTCGGCGCCCTCAACAGCCGGCCCGAGAATGTGTTGAAGGTAGCCGATGAATCTCTCAAGCGGCTGCGCACCGACTACATCGATTTGTTCTATCAGCATCGCGTCGATCCGGCGGTGCCGATCGAAGACACGGTCGGCGCGATGGCGCAGCTGGTGAAGCAGGGCAAGGTGCGCTATCTCGGCCTGTCCGAAGCGGGCGCGAGCAACATCCGACGCGCGCACGCGGTGCATCCGATCTCGGCGCTGCAGAGCGAATATTCCATTTGGGAGCGCAATCTCGAGCCCGAGATCATTCCGCTGATCCGTGAGCTGGGCATCGGCCTGGTGCCTTACTGTCCGTTGGGCCGCGGCTTTCTGACGGGATCGGCCCCGCGACTGGAGAACACCATCGAAGGCGACTTTCGACGCCGCGATCCGCGCTTCCAGGGCGAGAACTACGATCGCAATCTGCGGCTGGTCGAGGAAGTCACCGCGATCGCCAGAGGCCGCGGAGCGACGGCAGCGCAAGTGGCGTTGGCGTGGGTGCTGCAGAAGGGCGAGGACATCGTGCCGATCCCCGGCACGAAGCGACGCAAGTATCTCGAAGAAAACTTGGTCGCCGCATCACTGGAGCTCACCGCGGAAGAGATGAGGCAGCTCGATGCCATGGGCGCACCGGGCGAAGTGGCGGGCCCACGCTACTCGGAGCCTTTCATGAAGCTCGTCGATCGATAACGAGGATCAGGCGCGATCGAACGGAAAGGCGAGCACGGCGTCGATATGTTCGGCGCCGGTTGCACACATCACCAGACGATCGAAGCCCAGCGCCACGCCGGAGCAATCCGGCAGTCCGTGCTCGAGCGCGGCCAGGAAACGTTGATCGATGGGCATCGGCGGCAGGCCGCGCCTGGCGCGTTCTTCCAGATCGCGTTCGAAGCGCGTGCGCTGTTCGGCCGCATGGCCGAGCTCGTGAAAGCCATTGCACAGCTCCAAACCATCCATGTACGCCTCGAAGCGCGAAGCGACCGGGCCGCGAATCTGCGCCAGCGCCGCCTGCGAGGCTGGATAGTCGTAGATGAACGTGAGCCGATCGTGGCCAAGCTGCGGGCCGACCAGAATGCCCATGATCAGATCCAGGCACGCGTCGCGCTCGCCGCGGATGTCTCCTGGCACTTCGATGCCCTGACTCTCCAGTCGCGCGATCAACACGGGAATGGGATCGTCGAAGGGATCGATGCCGGCATGCAACTGCACGGCCTCGCGATAAGTGAGCCGCTCCGAGCGATCGAACGAGCGCGACGGCGGCAGCATCGCACCGATCAGCCGCTCGACATCCGACATGAGCGCGTGATGATCCACGCCCAGTCGGTACCATTCGATCAGGGTGAACTCGGGATTGTGAAAACGCCCGCTCTCGCCATCGCGATACACCTTGCAGATCTGCCAGATGTCGCCACAGCCGGCGGCGAGCAGCCGCTTCATCGCATATTCGGGTGAGGTGTGCAGGAACGCGCGGCGACCGTTGGTCGTCGCAGCGACGCTCGACAGATGGACGTCTGTCACGGCGGCCGTGCTCAGCGTCGGCGTGTCGACCTCCAACGCGCGAGTGGCTGTGAAATATTCCCGCGCAGCACGAAGCATCGACGCTCGGACCTCGAGCGTGGCAATCGCCGCCGTCGGGCGCCAATCGTCGCTCATTGGCGGACTCGGGCGATCGGACGGCCGAGCTGGACGGTCGCATTCGCGTGCATGGCGGAGGTGTCCCAGGAGATGCGGCCGCGCTCAAACAGCAACACCACTGTCGAGCCCATGTTGAATCGGCCGAGCTCTTCGCCCTTTTTGAATTCGCGACCCACGCCTCGAGCAATGATCTCGGGCTGCTTGCGACGCCGCGGCGGCGGATTCACTTCCCCGCAATGCACCGTTTCGATGCTGCCGACGTGCAGCGCGCCGACCAGGATGACCGCGACTCGTCCGATCGGCGTGGTGAATTCACAGATCAAACGTTCGTTTCGTGCAAACACGCGGGGCACCGCTCGCGCTGTGGAGGCGTTCACGCTGAACAGATCGCCCGGCACATAGATGTTTTTGAACGCGGCGCCCGCGTACGGCATGTGGATGCGGTGATAGTTGTACGGCGCCAGATAAATGCAGGCGAAGCTGCCGTTGCGGTAGGTGGTGATGGACTCTTCATCGCCCGCCAGCAGTTCCTGCAATGTGTAGTGCTGACCCTTGGCCTGCAGGAGCGATTCGTTCAGCAGATCGCCCACCTGGCTCACCGTGCCGTCCACCGGGCTGACCACGAACTCCGACTCGATGGCGACGGGCCGTGCGCCGGGCTTGAGTGCGCGCGTGAAGAATTCGTTGAAGGTTCGATAGGCATATGGATTCGGCTGCACCGCCTCGGCCATATTGATATCGAACAGGTTCAGGAAGATGCGCAGAAATGTGTTCTTCACGAACCGCGACTCGCTGCGCGAGATGGCATAGATGCCGCGCGACATCAGGTGCTTGGGCAGGGCGTGCTGAAGCGCCGCGAACAGCCGGTCGCCGGTGCTGACGGAAGGAACGTCGGTCATGAGCGGTCGGTCACCCGATCAGGAGTGGGGAGAGGCGGCGACAATGCTGCGATAGTCTTCGGCGATGATGGGCACCTGGTGCGGGGTCGAGGACAACGCTCTGAGTGCGCCGCTCGGGTCGACCACGAAAATCGCCGCGGAGTGATCGACGGTGTAGTTGCCGCCCGGCAGCGGCGAGATCGCCACCGGCACGCCCATCTTCAACGCGAATTCATGAACGGCGGCTTCGTCGCCAGTGATGCCGGTGAAGGTGGGGCTGAACGACTTCACGTACTGCGCCAGCCGCTCCGGCGTATCGCGCTTGGGATCCACCGACACCAGCACGATATGCGGACGCTGCTCCTGGGGCAGATCCGCGAGCTGCTTCTCCACCTGCGCGAGCAGCGCGAGCGTAGTGGGGCAGATGTCGGGGCAGAAGGTGAAACCGAAGAACAGGATGCTCCAGCGATCGCGCAGCTGCTCGACCCCGAATGGCTTGCCGTCCTGATCGACGAACGCCATGGGCGGCAGCGGCCGCGCCGGATCGATCAGCGTGGCTTTGGCCAGCGTGGGCCCTTCGGAACGATCCAGCACCGCGCGCGCCAGCAGGATGCCACCCGCTATCGCTACAATAGCGACCACAGCCGCGAGTCCTATCGATTTTGCTTGACTCATTGGTCTCCTCGTGGCGCCAAGTATCGCATGCCCGCCAAGAAATCCGCGCCCAGGAAGTCATCCGCCAGATCCACGCCCAAGCTCCGTACCTCGGTCGCGCCGGAGGGTGCAACGGTTGCACAGCTGATCAGTTTCGCTGCGGAACGCTTCGCACATGCCGAGTTGTGGTTCGGTCACGGCACCGACAACGCGGTCGACGAGGCGGCGGAACTGGTGTTTTTTGCAGCCGGGCTCCGGCACGACGACGCCGAGGAAGTGTACGGCCAGGTGCTTTCGCCCAAACAGCGGGCCAAGGCGCTCGAACTGATCGAACGGCGCATTCATGAGCGCGTGCCGGCCGCCTATCTCACGCATCGCATGTGGTTTGCGGGTCATGAGTTCTACGTCGACGAGCGTGTGCTGGTGCCGCGCTCGCCCATTGCCGAGCTGATCCACGCGCACTTCCGACCCTGGATCAATCCCGCCAAAGTGCGGCGGATCCTCGATATCGGCACGGGCTCCGGCTGCATCGCCATCGCCTCGGCGCTTGCTTTCCCCAAAGCCAAAGTGGACGCGGCCGATCTCTCCCCGGACGCACTCGCGGTCACGCGCATGAACATCGAGCGTCATTCCGTTCAGGCGCGCGTGCGAGCCGTGCAATCCGACGTATTCAACGCGCTCGAAGGCGAGCGTTATGACGTCATCGTTTCCAATCCGCCGTACGTCGGCGACGAGGAGCTTGCAGGCCTGCCGGAGGAATATCGGCGCGAGCCGGTGATGGGCTTGCACGGCGGTCGTGACGGTCTGGACATCGTGCACCGGATCATTGATCAGGCCGCGGCGCATCTGCAGCCGCACGGAATATTGGTCGTCGAAGTCGGCAACTCCGAGGACGCGCTGGTCGAAGCGCGGCCGCGCATGCCGTTTTTGTGGCTGGAATTCGAGCACGGCGGTGGCGGCGTGTTCCTCCTGACCCGAGAACAGCTGCTCCACAGACGGTAGTGGTTACAATCCTCTGACCAGTCAGTAGTCCCCAGTCAGCAGTCACTTCTAATCCGATGTCCGGCAACACCCTAGGCAAGCTCTTCACCGTCACCACCTTCGGCGAAAGCCACGGGCCCGCGCTCGGCTGCATCGTCGATGGCTGCCCGCCGGGGCTGGAGCTGTCGGAGGCGGACATTCAGCCGGAGCTCGAGCGGCGCCGCACCGGCACGTCGCGCCACACCAGTCAACGCAAGGAGCCGGATCAGGTGAAGATCCTGTCGGGCGTATTCGAGGGGCGCACCACCGGCACGCCCATCGGCCTGCTGATCGAGAACACCGATCAGCGCTCGCGCGACTACGACAAGATCAAAGACCGCTTCCGGCCCGGCCACGCCGACTACACCTATCAGCAGAAATATGGATTTCGCGACTATCGCGGCGGCGGCCGCTCCTCCGCGCGAGAAACCGTCATGCGTGTCGCGGCCGGCGCGATCGCTCGCAAATATCTGCGTACCCGCCTCGGCGTGAGCATTCAGGGATATCTGGCGCAGCTGGGACCGCTGGTCCTCGAGCCGAAATCCCTGAACACCGTGTACGACAACCCGTTCTTCAGCCCCGATCCGTCGCGCCTGGAAGAACTCGAAAACTACATGATCAATCTGCGTCGCGAAGGCGATTCCGTGGGTGCGCGCGTCAATGTGATCGCAAGCGGCGTGCCGGCCGGACTGGGCGAGCCGGTGTTCGACCGTCTCGACGCCGACATCGCGTTCGCCATGATGAGCATCAACGCCGTGAAGGGCGTAGAGATCGGGGCAGGCTTCGCGAGCGTCAGCCAGAAAGGCAGCGAGCACCGCGACGAAATGACGCCGGAGGGGTTCGTCACGAACCACGCGGGCGGCGTCTTGGGAGGCATTTCCTCGGGCCAGGACATCCTGGTGAGCATCGCGCTCAAGCCCACCTCCAGCATCATCATCCCCGGGCGCACCGTGGATGTGGATGGCAACGCCGTGGAGGTGGTCACCACCGGGCGTCACGACCCCTGCGTTGGACTACGTGCCACACCGATCGCCGAGGCCATGCTGGCGCTGGTGCTGATGGACCATTACCTTCGACAGCGCGGTCAGAATGCCGATGTGTCCAATAAATTCACGCTCAAGCCGCTGCGTCCGGGCAGCGATTGAGGTAGTGTGCGCGGCCCGAATGTATTGAGTGCAGTGGCGAGCAACTGAGTCTGGAGTCATGAGCAAGCGGTGGAATGTGGCGGTTTTGGGTGCGACTGGTCTGGTCGGCGGCAACATGCTGTCGATTCTGGAGCAGCGCGATTTCCCCGTGGGCGAGCTGTTCCCCCTGGCGAGCGCCAAATCCGTCGGCAAAACCATCCGCTTCAAAGGTCAGGACGTGCCGGTGCTGGATGTCGAGACATTCGACTTCAGCAAGGCCCAGGTCGGCCTGTTCTCGGCCGGCGCCAGCGTCTCCAAGGTGCACGCCGTGCGTGCCGGCCAGGCCGGTTGCGTGGTGGTCGACAACACCTCGCAGTTTCGTTATCAGGACGACATCCCGCTGGTGGTGACCGAGGTCAATCCGCACGCCATCGCCGGTTACAAGAAGCACAACATCATCGCCAACCCGAACTGCTCGACCATGCAGATGCTGGTGGCGCTGAAGCCGTTGCACGACGCCGCGGTCATCGAGCGCATCAACGTGGCGACTTATCAGTCCGTCTCCGGCGGCGGCCAGAAGGCCATCGACGAGTTGCAGTCGCAGACCGAGACCCTGCTCAAGGGCGGCTCGGTCACGCCGAAAGTGATCGCCAAGCAGATCGCCTTCAACTGCGTGCCGCAGATCGACGTGTTCCTGGACAACGGCTACACCAAGGAAGAAATGAAGATGTTCTGGGAGACCCAGAAGATCTTCGAAGACAAGAACATCAAAGTGAACGCCACCGCGGTGCGCGTCGGCGTGTTCATCGGCCACTCCGAGGCGGTCCACATCGAGACCCGCCGCAAGCTCACCGAAGGTGAAGCCAGGGAATTGCTCAGCAAGGCCCCTGGGGTGGTGCTGATGGACGAACGCAAGCCGGGAGGGTATCCCACCCCCGTGACCGAGGCGGCTGGGACCGATCCGGTGTTCGTGGGACGCATCAGGGAAGATATCAGTCACGACCGGGGTCTAAATTTGTGGATTGTGTCCGATAACGTTCGCAAGGGAGCAGCGTTAAATAGCGTCCAAATCGCCGAGATTTTGGTGAAACAGTATTTGTGAGCTATAGTTGCGCGCCTAACGTCATGAAGCACATGAGCTTTTCAGGGCTTCATGACCGGCGGAGCGCTGGTCACCTGTAGCACGGGCGCTTTTCCATAAGGTCGTTGCATAACGCCTTGGAAGCATAAGCCCCACATCACTTCAAAGGATGCTTCGGGACACGTACCGGGAGAGCTATGAGAAGACACCTGCCGCGCCTGCTGCTGACGGGCGCCCTGCTGTCCCCTATGTCGCTGTATGCGCTGGGTCTGGGGGAGATTCGCCTGAATTCCGCCCTGAATCAGCCCTTCGACGCGGAAATCGAGCTGCTCTCGCCGACCCCGGAGGAGCTGGGCAGCCTCAAGGTCACGTTGGCCAGCAACGACGTGTTCTCCCGCTATGGCATCGATCGTCCCGCGTACCTGAGCAATTTCGATTTCTCGGTGAGCCGCGGCCGCGACGGCAAGGCCACCATCAAGGTCACCTCGAACCGTTCGGTCACCGAGCCGTATGTGACGTTGCTGGTGGAGGCGAGCTGGGCGCGTGGTCGGCTGGTGCGCGAATACACCGTGCTGCTCGATCCGCCGGTGTTCATGCCGTCGCAGAACGAAGCGCCGGCGGCCCCCGTCACGACTCCGCAGTCCGCGACAACGGCGGAAGGCCGCATCGAGCGTCGTCCGACGACGCCTGCGCCCGAACCGACTCCCGCTCCGCCGCGCGCCACCACGCCGGCGCCTGAACCGACGCCTGCGCCGTCGCAAGCTCAACGCGAAGAGCCCACGGATCAGATCATTGCCTCGCCGGGCAGTGAGTACGTCGTTCAGCGCAATGACACATTGTCGAAGATCGCCGCGGGCGTGAACCCCGGTCCGCGTCGCGTGAACAATCAGACGATGATCGCGTTGTTCCGAGCCAATCCACAGGCGTTCAGCGGCAACAACATCAATCGACTGCGCGCCGGCAGCGTGCTGCGCATTCCTGAGTTGTCGGTGATCGAAGCCATTCCTTCCGACGAGGCGGGCGCGGAAGTCGCACGCCAGACGGCCGAGTGGTCTGGCGGCGTGGTCGCCGACACCACGCCGGAAAGCGATCGCCTGCGCCTGGTCACGCCGCAAGAAACACCCACGCCGCCGACCGCGGCGCCCGCTCCTGAGCAGCAGGCTCAGCAGCAGCCGTCTACGTCGCCGGGCGCGCCGAGCGCACCGGATCGTCGTCTCGAAGTCGAGAACCCTGCGCTGGCTCAGGCGCAGCAGAACGTCGAGCCGACGCCCGCGCAGCCGGTGGAAGAAGCCCCGACTGAAGAGGTCCTGCCCAACGACGCGCAGTCGCAGGCCGAGGAGCCGGTTGCGAGTGAAGAGACGGTGACGCCGGCTGCGGAAGAGCCAGCCCCGACGCCCCGTGCCACGCCGGCTCCGGTCCCCGAGCCGACGCTGGTCGAGCGTCTCAAGGATTACTGGTGGGCGCTGGTTGCGCTCGGCCTGTTGCTCGTGGTCGGTCTTGCGTTCCTGCGTCGCCGTCGCGAAGCCGAAGACGACTCGCTCGATGCGCTGTCCATGCCGATGGACTTCGATCCGCCCTCGGAGCGTCCGGCCCGCGCGCTGGCGCCGTCCAGCAAGGGCGGTCGCGCCGATGCGTTCCTGGTCGAGGGCGAAGACGACGCCGGTCTGGTGAAGACCAACCTGGACGAAGCGCTGGACTTCGACGCGCCGGACACCAAGCGCCGTGAGCCGGTGCGTGGCTTCGAGCCCGCTGCAGCCGCTGCCGCGCCTGCGGCCCGGGGTCTCGACGACACAATGAGCAGCGACTCGGCGGTGCGCTTCGATCAGCAGGACGCGCTCGCCGAAGCCGACTTCCACATGGCCTATGGTCTGTACGACCAGGCCGCGGATCTGGTGAAGATCGCCATCGATCGCGAGCCGTCGCGTCGCGACCTGAAGCTCAAGCTGCTCGAGATCTACTTCGTCTGGGGCAACAAGGATCTGTTCCTGGACACCGCGCGCGATCTCTACGACACGCGTGACGACGCGGCGCCGGGCGAGTGGGACAAAGTGCTCATCATGGGCAAGCAGATCGCCCCCGACGACACGATGTTCAAGGGCGAGGGCGGTCCGGTGGACCTGGTCGACGTGAATCTCGAAGGCGGCGAGAACCGCGTCGACGTCGATCTGTTCGCCGAGCCCGGCCAGGATCGTCAGGGGCTGGATCTGGAATTCGCCAGCGGCGAGCGCCGGGCACCGAGCGCGACCGATGCGACGCAGGTCAGCAGCGATCTGGACTTCCTGCTCGATGAGCCGAACGACGACGACACGCAGGAACAGCGCACCCGCGAAGTGGACCAGCTGGCCCGCACGCAGGAAACACCGACCATCGAATCGCCGATGATCGATCGCAGTGTGCAGACGGTGCGCGAGAAGATCGACGCGGCGGCGTTCAAGACCGGCAGCACCGGCGATACCGCCGAGTTGTCCATCGACGACCTGGGCCTGGATGCGAACGCGCTGGATCAGGGCGAGGCGCTGGAAGACACCACTTCCATCGAGAAGGATCTCGGCGACGACATGCGTCCGCTGCGCGACGACGAGATGACGCAGCTGGCGCCTTCGCTCAGCAGCTTCGATCGCACGATGGAAGCGCCGCGCGTGTCGCGTTTCGACGGCGACATCGAGAGCACCGGCACGATCTATATCGATCAGGTGGACCTCGCGGCGGCCGCCGGCGACACGGCCGAGCATCCGCGTCCGGACGTGGACTCCACGGCGTCGATGGGCAAGCCGCTGGCCATGACCGACATCGATCTGGACCTGGACAACCTGTCCTCGGCGCAGGTCAGCTCGGACACGGTGCGTCGGCCACGCGAAGCGGACGACGTCTTCTCCAGCGACGTGTTCGGCGAGCCCACCCAGGATGTGACTCGCGGCGGCATCGATCTGGACGTGGGCGATCCGCTGTCCTCCAGCGAGGACAACGAGCCCACTCAGCGCCAGTCGCTGACCACCGAGATGGAGCTCTCCGAGCTCGAGCCGGTCACCATGAGTGAAGTCGGCACCAAGCTCGACCTGGCGCGCGCCTATATGGACATGGGCGATCCGGACGGCGCCCGCAGCATCCTCGATGAGGTGCTGGGCGAGGGCAATCCGAGCCAGAAGCAGGAAGCGCAGCGGCTCATGGACTCCATTCGCTGAAGTCTCGCCGGGGCCGGGCGTTCGCCCGGCCTCCCTTGACGGAAGAACCGGGCACAATCCCAAGAATGCCCCGAATAGCTCTCGGCCTCGAATATGACGGTAGCGGCTTTGCCGGCTGGCAGTCGCAGGAGCACGCGCGCGGCATTCAGGCCGTCGTGGAACAGGGCCTGTCCCTCGTCGCCGATCACAAGGTCGAGGCCGTCGCGGCCGGGCGGACCGACGCGGGCGTGCACGCGGCCATGCAAGTCGTGCACTTCGATACCACCGCCATGCGCACCGAGCGTTCATGGATGCTCGGCGCGGTCTCCAATATGCCGAAAGAAGTGAGCGTGCTTTGGGCGCGCGAAGTGCCGGAAGGTTTCCACGCGCGCTATTCCGCGCTCGCTCGGCGATATCGGTATGTCATTCTGAACCGCACGCCGCGGCCCGCCCTGAACGCCGAGCGCGTGGCGTGGATTCGCGAGCCCCTGGACGAGAACCGCATGCACGAGGCTGCCCAGCATCTGGTGGGCGAGCACGATTTCTCGTCGTTTCGCGCGGCTCAATGCCAGTCGCGAACGCCCATGCGTAACTTGCACGAAATTTCGGTGACCCGGCACGGCGAGCTGGTGGTACTGACCGTCTGCGCCAACGCCTTCCTGCATCACATGGTCAGGAACATCGCCGGCGTGCTGATCGCGATCGGCTCGGGCGAGCGACCCGTGGACTGGTCCGCGCAGGTGCTGGCCCATCGGGACCGCAAGCTGGGCGGGGTGACCGCCGCGCCGGGCGGGCTGTACCTGGCCGGGATTCGTTACGCCCCGGCATTGAATCTGCCCAGCGAGCCGGAATTCACGGTATTGGCTCCGATTCCGGCAACTTGCCGGCCGGTTCGGGACCAAGTATAGATGCCCCCTCTTTAATTCAGGCCTCACCTATGACCTGGTTCGAAAAGATCATGCCTTCGCGGATCAAGACCGAGCGCCGCACGCGTTCGGTGCCTGAAGGCCTGTGGATGAAATGTTCCGCCTGCGACGCGGTCCTGTACCGCGCCGAGCTGGAGAGGAACCTGCATGTCTGTCCGAAGTGCGGACATCACATGCGCATCGCCGCGCGCGATCGCCTCGAAGCGTTCCTCGATCCTGAAGGGCAGGTGGAGCTGGCGGACAACATCGAGCCGGAAGATCCGCTGAAGTTTCGCGACACCAAGAAATATCGCGATCGTCTGCAGGCCGCGCAAAAGGCCACGCAGGAAAAAGACGCGCTCATCGTCATGTCCGGCACGCTGTTGGGCGAGCCTGTCGTTGCCTGCGCCTTCGAGTTTTCGTTCCTCGGTGGCTCGATGGGTTCGGCCGTGGGTGAACGATTCGTCCGCGCCGCCGAGCACTGCCTCGAGCATCGCAAGCCGCTCATCTGCTTCTCCGCGAGCGGCGGCGCGCGCATGCAGGAAGCGCTGTTGTCGCTGCTGCAGATGGCGAAGACCAGCTCCGCGCTCGCGCGCATGGCGCAGGCCCGTCTGCCATACATTTCGGTGCTGACCGATCCCACCACCGGCGGCGTGTCCGCGAGTCTTGCGATGCTGGGCGATGTGAACATCGGCGAGCCCAAGGCGCTGATCGGTTTCGCCGGAGCGCGCGTGATTCAACAGACTGTGCGCGAGACGTTGCCGGAAGGTTTCCAGCGCAGCGAATTCCTGCTTGAACATGGCGCGCTGGACATGATCGTCGACCGCCGCGACATGCGCGAGCGCATCGCCGGTCTGTTGACGATCTTCATGCACCGGCCTGCGCCGCAGCCGAAGGTCGCGGCATAGTTTCATCCCTTCAGCGGTGCGTTATCGCGCCGCTGTTCAACTGCGCCGGCGGCGATGCCCAAGTCGCCGCTCGCATGGTCCCGCACGGGTGAGCGTTCCTTCATGAGATCTCTGGCCGATTGGCTGCGCTGGCAGGAGACGCTGCATCCGAGCAGCATCGATCTCGGGCTGGACCGCATGCGTCGCACGCTGCAGCGACTAGGCTGGCGCCAGCCTGCGTGCCCCGTCATCACTGTCGCGGGCACCAACGGTAAAGGTTCGACGGTCGCGCTCACCGCGCGGATCCTGCGCGAAGCGGGCTATCGCGTGGGCACGTTCACGTCGCCACATCTGATTCGTTACAACGAACGCATCGCGATCGATGGGCGCGAAGTCTCCGATGCGTCGCTGATCGCCGCGTTCGAGCGCATCGATGCGGCGCGGGGCGATGACACGCTCACCTTCTTCGAATTCAATACGCTCGCGGCGCTGCTGGTGTTCGACACCGCCGGTCTCGATGCCATCGTGCTCGAAGTCGGCCTCGGTGGTCGGCTCGACAGCGTGAACGCGGTCGACGCCGACGTTGCAATCGTCACATCGATCGCGCTGGATCATTGCGACTGGCTCGGCCCGGACGTGGAGAGCATCGGCCGCGAGAAGGCTGGCATCTTCCGCGCAGGCAAGCCCGCGATTTTCGGTTCGCGCGAGATGCCGGCGTCCATCGCGGCGGTGGCGCAGCAGCTGAACACGCCGCTGTTTCGTCTCGGCCAGGATTTCGATTGGCGACGCGACGGCGAGCGCTGGTCCTGGCGCGGCCTCTCCCGCAGCTACGAGAATCTGCCGCGCCCGGCGCTTCACGGCGATCTGCAGTTCGACAACGCCTCCGCTGTGCTATGTGCGTTGGAGTGCCTCGCCGCGGGGTTGCCGATCACGCGGGAGGCCATCGAGCAAGGTCTTGCGAATGTGACTTTGCCAGGCCGCTTTCAGGTTTTGCGCCGAAAGCAGCCGGCTGCTGTCGAGTGGATCCTCGATGTAGCACACAATCCGGCGGCCGCTCAGGCGCTCGCAGGTCAGCTCGCATCGCGCCCCGTCGGCGGACGAACGCTTGCCGTATGCGGCATCCTCGGCGACAAGGACATCGAAGGCATCGCGAGCGCGCTACGCGGAAAGTTCGACGCATGGATCGTGGTTGGGCTGCAGAGTCCGCGCGCCGTGCCGGTGGATGCCTTGTCGCAGCGTCTTTCGAACCTGGGCGCGACTGTCGTCACGACTGCGGCGGAGGTCGCCGCCGGCTGCGAAGCTGCGCAGACGATGTCGCAACCTGGCGATCGCATCGTCGTGTTCGGCTCGTTCCTGACCGTGGGACCTGCGCTCGAGTGGTTGCAAGCGCAAAGTTGAGATTCACACGTTAAGTCACGTGTCGCTGGTGCGTCTTGCCTTTTATACTTCGCGCCGTGGAACGCCCCGTAAAAGAACGCTTGATTGGCGCGGCCGTGTTGATGGCCGCGGCCATCATCCTCATTCCCGAGATGCTCTCGGGACCCGACCGCGACTCCGCCGAACCGCAGGAGCAAACGACGGGCGAGGGCGGCAATGAGGCTGGCATCAAGACGTACACCATCGATCTGAGTCAGTCGCCGGGCGCGCAACCTCCGATGCCCGTCGAAACCACCGATAACCGCGCGCCTCCGCCTGAAGTGGTCGCATCCGAGGCGGCGCCACCGCCTGAACAGCCGCAGCCTCAGGTAGTTCCTGAAGCGCGACCCGTCACTCCCGCCGAGGGGCCGGAGCAAAGAACGCCTGCGCCGGCGGCAACTGTCGCAGAGACGCCGCGACCCGAGCCGCGCGCGGAAACGCCACGTGTCACGGCGCCCAAGCCTGAACCCCAAAAAGCCGAGCCGCGCGCGGTTGCTTCTTCGCAGACCGCCCCAAGATCGTCGGCTCCTGCAGCATCAAGCCCCACCACGGGCAAAGGCTGGGCGGTTCAGTTGGGCAGCTATTCCAGCGAGGCGACGGCGACACGGCTGATGAACGAATGGCGCGGCAAAGGGCAGAGCGCGTTCGTGATGCCGGTCTCCACGGGCGGTAAGACGCTCTACCGGGTGCGCATCGGCCCGAGCAAGGATCGCGCGGGCGCCGAAGCCGTGCTCAAAACCGTGAAGGCGAGCATTCCCGGCGCGGCCGTGGTGGCCCACCCGTGAGAAATCTCCCACGTGTGCCCTCACAGGCACAGTGTGGCGAAATGCCCGAGTCGCTGTTCATACATCTGCGACGGCCGTTGTTTTCCAGTGGCACGGCGCTGATAGAATCCGCGCGCCGCTACCCCCTACGAGGCCGTAAATCGTTGTCGCGCTTATGAATGGTGCTGATTACCTGATTCTGGGCGTACTGGGTCTTTCGATGCTGTTGGGGGTGCTTCGCGGGTTCGTCCGCGAGGCCATCGGCGTGATTTCCTGGCTGGGCGGTCTGTGGCTTGCCTGGCGTTATGCTCACGTGCTCGAGCCGCTGCTGGCCGGGCGCGTCGGCGATCCGCCGGTAAGCACGTGGGCGGCGCGCACATTGATTGTGCTCGGCGTGCTGGTCATCGGCTGGATCATGGCCGGCATCCTCAGTTACATGCTCAGACATTCCGGTCTCAGCATCGCGGTAGACCGCATCCTCGGACTGGTCACCGGATTCGTACGCGGCGCCGTGGTAGTCGCGGTGTTCGTATTGCTGGGTCAGTTCGTGCAGCTCACCCAGACCAGCTGGTGGAAGAGCTCGGTGCTGATTCCGTATGCCTCCGAAGCGGCCGGCTGGCTGCAATCGTTTGCGGAAACTGGCATGAACGAACTGGAAAAGCAGGCTCGGCCTGCTTCCGGGAGCCCGCGTTCTGCGTTGAACTTGCCATCCTTGCCGACATATAGAGCCGGCATCCAGGGCGACTCGAGCGTCCATCTAGCAGGAGTCTGAGCATGTGCGGCATCGTTGGCATCGTCGGGCACAGCCCGGTCAATCAACAGATCTACGACGCGCTCACGGTCTTGCAGCACCGTGGCCAGGATGCCGCGGGCATCATGACGTACCAGGACGGCGAGCTGTTCATGCGCAAGAAGACCGGCCTGGTGCGCGATGTCTTCCAGGAGCAGCACATGCTCAAGCTGAAAGGCAACGTAGGCATCGGCCACGTGCGCTATCCCACGGCCGGCTGCGATAGCGCCTCTGAAGCGCAACCCTTCTTCGTAAATTCCCCGTACGGGATCTGCCTCGGACACAACGGCAATCTCACCAACACTGCCGAACTCGCCGAAGTGCTGACGCGTGAAGATCTGCGTCATCTGAATACGAGCTCCGACTCCGAAGTGCTGCTCAACGTGCTTGCGAGCGAGCTGTCGCGCGTGAAGACGCCGCGCGCCTCGGCGGCAGATATCTTTTCCGCCCTGAGCTCCGTTTATCGCCGCGTGCGTGGCGGCTTCGCCGTCGTGGCCATGATCGTCGGTCACGGTCTGCTGGGCTTCCGCGATCCGCACGGCATTCGTCCCCTGGTGCTCGGCAAGCGCGAGTCGGCGCAGGGTCCCGAGTACATGCTCGCCTCCGAGAGCGTGGCGCTCGACATGCTCGGCTTCACGCTCGAGCGCGACGTGGCCCCGGGCGAGGCGGTGTTCATCGACGAGCACGGACGTTTCTACTCGCAGCAATGCGCGCCTGCCGCCAAACACACGCCGTGCATTTTCGAGTATGTGTATTTCGCGCGTCCGGATTCGAAGATGGACAACATCTCCGTGCATAAAGCGCGTCTGCGCATGGGCGACCTGCTCGCGGAAAAGATCAAGCGCGTCTGGCCGGACCACGACATCGATGTGGTCATTCCGATTCCGGATACGAGCCGCACGGCTGCGGTTCAAGTCGCGCAACTGCTTGGTGTGAAGTACCGCGAGGGCTTCGTGAAGAATCGCTACATCGGCCGCACCTTCATCATGCCGGGCCAGGAACAGCGCAAAAAGTCGGTGCGCTCCAAGCTCAACGTCATCGATCTGGAATTCCGCGGTAAGAACGTGCTGCTGATCGACGACTCCATCGTGCGTGGCACGACTTCGGCTCAGATCATCGACCTGGCGCGTGAGGCGGGTGCACGGCGCGTGTACTTCGCATCCGCTGCGCCGCCGGTGCGTCACGCCAACGTTTACGGCATCGACATGCCGACCGCTTCCGAGCTGGTCGCGAACAACAAGACCGAAGAAGAAGTCGCCAAATCCATCGGCGCGGATCGGCTCATCTATCAAGACCTCGACGATCTGGTGCGCGCGTGCCTGCACCACGACTCGCAGATCGAGCACTTCGACACCTCGTGCTTCTCGGGCGAATACGTCACTGGCGACATCACGCCGGCGTATCTCCAGCGGCTGGAGGCCGAGCGCTCCGATCAGGCCAAGGCGAAGCGTCGCAGCGGGCTCAAAGCAGTCCGCGCGGTCTGAGCACCGCGCAACGGACGTGAGCTAACGCATGGCGTTGCCAGCGGGCCCGGCAACACGTCCTCTCGCGGCGGCGTCTGCGTCACTGCCGCCGCGAGTGCTGATCGTCACCGATCATACGGAGCTGGCGCGCGCCCTCGAACACCACATTTCCATCGTCTGGTCGGATGCGGAGTGTCGCATCCATGCGCCGTTGATCTCGGGTCGCCTGCACTCGGCGTTCACTGCCGCGGGCTATGACGCTGTGCTGCTCGACGGTCGCAGCGAGCGCGGACGAGGCGAGGAGTGGCTGGAGAATTTCCTGTACCGACCCGGCTTTCCGCCGGTCGTCTATCTGGCGCCGGGCGACGATCCTGGACTGGCCGCACGCGTCGTCGAACGCGGCGCCATCGATTGTCTGGTTCGCGAGCGCATCGACCATCGCCGGCTCGCTAATGCGATGCGCGACGCGGTTCAGCGTCGGCGTCAGGAACTCGCGTTGTGGCGCACGAGCTCGCAGGCCGAACAGCTGTCTCGCTTCGGTCCGGTGAAGATTCTGGGTCACCGTTTCGTGCGTGAGTTGGCCATCGGCGGCACCTCGATGGTGTATCTCGCCGAGAGCGAGCGCGCTGCCGAGATGGTGGTGCTGAAGGTGTTGAGAGATGCGCCGGAGACGGGCGATCGGCACACTCAGTTCTCGCGCTTTTTGCAGGAGTACGAGCTGATCTCGAAGATCCGCCATCCCAACGTGGTGCGCATTTTCGATCTAGGGATAGCGGACGATCACGCCTACATCGCGATGGAATATTTCCAGCGCGGCGACCTGCGTGGACGCATCGCCAGGGGCGTCGAGCCGCCACTGGCATTGCAGTATCTGGCGCAGATGGCGGCGGCATTGCAAGTCGTGCATCAGGTGGGCGTGCTGCATCGGGATCTGAAGCCGGGCAATATCATGGAGCGCAGCGACGGCTCGCTGGCGCTGATCGACTTCGGCCTGGCCAAGCACAACGAGGTGCAGGTGGAGATCACCGGCACGGGTGAGATTTTCGGCACGCCGTACTACATGAGCCCGGAGCAGGGGCATGGCAAAGTGCTGGACGAGCGCAGCGACCTGTATAGTCTCGGCGTGATCTTTCACGAAATGCTCACGGGCAAGAAACCGTTTCTCGCACCGACACCCATGGGTGTCATCTATCTGCACGGGAACGCGCCGCGGCCGGCGCTTCCCGCGCCGTTGAAGATGTATCAAACGTTGCTCGACAAGTTGATTGCCATCGAACCGGCGGATCGCTTCGCGTCCGCTCGCGAATTGCTCGCCGAAGTATCACGGCTCGAGGCGATGGCTGCATGAGCGCCGTCGCTATTCAGCCATCGCAAACCGTCCTGCTCGCGCCGACGCCGGCGCGTTGGTATGAGGTTGCGTGCGAGCGCTGGCGCGAGTTGCTGGTCGATCATGCGAACTGTGAAAAGAAGGCGGCCTCGACGGCGCTGAGTTTGATCTTTTCCTATCCGGAAGACATGGCGCTCACCGATAAGTTGTCGCGCCTCGCGCGGGAGGAGTTGCGCCATTTCGAGCAGGTGCAGAAGCTCATGCAAGAGCTCGATGTGCCGTTCGCTCGCATGCAACCGTCGCGTTACGCCGAAGGGCTTCGTGCGCACGTCGCACGGTCGGAGCCGGCACGGCTGCTCGATCTGTTGTTGTGTGGCGCGCTGATCGAAGCTCGGTCTTGCGAGCGTTTCGTGGGCTTGGGGCCGATGTTGGCCGAGCCACTGAGCGGCTTCTACACCGGCCTCGCCGTCTCAGAAGCGCGGCATCAGGGGTTGTATCTGCGTCTCGCCGAGCAGCGCGCCGGCGGCATCGACTGGCGCGCCCGTCTGCAGCAACTCGCCGCCGCCGAAGCGGAGCTTGCGACCTCGCCCGATCCGCAATTCCGCTTCCACTCCGGCCTGCCGAGCTAGCGGCGCAGTCCGGCCAACTCGAACCCCTGGTCGGTCCAGCGCAGCACGCTGCCTTGCTCGTACCAATCGCCGAGTACGATGCGTTGAGCGACGTGATCGCCCAGATCCACCTCGTGAACGGCCGGCCGGTGAGTGTGGCCGTGGACGATCACATCGGCGTGCTCGGTTTCGAACGTGCGCCGAACCGCGTCCTGGTTCACATCCATGATCTGCGGCTTGGTCCGATCCATGGACTCGATGTGCTTCTTGCTGCCCGCACGCATGCGCGCCGCGAGCTGCTGCCTGCGTGCCAGTGACAAGCAGCGCAAAATGAACTGCACCAGAGGATTCCGCACGATCCGCCGCAGCCGCTGATAATCCGGATCGTCGATACACAAAGTGTCGCCATGCATGAGCAGCACGCGCTTGCCATGCAGCTCGATCATCGTGCCGTCGGCCAACAGCTTCACACCCGTCTCGGCGGCGAACTTGCGCCCGATCAGAAAGTCACGATTGCCGTGAATGAAAAAAACCGGCACGCCGGCCTGAGTGAGCGAGCGCAGCGCCTCGATCACGCGCCGCTTGTCCGGATCCGGATCGTCATCGCCGATCCACGCCTCGAACAGATCGCCGAGGATATAAAGCGCCTGCGCCCGGCGCGCCTCGCGCTCCAGGAATTCCAGGAACTGCGCCGTGATGTCCGGCCGCTCGCCATCCAGGTGCAAGTCGGAGATGAACAACGTCACCGGCTGCCCGGCGCGGGCGCTCATTTCAGAACTTCGACCTTCTTGATCACGATGGGCTGCAGCGGCGCATCGCTATCGAACGGCCCGACGCTGCCGGTCGCCACCGCGCCAATGTCATCGACCACGTTCATGCCTTCGACCACGTGGCCGAACACGGCGTAGCCCCAGCGGCTCGGCTGCGGATCGAGGGCGGCGTTGTCCGCCAGGTTCACGTAGAACTGCGAGGTGCCGCTATGAGGATTGCCAGTGCGCGCCAGACCGACCGTGCCGCGGCGGTTCGACAGGCCGTTGCCCGACTCGTTCGGCACCCCGTCGCGAGTCGGCTTTTCGACGTTGTTGGTGTCGAAACCGCCGCCCTGGACCACGAAATTGCCGATCACCCGGTGAAAGATGGTGTCGGTGTAATGGCCGGCGTTCACATACTCGAGAAAAGCCGCCACCGTCAGCGGGGAGCGCTGCGGGTCGAGCTCGATGACGAAGTTGCCCAGGGTGGTTTCCACCCGCACGCGCTGCGCCGTCTGGCTGTCGGCCAGCGACGCGTAACCGAGCAGCAGAGCCGCCGTCAGGCCGAGAAGGCGAGAAAGTCCTGAAATGCGCATGGGTAACCGCCGTGTTTTGCAAGACCGGCGATTTTATCAATAAAGGGGCCGCCGGATGCCCTTGCCGCCGGGTCGGGATGCGCAGACCGGCCCTTACAGCGCCGAGAGCGGCAGCCGTATAGAATGCGCGGTCCCAACCGAAGCAACCCCGGCTCCATTCAACGCGATGTCTTCAGATCCGCCTGATCGGCTCGTCACGCGCTTTGCCCCCAGCCCGACGGGGTACCTGCACCTGGGCAACGCTCGCACGGCGCTGCTGAACTATCTGGCCGCCCGCAAGGCCGGCGGCCGCTTCATCCTGCGGGTCGAGGACACGGACGAGGCGCGCTCCAGCGAGGAGTTCTTGAATGCCCTGTACGTGGACCTGCATTGGCTGGGCATCGATTGGGACGAGGGGCCGGACATCGGCGGCCCGCACACCCTGTATCGCCAGCAGCAGCGCCGCGCCCTCTACGATGAATGGTTGTCGCGCCTGGACGCGGCTGGCTTGACCTATCCGTGCTTCTGCACGCCCGCCGAGCTCAACATCTCACGCAAGCGGCAACTCGCGGCCGGGCAGCCGCCGCGCTATGCGGGCACTTGCCGGAATCTCACGTCGGAAGAGCGCGCCGAACGGCTGGCGCGCGGTTTGCCGGCAGCGCTGCGCTTTCGCGTGCCGCAGGGCCAGTTGGTGTCGTTCGTCGATCTCGTGCACGGCGAGCAGCGCTTCAACAGCGATGACATCGGCGATTTCATCATTCGGCGCACCGATGGCAGCACCGCGTTCTTTTTCTCGAACGCGGTCGATGATGCGTTGATGGATGTGACATTGGTACTGCGCGGCGACGATCACATGACCAACACGCCACGACAGATCCTGCTTTTGCAGGCGCTGGGCTTGCGGGTGCCGCAGTACGCCCACGTGGCGTTGTTGCTGGGCATGGATGGCGCGCCGCTGTCCAAACGGCACGGCGATACGAGTTTGCGCGAGTTGCGCGAGCGCGGCTATCTGCCAGGCGCATTGCGAAATCACCTGGTGCGGCTGGGTCACTCGTGCGTCAGCGACGGCTGGCTGGACGAGGCGGCGCTGATCGCCGATTTCGATCTGAATCGTCTGGGCCGCGCCGCCGCCAAATTCGACGACGCACAGTTGCGTCACTGGCAGAAAGAAACCGTGGCGCATCTGTCCACCGCGGAGTTCGTGAGCTGGATCGGCGCCGAGCTGCCGGCGGGGCTCGATGAGCAGACGCAGGCGCAATTTGTTTCCGTCGTGCGCGGCAATGTTGAGTTGCCGGCGGATGCGAAGGCCTGGGCCAAGGTCGTGTTCGGCAAGCTCGATGAGTTCGAGCCCGCTGCGCTCACGGCGATTCGCGAGGCGGGCGAGAGCTATTTCACCGAAGCATTGCGGCTGATCGGCCAGCCAGGCGCCGACTTCAAACCCGCGGTCAAGGCGCTGGGTCAGGCAACGGGCAAGAAAGGTCCCGGGCTATTCATGCCGTTGCGCGCCGCGTTGACGGGGTTCACTCACGGGCCGGAGCTGGCGCCCATGCTGGCGCTGCTGCCGGTGGCCGAGATCCAGGCTCGTCTGGAGCATGCCCGCAGGCTTGCGGTCTGACACAATCGTTCCATGCAAATATTCAATTCATTGACCGGTCGCAAGGAAGAGTTCCGCACCCATCAGCCGGGCGTGGTTCGCATGTATGTGTGCGGCGATACGGTTTATGACTTCTGCCACATCGGACATGCGCGCTCCAAGGTGGCCTTCGACATCGTGCGCCGCTATCTGGAATATCGCGGCTATCAGGTGGTGTTCGTTCGTAACATCACCGACATCGACGACAAGATCATCAAGCGCGCCGCCGAGAACGGCGAGACCATCCAGTCGCTGACCGAGCGATTCACCCGGTTCATGCACGAGGACTACGATCGGCTCGGCATTCTGCCGCCCACGCACGAGCCCAAGGCCACCGAGCATATCCAGGGCATCATCGATATGACGCAGCAGCTCATCGACAAGGGCTATGCGTACGTCGCGAGCAATGGCGACGTGTTGTATTCCGTATCGAAGTTCGAAGGCTATGGCCAACTGTCGGGCCGGGCGCTGGAAGATCTCCGCGCCGGCGCCCGCGTCGCGGTCGATGAGGCCAAGCACGATCCAGCCGACTTCGTGCTGTGGAAACGCGCCAAGCCCGGCGAGCCGTTCTGGCCCTCGCCTTGGGGCGATGGTCGCCCGGGCTGGCATATCGAATGCTCCGCGATGTCGCTCGACTTGCTGGGCTCGCACTTCGACATCCACGGCGGCGGCATGGATTTGAAATTTCCGCATCACGAAAACGAGATCGCCCAGTCGTGCGCGGCGACGGGCGACACGTTCGCGTCGTGGTGGATGCATAACGGCTTCGTCAATGTGGACGACGAAAAGATGTCCAAGTCGCTGGGCAACTTCTTCCGGATCCGCGACGTGCTCGATTCGGGTCATCTGCGTGACCCGGAGGTGCTGCGTTTTTTCCTGGCCTCGAGTCAGTACCGGGGGCCCATCAACTATTCGCTGGTGCAGATCGAGCAGGCCGATGCTGCTTTGGGCCGGCTTTATACCGCCCTTCGCGACGTTCCGCTCGCGGAGGCGTTTACGCCTGGCGAGGCGACGCGTCGCTTCCAAGCGGCCATGGACGATGACTTCAATACGCCCGACGCCATCGCGGCTTTGCAAACATTGGCCACCGAGGTCAATCGCGCCAAGGGCGCTGGCGATCTGGCTGCGGCCGGCGCGCTTGCTGCCGAGCTGAAATCGCTGGGCGGCGTGCTCGGACTGCTGCAGCTGCCGCCGGAAGCGTTTCTGCAGAAAGCTGTTGGCGCGTCCGCTTTGAGCGATGCCGACATCGAACGGCTGATCGCCGAGCGCAAAGCCGCCCGGGCCGCCCGGAACTTCAAGGAAGCCGACCGCGTCCGTCAGCAACTCTCCGACGCCGGGGTCATCCTTGAAGACAAGCCCGAAGGCACCACCTGGCGGCGTAGCTAAGAAGCGGCGAGCCACCGACCTTTGGCGCTGGCTGCGCCGGGGGTGTGTCCTTCGGCACAAATGAGCCACAAAACACCCCTCTTGAACCCGATTGGGCCGTCCCTAAATACGTCCTCGAGCGGTTGCCGACTGTCGGGACCGCGGTTGTTTCATATTGCTCACAATCGAGGATATGGCCATGAGAACTGCATTCGATTTTTCCCCCCTGTTCCGTTCCACCGTCGGCTTCGACCGCGTCTTCGACCTGCTCGATAACGCCAGCCGCGTGTCGACCTTCGACAACTGGCCCCCGTACGACATCATCAAGACGGGCGACGACCAGTACCGCGTCACGCTCGCCGTCGCCGGCTTCGGCGAGAACGAGCTGAGCGTTACCCAGGAGCGCAACCTGCTGCTGGTGGGCGGCGAGAAGGCGGCGGCCGAGGATACCCAGTATCTGCACCGTGGCATCGCCGGTCGTTCGTTCCAGCGCCGTTTCGAGCTCGCCGATCACGTCCGCGTCGTCGGCGCGAACCTGGCGAACGGCCTGCTGACGATCGATCTGAAGCGTGAGATCCCCGAGGCGATGAAGCCCCGTCGGATCGATATCAAGGCCGATCTCAGCCTGCCCAAGGCCGAGAAGACCCAGATCGAGTCGGACGTCAAAGCCGCTTAACGAGCTGGAATCAAGTCGAGAACAGCCGCGGCGCCGGGCCTTCCGGCGCCGACGGCGTTCGTCTCGGATTCATTGGACGATCACCTCAATCGCAGGAGACAGCCATGAGTGTCCGTGATCTGATCCCGTGGCGTCGGGGCAACGATCAGACGCCGGCGATGTTTCGCGACGACGATCGCAATCCGTTTCTGTCGCTGCATCGTGAAATGAATCGTTTGTTCGATGATGCGTTCCGCGGCTTCGATACGCGGTGGCCGTCGTTCGGGTCGGCATTCGCGTCCGAGCGCAGCGGCTGGCCGAGTCTCGAGATCGCCGAGACCGACGAGGAATGGAAGGTCTGCGCGGAAATCCCGGGCATGGAGGAAAAGGACATCGAGCTCCTGATGGATGACGGCAGCCTCACCCTGCGCGGCGAGAAGCGCTCCGAAATCGAAGACAAGGAGAAACAATTCTCCGAGCGCTATTACGGCCGCTTCGAGCGGCGCATCCCGCTGGCGCCGGATGTGCAGGCGGATCGCGCCGAGGCCAGGTTCAAGAATGGTGTGCTGACGATCACCATTCCCAAGAGCCCCAACTCGAAACCGCGCGTGAAACGGATCCCCATCAAGAACTGATGTGGAGCGGGGCGGCCTCGAGTCGCCCCGCTTTTCTATACGGCATACGAGCCGTCGTCGGGCCGGCCAGACACTCGTCGAAGGCCGCACGCATGTACTCGTAGCTCTTGGCGATCGCGGATTCGATGGTCGCGACATCGCGCCGCCGCTGCGGGCGGTGACCGACGAGTGTCGCTACGATCTCCAGCGCTTCCCACGGATGCGTGTCGTCATAGTGCGCGTGCACGCGCAGCCACTTCATGGCTTGCTTGCGAACATCCTCGGGGAAACCATGCTCGTAAGCTGACGAATCGCAGACGAACGCAGCCCATTCGCCTGTCGCCCCTTCGATCGCATAGTTGGTCGCCGCCATGGCCACTGGCAGCGGATCGCGCTCGCAGGTGTGCCAGCACCAGTGACTGAGCGCGTCGGCAGAACTGGAGCGCCAGCCGAACCACAGGTCGTCGCGGCTCAAGCCATGTCCTTGCGACCAGTCGATCCAATACTCGACATGGTTCTGTTCCACGCGGATATTTCGGATCAAATATTTCCGCGCCATCGCATGGCCGGCGCCCAGCTCGTACTGCACCTTGAGCAGGTTCATCGCCATGTACTGCGGAAACTGCTCGATCACCGGCCAGAAGCTGGCGAGGAACCGCCGCATCGCCGCCGCCGGCAACACGCCTTCGCTCATCTGCTGAAAGATTTCGTGTGCAACCACGCTGCGTCTCGCATCGCTGCACGCAGCGACGATCTCCTGCAGCCATTGCGGATAGCTCGCCAGGTCCATCAATGGGCCGGTCCTCACGAACTGACTTTCCATGTCGACACTCCCCTGTGATATTTCCGGTCGTCGCACACCCCGACGCCCGGCCCGACGCCCAGCGCGATGCCCAGCGCGACGCATCGACCGGACGATGATTCCGCATTCACCCTGCGGTGCACGTCGCGACAGCAATCGATCTGCCCATCGATGCGCGTTGCTCCTTGATTTATCTCGCAGTTACATCGGCGTGCGTAGCGGCGGCTACGCAGTGACAGAGTTGTTAAGTTGTATGCGCAAGAATATGGCGCATGCGGGGACCGCTGGAGCGAACCTGCGGCGCATTGCGAAGGGCGGCGCCGACTATATGGTCACTCTCCTTACGTACCCCTGATCGGAACTTGCTGTAAATGCACACGTTTATGTGCTTGGATCAGCTCGATCTTTGCAGCTCATGTCGCCAGCGCCCACCAATCCATCGTTCTGGACCAACGTCTCGCTGCCGGAATTTCCGGTGCTGACGCAGGACCTCGAAGTCGACGTACTGGTGGTCGGCGCCGGCGTCACGGGCATCACCACCACGTATCTGCTGCAACAGGAAGGGGTGCGAGTCGCCCTGATCGATCGGGCCAAGGTCGCCGGCGGCGAGTCGAGTCGGACCACTGCCCATCTGACCTACGTCACGGACGAGCGGCTGCATCACCTGGTGAGTAAATTCGGCACAGATGCGGCGCGTAAGTTCTGGGAAGCCGGCGCGGTCGCGCTCGACACCATCGAAACGATCGTCGAGGCCACCGGGAATGACGCGGAGTTCGTGCGCGTGCCGGGTTACTTGCACACGCGCATCGGCGAGCAGCCGGATCGAAAAGACGTTGAGAACCTGCGCAAGGACGCCGAACTGGCGCAGTCGTTCGGATTCGACGCGACGTTTGCCGAGACCACGCCGTACGCGCGCACGCCGGGCATCCGTTTCGCTCAACAGGCGAAGTTTCATCCGCGGCTTTATCTGAAAGGCGTGCTGAACGCGATCGTTTTGAAAGGCGGCCAGGTGTTCGAGAACACGACGCTGCAGTCGGTCGACGACGGCGATCCGCTCACGGTGCATGCCAACGGTCGCAAGATCCGCTGCAAATATCTGATCATCGCCACCCACAATCCGTTGATGGGCAAGAAGGGCCCGTTGACCTCGACGTTGTTCCAAACCAAGCTGGCGCTGTACACCACCTATGTGCTCGGCGCTCGCCTGCCGTTGGGCGCGGTGCCGGAAGGCTTGTATTGGGACACGGCCGATCCGTATGAATATCTTCGCATCGAGGAACGCGAGGATCATCTGTATGCCGTCTTCGGCGGCGAAGATGTGAAGACCGGACAGGAGAGCAATGTCGACGAAGTGTTCGACAAGCTGACCCGGCGACTGTTCACCGTGCTGCCACAGGCCACGGTGGAGCGGCGTTGGCTCGGCCAGGTCATCGAAACCGACGACGGCATGCCGTTCATCGGTGAGAACGAGGAACGCGAGTTCATCGGCACCGGCTTCGCCGGCAATGGCTACACGCTCGGTACGCTGAGCGCGCTCATGGCTCGCGATCGATTCCTTGGCCGGAGCAATCCGTGGGTCGGCCTGTTCGCCGTGAATCGCTCGCCCTTCCATGGCGGCACGTGGCGCTACGTGCAGGAGAATGTCGATTACCCCTATCATTTCGTCCGCGATCGCCTGCGGGGACCGGACGTCGAGTCGCCGGACCAGGTTGCTCCAGGCGAGGGCAGGATCGTTCATCACGAGGGCAAAAAAGCCGCGGCCTATCGTGACGACGCGGGACAGTTGACCTTGCTGGCGCCTCAATGCACGCACATGAAATGCCTGGTGAAGTGGAACGGTGCGGATCGCACTTGGGATTGTCCTTGCCATGGCTCGCGCTTCCATCCCACCGGCGCGGTGCTGAGCGGACCTGCGGAACAGCCGTTGAAGCGGCTGCATGACTAAGTCGGTCGACGCGTACGACGTCATCGTCGTCGGTGCTGGCGCAGCGGGTCTCGCGGCCGCCGCTCAACTCAGCCGCAATGGCAAATCCGTTTGCATACTGGAAGCGCGTGACCGCGTCGGCGGGCGCATCCTGACCGTCCGCCCGCGTGGCGCGGCGATTCCGTTGGAGCTCGGCGCCGAGTTCATCCACGGTGAGTCGCCCTGTGTCTTCGAGCAACTGCGTTTGGCGGGCGACGTTGCCATCGACGCCGCGCAGACCCGTCATCGCGCGCCACAGCCTGGCCGATTGAAACAGAGCGAAGATCTGTTCGAGACCATGAAGCAGCGGCTGCAGAGGATTCCCAAGCCGCGGGCGGATCTGCCTTTCGCCGAGTTCCTCGACAAACACCGACGGCAGCTGTCACCCACCGTTCGATCGTTCGCCACCATGCTCGTGGAAGGATTCGATGCAGCCGATCCGATGCGAGCGAGCGCCATCGAAATCTTGAAAGAGTGGGGTGGCGGCAGCGCGGCCGACGCGCCTACGTTTCGTCCCCAGCGGGGCTACGGCGCACTGATGGATTCGCTCGCCGGGAGTCTGGATCCGGCGAAGGCCTGCGTGCAGCTCGACAGCATCGTCAACGAGATTCGTTGGCGACGAGGCGAGGTGAATGTTTCGTTCACCCGGCACGGCGAACCTGGCCAGGTTCGCGCGTCGCAGGCAGTCGTGACTTTGCCCTTGGCAGTCATGCAGCTGCCGGCGTTGGCTCCAGGCAGCGTGCTGTTCACACCTTCCTTGCCGCGCAAGCAGTTGCCGCTCTCGCGCTTGCTCATGGGGCCCGTCGTCAAGCTGGTGCTCTGTTTCTCAAGGCCGTTCTGGGCAGAAATCGAAGATGGAAAACACCGCGATGTCGCCTTTTTTCACGCCCAGGGCGCGCCTTTCCCCACCTTCTGGAGCACGCTGCCCGTGCGCTCACCCGTCCTCGTGGCCTGGAGCGGCGGCCCGAAGGCACTTCACCTCGTCGGCCGTTCCACCGACGAGGTCTTGCGCCCGGCTCTGCAGAGCATCGCGGAAATTTTCGGCAAGCGTCGCGACTATCGCAGGATGCTCGAAGGCGTCTACTGGCACGACTGGCAAAGCGATCCTTATTCCTGCGGCGCCTACAGCTACGCCGGCGTCGGCGCCGGCCCCGCCCGCCGTCAACTCGCGCGCTCGGTCGAACAAACATTGTTCTTCGCCGGCGAAGCGCTGGACGAAGAAGAGTCCTCCAGCGTCGGCGGGGCGCTCAACACGGGGCAGCGGGCGGCTCTGGAGTTGCTGCAGAGCTCGTAGCGGCGGCTGCTTGTGTTCGTGCGTCACGTCGCTTGAATAGCTTGCGATAGGGCGATCGTTGTGGCGCTCAGGCGGGTCATTGACCTCCGAAAGATAGGGGTGCTGAACCCCGTCAGGCGCGAAATGATCTCCTGAAACTTCATGGCCCCTCTACTCATCGAGGTTCGCTGTGAACCCGATCGGCCGCTTCTTCGGTGCCGGCGTGTGCATGAGTTCGCGGATGGTCTTGAGGATGCCGGTAATGGCCTGGTCGTGCGTGGAGAGCTTGCGTTCCAGCTCATCGAGGCGGTGGGCCAGCTCCTTGTTCGAGACTAGCATCTCTCGAAGCTGCACGAAGGCGCGCACAACATAGAGACTCATCTCGATGGCGCGCGGTGAGCGCAGGACGTTGGCGGCTTGGATCGCGCCGTATTCGGTGAAGACGAAAGGTCGGTAGCGGCGACCGCCCCAGCTTGAAATCGCAATCTGCGATCTCAAGTTCTGAAGCTCCGGCTCGGTGATCTGGAACATGAAGTCCTCGGGAAAGCGAGCCGCGTTGCGCTTGACCGCCTCGTTCAGCCGGCCGGTGCTCACGCCGTAAATCTCGGCCAGATCGCGATCCAGCAAGACCCGTTGTCGACGCAGGACTAGAATCGATCTCGAGATGTGCTCCACCGGCATCAGCGCGGCATCTTTGTTCTTCGCCATTCCTCCTCCTTGAGTGAGCTTCCTTGCCAGGATGTACGGCCGTCAGCGCAAGCTGCGCTGCTCCAGCGCTTCGATGCGAGCAATTCTGAGATCCGCGCTCGCCGTCGGAGTGTGTACGACCCTTGTCGATGCCGTTCTGGCATTTACAGGCGATATTGCGCCGATCAGACGGCTGCCCGATCGGTACGCAAGTCCGGGTTGAAGTGCATCGTGGGCGCTTCGTGACCGAGGTGATCGACGCGGCAGCGACCGTGCAGCGCTGAGCGCGCGCTATGCCACGCTTTCCAGCCGCGGACTCCATGAGTGCCGGTCACTGCTTGAGTATCTATCAGCGTTGGTTAGTATGGTCATGCCCACCAGCGCGGTCCGTGCTCACTTCGAAGCGTTCCAAAGCTTGGACTTCGCCCCGAAGACGGGAGGTTCGACCCAAGCGGTGATGGGCGAAAGTTGGGCGGGGCGCCCGACCCGAAGATCGCCCGACCAAATATTCTGGGTGAAGTTCGTTGGGCCCGCCTAGAAAGGAAGGTCGTTTGGCGGATATGGAGATCATCGTGGGCAACGGAGACACTGAACGACGACGGTTGCTGTTGCTGACAGCGGCAGCTGTGGCGGCAGAGTTGTTCCTTTTGCCACAGATTATGTTTGAGCTCGTGGTGGTTTCTTCCCAGTGGGCGGTTGCCATGCAGCTTCTCATTCTGTGTTTACCACGTTTTGGCGTGATGCTCGCGTTGGTCGGGTTGTTTGGGCCGTTTCGGAAAGGTCGGTGGTTTGGCGCGTTCCTGGCGGCGTACATCATGCTTTTGTTACTGAACTTCTATCAGATCGAAGCTTATGTGAACTGGAGCAGCGGGATCGCTGCGAGCCAGGCGACGTTGCCGTATGTGGCGGGCGTGGTGGGAGCGCTGTTGGCGTTGTCGTTCGGGCGCAAAGAGCAAACAAACAAGCTGAGCGTGCCAGGGTAGGGCGAGCGCGCCGAAAGAGCGCAGTGACGAGGCTATTCCTCGTCGTCGGAGTCGTCCGTCTCTTCTTCCTCTTCGTCCTTGTCGTCCTCGTCGCTGCGATTGGTGAAGCGGGCATTGCCCAATCCGGTGCCGATCGTCAGCACGCCCCAGTGCTCGTAGTCGCGCATGCTCGGCGCCTCGCTCAGGCCCTGCACGACAGCGTCGTTATGCATGACGATGACTGTCTCGTGATCGCCGATCTTAGGGATGGCGGCGCGCAACTTCTCGGGGAGATTGAAACTCTTTTGCTCCCAGTCGCCGGGCAGGTTCTGGCCACCGCGCTCGATGGAGCCGTCGGAGCGAATGACGCCAGGGCAGCCGATGCCGATGAACGGAGCGAGGTTGGCGCCGTCTTTGGTGGCGCGACGGATCAGGCTGTTGAGCATCTGAATGAGCCGCTCCACCGCGTCTTCGCGATCGGGTTGATCCTCGCTGTGTCGCCACAGCTCGAAATGACCCACGGCGGCTTGAGAGAAATCCGCAGCCCTCTTGCGACGCAGCTCGACGATGCCGGCGCGAATGTTGCTGCCGCCGATGTCCACGGCCAGGATGCTGTCGTGGCCGGAAAGGATCCAGGAGGGCACCAGCTGTATGCAGCCGATCAATCCGGCGTGATCGGCGTGGTGATGAATCGGCTTGATGTCCAGATCGACGCCGTCCGCTTTCAACAATACCGCCGTCCGCCCGATCGCCAGCTCGCCGATGCGGCTCTGACGCAGCCCGCCGCCGACCACCAGTGCTTCGGTGTTCTGCCAGCCCTTCAATTTCAAGAAACGCCGGATGACTTGCGCGAACTCCTGTGCGAACTCTTCGATGGCGCCATGGATCACGCCCGCGGCTTCCGCATCGCCCTGGGCGAGCATTTTGTCGAGCTGTTTCTTGCTCATCTCCTCGCTGGGCAGTTCGCCGAGCGGATCGTCGCCAGCGCGGCTGACGCGATCGCGCCAGTCGTCCAGGATCGCTTGAAATGCACGGCGGCTGGCGCGATCGCCGAGGAACCCTTCGGGGCTGCGCATCTCGGCATTGTAGGCGTCAACGACGACCAGGCTCAGCACTTTGCCGCCGTGCGCCAGCAGCGATGACGGCGTGTCGTCGGAGTTCTTCGCGTTCCGTCTGGGCATCTGGAGGGTCCGATAGCACTGGATGTAGAGCAAACACCCGACGCGGCGTTACGTTCCAGCGCGCCTCAGGAATCCTTTCCGGACGATTCGGCGGGCACGATGGAGATGCCGCCGCTTCGCTCCAGCACCGCGAACTTGATCTGCTCCAGGCGTTCCAGCCCGTGCAGCTCGCGCGCCGCGACCAGGATCTCCTGCTCGTCGATGCGCGAGCGATCCATGCGATCGCGCAACAGCTTGCCGTGATCGACGATCACGACCGGGCTGTCGTCGATGACGCGGTCCAGCGCCTCGGAACGTTGCTTGAGCACCGACAGCCCGATGTCGAGCAGCACCAGCGTGCCGATCACGATGGCCGCGTTGATGATGGAAAAGTCCTCGCCCAGCAGCGCCTGTTGAGTGGCCTCGCCGATGATCAGCAGCAGAATGAAATCGAACACGGTGACCTGCGCCAGCGTGCGCTTGCCCGCGATGCGCAAGATGATCAGCAGGATCAAATAAACGGCGGCGGCGCGAAGCACGGAGTCCATGGTGCGGCCCTCCCGAGTTACGGATAAGCGAACTGTTTGAAGTCGACGGTCTGCGTGCCCGCGCTCAAACGCGCCTGCTGTGACCCGGCATGTTGCGCCTCGAGATGCATACGGATCTGCAGGGTTCCGCCGGAGCCGTCGGTCGCGAAACGCAGCAGGCCGGTTTGGTGAACAGTGGATTGCAACGGCTGCGGAAAGATCTCGGTAATCTGCACGCGGCGCAGATACTCGGCGTTCACACGCAGCTCGACACTGTTCGCGCCGGCCTGCGTGGGCACTGTGATATCCAGCAGTTGTTGAGCGTGGCGCCGACAGAAACGTTGATACTCGACGCGCATCTGCCCGTCGCCGCTCGCGGCCGTCGACTGGCTCAGAGGACCATCGCCAAACACACCGGCGATGGCGGCGAGAATGAACACAACCAGCAATGCAAACGCAAACTTCTCGGCCGTGGTATGGCCCCGATATTCTGGCAATCCGAGTTGGGCTTCGGCGCTGCTGCCTGGTTGTCGCATGAGTGTCCCGGGCAACGCCGGGCGTCAGTGACGTCAATCACTGTGAATGCTGCAGCGACCGGGATTGTTCCTGCACGCTCAACGCGCAACCCGCTCCGGGTTGAGATTGCTCAGCCTGGTTTGCAGCTCGAAGCGCAGTCCTTCGGGCGGGTAGCTCAAGATCACTTTGCCGCCGAAGTCGGTGGCTAGAACCTGTTGAATCAGTAGTGAACCGAAGCCACGGCGTGCCGGCGGCGTCACCTTCGGCCCGCCCGATTCGGTCCAGGTCAGGTGCAGACATTCGTCGCCCTCGATGGGCTCGAGTCCCCAGCGCACGGTCACCTCGCCGCCGGCCACCGACAGCGCGCCGTACTTCATCGAATTGGTGGCCAGCTCATGGATGGCCATGCTCAGCGACAGCGCCTGGCGCGCCGACAGCTCCACCGGCGGCCCCTGAGCGCAGATTTCGCCCGGCGCCGTGCTGTGCGGAGTGAGCGCGCCCTCGATGATGGCCGCCATTGGAGCGCTCCTCCAGTCCGACTGCGTCAACACCTGTTGGGCCTGGCCCAGCGCTTTCATCCGCCGTGAGAAGGTGGTGCGAGCTTCTTCGAGCGACACCGAGCAGCGGAATGTTTGATCGGCGATGGAGCCGACCACGGCCAGGGTGTTTTGCATCCGATGCGCCAGCTCGGCGTTGACCAGGCGGGCTTGTTGTTGAGCTCGCATTTTCTCGGTCGTTTCCACCACGGTGTCGAGCATGCCGGCGATGCGTCCGTCATCGTCGCGAATCGGGCTGTAGCAGAACGTGAAATAGACCTGCTCGGGCTTGCCAACGCGCTCGATGATCAGTTCGTGATCCTCGACGAACGTCGGCTCCCCGGCATAGGCGCGCTCCACCAGCGAGCCGATGACGTGCCACGCCTCCGCCCAGACTTCATCGAACGATCGGCCGATGGCCGGAGCCTTCTTGCCGAGGATGGGAAGAAACGCGTCGTTGTGAATCAGGGTGTACCGTGGACCCCACACCAGGCACTGCGGAAAGGCGGAGTCGAGCACCGCGCCCACCATGGTGCGCAGCGAGTTCGACCAACTGTTGATCGGACCGAGCGGCGTGGCGGCCCAGTCGACACGGCGAATCGCTTGTCCGCTCGCGCTGTGGCCAAGAAACAAATGGAGGGCATCGGCCGTCGTCATTGCGCACCGTCCAGAAGGCAGGCGGATCGGGGCTCTGGTCGAGCTAGCGGCGCTTACCGCCTCAATGCGGCCGCGCCGCTTTTGTTCCGCGGTGGACGCACGCCCGTCACGAAACCGTCAAATCGCTGGCTTACTCTTTGCGCCCCGCAAAAGCGGCTGCTGTTCCGGCGGCGACACTGGGGTTGGCGATGTTTTCGGAGAAGCCGGACGTTGATAAAGACCGCGCCATCTGGGGCCGGTTGCGGCGGCAAATTGCAGCGTTGTCCGGGCGTCCTCAGGACGCCAGCGACTACTTGAATGACGCGTATGTGCGACTGTCGGAGCACGGCTCGCCAATCCGCAATTTCGAGGCTCTCATGGTGCGCATCGCCGTGAATCGGGCGCGCGACGATCATCGGCGTCAGCGCCGCAGGAATGTCAGCACGGACGAGGATTTGAGCGCGATCGCGGACGCCAGCCCCACGCCCGAGGAGATGCTCGATCTTCGGCAGCGCCTGAATGCCGTGCATGCCACGCTATCCCGTCTCCAGCCCCGCACGCGGCAGATCTTGCTCATGCATCGGCTGGACGGTTTGCGTTATCGCGAGATCGCCGAGCGCCTGGGCATCAGTGAAAGCGCTGTCGAAAAGCATGTCGCCAAGGCGGCGTTGGGCCTGTTGCGTGCGAGCAAGGCGCTGTGAAGATGTTTAGAAACATCCTGGCGCGTGTGGCGCGAGCTCGAATCGAGCGTGAAGCGGCTGAATGGCTGGCGCGATTGCATGCGGATACTTGCGACGAGCGCACGCGGGCGGAGTTCCGAAAGTGGCTGCGGACGGACGACAGGCACGCTTGGGCTTTCGAAGAGCTGACCGCCGTGTGGGACCTGGTCGGTGCGCGACGTTTCGACCACTCTGCGCAACCGGAGCGGTTGAGCCGTAGAGGCGTTCTGCTCGGCGGCGGCGCGGCGCTGACTGCTGCGGCGGGTGGCTTGGTCACGCTGACGGCTGGGGCTGAGATTTACCGCACCGATATCGGTGAGCGGCGGACGATCGTGCTCGCCGATCGGTCGAAGGTGGTGCTCGATGCGGATTCACGGCTGCGCGTACGCAATCGCGATTCAGGCTGCGAGGCCACGCTCGAACGCGGTCGCGCACACTTCGATCTGAGCTCGCGGAGTTCCGGCTCACTCGTGGTTCGCGCCGGCGGCTGCAAGCTGCGTGTCGATCGCGGCGCGTTTGAGATCGAGACACGAAAGGGGGAGTCGGCCCGCATTCTGATGTTGTCCGGCTCCGCCGCACTCGATGGTGCGGGCTCCTCCGTGAGCATGCTGACCAGCGGCCATGTGTTCGAGGAATCCTCCACCACGCTGCTTCCCGTTGCCGCTCCAGCGCTCGAACGCCTCATGGCATGGCAGGGCGGCCGAGCGATTTTCAACGATGACAGCGTGGCGGACGCGGTGGAGATCATGAATCGCTACGATCGCCAGCGGCTCACGCTCGAGGACGACGCCATCGCTGAACTGCGGATCAGCGGGACGTTTCGCGTGGGGGACAATGCGGCCTTCGCCGATGCGCTGCGGGCGATGCTGCCCGTTTCCGTGGTGGCGCAGCCGGATACGTTGCGCCTGTCGATGGCAGGTCGCTAACCCGCATCGCCCGTCACAAAACATTCATGAAAAAGTTCTGAGGAAATCGCGCCCGGCGGCGTCGATTGCGAGTCCGGCCGGTACGGCCGCCATCTTCGGAACATCATGCAGTTGTCTCACAGTCGCGCCGGCCTGTCGGCCCTCGTTGCAAGCATCGCGCTGGCGCTTGCGAGTCCGGCGCAGGCGCAGTCGGAAGCGGTGACCATTTCGATGGCGACACAGTCGCTCGATGCGGCGTTGAATGTCGTGGCTCAGCAGAGCGGCGTGGACATTCTGTTCAGTCCCGCGGACGTGGCCGGGCAGCAGGCGCCAGCGTTGCAGGGCGAGATGAGTGCGTTGCAGGCCGTGCAGGCGTTGATCGCCGGCACGCCGCTGGAAGTCGTGACAACGTCCTCGCGTGCACTGATCGTGCGTCGGAAGGAATCGATGCGCTTGGCGCTCGCCACCGATTCACCTACGTCGGTCGCTGCGGCGAGCGGCGTCGAAGAAGTCGTGGTCACCGGCACCGCTTTCCAGAATCAGGAGGCGGTCGCCAACCGACGCCGCTCGTTGACCATCGTCGACACACTCACGCAGGACGACACCGGCGATCTCGCCGATAAATCGCTTGCCGACGCGCTGAGCCGTGTTTCCGGCGTGAGCACCATGCAGGTGCTGTACGGCGAGCAGGAAAGTCAGTACGTGGCGGTGCGCGGCATCACGCCCGATCTCAACTATGTGTCTGTCGACGGCATCGGCATGATCTCGGTCGCCAATCAAGGCGCCGGTCAGCGCCGCGTCGACCTGGCGCTGATTCCGAGCCAGGCGGCGCGCACCACCGAGGTTTTCAAAACATTCACGGCCGATCTGGACTCCGGTGCGATCGGCGGCATCATCAATATCGTCCCTTACAGCGCCTTCGAAGGCGGCGAGAAGTTCTTCGTCGATACATTCGCCAGCTACGCGACGTATAACGATGTGCCGGGCGGCAACAGCCCGGGCGGCTATCGGGACTCGCCCTGGGGCGGCGGGATCAAGCAGCTGTGGTCGCAGCGCTTCGGCTCGGACCGACAGTTCGGTGTCGTGCTCAGCAGTGTTTACCAGCAGCGCAGCTACGACGAAACCAAGCGCAATCCGAACGGGCGCGCTTATTACACCGCGACCGGCGCCACCACCACGCCGATCAGTCCGGATTACAACGGCTACGATCCGGCGCCGACTGCGTTCGTCAGCTACGACTTCACCAGTTTCGTGGAGAACTATGGTGGCTCGATGCTGCTCGAGTTCTCGCCGTCTTCCTCCTGGTACAGCTCGCTGATGCTCTATGACTATCGGCAGCGCGAGGACCAGACGACCAATGCGCCAACGTTGCGTGCATTCACCGGGATCACCGACCAGACGCAGACCACAGGCACCTTGCGCATCCCCGATGTGCGCACCACCTTCGCCTACGACCGTTTCGATACCGAAAGCCGCGGCGCCATCTTCAAGACGCGCTACGAGTTTGCTAACCAGTCGCGGCTGGAGTTTCGCGCCGGCTATAACGACAACACGTTCGACAACCCCGAGAACGAGGTCATCTACCAGTACCGGCCGACCGATTCGTATGTGAGCTACGACACGTCGGGCGACTCGGTCTCGTTCACGCTGTCGGACCCGCAGTCCATGCTGGTGGCGAGCAACTATTCTCTGTTGAGCGCCACGGACGTGACCACCTCCGCCCAGGGCGAAGCGGCGGAAGCCCGCCTCGACTACTCCCTGAACTTCGATGCGGACAGCCTCGGCTGGGGACTCAAAGCCGGTCTGGGGCTGCGCAGCTTCGACATGCAGCGCGACCTCACCGACACGACGTTCACATCCGACAGATCGTCGCTGGCGCTGGCGGCCTACGATCCGAACTACACGCCCTGGATGTGGAACTACCCGGTGCTGTGGATCGACTACGACGCTTACAACGCCAGCGTCCGGCCCAACCTGGCGGTGAATGCCGCGACTTCGGCGGCGAACTCGCTGAGCCAGGATTATTCATACGACGAGACCGTTTCGTATGGTTACATCTCGGGCACCTACGCGACGCAGAGCACGCGCGTGATCGCCGGCCTGCGTGCGGACCTGGCGGACTACAGTGCCGATGTGCCTTTCAGCGTGGGCGGCGTGTTTCAGAACGCCTTCCAACACTACTCGGGCGACTACTCGTACCTGCTGCCGTCGCTGAACGTGCTGCACGACTTGAGCGACCGGCTGCGATTGAAGGCGGGTTATAGCCGCACCTTGGGTCGTCCCGCGCCGGAAGATCTGGCCAGGGCCGAAACGCGCAACGACACCACCTTCAGCATCAGTCGCGGCAATCCGAATCTCGAGCCGCGTCGCGCCGACAACGTCGACCTGGCGCTGGAGTATTACCTGGACGGCGGCAGCGGTCTGCTCAGCCTCGGCGGCTTCGTCAAGAACATCAAGGACGATATCTACGCGTTGAAACAGGAGCAGCTGGTCGGCGGCGTGCCGTACACCGTCAGCACGCCGATGAACGCCAACGAATCCAGGCTGCGCGGCATCGAGTTTCAATACATCGAAAATCAAATCCCGGGATTGCCTGGCTTTCTGGCCGGCAAGCTTGGCGCCTCCGTCAACGTGTCGCGCATGTGGGGCGAGATGGATTACGTGGTGAACGACGTGACGCTGCACGTCGATCGTCTGTTGTTCCAGAGGGACTGGTTGGCCAACGGTGCGCTGTTCTACAAGCTGCCGCGCGGTGGCGAGGTGCGTGTCGCGTACAACTACGGCGATGAATACTACGACGGTATCGGCGCCGATCCATGGCTGCATCGCGGGCCGCAGCAGCGCGGCCAACTGGATTTCACGGTTCGCTACCGCGTACTGGATGAGTGGATCGTGAAACTGCAGGCGGTGAACCTGCTCGATGACAACCTGAATCTCGGCTACGGCGAGGCTCTCAGCATGCGCCGCGCCGAAATGAAAAAAGGCCTGACGTTTTATTTCAACCTCATCTACAAGCCATGACCCATCGCATGATCGCGCGTCGTGATGTCCTGAAAGTTGCGGCAGCGAGCAGTCTCACGCTGCTCTCGGGCAGGCGCGCCTGGGCCAGCCAGCCGGGCGCGTATCCATTCTCGCTGGGTATCGCAGCGGGAGATCCCTGGTCCGATGGCTTCGTGATCTGGACGCGGCTCGCGCCCGCGCCGCTCGAGCCTCATGGCGGCATGCCGATGAAAGTCGTAGAGGTGGAATGGGAAGTCGCCGAAGACGAGCGGTTCTCTCGCGTGGTCCGCTCTGGCGTGGAATCCGCCCGGCCGGAGCTCGGGCATTCAGTGCACGTGGAGCTGACGGGTCTCAAGCCGGCCTGGCGCTATTGGTATCGCTTCCGTTCGGGCGGTGAGATGAGTCCCCCAGGCACGGCTCGCACTGCGCCGGCCGCTGGCGTGGCGACGGAGCGTGTTCGCATCGGGGTGGCCGGCTGTCAGCACTATGAGGAAGGCCTGTTCACTGCGTACCGGCATCTCGGCGCGACGCAAGAGCTCGATGCGATCTTTCATTACGGCGACTACATTTACGAACACGGGCCGCGCGATTGCACCAAGAGGCAATGCGTGCGCGCACACGTCGGCGATGAAATCTATTCGCTCGACGATTACCGCCGTCGTTACGCTCTGTACAAGCAGGATCCCGATCTGCAGTTCGCGCATGCAGCGGCCGCGTTTCTGGTGTCGTACGACGATCATGAGGTCGACAACAACTGGTACGCGGAGTGCGACCAGGATGGAAGCCCTGCCGAAGCATTTATGATGCGTCGGGCCGCCGCGCTCCAGGCCTGGTACGAGCACATGCCCGTGCGACGCGCGCAGTTCCCCGCCGGCGGGCAGATTCGAATGTATCGTCGCTTCGACTACGGCGACCTGTTGCGTGTCCAGGTGCTGGACACGAGGCAGTATCGCAATGGCGGTGCGAAGCAGCCGAACAAGCAGCTGCAAGGCTGCCGCGTTTCCAACTCGGGACCGGTCACCATGCTTGGCTCGCAGCAGGAACAATGGCTGTCGGCGGGCTTCGATCATGCTTCGCGGTGGAATCTGCTGGCGCAGCAGGTGATGGTGATGCCTCTGACGTATCCCACCAGCCGCGCGGCAGGTCGGGTCAACGTCGATTCATGGAGCGGATATACGGCGGCTCGTCAGCGACTGGTCGCGGAGATTCGCGAGCGCAATCTGCAGAACGTGGTGATCGCCACTGGCGACGTTCATCGCCACCATGCCGGTGTGGTTCCGGTGCGAGAAGGCGATCTCGACGGTCCTGCGGCTGCCACGGAGTTTGTTTGTACATCGATCAGCTCGGGCGGCGATGGAGTCGAGCGCGACCCACGCTGGCAGAACACTCCGGCCGAAAACCCGCACTGTCAGCTGTACGACGCACGCCGCGGCTATCAGATATTCGACGTCGGTCGCGATCTGTGGCGCACCGAGGTGTGGACGATGGATCAGGTCTCCGCCCCCGGCGGTCGTGCATCGCTCGCCACGAGTTTTGCCGTCGAGCGTGGCAAGGTGCAGCTGCATCGGGCCACTTGAGTCGAGCCAGTCGGGTCGAGCCAGTCGGATCGAGCCAGCCCAGCCGGGCTCGACGGCCCGGCAGGCAGTCGCAATCAAGGCAGCAGGCGCGAGATGAGATCGTCAGGCACGCGCCATTCGCGCAGCGTTTGCGCGTCCACCTCCGAGCTCTTCTGAATCGAAGAGGGCGTGCGAGAAAAGCGGGGAGCGGGCGCCGGTTGGATTACGCCGGAATGTTGAGTGAAGGTGCCGCGAGCCACATTGTGAGGGTGGCTGATCGCCTCGCTCATCGAGCAAACGGGAGCAAAGCAGGCATCGGTGTCTTCGAGCAGCGAGCACCAGTGAGCCTGTGGCTTGCTTGCAAAGATCCGCTCGAAGCGAGCCCGCATCTCGGGCCAGCAACCCGGATCCCAATGATTCGGATACTCACCGGACGGGATAGCCAACTTCTCGAGCAGAACAGCAAAGAACGGCCGCTCCAGCGCCCCGACACAAATCCACTTGTCGTCCGCGCAGCGATACGTGTCGTAGAACGGCGCGCCGCCATCAAGCAGATTCGCATGCCGCTCGTCGCGCCACTGTCCCATCCCACGCATCGCGAACATCATGCTCATCAGCGATGCCACGCCGTCGGTCATGGCGCAATCGATCACCTGACCGACGCCAGTGCTGCGTGCGTTCAACAAAGCCGCGAGCACGCCCATGGCGAGATACAACGCGCCACCACCGAAATCGCCGACTAGATTCAGCGGAGGCGTCGGCTTCGCGGAGCTGCCGATCGAATGCAGCGCGCCGGAGAGCGCGATGTAGTTGATATCGTGCCCGGCGGTATGAGCGTTCGGCCCGTGCTGACCCCAGCCGGTCATGCGTCCATACACCAGTTTCGGATTCTCGCCGAGCAGGAGGTCCGGCCCGAGGCCGAGTTTCTCCATCACGCCGGGGCGGAAGCCCTCGATGAGCGCATCGGCGCTCTTGCTCAGTGCGCGACAAACTTCGACACCATGGCTTTGTTTCAAGTCGAGCGTCAACGTGACGCGCCCGCGATCGAGAATGGCGTCGAAGCTCTGCATCGGATTGTTGGGCCGGGCGATTCGCAGCACCTGCGCGCCCAGATCCGAAAGCAGCATGCCGCAAAAGGGCGCCGGGCCCAGGCCCGCGAACTCCAGGATGCGCACGCCGTGCAGCGGGCCGGTGGCTGCGGAGCCAGCCGTGGACGGTGTCGAACTCATCGATCGGCTTCAGACTTTGGCGGGATCGTGGCAGAACACCGGTCTGCGCTTTTCCTGTATGGCCTTGACGGCCTCGCGATGGTCGGCGGAGCGGGCGGTCACGGATTCATACGCAATGCCCGCATCCATCACCGCGTGAGCGACGCGCTTCAGCTCCAGGTTGAGCAGCACTTTGGTCCAGCGAATCGCGTTCGTGGAGCCGTGCTTGAGTCGGTTGCAGAAGCCGACCACGGCATCGTCCAGCTGACTCGGCGCCACGCAGTGATTGACCAGGCCGATCTGCTCGGCCTGTTTGGCGCTGATCGGCTCGCCGGTCATCAAATATTCCTTGGCGCGACCCAGCCCGATGCGCTGCGCCCAGATCGCCGCGCTGCCATCGCCGGCAACCAGGCCGACGCACACGTGCGGATCGCCGATTTTCGCGCCGTCGACGGCATAGATCACGTCGCAAAGCAGGGCGAGCGTGGCGCCCAGGCCCATGGCCGGACCGTTCATTTTGCAGATGAGCGGCTTGTCGAGGTCCAGCATGGCGAACACGATGCGCTTGGCGATGCGTGCTTCGTGGTCGAATCGTTCGGGCGCGGCGGCGTTGCGCGCCAGGTGTTCGATATCGCCGCCGGCGCAGAAGGCTCGCCCGGCGCCGGTCAGGATGACGATGTCGGATTGATCGTCGGTCGCCGCAAAGTTGAATGCATCCGCCAGCTCGTCGTGCATCTCCAGATTGACCGCGTTGAGCACGTCGGGGCGGTTCAGGGTGATGGTCAGGATTCGATCTTTTCTGGTCAAGGCCAGCGTGCTGTATGTGCGCACGAATGTCGCTCCTAATATTTGACGTTGCCGAAGTCCCCCAACGGCACGTTACCACCGTACACGGCCAAGGTGTACCGGTTCGAAGCGATTGTTCATCTTTCGCAGCCTCATAGGGACCGCGCGATCACCATGCGTTGAATGTCGGAGGTGCCTTCGTAGATCTGGCACACGCGCACGTCGCGATAGATCTTGGCCAGGCCGAATTCTTCCAGATAGCCATAACCGCCTAGGGTCTGAATGGCGCCCGAGCACACCGCCTCGGCGGTCTCCGATGCAACCAGCTTGGCCATCGAAGCTTCCTTCAGGCAGGGCGCACCGGTGTCCTTGATGCTTGCGGCGTGCAGCACCAGCTGTCGCGCAGCTTCGAGTCGGGCGGCGAGATCTGCCAGGCGAAAGCCGACCGCCTGATGTTCGATGATGAGCTTGCCCATGGAGCGACGTTCCTTCGCATACGCTACCGCGATCTGCAGCGCTGCTTGCGCCATGCCCACCGACTGCGCGGCGATGCCGATGCGTCCGGCTTCGAGATTCGACAGGGCGATTCGATATCCCTGGCCTTCGGCGCCGAGGCGCAACTCGCTCTCGATGTGCAGATCGTCGAAGCGCAGTCCGCAGGTGTCCGAGGCCTGCTGACCGAGCTTGTGCTCGACCTTGTCCACCACGTAGCCCTTGCGATCGGTCGGCACCAGGAATGCCGAGATGCCTTTCTTGCCCGCCTCGGGATCGGTGATCGCGAACACTAGCGCCAGCCCGGCGATCTTGCCCGAGCTGATGAACTGCTTGCTGCCGTTGAGCACATAGCCGCCGTCCACCTTGGTAGCCCGCGTGCGTAGCGCGGAGGCGTCGGAGCCCGCGTCGCTTTCGGTCAAGGCGAATGCGCCGATCATGCGACCGCTGATCAGCTCGGGCAGGAAACGTTGCTGTTGGCGCTCATCGCCATCCTTGAGCAGCGCCGACACCATGAGACTGTTCTGAATCGACAGGATGGTGGACAGGGCGCCATCGGCAGCGGCGACTTCCATCAGCGCCAGCGCATACGAAACATAATCGGCGCCTGCACCGCCTTGCGCTTCCGGCGCGGTCATTCCCATCAACCCCAGTTCGGCGAGTTCCTGGAACAATTCCGGCGGATAGCATCGCTCCGCTTCGAAGCGCTGCGCGTGGGGGCGAATGCGCTCCTGAGCGAATTCACGGACGGAATCGGCGATGGCTTGTTGGGTCGCGGTGAGTAACATCGGCTGAGGGTTGGTCTGTGCGGTTGACGTGAGCCAAGGATGGCGCTCGCACGGCAGGCGCGCAACGGGGTCGGCGCAAGCCCGGTTGAATCGCGGGCCGTGAGGGAAAAAGTCCTGCATCCCCAGCCGGCCGCGCAATCATTTTGCTTGGATGTCCTCTACACTGCGAGCTTCGCGGTGGCGGTTTCCGGTCCCACGCGCGTTCTTATCTACTACGGCGCGATGCGCCGGGTAGCCGTGGGAGATCAAGGTCGAGATGGATGCGCCGAAACCGGCACACCGCACCGAGGGCGCCGAATCAGAGCACATCGCCCTGCTGTCGACGCAGTTTCGACCGGCGCTGCGCCGGTTCTTCAGCAAGCGGGTCAAGGAACAGCACGAGATCGACGATCTGGTGCAGGACGTGTTCGTGCGCCTGGTGCGTAAGGTGCAGGCCGACGGCTCGCAGATCGTGGCGGGTTATGTCTTCCAGACCGCGCAGAGCGTGCTCAACGACTGGCTGCGCAAGCGCCAGGTGCGGCAGGCGAGCGCGCACGAAGACATCGAGCTGGATCAGCCCGGTCTCAAGGATGATTCCACGCCCGAGCGAGTTCTTGCAGGCAAGCAGAGCCTGGCGAAGGCGACTGCGGCGGTGTTGGAGCTGCCGGAAGTCACTCGCACCATTTTTCTTTTGCGCCGGCTCGAAGGAATGCGCTACAGCGATATCGCGAAACGGCTTGGAATGCCGATGAGCACCGTCGAGAAGCACATGGCCCGCGCCGTTGTGCATCTCGACTTGCGTCTGAACGGGAAGTAACGATGCGAGCTCGCCCCGTCCCTGCAGACCTTTCACCCGCCGAAGCGGCCGCGCACTGGGCAGCGCGTATGGATGCCGACGTCGTGCCCGATGAAGATCGTCGTGCATTCGAAGCCTGGCGCGATCGTGCGGCCGAGAATGCCGCGGCCTATGAGCGCGCCGTCGCAGCGATGCGCGTGTTCGATGACGCGCACGACGATCAGCATCTCGATGCCTTGCGACGAGCTGCGCTTCGCTATCAGCCGGAGCGTTCCCTTTTCGGCGTGAAGTCGATCGCCGCTGGCATTGCGCTCGCGCTCGTCGGCATCGCGGCTCTGATTGCCTATCGCGGTCCGAATCTCTTCAGGCAAGTGCCGGTGGCTTCTTTATACGAGAAAGGCGCGGCCGATTACGCCACCCGCCGCGGCGAGAAGCTGGATGTAACGCTGCCGGACGGATCCGCCGTCACCCTCAACACCGATACCGATCTCGACGTGGCTTTCGATGGCCGTCATCGCACGGTGGAAGTGCTGCGCGGCCAGGCGTTCTTCAACGTCGCCAAGGATCCATTGCGCCCGTTCATTGTCGTCGCAGGCGGCAAGCAGATCGTGGCGGTCGGCACGGCGTTCGATGTCCGGCTCGACAAGGAGCGCGTCGAAGTGTTGCTCGTCGAAGGGCGCGTCGTGGTGGAAAACGTCTGGCAAGCAGGTTCAGCTGCGCCTCCCGCCCAGACCGCCCAAGCCAGCATTCATCTAAGCCCCGGTGAGACGCTGGTCGCAACCGACCAGGAAGTCGTGCATCGAGCGGCGCCGGAAGCGCAACGCCTGCTCAAGTGGCGCGACGGTCTGATCGAGTTCGACGACACGTCGCTCGCCGAGGCGGTCGAAGAGTTCAACCGTTACTCGACCCAGACAATTCGCATCGAGGATTCGAAGCTTGCGGAGCTGCGCATCTCGGGCGTGTTTCGCACCAACAGTCAGCGCAAGTTTCTGGAAGCGGTGACCAGCCTGCATCCGGTCGCAGTGGAGTATCGCGGCCCGGAGGTGTTCGCGCTGGTGGCGCGGCCCTGAAGAATATTCACATGAGCGCGCGTGGCCTTTGGAGGTTTTCTTGCCGGCGCGCGTTCTTTAGGAATATTCGGGCCGTCGCTGCGATGGTCCGATGCAATCAGAGCCGCAGGGCCATCGCTGTATCAGGGGGAATGGTGAATAACAACGGGAAACGGCTGCGCGAATTGTCCATCCGATGGATCGTTCGCAACGGAGTCACGGGCGGCGCCTGCGCGCTCGCGATGATCGGCAACGCCTTCGCTCAGTCCAGCGAACAAACTGCCATCGAGATCGAGAGTGGCAACCTGGCGCAATCGTTGACCGCGCTCGGTCGCCAGACCCGCACTGAATTGGTGTTCGATCCGACGGTGATTGCCGACCGCAAGGCGCCCAGCCTGCGCGGCTCGATGACCGCCGATCAAGCATTGGAATATTTACTGTCGGGAACCGGGTTGCGTCACGAGCGCACCTCCTCCGATGTGGTGCTGGTGCTGGCGAGCGCACAGCAAAGCCCGACCAGGCAGTCCGTTCCAGCCGCGGCGCCTGCGCAAAGCGACTGGTCGCACGATGACGGCAGCGAGGACGGCAGTGATGACGGTCAGGAAAGCGCGTCCGCCAACGAAGCCGTGCTCGAGCAAATCACCGTCGTCGGCATTCGCAAGTCGATCGCCGATGCCATCGAGGTCAAGCGCGACGCCACGCGCATCATGGATACCATTTCGGCCGAGGACATCGGCAAGCTGCCCGACCAAAACGTCGCCGAAACGTTGAGCCGTATTCCGGGTGTGCAGGTCACGCGCGTGGAAGGCGAGGGCAAGTCCATCACCGTGCGCGGCCTCGGATTAAACAAGCTTCTGCTCAATGGCAAGAGCTTCATCGGCAGCGCACGCAACGGAGATCCCAATCTTGCCGACGTGTCGCCCGAGTTGCTCGCGGGCGTGGACGTGATCAAAGCGCCCTCGGCAGACCTGGTGGAAGGCTGGCTTGGCGCTGTGATCAACCTGCGCACCAAGCGGCCGCTCGATCTGGACGACTCGGTCGTCTCGGGACGTCTGCAAAGCTCGTATGCGGATCGCGCCGAGGAGTGGGGCCAGAAAGCATCGGCGTTCGTCGCGCACACTTTTGCCGATCGCAAGTTCGGCGTGTTGTTGAGCGGCTCGTATTCCGACTCGAGCGGCGCGAGCGATCTTTATCAGTCCGGCGGCTGGACGCAGGTGAACAACGTCGATGTGACCGGCGACGGCGTCAATGACACGTTCTTCCGTCCGCTACGGCTGATGAGCTGGTCGAACACTTACGAAGACGAGCGCTATTCGGTGAACGCTTCGGCGCAGTGGCGGCCGATCGACGATCTGACGTTCACGCTCGAAGGCGTGAAGTCTCGCCGCGAGACCGACCGCGTTCGTGCGGTTCAACAGGTCATTCTCAACAACAACATCACCAACGGCGTCATCGACGCGAGCGGCACGCTGGTGTCGGGCGATTTCTCGGGGGTGACGTTGCGCCCGCTGCTATACGGCGGCGACTCTTACTCGGAGAACGAGTATTTGAGCGCGAACGCCAACTGGAGCCGCGACCGCTGGACGGTGAACTTCAACGCTTCGATGAGCGAGGGCGAGGGCGCGGGCCTTGGCGGCGACGGCGGCAACAACAACTCCGGTAACGACAACGTGCTCGTCACCCGACAGCTCGCGGGCAACAACGTGAATGTCGGCTACAACGCGGCGGGCTCGGATGTTTCGCCGAACTATGGCATCGACGCCAACTTCGACATCTTCGATCCGTCGCAATACGAGGTGTACAGCACGTTCGATGTCGATTACGTGGCCGAGAACAAAGGCCACGACGCGGACTTCGACGTCGAGTTTCAGCTGGATGGATTCTTCACATCCGTGAAGTTCGGCGCGCGCACCGAGACCATCGAGGTGTTCGGCGGCAATCCGCAGTCCACCTATCCTTCGTTCGCGAGCCACGATCCCACACCGGGCAGCCCGCTGCTGGCGAGCGAAGTTCCGGGCCTGTCGTACACCGGCACGAGATCCGGCCTGTTTCCCGGCGAGAGCGGCAGCTACCCGAGACAGGTCCTCACCGGAACCGTCAACTTCGACACCATCCGCAACGCGCTCGGCGCGACGCCGATTTCGTTCGACAGCACCGGCGCGAAGGCGACCATCAATCAGGTGGAGCAGACCACGGATGCGTTCTTTGCAATGGTGAGATTTGGCACGGATGTGTTCGGCATTCCGATGTCGGGCGATCTCGGCGTGCGCCAGGTGAATGTCGATCGCGAATCGCTCGGCTACACCATCGTGGGTAACCAGGCCATCCGCGCGCGAGCCGGCAAGTCGTTCTCGGACACGCTGCCCAACCTGAACTTGATCTTCGATTTGCGTGACGACGTTCGGTTGCGCTTTGCCGCTGCGAAAGTGGTGGCGCGCCCGGATCTGACCAGCACGGGCGTCGGCTTGTCGCTGCAGCCGGTCTCGATGACGGGCTCGTCCGGCAATCCGGATCTCGATCCGTTCCGCGCCACCCAGTTCGATACCACGGTGGAATGGTATTTCGCGCCGGCCAGCCTGCTGGCGGCGGGTGTGTTCTATAAAGATGTGTCGGCATTCACCACTTACTCGGAACAGATCGAGGAGCATCCCGAAGCGCCGAACAACACACTGACCGGTCCGGCTGCGTACACCTATGTGATCGGCCGGCCGACCAACGGCAAGGATGGCAAGGTCCAGGGCATCGAGCTCAACTATCAGCAGGCGCTCTCGATGCTGCCCCGGCCGTTCGACGGGTTCGGCTACGCCGTCACTTACACCTATGCGGATAGCGAGACGCCCGACATCGACGAGCTCACCGGCAGGAACAATCCGTTGAACAACTCATCCGAGCACAGCGCCAACGCCGTGGTGTATTACGAGAAGGGACCGTTCAGCGGCCGCGTCGCATACAACTATCGCAGCGAGTACATGACCAACGGCGGCTCGATCGCGTCGGGCGGCGCCAACTGGGCGGATGCGCGCGGACAGGTGGATGCGTCGGCATCGTACAGAATCAACGACAACTTCCAGGTCACCGTGGAAGGCGTGAATCTCACGCGCGCGATCAACAGTTTCTATCGCACCAACCCCGGTCGGCTCTACAGCTCGTATCTGGACGATCGCCGGATCTATCTCGGTGTGGCGGCGACGTTCTGATTCACCAGTCCATCTCGTCGGGCGGGCCGGCGATGGCCCGCTTCGGCGCGGCTGTCTCAGAGGTGCAAGCAAGATGATGTCTTTCTCGACGGCTCGTTTCATGGCGAGCGTCGCTGCCCTCGGGTTCGTTGCCGGTTGCGCCGGTTCTCACCAGAACGGCGGTGCTGCTTCGATGACGGATCTGGTCGTGTATGGCTGCACGCCGGCGGGCCTCACGGCCGCGATTGCAGCCAAAGACCGCGGCCGCAGTGTGGTGCTGCTGTGTCGTGACGGCCATGTGGGCGGCATGACCACGAATGGTTTGGGCTGGGCCGACACGGGCAATCACGCCGCCATCGGCGGCATGGCGCGGCGTTTCTACCAGGACGTGAAGGCGCATTACGATCGCGTGGGCTTCAAAGGCATCGCCACCTCGCAATCGAAGACCGAAGGCGAGGAGGACGCGATGTGGGTCTTCGAGCCGCACGTCGCCGAGGCCATATACATGCGTTGGCTGGAAGAGGCGGGCATCACCCCCGTCTTCAATGCCAGGCTGCGACTCGACCCGACTGCCGTCACCAAGCAGAGCAATCGCATCGTGTCCATCGAGATGCTGGACGGCTCGCGCCACACTGGCCGAATGTTTGTCGACGCCAGTTACGAAGGCGACTTGATGGGCATGGCGGGCGTAACGTTCACCACCGGGCGCGAAGCCAATGCCCTCTATGGCGAAGACTACAACGGCGTGCAGACCGCAAACGCCGAACATCACAATTTCGAGCTGGACATCGATCCGTATGTAAAGCCCGGCGATCCCGCCAGCGGCTTGGTGCCTTTGATCGGACCCGGTCCGCCGGCCCCGGACGGCAGCGGCGACAAACGCATTCAAGCGTATAACTTCCGCCTGTGCATGACGACGGATCCTGCGATTCGGGCGCCGCTGCCCAAGCCGGCGGATTACAACCCCTGGACCTACGAACTGCTGGGCCGTTATCTCGATGCAGGCTGGCGCCACAAATTTCGCAAGTACGATCCGATCCCGAACAACAAGACCGACGTCAACAACTACGGCGCGATCTCGACCGATTTCATCGGTGGCAACTACGATTACCCCACGGCAGGTTACGAGCGCCGGAGTGAAATCTTCGAAGCGCACAAAAGCTACCAGGCCGGTCTGTTGTGGTTCCTGCAGAACGATCCGCGCGTTCCCGCCGACGTGCGGGACTCCATGAAAGAATGGGGGCTGTGCGCGGATGAATTCGTCGACACCGATCACTGGCCGCGCGAGATGTATGTTCGCGAGGCCAGGCGGATGGTCTCCGATTTCGTCATGACCGAGCGTCATCTGGAAGGCGAGCTGCCCACGCCGCGCTCGGTCGGCCTGGGCTCATACACGATGGACTCTCACAACGTGCAGCGGTATGTGAACGCTGACGGCTTCGCTCGCAACGAAGGCGACGTCCAGATCTATCTCGATCGCACCTACGAGATCAGCTACGACGCCATCGTTCCCAAGGCCGCCGAGGCGACCAACCTGTTCGTGCCCGTCGCAGTGTCGGCGTCTCACATCGCGTATGGCTCCATCCGCATGGAGCCTGTCTTCATGATTCTCGGCCAATCTGCGGGCGAGGCCGCCGTCCTTGCCATCGAGCATGGCACTTCAGTGCAAAACGTGCCGTACGAAGCATTGGCCCGGCGTCTGCGCGCCAAGGGCCAACTCATCGATCCGGTCAAAGGCAAGTACGTGCCGGGTGGCTGATGCCCTTTACAATCCGAGATCGCTCAAGCCCGGGTGATCGTCCGGCCGGCGGCCTTGCGGCCAGTGGAACTTGCGCTCGGATTCGGCAATGGGAAGGTCGTTGATGCTGGCGTAACGACGTTGCATGAGGCCGCGAGCGTCGAACTCCCAGTTCTCGTTGCCATACGAACGAAACCAGTTGCCGGCGTCGTCGTGCCACTCATAGGCGAAGCGCACGGCGATGCGGTTGTCGGCGAACGCCCATAGTTCCTTGATCAACCGATAGTCCAGCTCCCGACGCCACTTGCGCGTGAGAAACTCGACGATCTGCTCGCGGCCGACGGGAAATTCGGCGCGATTGCGCCACTTGCTATCGACCGTGTAGGCGAGCGCCACTCGCGCGGGGTCGCGGCTGTTCCAGGCGTCCTCGGCCAGGCGCACTTTCTGGATGGCGCTCTCGCGGGTGAAGGGCGGGAAGGGGGGACGTTCTTCGCTCATGGGGCAACCTCGCATTTCGCTTCCGGGTCATTTGCCATTGAGGCTGAAACGGCCGGGGCCGATCAGGGCAATGGCGATGGCGGTGAACAGAAACATTCCTTGCAGCTCGAGCGCCCAGCCGCCGGTCTTGCCGATCACGAACAACTCGGCGCTGTGCGCGAGGGCGATGGCGAAGAGCATGTTGACGGCGATCAACGCGGCGCCGATGCGGGAGTACCAGCCGAGCAGAACCAGAATGGGCGCGATGACTTCGCCGACATAGACGCCGTAGGTGACGAAGGCCGGCAGCCCTGCCGCGGTGACCATGCCGGACAGGCCGCCGACGCCGCCGGTGATCTTGGCGATGCCGTGTAACAGAACGAGTGCGCCGAGGGCCAGTCGCAGGATGAGCTTGCCAGTGCTTTCGTTCATGGGAGCCCTCTGTTCGTATCATCCGCCGGGCACATCATACAGCGCGCGGCGAGTTAGGTCAGTGAGTATCCGATTGCGCGCGCGCGTGAGATCAAGGATAAAGAGCCCCGGCGCATTCACTCCTGCGCTGCCCATCGACTCGAGACGCGCGTTGACGACTTGCAGCAACTCACCCCAGTTGGACACTTCGACGGCCGACCGGCTGGTGATCCGCATCCATTTGACGCAGCAAGAGCCGCCGCCGCCTCCGCCTCGTAGCCGATTGAGCAAACCGGCGCTGTTGCTGAGTCTTGTGGTTGTCGCGGTGCTGCTGGGGTGGTTCGGCGTCCGCCTGTTCACATCCGATGCTCCCGCCGTCAGGGGAGCGCCGGATCCCCAGCCTGCCGTTAGTCAAACCGTGGCGAGTGCGAGCGAGCCCAGGCCGCCGGCACCGGAAGTGCAGCCGCTGGCGGATGCACCGACTTCAGCAGTCAATGAAGTAATCCCCGATGTTCCGCAAAGTGCGCTCGACACCGTTTGGGGAACGGTGAGAGTGGGCATTCGAGTCACGATCGACAAGCAGGGCTCGGTCGTCGAGACCGTCACGGAGGATCCCGGCCCCAGCCGCTACTTCGCGCGGCTCTCTCTGGATGCCTCAAAGAAGTGGACCTTCACGCCCGCCACTTCGGAGCAGCCGCGCACCATGTTGCTGAAGTTCCATTTCACACGCGGTGGCGCGACCGCTCACGCAATACACGCGCAATAGCCTCCGCGAGAATCAGCAATCGTTGCCCGCTTCGAGAGATGACCTCTCTCGGATGGCGCGGCGCTCGCTGTTAGAATTCCGGGAATGAACGACCCGCTGCCAACTTCAATCGCCGCGCAATTGTCCAAGGCTCGTGCGGTCCTCGAGCGGCATCTCGGCGAGACAATCATTGCGATTCATCTGTTCGGGTCCGCTGTCGACGGGGGGTTGAAGCGGTTCAGTGACATCGACTTACTCGTGACCGTGGCCGATCCGCCGAGCGAAGCCACGCGGCGAGAACTGATGATGGAGTTGCTGAGTGTGTCCGCACCGCCTGGCACGGACGCAGAGTTGCGTGCGCTCGAGGTGACGGTGCTGGCGAAATCGGAGATCGTACCGTGGCGGTATCCAGCGAGGCGGGAGATGCAGTTCGGAGAATGGCTGCGAGAGAACCTGAAGGCGGGCATCTACGAGCCCCCCACCCTCGATCACGATCTGGCTATCCTGTTGACCAAGGCTCGACAGCATAGCGTCACTGTCGTGGGCTGCAGCGTAATCGACCTCTTCGAGCCGATCCCGCGAGCGCATCTCATCCAATCGCTGCGAGATACTGTCGCGCAATGGAACCAACCGGAAGATTGGGCGGGCGATGAAAGGAACATCGTTCTGGCGCTGGCCCGCATCTGGTACACCGGTGCGACCGGACAGATCGCATCAAAAGACGCAGCATGCGCCTGGCTGTTGGAGCGGACGCCGCCTGCGAACCAACAGGTGCTCAGGAAAGCGCTGGCGGCATATCGCGGCGAAGAGGACGACGATCTCGCCAGCCATGGCACAGAAGTCGCCGCCTTCGTGCGCTATGCCAGAACGGCGATCGAGCAACTCTGCAGCGCGCGTCCGTAAGCGCCTCTCGACGTGACGGTTTCTGCTTCACTCGGTGATGCTCGCCCAGCCGGCCACGCTGGAGTTGCAAAGCTCACGCGTTGCAGGCGACGCGGCCGTCACGCGCGGCGCGCCGCCAATCTTTTGCGGTGATTATTCAGCCGGCGCGGCCGGCGTGGGGGCGCTGCTCGTAGCGCTCAACGCGTTTTGTTCGGCAGCGGGCGCGGGCGTCGGCGCGGCTGGCGTGATTTCTACAGGCGGCGCCGGTGGATGTTCCGCAACAAGCGCTGCGACGTTCACGATCGAGGGATCGTCGCGAAGCTTGATATACAGCCCATCATCACCCGGTCGGGGCACGGGCAGCGCCCGGCCCGGGAAGCCGGCAGGAACATCGACGGCCTGTTTGAATTCCTTATCGCTCGCGACAGACTTCACCAGGAACAGGTTCGATCCGGTGAGCTTGCAGGACTGATCCGCTTCAGCAGGACACTGCAACCCCTGTAACACGGGCAGGCGGACCAACGTTGCCAGCGGCTGCCAGTCGCCCGCGACACCTTCGTTGACGATGCGGAACTTCAGCGGCCCGAACGCCGAGAAGCCAAACGCCTTGGCCGGGTCGAAAGTGGCGATGGCCACTTTGGTGTCCGCCAGCGTGAGGCCGCGATTGGCGAGGCTCAGCGTGGTGGCGAACGCTTCGTCCTGGCTGGCCACTTCGATATTCGCTTCGCGACTGAAAATGGCAGGCGACTTGGCACGCACCGAGAAGATGAGCTGTGCGTCCTGCGGCAGCTGATCTTCGCTGGCCAGCGAGATGTTGCTTTCGTTGGTGCGAGTTGAAGCCTGCACACTCTTGCCAACCAGCTCGACGCTGGGCCGCGGCGCGGCGACGGAGACGTTGACGGTATATGAGCGGCCGTCGCGCAGTGTCACCTTCGCCTTGGCCGCCGTTCCCTGTTGCAGCTTCGGCGCAGGTTGAGCTTCCTCCGTACCCGCATCCGACGCAGACGGAGGTGCAACCTCCATGCGCAGCGAATCGCCTTCCACCATCGTGCTCGAAGGTGTGGGCACGAACACCACGCCTTGCAACGACAGGCTGGCAACATCGCCAAGCCGGCTGCCCTTGAGCATGCCGTGCGTTTCGCCCTCATGCATGGCGAAGCTTTCGAAGCGTCCCGCCTCCGGATAGGCGCGCAGCTCCAGCGGCTGCGGCTCACTCACGCCGTACTGAGACACGAACAACGTCAACGCGCCGGGCTGCGCCTGTTGCAGCGGCAGGTTGATTTCCACCTCGTTCGCTTTGACCGGCGACCAATCGACGCGCAGCTCCTTGCCGGTCGGATCCTTGACCATGATGCGATCGATGCAGGCCACGCTGCCGGCTTGCAGATGAATGGTGTTGGCGCGGCCCACGATCAGCGACTGGTCCTCCGGCGATGCCGGCGTCCAGGTCTGGGTGTGAGTGTTCACCAGCTGAAAGGCCGGGCCGTCGAATTTCTCGAAGCCCCAGTAGCCATGCAGCGAACCGCGGAAACGATCCGCCAGACTTGCATTCCCCAGCGGCGACGTATCGACGACGAACCCGCCTCGGGTGGCGTCCGCGGTCGCAGGCAGCTCGATCACTTCACCGTTCTTACCGGTGACCCGCAGAAACGTGTTGTGTGCGTACTCGGTTGCGAACACCAGCGGTGCGCCTTCGACGGGCAGCACCAAAGAATCCTTGCGTGCGCAGTAGATATCTTTGGGACTGACGGCATGCAGCGGCGGCGGCAGCGCCTTCTCGATCGCCGGCAGCGCGGCCGTCAGCACCGACTTCGGATCGTGAAAGGACGGCGGGGTGTTGAGCGTCAATGTGAGCTGCGAGCCGACCGCCGTGGCCAGCGCCGGGATGTACTGATAGTTCGCGACCCGGAACGAATCGAACAGCCGGCCGAGGTCGAGCAGCGATGAAATGTATGGGCTGTAGTAACCGTAGTTGCCCTCGCGCGTGGCGCTGGCGGTCATGAGCAGGTCGCTCGCAGGCCCCGTGGTCAGCGCTTCGACGATGGACACGCTGTGGCCGTCGTTGAGGATCAGCGTGTCCTGTCCTTCCATCAGACAGGGCGCTTGCAGCTGCGGCAGACGATCGAGACATTTCTGGTCGACCTGAATGCCCAGGCTGCGGGCCAGCAGCGGCGTGGTGTCCTTGAGCACGGCCGGGTTGGCCGCGTTGAGCTGACGAATCGCGCTGAGATAACGCTCCAGGCGCGAGCGATCGAGCGTCGCCTGGTTCAAGTCCTGGGTCGCGCGCACGAACGCACCGGGGCGGCCGCGCACCGCGTTGACGAGTGTTTTGAAATCGCCGCCGTCTTCGGGCGCCAGAAAGATCAGCGCCTGTTTTGCGCCGTCCGGCACGGTGATGCTCAGGCCCTCGGCGCCGCAGCTGCGCTTTTTCTTCTTCCAGGTCTCGCAGCGGAAGAACCAGTCCTTGGGCGGCGGATTGGTCGGGCCGCGCAGGAAGCTGACCACCAGCAGATAGTGCTCGGACTGGTTCTCCGGGAAGTCGGCCTTGATCCATAGCTTGTCGCCCGAGGCCAGATGCGGCGCCTGGGCGATGGGCAGCACGGTTTCACCTCGGGAAACGGTGACCTCCAGGGTCGGGCCCACCAAGTCGAACGGCGCGGCGCTGGCGGCGAGCGCGTGGGAGGCACCAAAAACCCCGAGACTCAGGATCCATCGGCAGAGCAATTTCATGGGTGCGGATCGTAGGATAGAGCGCGTGGGCATGCCACGCCTATCTCAGCTCAACCCGCTGTTTTGTCGGAGATCCGAGACGGTCCGGGGCTGCCCGCCAGCGGCCAGCGGGCGTTACCTGAACGATCCGTTCAGCGAAGCGGCTGGAGCTCTTCGTCGCTCCACGGCTCGTCGCGATGTGACACGACGTCGCGAATGGACTTGACCGTGTCTGCGTCGATGGGTGAAGCCTCGTTGCCCCACGACCGGCGCACATAGGTAAGTATGGCAGCGACAGTCGCATCGTCGAGCGAGCCGCCCAGGCCGGGCATGGCGAGCTGATCGACCTTGCCGTTGAGCACGATACGGACCAGCGCTTGCGGCGACCCATTCACCCATTGCGATCCGGCCAACGCGGGCGCCAGACCGGCCATGCCCTGACCTTCGTCCTGATGGCAGGCGGCGCAGACTGCGAATGCGATCCGTCCTCTTTCGTACTGCTGACGCTGCTCGGGCGTGAGCTTCGCCAGTGACGCGGCGGCATCGACAGTCGCTCCTCGCCACCGCAACGACTTCAGCAGCAGCGCTGCTCTCGACGCATCGGCAGCGTTGCTCGATGCGTACGCCTGCAAAGCGCGAGGCTCGGCCGCCAGAAACGCCATGCGTCGCGAGCCATCGCTCGCTCGAGGAATGAGGCGATCGACACCATCGAGCAGCGCAGCGTGCACCCACGGCTGCGTCTTCGAATCGTTCAAGCGATTCAGCAACGCTTGAGTCTGCTCGGCATTCCCCGAGTGCAGCACGGTGGCGGTTGCTACCGCCAAGACGGGCGCCATCATCGCGATATCGTTCGTGGCGTCGCTTGCCATCAGCGTCGCCGCAAATGCGAACTCCCGTCCGGCGAGGCTGCTTACAATCGCATCGGCCACATAGGGCAGCGAACCCGCTTGCTGTGCGATCTCCAGCAGTGCCGGGTCGGCATGTTTGGCCGGGGCGCTGCCCAACGAAAGCGCGACCTGACGAACCACGGCAGGCTCATTCCATCGAGCCCGCTCGAGCATCGCCGTGACGGTGCGCTCCGGTTCCGTCTTCAAGAACCGCTCGGCCACTCGCACGCCAGTAGCGGCGACGCGGGGCTCGGCGTCGCGAAGCGCGGCCGCCGCGGTCGACCAATCGATGGCGTCGACGCCGTCCAGCGTCCACAGCGCATGGACCCGAGTCGCCGGTCGAGGCGAGGAAGTCACAAGTTGACGAAGCGCGGGGGACACGCTTGCATCGTGACGTTCGACAAGCAGACGTTGCGCCGTCTCTCGCACCCATGCTTCGTCATGGTCGAGCGCCTTCGCGAGCTGCGGCGGCTTCGCTTTGGAGAGATTCGGTATCGGGCGACGTTGCGCATTCTCCGGCACGATGCGATATACGCGCCCCATGCCGAGCGGCGCTTCCAAGCCGCGCTCCTTGATCTGATTGCGCAGATAGGTCGTTAGAAAGATGCGGTGCTGAATCACGCCGCGATACATGTCGACGACGTACAGCGAGCCGTCCGGACCGTTGTAGACGCTGACCGGTCGGAAGCGCTCATCGGTGGAGGCGAGGAATTCGGTTTGGTGATACGCGTTGCGAACGTGAGGCTCGCCCTCGCGCTGTTCGATGATCAGGCGTTTCACCAGATTGCCCGCGGGCTCGGCGATGAAGGCGTCGCCCCGGAAGCTCTCTGGAAACAGCGAGCCACGATAGATGGCCGGGCCACAGGCTGCGGTGAGCACCGGCAGCGTGCCGTCTTCGCGCAGGATCTTGTAGCCGCGATTGACACCTGTATTCACTCGCGCCGGCCACACCGATATCTCACTCGATCCGGCCATCTGTACATTGGCGCCGCGCGGATTGGGCAGATGACGATTGCGGAGCAGATATTCGGCGGGCAGCGCATCCGTGAACAGCGCGACACTATTGTTGTTGAAGTACAGCTGACCGAAATCGTCCTGAGCGATGCCCCACTGGCCGCGGAACGCCGTCGGCTCACGCCGCCATTTGCCTGCCTGATAGCGGAAGCGAGTGGTGTGGTTGGCGCTGTAGATCCAGTTGTCCAGGCCCCACAACAAACCGTTGGCGCTATGCTCCGGATTGGTGGGATTGCCGTAGTCGTTCGCGATTGGCTGCTTGTCATCCATCTTGCCGTCGCCGTTGGTGTCGCGCATGAACCAGAGGTTCGGCGGTTCGGCCACCAGCACGCCGTCGCCGACCAGCGCGATGGCTCGCGGCAGGATCAACCCGTTGGCGAACTCGGTGCGCTTGTCCATGCGACCGTCGTTGTCGGTGTCTTCGAGCGTGGCGATGGTGCCGATCGGCGCGTCTTCGCCTGTGCCGTCGACGTTCGGCATGAACGCGCGCATTTCGACGACCCACATTCGACCGTCCGGCCCGATGGTCATGGCTACGGGATCGAACACCAGCGGATCGCTCGCAACCAGTTCGACACGGAAGCCCGGCGCGACACGCAATGTTCTCAACGCAGCTTCCGGGCTCAACGCCGGCGCAGGCGGCGCTTCGATCTTGGGCGCGTCTTGTTTCTCTCCTGGCCTATCGCCGCTCTGCGCCTGCGCTTGCCACGCGGGTGCGCATACGAGCATGGCGGCGAGGGCCGCCGCCGAGAATCGCATTCGGTGCTCGCGTGTTAGTTCGATGCCGCGCGACTGAGTTCGTAGGCCTGCATGATCGTGCTGTACTTGGTCAGCATGTTTGGAACTTCCCATCCCGGAAGCTTGCCCGAACGCAGGTATTTGAGGAAGTTCTCCGTCACTTGCGCGAAGTGCGCTTCATGGCCGACGTTGTACTTCTCCGGCACCGTGACAGCCCATCGCTCGCCGTCGCGGCGCACGCCGACGCCCGGATATTCATCCTGCAGCGATGCGATCGCGCTTTTCACTGCGGCCTCGTGCGCGGCGGCGCTCACGTTGCTGGCGCGTTCGATGTAGAGCATGGGCTTGAACTTCTCGGCCGGGCCCTGCTGGATGGTGAGCGTCGCTTTGGAGCCGCGCATCACCGAGAAGTGAGTGTCGCCGCCGCCTGCCGGCGCTTCGAAGTCCCATTTCACCGAGACCAGCGCATGCACACCGCGCAGCCGATAGGTGAACTCGCCATTGGCGTACACGCCGAGTACGCCGTTCTGCACATCCTGTCTCAGGAAGTCTGGAAACGCCGGCGCCCCCGTGACTTTGCGAAATTGATCCAGCGTCATCGACGTACGGCTGTGCTTCGCGCTTAGCACCTTGGCATCCGCGGGCTGCAGCGCCTGTTCCGGAAACGCCTGCCATTGCACCAGATCCACCAGGTGAGTGGTGACATCGACCAGGCCTTCGCCTTGCTGACGCACGTCGAAGAACCACTGCGGCCGCTTCAGCGGCGAGCCGGCGACGACCTTGGAGAAGTGATGCACGCTCTCCTTGCGAATGGCCGGATCGGTGGGGCTGCCCTTCTGCAACGAGCCGAACAGCCCGGCCCGCTGCGACAGCTCACGTTGCAGGATGGACGTGATCTCGAAGCGCTCGGTCATGATGTCGTAGAGCAGCGTGCCTTTTTTCTCGGCAACTGCAAACGCCTGCTTCAGTTTCTCGAGATCGGGCGGCGTGATGGCCATGGGCTTGTCGGCCAGCACATTCAGACCCGCTTCGACCGAGCTCAAGATGTACTGCGCCTTCTGCGCATTGTTGCCGGAGATCACGACGACGTTGCCGCGGCGATCCTCGAGCATGCGCTGCAAGTAGTCAGGGCCGGTATAGACCTCGGTGCGCCAGTGAGTGGGCTGCTCCTGGCGCGAGTTGAATCCCTCGATGCGCTTCATGTGCTCGAGCACGTCATCGCCCTTGGGCGCGTAGACATGCACCAGCGGGTCGACGCCCCGGTACATATATTTCTGCACCAGGGCCGCATGGAAGTGACCGGGATCGAGCGTCAGCAGGCGCACCGGTTCGGTGACGCCTTCGGCGCGAGAAGCCAGGGCAAGGCCGAGCAGCAGCGTCGCGCCGGCGACTCGCTTCAACAGATGTTTCATCGACAGAGTTCTCGTGGGGTCGCTCAGCTCTTGATCAGACGGCCGATGCCGTACGGGGCGCGCTCCGGCCGCGACAGCAAGGCGTTCGCCTGCTCGTCGTTGACGAAACGTTCGGACTTCACGTCCCAGGTGAGCGGGCGCTGCAGCTTCATGGCGATCCAGCTGACGATACATGCGCTGCCGCTGCGATGAGCGATGTGGGCGGGCGCGAGCGGCTGCTTGCGAGAGCGCACGCTTTCCAGCCAGTTCTTGTGATGACTGTCGCTGCGAGGCAGTTCCACTTTCAAGCCCTTCGGATCGAGCAGGCGTTGGTCGCTGGCGTCCAGCGGCGGCATGGTCTTGCCCGAACTGGGATCGCTCGCGGTCGCGGTGCCGTCGCGCGTCACCCAGATCCAGCCGTCGTCGCCAAAGAACTTCAAGCCATTGTTGTGCTTGTCGGAGACATGCACCTTGATATCGCCGGGATAGGTGAGCTTCACGTCGTACGCGCCGTGCACGTTCCAGATTTTGTTGGTCGGAAACTCGGCGCTGCCTTCGACGCGCGACGGACCGCTCGACTCCAGGTCGAGCGCCCAATGCATCGTGTCGTAGTGATGCGAGCCCCAGCCCGTGATCATGCCGAGACAGAATGCTTCGTTGCGCAGCCAGCCGGGGCGTGAATAACCCTGGCGCGGATGCACGCGTTGCTCGGTGTAGTACGCGAACTGTGCGGGGCCGAGCCACTGAGCGTAATCGAGTCCCTCGGGCACCGGCTGCACCGGATCGTCCGGCGCGGTGGGGTCGATGGGCAGACCGATTTCGACACGGCGGACCTGACCGATACGGCCGGAGCGGATCAACTCGGCCGCCTGTCTGAATTGTTTCCACGAGCGCTGCTGACTGCCGACCTGCAGGATTCGTTTGGTGCGCGCCACTGCGTCTCTGAGCACGATACCTTCGGCGATGGTCATCGTGAACGGCTTCTGCAGGTAAACATCCTTGCCGGCCAGCACGGCCGCGAGCGCCGGCTCCGCATGCCAATGATCCGGCGTGCTGATGACCACCGCGTCAATGTCCTTGCGCTCCAGGATTTCGCGGTAGTCTTTGTGCACGCTCACTTGCGGCGCGCTTCCGCCGATCTGTCGATACAACTCTTCGACGCGCTTTTTGCCGTCGGCCGCGCGATTGGCGTCGACATCGCAGACCGCCACGATGTCGGCCATCCCGGACTTGAGCACGCCGACCATGTCATGGTCTCGCGCGATGCGGCCACAACCGATCTGACCCACGCGAATGCGGCTGTTGGGCCCGGCAGCGAGCACATGGCTCGGCAGGATCAGCGGCAACGACACGCCCAGCAGCGTCTTACCGAAAGTCCGGCGGGAAAAAGAATCGGCCTGTCGTGATCTCATGAGCGTGATCCCTAAGCGTGATCTTTAAGCGTGATCCAAAAGAGTGATTCTAAAACTGTCCGCGAATCCCAAGGATGTACTGCCGACCCGGGCGATTCAACGTATTGGCACGGTTGCGGTAGCCGTAGAAGGAATATTCTTCCTCATCGAGCAGGTTGAGCACTTCCAGGCTCAGGGTCAGATCCTGGCCGAGCGCGCTGAAGTTTACGCTGCTGTTCAGGTCGAGGTAACCGCCTTGATAACGGAACCCGGCCTCCGGCGAGGTGGAGCCGCAGTTCTCCTCGCATTCGACATAGTCGTCGCGATAGTTATAGGACAGCCGCGTGGCGAAGCGGTCCTGCTCGTAGTAGACCACCGCGTTGTAGTTGGTTTTCGCCAGGCCGACGATGACCTGGCTGCCGGAGTCCAGTCGCGTGTAATTGAGCGTGACGCCCAGACCGTTCAGCAGATTGTCCAGCCGCTGCTGATAGAGCAGCTCCGCGCCCTTCAGATAAGTCACATCGTCGACGTTCACCGGCGTATTGAACAGCAGTATGGTGTCGAGCCCGTTGGGCAGCAGCGCCAGAATGGTCGGATCGGTGATGGTGTCGAGCGGGATGCCGGCGTTGCGGAACGGCTGCGGCGCGATGACTCTTTCGACAAACCCGGTAATTTCCTTGTAGAACACGTTGCCGCCCAGCACCGCGCCTTCGGAGAAATACCACTCCACGCCGCCGTCGAGCTGATCGGCGAGGTACGGCTGCAGGTTCTGATTGCCTTGCGAGACCACGCCGGCGGTGCTGATGCCCGTGAAGGGCTGCAGATCGTTGGGATTCGGCCGCGTCATGGTCTGCGATATCGAGAACCTGGCGAGCACCGTGTCGCTCACTTCGTAAGCGAGATTGAGCGAAGGCAGGAATTCGGAATATTCCCCGTCGATGGTGTTCCGGCCGTAGTCATCCTTGCGAATGCCGAACAGATTGGTGGCTGGCGCGGGCGTGGTGGCCAGGCGAATGAAGCCCTGCATCTCGTGCTCGGTCTTGACGTAGCGCAATCCAGCGTTGACCCGCAGCGTGCGGTCCCACACCTGGAAGGCGGCGTTGGCTTCGATGTAGGCCGACAGGTTGTCCTCCTCGAAGCTGCCGGAATTCTGGAAGTCCAGATTGGCGTTGGCGTCGAGCACACCGGGGTCCATCATTCTGCTGAAGGCGCGCAGATCGCTCACGATCCAACGGTTGTAGCCCGCCGGGTCGTCGAAGTGCTCGCCGTAGTTCACGGGCACGACTTCGGAGAAATCGGTGATATCGAAATCCCTGAGCGCCGCGCCGCCGGTATAGCCGAAGGGCGTGAGCGCGGTGCCCTGGTCGAAGCCCACCGACGACGAGTAGGTCAGGCGTTCGCGGAAGTACTTGTTGGCCAGCGCGCCGATGCGAATGTTCCTTTCATCGTCGCCCAAGGTGAGATCGAGCGCGAGATTCTCGTTCTCCTCCTCGCGGGTGCGGGGCTGCACGCGAACGGTATTGAACCGCCAGTTGCTCGAATTGGCGAGATCCAGATGCGGCGTGATGACAGGGATGCCGTCGCGCACCTGCAGGTCGACTTGCCCCGGCTCCGACAGAAACAGGTAGGTGGTCATGCGCCAGCGGAAATCGGATTCCGCCTTGGACGCCTTGGCGCTCAGATGGACCTGGTCGGCGATCTGCCAGGAGCCGCCCAAGCCGACGTGCTTAAAGTCCGACTCCTGTTGAAACAGGCGGTTCTCCGACCAGAACTTGGCGTTCAGCAGCGAGCCGCTGGTGAGCGTGTTGTTGCCGTCCACGCTGAAGTTGCTCGGCGTGATGTAGCCGAAGCCGGTTTCGTTGTCGGTGTTACTGGTGGTGTTTCGCACCAGCAGATTGTTGGCGTAGCGATCGAAGTCGGATTCCAGCTTGGCGTAGATCACATCCAGGTTGAACTGCAGCGCATCGGTCGGCGCCCACTGCAACGCCAGCGTGCCGCCGATGCGATCGCGATCGCCGATCTGCACTTCGGGGCGGCCCAGGCGCGGCACCTGGGTGCGGCTCAGTTGCGCATTGGTGAGGCCCGACTCGTTGATGAAATCCGGCGCCTGATTGGCGGGTGAGGCAAACACGCTGGGCAGGTTCCAGGTAAAGCCTGCGTCATAGGGCCGGCCAATTTCGTTGCCGGGAACGCGGCCCGACGTCCAGCCTTGGGACGACCAGCCGTCGGTGCGGAAGGTGCGTTGTGACGTCGAAACGCTCAACAGCGCGCCGAATCTGTCGTTCCAATTCTTGCTGATCAGGAAGCTGCCGCGCGGATCGACTTCTTCGGAGGTCGATTGATAGGCAGCTTGCAGTTGATAGCTCGCTTGAAAATCGTTGTAGTCGAACGGTCGCGGCGTGCGCAGATCGATGGTGCCCGACAGACCGCCCTCGACGAGGCTGGCGCGCGGTGTCTTGGAAACCTGCAGGGTGCTGAAGATCTCCGAGGGCAGCAGATCGAAATCGAACTCGCGATTGCGCGCCTGTTGATCGACGCTGCCTTCGGACGCCGCCGAAATGGGCATGCCGTCGAACAGCACACGCGCGAAACTCGGGCCCAGACCGCGGATCGAGATTTGCTGACCTTCGCCGTTGGTGCGCGAGATCTGCACGCCCGGCACGCGTTGCAGCGCTTCGGCGAGATTGTTGTCCGGCAGCTTGCCTACGTCTTCGGCGGAAATGGAGTCGGTGAAGTTGACCGAATCGCGCTTTGCTTCCAGTGCGACTTCGAGACTTTCGCGGAAGCCGGTGACGATGACTTCTTCCACGTTTTGGGCTGCCGCCACGCCGCCGAGACACAGCGACAACACGCTCACACCCGTCCTGGAGATCCCCCGATTCATATCAGCTCCTCCCGCTTGCGCAGACCATGGGCCGAATCGATGCGGAGGAAACATTCGATTTACCGCGGACGAGCGCGGCCGTGGCCGCGTGACACGCGACCTGATCAATCGGATTCCCCCTGGCGGGCCACTTTCAACGTGTGGAAAGTGGCCTGACCAGTGGATTGTTAGTCGATCGCTGGGAGCCTGTCAATTACGGTGTTGGGACCGCTAACGTGGCCTGACCAGTTAAGTCAGCACCGGGTTGGTAGCATGTTTTTGCGCGGTGAGCACCAATTCGGCGGCGAGCAGCGCCTGCTCCTGGTTCTGCGCGACCTCGGTGCGCTCGACGATGTCGGTGACGAACTGCGGGCCGAACGGCAGGGCGACGGCGTTGCAGTCGATGTAGCGCGCCTGTTTCTTGTCGACGATGTACAGATGATTGCCGCCGGGCAGATTCGACGCCACGTTCACGTATTTGCGCAGCTCGATATAGCCTTCGGTACCGAGCACGAACAGTCGGCCGTCGCCCCAGGTGCTCAGGCCGTCGGGTGTGTACCAGTCGACGCGGATGTAGCCCGTGCCGCCGTCGCCGACCACGGTCATGTCGCCGAAGTCTTCGAACTTCGGACGATCGGGGTGCGCGAGATTGCCGGTCTGCGAAGCGACCACGCGCGCCCTGGTGCTGTTGGTGTAGTACAGAAATTGATCGGCTTGATGGGAGCCGATGTCGGTGAGAATGCCGCCGAAGCGCGCTTTGTCCCAGAACCAGTCGGGACGCGACGGCGCATTGACCCGGTGCGGCCCGAGATTGATGGTTTGCACCACGCGGCCGATCGCGCCCTGACGGATCAACTCGCCCGCATACACGGCCGAGCGCACTTCGAGACGCTCCGAATACATGATCGCGAATTTTCGGCCGGTCTCTTTGACCGCCTTGCGAACCTCTGCGAGCTGCTCCAGCGTGACGATGCCAGGTTTGTCGGCGAGGTAATCCTTACCGGCTCGCATCGCTCGCACGCCCAGCGGCGCCCGCAGATCGGGGATCGGCGCGGCCGCGATCAGTTGAATGGTCTTGTCTTCGAGAATCTCATCTTCGCTGCGCGCGACTTTGATGTCGCCGAACCTGGCGCGAAAGTCAGCAACTTGTTTTGGATCCGCGCCGTACACGGCCACCAGCTTGCCGCCGCCGCGCTGGATCGCGGCGGTCATGCTGTAGATGTGCCCATGGTCGAGGCCGATGGCGGCGAAGCGAATCGAATGTTTGGCTGCCGGCGCGGTGGTCTGTGCTTTTTCATGGGCCGCGGGCGCGGCGGCGCCTTGCGCGAGCACTGCTGGCGACATGGAGGACAACATGCCGGCCAGGCCGGCGGATTGCAGGAAGGCGCGACGATCTGTGTTGCTCATGAGAAGTGACCGGTGACTGATGACTGGTGACTAAAGCGCTCGGATCTTGATGCTGCGGAACCGGACTTCGTCGCCGTGATCCTGCAACAGGATGCGGCCACGTTCCAGCTGACCGAATCGGGCGATGTCCTTGAACTTGCTCGCGGCCACGCGTCGCTTGAAATCTTCCGAACCGCGCGTGTAGCTCAACACCTTCACGCCATTGAGCCAGTGTTCGACGCTGCCGTCCGAGCGCGCCACGATGCGGGCATGCTGCCACTGACCGACTTTCGGCGCGAGCCCGACATTGGTCATGAGCCGGGTGCGAGGCTGGATGTCGTAGAGCGAGGCGAGGGTGCGATTGCCGTCGGTGCCTTGTTTTGCATCGGCGTGCCGTTCGTCATCGAGCAGCTGATATTCGAGGCCCAGGGCGTCGCCGCCGTCATAGTCGCCAACGTAGTACATGATGCCGCTGTTGGCGCCTGGCGTGAGTTGGAAATCGAGTTGCAGTTCGAATGCGCCGAAAGTCTCCTCGGTGACGATGTCGCCGCCGCCCCCGCCTGTAACGGTCAGCTCGCCGTCTTTCATGCGCCAGCCACTGGTAGGGAACGCGTCACCCTTGGCGCTGCGCCAGCCCTTTTCGGATTGACCATCCCACAGCAGGCGCCAGCCTTGTTTGCGTTCCACTTCGCTCAGATCGTTGGGAATGGTGTTGCGAACGAAGATGTTCGCTTCGGCCGGCGACGCTGTGGACGTCTGTTTGATCCGCAAGTTGCGCCAGTGAATCTTGCGGCCCACTTCGTCGGGCTTGTCGATGGAATGCACCTGGAGCGCGATGAAGCCGTCCTTGTAAGTCGGATCGACGACGTACGCGGAGAGCTGGCCATTGACCCAGGTGCGCATCGAAGTGCCGATGGCTTCAATGCGAATCTTGTTCCATTCATTGAATTTGTACAGGCCGGGTTGCGGGTTCAGCGTGCCCGGGTACCACCAGCCGGTCATGGCTTCATCGTACAGCCCGCCGGTCCATTGACGTTCCGAAGGGTCCAGATCCATCTGCGGGCCATGCACGCGGCCGTTCATCACCTCCGGCTTGCTGTGGCTGCGAAACTGCACGCCACTATTGGTCGGGCCGACGGTCTGTTTCGCTTCGAACTCCAGAATGAAGTCGCCGTAGGTCTGTTCGGTGGCTAGAAAGCTGTTGGGCGTGCCCGCCTTGGTGGTGCCGACGATGGCGCCGTCGATCACCTCGTAGCTCGCGCTGCCATTGATCAGTCGCCATCCATTCAGCGACTTGCCGTCGAACAACGACTGCCATTCAGCCTCGTTCGCCGCCTGCGCCTGCCAGCAAACCAGCAACAGCGCACTGCATTTCAGCACGAACTTCATCATCGAATCCCTCGCGTAAGGAAGATGTCGCGAGGGGGAGCATAACGGACTGGCGCGGGGCGTGCAGGTGAGGCCCGAGTTGCGCCAGCCGCGAGCCTGCGTTTATCTTGCCAGCCGGGCGGACCGCGCCCGCGAGGTAAAACCGAACATCATGCGATCCGTTGGCAAGCTTCTGGTTCCCGCGCTTCTTGTAGTTATTGCCGGATGCGAACAGCGCGGGCCGATGGTGTACGTGCTCGAGGGCTCACAAGACGTGCAACTGACCGCGACCGCCTCAGCCACCCAGGTGAAGCGGGGCGATCAGGTTGTCCTGCACGTGGAGCAGCGAACCACCGGCCAATGGAAACAAATCCCTCGCAGCGAGCTCACTCAGGGCCAATGCTGGGTGTATCGTCCGCCGGTGGAAGTCGAGGCCGAGGTGGCTCACAGCGTGCAATGGGAAGTCGTGCCGGAGAACTCGGTCGAGTTCCACCAAGAGTTTCAGCTCGACAAGAGCCGGGTGGCCACCATGATGACCCCGGGCAAGATCACCTTGACGCCGATCACCAAGGTCAAATGCGAAGAAGGCCGCACGGTGTACGGCACGCCGGTGGAAATCCAGGTCGAGTAAGCCACGCGCCGCGCATGTCCTCCGCCGATGAGACGCTGACCTTCGAATGGCGTGGCGCGTTCAGCAATCTGGAAGTCAACGAGCTGCACGCCGAGGCGTTCGAGACTCGCGTGTTCGACGAATCCGAATGGAACTGGCGCGAGCTCACCAGCAGACATAGCCTGGGCTGGGTCACCGCCCGACGCGGCGAGACGCTGGTCGGCTTCGTCAACGTGCTCTGGGATGGCCTGGTGCACGCATGGCTTCAGGATGTCATGGTCGCTCGCGCCGCCCGCCGCCAACGCATCGGCATGCGCCTGGTTCTAGCCGCTCGAGACGGCGCCGCCAACGCCGGCTGCGAATTCCTGCACGTCGATTTCGAAGAGCAGATGCGTCGCTTTTATATCGACGAGTGCGGTTTCACCCCGGCGCCCGCCGGGCTCATGCGGCTTCGCTGAACTGCCGTGAGATCGCCGCGGCCGGCGATCTCACGGCGATAAGTTGCTAGAACTCCGCCCTCACGCCCAGCGTATAACGACGCCCTGTTTCTTCCAGCAGCAGGATCTGATTGTCGTAGCGGCCGACGCGGTGCTGTACTTCGTTGCCGAGGTTGACGCCTTCGGCGAACACCGAGAGATGATCGGTGATGGAGTAGCTGGCGCGAGCGTCGAGCTGCTGGTAGGGCTGCACGAACGTGGGTTCCCGACCGAAGCCGACGGCGGTGCGCAGGAAACGTTCGCGGCGGTTCCAGGCGACACGCACCTCGAGCGGCCCGCGCTCGTAGAAGCCGACGACGTTGTAGGAATCGCCCAACCCTTCCAGAGCGAATGTTTGTGAGATGTCCTGCACGTTGAGCTCGGCGCCGCTGTCCACCAGGGTGGCGTTGCCGCCCAGGCCGAAGCCGCTCCACAGGCCGGGCAGCCAGTCGAAGCTGTGCTGCACGCCCATTTCCACGCCTTTGACGGTGGCCTTTTCCAGATTGTCGAGCAGGCTGACCTCGAACACCGGATCGCCGTCGAACAGGTTGTCGCGGTCGGCGATCGGCAGCACCCGATTCTCGACGCTGTTCACCAGGAAGTTCTGCACGTCTTTATAGAACAGGCCCACGGTGATGAAGCCGTTCTCCTGGTAATACCATTCCGCCGACAGATCGACGTTCTTGGACTCGAACGGCTTCAAGTCGGGATTGCCGCTGGACGCCTGCAAATTGCCGGAGCGCGTCGTACCAATCACCAGTCGCGGAGACAACGCGCCCAAGGGCGGACGGGTGAGTGTCTTGGACGCAGCCAGGCGCACGATGACATCGTCGGTGACATTCAAACGGAAGCTCAAGCTTGGCAGAAAGTCGTTATATGTATTGGTCTGGCTGACCGTGACCGGCTCGGGCGCGAGCACGGGGGAATACAGCGTCGGATCGCCGCTGTAGACCAGGTCGAGCAAAGGTTGGGAGAGGCCAAAGGCGGTGGTCTCGGTGCGAACGTAGCGAGCCCCGAGCGTCAGATTCCACGGCATGGCGCCAAGCGATCCTTCAATGCTTGCATCTGCATACAAGGCGGCAACCTGCTCTTCCACACGCGAGGAGTCGGGACGCCGATGCAGCGCGAAGCCGTTCTTCGCTGCCAGTTCGTTCAACGTCGTGCCGGGAGGAAGCCCGCGAGCGGCGTCGCGCGCAGCGGCGGCTTCGGGTGATTCGAGATAGGCAAGCAGCGGATCGATATCGAAGGCCTGCCATGCGGAGGGCACGGAGATCCGGCCGCCGAGATAGCCAGAGCCGACATTGTAGGTTCGCATCAGCTCGTCGGGGATGTCGACGAAGTAGCCGCAATACATACAAAGGATGTCGTTGTCGGTGAGCCGTGTGTCGCGGCTCTGCTTCTCGTCGGAGTAGAAGGCGCCGACGGTGACGCGCCTCAGCACATCGCTGTCCGGCTGCCACTGCGCTTCGATGCGATGCTCGAAGATCTCATCTCTCAGATCGGCGCCACCACCGAGCGGACCGCCGCCGCTGCCGCGCATGTTGAAGTGTGCGACGGGCAGGGTCGGATCCACGTAGTCTTCCGAGGGCACGCCGGATACGGAAGGAATGCCATTGGGTCCGTAGGAGAGGGTATAGATGTCCTTGCGAAAGCCGACCACCGCGACATCCGTGCCTTCGGCGCCACCGGACTTGGCGCGTGACCACGACGAATCGAAGGTGACACCGACGCTATCGCTCACATCCCAGGCGAGATTGAGTCCGCCGGCGTAGATGTCGGTGGGACGATCGCGCACCGAGCGAGTGAAGTCGACCGCGGCTTCGATGGTCTGCGTGATGCTGGTGGCCGTGCGGTTCTCATCGAACGTTGCGGCGGTGATGATCGACGGCGTGACGAAAAAGCCCAGCGAGTTCGCTTCGGTGAACACGCTGAATTCATCGTACATGCCGTCCACGGTCAGGCGCAGGTTGTCGGCGATCTGGTACTGGAACGTGGTGTTGAAGTTGATGCGCTCGCGCTCTTCGTCGATGGGGCTGACATTCAGGTTCTGCGGGATGAAGAACTGATCGTCCTCCGAGTAACCCTGCGCCGCCAGTTGATCTCTGATCAGGGTCATGCTGTCGCGAGGCGCGGTGAGAATGCCGTCGGTGAGAATGCGCTCCGAACGATTCTCTCGCTTTTGGTAGGACGCCGAGACCAGCAGGCCGAGACGACCGTCGGCGAAGGTGTCGCTGATCATGCCGAACACTTCGGGCGTGGTGTTCTCCGACAGATCTTCGTACAACGCCTTGGCGGAGAGAATGCTCTTGAAATCGCCCAGTTCCAGCGGCCGCGGCGTGTGCAGCAGAATGGTCGAGCCGATGCCGCCGTCCTGAAGCAACGCCGTGGAGCTCTTATAAACATCGACGCGCGAGATCAACTCGGCCGGCAGCACATCGAAGTTGAACGAGCGCGCGCCGGTATCCGAGGCGAGCCGCCGACCGTTGAGCAGCACCGTGTTGAACTCCGGTCCGAAGCCGCGCACCGTGACGGCCTGGCCTTCGCCGCCGCTGCGATCGATGGATACGCCGGTGATTCGTTGCAGGGACTCGGCAATGTTGGTGTCCGGAAACTTGCCGAGACTCTCCGAGGCGATCGAATCGACGATCTGGTCGGAATCGCGCTTGATCTCCATGGCCTGGCGCAAGCTGCTGCGAATGCCGGTGACGACGACTTCCTCGAGATCCTGTCCTTCCGCGTCGGTCACCTGCGCGGCGGCCTGACCGCTGGCTACCCCGAACATGACGGCCGAAGCCGCCGAGGCCAGACGAACATTCTTCACTATCGAAGGTTTGCTGATGCGTGGCACGCGATTGTCTCCCGCGTCCGATTTGCCGGCGCCTTCACGCAACGTGGTCGGGGCGGCCGGCAGGATCGTGACGGTGTGGTCGTTGAGGTACTTGAACGTGAGTCCGGTGCCGGCGAGCAGTTGGGCGAGCGCCTCTTCGGGCGTGAATTGGCCGACGGCGCCGCGAGTGCTGAGCGCGTCGACTTCTTCGGAAACATAGACGAGCTGAAAGCTGCGTTCCTTGGCCAAGCTTTGCAGCGCCAGGCCCAGGCCCTGCGCCGGAATGTGAGTTTGTTTCCGGACGGCGGCTTGCGATTCCGCCGTGCCGGACAGTCCCACCAGCGCCAGGCAAACAGCCGCTACGCTCACTCGCATGACATCCCCCAGGCCTCTCGCGCGAGGCACAGTCTCAAGCCCATCGGCTTGGCCGATGTGATGGGCCGTCGTCTAAGGTGCGACGGGCCCTCCTCAATAGAGCGAATCACCAACGATCGGTTACCGCACCACGCGATCTTTCGTGAGATAGATTGCGTCGTCCGTTTCTTCGACGTGCACATCCGCGCGCTCGCGCAGGAACGCGAGCAATGCGCCAGGATCCGTGGAAGCGAACACACCGCTGATGTGAAATTCGTAAAGCTCCGGGTCGCGCAGAACGAGCTGTCGCCGGTTGTAGCGATTGAACTCTTCAGCCACTTCGGTCAGCGTCGCGGCCTCGAACACCAGTTGCCGCTGAGTCCACGCGAGCGCGCGAGCCACGTCGGGACGTGTCACTTGCTTGGCCGCCGTGTCAGTGACAGTGATTTGCTCACCGGCGGCGAGCAGGATGCCGGAAGAGCCCGATTCCGGCAGTCGTGGCATCGACCTGGGCATGTCGACGGCGATGGCTTCCACGCGGGCATCGGGAACATTCGTCAGCACAGAGACTCGACCTTCGACCACCGTCACGACAGTGCCCTCGCGCTTCTTGTTCACATCGAACTGGGTACCGACAGCGCGCACACGCGTGCCGTCGCTGGTGACGATGAAGGGCCTCGCCGCATCTTTCGCCACCCGGAACAGAGCCTGGCCTTCGAGCAGTTCCAAAGCACGCTCATGCTCGGAATAGCGCACGCGGACTTTGGAGCGCGAATTGAGCTCCATGGTCGAGCCGTCGGACAACGCGATCGAGCGTTGCTCGCCGATCTGCGTCACATACACAGGCTCACGGAACAGATACACCCACACCAACGCGGCGAAGCCGATGGCCACGGCGGCGATCGAAGCGTCGAGCCAGCGCATCGGTGCAGAACTGGTCGCGGATCCACCCGGTGTCGCGGGTCGGCTTAGCGCCACGACATTGCTCTGATCGGCACGCGCCTCGTCGATCAGCGTCTGCTCATCCCAGCGGCGTTCAGCATCGAGATTCGGCGCTTCATCCCAGATCGCCGCGAGTTCCAGATACGCGCTCAGGTGCTGCGGCGACTGGCGCAGCCAGGCATCGAACTTGCGACGTGATGCATCGTCGAGTGCGCCGCTGCGGCAGTTCACGAACCACTCCGCAGCTTCGGAGTAGATCTGCGCATTGAGTCTGGCGGAAGAGGGTCGCGCCATGACTCAACCCCGCTCGAGCCGTTGGCGTAACTGCACCAGCGCCTGCATCAGGTTCTTTTTCACCATCGGCAGCGAGGTGCCAAGGCGCTCGGCGATCTGTTCCAGCGACAGGCCGTCGCGACGATGCAGCAGGAAAGTCGCACGAAGCTTGGGCGAGAGTCGATCGAGCTCGGCCTGCAATTGTTCCAGGCATTGCTGCGCGTCCAGATCGAGCACTGGATCGACATCCGGCACAGCGCGTGCGGAGTTCAGCATCTCGCTGAGTTCGACGGAGGGGGGCGCCGCCGATTGTCTCAGCGAGTGCTGTTGAACCACGTGTTGTGCGACCGTGAACAGATACGCCTCCGGCGAGCGGATGGACTCGACGTTCGGCACGCGCAACATGCGCAAATAGACCTCTTGCAGGATGTCCGGAACATCGGCCGAGTTGCGGACCCGCAGCAGCAGGAAACGACGCAGTTTCACGCCATGGCTGGCGACCAGCCCAGTGATCATTGCGCGAGCAGCTTCAGCCGACATGCAGATAAAGAGCGTCTGCCGACGAAGTGGTTACCTCATGGCACGCACTTTCCGTCAGGCCGCAGGGGTGAGGCTGTAAAGAAGACAGGCATGCGGAGCGAGCGACGCCGTCACGCGATCGCGAACGACGCCGAGGTCCCGTTGCGCCCACAGATCGCGCACCTTGACCGACTTCAGTCCCAGGCGAGCGACGTCGTAGTGGACCTGCTTGGTCTCTGCTTTGTCGCTGACGTTGAACATCGCCAGATAGCGCGCTTCGCCTTGCTCGGCGCGCGCCGTCCAAGTCCTTACATTCTCGATGAGCAACGCCGGTTTGTTGTCGCGGCTCGCCTGGTTCACGGCGAGCACCTCACGATTGGTCAGCAGCGCCAGCGTGGCCGGGTCCAGGTGTCGCAGATCGCCGCCCATGATCAGCGGCGAACGCGCGATGGACCACAATGTCATCAAGGTTCGCTGCTCATCGGGCGTGAAACGCGAGTCGCGCTCGCCCATCGCCAGGCGACCCAGCGGCAGCATGTCCGCATCCGGCCACCGCCCGGGCTGTTGGAACAAGGACCAGTTCTCGAGCCGCGTGAACTGCGCCTTCAATTGCGGCCACTCATCCCAGAAGTCATCGCTGATGCGCCACATCTGCGCATACCGGCGCACGTGCTCGCCGCTCACCAGCGGTGTTTCGCCGGGCGAGAGGCTCAGGATGATGGGGCGGCCACAAGCCTGGATCGCGCGGTGCGCCGCTTCGATTTCAGGCGCATTGGCGTCGTAAGGCCGACTCATGTCGTCCATCTTCACGAAGTCGACGTGCCACGAAGCGAGCAGAGCGAACACGCTGTTGTAGTATTCCTGCGCACCTGGTTTGCTCATGTCTACGCCGTACATGTCCGGGTTCCATGGGCACACGCTATTCGTATTGGCAATGTCGCGTGCTTTCCATTTGCCACCGAACACTGGCAGATTGCGCTCGACCGCGAGCCGTGGAATGCCGCGCATCAGGTGTACGCCGAACTTCAATCCGAGCGCATGAACCTTGTCGGCGATGGGCTTGAAGCCTGCGCCTTGCACACTCGAAGGGAATCGGTTCGGCGCTGGCAGCAAGCGCCCGTAGCCATCCATGGTCGGAATCGGCTTGGTGTTGTAGTCGTAGCCCTTGGCTTCGCCTTCGTACCATTGGATATCGATGGTAAAAATGTCATAGCCGAACGGCTTCAGTTCGCGCGCCATGATCTCGGCGTTGGCGAGCGCCTGTTCCTCGGTGATGGTGGTCGCGAACGAATTCCAACTGTTCCAACCCATCGGCGGCCTGGGCGCAAGCAGTTGCTCGGCTCGCTGTTCAGTCGAGTTCGCGCTTGCAGATGTGTTCTGCGCGAGCAACCCAAACGCGCCGGCCGCGGCCAGCAATTCGCGACGATTCAATCCTGTGGACACAGTCATCCCCCCGAGTGCCTGGAGTCATAGAGCGATTCGCCACGAAGTGGTTACCTATCGCGTGGCAAATAATCCCCGACGTGCTCGAGCGGCGCGCACGACTCCGCGGCGGGCCGGTTTTACGCCGGCCCGCCAGGTCGTTTGAATTGTATGAGTAATTACAAGAGATGCAACCGGGTTATTTCTGGGGCTTGGCCAGCTGCACTTCGATCTCCACCAGCATTCCCGGTTGCACCAGCCCTGCGACTTGCACCGTCGAGCGTGCCGGAAGGTGCGGCTGTTGAGCCGTGCCGAAGAACTGCGAGTACGCGGCCATGAAACCTTCGAAATCCATGCGGCCGCCTTTGGCCGGATCGCCGACCAGGTACACCGTCATCGCGACGACGTCGCCGAAGCCGAGTTGCAGCTGATCGAGCGACTCCTTGATTCGCGCGAAAGCGCTCAGTGCCTGTGTCTTGGTATCGCCCCAATAGGCCGCGGTGCCGGCGGGTGCTTTCGGATCCAGCGGCGCGGGCGTGATGCCGCTGTGGAAGATGATGGTCGTGCCCGCCGGAACCTCGACGGCGCGTGCAATGGGGAACTTCGATCCGCCCAGCAACGAGTGCCGGACGACTTCGGTGGGATGTGCATTGTGCGCGAGCAGAGCAGTGCAGATACCTGCACTCGTCAGCTGCAACAGTTGACGGAAGAAGCGGCTGCGGGGCGGTGGGCTCATCATGTGTTCCTTATCCTTATCCGAGAGAAGCACTGGCGCGAACGCGCTGGTCGATATCCGCGATCGCATGGAACGCAGAATGTAGCGCACCTTCCTGCCACCCGGGGTGATAACTCATCTGATCCCCGATCAGGTAGTGGCCGCCCACCGGCGCCTGCAGCGTCCGGAAACACTGGGCCTGCAGCGGCTCGCTCCAGCGCACGGGGCAGCCGAACATGTGATTCATGCGATGCCAGGCGATGCTGATGCTGCTTTCCACGTGGCGGCCATAGCCCGGATGAATCCTCTCGCCCTGCTCGATCGCCAGCTTGGTCCTGGCCGCGGGTGGCAGGCGGGCAAACTTCTCCGCGACCTCGTCGCTGAATGTGTATGCGCCGAGCACCACGCCTTTGTCACGATGAATGTCATGAGTGGGGTACCAGATCTGCTGGATGTCCTGCATGGTCCAGGAGATGCCGCCGTAGATGCCTTCGTTTTCCCAGAAGCGTTGTTTCATCTGCAGCCCGATCTTGAACAGCTTGCCGTGAGGGACGGCGGACAGGGCGTCGCTATATCGCTTGGGGAAGTTATGCTCGATGCGCGCCAGCAGATGCATTGGGATGCAGGTGAGGCAGAAGTCCGCATGCGCGTTGACGGTGCTGCCGCCTTTGCGATAGCGAACAGCGACGCCGGAGTCGCCGATGCGAATCGACTGCACCGGTGAATTCAGTTCGACCAGTGCGCCGATCCTGGCCATGAACGCGGTGACGATGCGATCCATGCCACCGACGGGCTCCATCATCATGGCGGATTGATCATCCAGCTCGCTGAAGCTCATCAGATAGATGAAGCCCGAGCGCAACAGCTCGTGGGCGTCGAGGGGCTGCTTGTAGGCCGGCGGCTTGGTGTAATCGTGGATCGCATAGCCGGCGCGCGTTGAGCCCGCATATTTGAAGCGCTCATCCAGCTCGCCAAACTGGCGCACGTACTCGAGCAGTTGCCGGTAGTCGCGCTGGGTGAATGTCGCGCCAAATGTTTCAGGCCGGATCGATTTCGCCACCAGCTCCGCCAGGAAACCGCGCGAGTCGGCGATGTACTCGCGATTTCGCACCGGCCGCCCGCCGAACATCGCGTCGTCCTGCACCCAGGCGTTGCGATTCTCGTTGATGAAGGGCGCGAGCGCCACGCCCAACTCCTTGCAGTAATTCAAGAGTGCAGCGTGATGGCCAGGGATGCGCGCCGGCCCGGCGTTGAAGTACAGATCCGCATGGCGATCGAACTCGCATCGCTGCGGATACTCCACTTCGTCCACCAGATCGCCGCCCCGCAAAGTGAGATTGCGTCCACCCGGCCGATGCGACGCTTCGATCACCTTCACGGCGTAACCCTTGCGACTCAGCTCATACGCCGCCGCCAATCCGGAGATGCCGGCGCCGAGGATCAACACCGATTTGCCATTGCGCACCGGAGCGATGTCGGGTCGCGCCACCGCGCTCGCCGACATCAACCCCATCCCAACCGCGGCCCGATACACCGCAGTCGAACCCCCGAACGCACCCACCAGGTGAAGAAAGCTACGGCGCGACAGCATTGCATCAGAAGTCGATGTTGAGCCGCGCATACCAGAAGCCTCCGTTGAACCCCATGGGCGAACCGGTCGGATAGATGGCGCCGCTGTTCAATTCAGGATTGGGAAAACGATCGGGTACGTTGTCGAAAACATCCTGCGCACCGACGGTGAGTCGATACCCCTGCCTGATCTCCAACCCCAGTTCCACATCGAACAAGAACTCACCACCGTACTTGCCATCGAACTCACCGCTGGCATCCGCGCCGATGTCGAGCGCGACGATGTATGAGTCGTAGTAGCTCATGCGCGTCATGAAGCTCCATGGACCCACCGCGTGATTGCCCGTGACGACAGCGCGATAACCCGGTAGCTGATCTTCGAGCTGTATCTTCCGTGTCTCGTTGGCCAGCGCCGTGATCCTTTCCAGCTTCGTGTCGGTCCAGTTGAACGCGAGACTCAGATTGGTGCGTCCGGCTGCGGTCTCGAACGGCAGAGTCGCGACCAGATCGAGCCCCTGCGTGCGCGTCTCGAAATCGTTGGTGAAGAACTGGAACGCACTCAAAGTAGTGGCTCCGGGTACGCCGCTGGCGTTGAGCTGATCGAGGATGGCCACTTGCGCCGGATCGGTGCGATCGATTTCGATCAGGCTGCTGAGCGCGATGCGATCTTCCAAAGTGATATTGAAGTAATCCAGCGTGACGTCCACCGGCCCGACATCGAAGGTGGTGCCGACCGTCCAGCTGAACGATTCCTCCGGCTTCAGCGGCGCGGCCGAGAATTGTCCGCCCGAGGCGACATCGGCCAGCGAGATGGCGATGGGATGAGTAGGCGGCAGCACGCCGGTCTCGCTCAAATTGCCCTGGATCATCTGCGTGATGGTGCGAACGATGTTGGACTGACCCGGAGTCGGCGCACGGAACCCGGTGCTCACCGTCGAGCGCAAGGCGAGGGCATCGGTCAGTTCATAACGGGCCGCCAGCTTGTAGTTGGTGGTGGTGCCAAAGTCGTCGAAGTCCTCCCAGCGCACCGCGGTGCCCAGAATCAATCGGTCGGTGATATCGGCCTCCAGATCCAGGTACAGCGCGATGTTTTCACGCGCGAACACGCCTTCGGATTGCGGCCCGTAGCCGCTGAAGCCGTTGGAGCCCGAGCTGAAGCCTTGTGCTGCGTACGGACCGATTTGATAGGACTCGAGCTGGCCGCGCTCCACCTCGAACTCCTCTTCGCGCCATTCGAAACCGAACGCGACGTTGAGCGGCGAGGCGAGGCCGCTCAAGGCGAGCGGGTATGACAGGTCGATGTTGAAGTTGGTGTCGGTCTGATGGTTCACGCCGGGCTTGAAGCGTGTCGGCGTGTCCGGCCCGAGCGAGGCGTTGACCGTGTTGTAGATGAGAAAATCGACCTCGCTGCTGCCATAGGAGCCGCTCACGTCGTAGCGCAGTCCGTTCGCGAAGCCTCGTTGAAAACAAAACATTCCGCATCCAGCGCGCCACCGGCCGAGATCAGAGCGAGCGCCGTGGGATCGGGCGCATCGTTGTTGATGGGCACCGCGGGGCAGCTGATGCCATTGTCCGGATTGAGGTCCGCGACCAGCAGACTCTCGCCTTCATCGTCCGTGTACACTGCGTCGCGCGTGTTGGGGTTGCGATAGAAAAAGCCGCCGTCGACCTCCCGAGTCGCGTAGTTTCCAAAGAAGTAGCCCGTCACCGAGTCGGTGAGCTCGAATCCACTGTTGATGAAAAACTTCATCGAGTCCTTGATCTGGGGCTGTCCCCAGACTTGTGCCGGATTCTGGACCGCGGTGTTGCCGGCATCGATCAGCGCTTGAGCATCCGCGCGTTGTGAGCTCCGCGAGGTGGGGTCCGACTCGCTGAACTCGAAACTTAGATTGGCGAAGCCATTCGCGCCCAACGGCAGGCCGACGTTCGCCGCGAGCTGTGACGTAGCGCCATCGCCCTTGTAGAACTGCCCGTAACGAGCTTCGAAGTCGCTGCCGTCAGCGGCATCCTTGAGTTGAAAGTTGATCACGCCGGCGATCGCGTCGGAACCGTATTGCGCGGCTGCGCCATCGCGCAGCACTTGCACCTCTTTCAACGCGATGGTCGGGATCGGGCCCACGTCGGGGCCTTGCGCACCGTCGGAGATGCCGTCGCCCAGAAAGGTGATGACGCCGCCGCGGTGTCGGCGCTTGCCATTGACCAGCACCAGTGTGTTGTCTGGAGGCAGGCCGCGAAGATTGGCGGGCCGCACCAGGGTGGATTCGTCGTTGATGGGCTGTTGGGCGACGTTGTAAGAGGGCACCAGGCTGCGCAGCATGTTGTCCATGTCCGGCGCGCCGACGCTTTGGAACTGCTCCACCGATATCACATCGACCGGAGCAACGGTGTCCACTGCGTTGGCTCGGCGTGAACCGACCACCGTGACCTCTTCGACGAGGTTGTTGGCCGGCTCGGCAAGGGCTTCGCCGATGGGAACGCTGCTGATGCCCAGCGCCCCGAGGATGGCCAGGCGTAACGAAACCGGCCGCGGCGAAATCGAATAATGATCCATGGTCGTCTCCCGTGTGTTTGTAGGTCGTGCCATTCAAACCACGAAAACGCCGGCTCCATGCCGGCACGACAGGTCGCTCCCCAGTGATATGACCTATCGCAGCGCCCTTGCTCGAGGAGCGCCGAAATCTCCTTTGGTCGTTGCAATCCATACGCGTCGCCGCTGCCAGTGCGTCGACGCCCGGAAAGTCGTGCGGGTCTCCAACGGACACGGCTATTGCAACAAGCTGGCCAACTCACATCGACGCGGCGCGCCGCGCCCGCCGGGCTGGCGGATGGGGTCGCAAAAATCGCTGGTTTTTATTTGTTTTAGCTTCTGTTTGTCTTTACCGATCGAAGCCTTTTCCAGAGCGCGCGAGGGCGCGCTGTGCGACAGGGCACAGCGCCGGAAGCTCTCCGGATTGGTGCGTGCGCCGGAGCGCTTGCCTCAAGTTGTAACGTGCGCCGTTCAGGTTGTCTCGAGCGGGATCGGTTTGTTTTCTTCGGCGGCCTTGCGGATGATGGTCGCGCCCTGTTCGAGCAGAAACGAGCGGAATGCCGCCGTGATCGGCGATAGTCGTTTGTCACGCAGGTGGATCACGTACCAATCGCGAATCAGCGGCAGACCGGCCACGTTCAAGATGACCAGCTTGCCGGTCGCGAGCTCCAGGCCCACGGTGTGGATGGAAATGAAACCGAGCCCCATCCCGGCCATCACGGCCTGCTTGATGGTCTCGTTGCTGCTGACTTCCATGGCGGGGTGGATCGGCACGCCACGCTCCCTGAACACATGCTCCATCGAAGCGCGCGTTCCGGACCCTTCCTCTCGGATGATGAATCTCTCGCTGCCCAGCCTCTGCAGCGGGATGCGCCGTTTGTTTGCAAGAGGATGGCGGGGCGATGCGATGATCACCAGCGGATGTTTGGCGAAAGGCTCGGCCACGGTGACCAGCTCGCGCGGCGGCCGTCCCATGATCACCAGATCGATCTGGTTCGACGCCAGTTGCTGGATGATTTCCTCGCGGTTGCCCACCGTGAAGCGAATCGTTACTTCGGGATATGCCGGAGCGAATGCCGACAGCAGCGACGGCGCGAAATATTTCGCCGTGCTCACCGCCCCAAGCTTCAATACCCCTCGTCGCAGCCCGCGCATTGCCGCGAGCGACTCGCCGGCGTCGCGCAGCAGATCGTTCACCTGAGAGGCGTACCGCAACAGCTCATCGCCGGCGTCAGTGAGATGAATCTGCCGGCCCACGTGCTCCAGCAAAGGCAGTCCGATCTCCGTTTCGAGCAACTTGATTTGCTGCGAAATCGCCGGCTGCGTCAGATGTAACTCTCGAGCCGCGCGCGTGAACGAGCGGTACTGCGCCACGGCGGCGAACACTCTCATCTGTCTCAATGTGACGTTGCGCATCGGCATGGGCGGGGAGCTCCTGGCGAACGGCCCGACGATGGCATAGGAGTCGGGCTTCGCTCAATAAGGAAAAGTTATCCCAGGGCCAACTATTTCGAATTGGACCTAATGCGTCGTCCGGGCCACGCTGTGTCCCGAGTCGACAGACAAGCGATAGCGAGGCGATGACCATGAAGAGAATCGGCGGCACTCGGGGCGCCCCGGAATCCGCGGCGGAACGTTATCGAGCCGGCGTGTTGAAGTACTCCCAGATGGGCTACTGGGACAGCGGCTATCGGCCCAAGGACACGGACGTGCTGGCGATGTTTCGGATCACGCCGCAGGAAGGCGTCGAAGCGAACGAAGCGGCCGCGGCGGTGGCCGGCGAATCTTCGACTGCCACCTGGACGGTGGTGTGGACCGATCGGCTCACCGCCTGCGATCGTTATCGCGCCAAGGCGTACAAGGTCGAGCCCGTGCCGGGCTCGCCGGGGCAGTACTTTGCTTATATCGCTTACGACCTGGATTTGTTCGAGCCCGGTTCGATCGCGAATCTCACCGCGTCCATCATCGGCAACGTGTTCGGTTTCAAGCCGCTCAAGGCGTTGCGCCTGGAAGACATGCGCTTTCCGGTGGCGTATGTGAAGACTTTCTCGGGACCGTCCACCGGCATCGTGGTCGAGCGCGAACGGCTCGACAAGTTCGGGCGACCGCTGCTCGGCGCCACCGTCAAGCCCAAGCTCGGCTTGTCGGGCAAGAACTACGGCCGCGTGGTGTACGAGGCGCTCAAGGGCGGGCTCGACTTCACCAAGGACGACGAGAACATCAACTCGCAGCCTTTCATGCATTGGCGCGATCGTTTCTTGAACTGCATGGAAGCGGTCAGCCGCGCCGAGGCGGCCACTGGAGAAGTGAAGGGCCACTATCTGAATGTGACCGCGGCGACCATGGAAGACATGTACGAGCGCGCCGAGTTCGCCAGGGAGTTGGGCTCGGTCATCGTGATGATCGACCTGGTGATCGGCTACACCGCGATCCAGTCGATGTCCAAGTGGGCCCGCAGGAACGACATGATCCTGCATCTCCATCGCGCCGGGCATGGCACCTATACGCGGCAGAAGAATCATGGCGTGTCTTTCCGCGTCATCGCCAAGTGGATGCGGCTCGCCGGTGTGGATCACCTGCATGCCGGAACCATCGTCGGCAAGCTCGAAGGCGATCCGAACACGGTGCAGGGTTTCTATAACGTGCTGCGCGAGCCGCGCAATGAACTGGATCTACAGCGCGGCATCTTTTTCGAACAGGATTGGGCCGGACTGCCCGGCGTGATGCCGGTTGCCTCCGGTGGCATCCACGCGGGGCAGATGCATCAGCTGTTGACCTATCTCGGCGACGACACGGTGTTGCAGTTCGGCGGCGGCACGATCGGTCACCCGATGGGCATTGCCGCCGGCGCGACGGCGAATCGGGTGGCGCTGGAAGCGATGGTGCTTGCTCGCAACGAAGGTCGTGACATCTGGCGAGAGGGGCCGTCGATTCTTGCCGACGCCGCCAAACATTGCGCGCCGCTGCGAGCTGCGCTCGACACGTGGGGCGAAGTCACATTCGACTACGCGAGCACCGACACGCCCGATTTCGTCCCGACACCGACTGCCGCCGCCTGACAGGGGACAGCCATGCGACTCACTCAAGGTACGTTTTCGTTTCTTCCCGATCTCACCGACGCGCAGATCAGCTCGCAGATCGAGTACTGCCTGCAACGCGGCTGGGCGCTGTCGGTCGAGTACACCGAGGATCCGCATCCTCGCAACACCTACTGGGAGATGTACGGCATCCCCATGTTCGACCTGAAGGATGCGGCCGGCATCCTGCGCGAGGTGCAGCTATGCCGGAAGACCTTTCCCAATCGCTACATCAAGGTGAACGCGTTCGATTCGACGCGGGGCGTCGAGTCGCTGCGCCTGTCGTTCCTGGTGGCGCGGCCGCAGGAGGAGCCGGGGTTCGAGCTGTTGCGCGAAGCAGGCCCGGGCCGCCAGGTGCGCTACGCATTGCGCTCCTATGCGACACGTCGGCCGGAGGGGCACCGCTACTGAGCCCGCCAGCCTGATCGGATAAGCGTTGATCGAAAGAGCCCGCCCGAGGCCAGTCGGGCGGGAGGGGGATGTTTGTGTCATGAACTCTGTTCTCAAAGACCCTGTCGGCGACGACGCGCGCTTCAATCTGGACGCAGCGTTTCGCGACTCCCATGTCGCCGATGTGATCGAGAAGCTCGAGGCCGAGCTGGTCGGCCTTGCGCCGGTGAAGACTCGCATCCGTGACATCTGCTCGCTATTGCTGGTCGACACTCTGCGTCGCCAGGCCGGCCTGAGCACCGAGGCGCCGTCTCTGCACATGAGCTTCACCGGTAACCCGGGCACCGGCAAGACAACGGTGGCGCTGCGAATGGCGGAGATCCTGCATCACCTCGGCTACGTGCGTAAGGGGCACATGGTTGCAGTGACCCGTGACGATCTCGTCGGCCAGTACATTGGTCATACCGCGCCGAAGACCCGAGAGGTGCTCAAACGTGCGATGGGCGGAGTGCTGTTCATCGACGAGGCCTACTACCTGTATCGACCGGAGAACGAGCGCGACTATGGCCAGGAAGCTATCGAGATCCTGCTGCAGGAGATGGAGAACCATCGTGACGATCTGGTGGTGATCCTGGCCGGCTACGAAGACCGCATGGATCGTTTCTTCCGCAGCAACCCGGGCATGTCTTCGCGCATCGCGCATCACATCGCCTTCCCGGACTACAGCTCCGAAGAACTGATGGCGATCGCCCAGCTGATGCTCGAACAAATGCAGTACATGCTGAGCCCGGACGCGAGATCGACGCTGCGCGAATACATCGAGCGTCGCCAGAAGCAGCCGCACTTCGCGAACGCCAGGTCGGTTCGCAACGCGCTCGATCGCGCCCGTTTGCGGCAGGCGAGCCGTCTGTTCGCCAAAAGGACTGCGTCGCTGGCCAAGCGGGATCTGATGACCATCGAAGCCGAGGACATCCGAGCCAGCCGCGTGTTCGCGGAGCCGGCGCCCGTGGAGACACAACGAGAAGGGGAATTGCAGACATGACCAGAACGTTGACCCGGTTCCTGATCGAGGAACAGCGCCGTCACGAGCATGCCACCGGCAACTTTACCGCGCTGGTGAACGACATTCGGCTGGCATGCAAGCGCATCGCGACCTTGATGGGCAAGGGCGCGCTGTCCGGCGCGCTCGGAGAAGCCGATACGGTCAACGTGCAAGGCGAGAAGCAGACCAAGCTCGATGTGCTCGCCAACGAGATTTTCATTCGCACCAACGAGTGGGGTGGGCAGCTGGCGGGCATGGTCTCCGAAGAAATGGAGCAACCGTATCTGATTCCGAAGGAATATCCGCGCGGCCAGTATCTGTTGCTCTTCGATCCTCTCGATGGTTCCTCCAACGTGGACGTGAACATGGCGGTTGGCAGCATCTTCTCGGTGCTGCGCTGTCCAGACGGCGTCACGGAGCCCGCGGTCGAGGACTTTCTTCAGCCGGGCACCGAGCAGGTGTGCGCCGGTTACGCCATCTATGGGCCCTCGACCATGCTGGTGCTGACGACGGGACGGGGCGTGCATGGCTTCACGCTGGATCGGGAGATCGGCGAGTTCATCTTGACGCATCCGGATCTGCGCATTCCCGAGACCACGTCCGAGTTCGCCATCAACGCTTCGAATTCGCGGCATTGGGAGCAGCCGATCAAGCGCTTTGTGCGCGAATGTCAGGAGGGCGCCGCTGGCCCCCGCGGCCGTGATTTCAACATGCGTTGGATTGCGGCGGTGGTTGCGGACACGCATCGCATCCTCATGCGAGGAGGCGTGTACATGTATCCACGCGACCGCAAGGACCTCGCCAAAGCGGGGCGACTGCGCCTGCTCTACGAAGCCAATCCGATCAGCTTCCTGATCGAGCAGGCTGGCGGCCGTGCCAGCACGGGGCGCGAGCCGGTGATGACGGTGAAGCCGGAGAGTCTGCATCAGCGCATCGGATTTGTTTTCGGAACGCGCGCGGAGGTGGAGCGCATCGAGCGCTATCACCGCGAGTACAACGATTTCGAATTCAAGGCGCCGTTGTTCGGCTCACGCAGCATCTTCAGCAGCCCAGCCTAGGCAGGTCTCCATGTCAGCGACACACCCGATCATTGCTGTTACGGGGTCATCCGGGGCGGGTACGACGTCGGTCATGCGGACCTTCGAGCAGATCTTTCGTCGCGAGGCCATCACTGCCGCCTTCATCGAGGGCGACAGCTTCCATCGCTACGATCGCGCCGGCATGAAGCAGAAGATGGCCGAAGCCGTCGCGAGCGGCGACTACACGTTCAGTCACTTCGGTCCGGACGCGAACCTGTTCGCCGAGCTCGACGGGCTGTTCAGAAGCTATGGCGAGGGCGGCCGGGGTCGTCGGCGCAAATATCTGCACGACGATCACGAGGCGGCGCCCTACGGTCAAAAGCCAGGCACGTTCACCGAATGGGAGGACCTGCCCGAGCAGACCGACCTGCTGTTCTACGAAGGCCTGCACGGCGCAGCGGCTCACGAGGAGATCCAGATCTGGAAGCACGTCGATCTGCTGATCGGCGTGGTGCCGGTCATCAACCTCGAGTGGATCCAGAAACTGCATCGGGATCGCGCAACGCGCGGCTATTCCACCGAGGCGGTGGCCGACACCATTCTGCGACGAATGCACGATTACGTGCATTACATCTGCCCGCAGTTCTCACGCACGCATATCAATTTCCAGCGCGTGCCGATGGTGGACACGTCCGATCCGTTCATCGCGCGGTTCATTCCGACGCCCGAAGAATCGTTCCTGGTGATCCGGTTCGCCAATCCGTCGGGCATCGATTTTCCGTATCTGCTGACCATGCTGCACGACTCGTTCATGACGCGTCCGAACACCATCGTGTGTCCGGGCGGCAAGATGGATCTGGCCATGCAGCTGATCTTCACGCCGATGATTCTGCGACTGATCGAACGGCGCAGGGAGTCGCTGGCGCGACGCACGCATCGCTCGAGCAGCGCGGTGCTGGAGCCGACGTTCTAAGAATCTCTGTCACGCGGAGGCCCGACATGCCCAAACTCATCGATTGCATCGACGCCGTCTGCTTCGACCTGGACGGCACGCTGGTCGACACCGCGCCCGATCTGACATCGGCGGCCAACATGATGCTGCTCATCCTGGGCGGACGGCCGCTGCCCGAAGAGCGCGTCGCCGCCTTCATCGGCGGAGGCATCGATGAGTTCGTGGCCAAAGTCGTCGAGGCGAGCCATGTGAAATCGGATCCAGCGCAGCATGCCGCGGCCAATGCATTGTTTCGGAATCTCTACGGGCAACGAGTGTTTCAGCACAGCCGCGTCTATGCGGGCGTGGAGCAAACATTGCGAGCGCTGCACGGACTGGGGCGGAAGTTGTTCTGCGTCACCAACAAGGAGAGCAGGTTCACGCTTCCGTTGTTGCGATCGGCGGGCCTGAGCGGGTTCTTTGCGTCGGTGTTGTGCGCCGATCGTCTGGAGGACAGAAAGCCAAGCCCCAACATGCTGCTCGCGGCATGCAACGACGCGGGCGTGAGCCCGTCACGCACGCTTCTGGTGGGTGACTCGGGCGCTGATGTCGGCGCTGCTCAAGCGGCCGGCTGCCGCGTCGTGGCGGTGGACTATGGATATCACGGCGGTGTGCCGCTGGCACAACTTCAGCCTGATGGAGTCGTCAGCCGATTTCAGGACATTCTCGAGCTGAGCGTCGGGGCGCAGCAGGGTTGTCACGCGTTGAGGGCCATCGCATGAGCGCCGAAATCAAGATGCGGCCAACGTCCCAAGACTCCCCAGCTCGGCGCGACGCCATCAACGTGTTGCGCGTACTTGCGATGGATGCGGTTCAGAAGGCCAACTCGGGGCATCCAGGCATGCCCATGGGCATGGCCGAGATCGCCGAAGTCTTGTGGCAACGTCATCTGCGGCACAACCCGGCCAACCCCCAGTGGTTCAATCGTGATCGCTTTGTGTTGTCCAACGGTCACGGTTCAATGTTGCTGTATGCGCTGCTGCATCTGACGGGCTATGACTTGCCGCTGCAACAGCTGCAGCGCTTCCGTCAGTTGCATTCCCGAACGCCAGGACATCCCGAGTATGGCGTCACTGCGGGAGTGGAGACCACCACCGGGCCGCTCGGACAGGGCATTGCCAATGCGGTTGGCATGGCCATCGCCGAAAAAGTGCTCGCGGCGCAGTTCAATCGGCCCGGTCAGGAGGTCATCGATCACTACACCTATGTGTTCCTGGGCGACGGCTGCATGATGGAAGGCATCTCGCACGAGGCTTGCTCGCTCGCGGGAACGCTGGGACTGGGCAAGCTGATCGCGTTCTATGACGACAACGGCATTTCCATCGACGGTCCTGTTTCGGGCTGGTTCACCGACGACACGCGCGGACGTTTCAATAGTTATGGCTGGCATGTGATCGAGGTCGATGGGCACGATAGCGCCGCAATCGATAATGCGATTCGCGCCGCAAAGGCGCGCGTCGACAAGCCGACCTTGATCTGTTGCAAGACCGTCATCGCGCACGGCTCGCCCAACAAGGCGGGCACACATGATGCACACGGCGCTCCGTTGGGTGACAAGGAGATTGCCGCTACGCGTGCCGCGCTCGGCTGGGAGCATCCGCCTTTCGACATCCCGCCTCATATATATGAGAGCTGGGACGCCCGGGCCGCGGGCGCCGCCGCCGAGGCAGCGTGGCGGCATACGTTGGCCGAGTATGGAAAGTCACATCCGGAGCTGCGTCAGGAATTCGCGCGGCGCATGCGAGGCGAACTGCCAGCGGACTTCGGCGACCACGTTCGCAGGTTGATGACGCGAACGCATGCCAAGGCGGCGACCATGGCGACGCGCAAGGCTTCACAAGAGGCCATCGAAGGCATCGCGCCGGTGTTGCCGGAGCTGATTGGCGGATCCGCCGACCTCGCGGGTTCGAATCTCACGCTGTGGTCTGGCTCCCAGGCAATCACCAGCAGTAGCGGAGGAAATTATCTCTACTACGGCGTGCGTGAGTTCGGCATGGCCGCGATCATGAATGGATTAGCGTTGCATGGTGGCTTCATTCCCTATGGCGGCACGTTCTTGACGTTCTCGGATTACTGTCGGAACGGACTGCGGATGGCGGCGCTGATGCGCATCCGCTGCATCTTCGTATTCACACACGACTCGATCGGGCTCGGCGAGGATGGTCCGACGCATCAGCCGATCGAGCATCTGGCGACGTTGCGCGTGATACCTAATATGGATGTCTGGCGGCCGTGCGACACGGTGGAGTCGCTCGCAGCCTGGGCCGCTGCAATCGAGCGCGCGGATGGGCCGAGCAGCCTGGTCTTCAGTCGCCAGAACTTGCCTTTTCAAACGCGGAGTCTGGAGGCGATCGACAACATCCGGCGCGGTGGATACGTTCTCGTGGAACCTGAGGTCGAGCCTCGCGCAGTCGTCATTGCGACGGGATCCGAAATCGCGCTTGCGGTCGAAGCGCAGAAGGCATTGTTGAGCGAAGGCGTGCCGGTGCGCGTCGTCTCGATGCCTTCCACCAACGTTTTCGATCGGCAGGATTCGGAATATCGCCAACAGGTGTTGCCGTCGAGCCTGCCATGTGTCGCCGTGGAAGCCGGCGTCCCCGATCTGTGGCGCAAATATGTCGGTCGCTCCGGTGCGGTGGTCGGCATCGATCGCTTCGGCGAATCGGCGCCAGCCGCGGATTTGATGCGCTACTTCGAATTTACAGCCGAGCGGGTGGCGGCCGCGGTGAGATCGGTGCTCCCGCGTGCGAATGCGGAAGCGGACTCAACGGCAGATCAAAAGGGGGCCACATGAGCCTGGTGTCACTGCGTCAGTTGCTCGATCACGCAGCGGAGCACAGCTATGGTATGCCCGCGTTCAATGTCAACAATATGGAACAAGTGCTCGCCATCATGCGGGCGGCGGATGAAACCGACAGCCCGGCTATCCTGCAGGTTTCCGCCGGCGCGCGTAAATATGCGGGTGAGGCGTTCCTTCACCACATCGTCCTCGCGGCGGCGGAAACGTGGCCGCACATTCCGATCGTGCTACATCAGGATCACGGTGCGAGCCCAGCCGTGTGTCAGGCGTCGATTCGCTCCGGCTTCACCAGTGTGATGATGGATGGCTCGCTGCGTGAGGACATGAAGACGCCCGCCAGCTATGAGTACAACACGCGGGTGACGGCCAAAGTCGTGGAGATGGCGCATTCGGTGGGCGTGTCGGTGGAAGGCGAGCTCGGCTGCCTGGGCTCGCTGGAGTCGGGCCTGGCGGGTGAGGAGGATGGCGTTGGGGCGGAGGGCAAGCTGACTCACGAGCAGATGCTTACCGATCCGGATCAGTGCGCCGAATTTGTCGAGCAGACGGGAGTCGATGCTTTGGCCATAGCGATCGGCACTTCGCATGGCGCTTACAAGTTTTCACGTCGGCCGACGGGCGACATTCTCGCGATCGACCGGATTCGTGAGATTCACCAGCGGATCCCGAACACGCACCTGGTGATGCATGGGTCTTCGTCCGTGCCGCAGGAGTGGCTGGCGATCATTCGCGAGCATGGCGGTGAGTTCAAGGAAACTTACGGCGTGCCGGTGGAGCAGATCCAGCAGGGGATACGCAATGGCGTGCGCAAGGTCAACATCGATACCGACATACGCATCGCCATGACGGGCGCGATGCGCCGGCTCATGAATACCGATCGCAGTGAGTTCGATCCGCGGAAGTTCTTGGCGCAGGCGACTTCGGCGGCGCGGGATATTTGTAAGTCTCGCTTTCTGGCCTTTGGGTCGGCGGGGCAAGCGAGCAAGATCAAACCGGTGTCGCTGGAGCGGATGGCTGACGGGTATCTCAAGCTTCAGCCGGCGCTGAAGATCGCTTGACGTCGTTGTCGCTCGCCGCTGTGTGACAAATTCAAGCCTTCCGCTCTTAGCCGCCGAAATAATCCTTCTTCGAAATGCCGAGGGCGGACATGCGGCGGTGAAGATAAGGGCGGCGGACGTGGAGATCGAGGGCGGTGCGGCTGATGTTGCCAGCGTGTTGTTTCAGGGTGGCGAGAATCAAGTCTCGCTCGGCCTGGTCGCGGCAGTCCTTGAGGCTGGACTGGCCCATGGGTTTGGCGTCGGCGGGGTCGTCGACGGCGAGCACTTCCTCGGGAAGATCGAGGACAGTAATGCGATCTCCGCTCATGATGAGCACGCGCTCGAGCAGGTTCTGCAGCTCGCGAACGTTGCCGGGCCAGGAGTACTGCTCGAGCTCGTGCATCGCCTCGGCGTCCACTTCCTTGGCGCGCAGATTATGCTTCGCGCACAATCTGGACACGATGAAGTTCACGAGCAGCGGGATGTCCCGGCGGCGCTCCCGTAAGCTGGGCACGCGCAAGGGAACGACGTTGAGTCGGTAGTATAGATCCTCGCGAAACGTGCCATCAGCGACGCACCGCTTCAAATCTTTATGCGTCGCCGAAATCACTCGCACGTCGACGCGCAACGTCCGCTCCGCCCCGAGCTTCTGAATCTCACCATGCTGCAAGGCTCGCAAGATCTTTGCCTGGGCGCCAAGAGGCAGGTCGGCAACCTCATCCAGAAATAGCACGCCGCGATGCGCGGTCTCGAACATGCCGCGCCTGGGGGCGTGGGCGCCAGTGAAGGCCCCGCGCTCATGACCGAACAACTCGCTTTCGATGAGATTCTCCGGGATCGCCGAGCAGTTCACCTTCACCATCGGAGCATCCCGGCGGGAGGAGTTCGCATGGATCATGTTGGCGACCAACTCCTTGCCTGTGCCACTCTCGCCAGTGATCAGCACGCTCGCCTGCGTGTCCGCTACTTTCAATGCATCGGCAATCAGGCGCTGTATGAGCGGCGAGTCGCCGACAATCTCACCCATACCCTCGCGTTCTTGCATGGCGCGCAGTCGCTGCTGAAGCGACGCATGTTCGAGACATCGTCTCGCGACCACACTGATCTTCTCCGCGCTGAACGGCTTCTCCAGAAAGTCGAAGCCGCCAACCTTCATGGCCTGCGCCGCTTCAGCGAGCGTGGCGTGGCCGGAGATGAAGATGGTCGGTACGGCGCTGCCTTCCGACTGCAGTTTGCGAAAGAAGGCCAGTCCATCGATCTCGCCGAGGCGAATGTCGAGCACCATCAAATCGACCACGCGCTCGTCGAGAACGCGAGCTGCGCTGGCTACGTCATGGGCCGCGATGACGTGCATGCCCTCCTGCTCGAGCGCGATCTGAATGGCGTGACGAATGTTCTTTTCATCGTCCAGCACCAGAACCGTCGGTTGCGCGGCAAGCTCAGCCATGAGGCACTCCCGGCAGGCCGATCACGAATGCAGGCGAACCCTGCTGAAGCCGATATCGGATATCGCCGCCATGATCGATCACGATCTTGCGAACGATCGCGAGCCCCAGCCCCATGTTGTCCTTGCCTCGCGTGCCCGAAACGTATGGATCGAACAGGCGGGGCACCAGATCCTCGGGCACCGGCGCGCCGTCGTTGCCCACTGAGACTTCAACGCCTTGATCGGTTCGTACCAGGCGAACCAGGAACCGCACCTCACGACCCGGGTTTGCCTCGACCCCGTTGCGAACCAGATTCGTCAATACCTGTCGAAACAGCGTCGGATCGACGTCGGCCTGCACACTCGTGGCGGACTCCGGCTCATAGCCGATCTTCGCCGTGGGAAACATCGAGCCGACAGCCCGCAACTGCGCGGCCAAGATCGCCGAGAGATCGACGCGCTCAAGTTTCACCTCGGGCAGGCGAGCGAAATCCGAGAAGTGATCCACGGTCCGCTTCAGGTGTTGCAACTCCTCTCCGATCATGGCCTGAGTCTGGGCGAGTCGCGCTGAGAATTCTTGCATGGAGAGTTGCGCATGCGCCTTGCGCAGCGAGCTCACCAGTACTTCGATCGGGGTGAGCGGGTTTTTGATCTCATGTGCAAGCATCTTCGCCAGTTCCTGCCAGGCGGAGATCTCCTGCAGATAACGCACCTTCTCGCGCTGCTTCAATAGCTCATCGAACGTCTGTGTGTAGGCGCGAGCGATGCGCCGGCTCAGCATGGCGGCAACCAGCAACGAGAAGGCCAATGCAGCCATCAGGCCCAGCGCGAAGTAGATGCGCAAAGATTCGAGCACGCCGTGGCGAACCAGCGCAGGGTGCTCGTACACGTGCCGAAGCTGCTCGATCCGTTCGAACTGCTCGCGGTACTCCGCCTGTCGTTCCGCATCGAGCTTGCGCAAGGTCAGCAAATTGTGCGAGCTGTCTTCCAGTACGCGAGTGATATGGGGATTGAACCCCAGGTTCAGGCTCGTCTGCAGGCTGCGATCCAGGAAGTACAGCGCCGCCATCATCGGCAGTACGCTGATCACCAGCACCGTCAGGAACAGCAGCAGCTTGATGTTTCGATCGCTCACCTTGCGCTCACAGTGAACGGCGCGGAGGCCGCTTGTTCACGCCACTGCGCCGCCATTCCCTGATCGGCCGCATAATATTCGAAGATCCGGTTGAATACGGAGTTCGACCCGGACTCCGAAGCCGCGCTGGGCGCGCCCTCCAGCGGCACGTAGCGGCTGTTTTCCTTCACCCATTCGCGAATCTGTTCCATGCGTTCACGCTCGATCGGATTGAGCAGCACTTCCGCCCGTAGCGTCAGCGTTGCCGGCGTCGTGGGCCGTTCGAACAGCGGCATCAGGCGCAGATCGATCAGCCAGGCCCAGGCTTCGTCGACGGTTCGTAACTCCGGCGCCGTTCGGACGACGCCGTTGACGGTGAGCTGCGTGCCGAAACGTTCATCCCACAGATCGTACTTGAGTGCAATTTCGACATTCGCGGTGGCGAGCGTCTGCGTTCCTTCGAGCAAGGTGACGCGTAGCAGAACCCGGTTGGTCAAGCCGCTGCGAAGGTCCTTGCGGAGCGAGTCGGGTAGCGCGAGGCCGCGAAGGCGTGCGCCAATGTGACGATCGTGTATTACAGGTGAGATGTCCGCCGCCTGCGCGAGTGCGCTCAGCAACAGCAGGCCGATCAAGCACAGCGCGCGCATCAGTCTGCGCCCTCGGCAGTGTGCAGGAAGGACCCGATGACATACAGATCGACCATGCCGAAGGAGCGCGTTTGCAGACGGACGCCTGCCTTGGCTCCGTATTCTTTTTGTCGCCGGTTTTGCAGGTCGTGCCCTTGTGGGCTGTATCCGGCTTCGACATACCACCGGCCGCGGCGAATCTCGCCATTCGCACTGGCGCCGATCGGTCGTGAGAAGCCACCGACGAACTCGAAGTGCTCCTGAATGAACTGGCGGGTCTCCGTGCTCGGTGCGTCCGCCACCTGGATGACCCAGGAGGTGCCGTTCGCGGTCGTCCACGTCTTTCGAATGCCGCCATCGGTGGATGTGCCGACGTTTCCTTCGACGAACACCCTCGAGGAGTGCACCACCGCGCGCGATCCGCGAGTAGGGAAGTACGGGTCGTCCTCGGAATTCCAGCCGTACGCGATGCTGAACACATGGCTGTCGAACGACTCGCTCGACCGTTCTACGCTGCCGTCGAGCAATCGGCTGGTGACGTCGATCTGTGCGTACGAGTTGTAACGGTAGCCGAACGTCAGGAAGGAAAAGTCGAACAGGCGGCGACCCACCGCGACGTCGAAGCCGAGGTTTTCGACTTTCGCCCGCCGGCCGTTGATCGACTCGGAATCGACGTAACCGCCGGACATCCCGGCGATCAGGTACATGCGTTTGTTGTTCAGCCAGTGCGGATCGACATACTGCACGCGCGCGCTGTATTCGCTGCGAACCGTCCCTGCCACCGGCGCGTACGCGAACGCGTACGCGTCGAGCAGCTTGCCGGTGCCGAACAGATTCTGATTGGTGAGTCGGCCGACGAGCAGCTGACTGACGCTGTCGAAACGTATCGACGTGCCGGCGATCCATTCGCGCGCGTAAGGATCGGCTTCGACAACTTCGACGACGACGCGAACGTGGCCGCGCGCGACGCCTCGCTCGAGATAGATGTCGACGGATGAGAAGCTCGGCAGCGACGATAGACGCAGGCGTGCGTTGCTGAGCTCTAGCTCGTCGACGGCGTCGCCAGGCGAAAGATAGATGTGCCCCAGGATGAAATCGCAGGACGTCGCTTCGTTGCCGCGGCAGGTCAGCTCATCGATGGTCAGCGCGTCGTCGCCCGCTGGGGATTGCGCCAGTGCAGCCAACGGCAGCAAGAACAGAATGAACAGGAGCCAGCGGGGCCGGAAGTTCATGGTGCGTCGGCGGGGCGGCCTTCCAAAATGATTGGCACCTGTGCGCGGCGTTATTGTTGTCCGGCGCATGTAAGGTCGTATTGTGCACGCAAGCCATGCGCGACGGGAGTGTCCATCTTCGTGGACACTCCGCGCCGGCTCAGAATCGCCAGAGCACGCCGGCCGAGCCGTTCAAGTAGTTGGACTGTCCCGTGTCGTGCTCGCCCACGTCGTCGAGATAGGTCAGGTCCAGATAGACCTGCAGCGGCTCCGCCACGGTGAAGCGCACGCCGGCACCATAGAGCGGATCTTCCGTATCGTCGGTAATGCGCCCGGCGAACGGCACGGAGTCGGTCGAGCCGGAGAACCGTAGCTCCGTACTGGAGAACATCACACCGGCTTTGACGTACGGCTCCCAGCGACCGATTGGAAACGTGCCCACCAATGCGAACGTCGCGCCGTCCGCAGCGAAACCGGCGCGAGCGCGAGCATCGGTGCTGCCTGTGGGATCCGTGAGATTTCCGGACTCGAGCTCGCCTAGATCCAGATAGCCAAGCTCCAGCGCGATGTTCTTGTTGAAGCGATAGCCCACGCCCACCGTCCAACTCCAAACGTCATTGTCGGTCTGCCCTCTCAAGGCGCCCAGGCTGGCATTGTCCGGCGCGTCGACCCGGCCCAGGCCCGCGCTGAGATAGGGACCGGATTCGTCGGCGTTCACGTTGCAGGTCAGCGCCAGGGTCATCCAGGCAGCGCAAGCACGGATCCTTTTCATCTGCGTCTCCTTCGATCGCGAGAAAGCTCTCGCGAAGGCAGACGTAGCAAGCGACATTCCAGCCGGGCGACGCCGGTTCACGTTGGAATATTTTCTTGGAAAACAAGGCCCGAAGGATTGTTCGCACTCCGAGCGGGTGTCCACGGCCGGGGACGAATGTGCTTTTTTGCTGGCGGCTGTAACTTGGGGGCGGCAGGTGTGTCCTGGTCTGCAGGGGAGTTCTGAGCCCGGATTGCGCAAAGGAGAAACAGCCCATGAAGATGCACGTCGTGCCCGGTTTCGCGGCGGTGATGTTGGCCTCGCTCGCCGTCAGCGCCTGCAGCGCGGACGAAAGGGGAACCCATTCGCTCGGCCTTGAAGTGAAGGTGACCGACCAGGCCGAGGTCGCCGACGTCGGGCTGCCGGAATATCCAGGCGCGACACCTTACAAGGAACCCGGCGAAACCAGCTCCGGCGCCAACATCGGCCTGTCCGCCGGCTCATTCGGTTTCAAAGTCGCCGCGCTGGAACTGTCGTCCTCGGACCGCCCGGAACAAGTCGCCGCCTTCTATCGCAAGGCGCTTGCCAAGTATGGCCCCGTCCTCGACTGCTCGACAGGCTCGCCCAGATCGAAACGCACCGGCGTCCTGACCTGCGACGCCGACGATCCCAACTCCCACGAGATCGTCTACAAAGCCGGCACCGACGACAACCAACGCATCGTCGCCATCGATCCCCTTGGCAACGGCACCCGCATCAGCCTCGTGCATGTAGACACTCGCGGCGCTTCGAAACGTTGAGTTCGATCAGCGCCTCGCTAGACCCGAGTGCTTCTCGAGGGCGCACGCGTTCAACCGCGGCGCACGCATCGCGAGATCAAGTCTGCGCGCTGAGCGACAAGCCCGGCACTCGCTGCAGTTCGCGGGAGATCTGCGAGCTGATGGTTTGCAGCAGCGGCACCCGCTCCTTGGCAAGCCGCGCGCGCGTGGTCTTCTTCGAATGACTGGAGCTGTTGAGCGCAGCGACGACGCGACGGGTTTTGTCGAAAACGGGCACGGCGACAGCGACGACGCCGTAGGCGAGTTCGTCTTCGACGGAGGAATAGCCGACGCGTCGGCACTCTTCGATCAACGCGCGTAACCGAGCCTTGTCGGTGACGGTGCGCTCGGTCAGCGCCGTGATCTCTGCCTGCTCGAAATATCGGTCGAGGCGTTCCGGCGACAGCCCGGCAAGCAGCACGCGGCCCAGCGAGGTGGGATAGGCGGGGAGGCGGCTGCCGACATGCGCCTCCAGTCGCATCAACGTACGCACCGACGCCCGGGCGACGTAGACGATGTGAGCGCCGTCCAGCACCGTCAACGCTGCGGAGTCGCCGGTCTGACTGGCGAGATCTTCCAGATAGGTTCGGGTAAGCATCTCGATGTTCATCGAGTCGAGATAGGCGGCGCCCAGTTCGAGCACCTTGGGGCGCAGCAGGAAGTTGCGGCCCGATTGCATGACGTAGCCCTGTTCAGAAAGCGTCAGCAAGCAGCGCCGAGCGGTAGCGGCTGGCAAGCCGGCTCGGCCCGCGATTTCGGAGAGCGTCAGAGAAGGCGAATCGTGGGAAAAGGCGCGGATGACCTCCAAACCTTTTGCGAGGCCACCCATGGCTTCGCGACGCGCTGAGTTTCCCGCGGCGACATCACTGGATTTCTTCATGGCCACAGCCCTTTTCGATAAGCGAAAAACGGCGGCAATCGCGATTGACAGCCCTCGAGGGGCGGATCCAGCATGATTCGTATGACGAATGTTTATTCGATATCCGAAAAGTTGTCCAGCGGCGTTGCTAAGGGCGCGCGGACATGAAGATCGGCGCGCAGGCCAATCGGGCTTCGGCGATCTCCACGTCGAACGCGGAGACGATCCTCGTGCGGGGTCGCGACCTGTGCGAGGAACTGATCGGGCGCATCTCTTTCACCGACCATGTCTGGTTGCTCGTGACCGGCGACTTGCCGAACGAAGCGCAAAGGCGCGTGCTCGACGCGGTGCTGGTGGCGATCGCCGAACACGGCCTGGTACCCAGCGTGCAGGTCGGCCGCATGACACTTGCCGCCGCGCCGGAGGCGTTACAAGGCGCTGTGGCGGCGGGCTTGTTGGGTTGTGGCTCGGTCATTCTCGGGGCCGCTGAGGAGGCCGGCCGTTTGTTGCATGAGGTGATTGCACGAGCAGCAGCGACTTCGATGCGAGATGCCGCGAGCGAAATCATCCGCGACTACCAAGAGAGCCGTCGAGCCATTCCCGGTTACGGCCATCCACTGCACAAGGACTACGACCCTCGCGCGCGACGACTCCTGGAAGTTGCAAGGCAAGCGGGCACGAGTGGTCGGCATATCGAAGCTGCCAGCATCATCGACGACCTGTTGCCGGAGATCACGGGCAAGCCACTCGCCATGAATGTATCCGGCGCAATCGCGTGCACGCTGCTCGATGCGGGCTATCCATTGCTGGCGCTCAAAGGAGCGCCCTTGCTCGCGCGCACCGCCAGCCTCATCGCACATCTGTTGGAAGAGCGCTCGCGTCCGATCGGCTTCGTGCTGTCGCATGCGGGCGCGCTGGCCGTCGAGTACGACGGGCCGAAGCCCGAAGGGTTCGTGGGGAGCGATCGATAGAGGGGCATCATGCAATCCGTCCTCTCCGGTATCCGCATCGTCGAGCAGGGCACGTTCATTACCGGCCCGTGCGCCGGCATGATGCTGGCGGATCTCGGCGCGGATGTGATCAAGGTCGAAAGCCCCACGGGCGATCCCTATCGGAGCTATCAGGGCGGACAGTTCTCGCCGCATTTCCAGGCATACAACAGAAACAAGCGAAGCATCGCTCTCGATCTGCATCAACCGGCGGATCGCGAAGCCTTCGACAGCCTCATCAGCAATGCGGATGTTTATATCCAGAACTTCCGCCCTGGTACCGCCGAACGCCTGGGCGCCGGCGCGCCGCGCTTGCACGAGTTGAATCCACGTCTGGTGTATTGCTCGATCAGCGGCTTCGGCTCGAGCGGGCCATACGCCGATCGGCCGAGTTACGACTCGGTGGCCCAGGCGCTGAGTGGCTTTCTGAGCGTGGTCGTCGACCACGATCGCCCGCGGTTCCTTGGGCCGGCGCTTGCCGACGCCATCACCGGCATTTACGGCGCATTCGGAATCCTCGGCGCTTTGATCGAGCGCGCGCGCACCGGGCGCGGGCGACATGTCGAAGTCTCCATGCTCGAAGCCATGGCGCATTTCGCAGTGGAGCCATTCGCCGCCTTCTTCGCGCTGAACGAAGTTCCGAAGTCCAGTGATCGGCCGCGTCTCGCGCAGGCGTACATCCTGCGCACGGCGGATGGCGAGCTCATCGCGATTCATCTCTCCTCCATGGAGAAGTTCTGGGAGGGCCTGACGACCGCGCTGGACGGCGAGCGTTTGAGCACTGACGAGCGCTTCCGCACGCGGCAAGGCCGCATCGACAACTACGAAGCGCTCGGTGCGGAGCTCGACGCATTGTTTTCACGTCATCCGCGACAGCACTGGGTAGAAAGGCTCGAGCACAACGATGTGCCGTTCGCGCCCATCAACCGCATCGACCAGGTGATCGACGATGCGCAGGTGCGCCACCTGGGGCTGATCGTGCCGGTCGAAGCGGCGAGCGGCGGCAAATGGGCCGTCCGCCCCGCCGTGCAATTCGATGGCGCCAGGTTCGATCGGGTGATTTCGGCGCCGCTGCTCGATCAGCACGGCGCCTCGATTCGCGAAGCTCTCGCCGCACGCGAGGGCTGGCCTGAAATCTCGGAGGGGTGGACGAGATAGCTGGGGAGCGAACCATGACGACGTACAAGTGGGGGTGGGGGCTGGTACTGGCTGGCGTGTCGGCGGCGTTGTGTCTTCTGCCGTTCGATGCGCCAGCTCAGGACCAGGGACAGTCGCAGAACCTGGCAGGCGACGGCAGTCTCGAAGAAGTGATCGTCACCGCGCGCAAACGCGACGAGGCGGTGCTCGATGTTCCCGTGGCCATCAACGTGTTCACCGCGGCGGACATCGAAGCGGCCGGCATCGAGCGGCCGCAGGACTTCATCGATCTCACGCCCAACATGAGCCTGGTCCAGACTCAGAATCAGGGCACCTCGTTCGTGACGGTGCGCGGCATCTCGCAAGCGCGCAACAGCGAGCCATCGGTGGCCGTGCTGATCGACGGCGTGCTGATGGTCAATCCGTCGCAGTTCAACCAGGAACTGGTGGATATCGAAAGCATCCAGGTGCTGAAGGGGCCGCAGGGCGCACTCTACGGCCGCAATGCCATCGGCGGTGCGATCATTGTGAACACACGGCGGCCCACCGACGAGTTCGAAAGCAGCATCACGGCAGGCTACGAGTCCGGGCCCGGACAGCGGCTGCGCGGCAGTATGAGCGGCCCCATCTCGGACACGCTGAAGTATCGCGTGGCGGCGTCGTATTTCGAAACGGACGGCTACATCGACAATGCCTTCCTGGGCGAGGAAGCCGATCCGTTCCGGGATGTATCCACTCGCGTGCGACTGTTGTGGGAGCCTTCGGATGAGTTCACCGCCGACCTGCGATTGAGCTCGTCACAGGTGGACACGCAGGCGCTGTACTTCAACATCACCGGGAGCGTCAACGATACGAGCCTGCCGGTCCGCGTGAACAACCCGGGCGTGAACGAGCGCGATATGTACGGCGTCTCGTTGAAAATGGACTATGAAACCGGCGTGGGCACGCTCACGTCAGTCACTTCCTATGACACGCTCAAGGAGATCCTCACCGGCGACCAGTTCAACTTCCTGCCGATCGAGGAGTCGGTGTTGTTTCAGTTCTTCCGCTCCGATCAGGCGCAGCATCAGTATCTGGACGTGGCAGCCGTGAGCCAGGAGTTACGCTTCACTTCGCCGGCCGGCAAGCGAGTGCGTTGGATCGCCGGTGTCTACGGCATCACGACCGATCGCTTCATATCCACGGGCAATGTGTTCGATCTGGGCACGGGCATGGTGCCGCAAGTACGGCGACGGCCGTTGCCGCTGTTCAATCCCCAGTTCACGTTTCTGGCGGACGCGCAGGACAACTTCGCCTGGGCAGTGTTCGGCAACGTCGACTTCGATCTCACATCGCGCCTGGAAATGTCCCTGGCCATGCGCTACGACCGCGACGAGCGCGAGAATACGACCGAGACGCCGGCCGAATTCATTCCCGGCCCGCTGGTGGGCATCGCCTTCCCCGGACAGGTGCGCGAGCAGACCTGGGACGAATGGCAGCCGAAAGTCACATTGCGCTACAAGCCGAGCGACAACTCGACGCTGTACGCCGGCTTCAGTCGCGGTTTTCGCAGCGGCGGGTTCAATCAGACGGGCGTAGGTTCCGCAGGCATCGCCGGGGTCGAGGATCTGTTCGACGCCGAGACTGCGGATACTTATGAGCTCGGCGCCAAGGCCGAATTCCTGGACCGTCGGTTGAGCGCCAGTCTCAATCTCTATCACACGCGCGCCGAAGGCTCGTACTTCTTCGTCTTCGATCCCACCACCAGCACCCAGAACCTGGGCAACCTCGAGCGGGTGGATTATCAAGGCGTCGAGTTGGAACTCAAAGCGCTGCTCGCAACCGGCTTCGAAGCGTATCTCGGGCTCGGCTATACCGATAGCGAGATCAAAGACTCCAGTCGCGCACCGACCGATGTGGGCAACCAGGCGCCATTGGTCTCCGAGTACAGCGCCAATCTCGGGCTGCAGTATCGACGCCCGCTCGGCGAGGCGCTAAGCATGTTCGTGCGCACCGACCTCGAGGCCATCGGCCCCACCTGGTTCTATCCGGACAATTTCACCGAGCGCGATCCGGTGGAGCTGGTGAATATGAGGCTGGGGCTCGAGGGCGGCGCGTGGAGCGCCACGGTGTGGGCCAAGAATCTGACCGACGAAGAGTACAACGCCGAATGGTCGCCCGGTCCGCAGTTCTTCCCAAACCCAGGTTACACCAACAACTTCGTGTTCAAGGCCCTGCCGCGACGCTGGGGCGTGGACCTGACCTACCGTTTTTGAATGCATGGGGCTACAGGAGCACATCATGGCCACTGTTCAGAAGCTGCCGACACGATTGCATCACACCGCGTACGTGTCCAGGAATCTGGAAGCGACACGCCAGTTCTACGAAGACATCATCGGCCTGCCGCTGCAGGCGACGTGGTGCGAGTCCGATGAGCTGTTCGGCGCCGAGCGCACCTACTGTCATTTGTTCTTCGGTATCGGCGACGGCGGCGCGCTCGCGTTCTTTCAGTTCGCGCGTCCCGAGGACCAGGAGATGTTCGGGCCGAAAATGCCGGAGACGCCGTTTCATCACGTGGCCTTGAAAGTCGACGCGGACGTGCAGAAGGGCATCGAGCAGCGTCTACGCGCCGCCGGGTATACCGAGCCGAAGATGTTCGTGCTGGACCACGGCTACTGCCGCTCGCTGTATGCCGTCGACCCGGACGGCATGATCGTGGAGTTCACCGTCGATCATCCAGACGTGGAGAAGATCAACGCCACGCGTCGTGCCGACGCTCACTCCGAGCTCAAGCGGTGGCTCGCTGGCGATCATCGATCCAACAACATGTATCGATGAAGTGACTGATGACTACTGATCATTGACTAGTCAGAGGACGTATTTGTACGCGGAGGCGAGAGAATTGGAAACCGGTCGCGACAGGATCCTGGTAACGCTCGTGGGCAGTCTGCCTCGGTCGCAGGCCGTCACGGATGTGTTGTTTGCGCGCGAGCGTGGCGAATCGCTCGATGAAGCCGCCGCTCATGCAACCATCGCAGACGCCGTGAAGGACGCCGTTCGCCGGCAGGTGGCAAGTGGCGTGGATGTGGTCAGCGACGGTGAGATGAGCAAGATCAGCTATGCCACTTACATAAAGAACCGGCTGACGGGATTCGCCGGCGATACGCCGCGTGAGCCTGGCCAGGACCTGGTCGAGTTTCCACGCATCCTGAAACGGCTGGCGGACACGGGCGCCACGGCGAAGTACACGAGGCCTCGTTGTGTTGCTGAGATTCGAGTCAACGACCTGCAGCCGGCGCAGACCGACGTCGACAATCTCAAGGCGGCGCTCGCAGACTCGACTGCCTTGGAGGGCTTCCTCAACGCCGCTTCTCCGGGCGTGATCGCGCTGTTCCAGCCGAACGATTACTACAGCACGCAGGACGCGTATGTCGAAGCGGTGGCAGAGGCGATGCGCGCCGAATACGAGTTGATCACCCGCGCCGGGTTGCTGGTGCAGATCGATGCTCCAGATCTGGCCATGGGGCGCCACACCATGTATCGACACGATACAGTGAACGACTTTTTGAACAGCGCCGCGCGCCACATCGAAGTGTTGAACCATGCTCTGCGCAACGTTCCTGCCGAGCGAGCGCGCATGCACGTGTGCTGGGGCAACTACGAAGGCCCGCATCACCACGACGTGCCGCTGGAGCAGTTGTTGCCGGTCGTGGTCAAGGCCAAGGTGCAGGCGCTGCTCATCGAAGGCGCGAATCCACGCCACGAGCATGAGTGGGCGGTGTTTCGGGACGCGCGTTTGCCGGAGGACAAGGTGCTGATCCCCGGCGTCATCAGCACGACCACCAATTACATAGAACATCCGCTACTGGTCGCCGAGCGACTTTGTCGATATGCCGACGTGGTAGGCCGTGACCGTGTGATGGCGGGCACCGACTGTGGGTTCGGAACCTTCGCCGGCTTCGGCCCGGTGGATCCGGACGTCGCCTATCTCAAATTGAAGTCGCTGGCGGAAGGCGCGGCCATCGCCTCCGATCGATTGTGGGGGCGGCGCTGAGCGACGAACGTTTCATCGAGGTCGAAGGAGCAACGCTCCGCGTACGTAGCTCAGGGTCAGGCGCTGCCGTGGTGTTCATCCACGGCTGGGCGCTCGATCTCGATATGTGGCAGCCGCAGCTGCATTTACTTGCATCCTCGTTTCAAGTGATTGCATTCGATCGGCGCGGTTTCGGGCTTTCCTCGGGCAGGCCGGATATCGAGCGGGACGTGGAGGACGTCGCCCGGTTGCTGGATTACCTCGCTATTTCACAGGCTGCGATCGTCGGCATGTCACAGGGCGCACGGGTCGCACTACGTTGCGCGTTGAAGTACCCCCAGCGCGTCGCGTGCCTGGTGCTCGATGGCCCGCCCCCAGATGGATTGTCACTGACGCCGGACATTCAGGAAGTTCCCATCGATGACTATCGGGCGCTGCTCCGGAGCGAAGGCATCGAAGCGTTCCGACGCAGCTGGTCTCAACATCCCTTCATGCGCCTTTATACAACAGCGCTGGGCGCGCGCCTGCTGCTGCAGGAAATTGCCGCTCGATACCCGGCGCAGGATCTGTTGCTGGACGAGCGTCCGCGATCGGCCGCCCCGCTCACAATGCGAGATTTACATTGTATCGATGTATGCACGCTCGTTCTGAGCGGCGAATTCGACACGCAGAGGCGGCGAACCATCGCGCAACGGATGGTCGAGGCTCTGCCCAATGCGTACTTGAGAATCGTTGCCGGCGCTGGGCATCTGGCCGCGCTCGACGAGCCCAGTCTTTACGCAAGGTTGCTGAGCCAATTCTTGCGTTCACAACCTATCTCCAACTTGTCTGGTCGGGGCTAGAGGGCGCTGGACGCATCCGTGCGCTATGAGAACCAGGATGCGATGTGGCGGCGGATACTGGCGGTGTCTTGTTGGCTCGTCCGTTGGAGCGCAGCGAAACCAATGTCCAAGCCAGGTGTCAGTGCTAGCCGACTCGGGCGGCGCCCTGATGATTATTGAGGCGCCGGCTCGGCGGGTTGCGCTGACGATTCTTCGGGCTCGGGCGCGCTTTCGTTTTTCTTCTCGGGATCCGGCATCGGTTTCAACTTGCCGGTAGGCAGCAAGGACTCGACGGTGATCTGCGGCGGGATGCGCGAAGCGCCGCCGTTGCAATTGAAGCTTCTACGCACCACTTTTACGTTGAGCCGGCGGAACACCTGCTGACTCATCTGTTCGAGCAGGTCGCAATCTTCGCCCTGCAGCCGTATCGAACGATGTGACAACGTCACTTCCTGTCGCTGTGCTTCGAACAGGATGGGATCGTTGAAGGCGGCGGCCGCATTGCCGGTGACGCGTGACACCAGCTCGCGACGTGACTTGTCCTTGTCCAGCTCCTCCAGCACCTTCGGTGTCACCTCGACGGGAAACATCGCCTGGATGTGGATGCTGGTCGATTGCTCGCGCCCTCGATTCGGTTGGCGCATGCGTGAGGAACTGCCCCATCGATCAGACTGGTCGAAGCGGTCGCGGCCGAAGGTGGGATCGATGGACAGCTCTTCTTCGGGCATGAAGCTGAAGTTACAGCTGCGCGCGTTGACTTTGACGTCGTCTCGCGCGCCCACGCCGATCAAGATCAGCGCGACCCGCTGCTCCAGCTCGGGACATGTATAGAGCCGGCTGGTGCCGCGATACTGGAATGAAAACTCGTGCGCTTTGTAGACGGCGGTGATTGGCTCGTTCGCTCCAGCTTCGGCGCCGAGCGCCGCGCCGCTGGCCGCAAGTAGAGTCAAAGCCAATCCCGTGCAGCAGCTGTTCCAGGCTGCATTGATCTTGGATAACGGCGAAGCGGTCATGGATCCCCAGCCCCCGCTGCATGCCATCGACGGCAGTGGCATTCAGTCTAGGCCGGTGCGAGCGCAACGTCGAGCCGTATCCGCGGCCCGCACACCGTCCCACCCGGGCCACGGTGTAGTCCGGTGCGCACGCGGAGTCCTTCCGCTCAGATCGACGACCGGATCATTCAGCTGTCATTTAGGTTCGGCCGCGATTTTGCGCAGGGCCTGCTCGAATACTTCCACGGGCTGGCCGCCCTGGATCAGATACTTGTCGTTGACGATCACCGAAGGCACGGCCCGAATGCCGAGCTGGCCATAGCGCTGCTCGATCTGCCGGACCTCGTCGGTAAATTGGCCGGATTCCAGCACCTGGCGCGCGCCGTCGGGGTCCAGGCCAACCTGGCGAGCGACGTCGATCAGCACCTCGCGATCGCTCGGGTCGCGACCGTCGGTGAAATAGGCGGAGAACAAGGCTTGTTTCAACTGGAGCTGGCGACCTTCCGATTCCGCCCAGTGCAGCAGCCGATGCGCGTCGAAAGTGTTGTAGATGCGCGAGCGCTTTTCCATGTTGAAGGTGAAGCCGAGCGCCGCGCCCCGGTCGCGAATGCCTTCGCGATTGCGCTGCATGTCCTCGGGCGTCGAACCGTATTTCTCGGCGATGTGCTCGGCCAGATCCTGTCCCTCGGGGCCCATTTGCGGATTGAGCTCGAAAGGTTGGAAATGGATCTCCGCCGTGGTGGCGTCGGAGGCGCGCTCGAGCGCCTGCTCCAGGGATTTGAGGCCGATCACGCACCAGGGGCAGGACACGTCGGACACGAAGTCGATTTTGAGATGAGCAGTCATGGCGCGACGGTAGCAGCCATTGACCTCGCATGGAAGGCTGGGCGCGCCGCGCAGAGATCTCTCGAATCAATATACAATGCGCTCGGAAGCGACCTGACACCGCCCGTCCCCGAGCTTGCCGATGTATCCCGAGGAAGAAGATCAAACCCCCGTTCCGGTACCGCATACCGAGTTGTCTGCGGAGGCGCTGCGTGGTGTCATTGAAGCGTTCGTGCTCAGGGAGGGGACGGAGTATGGCGAGCGCGAGTTCACGCTCGAAGAAAAGCGCACGCACGTCCTCCATCAGCTGGAGCGCGGCGAGGCGCACATCATGTTCGACCCGGTGACGAGCTCGGTCGATATCGTGGTGACGCGCAAGTTGGGCTCGCGTTCGTAGTAGACTCGCGGCCTTCGGGACCTGTCCCGCATCGACTTTTTTGCTCATGGCCAGCCAGCGAGACTACGACCTCTTTGTCATCGGCGCCGGTTCGGGTGGCGTTCGCGCGGCGCGCGTAGCTGCCGCACACGGCGCCAAAGTTGCAATCGCCGAGGAATATCGCATCGGCGGCACCTGCGTGATCCGCGGATGCGTGCCGAAGAAGCTGCTCGTGTATGGCGCGCACTTCGCCGAAGACCTCGAAGACGCACGTCGTTTCGGCTGGCACGTGCAGGACGCGAAGTTCGACTGGCCCACGCTACGTGACAACGTGCTTTCCGAGGTGACGCGGCTGAGCGGGCTGTACAACCAGACGCTGGACAATCACAAGGTGAAAGTTTTCAACCAGCGCGCGGTCATCACTGGAGCCCATAGCGTTCGCGTCGGCGATCGCCAAATCACCTCGGATGTCATCCTGATCGCCACCGGTGCGCGGCCGCATGTGCCCGAGGCTCCGGGGTGCGAGTACGGCATCACTTCCAACGACGCGTTTCATTTGGAACAGCTGCCACGGCGCATGCTGATCGCCGGCGGCGGCTATATCGCCAACGAGTTCGCAGGCGTGTTCAACGAGCTCGGGGTCAAGGTCACGCTCGTCAACCGTTCGGACGTGATCTTGCGTGGTTACGATGCGCAGATTCGCGATCGGCTGCTGCAGATCTCGATGATCAAAGGCATCCAGTTCCTGTTCAATTCGCCTATCGAAAGAGTCGTGAAAGAGCCGAACGGCGCACTCACCGTGCACATGCCGAGCGGTGCCGTCGAGTGCGACGCGTTGATGTTCGCCACCGGACGGGTGCCGAACACCGAAGGGCTGGGGCTCGAAAGCGCGGGCGTGGAGACCGACGAAAACGGTGCGGTTCGCGTCGATGACGAAAGCCGCTCGACGTGCCCGTCCATCTACGCCGTTGGCGATGTCACCAATCGCGTGCAGCTCACGCCGGTCGCGATCCGTGAAGGGCAGGCGTTCGCGGATACGGTCTTCGGCAAGAAGCCCACCAAGGTGGACTACGACTGCATTCCTTCCGCGGTGTTCAGTCATCCGCCGCTCGCGGGCGTAGGGCTCACCGAAGGCGATGCTCGTAACAAGTATGGCGCGGTCAAGGTCTTCACCGCGGACTTCCGCCCGATGAAGAACGTGCTCGCCGCACGCAATGAGCGCGCTCTATATAAGATCGTCGTGGACGCCGCCAGCGAGCGGATCGTCGGCGCGCACATGATCGGCCCGGACGCGCCGGAGATCCTCCAGGTGCTTGCGGTGGCGGTGAAGGCCGGGCTCCGCAAGTCGCAGCTGGACGAAGTGGTCGCGATTCATCCGACAATGGCGGAAGAGCTGGTACTGTTTAAGTAACGTCGCTCTTCGCGCGGACTTATCGCAGGATCTCGCCCAGCGCCGTCACCAGGCGATCCATGTCACTGGCGGTGCTGTGCAAGTGCGGGGCGACACGAATGCTGCTGCCGCGGGCCGCGACGTAAATGTCGCGATCCGCCAGTTGCGTGACGAGATTCTCGGGCAGACCATTCTTCGCTCTGAGTCCGATCAGGTGGCCCATGCGATTCGAGGCATCAACGCAGGTGAGGCCCAGCGGCTTGGCGCGGGCGGCGAGCTCGGTGGTCCACTCGCCGAGCTGTTGCTGTATGCGCGATGGCGTCCATTGTTGGATTTGTTCTAGCGCGGCAAGCGCCATCGCAGATAGATACAACTGCGCCGCCTCGCCCTGACTGAAGCGAGCGGCGCCGGCTTTGTATGCTTCGGTGTAGCTGACCAGCCCAACGAAACTTTCGCTGCCTTCCCGATGCAGCCACGATTCTTCCAGCGGCACGCCTTGCGAGTGCCAGCGTTCGGCGACATACATGTAGCCGAGCGCGTAAGGGCCGAGCAACCATTTGTAACCGACCGTGACGAGGAAGTCGGGCTGAATCTCCTGCACATCGAATGGGTACGCGCCTAGCGATTGGCTCGCGTCGACGACCAATGCGGCGTCGTTCGCTCGGGCAGCGGCGCCAACGCGACGCAAGTCGACGAATGTGCCATCGGTCCAATGGCAGTTCTGAGTGGCGACCACGGCCGTGCGCCGATCGATGAGAGAGATGATGGCGTCGGTGATGGTGCCGCCGGGAGGCGGGAGCACCACTCGCAGCTCAGCGCCGCGTTGGCGCGCCAAGCGTCGCCAGCTGTAGAAATTGGATGGATATTCCTGATCGACGACCACGATATTGTCGCCGTCTTTCACTGGTACATTGAGCGCCGCCACCGCGATTCCATAACTCACCGCCGGCACCAGCGCGATACTCGACGCGGGCGCATTGATGATTCGGCCGAACGCGCTGCGAAGTTGCTCCGACCCGCCGAACCAATCCGAATTGTCGACTTTCCACGGCGTCCCCATGCGCACCAGCGAGGCTTGGCCGGCGGCGGTGACGGCCTTGAGGCGCGGGCACAGACTGGCGCAATTCAAATAGGTGATGTGGTCAGGGATCTCGAACGCTGCACGTTGCTCGGGCGCCCCGGCTTGGGTCTGCGTCATTGAGTCACTCTGCTGGATTCTCAGCACTCTACGGGTTCGGCGCCTTTCGGACCGGCGATGCACACCGTCGTGGTGGTCGAGAAATTGGGATTGCCATCATCGCGGAAAGAGGTTTCCCCGAACGCGGCAGTGTAGCCCTGTTCGCGGCGCTCCACCGAGCAAACATATCCGTCGTTCGATCTCGAGCACTTGCGGGCTGCCCAACGAGCTTCGCGGAAGTCGCGGGTGGAGCTATAGGCGCTCCAGACGAGCACGTTCTGGGCGGGACGGTCGGGTTTGAGCTGGATGGTGACCGAGTTCTTTTTCGATGCAAACGCCCATTCAGTGCGCGGCAATGGTTTGCCGGCCGCGGCGTAGCGATGGACCGCGCTCAAGCCGCCGATAACGCGATCGGCGTCTTGCAGCCCGTGACCTTGATTGGGCACGTACATCACGTGTTTGGGATTGGGCAACCCGGGCCAGTAGAATTTCAGCGCGTCCAGCGGCCAGTAACGATCGTTCGTGCTCAGCAGAATCAGTTTGGGCTGCGTGAGCCGCTCGCGATAGCTGAAAGGATCGACCATGGACAACAGCGCTTCGCCGCGCGGTGTTTTCAATCGGCTTTGCAGATCCAGCGAAGAGTAATCTGCGATCTCCTCGGAGAATTCTCCCCAGGTCGCGCGCTGGTGATCCATCTGCGCCGGAATGTTCAATACGTCGATCACCATGGGCGCCACCGCCATCACGCGTTGATCGATCGCGGCCGTGAGCCATGCGGTCCAGCCGCGCTTTGAAGCGCCGGACACGGTGAACGACTCGGGCGACGCGGCCCATCGCTTGCGTACGATGTCCTGCACGGCGTCCATGGCGCGCGTGGCGCTCTTGACCATGGGGAGCAGCAACGGCCAATCGGCTTCGCCGGTCTGCAGATACTGATCGAAGGTGTAAGCGATCAGCGCATCTTCTCTGCGATCGAAGATCGGCTGGAAGGGGACTTGCCTCAGCACGGCCACCGGCGCGCGAATGGACTCGGCCAGTTGCGCGAACAAGAGCGCTTCTCTCGGCAGTTGCTGCGCCTTGCGCTCGCCTTCGTATTCAGGCTTCCAGCGGCCGCCATGAATGAACAACAGCGCATGCCGCGAATCGCCGGCCATGTTCCCCGGGCGCAGCACGAACAATTGATGTTTCCAGGGGATGCCTCGCCAGATCTGCGAGGTCATCAGATATTCGACGTACTCGGTCGCGCCGATGCGGCCCGAGCTCATCTCGCGCCACTCCAGACTGGGATCGGGTGTCGCTACGTAAGCGGCCAGCCGGTCGGAGAGTATCGGTTCACTTTCGCTCGACCAGGCGCGCGGCGCTATCGCGCAGAGAAGCGCCAAACAAACCATGACGCTGCGAATTGTCCGCTGAATCATGACCGGCGGCCTGGTGGCGGCTCGAACCCGAGTCAGGCGCAAGCATCTTAGCGCAGTCGAGTGGCTGCGAGAACAGCGATTATTGGCCCAGGCGTCCCGTCACCAATTGCGGCACTAGGCGATCTCTACAGTCACCGGCGGCAGACTGCCAAGTTCGAATGAATAGGTCTCCCCGACCACGGCGAATTTGGTCGGAATGATGGAGCCGGTCAGGATCCATTGGCCGGGACGCAGTTCCTCGTCATTGGCGCGAGCGAATTGCGCGACCCAGGCCAGCACGGACAAGGGGCCGCTCATCACGTCGCTGCTGGATCCGGTGGCTACGGGCTCGCCGTTGACGAGGAGCCGGCCTTGCAGGTTGCACAGGTCACCGAAATCGGCGGGTGACATTGCTTCGCCGAGTACGGCGCCCCGGTTCCAACTGTTTTCGGCCGCGATGGAGCTTGCTTCCAGATGCGAGTAGTCGGCGTCGCGATCGTCGATCACTTCGAACGCGGCGGCGATAGCGTCGATGCAGCCGATGAGATCTGCAACGTCGTTGCTCGCGGTGAGTGCCGGCACAGGCTTGCCGACGCGCAAGGCCAGTTCGCTTTCGATGCCGAGCCGATGGAAGTCCGATTTGCGCAGCGTTGCGCCGCTCGCACGAACGCCGCTCTTCAGAATGCGACCCGCGATCGGCTCTTTCACGCCGCAGAAGGCCTGCATCTTCGCTGTGGTCAGGCCCACCTTGTAACCGGCAATGCTGTCGCTGCCGGAACGAAGCGCGCGCGCCAGGATCTCGGCTTGCATCGAGTACGCCTCATCCAGCGTGATGGGGCGATCGTCGATGCGATAAAGCTGAAATGCCGTGCGAGCGGCGATGTGGATTTCGAGTCGATCGACGCTGGAACGAATCTGGTCGCCGTGCACTGTGCACCACGGGCTGGGGAAGGATGCTGCGAATCTAACACAGGGTCTTTGGGAAAAATTCGCCCTCTCGTGGCAGTAAACTCCAGCGCTGGAGTGCGGCGAGGAGAATGCGATGGCGGCCTACATGATATGCACGATGCGGATCCACGATCCCGAGACATTTCGGAAATACTCCGATCACACGCCCAAGACGCTGCAGAAATACGGCGGCCGCTTTCTGACACGGGGTGACCCGGTGACTACGGCGGAAGGGGAGACGTTCGAGGATCGGATGGTGATTCTGGAGTTCCCCGACCGGACGGCAGCCGAAGCCTGGTACAACGACGCGGAGTATCAGAGGTTGTCGCAGTACCGGCGCGCGGCAAGCACGCGCTGCCGGATGATTCTTCAGGAAGGCCGGCCCGATCATACAGCGCCGGACCCGCGGGTCTGATTCAGAGGAGAGGTCGGTCGTGGATCTGAAAATTGCAGGTCGTCACGCGCTGGTGTTCGGCGCATCCAAAGGACTCGGCAGAGCGGTGGCGCAAGAGCTAATTGCGGAGGGGGCGCGGGTCGTCATCGTTTCTCGCGACCCTGCGCGCATCGCTGCGACCGCCTCCGAGATTGGCGCAATCGGAATCGCCGGTGACGTTGCTTCGCCTGGCAGTTGCGGAACACTCATCGAACAGGCGACCAAAGCGCTAGGTGCGCCCGTGGACATTCTGGTCACCAATACCGGTGGTCCGCCGGCCGGTCCGTTCGAGCGAATGTCGTCGGCCGACTGGCAGAAGGGCTTCGATAACTTATGGATCAGCACTGTGGAGAGCGTGCGGGCTGTGTTGCCCCACATGCGACAGCAGCAGTGGGGTCGAATCCTCGCGATCACGTCGATCGCCGCGCGCGAGCCGCAACCAGGGCTGGTGATCTCCAATAGCCTGCGTGCCGGATTGCTCGGGCTGATCAATTCGCTGAGTCGCGATATCGCCAAAGACGGCATCACCATCAACGCGCTGCTGCCGGGTTACACCGCGACCGATCGAGTGAAAGAACTGGGCCTGGACGATGCGACCATGGGACCGAAGATTCCGGCCGGCCGCATGGGGCGACCGGAGGAGTTCGCCGCACTCGCGGCGTTTTTGGCCTCCGATCGGGCCTCTTACATCACCGGCCAGGCCATCGCCGTGGATGGAGGGTTCCTGAATTCGATCTAGTCGGCCAGCGTCGCGAAGGCCCGCACGGGGAATGTTCCCATGCCGCGAACTTTGGGTGGGACTGCCGTGAAGGTCGCGCCCGTCGCAGGCACCAGCTCCAGGCCACGCATGTGTTCGATGATGGGTATGCCTGCTTGAAGCAGGGTGGTGTGCACAGGCCGATGTCCGGCGCCTGTGTCGTCGATGTTGTAAGAGTCGATGCCGACGAGTTTCGCGCCCTCGCGCTTCAGATACTCGGCGGCGCCCGCGGTCAGAAAAGGATGATTCTCGAAGTAGCGATCAGTGCGCCAATGACGCGACCACCCGGTGTGAACGAGCACCGCTTTGTCACGCACGTCGATGGCGCCGAACGCCTCGGCTGGAACCTGGCGGCTCGACATGCCCTCGGCATGCACCACCACGGCGTCCAATCCCACCAGCGACTTCAACTTCAGGTCGGCGATGTCCGCGCCGTCGGCGAAGCGGTGGAAAGGACTGTCGATATAGGTGCCCGTGTTGCTCACCATGGTGATCTTGCCGATCTGGAATTCGGTCCCGGGAGCGTAGAGCGCGCGCGATTGTTCACGGCTGAGGTGATCGCAGATGAGCGGCGCCGGCAAGCCCTTGTAGGTCACCATGCCGTCCTCGATCGTGTGGCTCAGATCGATCAACCTGGGCCCGCTCGTCTTGTCGGAATCCACCGCCGCCGCGCGTGAGCGCTTGTGAGGTTCGACGATGATGGACTTGTTCAAGATACGTACGCGCCCGACCATCAGCAGCCGCATGTCTTTGACGATGTACTGGGCCAGCGCCTGATCGTCGATGTCTTCTCCTGCGATGTCGAGTCGAAAACCCTGACCCTGGATGCCGCCGCCATTCAAGAACTCGACTTCGAAATCGAATTGCACCCGCTTTTCCTGACCCGCCGAACTCATCGATCGTCCTCTGTTGCTACAATGCGCATGGCCGAATCTGTCGGCGCGATGTTCAGCGCAGTATCCGCGAGCCGCTGCGTCGGCGCTATCGAAAAGAATTGAAGCGTGCTTAACTTGCGGTGAACCCTGCGGCCGGTCTCAGTCCGGGCCGCTCCACTCGAAGGCGATGAGCTTGCTGGACTTGCCAGTGCGGTCCCATTTGAAACCGAACGCGTCCGCACGATCGGACGTCGCGCGCCCCCACGTGGCGACGCCGCCTGGACCGGTTTCGGCGCCTGGCAGGTTGTAGACCTTCGTTACCTTACCGTCGCTGGTGGGCCCCATGAGTGCATTGGCCGCGGCCAGAATATTGTGGGCCGGAATCTCGGCTCTCCAGGTTGAAAGGTCCGGCGCGATCTCCACGTGGATGGACGCGAATGCGAAGCCCATGTGCTGGCCCTCGACCAATTCGCCGAAACGTTTCGGCCAGCCGCCCGCCTGACCGCCGAAAACGCTCTGTAGCGCCGCGCGCTGAGTTGCGTCGGCGCGCTCGTCCATGAAAATCGCGTCTTTGAAATCGCTGGCTTGCTCCCAGACGTTGCCGCGAAACGACCCGACCATCGCGACGTTCAGACCGTCGAGGTCGCAGTCGCCGTAGTGACCTTGCTGAATGTGCCAGATGAGAATGCCTTCGCAGAAGCCGTCGTCCGGCGGCTGAGCCCAGGAGCATGGGCATGGAATGGCGCAGCGGCACACGTCGAACCATTGACCCTTGAGGGTCCACTTCTGAACGTCGGCCATGGTAACCCCCTCTCTGCACGGCAGTGGACGTTACGATAAAGTGACATTACGCGCGCGGCCGGCTGAAATCAAAGGGCTCAGATACACGCTGTCGGGAGCGGCACATGCCAACGCCTCCGTATCTGCGAGACAAGGTTCTAGTGATCGTCGGGCTCGCCGGCGTGGTGGCCTGCGCGTGGGCATACCTCATTCCCGCATCGCTCGACATGTACGGCCGCATGGATGGCGTCGCCGCCTGGATGATGGAAACGACGTGGGATGCGCACTACGTTCTTCTCATCTTTCTGATGTGGGCGGTGATGATGATCGCCATGATGCTGCCGAGCGCGCTGCCCACCATTCTCATCTTCCATCGCGCCGCTCGGAATGATTCAAACATTCGCTCGCCCGCTCGGCGCATTGTTGCGTTCGTGGCTGGATATATGCTCGCTTGGTTCGGTTTCAGCGCGGGCGCTACGCTGCTGCAGTGGGGACTTGCCGAGGCCGCGCTGCTGTCTCCCATGATGGTGAGCGCCAGTCCCTGGCTCGGCGGCGCGCTGTTGATCGTCGCCGGCATCTATCAGTGGACGCCCATCAAATACGCCTGCCTTCGCCAGTGCCGCTCTCCCATTTCCTTTCTCATGGAACACTGGCGCCCCGGCATGCCTCGCGCACTGCGACTCGGCTTGCGTCACGGTCTCTACTGCGTCGGCTGTTGCTGGGCTCTGATGCTGCTGCTGTTCGTCGGCGGCGTGATGAGCTTGCTATGGATCGGCGCGATTACTTTGTTCGTTCTGCTGGAGAAGCTGGCGCCCGTTGGAGTGCAGGGCGGGCGATTGAGTGGGGTGGCTTTGGTTATTGCTGGAATGTGGGTGATGCTGTCGGTGTAGTGCAGAGGAGTGATCATGAAGGCCAGGCTCTCGATTGCCCTCATCCGCTCCTTCTCGTGTCGGTGCAAGCAGTATGTGGCATGATCCATACAATGCCGACGGACGATTCCGGATTGCTCCTCAGGCAGCAGGGTTTGCCGGTGCCCACGGAGTGACGCCGTATGATCGAGTTGCCACAACAGGATCCTTGTGATATCTGCGAAACGCTGGCAGGTCGAAGCACAGTTCCGATCATCGCGGAGTCCGAGCTGACGGTGACCGTCGTTACTCCGGTGCAATTCGAGGTCGGCCAGTGCTGTGTTGTTACTCGCCGCCACGTCGGCACCTTGCTGGATCTGACTGAACAGGAGGGGGCGGCTGTCATCAAGGCGGCGCGAGAAGTGGCGCAGGCGTTACTGGCGACCTACCAGCCGTCGGCATTCTCACCTTCCAGAACAACGGCGTGTATAGCGGCCAAGAGGTGCCGCACTACCATTTCCACGTCGTGCCAAGGCAGCCTGGCAGCGATTGGGGCATAGGACCTCCCCAGCTCCACAAGTTTCCTGATGCGGGCCGTGCGGCTGGGACGATCCGTCACTCCGCATCCGACGATGAGAGACGACGCCGTGCCAAAGTCGATGCTGAAACGCTCCATAAGACCGCTGCGCAGATTCGAAGAAACATGCCGGCGTAGCGAATGTATGGAAGCTCCCTCGACGATTTGACATTCGGCGTTTCGACGGAAACATCGAATGTTAAATAGCAGCAGAAGTCAACTACATCGCTTCGCCGAGCAGTTGTTCGCGTTCTGTTTGCAAGCGGCGGCGGAGATATTCTTCGCGGGTCAGGCCGCCCGGGATGGTTGCGAGCGACATGACCTCGGCGACGATCTGACCCTCTCGAACCTTGTATAGATCAAACATTGGATCGGAGTGCCCGGACGCTAGAGCGTTGCGTTGTCGGGCGTCTGCTTCGTAGCGTTCCTTGAGTGCGCGGATCTGCGCCAATTGTTGTTGTTCGTCGGCGACGGTGGCTCGAATCAAACCGGCACGAATCAGAAATGTCTCGCCGGCGGACAGACCGCCGGCCTGTTCGATGCGCGACAGTTCCTGTGAGAGATCGTCGGCTCGTTGCCGGGCTTCGTCGGGCGACAATGTTGGAGCCTGAGCGAAAAATTCACGAGCACGCTCGTTGAATCTCGCGCGCTCTCGAACATCAACAGGGCTCGCGTTGTCGCTCGCGTTCGGTGGCGCTTCGGCGGCTGCAGGTGAGGGCGAAGGAGCATCCCGGCGCTCCCGCGCTTCACCGACGCTCTCGCGAGCGTCGGTGGCCTTCGCCTGTTCGGGCGTGGGCTTGCTTACGTGCAGCATCCAGCCGATGGCCACGGCGGCCACCGCAACGGCAAGGAACGTTGTCCATCGAGCTTGCATTGCCCGCCTACAAGAGCGACTCGATCAGTTCATAAATCGGGTTGGCCGGTTTCGCGCGGTCGGCCGCGTCGCTGGCTTCGGAGGCGTCCAGCACCGCGCCGCTGCCGTTCAGCACGCTAGCGATGAAGTGACTCAGCTCCAGCGAGCGTTCCTGAATGTCGCCGTGATTGAAATCGACGATGGTCGTGCAGTGGCTTTCGTTCAGCGCCCGGAACTGCGGGAAGTAGCCCCCGAAGTTGGACAGCGTGTTCAGCGTCTGTCGCAAACGCTCGGTATCCGTGGCCCACTTGGCATGGATCAGCGCCTCTTTGGCCGCCTGGTTCGGTGCGTTGACGATCTCCGGGAAAAAACGCTCGTACGAGTACGACGAATAGTTCAGATCCTGCCAGAAATGCGTGTGGCCGAGGCGGTCATTCGGCACTTTGGAGGACAGCGCTGCATAGATGCTGCCGAAATTGTTGCTGTCGAAGCCGGGCAGCACCGAAGCCAGGTACGGCATCGGCCCCTGATCCAATCCCCAGGCCGAGCGAATCTGAGTATGTAACGGCACCGACGGGTACTGCGCAGGGTTGCCGCCCACGGGAGCGGAGAACGACGGACCGGAGTCGTTGATCAGATATCCGTAAGTCGGAGCCATGTCGCGCCGGACAGTCGCGTAGCTGTTGAGGCTGCCGATGCCGCCCGCGCTGCAGCCCGTCGACAGCATCTGCGTCGGACGAGGCAGTTTGTTTTTCAGCCAGGCGAGCACGGCGCGAGTGTTGCGGGCGCCATTGTGATGAAACACCAGCGGGTTGTTCTGCCCGGTGGGGTCGTTGTACACCGCGACTCGGTCGCCGCTATACACGTCACCGGTGCAATAAGGAACATAGACCATGTTCCAGTTCTGGGTTTTGACCGACGACCATGGATGTGCGCGCACCACGAAGGGACTGACCAGGCTGCTCGCAGGATTGAGCAAGCTCATATAGTCGTCCGGAATGCCATTGGGATTGCGAGCGCCACGGATGCCGGTCTGGCCGCTGCAGCTTGCATAGTCCCAGCACGCACCGCCGCCTTCCATGTAAATAATGGTGTTCCGCGTGTTGGGGACGCGATTCACGAAAAACTTGTATTGGGAACCGTTGCCGCACACCGCGCCGGTGGAGGGCGCGAGTTTGATTGTTTGCCACTGATAGTAGGCGCCCGGACTGAAGCCGTCATTGTATCCAGCAGGATTCGGCAGCAGGGGATACGGCCCCTGCATCTGGGCCGCCGTCACCGGGTTGTCGGCCGGCGGCGGGGAGATCAGATTCATGATCGTCTGCAGGGCGCTGTAATCGCCTGCTTCGGCATGCGCCTGGGACGTTGCGCCCACAGTGCAGGCGATCACGGCCAGCGGAAGAAACATCGTGCGCGCAGTGGAGAAAACGAGTCCTGTCATGATCGTCTCCTTGAGAGTCCGTCCGCGACTTTACGGCAACTGCGTTCGTGGGCACGGCCTTGTTGCCCGACATGATGCTGCTCCTCGATTCAAACATTTGTCAACAAATGCACTGCGAGCTATAGCGCCTGCGTTACTGCGCTCTGATGGGCGTCGCGGGCGTGGTCTCATCGATAAAGAACACTCCGTCGAAGGCTCGCCTGATGTCCTCCACAAGATAGGAACCGTGCGGTGGCGCTGCTGTGTTGCTCCCCGGCACCGGGGTCATCATGCGCATCTTTAACGGTTGACCCGCGACGTGCGATGAACCTATCGCGGCTGCGCGTAAGTCAAGAAACCAGTACGGTTTTCCGAGTGCGTGCAAGCGCGCCTCGAGACTGCCGGCCTCGGAAGGCGGTATCTCGATGACTCGGTCTCCGGTGACCCAGCGGTCCTTGCCGCGATAGGTCGTCAAAGCGATCGTGTAGATCTTCGGTCCAAACCAGTCGGAGAGATATGCGCCGGTCGGCTTCATGTCGCCCGCTCGTGGATGAACGTGGACGGCCGCGAAGCCTGGTGCGAAGTGTGCACGTGTGACATGTACATTGTGCGCCCAGACAATCAATTTCCGGCCTGGATAGCCTTGCTCGATCAGCCAGCGCAGGTTGTGAGCGTTGCGCTCGTCGCGTCGATTGAAGTACGCGACGGCGTTCCGGAACCTGGCGGATGTTTCGCCCCGAACGCCGTGATCGATGTCGAGCTTGCCTTGTGCATCGACTCGCAGGTTGATCAGCGCCTGTTCCATGAAGGATGTTCCTTTGGCGCCGTGCGCCTGCTCGAAGAGAGCCCGGTGAGCTTGAATGGCGTTCAGCACGGCGTCTGAACTGCTCGAGAACGCGTCGAGATCTTGCTGAGTTGGCCGCAGCGCGAGCGCCTCCCTTTTGTCCCACGCCGTCAGGCGTTCCGCCAGCACCTGTTCGGATGTTCCCAGTCGAACGAGATGCTCTCTATGCTGCCTGCGCGCTTCTCGCAGCTCACAACACAGGCGATGGTAGGTGGCAAGCGCTCGATCCACGTCCGCCTGCAGCTGGCTGCGAATCGTCGGCTCGTGAATCGCGCTGACGAAGGCACGCAGGTCTTCTGAGAATGCGTCAAGTGCGTTTCGGGCGGTGAACTGCAAGTCGAATCCCGCCATCTGCAGCGGTCGCGAGGTTGCTTGAGTCGACTTCACGTACTCCAGCAAGGGCCTGACTTCTTCGGCATTCGACCAGATCGTGAAGATTCCGCGCTGCGCAGCCGAGACGGCATCGCTCTCGCCGCGCATGGCTGCATCCGCCAGCCGCATGCCGTGCATGCCCGACTCCCACACGAGCACATCGAAGCCCATGCGCTGGTGCAGGAACTTGATCAGACGAACCTTGGCGGCAAAGCTGTTACCGGCGCCGTGACCGGGCTCGCCCAGTTGCACCACCTCGGCTGGGCCGATGGCGGTCAACAGCGGTTCAAGATCCCGGAAATCTTCATCTGTCGCAGCAATCGAGCGGAGCGGCGCGGCATTCTTCTCAATCCAGCGTTGCAGCTCATCGGCCTGCTCAGCGTGCCCGGTGCTGCACGCGAGCAGAGCTGCCAGCAGCCCACTAGCCCAGCGAGCCCGCCCGCGCTGATGTCCGAATCGACACGGCATGAGATGCTCTCCACGTTCCCCAATGGGAGTCGGATGCCGGCTCGCAGAGAAAGGTTGCTACTTCGCCAACGCGTACTTCATCCGAATCTCTGCACGCTGCGCAACCTTCTGGCCCGCACGCTCCACGGGCTCGTATTTCCACTGCCGAAGCGCCTCTACCGCGGAGGTGTCGAAGACGCCGGCAGGGTGGGATTCTTTGACTTCGATGTCGCTCACCGTGCCATCCGGCAACAACGTGAACTCCAACATCACCCAACCTTCGACACCCGTTGGTGCTGAGGCGGGCCACGCGGGAGGAATCGTATGGGTGCGCTTTAGGGTCGAAGCCGATACGACGCCCTCATGCGATTGCGCCGCCTCGGCAGTAACCGCTGCCGTCATCCCGACCAAAACAGCCAGAGAAAGAGCCGAAACTCGAAGCATAGGTGCCACTCCTGTGTGCCCGTCGAGCTTGGATGCGGAGGCGATTCCAGCCCTTCTCCCCGCAAACGTCAACCTGTTTGTTTTTTCCTGCGACTGGCAGCGAAGGCGCTACCATTGCGCTAGGCTGCGACGAGTTAGAGAGATCACGATGGCAACAGCACTGGCCGTTCTTTGCGGCAAGGTTCGGCCGCTGGGGCGGACTCGAAGTGGCATCGACAAGAAGCCGGTGAGCGGGCCGCAGCGGGTGGAGCAGGAGGGGCTCGTCGAGGACCGGCAGGCGGATCGGCGAGTGCATGGTGGCGTCGACAAGGCGGTGCACTGCTATCCGTGGTCACACTACACGTTCTGGCGGGAGCGCCTGCCTGGACACGCACTGCTACAGGAAGCGGGTGCGTTCGGGGAAAACTTGAGTATCGACGGCATGGACGAGCAGGGCGTCTGCATGGCCGATCGCTGGCGTATCGGCAATGTGATATTCGAGGTCAGCCAGGGCCGACAGCCATGTTTCAAACTGAATCTGCGTTTCGGCGTAAAGGATATGGCCGCGCAGGTACAGGATACATTGCGCGCCGGTTGGTATCTGCGAGTGCTCGAACCCGGCGAGCTCGGCGCGGGCGATCAAGTCGAGCTGTTGGATCGTCCACATCCGGAATGGACAATCGCTCGCATCCTCGCGGTGATCCGAGATCGCGAGGTGAGCCCATGGATTATCGAGCCGTTGCTCGAATTGCCGCTGCCGCCCAGCTGGCGGCGCATGTTCGAGCGCCGCTTACAGTCGGCGGAGGTGGAGGATTGGTCGCGCCGACTGGGATGACTTATCGGTGATCCTGCACCATCTGACGATTGATGAACAACGCCACCAGCGTGCCGACCGCGCCGGACAGTAGATAAGCGCCAGAGAACACCAGGCCGAAGCGACTCGTCAGTTCGAGCGCGACCCAGGGGGCGAAGCCTGCGCCGAACAGCCACGCGAGGTCCGAGGTGAGCGCCGAGCTCGTGTAGCGGTGGCTCAATGGGAAGTTGGAGGCAACCGCGCCGGAGGCCTGGCCGAAGGCGAGGCCGAGCAGCAGGAAGCCCGACATCATGAACACGATCTCACCGATCTCACCGGCGGCGAGCAACTGAGGAGCGAAGCCGCTGAACGCGGCGATCGCCGCCGCTGTGCCGCCGAGCAGGGTACGACGACCGACGCGATCGGCGATCCAGCCGGAAGCGACGATCGCAGCCACGCCAACCGCCGCGCCGAGCGACTCGATCAACAAGAAGCGCGCCGGGCCCTCGTCGGTGTACAGGAACACCCACGAAAGAGGAAACACCGTCACCATGTGAAACAATGCGAAGCTCGCCAGCGGCGCGAACGCGCCAACCACAATGAGGCGGCCGTTGTTGCGCAACGTTTCCAACATCGGCGTCGGCTGCAACTCCTGCGTTTCGAACGCCTTGGTGTATTCCGGAGTGACGACGATACGCAGCCGTGCGAACAGCGCGACCACGTTGATGGCGAACGCGACGAAGAAGGGATAGCGCCAGCCCCAACCGAGGAAATCCGCGGCCGAGAGATTGCCGATGATGTAGGCGAACAGGGCGCTTGCGACCATCAAGCCGAGCGGTGCGCCCAGCTGCGGAATCATCGCGTAGTAGCCGCGACGTTTCTGGGGCGCATTCAACGCTAGCAGCGACGCGAGGCCATCCCACGAGCCGCCCAGCGCAATGCCCTGGCCGATGCGCAGGAAGCCCAACAAGTACGCCGAAGCAATCCCGATGTCGTTGTAACCGGGAATGAAGGCAATGGCCACGGTCGACGTGCCAAGCAGAAACAACGCGACCGTGAGCTTCATGCCGCGACCGTAGGCTCGGTCGATAGCGGTAAAAATGACAGTCCCGAGCGGGCGCGCCACGAACGCGAGCGCGAAGATGCCAAACGAGTACAAGGTACCGGTGAGCGCATCCACGTAAGGAAAAATCAGCTTCGGAAACACCACCACCGAGGCGATGGCGTACACGAAGAAGTCGAAGAACTCCGACGTACGGCCGATGATCACGCCGATGGCGATGTCGCCGGGCCGAACCTCGCCGGCATGCGCTTCGTTGGTCCGCCGGGCATCGCGTTCCAGCGATGAAGTAGGCGCACCGGACTGCGCGACCGTCATATGTCACTCCTCTGGATCATGCCCGCTTTTATAGGCCGGAAGCCTGGACTGGACCATTGGGCAAAATGCCCAATGTCGCCGCGCGACCGCGATCTCTATCCTGCGCAGTCGTTATGCCGGGCCCAGAATCAGTAACGATGAAGAACTTACTGCGCACGCTCGCGGTGCTGCCGCTGTTCGCGGCGCTGTCCGCCTGCGACATGGTGGTGCTGAATCCCACGGGCGATGTGGCCGCTCAGCAGCGCGACCTGCTGGTCATGTCCACCTACTTGATGCTGCTCATCATCGTGCCTGTGATGGCGCTCACGGTGCTGTTCGCCTGGCGATATCGACATAACAACCGCGAGGCGCGCTACGAGCCAGACTGGCATCACTCAATGCGACTGGAGCTGGTGATCTGGTCGGCGCCGCTGCTGATCATCATCTGTCTGGGCGCGCTGACCTGGCTCGGCACGCACCTGCTGGATCCCTATCGTCCGCTCGACCGCCTCGGGCCAGACAAGGAAGTGCCTGCAGAAACGCGCGCTCTGCAAGTGAACGTGGTGGCGCTCGATTGGAAGTGGCTGTTCATCTATCCGCAGTACGGCGTGGCCACCGTCAACGAACTGGCAGTGCCCGTGAATCAGCCGGTGACCTTCAAGATCACCGCCTCGTCGGTGATGAATGCGTTCTATATCCCCGACATGGCCGGCATGATCTACGCCATGCCGGGCATGGAGACGCGCTTGAACGGCGTCTTGAACCAGGCCGGCGTGTCGGAAGGATTTTCCGCCAACTATAGCGGCGCCGGGTTCTCCGGCATGAGGTTCAAAGTACGCGGCGTCAACGACACCGAGTTCAAGCGCTGGATCGCCACCGCGCGCACCGGCGAGCAATCGCTGACTCGCGACGTGTATTTGCAGCTGGCGAAGCCGTCGGAGCGGGAGCCGGTCCGATATTTCTCGAACGTCGACTCACAGCTCTACAGCTCCATCCTCGGCATGTGTGTCGAGCCCGGCAAGATGTGCATGCACGACATGATGGCGATCGACGATCGCGGCGGCTTGGGTTTGGGCGGTGTCTACAACGTCGCCCGCATCGAGGACGATCGGCCGCGCGCGGTGTTCGGCTCCGACGCCTCGCACGTCATCGGCATGTGTACCGCGCCGGTGGTGCAGACCTTCGAAGATGATCTGTTGCCGCAGGTGGATCGCGCGCCGCTGCGTGGCGCCGGCCTGCCGCGTCCTGTGTCGAATACGTCCCGTTCGCTGGTCGCGGATGCGATCGATCCGTCGAGTTTGCAGTAATGCAGTTGCCCTACCAAGATTCGCCCGTTTTGCAGCTGATCTTCGGCCGTTTGAGCCCGGCGGCGCTGCCGCTGCACGAGCCCATCCTGGTCGCGACCTTCGTCGCCGTCGCCATCGGCGGCATCGCGATGCTGGCGGCCGTGACCCGTTATCAGCTGTGGGGCTATCTGTGGCGCGAGTGGATCACCACCATCGATCACAAGCGCATCGGCATCATGTACATGATCCTCGGCATCGTGATGCTGCTGCGTGGCTTCGCCGACGCCATCATGATGAGATTGCAGCAGGCGATCGCGTTCGGCGGCTCGGAGGGTTATCTCAACGCGCATCACTACGATCAGATCTTCACGGCGCACGGTGTGATCATGATCTTTTTCGTGGCCATGCCGCTGGTCACCGGCTTGATGAACTACATCGTGCCGCTGCAGATCGGCGCGCGCGACGTCGCCTTCCCATTCCTCAATAACTTCAGCTTCTGGATGACCACGGCGGGCGCGGTTCTGGTCATGTTCTCGCTGTTCGTCGGCGAGTTCGCGCGCACTGGCTGGCTCGCTTACCCGCCGCTCTCCGGCATTCAATACAGTCCCGATGTCGGCGTCGACTATTACATATGGGCGCTACAGATAGCGGGCGTAGGAACTTTGCTATCCGGCGTGAATCTGCTTGCGACCATCATCAAGATGCGCGCGCCGGGCATGACGCTGATGAAGATGCCAGTGTTCACCTGGACTTCCCTGTGCACCAACGTGCTGATCGTGGCGGCCTTCCCGGTGCTGACGGCGGTGCTGGTGCTGCTGTCGCTGGATCGTTACGTGGGCACCAACTTCTTCACCAACGATTTCGGCGGCAATCCGATGATGTACGTCAACCTCATCTGGATCTGGGGCCATCCGGAGGTGTACATCCTGATCCTGCCGTTGTTCGGCGTGTTCTCGGAGGTCACCTCGACGTTCTGCGGCAAGAAGCTGTTCGGTTACAGCTCCATGGTGTACGCGACGGTCGTCATCACGATCCTGTCGTACATCGTGTGGCTGCATCACTTCTTCACCATGGGCTCGGGCGCGAGCGTGAACTCGTTCTTCGGCATCACCACCATGATCATCTCGATCCCCACCGGGGCGAAGATCTTCAATTGGTTGTTCACGATGTACCGAGGCCGGATTCGTTTCGAGCTGCCGATGATGTGGACCGTGGCCTTCATGCTCACGTTCGTGATCGGCGGCATGACGGGCGTGCTGCTGGCGGTGCCGCCGGCGGACTTCGTGCTGCATAACAGCCTGTTCCTGATCGCGCACTTCCATAACGTGATCATCGGCGGCGTGCTGTTCGGTCTGTTCGCCGGTATCAACTACTGGTTCCCCAAGGCGTTCGGCTACAAGCTCGACGTGTTCTGGGGCAAGGTGTCGTTCTGGTTCTGGGTGGTCGGCTTCTGGGTGGCGTTCATGCCGCTGTACGTGCTCGGCTTGATGGGCGTGACCCGCCGCATGCGCTACTTCGAAGATCCGTCGCTGCAGATCTGGTTTCAGATCGCCGCGCTGGGCGCGTTCCTGATCGCGATTGGCATCGGCGCGATGCTGATCCAGTTCTATGTCAGCTTCCGCAAGCGACACGAGCTGCGTGACACCACCGGCGATCCGTGGGACGGCCGCACGCTGGAGTGGGCGACCTCGTCGCCACCGCCGGCTTATAACTTCGCGTTCACGCCCATCATTCACGATGGCGACGCGTGGTGGGACATGAAGCAGCGCGGCTATCAGCGTCCGCTGTCGGGCTTCAAGGCCATCCTCATGCCTCGCAACACCGGCGCCGGTTTCATTCTGGCGGCGCTGAGCACGGTGTTCGGCTTCGCGATGGTCTGGTACATCTGGTGGCTGGCCGCGCTGAGCTTCGTCGGCATCGTCGGCTACGCCATCTATCACACCTTCAACTACGACCGGGACTATCACTTGCCGCGAGAAGAAGTGATCCGGGCCGAAGAAGAGCGCACGCAGCTGCTGGCTGCGGCGGCACGGAGCTGAACGAATGGGTCACGCACTGACTGCGGAACAAGCGGCCGCTCGTACGCTGTTCCATGTAGTGGACGAGCACGATCACGAAGCCGGCGGCAGCACGCTGCTGGGCTTCTGGATCTATCTGATGAGCGACTGTCTCATCTTCGCGGTGCTGTTCGCCTGTTATGGCGTGCTGGGCGGCAACTACGCGGCCGGGCCGGGGCCGAAGGATCTGTTCGATCTGTCCCTGGTCGCGGTCAACACCTCGATGCTGCTGCTGTCTTCGATCACGTATGGCTTCGCCATGCTGGCCTCGTATCGCAAGCAAGTGGCCGCCACCCAGTTCTGGCTGGCCGTCACCGGCCTGTTCGGCGCGGCGTTCCTTGGCATCGAGCTGTACGAGTTCGCGCACATGATCCACGTAGGCGCCACGCCTCAGCGTAGCGCGTTCCTGTCCGCGTTCTTCACGCTGGTCGGCACGCACGGCTTGCACGTGACATTCGGCATCGTATGGCTGATCACGCTGATGGTGCAGATCGGCAAGCAGGGTTTGAACAAGGCCAACGCGCGCCGGCTCGCGTGCCTGAGCCTGTTCTGGCACTTCCTGGACGTGATCTGGATCGGCGTCTTCACGTTCGTCTACCTGATGGGCATGTTGCGATGAGCGCTCACGAACACGCATTGGCCGACCACCGACCGGACGCCGGCCCGAATCATGGAGCGGAGGAGCCGCACGGCACGCTCCGCGAGTACGTCATCGGCTTTTTGCTGTCGGTGGTGCTCACGGCCATTCCGTTCTGGCTGGTGATGGGCGATGTGACCTGGAGCAAGCAGACCATCGCGTTCGTCATCATGGGGTTCGCCGCCGTGCAGATGGTCGTGCACATGGTCTACTTCCTGCACATGACGCCTCGGAGCGAAGACGGCTGGACGCTGACCTCCCTGGTCTTTACGCTGATCCTGGTCGTGATCACGCTCGCGGGTTCGCTATGGGTGATGTATCACCTCGACACCAACATGATGCCCCAGCACGAGGCCAGTCAGCCCCTCTGAGCGCACCGACCCGTGCGCCGCTGCCGCCGCTGAAGCTGGCGGCAGTCTGCATCGCCGCTGTCGCCGGCGTGGCGTTGCTGATCAGTCTCGGCGTCTGGCAGGTGCATCGCCTCGCCTGGAAGCGCGATTTGATCGAGCGCGTCGAGCAGCGAGTTCATGCGACGCCCGTAGCCCCGCCGGGTCGCGAGCAGTGGCCGCTCGTGAATCGAGAGAATAGCGAATATCTGCGCGTCGCCATCCAGGGACGTTTTCTCCACGACCGCGAAACGCTGGTTCAGGCCGTCACCGAACGCGGCGGCGGCTTCTGGGTGCTGACGCCGCTCGAGACCGACGGCTTCACGGTTCTGATCAATCGCGGCTTCGTACCGCCACCGCTGCGGGATCCCGCGAGTCGTCCGGAGGGACAGATCGAAGGCGTCACCACGGTGACGGGGCTGCTGCGATTGAGCGAGCCGGGAGGAGGGTATTTGCGAACCAACCAGCCAGCGGAAGATCGCTGGTTTTCGCGGGATGTAGCTGCCATCGCGGCCGCTCGTGGCCTGACCGACGTGGCCCCTTATTTCATCGACGCCGAAGCGTCAGCCCCTGCGATCGACGGCGCACCTGTGGGCGGCCTCACGGTAATCGCTTTTTCCAACAATCATCTGCAGTATGCGCTCACCTGGTTCGCGCTGGCCGGCATGGTGGCCGCTGGCGCGGCCCTGGTGCTTCGCCACGAATGGCGCTCGCGCAGGCTGCAGACCCAGTGAACTCGATAACTTCCGCCGAGCCGGTCGCTCCGTCTCACATCGATACCGCCAATCGCAAGAACCTGGAGCTGCTTATCCAGTTGCGCTGGATGGCGGTGCTCGGCCAGGTCATCACCATTGCCGTCGTCCACTTCGGGCTGCGCATTGCGTTGCCGCTGGAGCCCATGGGGGCGGTGCTCGGCGCCTTGCTCGCGCTCAACGCGCTCAGTCATCTGTGGTTGCAGAAGCGCCTGCAGGTCAACAGTCAGGCGCTGTTCCTGGCGGTGCTCCTCGATGTGGCCGCCTTGACCGTGCAGCTTTATTTCAGTGGCGGGGCCACCAATCCGTTCACCGCGCTTTATCTGCTGCAGATCGCGCTGGCTGCCGTGTTGTTGCCGGGCGCCGGCGCCTGGTTGATCGTGGCCGCGACGTTCATCGCGTTCCTGGGATTGATCGGCATCAATCAGCCGCTGGCGGTGGAGCCGCCTGCCAGCCTGCTGAGATTGCACATCATGGGCATGTTCGTCTGCTTCGTGCTCGGCGCGGTGCTGCTGGTGTGGTTCATCAGCCGCATGACACGCAACCTTCGGGAACGTGACACCTATCTTGCCGAGTTGAAGCAGCGTGCCGCCGAGGAAGATCACATCGTGCGGCTGGGTCTGCTGGCCTCGGGCGCTGCGCACGAACTGGGGACACCGCTCGCTGCGGTGTCAGTGATTCTCGGCGACTGGCGCCGCATGCCTGAAATCTCGCAGCATCCGGAGATGATGCAGGAGCTGCGCGAGATGCAGGCGGCGATCCGTCGCTGCAAGAGCATCCTCAGCGGCATTCTGTTGTCGGCGGGCGAGGCGAGAGGCGAAGCGCCGAGCGTGACGACTCTGCATCGCTTCCTCGACGAGATCGCACGCGATTGGTCCGATGGGCGCCCGGCCGGCACGCTCCAGTATCACGCCGGCAGCGGCGCGTTAGGAGAAGATGTGACCATCGTGTCGGATCAGGCGCTCAAGCAGGTGGTGACCAATCTGCTCGACAACGCCTACGAAGTCTCGCCCGGCTGGATTCGATTGAATGCCGAGCGCCGCGGTGACATGCTGCGGATCGAAGTGCTCGACCTGGGGCCCGGCTTCTCGCCGGAGATGCTGGAGAATTTCGGCAAACCGTACAGCTCGACCAAGGCGCGCCGGGGCGCCGGCCTGGGATTGTTCCTGGTCACCAACGTGATCCGAAAGTTCGGCGGTCGCGTGTCGGCCCACAATCGCGAAGCAGGCGGGGCCACGGTCACGGTCGAGTTGCCGCTCGCGGCGTTGATGTATCGAGAGAAAGATCGTGGCTGAGGACGTCGACAATCAGGGCGCCGCCGTCGAGGCGGGGCAGTCGCAGAAGGTGCTGCTGATCGTCGAAGACGACGAGTCGCTGGCGCGCACCCTGAAACGTTCGTTCGAGCGGCGCGGCTATCGCGTGCTCACCGCGCAGAGTCATGAGGAAGTGCTCGAACTGTTGAAGACCGACTCACCGGGCTACGCCGTGGTCGATCTGAAGTTGAACGGCGCGTCCGGCCTGTCCTGCGTGCAGACCCTGCACGCGCACGATGAGGAAATGAACATCGTCGTGCTCACTGGCTTCGCCAGCATCGCCACCGCGGTCGAGGCCATCAAGCTCGGCGCCCGGCACTATCTTGCCAAGCCTTCCAATACCGACGACATCGAGAAGGCGTTCGACAAGACCGAAGGCGATGCCGAAGTGGAGTTGGGCGCGCGGCCCACGTCCATCAAGACGTTGGAATGGGAGCGCATTCATCAAACGTTGGCGGACGCGGATTTCAACATCTCCGAAGCCGCTCGCCGGCTGGGCATCCATCGCCGCACCCTGGCTCGCAAACTGCTCAAGCGTCAGGTCAAGTAGGCACGCCGATCCGCTTCGCCAGACGTCGCAGATTGCCGCGATCCATGCCCAGCGCTCGCGCGGCTGCGGCCCAGTTGCCCTGCTGCGCGGCAAGTGTTTGCTCAATGAGCCGGCGCTGAAAGTCGTCTGTCGCCACGCTGAGACTGAGACCACTGATGTCGACGTGCTCATGTTCGCAGCGGACGGGCGGCGCTGCTTCGACGCGGGGCCTGCCGAGATCCAGATGACAGGTTTCGATGGTCACGATGCGATCGCTGCCCGTTCCTCCGGCGGCGGCTTTCAACGCGGCGCGACTGATGGTGTGCTCCAGTTCCCGCACGTTGCCCGGCCAGGTTGCGTACAGCAACGCCTGTTGTGACTCCTGCGACAGCCGCAGGCCGCGCAAGTGCAGACTGGCGCGATTGCGTTCCAGTGCGTTACCCGCGAGCAGCAGGATGTCACGACCGCGATGGCGCAATGCCGGCACCTGCAGAGGATAGATGCTCAAGCGGTGATACAGATCGGCCCGGAAGCGCCCGACGCGAACCTCTTCGGCGAGATCGCGATTCGTCGCAGCCACGATGCGCACGTTCACCTTGATGTGTTCATCCGAGCCGACGCGCTGAATCTCGCCACTCTGCAACACACGTAGCAGCTTCGGCTGCACGGTCATCGGCAGCTCGCCAACTTCATCCAGCAACAGCGTGCCGCCATCGGCGATTTCGAACTTGCCGCGACGGTTCGCGGACGCGCCCGAAAACGCGCCGGCGACGTGACCGAATAGTTCGCTCTCTACCAGCGCCTCGGGCAAAGCCGCGCAATTCACCGATATGAGCGGTCTTCCGCTGCGATGAGAGCCGTAGTGGATGGCGCGCGCGACCAGTTCTTTGCCAGTGCCGGTCTCGCCAGTGATCAACACGGTCAGATCGCTGTTTGCGACCGTATCGATTTCCTTGAGCAAGGCGCGCATCGGGGCGCTGCGCCCGATCAAGTGCTGATCCGGCCTCAACTCCGCCAGCAAGGCGCTGCTGACCAGGCTTTGACGCTCCATCGCATCCTGCATGCGTGTGAGTCGCTCGATGATCTCCAGACAGCCGCCGGCAAGATTCGCAAAAGTACGGAGCGCATCGAGCGCTTTTTGATTGAAGGTGCCTCGGCGTAGCGCGTCGATTGTGAGCACGCCCAAGGGGCCGTTGCTGCCGCGAATCTGCACACCGGCGCAGTCATGCACGTGGAGACGATCCGCGACATTCGGAATGAGGCCGTCGAACGGATCGGGGAGCGCGGAGGTGGGCGGAAAACGCAGCACGTCGGCCGCGCCCATGATGGCCTGCAGGCGCGGATGCTCACTTACAGGGAAACGTCGGCCCATGGCGTCGGCGCTGAGTCCGTCGACCGCGACGGGCACCAGATCGGGTCCTCGAAGTTGCAGCATGGCGCACGAGTCGGCGTGCGTGGCTTCCTTCAATGCCGCCAACCAGAGTTGCCATGAGAGCGTGGTTTCTCCGTCCAGCGCCTCGCGCAGCACCCGCTCGCAGGCGGCGATCAATGCAGTGGTCATTACGACTCGATGATGTCATATCGACTCCTCCGGCAAGTGGGTCATTTTGACTCAGGGTGGAAAGGAACCCGCCGAATCAATGACCTACCGGGTGGCACGAGCCTTGCTCTACATAAGTGGTATCGCCAGCAAGAGAGGATTGCATGCTTACCCCCGCCCAGACCGCCATCGTAAAGGCCACCGCGCCGGTCGTTGCCCAGCACTCCGAGCGCATCACCACCGTGTTCTATCCGTTGATGTTCGAGCGCTATCCGGAAGTGCGCGAGGTGTTCAATCAGGCGCATCAGCATGGAGGCTCACAGCCGCGCGCACTTGCCAACGCGGTCGTCGGCTACGCCATGAACATCGATAACCTCGGTGCGTTGACGGCCGTGGTCGAACGCATCGTGCAGAAGCACGTCTCGTTGAACATCACACCGCCGCAGTATCGGATCGTGGGCGAGTGCCTGATGGAGGCGATCGGCCGTGTACTCGGCGACGCTATCACGCCCGAGGTCGCCGCCGCTTGGTCCGCCGCGTACTGGCAACTCGCCGATCTGTTGATCGCGGCGGAAGAAAAGGAATATCAGCGTAAGGCCGCGATGACTGGCGGCTGGCGCGGTACGCGTCGCTTGCGCGTGGTGAAGCGTGAGCGCGAGAGCGATGTCATCACGTCGTTCTGGTTTGCTGCCGCCGATGCAGGTTCGCTGATGGACTTCAAACCGGGCCAATACCTGGGGCTGCGGATCGACGTCGACGGTCAGACAGTTCAGCGCAACTACAGCCTGTCGGATCTGCCGAATGGAAACACCTATCGCATCTCCGTGAAGCGTGAGCCCGGCGGATTGGTCTCGAATTTCTTTCACGATCATGTGCAGCCGGGCTTCGAGGTCGATGCCTTCGCGCCAGCAGGCGAGTTCACACTGGCGGAGACGTCCAAGCCGGTGGTGCTGCTGACGGCCGGCGTCGGGCAGACACCGGCGCTGCCCATGCTCGATCGGGCGCTCGCCAGTGGGCGACGCGTCATCTATCTACATGCGGCGCTCAACAGCGCGGTGCATGCGTTTCGCGAGCGCATCGACGCATTGGCTTCACGTCATCCGAATCTGCAGCACGCGTACATTTATAGCGAGCCGCTGCCGGGCGATGAGCCGCATCATCGCGGCTTCGTCACTTCGGAGCTGCTGCAGAGATACACGCCGGCAGACGCGGAGGTTTATTTCCTCGGGCCGAAGCCGTTCATGGTCCATGTGAATCGCACGCTGCGCGAATTGAAAGTCGCCGCAGAGCGGATTCGCTATGAGTTCTTCGGGCCGATGGAAGCGTTGGACTGAAGCCGAGACGCCGCCAGGCCAGGGACGGCCGCGGCGGACTACTGTTTTCTGGCGGACGGCGTGGCCGACGAGGTCCAGTTGATGACGTGATAGGTCGCCGGCCCCGCGCCGATGTTTCGCAGCGAGTGCATCTCATTGGAGGCATTGAACACCACCGAGCCCGGGCCCACGCGCTTCATCTGCCCATCCACCAGCACCTCTACCTCGCCCTCCTTGATGATGACGAGTTCTTCGTTGGCGTGCTTGTGAGGCGCATGTGAAGTCGCGCCGGCGGGCAGGGTGGTGACATGCAGCTCCAACTCGTCGAGCGTCGCGGTCGGCGCCCGCAGGAATTGGCGGACAGCGCGTACTTCCTCCTGCTGGACCGGAACGTCGCCCCATGCGATGGCCACCGAGCCCATGGGCTTGGGCGCGCTGACGGCAGTGATCGCAAACGTGGCGGCCACGGATACGGCGGCAATCGTGATATCGCGCGGAGTAATCACAACAGAGGCTCCTCGAAGCTGGAATGCAAGCAGATGGCCGCGTGACAGTACGCGACCGGCGAGTACTTGTCAGCCGAATTCCGTAGCCGTGTCGGCGACTGCTGCCAGCGCCAAGGCCATTTCGCGGCTGTTGGAACGACTGGCCCGCGGTGGAGTTGAGCGAATGCAACTTCACCCATATTAGAAGAGGGCTATGCTCCCCAGACCAACGGACAATGGATCGATTCTTCGGCCGGGGCAAACCTGCTGGCGCGCCTCGCTTGCCGAGCGGGCGACCTTGCTGGTTGATGGCCAGGAGTACTTCGCCGCGCTGAGAGCGGCCCTGCTGCGCGCCCGTAAGCTGGTTCTTATCGCCGGCTGGGACATCGACAGTCGCGTCAACTTGCCGATCGCCGCGGGCGCATCCGGCGAGGCGCTGTCTGCGCCGACGCAACTGGGAGAGCTGCTTGGATATCTGCTGCGCACTCGTCCGGGCCTGCAGGTCCATGTGACTCGCTGGAACTACCATTGGTTCTATCGTGACGACCGTGAAGTGGATACGCGTGAGCAGCTCGAAGCGCGCGGCGTTCATTTCTACGAAGACGCGCAGCACCCGACGACCGGCTGCGTGCATCACAAAGTCGTGGTCATCGACGATGCGCTGGCGTTCGTCGGCGGCATCGATCTGACTCACAGCCGCTGGGACACTCGCGACCATGCGCCGGACGATCCCCGGCGCTCCAATGTGGACGGACAGCCTTACATGCCGGTGCATGACACACAGCTGTGTGTCAGCGGCCCCATCGTCAGCGATGTCGCCGCCTATCTGCGGGAGAACTGGCCGGCAGGCGAGGCTCCTGCGCCCGTGCAGGTGGATTCGGCGTGCTGGCCCGAAGAACTGCCGGTGCACTTCCATCGCATCGCTGCGGGCGTCTGCCGCACGCTCCCCTCGCCACCGTGCACCGTTGCCGTCAGGGAAGTCGAGGCGTTCTACCTGGCCGCCATCGCTCGCACCGAACACTCGTTGTATCTGGAAAACCAGTACTTCACGTGCCCCGACATCGCTCAGGCCATTGCCGCTCGCTGCCGGCAAGTGCCCACCTTGCAGGGGCTGCTGGTCGGTATGGAACGTCCGAAGACGGCAGCGGAGCTGCACACCATGGGTCACGGCATGCAACGTTTCTATCGTGTGCTGGCGGAGAATGGGGTGACCGATCGCGTGCCGCTGGTCGCGGCGCTCAGCGGCAGCGAAGGCATCAATCTGCACTCCAAGCTGGGGTTGTTCGACGATCGCTGGCTGACGGTCGGGTCGGCCAACTTGAACCGGCGCTCCATGGGTTTCGACGTCGAATGCAATCTGGTGCTGGAAGCCAGTACGCCGGAGCATCGCCAGCGCATGCTCGAGCTGCGCAACGGCTTGCTTGCGGAACATTCCAATATGACGTCCAGCGCCGTTGCCGAGGTCGTGCGGGTCCATGGGCTCGCCCAGCTTCCCACGCTGACGTGCGGCCAGCGGCGTCTTGTTCGTTTGCGCCCGGATACACTGCCGGCGCACTTTGGCCCGCTACTGGTGCCGATATTCGATCGCGACTGTCACTGGATTCCGCCGCCAACTGCGCGTTCCAAATCGCGCGGACTCTTCGCCCAAGTAGCAGTGCTCGGGCTCGTAGCACTGGGGGCCGGCGCGTGGTGGGACGAATTGCCTCATCTACAAACGCTCACGCGCAGCGTGACTACCGTGATCGATGAACTGCAGGTCGAAGCAGAAACGTCGCTGCGCTATTTCGAGTCGCAGCAAGCAAAGAAAGCCAGCGACCCGCGTCCCCCTGCGACGGCGTCCGCGCGCGGCTCCGACACCGAGACATCGAAGTGAGCCCGTGCCCGTCAGGGCTGCACGGTGAACTGCATTCGTTTCAGCAGCTGACCCTGGGGCGTCTTCACGTCCACGATCCAGCGCCCCAGCGCATTCGCCGGAAAACTCTGCTTGCGTGAGTAGGTGCGCCAGCCCTGCTCGTTGCCGCCTCGGATTTCCGAGCTGATGCTCTCGACGTCACCGCGATGACGCCATTCGAACACGATGGACTGCGCGACACCGCTGGGCGCACGGATCGCGGCGAAGGCGACGACACCAGAGGCGAGCTCAGCCGTTGTGAGTGTGCGAACGCGCGGGCCGGGCGTCAGATCGTCGATGGATTGCGTGATGACGGCTTGGGTCACTGCCAGACCCGCGGGCGGCACATGAGCGCGCAATGCCCATATCAGCGCCGGTGCAAGCACGGAGCAGGCCACCCACAGCCATCGGTGACGACTGGATCGCAGTGAGCGCAGCGACATAGGCGATGTGAGTAATAACCACAAGCTCACGGCAGCCAGTGCGAGCGGCAACGCCTCGTCCAGCGACAGATGCACGACCATGGGCACGACTACCACCGCCGCGATCAAACTGCAGTAGGCATGAAACAGAAGGCGCGTGGCTGCGCGGGCCGCGATCCAGCGCTCATACAATGGATCGAGCGCAGTCAGCAGCGCGGCGCCCGCAGCGATCGCGATGAATATGATCTGCCCGATATCCCGCTGCAGGGCGCCGAATAGAAACGGCAGCGAAAAGAACAGCACTTCCTGCTGTAACGACTGGGTCAGGAAGTTGGAAACGAACTTGCCGATGCCCGAGCGGCGACTTTCGAGATAGCGCCGGACCAGGGGCTCGATGAGCAGCCACAGCCAACCTGCCAGGGCGGCCACGGCGACATAGCGCGCCAGGCCCGCGCCACGCTTCACCATCACGAACCCGACCACGCCGGTGACGAAACTGATCGTGGGAATGAGCCAGGGCAAGCGTTCGACGACGTGGGCAATCCGCACCCAGGCGCCCCCGGATTCGCGCTCCTTGGTAGGAATTTCAGTCGTCGTCGAATCTGTCTCCATGTGGCGAAAGAGTCGCCGAGCCGGAGACAAAAAGGAAGATGTTTGCGATCGGCGTCAAGCGCCTCGTTCAGGGCGTCAGCTCAGCGACACCGACTCGACCGGGTCGATGCGAACGCGCGGCTCCAGCTCCTGGTAAGACAGCACTGGGATGCGCCCGAGCTCCGGCTCGATCAGCTTGCGCAGGTGCGGGCGGATCTCCAGCGAAGTGAGCAATACCGTGGGCGCGCGTTCCGGCGCCGGCGTGCTGCGTGATGCGAAGCTGGCTCGCAGCTTGGTGATGACCTCGCGACGCGCCTGCGGATCGAGCATCATCACCGTGCCCGCTGAAGTCTGACGCAGCGATTGGCGCAACCGGTCTTCCAGAGTCGGATGGAGCACGACCGCGGACACCGCGCCGGCATTGCCGAACCGATAAGAGATGTAACGCGACAGGCTGGTCCGCACGTATTCGGTGACCAGCGTCGTGTCCTTCTCGCGCGGCGCCCACTCGACCAGCGCATGAGCGATCTCACGCAGGTTGCGGATCGAGATGTCCTCGCGCACCAGGCGCTTCAACACATCGGTCAGCCGCGGCACCGGTATGTTCCGTTGCAGCTCGCGTTCCAGGTCGGGGTATTCATCGGCCAGACGTTTCAGCAGCAGCTGCGTTTCCTGAATCCCGATGAACTCGTCGGCGTGCTGTCTCAATACGAACAACACATGGCGAGTAAGCACTTTCTCCGGCGCTTCGCTGGCCTCGGAGCGGTCGAACCGCAGCTCGCCATGCGCGGCGGGAATCTCGTGAATACAAATGCGATAGGCGCCGTCCGCGAGCTCGGGCGTACGACGCATGACGATCCCCGGAAACGGTACGCCGAGATCGGTTTCCAGCACCCGGCGGATCAGCTTGAGCTCGATCTCCAGCGCGTCCGGTTGCAAGTAACGATCGATGGTCGGAAACACCTCGACCGACAACGGCACGGCGAGCAAACGATCGGTGGCGTCGAGCCACGGCCTGACCAGCTCGGTGCCCTCGCGGCGCATGACAGGCATCGGCCGATCGCCCGCCTGCTTGTAACGCCGCCGATGCGGCAGCAACGCATAGCCGGCCGCGCCCACCAACCCGGCGAGCAGCAAGAACGGCAGCTTCGGAAAGCCCGGGATCAGCATCAACGCGAGAATCACGGCGCTGCCGATCAGCAGCGCGCGAGGATGCACCTTCAACTGGTCCGCAATTTCGTCGCCGAGCCCGGGCATAGCCGCTCGGCTCGGATCCGCGACGCGCGTGATCAGGATGCCCGCCGAAATGGAGACGAGCAGCGACGGAATCTGCGACACCAGCGCGTCGCCGATCGTCAGTACCGCATAGGTCTGCAACGCGTGGTTCAGGTCCATGCCCTTGCGCAGCGTGCCGATCGCAAGTCCCGCAAGAATATTCACAGCCGCGATGATGAGCGCGGCGATTGCATCGCCTTTGACGAACTTCATCGCGCCATCCATGGCGCCGTATAGATGACTTTCGCGTTCCAGGCGGCTGCGGCGCTGACGCGCTTCGTCCTTGTCGATCAGTCCGGCGCGCAGATCCGCATCGATGCTCATCTGTTTGCCGGGCATGGCGTCCAAAGTGAAGCGTGCACCGACTTCCGCCACGCGCTCGGCACCCTTGGCGATCACCACGAACTGCACGATCGCGATGATCAGGAACACCACGACCCCCACGATGATGTCGCCGCCCACCACCAGATTGCCAAACGTGAAAATGATGTCGCCCGCGTTCGCGTGCATCAGGATCTGACGGGTCGATGCGATATTGAGCGCGAGGCGGAACAGCGTCGTGAACAAGAGCAGCGACGGGAAGGTCGACAGCCCGAGCGGCGAGCTGACATACAGCGCGACCAGCAGCAACAGCACCGACATGCTCAGATTCACCGCGATCAGCAGATCGAGCATGAGCGGCGACAGCGGCAGGATCATCATGCCGATCGCCGCCACCACCAGCAGCGTCAGCAGGATGTTGTTTTGTAACAGCGCCGCGCGCCACGGGATCGAGCTGGGAATGTCCTTTGCTATCGTCGCCACGTTCGCTCCATAGGGTTGCCGCGCGCCTCAGGGCGTCCGCCCGATCGAGCGCGCCCATCGCAGCACTTCCGCGACCGGTTCGATGAGCTCATCGGGAATGTACTGGTCGACGGGTACGGTTGCTTGCAGTCGTCGCGCCAGATCGATGTTCTGCATCACCGGGATGCCTTCTTCCTCGGCGATCCGCCGGATCTGGCGCGCAAGGTCGCCTTCGCCTTTGGCGACCACGACGGGCAGATCGGTCTCGCCCGCTTCGTAGTACAAGGCCACCGCGATGTGCGTCGGATTGACGACCACGACGTTGGCGCGTCGCAGGTTCTGCAGCATGCCGGCGTTGGCGACTTCCTGATGGATCTGCCGGCGGCGCGAACGGATCTGCGGATCGCCCTCCATCTCGCGCTGCTCGCGTCGCACTTCCTCGATGGTCATCATGTTGCGGCGTCGATAGTCCCAATGCTGGAACCACACATCGAAGACGGCGATCAGAATGAAGCCGCCCAACGCCGCCCACGACAGGATGCTCAGCATTCGCGTACTCAGCGGCAGCAGCTGAGCGGTCTGCAGCCAATGCGCTTGAAACAACGTCGAAAGCAGCTGACGGCCGAGCAGCCAGATCACTGTCACGAGCAGCAGCGTCTTGATCGCAAGCTTCACCAGTTCGATCAGGCTGCGGCGTGAAAACAGCCGCCGCATGCCTTCCACCGGGCTGGCGCGAGACAGCTGCGGCTTCACGGCTGCGAAAGAAAACACGCTGCCGACTTGAATGAAGGCGGCCAGGGCGCTGGCGGCCACCAGTACGACCACCAACGGCCAGATCATGTGCCACGCTTCCAGCAGCAGGCCGCGGGTCCAATCGGCGACGCTCGCTGGCGACTCGAGCGCGCGAAAATCCGCACTCGCGGTCTTCTCCAGCAACGCGGTGAGTCCGGTGAGAAGCTGCGCGCCGGCAACCGAGAAGTAGAGTACTGCCGCCAGCACCGCAACCGTCGCGGGTACGTCGGCGCTTTTCGGCACATCGCCTTTCTTGCGCAGATCACGCAACCGCTTGATCGTCGGCTGCTCGGTTTTGGCTTGCGAAGATTGACGGCTCATGGCGTCACGCGCTCGAACGGCGCCAGCATGGCGTCGAAGCGCATCATGGGCAGCCATTCGCCGTTGGCGGCGACGATGGTGCCGTAAGCCAGCAGCAGGATCGTGAGAGCCAGCACCTTGAGCGGCAACGTGACGAAGAACACGTTGATCTGAGGCGCGAAGCGCGACAGATATCCGACCGCCACCTCGAGCAGCAGCATGATGATCACGAAGGGCGCCGCCACCTTCACTGCGATGACGATGAGATTGAGCACGCCGGTCGTCAGCAGCTGCACGATGGTGAGATTGGACGCGAGCGGATGCAGGCTGGACAGCGGCCAGATGCGATAGCTGTCGAACAGCATGCCGATCAGCGACAACAAGCCGCCAGCAATAAGAAACAACGCCGTGAACATGCGCATGAACAGCGTCCCGACCATCGAATCGTTCTGCCCCGTGCCCGGATCGATGGTGGTCGCGAACGACAGGCCGGTTTGATATTCGATGATGGTGCCCGCCACATACAACGCCCAGAAGCCGACGCTTGCGGCCAGGCCCAGCACCAGGCCGATCGCGGCTTCCTTGCCGACATACACCAGCAAGCTGGACAGTGGCAGTGAATTCATCGCCGGGTCATGCAGCGCCATGGGCAGCAGCGCCGTCGACAGACCGGCGACAAACGCGATGCGGATGAAAGCTGGAATACTGTTGCCCAGGAAAATCGGTATGACGCTGAAGGCCACCGCCATGCGCGACATCAGCAGCGCGACCGTCATCAGCATCTGTTGCCACTGGCTTTGCAGATCCATGGTCAGCGGATGGTTGGAATCGCATCGAACAGGCGGTTGGCGAAGTTCAGCAACTCGCCGCCCAGCCAGGCCGAGGTGAGTGCGATCGCCACGATGGCCGCGATCAGCTTGATGCCGAACGAGATGGTTTGATCCTGGATCTGCGTGATCGCCTGCGCGAACGCGACCAGCAGGCCGACCACGCCGGCCACCAGTACCGCCGGCAGCGACAGCCACAGCACCAGCAGCAGCGCTTCCTGGACGTTGGTTGCAAGTTGCTCGATCGGCATGTCAGCGATACGTCAGGATCAGGCCGTGGATGAGTTTCGACCAGCCATCCAACAGCACGAACAACAGCAGCTTGAGCGGCACCGAGACCACGGTGGGCGAGAACATCATCATGCCGAGCGCGACCAGTACGTTGGCCACCACCAGATCGATGACCACGAACGCGAGATACAGCAGAAAACCGATGGTGAACGCGGCCGTCAGCTCGCTCACCGTGAACGCCGGCACCAACACCATCAGATCGTCAGAGCGCAGCGATTGCGCTTGCTCCGCGGACCATAGCTGATGCGCCGACTTAACGAAGAAGTCACGTTCACGCGGGCGCGCGTGTTTTGCGAGGAAAGCGCGCAACGGTTCTCGTGCGTCGGAGACGATTCGAAACAAACTCGACGCTTCCATGCGACCGCTCGACAGCCCTTGCTCGGCGCGCTCGGCGATCTGGGTGGCAAGCGGCGCCATGATGTAGATCGACAGCACCAGCGCCAGGCCGTTGAGCACCAGATTGGGCGGAATCTGCGGCAGACCGAGGGCGTTGCGCACTAGCGCCAGCACAATCACGATCTTGGCGAACGAGGTGACCATGATGGCGATCAGCGGCGCGAGCGACAGCAGCGCCAGGGTCAGCAGGACGACGACGGGATCGGGAGTGCCAGTCATGTTGTCGGGCTGCTGTTCTCTTCGAGATATACGTGAGTGATGCGGACGCCGAGGCGTTGGCCGATGGCCACGAGCGCGCCGTGCGCGATAAGGCTGTTGCCAACGCGCAGTTGAATGGTCGAGTCGCCGATGTCCTGCGGCAGCTCGAGTACCGCGCCGGGTTGTAAACGTTCGAGCTGCCACAGTGGCACGTTGAGCTCGCCGGCATCGAATGTGACTGGCACTTCCAGTGTTCGCGCCGTGCGCTCGCTGTCGATGGCGACAGGTTTGGGCGGAGTGGCGGTGGCCGTCGCTTGTGGTTGCAGTTTCATGGTGAGCGCCTGGACGTTTCTGATCTGGAGCTGCCGGTGGCGAACCATGGCCAGCGCCGCGCTGAGATTGCCGATACGGCAGTCGATGTTGATGCCGGCTCGCGTGTGACGTGCGGATTGCACCCAGACGATGTCGCCGGCTTCCAGCTTTCGCATGGCCGACGTGGTGAGTCCGGTTTGTCCAAGCACGAGACGGATGGGAATAGGCAACAGGTGCAGGTTCGCTCGCTGGGCTTTCGATTGCGCCGGCAGCTGTTCGTCGAGCCATGCCAGCGTGGCAGCTGATGGCACTGAAAGTCGACCGTGAGTGACGCAGCCGTCGTCTCCGCGTTGCAAGCGGAAGCCAAGCTTGATGGGCCAGTCGGTTCGTAGTGCCGCTTTCCACTGAATGTCTGTCACTTGCAGCGATTCAGCGAGGACTCGCGGTGTGCTGGTCAGCAATGATGCAACGGTTTTGCGGACCACCAGGCTGCGGAGTGCTGGCGGAAGCAGCTCGAAGGGTTCGCCGATCATGAGTGGATCGATGGCGCCGAGGTTGTCGAGCTCGATCTGCAGGCTGTGAGCGCCGGAGGCGAGGGTGACTGTTATCGCGTGCTCGCCTGGTTGCGCGTTGGCCCAGGAAAAATTCAGCTCCTGGTCGCCGATTTTGAAGGTCGCCGGGCCGTGACGATGTAACAGGCGCTCGATGGCGGGTAGCACCGCTGGATCGATGGTCTCCCATGAGATGGGCTCCGACGTGGCCGGCGAGATGGGCTGCGGCATGGGAAGGAGTTGCTCAGGCTGAGCGGCCATCGCCGTAGCCCTCGATGATTTCGACTCTCGCCACCAGGCCCGTGCTCGCTCCGAGCCGCTCTTCCAGTTCCGCTCGATGCGTCCACATGCTTCGATACGCCGCGTCGTTTCGCGCGAGCAAACGTACGTGGAGGAAGGCGCCGTCTCTTATGAATTCGGCGGACGCGCCGCCCACGATGGCGTGATCCAGAGACACAATGAACCGCGACGCATCGGCTCGCGCCGCGCGTTCCATCGCGACGCTGGTCGCCTGTTCGATCAGCCGCACCGCTTCTTCTAAATCCGGTGCCATCCCAGGCGGCGCCGCCGTTTGAGTCAACGGCAGGGAATAGTAAAGAGAACCCGCCATCGCCGGCACGCCTGTCGCCAACGAGCCCGCATCGCGGCCCTCGGAGGCGGCCGAGTTCGTTGGTTCGGGCAGAGCGGAGCTGGGCTCGCTCAGAGCCTGGCGGAAGCGAGCGATCGTTTCCGTTTGTAGCGCTCTCTGATCCGGGGAGCGAGGGCTTACGCCGGACGTGGGCGGGGTGAGCTGGAGAGGGCGAGTGTCGCTCATACGCCGGCACTCACAACGTCAGAGAGCCACGCGGCGTGTGCCCGGCGCGCGGCAATGGTGGCGAGTTCTTCGTTCTCTCGATGCTGACGAAGCGACCTGGCGTATGCGAGCGAGTGACGGGAGCGAGCAAGTCTGTCGCCGAGTGCTTCCAACCTCACCTGCGCCTTGCGAACAACACCCCGCGCTTTCGTAACCTCATCGGCAGCGACCCGCAACCGCGCTTCGATTTCAGAAAGCTGTTCGTGAACATCGCGCTCCCAAGCGATGAGCACGACGTGATAGCGGTTGTAATCCTCACCGCGACTCAATACGCCATGCGTGCTCAACCAGCTCTGCCATTCGCTTTCCCACGCATCGCGCTGCAGCCGCGCCTGAGCAAGCTCCGCGCGACAAGCCTCTGCTTCGTCTTCGACTTCCCGAAGGACGGCCACCTTCGCCTGCAAATCGCGCTCGAGCGCAGCAAGCCGCGAACCGCGAACGCGATGCAAGTGTTCGAGCGTGACGATATCCCTGGACCGCATCACGACTCCACCGCCCGCCTCAGCAACGCGAGGGTCTCAGGGAGCGAGCCGCGCTCGCCCAACTGCTGTCGCAACAACTTGGTGATATTCGGCTTGCAACGAATCGCCTTGTCCGCCAAGGCGTCAGCCCCCGCCTTGTACTCACCGATCTGCAGCAGCACCTGAATGTCCGCATGCTTCGCCAGCAACTCACGCAGCTCAGCCGCAGCCTTGCGGTGCTCGTTCGATGTCACATGGCTCATGACTCGACTGCGACTTGCGGCGACATCGATGGCTGGGTAGTGATCCGCTGCCACCAACTCACGGGACAACACGATGTGCCCATCGAGCAGCGCCCGCAGCTCCTCGCCGATGGGATCGCCTTCTTCGTCATCGACCAGCACGGTATAAAATGCGGTGATCGCCCCATGAGCACTTTGCCCAGCGCGTTCCACTAACGTCGGAAGCGCCGAGAACACCGAGGGCGGGTAACCACGTCGCGTCGGCGGCTCGCCGGCAGCCAAACCGATCTCACGCAAGGCGCGTGCATAACGAGTCACCGAGTCGATCAGCAGCAGCACCGATCGATTCTGCTGGCGAAAGAACTCGGCAATCGCCGTCGCGACGTTAGCGGCTTTGACTCGCTCACCCGCGGGACGATCCGACGTCGCGGCGACCACAACCGTCTTGGCCGCGCGCCCCGGCGGTAAAACATTGTCGATGAACTCTCTGACCTCGCGACCACGTTCACCGATCAGCCCCACCACCGTCACATCGGCGGCCGTGCCCTGTGCAATCATCGCGAGCAACGTGCTCTTGCCTGCACCCGCCGGCGCAAACACGCCGGTGCGTTGGCCTTCACCGCAAGTGAGTACGGCGTCGATCGCTCGTACGCCAGTCTGCAACGAGCGCTGTATCCGTTTGCGGTCGAGCGGATTCGGCGGTCGGTTGTGCACCGGGAAGTCTTCCGTTTCACTCAGCGGGCCGAGGCCGTCGATAGGTTGACCGAAACCATCCACCACCCGGCCAAGCAGGCCGTTGCCGACGCGAATCGTCGGCGCGCGGCCGCAATTCACCACCTCGGTCTGGACGCAGATGCCGTCGAGCTCTCCGAACGGCAGCAACAGCGTTGCTTGCTTCTGCACGCCGACAACTTCAGCAAACCTGCGCTCCGAGCTGCCGTTGGTGCGCAGCTCGCACAGATCGCCGATACGGGCTTGCACTCCCGTGGCCTTGATCAACGTTCCCACCGCTTCAAGCACACGACCGCGCGACTCGACGGGAGCGACGTCGAGCAACGCTTCATCGAGCGCAGCAGCGAGATAGTGAGGGCGCTGTTGGTGGATGCGCATGACTCACTCCTCGGAGCGAAGATCGCTGGCGAGCCGCTTGCCGACGAAAGCGTTGAGCAGGCCACGACGTAGGGCGGCGAGCTGTGTGTCGATGCTGCCGTCGATGACGCCGAACTCGCTTTCGAGCACGCAGGTGCCGCGCGAGGCGTTGGGATCCTTGGCCACGTCGATCCATTCGACTTGAGGAAATTCCTTCAGCAGCGACGAGACCGCGTCGTTGGCGGGGTCGAACTGCTCCGCGCTGACTCGCAACCGGAGCGGCGTATCGCTCTTTGCTTGCGCCAGAACACGCCGGATCAACGGCTCCAGCAGCGCCCGGTCGCTGGTGTTCGCCAGAATCTGCTGAACCGCCTTGAGCACGGTCTGCACGATGCGGGCTTCGAGGGAGGTAAACGAGTGCTCGAGTTGTGCTTTGGTTTCGGCAATCTGAGTCGACAGCTCCGCACGCGCCTTACGCAATCCAGCCTCATACCCACGTCGACGTGCCTGTTCGATTTCCGCTTCGGTGGTCGCGCGCAGTTGCTCAGCCGCACGCTGAGCAAGGCGAACCGTCTCGCGCGCCTCGACCATCGCTGTGAACTCGTCGGCCTTGATCACCGGATCCCGTCCGGCGATGAGCGCGGCGCGGTTGATCGAGAGAAGGGCGGTCACGCGGCCACCTCCGTGATCGGAACGTTCTCATCGAACAGCCACGAGCACTCGGGCGCGATCATCGATAGAGCTGTCACCACAACATTTGCATTCGACTCCCGGTGATTCAGCGCGGAGCCGATCGAGAAACATTCCTCCGGCCATCCGATGGGGAACTTGAACCGCAGACGACCATGGAGCGCGAGTGTTTGCGGCGGTAGGGCGGAATAGATGATCGCCACACCGCGACGCGCCCAGGCGTCGCTGTGGCCCAGACGCGAGCGCCAGTCCGCGGGCCACAACGCCGGCGCGGCTGGGACAGGCATCGGGCCGCGCCATTCCAGCACCAGTTTGTGAATGTCTTGACCCAGGCTGCGTTGAATCAAGCTCGCATCGTCACGGCTCACCAACAAGCGCAGATGCTGACGCACGAGCAGACCGGCCAGCACGAGACACAGTCGATGGAGCGTCGGGGCGTCGAGCAACGCCAGTCGTTTGCTCCGCTCCAGGAAATCGAAGTCGAACTGGTCGTGGAGCTGGCGCTCACGCAGGAGGGTCGTGGACAGCTCACGAATCCAGAAGGGTTGTGAGCTCAGGGCGGGTTCGATCGAGCCGAGGCGAGCGGTCAACTGCTCGCGCCAGCTGTCGTGCAAATATTCCGCCGGAAACAGATTGAACCTGGTGATCGCCGCCCATGGCGTGCGGCGCTCGTGTGGCGCGAGGCTGGCATGCTCAGGCGGCACGGCGATCCTCCCTACCCACTCCCATCGACTGCCGGCTCGGGTCTGGCTCAGACGTTTTGCCCCGAGCGAGCAGATGAGCCACTCCCGAGCCGAGCGAAGATGCATGCAACAGCATCACCACCATGGCCGCGACCAGTAGCCATGGAATCGCGAGCAGAATCCACAGAGTGGTCGTGCTCGTCGAGGCCACCGTGGCGCCGAAGAACTTGGTCAGCGGAATCTGCGTGCCAGTGGTCACCGGAGCGCGAGCAGGAAACAGGCTGACGGCCACGTTGTCCGGTCCGAGGCCTTCGATGCTTCGCACGACCAGATCCTTCACCGCCGGCACCAGTAACTGCATGTTCAGATCGGGTCGATGCTTGATGAACACCGATGCGGACGACGGCTTCACGGTAGTGTCGAGCGCATTCTGGGCGGGAACGACGATGTGCACGCGCGCGACCATGACGCCGTCGATCTCGGACAAGGTATGCGAAAGCTCCTGTTGCAAGCCGTGTATGAAGCGCATGCGCTCTTCGGTGGGCGAGGAGATCAACCCGTTGCGCTCGAAGACTTCGCCGAGACTCGAATAGCGCTGCGCAGGTTGAGCGTCGGCACGCAACAGCTCGATCGCCGTGGCGACATCTGCATCGCGCACGTAGACGCTGAACTGCTTGTCGTCGGTGACGCGCTTTTCCGCCTCGATGCCGCCACGGATCAACGTGAGCAGCACATCGTTCGCTTCCGTTTCGGTCAGTTGCGAGTAGATGGCTTGTTTACAGCCGGCAAGGGCGAGGATCGAAAGCACTATCGCCGCTCGCCAGGCGTGGCGAGCGGACTGCCGGGACGCAGCGCCATTCAGGAGGCTCATGCACGTTGAGTCAGGGTCTGGACGCCGTTCTCGAAGATCGATGCGCACTTGGAGGAGACTTCGACATCCAGCGCGCAATTGATCATTTGCATCTGGGTCACCACCAGTTCCTTGGTGGTTACTTCCTTGCCATCCGAGAAGCGATGCAAGGCAGCCTGACTCGCTTCCCAGCGCTGCGACAGGCGCTCCAGGTGCAGCTGCAAGCGGTTCTCGCCGACGCCGCTCGTGACGAACGAGCCGCTCGCGCTTGCCGCCGATGTGTTGTTCGGTGCGAACATGAGCTGTTCGAAGCGCGCCACCGACTCAGGTGAGCTCGGCGCACGGCTGACAGGGTTTTGCGAGCTTTGCGGGGCAAACGCCAGATCGGGTAGAACGACGGGGGTGCTCACGCGGAAATCTCCGTTGTCGAAGGGGGGCCGTGAGCATGCTCACGGGCTGACGTTGTAATGCCGGAAGTAGGCGAACGAGCTCGCGTCGCTTTCCGGCGGAGCCTCCTGCTTGCGAGCGAGCTCGACACAGCAGTTGGCGATGCTGATGGCGCCGGCGTCGGCGCCATCGGCGATGATCTTCTCGAACAGCTCGAGCGCTCCCGGGCGGCGCGCGTGCACCAGCATCGTGCCGAGCACCGCACGGCCGATCTCACAATCGGGATGCGTTTCCAGCAGGGCGTTGAGCTCGTCGATGGCTTGATCGAGCTGGCCGCGCCTCGCGTGCACCATGGCCAGCGCGATAAGCGGCGAGGGTTTGCCCGGCCGCAGCTGGCGCAGGCAGATGAATATCTGTTCGGCGCGCTCGTGCATGCCGAACTCGGTGGCCAGGAATCCCGTCTCAGCAAGGCGCTCGAGCAGCAGCGGATCCGGCGCCTTGATACGCCGTGGGGGAATGCCGATGCTCGCGACGCCTTGCTGTGACATGTCGCTCTCCTGTTAGCGAGAGATGGCGCGGGCCGGCGCCGACTTCGCTTCGGAGTCGGACTTGATGATGGCCGACACGGCCGTCGCGACGATCTGATACTGATTCATGCGCAGGCTGGCCTGCGTCAGCTCGGCCGCCGTGGAGTTGGCGCCCAGGCCGTTCACCGCGCTGGATGCCGTGCTCTCGGCGCTGCCTACCGTGTTCACCAAACCGTTCAGGGCAATGGTCATCGTCCTCTCCTCGTTACATGCACTTACATGGGGGGCAAAGTACTCGTCATCCTCGCAAGCTCGCGTGCACCGCCTCGAGCACTTCGATCGACAGTTCGGCGCTTTGCGCGAGCGCCTGCTGAGTACGAAATTCATCCTCGGGTAAGGGCTCGTGCAAGCGTTGACGCGCGCTATCGCGAGCCTGCTCGAAACAACTGCGATATTCCGTCAGCACGCTGTCGCTCGCATCGTCGTGCAGACGACGCGCGAGCTCGCCGTAGGTGTCTGGATCGTCGGGTTTCACCAAGGTCATGAGCGCTTACCCAATGCAGCGACATAGAACTCATATTCGCGGCCGTCACGCGCGAACACCACACGATCCAGCTCGATGCGTTTGATGTTGAAACCGTCGAACTCGTCGCCTTCTCGATAACGCTTGCCTACCTCATTCACCAGATAGCGCTGCTGGCGCCACATCAGCACTGCAAAGCGCTGCGTGATCTGATTGGGTTGCGCCTTAGACGTCGTCTCCGCCACTCGCGCGACCGGCAGTACTTGCAAGTCGAGCAGGCGCAGGCCGGGCACATCTTTGGCCAGCGTGCGCAGGCGAGTCGCCTCCTGCTCCGATGCGATCGGCTGTGTGCAAACGAGCTGCCCGCCGCCGCGATACTGCGGTTCGCAAGCGATGTGCGCCATCGATGCCATCCGTGACATCGCCTCCAACATCTCGTCCGTCGCAAACACTTCGACGCGTGGTCGGAAGCTCGAAACAGCGGCATCGTCGGATAGTTTGATCCGATGATCGTTGCTGGGCACGTAACCGGACAGCAGCAACTCGCGTCCATTGCGTTGATCGATGCCAATCTCGAGCTCGCTGCCGGTGGGTGCGATCTTTGCGAGCCACTGACGCGCGGCGTCCACTCTGGAAGGCATATCTGCCGACTCCGGCGTGGAGAGCGCCGCATAAGTCAGGCTCAGCACACCGGTGAGTCCCACCAGTAATGTCGCGAACAGCACATACGGATTCACTTTGCGCAGCGAACCGATCGCTCCCGTCTCCTCGGTGCGCACGGCGAGGCGCTGCTGGAGCCGCTGCCAATCGGTCGAAGCAGCCCCGACACTGAAAGCGGCTTCGCCGCATTCGACGATCTGTCCCTCGCTGAGCGCGGCAATCTCGCCAGGCGCGATATGCCGGCCGTCGATGGCAACGGACGCATTGAGTGCGCGACAGCTCATGCCGAATCGATCCGCGCTGATCTGGCAATGAGCGGCAGCCACTCCGCCGTCACAGAGCACGACGCCGGAGGAGAAATCCGAGCCGATCACGAGCTTGCCGTCGTCGGGCAATGCCGCGGTCGCGCCGTGATGCAAGCCGTTCAGAACATATATTTGTCTGAGCGGGGCTACCGCGGTCGCATCAGTTGTTACGTGACTTTCGGACACGCGCGTTCACCGTGGAGTGTGATGCACGAAACGTTAGCTGCGTCACGTGAAGTCGCCAACGCAAATCGCGGCTCGAGACGACAAAACGCCAGGAGCACCGGGCGCTTTCGGACCGCGTGCCCGCCGGGCGTTCAGCAGGGCTGCCGAGTCGTCGATCATGGCGCGTGCGCTTTGAATGGAGGTGGAGCGCAGCCGAGCGGCCAGCAGCGCGGCCAGCTCCTCATGGCGATGATTGAATCGGAAACACATCTCGCCGAGATACAGGTGAAAAAAGCTGCAGGGGATCTTGCGGAGCGTCTGCAGGCGCTGTTTCGCGAAGCCCCAGAATTCCTCGATGGGCGTCGATCCCAGGGGAATGGTGTTGCGAGCGTTGACGACGACGTAGCGACCGCGAACCTGCAGGTTCGCCAGCGCCTGCTGATGATCGATGGTCCATACGCCACCAACGGCGGTTCGTTCGCGAAGCAATGGCACGCTCGCTTCCGGCGGCCCGTCGGGAGCCGCGACCATCACCGTGCCTTCGTGCTGAGCGATGCCCATGACGAGCACTCGGCTGGCAGTGGTCCAGCCGCGAAAGCCGCTACGTTGCCGCGATGGAGCGGGGCGACACTGAGCCACCGCGAATGCGGAGCGACTCACGCGCGCGTCGATGGCGCAACAGGCGCGAATCAAACGGTAGAAGCGCTCCTTGGTGTCGACGCATGCGTCGGCTTCGTGTCGCTGGCTGTACACTGAAGCGCCTTGCACGAACGCGCTCAGCAGTTGCGTCTTGGCCGCTTCGGCCAGGCGAATCGATTCCCAAACTGAACGCCAGCTGTACCGATGGCCGCAGCCCTGGCACTTATAACGTCCATCGCCCAGCTTCCAGCTCTGCGCCGCCGAACACTGCGGACATGTGGTCATGTCTGCTCCTTTCAATCGTTGGTCAGTGGAGCGAGCGCCGGAGCGCCGCTCTATCACTGCTTACGAAATCGGGGAGTCAGAAGGCTCACATGGTTGTCACTGTCTCTCGCCAGCGCGCGGCTTCGGCCGGCTTGTTCCACGTTGCATAAAGCGCGACCAGCGCCTGCGCGGTTCGCTGGCGCAGGCGAGCTTCATACGCGGGCAAGCGGGTGACCATCAAGCGTTCATATGTGCTCTTGAGCACCTTTTCGGATTCTTCGCGCAGGCCTGCGCCGGCGAGCGCTACGCCGAGCAAGCTCTGCGTCTTCAGAGTGCGCCAATGAGTCGGTGCGTTTCGTTCGCGCTGCGCCGAAGTCTCACGTAGCAATTCGAGCGCATCCGAGAAATTGCCACGTTCGATCAGCACTGAAGCGAGTCGATCGTTGAGGTCCAGCGTGTACGACTCGGTTGGGCCAAACACCTCGATGGCGCGCGGTGCTACCTCGCGCAACAGGGTCTCCGCCCGCGCCAGATTACCCTGCTCCTGATAGGTTTGAGCAAGATGGGTCGCGGTGACGATGGCAAGCGGATGATCGGCGCCGTAAGCCTTGGTGGCTCGCTCGACCACACTGGCTTGTAACTTCGCAGCCGCGCCCAACTCGCCGCGATCCCGATAGATCGAAGCCAGGAGGTTCTCGGCTCTGAGCGTGTTGGTGTGATCCACGCCGATGGTCCGCCGCGAGAGCTCGACGGTCTGCGTCTGCAGGCGCTCGGCGGTTTGCAGGTCGCCGATTTCACGATGGCTGGTCGCAAGGTTGTGACGGATGATCAGCGTCTCGGGATGATCCTCGCCGGCGATGCGGCGCGAGATCTCGAAGGCCTCGCCATTGAGCGCCATCGCCTGATCCCACTGACCGAGATCCGCGTGCGTATTGGCGAGGTTGTTCATCGAAGTCAGCGTGCTCGGATGCTCCGGCCCGAACGCCTTGCGACAGATCGCCAGCTCTTGCGCATGCAGCTGCTGAGCGTTCAGATATCTGCCCTGATTGCGATAGCCGATCGCCAGGTTATTCATGGTCGACAGCGTCTCTTCGTGCGCCTCGCCCAGGATGCGCTGCTGAGTCGGCAGGATCTTCTCGAGCAGCGACACCATCTGTTCGAACTTGCCGCGCTGATAGAGCAGCAGCGCCACGTTGCCCGCGTGAGCCAATGTGTCGGAGTGCTCGGCGCCGCGCACTCGGGTCATGCGATCGAGCGTCTCCATGGCGAGCGGCTCCGCTTCCTCGTAGCTCGATTCCGCGATCATGATGCTGACGAGCTGGGCCCGAGACTGAAGTGTCTCCGGATGATCTTCACCGAGCTGTTGACGCCGCAGCTCGAGCGCACGCTCGTGATGTTCCCGCGCCGTAGCGTACGCGCCGAGTGCGTCGTACGTCGTGGCGAGCGTGTACTGCACATTGGCCTCGATCAACGGCTGGTCGACGAAGCGCTCACGTGCTTTGGCGGCAGCGCGATCGAGGACCGTGCGCAGCTTCACGTCCGGCTCCGGCTGTTCGTCCGGCCCTGCCTGAGCGAGCAGATCGTCTCGCAGGAAGTTGATCACCTGCTCGCGCGATGCGGCTTCGATCTGCGCTCGATGCTCCGCTTGCCTGGCGCGCACGGCCAGCCAGGCACTCACAGCGGTCGCGCCGACCAGGAACAGAACAAACACGGCGAACATCCCGACCACGGCCCGATGTCGTCGCGCGAATTTTGCCAGCGCATACACGGCTGTATGTGGACGCGCCAGCACCGGCTCGTTGCGCAGATGACGTTCCAGATCCTGCGCCAGTTCGGTGGCGCTCGCGTAGCGACGACCCGGTTCCTTTTCAAGGCAGCGAAGCACGATCCAATCGAGCTCGCCTTGCAAATGTTTGCTCAGCTGCGCCAATGGGACACGAACGCGCGCAATGGCGACAGCGGCCTGCTCGGGCGACAGTGTGCGAAGTTTGTGAGATGGTCGCTGCGGCTCGTCGCCACGAATGCGCTGTTTGATCGCGGCGATTTGCGAATCCGAGACGGCATTGACATCAAAGGGCAGGCATCCCGTCAGTAGCTCGTACAGCAGCACGCCGAGCGCATAAATGTCGCTCTGGGCATCGACCGCGCCGTTGCCCGGATATGTCTGCTCGGGGCTCATGTAGGCGGGCGTGCCGACAAACTGATCGAATGCTGTGAACTGCGTGTGATCGCCGACGCGCCCCTGCGTGGCCTTGGCCACACCGAAGTCGATGACTTTGGCCAGCGCCGCGCCCTCGTGCAGGGTCACCAGAATGTTGGAGGGTTTGATGTCGCGATGGATGACGCCTTTGGCATGCGCGTGCTGAATTGCGTGGCACACCTGAATGAACAGGCGAATGCGCTCTTCGAGCGTGAGTCGGCATTGAGCGCAGTAGTCGGTGATCTTGATCCCGCGCACCAGCTCCATGACGAAGTAGGGCCGGCCAGTCGGCGTCGAGCCGGCGTCGAACACCGTGGCGATGCCTGGATGATCCATCATCGCCAGCACTTGCCGCTCCGCCTGGAAGCGCGAGACCACCGCCCGCGTGTCCATGCCGAGCTTGATGATCTTCAGCGCGACTTGTCGTTGCAGAGGTTGCGATTGCTCCGCCAGGTATACGACGCCGCAGCCGCCTTCGCCTATCTGATGTAACAGCCGATACGGACCGATGGCTTCGACTTCCGCATGCTCCTCGAGCCAACTGCGCTTCGAATCGGCCGCAGCGCTGGGGATAATTGGCGAGATAAAGTCGTCCGCGGGCTGCACGCCTGAGAGTAGCGCGTCGATGCGCTCGCGCAGGCTGCGGTCGTCGCCGCAGGCGCGATCGAGAAAGCGCGCCCGTTCAGATTCGGGCAGCGCCAGCGCGGATGAGAACAGCGCTTCTTCAAGCTGCAGCGTCTGGGTCATGCTCGAAGCGTCTCTCTAGGAGTTGCGCAGCTCGCGATAGATCCACGTCTTGGCGAACATCCACCAGCGATTGGCGGTGGCGCGCGACACGCTCAAGGCGAGCGCGGCTTCATTCACTTCCAGGCCGACGAAGTAGCGCAGCTTGACCAGCTCGGCGATTTGCGGGTGTTCAAGCTCGAGCCGATCGATGGCGGCGCTCATGGCGAGCAGGCGCTCATCCTCCTCGCCAGTTTCGGCAAGCTCCACTTCATCGATATCTATATGCTGATTCGCGCCACCATGGCGAAGCGCCTGCCGACGACGAGCCCGGTCGATCAATATATGGCGCATCGTTTCAGTGGCGGCGGCGATGAAGTGCGCCCGACTCTGCCATTCGCCGGCTTCGGCGCGACTCAGGCGCAGCCAGGCTTCGTGAACCAGCGCCGTCGGTTGTAATGTCGCATCGTGCGCGCGCCTGGCTATTTGTGTCGCCGCCAGTCGCCTCAGTTCGTCGTACACCGCCGGGAGCAGGGCAGCGATCGTGGGTTCGGTGCGGTGGCGGCGATTGCTTTCGAGCACTAACGATCCTTTGGTTGCGAATATTCCGTCGCAGCTCGCGGGTCTTGTCGCGCGACATCCCTGTCACGCCCGGATTCTTGTACAGCAGTGCTGAAAAAGTACAGCGTTGTCCGCGACGCCGATTGGCGACAAGGACTTGCAAATCCTTCAGGTTGCGCTGACGCTGGGAGCCGCGCTACCAGAGCCGTGGAATGAATCGCCACCTGACGCTCTGAGCGTATTGCGCATAGCCGTTGTCATACATCAGCAAGTGACGTTCTTCAGTGATAGCGCGGAGTGCGTAGATCACTGTCCAGCCGAATAGCGCGACCAGCGTATAGCCGGTCGCGCGCCAGTTGCCGTCCGCGATTGTCATTCCGATGGTGGGAAGCGCACCCAGCCACCAGGCGAGGTTCTTCGCCGCATAGGCAGGATGTCGCACCAACGCGTAAGGCCCATGCGTGACAATGCCTCGGTTAGTCAGATTACTGGCCTTGAAGCCCAGCGCAATCGATGCCCAGGAGAAAACGGCCAGCGCCATCAGCAGCGTCACGTTGATGCCGAGGTGGAGCAAGTCATTCTCGAAGTGGGGGAAGTCGCTGCTGCGCCATTCCAGAAAACGCATCGTGAAATCGTTGAAGGGCGGGTAGCAGATCAAACAGATGAACCAACCGAAGAAGGTGGGATCCACGCTGCGGATACGGTTGCCAAGCGCCGGCAACTCGATGATGTAGCCCAACGTGAATAGCAGCGTGTCCACGAACAGAATCAGCTGAAAGGCCGCCCAGAACAGGGAGGTGTCGAACAGCACGCGCCCGGACACGCCGCTGTCCACGGCGGTCGCGAGCTGCAGCAGCGATCCCACCAGGTTGGCGATGTGAATCAGGCACCAGTTGATCATCAACGGCGCGAAGAAGAACTTCAGCAGCAACGCCAACCCGGCCTGGCGGGCGAGCGGCGAAAGCCGCACCGTGGTTGGCAAGGCCATGGATGAACTCGACCCTCTGACTTTCGCTGCGCGGCTGCGTCGCAGGGCGAACCACAATCCCTGCATGAAGGTAAAGCTCTTCGAGCGCATCCACGGATAGCGCGCGTAGTACGGGACCAGTATCACCGCATACAGCACGACGAGCGTGACCAGCACGGCATGCACGCTGATCGTCGCCTCGATAGAAAACATGCCGAGATGCCACTGCCCTTGCAGGATCGAGCGGTGAAAATCGCTGACACTGGCAATGATCCAATACGACAGACCGATGAAGGCCAGCGTCGATAGATAACTGGAGGCGAAGCGCCAGCTGCACAGCCGGCCGAGCGGGGTGACGGGGGCAATGGTGGCGATGGAAACATTCATGGCGGTCCGCTGCCGATGCTCTCTTGCTCACGATCGAGGAGAGGGCGCAGGGCCGCGCCCTCTCGCAAGCCCAAGCTAAGGTGTTTACGCCCCGATCAGGGAGTATTGCCGTAGCCGATGGCGCCGTTACAGTGCATCCATTCGCTGTTGGATCCACCGCCGCAGCTGCCGTTGGCGTACAGCCCGGTGTTATAGGATTGCGCTTCGGACTGGCGCGTCTGGCCGTTCACCTGGATGTAGTCCACCTGCACATCGCGATTGCCGCCGTCGTTGGTGAACGCGACCGTGATGCCGCCGCTCAGGCTGGTGGTCGCCGTATAGTTCTGCATGCCCGTCGACAGTGACCAGGTCGCGACGTTGTTGTTGTTGACGCGCAGGGTGATGGACTCGCCGCCGGCCGTGCCACGCGCACGCACGACGATGGTCTTGTTTCCACCGCCGCCACTGCTGCTACTGCTCGAAGACGACGAACTGCTGCTGGAGGACGAGGAGCTGCTGCCGCCGTCGCTCACGGTGATGTCGGAGCTGCCGCTGCTCTGATATCCCTCGGTGGCCATGACCATGTAGTTGTGAGTGCCCATGTTCATGCCATAGCTGCGCCAGGCGTCGAAATGATTGCCAGTGGTAATGCTCCCGCCGACGCGCTTCTGCTGCCGAACGCTCCAGTATTGATAGAACGTCCGCGTGCCTTCGATCGAGGGCGCGTTGACTCGCTGGGTGCGATAAACATCGTAAGTGCCGCCGTCGCTCACGACGGTGCCCATGAAGCCTTCGCCTCCGGGCGGACGCCACGTGCCCCAGCTATCGACGATGTAATATTCCACCAGCGGGTTGGTGGTCCAGCCATAGAGCGCCAGATATGAATTGCCGGACGGATTGAAGCTGCCCGAATAATTCACCACGCGGCGCCCGCCGGTTTGCCAGCCTTTGCCGCCGACCCAATTCCCGACGTTGGACCATTGTGAGCTGTAGCGACCGCCCGGCTGCAAGGTGAACGACACCGAGCCGCCGCCATCGGTCCAGAACGAATAATAGTAGCCGCCGTGAGTGCCGGTCTGACTCTGGGTCAAGGTTTGCGCGGGTGTCGCTGAGAAGCTCAGCGCCGCCACGCAACCCAGCGCGGTGGCCACGAACCTTGACTTCGACGTAACTCCTTTCAATCTCGCGAGCATGAGAAGTCCCCCTTTCATGTGACGGGCCGCGACGTTGCCGCCCGCTGCAAAAGTTCATTCCTTGGTTGCTGCTGGAATAGAGAGTCAAGTGTGAGGGGTTGCCGAGTGGATCACCTCCCTGTGTCTGCTGCGATCGAGAATGTTACCGCTACCTTGCGGGCGAGTACTTATGCGCCTCGAGCCGTTGGAGTGTCAAGCGAGTCTCGGCATGCATCGGAAAATATAGGTCGCCGCGAGCGGAATCGGCGACGTGGCGGCAAGCGCGCTGGCGAGCATGGCGCGTTTGTTAAGCGCACATAAAGTTGCGCCGGCTCACGGGCCGGCGCAACACACTTGCTATCGAGTCGCGAGCGACGCGTCAGCGACTGACGAACGGATCGATGGTCTTGATTGTGCCGTCGGGGTTGTAGAACAGCTCGGTGACTTTCACGTTGCGCAGACGCGTCTGTCCGGAGAGCTGCGAGTCGGCGTAGAACAGCCACCAGCGCCCGTCCCATTCGACGATGGAATGATGCGTGGTCCAGCCTTCGACGGGCTCGAGAATGCGACCGGTGTATCTGAACGGACCGTACGGCGAGTCGCCGATGGCGTAGACGATGTAGTGCGTGTCGCCGGTCGAGTAGCTGAAGTAGTACTTGTCGTTGTACTTGTGCATCCAGGACGCTTCGAAGAAGCGGCGATCGTGATCGCCGCCCAGCAGCGGCTTGCCGTTCTCGTCGGTGACCACCACGTCACGTGGCTGCTCCGCGAACTGGAGCATGTCGTCGCTCAACATCGCGACCTTTGCAGTCAGCGCGGGTTGATCGTCCGCCTGCAAGTCGGTCTTCGAGCCGTTTGGATCGTACTCGCCAGTGGTGAAGCGTTGCAGCTGTCCGCCCCAGATGCCGCCGAAGTACATGTAGCTCTTGCCGTCCGAGTCGGTGAAGACAGCCGGATCGATCGAGAAACTGCCCTTGATGGGCTCCGGCTGCGGTTCGAACGGTCCGACCGGCGACTTGGAGGTCGCGACGCCGATGCGAAACGCGCCTTGTTTGTCCTTGGCGGGGAAGTAGAGGAAATAGGTATCGCCCTTCCTGGCCGCGTCCGGCGCCCACATCTGTTTGTCGGCCCAGGGCACTTGATCGATATCCAGCGCGACCGGATGCAGAGTCACCGGGCCGCCGATCTTGTCCATGCTCAGCACGCGGTAGTCGCGCATCTCGAAGTGCGAGCCCAGGTCGTCCTCGGGCGTCGGGCCTTCGATGTCGTGACTGGGATAAACATAGATCTTGCCATCCCAGACGTGCGCCGAAGGATCGGCGGTGTAGATCTCGGAGATGAGCGGCTGAGACAGATACTGACGTCCTTCTGTAGCTGACGCCTGCGGAGCTGCGTTGTCAGCGTCGGCGGCGGTTTCATTCTCGGAGGAGCATGCGGCGACGGCGAGCGCTGCGCATGCAACCAGATACATCGGCGGACGATTCATTCAGTTCTCCTGAGGATGACGGCAATGGGCAGCATCGAAGCTGTCTTGTTGGCGCGCCAACGTTAGCACCAATCGGGTGCGTCTGGTAGCGGTATCAAACTATCGGGCGGCCAGGAGGTCAAGGCGCGCGGCAGGTGACAGCGACAGACAGGAAATCCAAAAAGCGGCGCCCCGAGGCGTCGAGGCAACATGTGGCCTGCAAGAAGCGGAGCGAGCCCCGAGCCTCCTGAACGCATCTCTAAGCGCCGGATCACAGCCGGAAAAATGGAATCGTGGTCTCGGCCTTTGTCCCTGGACACCGAATCAGGACAGCCGCCGAGGACAGCGATTCGTGTTGACAGCGATGGCCAAGTGGGCTCACGGTGCGCACCGTCCAAGGAATGCACTACATCGGGTCGGGCCGTAGCGCGTCGGCCAAAAAGGCGTGCGCGGCCTGTCGATGTTTCACCAACGGGGGAATGGAGATGTCCAAACTCATGTCGTCGCTGCGACGCAGTGTCGTCGCTTGGAGTGCTCTACTGCTGTTGCCCATGGCCGCCTGGTCGCAGACCTTGCCGCCGGCATCGCAGGTCGCCGCCCAGATGCAACTCGGCTGGAATCTGGGCAATACGCTGGAAGCTCAATGCGGTGAGACCGCGTGGGGCAATCCCATGGTCACCCAGCAATTCATCGACTCGGTGCGCGCTGCCGGCTTCAATTCCATCCGCATCCCTGCGGCTTGGGATTGTCACGCCGATCAATCCACCATGACGATCGATGCGGCGTGGATGGCGCGCGTCAAGCAAGTCGTCGACTACGCGCACGGGCAGGGGATGTACGTCATCCTCAACATCCACTGGGACGGGGGCTGGCTCGAGGAACATCCGCTGTACTCGCATCAACAAGCGGTCAATCAGAAACAGAACGCCTACTGGACTCAGATCGCCACCACGTTCCGGAACTACAACGAGCGGCTGCTGTTCGCCGGCACCAACGAAGTCCATGCCGATTACGGCACGCCGACCACCGAACACATCACCGTGCAGCAGTCGTATCTGCAGACTTTTGTAAACGCCGTTCGTGCTACCGGTGGCAATAACGCTTCGCGGACCTTGGTGGTGCAGACCTACAACACCAACGCCTGGCACGGCCTGAACTACTTCACCATGCCTACCGACACGATCGCGAACCGGATGATCGTGGAGATTCATCACTACGACCCTTACGACTTCACTTTGAATCCCAGCGGCAGTTGTCTGTACTGGGGCGCGCCGTATCCATCGCAGAGCGCGTGCACGTGGGCGCAAGAGGCATATCACGACGACCTGTTCTCGCAGGTAAGAAACAAGTGGATTGCGCAGGGTGTGCCGGTGATCATCGGCGAGTACGGCGTGGCTACGCGTCCCAATCTCAGCTTGCCGGCGCGTCAGTACTATCTCGAGTACGTCAACCGTGCGGCGGCCGCGAACGGCATCAAGACGTTCTATTGGGACAACGGAGTGAACCCCAATCAGACCAATGGCTTCGCACTGTTCGATCGCAACAGCGGCGCAGTCATCGATCAAGGCGCACTGGATGCCGTCAAGCGCGGCGCTGGCATCGGCGCGCCAACGAACTACACACTCACCGTGAACAAATCGGGCGCCGGCAGCGGCACCGTGACCTCGTCCCCCTCGGGAATCAACTGCGGCAGTACCTGCAGCGCGAATTATTCGAGCGGGACGTCAGTGACGCTGACTGCAGCGGCGGCGAGTGGTTCGACGTTTGGGGGTTGGGCCGGAGCATGTAGCGGCACGGGCGCGTGCACTGTTGCGATGACTGCAGCGCGTTCCGTCACTGCAACGTTCAACGGTCCAGGCGGCAGCTATTCGCTCAGCGTCACGAAGATGGGCAGCGGGAGTGGCACCGTCACTTCCACGCCTTCAGGAATCAATTGCGGCAGCACCTGTGCGGCGAATTTTTCGAGCGGCACGTCCGTGTCGCTCACAGCGACGCCCGCGAGCGGCTCGACGTTCGGCGGCTGGAGTGGAGCGTGCTCCGGCACCGGCAGTTGCACGGTGTCGATGACAGCAGCGCGCAATGTGACCGCGACGTTCAACACTTCCGGCAGTGGTGGCACGTGCGCGAACGCCATCACCTTCACCAATAACACGGGCAATTTCAACACCACGGGCGCGGTGTGTTATCGAACCAATGCGAACGTCAACGGTTGGGGTTGTTCGAATTTCGACGGCCGCACCCTCACCGTGGGTGGGCAAGCTCGAAGCTGCGGACAGCTGCCGCTGACTCGATCGTCTGACGGTTATTACTACTTCTCGGTGACCGCTGGCACTTATCCCTGGGCGAGCATTTACGCCTGGTAACTCACAACAAAGACTGAACGGCTGCCGGCGCGCGTAACGCGCGTCGGCAGCCGATTGTCTAGCGGCAGACATTCACGCATGTCGCCAAGTATCCACATATGCCAGCGCCGCGGAAGATGAACGAAACACCTCGCCAAGTATTCTTGTCCACCGGTGGACAGACTTGTATGAGTTATGATATTCATTAGTGAATAATATTTCATAGCCTTCCGTAGCCGCGGGCGGAAGGGCACTGGTCAGGCAATGGGGGATACGTTGTTATGGCTGAGGTGAAATCACGCTGCGTCGCTCGCAGCTCGTCCGTGACGAAGGCTGTGCGTCGTGTGCTTCGTGAGAAAAGCAGGACGTCGGCGGCGCCCGCACTGGCGATGTTGATGACATTGGCGGCCCCTGCGCATTCGCAGGAGGCAGCGGGCGAGCCCGAAGAAGTCGTCGTCACGGGCATTCGCCTGCAACTCGAAACATCTCAGGCGCGCAAGGAAAACGCCGAAGAGATCCTGGATTCGATCACCGCAGCCGATATCGGCGCACTTCCCGATCGAAGCGTCACCGAGGTGTTACAGCGCATTCCAGGTCTCACTATCGGTCGAGTGCCGGAAGCGCGCGATGCTGACCGTATCGCAGTGGAAGGCTCCGGCGCGACCATTCGCGGCTTGTCATGGGTGCGCAGCGAGCTGAATGGGCGCTCGGCATTCTCTGCGAATGAAGGTCGTACGCTCGGTTTCGAGGATATTCCTCCCGAGCTGATGTCGGCGGTGGATGTTTATAAAAATCCGTCCGCGGCCATGATCGAAGGCGGCCTGGCCGGCGTGGTGGACCTGCGCACTCGCATGCCCTTCGATAGTCCCGATCGGGTGCTGGGTGTGTCGGCGGAATACACCGTGGGCGATCTGGCCGAGAAGGAGCGTCCTTCGGGTTCGTTTCTTTACAGCGATCGCTGGAACACCGGCATCGGCGAATTGGGCCTGCTGATCTCGGCGAGCGCATCGCAATTGACGACTCGAACGCACACGCTGCACATCGATAAATATTACGCGCGCACCGACTTGCCAGGTTACGAAGGCCAGACGGTGTTTGCGCCAGGTGGCGTCGGCTGGCGTCAGCTGACCGTCGATCGCGATCGCCTGGGCGGCTCGCTGGCGTTGCAATGGCGGCCGAGCGATACCGTGGACGTGTCTCTGCAATATTTCCTTGCGGACGCCACGTTCGAGCAGGACGAGAATGCTTTGTGGACCGAGCAGGGAAACAGCCTTACCGGTCGCAATCTGCAAGTCGCCAACGGGTATCTGGTCGGCGGCGATATCGGTAACACGTATTTCAACGGCTCGTCGCGCTTCAACGAGCGCGAGAGCGAGAATCACGACGCCGCGCTTCATCTGACGTGGCGGCCCGGCGATCAGTGGCGTTTCGACCTGGACGTGCAGCGCGCCTTCGCCGATACCGACGCCATCGATCTGACCATGGGATCGCCCACGTTTGCTCAGGGCAGTGGCGACGCGCTGGGAGTGGATCTGCAGCTCAACGGCAGCCGCAAGCCGAGTTTCGTAGTCATGCCCAACAGCGTCATGACCGATCCGGAGCAGTTCTACTATGGCTGGGCGATGGATCATTACGAGAAAAACGATGCCGATGCCTGGGCCTACCGGGCCGATGGCGAGTACACCTTCGACAACGGCGACTGGCTGGATCGCATCCGCTTCGGCGTACGCCACGAGGATTACAACTCGACCACGCGTGAGACCGGTTACCGTTGGGGTTCCGTGGCACAAGGCAACGGCGACACGACGTTCGCCAGCGGCAGCGTGCCCGTCATGCGGCAGGATTTCTCGGATTGGTTTCATGGCGGGCGAGCGCCGAGTGGCTACATGTTTCCTCGGACCTCGGCGTTCGACAGTCGCCAGAGTTTCCAGAACACGGTGCTCAGCGTCTCCACCCCGGGCACCTGCTGCGCGTGGACGCCCTGGAATGGCGACTTCACCGATACTTCGCCAGGCAACGACGGCTTGGGCATCAACACTCAGGACCAGCGGACCTGGGCAGGGTATGTCGCCGCGCATTTCCAGAAGAACAAACTGGACGGCAATCTCGGCGTGCGCGTGGTTCGCACCGAGAACCTCGGCACCGGACTGCTGACCTTCAGTGGCGCCAATCTCATCGGAGCGCCGGAGGAGCAGGCCTTCGCCAACGGCGCCTCCTTCGAAGCGACCGAAGAGAACACCTATACAGACGTGCTGCCGAGCTTGAATCTGCGGTACAAGTTACGGGACAACCTGTTCCTGCGCTTCGCGGTGGCGCGTTCTTTGGCGCGCCCCGACTTTCCGAAGCTGCTGCCCGCGATCAACATCAGCGCAGACCTGGGCGTGATGGTGGGAGGCGTCTGCAACGAGTTACCGGAAGGCGTCGAGGTCGGCAACTGCGTGTTCGAATACAACGGCTATTCGGGCAACCCGGACCTGGAGCCGATGCGCTCCTGGCAATACGATCTGGCCGCCGAGTGGTACATCAATCCCACCAATTCGCTCAGCGGCGCGATCTTCTACAAACGGGTCGAAGGTTTCCTCGAGACCTCGTTGAATTCCGCGGTGGAGTACACCAACAACGGCCAGACTCGCACGGTCCGTGTGCTGCGTCCCGAGAATCAAGGCAACGGTCACGTGCAAGGTTTCGAAGCGGCGTGGAACGGCTTCTTCGACTTCCTGCCGGGCTTCTGGAGAAACTTCGGCGCGCGAGCGGCATTCACCTATGTGGAAAGCGGCGGGACGCGCAACGTCGCGGCCAATCCGTACGACGCCAGTCAACGCGACAATTCGGCCATCGACGAATACCCGCTCGAGGGTTTGAGTAAGACCAGCTACAACGCGGAGCTGTACTACAGCACGCAGCGTTTCGAAGCACGCCTGGCGTACAACTGGCGCGAACGCTACGTGCTCACCATGGCCGCGGCCAATCTGGATATTCCCGCCTGGGCGGATGATTACGGTCAGCTCGACGGCTCGGTGCAGTGGAACGTGCGGTCGAACATCAAGGTCGGTGTGCAAGCGGTCAATCTCACCGACGCGACCTATCGGGTACTGGTCGACAACGTTGCGCAGAACACCGGTCTCACTTATCACAACTGGGTGAGTGCCGATCGTCGCTACAGTGTGTTCGTCCGGACCAGTTTCTGACATGCACTTCGTGATCGCAGGCGGCGGCTCGGCGGGCTGGATGGCCGCCGCCGCCCTGGCGCATACCCTCAAGGGTGCGCACCGGGTGACGCTGGTCGAGTCGGAGGAGATCGGCACGGTCGGCGTCGGCGAGGCCACGATCCCGCCGCTGCAGTTCTTCAACCAGGTGCTGGGGATCAACGAGCGGGAGTTCGTGCGCGCCACGCAGGCCAGCTTCAAGCTGGGCATCGAGTTTCATCACTGGGGTCGGCTCGGCCAGCGATACTTTCATCAGTTCGGCGAGTTCGGCGCCAACATCGACGGGATTTCATTTCATCAGTTCTGGCTGCGCCTGAGCGCGCATGGGCATCCGTTTGCACTTGCAGACTATTCGCCCGCAGCCATCGCCGCCGTCCAGAGCCGTTTCCTGCCGCCGTTCCCATCCATGCCCAAGGACATGCCGCAACTTGCGTATGCGTACCATTTCGACGCCGGGCTGTATGCGCGCTTTCTGAGGAGCTACGCCGAACAACGCGGCGTCGTGCGCATGGAAGGTCGCATCGTGCACGTCGCTCGCGATGGCGAAAACGGACTGATCCAAAGTCTGCAACTGCAGGACGGTCGCGTGGTCGCCGGAGACTTCTTCCTCGATTGTTCCGGCTTCCAGGGCCTGTTGATCGAGCGCACCCTGCAGACCGGCTTTGAAGACTGGAGCCAGTGGTTGCCATGTGATCGTGCGCTGGCCGTGCCGTGTGAGCTCAGCGGAGATATCGTGCCGTACACGCGTTCGACGGCGCACCGGGCGGGATGGCAATGGCGCATTCCATTGCAGCATCGCATCGGCAACGGTCACGTCTACTGCTCCAACTACGTCGACGAAGACGAAGCGACGCGCGTTCTGCTCGATAACCTGGACGGCAATCCGCTCGCGGAGCCGCGCTTGTTACGTTTCACGACCGGACGCCGCAAGAGATTCTGGAATGGCAATTGCGTGGCGCTGGGGTTGGCGGCCGGTTTCATGGAGCCGCTCGAATCGACCAGCCTGCATCTGGTGCAGGCGGCGGTGTTTCGCTTTCTGTCGTTGCTGCCGCGATCGAGCATGCCCGATCCCGCCGCGGAGCAGGAGTTCAATCGCCTCTGTGGCATCGAGTACGAGCAGATCCGCGACTTCATCATCCTGCATTACGTGGCCAATCGACGCGAAGAGAAATTTTGGCGAGACTGCGCCAGCATGGTTATTCCCGACAGCCTGGCGCATCGGCTCGAGCTGTTTCGCTCGCGAGCCAAAGTCGCCAGGCATGATGGACAACTGTTTGCGGATGCGAGCTGGGTTGCAGTCATGCTGGGACAAGGCGTTCAGCCGCAACGATGGGATCCGCTGGCCGACATCATGCCGCTTGCGGAATTGCAGCAGAAGGCTGAGGGCTTGCGGCGCAGGTTGCATGAGGCAATCGCACGCATGCCGAGCCATCGGCAGTTCATCGAGAACCATTGCAAGGCCGCGTGATGTCAGCAAACGATTTCGAAGTTTCGCAAGAGAACCCTCAGATGACGTTGATGCGTGTAACCATGGACTGTCTCGGTCGTGCGGCAATGGTCCTGAGCGGGCTGCTCATTGGCGGCGTAGTTCAGGCGCAACCGTTGGGGCTGCTGGATCGTAACGGCAGTTGGGTCGCGATCGAGCCGTATGGTCACAATATCGTGCGCGTGACGTTGAGCCTGGAGAAGGAGCGGGTGGTAGCGCCACCCGGCTATGGGTTCACAGCCAGCGCCGACGCCGACGGTTGGAAACACTCAGTCGCCGATTCGGGCGCCGATGTTTTCACTTCGCCGGCCATGTCGGTCGAAGTGAAGGCGCAGCCGCGGCCCGGTCCGCCAACTCAAATGCAACGTTACTTCGCTTCCTCATTGCCGCCAGTCTCCCTGGTGATGCGCAGGGCCGGTGGGGAAGTGATCGTCGAGATGAGCGGCTGGGAACTGGCCCCGCACACCGTGAACGGCGAGAAAACCTTCCGTGTCGGCGCCAGTTTCGTCGCGCCTGTCGACGAGCACTACTACGGCCTGGGTCAGAATCAGGAAGGAATCCTGGATCACCGCGGCCGCACCCTCGATTGCAAACATAACTACGACGCACCCGCGGGCGAAACGGTGTGCGTGCCATTCCTGGTGACCAACAAAGGCTATGGCGTGATCTGGGACAACCCTTCCAGCACCGTCATCTCGGCGGGGTTGCAGGGCCGGACGACATGGCAGTCGAGAGTAGGCGAGCGCGTCTCGTACTTCGTCATCGCGGGCGCGAACGCGGATGACGTTTACGCGGGCTATCGCAAGCTCACGGGAGTCACGCCTCTGCCACCAAAAGCTGCGTTCGGTTACATCCAGAGCAAGGCGCGCTATGAGAATCAGCAGCAAGTGCTCGATGTGGCGGCGGGTTATCGTCAGCGCGGCTATCCGCTCGACATCATGGTGGTCGACTGGTTCCACTGGACGCGCATGGGTCAGCTCGACATCAATCCGGTCGACTTTCCGGCGCCGGCGGCGATGAACAAGACGCTCAACGATCAGGGTATACGCACCATGATCAGCGTGTGGCCGCGGTTCGAGCTGGAGTCGCGCTACTTCAATTTGCTCGCGGCCAAGGGTTATTTCCTGAAACATCAGGACGGCCGTCCCGTGGACGGCTTGCCCGTGCGCAACGATCGCGCCGGGGCATTGCTCGACAGCACCAATCCCGAAGCGCGCGAATGGTTCTGGGGCAAGATCCGGGACAACATTGCTTCGCAGGGATTCGACTGGTTCTGGCTGGATGAAACCGAGCCCGACCTGGTGCCGGATGGTTACTTGTATAGCATCGGATCGGGCGATCGATACCGCAATCTCTATCCATTGGTGCACACGCAAGGTGTTGCGGAGGGCTCCCGCCGAGATCGTCCCAACAAGCGCAGTTTGATCCTGGCGCGTGCGGCTTACCTTGGCGCGCAGCGTTACGGCAATTTGTTCTGGTCGTCCGACATTCATCCGACGTGGGAGGCGCTGCGGGCGCAGGTGCCGACGGGCCTGAATTTCACGGCATCTGGCCTTGCATACTGGGGCAACGACATCGGCGGATGGCAATGGCACACGCCCGCCGACGGGCCCGAGCGCAAGCCACTCGTCGATCCGTCCGACGCGCGCGATGTCGTCGGCAACTACGACGACTACCCGGAATTGGCTGTACGCTGGTATCAGTACGGAACATTCACTCCTACCATGCGCGCGCATGGCTTGCGCAAGCAAACCGAGGTTTGGTCGTATGGCAAGGAAGCAGAAGCCGTCATCAGCAGATATCTGAAGTTGCGCTACACGCTGATGCCTTATCTGTATTCGCTGGGCAAGCGGACCTACGACACAGGCGCTCCGTTCATGCGCGCTTTGTTCATGGACTTCCCCAAGGATCCCAAGGTTTTCAACATCGGCGATCAATACATGTTCGGTCCGGCATTCCTGGTGGCGCCGGTCACGGAGCAGGGCAGAGAGAGCCGTGAGGTGTACTTGCCCGCCGGCAGCGATTGGTACAACTACTGGACCAACGAAAAACTGTCGGGTGGCCAGACCGTCACCGTGGCGGCGCCCATCGATGTGATTCCGTTATTCGTGCGTGCGGGCTCCATCGTGCCGCATGGCGTGGATATTCCAAGCACCGCGACACCTCAAGCGCTCAAGGAGCTCCGTGTGTACCCGGGCAAGAACGCAGAGTTCGCGCTGTACGACGATGACGGAGTGTCGTACGACTACGAAAAGGGCAAGGGACGAACGACACGATTGAAATGGGACGATAAAGCCGGCCAGCTCACGACCGAGGGAGACAAAGCTGTAAGTCGTTCGGTGCGCGAGCTGTTACAGGTCGTGCGAGCTCGTTAGCGCGCCCGAGCAGGCGAGACGTCGCCTGCTCGACCACGCGTAAGTTTCCGCTTTCGCGTTTACCGCTGATCGACGATCAACAGCGGGCGCATCTCCGGGACTTGCGTTGCAAGCTCGGCGGTGACCATCGCGGCGAAGTAGTCGGCGCCCTTGCGACCCAGATGGGTGTAGTCGAATGACAGCTTCGGCTGCGCGAGCGGCGGCAATGAGGGATCCGCGGCTTTGGCGTTGTTCGCTGGCGGCCGATCGTTGGTCTCCTTGGGCGCTTCGATCGTCGTGCCGGTCGCCGCGGCGGCTGCAACTTCCGGTGACGGAGGACGCTGCGCGAATTCATTTGCAGCGGTCGAGCCCATCGCCTCCACCGCGCTGCTGCTCAGGGCGTTCAGATCGATCACCGGAACTTTCATCTCTTTGGCCACGCGCTTCACCGCGTCGGCCCAGGGGATCAGTGTGTTCTGCACTTTGCCGTCCTTGAACTGCCGGCGGGTGAGTGGAGTGACCAGGATGGGCTTGGCTCCCACGGCTCGAGCCTCGGTCACATAACGGCGTAGGTTGGCGGGGAATTCAGTGGCGAGGTCGGTGGAGCGGCCCGGCTTGCCCGGCTGATCGTTGTGGCCGAACTGAATCAACACCCACCTGTTGACGTATCCAGGGGTGCGCGCTTCGTTCAACGCCAGCTCCCACGAGCCCTCCGCGATGTAGCTGCCTGAACTGCGACCGCCTCGCGCAAGATTTACGCAGGCGGCGAACGAAGTCACATGCTCGGCGCAGAAACTGCTGCCCCAGCCGCCCTGCACGGCCACGGTCGAATCTCCGATCAAAATGATCTTGGACGCCTGGATTTTTTTCGGCGCTTCCGGAGCGGCGCTCGCGGGATGGCAGCTGAACGAAACAAACAACAGGGCACTGCCCAACAAGGATTGCACTCGCATCGATATCTCCGTGGAAGCCACGCGACCTGCCAGGCAGGCCGCTTCGGATGGTAGCGGTAAACCGAGACTCGCATGGCTACGCGTCAAAGCCGGTTGACTTTCATATATGAAGAAAACATCATTAATGAAAGTCACCGGATCGGCACGGCTCTGCGCCGGGACCGCTCGGGGACGGCGCGGCGCTAATGCGTTGATTTCGGTCGGGAAAGCATTTTCCCCGAGTTGCCACCGGTGTCAACGACCTTGGCGCACGCGCACGACGACACGACAAAAACTTATTGCGTGCGAGGGGGATGAGTATGTCCAAGAGCAACGCGACCGTCAGAGTCGCAGTCCGTGTGGCGCTGGGCGCCATCGCAGTCGGCGCCGTGCAGCCGGTGGTGTTCGCGCAGGGAGCGAGCGACAACACCGGAGCGACGCGCCTGGAAGAAGTGGTGGTCACGGGTTATCGCGAAGCGCTGCGTAGCGCGCTCGATGACAAACGAGCCAGCGCGGAAATGGTCGATGTGATCAACGCAGAGGACATGGCGGACTTTCCAGATGCGAATCTGGCCGAGTCGCTGCAACGTTTGCCCGGCGTATCGATCGATCGCGACAACGGTGAAGGCCGAACCATCACTGTGCGCGGCCTCGGCAGCGACTTCACGCGAGTTCGCATCAACGGACTGGAAGCGCTGTCGACAGCTGGATCGAGCGACTCCGGCAGCAGCCCCAACCGCGGCCGCGGTTTCGATTTCAACACGTTTGCCTCCGAGCTGTTCAGCTCGCTGAAAGTGCAGAAGACCGCGAGCGCCGACATCGACGAAGGTTCGCTGGGCGCGACGGTGGATCTGATCACCGGACGGCCGCTCGATTTCGACCGACGCACCATGGCGTTCTCGGTGCAGGATGCCTATTACGAGATTGGCGAAACTCACAATCCCCGACTGGCCGGACTGATCGCCGATCAATTTTTCGACGGACGGCTCGGTGTGATGGCCTCGGCGGCATTCAACAAGCGCGAACAGAATATCGATGCGTACCGGCGCTCCCCGGGATCGGCCGACTACGCCTATCGAGGCGCAACGTTCGCTTCCACCACGGCGCCCAATCTGATTCGCGGCTTCGCGGTGCCGGATGCGAGCATGCTGCCGTCCACCATCACCAATCCTGGAGTGCGCGATGCGCTGAGCGGCTCGAATCCCGCGGCTTACGCGCAGTTGAACGACCTGACAGTGATCCCGGCGTTGCCGGCGATCGAAGAAGCGCAGCTGGAGCAGGAGCGCCTCGGCGTGACCCTGGGTCTGCAGTGGCAGGCCACCGACACCACCATGGTGAGTCTCGATGGCCTGTACTCGAAGTTCGAGCAGGACCAGATCAATTATCAGATCTCGCCCATCGGTATGAATCGCAACAATACCAACGCGAATCTGAACACCGCCACCGCGAGCACTTCGCAAGCGACTCGCCGTGGAATGTATGCGACCTGCACTTCGCGAGCCGCCACCGCCACGCAGGACGCCATCGACTGCGGCGAGCAGTTCTATGGATCCACGCCGGTGTTCGCCGGCGGGTACAGTCGGAATCCGAACAATCTGGAGCCGTACGAGTACTACAACCATCCCGGCTCGGTGGGCTATCAGGTCGATCCGACCGGACTGGGCCTGGCGATGCGGGGCGCGTTGATCGGTCGACCGGCGACCCGCTTGCTGGACGCGCATGTGAACGAGGCCAATCAGGCGGACTACCTGGTGCTGCAGAACGTGGATTTCCGTTCGGCGGCGGACGCGAGCTTCTACACCACCGAGTTCAACCAGGTGTCGTTGAACGTCGATCATGAATTCAGCGATCGGTTGCGCATGAAAGCCGTGTACGGCCAGTCGGAATCGACCAATGACAGCCAGGGTCTGCTGGCCGAATTCAATCGCATGGATTCCCCTGGAACGTTCGTCTACGACGATCGTGGCGGCGGCTCCATGCCGGTCTACGACTTCGGCTTCGACGCGGCCGACCCGAGCAACTGGGATGTCGTCAAAGGCTTCTCGGCGTTGCGCATGTATCAGCGCGAAGTGAAAAACAGCTTCGAAACCGCGCGGCTGGATTTCAACTTCGAAGTCACGCCGGATGTGAGCGTGGACGTCGGGGCGAGCCTGCGCACTTACGAGTTCGAGACCCGCCAATTGCAGCGGCTCACGACCGAGACCCTCAACCCGAGCCTGCTCGAGCTGGGCAAATCGGTGTCGGAGATGAGCCGTGTGTTCACGTTTGGCGACGGTCTCGATGTGCCCGCGGGCGTGCCTCGTCGGTTTCTTGCGCCGGATCTCAACGCTTTCCGACGTGCGACCGGCTTCGATTGCAACTGCGTGAACGAGTGGGGCGACTGGCGCTTGTCGTACCTGTCGACGCCACAGAACGCATACGGCGTCATCGAGGATGACCAGAGCTATTACGCGCAGCTGAATTTCCGTTTCGACGTGTTCGGCCGCGAGCTGCGCGGCAATACCGGCATTCGATATGCCATGACCGATGTGGAAGCGAACGGCTTCACCACCGGCTCGCGACCCATTCAGGCCAGCAACGACTACACCGACACGCTGCCGTCGTTGAACCTGAGCTACGAGATCGTCCCGGACCTGCTGTTGCGATTCGGCGCAGCCAAAGTCATGGCGCGCCCGCTGCTCGGCAATCTCGCGCCGAGCATCACCTCCCTGTCGATCCCGACCAACGGCAACAACACCGGGGCGTCGATGACGCTGGGCAATCCGAAGCTCGATCCGTTCCGCGGCAAGAACTTCGACTTCAGCGTGGAATGGTACTTCGCCGAAGGCGGTTTGCTGTCGGCCGCGTATTTCACCAAGAAGATCGATGCCTATCCGCAGACCATCGTCACCACGCAGACGCTGTCGTCGTTCCTGGATCCGGCCATCATAGAGCAGATCCTGGCGCAGCAGACCAACGCCAACGCCATCAACTACATCCTGGCGGACAATCCGTTCGATGTGCGGCAGTTCAAATCGGCGCCGGGCGGCGACATCAAGGGCTACGAGATCACCTATCAGCAGAACCTGACCTTCCTGCCGGGTTGGATGAGCAACTTCGGCGTGCAGGCCAACTACACGCATATCGATTCGGAGCTGCTGTACATCATCGATCCGGGCACGCCGGACGGCTCGCGACCGCGCCTGGTGCAGCCCGGCCCGTGGCTCGGCGCATCGCCGGATTCGTACAACCTGACCGTCTACTACGAAACGGAACGCTGGAGCGCGCGTCTGTCGAGCGCATTCCGCGATGGCTATGTTACGCAGTATCCACTCGCGTCGGGCTCGTGCGATCCGGGCGTGTGCGATTCGCCTTTGATCAACGACTTCGTCGGTAGCGAGGAGACCCTGAATCTCGATGCGTCGATCTCGTACGTGCTCAACGACGCGGTCACGCTGAACTTCGAGGCGCTGAATCTCACCAATCAGGAGGATGAGCGCTGGGCCTACCAGGATCATCCGCTGGTGACTCAATACCGCGCCACCGGCCGGCAATTCTTCGCCGGCGTTCGACTGCGCTTCTAGTTGCTGCGGATCCGGGCTGTCGGCGTGAGATGCCCCCTTCGAGCGCCGGCGGTCCGGATCTTTCTGGAGAAGGAGACGATTGCGAACATGTCGAAGTGGTGGTCGATTGCGTTGAGCGGCATCGCGCTCGGTGGGCTTGCTGCGTGCGCAACCCGGCAGCCGCCTGAAACTTCCGGTGCACAGAGCCGTGAAGTACTGGCGTTTCCAGGCGCGGAGGGCGCAGGGCGCTTGTCGCTGGGCGGCCGCGGCGGGCGCGTGTTGAAAGTCACCAATCTCAACGACACCGGGCCGGGCAGTCTGCGCGCCGCGATCGAAACTCAGGAGCCACGGATCATCGTATTCGATGTTTCCGGCACGATCGCCCTGGAAAGTCCGCTCCGGATCGCCGCACCACGAGTCACCATCGCCGGACAGACCGCGCCGGGCGACGGCATCACCCTGAAGAATCACGAACTCGTCGTCGAGGCCGACGATGTGGTGATTCGATATCTGCGCTCTCGGCTCGGCGACGAGCAGGGCGCGGAAAGCGACGCCATTTGGGTTCGGAGCGGCCGGCGCATCATTCTGGACCACGTGTCCGCCAGCTGGTCGGTGGACGAAACATTGTCGGTGAACAATGGCTTTCGCGATCCGGCCGACGGGTTCTACGATGTGACCGTGCAATGGTCGATCATTGCGGAGTCGTTGAACAACTCGCTGCACGTCAAAGGACCGCACGGCTACGGCTCGCTGATCGCCGGCGGCTTTGGCACGCGCATCAGCTTTCATCACAATCTCTGGGCGCATCATTCCGGGCGCAATCCGCGACCGGGCAACCCGGCACAGCCCGATCGCGACCCTGTCGGAGCGTTCCATGACTATCGCTCCAACGTTTTCTACAACTGGGGCGGTGAACATGCGGGCTACAACGCGGACACCGGTCGGAAGGCTTCAATCGTTCGCTATAACTTCGTCGACAACACGTATATCCAGGGGCCTCAGTCCACCGGGCAGGTGATGTTCGCCGAGTCCAACGAACTGGCCCAGGCCTGGTTCGCGGGCAACACCATGAATGGCGAGATGCCTGGGGATCCATGGCGCCACGTCACGGGCAAGTCGCAAGGGCGCTATCGCCTGACGGAAGCGGTGGAGGTCGCGCCGGTAGCGCGTGACCCAGCTAACAGCGCGTATGAGCGTGTGTTGAACTACGCCGGTGCGTCGCTGGTGCGCGATGCCGTCGATCGACGTGTCGTGCAGAGCGTGCGCAATCGAAATGGAAGCCTGATCGACAGTCAGAAGGATGTCGGCGGCTGGCCGGAGCTTCGATCGTTGCCGCCACCGCAGGATGCCGACAACGACGGCATGCCCGACGCATGGGAGCGCGAGCACGGTTTGAATCCGTCACTCGATGACAGTGCGCAGGATGCGGACGGAGATGGCTACACCAATATCGAGGCGTACCTCAACGATATCGTGAGTGTTCAACCGCGCGTGACGTATAACGGCGTGGCTTACGGTTCATTGCAAGAGGCGCTGGATGCGTTGCCTGAGGGCGGGGGCGAGTTGCTGCTTGCGCCCGGGCAGTATCGAGAGAAGCTGAGCATCGACAAGTCAAAGGTGCGACTTCGTGGTCTCGGCCAGCGGCCCGAAGATGTGGTGCTGGTGTGGGGCGATGCGGCTGCGACTGCCGGTGGCACGTTCCGCTCGGCAACGCTGCATGTCAGCGGCGACGATTTCCAGGCCGTGAATCTGACCATCCAGAACGACTACCACTTGCGCGCTACCACCCAGTCGCAGGCGGTGGCGCTATCGGTGACTGCGGACCGAGCGGTGTTCGACCGGGTTCGATTGCTTGGAGCGCAAGACACCCTCTATGCGGGCGCGAAAAAATGCGCCACCGAGCCTTGCCCGACCAGTCGGCAATATTTCCGGGATTGTTATATCGAAGGCCACGTGGATTTCATTTTCGGCGACTCCAAGGCGTTCTTCGAGCGTTGCCACTTGCACGCCATTGCTCACGATGAAATCCTGATCACGGCGCACGCGCGCACTGCCCCGGACCAGGACAAGGCATTCGTGTTCGACCACTGTCGCATCACCGGCGATGCCGGCGCCCGATCGATCTATTTCGGCCGGCCGTGGCGCGATTACGCGGCCGTGATTTTCATGAACACCCGGATCGATGGCAATCTGCATCCCGACGGCTGGCGCGAGTGGACGCCCGGCAAGACCGATCGATTGCAGCGCGCTTATTACGCCGAGTTCCAGTCGACCGGCCGGATGGCGGATATGAAAAGACGGCAACCTCACGCGCAGCGGCTCTCGCCGGCCGAGGCGCAACAGTGGCAACGAGACAGATTCTTGAAGGGCAACGATGGCTGGACGCCAACGAGCCCCTGACCCAAGGACCCAATGATCAAGGCTGACAGATCGATCCGGCGCATCTGCGAAGCGACTGCGTTGCTGGTGAGTGCGTAGAGTGTCTGCAATGCAACCGCAGCCAGTATCCCGAATCCCGCGCCGTCGAATTGGCAGGACCGGCCTGCATGTGTCCGAGATCGGGCTGGGCGCCGCGCCGCTCGGAAATCTGTATCAGCCGATCTCGGAGGCCGATGCGCAGGCCACACTGGCGAGCGCACTGGCGGCAGATGTGACTTACGTCGACTGCGCGCCGTACTACGGCTTCGGCTTGTGCGAGCGCCGCGTTGGCGATGCTCTGCGAGGCCGGGACGATGTCGTGATCTCGACCAAGGTGGGCCGGGTGCTGGTCGCGGCGCCGGAGGTGGTCGATGACCGTGAGCGCCACGGCTTTCGCTCTTCAATGCCGTTTTCGCCGATCTTCGATTACTCCTACGACGGCGTGATGCGCTCGTGGGAAGCGAGCCTGCAGCGACTCGGGCTGGCGCGCATCAATGTGCTCTACGTGCACGACATCGGCTCCATCACTCATGGCGACGCGCATCAGCAACGCATGATGGAACTCACCAAGCGGGGCGGCCTGCGCGCGCTGGAGGTGCTGCGAAGTGAAGGTCAGATCGACGGGTTCGGTCTCGGCGTGAATGAGATCGACGTGTGTCTCACGCTATTGCGTGAAGCCGATCTGGACGTAATCCTGCTCGCCGGCCGCTACACGTTGCTGGAGCAGGGTGCGATGGATGAGCTCATGCCCGAGTGCGCACGGCGCGGTGTGTCGCTCGTGATCGGTGGTCCATACAACTCCGGTATCCTGGCGACGGGCACGCGCGGAGCCCACACCCCGCGATTCAACTATGAGCACGCGCCAGACGATGTCATCCAGAAGGTGCGCCGGCTGGAGGATGTATGCGAGCGGCACCGCGTAGCGTTGCCAGCGGCAGCTTTGCAATTTGCCCTGGCGCATCCGCAAGTGGCGTCTGTGATCCCCGGTCTATGCGGACCCGCGCAGGTCGAGCAAACGCTGGAGCTGTACCGCGCACGCATTCCTGACGCATTCTGGAATGAACTGAAATCGCAACGGCTGATCCGCGACAACGCGCCGGTGCCGGAGTCCAAATCGTCATGAACATTGTGGTCGATGCTCACGTGCATCTTTGGGATCCGGCCCGCGGCGACTATGGCTGGTTGAAGCCCGAGCTCACGGGTTTGTATCGTCGCTTCGAAGTCCAAGAGTTGCATGCACTGCTCGAGCCGGCTCACGTCGACGGCGTCGTGCTGGTGCAAGCGGCCCCAACGGCCGCCGAGACAGATTATCTTCTCGGCATCGCCGAGCAAACGCCGTGGGTGTTTGGCGTCGTGGGATGGATCGACTTCGACGCGGAGAATGTCGTCGACGTGGTGGCAAGCCGTGCTCGGCATCGCAAGCTGGTCGGGGTTCGGCCCATGCTGCAAGATCTCGACGATCCGGAATGGATTCTGAATCCCACGCGTGCACCGGCGCTGACAGCACTCGCCTCGCACGGTCTGGTGTTCGACGCCTTGATCCATCCTCAACACATCGGCGCCATCGAACAGATCGCCGAGCGCCATCCCGACCTCAGCATCGTCATCGATCACGCGGCGAAGCCGATCATCAGTGCCCAGCCCGACCTGGCGTGGCGCGACGGCATGCGCCGGCTGGCTGCTAGAAACAACGTCGCTTGCAAGCTCTCGGGATTGCTGACGCAGCTCGTCCCGAACACCAGCGAGGAGCATGTGTCGGCACACGCTGAAGTCGTCATGGATTTGTTCGGTCCTTGCCGAACGTTATGGGGCAGCGATTGGCCGGTGCTGACCCAAGCAGCACCTTACTCGCAATGGTTTGAACTGACGCAGCAGATACTGAGCCGGCTGAGCGCCACGGAACGCAGGGCCGTCCTCGGCGGCAATGCCGCGCGCATCTACCATCTCGATCTCAGAGCCCAGGCGGCGGCGATTCTGCTGCATCCCGCGGACAACGTCGTAGTCTGCTGCCGTCCCGTCGCGGCGGGCGAGCGCATCAGAATCGGCGAGCAAGAGCACCTGGTGGTGCTCGATCCGGCTGAGCTGGGCCACAAGATCGCGCGACGAGCGCTGCAGGTCGGCACGAAAGTCATCAAGTACGGCGCCTCGATCGGCTCGGCCACCGCTGCAGTGGCCGCGGGCGGTTGGGTTCATCTACACAACATGAAAAGCGACTACATCAGTCCGCATACGCGCGCGCTGGGCGGAGACGGTTCATGAGCTTCAATGGTTTCCTGCGCAGCGACGGACGCAAAGGCATTCGCAACGTCGTGATCGTCGCGTATCTGGTGGAGTGCGCGCACCACGTGGCTCGGCGCATCGTCGATCGATGCGACGCTGAGGATGTGCATCTCGTCGGCTTTCCCGGCTGCTATCCGAATCAGTACGCGACGCGAATGATGAAGGCGTTGGCCACGCACCCGAATGTCGGCGGTGTGTTGCTCGTGTCCTTGGGATGCGAGTCATTCAATCGCGAGGGATTGGCGAGGCACGTCGCCCATAGCGGTCGTGTCGTCGACACCATCGTCATCCAGCAGGCGGGCGGTACGCGGACTGCGATCGATCGCGGTGTCGCCGCCGTCGCCGCGCTCAAGGAGAAGATGGCGGCCGCTGAAGTCCGTGTGCCCATGCAAATGAACGAGCTGGTGGTGGCGACCATCTGCGGTGGCTCGGACGGCACCAGCGGAATCACCGCCAATCCAGCCGTCGGCCGCGCCTTCGATCGCCTGGTGGCGCAGGGCGCGACCTGCATTTTCGAAGAAACCGGCGAGATGATCGGCTGCGAAGGTCCGATGGCCGCACGGGCTGCGACCCCGGCCGTGGCCGAAGCGATCGTCGCGTCCATCGCCAAAGCGGAAGCCTATTACCGCGCGATGGGCTTCGGCAGCTTCGCTCCTGGCAATGCCGAGGGCGGCTTGAGCTCACAGGAAGAGAAATCCGCGGGCGCCTACGTGAAGTCGGGTTCATCGCCCATCGTGGGCGTCATCAAACCCGCGGAGATTCCCGAAGTGCCGGGTCTCTATCTGCTCGACGTCGTGCCCGACGGTGCGCCAAAATTTGGTTTTCCCAACATCTCCGACAATGCAGAGATCGTGGAGTTGATGGCCTGCGGCGCGCATCTCACGCTGTTTACGACAGGGCGCGGCTCTGTGGTCGGCTCGGCGATCGCGCCGGTGATCAAGGTGACCGGCAATCCTGACACCTATCGACGCATGGCCGAGGACATGGACGTGAACGCGGGGCGCATTCTCGAAGGCCAGGCGAGTCTGGACGAAGTGGGCGCCGAGATCGTGGCGTTGGTCGAGGCCGTCGCGGCCGGCCAGCCCACCAAGTCCGAGGCCATGGGCCATCGCGAGTTCATTCTTACTTACAAGACGTTCGAGCCGAGCGGTCCGGGATGTTTCCCGCGCGCGGCTCATCGAGGTTGATCCATGTCACAAAGACTCGCGGGCAAAACCGCGTTGATCACTGCCGCCGCACAAGGGATCGGGCGCGCAATTGCCGAGGGATTCGTCGCAGAAGGCGCGACGGTGATCGCAACAGATATCGCCACCCAGCAGTTGACGACCCTGCAGGGTTGTCGGACGGAACGGCTGGATGTGACGAACGCCGATGAGATCCGCCGTGTCGTGGCCGCCGCCGGAGACATCGACGTGCTGGTGAACTGCGTCGGCTACGTGGCTTCCGGCGCGATTCTGGACAGCTCCGAAGAAGAGTGGGCCTTGTCGCTGGACCTGAATGTCACATCCATGTTTCGGATGATTCGCGCCGTGCTGCCCGGCATGATCCAACGCAAAGGCGGCTCGATCGTCAACCTGGCCTCGGTGGCCGGCTCCATCAAAGGCGTGCCGAACCGCTGCGTGTATGGCACGACCAAAGCCGCGGTCATTGGCATGACCAAGGCCGTCGCCGCCGACTACGTCGGTCACAGCATCCGTTGCAATGCTATCTGTCCGGGCACGGTCGACACGCCGTCGCTGGAGCAGCGGATGCGAGCGAGCGGCAATTACGAAGCGACGCGCGCCGCCTTCATCGAGCGCCAGCCGCTCAAACGACTCGGGCAACCGGCCGAGATCGCGGCGCTCGCCATCTATCTTGCGTCCGACGAGTCGGCCTTCACCACTGGCCAATGTCACATCATCGACGGTGGCTGGACCAACTGACCGATTCTTGCGCCATGGCGGCAAAGCGGCATCAGACCGCAGATCGCCTGGATCGAACACCACGGGGGATATGGCATGCCAGCCGAACCGAAATCGAGCACGCCGCTTGCGCCGCTGATCCTGATCGTAACGTTGTTCTTCCTATGGGGCGTGGCCAACAATCTCAACGATGTGTTGATGCCCCATCTGCGCAAGGCGTTCTTTCTGACCGACCTGCAGTCGAGCCTGGTGCAGTCGGCGTTCTATCTGGGCTACTTTTTCCTGGCGCTGCCGGCGGGCTGGGCGATTCAGCGCTGGGGCTATCAGCGCACGGTGCTGATCGGTCTACTGGTGTTCGGCGTCGGCGCGTTGATGTTCTATCCGGCGGCGGAATTTCGCGAGTACGCATGGTTTCTGGCTGCACTGTTCGTGGTGGCCTCGGGGTTGGCGTTCCTGGAAACCTCGGCCAATCCGTTGATGACGGTGCTGGGCGATCCGGCGCGCGCCGAGCAACGATTGAATCTGGCGCAGGCGTTCAATCCCCTGGGGGCGATCAGCGGCGTGTTGATCGGGCGCGAGTTCATTCTTTCCGGCGTCGAGCCCACCCAGCAGGAGCTGGCCGCCATGAGCGCCGCGCAGCTCGAGGCATTCCAGATCACCGAAGCGCAGTCGGTGCAGATGCCGTACCTGGTCATCGCCGGTGTGGTGCTGACCTGGGCGGTGCTCGTGGCAATGACCAAGTTTCCGCCGCAAGCGCAGGCGCCGGAGCCTGCGTCCCGTGATTCTCTGACGATGCGCGAGGCCATCTCACAACTCAGGGGCAAGCGCCATTTCCTGTTCGGAGTGGCGGCCCAGTTCTTTTACGTCGGGGCGCAGGTCGGCATCTGGAGTTTCATGATCCGCTACGCGCAGGCGCAGGTGCCCGGCATGGGCGAGAAGTCCGCGGCGGCCTATCTCACCTGGTCGCTGGTGGCCTTCATGGTAGGGCGCTTCGTCGGCACGGCATTGATGATCCGGTTCACCCCGACGCGGCTGATGGGCGGCTTCGCGCTGGCGAATGTTGTATTGACCTTGACCGCGGTGTTCGTCGGCGGGCCGCTCGGCTTGTATGCGCTCGCGGCCAGCAGCTTTTTCATGTCCATCATGTTTCCGACCATCTTCGCCAGCTCCCTGCGCGAGCTGGGGCCGCTCACCAAGGCGGCTTCGTCCTTCCTGGTGATGAGCATCATCGGCGGCGCGGTGCTCACGGCGCTGATGGGCGCGGTGTCCGATGCCGGCAGCATCCGGTTCGCCATGCTGGTGCCCACCGTTTGTTTCCTGGTGGTCGGCTCGTTCGCATGGAATGCGGGGCGCGTGCCCACGCATGACCTCAAGGCGGTCGCCGCCCTATAATGGGAGCATGGCCGCCTCAGCAGACGAAGATCGCAAAGTCCGTGCTCCCGCGCTGGAAAAGGGATTGGACATCCTGGAGCTGCTGGCTGCGCGGGGGGCACCCCTGACAGCCTCGCAGATCGCCGCCGAGCTGGATCGCTCGGTCAGCGAGTTGTTTCGAATGATGGAGGCGCTGCTCCATCGCGGCTATCTGGCGCCGGCGGCCTCCGGCGAAGGCTACGAACTCACCAACAAGTTGTTCGCCCTCGGCGTGGCCGGTGCGCCCGCCGCGAGTTTCCTCGAAGAAGCGCTGCCCGAAGTGAGGAAGCTCACCAATGCGATCGGGCAATCCTGTCATCTCGCGGTCGCCAGCCAGGATCAGATGGTGGTGGTCGCGCGCATCGAGGCGCCGGGCAATCAGGGATTCTCGGTGCGCGTGGGTTATCGGCGCCCGCTGGTCGAGTCGACCTCAGGGTTGGTGCTGTATGCGTTCCAGCCGGAAAACGTGCGTGCCGAGTGGCGCGAGCAACTGGCGCCGAGGGTGGGTCAGAAGGCCTGGAAAGCGTTCGAAGAGAAGGCCGTCAGCGCGCGTGCTCAGAAGTACGTGAAGGCGGACAGCGACGTCACTCGTCACATCGTCGACCTGTCCGCGCCCATCATGAACAAGGAAGGCGTGGCGGCGGCGTTGACCTGTCCTTACATCGAAACGCCCATGGCCATCCCCATCAAGGACACCATCGCCGCCATCCGGCGCACCGCGCAGGACATCTCCAGAAAGCTCGGCGCCTGACCGCTACACGGCGATCAGCGCGCCATCGCGGATTCGCAGTGTCTGCGAGCGGCCCGCTTTCAAAGCGACGGGCAGGGAAGATTGCTTCGAGCGCAGCAGCCACTGGCCATCGCGACGCGCCGTGAGCCGGCACTCTTCCAGCGAGCCGTTGCGCCAGCGCAGATCCACACCGAGCCCGCCGCGGGCGCGCAGCCCGGAGATGGAGCCCTGCGGCCACGCGCTCGGCAACGCCGGCAATAACAACACCTCATCCTCTCCCTTGGGTGTTTTCAAGCTCTGCAGCAGCATCTCCGTGATGCCCGACGTGCCGCCGAAGTTGCCGTCGATCTGGAAGGGCGGGTGAGCGTCGAACAGATTGGGATAGGTCCGTTCCGGGCCGAGCAGCAATTTCAGGATCCGGTGCGCGCGTTCGGCATCACGCAGCCGCGCCCATAGATTCAAGCGCCAGCCGATGCCCCAGCCGGTCGCTTCGTCGCCGCGAATCTCCAATGTTTTGCGTGCGGCATTGGCCAGTTGCGGTGTGTGATCCACGCTGATCTGGCCGGAAGGATGCAGCCCATACAGGTGGGAAACGTGACGGTGATGGATGTCCGGAACGCTGGCGTCCCAGTCCTCCAGCCATTCCTGCAGATGTCCCTGGGCGCCGATCTGGTCGGGCGGCAGGCGCTTGCGAGTGGCTTCGAGTCTGGCGATGAAGTCGGCGTCGCGCCCGAGAACCCTGGCGGCCTGCGCGGTGTTCGCGAACAGATCGCGCAGGATCTGATTGTCCATGGCCGGGCCGGGCGCAATCGAGACTTCGTCGTGATGATTGTTTTCCGGCGACATGGAAGGATTCGTGACCAGCCACTTGCCGTTGGGATGCTCCACCAGGGTGTCGAGGAAGAACTCGGCGCTGGACTTCAGCACCGGATACACCGACTCGAGGTAGCGAACGTCGCGGCTGTAGTCGTAGCGATCCCACAAGTGCAGGCACAACCAGGCGCCACCGGTGGGCCACATGCCCCACTTGGTGCCGTCGATCGGCGCGGTCGCGCGCCACAGGTCGGTGTTGTGATGGGTGACCCAGCCGCGCGCGTCATACATCGTGCGCGCGGTTCGGGCGCCGGTCACGGCAAGATCCTTGACCATGGCAATCAGCGGCTCGACGCATTCGCCCAGATCGGTCGGCTCGGCTGGCCAATAGTTCATTTCGGTGTTGATGTTGATGGTGTACTTGCTGCCCCAGGGCGGGTTGAGCATGTCGTTCCACAAGCCCTGCAAATTGGCGGCCTGCGTGCCGGGGCGCGAGCAGGAGATCAACAGGTATCGCCCGTACTGATAATAGAGCGCGGCCAGCGCCGGATCGTTGCTCGACATCGACTCGCGCACGCGCGCGTCGGTCGGTTTCTCGGCCGCCGGTGTGTGGCCAAGGTCGATCGAGACTCGACGGAACAAACGACGATGCTCGTTTTGATGTCGGGTCAGCAGCTTGTCGAAGCTGTGCTTACGTGCCTGGCTCAGTGCAGCCACGTTCAGTGCAGTGGGATCGCCATCGACGTTCTCGTAGTTGCGATAGCTGGTGGCCATGGCGACCAGAATGACCACGCTGTCGGCATCGCGGATGCTGACCGCAGTGTCGCTCGATTGTCTGGTTCCGCCTTGGCTCAGCAGGCGCGCGCGGGCTTCGTAAACGAGCTTGCCGGCGATGCCGTGTTGAGCGGAGTTGCGGCCGCGCATGATCACGTCGCCATCCGACGATGTTTCCAGCACCAAACCAGCAGGCGCGGCGCTGTTATCATCGAAGGCGACCGCACCGACTCGCTGAGACCGGTTTCGGGCTGCGGCTGTCGGAGGCTCGGCAGGCCGCGAGGGCGAGGGCCAACGGAAAGTCGCATCGACGTCAATGCTGCGCGGCTTGTCGGCGCTGAGTCGGATCACCAAAACGTTGTCAGGCGTGCTGGCGAAAACTTCGCGCGTGTATGTCACATCGCCGACGGTGAGTCGCGTGGTGGCAAGTGCGCCGTCGATATCCAGACTGCGTCGATACATCGCGGGCTCTTGCAGTCCGGGGAAACTGAGCCGCAGATCTCCCACTGTCTGATAGGACATTTGCCGCAGCGGCTTGGCCATGACCTTCGCGGTCGCGAGCTCAGTGGCCTTCTCGTATTCTCCGGCAAACACCAGTTTGCGGACTTCCGGCAAAGCGGCGCGCGCCTCGGGATTCACCGGATCGTACGGGCCGCCGGCCCACAGCGTGTCCTCGTTGAGCTGCAGCCGCTCACGCTCGACGCCGCCAAACACCATCGCGCCGATGCGGCCGTTGCCCACTGGCAATGCTTCCACCCACTCGGCTGCGGGATGCTCGTACCACAGCAGATTCTGCGTATTCGAGGCGGCGCGTTCACCGCTCGCCGAGCCTGCGATTTTCGGCGCGAGCAGCGAAGCGGCCGCGGCCTGAAGCACCGTTCTTCTGGTGAAACTCATGAATCCCCCCGATAGCGGAAGGCGGAGGAAATCATACTGGTTTCAAATATGCAACGGTTTTCATAAGTGAAAATCAGCTCGCGCTCGCGCCCGGACGGCGGTTGGATATACTCCGCCGCCGAACGCCATGACCGGGCTGCGACCCGACCTTCTGGCGGGGACGAGGGGATGGCTGAATGAGATCGATCCGATCGTGGCTGCTGATCTGTGCGCTGCCACTGACTTTATCTGCATGCAGTTCCGGCGGCGATGCCACTCGCGGGCGCGAGCTCTACGCCAAAGAATGCGCGGCGTGTCATTCGCTCGCTGCGAACACCGATGCGCCGCTGCATTGTGGATTGATGGGCCGCAAGGCGGGCACGGTGCCTGGATTCCCTTATTCGGAAGCCATGCGGTCATCGGGCCTGGTGTGGGATGAGAAGACTCTCGATGAATTCCTGGCGGCGCCATTTGTGTTTCTGCCCGGCACGCTCATGGGCTTCCCGGGCTTCGCCGACGCCGCCGATCGCGCCGACGTTATTGCTTATCTGCGCGAGGCGAGCACCGACCGGAGTCAGTGCTCCAAATGAGCTAGGGCCGGCTGGCTCGGCGACTGCGCTCGTCAGCCGAGACTGGGCAAATCCAATCCCATCTTGCGTGCATGTTCGATGGCGGACTCATAGCCGGCGTCGGCGTGACGCATGACCCCGGATGCCGGATCGTTCCACAACACGCGGCCGATGCGAGCCGCTGCGGCGGGCGTGCCGTCGCAGACGATGACCATGCCGGCGTGCTGGGAGTAGCCCATGCCGACACCGCCGCCATGATGGAATGAAACCCAGGTCGCGCCGGAAGCAGTGTTGAGCAGGGCGTTCAACAACGGCCAATCGGAGACTGCATCGGAGCCGTCTCGCATCGCTTCGGTTTCGCGATTGGGGGATGCGACCGAGCCGGAGTCGAGGTGATCGCGCCCAATCACCACGGGTGCGCTCAACTCACCTGAAGCGACCATTGCATTGAAGGCGAGTCCCAGGCGATGACGCTCGCCCAGCCCGACCCAGCAGATGCGCGCCGGCAAGCCTTGGAATCTGATCCGAGCACGCGCCATGTCGAGCCAGTTGTGAAGATGCTTATCGTCGGGCAGCAGTTCTTTGACCTTGGCGTCGGTCTTGTAGATATCTTCCGGATCGCCGGACAGCGCAGCCCAGCGGAAGGGGCCGACGCCGCGGCAAAACAGCGGACGAATATACGCGGGCACGAAGCCGGGGAAGGCGAACGCATCGGCCACGCCTTCATCGAACGCCACCTGACGGATGTTGTTGCCGTAGTCGAAAGTTGGAATGCCGAGCTGGTGGAACGCGAGCATCGCTTGCACATGCACGGCCATCGACTTCTTGGCTGCCGCCGCGACCCCCTCGGGATTGGAAGCACGCTCTGCGTCCCAGCGCTCGACGGTCCATCCGGTCGGTAAGTAGCCGTTGGTGGGATCGTGAGCCGACGTTTGATCCGTCACCGCATCGGGTCGCACGCCGCGACGAACCAGTTCGGGAAGCACCTCGGAAGCGTTGCCACGCAAAGCCACGGACACGACCTTGCCGGAGCGCGTTGCTGTATCGATCAGCTCCAAGGCTTCATCGAGGCTGCCGGCCTGCACGTCGATATAGCCGGTGCGCAAACGAAAATCGATGCTGGCCTGGCGGCACTCGATGGCGAGGCAGCACGCGCCGGCCATGGTCGCGGCCAGCGGCTGCGCGCCTCCCATGCCGCCCAGCCCGGCGGTGAGAATCCATTTGCCAGTGAGATTGCCGCCGTAGTGACGACGGCCCATCTCGACGAAAGTCTCATACGTGCCTTGCACGATGCCTTGCGAGCCGATGTAGATCCACGAGCCCGCCGTCATCTGGCCGAACATCATCAGGCCGCGCCGATCCAGCTCGTTGAAATGCTCCCAGGTGGCCCAGTGCGGCACCAGGTTTGAATTGGCGAGCAGCACCCGAGGTGCGTCCGGGTGAGTGCGAAACACGCCGACCGGCTTGCCGGACTGAATCAGCAGTGTTTGATCGTCTTCGAGCCGCTTGAGCGTGGCGACGATGCGATCGAAGCTCTCCCAATCGCGTGCGGCGCGTCCGATGCCGCCATAGACCACCAGCTCGCTCGGCCGCTCGCCCACTTCCGGATCGAGATTGTTCATCAACATGCGCAACGGCGCTTCGGTGAGCCAGCTGCGTGCATTGAGCGTTCTACCGCGTGGAGCACGAATGGTGCGCGTTGTGTTGACTCGTGACATGGTCAGACTCCACAGAGAGTGGGAAGCTGCATTCGAGCGGCGGCGATGATCGCGCCGCTGCGAACCAGCGCGCTCGCCGCCTCGATATCTGGATGCATGTAGCGATCGTCTTCCAGCTTGCCGACGCGCTCACGCAGCGTGGTGCGCACCGCTTCGAGCGGCGGGCTGGATTTCATCGGTGCATGGAAGTCACATGCCTGCGCGGCTGCGAGCAGCTCGATGCCGATCACTGCCGACGTGTTTTCGACCATTGGCAACAGCCGGCGCGCGCCGTGCGCCGCCATCGACACGTGATCTTCCTGGTTCGCCGATGTGGGAATGGAATCGACGCTGGCAGGGAAGGCCTTCTGTTTGTTTTCCGAGACGAGCGCGGCGGCGGTGACTTGCGGGATCATGAAGCCGGAGTTCAAGCCCGGCCGCGGCGTCAGGAAGGCCGGCAGGCCCGACAACGCAGGATCGATGAGCATGGCGATGCGCCGCTCGGCGATCGAACCGATCTCGCACAACGCCATGGCGATCATGTCCGCGGCGAAGGCGACAGGCTCGGCATGAAAGTTACCGCCGGACAGGGCCTCGCCTTGTTCCGGAAACACCAGCGGATTGTCGGAGACGCCGTTGGCTTCGGTGTCGAGGGAACTTGCCGCCTGGCGCAGCAGATCCAGACATGCGCCCATGACTTGCGGCTGGCAGCGCAAACAATAGGGATCCTGCACGCGATCGTCATTCACCAGATGCGAGGCGCGCAGGGCGCTGCCCGCCATCAAAGTGCGCAGTGCCTCTGCTGCTTCGATCTGGCCACGATGTTTACGAAGCAAATGAATGCGCGCGTCGAAAGGCGTGTCGGAGCCTCGTGCGGCGTCGGTCGTGAGCGCGCCAACGATCAACGAAGTCTGCAATGTAACTTCTGTTTCGAACAGCGCGACCAGCGCTACTGCGGTCGAGAACTGCGTGCCATTCAGTAGCGCGAGTCCCTCTTTGGGACCCAGCACGAGCGGCTCTAGGCCTGCGCGCGCCAGACCTTCGGCAGCGGGCAAACGGCCTTGCTTGGTGAATACTTCGCCTTCACCGATCATCGCCGTCGCCATATGCGCCAGCGGCGCGAGATCGCCCGATGCGCCGACCGAACCCTGCGAAGGAACGACTGGGATCACATCCCGCGCCAGCATGTTCTCCAGCAGATCGAGCGTCGAGGTCTGCACGCCCGAGGCGCCCTGGCCCAGGCTGGCGAGCTTCAGCGCCATCATGAGTCGCGTGATGTTGACGGGCAATGGCTCGCCGACACCCGCCGCATGCGACAGCACAATGTTTCTTTGCAGGCGAGCGAGGTCGGCGCTCTCGATGCGCACGCTCGCGAGTTTGCCGAAGCCGGTGTTGATGCCATACACGGGCTGGCCTTCGGCGACGATTCGGGCGATGACTTCGGCGCTGCGGGCCACGGCCGCGCGACATGCCGGATCCAGTGTCGGCACGGCCCCGCGATAGATCGCCTGCCAATCGGCCAGCGAAGCCTGTCCGGGTTTCAAGACAATCGGCGACATCGGTCTCTCTCCAGGGGCGGACGGCGGCCCGGCGCCAGGACGGCGAGAGGGGCTGGCCTGGACGTTAATGTATAGGCATAACGAGGTAATGTATAGTCATAAGGGCGGCCGTCGCGGAGCCTCTCGCCCGGTTGCCCGACACATATATATGTACGCGCCGGCGGGTTTGTTGCCGCCGGGCCTTGAAGGAATTGCGCAGCCGATGCCGTCGAGCGAAAAAAAGACCCAGTCGTTGCATCAGCGCATGCTCTCGGACATTCAGCAGCTGATCCTGACTGGCGCCTGGGCGCCGGGCAGCCGGATCCCGATCGAACAGGAGCTGATGAAACAGTACGACTGCTCGCGCATGACGGTGAGCAAGGTGCTGACTCAGCTCGCGAATGCGCGGATGATCGAACGACGCCGCAGAAGCGGCAGCATCGTGAGTCGACCGCATGCGCAATCGGCGGTGCTCACCATCCCGGATATCAAGAGCGAAGTGGCCGCCCTGGGACTGGAATACAGCTTCGAGATCCTGCGCAAGCAGCGTCGTCGCAGCAGCACCGAGGAACGGGCCGTGCTCGGTGTCGAACGCTCGATCCCTGTGCTCGAGATCGCGTGCTGTCACTTCGCTGGTCCCCGACCGTTTTGTCTGGAGCAGCGGATCATCAATCTGGAGTCGGTGCCGGAGGCAGGTGAGGAGAGCTTCGAGCAGATGGCCCCGGGCACGTGGCTGCTTCATCGCGTGCCATGGACGTTGGCCGAACATCGCATCCGGGCTGCCGAGGCCGATGCAGAGATGGCTCGGACGCTCAAAATACGCGCGAAGTCGCCCGTGTTGACCATCGAGCGGACCACGCGCTCCGCCGAAGCGGCCACCGTCACATTCGTAAAGCTCGCTTATCCTGCCGATTTGCACCAACTCGTGGCAACATTCTCGCCGCCTGGAGCAATGCCCGCCGAGAACGCCAGGTTCAGTCGGCCTGAATGATGACGGTGAAGATTGCCATGACCTTCGGTTCGTTTCGCACACTCGCTGTGATGTTGGTTTTCGCGTTGGCTGCAGCTTGCTCGACGCCGGGCAGGCAGAGCTTGCGGGGCGTCGATGTCGAAGCGGAGAAGCAGGCCATTCTGGCCGTCATCGGTCGGATGGAGCAGGCCTGGAATCGCGGCGACTTCCGCGGCTATATGGAAGGCTTCGCCAATCCCGATGTGATTTTCGTTTCGCGCGGTCAGTTCCAGAAAGATTGGCAAGGCACGCTCGATCATTACATCCGCGACTATGGCGAATCCGTGGATACGCGCGGCAAGCTGCACTTCTTCGACATCAAGATCGAAATGCTGGCGCCGGACGCGGCCCAGCTCATCAGCCGCTATCGCCTGGAGCGGCCCCGCAACGGGCAGGATGGCATCAACACTCGCCTGATGCGCAAGCGCGACGGGAAATGGGTGATTGCACTGAATCACGTCTCGTCGCGCGAGGTGCCCGACGAGCAGTGATCCGTCACTCCAGCTCGATGCTCCCGTCGAACACGATCTTGAGCTTTACGCCGTCGACTTCGAGCGTCATTCGACAGGGCAAGGATTCGGTGCCGGAAATGGCGCCGTCCCGCAGCGCCGCCTCGACCGCATGTTCTATCTCCCGTTGTGAGCCGACGCCGACCATCTTCAGGAACTTGCGGATGCTCAGGTTGAAGGTGTCTTGGTTCATGTCTGCCTCCAGATAAAGCCTTAAGCGATGTGCGGCCCGTCAGAGTTCCGCGGGACTATCGGAAAATGCTGACGCGCTGGAGTTGCCTTAAACATCGAGCCGGACCGCCCGCACCTTAGAGTGAACGTCAGCGGTGCGAACGTGTAAGCGCGACCGCCAACCACGATGCCGGTGGCCTGCATGCGCGGGACATCAGGCGAACGAAACATTCCGTATCCGCGCGGTCAGGCACGATCCGGCACGTAGTGAGACTTCGGATCAGGCACGCGTGCTTCCCGCCTCCGTCTCATGCCGAATTGAGCGCCCATACCATGCGAGCGGCGCCGGCGCTGGTGTGTGTCGTCCACGATCCAACAAACAAACATATCGGTGTTGGGGGCGATCCAACGAAATGAAACATTCGTGTCCATGGCGAGGACCGCGATTTTTCTTCGGGGAAACTATTTGCTGGCGACATTCAACGACTTAAAAATAATTCGCGGGCGCTTGGCACGGTTGGCACGAGCTCTGCAATCTCTTGGGCAAGCGCGACGCGAAGCGCTTCGAACTCAACCTCAACCACTGACGGAGTCACTCAAATGAACACTTTGCAGATCAACGACCTCCAGCTTTCTGACGCCCTGGACCGCAAGACCATGTCCGAGCTGGCCGGCGGTAGCTCCTATCACTACAAGGGCGCCACGATTTACACCGGCGCATGGAGTGGCTACACGCTGATGTCGGCGCAGTACCAGGGTTACGCCTACCATGACGGTGCGTGGAACAAGAAGTACGCCGAAGTGTGGCGCCGTACTCGAGTCCAGACGGAGTACAGCTACTGGGATCACTTCGTGAAGTAAGCCGGGCGCTCCGGCAAGGCGGAGGTTCGAAAGGACCTCCGCAGCAAAGAGGCAAGGTGTGTTTCACACCTTGCCTTTTTTCATGCTGCGCTCTTTCGTGCATATATAGAACGCACAGTCACCATGATGCTTTGCGATGAGATGGTGCGATCACGTTGTGAGATCGCGGGCGCCTTGACCTTGAGTGCGATTGCGAACACAGCGGCGATGGCGAGTAAATGCGCAGGCCACGGCGACGATCCAGCAGTGGTTCATCGCCTTGAATGTTGCGGTAGCGAGGGGTATATGCTCCATCGATCCGATAGCGAGAGGCTCGCGCCGATCGGCGATCGGTGTTCATTCGCTGCAGTCGCAGCCTCGGGGAGCAAGTGCGTTTCATGGGGAGCGCGCCGCAATCCTCCAGTGCAAACCTGTTCCGTGCTACGGACGATTCGGAGCGAGGGTCCGTGCGGCAGTGGTTTGGCGCTCATGTATCTCACATTCGATTCGGTTTGTTTCAAGCCGCAGCGCGCCCACGTGGGTGAAGGCTGCGACGTTGCATGGGGAGTACCGCGATGACTACATTCGCCGTGCGCTGCCAGCGCCCATTCCTCGCTATTTGTGTCGGCATCCTGGTCGTGATCGGCGGTGGGCCGCTGGCGCGTTCGGTCGATTCAGAGAAGGAGGAACGCAGCCGTATCGCCGCGGCGAATCTCGAAGATGCGATCGTGGTGGACTGTCAGCTACCCGGGAAGCTGCAGAAGCTCGGCGGCATGCGGTCGTATCTCACACCCGGGCGTCTGGTGCGATTGTCGGCGGTGGACTGCCGCGCGCGCGGTGGCGAATACACCATCGGCGATCTGTCGAGCGGCACGCTTTCCATTCAACGCTGGATGCCGCTCGCCGAATCCGGCGAGGCCGAAGCGCAATACTATGTCGCCCGCATCTATGCCAACGGCATGGGCGGCGTCGCCACCGATCATTCGCTCGCCGCCAAATGGTATCAACGCGCGGCGGATCAGAACTATTCGGCCGCGATCCAGGAGCTCGGCTATCTGTACGAACAGGGCTTGGGCGTACAGAAAGATCCGGTGCTTGCGCTCAATCTGCAACGCAAAGCCGCGGGCCTGGGCGATGAGCTGGACTACGCATGGAAGATCACAGCTGCGGAGGAAGAAGGTGCACGCCAGGTCGCCGCACTGAGCGAGCAGCTCGATGCGTCGAATGCCGAGCTGCAAACCTTGCGAGCGCAGTTGGCGGATACCACGAACGCAGTCTTCGAGGCCCGCAACAGGCTCGCGAAGTCCGAATCCGCCGCACTGGATCTGCGTGAGCAATTGGCGACGGCCAAGCAATCCGGTGACTCCGCGATGGATGAATCGAAGCTCGCGGAGTTGAAGACCGCGCTCGAAGCAAAGGAACGGGAATTGGGCGTCGCTCGCCAGAAAATGGATGCGCTGACCGCGCAGCTCAACGGCCAGCAGACGCAACTGGCCGAGCGCCTTGCCCGGTCTCAGGCGTCCAGCATGGAGTTGAATGAGTTGCTGGGCGCGGAGCGCGCCAAGACTCAGGCGCTCACTGCGCGGCTGGCGCAGGCCGATCAGCGACTGTTGCGCTCTCAGCACGAGCTCTCCCAATTGCGCACCCAGTATCGCGCCGAGGTGGAGCAGTTGGTAGCGGAGCGCGAGGAACTCGAACGTGCCGCGGCGAAATCCAAAGATCAGGCGGCGGCTATGCTCGCAGCGCGCGAACGTGACCTGGAGCGGCAGCGGTTGCGCATGGCTTCGCTCGAGAAAGCTCTGGCCGAGGCAAGTCGCACCCAGGTCGACGCCGCCAAAGCCTCGGCCAAGTCCACCACCGGGAATACGCAGGCCAGCGTGACCTCCCTGCGCTCGCAGTTGGAGGAACAGCGCAAGCAGGTCAAGCAGCGCGAAAGCGAGATCGCCTCGTTGCGCGAGCTGGCGCAGAAAGATCGCGCTGCGCTCATGCAGGAGTTCGATGCGCAACTCGCCGCCCGCACTCAGGAGCTGCAAGCCAAACAACGGCGTTTGACCGCGTTGACCTCCGAGACCGAGGCGCTGCGCAGTCAAGTCCAACGCCTGAATCAGCAGCGTGAGAAGGACATGGGGGGAGCGGCTGACGAGGCGTCTCGCGCGCGCGCTTCGCTGCGCATGGCACAGCAGAAGCTCAGCGAACAACGCGAACGCCTCGATCAGCTGCAGACCGAGAAGGCCACCGAGCTGGCGGCGCTCGCCCAGGCGCGAGACGAGTTGCAACGTCAGCTCAACAGCAGCCGCAACGCGAGCGAGATGCAGATCGCATTTCTGCGCAAGGATCTCGAAGCCCGGCAGAAGGATCTCGAAACCAAGGACAGTCAGATCGCCAGCCTCAGCGAGCGCCTGCAGGAGCAGTCGAAGCGCTTCGATGCTCTGGTGGCACAGTCGCTGTCCAGCGGCAGCGCCGCTGACAACGGCCCCATGATGGCCAGCGCCCAGGTGCCGGCGGCGCAGGGCGTAGGGAAGTTGCGCTCGGCCGATAGTCGGCCGGCGAAGTTGCAGCTCTCCATGCGCGAGCTTCGCACCAATGGCAACGGCAACTATCACGCCATCGTGATCGGCAACAGCTTGTATCACTACATGGAAGCGCTCGACACGCCGGCCAACGATGCGAAGGTCATCGCGCAGCTATTGACCGACCGCTACGGCTTCAAGGTGCGGCTGATGCTCGATGCGACGCGCGAGCAGATCATGGTTGCGTTGCACGACGCAAAACGCACCCTGTCGCCCGACGATAGCCTGCTCATTTATTACGCCGGTCACGGCGACGTGGACGCCGCGTCCGGCCGGGCCTTCTGGCTAGGCGTCGAGGCGGACCGCGATACGCGCACCGGCTGGCTCGAAGCGGATCACATTCGCGCCAAGATCAAGGAAATGAGCGCGAAGCACGTGCTGCTGGTGGCGGACTCGTGTTTCTCCGGCGCCATCACTCATCCCAAGACCACCACCATCGGCCGTGGCTTGAATGAAACGCGACTGCGCGTGCAATGGAATCGCAAGGCGCGAATGGTGTTGACCTCGGGTGAAGTCACGCCGGTGGCGGACAGCGCCGGGGATGCCAATCACTCGGTGTTCGCGCGCTCTTTCATTCAGATCCTGCGACAGAACGACAACGTGATGAGTGGCGAGATGCTGGCGCACGAACTGAACGGCCGCATGCAGACCCAGCCGGTGCAGGTCGGCACCGACGGTGCGCGTCAGCGGCCCACGTATTCGACCCTGCAGGACGCCAATCACGACATCGGCGATTTCTTTTTCGTGCCCCTGGCCGAGCCCGTGAAGGTCGCCGCTGTGAATTACTGACCCATCGCTCCAATTCCAACGAGATCAGGGAGAAGCCGACAATGACACCGACGCTCTCGAAAAGACTGATGATGGCTTGTGTGCTCGCCGGCGCCGCCGGCGCGGCGCATGCGCAAACAGCCAACCAGAACGGTCCCTTGACGGCTTTCGTGAACGACGCGAGCAGCAGTGCCAGCAGTCTGCAAAGACAGGCCGGCTATGCCGTGCAGGGCATGTGCGGCGCGTTGGGCGCCGAAGGCGGCTTGCGCCTCACCGGCGCCAAACACGACCTGTTCCTCCGCTGCAACGAAATGGTGGAAACGGCGCGCGTCTTCCAGCAAATCCCGGCGGGCACGGGCAGAACCCTGGGTTATTCGGACCGAGCGCAACTGCTGGCTGCAGTTCAGCAGGTCTCGGGCGAAGAATTGGCGGCGCAGGGCTCGATGTCCACCCAGGTGTCGGCGGGTCAGTTCTCGAACATCGGCGGCCGGTTGACCGCGCTGAGGATGGGCAGCAATCGACAGCGGCTCGGTGGAGGCGCTTCCGCCGATGAGGACGCTTCGATGGCCAACCAGGATCGGCTCGGCTGGTTCCTGGAGAGCAGCTATGGATTCGGCGATCACGATCAGACCGCGGCCGAAGACGCGTTCGACTATGACTCCATGAGCTTCACCACCGGCACCGACTACAACTTCGGCTCGGGCGTGGTGGGCATCGCCGTGGGCTACGACCGCTATCAGGCGGACTTCGACAACGCGATGTTCGTCAGTGGCGGCGACGTGGAAGTGGACGGCATCAGCGGCTCGTTGTTCGCAGGCTTTTTCGGCGCGGGCCTCACGCTCAGCGGCATTGCTACCTACGGCTCGCTGGAATCCGACATCACGAGGCACGTGATCTACGACAGCGCCAACGCAGCTTGCACCGGTTGTGGCGCGCGCCGCAGGCTGACGGGCAGCCCGGACGGCGATTACGTCGCGTTGGGATTGACGGTGGGCTACGAATTCAATGTGGCCGGCTGGGACATCACGCCTTCGGTGAGCGCGAGTTATCGCGATGTGGACATGGATGGGTTCGCCGAAAACGATATCAGCGGCGGCGGCCTGGCGCTGCGTTACGACGACCAGTCCATCGAATCCAAACGATCCATCGTCGGCATCGCGTTCTCGCGGCCCATCAGTCGCACCTTCGGCGTCCTGGTGCCGAGTCTGCGCGCCGAATGGCATCACGAATTCGACGACGACGTGCGTGCGGTTCGAGCCAAGTACGTGCTCGAAGATTCGCTGCTCGTCAACGCGTCAGGCGCGCAGGATTTTGGCTGTGCGATCTCGTGCTTCACCATGCTGACCGATCAGGCCGATGCCGACTATGCGGTGGCGAGCGTCGGCGTTTCAGCTACGCTGCCACGCCGTGTGCAGTTCTATCTCTTCTACGAAGCGCTGCTGGGCGCCGCGAACCTCAACGGCAACTCGATCGCAGGCGGCGTCCGCGGACAATTTTGATTGCTGAAAGTCGCCCCCCGGCGCTTTTCAGCCTCGCTTGCGCAAGGCGCGACTTTGGCTGCGCGGGATCTAATGTTGGTTTCGAGCCAGAGCATCCATCCGACAGATGCTCTGCTCGAGTCGGAACAGTTCCTGGCTCGAGGGCAGCACCTGGCGGCCATAGCGAACCAGATCCAGCGCCTCGGTGACGCGCTGCTGGCCCGATAGCACGCGCGCTCGCTCCGCATATAAGTTCGCGACATCCGCCTTCAACTGTAGCGCCTGCGCATCGGTGGGGTGGAGCCGCAGCACGCCATTGAGAATGTCATTGACGCTGTTGGGGCCGTCGCTGAGGATGTATTTGAGATCTTCGATGCGCGTTGCCGGCGTGGCGTCGAGCATGAAATCCTTGGCCAGCGCGAGATGGTCCTCGATCTCCCGCTGCTGTTCGGGGGTGGGCGGCGGCTGCGAACCTTCCGTTTGGGGCGCGGCGGGCTTGGGAATCTGCGCACACTGCAGGACCTCCATCGTGGAGTCTTCCACCGCCACACGATAGTAGCGGGCGCTCACCGCCACGGCGGCGACGGTGACGAGCACGCCGACCACCGCGCCCGGAACCGCATATTTCTTCAGACGGCTTTGCGGCGTGAAGCTGCTGATGAACTCGCTGACGGTGGGCGTGCGGTCCTGGCGAAGGACGGCGAGCCCTCGTTTCAAACCCTCCCACTGCGTGCGGCTCAGCGATTCAATGCGCTTCGGCGCAAGCTTGCGCTCATGGGCGATCTTGGCGGACTGTCGATCGAAGGGGTGTTGCCCGGAGAGCAACTCATAAGTTACACACGCGAGCGCGTAGATGTCGTCGCGCGGATCCGGGTCTGCCTGCTTCCACATCTCCAACGAAGCGTACGCCGGAGTCAAACCGTGCAGCACCTGCGCCGGGTCGAACAAGGTCTGTTCGCTGCGAGTGTCCGTAGGGTGAATCAGTCGGGCGATGCCGAAATCGAGCACCTTCACCGTGCCGTCCTTGCAGATAAAGATGTTTCCTGGCTTCAGGTCACAGTGCACGATGCGCTTCTGGTGTCCGTACTCCAGCGCCGCCGCCACACCACGGATGATGGGCAGCACCTCGGCGAGCGGCAGGCCGCCGTCGGCGCAACGTTCGTCGATGAAATCATCCAGCGCGCGACCTTCGAGATACTCCATCGTCATGAAGATGTGCGAGCCGTCGCGATCGAAGTCATAGACCGTGACGACGTTGGGATGGGCGAGGGTGCTGGCGCGACGTGCTTCGCGCTGCAACGCCATAAACGATTCGGGATGCGCGCTGACTTCTTTATTCAGCACTTTGAGTGCGATGAAAGGTTGGCGATCGTGTGCCTCCTCGCGTCGCCGATCGCGCGCCTTGAACACCTGGCCCATGCCGCCGCTGCCGAGCTTCTCGACCAGCACAAACCGATCCTTCACCACCATCTGTGGTACGAGCGTGTCGTACGAGACCTTCGGCGACTCATCGAACAGCGGCGGCTTGGCATGGACGGACTTACGGGCGTGAGCAGTCTCACTACCGAGGTCGCGAGTCGCACCTGCGTACTCGGTCTTGAACTGTTCCGGCGACTCGAACAGATCTCTCAAGGTCAACCAGACAGTCGCCGACAGTCGGCCTTCTTCGACGGTATTGCGAAGCCAATGCGAGAGCGATTCGCGCTCGCGCGGATGTTGTAGGAGATAGGCGCGAAACACCGCGCGCAATTGATCCAGAGTGATCGCGCCGCCAATGAATCTTCCGAGTTCGGTGCTCAGCTCGTGCACGTGGAGCTCGTGTGCAGTGCCAATGAAATATCGTGTGAGCAGTGTAACAAAAATAGAAGTGGCCAAATGAGCGGGCGAGAACATCATCTTGCATCGCGATCAAAACAAAATCTCGTGCGACTCTCACCGACACAGAAAGTGATATAGAAACTAAATCGAACGACCAGTGGTGACGAGCTGCGCGGCTCGCTATGCTGGTCACCTCACATGTGGCGCATCGCTGCCGCCATCACAAATCATCGAACCGAAGGGACTCGGGGAAATGGGGTAACGACCGTGAATCAACGTGGTCCGCTCGATCGCGTCGAAAGGATTCGATGGCCGACACTCGCCGCTTCCTTCGTGGCTAGCGCCGTGCTCATGGGCGCCGCCGGTTGCGGCACCATCCAGGGCCCCGCGTACGAGCGTCCCGAAGTTGCGGACAAGCCGCAGTGGTCGCACCTGGAAGGTCGCGAGATCTCCACGTCCGAGGTGATTCAACCGGACTGGTGGCATGGCTTCGGCGATCCTTATCTGCTCCAGCTCATTCAACGCGCCATCGATCAAGGCCTGGACATGCGCATTGCGGCGCTGCGCCTGGATCGCGCCGGCATCCAGCTGGGCAAGGATCGGTTCAGTCAGACGCCCAAGCTGGCAGTGTCGCCAGCCGATAGCATCGCGCGCGGCAAAAGTAACAACCAGAAATCCGCCACCACACGCGAAACGGAGTCGCTGGGTGCGGCCTTGACGTGGGAGCTGGATCTTTGGGGAAAGATCCGCAAGGACATGCAGGCCGCCGACGCGCGCTATCGCGCCACCGAGATGGATTGGCGCGGCACGCAGCTCACTCTGATCGCGAGTGTCGCTGAACGTTATTTCCAGATCCGCCAGTTCGATGAGCAGATCGCGCAGCAGGTCGATTCGAAACGCCAGGCCGAGCAACTGCTCGACATCTACTATGCCCAGCACAAGGAGGGCATGGTGCCCGAGACCAGGATCCGCTCGCAAAAGGCCGAGATCAATGGTCTGCAAAATCGTTTGATCGAACTGCGGCGCGGACGCACCGAGTCCGAGCTGAAGCTGGCCACCTTGCTCGGTGTGCCGGCGGGCGAGTTGTCCGTGCCGGTCGGCAGCCTGCGCGACAGTGTGCGGATCATCGAAATGCCCGAAGTGTTGCCCGCCGATGTGCTGGCGAGGCGGCCCGACGTATTGAAGGCGGAATACAACGTGCTCCAGGCGCACCACCTGGTGGGCAAGGCTCGCCTGGCGCGCTTGCCGACCTTCTCGCTCACCGGCGCGGCCAAGACCGGCACCAGTTTCGTCTCCACCGTGATCAATACCTGGACGTTCGGCCTGGCCGCGTCCTGGGCCGGGCTGTTCGATCGCGATCTCAAGATCGATGTGAAGCTCAACGAAGCGGACGTGCGCATTGCGCGAGAGGAATATCGCAAGACCGTGCTGGAAGCTTACGAAGAAGTCGAGATCGCGCTGGTGAATCTGAATGCGCGGCGCCAGCAGATCAAAGAGCTCGAAGCGCAAGTCGCCGATCTGCAAGTGGTGCGCAACGTGCAGGACGCGCGTCTGCGTGAAGGGCTGGTGTCGCAGCTGGAGGTGTTCGATACCGAGCGGACTCTGCTGGCCGCGCAGCAGGAGATCCTGTCGATGTATCAGCTGGTGCTCACCGACACCGTCACGCTTTACAAAGCGCTGGGCGGCGGCTGGGAGTCGGCACGGCCCGGGGTGGAGCCCAAAGTCAAAGTTTCCCAGAGTGAAAAGTGAGCGCGAGCGAGCTCGTATGAGTGCGCCGCTGCCATCCACTCATGATGGTCCGATCATGAAAGTCATCCTCAAACCTATCTCTCACCCGCGCGTGGGCGACATCGACATCGTCGACGATCTGTTCGCAATCGGTAGAAACGAAGAGCCGTTCGCGTCCAGGTTGGGGGAGGCGGCGGAGAACCTGTCGCGTCGCCACGCGCGTGTGTTCCAGGAAGGCGGCAAGGTCTTCGTCACCGATCTGGGCAGTCGCAACGGCACGCGCGTCAACGAGCGCGAGCTGAAGCACAACGTCGCCGCCACGTTGCGAAACAACGATCGCATCACGTTCGGCGAGGCTGTGGAGTTTCGGGTGGAGATTCACTCGGCCACCGAGCAGGCGGTCGACAAAGCGCCAGCGCTGCGCCTCACCTTGGTGCCGGAGGATCCGGCAGGCGGGCTGGATGCGATCGCCATCGAGCGCTTTCCATTTTTGATTTCACGCAACGAAGGCGAGTTCGAGCACTACAAGGAACGCTTGCCCGCGGCCTGGCGTCGTCTGTCACGCCGACACGCAGTGATCGCGATCAGAGGCGGACGCGTCAGCATCGAGGACCTAGGCAGCTCCAATGGCACCTTCGTCTCGGGAGCCAGGCTCGACGAGCGCGCACGCCCGCTGTCCAACGGCGACGTGATCGCGTTCGGCGATCCACAGTTTTCTTACAAGGCTCGGATCGAAGTCCTGCATGAGCCCACTCAATTCGCCGGGACGGTGATGCGCCGTCCAGAGCCGGCGATTGCGGCCGAAGCGGCGGAACCCGTCGCATTCGCCGATGAGGCTGTCGTCGCTGATCAACCGGAGCAGGCCATGCCAAGCGAGCCGTCTCCGGTCGAATCGCGCGCTGGCACAAATCGCACACGCTTCGTCAGTTCCGCGGACTCGTTCATCAATGTCTTTTGCGCGGACGACGAGTTTGTAGGAGGAACGAGCGAGAGCAGCAGCGTGGCCAGGACGGCTGAGGTGCAGCAGCTGCGCGCACCTCCCACCGGGATCCGAAAATATCAGCTGATGCTCAGACAGGTCTGGCGCGCACTCGGTGGAGGCGGCTCGGTCAGCCGGCGTGCCGCATGGGGTGCGGCGATCGTGCTCGGCGCAATCGTGATCGCCGCCGCCATCACTTATCTCATCGGCATGGACCGCCGCGGTATCAAGGATCTGCTTGCTCAGGGCCAATACACCGAGAGCGCCAAGGTGGCCAACCGATATCTCGAGCACAGTAGCGACGATTTCGAGGCGGGCGCCTGGGCCGAAGAAGCGCTGACCAAAGCGATCGTGCCGACGTGGATGAAGTTCATGGAGCAGGAAAACTTCACCGCCGCGGACCAGTTCCTTGCCGCTCAGCGCAAGCAATATCCATTCATTCCGCGCGGTCAGCAGATGATCGACACACTCGCGTGGGCAGGCAGAGTGGAAGCGCACATCGCCGAGCGCGGCGGTGCCAATTCCCCGATCGCCATGTTCCGACACGAGCCGGTGATCACGGCGCTGGTGGACGAGTGGCGCGCCAACAGCTTCAGACACCAGCAAATCATGGATCAGATGGTCACGCGCGAGCCGCACTTCGAGCCGATCCACACCCGCGTTTTCAGCTACCTGACCAGTCTGCGCAGCGACAACGCGATCTACGTGAAGGCCATCGGACAACTGCGTACCTCCATCGAAGCCGCCTTACGGCGGGATGATCGCGGCGCCATCGGCAAGCTGATCAACGAATTCGCCGCCAACTATCCGCGCGTGATCGGCGTCGACGCACTGCGCGACGACCTCGCTCGCTACGACACGCTGAGTCAACTGATTCGTCAGAAAGAGCTGCTGCAGTTGGTGCATTTGAGCCGGACCGCGCAGTTCCGCACGCCCGTCTTCGCAGAGCACGTCGATATCTGGCTGGAGAAACAGCTACCGCCTGCCGAGATCATCGCCAAGCACGCCGAAGCCGCGGCCGCCTGGAATGCGGGCAAACACGATGAGGCCATCGCTACGTTGAAGTCGGTGAAGGATGCGCCCTGGGGTGAAGTGGCCGCCCGGCAGATCGATCGCTATGAAAAGATCGGCGCCGACTACAACGCTCTACGCGCGGCCAAGGGGACCGATGGTTACTACGACCGCCTGCTCGTGATGTGGTCCGGGCTGCGACCGAATGAAGACGAACATTTGATTCGCGCGCTGGAGGCGGACTTTGTCGCTCATCGCGAGCAGGTATTGCCGCGCTTGGATCGAACGCTGGATCGCGCTCGCGGTCATTGGAGCGAATATCAAACCGCTGGCGGCATCTCGGGCGTGATTCGCGTGGAAGAGCGCGTCTCGCCGCGCTTCTCCGCTCAAGCCAAGCGTCTTTCCAGCGCCTATCGAGAGATCAGCACGGGCGCACGAACTTATCAGATGCTGCAAATGCAGGCGCCTCCGGAGTGGCAGACGCTGCAGCGGGACGTCGCCGACGAAGTGCAGCGCCAACGGCGCTGGTTGCAGGATCTGGACATCGTGCTGGAGCCGGTGCTGCTGCACGCGAAACTGGATCTGCTGCCGGAGATCTCGGAGCAATCGTTATGGGTACAGTCTACTACCGATCCAAGAAAGGACTGAATCGTTTCCTCGAGGACCACGGTCCGGAAGGCGTCGCGATTCTCACCGATCAACCCTCGAGATTGATCCGCGGCACCATCCTGGTGCTGTTCGGGCTGCTGATCGCCGCCGTGCTCTGGTCGTTCTTCGGCAAGGCCGATGTGATCGTGCAGAGCCAGGGCGTGGTGAAGCCCGAGCTCGAACAGCAGGGCGTGTATCTGCCGCTCAAGGGCGAGCTGGTCAACGTGTATGTGACCGAGGGCATGCCGATCGAGAAGGGCGATGTCGTGGCTCGCATCAATTCGCCGAGCGCCATCGAGCTGGCCGGGCAAGCGTCGCAGGCGGCCGTGCATCTGGCCGCGGCGGAGCGCGGCAGAGAAATGTTTCCGCTGAAAAAGAAAGCCATGGAAAAAGATCTCGAGGCGCTCAAGGCCAAGATCGCCGCCGATGAGCGCGATCATCGCTGGCGCGCAGCGGAGGGTGTGGCGAAGCTGTCGGAAGAGCAACAGCTGAAACTGGAGAAGGCGCGCGCCAAATTGGCGAAGGCGGCCGCCGAACGCGATCAGGCGCAGCGTGTCGTGGATCAACACGAGCGTTTGTTCAACTCGCCTGGCAACGGCGGCCTGTCGCGCGATCAAGTGGAAGAGAAGCGCAATATGCTGCGTGAGAAAACCCTGGACTACAAACTGGCCGAGGGCGAGCTCGGCGAGTTCGAAGTGACCTTGATGCAGGAGTACGACAAGCGCAAAGCCGAGCTGCAAAAGAAATCCCAGGAACTGATCGCGTCGCAGGCTCAGTTCGAGAACATGCTGGTGCGCATGACTCAGGAGGAGGAGCAGGCGGAAACCGATTTCCGACTGGCGCGAGCCAAGGCCAGAGCGGCGTCGCGCGTCAGCTACGATGACATCGACGAGGACAACTTCATGCGCGTCCGCGCGCCCGTCGATGGCGTGGTCACCGCGGTGACGTTCACCGATGTAGGCGCCCAAGTCGACGAGAAAACCCCGGTCGTGCTGATCGCGCCCAAGGGCTCGAGAAAGGTGCTCGACATCGAAATCCACGAGCGGGATCGAGCGTTCCTCAAGCCCGGCATGCCGGTGCGAGTCAAGGTGAATGCGTTTCCATTTCAACGTTACGGTGTCCTGCAGGGCGAGCTGGAGCACATCGCGCCGGCCTCGACCACCAATCGCGACACCAAACAGATCGTCTACAAGGCGCGCGTCGGGCTCGAGCGGGATCACTTCCTGGTCAATGAAGTGCCGACGCCGGTTCGCTACGGAATGGCAGTCAAGGTCGAGATCGTGGTCGACCATCGGCGCCTGATCGATCTGGCGCTCGATCCCTTGCGAAACTCCGTCGGATGACTCTCATGAAAGAACTCCGCTCGCTGGCCGATGACGCCGTGGTCGAATTTCTCGCCACGGTCGAGATGTTCTCCGCATTCACCGCCGCCGATCTGCAGCAGCTGGCGACGTATGTGGATTCGCACTGGTACGAGTTCGGACAACCCGTGTTCGAGGCGGGACAGAAGAACACCGGCTTGTACGTGGTGCGCTCGGGCAGCGTCCGGCTGTTCAGTGACGACAATGGCAAGGAAGTCAGCCAGGGCGTGCGTAAGGCGGGCGATGTGGTGGCCGAGATCGGCGCATTGCGCGAGCATGTCCACGACGTTTCGGCCCGCGCCTCCGCCAAGACCGAGATTCTGTTCCTGTCGCGCGAGGCCATCGCACCCGTGCTCGCCAACAACAAGGATGCTGCGACGTTTCTCACCAGCTACACAGCGATACGCATGGCCGGCGGTGCGGTCAGCCGCCTGTTCGATCTCAAAGGCAAGGTGGAGCAGGCTGAACTTGCGCAGCTGGTGCGCAGTCTCGGCGTCAAGCGTGTGGAAGCGGGCGCCACCGTGCTGACGCAAGGATCCTCCGAAGACCGCCGACTCTATGTGGTGCGGCAAGGCAAAGTCAGGATCACGCGCGAAGAACAAGGCACACAGTATTCCATCGGCACTGCTCGGCAAGGCGAGTTCTTCGGTGAGTCCGCGGCGCTCAATGCCGGCGAGCAGCCGGCTTCGGTGATCGCTGAAACCGATTCGGTGCTGCTGGTGATTCCCACCGACACGTTGCGGCTGCTGCTGGAGCGCAAGCCGCAGATCAAGGAATTCCTGGAAAACAGGATCAAGACCGCCGATCGTGAGCTCGAGCGACAGAAACAACTCGCCGGACGCAGAGGCCGTCGCTTGTTGCTCGACTTCACCGGTCGCGCCGGCGCCGGAGAGAAAGTTCTGCCGCGCTTCGAGCTGGTGGAACAAGCGGAAGAAGCCGACTGCGGCGCCGCCTGCCTCGCCATGATCTGCAAGCGCTATGGCATCGGCATCACGCTAGGAAAATTGCGCGAGATGGCGAATGTCACGACCGAGGGCGCCACGCTCGACAGTCTCGCGCGAGTGGGCGAGTCGCTGGGGTTCAATGCTCGCGGCATGAAGTGCACATACGACTCCATGCTGGGCTTCGAGTTGCCATTCATCGCGCACTGGGAGGGATACCACTACATCGTGGTTTACGGCGTGTCGAAACAACACGTGTGGGTTGCCGACCCGGGCCGCGGCTTCGCGAAAATGGACGCCGCGGATTTCGAGAAGGGTTGGACCGGCACTTGTCTGGTGTTCACGCCGGGCGCCGACTTTTCGCCGACTCGGGCCGACCAGTCGCCGTGGATGCGCTTCGTCGGCTACCTCAAGCCGTTCAAGCGCGTGCTGGGTTACGTGGCCATGGCCACTCTGGTGATCGAGCTGCTGGGCGTCGCACCGCCCATCATCGTGCAAAACATCCTCGATCGCGTGGTGGTCCACAACAATATCAATCTGCTGCACGTGCTGATCGTGGGCTTGATCATCACCCACGTGTTCACCAAGCTGACTACGCTGATGCGCGGCTTTCTGGCCAATTACATCCGGCGCAATCTCGATTTCGAGATGATCTCGCAGTTCTTCCGGCACACACTGTCGTTGCCGCTGGATTTTTTCAACAAACGACGCACCGGCGACATCTTTGCGCGGTTCCAGGAGAACATGAAGGTGCGCAATTTCCTCACCGAGTCGACGGTGAGCACCCTGTTGAACGCGCTGATGGCGTTCATCTACTTCTTCGTGATGTTTCTCTACAGCGTCAAGCTGACCCTGCTGCTGATCGCCTTCATGGTGCCGCTCGGGGTGCTCACCGTGCTGGTGACGCCAAGAATCAAACAATACGCACGGCGCTCGTTCGAGACGTCCACCGACGCCGAGTCGGTGCTGATGGAGACGCTCAGCGGCGCGGAGACGGTCAAGGCCATGGGCATCGAGCGCCCGATGCGCATGCGTTGGGAAGGCCGCTACGCCAAAGCGCTGGATGTGCAGTACCGCGCGCAGCGCTTCGACCTGCTGGTGGGATTCACCGGACAACTGCTGAGCGCGGCCGGCTCGGTCGTGATTCTGTGGATCGGCGCCACACAGGTGCTGAACGGTGAGCTGTCCATCGGCCAGCTGATCGCGTTCACCATGTTGATGGGTAGCGCCATCTCGCCCGTCATGGGCCTGATCGGCCTGTGGGATCAGCTGCAGGAGACCGGGGTTGCGATGGAGCGGTTGGGCGATGTGCTGGATCTGGAGCCCGAACAGCGGCCGCAGGACATCGAATCGCGCATCATGCTGCCCGATCTCAAGGGCGACATCCGCTTCGACAACGTGTTCTTCCGTTACGGCGGCAACGACAGTCGTTTCGTGCTGGAGAGCTTGCGCTTCGCCGTCGAGCCCGGCCAGCTGGTCGCCATCGTGGGCCAGAGCGGCTCCGGCAAGACCACCCTGGCCAAGCTGATTGCGGGCTTCTATGGACCGAGCGAAGGCACCATCTATGTCGACGGCTACGACATGAAGCTGGTCGAGAAGGAATATTACCGGGCGCAGCTCGGCTATGTGATGCAGAACAATCTGCTGTTCTCGGGTACGGTGGCCGAGAACATCGCGGCCGGCGACGAGAATCCCGACCGACGCCGAGTGGTCGAGGTGGCCAAGATGGCCGATGCTCACAACTTCATCAGCGCCATGCCGCTCGGCTACGAGCAGGTCGTCGGCGAGCGAGGCATGGGCCTGTCGGGCGGGCAGGCGCAGCGCCTGTGCATCGCCCGAGCGCTGTATCACGATCCTCGGGTGCTGATTCTGGACGAGGCCACCTCGGCGCTCGACAGCCAATCCGAAAGCAACATTCTTCGCAACATGCAGGACGTGCTGAAGGGGCGCACCTCGATCGTCATCGCGCACCGACTGAGCACGATCATGAATGCGGACAAGATCCTGGTGCTTTACAACGGCAGCATCGTGGAGGAAGGCGTGCATGCCGAGCTGATCGAGCGGCGAGGCATGTATCACCAGCTGGTGCAGAAGCAGATGATGAGCGCGGCGTAAGGGCGGTCGCTTCGTTGTGATTCGAGCCGGTTGCAAACAAAAAGGCGGAGGTCCTTTCGGACCTCCGCCCTGCGACGAGCGCGAGGCTTACTTCACGAAGTGATCCCAGTAGCTGTACTCCGTCTGGACTCGAGTACGGCGCCAGGTTTCGGAGTACTTACGGGCCCAGCCGCCGTCGTGGTAGGCGTAGCCCTGGTACTGCGCGGACATCAGCGTGTAGCCACTCCAGGCGCTGGTGTAGATCGTGGCGCCCTTGTAGTGATACGCGCTACCGCCGTTCAGTTCGGTCATCGCCGCGCGATCGAGGGCTTCAGAAACGTTGATGTCGTTGATGCTCAAAGTGTTCATGTCAGTAACTCCGGAACAAGTGGTTGAGTGGGTTGCCGTCAAAGCGCTTTGCGTCGCGCTTGACCAGGAAATTGCAGGCGGCATGCCAGGGGCTGTCACGGAGCCGAATGATTTTTATAGGTGGCTGATGCGAGCGGAGAAATAGTTGAGCGAGCAAACATTCGTGCAACGCGGCGCGGCGGCCACGCAGCTCGGGCAGTTGGGTCGGCGCCAACACGATTCGCTCGCGATGTTGGAATGAAACCGTCATCGACGGCGCAAGCGAGGGGGGAGTCATGAGCGAGCTCATCATTGCGGACCTCGAACAGAGCATCGAGCTGGATCGCGAGGCGATGCGCGCGATCATCGGTCTCGGCGCACGCAAGCTTTGGCCGAAACAAACGACCGCATTCTTCCTGCTGCACACCAGGCACAGCGCCACCGGCATGCGCGCCGCCAGCAATCGATGGTCGGCGCATCTTCGTCCGCTGCCGATCGAGCCCTTGCAACCGAACATGCACTTTAGACGGCCTGGACGAACGCGCGAGGACGGATCACAGTAGCGATGTCCGCGATGGATGTTTATTTCCAAGTTACATTTCTCGGGGAGTGATCGTCATGACTAATCTCATTCGCATCAATGACGAGATCATCAGCTCCGACAGCTTCGTCAAGCTGCTGAAGTTGAGCGGCCGGTTCGACGCGCTCATCGATGATGTCGTCCAGGAAAAGCTCGCGGTGCATTCGGCCAGGCGACTCGGCATCCGGCTGACGCCCGAAGCGGTTCAGGAGCGCGCCGACCAGATCCGCCGCGTGAATGGGCTGCACCGCGCGGTGGATATGCGGCGTTACCTGGAAGGCTTGAAGGTCACGCCCGAGGAGTACGAGCAGTTCGTGACCGAAATGCTGTGCTTCGAGAAGATGATGGAACAGGTGGTCACCGAGGAGAAGGTGGAGCAGTTCTTCCGTCTGAACTCGCCGCAGTTCGACAGCATCGACGTGAGTCACATCGTGGTGGAGTCCGAAGGCACCGCCAGGGAGATCATGGCGATCCTGAGCGACGAGCCGGAACAGTTCTCCGGGCTCGCACAGGAGCACTCCATTGCCGATACGCGCAGCTCAGGCGGTCATATCGGCAGCGTGCTGCGCGGCGCCTTGCGCGGCGATGTGGAGGCCAAAGTGTTCCATGCCAAGCCGGGTGAGATTCTCGGGCCGTTCGCCTCCGCGGATGGCACCTGCTTCGAGATTTTCATGATCAACGACAAGCGGCCGGCCACGCTGGACGAGGACACCAAGTCGGAGATCCGTCGCCTGCTCAAGGAGCAATGGCTGGCGGCGCAGGCCAGCGAGCACCGGCTCGAGATCATGTGATCGGAGCTCAAGCCATGGCCGCAATGAAGACCGTCGACTTGCAGCCCGAGACGACGATTTCCTATGCAGCCTTGCTGGAGAAGATCGAGATTCTGCGCTCCACCTTGCGTTGGGCGCAGAGTCTCGACCGGCCGCAGATCAACAAGCTCCTGAATCAATGCACCACGCTGCGCGAGGAAGTGTTGCGGCTCTCGCACACGGAGCGCTTCGTCAAGGCGAGCGCCTCGACGCCTCGCAACCTGAGCGTCGCGCAACGTCGGCATGCGCTGCTGGAGAGAGATTTTCAGTTCGAAGGCGTATTTGGCGACAGCCCGAAGCTGATCGAGTCATTGGAGATTGCCGAGAAGGCCGCGCGTACCGATCTGCCCGTGCTCATCGATGGCGAGAGCGGCACAGGCAAGGAGTTGATGGCGAAAGTCATCCACGCGAACGGCAACCGCGCGGAGCGTCCGTATATCACCGTGAATTGCGGAGCGATTCCCGAGAATCTGCTCGAGTCCGAGTTATTCGGCCACAAGCGTGGGGCGTTCACGGGCGCGAGCGCCGATCGCGCGGGCAAATTCGAAGCTGCCAACGGCGGCACCATCTTCCTGGACGAAATCGGCGAGCTGCCTCTGATCGGACAGGTGAAGCTGCTGCGCGTTCTGCAATCCAACGAGATTCAGCGCGTCGGTTCCGACCAGGTCATCAGCGTCGACGCTCGCATCGTCGCCGCCACCAACAAGAATCTCCTGGAGATGTGCAAGGCCGGCGCGTTTCGAGAAGATCTCTATTATCGACTCAGCATCATTCATCTCACCTTGCCGGCACTGCGCGAACGCCGCGACGAGATTGCGCTGTTGATCGAATATCTCGCCAACGAGGCGGCGGCGAGGCTGCAGCGGCAGCCGGTGAAGTTGTCGCGACGGCTGACGAGCTTCCTCGATGCTTACGATTATCCGGGCAACATTCGCGAGCTGCGCAATATCATCTTTCGCATCTCCTGCCTGGCCGCCGACACCGCGGATATCGAGCATCTGCCGGAGAATGTGCGCAGCCGAGTGCCGGAGCGCGCTGTACAAGCCGAGCCTGACGCGGCAGCGACGTCGCTGCTCGACGCCAAGCGCAAGGCGAGCGATGAAGCCGAGCGCATCTATCTGCAGGAGTGTCTGGCGAAGGCGAACTTCAGCGTGACCAACCTCGCGCGCAATATCGGCATGAATCGAAGCCACGTACAAACGCTGCTCAAGAAGCACGGGCTCAACGCTCGGCGCACTGCAGCCAAAGCACCCATACACGGCGCCGCTTCTGGCGCGTCATCTACCACTGCGACTTGATCGACTGATCCGCTCGATCCAACACCCGCGCAGGCTGTGTTGGCCCCGGCTCGACCTCTGCAATCCTCTACGGCGCGCGCGGGCCGGTATAACGGAGCACCCAGAGCCCCTGGTTCTTGTCGGTGATAAAGATGTTGCCTCGACGGTCGACCAGCACATCCTCGGTTTGCGTCACCAGGGGCCCCTGCGGCATGGGGCCGAGTCGCTCGGTCGGATCGGGCGGCATGAACCAGCCGACTTCACGCGGCAGACGGGCATGTGAGACATCGTAGATCCGCAGGCCCGCGTTGAAGTGCGCCATGTAGAACAGGTCGCCTTGTTTCTGGACTGCGGGATTGTGCTGCAACTGGTTGGTGTTGTGCGGGCCGCTCCAGCCCGGGCGCTCGGAGAAACTTCGATAGCTGGCGCCTGCGGGCGGAATCGGTTCTGGAAACAGCGAGATGAGCGTGGGGCGAGTGGGCTCACGGATATCCACGATGCCCGCGAAGTGCGCGGCGCCTTTGCCATACGAAGTATCTTCCGAGCTGACATAGGCAACGCCCCGTTCGGCGACTGGCATGACGGTGTGCACGCCGAAGGTCGAATGAAACGGCGGGCTGAATGGAATCCGAGCAATCTGTTTCGGCTGTCTCACATCCGAGATGTCCAGCACAATGAGACCGGCCGCGCCATAGGGCAACCAGGCGCGATTGCCTTCGATCACCGCCGGCCCATGCAGCGAGACGTCTTTGCCTTCGATGTGACACATGCCGTGCGATGTCGCCTGCTCTCGCTCGGTGCGCGCAGCGCCAGCATCCCGAGCGCTTTCCTGTCCGGGCGCCCACCATCGACCGACTTCGCGCGGATGCGCGCGGTCCTGGATGTCGACGATCGAGTAGATATTTCCGCTGTATCCGGATGCGCCGGCGGCGAGATGCATGTAGCGGCCGCCTTGATAGGCATTGCGATGCGTGCCGCGCCCGCCAGTTCGGTAGTGACCCACTTGCCGGGGCTTGATGGGATCGGTGAGATCCCACAGCAGCACGCCTTCTTCATAAGAGCCCTGCGGATCCAGGCCCCACGGCGCATTTTCAAGCCCTTTTTCCAGGCCGGTGATGAGGGTGTTGTCGGCCAGGTCCACTTGCAACGTGAATGTGTTCCGCGGTCCTTCCAGGAAGTTCACCAACTCCGGACGCGCGGGGTCGGTGACGTCCAGAATGTTCCAACCGCGATGCCAGAAGCAGCCGGTGTACAGATACCAGCGGCGGTCACGCTCCAGAAGCGTCATCTTGAAGCCGGGACGCCGCTTGAGATCGTGATAGGCGATGGCTTCGACGTTCCAGGCCTGCGAGCCTGTGGGCCTGGAAGGCCGTTGCTCGCTCCAGCTGCGAGCGCCGGCGAGCAAGCTCGTTGCCGCCAGGCCCTGCATCACTGCGCGACGATTCAGCATGACATGACTCCGAAATCAGCCGGGAAGAAACGGCAGCAACTTCTCGAGTGTGATGGGGAACTCGCGAACTCGAATTCCGGTTGCATTGAAGACGGCATTGGCGACTGCCGCGCCGGCGCCGCAGATGCCGAGCTCGCCGATGCCTTTGCTGCCGAAGACATTGGCGCGCTCGTCGACTTCCTCGATGAAGACCGTGTCGATCTGCCCGACGTCCGCATTCACCGGAATGTGATATTCCGCGAGGTCGTGATTGATGAAGGCGCCATGAAGCGGATCGAGCAGGGTCTGCTCCATCAGCGCCGCGCCGATGCCCCAGATCATTCCGCCGACGATCTGCGATCGCGCCGTCTTGGGATTCAAGATGCGGCCGGCGGCGAAGGCGCCGAGCATGCGGCGAACGCGAATTTCCGCGGTGTCGAGATCGACGGCAACTTCGGCGAAGTGAGCGCCGAACGCGTGTTGAGAGTAGCGGTCGTATTCAGCACTGCGGGTGACGGACCCTTCGGCTTGCAAACCGCCCGGCGGGATTCCGGGCAGATCCAGCAGCTGACGCTTCAACTTTGTACACGCGTCGTGCACAGCGGAGCCGGCGCTCGCCGCGCCCCACGAGCCGCCGGATCCGGCGGTCGTTGGCAACTGGCTGTCACCGAGCTCGACCTTGATGGAGGCTGGAGGCATCTGCATCACGTCCGCCGCAATCTGCGTCAGGATGGTGTAAGTGCCTGTGCCGATATCGGTCATATCGAGCTGCACTCGAAGCGTCCCGCGAGGCTCCAGGACGACGCGAGCACGACTCGGGCCGATGTAGTTGGGACGAATCGCCGCAGCCATCCCGTGGCCGATGAGCTTGCGACCCTCACGAATTGCACCGGGGCGAGCGCTGCGTCTTTCCCATCCGAACAAACGAGCTCCGCGCCGCATGCATTCGATGAGATTGCGACTCGAGAAGGGAATGCCGCGGTCCGGATCCAGGCTCGTTCCATCCAGATTGGGCTCGTTACGAATCCGCAGTTCGATGGGATCGAGTTGCAAAGCATGCGCGAGCTCATCCATTGCCGACTCCACAGCAAGCATGCCCGGCGCTTCGCCCGGCGCACGCATCCATTCGCCACGATTGGTGTCGAGTCGCATCAGCCGGTGTCGCGTCACGCGATGATCGGCGGCGTAGAGCGAGCGCGTGAACACCCCGGTTTGCTCGGTAAATTCCTCGAACCGAGCTGTCGAAGAGCACACCTCGTGACCGATGGCGATAAGTTTGCCGTCGCGATCGGCGCCCAGTCGTACCTGCTGAATCGACAGGGGCCGATGGCCGGCGTTAGCGAACATCTGCTGCCGTGTCATCGCAACTTTCACTGGCCGTTGCAAGACTCGCGCAGCAAGCGCAGCCAGCATGATGTCGGCATGCGCAATGAGCTTGGACCCGAACCCGCCGCCGATGAAGGGACTCACGACTCTGACGCTATCGAGCGGGATCTGCAGCGTGCCAGCGACACACGCTCGCACGTTCGCAAGCGTCTGCGTTCCGGTGTAAATGGTGACCCGATCGCCTTCCCACTGCGCGATGGCTGCATGCGGCTCCATGGGATTGTGACTTTCGAACGCCGTGGTGTAGGTCGCATCGACCTTGACGGGCGCTTGCGCGAAGGCCTTGGCGAAACCGCCAGCGGAGGTGTCCGTTGCAAACCCCGCATTGGTTCGCTCCGGGCGATAGGTCGCCGCGCACAATTCGGGCTCGAAGTCGCCTTGCAGCCTTTCATAGCGAACGTCGATCGATCCGGCCGCGGCGCGTGCGGCCTCGAAGGTTTCACCCACGACCAGGGCAATCGGCTGGTCGAAATAGCGAATATGCGCATCGCCGAGGACGGGGCGGGGGCGGGTGAAGACTTCGCGAGGTGTCGCAGTCGTGGGCTCGCCAAAGCGAGCCTGCGCTGGGGCATTCTTGTGCGTCATGACCAGCAGGACGCCGGGAGATTTCGTTGCCGCCTGGGCGTCGATGGCTACGATGCGGCCTCTGCCGATCGAGGCGCCCAAGATGTAACCGAAAGCGCATTTGTCACTGACAATATGCTCATAACCGTATCTGGCAGCTCCGGTCACTTTAGCGCGCCCGTCGATTCGGTCGAGCGGCTGGCCGATCTGCTGAAATCCCGGACCGTTCTTGCTCGCGATCTGATCGTTCGATGTCATGTTCCTTTCAGCCATCGCGCGTGGACTCCGCGATCGCATGCATGAGAGTGCGTTTCGCCAACGGTACTTTGAATGCGTTGTGTTTTTGCGACCTTGCGTCTGCAAGCGCGATCTCTGCGATCTGTTCGAGCGCGTCGCGCGAGGGGCGTGCTGATAGAAGTGCCTGCTCGGCGACTATGCCGCGCCAGGGTTTGGGCGCGACGCCGCCAAAGGCGATTCGAGCGTTACGCACTGCTACACTGTCGGCGTCGATGATTGTAGCGACGGCGACCAGAGCAAAGGCGAAGGACGCCCGATCGCGCACCTTGCGGTACATCTGACGGCCGGGCGGCGGAGGTGGCAGTGTGACGCTCGTGATCATCTCGCCCTGAGCGAGCGAAGTCTCGACGTGTGGAGTGCTTCCAGGAGGGCGATACAGCTGATCGATCGGAAAGCTTCGGGCGCCTGCCGCGCTCAAAGTCTCTACTCGAGCGTCGAGCGCCGTCATAGCAACGGCCATATCCGACGGATGCGTCGCGATGCAGTGGTCGCTCGCGCCGAGCACTGCATGGATGCGATTGAATCCGTTCAGCGCCGCACAGCCCGAGCCTGGAACACGCTTGTTACACGGCATGCGCGGATCGTAGAAGTAATAACACCGCGTTCGTTGTAGCAGGTTACCGGCGGTCGTCGCTTGGTTACGAATCTGACCGGACGCGCCGGCGAGCAGCGCCTGACTTAGCAGTGGATACTCACGCCGAATCCTCGAATCGGCCGCGAGATCGCTATTGCGAACGAGTGCGCCGATGCGCAGTGCGCCGCCCGGCAACGGCTCGATGCTCGAAAGCGGCAGCGAGTTGACATCGATGAGGTGCCTGGGCTGTTCGATCTCGAGCTTCATGAGATCGAGCAGATTGGTGCCACCTGCGATGAGCTTTGCGTCCAGCCGTTTGGCCAGCGCGTCCACCGCCTGCTGTGTGGTTGTGGCGCGCTCATACAGGAAGGATTTCATTGCCGCGCCTCGTGCGCCGCCGCCGCGATGGCCTTCACGATGTTTGGATAGGCGGCGCAGCGGCATAGATTGCCGCTCATGCGCTCGCGGATTTCCTCATCGGTCAAAGGAATATTGGCGGCGCACAGGTTGTGCGTCGCATGGCTCGGCCAGCCGCGACGCGCTTCTTCGAGCATGCCGGCGGCCGAACAGATCTGGCCCGGCGTGCAATAGCCGCATTGAAACCCGTCGTGCGCGATGAATGCCGACTGCAGCGGATGGAGCCGCTCGCCGGACGCGAGACCTTCGATGGTGGTGATCTCGTCGTTCTCATGCATCACGGCGAGCGTGAGGCACGCATTGATGCGCCGGCCATTGACGAGCACGGTACATGCGCCGCACTGGCCATGGTCGCAACCTTTCTTGACGCCGGTCAGGCCGAGCTGATGTCGCAGCACGTCCAGCAACGTCGTCCGGCTATCGAGATTGAGCGTCGAGTCGTGCGCGTTGATGCGCAATGTGACTACGTTCGTGTGAACGGCGAAAGAAACTTCATCGGCGGCCGCAGCTTCGGATCGCAACGGCATCCCGGTGGTCAGCAGCAGGGCGCTTGCCGCGCTGCCTTCGAGCAGGGCACGGCGAGTCAACAGGGCGTTGTCGTCCTGCTCGGACATATCAAGGTCTCCGCATCAGTGGCGGAGCCAAGTGTCCGAGCGCGCGGGGGTGCGTGTCTTTCAGGAAACCGGAAAACTGTCAGTTTTCCGGATCGCGGGCTGCACGCAACGCGCGCGGCGTCACTCCATGAGTTCGACGCAGCGTGGCTGTCAAGTGACTCTGACTGGAGTAGCCCAGCGAATGCGCCACCACGCTGACGGGCAAGTCGGTCCGGCTGAGCAGCTCTGCCGCGCGACGCGTCCGCCGTTCGAGAACATAGGCATAAGGAGGCAATCCGGTGGTCGCCTTGAAACGGCGCGCGAACGTATCTGCCTTCATGCCGACCAGGGATGCCAGATCGCTCAACGAGATGTCCGTGGCAATGTGAGTTTCGATGTAGTCGCGCACGGTGGCGAAAGTCTTTGCACCGAGCTTGCCATGACGTCGCGTGTGCAATTTAGCGCCATCCATCGCACGGATGCGCATCAACACCAACGCCGCCAGGTGCTCGACATAGACTGTCTCAGGTCTGAAGCCGCGCGACAGGTCGGAGCTGAGCGAGCAAAGCAAGGTGCGGATCACAGCATCCGAGCGATTGATGAAAACAGGCAGCGAGGACGGATCGTCACAGCCCGCCAGTTGCAGGTTCGGTGCAATCCACAGCGCCGAGTAGTTGAGTCGGGCGTGCCGATAGGCGCCCACGCGCTCGACGTTGGCGGGTACGAATGTCAACGCGCCGGGTTGATCGCGGCCGTCGTAGACCAGCTCGCCGTCGGCGATGGTTTTGGTGCGCTCGGTCGTGCCGCTCTCGGTGAGCACGATCAAGTGGTGCGGGGCCGACCAGCGCAGGTCGGCGGCTTCGCAGCTCCAGTGGCTGTGGTCGAACACCAGCTGCGAGCCCGACCATTCGGCCCGATGGAGCGCCTCAGCATGGTCGTTGCGCGAGCGGATTCTGCCGGTGCCGAGGCGGGGATTGAGCGACATGCTGCAGGATCGGGCGGTGAAGTGTGCGCAAACTGCTCTAAGACCCGGGGTCCGTCGCGCAAGTTCCCCCGGTCCCTCGAAAATCTGATTTGCGTCCGAACCGGTTGACGGACCGGCGTCCGAACATGCTAGATGTGCGGGTTTCTATTGAGCGGATGAGCCGTTGAACGTCACATGACTGCGCCAGCTGTCCTCGTCGTCGAGGACGATCCGGGACTTAGAGTACTGATTGCACGCGCCCTTCAGCAAAACGGCTTCGCCGTTTTCCAGGCTTCCACGGGGGCGGAGATGTGGAATTCACTCGAGCAGCGCCCGGTCGACCTGATCATTCTCGACGTGATGCTCCCTGGCAAGAACGGCATCGACCTGTGCCGCGAGATTCGCACGCGCGGCGACGTGCCCATCATTTTCATCAGCGCCAAGGTGGACGAGACGGACCGGGTCATCGGGCTGGAGCTGGGCGCGGACGACTACATTCCCAAACCCTTCGGCACGCGTGAGCTGATCGCGCGAGTGCGCGCCGTGCTGCGTCGTCGCCCGCAGGAGAGCGGCAGCAGCGATTCGAGCCCCGAAAGAGTGCAATTCGCGGGCTGGGCGGTCGACATGCGTCGGCGCGCCGTGTTCTCGCCGAGCGGCGCCAGCATCGAGCTCACCGGCGCCGAGTTCGATCTGCTCGCGAGCTTCATCGGCAGTCCGCAGCGTGTGCTGGGGCGTGAGCGGCTCATCGAGCTGTCACGCGTCCGACTCGGCGATTCCTCGGATCGCAGCATCGACGTGCTCGTCAGCCGCCTGCGACGCAAGCTGTCGAGCGCCGGCCAATCGGCCCCGATCGTCACCGTGCGCGGTGTCGGATACATGTTGACGGCCGATGTGACGCACGGCTGATATGCGCGTCAAACTGGTTCCGCCCGGCGCAGTCGGACGCGTGCTCGCGGTGGTCGCGTTGACGGGCGTCATCGGCCTGAGTCTCAACACCCTCGTGTACGAGGGCACCAGTCGCTTCAGCATTCGAGAAGAAGAAGCGCGCCGCACCTCCGAGCACATCGTGGTCGTCTCCAGAATGCTGGAGGGTGAAGATCCGGCGCGACGGGCGCGGATCGTCGAATACGCGTCCACCGAACATTTCAAGCTCGGCTGGTTTCGACAGCCCATCGAGCCGGGTGCACGCTCCGACGCGCTCACCCAGATGCACCGGCAGATGGTGGTGTGGGAGCCGAGCCTGGCCGGCAAGGATCTGCGGCTGCATCTCGGCTCGCCGGGCGAGGCCACCGAAGTGAGCGGCTCGCTGCAACTCTCCGACGGCACCTGGCTGCATTTCAGGGCGCAGGATCTGGTGGGCAAATGGCCGCTGAAACTGCGCGGTATCCTGATCGCCAGTTTGCCGATGATCGCGCTGGTGATCATCGCGCTGGTGACCCTGCGCGTCATTCTGCGACCGCTGGGTTTGTTGGCCCAAGCCGTGACGCGCGTAGGTTATGGCGACTCGTCCATCTTGCCGGAGCAGGGGCCGGCCGAATTCCGCCATCTCATCCGCGCCTATAACGACATGCAGACTCGCATCGTCACCATGATCAAGGACCGCACCGAAGCGTTGGCCGCGGTCGGGCACGATCTGCGAACGCCGCTGGCGCGACTGCGACTGAGCGTCGATTGCGTCGACGATGCGGAAATGCGCAACACGCTCACGCACGATCTGGACGAAATGGAGCTGATGCTCGATTCGCTGCTGACCTACTTCCGCGGCGACGATCATTCCGAGAAGCCGGTGCTGGTCGATCTCGCCGTGCTGGTCACGACCGTGGTCGACGATCTGCAGGATCGCGGCTTCGACATCACCTACGAAGGCCCGGAGCATTGTGACGCCACTTTGCGACTGGTCGAGTTCAAGCGCGCCTTGAGCAATCTCACCAACAATGCGGTTCAGTACGGCGATCATGCCTCCGTGAGATTTACGGTGGATGACAGCGTGATTCGCATTTTCGTGGAGGACGACGGGCCTGGCATTCCGGAGGCGGATATGCAGCGCGTGCTGATTCCGTTTCAGCGCCTGGACCCGGCGCGGCAACGAAACACTTCCGGCGTGGGCCTGGGCATTCCCATCGCGGTGCGTGCGATCGCCGCGGCGGGCGGCAAGCTGATCTTGAGCAATCGCCCGCAAGGCGGCCTGTGCGCTCAAATCGTGCTGCCCCGCCAGACCTGGCCGGCGCGCCTCACCAATACTCAGCTCGGCGCTCTGCCCAGCAACACTTTGTAACGAACCCGCTGCAGACGGGAAAAAAAACCTCGGCACTCTTGTATCGGCCCTGCTGGATGAGTCGGCGGGCCTCGTATCACTGTCGAGGTGTTGAATGAACGAAGTCATTGGCCGCGTTTTCAAGTTCGAAAAGCATGTCTTTGCACGGCATGCCGACCTGTACAACCGCCTGGCCACCAATGGCCAGAGTCCCAAAGCTCTGATGATTTCGTGCGCGGACTCGCGCATCGTTCCGGAGCTCATCCTGCAAGCCGAGCCTGGCGACCTGTTCGTCACGCGCAATGCCGGCAACATCGTGCCGCCGTTTGCACAGATGAACGGTGGCGTGTCCTCGGCCGTCGAATATGCCGTGATCGCGCTCGGCGTCACCGACATCATCGTGTGCGGCCACTCGGGCTGCGGCGCGATGGAAGGGCTGTTGAAGCCCGGCGCGCTCGATGCAATGCCCAACGTCGCTGCCTGGTTGCGTCACTCGCACGCCGCCGAAGGCGTGGTGCGCACTTGTTATCCGGAGCTGCCGCATAAAGATCGTCTGCGCGTGCTCACCCTCGAGAACGTCGTTTGTCAGCTGGCGCATTTGCGCACGCATCCTTCGGTCGCCGCCGGCATCGCTCGCGGCACGCTCGCTCTGCACGGGTGGTATGTCGACATCCATACGGGCGCCATTCAAGCGCTCGACGGAGAGAGCGGAAATTTCAGCGTGGTCAGAGACGACCAGCCGCTGCCGATCGCGCTTCCGCACGCCGCCCGGCTTGCTGCGCATCAGACGTTAGATCGCATCGCCTGAGGTAGTCACAAATGACCTCGGGTACCAGCCCGACGGGAGCGTTGTCCCGTCAGAACGTATTCGTGCGCGACTTGACCGCGTCGATCGTGGTGTTTCTCGTGGCGATGCCCTTGTGCATGGGCATTGCCGTCGCCTCCGGCGTGCCGCCGGAGAAGGGCCTGATCACGGGCATCATCGGCGGCATCGTCGTCGGTGCGCTCGCGGGCTCGCCACTGCAGGTCAGCGGCCCGGCTGCGGGCCTTGCCGTCATCGTGTTCGAGCTGGTGCGCCAGTACGGCATGATGGCGTTGGGTCCGATTCTGTTGATAGCCGGCGCGATTCAGTTCTTCGCAGGTGTGGCGCGCCTCGGCGGCTGGTTCCGCGCCATTTCGCCGGCGGTCGTGCACGGCATGCTGGCGGGCATCGGCATCCTGATCCTGATCGGCCAGTTCCATGTGCTGTTCGACGATCTGCCCAAGCCCAACGGCGTGGAGAATCTGCTGGCCATTCCGGTCTCGCTGTGGCGGCTGTTCACCGAATCGCACTCGACTGCGAGCGCCTTCACGGCCGGCATCATCACCATCCTCTCGATGCTGGCTTGGGAACGTTTCCGTCCCACCAGCATGCGGCTGATTCCCGGCGCGCTGGTCGGCGTCGTGCTCGCCACGCTGGTCGCGTACGGGCTGCAGCTGAACCTCACGCGCGTCAACGTTCCTGAATCCATCTTCTCCAGCCTGAGCTGGCCGACCTGGGCCGGCTTCACCGATCTGCTGAGTCCGCAGTTCATCGCGACCGCGCTGGCGGTGGCCTTCATCGCCAGCGCCGAAACCTTGCTATCGGCCGCGGCCGTCGATCGCATGCACGACGGCGTTCGCACCGATTACAACAAGGAGCTGCGTGCGCAGGGCGTCGGCAACTTCCTGTGTGGCGCCGTCGGCGCACTGCCGATGACCGGCGTCATCGTGCGTAGCTCGGCGAACGTGCAGGCGGGAGCGATGACGCGCGCCTCTACCATCATGCACGGCGTCTGGATCCTGGCGTTCGTGCTCGGCCTGCCGTGGTTGTTGCGTGAGATTCCGATGGCCTCGCTCGCTGGCGTGCTGGTGGTGACCGGCTGGCGTCTGGTGAGCCTGGATCACGTAAAACATCTCTACCAGCACTACGGCGTGATGCCCGCGCTGATCTGGGCCAGCACACTGTTCATGGTGGTCACCACCGACTTGTTGACCGGCGTGCTCACCGGCCTGGTGTTGTCGCTGGTCGAGCTGCTGCCTCACCTGCGCAATCTGAAGCTGGACGTGCAGGTCGATCGTCATGACGCGCACGTCGAGCTGCAGCTGCAGGGGCGCGCGACGTTCCTGAGCCTGCCGGGCCTCACCAACATTCTGGACAACCTGCCGCGCGACAGCCGCGTGCGCCTGAATCTTGCGGGACTCGCGCAGCTGGATCACACCTGCGCCGAAGTGCTCGCCGACTGGATTCAGCGGCGCCGCAAGGCCGGCACGCAGCTGGAAGTGGCGGGTGTGGATCACCAGCACGCCAGCAACCTGCATCGTCGTCTGCTGGAAGTCGCGACGGCGTGAGCAAACATTCGTTAGGAGCAAGCATGAACACAAAGCATCGTGCCCAGGGTCATCGTGCGTCGTTCCGAACCGCGCTCTCGACCAGCCTCGCTGTGCTCGGCCTGTGCGGCGGATTGATGACGAGCGCCGCGCAGGCAACCGATCGCAGCGCCAACCCGTCCTGCCGTCAGGAAACCAAGCGTGTCGCTGTGTGGCCGAAAGGACCCCGGCCGGCGCGACAGGCGCGCTTCGAAGAGCGTGAGGTCACCGTCTGCGACGGTGAGGCGATGTCCAAAGGCTCTCGGGAGACCGAGAGCCCCTCCAGCAAGAGCGGTGACTGATCAGGGCGAGCACCGGCTCGATACCGACCTCCGATAGGAAACCCATCATGTTGATTCGATCGATCGCCAAAGCCGCGCTGATCGCTCCCGCTTTCGGATTGCTCGGCTGCGCCAGCTTCCCGAGCAACTACGGCCTGGACGATGGCAGCGCCACGATGGTGCGGCAGACCTGCCAGCAGATCATGGGGCTGCGGGTCGGGCCCGAGTTCGAAGCATGTGGCGGCAGTCTTGCGGACACCATGCGAAGGCTGCAGGACGCTCAACTGACGGCGCAGGCCGATCAGTCATGCGAACAACAAGGCTTGACGCGTGGGACTGCAGAGCACGCGAAGTGCGTTGTGACGACCCGGCGGGCAACGGTCCGTGCCGACGGCGCAGGATTGCGGCTCGCCTCGGTGCCCGAGGCTCAGCCCTGGCAGTCGTATTTCAGCATGAGCCAGGCGCAACAGGACGAGCGTGCCGAGCTGTCCTGCGCCCAGTTGGGTCTGCACCCCGCGGTGGGTGGATTCTGGAGCTGCGTGAGCGACCTGAAGTACTCGATCGCCAACATCCGTTACGAAACGATGCCTTGATCGCGCCGTAGTCCGGCCACGATCCGCCGCGCATCACGGTTTTGTCGCGCAGAACGCGCGATAATCGCTATGTTGTGCCGTATACAGCGGCGGACTTGGCGAGACAGACTATGGTCGGCGAAAGCGGGCTGCGTTTCGGTGTTGCATCGATCGCATTGGCCACTGGATGGACGGGGGCGGCGAGCGCCGCGGAGGACACGACGCCCTGGCGTCTCGAACAGGCGCTCGCCGCCCCGGAATGGCTCAGCATCGGAGGCAGCTATCGCGCTCGCTATGAAACGTTGAGCCATCCCTACCGCGCCAACGCCAGCGGTTCCGATGAGATCTTCGTCAGCCATCTGCTGCTGAGTGCGCGCATCGCGACGGATACGTTCTACGCGCAGCTCGAGTTGGAGGATTCGCGCCAACGTCTTGCCGACTCCAGGAGCGCGATTGGCACCGACTCGGTCAATACGCTCGAGCCGCTGCAAGCGTTGGTGGGGATGCGCTTCAACGACGCGTTTACCCCGGGCGGCCGCCTGGATGTGAGCGCCGGTCGCATGACCATCGACCCGGGCGGGCGCCGGCTCGTTTCACGCAACAATTTCAGAAACACCACGAATTCGTACACGGGCGTGCACGCGCTGTGGAAGGGCGCCGTTGGACAAGAGTTGCGTGCCTTCTATGTACTGCCCGTGCAACGCAGGCCTGCCGATTTGCAATCCTTGCTCGACAACGACCACGAGCTCGATCGCGAAAGCTCGGATGTGTCGCTGTGGGGTGTGTTCGGCGCAGTTCCCGAGACAGTCGGTCACGCCACCGCGGAGGCTTACTGGTTCGGGTTGCGCTCGCGCGATCAGCCCGGCATCGCGGCGGCGGATCGAGATATTTATACGCCGGGCTTTCGGCTCATCAGAAGGCCCGCCGCGCAATCCTGGGACTTCGAGACGGAAGCGGCCTATCAGTTCGGCACGTCGCGGCTGACCACGGCGGCCGCCGATAGAAACGATCTCCAGCACCGCGCCGGTTTCTTCCACGGCGAGATCGGCTATACCTGGCGCGCCAGAATGTCTCCACGCCTGGAGCTCTCTTACGACTACGCGAGCGGCGACGAAGATCCGACGGATAACGAGAACAACCGTTTCGACACCCTGTACGGCTCGCGACGCTTCGACTTCGGACACACCGGAATCTATGGAGCGCTCGCTCGCAGCAACATCAATTCTCCGGGCCTGCGGGTTGAAGCCAAGCCGCTACCGAAAGTGGCGGGGATGTTCGGCTATCGAGCGGTGTGGCTGGCGAGCGATCGCGATCAATACACCACGGCCCGATTGCAGGACCCGAGCGGCGATTCCGGGAGTTTCGTCGGCCATCAACTCGAGTGGCTGCTTCAATACAACGCCCGCCCTGGCAATCTGGTGTTGGAAGTCGGCGGCGCCCATCTCGCCCACGGCCACTTCCTGGAGCACGCACCGAATGCACCATCGGAGGGCGACAGCACTTATTTCTACGCGTCGGCCATGACCACGTTTTGACGTTCAATGCGGTCGACTGATGTCCCGATCGTCCAAGACTGCCCCCGCTGCCGGCGGCAACATGCGGCCACACGAGGACGCGTAATAGCTTGTCATTACCTCGAATGGGTGAGCGCCTGGCCGCCCGCAAGGGGGTTTTTTGACAAGCTGCGGACCTTCAGCATGACGGCATCGGCAGCAAGGGTGATCTGCGATGAACATTCAGAACATTCACGCGAACATTCAGGGCGTGTTGACGAATCCGAGCCCGGCGCGCTCGCGCTGGGTGGCCGCCGAGGATGCCTCCCCCCGCGCTCACGGTCTGAGCCCGCGAGCGTTACAACGGGCGCTGACTTTCATGGAAGCCAACCTCGGCAAACGGTTGACGCTCGCGGAGATCGCGGCCAGCGCGGCGGTCAGCCGCTTTCATTTCGCCCGATTGTTTCGTGTGACCACCGGGCACAGTCCGATGGAGTTCTTGATGAGGGCGCGCATCGCGCGCAGTCAATCTTTATTGGTGCGCGGTGACACTTCGATCTGTGCCGTGGCCGCGGCGCTCGGCTTTTGCGATCAGAGCCATTTCACGCGCACCTTCCGTCGCCTGATCGGCGTGCCGCCACGCGAGTACCTTCGGCGCACGCAAGCGGTCGGTGCTTTGAACTGAGCGTCAGAAAGATACTTACAGAGTCTCGAAGCCGCGCAGCGCCAGCCACGACACAGTCGCCCAGGTTGCTCCGGTAAGAAAAGACAGCAGGAAGGCGCCTCGGGCGGCGATCTTCAACCAGGCGGGCGAACCGTGGGTGGTGGTGGCGACAGTGGCGGCGATGAAGGCTTGCATGGCAGGTTCCTGGGCAGTCGCGATGCTTTAAGCAGTGGTCTCGAGCATAGGACTGCCGTTGCCCCGGCAATATCGGCCGTCCGACCCATCGGGGCTACGACCAGGCCTTACCAACATCGACCACACAGCCGAGCCCATGGGGCAGGCGCGGTACACTGCGTCAGGCAATCTTGGGTCAATGGAGGTGACGTTGATGCGCAGGTCCGTTGTAACGAAAGCACTGCTGTTAGGAATGTTCGTGACCTCGCTGGTGCATGCGGCGACAAACGTCGGCGCACCCGAGGGATTCATCGAGGTGCGGCCGGAACAGGTGCCATGGCGACCGCATCCGGCGATGCAAGGCGCGGAGTTCGCGGTGCTGGTCGGCGCGCTGGATCGTCCGGGCCCGCTCGTCGTCAGAGTGAAACTACCGCCTCGCGCCCGGTTCATGCCGCATACCCATCCGGAGCCGCGAACCTACACCGTCATCTCCGGCGAGTGGAAGCTGGGGTTCGGCCATGACTACGACGAGAAAGCGCTGTTGAGCTATGGCCCCGGCAGCATGTACCGGCTGCCGGCGCAGGTGGCGCATTTTCAGTCGACCGGCCCGGAGCCGACCATCGTGCAGATCGAGTCGATCGGCCCAACCAAGACCGAGTTCGTCAAAGCCCGATAGAGACGCGCGCCGTGCTCGAGGAGGTTGCGCACGGCGCGGGGTACAACGCTTGCCCTTCAGGCGTTCGCCATCATTCCTTGCCGGATTTGGCGGACCTGGCGGGTGCTGGGGCTGGCTCGGTGGTCGAGCATTGCGGCGGTGTATAGGGCTCGCCGCGATCGAGCGACTGGATCACCTGTTCGATTCGTTGCACGTTGCCGAAGGTATCGGCCACGATCAGGCGGTTGACGCAGGGAAGGGCAACGAGATGTGCCTGCTGCGGCAGCAGAGGACGCAGTGTCGGCACCAGCATGGCCGCAGGAATGTGCTTCACGGCGATGACCTTGGTGACGTACTCCGCTGGCCGAAAGTTGTCGCTGTCCGCGACCGGGAGCGCCATATGACGCACGCCGGCGTCCGGGATCACGCGCACGTAGTCGCCAGTCGTCACGGCGGTGAAGCCATGAACTTGCAGAAGCATGAGCAAATCGTCGTAGCTGAGCGTGTCGGGCTTGGCCTGAAGCAGCAGCACGTCACCGGTGACTCTCGGATCTACGAAGAATTTCTTGCCGCTGCTCTTGGCGACCGCGGCGAGCACCGTCGCGATCGGCACAGTGTTCGGGTCTGCAGAGTCGGACTGTGCGTTGGCCTCCAGTGGCGTAAATGCCAACACGAGTGCAGCGAGGGTTCCAGGAAACATGCGTGTCATGACAGACTCCATTGGCTCATTCGAATTCGATTTCGGACAGCGGCAGCGGCTCGTAAGGTCGCAGTTGTTCCACCAGTGAGCTGGGAATGATCCATCGATGGTGGGTGTAGTCCCGTCGCCGCAGGTAGTCGTCGACGAACCCGCTCACCTCGCGAATGTTTCTGATGCGTATCGGGCTCACATAGAGATAAAGCGTGCGCGCGCCGGGATAACTGCCGTCCATGATGGTGCTCGGGGTCGGGGCCGGGCCGTTCAGCATGCTGCCGAGCAGATCGGCGCTGTTGGCCGAATAGAACGAATAGTCGATGACGGCCACGATGTTTGGATCGGCCCACAATCGCTGGCCGACGAAAGTGATGTCCCAGGCCGCCTCTTTGTAGACGCCATCGTCGCGCAGCGTGTGACAGTTCTCGCGGTATGCGGTCGAGTCGCCGGTTTGTAAGGCTCGGATCCGCTCGCACGCCGGCTCCAGAATGGTCGCGGCGAACAGGAGGAAGTGTTGCGAGTCCCGCGGCGGTCCGGACACTTCGATGCGACGGCGTTCCAGCGAGCGGTCGATCTGATTCCAGTCGGTGTAAGGATTGTCGATGAGCCGGTCCGGATCGTCCGGCGCCGGCACTCTTTTCAGCAGCGCTAGCGCGATGGTGTCGGCGGAGAGTCGCATCTTGTTGCCGGCCTTGGCCCCGGTGATCACCATCGCCATGTGACCCAGCTTCGCTTCGCGTAGCCCGGATTTGCAGGCGTTCAACTCATCACGATGGATGCGACGGGACACGAGGGCGACATCCCACCGTGGCAGTTCATCCGCGTCTGCGCATAAACCTTTGAGCGCGTCATCTGCACTGGTGATCTCGGCGCGTGCTTGCGCCCGGTACCGGATCGAAGCCGTGATCCCGTCGGAAAGCACCGCGAGTTCCGGCGTCAGCGCCACTCGCACCGACCTGTCGCCCACCGATTCCGCGCTCGACGATGCAATCGATGTACTGGAGGGAGCGCCGGTCGAAGATGAATCGGCTATGGACGGATCGGAATCACGGGCATCGATGGCAGCGCCGGCTGCATCTCGTACCGATGTTGCCGATGTTTGCTGCCGCTCTCCAGACAGCGTGGCCGAAGCTGCCGGACCTGTCGAATACCAGGCGCCACTCGCATTCCTGGCGGAGCGGGCGAGAGGCGCGACCGTCTCGCTTGTCGCTTGCACTTCAGCGGTGCGCGACACCGACGAGAGATGTTTCACTGTGAGATAAGTGACCGTCGCCAGCGCAGAGCCGCCAATGAGCACCGAGGCGATCAGCACGGTCCACGTCGGTCTTCGCCGCGGCGGCGAGGCGAGCTCCTGCTGTCGCAGTCGTTCTCTGAGCTGCCGTTCGAATGTAGCGGGCGGTCGCCGCCACGCGCGTCGCAGAAAATCATCGTTCATGGCTTCTCCGGCGACTCCCAGCCCGAGCGCAGTTCACGAACCGCGCGATGGAGCAGCGTGCCGACGTTCGATTCACTCAGGCCGGTGAGGCGAGCAATGTCGCGATTACTCAGATCGGCGCCGTATTTCAGCGCCACGACTTCCCGGTCGCGTGGCGAAAGCCGCTCCATCAGCACGGCCAGTCGCGCCAGGTTGGAATCGCGCTCGGCCTGGTCGTGCGGCGACTCGGCGCTCACCACTTCGAGCGCGGCCTCCAAGGGCAGATGAGGGCGGTGCGCTCGCAGGTGGTCGATGGCCAGGTTCTGCGCGATGGTGAACAGCCAGGTCGAAAAGCCGGCGAGATCGCGCCGGTACAAAGTCCGGCTGCGCCACGCCTTTTCGAAGGTGCGAGACGTCAATTCTTCGGCGTCGGCGTCGCTGCCGAGGCGAAAGCGAAGATAGTTATAGACGCGAGGCAGCTGATCCCGATAGGCCGCGTCCCAGTCCACCTCCCTGCTCGGGCGCCCTCCCGACGCGCGGTCCATGAATAGCTGTGCCAGGCTCATGCTCATTTATACGGCCGACCCGGGGAAGTATCACAGCTCGATCTGCTTATCGTGACGAGCGCGCCTGGGAGCGGAGCCAGTCCGCGACTGCGCGCACCGGCGAGGATGGAGTGCGATCGGACCTGGTGACCAGATGATAAGTATGGCCGGCCACCGTCGGGCCGAAAGGTCGCACCAGGCGGCCCGATGCGAGCTCGTGCTCCACCAGCACCAGGCTCAGCAAGGCCACACCTTGCGCCGCGAGTGCGGCTTGAATGGCGTGTCCTTCGTCGGAGAACCGCAATTGTCCGGCGGCAGAGGGGCCCGGCAGTTTTGCTTCAGCGAACCAGCGATCCCAGGTGGGGTTGAGCGGGTGCGCTTTTTTCCATTCGAAATGGATCAGCGTCACCTTGTCGAGATCCGCCGGTGAGCTCACGCCCAGAGTGGGATGGGCCACGGGCGCGAAGCCATCGGCGAACAAGGTCTCGACGGCAACGTTTGCATACGGCCCGGTGCCGTAGCGGATTGCGATATCGACGTTTGCTTCCACCAGGTCGACCACCTGCTCGGACGCCTGCAGATGCAGATCGATCTCCGGGTGGAGCGCGTGAAAGCGATGCATGCGCGGGACCAGCCAGTGCGCTGTGAAGGCGCTGGTGGCGGAGATCGTCACTTGCGCTCTGCCGGTGGCGGGCGCGAGGCGCTCCAAGGTCCGTTCGAATTCGTCGAAGCCGTCGCGCAGCACCGGATAGAGCTGCGCACCGGCTTCGGTGAGCACCACTTTGCGAGTGTCACGCTTGAACAGCGTCAGCCCGGTGAATTCCTCGAGCGCGCGGATCTGATGGCTGATCGCGGTCGGCGTGACGGCAAGCTCGCTGGCCGCTCGTTTGAAGCTACCGTGTCGGGCGGCGGCTTCGAAGGCGCGCAGCGCGGAGAGGGGAGGAAGTCGGCGCATGTCTCATGGCTGAGTTGAATTCACCTTATGCCTGAGAATTTGGAGTTTGTCGATTTCGCGGTCCGGCCGCATCTTCAACGGCGTGGCGATACGGCCACGGAAGCGAGGAGATCGAATCATGTTGGAACGTGTCATGACTCAACCCGACAACTACGCGCCGTTCCTGCTTTCGCAAGGAATCAAGTTCGGCAACCTGCTGTTCATTTCAGGTCAGGCGGGCGCGGGCGACGACGGCAAGATTGTGCCTGGTGGCTTTCGCGCGCAGGGCGAGCAGGCCTTCGCCAATCTGCGCCGCGCATTGGAAGCGGGTGGATCGAGTTTGCGGGATGTGATCAAGGTGACCATCTTCGTCACGGATATGAGCAACTTCCGGCAAGTGGTCGAGCTGCGCCGTAAGTTCTTCACCGAGCCCTATCCCGCCGACACCATCGCGGAAATAAAAGCACTGTACGACCCCGAGGCGCTGATCGAGATCGAAGCCATCGCGGCGGTCCGGACGTCGCAGGGGTGAGTAATCGCATGTCGCTTTTTACTCCCATCGAGATTGGCGCGGTCACACTGCGCAATCGTATCGCCGTCGCTCCAATGACGCGAGTGAGCGCCACTGCCGACGGTCGCCCAACTCAACAAATGGCGCAGTACTACGCAGGCTTCGCTGAGGGTGGCTTCGGTCTTGTGATCACTGAAGGCATCTACACGGATCAGGCTTATTCGCAAGGCTATCTGCACCAGCCGGGTCTGACCGACTCGGCTCAGCGAGATGCGTGGCGAGCAATCGTCGCGGGCGTGCATGCATGCGGCGGCCGGATATTTGCTCAACTCATGCATGCGGGTGCGCTGTCACAGGGAAACATCTATAGAAACGACACTCGAGGCCCGTCAGCGCTGCGGCCGAAGGGACAGCAGTTGTCCCTGTATCGAGGCGATGGCCCGTACCGCGTGCCTGCCGCGATGTCTGCAAGTGAGATCGCCGAAGCGCTGAATGGTTTCGCCAATGCGGCGCTGATGGCGCAGCAAGCCGGATTCGATGGCGTCGAGATCCATGGCGCGAACGGATATTTGCTGGATCAGTTTCTCACCGAAGGCGTCAATCTTCGTAACGATGGCTATGGAGGCGGGATCGAGGGCCGGCTGCGATTGATCGTCGAAGCCGTGCAAGCCGTCCGTGCCGCTGTGGGACCAGCGTTCGCCGTGGGCCTGCGCATTTCACAAGGCAAGGTCAATGACTTGGTTCATAAGTGGCGTGGCGGCGAGCAGCAGGCGACCGCAATCTTCGGCGCCTTGGGTCGCCTGCCGATCGATTATCTGCACACGACCGAGTTCCGAGCCTGGCAGCCCGCCTTCGAGCAGGGACCGAGTCTGGCGGCGCTCGCCAGAATGAATGTCACGGTTCCGGTGATCGCGAATGGCTCGTTGCACGATCCGACCCAAGCCGAGGGCCTGCTCGAACGCGGCGAGGCGGATCTGGTGTCGCTCGGCCGCGGGGCGCTGACGCATCCCGACTGGCCGCGTCGCGTGGCGGCGGGGCAGGCGATCGAGGACTTCGATTCCAGGCTGCTGTCGCCCATCGCGGATCTGGACAACGCCGAGCGCCATCGGTCGGCGCGCGCGGCCTAACCGGAAAAAGTCGGCAAAAAGTTGCAACGCCGGGCGGGAATCCGGTATGAACGGTTCCCACCCACGACAGGACCCGCTCCGATGCACCGTCGCACGCTGTTAGCATTGACGCTTGGCTTATCGTTTCTGTCGTGCGAGGCGTTGATGGCGAAAGAAGTTCAGGCGCTCGGCAAGATCGAGCGGCTCGATCCGGCGTTCGATCGGCTGGTCGAACCGGGCGCCGTGGTCGAATTGCTCGTGGAGCGTAGATTCGAGTGGTCGGAAGGTCCGGTGTGGGATGCGCCGAACCGCCGCGTGCTGTTCTCGGACATCCCTCGCAACATGATCTGGGAATGGTCCGAGGCTGGCGGCCTGAAACAATTCCTGCAGCCTTCCGGTTACACCGGCACGACGCCATTCACGGGCCGCGAGCCCGGCTCGAATGGATTGACGTTCAATCAAGCCGGCGAGCTGATCATGTGCCAGCACGGCGATCGGCGCATAGCCAGATGGAGCGACGGCAAGTTCGTCACCCTGGCGGATCGCTACCAGGGCAAGCGACTCAACAGCCCCAATGATCTGGTGATCAAGTCGAACGGGGATGTTTATTTCACCGATCCGCCGTACGGCTTGCCCAAGGGGGCGGACGATCCGGCCAAGGAGCTGGAGTTCCAGGGCGTGTATCGACTGCGCGCGAATGGCGAGCTGACCTTGCTCACGCGTGAGCTGAGCCGGCCCAATGGACTCGCGTTCTCGCCGGACGAGCAAACGTTGTACGTCGCCAACTCCGATCCCAACAAAGCCATCGTCATGGCCTATCCCGTGCAGGGCGACGGCACGCTCGGCGCCGGCAAGGTGTTTTTCGATGCGACGCCGGCGGCGCAGGCCAAGAAGCCGGGCTTGCCCGACGGCATGAAAGTGAGTCGCGACGGCACGATCTGGGCCACCGGTCCGGGCGGCGTGCTGGTGTACTCGTCAGCCGGCAAGCACCTGGGCACGCTCGCCACCGGTGTGCCGACCGCGAACGTGGCCTTCGGCGACGACGGCAGCACGCTTTATATAACCGCCGACAAGAACCTGGCGCGCGTACGCATCAAGGTCAAAGGCTGGTGATCCAACTTATGTCCACTCACGTCGCTCGCTGAATCGTTCAGCGAGCCTTGTCGCGTTTTGCCACGGAGTTGCAACATAGCCCGACTACAGTGAGCGGTCGCGGCATAAAACAATCACTCTCGAGACGCTGTGTCAGCCGGCAAGGAAGGTATGCGCGCACATGAACGTCAGGCGCTTCAAGCCGGTCGCTGCGGTTGCTTCGGTCGAGGAGGCCGACAAGCAGCTCGAGCCCGCCCGACTCACGCTGGTCGAGCGGCTGTATCGCGATCATTGGAAACATCTGTGCACCCGCTTGCGCAAGGTGTTCGGCAACGGCCCGCCGGAGCCGGAAGATCTGGCCCAGACGGCGTTCACCAAGTTGATCGAGTATGCCGACGCCGCGCGCCTGGACGATCCCGCCTCGTTCCTGTTTCGCATCGCCATCAATGCCGGCCGGGATCGCCGACGACATATCGTGCGCGCCACTGCAATCATCGAACAGCAACTGGCGCCGCAGGGGCTCGAGCAGCTGGATCGGATCACGCCCTCGAACGTCTATGAAACGAGGGAATGCATCGCCGTGACGGAACGGGCGATGGCGACGCTCACGCCCAAACAGCGTGAGGTGCTGATCAGGAGCCGGCTCAGAGGTGAGACATTTGAGCAGATTCGGGACGCGTGCGGGTGGAGCAAGGCCGACATCAGCCGCACGCTTCAGGCTGCGCTTGGTGTACTCCAGACCGCCATGCGAGAGTACCTGGGCCATGACTAACGTCGACCCGCAACTGCAGGCGCGCCGTGACGATATCGACGCACGGGCGCGGCAATGGCTGGCTCATATCTATTCCGGCGAGATCACCGAACAGGAGCGCGCGGGCTTCCAGGACTGGCTCGCGGCCAGCTCCGAGCACCGCGCGGCGTTTCAAAGCCTGAACGAGCTGTGGACGTCCCTGGACCGTGTGCCTCATATCGAGGACGAACCGGCTGACCCGGCGGCCCGGGTGCCGGCGGATGCCGCCAAGCCGGCTCGTTGGCGTGAAGTCCTGCACAGAGCAAGTTCGTTGCGGATGGCGGCGGGGTTGATCGTTGCAGTCACGGCGGTTGTGGCCTTGGCCACATTGCAGATGAGATCGCGCGCCGAACAGCATTTATTTACCACCCAGATCGGAGAGATTCGCGAGCTCGACCTGACCGACGGTTCGAAGCTCGTGCTGCGCGCCGACTCCGCGATCTCCAGTTCCATGTCCAGCGACGAGCGGAATGTGACTATCGAGCGCGGCGGCGCGTATTTCGACGTGTCAAGAGACGAGACTCGCCCGTTCGTCGTCTCGGCAGGCGATATCGATGTGCGCGTTCACGGTACCGCCTTCGATGTTCTGAAAGGTCCGAGCTCGGTCACAGTGTCGGTGACGCATGGTCATGTCACGGTTTCCGATCTCACGAAACCACGCAGCGTGCAGCTCACCGGCGGTCAGCAGCTCACGGTGCTGGCGAATGGCGAGTTCGGCGCTGTCGTCGAATTCGACAGTCAGCGGGTGCTGGGCTGGCGCGAGGGCCGGTTCAGTTATCGCAATGCCCGGCTCGAGGACATCGTCGCGGACGTCAATCGATATCGGATCAAAAAGATCGTCATCGAGGACGAGGCGCTCGCAGACCTGCGCATCACGACCATGTTTCGCGCCGAGAACGTCGATCAGATGCTGGCGGGCATCGCCGCCACCGAGCCGGTAACCATCGTTCATTCAGCAGCTGCGATCTCGATCCGCCGACGCGAGCAGCCTTAGTGTTTCAGCCATGAGCCTCTTGGGCTATGCGCTGTTGCGAGTCGGCTCTTTGTGAATTTTCCATGACATCGAGCGCCAGGCTGAAATAGCCGAACGTCTGGATCGTGTTTCCTCGGAAGACCCTGTAATTCGCAACCAAGGTCCCTGGGGAATGAGATCACTATTGTTTACGGCGACCGCCATGGTCGCGCCTTTGTCGTTGCTTGCCGTTCCGTTCGCTTCGCCTGCCCACGCTCAGGAACAGAAGGTGATGAGTTTCTCCGTGAGCGCGCAGCCGCTGGCGAGCGCGCTCGAGGAGTTTTCACGTCAGGCCGATGTCACAGTCACCGCCTCGGGAAGATTGACCGAAGGAAAACAATCCCCAGGTTTCACCGGCGATGCGACCACTGCGGAGGCTATCGGGGCCTTGTTGAAAGGCACGGGCTTGCGTGCGCGCGAACAAGGCGGCGCTCTGGTCATCGATCTCGAACAGCCTGCTGGCGTGCTCGGCGCGGTGCGAGGCCAGGTGCTGCGAGCCGATGACCAGGTGCCCGTGCGCAATGCGCAGGTCACGATCGTGGGCACGGAATTCAGAACCACCACCGATCGATTCGGTCGCTTCGAGATGACGCTTCCAGCGGGCGAGCATCAGCTGCGCCTGGATCATCCAGAGTACGGCGCGCAGACGGTGGCGAATGTCAAAGTGGCTGCCGACCTGGCGCTGGAGCTGGAGCTGAAGTTGCAACCGGCGCCCGCCGCGGTCACGAGCGAGCAGCCAGAGGTGATCGAGAGTGTCGAGGTGACGGCGGCGCGCTATACCGAGCGCGCCATCGATCTCGAACGCACCGCTGCCGGCGTGATCGATACGATCGACTTCGGCCAGATCGCGCGCTTCGACGACAGCACCATCAGCACCGCGCTCACTCGCATCGTCGGCGTCAGTCTCGAAGAAGGCCGTTACGCCGTGGTGCGCGGCATGAAGAGCCGCTATCAATCCGTCTATTTCAACAACGCGATCCTGCCGAACACGGATCCGGGCCGGCGCGACCTGGCGATGGACATCTTCCCGACCTCGATCATGGAAGCGCTGGCGCTGCAGAAAACGGCCAGTCCCGACGTGCCCGCCACGGCCACGGCCGGTCACATCGCCATGCGCACCAAGGCCGTGCCGGACGAGCCATTCCTGAAGATCTCGACTTCGCTGGACTTCTGGGACGATGTCGACGACGACGTGTTGCGTGTGGAGGGCGGCGAGCGCGACTGGCTGGGCCGCGACGATGGCGCACGCGCGCTTCCGGCCGAGCTCGCCGCGATCAAGGATACGTACTATCGAAACGATGGCTCGGCGGATTATCCCCTGAGTCCGGACCAGCAGATCGCCGCGGCGGCTTCGATCCGACATCCAGACATCAACGTAGGCGAGTCCAATCTCAACGGCACGCTCGATATATCCGGCGGCTATCGCTGGTACTTCGGCGAACAATCGGCGGGCGTCATCGGCGCCGTGCGCTATTCGAATCGCTGGACCAATCGCGACATCGAGAACTATCGGTTCAGCCGCGACCTCGAGCTGGACGAGAACGGCCAGGTGATCGACGTGGGCTCGGAAATCTCCAGCTACAACGATACCTGGGACAGCAACAACATCATCGACGCCAGCGCCATGCTGAACTTCGTGTGGCAACCCGCGGAGGCCCACGAGGTGGGCCTGAACAACATGCTGCTGCGTCATTCGCTCAACTCGGTGGAGCGTGCTTACGATCCCGAGATCACGCTGGACGAGAACGGCAACGTGCTGTTCAACCCCAACAACGATTTCTCCTATGCCTACGGCATCGATTGGGTCGAGGAGCAGCTGTGGAGCAGTCAACTGTGGGGCAAGCACGAGTTCGACCGGCTCGGCGGCCTGACGGTGGATTGGCTGGCGATGCGCGCCAGGGGCGAGTTCGACCGGCCGGACTCCAAGCGCTATACCTGGACCTCCACCGACCAGTTCGCTTCGGCGCAATTGCGGGGCGGAGACAACAACAATCGCTTCGAGTGGGAGGCGATGCAGGAGCGCAGCACCGGTTATCGCGCCGATCTGAGCTTGCCGCTGGTGGAGAATGCCTCGCTGTCGGCGAAGTTGCAGGGCGGCTTCTATCTGCTCGATCGCGAGCGCGATGGCTACGAGTATTCCTGGTACTACCACTGGCAGCAGCTGGCGGCGGGCGATCTGACCCTGCAAGAGCTGGAAAGCTCGCAACCGAGCGGCCTGTTCAATCGAGACAACCTGTGCGCAGGCCAGGGCGCCAACACCTGCGTGGCGTTGCAGGTGTATGGCGTGGATCCCGCCGACGACATCGGTTGGAGCGGAGACAGTTATCGCGTCGAGCAGCAGACCGACGCGGTCTATCTGATGGCGGACGTCGACATCCTGGAGAAAGTTCGCGCCAGCTTCGGCATGCGGCGGGAAACCTTCGAGATCGAGGCGGATACTTACGAGTACACGCTCGAGCCGCTCGTGAGTCTGCTCGACGAGCAGTACGATCTGGCTTCGCTATCGGTCACCTATCGCTTCAACCCGCAATGGCAGCTGCGCCTGGGTTATGGCGATACCGTCAGCTGGCCGGAAGTCTTCGAGATCGTGCCGCGCACGTTCACGGACTACGACACGCTCGAGCAGTATCAAGGCAATCCGAGACTGCGGCCGGCGGAAATCAAAAACTACGACGTTCGGCTGGAATGGTACCCGGGCGAGGACCAGTCGATCACGCTGGCCTGGTACACCAAGGACCTCGAGAACGCGATCGAAAACACCTTTCTCGGCGAGAGCGAGGAATACCAGTATTACACCTTCGACAATGTTTCCTCGGCGAGCGTCGACGGCTGGGAGCTCGACCTGCGTCAGGTGTTTTCTTTCGGCGCCGATCACGAGCTGTTCGTGCAGGCGAGCTACACGGACATCAACTCCGAGGTCAATCTGCCGTCGGATACGCGTGAATACGATCCGAACCGGCCGCTGCAAGGTCAGCCGGATTATCTGATCAACGTGCAGCTCGGCTACGACCACTTCGCCACCCAGCAACAGTTCACAGTGGTCTATAGCCGCCGCGGCGAGGAGCTCGCCATCGTCACTGCCGCCGAAGGCGCCGCGGCCATCAGGAACAACGTGTACGAGCAACCCTACGAGGATCTGAAGCTGATCTATCAAAAGAACTTCGGCCCGAACTGGAGCGTGCTGCTGAGCATGGACAACGTGCTGGGCTCCGAGCGCAACCTCGAGTACGAAGGCTACGGTCTGCCCTATCTGAAGTTCGACCCGGGCCGGCGCGCCAAGCTCAAGGTGAGCTACACCTTCTGAGACATTCTGGCCATTCATTCGCCAACAAACATCGAACGCTTCAGGCAAAGGGAATATCGAACCATGGTGTGCGGTCTCGTTTCTGCCGTTCTCGGCACTGGACGGATTGTGTTGATTGCATTGCTGGCTGCGCTGCTCGGCGCATGCGGCAGCGATGGCTCGAAGCCGGCGCAGCCGGCCTCCAACGACCTCGGGCTCGAGCAATGCGAGCTGGTCGACGGCACCGTGCTGGGCACGCCGGCCGAGCCCATGATGATCGACGGGGTGGCGACGCAGGTCTGCCGCATCACCGCCGGCCAGGTTCGCGGCGGCGCGCAGATCGATCTGAAGTCAAGCCATCGATATCAGCCGCTCGCGTGGCTGCTCGATGGCAAGCTCGAGATCGGCGACAGCCGCACGTATGCGTCGCTCGATGAATTCGTGAAAGGAGAGTTCGCGCGCTTGAGCGTGCCGACCGGCGCATTGCTACGAGCTACTGCGGGTTCGATGATCATCGTGCATCGAAACGGCTACTTCCAGGCCGACGTGGTCTCGCAGGACGAAAACCTCGAGGGCAACGGCGAGTGGGCCGGCATCGTGGTCAACAGCATCGGCTCGCATCCCGACTGTCCCGCGAACACCAGCCCGAGCAGCTTTTGTAACATCGCCGGAGCGCATGGTTACTATGGCGGTCTGTCGAGCGCCGACGCTCGCATCCACGTCATCGGGCAAACCATCCTGCCCTCGAGCGACTTCACTCGCCAGACCAAGCTCGGATTCGAAGGTTCGGTCAGCGAGGCGGGCGGTGCGGTCAGCGGTGGCGCACCGTTGCCGGCCGCGGTCGTGCTGAATGCTCCCCTTACCTATGATCGGCCGCAAAAGATCAGCGCCTTCGATACCGCGGGCACCGCCATCGAGATCAATGGCGGTTACTTCGGGACGATCGCTGGCGCGGCGAATCTGCATCTCGCGGCACAGAACGCGCAAGGCAGTGCGGTTTACTGGCATCACGACTTCGGCGGCGGCATCAAAGGCGTGTTCTATCACGGCCAGTCGGATCAGCCGGCGCTGCGTGGCATCGGCGGAGATGTCGATCTCAGCGGCATTTCGCTGATCGACCGCAATTTCACCGCGGGCCTTGCGATCGCTTTGCAAGGCGGTCACGTCGACTTGACCAACGTATTGGTGCAGAACTTCCGCAGCTGTCTGCAACTCGACGCCACCGCCAGCGCCACGTTGACCGCGGTGGCCTTCGGCTGCCTGCAACCGACTACGGCAGCGGAGGACGGCGTCGACCATGCCGCCCGCGTTACCGCCGCGGCGCTCGCCCAAGCGAGCAGCAACTATTACGAGGCCAGCCCGGATCTCAACCCGGACTTGATGGTGAGCAACGCCGAGCTGATCTCGGCCTATGCGAACTGGGGACCCACCAATGAGCTGCAGGGCGGCCGAGACATCATCGATGGTCCGTTCGACGCTTACGATCTGCACAACCTGCGTCTGATCTATCCGGACTGCCTGGGGATTGGCACGCTGCTGCCAGAGACACAGACCGTCACGGTGGGGCGCACGACCTACCGGCTCTGTGAGCTCAGCGGCACCATCGACAGCAATGCACGCTTGAGCGGCAGTTTCAACGACGGCGCATTCGCCTGGGTGTTGAGCGGCGCCGTGAGCCTCGGCGCGGACTTCGCCCAACTCAGCGAGACGCAGCAGCTGGCAGCGCTGGCTGCGCCGAAATTCTTCGGCATTCCGGCCCGCACGCCCATCTATGCGCGGGGCGGCGCCAGCCTGACGGTGCAACCGGGTGTGCATTGGATCGTCGATGGCAATGTGACTGCTCCGGTGGAGATTGCGCTACTGCCGGGAGATGACGCCGGCGCCTGGGGCGGAGTGCGCGTCAACGGAATAGATGGTCTGACTTGCCAGGGTGGTTCGAGCGCTGGTCTCTGCGCCCATGCGGGCGATCGTCGACTCACCATCGAATACCTGCGAGTGATGCAGGCTGGCGCAGGCCAGCCTGCGCTGCAGCTCCACGAAGTCGGCCCGGGCGCCGCGATCGATCATCTGCAGATCATCGATTCGACCGGCGTCGGCCTGGCGTTGCACGGCGGCCGCGCCAATATCAAACATTTGCTGCTGACTGAAAACCGCGGCGAGCAACTGGTCTGGGAGCGCGGCTATCGTGGCACGATCCAGTACGGTCTGCTCACTGGCGGCGTGACCGGCGCCGCCAATGCGCTGCTCGGTCGCAACGACGGCGCCAATCACGACACCACGCCGCGCTCACGGCCGACGCTGGCGAATGTGACGGTCGTGGGCGCCGGTCAGGCCAATGCCATCCTGCTGGAGCAGGGTTCGGGATTGCTGTTGTACAACAGTATCGTCACCGGCTTCGCGAGTTGTCTCGATATCGACGACGCCGCCACGGCGGCGCTGCAAACGAGCGACCCTCAGCAGATCGCCATGAACGACGTGGTGCTGAACTGTGCAGGAACGCTGGCCGCGGATGCCGAGGACGGCGGTTTCGACTACGGCTACGCCGTGGCGCACTCCGCCACGGTTTACGAGATGGATCCGCAGCTCGACGAGAACTATCTGCCCACCAATTCGAGCCTGCCGGCCACTGCCACTCACATCAACCTGGGACTGGCCGGCGACGCCGCGAATCATCTGAATGCCAACGCCGGCTATTGGGGCGCCGTCGCCAATGCCGAGGACGGCTGGTACCGCAACTGGAGCGGGCTGGGCATGCGGCTATCGCCCGAGTGTGACGGCAAAGGGTTCCTCGACGACGACTACGAATATACGTTCTCGCAAGTGATGGCTCCCTTGCAGAGCTACGGCTATTTCGGCGACATCTATCTCAATTACAAAGTCTGCAGCCTGCCCGCCCAGGTATCCGAAGATCTGGAGCTCACGCCCTATACGGGCGCTGACGCCGGGGCGGTGGCGAGCGGCGGCAGAGTCCTCGTCACCGAAAACGGCAGCAGATACGGCGTGGAAGGGTCGGTGACTTGGGAGCATCTGCCCGTGCCCACGATCTGGCTGCTCGACGGCATGGTGACCGTAGGCGACGGCGCGCGCGAGCTGATGGATCCGGCGGAAGAGGCGGCGCTCAAAGCCAATCCCGTCGAGCTGACGATGCAGCCCGGCACGTGGGTCATGGCGGCGGACGCGAACAGCGGTCTGCACGTCACTCGCGGCGCTCGGCTGCGCATTCTCGGTGAGTCGATGGTGGCCGACGAGGTTTGTTCTTACGAATCTCACACGTTTGGAGACTGCGCCCAGCTTGCAGGCGCCGGTCCGGTGAGCATGTTCGGTCCTCGCGAGCCGGATGCGTTCGATCTCACTCTGCCTGCGGTGATCGACGACGGCTTCGGCGGATATTCCGGCGACTACGTGCCGTATGCGCCACTGGGCAATTCCAACAACACTCCCTATTGGGCCGACTACGCCTTCACTCTGACTTTGCCCTGGCGCGGCATCGTGGTGGACGGCTTTGCCCGCAACAACCAGTGCCCCGAGGCCGCCACGGCGGAGCCCGGCGCTCAGGTCTGTAACATCGCCGGGGAGTTCGGCCGCCACGGCGGGTACGACGATGAATATATGAGCGTCGAAATCCGCCATCTCCGCATGGTCGGAGGGTCGTTGCGCTTCAACAGCGTGGCCGGCTCCATGGAAGGATTGCGCTACGCTCCCATCGCTGCCTATCCGAGCGATCAGATCGGCGAGGCCGCCCTGGTCACTCTGGAAGGTGGGCGGCTGAACATTCGCGAGCTGCAGGCGCGAATGGTCAATCCATTCCATGACGATCCCTATGGCAGCGCCAAGCCGGGCACTCTGATTCGCTGGAATCACGGCTACCGCGGCAGCTTGCAATACATCTATGGCCAGCTGCTGCAGCTTTCGGACGGGCAGGAGCGCCGCATTTCAGCGAACGGCCGCGACTACTTCGTGCCGCTGCTGCGCGGGGCGAACGGCGAGCCGGGCCATGAGGACGATCTGCCGCGCTCCATGCCGACCATCGCCAATCTCACTTTGCTCAGCTACGAACGAGATGCCTCGTCTGGCACGATGTCCGGAAGCATCGATTCGAGTCTGATCGAAGTCGGTGGCGGCAGCGGATTGTTCCTGTCACACGCCGCGCTCGGCACGGACAGCGGCACCGTCGACCAGTTGTCGACCGACTTCTGTTTCAAGCTGGACGCGAGCGTTGCAGCACGCCTCGCCGCGGGCGAGTTCGTGGTGCGTCAGTTGGCGGCGACTTGCGAGAGCCTGAGCGACAACGCGGAAGTGACGTTGGCCGGAATGGCGGGTGTCGACAATGGCTATTGGAGCTCGACGCAATCGCTGTTCGGCCAGTGGTATGACTTTGCCGCGTCCGAGCAGAGCTTCGTCGATCTGTTCGGGCCGGATCCGATCGCGATCGAGTTCGAATCCGACCGCCGCTATCCCGTTCAGCAGGCGATCGACGACTACGGGCACGTGATGCTCGACCTGTCGTCCGCGCCGGCGGCCGATCTGCAGTTCCTGCAAGTGACCGATTATCTCGGCGCCGCCGACTACTGGATCAAACCTTTCTAAGCAGCGGATCCCACCAGTCTCGGGCCAAGGATGGCCCCGTGCCGTGCCGCTCGCTGACGTTCCTCGAAATATTCTCTCGCGCATCGGTGGAGATAGTGCCTGGGCGTACCTGTTGCCCGGTCAACGTCCACTCGGTATTTCATCCGGTTTAATGTTTCTGTTATCGCGGCGTCATGGTGCGCGTGCAGTCTCACTGCGCCTCATCGAAAGGCATGCAATTCGACTTACGAGTCGATGCGGCCGTCGGCGGCTACGACGCAATGGCGCGCTCGTCGCCGTGATGCGATGGCCTTGGAATGTTTGGATGGATGTTGCGATGTCAGTAAGTCTCGATCGGGTTCGGGATGTCGAGCGATCTGCGATGTCGGAGTCCGATCGTCAATGGATGGACTATCAAGGAGTGTTTGTATGAAGCTGAAACTGTTGGCTGCGGCTGTGGCCGCGACCCTCGGCTCCGTCGCTTTCCAGGCGGGCGCCGCGAACCTCGGCCTGGACGCGACTTGCGCCCTCAACGGCACCGATCAGGGCATGGTTGCGACCCCCGACGGCAACCGTCGTCGCTGCGATCTGCCCGCCGATATCGTCACCACCAACCCCGCCGATCCGACCATCACTCTGCCAGCCACCGTGTCCGGCACGCCCATCCTGTGGACGCTGCCGAGCGTCGTGGTGGTGGGCAATGGCAATCAGGCAGGCCGCACCCCGAGCACGGCTGCCAACACGCAACTGACGATCGCCGCCGGCGCGCGTATTGCCGGCGCCATCGCGAACTCCGCCCTCGTGATCACCCGCGGCGCGCGCATCAACGCCGCCGGCACCGCCGCCAACCCGATCGTGTTCTCGTCGCTGGACAACAACTACACCGGCACGGCCGAGTGGGGCGGAGTCATCCTGTCGAGCTGGGACAACACAAACGAGTGCAACACCGGCGGCGAATGCACCATGGAAGGCATCAGCCAGGGCCAGTTCTTCTATGGCGGCTATGTCAACGAGGCGACCACCCCCAGCTGGGACAATGTTTCCAGCGGCACGCTGCGTTTCGCGGTGATCGCCGAAGGCGGCCACGCGGTCAACGTCGACATCGACGGCGATCCGGATCCGAACTCCAACACCGGCGACGAGATCAACGGCCTGACCCTGTACGGTGTCAGCAGCGAGACCTCGATCGCCAACGTGCACATCCACAACAACGATGACGACGGCATCGAGTTCTTCGGTGGCGACGTCGACGTGGCCAACCTGTGGATCAGCTGCGCTGGCGACGACAGCGTGGACTGGGACTACGGCTTCCACGGTGCGCTCAGCAACGTCAACATCCTGCAACGCGATGGCGCCGACCACGCCTTCGAGCTGGCCAACAATCCCAACAACTTCTCGGCCACGCCGGTGGCGGACGCCAACGTGTCGAATGTCTCGATCCTGTTCACTGACGGCTCGCCCGCGGTCGATACGCCCTTCGATCTGAAGGAGGGCAGCGGTGGAACCTTCAGCAACGTCGTGATCGGCAGCGCCTACACGGGCGCCTGCTTCTCTTCGGGTGCGGTGGACGCCGTGTCCGCGAGCGACTTCACGAACTTCGAGTACGCCTGCAACGACAACCTGAGCCTGCTGCCGCCGTCCTCGACGGCGCCCACGGGCTTCCCGAACAACACGTTCTGGACGGCGTACCCGGGCACTTGTAACTAATCGTCAATAACAAATCACATCAGCGGATCTGGATTGCCGCCCGGCCGATTGGCCGGGCGGTCTTCTCGAGCCAAGCAAAATTCAGGAGAACATGATGAAGCTCAGATTATTGGCCGCGGCCGCGGTCAGCCTGACCGCATCCAGCGCCTGGGCCGTGGATCTCGGTCTGGATGCGAAATGCAACGCCAACGGCATCCACCGCGGCTCGGTGAGCTGGAACGGCAGCACCTATCGCCGCTGCGATCTGCCGGCCGACATCGCCGTCGCTGGCACCGTGACCCTGCCGGCCACCGTTTCCGGGACCAAGATCTTGTGGACGCTGCCGTCGGTGGTGACGGTGGGCGACGGTTACAAAGCGGGCAAGACGCCAGAGACGGCCGTGCCGACCGTGCTCGAAATCCAGGCCGGCGCCCAGGTGGCCGGTGCGCCTCGTTCGGCGCTGGTGATTTCCCGCGGAGCTCAGTTGTTCGCCATCGGCAGCGATGTCGCGCCCGTCGTGTTCTCATCGCTCGATGGCAACACCACCGGCACGGGCGAGTGGGGCGGCGTGATCCTGTCGAGCTGGGATAGCAGCAACGCCTGCAATAGCAGCGTCGGCGCCGAGTGCGTGATGCCGGAGCTGCGCCGCCATCGGTTTGGCAAGCAGGCCGACGAGGCCGCCGTCGCGGGCGGTTACAAGCAGCCGTACTATTTCGGCGGCTACATCGACGAAGTGAGCACGGCCAGTTGGGACAATGTTTCCAGCGGCTCGCTGGAATACGTGGTGATCGCCGAAGCCGGCGCTAGCCAGTCCCATCATAGTGACCATCTCAGCGGCCTGGCGCTGTACGGCGTGAGCAGGGAGACCTATCTCGCCGAAGTTCACATTCACAACAGCAAGGACGATGCGCTGCGCCTGGTGGGCGGCGATGCGAACCTCGAGCGCGTGTGGCTGACCTGCGCCGGCGGCGATTCCATCGATTGGGATCAGGGCTTCCAGGGCGATCTGTCGTTCGTGTACGCGCTCCAGAAGAACGGCTCCAGCAACGCTTTCGAGCTGTCGAACAACGCCTCCAACTTCGCGGCCACCCCCGTGTCGAATGGCAGCGTGTTTGGCGTCACGGTGGCGTATGCCAATGCGGCTCCGAGCGTGGGCGTGCCGTTCCGTTTGCAGCAGGGCACCGATGGCAACTTCACCGACGTGGTCGTCGGTGGCGAGTACACCGGCGCCTGCTTCGGCAATCCCGCACATGCCCAGAACCAGTCCGTGGTCGCGCCCAGTGACTTCAACGCGATTCAGTACGCCTGCACGGACAACGCGGGCCTGCTGTCGGGCTCGTCGCTGGCTTTCGGTTTCTCCGAGCCCACGTTCTGGGCCGGCTACACCGGTCGCTGCAATTAACTCGTTCCAATAAGGTCCGGAGTGGCCAGGGAAGGCCACTCATCTGCTTCGGCCCGCGCATTCAGCGTGAGCCGCGCCGCTCGATCAGCGCCATGATTCCTTTGTGATCGCTGATCCCTTCCAACACTCGCGTTTGTATCGCCTGGTAATGCGCGGTCGAGAAGATCGTGTCGACGACCAGCTCGATGTTGCCAAGTCGATGCCACTGCGGATCGAGCGTGGAGGTGACATTCGCAGGCAAGTGATCGATCAGGTTCAGCTCGGCCAGGAACTTGCCGAACATCTCTGCCCCGCGGGGCGCGTTGAAATCGCCGCACAACACATAGTCCGGGTAGCCCGCCAGTACTCGTTGCAGGCGGATGAAGTCCGCCTTCTGCTCGTCGTTGATCATGCCGTCCGGCGTCCACGTGAAATGCGTGGTGGCGATCCGGTATGGCTGGCCCTGGTGTTCCAGTTCGGTGACGAGCAGCACGCGGCGGGCATCGTTCGGCTTGTGCAGCAGTCGAATGCTTGCATCCTCGGAATAGTGGCTGACGATCTGCCGAGTGACCGGCAGTCTCGACAGCACGGCCACGCCCCAGTGGCACTCGCTGCCCGGCATATCGACCCGGCCTGACACGGCATATTTCACTTCATAGCCGCCGCTCGCTGCGAGGCGCTCGCAATCGGGCTCCAACACCTCCTGCAAACACACGATGTCCGGCCGGTGTTCGGTCAGCATGTGGCCAACCCGCGCCAGATGCCGGTCGGCTTCGATGTTCAGGGTCAGTAGTTTGATTGCCATCTCGCTCATCCGTGACGCCGCAGTCAGGCGCAGCTCTAGCTGACCACGAGGCGGGCGACACAGACAAGCGAGTAGGCCAGCGCGCCCTCAGATCGGCGCAGTCGCATTCGCCTGCTGGGTGTAGATACGGCAGCCGAATACGGGACCCGCGGTGTTGCCGGGCTCCGGCTCGAACCGCACCAGTACGCTGTCCTTGCCGCGCGTGAGCGCTTCGGGAATCTCATAATCGACATCGAAGAACACCGGCTTGTCCGGACGCAAACTCTGCGTGGCGATGCGCTGGCCGTCGACCAGAATGTGAAACTTGCGAGCGCGCTCGTCGGCCCAGTAGGTCGCTTGCAGAATCAGCGGACCCGGTCGGACTTTCATGCGGAACTGGAAGAAGCCGCCAGTGCGCGCGTCGCGACCATGCCGGCCGCGATAGACCACGGGATAAGAAATTTCCGATGTGAGCTCGTGATCGCGCTCCGGCTGCATCTCGCCCAGATGCATCACGTCGACCGAGCGGGCGGCGAGCTCTTTCAGGCGCGCCTGTTCGGCCTTGAAGGCCCGCTCTTCATGGACCCACTCAGCATCGGTGAACCGGCGGAAGTAAACAGCGCTGCGTCGGTGATAGTTCTTGTAGAACGGCGAGAAGGTGAGCGCCGTGGGGCGCGCTATGGTGTCGGCTCGATAGATGGCCTGTTGTGGCTCCACCGGTTTGAAACCCGCAAGCAGATCGGCGCCCACCAGGGCCGGCGCCGCGGCTTCGAAGGGCTGGTCGACCGGGCCGAGATCCGCGGCCAGCACCATCGGTCCGTGCAAAAAGGCGATGGTCTTGTCGTCGCCTGGCGTTGCTTCGAGCCGCAACTCCAGAGGCAAGGTAAATGCCAACGCATCACCTTCGCGCCAGCGACGACGAACGATCAGATAGCCGGCGTCGTTGCTCGCTTCGACGGGTTTGCCGTTGACGCTCAACTGCGCGTCTTTGGCCCAGCCAGGGACGCGCAACGCGACGGCAAACTTCTGCGCCTTCTTCAATCCGGCGACCTTGACGTTGACCGCGCCTTCATACGGATATCGAGTGGTCATTTCGAACTGCGCGCCGCGCGCCTGCCACGTCGCGCGCGAGGGAATGAACAAGTTGATCAGCAGCATGTCCTCGGCCTGCCACCAGATCGAGTCGCCATGCTTGGCGTGGCTCTCCATGCCCGAGCCCACGCAACACCAGAAACTGTCGGTCGGTGAAGAGAACTCGCGCCTGGCGCCCGACATCAGCGGCGTCATGTAAGTGAACATGCCGGTGGCTGGATCCTGATGCGCCAGGATGTGATTGAGGTGCGCGCGTTCGTAATAATCGAACAGCGACCCTGACGGTGCCCACGCATACAGATGACGCGTCAGCTTCAACATGTTGTAGGTGTTGCAGGCTTCGCAGGTCTGCTCGGTGATATGCCGGGCAACGGTGCGAGGCTCGGAAAAATACTCGCGATCCGAATTGCCGCCGATCACGTAGCTGTGGTCGGTGGTCACGGTCTTCCAGAAGAAGCGGGCCGCGGTCGCTTGCTCCGGCTTGCCGGTGATCTCGTGCAGGCGCGCCAGCCCGATCAGCTTCGGAATCTGAGTGTTGGCGTGGCGCAGGGCCAGCTCGTCACGCTGGGCGGCCAGCGGGTCGAGCACTCGTTTGTGATAAATCCGTTCGGCCAGTTGCAGCCAGCGCCGGTCGTTGGTGCGTGCGTACAGCTCCGCGAAGCTTTCGTTGATGCCGCCGTGCTCGCAGTCGAGCACGGTTTGCAGCTGTTCCTCGTTCAGCGCGGCCATGACTTTCTCGATGTAGCCGCCGAGGCCGACCGCGACGCCGATCGCACGCGCATTGCCGCCGCAGTATGTGTCTACATCGAACAGGCCGGCGAACAGTTTGTGCCAGTTGTATAACGGCACCCAGCAGCCGTTCAGGTCGAAGCCGGCCGAGCGGATCTCGCCGCGCATGATCTCGGGAAAGATCTCTTTGCCATCGACGATGGTGCCGTCCTTGCGCTTGCGCGTGAAGCCCGCGACGTAACCGTCGCCTTGTTTGGCCTGCACCTCCGCCAGCTCCGCGACGATATATTCCGCGCGCTGTTTCGCTTCGGGCTCGCCGGTCTGCGCATGAACCAACGCCAGCGCCGACAGATAATGGCCGAGGGTATGGCCGGCGATGGTGTCGGCTTCCCAGCCGCCATACGCTTCGCCCTTGGGCGTGAGGCCGGCGAACTTGCGGAAGTTGTGCAACAGCCGGTCCGGCTCAAGCTGCAATAGATATTTGCGATTCCCTTCGACCGCGTCCGCGAACGGCGAGGGCAACAGACGCACATCACCCAGCGGCAGCGGTTTGGCGCGGGTGGGCAGCACTTCAGAGTTCGCCCAGCTATGGGCCCAGGGCAGGCCGGCGCACAGAGCGCCAGCGGCCGCGCCTTTGAGCAGGGCGCGTCGATCGGTGAACAGCGGGAGTCGGGTCATCGCTACTCCTTCACGTGCAGGCGTCCGAGGATACACCTGCTCAGGTCGCGATGGTATACGATATACCTGGATCGATGGCGTCAGGCGCCGTTCTTGAGCTGGGCTCGCAGGTCCTTGAGCGTGCCCTGGATGTGCTCCTTCAACAGCTTCTCCACCTGGCGCTTGTCGCGCTCCAGCCAGGCGTCGAACAGCGCCCGATGCTCGACATGAGCGCGCGCGTCGCGACCGGCCGGCGCGAGATGCGCGATCACATAACGCTCGGCGAGAACGGCGAGGCGCTCGACCAATTGCGTGGTCAGGACTTTGCGACCGGGCTCCACCAACGCGATATGAAACTCACGGTTGCGGACCGCGACGGCCGTGAGATTGCTGTGAGCGGCGGTGTCGAGCGCGGTGAACGCGGACGTGGCGTGCGCGCGGTCGTCGTCGGTTGCCACCTGCGAGGCGTAAGCGGCCGCTTGAGGCTCGATGGAAAGGCGCAGTGCGTAGATTTCATCGACCTGTTCGCGCGACATCGGCTGAACGTAATAGCCCCGGTTGGGGTGATTGATCAGCAGCCCTTCCTGTTCGAGGCGCGCCAGGGCCTCACGCAGCGGAATCTTGCTGATGCCGAGCTCCGTGGCCAGCGCGTCCTGGCGGATGGGCTCGCCATTGCGCAATCGGCCCTGGAGGATCTGTTCCCGGACCACTTCGAACACGCGATCGGACAGCGTGCGGACAACGATGCTCGTGGACATGAGGGACGATGAGGAGACGACGGTGGGTTCGCGGCCCCGAAGGGATACCGTAGACGATCATACCCGAACCGTCCCGCGGCGTCCGGCCGCCGCGGACCGCGCCTACAGCCAGGGGCTGAACAACAGGATCAGCACCAGTCCCACCGAGCCGACGATGGTTTCCATCACCGACCAGGAACGGAACGTATCCGCCAGGCTCAGATTGAAATACTCCTTGCACATCCAGAAGCCCGAGTCGTTGATGTGCGAGCACATGAGACTGCCCGCGCCGACCGCAAGCACCATCCAGTTGGGATCCACGCCGGTGGCTTGAACCAGCGGCGCCACGATGCCGGCGGCGGTCAGGCCCGCGACTGTGGCGGAGCCGAGCGCGATACGGATCACCAGCGCGACCAGCCAGCCCAGCACCAGCGGATGAATCGGCAGATTCGCCAGCAAGGCGCCGAGGTCGTTGTTCGCGCCGCTGTCCACGAAAATCTGTTTCAGCGCGCCGGCGCCGGCGATGATGAGCAGGATGGCTGCGATGTCACGTACCGCCTCGCCATAGCCAGTCATCAATTGCTTCATCGGCATGCCGCGCGCGACACCCAGCGTCCAGGTGCCGATGGCCAGCGACAGCAACAGGCCGATCATCGGATCGCCGATGAATGTCACGACTGCACGCGTCCGCGGCGCCAGGTCCGCATACGACAACACGGTGGCGCTCGCGATCAGAAAGACCGGCAACAGCGCGCATATGAAGCTGTTGGCGGTGCTCGGCAGGTTGGCCTCGCTCAATTCGGTGGGCTTGAAAAAGGACGGCCAGGTGACTTCGACCTTGCGCAGCGAGAGCGCGAACACCGGACCTGCGATCAGCAGCGTCGGCACGCCGACCAGCAAACCATAGAGCAGCGTCACGCCCATGTCGGCGCCGAACTGATTCACCAGCGCGGCCGGCGAAGGATGCGGCGGCAGGAACCCGTGCGAGATCGACAGGCCCGCCAGCATGGGGATGCCCACATACAGCGCCGGCAACTTGGAGCGATAAACCACCGAGAAGATCAGCGGCACCATCAGCACGAAGCCGACGTTATAGAACAGCGGGATGCCGACGATGAAACCGGTCAGCGCCATGGCCAGCGGGATGCGCCGCTCGCCGAACAGCCGGATCAGCGACTGCGAGATGCGCTCGGCCGCGCCGCTGTCGGCGATCAGTTTGCCGAACATTGCGCCGAGCACGATGATGATGGACAGCGGGCCCAGCATGCCGCCGATGCCGATTTCGATGCTCTTGGGGATCTGTTCCAGCGGCAGGCCCAGCATCAGCGCCGCGGCGAGGGCCGAGATGATGAACGCGACGAACGGCGGTACCCGCCCGGCCGCGATCAGAAGGATGAGAATGCCGACGGCCGCGGCAATGCTCAGCAGGGTCATGCCACCGACGCCCAGCGATCCCGGTCCATGTTTGCGTTGGTCGACGGTGAGTCAGCAGCCATGTGAAACCCTGTTCGAGTGATGCGGCGATCCGTACGAGCGCCGGATACTGACAATCTGCAGCGCCTGTGGCAATACTTTGAGTAATACTATGGGGCTCCCGGATCGGCCACGGAGTGCGGCGGATGATCAAACAGTTGCTGGTGTTTTGCATGCTCGCGGCCATGTCCGCGTTGGCGACGGGCGAGGAAACGCGATCGATCGCTATCACCATCGACGATGCGCCTCGCCCGGACACTCTTCATTTCTACGCTCCCGCGCGCACCGCTAAACTGATCGAAACGCTGGCGCAGGCCCGCGTGGAGCAGGTGATGTTCTTCTGTAACTCGGGGCGCATGGATGCGGCCGGCGCCGAGCGCATCCAGGCGTATGTCCGGGCCGGACATTTGGTGGCCAACCACACGCATTCACACGCGGATTTGCACAAGGTCGGCGTCGATGCGTTCCTGGCCGATATTCAGCAGGCGGCGCAGGTGTTGAGCGCGTTCCCCAACTACCGTCCCTGGTTCAGGTTTCCCTTCTTGCACGAAGGGCTCACCGTGGAGGTGCGCGACCGGATGCGCGGCGAGTTGCAAAAACTCGGATATCGCGCCGGTTACGTCACCGTCGACACTTACGACTTTCACATGGACCGGATGTTTCAAGCCGCCCTGCAAGCCGGCAAGAAGATCGATTTCGACCGGCTGCGCGCGGCGTATGTGGACCTGCTCACCGACAGCGTCGAATTCTACGACCAGGTCGCGCGCAGCCAGCTGGGCCGTTCGCCGCGACATGTCCTGTTGCTTCATGAAAACGATCTGGCCGCGCTCTACCTTGGCGACCTGGTGAATCACCTGCGGGACAAAGGCTGGAAGATCATCAGCCCGGAGCAGGCGTTCCTCGACCCCATCGCCACGATGGAGCCGGACACGCTGCTGTTGGGTCAAGGCCGCATCATCGCCCTGGCCACCGCCAACGGCTATGAAGGTCCGACCCGCCGCTGGGAGAACGAAGCGGAGCTGGAGCGCGAATTCGCTCGTCGGCAAGTGTGGAAATAACGTTCACGCGCAGAGAAGACAGCAACGGGGCGGATGACGCCGATGTCATCCGCCCTTGCTCGGTGGCGCTGTGAACTCCATCCCTACACATGCTTGCTCTTGGCTCGATGTAGCGAGGTGAGCATCGGTCGGTTGATTTGATTCACGGCGTTATCGATGGCCGCTCGATAACAGGTCCGCGCCACGTGCGCGCGAGCCAATTCCCGAGGCGTTTGATCGAGAGAGCAGACGCCGCGCGCAGCGTGCTGGATGCGCGAGTAGAGGACCTCGAGGCCCCACGGTTTGGAAATATCCAGATCGCGGTAGCTGACTTTGACGCTCGGCACGGCAACCACGGTTTCGATGCGATGATCGGAATTTGCCAGAACGGAATGGCCGAGCAGCGCCGTGCCCAAGGACAATGCCGCGACCGATTTTACGAAGAGTGAACGCATGTGCTTGCTCCTGTTTGACCCCATTGGCGCCGGCGCGGTGGCCGGCCGCGGGGCTAACTTGGAGGGCGCGCGCTGAATCCGCTTTGGAAACGGGTTGAATATTTGTGAATTCGTTGTGACGCTCAAATGATAAAACGAGGCGCGAATTGCTCTAACGCAATGCATGAGCGGTCGGGCTAAGCCCGTCAGCAAAGCGCTGGTTGCTGCGACCGGCGCGAGCCATGCGACGCTGGTGCAGTTGATCGCGCGCAACCCGGGGTTAGAATCGGCCGTGGGTACGGACGCCGGGCTTGTGAGATTCTTAATCGTGCTGCTGGCCGATCTGCATGGCGCCCGAACGCGTGATCTACGAGTTTGGCGATTTTCGTCTCGACGCGGCGCAGCGGTTGCTGTTGCTCAAGAGCGGCGCTCATATGTTGCCGCTCACCTCCAGAGCTTTCGATACGCTGCTGTATCTGGTGCAGCATCCCGGGCAACTGTTGAACAAGGCCACACTGTTGAAGGCAATCTGGCCTCATGTGGTGGTCGAGGAGAACAGTCTCAATCAGAACATCTCCCTGCTGCGGCGAGTGCTGGGCGAGCGGCCGGGAGAATATCGCTACATCGTCACCGTGCCCGGTCGCGGTTACCGATTCGTTGCCGAAGTTCGAGCGGTTGACCAGTCCACGGAGTCGGCAAGTCGCGTCCTTCCAGCGGACGGACAGATGCGCATCTCCATCGCCATCCTGCCGTTCGCGAATCTGACCGGCGATCCTGCACGCGGCTATCTGGGCGAGGCGATGGCGGAGGAACTGATCAACACCTCGGCGCGTGTGCGGTGGTTGGATGTAGCCTCGCGAACATCCACCTTCGCTTTCAAAGACCGGCAGTTGGACGTGCGTCAGATCGCGCGCGAGCTGGAAGTGGACGCTGTGCTGGAAGGCAGCATCCGCCGCGCCGGCGATCGCATCCGAGTCACCGCGCAGTTCGTCGACGGACGCACCGGCCGTCATCTCTGGTCGGAGAGCTACGATTGCAGCGGCGAAGATCTCTCCGGAATGCAAGACGAGCTCACGGTCGCTATCGTCGATGCAATCGTAGGTCATTTCACCATGGGCAGCACGAGACGCATGGCGCCGACGCGTCATCTCGATGCTTATCATCTGTATCTGCAAGCCATGGCGTTGCGCGCTCAGCCTACCGAGGGCAATCTCGACGCAGCGATACAGCTGCTGGAGCGGGCAGTTACGAGAGATCCTGAATTCGCGCGCGCCTGGTATGCCGTCGCGGAGACTCGAGCATATAGAGTGATCAATGACGGGTGCTCGTCAAAGCTGCTGCACGAGGCAGAGCGCGACGCCAGGCACGCCCTCGAGCTCGATCCTTCAGTATCGCGAGCGCACGGAGTGCTCGGATTGATCGACGCATGTTATGGCCGATGGGTCGATGCCGAAGGCCGGTTGCGCAAAGCGCTGGCCATGACGGCCAATAATCCCGACACACTTGCTTTTCATGCTGTCTATATCGCGCGTCAGGTCGGACACGAGCGCCAGGCGCTGACTGAGATCGAGCACGCATATGCACTGGCGCCTGCATCGCCCGCGCTTGCGCTCCAACTGGGTACGCAGAGGTTGCTCAATGGCGAGAGCGCGGACGTAGACAAATGGATCGACATCGCCGTCGCGAACGGCTATCCCACCAGCCTCGCTGCAGTTCACGAAGCGCGCGCACGGATTGCGACTAACCAGGGCCACTTCTCGGAGGCGGCACGGCAACTGGCGGAAACACTGTCGCCGGCATCGCGCGAGGCGGGCGGCTTCGACGCCGTCCAGGCTTTTTATCGAGCGCAGTCCGATCGATCACGTTGCGAACGAGCCATCATGGCACTGCAAGCGTGGCAGGAGAACCTGCGCCCGCAGGATCTGGATCTGCCGACTGCGCAACGCTTGATGGTCTGGTTCACGACGCTCGGGGCGGTGGAAGCGGCCTACGAGGTCGCGCAACGCGCGCTGGATCACATGACTCCTTCGGGCGTCATCGGCGGCGGGTGGGGCATTCTGTGGCTCGAAGAAATGCGGCCGTTCCGCGATAGTTCACACTTCCAACCCCTGCTCGCGCGACTTGGGTTGTTCGGCTATTGGCGCCAGTACGGACCACCGGACAACTGTGTGCTCCGTGGCGAGTTGCTACGCTGTTTTTAGAACCGCATCGGCCGTGGCGGTGACTCCGATATAACCCCGTCGCGACTGATCCTTTATGGCATGCCCCCTAAGATGTTCGGGCGTTGCGCTGCCGGCGCACGCACAAGAAACAACTGGGGAAGTTTATGCGCTCGTCTGGAATTCTCGGCTCGTTGCAGCTCGCCGCCGCCATCGGCGCGGTACTGGCGACGGCCGTGCCTCATCAATCTCACGCTGCCGATGCAGACCCTGGCGCTCAGGCGCAGCAGACCATCGAGAGCGTGATGGTCACTGCGCGGCGACGCGAGGAGGCCGTGCAGGATGTACCGGTGGCGATCGCCGTATTGAATGCGGACACGATCGAAAACACCGGCTCCTTCAATGTCGGCAAGCTGCAGCAGCTGCAGCCGTCGGTGCAGTTCTATTCCAGCAACCCGCGCAATTCGGCGGTGAATATTCGCGGTCTGGGTGCGCCATTCGGTCTTACCAACGACGGCATCGAGCAAGGCGTCGGCATCTATATCGACCAGGTGTATTACTCCCGCGCCGCGACCGCGACGTTCGACTTCCTCGATGTGGATCAGATCGAAATTCTGCGCGGTCCGCAGGGCACGCTGTACGGCAAGAACACGACCGCCGGCGCGATCAATGTGACTACGCGCAAGCCGAGCTTCGAACCGGAAGGGCGGGCCGAGATCACTACCGGCGATCTTGGTTATCTGCAAAGCAAGGCGTCGATCACCGGTCCGTTGATCGGCGATACCGTCGCCGGCCGCTTGAGCGGCTCGTACACCTCCCGCGATGGAACGATTTATAACGTCGCCACCGGGCAGCATATCAACGAGCTCGACAATCTCGGCTTCAAAGGTCAGGTGCTGATCCAGCCGAGCAGCACGCTCGGCATCACGCTGTCGGCCGACTACACCCGTCAGGATCCGCTGGGTTACGGCCAGCTGTATGTTCGCACCGGGTCGACGCAGCGGGCGCTGGCTCGACAATACGCCGCGCTTGCGGAAGCTTCGAACTACGAGGTGCCGAGCACGGATCCGTTCGATCGCGTGACCGATCTGGACGCGGAACTGTCGGCCGAGCAGATCTTTGCTGGCGCATCGGCGCTGGTCGAATGGGATATCGGGCCGGGGCGGCTCACCTCCGTGTCGGCGTTTCGTAAATGGGATTGGGGTCCGGCCAACGATCGCGACTTCATCGGCTTGCCCATCACCACGGTTTCGCAGAACCCGTCGGAGCAGCGGCAGTGGTCGCAGGAACTGCGATTCGCTGCGAGCGGAGAGCAACTGGATTACGTGGTCGGGCTGTATGGCTTCTATCAGACAGTGGATACCGCCGGCGTGCAGGAGCAGGGGCCACTGGCCAGCCGCTGGCTGTTGAGTGGCGCCAACGCCAACAATCCAGACATTCTGAACGGACTGCGTGCCGAAAACGACATCGGCTTGAAGAACACCAGCGTCGCGGCTTTCGGTCAGCTCACCTGGCACGTCTCCGACAAGCTGCGCCTGCAACCTGGTCTGCGCGTGAACTACGACAAGAAGGATGGCAAGTACATCGCTACCGTGACCAATGCGACCAACACGCCGTTGACCGCGGCCCAATTGGGCGTGCTGGCTCCGCAGAACTACACGCCAGAGTTCAGCGACACCAATGTGTCGGGCGACTTCACCGTGTCCTACGACCTCAGCGACAGCGTGCTCGGCTATGTGACCTATGCGCGCTCCTTCAAATCGGGCGGCATCAATCTGTCCGGCTTGCCGCTCGACGCCAATAGCCAGCCGATCACGGCGGTGCAGACGGTCGATCCGGAGCGCGTTCATCACTACGAAGGCGGACTGAAGAGCCAGCTGTTCAATCGCAAGGCGACGGTGAATCTGGCGGCCTTCTCGACCGAGATCTCGGACTATCAAGCCACCGTGACCAACAGCCAGGCGAACGTGATCCGAGGCTATCTCGCGAATGCCGACGAGATCCGGGTCAGAGGCGTGGAGCTGGATATTTCCGTGCAGCCGCTCGATGGCCTGAACTTGTATGTGAACGGCGCGTTCACGGATCACGAGTACACGAAGTTCCCCAATGCACCGTGCCCGCCCGAACTCTCCGGCGGCACCACCGCGAGCGCCGCGAATCCGCCAAGCGCGCCAGGCACGCCGGGCGGCTTCAGCCCGCCGTTCTGCGATATCTCGGGCCAGTGGCTGCCGGGCGTTTCCAAGACGGCGTTCTCGTATGGGCTCGAGTACGACTTCGACCTGCCGTTACTGGGCGCTGACGGCGGCGGCTACTTCGCGTTCGACGGCAGCTATCGCTCCAAGTTCTCTTCCAACCCATCGCGCTCGCGCTACACCGATATCGAGGGTTATTCGCTCGCGAATTTCCGAGCGGGGATCCGCGCCGGCGGTTGGAATGTTTATGGCTGGGTTCGCAACGCCTTCGAGGAGGACTACTTCGAGTTCCTGGCCACCCAATCGGGCAGCACCGGTCTGGTGGTGGGCCAGCCCGGTGATCCGCGCACCTACGGCCTGACGGTGAACAAATCTTTCTGAGATCGGTGCGATCGTTCAACAAAGCGCCGGGCTGATCAAGAAACCGGCGCACCCGTCACACACCATGGCAGCATCCTCCATCGAGGTTCGCTGCCGTGATGTCTCTGGCCGACACTCGCCAAAACCGCCCCCCGAGCCCTCCTTGGGGTGCGATCGCGGTCAGCACCTTCGGTGCGGTGGTCGGCGCGACCATGCCGCTCGCAGTGATCCTTTCCATGCCGGACGTGAGCGGCGGCCTGTCGGCCAGCGCGGACGAAGCCAGCTGGATCGTGACTCTTTATAACGTCGGTGTGTTGGTGGGATTGCCGGCGGCCGTGGCCGTGGCGGGTGCCCTGGGCCGCCGTCGGGCCATGCTGATCTTCGGGCTCGGCTTGGTACTCACAAGCTTCGCGATTGGCGTGGGCGTGAGCCTGCCGTGGATCTTCGTCGGCCGTTTTGCGCAAGGATTCTTCGGCGGGGCGCTGCCGCTGCTGATGATGTTGATCGCGCTCACGAGCCTGCCGCCAGGTAAAGGGCAATTCGAAGGACTTACGTTGTTCGCGTTCGCGACGACCGTCAGCTTGGGCCTCTCGGCCTGGACGGCGGAGACTTTGGTCGCGATCGGCGGCTGGCGCGCCTTATTCATCTCACAAGCCATTCTCGGTGCGATCTACACCGGGCTGGCGTTCCTCGTACTGCGCGGCGAGCGAGGCAATCTCTCGTTGCTCAAGAGCTTCGACTGGCCGGGGTTCGTGCTGCTCTCGATCGGGCTCGGCCTGATCGTGATCTTTCTTTCCGAAGGCGAGCGCCGCTTCTGGTTCGAGAAGTGGTGGATCACCGCCAGTCTTATCTGCGGCCTGCTGAGCATCGGCTTCGCGATTCATAACATGCGGCTGGCACAACGTCCGCTGCTGGCGTTTTCGATCTTCAGCAGCCCGACGTTCTCAGGCGTGCTGGTACTGCAGGTGATATTTCGCTTCGGCACGCTGCTGGCCGTGTTCATCGGGCCGCAATATCTCGCGCGACTGCAGGGCTTTCGCACCGAGCAGCTCGGCGACCTCATGCTGGTGATGGCGTTGGGGACGTTGCTCACCACGCCGGTGGCCTATTGGTTGACCGCGAAGTCGGATCCGCGAATTCCGCTGTCGCTCGGATTGGCGGCGATTGCCATCGCCGCGGCCATCTGTGTGCAGATCACATCGGAATGGGCGGGCAATGAATTCATTCTGCCCCTTGCATTGGCGGGGGCGGGCCAGGCGTTGTTTTCCGTCGCGACCATGCGTTACGCAGTCTTCGGTGCGACTTTGCAGGATGGCCCCTCGCGCGGGATCGCATTCAACGTCGCCCGAACGTTCGGTCTCGTCGGTGGGCTCGCGCTCACGACCCACGCGGTGGTTGAACGACAGAAGTTTCATTGGTCGAGCTTGAGCGAGTCGGTCACCAGCCTCGAGCCCATTGCCGTTGAAAGACTAGCTGCCATGGGACGGATGCTCGGCTCATGGATACCGGACATCTCAGGTGTTCAGCGCGGAGCATTCGCGGGGCTCGCTCAGGGCGCGGCCAGACAGGCCTACACGCTGGCCTATCAAGACGCTTTCTTCATTACCGCCGTGGCACTCGCGTTAGCGGCGATCCTTGTCTGGGCGCTTCCGGCGCTGCCTCGCGAGAGGAGTCTGGCATGACCGTCAAACGTCTCACGACCGCGGGCGGGGTGGTGATCGGCGCCGCCCTCGTGATCTTCTTCGGTTACGCGCTGTGGCACGGCGTGACGCCGTTCGAACAAACCGACAACGCCTATATCAAGGGCGACCTCACGTTTGTTTCAACCAAAGTGCCCGGCTACGTCAGCGAGGTGCTGACCGAGAACAATCAGCGCGTCGAGCCGGGCCAGGTGCTCGCCCGCATCGACCCGCGAGATTTCGAAGCGGCACGGCGCGATGCGGAGGCGAGCGTCGCTCAGCAGCGCGCAGCTTTGATCCAGATCGATGCGCAGGAGCGGCTCCAGCAATCGCAGATTCGCGTTGCCGATGCGGCCGTCGCGAGCGCATCCGCTCAGTTGCGTCGTGCGGAAGAAGAGTTTGTCCGAGCGTCTGCGCTCGTCGAAGAAGGTGGAGTGAGCCGTTCGATTTACGACGCGGCAGCGGCGGAACACGTTCGGGCCCGGGCCGCGGTGGACCAAGCCACTGCCCAGGCGAAGTTCGCTCGGAATCAGCTCGATGTCATTGCCGCGCAAAGAGAGCCGGTTTGGGCCGCAATGCACGGCGCCGAGGCCAAGCTCTTCCGAGCCCGCAACGATCTGGAAGCGACCACCATCCGAGCGCCGCGCGAAGGGCTCATCGCAGGCCGCAACGTTCGAGTTGGCGAGTTTGTGATCGCGAGTGCGCGACTCATGGCTGTAGCTCCGACGCAGGATCTATGGGTCGAGGCGCATCTTCGCGAGACGCAGATCTCCCGCGTGCGGCCCGGCGATCGTGTGCGCATCGAGGTCGACGCGGTCCGGGATCTCGCGTACTGCGGAAGCGTGGAAAGTGTTTCCGGCGCCAGCGGCTCGGAGTTCGCGCTGCTGCCGCCGGACAACGCCACCGGCAATTTCACCAAGATCGTTCGACGCTTCACCGTGCGCATTCTGCTCGACCCGGCGCAGCCCGGGCTCGAACGGTTGGCGGGCGGGATGTCGGCGCAGCCCATGATCGCCATCGGATCGCATGCTGATGGCCGCGCCCATCGCGGCGTGTTGGGATGGTTCTCCGGCGCGTTCGGATGCGAGCTGCCGAAGTCGGACCTGGCTGAGGAGGCCGCAGATGAGGACACCGTTAGTTAAGGCCAGCAGCGTCGCGCTGCTGGGCCTCACCCTCACTGCGTGCGCTTTCATACCCGATTTGGGAGATAAGCGCGGCATTCCCTCGGTCGACTCCTATGTGACGGAGCAGAGTCTGAACGTGGACTCGATGGGCGAGTGGCCCGCCGAACGATGGTGGCAAGCGTTCGGCGACGAACAGCTCGAACGGCTGATCGAAGAGGGCCTGCGCGACTCCCCGACCATGGCCATGGCGCGAGCTCGTCTGCTCCGAGCGGAAGGGTTGGCGCAAGTGGCCGGAGCGGCGTTACAACCCAACGTCGCGCTGGGCGCGAGCGCTGCCTACGCCAAGCCCAGTTACAACACGGGTCTGCCGACGCCGCCTGCGCTCCACGGATGGAACGACAGCGGCAGGATCGGTTATGACGCCAGTTTCGCGTTGGATTTCTGGGGCGGCAACCGTGCAGCGCTCGCCGCCGCGGTTGGGGAAAACCGCGCCGTCGAAGCAGACCTGGCCGCGACGCGCCTGCTGCTGACCTCCGCAATTGCGGATGCCTACGCTCAGCTCAGCGCCCTTTACGCCGACCGTGACGTTCTCGAGCGCACGCTGATGGTGCGAGAACAGACGTTGCATCTGGTAGCACGGCGTCACCAGTACGGTTACGACTCGGAGGCCGATCTGCGCCAGGCCGAGGCGGGACCGCCCACCGCACGAGCGCAGCTCATTGACGCCGACGAACGCATCGCTCTTACACGTAACCGGATCGCCGCGCTCATCGGTGCAGGTCCTGATCGAGGCCTGGAAATCGCCCGGCCCACCGCGCGCGCCCAGGGCAATGTGAGTTTGCCGGGGGATCTGCGGGCGGAGTTGATCGGCAGGCGGCCGGATCTGGTCGCTGCCCGCTGGCGAGCCGAAGCGGCCTCTCGCCGCATCGACGTCGCGGTCGCCCGGTTTCGGCCGAATGTAAATCTGGTCGCGGCCTTCGGGCAGCAGGCGCTCGGGCTCGACAACGTCTTCGCCACCGGCTCGACCGCGGGCTCGATCGGTCCCGCCATCAGCCTGCCCATCTTCGACGGCGGACGACGCGCCGGCGGCTATCGTGTGGCTCGCGCCGAATACGATGCAGCTGTAGCGAGCTATGACGCGACCTTGAGTCGCGCCCTTCAGGAAGTCTCGGATGCGCTGATTCAGCAACGCGCGGTCGCGTCCCGGCTGAGCGAAGAGGAGAGGGCGGTGACCGCCAACGAACGAGCGCTGGCGCTGGCTCGTTCGCGCTTCACGGCGGGCGCTGCCGATCTGCAGTCGGTGCTGATCGCAGAAGACCGCCTGCTGGTGAGCCAGCGCGCCCTGAGCGCCGATCGGGCGCGCCGACTTTCGTTGGACATCGCACTCGTTCGTGCGCTCGGCGGCGGCTGGGATTATGGTGCGTCCACGTTATCCACCGAGTGAGCGTCGCTTCACGCCCGTCGGGTTCACGGGTTCACAGTAATCAGGCCATGCCCCTTGCGGATTTCCATAATTGTGAGGAAAGTAGCAGGCAGGAGGGCCCGCCGCGGCCCATCCTGCACACAAGTTGGATAACGAGCTGTCTCATTTGCGCGGACCGCGCGAAAAGGACGCACTATGCAAAAGATCAAGGGGGGCACGCGGCTGTGGTCGTCCGCGGTGCTGACTTTCGGGATGATTCTGCCGGCGCTGAGCACGGCTCAGGAGCCTGCGGCCACCGATTTCGTCAAGCCGGTCTCGGACCGTCAGTGCGATGAGTTCAATCACTCCTGGGTAGTGACCAGTCAACACACCTACCTGAGCATCAAGGTCGTGGTTCGCTGGGCGGCCACCGGCGCCAAGGACATGCAGGAAGAGTTCATCCTGGCGCCCGGCGCCTCTCGCGCCCTCGGCTGCGCCTCCAAGGTGGAGGTGGTGGCGGCGGAGATCATGCAGTTCTAGCCCGCGCTGGCGACGTCCCTACCGACGCCGACCCAACCCGGCGCGCCAGCCCGAACTGAGCGAGAATCGTTCCATCCGACCAGGCGACGCTCAGCGTCAACTCCAAAACTGGTCAACGGCGCCTACTTCGAACTGATGGTCGTGTCGTCGCCGGGCGCGCGTCCGTCGACATTCGTTTGCTGATCGCAGCGGCCAACGATCCCTCGCATGCGTCGGCAGTACAAACATCCATTTGCGAACTTGTCACTTCGCCAAATCTGCCGCGACGTCCTACCCGTCGTATACAACCATTCTTCGTGCTTGCTGTAAGCGTTCGTTTTCGGTACTCAAGTACTATTGTGACGAACGACACAGACGTGGATTCTGATTTGCGCTCGCTGTAGAGTCGCCCCTCGATGATTCGAGGACTTGACGAGGCAACGAGAACGATTGTTTCGGGGTTTTGAATATCCGGCGATATCAGACAACAAATATTCACATCGACAATAACTAACCCGTGGAGTCATCAGCATGGATCGCTCGGCTGGCGTGAATTCAACGCCGTCTTCCTCGCTTTTTTTTCGAATCCTGCGGCACACTCGCATCGTACTGATCGGCGCCGGCTGCGCCGCGATGTGCTGGGCCGCGAACACGCCGGCACAAAACAATGGCCCGGGCGGCGGATCGCCGACCGCGATCACGACGATACGAACGCCACAGCAGGCGCGGGCGCTGGGCCTGGATTCGCTGCGTCGGGCGGTGCGTAACGACAAAGGGGTGCCGCTGCCTCGACAGCTCGACGAGTTCGTCAAGAATCGCAAGGTGGCCGTGCAGTTGGGCAAGGCCTTGTTCTGGGACATGCAGCTCGGCAGCGACGGGCTGATGGCCTGCGCCAGCTGTCACTACCACGCCGGCGCCGACGTGCGGACCAAGAATCAATTCAATCCCGATCGGCTCACGGTCGTCGACGATCGCATCGACGACGTGATCGGCTATTACCTGGCGCCCATCAACGCCGATCTGAATTTCGAGACGCGACAACCGAATGAAAAGATCACGCGTGAGGATTTTCCGCTCATCAAATCCATCGAGCAGTACTATCGCGCGCCCGACGGCCGGGTGCTTCCCGGCAATAACAACAGCAACGACATCATTTCTTCGATGGGCACGCTGTTCACGTTCTTCGACGGTGTGCGGCCCGGCTCCGTGTTCGATGCCGGCACGCTGCTTCCCGATCCCACTTGGCACGTCGGCGGGCGCAACGTGCGGCGCGTGGAGCCGCGAAACGCGCCGTCGGTCATCAACGCTGTATTCAACTTCACCAATTTCTGGGACGGTCGCGCCAATCCTCACTTCAACGGCAAGAGCGCTTTCGGCGCACAGGATCTGCGAGCCAGGGTGTATGTAAATCGCGCCGGTCAGGGCCTGGTGCAAGAGATCGTCGCGCTCGATAACGCGAGTCTCGCTTCGCAGGCCATGGATGCGCCGGTGAGTTTCGTGGAGATGTCCTACGGCAGCCCGGCGCACGGCAACGCACGCTCGCTCGCCGAGATCGGCGTGAAACTGTTACGGCGTTCACCGGAGGGCAAACGACTCGTGCCGCTCGGCTTGCAAAGGGTCCATCGGCTCGACTCGGTGCTCGGTCCCTTGTCGAACGTCACCGCGCATGGCCTGAAGACTTCGTATGAATCGTTGATCAAGCGCGCGTTCCATGAGCGCTACTGGAATTCGCCGGACATGATCGCGCTACCCACGCCGAGTGTCGATTCGTTCACTCAGATGGAGGCGAACTTTGGATTGTTCTTCGGGCTCGCGGTCGCACTGTACGAATCGACCTTGGTGTCCGACCTGACGCCGTTCGATCTGTGGATGGAGACCGGCCTTTTCAATTACGGCTTCGGCAAGCAGGAGCTGGCGGGCTTGAATCTGTTCGTCAACGAAGGCAAGTGCATCGATTGTCATGCCGGCCCGGAGTTGACCAAGGCGTCGGTGCGGGAGGCGCAAAGCGGCAAGGGCGTCATTCGAGCGATGGCCATGGGCCAGGGCGTGGCGCTGTATGACGTCGGCTTTTATAACATCGGCGTGACGCCGGCCACGGACGATCTCGGTCGCGGCGGCAACGATCTGAACGGCTATCCGCTCGCGTATTCGCGCCAGGCTTTGTTCGAGCGTCTGGAGCTGTTGCCGATGACGTTCCCCATCATCGGCAACGATCAGCTGCTGGCCACCGATGAGGATCTCGGCAGCGACGTTTGCCAGGATGCCAACAACAATGGCGTGTGCGAGCCGAGCGAGCCCATTCTGCCGGCCTTTCAGCGCATCGCGGTGGATGGGGCCTTCAAGACGCCTGGCCTGCGCAATGTCGAGCTGACCGGACCTTACTTTCACAATGGCGGCGTGGCCACGCTGCGCCAGGTGGTGCAGTTCTACAACCGCGGCGGCAATTTCTGTCGCTTGAACGGCCGTGAGCTGGACAAGAGCATCGTACCGCTCGGCTTGAGCGCCGCGCAGGAACAGCAACTGGTCGCCTTCATGCTGTCACTGACCGACGCGCGGGTTAAACATCGCATGGCGCCGTTCGATCATCCGGAACTGCGCCTGGCCGAAGATGGCTTCGACACCGACGGCAGGATTCAGATCGAAGCCGTCGGGGCGTTCGGCTCCTGGCAGCCGTTGCAGACATTCCTCGACCTGGATCCGAACGACGCCATCTTCACCCCGATCGGAGAATGTACGCCGGCGCAATAGCCGTAAGCCCGCAGCCAGCCGCTCACACGCAAAGGAGATGCACGCAATGGAATCGCGCGAAAGCTGTTCGGTGCAGGACAGTCTGGGGCAGGAGCGTGGAGCGGGCTGGCTCGGGGCCGATGACGAGCTGATCTTTCCAAAGCACAAGCGCGTCTTCGCTCAGTACGTGACGGGCGAGGGCGGCGTCACCGAGCTGCGGCTCTACTACGGGGATAAGGAAATCTCGTTCGACGAGCCGGAGCTGTTCGAGTTCGGCGAGGGCCTGGCGAAGCAGCCGCGCTTCATTGCTGGCACAGCGACGACGTGGGGTCCGAATTACGAATGGCCGCGCATCCGGGAGTTGCTCGAACAGCTCGTCGATGAGGGCGTCCTGCAGCGCGCGACGGCCGAAGCCGAACCGGAGCTGCCTGCATCGCGCGAGCCATCCAGACCCTCGCCGCTGCCTCCTGCGCCATGCGCTGTTCCTCGAACCTGGCTGGAAGCCGAGGCGCTCATTCCGGAGCTGACCGGTCGGCCGCTGGAGCTCGGCTATCTGGAACTGGTGCTGCCGCTGTATCGCATCCCGCACGTAGCTATGGATGCAGAAGGTCGCCAGGTCGGTGAGGGCAACGTGTTCCCGAAGGCGCTGCGGGTAGAAGTGCCCACCGAATGGCGCGCCTGTCCGCATGCCGGCAGTCGCTACCAACACGAGCGGCCGATGAATGTTTCTGCGCTCAAGTCCATGCGAGCGCATTGGAAACAGATGATGGTCGCGCTGCTGCGGGTACGTGAGGTGTATTTGCAGAAGTTTCCGCGCGCCAGGCAGCAATGGACCGTAGGCGATCTGCATTGTTTGTCGGCGCTGGTGCTGTCGATACCCGGTTATCTGATGCTGCGCGCTCAGGATCGGGTCGAGAACGGGCAGCTGCATCCAGTGCTCTCGTCGATGTACCGCGTTACCGACGGCGTGCGGATGGTCATGCATCACATGTTGTTCTCCGAAGATCTCGAGCCGACGTTGCCTCTGCACGCGCCGATGACGAGCGCAGAGCTGTATGCCTACGCAGAGCGTAATGACATCTTCATCTCGGACCACGGCGTTTGCGCCGGTCCGCGGGCGATGATCGAGGAGTTCCTGCGTGTGATCATGGACGGGCAGGAGATCGAGGACGCCGCATCGGTGGAGCTCGCGCCTGAGGTGGAAGCAGCGCTCAACGACCTCGACCAGGTTTTCGAGTACGTGTTGCACGGCCTGCAGGCGTATTCCGTCGTTTTCTCCCGTTGGCCGGCGATGACTCGGAGTTACGAGCAACTCGTTCCCATCGTGGCCGAATGGGCCGACGACCGCGCGCGGCCATTCCAGGAGCGCATGGAGCGCAGTCTCACGTTCCTGCGCATGCTCACGCGTCAGAACACCGAGGAGCGACGACTGAAGCGCGAGCAGGTCTATGTCGAAATGTATGCGCGATCTGCGAATGCTTTGCATACAACGGAAGTGGACGAGTCGCTCAAGGAGCGCATTGCCCCGATCGCGGTAGGAAACGATGCCGCAGCCGGCGCCTCGCTGCACACCTTACTGAAGAGACGTTTCGACGGGATCCGAGGCGCCGACGATGCCGCCATCGCACGCATGACGGCGGTGCTGATGGATTACTTCCGACGCGAACAGGCGATCGTCCGCGCCAGCGCCGAGATCCAGCAGAACATCAACCAGCTGCTGGGCCGGCAGCCTCCGTCCCGGCCTCTCACCGGAACGGACCTCGCCATCCACTATCGCTTGCTCGAAGCGGTCTACACGGCGGAGCACCTTGCGACAGTGGGTGGCCACTTGCCTTATCTGACGGACGACCTGGAGGAACAACTGCAGCTGCGCATCGTCGTCACCGGCGACGCGATCGATATTTCGCCACGGATCCACGCGTGATCCGGCGCGGCTGCCGACCGGACTCGGCCAACGTGGGGTTGGCCGGATCTACGTGCGATGGGCACGGAATGCAATGACAGGAGCGATAGCCATGAAAGTCAAAACTCATGTGCGTGCCGGCGCGCTGGTTGCGCCGATCTCCCCGGGCGTGGGCGGCGGCCGCTGCGGCGCTTGATCTCACTCCACTGACCTGGCCAGCATGGGGCTGGCCGATCCACGTGCGATGGGCACGGAACGCCATGACAGGAGAACGACCATGAAGGTCAAAACTCAGGTACGTGCAGGCATCCTCCCGCCGGGCAGCGGCGGCGGACGCTGCGGAGCGTAATCCCTAAATGGGAATGACTTAGGAGCACGGTTGCTCCTTGCGGATTCCGAGGGAACGGAACCGTCGCCATTGTTCGCACGCCGGCAGCGGGTCGTGGCGACGGCTTCCCCTTCGGTCGACCATTCGATCGACACAAGTCGATGTTTTAGTCATGGCTACTTCTTTCATGCGCACCTGCCGTTCCCTGGCGAATGACAGCTCGCGCTATGCCTTGATCATCTGGGGACTGGTGGCGGCGCTGCTGCTCGCGTGGTTGGGCTGGCTGTCGTTCGCGAGTGTGACTACCTACGAGCTGTCGACGTCGGCGCGGCTCGAAGTGGCGCAGGCGGCGCATCCGATCGCGGCGCTATTGCCAGCGAAGATTCAGTCGACGTCGGTGCGGCTTGGCCGGCAGGTCAAGGCCGGCGAGGTGCTGGTCGAGTTCGACGCCAGCAGCGAGCGACTTCGGCTCGCCGAGGAAGAAGCGCGGCTCGAGGCCATTCCACCGCAATTGCAGGCGCTGGAGAAACAGCTCGCCGACGAGCAGAAGGCGGCGGAACAAGCGCAGCGAGTGACCGCCAGTGCAGTCGAACATGCGCGGGCGCGCTATCAGGAGGCGCTAGCAACAGCAAACTTCGCCGATGAGAATGTTCGCCGACTTTCGCAGCTCAGCGCTTCCGGTCGCGTCGCGGAGATCGAGCAGTTGCGCGCACGTGCCGAAGCGGTGAAGGCGCGTTCAGCCGCCGACGCGTTGTCATTCGAGATCAAGCGCCTCGAGGCAGACGCCTACGGCAAGGCGAGTGAGCGCAGCGCCTCGCTCGAAGCATTGCGACGCCAAGTCGCAGAATTGAAAGGGGCGAGCGAACTGACGAAGGCAGCCATCGCGCGTCTGCGCCAGGACATCGAGAAGCACATCATTCGTGCGCCCGTGGATGGTGTGATCGGAGAAGCTCCACAGTTGGATGTGGGCGCATTCGTCGATGAGGGCGGCGTGCTCGGCAGCGTCGTGCCCTCGGGAAATCTGCGAGTGGTCGCGGAGTTCGTTCCCGAGCAGGTCATGGGACGGGTTGTGCCGGGGCAAGCTGCCCGCATGCGGCTCGATGGTTTTCCTTGGGCGCAGTTTGGCACGCTGGCGCTCAAGGTCGAGCGGATGGCCAGCGAGATTCGCGGCGGTCGCATCCGGGTCGAGTTGACGCCTGAGCCGGGTCAGGATCCGCGATTGTTACAGCACGGGTTGCCGGGCTCAGTGGAAGTGGCCGTCGAGCGCACGACTCCGCTCGTGCTGGCCTTGCGAGCGGCGGGCCAACGAATGTCGCGACCGGCGCAAATGGGGCAGGCTCGCGAGTCCACATCGTGAGTTTCTGGCCCGCCATCAAGGAACGTCTGCTCAAGCCCCGCCGCCGCTGGTGGGTGCCCGAAGTGATCCAGACCTCGGCCATGGATTGCGGGCCGGCGGCGCTCAAATGTTTGCTGGAAGGATTTCACATTCCGGCCAGCTATGGGCGGCTGCGCGAGGCCTGTCAGACCTCGATCGACGGCACCTCCATCGACATGATCGAGGGCGTCGCGCGCCAGCTGGGTCTGGATGCCGAGCAGGTGATGTTGCCCAGGGATTATCTGTGGGTGCCGGAGGCGAATGCGTTGCCGGCGATGGTCACGATCAAGCATCCCAATGGCATGACCCACTTCGTGATCGTGTGGCGGCGGCATGGCCGGTGGTTGCAGGTGATGGACCCAGCGGTCGGGCGGCGGTGGACGACCTGTCGTCGCCTTACCGGTGAATTGTTTCCCCATCGGCTGCGTGTGCCTGCCGCCGATTGGCACGAATGGGCGGTGTCGGGCGAGACCGTCCAAATCATGATCGGCCGGCTTCGAGCGCTCGGCGCCTCGCCAGCGAAAGCGAACGATATCGTCGCGCGCGCCACGCAGAAGAATCACTGGTACGCAATGGCGACAGTAGACGCGGCGACGCGGTTGCTCGGCGCACTGACCGCTGGAGATGGCGTCCGGCGCGGAGAGCAAGCAATCGAATTGCTCGAAACGCTGGTCGCGCGTAGCGCGGAGGAAGCGCCGGGAACATGCAAAGCCATCCCACTGCTGTATTGGGCAGTGTTGCCGATGGCAGATTCCGGCGGCGAAGAGCTGCTGCTGCGTGGCGCCGTGTTAATGCGAATACGCGGGCGATTGCCATCCACTCCGGGAGCCGAGCAACTGATACCAGAACTTCGCGCGGCGCTTACCGAGCGCGCCGTGCACCCGATGCGCGAGCTGTGGAGCATGATACGAGCCGATGGTGTGCTCACGCCTGCAGCGCTGCTCGCGGCACTGGGCTTTGCTGTCGGCGCGCTAATCATGGAAGCACTGCTGTTTCGCGGTCTGTTCGAGGTCGCGCAGGATCTGAGCGTCGCCAGTCAGCGCGCCGTCGCGTTCGCAGCCTTGCTATGTTTCACCACGCTGCTATGGGTATTCGAATTCCCGATCGTGGAAGAGTCGTTGCGTCTTGGGCGGCGGCTCGAATCCCGCCTGCGCCTGCTGCTGCTTGAAAAACTGCCGCGGCTCAGCGATCGGTATTTCCAGAGCCGGCCCATTTCAGACGTGGCCGAGCGCGCGCACAGTATCTATCTCTCGCGCCAGCTGCCGGACCTCGCAGTTCGAATGGTGAGAGTGGGGTGGGAGTTGATGTTCACTCTGGTGGGCATCGCAGTTATCGATGTGCAAAGTCTGCCGCTCGCGGCTGCCATCGCCATTCTTGCCGTGGGCATCTTGATTGCGGCCCAGCCGATGTTGAGCGAGCGGGACATGCGCGCTCGCAGCCACGCCGGCGCTTTGCATGGTTTTTATCTGGACGCTTTGCTGGGCATCGTTCCCATCCGCACGCACTCCGCCGAACGATCGGTGCGACGCGAGCACGAGGGCTTACTGACCGAGTGGGCTCGCGCCGCGCGCAGCGTCCTGCGTCCGACTCTTTTGGTGAAGGCGCTGCAATCGTTGGTTTGTATCTCACTGGCCGGTTGGCTACTGCTCCGACACATAGAATCGGCGGGCATCACAGGCAGTTTGCTGTTGCTTGTTTATTGGGTGGTGAAGCTGCCCACACTGGCCGAGAGCCTGGCGACGTTGGTGGCTCAATATCCCGCGCAACGTAATGTCGCCCTGCGTCTGCTCGAGCCTATCAAAGCGCCGGAGCAGCCAGAGGCGGGCGTCGTGAGAAAGCCGGGACCGCATCCGGTGCAGCGCTCCACGGCCATCGCCATCGAAATGAAAGATGTGGACGTGGTCGCCGCTGGCCACGTGATCTTGCAGAACGTTTGTTTGAGCATTCGTCCCGGTGAGCATGTGGCCATCGTCGGGCCGTCTGGGGCCGGCAAGTCGAGTCTGCTGGGGTTGCTACTGGGCTGGCATCAGGCTGCCGCCGGTTCCGTTTTCATCGATGGCGTGGCGCTCACTACAGCACGGCTGTCGCAACTTCGTGGGGAGACTGCGTGGGTCGATCCAGCGGTTCAACTCTGGAATCGCTCGCTCCTGGAGAATCTGCGCTACAGCTCGAGCGCCGGGCCACACTCCACACTGACGCACATCCTGGAAAGCGCCGATCTGGTCCGAATGCTCGTCGGGCAGCCGCAGGGTTTGCAGACCGTGTTGGCGGAAGGTGGCGCTTCAGTCTCCGGAGGCGAAGGTCAGCGATTGCGCCTCGCGCGAGCGATGTGGCAACGGAATGTGCGCCTGGCGTTGCTGGATGAGCCGTTCAGAGGTCTCGATCGCGAACAGCGGCATCGGCATCTCACCGAGGTTCGCCGCTTCTGGCAGGACGCGACGTTGATCTGCGTGACTCACGATGTCGGCGAAACCAGAGCATTTCCCCGTGTGCTGGTGGTTGAGAATGGCCGCATCGTGGAGGATGGTCGGCCCGAGGAGCTGGCGCTCGCCGCAGGCTCGCGTTATCGCAATCTGCTCGACGTTGAAGAAGCGCTCCGTCAAGGAGTCTGGAGCGCGGCGCTGTGGCGTCGCATTCGACTGGATGGCGGCCGATTGCAGGAGTCGAGCCGAATGTTTCTGACTCCACGGAGCAGCGCTGGCCATGAGTGAGCTCGCCGCACTGGCGTGGCCCGTGAGCCGCATGCCCGAGGCGGTTGCCTCGCTGGCGCGTCTTGCTGGCATGAAACCGTCGCACTCCACTGCGTCCATGCCCGCATTCCAAGGCTCGCCCGATCACGAAGATTTCGATCGCTGGCTGCTGCATGTGGGCGCGAGCCAGGGCATCGAAGTTGAGCCCGTCGAAGCGAGCGGGGCGGAAGTCGAAGAACTGCTGCGTGGCGCCGGGCCTGCGCTGCTGCGCTATCGAGAGATCGACGGACCAGAATCCGGCGAGCCTTCGCTCTTGCTGCTGCTTCGTTCTCGCGCGCGCATGGCGGTGTTGGTGGATCGTGAGCTGCGCATCGTCGAGTTCCCGCTCGAGCAGGTGAAAGCGTCGCTGTGCGCCGAGCAGGAGCGGCCGGTGATCGCGGATGTAGACGCGCTGCTGGAGCAAACAAACATCGCGCCCCGGCGCAGAGTAAAGATCAAGCGCCTGCTGATTCAGGAGCGCATGGCGGGGCAGCGCGTGCCTGGCTGTTGGCTGCTGAGGATCCCGACCACGGCAAGTTTCTGGAAGCAACTCGCTTACCAGCGGCTGCCAGACCGTCTGGTCGCGATGCTGGCGATCTTCGGGGCGTTGTTCGCTATGGAGATTGCCGGCTGGTCCCTCATCGGACGTGGCGCTCTGGCGGGCCAGCTCGACGCCGGCTGGCTGCTCGCCTGGGTGTTGCTGTTGCTGGGTACCGTGCCGCTGCGACTGGCCGGGGGCTGGCTGCAGGGAACCTTGTCGATTGCGGCTGCGGTGCTGTTGAAACAACGGCTGCTGTCAGGCGCTTTGAAAATAAGCATGGAAGAAGCGCGACGACGCGGCGCGGGCCAGTGGCTCAGCCGTGTGATCGAATCAGAGGCTTTGGAGTCGATGGCGCTCAGCGGCGGCTTCGCCGTGCTGATCGCGAGCATCGAGCTCGGGCTGGCGGCATGGGTGCTGGCAATGGGAGCAGGCGGCGCGTGGCACGTAGTGTTGCTGTTGGGCTGGTTGCTCATCACGGCCGTCCTCGCGAAGCGCTATTACGTCCGGCTGCGCAAGTGGAGCCAGGCTCGACTCGGCCTGACTCACGATCTCATCGAGCGTATGGTTGGCCACCGTACGCGCATGGTTCAACAGGCGGCCGAACACAGACACGAAGACGAAGATCACGAACTCGACCGCTACGTGACTTCCTCGAAGGATTTCGATGGCGCATACGTTCCCCTCGCCGCGGGTGTCCCGCGTGGCTGGCTCGTTGTCGGATTGCTGGGGCTTGCGCCCGCGTTTGTTTCAGGCGCTGCGGAGACGACGGGGCTTGCCATTGCGCTCGGTGGTGTGTTGCTGGCGCATCGTGCGCTGAGCTCGGTCGCGGTCGGCCTGTCCTCGCTGCTGAGAGCTGCGGTGGCGGCGAAGGAAGTTGCACCTCTATTCGCGGCAGCAAGTGAGAGCGACGACTCTGCCGGCACACTGCCGGCCGCTGCAGAGCCGAGCCCATCGTCTGCAGAGTCGGCCAGAGTGTTGGTGCACGCACGCGATCTCGTCTACCGTCAGCGACCGCAGTCGGCGCCGGTCATCGACGGTTGTCACTTCACCATTCATCGCAAGGATCGCATCCTGCTCGAGGGGCCGTCCGGCGGTGGCAAGTCGACGCTGGCCTCCCTGCTGGTCGGCCTGCGTCAACCGGAATCGGGCTTGCTGTTGCTCGACGGCCTCGACCGGCACACTTGGGGCGACACGTGGCGGCGGCTGAGCACCGCCGCGCCGCAGTTCCATGAGAACCACGTACTCAGCGGAACGTTCGCCTTCAACTTGCTCATGGGCCGGCGTTGGCCACCCGAGGAGTCGGATCTGGAGGAGGCCGACGAGCTCTGCCGTGAGCTCGGTCTGGGCGAGTTGCTCGACCGCATGCCTTCGGGGCTGATGCAAATCGTCGGCGAAACCGGCTGGCAACTTTCCCATGGCGAGCGCAGCCGCCTGTTTCTGGCTCGCGCGTTGTTACAGCGCGCCGAGCTGGTCGTGCTCGATGAGAGTTTTGCAGCGCTGGATCCAGACACTCTGGATCGTTGCTTGCGTTGTGCTCTCTCCCGAGCGCCGACGCTGCTCGTGATTGCTCATCCCTGAGCAAGCGATCACGCCGCCTCCTCGATATAGTCCGTGATCGAGTCACGGCTCGGCGTCATGCCCCTCATCTGCAACAGTGCGCCGGCATTGCCGCGATGATAGTTGCCGTGCATGCATACATGCAGAAGGATTTCGCCGCGAGTCATGCGCGCCTGCTTGCCGCTGGTGAAAGTGAATTCGACCGGCTGCAGGAAATCGTCATCCGACAAGCTGCGCACGTAAAAGGAATACCACTCGTCCACTTCCTGCGTGCTTTGCGCCAGCGCCGGCAGCTCGGGCATCGTTTCGGAGCGCGCTGCCTTGAACGTGTGCGGCAGTCCCAGCAGGTGATGCTGGAAGATGCGGTCGACCGCATGGATGTGATCGAGGATGCGAAGCATGATCCACCGGTCTTCGCTGGTCAGCCGGGGGAGATTCTGCCGGACCGTGTCGTACAAGCCGCGATCTGCCCAGCGTTTGACATCGATGAGCTGCGTGTAGGGATTGAAAGACATGGCGTTCGTCCTCCGTTGCCATTTCAGCGGACGGGTGCAGAATACGAGCGATAGCTCGCATTGCCTACTCGCATTCCGGAGCGCAGCCGATGGCGCGAAAACCGCTTACCAGGCCCAGAAAGCACGCCTCTCAGGAGCGTTCGCGCGCGACTGTGGATGCGCTGGTGGAAGCGACTGCTCGCATTCTGGTCAAGGAGGGCTTCGATAAGGCCAGCACCAATCGCATCGCCGAGCAGGCGGGCGTAAGCGTGGGTTCGCTCTATCAATATTTTCCCAGCAAAGAGGCGCTGGTTGCGGCAGTCATCGAGCGCCACACTCGGCAAACCATGGAGCTCGTGCAAGGTACGCTCGCGGCAGTCGAGCATCTGCCGATGGAACAAGCCGTGCGCAGGCTGGTAGCGATGGCGGTCGACGCGCATCGCATCGATCCGAAGTTACATCGCGTGCTCGCCGAGCAGTTGCCGCGCACCGGCAAGCTCGAGAGCGTGGAAGTTTTCAATCGCGAGAACTTCGTCTTGTTCAAAGCCTTCCTGGAGAGGCATCGCGGCGAGATCCGCGTCGTGGATCTCGACCTGGCGACCTTTGTCTGCGTGACCTCGATCGAGGCGTTGACGCACACGGCGGTCTTGCATCACTCCCAATCGTTTACTGAAGAAGTATTCGCCGCGCTGGTAGAGGAGGCCACGCGGCTCATCGTGCGATACCTGCAGTAGCTGTCATCGACGAGGTTTGACTCGACGGCGACTGCGCGGCTCCGATCGACCGCGAGTCGGAGCGGGGGCGAGTTGGGATCGCACCGACGGAGCTTGCTCCTGCAAGTACGACCACAGGCGGCTCGCGATGGGACCATGCGGCCGATCGGCGCGGCGTGCGACCACCAGATCTTCGACTACGCCGGGGTAGTGACGACCTGCGAGAGACACCAGGCGACCGTCGCGCAGCTCGTCCTCGATCAGAAATCGCGGCAGATGGCCCCAGGCCATGCCCTGCACGATCAGCTCCTTTTTCATGGTGTGATCGGCCACGGTGCATTGATGGGCGCCGTCGACGATGTAGTGACTTTCGCCCGGACCTCGCCGCGTCGTATCGCGAATCACACACTGAGTGAGATCGCGCATCTGCGCGGGCGCGATCGTCGCTGTCACGGGGAAGGGCAAGAAGCCCGGCGCCGCGACCGGGATCAGCGTCACTTTGCCCAGATCGATCCACTCCAGTCGCTCGTCGGATTTGTCGATGCGGTGGACGATGAGATCCGCCTCATCGTCGAACAGGCGCTCCCACGGCCCGGTGACTGCCTCGAAGTGCAGGTGCAGGCGAGTCTGACGAAAGCGAGCGAAGAACGTGCTCAGCAGTCCCAGCAGAGCGGGGCGCGGGCACAGATCGCCGAGCACCACTCTGAGCTGTGTTTCTTCGCCCATGGCCAGCTGTCTGGCATGCGTGCCCACGTCCTCGGCCAGCTGTAGCAGCCCTTGCACACGACGATGCAGCGAACGTCCCGCCTCGGTGGGCTGAACTCGATAGCCGCTGCGATCGAGCAGCTGCACGCCAAGTTGCTGTTCGAGCTTCGCGACGGCTGCAAACACCGCGGGATGGGATCGATGCAAACGTGTGGCCGCCGCTTGAAACGCGCCGGCCTGCACTACCGCGTCGAAGCATTGAAGCTCGTTGAGAGTGAACTGAGCCATTGTCAGAAGAAGTTACAGAGTCTGTCCGAAGTTAATAATATCCATCGAACAGCGGACTGGCTACGATTTCCCACGACGACCAGCCAGGAGATGTTTCGATGAGCCTCAAAACAGCCTTGACCGCAATCGCCGCGACTGCCGCTTTGAGCGGGTCGCCTGCGCATTCTTCCACCGAATCTTTCTTCACGACCGGCGACGGCATGCGCATGGCCTATCGCATCGACGGTCCGGCGGATCGGCCGGTGCTCATCCTGTCCAACTCGATTGGCACATCGCTGCATATGTGGGACGGGCAGATCGATGCCCTCGCGCGCAATTATCGCGTGGTTCGATACGACACGCGCGGTCATGGCAAATCGGGAGCGCCGCTCGGCGCGTATTCGCTCGACCGTCTCGGACGTGACGTGATCGAGCTCATGGATGAGCTGCAGATCGACCGAGCTCATTTTCTGGGGCTCTCGCTCGGCGGCTTCGTTGGGCAATGGTTGGGTATTCACTCGCCCGAGCGCATCGATCGGCTGGTGCTCGCCAACACTTCGCCGTACCTCGGGCCGGCCAGGCAGTGGGATGCGGCGATCCACGCCGTGGAGCAAGCGCCCGACATGAAGGAAACGGCCGAAATGTTTCTTCGCAACTGGTTCCCTGCGCAGTGGATGGAATCGGATGCGCCGGTTGTGAAGGAGTTCCGCGCGATGTTGTTAGCGACGGACCGTCACGGCATTGCCGGCGCTTGGGCGGCGGTGCGCGATGCTGACCTGCGTCGCACGATTGCGCTCATCAACCGTCCCACGTTGGTGATCGCTGGCCGCCATGACACGGTCACGGCGGCTAGCCATGGCGAGGCGATCGCCGCTGCGATTCCGGGTGCCCGTTTGGTGGTGTTGCCGGTGGTGCACCTTTCGAACATCGAACAACCGGAGCAGTTCATTCAGACGGTGACCGATTTTCTGGAAGGCTGAGTTACGCTGCGCGAAATCCTCTATTCTGGACGGGGACTGCCGAGCCGCCGTGCAGGCACTCGGCAGCAGCTTCGAGGTCTGACACAACCTTCATGTGTCCCAGCGGCAGTCGCCCTATACTTGCCGCCCTCCGTTGCAAGACTGGTGGATGCATGATGACCAACTATCGCCTCGTCGCTGTACTCGCTGCATTCCTGTCGCTCGCCACGCCGACACTCGCCGGCGCCGCTCAGACCACGCTGCCGGTGGAGCAGGAAAAACAGCAGGAAGAAAAGCAGGAAAGGCCGGCGCCCGAGCCCAAGGTGTGGACCACGCGACACCAGATCCGGATCGGCGGCAAGGCGGTGGACTACGAGGCCAAGACCGGCACGCTGCTCATGAAGAATGAGAAGGACGAGCCGATCGCTCTGTTCGGCTTCACTTCGTATGTGCGCACCGGCCAGGACACGACCACCCGGCCCATCGTGTTTGCATACAACGGCGGCCCGGGCTCGGCCTCAGCCTGGTTGCACATGGGCATCCTCGGCCCGCGTCGCGCCGTGATCCAGGATCTCGAGAGCAATACGCGCGGTCCGTTCAAGCTGGTGGACAATGAATACAGTTTCCTCGATCGCGCCGATCTGGTGCTGATCGATCCGGTCGGCACCGGCTTTTCGCGCCCGGTCGGCAAGGCCGAGGGCAAGCAGTTCTGGGGCGTCGACAACGACATCCGGTCGGTGTCCGATTTCATCGTGCGCTATCTGGGCGAATTCCAGCGCTGGGCCAGCCCGAAGTTCATCATCGGCGAAAGCTACGGCGGCATTCGCACCGGCGGCGTGACTTACGATCTGCTGACCCGTCACAACGTGTCGCTGAACGGCATCGTGCTGGTGTCGCCTTACATGGACTTCCTCACCGCGACCGCGGGATTGAACAGCGACGCGGGCGACGCGAACTTCCTTTCCACGTACGCCGCAACGGCCTGGTATCACAAGGCGCTGAATCCGCAGCCGCCCGAGTTGGTGCCGTTCCTGCGCGAGGTGGAGCAGTGGATCGATACCGTTTATCACCCGGTGCTGTTCAAAGGCGCACGCGCTACTGCCCAAGAGCGTCAGGCTGCGCTCGAAGGTCTGCAGCGCTACACGGGCGTGAGCGCGCAGTATTGGGACGCCGCCAATCTGCGGATGGACGAGAATCATTTCTTGCAGGAGCTGATGCGCGCGCAGGGCAAGACCATCGGCCGCATCGATTCACGGTTCTCCGCCGGCATGCCCAGCCGCATCGGTGAGACCACCGCGTTCGATCCTTACGCCAGCGCCGTCGCTCCGGCCGTCGTCGCCACTTTCAACGACTATGCCCGCCGCGAACTCGGCGTCGTCACCGATCTGAAGTACGTGCTCTCGGCCGGCCTCTACAAAGATTGGGACAACACTCACGTACAGCCGGACTCCAACGGCCGCCCGATCCCGTACGCCAACGTGCTGCCCGACCTTTCGTACGCGATGACCATGAACCCGAAAATGAAGGTCCTCATCCAGCAGGGCTACTTCGACCTCGCCTGCCCGTACGGCACCGTCCAGCACGCCGTCGACCACCTCAACATCACTCCGGAGCTACGTCGTAACATTCACATCGAATATTACGAAGCCGGCCACATGATGTACGTGCACACCGACTCCATGGGCAAGTTCGGCGAGACCACCAAGACGTTTATCGTCGAGAACTCGAACTGAGGAAGGAACGCTCCCGGAGGCATGCGGCCTCCGGGAGCGGTGGCTGTGTTCGAGGCATGATGCGCTGGGCGGATCGAGCAGGCATCAAGAAGATTCTCAAAATATCAAATGATATTGACCTGGACCCTACCCCGGTCATCGGGCCCCACCAGCGCCACGCAGGTGGCATCAGCTTGGCGGTGCCGGCGACCTTGGGCGATCGCGCGGGAGCGCCGAACTGTGCATAGCCACTCATCAACATGCTCATAAAACTTGCAAGTGCACTGTTGCTGGTGTTCGAACTGATCAAACACTCCTTACGCATGCCGTCAAGCAACGCTAGCGAGTTCTACGTATCCGTGTTCTCGATGATCTCTGAGGATAAGTTGCCTGGATGGTCGAGACCTTACGCTAGCGTGTATGCAGTGAGCAACGCATTGTCCCGTCGGGCCTATGACCGGGTGCTGGCGATGCTCCACACCCCAGCATGGAGTTTCCGTGGAAGGAAACTTCGACGCGGTTCCTGAAAGAATTGTTCGAGACTGCGCTCATCTTTGGCGACGATGTAATCGCGCGCAAAAGCCTGAGGGAAATGGCCGCTAGAGACGGTTCGCCGCTCGAACTTCGAGGCCGCATGAACGTGCTCATGCGCTGGAGATTCGAGGGGCTGCTTGCAAGCGAAGCTGCGGCGCTGAACATGACTGCCACATACTTTGCTAGTTTCCCTGAGTACGATGAATATTTCAAAGGGGCGATGAGTGAGTTGCTTGGCCAGGTTTCGGAGGCCAGAACGCACTTTGAGCGTTCGATGGCACTCGCCCCCTCGAATGCGGGGGAGCTGAGGGAGGCGTTAGGGAATCATCTCGCCGCCTTGTCTGCGCCACATGGTCACAGACGATGATGGATATTGCGGTCTGCTTTTGCGAGATCGCGCGTCTTGTATGGCGAGCGGGTCGCGCAGGACGGCGGCCGCCAGCTCGAAGCTCACGACCTGGTGTGTGCGCTTCTGGTTCTATATGGCGACCGAGGATTCGCTGCAACCTGACCAATGCCTCTGGCGGGAAGCCAGTAAATACGGCGTTGCGCTCCAACTCGCGAAGAAGGGAGATCGAGATGTTCAACGAGGTGTAGGGCCCCGATCTGCATTCGGCGGAGGGATGTAGCGTCGACTTCGGCGGTCGCGGCATGACCACACGAACATTTCGGCAGCAACGCCGTAGCCCCGGTTGCTGTCAAGTTGCTGTCAATCAGTTCCTGATATTTTCCTGCTGCGCCCCGAGATATAACAGCCGTTTCTCACACGACCGGGGGAGACGGACATGCAAAAGCGAGAGGGGCATGCGGGTCGACAAGAGGCAGAGTCGGGTTCGCCTACGCAGGATCGGGAGTCTGAGCAGGGTGGGGTGAGCCGGCGATCGTTTCTGCGGGTCGGGGCGATGGCGGGAGGGGCGGCGCTGGCGGGGTGGGGGAATGGGAGCGTCGCAGCCGAAGCGGGCCAGGAACTGGGTGGCGATCCGGGTGGGGATCGGGATGTCGCGGGAGCTTCCATAGCGCAGCTGCAGTCGAGAATGGCGGCGGGGAGGATCAGCGCGGCGGAGTTGGTCGATATCTATTTGCGGCGAATCGCGGCCATAGACAAAGGGCTCGACCTGCGCAGTATCGTGCAGCTCAATCCGGACGCACGACGAATTGCCATGCAGCTCGATCAGGAGCGTCGACGCAAAGGAGCGCGAGGGCCGTTGCATGGGATTCCAGTTCTGCTGAAAGACAACATCGACACCGCCGATCGTATGCAAACGACGGCAGGCTCGCTGGCGCTCGCCGGGGCGTCGGCCTTGCAGGATGCAACGGTGGCGAGAAGATTGCGTGATGCTGGCGCCATCATTCTCGGCAAGGCCAATCTCAGCGAGTGGGCAAACTTCCGCGGCTTTCAAAGCTCCAGCGGTTGGAGTGGCGTGCGCGGCCAGTGTCGCAATCCGCATGTGCTAGATCGAAATCCCTGCGGCTCCAGCTCGGGCTCGGCGGCGGCGGTGGCGGCAGCACTCACAACAGTTGCTCTCGGCACAGAGACCGACGGCTCGGTGGTTTGCCCCTCAGGACAATGCGGAGTGGCCGGGATCAAGCCCACCGTGGGACTGACAAGTCGCGCAGGCGTCGTGCCCATTTCCGATACTCAAGACACAGTCGGCGTGCACGGCCGGAGCGTGGCCGACGCCGCGACAGTGCTGGGTGCACTGACCGGCGTCGACCAACGCGACGCGAAGACAGCGGCGAGCGCTGGCAATTTCTCACGTAACTACGCGCAGTACGTGAGCTCGACCGGCCTCAAAGGCGCACGCATCGGCATCGCGAGGCAGTTCACCGGAGCCACCACTGAAACGGATGAAGTCTTCGAGGAAGCCGTTCAAGTGCTCCGCGATGCCGGCGCCGTGGTGATCGATCCGGTGGAGTTTCCGTCGTTCGACGAGTTCAACGCCGATCAATCCGAGCTCATCGTGCTGATCTACGAGTTCAAGCGCGATCTGAACGCTTATCTTGCGACGCGCTCTGGCGTGCCGGTGGGCACGCTGGCGGACGTGATTCAGTTCAACATCGAGCACGCCGAGCGCGAACTGAAGTTCTTCGGACAGGAGTTGATGGAGCTTGCCGAATCGGACGTATTCAGCGAAGCGGAATATCAGCAGGCGCTGGTACGCGGTCGGCAGCTCGCGGCCGAGCGGGGCATCGATGCGGTGCTCGCCACTCACAATCTGGACGCGATCGTCGCGCCGACCAACTCACCGGCGTGGCCGACCGATCTCATCAACGGCGATGCCTTCCTGTTCGGCAGCTCCGGCTTCGCGGCCGTTGCGGGCTACCCGCTCGTGAGTGTCACTGCCGGTTATGTGTTCGGGCTGCCCGTGGGCATCACGTTCATGGCATCGGCCTGGAGCGAGCCGACATTGATACGCGTCGCGTCCGGGTTCGAAGCAGCCGCGGCTGTCCATCGAGCGCCGCGCTTCCTCCGCACGTTCCAGCAGGGCGAGGGCAGTCGCACATCCGAAAAGCCATCGCGTACCTTCGCTTCGAGCGCATTGAAGACGCACGCCGCGAAACTGGATCAGTTCCTGGTGCCGAGGCTGCGCCGATTGAACTATCTGTAACCCAGAAAGCGAGCTGAACGGCGGCGCCGGAAAAATACAATACCGGCGCCGCCCTCCGCAGCATGCTCCGGCGCATTGCCAATGGAGTAGCAATGCAAGCCGCTCGCCTGGTCCGCATCGCGTTCGCCTTCGTCATCGCCGGCTGCGCCGGTTACCTGCTGGCTTCCTTTCTGTTTACGGCGGCCAATCTGTGGCGTCTCAGCGAGGTCGGCGCGCAGATCTCATTCGCCGATGCCGCACGCACCTTCTGGTTCGACGTTCGCGGCCTGGCGCCGTCCCTGGTATGGACTCAGTACGGCAGCCTGATCTTCATCGGGCTGGCGATCGCATTTCCCATCGCAGCGTTGCTTCGCTACGCCGCTTTGCGCGCGACGAGTACCGCGAAGATCGAGCCATTCCTATACCCACTTGCCGGCGCTACCGCCATCGCCACGATTCTGGTGCTGAGCTTCCAGACATACGAGGTTTACGCCTTTGCTGGCGCGCGAGGCTGGCTCGGCAACCTGGCGCAATGTTTTGCGGGCGCATGCGCCGGTTATTTGTTCCAAGTCCTGATGCAGCCATCGGAGGCACGCGCTTGAGTCTCAAACGTTGGGTCGAAATAGCTATGCTGGCGGTGGCGCTCGAAAGCACCGCGGCGACAAACATGCAAGTGGATGTCATCACTCAAGGCCTGGACACGCCTTGGGGGCTGGAGATCTTGCCCGATGGCCGCATGTTGGTCACGGAGCGTTCCGGCGCGCTGTATCTACTGGATGCCAACGGCACACGACTCGCGAAGATCGCAAATGTGCCGCCCGCGTTCGTGAAGTTGCAGGGCGGCCTGCTCGACGTGGTGGCGCATCCGCAGTTCGCAACCAACGCGACGCTATATCTATCGCTCGCCCACGGCAGTCAGAAGCACAACACCACTCGCGTCGTACGCGCCGTGCTACGTGACAACGCGCTTACCGACGTGACGGTCATCTTCGACACGACACCCAAAAGTAGCTCCGTGCATTACGGCGGCCGCCTCGCTTTCATGCCCGATGGCACGCTGCTGGTCACGACAGGAGAGGGTGCGGATTTCCGCGAGCACGCTCAGCGACTCGACAGTCTGCTGGGCAAGGTGGTTCGCATCAACGACGACGGCAGTATCCCGCAGAACAATCCATTCGTCGGCCGCACGGACGCCGAACCGGCGATCTGGTCATATGGCCACCGCAGCCCGCAGGGCCTCTTCGTGGATTCAATGAGCGGCGTCGTGTATCTCGCCGAACACGGGCCCCGCGGCGGCGATGAAGTGAATGTCATCGAGAAGCAGGCCAACTATGGATGGCCCATCGCCACCCACGGCCTCGATTACTCCGGCGCACGTATCTCGCCCTTCGAAACATACCCGGGCATGCGAGAACCGCTGGTCTACTGGACGCCATCGATCGGCCCAGGCGGTGTCGCGCTCTATCGCGGCGAGATGTTTCCGGAGTGGGAGGGCGACCTGTTCGTGGCCGTGCTCGGTCATCGACATCTGCGGCGCATCGATATGGACGGCGACAAAGTCCTCAGGCAGGAGCGCTTGCTAGAACATATGGACGCGCGCTTTCGCCAGGTCGAAGTCGGCGCCGATGGTGCGCTCTACGTGGTGATCGAATCGGTCAAAGGCGAGCCGCGTTCCGGACAGGTCCTGCGCCTGACGCGGCGGACACATCCCGGGCCAGCAGAAGATTCGTCACATCAGTCGACGCAGATGTCCGCTGCGCAGCCACCTGGCGCGGCGACGTTCCAGTAAAGAAGCGAAATTCCCGGATGAAGTGCGACTGATCGTAATAGCCCCGCAGCGGGTCTGCATCCCTGACGCAGCCCGAACAGCGCTGCAGGAACGCGTGGTATGCGAGCTTGAAGCGCACGATGCGACAATACGATTTGGCGGACATGCCCGACCACGCGATGAAACGTCGCTCCAACGTTCGTGGATCGATCCCGTAATCCCGCGCCGCCTGGGTCAGCAGCGTGCCGCCGTACTCTGCGCGGATCCTGTGCATCAAGTGCTCGATGATCGGATCCCGCTCGTTCATCGTGGCATGGCGCGCGAGCAGGAAGCGATCGAGCGCCACGGCGATCTCATGCGGATCGGCGCAATTCGCCAGCTGATCTTCCAGCGCGAGCAGGCGGCGATCGTTCAAATCGGGTAGCTCCACTGTACAGTCGCGATAGTCTGTCAGTGGCGAACGAAGCAATCCTCGCAACGAGCGGGGCTCGAGCTTCACTCCGATGACTCGAATGCGCCCGCGGTCGCAAGTCACAATGGATCGACTGCGCCCACCGATGACGTAACTGCGGCGCATATTCGCCGCTGCTGCGGCTGGCTCGAGATCGGCGCGTTGGTAGCCTTCGCCAAACACGAAGACAAGCTCCGCGTAGCCGTCAGGCATGTGCAGTTCGTGCTTGTCCATGGCGCGCGCCGCTACGTCGACGACGTAGTACGACTTCACCTCCGCTCGAAGCAAAGGGGTCGGCTGCAGCAGCCAATAGCTCATTTCCTCGCGAATCAGCGAGGGTGCGGCGAGGCTGTCGAGATTCGAGCCATGCATGCGCTCATCTTAGAGCGCGGCGCGATGATGTCCAGAACGAACCGGCGCAATCACAAACGGCGTCGCGTTGTCTTGAACGACGAGGGCAGTGCTGGCTTCGAGTTCCCCAAGCATTGTTGAATCCCAAGCAACACGTTCTTCTGCGTCGGCCGATTTATCGACATCGCTTGCGAGCGCAATCTCTCTCCCACGTCGCAGCGATGCGATCGTGAATGAATCTTTAGGAGAGAACGATGTTGACGAAGAAGAGTCTGATTGGACTGACTGCACTGGGCGCGCTTGCGCTCAACGCCGTGCCGGCGATGGCGCAGGTGACCGCGGGCAGTCAGGAAGTTCATGCGTACGTGGGCGAAACATTCGGCGACGACCTGACCGATCGCAGAATCTCCGGACGCACGCCCGAGCTCGATGACGATGTGACTTACGGCCTGCGCTATGGTTATAACTTCACCGATGCGTGGGGCCTTGAATTGTCGTTGGGACAGACCAATAGTGCGGTCACGGGTCTGCCCGGACGCGATATCGATCTGGACCTCACCACGTTCGATGTCGATGCGGTTTATCACTTCAATCCGAGCGGACGTTTCGTGCCGTACGTGGTTGCGGGTCTCGGTTACGCCAGCGCGGATCTCGATCGCCCGATCATCGGAGCGGTGAACGGCGGGTCGGTGCGCATCGGTGACGACAACGGCTTCACCGCGAACGCGGGCGTCGGCGCCAAGTATTTCGTAACCGACAAGGTGTCGTTGCGGCTGGATGCGCGCTATCGCTATCTCGACAAAGTGGTGGATCGCTTCGACGATTCGCTGAACACGTTCGAAACGACCTTCGGCGTCGGCTTCCACTTCTAAACAGTCCGGGCGGCTGACCGGCGCGATTCGATCGCGTCGGCGGCAGCTCGCCGGCTCCGAAATAACTGATAAAAAATCCGACGTAGTATTCGGAGTACACGCTTGAACGCGTCCGAATCTTTATAAACATCCGCCGCACCCTCCGCGGGAACGAACCAGGGGAGTTGGGCGTAGCACTAGGGAAAACGCGGGTGACACTTATAACGAGGACGCCCTCATGCCCCAGGCGAAGCTCTCAACAGGGATGTTGCTGTCATTGGCATTGCTGCTGATCGCCGCTTGCGACAGCGGCGGCGATGGTGGCGGGCAGGCTGCACAGGAGCCGCCGCCCACTTCACCGGGACCGCCGGATCCGCCGGCGCCACCGAATCCGGATCCCGAGCCGCCGGCCGCGACCGCGGGATTGGACGCGCGTCCCAGCAACACGACTTGTATCGCGCCACCTCGCCCGACCGGCAACGCCAGCTTCGCCACTGAGCGAGTGTTTCCAAACCTCAGGTTCGCCAATCCCAATGGCACCAGCAGGAATCCGCTGCTGCTGATCCAGGCGCCGCGCGATCGCAGCCGCTGGTTCGTGGTCGAACGCTTCGGCACAGTGAAAGTGTTCGAGAACAATCCGGCAGTGACCACCGCCTCGATGTTTTTGGACATCGGCGCGCGCGTCGAATCCTCGTGCGCCGAGTGCGGTTTGCTGGGGATGGCGTTCCACCCGAATTTCCCTGCGACGCCGAGGGCTTACGTCGTCTATACCACCCTGAACTACAGCGGTGGCCGCGGCCCGGACACCCATCTGTCCGAGTTCACATCACCCGACGGCGGGCTGACGCTGAATCCAGCGTCGGAGCAGGTCGTGATCACGATCGCCAAGGACTCGGTGCATCACCACGGCGGCAATATCATCTTCGGTCCCGACGGTTATCTGTACTTCGCAACGGGCGACGGCAACTCGGCGCGCCGGAACGACGCGCAGGATTTGCGGTCCTTGCTTGGCAAGGTGCTGCGCATCGATATCAGCGGAACCACGGGTTCGGCGCGGTATCGCATCCCCTCGGACAATCCATTTGCCGACAGCACCACGCTCTGTAACGTCAACGGCGCCGGCCCGCAGAACTGTCCCGAGATCTGGGCCTGGGGTCTGCGCAATCCCTGGCGCTGGAGTTTCGATCGGGACACCGGCGATCTGTGGCTGGGCGATGTCGGCCAGCGAGACATCGAGGAAGTGAATCGCGTGGTCCGCGGCGGCAACTATGGCTGGCGTTGTTTCGAAGGTACACAGGATCCCCAGCTGGGCGGCTGCGGCACGCCGGTCGGTGCGATGTTGCCGCCAATCGCGCAGTACACCCACGAGCTCGGTCAGGCCGTGACCGGCGGCTATGTGTATCGCGGCAGCGCTTTCCCGAACCTGATCGGTCGTTACTTCTTCGCCGACTTCGTGAGCGGACGCATCTGGAGCATCCCGAACGGCAGCGCGCCGACCCTGAACATGACCGCCGCTGAGGGCTTCGATTCGGGCTTGAACCCGTCGTCGTTTGCTGAAGATCCAGATGGCGAGCTTTATGTAGTCAACATGCGAGGCACCCTACATCGCATCGTGGCCACGGGCGGTAGCAGTGCGCCCGGCGTTCCCGAGCAGCTGTCCGCCACAGGCTGCGTGAGTGCGACTGATCCCACAGCGCCGGCCAGCGGCCTCATTCCGTACACGCCCAGCGCGCCATTCTGGTCCGACGGCGCGGCCAAGGAGCGCTGGATGGCATTGCCAGACGGCCAGAACATCGCAGTCGGCGCCAACGGTGATTGGGATTTCCCCAACGGCACGGTGTTGATGAAGAACTTCCGCCTCGATAATCGCCTGATCGAAACGCGGTTGTTCATGCGACACCCCGACGGAGTCTGGGCGGGCTACACCTATGAATGGAATGCTCAGGGCAGCGACGCGACGCTGGTCCGCGGTGGCAAGCGTGTGCCTGTCGGCGCGCAGGAGTGGATCTATCCGAGCGAGGCGCAGTGTCTGCAGTGTCACACCGAAGCTGCGGGGCGCTCGCTTGGCTTGGAAACGAAACAGCTCGCGACCAGCATCACGTATCCGCAAACCGGTCGACAGGGGCATCAACTGCTGACGTTGAACACCATCAACACGCTGTCGCCGCCGATCGCCGCTCCGGCTGCGGAGGTTGCATACCCCGATCCCACTGGCACCGCGGGCACGTTGAGCGAGCGAGCTCGTTCCTACCTGCATACCAACTGCTCGCTATGTCATCGCCCGAACGGACCGACGACGGCCAGCATGGATCTGCAGTACTCGACGCCGCTCGCGAGTACCGGCGCCTGCGATGTCGCTCCAACCCTCGGCGATGTCGGCATTGCCGACGCTCGACTCATTGCGCCTGGCGCCGCCGATCGCTCCGTTATCCCGGCGCGTATGAATCTGCGGGATCATCCGGACGCGATGCCGCCGAACGGCCTTGGCGCGCAGGTCGATACGGCGGGCGTAGCGCTGATTCGCGAATGGATCAACTCGCTGTCGAGCTGCAATTAGAGCGCGCAAAAAAAAGCGTCTGCGCGCCGTGAGGCGTGCAGACGCTTGCGGGATCTTTCACCCGGGACGTAGAACTTATCGGCTGCTGAGCACCGGCGGTTCGGGCGAGCGACGCGAACGGCCTTCGACGTCGGCGGCCATGCCGTGCAGGAACAGCTCCAGATTGGTATAGCCGCTCGCCGTCACGGTGTTCGGATTGGCCGGCAGCTGAAGTGCACGACGGTTCTCCGGATAGTTCGGCCAGCCGCCCGCGTTCCTGTTACAACGTGAGGTGCCGTTCGGCGCCACGCAGTTGATGAACGAGCCGGTGCGATCACGCACCTGCTGCACGACGCGGCGATCCACTGAATCGCGATCCGCAGGCCGCGCGCCCGCGAACTTGAGCACATGATTCAGCGCTACGCCGCCGGCGGTCGGCAAGGTCGTGAAGCCGGCGGGCCAGGCGACCGGAGAGGTCGACTTGAAGTTCTGCACGTTCACGCTGCCGTACACCGACTGCACGATCGACCACTGATCCGAGGTCATCCCTTCGGCATCGTTGTCGGCCAGGAATATCCGGCTGCCAGAGGGCAGTCGCGTCGAGTCGCCGCGGATCAGGATCGGCCCGTCCTGCCGATACTCGGGGCCCTTGACGTACACATTGCCGACCACCGAGTTGTTGGTCCGCTCGCCGCTCTGGCTCTGCATCTCGGTCGCTTTGTTCGACCAGTTGTAGATCACGTTGTTGACGATGGCGGTCCGCGTGCCGTTGGTCAGCGGATTGCGCGACTTGGCGCCGCTCATGATATTGCCGGCCAGCGTGATGCTGCCGTCCACCGGGCCGATGATCACGCCGTAGCCGTGCTCGCCCTCGGGGTGGATGGACTGATGCAGCGGCTCGGCGAAGATGTTGTTGGTCAGGCTGACGTTGTTCCAGTTCTGCCAGGCGCTGGCCACCTCGTCGATGGACCAGCTGAAGGAGCAGTGGTCGATCACGATGTTGCTGATGGTGGTGCCGGGCGCGCCCGAAATTTTCAGAGCGTCGCGATTGCCGGCAGGTTCGCCCTGGGGATCGTCGCCGGGACGCACGGCGAGGTGCTGAACCAGCACGTCCGACGTTCTCACGAACAAGCCGCCGCCGCGAAGCATGATGCCGGGCGAGGGTGCGGTCTGACCCGCGATCGTGATGTTTCGATTGCGCAGCACCAGGTCGCCGCTCATTCGAATGGTGCCCGAGACTTCGAACACGCACACGCGCGGGCCGGTGGCGTCCACGCAGGCGCGCAGCGAGCCGGCGCCGGAGTCATTGAGGTTGGTGACGCGGTGGACGGTGCCACCCCGACCGGCGGGTGTAGTGATTCCATGGGTAGAGGCCCCTGGGATCACGGGAACGGCGCCTGCGGTAAAAGTTGCAGCACCGGACGCGACGGCAACCGCGGCGAGCAGGCAGTGACGCACAGCGCCGGCTGCGGAAAGGCGGTTGGATTTCATCATCGGAGAATCTCGGTCATGAATGGGTTTCCTCTTACGTCTGCGTGAGTCGCCATCTCTGGCCACCCGCATGAGTCGTGCCTCAGGGCCGGGAGCACGAATAAAGTTACAAGCCCGCTGGCGGCGATCCCATCGGAGATGCCCTGAACGCGGGCGGAGTGTACCCGCAGCCCGGTGGAGCCTTTACCTGCACCCTAAAGGCGACATCCGGCAGGCGTGCGCGTCGCTCATGCGCGACGTCGGAAACATTCTCATGGGAACTTGCGCGGCCGTGCTCCGGTTGAACAGGCATTCACCGGGAAACGTCGAGGAAAGGGCCATGCGCAAAATGTTTGTTTCGATTGCTGCCTTCGGCGTGCTCGCGGCTTGCACCGGTGACGATCCGAACCGGAACAACGAGGGACCGTTCGAGGGCAAGCCGATGGATTCGAGCCCCTCGGTGCGTGATCGCTCCACCGAGGTGCCAGAAAACAAACAACGCCCCTACGCCGACGACCAGTCGACCGAGCAGACCACTGCCGCGCCACCGGATCCGGCTCAGTAGCCCGCTCGACGCGTCACTGGCTGACGCTGTGTGCGGTGGCGGCTACCTTTACCGTCACCCATTCCTGCAGGCTCGGTTGGAACTGCAGTGGGGCTGCGCCGTTCCCCGCTACAGGACCGTCGTTTCAGGTGGAGGCATACATGAAAGCTTTGATCGCATTGTTCGCCGCGGCACTGTTCACGACCGCGGTTGCGGACGACCAGTCGAAACGGGACAAGACCCGCGACTCGTCGATGCGCACTTCGGAAGTGAAGTTCAAACAATTGGATCGCGATGGCGATAACCAGTTGAGCAAAGCCGAGGCGCAAAGCGAGGACGTGCTGAGCGCGCGCTTCTCCAAGGTAGACTCGAACTCCGACGGCTTCCTCAGCAAGCTGGAGTACGAAAACAGTGAGAACACGGATCGGCCAGTGACCGACCGTTAGTGTTGACTCGATATCCTTGATGGAATCACGAGCTGCGCTCCGTGCATCGCACGGAGCGCAGCGACGTCACAGGAGCAGGAACGCTGCAGCGGCCAGCAGCGTCGGGCCAAGGGCGCCGAGAAGCAAGCCGCCTGCACCGATCGTTTCATCGGCGAAGCCGCGTTTCAGCAGGGAGGCTCCCGCAGGATTGGGAGCATTGGCGATGACAGTCAAGCCGCCACCGGCCACGGCGCCGGCGACCAGCATGTACTTCGATTCGTCGCTGATGTCCGTGATCAACGAGCCGAGATAGGTGAGCGCGGCGTTATCGGTGATCGCGGTGAGAGAGGTCGCGCCGACGAACAGCGCCAGCGGTTCGAGGCTCGATACGATGGGCTGCAGCCACCAGCGCTGCATGCCGCCCAACAATACCAAGCCAGCGAGGAAGAAGCCGACCAGCAGCGCCTCTTTCACGATCAGCGGGCTTTGATACTCCTCGTAGGCCTGCGCGAAGCCCAGAAACATCAGGAACAGGCCCAGGAAGATGATGGGGTGATGGGCGAACATGACCACCGCGCCCAGGAACAGGAAGTGCACGAACACTACCACCAGCGGAGTGCCCGGACCCTGTAGCGTGGGATCACCCTCGATCGAGGGAAGTTGCTTGCGCAGTAACGCGGTCACCACGGTCGCATTGATCATCACCACCAGCGCCGCCTTCCAGCCGAAGTTGAGCAGCATGAACGTCGAGTCCCAGCCCCAGGTGGCGGCAACCATCAACACTGGCGGCGCCGCATAGGAGGTGAGGGTGCCGCCGATGGAGATGTTCACGAACAGCACGCCCAACGCCAGGTATTTGGCGCGCTCTGGCACCTGCGGCCGAAACACCTGTGGAGCGAGCATCAAGGCCGCGATGGTCATGGCGGCCGGCTCGGTGATCAACGAACCGAACAGCGGCACGATAGCCAGGCTCAACCAGGCAAGCATCACCGGGGTGGGTAAGGGCGCCAGGTGCGCGACGGCTCGCAGACTGGCCTGAACCGCGTGGAGGATGGGCCGCGAGGCCGCGATCACCATGACGACGAAGACGAACAGCGGCTCGGTGTAGTTGCGCGATTCGGCGTAGGCCACAGCATTCTCGCCGCCCGCCATCAACGCCATGGAGGCGATCAGCACGATGGCCCAGAAGCCGAACACGACTTCCACTTCGCCGAGCAGATGGAACAGACCGGCATGACGCGGCGAGCGGACCGCGAGCCGTTCGAAGTGTTTGACGGAGAAAGTGTGAAGCAGAGCCAGCGCGAACAATACGGCGGCAATCTTCTGCAGCAGCGGATCGGTCTCTATATTCATGGCGCAGTCAAGTCGCGCGGCGGCCCGACCAGCGCATGAACCTATCGCGCGACCTGATTCGGCGACACCCGGCGCGAAGTGTAACAGATCGAGCTGTGTACTGCGTGCACTACGGATCGATCCGCCGGAACGATCGCAACGCTCGAGTCGTTGCGAGCAGGCGTCCGTTGCGGACGCGGCATGCATTGCAATGCTGGTCAACGATTCGGCAATGATTGGAGGGACGCTCGATGGCAACCAAGAAAAAGTCGCGTGCGCGCGCGAAGACACGTTCGCGGCCGAAGCAACTGTCGCCGGGTGCGACCGAGTTGCTGACCCTGGAGCTGCAGGAGATCCATAGCGCCGAGAATCAGCTGATGCGCATCGCGCCGCGGTTCATCAAGGCGGCGCAGTCGCCCCAGCTGCAGCAGTATCTGGATCGGCGCATGGAGACCGGAATGCAGCTCATCGAAGATATCGAGCAAGCGTTCGAGGAATTGGAGCAGGGCCCCAGCCGCAAGAAGAACGTGGCGGCCGAAGGTCTGCTGAACGACGTGCGTCAGCACATTCAGGAGATCGCTCCGGGTTCGGCGCGCGACGCGGTGTTGATCGCCGGCGTTCAGAAGCTCGAACACTACTGCATCGCTGCCTGGGGCACATCACGCGCCTTGGCCGCGGCGCTGGGTATCCGGTCCGTGACGGAGTCGATGACGCGAGCGCTGGACGAGGGCAGGGACCTGGATCAACAGCTGACGCAGCTGGCCGAAGAGTCGATTCTGCCCAACCTGCTCGCCGATGAAGACGCCGACGAAGCCATCGAGGAGGAGGACGAGGTGCAGCAAACCCCGAAACGTTCGCGCCGGAGCTCGAGCTCGGAGCGTCGCGCTCCTCACTAGCTGGAACTTTGCGAGCGCAGGTAGTCGACGATCTGCTGGCGCACGGCCTGATCGTCGATGCCCTTGTAGGGCTTCATGTTGTTGTTCGGAACCACCTGGTCGGGATTCTGGATGAATTTGTCCAGGGTCGCATCGTCCCAGGTGATCCCGGAGCTTTTCAGGCCTTGCGAGTAGTTGCCGTAGCCGGAAGAGGCGCCGGCTTTGGCGCCGTGGATCTTATGCAGCGACGGTCCCAGCCGATGGTCGCCTTCCTTCACCGAATGACAGGTCCGGCAGTGATTGTTGAAGGCTGCGGGCGCCGGCTCCGCGGCTGACGCGGGGGGCGCCGCCCAGGCGATCCCCAACACGACCCATCCAGCCGCCACAACGTCACGAGTGATCATAAAGACTCCCCCCGACACGGCCTATGCAGGCTTAACGCCGGGTTTTTGGGGTTGTTCCGAGCTGCTCCCCGCAGTAAGTTGCTGGCCTCGCCGAACAGAGGCTCACGGAGGGCAGGGCGTGGTGAAGCACCGCTGGTCTTTGACGCTTGCATTGCTAACGCTGGCCTCGTCGGCCGTCGCGCGGGATCGGATGGACCTGCCTCGCGCGACTGTGCTGACCGTAGAGAGCGCAACGCCCGCGGCAGCGAAAAATGTTTCCAGGCAGCAGTTGTTACATTCGGCCCACCGGGCTGTCACATCGCACGCGACCCAGCTTGGGGTCGCGAGCGGGCAGCCGTTGCAACCAGCAAGCGTGCATGCGTCACCACACGGCGCCACCGTAGTCACTTACACGCAAGCACTCGGTGCTCATGAAGTCTGGGGAGGCCGTATCGCCGCGGTCCTGGATAGCAGCGGAGTCGTTCGTGCGGTGACAGGCGGCTTCAGCCCGAATGTGAGTTCCGCGAGCAGCACGGCGTTCAGGCTCGATGCAGCCTCGGCATTGCAAGCATTGCTGAGGAACAGCGGCATCGCAGCGGGCACGCCGACGGCGCTGGAACAGCGCGGCGGATATTCGTATTTCTCGGTCCAGTCGGCGTCGTTTCGAACGCTGCGTCCGTCGCGACTCAAGCCGGTGTATTTCCCCGCCCGGGGCCGGTTGATCGCCGCCTACTATGTCGAGATCTTCGGCTGGCGCTCCAATCAAGCGCATGCCGAGGGGTGGGGTGCCGTTGTGTCCGCGGAAGACGGCAGCATTCTGCAACGAACCCGGCTGACTCACGATCACGCTCACTCCTATCGCGTTTTCAGCGACACCGATGGCACGCCGCTCGAAAACGCATTCGGCGATACCGCGCCTCATCCCACCGCAGCTCCCGACGGTTGGCAGCCGACCGCGCCGGCGCCCATGCAACTCGTGACGCTCGATCATGCGGGAATCTCGACCGGCGATCCTTGGCTGCCGGTCGGCGCGACCCACACCGTCGGTAACAACGCCGATGCCTTTTTCAATAGCCTGGTCGCCGTCGGCGGCGTTTGGGACTTTCAAGGTGACGGTCCGATGTTCAGTCCCGACGAGGGCGATTTCCGCGCTCCGCTGAGCGGCCCGGCGAGGTTCGATTATTTCTATGACGTGACTGCCAGCGCGTCCGACTATGTGCAGATCCCGGGCGAACCTGCCACGCCGGTGCCGACGACCTCCACTCAGTTGAATGCGAAGATCGTCCAGGCCTTCTACGCGGTCAACTATCTCCACGACCTGTTCTACGACCTGGGCTTCGACGAAGCGGCCGGCAATGCTCAGCATGACAACTACGGCCGCGGCGGTCTCGCCGGCGATCGCGTCGTCGTCAATCCCGCCTTTCTTGGCTCATTCACGTTCGCTCCAGCGGATGGCGAAAGCCCGCAGCTGTACCTCGGGCCGAACAATTTCAGCGGTTCGCTGCGGGATCCCTCGGCGTTCGATTTCTCGGTGCTGTCGCACGAGTGGACGCATGTTTTGTTCGGCCGGCTGGCGGTGGCCGGCCCGAGCGCGCAGAACCAGGCGTTGAATGAAGGTACCGCGGATTTCGTCGCCACGCTGTTGTCAGCAACCGCGTCCGATCGGAATGCCGCGCCGAATTCGACGCCGTTCAGCGGCGCCTACGCGGCGGGCGCATACACGAATCTGGACTACGATCTGCCGTGGGACACGTTGCCCGCCGCAGGCTCGCCAGGCTATCCAGACAATGCTTACTATCACGGCGTCCGGCGCTTTCCGTATTCAGCGGACCTGTCCATCAACCCGCTGACGCTGCGTCACATCGGCTACAGCAACGATTTGCCAGCCGCCAGGTCGCGGCCGTTCGATTGGAAATTCCGTTCGCTTGCGAATCCGCAGATTCATAGCGCGGGTGAGGTGTGGGCCAGTGCGCTATGGCAGTGCGCACGAAACATTCTCGCTGACGAGTCCCGATTCGCCTTCGACGACCGCAAGCGACGCATTCTGGCGCACCTCGTCACCGGTCTGAAGATGTTTCCTGTGGATGCCGATTTCATCGAGGCGCGCAACGCGGTGCTGTTCGCCATGCGCGCCAGCGATCTCACCGATTATGAGTTATGCCGGCGCGGCTTTGCGAAGCGCGGCTTCGGTGCCGGCGCGCTCGCTCCCAAACGGAACGACGCCAGCAATGACAGCGTCAAGGAAAGCTTCTCGAACTCCGATGCGGCGCTGACCTTCGTGGACTGGCAGCTCACGGAGACCAGTGGCGACGGTGACGGGGTGCTGGACGCTGGCGAGACGGGACAGCTGATCGTGACTTTGAAGAACACGGGCCTCACGCCACTCACCGAGTCGGGCATCCAGGTGCCCGCAATGCCCGGCGCCTATGTATTCCCCGCCGGCGCCTCAGCTGCCGGCATCGCCTTGCAGCCGAATGAGGAGTACACGACCGGCTTCGATGTGCGGCTCGCGCCGGGCGCATCCAGAGTGACGTTCAAACTCACGGCGCGCGATGAACAGCGATCTGACGTACACGCGCGCCAGCACGCAGATTTCACCGTGAACTACGACCTCCGGCGCGATCTCACGACCGACCGGCTGTCCTCGGAGCAGAGCTTCGCCGCCGACTGGACCACCGGTTTCGAGCTGGATCACGGCTGCCCGGTCACCTGCGAGAGCGACTTGACCAACTGGCAACGCCTGAAGCATCGCGGCCAATATGCATATCGCATCGGTAGCGAACACATCGGCCTCGATGCGCATCTCGCGACCGTCCCGTTCGACGTGCGCACCGACGTTCCACTGCGCATCATGCTCACGCATGACTACGACCTGACTCGCACGTCACTGTTCGGCGGACCCACCGAAGGCGTGATCGAAATCAGCGTAGACGGCGGCGCGTGGCAAAGTATCGCAACTCACCTGGTCGCTGGCAGCGCCACGTACTCAGGGAATAGCAGCGGATGGGAAACAGACATTCTGGATTTCGGCCAAGCGCTCGGCGGACACTCGATACAACTGCGTTGGCGCCTGATGGCAGGAGAGGGCTTCGATCCTCAGCCCATCCACTGGGCCCTGTCGCGCATTGAGATCAGAGGCGCGGCCATGCCAGTGTTCTCCAGCATGTACGCTGAGCGGAGGTGATTGAGTCACGCCGGCAGCAGCAACGCTGCCGGCGTGATGTGCGCCTTTATAGTGAGCTCAAGAAGCTCAGCAGCGCCGTACGATCTTGCGTATTCAACTGCTCGAACAATCGCCGGCTCGTGGTCGCTTCGCCACCGTGCCACAGGATGGCCTCGGTCAGCGTGCGTGCACGGCTGTCATGCAAGTAGCCGACCCTGACGCCGGCGCCGGCCACCTTCTCGGTGTAACCGATGCCCCACAGCGCCGAGGTGCGCCACATGCTGCCGGTGGCCTGACCTTCGACCAGGTTGTCGGCCAGCTCGGGCCCCATGTCGTGCAACAACAGATCGGTGTACGGCCGGATGGTTTGATTGCGCGCTTCGGCCAGTTCCGAATGTGTGCCGGTCTTCATTTCCTTGACATGGCAGGCCGCGCACTTGGTGGTTTCGAACACTCGGGCGCCGGCAGCCACCTGCGCCGGATTCACATCGAGATACGACAGCGGCGCCACGCCTTTCGGAAAGCCGCTGGGCACACTGCGCTGAGCGGGCACGCCCAGCATGGCGACATAGCGGGTCATCAGCTTGAGCACGTCTTCAGAAATGCCGGGCTCGACCTTGTCGGTCGTGCACCGCGCCGGACCAAACAAGCAATCGCGGTTGGGATACAGCGGCGAGGTGACCGACATATCCTGGAGCGCCGCCACCGCCACCTGATGGCGCAAGCTGGCCTTCGACGCCTTCCAGCCGAAGCGGCCGAGGCGCACGTCGCCGGTTTCCGGGTCGTACACATAGTTGGCCGTGCCCTTCACGCCATCCGTGTCTGGAGCCACGCGAGCGCGCGCAATGATGTCGGCATCGGGAATGGCTTCGAGCAGCCCCATACCGATGACAGGCTGCGCACTTCGCAGTGAGTACACGCTCGGAGTCGGTCCATCGAACTGCACCTTGGGCTTGCGCAGCTCGACCGTCGTGCCATCCGGCAGCGTCACGGTCCTGGATTCGAATCCCGACACTCGAACCGCGGTGCCCCAGTCGGTGCGGACGCCGCCGCTCGCGGGCTGCGAATTCATCTGTGCCGCCATACCGTACACCGGATGCGGCAGTTGCTGGCCGCTGCCGTCAGTCTGAGCGGTGCGCACGACCATCGTATCCAGCTTCTGATTCACGACCTGAGGCGCGAGGCCGCGGCCGTTGTTGATGTGACAGCTGAAGCAGGTCGACTGGTTATAGAACATGCCCTGCAACCCGACCGCGTCCAGATTGCGATCGTTGCCCGGCTCGTTGTGGTCGCCGGTGCGCATGTTGGTGTGGAACCAGCGTCGGCCTTCCACGAAGCGCTGCATGTTCTGCATGCCGATGTTGTTGAACGGCTGCTGGAAGATGAAGGTGGAGTTGTCGGCGTAGTCGTAAGAGACGGAGCCGAGACCGCCTTGCAACGTTTCCTCCGGCAACGGCGCGTTCATCAGTCGTGGCTGCACGCCGTACCACGGACGCAAGCCCGTGCCCACGACATAGGTCCACTCGTTGGTGTAGTAGCGCAGACCACCCGAGTCGCCCACGGCGGCCATGGCCTCCGGCGTGGAGAAGAACGAAGTCGACACTTCGATCACGTCGCCGACCCTCAACGCACGCGACGGCACGCTGCGACCGTTGGGCAGCAGAATGCCATTGGCGTCGGGACTGAGCTCGGCATGACCGGGGTAGTTGTCGACCGTCACGCTGCAGCCGTCGTTGAGGCCGCTCGCGTTGGCCAGTCGGCCTTCGGGCGGTTTCGGCACGACCTCGCAGCTGGCGCGATCGTTGCCATACAACGAGGGATCGACCAGCCGTCCCGGCGCCATCCAGCCGAAGCCCGTCACGCCGGGCCGATCGAAGGCGCGGAAGAACGAATGACCGCCGGCGCGCTGCGCTTGCTGGAAATATTGATTGACGCGCAGGGTCGGGCGGTCGACGCCGGCCACGCGGCTGTTGTCGATGATTTCAAAACCCCAGGTGCGGTTCTTGAAATAGTTGGCCACGAAGTTGAGGTGCGCGCCCGGTCCCTTGTCCACCGGATTGCCGTTGGCGTCGACCGTTTCGTTCGGTCCCTGGCCCATCTCGTTCCATTCTTCGCCGCGCTCGCGAGCATGGCGCGAACGGCCGATCACGCCGAAGCGCGTCACTATGGTGCCGTCGGCCAGCGTGAACTGAATGCCTTCGAGCGGCGGCTTCTCCGCCGCCGGCGGCGCGAGTTGCTCACCGCTGCTGGGGAAGGGCGTGATCGAGGTCGTCACCCGACCGCCGAGCGAGTTATCGCTGCCGGGCGACTTGAACTCGACCTCGTACAACGAATAGCCGAACGTCGTGGCGCGCTTGACGCCGTTGATGCGGACGTACTGAACGTTGGAAGTCAGATTCATGAACTCTTCCACGCCGCCCCGGCCGCCCGCGACGTAACGCAGCTGATACCACGTGTCGCCATCGTCGGAGACCAGAATCGAATACTCCTTGCCGTATGCGTTTTCCCAGGTGAGCTTCATGGAGCCGAGCTGGGTCTTGGCGCCGAAATCGAACTGGATCCACTGCTCGTCGCTGCGTTGGCTTTCCCAACGAGTGTTGCCGACGCCGTCGATCGCCCGGGCCGCGGTGTTGCCGCCCTGGAAGCTCGACGCTGTCGCCGCGACGGGTTTCACCACCACGCCGGGGTTGCTCACATCGACGCCCGAAGGCAGTTGCAGCTCAGGCGGAGGTGGCGGCATGGCGGGCCCGCCGGAGGGCATATCCGGAAGCGTCGCGACCGGCGGCGCCTCGAGTTCCGGCTCGGGCATCGGCTGCTGCGGCTGGTTGGTGGGTGGCTGATCGGTCGGAGGTTGATTGGTCGGTGGGTCCGTCGACGTCGGCGGGGGAGAAGTGGAGTCCGATGATCCGCCACCTCCGCCGCAAGCAACCAATAGCGTTGCCATCGCGATCCCGATGAGTGAGTTCCTATACACGCAGATTTCCTTTTCGATGAACTGTGCAGACGACTGCCAGTGCATCGTAAGAGGAGACCTGTCGCCTCTGGCGCGTCGCCGTTAGGCGACGTCACTCACTGAAGACAACTTCCGCTATCGCGTTTCCGCCGCTGCATCATATGCTTTCAGTCTTGACAGCGTGCCAATCACGCGGCCCATGGAGACAGCGTCGTGCAAATCGACCTTACCGGACAGAACGTTCTAGTCACCGGCGCGAGCCGCGGCATCGGCGCCGCTATCGCTCGAGCGTTGGCGGCGTCCGGCGCGCGTGTTTGTATCCACTACGGGATTCAGAAGGCTGCGTCGGAAAGGTTGGCGGCGCAGATCGGCAACGGTGCGTTCGCCGTCGGCGCCAACCTGGCCGATCGACAATCCTGCATCTCATTGTGGGAGCAGGTGGAGCAGCGCTGCGGCGCTGTGCATGCGCTGGTCAACAACGCAGGCGTCGCTCTCGAGTCGCCGCTCGATCAGCCGACCGACCAGTGGCACGCCGCCTGGGAATCGACCCTGGCGATCAACCTCACAGCGACGGGGCTGTTGTGCCGCTCGGCCATCGCGCATTTTCAGAAGATTGGCGGCGGCCGCATCGTCAACATCGCTTCACGAGCCGCCTTTCGCGGCGACACGCCGGACTATCTGGCCTATGCGGCCTCGAAAGGCGGCATGGTGGCTCTCAGCCGGTCTATTGCTCGCGGCTTCGGCAAAGCAAACATCAAGTCGTTCGTACTCGCGCCCGGTTTCACCCGAACCGAGATGGCTCAAGCCTTCATCGACAAGTACGGCGAGGGCTTCGCGCTGAACGACATCGCGCTGGAAAGATTGACGGAGCCGAGTGACATCGCGCCCACCGTGGTGTTTCTGTTGAGCGGCCTGGCGGATCACGCCACGGGCACGAGCATCGATCTGAATGCCGGCTCGTATGTGAGATAAGAAGAGGGGTCGACCGCGAGCTCACCCGCGGCCGACCTTGGCATCTACCGCTCGATCACTGACGGACCTTGGCGGTTTCTTTCACCAACGTCGCGTTGGCGTCGTCGCCATCGAGGGACCAGGAGAACAGGCCGCCCAGCCCGAGGCTCTTGACGTAGGCGGTCTTGGTCGCGATGACCACCGGGTCGTCGAAGCTCCAGAACTCGGTGCCGTTGTAAGTCCACAGCTGCTTGGTCACCGGGTGATAGAACTTCGGCGCGTTGCGTGGCGCGAGCACCTTGTAGTCATTGATGCCCGGTTCCCACGTGCCAGGCGCTGGACCCGTCGCCGGCTGATACAGACCATTGGTGCCGCCGTTCGGCACGCCGGTCCAGCCGCGGCCATAGAACGGAATGCCGATGACGAGCTTCTGCGGAGGCACGCCTGCCGAGAGCAGCTTGTTCACCGCCGTCTCGGTGGCATAAGTCTTCGCTACGCCAGTCGCCGGATTGTTGGGATCCATGTGCAGGTTCGACTGGAAGTTGGTCGGACCCTGCGGTTCGAAGCCGCCGTGATAGTCGTAGCTCATCAAGTTGATCCAGTCGAGCGACTGCGAGTATTGCGCGGGCTCGGTGTTGTCGATCTTGTCGGCGCCCGCGCCGATCGCCACCGTCAGGTGATACTGGCGACCCGTTTGTGCGCTCAGCTCGTTCAGCTGCCGACGGAATTCGGCCAGCAGCAGCGTGAAGTTGCGCTTGTCTTCGGGGCTGACCGAGTTGTACGGCATGCCGCCGCCGCCCGGGAATTCCCAGTCGATATCGATGCCGTCGAACACGCCGGCCGCCGCGCCCGGGCCACCGGCGCCGTCGCCCACCGGCAGATTGCCCTTGAGATAGATATCGATGCACGAGGCCACCATGGTCTGGCGCGCCGCCGCCGTCATGGAGAAGCGGCTGAAATTCTTCGACCAGGTCCAGCCGCCGAGCGAAATGAACAACTTGATCTGCGGATGACGCGTCTTGAGCTTCTTCAGCTGATTGAAGTTGCCCTTCAGCGGCTGATCCCACCGGTCGGCGACGCCGTCCACTGAAGTGGCTGCGTCATACGACTTTTGATAGTCCGCGTACGCATCGCCACCATCGCCGTTGCCGCTCTCGGCGCGGTTGATGATGCCGCAGCGACCATCGTCGTACACGTTGCCAAACGCATAGTTGATGAACGTCAAGTTCGCGGCCGCGCCGCTCTGATCGATATTCTTCACATGATAGTTGCGGCCGTACACGCCCCATTGCGTGAAATAGGCGCCGACTTGCTTGTCGCCGCCGCCGCCGGGGGTGCCATTGGTCACAGTGATCGTGACTTCGTCACTGCCGGTCGCGCCTTGGTTGTCGGTCACGGTGAGACGGAACGTCAACGCCGTGTTCGCATTCACCTGCGGCGCTGTGAAACTTGCGTTCGCGGTGTTGGCTCCACTCAGCGACACAGAAGGTCCCGCTGTCTGTGTCCACTGATACGAAGCGATCGTTCCATCCGGATCCGAGCCGGAGCCTTGCAAGCTCACTGCCGAACCTTCCGCGATCGAACGATCGGCGCCGGCGTTCGCCGTCGGCGACTGGTTCGAGCCGCCGCTGCACTCGTGCAGCTTGCGCCATACTCCCCATTCACCGGACTGGGTGGGGATCTCGTTCTGCGTCCACCATTTCGCCTCGTATGCCGAGCCTTGGTAGGTGACGCGATTGCCGCCCACATAGACGGCACTGTTGCTCCAGGCCGGGAACGGACACGGCTGTGCCTGCGCCAGGCTGGCAGACGAATACAACAGCCAGAGAAACACCGCCGCGATGCCCAGAGGCACGCGCGCAATTGATGCTGTCACTGCAAATTCCTCCATAAATTTAAGTTGCTGGTCAGGCGGATCGACCGGCGCAGCCGGAAGAGGCCATCGGGGTCCCGGAAGCAGTGGTGCAAAGAACGGCGATCTGATGTCGCTTGAAGGTCGGCGTGGAATCCGACTGCACGAACAGAAAGAGAGTTGGCTTCCTGGCCACGCGAACCGTCCATGTCGATCCCTCCACAAGTACCTACGGCGGGTCCATCGCCGCTGCCCGCGGGCTAGTACCACGGTAGATCCAATATAGTACCAATGCAGGCCAAAAGCCAAGGGGTGTCGGTGGCCACAGACTCAGGGCAGTCTATGGTCTGTAAAATCAGCCGGTTGAGGAGAGCGGTGGGCCTGATGTGGTACTAAAGTGGTCTCAAGATCAGCGCCTCTGCTGCGGCAACAGCAGCTTGCCCAGGGCGCCGCCCGTCTGCGCGGCGATCTGCTGCGGGGTCCGCTGCATGCGCTGTTGGGCCTGCGGCGTTCGCAGTGAGCAGTCTTCCGGCAAGGCCGCTGCAAACCGGGTGGCGAAAACATCCTCGGAGAGATGCACGTGATGGCGGCTCCGAAGTTTCAGACCTTGCTCGAGAATCGCTTCTTGTCGGTTGGATTGATCACGCAGTCTCTAGCGGATTGGCGGCCCTGGCTGATAGTTCAAAGGCCGCATCGCGCGAGTAATCCCGACGATCAGGACCCTTGCAACCGGTCCGCGCCGCATGCGTCACCACTGGGAGCAAACGTTCCCTCGCGACAGATCGATTACGGCCTGATCGGGTCGGTCGCGAAGATCCGATCACGCACGGCGAAGGGCGAGAGTCATCGTGTTGCTGCACTCAAGAAGGTCTCGCTCCCTTCGATCGCACCATCTCAGAACAGGGGGCATGAGCCATGACGAGCCAATGGGCTGCGAAACTCGCGTCGCACGATCTGGTGCTCGATGCGCTTCCGGCGGACGTAGAGCGATCGATCAGACAGCGCAATACGTGGTTGCGAAACCTCAGAGCATCGAGCCAGGGCTTCGAGTTTGTGCTCGTTGACGTGAGCCGCTGGAATCCTGGGCAGCATGTGCGCGTGGCGTTCGACGGTGGCGACGCGGCGCTGCGTCGAGATGTCATGGACGCTACGCGCGAGATCACGGACAGCTGTAACCTGACGCTTGATTTCGGCCCGAACACGGCGGCCGGTCAATTCCGAACCTGGTCTTCGACGGATGCCGAGTACGCCGGTGAGATACGCGTGTCATTCGAGCACGACGGCTACTTCTCACTTGTCGGCACAGACAGCGTCAATCCTGAGATATCGGGCGGGCCCATCGGCGGTGGGCCGGGGCAATGCAGTCTCAATCTCGGCGGCTTCACCATCAATCGCCCCAACAACTGGCGCGGCGTTGTGCGCCACGAATTTCTGCACGCGCTGTCGTTTCATCATGCGCATCAGAACTTGCGCGGGCCCTGTGAGCAGGAGTTTCGTTGGGAAGATGACGAAGGCTACCAGCGCACCGAGGATGCGCGCGGTGCGTTCGTGAACGATTCGGAGGGACGGCGGCCCGGCATCTACACGTATCTTTCCGGGTTCCCGAACTTCTGGGACAAGACCAAGGTCGATTTCAATTTACGGACCGAGGACCATCCCGATGTAGTGGTCGGTCCGTTCGATCCACACTCGGTGATGCTGTATCGCTTTCCGCCGCTGTTTTATAAGAACGTGCCGAGCGCCTGTGCGCCTCAGGGCGACGGTGAATCGCTCTCTGAAGGCGACAAGCGTGGACTGCAGCTGCTGTATCCGGGGGTTGTGTCGCAGATCGAAACGTTGCAGTCGCGTCGTGAAACCGTGCTCGCCGCCGTGGATCGGGCGCAATCGACCGAGTCGCAGGGATTCGAAAGCAGCGCCTCGGTCGCGCGGCTGGCCCGGGCAACAGCGTCGACGATGAGAAACGTCCTGCAGATGCGCTAAACCCAAACCATCAGGGCGTTGCTTGCGCGCGTGCCGAGGCGAAGAGCAAAGACAAACTCGGCACGCGCTGTCATGTAAGCGCGCTACCGTACCGCGCGAGTTGCAATGAAGGAGTCGTGCCATGTCTACTGAAAGTGTCGCGCGTCGGCTGGTCCAGCTGTGCAGGGAAGGCAAGTTCGATGGTGCGCAGGACGAGTTGTATGCGCCTGACGCCCGCAGCATCGAGATGGAAGGGATGATCGGGGAGTTGGGATCGGTCCAGGGCCTGGAGGCGATTCGCGAGAAAGGGCGGAAGTTCTCGGAATCCTATACCGAAGTGCACGGTGTCGAGGTCAGCGATCCGCTGATCGCGGATCCGTTCTTCAGCATCGTGATGGCTTTCGACGCCACGTTCAAAGAGGGCGGGCGGCGAGCGATGCGGGAAATCTGCGTGTACGAAGTCAGAAACGACAAGATCGTGCGCGAACAGTTCTTCTACGCGATGGACTGATCGGGCTGGCAACAGGGGCCAGCATCGCTGCTGACCCCCGCCGCCTCGCAAGGTCACTTCACGTCGAATCGATCCGCCATCATCACTTTGTTCCAGGCCGAGACGAAGTCATTGACGAACTTCTGTCTGGAGTCGTCGGAGGCGTAGAACTCGGCGATGGCGCGCAGCTCGGAGTTGGAGCCGAAGATCAGATCCACTGGAGTTGCAGTCCACTTCAGCTGGCCCGTGGCGCGGTCGTGGCCTTGGTAGAGGCCCTCGGCGTTCGGGGCTTTCTTCCACTCGGTCGACATGTCGACCAGGTTCACGAAAAAGTCCGTGGACAGCGTGCCGGGCCGCGAGGTGAACACACCGTGCTGAGCGCCACCGGTATTGGCGTTCAGCACTCGAAGGCCGCCGACGAGCGCGGTCATCTCAGGAGCGGTGAGGCCGAGTAGCGCCGCGCGTTCGACCAGCGCTTCGGCGGGCGGACGCTCGTAACCGGTCTTCAGGTAATTGCGGAAGCCGTCCGCCTCCGGCTCGAGCAGAGCGAAGGAAGTCACATCGGTGAATTCCTGGGTAGCGTCGGTGCGGCCCGGCGTGAAGGGAACCTCGATCTTGTAGCCTCCGTCGCGCGCAGCCTTCTCGATAGCGGCAGCGCCACCGAGCACGATCACGTCGGCCAGTGACACCTGCTTCTTGCCGGCCTTCGCATTGAAGTCCTGTTGCACGCGTTCGAGCACACCCAGCACCCGCGAAAGCTCTTGCGGATCGTTCGCTTCCCATTCTTTCTGCGGAAGGAGACGAATGCGCGCGCCGTTCGCTCCGCCGCGCTTGTCGGTGTCGCGATAAGAAGCCGCCGACGCCCAGGCCGTGCGCACCAGTTCCGGGACCGTCAAGCCCGAGTTCAGGATCGCGGACTTCAGCTTGGTCACATCCTTGCTGTCGATCTGGCGATATTCAGCTTTGGGAAGCGGGTCTTGCCAGATGAAAGTCTCGCTCGGCGTCAACGAGCCGACGTAGCGCGACACCGGGCCCATATCGCGATGGGTCAACTTGAACCACGCACGAGCGTAGGCGGCCGCGAATTCCTCCGGATCGTCGAGCCAGCGCTGCGTGATCTCACGATAGGCCGGATCTTCCTTCAGCGCGAGGTCGGTAGTCAGCATCACCGGAGCGTGCCGCTTGGTGGGATCGTGCGCGTCGGGCACCAACTGAGCCGCGGCGGGATTCTTCGGCTTCCACTGTCTGGCGCCAGCGGGGCTGGTGGTCAGCTCCCAATCGAAGGCATAGAGGTTCTGCAGGAAGTTGTGAGTCCACTGCACCGGGTTGACGGTCCACGCGCCCTCGAGGCCGCTGGTCACGGCGTCGGCGCCCTTGCCAGTGCCGCATTTGTTTCTCCAGCCGAGGCCTTGATCTTCGAGGCCGGCCGCTTCCGGATCGGCTCCGACGCAGTCCTTCGGCTTGTGCGCACCATGCGCTTTGCCGAAGGTGTGGCCGCCGGCGATCAGCGCGACGGTCTCCTCGTCGTTCATGCCCATGCGGCCGAAAGCCTGGCGAATGTCCCGTGCCGCGGCGAGCGGATCGGGATTGCCGTGCGGTCCTTCCGGGTTCACATAGATCAGGCCCATTTCAGTTGCGCCGAACGGCTTGCCGAGCACGCGGTCGCCGGTGTGACGTTTGTCGGTCAGCCACTGGCCCTCGGGGCCCCAGTTCACCTCTTCGGGTTCCCACTCATCGGCGCGGCCGAACGCGAAGCCGAGGATCTTGAAACCCATGTCTTCCATCGCCACGGTGCCCGCGAACACCATCAAGTCGGCCCAGGAAAGCGAGTTGCCATACTTTTGTTTGATGGGCAGCAGCAGTCGGCGCGCTTTGTCGAGGCTGGCATTGTCGGGCCAGGCGTTCAGCGGAGCGAAGCGCTGCATGCCGCCATCCGCGCCGCCGCGGCCGTCGATCGCGCGATACGTGCCCGCTGCGTGCCACGACATGCGAATGAAGAACGGCCCGTAGTGGCCGTAGTCGGCGGGCCACCAGTCCTGTGACGTGCGCATCAGTTTCTTCAAGTCCTGCTTGAGGGCGTCGACGTCCAGATCCTTGACGGCCTGCGCATAGTTGAAGTCCGCCCCCAGCGGATTGGCAGAGGCTGCCGAATCGCGCAGCGGCTCCAGGCTCAAACGATTCGGCCACCAGTAATCGTTGTTGGGCGCCGCAAGCGGACCTTCGGCCTGCGCGGCCGCCCCCAACGTGCACAGCACGGCGACCGAAACAGCCTTCTGTAACTTAACCAGTTTGCTCATTGTCTCTCTCTCGAACAAAGCGCTGCGCGGATGCGCGGCGAGCGGCAATGTAGCTAGCAAAGGTAAACGGCTCTAATGAGTGGTTTGGATGCGGCCGATAGCCGCTATCGATTGAACCCCGAGGGGGATAAAAGCCGCCTTTGATCCAGTCCTCTATAGAAGAAAGTCAGGTTGCAGCGTTGCGTGAGCAAAGGGTCCACAGATCACGACGGTTTGCAGACATCCGCCGCCACGGAAAGGCGGGTGGTGGAGCAGGCTGCCTACTGGTTTATTCGAGGAACCGACGAACAGCTGGATGCGGCGGATCGCAGTGAGTACCTGCGATGGCTCAGGCACAGCCCGAACAACATTGCAGAAATGTTGCAGGTTGCTGCTTACATCGGGAAGCTCAGAAAGTTGCAACTGATCGCTTCGACGCTTTCCGCAGACAGCAACATCGTCGAGCTCGATGCCAGAAGCGACGCGCAAGCAAGGGCGCGACCGCACCGGCGATAGATTTCACATCAGGCGCTGCGTGGCTTCCGCTGCGGGGATCTGGCTCAGAGCTTTGTCTCTCATGAGGAAGCCCTCCGTGTGACCCAGGTCTCGCAGCAATTGCGCGGCCTGCTGCAAGTCCTGAGTGCCGAAGCCCTCGGTGAATCGACCGTAGGTGCCGGCGAGCAGGTCGCGTGCCTGTTCGCTTTGCCCCTGTTTGTATCGGAGGCGCGCCAGCGTCATAGCGGTGCGCAGCTCCCATGCCAGCGCGGATTGACGACGGGCGATCCGTGAGGATCGAAGCAGCAGGCGCTCGGCACGCGCCTCGTTTGTTTGTTCGAGAGATAGCAATGCATTGGCCTGCAGGCGCAACAGCTCGGGCAGCTGCACCGACTCCGCGCCGGGCACTGCATTGCGCCTGATCGTGCGCAGGATAGTGAGCGCTTCCTCTGGCCGTCCGGCAAGGGTCAAGCCGTCCGCGATCGCGCAGGCGACAAACGTTCTCGCTACATCCTGCCGCTCGTCACGCATCTGTTGCAAAACGCCGTTGAGCAGCGACGCGCCAGCTTCGGCAGAGCCACGGCCGATCAACAACGTTCCTTGCATCGCGCGCTCCACCGGGTGGAAAGGTTTCAGCAGCGGCCAGTGAGTGTGGCGGACCAGTTGATCCAGCGCGCTCTGGACCGCGTCCCAATGACCGCACCATAGGTAGACCGGCGTCGTGTAGAGCAGGGCGAAACAGGTGTCGAGCGGTTTGCCTGACTTCATCGCCGTCGTGGCGGCCTGCCGCGCGGTGGCAATCGCTCGCTCCGGGAAGCCGGAGAGCCAGAGGGCACGAGACATCACGACCAACCCGCGCACCCGATGGTCGTTGCCACACAATTGCAGGTTCCGTTCGCCGGCGCGAGCAAAGCCCGCATCGAAAAGTTTGTTGGCCCCGGCCTGATCGCCAAGGAAATGTCGCGCTACGCCTTGCATCAACTCCGAGATGGCGAGACATGACACGTCATTCACCTGTCTCGCAGCGACATCCCATTCTTCGGCCGCGACGAGAGCGCCGCGGAAATCGGCGACACGCGTAAGAAATAAGTGCCGTGTGGCAAGCATGCGCAGCCGCTGTGACGGTTCGGCCAACGGGTCGGCGAGCTCTAGAGTGCGTGCGATGGCGGACAACACGTCATCGCGGCCGCCGCGGATCCACATCGAGGAGATGGCCCAAGAGCTGCGGAGGAGCATTTCGCGCCTGCCGCCGCGAGTGGAATCATCGAGCGCCGCGAGACCGGCAGAACTCCATCGGTAGGATTCACCCAACAAGGACAGCTCTAAGAACACCGAAGCCGCCGCGGCCGCCAGGTCAACCGCGAGGGCTACGTCGAAATCTCCACCGCTGCGTGAGAAGCACCACTCTAGCGCGGATCGGATGTTCCCAAGATGTTCTCGCAATGCGTGCGCGCGGCCGGTGTACTCCAGGTCGATGAGTCCGCCATGCCGCTCATCGAGCAGCCGCTTGAAGTATTCCGCATGGCATCGGGCGGCGCTGTCCGCTTCACCGCTCTCGTGCAGTTTCTCCAATCCGTAGATTCGAGTCGTTTCGAGCAGTCGGTACCGCACAGTGCCTGCATCGCCGGAGTGAACCGAGACGAGGGATTTCGCGACCAGCGCATCGAGGGTGTTGAGCGTGGCCGCATCGTTTCCAGATTCGCCACGAATGATGGTGCTCGCGGCCTCCAAGGTAAAATCGCCCACCAGCACGGACAATCTACGCATCGCTGCCTGTTCGTCCGCGGGCAGAAACCAGTAGCTCCAGTCGAGCAGGGCGCGCAGTGTTTGATGGCGGGGCAGGGCGGTGCGTCGCCCATGCCAGTCCAGACCGAGATTCTTGTTCAGCAGATCCGCGGTCGCGGCGAGGCCGTGACTGCCCACTCGACCGGCGGCCAGTTCGATTGCCAGCGCCAGGCCTTCGAGCCGGCCGCAGATGCCGGCCACGAGCGCCGCACTCTCGTCGTTCAACTCGAAATGCCCGCCACTGGCGGCGGCGCGCTCCATGAAAAGTTGCACGGCCGGGAAGGCGAGCACATCGGCGGCCTTCATGCTGGAGTCGGGCGCCGGGCTCGCCAGGGCAGGCAGCCAGTACGCGCGTTCCCCCTCGACGCGCAATGCTTCGCGGCTCGTGGCGAGGATATGCAGCGCCGGCGCATCCTTGAACAATGTTTCCGCGAGCGTGGCGACCGGCTCGATCACGTGCTCGCAATTGTCCAGGATCAGCAGCAGTCGCAACGTTCGCAGGTGTTCGAGCAGCGCTGGCGTCGCGTCTTCGGTTTGTACCTGAAGACCCAGCGACGCGGCGATGGTCGCGCCGACCAGTTTCGGATCGGCGATCGCGCCGATGTCGACGAAACACGCGACGTCAGCGAATCCATCCCGCATGGCGTGCGCAACGGCGATGGCGACGGTGGTCTTGCCCATCCCGCCAGGGCCGATGATCGTGATGAACCGATGTTTCAGGAGGTCGTCGGCGACGCAACGCACGACCGGCTCCCGACCCAGCATGCGGGGCAGCTTCGGCGGCAGGACCAGTCGCTTACGGACGGCATCAGGAAGTTCCGGCAATTTTGCCGTCGATGCGGCCGTGACTGCGCGAGCGATCGGAGCAACGAAGCAATAGCCTTGACCGGTCACATTCTCGATGTAACGAGTGCCGTTTTCACCGTCGCCGAGCGCTTTGCGAAGCGCGCTCATGTGAACTCTCAGATTGCTGGGGCTGACGACCAGGTCGCGCCAGACTCGCGCGGTCAGATCTCGTTGACTCACCACCTCGCCGGCGCGCTCGACCAGTGCGATCAGAATATCGAGCGCACGATCGCCCAGAGCGACAGGCACGCCGTCTCGTTCGATGACTCGTGTCGCAGGCGAGAGACGGAATGGCCCGAATGAAATGGTTCCGCTGTCTGAGCCGTGCATGGGTCAACTCCGACCGCGGCATGTTTGAGGCGAGAATATTCCTATCTAAAAACGTTGCAAGTCTTGACTGGCATGTACCGCGGCGGCTGAGCATGGGTTGCTTGGGGAGCGAGGTGACAGAGCGGCTACAGCTGAGCTTGGTTTCATCCAACCGGGCGCTGACCCGTCCAAGAAATGCCAGCGTGATTTCTTCGACACTGAAGGCGCTGGAGAAACTCGGGCGATCAAGGGGAGCTCCTGTCATGAACCTGAAACTTGCCGTCAGCCCACCACCCACGCGCGTCGCCATCATGGAGCAGCTGGCTGGCGTGCTTCGCGATGCCGATGCGAGCACCACCAACATCGAATCCGCGCTTGCCAGAACGAATGTTTCCAAGGAGGCGGTGACCGCGGAGTTCGGTGGCAGCCGTCAACTGCTGGTGGCGATGGTCGCGCAGTTATCGGAATCGATGTCCGCTCCGCTCACCGACGATTCGTCCCGATCCGAGTTGCGAGAGCGCCTGCTCGCGTTTGGTCAGCGCGTAATGGACAGTTACGCCACCTCACATCTGCGTGGCCTGTATCGAATCGCCGTCACCGAGGCGATCCGTCACACCGGACTGGGTCGTGACTTCTACGAGGTGGGGCCAGGGCGTTTGTCACAACGGCTCGCCGATTTCCTGCAGGTGGCGCAAGCCGAAGGTGCGCTGCGCGCCGCGGATCCTCATTTGTTGGCGAGTCACTTCCTCGCGTTGCTGCGAGCGAACGTCGAGTCCGCCAATACCTTTCCACACGAGCTTGCCACCAATCCGGTCGCCCGAGCCGTGTACGTTCGGAACGCGGTGGAGTTGTTTTGTGAGGGCATCGATGGAGGGACAGCGCCATGTTGAATCTGCTTCGGCGTGCGGGTGTGCCCGGCGGCATCCCTCGAGGAACTACGGACGGCCGGTCGCACGTGTGCGGCGTGCCCGACGAGCTGGCCATCGAAATCGATTCGGACGGCTCGCCGGTGAGCTTTCCGGCGGCGGACTGGTTTGTTTGTTTCGTACCCGGGCTGCAGAAACAATGGTGGCATCGCTTCGCCGCTGCGAAGTACCAGCACGTGTTCGTGATGCGCAGGGTGGACGACAGCTCGTGGATTCTGGTCGAGCCGTGGTGGACGCGAATGCTGGTGAACGTGCTCACCCTGGATGAGGCGGTGAAGTTCCTGCGCTGGGGCGCGTCCGGCAAGATTCTGCAGATCCGCGAAGCTATCCCGGGCTCCGGCAATCAAGCGCGCGGCTGGTCGAACTGTGCGGTGCTGACCGCCTTCCTGCTCGGACGCGCTTATTGGACGTGGACGCCTCATGGGCTGCATCGTCGACTGTCAACCGAGCCCGGCGCGCGGCCGATCGATCTCGCACAGTGGCTCGCCGAGCACGTTCGTGCTGTCGCCACTCGCAATTCCGATCAAGCCCTGGCGGAACTGGATGCCACTGCGGACACGTCACTGCGAAGCGCCTTGCTCCAACTCGGCAACGGCATCATGACCGCATTGCTATCCCGCTCCGGCCTCGCGCTGTACAAGCTCGCCATTTCCGAATCCGGTCGCTTCGAGGCGGCGGCGAATGCCTACTGGGAATTTGCTCCCAAGCGTGCCATCGAGGCCGTACGCAAAGTGTTGGAACAGGCGCAAAGCCGGGTCGAGATCCACGTTGAAGATCCGGCAGCCGTCGCACGGCAGTTCTTTGCGATGCTGCGTGGGGACATTCATCTGGAGATTCTGTTTGGGTCCAGAGGGTATCCGAGTGCGACGGAGATTCATCTGCGGGTGACATCCGCCGTCGATGTGCTTCTGAATGGCGCTCGGCTGCTGGCGCATGCTCCGACATGTCAGACAGCAGACGTCGCGCCTCCGCCCATCGCCGTCGCAGGGGCCGCCCAGTGACCCGCAGAACCGCGAGCGGACCCGATCTCCAGCGACGATGAGCCTCGATTGAGGATCCTCCCCACCTCTGCGTCGTAACCCAATGACGCCGCCACGCGCCCGGTGAATCGCCGGGCGCGAACAACCTGGGCGGCGCGTAACGCATTGGGGGAGAACATGAAATACACGCATGCCGCGATCAGGGCGCGGCTCTGTCCGGCGGCCATCGGTCTGTGCATCGCGCTTCCGGCGCTGGGACAAGGGGCGGCGAACACCGGGGACGCGCCGCAGCTCGAAGAGATCGTCGTGACGGGGGTGCGCGAGACTCAGCGCAGCTCGATCGAGATGAAGCGCATGGCGCCGGTGATCGTCGATGGCATCGTCAACGACGAGATCGGGGCGCTGCCGGACAACTCCGTGGGCGACACGCTCGAGCGCATCACCGGCGTCGCGGCCGATCGCTTCAAGGGCAACGCCAACGAACTGTCGGTGCGCGGTCTGGGTCCGGCGTTGAGTTTCTCGACGTTCAATGGACGCGAAGTCAGCACCGCGGGCCCGGATCGATCGGTGGCGTTCCAGCAGTTCCCCTCCGAGCTGGTCAACGGCGTGCTGGTCTACAAATCTCAGCAGGCCGACTTCGCCGAAGGCGGCATCGCGGGCGTGATCGAGCTGCGCTCGCTCAAGCCGATCGAGTTCGGCAAGCGGCGCTTCCAGAGCGAAGTGCGCGGCGTGTATCTGCCCAAGGACGACGACATCGATGGCCGGGACGGGCTCGGCGATCGCGCCAACATTTCCTATATCGACAGCTTCGATACCGCGATCGGCCAGCTCGGCGTGAGCATCGGCTATCAGCACCAGGACCAGGCCGCGCCCGAGGACTATTACATCACCAACTCCTCGTTCATCCCGTGCGTCACGTCCGCGAACAGCCCGACGACGATCACAGGTTCGGCAGCTGAGCAAACAGCCGCGGGCACGAGCTTCAATTGCAGCAACGCCGCCACCGCAGCCGGCACCAGCGTAGGGCCGCGCTATTTCGCGACTTCGTCACGCTCGTTCCAGCAAAAGGAAACCAGCGAAATTCGCGACGGCGCAATCGGCACATTGCAGTGGAAGCCGACCGACGCGCTCGACATCACCATCGACGGCCAGTACTCCAAGCGCGACAGCCTCGAACTGCGCAATATGCTGGCGATCACCGAAGCTGCTCGCGGCATTCGACCGGAGATCATCGGCGGCGACGGCAACGGTTACAGCCCTGGCTCGCTGATCCGCTACACCGGCAACTCCAATCTCGAAGTGCAGATGGAGCGGCGGCTGCGTGAGGAAGAGTACAAGGGCGGCGGCGCGGCCGTGACCTGGACGGGTGAGCGGCTCACCGTGGTGGGCGACCTGTCCTATTCCGAATCGCGCCGGACGGAATTGCAGAAGGCCACGAACATGCGCTCGCTGCGCCGGGTCCTGTACACGCTGGACGGTTCAGGCGACGAGGTGCCGACCGTCGTGTTCGACGACTTCGACATCACGGACCCGGACAACTTCCTGATCGCGACGCCAGCCAACAACACCAACTACGCGCGCTATCGCAAGACCACCGACCGCTTTGACGAAATCAGCGCCGCACGGCTCGATTTCAAGTATGCGCTGGATGGTTTCGTGCAGGCCGTGAAAGTCGGTGGCCGCTACTCCGAGCACGAGCGCACCAACGACGCGAACAACAATGCGGATCGACCTATCCCCATCGCTTATGACGGCCGCACGCCGGCGCAGCTTACGGCCGACGCCAACGCCAATTGCCGCCGCCCGTTCCCGACTTCTTCTTATATGGACGAGTCGTCGACCAACGTGGGCGGCTGGGCGCTGTTCGACAACGACTGTGTGTTCCGCACCTACACCGGCGCGGACTCGCTGCCGTTGCAAGCGGACTCGCGCGGTCCCGAGGACACCAACGTCACCGAGAAAATCACAGCGTTCTATGTGATGTCCGAGTTTGCCGCGCTGGACTGGTCCGTGCCGATGACGGGCAACATCGGCGTGCGTTACGTGACCACGACAGTCGATGCGACCGGTTATCGCTCGGAAGTGGCGGTCACTCCGTCTGTCGGCGGAGCCGCTGCGACCATCACGGTGATTCCCGGCACGTTGTCGACCATCAGCGATTCGGCGGACTACGACTACTTCCTGCCGAGCTTGAACCTGAGCTTCGATCTGTCCGATGTCACCAAGCTGCGCTTCGCGGCCTATCGAGCGCTGTCGCGGGTCGGCATCGAGGAGTTCAACGTCGGCATCACTCCGGTTGCCGATGCGAACGCGACGACAGTCGAAGGCGTGCTTGCGAACTCCACGACGGGCAATCCCCATCTGAAGCCGCTCACCAGCTGGAATCTCGATGCCTCGCTGGAACTGTACCTGTCGCAAGACACGCTGGTGTCGTTCGCGACTTATTACAAATGGCTGAAGGGCGCGGCGTTCGACGCCGTTCAACCGTTGCCGACCACCATCATCGCCAACGGCGTCCCAGTGACGTTCAACGCCATCGCGCCGGCCAACGATCCGGAACGGCGGCGTCTTTACGGCTTCGAATTGACGGGCAGCCACGCGTTCACCTGGTTGCCGTCGCCTTTCGATGGCTTCGGCGTCAGCGGCGGCTACAACTACGTCGATGCGGATTTCGAGTTCCCCGATCCGTCGGCGGTCGGCCCCTATGTGTCGCCGGCGAATCTGCGCGGCCTTTCCAGGCACAGCGCGAACGGCTCGGTGTACTGGGAGAAGAACAGGTTCTCGATTCGCGCCTCGTACGTGTACCGCTCGGACTATTCCAAGCCCAACAGCAACACCAATCGCAGCGTCGATGGTTCGGGCTACTTGAACATGTCCGCGCAGTACGATGTCACCGACTACTTGCAGCTGAAGGTGCAGGCGCTCAACCTCACCGACACGCGCGACATCATGTACAAGCCGGGCGAGGACGCCATCACCGAGGTCAGCGAGAGCGGACCGGCTTATTATTTCGGCGCACGCTTGAGATTCTGAGATCGCCGTGAACCTAGCGAAGATTCTGTTCTTAGCCAGCCTGCTGAGCCCTGCGGCAGCAATGCCGCAGGAGGCTCCGCCACCGGCAGCGCCGCTGTGTAACGCCTCGCAGGGTTACTCGGCGGCGTTCGATTCGCGTCGGACGTTTCTTTGGCGTCCCGATTGGCTGGCGACGACCAAGGCGCGTGGCGCGAAAGATCCTGCGCTCGCCGCTGCCTGGCAGGACGTGATGGCGCGTGCAGACGATGCGCTCGATGGACCGACGTACAGCGTGGTGAACAAAACGCGCGTTCCTCCCAGCGGCGACAAGCACGATTACATGAGCATGGGGCCGTATTGGTGGCCCGACCCGAAGCAACCGAACGGCGAGCCGTACGTGCGACGCGACGGCGTCGTCAATCCGGAGCGCGATTCGTCGGCCTTCGATACGACCGCGCTCGACAGAATGAGCGCGGCGGTCGAGGCGTTGTCGCTTGCTTATTATCTGAGCGACGATGTGCGCTATGCGCGCAAGGCAGCCGAGCTGCTCCGCGTCTGGTTCGTGGCGCCGGCCACGCGCATGAATCCAAATGCGTCCTTTTCGCAAGGCATTCCGGGCCGAACTGAAGGAAGGGCGGAAGGCGTGCTCGATACCTTTCGTCTGATGCGCGTGGTTGAAGGCATCGGATTGATCGGGCCAGCGAAGGTCCTGAGCGGCGAGGAGCAGGGCGCGCTCGAGAAGTGGTTCGGTGATTACGTCACCTGGATGATGACGAGTCCCACCGGACGCGAGGAGCGGGACGCGCATAACAATCACGCGCTCTGGTACGACTACCAGATCGTTCAGTATGCGTTGTTCTCGCGGCGAGAAGCGGTGGCCAGAGAGGTTTTGGGGCAGGTCGTGCAGCGACGCTTCGCTACGCAGATCGAGAACGACGGCCGAATGCCTCACGAGCTGGGGCGCACACGCGCGTTTCATTACACCGTGTTCGCGCTCCGCGCCGCGGCCGGCCTTGCCGATCTTGGTCGTTGTCTCGACATAGACCTGTGGCGCTCGACGACTCGCGACGGTCGGGGCTTGAAGCTCGGCATCGATTTCCTGTTGCCCTATGTGGGCCGAGAGCGCGAGTTCCCTTATCCGGACCCAAAAGCGGGTCCGAACGAAGAGATCTTCGAGTTGTTCTCGCGCGCGGCATGGGCGTATGGTGAGCGCGAATATCGCAACGCCGCCGCCATGCTTGCTCGCCACAATCCTCGCAGCCGGATTCAGTTGATCATCGCGCCGTATGCGACCGAGTGAGCTGCCATCCACCACCGAGCGGGACTCGTTCCTGCGCGCGCTTTCCGAGCGCTATCGCCAGCCGCTCACGGCTTACTTCCTGCGGCGGGTCCATTCGCGAATCGAGGCAGAGGATCTGACTCAGGAAGTGTTCCTGCGCCTGGTGCGACGATTCGAAGTCGAGTCGATCGACAATCCGGAGGCGTTCGTCTTCTGCACCGCCGTGAACCTGCTGCGCGATCGCTCGCGGCGGGGCAAGGCTCAGCGCAGTCATTTGAGCGAGCTGGCGCATCAGCAGGACGGGCTCGAGGAACTCTCGCCGGAGCGGCTGTTCGACGGCCAGGAGTCGTTGAACATGGTGCTCAGCGTGCTCGACGAGCTCGACCAGAAGACCCGCGACGCCTTCATCCTCCACCGACTCGAAGGCATGAAGCAGGCCGAGATCGCTCGAGTGCTGGGTGTCTCGGTCAGTTCGGTGGAGAAGTACATCATCAAGGCGCTGTCCCGGCTGATGGCGCGATCGGCAGGAAGCAAATGAGCCAGGGTGAACGGCGAAACTTGTCGGACGAGCTGCGCGAGCAGGCGGCTGCCTGGGTCGTGCGCCTGAACTCCGGCCCGAGCGAGATCGATCTGGATCGTTTCAGTCAGTGGCGGAATCAAAGCGCACAGCACGAGCGTGCCTTCGATCAGGCGATGGCCGCGTGGCTCGCTGTGGGCGAGCATGCTTCGGACCCGCGACTGCTGGCGATGCGCCGAGACACACTGGAGCGAGCACGTCGGTCGCAGAATCGTTGGTCACGTCGCGCCATCGCAGCGGCCGTTGCAGCGATGATTGTCGCCCCGCTGCTCGCCATCGGTGTGTATCAGTGGCGCATGCCGGAGGAGCAGCGGTTCAACACCGCTCATGCCGAGCAGCGCATGATCGTGCTCGATGACGGCACCCGAATGTCGCTGGATGCAGTGACGCAGGTGACCGTGCAGTACACGCCGGACGTGCGCAACATCGAGCTGCTGGCCGGGCGAGCGAATTTTGAAGTGGCCAAGGACATCACCCGGCCGCTGAAGGTGAAGGTCGGGCCTCGCACTGTCACCGCAATCGGAACGGTATTTACTGTAGAGCGCGAACCGAGCCAGGTGGTGGTCACATTGGTGGAAGGCCGGGTCGCCGTCTCTACCGGAAACCAGGCGCAAAACCCGATCGAACTGCGACCGCGACAGCAACTGCGGATGCTGGCTGGCGGTGAAGTCGCCCTGCGCGACGACATCGATCCGTCTCAAGCGCTGGCGTGGCGCGAAGGCAAGCTGATCTTCGACAACGAGCCGCTGCGGACGGTCGTGTCCCGCATGAACAACTACATCGCGACGCCCATTGTTGCCGAAGGCGCCGCAGCCGAGCTGCGCGTCAGCGGCGTGTTCAAAGCCGGCGATACGGCAGCCTTCCTTGAAGCGATCAAGGCCTACTTTCCAGTGACGGATGAGCGCCGCGCCGATGCGGTCACGCTGCGGCTGAACGAGGCTGGCGAGCCGGCGCGTTGAGGAAAGTGTCGAGTAGCGCGTCGTAATGAGCAGACCTGCGAAACGCAGGCGAACAGAACGAGTCAGGGGGAGGGTGATGTCGGTCACGACCTCGAAGCAACGGTGCTTCTTGCGGCGGGCAACGTCTGCGGTGTGTGCGGCGGTGATCGTCGCGTTGTCGCCGGTGTACGCCGGCGCGGCGGAACCTGTTTACGAGCTCAATATTCCCTCGACCGATCTCGGAGACGCGTTGCGCGCCTTTGGCACTGTGTCCGATACCCAGATTCTGTTTGCTCCCGATCTCGTCCACGGTCGGCGCAGTGTGGCGTTACGCGGCAAGTTGTCGATTACCCAGGCGATGGACCAACTCTTGTCCAACACCGAGCTGACCTATCGACGCACGGCGTCCAACGTGATTCTGATCACTCAGGCGAAGAAGGTCGATCAGCCGCGACTCGCGCAGATTGTGGCGCCACCGGTCGGGCCGCCCGTCGCAACGCCAGCGGACTTCGGCATCGTGGAAGAGGTGATCGTCACCGCTGGCAAGCGCGCCGAGAACATCCAGGATGTGCCCGCGTCGGTGCTGGTCGTCACCCAATCCGCGCTCGAGCGGGCAACGGTTCGTGACTTCGACGACATCGTGAAAGTCGCGCCATCGGTCACGATCACCAAGACCAGTCAGCCGGGCAACAACAGCATCAACATTCGTGGCATCGGCACGTACGCCTATAGCATTGCCACAGAGCCGAGCGTGGCCGTGGTCATCGACGATGTGCCGCAGGCATTTCAGGCCGCGGCGTTCGCGGCGCTGGTCGATGTCCAGCAGATCGAAGTGCTGCGCGGTCCGCAGAATACCTTGTTCGGCAAATCGGCGTCCGCGGGCGTCATCAACATCACGACGCAGCCGCCCACCGATGAGTTCACCGCCCGAGTCGATGCGATGGCGACCGACGATGGCGAGCAGCGCTATGCCGGGACGGTTTCAGGCCCGATCAGCGACACGCTGAAGTTTCGCCTTGCCGCCAATGCCAGCGACTATCGCGGCAATGTTCGCAATCTTGCCACCGGCAATTGGTTGAACGGTCAGCGGGATACGACCTTACGAGGCAAGCTCGTGTGGACGCCCACCGAGGATTGGACGGTGACGCTGTCGCCGTATTACACCGAGACCGATGCGTCGTGCTGTGCCGGGGCTGAGTATTTTGTATCGCCCGGGTCGACCACCGGCGGCGCCGCGACTGGCCCAGGGCGTATTCCCATGTCCGAATTCCTGGCGGGCATCACCCCCGGGCCCGACAATCGTCGTCTGCGCATGGACGTGGATGCGCAGGGCGATGCAGAAGACTATGGCGCCGGGCTGAAGATCGTCAGGCGTTTCGGCGATTTCACGCTGGCCTCGATCACTTCATACGATCGCTATGAACTGATCGATCGACAGGACACGGACTCCACCGATATCGACTTCTCGGTGTATCAGCCCATCTCTCCGCCGGGCGGCTCGGCGAATGGCGGCTTCTTCGAAATCAACTCGACCACGCAGGAATTCCGGCTCACCTCGCCGGAGCAGCGCTTGCGCTATGTGGCCGGCGCATTCTTCAGCGACACACGCTCGCGACGTTACTTCGTGCGCGGCTCGAACACGCTGGATGATTACAACGTGGCCGAGGCTCCGTCGCGGACGCCGCCGAACTTGCCGACCACCAACAGCACTACGTATGCGCGGTATCTATCAACGGCGCGAGCCACGAATTATGCGTTGTTTGGCCAAGGCAACTACGGTCTCACAGATAGCCTGGATCTGCTCGTCGGTCTGCGCCTGAACCGCGAGGAGATCGAATACACCTTCTACGATCTCGGCAACGACCTGACCTTCGGCAGCCCGAAGTGCTCCAATACCTCGCCCTCGGGCTTGCGGATCCAGACGTGCAATCACGATACGTCGGTGACGGGCCGCCTCGGTTTCCAGTATCGATTCACGCCCGACATCATGACGTTCGTAACATACTCGCGTGGTTATAAGGGGCTCGCCTACGATCTCACGAGCACGCTTACGACGCGCAGCCTGGTGGGCGGTGTGCCCCTCGCCGATGCGATCGCGGCCAACCAACCGGTGCCGCCGGAAACGGTGGACAGCTACGAGATCGGCTTCAAGGGCTCATTCTTCGATCAGCGTCTGATCTGGAACATGACCGCGTTCCATATGATCTTCGCAGGCTTCCAGGCCCAGAGCCGCGATCAGACGCTGAATCAGAACTTGCTCAACAGCATCGGCAAAGTCACGTCGGAGGGCGTGGAGACCGAGATCGCCGCGCGCTTCGGCAACTTCACCGTCAACGGTGGCGGCGCTTACAACCGCGCTGTGATGCAAGACTTCCCGAACGCGGGCTGCTTCCCGCGTCAGACCGCGGCGGAAGGCTGCGTCGGCGGCGTGCAGGATCTGTCGGGCAAGCCGCTGTTCAACGTGCCCAAGTGGAATCTCAACGCCAACCTGCAATACGACATTCCTCTCGGCGACAGCGCCTGGAATGCGTTTGTCACCGCCGGTTGTCGCTGGCAGACCGAAGTCGTATTCAATCTGCTGCAGGATCCCGACTCGGTGCAAGGCGACTATGGCATCGCGAACCTGGCGGCGGGGCTGCGCAGCGAGCGCTGGAAGCTGACCGGCTTCGTGAACAACGTGTTCGACAAGAGCTATGCGCTCACCATGGGTCGCTCCGCCAACATCAACGTACCGGCCGGCGGCAATGCCATCAATTGGAAGCCCGGTCGCGACAGCGCCCGCTATTTCGGGTTGCGTGCCTCGTTCAATTTCTAGCGAAGTCAGGAAACGTCCACCCCATTCGACGTTTCCTGTTTGGCGACCCCGACAACGGGTCGGGGTCGCCTTCTTTTTGTCGCCTGCTGTTGCCAGCCTGTCGCAAGGAAAGTCGTCTCTCATGAGTTTTCACCGAGTCTGTTTGTTGATTGCCGCTGTGATCGTGTCGCTGCCGGCGAGTGCGGATCGACCGCACCCCGGCGCGGCGTACAATCAAATCGTCGAGACGCGCATCCGTCCGCAACTGGAACGATTGCTGACGCAGTTGGTCGAGGACGGACGCGAGATGCAGTTGGGCGGCACTCCCGTGTTCAACGGCTCGGATCGTTTTCTGCCTGGCAAGATCGCGCTCGCATTCTCGGACCTGATCACGACCCTGCAGCCGGACGATCCGCGCTTGCCCAAAGCGCTCGAGGATTTCCGTCGACTGGCCAAGCTCACCATCGATGATCCCAATGACAGTTGGGGCATCTATTACTATCTATCGGCGCTCAATGCCCTCAATCGCGATGGCATGCTGCAGCGGGCGGTCGATCCGCTGACCTTCGCGAAACTGCGCGTGCGTCTGGACTGGCGCACCTTCGTGGATGTGGAAACATTCAAGCTGATCGAGCATCCCAGCAACTACTACTGTGTGGCTTTCGCAATCGCGCGTTTGCGCCACAAGCTCGGTTGGGAGGATGCGAGCGGTGCGGAGCGATTGTTCTCGGCCATCACAGCGCACTATGCGAAATACTCGGGTCCGTATGGCTTCTCCGACGAGACGGACGGCGAAGGTCGATACGATCGTTACAGCGTGCTGCTTGCCGGCGAGATCGCACAGCGCTTCCTGGAAACAGGGGATGCGCCGCCGTCGCAAGTCGTAGAGTGGCTGCGCAAGTCGATCGATGTGATGCTGATCCGGCTCAATCCGAGCGGCGAAGGGTTCGAGTACGGTCGCAGCCTCGGGCCTTACAGCGAGACCGCGATTGTCGAAGTGCTGACCGCTGGCGCTGTGCTCGACCTGCTGGATGAGGAACAGAAGGCGTTGGCCTATGCGTTCGCTTCGCGCGTCGCGCAGCGCTATGTGGATTTCTGGCTCGACTCGCAGACCGGCTCGGTGAACCTTTGGGATGGTGGCCGGCGCACCGACGCCTACCGAGGAAAGTTTCGCATCCTCGGCGAGAATTTCTCGCTGGGGCATCAATACATCTATACCAACGCTGCCTGGAACCGGCTCGGCTACAGGAACAAGCCGCCGATGCAGAACTTTGCAGAGGCGCTGTCACGTCTGCCGTCGCGGACTGTGACTTGGTTCGAACGCGGCGCTTATGATCGCGCTTTGCTGACCCTGCGTGATCGCGGCCGGATCATCAGTTTGCCGCTGATCAACGGCGGGGCAGGGCAGCACATGCACAGCCCTTACTTCCCCATCCCGTTTTCCAACGGTTTGTTGAGCGGCGTGCCGGACGGTCAGGAGCCATTGCTGGCGCCGCGATTCGAGTTGGCCGACGGCACGGCGCTGATGCCGTTGGCTTTCTTCCGTAACATCGAGTTCGACGTCAAGGGTGGTCGCACCGAGGTCCGCTATCGCCAGAGCGAGATGGATCGCATGGGAAGCGTCGGGCCGATCGCCGATGACAGAATTTCGGTGCGTACCACTTATTCATTCGAGCGGGGCACGATCGTTCGCACCGACGTTTACACGCCCAAGCAACGCGTCTCGGTCGACCGAGTGATCATGGAGCTGGCGTCGTTCTCGGCGCCAGCGTCGACCGATGGCCTCGTTACCCGCTTCGCGAATGGGACGATCCGGGATTTTCAAGTGACGGGATTCGACGCGTGCGAGTCCAGCGCCGTCGCCGGCGACGCGCGGTACCGCGTATCCACGGGTTCCTTTGCGACCACGGTGCGCTGTACTCGGAATGCGTTCACGTTCGATGAGCCCCTGACGATCTCCTGGCGACTGCGCTATCAGCCGAACTGATTTCCCGAGTCGTGAGATCGATGTCGACCTGCTGGCGGGACGCTTGAAGTTCTCCTGTCGACAGCAGATAGAAAAACGGCGATCGGTTTCCCGATCGCCGTCTCTGGATCGCTACGTGGGCCAAGCTCACGTAGCGTCTTACTTCGGTCCGACGATCACTGCACCACCTTGCTGTACAGATTCGAGTTGCTGCTCTCCGTGCCGTTCGAGGTGTAAGCGCGCACCGCGAAGTAATAAGTGCCGGGAGAGAGATTGTCGAAGGTGTAGCGCGTCATGCCCGCGTTCGCCAGTTGCACCGTCTGCGTCATGGCCTGCGGCGAGGTGCCGTAGGAGATGCGATAGCCGGCGAGATTGGTCAGCGTGCTGCCATCGGTGTTCTGAGTGGGCGGCGTCCAGGACAACTGGGCGCCACCGCTCGACACGTCCACCACCGCGATCGAGAATGCCGGCAAAGTTGCGCTGGCGCGGCCATCGCTCGCGCTGATGGTGATGTTGCCGTAGGAGCCGACCTGCGCGGCCGTCGGCGTGCCGGAAAGCTGGCCGGTGACGGTGTTGAACGTCGCCCAGCTCGGACGATTCGCGATCGAGAAGGCAAGCGTGTTGCCGTCAGCATCGCTGGCCGTAGGGCGGAAGCTGTAGGAGCTGCCGGCGCTGACGGAGCGAATCGGCGTGCCGGAGATCGTGGGAGCGCGATTCGCAGTCGTCGTCGTGCCACGCACCGACGCAGTGATCGAGAAAGCAGGCAGCGTCGCGACATTCACGCCATCGGTCACGCGAATCCGAATGTTGCTCCAGCTGCCCGCCGACTTCGGATAACCCACCAAAGCGCCGCTGTTCGGGCTGAATGCGGCCCAGCCCGGCTTGTTCACGATCGAGAAGCGCAGGGTGCGGCCTTCCGGATCGCGCGCCGTAGGACGGAACTCATAAGTGGTGTTGGTGTAGACCGCGGTGGCCGGCGAGCCGCTGATGGTGGGCGGCTGATTGACGCTCTGGGCCTGGGCGGTAGTGGCGAAACAAGCGTAAGCGGCGAGAACAGCCACGAACGAGGTAGCGATGCGCATGATGGACTCCAGCAAGCTCAGTCTTCGATGCCAGCCCGCGCCACGCGGTGTTCGCGGGCGGTGCGGGTTCCTGTGTCTGGCAAGGGAAGCTGGCGTTGCGGAGCCGGCGCTGGAGACGCGGGTCGCTGTCCTGCACTTCACGCCACGAACCGCAAGCGGTTCGAAGCGGCAACCCCGCTATCCGTGATGCGGCTGCTTCTGCAGCGGCATCCGAGGACCGGAGGCTTTGCGTCGCCGTCTTTCGACGGGTATGCCCTTACTCGACGGCGGACATTGTGCAGCCGGGGAGAAAAATGAAATATCCGACCGCCCCTCATGGCGCGCGGTGGAAGACGGGCAAAGCGCCTGAGGCCAACCAGCAGGGATTGTCGAGCCTGCGTAGGCGCTAAGACCGCGCCTGAGCGCGACTACGCATGATCGCTCAGTCCAGTGTCGGCTATTTCAGTTATCGCGCTCGTTGGGGTTCTGGCCCAACACGAAATGGATGATTTTTCTTCCAAGGCCGGCCTGCTCAACATGTTCGGTTTGATCCAGAGCGACGCCCACCTGGTCGGACCGAACCAGCGTCGGTCGTCGGCGAGCGATGGGCGCAACGAGCGCGACAAGGCGGTCGGCTATTAGCCGGCGTCGTCTTGCTCTCGGCTGAGCGGACGATTAACAATGCACCCAGCGCCCGGGGGATCGAGGAATGGGCGCACCCACACGGAGTCGTGTCACAGCTGGCATGGACGCGTGTGTTCCTGTGTATATCACAGACAATTCGGCAGGTTACATGTCGAACGAACACAAGCTGTTGGAACTCTTCGTCGCGCTTCGGCGCCGACTGGCGCGAGCGGTGTCCAGGATCGTGCCGCCGCCGGAGATCGAAGACATCGTTCAGGAAACCTACGTTCGGGTGTGCCAGTTCGATCGGGTGAGCGACATCCGGCATCCGCGCTCGTTCCTTTATCGGACTGCTCGCAATCTGGCGCTCGATCACATCAAAAGCAGCGCCTCGCGCTGCACCGTCCATCTGCCGGACAACGATGACGAAGACGGCGAGGCCGATCTGTCGCAGGTCGGACGCGATGTTTACGATCAGCTGGCGGCGAAGCAGGAGTTCGAGATTTTTTGCGAAGCCGTGCAGCAGCTGCCGCTGCAATGCCGCCGCGTGTTCGTATTGCGTAAGGTGTATGGCTACTCGCAAAAGGAGATTGCGCGAGCGCTCGACATCAGCGAGAGCACCGTGGAGAAGCATATCGCGTACGGAATCAAGCGTTGCAGCTCTTTTGTCGCCGAGCGAACCGAGCCCGGGGAGGTCGCCGACCTCGAACAGCGCAGGCGAAAACGTGCGCGCGAAAGGGGCCAACAGTGACCAACGTTTATCCATTGCCACCCCAGAAGCGCAACGTCGACGAGGCGAGCGAGTGGCTCGCGAAACTGGATCGAGGCTTGTCGGCCGCCGAGCAGCAGGAGCTCCAAGCCTGGCTCTCGCAACATCCGGAGCATCGCCGGTCGCTGCTGCGGCTCGCGGCCTTGTGGGACAAGATGGACACTCTGTCGCGCCTGAGCGAGTTGTTTCCTTCGGCTCACCCACGTCAGCGGCGCAGGTTGCGCCATTCCGCCATCGCAGCCTCGCTGGCCATGGTCATTGTTGTTGGCTGGCTCGCCGTGCAGTACTCGGCCGAGCCGCCGAGCGCGCCCGCGGATCCCACGTTCGCCGAGGTCACTCATTTGTATGAAACGGCCATCGGCGAGCGCTCGACGGTCCGGCTGCCCGACCAATCGGTGCTGACCCTCAACACCAACAGCCTGGTGAACGTGACTTACAACTCCGTTCAGCGCGTCCTGGTGCTGCAGCGGGGTGAAATGAGCATCGAGGTCGCGCACGATCCTCGACGCACGCTGAGCGTGATTGCCGGGCAGAAGCGGGTGCGTGCGGTGGGCACGGCGTTCAATGTTCAGATCATCGATGACGCGCAGGTCGAATTGATCGTGACCGAAGGCACGGTCGTGGTCGACGAGGACATCGAGCGCGCGGGCTCCGCGCCCACCACCCCACGAACCGTCACCAAGGGTGAAAAAGTGCTGCTCGGTGTCGATCGGGAGACCATCTCCAAGGTCAGCGACTCGGCGTTGTCGGCGGAGCTGTCCTGGCGCCAGGGCAATTTGGTTTTCCGGGGCGAGACCCTGGCGGTGGCGATCGCCGAGGTGAGTCGCTACACGCCGATCCAATTCGAGATTGCCGATGAGCGTTTGAAACAATTGCGCATCGGCGGGCTGTTCAAGGCCGGTGACGTCGACGGCCTGCTCGCCACCCTGAAAGAGAATTTCAATATCGATTCCGAGCGGCTCGACGCCGAAAGAGTGTTGCTGAAGGCGCCATAGGCCATGCGCTGCAAGTTCGGGAACCGCCGGCGCCTATGGAGGAAAACCGCGCGGCAATCGTCCCTTGAGCGTGCGAGGAAAAAATTCGCACCCGAGGCCGATGCGAAATTGCTGCGAGCCCTGCTGGCCGCGGGGCTGCTTGCCAGTCCCGCTGTGCCGGCGTGGGCCGGCAGGCTCGACGAAGTGGTTTATTTCGACATCCCTCGGCAGCGAGCCGACCTGGCGTTGACTGCCTTGGCCGAACAGGCCGATCTCACGCTGATCTTTCCTTATGAGAAAGTCAGCGAGATCACGGCCAACCGGCTGGTCGGGGTGTATTCGATCGAGGAGGCCATCGCACGCCTGCTCGAGAACACCCCGGTCACCATGGCGCTCAACTCGAACGGTCGGCTCTCCATCGTCACGGAGCATGCGGGGGAGTCGGGGATCGTGCACAGAAACAAATGGTCACGGGCGCTCATGACCTTCATGGCCGCCGCTTTTGGCGCGCGCGAGGGGCTGGCAGAGGAAGTCGAGCAGGGCGTGATCGAAGAGGTCACCGTCACGGGCATTCGCGCGAGCTTGACCCGATCCAGGGACATGAAACGCGAAGCCGGTGGCGTCGTCGACGCGATCTCCTCGGAAGATATCGGCAAATTTCCGGACACCAATCTCGCCGAATCGCTTCAACGCATCAGCGGCGTTTCCATCGACCGCTCCGGCGGCGAAGGCCAGGCCATCACGGTGCGTGGCTTCGGTCCGGAGTTCAACACTGTCCTGGTGAACGGCCGGCAGATCGCATCCGAAGATCTGTCGCGCGGCTTCAGCTTCGACACGCTCGCCTCCGAGTTGGTGAGCGGCATCGTGGTGCATAAGACTTCGACCGCGAGCATGCAATCCGGCGGCATCGGTTCGACGGTGAACATCACCACGGCGCGACCGCTCGACATCGGCGAATTCAGGATCGCAGGCAGCATCAAGGAGCTGCATGACGAAAACAGCGAGCACACCACGCCGCAGGCGTCTCTTCTGATCTCCGATACCTTCGCCGAGGACCGCTTCGGCGTGCTGCTGGCGTTGTCGTATCAGGAGCGCCAGACGCGACTGAACCAGGCGCAGACCGACGGCTGGCTGGAGAATACCGACATCCCGCAAAGCGAGATCAACGGCGGCGCGGGGTGGAGCGGCAACACCTTTCTGGCGCGCAACTACGATCACAAAGTGACTTTCGAGGAGCGCACGCGCAAAGGCGGCAACCTGGTGCTGCAGTTCGCTCCTTCCGACAGCGTCCGCGTCACCGCCGACGCGCTGTACTCGGATTTCGACATCGAGACCGACGCCACTTCCTTCGGCCACTGGTTCACGGCGCCCAATCTCGAGGACGTGGTCACGGACGAGAACGGTACGATCATCGATCTGTATCAGGAAGTGGGCCTTGCCACCGACATGCATGCGAAGAAGTTCGATCGTCTGACCGAGACGGCTTCGTACGGCTTCAACGTCAGCTGGGACGTGAGCGATTCGCTGAACCTTTCCTTCGATGTGAACACGTCGGACGCCGAGCGCGAGCCCAACAACGGCGGCGGCGATCAGCTCTCGCTCATTGGCTACGCCAATCGCGTGCGCTTGCAGCTGATGCCGGGCGAGATTCTGCCGTACGCAAGCGGATTCGAAAGCGCCAATCCCAACATCTACAGCGGCCAACAGGAAATCGACGGTGTCGCGTACAACCCGGCGGTGACACCCGCAGGCGTGTCCGATTATCTGGATACGTCCAACAGCCGGGCGCATGTGATGCTGCGCCGGGGCTGGGCAGTGGAAGACGATATCGATCAATTCCGCATCGACGCCACCTGGAACGAGGGCCAGACGAGCGGGCTTACGCGAGCGCGATTCGGCGCGATGCTGTCGCAGGAGACTAAAGCCCTGGAGCGCTGGGACAACGAAGGCGTGGGTATTCACTGCACCTTCTGTGGCTATCCGGACAGTCCGCTGCCCATGACGGATCAATGGGTGTTCAACGCGGGCGACGATTTCTTGAGTGGCGTGAGTGGCAGCGGCCGAATGCCGCATCGCTGGCTGAGACACAACGGCGAGGCGCAGTTCGCCTATCTGGAGAGCGTCAGTGGCGTCAGCTTCGACGCGGTGAGACGCGACAACTCCTTCGTCGTGGACGAAGACACCAGCGCGGTCTATATCGAGCTGGACTTCGCGGGCGAGCTCGCGGGAATGCCGATCAGCGCGACCGCCGGCGCTCGCTATGAGAGCACTGATGTGAAGGTCAAGGGCACCCAAGCGCCGGTGATTCGCCTGGATATTCTGGATGCAACCGAGATGTTGGCCGCGTTCGGTCCTGCGACCCCGATCGGGGCCGAGTCGGACTACGACGCGTTGTTGCCGAACTTCAGTCTGAAGCTCGACATCACGGATACCTTGGTTGCGCGCTTCGCCGTCTCGCAGACCATCACGCGCCCGACGCTGGAAAACATGGCGCCAGTGACGACGCTGGTGACCACGCGTCAGGGCGGCAACCTGGCCGCCGCCAGCGGCAACCCGGAGCTGGTGCCGTTCGAGTCCGACAACATCGATCTGTCGCTCGAGTGGTACTACAACCCCTCCAGTTACGTCGCCGCCGGCTATTTCCAGAAGGACGTGACCAATTTCATCATCACCGGCACGGAGGATCGCACCTTCGAGCTGCCCGGCGGCGGACTGCTGCTCGATCCCTCCACCGGCACCGACGTGAACAATCCCGATCCTGCCGACACGCCGGCGGTCTTTACCGTGACCTTGCCGAGCAATGGCGAAACCGCGAAGGTCACGGGCTTCGAGCTGTCGGCGCTGCATACGTTCGGCGAGTCCGGCTTTGGAATCATGGCGAACGCGACGTTCGTGGACAGCGACGCCGAGCTCGACGTGGCCGACATCACTCAAACATTCGCCGTCACCGGATTGAGCGACTCGCTGAACGCGGTCGCCTTTTTCGAGAAGGGCCCGTACCAGGTGCGCCTCGCTTACAACGAGCGCGAGGAGTTCCTGCAGCGGCTCACCCAGACCAATGGCGACGGGGTGGTGTTCGTCGACGACTATTATCAATGGGACATCAGCGGCAGCTACGACATCAACGATCATCTCACGGTGTTTTTCGAGGGACTGAATCTGACCGAGGAGGTCGTGACCAAGCACGGCCGGTTCCGCAATCATTTCCTGCTGGCCGAAGACAGCGGCCGGCGCTGGGCGCTAGGCGTGCGCGCGACGTTCTGAGGCCATGGTGACACCCGTCCAGTCAGTCGTCGTCGTTGGAGGAGGCACTGCAGGCTGGATCACCGCCGCGCGCATCGCCGCCGGGCACAACACCAAATCCGGCGGCGTGCGCGTGACCCTCATCGAATCGCCGTCGATACCGACGATCGGCGTGGGAGAGGGCACGTGGCCGACGATGAGGAATACATTGCGCAAGATCGGTATCGCCGAGACGCAGTTCATCCGCGAATGTGACGCGGCGTTCAAGCAGGGAGCGAAGTTTGCACGCTGGGTGAACGGCGGCGCGGAGGATTTTTACTATCACCCGCTGGTGTTGCCGCAGGGTTTTCCCAAGATCAACCTGGCTCCTTACTGGCATCAGGACTCGAGCGGGCGGTCGTTCTCGTCGGCGGTCTGCTTCCAGGAAGCGGTGTGTGAGCACGGGCTGGCGCCAAAGCTCATCACCACGCCCGAGTACGCTGGCGTGGCCAACTATGCCTATCACTTGAACGCGGGCAAGTTCGCTGAGCTGCTACAACGACATTGCGTCGAGCAGCTCGGTGTGCGGCATGTGTTGGACGATGTCACAGCCGTCAACGCTGCGCCGAATGGCGATATCACATCCGTGGCGACCGCCGCGAACGGCGCAATCGGCGGCGAACTCTTCGTTGACTGCACCGGGTTCTCGGCGTTGCTGATCGGCAAACATTTCGGCGTGCCGTTCATCGATCGTAGCGACGTGCTGTTCGTGGACAACGCGCTTGCGGTTCAGGTCCCGTATGACGATACCGATGCACCCGTTGCATGTCATACGATCTCGACGGCGCAGGCGGCCGGGTGGATCTGGGATATCGGACTACAATCCCGACGCGGCGTAGGTTACGTCTATTCCAGTCGCCATACGGACCACGAAGCCGCCCTGTCCACGCTGCGAGAATACGTCGGGCCGAAGCTCGAGGCGCTCAGCGTCCGACGCATCCCGATTCGCTCCGGTCATCGACGCCTGTTCTGGCAGAACAACTGCGTGGCCGTGGGGCTCTCCGGCGGTTTCCTCGAGCCGCTCGAAGCCTCGGCGCTGGTGTTGGTGGAGTTGGCTGCCGAGATGATCACCGAACAACTGCCCCCGTGTCGCGAGGTCATGGATGTGCTCGCCAGGCGCTTCAACCAGACATTCGCATATCGCTGGGATCGCATCATCGACTTTCTGAAGCTGCATTATCTGCTCAGCCAGCGCGACGAGCCGTTCTGGCGCGACAATCGAACCGCCGCCAGCGTGCCAGACGGCCTGCAGGAGCAGCTCCAGCTGTGGCGGTACTGTCCGCCCGGCGATCACGATTTCACCAGCAACAAGGAAGTGTTCCCGGCGGCCAGCTATCAATATGTGCTGTATGGCATGGGCTTTCGCACCGAGACTCGTTGGCATGCCCATACCATGAGGCAGGCGGATCGGGCGCGGGAGCAATTCCAGCAGAACGATCGGGTCATCCAGCAAGCGCTGGCGACTTTGCCGAAACATCGGGAGCTGCTGCGCAAGGTGCAACAGTATGGCTTTCAGACCGTGTAGCGCATGAACAGATTGGTCGCGCTCAACAGCGCAGCTCATCGACAACTGCGCGTGGACCAGGCGCAGGTGCTGGCTCAAGCGGCGCAGCTCAACATGCTGCCGGTGGTGCTGGGCGAGTTCCTGAAGCTATGCGTGCAATATCCCATCGTGCTGACCAAGAACGCCGCCACCGGGCGTTTCAGCTGCATCGCTCTGTTCGGCTTCGACAAGCACGAGAATCTGTTCTGGCAACAGGGCCGTTGGGACGCCATCTATGTGCCGCTGCAGGTGACCCGCCAGCCGTTCTTCCTGGGCGACGGCGCCAACGATCAGGACAAAGTCGTCTGCATCGATACGCAGAATGTCGCGGTCACGCAGACGCATGGCGAGCTGCTTTTCGACGAGCACGGCGCCGAGACCGGCTATCTGCGCCAGGTGAAGCAAATGCTCGCCGCCCTGCTGGAAGGCGAGCAGCAGACCGAGCGCTTCGTGGGCAAGTTGCTCGCTCTGGAATTGATCCGGCCGATGCGCCTGGAAATCGAGTTTGTGGATCGACGGAAGCAGCGGGTCGAAGGGTTGTACAGCATCGATGAAGAGCGGCTGAAAGGCTTGCCCGGCGAGAGCGTTGCAGAGCTGCATGCGCTCGACTGGCTCGCGCCCCTCTATACGATGCTGGCCTCGCTCGGGCACATCTACTCGCTCGTGCAACGAAAGAACCAGTGCTTGCTCTGAAACGTGTTTACTCTGAATCAGGCGGCTTCGTTCTCGATGCAGTCTCTGGGCGAGGAGCAGCGGCCGCTCGCCGTGGTGGAGGATTTCGCGCTCGATCCAGAAGCGTTGTTCGCCTATGCGGAAAGCGGTGCGCCGCTGCGAGCGACATTCGGCGACTTCTATCCAGGCATTCGCAAGCGCGCGCCGCACGAGTACGTGGAAGACCTGGCGCGATTTGGCGATTTGCTTCGTGAGCGTTTCGGGATGCCCACGCACACCACGCCGCGAGTCATCTACTGCGCGCTATCGATCACGACCACCGAGCCGCACCGGCTGCGCCCGGTGCAGAGGGTGCCGCACTTCGACACCAGCGCAGCGAATCAGCTCGCGATCGTCCATTATCTGTGCGGGCCGGAACACGGCGGCACGTCGTTTTATCGACATCGCAGCACCGGTTTCGAAACGATCAGCCAGCAACGCATCCGGGCATACTCCGCCACCCTCAAGCGAGAAGTGGTGACGAATCCGCCGCCGGCGAAGTACATGGACGGAGACGATTCTTTGTTCACGCGCATCGCGAGCTATCAGGCCCGCTGCAATCGGGCGCTCATCTATCCGAGCAACGTGCTGCACTCTGGAGACATCCGCCGCGTTTCATCGCCAGACGTGGCGCCGCGAGCGGCGCGCCTCACGGTGAATTCGTTCGTGCGCTTCGAGTAAAGACGAGACTACGCCACGATCCGTCCGGCCGGAATCTCAGCGCCAGTGTCAACACGGCGAGCGCTACAGGCAGCCAATGAAGATCGGTCGGCGTGGGGCGCCGGCGAGCGAATCGTGGGTCTCGCAAGGTTTCGCTCAGCGATGCAGGCCCGGTCAGGCGCGCGTAGTCGAATCCGAGCTGGTCCGCGAGCGCACGCAGATGCGGCTCGCGCACAGCCGAGAGGTGCTCCGTCGCGGGAGCATTGGTGCCCCCGAAGGCGCTCATCTGTACGACCTCGTCGGCGCGCCAATAGCCCGTGCGATGTCCATCTTCATCGACTCGTGGAATCGGGCTGGGCTCGTCGGAGCCTGCGCCGATCAACCAGCCGCGAATGGAATGTTCGGGCAGGTCTTCGATCACTCGGGGCGGGTAGGCGGGATCCAGCGGCGGCGCTTCCTGTCCGTCGCTGATGAAAACGATGTCGGGCTTCGCATCGGCAGGCAGCTGAGTTTCTTGGGCCGTCAGCACCGACCAGTACACCCCTTTGGTGATTTCGCTGGCATTCGACCAGCGCATGCGGCCGTCGATTTTTTCAAGCGAGGCGAGCAGATCGCTGTAATGAGCGCAGACCTCGACCGGCGCCAGCAACAGGATGGTGCGATACCCGGTGAATGCCGCCCAGCCAACTCGAGAGCCACACGGCATATCGCGCAGTGTGCGGCGGGCGGCCTCGTGCGCATAAGCCAAACGGCTGACGGGCGCGCCATGGAGCTGGTAATCCTCGACGTTCATGCTCTGACTGATGTCGAACACCACGATGTAGTCGTAGGCGTCTCGCGGCAGGTTCACAGGCGGCATCAAGAGACCCGCCAGCAACAACAGGAACGCGAGCGCTATGGCGCGCGACTGCTTGTCCGTGGCGAGGCTGAGCGACGGCCGCCATCTCATGGCAGATCGATCCTTGCCCCCTGCAGGGTGCTGACACTTTGTTCCTTTTCCGGAGGGTCTTCTTTCTCTTCGATCTCCTGCTCGAGCTCCGGCGCGAGCTGCAAGGCGCGCGAGAGATTGTATCGGGCGTCCCAGTGCGTCGGCTGATGGCGCAACACCTCGCGATAGCGCTGTTTCGCCAGCTCGATCAGCGGCAGCGACCGGAATGCCTGCTCGGCGCCGTTCTCGAGCGCGTCGCGCATATACAAGTTGCCGAGGTTATACAGCGCGGCTTGCTTGAGATCGCGGCGGTCGCCTTCGATCAGCGCCTTGTATGCTTTCATCGCCGCCTCGGACTCGCCGGCGTTGGCCAGCGCGAGCGCGCGTGCCAAGCGCGCTTCCGGCACGTCGGCATCGAACGCCGACACGCGGGCACTGGCGATGGCCACGTTGGTGCCTTCGATTCGATTCAGGCGTACCGCGTAGTACGCCACCAAGCTGGCGCACGTCAGCGCGGCGATAGCGAAGGCGCCATGCACGGCGGCACGCTTCATTGCCAGCTCCGCAGCAACATCGATCGATACAACAGCAGCATCGCGCAGGCGAACGCCGCGACGGCGATGAAATGACGGCTGTAGTCGCGCCGTGGAATCTGCTCCAGGAAGTCCAGCGGCAGATTCTGCTGTCGGCCCACTTCGGCGACGGCTCTGGACAGGTCCTCCGGCACTTCGGCCTGGTAGGCCCGGTAAGGCGTCGGCAAGGATTGAAAGAAACGATGCAGGGCCAACTCGGGCGCATTCGCCCAACGATCATCGGTCGTATCGAGCGTTGCGCTGTTGTAGGAGCGAAGATACATCCAGTAGAGCGCGATCCGATTGCGCGCAAGACCGATGCGGATGCGCTCCCTGGTCTCTTCGTCCAGGTGCGCGCCACCATCGGAAACCAGCAGCATGATGCGACTTCCAGAGTAAGCGCGCTGATCGAACTCGGCGATACCCGCGACGAGTGCGCGACCGACCTCGGTGTCCGCCAGCCCACGGCCAGTCACGCCCGCCGAGATTCCTGCTTGCATGACTGCGTCGTGTTGAGTGAATGAAACGACGCTCAGCGGGCGATTGCTGAAGTACATCAACGAGAAGCGATCGTCGGGTCGCTGTGCGACGAACTGTGACAGGAGCTCCCGCGCTACATCGGCCTTCTTGCGGCCACGGCCCGTGTGATACAGCAGCGAGCTGGGATCGATCTCTCGCCAGTTGGCGGGCAACATCCGATCGTCCATGCTGCGGCTACGGTCCAGCAGCACGAGAATCTCCGCACCCGTGCCCGTCCGCTGCACGAAGCTTTGCGGGCGGCCCGGTTGGGCCAGCGCAAGAATGCTGCTGGCGATCGCCAGGATGGCGAACAGCGGCCACAGCCAGCCCACGAGTTGACCGACACGATCGCGCGGCAGCCAGGCCACCGATGGAAACGCGAGCGTGTCACGCCTTCCGCGCAAAAGCGGAAGCAGCGCTAACGGCAGCAATACCAGCAACCACGGATGCTCGAATGTGAGCGCTTCACTCATGACGCGTGCCGCCGTTCGATCCGGCGCAGGTCCTGACAGAGCGCACGCAGCGACAAAGCGTTGCTCGGCGGCCCGGCGCCGAAGAATCGCTCGTTGGAATCGGCGAAGAATCGTTCGATCTCCGCGCGCCGTGGCTGCAGCTGCGGCGCGCGTTCGAACAAGGTCGGCAGCGTTTCGATTTGCAGCACACGACCCGCCGTTTGATCGAAAGCACGGTGCAGCGCCTGCCAGGCCTCGGGCGCGCCGTCTTCCATCCGTCGCAGTTCATGTAGCGCGCGTGCAAAGGGCCGGCCGAGACTGTCCCGCCAGTTCCGCCATTGCCACCATGCGAGCCACGCGATCAAGGTGACCCCCAACGCGAGGGAGCAGGCCAGGAGTCGCGTACGCGTCGGCGTCGTATCGAGCATCGATACTTGACGGTCGGGCCTCAGGTCGCTGGCGGTAGGCGACGCGGAATGGGAAATCAAAGGAGCGACGCTGATCGGTGCAGCCGGGATTCGCAACTTTGCAACACCGGCCTGATCCTCGAGCTCCCAGGCGGGCAAATTGACCGTAGCCAGCGCCGGCGGCGCGTTGATCAGCTGATAATTCACAATCAGCCAGCGCTTGCCGTCCGGCGCTGGTTCGATCCTGGCAGAGCGGCGCTCGAACCAGATGTTCACCCGTTGCACTGGCGGCAGCGTGGCGGGATCGAAATTCACAGCAGCGGACGTGAGCAGCACTCGCTGTGTGACCAGATCTCCAACGACGTAGCCGAACGGGCGTGGCTGCTCGACGACGGCGGTTGTGACTTGTGAGGCGGCGAGGGTGTCGGCGGCCGCGACTGCCATGATGAGTAGCGCCGCCAACCGAGGCATTCGCCGCGCGCGCTTCACGCAGTGGCCTCGAGGAAGTAGTTCGACAGCGCCTCGCCGGCGAATTCGCCGCTGATGAAAAAGGGACGAATGCCGCGAGCCGAGAAGATTCGATTCAGCTCGGCGCGGCGTCGTTCCACTGCTTCGTGCCAGCGTTCACGGGTGACAGGCCGAAGCCATTGAGTGCTTCGACGGCCAGATTCCACGTCTCGCAGCGGCATGAGTCCATCGTGCCTGGGCGGCTGAATCTCGGCCGGATCCCACACCACGAGCGGCACGACGTAGCAGTGCGCGAGCAGATCCAGCACGCCGCCCAGTCGATCCAGCGGCCAGTGGAAATCGGAGGCCAGGAAGATCAAGCCGTGGCGCCCCGCCAGATGCAGTACTGCTTGTTCCAATCCGTCGCTGCCTCCGGCTGCGCCTTTGCAACTGGTCAGCATCGAGGCCATCACTTCGCCCACGCCTCGGCTCAACAGCGCCGGCACGAACAAGTCGGGCCGCTCTCGAGCGTCGAACGCGAGCATGCCGAGCGCATCGCCGACGCGGAATGCGCTGTGCCCGAGCGCGGTCACAAAATCCGCCAGCACGTGCAGCTTGGATTTGGGAAGGCCGAAGCTCATCGATGCGGAAACATCGGCCACGACATACACCGGCACACTGACCCGCTGCCGATGGACTCGCACCAGCCAATCACCGCGCACTTCGCGCAGACTGGCGCGAAGATCCAGTCGGCGCGGATCCGGGCGATCGAAGATGCTCACATGCGAGACGAACTCCTGGCCGCCGCCCAGGCTCGAGCCGGGGTGCGAGCCAGGTCGCCAACCGCCGGATCGGTGCGGCAATCTGTAATGAAACTCGGGCGAGGTGCTCATGGTCAGCGCGGGGTCGGCACGTTTTCCAGGATCTTTTCGATCAGCGCCGGTGCGAGCTGGGCACGACGCAACTCATAAATCGGTGTAAAGAACACACGGTGACCGAGCGTCCATGGCGCCACCGCCTGGATGTCTGCTGGCGTGATGTGAGTGCGCCCGGCCAGCCAGGCGACGACCCGTGCGGCGCGAGTCAAAGCCATCATGCCTCGCGGGCTCACGCCGGCGAGGATCAGCTTGTCCATGTCCACGCCCTCCAGGCGCACCCCAAAACGCTCCGGCGCGTGACTTGCATCCCACAGATCCAATACGTAACGCTCCAGCGTTTGGCTCGCTTGGATACCGCGCTGGATCGCCGCGCCGATCTCGTTGAGCTCTTGCCAGGCCAGGATGCCGGGTGTCACTCGCTCGAGCAGTCGATCGACATCGTGGAAGCCGGGATCGAACACCAGTGCGCGACGGATATCCGGCGCGACCGGCGAGGGCATGCGCAGCTCGAACATGAAACGATCGCGAGCGGCGGAGGCGAGCTCGAACGTTTCTTCTTTCTCCACCCGGTTGCGATCGGCGAACACGATCATGTGCGGAAACCGATACTCGCGGTTGAAGGCCGACACGGTGCGCTCGGCCATCGCCCGCAGCAGCAGCGATTGCACCTGCGGGCGGGCGCGGTTGATCTCGTTGAAAAAGAAGGTCGCCAGCCGCTCGCCGTGCCGGAGCAGCGGACCGGGCTCGATGCGCGGCTTGCCTTCGGCGTCTACGTAGGTGTGATAGATGAGATCGCCGGGCATCAGATCGATGGTGCCCTCGATGCGCTCGAAATCTCCACCGATGGCGCGAGAGAAGGCCCGCAGAATGGTGGTTTTGCCCACGCCGACATCGCCTTCGAGCAGCACGTGGCCGCGGGCGAACAGCGCGACGTTGATCAGTCGGATGGTGTCTTGCTGACCGATGACGGCCTCGCCGACTGCCATCTCGACCCGCAGGGCCTGCGCCCGCCAATCCTGCAGCTGTTCGTCGACCGCCATCGGACCCCCGCCGCCAGACTTACCGAACCGCGACACCGCACGATGGCCCGATCCTAGCCCCATCAATGCGCGCCTGGCTACCACGGCGGCGCCAGTCTCCGGGCCAGATTCCAAAAAGTTCCCTCGGAACTGATGGCAGCCGGTGGCACTTATTTCCGAATGCATCGCTGTCGAGCCGAACCGCAGCGAGGAGTTTGGGATCATCTGAGGCCATGGCGCGTTCATATGCATTGGATGCCGAAGCGGAGGCTGGATGCAACTTGAAGTCGTTGCGACGCGCGTGAGTACCCTCGATCGGATCTTGCCCGGCGGATTCCTGAAGGGGGGCGTTTACATCATCGACGGCGCGCCCGGCACCGGCAAGACCATCCTTTCCAGCCAGATCTGCTTCAATCGCCGCCCCGAGGAAGGCAAAGCGCTGTTTGTGACTTTGCTGGCCGAGTCGCACACGCGCATGTTGCAGCACCTGCGCCCCATGTCCTTTTTCACCGAGCGCATGTTGCCTCATCAGTTGTATTTCGTGAGCGGCAGCGCCGTGCTCGCGAGAGAGGGCCTGGCGGGGCTGCAGGAGCTGCTCAAAGTGGAGCTCAAGCGGCATCGCCCGGGTGTGCTGGTCATCGACGGCTTCGCCGCTACACGAGACGCCGCGAGCTCGAATCTTGAATTCAAACGTTTCGTGCAAGAGATCCAGAGTCACGCAGCCACCGGAGATTGCGTGGTGCTGCTGTTGACGAGCGGCGCCGATGGCGCCATGGAAGTGACGCATACGGTGGTCGACGGCATCGTGCGCCTGACTCACCAGTTGGTCGACCGGCAGACCGAGAGAACGCTGCAGGTCGTGAAGTTCCGCGGCAGAGGTTTCCTGCCGGGCAAACATTCGTTCCATATCACGGATGACGGACTAGTGATCTATCCCCGGGTCGAGGCGTTGTTCTCCACGCCTTCGGTTCCGGACGAATATGAATTGTCTCGCCGCTCGACCGGTATCGAAGGCGTGGACGCCATGCTGGGCGGCGGCTTGCTCGCGCGCACCACGAACGGACTGTTCGGGCCGACCGGGAGCGGTAAAACAACGTTCGGCCTGCAGTATGTGTCGCGCTCGAGCGCGGCCGAGCCCGGCGTGTTCTTCGGTTTGTTCGAAAGTCCGCAACGGCTGCGGGCCAAGGCGCAAGCCATCGGCATCGACCTGCAGGAATTGGAACGGCGCGAGCAGTTGGAGCTCATCTGGCGCCCGCAAGGCGAACGCCTGCTCGATGAGCTGGGGCACGAGATCGTCGACGCGATCCATCGTCGCAAAGCCAAGCGGGTATTCATCGACGGCTTCGGCGGACTGGTCGAGTCGGTCATCGGTCCGGAGCGCCTGACGCGTTTCATTTCCTCGCTGGCCAACGAGATCCGGGCGCTGGGGGCGATGACGATGGTGTCGATCGAGAGTCGCAACATCCTCGGAGCGAACATGGAGTTGCCGAGCAGAGGCCTGTCGTCGCTGCTGGAAGGCTTGATCGTCATGCGATATGCGGAAGTCAAGGGCGAGATCCGCCGGCTGATCTCGGTCACCAAATTGCGCGACAGCGATTTCGATCCGTTCTTGCGCGAGTTCAAGATCACCTCGCAGGGGTTGAAGGTCGGAGACACCATGGGAGGCTTCGAAGCGCTCATGTCGGGTTTCGGGCGGGATCCGCGAGCCACCACCACTTGAGTGCCATAGCGCTGCCATGTCGAAGTCAATCCTGATCGTGGACGATGAGCTGGATCTCGCGGACGTGGTGGGCGCGGCGCTGGAAGACGAAGGCCATCGCGTTACCGTTGCCGCCAATGGCAGTGAAGGTCTGCAGCGCTTTCAGGAACAGCGGCCCGACCTGATCATCTGCGACCTGATGATGCCGTTCATGGACGGGGCCACGATGTGCAGGCAGATCCGCAGCGATCCGGCCGGCGCCGACGTGCCTATCATGGCCATGAGCGTCATGGACGAAAATGCGCTGAAGGTGGAGTGTGTGGTCTACGACGCCTATCTTCGCAAGCCATTCCGGCGCGCCGTGCTGCTCGAAGCCGTGAGCGCGCTGCTCAACCGTACGTGCCCACGCCTGGGCCGTTGAACGCCAGCGCCATGCATGTTTAAATCGCAACGCCTCTTGAGGGGAGTAGCCGGAGCGTTCGCTCCTGCAGTGTCGTCAATACGGAGTCTTGTCGCCGGCGCGGGTGACAGGGCGCCCGGCGCTGCAGTCCACGTCCACACGTGGGTGGCAAGACCGAAATGGCTATTTCGAGTCGCTCCCTTACACGTCGGTTGCGCGCCGACTGCCCATCGATGAGAGGCCCTCATGAGCTCGGTCGGTACGCCACTGCTTTGGTCTTTGTTCGGCGTCTTCGTCCTGGTCGCCATCGCCATCGACTTCTTCGCGCTCAATCGGCAGGGCGCCCACAAAGTCTCGATGCGCGAGGCGCTGGTGTGGTCGCTGATCTGGATCGCCGCGAGCGCCGCGTTCGCCACCTGGCTTTGGTGGCAACTGTCATCGAGTCCTGACGCGGCGATTCGCGCGGTCGCAGATACCAAGCTGTTCGAATTCATCACCGGCTACCTGGTCGAGAAGGCGCTGGCGGTGGACAACGTGTTCGTGTTCCTCATGGTGTTCACGTATTTTTCGGTGCCGGCCGAGTTTCAGAAGCGCGTGTTGATGATCGGCATCCTGGGCGCTATCGTGCTACGCGCGGCCATGATCCTGATCGGCGCCTGGATGATCGCGCGGTTCCATTGGATTCTGTACCTGTTCGGCGCCTTCCTGGTGTTCACGGGCATCAAGATGTGGTGGGCGGCGGGGCAGGAGCCCGACCTCGATTCGAATCCCGCGCTGAACTGGCTGCGTCGGCACATGCCGGTCGCGCCCGACTACGATGGCGAACGGCTCGTCACCACCGTGAACGGCGCGCGAGTAGCCACGCCGCTCGCGCTCGTCGTGCTGTTGATCGGCATCGTCGATGTGGTGTTCGCAGTCGATTCCATCCCCGCCATCTTCGCCATCACCACCGATCCGTTCATCGTGCTCACGTCGAACGTTTTCGCCATCCTGGGTTTGCGTGCACTGTATTTTTTGTTCGCGGGCATGCACGAACGTTTCCATCTGCTCTCGTATGGACTGGCGATCGTGCTGCTGTTCATCGGCGCCAAGATGCTGCTGATCGACGTCTACAAGATTCCCGTCGCCGTGTCGCTGGCAGTCACAGCCGCCATCCTGGCGGTATCCATGCTGCTGTCACTTTGGATTCCGCCCAGCGAACGGCCGCGGAGCGCGTATCCGTTTTCGCGGAAGCGGAGTACGGATAGCCCCAGCGAGTGACGCTTACGTCATGTATTTGATGAGCATCTCGCTTAGCCGTCGCTTCCGGCCATCGTAAGGAGGAAACAGCATCTCCAACGCCGACAGTGGGCCGGCGGCCATCATGGCGCGTTCGTGAGAGAACGCCTTGAAGCCGAAGAAGCCGTGGGCGTTGCCGATGCCGGAGGTGTTGACGCCGCCGAAGGGGAGGTTGTGTTGGGCGAACTGTTGTAAGCACAGGTTCACGCACAGGCTGCCAGAGCTGGTGTGGGTGGAGAGCGCCTGGACGGTGCGATCGCTCTTGGTCCAAACATACAGCGCGAGCGGCTTGGGCGCGGCATTGATGTCTGCAATGACGGTGTCGAGAGCGTCGAAGGTCAGGATGGGTAAGACCGGGCCGAAGATCTCCTGGTGGCGGATCTGCGCGTTGGGAGGAACGTTTCGCAGCAGGGTAGGTGATACATAGCGCGACTCGGGATCGGAGGCGCCGCCGAATGCAAGTTGCCCGCCGCACAGGACCGCCTCATCGACGAGCCGCGCGACGCGCTCGGCGTGGCGGCGGTGAATCATGCGGGGAAAATCCGGGCTGTTCTTGATGGCGACGTCGTTGTCGCCGTAGCGTTGAGTGATGGTGCTGCGACAGAGCTCGATAAAGCGGTCGGCGACGTCACGATGCACGTACACATAGTCAGGCGCGATGCAGGTCTGGCCGGCGTTCACCATCTTGCCCCAGATGATGTGTTCGGCAGCGCTGCGCAGATCGGCGGTGGCGTCCACGATGACGGGCGACTTGCCGCCGAGTTCGAGCGTGACCGACGCGAGATGGCGAGCCGCCGCGGCCATCACCACCTTGCCGACGGCGGGCGAGCCGGTGAAGAAGATGTGATCGAAAGGCAACGACAGCAGGGCGGTGGCGGTGTCCGCGGCGCCTTCGACCACGGCAACTTCATCGACAGAAAACACCGCGCCGATGATGTCTTTGACGACCTGATTGGTGTGTGGCGTGAACTCTGAAGGTTTGAGAATGGCCGTGTTGCCGGCGGCTACGGCAGAGATCAGCGGCCCGAGGGCCAGGCTCAGGGGATAGTTCCAGGGACTGATGAGCAGGCAGCGGCCTTTCGGCTGATAGATCACACGAGAGCTCGTGCCGAGCGCCGCCATCGTCGGGCTGATGCGCTGTGGCTTCATCCAGCGCTTCAGATTCGCGATGGCATGCTTGGCCTCGCCGACCAGCGGCAGCACCTCGGTGAGGTTGGTTTCCGTCGGATGTTTGCTCAAGTCGCGGTGAACCGCCTCTTGTATGGCCTGGTTGTGCGACAGAATCGCCTCGAGCAGCTTTCCGAGTTTGAGGCGCCGCTCGCCGGCGGTCGACTGCCGCAACTTAAGGGCAGTCGCCGCCTGAGACTCGAACAGCTTTGAGAGCGGCGCGTGGGCGCTCTCTGGGTCAGGTGTGCGGCTGTGTGTGGCGTCCATCGTCGTTTCGACTCGCATCAGAAAGAAACGGTCGCCTCCACTCCCCACCACCGCGGCTCGGAGATCGACGCGAACGGCGTTCCGAAAGTATCGGTAGTGATGTTGTTGATGCCGGTAACGTATTGCTCGTCCAGCACGTTGGTCACGTAGGTCGCGAGGCCGAACTTCTCGTTGGCGCTGGTCCAGCCGAGTCGCAGGTCGAGACGCTCGGTCGCTTCGCCGACCCTGAATATCGACTGGAGTGCGCAGTTGCCTTGTCGTTCGGAATCCGCATTACAACGTGACTTGCCGCGATACGCGAACCGGCCGGACAGTTCGAGATCGCCCGCGGCGCCCAGCGCCCAGTCATAGCTCGCACCGAGCGCGGCGCTGAGATACGGCTCACCCGTGGGTTCGCCGGAAAGGTCGAGCGGATCCGTGCCGCGTGTGATTTTCTCCTTGTAGGTTGCGTCGATGAATGCGACGTTGGCATAGAGCCTGAACTGATCCACCGGCCGCCACTGTGCGTCCACGTCGATACCCCAGGCCTTCTCGTCGCTGACATCGATCACGTACTGCGGAATGTCGGAGCCGGCCACGTCGTTGACCAGCGCGATCGCCTGCTTGTTCTCATAGATGTAATAGAACGCCGAAGCATTCAACACCACGCCGGCGTCCGGGAACACGCTCTTGATGCCGGTCTCGACATTCCAGACGTCTTCATTCTCGAACTCCGAGCCGACCTCGGTGCTGTTGTAGCCACCCGCCTTGTAGCCCTTGGCCAGCGAGCCGAACACCATGAGGTTGGGCGCGACTTTGTAATCCAGCACCAGGCGCGGACTCACGTCGTCCCAGGAATCCTTGCGCGTCAGGCCACCGGGCGGCGTGTCCACCGCGAAGATGATGTCCGAGAAGCGATAGGCTGCAGCCGGAATCGGGAAGTCGTCGAAGAACTCGAGCTGTTGGAGCGTTGCGACGACCTGGTCGAGCTCCGGCGTCTCGTGGGGCCCGTTGATCCAGGTGAACTTCTTTTTGTCGTGTGTGTAGCGCAGACCGAAAGTCAGGTTGGTGCGGTCGTTCACGTGCCAGATCATGTCGCCGAACGCCGCGAACGCTTCGAAGTCGCCGCGGTTGTACATGGCCTCGCGCCAGGGCAGGCCGAGCATGCTGACGCCGAACGGCTCGATGAAGCTGCTGGTGCCGGCGAACAGCGGGAACGGCAGGCCCAGCTGATCGAAGATGCCGAGGTTCACGCCCAAGGTGTCGATGCCGTCAGTGAACGTGTGCGTGTCGCTGATCTGGTCTGCTTTTTCCTTGTAGTAGCTCACGCCGCCGACCCAGTCGATGCGAGCGGATTGGCCCGAGAGCTTGAACTCCTGGTAGAAACTCTCGTTGTCCTCGATGTTGGCGGTATCGAAATAGGTGGCGATCAGGTTGGTGCCGTCCTCGTCTTCTCGATTGACGGTTTCGAACTGGCGCCACGAGGTGCTGGAGCGGAACTCGGCCGCGCCGAAGCTGTGATCGATGAACAGGTTCACCTGGTCGAGCTGGCGCGATTCTTCGTTGCCTACCACGTCGTTGTACACCGGAGCATTGCGAGGATCGATGTAGGTGGCGGGATCGGCTGGGAACGGGATCTGCGCTTGGTCGGCCTGCACGGGCACGATGCCGATGGCGGGCCGCGCCAGTTGATCCAGATCGTCGTGATCCCAGGAGAGCGTCGCGCTGGTCTTATCCGACAGTTCCCAGCGCAGTGCGGCTCGGCCGGCCCAGTTTTTCTCGGGCATCAGATCCCGGCCGGTGGCCGCATCTTCGAGCCAGCCGTCGCTCTTGTTATAAACGCCGTTGACACGCAGCGCGACCTTCTCTCCGAGGGGCGTGTTCAGCATGCCTTCGTAGTACTGCTTGCCGTATTCGCCGAAGCGTACGCGCAGCAACGAATGAAACTCGTCTTCGGGCTGTCGAGTGACGATCGAGATGGCGCCGGCCGCGCTGTTGCGGCCAAACAGGGTGCCTTGCGGTCCCTTCAATACTTCGATGCGCTCGACGTCGTTGAACGCGAGCAGCGATGCGCCGGAGCGTGCAGCGTAGATGCCGTCGACATACACACCCACGGCGGGGTCGGTACCGACGCCGAAATCGCCGGTCTGAATGCCGCGAATCTGATAACGCGGCTGCGTGGGGCTGTTATCCGAGACCACCAGGCCGGGCACGAAGCCATTCAGATCGCCGAGGTTCTCCGCGACCACATCCTTGATCAGCGTGCTGTCCACGACCTGGATCGCGATCGGCACGTCCTGCAGAGACTGAGAACGCCGCTGGGCGGTCACCACGATTTCTTCGAGCCCGGCGCCAGTTTCTTGCGCCGATACAGCGCCGGGCGCGACGGCCATCACCGCCACGCCGGTCAGCGCCATGGCCATTGCATATGCGAGCCGCTTGTTACTAGTTCTCATGAGCCCTCTTCCTCTGGCCAGTCAGTAGGCAGTCATCATCAGCACTTCATCTTCAGTTGGTGACCTGGAGCATGTACTGGGCCACCGCCAGGCGCGTCTCGGGATCGAGATAGTCCTGTGGCGGCATTTCAGGGTAGTCGTCGCGCTTCTTGGTGGGCTTCGCGATGTAGTCGGCGAGGCCTTGCGGATTGTCCATGTACAGCGCCTGGATCACTTGCACCGGCGGGCCGATCATTCGGCCGTTGTATGTATGGCAGCCAGTGCAGATGCCGAGGTACACGACTTTGCCGCGCTCGCCCGGCTTGATCTCACGCGGTGGCACCGGCGGCAGCAGATAGTTGACGGTCGCCGCGGTGTTGGTGAAGTCACATTCGGCGAAGTCGCCCACGCCGACCGTCACATACTGATGGCGATTGATGATGCAGCTGCCCGGGCTCGGACCGACACGCACGATGTCGAGGTTCCTGGCGCCCACTTTCGCTTCGGCGAGCAGCAGGGCCTTGGCCTCGTTGATCGTGTCGTAGCCGTTGCGAAGCATCACATTGTCCAGAATCTTCACGCGATCCGAGTTCGGATCGGACTCCGGATCGGCGGTGATGTTCGAAGCATGAGCGTGATCCGTGATGATGATGCCGGCCACCTTGTTGTCGGAGATGATGTTGCCCTCGATCACCACGTCGTCGGCCGCCATCACCAGAATGCCAGTGCCCGCCGGAATGCCGGCCACCGTCGAGCCGGGCGCGCCGAAGTTCGGGTGATTGTTTCCGATCACGAAGTTGTTGCGGAAGATCACGTCGACCGTGTCCTTGATCGGCAGGCCGGGCGTGACGAACGCGAGCAGACCGCCGGTGTTGTTGTGCACGTAGTTGTGCTCGACGATGGCGTGGCGGCTGTTTTCGATTTCGATGCCGGCGACGCTGTCGAACACGTCGTTGTGCGCGACCAGGATGTTGTCGCTCATGCCGATGTAGATGGCGGCGTCGGCGATCTTCGAAACCACGTTGTGCTCGACGATGCCGTTCTGGCCCAGCTGCGGAAATATGCCGTACACGCCCGAGTCCACTATCACGTTGTTGCGGATCTCGAAGTTGTTGCCGGCCTGGCCCATGATGCCGTTGCCCTTGTAGTTGCGGATCTCGAGGTTCTCGGCCACGAAGTTGTTGCCCGAGTACAGAATGGCGTCGTTGAGCTTTTTCTGTCCGTCGAGCACGGCGCGGCGGCCTTGCTCGATCACGCCGATGATGCGGATGTCGTCTTTATCGACGTACACCGTTTCGTGGTACGTGCCCGGCATCACGCGCACGATGGTCCCCGCGGTGGCCGCCTTGATCGCCGCCTGGATGGATTCGCCGTCCTTCACGACGACCACGTTGGTCGGCGCCGGCCCGGCGACCGATCTGATCGCGCCGGCAGGATTCGCGTCGGCATTGCCCTCGGCCTTGAACCCGCCGCTGTAACTGGCGCCGCCGGTTGACGAACTGATCTTGAGATCCTGTTTACTGCTGCGCCCAAGGTACGCGCCGGCGGCGAACGCCACCGCGGTCACGAGCACCCACAGGATGAGTCCCTTTTTCATGTCGATTCTCCTCGATGCGTTGCCGTCATCCCCGACGGGACGCGGGTCGGCGGCTGCGGCAGAAACGTCTCGTCCGTCAGTGCGCCCAGAAAATCCACGATTCGGTCCACCTCGGCCTCGCTGAGATCGGGATCCGAGATATGCCAGTGCAGATACAGCGGGACATCGCTCGGCGCCGAGTTGCCACGTCCCTTGTTATAAAACTCCACGACGCTGCGCAGATCGTCGAATGCGCCGGAGTGCGAGTAGGGCGCGGTGCGCGCGATGTTGCGCAGGGTCGGCACCTTGAAGCCGCCTTTGAGCTTGGGGCTGCCCAGGATCGCCTCGGCGCCGACATCGAACGGGTGGCCATCGGGTTCCGGCATGCCGATGACCGCGATCTGTTCGTTGGTGAACAACGGCGGGGTGTGGCACTCGGAACAGCGCGCGACGAACGAGCGGAATACGTTCAGTCCCTCGATCTCTCTTTGGTTGAGCGCAGCGTCGTGGCCGTGCACATAGCGGTCGTAACGGCTGTTGAGCGAGACGAGCGATGTTTGGAAAGCCGCCAGTGCGGTGAAGACCTGTTGTTCGGCGATCGGGCCACGTGCGTTTGGGAATGCTTGCTGAAACAGGCGACGATAGACGCCGTTGCCATTCAGACGGGCGAGCAATTGCGCTGGCGTGTTGCCCATCTCGCGAGGCGAGTAGAGCGGGCCGGACGCCTGCGCTTCCAAAGAGTCGGCGCGCGCATCCCAGAAAAAACGTTTCAGGAACGCCACGTTCCAAAGGGTCGGCGCCGCTCGGCCCGCGTCCTCGCCGTGCATGCCGATCGAACGCGAGCGTCCATCCGACAGACCCTTGGCCGGATCGTGGCAACTCGCGCAGGACAAAGTGCCATCGCCCGATAGCACGGGATCGAAGAAGAGATAACGACCGAGATCGATCTGCTGAGGCGTGAATCCGTCCCGGTGGGGAGGCAGACCGGTGCGTGTGCCACCGAGGCCGCGATTGCCGAGCGAGTCGTAGAACTGATAAAGCGTGCGCAGCTCGCACACGCCGCCATCGGTCTTCTCGAAACCTGGTGGGCAATTCGTATTGAGCGTGAAATCGCTCGGTGCCGGCCCGGTGGCGCCAGCGGTCCCTGCAGCCGCGATGACCAGCACGAGCGCGCGAATCATTTCGGCCGGCCTTGCTGATGAATGAAGGCGATGATGTCCTCGAGATCGCGGTCCGTCGCCACCGTTTTGGCCATCATGGCCATCTGTCGTCCTGGCGTATCTTTCGGATCGACACCGCGCACGCCATCTCGGAAGTGCGCGAACTGTCGTTGGATATATGCCGCGTCGAGGCCGGCGAGTCTCGGCGCCTGCAGCGCTGGATTGCCCTCTGCCTTGCCGCCGTGACAGGCGCCGCACTTGCCTTGGTAGAGGTTGTTGCCGTTGTGCAAGTTGCCGGAGGCGGGCTTCGCATTGAAGGTCCTGGGAAGTTTCGCGATGTAGCTCGCAATCTTCGCGACGGCGGCGTCGTCGCCGAGCGCTGTCGCGGCCGCCTGCATCTGAGCGCCGAGCGCGTCGGATCCATCAGCGCCACGGCGACGGCTGCGGAAGTTGTGCAACTGACGTTCGATGTATGCCGCGTCCTGACCGGCGATGGCCGGCGCGTGGAGCGCAGCGTTGCCTTCACCTTTGTTGCCATGGCAGGCCACGCAAGGTGCAAACAATTTCTCGCCGTCGTCGGCGAAACAAGTGGAGCTGCACATCAGCCACAAAGTGCCCAACGTGAGCGCAGTCCCCCAGAATGGTCTTATGAGCATCAGATAAAAAGATGCTGTTATTTGTTGATGCTGGTGCATCGCGTTCATACCCGACATACCTGCGGATTGCAAGCAGCGACCGATGTGTGTTTCGGCTGGCGGAACTCGCAGAGGAAACCGTCGGACAGTCCGACTGTTGCTTCTCACCGAACTGGTTGTAAACACTCCTTGGCGGTTCAATTGGAGGAGAGGTTGCATGGATCGATTTACTGGCGGCTGCCTGTGCGGCAACGTCCGACTCGTGGCGACCGGGCGACCCTATCGGGTCGGCATCTGTCATTGCCTGGACTGTCGCAAACATCATGGCGCTCTGTTTCATGCTTCAGCGATATTTGCTCAGGATGCGGTGAGCATCGAGGGTGAAACGAACAGCTACGCGGGGCGGCATTTCTGTCCTCGCTGCGGCTCTTCGGTCTTCGGGCGCAGCGGCGACGAAGTCGAGGTCAACTTGGGGTGTCTGGATGCTCCCGATCAGTTTCGACCGAGCTACGAGCTGTGGACGATCCGTCGCGAGTCGTGGTTGCCGCCGTTCCCGCTCAGCAAGCATTACCAGCGGGATCGTGAAGGGACGAGTCGCTTCGAAGAGTGAGACCGAAGCCCACCCCCGCGCGGCGGCGACGCGCTGTTCAGTTTGTGCTGCTTGACACCTCACCACTCGCAGAAGTAGAAATGTAAGCGCTTTCACAGCCGAAATCGCAGGACAACTCGAGAACCATGGATCGGAAGGCGTGTCGCTTCCGGCGTAAGGAGGGGGTATGTGCGCGGCGCGCGTTCGCAGGATGCTGCTTGCATTGGTATCGGGGTTGGCGGCCGTTGCTGCCATGGATGCCGGAGCTTTCAACGGGGAAGTGGCCGCAGGTCGCGGCAGTTACTCCACCGTGCTGCCACCGGGCGCGGCCAACATTCAGCCCACCATCTACAAGACCGCGAATGTCACAGGAAAAATACAAACGAACGACTGGTGGAGCTCGACCGCGTGGCTGCAGTACTCGGAGCGGCAGTATCCGCATCCGCTAGCCGTACAGAATCAGGCCAACGGTCTGCGCCTGTTCTATCCGGGGCCGACCATCACCGGCAATTCAGCTTGCGTGTGCGGCTGGATGCCGGCCTCGACCGATCCGAACGGCAATGACGATTTGACCATCGGCCACAGCGCCACGGCGAACTTCGCCGATACTCGCGTCGATGGTTTCAGCGACTGGTTCGTCACCAACGTGTCGAGCAGCGGCGGCAGTTCGCTGAAAGTCACCTATGGCCACGGTTCGCCGTACGTCTATGCCGAGTATGCGGGCGGCACACCCCGGATCACATTCCCCGCGGCGCCCGTCATCTGGTCGGGCAACGCCAGCACGCCGGTGCTCGGTGTGACGATCAACGGTCGTCACTATGCATTGTTCGGTCCCACCGGTTCGACGTGGTCGGGCCTCGGCAGCCCGGTGCTGACCAACAATCTGGGCGGCCGAAACTATTTCTCCGTCGCGGTGCTGCCCGACAATTCAGCCGCGACGCTCGCCAAGTTCCAGCAGTACGCCTATTCGTTCGTCACCGGCACGCAAGCCAACTGGTCCTATGACAAGCCGACGGCCGAAGTCGTCACCACGTACAACTACACGACCGTTGCGAAGCAGGGAACGCAAACCGGCACGCTGTTCGCGCTGTATCCGCATCAGTGGAAGAACAGCAGCAAGGCGCTGCTGACCCAGACATACGCCTCGGTACGCGGCGTCATGAAGCTGGCGGAAGGAACATCGTTCACCACTCGCATGAAATTCCCCGGCGTGTTGCCGTCGCTGCCCGATCTCGGTACTTACAACCGCACCACGCTGGCCAACTACGTCAACGAAGCGGAGGCGGAGGTGTACGACGGCTCGCCCGACACTTATTGGTTCGGCAAGCGCCTCGGCAAGCTCGCGACTCTCGCGCCGATCGCAGACCAGGTGGGCGACGGCACCGCTGCCGCCAAGTTCCGCAATGAAATCCGAGGCTCGTTGCAAAGCTGGCTGAAGGCGAGCGACGCGCAGGGCGCGCTCAAGTCCAGTCAAGTGTTCTATTTCAACAGCAATTGGGGAACGCTGTTCGGTTATCCCGACAGCTATGGCAGCGTGCTGGAGTTGAACGATCACCACTTCCACTACGGCTACTTCATCAAAGCCGCTGCCGAGATCGCCCGCGTGGACAAGTCGTGGGCGAGCAATGCCGAGTGGGGCGCGATGATCAGGCTGCTGATCCGTGATATCGCCAGCCCCAATCGTAGCGACGCGCTGTTTCCGTTCCTGCGCAACTTCGATGTCTACGCCGGGCACACCTGGGCCTCGGGGCACGCCAACTTCGGTGACGGCAACAACAACGAATCTTCGTCCGAAGCCATGAATGCCTGGTCGGGCGTCATCCTGTTCGCCGAGGCGGTCGGGGACACGGCGCTGCGCGATCTGGGCATCTATCTCTACACGACGGAGATGAATGCCATCAACGAATACTGGTTCGACGTTACAGGCCAGAATCACCATCCGAATTTCACCCGCGCCACCGCGAGCATGGTGTGGGGTGGCAAGACCGTTGGCGACGGCGTGTGGTGGACCGGCAATCCCGAAGAAGTTCACGGCATCAACTGGCTGCCGATCCAGGCCGGCTCCCTGTATCTCACGCAATTCCCGGATTACACGCGCCAGAACTACGAGGCGCTGGTCGCGGAGAACGGCGGCACCCACTGGAATGAGTGGGGCGACATCATCTGGATGTATCGCGCAATACACAATCCTGCCGACGCCATCAATCAAATGAATGCGGGAATGGCTTCGATCCTGATCGAGCGCGGCAACTCGCGCGCCAACACCTATCACTGGATCCACAATATCAACGCACTCGGAACCACCGATCGCGCTGTGACATCGGATCATCCGTTGTACGCCGTGTTCAACAAGAATGGCGCACGCACCTACGTCGCGTACAACATGACCAATGCTCCGATCACGGTGTCCTTCTCGGACGGAGCGACGGTCAACGTTCCAGCCAACGCGTTCAGCAGCGGCAATGGCACTGGCGGCGGCGATACGCAGGCGCCATCGGCGCCCGGCGGGCTCACCTCGCCAAGCAAGACTTCCAGCAGCATCACCCTGGCCTGGAACGCTTCGACCGACAACGTGGGGGTGACCGGTTACCGGATCTATCGCGGCGGCGCCGCTGTCGCGACATCATCGAGCACGGGCTTCACCGACACCGGCTTGAGCGCCGGCGCCAGTTACACCTACACGGTTCGCGCCTTCGATGCGGCGGGCAACGAGTCAGCCGCGAGCAATAGCGTTACCGTTACGACCGACGGTGGAGGAAGTGGCGGTCACGGTCACACGGTTGGCGGCAGCAGCGTGCAGTTCTACGTCAACAACGCGCCTTGGGCCGATGTTCACTACATCATCAACGGAGGCGCGCAGCAGAACCTGCGCATGACCAACTCCGGTGGAAACAACAGCTATCAGGTGCCAAACGTGGCGGCAGGTGCGACGGTGACATACCGGTTCACCATCGGCCTTGCTGGTGGCGGCGCTACCGAGACGGCGTGGGTGACGTTCACGATGGCCGGCGGCAGTGGCGCTCATGGTCACAGCATTTCCGGCAGCAACGTACAGTTCTACGTCAACAACGCGCCCTGGGCCGACGTGCACTACACCGTCAGCGGCGGCGGGCAACAGAACGTTCGCATGACAGCTTCGGGCGGCAACAATACATACACATTGCCGGATGTTCCGAGCGGCGCCAGCGTCAGATATCGCTTCACGATCGGGCTCGCCGCTGGAGGCGCCACCGAGACCGCATGGGTAACGTTCACCAAATAACGTAGTTGCAACCAGATGCGCCTGGTTGCCGACCCATGCATATCGCCCGGATTGCACGCAATACCGGGCGATTCCGGACTTAATGAATAATGCGTGCGCAATCTCCGCCGCGCGAGATCCCCGTCGGCGAATGCCCTTGTAGCGCGTAACAAAACTGAATAGGCAGCTTCGCGTCCTGTCGTCACTCGCGCACCCGAGTTGATGTGCGGTAGAAAGCTCACGGGCGAGCCCATTGCGGAAGTCAGTCACTCCCTGGCTTCGCGCGCCAAACCGGTCGACAATACGAATCTCGACGTGCACTGGCGCAAGCCACGTTGCATCGACCTTCATCGCGACCATCCTGCGAGAGTTGCGGGAACCGGAGCGGACGATCGTTCAAGGAGCTTTTTCGTGAGCACGCCTTCAGCCACTGCGATCCGACACCAGAACGAGGGCACGAGCGCTCAGAGCCACAACGCGCTGTTCGGACGCTTGTGGTCGCTGGCGTCGTCGTCCGCTGGCGATCACGTCGCGATCAGCGACGCAAGGTCGACGCTGACGTATGCGCAGCTGGCGCGTCGTGCGATGGCTTTTGCGGAGGAGTTGCACGAGGCGGGTGTGCAGGCGGGAGATCCCGTCGGCGTATTCCTAGGCAACAGTCGCGAGTTCCTGATCGCGACGTTTGGAATCTGGAAGCACGGCGCGGTGCTCGTTCCGCTCAATCCACAGCTGCGAGAAACGGAGCTGATCAAGTGCATCCAGGAGTGCGGCCTGCGCTCACTGGTGACGTCCGCTCGCAATCATGCGCTGATCCAAGCCATCGAAGACAAGGGCACGCTGCTGGAGCGCCTGTGGCTGTGTCCTCTCGATCGAGATGAGTGGATCTATCGCGGGGGCAGCGCTGGCCAGCAGGCGAATCCCGCCCCGCGTGTAACGCGCGCTCAGAGCATGGCGGAGCGGCCGGCGCTCATTCAGTATTCGACCGGATCTACCGGCCATGCCAAGCGCATCACGCGCACCGACGCCATGCTCATGCGCGAAACCACCTCGGTATCGGGCGTGCTCGAGGTCACGCCCTCTGACCGAGTGCTTGGGGTCGCGCCGTTCTTCCATAGTCACGGCCTGATGAACTCGGCGATGCTCGCCTTGCTGAGCGGCGCCAGTTTGCACATCGTGCATGGCTTTTTGCCTCGCGATGTAGCTCGACTGATCGAGCGCGAACGCATCACCGGCTTTCCCGGCGTGCCCTTCATGTTCGATCTTCTGACCGAGCCGGCGGAGACGCTCGACTTCTCCAGCATTCGTTTCGCCATCTCGGCCGGCGCGCCGTTGCCGATTGCGACCGCCGACAATTTCGAGCGGAAGTACGGTGTGCGCATTCGCCAGCTCTACGGCTCGACGGAAACCGGAGTGATCGCGATCCAGAGTTCCGATCCGAACGCCGACTCTACATCCGTCGGCAAGCCGGTGCCCGGCGTGTCGGTGCGAGTGGTGAACGATCGTGGAGAGCAAGTCGGGGCGGACACGGCCGGTCGGATCGAGATCACGAGTTCTTTCGCGGCGACGGCGTACGACAACACCTCCGGCAACGAGGAGTGCCGCTTCGCAGACGCCGTGTTTTATCCCGGCGATCTCGGTCGCATTGGCCCGAATGGCGAGCTGACGCTTTGCGGGCGGCATCGCGGCTTCATCAACGTGGGCGGCAGCAAAGTGGATCCCACGGAGATCGAAGCCGTGCTGCGCGAGATGCCGGGAATTCGCGAGGCGGTCGTGTTCGGCGTGCCCGATGGCGCTGCCGGGGAAAAGATCAAAGCAGTCGTCGCCGGGAGCGCCGGCGTTACTCGCGAAGCAGTTCGCTCGCATTGCGCGCGGTTGCTGGCCGAGTTCAAGGTCCCCAAGATCGTCGAGAGTCGCAAGGAGCTGCCCAAGAGCCCGCTCGGCAAGATTCTGCGAAAGTATTTGATGGACGAAACCGCCGAAGGGCAGCCGCGCACAATGTTCGATCCGGCGCGCGGCTTTCGTATCGTGCCGGAAGGCGAGACGGCGCCATCCGATCTGCTCGAGATGGCCACGTTGCCGCCGTTTCTAAGAGTTCTGCTGGTGACGGACGGCACCGTGACCAAGAGCATCGAAGCGCATTTCTGGGAGCCGGTGGAGGTGAATGTACTGGCACATGCCTGGGTGTCGAGCGACCGCGCCCATCCTTCGATCGGGATTCACATCGGCGATCTCGTTCTAAGACGCTGCGTGACTTTGCGTGGACGCATCACGCGTTCGGTGTACGCGTTCGCCGAGAGCATCATCTCCAAGGACCGTGTGCCCGCGGATATGACCAGCCAGTTGATCCAGGGAGCGAAGGGGATCGGCGAGCTGTTGCGCGAAGAACGGACGGAGACGTATCGAGAGCTGGTGGGCATGCGCCGAGGACAGGCGGGCGAACTGGCCGTGCACCTGGGGGTGGAGCGAAGCGCACCGGTGGTCGCGCGCGAATATACGATTCGCTTCAAGGGACAAACGGCGATGGTGATCGAGGAGGTGTTCGCCGTGGCCCGGTTCGAAGGAATGTAACCTCGCTGTGTCCGGATCGCGACGGGCTTCGCTGAACGAGATGCTTTAAATCTGGTTCAGGCGTCGCGCCGAATACTGTCGGGATGATCGAGCACATTCGGCACAAACTCCGGCAGCTTTACCTGTTCCTGAAGGAAGCCAACCAGCTGCGGTTTCCTCCGGTTCGGAACGTGAGCCAACATCCCCGGATGATCCGCCTGGCGGATGCGCCGGATCATCCCTGCGTACAGATTCATCTGCCGGGCGCCGACCATGGAGCGCAGGTTGCGGACGATTGTTTGCTGCGAATCGCGCGCCCGGTATCGACACCGTGTCCGCCGCCGCCGTTCAATGTCAGCAACTGGCTGTTGCCGGATTGGGACGATCCCACCAAGGCGGCGTATTTCTCGGCCACTCGCAATGTCGCGGCGGCGGACAGCCCCCCGCTGAACATCCGTTTCGACGATGACGAGCAGCGCCTGGCTGATTTCGAGGCCTGGGTCGCGCAGCGCGAGGAATGGGCGGTCACGGAGCTGGCGGCACGCAAGGCGCTGGGCTTCTTCGAACTGTTTTACGAGATTCATTCAGCCATCGAGCGCGACGGCGAGCTGCTCGAGCTGGTCGCTGCTGACGGTCGGCTCAACTGGCGCGCGGTGTCCTCGATCGAAGGCAGCGTTCCCATCGATCATCCGGTGATGCTCAAGCGCGTGGAGCTGCGGTTCGACGCCAGCGCGGCGGAATTCAGCATTCACGAGACCGACCGGCCCACCGAGCTGTACAGCGCACTGTTCGTGGATTTACAGAACACGGCGGCGGCGTCACTGCGCAACCGGACTGCGGAGCTGGAAAACGCCGGCCTGCATCCGTGGGGCGGCGATGAAACGGAGACTTATCTCAAAACGCTGGTGCAGACGTTGTCGCCGACCAGTGGACGTTTGTTCAAGGAGCGCGTTTCCGACGAACCGTCCGACGCGCCTCGCATGTGGCGCGATCCGATGCTGATCCTTCGCAAGCGTGTCGGTGGCATCGCCAATGCGGTCGACGCCATCATCGACGACATCGATCAGCGCAAAGCGTTCGCGCCGGCGATGGTGCAGATCACGGGCACGTCCATCGACCAGGCGCCTGGGCCGCAGCCGCCGCAGAAAACCCTGTCGGATGAGACTGCCACCCACGCGGTGCTCAGCGCACCGATCGATGACGACGATGTATTGCTCGGCAAGGAAGCGAACCAGGAACAGATTCAGATCATCAAGCGCCTGAGTCACAGCGGCTCGGTGCTGGTGCAGGGCCCGCCCGGCACTGGCAAGACGCACACCATCGCCAACCTGATCGGTCACCAGCTCGCGCAGGGCAAGTCGATCCTGGTCACGGCGCAGACGGCAAAGGCGTTGCGCGTCCTGCGCGACAAAGTGCCCGAGGTACTGCGTCCGTTGTGTGTGGCCGTTCTGGGCAGCGATCAGGATGCGCGCCGGCAGTTGGAAACATCCATTGGCTCGATCACTGAGCGATTGACGACCGAGACCAGCGCGTCGCTGGCGGCGCGAGCGACCCGGCTCGGCGAACGACGCCGCGAGTTGCTCAACGAGTTGAAAGTCCTGCAGCGAGATCTGCGCGAGGCGCTTGAAAACGAATATCGCGAGATCACGGTCGATGAGCGTCGCTTTTCACCGTCCGACGCGGCGAAGTATGTGAAGGCGCATGGAGCGCAGCACGCCTGGATCCCGGGCCCAGTCAAGCTGGCGGCATCGCTGCCGCTCGATTCGCACGAGCTGGGACGACTGTATGCTTTGGGCGCCGCATTCACGGCGGAAGAGGAACAGGACGCGCGCCGTCCGCTGCCCAACCTGGATGAGCTGCCCTCCGAGCGCGAGTTCGAATCGATGGCGTCGGAACATCTGCGGCTCGCAGCGGCGGACTTGTCGGCTGGTACCCATCGCTGGATGAAGACGGGCAGCAGCGCAGCGATTCAAGCGCTGGCCGCCACTCTCGCTGAAGAATTCTCGGAATTGAGACGCCGCCAGGCGTGGCGCCCGTACGCCATCGTCGCCGGCATCAACGGCGGCACGCAACGCGAAGTCTGGGAACAACTGATTCAGGGCATCGAAGAGGCGGCGGAAGCGAACGCTCAATGCGCGTTGTTACGCCACCATCGACCGCAGTTGTCCAAGTCGATGCCTGCAGAAACGCAGCGACGCATCGCGCAGGAGATCGTGCAGCACCTGGAAGCGGGGCGAGGCCTGGGCTTCGTCACCATGGCCACGCGTTCGGAGTGGCGGCAGTTCGTGAAAGAGGCGTCGGTCGTGAACGGCGAGCCGTCGCGTCTCGATCATTTCCATGTGCTGGCGATGGTGGCCGACCTGGAAGTGCGGCGGCTGGAGATCGAAGACTCCTGGAACGCGCTCATCGGCCGGCACATCGATTCGCTGTTTCGCTCGATGGGGTCGGAGCCGGAGCTTGCGTGCCGTGCGCTCACGGACGAGATTCGTCATTGCCTCGATTGGCACGAGCATACGTGGGGCACGCTCGCCGAGCAGCTGCGCAGCGAAGGGTTGCGATTGGACGAACTGGTCGCTCAGATTCCCCGCGAGCCGAGTCCGCTGGCCGAGTATCAAACGGTCGAGCGTCTGTCCTCGGAGGTGTTGCCCCCGTTGCTGGCAGCCGAATCGGATCGCCGCAAGCATCGTGAGATCAACGAGTGGTTCGATCAGCTCGCCACGCGCGTTGGCGAGATCGATCCTCAAACAGTCGGTGTTGGCTGCAGCTCACGACTGCTGGCCGCGGTCGAAGCTCGCGATGCGGCTGCGTATCGGAGTGCGCGCGAGTACGCGCAGCGACTGCTGACCGTGAAGCCACTGACGCTCGAGCGAGACGAACTGTTGGCTCGGCTGCGAGAGATCGCGCCTCGTTGGGCGGATCGCCTGCAGGATCGCAAGGCGCCGCATGACAAGGGCCATCCGCCGGGCGATCTGGAGCTGGCGTGGATCTACCGTCAGCTGCAAGACGCGCTGGTGCAGATGGATCGCCTCGACGCGCAGACGCTTCAATACGAGGCGGACCGCACGCGCGATCGCCTGCGTCCAGTGACGCAGGAGCTGATCGACGCCACCGCCTGGGGTCAGCAGTTGGCGCGCTTGCAAGGAAACAACGCCATCCGGCAGGCCTTGATCGGCTGGCTGGATACGGCCAAGCGTCTGATGTCGACCCGTCACCTCGAGCGCCGGCAGACACTGCTCACCGAAGCGCGCAAGCTGATGAAACATTCGGTCGAAGCGGTGCCGGTGTGGATCATGCCGATCTCCATGGTCGCCGAAACGTTCGATCCGCGCGCCACGCGCTTCGACCTGGTGATCGTCGACGAGGCCAGCCAGGCGGATCTCAATGCGCTCATTCCGCTGTACATGGCGCGGCAGGTGGTCATCGTCGGCGACCACGAGCAGGTCACGCCGCTGGGTGTGGGCAAGGAGCAGACGGCGCTCGAGAATCTACGCAAGTCGATGTTGCATGATTTCCCGAACGCGCATCTGTTCGACGCCATGTCTTCCATCTACGACATCGGACGGCAGGCGTTCGGCGATGCGGTGCGCCTGGTCGAACATTTCCGCTCGGTGCCGGAGATCATCGCTTTCAGCAATCGGCTGTCCTATGACGGAAAGATGCTGCCGTTGCGTGCGGCGAACTCGACGCACATCAAGCCGGCGTGCGTGGCGTATCCCGTGGAAGGCACGCGAGAAGGGGATGTGAATCCGCGTGAAGCCGAGGCGATCGTGTCGCTGATCAAGGCGATGACGCGCCATCCCGCTTACGAAGGCAAGACCATCGGCGTGATCTCCATGGTCAAGGAGGAGCAGGCGCTGCTGATCCAGTCGCTGCTCCACAAGCGGATCGACAGTGTGGAACTGGAAAAGCGACGTATCCTCGCCGGCATTTCGGCCGAGTTCCAGGGCGACGAGCGCGACATCATCCTGTTGTCGCTCGTGGATAGCGCGCCGGAGGACGCGACGTTACGCACCGTGCGAGAAGGTGCGTACGAGTTGACCAAGAAACGTTACAACGTTGCTGCGAGCCGCGCGCGAGATCAGCTGTGGGTGGTGTATTCGTTCGACGCAGATCACGATCTGAAGACCGATGACCTGCGCTTCCAGCTGCTTCAGCACGCGCAACAGCCGAATCTCGCTGCGCCCCGCGCCGAGCGCGATCGCCTCGAGCCGGAGTCGCCGCTCGAGCGCGAGGTGGCAAAGCGTCTCGCCGCGGCCGGCTTTCGCGTGAAGCAGCAGATGAGCATCGGCCACTACCGCATCGACATGGTGATCGAGAGCGGCGATAAACGCCTCGCCGTGGAATGTGACGGCGACCGCTATCGCACCCCCGAGAGTCTGAGCGAGGACATCGCACGACAAGCCGTTCTCGAGCGCCTGGGCTGGGAGTTCGTGCGCATTCGCGGCAGTGCCTTCTATCGAGACCAGGACGCAGCTTTGCGTCGTGTGTTCGATCGCCTGGAAGAACTCGGCATGGCGCCGGATCCGGAAGACATCAATATCGCGCCGGTGGAAGAGCCGGTGTCCGCGAAGTCGCTGGTCGAGGAGCTCCAGGAAATGATGGGCAGGCCGGTGGTGGCAGCGACGCTACCGCCGCCCGTGACTGAAGAAGAAGGCGCCGTGACCAAAGCCGAGGTCAAGAAGGCGACCAGGCCGCGCAGACGCTCCAGTTGATGGGCGTGTCACCGCGCGGCCTGGAATTCACTTGGGAAGCCGCTCGATCGCAGCCTTCAGCAGCGCCACCATCTCCTCGGGCGAATGGTGGGAAGGTTTGGATCCCGGCGGCGGCTTGACGTTCGAGATCACGACCAGTCTGTCGCCCGACAGGACGGCGGCGGTGGTCCCATTGTAATAAGCGGCATCTCCCACGCCGGCCAGATCGATGGATTTGTTGCCCATCGTCAGCAGGCGCTTGGTGCGTTCGAAACGCGGCGCGGCCTGCGACTCGATCACGTTGATGCGCAGGCTGCGCTTGGGGTTGGCTACCTCCGTATAACTGCACAACGCCGAACCGTCGACCGCTTCGCTCTGCTGACCTGCATTGAACGCCCGACCCATCTTGGTCTGCAGCTCCGCGGGACTCAGCAGACAGGCATTTGCCAATCCCACTGCGGGCAATCCCAATGCCAGCAACGCGACAGCGGGCCGTAACGACTCGATCACCTTCATCGGTAACACTCCCTGACTGGTTGTCGATCTTCAGTGGCTGAGCGCCGAGCACGAAGAATATAGCCTACTCGTCACGTCGGCAGTGGACGGAGGTACACGTCGCGGCTGTGCAGACCGCGGCGCTGACGCCGCCTGGCTCGCCTGACGAAGGACTTTGCTTGGAAGGAAGGTGCAGGCGTGCGGCGACTGGCGCGTCTGTCCGGGTTTACCGCGGGTGCCGCGTGCTGCTTGTTACCGTCGCCATTGAGATCGCTGACCGTCCGATATCTGTTCCAGCAATCGGGCGAACTCATCATCGGCGGGCGGTGGCGGCATGCAGCTGATGCTCTCCAGGAGTTCGCGCAGACGGGCCGACGCGCCGGTGTGAGGATCCAACCCCGCAAGCTCCAGCACCTGGTCGATGCGTTGCTCGAAATCGAGTGACGGCATATCTGCGGCCCTGTGTATGCGCGCCCGCCGTGCATGACACCGGCGCGCCCTAAGATGTCAATGCGCCGCAGTACAGATAAGTTTCAAACTTTCGCCGGGCGATGACGGGCGCAAAATCGCTAAGCTTGGATGGATGATTCGGACGCGTTTCGGTCACTACACAGGTCATGGAAACTATCGCCATCTACGCCGGACTGTTTCTGTCCGCGTTTTTCTCCGCCACGCTGCTGCCGTTGCAGTCCGAAACGGTGCTGGTCGCGCTGCTGCTGACCGATCGGTCGCCTTGGCCGGTGATCGTCATCGCGAGCGTCGGCAACGTCGCCGGCGCGGTGGTCAATTGGCTGATCGGTCGCGGTATCGAGCAGCTCCGCGATCGACGTTGGTTTCCATTGAGTGCGGCCAGCCTGCAGCGCTCGCAGGCCTGGTATCTACGCTACGGGAAGTGGTCTTTGTTACTGAGCTGGATGCCGGTGATCGGCGATCCCATCACGGTGGTCGCAGGCGTGCTGCGTGAACCGCTGCCGATGTTTCTGGTGCTGGTGAGCATCGCCAAGATCGGCCGCTACCTGGTGTTGGCGGGCTTGACGCTCGGTTGGACGTGAACGCTCGACAGCATGTGTTCTTCGACGCGGTGCGCGCTGGGACGTGCGTCTCATATCTGCATACAGCACTTCGCGATCGCCGACCTTTGTCACTGGTCTGACCGGCAGCGAGCTGACGAGTGCACGGAACGCTGTAATCACCGAGTAATACGCCGGTTCGCCGGTGCCGGAACTGGTCGACATATTACAAACCAAATCGTTGACATGAAGATGAATTGGTTCATTCTTGACGCGCCGCGGCGACCGGGGAGGTCGTCGTCGGGCGTACGGAATACCACCCAGCGGCGAATCAACACGAACAACGTCTGGCATGCACGGCGCACTCAGCAAACTTCTGCAGCCCATTTCCGCAGAGAATCCCTGCGGAGCCGATCTCGAAGACACGCAGCTGCTGGCCTCGTTCGACGCTTATCGTCTGTTCGGCCAGTCGGCGCCGCTGAGTGAAGAAACGGATTGGCGCGAGATCCGCGATCGCGCGCTGGAAGCCATCGAGACCAGCAAGGATTTTCGGCTGCTGGCGCACGTATCGAGCGCATTGCTCCGAGCCGAGGGTCTCGCGGGTTTCGTCGACACGCTGAAAGTTGCATCCCACTGGCTCGAAACCTGGCCGGCCGAAGTGTTTCCTCGCGTCGACGAGGACGCGATTCTGCGACGTAACGCACTGAACGGTTTCGCCGACCGCATGGCGATCGTCGACGGTCTGCGGCGTGCGCCATTGCTCGTGCATCGACAGCTCGGGCCGCTGTCGATTCGAGACATCGAGATCGCCACCAACCAGATCGCGCCGGTGGAAGGCGAAGCGGCTTCGATCGACGCCACTCAACTCGTGGCGCATCTGAGCACCACCGAAGTCGAAGAACTCAACGCGCTGAGCGCACAGCTCAACGACGCGATCCAGAGCCTCACATCCATCGAAGACGCGATGCGTTCCGCAGGCGGCGTGCAAGCAGCGCCCGACTTCGGAAACCTCACCAGCCCGCTGAAGCGCACGCTGAAGCTTGTCACCGAGCACTTGAGCACGCGCGCACCGGCATCGATCGCCGCCAGCGAAGCGCAGTCCGAAGATGCGTCGGCGGGTGGAGTGGCGAGCGGCACGGTCGGTGTCGCCGTGGGCGGCATTCGCAGCCGCGAAGATGCCACGCGCGCGCTCGACGCGGTTGCGGACTTCTTCCGCACCAACGAACCCTCGAGTCCGGTTCCGCTGCTCATCGAGCGCGCCAAGCGACTGGTGGGCAAAGATTTTCTCGCCATGCTCGAGGAGCTCGCGCCAGACGCCCTGGATCAGGCCAAAGCGGCCAGCGGCGTGCGAGACAACACAGACTAAGCGCCGCTTTGGATCGAGCCGGCAACTATCAGCAGCCATACGGGAGATGAGTCGTGGCCAAGCCCAGCAGTCAGAAATTCATCGCGCGCAACCGCGCGCCACGCGTGCAGATCGAATACGACGTCGAAGTCTACGGCGCACAGAAAAAGGTGCAGATCCCGTTCGTCATGGGCGTCATGGCGGATCTGTCGGGCGACGCCAAGGAGCCGCTGCCGGGCGTGGATGAGCGCAAGTTCGTCAATTTCGACGTCGACAACTTCGACGAGCGCATGAAGTCGATGAAGCCGCGCGTCGCGGTCAGCGTGCCGAACACGCTCACCGGCGAGGGCAATCTGCAGGTCGATATCACTTTCGAGAGCATGGACGACTTCTCGCCGGCCGCGGTCGCGCGCAAGGTCGACTCGCTCAACAAGCTGCTCGAAGCACGTTCGCAGCTGTCCAACCTGATCACCTACATGGACGGCAAGGCGGGCGCCGAGGAGCTGATCGCCAAGGCGTTGAACGATCCGGCCCTGCTGAAGTCGCTGGTCGAGCAGGCCAAGCCGGCCGACCAGGCCTGAGCGCCGTCGAACCACCCGGGTCTGGAACAAAATTTCGTGAAGGAAACGAGTCATGGCTGAAGCCCAACAGGCCGCACAGGCCGCAGTCGCCGCCGATGCGAACGAGTTCGCCTCGCTGCTGCAGAAACAATTCAAACCCAAGACCGATGGCGCGCGCGTCGAAGTCGAGCGCGCGGTGCGCACGCTCGCCGAGCAGGCGCTGCGTGAGACGGCCGTCATCTCCGACGACGTGGTCGGCACCATCAAGGCCATCATCGCCGAGATCGACCAGAAGCTCACCGAGCAGATCAACGTGATTCTGCACAACGAGCGTTTCCAGCAGGTCGAGAGCGCCTGGCGCGGTCTGCACTATCTCGTCAGCAACACCGAGACCGACGAGCAGCTGAAGATCCGCGTCATGAACATCTCCAAGAAGGAGCTGGGCAAGAATCTCAAGAAGTACAAGGGCGCGGCCTGGGATCAAAGCCCGATGTTCAAGAAGTTGTACGAGCAGGAATACGGCCAGCTGGGCGGCGAGCCCTACGGCTGCCTGGTCGGCGACTATCACTTCGACCACACCCCGGGCGATGTGGAACTGCTTGGCCAGATGGCGCAGATCGCCGCTGCCGCGCATGCGCCCTTTATCGCTGGCGCGAGCCCCACGCTGATGGGCATGGATTCGTGGCAGGAGCTCGCCAACCCGCGCGATCTCGCCAAGATCTTCGCCGCTCCGGATTACGCCGCCTGGCGCTCGCTGCGCGAGTCCGACGACGCCAAGTATCTGGGCCTGGCCATGCCGCGCTTCCTGGCGCGTCTGCCGTACGGCGCCAAGAGCAGCCCGGTCGAAGAGTTCAACTTCGAAGAAGAAACCGGCGCCGGAGATCACAGCCGCTACACCTGGGCCAACGCGGCCTACGCCATGGCGGTCAACATCAACCGTTCGTTCAAGAACTACGGCTGGTGCTCTTCGATCCGCGGTGTCGAATCGGGCGGCGCGGTCGAAGGCCTGCCGGTGCACACCTTCCCGAGCGACGACGGCGGCGTGGACATGAAGTGCCCCACCGAGATCGCCATCAGCGATCGTCGCGAGGCGGAGCTGGCGAACTGCGGCTTCATGCCGCTGATCCATCGCAAGAACACCGATACCGCGGCCTTCATCGGCGCGCAGTCGCTGCAGAAGCCGGCCGAATTCGCCGATCCGGATGCGACCGCGAACGCGCGCATTTCGGCTCGCCTGCCTTATCTGTTCGCGAGCTGCCGTTTCGCGCACTTCCTCAAGTGCATGGTTCGCGACAAGGTCGGTTCCTTCAAGGAGCGCGCCGACATGGAGCGGTTCCTGTCCGACTGGATCATGGGCTACGTGCTGGGCAATCCCGAGAACGCGGGCGAGACCATGAAGGCGCAGAAGCCGCTGGCCGGCGCCGAGGTGAAGGTCGAGGAGATCGAGGGCAACCCCGGCTACTACTCGGCTCGATTCCATCTGCGACCGCACTACCAGCTCGAAGGCGTGAGCGTGACCTTGAGCCTGGTGTCGCGGCTGCCTTCGCAGAAGCAGGGATAAGCGGCTCAACCGTTGAGGGGCGTCGAGCGCACCTGGGGCGTAGCGGCGCGGGCAATAACTAGCAACTAGCAACCGATAAGGATCGAATCATGGCAGTGGATATGTTTCTCGAGCTGGAAGGCGTCAAGGGCGAGTCGGTCGACAAGGTCCACAAGGACAAGATCGACATCCTGGCGTGGTCCTGGGGTCTGTCCAACAGCGGCACGCTCCACCACGGCAGCGGCGGCGGCAGCGGCAAGGCGGCGTTCCAGGACATCTCTATCACCAAGTTCATCGACGCCGCCACGCCGAACCTGATGCTGTTCTGCGCGAACGGCAAGCACTTCGGCAAGGGCAAGATCATCGTGCGCAAGGCCGGTGAGAATCCGCTCGAGTATCTGGTCATCGAGATGACCAAGGTGATGGTGTCGTCGTATTCGACCGGCGGCAGCGGCGGCGAAGATCGTCTCACCGAGAACATCACCCTGAACTTCGCGCAGGTGAAGGTCGAGTACGTCACCCAGAACGAAAAGGGCGGCAAGGGTACGCCGCAGGCGTTCGGCTGGAACATCGCCGAAAACGTCAAGGTGTAATCGACTCGCCGACTGGCGGACGCGTCACGCTGCGCAGCTCTCGCAACAGGCGAGGCAGCGCAGCGGGCGCGTGGTTCCCATGCGGCGCCCTGGTAACGAAGGGCGCTGCCGATTCCGGGTGATACATGAGCAAAGCCGAAGAGCTGTTCGGGGCGGGCGATCTCGCCGGAAGCATCCAAGAGTTACAGAATGAAGTCCGGCGCCAGCCCGCCGACAGCAAACTGCGCGTGTTTCTGGCGCAATTGTTGATGCTGACCGGCGATTGGGAACGCGCGCTCAATCAACTTTCGGTCGCCGCCGATCTGGATGCCGGCGCGTTGCCGATGAAGCATGCCTACAGCGCCGCGATTCAATGCGAACGCATCCGCGCCGACGTGTTCGCGGGGAAACGTTCTCCGCTGGTGTTCGGTGAGCCGCTGCCCTGGATCGCATCTTTTCTTCAAGCTCTCGCACTGGATGCAGAAGGCAAGGCCGCTGAAGCCGCGGCGGTGCGTAGCGCCGCGCTGGAGTTGGCAACGCCGACGCCGGGCAAGATCAACGAATCGCCCTGCGAATGGATCGCCGATGCCGACTCGCGCCTCGGCCCGATTCTGGAAGTCTTGTTGAACGGCGCGTACTACTGGGTGCCGTTCGAACGAATTCAAAGCGTCTCCATCGAAGCGCCGTCGGATGCGCGCGATCTCGTGTGGGTTCCGGCGCATCTCACCTGGACCAATGGCGGCGAGACCATGGGCCTGCTGCCAGTGCGTTATCCAGGTTCCGAGCGCAGCGAAGACGCTGCGATCCGCATGTCGCGCAAAACCGAGTGGCGAGCACTCCACGACGAACACTACGCGGGTCTCGGTCAGCGCGTGCTGACCAGCGACGCCGAAGAGCTCGGCCTGCTCGAGATTCGCGAGATCGTGCTCGGCGCGGCGAGCGAAGCCGGGGCGGACTGACGGGCTGAATCACTCCGATGGAACTCAGCCTTCGCGAACGTCTGCAACCTGCGCTGTTCGATCGTCTGATCGACGACGAGCGGCTGCTGGCCTTGTATGAAGTGTCTGTCGCGTTCGCCGAGTTGCAACGCCTCGGTCTCACCGAGCGCGACCTGATCGCGATTCTCGAAGGGCAGGGCCTGCAATTCGGCGGCCGCAGCGAGTCGGTCGGCGATGACTCGGCAAAGATCTCTTTGCGGTTCACGTCGGGTGCCGGGCGCACCACGCCCTCGCAATTGAAAGCGCTGACCGTCAAACCGCCGGGCGCGCCGCAAGGCATCGCGCTACAGGCCTTCTGCGAATTCGCGGTCAGCAACGTACTGAACACCACGCCGGAGTCGGCCGAGCAACGCGCGGTTGCGGTTCGCAAGTTGCGCGAATATGTGTGTCGCGATCTGGCCTCGCTGCTCAACTGCGGCAGTCTCGATGCTTCCATCGATCTCACGGATTATCCGCACGTACAGCGTTCCGTTGTGAACTATGGCATGCCGTCGCTGGCCGGGCGCATGGCTCGCTCGGTCGAAGCGGAGCGGATCAGCAGCAAGATCGAAACGGCCATCGCGAACTTCGAGCCGCGCCTGTCGCGTGTACGCGTCACGCCCGAGCTGGGCGATGACGGCTCCGAAACCCATGTGCTCGCGTTTCGCATCGAGGCGCAGCTGTGGGGGCAACCCGCTCCCCAGCATCTGGTCTTGCGCACGAGCATCGACGTCGATTCTGGCGATGTGAGCATCGCCGATTCCGGTGTGAGATAGCGCCGATGGATCCACGTCTACTCGACTACTACAACCGCGAGCTGCAATTCGTGCGCGAGATGGGCGCCGAATTTGCGCAGGCCTATCCCCGCATCGCTGCGCGTCTAGGCGTCGACGGTGTGGAGTGCGCCGATCCGTATGTCGAGCGGCTGCTCGAAGGCTTTGCTTTCCTCGCAGCGCGCGTGCAGCTGAAGCTCGATGCGCGCCATCCCGATTTCACCCAGCACTTGCTGGAGATGGTGTATCCACACTATCTGCAGCCAACGCCCTCGTGCACGGTCGTTGAGCTCGCGCCGGATCTCAAAGAGAGCGCGCTGGTGGGCGGGCATGTCGTGAAACGCGGCACGAGCCTGCGCAGTCCGCTGGTCAAAGGCGACCGCATCTCGTGTGAATTCCGCACGGCGCACGATGTGACGCTGTGGCCGTTGATCGTCACTGAAGCGAAGTATCTTTCCGGGTCCGGCGCTCTGGCATCGCAAGGCGTCGCCACCGACGGGCGTGCGCGCGCCGCCATCCGCCTGCGTTTGAAGACGGCGCCTGGGGTCAAATGGAAACAGTTGCCGCTCGATTCGCTCACATTCCATGTGAAAGCGACGGCCGATCTGGCTCACCGCGTGGTCGAGCAGATCGCGGCCGATTGCATGGGCATGTACGTGCGCTCGTCACGCGCGCATGGCCAGAGCGCGTCCGTGCACTTCCGGCCGGCGTCGAGCGTGCGCCAGGTCGGGCTCGACGATCACGAGGCGCTGTTGCCCGTCACTCGCCAGGGCTTCCAGGGCTATCGCCTGCTGCAGGAATATTTCGCGTTCGCCGAGCGCTTCCTGTTTTTCTCGGTCAACGATCTGCGCGAGGCAGTGCAGACCTGCGAAGGGGACGAGCTCGAGATTTATCTCGCCATGGAGCGCGCGCACGTCGGGTTGGAGAATGCGCTCGACGCATCGCATTTCCGCATGTTCTGCACGCCGGCCATCAATCTGTTCCCGCGCGCACTCGATCGCGTGCACGTCACCAGCCGCGAGACCGAATATCACCTGGTGCCAGATCGCAACCGGCCGATGGATTTCGAAGTGCACAGCGTGCAGCAGATGGAGGGCATCGGCGCCGGCGGCGAATCGATCACGCAGATCCGCCCGTTTTATTCGGTGGGTCACGGCGGCGATGCTTACGACTCGTCGTACTACACGATGCAGCGGCGACCACGTCTGTTGTCCGCCAAACAGCAGCAGAGCGGGGCGCGATCCGCTTACGTCGGCAGCGAATGTTTCGTGTCCATCGTGGACGCGGCCCAGGGCCAGCGGACCGGGCAGATTCGCCAGCTCGACGTACAGGCGCTGTGCACGAATCGAGATCTGCCGATCCAGCTCGCGACCGGCACGGCGCGCACCGACTTCTCGGTTGAAGGCGGCGCGCCGGTGGAAGCCGTCCGCTGCATCGCTGGCCCCAGCTATCCGCGGCAGTCGCCCGGGATGGGCGCGACAGCATGGAAGCTGATCAGTCATCTGTCGCTGAACTATCTGTCGCTGATCGAGCGCACACCGGAGTCAGGCGCGGAGATGCTTCGTGACATGCTCGCGCTGTATGCAGATTCGAACGACGTGACAGCGCTCAGACAAGTCGATGGCGTGCGCACGGTCGGTTACAACACCGTGGTGAGGCGTGCGCCGGTTGAAGGTCCGATCAGCTACGCGCGCGGACTAGAGATCACAGTCACGTTGGACGATGCCGCCTTCGAAGGCGTGGGCATCGTCACGCTCGGCAGCGTGCTGGATCGTTTTTTTGCACGCTATGTTTCCTTGAATTCGTTCACGCAGACGCGACTCGCGTCGGTCGCGCGCGGTGTCATCAAGACCTGGCCGGTGAGGGTGGGATGCCGCCGCTCGATCTGAACAACCAGGCGCTGGCGCAGCTGCAGGCTCAGCCGCACGGCTACACCCTGTTCGCGGCGTTGCGGCTGCTCGAGCAGGTCTATGCGGACAGGCCTCGGTTGGGCGAAGCGCGCAAGGCCGCGGATGATTCGGTGCGGCTCGGGCAGGCGCCGCATCTGTCGTTCGCGCCCTGCGACGTGGCGCAACTCGTGAACGCCGAAGATGGCGCCGTGCGGCTGGAGCAATTCGCTTTCGGACTGTTCGGACCCAACGGTGCTTTGCCATTGCATTTGACCGAGCTCGCTTACGAGCGCCGCCGGCACAAGGAAGATGCGACCGTCGTCGACTTCCTCAATCTGTTTCAGCATCGACTGATCTCGCTGTTCTATCGCGCGTGGGCGGAGTCGGAGCCCGCGGTCAGCCTCGACCGGCCCGACAGCGATCGATTTCGAACATATGTCGGCGCCCTGATCGGCATGGCGCCCGAGAGCGCGCGCGATGCGGATGCGGCGCCGGATTACGCCAAGTTGTCTCGTGCCGGCCTGTTCGCTTCACAGCCTCGCTCGGCCGAAGGTCTCGAAGCGGTGCTTGCCGATTATTTCGGCATCGAGGTGGAAGTGCGGCAGTTCGTCGGCTCCTGGCTCGAGATCCCCGACGACTTGCGATGTCGTCTCGGCGGCTCTGCGGCCGCCGCGCTCGGCAGCAATGCGACGTTGGGGGCGTCCACATGGCAGTGCCAGCACAAGTTCGAGATCGTGCTGGGGCCGCTGCCGCATGCGGCGTTCTCGAATTTCCTGCCCGGCGCGCCGGGCTTGAGGGAGTTGCATTCGCTGGTGCGCCAGTACACGAACGACGAATGGGAGTGGCAGGTGCGCCTGCTCCTGCGCGATGTGGAGATTCCCGGCGCGCGTCTCGACGGCGCGAGTCCGCTCGGTTGGACGAGCTGGCTCGGCGAGCGCCGCGCGCATGCAGCGGATGTGGTGATTCAGGAACAAGCGGCCGGCGCTCGGGAGCGAGCGTCGGGGCGCCATCAATAAATTGAAAAGTTTGGGAGCGAAGCATGGGTGACATCAGTCGGGTTGCGCTGTTCGGCAAGCTCAATCGCCTGGCCTACGAATCGGTCGAAGGCGCGACCGTGTTCTGCAAGCTGCGCGGCAATCCGTATGTCGAGCTGGTGCATTGGCTGCATCAGATCCTGCAACAGCAGGCGTCCGATCTGACCAGCATCGTGCGCGCCTTCGAGATCGACCCCAGCAAGCTGGCGAGCGATTTCACCAAGGCGCTGGATCGGCTGCCACGCGGCTCGACCGCCATTTCCGACCTGTCGGCGCACATCGAAGATGTCGCCGAGCGCGCCTGGGTGTGGTCCACGCTCAAGTTCGGCGACGGCCAGATCCGCACCGGTTATCTGCTGCTCGCGGCGCTCAAGACGCCCTCGCTCAAGAACGTGCTCACGAATATCTCCAAAGAATTCGACAAGGTGAAGCCCGATCAGCTCGCCGAAGACTTCGCGCAGATCGTTGCCAGCTCGCCTGAAGGCGCGCTCGGCGCGAGCGACGGTTCGCAGGTCTCGCGAGGCGAGCCGGGTGAAGCCAGCGGCGCTCTCGCCCCCGCACAGATGGGCAAGCAGGAAGCGCTGCAGAGATTCACGGTGGACCTCACCGAGCAGGCGCGCGCCGGCAAGATCGATCCAGTGGTCGGCCGCGACGACGAGATTCGCCAGATCGTCGACATCCTGATGCGTCGTCGTCAGAACAATCCCATCCTCACCGGCGAGGCTGGCGTCGGCAAGACCGCGGTCGTGGAAGGTTTCGCACGGCGAATCGTCGCGGGCGACGTGCCGCCGTCGTTGAAGGACATTTCACTGCGCGCGCTCGATGTCGGTTTGTTACAAGCCGGCGCCAGCATGAAAGGCGAGTTCGAACAGCGCCTGCGCCAGGTGATCGATGAGGTGCAGGCGTCGCCTAAGCCCATCGTCCTGTTCATCGACGAGGTGCACACACTAGTCGGCGCGGGCGGCGCCGCTGGCACGGGCGATGCGGCGAATCTGCTGAAGCCGGCGCTGGCGCGCGGCACGCTGCGAACCATCGGCGCGACGACGTGGGCCGAATATAAGAAATATATCGAAAAGGATCCGGCGCTGACCCGTCGCTTCCAGACGGTGAAGATCGAAGAGCCCGCCGAGGACAAGGCCGTGCTGATGATGCGCGGTATCGTCTCGACCATGGAGAAGCACCATCGCGTGCAGATCCTGGACGAGGCGCTGGAAGCGGCCGTGAAGCTCTCGCATCGTTACATTCCGGATCGTCAGCTGCCGGACAAGGCGGTGAGCCTGCTCGATACGTCGTGCGCGCGAGTTGGCGTCAGCCATCACGCGACGCCCGCGGAGGTGGAAGACAGCCAGCGTCGAATCGAAGCGCTGCAGACGGAGCTGGAAATCATCGCCCGCGAAGCTGCGATCGGTCTTGACACAAGCGCGCGTGAAAACAGCGCACGCGAAGCGCTCGAAAGCGAGAAAAAGCGGCTCGAAACATTGCAGTCGGCCTGGAGCAAGGAGAAGACGCTGGTCGATGAGATCCTCGCGTTGCGCGCCAAGCTGCGCGAGGCCACCGGCAAAGCGGATGCGCAGAATGCGAAGGGGTCCGACCAAGCGGCCGGCGCGGCTGCGATGACGCAAGAAGAACGAGCCGAGGCGATTGCGCGGCTGCAGACCTTGCAGGAGCAACTCGACGAAGTGCAGGGCGACCGCCCGTTGGTCCTGCCGAGCGTGGACGAGCAAGCGGTCGCCTCCGTGGTCGCGGACTGGACCGGCATTCCGGTCGGTCGCATGGTGAAGGACGAAATCGCCACTGTGCTGAAGCTGGCGCAAACGCTCGGCCAGCGCGTCATCGGTCAGGATCACGCGCTCGAGATGATCACCCGTCGCGTGCAGACCGCGCGCGCGGGCCTGGAAAATCCGAACAAGCCGCTCGGCGTGTTCATGCTGGCCGGCCCCTCCGGCGTCGGCAAGACCGAAACGGCGCTGACCCTGGCGGAAGCGTTGTACGGTGGCGAGCAGAATCTCATCACCATCAACATGAGTGAATTCCAGGAGGCGCATACCGTTTCGACGCTCAAGGGCGCCCCTCCGGGCTACGTCGGCTATGGCGAAGGCGGCGTGTTGACCGAAGCCGTGCGTCGCAAGCCGTACAGCGTGGTGTTGCTCGACGAAGTGGAAAAAGCGCACCCGGACGTGCACGAGATTTTCTTCCAGGTGTTCGACAAGGGCGTGATGGAAGATGGCGAAGGCCGGCTGATCGATTTCAAGAACACCCTGATCATCCTGACCACCAACGTGGGCACCGATCTGATCATGGGCATGTGCAAGGATCCGGAGTTGCTGCCCGAGCCTGAAGGCATCGCCAAGGCGCTGCGTGCGCCGCTGCTGAAGACCTTCCCGGCGGCGCTGCTCGGACGCATCGTGACCATCCCGTATTACCCGCTGAGCGATTCGATGCTCGGCCGGATCATTCGCCTGCAGCTCGATCGCGTGGTGTCCCGCGTGAAGGCACAACACGGCATCGCGCTGAGCTATGACGAAGCGGTGGTGAAGCTGATTGCCTCCCGTTGCACCGAGCCGGAAAGCGGTGGCCGCATGATCGACGCCATCCTGACGAACACGCTGCTCGCGCAAGTGAGCCGCCAGTTGCTCGAGCGCGTATCGCAGGCGCAGACCACGGCGCAGATCGACATCACAGTCGACGGCACCGAATTCAAATATTCGTTCGCTTGAGACCAGTCGCGCGCCCGGGAATCGAACAGTGAGCACTGCCGACCATTCACTGCTGATGCGAGCGATCGAAGCCCACAAGGGCGGGCGCTTCGCCGAAGCGGAAGCGGGCTATCGCCGCGTCCTGCGGCGACGTCCGAGCGATGCGGACGCGCTCAACTTCCTGGGCATGATGCGAGTCCAGACCGGCAACGTCGGCGAAGGTCTGGAGCTGTTGCGCCGTTCGGTCAAGAGCCAGCCCCGCAACCCGCACGCGTGGACCAATTTCGGCAACGCGCTGACGGCGAGCGGCGCGCTGGAAGAAGCTCACAAGGCATTCAGCACCGCGGCAGAGCTCGCGCCGACCATGGCCGAAGCGTGGTTCAACCGCGGCATCTGCGCCCGTCGTCTGAAGCGGGCGGAAGAGGCGCTGGAATGTTTCCAAAAAGCGGTGGAGTACGGTCCCGGCTACGCAGCGGCGTACGAAGCGCTGGCGCGACTGTTGTATCGGGCCGGCCGCCTGTCCGAGGCAGCCGATATCTATCGCAAGTGGATCGAATCCGATCCGGACAATCCGATTCCCAGGCACATGCTGGCCGCGAGCACGGGAGAGAACGTTCCAGAGCGCGCCGACGATGCCTATCTCACCGAGATGTTCGACGCGTTCGCCGATTCGTTCGATGAGAACCTGCAGGATCTCGGCTATCGCGCGCCTCAGCTGCTTGCATCCGCTGTGGCCGAGAAAGTGGGTGCTCGGACCGATCTGGACATCTTCGATGCGGGCTGCGGCACCGGTCTGTGCGGCCCATTGCTCGAGCCGATGGCCCGCAGGCTGATCGGCTTCGATATCTCGCCGGGCATGGTGGAGAAGGCGCGCGCCCGCCATATCTATGACGATCTCGTCGTCGAAGAGTTGTCGTCCTTCATGCGGGCGCGAGCGGAGTCCGCGGATGTGATCGTGTCCGCCGACACGCTCGTTTATTTCGGCGCGCTGGAAGAACCGATCGCGGCTGCGCATGTCTGCCTGCGCCCGGGCGGGCTGCTGGCTTTCACCCTCGAACGGCTCGAACCCGAAACGGGGGCCGAACCGTCGTACCGGATCGAACCCCACGGCCGCTACTGCCACCAGGAGTCCTACATCCGGACGGTGCTGACCAACGCCGGGTTCTGCTCGATCTCGATCACGGGCGACACGCTGCGCCGGGAAGGCAGCAGGCAAGTCGCAGGCCACGTGGTGCTCGCCGTCAAATGACAACCTCACCAGCAATGTCGACACATCCCTCGGAATGCCGACTCGCCCCTTGCAGTGGTGCGGGGTTTGGGGTACTTACGCCCGCAGCATACATAATCAAGGTCGGTACAGGTCATGGCCCGGGGCAGAGTCGTCGAGTTCGACTATTACCAGTTCGTGCAACTGCTGCGGCGGGCGACCGACGCCGGTCAGCGCATCGACAAGGGCGATCCGCGCTGGGCCGAGTATGTGAAGGCGAACGGCATCAACGAAGTCGCCGCCACCGCGATCGCGCGCCAGAAATTCGAAGGCGCGACGCCGGTGATCATTGCCGAGGGCAAGGACACCGATGGCTTGTATTTCCATTCCAAGAACGAAGAAGCCTGCTTGAGACTGGTGTTCGGCTGAGCGGCGCCCGGCCGCGCCGGATCGAATCGGGACAGCAGCGTTCGAACTGCGCCGGCGGCGGGCCGGCTTGTGTCCTTGCGGGCAGGGATTAGACGTCATGGCGGACTATCAACAGAACCGTTCCGTGAGCATTGCCGGGCCCGGCGACATGCAGGGGCTGATGCTCACGCGGCTGGTGGCCACCGAACAGATCAGCCGGCCGTTTCAGTTCGATCTCGAGTTATGCAGCATGGAAGGCGCGGCCAGCCGTGGCGAGGCCGATCCGGACGGCATTCTCGGCAAGCCCGTCTGCGTCACGTTGAAGACCGGGCCGGCGCACGAGCGATATTTCCACGGCGTCGTCACCGAGTTCGCCTACACCGGCTACAACGAGCGCCGTCACGAATATCGCGCCATCGTGCGCCCCGCTTTCTGGCTGCTTACGCGGCGCGCCGATTGCCGGGTGCTGCAAAACAAGTCGACGCCGGACATTTTCGCCGAAGTCTGTCGCCAGGCCGGGTTCAACGATCATCGACTGGAACTGAGTGCCCGCTACGAGCCCTGGGAATATCGGGTCCAGTATCGCGAAAGCGATTTCGATTTCCTGAGCCGGCTGCTGGAACACGAAGGCATCTATTACTACTTCGTGCATCTGAGCGACAAGCACGTCATGGTGCTGACCGACGACGTGGGCAAGCTCGGCACCACGAGCGGCTACGAAGAGGTGCCGTATTACCCGCCGGGTGGCCCGGGCGTGCATCGAGAGCGCGATCATTTGAGCTCGTGGCTCACGGCCAAGTCGTTTCAGCCCGCAGCCTTCGCGGCCCGTGAATACAACTTCGAGACACCGGCGTCGTTGGCCGGCGGCGTCTCGCCGGTCGCGCGCAGGACCGAGGACGCTTCGCGCTTCGAAATCTTCGACTATCCGGCAGGCGCCAACCAACTCACGGCAGCAGGTGTCGAGCGCGTAGCGAAGCTGCGCGCCGAGCAGATGCAAGCATCTCAGAGCGTGGTTCGTAGCGGCGGTGATGCGGCCGGCTTGGCCGCTGGCCACTTGTTCAAGCTCAAGGGCCATCCGCGCGCCGACATGAACAAGCAGTATCTGATCACTGCGACGTCGTGCGAGCTGGTTTCCGACGGCGCGCGCACCGGAGCATCCGCTGGCGGCGAGCCGCCACAGTTTTCGATCAGTCTTGAAGCGATCGACTCGCGCGAGCCGTTCCGGCCGGCGCGCATCACGTCGAAGCCGCTCATTCAAGGCACACAGACGGCGAAAGTCGTCGGCGTGTCGGGCGAGGAGATCACCACCGACAAGTATGGGCGCGTGAAAGTCCAGTTCCACTGGGACCGCGGCGGCACCTCCAATCAGGACAGCTCCTGCTGGGTGCGAGTGGCGCAGTCGTGGGCCGGCAAGAACTGGGGCATGCAGTTCGTGCCGCGCATCGGTCAGGAAGTGGTGGTTTCATTCCTGGAGGGCGACCCGGACCATCCGTTGATCATCGGCAGCGTCTACAACGCCGACCAGATGCCGCCCTACGAGCTGCCCGCCAACCAGACCCAGAGCGGCGTGAAGACTCGCAGCAGCAAGCAAGGCACCACCGAGAAATTCAACGAGATTCGCTTCGACGACAAGAAGGACGCCGAAGAGATCTATATCCACGCCGAAAAGAACATGAAAGTGGTGGTGGAGAACGATCAGACCATCACCGTCGGCCTGCAGAAGGGCGACAAGGGCGATCGCACCACCACCATCCAGAACGACGACAAGCTCACCGTCAACGGCAACGTCGAGACCACGATCAAGGGCACGCAGACGCACAAGGTCACCAAGGACCGCGTCACCACGCTGGAAGCCAACGATCAGGCCGACGTCAAGAACAAGTACACGCTCAAGGCCGGCGATCAGATCACGCTCGAGGTCGGTATGGCCAAGATCGTGATGAAGAGCGACGGCACCATCGAGATGAGCGGCGCGCAGATCAAGATCAAAGGCAACACCAAGGTCGAGATCGACGGCACGCAGACCGCGGTCTCCGGCCAGCAGGTCGACATCAAGGGCACCAAGACCGCCGTGCAGGGCACCGGCATGCTCGACCTGACCTCCAGTGGTGCCGCCTCGCTCAAGGGCACCATCACCAAGATCGGCTGACCGGCATGGGCAGCGATACCACTATGAAGGACAGCATGGTCGCAGCTTTCGATCCCGCAGCCGAGGCGCCCGCAACCAGCGTGGTACAACGATTCGCGCTCAGCGACGACGCGCGCGCGCTCCTCAAGTCCAAGCGCGACGCCAACGTGCGTCGCTTTCTCGATGAGCTCATGGGATCCGGCCTGCCCGCAGATGCGCTCTCGCTGGTCGCGCGCGTATTGCCGAAACGCTATGTAGTGGCGTGGGCCTGCGACTGCTTCAAAACAGCGCTCGCCGATGATCCTGAGGCCAGCGACGTCGATCGCGCTGGACTGGCGCTCGCTCAACAGTGGTTGGCGGAGCCTACCGAGGAGAATCGTCGAGCTGCGCTCGAGTTCGCGGAACGCGGCGAGTTCAGCACGCCCGGCGCCTGGATCGCCGCGAGCGCCGGTTGGACCGGCGGCAGTCTATTGCCGCGTGGTTACGATCCAGTCGTGCCGCCAGATCATCTGCCGGCGGAAGCTGCAATCGCAGCCTTGCGTCTCACCGCCGCGCGCGGCGCCGATTATGTAGCGGCAATCAACGTTTTCGTGACGCGTGCGATACAGATCTTCGGTCCTGCCGTTGCAAGATCCGGCTCAGGAGCTGGAGGAGGGACTGCATGAAACCCGCGGCGCGCGTGAGCGACATGCATACCTGCCCGATGCAGACGCCTGGCGTGCCGCCGATTCCACATGTGGGCGGCCCGGTGCTGCCGCCCGGCGCGCCGACCGTGCTGATCGGCGGACTGCCGGCGGCCACGCTCGGCAGCCAATGCGTGTGTGTCGGCCCGCCAGACGTGATCGTGATGGGGTCCGCGACTGTTTTGATTCAAAACAAGCCCGCTGCGCGCATGGGAGATTCGACGGCGCACGGCGGCACGATTGTGGCGGGGTGCCCCACCGTGCTGATCGGAGGCTAAGAAGAAATGATTCCCGGGAAGTCACAACAACAGGTTCGGGTATAGGCGCTCGTCATGTACCTGACCCTCGAAGTTACGAGCGCCAATGCCGCCGCGCTGGGCGGCGCGCGTCGCCAGGTGTTCTCCGTCGATGGCGGGCGGATCGGGCGCGCGCCCGAAAACCAGATGGTGTTGACCGGCGTGGGCGTGCACCGTCATCACGCCACGGTGCGCTTCATCAACGGCGTCTTTTTCATCGAGGGCGTCGGCACCAACGGCATCGCGGTCAACAATCCGGAGCTGGTCCTGCCGCGCAACGAGCCTTATCCGCTCAAGAACGGCGACAAGGTATTCATCGACGAGTTCGAGCTCGTCGTCACGACGTCGGCGACGCCGCCTGTGGAATCGCCCGCCGCGCCGGCACGCGCCGCTGCGCCACTCGATATGCCGGTGGTCAACCCGCCCGAGGCGCGGCCGGTCGCATCCCTCATCGATCTGCCTCAGGCGGAAGATCTGGATCCGCTCAAACAATTGAATCTGGGCGGCGCCGCTCCAGCGCCCGCGCCGCGCATTCCGGATCAGCCGTGGAATCATTCCTCCGCCTTGTCCGATCACTTTGCGCCGACGCCCATCGCACCTTTCGGCGCGCCGAGCGCTTCGCAGGCAATTCCGGAAGATTGGGATAAGACATCGTTCAATCGATCGAAACTGCAGCCCGCGCCGCCTGTGCCTCCGGCCGTCTCGCCCGCGGTGAGTTCACGGCCCGTAGCGCCGACTCCGCCGCCCGCGCGTCCTGCGCCGGTGGCGCATGTGCCTGCAGCTGCATCTGCTGGCGAAGGCGATGCGGGGGCGTTCGACTGGAATGCCTTCCTTCGCGCGGCTGGCGTCGATCCTGCGACTGTTCCTTCGGATACATCGGCCGTCCTCGGCACCATCATGCGCAGTGTGGTGCAAGGACTGATCGAGGTGTTACGCGCGCGATCGGAGATCAAGACCGAGTTCCGCATGCCGGTGACGCAGGTCAAGGTCTCTGAGAACAATCCGCTCAAGTTCGCGGCGAATGCCGAGGATGCGCTTGCCAATCTGTTCGGCCGGCGCAATCCGGCGTACCTGCCGCCGCAGGAAGCATTCGACGACGCCTTCAGCGATGTGCGCTTTCATCAGCTTGCGATGCTGGTCGGCGTGCGCGCCGGCTTCGATCACTTGATGAGCCGCTTCGATCCCGAGCAATTGGAAGAGGTCTTTTCCAGGCAGGGGCGGCGCGGCCTGTTTGGCGGCGGCGCCAGGCACTGGGAGATGTACACGGAGCGTTTTCGAGAAATGGCCGCGGACCGCGATGAAACGTTTCGCCGGTTGTTTGGCGAGGAGTTCGCGCGCGCCTATGAACAACAGCTCGCGGTGCTCAAGCGCGGGCGCACGCCGCGTTGAGGTGGGGCAATGGATAAAGCGCTATTCCGTTCGACGCCTCGACTGGTTGCATGTTTGCTCGCATGCCTGCTCTCGGCATGCGCTTCGAAGCCGCCGAAGCCCGAGCCCGCGCGTGCGCGCCTCGTCGCGAGCGAGCAGGTGAATCCCGACGAATCCGGCCGTTCCTCGCCCATCGTGGTGCGTGTCTATCAATTGCGCGCCGATGGCGCGTTCGCCGGCGCTGAATTCTTCGATCTGTACTCGAAGGAAAAAGAAGTGCTCGGCGAGAGCCTGGTCGCGCGCGAAGAGTATGTGCTCTCGCCCGGCGAGACGCGCGAACTGGAGATTCCTTTGAATGCGCAGACGAGCTACCTCGGCGTGCTCGCGGCCTTCCGTGACATTCGCGCCGCGCAGTGGCGCGCGCTGACGCGAGCGCCGGCGAAGACGCTCATGGATCTGCTCGGCAAAGATGGCGTCACGATCACCGTCGACAAGAACGCCGTGGCGCTGTCCGTCAAAGATTGAGAACCGAGCCATGTCAGAGAACAATCGCGTCGTTTGGTCCGAAGGCTTGTTCCTGCGGCCACAGCATTTCCAGCAGCAGGAACGCTACCTGGAGAGCCACCTGGAAGGGCGCGTCGCCGGGCTGCGCGCGTATTCCTGGGGCTTCACGGAAGTCGAGATCGAGCGCGACCTGCTCGCCATCGGCAAGCTCGGTCTGCGTCGCGCGCGCGGGGTGTTTCCAGACGGCACCCCGTTCACGATGCCGGAGAACGAGCCGCTGCCGGCGCCGCTCGAGATCGGCGCGCAAATGCGCGATCAACTGATCTGCCTCGCGGTGCCGTTGAAGAAGTCGGGGGCTTTGTTGTCCTCGCGCCAGCCGAACGGCGTGGAGCTGACGCGCTATCGCAGTCGTGATTACGAGACGCGCGACATTAACTCCGACTCCGCGGTCGCCACGGAGCTGACGGTCGGCGCGCTCAACACCCGTCTGATGTCACAAAACGAACCGCGCGAGGACTTTGCGCAGATTCCGCTTGCGCATGTCGTCGAGCGTCGTGCCGACGGACAAGTCGTGCTCGATGATCGATTCATGCCGACAGTGTTGAAGACCGGCGCGGCCTCACGTCTCGCAACCTTCCTCACGGAATTGCAGGGCCTGCTGCATCAACGCGGCGAAGCGCTTGCGGCGCGCGCCGTGGCGACAGGTCGGGGCGGCGCGGCCGAGATCGCCGACTTCCTGATGCTGCAGGTGGTGAATCGTTATGCGCCGGTCGCGACCCATCTCGCCGCCAACGCTGTGTGTCATCCGGAAGAGCTGTATCGCTTGCTGCTCGAGATGACCGGTGAGCTGTCGACGTTGACCGCCGCCGCGCGTCGTCCGCCGCAGTTTCCTCCGTATCGCCACGATGCGTTGAACGCGAGCTTCGAGCCCGTGATCAACGCGCTGCGCTCGTGTCTGAGTGTGGTCATGGAGCAGACGGCGATTGCGATTCCTCTGGCACACAAGAAGTTCGGCATCAGTGTCGCCACCGTGGCTGACCCGACTTTGTTCGATACGGCGGCGTTCGTGCTCGCCGCGCACGCGGATATGCCGGCGGAAGAGTTGCGCCGGCGTTTTCCCGCGCAGCTCAAGATCGGTCCGGTCGAGAAGATCCGCGACTTGGTCAATTTGCAGTTACCCGGCATCGGTCTGCAGGCGATGGCGGTCGCGCCTCGGCAGATTCCGTATCACGCGGGCTTCGCCTATTTCGAGCTGGATCGCGCCAACGAGTTGTGGCGCATGCTGAAGAGCTCGGGCGGCATCGCCATTCATCAGGCCGGCGAGTTCCCGAACCTCGCCATGGAATTCTGGGCAATCCGCGGGTGAGCGCATGAGCCAGAACAACACGCCGGACGATCCGCTCGCGCCACGCGATGTAACAATCTTACGGCCGCGTCCCGGCGTGGGGCGCAAGCCCACGCCGCCGCAAAGCCAGCCTGCGCCGGGTGGATACGCGCCCGTGCCGGGTCAGCCTGCGCCCGGAGGATACGGCGCGGTGCCCGGGCAGCCTTCGCCCGGAGGATACGGTTCGCCTTCTGCTCCGCCTTCGCCAGGAGCATACGGGTCGACATCCGTTCCGCCTGCGTCGGGTGGATATGGGGCGGCGTCTGGTCAGCCTTCGTCAGGAGCATACGGGTCGGCCTCGGCTCCGCCTGCGCCAGGAGGATATGGGTCGGCGTCTACACCGCATTCGTCAGGAGGATTCGGGGCGGGTCAACTCTCGCCGGGCGCGCATGCGGCGGCGGGTCAGCATGGCGCGTATGCACCGGCGACCTCCGAGGCGATCGCGCAGTTGCCAGGCGTGGCGGTGAATCCGCTGGTGCAAGCGGCGGTGCCTTTGTTGTTGCTCGCTGGCCGATTGCGCGGACAGATCGCGCCTGCAGACATAGATGCCTTGCGTCGCCAGGCGATGCAGGAAATGAGCGCGTTTGAAGATCGCGCGCGTCGCGCGGAGATTCCTGCTGAAGACGTGCTGGCTGCACGTTACGCGTTGTGCACCGTCGTTGACGAAGCCGTGCTCAACACACCGTGGGGCGCGCAGGGCGGCTGGGCCTCGCAATCGTTGCTCGTGACATTCCATCGCGAGGCATCGGGCGGCGAAAAGTTCTTCCAGATCCTGGACCGAGTGTCCGGCACGCCGCAGCGCTATCTGGCATTGCTGGAACTGCTGTATGTGTGTCTCGCGCTCGGGTTTGAAGGCAAATATCGATTGGATCCGCAGGGGGCCTCGCGCCTTGCCGAGATCCGCCAGACTCTGTATGGCCGCATCGCCGGTCTGCGTGATGGCGTGGAGCCGGAGCTGTCGCCGCGCTGGAAAGGCGTCGAAGACCGGCGCAACGCCGTGTTGCGCTTCGTGCCGCTGTGGATTGTCGCCGCGGCCTGCGCCGTGGTGCTGCTCGGCGGCTATCTCTATTTCGACTCGAAGCTGCGCGCGCAAACCGATCCGGTCAACGCTGCACTGTCGGGTGTGGGCCTCGAATCTTTCGACGCGCCAAGCGTCGCCGCGCCGCTGCCGGCAAGTGGGCTGCGCGAGTTGTTGAGCGCGCAAATCGCGAGCGGTCAGATCTATTTCGATGAGGCGGGCGGGCGCACGGCCATCACTCTCGCAGTGCCGGATCTGTTCGCTTCCGGCAGCACTCAGATCAACCAGCGCTATGCGAGCCTGGTGCACGAGATCGGCGCGGCATTGAATCAGGTTCCCGGTCGCGTGGTCGTCATCGGGCACACCGATAATCAACCGCTGCGCTCGCTGCGCTTCAAAGACAACTATGAGTTGTCACGCGCGCGCGCCGTGCAAGTTGCCGAGCTGCTGACGCGCGATATTCAGAACGGTGGTCGCATTGAGACTGCCGGCAAAGGCGCGCTCGAACCGCGCTTCGAGCCGGCCGACCTGCCGGAAAACCGGTCGCGCAATCGGCGCGTCGAAATCATTCATCGCAGGGACGGCTGACATGCTCGCGCTGCTCAAGAGCCGCTCTTTCGTGCTGGCCATCGGACTGATTCTGCTGGCCGCGTTCATCTGGTTCGCCGGTCCGTATTTCGCGTTCGCCGACCTCAGGCCGCTCGACGGCGTGCTGGAAAGGATCGTCGCGATCCTGCTCGTGGTGGTCGTCGCAGTCGTCGTGCTGTTGTTGAAACAGCTGCGCAGCGCTCGCGCGAGCGGCAAGCTCGCCGACGAAGTCGTGGCGCAAGGGGCGGGCGGTCAGGACGGCGATGCTGGCGAAGCGCGCGCGGGTGATGCCGCGCAATTGCGCAAGCGCTTCGAGGAAGCCATCGACGCGCTGAAGAAGTCGAAAAAGAAAGGCGCGGCAAATCTCTACGAGCTGCCGTGGTACGTCATCATCGGGCCGCCGGGCGCCGGCAAGACCACGGTGCTGGTCAACTCAGGCCTCAACTTTCCGCTCGCGCAGAAATTCGGCAAAGATGCGCTGCGCGGCGTGGGCGGCACGCGCCATTGCGACTGGTGGTTCACCGATAAGGCCATCCTGCTCGACACCGCGGGACGCTATACGACGCAGGACTCCAACTCACGCGCCGACGCCGCCGGCTGGGTCGCGTTCCTTCAGCTACTGCGCAAGTTCCGTAGCCGGCAGCCCATTAATGGTGTGATCGTCGCGATGAGCGCCTCGGACCTGCTCACATCGAGCGAGCAGGAGCGCGAGCGTCACGTCATCGCGATCCGCGAGCGGCTGGCCGAGCTCGCGCGCACGCTCGGCATCGATGTGCCGGTGTACTTCCTGGTGACCAAGTGCGACCTGGTGGCGGGCTTCTCCGAATTCTTCGACGAGCTCGGGCAGGACGCGCGCGCGCAGGTGTGGGGCACTACCTTCCCGATCGAGGTCACGGAAGCCGGACAGGCGCCCGCGACGTTCGAGAAGGAGTTCGAGCGTCTGATCGAACGGCTGCAACAGCGCGTGCTGCCGCGGATGGACAGCGAGCGCGATCCCCGCCGGCGCGTCGGCATTCTGGCGTTCCCGCAGCAGATGGCGGCCTTCGGTCCCCTGCTCAACGATCTGCTGCGTCGAGTGTTCACGACCACGGATTTCGAAGAGCAGATCCTCTTGCGCGGTGTGTATTTCACCAGCGGCACGCAGGAAGGCACACCTGTCGATCGCGTCTTGGGAAGCATCGCGCGCACGTTCGGTGTGAGTGCCGCAGTCGCACCCGCCGCGGCCGGGCGCGGCAAAGCGTTCTTCATCGAACGTTTGCTGAAGAACGTCGTATTTCAGGAGTCCGGTCTCGCTGGCGTCAATCGCCGACTGCAATTGTGGAAGTTCGGCCTGCAGGCGGCCGCGTATGTCGCATGCGGGGCGGTGTTGGTGCTGGGTCTGGCAGGCCTGGCGCTCAGTTACAAGGCGAATGCGACGTACGTCGACACTGTCGGCGCCTCTGCAGCTACGCTCGATGCAACTCGCCTCGGCCCGAATGCAGCCACGCTTCCCGCGGAAGCTCTGTTACCGCGGCTGGACGCTCTGCGCGACGTGACAAACACCGCCGAGCAGTATCGAAACGATGTGCCGTTCCGTATGCGTCTGGGCTTGTATCAGGGCAAGGCGCTGGGCGGAGCGGCGCGCGAAGCGTATCTACGCGAGCTGAACAATGTCCTGTTGCCGGTGATGGCTGCCCGCTTCGCGGAGCAAGTTCGTGCGAGCGTTGCCGCACCGGATCGGCTCTACGAATACCTCAAGGCATATCTCATGCTCGGCGATGCAGAGCATCGGGATGTCGAGCATCTGCGCATGCTGGCCGACATCGAGCTGCGCCGAATGTATCCGCAGGATCCGAATACGCGTGAGCGTCTCGGCGAGCACTTCGCGCAGTTACTGACCGACGAGCACGGTATGCGTCTTGCGCAGGTGGATGCCCAGCTCGTCGAGCAGGCGCGCTACGCGCTGCGTACCGCATCACTGCCGGTGTTGATGTACAGCCGACTCAAGCTGAGTTACGCAGCCGATGAGAAGCGGGCTTTACGGCTCGATCTCGCCGCCGGTCCGAGCGCCGAGGCGGTGCTCGTGCGCACCAGCGGCGCCGCGCTGGCCGAGCCTGTTCCCGCGCTCTACACCCGAGACGTTTTCCAGGAAGTGAACGGCACCGGCAAATACGAGCTGCTGAAACAATTCGCCGCGGATGGCTGGGTGTTCGGCGGCAACCTGCTCGATGCGCGCAATAGCGGCGTGCTGTTGCACGAAATGATCAACCTGTACGAGCAGGATTACATCCGCACCTGGGATGGCGTGCTGCGCGATGTGCAAGTGCGCCCGACTTCGAGCGCGGCCGAACTGACGGAACAGCTCGGCATCCTGTCCAGTCCGGCGTCGCCTTTGAAGGGCTTCCTCACTGCCGCGGCTGACAATACAAACTTGTTGAAGCCTGCCGCGGAGACGCCGCCAGCAGGTGCGGCCGGCGCAGCAGTCGCGGGGCTTGCCTCGAAGGCGACGCAGCTTGCCAACGTTCTGGGTGCTCCGCCGCCGGGCGCGGCCGAGCCCGGCGCCGCAGTGAGCAAACATTTCGAGTCGATTCGCACGCTGGTGCAAGGACCGCCGGGCGCGGCGCCGATCGATGCCGTGCTCGGCAAGCTCGCCCAGACCCATACGCAGATGCAATCGATCGGCTCGGGGTTGGGCGACACGAGCGCTCTGGATGCGGTGGTGAAGTCCGGACAGGCGGACGCGCTGAAGAGCCTGCAACAGCAGGCGCGGCAGTTGCCCGAGCCGATTGGCGCCATGGTTGCGCAGATCGGCGCGCGCAGCGAATCGATTGCGATGGGCCAGGCCCGTGGCGATCTGTCGCGTCGTTATGAAGAACAGGTGCTGCGCGAATGCCGTGAGCTGGTGGAAGGCCGCTATCCACTCGATCGCAGCAGTGCCAACGATGTGCCGTTGCAGGACTTCGGTCGCGTGTTCGGTCACAACGGCACGTTCGATACATTCTTCCGCGACAATCTCGCCGCGCTCGTGGATGTATCGCGCACACCGTGGACCTGGCGCGCAGGCGCTGCATCCATCGGTGGATCGCCAGCCATGCTGCGACAGTTCCAGCAGGCGCGTCGCATTCGCGATGTTTATTTTAAAGCCGGCTCGCAGCAGCCGGAGGCTCGCTTCACGCTTACGCCTGGCTCGCTCGACGTCGCGGTTACTCGTTTCAGTCTGGAGCTCGACGGCCAGCGCTTCGAGTATCGCCACGGCCCGCAGCAGAGCAGCTCGATGGCGTGGCCGGGCGGCGCGGTGGGTCAGGCCGCAATCGTCTTCGAATCAGCCGGCGGCGGTGGCCCGAGCCTCGTGCGCCAGGGGCCGTGGGCGTGGTTCCGGCTGCTCGATCAGGCGCAAGTCCAGCGTGTGTCGGATACGCGCCTCAATGTGACGATGGCGGCCGGCGGCAAATCGATGCAGCTGGTGCTCGACGCGGCGTCCATCCGCAATCCATTCGTGCGTGACGAACTCGCGGGATTCCGCTGCGCGATGTAACCAACCATGGGCACCGCAAACGGCACAACGAACGAGCCGGGCTTCTACGGCAAACTTCCCTGCAGGGGAGACTTCCTGCAGCGGCGCGCACCCATGCCATTCGTGGAAGTCTGGGACGCGTGGCTGCAGGAGTGCATGCACGCGAGCAAGGAACGTTTGCAGGATGCGTGGCTCGACTCGTATCTCACCGGCCCGGTGTGGCGTTTCGTGCTCGATTCCGGCGTGTGCGGCGAGGATCGTTACGCGGGCATTCTCGTGCCAAGCGTGGATCGGGTCGGACGTTATTTCCCCCTCACTGTGGTTGCAGCGCTCCAAACCGGCGTTTGTCCGCTCGACGTGGCCTGTGGCGGGAGCGCTTGGTTTGAAGCCGCGGAGGGTGTGGTCCTCGATGCTCTGGAAGCTGAAGCGCTCGACATCGACACATTCGACGAGCGCGTCGCGCAGTTGCGCGCGCCACTCACGGCAGAGAACGCGAGCGAGTCGGCGTCGCTCATGAATGCGATGCGCGACAGCTCGTTTCCCCTCCAGGCGGACCGATGGCATGTGCCGCTGGACTCCGCGCAGTCCCTGCAGCGGGCGATCAATGTGCTCGCCTATCGAGAGATGAGTCGCGCATCACAGCCGCTCACGCTGTGGTGGAGCGAAGGTTCCAGTGCGCTCGGCGCGAGTTTGCTGACCTCGCGCGGATTGCCGGAAGCGTCCGCCTTTTGCGCCATGCTGTCCGGCGATTGGGCCGGATCGAGCTGGTCCAGTGTCGGCGCCGCCCATCGATTCACGGACTCTTCTCTCTCTGGGGCCTGACGTCATGTTGCTGGCACTAAGCATCATCAGTTCTCAGGCGGCGGCGTTGGGCGCGACCGCCTACAAAGTGTTCGACGAGCGCGGCGGCACCATCGGTCGCGTCGCCGGCAACGATTGGGTGCTGCCGGATCCGGATAGCTTCGTCTCCAGCCGACACGCGAACGTGCGGTTTGCGAGCGGCGCGTTCTATCTCGAGGACACGAGCTCGAACGGCACGTTCCTCAATGCGCCGGACAAGGCGGTGTCGCGCGCCGCGCCCGTGCGATTGAACGACGGCGATCGGTTGTACATCGGCGACTTCGAAATCATCGTGCAGCTCATCGACACCACACCGGCGACTCCGCCGGGCGTGGGGCTCGGCACCGTCGATCCGCTCGCGGCGCTGGGCGCGGGCCGCTCCGAGATACCCGTGTCGCCACCTCCGCCACCGCCGATGGCTGCTCCGTCGCCACCGGCCGCGCCGGCGATCCCGGCTGCCGGACTGATTCCCGACGATTGGGAGCCCACGAGTTTCAATCGCGGGCCTGTGGGTCACACGCCGCCGCCGAGCGCTCCGCCACCGGCGCAAGCACCTGCGGCTGCACCTACACCGCCTCCAACTCCGCAGCCTGCAGTCGCGGCCGGCGCGGCGGATCTTCTTACGTCGCTGGGCCTGGATCCGGCGCGCGTCGATCCGGCGATCCAACAACAACTCGGCACGGTCCTGCGCATCGCGGTGCAGGGCTTGATGGATGTATTGAAGTCGCGCGCGGAGGTGAAGAACACCTTCCGCTTGCCACTGACCATCATCAAGCCCGTCGAAAACAATCCGCTGAAGTTTTCGATGAACGCCGAGGACGCGCTGTTCAACCTGTTCGTGAAGCGCAATCCCGGCTACCTCGGGCCCGTCGAAGCCTTCGAGGAAGGATTTCAGGACGCCGCGTTTCATCAAGCGGCCGTGCTGGCTGGGGTACGCGCCGCCTTCAACGCGATGCTCGCGAAGTTTCATCCCACGCATCTGGAAGAAGTCTACGAGCGCAAGTTGAAGCGCACCGCGCTGCTCGGTCTGGGTGGCCGCGGCAAATTCTGGGAGCTGTACCGCGAACGCTTCGAGGAGATCGACCGCGACCGCGAGGCGCATTTTCAGATGTTGTTCGGTGAAGAGTTCGCGCGTGCCTACAACGATCACTTGCAGAAGCTCGCCGCGGACGCGCGCCTGCGCAGGCGCTGAGTATGTCGACCATGGCTACACCTTCACGGATCGGATTCACCTGGCGCGGAGCTTCGGCCACCTCGAAGGGCAACGTTCGCGCGCACAACGAAGATTCGATCTTGGATCTGTCGTCGTGCGGCCTGTGGGTGGTGGCGGACGGCATGGGCGGGCACAACGCCGGCGACGTGGCGAGTCGAATGATCGTCGAATCGCTGGCAGGCTTCGAGCGACGCGCCTCGCCCAGCGCACTGCTCGACGACCTGGAAGACCGACTCACCGAAGTGAATCGACGCTTGTACGCCGAATCGCTGGTGAGCGACGCCGGCATGAGCGGCAGCACCATCGTCGCGCTGCTCGCGTTCGAGCGACATTGCATCAGTGTGTGGGCCGGTGACAGTCGCGTGTATCGCAGCCGCGGCGGCGTCATCGAGCAGATCACGCGTGATCACAGCGAAGCGCAGGAAGCGATCGACGGTGGCTCGCCCGAGTCGAGCGCCGCTTCGAATGTCATCACCCGCGCGGTGGGCGGTGCGCAGGAGTTGTATCTCGATATCGAATTACGCGAGCTGCGCAATAAAGACCGTTACTTGTTGTGCAGCGACGGGCTGTACCGGGAACTCTCCGAGAACGACATGGCTCAGCATTTGACCGCGAACGATCCCGAGGGCGCCTGTAAAGCGCTGATGAAGCAGGCGCTGGGTGGCCCGTGTAGCGACAACGTTTCCGTCATCGTGGTGGAGTTCTCCGGCGCATGAACGAGTTCCGGCAAGCTCTCGATGCGCATGCGGGCGGCCAGCTGGATGTGGCCGAGCTCGAGCGCGTGCTCACGCTCGGGCTGACGCGTCAGCCGCAGTTGGCGGCCGCGCACGGCGCGTACATCGAGGCGGTTTACCGTAGTGGACGCCTGTCGGGTGAGACGTATTCGGCGCTCATTCAGGCGATCCGAACGTTTCAACAGAGTCAGTCTGCGGCTGCTGCGCCGGAACCTGCGCCTGCGACTCCGCCGCAGGCGAGTGGGGACAAGACACAGTTTCGCGCGCCCGCGGCCGCGCCGGCGTCGCCACCGGTCGCAAACGACGCTACGCAGTTCCGTGCGCCGCGCGCTGCGCCCCCAGCCAGCCCCGGCCTTGCGCCTGGCGCAAACGTTCACGCAGGGAATGCAACCGGTGCGAGCCCGTACACAGGAAATGTAACGGGTACGGGCGGCGCTCATTACGCCGGCAATGCAACCGGCACAGGCGGCATCACGGGCTATCCGACCGGAGCCACCGGCACGGGATACCCGACCGGCACGGGCTATCCGACGGGCTCGAGGCCGACGGGTTCGAACTGGGCCGATCCCAATTTGTGGGCCGGCGACACGGCGGTGCCGACCAGCGGCAGCGTCGTCAAAGATCGCTTCGTTCTCGAAGAGGAACTCGGCCGCGGCGGCATGGGCGTGGTCTTCAAAGCGCGCGATCTGCGCAAAGAAGAAGCGCAGGATCGCAACCCGTACGTCGCGATCAAGCTGCTCAACGACGAATTCAGACGCCATCCCGAGTCGCTGAAAGCTCTGCAGCGCGAGTCGCGCAAAGCGCAGCATCTCGCGCACGCGAACGTCGTGACGGTGTACGACTTCGATCGCGACGGCGCGAACGTTTTCATGGTCATGGAGCTGCTCGAAGGCCAGTCGCTCGACCGTGTCATCCGCGAGAACGAAGAAACCGGTCTGCCGGTCGAGCACGCGCTGCGACTCACGCGCGATATGTGCCGCGCCATGGCCTACGCCCACGAGCAGGGCGTGGTGCATTCGGACTTCAAGCCCGCTAACGCATTCCTGACCAAAAACGGCGTCGTTAAAGTCTTCGACTTCGGTATCGCGCGCGCCGCCAAGCGTGCCGACAACGTGTCGGGCTCGACCACGTTGTTCGATCCAGGAACGCTCGGTGCCCTCACGCCGACGTACGCAAGCTGCGAGATGATCGAAGGTCTCGAGCCCGATCCGCGCGACGACGTCTACGCGATCGCGTGCGTCGCCTACGAGTTGCTGACCGGCAAGCATCCGTTCAACCGTCTGTCCGCCGTGCAGGCTCGCGACAAGCACATGGTTGCAAAGCGCCCGCGCGGTCTGAAACGACATCAATGGAAGGCGCTGAAGCGCGGTCTGTCTTTCGATCGCGAGCAGCGCACGGCATCGGCTCTGCAGTTCCTCAATGAGTTGCTGCCGCGGAAACGCCGCCCGAGCGCTCACATCGGCGCCGCAGCCGCAGTGATTGCGGTGCTCGTCATCGTCGGCACGCTTACGCCAGGCTATCTGGCCAAGCGCCGTGAGCGCGCGCTGATCGACACGCTTGCCAGGGGCGATGGCGCGGAGCTCGACGCCGTGGTGCTGCAACTGCAGGCGCTCACTCCCGAACAACGCGCGGCGATCATGCTCAACGATCGCGCTCGCACCGGGCTCATCAGCCTGTTTGAGAATCGCATCAATGCGGCGACGGACCCGAACAGCCCAAACGTCGACTACCCGCGCGCCCGCGGGCTGCTCGCGCAGTTGCAGTCGTTCCTGCCGGATTCTCTCGCCGTCAAGGATCTCGACGATCGCCTGGTGGCGCGCGAGAACGACGAGATCAAGCGGCTGAGCGACCAATTCGACGACTACTTGAAACGCGGCCTGCTCATCGATGAGCAGGGCACGCCAAACATCGGCACGGTGCTCGCGGCGCTGCGCGGCATCGATGCCGAGAATCGGCTGCTGCGCGATCCGCGACTGCCGGGCGCATTCGTGCTCTCCGCCGCACAAGCTTTGAACTCGAAGAATCCAGCACTCGCGCAAGCACTGGTCACCGCGGGTCTGTCGTTCGATCCTCGAGACGCGATGCTCGCCGACTTGCGCGATCAGGCCTTGCGGGCAGCGAACGACCAGCAGCTCGCCACGCGCGCGCAAACGCTGGAAGGTTCGTTGGCCACTCTGCTCGACGGTCAAGCGCGACTCGCCGACCTCGAAGGCAGACGCGCCGAAATCGGCGAACTGCGCTCGATCGCGCCGAACAGCGCCGTGCTCGCTCGCGTTCAGCAACTCGCACAGCGCGAAGTGGGTGAGCAGAGTGCCCAGCTCGCCAAGGACGGTCAGCATGCCGAGGCGTTGGAGCTGGTCGCTCGCAATGCCGACCTGCTGCCGACAACATTCGTCAATCAGCAGCGCGACCGGCTCGCATCGGCGCAGGGCGCTGCCGCGGCGCGCGATACTGCCGTCGCGCAGATCAAGACCCGCATCGACGCGCTGCTGCAGAGTGGCGCCAAAGATGCGAAGTGGGGCGAGCAACTCGAACTGGAGTTGCACCGACTGGCCGTGTATGTCCCCGCGGCCGATCCGTACGTCGTGCAGGTCAAGGCGCGTGCCGCGGATGTTTATATCGAACAATCGCGAGAGCTGCGCGCGGCCCAGCGTTTGGCGGAAGCAGGCCGCATGCTCGATCAGGCGCGGTCCTATGCGCCCAAAGCTGCGGCTTTGTCGACCGAGCAGCAATTGCTCGCTGAAGCGCGCACCGCACGCGAAGCTGCCGCGAAACAGCGTGATCGTCTCGCGCAGGTGGAAGCGCTCAAGAACAAGCTGCTGCTCCAAGCACGCGCGAACGAAGTCACCGAGGCGCTGGCGTCCTTGGCAGAGCTGCGCGAGAACTTGCCGAAGGACGACGCATACCTTACCGACGAAGCACCGAAGGCGATCGGCGGAGCGTATCTGCGATTGGCGTCGATCGCGGCCAAGGAAGGTCGCTACGCCAACGCCATCATGCTCACCACGCGCGCCAACGAAGTCGCGCCGTCGATGGCGGGCATCGGCGAGGCGCGCGACCGCTTCGCGCGGTATCAGGCGCTTGATAACAATCTGCAATCCGCGAACACGATCGACGTTAGCGCCACGCGCAGCGAACTCGAACGGCTGGCGAGACTCGATGCCGCCGAGACAGCCGCGGTCAAGCAACGTCTGGCGCGCAATCTGATCGCGCGCATTCGCTCGAGCAGTGACGCGGCTCAATCCGAGCGCCTCACTCGCGCGATGAAAGAAATCTTCGCCGGCGAAGCCATCCTCGACAGCTTGAACCAGTCCGCAAAGCCAGACGATCTCGCGCCTGCAAACACGCCGGCCACGACAACCACCACGGGAGACGAACCCGCGAATCCAGTGGCGAACGATCAGACGGCAGAGCCGCAACCGCAGAAGTCCACAACGAAGGACACGCAGCGGGTTGCCGTCGCTCGGCAGTCCGCGCCGGTTGCCGAAGTCGCTGTACCGACGCGCATGCAGTCGGAGATCCCGTGCTCCGCGCAACTGGCCGGCTATGGCAAGCGCAGGCAGGCGGTGTGTTACGACACGCTAGATGGCGGCGGCCGTGGTCCCGATCTCGTCGTGATTCCTGAGGGCGGCGAGACGAAGGTGTTCGCGGTAGGACGTACCGAGATCAGCATCGCGGATTACGCGCTCTACTGTGAGCGCGGCGGCCAATGCAAAGCGCCCGAGGGCGCGGCGGACCGACCCGTCACGAGCATCTCGCTCGAAGATGCGCAGAACTACGTCGCTTGGCTATCGAGCGTGAGCGGGGCGGTGTACCGACTGCCCACCGATGCTGAGTGGACCTATGCGGTCAGCGGGCAGGGCGGCAGCGCCGATGTCAGCTCCATCAATTGCTCGGTCGAGATCGGCGGCAAGAAAGTGCGCGGCGTAGCGCTCGAACCTGTGCAATCGGGTAAGCCAAACGGATGGGGCCTGTACAACTATCTCGGCAACGCGCAGGAGCTGGTGGTAGGGGACAGTTTCATCGCGGCCCGCGGCGGTGCTTACAGCGACAGCATGTCGGCGTGCGCGCCGGAATCAAGGCGCGTGCACACGGGAGCCGCCGATGCAGTCACCGGTCTGCGTGTCGTGCGAGAGATAGGGTGAAGCACCTATGAGCGCCGATCTCGCAGCCCGTCTGCGCGCTCTTGCGCGGGATCATCACGAGGGCAGGCTCAATCTCCCGACGTATCGCAAGCTACGTGCCCCGCTGCTCGACTCGCTGCAACTGCATGCGATGGACGAGATGGCGGTCACTCAGCCGCGCTCGCTCGGCCGCGCAGCGGGCGCACCGGCGCCGACCAGAAAAAGCACCCTGGCCGCACCGCCTCCCAGGCCGACGAAAGCGCCGCGAGTCATCATCGCATCGGTGGCTTTGCTGTTGATCGCAGCGGCCGCATGGTGGGTTGTGCGCCCCTCGACGCCGCACGAGCAGGTCGCCGCCGATTCGGTCGCGCCGACCAATCCGGTTCGCGACGTGGTGCAGCCGTTCGTTCAACGCGGCGACTGGAGTGATGCGATCGTCGCCCACTTGAATGTCACATTGCTCGAGCTCGGCCAAGCGCAGATCGGCGCGGTCGCGGGCGAGCCGTGGTTTCAACGCTTCGTCGACGATGTGCGCAAGCGCGTCAAGGAACAACAGGCGCTGGTGCAAACACCGCTCACTGCGCGGTCGAGCCCGCTTGCGGCGCTCGCGGTTACCGTGGGGCTGGATCTGAATTCGCCGGATGCTGCGATTCGTATCACCGCGCCCGACACGGTGAATCGATTCAGGACTTCCGAATCCGAGTCCGTGTCTGCTGCGCAGTCAGAAGTAAAGATTGCAGATGCGCCGCCTGCGCCGCGCACGAAGAAATCGGATGCCGACACAAGCGCGCCCAAGACAAACAGCGATGTTGTCTCGAAGGCAGCGCCGAACTCGGCGCCCGCGGTGGCATCAGCGCCTCGTCAGAGCACTTGCCGTCCCGAACTCGCTCGCTCCCGGCGTCCGTTCTGTTATGACACTTTGCCCTCGGGGAAGAACGGTCCGCAGCTCGCGCTGATTCCCGCGGGCGAATTCGACATGGGCAGCGTTGCCGCCGCGAGCGAGCAGCCGGTCCATCGCGTCACGATCCGCGAGCCGTTCGCGATTTCCGTGCATGAAGTTTCGCAGGCGGAGTTCAATGCGTTCTGCGAGGCCACGGGCCGGTCATGCGCCGCTCAGCCGTGGTCGGGCGACGAATATCCGGTCGCGAATGTGAGCTGGCAGGATGCCCGGGCGTATGTGGAGTGGCTGTCGACCGCGACGGGATTTCGCTATCGCCTGCCCAGCGAAGCGCAGTGGGAGTACGCCGCACGGGCCGGAGAAACTGGTCTCGTGCCAGGCGGCGACAAGCTGTCGCCGACCGACGCGCACTATTCGATGCTGACGAATCTCACCGCTCCAGCGCCTCGCAGCCAAAAATTCAACGACAACGATTTTCGGCTGATGCACACACTCGGCAATTTGCGCGAGTGGGTCGAGGACGCCTGGGCTGACAATTACAGCGGCGCGCCGAGCGACGGCGCCGCCGTGAGCTCATCTGCTAACAACAACATGCGTGTGGCGCGCGGCGGATCGTATGCCGACGGCGCTGCGAAACTTCGGCTGTCGATGCGCGAGGGACTGCCTTCCGACACGCGTGATGCGTTGACCGGCTTCCGAGTATTGCGAGAGGTACCGTAAACGTGGCGCGTCCGAATCGAACATTGATGACTGCATTGGCGGTCACCCTGGCGGTCGCCGCGATGGGCCGGGCGGCCGCGCAAGTTCCGCCGGCGGCGACACCAGGCGGCGCATTGCCACGTGTGGAGCCCGCGGTGCCGAAGGTTGAGGCCCGTGAGGATCTGTTCACCATTCCTCGCGTGTATGACCGACCGCTGGGGTTGGATGAAGGACCGCGGATCGTCGTCAAGGCGTTTCGACTGGTGGGCGCCGTCGACAGACCGGCGCACGGAGTGACCATCGCGGAAGCTACGTCGCTGCTCGAGGCGGCGCGGCTCGAGCAGCCCCCCGAGGGCTTCTCCATCAACCAACTGCAGGAAGTTGCCAGCAAGGTTGCGACGTACTATCGCGAGCGCGGTTACATCCTGGCGCAGGCGTTCGTGCCCGAGCAGGAGGTTGTCGGAGGCGAGGTGAGTGTCCAGGTGCTCGAAGGCACGCTCGCGGAGATTCAAGTCGAAGGCAACCGCGGCTACCGCGCGAACGTCTTGGAGCGACCGTTCGACGCGCTGCTGGGCCAGCCCATCGAGAAGAACTCGATTGAGTCGGCGCTGTTGACGCTGACCAACTATCCCGGCGTCACGGCGTTCGGCGTGCTCGGCGCGGGGCGCGAAGTGGGCACGAGCCGACTGACAGTGCGCGTGCAGTCCGAAGATCGGTTCGAGCTGGAAACGGCGCTCGACAATCACGGCTCGCAGTTCGCGGGTGAGTACCGCGGCCAGCTGGTCTTCACATTCAACGATCCTTTGCGCCGCGCGGATCGATTGCAGCTCATCGGGCTGTATGCGGTGGACGAGTCCGATAGCAGCACTCACGGCCTGTATGGAGGGCTCGACTATGAAATCCCTCTGTTCAGTCCGCGCGACTCACTGCGCGTGCTGCATCTGACGAACACGTACACGATCGGCGCTAGCTCCGCCAGCCTCGTGGCGGTGGACACCGAAGGTGAAACGCAGGTCGATGAGATCGGCTATCGCCATGACTTCCCGCGCAGCCGACTCGGTTCGGCCAGCATCGGACTCGCCTTCAACGTGAAGAGCGCGACCTTCGATGCGCCCCCGACGGCCATCTACGAAGACAAGCTCACGACGGCGCGCGTCGACGCGCAGTGGGAGCGGATCGATACGCGCTTCCGCGGGATGAACCATTTCACGCTGTCGTACACGCATGGCTTCAAAGATCTGTTCGATTCGCTGGATGACTACGATGCGGCGGCGGTCGGCGGAGCGAGCCGTTTCGGCGCCTCGGGCGAGTTCGACAAGATCTCGCTGCAGATCCAGCGTCTGCAGCGGCTGACGCAGAACACATCCGTGCTGCTGCGTGTGGATGGTCAGTACAGCGACGATCCGCTCGTGTCGCTTGAACAGTTTTCCCTCGGCGGCCCGAATAGCGTGCGTGCGTACTCGGTATCCGAAGTGCTCGCGGAACGTGGCGGCGTTGCTTCGGTCGAGCTGATCCTGGGCGCGCCCGGCATCGCCAAGCGTCCGGCGTTTGGCAGCTACACGTGGGGTCAGCTGTTGCAGCTGTCGGTGTTCGCCGATTACGCCAAGGGTTGGCTCAATGCGCCGTTGCTGTCCGGACAGGAGGAGAGCGTGGAGCTCTCGGGCGCCGGCGGCGCCTTGCAGTTCGCGGTGCCCGGTCGTGTGTTCGCGCGCCTGGAAGTCGCGACGCCGCTCTCGAATCGCCCGGTCGGCAACGACCGCGACCCGCAGTTCTATTTCCGCATCGGCGCCAGCTACTGAAGCTCGCGCGCGCCAACTAACAAAAGGGATTTAGGTCCATGAACAAACGGCCCGCCAACACGCGACTGATGCAAGCCGTGCGGATGATCTGCGGTCGCCGCTCCGGCCTGTCGGCGCCCGCGGTTGCACTGCTCGGCTTCAGCATGGTGTCGGTGGCGCTCGCCGGCCCCACCGGCGGCGTAGTCGTGGACGGGCAAGCCACGATTTCGACGCCCTCCGCGGGCACGACCGTGATCGATCAGGCCTCGCAGCACGTGCAGCTCAACTGGAACACGTTCGATGTGGGCGCCAACGAAAGCGTGCGCTTCCAACAGCCGAACTCCTCGTCGGTGGCGCTCAATCGCATTCTGGATCAGAACCCGAGCCAGATCTTCGGCCGCATCGACGCCAACGGCCAGGTCGTCCTGGTGAACCCGAACGGCATGCTGTTCGGCGCCTCCGCGCAGCTCAACGTCGGATCGCTGGTCGCGAGCTCGCTCGATGTGATCGGCTTCGATGCGGCGACCGGGCGCTATACGTTTGGCACGTCACGTACGGATGTCGGAGCGATCGCGAACGAAGGCGCCATCACGGCCGCCAACGGCGGCTCCGTCACCTTGCTCGGCGGCCGTGTCACGAACACCGGCAGCATCATCGCCGACTTCGGCACAGTGAATCTCGCGGCGGGACGCGCGGCGACGTTGGACCTCGCGGGCGATGGCCTGTTGCGGCTCGAAGTGGACGGCGAGTTGCTCACAAACAATTCCGGCGCGGGCGCCGCGGTGGAGAACGCCGGCGTCATCCAGGCGAACGGCGGCCAGGTGCTGCTGACCGCCCGAGCAGTCGACGACGTGTTTGCAAATCTCGTCAACAACACCGGCGTGGTGCGCGCGGCGCGGATCGACAACAGCGGTGGAACGATTCGTCTGATCGGTGCGGGCGGTACCGTGCGTTCAAGCGGCGTTCTCGATGCGTCCGCTGGCGATGATGTGAGCAGCGGCGGCAGAGTCGAGATGCTGGGCGAACAAGTTGGCCTGTTCGGCGCCGCGCGTGTTGACGTTACAGGCGCGACAGATGGCGGTACTGCGCTGATCGGCGGTGACTACCAGGGCAAGAATCCCGGCGTGATGAATGCCGCGCGCACCTATGTGAGCTCGGACGCGAGCATTCTCGCGGATGCCGGACTTCATGGCGACGGCGGCCGCGTCATCGTCTGGGCGGATGAGATCACTCGCTTCGGTGGCTCCATCTCCGCGCGCGGCGGCGCGTTGTCGGGCAACGGCGGCTTTGCCGAAGTGTCAGGCAAGGAAACGTTACTGTTCCGCGGCTCCGCCAACTTATCAGCTGCGAATGGATTCGCCGGCGAGCTGCTGCTCGATCCACGAAACATCATCATCGCAACTGGGGGCGAGGGCGATCTCGCTGGCGACACGGGCGACGACGGCGCCGCGAACGACTACGCGTTCGCTGAAGACGCGGCAGATGACATCACCATCGCCCCGAGCACCATCACGGACATCCTGGATACCGGCACCACCGTCACGCTCCAGGCGCACAACGACATCACCGTTACCGATGCGATCGACGGCAGCGCGAGCACCACGCCGGGCGGCGGACTGATCTTCCAGGCGGGCGATGACATTTTCATCAACGCCGACGTTCGCACCAACGACGGCGTGATCGAGTTTACTGCAGGTGATGACGCCGCGACGCCAACGGGTGCGAATGGCGATGACGCACCGAGGGGTGAGCTGAGGCTCGCGTCCGGTGTGACGCTCTCCGCGGGAAATGCCGCGGTTACATTGAACTCCGACGGCAGCATGCAATTGCTTGGCACCGTGTCCGGCAATGCGATCACCGCCGCTTCCGGTGGAGCGCTGACGGTCGGAACACTGAATGCGGGCGCCGGCGCCGTGAATCTCACGGCCACCGGCTCGGTGCTCGACGACGGCGACAATACGACGCGCATCACTGGCGGCGCTCTCACGATGAACGCCGGCAGCGCGATAGGCGCACTGGGCGCGACCGGACAGATCGACACGGATGTCACGTCCCTGACTGCGTCCGCCTCTAACGGCGGTATCCATATCGGCGAGCTCAACGGCCTTACCCTCACCAACGTCAGCTCGGCTGGCGCGACCAATCGCGTGAACGTGACATCCACGACCGGTGACATCGTCGTGGGAACGGTGTCCGCCACGAACGAGGTGATTCTGGTCACGAGCGCAGGCTCCATCCTCGACGACGACGACAACACGACGCGCATCACCACTCAAACATTGACGATGGGTGCGAGCGCAGGCGTCGGCACGGCGACTGCGACGGGGCAGATAGACACAAGCGTGAACTCACTCGGCGTCAACAGTAGCGGCAGTGTCTACATCGGCGAGTCGGACGACATCACGCTGACCAGCGTGACAGCCGCCGGCGCCGGCAGCGACCTCGTCGTGACCAGTTCAACGGGTAACATTGTCGCCCGCGCGGTGGGCGCCACGGATACGGTCACGCTGACCGCCACGACGGGCTCGATCGTGGACGACGGCATCGACACTACGCGCATCTACGCGGGATCTACGTTGACGTTGAGCGGCACTGCGATCGGCGCGAGCACTGCGAATGGTCAAATCGATACGGACGTGACCGAGCTCATCGCCACGGCCTCAAACGGAGGCGTGTATATCGGCGAACTCAATGGCCTCACGCTGAACAATGTGAGCGCTTTGGGCGCTGGCAACAACGTGCATGTGACCAGTGAGTCGGGCGACATCGTGGTTGGCAGCGTGACTGCGGCGGATTCGGTGACGATGAGCGCCACCGTGGGTTCGATTACCGACGACACCTTCAGCTCCACTCGCATCAGAGCTCAAACTGCGACACTGACTGCCGGCACGGCCATCGGTTCGAGCGCCGCGGATGAACAGATCGATACCGACGTGACCTCGCTTTCGGCCACCGCGAGCGCGGGCGGCGTCTATATCGGCGAGTTGAACGGCCTCACGCTGACGAACATCACTGCGGCGGGCGCTGGCAATGACGTGTACGTGTACAACACGTCCGGTGAAATGATCGTGGGCACGGTGAATGCAGCGGATGCAGTCACGTTGACCACAGGCTCCGGCACCATCGTCGATGACGGCGACAATACGACTCGCATCTCCGGCCGCGCGTTGTCGTTGAGTGCGTACACGATCGGCGCCACCGGCGCGACCGGTCAGATCGACACGGACGTGACTTCGCTGACTGCCAGCACCAGTGTCGGAAGCATGTACATCGGCGAGTTGAACGGCCTGACGCTGACCAGCGCCACCACGTTCGCGGCCGGCAGCGACATCGTTGTGACCAGCGCGACGGGCGACATCGTGGTGGGCAACGTGACCGCGACGAATTCCGTCACGCTGACCGCCACGACCGGCGCGATCACCAACGACAACAGCGACGCCACACGTATCAGCGCCGGAGTTCTGAACTTGAGCGCGGGCACCTCCATCGGCGCCGCGGGCGCGAACGGTGCGATCGATACCGCTGTGACCTCGTTGTCGGCCGAGGCCGACGCTGGTGGCGTGTATATCAGCGAAGCCGATGGCGTCACTCTCAGTGACGTTAACGCGACCGGCGCAGGCGGCGATGTGAACGTGAGGAGCAGCACGGGCGACATCGTCGTGAACACCGTGACTGCGGCCGATCAAGTGACTCTGACAGCCACCGCAGGTTCCATCGTCGACGATGGTGACAATGCCACGCGCATCTCCGCCTCAGCGCTGACGCTGAATGCCAATGCCGCGATCGGCGCGGCGGGGGCGACTGATCAAATCGACACCGACGTCAACTCGCTCGTTGCAAGTGCCAGCGGCGGGAGCATCTACATCGGCGAGGCCAACGGCATCACGTTGACTAACCTCAGCGCGGCAGGCGCAGGTAGCGACGTGCACGTCACGAACACCACAGGCGATATCACCGTCGGCGCCATCAGCGCAACGGATGAGGTGACCCTGGCCGCTTCGGCCGGCTACATCAGGGACGACGCGAACAATGCCACTCGTATCGCCGCGGCCACGGCCACTCTAACCGGCACAGGGATCGGCGCTGCTGGCGCCAACGGTCAGATCGATACCGACGTCGCTGCACTGACCGCCAATACCACAGCGGGAAGCATTTATGTCGGTGAGTCGAACGGCCTGACGCTGACTGACGTCAACGCGGTCGGCACTGGCAATGACGTCGTCGTGACCAGCACGACGGGCAATATCGTAGCGAACAGCGTGACCGCGGCGGGTACGGTGTCATTGACCGCGTCAGCCGGCAACGTCGTGGTCTCCAACATCACCTCGAGCAACTCGACGTTGACGGCCACGACGGGCAGCATCCTGGACGACGGTGACAACAGCACGCGGATCAGCGTCACGGGAAGTTTGGTGTTAGACGCTGGCGCAGGGATCGGCGCAACAGGTGCCACGGGCCAGATCGACACCGACGCCGCTTCGCTGACCGCAAGAGCGGACGCGGGCAGCATCTACATCGGTGAGTTGAATGGCCTGACGCTGACCGACGTCAGCGCGGCCGGCGCTGGTAGTGACGTCATCGTGACCAGCACCACAGGCAATATCGTAGCCACCAGCGTGACGGCGGCGGACACGGTGTCGTTGACCGCGGCAGGCGGCGACATCGAGGTCTCCAACATCACCGCGACCAACGCGGCCATGTTGACCGCTGCGACGGGCTCCATCGTCGACGATGGCGACAACAGCACGCGTATCGTCGTGACTGGAAATCTGACATTGAATGCCAACGGCGCGATCGGCGCAGCCGGCAGCACGGGCCAGGTCGACACGAATGTGAACTCGTTGTCGGCGACGGCCGGAAACGGGGGCGTCTACATCGGCGAGGCGAATGGCCTGACGCTGACCAACGTCAGCGCGGGCGGCGCGGGCGGCGACGTCGTCGTGACCAGCACGACGGGCAATATCGTAGCGAACGATGTGTCCGCGCAGGACACGGTGTCGCTGAGCGCGGCAGCCGGCAACGTTGTGGTCGGCAATATCAGCGCAAGCGGCGCAGTGACGTTGAGCGGAAGCGCCCTTGTTGATGATGACGACGACACGACCGTGATCTCCGGCGGCAACGTGTCGCTGAGCGCGACGAGCAATATCGGCACGGTCGTGGACTTCGACGCGGCCAACGATGCGGATGTGGGATCGTCGCTGGACGTACAGACCAACGGCGCGCTGACTGCAACGGTGACGAACGCCGACGGTCAGATCAATCTCAACCTCTCGGGCGCGCCGACATTGTCCACCGGCGCAATTACGCTGGGCAGCGGATCGAACCGTGCGGGCGCCATCGTGCTGCAGTCGGCGGGTGATCTGAATGTCAGCGGTCTTGCGCCTGGCGCCATCAATGTTGGCAGCAACAACACCACCCAGCTCGGCCTGCGCTCGGGCGGCGTGCTCACGGTGCCTGCGAGCATCGGCTTCACCGATCAGCCGGTGGATCATTTACTGGTGCGTGGCGCGACCGATGTGGTCGACAATGATGCAAATCCACGCGAGCTCTCGTTCTCGGCGGGAACCCTCGACTTCCGCTCGGGCGCCGCCGGCGGCGCAACGATCTTGAACACGACCGTCGCTCGGCTGAGCGCGAGCCTCGAAAATGATTACGATCTGACGGTCAACGAAACCGACGGCGTGGCATTGGGCACGCTCGACGTCGGCAACGGCAACATCACATTCACTGCGGGCGGAGCGGTCACCGATGACGGCGACAATGCCACCCGCATCGTGAGCAATAGCGCAGCGCTCTCCGGAGCCTCGCTTGGCGACGCTGGCAATGCGCTCGACACCCAGGTGAATACGCTCACGGCATCCGCCACGAGCGGTGGCGTGTATGTGAGCGAAGTAGACGGGCTTGCAGTCACGGTGAACGCGACCGGCGGGGCGGCGGATGTTCGCACTACGAATGGATCGCTAACCGTCGCCTCGGCCACCGGCACTGGCGTGACTCTGATCGCTGGCGGCGCAGGCAACGACATCACACTGAATGGCGCGGTAAACGCTGGCGCCGGCGATGTGACATTGACCGCGGGAACTGTCGCGAGTCGCGGCGCCATCGTCTCGGGCGCCGGTGCTCACATCACCGGCAATACGCTCATCGCGAACGCTTCCACTGTCGGCACGAGCACCGCTCGCTTGAACACGACGGTTGCCGCGGTGAACGCAACGAGCACCAACGGCGGAATCTTCATCAGCGAATCGGATGCATTGACCCTCACGGCCAACGCCAGCGGCGGCGCCGTCGACGTCGCCACCGCGAATGGTGCGCTCACGGTGACTCAGGCAACTGGTGACGGCGTGACGCTTGCAGCGGGCGGCGCCGGTAACGGCATTGCTATCAATGGCGCTGTGGATGCCGGCGCCGGCAATGTGCTCCTTGACGCGGGCACGCCTGCAAGCCGTGGGGCGATCGTCGCGGGCGCAGGCAATCAGATCACCGGCAACCTGCTGGTCATGTCGGGCTCCTCGATCGGCGCAGGCGCGGCGCGCTTGAATACGAATGTGAATGCACTCAATGCAACCAGCACGAACGGTGGGATCTTCATCACCGAAGCGAACGCGTTGAATGTGACCGCGAACGCGACCAATGGAATGACGGACGTGCGCACGACCAACGGTGCGCTCAACGTGGATGTGGCCACGGGCGATGGAGTAACGCTTGTCGCTGGCGGCGCTGGCAACGGCATCACTCTGAACGGAGCGGTGAACGCGGGCGCGGGCGATGTGACTTTGACGGCGGGAACGCCTGCAAACGGAGGCGCGATCATCCAGGGCGCGGGGCATCAGATCACCGGTGGCACGCTCACCGCGACCGGCTCGATGATCGGCTCGGTTGCCGCGCGCTTGAACACGAACGTTGCCTCGTTGAATGCCACGAGCAGCAACGGCGGAATCTACGTCATCGAGGCGGATGCTCTAAATCTGAATGCCAGTGCGATCGGCGGCCCGCTCGACGTGCAAACGAACAATGGCTCGCTCACTGTCGCTGCCGCCAGCGGCAACGGTGTGACGCTCACCGCGGGCGGCGCCGGCAGCGGCATCACTTTGAATGGCCCGGTGAACGCCGGCGTGGGCGATGTGACTTTAACCGCGGGAACAGTTGCGAGCCGTGGCGCGATCGTTGGAGGCGTCGGCAATCACATCGCTGGCAACTCGCTCACCATGACCGGCGCCACGATCGGCGCCAGCGGCGCGCGCTTGAACACGAACGTCGACGCGATCAATGCATCGACCACCGGGGGCGGCATCTTCATCACTGAAGCGGACGCAGTGAACCTCGCGGCGAACGCAAGCGGCGGAGCCTTGGACGTCGCCACCGTTAACGGGGCGCTCACGGTGGCGCAAGCTACTGGCAACGGCGTGACGCTGACGGCTGGGGGAGCAGGCAACGGCATCACTTTGAATGCAGCAGTTGACGCCGGCGCGGGCGATGTGACGTTAACAGCCGGAACGGCTGAGAGCGGCGGCGCAATCGTCGCAGACGCTGGAGTTCGCATCACCGGCAACTCGCTTACCATGACCGGCGGCACGATCGGCGCCAGCGGCGCGCGCTTGAACACGACCGTCGCCTCGATCAATGCGACGAGCACCAACGGCGGCATCTTCATCGCCGAAACAGACGCGTTGAACTTGACCGCGAACGCCATCGGAGGCGCCGTTGATGTGCAAACGGGCAATGGCTCGCTCACTGTCGCCGCGGCCAACGGTGATGGAGTCACGCTGACGGCCGGCGGCGCTGGCAGCGGAATCACCTTGAATGGTTCGGTGAACGGCCGCGCCGGTGATGTCACGCTGACGGCAGGAACGGCTGCAAGCCGAGGGGCGATCTCCGGCACTGCAGGTCACTTGGTCTCCGGCCGCACGCTCACCGTTGCAGCCACTACGATCGGCGCGAGCAACGCACGGCTCAACACAAATATTGATGCACTCAACGCCGTGGCGAGCACGGGCGACGTGTACATCAGTGAGCAGAACGGTCTGACGCTTGTGAACGTGAGCGCCGCGCGTGACATCGACGTGGCCAGCGCTACTGGCGACATCGTCGTGAATACCGTCAGCGCCTCCAACGCCGTCACGCTCACGGCAACATCGGGTGCGATCGCCGACGACGGGGACGACACCACTCGCCTGGTTGCCAATGCCTTGACGCTCAATGCGCGCTCGATCGGCGCTGCGTCGACGCTGTCGGGCACGACCTTGAACAGCAGCGGGCGACTGGACACGGAGGTGGCAACACTGAGCGCCACCACGACCGGGGGCGGCATCTTCATCGACGAGGCGGATGGCTTGCAAAGCGTGAACGTGCAGGCCTCCGGCGGGGACGCCGGCGATATCGAATTGCTCACCCGCACCGGCGATCTGATTCTCAACCGCGTGAGCGCCAGCGACCGGCTGCTGCTCGCAGCGGGGCGCAATATCTTCGCCGCTCCGGGCGCGGGCCCGGTGACCGCGCGCGCGGCCGAGTTGCGTGCCGGAACGACCGATCCCACCGGAGGGCTGATCGGCAGCCCGACCGACGCTATCGAGTTCCAGCTCGGCGCAGGCAACAGTCTGCGTCTGTTTGTGCCACAGAGCATCGACCCCGACGATCCGAGTCGCGCCCCGGCAGTATCGCCGACCGCGGGCGTGAACACGACCTTGAACCAGTTCGCTTCCCAGAGCGCGCTCGCCGCGCTGGCCGGCTTCAATCAATTCCAGGGTCTGGGTGAGATCCAGTTCACATCGCCGGCGGAGACGCTGGTGAGGACCCTGCAGAGCCAGACCGGGACGCTGGAGACAGGGCTCGATATCGACTGGGGCTCGTACGATCCGGACGTGAGCCTGTTCGGCACGTTGGAGCCGTCGGTGTGCCTGCCGGCCGATCAGCGGGATGAGGAGAGCAGCACGCCGGACTGCTGACCCCCACTTCAATTGGGTGAAGTTTGCAATGGAGGGACAACAGAGGTGACCAAAAGCTGACGGCGCGCGCCATTCGCGCGCCGTGATGAATCGGTGAGAACTCCGTGAGGATTCGCGCCGCTGCTGGGCTTACGGTTGATCGGGTTGCGGGACACGGGATTCCGCCCCGTTTGACACCACGGCTCCAGAGGCTAGCGAATATGTTCACAGACTTGCGTGACGGCTCGGCGCGCCATTCCGTGCAGCAGCCCTCGAGCGCGGAACGTGAAGTCATCGTCCGCGTCACGCCGACTTTGCCGGCCGCCGTGCGGGCTCAGATGGCCGCCGAGGCCGCTGCCGTTCTCACCGGCGCGATGGAAGCGCTCTCGCTTGCGGCCTTCGTCTGCGATGGGGCGGGAAGCGTGCTGTCGCTCACGCCCACGGCGGAAGCGCTGGTGCGGACCGATGCCGCCTTATGCCTCAAATCGGTGCGCCTCTGCACGGACAACCCCGCGGAAACGCAGGCGCTCGATGACGCGATTGCGGCTGCGGCATTCGCCGACAACGGGGTCGCCAACCCGAGGCGCCGGATGATCGTGGTGCGCGGTGGCCGCATCGAAGCTTCACCGCTCGTGCTGGAAGTCGTTTCGTTGCCTCGTCGGGAGTTCGAAACGGAGTTCGCTCCGCGCGTACTGGTCATCGTGCGAGGGACGAGGGTGCCGAACGAGCGCCGAGCTGCGGTCGTGCAGGCAGCCTATGGCCTCACGGCGGCGGAGACGCAGATCGCGATGCAAGTCGGGGCGGGCGAGACGCCCCAGGCGATCGCTTCGGCCCGAGGCGTGGCCGTCGGCACGGTGCGCTCACAAATCAAGACCATCTGCGCCAAGCTCGGCGTTAGCCGCCAAGCCGAGCTGGTCGCGCGTCTCAACGATCTCTGAGTGCCAGCACCTGTTCCGCCGCGACTACCTCGGTCTGCGCCGAGCCGAGCTGCCGAAGGCGAGCCAAGGCCGGCTCGATCAGTGCCGCTGCCTCGGCGTCTCGACCTTTGGCGATCAACAGTCGACCGCGCAACAGATCGAGGCGCGGCGCCCAGTCGCGCTCCGGAGATGCGGTTTCGAGCGCTTCGGCGTCGAGCGTGGCGAGCAGAGGCTCGACGGCCTCGGGCGGGCGCCTGCCCTTGAGCAGCGATCTGGCCAGGAAGAACTGCAGCCGCTGCGTTTGTGGATGTTGTTCGCCGAGTTGTTGACCCAGCCGCGTTCGCGCTGACTCGAGATGTGCGATCCCACTGTCGCACTCGCCAGCCTCGCACTCGTGTAGCCCCAACAGGCCCTCGGCGAGCGCCGTGAAGTGACTATCGGCGCCGGCGTCGCGCAGATAGTTCTCGTAGCTCGTGCGGCTGGCCGCGAGGGCTTCCTGCAGCCGACCGGTGCGCGCATACACAACCGCCAGTAGCCCAAGTGTTTCGTGCGCATAAAGATTCGCGGGGTTGTGCGCGACCATTGTTTCATATGCCTCACGAAGCAGCGGCTCGGCTTGTTCGTAGCGGCGCTCCAGCACGAGATTGATGGCATAGAGATTCTTGAAGCGGGCGCCCGTCAGGCTGTCCTCCGAGCCGTCCCTGCGCAAGGTCGCGAGCCCTTCGGCAAACAGCGGATTGGCCTGCTCGAAGCGACCCATGCGCGAATGCAGGGTGGCCAGATTGGCGAGCCATTTGAATAACGCGGTTTGATCGTTCGGATCGAGCTGGCGCTGGCTCGCGAGGGTGGCTTCGCAGTCGCCGACTGCGCGCTCGTAGTCCGAGGTCAAGATTTCGTGATAGCAACGCGCGCGATGGGCGGCGAACAGCGTTCGCGGGTCGGCGTCGATTTGGGCGCGCATCGCATCGGCTTCGGCGATCAGCTGCGCGGCCTCAGCGAAGCGCGAAGCCTCCGTGAGATCCTGCGACAGCCAGTACTGCGCCTGCAGGGTGCGCGGATGATCGGGCCCGAGGCTGGCGCGGAACAGCTCCAGCGCCTTGCGATCCTGATCGATCGCCGCCTGCAGATCCGTCAACTCACCATAGACCTCACCGGCCGTCGCGCGGATCGCGGCTTCAATCGCGGGCTGATCGCGAAACCGTTCGCCAACGCGACTCAGCGCGCGGTCCACTGCCTCGCGCACTGTCGGTGTGTTCGACTTCTCGATGTCCTCGTAAGGCGCGGCTGCGGATAGCACTTCGCGGCTGAAGAAATCGGTGACGGCCTGCGCGATTGCTGCCTGCTCGCGGGCCTCGCGCCCGGAGTTCAGGGCGTCTACATAGAACCACCCACCCAGAGCGAGGCCCAGGCAGAGTGCCGTGACCGCAGTAAGGACCCATGGCCGGCGCGCGCGCAGCCGATCGAGTTGGCGCGCCGTCTCCGCGGCGCTTTCGCGCAGCTTCTGTTGAGCGCGCAAATCTTCGCGGCGCGCATCGAGCTGGCGCAGACGCTGCGCAAGCTCGCGCGCCGATGCCAGGCGGCGTTGTGGGTTTCCGTCGACCGCCGCGGCAATGTCACCTCGGAGGACCTCGTCCGGAACATCGCGCTCCCAACCCGGCGCCAGCGGCTTGCGCAGATCGCCGACGACCAGTTGATACAGCACGACGCCGAGCGCGTAGACGTCCGACAGGGCAGTGGCGCTGCCATCCGCGATCACTTCCGGCGCGAGATACAGCGGCGTGCCGCCGCTCGCCATTTGTGTGTGAGTTTGGGTGAAGCCGAGTTGCGTGATGCCGAACTGGGCCAGACGGTCCAGATGCAGCAGATGGGCGCTACCGAAATCGGCGACGCGCGTGCGGAAGCTGCCGTCGCCCGCCGCCTCGATCAAGATGTTGCCGGGCTTCAAATCCTTGTGTAGCACGCCGATCGCGTGCGCATCGGCGATGGAGTCGGCGACCGCCGCCACCAATTGCAGGCGCTGCTGGAGCGGCACGCCGATCGCACCGTTCTGCGCCTGCCACCATTGCAGCAGATCGGCGCCGCCAAACTCGCATTCGATATAAAAAGGAGCTTGCTCGAAGTTCCAGTCCAGCACCTTGACGAAGTCGTCGCGCTCGCCGAGCTGCTGGCTCAACATGCGATACAGCGTGACTTCGCGCTTGAGGCAGGACAGCCGCGCGCCGTCGACACTGACTTTGAAGACGCGCTGCTCCCCGAGCTTGCGGTGCTTCGCGAGCCAGACCTCGATGCCGCGGTTGGAGCCGAGCGGCTCGCTCAACTCCCATTGATCGCGCTTCGGCAACGTGCCGCCGACCTGCAGGGTGACCGGCTGGGCCTGAGCGCTGGACGCGACCCGTACCTGCACCGGCGCCGCCAGCCGATAGCCCAGACGGTGCACGGTGGCGATGATGGTCTGATCGCGATCGCCGAGCGCGCTGCGCAGTTTGCTGATGGCCTGATTCAGTGCGCCATCGGTCACATGCTGATGGCCGTAGACCGCCTCCACCAGCTCATCTTTGCGCACCACCTCGCCGGCGGACCGGAGCAGCTCCCGAAGAACCTGCAATGGACGCGGCTCCAGCTCGATCGGCTGGCCGCGCACGCTCAGGCGCCAGCTGGCCTCATCGAGCTCGGCGTCCGCGAAACGCCAGATGAAACTCGGCGTGTCGCCTGCCTGCGCCGTATCTGCGTTGTTTCGCTGATCTGCGTACCCCACGTCAATCCTCAGTCATCCAGCGCCGCCGGTCTTCGAGTCATATGAATGTCTACGCTGCTGTGGCCGGAACAGCGCGCATCATAAGCAGCTTTGTGTCCATCTGCAGCGCGCGGGTCGCGGTTTTTGACCTGGGCAACCCGGGGCAGGCTCGGGTATCTTGCCAAGGATGACCTGTCATCGATCGGCCTGGACGAGGCTTCCCGGCGTCTTCATCGCGTTTGTGTTTGCCCTTCTGGCCGGTTGTCGCGCCAACGAGGCAGTCACACCGCCGACTCGACATTCTGTGACCTACGTGGTTGCTGGCGACGCCAAGCAGGTGGCGGTCGACCATCGAGCTCTGCTGGAGGCGCCGGCGGTTCCGCGCAAGGGCGGCAACGCCTACTTCGTCGGCTGGTTCATCGACGAGCGGGGCCACATGTGGGACTTCGCGCATGATGTCGTCGAGTCCGATCTGGTGCTCACGGCCCGGTTCCTCGAGTTGACGCCCACCAACGTGATCGTGGATGCCTACCTGGATGAAGCCAGGCGAACGGCACTGACGTTCAAAACATTGCAGGAGCTCGCGGCGGCCGGAATCGCCGCTGGAACCACCGTCAATTTCGCGCCGGGCGTCTACTGGACCGACGACTACAAGGATCCGCACGACGCCAATACGCCCGAACATCCGGGGCTCATCGGCATTTCATTTCCACAGGCGGGCTTGACCTTCAAGGGTCTCACGAGCAATGCGGATGACGTGAGAATCGCCGGCAACCGTGGCCAGACCATGGGTTCGAACGGCAACTGGAACGTGATAGGCGTCGGCACCCGCTTTTCCGCCTATAACCTGACGATCGGCAATTACACTTCGGTCGATCTGGTGTTCCCGCGAGATCCGTCGCAGAACGTTCCAAGACGAAGCGATGCGAGGGTGCAGGCGCAGACGATCACGTCGGCGGGCGGTCCGGTGGATCGCATGTATTTCGAGAACGTGCGCTTCGTCAGCTTCTTGAACCTGATCGCCATGCGGCCGGTGCGGGCCTATTACAGGAACTCCTATTTCCAGTTGACCGACGACGCCATCGCCAGCGGTTCGATCAACGTCTTCGAAAACTGCACCTTCGACTTCCATGGCAGCCATCCTTCCTACGGCGGATCCTCGACGCTGGCCGTATTCCTCAATTCCACTTTCAACTTTCACAACGACAGCCCGGCGTTCTGGTGGGCCAAGAGCGGCGGCCATTGGGCACTGATCGACAACGTGTTCAAGGGCCGCAAGCAGGAGATCCGTTGGGAGAACAATCAGAGACCGGACGTGAAGCACTACGTTTACAACAATGTGTACGAGGACGGCACGCCGGTCGTGTTCGATCCACGCCATCCTCGGGTCACACAGACACTGGCGGGCCCCGCGCTCGAGATCTTCAAAGTCGGCAACGAGTACAACGTGCATAACCTGCTCAAGGGCAGCGACGGTTGGAACCCCTCCGGCCAGCAGCACCAGCGCGACACCGCATTCAAGATGACGCTGAGCGCCGATGTCACCACCCTGGCGTCGGACGACCCGGCGAATCAGGTCGTGATCACGCCGAGGTTCGAGCCCGAGAACTTCTTTTCCGGCGATGCCGTGCGCTTCGAGTACGACGAGTCTTTGTTCACTGACTTGAGCAATGCTGGGGATGGCGGATTGCATCTGCGGGCCAGGCCGAATGCGAACGGCAGGATCGTCGATTCAGTGGTGACGGCCACTGCGCCGAATGGTCTGGTGGCCCAGGTCACGTTGCACATCCGTCCTCGGACGGTCGCCGCGCCCGTGGTCGTGGGCAAGCCTTCCATCGAGATCGGCCAGAACACGGCCGCTCTGCGGATCGCCTATGACCATCCTGAGTTCACCGATTGGTCCACGATCACGTGGTACCGAGGAAGCGCTCCCGGCGACAAGGCCGTGGAGGTCGCGGTCAGCACACTCAATGTTCCTTACAAGAACTATCGTTTGAGCGGCGGCGATATCGGTCGTTACCTGACGGCGGTGATCACGCCCAGGTATCAGTTCAGCAAAGCCGCCGATCGCTCGGTGGAGGTAGCCACCTCCAGAGCGATTGCGAGCGGGGATGTCGCCGAGCCGTTCGTGATCGCCACTGACTTCGCGAATATCACTTGGAACGGGCACGCGCTCAACCAGAGCGACGTGTGGTATGCGGATACGATCAAGCCGTCCGATGTGAGCCAGCCCTGGACACCGTCGGCTGCGCAGCCATGGACCTATGTGGTGGGCGATAGAGACGGGGCAGCGGGCGTCCCCGGGCTGCTCACCACCACTCAGGGCGCGCGCCTGCTTTATCAGCCGCGCGGCCCGTTCTCCGATATGTCGTTATCGCTGAGCCTCACGCCGGAGAAGATCGGAGGGCAAGGCTTCGGTAGTGCGACGGATCAGTATCTCGAGATCTATCTGAAGTGGGATCCCGTGTCTCGCACGGGGTACGCGTTACGCTTCGAGCGACTGTCCAGCGACCCGCTGAATGGCAACCAGCCGATTGCATCGTCCGGCAACTCCACACGAGTTTCGCTGAGCGAGTACGTCAACGGCGTGCGGACGATCTTCCCGGATTGCTATGTCGAGAGCTCCGTCTTCATGCCCGGTGCTCATGTTGAGCTGAAGCTGGTTGGCAACGTGCTCTCGGCGGATGTGAGTACTCGATCCCCGCAGACAAGTGCACAGCAAAGTTACCAGTTACCCGACGAAGTTCACCTCAGTGCAAAGCTGCCGGAGGTCTCCAGCAGCCTCGGTGGTTTCGGATTTCAATTCACCGGGACGGCATCGGCTGGGAACCGAACGGTATTGGAGAAGGTCGAGGTCGCCCTCAAGCCACGGTGACCTGGCCCACGTTGTGGGACGAATGTATGTAGCAGTCCCACAATGTGATCCTTGGTTGACAATTCGCGCGCACAAAAATAGCGTTCACTGCGCAATGCGTGATCCGCCAAAGATCTCTTCCAACAGCTGACCGCTTCCGTTCAGCGTCGCGCGCGGTGCTCGGAAGTGAGCATCCATTTCGCACATTCCCGTCTGCCATGCGACCGCGCGTAGGCCGGTCGAGGCAAAGAGATTCCTCATGCCGTTGAGTCGTCGTTCCTTTCTTTTATCCAGCGCTGTGCTGGGTGTGCTTGGGCGTCGGTCGTTGCTGGCGGAAGCGCTGCCGACGCCGAGCCGTGGCGGGGAGGGAGGCACGCTTTACACGCCGACGCCGGAAGGTATCTCGATCCGTAACGGCAAACGCTTTGGCAATCGGCCGCTTTACGGATATCACCGGCCATCCGTGGCGCTCGCAGGCGATCGGCCTCTGGTGCGCTTGCTTTCCAAGCCTGTGCCGCTCGGCACTTTCGCCGTCGCGTTGTTGCGCGATGGTAGAGGTGCGTGGTTGCACGATTGTGCTGAGATCGAGGCGAGCTACCTCGCCGGGCGGCAGCGCTGGGTCGTGCGCGATTCGCGCTTCGCCGATCTGATCGTCACAGTGGAGGTGATGCCGCTTGCTGAAGAGCGCTCGGGCTTCGTCACTCGCATCTCTTGTGACAACGCGCGCGCTGAGGATCAGGTACTGTTGTTTTATGGCGGCTTGCTGAATCATTCGAACGGAAATCTGTTTGCACAGGCGGATCCCGGTCTGCATCCGTCCGTGCAGAAGTCGCACGACAGTCATCAAGGTGGCTCGTATGTTCCTCACCTGAACGAGCTCGAGCAAAGCTTCGCGCCGGAGATTTGTGTCGGCAATCGCGTGAGAGTGGAGGGCGATGCCTTCGGAATTGCGCGCGCCGATGATCGCGCGCGCGTGCGAGGCGTAGCGACGAGAGCTGCCTTTCGCGTCGCTGATGCATCGATGTGGAACGATCCGGCGCGCCTTGCGGTCACGTCGGCCGCGATGCTACCGGTAGCAGTGGCGAGTGTTTCAGCGGCCACGCCGATTCTGTTCGCAGCGGAACAGGAAGTGACGCAATCGACGCCGGGCGCTGCAATGTTGGCGCCGCTCACTGCAGCCGATTTGCCCGCTGCATTCGCTGCGGCGGAGGCACGCGTGCAGATGCTTGCGAATCGAGTGCGTTGTCGCACGCCGGACCCTTATCTGGATGCGAGCGTTCCATGCGTGACCACCGTGCTGGATGCGATCTTTTACAAGCCAAAGATGGTTCATGGCGCGATGGCCTGGAACATGCCGTACCTGGGCTGGCGCACGTTCTACGGCTCCACTTCACTGGGCTGGCACGATCGCATGCGCGTTGTCGCCGACCACTACTTGCCGACACAGGTGCTCACCGGTGGCGGCGAATGCGTGCTGGATCCGGAACGCCTGCTGACCTTGCCCATTGCGAAGGAATCGCGCTTCTGGGGCGCGGGCCACATGCCGGTGGACACTAAACGTTACGACATGCAGGCGGTGTTCTTCGATCAGCTCATTCACGCGTGGGAAGCGACGGCCGATCCCGAGCTGGAGCGAGCGCTGCTGCCAGCGTTGCAGCGTCACCTGGATTGGGAGCGCGACCTGTTCGATCCAGACAACGATGGACTTTACGAAGCCTACTTGAACACGTGGGCCAGCGATTCGATGTGGTATTACGGCTCGGGTGTGTCGCATGCGACGTCGTATGTCATTCGCGGCCACGAGGCGGCCGCACGCATGGCGGAGCGACAGGGCGATGCTGCTGCGGCCAAGGCTCATCGAGAACGAGCTGAACTGTCCCGCAAGGCGTTGGAGCGCGTGCTGTGGTTGCCGGAGCGAGGCCATCTCGCCGAATCGATCGAGCCTGAGCCTTATCGTCGCGTGCATGAGGATGCGACGTTGTATTCGGTCAACATCCCTGTGGACTGCGGCGTGGTCAGTCGCGATCAAGGCATTCAGATCATCGATTACGCCGACTGGGGTCTGGAGCGCGTGCGTCAGCCGGCCGGTGGATCGTTGGTGTACACATCGAATTTCGTGCCGGATGTTTGGTCCGTGCGCGAGCTCGACAATGCCGACACGCTGCACACGGCCATCGCCGCATTCAAAGTAGGCATGGTTGAAGACGGTTGGGATCTGTTGCGCGGGATCTATCTGCAATCCATGTACGGTTCAGCGGTGCCCGGCGGGTTGCTCTGCGAGCCCCCTGGCAACACGTATTCCTCTACCGATTTCAGCGACCCGAGCAGCCTGTACGCACGCGCTATTGTCGAAGGCGTGTTCGGGTGGCGTCCCGATGCACCTTCCGACACCGTTCGCATCGCGCCCAATCTGCCGGAGGATTGGGATCATGCCGAGTTCGCCACGCCCGATTTCACATTGTCGTTCCGGCGCGATGGCGGACGCGAGCGCTGGGCAGTCACCACGGCTAGAGATTGGCGAATCGAGCTGCTCGTGCCACAGCGATCCTCCGCGCGCGTTCCGGAGGGTGCGACCATGGAGCCGGGGCTTGGTCGTCCTGCGGTTCTGTATACCGGGCAAGGGCGATCGCTCGCCGGCGAGGTGCCGTTCGAACCTGACTTCGCCGGGCGACTTTCCTCTTTTACGTGGGTCGTGGCGGGATCCGAGGTGATGCTGATGGCGGAGGGTGGTGCGATCACCGGCTGGCAAGATCCTCAGGGCGTGCTTTCAGATGCGCGTATCTCAAACGGTCGCCTCCGCGGTCGCGTGGTGGCGAAGGCCGGTCGCCACTTGGTGTTTGCCGATGTGACAAACGGCGCTGCACGATGGCGGCAGTTACTCCGGCTGGAAGTCGCGCCCGCGACCGCCCCGCCGCCCTCGCTTGTTCCCGCTCCAACAAACGCGTGGCGCACGCTTTCTTTGGAAGGAAAACTCGACGCCGCACTCACCGCCATTTATCAGCAACGCTATCTCGAACCGCGGCTGCCTTGCTCGGCGCAGTTGGGAATCGACGGCTGGACTGCCTGGACACACAGCTATTGGGGCGTCAAACCACCCGTGCTCGGCATGGGCCGCTTCGCTCGCGGCGGTCGCGTTGTCGCTTCGAACGGCGTCCCGTTCGATCTCGGCCCCGAGTCGCGCAATATCGCGCTCACTTCCACATGGTCCAACTACCCGACCTCTCGGCAACTGCCCATCGTTGCTCGCGGTCGGCAGCTTGCGGTGCTGCTATCGGGAACCACCAATCAAATGCAGGCGCAGATCGAAAACGCCCGGCTCTCCGTGCTCTACGCAAACGGCCAGCGAACCCAGCATCCCATCCATCACCCACACGATTTCTGGTCCGTCAACGGCAAGTACAGCTACGCCCGCGATGCCTTCGCCTTACCCAAGCGCCCTCCCGTAACGATCGACTTCGATTCGCACACCCGCGGCACCGTGATGCTCATCGCGCTGGATCCAAATACCGACGTGACGGCGATCGAACTGGAGACCTTGTCGCCGGAGGTCAGCATCGGCGTGATGGCGCTGTCGATTGCCTGAGATGGGCTGTCACGAGGGAGAAGTGCGTGCTGTGAACCACCAGAACAAGAGGCCCGCAGCGCTGAAGGTTGCGCCTAGAGCAGCGACGCCAGTCCAGCCCAGAGCTGAGTAGATGGCGGTCGACGAGATGGCGCCGAGGCCGCTGCCGATGGAATAGAACACCATGTAGCCGCCGACGAGGCGGCTGCGGGCGGCAGGATACGCAGCAAACATCGCGGTCTGGTTGGTCACGTGAATCGCTTGCACCGCGAGATCTAGCAAAATGACGCCGCTCGCGAGAGCAAGCAACGAGGAAGGCAGGAGTGCGATGGGCCACCAGGAAAGAGTCAGAAGGGCCAGCGAGATTCCTGTCGTCCGTTGTCCAAGTCCGCGGTCGGCAAGGCTGCCGGCGCCGCTGGCGGCGAGCGCACCGATCAGCCCGGCAAGGCCGAACAGACCGATTTGTGTATGCGAGAGGGACAGAGGCGCTGCGCTCAGGGGCAGGGCGAGTGCGGTCCACAACGTGCTGAAGCTCGCGAAAGTGAATATAGCCAGGACGGCGCGGGCCCGGAGAAAGCGATCACGCAGGAACAGCGTGGGAATAGAGCGAAGGATGCTCGCGTAGCTTTCTGATGTCGGCGTGGCGGCATTGGCAGGCAAGAGCCGGGCAAGCGGCACGGTCATGAACAACATCAGCGCAGCGGAACTGAGATAAACGGATCTCCAGCCGCCCAGGTCGGCGATGACGCCGGATATCAGACGGGCGGAGAGAATTCCGATCACCACGCCGCTGGTCACGATTCCCACCGCGCGGCCACGCTGGGCGGGCGCGGCGAGCGTCGCGGTGTAAGCGACGAGAACTTGCACCACCACCGCCAGCAGCCCAACAGCGATCATCGCACCGAACAGCACACCGACATCGTCCGCCTTGCCCACAGCGACCAGAGCCATCGCCGAAAGCATTGTTTGAATGAGTACCAGCTTGCGGCGATCGACAACATCGCCGAGCGGCACGACGAGCAGCAGGCCGAGCGCATAGCCCACTTGGGTCAATGTGATGACCAGGCCGATGGAGGCGGCACTGATCGAGAAGGTGGCGGCCATCGAGGCGAGCAACGGCTGCGCATAGTAGATGTTCGCGACGCTGATCGCGCATGTAATGGCCAGGGTGAGCAGCAGAAGGTTTGTCAGCTCGCTGCACTGGCGCCGTGAGTGCGAGCTGGCGCAATCCGTCTCGATACTATGACCTGCCAGCTCCGTCATGCGTGTCGCAACCGAACCAATGGTCCTATATTAAGACCACTTGCGTGTCGCGACGTCTAGTTCTAATTTAGAACCAGAAACGGGATTTCGGAGGCGGCGATGGCGAAGCGGATCAGTTTGGCGGATGCGGATTGTCCGGTCGCCCGGGCGCTGCATGTCATCGGCGATTGGTGGTCGTTGCTGATCATCCGCGACGCCTTCGACGGCGTGCGGCGCTTCAGCGCTTTCCAAACCGGCCTCGGTATCGCCAAAGGAATGTTGTCGGCCCGACTGCGCGATCTGGTCGAACGCGGCGTGCTCGCGACGGAGCCGGCTTCAGATGGCAGTGCCTACCGGGACTACGTCCTGACGGAGCGGGGTCGAGAGCTGTTCCTCGTCATCGTCGCGCTTCGCCAATGGGGCGAAGATCACCTGTATCGCCGTGGGGAGCGCCATTCATTTCTCATCGATGTCACAAATGGCGAGCCCGTCGCTCGTCTGGAACTTCGGTCAGCGGACGGCCGCGCGCTTCGCTGGAATGACACGCGTGTCCAGGGCGCCGGCGAAAAATGTAAACCGCGCAGCGTTGCGCCGAGGCCGAAGGTGACGAGCCGCCGACGCCGTTGACGATGCGCAGTCAGGAACAACTGTTTGGCCGGTAGGCGAACTCGTGCGGCGCAGCGGCTACCCAGCCCTGGCGAGTGACATGAAAGTGTCATGAAAAAGACGCTGAAATCCAGTACACGAGCTGGATGGACCGTGTTGTGGAAACCGACGGGGCTTGCGTTCCTGGAGACATGGGCACGCCCCGCTGGAACGTCGAGTTGGCCGATCAGGAATTGGTGAGCGCGCTGTCGGAGCAGTTCCGGCCGGCGCTGGCGCGCTATTTTCATCGCAGGCGGCTGCCGGAGAGGGATGTCGAGGACGCGATTCAGGAGGTGTTCGTGCGGCTCTCGAAGCGGCAGGGACTGGCGGGCATGGCGAATGTGTCCGGGTATCTGTTCGAGACTGCGGCTTCGGTGGCGATCGACCATCGGCGCCGAGCCAATGCGCGATCCAGTCAGTCTCACGAGCAGTACGAGGAGCAACTGCACGCGGTGGCCGACCACAGCACGGATGCAGTCATCGAAGGCAAGCAGTCCTTGGAGTTGCTGCGGGCCGGGCTGCTGGAGCTGCCCGAGCGAACCCGCAACGCTTTTCTGCTCGTGCGGCTGGAACAGATGCGATACGCGGAGGTGGCGGCCCGGCTCGGCATCTCGGTGAGCGCAGTGGAAAAGCACGTGCTCAAGGCCGTGACTCATCTGACCATGCGGCTGAACCGATGAACACAATGAAGTCACCCGCTGAGGCCCAATCGATATCGCAGTCCGCGGCCGCCTGGGCCCTCGCGGCGAAACAGACAATGAGCGAACGAGACCGTGCTCGGCGGGACGCCTGGCTCGCTGCGGATAGCCGACACTCGGACGCTTACTACGCTGCGATGGCTACGCTGACGGAGATGGACCGACACGCAGCTCACCCTGACATCTTGGAACTTCGCGAGGCGGCTTTGTCGGCGCCGGTCGACAGATCTTTCGGCGCGCGCAGGGTCGCAGGATGGGCCGCCTGCGTGTTGGCGATCGGTCTATCAGGCGCGTTTGGATGGAATGTTTTCAAACAGTCGAACCTCGAGGCGCCTGTGTATGTAACGGAGATCGGAGAGCGATCCACCGTTCCCCTCGCAGATGGATCTGTCGTCACGCTCAACACGGCGACTGCCGTTCACGTGGCGTATGAGGCCGCCGAACGCAAGGTCCGCTTGTTGAACGGCCAGGCGCTGTTTGCGGTCGCGCATGGACAGCCAACGCCGTTTCGCGTCTATGCCGGCGATAAAGTCGTCACAGCCGTCGGTACTGTGTTCGATGTGCGCGTGGAGGATGAAGAGGTCAGTGTGTCTGTCCTGGAAGGAGCAGTGCGTGTGGACTCGGGTTCGACGCTCGCCGCTGCCGCGGAAATGCTCGTGGCCGGCCAAGCCTTGATGTCTCGTCCAGATGGCGCGGTGAGCGTGAAGCAGGTCGATGTCGAGCGCCTCGCCAGCTGGCGCTCGGGCTTGCTGTCCTTCGAAGATACGCCGCTCGCGGAAGCCGTCGCCGAGGTCAATCGCTACACGCATCGGCCCATCACCCTGGCCGATCCACGCCTCGGCGAGTATCGCGTCAGCGGCACGTTTCGCGTGGGCGAGCCGGAGCGCTTCGCTCGGTTCATGACACAATTGTTTCCTCTTGCGCTGGAGTCGAGCGCTTCCGGCACTGTCATAAAAGCTCCATAAAAATCCGGTGTGGAAGCGCGCAGCGGCCACGTTCCTGGCTAGACACCAGGTTCGTTTCCGGAGAGTTCGATATGAAGCGGCGCTACGCGAGAGACATCGGCGCGATCTTGACGATCGGGACAATGAGCATGACTGCGCACGCCGCGGATCTCGGTGCGGCGCTAGTCAAACTCGGGCGGGAGTCCGGGCGCGAGATCCTGTTCTCCGCGGACGCCGTGCGCGGGCAGAAAACATCCGCGATTCCTGAGAACGTCAGTGTCGAAGAGGCGCTGAACGCGTTGCTCTCCGGCACCGGACTGCACTGGCGTGTCGGGGACGCGGGCACGATCGTCATCGAACGAGAACATAGCGTCGAGCTCGAAGAGATCGTCATCACAGCGCAGCGTCGTGACGAGCGCGGCCAGGACGTGCCGATTGCGGTGACCGGTTTCGGTCCGAACGCGATCGAAAGCTATCGGCTCGAGCGTCTGCGCGATATCTCACGTCTCACGCCGGGCCTGCTGGTGTCTTCATTCAACCAGAGCAGCCCGACCATCGCGATCCGCGGCGCCTCGAACACATTCACCCAGATTGGCGTCAACAAGCCGGTGGCGGTGGTGGTCGACGACGTGTTCATCCCCCGCAATAGCGCCGCCGATTTCGAATTGTTCGGGCTCGACTCCATCCAGGTGCTGCGAGGGCCCCAAGGCACGTTGTTTGGACGGAATGTCACGGGTGGCGCCATCGTGCTCGACACGGGAAAGCCCGACTATCTCACCAACGACGCCAAAGTGCGCCTCACGTCGGGAGACTACTCGACGCATGCGGTCGAAGCCCTGGGAGATGCGGCTCTGGGCGACCGGGCCGCGTTGCGTCTAGCCGGTGCGTTTCGCGAGCGTGACGGCTACGGACGCGATCGGCTCACCGGTCGGGAACAGGACGATCAGGACAGCCTGAATCTGCGTGCACAAGTGCGTGTACAGCTCGCCGACTCGCTGGAGATGTTGCTAGGGGCCGATTACGGCGACGATCAAAACGGCGGGCGCACGCTCTCGTCCATCGGCGCGGGTGACGATGGCGATCGCCGTACTTCGGAACTCGGCATCGAGCAGAATTTCGAGCGAACCCAGCGGGGCGGCTCGGCGCGACTCAACTGGCAAGTCGGCGGGGGACAGCTCACGAGCATCACGGCCGTGCGTGAGTCCGAAACCGCGGAGATCTACTCGAATGTTGGCGCGAGCTATCTGTTTCTCAGCGGGACACAAAGCCAACTCGTCAGCGACGATGCCGACGACGTGCGCGCCTTGACGCAGGAAGTCCGCTATGCAAGCCCGATAACCGACTTCGGGAGCGTTGTCGCGGGTCTGTACTATCTCGACGAGGACGCGAGCCGTCTGTTGCAAACCCGGGCGTTCGCAGCGGGCACGGGCGCGCTGGTCACGGATCAGGCGGCGGACCAGTCGGTCGACAGCCGCAGCGTCGCCGGTTTCATCGACGGCACGATCAAGCTGCCGGCTGAACTGCAACTCACCTTGGGCGTCCGTTACACCGAGGATCGCAAGACGGCGGCGCTGACGCGCACCGATCGCATCCGCGCCGCGAACTCGTTCACTCTGAGCGGTCTGGAGCAATCCTGGAACGAGTGGACGCCGCGCGCGGTGCTGAGCTGGTCGCCCGTGAAGCCGTTGCATGCTTATGTGAGTTACTCGAAGGGCTACACCGCCGGCGGTTTCAACACCGATGCCACCAGCGTCGCGGCTCTGAGCCGGCCGTTCGATCCCGAGACGGTCGCCAACTACGAGATCGGCGTAAAAACGGACTGGTGGCAGGATCGCCTGCGCATCAACGCCAGCGCCTTTCATATGAAGTATGACGACAAGCAGGAACTGTTTTTCGACAATGTCACGCGCATTCTGAACATCTACAACGCCGCCTCGGCAACCTCGGACGGCTTCGAGATCGAGAGCCGCCTGCAGGCGGCGAAGTGGCTGACGCTCAATGCCAGCTACGGTCTGCTGGATACGGAATACGACGAATTCATCATTCCTGGCGGCGCCGTGTACACGGGCAATCCGCTCAGCTCGTCGCCCGAAGACAAGGTGGCTTTCAGCGCCATTGTGGCTGTGCCGCTGGGGCAGTGGGGCGAGATCGGCGGCATGGCGATGTACTCGAGCACGTCCTCGTATTTCACAGGCGCTTCGGCCGATCCGGGGCTGCGCGTGCCTGCTTACGACCTGGTCAACGTAACCATCGGGCTGACGCCAAAAGACGGCCGCTGGTCGCTCGCGGCGTTCGTGCGCAACCTGATGGACGAGGAATATTTGCTCACGCCGTCCACGCAGACCGTGCGTGCGGAATACTTGGGAGAGCCCCGGACCATGGGCGTTTCTCTCACCTGGAATTTCTAAATGCTCTCGCGCCGTCAGTTTCTGGTCGGAGCCGCGCTGGCGTCGGCGGCTCCGCTGGTCAAAGCTTCGGAGGCACGCCTGGCGCCTTGGACCGCGGGGGTGCTCGACATTCATCACATCTCGACGAATCAGGGCGACGCCACGTTGATCGTGGCGCCCGATGGCACAACGATTCTGATCGATGCCGGGGCGACCGCGGAATCCGGCCCTGCAGTGCTCGAGCCGCGCCCGGACGCGTCGCGCTCCGCCGGCGAGTGGATCGCTCGTTACGTGCGACGACGGCTTCACGATACTGGCGGCGACGCGATCGATACCTTGCTTGTGACCCACCTGCATCCCGACCATATCAACGGCATTCCCGATGCCGCGCGCAACGTTCCAATCCGTCGCGTAGTCGATTCGGGATATCCCGACTACAGCTATCCGCCGTTCGAAGATGCCGCGGCTTCGGAAAGGTACGTGAGTTGGGTGCGTCGGCAGGCGAATGTGGAACGCTGGCAAGTTGGAAGCGATCGACAGATCCGACTGGAGCATGGCGCCTCCTCAGTGCCGTTCCAGGTGCGCAACCTCGCCGGCATGGGCACGGTGTGGGGTGCGGGCAAGCGCTTCGATGCGACGGATCGGCCGAACGTGAATGCATGTTCCATCGCATTACGCTTGCAGTTCGGTCGCTTCACTTATTTCTGCGCCGGCGATCTCACCAACTGGGCCGACGCTGGAGCGCGCCCCCATCTGGATGCGCTCACGCCCGCCGCGCTGGCCGCCGGACCGGTCGACGTGGCTGTCGCCCCTCATCACGGCCTGTTCGATGCTTCGAGCTCGGACATGGTCCGCGCATTGTCGGCTCGCGCCTGGATCATCTCCGCCTGGCATGCATCTCACCCAAGCATCAGCACCCTGGAACGTTTGTTCAATCCGCGACTGTACGCCGGTCCCCGCGACGTCTATGCCACCGGCTTGCATGACGCGGTCCGGCTGACCGCCTCCCGACTGACTCGCCAACTGGCAAGCGCCGACGGGCACGTGATCGTTCGCGTCGCCGCCGACGGTGCTTCGTACCGGATCTTCGTCACATCGAACCGCGACGAGCACGATCGGGTCCTGCTGAGCTCGCCCGCGCTCGTGGCGCGAGCCTGCCGCTGACGCAATCCGCCCCGACGCGAGGGCATCGAGCGGCTGTATCTGCCAGGCTTCGAATCCGGCCGCGGCTCACTTCTCCGAGCCACAGGTCGCTTCCCTCGGTGCCTCGGTGACACCAAACGAATCTTGTTCTGCAACTTCCCGAGCGTTGTCGTTCCGCACTAACGTCTAGTCACCTCGGCGACCCGAAGCCTCGTCGAGCTGGCCAACAAACATTTCTGTTTGAGTGCGACCCTGCGTCGACACTCCCGGGAGGCGTATGAATCCGCAGCAGCCTGGAGTCTTGAAACGTTACGTGATGTTCGCGCTGGCGCTGCAGGGCGCGGCGTTCACGTTGGAAAGCAACGCCCAGGATCAGTCGACCGCCGCGCCTCCGCAGGAGGAGGTGGTGGTGACGGGCAGTCGCATCACGCGCAGCGAAGGCTACGAGGCGCCGACGCCGTTGACGGTGCTCAGTCAGGAACAACTGTTTGGCCAGTCGGCGAACTCGAGCGTCCGTGAGTCGCTCAGCACCATGCCGGTGTTTTCGGGCGGCTACGACATCACCACGGGCGCCGGCGTGCCGAGCTTCAATCAAGCGGGATTGTCCACCATCGAAATGAGAAATCTGGGCATCACGCGCACCCTGGTGCTGCTCGACGGGCAGCGCTCGGTGGGGTCGATCGCCACGGGCGTGGTGGATACAGATAATTTTCCGCAGCAGCTGATCGAACGCGTCGAAGTTGTGACCGGCGGCGCCTCGGCAGTGTATGGCTCGGACGCGGTGGCGGGCGTCGTGAACTTCATCCTGGATCGGGACTTCACAGGCTTCAAGGGCGAGCTGTCCGGTGGCTCGACCGATCGCGGCGATGCAGAGAACTACAAGCTTGCGCTGGCCGCAGGCTTTCCCTTCGCGGGCGGTCGCGGGCACGTGCTGTTGAGCGGCGAGATGGTCGACAACGACGGCATCATTCATGGCACCAATCGCGATTGGGGTCGAACCACGCGCAACTACATCGTCAATCCTGCGTACAACGGCACCAACGGCCAGCCCGAATTCCTGTTGCGTAACGATGTGTTTCTGTCGCAGGCAACGCACGGCGGATTGATCACCTCGGGCCCGCTGCGAGGCACCGCCTTTGGCGAGGGCGGCGTGCCTTATCAATTCAACTATGGCGAAGGCGTCACGCGCGACCTGTTCATGTCGGGCGGCGACTACCTCAGCACCCGCACCGACGATGCGTTCAGTCTGTTGCCCGAGCAGGAGCGAGAAAACATCTTCGGCCGCGTCTCCTACGACATCAGCGACAACTTGAATGTGTTCCTGCAGGTGTCGCGTGGCGTGTCATCGACTTACGGCATCGCGTTTCCGCATTACCAGGCCGGCGCCGGGCCCACCGTGCTATCCGGCAATCCATTCATCCCAGCGGAAGTGCAAGCGCGCATGACCGAGCTGGGCCTGGCCTCCTTCCGGCTGGGCACGATGAACTACGACATGCCGTTCGTGGCCACCGAGACCACGCGCGCAGCCAATCGTTACGTGCTGGGTGCAGAGGGCGATTTCGATCTCATCGGTGCGAACTGGTCATGGAACAGCTATGCGCAGCTCGGCGAGACCAAGAGCCAGCACTACACTCACAACGCCAGAATCGTTGCGAATTACAACCGTGCCCTGGACGTGATTCGTGATCCAACGACGGGCGACATCGTCTGTCGTTCAACGCTCGCGAATCCCACGGACGGCTGTGTGCCGTGGAACCCGATGGGCCTTGGCGTCAATAGCGAAGCGGCACGCGATTACATCCTCGGCACCGCGTTCTCAGAACAGACCACCAGGCAGGAGGTCGTTGCCGCCTCTGTCACCGGCGAGCCGTTCCGTAACTGGGCCGGGCCGGTATCGCTGGCGCTCAGCGCCGAGTATCGCAAGGAGGAGGCCACGGTCAATCCAGACGAGATTGCACGTCGCAGCGGCTGGCACTCGGGCAATCACCAGCTGCTCGATGCGGGTTATCACGTCGTGGAAGCGGCCATAGAAACATTGATCCCGCTGCTGTCGAACAGGCCGCTGGTCGACGCGTGGGATCTGAGCGCTGCTTATCGCGCGACGGACTACGAAGTGTCCGGATCGGTCTCCACGTGGAAGATCGGCACGACCTACGCCATGACGCCGGGCTTGCGATTCCGCGCCACGGTGTCTCGCGACATTCGAGCGCCGAACATCAGCGAGCTGTTCCAGGCGCAGAACTTCGGCCTGGTGTCGACGTTCGATCCCCTGACCAACACCACGCCGACGCATGGTCGAACTCAAAGCGGCAATCCCAATCTCAAGCCGGAAGAGGCCGACAGCCTCACGGTCGGGGTGGTGATGCAGCCGTCATTCGCGCCCGGCCTGAGCGTCTCGGTGGACTACTGGGATGTGGACATCAAGGACGCAATCCAGCTGATCGGCGGCTCGGACATCATCACACTGTGCTATCGGGGCTATGACATTCTTTGCCCGCGCATCACGCGCAACTCCGAAGGCGTCATCACCACCGTCGAGCAGGGCAACTTCAACTTCGCGAGCCAACAGGCGAGCGGTATCGACATCGAGGCGAGTTACAGCTTCGCTCTGAGCTCGCTGATCGACAGTTGGGTCGGCAACATGACCCTGCGACTGATGGGCACTCATTACATCGAGAATATCAGCAACGACGGCTTCACCGAGCCGGACGACAGCGTAGGCACCGTCGATGGCACCCCTGAAACGGTGCTCACCGGCTCGATCTCCTACGACTTGAGCCGCTTCTCGAGCACGTTGACGACGCGGTACTTCAGCGACGTGGTCATGGATAACGATTACATCGTGTGTCGCACCGACTGCCCGACATCGACGACGTTTGCGCGCACCTTCGATCAGCTCGGCATCGATGGCGGGCTGTACTTCGACCTGTCGGTGGCGTATCGCTTCGATTCGCTGTTCAACGCCGGCGCCGAGGGCCGAGTGTACTTCAATGTGAGAAACCTGACCGACGAGGATCCGGAGCTCACGCCGGCGCTCGGCACCACCGGCCTGGGCTACATCTATTCGCGCTCGAATGGCGGCCGCTGGGACAAGCTCGGCCGCGTGTACCGCTTGGGGATGGATTTCAAGTTCTGATGGGCGACCTTTGATGGGGCGGGAGACTTCGGCCTCCCGCCCTTGCTTTTGCCCGCCGCCGCTCAGGGATGATCCGGGTAGAAGCGGTTCCTGGCGTTGCCCGGGATGTCGAACACCCGGCCGCCGATGACGGTGTTCACGATCTTGATGTCCTTGATGCGCATCGGATCGACGCTGAAGATGTCCTCGGAGAGCACCACGAAGTCGGCGAGCTTGCCCGGCTCGATCGAGCCGCGATTCTTTTCATCGAAGTTGTGCCAGGCGGAGTCGATGGTGTACGCACGCACTGCCTGCTGAACGGTCACGGCTTCCTCCGGCCCGTACACCTTGCCATCGTAGCCGCGGCGCGTAACGGCCGCATACAGACCGATCAGCGGCCCGTAGGGTCGCTCATCCGAGCCATAGGAGAGATGCAGCCCGTGATTCAGCACGGTGCGGCCGGGATTGTTTCTTTGCAGGGTCTCGCCCTCGAGCGCCAGGCTGAAGAACGGCTGCAGCGCGTAAGTGAAGTTGGGCTGCATCGACACGCCGATGCCCAGCTGCTTCATCTTGAGGTAGGTGGCCTCCGGCGGACCGACCTCGAAGTGGATCAGATGATGCCGATGATCCTTGCGCGGCGAGTCGTTGATCACGCGCTCCAGGACATCGGTGACCACCGTGGCGGCTTTGTCGCCCGCGGTGTGCACGCCGATCTGCCAGCCGAGCTGATGCGCTCGCTTGAAGATGTGATAGAAATTGTCGGGCAGGTCGCGCCAGCCGCCGTAATAGCTGGTGACATGCTTGTGCGCGTGCTCGCTGACGGGCCAGGGCCGGCTGAAGGTATAGCCGCCATCCAGACCCATTTTGATGGCGCCGAGCTTGACCCATTCGTTGCCCGCGCCGGTGTGCCAGCCGAAGCCTTCCAGTCGTTGCAGATTCTCGCGCACGACGTCCATGGAATGACCGGCGTTGATCCAAGGTTGAATGGTCATGCGCGGCAGCTCGCCGGGATAGCGGGCGTGCAGCTGCTGATAGATGCGAAACTCCGTGGGCGGCCGCGCACCGGCGATGTTGACGCTGGTGATGCCGAGTGAACGCAGGTTCTCGAAAAATTCCTTGTACGCTGCGAATTCGGCTTCCTTCGACAACTTCGGAACCGGCGGCGAAGGCGGCGCGAACTCTTCGATGGCGTCGCCAACGGCGTACCACAGAATGCCGGTAGGCTCGCCATTGCTGTCTTTCTCGATGTGACCATCGCCAGCCGGCGGATCCTGGCTGTCGCGCGTAATGCCGGCGAGCTTCAATGCGAGCGAGTTCGCCACCACCAGCTGCGAGGCCCGTACGATCACCGGATTATTGGGAGCGATCTTGTCGAGGGCGTAGCGGTTGGGGATCTTGGAGATATCTTCGTTGATCCACGGCGTCGCCGGCGCGTCGTCCGCAAAGTGCAGTCGAAAGGCGCTCGCGCGCACCCACGTTCCGGGCGGACGGCCCTTCATCGCTTGTCTCAAGATGCGTTCGTTGTCGGCCCAGGTGTAGGCGTAACGCAAATCCACTTCGCCTGGCGGTAGCGGTCGCGCCGGCCGCGGATGCACGTGGTTGTCCACAAAGCCGGGGAGCGTCGTTCTGCCTTGGAGATCGAGCGTCTTCTCGGCGGTGTAGCCTTCGGCGACGCTGTCATCGCCGACCGCGACGATGCGTCCATCGTCCACCACGACGGTGGTCGCAGAGCTGTTCTGCGCGTCCATGGTGGCGACTTTGCCGTTCTTCAGGATCAGATCGACCGCGGTTGCGGCGACCGCCGCTTGCGTCATGGCCGCCGCTGACAGCGCCGTGACGATGGCTGCGCGAAGCAAATGTTTGGTTGAGTGGGTCACGTTCGAGGCCTCGTTGTGAGCGAACACGCATCGCGTATATCGCATCACGGCCGATAACGCTCGTAATGGTGTGTTCCGGTCACCAACAGCATCCGTTTGCGCAACTTCCGTCGGACGAAGGCGGTGGTCTAGGGTTTGCTCGCAGCCATCCGGCACCCTGGGGGGAATGAGCGTGTTATCTGCAGCAAACATCACCAACGCGTCACTCAACGGGCGTCGGAGCATTGCGGTCTCCGGCGGCGTGGTCAGCGCCACGGGAATCTTCGCGGCGCGCGCAGCGAACGCGGAAGTTTGGGACGTGGAGGGCAAGCGCTATATCGATTTCGCAAGCGGCATCGGCGTGGTGGCCACCGGTCATCGTCATCCTCGTGTGATGGAAGCGGTGTATGCGCAGCTCGAGTGCTTCACGCACACTGCGTTTCAGGTCATGGCCTATCAGCCGTACATCGAGCTCGCCGAACGGCTCAACTCGATCGCGCCGTTTTCGGCGGCGGCGCAAACCCTGCTGCTCACGACCGGCGCTGAAGCGGTGGAGAACGCAGTCAAGATCGCACGCATGGCCACCGGACGCTCAGCGGTGATCGCCTTCAGCGGCGCATTTCATGGGCGCACATCACTTACGCTGGCTATGACGGGAAAGATGGCGCCGTACAAACGGGGTATGGGGTCGGCCGGCCGTGAGGTGTTTCGAATTCCCTTTCCGCTGGAACATCGCGGCGTCGCGGTGGACGCGTCGATCGATGCCCTGCATGCGTTGTTTTATTCGGATGTCGCGCCCGACCAGGTCGCGGCCATCATCATCGAGCCGGTGCAGGGCGAGGGTGGCTTTCAGGTGGCGCCGCGCAAGCTGCTGCGACATCTGCGGCACGTCTGCGACGCGCATGGCATTCTGTTGATCGCCGATGAGATCCAGTCGGGCTTCGGCCGCACCGGGCGAATGTTTGCTATCGAACACTCGGGCGTCGAGCCTGATCTGATCACGCTGGCGAAGTCGCTGGCGGGCGGTTTCCCGCTTGCGGCAGTGCTGGGGCGGGCGGACATCATGGAATCTGCGTCACCCGGCTCGCTCGGGGGGACCTACGGGGGCTCGCCGATCGGTTGCGCAGCTGCGCTCGCCGTAATGGATGTGATCGAAGATGAGAATCTGCTGGAACGCGCCGAGGTCATCGGCGCACGAGTTCGTTCGCGACTCACGGAAATCGCCCGTCGCAACGACGTGCTGACGATGGCGAACCTGCGCGGCCTGGGCGCGATGATCGGTTTCGATCTGGTGAGCAGCTCGGACCAGCGAATTCCCAACGGAGCGGCGGCCAAGGAGGTCGCGAGCCGTGCGCTCGCCAACGGCTTGATCGTTCTCACCTGTGGCACTCATGGTGAAACTGTGCGTATCCTGGTGCCGTTGACCATTTCCGATGCGCTGCTGGATGAGGGCTTGAGTATTCTCGAGCGCGCCCTGATTCGGCCGGAGGCCTCTGCATGAGCCAACCAGCACAGATCCGCAGCATCTCCCCATGAGCGGGGACGTGCGCGTTCGCGAGGCGCCGGAACTCGCCAAGAGTCTGCGGTCCCGGCACGTGACCATGATCTCCATTGGCGGGATCATCGGCGCCGGCTTGTTCGTCGGCAGCAGCGCGGCCATCGCCGCCGCGGGGCCGGCCATCACGTTGAGCTATGTGCTCGCAGGCTCGGTGATTCTGCTGGTGATGCGCATGTTGGGCGAGATGGCCTGCCTGAATCCCGGGCAAGGCTCGTTCACCGAGTATGCGCGGATCGGCCTGGGCAATTGGGCGGGCTTCGTCACCGGCTGGCTGTATTGGTATTTCTGGGTGGTGGTGGTCGCGATCGAAGCGATTGCCGGCGCCGCCATCATCGCGCAATGGCTGCCGCTGGCCGAATGGCAGATTTGCCTGGCGTTGATGGTGATCCTCACCGCCGTCAATCTCATGTCCACCCGAACCTATGGCGAGTTCGAGTTCTGGTTCGCCTCGATCAAGGTGGCGGCAATCATTGCATTCCTGGTGATCGGCGCCGGTTATCTCATCGGCTTCACGCCAACGGATGCGGGCGGGCTCGGCAACCTGACGGCGCACGGCGGCTTCATGCCGCAGGGGACGGTCGCCGTGCTGGCGGCCATCACCACAGTGATCTTCTCGCTGGTGGGCGCCGAGATCGCCATCATCGCCGCGGCCGAATCGAACGAGTCGACGCGCACCATCTCGCGTCTCACCATCACGATTCTGCTGCGGATCATGCTGTTCTATGTCGGCTCGATCCTGTTGATCGTGATGATCGTGCCCTGGCGCGAAATCCAACCCGGCGTGTCGCCGTTCGTCATGGCCATGGAGCGTATCGGCATTCCGGGTTCGGCGCTGATCATGAACATCATCGTGCTCACGGCGGTGTTGTCATGTCTGAATTCGGGCGTCTATATCACTTCGCGTGTGCTGTTCACGCTCGCCGCGCGAGGCGACGCGCCACAAGCGTTGATCAAGTTGAATGAGCGCAAGGTCCCGGTGAGGGCGATTCTGCTGGGCAGCTCGCTTGGATTCGGTGCGGTCATTACCGCGGTGATTTCGCCATCGGTGCTGTTTGCTTTCCTGCTCAACACCTCCGGCGCCATCATGCTGGTGGTCTACTTGATCGTGGCGTACGCGCAGATTCGACAACGGGGCACGCTTTCGCCTGAGCAGGTGCAAGGGCTCTCTGTGCGCATGTGGTTCTATCCCTGGGCCAGCTGGCTGGTGATCGCCGCCATTCTGTGCGTCCTCATCGCGATGGCATTCACGGCCGATCTGGCGAGTCAGCTGTACGCGAGCCTGTTCTGCACCGCTGTCGCGGTGGGCGCGTACTACCTGCGCGTTCGGTCCGAAACGGCACGCCTTGGTGATTCCCAGTCACCAATCCAATCCGCGGAGACATCTGTGCGCCCCTGAATCCTCGTGTGACACTGCGAGCGCAACGATGCAGCTGGCAGGGTCTGACACATACGAGGGTTCATCCGATGAGATCAAGGCAAGTGTTCCGGTCGGCCATCGTGCTGCTCGGAGGCGTGGGCTTCGCTCTGAGCTGCGCGGCGAAGGAGAGCGCCGACCTGCTGATGTACAACGGCAAGGTGCTGACCGTCGATCGGGAGTTTTCAATCGCCTCGGCCGTGGCGGTGAAGGACGGCAAGATCCTCGCGGTCGGCGGCGACGACCTGGCCAAGCAGTATGACGCGAAGCGCAGCATCGACCTGAAAGGCCGCACGCTGCTGCCTGGATTCACCGATACACACATTCACATTCGCACCTCGGCGCGTCGCGATGTCGATCTCATCGACGTGAAATCCATCGCCGAGCTGCAACAGCTGGTGCGCAAGAAGGCGCAGGAACTAGGACCCGGCCAGTGGATCACCGGCTACGGCTGGGATGAAGCATTGTTTCCCGAGAAGCGCAATCCATCGCGCGCCGACCTCGATGCAGCCGCGCCGAACAATCCAGTGGCGCTCACACGCGCGGGCGGTCACTCGATCGTGGGCAACTCAGCCGCGATCAAACTCGCGGGTCTCACGCCTCAGACACCCGATCCGCCGGGCGGCTTGATCGAGAAAGACGCCAAGGGCGAGCTCAATGGCGTGGTTCGCGAGAGCAACGATATCTATCTGAGGCATGCGCCGGCCAACAAATGGGAAGACGTGAGCGCCAGCTACCTCGCCAGCCTCAAAGCTCTGCTGCCGCTGGGCATCACCAGTGTGATGGATGCGAGCGGCACCATCGACGATGAGCCCGTGGGCAAAGGCGGCACCGACAAGCCCAGCGCTCGCGTGACATACAAGCGCGCCAAAGGCATCTACGACAAGCATGGCGCCGATTTGCCCCGCCTCGCTTTGTATATCAGCTATCCAGGCGCCGAGCGGCTCAACGCCTATCCACATCGCACCGGCTACGGCGACGATCGGGTTCGCATCGGGCCCATCGGGGAAACGGCCGTCGACGGCGGCTTCACCGGACCGACCGCATGGACGCTCGCAGATTACAAAGGCATGCCGGGATTCCGCGGCAAAGGCCGTTTCACCGACGCGCAGCTGCAGGAGATCGTGGACGTGAGCGCGAAGCGGGGCTGGCAGATGGGCCTGCACGCGATTGGCGATGCTGCCATCGTGCAGACCGTGAACGCATATTCGAAGTCATTGCGCGCCACGGGCATCGTGAACAAGGATCACCGCTGGTTCCTCGATCACTTCACCATCATGCCGCCCGATGAAACCATGAAGGTGATGGCCGAAGACAAGATCATGATCGCGCAGCAGCCGAACTTCACTTACAACCTCGAGGATCGGTATGTCCAGACGCTGGACGACTGGCGCCTCAAGCACACCAATTCGGTGGCTACACCGGCCAAGAAGTTCGGGCTGTTCGTCGCGCTCGGCTCGGACAATCTGCCGATCGGCCCGATGGTCGGACTCTACACCGCGGTGACGCGCAAGGGCATGAGCGGCAAGGTGTACGGGCCTGAAGAAGCGGTGACCATTCAGGAAGCGCTGCGCATGTACACCGCCAACGGTCCGTATCTCACGTTCGAGGAGAAGACCAAGGGAACCATCGAGCCGGGCAAGCTGGCCGACATGATCGTGCTCGATGCCGATCCGCTGACCATTCCGCCGGAGCGGCTGCTCGATGTGAAGGTGGATCTCACGATGGTGGGCGGCAAGGTGGTCTACGACCGGTCGGCGACCTGAGGAGCGCACATGAAAAAATCCGCTGACGTTGCAGTGCTGCGACTCGCGGCGACGTTGGTGCTGGCAACGGCCAGCGTCCCCATCGGCCATCACGCGTCGGCGCAGCGGCTGGGCGAACCCGACACGATCTTCCAGAACGGCAAGATCTATGTCGGCGTGCCGGGTAAGTTCGTCGAGGCCGTCGCGGTGAAGGACGGTCGAGTGCTCGCGACGGGATCAGTCGCCGAGATGCGGGCGCTCGCCGTTCCTGCCACCAGGTACGAGGATCTCGGCGGACAAACGGTGCTGCCGGGTCTCTATGACAATCACGTGCATGTGAATGCGGATCGCGGCTCGCAGCCGAAGGACTCGCTGGATCTGAGCACGGTGACCGGGCTGAAGGACCTGCAGCAGCGCTTGAAGGCGCACGCTGCGACTCTACCCAGCGGCGCCTGGATTGTTGCGACGGTGCCGCACGGCACGGGCGCCGTCGAGCCTTTTCCAGAATCCGCCTTGCCGACGCGCTGGGATCTCGACAGCGTCACCCCGGATCATCCCGTGGCGCTGACGCGAGGCGCGCATATCACATTGGTGAACTCGAAGGCCTTGCAGATCGCCGGCATTTCCAGGCAGACGCCGCAGCCAGGCGGCGGCGTCATCGAACGGAACGACAAGGGCGAGCCCAACGGTGTGCTGCGCGAGTCGTCGGCGCGACGGCTGGTGATGCGACATGTGCCGGAGCCCAAGCTTACGGACGAGGAGGGGATGCACAACCTGCGCAAGCGACTGCGCGATCAGCTGGCGCTGGGTGTGACGAGCTTGAATGTTCCGGGAATGCGTCCTGGCGACGATCTTAGGCTGATGCAGAAGTTATACGAGCAGGAAGGCGAGACGCTGCCGCGCGCCACCATCCAGATCCGATTGAGCCCTGGCTACGACAGCTATGACGATCCATCGAAGGGCGCGGAAAGCAGTATCGCCGAGATCGAATCGTTGTCGTTCCGTACCGGCTTCGGCAACGATCGCATCAAGCTCGGCGCCATCAAGATGAGCGTGGACGGCGGCATGGGCGGCCAGGCGGCGTGGCTGGTGGATGAGTATCGAACGCGGCCCGGCTATCGTGGCGTGGAGCGCATTCCCGAGGACGCGCTGTATCGCGTCGCCAAGCGCGCTCACGATCTCGGCTGGCAGCTCGGCATTCACGCCATCGGCGATCAGGGGATCATCCGCACGGTGCACGTCATGGAGCGCATCGTGAAGGAGAATCCCCGTCCGAACGCGCGGCATTATTTGCATCACATCTCGGTGAAGCCGCCGCAGGAGATCCTGCAAAAGATCAAGGACAATCATTTTCTCGCCGCCATGCAGCCCAATTTTACGCACACCTTGGCGTCGTTCTACGCCATGGCGTTGTCGCCGCAGAAGCTGCCGTACAACAACCCGCTGCGTTCGCTGAAGTCGCTGGGCATTCCGATTTCGTTCGGCACCGACAATCTTCCGGATGGACCGATCGTCGCGCTCTACGCTGCCGTCACGCGTCGTGGCGTCGATGGCAAGGTGTATGGAGCCCAGGAGCGTCTCTCCTTGGAAGAGGCGCTGCACGCGGCGACGGTCGGCACCGCCTATATGACTTTCGACGAGCGGCAGCGCGGCACGCTCGAGCCGGGCAAGCTCGCCGACATGATCGTGCTCGACCAGGACATCTTCAGCATCGACCCGGAACAGATCCGCTCACTGGCAGTGAAGACCAACATCATCGGCGGCCGTGTCGTTTGGCGAGATGATGGATCGGCTCGGCCCCGGCTCACCCACGCTCGGCTCACGTCGGATTGCGTGATGTCCGCCGCCGACGTGCATTGTCACTATTCGGGCGAAGATGGCGATGTTTGGTGATCGGGATTCGCACACTGCGCGGCATTTCGCGCAGTGTGCGAGCCGTACTGTCTACGGCTTCAGCTGGGCGCGGATCTCGCCGGGCTTGTGCTCGGGACTGTGCACGTTGATGTACAGATCGCCAGCCTGGTAGCTGGCGTACTGTTCATCGGTGAGCTTGGCGCCTTCCGGCACCAGCCAGGTGTCGTCCCCGGACTTCACCAGCGTGATGATGGGTGGGCCGTTCTTGCCTTTCGGCGCCACATGGATGTGGGCGGCTATGCCGTTGACGCCCGTGGTCTTGACGCTGCCGCTGACCGATTTGTCACTTTTGACCGTGATATTCCCGGTGCCCGTGGCGGACGTGGTGACCGCCGGGACTTCCTCGGCGCCCGTCAGCTTGACCTCCCCGGCCAACGCCAGATTGGCGCCCATGGTCAATGACAGGGCCAATGATGACAGGGCCAATGTCCTGGTAATCACGGCAGATAAAGCCTTCATCGTGATACTCCTGCGCATGTTTTGAGTCGGATGGTTCGAGAACCGCGCTCACTTTGCCCGAGCGGCGGACGAGGCAGCATAAGTAAATTCACAACGCCGACGCCAGCCAGGATTCCTGGTGTCTGCAGGACACCGAACTCGTCTCGTTATACATCTCCCGACAGGCCAGCCCCCCGAGTATGGTGGATCGCAACAGGGACGCAGGCAACACGCCGCGATTCCTGCGAAAGATGCTTCGGGGGGTCGATGAGAAAAGTCACTGCGCTTTGCAAGGGCGCGTCGTTCGCCGCTCTTGCCGCCGCCGGAATCGCGCCGGCCCATGCCGAGACCCGCGGTTACGTGATCAGCTGGTTCGGCACCGCCACCTACGTCAAAGACTTCAAATCCAGCTGTCCGCAGAACAAGAACGGCGGCGGCGCCGAGTGGATGATCCGGGATCTGATGAGCATCGGCTACTCGAAGGCCGAAGCGACCAAGCTCGCCGAGGGCGGTGAAGTGTCGGGACCGCTGCGGGACAAGCTCAGCATGCGCGCCGTGGTCAACGGCAAGAACGTCAGCATCTACAACTATCCCGACGCGGTGCCCGATCCCGACATTGAAACCGTGTCTGGCAAATTCGCCTACGGTTTCGATCTGGGCGGCAAGAACGAGGCCCACAAGTTCATCGATCCTGAAACGGGCGAGAAGGTCGACAATCAGTTGTGGCGCGCGATCGGCTGCACGGCCTCGTTCCGCGCCGAGCCGCCGGCCATGCCGTTTCCCGAAGAGGTGTCGTGGAACGCCATGGTCGAAACATCGCCCGGCTTCGCCATCATGATCACGGCGGAGGATTTCAGCAAAGACGGCAAAGTTTCGATCACGCTGAATCGCGTGACCCAGCATCTGGAGCGCGACGCTGCGGGCAACATCATGAGCAGCGCCAGCTACGCCCTCGACCCTTCGCCCAAATCTCACAATGTGCTGGAAGGCGAGCTGAAGAACGGGGTGATCACCATCACGCCCAAGGACATCTATCTGCAGGCGGAGATGCCGTTCTATCCGGAGATTGCGCTGCGTAACGCGCACATGCGCATGAAGTTGAAGCCCGACGGTCAACTGGAGGGCTACTGGGGCGGCTATTTCAGCCGCGAACGTTTCTCTTACATGATCACCTCGCGTCCCGGTCACGGCGGCGATTCCATCGGCATCTATCACGCGGTGAAGAAGATGGCCGACGCCAGCCCCGATCCGCAGACCGGGCAGAACGAGGAGATCTCCTCGACCTGGCGCATCGAAGCCGTGCCGGCTTATCTGAGCACGCTCGACGGCAAGATCGTGGCCAACGCCGTGCTGCCGGCCCACCCACCGGCGCAGGTCGCCAGCGCGGATTCTACGAAATGAACAAACTCATGAAGCCGACATTCTCGACGGCAGCCGCGGCAGCCTCGGTGTTGAGCGGTTGGTTGCTAGCGCAGGATGTATCAGCCGCAGCTTCGGCGCCTGCGTCCGCCAACGCTCCTTTGTCCTGGCGGCTGGGCCCGGGCCAGTATCGCCAGACCATTGTCGAAGTGTTTGGGCCCTCCATCTCCATCACGGGTCGTTTCGATCCCGAGTATCGGCAGGATGGGTTGCTCACCATCGGCGCGCGTACCGCGAGCATCTCTGCCTCGGGCGTCGAGCGCTACGACGAGCTTGCTGAAAACATCGCCGCGCAAGTGGTCGACGAGCGCAACCGCGATACTCTGATCCCCTGCAAGCCTGCCTCGGCGACAGCGAGCGACGAAGCCTGCGCGCGTCAGTTCCTGAGCGCCGCCGGTCGCTTGCTCTATCGTCGTGCGCTGACGGAGGAGGAGATTGCAGCGTCCGTGAAGCTGGCCGGCATCGTCAGCCAGGCGAAGCACGACTTCTACGCCGGGCTCGCCGGCGCACTCGGCAACATGCTGTTGTCGCCGAACTTCCTCTATGTCTACAAAACTTTCGAGCCCGACCCGGAGCAGAACGGCAAGTTGCGCCTGGATGGCTATTCCAAGGCGTCGGTGCTGAGTTTCTTCCTGTGGAATGCGCCGCCCGACGATGCACTGCTCAGCGCCGCGGAGAACGGCGAGATCCATACCAAGAAAGGTTTGAGGCGCCAGGTCGATCGGATGCTGGCGTCGCCCAGTCTGGAGAACGGGGTACGCGCGTTCTTCTCCGACATGCTCGGCTTCAGCGAATTCGAAACGTTGGCCAAGGATCCGATGTTCTTCCCGCGCTTCACGCCTCGAGTGATCGATCAGGCGCAGGAGCAGACGCTGCGGACCATCGTCGACCTGCTAGTGGTGCGCCAGGGCGATTATCGGGATCTGTTCACCACGCCCGACACGTTCCTGACTCGCTCGCTGGCGGCGCTCTACGGAATTCCCATCGTCGACACCACCGACAACGGGCAACCCGAGCGCTGGATTCCTTACAGCTTTCCTGCCGACGATCCGCGCGCCGGCATTCTTTCGCATGCAAGCTTCGTAGCGCTGCATTCGCCTTCCGGCCGCTCCTCGCCGACGGATCGCGGCAAGGCGTTGCGAGAATATCTGCTCTGTCAGGCAGTGCCTTCGCCGCCGGCCGATGTGAGTTTTGCAGTGGTCCAGGACACCAACCATCCGGTGTACAGGACGGCACGTGAGCGGCTGGGCGCGCATGCGACCGATGCGGCGTGTTCGGGATGTCACAAGATCACCGATCCCATCGGCCTGGCGCTGGAAAACTTCGATAGCGCGGGCGGCTTTCGCACGACCGAGAACGGCGCCCAGATCGATACCAGCGGTGAATTGAACGGCACCAAGTTCGACGGACCGGTCGGCCTCGCCAAGGCACTGCGCTCGGATCCCGCGTTGACCGCTTGCGTAGCGACGCGAGCCGTCGCGTATGCATCGGGGCGGACGCCTCGCCGCGGCGATGCGGAGCTGAAGCGCATTCAGGCCGAGTTCGCCGACAACAGATACAACTTCGTCGAGCTGCTGCGCGAAGTGGCGCTCAGCGATGCGCTGTTCAGCGTACCGCCCCAGGCCACTCAACTCGTCACGGCACGGTAACAGGAGAAGACGCAATGAAATCCGGTCGCCAGATCACTCGTCGCCGACTCCTTCGCGGAATGCTGGCTGGTAGCGCAGTCACGGTAGGGCTGCCGCTGCTGGACTGTGTGCTGAACACCAACGGTACCGCGTTCGCCTCCACGGGCGCGCCGCTGCCGGCACGCTTCGCGACTTGGTATTGGCCGCTCGGGCTCGGTGAGGACGATTGGACGCCCAAAGCCACCGGCGTGAACTACACCTTGCCGCCGCAAATGGCGCCCTTGAAACCGCTGCAGAAGAAGATGAACTTCTTCACCGGGGGCCAGGTGTTTCTGGACGGCCAGTCCAACAACGTGCACTTCACCGGCCTGCAAGGTCTGATGACCGGCAAGGTCGCCAACTCGCGCGAATATCTCGGCAGCATCGATGCGTTGATCAGCGAAGTGATCGGTAAAGGGTCGCGCTTCCGCTCGATCGAAGTCGCGTGCGCCGGCAGCCCGCGAGACTGCTGGAGCGCACGGCCCGACAGTGGCGTGCAACCGGCGGAAATTTCGCCTGTCGCGCTGTACAGCCGCGTGTTCGGTGCGGAATTCAAGGATCCGAACGCAGCGGAGTTCACACCGGATCCGGAGGTCATGCTGAAGAAGAGCGTGCTCTCGGGCATCACCGAGGAGCGGCAGGCGTTGATGAAGCGGCTGGGCCCGGCCGATCGCGAGAAGCTCGACAACTATTTCACCTCCTTGCGGGAACTCGAGCAGAAGCTCGAGGTGCAGCTGAAGAAGCCCGAGCCGCTGCCGTCCTGTTCCATCCCGAAGCCGCTGCCCATGGACAAGGAGCCCGCCGTCACGCTGTCGATGGACGCCGTGGAGCGCGCCGATCTGTTTGCCGGATTGCTTGCGCATGCGCTCGCTTGCGGTCAAACGAATGTGGTGAATCTGGCGATCTCACGTCCGCAATCGGGTTTGCGAAAGGACGGCGACGCCACGGCGCATCACACCCACACGCACGAGGAACAGATCGATCCGAAGCTGGGCTACCAGCCGGTGTGCCGCTGGTTCACCGATAATTATATGAACGCACTGGCGCGCTTCGTCAGCCGGCTGGACGGCATCAAGGAGGGTGATCGCACCTTGCTCGACAGCATGGTGGTGTTCGCATTCACGGATCACGGCGCACCGCGCCTGCACTCGGTTCGCAACTATCCCATCATCACTTTCGGCAATGGCGGCGGGCGAATCAAAACCGGCATGCACATCGGGCGCCCGGGCGATCAGGTGACGCGAGTCGGCCTGACCATCCAGCAGGCGATGGGCGTGCAGACCAGCAGCTGGGGCGTCGGATCGAATCGAGTCACCAGCCCGATCTCGGAGGTGTTGGCGTGAATGTGAAGCCCGCGTTGCTGGTCGGAGCAGGCGTGGTCATCGCTGCTGCTGGCGCATATTTCCTGATGTCGCGCGACGTGCTCGACAGCCGCTCGGTGGAGGCGTGGTCGCCGCCGCCCTCGGTGCCGATCGGCGTGACCATCGTCGATGTGGTGAGCTCGAGCGGCCAGTTCCTTTGGCAACGGCTCGGCGACGCTACGGGCAACGCGCTTTACACGTACAACGCAGACCGGACGCCCGGCACGACAGCTTGCACCGGCGAATGCGCAGCGAAGTTTCCACCCTTCACAGCAGAGGCGAACGCCGTGGCTTCGGGCGATTGGTCGATCATGGCGCGGGAAGACGGCAGCAAACAATGGGTGTATCAGGGCAAGCCCCTGCACACCTTTGCCGGAGAAGATCCGCCGGACACCAAATCCGATGGCTCGCCGCTCGGCGGCAGTCGCGCGCGCGATCCGGCGTTGTTCGATCCGGGCAGCCCGCTTTACTCACCCGATCCGGACTGGAAGCGCGCTGCGTTCGCGCCCGATCAAACGATGGCGATCCCCGCCGGTATCAGACTCCGCAGCCATTCCGTCGCCAACGGCTACGTGTTCGTCACTTCCAACACAGGCATGGTCATCTATGCGATGAGCAGGCCACCCAAAGGGGAGCAAGCCGCATCCTGGGCGCCGCTCGACGCGCCGGGGCTGGCCATTCCGATGGGAGATTTCTCCCTCGTCACGCGTCGCGCGGACGGGCGGCGGCAATGGGCCTACAAGGGATATTTGCTCTACACCTATCGCGGCGATTACTCGCCCACCGACTTGAATGGCTTGAACGCGGCCGAGGACGTGCATGCCGCGCTGGCCTACGCGAACTTCATGCCGCCCTCGGTGGATATTCGATTTGTCACGGCACGCGGCCCGGTCATGATGACTGACAAGGGCCTCACCTTGTACACGCAGCTTGGTTATCGATTGCAGTACGGCGGCCGCTTGAGCCGGGATGGTTACAGCTACCCATACGCAGATGCGAAACATGTGGGGACCCGAGGTTGCATCGATGCGTGTCTGGAGCAGTGGCGACCGCTGGTGGCCGACGCGAACGCTCAGCCTTCGGGGTTCTGGGAGATAGAAACACGGGCTGACAACGGCGTGCGGCAGTGGGCCTACAAGGGCGCGCCGCTCTACACCTTCGTCGGCGACAAGAAGGTCGGCGATCTCGAAGGGAACAACCAGTATGTGGTGGTCTATGGCGACGTGGCAGGCAAGGTCGATCTATCGCTCACCACCGGAGGCGACTCCGAAGGGTCGGATCGCGCCGGCTCGAGTTTCTTCTGGCGCTCCGCGGCGCTAGTCAACTAACCGTATCGCACAGGCATCGAATAACTCCGGCGCTGCAAAGCGCCGGGTCCGGGTCGCTGCGCGCCGAAATTCGCGAAACGGCGATCCGAAACAGAGCAGGGGGACATCATGAGCATCGAGGCATCGTATAAGTTGAGGTTCGCCATCGCCGTTGCGTTGAGCGCCCACTGCGGCGGCAACGTGTTTGCACAGGAGGCGAGTGCGGAGATGGTCGCGCAAGCCACGCCGGCGACGGCTGCGGCAGCCGACGTGATGTTGCCGACCAAGGCGGAAGAGGTCGTCGTCACCGGCTCACGCATCGTGCGCGTCGATGGCTACGAGGCGCCGACTCCTTTGTCCGTCGTGGACGAAGCGCTGCTCGCTCAAACCGCCGACGTCAGCGTCACTCAAACACTCAACACCATGCCCGCGTTCGGCGGCAGTCTCACCGTCGCCTCGGGCGCGAGAACTCCCAGCTCCAATACGGCCGGCATCTCCGGCGTGGCCTTGCGAAATCTGGGCGGCAATCGGACGCTGGTGTTGCTGGACGGACAGCGCTCGGTGCCGGCGACCGCGACCGGCATCGTCGATACAAACAATTTCCCGCAGCAGCTGATCTCACGTGTCGAGACAGTGACCGGCGGCGCCTCGGCGGTTTATGGATCGGACGCCGTCGCGGGCGTGGTGAACTTCGTTCTGGATCGCAAGTACACCGGCTTCAAGGGGGAAGCGTCGGCGGCCTCGACCAATTATGACGACGGTCGCAACTGGAAAGTCGAGCTCGCGGCCGGTTTCCCGTTCGCCCAAGGCCGTGGCCACGTGTTGTTGAGCGGTGAAATGGTCGACGACGACGGCGTGCACGGCACAGGCAAGCGTGGCTGGGCGGCCAGCACCCGCAACTACTACGTCAATCCCAACTACAACGGCACCAACGGCGAACCGGAGTTCCTGCTTGCCGACAACGTGTGGCTGGGGCAAGCGACTCACGGCGGCATCATCACCTCCGGGCCACTGCGAGGCACGGCCTTCGGGCCGGGCGGCGTGCCCTACCAATTCAACTATGGCGTCGGCGTGCCTCGCGACAACTTCATGTCGGGTGGCGATTATCTCAGCACGCCCACGCACAACTCGTACAGCCTGGCGCCCACCGAGGAACGGCGGAACATTTTCACCCGCGTCTCTTACGACATCACCGATAACCTCAATGTCTTCGCGCAGGCTTCACGCGGCGTGTCGGAGACTCTCGGCATTGCGTTCCCGCACTATCAAGTCGGCGCGGGGCCGACAGTGAGATCGGGCAATCCATTCATTCCCGCATCCGTGCAGGACGCGATGACGGCGCAAGGGATCGCCAGCTTCCGCATCGGCACGATGAACGCCGACATGGGCGACATTCCCGTCGGCACCACACGCGCCGCGAATCGCTTCGTGGTGGGCGCCGAAGGCAAGCTCGACATGCTCAGCACGCGCTGGTCGTGGAACTTCTATGCTCAGTTGGGTGAAACGTCCAGCTCATACAATACATACAACGTAGAGAACAACGCCCGATACGCGCTCGCGCTGGACGCAGTTCGCGATCCCAACACCGGCCAGACCGTGTGCCGATCCACGCTGACCGATCCAACCAACGGCTGCGTGCCCTGGAATCCGATGGGCATCGGTGTGAACAGCGACGAAGCCCGAGCCTACCTGCTCGGCACTGCGCACGCGGATCAAACCACCAAGCAGACGGTGTATTCCGCCTCCATCACCGGAGAGCCGTTCTCGAACTGGGCAGGGCCGGTGTCGGTGGCGTTGAGCGCCGAGCATCGCAAGGAAGAGGCGACTGTTACTTCCGATCCTGTGTCGCAGGTCGGCGGCTGGCGCTCGGGCAACTTGATTCCTTTGGATGCGGGCTATCACGTGTCCGAGGCTGCCATCGAAACGCTCGTGCCGCTCGCGGCCGATCTGCCGTTGGTCGACAGCCTCGACCTGTCGGCAGCGTTCCGCGCCACCGACTACGAAATCTCTGGCAGCGTCGAGACCTGGAAGGTGGGTCTGACGTACTCGCCGGTTCCGGATGTGAGATTCCGCGGCACCGTCTCTCGCGACATTCGCGCGCCGAACATCAACGAGTTGTTCCAGGAGCTGAACATCGGTTTGACCTCGACGTTCGACCCTGAGACCAACACGGTTCCGACGCACGGCCGAACTCAACGCGGCAATCTCGGGCTCACGCCGGAAAAGGCGGACAGCATGACGGTCGGCGTGGTGTTTCAGCCCTCGTTCGCGCCGGGCTTGAGCTTCTCGGTGGACTATTGGGACATCAAGGTGAAGGACGCCATCTCCTTGATCGGTGGCAGCCAGATCATCAATCTCTGTTACAACGGCCGGCCCGACCTGTGTCCCAAGATCACGCGCGTGAATGGCGTGATCACCACGGTGGAGCAGGGCAACTACAACCTTGCCAGGCAGGACGTGAGCGGCATCGACGTTGCCGCGAGCTACAGCACTCCGCTGTCTTCTTGGGTCTCGAACTGGAAGGGCGATCTGAGCTTCCGGGTCGCCGGCACGCACTACGAGAAGAACATCACCGACGACGGGCTGTCGCTGCCCGATGACATCGTAGGCACGACGGCTCAGCCCGCGACAGTCGTCAACGCGACGCTTGGATACGAGCTCGATCGGTTCCAGGCTTCGCTCACCGCGCGCGGCTTCAGCAGCACGGTGCTCGACAACGATTACATCGTCTGCCAGAGCGACTGTCCGACCTCGACGACGTTCGAACGCACCATGGACCGGATGCACATCGACGGCGCGGTCTACTACGACGCCTCGCTGTCGTACACCTTCAATCGATTCGGTCCCGGCGAGGGCCGCGTGTTCCTGAACGTCCGCAACCTGCTCGGCACCGATCCGGAGTTGATTCCGGCCATCGGCACCACCGGGCTGCCCTACATCTATATGAGAACGGGCGGTCGTTTCGACGTGCTGGGCCGCGTGTTCCGCGCCGGCCTGAGCTTCAAGTTCTAGGCGGTCCCCATGAGCATGCAGCGCTGGCGGTGGAGTTTGTTGATGGTGGTGTTCACGGCGTCCTCGCCCGAATTGGTGAGCGGCTCGCCGAGCGAGGAGGCGCCGGCAGGTGAAGCAGCCTTCGCGCGAGTCTGCGCGGCGTGTCATGGCGCGAACGGCGAGGGGGACCAGGCGCCGCCCATTGTGCCGCTCGTCTACATGGAAGATCAGGTCGCCGTGGTGGTGCGTGGCGGTCAGGGCGAGATGCCGCCCATTCCCAAAGCGGCGCTGAGCGATGCAGAGCTCACTGCGATCGTGGCTTATCTCAGCAAGAGAACCAACGAATGAGAAAGCGCAACTCCTGTTCGATGCTTGCAATGGCGGGGCTCACCTTCGCATCGCTCGCCGGTGGCGACAGCCTGCCTCACGACCCGGTCGGCAAGGTGGGGGAATGGCGGTTCTACGGCGGCACGCTCGGTGCGCAGAAATACGCCCCGCTCGACCAGATCAACGCGAGCAACGTGCATCGGCTCAAAGTCGTCTGGCGTCAATCCGCTTCGCCGCCGGAAGTGCTGGGCAGTGAAGACAAGCCACTGGTGGGCAGCAATTACGAGCACACACCGCTGATGGTGGATGGCTTGCTCTACATGCGCAGCGACGCAGGCCCGCTCATGGCATTGCATCCGGAAACCGGCAAAGTTGTGTGGACCGATAAAAAGTCCAGCGCCGGGGGCGGTAAGAGCCGCGGCGTCGCGTATTGGACCGATGGCAGGGATGCACGCGTGTTCGCACTCGATGGCGCCGATCTGGTGGCGGTGAACGCCAAGACCGGCGAGCGGTATCAGGGCTTCGGTAACGGCGGGCGCGTCGATCTGAATGTCTATGCCGACAGCCGCCCCAATTCGCCGGTGGAGAACTACTCGTGGACTTCGTTTCCCGTGGTGGTGAGAGATGTGGTGGTCATTGCCGGTGTGCCGCGGGTTGCAGAAAAGAAAGTACCGGAAGGCATTCAACCGGCGCTCGATCCTCCCGGTGACATTCGTGGCTACGACGTTCGCACTGGCAAGCTGTTGTGGACCTTCCACGTCGTGCCGCGCGCCGGAGAGTTCGGTTATGACACTTGGGCGAACAAATCCGCCGACGTGAACGGCCTGACGGGCGCGTGGACCTGGCTCACCGGCGACGACGAGCTCGGCTACGTCTATATCCCGACCGAAGCGCCTTCCAATGATTTCTATGGCGCCAGGCGCCCGGGCGACAACCTGTATGGAAACTCCGTGCTGTGCCTGGACGTGCGCACCGGCAAGCGCGTGTGGCATTTCCAGACCATTCATCACGATCTGTGGGACTTCGATCTGCCGGCGCCGCCGGTGCTCATGGACATCACCGTTGACGGCAAGCGCATCAAGGCGCTGGCGCAGCTGTCCAAGCAGGCTTACGTGTATGTGCTCGATCGCGTCACGGGCAAGCCGGTGTGGCCCATCGAAGAGCGCCCTGTGCCGAAAGGCGATGTGCCTGGCGAGTACTACTCGCCGACGCAGCCGATTCCCACCAAGCCCGGGCCCATCGAGCTGCAACAGCTGACCGAGAACGATCTGATCGATTTCACGCCGGAACTGCGCGCTCAGGCGCTCGAGATCTTCCGCAAGTATGACTCGGTGCCGCTGTTCACCCCGGCGCGCGTCGGTCGCGAAATGATCATGCTTCCCGGCACCACCGGTGCCGCCAATTGGAACGGTGCGGGCTTCGATCCGGAAACCGGCATGTTGTATGTGCCAGTGATTCGTAACGCGGTGCGCACCATGCTCGAAGCGAAAACGAAGGGGCCGTATCCCTTCGATCGCAAGAACGAGCCGCTGCTGACCACCAACGTCGAGATTCCCTATGCGGATGTGAATCCCAATCGGCCGGTCGCGGCGGGTGGCCCCACGCGTCTGCCCATCACCAAACCGCCTTACGGCAGCATCGTCGCCATCGATATGAACAAGGGCGAAATCCTGTGGCGAGTCGCCAATGGCGACGGGCCGCGCAATCATCCGCTGTTGAAACATCTGAACCTGCCGCCGTTGGGCACGCAGAATCGGGCCTCGCCGCTGGTCACCAAATCGTTGCTGTTCATCGGTGAAGGCAAGAACGGGCCCAACGGTCCGAGCCGGATCCCGGCGTGGGGCGGCGGCAAGATGTTCCGCGCCCTCGACAAAGCCACCGGCAAGACATTGTGGGAAACGCAGCTGCCGGGCGGCACCTCGGGCGCTCCCATCACCTACATGTCAGGCGGCAAGCAATACATCGTGGTCGCGCTCGGCTGGACCGACATGCCAGCCGAGTATGTCGCGCTGGCGCTGCCGTAATCGCATGTATCACCAACAGCCCAGCTTCACCAACAGAACAGTGGGGAGAAATCATGAAACATCGAAGCTCAAGCAACGCTCGCTGGGCTCGCACCTTGCGAGCCGCCGCGGTTGCCAGCCTCATGAGCATGGTGACGCCAGCGGTCCTCGCGCAGGACGTGCCGCCACAGATCAAGAAACAACTCATCGAACAGGGTTGGGGATATGGCGGCGGCGCGCGAAGCATGTACGACGAACTGCACGCCAAGGCGCCCAAAGGCGGTGTCAAAGTCACCAAGGATCTCGCGTATGGCAAGCATGAGCGGCAGAAGCTCGACGTGTACGAGGTTCCGGGCAAGAGCAATCTGCCCGTCATGGTGTTCTTCCATGGCGGCGGTTACACCGGCGGCGCACGCGACAACACGCCCTATGTGCACGCAAACGTTCTGACGTACTTCGCACGCCACGGCTTTTTGGGCGTGAATGCCGACTTCCGGTTGGCGCCGGAGTTCACGTGGCCTTCGGGCGGGCAGGACGTGGCCGCTGTGGTGAAGTGGCTGAAGGAGAATGCGAGCAAGCACGGCGGCGATCCCGAGAAGATCTATCTGTTCGGTACTTCGGCGGGCGCCTCGCACGTCGCTCAGTACACCTTCGATCGGCGTTTCCAACCGAACAGCGGGCCGGGCATCGCCGGCGCCATTCTGCAAAGCGGCCGCTACGTGCTGCATTCGGATCCGGACGATCCGAGTCTGCAAGGCGGCGTGCAGGCGTACTTCGGCAAGGATCCGGCGACTTATCCATCGCGCTCCGTGGTCAATCACGTCAACGGCAGCACGGTGCCGATCATGCTGCTGATGACGGAGTTCGAGCAGTTGAATCTCGCCGCCACCACCGGCGAGCTGTTCGTCGCGCTGTGTAAGCGCGATGCCGGCCGCTGCCCGCGCTTCGTGCAGCTGAAGTATCACAACCACGGCACCGAGTATCACCACTTCAACACGGGCGACGATTATCTCGGTCGCGAGATCCTGGAGTGGATCGAGTCGGGCTTCGGCCAGACGCGCAAGTTCGTGCCCGAGCCTCATTCGCAATCGTAACGGCGCCGTCACGGCGGGTGGGGAATATCGTGAAGGACACCGCAGTCGTCGAAGGTTTCTCCGCGCCGCGCAGCGTGAGTCAGCCGTTCTACAAGATTCTGTATGTGCAGGTCTTGTTGGCGATCGCCATCGGCATCACGCTCGGTGTCCTGCATCCGCAGTGGGGCGAGGCGATGAAGCCGCTGGGCGACGGCTTCATCAAGCTCATCAAGATGATCATCCCCGTGGTGATCTTTTGCACCGTCGTCTCGGGCATCTCCGGCATGCACGATGCAAAGAAGGTCGGGCGAGTCGGCGGCAAGGCCATCCTGTATTTCGAGATCGTTTCCACTCTGGCGCTGATGATCGGCCTGGTGGTCGCCAACGTGTTGCGGCCCGGGGCCGGGTTCAACGCAGATCCCGCCGCGCTCGACAGCAATGCCATCAGCGGCTACACCAGCCAGGCCGAGCACCAGAGCATGGTCGACTTCGTGCTCCACATCATCCCGGACACGCTGATCAGTGCGTTCGTAGGCGGCGACGTACTGCAGGTGTTGTTGATCGCAGTGCTGTTCGGCTTGTCGCTGTCGGCGATGGGTCCGCGAGGCGAGGGCGTGCGCGCCGGCATCGATAGCGTCGCGCAAGTGATATTCAAGCTGATCCATTTCATCATGAAGGCCGCGCCCATCGGTGCATTTGGCGCGATGGCCTTCACCATCGGCCGCTATGGCCTCTCGGCGCTGTTGCCGTTGCTGAAGCTGGTCGCCGCGTTCTATCTCACCGCCCTGCTGTTCGTGGTGGTGGTGCTCGGAATGATTGCCCGATGGGTGGGCGTCAACATCTTCCGCTACATCTCGTATATCAAGGAAGAACTGTTGATCGTGCTCGGCACCAGCTCCTCCGAGAGCGTATTGCCGTCGTTGATGCAGAAGCTGGAGCGCATGGGCTGTTCCAAGCCGGTGGTCGGCCTGGTGGTGCCCGCCGGCTATTCGTTCAACCTGGACGGCACCAACATCTACATGACCATGGCGGCGCTGTTCGTGGCGCAAGCCACCAACACGGATCTCACACTGGCGCAGCAGCTGACGTTGCTCGGGGTGGCCATGATCACTTCCAAGGGCGCCGCCGGCGTCACTGGATCCGGGTTCGTCACGCTCGCCGCGACGATTGCCGTCGTGCCCACCATTCCCATCGAAGGCATGGCGCTGATCCTGGGCATCGATCGGTTCATGAGCGAGTGTCGCGCGCTCACCAATTTCATCGGCAACGGGGTCGCGACGATTTTCGTGGCTCGGTGGGAGAACGAGCTGGATCGAGCCAAGATGGACGCGGCGCTGGGCAGGCGTGGGGATGAATGAAGCATGAGCTCATTGGCAAAGTGGCTGGCCTCGGGGGTGCTGTCGGTGTCGGTGTTACCGGCGCTGGCGTCCAGTCCGCTCATCGAGCGAGGCGAATATCTGGCGCGCGCTGGCAACTGCGGTTCGTGCCACACGGCGCCTGACGGCGAGGCGATGGCGGGCGGCGTCGCTTTCGAAACTCCGTTCGGCAAGATCTATTCGACCAACATCACACCGGACGAGCAGACCGGCATCGGCAGCTGGACCGAGGCGCAATTCGCGCAGGCGCTGCGCAAAGGCGTGCGACCCGACGGCACGCATCTATACCCGGTGTTCCCATACACGGCCTACACCAAGGTGACCGATCAAGATGCGGCGGCCTTGTTCGCCTATTTGAAGAGCGTGCCGGCGGTGAGCGCGTCGCCGCCGGAGAACGAGATGTCCTTTCCCTTCAACCAGCGCTGGCTGATGGGGCTGTGGAAAGCGTTGTTCTTCGAAGAGGGACCGTATCAGCCGCTCGCCGATAAGACGCCGGAATGGAATCGCGGCGCCTATCTCGTGGAGGGACTCGGGCATTGCTCGGCGTGTCATTCGCCCAGGAATCTCCTGGGTGCGGAACGATCGGATGCAGCGATGACGGGAGGCACTTACCTCGATCGCGTGCCCACCGGCGAGATCCGCCCCTGGTCGGCGCCCAATCTCACTTCCGCTGCCACTGGCCTGCAAGCGTGGTCGCTCGAGGATATCGCCGCTTATCTGAAGCATGGCAAGAACGCTCACGTGTCCGTCTCCGGCCCGATGAACGAAGTGATCATGAACAGCACTCGTTACCTGAGCGATGCCGACGTTCACGCCATGGCCGTGTATCTGAAGAGTGTGCCGGCGAACGAAGGCGATACGACGGCGCCTGCGTCTGAGGATGTGATGTCGGCAGGTGCGTTGGTGTACGACGTTCACTGCGGCACGTGTCACCTGCCGACCGGCGAGGGATCCGAGGACACGGGCACGGCGCTCGCGAAGTACAGCCCGATCGTGCAGGCGAACGATCCGGCTTCGCTCATCAACATCATCCTTTATGGACCGCCGCTGCCCGAGCCGCCCTTGCCGGCCAAGTGGAAAAAGATGGAGCCGTTCGCGGACCTGTTGACCGACGAGGAGGTCGCCCAACTCGCGAGCTTCATTCGCGCCTCATGGAACAACAAGGCAGGCGCGGTCACCGCCGAGCAAGTGGCGAAGCAACGGTAATAGAACATGATGCAAACTTTGTCGATTGTAGATCACGCATGCAGCCGCCCGGCGCGCTCGACCGCGACCCGGCGTGTGAACCAGACCTTGCAGGAGCTGATGGGGCAATTCGCATTCAGCCGGCTCGAGCTGGGCAAGGCGCGCGTCGGCCGCGTGACCCACCGGCTCTTCTGGCATCACGGTCGCGCCTGCCGCTTCATCATCGATTTCGATGCCAGCGCCGTGACGATGCCGGCCCTGGTGCCCGCGACGCCTCAGCTCTTGCGTGAGCTGCAAGCCACGGCGCGATCGACAGGCATGAGTGCGCCCGCGTTGGATCCAAGCAAAGGCGAGCTGCGCGTGTTTACCTGCCGCGGCTCGCTGACCTTGTCGGTCACCGTCCTGAACAACGCCTTCGACCATTGCACCGAGTATCTGATCAATCTAGCCGACTTCGCTCTGCGCTGGAACGACGCCACTCGACTGGAGAACTGCTCATGAAATCGACATTGCGTTCGGCCGTCTGGATCGCCCTGCTGACAGGTCTTGCGGGCTGCGGCGGCTCATCGGGCGACGGGCCGGCGATGGCGGCGGCGACCGTCAAAGGCGATGCGGCTCGTGGCGAGCAGCTGTACCAGCAATGCGCCGCGTGCCATTCCTTGCAACAGAACGGCGCCGGGCCGATGCATTGTCAACTCTTCGGCCGCCCGGCGGGCACGGTGCCGGACTTCGAATACTCTCAAGCCATGCGCGATTCGGGGCTGGTGTGGGACGCACAGACCCTGGACGAGTTCCTGACGTCGCCAATCACGTACGTCTCCGGCACCAAGATGGGCTTTGCCGGCTTCAGCGACGCGGGCGATCGGGCCGATGTGATCGCGTATCTGCACCAGGCCAACAACGATCCCGCGACTTGCCCGGCCAGTTAGCCGGCGGACTGCTTTTAGATGAGGCGCGACACAAGAAAGTTTGGTACATATCGGGACAGCACGATGCGATGACCGCGCCCGTCACGGCCGACCGGGCGCCACGCAGTCAATAGAATCAGTCGACGCGGCGCTACGGATCTCGACACCTAGATCGAGCCGGAGCGCTGGACTCAGTTGGCTCAATCGTTGTGCATCAGGGGGGCCGGGAAACGACCATGCGAATGACAGTGGCCTGCGCTGCTGCGTGCCTCGTTGTCGAGGTGGCGGAGCCCGCTTCCACGTTCGAGCGCCATGCCATCGCGATCCCACGCCAGTCGCTCGACCTGGCCTTGAGCGAGCTGGCGACCCAGACCGGGCTGCAGATCGCCCGCTTCAGCGACAGCACGGACGGCGACATCGAGGTGGGGCCCGTGCAAGGGACGTTGACAGCGTCACAAGCCCTGGAGGAGCTGCTCCGAGGTCAGAAGCTGAAATATGTCGTGATCAACGAGCGCACCATCGCCATTGTGCGTTGGAATGAGTCGAAGTCGATCACTCCCCAACCCATCAGCAGCAGCCCGGCCGCGGCGCCAGTCCCTGCACGCGCGGTAGATCTGCCACTCGCCGCGACGACAGCGGTGGTCGAGCCGACTACGTTGACCGAAGTGATGGTGACCGGCTCGCGCATCATTCGCGACGGTTACGATCAACCGACGCCTGTCACTGTGGTCGATGCCGATACATTCAGTCGTAGCGCGAGCGCGGCGCTCGCCGATGTTCTCTATACCACCCCTCAGTTCTCGGGAGGGCAGACGCTGCGCGCTGGCGCCGATGTGCCAAGCTCGAACCAGGCTGGCATCGCCGGCGTGGCGCTACGAAACCTGGGCGGAAATCGCACGTTGGTGTTGCTCGATGGCCAGCGGGCGGTACCCGCGGTGTCGACCGGCGTGGTCGATACCAACAACTTCCCTCAGCAGTTGATCGCACGTGTCGAGACGGTGACTGGCGGCGCATCGGCGGTGTATGGATCCGATGCCGTTGCGGGCGTGGTCAACTTCGTGCTCGATCGAAAATTCACTGGCTTCAAGGGCGAGTTGTCCGGCGGCGGCACCACCTATGGCGATGCGCGCCATTGGAAAGCGGCCTTCGCTCGAGGCATGCCTTTCGACGGCGGTCGCGGTCATCTGCTGCTGAGTGCGGAGATGGTCGACGATGAGGGCGTCGTCAATGGCAATGGCTCGCGCCGCTGGGCTCGCACCGCGCGCAACTATTACGTCAATCCCAACTATGACGGCGTCAACGGCGAGCCCGAGTTCCTGCTCGGGAACGATGTGTTTCTATCGCAGGCCACTCACGGGGGCATCATCACTTCCGGACCGTTGCGAGGTATTGCCTTCGGCGCGGGCGGCACACCTTATCAGTTCAACTACGGTGTCGGCGTGCCGCGGGACAATTTCATGTCGGGCGGCGACTATCGGTCAACGCTGACCTATGACGCTTACAGCCTCGCTCCCGCGCAGAAGCGTGAGAACATTTTCATGCGGGTGGCGTACGACATCAATGACAGTTTGAACACTTTCGTGCAGCTGTCACGCGGTGTGTCCGAGACTTACGCCGTCGCCTTCCCGCATTACCAGGTTGGCGCCGGTCCGCTCGTTCTTTCGGGCAATCCATTCATTCCTGCGTCGGTGCAGGCGCGGATGACGGAGCTCGGGCTCGATTCGATCCGCATCGGCACCATGAACTACGACATGCCGTTCGTATCGGTGGACACCATGCGCTCGGCGAATCGCTACGTGCTGGGCGCCGAGGGCAAGCTGGAGGCGCTGGATACACAATGGAGCTGGAACGCCTACGCTCAGCTGGGCGAGACATCGAGCAGCTACGACACGCGCAACGTCGAGAATACGTTCAAGTACGCGCTGGCGCTCGATGCCGTGCGCGATCCTGTGACGGGCGACATCGTATGCCGCTCGACGCTGACCGACCCAGCGAACGGCTGTGTGCCTTGGAATCCCATGGGCGTCGGCGTGAACAGCGCTGCCGCGAGGGAATATCTGCTGGGTACGGCGCACGCCGATCAAACCACGCGGCAAATCGTTTACGCCGCCTCGATCACCGGCAAGCCGTTCTCGAACTGGGCTGGCCCGGTGTCTCTGGCCTTCAGCGGCGAGTATCGCAAGGAAGAAGCGACCGTGGATTCGGACGAAACCGCTCAGCGCGGCCAATGGCGCTCGGGAAATCTGCAACCGCTGGACGCGGGCTATCACGTGGCGGAAGCGGCGATCGAAACGCTGGTGCCGCTGGCCGCCAGAATGCCGATGATCGACAACTGGGATCTGTCGGCGGCCTTTCGCGCCACCGATTACGAGATCACGGGTAGCGTGAAGACCTGGAAAGTGGGCATGACGTATGCGCCGGTGGCGGGTGTCAGATTTCGGGGCACGCTCTCACGTGACATTCGCGCGCCGAACATCAACGAGCTGTTTCAGGAACTGAACATCGGTTTGACCGCGACCTACGATCCGGAGACGAACACGACGCCCACCCACGGCCGCACACAACGCGGCAATTTGAGCTTGAAGCCGGAGAAGGCAGACAGCTGGACCGTTGGCGTGGTGGTGCAGCCGCCGGCTGTCCCGGGGCTGTCGCTGTCGGTCGATTATTGGGACATCGTGGTCAAGGACGCGGTGACGCTCATCAGCGGCAGCCAAACCATCAATCTTTGTTACGGCGGTCGCCCGGATCTTTGTTCCAAGATCACCCGCGTGAATGGCGTGATTACCACGGTGGAGCAGGGCAACTACAACCTGGCGCGGCAGACGGCCCGCGGCATCGATGTCGACGCCACTTTCAACCTGCCGCTGTCAGAGCTGGCAGCCGATTGGCGGGGCGACCTGATCTTCCGTTTCACGGGCACTCGTTACCTGGAGAATGTGACGGACGATGGCATCGCGCCGCCCGATGACAGTGTCGGCATCGTCAATGGTGTGCCTGGCACGGTGCTCACGGCGAGCGCTGCGTACGAGCTGGATCATTTGCAAGCTTCGCTGAGCGCCCGCTCGTTCAGTGGCGTGGTGGCGGATAACGATTACATCGAGTGTCGACGTGACTGTCCTGAATCCACGGTTCATCAACGCACGTTCGATCAGCTGGGCATCGATGGAGCGACTTACCTGGACGCCTCGGTGTCCTATCGATTGAACAATGTTTTCGGTAGCCGCGGCGACGCGCAGCTGTTTTTCAATGTAAGAAATCTGCTCGATCGGGATCCCGAGCTCACGCCGCAGATTGGCACATCGGGCCTGGGCTACCTGTATTCGCGCTCACAGAACGGGCGTTGGGACAAGCTCGGCCGACTGTTGCGCGCCGGCGTGACTTTCAAGTTCTAGTTTCGGCCAGTCTCGCCAGAAGACATGCCCGGCAAAGTTTCGGCTTCTGCCGGGCGTCTGGAAACGATCTATACAGCCATAGCCGCCGGCGCGCGCGCGCCACGCACGACTCGCGTCGGCATGCCGAAGTGGCTGATCATGGCGGCGTCCTTCAACCACAGCCGGAAGCGGACAATCGCCGGTGTCTGCCATTGATCGGTGCGCGCCAGGAACATGTAACTTCCCAATGCGACTTCCTGATCGCAAGCCGCGGGCAGCCGCACCAGCCGGCCGGCGTTCAAGTCATCACCGAGCAGAAAGGGATTGGCCAGCGCCACTCCCTGGCCGCGTCGCGCGGCCTGCAGGGTCATGTGAGCGTGCCAGAGACGTGGACCGGACAGCGACACATCGTTCGTCGCGACGCCCTGCTCGGCGAACCAGGAACGCCACTGGCTTTCATTTTCTTCGTGCAGCAGTGGCGCATCGAGCAGGTTCGACGGCGAGTTCACATACGACAACCGTGCGGCGCATTCCGGGCTCGCCACCGCGTACACCGGCGGTCGGGCGATCTCGAAGCTACGCACGCCGCTCGCCGTCGCGCGCGAATGGAGCTGATCGTTGTGGACGTAGCGAATATCGACGTTGGCTTCGTAGCGGGAGAAATCCGGGCCTTGATCGGTCGGGTGCAGTTCGATCTTCACTCCGGGATTGGCGCTCTGGAATGCGCTCAGACGCGGAATCAGCCACTCGAACGCGAAACCCGGCACGCAGCAGATGCTCAGGCTCGACTCGTCGTTGCGCAGCAGGAGCTCGTTGCTGGCGTCGTTGAGCTCGGCGAGAGCGGTGGAGATGCGCGCGTGGTATCGGGCGCCTTCCTCGGTCAGCACGGTCTTGCCGTCGACCCGCTGCAGCAGACGAACGCCGGCCCATTCTTCCAGCGTGCGCACGTGACGACTGACGACGGCGTGATCCAGGTTCAGGGCCTGAGCGGCGCGCCTCACCCCACAAAGCCGGCCGACGGCTTCAAAGGCGCGCATGGTCGCGAACGGCGGCAGCGATTTTGGATTATCGGAAGATCGCGTCATTACTTCGTCTCCAACTGATCGTTTCAAACAGACCGCGAGTGCCGTACTCCTTTGGCAACGGTGTTCATGGACCCGGAGCGATGACGAGGTTGCGCGCGTTGTCGCGGGTCACCTGCACATGCGCCACGGTTTGCATGAAGGCCAGGAAAGAATTCGGGTCGGAGGCGTTGAACGAGCCGCTGATCCGCCGCTGCGCCAGCTCGGCGTCGTCGACGCGCATCTGTACCCTGTTATAGCGATTGAACTGTTCGAGAACGCTCGGCAGCGGCGCGTCTTCGAACACCAGGCGGCCGCTGGCCCACGCAAGCTCGCGCTGACTATCGACCTTGCGCACGCTTGCCGAAGCGGCGGCGCCGCCCACGGTCAACTGTTGATCGGCGATCAGCATCGCCGCGAGCTCGGGTTCCGCATTTCTGGTGCCGGGCGGGGGCGATACCGACACCGCGACCTTGCCTTCGGCGACCGTGACGATCACGTCTTGCATTCGGGTTTCGACGGCGAAGGATGTGCCCACCGCGCGAGCCACTGTGCCGTTGGCGTCGACGAGAAACGGCCGTTCCGCATCCTTGGCCACTCGAAACAGCGCACGGCCATGTTCGAGTACGACGAGGCGCCGCGAGCTGTCGCGCATCTTCACTCGCATCCTGGTCTCAGGATCCACTTGCACGACGCTGCCATCGGCGAGCGCCACCTCGCGACGTTCGCCACGCTCGGTTTCGATGATTTGTCCGCTCAGGCTGTACCACACGGTGACTGCAAGGACGATCAATGCGGAGGCGGCCATGCCAGCCAGGAAGGAGCCGCGCCGCAGCCCTTGCTTTGTTTCCTGCCGCGCCGGAGTGGGCGCGGTTTTCAAAGTGGGGGAGAACTCGATGACTCGATCGAGCGCATCGTCTTGCTCCGAGCCTTCGGTGCTGATCTGCGCCCAGCGCTTGAAGTGCGCCAGACCGTCGTGCACTTCCACGACCTGGAGCATCTCGGAGACGTGCAGCGGCGAATCGCGCAGCCAGCCGACGAATGCCACGCGGCGCTCGAGCGCCATTTCGCCCGTTTGCATCTCCGTCCACCACTCGGCCGCCTCCCTGCCGGCGCGCTCCCGTCGTTCATTCTCGTCCATAACTCATTGCTCTCAGGTATTCGGGATTCAGCTCGCTGCGGAGCTTCTGATAACTCTTGATGACGCTGCGTTTCACTGCCCGGGGCGTGGTGCCGAGCCGTTCGGCGATTTCCGCGTAGGCCAGGCCCTCGTAGAACTGCAGCTTGAGCACCTCGCGCTGTCGGGGCGGCAGGGTGTTGATCGCCCGCTCCATTTCTTCTTCGGCTTTGGCGCGGGCCGCGGCGTCTTCAGGGAGATCGCCGCCGTGCAGCTCGGCGAGCCACTTGGAGTCGTGCGGCCGTCGCGCCCGGGCTGCAATCGACCATTCCGCCGCGACGTTCGCGGCCATCTTGAACAGATAAGCCTGCGGATGCTGGACCAGCTCGGCCTGGTTGTAGCGAAGCAGCCGTAAGAACACCTCCTGCGAGATGTCGTCGACATCGGCTCGCGATCTCGCGTTCCGCCGGATCAGGAACTTGCGCAACGGCGATCGCCACTGGTTGAACCAGTCGATCAGGCGTCGGTTTGCATGAGAGTCGCGCATAGGACTCGAGATTGTTGCGAGCGGCGGTTAAGACTGGGTTGGCGAATTTTTCGGTCCCCCTGCAGCGCGCTGTGCAGCGTATGTATTTGCCGAAGCCGCCGCCGCCGGCAACGGCACACCTATCCCGGCGTCTACGATCCGAGGAGGCGCCTGGTGTACTTCGGCATGACGGTGGAGTTCTGACCCGTCAGCCGGTGTCCAGCGATTCGATCAGCGCGTCGATGTCTTCACGCGACGCGCTTTCGCAAACGAATCGATGCAGTAGCGCGAGCGCCATCGATTCGCTTTGCTCGGTGTGGACCAGGTTGATCTTGAGATAGTCGATGGGCGCAGTGTCTTGCCAGCCTTCGCCCCAGGTGGCGGTCCAAGCGGTCAGTCGCTGGATCGCCTCCGAAGGTTTGCACATCACGATCACGATGCCGCGCTTACGCGTGTGTTGTATCGCCCCGTAGACGTTGCATGATTCATCCGCGATGACGCGGACACCGGAGGTGCCCCAATCCTCCCAACCGTTGGCGAAAGGATCGCAGGGCAGAGCCGCGAAACGCTCTCGCCAGTAGCGCTCCGCGGCCTGATAGGTCCCCAGGTCGGTCAGGAACTCGGCGAATTTTTCCGTCATGACCTGGCTCCAAACGTCAGGGCGTGAAGGCCTGGCCTTCGCGCACTTCGATGTCGATACGAATCTGCGCGCCACGCGGGAAGCTCAGCGATGACTTGATGTCGCGTGCGCAGACTCCGCCCGAGGCTGCCGCATTTTCCATGAAGCGCGCCGCGCCGGCAAAGCCGGCGGCGCGCTCCGCACGTTGCCTGTCGGTGAGCTGGGCTGAAAGCGCCGCCAGCAACGCTTGCCCTTGAGCCAGTGTCAGCGGCGTGGCCTGGTTCCAGGCGACGGAAGCCTGCAGTCCACCGCCTTGCGCCTGAATTCTGCCGCGATGGCAGCCACTGCCGCACGTGCCGGCCGACGCTGTTTGCGGGAACGTAAGGGCCGTGAGACCCAGCCCGGCGGCCATGATCGCGAGCATCGCAGGCGCGGCGGCGGTGCCGGCGCCGCCGCTGCCGGCGATGATCACGGCGATCAGCCCCAGGACCATGAGAGACAGCACGATATCCCTGAGGGACATCGCCAACGGCGAACGCTGTTCCTGGCAGTCGCCAAGCTCGCCGCCATTGAGGCCGCCTTCGATCAAATACGCGCCCGAGCCGGTCTCGGGATCGAGCATGATGTAACCCACGCCCGACCAGTCCAACCGCTCTGGCGCCCGCTGCGACACCACCACCGTCTGACCTGCCGCAACCGCCGCGGAGATTTGTGACTTCACCGAGGATGAGATGGAGAGCTGCGGCAGCAGCGCGGAGGCATTCGCAGCGGTCAGGCTGTAGAGCGGGATGCCTTGGTTGCCCGCATCGATCAACAATTGAACGGCGCTGATGCCGCTGCCTTGCGGCGCGCTGCTGGCTTGTTCCAGCACCCGGCCTTCCAGCAACGAGGTTTGCACGCCGGACGTGATGACGAAATCTTTGGCGCTTGCACCGTTCTTGCCGATGGCGCTCACGAACGAGCGTGAGATATCCACCTGCCGGGATTTATAGAACGCCTGGCGAGGCACACCGTACGAATAGATCACCGAGAGCGGGCTGGTGAACACGCCCACCGACGGCAGCCGTTGATACAGCACGCCGTTAGTCTCGCCGAGCACACGGTTGGACAGGTCCGCTTCCGCCCAATAGTAGAGCGCGATCCGATGCAGACTTTCCGCCGCCGATGTATCTGTCGACGTGGCGAATCGGTGACTGACCAATGTGGGCGCCACGCCGTTGCGGTTCAGTCCGAAAACGATCTCGTCGCCGGCCAGTTGTGCATAGGTATGCACATGAACGGCGCCGGCGCCTGGCTGCACGAGCGTGACTTGCCAGCGCTGATCGGCGCCCATGGTGACTGCCGGGCCGACGCTCACGTCGACGCCGTCGGTCTGAATCGCCGGGACCAGCCGAATGAGATAAGCGGGCAGTCGCGTGATGCTGGTGCCGTCGTAACTGCGGATGAGCGCTTCATCTTCAGCGGTGGCAGGCCGGTAGGTCACGCCGAGCCGCCGGGTCGAAAGCGCCGGCAGGCTGATCGACTGGCTCATGGCGGGCGAGTCCAGCGTCTGGTCGATCGCCGAGTTGAACAGCAATAGCCGGATGTAATGCCGGAGCGAGCTCGGGATCACGGCGAAAGAAGACGCACGCGCGGTGACGCGATAGGGCAGTGAAGCGGCCAGCACCGGCTGGCTCCGCGCGCGAATCGTTTTGGTCCCCAGCAATTGCTCGATCGTGCCTGGCGGCGTCTGATTGGCCCAGTACTGTTCGACTGCGGCGATATAGTCTTCGGAGGCCGCCACCACCGCGTTCTGATTCAGGTTGTCGGCGATGCCGGCGGCAAGGTCGATGTTGGCGCCTTCCTTCAGCAGCGTCAGGGCGTCGAACGGCAGCGGCACGGCTTGTTTCAGATCGATCCCGGCCGTGTAGTCGTATTGTTTGAAGCTGGCGTCGAGGGGCGCCCAGGTGTCGGGGACGACGTTGCGTGCGCCCCGGCTGGGAATGAAGTCCACATACGCTTCGACCCAGACGTGCTCCATGCGAGCCGTTTTGATCACGCCGCCTTGAGACAATCCGGTGACCGGCACGCCTCCTTGCGCCAGCAGATCGAGGGCGGCGTTGGCGGACGTGGCGCCGCCGACCCAGTTCATCACTTGATCGATCGGCAGCTCGACCGTGCCATAGACATAGCGAGCCGGCACTTGCGCGGCGCGCAGCAGGGCGACCAGCAGGCTCGAGATATCGAAGGCATTGCCGCGACGAGTCTGCAAGGTGATCTCGCTGCCCTGGATGGAGCCGTGCGTCGGCAGGTATTCGATGTTGTTACGAACCCAGTTGTAGATGGCGACTGGATCGTTGCGCAGCTCCGCAGCCAGTGTGCGGACGGTATCGGTGAGTTGCGCATCTTCGGTCTCTGAGAGAAAGCTCGGATCGGTGGCTGCGAGCGTGACGGCCTGGCTGCGAAGGTTCGTCCCGGCGAACTGTTCTGCTCGCGTTCTGGGCGCAGGTGCCTTGTAGGTGGCGCCGCCGAACGGCAGCGACTTCGGATCGAACGTTTGCTCGGGCCGGCCAGGCGAAGCTTGCTGCAGTTGTTCTGTCAGCGCCGCCGCGGCCTGGTGGGCGTCTTGCGTTTTATCGAGGCCGGAGAATCGTGTCAGGTCCTGATGGAGCTGCGTCGATCCTGCGCTGATGCGGGCGACTGCATCGGCATGACGCTGTTGCATCGTTTCGGACAGGCGCAGCTTGCCGAGCCGCTGTGCATCTTCCGCCAGCTCCGAACGCGCGCGCTCGTCCTCGATTTCCAGCTCCGATCGCAACTGCGCCAATGCCGCCCGCGTCGTGTCGTGATCGGCTTTTCTGATGCCGCTCCGATGGAAGGCTGCGAGCGTTCGCTGCATTCGCTCGATGGCAGGCGGCGCTTGCTCTTTGAGAGCACTCAAAGCGACAGCAGGCGCTGGCGCCGCCTGGGTTGCTTGAGCAAGCGCCTGCGCTCCAGGAGATATCGTGACGGTGCTGAAGGTCAGCAGCACGATCCAGGCGACCGTGCGCATGAACGTCCTTGCGCCATTCAATGCTTCCAAGCTCATTTCGCAACCTTTCTGCTCATCGACCAGATCACCTGATCGATTTTGAAGCGCAGATGTTCTGACTGGGGATGTTGAACTTCACGAACTGCGTCGGTGGCGGCCACCAGGGCGGCCAAGGCGCGGGCCTCGAAGCCCAGCGCCGACCAGTGCTGCGCCGTCAGCAGCCACAGCTTGACCGCCAGAAACTTAAGACTGGTGGAGCTGAGGGTCAGGGCCTCCGCCAGGCTCGAGCGCGGTTCGCTGGTCACATCCAGCTGCAGCGAGTCGTAGTCGACATAGGCGCCGGCGTTCAATGTTTGCACCGTCATCTGGAACCTGGTCCGACCGGGCGCTGGCGGCAGGCGCACCCAGAATTCCCACTGGGTCGACGCTTGCGAAACCAGCTCGAAGGTCAGCGTCAACGCCGTGCCGTCGAACGCACCCTGGCCCGGATCGACGACGGTCACGCCCGCAGGCAGCGGCAGGACCACGCGTCCGGCAACATCGGCCGCGGCGTTGTGCAGAGACAGCTTGAGCGAAACGACATCGCTACCGTAGTAAGTGCCGTGCCGCGGGGTGATGTATCCGAGTGCGTTCATCAACACTTCGGCATGCACGCTCGCGGCGCCCTCATGCGCAGCTTCAGCAAGCAGGTCGTAGCCGACGTACACGCTCCTGCCGCGACCGTACTCATAGGTGGTCACTGCAGTCTTATCGTGCGGATGCATGGTGCGGCCGTGCCGACCCACCGAGAAATCCGCCACCGCACGGGCGCCGACGCGTTGCACGCGCTGCGTTTCATGCCCGAGCAGCAGGTCGGCGGTGGCCGCGGTATGCAGCTCGGAATCAAAGTAATTGACGGTATTCGCCCACGGATACTCGCCGATCCACTTGATGCCCAATGCCGTAGCAAAGGCCGGATGACGCCAGTTGTGCTCGCCCGCGTCCAGCAGCCCTTCACCGCGATTCACCGCTTCGCGCAGCTCCTTCTGCACCTGAAGGTCCAGCTTCTCGCGCTCGGCGAACAGCGCGTATCGAGAATACGCGCCGCTGCGCATGGCTCGTGCGAATGCATCGGCATCCGTAACGATGGTGTATGAAATGCCTGCCGCATCCAGCAGCTGTTCCAGGAACGCCTGCTGGCGACCGAGTGTCGGTGCATCCGGCAGGGACGCGGGTGCGCCTCGGCCAAACAGGCCCATGACTGTGGAAGATTCGAAGTCTCCGAACTTGGCGCCCGGACCTGCCGGCCAGCCGCAGGAACCACCCATGACGCCCGATTCCAGCGTGACGGGTGGCATCGAACCGGCTGTGGCCGTGGACACCAGCCGATAGCCGCCTGCCAGCGTACCGGCCCCACGGACTTCGACAGTCACAACGTCGCGTGACCAGCCCGTGATCAGCAGATCTGCACCGGCGCCGACCGAGCGATTGACGTTGTTACGATAGTTCGCGAGCGTCGCAACTTCACGATCGACGCGTTTGCCGTTGGCGTCCAGCAGTTCCACGGTGAGCGCCGCATCTTCGGGCAGGCGCGTCCGGAACGGAGCCCACAGCTCGATTCCGTGAATCGGATGACATGGATAGCTGGGCGCGCCATCGAGCAACACGAGCAGTCGCCCGTGCGAGCTCAGTTGCAGCGACGATTCAATGCGAATCGACGGCGCCTTCACCTGGAAGGTGGCATAGCCCAATGCCTGCCAGGCGCCATCGACCGATGCCTGCAGCACACAAGCATACTCACCGGGAGTGAAGCCGCTGGTGCTCACGCTACGCGTGTCGATATGAGAGCCGCCGGCGGGCAGGGTGGCGGAGAAATCCGCTCGCTGCCATTCAGCGCTGGAGTCGATGTTGACGATCAACTGCCGCAGCGGCTGATCTGCCAGTGTGCGATTGCCACGGTTCATCGCGGTGCTGGTGCAGACCTGTGGTTGGCCCGCTTCGATCTGATCCGTGGCGACGCTCACCGACCCAGTCAGCGTCAGGCGCGCGTCTTCGCTGACTTCGAACGAAGTGGTGGAAGTGGCCAACGTGGCGCCGAGCGAATCGATCAACGTGCCACTCAGGTTGTATCGACCCTCGCGAGCGGCGCTCAGCGTGAGCTGCGTGCTTATGGAACGCGAGCTGCCCGGTGTGAGATCGCCATAGGGCAGGGATGTGCTCAGTACGGGCTGTCCCGCTGAGTCGATCACGGTGATCTGCGCCGTCGCGCCCAAAATCAGCGTGGATTGGGTGAGATTGCGAGCGAGTGCATTGATGGCGACCGTGTCCGAGGTGTTGTAAGTCAACCGATCCGTCGTGGCTCGCAGCGATGCGGCCGGCCCCGAGGAAACATCGTGACTCAGGGTGAACGAGGCTTGGGCTCGATCCAACACCGTGCCATCGAGCAACTGCAACTCGCCCACCACCTCATAGACGCCGGCGAGCAGCAGGCCGGTCTGCCAAGGCTGAGCAGCTTGTTGCGAACCGCCAGCAGGAATGACGGGTGTGTCCACCGGCGGTAGGGTCGCGACGGTGGCGCCGGCCGCATCCCGAATGGTCAGCTGATAGCGGAACGCACCCGACAATGTGCTGTCGTTGCCGACCGTGGTGAGCAACTGCACGGTGGATGAAGGACCATAGGTGCTCGAGTCGGTCGCAACGTCGATGTGCGCGCTCGTGCTGCCAACGGTCGCGGAATCACTGTTGTTGGAGGTATTGCATTCGCCAACCAGCCCGGCTCGATCGGCCACTGCGAACACGGTTTCTCCGCCACGCAGTGCGTTCACGACCGTGGATATATCGACGAACTGACCTGAGAGCAGTTCGGGAAGCGCGACTTCGGCCAACAACGTGCCGCTCGAATCGGGGGCGCTCGAGAAGAAGGCCACGGTGATGCCGGCCGGAATCGTGCGTGATCCGCCATTGCCCACTCGCGCGCTCAGGCGAGTGGTGCCTGGCTCAGCGGCCTCGGCGATCTGCAGCGACCCCAGCGTGAGGTCGGCGGTGCGCGCTTCGCGTTTGATCTTCTCGGAGATTGCGTCGGCGTACTGCTCGAAGTTGCCGATCTGTATGACGAAGCCCGCATCCGGTCCGCTGGTCCGCGGAAACACGATCGCGTTCAGAACATTGAGATCGGCGCCACTGCCCACGGCGAGCGCATTGAGCGCATCGACGCCGGCAGCTTGTGCGGCATTGGCTGCCGCTACCGCCGCCGACTGGCTCGAGCCACCGTCGGTGGAAATATCCAGCACTCGAACGGCCGCCCGTGGCATAGCCGTAGTGAGTTGTTCGGTCGCGGTATTGATGCAGCTGTGAATCGAGGTGCCGCCGTTGGCTTTGCGAATGCCGCGAATCCGCGATGCAAGCGTTGCGGCGTTCGCCTCGGTCACCACCGTTGGCGCCAGCTCCACCGTCGTGGCGCTGGAGAACTGCATTACGGTGAGGCGCACCGATCCATCGTGCGGGATGATCGATGCATTCTCGACGGCGGCAGCGGTACCCGCCAGTTGCAGCTGGAAGTCCGCGGCGCTCATGCTGCCCGAAGAATCCATGCACAGGCCGAGGTCGACTGCGAGGCGTTGCGCGTTCCCGCAGATGCCGGCGGTGGTGTCGACGTTATTGGTCTCGGATTGTTCGATCAGCGTGTTTTCGCTGTCGAGCCAGACGCTGATCGGCGCATCGCGGAATGCGACCGTGCCGGACAAGGGGATGCTCACCGACTCTACCGAGCCTGGGTCCATGGCAATCGCCATGGACGCGTTGCCGAGGTCAGGCTCGCCCGCATCGAATGCACCGTTGCGATTCGCATCGAAGAAAGCTTTGACGTTGGCGGCGCCGGTGAGGTTGGCGGAACCGCTGTTATGGATCTCCACGGCGAGTGCGCCGGAGACCGCATATGTCTCGGGATCGATGTGCACCCCTTGCACGCGCAGGGTGTAAACGGACAGATCGCCTCTTACATCGCTGGTGTCGACCGGGCGCACATACAACGTGCCGAGATCGATCATCTCGCCGAGCGCCAGCGTCAGGCCAAGATCGAGCGGCTCGTAGCCCGTGCGTGTCAGGCGGGCGCTGCCTTGTAGCGGGTTCAAACCGGTGAATTCAAACACGCCCGCCGAGTCGGTCGTGTCGGTGCGTGTGGTGGAGCCGAAGCGCGCCGTGACCGTGACGCCGGAGCGAACCTGATCGGTGGCGACATCCTTGACGACGCCCCGGAAGGCGCCGCCCGTGCCCAGCGATGTGCGCGTCAACTCGATGGCGCCCATGTCCAGTCCCATGCCCGCCACGATGGTGGCTGGGATCGTCAGGTTCTGATAGCTCGTGCGCGTAATGCGCAGCTCGCCGTTGCCCGAGATGTTGGTGAGAAGGAATCGTCCATCGGCGTCCGTCGTGCCGGTCGCTCGTTGAGTGGAGCCGACAAAGAAACGCACCGTCGCGTTGGCGAGCTGCGCACCGCTGAGACTGTCGACGATCACGCCCCTGACTTGACCTGTGACTGGGGGAGGCTCGGGCATTACGATCGGCGTCATCGTCGGCGAGAACACGATCGTTGTGCCGCCACGGGCCTGCACCGTGCCTTCGATCGGATGAAAGCCTTCGAGTGCTGCGGTCAGCGTGACTGCGCCAGGCGCAATATTTTGCAGCGAGTAAGCGCCCGAATCGTCGGTGACAGCCGTGATGCTGCCCTGAGAGGTGGTCGCTGTGATCGTGACCCCGGGCAGCGCCATGCCGTTGTCACCGTTGATGACCGTGCCTTCGACTGCGACGACCGACGCCGGCGTCGCGATCAGCTGCGGCGAGAAGTTGTAGACCTGGCCGGCGACGAACGTCACCGCACCTTGCACCGATCCATAGCCGTCGATGCGTGCGGACAGCGTCGCTTCGCCCGGAGGAATATTGACTATTTGATAATGGCCATCGGCATCGGTGGTGGCGGACAGAGAGGGTCCGATTACGTCGACGGTGACGCCGGCGATACCGATGTTGGTGATCTTGTCGGTCACCTTTCCTTGCAACACCGCGGCCACGGGCGCCTGGCCACGCAGGAGCGCGATATCACCGAAATCCACGGTCTGGCCGGCGCGCACGGTTGTGGAAGCGATGACGGGTGCATAACCGGAGACGGAGATCGCCAGCGAGTAACTGCCCGCGGTGGCGGAAACGTACTCGAATCGGCCATCGTCGCCGGCTGTAACAGTGGTGGAAGCAGCGCCGGTAAAGTCGATTCGTGCGCGCGGCAGCACGGCCTGGGTGTCGCCGTCGATGAGCCGTCCCCGAATCTTGATTTGATCCTCGTACGGCGCGTCGGCGGTGGCCAGCGCACGCATGGCGAGCGCGGTGGTATATACGTCGTTGTTGAAACTGCCGTTCGCCAGCATCGTGGCGCGTAGCGCGTTCACCGAATCGGCAAGAGTCGTTGCGTCAGCGAGCGTCGGTAGCAATGCAGTGAGCACCAGCGCGCTGAGGTGTGGCTCTCCCCACAGATGTTGCGCATCCCGTTGTGCGAGCAGCTGAGCTCGAGCGGCGTTGATCGAGTTCGTTACGGCGAAGCGATGCCGAAACTTCCAAAGCGCCTGCACGCAAAGCGCCGTCGTATATGCGGACGTGCCACCGTCGATGCCGAGCCAGGCGCCGCTGCTTTGTTGCTGTTGTTGAAGATAGCCGACGCCGAAACCCGCCGGGGTCGAGGAGAGATGGCCGCTGGCTACCAGAGCGTCCAATGCGAACGCGGTATCCAGCGCCGTGCTCTGATAACCGATCGACTCGCCGAAGCCTCCGTCCGCATTTTGATGAAGCAGAAGTTCGGCCACGAGCTCAGGCGCGGCCACGCCCGCTGTTGCCGCCGCAACGATGCGGCGAGCCAGGAACTCCGTGCCGGAGTACTCCTGGCGCAGCAGGTATTGTTGGGCATCGCCTATTTCCACCGCGCGACCGAGTGCGTGCAGCGTGCTGACGGCTTCAGCAGTGGACTGGTAAGGAGTCGAGACATCTGCGGCAGTGGCAAAGCTGCCATCCTGCTGGCGCTGATCGGTGAGCCAGTCGGCTGCGGCGATTTGAGCCGTCAATGCGCCGAGCACGGCAAAACAACAAGCCAACCACCTTGCGGGCATCACTTTGCCACTCCCTAGCCAACAGGCAGCCGTCATTCACGGGCTGCGATCAGATAACATCCGTGCTGCCAACCAGACGCGAGGCGTTGCTCATGCCGTGCGCCAAGGGATGCACTCGTGCCCCGAGCATGCACCATTTTCAAACGCGCAGGCGCGCGTTTGGACATAGCGTTCCTGCCGATTGTTTATGTCTTATGTAAGCGACCGGGCGGCTGCTTCAACTGCCAGCGAAAGTCGCTGCGGCCCGATCGGCTGCCGAGCTCACGGGCGCGAGTCGGAGCACGCCGTTGACGTGTCGCAGGTAGCGCGATGGCGAAGCGAGGGAGGCGAAGCTGACGGCTTTTGGATCGGCGAGTCCCGGTTGTTTGACGAAGCTGCTGCGTTGAGCGAAGCCGTTGCTGCCGTCGTCGCGCGCCACAGTCACAGTTGAATCGGCGTTGACGACGAGCTTGCTTGCGGGGGACTCGATGGGGACGAGCGATATTTTGTTTGCATCCAGGCGGCTGGTCACCTGGCGGAACTGGGTCGTTGCCACCGGGCCGGCGCCCACAACGACGCGTTCTCCCTTGACGCTTACGAATCGATCGGAGCGATCCAGTGGCGACCAGCGGTCGGGCAGCACGCCGTTACCGACGGGAATACCGAAGTCCGGCGTGCCGTCGGCGCGGAAGTAAAGTCGCTGGATGCGAGTGTGACGATTCGGATCGTACAGTGGATCGCCAACGATCTTCTCGTAATCGCGGCCGTGATACACGAGCAGGTCATGACCCTGCTCATCGACCGTGAAACTGTTGTGCCCGGGTCCATAGACGCTGGTTGCCTTGGAGCTGACAAATACCGGCTGCGGCGACTTGGTCCACACGGCCGTGTTCATGATGTCGGCGTCATCAGGCGCTGTGAGCAGGCCCAGGCAGTAACGAGCGTCGGTCGCGCTCGCGGAGTAGGTCATGAACAGGCGCCCATTGCGCGCCAGAAAGGCGGGACCTTCGTTGACCTTGAAGCCTTGAATCTCCCAGTCAAGCGTCGGGACAGTCAGTCGTGCCGGCGCACGCGCCAGCGTCGTGGGCGTGGCGAGTGGCGCGAGATAAACATTCGTGTTGTTGTCGAAGCCGGGCTCGTGTTGAGCCCAACTGATGTAACGCACGCCGCGGTGTTCGAGCAGCGTCGCGTCCAGCGTGAACGTATCCCAAGGCGTCTCCAGCTTTCCGAGCAACTCCCACTTCGAAGCGAGTGGGTCTGAGCCCAAGGCGCGTAGCACGTATGTTCTGATGCGGAACCTGTCGTCGCCATCGCCGGCCGCGAAATAAATGAGCCAGCGGCCATCGACGAAGTGCAGCTCGGGCGCCCAGATGTGACCCGCCATTCGACCGCTCGCAGGCCGGCGCCACACCACGATCTCCTCCGCTGTGCGCAGTCCTGCAAGCGTCGGCGCGCGGCGAATGATCAGCCGGTCGTACTCGGGGACGGAGGCCATCATGTAGTAGTCGCCATCGTGGCGGAAAATCTGTGCATCGGCCCGTTGCGGCACCAACGGATTCTCCGCGGCTGCAGCGGTCGAAGCAGTCGCCGTTCGCCCCAAGCTCGGGCATGCGGCCAAAACGGTGGCGGCGCCGAGGAACAAGCGGCGCGACAGATCAGTCATGAAGGCACCCGGTCGGGAGAACAACTCAGACAATTGTGCCGCACGCGCGTGTCCGAGTCACGTCGGCGTTGCCACTCAGCCCCGCACGGCAGCCGTGCACCGGGCGCGATGCTGCCGTCAGGGCTGGCGGCGCTGGAGGCGTGTCTTGTCTCGAAATCTAATCGGTCGCTCGCTTCATCGCTGATGCGAGGTCCGTGTGACCTCGTTCTTCCAGGGCGCGCACCGTGGCTTCGAAGTCGCGAGGCTCGCGGTTCTGGCTGAGCTTGCGTTTGCCTTGCACTCGCGTCAGTTCGACTTCGATGCCCACGATGTCACCCAGCAACTCGGCGAGGTAGTCCTCCGGCGCATCGCTCATTTTCCAGGGCCGGGGCTCGCTCGATTCATGGTTGCGAGTGAGGCGCGCCACCACCCCGCGAACGAACTTCTCGTCGTCACGCACGTGGATGCGGCCGTGAGCATGCACCACCTCGTAGTTCCAGGTCGGTACATGCCGATGAGTCTCCTGCTTGCTCGGGTACCAATTCGGCGAGATGTAGCCTGAAGCTCCGCGAAACACCGCCAACACCTCGTCGCCGTCGCTGACCTGTTGCCAGATCGGGTTGGCGCGCGCGACATGCGCCAGCAAGGTACCGAACGCGCCTCGCGCTTCATCTACGAGAAAGGGAAGGTGGTTGGCCTCCAGGCCGCTCGTCGTGTGCGTGACGAGCATGCCGAGGGGATATTCGCGCATGAGGCGGAACAGTTCCTCGGGCCTGGATTCGGCGAACAGAGGTGGCTGGTACATGGCGATGAGTATAACGGACGCATCAGCCAGTTGCGCCGCCACGGCGGGGTGAGCAAAGTCACCCCGCCGATCGCTGCTACGAAGTCAGCAAACTTTTCGAGTCGCGCCTTCAGGGCGCAGTGTCGGCGGCATACGCATAGTTGTCTGCGTTGCGAAGCGCGTCGTTCGGCCGCGTTCGCGCCAGGCTTTGACACTGACTGAAGCCGTAAGTCACATCGTCAGCGCCGGCGACAGTGTTCCAGTGATATGCCTCGTGACCGATCACGTGCCCTTTATCCGAGTAGCTCCAGAACGCCGAGCACAGATACACCCGGTTGCTGGTGGTTTTATAGGTGTAGGCGACCACGCCGGCGGAGCAGTAGGGAGCGTACGATCCGCAGTAGTAATCGACATTCTGGCCGAGCCGGTTGTATGCGTTGGCGAAGCGTGAGCGGACCGTGGAGACGGCCGACGGCGAGTTGCCGAACCAGGTTTGATACCAGGAGTTGAAGCTCGTCGCAGTGTTATAAGCGCGTTGTGCTCGGCTGCGCGCGGTCGACTGCGCTGAATTGATGACGGACGGGCTTTGGCAGCCGTAGGTGGCGGCGGGCCATTCGAACTCGCCGGACACGTAGTCGGGCGCCACGTCGGGTTTCGCAAACGGTTCCAGATCTTTGGCGGATGCGGGCGTTCCGGAAATCGATACCGAGATCGATTCCGACGACACGCCTTTACCGACGTATTGTGAAGTTGTTCCCAAACCTTGCGCGTCGACTGCTGGAGATGTGCTGGGCACGACACCCTGGTGGATTTGCTGAACTGCGTTGTAGCGAACCTGATAAGTGCCACTGCGGCGTGTGTCGTATGCGGCCGAGATGTCTATTACCTCCGATATTTCAGTTCCCGGTGCGAGTTGTATCCAATCCTCCTTGGTGGGAGCCGCGCGGAACGCGACGATGCCGGTGTATGGCATGCGCTCTCCGTCCAGCTCGACGACGAACAGATCCCGCTCGATACCGCGCAGCGGAGTTTCGTAGGCTAGAAAGTACACATCCTCGTTCGAGGTGTTGGTGAAGGTGACACGGACGGTGATTCGCTGATCGTCGGCCACCGGGGCCAACTTGGTTTGCAACGGCCCATTCGCGGCCGCGGCAGGGAGTGCGAACAACAGGGCGGCGATCAGCCCATAGAGACTCAGAGGACGACGGAGAAAAGTATAGAGATCCATAAGCAACTCCTTTTGCTTGCTCTCGATCTTCTGTGGGCAGCGGCGAGGCCGCTGCGCCGGACTTGCCGGCGTACGCATCTAATGGGCGGGGTCGATCCGTGTCAAGGCGACATCAGGCGCCGCCGAGTCGAGCGCGCAGCCTCAAGGCGAGCGCGCCGGGCGGGCGCGTATGACAGTTCTTGAATTGTTGCTTGTGAGTCTGCGCGGGCGGCGACCGGCGTAGCCGGCAGCGAACAGCAGTAGAAACATCAACGACAGCCAGTCGAACGCGCCGCCGCCACCACCACCGCCACCGCTGCCGCTGTCGGAGGGACTCGCAGCCGGACTGATTGTGACTTGTGCGGACGCCGATCGGCTGCTGTCCGCCGACGACACTGCTGTAATCGTGACGGTCGCAGGTGACGGCACGCTTGCCGGGGCTGTATACACGCCGCTGGTCGAGATGGTGCCAACAGTCGCATTGCCGCCGGCGATGTCGTTGACTCGCCAGCTCACCGTCGTGTCCGAAGCATCGGTGACCACAGCCGTGAATGTTTGCGAACCGCCCACCTGAATGCTTGCGCTCGCCGGCGACACGGACACGGTGACGGCAGAGATATTGCTGATCGGGCACGCATTTGTTCCAGCGTTCGACGGCGCCGTTGTGGTGACGGCGCTCGAGCTCACGATTACATCGGCCGTGTCCTGTCGACCCATATCGTCGGTCACGGTGAGTCGCACGGTGAAGGAATCCGTGGATGGCGCAATGACGGTGGCTGTATCGGTATTGCTACCCGAGATGGAAGTCGAGCCGCTGACGACCGTCCATGCATACGAGGCGACGGTGCTGTTACATGCCGCCGCACTTCCTGAACCGTTCAACACGACACTCTGTCCGGCACTGATGGAGGTAGGCGTCATGACGGCGGCGATAGGGCGAAGGGCCGCCTGCACAGCGCGATTCGCATTGGCCATGCCCGCGCCACATGTCTGCGTCGTGCAACTGCACTCGGCGGTCTGCAAATCGTTCGGGGCCGTGGGCACGCGACACAGCGGAACGTTTGGATCGCTCGACACCGGGTAGGTCGTCGCTCCTTCCTTGAGCCGCGCGATCAGCTGAGATGAGTTCAGATTGCCGTTGACGGCGACCATGAGCCCAGCGATGCCCGAAACGATCGGCGCCGCGAAGCTGGTGCCGACGTTGATGTTGAATCGATCGGTGTAAACATTGGTCGAGGCGGTGGTCGTGCCAAGGTTGGACGTCGTATCGATCGAATACAAACAAGGCTGGCCTGCGCCGGTGTTGACACAGTTGCCGCCTGGCGCGCCGAGGGCGATCTCCGGCCCGAGGCTGCTGAAGCCTACCTTGGTGCCGGTGTGTCGCAGCCCCGCGATCGCCGCAACGCCAGGGCACCTTGCGGGGATGCCGACCGGGCCACCTTCGTTGCCAGCGGCTGCCACGACCAGCACACCGGCTGCAGTGAGTTGGCCGATCACGTCTCGATAGCTCGCGGGGCAGACGGTGCCGAGCGATCCGAGACTCAGATTCTCGATCTTCGCCGGAAAAGGATTGTCCGGCGCGCCGGCGACCCGTATTCCGCCGGACCACAGCATGGCGGCGAGAATGTCCGAATCGAATCCGCCGCATTTGCCCAGCACGCGCACCGGCAGAATCGAGTTGCTCCAGGTGACGCCTGAAACTCCGGTTGAATTGTTGGTCCGTGCACCGAGGATCCCTGCGACGCGTGTGCCATGCCAGGAGCTTTCGGAGGCAGAGCAACGGCTGAAGGCCGCAGAGTTCGCCTCCGCCACGGTGACCCAGTCGCCTGCGTCGGTCGGATCCGAGTCCCGTCCGTCGCCGTCGTTCGCCACGGCCGGATCGGAGATGAAATCGTAGCCCGGCAGCAATCGCCCGCTTGCCGCGAGTCGCAGCAGATCGGGGTGGTTGTACAACACGCCTGTGTCGATATCGGCGATCACCACGCCGATGTTGCCGGTCGTCACATCCCACGCGCTGACGGCGTCGATCGCGCTCGGCGTCGTGGCGGCGTTCTGCAGGTACCACTGCCCCAGATACAACGGATCGTTGGGCACCGCCTGTGGATAGCGTCGTTCATCCAGCTCGACATATTCGACAGCAGGATCCGCCCGCAGCCGCGCGAGAATCTCGTCGACGGACTCACCCGAGGACTCCGGCTCGAACTTCATGACGTGCAGGGCCGAGGTGATCGGGCGCGTTTGCTTCAAGCTGAGCTTGTTACGTCTGGCCAGCGCCGCCATCGCATCGCCAGCGGGCTTGGCTCGAGCGCCGGCCGATGAGGCGGTGTCCTTCAGCTTGACGATCACACGCTCGGCACTGGCGCTGACGGCCGCGGGTTGCGTGCGCGCGGGATTGTATTCGGCGGCAAAAACGTTGGGGCTGAAGAGGACGGCGAGCGACAATCCGAACAGGAGGCGGCTGGAATACACGACGGGCTCATCCTCGACGATGACTTTGTCGTGCAGTTCGCGGCGCGTTCCTGCCCGGATGTTGCGGAATGTAAAACCCCGAAGCGTGCTCTCAGCGCCGACCTTGTTCAGCTTTGGGCTGACAGCGCCTCCGGCGATAACGGCTAGAAGGCCACTCCACGCGATGTGATGACCGGGTCAGGCGAGCCGCCCGGTTGCTTGCAGGTACGCTCGCCTAGCGGCAGGCCGAGCGAATACAGGCGGGCGCGGCATTCATAGGTGCGGGTCGCGCCGCAGCCTTCCGCCTCGTAGCGAGTGCTTCCCAGGTACGATCTTTCGACGAGTCTCACATCGACCTCCGCTGGATCGCAGCCAATGTCCAGCGCGCCTCGCGTGCGCACCTGCGAGACGTTGGATGCGCATCCGGCCAGCATCGATAAGGCGATCGCAACGATTGCAACGACACCTGCGCTTCGGTTCGACATATTCTCCCTTTTGTTTGTTCGAGTCCGTGCGCATCTGATTCCGATTGAACTCAAGAGTTCCCAGCCAGCCCGATCGACATCGGTGGATCGGCGCGCCGCCGTTCACTCAGTGCATGCGATCACTCCGGCTTAGGCTTCGACGGCTTCGGCGTCGGTTTGGCGCTGGGCTGAGCAGATTTTTGCTTGGCGTCCGACGGAGTTTCCATGGCGGGGCTCGAGTGGGTCACCTGCTGATCGGTCTGGTCGCTGCGTTGCTGGCCTTCCTGATCCTTTCGCAACATCTGTTTGGCGACGTCCTCGCACTCGCGTTTCACCTCACCCTGGGCCGACTCGCATTGTTTCAAGAGGGTGCTATTGGTCGGATCCGCCGCACCGGCCGACATCGAGAACGCACCCGCCAACAACGTCGCAAGCACATACTTACACTTCATGATGCCTTCTCCGTGAGGGTCTCATGAGTACTACGCCCGGCATGCTGGCGCAGTTTCAGCCCCGCCGCGACTCACAGCCTTTGGGCGCGAGCGAGGTGGCCGCTGCATTCCGTTCGCGCCAGGAGTGGATTCGGCGCATGAGGTCTGCGCGCCAGGAGTCCTCGACGTAGCGGTCAGCGATGGTCGCGGGCGCTCTGCACGAGCTTGTCCAATCCGTGAATGTCCTTGGTGTCTGGCGAGAAGATCACGGCGAATACTTCGTCGTGATTGCGGAATGCCTTGAACTCCAGCGCATTGCCGCTCGGATCGGCCAGGAACATGGTCGCATGCTCGCCTGGCAGGTCGCGCATGCGAATATGAGGGGGATCGATGAAGCGGTAGTCGTGCAACTGGATCCGTTCGGCGAGGGCGCTCCACGAGTCCCAATCCAGATTGATGCCGAAGTGCGGCACCTTGACGGTCTCGCCGTAGAATGCGGAGCCGAAGGCGCCGTTGCCGATAGTCTGATCGCGCGGCTGCTGATGAATCACCAGATGATGGCCGTAGAAATCCAGGTCGATCAGATTGTTGGTCGAGCGTCCCTGCCGGGCGCCGAGCACCTCGCAATAGAACTGTCGCGCTGCCATCAGATCGTGCACGCCGATGGCAAGGTGGAACTGGGCGATCTGCTGATCGCTACGCTGCGTCACCGGCGTGCCGAAGTCGAGATGGCCAATGGCGGCACGCCGGCCTGGCGGCTGCGCTTCCGACTTGGTGGCTTCGTCGTGAATATTGTTCCAGAAGGCCGACCATGCCTTCATGCTGTCGCGATAGCCCGCTTCGAGCGCGTGCACGGCGTCGGGCTCCATTCGCGCAACTTCGTCGGTGAGCAGCTTGCGAAATTTCTCCCGGTGGGCAATGTCGTGCTCGCCGACGTGCAGGTCCCAGAACTTCCAATCGATCTTGTCGGCGCGCGCGCGCACATACGGGTTGAGAATCAAATGTCGATACAACCGCGCCAGGTAGATCTGACAGACGCATTCGCCTCCCATGCCACGCAGCCCGATGCCATAGGCAATGCTGCGTGCGGGATCGATGAGACTGGCTCGCGCCCGCTCCAAAAGAGAAACGTTGTCCGCAAGCGCCATGTCGTCGAACGCGGGATGCTCGATACCGAGGCTGCCCAGGAAGTCGTCGTAAAGTTGGGGATGCGCCTCGCGGTGATCGCCCGCTCCGAGCTCATCGAACAGGATATCGGCCAGAAAGCTGCGGATCTTTCCCGGGTGCATTCGCGCGATCAGCAGCGCGATATCGCAGATGTAACAGGCGGTGAAGTATCGATACTGCACCAGCAATGAGAACAGACGCTGCGGACTCGCCTGTTCGACAAACGCGAACATGTCGCTGGCGTGCCCCACCGTTTGTTCCTGCAACTGATCGGCCAACGCCCAGAAGCGGTCGGTGTCCGTACGGCTGTCGCAGATACGAGGTCGTTCCGTGCTCATGGTGTCCCTCCTTGGACCAGAGATCGCTGCATCGTGCAGCGCGCGTCTGCATTAGACACCCGGCAAGAATGTACGCGTTCGCAGCAGGTGTATCAAAAAATGTATCCGAACGGCGCTCATGGCAAAGCGGTTCAGCTGCTGAGCTCGACCATGCCGAGGGCAACGGGTCCGCTGTTCCACTTCCGAACGCTCGGAACCGCATCTGCGGTTGTGAAGTTTCTTGCTCAGGCGCCGACCCTGCGGCGCTGAAACGTCCCCGAGGACTTGTGAGGAAATCATGACGTATCGAACGCCCTGTCTCGTGCTTGCCGCTCTGCTCATGGCCGCTTGCGCCAGAGAGGAGGCCAACACCGAGGGCAATGGACCTGGCAGCGCTGACGGGGTGGGCGGGCGTGAGGATCCGCCTACTGTGACGCAGCCGGGGATCCCCGAAGGTGGTCCCACGGCGCCTCCGGCCGAGGACAGCGCCACAGCTCCGTCCGAGCAACCGCCGTCTGAGCCACCCGCCCAATAGTTATTCCAAGGCGGGGTCAGGACTGAAGTTGTCCAATGCCGTCGCGGCCAGCGTGATCAGCTCGGGTCGCGGCGGCAGATCTTCGGGCAATCTCACATCCCACACGAGTCCAACGCGTCGAAGCGCAACCAGCACCCACCAACCCGGATCCCACTCGCCGTCGAACAGACCGAGCTTCGCGGAGCCGGGATAGGCATGATGGTTGTTGTGCCAGCACTCGCCCATGGTGAGCAGTGAGGTCCAGGGGATGTTTCGTCCTTGGACTGCCGCGCCCCGCACGCGATAGTGCATCTCACCGTGATTGTGCGCGAAGTAGCCGATCAACCAATGTCCGAGGACTCCGGCGGTCACGCGCGCGCACACGCCCCAGAATACGAAGCTCCATCCGCCCCAAAGAAAGAACGCCAGCGCCCACGGCAACTGCTGCAGCATCCAGGTGCGCTCGAGGAAGCCGTAGAACTTATCGTTGGCCACTGCGGCTTCGATGTGAATCTCAGGCGGCGCATCCAACTGCAGATCACAGTGCAATTGCCACCAGGCGTCGCGCCAGAACCCGCTGCCGTGGCGAAGATAGTCATGGCACCTCGGCAGCCGCTGCGCGAAGTCGCGCAACTCGTGCTGTCGTAACAGCGCAATCGGCCCCGACAAGCCGACCATCGTTCCGCAATAGACGAACAGGTAGGCGAGCCAGCGTGGACACTGGTAACTGTTGTGAATCAGCTTGCGATGACTGCCGAGCGAGTGTCCGAACAGCAGAACGATGGCGGTGCTGATCCCGAACAGTGCGACCGCCGCGGGCGTCGCCGTTGCGATCCCGCCTATCACGGCGCCTGTGAACATCATCGTGAACCACAGGGAGCGGCCGGCTGAATAGCGCACCTCGCCGTTACACACGGCCGCGATCTCTGCAGCCTGAACGCGGTGGCCCTCCACATGGATGGTGGCAGGGGCGTGGGTGTTGTCATTGATCATTGCATCGCTCCTCCAGCGTTTTTCGGTGTGGCGATCGCCACATGCCGACGCTGGACTGAGCTGCGATGGACTGGCTTCCGGATTGATCCGCGAGGATCAGATCGTTCTCGCATGCCGTCAGATCAACAACTTACCGACTTCCGGAAAGATCATTCTGGAATCGTCCTCATCTGAAAACGCCTGGATCCGCGCGCCAAGCCTGGGCGCCGCCTTGCGCAGTGGCGCCAGTCCATGTGCCTGAGGTAGTGTTCAGCACTACATCGGAGGGCAGGATGAAGACCATCTCGGCGGCGGAGGCGAACCGTCACTTCTCTGAAGTGCTGCGCGAAGCGACTCGCGGGCAAACCATTTTGATCACCTCGCGAGGCAAGCCCGTAGCCACATTGGGACCTGCTTCAGGAAGACTTCAGGTGCGTGCGGCGGCTAGGGACGCATTGCTTGCGCGACTCAGCAAGCGGAAGGGCGGCGGTGCGCGCAACTGGGAGCGCGCAGACTTGTACGACGACGAGCGGTGAAGATCGCGTTGGATACGAATGTCCTCGCGTACGCCGAGGGCGTCGGGGAAGAGGCAAAGCGCCGGAAAACTCATGCCTTGCTGAGCGCCTTGCCTGTGGACAATGTCGTGCTGCCTGCTCAGACCCTCGGCGAACTCTTTCGGGTTCTCACGGGCACGAGTGGCATCGATCGAGCAAAAGCTCGCTCGATGGTGCTGAGTTGGTCGGATGCTTTCGCTGTTCATGATTCGACGCATGCCGCATTCCTTGCTGCTTTCGATCTTGCCGCCGAGATGTCGATGCAGATTTGGGATGGACTGATTCTGTCGGTGGCTGCGGAGGCGCGCTGTCGTATTCTGCTATCCGAAGATTTCCAGCACGGTTTCACCTGGCGTGGTGTGACGGTCGTCAACCCATACGCGGATGAAGTTCATCCACTCATCAAGGCCTTGTCCGAAGGCTAGAGCCGGGCTTTCGCGGCCACAGGGATTTGCCGAACAGGTAAGTCGGCGTCACGTCGGTGAAGTTGGCGACTGCAGCGCCCGTCGACGCCAGGCGGATGGCGTCATTCCCTTGGACGCGCAGAAGGCGCGCTCGAAGGTGGTCAGATCCCGGAACCCGGAGGCAAACGCAATCTCGGTGATGGTGGCTCCACTGCCTCGATCGTTGGCCAGCATCGTGGCGCTTCGAGCGATGCGTGCCATCGAGATTCGCTGCGCGACCGTCGCATCGTTCTCCTTGAAGATCCGTTGCAGCATCCGAACGGAGATCCGCAACCGTCGCGCGATGGCCTCGGTGCGTAGCTCCGGGTCGGTCGCGTGGCTTGCGATCATCCGACAGGCGCTGTCGAAGAGGGCGGCTCGGAGCGCCGCGGACCCGCCGATCTGCAACGGCTCTTCCACCAGCGTCGCGGACAACAGATCCAGGATGTGTTGAGCCACGGCTGCAGCAGCCGATGCAGGCAGGCGATCGGATTGGTGGAACACGCTCACAACGTAGTCGACCAGAATGCCCCGCAACGGGTTGGCGCGAGAGATCACGGATCCAGTCAGAAGCTCCGGTCTGAACATTCGCGAGTCCGGCCAGCGCTCCGGGAGCCGAACGACCATGTATTCGAACGGCGCCTCGCCGTCGAACCAGAAATCGTCCATCGTACTTAAGATGGAAATATCTCCAGGCTGCACCTGGATGAGCCGGCCGCGACACCGCATCAGCGGTTTGCCTCCGAGATGAATCACTGCGCCGTAGTGATGTCGCGGCTGTTGTGAGATCTCCAAGCGGGTTCTTTCGCTGATGTGCCCGGCACCCTGAAGACGACCGATCATGAGATCGCCGATGAGCTTACCTTTGACGTTCGCCTGAAAGCGCTGCTCACCTGCTGCTACGGATCTCAGCGCTGCGAGGCTGCGCGCTGAAAATTCCTGCCACGCCTCGACGCGCTGCTTCGGCGCATGATCGTCAGAGTTGAACACCAGCATGACGACCCCCTCGAGCGCGTTGAGCGCTGATGTCACTATTGTGGCTCATTTGTCGCTTGCCGACGAATCGTTTGTCGCGAATCGCTGAGCCGAGCGGCCGCGACGGATCTAATCTTTATCAATCCTGCGTCGGACGCGAAGCAGCATCGACCCTGTAAGCACGAGGAGATTGTCATGAAACCTATGATCGGTGTTGCGGCAGTCACAGCGAGCTTGTTGGTGGGAGGTGCGACGTTGAGCGTAGGCGCCGGACAGGTCAGCGACGTCACGCAACAGAGCGCGTCGCATCAAAAGATGACGACGTGCAGTAATCGCACGATCAAAGGCGCCTATGGAATTCAGATGCAGGGAACACGCCGCGTGCCGGGTGGTACCGAGCTGGAGCAAATGATCGGCGTCGTCACTCGCACCTTCGACGGTGCAGGCAACTTCACCCAGATCGACAACGCCAAGGGCTCCCTGTCGGGCATCGTGTTCGATCGACCTGGCTCTGGCACCTACGTAGTGAATCCCGACTGCACCGGCAGGACGCTGTTTCAGCCTGCGCCGGGTGTGTCCATCGAAGAGCGCATGGTCATCGTCGACTACGGACATGAAGTGCGTTCGATCACCGTCAGCCCGGAGCAGGCCATGATCTCGACGGTGGGTAAACGAGTCGGCTGGCGCTGAGCAGGCCTCTCGAACACAGTTCGGACCCATACCATGCGTACTCCAGCTTTGCTGTTAGCACCGTTTCTACTGTCATGGCTTTGCAGCGCCGGCAGCGTTGCTCAACCGGTGAGCGATCCGAGATCGGCAGTCAGTCCCGTCCGAGCCGATTACGTAGCCGCCGATCCCAAAGAGCTCGCGGCGCTGGACGAGCCTGGCTATCCGGTCTGGTCGCCCGATGGACGTTTCATTGCCTACACCTCGTATCGGTCGGGCCCGGCGAACGTGTGGCTCACCGAGGTGGCTACGAAGAAGTCACATCCGGCGGCGCCCGCCAAAGGCACTCAGTTGGGGCCGCGATGGTCGCCCGACGGGAAGCAGCTCCTGTACGTCGCCGACAAGGACGGCGATGAGATTTACGACATCTTTGTTATCGATGTCGCCACCGGTCGGGCCCACAATCTGACCCAAACTCCAGATCACGCCGAGACCTGCGCCGGTTGGTCGCCTGACGGGCGCAAGATCGTCTTCAGCTCGCGCGCCAAGGACTCGGCGTCGGGCGAGATCGCAGTCATCGATATCGCCAGTCGCAAGGTGCGTTTCCTGACCGGCGACGGACCGACGGAACGCACTCGAGTCAGTCCGTTATGGTCGAGCGACGACTATATCTACTTCTACGATCGCGCCTGGTCGCTGCTCGATACCGACATCATGCGTGTGCGGGCGTCTGGCGAGGCTGCTCCAGAGAATCTGACGTCGCATGAAGGGGAAAGCTTGAATCGGCTGGCAGACGTCTCGCCGGACGGGCGCTACGTTCTGTTTGGTTCGAATGAGGGCACGGGGTGGATGAATGTCGCGCTGCTCGACACTCGTACGGGAGCGCGTCAATGGATCACCCGCGACAAAGCGCACCACATTCCCGCTGCCTTCTCTCCCGATGGCAAGCGCGTCGTTTTCACTCGCGACGAGTCGCTGTCGACCCACATCTTCATTCACGACGTCGCTTCGCGTACGACGCAGCAGCTCACCCATGGAACAGGAGTGTACGAGTTGACGAGTGCATTTCCGGCGGCGACCATGCAGCTCGGCGGCTCGAAGTTCTCGCCCGATGGGAAGCGGCTGGTCTATTTGAGCGCAGGCACCCGGCCCGGCGACCTCGTCGCCATCGAAATCGAGACAGGTGCAGAGCAAGTACTCGTGAACAGTACGCCGCCCAAGTTGGCGCGCTCCTTCGTCTCGCCAATCGCTGTGACATTTCCGAGCACCGATGGACGCTTTCAGATTCCCGCTCTGGTCTGGATTCCGCCCAATCTGAAGCGAGACGGCTCGCATCCTGCCGTGGTGGATATTCATGGCGGGCCTGCGGACCAGACTCGCCCCTATCTCAACATACCCATTCAGGTCCTCGCGGCCCGCGGCTATGTCGTGATCAGCCCGAACTACCGAGGGTCACTCAACTACGACCAGGATTTTCAGCGCGCCAATCACCGGGACCCCGGCGGCGCCGAGTTGAGCGACGTGCGCGCCGCAGCGGACTGGCTGATCGCGACGGGCTACGTCGATGCAAAGAGAGTGGCTGCGTCTGGCGGCTCATGGGGTGGTTATCTGGCGCTGATGGCGCTGTCGACGCAGCGGGATCGATGGGCGGCGGGTGTGGCGCTGCGCCCGTTGGCTGATTTCCACTCCGCGTACAAGGCTTCAGCGCCCTGGATCCAGGCGTTCATGCGCACTCTCATCGGAGATCCGATCAAAGACGAGGCTCTGTGGCGCAATCGCTCGCCGCTCACGCATGCTGCTCGAATCCGCGCGCCAGTCCTCATGGACGCAGGCGTCAACGATCCTCGAACGCCGCTCGCGCAGATCAAAGAAATGGAGCGCGCGATCCGAGCGAACGGCGGGCTCGTTGAACTGCATGTGCGGGGAGATTCAGGCCACTCCATCGAAGACACCGAGGCCTACGTCGACACCAACCTGATGGTGGTGAATTTCCTGGATCGACATCTACGGGCAGGCGCTCGGCAGATGCCAGCGAGCCGTTGATAGCTTGAGCGGCCGATCATTGTCCTGATGCACCGGGCCCGGCGTTCGTCGGGCCATCGGTGCATTTTTATTGCGCGAAACTGACGCTCTGCGCCTTCAAACTTGCAATTGTGTGCCGGTTGGCGAGCACATTGTCTCGTGCGCCCACGACGGTGGCACAATCCCAGCATCCATCGATGGCGCTCATACGCTCATTCAGCGGGGTCGACGGCGATCCGGCCGATCCCGTGTTGAGCCAATGAACAACACAAGAGGCATGACCATGACAACGACCACGGCGGTACGCCGTCTTCTAGGAATGACCTTGCTCGGAATGGCCATCGGCGCCTCGGCGCAGAATGCCGCCGCAGCCGAGGAGGGCAAGCAGGTGTTCGTGCAGGCCGGCCGTCTGCTGGCAGATCCCGGCAATGGTCGTGTGGAGCAGGAACGCACCTTGGTGATTGCCAACGGCAAGATCCTGGAAGTGCGCGACGGTTATCACAGCGCGCCCGCGGGTGGAGAGACCATCGATCTGCGTGACAGCTTCGTGCTGCCGGGGCTGATCGACAGTCACGTGCATATCACTTCCGAAGGCGGGCCCACCTCCGAGCTCGATGCAGTGAAGAAGACCTCCGCCGATCGCACGCTGGATGGTTTGATGTACGCGCAGCGAACTCTGCGCGCCGGCTTCACCACGTTGGCTGACCTCGGCGGCGACGCCGATGCTGTGTTCGCCCTGCGTGATGCAATCAACTCCGGTCGCGCCTTCGGTCCGAGAATCATTGCCGCAGGCGGCGTGGGTGCGCACGGCGGTCATGGTGACGTGCACGGCTATCGTCCGGACATCACCGAATTGTTTGCTCGTCCGGGTCGTTGCTCCGGTGCTGACGATTGTCGTCGCGCCGTGCGACAGGCGGTGCAACGGGGCGCCGACGTGATCAAGATCGCATCGACGGGCGGTGTGCTGTCGAACACGGCTGCAGGTCTGAGCCAGCAGATGCAGGACGATGAGCTGAAAGCCATCGTCACGACGGCGCATGCGCTGGGTCGGCGTGTGGTGTGCCACGCGCACGGCACCGATGGTGTCAACGCGGCCTTGCGCGCCGGCGTAGATTCCATTGAGCACGGCACTTATCTCGACGCCGACTCCATCAAGCTGATGAAAGCCAACAAGACCTATCTCGTGCCGACGTTGCTGGCCGGCGCCACTGTGGCTGAGCGCGCTCGTACCGCCAGCTGGATGCCGCCGGCGGTGCGCGACAAGGCGTTGGAAGTCGGACCGAAGATGGTGGACATGGCGCGTCGTGCCCGGGAAGGCGGCGTGCAGGTCGCATTCGGCACGGATTCTGGCGTGTCAGCGCACGGGGACAATGCAAAAGAGTTCGCGTTGATGGTGTCCGCTGGCTTCTCGCCGCTGGATGCGATCCGTTCCGCCACCGTGTGGGGCGCCAGGCACAACCGGATCGACAATGAAGTGGGCTCGCTGAGCAACGGTAAATGGGCAGACCTGATCGCCGTGAAAGGCGATCCGCTGCAGGACGTGACCGAGCTGGAGCGTGTGAGCTTCGTGATGAAGGGTGGCAAGGTCGCCAAACCCTGAGGGTTCGCGCAGCGAACCGCAACCTGCTCATGCCCAACGCACCGGGATCTTCCGCGTGCGTTGGAGTCATGACACAGTAGCAGGGTGCTACATACATATAAGTACGCTGCGCAATCTCAGCTGCTGCAGGAACCCCGGGCGAAGCTCATTCTCGCCACCGCGGATACCGGTGGCGAGCGCTATCCCTATTTCTTCGAAGGGCGGGTGCTTCAGCCGCGGCTCATCGCCGATCTGTTGACGGCGGTTCACATAATCGTCGGTACCCGTTTCTATACGCCGCCGGGAATGAATGGCAGGCCGATGACCCTGTCGGATCCGGTCGTGACATCGGGCGGCGGTGTGCTTCGCTTCGAAGGTTTCTCGAGCTGTTGTGGCGCCTACATTCGCGCCGACATGCTGCCGGAATCCTATGACGGCGAGGTGACCGGCAAGGGCACGACCAACATCGACTTCAATTCGCCGATGCGCGCCGCCCTCGATAAGGTCAGAGACGCCGGTGGCCTGGCGCTCGCCGTGGGAAGCAACGAGTTCACGATCCGTTCCGCCAGCGGGCAGGCCACTGAGCGGAAGGTGGAGCTGCCGAACCGTTGGTTGCGCGGCATGGTGGAGGTGCAGTCCCAGCAGGCCGGCATGAAACGGCGTTTCGAAGTGTCGGGCGTCGATGCCTTGCGCCTGTTTCGAGGCTTGCCCAAGTCACGCACCTCGCGGTTGTCACTGTGGATTGCTCGCGGCCCATCGGGGTTGTACAGCACGACCCGGCCGGTCGAGCGCGGCGTGCGGGTCATGGACACGACACGCCTGCGGGTGCTGGAAACACTCCTGCCTCATTGCGAAAGTCTCAGTGCTTATGCCGACGATGCCCAGCAGGCGAGCGCCTGGGTGCTGGACTTTGGTGTTGCTCGTCTGACGCTGAGCTTGACTGCCGAACCGTGGCGCGGCTTCTCGGGCGAAGGTCAGGCCCTCTCAGCAATGATGCAAGCAGATGACAGTGCGGTGTCGGCGGTGCTCACGCGCGTTCGTGCTCAATTGCAGTGGCAGGCGGCCTTGGATGTGAACGTGCTCGCGCGCGAGATGAACGTTGCCACTCACGTCGTGAGCGACGCTCTGCGGATCATCGGCGCTTCCGGTCTCGCCGGATACGATGTGCTCGGCGGACATTATTTCCACCGAGTGCTGCCCTTCGATCTATCCATGCTGGAGGACCTGCACCCACGCTTGAAGGACGCCAAGTCGATCCTGCTGGGCGAGGGGGTGAAGGTGCTGAGGCAACGGCCCTTCGAGGCGGAGGTCAAGAGCGGCGATATCCCGCATCATGTGCGTGAAGTGGACCACGAGCTACGTTGCACGTGTGCCTGGTTCGCTAAACACCAGGGTGAGCGCGGTCCCTGCAAGCATGTGCTTGCAGCCGCCACGCTGCGCCACGCCACTCGATAAAGATTTGTTGTGATGACTAGCTTCGTTCCGTCTACGGCGCTGGAGCGTGCTGTGCACGCCGGCGATAGATACGGCATCGCCGGTGTTCTGCATGCGATGACGCCCGAGCAGCTCGATGCCGAAAAGGCCCGCGTGTCGCGCATGCTGAAGCTCATCAGACACGCAGCGAAGCGCAAGCAAGAGCCTTGGGGCGAGTGGGGCGGGCCACCCACGCACGAGCAACGCTATGCCGCTGCAGCAACGGCCATGGTGTTCGGGCATATGAACGCCGCCATCGAGCTCTACTGGCACGTGGGAACGCTGGTCGCCTGGGCGATCGAGTTCAAGCCGCCCGGTGTGGACCTGCTGGTCGAAGCGATTCTGAAGGAAGGTCCGCACGTGATCGAAGACGTGCAGCGGCTGATCGTCGCCGGAGTGGCAGCGCGGCCTGCGAGCGAAGTGTACATCGCCGGCTTGATGCTGCTGTTTCGTCGCGAGCACGACCGGCCTCGGGGCCTCGAGGCGCCGTTCAAAGAAGATCCCGGATTGAAAGACACGCTGTTGCAGATCCTGGACATCGAAGGGACCTCGGTCGCGAATCTGGCCTCGCTCGAGAAACAGTTGGGCGAATGGCGCTGGTCGAACGTGCTGCTCCAACTCAACGCTCTCGGAGTCTATCCAAGGGCCGAGCTGCTGGATCGAACCATCGCTGCGTTGGAGCGCGACTTGAAAGAATCCCGCAGCAACTGGCTCCGAGCTTTTCACCAGAAGCTGGCGCCTACGATCCCCGAGATGAGTCCGCATTGCTCGCGCTACCTGGCTTTGTTCGAAAGCCGGATGCCGACCACGGTGACGCTCGCGCTCGAAGCCGTGCAGCAGCTCGACGACGCCGGATTGATCGCACCGGATCAACTGCTCGGCGCGCTTCGTCGTGTGCTCTCGTCGGCGGTCAAGAAGCATGTGGAAGCGGCGCTCAAGTTGTTGGATCGGTGTGTGAAGCGCGATCCTGCGCTCGCCACCGGGGCGGCCGCCGCGATCGTGCCTGCGCTGGCGCACGAATCCTCCGATGTGCAGAAGCAAGTGCTCCGGCGGTTGGATGAGTGGGGAATGGATGAGGCGACGCGGTCCATGCTGGCGAAGTACCACAACGCCATTTCTCCCATGCATCGAGATGAGCTGCGCCGTCTTGGCGGGCAGGCCGCGCCCGTCAGCGACTCCGTGGAACCCCTGGTAAGCCGTCCTGAGGAGCGTGTCGGTCCATTGGATCCGAGTCGTCGGATTCAACCTATCGCTGCCATCGACGAACTGGTCGATCGTACCTCGTACGTGTTCGAACACAGTTTCGAGCTCGACGAGTGGGAACGCGTGCTGGCCGGGCTCGTGCAGGCCGCGCCCCTCTCCGAAGAGGCGTGCCGGCGCTTCGAACCGGTTGCGGCGCGGCTTCCCCGGTTACAGACACCGCAGGCGTGGGAGATTGGACGCGTGCTGCTCTTGCTGCTCAAGAGCGATCGGCTGCGTGCCAGCCCGACGAGCAGCATGTGGGGACCGAACCTTGCCGACCAGCATTTGACTCGTCGCGTCGAGGACGCGATGAATCTTGCGATACTGGGCAAAGGGCTGGTGCCGTTGAGCACGCCAACTCACATGCGCGGGTTTATCGATGCGCGCCTTCTCATCGAGCGCGTGCGTGCTCACATCGACGCCGGAGTGACCGATTCGGTACATGAGCAGGCGAGCGCGTTGTTGCGGCTGGCGCCGGTGGCGGACGAGCAGGCGGTTGAAGCTGCGCGCGCGCTGCCAGAAAGTGAGTTCACACTTGCGCTACGTTATGCACTCGGGGACAGGATCAGTCGCCTGGAGGAGTCGGCGCTGTTCGCCGCCGCGGCTCGCATCAGGCGAGTGCTCAATGGAAACTCACGCCGCCGTCACGAGTGGTATCTCAGGGGGATCCAGCAGGAAGAGATCACTGAGGATTTCGCGCGCATTACCTTCAAGCGGGTCGAAACGCTTCCGGAGGCGATTCCCGATCCGGTCGCGGCGCTGGAGTTGGAGAACGACCAGCTCGATCGGCGCGGCTGGTTCCAGCGACCGACCATCGGCGGCAGGAATGAAGGTTTCATCCTCTATCATTCGACGCTCGTGCCTTCCGACCTGGATTGTTTCTTTGCCGACGGCGTTACCGAGCTGGCGCACGGTCAGCGCTCCACGGTTCGGCAGAACCTGCCTTACTTGCAGCTGTTGCTCGATCCCACGGTCGAGATGAGTCCGATCGCGACTTTACTTCTGGCGGCTGGCCTGGTGACCGGGAATGCGGGCGAAACGGCCATCGCGGTCGACGCGCTGGTGTGCACTCATCGAGAGGGCCGCCTGGATGTTTCGCTGCTGGCGAAGAGCTTGCCGCCGGTATTGAAAGTCTCTTCCCAGGAACTCACACGCCCCGCCAAGTCCTTTCGCGAGGCGCGGCGTATCGATGCAGCGGTTTCGCCCGTGGTGTTCGAGCTGATCAGGGCCTTGCTCGAGATCAAGCCCGAAGAGCCGCCCAGAGGAACCAATGCATTGTTGGAACTGGCGGTGGAGATCGTCGCGGAGGGTGCGGCGACCTTGACAGAGCAGAGCCGGCAGACGGTGGCGAGGCTCGTGCTGGGAGGCAAGGGCGCCACGCTGCGCAAAGCGCTGCTGAGCAAGTGACGCCGCTCAGTGGGCTTCCGGAGGCTGGAAGTTGTGCATGCCTTCCGGTCGCGGATTGATGGCGAGGCGAGTGGCCATGCCGTTGCCGCCCCAGCTCGCGCGATGCCAGCGGCCCTGCGGTGCGTAGACCACGTCGCCGGGCTCGGCGGTGAAGAACGGAACGCCTTCGATCTGATAATCGATCTTGCCTTCCAGGACCAGCCAGAACTCTGAATAACCGACGTGGAAATGGCCCAGGTTGCTTGCCGGCGGCGGCGCACTGCCCGGTCCACGAATGATGTTCGCGAAGGTCTTGTCGTCCTTGACGAACGGGCCGCCCCGCCCGTTCGCTGCGACCACGGCTTTGTTGAAATCGAGATAAGGCTTGTTGACCTCGTCGTAAGCGCCGCTCCCGGTGAAGCTCACCTTCACATATTTCTTACCGGCCACAGGCGTCGGCGTTTCCTCGAGAGGGAAGAGCGGCACGGCCTGCGCGCCGGTGACTTCGAAACGCAGCGACGGCTCGGAACCGACCGTCTCGATGCTGTAGGGGATCCGATAGGGGACTTGCACCATGAAGCCCCGGCTCGCGACGAAAGGCTCCTGACCATCGATGCTGACGCGCATGCGGCCCGACTGCACGATCCAGAAAACCCGGTCGTCCGCGAAGAACTGTCGCTTGGTCTTCTCGCCGGGCGCCATCGAGATGTAGCGGGCCACGAAATCGCGGTCGCTGACGATGTCCTCCTGCCAGCTGCGTTCGCCGGAATGTTTCGCCAGCACCTCGGAAAGTTTCCAATGCGGCTTGTGAGGTGCGGTCCATTCATTCGCCTGCACTGGTTGAGCCGACCACGCCACGATGGGTTGTGGCCGCTGTGAGGCTTGCTGCGCAAATGCGCCGCTCCCAAAGATCAGCGTTCCGGCTAGCACGCACGTCAGCTGAACCGTCGATCGATCGAACATTCTCATGGCGTCTCCGGATTCTCGAGCTCAGCGTTGATACAGCGGCATGACGCCCGGGGTGCGCAGGGCGATCTTGTAGATGCTCGACGTGGCGGTGATGTAGGCGACCTTGCCTTGCTCGGCAAATGCCAGATTTGCGGCCACTTCAGGCAGGACCAGCTGTCCGAGCACTTTGCCTCGCGGCGTGATGATGCGAATCCCGCCAGGCCCGGTGGTCCAGATGTTTCCTGCGCTGTCCACCTTCAAACCGTCCGGGCCGCCGGGCCTTTTTTCATCCACTCCGTACTGAATCAGCATGCGAGGGTTGCTGACCGCGCCGTCGACGCCGACGTCATAGGCCTTGACGAATCGCTCCGGTCCGAAGTTCGCGACATACAGGGTTTTCCCATCGGGCGAGAAGGCGAGGCCGTTGGGCAAGGTGAGATCCTCGATCACGACCTCGAGCTTGCCGCCCGCCCAGCGATACACGCCGTTGAATGGCAGTTGCTTGGCAGGATCCTTGTCCATGCCGCGCAGGCCGAACGGCGGATCAGTAAACCAAAGCGAGCCATCCGGCGCAAACGCCAGATCGTTCGGACTGTTCAACTGCTTGCCCTGGTAGCGATCCAGCAGCACGGTCGGCTTGAGTTGCGCATCGAGACGGACGATCTTGCGGCCGCCTTGCTGCACCAACAGCACCGAGCCGTCCTGGTCGGTCGCCATTGCGTTCGAGCCCAGGTACGAATCCACCGGAAACGGATCGAGACCGCCGGCGCTCTCGATCAACAACTCCACTTTGCCCCCGGGAGTGACTGCGTACACTTTGTTGTCGCGCAGATCCGAGAACCATAGACGACCCTCGCGCCACATGGGACCTTCGGTGAACTTGAACCCGGTCGCGACGCGCTGGATCGTGGCGTTCGGCGCGATGAGCGCGTCGAGCGCCGGGTCGAGGCGCTCGATGCGAGTGGCCGCGCCATCCGCTGCGAAGGCGGCTGTGGCGACCATGCCTGCCAGGGCGAACGGGGTTCTCTGCAGAACGCGCCGAGCCAGCTCGACGAAATGTCTCATGCGATCTCCCAATGAGTTTTCAAACAGCGTCGGTGAGCAGCACCAGGTAGCCCTTGTCGGTGACGGTGTTTTCGATCATGGGCCAATACTTGGTGTGATCGTCCGAGGCAATCCATTGCTGGCGCAGCTCCTCGCTTTCATAGGTCAACTGGAAACGATAGTTGATGCTCTTGGCGGGCGCCGGGCCGCCTTGAATCACCTTGCGCAGCTTGAGCATCTTCAGATCGATGTAGCCGGGATGTTTCTGCGCCACCGGCTTGAAATGGTTTTGATAGGCGTCGAGCATTTCCTGTTCGCGAGCCGGATCCACGGCGAGATCGCAGTAGAGAACGATGGGCTTGCTGGCCTTGCTCGCCGCTGCCGCCGATCGACCGATCGCACTGGCAGCCATGGCGCTACCGGCGCCGAACCACGCAACCGATTTCAACCAACCTCGTCTGTTCATGAGCATTCCTCGACTCAATGGTTCGATGCTGAGAAGTTCCGAGACAGATAGTCCTGGATGATCTGCATCTCATCCGGCGTCACTTCGGCGCCGCGCGCCGCCATCAGATCCATCACCTCCGCCCACTGTTCCGGCGTCTTGCGCTTGGTCGTGATCATGTAGATGTCGTGACAGCTGACACAGCTGCGTTCAATGAGCTCCAGGCCCGGACCTGCAGGAGGCTCTTCGAGCGCTTGTTGAGCAAGCAGCGGCGCACTCGCGAGGAGGGTCAGTCCGACGATGAGCGTGGTGTGCGTGGTCGATCGAAACATGGTGAGAGCTCGGATCAAGGGAGCGAAAAGGCGGTGACGGTGTCGCTCTCGACCGGGCTGCCCACGAAACCGCCCGTGTTGACCGCGGCGATGAACTGCTTGCCGCTCTTGCCGCGATAGGTCATCGGTGTGCCGTAGATCGAGGCGGGCAGCTTGAAGCTCCACAGCTCGGCGCCGGTGCGCGAGTCGAAGGCGCGAATGCGGTTATCGTCGGTGCCGCCAATGAAGGTCAGGCCACTGGCGGTCAGGATGGGGCCGCCGGCGCTGATGCGGCCCGTGTTCTGTAGATGCTCGGGCAAGTTCTCGCTGATGCCCAAGGTCGAACGCCATGCAATCTTTCCAGTGCTCACGTCGACTGCGACCAGGCTTCCCCACGGTGGTTGCTGACAGGGCAGGCGCGTCTCGTGATTCCAGAAATATACATAGCCGTCCTTCAAGCCCCACGAGCCGTCCGGTCGCTTCGCCAGCTGCTGCGGACTGCCCAGCTCGTTGATATTGACGATGTAGTAGCCGAGCTTCGGATCGAACGCGCCGCCACCCCAATCGACACCGCCGAGGCTGCCAGGAAAGCTCGCCACCGCAGAGTCGCCGCGCAGCGGCTGAAATGCGCGGCTCTCGACGATGTTTTTCTCCTCGATCAGTTGCTCACAGAAGGCGCGATGTTCCGGAGTGAGATCGGCAAGATCGGACATCTTGAATTCCGGTCGCGCAAGCGGCGGTGGCGCGACCGGCATGGGCTGCGTGGGCCAGGGCTTTTCATCCGGGATGTCGGTCTCGGTCGGCACCGGGACTTCTTTGACTTCATGAATCGGCTGGCCCGTCACCCGGTCGAGCACAAACAGCAGGGCGGTCTTGTTCATGACCGCGATGGCGGGAATGATCTTGCCGTTGCGCTTCACCTCCACCAGCGTGGCCGAAGGCAGATCGAGGTCCCAGATATCGTGATGCACTGTCTGGAAGTGCCACAGATATTTCCCAGTCGCCGCATCGACCGCGACGATGGAGTTGCTGAACAGATTGGCGCCTTTACGATCGCCGCCCCAGCGATCGAAGGCCGGCGCGCCGATCGGCAGATAAGCGATGCCGCGCTCGGCATCGAGCACCAGCGGCGTCCAGACATTCACGCCGGAACGACGTTTCCAGCTGTCGCCTTCCCAGGTGTCGTGGCCGAACTCGCCGGGGCGAGGCACCGTGTGAAAGGTCCACACGAGCTGACCGGTGCGCGCATCCCAGGCACGCACGTCACCAGCTGCGCCTAGCGTGGGTGTCTCCTGGACGCGCGAGCCCGTGATGATGAGATGCTTATAAGTAAGAGGCGGCGAGCTCATCCCCAGCGGCGCACGGGGACTGCCGTTCATTACCTCGGGAGTCTTCATATCCACGATGCCGCCGTTGCCGAAACTCGCGATGGGCTTGCCGGTCGCGGCGGACAGTCCGATGAGCTTGCCGCTGCGCGTACCGAAGAAGATCGCCGGCTCCGCATCGCCCATGCCTGGCCAATACTCGACGCCGCGTGTGGAGGGCTGGTCGTGATTGGGCAATTCGTACACCCACAGCTCGCGACCATTGTCCGGATCGAGCGCAACGACTCGCCCGTAGGGCGTGGATACAAACATTCGACCGTTCACGACCAGCGGCGTGGCTTCCGAGGGGATGAACCGGCTGCGCCGTATCGGTATTTCCTCGCCCTCATCGCTGGAGGGCGGAGCAGGCGTCGTGCTTGGCGGCCGCATGTGATAGGTCCACGCGACCTGCAATTTGCCGACGTTTTCCGGCGTGATCTCATCGAGGTGCGAGAAGCGCGTCCCGCCCGCATCACCGTGATAGGTGGGCCAGTCGACCGAGACAGGCGCGCTCGTGCACGCAGTCACCAGGATTCCGATGGCGGTGAGAGCGATGGTTCGCTTCATTGTCGATTCCGAGTAGGCCGGGGTCTTCGGAGCAGATCGGTCTTCGCCGCCATATCTCGCGCGACGCCGATGATCATCAGCTCGAGGGGAGTGCCATTCTCGTTGCTGAAGGATTTCGATTGCTCGAGGTCGACGGCGATGGCGTCGCCACTGCGAATGGCTGCGCGCTCTGATCCGACGCTTGCGCTACCGGCGCCGGCGATCACGTAGTAAACCTCGCTCACATCGGCAAGGCGCTCTGGACCGACGCTCGTGCGCGGCGGAAGGAGCAGGTGATCGACATAAGACCAGGCGGTGAAGAACACACTCGGCTCGAGCACGCGGCGATACTGCACGCGGCCCTTACCGCCATTCATCGCGTCCACAGGTTTCAGCAACTTTCGATCGAGTTGCATCGAGATGAACTGCGGCACCGGGTCGAGCGGCACGCCGACGCGAGCGTCGCCGAGATCGAAGGCGTCGTACGTTTTAGAGGTGCCGACGTTGATATTGAGCCACTGCACCGGCCGATCGGTGGGGTTGTAGATCGCGTGGGAGTGGCCCAGTCGGTTCGGCGCGCCGGCCGGGCCCTTGAGCAGGGAAGTGCGCCCGTCGATGGTGAACTCGGCCTCGCCATCGAGAATGACGAACATCTCTTCGCAATAGTTATGAAAATGCTGGCCGATGCCGCTGCGAGGCTGGATCACGCCGCGATGGAGAAAAATGAAGTTGGTGCTGAGCGCCGCGTCCCCGAGCAGCACGCCGAACTCCATCGAGCCGGCGCCACCGTGCACGGCACTCAACGATCGGAAAGTTGCAGGATCGGTGTGCGCGATGCGCTGAGCCAATGCAGGGCTCGGCGGTTGCGGCGTGTCGGCCGCCATCGATGAGGCGGACACGAGCATGGATGCAATGAAAGCCCGGCCGAGCACCACTCCCCCTTAGCCGTGATATGCACTCACGGCGTTGTCGTCTAATTTCATATCCGATAGCATATACGATATGATGGCCACGGCAACAAGAGTACGGCAGGGGGTTCGCCCCAGCGTGGTCCCGGTCCGCTTCTTGTTGGTGTTTCTGCTGTTTCTGCTCAGCACGGTCGCCTTTCTCGACCGCACCAACATTTCCATTGCGGGCGTGGCGTTAGCCCAGGAATACGCTCTGACCCAGATTCAACTGGGCTGGGTGTTCAGCGCTTTTCTGCTGGGATATGCCGGATTTCAGATTCCGGCCGGGTGGCTCGCGGTGCGTTTGGGGCCCAGAAACATCCTCAGCTTGGGGGTGTTGTGGTGGGGCGTGTTCACCGCGCTGACCGCGCTCGTTCCGCCCACGGCAAGTCATGGGCTGACGATGCTGTTCCTGGTGCGATTGGGATTGGGCATCGGCGAATCCGTCGTGTATCCCGCCGCCAATCAGATCGTGGCTCGCTGGGTTCCCGTACAGGAGCGTGGTAAAGCCAACGGTTGGATCTTCGCTGGCGTGGGCGCCGGCGCCGGACTCACGCCTCCCATATTGAATGCCATCATCGAATCGTACGGCTGGCGCGCGTCGTTCTGGTTCTGCGCCGTCGTGGGATGCATCGTGGGCTTGATCTGGTACATCGTCGCTCGCGACCGGCCGGATCAGCATCCACGGGTCTCGGACGCAGAACTCGAGCACATTCGCGCCGGCATTGACACCTCCAGACCCGCGGCCCGCACGCCCGTTCCCTGGCGACGAATCTTTTCGAACCGCGATGTGTTGGCGCTCACCATCAGCTATTTCACCTTCGGCTACGTGGTGTGGATTTTCTTCAGCTGGTTCTTTATTTATCTTGCCGAGGTGCGCGGCCTGAATCTCAAGACCAGCGCGCTGTACAGCATGCTGCCATTCATTGCCATGACAGTGTGTTGTCTGCTTGGCGGCGTCATCAACGACGCCATCGTGAAGCGTTACGGATTGCGACTCGGACGCTGCGGGCTACCGGTGATCGCATTGTTGCTGACCGCCGTTTTTCTGGTGTTCGGCTCGATTGCCAACAGCGCTACGGTCGCGACGCTGGTGCTCGCCGGCGGCGCTGGCGCTATCTATCTTTCCCAGAGCGCATACTGGTCGGTGACCGCGGACTTCGCGGGTGAGCACGCCGGCGTCGTTTCCGGCGTAATGAACATGGGCTGTCAGGTGGGAGGTGCGATCACCGCCTCGCTGACGCCCTGGATCGCCGCCGAGCTCGGGTGGAAATCCGCCTTCTTCGTGGCCGCGGCGCTGGCTGTGATCGGCGCCGTTGCCTGGTTGCTCGTGGATCCGACACGGACTCTCGAAGATGGGCGCCTGCCGCGATCGGCGGCATGAGGAAAAGAGTTTCAGAAGAGGGGACCGTGGAGACACCGACTCGGAACGACAACAGCAACCTGCCACTGGCGGGGATCCGCGTGCTGGATATCACGCAGGTCATGGCCGGCCCCTTCTGCTGCATGTTGTTGGGCGACATGGGCGCAGATGTAATCAAGATCGAGCCGCCGAAAGTCGGCGATTCCACCCGTCACTCCATGGGCTTCCGTTTGAAAGGCGAGGACAGCCCCGGCTTTCTCGCGCTGAATCGAAATAAACGGAGCATCGCGCTCGATCTGAAGAATCCCGAGCACCGCGATGTGCTCTACGCCCTGGTGAAAACCGCGGACGTGTTGGTCGAGAACGCGCGCCCGGGCGTCGCCGCGCGACTCCGCATGGATTACGAGACGCTATCGGCCATCAACCCACGACTGGTCTATGCGAGCATTTCGGGGTTCGGTCAGACCGGTCCGTGGGCGCAACGTCCGGGTTTCGATCTGATCGCGCAAGCAATGTCGGGAGCGTTGAGCGCCACGGGATTGCCCGGCGAAGAGCCGGTCAAGAACGGCATCCCGGTCGCGGATCTGGGGGCTGGTTTGTTTGCTACGTACGGCATTCTCAGCGCATTGCTGGGCCGGGAGAAATCCGGGCGCGGTCAGTTCATCGACGCCTCCCTGCTGGAAGCTGCGCTCGGCTTGTCGGTGTGGGAGACCACCGAGTTGTGGGGCACCGGCAAGTCTCCACAACCGATCGGCTCGGCCAATCGTATGTCCGCTCCTTATCAGGCCGTGCGGGCCGCCGATGGCTATTTCGTCATCGGCGCTGCAAATCAAAAGCTGTGGCTGACTTTCCTGGAAGTGGTGCAGCGACCGGAGCTGAATGCGGATCCACGCTTTGCCACGAATGCTTCGCGCGTCAGCCATCGAGTCGAGTTGATCGAAGAACTGCGGCCCACCCTGGCCGAGCGCACGGTGCACGAGTGGGTCGAGGCGCTGCTGGCGGCCGGCGTGCCAGCGGGCCCGATCTACAATTACGAGCAGGCGCTCGCGAGCGACCACGTGGCTGCGCGAGAGATGGTCATGAACATTCCACATCCTGTGGAAGGCTCGTTCCGCGCGTTGGGTTTCCCGGTGAAAATGCGCGGCACGCCGCAGCGGGTGCGCCATGCGCCGCCCTTGCTGGATCAGCATGGCGACGAGATTCGCCGCGAGCTGATCGAAGCAGGGCTGCTGCCGGCCTCCTCAAAAAGGACCGCGTCATGAGTGAAGCCAGACTGGTCTATGAGAAGCGCGACGTCGTCGCGCATATTCGCTTCGACAACCCGTCGGCGCACAACGCGCTGACGCATCAAATGTGGTGCGACCTTCGTGATGTCTGCAGACAGATCGCGCAGGATCCTAGCGTGCGTGTCGTGACATTTCGGGGCGTTGGCGGCAAGGCGTTCATCTCCGGCACGGATATCAGCGGCTTCGCCGGCTTTACCTCCGGGCGTGACGGGATCGCGTACGAGCGACACATCGATGAATGTATGGCCGCCGTCGATGCATTGCCGGTCACCACCATCGCGATCATCGAGGGTTGGGCCGTGGGCGGCGGTCTGAATATTTTCAGCGCCGCGGATTTTCGCATCGCCACGCCCGACGCGCGCTTTGCCTCGCCACTGGGCCGAACCATCGCCAATTGTTTGTCCATAAGCAGCTGCGCTCGCATCGCTGGCGCGATCGGCGTCACCATGGCAAAGCGGATGCTGCTGTTGGGAGAAGTTGTCTCCGCGCAGGAAATGATGACCAAAGGCGTGCTCTACAGCGTCGTCGAGCCGGCGGCCATGGACGCTGCAGTGGATGAGCTTTGCCAACGAGCGGCCGCCAATGCGCCGCTCACGACGCGCGCCAGCAAGGAGATGATGCGCCGGCTGAGCTACGCAAATCTGCCGAACGTCGATGACTTGATCGAACAGGTCTACGGCAGCGAGGACTTCAAGCGAGGTGTGGCCAACTTCGTGGCGAAAAACAAAACCGTGCCGCAATGGAGGGGCAGTTGAACGAGGGCGGCCACGGCGCCTCGCTCGTGGCCGCCCATCCATCACCACTCGACGGCGATGTACTTCGCTTCGGTGAACTCGCGGATGCCGTGATGTGATCCTTCTCGTCCCAGGCCGCTCTGTTTCACGCCGCCGAACGGCGCCGCGGCATCCGAGACCAGCCCGCGATTGAGCGCGATCATGCCACTTTCGAGCCGCTCCGAAATGCGCAAGCCGGTTTTGAGATCTCCTGTGTAGATGTAGGAGACCAGTCCGTACTCGGTGTCGTTCGCAAGCTGGACCGCCTCATCGATGGAGTCGAAGGGGACGAGGGCGGCGACCGGGCCGAAGATTTCCTGTTTGAGTATCTCCGCACCTGCCGGGACATCGGCCAGCACGGTTGGCGGATAGAAGAAGCCCGGCCGCGTCGGCGCGGAGCCACCCAACAGCACACGCGCGCCTCGCTTTACGGCATCGGCCACGAGCAATTCGATCTTCTCGACCGCTGCACGGTTGATGAGCGCTCCGCAGCCCGTCTCGGGCGAGCAGCCCTCACCAAGCTTCACGGCGCCCATTCGCGCGACCAGTTGTTTTGTGAACTGCTCGTACACGCCGCGTTGAATATAGAAACGATTCGCTGCGGTACAGGCTTCGCCGCCGTTGCGCATCTTTGCGATCATGGCGCCGGCGATCGCCTCTTCGATGTTGGCATCCTCGAACACCAGGAACGGCGCGTTGCCGCCGAGCTCCATGGAGGAGTTGACGACGGTATCCGCGGCTTCACGAAGCAGCAGTCGACCCACTTCGGTCGACCCTGTGAAAGAGAGCTTTCGTATCCTGCCCTCGTGCAGCATGGCCTTGACGACGGCCGCGGGATCCGAGGTCGTGATGACATTCACAACGCCTGGAGGAATGCCGGCTTCCAGCATGATCTGTGCAACGGCGTATGCGGTCAGCGGTGTTTCTTCGGCGGGTTTGAGAATGCAGGTGCAGCCCGCGGCGAGCGCGGGAGCGATCTTGCGTGTAGCCATCGCGGCCGGGAAATTCCACGGCGTGATCAGCAGCGCTATGCCGATCGGTTGGTACATCACGACGATGCGGTTGGCGCCGCTCGGCGATACGCTGACTTCGCCTTCCAGTCGGACCGCTTCCTCCGCATACCATCGGAAGAACTCGGCAGCATACAGCACTTCGCTCTTGGCATCCGCCAGCGCCTTGCCATTCTCCAGCGATATCAACTGCGCCAGCCATTCGCTGTGGGCAACCATTCGCTCGAAGCACGTGCGCAGCAGTTCGGCCCGCTTTCTGGGCGGCGTCGCTGCCCATCCGGTGGCAGCCTGGGCGGCGGCGTCGATAGCCTGAATCCCATCCTTGATCGTCGCATCCGCGACCGAGGTGAGAAGCTCTCCAGTGGAGGGATTGATCACATCGATGCGCCGGCCTTCGGCGCCTGCGCGCCATTGCTCGCCGATCAAAAGATCAGTGGGGATCTCGCGCACCGGGTTTGCAGAACAAGCTGGTAGCAGATAGTTGTTGGAACTCTTCATAACTCGGTTCAGGTCAGGCGTTGCGAAGTGCGGCCCGGTCGCCGGAATAAGCGGCGGCAGTGATGGCCTGCATCGCCCGCAGGTCCAGCGGTCGCGGATTGTTCTTGACCAGGCGCTGGATCGAGATGGCGCTTTCGGCGGTCCATTGCTGCTGGTCCGCGGCCAACCCGAGATCTTTCAATGTGCGTGGGATGCCAACCGAGCCGAGCAGTCCCGCTACCTCATCGATGAGGATCCGCGACAGATCATCGTTACTGCTGTTGCCATCTCCCAGGCGTAGCATCCGCGCGATCTGCGCGAAGTTATCGACACAAGCGGGCCGGTTGAACTCCATCACATAAGGCAGCAAGGAAGCGACGCCGTCTCCGTGCGCCGTATGCGTGGCGTTTCCAACGGGATACTGGATGGCATGAGCGGCCGCGGTTCCCGCCGTTCCAAAGGCGCAACCGGCCGCCAGCGAGCCCATCATGAGATTCTCGCGCGCCTGCAGATCGTTGCCGTTGATATAGGCAGGATAGAGGCTGTTCCAGATCGAAGAGATCGCGAGCAGCGCGAAATGATCCGAGAGCGCGTTCTTGCCGATGAACACGTGCTGCAATGTCAGATCGGCGCTCGGCGTGCGTGCCAGCGCGGTGAAGGATTCGATCGCGTGAGTGAGCGCGTCGCCGCCCGAGCACGCGGTGAGTCGAGGAGGGCAGCTCAATGTCAGCTCGGGATCGCATACCGCGACTTGAGGAATGATGTGGGGGCTGGCGATGCCGATCTTCATCCCTTTTGCAGTGTCGGCCACGACCGCAACCGGTGTGACCTCAGAGCCGGTGCCCGAGGTCGTCGGCACGGCGATCACCGGGATGACCGGGCCTGGCACCTTGTATTCTCCATAGTAGGAGGAAGGCTCGCCGCCATGAGTGAGCAACACTGCAGCGGCCTTGGCCATGTCCATGCAGCTGCCACCGCCGATGCCGATGACGACGTCCGGTGTGAAACTCGCCGCCGCCCGCACGCAGTCCATGATGGAGTCGATCGGCAGGTCGGGCTGCGTCTGGTCATAAAGAAGAGCGCTCAGCCCTCGTCGCCCCAGATTTCCGATCAGTGCTTGGATCTCTTGATCCGACCCGAGCCTCGGATCGGTGCAGATCAGCACGCGATGGCCGAATTGCTCGGCCACTCCCGCCAGCGCCTGGCGTTGACCGGACCCGAACAGCACGGAGCGAGGCAGCCGCATGGCGCCGAATAGGCTCATTGATGTCTCTCTGCAGAGCCGGCGACGGCCGACTTCGTTGCGACGATCCTATATCATATATGATAGAATTGCCACGGAGGCTGGACGACAATAGGGGCCCTCAACGTCGAGCACCAACGACCGACCCGACATTCCTATGAGCATCGACCCCAAGAGCCCGCCAGTGACACCGGTGGCCGCGCCTTCCACGGAGAGTTCTCGCCAGATCAAGCGGACGTCCGGCTTCGTGGAGGATGCATACGCGCGGATCCGCGAAGACATCATGTCGCTGAAGATCCCGCCGAACACGCGCATCTCGGTGGACAGCATGGCGCGGGAGTTCGGGATCTCGCAGACGCCGATTCGTGAAGCGCTCAGCATGCTCGAGGCGAACGGGCTGGTCACCAAACAGCGCTTCATCGGCTATTGCACGGCGCCGACGCTGAATCGCAAACAGTTCGAAGAGCTGTTCGAAATTCGCATGCTCATCGAGCCCTACGCCGCACGCTGCGCGGCCGAGCGAATGACCGATAAAGCACTGGTCGATCTGTGCGGACTGGCTTTGGAAATGAATCCCGACAAGGCGGCGGAGTCGCGTGCGCTGTACGACCGTTTCGCCGACCAAGACGCCGAGTTTCACGAGCAAATCGCACGCGGCAGCGGTAACGATCTGATCGTGGAGTCGCTTAGGCGCCTGCACATCCATTTGCACATCTTCCGCCTGCGATTCCATCGCGAAGTGACCAATGAAGCGGTCACTGAACACACGCTGGTCACCAAGGCCCTGCAACAGCGCGATCCCGACAAAGCGGCCGCGGCGATGCGCGCTCATCTCGAAAAGTCCTATCAGCGCCTGGTGAAATTCACGCGCGACTAGCCCCGACGACTGCCTCCGCCTCACGCCACCTGGCGCCGCCCGCCAAGATTTGTTACCGATATCATTGACAATCCGACCTCCAGGCCGCGATGATGGCGATATGATATAGGATATAGGCCGTCGGGCGGACACAAGCCTGGCGCCATAGGGGGATGAGTGCAGCTAGCAGTCCGTATCGTCGCCACGTGGCTGGGTTTGGCGGCGCTGTCGGTGGCGCATGCGGCCGCCACGGTGCTCACGAATTTCACTCTTATAGATGGCACCGGCCGGACGCCGGCATCAGCCTCGGCACTCATCGTCGATGACGTCCGGATCGCGTGGGTCGGGCCACGTTCCAGTTTGAAACTTCCCGCCGGCGCGACGGTGCTGGATTTATCCGGGAAGTTCGTGATGCCCGGACTCATCGACAGTCATGTGCATCTCGGGCTGGTCAACGATCTCGCTCAGGACATCAGGTTTTATTCTCGCGAGTCGGTGCAACAGCAGTTGCGTATCTACGCAGCGTATGGCGTCACGGCGGTGCAAGTGCTGGGCACCGATACGGATGTGATCTTCAGCATTCGCGCCGATCAGCGCAAAGCGCAGCCCGAGATGGCCAGAGTGTTCACCTCGGGCCAAGGGCTGGTGTTCAAAGGTTCTTACGGCGGCGTTGCCGGACTCAACCGTCCGGTGGCGAACGAAGCCGAAGCACGCCAGGCGGTGGATGAGCAGGTCGCCAAAGGCGTCGACTTCATCAAATTGTGGGTCGATGACGAGTTCGGCGATCTGCCCTCGCGCATGCCGGCGGAGATCAGCAAGGCCATCATCGATCAGACGCACAAACACGGACTGCGCGCGATCGCGCACATCTTCTACCTGGACAACGCGAAGACGCTGGCCTCGCAAGGCATCGATGGCTTCGCGCACAGCGTACGCGATCGGCCGGTCGATCAGCAGTTGCTGAATGACATGAAACGTCGCGACGTGGCGCAAGTGGCTGCGACCTTGAGCCGCGAAGCTTCGTTCACCTATACGAAGTTGCCGTTCCTCGACGATCCCTTCTTCAGTCGCTCGATCACGCCGGCCGCGCTGGCGACGCTCGCAAGCACCGAACGTCAGCAGCAGCTCGCAGCGGGCAAGCATTTCAGTGAGTACCCGGGCGTGCTCGAGACGGCGTTGAAAAATACTCGCCGCGAAATCGAAGCGGGTGTGCGTTACGGCGTGGGCACCGATAGCGGACCCTCCGGACGCTTCGCCGGCTATTTCCTCCACTGGGAACTGCAACTGATGGTGCAGGCGGGGCTGACGCCGTTGCAGGCGCTCACCGCCGCCACCGGCGTCAACGCTCGACTGATCGGCGCCAAAGATCTGGGAACGATCGAGCCGGGCAAGAGCGCCGATCTCGTCGTGCTCGACGCCGATCCGACTCGTGACATTCGCAATACGCGAACCATTCACTCGGTTTACGTAGCAGGCAAGGCCGTGCCGACCATCTGGTCGCTGTGCACCGGTCGCGCCGCGAACGAATGCAAGGGCGGATCCGAGGGCGGCGCACATGGCGAACGGTGATGCAGTTGCTGTGAAGTCGGCGGCTCCGGCGCTCGATCACGCCGGAGTGGTTGCGCCGACGCGCGTTCGCCACGCGGTGCTGTGGCTCACCGTGGTCGCCTACATGATCACGTACATCGATCGAGTGGTGATCTCGGCGGCGGTGCCTTCGATTCAGGAAGAGTTCGGCTTCTCCATTGTCACCATGGGATGGATCCTGGGCGCGTACCAGCTGTCGTACGCGCTGTTTCAGATTCCGGGCGGTTGGCTTGGGGATCGCTTCGGGCCGCGCCGCGCACTGCCAGCCATTGTGACGTGGTGGTCGGCGTTTACCGCGGCCACTGCGATGACGTGGTCGGCGACGTCGATGATCGTCTGTCGCTTCTTGTTTGGCATGGGAGAAGCGGGCGCGTTTCCTATCGCAACCCGCTCGCTGTCGCGTTGGATGCTGCCGTCCGAGCGAGGCTTCGCACAAGGCATCACGCATGCAGGCTCGAGGCTGGGCGGAGCGCTCACGCCGATCGTGGTGGTGTTCATCATCGCTCATTACGGATGGCGCGCGCCGTTCTACATCTTTGCAGTGCTTGGCATCGTGTGGGCAGCGGTGTGGTACTGGTTCTACCGCGACTCTCCCAACGAACATCGGATGGTCAACAGCGCCGAGCGGGAGTTGATCGCCAACGCATTGGGCAACACGGCGAATCGCTCCAAGATCGTTCCGTGGCGAAGCATTCTGCGCAGTCCGCAGATGTGGCTGCTGTCGGCGATGTATTTCTGTTACGGCTACGACATCGGCATCTTTCTGACCTGGTTCCCGAAATATCTGCATGCCGAGCGAGAGTTCGACCTCCAGCAGATGGGCATCTATGCCAGCTTGCCGTTGCTCGCCGGCGTCGCGGGCGATATCTGCGGCGGCTGGTTTTCGGATCTGGCGCTGAAGCGTACCGGCAATCTCAAGCTGGCGCGCCGCGTGGTGGCCATTCCAGGATTTCTGATCGCCGCCATCACCATTCCGCTCGCCTGTCTCGCGAACGATCCGCTCGTCAGCGTGGGCTGGTTCGCGCTGGCGGTGTTCGGCATTGAACTGACCGTCGGCGTTTCATGGGCCGTGACCCTCGACATCGGTGGAGTTTATGCGGGCTCCGTGTCGGCAGTCATGAACACCTTCGGAAACATCGGCGCGGCGCTCGCTGCGGCGATGACGGGCTATATCGTCACGGCGAGCGGCTGGACGACTGCGTTCTTCGTGCTCGCGGGCTACTCGTTGGTGGCTGCAATACTGTTCACGCGAATCGATGCGTCGAAGCGCGTGTATGAGGATGCTGCCACTGCTTCATAGCGGGGCGGCGACTTGGGGGAATCATGAGTAAAGAAAACGATGCGGAGCCGAAGATCGTGAATCGGCGCGCATGGCTCAAGCTCTTCGGAGCCGGCGCTGCCTCCGGCGTGCTGCCACTCGGCAGCGCGGCCGCAGAAGATTCCGCTGTGGCAGGACATCATGCGACGCATGCGCCCGCAGTTCCTGTCGACGAGCAGGTTCCCGTCTATGAATTTCTCAACGGCGACGAAGCGGCGTTCGTCGAAGCGGCGGTCGATACGCTGATTCCGGCCGACGACGTTGGGCCCGGCGCTCTGGAGTTGGGCGTGGCGGTGTTCATCGATCGACAATTGAACTCGGGCTACGGCCGCGGCGATCGCATGTATCTGCAGGGGCCGTTCATGGAAGGCACGCCGGAGCAGGGCTATCAATTGCGCATGACGCCCAGCGAGCTGTTTCGCAATGGCATTCTGGATGTGAACGCGTACCTGCGGGCGAAGTACAAGCGGCCCTTCGACGCGCTCACCAACGAGGATCGCATCGCTGTGATGACGCAACTGGAGACGGGGCAGATCGAGTTGCCCACGGTGCCGACCGCCATCTTTTTCAATCTGCTGTACGACCTCACCATGCAGGGTTTCTTCGCCGATCCGCTCTACGGCGGCAACAAGGGCAAGGCGTCCTGGAAGATGATCGGCTTCCCGGGCATTGGCGCCATGTATGCGGACAAGATCGAAGCCTGGCGCAACAAGAAATACATGACCGAGCCCATGAGCATCCAGGACCTGCTGTAAAGCGTCGCCCGGACCCGGGAGCGGTTCGCCACACTGATTGCGGAGGTCGAGTGGCCACCAAGTTGAAACCTGTCGATATCGCTATCGTCGGCCTGGGCTGGGCCGGCGGCATTCTCGCCAAGGAGCTGGCGTCCACTGGCTTGAAGATCGTTGCGTTCGAGCGCGGCGGACCGCGCGCCACCAACCCGGATTTCATGGCGCCGCAGGTTCACGACGAGCTGCGTTACTCGCGTCGTCATGAGCTGATCCAGAATCTGCGCAAGGAGACGCTGACGTTTCGTAACGATCCATCTCAACGAGCGTTGCCGATGCGTCAGCTCGGCTCGTTCCTGCCGGGGGAGGGCGTCGGCGGCGCCGGCACGCATTGGTCCGGGCTGCACTGGCGGTGGACGGAGTGGGAGCACAAGATGTACTCCGGCACCGTGGCGAAGTACGGCAAGAGCATCATCCCGGCGGATATGAACTTGCAGGACTTTCCCGTCGACTACCACGAGCTCGAGCCCTACTACGACAAGTTCGAGAAGGTCTGCGGCACCTCCGGCAAGGCCGGCAACCTGCAAGGCAAGAAGATCGAAGGCGGCAATATCTTCGAGGCGCCGCGCGCCAGCGAGTTTCCGAATCCGCCGCTCACGCAGTCTCACAACATGGTGCTGTTCGAGAAGGCGGCGCGCAATCTGGGCTATCACCCGTTTCCGGTGCCGGCGTCCAACGCTTCGCGTCCCTACACCAACCCGGACGGCGTGGCGCTGGGGCAATGTCACTACTGCGGCATGTGTACCGCTTACGGCTGCGAGGCCAACGCGAAGGCCAGTCCCCACTTCACGGTCATACCGCTCGCTTACAAGAATCCGAATTTCGAAGCGCGGACCAACGCCTATGTGATGAAAGTGAATCTCGACTCGCGGCGCAAACGCGCCGTGAGCGTCACTTATCTCGATGCGGGCGGCCGTGAATTCGAGCAACCCGCGGACCTGGTGATCCTCGCCGCCTACGTATTCGGCAACGTGCACCTGATGTTGCATTCGAAGATCGGCAAACCGTACGACTTCAAGCGCAACACCGGCGTCGTCGGACGCAACTACTCGTATCAGTCCATGGGGGGCGTGGGCGCGCTGTTTCCCAAGGGCACGTACTTCAACCCGTTCATGGGATCGGGCGCTTTGGGCACCTGGATCGACGACTTCAACAGCGACAATCCGGATTTCGCCAAGGTTGGATTCATCGGTGGCGGAGGGATCAGCAGCGGCAGCAATAGCGGCGCACCCATCGCCCGCCATCCCGTGCCTCCCGGCTCGCCGCGTTGGGGGGCGGGTTGGAAGAAAGCGGTGGTCGAGACGTATCACCGCATGACGGCGGTGGGCAATCAGGGTTCGGTGATGTCGTATCGCCAGAACTATCTGGATCTCGATCCTACCTATACCGATTCATTTGGCCGCCCCATGCTGCGACTGACCTTCGATTGGCAGGAGAACGAGTTCAGGCAGATGGAGTACGCGCGCGGCATCTGCGCGAGCATCGCCAAGGAGATGGGAGCAGAGCAGGTGCTGAGCCGGCGCGAGCGAGGACGTTATTCCATCGTGCCGTATCAGACCACGCACAACACCGGCGGCACGGTGTTCGGCGACGATCCCCGCACCAGCGCGGTGAACAAGTATCTGCAGTGCTGGGATGTTTCCAATGTCTTCGTGGTGGGATCCAGCGTGTTTCCGCAGAATGCGGGGCGCAATCCGACCGGGCCCGTCGGTGCATTGGCGTACCGATTGGCAGATACGCTCAAGGACCAGTACCTGAAGCGGCCGGAGCGCCTCGTGACCGTTTGAGAGAGGATCAAGGTGAAGAAAGTTGCAATCGCCAGCCTGTGCGCGCTGGCATTCGTTGGCTCCGCTCACGCCGATGGCGACGCCGAAGCGGGCGCCAAAGTATTCGCTCAGTGTTCGGCTTGTCACACCGTCGGAGCGGACGCGCAGAACAGCGTCGGACCGGTGCTGAACGGCGTCGTCGGACGCGCCGCCGGAACTTATCCGGGCTATCGCTACTCATCGGCGATGCGCAGGTCGGGTTTCACCTGGGATGAGGCCACGCTGCAGAAGTATCTGAAGGCGCCGGATCGAACCTTGCCGGGAACGAAGATGGCGTTCCCGGGCATAAGCAGCGACGATGACCTGGATAACTTGATTGCATATCTCAAGCAGCAGACACAGGAGTGAAATTTTTTTTGGAGGGAGTGCACATTGGGACCGGTGTCATGTCATTGGTGATCTAGCTTCCATTAGTGGCGCCGTGTATCGTCCAGGCGCGTGACCCAATGTGAGATTGGAATCTCGCCTCGAGTGAGCGGGATGGTTCCTGCGCTCGCGGCGAGTCGCAATGTTTCTTTTATCTGCGGACTCGCTGGCAGTTCGGCAGCTCATCCTGTTGTTTCGTCCTTGACGGCCCCCCAAGACCGGCGGCCGGACGAATTCGCAAATGTTTTATTTGCGTCATCACGGCGCGTTCGCTTGCAAACATCGAACGAAGAATTCGGTTCGATGTTTCTTTTCATGAACGATGTTTTCTAACTCTCGATTGTTTTCTATCGATTGTTTGCAAACACGTGCGCATGCTTGGATGTTTCTGATCGATCGTCACGTTTTTGATAAAAAACAATTGTACGAGTATTGACGCGCTCGACTCGCGGTGCTTAAGTACGCCGCAAGCACGCCCACACAAAAGGGCGGCAAATCCAAAAGGGGGAAGATCGATGCAGTCGGTGATCAGAAATCGCGCCCTGCATGGCGCAATTTTGGTAGCGCTAGCAAGCTCCATGCCGGTCGAAGCCCAAGAGGGCTCCGCTTCATCCGGCGATGGCAGCAGTCTCGAGGAAGTGGTTGTTACCGGTATCAGGGAATCGCTGCAGCGCAATCTGGATATGAAGCGCGAGGCGACCGGCGTCGTCGATGTGATTTCATCCGAAGACATCGGCAAATTTCCGGATTCGAACGTCGCCGCGTCATTGCAGCGAGTGCCAGGTGTCTCGATCCAACGTGCTGGCACGCGCGGCGAGCCGACTGGCATCACGGTGCGCGGCTTCGGCGGCGACTTCAACGAGACGCTCTACGACGGACGGCGCATTTCAACGGCCTCGGGTCAGCGTTCGGTCGATTTCAGCACCGTGGGCGCGGACTTCGTCGGTGCGCTGAGCGTGATGAAGACGCCGGATGTCACGTTGTCGTCCAGCTCGATCGGCGCGACCGTGAACGTGTTGTTCCCCAAACCCTTCGATCAACCCGGTCCGCGCTTCGTGACCAGCGCGTCGGGATCGATGCAGGACGAAGCCGGCGACGTGAAGCCTACGGTGGGCGCGTTGTTCAGCAATACGTTTGCCGACGACACGCTCGGCTTTCTGGTCGACGCCATCTACACGGACCGAAGCACCGACACCAACCGGGTGTTCGTTTCGGGTTGGGAGGGCGGCCGCTTCGCGCCTTGTCAGTTGACGCCGAGCTGCACCGGGGACCAGTTGGACGATGCCAACAAAACAGTCGTGGGTTGGTGGCAGCAACAGTACGGCGCCGAGCAGTCACAGGTGAGCGACGAGCGCATCGACGGTCGCATCGCGTTCCAATGGCGACCCTCGGATAACGTCCTGCTCACGATCGACGACAACTATTCGCGGCAGAAGATCGTGACCGAGACTTACGGCTTCGCGCTGTGGTTCAACCGCGACGACCTGCGCAACGTGCAGTTCGACAGCAACGGCACGGTGATCGATTTCATCCAGTCGGGCACGCCGATGGATTTGAATGCCAGCATCGCGGAGCAGTTTCGCGAGACCAATCAGACCGGCATCAATCTCAAGATCGACGTGTCGGAGAACTTCAGTCTCGACATCGACGCCTCCTACGCCAAGAGCGAACAGAACCCCGACGGCCAGGGCAGCGACGGCGCGGATATCGGTTACGGCGGCGCGCTGGGCACCGCGCTGGGTGTGCGTGTGCTGGGCGATAGCAGCGATACGTTGCCGCAATTGACGACTTACGGTCCCAACGGCGACCCATCCCGCTATCTGGACCCATCCATCATCGGTTCTCACGTGCTGGTGCGCACCTCCGAAGAAAATACCGATACGATCAAGCAGGCGCGCATCACCGCCACCTGGAAGCAGGACGGCCTGCGTCTGGATGCGGGAACGTCCTATCTCGACGACACTTTCGAGCTCGCCGATCGCAACACGTTCGCCAACAATTTCTGGCAGGCGTGGTCGGGTTACGGCGCGCCTTCGGGTCGCACTTCGGGCGTCGTTGTGCCTACCAACCTTTATCGCGGCACCATCGGGACATCGGGATTCATTCCTGGATTCTCGGGCGCCGGCGCCTTGCCGCCGCAACTGCTCGTGTACAACCCGCGTGCGTTGTACGCCTATCTGCAAGGACTGGGCAATCCACAGACGCAGAACATTCCCGGCTTCAACTACGACTGCTGTGACTACACCGGATCGCTCGATCTCGCGCTCGATCCCGGCACTGTCCAGAACATCGAGGAGAAGACCTGGGCGGCATTCGTGCGCGCCTCGTTCCAGGTCGATGTGGCGGGCAGGCCATTCCATTTCAGCGCCGGCGTGCGTAACGAGCGTACTCACGTCGAATCCGCGGGCCTCGGCCGACTGCCCATCCTCCTGACGCAGAATCCGGCGGATCCGACCCTGCTGTCGACGACCTTCTCGGACACTCAGCCGATCTCGACCAAGAGCAGATATTCCTATCTGCTGCCTAGCCTGGATATGAAGCTGGAGATCACGCCGGACGTTCACGCGCGTTTCGGCGCGTCGCGTACGCTGACCCGGCCGAATATCAACTTCCTGACGCCGGTCTTGAACGTAGGCTCGCTGCCACGCGTCGGGGCACTCACCGCGGAAGGCGGCAATCCGGCGTTGAAGCCGTACCTGTCGGATAACTTCGACTTCGCCGTGGAGTGGTACTACCAGCAGAACTCCTATGCGTCGTTGAACTACTTCATCAAGGATGTGACCAACTTCATCGTGCAGGGTACGCAGCGGCAGACGATCAACGACGTGATCGACCCGACCACCGGCGAGCCCGCCGTGTACACGGTTTCGCAACGGGTCAATGGACCGGACGCGACGGTGGATGGGTTCGAGCTCGCGTGGCAGCACGTGTTCGGCGACACCGGCTTCGGCTTCAACGGCAACGTCACGCTGGTCGATACCGACAAGCCGTACGATCGCTACGATATTTCGCAAAGCGGCTTCGCGGTCACCGGCCTGGCGGACTCGGCCAATTTCGTCGGTTTCTACGACAAGAACGGCTTCGAACTGCGCGTCGCCGCCAACTGGCGCGACGAATATCTGCTGCAGTTCGGCCAGAACCAGAACAACTCCCAGTTCGGCGCCGAGCCCACGTTCGTCAATTCGAGCCTGCAGATCGACGTGAGCACCAGCTACCAGCTCACCGACTATCTGAACGTGTACTTCGAAGCGTTGAACGTCACCAACGATACGATGAGTACGCACGGCCGCTTCGACAATCAATTGCTCGACGTGTTCGCCTATGGACGACGATATGCGCTGGGAGCGCGCTTCCGGATGTAGCGTTGATAGGGGAGGCCTCGACACCCCCTCCGTAGTCGCCTCCCCGTTTTTTACATCGACATCGCGCGACGGTTGATTGACAGACCATGGTGCATGCAGTCAGAAGAATCGTGATCGTCGGTGGTGGCACCGCCGGATGGTTGACGGCGGGTGTCATCGCCGCCAGGCATCGCAGCCGGATTCCGTCGAGCTTCAGCGTGACCTTGGTGGAGTCACCCAACACGCCGATCATCGGCGTGGGGGAGGGGACGTGGCCGACGCTGCGAACCACGCTGTCGCGCATCGGCGTGTCGGAGACCGAGCTGTTTCGCAAGTGTGACGCCGCATTCAAACAAGGCGCGTGGTTCGCCCGGTGGACCACCGGTGCGGCGAACGATGGTTACTACCATCCCCTGATGCTTCCGCAGAGCTTCTCGCACATCAATCTGGTGCCGCATTGGCTGGCGCGAAACGATGGCAGCAGCTTCTGTGATGCGGTGTGCCCGCAAGGCAAGATCTGTGACGACGGCCTGGCGCCGAAGACCATCGCCACCGCCGAGTACGAGGCGGTAGCCAACTACGCCTATCACCTCGACGCCGGAAAGTTCGCGCCGTTCCTGCAGCAGCACTGCTGCGAAAAGCTCGGCGTGCGTCATGTGCTCGCCGATGTGCGGCGTGTTCATCTGAATGACAGCGGCGACATTCGCAGTCTCGAGACCGAGCAGGCTGGCGAGATCGAAGGCGACTTGTTCGTGGATTGCACCGGCTTCAAGGCGCTGCTCATCGGCGAAACGTTGGGCGTGCCCTTCGTGGATTGCAGCGACGTCCTGTTCTGCGATACCGCGCTCGCCGTGCAGGTGCCGTACGAAACCGAAGCAAGTCCGATCGCAACACACACCATCTCAACGGCGCAGTCGGCCGGCTGGATCTGGGACATCGGCTTGCCCACCCGCCGCGGCGTGGGTCATGTCTTTTCCAGTCGTCACATATCGGTCGACGATGCGGAACGCGAGCTGCGTGGGTATATCGGAGCGGCGGCGAAGGATCTGTCCGTTCGCAAGATCCCGATACGCACCGGCCATCGGCAGATTTTCTGGAAGCGCAACTGTGTCGCCATCGGCCTGTCGGCGGGCTTTCTCGAGCCGTTGGAATCCTCGGCCATCGTGCTCATCGAGATGTCGGCCAAGCTGGTCGCCGAGCAGATGCCGGTGTGCCGTGAGGTGATGGACGTCATCGCCGCGCGTTTCAACAACACGACCGAGTATCGCTGGGGCAGGATCATCGATTTCCTCAAGCTGCACTACGCGCTCACTCAGCGCGACGACAGCGCGTTCTGGCGCGACAACCGACTGCCGGAGACCATCCCCGAACGATTGCAGCACCTGATGTTGCTGTGGCGCTATCAGTCGCCCTGGTATCACGACGAGTTCGATCGCATCGAGGAGGTGTTCCCGGCGGCGAGCTATCAGTACGTGCTGTATGGCATGGGCTTTCGCACCGAGCTCGAGCCGCAGATGGTCGAAGGCAGCGCGAACAACGCGCAGCGAGCGATGCGCGAGAACATTGCGCACACGGAAAAGCTGCGAGCGGGATTGCCTCGCCACCGCGATCTGATTCGCAAGATCGTCCAGCACGGGCTGCAGCCGGTGTAGGAGGTCCGTGAAAGATGACCACCCATGAGCTGCTCAATTCTCAGAATCACGCTCAGTTGCGACTGCTACCGCGGCGCGGCGCGGAGCCGCACTTCGTGCAGATCGTGCCGAGTGAGTTCGTCGCCGCGGCGATCGCGTGTCCGATTCTGTTCTCGAAAGATCCCGGCACGGGAGCGTTCTATGCGGGCGTCGCGCTGGGCTTGAAGCCGGGCGAGGCCGCGCTCGAGACCAAAGAGGATCGCGGCGGCTTCGAGCCGCTCAGTCTGCAGCGCGATGGATTTTTCATCTCGGGCGATTGCATCGCCATCGATCGCGGCAACGCGCGCTTCAGCGAGGTTGAAGGCGAGCCGCTGTTCGACAGTGCGCAGCAGCCGAGCACGGCGCTGCGCCGGATGCAGCGCGTGCTCAAGCAGCTGCACGAGGGCATCGAGCAGACGGCTGCGTTGGTGCGCGACCTGAAGGAGCTGAAGCTGATCGAGCCGATCGACATCGCTTTGAGCTTCGATGACGGCGAGCGGCTGACGCTGGAGGGCCTCTACACCGTGAGTCGCGATGCGTTGCGCGATCTCGCCGATGTCGACGTGCTGCGCTTGTTTCGCAGTGGGCATCTGCAGCTGGCGTACACGGTGGCGGGCTCGCTCAATCAACTGTCGGTGCTGGCTCACCTGCGCAATCGCAAACTCGCCGCGGCTCGCTGATCGGTATCAGGAACGATGTTTGGGGGATGTATGAAGTGGATGATGGGGCTTCTGTTCGCGCTCGTGGCGAATCTCTGTCTGGCGCAGGCCGCCGGCGAGTTTCGTCCCGCGAGCAGCAATGTTTGGGACGCGCAGTATCCACGCATAGACGCAGCGGGACGAGTCCAGGTCCGGGTGAAGGCGCCAGAGGCCAGCAAGGTCAGGGTGAACTTCTGGAACGGGCCCAAGCTGGATATGCAGAAGCAGCCGGACGGCTTCTGGACCGTGATCACAGAGCCGCTGGTTCCTGGATTTCATTACTACACATTGATCATCGACGGCGCCGAAGTCTCCGATCCGGGGAGCCATGCCTACTTCGGGGGCACGCGGCATGCGAGCGCGGTCGAGATTCCTGAGCCGGGCTCGACCTACTATTCCATCCAGGATGTGCCGCACGGGCAGGTGCGCGAGGTTTGGTATCACTCGAAGGTCACGGGTAGCTGGCGACACGCGCTGGTCTACCTGCCACCGGGCTACGATGCGCAGACCGACAAGCGCTATCCCGTGCTCTATCTGCAACACGGCGGCGGCGAAGACGAGACGGGCTGGATCCGCCAGGGCCGCGCCAATTTCATTCTCGACAATCTGATTGCCGCCCGCGAAGCCGAGCCGATGATCGTCGTCATGGCGTACGGCTACGCGCGGCGCGCCGGTGTGTCGCCGCCCGACATGAGCGGTGTCGCGTTCGGATCTCCCGAGATGTTGAAAGCCATGCATGAGATGGCTGAAACATTCGAGGACGATGTCACGCAGGCCCTGATCCCGTTCATCGATAAGACCTTTCGCACGCGGGCCGATCGCGATAACCGCGCCATGGCGGGCCTGTCCATGGGTGGCATGCAGACCTTCCATATCACGCTGAATCATCTCGACCTGTTCTCTCACATTGGCGGCTTCAGCGGCGCCGCCGGGCTGCTCGCGCCGGGCAATCGCAAGTTCGATGCCAAGAAGGACTACAACGGTGTGTTCGCCGATGCGGCGGCATTCGCCAAGCGGGTGCATGTGCTCTGGCTCGGTGTCGGCACCGCCGAAGCAGAAAGATTTCGCACTGGCATTCGAGGCCTGCACCAGAGTCTGAACGAGGCAGGCATCGAGCACGTCTACGTGGAGTCGCAAGACACCGACCATGAATGGCAGACCTGGCGCCGCGCTTTGAAGGATTTCGCGCCTCGGCTGTTCAAGCATGGCAAGGGCCGGAGCTGACCATGAGCGACGCTGTTCGGATCCTGGCGTTGCTGTTGAGTGCCTGGACCGCACCTGCTGCGTGGGCTCAGCTACAGACAGACGCGCCGCCGGTGGTCCCTGGCGCCAAGCCGGTCATGGTCGAATCCATCAAGGTCCATGCGCAGGCGCTGGAAGGAAACCTCGAAGGCAATTCAGTCGAGCGTGACGTGCTGGTGTTCCTGCCGCCCAGCTACAAAAAGGAAACGAGTCGACGTTATCCCGTGGTGTACGCGCTCCATGGGTATTCCATCGGCGCCCAGCAGTGGTCGCGCGAGATCCATGCGCCGCAAACCCTCGAGGGCGCGTTTGCCCGAGGAGCAAACGAGATGATCGTGGTGCTCCCCGATTCCAAGACCGTGCACAACGGTTCGATGTACTCGAGCTCGATGACGACCGGGGACTTCGAAGGTTTCATCGCGCGTGACGTGGTCGCTTACATCGATGCGCACTATCGGACCATTCCGGAGCGAAGCAGCCGTGGACTGGCCGGACATTCCATGGGTGGCTATGGAACCACTCGTATCGGAATGAAACACGCCGAGGTGTTCGGCAGCCTGTACATCATGAGCCCCTGTTGCCTGTCGCCGCGCGCGGTTCGAGGCGACGGCGCAGAGTTCGACAAGTTGCTGGAATCGGTGAAGACGTCGGCGGACTCGGCCAAGCTGCCGTTCTTCGCGCGTGCGCAGTTGGCCGCCGCGGCAGCCTGGTCGCCGAATCCGAAGAATCCGCCGCTGTTTCTCGATCTGCCCAACAGCGGTGGCGATGCGCAGGCGGACGTGTTGGCGAAGTGGGCCGCCAATGCGCCACTCGCGTTCGTTCATCAGTACATCGGAAACATCCGACGCTATCACGGAATCGCGCTCGATGTCGGCGATCAGGACCGACTGCGGGCCGATACCGCGAAGCTTCACGATGTGCTGAACGCCTACGGCATCCAGAACACCTTCGAGGTGTACGCCGGCGACCATACCAACAAGCTGGGCGAGCGATTCCAGAATCACGTGCTGCCGTTTTTCAGCGCGAACCTTTGTTTCAAAGCGGGATGCCGTTGATCGGCAGAGCACGATGGCAGCGATCCCCAGAGAAATTGCGGCGCACGACCTCACCGAGCCGAACACATTCCTGCGTGAGGTTGCGGAGCCGTGTCGCCCGGTCGTGATTCGCGGACTGGTCCGTTCGTGGCCCATCGTGCTCGCCGCCACACGCTCTGCCGCGCATTTCAAAGATTACCTTGCGAAGTTCGACAAGGGCGCGCAGGCGGAAGTGTTTGTCGGCGCACCCCACATCGAGGGCAGGTACTACTACAGCGACGATCTGAGCGGATTCAACTTCTCGCGCGAGCGCATGAGCTTCAGCAGCGCTCTCGAGCAAATCGTTGCGACGGCGGGCGGGCCGGGCAAGCCATCGATGTACATGGGCTCGCTGCCCACGGGCCTCTATTTGCCAGGATTCGCGGCCGAGAATTCGTTGTCGCTGCTGAAGGACGAAGTCGAGCCGCGCATCTGGATCGGCCACGCCTCGATTGTTTCGGCTCACTACGACACGATGGACAACATCGCATGCGTGGTGGCGGGCACGCGACGCTTCACGTTGTACGCCCCTGAAACCATCGACCGCCTGTACATCAGTCCCATCGATCACACGATGGCGGGCCAGCCGGTGAGTCTTGCCGCTTCTGCACCCCCAGATGACGAGAGATATCCCCGCTTTCGGGAAGTGCGAGACCAAGCGCTCGTGGCTGAGTTGCACGCGGGAGATGCCATCTATGTGCCGAAGCTGTGGTGGCATCAGGTCGAGGCAACCAGCTCGCTCAATGCCTTGGTGAATTACTGGTGGGACGCCTTCCGCGCCGGCCCGGATGCTCCGGCGGCCGCGCTGCTGCTGAGTTTGATCACCATTTGCGAACGCCCGCCCGCCGAACGACAGGCGTGGAAGGCGTTCTTCGACCACTTTGTGTTTCGGACCAATGGTCATCCGCTGGCGCATCTGCCCGCGAGTCAGCACGGTGTGCTGGGACCGCTGAAGCCGGACAACTATCAAAAGATCTGCGCCAGCGTCATGCAGATGCTGCGCGGAGTGTGAGGAAGAGGAACGGCATGACTTTGCGCTTCATCTCAAGTTGTCTGCTGGCGCTTTGCCTGGCCACGGCGGCAAGCGGTGCGGCGAACGCCGATGCCGACGACGCTTCGCTGCGTGTTCGAGCGGAGCAGAAGGCCGCGGCGTTGGTGGGCCAGCTGACGCTGGATGAAAAAGTGGAGCAGTTGCTCAACACCGCGCCAGCCATTCCGCGCTTGGGCGCTCCCGCCTACAACTGGTGGACCGAATCGTTGCATGGCGCGCTTGGTCCCGTGCCGACCACGAATTTCCCGGAACCGATCGGACTCGCTGCGTCGTTCGACGAGGCGCTGCTGCAAGAAGTGGCCGGCGCCATCAGCGTGGAAGTGCGAGCGCTGCACGCATTGGGCCGCAAGACGGGACGGCTGGGCCGCATTGGCACCGGGCTGAATACCTGGTCACCCAACATCAACATTTTCCGCGATCCGCGCTGGGGACGAGGACAGGAAACCTACGGTGAGGATCCATTTCTGACCGCGCGCTTGGGTGTTGCGTACGTGCGCGGGATGCAAGGTCCCGATCCCGATCGGCCCGACGTGATCGCCTCGCCCAAACACTTCGCCGTTCACAGCGGCCCCGAGTCGACGCGACATCACGCCAATGTGTTCGTCTCGCCGCACGACCTCGAAGATACCTACCTGCCCGCATTTCGTGCGGCGATTGTCGAAGGGCGGGCGGGTTCGATCATGTGCGCCTACAACCGCGTCAACGGCGAACCTGCGTGTGTGAGCAATGAATTGTTACGAGCGCGCCTACGCGACGCGTGGAAGTTCAACGGCTACGTGGTCTCGGACTGCGACGCCGTGCAAGACATCTCCGAGAAGCACGGATTCGCGCCAGATGCAGTAACTGCCGTGGCCGCCGCGCTCAAGGCAGGCGTCGACAACGAGTGCACCAATGCCACGTTGTTCGATCTCGACGGTCTGGGCAACCGCTACAAGCAAGCCTACGAGCGCGGCTTGATCAGCATGCGAGACATCGATCAGGCGCTGATCCGATTGTTCTCGGCTCGCTATCTCAATGGCGATCTGCCCGGACTCGCCGGACGCCCGGCGATCAATACTCCGCCTGCGCCGGTCACGACGCCCGAGCGGGATGCACTCGCATTGAAAGCCGCCGAGAAGACGCTCGTGCTGCTCAAGAACGACGGCGTGTTGCCATTGAAGGGCAGCGAACGGATCGCGGTGATCGGCCCGCACGCCGACGCGACGCGGGTGTTGCGAGGAAACTATTCCTCGGCGCTGTCGAGTCCTCCGATTTCTCTCGTCGACGGATTGCGCCGGGCGATGCCACGCGCCGTCGTGACGCATGTGCCTTGGTCGCCTGCCATCACCGATGGCGACCCGATCCCAACGTCGGCGTTGCGCTCGCCCAGCGGAGAGCCGGGTCTGTTGGCTGAGTACTACGACGCCGACGAGCGTTTGCCGAAGCGCTACGCGACGCACGCGGAATATGCGGAGCGCGCCGGCAAAGTCAAATTCAAGAGCAAACCGACGGTGTCTCGGGTCGAGCCGGGCATCGCCATGCGCGGCAACGAGCACGCGCAACTATCCGACTACTACCGCGTCGTGTGGACGGGTTTTGTAGTGCCGCCCGAGAGCGGAACGTATCGCATCGGTCTGAGCGGTCCGAATGCGGAGCTCATGCTGGACGGCAAGCTGATTGCCCAGCATCGCCATCAGCCGTGGGGTACGCGCTCGGAGATGTCGACGCTCGAATTACAGAAAGGGCGGCGCTATCCGATTCGGGTCACCGCGGAGGCGTTGTTGCTGGCCGGCATTGAAGTGTTGTGGAAACGTGTTTCGACCCAACCCGAAGCCGACCTGCGCGCCGCCGCGGCACAAGCGGATGTGATCGTCGCCGCCGTCGGCCTGAACTCCAATCTCGAAGGCGAAGAGATGAAAGTCGAGCTGGAGGGCTTCTTCGGTGGCGACAAGACTTCGATCGATCTGCCCGCCGATCAGCGCCGGCTGCTCGAGCAGGCCAAGGCGACGGGCAAACCGCTGATCGTGGTGCTCATGAATGGCAGCACGCTCGATGTTTCCTGGAAGCAGGCACATGCGTCGGGACTCATTGAAGCCTGGTACGCAGGACAGGCAGGCGGGCTGGCCATCGGCAACGTGATCGCTGGCAAGACCAACCCGGCCGGACGACTGCCGCTTACGTTCTACCGCAGCGTCGAGGATCTGCCGCCGTTCGAGGATTACTCGATGCAAGGGCGCACCTATCGTTACTTCGAAGGCGCGCCGGTTTATCCGTTCGGCTTTGGCTTGAGCTACTCGAGCTTCGAATACGGCGCTCTGAGCGTGCAACCGATCGACGGCGCGGCCGAAAACGGGCTGCGTGTCACAACCACGATTCGAAACACCAGCAGCCGCGTGGGCGAAGAGGTTGCTCAGCTGTATCTGGATCCCCCGTCGTTCGAAGGCGCACCGCGGCTCGCACTGCGAGGCTTTCAACGTCTGCAGCTGCGTCCAGGCGAGCAGCGATCCGTCACGTTCGAGCTCTCGCGGCGCGATCTGAGTTTCGTGACTCGCGACGGCCAGCGCCAGATTTTCTCGGGCGAACACACTGTGAGCGTGGGATCGGGGCAGCCGGGCACCGGTGTGCCAGTGCAGTCCGGTGTTTTCACGATGACGCGAGTCACTCCGCTGGCGCCGTGAGCGGACCGCTTCGCAAGTAACAAAGGAACGATAGGACGTTGCAATGAAATTCATGTTTTCAGTTCGAGCGCTGCTGATCGGTTTGACGGCGTGTGTCGGTGTGGCCCAGGGCGAGCCGGTCGCAGTGAAGATCGACGCGGACAAGCCGGGCGCCAAGATCGATCGACACCTCTTTGGTCAGTTCGCAGAGCATCTGGGACGAGGCGTGTACGAGGGAGTCTGGGTCGGACCGGACTCGCCGATTCCGAATACACGAGGCATCCGTAACGACGTGGTGGCGGCGCTGAAAGAGCTGCGCGTGCCCAACGTGCGCTGGCCGGGTGGTTGCTTCGCCGACGAGTATCACTGGCGCAACGGCATCGGTCCGCAAGCGGAGCGGCCCGCGACCCTCAATCCCAACTGGGGCGGCGTCATCGAGCCGAATACCTTCGGCACCCACGAGTTCATGGACTTCGTGCAACAGATCGGCGCCGAGGCGTACATCTCGGTCAATGTCGGCTCCGGCACGCCGCACGAGGCGGCCGACTGGTTCGAATACATGACGACCGATCAGCCCACGACGCTGGCGAAGCAACGCGCGGCGAACGGACATCCCGAACCGTACGGCATCTCGTTCATGGGCATCGGCAATGAGAGCTGGGGCTGCGGCGGCTCGATGACCCCAGAACAATATGTGAGCCAGCTGCGCATCTATGCCCGCTACACGCGCAATTACAACGCCAAACATCCGACGCTGAAGATTGCCGTCGGGCCGGATACTGCGGACACCGGCTACACCGAAGCGGTGATGAAAGCCTGGAAGGAGCGCAACTGGAGCTGGGACATCGATGGGCTCTCGTTGCACTACTACACGGTCGGCGGCGGCTGGCCGCCGAAGTTCGACGCCACCGGCTTCGGTCCGAAAGAGTACGCAGCGCTGGTCAAGCACACCTTGCGAATGAACGAGTTGCTGAACACTCACGTCGCGATCATGGACCGGTACGACCCGGAGAAGAAGATCGCGCTGGTCGTCGACGAATGGGGCTCCTGGCTCGCGCCGACGCCCGGCAGCAAGGAAGGATTTCTCGAGCAGCAGAACAGCATTCGCGACGCAGTCATCGCTGCGCTCAACATCAACATGTTCGCTCGAAAGGCGGATCGAGTGCGCATCGCGAACATCGCGCAAATGGTGAACGTGCTGCAGGCCATGATCCTGACCGAGCGGGACAAGCTGGTGCTGACCCCCACGTATCACGTGTTCCACATGTATGTGCCTTTTCAGGACGCGACGTTTCTACCGGTGACGTTCGACGCAGGCAGTTACGTCAACGGCGACATCACCTTACCGCAGCTCGATGCCATCGCCGCCAAGGGCAAGGATGGCAAGACCTGGCTGGCGCTGACCAATGTGGATCCTTCCGCTCCTGCGCAGGTGGAGTTGACCTCGCGCGCCAAGCGCGCCGTGGGAAGAGTTCTTTCGGCGCCGAAGGTCGACAGCGTGAACACGTTCGACGCTCCCAATGCGGTCGCACCGAAGTCACTCGAAGCGAAGGCGCGCGCCGGCAAGATCAATTTGAAGTTGCCGCCGCATTCTGTGGCCGTCGTTGCATTGGAGGAATGAGGCGTTACGGGCGTTGCGCGGGCTCGAGGGACCATGAGCGTCATGATCAGCAACAACGATCGGGCCGAAACGCGAGCCGCATCGCTGAGTGGCAGCATCGCGCGCGACGTAGCTGTAACCATCCTTTCAGGCGACGTGAAGCCTGGCCAGCTCCTGGAAGGAGAGGTGGATGCGTGCTTGCGTCTGCGGGTGTCGCGAACGGCGTATCGGGAAGCAATGCGCATCCTGGTGGCGAAAGGTTTGGTGGAGAGTCGTCGCAGGGCCGGCACCAAGGTGACGTCGGCCGAGCTATGGCACTGGTTGGACCCGGATGTCGTGGGCTGGCTGCTCGGTGTTCAGCGTGGACGACAGGTGTTGCCCTCGATCTACGAATTGCGCAGGGCGATCGAGCCCAGCGCCGCGGCCTTGGCCGCTGAGCGACGCACGGAGCCGCAGCAGCAGGCGATGCGCGCGGCATTGGTAGACATCTATCGGCTTCCTGCTGGGGCAGCCCGGATGTCACAACGTGAGTTTCGTGCGGTGATGTTCGAGTCGGCCGGCAATTGTTTCTTTTCGGCCATGGGCCGAATCATCGACCAGGCGCTCGCCGGGGCAACCGGTCAGCGCGCGCCGCGGCCGACGCACTCGCGGGCGATTGCTGCCAAGTATTCAGAGCTTTTCGCTGCGATCTCGGCGACCGATGTCACCGCTGCGCGCACTGCGATGAGCGAAGTGATCGATCTGGAGATATAGACCGCGATCGAGCGGAGTCGGGCCCTGAGAAACTAAAATCCACGAGAAGAGACCATGTCAAAAAATTTTCGCAAGGACGGCCTCGGTTCATTGATGAAAAGCAGGTCGGGAGGCTTTCGGACGTTGGCGGCCTTCGGGTTGCTGATGCCACTGTCGGTGCAGGCTCAAGTGTCGCCCTCGGATGAGAAGAAGGAGGGCTCGGGCCTCGAGGAGGTGCTCGTCACGGGCACCCGCATCATGTCGACGGGTTACAACGCGCCGACGCCCACCTCGGTGATCAGCGCTGAGCAGCTCACCGCGAACGCCCAGCCCAACATTTTCACCACCGTCGCGCAGTTGCCGTCGCTGCAAGGCTCCACCGGTACGCAGACCAACACCTTCAGCACCTCCAGCGGACAGCAAGGCCTGAGCTCGTTTTCGCTACGTGGCTTGGGTCCGATCCGCACCCTGACGCTGCTCGATGGTCAGCGTGTCGTCGGCGCGAACGTCACGGGCGTGCCCGACGTGAGTTTGTTTCCTCAGCTGCTGATCGAACGCGTCGACGTGGTCAACGGCGGCGCATCGTCTTCCTACGGTTCCGACGCCGTGGGCGGCGTGGTCAACTTTGTCACGAACACGCGCTTCGAAGGCTTCAAGGGGAATGTTCAAGGCGGCATCACCAACTACGACGACAACGAGACCGTCGTCGCTCAGTTCGCCGCCGGCAGCAGCTTCCTCGACGGTCGCCTGCATGCGGTGGGCAGCGTCGAATATCACGACGAAGCAGGTGTGGGCCCGGGTCCTTACGGCGTCGGGCTTGCGGGCGGTCGCGACTGGTTCACGCAGCGAACCCTCGTCAATCGCAACGTGACGAATGATGGATCGCCGCAATACGTCGTGATCGATTACGCCCAGCCTTACAACTACACCAAGTACGGCCTGATCACCTCCGGGCCGCTGCAGGGATGGGCGTTCGACGAAGCCGGCAACCCATTTCAGTTCCAGTACGGCTCCAACGGCGTGCCCGATCGCAACGCGGCCGGCACTGTCAGTGGCTGCCTTCCGGGCTTCTGCGTCGGCGGCGATCTGTCCGGCAATGTCGACTCCGGCCGCACCTTGCAGTCCGATCTGGAGCGCATCAACGGCTACGGCCGACTGGGATTCGACTTCGCGGATGACGACGAAGTGTACGTCACGGTCAACCTGGCCCAGGTGCAGACTCACAATCAGCCCATCAACGGCATGAACCGGCCGAATCTCACCATCCAGTGCGATAACGCCTTCCTGCCGGCGTCGATCCGGGCGATGTGCGCGGCGCCCAACGGCAACCCTGCCGACGCCATCACCAGCTTCCAATACGGAACCAGCAACGCCATCCTGCCGAGCACGCAGGTGTACACCGATCGCCGTCAGTATCGTTTCGTGCTGGGCGCGCTCGGTGGCATGTCCGTGCTGGGCAAGAACTGGAACTACAACGGTTATTACGAGCACGGCGTCAACTTCTCGGACGTCGACGTCAAGAGCATCATGCTGTCGCGACGTTTCAACCAGGCGATCAACGCGATCACGTTGGACGGCAATATCGTTTGCGCCGATCCCGTGGCGCGGGCGAACGGCTGCGTGCCCATCAACATCTTCGGCGGCATGCGGCCTTCGGACGCGGCGTTCAACTACATCATGCCGGCGAAGGGTCCGTATCAGCGCACGCGACAGAATCAGGACGTCGCCAGCTTCAACATCTCCGGTGAGCCGGTCGACCTGTGGGCCGGGCCGCTGGCGATTGCATTGGGCGTCGAGTATCGAAAGGAAGAATACCGCGTTCGCGCCGATGCCTATGGCAACGGCATCCTGCCTCAAGCGGGTATCGAAGGAACGCCATACAACGATGACTATCCGGCCGATCCCGTGCTGCTGGACACCGGCAACAACTGGTATGCGGGCAACTACAAGAACGGCGAGGGCGAGTACAGCGTCAAGGAAGCCTATCTGGAGTTCGACCTGCCGCTGTTCGATACAGAGAGCGTCGGTCGAGCGAACCTCAATGCCGCCTCACGCGTGACCGATTACAGCACCTCTGGAACGATCGACGTTTGGAAGATCGGCGGCACCTGGGATACTCCGCTGGATGGTCTGCGCCTGCGCGCCACCACGTCGCGCGATGCGCGTGCGCCCAATCTTTCGGAGCTGTTCGCGGCGCCGGTCACGACCACGCTGCCGAACTTCCTGGACCCGTTCCGCAACGTCAACGTGCTCGCGATCCAGAACCAGGTCGGCAATCCCGCGCTCACGCCGGAGATCGCCCGCAATACGTCATTCGGTGTGGTGTTATCCGAGCCCGCCTGGCTGCCGAACTTCAGCGTGTCGGTGGACTATTACAAGATCAAGATCGACGACGTGATCTCGAGCCTGAGCGCCAATGACATCGTCAACTTCTGTTTCCGGGGTGTTCTGCCCACCTGTAACGCGTTCAACCTGAACAATCCGAACGGACCGAACTTCATCAACGTGCAGTCGTTCAACTTCGCTTCCATCGAAACTTCCGGGTTCGATATCGAGGCGAGCTATCGGTGGCCGCAGTTGTTCGGTTTGCCCGGTACGTTCACGGTGCGCGGCCTGGCGACGCACATCCGCGAATACATCAGCGACAATGGCCTGCCGGGCACCATCCCGGTGGACACCGCCGGTGTCAACATCGACACCAAGGCGGATTGGAAAGTGCTGGCCATCCAGAGCTACGACACCGACAAGTTCTCGTTCCAGATCCAGGAACGGTGGATCAGCGACGGCGTGTTGGGCAACCAGTACATCGAATGTCAGCCCGGCACCTGCCCGATCTCGACCGTCAATCGACCGACCATCAACAACAATCACGTGGATGGGGCTTTCTACCTGGATATCGGCGGATCGTACGAGATGTTGCCGGGCACGGTTGCCTACTTCAAAGTCGACAACGTGCTCGATGAGCACCCGGCGCGTGTAACGATCTTCAGCAACCCGGCGCTCTATGATGCGCTCGGCCGTGTGTATCGCCTCGGCGTGCGTTTCGAGCTTTGATGTGATCGCGAAGGCGACCCGAGGATTCGGGTCGCCTTTTTTCATGGCTCGGCAAGTTCGGAACCCAGGTGCACCATGACTCTCTCGCTACGTCACTTTCTGCCCGCGGCTGTTGCAGGGCTGCTGCACACCACAGCAGCGTTCGCGACCAATCCGCTGATCATGGATCAGTTCACCGCCGACCCGACGGCGCGCGTGTTCGAGGGCAAGGTCTACGTCTATCCTTCGCACGACATCAAGGCGCCGCCAGGCTACAAAGGCAAGCCGAACTGGTTTGTCATGGAGGATTATCACGTCTTCTCTTCGGAGAATCTGACGGACTGGAAAGATCACGGCGTGATCGTGAAGCAGACGGAAGTGGAGTGGGCCGATCCCGGCGCTTACGCCATGTGGGCGCCGGACGCCGTCTTCAAAGACGGCAAGTATTATTTTTATTTTCCGGCGATCGCGAAGAGCGGCGGGTTCCGCATCGGCGTGGCGATCGCGGACAAGCCCTACGGACCGTTCAAACCCATGCCCACTTACATCGAGGGCGTGCAAGGCATCGATCCGGCCGTGCTCATCGACAAGGACGGCAGCGCCTATCTGTACTATTCCCTGGACAAGATCCTGGTCGCCAGGTTGAAGCCGAACATGCTGGAGATCGAGGGTGAGCCGGCGGTGTTCGACGAACTGCCCAAGAAGGGATTGCAGGAAGGGCCCTTCGTATTCGAACGCAACGGCATCTACTATCTCACCTATCCGCACGTCGCGAACAAGACCGAGCGCCTCGAGTATGCGATGAGCACCTCGCCCATGGGGCCGTTCAAACATGCCGGCGTGATTCTGGACGAAGCGCAGAGCGGTTGCTGGACCGTGCACCACTCCATCCTCGACTACCGGGGGCAGTGGTATCTGTTCTATCACGACAAGGATCTTTCTCCCTCGTTCGACAAGAACCGCGCGATCCGGGCCGACAAGTTGTTCTTCAACGCCGACGGCACGATCCAGAAAGTCACTCCCACCTTGCGCGGTGTCGGCCTGGTGAATGCGAGCAGCGAGATCCAGATCGACCGCTACAGTGCGACCAGCGGGGCAGGGGTCGCGATTTCATTCCTGGACGAAGCAAATCCGCACGCGGGCTGGAGAACCACCTTCAGTGCCGACCAGGCATGGGTGAGATTCGACGAAGTCGACTTCGGCGCGGGTGCTCAGGCATCGATCGAGGTGCGCGTGAAGGCGCCCGCCACGGGGGCGCTCGAACTGCGTTTGGATAAACCAGACGGACCCATGATCGGCCGAGTCGACATCGATCGGGGAACAGCCGATTGGAAGATTGCCAGTGCCGCTGCGAAGGCCATTCCGGCCGGCGTGCACGATCTGTTCGTGACCAGTGCCGGGCCCGAACCCGTCGAAGTGGATTGGGTCAGGATCCGTTGAGAGCAAACAGGCGCCCCTTCAGATAGGGGCGCCCGAGGCAAGGCCGTTCAGCGGCCCAGATAGTTCATCAGCCAGTTCATCGCCGGACGGCGCGTGCCGTTGCTGTAGATCAAGCCGCTGCCAGTGACCCATGTGCTGTCAACGACATATCCCCACAACGTGATGCCCGCCACGGACGGATGGTTGTAGAACAGCGGGAACTGCGTCTGCATGATCTGCAACTGTTCCTGATCGTTGGTCCTGGCGACATCGTACTCCGAGATGTAGATCGGCAGGCCGAGCGCGGCCACCTGGTTCAACTTGTTCTGGATGCTGCTCAGGGACTGGCCCTCCAGGCCGTGGGCCTGCGCGCCCAAGGCGTCGACCACGCCGGCATTGACGGCTGGCGTCGCCATTTGGATGAACGCTTCGGTGTCCCAGCTCAGCACGTTGTAGTCGTTGAGAATCAGGATGGCATTGGGGCAGTACTGTCGCGCCAGCTGGAAGGAGCGAATGATCCAGTTGCTGCCGAACGCGTTCTGCGCATAGGTCGCCGGCGCGTGGCCCGGCGTTGCTTCGTTGACCACGTCGATCATCGCGGTATTCGGATAGCGCGCGCAGTAGTCGCGAATCCATTCCTCGATTTCCGCCGCCTGCTCCGATGCGCTCAGCGAGTTGATCCAGCTCGGCGCCTGATTGCCCCAGACGAAGGTGTGCTGCTTGAACGGGATGTTGTTCGCCATCGCATAGTTATAAGCCTGGTCCAGCCCGCTCCAGTTGTACACGTCCCGCGTTGCTTCGACCGTGCCCCACTTGCCTTCGTTCTCAGGCGTGAGCTGGTCCCAATACTGGGTGAAATCGTTGCGAACGGCGCCATTGGTGGTGATGTTGCCCACGAACATGGCCGGAATGGGACCGGGACCGCCACCGCTGACTGTGCCGAACGCGATCGCGCCGTTACAGTGCAGCCATTCGCTGAAGCCGCCGCCGCCGCAACTGCCATTGGTGTAGAAGCCGGTGTTGGAGCTTTGCGCCTCCGCCTGCCGCGTCTGGCCGTTGACGACGATATAGTCCACCTGCACGTCGCGGTTGCTGCCATCGTCGTTGGTGAATGCCACCGTGATCGCGCCCGTGAGGCTCGTCGACGCAGTGTAGTCCTGATAGCTCGTCGTCAGGGTCCAGGTCGCCACGTTTGTGTTGTCGACACGTAAGCTCAAAGACTCACTGCCGCTAGTGCCTCGCGCGCGAACCGAAATGCTGTTCGCCGAGCTCGAGATGGGTCCATACGCGATGGCGCCATTGCAATGCATCCACTCGCTATTGGAGCCACTTCCGCAACTGCCGTTAGCCCAGACACCGGTGTTGGAACTCTGGTTTTCCGATTGGCGGATACTGCCATTGACGGTGATGTAGTCCACTTGCACGTCGCGACCGCTGGCATCGTTCGTGAAGGCCACCGTGATGTTGCCGGTGAGGTTCGTCGTGGCGGTGTAGTCCTGGTAGCCCGTCGTCAAGGTCCAGGTCGCCACGTTGGTGCTATCGACACGTAGCGAGATGGACTCGCTGCCCGCTGTGCCGCGGGCGCGGACTACGATCGTGGAGTTGCTTTGTGCTTGAGCGAGCGTGAAGTACGCCGTTCCGAGCAGGGTGACAAGCGTCATTGCTGCGACAGCCAGGAACCTCGTGGGAGCTGCAGTCCGTTTCCAGTCCCCGGCGTTGATGCTTCCATGTGCCATTTCATGATCCCCCTTTGGTTGCAGAAGTTACCGCTAACAAAAATCGACTGTGGAGCACCTCCGTTGATTTTTCTGCGTTGAAAGTTGAGCAGGAGAAGGGCTGGGACCACTGCCGGCCGCCGCCGCCCAGGCTTCAACATACCCGGAAGGACATCGCTGTCAATGCCGAATTTCGGCCGGAACAGGCTGCGGACAAGTCATATATTTGGTGGTATTTCCTGCTGTCGCGGAGCGCGGTCGTCCGCTTGGATCGAGGCGGGAGTTCGACCCGTCAGGGGTTGGCGCCGCGCTCGTGGGGCGGCCATTTTCGGCTGACGATGTCACGTCCTGCGGCAACCAGTTGGTCCATGCCGGCCAATAGAGATTTCAACGCGGGTGACTTGTTGTCCTTGCGATATCCCGCGGCGAGATCGATCGTCGGCGCCTTTCCTTTCAAAGGGCGACTCACGACCGACCATGGCAGGACGCGAAGCACATAAGCGGGCAGCAGCGTGACACCGCGAGTGGAAGCGACTAGAGATATGCCCGTGGTGAAGTTGTCGAGAAAGTGCGTGGGTGGTATCACCTTGATGCCTTGCTTTTTGAAGTAGCGATCCACCACATCGCGTAGTACGTGCGGAATGTCCGAGTAGCCGATGAAGTCCTCGCGCTGCAGATCACGTGGATCGATCTCGGATCGAGTCGCCAATCGGTGATCGCTCGGCAGGATGACAGCGATGGGTTCCTGTGCAACGACGCTGTAGGTCACGTCGGGGCGGGGCTCGACGCGGCAGAACCCCACGTCGATGTCGCCACGTTGAACCGCGTCGGCGATATCGGGCGAGAAGTCGCTGGTCACTTTGAGATCGATGTTCTTGAGCTCATCACGCAGCACTGCCGTGACATGAGGCAGCCAGTCGACTTCCTGGCCGGTCAAGAAGCCAGCTGAGAAACTTTGTTTGCCAGGGCGTGCAACCCTGCGTGCGGCAGCGATCGCCTCGGCCGCCTGGCTCAATGCCAGCCGCGCATGATCGAGGAACGCTCGACCCGCCGGCGTGAGCTCGATACCGCGCGCGTGACGGACGAACAGCGCCGCGCCCACTTCGTGTTCCAGATCCCGCAATTGCCGACTCAAGGAGGGCTGGGCGGTGAACAGCCGTTTCTCCGCGGCTACGGTCAGGCTGCCCTCTTCAGCGACCGCCACGAAGTACTTGAGATGCCTGAGCTCCATCGTTGATCCATGCCTGAGAGGTATCGCTGGCGACGATACAAAGTCTTTCTCCCGGCTGCAACGCCGGTCTACATTGGCCCCCGTGGATCGAGGAGATGCTCGACGGATATGGCAGGTCAGGGGAGGAGAGATGACTCGTTTGAGAGGAAAAACGGCCCTTGTGACCAATGCCTCGCGAGCACCGGGCAAAGCCGCGGCCATCGCACTGGCGGATGCCGGCGCCCGTGTACTCATCCACGACCTGCATTCAACCGCCAACGTCGCGCGTATCGTCGAAGCAATCGTTTCGGCTGGCGGCATTGCCCGCGCGGCCGTGGCGGATGTGGCGACTGCCGATGGCGCGAATCAGCTGGCTCGAGTTGTCCGCGCAGTGATCGGCGACCGCCTGGACATCCTGGTCGTCGACGCCGATGCCGTGGAGTCCGGCGCTGCGCTTCCATTGATCGAGCTGCTGCTGCCCATTCTGAATAGCGGCTCCAGTGCGATCGTCCTCGAGCTTCAGTCATGAACCAACTCTTGCTCGACACAGCGCGGCGTTTCTCGGAGTCGCACGCCGACGCGTCCGGCATCGCGGTGACGCCGATCGTCGGTCTGCGCGTCGTTCGTCTCACACGTCCGCGCGCATTCCTGCCGGAAAGCGACCGACCGATGATTTGCCTCGTTTTGCAGGGACGGATGAAAGTTTCGATTGGAACAAGAGCCATCGAAGCTGGCGCAGGTGAGTCAGTGCTGTTCACCTCGGACGTTCCCAGCGTGACCGAAGTATGTCAGGCCAGTCTCCTCGAGCCCTACATCGCGCTGCTCATCGAGCTGGACGCCGCCGTGATCACCAGCCTCGTTTCGGAAATCCATGCGGTGACCACCGAAGGCAGCCCATGGCGGACCGAAAATACGGATGCAGACGTGGCATCGGTCGCGCTGCGCCTGATGAACCTGCTCAGGCATCCCGAATCGATGTCCCTGCTGATCCAGCCTTTGTTTCGCGAACTGCATTACTGGCTGCTTACTGGCAAGCATGGTGCCGCCATCAAGGGTTTGAGCAAGCAGGACTCGGCTGCGCAGCGCGTCGCGCGCGCCATCGCGTTGATCAGAGCGGAGTTTGCCAAGTCACTGCCCATCGATCGGCTGGCCAGCAGGGTTGGCATGAGCGCGTCCGCTTTTCACCACCATTTTCGCGCCGTCACCGCCATGACGCCGCTGCAGTTTCAAAAACGACTGCGGCTCATCGAATCGCGACGTCTGATGCTGTCAGAAGGCCGAAGCGCGAGCAGCGCCGCATTCACCGTCGGCTATCAGAGCGTCTCCCAATTCAATCGAGACTACCGTCGCATGTTCGGGCTGCCTCCGGTGCGCGAGACCGTGCAAGCTCGGAAGGCGGCAGAGCCAACACTGCGCGACTCGCGACGGTCGCGAGGAGATGCCCTCGCGACCGCTGCTGGCTGACCACGCTAGATGGCCTGGCCGCCGGAGACTTCGATCCGTTGAGCCGTGATCCAGCGATTGTCCTCGCTCAGCAGACTCGCGATCATCGGGCCGATGTCATCGGGCACGCCCACGCGACCGAGCGCAATCATGCTGGCAAACTCCTTGTTCAGATCCGGCATGTCGCGAACGGCGCCGCCCAGGAAGTCGGTCGCGATCGCACCAGGCGCCACGGTGTTCACGGTGATGCCGCGAGCGCCCAGCTCCTTTGCCATATAAATGCTCAAGATCTCGACTGCGCCTTTCGCCGCGGAGTACACCGAGAATCCCGGATACGACACGCGAGTCAGACCGGAGGAGAGATTGACGATGCGGCCGCCGTCGGCGAGCACCGGCAAGAGCTTCTGCGTCAGAAAGAAGACGCCCTTGAAGTGCACGTTGACCAGCTTGTCGAACTGAGCCTCGGTGGTTTCCATGATCGAAGCCATTTCGCCGTGGCCCGCGTTGTTGACCAGGTGATCGAAGGTGTCGCGCTGCCAGGTGTCGCGCAGCGTGGTTCGCAGACGCGTGACGAAATCGTCGAACTTCGACACGTCACTGGCGTCGAGTTGCAGCGCCACCGCCTTGGCGCCCAATGCGTTGATCTCGGCAACAACGGCGTCTGCTTCAGCCTTGCGGCTGTGGTAGGTGACAACGACGCCGCCGCCTTTGCGCGCGATGCTGAGGGCCGTATTGCGGCCGAGGCCGCGGCTGCTGCCGGTGACGAGAGTGATCTTGCTCATGTGAGGACTCCAATGTTTGTTTCGGGACGGGGGCAGTATCGGCGCCGCGCTGGAGTCTGGGTTGTCAAAACCTACAAGTTGGTTGTCTGTTTCTACGACGGCGTTTTCAGATTCGAGCGCCGCACTCCTGGAAAAAATGCGCTCATGGGTGCTCGAGAGCCGGGTTATCAAAACCTCTCGGATGTTTGCCCGATCCTACGTCGAACGTTCATGGCGCGAGCCGGCGGCGGTACCATGCTGCAACGATGAACGTCATGCTGCTGAACGCCGTTCGCCGCCACGCCGAGGCAAATGCCGACGAGCGCGGCATCGCTCGCTCGCCGATTCCCGACTTGAGTGTGGTTCGGGCGACCAGACCTTCGGGCCTCGACTACGCAATATCGCGACCGCTCGTTTGTCTCGTCCTGCAGGGGTCGAAGCTGGTCACGACGGGCAGTGGTACGCTGCTCTTCAAGGCGGGAGACTCGTTATTGATCACCGCGGATGTGCCGATAGTGAGCCAGGTCACGCAAGCCAGTCCCTCCGAGCCCTACCTGTCTTTGATTCTCGACATCGACGTGCCACTGGTCTCGGACCTGGCGATGAACATGAAGTCCATTCCGCCCGCTCATGGCGCCCATGTCCGTATGGAGCAGACGGATGAGGAGGTCGCAGAAGCGGCCTTGCGCCTGATGAGACTGATCGAGCGGCCCAGCGCATTGCCCATTCTCAAAGCGCAGTTGCTGCGCGAAATGCACTACTGGTTGTTGGCAGGGCGGCATGGACCGGTCATGCGCCAGCTCGGCTTCCCGGACGGTCATCTGCAGCGCGTGGCGCGTGCGATCGCGGTGTTACGCGCCGAATACGCGAGCTCACTGCGCGTCGAGCGGCTGGCTGCTGCGGCCGGAATGAGCCCATCGTCGTTCTATCAGCATTTCCGCGCCGTGACCTCGCTATCGCCATTGCAATTCCAGAAACAGTTGCGATTGATCGAGGCGCGACGGCTGCTGCTGGCCGATGGCATGTCGGCTCGTAGCGCCGCGTTTGCCGTTGGCTACGAAAGCGTGCCGCAGTTCACGCGCGAGTACCACAGAATGTTTGGTCGTTCACCCGTCAAGGATATTGCGAATCTCAAGCTCGCGGGCAACGCCGCTGCATGAGGACGCGGGATGCCCGCTCGCAGTATCTGGCAAAGTTTGACTCACATCGGGCAACTAACAAGCGTCTCCTCGGAACACACTGGCCACGTCGAATCGCCGACCCAACTGTCCGAAACAAGGAGACGTCACATGAGCAACATTCTGATCGTTCTTTCCGCGGCCCCGATCTGGACGCGCGCCGATGGCAGCCAGTATCAGAGCGGTGTCTGGGCCGAAGAGTTCGTCGTGATGGACGAGGCGTTCATCGGGGAATGCAACGTCGACATCGCGACGCCCGGCGGCGTTGCGCCGACCATCGATCCTCACAGCATGGATCCCGCAGTGGTGGGGCAGGCGAACGTCGATCATTATCGCGCGTACCTCGAGAAGAACAGGGCTCGGCTCGAGAAACCGCTGGTGCTCGCAGCGGTCGATACAAGTCGCTACGACGCGATTGCCATCCCAGGCGGACATGGTCCCGTCGAAGATCTCTACAAAGATCCGGACATGGGCCGCGTTCTGGTCGAGGCGGAGCGTCAGGGCAAGATCATCGCGCCCGTGTGTCACGGCCAGGCGGCGCTGTTGGCCGCGAAGGATGCGAGCGGCAAGTGGTTGTTCGAGGGCCGCCGCATGACCTCTTTCAGCGACGAAGAAGAAGTCGAACTGGGTACGGCGGACAACGCTCCGTGGCTGCTGGCGGACACGCTGCGAAAGATGGGCGCACGCTATGAGAAGGGTCCGAACTGGGGCGTCTTCATCGTCAGGGATCGCAATCTCATCAGTGGTCAGAATCCCGCTTCGACGGCCGCGTTGGCCGCCGCGGTACTCGAAGCGCTGAGATGAGTTGTGAGCTTCGGCCCGGCCTGCGCCACAGGTCGGGCGGAGCCCGCTATCGATCAGAGCCTGCCGTCGCTTTGCGCCGTTCGGAACAACGCGGCCAGCCAGTCGACGAACACTCTTACTCGTCCTGCGAGGTGACGATTGTGCGGATAGAGCACGGAGACGGGCATTTTCGGCGGCGGATAATCCTCAAGGATCGAGACGAGCTGACCCGATCTTATCTGGTGCTGCACTCGGTATCGCGGCACCTGAATCAGCCCCAGGCCGGCGACGCCGGAAGCGGTATAGATTTCTGCGCCTTTGACGAGAACGTCATGGGGAAGCGTAAATTCGCGCACCTCGCCGTCGATGGTGAAATCCAGCGCATAGGGCTGGCCGGTATGTGACGCGGCATAGCCCACCATACGATGTTTGAACAGGTCGTCGGGCGATTCGGGCACGCCGTGCCGTTGCAGATAGCCCGGGCTGGCTAACGTCAACTGCTCAGAGGCAGCCACCTGTCTGCCGACCAGCGAGGAGTCGCTGAGACTGCCCGCTCGCAGCACGCAGTCGACACCTTCCGTGACGAGATCGACCATGCGATCGCTCTCGCGCAGATGCAGTGAGATACCTGGATAGCGTGCGCGGAACTCAGGCAATGCGGGAATGACAAAGAATCGCGCAAGCGTGCCCTGCATGTCCGCGCACACCGGGCCCGTCGGCTCGGTTTCGTGAAAGACGGTCTCGAGCTGATCAAGGTCGGCGAGCAGCTGCGTACAACGACTGTAGTACCGCATGCCGTCGTCCGTTGGCCGGACGGCGCGCGTGGTGCGTTCGAGCAAGCGCACCCCGAGGTGCGTTTCGAGTTCCTGAATGACGCGCGTCGCGCTGGCGCGCGGCATCTGCAGATCCCTGGCCGCATCCGAAAAGCTGGCCCGCTCCACGATCCTGACGAACAGGCGAATGACATCGATTCGATCCATGTCGCAGCTACCGAGCGAGGCCGGCGGCGCCGGCTTCGATTGTTGTTCTGCATGGAATTCTGTTGTTTGGCATTCCAGGTTTCCCGCCAGCAAGCCGAGCTCTATCCTGAAGTCACATCCCGGTGAGTCGAGGAGACCGAGTTGCTCGATACAAAGCAAGCCAGGGCGTCGCAACGGCCGTTGCTGGTCGCTGCGCTCGACCGATTCTATGCACGATCTGGAACACTCGCTTACGTCCTGCTTCGTGTGGCATTCGGCCTCACCATTGTAACCCACGGCATCCCGAAGTTGACCGGCCGCGCCCACGGCTCGATGGCCGATCCATTGCAGGGCTCGACTCATCTGATCGCGAACGTTCTGCACCTGCCTTTCGCGCCCGAGCTTGCGATGTTCGTGGCGCTGCTCGAGACCTTCGGCGGGCTCGCGGTGGCAATCGGCCTCGCAACGCGGCTATTCGCGTCGCTGTTGGCGATCCAGATGGTCTTTATCTGCATTGCGCTCGGTCCGACCTACCCATGGATCGATCGTGGCATCGAATATCCCATCATGCTCGGCTTCGTCGCACTGTTGATTGCCACGCACGGAGCGGTCGCCTGTGCAATCGACCATCGAATCGGGCGTAAGCTCTAACACTTGGAGGCAACCATCCTCATGTCCGAACAGCGACACCAGGGCGTTGTCACATTCACCCGCCGAGAGGTGCTCGAGGCTGGAGCGGTCGCCTCGTTCGCCGGAGTGACGTCATCGAGCGCCGCGGACGCGGCAGCCCCGGCGCGCCAGGCGGAGCACGGAATAACACAGCGTCTCAGCACACGTATCAATGGGACAGCGATGGCGCTCGAGATCGATGCCCGTGCTTCGCTGCTCGATATGCTGCGCGAACGCCTCGGCATGATGGGGACCAAGAAGGGCTGCGATCACGGTCAATGCGGGGCGTGCACAGTCCACGTCGACGGCCGCCGGGTGGCCTCGTGTCTGACACTCGCAGCGAAGGTCGACGGGCGCGAGGTCACCACGATCGAAGGGATCTCCGACGGGAAAACCCTGCATCCGATGCAACAGGCCTTCATCGATCACGACGCACTTCAATGTGGCTATTGCACGCCGGGACAGATCATGGCCGCGATCGCGTGCGTACGTGAAGGACACGCGTCCTCACGCGAGCAGATTCGCGAATACATGAGCGGCAACATCTGCCGCTGCGGCGCTTATATCGGAATCGTAAACGCGATCGAGCAGGCAGCCAGGCAAACGGAGCGAACCTGACTCATGCGTCCGGTAAGATACATCCGCGCTCGTACGGTGCTCGAAGCGGTCGACGCCTTTGCACAGGCGCGCGGGAATGCAAGATACATCGCGGGTGGCACCACTCTTTACGATCTGATGAAGCTCGGGATCGAGCGCCCGACCTGTCTCATCGACATCGCTACGCTCGAGGGCGCCGATCGCATCGACACAGAGGGCGACCGGCTGTTCTTTGGCGCTGGCGCGTTGATGGCGGACGTAGCTGAGACCAGATCGATTGTTCGAGATTATCCGCTGCTTGCGCAGAGTCTTTGGAAAGCGGCTTCGCAACAGTTGCGCAATATGGCCACCGTCGGCGGCAACCTGCTGCAGCGGACACGCTGCCCGTATTTCCGGAACGGCGCGGCCGGCGTCTATCCCTGCAACAAGCGCGATCCGGGCTCGGGATGTGCGGCCATCGGAGGTCTCGATCGCTCACAGGCAGTGCTGGGTGTCAGCGATGCATGCAACGCCGTGTCTCCAGGCGACTGGCCTGTGGCGCTGACTGCGATGAACGCTCGGATCGAGCTTGTCGGGCTGGATGGCGCGCGCACTGTTTCGATCGACGATTTCTACCAGCTACCCGGGTCGACTCCGCACATCGAGTTCGCCATGGCGCCGGGTGAGATCGTCACAGGCATCACGATTCCAAAGACCGATGCTGGTCGCCGCTCCACGTATCACAAGATCCGCGACCGCGAGTCCTATGCCTTCGCGCTCGCGTCCGCTGCAGTCGCTCTATCGATGGACGGAGATGAGGTGCGTCAGGCGCACGTCGCTCTCGGCGGCGTCGCGACTCGGCCTTGGCGCGCCAGTGAAACCGAGGCGCTTTTGCAAGGCCAGACTTTGACCTACGAGCGTGCGCTCGACGCAGCCAGAGCTTCATTCAACGGAGCACGGCCGGGTGCTCATAACAAGTTCAAGATCGAGCTGGGCGCGCGCACCGTCGCCGACGCCATCATGATCGCAGCCAGAGGAACGAACCATGTCGCTTGAGCGCAATCCTGATCGCCCGCGGATCGACGCGCGTGAGAAGGTGCTGGGGAAACCTTTGTTCGCCGCGGATCGGGAAGTGCCGGGCGTGCTGCACGCGATGACCGTTCCGGCTGCGATCGCCAAGGGCGAGATCGAGGCGATCGATATCGAGCAGGCAATGCGGGTTGCTGGCGTCGTTCGCATCTTCACTTATCTCGATTTCCAGGACATCCGGGAGACGCCCGCGACGCGCGGCGGTGGTGGAAATGTGCCGGGCTATCAGCCGATGAAACGAGCTTCAGTGCGCCATCGCGGCGAACCGGTTGCGCTAGTGGTCGCCGAAACCTTGGAAGCCGCGATCGAAGCCGCCGAAGCAGTCAAACCGCGTTACCGTGCGGCTGCATTCTCGGCCTGGCATGACCAAGCCGGCGCCGAGCGCGAGCCGCTCCAGGTGGATCGGGAAGCGGGCGACGCGCCAGGCGCTCTGGCCGCCGCCGCCAGAACAATCGATGTCACCTATCTGCATCCGCAGCAGCACCACAATCCCATCGAGATGATCTCGACTACGGTGAGCTTCGAGAGCGGTCGGATGCTGGTGATGGAAGGCACCCAGAATGCGGCCGCGTTCAAATTCGGTCTGGCCGGCATGCTGGGTCAGGATCCGAACATGCTGGATGCCAGCAGCCCGTATGTGGGCGGCGGATTTGGCCAGAAAAACAACTTGCAGGAACAGACTGCACTGGTGGCCCGGGCTGCGCTGTTGCTGCGGCGACCGGTCAAGCTGGTGATGCCGCGCAGTCAGCTGTTTCATACGGCCACCTATCGCCCGTTCAGCAGCCACCGGATCCGAATCGGAGCGAGCGTGCAAGGCAAACTCGAAGCGGTCCTCTACGATGTCGAACAGCAGAACAGCCGGTTCGATCAATTCGAAGCCGCCCATGGTCAGCACGTGAGCCGCATGTACGCGACATCGAACTGGCGCTCGACCAATCGCAGGGTACGAGTCGATGTTCAATCGCCGGGGCACCAGCGCGCGCCGCACGAGCATCCTTCCAGTTACGCCACCGAATGCGCCTATGACGAACTGGCTCATGCACTCGGCATCGATCCGTTGCAGCTTCGCCTGCTGAATGACGCCGATCTGGATCCGATCACAGGCAAGCCGTTTTCCTCTCGCAGACTGGTCGAGTGCCTGCGGCGTGGAGCCGAGCTGTTCGATTGGGGGCGCCGGCAACACGCAACTCGCTCGATGCGCACGGCGGATGGACAACTGCTTGGCTTGGGTGTGGCGGCCGGAGCTTATAAGGCCGCGGTGTCACCGGCGCTGGCTCGTTTGCGAATTCGCGCGGACGGGAGCACGCACTTGTCGATCACCGGGCAGGAGATGGGGCAGGGGATGCGCAGCGTCGTCGCTGCCGAAGTGATCAATGTATTGAATGTCGATCCGAATCGCTTGACGATTGATATGGGCGAGACCGCGGCCGCGCCTCAGCATCTCACGGCAGGGTCCTGGGGCTGCGCCAGTGCAGCTCCGGCGGCTCGCGCAGTTGCCCTTCGCATGCGAGAGCGCCTTGCCGAACTGGTTGGCATCGAGCAAGCGAACGGCAACGTGCATGAGGCGCTCGCCAGGGTTCGGCGTACGTCACTCGAAGTGGAAGTTGCACATCTTGGACCTGGTCAGCCCAAGACGGTGCTCGATCGAATGAGCCGCGGGTTGCCGGCTGCAGCCGGGCCCGAATATGAGCGCTTCACCGCTTTCAGCTGGATCGCACATTTCGCCGAGGTTCACGTTGAGCCGACGACGTGTCGCATTCGGGTTCCGCGCGTCGTCAGCGTGGTCGATTGCGGAAGAGTCATGAATCATCGAACCGCCACGAGTCAGGTCAGGGGCGGGGTCGTCTGGGCTTTCGGCGCAGCGCTGCGTGAGATCGCAGAGGTCGATCCGCGTTACGGTCGCGTGCTGAACAACGACCTGGCCGACTATGTCGTTCCCGTGAACGCCGATATCGGCGACATCGAGGTGGAATTGCTCGATGAGCCGGATACCCAGCTCAACATTTCGGGCGCGAAGGGCGTCGGCGAGGTCGCGATGGTCGGCGCCACCGCCGCGATCGTGAACGCCGTGCATCACGCCACCGGCAAGCGGGTTCGTCACCTGCCGATCCGCATCGAAGATCTGCTCGAGGCGTCCGCCGAGGGCCAACCGTACCTGCACGAATCGCTTGCGCTCGCCAAACGATTGCGCGACCAGCAGCCCGCAGCTCGAAGCGAGGCCATGCTACGCAAGCTGATCGTAGGACTCGCGGCGGGCACGCCGCCCTATGATGACATGAGTCCCGAGCTTGCCGAGCTCACGCGCCAGCAGCTCCACTTTCTGCAGAAGGATCTGGCATCGCTCGGAGCCGTTCGATCGGTCACGTTCAAAGAAGTCAGCGCCTCGGGCATGGATGTTTATGAGGTCGAGTTCGAGAAGGAGCGTCGGATCGCGGAAGTCCGACTGCGCGCCGACGGGCGAGTCGACGCTGCCTGGATCAACCTGTAGATGCGGGCAGCAGTCTCATGTCACTGCGGGTTTCAGCTCTTCCGTGCACCATTGGCGGAATGTTGTGGGAGTGCTGTTCTCTGGAGTGCGCTTGACCGCATTGTCGAGCCCTTCGTTTTTGGCGCGCGCCATGTCTGTCATGGCCTGCGCCATGGCTTCCGACATGCCGCGCTGAATGGCGCCGGCCCGGTATGCCTCCAACGAGACTTGCTCGAACCGTACCGGCTTGCCAAGCACTTCGGACATGATGCGCGCCATATCCTCGAAGGATAGATCCTCAGGGCCGAGGACCGGCACTTCGCCGCGGCCTTGCCAGGATCGATCGATCAGCAGTCTTGCCGCGACGGAAGCGATGTCGCGCGCCGCGCAACTCGGTAGTTTACGGTCGCCGTCGATGGGCGAGCGGAATACGCCCTGATGTTTGATCGGCTCTGACTGGCGCAGCAGGTTGTCCATGAATGAGGGCATGGTGAGCGCTCGCAGGTTCACGCCGGTGCTTGCGATGAGATCGTCCATCGCGAGCGATGCTGTAACGTACCCGGCATTCGCTGCCATGGGAGTGCCACGACCCAACGCGGAGATACTGACGACTCGGCGCACGCCATGTTTGCTGATCGCCTCGCATGCGGCGCGCGTGAAGTCCACGTAGGCGGCCATCACGCTTTGCGCTCGCGGATCGGGCGGGCACAGCCAGAATACGGAGTCCGCACCCTTAAATGCCCCGTCGACGCTACTGAAGTCGCTGTGCGAACCTTCAACCACCTCAACGTGCGGGCGTGCACGATCTGGCAAGCGGGATGCGTCGCGCACGATCACGCGCACGCGGGCGCCGCTGGTCAGCATATGATCGAGGACTCGGCGGCCAATGTTTCCTGTGGCAGCGGTAACTACGACCACACCCGCAGTAGCCGCGTCACTAGCCGCCACAAGTTGCGAAGCACCTGCCGTCATCAGCATGCCGGCGCCGAGCGCGATCTTGCCGAGAGCGCGGCGTCGGTCCATGTCTTCGATCGTTCGTGGCTCGAAGTCTCGTGTGACTCCATGCTGTTTCGTTCCCGGCATCTCGACCTCGATGTTCATGGCGGCTGATCAACACTGGCGCCGGGGGGATTCGTGGCCGGCGCAGCTAAGGTAGGTCGTTGTGGAACCCGGATCCATGCTAAGACGTCCGAAGTTCTTTCGTGATCGTCCTGGATAGCGCCGATGGATCCTCTTTCGGATGTGTTGTCTCTGCTGAAGCCTCGCAGTTACGTGTCCTCGGGCTTCGACGCGGGCGGGCAATGGGCGATTCAATTTGCCGATCAGCAGGGCTGGATCAAGTGCTATGCCGTCATCGCCGGCGGATGCTGGTTGGCCGTCGAAGGCGTCGACAACGCCGTTCGCCTGCAGAAAGGTGACTGTTTCGTTTTGCCGGCGGGCCGACCTTTCCGGCTGGCGAGCGACCTGGCTGTGCCGTCCGTTGACTCGAGGACTATTTTCCCTCCGGCGCGCGAGGGCGGGGTGGTCACATTCAACGGCGGTGGCGATTTATATCTAGCCGGGAGCCGCTTCGCCGTGAGTGCGAGTCATGCCGGCATGTTGATGCCCATGCTGCCGCCGATTGTTCATGTTCGAAGCGAGTCGGAGCAGGCAGCGCTGCGATGGTCGGTAGAGCGCATGATGCAGGAGTTGCGAGAGCGTGCGCCCGGCAGTTCCTTGGTGGCGCAACATCTCGCTCATATGATGTTGGTTCAGGCGCTGCGTCTCTACATGGCGGAGCATGCTGGAGGCGAGGTGGGCTGGCTATATGCGTTGGCGGACAAGCACCTCAGCGCGGCCCTCAACGCCGTCCATGCGGATCCTGCTTATCGCTGGACATTGAAGGAGCTGGCCGAACGCGCCTGCCTGTCTCGATCGGTCTTTGCTCTCAGGTTCAAAGAGAAAGTCGGCGCTGCGCCGCTGGAATACGTCACCCGCTGGCGAATGCTGCTCGCGAGCGAGCGGCTGGCAAGCTCGGGCGAGCCGATCTCCAGCATCGCGCTGTCGCTTGGTTATGAATCCGAGAGTGCCTTCAGCACCGCTTTCCGGCGAGTCATGGGTTGCTCGCCACGGCAATTTGCACGGAGCGGGCAAGTTTGATCGACCCACTCCAGATCCATCACCGTATCGACTGTGGCAGTCAGCTGGGGCCGTCTGAAGTTCACCGGGCCGTCAGAATTCATGGGCCGTCGCGGTAAGCCGTCGCGACTCGAGCCAGAGCCTTGCAGCGTTGCTCGAATCCAGCGCCTGCGGAGGAACTTTGGCGACGGTGGGATGGCCGCGCATCTCGCCAAGCTTGTCCGGACCGTAATACAGCCCGCCCCGAGCCTGCGTCGAAGTTGCAGCGTAAAGCGCCGGCAATGCGCCCTGCGGCGCCGGTTGAAACAGGAACCACAAGAAGCGACGAAGCATGCCCGCGCCGCTCCACGCGCCGGCGCCATTGATCAACAGATCCGTGCGCGAGATGCCTGGATGCGCCGCGATGCTCTGAATCCCCCAGCCGGAAGCAGTGCTGCGTCGCTGGAGTTCAAATGCAAACATCAGGCAGGCGAGCTTCGATTGGCTGTAAGCCACCATGGGCTTGTAGCCGCGCTCCGACTGCAGATCGTCGAACTGGATCGCACCATCTCGAGCGGCCACGCTCGAGAGAGTGACTACGCGCGGCTCCTTGCCATTGCTCAGCAGTGGCAGAAGCTGGGAGGTCAAAGCAAAGTGGCCCAAGTAGTTGGTGCCGAATTGCAGTTCGAAGCCATCGGCAGTTACCAATCGTTGTGGTGGCATCATCACGGCCGCGTTATTGATCAGCAGGTCGAGGCGCCGCCGCGAGGCACGCAGCCTGTTGCAGAATGTTGCGACGGATTCGAGGCTGGCGAGATCCAGCAACTCGAAACTCACCTTCGCTTGAACGACGCTCCGGCGAATCGATTCGACGGCCGCGGCGCCTTTGGAGAGGTTGCGTCCTGCGATGATGACGTTCGCTCCGGCGCGGGCCAGCGCCAACGCGCACTGAAATCCCAAGCCGCCAGTGCCAGTGACGACGGCCGAACGGCGGTGTTGGGAGGGGATGTCGGAAGCTGTCCAGTTGGCCATGAGACTTGCCCGCGCGAGAGTCAGAAGCGATAGGTCAAGCCGAGGAATGCCGACGCCGCCGTGTCCGACTCGATCAACGGGCTGTCTGCCAGCTCATCGGGCAATGACATATAGCGGACGCTTCCCATCGCAGCCCAGTGATCACCGAGCGGGCGCATGACGGTGACGCCCACTTGGGGGATCAGCACCGCGTCGGGTTTGTAGTCCACCGCGCCGCGAGCGACCTCTTCGTCCAGCGTGCCGTAGTAATAATTGGCGAGATCTTCCGAAAGATAAGCGACGCTCACCAGCGGAGTGACGGTGAACGAACCCGCTTGCACTCGATACGAATAGGTCAGCGAAACTTCCTGGCCTCCGCTGGTGTCCGTGATGTCGCTCACGGCGCGAAACTGCAGCTCGCCAAAGCTGCCTCGCCAGCTCAATCCAAGGCCCGCGTCGAACTGATCGTCGCGGTCTTCCAGCAGATTGCGATCGATGCCGCGGGCGGCCAACTCATCGGCACCGAGGTCGTCCATATCGAACCCGTCGATGCGCAACGCGCCAAGCAGGTCGAAGGAAAACACCGGTCCATGGACGAAGTGGTAACCGCCGGTGGCACCACGAAAAAACACTTTTTCGCCTTCGTAGCTCAGCAGTGGAATCGGGCGCAGGCGAATGTCTTCGCCCGCATAAGGACTGTCGATCGCCGCGGCGCCGACGCCGATGCCCCATCGGGGTGCGTCTCGTTGCTGGGGGAGCGCGACGAGCGGTAAGGCCGTCAGGGTGACGATGGGCAATAACTTGTTCATGAGGGCTGGACCTTTGCGGTGAGTACGGCGACGATGACGTGAGCCGTAGGTTGCGGGTCCGTTTTTAAGAAAGCTTTAATTGCGCCATGACAAAGTTGTCGCCATGGAACCCACAGCCCGGATTTTGTTGGTTGAAGACGATGTGATGTTGGCCGACGCGGTACGCACTGGCCTCAAGGAACAGGCCTGGCGTGTCGACTGGCTCGCGGATGCCGCGAGCGCTCGTCTGGCGCTCATCGATCACAGCTACAGCGCCGTCCTGCTGGATTTGGGGCTGCCGCGCGGCAACGGACTCGAGCTGCTGAAGTTTGTACGCTCGCGCTATGACACCACTCCAGTGCTGATCCTCACGGCAAGGGACAAATTGAGCGAGCGCATCAGTGGACTCGACGCGGGCGCCGACGACTACATCGTCAAACCTTTCCAGCTGGACGAGCTCGCCGCCCGGCTACGGGCTGTGCTGCGCCGTTGCCAGGGTCGCGTTTCGCCGGTGCTGAGGCATCGAGACGTCATGGTGGATCCGGCCAAGCGACTGGTGACACGTGCGGGTGAGGCGGTGGCGCTCAGCGCGCATGAGTACCGCACTTTGTTGACCTTGATGGAGAGTCGCGGCCGAGCTCTGTCTCGCAGCCAGCTCGAGGACGCCGTCTACGGTGGCGACGGCACGATCGAGAGCAACACCATCGCGGTCTACATTCATCAGCTGCGCCGCAAGCTGGGCGAGGACTTCATCAACACCGTGCATGGCTACGGCTATCGAGTGGGAGAGGCGCTCGAATGATCTCTTCACTGCACGGGCGCCTGCTCATCACGATTCTGATCGTGATCTCGCTGATGTGGGGCGCGTGGTTCGCCGGCCAGGTGCTGCAAACCAGGCGGTATCAGGAGGTGATGTGGGACGAAGCCTCGCGCTATACGGCTACACAAATGCTCCTGTCATTGCCGCGAGACGTGGATCTCGCCTCGCAGCCGCCAGGCTTTCGCGTGCCCGAAGGCGTCGAGCCGTGGACGCGCGAGCTTCGCCTGGCCTTTCAGATCTGGTTGAAGAAAGATGGTCGCCTGTTGATGGGGTCCCCGCTCATCGGTCGCACTCCGCTCAAAGCCGATTTTCGCGACGGGCCCGCCGTGGTTCGGATCGATGGCGAACAGTGGCGTGTATTCGCGCTATCCGATGCGGAGAATCTGATCCAGGTGCAGATCGGCAAGCCGCAGAGCGAGTTGGATGCAACAGCGCGCAGTTGGATGCAGTTCGCGCTGCTGATCGCAGCCATCCTGTTCCTCCTGTTGGCGGTGGCGATCTGGTTCGTGATTTGCCTGTCGCTGCGTTCGGTCGAGCGCGTGCAAGCGAGTATCCAGGCGCGCCAGCCGCTCGATCTCGATCCCTTGCCGAACACCGATCTGCCTCGCGAGATCCGACCGCTGGTGGACTCTTTCAACCAGTTGCTGGTTCAGCTCAGCACCGCATTGGAAGGCGAGCGGCGTTTCATAGCGGACGCTGCTCACGAGCTGCGTACGCCGCTGGCCGCTCTTACCACGTACGCTGAGCTGGCGCTGAATGCGCCGGATGGACGCAGCGAGCGAGAGGCGCTGCAGAGGCTCATGCTGGCAGTGAAACGCAGTGCCCGCTTGTCCGAGCAGTTGCTGGATCTCGCTCGCATTGACGCGCGCCCCGATGCCGGTGGCTCGCAATCAGTGGGATTGCACGAGTTGGTGCTCGTGGTTGCGCGCGATTTCGAGGTCATGGCAAGCAAGAAGCATCAGTCTCTGTCCTTGCAAGTCGAGCCATGCACGATCGCAGGGTATGTCGACGAGCTCGGCATCCTCATTCGCAATCTCATCGACAACGCGGTTCGTTACGCGGGCCAGGGTGGGCGTGTGGAAATCACTTGCCGGAACGTGCCGGCGACAGCTGGCGGCGCAGAGCAAGTGCATTTCAAGGTCGCCGACGACGGGCCCGGCGTGCCGGTTGAAGAGCGCGAGAGAATATTCGATCGCTTCTACCGGGTAGCCGGATCGAGCGATCGCGGCAGCGGCATCGGCTTGTCGCTGGTGTCGCGCGCCGCGCAGTTGCATGGAGCCGCGATCGACATCTCAGAGGGCATCGCCGGCCGAGGTTTCGCGGTCACGGTGAGCTTTCCGAGCCAGGCGCTCCAGAGCGAATGAGGTGATCGCGCACCTTCTGTGCGCGTCCCAGCCACATGCCCAGCGCCACCCAGACCAGCGCCAATGGTACGACCACGCTGACCAGTCCACCCATGGCCAGCCCCAACCTTCCGAGCGCACCTTCGGTCTGCGCGCCGGCGACGTCGCCGGCGCGATACACGAAGGTATCGACGAAGGCCTTGGCCTTGTACTTTTCTTCGCAGCTGACCACGGTGAATAGTGCCTCCCGCGCCGGCCGGGCGAGGCCACGCTGCACGGCGCGGTTAGTGGCCTCGAGCAGAATCAGCACCACGAACGAACCGTAGAACGCCAGTCCGATGAAGCCGATCGCGGTGACCGCAGGCAGGATCGCCAGTGCCAAGCCCAGTCCGAAGCGCTCGATGATCTTTCCAGTCAGAGTAAGTTGCAGGATCAGCACCGCGACCTGCGTCCACATGTCGATGTTGCCGAGAATCGCTGAGCGCGCATCCATGCTGTCGGACACCGCTGCGACCATCTGCAGGCGGCTGAAGTAGATGAAGGTCGCGAGCACACTCATCAGCAAGATGTAAGCGGCGATGCCGGTGAGATAGCGCGACCGGAACACCGCGCGCATTCCCGCCCAGGCACTGCCGCCAATGGCCCCGGTCTCACTTGGGGTTACAACCACGGCGGCGGGCATGTCGGTCGTCTGTTCTGATGCTGCACGCAGCAGAAGGCGGGCAGTGGCGAGGGCGAGCAGCAGGAATCCGCCCGCGACCAGAAGCAGGTTGGGTGTGCCCAACGGCTCAGCCAGGTGCGACGTAAGCCAGGGGCCGCAGATTGCACCTAGTGTCCCCCCCACGGAGATCAGCGGGAACAACCGCTTGCCTTGATCGCTGCTAAAGCGGTCGGCGAGCAGCGCCCAGAACACCATGGTCACGAAAAGATTGAAGACGCTGAACCAAACATAGAACACCTGCCCACTGCGCTGGCCCACCGCGCCAGGTGCGAACATCAGCAGCGCCCAGAAGCCGCACAGGCTCAGCACGAAGAAGCCGTAGGTCACGGCGATGAACTGCAGTCGCTGCAGCCGGCTGACAAGCCACCCGAACAAAGGGTTCACCGCCAGAGTCAGCACCGCAGTGCCTATGAACAGCCAACGGATGCCTTCGACACCGCGCTCCATGCCCAACGCATCGCGCGCAGGTCTCAGCAACATCAGCGCAGTCAGGACGCAAAAGAAGAACAAGGCCGCAATTAGCGCCGGGCGGATTTCCTCCCGGCGAAGGTTGAAGAGTGCTTGCAGCAATCGCAGTCGACGCGAGCAGGGTGCAGTAGTTGCATTCATGGAAAGCAGATCTCAGCGTGATTCACGACGCACAAGCGCGCGTTGCTATTCAGTTGGCGAGGCGCGTTGGGAATCGTGTGCCGCTGAGCTCTTCGCTCACTGACCATAAACGGGCCGCTGCCTCGGCGTCGGTCGCGGCGGGCGGCACCTTGGCGAGGCCGAGCGGACCACGCGCTTCGATCAAGCCGGTAGGCCCATAGTACTCACCCCCTTTCGCATCCTCCGCTGTAGCGGCATACAGCGTCGGCAACGCGCCCTGCGCAGCTGTCTGAAAGAAGACTCGCAGGCTGCGGCGAACAAAGCCGCGATGGGCCTGCAGGTTGGTGCGCGATAGTCCCGGATGCGACGCCATGCTCTGCAGCCCCCAACCGGCGGCATCGCTGCGACGTTGCAGCTCGAGCGCGAACACCAGGCAGGCCAGCTTCGATTGGCTGTAGGCGTCGAGCGAATCGTAGGCTTGTTCGAATTGCAGATCCTCGAAGTGAAGCGTGCCGCGGCTGGCGGCGATGCTGGACAAGGTGACCACGCGAGGCGCATCGGCCTTTTGCAATAGTGGCAGCAGCTCCGCGGTCAGCGCGAAGTGGCCCAGGTAGTTGACGGCGAACTGCAGCTCGAAACCTTCCGCCGATATGCTGCGCTCGGGTGGCTCCATGATGCCCGCGTTGTTGATCAATCCGTCGAGTCGGGGCAGAGATGCATTGAGGCGTTCGCCCAGCGCGCGAACCGAAGCGAGATCGCCCAGATCCAGCGCTTCGAATCGAACTCGTGCGTTGGGCGTTTCCTGCCGGATGCTTGCAATCGTTTCTTCGCCCCGCTCCGGATTGCGTGCCGCAATCACGACTTGCGCGCCTGCGGCCGCGAGCGCCTTGGCGCTTTCATAGCCGATGCCGCTAGTCCCGCCGGTAACCAGGAAAATGCGTCCCTTCTGAGAAGGCATATCGGCCAGGCCCCAATTGGGTTTGGGCAGGTTTGGCGCGCTCGAATCAACCGAGGCGCAGGCACTCATTACCAGTAAACCAATCGAGGCAAGGACGGTTCGCCACCGCCGGATTTGTGACTTGTCGGGGCGAGGGAAGTAGCTTGAAAGCATGATGTGTGCGGCCGGAAGTTGTGGGAGGCCGCAGTGTGTGAAAACGATATTAATCTTCGTTTAAGTCGACCCGCTCGAATGAAACACCTGCGCCGCGCTGATGGGCGCGATCGCCTTAAACTCAAATTAATCGCACTCGCCCGACAATGCGACTCAGTGACGGGAGCATCTCCGACCAACATTGAGGACAGCAGAATGAACAACGTACTTGGAATCGAAAACACGCGTGCCAAAGGTTCTGGACAGAAAGGCCGTTTCGCCGCTTTTGGCGCGCTGGTGGCCGGCGCTTTCGTCATGACCGGCGCACTCGCGCAGGGCTCGCCCAAACCCGATTGGAGCGTGGCCGAAATGCCTTCGCAGAAAGGGCGCATCATCCTGATCACCGGCGGAACCAGCGGTATGGGATTTGAGGACGCCAAGGCACTTGCGGCTGCGGGCGCGCAGGTTGTTATCGCGGCGCGTAACTCACAGCGAGGTGAGGAAGCCATCGACCGGATCAGACAGGAGGTGCCGGGCGCCCAGGTGCAGTTCGAACGTGTCGATCTGTCCGATCTCACCTCGGTTCGCGCACTGAGCGAACGCCTCAATGCAACGCTGCCGCGTCTCGATGGACTGATCAACAACGCAGCCATCATGGCGCCGCCGCAGCGTGGGACGTCCGCAGACGGCCTCGAGATGCAGTTCGCGACGAACTACGCCGGGCATTTCGTGCTGACTGCGGAGCTGTTGCCACTGTTGCGAAAGAGCGCTGCTCCTCGGGTGGTCACTCTGTCCAGCGTCGCGGCTACTCGCGGCAGCATCAACTTCGACGATCTTCAATCGAGGCAGGCGTACAACCCCTATGTCGCCTATGCCCAGTCCAAGCTGGCATGCCTGATGTTTGCATTCGAGCTGCAGCGGCGCAGCGATGCCGCAGGCTGGGGCATCCAGAGCCTGGCCGCCCATCCCGGTATCGCGGTGACAGAACTGGTCGCGCGCGGCCCAGGACTCGACAGTGAACAGGGCCGGCAGTGGTCCGCCAATCGCAAGAACATGCAGACCGCAGCACAGGGAGCAGTGCCGACGCTGTATGCCCTTACTTCTTCCGAAGCGCGAGGCGGATCGTACTACGGTCCCACCGGCGAGCAGGAAATCCGTGGGCCGCTCGGCATGGCGACGGTTCCCGCTGCGGCCAAGGATGCCGCTGCTGCCGCCCGACTTTGGACGATCACCGAAGAGATCACTGGGACTCGTTATCCTTCGGTTTCGCGCTGATGCGCGACTGCGATTTCGCGGGTGGGATAAATGTCACGAAGACGGCTGCCCGCGCAGTGCATCGAGAACTTTGGGAACAGCGTCGGCGTCTCGAGTATCCACGGTGATGACTCGCGCTCCCGCTGTCTCGAGTGGCGCATAGTCCCGCAGTTGTGCGCGCAGCACGGACTGATCGGCTTCCGAAGCATCGGCGCCACGTTCCGATCGGGCAGCGACTCGATCCATCAAGGTCGTCGTATCCGCCTGGCATGAGACGAAGACGCATGTGACGAGCATCCGGTCGGCCAGCAAGACGAACAGTTCCCGATCGCGGGGATCCAGAAAAGCGGCATCGACGATTGCGTTGAAGCCGCCTTGCAGGCAGCTTTCCGCGCACTCCATCAATCGCCCGTAGACGCGATGGCTCATCTCGGGAGTGTAGTTGCCTTGTTTGATGCCAGCCTTGGTCGGCGATGCGCCGAACAGGCGCTGTCTTTCCACGTCGGATCGGATGCGAACCGCGTGCAGAGGCGCAACCAACTGTTCGCTCAACCATGACTTGCCGGAACCGGACACGCCATGCATCAGCACCAGCATGGGCTTCGGCCGCTGCGTCAGCTCGACTGCCGTGCGCACGCGGCGACGCATGCGATCCGTGTGATGTTCGACCAGGTGAGGCGATTGCGCAGCGGCGATCGCGTCGACCTTGGCCCGCACCAATGCCCGATACACCGCATAGAAGAGCAGCAGGCGAACGCCTTCGTAGTCGCCGGTGATCTCCAGATAGCGGCTCAACAGTGCGGCTGCGAGGTCCTCGCGGCGGTGGGTGTGCAGATCCATCATCAGAAATGCAAGGTCGTTCATGACATCGATACGCCGCAAGTGCGGATCGAAGTCGATACAGTCGAACGGCACCAGCCGGCCCTCGAAGCGAACAATGTTCGCTGCATGCAGGTCTCCATGGCAGTCCCGGATGCGATGATCGCGGGCGCGCTGCTCGAAGCTCGCCTCGTGCGCATCTATCGCCTTGCGCGTCCAATCCCATAACGAGCGCAGCTCCGGCGTCGCCTGGTTCTGCTCCGTGTATTCGAACAGTTGCTCCAGATTCTCGAGCACGGTGTCATACAGACGCTGCGTGGCCTCCATCGCCTTTGTGCCGGAGAACTCCGGCGTTCGCAGGTGAAAGTCTGCCAGCGCTGCGCCGAGCTGAAGCATTTCTGACAATTGCACATCGCCGCGTTCAAGCAACGCCGGCAGCTCCTCGTTTGCATCGAATTGCTTCAGACAAACTGCGTACTCGATCGCGGCGCCCGTGCCATCCATACGCACCTGGCCATCGGTGCGGGTAATCGGCACGACGCCCAGGTAGAGCTCGGGCGCCATGCGGCGGTTCAGTCGCACTTCTTCATCGCAGTAGTGGCGCCGACGCTCGAGCGTGGAGGTGTCGATGAAGCTCAGCTTGACCGGTTTCTTGATCTTGTAGGCGTGCGAGCCGGTGAGCACCACCCATGAAATATGGGTTTCCACCAGGCGCAGCTCGCTCACCTCGTGGGCAAACGCCGAGGCAACCATCAGTTCTTCGACCCGAAATGGCGGGTTCGAGCCGGGCTCGCCGATATCGCTCATGACATCCTCTTGCATGCTGACAGACGGGGCAGCCTCGCTTGCAAATGACGCGATCAGGGGTGCCGGTGTTCCATCCGACGCGCCAGCCACTTCGCCAGCGCGGGTGCGCCGGCAATGACGATCAGCAGACGGACGAATTGGGATGCCAGAATCAACGGCAGTGACACGTTGGTGCTGGTCGCGATGATCACCGCGGCGTCGATGCCTCCGGGGCTCAATGCGAGGTAGGCCGTCAACGGGTCGGCGCCAGGCAAGAGCTTGCAGAACGCAAGTGACAGCAGGCCGCACAGAACGATCATCGTAACGACTGCCACGAACATCTTGGGCAGGGCCGACAGCGAGTGAATCAACATCTCGCGATTGAAGCTCAAACCGACGTACATGCCCACGGCGCCGAACGCCAGGGCGGCGAGCAGCGGGGGAGTGCTGAGGTGGATCCATCCTGCCGCCTGAAGGGCGGCGCCCGCGAAAGCGGGAATGAATAGCGCCAGGGCGGCTTTCCGAAGGAATATCGACAGCGCCACACCCATTGCGGCGAGCGCTGTCGTCGCGAACAGCGATACCGCCGGAGGCAGTGTCAGCCATTGTGACGTCGCTGCGTTGGACATCTCGTGAGGCGGCGGGAGACTCGGATGTCCGATCGACTTTGCGACCAGGATCGCGGCCAAAGCCACCAGCGCGATACGAGAGTATTGCATGAGGGCCACCACGCGCCGGTCGGCCCCGAAATCATCGGCCAGCAGCACCATCGACGACGCCGCCCCGGGAGACAATCCCCAGATGGCAACAGTCCCCGGCAGCCAACCCGCACGCGTGATCCACCATCCCAGGGCGGCCGCGAGCACCAGGGTGGCGAGACTGAATCCCACCAGGATCATCCAATGCGCGCCGATGATCGCCATGAGCTGAGCGTCGATGGCTTGCGCGATGAGACAACCGAGGATGGCCTGCGCGCCGATGGTGAAACCACGTGGCAGTCGTATATTCGATCCGCTCACCGCGAACACGATGGAAGCAAGCATCGGTCCAAGCAGCAGAGCCGCGGGCACATGAACCGCATCGAGCGCGGTGACCAGCGCAACGGTCAGCACGATCAGTGACAACCACTGAACGCTCGAACGCAAACGGCTGTTCAACAGCGTGTCACTTGATCGGCGCGGCGACGCCAGCGCTCGACAGCGGGATCGCACCGGTCAGCAGTGCCGAGCCGGTCAGAACCAGGCTGGTGAGGACCGCCCACTTCAATGAAAACCGCTGCGCGTCGGCCACATCGACCTTGAGCAATCCACATACCAGATAGATCGGCGCCAGCAACGGACTCAGCGTGTGCACGGGTTGGCCGAGTAACGAAGCGCGTGCAATCGCTTCCGGCGAGATGCCGTAAGCAGCGGCGGTTTGCGCGACGACCGGCAGAATCCCGAAATAGTAGGCGTCGTTGGACATCACAAAGGTCAGCGGCATGCTGACGAGGGCAGTGATCGGCGCCAGCAGCGGACCGATGCTGGCCGGCACGATCGAAAGCGCAGCCTTGGCCATCGCATCCGTCATGCCGGTGCCGTTCAAGATGCCGGTGAACGCGCCGGCCGCGAAGATCAGCACCACGATGTTGACGACGTTTTCGGCGTGCGATGCGAGCCGCTCCTTCTGCTGGCTGAGCCGCGGATAGTTCATCGTCAGCGCAATGGCGAACGAGCCCATCATCAACACGGGCAGCGGCGCGAGGCTCAGGAGCATGCCAAGCACCAGCGCCAATGTGAGTATCAGGTTGGGCCAGAACAGGTGCGGGCGGCGCGCGCTCGAATCCTGCTGCAGCTCCGGAGTCGTCGAAGGAGATGAACCCCCGGCTGCGACTGCAACCGAACCGGCGAGCCGGCGCCTTTCAGACACGCCGAAGTGCCAGGCCATGAGGAGCACCGCCGATAACGCGATCGCCATCGCGGGCAGCAGTGGCAGAAATATATCGTGAAGGTCGGCATGCACCGCGGTCGCGGCGCGAGCCGCCGGGCCGCCCCATGGCACCAGGTTCATGACTGCATTGCTTACGGCCAGCAGCGTGCCAAGAATCAGCGGATTCATGCCGATTCTCCGATACACCGGCAGGAAGGCTGTGATCACGATCAGCGCGGTGGTCGTGCCGTCGCCGTCGAGCGAAACCACCGTGGCGAGCACCGCTGTGCCGATACTGATCCGCACTGGATCTTCCCCGACAGTCGCCAGGACTTTTCGCACCAGCGGATCAAACAGCCCGGCGTCCATTACAATGGCGAAGTACAGCACGGCGAAGCAGAGCATCAACGCGGTGGGCGTCACCTGCAGCACGCCCTCCAACATCATGTCGCCGAGCCCGGGGCCGGCCCCGGCAATCAGGCCAAAACCGATCGGCACGGCGATCAGCGCCGCGACGGCGGACATCTTCTTGGTCATGATGAGCGTCATGAAGGTGACGACCATCGCCGTGCCGAGCACGGCCGGGTTCAGCAGGATGTCGGCGTTCAAGTTCTAATTTTCCTGGAGGATGCAGCAGCGATGGTGGGGCAGACGAACGAAGGCGCGGAGGCGTTGGCCGATCCTCAGCACGCCGAGATGACGACGCACACGGTGCTGTCCAAGCTGCGCGAGCTGATCGTCACCGGACAGATCGCGCCGGAAACACGTTTGCGTGCCGAGGCGCTGGCCGAACAACTCGAGGTTTCCAGAACACCGATACGCAGTGCGCTGGCCTTGCTGTCCGCGGAAGGATTGGTGAACTACAGCGTCAACCGCGGCTACACCGTTCGGCCTGTCACCATTCGTGACATTTTCGATTCGATCGACGTGCGCGCCACGCTCGAGGCGCTGGCGTGTCAACAGTCGGTGGAGCGAGGCTGGAGCGAGGAGGATCTGGGGAGGCTCGAAGCCCTGGTGCAGCAGTCGGGTGCCATCGTCGAGCAGGGCGAGTGGTCCGAGAGCATCGAGCGGCAGTGGTACGAGATCAATCGAACGTTTCATCGCTCGATTCACCATGCCGCCCACAATGCCGTGCTGAGAAACACCATCCGGATGACTCTTATATATCCGCTGTTGGGCGATGTGGCGCGGATCTCTCCCAGTGTTGCCGCTCATGTGCCGCACCGTCTTCGACAATTGCCCGCGACCGTCCCCGAGCACATCCGCGAGTCGCAGCTGCATCACGAAAAAATCGTGCAGGCGATTCGAGCCGGAGACGGCAACGAGGCGGGCCGGCTGATGTCCGAGCACGTCCTGACCACCAAGACGCGCCTGCACGCGGCAGCCACCTTGCGCTGAGTATCATCTTGGGTGGATGCAAAAGTGTCAATAAGAAAATCCAAAGAGAACTAGTTTTGCATCCAAAACGTTGACAGATTGCATCCCGCGCGCCTATCGTGCTCCCACCTGCTGTTCACGGCGGGGCCAGAACAATGACTTTCGGGGGGCAACATGAGTGCGAGCAGCCGACAGTGGTTGGTGTGCGGAGTGGCGGGTGCATTGATGTCCACGGCGAGTCCGGGTCGAGCCCAGTCGGCGCAGCCGGAGTTGGAGGAGGTGCTGGTCACCGCGCAGCGGCGCGGCGAGCGGCTGCAAGATGTTCCGATCACCGTCACCGTGTTGGACGCGGAGCAGGTTCAACACGCTCGCGTGCAACAGATCGGCGATGTCGCGATTCGCACGCCGGGTCTGAGCTTCGACGCCTACCCAGCCTCGCAACCCAGAGTTTTCATTCGTGGCATCGGCTCGTCCGATCGAGGTGCGGCGGGTGATCCGAGCGCTGCCGTTTTTCTCGACGAAGTCTATCTCGGCCGACCTGCCGCGGTGGCGTTCGATGCGTTCGACGTAGAGCGCATCGAAGTTCTGAAAGGGCCGCAGGGAACGCTCTATGGCCGCAACGTCGTCGGCGGCGCCATCAATGTGCTGAGTCGTCGCGCGGATCCATCGGCTTTCGACGCCGGCGCCGAAGTGACCGTCGGCAATTACCGAAGACTCGACGGCGCGGCGTTCGTGAACTCACCGTTGGCCGATGGCAAAGCTGCCATTCGAGCGAGCGGCAGCTGGCGCACTCACGACGGTTACGTGCGCAATACATTCACCGGCAACCGGGTCGAGGATCAGGACACTTCGAGCGCTCGCCTGCAACTCGCTGGACAACCGACGGACAACCTCCGCTTGTCATTGGCGGTCGACGGCACCCGCGATCGTGCCGCGGGCCCTGCACAGCACGTGCTCGACTTAGATGACGGCGCCGATGAGGCGGTGTTCTGGACGGTGGATCGCGACCGGAAACATACCGCGGGAGCGACCGATGGCTATCAGGATCGAGACACCTGGGGCGCACGCGTGCAAGTCGACTGGGATGTCCCGTTCGCCACCCTGACGTATCTGGGTTCCCACCGCGATCTCGATTACAGCACAGGCTACGACTTCGACGGCGGCAATGCCGCCACCAACCTCATCGACATTGCCGGCACGAACGAAGAGAAAAGTCATTTCTACAGCAACGAGCTCCGGATGAGCTCGTTACCCAGCGCCCGCGTCGCGTGGGTCGCGGGACTTTATAATTTTGGCAGCGACACCGATCGGCTGGATGTGCTGGCGCTGAACATCGCGGGCGATGCGCTCGACGAGATCTATACGCAACACGCAACGCTCGACAGCTACGCGGCGTTCGGCGATGTGACCTGGCCGCTGACCGACAGGCTCTCTGTCACGGGCGGCGTGCGCTACTCGCGCGACGAGAAGCTCTACCGTGTATCGAACACCGCCGGCGCCGCCATCGTGCGCGCCGATGAGCGCTTCGACGTGACCGTCGAACGAAGCTACGATGCCATGACCTATCGGGTTGGCGCGTCGTTCAACCTGGCCGACGACCATCTGCTCTACTTCATGGTTTCTCGCGGCTTCAAGAGCGGCGGGTTCCAGGATACGCCGTCGTCGGCAGCGGATGCGGCCGACGACTTCGCACCAGAGTACGCCACGCAATACGAAATCGGGCAAAAGAGCACGTTCGCCGACGGCGCGCTGGTTTGGAACAACACGCTGTTCCTGCTCGACTACACCGATCTGCAGACGCGCCGTGTGCTCGACAACCTCGCCATCGTGACCGACAACGCGGGCGAGGCCACCATTCAGGGATTCGAAACCTATGTGAGCTGGCGAGCTTTCGCCGGCGCGCGCCTGACGGTGAGCTACGCCTACACCGACGCGACCTTCGATGTGTTCAGTCCCGAGCCGGGCGTGGATTACGCCGGCAATCGAATATCGCGGACGCCGGAGCACAAGGTGGTGGTGTCGCCGTCGTATGAATGGTTGCTGCCGCACGGTGCGACCGTGAGCTTCGCGGCCGATTACAGCCACGAGAGCAAGATCTTCGACGACAACTCCAACACCGGACCGGAATTCCGCGAGCCCACGCACTTCGTCGACGCTCGCGTCATCTACACCAGCGTGGATGAACGATGGTCCGTGTCGTTCTGGGGCAAGAACCTGACCGATGAGCTCACGCGCACTTTTCAAGGCACCTTCCTGGGCGCGAACTTCGGCGCGTACAACCCGCCGCGAACTTACGGTGCCACTTTCTCCTGGAACTATTGATGCCAACCGAAATAACAAGAATTGACGGACCCATCCGTATATTCGTCCCCACCGGATCGCTCGGCGCAGGCGCGCGCGAAGAGGAGATCGAAGAGGCGATTGCACGAGGCGCACACGCTATCGCTACCGATGCGGGGTCGACCGACAGCGGAGCGGCGTACCTTGCACTGGGCATCTCGAAGAACAACAGAGGTTCGGTCAAGCGAGACCTCACGCTGTTGATGAAAGCGGCAGCGAAAGCGCGCATTCCGCTGATCGTCGGCAGCTGCGGTCAGGCCGGCGGCGATGCGAACGTCGATTGGACCAAGGCGATCGCACTTGAGGTTGCTGCCGAGCTGGGTCTGAGGCCGCGCATTGCCGTGCTCTATAGCGAGCAAAGCAAGGAGACGCTCAAGGCGAGGAACGCGGCAGGGAAGATTCGCGCACTGCCCCCGCTCGGTGCATTGGACGACGCCACGATCGATTCTTGCGATCACATCGTCGCCGTGATGGGACCAGAGCCTTACATCGCGGCGCTGGAAGCTGGCGCCGATATCGTTCTCGGCGGACGCACGACGGACACGGCTGTGCTCTCATGCTATGCGCTGATGAAAGGAGCGCCGGCCGGCGCGTCCTGGCACGCCGCCAAGGTCGCTGAATGTGGCGCTCAATGCACCACGAATCCCACAGCGGCGGCAGGCGTTCTCATCAGCATCGACGCGGATGGCTTTGAAGTGCAGACACTGGCGCCGGCCAATCACTGCAATCCGCACAGCGTGTCGGCGCACATGCTGTACGAGAACAGCAATCCATTCCTGCTGGCCGAGCCGGGTGGGGTGCTCGATGTGACCGAGGCTGACTACACCGCGTTGGATCCGCGCCGCGTGCGAGTCACTGGCTCGGTATGGCGGCCGCAGCCCTATACCATGAAGCTCGAAGGAGCAGGGCGAGGGCGATATCAAACGCTCATGCTGATCGGCATCCAGGATCCAGACATCCTGGCGCGCGTCGAGGAATTCCACGACAAGATGCTGGCGGCGTTGTATGAGCGCACGCGCAAGACCATCGGTCCGGCGGCAGGCGATTTTCATATCTCATTGCGCATGTATGGGTGGAACGCGGTGTCGGGCGACAAGCCGCCACCAGGAACGCCGGCGCCGCGTGAAATCGGTGTGCTGTTCGTCGCGACCGCCGATACGCAAGAGATGGCGACACAGATCGCCAAAGCGTGCAATCCATACTTTTTCCATTTCCCGCTCGATCTCGACAAGGAGCTGCCGAGTCACGCCTTCGCGTTCTCGCCGGCGGATATCGAGCGCGGGCCGGTGTACGAATTCAAATTGAATCATGTGATCGAGGTGGAGGATCCCTTGGAACTGGTGCGCACTGAGTGGCTCGACCTGCGGGAGCGCCCATGATGGCTACGATCAAGCAGGTTTGCCGGCACGTTCGTTCCAAGAACGCGGGCCCCTTCTGGGTGACCATCGATCTGTTCTTCGATGGCCCGGAGAACTATCGGCGCTATGCCGACTCGTCGGCCCTGGGGCCGGAGCTGATGCAGCGGCTCTACGGCGCCGATCCGCGACTGGTCAGAAGATATCCCGTGCCGAAGCTCCACATGGTGAAAATCTCGTACGCGCGGACCAGCGTCCAGGGCGGCGAAGTCGAGCGCGACATGCATTGCGGACAGCAGTACGTGCGCCTGTTGGACGTCGAGCTGGATGTCTGACCATGCGCAAGGTGATAGTCACACAGCGCTTCTTTGACGAAGCCTCCATGGAGTACCTGCGATCCAACCACTGCGATGTGACCATCGCCAAGTTGCCGCCAGGCAAAGCGGATGGCGAGGTGCCTGAAGCGGTGCTTCGAGAATGGCTGCAAGGGGCGGCTGGCTGGATCGTCGGTCATGCTCGCGTCACGCGCGATCTGCTGCTGGCATTGCCGGACCTGAAGATCGTGTCGCGGCGTGGGGTAGGCTACGAGCGCGTTGACGTCGCTGCGGTTCGGGAGTTAGGGCGCGTCGCTACGATCGCTGCAGGCGGCAACGACGCCACAGTCGCCGACCAGACGATCGGCATGATGTTGGCGCTTGGTCGCCGCTTTCGCGAAGGGCAAGCAGGCATCAATCGAGGCTCGTGGGCGATCCCGCTCGGCACGGATCTTTATCGCAAGACAGTGGGAGTGATCGGTCTCGGGCGAATCGGTCGCGCCGTGGTGAAGCGTCTGGCGGCTTTCGATTGCAAGATCCTGGTCCACGCTCCCCGGCAGGACGCCGAACTCGCAGCACGCCTCGGCTTCGAGTACGCGGCGCTCGATACCATTTTGGCCCAGAGCGACTACGTCACGTTGCACGCACCGCTGACGCCGCAGACCCGGTTTCTGATCCGGCAAGAAACCATCCGCTTGATGAAGCCGACGGCGTTCGTCATCAACACGGCGCGCGGCGGACTGGTCGAAGATCGTGATCTTCTACATGCGCTCGAGAACAAGGAGCTGGCGGGCGCCGGGCTCGACGTATTCATGAGCGAGTCCGATCCGAGCTATCAGCATGTGACCCAGGAGCTGGCCTCCATGCCGAACGTGATCGCTCAGCCCCATTCCGGCGCCTCCACGCGAGAAGGTCTCGATCGGACCAACATGATTGCGGCCCGATGCGTGGTCGCTGTGCTGAACGGCATGAATCCACCTTCCGAATGCATCGTTGCGGACGGCCGCGAGGTTCGATCCGCAGTGGCCCTGTGAGCGAGTTCATGAGCACCCTCAACACACTCTCGATTCCGAGCATCCAGCACCGCGTCTCGGCGGAAGAATGGCAAACGCGCGTCGATCTGGCTGCCTGCTATCGACTCGTCGCACATTTCGGCTGGAGTGATCTGGTGTTTACGCATATCACGGCGCGTGTGCCTGGCGTGCAGGATCAGTTCCTCATCAATCCGTATGGCTTGATGTTCGAGGAGGTGACCGCGTCCTCGCTGGTAAAGATTGGCGTCGCCGGCGAGAAGCTCGACGATTCGCCATTCCCCGTGAACCCGGCGGGGTTCGTCATTCACTCCGCCGTGCATTCGGCGCGCCACGATGCGCAATGTGTGTTGCACGTCCACAGTCTGAATGGCGTTGCCGTGTCGGCGCAGCGCGATGGTGTCCTGCCGATATCGCAGCAGTCGATGTTTGTGCTGGCAAGCCTGGGCTATCACGACTACGAGGGCGTGGCGCTCAATGAGGAAGAAAAGCCGCGATTGACCGCCGACCTGGGCACCAAAACTTTCCTCATGTTACGCAATCATGGCCTGTTGACCGTGGGGCCGAGCATCGCGGATGCGTTTCTCGCGATGTACATCTTCGAAGCCGCCTGCAACATCCAGGTGCGTGCGCAGTCAGGCGGCGCCGGTTTGTCGTTCATCCCTCAGCAGATGATCGCTGGCGCACGGGCGCAGGCGGCAGCTGCGACCCATTCGCTCGGTGGCAAATTGGTATGGCCGGGACTGCTCAGAATGCTCGACAGGCTCGATAGCTCTTACGCGACTTGAGCTGCCACTATCCCATGTCACGAACACTTTACCAGAAGCTGGTCGACAGCCATTGCGTGCTGCGCCTCGATGAGGAGCATGTCCTGCTGTACGCGGACCTGCACATCATGAACGAATACACCAGCCCGCAAGCTTTCGCCGGGCTGAGGGAACGAGGTGCGCCGGTGCGCAGGCCCTGGCAGAACGTCGCCGTGGTCGATCACATCATCCCGACGCATCCACTCAAACAGCGAGTCATTCTGGACGAGGCATCGGCGTTACAGGCGAGCAATCTTGCGCGCAACTGCGAACTCCATGGGATTGCGCTGTTCGATACCAACGATCCATTGCAAGGCATCGAACACGTCATCGCACCGGAACTGGGGATGATCCGGCCTGGAATGGTCGTGTTGTGCGGCGATAGTCACACCACGACGCATGGTGCGTTCGGCGCCCTGGGCTTCGGCATCGGCACCTCCGAAGTGGAGCACGTGCTGGCCACGCAAACGCTGGTTCATCGGGTGGCGAAGAACATGCGCATTCGGGTGGATGGGCGGTTGAGCGTGGGCTGCACCGCCAAGGACCAGGTGCTGCACATCATTGCAAGCATTGGCGCGCAAGGGGCGCGAGGCTATGTCGTGGAGTTCACCGGTGAAGCCGTCGCCGCCTTGTCCGTCGAAGCGCGCATGACCATTTGTAACATGGCGGTGGAGGCGGGCGCGCGTAGCGCATTGATCGCCCCGGACGACAAGACGCTCGACTATGTTTCGACCCGCGCGGTGGACTTGAAGCGGCATCTGCCGCGCGCGGTCGAACTATGGCGAGATCTGTGCTCCGACCCAGATGCGCGTTTCGATGCTGAACATCACTTCGACGCGAGCGAGGTCAGCCCGCGCGTGACCTGGGGCACCAGTCCCGATCAGTCAATCCGTATCGACGAGCGCGTCCCCGATCCGGCGGCAGCAGTGACGCCGCAGCAGCGGGACGCGGCGATCAGGGCGCTTCGTTACATCGGTCTGGAGCCGGGCGCATCGCTCCAAGGGCTGGCGATTGATCGCGTGTTCATCGGCTCCTGCACCAATGCGCGCATCGAGGATCTGCGCGAAGTCGCGAAGGTCGCCCGCGGTCGCAAGGTCGATCCACGGGTACGCGCCATGGTCGTTCCGGGCTCCGGCGCGGTGCGCGATCAGGCAGAGGCGGAAGGCATCGCTGCGGAGCTCATCGCTGCGGGATTCGAATGGCGGCAACCGGGATGTTCCATGTGTCTGGCCATGAATGATGACGTGCTCCGACCGGGCGAGCGGTGTGCATCGACCACCAATCGCAATTTCGAAGGTCGTCAGGGGCGCGCGGGTCGCACTCATTTGATGAGTCCGGCAATGGCCGCCGCCGCGGCGGTTGCTGGATGCATCACCGATGTGCGCCGTTTGGAGCGGGCCGATGAGCGGTAAGCATACGATTGCCGGCGTCGCGGCCGCATTGCCCATCGCCAATCTGGATACCGACCAGATCATGCCCAAGCAGTTCTTGCGGGGCATCGACAAGGCCGGGCTCGATCGAGGTGTCCTTTACGATTTGCGCTTCGATGGCGAGGGCCGGCCGCGTTACGATTTCATCCTGAATCGCGCCGAGTACGCCGACTGTCGGATCCTTGTAGCCGGGGAAAATTTCGGCTGCGGCTCGAGCCGCGAGCATGCGGTGTGGGGCTTGCTTCAGTTCGGAATCCGCGCGGTGATTGCGCCGAGCTTCGGCGAGATATTTCACTCCAACGCCATGAACAACGCGTTGTTGCTCGTTGCCGTCTCTCAGGCCGACGTCGATCGCTTCACGCGCGATGTGGAGCAACCGGCGAGCAATCGCATCGAGATCGATGTCGACCATTTGCAGGTGCGCAGCCGAACTCACGATGTGAAGTTCACGATGTCTGCTCGTCACCGGGCAATGTTTCTTGAAGGGCAGGACTTGATCGGCGCTTCGCTCGTTCACGCCGCGGCCATCGCCGAGTTCGAGCGCAAGCATTGGGATCGACAGCCTTGGTTGCAATCCATCGGCGCGGTGGTTCGCGCTCGGAAGAGTTGAGCTCACGGCGCGATTGAAATATTCCGCAGCCGCGTCTAACGCAAGGGCGAATTCGTCCCTCGTTAGTCACTCCATCCGAGGATGTCTGCTTGAAATATTCCATACCGTATGTCGCGGTGGTTGCCGCGCTCGGCGCGTTCAGTGCGTCGGCCGATGAAAAGTCGTCGCGATGGGGCCTGGGCCTGGGCGCCGTCGTCAGTGACAATCCATACGCCGGGCGAGAAGCTCGTTATCTGCCGATCCCTTTGCTCACCTACGATAGCAATCGTTTGTTTTTTCAGGGGATCACTGCCGGCGTTCATTTGCTGGATACCAGTGCACTGGAGATCGACCTGGTCGCCGAGGGCAATTTCGATGGCATCGACGTCGAAGATCTGGGCGTGCCAGAGCTCGCCCGCAATGGCATCGATCGAGCGCTGCTCGAAGACCGCAAGGACAGCGTCGATGTTGGCTTCGATATGAAGTTTTCCGGACGCTACGGCGAGCTGAATTTTCAGGCGCGCGCCGACGTACTCGACGCGAGCGGAGGCTACGAGGCGGGCGTGAGCTACGGCTATCCCATCGCGCTCAGTGAACGGCTGCAATTGACGCCCGGTGCGGGCGCGAGATGGCAGTCCGCCGACCGCGCCGATTATTACTACGGCATCCTGGATGAAGAAGTCGCGCGCGGCGTCACCAATTACCGCCCCGGCTCCGTTGTGATTCCCGAGGTCGGGCTCGATCTAAGCTACGCTTTCGCCGATCGATGGTTGATGCTCGGCGATATCAAATACCGCGCCCTGCCGAGCAAAGTCGAAGACAGCCCGTTGCTGGACTCGGGGCAGTCGATGGGAGTTTTCATCGGAGTGCTGCGCGCGTTCTAGTCGATGTGACGGACGCCGATGAAATAAGCGTCCGTCTAGACCCGCCGCCTTTGTTCGCTCGGCGGCGGGCATCGGAGCCTGAAGATCCGGCCTGCGCCGATCCTATCTTTTTTCTTCAGAGGCCTGCGGGTTTCTGCACATTTGTGCCGCGGGACGTGCGGATTCTTGCGCCCGAGCGGCGACAAGTCCTTGAGTATCAACGTATAAACATGGCCGCGAGGTCTTTGCAGGTGGATGGACGGCGACACCGGCGAGTCCATATTCTTTTCCCGGGGATCGCAACGACAAACAAGAACACTTATCAGTTGCCGGTGTCGATGGTGATCTTTCGCGGTCGCTATCGCAAATCGTTGTCCCACCCAGCGCCGCTCGAATCGAATGTACCGCTACGTTACGAGTTCGCGCTGCGCGCCGGATCGGTGACGCTGACCTTCCAACGTCCGGCCACCAACCTCGGCGTTGCCGTCACCGCGGCTTGACTCAGCAGTTCGGTGATTGACCGGCTTCGACGCGCCCTGGATAATGAGAACTATTCGCAATGCAGCTGCACATGCGGTTCTCATCGATATGAACAAGAAACTGGCCCTGGCCTGCTTGCCGTTCGTCTGCGGCGCGGCGTTCGCCCAAGAGACAGTCACCGAGTCCTCGTTGGAGACAGTGGTCGTCACGGGCAGTCGCGCGCCCGCCGAGATCTCCGAGATCGCAGCTTCTGTATCCGTCGTCGATGAGCGGCGGATCCGTGAGCAGCTAGCGCTCGATACCAACGTTCTGTCGGTTCTGGATGTCGCCGTCCCGGGGCTCACGGTGAGTCAGGGTGAATTCAGAAATGGCTGCCGTATGAATATCCGAGGGCGTGCGGCGCAGTTCCTGATCAACGGAGTGCCGACCAACGACAACCTTCGCCGCTCCACATGCGGCAGTTTGTTCGGCTTGAGCCCGCACGCCGTCGAGCGCATCGAAGTCGTGAGAGGCTCGACTGCGCTCTATGGCGCTGGCGCGCCAGGCGGTGTAATCAACCTGATCACGCGCGAGGCGCGCTCGAACGAAATCGAAGCCGATGTCGTCGGCCAGTGGAGTTTCAATCCACACGAGCGTGAGGCTTCGCACGAATACAACGTCTACGCCGGGATGGGGCAAAGCCTGGAAGCGTGGGATTACTACGCGGGCGTCGCCTACAACCGCTATGGCGTACGCCGCGACCCGAATGGAACCGTCGTGCCCGGAACGACATTCGATGAAGTCTCGGCGCATGCGTCGCTCGCGACCAGGCTTCAGGACGGCGAGCTGAAGTTCACGGCGTTATTTTTCAAGCAGGATCCGGACGATGTGTATTCCACGGACGGTAGCCAACTTTCCGGAGCGCGCTTTGCGCAGCGGGTCTTCGTTCCCGAGCCCGGCAATCCCTACGAAGAACAAGCCGAAACGACGCAAGCTGTCGTGACCTTGGGTTACACCCATCCCGAGATTCTCGGGCATGCGCTCGACCTTTCCGTCTACTATCACGACGAAGAGTTGATCCAGCGCTCCGCGGAGTATTTCGAGGGTGAAGTCTTCTACTTCGACAGCGACGCCGACAACGAGCGACTCGGGTTCCGGTCGGCGCTGAATCGCACGTTCAAGCTGTCCCAAGGCGATCTCGAACTGGTCTATGGAGTCGACCTGCTGCGGCAGAGCTATTACCGACCGCAGGTCGATCCAGCCAGTGGCGCCGTGATCGGTTATGTGTCGCCGGAAGTCATATTGGATCAATACGCCGCGTTTGCTCAGCCGCGCTGGCAGGTAGGACGGTGGCAGTTCACCGCTGGTGTGCGCCACGAGCGCTTCTCGGGCGAAGTGGGCGACCGCGGGTACGATCCAACGCTGCCGCGAGTCGCGACACCAGGTGAGACGCCGGACTTCGATCTCACCCTGTTCAACGTGGGCGCGATCTACAACCTGACCCAAACCCTGCAAGTCTACGGCGGTTTCAGCCAGGGCGCCGAGATCTCCGAGTTCGGTCGAGCCGCTCGAGGCGCGTCCGATCCGGCGATCATCAATCTCGAGGCGGACGCGTCGGACCAGTATGAAATAGGAGTGCGCGGCAACCTCGGCGCAGTGGCGTTTTCTGCGGCGGCGTTCTACTCGACTTCGGACAAGGCCGCCGATCTGCAGGCCGACCCGAGCTGCGTCGGACAGCCGCTGTGCCCACTGATTCCACTACGCCTCGAGCGCGAACTGTATGGCGCCGAGCTCACCTTCGACTGGCGCGTCCGCGATGATGTGACGGTCGGTTCGCTGCTCACCTATCAGGAAGGCGAAGCGAAGGAGCCGGGCGCGCCCGCCGTTGCATTCGGCGCCGACACGCTTTCGCCGTTGCGGATCACGGGCTACGTAGAGTTTCGGCCATTCGTCGATTGGCAGAATCGCGTGCAGGTCAGCTACATCCATGAGATGGACGAATACGATGCTGCCGAGCAAGCGCAAGGCTTCCTCAACACCGACTCATATACGTTGGTGGATTTCACCAGCAGCTACCCGTTGGGCCGCGGGCGTCTGGCGCTGGGTATCTCCAATCTGCTGAACGAGGAGTATGTCAACGTCACCAACCAGGCGAGCGGCGACTTCTTCTACTACCTTTCCGAAGGTCGTCGCGCGACGCTTGGTTATACCCTGCGTTTCTGAGCTCGCTTGCGCGCTCGCCGCTGGTTCGATTGGCATTCCTGGATCGGCGTCACCGCCGGCTTGCTGCTGTTCGTCATTTGTTGGTCCGGCAGCGTTGCGGTATTCAGCGAAGAGATCGACTGGCTGCTGAATCCCGCCGAGCGTGTCGCGCCAACCGGCGAGATGCGCAGCTGGGGAGAGTGGCAACGGGCCGCCGAGCAGGCTTATCCCGATCTTCGGGTGGATTCCATCATTGCTCCGCGAACGCCCCATGACGCCGCCGAGCTCTGGCTGGAGACGCCGGACGGCAAGCTGCTGCGCACCTACGTGAATCCATACACCGCGGAAGTCACCGGACAGACCGGCTACTTCAATGTGCAACGTTTCTTTCGCAGCCTGCACATGTCGCTGTTCGATCCGGGCGCGCGCGGGTATGGCTACTACTTCGTGATGAGCTTTTCTTTGGTGCTGGTCGCCTCGCTCGTCACCTCGCTCGTCTTCTACAAACGTTGGTGGAAGCGCTTCTTTGTTCTGCACATCCACAGCACCGCGCGTGCGTTCTGGTCCGACCTCCACAAGCTTGCCGGACTGTGGAGTCTCTGGTTCCTGGCGCTAATGGCGATCACCGGGCTGTGGTATCTGGTCGAGTTCGCGGGCGTGGACTTTGGCTATCCCGAGATCACGCCGATGCGAGGGGAGAGCGGAATCGAAACGCTATCGACCGATCAGTTGCTCGAGCACGCGCAAGCGGCTGCGCCGAAGCTTCAGTTCCAGCAGATGTACTTGCCCGGTGGCTACTATGGCGATGTCGGCGTCTTGCATGCGCAAGGCGATGCGGTGCTCGTGCGCAACCGTGCGAACACAGTGGTCGTCGATGCGTCATCCGGCGATCCGCTGCTCGTCAGGACGGCGCGCGATCTGGGGTGGCCTGCTCGCTGGGTCGATACCGCCGATCCACTTCACTTCGGCAATTTCGCAGGACTCATCGGCAAGACCCTATGGTTCTTGTTCGGTTTGTTGATGAGCGGGCTGTCGCTCACGGGAGCGTACCTGCACGTCAGTCGCCAGCAGCGGCATCAATTCATTGTGCCGCGCCGGTGGCCGGTGTTAACCGCATATGCGATCACCATCGCGGCGCTGTGCCTCGCCTGTTTCGGCGCGGTCCGGGAGCATTCGGCGTTCGCACCCATTCCGACCTCGCCATCGGTCTGGATGTTCATCGGCTCGTGGGTCACGGCCACATTGGCGGTGTTGACCGTCTGGATTCACAAGTTGCGTTGACCGGTTCCGGGGAGCAGGGCGTCTTGCCAACACATCGCGCTGGCGAATGTTGCTCACAAGCGTGAGAGTGAATATTGACATCGGTGCGACTTGGTGGCTCACTTGGGAGCATGGCTTGACCGGTCGTGGGTGCTTATTACTAACTCACGAGTGAATTAAAGAAGATCGAGCGGCGACCAACAGGGGGATGAGCATGAAACTCGCGTTATTCGGGGCTGCGGGCCTGGCACTGCTATTCGGTGTGACCGGCGCGGGCCCGGCCGGGGCGCAATCCGTGCCGGCAGGTGTCGATGAAGGAAGCACCCTGACCGAAATCGTGGTCACCGGCTCGCTCATCCGAGGCACCGCGGTGGACACCGCGCTGCCGGTCGAAGTGTATTCACAGGAAGACCTCGAACTGCGCGGCGCGCCCACCGCTCTCGAATTCGCCAAGAGTCTGACCATCGCCGGACCCACCACCGGCGAGTCCTACTATTTCGGCGGACCGACCCTGATCGGCTCGGTCAACTACAACCTGCGCGGGTTGGGCTCCGACAAGACGCTGATCCTGCTGAACGGCCGCCGCATGGACATCAACACAGCGAATATTCCGTCGCTGGCGCTGGCCCGCACCGAAATTCTCAAGGACGGCGCGGCGACGATCTATGGCGCCGACGCCATCGGCGGCGTGGTGAACTTCATCACTCGCGATCGGTTCGTCGGTCTCGATATGAGCGCGCAATACAAGTACATCGATGGCTCGGATGGCGACTATTCCGCGGGCGTCCTCGGCGGCATTGGCGAAGGGCGCGTGAATCTGATCGCATCGGTCGAGTACGAGCATCGTTCGCGACTGCATGCCCTGGAACGGGATTTCACTCGTGATTCGCTCGATCCCACCCGAGCCGGTTACAACCCCGCACCGTGGTCGACTCTGACCAACCTCGCGGGATGGGTGCCGCGTGGCGCACTGCCTGCGGTACCCACCGCCACCATCGATGGTGAATTCGGTGCGCCGGTGGGCGGCATCGTGTCCGACTTCACGCGCCAGTCATGCGAAGCGGTCGGCGGCCGATACGACAACAATTTCACCTGCGCCTACAACTACATCCCCTATTACAACCTGGTCGAAGACAACGACATCTGGCGCGGCTATCTGCAGCTCAATGCGGATGTATTGGACAACATGAAGTTTCATGCCGATGCCTCCTACGCTCGCGTGACTTCGCCGCAGGTCTTCGCATCGCCTGCACAGCCGATGGTGCGAGGCCCGGCGATGGCGACCGGCTCGACGTTTCAGATCTACGTGCCGATCGAGAATCCCTATGCGGCGGAGTTTGCAGCTCGCAACGGTATCGCCGGCGCGTCGGGCTTCACGCCTGTGACGTATCGACTGCTTGGTCACGGCGGCAACTTCGCTTTCGGCAACGGCAAGGGCTTCGGCGTGCCCGATCGCATCGATAACGAAATCTGGCGTCTGTCGGCCGGCGTCAATGGAACATTGGGCGACTGGGCGGGCGTAGCGAAGGATGTGGGTTACGACTTCGCGGTGACTTACAACCATTCGGATGCGTTCAACACTCACCCGGACACGATCGGCTATCGCCTGCAACAAGCGCTCAACGGATTCGGCGGACCGAACTGCCAGGCGGCCGATCTCGATCCCACGCGTTTCGGCACACAGAATCCCGCGGCGGCCGGACAGAACGGCTGCATGTGGTGGAATCCGTTCTCGACTTCGTTCGCAGGTCAGCCCATTCTCGGCTTGAGCAATCCGAACTATGTGGCGGGCGCGGAGAACTCACTGGAGCTGACGCGCTGGTTGTTCAATCCACGCGCCACCCGCACGATCAACGAAAACACCACCGTCGATCTGGTGTTCGACGGCATGAGTGGCGTGCATCTGCCGGGCGGCGAGATCGGCTGGGCATTGGGGGGACAGTACCGCGACGTGAAGAGTCGCGAGGACATCCCCGATCCGATCTATAACGGCAGTCTCGCGTGCGAATGGCCCAGCGAATTCACCAGCGGCAACGGCCCTGGATCGCCGAACCTGCCGGCCTCGCCGGTACCGACCACCGATCCGAACTTCCGTGGCTGTACGCCGGATGCCCCCGGACCCTTCGTGTTGTTTGCCCCGAAGATTCCAGTCTCGCTGGGACGCCATCAATACTCCGGGTTCGCCGAGTTGCGCCTGCCGGTGCTCTCGAACCTGGACTTCCAGGCGGCGGCACGTCACGAGGAATTCGAGGGTGGTCTCGGCGCCACCGTGTACAAGCTCGCGGGTAAATGGAATGTCTGGGGGCCGCTGTCGTTGCGCGGCTCGTATGGCACGAACTATCAAGCACCGCCGCTGAGCGCCGTGCCCGGCGCCGTTACCGTCGCTGCTCGCACTTATACGGCAGCCGCCGGCAACTGGTTGGGTGCGCAGTTCATCACCGATACGAATCTGAAGCCGGAAACGGCGACCGCCAGGAATTTCGGCGTGATCTGGCAGAGCGACGGTTTCGCAGCCGGTCACCAATTCCAGGCCATCGTCGATTACTTCGACATCCGCACCAAGGACAAGATCGATCAGGTCGCCGATCCCAACCAGATCGCGAGCCTGGTGTTCAACGGACCGGGCAACACGATCACGACCTGCGATCCGAGCGTGCAGCCGCTGTTGAATCGCGTGACCTTCAATAACGGATGCACCGTCGGCATGAGCGGCGTTGGCACGTTCTCGTCGATCTCCACGCGCTATGGCAATGGACCCGGCCAGACCACCAACGGCTTCGATTTCCAGAGCCGGTACGACCTGCCGGTCGGTCCCGGCGATCTGTCGCTCGGCCTGAATGCCACGATGATCACCGAGCTGAAGACCGGCCGCACGCTGCTCGACGGCGTGGTCGTTTCGACCGGCGATGACCGCTTGGGCAATCTGAACTTCGCCACTTTCGCGCAGGCCGCGCCCGAATGGCGGGCGAATTTCGATGCCAACTATCGGTTCGATCGTCACAACGTGCGAGCGGCCGTGAACTACGTGTCGGCCGTGCAGGACGAGCGTCCCGGCGTGCAGTATGGCGAGAACGGGGAGGACTTCATCACCGTCGATCTCACCTACCGTTTCGCGTTCAACGAGGGCCTCGCGCTCTCTGCAACCCTGGCGAATGCCTTCGACCGCCATCCGCCGCCAGCTCAGGAAGAGTTCGGCTACGATCCGTGGACTGCGAATCCGCTGGGCCGAACGGCCGAGATCGGCCTCAGGATGACGTTCTGATGGTGGAGCGGGGGGCGATTCTAGCTGTCTCGTTGCTCCTCGCTTCATGCGTGCAGCCGGGACCGACGGATTCGGCGGCAGCGCGGGGCGCGGCGGCAGCTGATGGAACAGCCGCCGCCGCGGCCACTCCCGCCAATCCATTGCGTAATGTCTATTTCGGCGATCTGCATCTACACACGCGCAATTCGTTCGATGCCTACGTATTCAATGTGCGAGCCAGTCCGGAAGACGCGTACGCCTATGCGAAAGGGCAGACGATCAAGCACGCCATGGGCTTCGATCTGCGCCTCAGCCACGCGCCGCTGGATTTCCTAGCGGTGACCGACCACGCCGAGTATCTCGGCGTGGTTCAGGCCATCGATACGCCAGGGACGACGTATTCCAAACTTCCATACGCGCGCGATCTGTTCTCGAACGAGCGCGCCGGCATCCTCGCCGCTTTCGCACGCTTCGCCGAGAGTTTGAGCAGCGGCAAGCGCTTGCCCGAACTTTCGGACCTGTCTGCAACTCGATCGGCATGGCAGGAAACCTTGCGCAGCGCCGAACGCAACAACGAGCCTGGCAAGTTCACGGCTTTCATCGGCTACGAGTTCACATCGATGCCGGAACTGCGCAACCTGCATCGCAACGTCATCTTCTCGAGCGATCGCGCGCCGGCGATGCCGTACTCGGCGCTCGAGTCGCAGAATCCAGAGGATCTATGGCGTTGGATGGAACAGCGGCGCGCCGAGGGCATGGAAGTGCTATCGATTCCTCACAACGGCAATGGTTCCGATGGGACCATGTTCGAGCGGACCCTGTGGAATGGCCAGCCGATCGATCGCGCCTACGCCGAGCTGCGTTCGCGCAACGAGCCGTTGGTCGAAATCACGCAGGCCAAGGGTCAATCCGAAACCATGCCGCTGCTGTCGCCGAACGACGAGCTCGCCGGGTTCGAGTTGATGACTTCGTACATCGGAGTGAGCAAGCAGATCACGAAGTTCGAGGGCGGCTACGCGCGCGACGCTCTGAAGCGCGGCATGGAGATCGAGCGTGAGATCGGCGCCAATCCCTACAAGCTGGGTTTTGTCGCGGGCAGCGACAGTCACAACTCTGCCGGCTCCTACGAAGAAGATCAGTACTTCTCGAAGGTCGGCGCGCTGGATGGATCGCCTGATCGTCGTGGCGCCGTTCCGCCGGCCGACTACAAGAGCTGGGATGAGTTCTATGCGGCGGGCAAGACTGTGCCGGTCAGTTCGACCTGGGGATCGGCGGGGCTCACCGGGATATGGGCGGAGCAGAACACGCGCGAGTCGCTGTTCGCGGCGCTCCGGCGAAAGGAAACATTTGCTACGACGGGCCCGCGCATTCGCGTGCGCCTGTTCGGTGGCTATGAGTTGGATGGAGTGAATCTCGCCACCGACGACGGGGTGCGTCGAGCCTACGAGAATGCAGTGCCAATGGGCGGAGATCTCGTCGGCAAGCCGGGTCACAAGCCCCAGTTCGTGGTGATTGCGATGCGCGATATCCATTCTGCGCCGCTTCAGCGCATCCAGATGGTCAAGGGTTGGCTCGACGCGAGTGGCAAAGCGCACGAGAAGGTCTTCGATGTGGTCTGTTCCGATGGAGGCAAGGTCGACGCCACAACGCAGCGCTGTCCTGACAACGGCGCGACGGTCGATCTGAACACGTGCGAGATCGCTCGCGACAAAGGCGCTGGCCAGCTGCACAGCGGCTGGAGCGATCCCGAGTTCGAACCGGGCCAGCAAGCGTTCTACTACGCCCGGGTGATCGAGAATCCAACATGTCGCTGGTCCACCTGGGATGCGGTCCGCGCCGGAGTCGCACCGAATCCCAGGCTCCCAAAGACGATCCAGGAACGTGCCTATACGTCGCCGATCTGGTTCGTACCGACCAAGCATGTCGACTGACGAGTTCAATGAGCGCGCCGAACGTGGCGCGAAGGCCATGTTGACGCGCGCCATGCGCGAGCCGCTGTTGCAGTTCCTCAGCATCGCCCTGGTCCTGTTTGTCGCAAACCAGTTGATACACGGGAGCAGCGTTCAGATCTCCACTGAGCTCATCACGATCTCGAGGGGGCGGGTGAATCAGCTGGCCGAGAGCTACCGCTTACTCACTGGACGATTGCCGAGCCGTGCGGAGTTGCAGGCGCTCGTGGACGATTTCGCGGACGAGGAAATCGCCTATCGCGAGGCCATCGCCATGGGGCTCGATGCCGATGACACGATTGTCCGTCGACGCATGCGGCAGAAGCTCGAGTTTCTAGCCGAGGAAGCCGAAGCCAGCGAGGAGCCCACGGACGAACAACTTGCGGGATGGCTGGCCGAGCACGCTGCGGACTATCGACTGCCAGAACGGATTTCGTTTCGACAGGTCATGGCGAGCGCCGATGTCCATGGCGCGCGCATGAACGAGGAGGCGGCAGCACTGCTGAAGCAGCTGCGGTCCGGCGCGGATGCGAGCAGGTTGGGCGATCCATCCATGTTGCCATCCACTTTGCCGTCGACGACGCACCAGGGCGTCACTGCGCTTTTCGGCGAGACGTTTGCCGATGCGATTTTCGCGCATACGGGGGAGGGTTGGTTTGGGCCGATCGTTACGCCGCTTGGCGCACACCTCATATCGGTATTGAAGCGAGAACCGGCGCGCACCATGGAGCTCGCAGAGATTCGCGGCAAATTGCGATCCGACTGGATCGAAGCGCGCCGTCGCGACCAGCGCGAGCAGTTCCTGGCCCGGCTGCGCCAACGGTACTCAGTGGCGGTCGAGTGGCCAGAAATGTACCTCGCTCAACCAGCGGCCAGCGACGTATCGAAGATCAGGCATCCCCTCGATACGATTCATACCAGCGGAGAGTAACGCGTGTTGATGCGGACGCTCGTTACGATTGCGATTGCGTTCGCGGTGCTCGTGACGACTTGTGCGCCGGCCTTGGCGCACGAGATTCGTCCCGCCTACCTGCAAATACGTGAAATCGAGTCGTCGACCTACGACGTGCTGTGGAAGACTCCGGCGCAAGGGGACATGCGCCTGGCGCTCAATGCCGTGATGCCCACATCGTGCCGGAATCTTGGTGTGACGCGCGGCACGCTCGTCAATGCCGCCGCCATCGAGCAACAGCGCATCGTTTGCGAAGGAGGGATTGCCGGCAGGCGCATCGTCTTCGAGAATCTCGCAACCACGCTGACCGATGTGATCGTGCGCTTCGAGCCGCTCTCAGGGGCACCCAGGTTGTTGCGAGTCACGGGTGCTACTCCTTTCGTCGAGATTCCCACGCAGCAGTCCGTGTTTGCAATCGCCGCCTCATATTTCAGTTTCGGCGTCGAGCACATTCTGCTGGGATTCGACCATCTGTTGTTCGTGCTCTGCCTCCTGATGCTCATCGACGAGCGCAAGAGCCTGCTGCTCGCCATCACTGCGTTCACGCTGGCGCATTCGCTCACGCTCGCAGGCACGACATTCGGCTGGCTGCGTTTCGCGAGCGCTCCGGTCGAAGCGAGCATCGCCTTGTCGATTGCCTTCCTGGCGGCTGAAATCGTCAAGCAGCGCGCGGGAAGAACGCGCTCGACACAGCTTCACCCGGAGATTGCAGCGTTCGGCTTCGGGCTGTTACACGGCTTCGGTTTTGCCTCGGCGTTGCAGGACATCGGCATGCCCGAGGACGCGCTTCCGTTGGCGCTTGTATCGTTCAACCTGGGCGTGGAAACAGGGCAGATCGTGTTCGTCACTGCCGTGCTGGCGCTGACGGGATTGTGGCAGAGGTACGTTCGGGCATTGCCGCTCTCCCTATATCGAGCGTCGGCTTACATGGCCGGGGTCACCGCGAGCTTCTGGTTCATCGAACGCAGCGTGCGGATCGTGCTTTGAGCGCCAGCCGGCTACTTCGCCTCCGAAAAGGTGATGCCCCCCCATCGACCACCTTCGTAGCGCCGCTCGTTTGCCGGCGCTCATGGATTGGGAAGACGCTTGGCCCACAGCAGTGCGCCCTGATGTTCGACGAACGCACCGGAAATGTTGCCGGCGTCGTCGCGAATAAATTCGACAGGCTCGCCAGAGTCGTGTCGCGAGAACATCGTGTCGCCCTCAGGCACGAGTTCGAGCATTTCGCCGCCGGGTGGCTCGGCGACGACCCTGTCACCTTGCACGCTGATGGTAACGATCGCGCCGGGGGACATTTCGTATTTTCCGGCGACGGCCTGCAGCGCACTTGGCGAAGCGACGCCGCTTTTCGTCGGCGCACGGCGCAGCGCCCATTGCGATGCGGTCTGTGGATCGCGAGCCTTGGTCCAGCGATCATCCGCGCTTCGCCACGAGGCATCGAACACCCCGACGGCGACGTTCGCATCGGCGACATTCGGCGTTCCAGGAGGAGGCCGGCGTCCGTCCTGGATGATCCAATCGAACATCGTCAGCGGATAGCCGAAGACTGTATGCACAAGCTGCGGCCTGAAGAAAAACATTCCGTCCGCCGATGTTGCCGCGATCACGTAAACATAGCGATCCGCGGCTAGCGGGCTGGGATAGATCGCTTGCAGCACCGAGTCCTGGACTGGCCACTTGCGGCCATCGACGACGATGCCATTGCGGGATGCCGAGAAGGGCAGCTTTTTCGCGATCCGTCGCGTGACCGCATTGGCGTCCGCCCCGCCGAGGAGAATCAGTGAATAGGCCTTCTCGTGTTCGGCCGTCACCTCGGTATCCTTCATCATCCGCAGCGGCTGATGTTGCCAGCTGTGCCACTGCCGCGAGAAGGCGTTGGCTCGAGCCTGGATCTGCTCGCGCATGCGTTCCTCCGGCGAGACAGTTCCTACGACCACCACAAACGGAGTGGCGAGCACCGCGGGCAGCGGACCTTCGAGGCCAGCACGTTTATGCAGGCCGGACGAAGCTCGGGTGCCCAGTTCGATGACGCCGCTGGGTTCGCGAGGCTGATGGGTCTGCCCATTCCACACAATCTGGACCTTGCCCATCGGGTCTCGCAGCGATGCGGGGAGATCGAGCGTGAGCGCCGCGACGTTCGATGAATCGATGCGTACCAGACCGGGCTCCAACACCTCCGCTGCAACACGTATGACTTCCGCCGGACGTTGAAAAGTACGGACGCGAATCCAATAGGCGGCCGCGCCGGCGAGATCAGTCGAGCGGATGCGAATGGTCCTCGGGGCAGCGATGCGCCGGTGCGTCAGCATCCAATCCGCGATGGCCGAGTGTTGCCCGAGATCTTCATGAGCCCAGCCCGGCATCTCGTGATAGCGGACGTTGTATCCCCAACGCTGCATCATGCGCGCGGCGTGACGCGAGTGTTCGACGTTCACCGCAGGATCTGCATCGCCATGGACGATCAGCAGCGGGACATGCAACAGGCTCTCGGCGTTTGCAAATGAGCTGCCCCTTTCCAGTGAGAACGCATCCAAGCTCGTCCGCGGCGGCGGTGCGGTGGACGGGCCGCTGATGTTGCTGATACGGAAGTCCCAACCGCCAAAGATGGGCGCGACAGCCGCGAACACATCCGGATGTCTGGTGGCAATTGCCCAGGTGCCGTGGCCGCCCATCGATTCGCCCATCAAATAGACGCGGTCGGCATCGACGGTGAAGCGGCGTTTTGCCTCGTCGAGACAGCGCATGACGTCGCGATCTCCGATCCCCAGATACTGCGCGTTGCCGCGGCCGTGAGGCTCGATCACGATGGTTGCTTTGGTTTCTGCGATCCGGTGATGTCGTTGCTCGATGCTCCACCAGTCGACGTACTCGGGATTGGCGGGATTGAAGCCATGTAACGTCACGATCAAGGGCCATGGCCTGGCGGCGGAATAGTCCGCGGGCAGGTACGCACGGCAGAACTGAGTCGAGCCGTCGATGGCGTCCTCATAGGCGATCCGAACGAAACCGCTGGGGCGCGCTCTTGCAATCCGGCCTTGCGCTTCGAGTTGCAGTTCCTCGAATTCCATCAATGCCGAATGGATCAGTGGCCAGGATGAACGCGAAGCCTTGTCGAGGGCTCCGCCGAGACGATCCTTTGCGAGCGCGGCGAGCATGCGCAGGGAATCGCCGGGCACATCGTCGCTGGCGGCGTCGGCAGCCGCGATCAGTCTATGCGCGGCGGCCATCGGATCGCCTTTGTACCAGGGAAGGTAGCGGACCTGCGTTTGCTGCCAGGCGTCTTGTGTCGAGATGCGAACCTCATAGGCTCCGTCGCGCCAGGCAGTGGCATCGAATCTGACGACTTCACCGCGCGCGCCGGACTGCCGCGCGACCACGTCGCCGCCTGCGGCGATGACCTGCACCACCACGGGCACGGCTTCTTGCTCGGTTTTGAAATGAGTTCTTACTGCGAGCGTGTCGTCCGGCGAGGGCAGCACGGAGGGCGTGACTTCATCGATCCTCCGTAACGCCGAGCCCGGAGGCACTGCGCGTACCGAGAACTGCGACGGGCCGACGCTGGCCTCGTGAAATCGCAGCAACACCAGGTTCTCACCGCGTGTCAGTTCGACTGGGATTCGGTCCTGGTCAGGTGAAAATGCCTCGGCACTTTGTCTGGTGTGAATCAACGTGCCGTTGAGCCATACGGAATACGGGCGGTCACTGCCGATCGAAAGTTCCGCCGGGCCGCCGTCCGTGCTCGACATCGACGCTGCCGCGAAGACGAAGCGATCGACCATTTCATCGCCGTACTCCACGGCACGCGGCGGACTGACGTTCAGATCAGTCACATCGGACCACGCCGTATGCGGCATCCAACGGACGCTCGGAGCTTGTGGCGTTAGGAGTTGTCGGGCCGCAGGTTTGAGTGCAGACGGGTCGACGCTCACCGAGAGTTGGACGTCGACGGGACCGGCGATGAGCCATTGGCGTTGAAAGCGTTCCGAGCCCCGAGCCCACAGGTCCCGCAGCGGCGGCTCGAAGGACGCTGGCGACGAAGTCTGGCTTCCCTGCGCGCCGCAGATCGCCGAGATATATAGCAAGCCGAGCGCCATCGCTCGAACCACCCGCATTCCACGTTGCATCGTCGAGCCTCCGAGGCGCTAATCAACCCAGCAAAAACGGCAGCAAGCGAGGGGCGGAGAAATCCGGCAACCAATGCTCACATTCCCCGCGCGGGCGACTGCCAACAGCGATGAACTGCCAGCCCAGCCGTTCGCTTGCTACCCGGTCTCACTCCCCATCACCGACACAAGTGGTGACCCGTGTGGCCGGCATTCGTGCGCGACACAGCTCCATGATGCGAATCCGCTGCATTGCTGTCGTCGGACGAGGCCATCGACACCCCCGTGACATCATAGCCTGCATGCTTCAGTTTCATGCCAGCAGTATGCTTCCAACTGCCGGTCGCGAGGCCAATGTGACGATCGGTGCTACGATTATCCCAACCGCATCTTGCGGACCTGCTGATTCTCATCATTTGAACAATGCGAGGTACAGTCCCATGAAGTTGCCGTTTCTTGCCGTGATGGCCTTGGCGTTCGGAATGGTCGCAACGTCGCGCGCCGATGAGGACACGTCTCGTGTGTTCGAAATTCGCACCTACACCACGGCCGAAGGCAAGCTGGAAGATCTGCATCGAAGATTTCGTGAGCACACCCTGAAGCTGTTCGAGCGCCACGGCATGGTCAATGTGGCCTACTGGACACCTCAAGATCCGGAGCGGGCGGGCAACACGCTCGTATATCTGCTGGCTCACAAGAGCCGCCAGGCCGCCGCGCAGAGCTGGGCTGCGTTCCTCGCCGATCCCGAATGGAAACAGGTCAGGGCGGCCTCGGAGGCGAACGGCAAGATCGTGCTCAAGGTGGAATCGACGTTCGTTCAGGCCACGGACTACTCGCCGATGAAGTAGCCGGTCGAGAGCCGCGCCGCCAGCCTCACTGGATGCCATCTATTTGTAGGAGTTTATTGCGAGAACCGTGGACGCCCGATAGAGTTGCCGCAGCGATTCGTCGGGATGAAAGCAGTGGCGCATAACAAGATGTACTTTGCGACCACACGAACTGCGGTTCGTGTGTTCGCATTGCTGGTTGCCTTGCTGATCTGTGTTTCTCTGGGGTCCCGCGCCTACGCGGCGAGCGAGAAGTACACGTTTGTGCTCGTTCACGGCGCCACGGCCGGTGGTTGGGAGTGGAAGAGCACAGGCAAGTTCCTCAGCGACGACGGTCACACCGTTTACCGAGCCACGCTCACGGGCCTCGGCGAGCGTGAGCACCTCAACAGTCCCGACATCGATCTGCAGACCCACATCGACGATGTGGTCAATCTGATTCTGTACGAGGACCTGCATGACATCGTGCTCACTGGCCATAGTTACGGGGGCATGGTGATCACCGGTGTGATGGATCGGATTCCCGAGCGGATTCGACACGTCGTGTTTCTCGACGCCGCCGTGCCCGATGACGGCATGTCGCTGTGGGATCTGTTTGGCGGCAGGCAGCAGGATCCCACTCGTTTCGTCGACGGTTTCATGCAAGTGCCTTGGGTCAAGCCCGGCACACCGCCGCCGCACAGCGTGAAGCACTCGATCAAGTGCTTCAACCAGCCGGTCTCTTACAAGAACCCTGCCGCCCTGGCGCTGCCAGTGACCTATGTGGCCTTCATTCCCAAGGACCAGTCTGCCGAGCAGCGAGCGAAGACGGACAAGAGCTGGCAGCGAGCCGTTGCCCGAGGCTGGACCATTCGCACTTTTCCGGGCAGGCACGTCGCTCAACAGGAGGATCCTCGGGGAGTGGCCACGCTGATCGAGCAGTCGGTGAACGATCGCAACCAGCCCTCGGGCAAAGCGGTCAAGTAACATCGCTCATGAAAGAACACGACTGCACAAGCTCGTCTCGCCGCCGCTTCCTCGCTCATGCGAGCCTCATAACCGGCTGGGCTGCAGTGGCGCCGACGCCGGTGTTCGGAATGTCCAAGCAGGCGGACGGGGCGGCTCCCAAGCTGCAAGCGTTCGATATGAGTGCTGTGGATCTGGCCGAGGGGCCGTTCCTGCATGCGCAACGCATGACGGAAGCTTATCTGCTGAAACTCCAGCCGGACCGGATGCTGCACAACTTCCGCGTGAATGCGGGATTAAAGCCGAAGGCGCCGGTTTACGGAGGCTGGGAGTCCGTGGACACCTGGGCGGACATCAATTGTCACGGCCATACTCTCGGCCATTATCTATCGGCGTGCGCGCTCGCGTATCGCTCGACAAATGATAAGCGCTTCAAACAACGCATCGAATACATTGCGGACGAGCTTGCGGCCTGCCAGAAGGCCTCGAGTAGTGGGCTGGTCTGTGCGTTCCCGAAAGGACCCGCGTTGGTCGAAGCGCATTTGCGTGGCGAGAAGATCACCGGCGTTCCGTGGTACACGTTACACAAGATCTTCGCCGGGCTTCGCGATGCGACGTTGATGGCCCACAGCGATACTTCACGCGCCGTACTGCTGAAGTTTGCGGATTGGACGGTCGATGCTACCCGGCCGCTCTCCGATGCGCAGTTCGAGACAATGCTCGACACCGAGCATGGCGGGATGAACGAAGTCTTCGCAGATCTCTACTCGCTGACCGGTAATGCCGATTACCGGCGGATGGCGCAGCGTTTTTCTCACAAGGCCCTGCTGGAGCCGCTCGCCAAGGGCCGGGATCACCTCGACGGTCTGCATGCCAACACTCAAGTCCCGAAGGTCGTCGGTTTTCAGCGCGTCTACGAGGTCACCGGGGATGCCAGGTACAACGACGCTGCGGAATTCTTCTGGAGAACAGTCGCTCTGACGCGCTCGTTCGCGACCGGAGGTCATGGCGACAACGAACACTTCTTCCCGATGGCGGACTTCGCCAGGCACGTCTTCTCCCCCAAGGCGTCCGAAACGTGCTGCCAGCACAACATGCTCAAGCTCACGCGAGCGCTGTTCATGCACGATCCGCAGGCGTGGTATGCCGACTACTACGAGCGCACGCTCTACAACGGCATCCTGGCATCGCAAGATCCGGACAGCGGGATGGCGACCTATTTTCAGGGCGCACGGCCGGGCTACATGAAGCTGTACCACACGCCGGAGGACTCGTTCTGGTGCTGCACCGGCACGGGCATGGAGAATCACGTGAAGTATCGTGATTCGATCTATTTCCACGACGTCAGCTCTCTCTATGTAAACCTGTTCATTCCATCCACCGTGCGTTGGCAAGAGCAGGGCGTGGTGCTGACACAGACAACGAATTTCCCGGAATCAGCCGGGACCCGGTTGAAGCTGCAGCTCGACCAGCCGGCGGAGTTCACGCTCAAACTGCGCCATCCGCGCTGGAGCAAGGCTGCCGTCGTGCTCGTCAACGGCAAAGATGCGGCGCGCTCGAGCACTCCGAGCAGCTATGTCGACGTATCGCGCCAGTGGCGCAGCGGCGATGAGATCGAACTGCAGCTCATCATGGAAGTCGCCACCGACTCGGCGCCGTCGGCCCCGGACATCGTCGCTTTCACCTATGGTCCGCTGGTTCTCGCGGCGGCACTGGGACGTGAGGGGCTGGGCGAGGGCTCGGACATCATCGTCAATGAACGGCGGATCGGGAAGTACAACGATTCACCGTTTACGCCACCACAGTTACGCGGTGATCCCGATACCGTCGCCCGGAGCATCCGTCGTGGTGACACAGCGAATGAATTCTTGCTCGTGTCGGCGGACCAGAAGACTGTGCGACTGATCCCTTACTACCGGATTGCGCACGAGCGCTACGCGACCTATTGGCAGATCGAACCGCCCGCAGGTTGATGTCCTCGAGGCCTAGACGAACTCCGGCCAGGCTGTAACCGTACCTCGATCAGGTATTTTCGCCGCACTGGTATCCACTTTTCGCGCTCGACTACCCTAGCACTACGGAGCGGAATGTCCGTGGAGCGGGAGTCAGTGACCCTGGAAGAAAAACAGGCATTCATAGCCGCCGTCGAGGCACAGCACGGTAGGCGGTTGCGGCGATTCCTATTGGCGCGAGTCCGGAGTGCAGCGGATGCGGCGGACCTGGTGCAGGAGGTGTTCCTGCGCCTGCTGAGGGTGGAAGACCACGAGAGTATCCGAATGCCGGAGGCCTATGTGTTCGCTCTGGCCAACCACGTGCTGTACCAGCATCGCCTTCGCCAGGCCAAGAGCAGCGCGCTCGACATTCTCGACGTGCTGGCCGAGGTGCAAACCGTCCCGGAAAACGACCCGGCCGCGCAGACCGAGACCCAGCAACGCGTGGAGGAATTGGAGCGAGCCCTGAAGGACCTCTCGCCCCGAGCGCAAGCGGCATTGGTGCTGCATCGTCGCGACGGGTTCTCCATCGAGGAAATCGCGGAGCAGTTCGGGGTGTCCCGGCCCATGGCCAAGAAGTATCTGGCCAAGGCGTTGCTGCATTGTCGGCAACGGTTGGAGCCAAAGGAGTGAGGGATCGGGTGTGAGTAAACGTATGAGCGCGGATTTCAACCAGCAGATCTACGAGGAGGCGTGCGATTGGTTCGTCGATATGCGCATGGGCGATGTCGATGCGGCCGGCAAACAGCGTTTCGATGCCTGGGTGCGCAAGTCCCCCGAGCATCTGCGCGCCTATCTGGAGGTCAGCGAAGTCTGGGATGACGCTCCGTTGGTCGACGCCTCGCGGCAGTCGAGCTCGGCGGACCTCGTCGAGCGGGCGCGGAAGGCCAGCGCCGACGTCATTTCCCTGACGAGTACCGGAGCAACTGCCGTCCGCTCACGCCCCGCGGCTCGCTCGCGCCTGCAACTGGCCGCCGCAGCGAGTGTTGCGTTCATCGCGATCGCAGTGGGTTCATTCATCGGATACGAGCGATGGCGTGAGCCCACATATACAACAGAGATCGGGGAGCAGCGCAGCCTGGTGCTGGCCGACGGCAGTCGCGTGCAACTGAACTCTCGCACCCGCCTGAAAGTGCGTTTCACGGAGCGCGCCCGAAATATCGAACTGCTGGAAGGGCAGGCGCTGTTCAATGTAGCCAAGAACCCCCAGCGCCCCTTTGTGGTGACCAGCGGAGATTTCTCCGTCCGCGCCGTCGGCACGGTATTCGACGTCGATCGCAAGCAAAGCGCCACAACGGTCACAGTGCTGGAAGGCAGAGTCGCGGTCAGCTCGCTGGCTGGCACGAGTCCCGAGATCTCCCCAGTGTCCGCCATCCAAGTCGCCCCGCCAGAGATCTTCGTGGATGCGGGCGAGCAGCTGAGGACAGATGACTCCAGCAGTTTTCAACCGGCGCCGGCCAACATTGCCGCGGCAACTGCATGGACACGAGGTTCGCTGGTGCTCTCCGGCTCGCGCCTCGCCGACGTCGTCGAGGAGTTCAATCGTCACAACGCACGCCAGCTGGTCATCGGCGATCCGTCACTGGCGGAGATGCGTATCAGCGGTGTGTATGCTTCCACCGATCCAACGTTGCTGCTGCAGTTCTTACGCGAGCAACCGGCGTTGAGAATCGAGGAGAGCGAGGCGACTGTCGTGATCGCCTTGCGCTGATCGGCTCGTGCGCAACAAATATCTCGAACGTTCCGGTATCCACTTTCCTGCCAGCGGCACCCTATGTCCCCTGTAACGCCATCGTCATGTCGGATGGCGGTCATCAAAAGCCTGGTCACAAGGCGGGGAGTGCTCGTGAAATCGGCAAGCGTGGGTGTGCTGTTACTGTCCGTGGTCGGATTCTCGTTTGCGGCCGAGAGCTGGGCCTCGATCAAACGCTCGACACACATACGTGCTCAGGAGCTGGGCCCGGCGCTGGAAACATTGGCGAGAGAGCATGGCTTCCAGGTGCTCTATCGCACCGAGATCGTCGATACACTGCGTTCCCTGTCGATAGAAGGCGAGCTCAGCACCGACGAAGCGCTGCGTCGCTTGCTGAATGGCACCGGGCTCACGTATCGCGTACTCGGTGACAAGGCGATCACGATCGTACCACTCATCGAGGCAGGACCGGCCGGCGCCACATCGAGCCTGCCTGCGAACGCGACGTCGCGCGAGCGCATGCGCGTCTCTCAGGTGGCGTTTCAGCAGAGCGGCGATAAGCAAGCAGTTCGCGGCGGCGACGCACCCGCTGCCAGATCCACCGGGAGCGGCCTCGAAGAAGTCGTCGTCACCGCGACCAAACGTAAAGAGCGTCTGCGCGACCTGGCCGGCGCAGCATCGGCAACCAGCGGAGTTCAGCTCGCGGCCATCGGCGCGCAGAGCAATGCCGATTATCTGGGCCGCCTGCCCGGCGTTGTCTTCAATGAGGGTACCTCCGGTCAGTCGACCGTGACCATCCGCGGCATCGGCACGACCGCCGGTGTGGACCAGGGGCAGGGGCCGACCGGCTACTTCATCAACGAGGTGCCGTTGTCCGAGCCGAGTTACGCGTCCGGCATTCCGGACATCGATACGTTCGACCTCGATCGGGTCGAAGTGCTGCGCGGTCCGCAGGGCACGCTGTTCGGCTCATCATCGCTCGGCGGCGCCGTCAATTACATCGTCAAGATCGCCGATCCCACGCAGTTCAATGCTGGCACCGAAACCACCGTGCGCAGCATCGACCACTCGGGTGGCGATCTGAGCTACACCGCCAAGGCGATGTTCAATATGCCGCTGATCGCGGACAAGCTGGCGGTGCGTGTCGTCGGTTCGACGCGCACCGACGCCGGTTACATCGACAACGTCGGCACCGGCGTCGACGGCTCGAACGATACCGAAGTGAACGGTGGGCGCGCATCCATCGTGTTCACGCCCTCGGCCTCGACCACGCTGTCGCTGCTGAGCCTGTACCAGGAAAACAAGCTCGAAGATTTCCAAACCGTGCAGAGCACGTTCGGGCCGTACCACCGCTCGACGCGCTTTGCGGTGCCATCGGAATACACCATCGAGCTGCACTCGCTGCGGCTCGAACAGGACGTGAGCTTCGCCAATCTCACTGTGCTCGCGTCCACCCATGACAAAGATCACGTTCTCGACAGCGACGTCTCGTTGTCGAATTCCGTCCGCAACTTCGTGCCCAACGGCGTGCTGTCGCGCGAGGATTTCACGACCAACATGCGAACCATCGAGGCGCGGCTGTCGTCCAAGGACGGCGGCGCGCTCAAGTGGGTGGTCGGCGCGATGTACTCGGATACCGAATCCAGAGTCGCGACGTTGTCGTACGCGCCGGGCGGCTTCGATGCTCTCTCCGCGCGTTACAACCCAGCGCTGCTGGAAGGCGACCTCTTCAACCGCAGCTACAGTTTCCGCAACGGCTACGAAAAAGCGCTGTTTGGTGAAGCGAGCCTGACGTTCGCCGAAGTCTGGACCTTGACGCTGGGCGGCCGGTTGTTCGATACGCGCTATGCGTTGCGCCTGGAGCGTTACGGCATTCAGGCGCCGAACGGCCCCGTGTTCATTCCCGAGCGCGAAGCCCTTGGCGATGGCTTCGTGCCCAAGATCTCGCTCGCATATCGGCCCAATTCGGACCACACGATCTATGCGCTCGCTTCCAAAGGATTCCGTTTCGGCAATCCAAACACCGTGGCGGAGCTGCCGGGCTTCGACACGCCGAGCAGCTGGGACTCCGACGAGCTGTGGAACTACGAGCTCGGCTCTCATAGCTTGCTCATGGACGGCCTGCTGCAGATCGACGCCAGCGTGTTCTACATCGATTGGAAAGACATCCAGGTGCGGTTGGTCCGTCCCGACAACTTCACCTACGGCACGAACGCAGGCACCGCTCGCAGTCGCGGCGTGGAACTTGCTGCGGCGATTCGGCCGATCGATCCGTTGACCTTTACCACCAACGTGACTTATCTCGATGCCGAACTGACGGAAACCGTCATGATCGCCTCGCCGCCGCTGCTCGATGGCACGCAGCTGCCGGGCGCGTCGGAATGGCAGATTTCGAACACCCTGACCTATAACTTCGCTACCGTGCTCTCGCCGAGCGTGATCCTGTCGCACCGCTATCTGTCGGATGCGCCGGAGACGCTGCAGCAGCCGTTCGTTCGCGTGGCCGGATACAACCAGTTCGACGTACGCACCAATTTCGACCTCGGGCGCTTCGATCTCGGCTTGTTTGTCACCAATCTCACGGATCGGCGCGCTGTGACCTTCGGATATGGGATCTTCACCACGGGCACGGGTCGTAACGAGTTCATCAATCGTCCGCGCACGTTCGGCATCACGCTGAATTGGAACTTCAACCCTTGACCGGGGCGGCCGGCTTTCGGCCACGAAACAGGGCTTACCAGTGATGATGGGCGAGCGTACGAAGATGACCAGGCGAGAATTGCTTGCGGCGCTACCGGCAGTGGCGATGGTTGGTGAAACGTTCAGCACACCGGCGCACGGGTCGCAGCAGGGAAGTGACATTCTCGGGATGACGGCTGTCGATCTGGCGGCGGCTATTCGCCGCCGGGACCTGTCGAGTCGGGAGTTGATGGTGGCGCATTTGGCGCGAGTCGACGCGCTCAACCCTAAGTTCAATGCCATCGTTTCGCGTCGCGACGGCGATCTGCTGCTGCGAGAAGCCGCGGCGCTCGATGAAGAGGCAGCCAAAGGTTCGTTTCGCGGACCCCTGCACGGCTTCCCGCATGCAGTGAAGGACACCGCCGCGGCGCGGGGCCTCGCGCATACCCGAGGCTCGCCGATTTTTAGAAACAATGTCGCTGAAGCGGATTCGTTGGTGGTCGCGCGCATGCGTGCGGCGGGCGCGATCTTCACGGGAAAAACCAACGTTCCTGAATTCGCATTGGGCTCGCACAGCTTCAATCCGATTTTCGGTGTGACGCGCAATGCCTACGATCCCAGCAGATCTGCCGGTGGCAGCTCGGGCGGCGGCGCCGTGGCGCTGGCACTGCGGATGATGCCGTTAGCTGACGGCAGCGATTTCGGCGGTTCTCTGCGCAACCCGGCTGCCTGGAACAACGTGTTCGGCTTTCGCCCATCGTTCGGGCGAGTGCCATCCGTGCCTTCGGGCGATGTCTTCGGCCAGACTTTCGCAACCTCGGGACCGATGGCGAGGACGGTGCGCGATACGGCGCTGCTATTGTCGGTGCAAGCAGGCGCGGACCCACGTGCGCCTTTCTCGCTCAAGGAAGATCCCGCCATGTTCGCCACACCGTTGGATCGGCAGTGGCAGGGCAAGCGGATCGGATGGCTCGGCGACCTGGGAGGCGCATTGCCGATGGAGCCGGGCGTGCTGCAAACCTGCGAAAAAGCGCTCGGGGCGTTCCGGGACATCGGCATGTCCGTCGAGGCCACCACGTTAGCCGAACCAGCGGACGCGATGTGGCGGACCGCGGTGACGCTGCGTCACTGGTCCGTTGGCGCCGACCTTCTGCCGCATGCGGACCGGCCCAGCGAGCGGGCGATGATGAAGCCCGAAGCGATCTGGGAAGTGGACGGCTATCGCAAGCTCAGCGCCCGCGACATCACCGAGGCACAGCTGGGGCGCACTCGTATTTTCGAGGCGTTCCGCAGAGCGTTCGAGACATTCGATTTCCTCGTGCTGCCCAGCGCGCAAGTGTTTCCGTTCGATGCCGATCTCCGCTGGCCCACGCAGATCGCCGGCCGGACCATGGACACTTACCATCGCTGGATGGAAGTCACGTTGCCGGTGACCATGGCCGGCCTGCCTGCGCTCTCTGCTCCCGCCGGCTTTGGCGGCCCGAGCAACCTGCCCATCGGCATGCAGATCATCGGTCCCACGCACGCCGACCTGGCGGTGCTCCAGATCGGCCACGCCTACGAGAAAGCCTCGCCGTGGATCGGGCAGACGGTTCCGGCGGCAATTCGGAGCTAGACAAGCAGTCCTGATTCAAGGCCGGAGCCCGGCTACGGTACAATGGCCGCCGTAGCATCCGGGAATCATGGATGTGATGGACGAACAGCGTGGCCACCCTGGTACGAAAACCATCTGAACCGACGTTCTGGCACGACGACACGTTGCCTTTCGTCGAGGCGCGTTCGATCGATGACGGTCGCACCGTCCGTTACGGAAAGCACGCGCATGAAACGTTCTCCATCGGTGTCGTCACGAACGGCCGCTGCATCTATTTGAACGGGAAAACGCGGCAGGCCATCGGTGCTGGCACCGTGGTATTGATGAATCCCGGGGACGCACACGCGTGCAACCCGGACGGTAGCGGCCCCTGGTCCTACCGGATGTTGTACTTCGACGTCTCCTGGCTGACCGCCATCCAGCAGACGCTCGGCAGCAGTTGCAGCGATGGATTTGGACCTTTCCTGGCAACCGCCACGACAGATCCAAGCCTGTATGCCGGGTTATATCGCCTTCATGACGTGCTGACCGATCCGCAAGCGGACAGTCTGAAGAAGCACTGCGAGGCACAGGCATTCATGACGACCGTGCAGCAGGTGCTGAGTCCCGCTCCGAGCTCGCCAAGCCACCGGCATCGAGGTCTGGCGCGCGCGGCGGAATTCATCAGAGATAACTACATGCGCTCGATCAAGCTGGAGGAAATCTGCGCAGCGGCCGATCTATCGCCTTCGTATTTGATCCGCGCTTTCGATGACAAATACGGAATGACACCTCATGCGTACGTGACGAACTGCCGCATCGAGTTCAGCCGCTCGCAACTTCGTCGCGGGCGGCCGATTGCGGAAGTGGCGCTCGCGGCCGGATTCTCCGACCAGGCTCATTTGCAACGAAGCTTCAAGCGACTCGTCGCCGCGACACCGGGCCAGTATCGCAGCTGACCTCCGCCGTGCGTGCCACAGCGGCACAGGGTAATTTTCTTCAAGACGCCTCGCATCCTTGCCCAATACGCTCGCTCCTCGATTTCCGAAGAGGGAGGCGAGATGCAGTACCAGCTGGCCGAAATCAATATCGCGACCTTTCGCGTGCCCATGTCCGATCCCGTGAACGCCGGTTTCGTTGCGGAACTGGATCGCGTCAACGCGCTAGCGGAATCTGCGCCGGGCTTTATCTGGCGATTGGTGGGCGAGGGGAACAACGCATTGGACATTCAGGCGTTCGACAATCCCAATGTCGCGATCAACATGTCGGTGTGGAAGGACGTGGATTCCCTGGCGCGCTTCGTTTATCGCAGCGAGGCTCACCGACAGATCATGCGTCGCCGCCGGGAATGGTTCGATCGAATGGACTTTCACCTGGCGCTGTGGTGGGTCGAGGCGGGACATCGCCCAACGATTGCCGAAGGCAAGGCGCGACTCGATAGGCTGTCACGCATGGGGCCTTCGCCAGATGCGTTCCTGTTCAACAAACCTTTTCCTCCGCCGAATGCGCTGCCGCTTGCTCGCGCAGCAACTGTCGATTTCTAGAGCGCGGAACAGGACCCGCAGGAAAGGCCCGGTCATTCCTGGCGGTTGCAATGCTCCTCGAGCACCTAAACAGGTCGCCACCCGGGACCTGTTGCCTCACCATGAAGCAATCCAGCACGGAGAATAACGGCAGGTTATAGCCAGGGCGCGCCTTTTCATCGCAGTCCTCAAGGGGTGTTGGTTAGCTTTGAGCACGGGGGCCAACACAGCAAAACTTTGGGGAGCTTCGCCGTGTCCAGAGCTACTGAGCCATCATCTTCCCGCAGCGTAGTTGCGCTTGCCGTTGTTGCCGCGCTTGCTCATGCGCAAGCGGCAGGCGCGCAGAACGCCACCGCAGCGGACACGCCGCCGCTGGAGGAAGTCACTGTCACAGGCAGCAGCATCAAGCGCAGCGACGATGCGGCTTTGCCGGTCACCATCGTCAGCCAGGAAGCAATGGAACTGCGCGACGCGGCCACGCCCGTCGATCTGCTGACCGCGATGCCCGCGGTTGTCAACGTTCCCATCAACGACTCGAATCAAGGCGGCGTCAGCGCACGAGGTGACGTTTCTTCGGTGAACCTGCGCGGCATCGGCTCGGGCAACACGCTGGTGTTGTTGAACGGCCGCCGGGTGGCGGCGCACGGCATCTCCTCGACCGAAGACGGTGTGCCGCAGATGTCGGTGAACGTCAACACGCTGCCTGCTCGCGGCTTGGATCGAGTGGATATCCTGCGTGACGGCGCCTCCGCCGTGTACGGTTCCGATGCCGTTGCCGGCGTCATCAACTTCGTCACCGACAGCGACTATGTCGGTAACGAGCTGCAGGTGCAGACCGGCATCACCGAGATCGGCTCGGGCTCCGACATGGGCCTGACGCTCACGCACGGCAACTATGCCTTCGGCGACCGGCTGCACTGGATCTCCACCTTCGACTATCTCAAGCGCGAAGAGCTGAAGACCTCGGACCTGCCGAACGCCACCGACGCCGACAAGCGAGCGGTCGCCGCGCCCGGCTTCGACGCCGCCAACGGTCCGTTCTTCGATCGTAACGCGTCCAGCGGCTTTCCTTCGTTCCGCGTCGGCTCGTCGACTGCCACGATGTATCTCACGCCGATGGAAGGCGGCGTCATCGGCATCAAGAACAGCGCGCCGAGTCGCACCGGCGCCGAGCTCGGCTACTACTATGACACCAACGCCGATGGTTATTCGGTGCCGGAGACAGAGCGGTTCAACTGGTTCAACGCGCTGGATTTCAAGGTCAACGACAGCCTGAGCGCGTTCGGCAACCTGGCCTTGTATCGCGCCGACTCGACCATGGTGCGGCCGCCGGTTGCCTACGGCATCAACTCCGATGCGCCGTTGGTGGTTTCGGCCGACAATCCCTACAACCCGTACGGATCGCGCTTCTACAGTCCGACCGGCGCGCCGAACGCGGACGGCACGCCACGCCTGGTGGGAACGCCGCAATCGGTCACGATCGTTTCCAAACGTTTCACCGATATCGGCCCCGAGACCATCGACGTTGAAACCACGGCGGTGACGGCTACTTTGGGGCTGCGGGGTGACATCGCCCCCGGCTGGTCGTGGGAAACAGGCGCGGTGTATTCGCGCGCCGAAACCAAAGACGACTCGTTGAACGCCGTGCGTGAAACTGCGTTGCATGCGCAGACGGCTCTCACGGACAGCACTGCATACAACCCGTTCGGATATAACTTCGCGGTACAGAACGGGCAGGTGGTTGCGACCACGCCTTATACCAATCCCGAGTCGGTCACCTCTGGGTTCGTGCAGCGTTTCCACCAGGAAGGCCGTAATGTCCTGGCGAGCATCGATGCGCGCGTCAACGGCGAGTTGTGGGACCTGGGCGGCGGTCCGATCGCGATCGCGGTCGGCGCCGAGCATCGCTGGGATGATTACGAACTGGTGCGCCCGCAGTTCGCCGGCAAGAACGGCATCAACGACCTGGGCCTCGATCCGGAAGGCAACGATTTCGTGCAGGCCTCGGCGGCCGGCGACGTGATCGGCGACCGGACCGTGGCCGCGGCGTTCGCCGAAGTCGTGGTGCCGATCGTCGGCTCGATGAACGCCATGCCGGGCATCGAACGCCTGCAACTCGGCGCGTCGATGCGCTACGAGGAATACAGCGACTTCGGCAGCACGTCGAATCCCAAGTTCACGCTCGACTGGCGGCCGGTCGATGCGTTGATGATTCGCGCGTCGTACAACGAAGGGTTCCGCGCGCCGAACCTGAGCGTGATGAACTATCCGACCCGCTTCACCGTCGGTTCGTACTTCGATCCGTATCGCGGTCCGGTTACGGGCCTGCCGGTCGATGGTCAGTTCCAGCGCCAGACCGGTATCGAGGGCAATCAGGACCTGGTGCCGGAGACTGCCGAGGGGCGCACGCTCGGCTTCGTGCTCGACGTGCCGTTCGTCGAGGGCCTGCGCATGTCGGTCGATTACTGGAAGATCGAGCAGGAGAATCTGATCGCGAGCCCCATCGCCGAAGAGATCCGCGCCAACGACGCAGCCATGCTGCTCGCGGCGACGCAAGCCGCGTTGGCCAATGGCGTGCCGTTGGATCAGATCGATCTTGGCAGCGGCACGGAGAATTATGCCGGCGATCCGCTGATCCAGCGCTCCGCCACCATCACCGCCGACGATCGCGCGTTCTTCGCCGCATACAACGCCAGTCGCCCGCAGTCTCAGTGGCTGGCTCCGGTCGGCATTCTCGAGGTCACCTACACGCCGTACTCCAACCTGGCGAGTGCGACCATCGAAGGTTACGACTTCAATATCACTTACAACTCGCCGCGCTTCGACTGGGGTCGGCTGGCAGTGAGCACGGATGCGACTTATCTCGATAAATACGAACGGCAGGCAGGGCCGAACGCGGCGGTGGAAACCCGCTTGGGCAAGAACGGCGCGACCAAGTGGCGCGGCTCGGTGAACGTGTCCTGGTCCAAGGACGACGTCTGGTCGGCCGGCATCAGCGCCTATTACATCGGGGACTACGCGGACACCAGCGCCAGCATCAGCGAGGCGACTTACCAAGCCCTGGGACGGCCGAGCTACGTCTATCCGATCGACGGTGTGTATTTCTGGCGCGTCGATGACTCCGTCACCTTCAACGCCTTCGGCGCCTACACCTTCACGCCGGCCGGCGACAGCTGGCTCAGCGACCTGAACGTGCGCGTCGGCGTCAAGAACCTCACCAACGAGGACGCGCCGCTGACCACCGACACCGCCGGTTACGACTCCGCCGTCTACAACAGCGTCGCCATGGGACGTGTCTGGACCTTGAGACTGACGAAGAACTTCTAAATGAAAAACATCAATCGGATTGCCAAAGCAGTGTTGCTGGGATTGTTGGCCGCCCAGGCGGCGGACGCGGCGTCGCCGTCGCGTCCGGCCCGCGGCTGGGAATCGGCCGCGGGCGAGGAGACCAAAACAGTCTTCGCGCTGACCGGCGACGCCATCATCAATCGCCGCTTGTCGACCTTCCGGGCGCCAGGCGTCGAGGACATGTTCGAGCTGATCCGCGAGGCGGACGTGGCGTTCACCAACTTCGAAACATTGATTCACGATTTCAATCTACCCGGCGCGCAGCAGAGCGGCGGCACCTACATGGGATCGCCGCGCTTCATCACCGATGAGCTGGCGTGGGCCGGCTTCGATCTGCTCGGCCTTGCAAACAATCACGTCAACGACTACGGCGTCGATGGCATGCGCAGCACTGTCGCGGCGCTGGCAAAAACCAACTTCGTCTATGCCGGCGTCGGCGAGAATCTCGCCTTGGCGCGCAAGCCGGGATATCTCGACACGCCGAAGGGCAGGGTGGCGCTGATTTCCACCTCCTCGAGCTTTCCCGCGCCGATCGTCGCTGGCGCGCAGCGCAAGGATATGCCCGGTCGGCCAGGCCTGAATCCGCTGCGCCACACCGTCACGTACACGGTTCCGCAAGGAACATACGACACGCTCTCGACCCTGCGCGGTCCTATGAGCTCGAACATGGGAGAGAGCGCTGCAGGTACGCTGGTGTTTGGCGGCGCCGAGTACGTGGTCGGCGACGAAATCAAGATCAGCTCGAGAGCGAACAAGACCGACCTGGAGGAACTGCAGGCGAGCGTGCGCGATGCAGATCAGCAGGCGGACTGGGTAGTGGTGAGCATCCATGCGCACGAATCCGCCAACCCGAAAGACCGCTGGATGCCGGCCGAGTTCGTGGTGGAGTTCGCGCACGCGATGATCGATGCGGGCGCCGACATGGTGGTTGGTCACGGTCCGCACATCCTGCGCGGCATCGAGGTTTACAAGGGCAAGCCGATCTTCTATTCGCTCGCGAACTTCATTTTCGAAAATGATCTGGTCGAGCTGCAGCCGGCCGACAACTACGAGAAAACCGGGCTGAGCCATGCGTCGCTGCCCAGCGATTACTTCAGCAAGCGTTCCAAGAACGACACGGTCGGATTTCCCGCGGATCGCAAGTACTGGCAGTCGGTGATCGCCGAAGTGGTTTACGACAACGATCGCACGTTGCAGGAAGTGCGCCTGCACCCGGTGTCCCTGGGGTTCGGCCAGCCTCGCAGCAAGCGGGGTCAGCCCTATCCTGCGCCGGCGGCCGATGCCGAGCAGATCTTCAAGGATCTCGCGGAAGTGAGCGCTCCGTTCGGCACCACGGTCAGTTACAAGGCCGGTGTGGGCACGCTCTCCTGGAAGAAGTGACGCGAAAGTTCCATGAGTCTACCAGTGAGGCGCGAACGGTCGTTCGGCATCATCGGCGGCCTGTCGCCCATAGCGGACGCGGATCTGCTCTCCAAGCTGATCGAGGCGACCGAGCGACACGTCGATGCCGGCCAGTTCGAGATCGTGTTCGAACAACGTCCGTTCACGCGCAGCGACGGCCCGAGCGCCGCCAACACGGCGCGCATGCTGTACATCTTCAACAGAATCGACAGCTTCAAGGCGCGAGGCATCGGCACGGTGGTGTTGCCTTGTTTCTTGAGCCACAGCTTCATGGAGGAGCTGAAGGAGAACTCGCCGCTGCCGATCGCGGACATGATCGAGGTGTTGTGCAATCACGTGCGCACGACGTTTCCACGGCAACGTCGCATCGGCGTGCTCACAACGGCGGCGTTGCGTGACAGCGCTTTGTTCGAGCGCTATTTCCGGTCGGAGGAATTCGAGCTGCTGTACGCCCGTCCGCGCGGCGGAGTCGACCTGGTCACGGAAGCCGTTTACGGCAGGGACGGCATCAAGAGCGGCAGCCGCAGTGGATATTCCATCGAGCTGCTGCGCGACGCTTGCGCCGATCTCATCGCGCAGGGCGCGCAATTGCTGTTGCCGGGCGTGACCGAGCTTGCCCTGGTGGCGAATGAGCTGGCCCAGGTGCAGGTGCCGTTGCTCGATCCGCATCGGGTGTATGCACAGCATCTGGTCGCCGATCCCGCGGCCGGGATCGAGCGGCCTTTCAAGCTCGGCGTGGTCGGCGGCGTTGGACCCGCGGCGACGGTCGACTTTCTCGACAAGGTGGTGCGTAACACTCCGGCCGCCCGGGACCAGGATCACTTGCGGTTGCTGGTGGAGCAGAATCCACAGATTCCGGATCGCACCGAACACCTGGTGGGCGACGGCATGGATCCGACGCTGGCGCTGTATGCGACCTGCAAGAAGTTGCAAGCCGGTGAAGCGGATCTCATCGCGATTCCGTGCAACACGGCGCACGCCTTCGTCGAAGCCATTCAATCCGAGCTCGACATTCCCATCATGAACATGCTCACCGTTACGGTGAAGCATATCCGCGAGCTGTTTCCCAAGCTGCGCAAGGTCGGCTTGCTCGCCACCGACGGCACCGTCTCGAGCGGGGTGTACAAACGGGCGTTGGAGGACCACGGCCTGCAGGAAGTCGTGCCCTCGCCGCCGTTGCAGGCGAGAGTGATGAACGCGATCTATGGGCCGCGGGGCGTGAAGGCAGGCTTCACCACCGGCCCCAGCGTAGCCGATGTCGACGCGGCGATCGAAGAGCTGGTCGCGCAGGGCGTCGAGGTCATCGTACTCGGCTGCACCGAGCTGCCGCTGTTGCTGCCCGAGCCGGAGCGCGTCACGGCGAGCGGCAAGCAAGTGACGTTGGTCGATCCGACCGACATTCTCGCCAGACGCTGTGTTTCCGCGGCGATGCTGTGGTCGAGGCGCTGATGACATCCAAGAGGCTCACTGCACTCATCGTCGCCGGCCTGGTGCTGGGCGTCGTGCTCGGCTACGCCGTGCATGCCGGCGCATCCGAAGCGGCCGCCACCGGCTTTGCCGAGGCCATCGGACTGTTGCCGTTCGCGTTTCTACGGCTCATCAAGATGATCATCGCGCCACTGGTGTTTGCCACGCTGGTGGTCGGCATCGCGAAAATGGGTGACATCGCAACGGTCGGCCGGGTCGGCGGCAAGGCGCTGGCGTGGTTCATCGGCGCGTCGCTGATCTCGCTGGTGCTGGGCCTCATCGTTGTGCAGATTTTCGAGCCCGGCAGGGCATTGAACCTGCCGTTGCCCAATGAAGGTGCAAGCTCGGGCATGCAGGCCAGCGGCATGTCGTTGAAAGGTTTCATCGAGCACACGCTGCCGATCAGCGCCATCGACGCCATGGCGCGCAATGAAATCCTGCAAATCGTGGTGTTCTCGCTATTTTTTGGCACGGCGATGGCGGCCCTCGGCGAGCGCAGCCGCGCGCTGGTCGAGGTGCTGGACGCGTTGGCCCAAATCATGCTGAAGGTCACCGGGTACGTGATGAACTTCGCGCCGCTCGCTGTGCTCGGCGCGCTGGCCAGCACGGTGGCGAAAGAGGGTTTGGGCATCATCGGCGTTTACGGTCTGTTCATCGGCGAGTTCTACCTGGGACTTGCGATCTTGTGGGGCATCCTGATTGCGCTCGGCGTGCTGTTCGTAGGGCCGGGCGTGTTGCGCCTGGTGCGCGGCATCCGCGGCCCGGTGCTGCTCGCGTTTTCGACAGCGAGCTCCGAGTCCGCCTATCCACGCACGCTCGAGGAGCTCGAGCGCTTCGGCTGCAGCAATCGCGTGGCGAGCTTCGTACTGCCGGTCGGGTATTCGTTCAATCTCGACGGCTCGATGATGTATTGCACGTTCGCGATCATGTTCATCGCGCAGGCGTACGGCATCGAAGTGAGCATCGCTCAGCAGGTCACCATGATCGCGGTGCTGATGCTCACATCCAAGGGCATCGCCGGCGTGCCACGCGCCTCGCTGGTGGTGGTCGCGGCGGCGCTCACTCAATTCAACTTGCCGGAAGCAGGCATGTTGCTGCTGCTGGGCATCGATCATTTCCTGGACATGGGGCGCTCGGCCACCAACGTGGTAGGCAACAGCATCGCGACCGCTGTGGTGTCTCGATGGGAAGGCGAGCTGCAAGCCTCGGCGCCCGCGCGAGATGAGCCGACGCAGTCCGAGGTCGAAGGCCCCGAACTCGAAATTGATGTGAGACGAAGCAATGCGTAGCGAAAGAGTCAGTCACGTGCACGTCGAGACCGGCCAGCAGGGTGGCGCGCAATGGTCGAGCCGCGTTCGCGGCGAGATCGGCAAGGCGGTGCTCGGACAGCTCGCCATCATCGAGCGGCTGCAGATCGCGTTGCTGACCGGCGGACACGTGCTGCTCGAGGGCATGCCCGGTCTGGCCAAGACGCTGCTGGTGAAATCGCTGTCGCAAGCGCTCGGCATGCAGTTCGAGCGCATTCAGTTCACCCCCGACCTGCTACCGAGCGACATCGTGGGCACGATGGTCTACTCGCCCGGCGACGGCCGCTTCTCGCCGCACCGTGGCCCGATTTTCGCGAATCTGGTGCTCGCGGACGAGATCAACCGTGCTCCTGCCAAAGTGCAGAGCGCCTTGCTCGAAGCGATGCAGGAACGACAGGTCACGCTCGGTGGCGTGACGTATGAGCTGCCCAGCCCGTTCCTGGTCATGGCCACGCAGAACCCGGTGGAGCAGGAAGGCACCTATCCGTTGCCCGAAGCGCAGCTCGATCGTTTCCTGTTCAAGCTGCTGCTGGATTACCCGAGCGAGCTGGAAGAGTTGCAGATGGTGCAGCGCTGGGGCTCCGTCACATCGCATCCCGAGTTGCTGTCGGTCTCCAGTGGCGATGAGCTGCTGCGCCTGAGGCAGCTGGTCGATCGCATCCACGTCGCGGAGTCCGTGCAAGCGTACGTTGTGAAGCTCGTGCGTGCGACGCGCGCCATCGCGTCCGGCGCGCAGAAAACACTTTCGTACGGCGCTTCGCCTCGAGCGTGTCTGGGGTTGTTTCAGGCGAGCAAGGCGCTGGCCTGGTTGCGTGACGCCGATTACGTGACGCCGGCGCTGGTTCAGGAGGTCTTCTCGGACGTCATGCGCCATCGAGTCGGCTTGACGTACGAGGCCGAGTCGCGCGGCCTGTCCGCCGATCGCATTCTCAGAGACATTCTCGATCAGACGCCGGTACCGGAGAGCGGCGGACGCGATGGCTGAGATGTCGGCGCAAGTGACTCCAATGCCTTCGGCGCCGACGGCGCTGCTACAGCGGCTCGAATGGCGAGCGCGGCACGCCGTCAACACGACCGTGAGCGGCGAGTATCGCTCCGCCTTTCGCGGGCGGGGCATGGAGTTCGATCAAGTCGTCAAATACCAATGGGGCGACGATCCGCGCGACATCGACTGGAACGTGACCGCCCGCCTGGGGGAGCCGTATCGCAAGCGTTTCGTCGAAGAGCGGGATCTCACCGTTACTTTCATATTCGAGGATTCGCCGGCGCTTCAGTTCGGATCCGAAGGCCGCACACGACGTGAGACGTTGCTGGAGACGGCCGCGTTACTGATGCTGATTGGCGCCATCAACCGCGACCGCGTCGCCCTGTTGTACAGCGCACCTGGAAAGTCATGGTTTCAGCGCGCGTTGCCCGGTCGCAAAGGCATCATGCGGGTTGCGGCGATGCTGCTGGGCCAGCCGGCGCCATCGCTCGGCGGCCCGGCGAGCTGCCCGTTGCCCTGGTCGTTCGTTAAGAAGACGGCGTCACGCGGTAGCGTGTTGCTGTGGTTTGGCCCATTCGCGCCGCAACGAATGCCCGAGCTGTGGCGTGAGCTGCATTACCGTCACCAAGCTGTGGGCGTACGCGCCGACGATCCGTGGGATGTTGAGCTGCCGCGGAACGAGAGGCTCTCTGCCTACGATCCACTGGCTGGGCGATTGACTCTGCTGAATACCTCATCGAGCGCCGAACGCGCGGCGCACGCCGCCTGGCGTGAGCGTCGCGACGCGTACTTCATGGAAATGTTTCCTCGCAGCGACGATCGGCTGGTGGTCCGCAATGAAGACGATCCGCTGCAGGCCTTGGTCGCGTGGTTTCATCGCCATCGCCACGGCGGCGCCCGGGCCTGAGGCAGCGACGTGAATATCTCCGGCGCAACGTTCCACGATCCTTACTGGTTGCTGCTGCTACTACTGTTGCCGGTAATCGCGTGGCTTCGCCGCCGGCGCAGTGTGCCCGCGCTAGTCGTGCCCGGCGCGCACGAATGGCATTCACCCGGTGCGACATCGTCGGCGCTCTGGCCGATCGTCTGCGCCTATGTCGGCATCGCCCTGCTGGTAGGCGGACTGGCGCGACCGCAGGTGTTCGTTCCCTTGGACGATCACCAGCGGCGCGGCTATGACTTGATCATCGCCATCGATCTGTCCACCAGCATGTACGCCGAGGATTTCCAGCGTGGCGCCACGACGGTCAATCGCTTGCAGGCGGTCAAGCCCATCATTTCCGCCTTCATCAACGAGCGGCCCGACGATCGCATCGGCATCGTCGTGTTTGGCGGTCGCGCTTACACGTTCGCACCGCTGACGTTCGATCATGAATGGCTGCGCAAGCAGAGCGCGCGGCTGTCGATCGGGCTGATCGAAGATGGCACCGCCATCGGCGACGCCATCGGGGTGGCGCTGCGTCGACTGCGCGAGGGCAGGGCCGAAGAACAAGGACGGCACGGATCGTTCATCGTGCTACTGACGGATGGTTCTAGTAACAAGGGCTCGCTCGATCCGCGCCAGGCGGCGCGCCTTGCGGCCGACGAAGGCGTCGCGATCTACACGATCGGAGCCGGAGCCGAAGGGTTGGTGCCCGTCCCCGTGTTCGACTACGCCGGCAATCGCACCGGCACCGAGATGCGCGCATCGGAGATCGACTCGTTGCTGTTGCGTGACGTCGCCGAGAGCACCGATGGATTGTTTTTCCGGGCGACTGACGCCAACGCAGTGCGCGACGCCTTCGCCCGTATCGATGAAGCGCAGAAGGTCGAATTCGCCGCGGCCCCGCCACTGGTCAGCCGCGAGCTGTTTCATGTCTTCGCACTCATGGGCGTCGGGCTGCTCGCGCTCGCATGGTATGAAGCGCATTTTCGTGCCGCGCGAGCCGAGCGTGACATGAGCTCCAACCTGAAGCTTTCCACCACAACCACTCACACAGGAATCGAACCATGAAGATTTCGAGACGCGAGGTCCTGGCAGGCCTCGGTTTGGGGTCAGCCGCCGCCGCGCTGCCGCTGGCGGCGGGTGCACAGTCAGCAGCGCGCTCCAACGCCGCCACCCGCAAGATTCGTATCGCGTGCATGCATTTCTCGCACGAGACGGTGACATTCCTGCCGTATGACACCACGACGGAAGATTTCATTTATGAGGGCTCGCCGGCGCGCGGCGAAGCGCTGTTGTCTGCATCGCCGGAAGGCTACATGGGCGGCTTCGTGAAAGTCGCGCGCGAGCATGCGAACGTCGAGCTGGTCGGCATCGAGTCGCCGCTCGGCTCCAAGAAGGGTTCGGGCTCGGGCTGGATCACCAAGCAGGCGTTCGATCATTTCACCGAACGCATGATCGCGGATCTGAAGGCGCAGGGGCCGTTTGACGGCGCATACCTTTCGCTGCACGGGGCGATGGGCGTGCGGGACGTTGCCAAGCCCGAAGCGACACTGGCGCGCCGTGTGCGCGAAGTGATCGGCCCGAAGGGCTTCATTGCCGGCACCTTCGATCCGCACGGCAACGAGGACGACGAGTTCCTGCGCTACGCCAATCTCGCGTTCTGCATCAAGTACTACCCTCACTACGACGGCCACCTGCAGGGCGAGCGCGCCGCTCGCACGCTCATTCGATGCATTCGCGGCGATTACAAACCGACCACGGCAACCGCCAAACCGCCCATCATCACACCCTCGGTTTTACAATGGACCGGCCAGTCGCCGTGGATGGATCTGGTGCAGCGCGCGCTGGTTTGGGAAGCGCGCGAGCCTGACGTCTATGTGAGCTTCTATTACGGCTTTGCCTTCATGGATGCGGCCGACGCGGGCATGACGTTTCAAGTCATGACCAACGGCGATCCGGAGCTCGCCAGGCACATCGCCGACGACATGGGGCAAACCGCCTGGCGCCTGCGCGACGAGCTGGTCCACGGCACCAAGGTTCATCGTCACAAGGAAGGCGTGGCGCTCGCCAAGCAGGCGATGCAGAAGGGCGCCGTGCCCATCGTGCTCGCCGATCACAGCGATCGCACGGGAGCGGCGACCTGGCTGCTCGGCCAGATCATCGAACAAAAGCTCAGCAACACCTTGATCGGCACCATCGCCGATGAGGACGCGATCAACGCGTTGCGCAAGAAAGGCGTCAAGGTCGGCGACAACTTCGACATGGAAATCGGCGGCAAGCTCGATGTCTCGGCGGGCAAGCCGGTGCGCGTGGTCGGCAAAGTGCACACCGTCAGCGGCGGGCTCACCCGCGGCAGCAGTCAGGCCGGCGGCTCACAACTATGGGTGAGCGTGAAGTTCGGCGACAACAACGTAGTGGTGATCAGCCCTTACCTGAGTCAGATCGTGCAGCCGCAATCGTTCACGCAGCTCGGCATCGATCCGAACCAGTTCAAGGCGTTCGCCATCAAGTCGCGCGTGCATTTCCGGCGTGGCTTCTACGACAGCGGCTATGCGAAGACCATCCTGCTGGTCGAGCCGGACGATCCGTTCGTCGGCACGGTGCGCCTGGAGGCGCTGAACTACAAGCATCTCAAGCTCGACAAGTTCTATCCGTACGGCAAGAACGTGACGTATCCGACCACCAGCACCTGATCGGACACTTTGCAATACGCGGCGGTGGGGAATCCACCGCCGCGTGGCGCTTCATCAGCGCTGCGCGTAGAGCGACATCACAGCCTCGCTGCGAATCCATCCGGAAATCTCCGGTTCGCTACTCACCTCACGCCATCCCAAGAAGCGGCGTCCGGCCACCACGACGGCGCCAGCCGACAGTGGTGATGTTTCTTCCGTAGGCACCAGATCCGTGGGCACGGGAGTCACATTCGCGTTCTGCACGAGAATGGCTGCTTGCGGATGACCGAAAGCGCCATACGCGTTCCAACCGGCGATCGACGCGATCAGGAGCAGCGCTCCGAGGGCGGCGGCACCTCGACCCGTCCACAGCAGTACGTGTCGTGGCAATCGCGAATGCCAGCTGGACGAGTACAAAGAGAGCACCAGAGTGCAACAGCCGGCTGCCGTAACGAGTGAAGCGAACAGCGCGAGGCGCTGCCAGGCCGCGGGCGATAGCAGAGCGGGGGCGCGCTCATACCACGCGCCGGCTAACAAGCGACGCAGGCTTCTATCCACAGACTCGGTTTCTCCCAAAGCGGCGAGCAGTGTTTCGCGGGTCGCCGAACCGGTCGGATGCTGGATAAACGCGGCCACTGCGTGGGCAATCGCCTGGTTCAACTCACCTTCCTGAGTCTGGAAAGCGGCGAGATTGCGATGCGCGGCCCAGTCGTTCCAGTGGCTTTCCAGGGCTGTTCGCGCGGCCTGCGCCACTTCCGGAGCCATCGGTTCCGGAGCTGGCTCGATCAGCGATTCATCGGCGGGCTGCGGCGCTGATTCTTGTTCGGCATTCGCAGCGGCGTTGCTCGCCTGCGAGGGCGAGGACCACGGCACATCGGCAAGCGACTGCGGGCCAAACACCAACACCAGCAGTGCGCAAGCGACCGAAGGCAACCAGTGACTGAGGCGATTGGGAAACAACCGCTCGCGCTTCGGCATGTTCACGGTCGCTGCCGCACTCTTGGCGCGTTCGAGCCAGTCATGCGCAGGTTGCGTGTTGGGCCCGTACAGCCCGTGCTCCGTCGTCTGCCACAGCTCGCGCCATCGAGAGCTCACGGTTCGATCGCCGCTGAGCGCATGCGCTGCTTGTGAGACTTCCCCGACACATGGCGCCGAGGTGCGGACGTTCCAAACGCGCGCGGTGACGCGCAGCCAGGCATGCAAGTGCGCAGGACGAGGCAGCCCGTCCGAGTGCTGCACGACTTTCAGCAAGCGGCGCATTTCCCTGATGCCGGCGCGGCGCACGCGATTCGGACATTCCAGCAAAGCGCGTCGCCACGCAAGCGCCAGCCAGAGCAGCGCCGGAATGCCCAGCGCCAGTGCGACGAACCAGTACGGGTTGAGCGACCAGGGCGTCGCGGCGAGCTCGCCCAGGGGCAGCGGATGCATGTTGAAACCTCTTACCAGTCGAATCGATTCGGATCGGCCTGCGACTCCTCGGGCGCCATCAATTGATGCAGGCGGCCGGGGGAATCACGACGCGCGGCTTCGTCCAGGTTCTTGCGAGTGAGCTTGAGAATCGGATCTTCAGCGTCGCCTCCACTGCTGGAGCGCGCGGCTCTGAGGGCAGCAGCGCGAACCTTCGCCGGCGGTTTCGGCTTCTTGCCTCGTTGCAGGTCCGTGTCGGAGTCGGCGGACATGTCGCCCAGCGCGGCATCCGTCTTGGCGGACGCACCTTCACCGAACGAATCGTTCGCCGATTGCTGGCTGCTGTCGCCGGTGACGATGGGGCGCTCGTTCTCCTCGTCCATGATGGCGTCGGGCGCTTGTGACTTGTCATCCATGGCTTCGGCAGGCGGCGGTTCGAGCATCGCGGTGAGCTGACTTCGGTAGTAAGACCAGTCCGCGATCGACGTGTCGAGCTGCTCGCCTCGATGCGCGGCATCGATCGCGTCGCGAATCACACCTTCGGCGATGGCGACGCCGGTGCGTTGCGCGTCGATGCCATAACGAATGGAGGCTTCGACCATCAAGCGAAGGTCGAACGCGTCGTAGCCATACCGGGCAAGGTGATCGGCGATGGCGCGCAGCCGCTCCGCCGGATTGCTGTCGAACACTTCTTGCACCTGAAATTCCGCTTCGGAATCGAAGTGCGCACGGGCCGGAGGAGGGAGGCTCAGGGCCGCGGCCAGAACGATACAAGCGGCGAGGCGAGCAGGCACGTCGGACGCCTCGGAGGAACCGCCAGCGTCTTCCTTGCGGACCTGGCGCGGCTTGGTTCGCTGCTGAAACTCACGCAGCAGGCTCAGCAAGCCGAACAGGATCGCTGGCAACAGGAACCATTGAAAACGCTCGATGCCGGCGCTGCCGGCCGCGTTGCTCACTCTGCCCTTGCGGCCGGTCTCGACGGTTTGCGCCAGCAGCGCTTTCACGTCCGCGACGTCTCGCAGCGAGCCGCCGTCGAAATATTTACCCTGCGTTCTGCGCGCGAGTGCTTCCAACGTTGCCGGCATCAGCTTGGAATGCACGGCGTCGCCGTTGCTGTCGGCCAGATAGCCGCCATTCTGCAAGTCGGGCACGAACGCGCCGTTGGCGGTGCCGAGGCCGATGGCAACGACGTGAATCTCTCGCTCCGCGAGGCGGCCGAGCCGCTGCTCCCACCCTTCGGTGCTGCTCTCACCGTCGCTGAGCACGACGAGATAACGATCGCGGTCGGCCGTTTCGCTGAAGCCTTCCAGCGCGGCGTCGAGCATCTTCGAATAATCGGAGCCGCCGCGCGGCAGGTAGTCGGTGTCGAGGCTCGGCAGGAATTCCCGGATGATCCGGTAGTCGGGGCTGAGCGGCACTTGTACGAACGCCGAGCCCGCGAACACCACCAGCCCCACGCTCTCGCCCTGCAGGCTGTCGAGCAGATATTCGGTGAGTTGCCTGGCATGATCGAGACGCGAAGGAGCCACGTCTTCGGCGAGCATGCTGCGCGACAGGTCGACGGCGATCATGACTTCGCGCGTGTGACTATACGACTCCGAACTTCCCTCGCCCCAGCGAGGCTGCGCGATTGCAATCAGGGCGAACGCGATCGCGAGCATCGCGAACACGGTAGTGCGCATCTTGGGCGCCGATGCGGAGCGAACCTCGTTGCCTGAAATCTCCACCCGCCGCAGGGCGGGCCAGCGCAGCAACGAATCCCGGCGCGCCATACGACGCAGCAGGATGAACCCAAGCACCGGAAACACCAGCGCCAGCAGCACCCAAGGGCTTCCCCAGCTCATTCAGAGCGATCCTCTAGCTATCTTTGCAGTAGGAGTGGTTCACAGCGCGCGTTGCCACAGCCAGAACATCGCGCATACCGCCGCCAGCGACGAGCCGCCATACACCACGCCGGTCCTGTAAAAACGAGTGGTACGCAACAGGTAGGCGATCGGCAGGAACACCGCCACGATGGCGAGTTGCCCGATCTCCACGCCCAAGTTGAATCCCAGCAGCGTGCGCCACGCCGGTTCGCCTTCCGCATCGATCTCACTCAGCACGTTGGCGAAGCCGAAGCCGTGCAGCAGTCCGAATCCAGATGCAATCCAGACGCCGCTGGCTCCGGCCGTGCGCGGCAGAAGGTTCACGAGCGCGGCCACGACGACGGAGGCGGCGATGGCGGATTCGACCAGCCGGCTGGGCAGCACGATCCAACCCAATGCCGCGCAGCTCAGCGTGATCGAGTGCGCGACAGTGAACGCCGAGACGATGGCGACGACGCGGAGAAAAGGTCCGGAAAAGTCCGTGGCCGCTTCACGGCCGTGAGTGGTGCGCCGGAGCACGGCCGGAATGAGCAGCACCAGCAGGAACAGAATATGGTCGTAGCCGATCCAGATGTGCCAGACGCCCGATTTCAGGAGCTCGACCCACGGTGTCCTGCCGGCATCGGCGCGAGAAAACAGATTGGCTCCGCCAGGGGCGGCGATCAGGGCGCGCTGCGAGCCCAGGCCTTGCCAGATGACTTTCACAACTGCGCGGTGCTCGGGCCGATGCTCGAACAGCAGGGTGTAGTCGACGTCGAGTGACTCCACATCGTCCTGCGCCACGGCCGAGAACTCCGACAGCACGAACGGCTCGCCCTGCCGCGCACCGAAACTCAACTTCTCGAAGCGCATTCCCGGTTTCACGCCGTCAGCCAGGATCCGCAAGTTGGCATCGAGGTATTCCTCGATCTCGGCGCGGCGATGCTCGATCTCCGGCCAGGCGATGCGGCCGTCCCGATCGCTGTCCAAAGTCAGCGCCGCATCGAGATCGAGCAGCGGAACTTGCCACTCGCCGCGCACGCTTGCTCGCTCCACGTGCAGCGACAGCGACGATTCGTGCCCGGATTGAGCACGAGCGCAAGCGACGTGAGCCATGGCTGTCGCAAGCAACAGCAGCAGGATCGTGAACTGGCGGCTCATTGCACGGCGTGCAGCCGGCGCTCTCGATTTCTCAGAGAGCTGATCAGTTCGGCGGCGATCGTTCTCACGGACTGCACGAATGCCCGTTGCACGCTGTTGAGCGGGCCGTCAGCCCGATACACCGCATATAGATTGATCTTCATGATCGGCTCGACCACCCGGGTCTGCAGCTCCGCGCCCGCCGATACTGCGGTGAACGGGTCGACCAAAGCCAGGCCCTCGCCGCTGCACACGATGTCCTTGGCGATTTGGTACGTCTGCACCCAGGTCGAAATGCGCGCCGGCGGATCGAGCTGCTCCAGATAGGCCTGCAACTGGCGGCCGAGCTGATCGGCGCGAGTAATGCCGAGCAGCGTGGTGTTCGACAGCGAATCGATCGAGATCGCTGCAGGGCGGCGGTGCGCGACCAGGTGTCCTTCGGGGCGATCAGCACCAGCGGCCCTTCGCAAAGATGTTCGCAACGGACATCCGGATGCGTGAGCTCCTGCAGAGTGATGCCCACGTCGGCCTCTCGCAGGATGATGGACTTGAGCATCTCGGGTGAATGCTGTGTTGACAGTTCCACAGCGCTTTGCTGGAGCTGCTGCCGCAGGCGCGCCAGTGATTTGGGAATGATGGCGTTTGCGAGGGTCGGCGTGCTGATGGCGCGCAACGGCAGCTTGTCGGCCCGCGCGATGTTCGATACCAGGCGCTGCAGATCGCGCAGTTCCTCGAAGATGCGTTCGATCTGTCCCTGCAGCAGCCGCCCTTCGGGAGTGAGATGCCACTGACCTTTGAGGCGCACGAACAAAGGAAAACCGAGCCGACGCTCCGCCTGTTTCAGCAACTTGGTGGCCGCCGGCTGCGAAATGTTCAGCAGCGAGGCCGCATCCGTCAACGTTCCCGCCTGCAGAATGGCCTGGAACATCTCGATGTAGCGCAGATGCATGCCCCCCAATGAGCCGAGGTCTGGATTGTTATCGCGCAATGTCGATTGCATGCAACTCCCCTGCATCGCCGTCGTGATTCAGCCACCGAGGGTGCAGATTTCATGCCACGCAGCAACGTGACGAGCAGATCGTGCGCCGGTCATTACCTCATGACAGACATATGATTGTCACAACACTGCGGCACGCATGATTTTTTCCGCGTGCACTGAAAAGTCCCTGGCAACTCGCGAGTTGCACTCTTTGAGTGAGAGCGGACCGGCGAAATTGCGATCAAACAGTGCGTGGCGCGCCCGGCGCGTGCGAACACGGTGCGTATAACCCCTCGTTATGCAGGCGAACCGCCTTTTCATGCAGCCCTGGCGCGGCTGTTGCTAGCGTTACTGCATGTATTCATTGCACGAGAGGATTGCGCCATTGTTCCAGCCAGCTCCCAAGATCAGGAGGATCGCCACCCCCATCAAGGGACTGAACGTTCTATTTGCGCTTGCTATGACAACGCCCGCCGCGGCCCAGGAGGTCACCATGGCGGCGGACCAGCAGAGCCCTATTGAAGATGTGGTCGTCACCGGCAGCCGCCTGGCGCGCACCGGCTACGAAACGCCGACGCCGGTCACGGTGATCGGCGAGCAGGACATTCTTTCATCGGGCCAGCCCAACATCGCCGACTTCGTCAACGAGTTGCCTTCGGTATCGGGCAGCAGCGCTCCGTCGACCGCGAATCGCAGCTTGAGCAACGGCGCGGCAGGAATCAGCTCGGTGAATCTGCGCTCGCTCGGCAATGCGCGCACGCTGGTGCTGCTGGACGGCCGGCGCTCAGTGGGCTCGCTCGCGCAGGGAACGGTGGACATCAACACGTTTCCGCAGGGCCTGGTCAAGAACATCGAGATCGTCACCGGCGGCGCGTCGGCCACATACGGCTCCGACGCGGTTTCGGGCGTGGTGAATTTCATTCTCGACAAGACCTACACCGGCGTGAAGTTCAACGTCGAGGGCGGTGAGACTTCGTACGGCGACGATCAGAACTGGCAAGCGACGTTGACTGCGGGCATGCCGCTCGCTGACGGTCGCGGACATTTGCTGTTCAACGCGGAGTCCGCGCACCGCGACGGCGTCTACGGCATGCATCGCGAGTGGGCTGATGATGGCTGGTACATGGTGAACAATCCCGCCTATCAGCCCGGCAACGGCGCGCCTGAATATTTTGTGACCAACAACGCCGGGCAAAGCGTGATGACGCCCGGCGGCATCATCACGAACACCGCGTTGCGCGGCACGTATTTCGGTGTCGGCGGCTCGGTGAATCAGTTCGCGTATGGAGCGACGCGGGATCCGTGGACCATCGGCGGCGACTGGCAGCTCGGTCAGTCCAACCAGCGCACCTCGCTCGAGCCGGAAAGCGAGCGCGAGGGCGCGTTCACTCGCATGTCCTGGGACCTGACCGACAGCACATCGATATTCGGTGAGGCGTCCTGGAATCGCAACAGCGCCAAGCAGTGGGGTGGTGTGCAGTCCGACAAGGGCACGATCATCATCATGGCAGACAACGCATTCATTCCGGAGTCCGTGCGCCAGCAGATCGCCGAGTACAACGCGCTGCCGTCGGCGGACATCACCCAATTCAACCTGGGTTCCTCGAACGCCGACATTCCGACGCGCGAGAGCGATAACGAGCGCACGGTGAAGCGCTTCGTGCTGGGACTGGAAGGCACCTTCATGCTCGGCGCCGAGTGGGATTGGGATACTTATTATCAGCGCGGCGTCACCGACGCCGAGGAGCGGCTGTACTCCGCCCACACGGGGCGATTGCGACTCGCCCAGGACGCGGTCTTGCATCCGGACACCGGCGAGATCGTGTGCCGCTCCTCGATCGCGAACCCGGGCAATGGCTGCGTGCCATTCAATCGCATGGGCATCGGCGTCAACAGTCCGGAGGCGCTGGCCTATTTCATGGGCCATCCGGAGCGCACGCAGAAGTTCGAGCAGGACGTGGCCGCGCTCAACTTCAGCACCGAGGTGAACAATCCGTGGCTCGATCCCATCGGTGTCGCTTTCGGCGTGGAATATCGCCGCGAGGAAATCTCGGGTTACGTGGATTCGCAGTACCAGGAGGGCTGGATCGTCGGCAACTTTCTGCCCACCTTCGGCGATTACACCGTGCGCGAAGCGTACCTCGAGACGTTGGTGTCCCTGCCGTGGAACCTGGAGTTCAATGGCGCGGCGCGCGGCACCGATTACAGCACTTCCGGTTTCGTGACGACTTGGAAGGCGGGGCTCGCATGGGCGCCGCTCGCGGACTTGCGTGCGCGAGTGACACTCTCCCGTGATATCCGCGCGCCGAATCTGGAAGAGTTGTATCAAGCAGGTCGTCGCCGCACCAACTTCGTGACCGATCCATTCTTCAACAATATCTCCCAGCGATTCACGGAAACGACGATGGGCAACGTCGAGCTGCAACCGGAGAAGGCGGATGCATTGACCCTCGGCGTGGTGTATCAGCCCTCGTTCGTGCCAGGCCTGGCGCTGTCCGCCGACTACTACGACATCGAAATCGAAGACGCGATCAGTATGGTGAGCGCGCAGGACATCGTCGATCGCTGCTACGACGGCAATCAAACGTTCTGCGCTGCCTTCACGCGTGACCCCACCTCCGACTCGGGCAACGAGCTGCTGATCACCAACAGTCCGTTCAACTTCGTATCGGAGCGCGCGCGGGGCCTGGATCTGGAAGCAAGCTACCGCTTCGCCTTTTCCGACTTCGGCAGCTCCCTGCCGGGCAACATCACGTTGCGATCGCTGGCCACGCACTACATCGAAATGTCCTCCAACAACGGCGTCGATCCGCCGACCGATCGCGCCGGGCAGAACACCAACGGCGGTCCGCCGGACTGGCAATATCGGCTGTCCGCCGCGTACACGTTGGATCAGCTGACGGTGCAGCTCACCGGACGCGGCATAAGCTCCGGGACCTATGACAATACATATATAGAGTGCACTTCCGGATGCCCGCAGTCGACGGCGTTGAATCGCACCATCAATACCAACCACATCGACGGCGCGCTCTATCTGGACGCATTCGTCGCCTGGACGCTGCAAACCGACACCATGCGCAACCAGATCTTTTTCAAAGTGAACAATCTCACCGACAAGGATCCGGTGGTGGTGGGCCTTGGTCCCGGTGACAGCAGCAATGTCGAGCCAGGTATCAATCGCGCACTGTATGACTATCTCGGGCGTACCTTCCGAATCGGATTTCGTATCGACTGGGGATCATGACGAAAGCAAGTCGGGCGGCGGCGATCGCAGTGGTGCTGCTCGCCGCCGGCTATTGGTGGCATACGCGAGCGCCAGCAAATGTTCCCGCGCCGGCAGGTGGCGGATCCACGGTGCCCGTGACAGTAGTGGAGGCGCAGCGGCGAGACGTTCCTCAACGCATCTCGGCGATCGGCACGGTGCAATCGTTGCACACCGTCGTGCTGCGGCCGCAGGTGTCTGGCGCCATCGTTGAGGTGTCGTTCGAAGAAGGCGAGATGGTCGAACGCGGCGAGTTGCTGGCGCGAATCGACGATCGCTCCATCAAGGCGGCCCTGGCGCAAGCGCAGGCTGAAAAGGCGAGCGGCGAGGCCGATCTGCGCATCGCAGAGCTCGATCTGGCGCGCTACAACAGCCTGCGGGATCGCAGCATCGTTTCGCGCCAGACCATCGAGCAGCAAGCAGCGGTGGTCGAGAAGCTCAAGGCCGCGATTCGAGCCAGCGAAGCACGCATCGAGGCGCAGCGTGTGCAGCTTTCCTTCTCGGAGATTCGTTCGCCGATGCGCGGTCGCATCGGCATCCGGCGGATCGATCCCGGTAATCTGGTGCAGGCGGGCGATGAGCAGGGCCTGGTGATTGTGACTCAGGTCGATCCGATTTCGATTGTGTTCACGGTGCCGCAAGAGATGTTGTCCCGCTTGCGCGCGGCAACCAAGGCGAGCCGGCAGATGCAGGTGACCGCATTCGATCGCGATGGCGGCGAGCCGCTTGCGCACGGCCGCTTGACGACGATCGACAATCAAGTCGATGTTGCGACTGGCACGCTGCGTCTGCGCGCCGAGTTCGACAATGACAGCAACGAGCTGTGGCCCGGGCAATTCGTCACCTTGCAGCTCGAGACTGGCACCACCGCGAACGCGACAGTATTGCCCGCCCAAGCCATACAACAGGGCATGGAGGGCCCCTTCGTGTATCGCGTGCACGACGCAGTCGCGCAACCCGTACCGGTCGTCACCAGCTACCTCGACGATGAGATTGCGGTGATTGCCACCGGCGTCGCACCCGGAGATTCGATCGTGATCGATGGACAGTCGCGGCTCAAACCGGGCACCAAGGTCAAGCCATCTACAGCAGGCGGCGCCGCCGATGTCGCTGGAACCTAAGCACGTGCCTGTGAGTCGCGCACAGGCCAGCCTGGCTCGTGCGACGCTATCGAGCTGGTGCGTGGCGCACCCGATTGGAACGACACTGCTGACGATCGGGTTGATCCTGCTCGGCATCGCTGCATATCCGCTGTTGCCGGTCGCCCCCATTCCGGAAGTGGACCTGCCGACCATCGAAGTGAGCGCGTCGCTGCCGGGCGCGAGCCCGGAAACCATGGCCTCATCGGTCGCGACGCCGTTGGAAGTGCAGCTGAGCGGCGTGCCTGGCATTCGTGAGATGACCTCGAGCAGCTCGCTCGGCCGCACTTCGATCACGTTGCTGTTCGAGCTCGATAAGGATGTCGACGTTGCCGCGCAGGAAGTGCAGGCAGCGATCAATACGGCGGCTGGCAGGCTGCCCGCGGAGCTGCCGAACCTGCCGACCTGGCGCAAATCCAATCCCAATGACAGTCCCATCCTCGGCCTGATGATGCAGTCCGAAGTCATGACGCTGACTGCGCTGAGCGATCTGGCGGAAACGGCGGTGGCGCGGCAGATCAGCCAGATCGGCGGCGTCTCCGAAGTGAATATCTACGGCCAGCGCAAGCCCGCGCTGCGCATCCAAGCCTCGCCCGAAAAGCTGGCGGCGCTGGGACTCACGTTCGCGGATCTGCGCCAGATCGTTCGATCCGGTAGCGTCAACCGCGCCAAGGGCGCGATCTATGGCGAAGGACGGGTTGCCACCCTGGCCACCAACGATCAGATGTTTCGACCGGAGGATTACGCCAATCTGATCGTGGCGTACCGGCAGGGCGCGCCGGTGTTCCTGCGCGATGTGGCGCAGGTCTCGCTCGGGGCGGAGAACGACTACATTGCGTCCTGGCAGAACGGCAAGCCAGGCGTCTATCTCATGGTTCGGCGCCAGCCCGGCGCCAACATCGTCGCCACTGCCGAAGCCGTGCAAGCCGCATTGCCTGCGATTCGCGAACGGCTGCCCGCCAGCGTGGAGCTGGCGGTGCTCAATGACCGGACGCGCACCATCCGTTCCTCCTTGCATGAAGTGCAACTCACGCTGATCGTGACATTCGTGCTGGTCATCCTGGTGATGGGCGCGTTTCTGCGGCAGTTGTCGGCCACGGTGATCGTCGCGTGCGTGTTGATAGTCGCTCTGGTTGCGACGGTTGCTGCGATGTACGTGCTCGGGTTCAGCGTCAACAATCTCACGTTGGTGGCGCTGGTGGTGGCGGTGGGCTTTGTCGTGGACGACGCCATCGTCGTGGTCGAGAACATCCATCGGCGTCTGGAAGCAGGCGAGGGCATGCCGACCGCGGCGCTCAACGGCGCGGCCGAGATCGGTTTCACGGTGGTGTCCATCAGCTTGTCCCTGGTGGCGGCGTTCATTCCTTTGCTGCTCATGGGCGGCGTGGTCGGCCGATTGTTTCGTGAGTTCGCCGGAACGCTCACCGCCGCCATCCTGTTGTCTGTCATTGCATCGCTCACGCTCGCGCCAATGCTCGCTGCGCGCTTCATGAACACGCTGCCGGCGCGTGCGCATGACGAGTCGAGCTTCAGCGATCGTCTTACCGCGGCCTACGATCGGGGCCTCGTTTGGGCCCTCGGTCATCAGCGCGCCGTGCTGGGGATGTTCGGACTCACGATTGCCGTCGCCGTGGTCGGTTACGTGTTCGTGCCGAAAGGGTTCTTTCCGCTGCAGGATACTGCATACGTCTTGGGTTCCTCGCGCGCGGCGGACGATGTTTCCTACTCCAGCATGGTGCGGAAGCATCAAGCGCTCGCCGAGATCCTGAGCCGCGATGACGCGATTCAGGCCATCAGTCACGTGGTCGGCGCCGCGCCGCCGAACCCAAATCTCGCCAATGGACGTTTCTACCTGGTGTTGAAGGATCGCAGCGATCGGGATGTATCGTCGGAGGAGCTGATCGAGCGACTACGTCCGCAGTTGAATCAGATTCCCGGAATCACCCTTGTATTGCGCACCCAGCAGGACATCAATCTGGCCGGTCGCGGGTCGCGCTCGCAGTATCAGTATGTGTTGAGCGGCGCCGACAGTGGCTCGCTGGGAGAATGGGCCAATCGGCTCGCGACGAAGTTGCAAAGCATGCCGCAGTTCCGAGATGTCTCGAACGAGATGCAGCTGCGCGCTGCTGTGACCAAACTCACCATCGATCGGGTCGCGGCCGCGCGATTTGGATTGCGCGCGGAAGACATAGATCAAGTGCTCTACGATGCATACGGCCAACGGCAGATCAGCGAATATCAGAACGAGATCAACCAGTACAAGATCATTCTCGAGGCAGACGCACGGCAGCGCGCTCGGGCCGGGAGCCTGGATCACTTTTATCTGCGCTCGCCGTTGACAGATGCCATGGTGCCGCTCGGCGCGGTGACGCGCGTCGAGCCGCCTTCAGTCGGCCCGTTGAGCATCAGTCACGACGGGATGTTTCCGTCCGCCACGATCTCTTTCAATATGGCGCCGGGCATCGCGTTGGGCGAGGCAGTGAAGTTGATCGCGCAGGCCGAGGCCGAGGTGGGCGCGCCGGCGACGATCAAAGGCGCGTTCAAGGGCACGGCGCAGGCTTTTCAGGAAGCGTTGGCAACTCAGCCCTGGCTCATTCTGGCGGCGCTGGTCACCGTGTACATCATCCTGGGCGTGTTGTACGAAAGCTTCGTGCATCCGTTGACCATCCTTTCGACGCTGCCCTCGGCGGGCGTCGGCGCGATCTTCGCGCTCTGGGCAGTCGGCCAGGACTTTTCCATCATGGCGCTGATCGGCGTGGTGCTGCTGATCGGCATCGTGAAAAAGAACGGCATCCTGCTGGTCGACTTTGCGCTGGAGCGGCAACGCGCGGGCGCAACGCCCACCGAGGCGATCCACGAAGCGTGTCTGGCGCGCTTTCGTCCCATCATCATGACGACAGTTGCCGCGATGCTCGGCGCAGTGCCGCTCATGCTCGGGGTCGGCACGGGATCGGAGCTGCGTCAGCCGCTGGGCATCGCAGTGTTTGGCGGGCTGCTCGCGAGCCAGCTGTTGACGCTTTATACGACTCCGGTGATCTACCTGACGCTCGATCGTATCTTTTCCAGCCGAGCGCCTGCTTCAGAGCAGCCGTCAGCGGCCAATTCCACCCCGGTTCTTGCGGAGAAATAGATAGTGAATGAATCGATGAGGCTCCCGTGCGTACAGGAGGCCTTCGTGGACCTGCAGACCGAGCAGTCCGGATCGAACGATCATGAGCCGCCTTCATCGGCGAGCTACCAGCGGGCTACAAGCACATTTGGCGGCACACGCCCGTCTCGACGCAGCTCGCGTAACGACTGGTCGACTGAAGAACTACGGCGCCTGCGAGAGCTGGCGGCCACCGGTACGCCAGTGAACGCAATTGCCGGAGCTCTGCGACGCACGACTTCAGCTATCAAGAACAAGGCCGGCATGCACGGCATCTCCCTGCGGCCGCGACGGCATGGCTAGCGTTGCGCTGGCGCGCGCTCGCTCGATTCACCACGACAGCAGCATCATTCATTTCGGGGAAGTATGTTACGGACCAGTGTCTTGCGTCGTGCTCTGTTCGCACTGAGCAGCGCTTCATTGCCCTTGGCCAGCTTCGCAGGTGGGGTCCCCACGGCAGTCATCGACGAGGTGTTGGTGAGCGGCCGCTTGGACCGTCTGCAGGGAACGCCGGTCTCTGCCAGCCAAGGTGTGGTGAGCGACGAGCAGCTGTCGCTTCGCCCGGTACTGCGCAGCGGAGAATTGCTGGAGGTGGTGCCGGGACTCATCGTCACCCAGCACAGCGGCGACGGCAAGGCGAATCAGTTCTTTCTACGTGGATTCAACCTGGATCACGGCACCGACCTGGCCACCACCGTCGACGGCGTGCCGGTGAACATGCCGACCCACGGCCATGGGCAAGGCTACACCGATATCAACTTCGTCATTCCCGAGCTGGTGCAGGCGATCGAGTACCGCAAAGGAACGTATTACGCCGAGACCGGCAACTTCTCGGCCGCCGGCGCGGTGAACATGCGCTATCGGCACGAGATGGATGCACCGATGTTGGTTCTGGAGGGAGGCGAGGACAACTACATGCGCGGCGTCGCGGCGGCTGCACCGGAGGTCGGGGGAGGAACGCTCCTGGTCGGAGTGGAATACGCGCACATCGACGGTCCCTGGGTCCTGGAGGAAGATTTCGACAAGCGCAATGCGCTGCTTCGATACAGCCGCGCTGGCAGGGACGGTCGGTTCAGCATCACCGCGCAGGCCTATGAGGGCGACTGGAGATCCACAGATCAAGTGCCGCTGCGCGCCGTGCGCTCCGGTGAAATCGATCGGTTCGGCTTCATCGACCCGACCGATGGCGGATCCACTCATCGATACAGCCTGAGCGCGGATTGGAGCGGATCGCTGGGACCCGGCACCGCGAGCGGGCAGCTCTATGCGCTCGACTACGATCTCGAGCTGATCTCCAACTTCTCCTACTTCACCGATCCCGACCATGGCGACCAGTTCGAGCAGCTCGACGATCGTCGTATCTATGGCGGCAACTGGGAGTGGCGCCGCCCGTTCGATTGGCACGATCGAGGGCAGGAGCTTGCTGTGGGTGTGCAGATCCGGCATGACGATATCGACAAAGTCGGGCTCTATCGAACGATCGCTCGCGAGCGATTCGCTACCGTCCGCGAGGATGCCGTGAAGCAAACCAGCTACGCCGTCTATTCGCGCGTCGATACTCGCTGGAGCGATTACCTGCGCACGACGGCCGGTCTGCGCGCAGATCACTTCGATTTCGACGTGGACGCGAATCTTGCGGCGAACTCCGGAAGCGCGAGCGACTCGCTGCTCAGCCCGAAGCTCGCGGTCGTGCTGGGCCCGTGGCGGAAGACAGAGTTTTTCATGAACGTCGGCCGGGGCTTCCATAGCAATGACGCCCGCGGCACGACCATTCAAGTCGATCCTGCTGACGGAGTTACGCCCGCGCAACGCGTGGACCCGCTGGTGAAGGCGTTGGGCACAGATGTGGGGCTTAGAACGGCGGTTGTGCCCAACATGCAGGTCAGCATCTCGCTGTGGCGTCTGAATCTGGAATCCGAGCTGCTGTTCATCGGCGACGCCGGGACGACGGAGGCGAGCCGCGAGAGCGAGCGGCGCGGAATCGAATTGGCGGCCATTTGGAACCCCGTTCCATGGCTGATCGTCGATGCCGATCTTGCCTGGTCCCGAGCCCGCTTCAGCGATGCCGATCCGGCAGGGGATCGCATCCCGGGCGCGGTCGAGAACGTCGCGTCGCTGGGTGTCGCGATCGATCATCCGAGCGGCTGGTTCGGCGGCGCGCGCTTTCGGCACTTCGGCGCAGCCCCCCTGATCGAAGACAACAGCGTTCGCTCCGAGCCGACCACGCTCGTGAACGTCGAAGCGGGCTATCGCTTTGCTGACCGCTACAAGATCAGCGCGGCGGTTTACAACGTGTTCGACAGCAACGATCGCGACATCACCTATTTCTACGAGTCGCAGCTGGCTGGTGAGAGCGAGCCGGTGAGCGACATCCACTTCCATCCCGTGGAGCCACGGACGGTTCGAGTGACGCTCGGTGTGACCTTCTAGCGCACCTGTCGGATGCCAGAGCTGGCGCGGCCGCTAGTGATGGCGCGTAAACATCCTAGGGACTTTTGTTTCTGCGGCGAGCGCCGCTTCAGTCGTGCACGAGAGAATGTTTGCTGCGGCTGACGCGGGAATTCAGGTTTTCCCCGCTATGTGTCATCGAATCGGCATTGCTACGATCGCTCCGCGCCAATAGGAGAGCCCGGAGTGAACATGAAGTTCCGATCCATCATTGCCGCTACGCTGTTGACGGCTACATCCAATGCCGCGCACGCTTATACAGAATGCACTGGAAATATCACGCGCATCTGGAGCGACGGCACCACGTGGGTGTTTTTCGATACCGGTCTCGTATTTGGAGTGTGGCCTGCCGACGATGAAGCAGGTCCAAACGGCAGCAACCGATCCAAGAACATCCTCGCATTGGCGACGACGGGCATGGTCAGCGAACGATCGATAACGGTTCGCTTCGTCGACGACGGTGTCCCGTGCACCGGCGTACAAACACAGCATAAGGTCTGGGGCGTTTTCCTCAACTCGACCTGACGCTGATTCCAGAATCGATTTTCATCTGCAGCGGTCACCCTCGTTGCAGCCCGGCGTGCGCACGTCAAACGAAAGGGATTGCGAGTGCGTAATTCAATGGCTCGTTGGTTGGCAGGTCTGATTCTGGTCTTCAACGTGTCTCTCGGGGCGGCACAGGAGCAGGTTCCCTGGGAGTACGAGTGGCTGGGAGAAGGCATCGTCTATACACCCAGCGTGATCGCGGATAGGGACGGCACAATTACCGCGTTCATCATCGACAAGGACGATTATTCGATCAAATACCGCCGCTTGTTTACGGATGGAACGTCGAGCGGCTGGGAGTCGCTGGGGCTTATTGCCGCCTCTGATCCCTCAGCCGTCTCTCCGGCGCCCGGACAGATGACAGTCTTCTTTCGCGGGACGGCCGGCGGCGTCGGCTATCGAACGTGGCTAGGGGGTACAGAGTGGGGCCCGCTGGAAGTGCTCTATGGAAATGTGGTGGCGGGCGGTCCAAGGGCGATCGCCATTGGCAATGGTCGGATCGCGGTATTCATCGTTGGCAGCGGCAATCGCATCGAATATCGCCTCTTCGATGGTGCAACATGGAGCGATTGGATAGGTCTGGGCAATTCGTGCAATATCGTCCGCCCAATCTCCTGGGGACCTGGGCATATGGCGGTGTTCGCCCGGTGCGGCGGCAGTCTTCAGTATCGGACCTGGCAGGGCGGCTCGGCATGGGCGCCGTGGCAGGTGATCGAGGGCAATCTCAGCGAGTTCGAAGTGACATCCTGGGGCCCAAACCGCTATGACGTCATTGCGAACGAGTTCAGTTCATCGCCGAAGCGGCTGAAGCGCCTCTGGTTCGATGGAGCGTGGCATTCGGAGGTACTTCCGCACACAGCGCGGAATGTGGGGATCGCGTCTCCGGCCCGCGGAGTCGTCGACTTCTTCTGGCAACGAGTCGGCAGCGGCTTCGACGACGTTTCCCATATGCGGTTGGATCATTCACAATGGTCATCAGTCGTGTCCCTCCCAAGGGACGCCGACGGCAATCCACTCGGTTTCGCCTCCCGAGGCGTCACGCATGTCTTCATCCGCGGCATGCAGTTCGATTACAACTTGCTGCACTTCAAAGCGCCTCCCCGTGGGAACGGGATCGTTCCCTTCACCACGGTCCTTCCTGTGATCAACCATCTGCTGTTGAGCGATTGATGGGCCGGCCTGGACCCATCCGGCGGACTCAAGCCTTCGCTGCGACTCAGCCGAGATCTTCGACGAAGTACACGCTGGCGGTCGACCAATCCGCAAGCGAGCAGGTCTGGTTGGGGTCCTGCATATAAAGACGGACTGTCGTTCCGGCCTTTTGAGCGGCCATGAGAATGGCCTGCCAGCTGCGGCACGCCGCCGCCTTGGTGGTTACGCCTTGGAAGACACCCTCCTGGTGGACGTTACACAGCACCCAGTGTCCTCCGTTCGCCTGGCGGACGTGAAGCGAACCATCGTTCTGAACGGCGACGCTGGTGATGATACCGTCGCAGATGGCGGCGCCCGCATTCGAGCACAGCAACGTCGTCATTGTTGTCGCAACGAGCATATTCTTGAACATATCTGTGTACCTTCCTTGTTGACATGCACGAGAGACGGATCGAAGCAGGGCGCGCGCGGCGGCTTCTATAGTAGCCTTCCATGGCGAGCGCATGATGTTCCATCTGAGTGTTGGTAGTTTCGGGGCTGGTAGATGTTCGTGTCAATGTAAGTCATCGCGGCAGATCCGCAACGGCCTGCTTCAGCAAAAACCTGATTCATCCTGCAGCAGCCGCCTCGGTAATTGACAACCGGTGCGGGCGACAGCAAATTACAGACAGGGCGCTCATGGATTGGCGCGCATCCAAAGAAACAAAGTGAGGGATCACATGTTCGCATTCGGCGCACCCAAACTCGTTCGGAGCGTTCTGGCATCAGTGGGCTTGCTCATCGCGGCCGATGCGTCGGCACTCACCGGCACCATTCAAGAGCTTTATTTTTCAGGGCAAGGAAACTTTCCGGTGCGGATCTTTCTGCACGGAGTAACAGATCCTTGCGGTAACGGTGGCTCCGCCTTCGTGTACTTCGCGCCCGCATATGACAGTCTCGGGCGCGAAACAGCGAACTACAACGTGTACGCAGCCGCACTGATGATGGCCAAAGCTCAAGGCAGCACCGTGGCCTTGGTCGTGGCGCCCGATACAGCCAACCCGTCGTTCTGCAAGCTCGTCGAGTTCGGGATGCATTGAAGCGAATCGGTCCCGGCGCTCACGCAGGGCGCGGACCAATCAGTTGAGGCAACGTGCCATGGATAGCAGATGGATCCTGGGAGGATCGCTGGCGCTGAACGCCGCTTTGATTGCGATCCTGATCTTCGCGAAGGACGGCTCCGATGTTTCCGCGGTGTCCCGGGAAAAAACGGCCGCGACATCACCCAGCGATTCGAGACCGCCGCCCGCTGCGAACACGGAAGAGCTTCGAAGCACGTTGGAGCAACTGCGCGCAAAGGGAATCGAGCCCGGGTTGGTCAAAAAGTTCATGGTTTCGCTCGTGCAAGCGGAGCCCGCGGCGCCTGCCAGGGCATTCTGGGAGCCAAGATTCCGGCAGATCGCAACAGAGGAAGTCGCCCGCTTCGAGCAACAGCAGCGCGCCGAGCAGACGTTGACGACGCTGTTCGGTGCCGAGGCACAGTACGATCCAGCGTTCGCACCCGTTTTCTTGCCACTGCATAAGGATTTCGATTTCCTGTCCGCCGACAAGCTGCGCGGCTTGCAAGCACTCATCGCGCAAGCCAATCGCACTTTGGCGAGCCTGCCCATCGAGCCCGGCTTGAGTGTGAAGCGTTCCGAAGTGATGGCTCAGCTCAATGCCGGCGTCGAGCAGCTACTGGGAGCTGATGAATTTCGAGAGTATGAACTGCGCCGCTCGAGCATCGCTCAGCAGTTGCGAGAGCTGGAGTTCGAGTTGGACGAGTCGGAGTTTCGCCGGATGTTCGCAGTGTACGCGGAGGCGCAGGCGACGCGAGGCGAGTCCGTGGTGCGTATCACAGCCCATGCGGACGACCAAACATCCAGCCAGGTCCGTGAGATCCTCGGCGAGCAACGATTCCGCCAGTACGAGATGAGCCAGGATCCTCGTTACAGGGTGTTGTCTTCTCTGGCGGCCAGCTATCGGGTGCCCGACGCAAACATCGTGCAGGCCTATGCGCTGCTTCGCGAATCGGATGAGCGCGCAGAGTCGCTGCAGAGACAAGGTCCCGTGATGGCCCTCGACGCGCGGGCGAAGTGGGCTGCGGCAGAACGGACTAAGAACGAGCAGCTACGGGCGCTCCTTGGCGAGCCCGCCTACGCGGCGAGCGCCGCCGTGCTGGCAACCGGTGTTCGCAGCCTTGCCCATGCCTCTACGGTTTACCCGACGAACCCCGCCAGGACGGCGGTGCCTATGGGGAGCAAGGAATGAGCAACAAAATCCTGGGTGGGCTGGTTGCGATGGCCTTATGGGCCTTGACCGCTGCGAGTCCCGCCGTAGCGGGCGAGTATCAGGGATTCGCCGATCGTTACAGTGTGCAAGTGGGCGACTTGAACATGGATGGGCGGCAGGATCTGCACCTGAAGTTCAAGCCTCCGGTGCTACCCATCATGCTCGATGACATCGCGATTCCGATCGCGCCTCGGATTCCGGTGCAGGACTTCGTGTTGCAACAGAATTCGAGCGGTGGGTTCACTTTGGTTTCCAATCTCACTGCCGCTCAGCAGGCAACCATCCGCTCGTGGGGCGAAATCGCCGCCCAGCTCATTTATGGAGATTTCAACGTCGATGGCGTGATCGATGTGCTGATCCGTGAAGTATCGAACTTTGTGCCCGGCGCAAAGGACGCCATAGTGTTCGCGCCTTTGAATCACGGGGCAGCTCCCGCGCATGTGCGTAACTGGGACGCGGGCCTCGAATGGTTTGTTCGCGACGTAGTGGGTTGGGTCGAAGATCCCCAACACTACTATGACCCAGGGCTGGTGTATGCCTGCCAACCGCGGCTCGTATGGATTCCGATCTACGAGGGCGACGAGTTCGGCAATGTGTGGTACCGCTGGGAGCCGGTCCAGGTGGTGGTCTGCGGAACCTATCTGGATACGACCAACTACAGCGTGCCGGCGCTCGAGTTCTTGAACGAATTCATCTACTCGCTACGTTTCGGCGATCTCTGGCCGCAGGTCGACGAGGCCCCGCAGGTCTCGCAGATCCTCAAGACCGTACTCGGGATTCCGATCATGCGCGACACGCTGGAAAGCGGCGGCGCGAATTGGGGCGTGGAAAGCAGTCTCGCTCCCGCGCTCATCGATCCGGACTCGCCCGATACTCGCGACAGTTTCTTTGCCCGACTGCGACTGGACAGTCTCTTCAAGGTGTTCCGCAAGCTCGTCATCGACACGTTCTGCGATCCGCCGGGGACGCCGCACAGCTATGAGATGGAGAACAAGGTTTGTCCGGCGGGCGCGGCCGGTTGCACCCAGAGCGACGTGTACTTCGGTGAAATGCTCTATCACCCGGTGACTGGCTACTGGGATCGAAAGCGGCCGTTCATCGACGGGGAGATTGGTTACGCACGCATGGGTTGTACCTGGGAGATTCCCGGGGCGTGCGATCCGCTCAGTCTGCTGGGGTGGAAGGGCGTGGGCATCCTCGATGGCGGTCCCATCCAGGTCACGAGGTACGACGCTGAATATCGATATCAGAATCAGACACTGCCGGGCCACCTGTTCCATTCCGGGACCGTGAACCGATGGAGCCAGCCCGATCCGACCGGAGGCGTGAAGATCCGCACCGTCGGTGGCGGCACGGGCGCGTGTCCGGTAGTGAATGAGCTGGGCGGGCTGTACATCTTCTGGACGCTCGACCGTTTCATCGAATGTCACATCGCCGGCGGCTGTGGCAAAGCTCACTGAAAGCCTGGTGCCACCGGCGATGCAAGCTTGCTTGCATCGTCCGGTTGGTTCATCCGGTCGCACAGCGACTCGAAGCGATCGGGCCACTCCGGATCGATGTATCCCCGCGATTCCGAGCGGTTCTGTTCGGGTTTGGCCCGCACCAGCGCGTACACCTGGCCCGGCAGGCTTCGGCTCAGTCTCCCGTGGAGCTCCTTCAGGGTGGCTAGTGACTCTGGCGTCCAGCTCTGGCTTTGTTCCGAGAGTCGGACCATGAAACATCCCTCTCCGAGCTTCTTGAGCGCCATGCTGAAGCCGTATGTGTGCCCGGGAGGATTCGGTGCGTATTCGAAGGCATCGCCGGTCAGGGGGCGCTCCAGCGGATTGGCGATCGGTTCGTTGGCGGTGGGGTAGTAGACGTCGAGCTTCTTGCCGATGGCGAAGCGGGTGACCTGGCGTTCGAGCGCCACTGCCTCTTGAGGTGATTGTGTTCGGACGCCGATGATCGCAGTCGGAAAGACATAGCTGCCGAAGTACTCGTCGCTACCGCAGCTACTGGTCATAAATGGCAGCAATACAGTGACAGGCAGTAACCAGCGTCGAGGCACGGGAGTATCCCTGATGACCGTCGTGCCCGCATGATAGCGGAGTCGAGAATCGAAAACGCAAGGAGGAGCGGAAATGTCATCGCGCAAACCACTGGTTGAGGGAGTTCGCACGGGTTTGAGTTTTCTGCGGCCGCTGATCTTTGCGGTCGGGGCGCTGTGCACGGCCCAACAGGCTCAGGCCGCGGTGGACTGCGTCGGTAAGGTCGCCAAGGTGCTCCTATACTCGGACGGTACGGTCAACATCGTCGGCCAGTGGCGCGGCGACTATACGTTCGTGTGTAGCACGAGTGGCAGTTTCGGTACTGTGTCCGCGGAGGTCTGTCTGAGCTGGTACGCGACGCTCATGAAAGCCAAGGCGGACAATCTCGATGTAACTGTCTATTACAATACGAACACGGCGTGCTCGGCGCTGCCAACGTATGGCAATAGTCCGGTACCTGTTTACATTGGATTGTTCTGAGCGATGAGCAGCTCGATGTGAGGATGGTGCGCAGGAAGCGCACGAACCAGCCGCAATTCCTGCACCCTCCATGACAGTAATCCATGATGTCTCTGTCTATTGAGGAAACAACGCACACAGTAGATCCGAAACCATAGGCGCAGTCTGTGGGAGTTTCTGCGGTTCCAAGACAGAGGTGTGATGCGGCTACACGCTCTGGCTGGGAAGGATTACACCATGAAACTCGCAGTTCTCCTGCTGCAGAACAGTGATCTCCCACGGGCAACGACCTACAGCCGCGACTGGGTGCACATGCTCGTCAACCACACCACCGGCTTCTTCACCGAGCAGTCGGGCGGCCGGAAGATCATCGAATACCGTGTATTCGACTGGTTCACTCTGCCGATGACAGGCGCCGAGTGGATGAACGCGGGCTTCGGCGTGGGGCCTATCGTGCGACCCATGGTAGAAGCCGGACTGGATGTCGATCTAAGCCACTACACGCATTTCGCGCTGGTCATCGATCGCGCGGATGCCGGGTCGGCCGCGGTCTCGCCGTCACATCCGCAATATGTGCACGTGGCGGCACAGGACTTGGACCCAGCGCTGCTCGCCCATGAGATCGGGCATTTCCTCGGCGCAAATCATGCAAACCTGGACACACCCAGCGGTCCGAGCGAGTACGACGACCAGTTTTGCATCATGGGGCGAGAAGGCGCGAAATATTCCTTCACGCACGCGCCGCTGAATCTAACAGACGCGGCAGGCAACGTGTCCACAGAGCTCTCCGATAGCGGGCCGGGCATGGTGGCGCCAACACTCCTCGGTTGCGGCTGGCTCGATCCTGCCAGCCATGGCGTGGATGTTTCCGCGCCCCTTCAATCCCAACAAGGGCGTGCAGAATTCCGAATCGAGGCGCTGCGCGGTGCGCCTCCGTCGGATCGCCCGAAGCGAGTCTTCGCCTTCGCTTCGGGTGTAACAAACCAATTCCTGACGGTCGAGGCACGTTGGCGCGATGAGTATGACCGTGGCATGCCCGATCCAGGCGAAGGTGGCGCGGGCTGGGTGCTGGCGCATGAGGCAAGCGCGCTCGGACCGGGAACATCCACGACGCTGCTCGCTTCGTTACCTGCACGCCAAGGCGCTTCGGCCTACGTACCGAAGGCGCAACTCGGAATCGCTGTGAAGTCCGTGGATGCGCAAGCGGGAGTGGTGTCTCTCGCTCTGGAGGTGGAGCGCTTCACTTCGCGCTATGCCTCCATTTGGGAGCCGCTCGATGGAGTGGCGTGGCAAGCGCGTCACGGAATCAGCCCCGCCGAGTATCAGCAGACCTTTACCGCACTCGCGACGGAAGGCTATCGATTGGTCGATGTCGACGTGCACTCGAGCAAGGGCAGTCCGCGCTTCAGTGGCATCTGGCGCAAAGAGGGTGGGCCTGCCTGGGAGGCGCGGCACGGGTTGAACTCGGACCAGTACCAGCACACATTCAACGATCTGACCGCTCGCGGATTTCGCCCGCTCTGCGTGAGCGGATATGCCGAGGGCGGGCAGGCGCGCTACGCCGCTGTTTGGTCGAAGGAAGGAGGGCCGGCGTGGATCGCACGCCATGGGCTCGACGCCAATCAGTACCAGAATTTGTTCGGGACGCTTCCGTCGCAGGGCTTTCGGCCGTGGCGGGTCAACGGATACACCGTCGCGGGGCAGGATCGCTTCGCCACGATCTGGCGGCAGACGGGCGGCGAGCGCTGGTTGGCACGGCATGGTTTAACAGCCGATGAGTACCAACGGTTGTTCAACGAACTGGCGTCGCAGGGGTGGCGCCTGATCGACGTGAGCGGCTATGGCGCCAACGGGCAAGACCGTTACGTTTGCATCTGGGAGTTGGTGGGCGGTCCGGCGTGGGAGGCGCGGCACGGCTTGACGCCGTTCCTCCATCAGCAGGAATTCAATGCCCAGATCGGGCGCGGTCACCGCCTCACACGCATCAGTGGGCACAACCCGTTCGGCTAAATCTTTCAGCGATCTCGTTTCGGCTGCGACCGAATCGCAGTCGCCTGTACGATGTCGATCAGCGGATCGTAAGCGTCCCGATGCGTCGTAACGCCGGCGACCGCCGTACGGGTCGATGGTGAGTAGCAGGCCATGATGCCCCAGACGCCCCCATGGCAATAGAGGTCCTGATCGCCGATGCGTTTGGCGAAGATGCCGAGCCGATAGCGCTCGGCGCCTTCATGTTGCCCCGGCCGCAGCATTTCTTGCAGCGTCTCGGGTCGGTCATAGATGCGTCCAGAAAATAGCGCCGAAAAGAAGATCGCGACATCGCGCGCTGACATGACCAGGCCGCCGCTGCCATACAGATCGATGGACGGGTGCACATTCGTCAGCTCCACCTCGTCCACATACTGTCGGGCGCGTGGTCCCGCTGAGGGAGGGGCGACCTCGAGAGATTCCCACCAGGTCGCATTCAGGGGCAGTTTCATGAGCCTCAGCTCACGGCGCACGGCGGTGGCGAGGTCGAGCCCGGTGAGGCGCACGATGATGTCGCCCAAGAGTACATAACCGGTGTCTGAATAGTGAAAAGCTTTGCCAGGTGCGCCGAGCGGGTCGGCATATTCCATGGTGAGGCGCACCTGATCCTCGGGCGTCCAGATCCGGCGCGGCTCGGCAAGCACAGCCTCACGAAAACGATCATCGCTGCTGTAGCTGTCGAGGCCAGCGCTATGGCCGAGCAGATGTCGAATCGTGATCCGCCGTGTATCGAAACCGTCGTTGCGGAGCAGGTTCTCGAGCTTCGGAGAGAGGAGCGAATCGATGGGCGCGTCGAGATCGATGCGATGCTGTTCCCACAGTCGCAGCAGCGTAGCCGCTACCAAGGTTTTGGTGACGCTCGCCACACGCACGGGCGTATCTACCGTCATTGCTCGACCGGTTTCGGCATCGGCTAAACCCGTTGCGGCGGCAGCCGAGCCTTCGACACTGACCACGAAGATCGCCATCGGTCGCGATTGAGCTTTCAACTCCCGCTCGAGCGCCATGCTCACAGGGTCTGCAACTGGCCGGCAGGCGGCGACAGCAGTCAGACTCACTGCCATCGCGACAACGAGCAGCTGCGAGCAGATCAGATGGCGTTGGCTCATATCCGTTCGAACCCACGAGAGAAGCGAATGTTACATTCTCCGAAGGCGAGCGTGGCCGCAGGTTCAACGGGCTGAAGGGTCATGTACTCTATCCGCCACCCCAAGCAGGAGGTCGGACCATGCGAATTCAGTTCCTGATTTTCGATCACGTGGAAGAGCTCGACCTGGTCGGGCCGTGGGAGCTGGTCGGTTCGCTGGCGCAGCGGGGACATTGCGAGCCGCCGGTGCTGGTGTCATTGAATACAATGACACCGGTCGGCGAGCACAAGATGCGCTTCAGTGCCGACGCGCACTACACCGAACGGTTGCAGCCCGACGTCGTGATCATTCCCGGAGGAAGAGGCGCGCGCGAGGCGATGAAAGAGCAGCAGGTGGTCTCGTACGTGCAATGGTTGGGAGGCACCAGCAAAGCCATCTTGTCCGTTTGCACCGGAAGCATTCTGCTGCAGAAGGCCGGACTGCTGCGAGGTCTGAAAGCAACCACACACTGGGCGTTTCTCGATCGGCTGCGCGACGATCCCGATGTGACGGTCGTAGAGGAACGTTTCGTTCGCGATGGGCGCATCTGGACCTCGGCGGGCGTTTCTGCCGGCATTGACATGACGTTTGCATACATCGCCGACACCTTCGGTGCCGCCGTCGCCGCACAGGTGCAACTGGACGTGGAGTATTTTCCGGCGGGACTGGTGTATGGAGAGCCGTTCCGTAGCGAGAGCCTGCCTGGCTACATCCGACGGCTGAATCCAGGCGCCTAGTCTCTCCATCGACGTTAACTAGTCAACCTTTCCGAAAAATATATTCCATGGAATAGGTCGACTCATCCTACGCCTTAAGCGCGCCGCGTCCGCTTGGTGGCGACATCCGTGGTGTCACACCGAAATTGATCCCTTCGTGCGCTTGAGGTAGCTTCTGCGCCCATGTCGAAATGGTTCAAAGAATTTCGGTTGACGGACCAGCCGAGTTGCCGGTTGTTTTGTTTTCCGTATGCCTGTGGCGGCGCTTCGCTGTTTCGCCACTGGCCGAGACTGCTGCCCGCGGATATGGACGTGCTCGGCATGCAGGCGCCCGGCAGGGAATGTCGCTACCAGGAGCCACCGGTCGCTTCGTTGACCGAGAAAGTGGCCATTCTGCGCAGGGAGATCGACAAGTACCTCGACGTGCCGAGCGTGTTCGTCGGACACAGCAGCGGCGCGCTGGTCGCGTTCGAACTGTTGCGATCGCTCGATCACGCGGCGAAGCGGTGTGTGAAGGCCATTGTCATCTCCGCCAAGAGGGCGCCGCATCTGCCGCGCATCAGAGGGCCGATTCACGACTTGCCCTTCGATGAGCTGCTGCAGAAGCTGAGAACGATGGATTCGATCCCAGGCGAATTGCTCGAAGATAGGGCGCTGATGCAACTGTTCACGCCGCTGATACGAGCCGATTTTGCCCTCAGCGAGACGTATCGTTTCATTGCCGCACCCAAGGAGCGCACCAAAGCCGTGCTGTTCTGGGGCCGTGACGATCTCGACGTGTCCAGGCAGTCCATGCTCGAGTGGCAACGTCACTTCAGTCAGGAGATCGAGCTGCACGCGTTCGACGGTCCGCATCTTTTCATTCGGACGCATCATGACCAGTTCGTCGAGCGTCTGGGCTCGATATTGAAGCCGCTGCTGCACAGCCCGGAGCTTGCGTAGTCGGGAACGGAAAGCCGGCGCTGTGTGACGTTCAAGGAAGGACGCAATGACGAACGACGAGAGCCTGGTCAGGTCGATCGAGGAGCGACAGCGTCCCGCGCCTGTCCGGCGAATTTCCGAAGCGGCGCGCACACAGGAAGCGAGCGACCAGCGCGGTTCGTATCAATCCCTGAAGCGGTTGTTTCCCTACCTCAGCAAGTGCAGAGGAGCACTTGCGCTCGGCTTGCTGGCGATGGCCACGGTCGCGATCCTGACCATCTCCTTCGGCCAGGTGATCAAGTGGGTCATCGACAACATCCCCAAGGATGCCGCCGAGGCGCTGCGATTCTCGAACTATGTCGCGGCGATAACCCTAGCCGTGATCGTCATCTACTTCCTGAGCACGTTTGCGCGCATGTACTGCATGCGTCTGGTGGCGATCAAGGTCACCGAAGAGCTGCGCAAAGATGTTTTCAAGAACGTGATCGCCATGGGTGCGAGCTACATCGATCGGCACTCGAGCGGCTCCATCCAGACCCGGATCATCGCCGACACCAGTTCGCTGGGCGAGTTCCTGGCCAAGCAGATTCCGGTATTCGTCAAGTCCTCGATGATGCTGACTGCGGCGCTGATTGCCTGTTTCTTTGTGAATGTCGAGCTGGCCACCGTGGTGCTGATCGGCGTTCCGCTGACGGTGTTGCCGTTCATCCTCGCGTCACGGCCGCTGCGTAAGCTCGCTTCCGTGTGGCAGGCGACCATCGCCGACGCGGGTAGATCGGCCGGAGAAATATTCCGGCGCATCAAGGCAGTGCATGTATTCGATCAGCACACGAACGAGAGCCGGCGATTCTCCGGCAAAGTCGGCCTGGTCGCGCAATGTGACAGGCGCGTAAACCGGCTCATGCTGTTCTTGAACGCGTTGGCCGAATCGCTGTCGCTCGCATGCATCACGGTGCTGTTCTGGTTCGCGTTTCGAGATGTGTTCGCCGGCCGGATGACGTTGGGCGAGTTGATCTCGTTCGGCTTCTATGTCCAGGCGATCCTGATCGCGTCGCGTAACCTGGTGGACATTGGATCGTCATTTCATGTCGCGGCCGGCGTCGCTTCGCGAGTGGTGGACTATCTCGATGCCAAGTCGTCGGTGAGGCTCGACACTGTGCCAGCGACCGCTACGCGCATCGATCTTTCTGGGTCGATCGAGTTTCGAGATGTGCACTTCGCGTATGCGTCCAGGCCCGACACGCCAGTGCTCAAAGGCGTGAACCTGACGGTGCCACCGGGCGGCAAGATTGCGCTCGTCGGCATTTCCGGCTCGGGCAAATCGACGCTGCTCGAGCTGCTGATGCGCATCTACGAGCCGGACAAAGGCAGCATTGTGGTCGGCGGCGCCGACGTGAGGAATATTCCAGTGAGCGAACTGTGCGCCGCCATCGGCTACGTGCCCCAGGAGGATTTCCTCTTGTCCGGCAGCGTCATTGAGAATATCCGATATGGAAATCCGGAGGCGAGCCTCGACGACGCGGTGTATGCCGCCCGGCGCGCGCACGCGCATGGCTTCATCGAGCAACTGCCTAACGGTTACCAGACCGATCTGGGCGAGGTCGGCAGCAGACTTTCGGGCGGACAGCGACGGCGCATCTCCCTGGCGCGGGCGATGCTGCGCAAGCCGCGGATTCTTTTGCTCGATGAGGCTACGACGGCGCTGGACCAGGAGAGCGAGCGGGAGGTGCGCGCGGCGCTCGACCAAGTCAGCGCGAACGCCACGACGGTTATCAAGATCACCCATAGCATCAGAGATGCGATGACGTCCGACACGATCGCTGTGATGGACGAGGGCAGGATCGTGGCGCAAGGCACGCACGCCGGATTGCTGGCGAGCAGTCCTGTATATCGTCGCCTGGCCGCCGAAGAGGAGGAGACGAGTCGGCCCAAGGCGGCGGCAGTCGTGGCGTAGTGTCGCCGCGCGCTTCGAAACGTAGCCAGAACGGAATAACACGGATCGTTGACCATGGATTTCAATGGATTGTTCGAGCGGGCGTCTGGAAATGCCCGCGGCACGCTCAAGGTCAAGCGACTCGACGGCAACATGGTCACCGTGACGCATGCCGACGTGATTCGCGATGCAGAGGCTCTCGCCCAGGGGCTGCAGGATCGAGGTGTCGAACGCGGGCACCTGGTTGGCCTGCAGCTGCCGAACTGCTACGAGTTCATTCTCTGGGACCTGGCCGCGATCCGGATCGGGGCGGTGCTGCAGGTCTTTCCGGAAGAGGTTGATCTCAAGACTGCCGATCCGTCATTCGCCGCGGATCGCTTTGCGCTGTTCATGCACGCGAACCTGTCGTTCGAAAGTCTCGGGCCCGTGGCCCCTGATGCCGACATCATTGACGACCGCGATATCTTGACCAGGGCGTACTCGTCGGGGAGCTCCGGTTACCTCAAGGGCCTGAGTATCAGTCGGCGCGGCACGGAGTTGCTCATCAGCGATTTCATCGATGCATTTGGAATGTCCGAAGCGGACAGCCATCTGCTGTTTCTGCCGCTGTCGAACTACCAGCAACGACTATCCGTTTACGCCTGCCTGTTCGCCGGGATGTCATTGTCGGTGACCGACTTTCCACAGTTGTTTGCAGCGCTGCGCACCGACAAGCCGTCCTTCATCATCGGTCCCCCGGCCATCTTCGAGAATGTTTTCAACGCGTTCAAAGCGGACCCGAACGCCGCGGCCAGCGTGCAGAGGTTCCTGGGCGGGAACATGCGCTTCATGATCACCGGCATGGCGCCGATCCGCACAGAGGTGCTGGAGGCCTTCAATACGCGCTTCGCGCAGACGCTCCTGGAAGCCTATGGCGTGACCGAGACGGGCATGATCGCGTGGAACACGTTCGATGCTCGCCGCCCGGGAACTGTCGGCAAACCCATCCATCCGGAGCACGTGCATCTGATGGAAGACGGCGAGATTGTCATCAAGCGGCCGTCGCCGCTCTCGAATGGCTACTTCTACTCCCGGCAGGGGGAAGGACATCAGGTCTTCAAGACCGACGGCAGCATTCACACCGGCGACATCGGCGAGTTGGATGCGGAGGGATTTCTGACGCTCAAGGGGCGCAAGAAAGAAATCATCGTGACGAACGCCGGGGTGAAGGTGCATCCGGAACAGATCGAGAGCCAGCTTGGGGCCATTCCCGGCGTGCTCCAGGTCGCGGTGCTGTGGTCGCCGGGACGGAAGCAGCTGGCGGCCGTGATCGTCGTCGACGGCGCAAGCGAGGGTGCGCGCCGATCCGTAGCAACGGCGCTACAGGAGTACAACGAGCGCGCCGTCAGCTATCGAAAGATAGGCGCGCACGTCATCACCGACGCGAAGTTCTCGATGGATTCGGGGCTGTTGACGCGGAACTTGAAGTATCACCGCGAGAACATTTATCGGCATTACGCGGACGCGATCGAGCGATGAGGGAATCGAGCATGACCATGGAAAGGCTGGCGCAGATCGTCAATCGCGTGGTGTCGTCGCCGCGCGCCCCGGAGGTGCGCGAGAGCAGCCGGTTCGTCGAAGACCTGGGCTTCTCCTCGGTCAACGCGATCATGCTGATCGCACTGATCGAGCAGGAGTTCGAGATCGATCTGGAGCAGCACATGACGCAGCTGATGCAGATTCAGACGGTCGGCGGGGCGGCTGATTACATTAGCTCGGTCGCGGCGGACGCGAAGTAATGCAACGCCCGCCGGCAATCATCGACGCTCATTGTCATCTGGCTTCGAACAGATGCGTGCCTCGCGAATTCTTTGCGGGAGTCGCGGCCAACATGGCCCGGAGTAGCGCGTTTCAGGGGGTGCCCGTCTCCGTCGACAAGATCACGCAGATGCTCTGGCTGCAGCACGAAGACCATATGGGCGACAAGCTGGTCGCGCAGATGGACGAGGCGGGTATCGCCAGGGCGGTGCTGCTGGTGCCGGACTTCACGTACGTCTTCAAATCGCCGATCGACATCGAGAGCATCGCGCGTCAGCACGTGACAGTCCGCGAGCGCCATCCAGATCGATTTTGGGTGTTTCAAGGCGTCGACCCTCGCTGGGGCAAGGAGGGTTTCGACTTGTTCGAGCGCGCCGTCACGGAGTTCGGCTTCGAGGGCCTGAAGTTATATCCGCCCTGCGGGTTCTCGCCGAGCAGCGAGATCGTCTTTCCGCTGTACGAGATATGTCGACGGCATCGGTTGCCCGTGCTGGTGCACACCGGGCCCACTTCACCGACGCTCGACTTCACGTTCGCCGATCCGTACCTCATCGACAAGGCTGCCAGGGAGTTTCCCGAGGTGAACTTCATCCTGGGGCATGGCGGCGTCAACCTGGTCGAGCAGGCCAAGCTGATGTGCAAGTATCGGCCGAACGTTTATCTGGACATTTCGCCGTTTCCGGTCGTGCTCTGCGATGGAGGCTGGCCGCAGCACCTGACCTCGCTGTTTGCGCAGGGCCTGAATCACAAGATCGTTTTCGGAACGGACTGGCCGGTCCATTCGCTGCAAACGGGCGTGCGGCCGCTGATGGACGAGTTGTTCTCCGAGCGCGGCCCGCTGCGAGCGCTGGAGCAACGCTCGATCGACGGCATCTTCGGGCGGTCCATCGCCGAGCTGGTGGGAAAACCTTACGGGAACTGACATGGCCGCATCGAGCTATGACTTTGCACCATCGGCGGGCGAGTGGATCACGGCGCCCGATGTGCCGCTGGAGCAGTTGAAGGAGCGCTTTGTCGACGTCGAGATTCCTGCCGTGCCCGCTTCGTTCGAAGCATATCGCGAGGCGCTGCGCGACGACCTGTTGCCCTACCTGGTCAATGTGGCGTCGCCGCGCTTCATCGGTCACATGACATCGGCATTGCCCGAGTTCGTGCCGGAAATGAGCCGGTGGATGGCGCAGCTCAATCAGAACGTGGTCAAGATCGAGACGTCAAAGGCGCTCACGCTGCTGGAGCGGCAGGTTCTGGCCAAACTGCATCGGCTGTTCTTCGATCGGCCGCTGTCCGCATATCGTGACATCGTGCAGGACCCGGAGCATGTGTTCGGCGTGTTTGCCAGTGGCGGCAGCACCGCGAACATCGCGGCGTTGTGGTGTGCGAGGAATCGCCGGCTCATCGACGCCGGCATCGGCAAACAGGACCTGGCCAGTATCGGGGCGTTCGAAGCGATCAGGCGTCTTGGATATTCCGGCGCGGCCATCGTCGCATCGCCACTGGCGCACTACTCGATCCGGAAAGCGGTCGCCGTGATGGGACTCGGCGAGCAAAACTTGGTGCTGCTCGAACAGGACGCCGGCCGAAGAGTCTCGCTCGGCGACCTCGAGCAGAAGCTGAGGTGGTGCGAAGAGCACCGAAAACTCGTCATCGCCATAGTTGCGGTCGCGGGAGCGACCGAGACCGGCACCATCGATCCGCTGGCCGACATGGCGCGAATCGCGGCGAAACGCGCCATTCCTTTCCATGTCGACGCCGCGTGGGGCGGCGCTTTCATCTTCTCCGATCGCCACCGCTACTTGCTGGACGGAATATCGCTGGCGGACTCGATCACGTTTTGCGCGCACAAGCAGATGTTCTCGGCGCAGGGCGGCAGCATTTGTCTGTTCCGGGATACCAACGTCGCTCACTGCGCTTCCGTGCACGCCGACTATCAAGCACGTCGTGGCAGCTTCGACATGGGGCAGTATACGTTGGAGGGCTCGCGGCCCGCGGCGTCACTTTTGGTGCATGCCATCCTGCACGTATTGTCGAAACAAGGGTTGGCATGGCTGGTCGACAACAGCATGGAGAAGGTGGCGCATTTCAAGCGCCTGCTCGCGAGCAGCAGCGGTTTCGAGCTGATCGGCGAGCCGCAGACCAATATCGTCAACTATCGTTACATCCCTGTGGCCTTGCGTGGGTATGGTCCCATGTATTCCGAAAGTGAGAGTCGGAAGATCGACGAGGCCGTCGAGGCGATCCAGCAGGAGCAGTTCCTGAGAGGGCGCAGCTTCGTTTCCAGAACCCGGATCTCGGACGGAGGGCGGAAGATCGCGGTATTCCGCGTCGTGCTCTCGAATCCGTTGATCACGCACGACGATCTGCGTGCGGTGCTGGAAGATCAGGAAAATCTGGCGGCGAGCGTCGTCGAAGGAAGGACGCAGACCGAGATCTATCGAAGCGCCGGGTGAACGAGGCGAGAACATACAGCCATCCGAGTGCGCCGAGCACGTGCTAGTGAAAATATATTTTCGCGCGATGTTTTTGTCAGTAACGTTACGTATGCATCGCTTCGGAAATATACAAATGTCACGTGTTGACAGGCCAAGTGGCCATCAGTATGTTGGCCACCGCACGAGCGGGAACTCTCGTTAAACCGTTCCATCAGTTCGGTAGGGAATTCGAACAACCAAAGAATCTGCGCGGCCTGGTCAAAAAACTCCGCGTGAATTCGTGGTCTTCTGCCGGCGAGCAAACGCCGGCAGGCGGGATAGGGACATGCCGGTAGATTACCGTTGGATCACCACGCTGGATGAGCACAGTGGGCGCGCCCTGCTAGAGCTCTATGACGACGCGCTCACTTCCGGTACCTATCTGGGCTATCCGGAACCGATCGAGCCGAGCGAGCGTGTTTCGATCGTGCATCGTTTGAATGACGCGCTCGGCGAGAAGCGCATTCTGCTGTTCGGCATCTACAGCGGCGAGCGACTGGTCGGCACCGCGATACTCACACCGAACAAACTGCCGAACTGCAAACACATCGCCGAGATTTCCAAAGGTGCGATTCACTCGGAGCTGCGGGCCAGCGGTATTCTGCCGGGCGCGCTGTTACATGTCGCCGAGAGAGCCAAGCTCGAAGGCTATGACATGCTCACGCTCGACGTACGAGCGGGAACCGAGCCGCACAGCATCTGGAGCCGGCTGGGCTTCAAGGAATATGGAATCCTGCACGATTACGCACGCGTCGACGGGGAGTCTTTCTCGGGTGCGTACATGTATCAATACACCGACGAGCTGATCGAGCGCCTCGAGGCACTCACGAGGGGGGCGAGCGAAGCGTCGTCCCGGCGCCTTTCATCCAGGAAGGCAACCATGATGCCGGAGGAGGTGTTCAAGGTTGCGCTGCGCGAGGAGCTGATGGCGCGCGTGACGATGACCCATCCCATCATCAAGGAGGTGCTGAGCGGCGAGCCGAACTGGGAGTTGCTGCGCTTCATGACGCTGCAGGGCTACCAGCTCACCAAGCACTTCCTCAGCTACATCGAGATCCTTTATCACCACTGTCCGCGCGGCGTGCACAAGCGACGCCTGCTCTACAACATGTTCGAGGAGGAGACCGGTCGTTTCTCCTCGACCGACAATCACGTGACGTTGATGCAGAACTTCATTCGCGCTATCGGCATCGACGAGCCGACCAGGGACGCGGCGCAGCCGTTGCCGTCCACCAAGCGACTGATCGACTATCGAATGGACCTGGTGAGGAATCGCTACACATTCCACATGGGCGCCGCCGCCGTGATGATCGGCAGCGAAGGCCAGAACCTGGAGACGGCGGCGGGCGATGCGCGACACGACCTGCTCCCCCGAGTCTACGGTTTGACGGCGGACGATCTGAGCTTTTTCTCCGTTCACCAGAAAGAGGATGTCGGGCACGTCAAGGAAGGCATCAGCCTGGTTGCGGCTGTGTGCCAGAACGCTCGCATGCAACAGGAAGCGCTGGAGGCGGTACGGACCACTTGCGACCTGTTCTATGGAATGTACGAGGGCATTTCGGCGCACTGGCATGCGAGTGCAGATCGTCACAACACAGTGAGTGCCGCTTGATGAGCGCGGTCGCACTGCATTCGTTGAGCTTCGAGCTGGGCAACACCCAGCGCGAAGTCCTGTCCATAGACGGCGTGGAAGGGCAGTTCAAGCGCGCCGGCCTGCCGGCCAATACCAAGATGCTGGGCTGCCGTTACTTCTACGAAGCTCGGCAGCCGCTGGAAGAAATGATCTCGGCGACGATGTCGCGAACTCTGGCGGACGCGGCGCTCGATGCGAGCGAGATCGACGCGTTCGTGTTTGCGTCCGCACGCCACACGGCTGAGTCCCTGGATCGATCGTTCGTGCAGCGGCTGCTGCAGAAGCATGGCCTCCAGCGAGCCATGCCGCTGGCGGTTTCGCTGCAAGAATGCTTGTCGCTGCTGACGGCCATCGATGTCGCAACTCGATCCCTGCAGGATGAGGACATGCGCAGCGCGCTTGTCGTGTGCTTCGACGTGACGCCCTCGGATGATGACCGAGTCGCGCCATACGGAGTGCTCAGCGACGCGGCATCCAGCTGCATTGTTTCGAAGGGTCGAAGCGGGCTCCAGATACTGGGCTATGCGAGCGGCTACGACTGGCAGGGCGCCACAGGCACCGATGACTTCAACGTGCGCACTCGGCTGGGCCAAAGCGTGCTCAAGAAATCCTTGCAGCGCGCCGGCCTGCAGCCGCAACAGTTGAGCAAGGTATTCTCGACCAATTTCTTCGAACCGATCTCGAAGGTGTATGCGGCCGCCTTGTCGCTCAAGCAGGTGTACACGCGAACGGCCGCGTCCTATGGCCACTGTGCGTGTTCCGATCCCATCATCAACATGCTCGACTATCTGCACTCCAATCCGGCGGCCAGCGGCGAGCATTTCATGTTGCAGTCCTACGCACCGGGATTCATGGCGATGCTGCCTCTGAGAGCCACGGGTCGCGGCGTCGTCGCGTCATGATGATCGATCTGCACAGCCGCGACAGTGATGCGCCGATCCGATGCGACGTCGCGATCGTCGGCGCCGGCATGGCAGGTCTGTATCTGGCGAGCGAGCTGAAACTGTCGCAGGCGTCGGTCGTGGTGCTGGAGAGCGGCGGTGTCGGATTCTCCGAGCATAGCCAGGCATTGAGTCGCGGGACCGGTCGCATCGTGAACCCCGATGGATCGTCGCGGCGGTTCGACGATTACCTGCACGAATCGCGGGAGCGATATTTCGGCGGCACGGGGAATGTCTGGGGCGGCAAGTGCGCGAAGCTCGAGCGACATGATTTCCGGCAACGTCCGTGGGTTGATTACAGCGGCTGGCCCATCGGGCTCGACGAGTTGGAGCGCTACTACGATCGTGCTTGTTACGCGCTCAATATCCCGACGACGCTGGACGTTACATCCATCTCGCGCGAGCTGCAGGAGCGCCCGGTGCTCACCCGATGCGAGGATGGCGACAACTTCACGACGGCGCTGCGCTGCTTCAGCGGCCTGACGGGAAGCGCGCCAGGAGATTCCTTCGCCGAGTTCAAGCGTCGCGTGGCGAGGCAGCACAACGTTTCCATCTATTTGAACGCGACGGTCACAGATATCCAGTGCTCGGCGAACGTGCAGTCCGTCTCGCGCCTGCACGTCAAGACGAATTCGGGAAAGCAGTGCACTGTGGAAGCGCGGTGCTTCGTTCTTGCGGCTGGAGGGCTCGAGAATCCGCGACTCCTGCTCAATTCCAATAGACAGCAGCCAAACGGGCTGGGGAACGATTGCGACGTCGTCGGCCGTTTCTACAGCGGCCACACGGTTTTCAAGAACGTAGCTCGTGGTGGAAGCGAACCGTGTTTCGCGGTGATGCCAGGTTGCGGGCAGTCATTGGCGCTGTATTCAGACAAAGATCCAACACGTCTGCAGGGCATATTCACGCTCGCCTCCAAGGCGCAGTGGCGAGAAAGAATGATGGGCTTCTCGGTCACGCTCGAGCGCCCTGAGCCGGAGGCGGCGGACGATCATTACCCGTTGTTTTTCATGACGGAGCAGGCGCCGAATCCGCAGAGCCGACTGACGCTCACGGACGACGAGGATGCGTTGGGTTTGCGCCGCCTGCACCTGGAATGGCGCTTCGATCGCAAGGACATCGAGAACTTGAACCGCGGCGTGCGTCTGTTTGCAGGATTCCTCGAGCACTCGAAGCTCGGCAGGCTCAGCGACTCCGATCTGCATTTCGATCCGGCTGCGACGGCGGAACTCAGCCGGCACCACATCGGGGCCACGCGCATGCACGACGATCCGTCGCAAGGCGTGGTCGATCGCGACTGCAAAGTCCATGGAATCGACAATCTGTACGTATGCGGGACCTCGGTGTTTCCCACGGCGGGCCTGGCAAACCCGACGTTGACGGTCATGGCGCTGGCGGCTCGCCTGGGCGACTTGTTGAAGAGCCAGGTTCGCACACTGCGGGCCGTCGATTGGACGACGGATAAGGCAATACTCAGGGAAGGGTGTCACGATGACGGCTGCTAGCATCGCAAGCGCAAGGATCGAACCAACCGAAGCCGCATGTCCGCAGTTCGTGGCGTTTGCCCGGTACACGGCGGCGCGGCTGCTCGAACAGCCCGAGATGATCAGCGATGCCGGCAATCACTTTGCGCAGCTGAACGATCTCATTCTGCAGCTGGAAGCCAGGATTTTTGCAGCCTGCGGCAGTGGCCGCGACACCATTCCCGAAGAGCCGATTGGCAACCTGCTGTGGCTTTTCAATCGCGCCTACCTCGCCTGGGAGACAGAACTCGAGACACGCTTCGTCATGGCGCTGGAGAGTGGCGCCGTGGCCAGCTACCGGGAGTACCTGTTGTATGAGCGGTTTCGCAGGCTGCTGGCCCGCGAGTTCTCCATGGTTCGCATCAGCGCCGCGCCCAAGGCGCTGTTCATTGGCTCCGGGCCTCTGCCGATCAGCGCGATCCTGATGGCGGGCTATCTCGACAGCGCCATCGACTGCGTCGACATCAACGTCGACGCGATCGCGCGCTCGCAAAGCATGATCGATGCGCTCGCCCTGCATGACAGGCTGCGGCCGATCCATCGGGCCGAACCTGCGTATTCGGTCGCGCAGTACGACCTCATCATCATTGCGCTGTTGGCGAAGCCCAAGCGGGTGATTCTCGAAAACATCGCCAGGACCAGGAAGCCCGACGCGCAGATCATCTGCCGGACTTCCTATGGACTGCGCCGGTTTCTGTACGAGCCGCTGGCCGGCCGGGAGGATCTCGCTGGATTCTCCATCGTGGACTCGCGCGTGGCGAGTGGAGGCGACGAGGACACGATTTCGTCGTTGCTGCTCCGATGATTGGTAGCGTGAAGACGGCGGCGATGGCCGCCCGCGATCCATTGCAGGATCGTGAGCTCACCGTCCAGCAACTGCTCCGGCAACTGCAGGAGAAGGACGCCAGCCTCACGCTGGAGAACGGCAAGCTCACGCTGAAGGCGAAACCGGGAACGGTGCCGAAGAGCCTGCTGGACGCGGTACGAAACTACCGCGAAGAGATCGTGGGCTATCTGCAATCGCTGCTCGACAGAACGGTCGATCCAGAGCACGTCGCGGCGCCGATCCCGAGAAGACGACCTGGGGCGCGCATTCCTCTGACCCATGCACAACAGCAGTTGTGGATTCTGTCTCGTTACGCCGAGGCAGACACGACATACAACATGCCACGTGCGTACGTGGTGGAAGGCGCGTTCGACACCAGCAACTTCAAACGCGCCATCGCTTATGTACTGCGCCGGCATGAGATTCTCAGGACGACCTTCGATTATGGTGCGGACGGAGTGCCGGAGCAGATCGTTCACGAGCACTACTCGCTGCCGGTGGTGGAGTTCGACCTGAGAGGTCTGCCGGAACCGCAGCAGCAGACGGAGTTGCAACGCTTGGCGCATGCCGATGCGTCGGCGCCTTTCGATCTCGAGACCCAGTTGCCATTCCGGGTATCGATCATTCCACTGAGCGACCGCGCGTGCGGAGTCCTGGTGAACGTGCACCACATCGCCGCGGACGCTCGCTCGATGGAACTCGTTCGCAAGGAAATGTTCGCGGCCTATGACGCGTACCAACAGGGTGTGGAACCTCGCCTGCAACCGCTGCAACTCCAGTATGGAGATTACGCTTGCTGGCATCGCGAGTTGATGCAGAAGGAGTTCATCGAGAAGCAGCTGGGTTACTGGAGGAAGCAGCTGGCCGATCTTCCCGAGGTGCATGCCTTGCCGCTGAAGGGACCGAGGCAGGCCAAGGTTCAGGGCTCCGGCGCCTCGTTCTGGCAGCACGTTGACGCCGACGTTGCGCAAGGCGCGAGGCAACTGTGCCGGAGCGTCGAGTGCACGCCCTTCATGCTGTTGCACGCGGTGTTCGCCTTGGTCGTCGCCGCCTACAGCGCGCGGCGAGATGTGGTGGTCGGCACGACGATCACCGGCTGCACGCATAAGGAGCTCGAGGCCATGGTCGGCCTGATGGTCAACGTGCTCGTGCTACGTAGCGACGTCGACCCGAACCAGACGTTCGTCGAGTTCATGCGCCGGAACGCGGCAACGATTCTCGAGGCGTATGACAACCAGCACGTGCCTTTCAGCATGCTGGTGAGCGAGCTCAACCCGCCGCGGAGCCAGACGCACAGTCCGCTGTTTCAATTGATGATCAGCTGGCCGGACAAGCAACGCGGCGCCGATCACGAGGCGAGCGACGGGGCGGTCATGCGGCCCATGTCGAAGGGCGGATTCACCCCGAAGAACGAACTCGAGATCGTCATCCACCAGGACGACAAAGGGCTGAGGCTGCGGTGGGACTACCGTCAGGACCTGTTCGACCGGGCGCTGGTCGAGCAGATGTCTGCAACGCTCGCTCGGATACTCAAAGCGGTGACGCGCGATGCCACTTCGCGGGTTTCGGACCTGCTCGCCGATGAGATAGGTGAGACAGGATTGCACGGCAATCACTCGACATCGCAGACCGAGAAAGCATCGCGAGCGCTTGACGCATCTTACGTTGCGGCGGAGACGGAGACCGAAGCTGCATTGGCGAGTATCTGGCAGGAGGTGCTGGATATCGAGTCGGTCGGCGTCGCGACGAATTTCTTCGATATGGGCGGCAATTCGCTGCGCGCCATCCTGATGCTCAACGCTGCGAACGAAACGTTCCAGATCGAGCTCGGCATGACCGAGATCTTCAACTTCAACACCATTCGGGACCTGGCCAGGCACATCGACTCGCTCGACGTGGAGAGCACGGGCGAGGGCATACCCGTGGTTTTGCGGGAGCAATCATTGCCATTGTCGTTCGCGCAGCAACGGCTGTGGTTCATCGATCGATTGGAGGGCGGCGGCGCGCAATACAACATTCCCGCCGGATTGCGACTAAGTGGCGCGTTGAACGTGGACGCGTGGCAGGCGAGCTTGGATGCGATCATCGAGCGCCACGAAATCCTGAGGACCACTTACGCGGCGGTCGACGGTGAGGCCAGACAGGTGGTGCATGCGCCGAGGCCGCTGTCACTTTGGCAGGTGGATCTGTCGTCGTATCCGAAAGAGGTGCAAGCCGAGCGCCTCTCCCAGCTTAGGCGCGAAGAGAGTGGCTACGTCTTCGATCTCGCGAACGAGTTTCCGATTCGCGCCGGCTTGGTTCGCCTCGGCAAACAAGACCACGTGCTACTGCTGAGTCAGCATCACATCGCCTCGGATGCGTGGTCGATGCAGATCCTGATGAGGGAGCTCGAAGCGCTGTACGCGTCGTTCTGCGCCGGCGTGCCGAGTGATCTACCGAAGCTGCCGATTCAATACGCGGACTACGCGCACTGGCAGCGTAGCCGGATGTCCGAGCCGGAGTTCGCTCGCAAGCGCGCATACTGGCAGTCACAACTGGCAGGCATCCCGACGGTGCACAGCTTGCCCCTCGACCGAGTGCGCCCGGCGCAGATGGATTTCACGGGAGACGTGTTCGAGCAGCGCCTGGGCAAGGAGCTGTTGCAGCGGCTGCAAACGTTGGCGGCCCATCACAACGCCAGCCTGTTCATGGTGCTGCAGAGCGCTTTCGCCGCGCTGCTGAGCTACTGGAGCCGCGAACGCGACATCGTGATGGGCAGCCCGATCGCAGGCCGCACCCACAAGGACCTCGAGCCGCTGATCGGCTTCTTCGTCAACACCCTGGTGCTCCGAAGCGAGATCTTGCCGAGCGAGAGTTTCGGTCAGCTGTTGACGCGCAATCGAGCGATGATCCTCGACGCGTTCGAGCATCAGGAAGTGCCGTTCGACATGTTGGTGGAGGAGCTGCAGCCCGAGCGCAGTCTGAGTCACACGCCGGTGTTCCAGATCATGTTCACGCTGAACCATGATCGGGGCGCGACGCAGGCGAATGCTCCGCAGGCGAACGGCCTCCGAAGCCGCGAGTTGGAGTGGGGATCGAGTCGCATCGTCGCGAAGTTCGATCTCACGTTGAACGCCAACGAGCGCTCGGATGGCCTGTCGCTGAATTGGATTTATGCAAAGAGCCTGTTTGACGGCGCGACGTTGAGCCAGCTGGGCGCGGCGTTCGAGCTGCTGCTTGAGCGGGTCACGGCATTCCCTGAGCGGCCCATGTTCGGTACACCGCTGTTGACGCTGGCGAATGTCGAGCGGATATCGTCGTGGCAAGGCCCGAACGCCGACTATCCCTTGATCTGTTTGCACCGGCTGTTCGAGCAGCAGGTGGAGACGACGCCAGAGCGCACGGCGGTGGTGTTCGAGAAAGAGTCGCTGAGCTACGCCGAGCTCAATGCTCGATCCAACCAACTGGCACGCTATCTGTTGGCGCAGAAGTTGCCTGCGGAAAGCTGCATCGGCGTTTGCATCGGCCGCAGCCTGGACATGATCGTCGCGATCATCGCGTCCTTGAAGGCGGGCTGTGCCTATGTGCCGCTCGATCCGACCTACCCTGCGGATCGTCTGTCGTACATCAGCAAGGACAGTGGCGTTGCGTTGGTGCTGTCGCAGTTGCCCCATCGAGACGCGCTGGAATGTGACGTGCCCACCGTCTGCGTGGACGACGCCGCCTTTCAGGATCACGTGCGTGGCTATGGAACGGACGATGTCGATGACGTGCCGGGCTTGTCCCCGCAAAGTCTCGCGTATGTGATCTATACGTCGGGAACGACCGGTCGGCCAAACGGTGTCGCGGTTCCTCATTCCTCGGTGGTGAATCTGGCCAAGAACATGCACGCACTCATCGGGGATGAGTGCCGCGGCGCATGGGGATGGATTGCGTCGTTCGCGTTCGACGGGTCGCTCCAGGCCATCGCCGAGCTCATGCACGGTCGTTCGGTCGTGATCTTCTCCGAGGACGCGCGCCATGATCCGCGAGTGTTGAGTCGTTCGCTCGCCGCGCTGCCGCTCGGGGTGATCGACTGCACGCCTTCCATGCTCGATCTGTGGCTGAGCGTCGGCTTGGGTGAGCTTTTGCCTGACATCGTCGTCGGTGGCGAGCCTGTCAGCGTGGATCTATGGATGCGACTGCTCGAGTGGCAGGATCGTTACGGTCGCCGGGCATTCAATGTATATGGGCCCACCGAGACGTGCGTCGACAGTTGCTGGACTCGAGTCCGCGGTCCGAAACCGAACATCGGCCGGCCGCTCGCGAACGTGCAGCAGTATGTATGTGACGATCAGATGAATCCCGTGCCGCCACTTTGTGTCGGCGAGCTGTACATCGGCGGTGTATGTGTCTCTCGAGGTTATCTGAACCGCTCCTCGCTGACCGCTGCGCGTTTCGTGCCGGATCCATTCAGTGCAGTCGCTGGCGCGAGGCTTTATCGCACCGGCGACCTGGTTCGCTACCTGGACAATGGCGATCTGGAGTATCTCGGACGAACCGACGACCAGGTCAAGATCCGCGGCTTCCGTATCGAGCCCGGTGAAATAGCATCGCAGTTGCTGAAGCTCCCCGAGATCAAGGCGGCCACAGTGGTCGCGCGCGGCCAGGCGAACGACAAGCGACTGATCGCTTACTTCGTTCGCGCCGGCGAGCCTGTCGACATCGCTGCACTCAGGTTGAAGCTCAAGCAACAACTGCCGGACTACCTGGTTCCCGCTGCATTCGTAGAGTTGCAGGCACTGCCGTTGACAGGCAACGGCAAGATTGACAAGCGAGCCTTGCCCGAGCCTCCAACGACAGCAGCGGTCGTTTGCGAACCCTTGAACCAGACCGAAAGGGCGATCGCCGAGATATGGCGCAGGGAGCTCAAGCTCGATCGCATCAGCGTCGATGCAGACTTCTTTTCGGTGGGTGGCCACTCGCTGCTCGCGATTCGCATCGCCAACCGGATCACCGAGCGATTCGGACGAGAGGCGCCGATCAAGGCCTTGTTCGAGCACAACACCATTCGGGATCTCGCCAGGTACATGGACCGGCTGGAAGGCGATGCGGTCGGCAGCATACCGAGAGTTTCTCGGCAGCAAACATTGCCCTTGTCCTTCGCGCAGCAGAGGCTATGGTTCATCGACCGGCTGGAGGGCGGCGGCGCGCAATACAACATTCCTGCGGGACTGCGGCTGAGTGGCGCGCTGAACGTGGAGGCGTTGCAGGCCAGCCTGGACGCGATCATCGAGCGTCACGAAATCCTCAGGACCACCTACGTTGTCGTGGAGGGCGAGGCCAGACAGGTGGTGCATGCGCCGAAGTCGCTGCCGCTGTGGCAAGTGGATCTGTCGTCGTATCCGAAAGAGGTGCAAGCCGAGCGCCTCTCCCAGCTGAGGCGCGAAGAGAGTGGCTACGTCTTCGATCTCACGAATGAGTTTCCGATTCGCGCCGGCCTGGTTCGCTTGAGCGAGCAAGACCACGTGCTACTGCTGACTCAGCATCACATCGCCTCGGATGCGTGGTCGATGCAGATCCTGCTGCGAGAGCTGAATGAGCTGTACGCGTCGTTCTGCGCCGGCGTGCCGAGTGATCTACCGAAGCTGCCGATTCAATACGCGGACTACGCGCACTGGCAGCGCGCTCGGATGGAGGAGCCGGAGTTCGCTCGCAAGCGTGCTTACTGGCAGTCACAACTGGCGGGCATACCGACGGTGCATAGCTTGCCGCTGGACCGAGTGCGCCCGGCGCAGATGGACTTCAAAGGCGACGTATTCGAGCAGCGCCTGGGCAAGGAACTGTTGCAGCGGCTGCAAACGTTGGCGGCACATCACAACGCCAGCCTGTTCATGGTGCTGCAGTGTGCCTTCGCCGCGCTGCTGAGCTACTGGAGCCGCGAACAGGACATCGTGATGGGCAGCCCGATCGCGGGCCGCACCCACAAGGACCTCGAGCCGCTGATCGGCTTCTTCGTCAACACGCTGGTGCTTCGAAGCGAGGTCACGACGTGCGAGAGCTTCGACCAGCTACTGGCGCGCAATCGAACGATGATCCTGGATGCATTCGAGCATCAGGAAGTGCCGTTCGACATGTTGGTGGAGGAGCTGAATCCTGAGCGCAGCCTGAGTCACACACCGGTGTTCCAGGTCATGTTCATGCTGAACCGGCGCGAGCAAAGCAGCGACCTTCAAGAAGCGGCGCCGTCCAGCTTGCGGGGTCGTACGCTCAAGTGGGATACCAGCCACGGCGTCGCGAAGTTCGATCTCACGTTGAATGTCATCGAGCGTGAAGATGAGCTTTCTCTGAATTGGATCTATGCACGGAGCTTGTTCGAGCCCTCGACGTTAGCGAGACTGGCGACGTCGTTCGAGCTGCTGCTTGAACGGATCGTCTCGGCTCCTGCCGAGCCACTATTCGCCGCGCCGTTGCTAACGGCCTCGGATGTCGAGCGCATGTCGTCATGGCAGGGCGCGAGGACGCACTATCCAGCCGTTTGTTTGCACCAGCTGTTCGAGCAGCAGGCAGCGACGACGCCGGAGCGCACGGCGGTGGTGTTCGAGGGAGAGTCGCTAGATTTCGCCGCGCTCAATGCTCGATCCAACCAGCTCGCGCGCTACTTGCGGGCGCAGGGTCTGCCTGCTGAAAGCCGCGTCGGCATTTGTCTCGGTCGCAGCCTGGATATGATCGTCGCGATCCTGGGCACGATGAAGGCAGGCTGTGCTTTTGTGCCCGTCGATCCGACGTATCCTGCGGAACGCTTGTCTTACATCAGCAAAAACAGCGGCGTTGCGTTGGTGCTGACGCAGCTACGTCATCGAGGCGTGTTGGATCGTGACTTGCCTACGGTCTGCTTGGATGACGCCGAGTTCCAGGATCACGTGCATGGTTATGAGACGAACGATGTCGATGTCGTGCCGGGACTCACCCCGCAAAGTCTCGCCTATGTGATCTACACTTCAGGGACCACTGGTCGGCCCAATGGCGTCGCCGTTGCTCATCACTCCGTCGTGAACCTCACGCAGAACCTGCGCGCACTGATCGGCGATGAGCGCGAGGGTGGATGGGGCTGGACCGTTTCCTTCGCGTTCGATGGCTCGCTCAAGGGCATCGCGCAACTCATCGCCGGACGGCCACTGGTTATCTTTCCCGATGAAGCCAGGCTCGATCCGCAGGTGTTGCGACGCTCGCTCGCAACCTTCCCGCTGGCGACCATCGATTGCACGCCGTCCATGCTCGATCTGTGGCTCGGCGTCGGGCTGGGCGAACTGCTTCCGGATCTCGTCATCGGCGGCGAGCCGATCACGGCCGAACTTTGGGCGCGCCTGGTCACGTGGCAGCAGCGTCACGGGCGCAGGGCATTCAACGTCTACGGCCCCACGGAAACATGCGTCGACAGCTGCTGGACCCGGATCAGCGGCTCGAAGCCGATCCTCGGCCGACCGCTCGCGAACGTGCGGCAATATATATGTGACGACCGCATGAACCGGGTGCCGCCGCTTTGCGTCGGCGAGTTGTATATCGGGGGCGTCGGTGTCTCCCGTGGCTATCTGAACCGCTCCTCGCTGACAGCGGCGCGGTTTGTGCCCGATCCGTTCGGCGATACTGCGGGCGCGAGGCTCTACCGCACCGGTGATCTGGTTCGCCATCTCGAGAACGGCGAGATCGAGTATCTGGGACGCGCGGACGATCAGATCAAGATTCGGGGGTTCCGCATCGAGCCCGAAGAGATCGCGTCGCAGTTGCGGCAGCTCTCTGAGATCAAGGCGGCGGCCGTCATCGTACGCGGCACAGCGATCGACAGACAGTTGATCGCTTATTTCGTACCCACCAGTCGCCCCGTCGATGTTGCGCAACTCAAAACTCAGCTGAAGCAGCGACTGCCGGATTACCTGGTCCCCAGCGTCTTCGTCGAGCTGGACGCGTTGCCGTTGACCATCCACGGCAAGGTCGATAAGCGTGCATTGCCTGCGCCGCCAGCAGCAACGGACGTGGGCAGCGAACCAGGCAACGCAACGGAAGCCGGCATCGCTGACATCTGGCGCAAGGAGCTGAAGCTCGAGCGCGTTGGTGTCGACCAGGATTTCTTCACGCTCGGCGGTCACTCGTTGCTGGCGATCCGCGTCGCGAATCGGCTCGCCGAGCGCTTCGGGCGGGACGTGCCGATCAAAGCGCTGTTCGAGCACAACACGATTCGTGCCCTGGCGAAGCACATCGACCTGCTGGATGTCGACGCGACGGGCGCCATACCGGCGGCGCCACGGGACGCACCATTGCCGCTCTCGTCGGCTCAGCAGCGGTTGTGGTTCATCGATCGGCTGGAGGGCGGCAGCCCTCAATACAACATTCCCGCCAGCGTGCGACTGAGCGGCGCAGTGAACGTGCAGGCGTTGCAGTCGAGCCTGGATGCATTGATCGAGCGTCACGAGATTCTGAGGACCACCTACGCGGCGGTGGACGGCGAAGCCAGACAGGTGGTGCATGCGCCGAGGTCGCTGCCACTGTGGCATGTGGACCTGTCCTCGTGCTCGCCGGAGGCTCAGGCCGAGCGCCTGTCTCAGCTGAGACGCGAAGAGAGCGGATACGTCTTCGACCTCGCGACCGAGCTTCCGATTCGCGCAGGCTTGGTTCACCTCGGCGAGCAGGTGCACGTGCTACTGCTGACTCAGCATCACATGGCCTCGGACGGGTGGTCGATGCAGATCCTGATCAGAGAGCTGGATGAGTTGTACGACGCCTGTTGCAATAGCCGATCCGCCAACCTGCCGCCGCTCTCGATTCAGTACGCGGACTACGCGCACTGGCAGCGTTCCCGGATGTCCGAGCCGGAGTTTGCTCGCAAGCGTGCTTACTGGAAGTCACAACTGGCAGGCGTACCGACGGTGCATAGCTTGCCGCTCGACCGAGTGCGCCCGGCGCAGATGGATTTCACGGGCGATGTGTTCGAGCAGCGCCTAGGCAAGGGACTGTTGGAGCGGTTGCAAACGCTGGCGGCACATCACAACGCAAGCCTGTTCATGGTGCTCCAGAGTGCCTTCGCCGCACTGCTGAGCTACTGGAGCCGCGAATCTGACATCGTGATGGGCAGTCCGATCGCAGGCCGCACCCACAAAGACGTGGAGCCGCTGATCGGCTTCTTTGTCAACACGCTGGTGCTCCGAAGCGAGATCTCGCCGAGCGAGAGCTTCGGTCAGCTGCTGACGCGCAATCGAGCGATGATCCTGGACGCGTTCGAGCACCAGGAAGTGCCGTTCGATGTGCTGGTGGAGGAACTGCAGCCCGAGCGCAGCCTGAGCCACACACCCGTGTTCCAGATCATGTTCGCGCTGAACCCACGCGAGCAAAGCGCCGATCAGCAAGAATCGGCGCTGGCTGGCCTGCGTAGCCGTGCGCTCAAGTCATATACCGGCAACGTCATCGCCAAGTTCGACCTGAGCCTCACTGTCAATCAGCGTGCGGACGGGCTATCGCTGAACTGGACGTATGCGAAGAGCCTGTTCGAGGCGCCGACCGTGGCCAGGCTGGCAGCGTCCCTCGAGTTGCTGCTCGAACGCATCGTCGAGGCTCCTGTCGAGCCGTTGTTCCGAGCACCGTTGGTCACGGTCGCGGATGCCGAGCGCATGTCGTCATGGCAGGGCGCATTTACGGACCACCCATATATATGTCTGCACCAGCTGTTCGAGACGCAGGTGGCGATGAGCCCCGAGCGGATGGCGGTGATGTACGAGGGCGAGTCGCTGAGCTATGCAGCGCTCAACGCCCGGGCCAACCAGCTGGCGCGCTATCTATTGTCGCAGCAGCTACCTGCAGAAAGTCGTGTTGGTCTGTGCATCGCCCGCAGCCTCGATATGATCGTGGCGATTCTGGGTACCTTGAAGGCGGGCTGCGCCTATGTGCCGCTCGATCCAACGTATCCGGCCGAACGCCTGTCGTATGTCAGCAAGGACAGCGGACTGGCCCTCGTGCTGACGCAGCTGGACCATCGCGACGTACTGGAATGTGACGTGCCCACGATGTGTCTGGATGATGCCGCATTCCAGGGGCACCTGCGTCGTTATGAGACAAATGACGTCGGCGAACTGCCAGGACTGTGCGCGGGAAGCCTTGCTTACGTGATCTACACCTCGGGCACGACCGGTCGGCCGAACGGCGTGGCCGTGCCTCATCGCTCGGTGGTGAACCTCGCTGAGAATCTGCGCACGCTTATCGGTAATGAATGCGAAGGCGCGTGGGGTTGGGTCGCGTCGTTCGCATTCGATGCGTCGGTGCAGGCCATCGCGCAGCTCGTGAGCGGACGCCCGGTTGTTATCTTTTCCGAGGAAGCTCGGCGCCATCCGAAAGCTCTGCGTCGCACGCTCGAATCGTTCCCGTTGGCGGTCATGGACTGCACGCCTTCCATCGTCGATCTCTGGCTCGGCGTCGGGCTGGGCGAGGTGCTGCCGGATCTCGTCATCGGTGGCGAGCCGATTACCCAGGATCTGTGGGCGCGACTCGTGGAGTGGCAGGAACGTCAAGGGCGCAGAGCATTCAACGTCTACGGCCCGACCGAAACCTGCGTCGACAGCTGCTGGACACCCATTCGCGGGCCGAAGCCGAACATCGGTCGGCCGCTCGCGAACGTGCAGCAATATGTATGTGACGACCGCATGAATCTGGTGCCGCCGTTGTGCGTCGGCGAGTTGTACATCGGCGGCGTCGGTGTTTCGCGCGGTTATCTGGACCGACCCTCGCTGAGCGCGGAGCGATTCGTACCGGATCCATTCGGCGCTGTGTCAGGCGCGAGGCTCTATCGCACCGGCGATCTCGTTCGTTATCTGGCGAATGGGGATCTGGAGTACCTCGGTCGCACGGATGAGCAGGTCAAGATTCACGGCTACCGCATCGAGCCCGCCGAGATAGCCACGCGGTTGCTTCAACTGCGGGAGATCAAGGCCGCGACGGTGGTGGTGCGAGCCGCCGCCGCCGGCCGGCAATTGATTGCATACGTCGTTCCGGCTTGCGCACCTATCGATGCGGCCATGATCAAGGCGCAGCTGAAACAGTGGCTGCCGGACTACATGGTGCCCGCCGTATTCGTCGAGCTGGATGAACTGCCGCTGACCAATCACGGCAAGATCGACAAGCGAGCACTACCTCCGCCGCCAGCGACGGCAGACGTCGTTTGCGATCCATCGAACGAGACCGAAGCCGCGATTGCGGATATCTGGCTCGAGGAGCTGAAGCTCGACCGTGTCAGCACGGATCAGGACTTCTTTGCGTTGGGTGGGCATTCGCTGCTCGCCATCCGCATCGCCAATCGGATAAGGGAACGACTCGGACGAGACGCACCGATCAAGGCTTTGTTCGAGCACAACACGATTCGCGATCTGGCGAAGTACGTCGCTTCGTTGGAAGCGGACGCAAGCCGCATACCGGCCGCGTCACGGGAAGCGCCCTTGCCGCTCTCGTCGGCTCAGCAGCGGCTGTGGTTCATCGATCGTCTGGATGGCGGCAGCCCTCGATACAACATTCCGGCCGGTTTGCGATTGAGCGGTGAGTTGAATGTGGCGGCGTTGCAGTCGAGCCTGGATGCGTTGGTCGAGCGCCACGAGATCCTGAGGACCACTTACGTTGCGGTCGACGGTGAGGCCAGGCAGGTGGTGAATGCGCCGAGGCCGCTGTCACTTCGGCAGGTGGATCTGTCGTCGTATTCGAAAGAGGTGCAAGCCGAGCGCCTCTCCCAGCTGAGGCGCGAAGAGAGTGGCTACGTCTTCGATCTCGCGAACGAGTTTCCGATTCGCGCCCGCTTGGTTCGCCTCGGCGAACAAGACCACGTGCTACTGCTGATTCAGCATCACATCGCCTCGGATGCGTGGTCGATGCAGATCCTGCTGCGAGAGCTGAATGAGCTGTACGCGTCGTTCTGCGCCGGCGTGCCGAGTGATCTACCGAAGCTGCCGATTCAATACGCGGACTACGCGCACTGGCAGCGTAGCCGGATGTCCGAGCCGGAGTTCGCTCGCAAGCGCGCATACTGGCAGTCACAACTGGCAGGCATCCCGACGGTGCACAGCTTGCCCCTGGACCGAGTGCGCCCGGCGCAGATGGATTTCACGGGAGACGTGTTCGAGCAGCGCCTGGGCACTAATTTGTTAGCGGGGTTGCAGAAGGTGGCGGCCCATCACAACGCCAGCCTGTTCATGGTGCTGCAGAGCGCTTTCGCCGCGCTGCTGAGCTACTGGAGCCGCGAACAGGACATCGTGATGGGCAGCCCGATCGCGGGCCGCACCCACAAGGACCTCGAGCCGCTGATCGGCTTCTTCGTCAACACGCTGGTGCTTCGAAGCGACGTCTCGCCGCGAGACAGCTTTGATCAGTTGTTGACGCGCAATCGAACCATGATCCTCGACGCATTCGAACACCAGGAAGTGCCGTTCGATCTGCTGGTGGAGGAACTGCAGCCCGAGCGCAGCCTGAGCCACTCACCCGTGTTCCAGATCATGTTCGCTCTGAACCGGCAGGAGCAAAGCAGCGATCGGCGGGAATCGACGCCGGCTGGGCTGCGTAGCCGTGCGCTCGGGGCGGATCGCAGTGGCGTCGCCAAGTTCGATCTCACCTTGAACGCCACCGAACATGCGGAGGGGCTGTCGCTGCATTGGATTTATGCGACCAGCCTGTTCGAGCGATCGACCGTGGCACGCTTGGCAGCTTCGTTCGAACTGCTGCTGAACCGGATCACAGAGAGCGCCGCCGAGCCGCTGTTCAACGTTCGGATGGTCACGGCGGCCGATGCCGAGCGCCTGTCGTCTTGGCACGGGCCGAAAGCCGATTATCCATCCGTTTGTTTACACCAGCTGTTCGAGGCGCAGGCGGCGGCAGCACCGGAACACATCGCCGTGGTGTTCGAAGGAAGCACGCTGAACTATGGAGCATTGAACGCTCGAGCCAACCAGCTGGCGCGCTATCTACTATCGTTGCATCTGCCCGCCGAAAGTCGGGTCGGTCTATGCATCGCGCGTAGCCTCGACATGATCGTAGCGGTCCTGGGGACGTTGAAGGCCGGCTGTGCCTACGTGCCGCTCGATCCGAGCTACCCAGCGGATCGCCTGTCCTATATCAGCAAAGACAGTGGGCTCGGCTTGGTGCTGACCCAGCTGCCCCATCGTGGCGTGCTGGAATGTGAGGTTCCCGCTGTGTGTCTGGATGACGCTGTCTTCCAGAAACAGTTGTGCACCTATGCGCCGGACGATGTGGATGAAGTGCTGTCGCCCCAAAGTCCCGCTTACGTCATCTACACCTCGGGGACGACGGGTCGGCCGAACGGCGTCGCTGTTCCTCACTGCTCGGTCGTGAATCTGGTTCATTGCTCACTGCCCATGCTCGGTGTGGGTCGTGAGAGCAGGGTACTGCAGTTCGCGACGCTGAACTTCGATGCCGCGAGCTGGGAATGGCCCATGGCGCTGCTGAACGGGGCTTCGTTGCACATCTGCCCCCGGCGGACGATGGCGTCGCCCGACGCGCTCAGTGAGTTCCTCATCGAGCAGCGGATCACTCACGCCGTGTTGCCCCCCGCGCTGCTCGCATACATGCAGCCCGACCGGCCGTACTCGCTGCAAATGTTGATGGTCGGCGGCGAAGCTTGCGAAAAGGCGTCCGCGTGGAAATGGGCCGAGCGCTGGCGCTTGCTGAACGGCTACGGGCCGACCGAAGCGACGGTGTGCGCCACGCTCGCCGAAGTCGGGCCTGGCATGCCGATCACCATCGGCAAACCGCTACCCAACGTGCGCTGTTATGTGCTGAATCATGCGATGAAGGCGGTGCCGCCCGGATGCATCGGCGAGTTGTATATCGGCGGCGCTGGCGTATCGCGCGGCTATCTGAATCGGCCCTCGCTGACGGCCGAGCGATTCGTGCCGGACACTTTCGACGTTGCGCCGGGACGGCGGATGTATCGAACCGGCGATCTCGTTCGATACCTGGACGGCGGCGAACTGGAGTACCTCGGGCGCACGGACGAGCAGGTCAAGATTCGCGGCTTTCGCATCGAGCCGAGCGAGATAGCATCGCAGCTGAGCCAGCTGCCTGAAGTCAAGTCGGCGGCGGTGATCGTGCGCGGAAACGCGAACGACAAACAACTGGTGGCGTACGTTGTCGCGACCTCGCAACTTGTCGACATAGCTCAGCTCAAGTCGCAATTGAAGCAGCGACTGCCGGACTACATGGTGCCCCCGGTGTTCGTTGAGCTGGATGCATTGCCGATGACCGCAAACGGCAAGGTCGACAAGCGAGCATTGCCGGCGCCGCCCACAACGGCGGATGTCGTCTGCGAACCGTTGAACGAAATCGAGGCGGCGATCGCGGAAATCTGGCGCAACGAGCTGAAGCTCAACCGCGTCAGCGTGGATCAGGACTTCTTTGCGTTGGGCGGTCATTCGTTGCTGGCGATACGGATAGTCAACCGGATCGCCGAACGGCTCGGAAGGGATGTTCCGATCAAGGCACTGTTCGAGCACAGCACGATTCGCGATCTGGCCAGCCACATCGCGGCAATGTCGACGGGAGAGTCGGGACCCATTCCGCAGGTTCCACGGGAAGCCGCATTGCCGTTGTCGTCTGCCCAGCAACGATTGTGGTTTATCGATCAGCTCGAAGGCGGCGGCGCGCAATACAACATTCCCGCGGGAATGCGACTGAGCGGTGCAGTGAACGTGCAGGCGTTGCAGTCCAGCCTGGATGCGTTGATCGAGCGTCACGAGATTCTGAGGACCACCTACGCTACGGTGAACGGTGAAGCCAGACAGGTGGTGCACGCGCCGAGGTCGCTGCCACTGTGGCAGGTGGACCTGTCCTCGTACTCGCCGGATGTTCAGGCTGAGCGCCTGTCTCAGCTGAGGCGCGAAGAGAGCGGATTCGTCTTCGATCTTGCGAATGAATTTCCGATCCGCGCCGGCTTGGTTCGCCTCGGTGAGCAAGATCACGCGCTGCTTCTGACTCAGCATCACATCGCTTCGGATGCGTGGTCGATGCAAATCCTGCTGAGAGAGCTCGAAGCCCTATACGACGCTTATCGCGAAGGCCGATCCGCCAACCTGCGGCCACTCTCAGTTCAATACGCAGACTACGCGCACTGGCAGCGCGCTCGGATGGCGGAGCCGGAGTTCGCTCGCAAGCGTGCTTACTGGCAGTCACAGCTGGCGGGCATACCAACGGTGCACAGCTTGCCGCTGGACCGTGTGCGCCCGGCGCAGATGGACTTCACGGGCGGTATGTTCGAGCAGCGTCTGGGCAAGGCACTGTTGGAGCGGCTGCAAACGTTGGCGGCACATCACAACGCCAGCCTGTTCATGGTGCTGCAAAGTGCCTTCGCGGCGCTGCTGAGCTACTGGAGCCGCGAACAGGACATCGTGATGGGCAGCCCGATCGCGGGCCGCACCCACAAGGACCTCGAGCCGCTGATCGGCTTCTTCGTCAACACGCTGGTGCTCCGAAGTGACGTATCGCCACGAGAGAGTTTCGATCAGCTGCTGACGCGCAATCGAGCAATGATCCTGGAAGCGTTCGAACACCAGGAAGTGCCGTTCGATCTGCTGGTGGACGATCTGCAGCCGGAGCGCAGCCTGAGCCACACGCCGGTGCTCCAGATCCTGTTCGCGCTGAACCATGACGAGGCAAGGGCGCCGGTCCGTGAGCTGCTCGGTCGCAGGCTGAAGCGGGATTCCAACGAAGTCGTTGCCAAATTCGATCTCAGCCTGAACGCCCACGAGCGCACCGACGGCCTGGCGCTGACCTGGATCTATGCGACGCGCCTGTTCGAGCCCTCGACACTGGCCACACTGGCGGCATCGTTCGAGCTGCTGCTGGAGCGAATCGTCGAGGCGCCGGAACAGCCCCTGTTCGCCAAGCCATTGGTCACGGCTGCAGATGCCGAGCGGATGTCGGCGTGGCAGGGCGCGGAGGCGAACCACACATATATATGTGTGCATCGGCTGTTTGAGGCGACGGCCGCGGCGACGCCGGAACGCACAGCAGTGGTCTTCGAGGGCGAATCGCTCAGTTTCAAAGAGCTGAATGCTCGAGCCAATCGGCTGGCTCGATATCTCCTCGCACAACGGCTGTCTGCGGAAAGTGCCGTCGGTCTGTGCATCGGTCGCAGCCTGGACATGATCGTAGCCATATTGGGTGTGTGGAAGGCGGGCTGCGCCTATGTGCCGCTTGATCCGACATATCCTGCCGAGCGCCTGTCGTATATCAGCAAGGACAGCGGGCTCGCGTTAGTGCTCACACAGCAACAACATCGAGACGCGCTGGAGTGCGACGTGCCTGTGCTGTGTCTGGATGACGGCGAGTTCCAGGATCGGATACGTGGCTACGGTTCGGGCGACGTGGACGAGGTGACGAGACTCTCGCCGGCCAGCCTCGCCTACGTGATCTACACGTCCGGCACCACCGGTCGCCCAAACGGCGTCGCCGTTGCTCACCAGTCCGTCTTCAATCTCGCCGCGAATCTGCGCGAACTCATCGGCCAGGATGTCACAGCTGCCTGGGGCTGGATCGCATCGTTCGCGTTCGATGCGTCGGTGCAGGCCATCGCGCAGCTCGCCAGCGGGCGGCCGGTAGTGATCTTTCCGGATGAGGCCAGGCGCGATCCGCAGATCCTGGCTCGCCGGCTCGCAGGATTCCCATTGGCAGCGATCGACTGCACGCCTTCGATACTCGAGTCGTGGCTCAGCGTCGGGCTTGGCGAGCAGCTGCCTGATCTCGTCATCGGCGGCGAGCCGATCTCTGCGGAGCTGTGGACGCGACTGCTCGAGTGGCAGAAAGATTGCGGTCGCCGCGCCTTCAACGTCTACGGTCCCACGGAGACATGCGTCGACAGCTGCTGGACTGTAATCGGCGGGCCGAAGCCGAATATCGGACGGCCGCTGTCGAACGTGCAGCAGTACGTGTGCGATGAACGGTTGAACCCGGTACCGCCGCTGTGTATCGGCGAGCTATATGTCGGCGGCGTCGGTGTATCCCGCGGCTATCTGAATCGACCACCGCTGACTGCCGAGCGGTTCGTGCCCGATCCGTTCGCTGGGGCGCCGGGAAGCCGGATGTATCGAACGGGTGACCTGGTTCGCTATCTGCAGAACGGTGAGCTCGAATACATCGGCCGCGTCGACGATCAGGTCAAGATCCGCGGATTCCGCATCGAGTTGAGCGAGATCGAGTCCCGGCTGCATCGGTGTTCCGGTGTTGCCGCCGCTGCCGTCGTCCTTCGGCGACTTGGCGATCGCCAGGCGATCGTTGGCTACATCGTCCCGACGCGCGAAAGCGAGCTGAGCTCCGATGCGCAGCTCGCGTCGGACGAATTCGCAGCAACGCTGCGTGAAGAGCTCAACAACATGCTTCCCGACTACATGGTGCCGGCCTTCTTTGTCACTGTCGCGAAGCTGCCGATCAACGTGCACGGAAAGATCGATCGGCGCAGTCTGCCGACACTGGACCTCGCCGCAGCGGCGCGCGGGGACTATACGCCGCCGCAGAACGAGATCCAGCGATTGCTTTGCGATGTTTGGCAGCGCCTGCTCAGAGTTCCACGAGTCGGCATTGACGAGAATTTCTTTGCGTTGGGCGGGGATTCCATTCTGGCGATGCAGATTGTCGCAGCGGCGCGCAAGGTTGGCGTGAGCATGCGAGTGCGGCAGCTGTTCGAGCATCAGACCATCAGAACGCTGTCGTACTGTGTCGACACGGCCACGCTGCAGGCGCAAGGGAAGTCGTCAATCACTGGTCCGCTGAAGCTGCTGCCCGTGCAGAAGCGGTTCCTGGCGAGTGGGTTGACTAACCTCAATCACTACAACCTGTCGGTACTGCTGGAAACGACCGCTCTCACGGCGTCGGGCGTGCGCGAAATGGTCGGCGCCCTGTACCAACGACACGACGCGTTGCGAATCAGGTTTGAGCGAACAGGCGCCCGGTGGACTGCAGAGCACATGCCGCTCACCGATGATCTGATCGAAGCAGCCGCGCATCACGTGGATCTCAGCTCGGTAGAGACAGCTGCACGCCGTACGCGCATCGAAGCGATGTGTGAAGAATTGCAGCGCTCGCTCGACATCGAGCGAGGCGTTCTGCTGAAGGCAGCGTACTTCGATCTTGGTGGCGGATCGGGCCGATTGCTGCTGATCATTCATCACCTGGTGATGGATTGGGTGTCGTGGCGCATCGTCCTTGCAGACCTGGAGCGGGCGACCCGGCAGGTCACCAGCGGTCAGCCGATCATGATGCCGCCAAAGGTGTGCTCCTATCAGCAGTGGGGAGACGCAATCCACGAGTATGCACATAGCGATGGGCTCGCTGCGGAGCAGGGGTTCTGGCTCGAACAGTTGGCCGACGATGTCGACGACTTCGCTGACGTGCAGCCGCATGCAGGCAGCGCGGAGGGCTCGATCTACAGCTGCGGATTCGAGCTCGATCAGAACGATACGCGATCGCTTCTCACCGACTGCGCACAGCGCTATGGCGCGCGTGCGGACGAGCTGTTGTTATCCGCACTGGCGATCGCCCATGCGGAATGGCGCGATCGATCGCGCTTCCGGGTGGAGGTGCAAGGGCACGGTCGGGAAGAGATTTTTCAGGCGATCGATGTCACGGAAACCGTTGGCTGGTTCACAACCGCGTATCCCCTGATCATCGACGTCGAACCCGCAGACGCAATCGACGCCAACGTTGACCGCGTGAAGCATCGATGCCGCTCCGTGCCCAAGCATGGCTTCGGATTCAACATCCTGACCGAGATTACGAACGATCCGATGCTCTCTCAGCGCGATCGCGCCCGTCGCAGGGACACGATCGGGTTCAACTACCGCGGACGGTTTGACAACAGCATCAACCAGGAGTCGGCATTCACCATTGCGCCGGAGAGCAAGGGCAGCGAGCTGGATCCGCGCGAGGCCTTCCAATCCAGAAACCTCGTGGAAGTGATCGCCATGACCGCTCGCGGCAGATTGTCCGTGAAGCTGATCAGCTCATCACAGTTCCTCGCAGAAACGAAGGCACGCGACCTCCTCAGTGCTTTCGAGCGGGCGCTCGGGAGAATGATCGCAGCAGCGGACGACCCGACCGAAAGCGACCGACAGGATCTGGAAAGCAGCCTTGAAGCATGAGCAAGGAGTGAGAAGATGACCGATACAACGGAAGTGATCTACAAAGCGGTGCTCAACGACGAGGAGCAATACTCCATCTGGCCGGCGGATCGGGACAATCCTCCCGGCTGGCGCGATGCCGGCTGCAGCGGCACCAAGGAGCAATGCCTCGCATACATCGACGAGCATTGGAAAGACATCCGGCCACTGAGCGTACGCAAGGCGTTGGGTGCTGCTTAGGCGGAATGAAGGGAGACTGACATGACTGCCATGACTTGCGAAGAGGTCTCGCGAGTGAGTGCTCTGGCGCAACCGCTCGTCTTTACGCCGAAGGCGCTGGGGCCGAACCTGGCGGCGTGGATTCGCGACAACAGCGATGCACTGAATCGCCAGCTGTATGAACACGGCGCGATTCTGTTTCGCAAGTTCAAGGTGAATGGCGCTCGCGATTTCGAGGATGTGGTGGCTGCGTTGGGCGAACCTATCATCGAGTACAACAATCGCTCCACACCGCGCACGCAAGTCAGAGGCAAGATCTATACGTCCACCGAGTATCCCGCGAGCGAAACCATTCCCCTGCACAACGAAAACTCCTATAGCCACGCCTGGGCGATGAAACTGTTCTTCTTCTGCGTGAAGGCGCCGGAAGTAGGCGGCGAGACTCCGATTGCGGACAGTCGGCGCGTGTACGAGCGGATTGCTCCGGCGGTGCGCGAGGAGTTCATTCGCAAGAAAGTGCGCTACGTCCGGAACTATGGATACCTCGACTTGCCATGGCAAGAGGCGTTCCAGACGGACAACAAGGCGGACGTGGAGCACTCCTGTAAGTCGAATGGTATCGAGTTCGAGTGGTTCGACGATGGTCGCCTGCGGACCTGGCAGACGTTACCCGCAGTAGCGCGCCACCCGGTGACAGGTAAGGATGTCTGGTTCAATCAGGCGCATTTGTTCCATGTGAGCAACCTGGGCAGGGACCTGCAGAGCGCACTGTTGAGCAGCGTCGGCGAAGAGAACCTGCCGCGGAATGCTTATTACGGCGACGGGACGCGCATCGACTCTGCTGCGCTGGACGAGGTTCGGCGCGCGTATGACGCCGAACAGATCGTGTTTCCATGGATGGCAGGTGATGTGCTGCTACTGGATAATATGTTGTTCGCTCATGGCAGAAAGCCATTCTCCGGGGCGCGACAGGTGCTGGTGGGTATGGCCTCCGAGAACAGAGATCACGGCTTGCAGCCCCCGCACGATTTGCCGACGTGATGGGGTACTGCAGGGATTGCAAGAGGTGCAGGGAATGTACACGTTGAATTCGAGCGAACACGCGTTCTTTTCGGAGAACGGGTACCTGTCGATTTCGAACGCGGTCGACGATGCTGCGCTGACCGAACTGCGCTCGCTGTGCCGGCAGTTCATGCAGAACCGAGGCATCGACGAACGTACGCTTTCGGGCGAGAAAGAGGGTGAGCTGCCACTGGTTTGGATCCGCTGCAGCAATCAAGAGCTGGAGCAGTTCGCACGCACTTCGGCGATTTTCGGTTGGGCGCGCCGATGGGCGAGCGAGCTGCTTCAGGTCGACGAAAGTTCGTTGCGGCCCAAGCTCCGGATCTTCTACAAGCGTCCGTTCAGCGAATCCGCTGTCGAGTGGCACCAGGACGAAGCGTTCTACCAGAAGTTCTCCGGCGAGCGGCTCGAGGGCTATCGCAGCTTGAACTGTTGGGTGGCGCTGGACGATGCGGCGCCAGAAAGCGGCACGTTGAAATACATTCCCGGCTCGCATCGCGATGGGCTGGTCGAGCATGACGTGATCCCTACAACGGTGTTCGAGCCGTTGCTGGAAGGCGAGTCGCGTGAGGATGATGAGCAGGCGGGCATCACTTTGCGCACCACCAACCTCGACGAAAAGCGTGCGATATACGCCAGCGTTCCGCGTGGGGGTATCAACATTCATCACTGCAGGACGTTGCACGCCTCCGACGCCAACACCTGCGCCTCGCCGCGGGGCGCGTTCGTGGTGATTTTCCGCCAGGAAGGCGGCGCCGCCGAGCAGAAAGGGGCCTAGTCGAAGGGTTTCAGGGACGAATGGCTACATATATCTATGAAGAGCAGGCGGGGGGCGGGCTGGTCCGACAGGGTTCCGCCGCGCCGTTCCATGCCGTAGCGATCGCGGTAGATGAGATCCAGGATCTCGGCAGCCTGCGTCAGACTGCGGCCGAAGTCGTCGCGAGATACTCGATCATCGGCGCGCCGGGCTCCATCATAAACATCGACGGTGAGGTCAGCTGGTGCGATCTGCCTCGAGATCTTGCCGACACGACGGAACTCCTGCGTTTGGTCTGCGATAGCGCGCTCGTAAAGTACGCGCCCGAGCAGCGGTTCTTCGAGATGCATGTTGTTCCGCCATCGGCCGAGCGTGGATGTCCGCGTGCTCTGGTGTTGTTCATTGCCTCGGCAAGCAGTGCTGATGCACATTCATTGTGCTTGATGGCCAGCGAGATCCTGGTGGGACGCCCTCTCGCGGAACGGCGAGTCCTTCAGTACGAGGCGCTTGCTGACTGGCTCGCTGATGTTAGCGATGACGCCAGCGCTGCGCTCGGCAGAAGATTCTGGGAGAGCAAATCTCCCGCACACGCTGCGCCCTGTGAGCTGGGCATAGAGAGGATGGCGCCCGGCGATCGTCGTCCGATTCCGGCAATCGTCGCATGTGAGATCGACGTTGATCTGGCGCGGCGCTTGCGGCGCCTCGATGATGATTCACTCAGTTGTCATCTGCTGCTTGCGTGGCAGATCGTTCTGCAGCGTCGCCTGGGCGCATCGGCGGTGCCGATGTCCTGTTTCATTTCGGGTCGAGGCTTCGAAAAACTGCAGGCTGTCGTCGGACCGCTGGACGTTGACCGTCCGCTGCTTTTGGAACTGCATGAGGCGACGGTCGCCGGGCAGATCGAGGAGCTGAGGTCGACGCTTGCCGACGCGCAGCTGTGGCAGCAGTTCGCTCCTCGCGCGGCCGATCGTGCCGACGTTTTCGGTTTTGACTATCGGCCTCCAGATCCGCTGCCAGGTGCGGAGCGGCTGGATATCTGCGAGCTGCTCAGCGGCGGCGAAGTCACGAGATTGAAGCTGCAGGCGTTCTGGCAGGATTCAGACCGGCTCGCGGTCAGGTTTCTTCATGATCCGAACATCTATGGTACGCAGGATGTTGCTCGCATCGCTTCGCAATGGAGACACGTGCTTTGGCAGCTTGCATCGAAGGCCACGGAACGCGTGTCGGATCTGGTGCTGGATGCACACTCGAGTCGAACTGCCGAGCGTGCGCGTGCGGAGCATCTGCCGGAAGTCGAAGAGACGTTGCTAGAACGTTTTGAAGGCCATGCGCAGCGTGATCCCCAGCGCACAGCCATCGTGTTCGAGGGCGGGCGGTGGAGCTATGCGGAGGTGAACGAGCGCTCGAATCGACTCGCACGCTCCTTGATGAAGCTGGGGGTTGCGGGTGAAGACACGGTCGCGATCTGTCTGGAGCCTGGCCCTTGGATAGTGTGCGGCATGTTGGCCGCGCACAAGCTGGGTGCGAGCTTCGTGATGGTGGACGGCAGTTGGCCCGCCGGTCGCCTGAGCGATGTGCTCTCGGATAGCGGTGCACGGGTGGTCATCACTGAACAGTTGTATCTCAGCAAGATCGCGGACGCGGAGGCATCGCCGCAGCTTGTTTCAGTGGACCGAGATGCGGACGAGATTGCCGAAGAGGAACCAGGGAACATCGGTCGCCGGGTGTTGCGAGGCGCAGCGGCGTACCAGGTTTTCACGTCGGGCTCGACAGGGCGCCCGAAGGGCGTTGTCGTCAGCCACCGAGCGTTGAGCCATTACGTATGTGGACTTCTGGCTGCACTGTCGGTGGGCGACGAGCCGCTCGAGTGGCTGTCGCTGGCGGCAATGTCGGCGGACTTGGGCTACACGACGCTTTTCGGTGCCTTGTGGAGCGGTGGGAGCATCCGTCTGATGCCGGCCGCGAGCAGCCTGGACGCGCAGGCGCTGGCGCGCTCGCTCGAAGACCGTCCGGTGGATGTGCTGAAGATCGTCCCCGGCCATCTATCGGCGTTGCTCACTGTGTCGAACGCGGCGCGCCTGCTGCCACAACGTTATCTGGTGTGTGGCGGCGAGGAATTGCCGAGGTCTCTGGTGGAAGAAGTGTGGGCACTGAGCCCCCGACTGCGCATCTTCAACCACTACGGCCCGAGCGAGACCACCGTCGGCGCCTTGTGCGGCGAGGTTTCTCGAGCTGATCTGCAATATGCACGCATATCGATCGGTCGACCGCTGAACTATCGAGAAGCGTATGTGCTCGATGCCCGACTGCGCCTGGCCGGCGTCGGCGTTATCGGCGAGCTATACCTCGGTGGCGAAGGCTTGGCCGACGGCTATCGTGGCCGTGCCGGACACACGGCAGAGCGCTTCATCCCGCATCCATGGCGCAACGGTGCTCGTCTCTACAAGACGGGCGACCTGGCACGTCAACGTTCGGATGGGCGCATCGAGTTCCTGGGCCGAAGCGATCATCAGATCAAACGTCGCGGTCACCGCATCGAGCTGGGCGAGATCGAGCAGGTGCTGATGAGGCACGGGCACATTCGTCAGGCCGTGGTGCTGTGGTCGCAACAGCGACTGCTTGGCTACGTCATCGCCGACCTGTCGTCCGAGGAGTTGGAAGCGTACGCCGAATCGTCGCTCATCGAGGTGATGCGGCCGACGCACTGGGTCCGGCTACAGGGGTTTCCGTCGCTTGCGAACGGCAAGGTGGATCGCCAGGCGCTGCTGTCGATCGAGACAGAACAATCGCAACGAGCTGAGATAGCTGCTGCGCGCACCCAGACGGAGTCGCTACTGGTTTCACTCTGGCAGCAGTTGCTGAGGGTCGAGCGCATCGGCATCCACGACAACTTCTTCCGCCTGGGCGGCGACTCGATCATCGTCATCCAGCTCGTGGCGCGTGCTCGCGAGCACGGCCTGAGACTCAGCCCGGCGCAAGTGTTCGAGTACCCAACCGTCGCCCAATTGGCGCAGGTCGGCGAGCATGAGAATACGACGCAGATCAGCCAAGCCGCTGTAGAAGGCGAGATGGGGCTCGCGCCCCGGCAGCTGCGATTCGTGGAGTGCTACGGCAGCGATGCGTGTGACTACCATCGCATCCGGGTGTTGGAGGTGCACCGTGTTTTGGACCGCCACCATTTGGAATCGGCAGTCCGAGCGCTGGTGGCGCATCATGATTCGTTGAGACTGCGGTTTGTTCCCGGTCAACAGTGGATGCAGTATTTCGCGCCGGTCGATCAGATCGATGTGCGATCCATCGTGAACTATGATTCGCTCGATGCGGATACGGGCGCACAGCTGCAGGCCGAGCTGCATCGGGTGATCGGCGAGCACCGATGGCCGGATCTGCAGAGCAGCCTGTTCAAGGTGATCTATCTTGAACGCCCGGGCGCTGGTGGACGGCTCGTGCTGTTGGCGCATCCGCTGATCATCGATGGAGTGTCGTGGCGTTTCCTGCAGGACGACCTGATCGGCGGATATCGACAGCTCCAGCAAGGTGCGTCGCTCGAACTGCCGCTGAAGACACACTCTTATAAAGAGTGGCTTAGACACCTGCAGCAGCAGCGGTTGACGGAGTTCGAGTCGCAGATCGACTACTGGGCTGAGGTCGCGCAGATGCGCGGCGCGGTGCCGCCCGCGGATCATGAAGGTGTTCGAGGCCCAGCAGCGCTGGATACGTTGCGAGTGCACCTGCCGCCGGCGGTCACGCGTCGCTTGTTGCAAGAGTCGAACGCGGCCTACAACACCGAAGTCACCGACCTGTTGGCGGCGTCGCTGTGGCTGGCGCTCTTCGACTGGACGCGAGGTGAGCGTTTCGTCGTCGAGATGGAGTGGCACGGCCGCGAAGAGCAGCGCGAACTGGATGTATCGCGCACCGTAGGTTGGTTCGCGTCGTTGCATCCCGTGGCACTCGAATGCGCGGCGAATGCGGGCGTTGCGGATGTGATCAAGCAGGTGAAGGAGCAACTGCGGGCCGTGCCGGATAACGGCAGCGGTTATGGCGTACTTCGTTACTTGCATCCCGACGCGCAGGTACGCGAGCGGCTCTCGCCGCTCGACCCGCCCGCGATCTTCTTCACCCACCTCGGACAGCTCGACCAGCAGCTGCAACAGACGCAGCCGTTATCCCCTGGAGAGTTGATCGGCGGGGCGCTGAATCGACGGCAGAGGTCCATCCATTCCATCGAGATCCACACGGCGCTTAGCGATCAGCAACTGCTGCTGGAATGCCGTTATGACGGCAGGAAATACGAGGCATCGACGATCGAGCGCTTCGTAGCGCGGTACGCGCACTACATTGAAATGATGGTGGCGCACTGTGCGGACCCGGCACACGGTGGCTTCACGCCTTCGGACTTTCCGATGGCGGGGCTCGAACAAGCACAGTTGGATACGCTGGTCGCATCGGTGCTGTCGGCGGGTGAGAGCAAGGCGGACCTCGTCGACATCTATCCGCTGACGAAGATGCAGCAAGGCATGCTGTCTCGGTCTTTGATCGCCCCGAACTCGGGCGTGTATGTGATCCAGCATGCGGTTGAGCTGCGGGGACCTCTGGATGCAGAAGCCTTGCAGTGGGCGTGGCGTGAAGTCATGCACCGGCACGATGTGTTTCGTACGCAGTTCTGGGGCCTCGGCAGTGACAGGCCACTGCAGATTGTGAAGCTGACCGCGCCGCTGCCCTGGAGGGCATACGACTGGTCGGATCTGTCGGAAGCCGAGCAGTCACAGCGCTTCGATCAGCTGTTGCATGCGACGTCATGTCAGGACTACGACTATGCGAAGGCGCCGTTGATGCGGCTGAGCCTGGTGCGCTTGAGCGCCGAGCATCACCGCTTCATTTGGGACAATCATCATGTACTGGCCGATGGTTGGTCCTCGGGCGTGATCTGGCAGGAGGTGATGCAGCTCTATCGTGCCAAGGTTGACGGCGTACCGGCCGGGTTGCCATTGGTGAGTAGCCGCTACCGCGACTATGTGCGCTGGTTGGCTCAGCGAGACAACACAGCGTCCGAGCGATTCTGGAAAGAGTATCTGTCGGGCGTGGCGGTGACGCCGCTACCGTTCGAAGGCCTCGATGGAATTCAGACGAATACCGGGCGTAGCGAACAGCACTCTGTGGTGCTGGATGCGTCGCTGACCGAGCAGCTGAAAGCGTTGGCGCGCGAGCAGGCCGTCACCCTCAACACGGTGCTGCAGGCGGCGTGGATGCTGCTGTTGTCTGTTTACACCGGCCGGGACGAGGTGACCATCGGCGCGACGATATCGGGCCGTCCGCCGCAGTTGAACGATATCGAGCGCATCGTCGGTGTGTTCTTGAACACGATTCCGGTGCGGGCGGAGATTTCCAAGCAGGCGACCCTGGCGGATTGGTTGCAGTCGCTGCATGCGAACAGCATTGCCTGTGAGCCGCACAGTTACTTCCCGCTGGCGGACATTCAGCGGGTGTGTGGATGCAATGATGCGCAGGGGCTGTTCAACACCCTCATCGTGTTCGACAACCAGCCTCGAGAGGACGCAGATCGGCACGCGGGATTGAAGGTTTCGAGGATCGACGAGGCCTCTTCCTACAACCACTATCCGTTGAGCCTGATCGTCGTCCCAGAGCGTCAGCTGCAGCTCGCATTCAAGTATCACGCTGACTTCTTCACGACTACTCGCATTGCGCAGATGGGCGAGCAACTGGTCGAGCTGTTGCGACAGATGCCGTGGCAGGCGAATCGGCAGTTGGCCGCACTGGAGTATCTGTCCGTCGCCCAGCGCGAGCAGGTGATGGCATGGAGTGGCCAAGGCGAGAGCTTGCAGCGCGTGGAGACGTTGTTGGAGCGCGTGGAAGAACACGCGAAACGCGATTCGGAACGTGCCGCTGTCGTGTTCGCCGGAGGGCAGTGGAGCTACGGTGAATTGAATCGTCGTGCGAACCAGCTCGCGCGCTATCTGATGAAGCTGGGCGTAGCCAGCGAAGAGACGGTCGCTATCTGCGTCGAACCCGGTCCGTGGATGGTGTGCGGCATGCTGGCCGCGCACAAGCTGGGTGCCAGCTTCGTGATGGTCGATGCCACTTGGCCGATCGGCCGACTCTGCGAGGTGCTTGCAGACAGCAACGCACGAGCGGTCATCACCGAGCAATTGCATCTAAGCAAGGTTTCGGACGCAGCGGCCTCGGCGCAGCTAGTGGACCGGGACGCGCACGAGTTCACCGAGGCAGCGGCATCGACGCAGCTAGTTTCAGTGGACCGAGACGCGTACAAGAACGCCGAGGCTGGGACATCGTCGCAGATCGTCTCTGTGGACCGAGATGCGGACGAGATCGCCGAAGAGGATGCAGGGAACATTGGCCGTCCGATGGTGCCGGGCGCAGCGGCGTATCAGGTGTACACGTCGGGTTCGACTGGCCGCCCGAAAGGGGTGGTCATTAGTCACCGCGCTTTGAGTCACTACGTGGGCGGCTTGCTAGCTGAGCTGTCGGTGGACGATGAGCCGCTGGAGTGGCTGTCACTCGCAGCCATGTCAGCAGATCTAGGTTACACCACGATGTTCGGTGGCTTGTGGACGGGTGGAACCATTCGTTTGATGCCGGCCGCGAGCAGCCTGGACGCGCAGGCACTGGCGCGCGCGCTGGAAGATCGTCCGGTGGACGTGTTGAAGATCGTGCCCGGCCACTTAGCAGCGTTGCTGACGGTAGCGAATGCCGCGCGCCTGCTGCCACAACGCTATCTGTTGTGCGGCGGCGAAGAGTTCCCGAAGTCGCTGGTGGAAGAAGTCTGGGCGCTGAGCCCGCAACTGCGCATCCTCAACCACTACGGCCCGAGCGAGACCACCGTCGGCGCCTTGTGTGGCGAGGTGACGAGAGCAGACCTCGCGTACAAACGCGTATCGATTGGCCGACCCCTCAAATATCGCGAAGCGTACGTGCTTGATGCGCAGATGCGCCTGGTGGGCGCCGGCGTCATTGGCGAACTGTATCTCGGTGGCGAAGGCCTGGCCGATGGCTATCGCGGCCGTGGCGGTCAAACGGCAGAGCGCTTCCTCCCACACCCGTGGCGCAGCGGCGCTCGCCTATACAAAACAGGCGACCTGGCGCGTCACCGTGCCGACGGCCGCATCGAGTTCCTGGGCCGAGCCGACCACCAGATCAAACGTCGCGGCTACCGCATCGAACTCGGTGAGATCGAACAGGTGCTGACGAGGCACCCGCGCATCCGCCAGGCCGTAGTCCTGTGGTCGCAGGAGCGATTGCTTGGCTATGTCATCACCGAACTGCCGACCGAAGAGTTAGAAGCGTACACACAATCGTCGCTCATTGAAGTGATGCGTCCGACGCACTGGATACGACTGCAATCGTATCCGCTGCTCGCGAACGGCAAGGTCGATCGCCAGGCGTTGCTGTCGCTCCAGATCGAGAAATCGCAGCGACCTGAGCTGGCCGCTGCGCGCACCCAGACGGAGTCGCTGCTGGTGACCCTGTGGCAGCAGTTACTGAAGGTCGACCGCATCGGCATCCATGACAATTTCTTCCGCCTGGGCGGCGACTCGATCATCGTGATCCAGCTGGTAGCGCGTGCTCGCGAGCGCGGCGTGAAGTTGAGCCCGGCGCAGCTGTTCGAGTACCCAACCATCGCACAATTGGCGCAAGTCGGTGAGCACGAAGACACGACGCAGATCAGCCAGGCTGCAGTCGAAGGCGAGATGCCGCTGGCGCCCCGACAGCGGTGGTTCATGGAGCGTTACGAACAGGACGCTTGCCATCACCACCGCACGCGTGTGCTTCAAGTCAATGGCGTATTGAACCGTGAGCACCTCGAATCGGCGGTGCGGGCGCTAGTCACGCATCATGATGCGTTGAGGCTAAGATTCATTTCCACCGCTTCAGGAGCCGACTCCGTCGGTGATGCAACGTCGGGAGGCTCCTGGGTGCAGCATTTCGCCCCAGTCGACCAGATCGATGTCGGATCCATCATCGACTATCAAGAAATGACAGCCGTCGCGGATGAGCAGTTGCAGGCGAAGCTGCACCAGGTGCTTGCCGCGCATCGGTGGCCGGACCTGAAGAGTGGCCTCTTCAAGGCGATGTACTTCGAAAGGCCCGGCCTGAGCGGGCGCTTGGTGCTGCTCGCACATCCGCTGATCATCGACGGCGTGTCATGGCGCTTCCTGCAGGACGATCTGATCGGCGCATACCAGCAGATCCAGCAAGGCGATTCACTCACGCTGCCGCTGAAGACGCACTCATATAGAGATTGGGTGGACTATCTGGCAAGCAAGAGACTGGCAGCACTGGAACCACAGATCGATCACTGGGCCGAGGTCGCGCAAGCGATCGGCACCGTGCCGCCGGCGGATCTTGAAGAGAGCGGGAACGTCCCAGCAACGGGTTCGGTTTGGAAGCATCTGCCCACGTCGTTAACGCGCCGCTTGTTACAACAGACTAACGCTGCGTACAACACCGAAGTGCGAGATCTGTTGGCAGCGTCGCTGTGGCTGGCGTTGCATGAGTGGACGCGAGGCGAACGCTTCGTCGTCGACATGGAGTGGCACGGACGCGAAGAGCAGGATGATCTGGATGTATCGCGCACGGTCGGCTGGTTCGCCTCGTTGCATCCCGTGGTGCTGGAATCCGTCGGGAATGGGGGCGTTGCGAGTGTGATCAAGCAGGTCAAGGAGCAATTGCGGTCGGTGCCGCATAAAGGCACTGGTTACAGTGTGCTTCGCTACTTGCATCCTGATGCTCAGGTGCGTGAACAACTCACGCCCGTTCAGGCGCCCGCGATTTTCTTCACGTATCTCGGACAGCTCGATCAGCAGCTGTCTGCCCGAGGTGTATTCGCACGTGGTCAGCAACTGGGAAGCTTTGCCGGACCGACGCAGGCGTATGCCTTGGAACTTCATGTTTCGATCAGCGATCAGAAGCTGCTGCTCGACTGCCGATATGAGGGCAGGCGTTACGACACGTCGACGATCGAGCGCTTCGTAGCGCGGTACGCGCACTACATTGAAATGATGGTGGCGCACTGTGCGGACCCGACACACGGTGGCTTCACGCCTTCGGACTTTCCGATGGCGGGGCTCGAACAAGCACAGTTGGATACGCTGGTCGCATCGGTGCTGTCGGCGGGTGAGAGCAAGGCGGACCTCGTCGACATCTATCCGCTGACGAAGATGCAGCAAGGCATGCTGTCTCGGTCTTTGATCGCCCCGAACTCGGGCGTGTATGTGATCCAGCATGCGGTGGAGCTGCGGGGGACTCTGGATGCAGAAGCCTTGCAGTGGGCGTGGCGTGAAGTCATGCACCGGCACGATGTGTTTCGTACGCAGTTCTGGGGCCTCGGCAGTGACAGGCCACTGCAGATTGTGAAGCTGACCGCGCCGCTGCCCTGGCGGGCATACGACTGGTCGGATCTGTCGGAGGCCGAGCAGTCACGGCTCTTCGATCAGCTGTTGCATGCGACGTCATGCCAGGACTACGACTATGCGAAGGCGCCGTTGATGCGGCTGAGCCTGGTGCGCTTGAGCGCTGAGCATCACCGCTTCATCTGGGACAATCATCATGTACTGGCCGATGGTTGGTCCTCGGGCGTGATCTGGCAGGAGGTAATGCAGCTCTATCGTGCCAAGGTTGACGGCGTACCGGCCGGGTTGCCACTGGTGAGTAGCCGCTACCGCGACTATGTGCGCTGGTTGGCTCAGCGAGACAACACAGCGTCCGAGCGATTCTGGAAAGAGTATCTGTCGGGCGTGGCGGTGACGCCGCTACCGTTCGAAGGCCTCGATGGAATTCAGACGAATACCGGGCGTAGCGAACAGCACTCTGTGGTGCTGGATGTGTCGCTGACCGAGCAGCTGAAAGCGTTGGCGCGCGAGCAGGCCGTCACCCTCAATACAGTGCTGCAGGCGGCGTGGATGCTGCTGTTGTCCGTTTACACCGGCCGGGACGAGGTGACCATCGGCGCGACGATATCGGGGCGTCCGCCGCAGTTGAGCGATATCGAGCGCATGGTCGGCGTGTTCTTGAACACGATTCCGGTGCGGGCGGAGATTTCCAAGCAGGCGACCCTGGCGGATTGGTTGCAGTCGCTGCATGCGAACAGCATTGCCTGTGAGCCGCACAGTTACTTCCCGCTGGCGGACATTCAGCGGGTGTGTGGATGCAATGATGCGCAGGGGCTGTTCAACACCCTCATCGTGTTCGACAACCAGCCTCGAGAGGACGCGGATCGATACGCGGGTGTCGAGGTGGCACGAATCGAGGAGTCCTCCTCGTACAACCACTATCCATTGAGCTTGATCGTCGTGCCTCGCCGGTGCTTACGGCTGGCGTTCAAGTATCACGCTGATGCCTTTACCGCCGCTCGCATCAAGCAGATAGGCGAGCAACTGATCGAGCTGTTGCGACAGATGCCACGGCAGGCGGCGCAGCGACTCGGCGCGTTCGAGTATTTGTCAAAGGCGCAGCGCGAGCAGGTGATGACGTGGAGCGGGCAGGGCGCGTCTCTGCAGAACGTCCAGACGTTACTCCAACGTGTGGAGCGTCATGCCGGGGAGAATCCACAACGAACGGCCGTCGCCTTTGCTGGCGGTGAGTGGAGTTACCGAGCGTTGAACGAACGTTCGAACCAGCTCGCGCGCTATCTGATGAAGCTGGGCGTAGCCAGCGAAGAGACGGTCGCTATCTGCGTCGAACCCGGTCCGTGGATGGTGTGCGGCATGCTGGCCGCGCACAAGCTGGGTGCCAGCTTCGTGATGGTCGATGCCACTTGGCCGATCGGCCGACTCTGCGAGGTGCTTGCAGACAGCAACGCACGAGCGGTCATCACCGAGCAATTGCATCTAAGCAAGGTTTCGGACGCAGCGGCATCGACGCAGATCGTTTCTGTGGACCGAGATGCGGACGAGATCGCCGAAGAGGATGCAGGGAACATTGGCCGTCCGATGGTGTCGGGCGCAGCGGCGTATCAGGTGTACACGTCGGGTTCGACTGGCCGCCCGAAAGGGGTGGTCATCAGTCACCGCGCGCTGAGTCACTACGTGTGCGGCTTGCTGGCTGAGCTGTCGGTGGGCGACGAGCCACTGGAGTGGCTATCGCTCGCGGCGATGTCGGCGGACTTGGGTTACACAGCGATCTTCGGCGCCCTATGGACCGGCGGGTCCATTCGTCAGATGCCGGCCGCGAGCAGCCTGGACGCGCAGGCACTGGCGCGCGCGCTGGAAGATCGTCCGGTGGACGTGTTGAAGATCGTGCCTGGCCACTTAGCAGCGTTGCTGACGGTAGCGAATGCCGCGCGCCTGCTGCCACAACGCTATCTGTTGTGCGGCGGCGAAGAGTTCCCGAAGTCGCTGGTGGAAGAAGTCTGGGCGCTGAGCCCGCAACTGCGCATCTTCAACCACTACGGGCCGAGCGAGACCACCGTCGGCGCCTTGTGTGGCGAGGTGACGAGAGCAGACCTCGCGTACAAACGCGTATCGATTGGCCGACCCCTCAAATATCGCGAAGCGTACGTGCTTGATGCGCAGATGCACCTGGTGGGCGCCGGCGTCATTGGCGAACTGTATCTCGGTGGCGAAGGCCTGGCCGATGGCTATCGCGGCCGTGGCGGTCAAACGGCAGAGCGCTTCCTCCCACACCCGTGGCGCAGCGGCGCTCGCCTATACAAAACAGGCGACTTGGCGCGTCACCGTGCCGACGGCCGCATCGAGTTCCTGGGCCGAGCCGACCACCAGATCAAACGTCGCGGCTACCGCATCGAACTCGGTGAGATCGAACAGGTGCTGATGAGGCACCCGGGCATCCGCCAGGCCGTAGTCCTGTGGTCGCAGGAGCGATTGCTTGGCTACGTCATCACCGAAATGCCGACCGAAGAGTTAGAAGCATACGCGCAATCGTCGCTCATCGAAGTGATGCGTCCGACGCACTGGATACGACTGCAATCGTATCCGCTGCTCGCGAACGGCAAGGTCGATCGCCAGGCGTTGCTGTCGCTCCAGATCGAGAAATCGCAGCGACCTGAGCTGGCCGCTGCGCGCACCCAGACGGAGTCGCTGCTGGTGACCCTGTGGCAGCAGTTACTGAAGGTCGACCGCATCGGCATCCATGACAATTTCTTCCGCCTGGGCGGCGATTCGATCATCGTGATCCAGCTGGTAGCGCGTGCTCGCGAGCGCGGCGTGAAGTTGAGCCCGGCGCAGCTGTTCGAGTATCCGACCATCGCGCAGCTGGCGCGAGTCGCCACGAGACAGCAATCGATCAGCGCCGAGCAGGGGCTCGTGACCGGCGAGAGCCGCCTCATTCCCATTCAACGGCGATTCTTCGAGTCGGTGACCGTTGCACCCGAGCACTATCATCAATCGGCCATCTACGAGGTCCACGGGACGCTCGACGAGCAGCTTCTGCTGGGTATCACATCAACTCTGCTGCGTCACCACGATGCTCTTCGCAGCGTCTTTGTGATTCAGGACGGCGAAGTCAGACAACGGTTCCTAAGCTACGACGAAGGGCTTGCACGACAGTCCCTGGTGATCGCAGCGTACGATCCAGGATCGGAGCGGAATGAGCAGCTGGCCTCACAGCTGCAGACGATGCAGCGAAGCTTCAACCTGGCTCATGGACCGCTATTCAGGATCCTGTGGCAGCGAGACGCCGAATCGCGGCATCGGCTGGCATTCGTCTGCCATCATCTGATCGTCGACGCCGTGTCGTGGCATATTCTTCTCGAAGACTTCACGCAGCTATATCGCCTGATGCTTGCGGGCGAGCAGGCGGAGCTCCCAGCAAAGACCTGCTCCTACCTCGAGTGGTCGCGATGGCTGCACGCCGATGCGGGCGCCGGGCGCTGGGACACTCAGCGCGAGTATTGGGAGCGACTGGCGCGCCATCATCCGAAAGCGTTCGTCCAAGATCGCGATGACGGCAACACCGAAGGGAACTCGAAAAAGTACACAACGCGCCTGTCTGCCGCCCACACCGCGGCCCTGCTTACCGAGGTGCATCATGCCTATAACACCGAGGTCAGCGATCTGCTGCTCGGCGCATTGCTGATCGCCGTGAACGAAACGTTCGGCGGCGACAGTCTGCTGCTCGACCTGGAAAGTCACGGTCGAGAAGACCTGGATTCGTCTGTGGACCTGTCGAGAACAGTGGGTTGGTTTACAACCATTTACCCCGTGCTGCTGCGCATGCCCCGCGATGCGGGCGCGGCCCCGATCATCAGGTCGGTGAAGGAGGAGTTGCGCGCGATTCCGAATCATGGCTTCGGCTACGGGATGCTGCGCTACCTGGGCGACGAAGCTGTGCGCACGGCGCTCGGCGCCGCACCGCGGTCGCAGCTGCGTTTCAACTACTTTGGCCGTTTCGATGGCGACAGCGCCGGCCTGCTCGAGAGAGTGAGCACGGTATGCGGTCGAAATCGCAATGAGCAGCAGGACCGGCAGTACCTGTTCAAGATCAACGCGATCGTTTCGCGTGGCATCCTGGCGACGACCTGGGAGTATTCCTCCGGGCAATTTGACGAGGCGACCGTCGTCATCCTCGCGAATCGTTACGAGTCCGCCCTCGAGCGATTGGTGGATCACTGTCGCGGTGAAGCGGCGCAGAGCTTCAGTCCGTCCGACTTCCCAGAGCTCGACATGGAGCAGGCGGAGCTGAACGAGTTCCTGGATGAGCTCGACAAAGTGGTGGTGCTGCAATGACGGGGCAACCATCCGAAGTTCGAGTGCCCGCGGCGTCGATCCGCGAGAACATCGAGGCCATCTATCCGTTGACCCCGATTCAAAAGGGCATGGTGTTTCATTCCCTGTTGAAGCCCGGCTCCGGAGCCTATGTCCTGCAGGATTGCCTGCGTTTGCAGGGGCCGCTGAATGTCGAGGCATTCTGGGGCGCGTGGCAGCGGCTCATCGAACAGTACGCGGTGTTCCGCACGTTCTTTGTCAGGATGGAAACGCAGAAGCCGCTGCAAGTCGTGTTGAAGCAAGTGGCCCTGCCGAGACAGGAGCTGGACTGGACGAACCTCGATGAGCCAGAGAGGGAGAGCCGCCTCGCCAGGCTTCGTTATGACGAGTGGATCGCTGGATTCAACTTCAGCGCGCCCCCGTTGTTTAGATTGATCTTGATACGTTGTGCGACCGACGATTACCGCCTGGTCTGGACGCAGCATCACGCCATTACGGATGGGTGGTCCGGCGCGCTCGTGTGGTCGCAGTGGCGGCGGCTGTATTTCACGGCGTGCAGAGGAGAAGCATCGTTCGCGAATGATTCGGCACCGTCGTTCCACAGCTATGTGAGCTGGCTGGAGCGACAGGACAAGACGGCGGCCGTCGAATTCTGGCGCGACTCCCTGGCGGGCTTCACCGAGCCAGTGGCGCTGCCGCCCGGCCGGGCGCGATCGAGCCTGCCACGGGACGTTCCCAGCCAGGCGACCGCTGAAAGGAGCCTCGGCACGGAGCTGTCGGCGCAGCTCGCGCGGTTCGTTCGCGAACATACCATGACGCTGAGCGTACTGATGCAGGGCATGTGGGCGTATCTTCTGCATCTGTTCAACAACCGCGACGACATCGTTTTCGGCGGCACGGTGTCGGGTCGTCCTCCCGAGGTCGATGGCATCGAGCGGATGATCGGACCGCTCATCAACTCGGTGCCGGTGCGCGTCAGGATCGATGCGAAGCAATCCGTTTCGGAATATCTGCGAGGAATCTTCGAAAGGCAGAAGTCGCGCGCCGCTCACGAATACTTGTCGCTGTTTGACATCCAGAAGTGCAGCCAGGTGCCATCGGGAACGGGCCTCTTCGAAAGTCTGCTGGTGTTCGACAACTATCCGCGCACAGCGGGCATATCCGATGCGTCCAACGAGCCCCTGGTCATCGCGAAGGCCGGCGGATATTCGTACAACCATTATCCGCTGACGCTGATGATCGTGCCGGGCAAAGACATCGCTCTGTCCGCGAAGTACGCGGACGATCGCTATTCTCGAGAGCATGTCGAATACTTCTTGGACGTGCTGGTTGCGTTGCTGACGAGCTGCGTTACCCATCCGGAGCGGCCGCTAGGTGAGTTGGAGTGCCTCTCGGAAGCGCAGCGTGGACAGGTGCTGTCTTGGAGCGGGCAAGGCGAGCGCCTACAGCACGTCGAGACGTTGCCAGAACGTGTCGAACAGCACGCGGCGAGATATTCGCAGCGTACGGCGGTCGTATCCGCTGGCGGCCAATGGAGCTACGGCGAGTTGAACGAACGTTCGAATCAGCTCGCACGGTATCTGCTGAAGCTCGGCGTGCGTAGCGACCAATCGATCGCAGTCTGCGTTGAGCCCAGCGCATGGATGTTGTGTGGGATGTTGGCGGCCCACAAGCTTGGAGCCAGTTTCGTCATGCTGGATGGCAGCTGGCCCGCCACTCGCTTGAATGAAGTCCTCATGGACAGTGACGCCGGAGCAATCATCACGGAGCAGCTCTACCTGAGCAAGATCGCAGACACCGAAGCATCCGCTCAGATTGTGTCGGTGGATCGAGATGCCGAGGACATCGCCCAAGAGGAGTCAGGGAACATCGAGTACCCTGTGTTGCCGGGCCGCGCGGCATATATGGTGTATACCTCGGGTTCGACCGGCCGTCCCAAGGGCGTGGTCGTCAGTCATCGCGCCTTGAGTCACTACGTGTCCGGCCTGCTGGCGCAGCTGTCGGTAGGCGAGGATCCGCTCGAATGGCTGTCGCTCGCGGCGATGTCGGCTGACCTCGGCTACACAACGATGTTCGGCGGACTATGGACGGGTGGCAGCATCCGTTTGATGCCGTCCTCGAGCAGTCTCGATGCAGAGGCGCTGGCGCGATCACTGGAGCAGCGACCGGTGGATGTGTTGAAGATCGTGCCCGGCCATCTGTCGGCGTTGCTGAGCGTATCGGAAGCCGAGCGCGTCTTGCCGCGACGTTACCTGGTGTGTGGCGGAGAAGAGCTTCCGAAGCCGCTGCTGGAGGATGTGTGGTCGCTTCACCCGCAGCTACGCATCTTCAACCATTACGGTCCGAGCGAGACCACTGTCGGTGCGCTATGTGGCGAAGTGACGAGAGCCGACTTTGCCTATGAACGGGTATCGATCGGCCGCCCGCTGAGGCATCGTGAAGCATACGTGTTGGATGCACAGCTGCGCCCGGTCGGTGTAGGCGTGATCGGCGAGTTGTATCTGGGCGGCGAAGGATTGGCCGACGGTTATCGAGGCCGCCCGGGCCAGACGGCAGAGCGCTTCATCCCGCATCCGTCGCGCGACGGCGCTCGGCTCTACAAGACGGGGGACCTGGCTCGATATCGACCGGACGGACGAGTCGAGTTCCTGGGCCGAGGCGATCATCAGATCAAGCGTCGTGGCTATCGCATCGAGCTCGGCGAGATCGAGCAGATGCTGATGAAGCACGAGCGCATCCGCCAGGCCGTGGTGCTATGGTCGCAGGATCGATTGCTCTGCTACGTGATCACCGAGCTGACGCCGGCAGAGCTGGAAGAGTACGCACAGCGGACGCTGATCGAAGTGATGCGCCCGACGCATTGGATCAGGATGCAAACGTATCCCTTGCTCCCGAACGGAAAAGTGGATCGACAGGCGCTGCTATCACGCGAGATCGAGCAAGCTGCGCGCCCCGAACCGGCCGCGCCGCGAACCGCGACGGAGTCACTGCTGGCGTCTTTGTGGCAGGAGCTGTTGAAGGTCGAGCGCATCGGCATCCACGAAAATTTCTTTCGGCTCGGCGGCGATTCGCTGCTCATCATCCGTCTGCATGCGGCCATCAAGAAGGCCGCCGACCGCGATTTGCAGATCGTCGACCTGTTTCAGTACCCGACCATCGAGAAGCAGGCGCAACTGCTGGATCGAGGGCCGCTGTCCATCGGCGAGAGCGCCGAGTTCAAGAACATCACCCGGCGGCTCGCGCGCAGAAGGGTGCAGGTCGACACGGCGCCGGAGTGAGCAATGACAGGCAAGGGAATGCACAAGCGGTTACTGGAATCCGGCATTGCCGTCATCGGCATGGCGGGGCGCTTCCCTGGTGCGCGCAGCCTGGACGAGTTCTGGAGAAACATCCGTAACGGCAAGCTGTCCCTCAGGACGTTCACCGATGCCGAACTCGAGGCGGTGGGCGTGAGCCAGGCGGAGTTGCGCCATCCCAATTACGTCAAGGTCGGCGCCTACATCGACGACATCGATCAGTTCGACGCCGGCTTGTTCGACTTCAGTCCACGGGAGGCGGAGATCACTTCGCCGCAGCAGCGAATCCTGCTCGAGTGCGCCTATCACGCGCTGGAGGACGCGGGCGTCTGCCCCGATAAGTACCGGGGCAACATCGGCGTCTTCACCGGCGTCGGCGTCAGCTCTTATTTCTTCCAGAATCTGATGTCGCATCCGGAGATCGCCCGTGAGCTGGGGCGCAAGACGGTGCAGTTCGGCAATGACCTCACGTTCTCGGCGACCCAGGTCTCCTACAAGCTGAATCTCACCGGGCCGAGCATCAATATCGCCACTGCCTGTTCTACATCGATCGTGGCGATTCATCTGGGGTGCCGCAGTTTGCTCGACTATGAATGCGACATCGCGCTCGCTGGCGCCTCGCAGATTTCCGTCAATCACGACCGCGGATATCTGTATCAGGAAGGAGGGATTCTTTCCCGTGACGGACGGTGCCGGGCATTCAGCACGCAGGCGACGGGCACCGTGAGCGGCAACGGCGCCGGCATCGTGGTGCTCAAGAGATTGGAGGATGCGATCGAGGATCGCGATCACATCAGCGCGGTCATCCTCGGCTCGGCCATCAACAACGACGGCGATGACAAGGTGGGTTATTCGGCGCCGAGCGTTTCCGGCCAGGTCAGAGTCATTGTCGAGGCCCAGGCCGCCGCCGGCGTCGAGCCGGCCGATGTCACCTACGTGGAAACGCATGGCACGGCCACGCCGCTGGGCGATCCGATCGAGGTGGCCGCACTGAGCCAGGCCTTCTCGCTCAGGACGTCGGCCAGACAGTACTGTGGTATTGGGTCGCTCAAGTCGAACCTGGGGCACATGGGCACGGCTGCGGGCATCGGCAGCTTCATCAAGACTGTGCTGGCGTTGAAGCACCGGCAGATCCCGCCATCGATCAACGTCGTCGAGCCCAATCCGCAACTGAATCTGGAGCAGACGCCGTTCTATCTGAATACCAGCTTACGCGCGTGGCCGCCGACGGAGCGCGGCCGCATCGCAGGTATCAGTGGCTTCGGCATGGGCGGTACAAACGCGCACGTCGTGGTGCAGGAGTGGGCGGAACCTTACGAAGAGCGCGCGTCGGGCTCTCGCCCCGAGATTGTCACGTTGTCCGCCCGAACGCCCGCGGCGCTCGAGCAGATGTGCAGAGATCTTCTGGAGTACGTCGCGGATACGCGCTTCGATCTCGCCGATATCGCATACACCCTTGCACTGGGTCGCCGGGAGTTTGCATATCGGATCGCACATGTCGCCACCGACAAACGAGACCTCGCCGCACAACTGACACGAACGATCGGTGCAGGGATAGAACTCTGTCCCGCCAGCGCCAGTTCACGTGTCGTGTTCATGTTTCCGGGTCAGGGTGCGCAGCACGCCAACATGGGCGCAGCACTCTACGCCAACGTGCCGTTTTTCCGAGAACAGATCGAAAGATGTGCAGCCGTGCTGGCGCCTCTGAACGTCGATCTGATGAGTTTGATCTATGGCGACGACGTGGAGCGCATCGCTGCCGGCCTGGAACGCACGGAGAATGCGCAGGTTGCTTTGTTCTCGGTCGAATACGCGACTGCAAGGCTGTGGATGGAGTGGGGAGTTCAGCCTGTGGGCATGATCGGCCACAGTCTCGGCGAGTATGTGGCGGCTTGTATTGCAGGTGTGATGTCGGTGGAAGATGCGCTTGCACTGGTGCTCGCGCGAGGCAGGCTCATGGAAGACACGCCACCCGGCCGCATGATGTCGGTCGAGCTATCGCCCGACGAGCTCGATCCATATCTGTCTGAGAATCTGTGCGTAGCTGCAGTCAACGCCCCGCGCGTTGTCGTGGTTTCCGGTGATCCGGAGTCGATCCACAGCCTCGAGCTTGCGCTCGGAGAAAAACATCTCCAGTGCAAGATCGTGAACGGCCGCAATGGTTTTCACTCCCGATTGTTAGATCCCGTGCTTGGGATGCTCGCGGAACGGGTTGCGCAAATCCGACTGCAACCGCCGAGTATCCCCTTTGTTTCCAATGTCACCGGCGACTGGATCAGCGATGCAGACGCCTGCGATCCGCAGTACTGGGTGCGGCATGCCAGACAGGCGGTGCTGTTCTGGCCCGGCATCCGGACCATCGCGGCCGGAGGCGAGTTCGTCTACCTGGATATCGGTCCGGGCGCAGTGACAAGCTCACTGCTGAGCATGTGCGCGACGGATCCTGCTTTCGCACGGCGGCCCGCGTGTTTCAGATCGTCACCGGGTCCGCGCGAGAACGTCGACGGACATGAGTACATGGTCAAAGCAGTCGCAGGGCTGTGGATGGCGGGCGTCGCCATCGATTGGGAGAACTACTACGGCGGCCGGGAGCTTCGCAAAGTGCCCGCGCCTCTATATCGATTTCAGCGCGAGCGGTACTGGATCGAGGAGAACCGGAGCGCCGGGAAAGCAGCCTCTTATTATCCGGATGCGATGCAGGAGCGACTGCCGGAGGAATGGATCTACGTGCCGCTTTGGAAGCAGATCCCGGCTCCCGCATCAGCCCGCAAGCCTGTGCGTGGCGCTTCTGTGCTTCTGGTGGGCGAAAGTCGTGACTATATGACGGCGCTCTCGCGCTATCTGCTGGAGCATGGCGCACGCGTCACACGCGTGACGCCAGAGTGCGCTGATGATTTCGAGACGACGCTGCAGAGCCTGGCTGCGGAAGGCGCTGCGCCGGACTACATCATTTTTTCTTGCGATCTCTCTCCATACAGCATCGATGATGGATACACCGGGCGTCGCTTCCAACGCTTTCACGACCTATGGTCCTTGCAGAGAGCTGTCGCGAAGATGCAGGCGCACGAGATCCGCGAAACGCGCCTGGTCTGCATCGGAGCCGGTCGCGCCAGCATCCGTGGCGACGAGTTGCTCGATCCGGTGAGCTTCGCGGTCGCGTTGCTCTGCCGAGTCATCGGCCAGGAGTTCGAAAGCACCTCATGCTGTTACGTGGACGTGGACCCCGATCCATCACTCGCGCAACTCGAGGCGCTGGTTGCCGAAGCTTTTTCGGAGTCGAACGAAACGCTCGTTGCCTTGAGAGGGGCGCAGCGCTATGTCGAATACTTTCATCGGCACGAGGTCCAGGCTGCGCCGGAGCCGGCGTCTTTCAGGAAGCGCGGCGTTTACTTAATCACGGGCGGCTTGGGTGGAATCGGCATGCAGCTGGCCCGCTTCCTCGCCGAGAACTATCAGGCGCGGCTGATCCTGCTTGGAAGGAATCCGCTCGTCCGACAAGAGGCGGGCACGCTCGTCGCCATGGATGAAAGCAACGAAGCAATGACATTGCGCAGCGAGCTCAGGGGATTGCAAGCATTGGGCGCCGAGTTGCTGATCGAAGCCGTCGATGTAGCGAACTCCCGTCAGCTTGCAGCCTGTGCTGCAAGGGCCGAGCGAAAATTCGGAGCAATCAACGGCGTCATCCATGCCGCCGGAATCGCAGGCGGCGGTTTTATACAGAAGAAGACCGAGGAGGAGATCGACGGCGTGCTCGCACCGAAGGTGCTCGGCGCGCTCAACCTGCTGGCCTGCTTCCGTAGCAAACCGTTGGACTTCATGTTCCTTTGCTCGTCCCAGAATGCCATCAAGGGCGGCGTTGCGCGTGCCGATTACGGCGCCGCCAATGCGTTCCTGGATGGGCTCGCAGCCCGCGAGGCGACGAAGGTTCCGTTCCCGCTGCAGTCGATCAACTGGTGTCAGTGGCGGGAGACGGGCATGGCCCACAGGAGCCAGCGTTCAAGAGATGACGTCGCGGACGCCAAGTCGCGCGACTCCATCAGCAATGTCGAAGGAACGAAGTTGTTCTCGATGCTGGTGGCTGCCGCTTTGCCGCGGGCGATCGTTTCGAAACGAGATTTCTCCAGCGCCATCGCCGAGCAACCATCGAGTCGTGACTTGCTGAATATGCCGGTGCGCGAGCCGGCCGCCGCGCAACGGCGCCCAGCCCACTTGAGCAGCGATTTCGTGGCGCCGAGGAACGAGCTGGAGGCAGCCATCGCCGGCATCTGGTCGTCCTTGCTGGGCGTGCGGCCGATTGGAGCGCACGATCAGTACTACGAGCTCGGCGGCAACTCGCTGCTTCTGGCGCAGCTGGTGATGCAGTTGTCGCAACGCTTCGACGTGAGAATTTCGTTGCAGCAGGTGCTGGAGGCGCAGACCGTCGCTTCGCAGGCGGAGATGGTGCTCGCGGCCAGAGCCAAGAGCATCCACGTGGCCGAGCTGGATCGCATCCTGGCCGAGTACGACGGCGCAGAGGCGGCCACAGGGTAGCGTCGAGGTTTCCGAGGGAATGGAATGAAAACCAGTGAAGTTGTGTTGGAGAAGATCAGCAGGTTGTCACCGGACCAGCAGGCGTTCGTGGCGGACCGGCTTGCAGGCATCGTGCCTGAGGCTCAACCCGATGCGATCCCGGTGTTCGACAGAAGCGTCGATGCGCCGGCTTCCTATGCACAGCGCGCGCTGTGGCTGGCGATCCAGCTGGATGGGCCGAGCCCGAAGTACAACATGGCCAGCTCGTACGAGCTGCAGGGACCGCTCAACGTCGATGCGCTTCGACAGGCCTTCCGGGACATCGTCGCCAGACACGAGTCGTTGCGGACTACCTTTCGGGAGCAGGACGGAACGGTGTACCAGGTCGTTCATGACGCCGAGACGTTTGGCTTCGATGTCGTCGTGGAGGACTGGAGGTCTTGCGAGATCGTCGAAGACCAGGTCCTGGAGAGGGTTCGCGCCCATTCGCAGTCGTTGCTCGATCTGGTCGAGGGCCCGCTGATTCGCGTCAGCCTGCTGCGGCTTACGGACACCAGCGCACGGTTGCTCATGAACATGCATCACATCATCTACGATGGCTGTTCCAAGGGCCTGCTGTTGAAAGAGCTCTATACACTCTATGACTACTATCGTCACCGAGGGATAGCCCCGTCACGAGCCGTCGACGGACCGTCGCTGCCGGAGCTGCCCATTCAGTATCGGGATTTCTCGGCATGGCAGCAGCGCTCAGTCGCTCTCGATGAGCAACTGGCGTTCTGGAAACGAGCGTTGCAGGGCGCGCCGGAGCTGATCGCGCTGCCGTCGGACTTTCCGCGGTCTCGCAATCACGGCGATGCAGGCAGCAGTGAGCGCCTGCTGCTCGGTAAGGAGCTTTCGGAGAAATGGCTGGATGTCGGCCGCCGACTATCGGCGAGCCCGTTCATGACTGTGCTCGCAACTTTGTCGATTCTGTTGTCGCGCTATAGCGGGCAGTCCGACATTGTGATTGGCACGCCGGTGGACAATCGCACGCGTCGTGAAGTGCAGAAGGTCATCGGCTACTTCCTCAATACCCTCGCGCTCCGCTGCAGCGTCGATGAGCGCATGAGCTTCGAAGCCATCCTTCGTCAGGTCAGGAAGACTTGCATCGAAGCGTATGCCAACCAGGAAGCGCCGTGGGAGCAGGTGGTCCAGGTCGTCAATCCCGCGCGCAGCGTCAGCCACACCCCGCTGTTCCAGGTCATGCTGGTGTTTCAGAACTCAAGCTCGCACGATTTCGTGTTGCCGGAGCTCACGATCACAAAGACGGGCGCCGGCACGTCGACCACCAAATACGATCTGTATCTCACCCTGGTGGAGACGCCCAACGGCCTGGAAGGCTGGCTGACCTACAACACGGCGTTGCTGCGTCGAACGACCATCGAGCGCTTCATCGGCGACTTCAAGGCGCTGGCGCGGGAAGTGTCGGAAGCGCCGGACCTTGCGCTTCGACGCATTCCGATGATGTCGGACACCCAGCGGGATTTTCTCGATCGATGGAATCGGACCGAACGAGCGTATCCGCGGTCGTCGGTCGCCGAGTTGTTCCGGCTGCGCGCACTGGAGCATCCCGGAAAAATCGCGATTCACCACGCTGGCGGTTCGCTTACGTTCGGGACGCTGGAAGAGCAGGCCAACGAGCTGGCGGCACAGATTCGGGAACACGACATCCAGCCCGGCGCGACGATCGCGATCTGCATGCCGCGCTCGCCGGAGATGATCAGCAGCATACTGGCTGTCTTCAAATGCGGCTGCTGTTACGTGCCGCTCGATCCAGCACTGCCAGCATCGCGTCGTGCATTCATTCTGGAAGACGCCCGGCCGCAGCTGATGCTGACCACGTCGCAGGCCTCGGAGTCGCTCCGCGCCGGGCCGATCCCTACGGTCTTTGCCAATGCCCGCTCCAGACCGTTTCGCCCGCCCGTCACAGCAGTGGAAGTCGAGGAAGGCTCGGCGGCGTACATTCTATATACCTCGGGATCTACCGGTGTGCCGAAAGGCGTCATCGGAACGCATCGTGGGTTGCTCAACCGGCTGCAATGGATGTGGGATGAGCTGCCATACGGTACGGACGAAGTGGTTTGTCACAAGACCACGCCTTCGTTCGTGGATTCCATCGCCGAGGTCTGGGGCGCGCTACTGCGAGGCGTTCCCGTCAGCATCTTTCCTCAGGACGAGCATTTCGATCTGTACGAGTTCGTCGAGCATCTTGCGGCTCGCGCAGTTACACGAGTCGTGCTCGTGCCCTCGCTGCTGCAATCGATCCTGCTGTACTACCCGAATCTCGGCGAGAAATTACCGTCGCTACGACATGTCACGGTCAGTGGCGAGGAGTTGCATGGCAGCCTCGTGGAGCTGTTCGCCAGGGCAGCGCCCAAGGCGGAGCTGTTGAATTTGTATGGATCGACCGAAGTGGCGGCGGACGTGACCTATTGCCGCCTGACTGGCAACGCAGGCTCGAGTGAGATCGTGCCCATCGGCAAGCCCATCGCCAACACGCGAATGTATGTATTGGACCATGAGCTGCGACCTTGTCCGATCGGCGTCAAGGGGCAGTTGTACGCGGGCGGTGCCGGGCTGGCGTGGGGTTATCACGGCAAGGCCTCGCTCACGGCAGAACAGTTCATCCCGGATCCGTTTGGGCCGAGCGGTGCGAGGCTCTATCGCACGGGCGACCATGCTCGGTATCTGGACGACGGCAACATCGAGTATCTCGGGCGAGTGGACCAGCAGGTCAAAGTGCGCGGCATCCGCGTGGACCTGCGTGAGATCGAGAGGACACTGCTGTCCCTGCCGTCAGTGGTACAGGCCGCCTGCACCAGCAGTGTCTCGGAAGCGAACGGCGTGGCCATCCACGCCTATGCCTGCATCGACGAAGACGCGTCGGTCAGCCGCCTGTCGCTGGTGACTCAGCTGCGGAACGCGCTGCCCGAGTACATGGTGCCGGCGACGATCGATCTGCTACCGATGCTGCCATTACTGCCGAATGGCAAGGTGGATCGAAAATCGCTTCCGGCGCCGACCCATGGCGACATCGGCGCCGAAGCGTTCTTCGAGCCGTCGACGCAGACGGAGATCGCCATGGCGCAGATCTGGAGCAGCGCTCTGGGCACGCCCAGAGTCGGTCGCAACGCCAACTTCTTCGATCTGGGCGGACATTCGCTGGCGGCGACCAAGGTCGTCGCGGAGGCGCGCAAACGATTTGCGGTGGAGCTGAAGGCGCGCGATGTCTTCGACCTGCTGACATTGGAACGGCTGGCCGCCCGGGTGGACGAGATTCAGGCAGCGACCCGGCTGCTGAGCGCCCGCGACGATGCCGACCTGGAAACCATCGAGATCTGACCTGGCAGCGGAGCCTGACGATGCGAATCGATAACACCCTGCCGGAAGCGAGGATCGACCTCGACGCTCGGCATCAGCCATTCCCGTTGCTGCCCATTCAGCAGTCCTATCTGTTCGCCAGAAACTCGAGCGGCTATCTCGCGGGTATCGCGACCGGGCCGTACTACGAAGTCGAGTTCGATCATCTCGACGTCGCGCGCGTTGAAAAGGCATGGAATCGCTTGATCGAGCGGCACGAGATGCTGCGCGTCGCATTCACCCCCGATGGGGAGCAATACCTGCGCGAGCAACTTGATTACAAAATCCGCTACTACGACCTCACCGGGCGCGATGCCACCGAGGCAGAGCAGGCGCTCCAGCGCATTCGCGACGAGATGCTTCACACCAGTCTGCCGCAAAGCGGACCGCTGTTCGACCTGCGTGTCTCGAGATCGGCTGAGCGAAAGTTCCGCATGCACTTTACGCTCGACATGCTGGGCAGCGACCTCGGCAGCCTCGTGATCATGATCCTCGAGTTCGGCCGCCTCTATGCGGATCCCGATGCGACCCTTACGCCAAAGCAACTCTCCTTCCGAGACTATGCGCTCGCATTTCAAGAGATGTCGGCGAGCGCTGCCTACCTGGCCGATCGGCAATACTGGATGGATCGCCTGGCCGATTTTCCCAACGGGCCGGATCTGCCGCGGCTGCAGGAGCCTGCGGCGGGCACGCAAAGATTTACCCGGCATGCTTTCACACTGACGCCGGATGAGTGGACGCTCGTGAAGCGGCGTTCGCGCAAGCTCGGAGTACCTCCAACCGTGCTGTTGCTGACGGTGTTTGCCGAGATCCTCAGCCGGTGGAGCAGGACCAAGCGATTCGCGGTGAACGTCACGATGATGAACCGGCTGGCAGTGCACGAGGAGGTCGAGCAGCTCGTGGGTGAATTCACCTCGAACATTCTGCTGGAGATCGATGCCTCTCGCGAGGCTTCTTTGGCGGAGCGGGCACGGGCCATCAAAACGCAGCTGAGAGACGACGTCCGACACGGCCTGTTCAGTGGCGTCGAGTTCATCCGCGAGCTGTTGAGAGCGCGCAGCGGTGGATCGGCTGTGCGCATGGACGTTGTGTTCACGAGCTATCTCAGATTCGCGGAGCCGTATCGGAAGAATTACACCTGGCGCAACGACAAGGATCTGAGCACAGCGAAATTGGGATACAACCACACGCGGACCAGCCAGGTCGCCATCGACCATCAGGCCTGCGAGATGTTGGATGGAAGCGCGCTGATCTGGTGGGACTCCGTCGATGAATTGTTTCCACCGCGGTTGATGGATGACATGCTCGAGAGCTACGAGAGCATGCTCCGCAGGTTGTGTACGGAACAAACCGCGTCGGCCGGCATGCTCGACGAGCTGCCGCTGCGCCAACGGAAGATCCGAGAACAGGTGAACGCCGACCGGCAGCCGATAAGCGCTGACCTACTGCATACGTTGTTCCAGCAGCAGGCGGTGAAGACGCCTGCGAATCCTGCGATCCGTACCGACGAGATGGAGATCAGCTACGCACAGTTGGACCGCTGGTCCAACGCTCTCGCGTTGCAGCTCATCGATGCCGGCGCCGCGCCGAACACGTTGATCGGCGTGCTCATGCGCAAAGGTTGGCAGCAGGTGGTCGCGGTTCTTGGGATCCTCAAGGCGGGCGCTGCATACATGCCGCTGGATGCCGATCTGCCGCCGCTGCGGATCACCGGGTTGCTCGAGCAGGGCGAGTGCCGCCTGCTGGTGAAGACACCCGATCTCGGCGCTTCGTGCGCGCCGGAATCGGTCCAGAAAGTATTCGACGTCAGTGTGGAGACGCTTCGCGACCTGCCGTCCGGATCACCGGTGTGTCGCCAATCCATCGAGGACATCGCCTATGTGATCTTCACGTCGGGCTCCACGGGAACGCCAAAAGGCGTGGTCATCGACCATCGCGGCGCCGTCAACACGGTGCTGGACATCAACCGTCGCTTCGGTGTGGGCGAGCAAGATCGCGTGCTGGCGCTGTCGTCACTGGGCTTCGATCTGTCGGTGTACGACATCTTCGGGCTGTTGGCGGTCGGTGGTTGCATCGTCTATCCGCATCACAGCGAGATGAAGAGTCACGACAAGTGGTGGTCGCTGATCCAGCGCCATGGAGTCACGGTATGGAACACCGTGCCCGCGCTGATGCAGTTGCTGGTGGACGATTGCGAGCTTCACAAGTCTCGTCATCTGCACGGGTTGAAGCTGGTGATGATGAGCGGCGACTGGATTCCGGTGTCGCTGCCGGGCCGGATCTTCGACCTGGTCAAGCCGGAATGTCAGGTCATCAGCCTCGGCGGCGCCACGGAGGCTTCCATCTGGTCCATCTACTATCCAATCCGCGAGCGGACCGATAGCTTGCGATCGGTGCCGTATGGCAAGCCGCTCGCAAACCAAAGCTTCCACGTGCTCGATGAGCATCGCCGGCCGTGCCCGGATTGGGTGAGCGGCGATCTGTACATCGGTGGAATCGGCGTCGCGAAGGGCTACTGGAAAGACGCGGAGAAGACGCGCAACAGCTTCGTTACCATCGATGGCGAAGTTCTGTATCGAACGGGCGATCGGGGCCGCTATATCGAGGATGGCAACATCGAGTTCCTCGGCCGCGAGGACAAGCAGGTCAAGATCAACGGGCATCGCATCGAGCTGGGCGAGATCGAGGCCAAGCTTGGCGAGCACGAGGGCGTGCTGGCGTCCATCGTCATTCCCAGCGAAAGCCGGGATCGACTCATTGCCTATGTCGTCCCTGCCGGGCAGGAGGCGGCGCCTTGCGAGCAGAGTACCGTTTCCGGAGCAACGATCAGCGCGCCAGCGGAGCGCGCCCGTTTTGTTCTGGAGCGCAGGGGTGTTCGCAAGCTCGATGCAGGCTACGCGCGTGTCGACCTGGAGCAAACTGCGTCGGCGGCAGATCCGGGTTCGGGGAAGGTTTCCAAGCAGCAGCTGTCCAGACTGCTATCGGTGCTCAAACAGGAGATGTTTGATGACAGCCCGGTGCCGAAGTATCGATATCCGTCCGCGTCGAGTTTGTATCCGGTGCAGCTGTATCTACGCGTGAATGCGGCTGTCGGCGACCTCCTGCCGGGCTTTTATTATTATTCGAGCAGTGAAAACGCTCTGGTCCGCCTGGCCTCGATGCCCGTCCTGCCAGACCGGGGTGGCGACGACGCGGAGCTGCGTGCCTTCTGGCTGGCCGATTTCGCAGCGATTGCGCCGATGTATGAGCATGAGCTGGCGAGGCAGATGACGCTCCTGGAAGCCGGTTACATGCACGCTGCCTTGGTGGAGGAGGCGAACCACCTTGGCCTGGCGCTGGATACCACGTGGCACGGATGGATCGAGGGGCCGTTTTCCGATGAGATGCCGGAGGCTTCGATCCTGCTCGGTTCGGCGCGAATCGATGTAAGGCCACCGGCCCCACGGGGGGAACAATGGACGGTGTTGCAGCGGCAGAGCTTCCGAACGTTCTCAGCCGCTCCGCTTTCGGGGTCGCAACTTTCGTCGCTATTGCGCTTGTTGCCCGTGCGCGATGAATACAGATATCTGTTGTATCTCAGAAGCGGCATCGACGAGTCCATTGCCGGCGGCGCGTGGTATGAATATCACCGCTCGACCGATCGCGTGCGGTTGCTCACGAGCGCCGACGAATCAACCGTAGCAGCGATGTATAACGCGCAGAATGCGCGCACATTCCTGGCATCGGCCCTTTCGTTGCTCATTACCTGTCGAGAACAGGAGAGTCAGCAGGCTGCAGACGCACGAAGGATCGAGGTGGGCCAGATCGGCCAGAGGTTGATGTCACGGTGCTGGCGATTCGGCGTCGGCGTCTGCCCGATCGGTCACATTGAGACGCACGGAGCGACGATTTCTGGCGACGTAGATGTCGTGCACAGCTTCCTCGGTGGCGCGATCGAGCCGCAGCAGTTGGAAAGCTGGCAACCCGAGAACATGCCAGCAGGCGCGCTGTTGACGGAGCGCGCATTGAAAACCTTCCTGCGCCAGAGACTGCCTGCGTACATGGTGCCGAGCGCATACGTTTTTCTGGAGGCGCTGCCGCTGACCGCCACCGGTAAGGTCGATCGCAGGGGTTTGCCGCAGCCGGACGGTATACAGGTCAACGAGGATACTTACGAAGCTCCGCAGACGCCGGTTGAAACGGCGATTGCGAAGGTGTGGATGGAGCACCTCGAGGTTCCGAGGATAGGGCGCACCGACAATTTCTTTTCGCTGGGCGGCAATTCCCTGCTCGCCATGAAAGTGGTCGCGCGCTTGCGAGCTGAGCACGGCCTGGATGTCAATCTGCTGCAGATGTTCGAGAACCCGACCGTCGAGGAGTTCGCGAGGCTCGCCTCACGTACCGGCGTGGCACAGCACGAAGACGAGCTGAATATATTCTCTGTACGGCAGGCCTATCTGTCCCGGCAGACGGGCACGGATCTGCGCTTTCCCGTCAGCCGTGGACAGCAGCAATTGTGCGCTCACGAGCAAATGGCCGGAGCCAGGTCGACTTACAACATCATGTTGACGATGGAGTTTCGCGACGCTCCTGACGCTCACATCCTCGGCGCCGTGTTCCGCTCGTTGCTGGAGCGGCATGAAGTGCTCAACGCCCGGATCAGCGTCGAGGACGGCCGCTTCTGGCAGCGCTTCGTGCCGCAGGATCGGCTGGACGTGCCGGTCGCTTCGGTGCCGGGGAGCAGTCGCGATGAAGTGAGGAAGAATCTGCAGCATTTGCTAAATGTCGAGGCAGAGCAGCCATTCCAGATACTGGGCGGAGCACTGATTCGCTTCCGAATCTTCGGCTTGCGGGACGATGAGCTCGTGGCCACTTTGACCGTGCATCACGTCATCGCCGATTATCTTTCAGTCGAGGTCCTGCAGCGCGACCTGGCCAGCATTTATCGCAATCATCGCCTCGGTGCGGTCGTCGAATCGCGACCACGGAAGCTACACTTTGCGGATTTCGTATTGTGGCAGGAACATTTCCTGGAGACGCAACGAGCGCAGGAGCAGATCGACTACTGGCGACAGCGTCTCGGCAACGTGCCGCGCATGGAGTTTCGGCGCGGGCATGGTGGCGCGACCGGGCAGTTCTGTAAGACACACGCCTACTCGTTGGACCCCGCGGCCGTCGCTGCGCTGAAGGCGGGCAGCCGACGTTCGGATGTCACGACGTTCATGTATGGTATGGCCGCGCTTCATCAGGTGATGGCTGTCCAATGCAACCAGAGCGACATCATTATCGGCACGCCGATCAGCACGCGCGCCGTCCAGGAGCTGGAAGACGTCGTCGGGCTGATGCTCAACACCCTCGCCGTCAGGATCGACGCCGGGCCGGAGTGCTCCGGCGAGCAGCTGCTCACGACCGTCAGGGAGCGCTGCCTGGGCGCGATCAGGAACAGGGAGGTGCCGCATGAGGTGGTACTCAAGAGCCTGCCCGGCCCGCAGCCTCTTTATGCCGGGAATCTCTATCGGGCTCGGTTTGTGTACAGAAACACCGGCGCGGGTGGCGAGCACGGCGACATCGAATTCAAACAGACGCGGCTGGGGCAATCGGACGCCAAGTTCGATCTGCTGGTGACATTGAACGATATCGACGGAACGTTGTATGGTGAGTTCGAATATCGGGATTCGCTCCTGGACGAGCAGACGGCCGCCATCATGGCGGAACAATTCGTACGCGCCTTGGGGTGGTTGACGGAGCATCCGGGCGAGCCCCTCGCGAAACTGAGCGCGGCGCTGCACGACCTGGAGCGGCAGCGCGACCGGCAAGTGAGGGAGCTTGCAAGGCAAAAGCGTCAGCAACAGCTGGATGCATTCATTCGTTAGCAAGGACCGGCCAGACTCGATATGGATTTCGTCCGAGAAGATCTGAAGCGCGACAAGCACAAACGGCGGCTGAGGTATTCGGCGGCCGGCATCAGCGTGCTCGTCGGACTGGCCGTATTCATCGGTACGCTCGAGCCGGCGGCTCCGTCGGTGGAACAAGTGTCTCTATACATCGACACGGTTCGGCGCGGCGACATGCTGTTGCAAGTACGTGGTCCGGGGGTGCTGGTCCCGCGAGAAGTGCGCTGGATTGCTGCGGCGAGCGAGGCGCGAGTGGATCGCGTGGTCGTGAAGCCGGGTGCGCCCGTCGAGCCCGACACCGTACTGGTGGAGATGAGCAACCCAGAGCTTGCACAGCAGGTCATGGAGGCGAAGGCGGCAGTCTCGGCGGCCGAGGCTGATTACGCGGCGTTGAAAGTTGAATTGCAGTCGAACGTACTGAATCAGAGAGCCGTGCTGGCAGCGGCGCAGGCAGAATACGAAGGCGCGCGGTTGGAGGCCGAAGCACGCGAGGATGTGGCCCGACAGGGCATCATTCCAGCCGTTGAATATCGGCGCATGGAGCTGGCGGCAGAGCAGTTGAAAGTGCGCGCTGGAGTGGAGCGCGAGCGTATAACGATCTTGCAGCAGGCGGTCGAGGCACAGCTGCGCGCGGCCACGGTGCGGCTGGAGCAACAGCGTCAGCAATTGACGCTGCGAGAGTCTCAGTACGCGAACTTGCACGTGCGCGCCGGCATCGCCGGAGTGTTGCAGTCGATGGATGTGGAAGTCGGTCAGCGGGTGACGCCAGGAACAAACATTGCTCGCGTGGCGCGTCCGGACGAACTGATGGCCAAACTGCGCATCGCCGAGACGCAGGCAAAGGATATCCGAATAGGGCAGACGGTGGAGATCGACACGCGCAACGGCGTAGCAAAAGGGCGTGTGACTCGGGTCGACCCCGCAGTACAGAACGGCACTGTGCAGACCGATGTCGAGCTCGTCGGTCCCTTGCCTCCGGGCGCGCGGCCGGACTTGTCCGTGGACGGAACGATTCTGATCGAGCGATTGAGCAACGTGCTGCACGTGGGGCGTCCGGCCTTCGGGCAGGCGGGATCGACGCAGCGTCTGTTCCGCGTTCAGCCCGACTCGGCGACCGCGGTCCGCGTCCCGGTGACGCTGGGCAAAGTGTCGGTGAATCAGGTGCAGATCCTGGATGGCTTGAACGTCGGCGATCGCGTGGTGCTGTCCGATACCTCGCAGTGGGACGATTACGATCGCATCGAGCTGGAATGAGCAACTTTCGACCGAGGGAATGGCCATGAAGGATGAGGCGCAGCCGCTGATCCGACTCACGAACCTGAAGAAGATCTACTACACCGACGAGGTCGAGACTCATGCGCTCGCCGGGGTGAACGCCGAGATCGCGCGCGGGGAGTTTGTTTCCATCATCGGGCCCTCCGGTTGCGGCAAGTCGACGCTGCTCAGCATCCTGGGCTTGCTCGATACGCCCACCGAAGGGCGCTACATGCTCAACGGCACCGCCATCGAGGACCTCAGCGCCGCCATGCGAGCGAAGATCCGTAATCGCGAGATCGGCTTCATCTTCCAGGGCTTCAACCTGATCGGCGACCTCACGGTTTTCGACAACGTCGAGCTGCCGCTGACGTATCGCGACGGCATGTCGCGCGCAGAGCGCAAGGAACGAGTACAGGCGTCCCTGGAACGCGTCGGCATGTCACATCGCATGAAGCACTATCCGGCGCAGTTGTCCGGCGGTCAGCAACAACGTGTGGCAGTGGCGCGTGCGCTGGTCGGACAGCCATCGATCCTGTTGGCCGACGAGCCGACAGGTAACCTCGATTCGCGCAATGGCGATGCGGTGATGAAGCTGCTGGAGCAGTTGCATGCGGATGGCGCGACGATCTGCATGGTGACTCACGATCAGCGATTCGCGGTGTGCGCCAAGCGTCGCATCGCGATGTTCGACGGCCAGGTCGTGGATGAGCAGGCGCTCGAGGAGTTGCGCGCCAACGAGTTGCGGCAGCCGCTCTCGGAACAAGCGGCGGCCAGGAGTGCAGTCTGATGCAACCGGTCTTTCAGGAGATGCGCCATGCCTTGCAGAAGCTCCGCAAGGACCTGGGGTTTACGGCACTGGCGGTGCTGACCCTTGGCCTGGGGCTCGGCGCCACGTTGTATATGTTTACTTTCGTGAAGGCGTACCTGCTTTCCTCGTTGCCATTTCCGGACGCGGAGCGCATCGTGCACGTCGAGCAGGTGAACACCCGTCGCGGCGACGACGGCATCGCCATCACCCAGCGCGATTTCGTCGAGTTCGGGCGCGTACAGCAGAGCTTTGTGGAGCTGGCTGCTTTTCATATCGCGAACGTGGGCCTGGCCGATGACGAGCTGCCGACGCGACTGGCGGGGGCATATATCTCGCCGTCCGCCTTCGACGCCATCCAATCCGGCGCTCGCATGGGGCGCGTGCTGTCGCCCGCGGATGCGCAGCCAGGGGCGCCGCCTGTCATCGTGATCGGTAACGACATCTGGAGGAACCGCTACAACAGCGATCCGCAAGTGCTGGGTAAAACCATCCGTGTGAACGGCGTGCCCACCTCCATCGTGGGCGTGATGCCGGAGGGCTTCGAGTTTCCGTTCAACCAGAGTATCTGGATGCCCTTGCAGATCGACATGACGCAGCCGGCCGGTCCCGACAGCCCGAGACTGCAGGTGTTCGGCCGCCTGAAACCCGGCGTCACCTTGGAACAGGCGGCCGCCGAGTTTGCGAACATCTCGAAGTCGCTGGGAGAGATGTACGAAGAGAACAAGAACCTCACCACCGTCATCAAGCCGTTCGAGGATGCCTACATTTCCAAGAGCGCGCGGACGGTGGTGGGTGCGATGTTTGCAGCGGTGTTGTTCGTGCTGCTCATTGCCTGCGCCAATGTCGCCAATCTGATCCTCGTGCGGACCGCTGCTCGACAAAAGGAAATCGCGGTTCGCGCCGCCCTCGGCGCGAATCGTTGGCGCATCGTGACGCACGTACTCACGGAGAGCGTACTGCTCGCAACGCTGGGTGCGCTGATGGCTGCGTTTCTGGCGGAACGTGGGCTCGACATCACCAACCGGGCTCTCATCGCCGCCGACAAGGAGCGCCCGTTCTGGGTGGACCTGAGCATCGACTGGAAGGTCCTGGTGTTTGCCGCCGCGGCCGCCATTCTCACAGGTGTGATCGCGGGCCTGGTGCCGGCGCTGAGCGCGACCCGTACGGACGTGATTCAGTACTTGAAGGACGGCGCGAAAGACACCGGCATGTCGGCATCCAAGATCAGCCGCGCGATGGTGATCGTGGAGGTCGGGTTGTCCTGCATTCTGCTGGTCTGCTCGGGACTGATGATTCGCAGCGTGGTGAATCTGCAGAACGTGGATCTGGGAATCGACAACACGCAGATGCTGACGGGTCGGATCAGCCTGCTCGAAACGAAGTATCCGGACCCGGCGTCGCAGTTGCGGTTCTTCGAGAACCTGGTGGACAGGCTCGAGGCAGACCCGGGGGTTGTCGCTGCTTCCGCGGCCTGGTCTTATCCCGGCATCGACGGCCGACTCACGCCTTACCGTACCCGCGCGATGGCTGGCGCTGAGCCGGACGATCTGCCGCCGACCAACTACGCAGGGGTCATGAGCAACTATCTGGACGTGGTTGGATTGAAGCTGGTGCGAGGCCGTTGGTTCGATTCGCGGGACCGTGCCGATAGCGCGCCCGTCGCGGTGATCGATCAGGGATTTGCCGAGCGCGCCTTTCCCAACGTCGATCCGATCGGACAGGAAATATTGCTCGGCGGTCGTGGCAACACCAATGCGCAGTGGCTCACGATTGTTGGCGTAAGTTCGCGAGTGCTGCTCGATCAGGCGAACGATCCCTATCATCCGGCCGTGTTCGTGCCGCTGTCGCAGGCTCCGTCACGATTCATGACCGTGGCGGTGCGCACGGTGGGCGAGCCGATCAACTTTGCACAGCGTCTGCGGGAGACGGTTTCTGCGCTCGATCCCGACACGCCTGTGTATTGGGTGCGCACGCTCGACGATTGGATATGGGTCGCAAATTTCACGCCGCGACTGGTGTCGATTCTGTTCGGAATATTTGCGCTGATCGCGCTGATTCTCTCGGCCGTCGGCGTCTACGGCGTGCTGGCTTATTCCGTGACCCAGCGCACTCTGGAAATTGGGGTGCGCCGGGCAGTCGGGGCGAGCGGTAGCCGGATCATCAACCTGATCGTAGGGCAGGGCATGCTGCAATTGAGCCTCGGGCTCGGTGTCGGGCTGCTGCTGGCGATGCTGTTCTCTCGCTTTCTCTCGAGCATGTTGCATGGAGTTTCGGCCTTCGATCCGTTCACCCTCGGGTCGGTCGTCGTGGTGCTGATCGCCGTCGGCCTGTTCGCTTCGCTGATGCCCGCGTTGCGCGCGATACGCGTCGATCCGGTCAAGGCATTGCGGAGCGAATGAAACGCTTGCAAACATTCCTTGGAATGCAGTGAAACTCTTGGGCTCGTGCCGCGTTGACTCCACTGTTCGATGCGGCAGGAGGGCCACACGTGAGCAAGAGTTCTGTGCTCGGGTCGTCGGGCGGCGGCTAGCGGCTATCACACCGTGCGATAGTGATCCTGCATAGGATAGTGTCTGGCGTACCAGGCGAAACAGGAGGCGCTCGCCAAGGCGAACAGCGCGAAGAAGAACATCAGGAAGGCGTTCTCACTGAGCCCTGTCGAGGCGATGTGCGAGATCACGGCTTCGTTGCGCACGCTGGCGTTGACGAGCAGCACCCAGAGGTTGCCGACGGTCACGGCGAGATACCAGAACGCCATGATCACGCCTTTCATCGAAGCGGGCGCCTGGCTATAGGCAAACTCGAGACCGGTGGCGGAGACCAGCACTTCGCCGAACGTCAGCAGCGCGTAAGGCAACACTTGCCACGTGATGGACACCGGATCGCCGCCGTCAATGGCCAGCTGGATGGCGCCTGCGGCGATCCAGGCGAGCCCCGAGAATGCGATGCCGAATCCCATCCGGCGCAAAGCGGTCGGCTCGTAGCCGAAGCGGCGTAGCAACGGATAGAGCGCGACGTTGTTGAACGGGATCAGTAACAGCACGAGAATCGGATTGAGCGCTTGCATCTGCGCGGGATGAAACCACTCCGGGCGCGCCATGTGATTCGCCTGCAGGATCCAGGTCGAGGCCTTCTGATCGAACAGCGACCAGAACGGAGTGACCAGCGCGAACACGATCAGAATGCGCAGCACGGCGGCGACGCCGTCGACGGCCTCGTCCGGATGGGTTCTTCTCGCCCGGTCCAACTGCATGCGCGCGCCCCAACCGCCGAAGCCGATGGCGAACACCAGCGCGAGACAGGCCGAAGATACGAATCCGAGCCTGCCGATGTAGGCAAATGCAATCGCGCCAAATAGCAGGCCGGTGGCTGCCACGAACAGGCCACGTCGGCTATCGCCGGGGTCGTGCGCAAACAGCGCGGTCCGCACGACACGCACGAACGAATGCGGATTCGGGGCGGTCGGCGGCACATGAACGTACTTGTGACGGCCCGCCCAGAAGATGGCGGTGGCGATGAACATCAACAGGCCCGGAATGCCGAACGCGACGCTCGCGCCGAACTCACGCAGGAAGATCGGCATCAGCAAGGACGCGAAGAACGAGCCGAAGTTGATGATCCAGTAGAAGGCGTCGAACACCACCTTGGCCAGGTGCTTGTTGGTCTGATCGAACTGATCGCCGACGAACGAGACTACCAGCGGTTTGATGCCGCCGGAGCCGAACGCGATCAGCAACAGCCCGGTGTAGAACCCGGTCCGGTTGTCTTCGAAGATGGCGAGACAGGCATGCCCCAGACAATAGATGAGGGACATCCAGAATACGGTTCGATACTTGCCGAAGAAGCGATCGGCCAGCCATCCGCCCAGCAGCGGGAAGAAGTAAACTCCGATGACAAACGTGTGGAACACATCTTTGGCGATCCCGGCCCGCTCGGCTTCCGGTGCATACAACAACAGGGAGCTGACCAGAAACGGCGTCAGGATGTTGCGCATGCCGTAAAAGCTGAAGCGCTCGCAGCCTTCGTTGCCGATGATGTATGGAATCTGCCGTGGCAGACGCGCTGAAGCTGCAGCTACGGAATCGTTCATGCACCCGGCTCACGCTGGCGACGAAGCGGGCAAAGATAGCAGATGCGGTCGGCGCCTGCAGTCGACTCTCCAATAGCGGCGCCATCGGGTATCCTATAAGGATCTTCCTGGCGGAGCGCTTTCGAATGGCGATGGATGTAGTGGATTACGAGATCTTCGGCGACGACATGCAGTACGTGGAGATCGAGCTCGATCCCGGCGAAGCTGCGATCGGCGAGGCGGGCGCAATGATGATGATGCAGGATGGTATCGAGATGGATACCGTCTTCGGCGATGGCTCCGCTCAGCAGGGTGGGCTGTTCGGCAAGCTGCTCGGCGCCGGCAAGCGCCTGGTGACGGGCGAGTCGCTGTTCACGACCATCTTTCATAACGAGTCGCGGGAAAAACGCCGCGTGGCGTTTGCGGCGCCGTACCCGGGCAAGATCATTCCCGTTACGCTGTCCGAGATGGGCGGGACTTTGATCTGTCAGAAAGACAGCTTCCTCTGCGCAGCTCGCGGTGTGTCGCTTGGCATTGCGTTTCAACGTCGCCTGGGCGCCGGGCTGTTCGGCGGCGAGGGCTTCATCATGCAGAAACTCGACGGCGACGGTATGGTCTTCGTGCATGCCGGCGGCACGCTGATGACGCGCGACTTGCGACCCGGTGAGAAGCTGCGCGTCGATACGGGCTGCGTCGTCGCCCTTGAACCTAGTGTCGACTTCGACATTCAGTATGTCGGCAAGTTGAAGAGTGCGCTGTTCTCCGGTGAAGGATTGTTCTTTGCGACCCTCACCGGCCCCGGCCGCGTTTGGTTGCAGTCCTTACCGTTCTCGCGCCTCGCCAATCGCATCATCGCTTCCGCGCCTGCCGCTGGCGGGCGTCAGGTCGGCGAAGGGTCTGTGCTCGGCTCGCTGGGCGGGCTGCTCGATGGTGACAACAGGTAGCCGACGCTGCCTATCTATCATCGGCAGACGCGGTTTTGTATCGCTTCAACCAGTCGTCGCAATGTCGCTTTCGCATCTTGCAAACTGTTGCGATCGTTGCTGGCGGCTCGCGAATGTCGCATGACCTCACGACGGCGTCATAAACATCGCTTAGTAAGAGAAGGGTCGCGCGCTGAAATTCGTGGCTTGTCTTGCCTTTCCAGGCGGACTGGATCTCGATGCTTGGCGGCGGCCCATCGATCACCGATACGCCGACGTCCCGGTCGCCGAGTCTCACATCGAAATGGACCGCTCCGCCTCCCTCCTGTATGCGCGCGAATCTATCCACGGATTTCACATATCGGCTCGCCGCATCGACGCACGTAGGATCGATTGGATTCGGAGAGCTGATGGTGATCCTGGCGCCGTAGAAAGTCTCGCAGCCGGCGAGAGCACAGGACAAGCCGACGACCAGGCTTGCCCATGCAGGCTTGTTGAATCGGACGATGCTTATCGATTTCATTGTTCGCCGTCCATTGCATGTTGCCGAAAATCTCACACCGCCGGCAGTGCTTGTCAAAACGACAAGCTTTAGCAGATCTGAATTCAGGGGAGGGAATCGTCAGTCCGCCCCTGAAGGAACGATTGCCGCGCCGGGCGAAAAAACTTCAGCGCACGCGCGTCGCTCGCCAGATCCTTGCAAGGCGCCCGTTGGGGCGAGCGACAATCACATAATCCTCGCGGCCGCCCCTGGCTAAACTTCCTGTCATGTTGTGAATCCAGCCGGATCACGACGACTAGAACTCATGTGGGGGAGGGCCGGCGACACGCTTCCGGCTGCCCGCAACTTTCGACTCGCGGGGGCTTGCGTTTCATGCCGGAGCGCCAAGGTTCGTTCATGTCGCGCCGCTTCGGTGGCGGCTGGGGGCTGTTGGCGCTCCTGCTCGATCCGACGCACCTTGCCGCGGCCGAGCCAGTTCGCACCGATCTTCCCGCGCGCACCGGCGGGTCCCAGGAAATAACCGATGAGCCGCCGATCGGCGGCGCGCCGATTCCGGCGCAGCCGGCAAATCCCAGCACGGGAATCATTCGTTACGACGCGGCCTTCTTTGCCGAGTTTCAGCCGACCACCGCGATCGACATGGTTCGCCGCCTGCCGGGATTCACATTCGAGCCCGGCGACAACACCGTGCGCGGGTTCGCGGGTGCGCTGGGCAATGTGCTGATCGACGGACAACGGCCGGCATCGAAGGCGGTGCTGTTGGAAGACGTGTTGCGACGAATCCCTGTCGCCAACGTCGAAGCGGTCGAAGTCATTCGCGGTGGCGCGCCCGGCATCAACATGCAAGGTCAGCCGATCGTCGCAAACGTCGTGCGCAAAGGCGGCAACAGCACCGTGCACGCGGGCGAGCTCATCGGACTGTTTGGATCGGAATACGACCCGGGATATGGAGTGCGTCTGGAGAGCACGCGCAACTCGGATCGATTGTCACTGAGCGGCGCGCTCAATGTTCGAGATGAGCAGCAGTACGGCAGCACCGGCAAAGGCGAACAGATCCGGCGCAACGATCTCGGCGACGTCATTCTCGCCAGCGGCTTCGAAACGGATTGGAGTCAGCGACAGATCCAGGCCAACGGCGCGGTGGAGTATAACAGCGGGCCCAGCCTGCTTCGGATCAACGTCGGCGGCACGACCCAGGATACGGATCAATATGACTTCCTCGTGCCATGGTCCCACGTTCCCCAGACCACTGAAGGCGAGGTGTTTACAAACATTCGCCTCGATCAAGGCGAGGCGGGCATCGATTACGAGCACGTGATCTCCGACGGGATGGTCGGCCGCGTGCTGCTTCTGCAGACGCTGGAGCGGAAGATCATCACGGCGGACGCCACCAACGCCCTGGCTCAGCAGCGATCTGAAGATGAGGCCACGCGGGGCGAGTCCATCCTGCGCAGCTCGTTGACCTATCGATTCTCTCCCACGCTCACGGTGGAGAGCGGCCTGGAGGGCGCCTACAACTTCCTCGAGGTCAATGCGGCGCTGGCGCGTAATGGCGCACCGGTCGATCTGCCAGCGGCGAACGTGAATGTGAAGGAGCGGCGGGGCGAGGTGTTCGTGGATACGCGTTGGAAATTTACACCGCGCGTCGCCGGCGATATCGGCATCCGCTACGAAACATCCACAATCACTCAATCCGGCGACGCCAATGCCGAGCGTACGCTCTCCTATCCGAAGCCACGCGCGGTGCTCACCTGGAATCTCGACGGCAACCTGCAATTGCGCGGACGCGTCGAGCGCACGGTCAGTCAACTCGAGTTCCGCGACTTTGCTTCGCAGGCGTCGCTCGACGCGGACATCATCAATGGTGGCAATGCCGATCTACGGCCAGAGAATGCCTGGGAATTCGAGGCCGCGATCGAGAAACGTTTCTGGGAAGGGGGCGCCGCTCAGCTGGGCTACACGCATGCGCTCGTGAGCGACACCGTCGATTTCGTGCCGGTCGGCAACTTCGATACGCCCGGCAATCTGGGCGACAGCAAGCGAGGCCAGGTCGCCCTTGGCCTGTCGATGCCGCTGCAGCGCCTCGGTCTGCAGGGCACCCAGCTGCGATTCAACAGCACCTGGACCTGGTCGGAGCTCGATGATCCCTACACTCATCGATCACGCCGCATCTCCAAGGACGCGCCGCTCAGCGGCAATGCCGTCATCACCAAGGAATTCGCTGGCCTGAACTCGACGCTCACGCTCGAAGATTCTTACAGCAAGCGCGAGACCTCGTATCGGTTCGACGAGATTCGTACCGAGCACTGGGATCATTTCTTCCGTTTGTACTGGGACTGGATGCCCAAATCCGACACCGTGGTACGTGTGATGTTCAACAACTTCACCGGCCGCCCCCGCAGCCGCTGGCGCACCGTCTACGACGGCAGCCGCGCGTACGGCCAGATCGCCTACCACGAGAACCGTCACATCGACGCGCTGCGGTTCATTCAGCTGCAGGTTCGCAAGACGTTCTGAGGCGCGCGCCAGTACAGCGGTGTGTGAGGTCCGGTGGTTCTCTCATCCCCGTGCAATCGGCGCATGGCGCGCCATCAGCTCGACGATCCAATCGATGAAAACGCGCAGCTTGGCGCTGACATGCCGGTTTGGCGGGAACGCCAGATAGAGCGGCATCGTATCGAGTCGCCAGTCCTGGAACAGCGGCGCCAACTCGCCCCGCGCTACGTGTGCCTCGGACATGTACTTCGGTAGCCATAGAATTCCCATGCCAGCCAGGCCGGCCGCAAGGTAGGCATTGCCGTCATCGAGTGCGACAACATAGCGACCATGCACGTTCAGGCGCTCTTCGTCTCGAGTCATGGCGTAAGGCAATGGCTTGCCGAATCGCCCCCATAAAAATCCCACGATGCGGTGGTGTGAACTTTCGAGCTCGTCTGGGTGCGACGGGGTGCCGGCACGCTTCAGATAAGAGGGCGCTGCATAAACGGCAAGCTGCAGATCACCGACGTGTCGTGCCTGCAGCGATTGATCTTTGAGCTCACCGCCACGCACGACACAGTCCACGTTCTCGCCAATCACATCCACGACGCGGTCGCTGACACCCATGTCGAGCTGAATGTCGGGATACCGTTCGTGAAACGCGGGCAGGGCCGGCACCAGGATCAATCTCGCGAGTGGACTGGGCACATCCACTCGCAAGCGACCTCTCGGCGCGGCTGCGGCGGTGGACACACTGGTCTCCGCATCGTCCAGATCCGCCAACACCCGAACGGACCGCTCGTAGTAGGCCGCCCCATCCGCCGTCACGTTGACTTTACGGGTGGTGCGATTGAGCAGCTTGACGCGCAGTCGCGCTTCCAGTTGCTGGACGAGTTGGGTCACGGTGGTTCTGCTCATGTGCAGCGTCTCGGACGCCTTGGTGAAGCTTCCGGTCTCCACCACTCGAACGAACGCCTGCATCGCATCGAATCGGTCCATAGGTCGATCCTGGCCGGGATTGTTTGGATTGTACAAACAGTGATGCACAGAGTTGGGTGTTTGTCGGTCGCGCGCCGGCGTCTAGAGTGAAGTCGTCGTTAACACCCGTGTTTGGAGCTTTTTCATGGCCACCCGTGACGTCGTTTTTCCCCCTGGTCGCCACGCCCTCTATGACCGCCATCGTTATTCGCCGGCGGTCCGGTCCAACGGCTTCCTGTTCGTTTCGGGCCAGGTCGGCAGCCGCCAAGACGGCTCGCCCGAGCCGGACCTGGCGAAGCAGGTCCGCCTGGCGTTCGACAATCTCCGCGCGATCCTCAAGGCCGCCGGCGCGACGCTCGAGGACGTGGTGGACGCCACCTACTTCGTCGTGGACATGGAAAAGAACTTCGAGACGATCTGGCCGATCGTCCAGGAATCCTGGGGTGAAGCGCCGTACCCGACCGCGACGGCGATCGGCGTGACCTGGCTGACCGGGTTTACGTTCGAAATCAAGGTGACTGTGAAGCTGCCCGCGGCCGCGTGACACACGGTGAGCGCTCAAGCCTCTCGCCGGAGGGGAGTGTGATGGCCGATCTTGCCCGGAACAAGGCGAACGTAATCGCCTTCTATGAGGTGACGTTCAACCACCGCCGACCTCGTTCATCAGTTATTTCGAACGCATGGCGCGTGAGTGGCCGGGCAAGCGGGCGATAGTCAAGCGCGCCATGGCGGAGGGCGACCTTGTCGTCCTCCATTGCTTCGAGCATTGGCCCGGCGATCACGACTATGCGGGCATCGACATCTTTCGGCTCGACCAGGTGGGCAGGATCGTCGAGCATTGGGACGTTCTGCAAGTCAGCCGCCCATTCGAACGGGATGTTTCGAGTTTTTTTGCCTTGGAAGTGAGCGAACGGGCCGATCGAAAGGAACGTTGTACCGGCGTTAGGCGTTGAAACATCCGCGCGCGTGTAATCGGAAAGCGTAGTGATCCGCCCAATTCTCGAACAAGGAGGATGCAATGCTGCATCGGATGTTTCTTGCTGCGCTTTCGGTCAGTGTGGTCTTGCTACCGGCGTCGGGACATGCGGGTGCGGATAAGGGCCCCATCGAGGCCGCATCCTACTGCGTTTACGATCTGGGGCGGTTGCCGGGCCTGCCGGCCGGGGAAACATACCAGGGAGCGCCCGCGATCAACGAGCGCGATGAGATCGTGGGCTGGCAGGCGGTGTCCACCGACCTGACCAATCACGGTTTCATCTGGAGCCGGCGGACAGGGATGCGAGACCTTGGCGTGCTACCCGGGCATGAAAACCTCAATCCCGCAGACATCAGCGACGACCGTATCATCGTCGGCAACGCCTCCAACAGCGATTCGGGAGAAGATGTCGCCTTCGTTTGGACGCCGAGCGCCGGTATCCGGCAGCTGCACGTGTCCTTGGGAGGCATAGAAGCCTTCGCAAGCGGCATCAATCGTCGCGGTCAGATCGCCGGTTCCAGCGAGTTCGGTCCCACTCATCAGCAACGTGCGTTCTTGAGAGAGAAAAACGGTGAGGTGATGGATCTGGGGGCGTTCGCGGACGGGGACGGCAGCAGCGGGGCGAGCGACATCAACGATCGAGGCCAGGTGATCGGAACGAGCACCGGCCCCATCACCGCCGAGGGATTCATATGGGACAAGCGCCACGGAATGCGGCGCCTTGCGCCTTCCAGCTCTTTGGTGATTCTGCCGACCAGAATCAACAACCACGGCGAAGTCGTGGGCGAGACCGTCGCGGATCAAACTCGCGCCTTCAAGTGGACCCGGCGAGATGGCTTGCAGTACCTGCCGACGCTCACTGGGGAAATAACTTATTCGACTGCCACTGGCATCAACGATTGGGGCACCATCGTCGGCGCGTCATCCATCGCGGATGGCCCGCCGCATGCCGTCATATGGTCGCGACGCTCGGGCATTCGGGACCTCAACGATCTGATCGATTCGAGCAGCCCGCTCGCCTCGCGAATCGTACTGGTGATCGCGAGTGCAATTAATGATCGCTCACGGATCGCAGCGATCGGCTATTACACCGATTCACAAGATCCACAGCGTGCATTCATGCTGGAACCCAGGAAACCCGGCGGACCGCCGTGCGAGTGACGAGGTTGGTGCAAGTGGCGGGCACGCATGGTCGAACGCATCGTTGAATTCCTGGAGTCAGCAGGCTACTGGGGCATCCTGCTGCTGATGTTCCTCGAGAATGTGTTCCCGCCGCTGCCCTCCGAGCTGATCATGCCGTTTGCTGGTTTCGCCGCATCCCGAGGCGATCTGAACGGCATCGGCGTCGTTGCGGCGGGCACCCTGGGCTCACTGATCGGCGCGGCGCCCTGGTACTGGGCGGGGCGGGTACTGGGTCGTGAGCGCCTCGCTCGCTGGGCTGGTCGACACGGTCAATGGCTGACCATCTCTGAGCACGACGTGAACGGTGCGTACGAATGGTTCCAACGTCACTGCGGTAAGGCCGTGCTGTTCGGTCGTGTGGTCCCCGCCGTGCGCACGTTGATCTCCGTGCCGGCGGGCATCACTCACATGTCACTGCCGCGCTTCATCTTGTTCACCACGATCGGCAGCACTTTGTGGAATGCTGCTCTGGTGTTCGCCGGATTTCAGCTTGGCGCACAGTACGAGCAAGTCGCGAAGTACATGGACCCGGTGACGAAGGGCATCATCGCTCTGATCCTCGTTACATACGTGTATCGAGTTGTGAAGCTTCGGCGGGAGAAGCGCGCGGGGCGGTGATCATTGCGTTCGATCGTGCTGTGTGGTTATCCGCCACGTCATCAAGTCGCGCGAGAGGAAGTCATACCAGAAGCACTGATTGATGGGCGACCAGTTCAGTAACAAGTCAGATCGATGATGATTGAAGATGCCCGACGCGGGCGGTGCGATCGGGCGCCGTCGCCACGTGAGCTTGTGCTACGAGGCTGCCCAACGCAATGTGGGAGGGGGAGACAAACCGCAGTCTCCACCGTAGCCGCCTTTAAGCAAGGTCCGACGACTTAACTGGCCTTGCATTCGTCCGACACTTGTGGCTCCCGGTCAAAGACGATCGAAGCGTGCCCGCTGCAGGTGAGAGGCAACGACCTTTCCCGAGGATCAGTTATTCCAAGGTCGCTCCGAAGGACTGCTCAGTGGCAATGCGCGAGCCACGCCCCAGTCTATGTGCAAACGGTCTGAGTGTCATCTCGCATTGGCGCTCAATGCCCGACGAGGACTACTTCGAAGACAACGATGCGCGTGGGCGCATTCTTCCGCAGGGCGATGTAAGCGCTCGTCAGACTTGTCGGCATCGTAGCGAGGCAAGTAGAAGGCAGACATGCTGAGTGATCAAGGCGGGGCTCTCTGACGTGAATCGGGGGGGCGTAGCTGAGGATGAACGACTGTCTTCGTGTCTTCCTCTGAGGCACAAGGGCTCAATCTGCTCCTCTTGCCGGTCTAGCCATAGGAAGGTATGGCTCCAACATCCATACAGGGGACCGAGCATGAGAAGAACTATCAGCCTGATGCTTTCCACCGCCGCGATGACGAGCACCGTCGGTGCATGGACTCAGGCTGCTGCCCAGGACGCTGCGTCAGGTTCGGAAGCGGCTGCCACGACCAATGTCACCGGAACCCTTGGTCGCGGAGTGGAAGAAGTCATCGTGTCGGCGCAAAAGGAAGCTGAACGCCTGCAGGATGTGCCAGTTCCGGTAAGCGTCATCTCCGCGGACCAGCTTGCTAGCAACAACCAATTGCGTATCCAGGACTATTACACGAGGAGCCCCGGACTCGGGCTGGCTCTGATCGGAGACGCGGGCGTACCAACCATCGCGATCCGTGGTATTACCACTGGTGGCGTCACCAATCCCACCGTCGCGATTCTTATTGATGACGTGCCCTATGGCTCCTCGACCACCCAGGGCGGCGGCTATCTCGTTCCGGATATCGATCCGAGCGACCTGGCACAGGTTGAAGTTTTGCGTGGTCCGCAAGGCACGCTGTATGGCGCCAGCAGCATCGGAGGTTTGCTGAAGTATGTGACAGTAGACCCAAGTATCGAAGCATTTACCGGGCGTGCCGAGATTGGCTTTTCCGATGTCCGGGGAGGCGGGGATGAGGGATACAACTTTCGAGGCGCAGTGAATATCCCGTTGGGGGATACGTTTGCAATACGAGCCAGCGGATTCACAGGACGTGAAGCGGGCTACGTCGATAATCCCCTCACCGGCGAACAGGACATAAACCGTCGAGACAACGATGGCGGTCGACTTGCCGCGCTTTGGCGTCCATCCGAGCGAGTCTCCGTGAAGCTTACCGCTCTACTTCAAGATAGTGAGCGCCATGGAACCGATGAAGTAGACAAGAGCCTGTCGGGCTTGCAAAGAAACGCGCTTCGCCGCAGCGGCGGGTATGTGAGAGACACGCAAGCTTATGCAGCGACGATCCGAGCCGATCTGGGTCGCGCAGAGATTGTCTCAGCGAGCGGATACAGCATCGACAAGATCGAAACGAATATCGATGTCACTGCTTCGTTCGGTGAATTTGCGAATGCCTCGTTTGGTGTAAGTGGAAGTTCAGCTCCCTTCCATCGCAAAACCGAGAAGGTATCACAGGAGCTCAGGTTGCTCGTTCCCCTGGGAGAGCGAGTCAAATGGATGATCGGCGCCTTCTACACCGACGAGAGAGTGGACGCCACGGGGGACTTCGCTGCAGTAAATCCCGCAGATGGCGGCGTAGTCGGCACCTTACTTACGCTTGCGACTCCAAGTGACTTCACCGAGTACTCAGCGTTCACCAACGTTACGTTTACCTTTACGGATCGTTTCGATGTTCAGCTGGGAGGGCGCCTTAGCCACAATGAGCTGTCGTTTCACACGATCAGATCCGGTGTGTTGCAGCCTATCTTCTTTCCGAATGCGCCCAATGTTCCGGAAGTGAACTCGGAGGACGAGCCGTTCACTTACTTAGTGACGCCGAGGTGGAAGATCTCCCGAGATTTCATGCTGTACGCGAGGTTTGCCTCGGGTTATCGCCCAGGAGGTCCCAATACAACGTGCGGAACGGCGAACATCCCGTGCCAGTTCGGGGCCGATACGACTGAGAACTACGAAATCGGTTTGAAGGGCGCGGTGCTTGAGGGAGCGGTTTCATTCGATGCCTCCATGTACTACATCGACTGGAAAGATGTGCAGCTTTCTTTGAGCACAGGCGCGCTTGGCTTCCAGGACAATGCTGGTGCCGCGAGAAGCCAAGGTGCCGAACTGTCGCTGCAGTCAAATCCCGTCGATGGGCTCACGGTCTCGGCTTGGGTTGCGTTTAGCGAGGCGGAGCTCGCCGAAGACTTTCCGGAAACGCTTTCCAGAATCCGTGGCGCTGAAGGCGACCCGTTGCCTTACAGCAGCCGATGGTCCGGAAATTTTTCGATCGATCAGGAGTTTCCGTTGGGTCGTGCCACGGGTTTCCTTGGGGGCTCGATAAGCTATGTCGGCGAACGTAAGGGGCAGTTCAAGGCGACTCCGGTTCGACAATCGTTTCCCTCGTACACTCAGACTGATCTGAGAGCCGGTGTCGTCTATGAGTCTTGGACGTTGAACATGTTCTGCAACAATGTTTCGGACGAGCGGGGGGTGTTGAGAAGCGGCTTGGATGCCACTGTCCCGAATCCAGACTTGTTCACGTACATACAGCCTCGCACCATCGGATTCTCCGTAACCAAATCCTTCTGATCGGAAGGAATCTCCGCACCATGCAATTTCCAACTAAATGTGAGCATCTTGGATGCTGAAACGCAGGGATAGCGCTGATCTGGCGCACGATTATACGCCTGACAACCCTGGGCAACGGCCGAGTGGCGCTGCTTTGCAGGTGACAGCTGACGATTATGCTCGGGCTGAGCGATTCCTCAGCTGGAATCGAGAGCGGTATGCGCGCAATGCAGACATCCAGCATCAATGGATCGAAGATGAGGAACGGTTCTGGTACATGCGCGTCACGACCGATGGCGATCGATCCTTCGTCGCCATTGACGCCACGACGGGAGAGGAAGCACCCGCTTTTGATCATGGCAAGGTCGCGTCTGCCCTATCGCATGCCATGGGCAAGCACATCAGCCCGAAGAGGCTACCATTCGAGACCTTTCGGTACGTGGAAGGGCGAGCCGCGATTGAGTTGAGCCTGGACGGGATCTCATGGATTTGCCGATTCAGCCCGCCGGGCTGCGAGCGCAAATCGATGGCTGCGTTACCAGGAGAGCTGATATCACCAGACGGCAAGCTGGTGGCCTTTGTTGAGGGTTACAACCTTCGGATTCGTCCGGCGGTTGGTGGCGACGCAATTGCGTTGACGACGGACGGCATGGAGCATTGTGGGTATGCAGGGCTGCCGGAGTTTTGCACGCACGTCGTAAGCGATGCTCGCGAAAGAAAGGCACCCGTACTGCAGGCCGTGTGGTCGCCGGACTCGCGCTTCTTGCTAACTCACCGATTGGACGAGCGGCAGGTGCTCAGCGCACATCTAATTCAGTCGGTACCTGAGGATGGAAGTGTAAGGCCGAAGCTGCACACCTTCCGGTACGCAATGCCAGGGGACGAGCATCTGCCGACCGTTCAATTGGTGCTCGTTGATATCGCCGCGCGATCTTGCATTGACCTTCCGAATGCAAGCCTACCGTGCCTGGTGCAAACACCGTTCGAGAAACGGGACGTTTGGTGGTCGGCCTGCGGCGGCACGGTGTATTACCTGATCAGAGATAGATTCTCGAAGGTGGTTACGCTGTGCAGATTCGATGTGGTAACCGGCGTATCAACCGAGATCCTGCGCGAAACTAGCGATACGCTGGTGCACACCAACGCCAGCACCGTTTTTGACAATCCGCTCGTGAGATCGCTCAGCAATGGGGATGTGATCTGGTATTCGCAGCGTGACGGCTGGGGGCATCTGTATTGGTACGACGGCGCCGGGACACTCCGCAATCAGATTACGAGCGGAGAGTGGGTGGTCCGCAGCATCGTCCGAGTGGATGAGACGAGCAGCACAATTTATTTCACCGCGAGCGGCCGGGAGAGCGGTCGAGATCCCTATTTTCAGCATCTTTACAGCGTCAGAATGGATGGCACCGAACTACGGCTGCTCACACCGGAGGACGCGGACCACAAGTGGCCGCATTTCATATCAAAGTTGTCCCCTGACGACCCGCACACGGAGGCACAGAAGAGACAATTTTCTCGCTCCGGAAGATACTTCGTGGACAACTACTCGCGCCCCGATGTCCCTCCGGTTTTTGTGTTGCGGACCTCGGACGGCAGACTCGTCCGTAAGCTCGAGAGTGCAGACATCTCAGCGCTACATAGGGGGGGCTACGTCTGCCCGGAGCCATTTTGTGTCATGGCTGCCGACGGCATCACGCGCATCTACGGCAATCTATATCGGCCCAGCACATTTGATCCACATCGTAGTTATCCGGTGATCGACGCGAACTATCCGGGCCCGCAGTCGATTCGCACAGGGAAGACTTTCGTAGAGGCAAACTTCGGCAGGTCGGAAGCTCAGAGCCTGGCGGAGCTCGGCTTCATCGTGGTCACCATCGATGGTCGTGGGACGCCAAATCGATCCAAGGCGTTTCTGGACTACTCCTATGGAAGGCTGGAGAAGGCAAGCGACTTGGAAGACCACATCGCGGGCATCCGGGAGTTGGGGGCACGGTACCCATACATCGACCTCGATCGTGTCGGTATCGACGGCGTTTCAGGCGGTGGGTTCGCCGCTGCGTATGCGCTGTTGAAGTATCCGGAGTTCTACAAGGTTGGTGTCTCAGCCGAAGGTAACCACGATCAAAGAGGGTATCTGGCGCCCTGGGGGGAGACCTATCACGGCTCGCCAAGAGAGAGCGATTACTTGAGCTGCAGCACATTGCCCCTTGCGGGCAATCTCAAAGGGAAACTGTTCTTGATGCACGGTGAATTGGATGACAACGTCTCTCCGGCGCTGACGATGAAACTCGTTGATGCGTTGATCACAGCGAATAAGGATTTCGACCTCCTTATCATTCCGAATGCGAACCACGCAGCCTTCTTCAAGTCTCCGTACTTCATTCGGCGCAAATGGGATTTTTTCGTTCGTCACCTGCTGGGTGCTGAGCCGCCCAGCGGGTATTTGCTCCGATCGAGCGAGGGCAGTTCGCCATGAGCGGTGCGGCCGCGTGAGTGACAAGTTCTACAAGAAATATCTGCTTGTCCTGCTATCGCTGATCCTTGCCTTCAATCAGGTGGATCGCCTGGCGCTCGGGCTGGTTTTGCAAGACATCAAAGTGGACCTTGCCCTGACTGATACCCAGCTTGGGCTCCTAAGCGGTATTGCGTTCGCGTTGTTTTACTCCATCATGGGAATTCCGATCGCGCGATGGGCTGATCGCGGCAATCGTGTGACCATCGTGTCGTTGACGACCATGCTGTGGAGTGGCGCTGTCGCGCTATGTGGCGCTGCGGGCAACTTCTTTCAGTTGCTGTTGATTCGAATCGGCGTGGCCGTTGGCGAAGCGGGTTGTGTTCCTCCAGCACATTCGTTCATAGCGGATTACTTCACGCGCGCAGAGCGCCCGCGTGCTGTTGCGCTCTACATGCTCGGCGGGCCGCTGAGCGCAGTGGTTGGGTACTTCATTGCTGGTTGGCTTAATGAGTTCTACGGCTGGCGAGCGACCTTCATCGTGTTGGGGCTGCCTGGTGTCATGCTAGCTGTGCTGGCGCGCTTTACATTACGAGAGCCCCGCACAAGCCGCCGGGCTCACTCGCCGGAGGTCAGCACGCCGGAACGCATTCAGCCTGCTCCAACTCTCAGAGACGTGATGTTCACTCTGTGGACTGACGCGACCTTTAGGCACCTGCTGTTCAGCTTTTCAGTGCTCTACTTCTTTGCCTATGGCATGGCGAAGTGGCAGCCAGCGTTCTTCGTGCGTAGCTTTGGCCTGCAAACCGGCGAGCTTGGAACCTGGTTCTCAATCATCTATGGCATCAGCGGACTGCTGGGTACGTATTGGGGAGGCGAGCTCGCGTCACGCTACGCAAGCAACAAGGAACATGTGCAATTGAAGGCCATGGCTGTTGCGTGCTGCGCTTTCGGAGCCCTGCTGGCGGGAGCATACCTCTCATCCAGCCGCTACGCTGCGTTCGGGCTGATCGGGCTGGCGACACTTGGTGGGACCATGATCAATGGGCCGCTGTTTGCTACGATCCAGACGCTCGTTCCACAACAGATGCGTGCCGTTTCCGTGGCGCTGATCCTGTTGTTTGCCAATTTGATTGGAATGGGTTTGGGCCCGCTGGCGGCGGGCGCTTTGTCCGATGCCTTGCGCCCGATGTTCGGGGAAGAATCGCTCCGCTATGTCTTGTTGCTCTTGTGTCCCGGACAATTGTGGGTAGGGTGGCATCTCTGGCGCGCCAGCCTGACCGTGCGGCAGAGCTTGCAAGCCAGCGCACTTACATCGCAAAGTTGGGGTAAGCAGGGAGAGTCATCGATAATGGACAAGTCATGGAAGAAACACGCGGTATAGGAAGATATCAGGTACAGCTGCGGTGGGGCATAAAGATTCCATTGCGCGATGGCATCTGCCTCAATGCCACCGCCTATATACCTCGCGAACTGCGGGACCCCGCGCCAGCGATATTCACGCTGACTCCCTACATTGGGCAGACGTACCATGACCGAGGGATGTACTTCGCCGCTCATGGATATCCATTCTTGACGGTAGATGTTCGTGGTCGCGGCGACTCGGGCGGCGAATTCAAACCGAACATCAACGAGGCGAAGGATGGTCATGATGTAGTGGAGTGGTTGGCTCAACAGACCTACTGTAATGGGCAGGTAGCCATGTGGGGAGGATCCTATTCAGGGTACGCGCAATGGGCTACCGCGAAGGAGCTGCCACCGCACCTTTCGACCATCGTTCCAGTCGCGTCTCCGTCCATGGGAGTTGATTTTCCTTTCGGCGGCAACATTGCATCGCCATACCTAATGCGATGGCTGACGTTAGTGTGGGGACGAGCCTCGCAGGACAAGATCTTCGCGGATGGAGTTGAATACTGGGACCAACGATTTCGCGAGTGGTACGAATCGGGCAATGCGTTCGAGCAGCTGGACACCTTTCTGGGAAATCCATCGGACGTTTTTCAGGAATGGCTACGACATCCGCAGCCAGATGATTATTGGGACTCCTACAATCCGACATCCGAGCAATACTCCAGAATCGCGCTTCCGGTTCTCTCGATAACCGGTATTTACGACGGCGATCAGCCAGGTGCGATCAGTTACTACCGACAACATCTGAGACATAGCAGAGTTGCCCGCGAAAGGCATTATCTGGTCATCGGTCCTTGGGATCATGCCGGCACGCGGACACCAAGGGCGGAGTTTGGTGGACTGAAGCTGGGACCGGCCAGCGTGATCGACTTGCCTCGACTGCACCTGCAGTGGTACGCATGGACCATGCAGGGTGGACCGAAGCCAGAGTTTCTGCACAACAAGGTTGCGTACTACGTCATCGGAGCGGATAGGTGGCGTTACGCGGAGAGCCTGGATAGCATTACCAGGCGCGTGCAACTCCTGTATTTGCATTCGGCTGGCAATCCGACCGATGTTTTTAGCTCCGGATTCTTGCAGTCGGAACCAGCTAGCAGCGCGCCCGACCAATTTGTTTATGATCCGCGCGACACTCGGCTAGCGCAAGTCGAAGCCTCCGTGGGCTCCAATTATCTGGTTGATCAGAGGATGATTCACGCTGCGGGTGTTTCGCAACTGATCTACCACAGTCAACCATTCCCCAGCGAGATGGAAGTCTCTGGATTCTTCAAACTGTCGGTGTGGCTATCCATCGATCGCCCTGATACGGATGTTCGCGCAACTGTCTACCTGGTGGATGCATTGGGCAGCGCGATGCGCCTGTCGGAGGATCGAATCCGGGCGCGCTACCGTCAAGATCTGCGCAGGGAGGTACTCATCGGAACCAGCGAGCCATTGCGCTACGACTTCGATCACTTCACTTTCGTTGCCGTTAAGATCAGTAAGGGAAGCCGGTTGCGCCTAGTGGTGGGTTCGAACGACTCCATCTACACCCAAAGAAACTTCAATGGCGGCGGCGTCGTGTCGAAGGAATCGGTCAAAGATGCGCGCCCAGTGACCGTAAGGTTGTTTCACGACGGTTCGCACAAGAGCGTTCTCTATGTGCCGCTGGGCGACGATGTGTCGGAAGAACCTGCTTGGGCGCGCAGCGTGGTAACCGATCGCCAGGGCCAAGAATGAACGACACCCTACGGAGCATGATGGGCTCTGCAGTTGGGGCGCAGATCGTCCTCGATGGAAAGCCCTATGTAAACTTCGGTGGCTCATCCTATCTCGGGCTCGCTTCTCACTCGCAGATCATCCAAGCAGGTGTCACGTCACTGCGTCTGCTGGGTTCTGGCCTGCCGCTTTCTAGAGAGCAGCACGTTGTCACGTCCGAACATCGCGAGATCGAAGCAGAGGCGGCGACATTCTTCGGATCGTCGGACGCGCTCTATCTTGGTAGCGGCTACTTCTTCGCGCTAGTTTCCATCGCTGCAATCCGAAATGGTTATCAGGCGATATTTTTCGACGAGTTGGCTCACTACTCATTGCGCGAGGCGATTGCTGCGAGCGGGCTAAGAAGCTGGTCGTTTCGGCACCTCGATACTCAGGATCTCGAGCGCCGAATGAAGCTATACCTGTCCGCCGGTGAGAAGCCAATGATCATCACGGACGGCATGTTCTCGTCGCTCGGCGAAATCGCACCGCTCGACCAGCTTTGGCAGTTGGCATTGTCGTATGGCGGACGTTTGCTCGTGGATGAGTCACATTCGTTCGGTGTGCTGGGTGGGACTGGCAGGGGTGCATGCGAACACCACGGGATCGCCGCTGGAGCTGCGGTGATTGGCGGGTCGCTCGGCAAGGCTTTTGGAACTTACGGCGGCATCGCCCTTGGAACCTCGCATGAGGTCGCCGCATATCGGAAGTCGCCAGCAGCGCGTGGGGCCTCGCCAGGAATGCCGGCTGCTGCGGCGATGTGCGCTGCCAGCCTCAAATATGTACGAGAGCATCCAGAGCTGCTCGCGCGCCTCCGCCAAAACATCCACTACCTTAAGGTTGGCCTCAGAAGGCTCGGGCTCGACGTCGGCGACAGCGCTGCTCCCGTAGCGGCGTTCTCCGTGGGGACAGAGCAATCCATGCGCGAGCTTCAACGATCGCTGCTTGCAAGGGGGCTGTTCGTGTACTACACGACTTATATCGGGGCTACCAAGCAAGGCGCGATTCGCTGCGGCATCTTTGCCGATCATACGCGCGAGCACATGGATCGGCTGCTCGATGGACTGCAACGCCTTCTGTGAGAGCTGCGTGTCACGTATGTCGTTATAAGGAGGAGCAGAATGTCATCGGAAATCCTCGGTCCACTGCGGATGCACGTTGAAGTAGAGCGATGGCCGCTCGTCGCTCCATTCCGGATTGCGGGTTATTCGTTTGAGTTCTTCGATCTGCTGCTGATCACGCTGGAGAAGGACGGGCAGATCGGCCGAGGTGAAGCGGCCGGCGTGCATTACAGGAACGACAAGCCAGACTCCATGCGGCGGCAACTGGAGATGTTGCGCGCTGACATCGAGGTCGGTATCAGCAGGGATTCGGTGCAGCGGATGCTGCCTCCCGGTGGTGCCCGCAACGCACTCGATTGCGCAGTTTGGGATCTGGAAGCAAAGCTCAGCGGTCGTCCCGCATGGGAAATCGCTGGGTTGGAGCTGCCTCGCCCGATCGTGACCACGTTTACATGTGGCGCTGACAGCCCGCAGCAGATGGCGACCGCTGCGTGCCGTTATACGCAGGCTCGAGCGATAAAGCTAAAGCTCACTGGCGAACAGATAGATGCCGCGCGTGTTCGGGAGGTTCGCGCAGCCAGGCAGGATGTCTGGCTCGCAGTCGATGCCAACCAGGGTTTCACACGGAGCTCCTTCGAGCAACTGCTTCCGGTGTTGGTCGAGGCGCGGGTCGAGCTGGTTGAGCAGCCATTTCCCGTTGGTCAAGAGGCGCTATTGAAGGGCTTTCAGTCCCCAATTCCCATCGCGGCAGACGAGAGCGTGCAGTGCCTCGCGGACATGCCTGCTCTTGTCGGTTGCTTTGACGTCGTGAACATCAAGTTGGACAAGTGTGGTGGATTCACTGAGGGCGTGGCGATGGCGCGGGCCGCGAGAGAGCTCGGATTGAAAGCGATGGTAGGAAACATGATCGGGACGTCGCTTGGAATGGCGCCGGCTCACCTTATTGGGCAGATGTGCACGGTAGTGGATCTGGACGGGCCGGTGTTCCTGCGTACCGATCGCAGCCCGAGGGTCGAGTACAGTGAAGGTCTGATTGCTTGCCCGTCCGGGTTGTGGGGCTGAGCATGTCACGCGATATTGCTGCCGAGCTCGAGAAGATCGTAAAACCAGTGCTGCACCTTGGGCGGGTGCCCGGCCTAGCGATTGGTATTGTGCGTGACGGGCGGTTGCTTCTCGCCGAGGGATACGGGTACAGGGACCTGGAAGCGAAGCTCCCGATGACCGCGCGTACAGCGTACCCGATAGCCTCCACTACTAAAGCCATCAATGCGACGACCCTGGGTGTGCTAGTGGACGAGCGCGTGCTTAGCTGGGATCAGCCGGTGCAACGATACGCACCTAATTTCCGCATCAGCGACGCGGCCGCGAGTGCGCAGGTTACGCTTCGGGATCTCCTATCGATGCGGACGGGATTGCCGCGCCATGATTGGGTGTGGATGCATAACTCAATCTCTCGCGCCCAGCTGCTTGAAGCCATGCAGCACCTCGAGATGTCCGCGCCATTTCGTGACCGGTTTCAGTACAACAATCTGAGCGTGTGTGTTGCGGGTCATATCGCAGAGATCGTTACCGGGCAGACATGGGAGTCATTGGTACAGCGGAAGCTGCTGGATCCGGTCGGGATGACCAGTACCAGCTTCAAGGCGCCAGCAGATGACTTCACTCGGTCGTATCACGAAACGATTCGTCGAGAGTTGCTGCGAACGCAACCGTCCCGTTGCGAGGTGACTGCGCCGTCGGGAGGTGCGATCCACTCGACCGTGGAAGACATGACTCGCTGGTTATTGCTCAATATGAATGGGGGAAGGGCGTGCGAGCGTACTGTCATTCACTCGCAGACGCTCGCGCACATCCATGCGCCGCAGATTGGAGTCGGATCAGACCTGTCCGCGCCAAGCCCGAATGCCGCATATGCCATGGGATGGTTTGTCGACACCTATAACGGGCATGCACGGCTGTCGCACGGTGGCTATTTGGACGACGTCAATAGCTCGGTGATGTTGTTTCCAGCCCAGAGAATAGGCGTGGTTTGTTTTCTCAATTTCGGTCCTCCAGCTCTCGCCAGGCTGGTCAATCAGCACGTGTTTGATTTGCTCATGGGGTTACAGCCGGCACAGACCTTGGAGCAGGCGCTCGCTCTCTACGAGAGTAAGATCGAAGGCACATGCCAGCGAAACAATAGCATCCGTCGGGTGGAAAACACTTCGCCATCTCACGTGCTATCCGAGTATGAAGGCAGGTATGAGCACCCTGCTTATGGGATGATTGACATCCGTTACCATCGTGACGGGCTGGAGCTGCATCGCGGTGACCTCGCTCTGAAATTGAACCATTGGCACTATGACGCGTGGGTTGCCGAAGAATCTGATCTATTCCCGATACACGTACCGCACGTATTCGACCGAAGTAGTCGCTTGATGTTCGAATCGAGCCCGGATGGTGAGATCTGCGGCTTGAGCGTTCGGTTCGAGCCGGCCGCGCGCCCGATCCAGTTCTACAAGAGAAGACTGTCCCAACGCTAAGGCACTAGCGCTTAGTAGCGAGCAGGACTCGCGACGGTGTGCACATATCCTCGAATATATGGTGCATGTCGAGATAGTCGGCTTTGACCTCCTTCCCATTTGCCAAACATCCGGGGCTGTCACCTTATCGCCTGACGCGCATTCGGCCGATAGCATAGCGCCTGCTCAGATCGGGCGCTCTCTGCCGGAACCAATGGCGGGCGCCTAATAGGTGGTTGAAATCAGAGCAATTCAGAGTGCCTTCGCCGGGCGTTTATTCATCGCCATGCGCAGCTAGGGGCATTCCCGTAACAAATCTTGGTGAATGTCCCCGCGGGGGGAGGGCGCCTTGATTGCCATCCGTTCGAGTTCCCTGTACCCAGCGTGTCCACAGTTGTGCTGTACCGCAGCTGGGCGTGCTTCCCACGCGTGCGGTACGCACGAACAGCACCGCAGGTTGATGCTTCGGGGGAATTGATGAACGACGCTACTTTCGTCCACGGCAAGTCAGAAGGTGATTCTTCGGAAGCTACAGAGATCCTGCGCAGGAGTGAGGCGCAAGTATCCCGTCAATCACGGGCCCGGGGGGAGTTCGAGGAACAGCTGAACTACTGGGTGGCGCACCTCCGAGGAGCGCCGGGGCTGCTGGAGTTGCCGACGGACCGGCCGAGGCCTGCGACGCAAAGCTTTCGCGGTGGGAGTGTG
>NZ_JAEVLS010000003.1 GCF_016801985.1 Steroidobacter gossypii | reverse complement strand
GCCCATCATCCCATCAATCGCATCGAGGAACTCCTTCCCTGGAATCTGGCGCACGCGGCACCAGACAAGACCAAGGCCGCTGCCTAGTTCGGGCGATAGGCAAGAGGGTTCTCGTCAGACGCTTACGCCGCTTTCGCTGCCGGCCCCCCGACGTTTTTGAGGGGGCAAACCCAGGCAGTCGGAAGTGGCAGGCGCTTAGAAGCTGCTGGAGAATACGGGTGATCCAGAGCATCGGATGACACTCGACGATAGCAGACGCCGACAGCGCGATGCCGAGCCACCCGAGTGTTCCGCCTCCGTTCCAGTTTTACAGCGCTTGGCGCAGGCAGGTCCGCACAGGATCTCTTGAAGAGGCACATCGTCCGGCAAAGCTGGTGAAGCATCCAAGTCACTGAGCGGATTCCCCCGGCGCCTCTGCTAGCAGCCGAGCAACTATCTCGCCAGGATGTGGGAGGAGCTCATGCGATGCAGAAGGAGTTGAAGAACATCGAGCAAGCAACTCCGGCTGTGCCCTCCAGCACGCCAGCGCCTTGGATCAATCTATCTGGCGAGGCCCTCGCGCTACCCGCGACATTGCTACGGCAACATACTCGCGCTCGACACGCATCGTGCGCGATGAAGTGGTCGCGGTAGGGACGGCTTTTCGTCCGAAGACTCAAGCCGCCCCCCGCACAGATCCCAGCGAGCGGAGCTACCGCACTGGGCTCTTATCTCGGGTCCGAACGTCAAAGCGATTCTCAGGCCAAGGATGAACAATGCGGGCCGGAGGAAGCCAGCGATCTACCACGCGCTGCATGCGCGTCCAGTCGAGCCGTCGGCGCTGACTGCGCCGCCTAAGCGAACGTCGCCAATGCTTGATGACTTCATTCAGGAACGCACCGATCGCCACAACATTGGTTGGCACACCATAGTACGCGTAGTGTCCGCGCAGCACAGTCGCCAGCCATCTTCCTTGCTCGGCGATCGAGGCATGCATGCGACGACGCAGTTCAAGCTTCAATTCTCTAAGCTTGGCCGTCAGACGTTCCCTCATCGTGTGACGCTGTAGCAAGAACTTCCCCTGCCTTGAGCGACTACAGCAATGTGTCAACCCAAGGAAGTTAAAAGTCGGCGGCGCACCTGATTCACCCCGTTCTCTGCAGTTTTTGGCAGCGAACTGCCCAAACCGCAACAGCCGGGTCTTCTCAGGATGGAGTTCCAACTTGAACCGTGCGAGTCGTTCGCGAAGCTCCTGCTTGAACCGCTGCGCATCCAGGTGATGTTGGAAGCCAAGCACAAAGTCGTCGGCGTAGCGCACGATGATGATGTCACCATGTCCATGTCGCCGCCGCCACTGCTCAACCCACAAGTCAAGCACGTAGTGCAAACAGATGTTGGCGAGCAACGGTGACACCGTTGCTCCTTGAGGGGATCCAACTTCCGTTGCTAAGCGCCTACCGTCCTCCATCACTCCGGCGCTCAACCATTTCTGGATGAGCCGCAGAACCCTTCGATCCGCAATGCGGTGCTCGATAAACTTCATCAGCCACCCGTGATCGATGGTATCGAAGAACCCACGGATGTCTGCATCGAGCACCAGTTGACCTTCTTGCGCAGGATTCCGGTGGCCAGCGCGTCCAGCGCATCGTGCGCCCCACGGCCGGGCCGGAAGCCATACGAGAAGCCGCGAAAGTCGCACTCATAGATGCAATTGAGCACCCCAGCCACAGCGCGCTGCAGGATCTTGTCCTCCATCGCTGCGATGCCTAATGGCCGCTGCCGGCCATCTGCCTTCGGGATGTACACCCTACGAGTCGGCTTCGCACGGTACGCTCCGCGGTGCACTCTGGCGTGCAGATCCCGAAGGTTCTCTTCGAGCCGCTCACCGTAGCGCTGCCATGTCACCTGATCTATTCCCGCTGCCGCATACTTCTTCGAAGTAAAGTACGCCTCACGCAATCGATCCACGCTTACATGGTGCAAGAGCGCTGTAAACTGTTTCGCCCTATCTGCCTTCGCAGCCCTGCGTACGCGATCGAGCGCACTGTGCGCATCGGCCCGGCCCTGTGTCCGGAATGCGTTTTGCTCGTTCGCGTTCCCCTTGATCGGATCCCTTCCCTCCGCAACCTCCGCCGCCCATCCTTCGGCCTTGTTCGGTTGCCTCGCGGGTACTACTGATCCGTCCGACTTCCCATCGACGTGCATCTCCGACGTGCGGCCAACGGCCTTCTCGGAGCGGCCCGCCGCACCATCCGCGGCGGGCGTCAACAGGATCTCCCGGTTCTCGCGCAAGAAGGTTCCACGCATGTATCGGGTCTGCGACCGCGCAGGGCCAGCCGAGACTCGCGATGGCGTCTCAACTGGATGTTGCCTTCCGCTTCGCTTAACAGCGTCGGCACCCTGATCGTTCTGATTTCGCGGCTCAATACCGAACCTGCGTGTGCCCCTGTCAACACTTCACAGCCAGCCTTACAGCTAGCCGCGCATGACTCGGGGTCATCGTGGGTCGCTAGCCCTTCGATGTGAGACTCTTTCATTCTCTCCTTCTTGCCGGTTTATCCCGGCGTGGATGAAGTGACAAGGGCCAGTCGCAGCATCTTGCTCGTAAGACGGTCTCCACGTTCGGGATCGTCGACCTCTCAACACAATGATGAGAGCCAGGAAGCGCAGTATGCGATGCAGTCACATATGTGTGATCTGAGCTTCACCAACATCGAAATAGTCGATGAAGATCTCGGGCGATCAGTATCTGGCACACAGGCGCGTACCAGGTCGAGCATCGTATTGGAGGCCTGCCTCGATCGCGTTAGCGCGGTCACCGCGCCGGGTCTCGCGCGTTGTACGCAACAGCCGGGAGTGGCAGCAGCTGCTCGAAGCCTCCCGTGTGCTGACACAGTGCTGATCGGTCGAGAGGCGGTGCACGCACCGTGGGGGAGCAACGATCTGAATGAATCTCGCTCTATGAAGCCAACAGGCGCAATGATGATCAGCTTCCAGCGCTTGGCCATCGCACGTCGCGCTTCGAACGAACGCTGCCGGAAGAGGTGGAGCGGTTGAAGAAGGATCCAGATCGGCGCGCTAAGACAAGGCGATCCGTCCTGTCTTCGAGCAATTCGAGCGGATCGGCTCGGCCCGCTAGATGCTGCTCTCACACGAACACGGCATGGATCTGCCTATGTGAGCGCACGCAGCGAGGTTCGCTCGAAGCGACCAATCGCGAAACGGTTTAAATGTCAACCAACTCCGCCTACGGTGGAGTCTATACGTATGACAAATGCCAACACAGCGCCCCCATAATCTGGCGCCAATCCACTCCGGCACGTCGTTGCGCGTCAACTAGAGTGTCGCCGCCGCGCGAGACTCCTCACCGAAGTCTTCGAAGATTGACTCCGCCCGACAGAGAGATAACGCCCCAGTCCCCATCGCTCCGGGCTCGCCCCCGTGAAATCCCAGGCCAGCCACAGCAACGTGCCGGCAGCAGCAGAGACGAACCAATCGGCGCCGACGCTATACAGGTAATTGGCCAATACGAGGTTTGCGGCCGCGCCGATACTACTCACTAATATGAACGTCAACAGGCCACGAACCCACTGCAACCCATGTCTCCGCCGATCTCCATAGCTCAGCACATTGCTGATCTGATAGCCGGCAATGATGCTAACAGTCACCGCCGCAACGCCAGCGTAGAAGAAGGTCAATCCAAACCCTTTGTGGGCGACAAGAAATAGACCCAGGAAGATGGCGCCAAGCGCACCACCGTTGCCGGCCATCACCAGAAATCTTACCGGGACGTAGCGGCCGACCGTTTTGTCGGCCACGAGCATCGCGAACTCCCAAGCAACAACGAGTTCGAACTTACTCTCACCGGCCGTCCGCTGCCCCAGCGTGATGGGTATCTCGCAGAATCGAACCGGATGGCGAATCGTCAATAGCAGGTCCAATAGGATCTTGAAGCTCAACCCTGAAAGCTCGCTTGCCGCTTCGTCAAAGAGTTCTCGGCGCAATGCAAAGAAATTACTCATCGGATCCTTCATATCCTGGCCGATGAGCATCTTGCTAATCGCCGTGCCCATCCTACTGATTTGATGACGCCGCCTCGACCAGTTTCCGCAGCCTCCCCCCTCGGCGTATCGGCTTCCAATCACGAGTTCCGCCTCTCCGGACTCAAGCACTCCATACATGGTACGCAGCACCGCAGGATCATGTTGAAAGTCACAGTCCATGATTGCCAGGTAAGGAGCACTCGAGGCAAGCATCCCCTCGATGCAAGCCGTCGATAGCCCCCTTCGGCCAATTCGCTGCAGGCATCTCACCTGTGGCTGATTGCGCCCAATCCTTCGCACCACGCTCGAAGTGCCATCAGGAGAGTTATCATCAACGAAGATCACCTCCCATTCGATATCTGAGAGTATCGCCGCCAACCGCGTAACGAGCGCTTCAACGTTACTCGCTTCGTTGAAGGTGGGGACGATGACAGATAGCGCGGGTCCTGTGTGCTGCACGATCTATCCCCTGTGAAGGAACAACTAGTCCCGAGATATGGTTAAAAAACGAAGCCCATCGTTGGCTGCGATTGTTTGACATACATACGGAACATCGATTCGCGCGCTTCGTCAACCAAGCCACACTGAGGAAATCACAGCCCTCAGCGACGGTGTCGCGGAGAAAGCGGCGTCTCGCCGCCAGCGCCTGACCTCACGGGGAGTTGTGCTCGCTGCTAACTCACAATCCGAGTAGCTGACGGCGCGACCTTTGCCTTCACGCCCTCATCACAGTCATACCATTGTTGGAGCTTCATCCGACAATCGTGCTGAACTCCACCTCGGAGCTATCCAAAACGCCAGATGGCGCGCACGTCGAAGTCACACTTCAACACTTCACTCGTTGACACCGAGCAGAACGAGATGGCAGTGAAACCTCTGAGTCAGACACGACACACTGCCCCACACGGTAGTTGCTAGCCAATTAAGCTCCTGCGCTTGAACACTCGCGAACGGTACGTGCCCACGTCCTCTTTCATCTTCTCTCGTTCACTTCATACTGCAGACACCTGTACCTTCATACCACGCCGTGAAACGAATGCCGGCTCCCGCAACCTGGAATTCATTGAGGTTTACCCTGGGCGCGGCCCTCACGATCACTTGCCTGTGGTTGCTGGCCCGACGCGTCGACTCCACAGAGCTCTTCCGGTCTCTTTCCGCGACTGACCTCTCCTGGGCCACCGTCGCGCTAGTCGCATACGCCGCTGGATATGCGGTCCGGATCGAGCGATGGCGGCAAATGCTTGCATACGAGAACCCGCGCCTGCGATGGATGGCCTGCGCGGGACCATTCTTCGCCGGCTATGCAGCGAACAACCTTCTGCCGTTGAGAGCAGGTGACGTGATACGCGCCTTCGCCTTCAGGCGAGATCTTGGCGCAACGCCAGGCGCCACCGTGGCCACGTTGATCATCGAGCGTTTGCTAGATTTGCTAGCGCTGCTCTGCCTCTTTGGCCTGGCTTTGATTTACTTCGGTCGTTCCGCCTCCCCATTGCTGGGTGGCGGCGTGTTCACGATACTCTTAGCTTCGATACTCACCATACTCATACTCAAGTTTCCTGACGTAACCTTTCGCCTTGCACTTAGCTGTGCCGGACTTCTTCGTCGCATCTCTCCGAAACTTGGTGAGCGGGTTGAATCGGAGATTCACGTCGGCTTTGCCGCAGTTAGGAAGATCCTCTCCCGGCAGTCATCACTCAGACTGCTCTCGCTCACAACGATCATATGGGCTATCGAATTCTTGATATTCTGGTTCGTCGCTCTAGCGATCCCCATGCTTTCTCACCCGATATCCAGCCTACTTGCGCTTCCCGTGGGAACGCTCGCCACACTGATTCCAAGTACGCCAGGCTTCGTAGGCACCTTCGAGTATCCAATCGTCGTCGCAATGACCAGTACTGGAAATTCTGCCGCGGCGGCTACCGCCTATGCGTTGGTGGTGCACGCCATACTCGCAGTCCCTTCCGTCCTGCTGGGCACACCTTACCTGATCTCCCACCACCTTCGTGCGCGCGTAGATGTAGCAGCACCATGAGCAACTCGCACCCGTCCACTACGGATGTTACGATCGTCGGCGCTGGTTTCACGGGCCTGGCAGCCGCCTATGAACTTGCAAAGCTGGGCATCAAAGTAACCTTGCTAGAAGCTGACGATGAGGTGGGTGGGCTAGCTTCGGCCTTCTCAGTGGGTAACACGAAACTCGACCGCTTCTATCATATTCTGTTCACGACCGATCATGAGATCATGCGGTTGCTTCGGGAGCTTGGCCTGAGCGACCAGGTTACGGTGAATGCGACAAATGCTTCGATCTACTACGCGCACCGCTTTTTCAAGCTATCGAGCCCTTGGGATCTTCTGACCTTCCGAGCGCTCCGGCCTATCGACCGCCTGAGACTTGGCCTGTTGATGGTCCGTGCGCGACTCGTGAATGACTGGGCATCGTTGGAGCAGCGATCGGCCTACGAGTGGCTTCGGGAACTCGGCGGCGAGAATGTCTTTCGTGTCGTTTGGCAGCCGCTGCTGAAGGGAAAATTCGGTGACTTCGCCGAGCAAATCTCTGCGGTATGGTTCTGGAACAAGCTAAAGCTCAGATCAGCCAGCAGGGCAAATGGGGGCGAGGAACGCTTTGCGTACATCCACGGTGGTTTCACGGTCCTGGCACAGGCGATTGCACGAAGAATTGAAGAGCTGGGCGGAAGAGTAGAAGTCAATTCGCCCGTGTCCCGGATCGAGCCCGATGGCGACAAGTGGGTGACCGTTACACCGCACGAGACCATCGTTTCAACGGCGGTGGTTGCGACGCCCGCGCTGCCCCTGATCTCGAACATGATCAAGCATTGGTCGCCGCCCGACTACACGCGCCAGCTTGAACGCATTCGTTACCTTGGAAACATCTGCCTCGTTCTCGAACTCGACCGGTCACTGACAAACTCCTACTGGCTCAACGTCAATGACCCTACGTTCCCTTTCGTGGCTTTGATTGAGCACACGAATCTAGAGAGTGCTTCCCACTACGGAGGGCGACATATCGTATATCTGTCACGATACATGAGAACGAGTGACCCGCTGTTTTCTTCAACGGCACAAGAGTTCTGTGACTACGCCTTCCCGTACCTGACCGCCATGTTCCCGGCCATGGAGCGAACGTGGATTCGTGCCTGCCACCTTTGGCGCGCGCATTGGTCTCAGCCGATTGTGGAGAAGGGCTATGGACAGCTACGCCCGCCCGAAGAAGGCCCTCGTCCAGGATTCTTCATCTGCACGATGGCACAGATCTATCCTGAGGATCGCGGGACGAACTACGCGGTTCGCGCCGCGACTAGACTGGCACGCCGAATAGCGGGCTCGCGAGGCTCGTCCCCGCACCCGCCGGCTTGACACGCAATTTCTGGCGCTATTCGGTATCCGCCCCAAAGGTCACATCTAGAGAAAGGCCAAGGGTCGCACGAGCGATCTTCTCAAGCTCAGTGCGATCTCCGATTAAATGGACGGTTCGATGCGTATGCTCGATGGTGTTCCCTGGCGCGAGCGCAGCAGCCGGTGACGATGACTCCATCTCATAGAAGGGCCCGAAGGGCTCCTCACCAGGCTTGGTCGGTCCGTCGTTGTAGCTGTTGATAGCATCTCCGCTATAGGGATCGGCCTGCAAGCGCCACAAAGACTTAACGTACTCCGTCACCCCCTCAGGTTGACTGAATTGCGTGATTGTGAGCGTTCGACGCTCTGGATTATAGCTTCCATACTTCCCGAGACTTCGACTCGGACTGATACCGATCTTGCTTTGATACGCTGCATCGACGCGAAAATAGACTGCATCGCGCATCACCTTGAGTCGGTCGTTCTCGAGTCGACCAAAGTAGTCTGAGGTAATTCCTTCATCAATCTTCTCGCTAGCGACCTCTTTGAGGGGAACAATGAACACGGCCCCCTTAGACGCCGGGTGCATCCCAGCGATCCAGATGGACAGCAGACCAGTCTCCTTGCGCCAGGGCTGCCTCCCGAGATTCTTGAGAGTATTGTTTGACTCGTAGCCTACAACTGATACCGCGCTGGACGGGGATAGTCCCAGATGACGCCACGAAGTCTTAGTATCAAGTAACCGAACAACGCGTTTCACGCCTAGCTGAAATGTCGTTCCAGCGTGGTTCTGCAGCGAGAACTCGGCACCGAACTCCGCTCGATCACGAGATTGACTCACCAGATCGAATGGGAGGGAATCGAGCGCGGGAGGAACCTGCCAATTCTCCCAAGTGAACCCTCCACCCTTGGCGTGAAATATTGAGAACTGCCCGCCTTCTGGTCCAAGCCAGAAGCGCTCCTCCCCCCCGAAGATATTCATGTGCGGAACGAGTTTTCCCGAGGCGATATGCTTCGCGTTTATCCAGCCCAGGCTTTGCCCTGCATCGCCCTCAGCGGTGCTCGTCATAACGCGCCCTTGCCACGCGGGAGTAACGGCGATCTTTGCTTTACCTTGAACGTCGCTTAATACCACCAACTTCGTATGCTTCTGCAAGAACGCGACATCGTCCCCGAAGGTGGCCTCAGTGGCACCTGCTTTCGTCACAGAGCTCACAGTTAGAACCATCAGTAAAAAGGATACCGAGACTCCGATCGCATTCATAATGGCATTCCTCAAACCATTCGGTAGTGGCAGTTGTGCTCAGAAAACAACCACATTTCCATCGCTAAACGTCTCGACGCAAGATGAAAGGCAGCGGGTCGAGAATCCGTAACTTGTTTGTATCCTGAGCCATCTGGATCCGCCGTTTCGGAGCAGGGATGTGATAGAACATGTGATGCCCTCCCAGTGCACATAGATATAGAACGCGTGCATCAGCGCCGACCTCATGTCAAGGAGGCCCAGAACTATCTTCTCATTTATCCTTCCGTCTCTAGCAGCGATCGTATATTCCGCAACGCGACATACATCCTTCGATACTGGAAGATTCACACAGCATGGAGCGCTTGAAGTCGTCGCCCGACCCCTCCCGTAGTTACAAAAAAGCAGACGCGATGCCCGCTGGTATGTCTAGCATCAGCGAGATCATGAAGAACCTACGACTGCCATCAACTAAGACGCGACTGGAGTTGGGGAGTTTTGGATGACCGTTGACACAATGCCCGATCGCTCCTCACGCCGTACTCATAGACAAAAGTCCGGCCTGACGCTTGCTGCTCATTGGGGCGTGCATCAAGGGACAACACGCGCCTCTCATCGAGCCCAGCACCCCTTCCAGTGCCGCGAACTTCACGAATTGGCTCACCACGTGTGCTCGAGCCTGGGGTGGCGGCCCCCCGCCCCTCGAGCGGCGGCAGCCGTCACGACCTGCCGCGCTCGGCAGCATGCGGGTCCGAGTGGCGACTGCCTGTTTCGGCATCTTCGCGAGATCGCCACTACCTACCGCCGGCAACATCCATTACTCCATCTGACAGGCCAGATGGACGCGATCGAGGGCGAGTGGTTTGATTTCACTGCCTGAGAAACCGAGAAACCAGAGATCGCGAATATATCTTCACGACTGACGATCACATTGAAGCTGGAGTCATTACGCTCCAGGAACGTCGGCACCATGGCTCGAGTGCACTTGTCTTCGGTGCCCATTAGGACTCTTGGTGGCCGCGGCGAGAAGTGCGACGGCCGTTGGAACACGCCTCGCACATCGCAGAGCATCTGAACGATGCGAACAGTCTGCATCGACAGCACGACTCATTGCCCGAGGGACGTGAACGAGCCTTCTTATCCAACGACATCTTGGTGCGTGAGGGGTTCGGTGAGATTCTGGGCTTTGGGAGCGCGGATGAATTTGATTTGCCCACTCCAACTAACCGAGGCTGCGAAAAGCGCTCCGCTGACGATGGGTGATACGCACAACGCACAACCGAGCGCTCTACCGGCTCGGCACTGGGCTGTCCATACGGCGCACCCTGCGCGGTTATCCGCGTCCGAGAAGGGTTTGGCTGCAACCGATGCCACACAAGGATCCTCGGCTCGTTTCGATGCGTATTCTGCGTGATCCGTCAATGTGGGCGGGTTGCCTGACTCCTTTCCGCTGTTGCGGTGCGTTGGCCACGTCGTGGCTAGCCGATCAGGCGCAGGCTTCGATGATCCTCGGTATCAGACCAGCCCTCGATATCCCCACATGGCCAGGCAGTCCGGGCGATGGTGCAGAGCGGCCTCCGGGTGTACGGCGTCCTCGCTGCCGCCATCGCCGCCGGTCACCAAAAAACTCTAGGTATAGCTCTGCAATCACCTCAGAAATGCCGTTCAGATGGAAACTTCTCGTATTCCCGCTAAGCTGGCCCGACAAGAGAATTCCGTCCCCCGAGCGAGAAGGTCGCATCCAAAAGGATCATCGATCAACGACGCTCTCGTTCCGCCACACCATGCGAAAGATGCTCGTGAAAGCGTTTGCGGCCGCAGCTGAGAGACCTACGGTCCAATCATCTGCAGACCGAAATCGTTGCGCGGTGAGTATCGGGCGGGTCTCGCGTCGCGGAATTCAGGCGCCATCGAGCTGCGTAAGCCGGCGGAAGATCTGATGCAACGGCACTAGAATTTCAATTTTTTGATGAGTTTTTTGGCGGGCTTCAGGACGTCGCGCTCGATACGCTCGCCAGCTCTCTCCACCTCCCGCCCGACGCGCACAGCAATCTCGGCCACCTTCTCGGGCGCTTTACCTGGGTCTTCAATCACAGTCTCCACGTCACCCCAGGCGATTTTTGCATTGTGCTTGGTGAGGCCGATGGATCGGCCGATGTCCCGCAAGACCTTCACGGCTGCGTTATTCGGTCCGAAATCCTGACCCGCGAATAGGAACTTGCTTGCGGGTTTCGCCGGACACGTGGGTACAACTTCCCGCCCCCATGCACTCTCCAGTGCCGCGAGCGCCGCCTCCGATAGCTTGCCCTCGCCCGCTTCGATCGAAATCGCGCCAACGTGGCGTGTCACCTGTAGCGCCGCGCGAAATTGATAAGCGTCGGTGAGAACCTCAACCGCTTGTGGCACCGGCCTCACCTGAAGATACGTCGCTGCATGCCGCAAACTATGGCTGTTCACTTCTGGAAGCAGGGGCACGTGCTGAGAGAGGTCCGTGAGCAAGACCGTCGGCTGCCACAAATGCTCGCCGATCAACTCGTACATCTCAACACCGAACTTCACGCTGCCGCCGCCTTGCACGATCAGCGGAAACTGCGCACATCGCAAGACCGGACCGATCACGAACGCGATGCGATCGCCGAAACCGAGCTTGCGCGCCGCGAGCGTAATATCAACGGGAGCGGTCGCATCACCCTCGATTCCCATGTCGAAATCGAACCCGCCGCCGATATATGGGTCGATGTGAACGTTCAGCCGCGCCTGAGCATTCGCGCTCAGGGAGGTCGCAAGCGTCAGCCCGTGCTCGGACCAAGCTGACGTGAGGTTCGCAATCTGGACCTTGGCCGATGCGCTGTTTTGATCCTTGAACTCGACGTAGTAGCCGCCCTTGCCGACGAGCTCTGCCTCGTGAATCTCATCTACCAATCGACCTCGCCAGGACATGAGCCGATAACTCACGGTGCGCGCGGGCCCGGGCAGCGCGTTAACTTGCGCGACCAGCTGCTCGAACAAACGGCGATGTACGGTCAACTCGATGGGAGCTGTGAGCTCCGGGAGTCGTGTGGTGAGAGCCTGCACCTTGCCCATAAGCTCACTGCGCTGCATCGCCAGTTCTTCCGGTGAAGCATCATTCACCGCGGGCTTGGCTAGATCGTTCGGAGCCGCCGTGGCGAGGATGTGCAGCCCATCTGCCGAAACGATCGGGAGTTGGACCGCAAGAGGCCAGGAAAGCTTGGATGCTGGAAGCTCGGAACGAATGACGTAGGTTGCGCCCGTGTCTTCGATGAACGTCGTATCCTCGCGCACGAATCCCAGCGGTAATTCGGGCATCGAGGGCACAGGAATCTTGAACGTCAGAACCTCCGAGAACTGCTCGAGCGCGCGACTCCTCAATAGTTCGTTGGCCCACTTGCGTGTACGAACTGACAGCAAGCCCACCCGAAAAGCCGGCGCCAGCCGTTCGATGTGGACCCGATACACCGCGTGCAACGAACGCGCGTCCGCCGCGAGCGCGTAACGCTCGAACAGAATTGCGCCCGTTCCAGAAAGCGCCACTTCCGCCTGCATGGCTGGCGAGCGGCCAATCAGCCCCAGCGTGACCCGCAACTCGCCTGGAACGGTTTGAATCGCTGCTTCGGAAACGGAGATGCGTGAATCGGCGAGGGCGGGAAGGTGCACTTCCGTACCGACCAAAGCGGACGCGATCTGCTGAAGGCCGACATCTGAGATGCCAACCCGCATCATTGGCGCTTCAACCACTGGGATGGCCTGGAGCACGGTGAGCGTCTGAGCGAGGTTGCTGACCTGAAGCGGGAGCACGTCGTCGTTCGAGTATTCGATGCTGTCGAAGCTCATCGATGCGATGAGTGCGGCACTCGCGAGCGTCGCTGCGCCAATCAGAATGAAGACTAGGAACAGCCGTCCGCACTTCATGAGACCTCTCCGCTAGTGCTCGAGCTTCGCGCGAAAGATACGTTTGAGGGTCACGCCGAACGTGATCACCATGCCAATGAACCAGCACAGATATATCCACGTCAGAACTGGGTAGTACTGAGGTCCGGTCGCACTGCCGAATCTGAAGAATCCAGCCCTACCCTGCGTGGCTGAGTAAATCGTTGCGGTATAGAAGTGTCCCAGCCATTCCATTCCCAACAACTCGGTCGGCCCGCGTTTGATACTGAAGTAGATGGAGCCCCGTAGATACTGCACGCCAAGCAGCACCAAAATGATCATGGGTAGGATCAGCACGAGTCCGATCACCACGCCCTGGAAGCCTTGGCCGCCCGGATGTTCGGGATCGACATCCTCCGGGCCGAAACGCGCGATTGGAATCCTGGAGGCCCAGTGATTGCCACCACATTCCTTGCACCACATGCAGGTCAAATATAGTAGGAGACTGTACGCCGCGAATGCGACCGGAACTGCCAGGGCCGCAACTTCCGCCGGGTTCATCTCGAGAATACCGAAGATCTCTCCGGGCACATCCTGACCTCGGGTGCGCAAGAACGCGAGCAGGCTGAAAGTCAGCGCGAACACGCCGATCATCCACCAGAGAATGGACAGCGCCTTCCTCGACATCACTTCATCCTCTCAGGCAGCTAGCAAAAATCCGCTGATGCGACCCGTCTGCCCTTCCGTGACGCTTACAGACACGAGGACCATGCACGCGAGAGCCGCGCTATGTCTGCTCGAACGACGACGATATCGTGTTGCGCAACCGTGTTAGCAAGCCGTCGCCGGCAGGGCGCGGCGCTCGCCGCACTCACCAACGCCATCACCAATCAAGCGAGTGCTCAACCCTGGGCCGAAGGGACGTCTACCTTCCTCGTTTTGCGTGCCTACCGTCGCCCTCGATCGGCTTCCGCCGTCTGGATTAGTAATCCGCCCCGACATGAGCTCGAATGTCGCGAGACTCTAGCAACGTTTTTTCATTTGTCATGCTGTGGTGAGGCATCTGTAAGCTCATCCGACATCGCGAGCCATCGGGCTTAAAACGCCTCGAAAGGATCGGTGCCACCGTCATGGTGTGATCGAACCGTCGCTTCGATGTCACGACCTCGCGGTTACGGTGCTCCAATGTGCCCCAGGTTAGGCTCGGCTCTCACACGCCCCCCGGTACGGTTTGCTCCGCATCAGGCGCTCGCAACCACTCTCGGCCCTTTTTTCGCACTCAAGCTGCCAGACCTCTAGCCACGATGCCAGAGACTTTGACTTGATCGCGCGCGAGAATCCTCTCCCGCCTCACCCGTGTCCACCACCACGTGCCATCGCGGATAGAAGAATCCCTCCTGCAACGGGTATGAAGGCACCTCACCGTGGCTCACGGGCTGATCGGCGTGGATGCTGCCTTTTTGCCTAAGCCCCCGCTGCAGGTCATGTGGAAGCTCCTCGTGATGAAATGACTCAAGGTTCTGCCAGCCCAACGACGCGGATGGCGTTCGAACCGCCAGGTGCCCTGGTAGGCACGTGATGAGACAGCGCCACGGAATCGCCTCCTGCTGAGCATGCAGCCAGCCGAAGTGCCGGCGACCGCGCGTTCGCAAAGCATCTTCAACCACCGCCGCCGGTAGCACCATGCACCCAAGCTGGGTCTCATCGTGATCGCGCTTGCAATTGAACACATCGACGTGCGGAGCGAAATTGAAGAAGCAGAAGATCGGTGCCGCTCGCACCTTCGCCGCATACTCTTGCAGGATCTCGATCTGATCCCGCCCGCGAACTCGGTGCCTCAACTTCTCATAGCGAAAGCCCCTGAAGCTGATCTTCTTCGCCTGCACCGCATAGCGGCACCAGCCCTCATCCGCGCTGCCAATCCACACTTCAAAGTCGCAGCCTTTCTTGGCCTCATCGATTCGCGTGTCCTCGACCGCGACACCGCCTGCGAATGAGGCAATCGCGTTGAGATTGATGGAGGTAATCGCATCCTCGCCCAACGCAATCTGATTCTGCTTCGCCCGTAAGATCGTGCGCCAAGTAGTGCTGGCCAGAAGCTCGAACAATCTGCCGCTCGCATCGAACCGGATCCTCCATCCTCGTAAGTGCCGATTGGGCACCTGTTTTCTGGCATCGGTTTATTTACTGAACCTCAAGCGTCTGCGTGCCGACGCCGAGCATCCCCCAATCGAGAATAGCGTGAAGACGGCACCTCGCATCTTCGAATCGACCTGCCTTGCGAGGTGCTCCGGGGACGGAGGCTTGAGACCGGGCGCGTGAGGTGTCTGTCGCCTGTCGCAGAGGCTGTCCAGTTTTCGCCTGGATCGCAATGCCGTAGAGTACCCTCCTTTGGAGTCCCGTGCCCTGCCCTGCCTTTCGCGAGAACAAGATGCCTGAGGAGATCCTCACGATTCGGGAGGTCGCTGCCGTGCTCAAGCTTGCGGAAAAAACCGTCTATGCGATGGCCCAGGCCGGCGAACTGCCCGCCTTCAAAGTTCGAGGCCAGTGGCGCATTCGGCAGGTCGACTTCGACCAGTGGCTTGCGGCGCAGGCGCAAGGCGCCGTCCATAAGGGTCAGGCATGAGTTCGCCCGTCTTCGCCGACCTTCAGCCCGGGGTGGTGATCGAAGCGGGCTTGTTGCCCGAGCCCTTCGAGATTCTCGCGGTCGTCCCGTTGGGGCGCGCCATCAAACTGATCGGCAAAGGCCTGCGAACCGGACAGGTGCGCGAACCGGTGCTGAGCGCAGACCAAGTGAGTGGCTTGCGCCTTCTGCCGCGCGAACAGCGCTTCGATGGAAATGCGCTGCACTTCAAGCTCGGTGTCGAAGCGGCGCGGCTGGCGCTTGCGTACGAGTACGATCCGTACTTCTCTTTATCGATCGCCCGTGTGGATCCCCTGCCGCATCAGCTCGAGGCGGTCTACGGCTATTTCCTCAAGCTACCTCGTATCCGCTTCCTGCTCGCCGATGATCCAGGCGCGGGAAAGACCATCATGGCGGGGCTGCTACTGAAAGAACTCAAAATTCGGGGGCTGGTCAATCGCACCCTCATCGTTGCGCCCGCGAACCTCACCTTCCAATGGCAGCGGGAGCTTAAGGACAAGTTTCGCGAACAGTTTGATGTCATGCGCGGTGAACTGCTGCGCACCCAATACGGACGCAATCCCTGGCAAGAGCACCACCAGGTGGTCACGTCCGTCTCTTGGATCTCTCGGGTGGAGGATGCGAAAGACAGTCTGCTTCGATCCTCTTGGGATCTCATCATTGTGGATGAAGCCCACAAAATGAGTGCCTACAGCGCCGATAAGAAGACACTGGCCTTTCAGATTGGTGAGGCGCTCTCGCAGCGTACCGATCACTTGCTCATGATGACGGCGACTCCCCACAAGGGCGATCCTGAAAACTTTCGTCTTTTTTTAAGTTTGCTGGATCGAGATGTCTATGGCGATGTAAAGAGCTTAGAGCAGGCCATGCGGCAGCAATCGGCGCCGTTCTATTTACGGCGTTTGAAAGAAGCCTTGGTCAGCTTCCCCGATCCTGAGACGGGCGTGGTGAAAAAACTCTTTACTGAGCGAGAGGTGCGCACCGCGCGCTTTGAACTCGATGGCGAGGAGTTTGATTTCTATGATGGCCTCACTCGATATGTCGAGGATCAGTCGATCCTTGCCGCGGCCTCGGACAATGTCCAAGCCAATGTGCTCTCCTTTCAAATGGCGATGCTCCAACGGCGCTTTGCCTCGAGTCTGTATGCCGTACGAAGAAGCTTGGAGCGCATGCGCGAGAAGCGCAAACGCATCCTTGAGGACCCGCAACGCTATCGCCAAGAACAGATTGAGCGACGCTTGCCGGAGGATTTCGAGGATCTGACGGAGGAGGAGCAGACGCGCCTCTTGATGCAGGCCGAGGAGTCGGTCCTCGACATTGATCCTGCGACGCTACGGCAGGAGATCCAGCAACTTGGAAGGCTCGTCGATCAGGCTCGCGATCTGGAATCTCGCGAAGTCGAATCGAAGTTGAACAAACTGCGCCAAGTCTTGAATGAGCAGCAGATCTTCAGCGATCCCCGCATGAAGCTGCTGGTGTTCACCGAGCACAAGGACACGCTCGATTATCTCGCAGGCGATGGCCGGGAAGGTCGGCCGCTCGGCAAACTGCGCGAGTGGGGACTCACCGTCACGCAAATCCACGGTGGCATGCCCATCGGCGATCGGGACACACCGCACACAAGAATCTATGCAGAGAGAGAATTTCGCGAAGAGTGCCAAATTCTGGTTGCGACCGAAGCCGCCGGCGAAGGCATCAACCTGCAGTTTTGCTGGTTGATGATCAACTATGACATCCCCTGGAATCCCGTGCGCTTAGAGCAGCGGATGGGCCGCATTCATCGCTATAAGCAGGAGCACGACTGCCTCATCTTTAATTTCGTGGCCGTCAATACACGCGAGGGGCGCGTGCTTGAGAAGCTCTTGACGCGACTTGCGCAAATCCAAGAAGAACTGGGCACCGATAAAGTGTTCGATGTCGTGGGCGAAATGTTGCCCTCGAACCTCTTAGAAAAACTCTTCCGCGACATGTATGCCAAGCGCCTAAGTGAATCCACCATCGCCGCCCGCATCGTGCAAGACATCGATCCGGAACGCTTCAAGCGCATCACGGGATCCACCCTTGAGGGCTTGGCCAAGCGCGATCTCAATATGTCGGCCTTGGTCGGAAAGTCGGTTGAGGCCAAAGAACGACGGCTCGTGCCCGAGGCGGTCGAGGACTTCTTTATCGCCGCGGCGCCCATCTCTGGCATTCACCCCACGCCTGTGCGCGGTCAGCCGCGGGTGTATCGCATTGGTCGAGTTCCAAAGACGCTTGCGCCATTGGGCACGCAATTAGAGCCGCGCTTTGGCAAGCTCGCAGGCCATTACGAGCGCGTGATTTTCGATAAGTCGCTCCTCGGGGAGGATGCCACGCTTGAGTGGGTCACCCCCGGACATGCGCTCTTTGAGACGGTGCGCAGTGATGTCGCCGAGCGCGTCGCGGCCGATCTGCGGCGCGGCGCGATCTTCTGGGACTTGCATGCGCCGAGCCCCTACGATCTCGATGTCTTTACGGCCGCCATTCAGGACGGTCGGGGCCATACCCTCCACAAGCGACTCTTTGTGGTGCGCACCGAGATCGATGGAACGATGAGCCTGCGTCAGCCGACGCTCTTTTTAGATCTGCTCACCGCGCACGATGCAGCCTCACCCGCAAGCCTTCCCCCCGCGGATCACGCGGCGGCCGAAGTGTTTCTGGTCGAGCACGCACTCACGCCCTTTCTCGATGAGGTGCAGACGCAGCGCACGAATGAGAATCGCATCATTTCAGAACACATCGAAATCTCCTTGCAGGAGATCATCCATCGTCAACAATTGTCGCTTGCGGAACTGCTCAATCGGCGGGTGGCAGGCGAGAATGTGCCCGGTTTGGAAGGCAATATCGCCCAGGCCGAGGCGCATCTGGACGAATTGATCGCGCGACTTGAGCGCCGTCGGTACGAGCTCGAGATGGAGCGGCATTGCACGATCGCCGATATCCAACCGATGGGCCGCGCGCGGGTATTCCCGCACCCCGAACGCACCGCTCCTGGCATTGCGCCGATGGTGCGCGATGAGGCGATCGAACAACGCGCCGTGCAGGTCGTGATCGAGCACGAGCGCGCTCAAGGATGTGTGGTGAGCAGTATCGAGACCGAAAACCGCGGCTACGATCTCTTATCCCAACGCTTCAAAGAGGACGATGCGGCCGTGTTACTCGAGGCACGGTTCATTGAAGTGAAGGGGCGCGCGGGCACCGGTGAGATCGCCTTGACCGCCAATGAGTATCGAACCGCACAACGATTGGGTGAGGATTACTGGCTGTATGTGGTCTTCGACTGTGCGACCACGCCTCGCCTCCAGAAAATTCAGAACCCGGCTCAGTTGAATTGGAAGCCGGTCGTTCGGGTTGAACACTACCACGTCACTGCCGACGCGATCGTGGCAGCGGCAGATCTTTGAAGATGACCTATCCAAAACGTTTGATCGAAGTCGATTTACCCATTCGACGTATCTCTCACGCTTCTCGATCTGAGAAGTCCGCCCGTCACGGCAATCTCTCCACCTTACACGTGTGGTGGGCGCGCCGGCCGCTTGCGGCGTGTCGGGCGGTCATTGCGGCCTCGTTGTGGATCGATCCGGACGATCCGAACGCCTCCCCGGCTTATTTGAGCGCCATCGCGCGTACGCTGCGGGAGTTCGCCGAGGCCGCCCTCATGGATCGTGACACCCGCCCGCTCTTGGGCGAGACGGATCAGTTCTGGGCGGGCGTCGCGCGTACGCCTGCCGATACCTTGGCGGGTGAGCCCTTGAAGTTGCGCACCGCCCTGCTCGAGGTGGTCGCGTTGTCCTCGGCCTGGCAAGCCGCCTCCAACCGGCTCGTGCTCGGCGTGTTGGAGACCCTGACGCTCGCCTCGCATGCAAGCTTAAGCCCCGTATCGCCGCGCCCCTGGGTGATCGATCCCTTCGCAGGCGGCGGCGCCATGCCGCTTGAGGCCTTGCGGGTGGGCGCCGATGCGTTCGCCTCGGATTTGAATCCGCTTGCCGTCTTGCTCAATCGCGTGTCGCTTGAGTACGCCCCCGGCCAGCAACAGGGATTCGCAAGCGAAGTGCGGCAGCTCGGCGCCGACGTCGCCCGACGGGTCAGCGCACAGGTCGCGGATCTGTATCCCGCGGATGCAAGTGGCACCAAGCCCATTGCCTATCTGTGGGCACGCACCGTGCGCTGTGAGGGGCCGGCCTGCGGCAAGCCCATTGCCTTGGCGCGAACGTTCTGGCTCACGCAACGCGCCGGCGGGGTGGGCGTCAAGATGCACACGCCCGCCTCCGCGACAGAGCCCACCTTTGAAGTGCTCGTCAAACCTCGAACGGATCAAGTCTCCCGTCCCACGGTTCAACGTGGCGCCGCCTTGTGCCCTTGGTGCACGCATGTGACCCCGGTGGAGCAAGTGCGCGCACAGTTGTCCAAGGACCGCGGGGGCGCGGATACGGCGACGCTGATGGCAGTGGTCGTGGAAAACGCAAACGGCGCCCGCTCCTACCGCGCACCGACGCCCCAAGACCTCTCCGGCGTGGCACGCGCGCGGGAACGCTTGGCCCGCCTACGCGAGAGCCATCCTGATCTGTTGCCCGACGAAGCGTTGCCGCCGAAGGGGGCGCTGGGTTTTCGGGTCCAAAACTATGGCATCACCCGCTTTGATCATCTGCACAGCGCACGTCAGTTGGTGACGCTTGCAACGATCGCCCAAACCTTACGGGCGCTTGAAGCCGAAGGGGTGGCCGAGCCGCTCTGCGCCACCTTGAGCCTGGCCTTAGGCCGGCTCCAGGATCTGAACTCGAGCTTGTGCACCTGGGCCGATACGGTCGTGGGCGCGAACCGAGCTCAGAACCGCGTATCGATGGTCTGGGATTTCGCGGAGGCTGCGCCCTTCGCGGGTGCCGGTGGCAGCTGGGAAGGCCAGGTCGATTGGATCGTTCGGGTGTTGGAACACATCGGAAGCACCGTCCCTCGCGCCGCGACCGTGGTGCAAGCGCCCGCACAAACTCATCCGCTGCCCGATGATGCCGCCGCGCTGCTCGCGACCGACCCGCCCTACTACGACGCCTTCGGCTATGCAGATCTATCGGACCTGTTCTTTGTCTGGCTGAAACGAAGCACCGCGCGGCCACACGAGCGCTTTGCCCAGTTCGGCTTGGATGGGAAGACGCCCAAGGAGCTTGAGATCATCGTGAATCCTGAAGTCACTCGGGAAGGCGTCCCGAGGAAGGACCACGATTGGTTCTATGAACAAATGCGTCAGGCCTTCGCCGAGGCTCGCCGTGTCGTTGAGCCGAGCGGCATCGGCGTCATCGTGTTCGCGCACAAAGACACCAAGAGCTGGGAGGCGCTGCTGACCGGCGTCATCGACGCCGGATGGATCGTGACCGCCTCCTGGCCCATCGATACGGAACGCCCGACCCGCCAGCGCGCGCTCGGCGCCGCCGCGCTCGCCTCCTCGGTTCACCTGGTGTGTCGCCCCCGCGAAGATCAGGCCGGGGAGCTTCAGGTCGATGCCATTGGCAGTTGGAGTGCCGTCTTGGCCGAACTTCCCGTCCGGCTCCATCAGTGGTTGCCGCGGCTTGCGGAGGAAGGCGTGGTGGGTGCCGATGCCATCTTCGCGTGCTTGGGGCCTGCGCTTGAGATTTTCTCGCGTTATTCAGAGGTCCAGAAGGTCTCAGGCGACATCGTCAAACTCCCAGAGTACCTCGAACATGTCTGGGCCTCGGTCTCGCGCGAGGCACTCTCGATGCTCTTCTCAGGCGCCCAGACCGAGGGGTTGGAAGCGGATGCTCGCGTCACGGCGGTGTGGCTGTGGACCCTGGCCGCGCCCACCTCGGCGGGCGAGCTCGGCGCGGAGGATGACGCCGCGGGCGAGTCCGAGCGCGCCGAGGAGGACGCCACCGCAGGCGGCAGCGCCGGCAGCAACGCGGGGTTCATCCTTGATTTCGATGCGGCACGCAAGATTGCGCAAGGACTCGGGGCGCAGATCGCCGAACTCAGCCATCTCATCGAGGTCAAAGGTAACAAGGCGCGGCTCCTGTCCGTGACAGAGCGCGTGACCTATCTCTTCGGTGCCCGCGAGGCCGTCCCCACCGCGAAAAAGGCGGCCAAGAAAAAGCAGATGACCTTGTTTGCCGAGCTCGATGAAGTGGCTGAACATCAGGGCTGGGGGGCGATCGGGGCGCCTTCGCCGGGCCACACAACGCTCGATCGGGTGCATCAAGCCATGGTGTTGTTTGCCGCCGGTCGCGACGAAGCGATGAAACGCTTCCTTCTACAGGATGGGGTCGGTCAGCAATCGACGTTTTGGCGACTCGCCCAAGCGCTTTCTTTTCTGTATCCGGTGGGGGCCGAGGAAAAACGCTGGATCGATGGCGTGCTTGCGCGCAAGAAGGGCCTGGGATTCGGATGAGCTTCGGCGCGACTTGGCTGTCCCAGTTCTACGCAACCCTCACCGAGGACCGAGCCACGAGTGAGGACCTGCGAGAGGCCGCGCTCGCGTTAAACCTGGGATGCTGGACCACGGCGCTGACCGGCGTCGTGGTGCACTCTTTTAAGGCGCTCGGCTACGAAGTCGCCAGCAAGGGCACGCGGTGCCAGAGCCTGCCCGTGTGCCGGGAAGAGTACCTGGGACAGGACGTGATGGTCTTCCCAAGGACGCCGGCCGGCTGGCGATTTCCGGCGGCCGTGTGTGAGCTTGAAAATGCGGCGAGCGCAGACCTTGTACAATATGCGTTCTGGAAGGTCCTGTGTGTGCGCGCATCGTTGCGGATGGTCTTCTGCTACCGCCCCGAGCCTGCCGAAGGCACCGCGTTGGTCTCGCAGCTGGCGCGCACGGTCGTCGGTGCGATGCCGTTATCGGAGCGCGCGAGCCTCTCGGGCGAAACGCTCGTCATCGTGGGATCGCGCGATGAGTCGAGCACCTTTCCTTATGGATTCTTTCAGCCTTGGAAGTTGAGTCACAACACCGGTCGATTTGAACGCTTTGCACGCTGAGTGGCGCGCAGGTCGAGACATAACGAAGAGAGCGCAAGATGGCACTGAAGCCTTGGTACACCGTCGTGACGCCGCGCGAGGACTTGCGCAAGAACAAGCCGCTGGATGCCTCCGAGTTCGCCGTCCATTTGGATCACGTGCGTGAGGGTCGAGCGCCCTCGGTGTACCAAGATCCGGCCGAGTTCTTTGAGCGCACGTATCTCACCAAGAATCTTCGTGATCTCTCCGCCCAAGTGGTACGCCGCCTCTCTGGGATTCGGGTGGAGACGTCCGCGGTTTTCAATCTCTCGACCCAATTCGGTGGCGGTAAAACCCACTCGCTCACGTTGATCTATCACCTCGCCAAGCACGGCAGCGCGGCGAAGGGGTGGAAAGGCGTGAGCGAGATTCTCTCCGACGCCCAGGTCAACGAGGTCCCCGCGGCTGAGACCGCGGTGTTCGTCGGTACCGAGTTTGATTCGGTACGAGGCCGCGGTGGAGATGACGGCACGCCGCTTCGACGCACGCCCTGGGGTGAGATCGCCTTTCAGCTTGACAAGGCGCGGGGATTCGAACGGGTCAAGGCGCACGATGAATCCCTCACCGCACCTGGGGGCGATGTCATTGAGAAGATGCTGCCGGCGGGTCGACCCACCCTGATCTTGATGGACGAGCTCATGAATTACGTGAGCCGCAGTCGCAAGAGTGGCCTCGGAGCGCAAATCTACAACTTCCTGCACAACTTGTCTGAAGTCGCCCGGGGGCGCAACGACGTGGTCCTTGCGGTGTCCATTCCCGCAGCGGAATTGGAAATGACCGCGGAAGACCAATCGGATTTCGAGCGCCTACAGAAGCTGCTCGATCGGTTGGGTAAGGCCGTGATCATGTCGGCAGAGGCGGAGAGCTCGGAGATCATCCGACGTCGACTGTTTGATTGGCAGGGCGTACCCGCCGAGGCGCGCGACACGATCGAAGAATATGCCGCCTGGATTCAGGGGAATAAAGAAAGCCTACCGAGCTGGTTTCCGGTCAACAATGCCCAGGAAGCGCTGCGCGCGTCCTACCCGCTTCATCCCTCATTACTGTCCGTCTTCGAGCGCAAGTGGCGGGGACTGCCGCGCTTTCAGCAAACACGCGGCATGCTGCGGCTACTTGCGCTGTGGGTCGCGCATGCCTATCGCGAAGGCTACAACAACGTGCACAAGGATCCGCTCATATCGCTCGGCACCGCACCGCTTGAGGATCCGCTCTTTCGGGCTGCGCTATTTCATCAGCTGGGCGAAGAGCGCTTGGAGCCTGCGGTCACCACCGACATTGCCGGTAAGGACCATGCACATGCCCTGCGCCTGGATGCCGAAGCACGCATGGAGATCAAGAAGGCACGCCTGCATCGTAAGATCGCAACCTGCATCTTGATGGAATCAAACGGCGGTCAGTCACGTGCCGAGGCAACCTTGCCCGAGATTCGTCTCGCCGTGGCCGAGCCGGGCTTGAATATCGGCAGCGTGGACCAGTGTTTGGAGACCCTCACGGATCACTGCTATTTCCTCAATGCCGAGCGCAACCGCTATCGCTTCACCATTCAGCCGAACCTCAACAAGCTGCTCGCCGACCGCCGCGCGAGTATCAGCTCGGCGCAGACGCACGAGCTGATACTCGCCGAAATCCAGAAACTCTTTGGTCGAGGGAACAAGCTCGAGCCGCCCGTGTACTTCCCCAAAAAGAGCAGCGACATCGCCGATCGGGCTGCGCTCACGCTGGTCGTCCTCGCACCGGAACAGACAGCCGCGGAGCCTGCGACCGTCACACTGATCGAGGCGCTAAATCGCGAATATGGGATGTCCCCGCGCGTATTCCGAAGCGCGCTGATCTGGGCAGTGGCAGAGGATGCCAATCCCATGCTCGATGAGGGCCGGAAGCGCCTCGCGTGGACAGAAATCGCCGAGGACACGACCGACCTACACCTGAATGAGTCTCAGCGTCATCAGATTGAAGACCATCTGGAACGAGCCGAGCGCGATTTGAAGGAAGCGATCTGGCGCGCTTATAAGAACATCTTTCTGCTGGGGCCCGACAACACGATGCGGAAAATCGACCTCGGCCTCACGCAGTCCGGCGCGGCGCCCTCGCTGGTCGATTTGATCTTGTCGCGCCTGAGGCAAGAGGACCTGGTCGCAGAGTCGGTGGGCCCCATGGTGCTCACGCGCTATTGGCCGCCCGCGTTGCCCGAATGGAGCACGCGCGCGATTCGCGACGCGTTCTTCTCATCGCCCAAGTTTCCGCGACTGCTCAAGCCCGATGCGTTAAAGGACACTTTCGTGCGGGGCTTGGAGGGCGGTCTGTGGGCGTATGTCGGCAAGGCTGGCCCGGAGCGGTTCGAGCCCTTCATTTACAAACGAACGCTTGCGGCGGATGACATCGAGTTCTCTGCCGACCTCTACCTCATTTCGCCGGAGCGCGCTGAGAGCTATCTGGCGAGCTTGAGCGCGGCTTCGTTGCCTATGCTTGCGCCGGAGCCGACGCCTGCCCCGACCACGCCCGGCGGCACGATCGAGAGCCCTGCCGCCACGCCGGCAGAGATCAGCACGTTGCGATGGAGCGGAGAGATCTCCTCGCAGAAGTGGATGAACTTCTATACCAAAGTGCTCTCCCGCTGGGTCACCAGCGCTGCCTTGAAGCTCGTCGTCAACGTCGAGATCACCTCGCCCACCGGCATCCCCGCGGGCAAGGCGGAGGAAACGAAGGTGGCACTGAGGGAACTGGGACTTTCCGAGACTGTCGATGTGATCCGCAAGCCATAAAGTCTACCGTTGAAGTTGGGCGGCGCAGCCATGGATCGCTGCGTGATTCATGCACCTGTGCCGGACGGGCTATTGGAACGGGGCTATGGACTATCTGCCGAGCGAATTTCGCGATCAGCGCATGGTCGCAGGTACGGTGACCGATCTGCTCGGCGCGAAGCAGTTGACGCTGATCCGGCAAGCTCGGCTCATCGCTCGCAGCGCCGAGCGGGACGACCGCATCTGGCTCGCCATCGAAGGATTGCCTGAGCGGCTACCGATTCGCGCCTCCCTCGAGATGCGCTTCGGGACTGAAATCATCACGGCCGCCACGTATCTCGATTGGGTCATCGAGCGAGGTGACGAAGTCGATATCATCGTCGATGAAACCGGCGTGCGTATCTTCTGGATCCACATCGCCTATCGAGATACCAAAGCAGACGACCTTCGGTTCAGCGAGAAAGACGACGGCTTGTTTGCGCTACGGACCAAGGCGGGTGAAAAGGCCCAGCGCCAGGTCGCACGGACATTGCGTGACGAGTTTCAACACTGCATTCCGGCTGCGCAAATCGTATCGCCCGGGTGCTTCGAGATCACCTACGCCGCCAAGAAAAAACGCACCGCCGATTTGATTTGCGAGTCTTGTCGCTTGAAGGTGGAGGTAAAAAAGCGCAATCGTGATCGGCGCTTTCGCATCTCGCACAGTCAAGGGCGACCGTTCTGGGAAGAGAACAACGATGCTGATTGGCATGCCTTTGTATTCCCAGACCGAAGCATCCACTGGGTCTCGAACGCAACCATTTCAGCGGTCCTGGCGCGTGAGGCGTTCAAATCGGGCAGCGACCAGTACGATGCTTGGGTTGATTTGCCGAGCAATACGCCGGAAAGCCCGCCCCCGCATTGCCGCAAGCCAAAAACAGCACCGGGGTCACCGTGAAACTTGGGGCCCATCTCATATTCACGCCGACCCAGCGCGTGTCCCATCGAGAATCAACACCGCTCACCGGGGAAAGTCCTTCGCTAGCATCCGAGAGGACATCGAAGCAGTCAGATTGGCCGTGTGTCGAAGTTCACCCGCGATCTGGGCTCCTCGATCACGCAGCGCCGCGAGACTCCCATTCAGGGCCTGTACCTCAGGAAGGAAGAGCTCGAGCCTCAATGCGGTGCCTTCAAAGCCTGTATCGAAGGTGCTCGTGCCCTCGCCGCTCAAGGTCAACCCGCGGTTGCCACTGCAGATCGTAAAGCTTCCGCCCCTGGCACAAAGCTGACTGGTCATGAATAGACCATATCCGGAGTTCGCCCACTCATCACGGCGCTGACGTGGCCCGCCTTTGAAGGCGATGCCTGAAACCCCAGGAAGCAGTGCGACGCGCAGGGCATCCTCGTCCTCTCTGACACTGACATGCGGGTTACGAGCAAGGGAGCGTCGGATGCCGATCCCTTGATCCAGGATGCATAATTCAACCGCCCGCTTCGCCGGCCAATACTGAGCCGCATACCAGATGGAACCTGCTTGGCTGTGCTCAAGTACGTTCCGAAAGATTTCCCGCAGCGAATAGCTCAAGGTATCTCTGACTTCGCAGCCCGCATCTCTTGCGAGGACCCCAGCCAAAGGTTCGCATCGACACTCGATGATCTGTCGTGGATCTTCGAATCTTTCACGAGCTTCCCGCTTGATGTCTTCAATCGTGAGCTCAGTGATCGGCAGGTACTGGGTATTGCCGGGTGCCTCGCCGGGCTCATTACCGAAGTTCAGTCCGAAACTCTGAAAGAATCCCATGTGCGCCGCATAGCCGTGTCGCTCATGGTTGATCGCACGGCACCGACCTGGCCTCCTCTGGTCACGAAACACGCGCAACTGCCGAGCAAAAAACAACATCCCAAAGGGCTCGATCCATTCAAGGCGCGAGAAATCGATCACGTACCACTGGGCCGGCGGCAGTTTGGATAACTCCGCAATCGCACGAATCGCCCCCGGCATATCCAAGCGAACCGGTTGGAACGTGATCTCCTGCTCCATCAGAACTCTCCGTCCAGGGGAAGTTGCGCCAGAGTCTCACCGGTCTCGATATTGTAGAACCCCATCTTGCTCTCACCATCGAGCGGCGCGACATGATGGACTGGAACGGACATGGTCGCCTTCCCATGGCGCCACGTTTCCCTTTCTGCACGCCGCTTCTCGAACAGATGCTTGCCTCGGTAGGCTAAGCATTGCAGCTGCGGGCTGTAGAACACCCCTTCTACTTCAAACTCCTCATTGTCCTTGTGCACGTTGATCCCAACGGATCCCGGCATGATGATCGGTACAAATTGTTCTGCTGCGGGGATCGCCGAGCGAGTGAGATGGCTTTTTTGCGGCTCCGCTTCGGCGCAGATCTTCATCGCTTTCAAGGCCGCAATGGTGGCGCTATTGAGCTCCAAGCTTGCATCATTCGATGCGATGTCCCAGGCACGCGTGAACACATCGCGCAACACCTCGGTCTTCATGAGGTGACTCGTCAGACGCAAACTGCCATAGGTCTGGTCGTAGACGCTCACGAATCGCTCTCCCTCTCGAACGCCGTCACGCGTTGCACGGTGTTTATCAGCCCCCCCACTGATGTCCTGCCGATCGAAGGGCATGGTCATCAGAAAGGCCTCAAAGAGCACGGCCGCGATGGCGGCCGGTTTAACGCCTTCCCGGCTGAGCGCTGGATGCGTGAAGACCACGCCCGAGGTAAATGTATAGCGCGCAAACTTGGCTGAATCATGATAAAGCCCCAAGGCGGGATCCAGCGGATACTTGTATTCCTTCTCCGTGTTGCCGCGTCTCTCCTTGAATCCCGTGATCGCTTCGCCAATCTGCAAAGAACACTCCATCACACGCAACTCACCAAACTCATGTACGTCAAACAGGTTGTCGCCAACCAGATTGGGAAGAATCAGCGTCGGTAAGAACCTCGGCGTCGTGAAATAGCGCCTCTCCCCGCGAACCTCCACAATGCGCTGCTGTTTCTTGATGCGCACGACACGATACGGACGAGTCTGGTAGTAGTAGACCGCGCCCGGATAGGCTTCGCGCATGAGCTGAGCATACGAGAGCGAACCGAGTTGTCGGACTTCGGGGCCGTGCCGATATTCAACCCTAAACTGCAGCTCGAGATCCCGCAGGGGAAACGTGTGGTTCGGGTCATCCCCCGCTTGGGATTTTATGGCCTGCAGCTCTGGCTCGATCTCCCCCACACGCTCGGCTTCACAGAGCTTCTGGAAGTCGACCGGCAACGCGAGCGGCGAAGTAAACTTGTCTGCGGTGATGCCCGCGCTATTGCAAATCGACTGATCCTCGCCACCCTGTCTCGCCAGGCACATCGCATGGATGTACTGGATACGGCGGTTATGAAGGGCGGTTATGAAGATAGAGAGCGCTTTGGGCGAGCGGTAGGTCTCCGATTCTCTCCGGCGCACGGAACACACTCTCAGAAATCACTGACCCGTTATTGACGATGATGATCAAGCCCGGCTTGCGACGCCCCACACGACCAATGCGCTGGTGCAAGCTGGTCGCGGAACTTGGAATGCCATACAGCACACCGAGCGACAGATAGGGAAGATCGATGCCCATCTCCAAGGCGCTGGTACTCACCACCCCCTTGAGCGCCCCGGCCGCAAGGCGCCCTTGGATGCGCTCGCGATCCTCTTCCTCGTAGCCCGAACGGTACGGATAGATTTGCATGTCTCGGAGCCGCTCGAAGACGGGCGCATCAGCGTCCTCACTCTCCTCGTTCACTCTGCGCTCAACGATGGCGGCGAGATACTCGGTTTGCTTGCGACTGTCGACGAACGTGATGGATTGATGACTCGTGTTCGCAGCCGCATAGATCAGCAGATCCGAGACGGCCGTCAAGAGGTCTTTGCTTTTGGGTGGCGACACGAGCAGCGTACGTCGTTCGGCGCGGGGCGAGGTGTCAAGCTCTGGACCAATGGTCTCGAACGATTCTCCCGTTAACTTGAGCAGGTGCGCCGTCGGATCCTTCATCGTGGCGGAGGATGCGATGAAGCGACATTGACCACCCAGCTTTCGCACAGCGTGCAAAAGGCGCCTGAAGAGAAAGGCTGCGTTACTGCCAAAAACCCCCGAGTAGGTGTGCGCCTCGTCCGTTACGACCAAGGTCAGGTTCTTCAAGAAATTCACCACAACCGGCGCGTCGATCACGGAGAAGAGCCAGGCGTGAATGATATCGGGGGTCATGACCAACACCCGGCTCTCCTTGAGAATGCGTTGGCGCTCACTCATCGCAATTCCGCCATCGATCCGACCCACCTTCGCATCGATCCCAGCTTGTTTGAGAGCCGTCTGCCACCGCATCGTCTGCTCGGCCGCAAGGGCCTTGAGCGGATAAATAGCGAGCACGCGCGCGCCCGGTTTGGCGAGTTCCTCCAGCGCGCAGATATTGAAAATGAGGGTTTTTCCCGAGGCGGTCGCCGTGGTCACCGCTAGATGGGCACCCCCAAGATACCGCAATATTCCTTCGCGCTGATGCTGATAGATCCCGTCGCGAAACTGACTCAGGGTGCTTCTTGAGGCCGCAGACAGCGGCAAATCGTGGTAATCGAACCAGCCCGGTGCCCGTGCGGGAGTATCCTCTCGGAATGTCAGAGCCCATCCCATCTCACGCAAGTATGACTCTATTCCTGAATCATCCATCTCAAAGAACCCCACTTTTATCTAGGCCGCATAGCCCGCGACCGCTGTGTATTCTTCGCTCCCGGTCTCAGCACCCAGAGCACCGGGCCCCGCGTGCAGGAACCTGCGCTAACTGCTCACGACGATACGAAGGTCGGTTCTCCCACATCACTTGCAGCCTGATGACCAGCCCACCGTAATCCGATCGCTGGATAGCTGCTGTGATCTTGTTCACTGTGATTGTGACGTTTTTGTGGAGCGATATCACAAGAAGAACAGTTCTCCGATCCTCCTCCTTTGTGCAATTGCGGCACCCGACTGGGAGTTGATCCACTATCCAGCTTCGGAGCTCGTAGCGCGGGCTCAGCCGGTAAGCTTGCCGGCGCGCGCCGTAGCCCCGGTGACAAACATCGACACGTCCCGCGGGAGCATGCGCCGCGGCCGTTCCAACAAGCAATCGTGGACTCCGCTCTGGGCGACGACCGCAACGGTGACTAAAAGCCAGCTTGCTGTCGGCGGCAGATCGGGCGATTCAAGTTCCCTATTCAACGCCGATGCCGAATGCATGCTTTAGACAGCCCCTCCCTTGAAAGCGACCACTGACACCATCAGATCGACTTCCACGGCCGGCTGAGGTTTGGTTTGACTGCATTTCGCAAAATCGAAGCCGGCTCTGCGGGGGTCATTGCAGTATGCGAAAAAAATCCGCGATCACGATGATCTGTTACCTCTGCGGCAAATCGATCGAGGGCGCCCGAAGCAGGGATCACGCTGTCCCCGCATCGCTCATCCAACGGTCGCAACCGAAAGTTAAGGGGTATGACTACGCAGGCGCGCTTCCCACTCACCCGGAATGCAACAATCGATTTGGCCCAGAAACGTATGCAGTACGAGCCATCGAGTTTCTCGCCGCTCTTGGCCAGCCTGACTTCCTACTTGAACGACAACATGTGGCGGCCCCCGACATCAAGATCATGGCGATCAATGCGGGACTTCTCCCGAATTTCACAGAAGCGGATTTACGCTTCTTCAAAATGATCGATGTACGCGATGTAGATCAAGGCGCGTGGTCTTCACCGGAGTTCTTCCGAGACAAAGAACGAACCAATCCGATACGACAGGCGGTCTTCGTCTCTCTTTCTGTCCTCGCAAAGAGCGCCGCCGCCCTACTCTGTAAGCGGCATGGCGTTGCGCCGTCCTCCTACTGGCGAATTCATGCCTTTGCCTACACAGGTGCACCCCCCTCCCTGAGTTTCGATGATGCCTTCGGCCCCACAAAACCATTTGATGATGATTTGCAGCCATGGATTCACGAGATGGGAGGCGGGAATTACTTCATTGCTTATAAAGCTCGCGGCACGCTGATCTTCTTTTTATTTGCACTCATCGACAACCAGGCGGTACCCGGCGTTCGTGCACTCCTCCGCGATGCGGATCACCTGTTCTTTCAGGGCAGCGCAATCAATGACCTGCTAACCACCGGCTGGAAGACGCTTTCGTAGCATCGCTCGGCTAGATACTTCAATGAGACTCGCCAAGGACGACTTTTGGACAAGGGACACGCGTCCCCTTCAAAAGTCTTCTCCCCAAAGCAGGCAATGAACCAACCTCCGGACATGGCAGGGCTCCTCGCAGTGCTATGACTTCGACGAAGCGCTCGCCCGTGGACTCGCGAAAAGCCGCCTCGGCACTTCGAGCGAGTGGCTCTTTACGAGCCCCTGAGGGAGGACTCCGCGAGCCGCCATGTATCCCTACCGTCGCGCCGACCGTACAATCTGGTTTCCGAGGCGCCGATGGTTTGGGCGTCATCGTGCGCACACGAACGCCGTCTCGGCATGCACAAGGCGAGAGGCGAACGCCCTTCGATGAAGGTATAGATGATTGATTGCCAAGGACAATGTCTAAAGTCGCCGAGCTCAACGCGCAGCCGCAACCGGCTCAACAGCCTACCCCAGTCATGCAGCAGTACCTGCGCCTCAAAGCGCAGCATCCGAACGAGTTGCTGTTCTATCGCAAGGGCGAGTTCTACGAGCTGTTCTTTGAAGATGCGAAACGGGCCGCGCGCCTGTTGGATCTGAACTTAACCGCGCGCGGACAGTTCGGCGGACAGCCGATACCGCTGGCCGGCGTGCCGTATCACAGCGCGGAGTCCTACCTCGCCCGATTGGTCCGACAAGGCGAATCGGTCGCCCTTTGTGAACCGATCAGCGATCCGGCGGGATCCAAAGGCCCGGGTGAACACGCGGTGGTGCGGGTGGTCACTCCGGGCACGCTGACGGATGATGCGTTTCTCGATGCGCGCAAGGACAATCTGCTCGCATCGGTGTACCGCGAAGGCGCGCGCTTCGGGCTTGCATGGCTAGAGTTGTCGAGCGGTCGCTTCAGTGTGATGGAAGCTGCCGGCGAGGAAGGCCTGGCCGCTGAGATCGAGCGCTTGCGGCCGGCGGAGCTGCTCGTGCCGGAAGCTTCCGCGCGCATCCGCATTCCTGCGCAGGTGCGGGAACGTCCGCAGTGGCACTACGATTTGGAAACCTGTACTCGGCTGCTCTGCGAGCAATTCGCGACGCGCGATCTCTCCGGCTTCGGTTGCGCCGATGACTCGCTCGCCATTCGTGCAGCGGGCACGTTGCTTCACTATGTTCGCGAGACGCAGAAGGCGGCGTTGCCTCACTTGCGAGGTCTTCGTACCGAAGTGCGCAGTGAAGCCGTGCTGCTGGACGCCGCGACTCGACGGAATCTTGAGCTCGATGTGAGCTTATCCGATCGCCCCGACTGCACGGTCGCCGCGGTTCTCGATCAAACAGCGACGGCAATGGGTGCTCGCGAATTGCGCCGCTGGCTGCATCGACCGCTGCGTGATCGTGGCACGGTCGAGTTGCGACTCCAGGCGATCTCGATACTCATTGATCGCGCGCTGTACACGCCGCTGCATGATCTGCTCAACCACGTGGGTGATATCGAACGCTGCCTTGCTCGGGTGGCGTTGAAAAGTGCGCGGCCTCGTGACCTTGCTCAGCTGCGTAACGCGTTCGGACGCTTGCCCGAGTTGCAGCAACTGCTGGCGAACATCGACGCGCCGCTGCTACGTGAACTTGCCTCTCAAGCCGGCACGCATCCAGATCTCCACAACATGCTCACGCGCGCCATCGTGGAATCGCCGCCACCCCTTCTACGCGAAGGTGGCGTGATAGCGTCGGGGTATGACGCTGAGCTCGATGAGCTTAAACTCATCAGCGAGCACAGCGATCGCTATCTGGTCGATCTAGAAACCCGTGAACGTGAGCGTAGCGGTATCGCGAACCTGCGCGTCGGCTACAACCGTGTGTCGGGCTACTATATCGAAATCAGTCGCAGCGCCGCTGACAACGTACCGGCCGACTATCACCGTCGTCAGACCGTGAAGAATGCCGAGCGCTACATCACACCGGAGCTCAAAGCGTTCGAGGACAAAGTGCTTGGCGCGCGCGAGCGGACACTCGCCCGTGAAAAACAGCTTTATGATGAATTACTAGATCGGTTGATTACGAACCTCGCCGATCTGCAAGGCAGCGCAGCCGCGCTCGCCGGGCTCGACGTGCTTGCAAATCTGGCGGAGCGCGCGGTGAGCTTGCGTTACGCAAAGCCTGAACTATCCGATGATCCGATCATTCAGATCACCGAGGGCCGTCATCCGGTGGTCGAGCGCTTCATCGATCAGCCGTTCGTGCCCAACGATCTGCGGCTCAATGACCAACGACGCATGCTGGTGATTACCGGCCCGAACATGGGCGGAAAGTCGACGTTCATGCGCCAGACCGCGCTGATCGTGATTCTCGCTCGCATCGGCAGCTACGTGCCCGCCGCAGCCGCGCGCATCGGCCCCATCGATCGGGTGTTCACCCGCATCGGCGCCTCCGACGATCTCGCCGGCGGCCGCTCGACCTTCATGGTCGAGATGACCGAGGCGGCAAACATTTTGAACAATGCAACCCACAATAGCTTGGTGCTGATGGATGAAATCGGTCGCGGCACGAGCACGTACGACGGCTTGTCGCTCGCGTGGTCCGTCGCGCATCACCTCGCTCGTAGCGTCGGCGCCTTCACGCTCTTCGCCACGCATTACTTCGAGCTCACAGCGCTCGCTGATGAGCTCGAGCACTGCGCGAACGTGCACCTCGATGCGACCGAGCACGGCAAGAAGCTGATCTTCCTGCACGCCGTGAAGGATGGCCCAGCCAATCAAAGCTATGGCTTGCAGGTCGCGGCGCTCGCCGGTGTACCCCCCCACGTCATCAACGCAGCACGCCACTATTTACACGAACTGGAACGCCGCTCGGCAGCTGCACAAGATAGGTATCCGCAGGGAGATCTGTTGCTGCAGCTTCCCCACGTTGCAACAGAGAACCATCAAGCCGTCACCGCGCTTCGTAACCTCGATCCAGATTCGATGACGCCGCGCGAGGCGCTAGAGACGCTTTACCGATTGAAGAAGCTCATCACCGAGTAACACACCCTACGCGGCCAGAACGGCGCGCACGCATCGGCGTGGCACCGCCCATCGCGGCGAGCGCTCCCGCCTGCGTGAGCCCGTTCTGCATCACAAGCGCATGCTCGTGCGCGGCGATTGATCTCGATCAGGCCCAACGATGGATGAGCCCATCGTTTCCGCGCTTCGCGATCACGCTCATCGCACAGTGCTCCTGACATTCATACGAATGGCAGACTCAACCGTTCGGCTCACCGCCATAGCGAGGATCGCTCTACGGATGCGAGGGATGCGCACGAGAGCCGCCCACGCCTTGGATCCTTGCCGCGGCATGCACCCGGTCGCGCGAACCCGTTGTGACGGCTTGAGGTTTGAGCCCGCAAGAAGCCGAGCACGCGAGGCCGCGCCGAACGACGAAGTACAAGTCGTACGCAGCAGGCCGCACGGCCCGTTTGCGGTCCTGACCGCTGCGCCCTGCTCGCGCGCTTGTTGGCGCTAGATATCCTCGAAGAAATCGTCGTCGATTTTCTTTAGGTGCAGCGTCTCTTCGGTTCGACAGCCAACGCCGTACTGAATCATCAGATTGGACAGCTGTTCTCCATCGATCAGGACGATCCTCACACTCAAGCCGCTCGCGGTCTGCATCGCGCTCGGACTGAACGAGGAGGTCGTAAAGAAAATGCCCTTGTGCGCTTTCTTGAGATTCAACGCGCCGAAGAAGTCGCGAATGTCGCCCGCCGAGATACTGTTGCGCCGTCCGTATCGCTTCGCCTGGACATAAATCCGATCCACGCCCAAGGCATCTTGATTGACGACGCCGTCAACGCCATCGTCTCCCGTACGGCCGAGCACCTGGGTCGCGCTTGGTGAGACCCCGCCATAGCCCATCGCGGAAAGCAAGGCGATGATCACGTGCTCGAAGAACTCGGAGGATGCATTTCGCACCCGCTCAAGAAGTTCGGCCCCCAGTGCGGAATTGATTTGGGCGTGCGCGAGGCGAAGTGTTTCATCAGGCGTTGCGGCGCTCGCCGCAATCGGCTCGGGCGCAAGCGCCAAGTCATCCTGATCCGCACGCCTGCGCTCGAGGAAGGCTCGGAAAGCCTCGAAGCCCTTCAGGAAGGTCACGTCGATACGATCGATCCGTTGAGAAAGGACCTTCTGGCCCGCCTCCGTCGCGACCAAGAAGCCACGTCGCGGATAGCTCAGCAGACCGGCTTGCTTCAGGTATGTCTTGGCCCAGTGCACGCGGTTATCAAACATCCGATGCCTGCCGCTGGGCAGCAGCTGCTCGCGCTCCTCGGCCGTCAAGCCAATTTCGTCCGCGAGACCTTGGATGACCTCCTTGGCCTGGATCGGTCGATCCTTGGCAAATCTCAAGACGGGTAGCATCAGGGCTTGGTAGTCCGGAATCATCGCTTCTTCTGCTTCCTCACGCGCGACACGCGACGCATCTGTCTATCTCTTCGCGCAACAGACAACGCCGCACCTTCAAATGCCCCTCTCCGAGCCGTCGTTCCGAAGGGCTCCTCGGTAGCTTAGATGGCAGCGAGGACAATTCGATGGACCGGGTGCGACCGCCGTCCATCAGGCGGTGGACTGCTAATTAGCGCCCATACTTCTCCAATGACTGCGCGACATGAGCCGGATGCATCCCGTATTTTTCATAAAGCGGCGCCAGATTCGAGTCCGCCTTGATCCACGTCTGTGACCACGTGCATTGGATCTTCTCCAAAGCGTGACATTGGTGCTCATCCAGAACAAAGGTCGCCACCCGATCTTCTGGAGTCGGCCTTAAGACATTCCCGCCGAAGTCCAGAAACTCACTCCCTTCGACCCCGCCAGCCGGGGTCAGATGCCACTCGAATGACTCATGACTTGCAGACATGCGCCCTTCCCCTTCCGCCTGAGCGGATCATCACAGCCAAGATACAACAATGTTTGCGAAGCCCACAACCGAGAACCGGATGCCGTAAGAGATATCGACAGCGAAAAAAGGAAGAAACATCAGCCGCTTATTGCGACACCCTGCTGCAGATGCAGGCGCGTTTCACAATCGCTGACCAAAGAGCTTCGAGACGACGGAGGCGCCGAGTGGCAGGCTCGGGGCTTCACTTGCTGCCCCTACATGCGCAAGCGATCGAGGACGCCCAGTTGCTCGCTCACGCAAACCGAGCGGTGTCCCTCGTCGACTGTGCCGCTCTCATCCTCGCCGAGCAACACGGCTGGACGCTGCTCTCCGGCGACCGAGCATTGAGGCAACTGGCCCAGCATCGCGGTATCGACTGGCATGAATTTCTGTGGGTCTCCGATCAACTCGAGAATGCAAACCTCGATCGGGAACGATTGGCAGAAGCGATCAAGACGTTGCTGACTCATCCCAGTTGCCGACTACCGCGCGACGAATGCACACTGCAGCGGCCAACTCGGGGCTTATCGGAAAGGTTCGAATCTGGTATGCCGGACTGCTTCACGCTGCGAAACCTAAGTCTGCGCCATCGCCGTAGCGTTCATACGTCGCAGATGAGGCCCATTCACCGCTACGCTCTACTCAGGCAACGCGCGGCACCGCCTACCCGGGATCCAATCACACGCAGCGGATCTTTTCCGAAGATGCCCAGCGGCAGCTCAGACCGGCGTTCAACGCCATTCGAACCGGACGACTTCAGTGCTCGCACAGTGACATTCATGAGCTCATCGTCGAAGTGCTCCACGCAGTGATGACAGATCACGCGCAGCATCCGGAATGAGACAGGAAAGAGGTCATCATGCACCTTGCGCGTTTGCGCAGTACACACCTGCATTTTAGATCTGCGTGGCCATGGTGGCCACAGACAACGCAGGAGAAGTATCCCCCGCCCACTGCCCTGCGGGAAGACTACCTCCTGGTCTTTATCGCGCATCCGGGGCGCGATCCTCGCGTTACTCGTGGGCAGCGGCGGGCTGGGCACCGCGGGCCACATTACGGAGCGCAGCCACCCCGGCTATCCTTTCGACGATCGAATCGGGCTTCGAGCACTTTACTGTGCCTAGGGAGGATTTGAGTATGCCCAGCGCTTCGAAAAACCTCGCGCGCGTGAAGGAGGTCTTGGAGCCTTCATTCACGGAACTCGCCTCGCTCTTTGAACTGTCGCCGCAAACGCTTCAGGAGTGGCAAGCTGGACGGCGGATCGCGCCAGAGAACGAGCGAGCGCTCGAGCAATTGGCCCGGGCAGCCGACATACTGGATGCGGCGGGCCTTGCGCAGAACGCCAGGGTGCTACGTCGCCCACTCTTCGAAGGAAAGAACTTCTTCGAGCTTGTTCGGGGCGGCTCCCAGCCCGACACGATCGCGCACATGCTGGTGGCGATGATTCAGGATGAAGTGGCGCAGCGCAGGCGTCTGGAGGACCGATTGTCCAGCAGAACACCCAAGCTTGTTTATGTCGACGAGCTTGGCTCGCCGCATCTCAATGAGCGTCTGTGAGGCGCAACGTCCACAGCCATCGCCACGTGGGGCCGCGACACGCCATAGCGCCAAGGTGCAATTTTGACGGCCGAGGCTACCGTCGCCTTCGGCTCACCTCGAACGCGCCCTAGAGAACATTGCCGTCATTGTTCTCTCGGATGACCGCGATCTGGCTCAAACCCGTGCCCTCGGATCTAACCTGGAAGCCATGGTGGGGAGGTTGATGGAAACGCACGAGGGCAATTACATGAATTGCAAGAACCTGCGGTGCCTGCATCTGACTCAAATCGAGGGCAAGCGCACGGGGCTTGTAGAGCTCGAGCCGGGCAATCGCGTGCCCCTCAAGAACGGGGCGAGAACGAAACAGCGCAAGTGATACACGCGCGCTCCGTAGCTTCGATGTGGCCGCAGCGATCAGGCTCGCAGACGGTCGGTACACCGGCGTTTTCTGGTCTCGGAGTTTGTTTCGGCTTCAATGCGACCGCAGCTTTGCCGCCGGAAGCGGCGGGAAACTGTCGGCAGCTTGGATCAAGGCTTCCCGGGCGTAAGCGGCGGCGGCGTGAGCACCGTGATGCCTTGATGGGAAGATGTATTCTGATCCTTCAGCTTGCCAGTGACCGCTTCGAAATACGTAGTCACGGTCGACATGAGCTTGTGAACCGCTTCGCTTCCCCCACCGATCATGCCTGCCGTGAACAGCAGATCGAGCGCCTTGAAAAGCCAGAGCGCAGGAACGCTCATCGGCGCCGTCACAAACGTCTCCAGCGTTCGCAGCCCCACGGCTGCAATCAAGAGACCACCCACGACACCCGCGCGCAGCGCAATCGCGCGGGTCTGGTTCTGATAGGCCTGCAGGGCGTCCATGCTCGATACCATGACGTGTTCAATTGCGAGATTGCCGGGCCGAGCGCGCAGCGCAAGCTTGGCATTCTGCGCCTCCGAGAAGAGCTTCTGTTTCACCTCGCCGCGCCAGGCGCTGATCAGCACCTCCAGCGTTCGCTCGAGGACCAGCGCGAGAATTGCGTATGCGCCAAGTAGTCTCAGCACGTCTGCACCGGTAAAGTCCTTCAACGCGATGGCCGGACTCACCGCGCCGACCCACGCGCCGGCACCGGCGATCACCAGTAGCAGCACGAGCCCTATACGGCGGGTTTGGCCTGCAGCACTCATGACACGCGCTCCTCAGATGGCATGCTGAGCCCGATCCAGCGCCCTGATGGATTCTGCGGCCGAGAGCTTATCGGGCGTGAGCAGTGCGGGCAGGTCAAACTGCTTACCCTCCAATCGTGCGCGACAGCGCTCAGCCAGTGCCACCGTCTTGCGCTGTGTGGCGGGATCAAGCCCGCCTACCTTCTGTGCAGACAGTGACTCGAGCATGTGCGTGGCTCGCTCGAGCATCGGCTGCGTACGCTCGAACTTGCCGTGCGCATACCGAACATACTCTCGGCTATCATCGATCGCGATCGCCCGCACCAGGTGCGCTACGGTCGGATCACTCAAGTCGCTGTCGCGCCGATCGACGATCTCCTGAAGCTTCTCGCGCGTGGCATTGAGTGCCGCTGAACCGCCCAGAGCCAGGTACAAGCCAACGTCCGGCGTGAAGAAATCCATCACGCCGACGTGGCAGTGGGCGCATGCATACTTCGGTCGCACGTGGCGGATGACCTGGATCTTCGCCGGGATGATGTCCAGCTGCTCGGAGGTCTCCGCGCCGATCTCCTGGAGGGCCGAGCCACAACCACAGATACGCTCGATCGCCGGCAACTCGTGCCGCACCTCGATGCGTGGCAGATGGGCGGGCAGCGCCTTGCGGCCGGGAGACTTTGCGGGAGCTTTATCGTCGCGCAACGGCGTGGCGATCAACGTCGCTTCCACGCCGGCGGCTTCCAGGATCTCGACCGCGGCTTCGGCTTCGTTGAACAACCCGCGCTGGCCGGGCGCTTCGCCGAGCTTCTCGCGACTCGCGCCGTACTTCTCGACACGCATCAGGCGAAGCGCTTCTTCCAACACTCGGATGCGTCGTTCACGCTCCGACAGCAATGCCTGGAGCTGCGCGATCTGCGCTTGGGCGTCGGTGCTCGAGGAGGGCTCCAGCATGCGTTGGAGTATCGCATGCCGGAGCGTTCAAAGAAACAAATGAGAAGGAAGAATCGACCCGAGAAAACAAACAATCGATGCTCGCTCAACCGCTAACCCACGCGGCGGATCTCGAGCTCACGGTGTCCGTGACTGAACAGATCGAATCCATCCAGCAGCGCGTTCAAGGTGCGCCCGTTCATCAACACCGTCTCGCCAGGCGCCGAGCGCGGCCAGACGAACTGCTGTTGCTCCAGCCGCTTGCTCCACAGGCAGAGGCCATTGCGCTCCCAGTACAAGATCCGCACGCGATCACGTCGCCGCGTCGTAAAGACATACAAGGCCGGCTCGAACACGTTGTGACCCAGGCTTTGCTCGACCAGCAGGGCCAGGCTCGCCGCCTGCTTGCGTCCATCCACCGGCGCCACGCACAGATACACCGTGATCTCTGAACCCGGGCGCATCATGGCTGCCGCTCCATGGCCGCGATCAGTTGCAACAGCGGCTCCACCTGACGCAACTCGATCTCGGCGCGACGCCCATTGCCTAACTGCAATCGAACGATATACGGCGCCATGGGCGCCTCCGACACCGCTACGCGGGCAAACTGCAAGGGCATCGCTTCAAGGCGAGACGCGGCGCGCTTCACCTTTGGCGTTCGCGCTGGCTCCCAGCGGCCTTCTTGGATCAGGACACCGCGCCAGTGATACAGCGCCCACAACGCCACCCCATGTTCCTTCGCGTAGGCCGCCAATGATCCGCCGGACGCCTTCCATCGGCGCAGGTGCTCGAGCCACTCGTTGATCCGCTGCGCACGTGCTTCTTGCTTCGACATGTCGCTCTCCGTTGGTTGAGAAAACGACACACCCCAGCAGATCCGGGGTCAGGTGGGCAGGCTGCGGAAGATCGAGCGCTTACGTTGTTCTCATCAACCCAGCAACGCGGTTCTCGCCGACGCGATGGCCTTGGGCTCTCAACTCGTGGGTGATCCGCGGGCTGCCATAGGTGCCACGTGAACGCTGATGAGCTTCGCGAATCTGCTCTAGCAGTTGATCATTGGCCCGCGTCCGTGCGCTCGGTGGTCGATTTCGCCAAGCGTAATAGCCGGACACCGATACACCTAACGCTGAGCACATCAAACCCACAGCAAAGCGGCCAATGTTGTCCCGGATGGCTCGGAACTTCATTTCACGTCCTTCGCGAAGAACGCCGCCGCTCGCTTTAAAAAATCGCGTTCCGCGGTTACCCGCGCCAGCTCTCGACGCAATCGAGCCAGCTCCTCCTGATCGTCCTTAACCTCACCTCGCGTTTTGCCGGCCACCTGAGCGTCACGTTCTTCTCGCGACCATCGATGCAGCATGTTGTCGTTGATTCCGAGCTCACGCGCGATCTGCGACAGGGGCTTGCCGGATTCCCGCACTAGGCGCACCGCCTCCGACTTGTACTCGTCGCTGTATTGCCTTGTCGTTCTCTGCTCTGACACTTCCAACCTCCAACTTCGTATTGTCCACCTTTTGGTGGTCTCCACGAAATCGGGGGACGATCAATTCGTCTGTCCGGAAGGGCGATGAGCCTGTTAGCGTGGGTGCTCGACACTCATTTGTTTGTTCTATCGATAGCGGCGGCAATGTCCGCCATCGATCGGAATAGCACCAGAGGATCCTCTTTGGACGGCAAGAAGCCGTGCCGACGCCAAAACTCCGCAGCGAATGCATCCACCGCATGAACGATGAGCGCGCGCCCGCCAATCAGACGCGCCGCAGTAACACAGCGCATGAGCGCGTGCTTGAGCAAGCCGCGACCGACCCCCTTTCCTGCCCATGCAACGTCAGTGGCCAATTGCCCAAGGAGTAAGCACGGGACCGGATCTGGAGGTTGTCCCGTGCGAATCGATCGAGGCAGGAACGCTGGCACAACAGCGGTGGGTGCTAACCCATAGTAGCCAACGACGCGGTTGCGCTCGTGGACGACCATGACGGCCGTGAACCCTTTCTCCTGGTTGGAGAGCGCGCGCCTCTTCAACCACTCATCGAGACTGGCTCGCCCGCAGCAGAATTGCGAAACGTCGTGATTCGGATTTAGGGGCTCAGGTGAAGACAGAGGCAAAGCGCGAACTGTCACTTGCGCGAATCCCCCACCTCCCAAGGGGCGGGTCGCCCGAGCAGATCGAGCATCTCGGGCGGCGCAATCGCTGGCTCCGCCAGCGCTTTGACGAATGCGTTGAAACCCGAGGGACTCATGCGAACGAGCACCCGCTCCATCAGCACCTCCTCGGCCGCGCGCACCGCCGCTTCCCGAACGAAATCGGTTCGCGATCGACCACGGACACTCGCCGCCCGGTCAATGATGGCGATATCCGCCTCAGGTAACCGCATCGAGAGCGGATGTTCCTTCTTTTTGCGGGCACGACGTGTCGCCATGGGACCAATCAAATCCTCAGCCGAATCTCTCATGAACGTTACCTCGACGTAGTGCATTTTGCAATACAGTTCATCGCATCAAGCTCAACGGCGAACTTGCTCTATCAAATCGGCCTGCCGTAAGTAGTTGCATGAAATTCATTTTCCCGGATATGTCGCGGAAGCTCGCATCATCCACACATGTGTCAGGCGCCGGCGCCAGAACGCCCCTGAGTTTCCCGCTGGGCGTTCAAACGTGCCGGCCCTCGAGATTCGGATGCCCACGACGCCTCGGTCCTTTAGCGCGTCGATCACGCGAGACTCGAGACAGGCCTCGAGAAATCCGATGCGCCTCACGTGACCTGCGTCGAGTGCATCCACGGGAATCGCCAACACGCGCGGCGTGCCCGAGGTTGCGATCAGGAACGACTCACCGCGCGCGGCCTGCTGCCCGAACTGAAACAGATGAGTTGTCGCATCCTGGATATCGAGGGTGCGCATCTCGTCCCTTGCAGAGATCAGATTCTTTGATCAGTCATGCATCCGTGACTTTTCACGCTGCAGGCCCGATCCGCGTAAAGGACGACTACGGCGCTCGAAACAAATGTGACGCATCGAGCACGCCGCATCAAGAGCGAGCCTGCGAAATTGATGAGATTGTCCACTATGGTGTACATGCTCGCCGGGCTCCAAGGTTTCAACGGGCGGCCGATGGAGGTTTCAAAGGAAACACGCCGCCACTACGCTCCCTCACGTGCGCCACTACGCGTGAGACCGGCTCTCACAAACGCGTGACCGACTAAGGGTTTTCCAATCGGAGCACACGAGTCAAGTAATAGCGTGCTTGCGCTGAGGCTCGATGCGAGAGACCGCGCACGCTCCGGAAAAGACATGCCCGTTCGGACGGCGCATCGAGTGACGGCAGGGCCTCTCCGCTGAGCGCGCCCGCATCGATCACGCAAAGCGCGGCCACGCCGCTCGCTGAAGGACTATCGAGGCGTCAGAAACGGATTGATGAGAGCGACGCCGAACGATTTGAAATCCTCCGTATTGCGCGTGGCAACGGTCAAGTCATGAACGAGCGCGGTTGCCGCGATCAGCGCATCTTCCAGGTGATGATCGTTGCGACCGTGCATGAGTTGCGCCCAGCGGCGGAAAATGGCGGCGTCCACCGCGAGCACGTTATATGTTTCCGCCAGATCATCCAGCCAGGTCTCGATCTGTGCGGCTTTCTCGGGTTGCTGGGCCCGAGTCAACTCGATGCCGGCTTGTATCTCACCCAGGGTGACCGCAGAGATGAACAGAGATTCCTCGTGAGTCTTTCTCACCCAACTGAGCACCCCGCCGTGCGGCTTGGGCTTGCGCAATTCCGAAACCACGTTGGTATCCAGCAGATAGGGCATCAACGCGCCTCTTGCGGCGCTCTGCGACGTAACTTGCCACGCGCTGGGAGAGTGAGTTCCGCGGGCGCCTCGTGCTCGAGCAGCAACGCTTTCAACCCCGGACGTGCGCGAGCATTCAGCCGGCGCCACTGCTCCACCGGCACCAACACGGCCGCCTCCTCACCGCGCATGGTGACGAGCTGCGGCCCGCGAGTGAGGCTCGCCTGCAGAAGCTCGCTGAAACGCGCCTTCGCATCTTGTACCGGCCAACGCTTCATGCGGTGGGTCCTCTGGGTTTCCACTAGTCAGAATACTAGTCAGATCCTTATGTCGTGTCAATCCGGCAGCCAGCAGCCGGAGGTTTCAACGTGCCGGTCACCGGCGTGTGCGCGGTGCCCCCTTTCTGCATCCTGCGCGTCCGATGCGGTAAGTAACTCACGCGGCGCATCTGGCACCTGGCCTCCGCGCGCACCCATCGTTCGCAGTTCACGCCACGCTACGCGGTCGATCTCGATTTCAAACAACTTCATCGTCCCCATGCTCCCCTTCCTCCGGGCTCACCCTCTAGCATGACGGGAGCTGCTCGGGCCGGTACTTGCTCTGGCATCGAACGCATACAGGGACCGGTGTCAACCCTCCATCGACTACGACGTTCAGCGTCTTCCGATATTTCTCGAAGGCGAATCGCAAGAATACTGCCTGTGGAATACGGTGAACTTCCTCGATGCGCTCGATCCGGATCGCACGCAGTTCAAACCACCGCCCATGCGCTCCATTTCCGCTCGCCGGGCGTTTTCGCGCCGAGGCGATTGCGCGGCCGATGCTGTTCCGGGTGTGGGCCTCCCGAGAGAGCGCAGCCGATCGGCGGGAGGGGGCGGCGCAACGAGCGCGCCTTCTTCTCTCTCATCCCAGATCTCGGCGATGGCGCCGTTGGCTCACGATAGTTGTGACGCATTGGGCGGCCGCGCACGCAAACCGGACCTCAAGACACGCTCAGTTCGGACGACGACCGGGTCGGTCGTAGCCGAAGAGGTTCAAACCGCTCTCCTAGCCGATGGGATGCTCGAGGCGCGGGGACCCCAAGCGCATCGCTGCCTCGACTCGAGCCCATCACGATCAGGACACGCAAGTGCGCCTCCCGACCGCGCTATCCCTCCGCAGTGCGTCTGATTAGATACCCGACCAGCGCGGGGCTCAAAAGCGTCACCGCGCCATACAGGTAGAGAAGGATCGTTCGAGTCACCTGCTGCTGTCGTGACTCCGGCTCAAACTCTTTGGCAAACCTCACATACCGGCCTGAGGCAATCCATCGCCGATACAGCAGGGCGAAGATGACCGCCACGATGCTGAACAAGACCGCCTGCACGCGTTCCTCCTCCACGGGCAGCCTCGGTTGCGTGCCGATGGCCCACATCGCCAATCCCATCAGGGCAAGCACATTCAACCCACTTGCAATCGATGTCATGAGCAGAGGCAGCCCCCAGCCGAAGAATCCGGTGGCGCGGGCCTCTGTCTTGTAGCTTCGATAAAGGATGTATCGCAGGGGCTTCATGGCGTTAGGGGAATGCGACGCCGCTCAGCGCACTCGGCGTGTCGCCTTCCAAGCAGCGTTGATAGAGACTGGAGAACTGCATGGGCTGACGAAGTTTGATCTCAAGGCGCCCCACCTGACTCATGCAGAATGGTGGGGAGAATACATTCGATGAGCGCTCGGGGATCGAGCCATTTATCGGCCGAGTGCTTCAGACAGCCGTAGTAGAGGTTATACCCATCGATATAGACGCGCGTCCTGATGCGCCGTCGTTCGCCGCCTGCCGGTGACATCAACGCAAGCCTTGACCGGCCCTATCGTGCAAAAACCGCCTTGCGGCGGCTTTTGCGCCCGACCGCCTTCTCGTTCTTGTCGAGAGGAACGTCCGGGATTTTGAGTGGATTCGATGATGAGGCTCGATGTGCTGTCAATCAGGCTCGTGGAGCCAGGTATTTCATCGTCAGGGCACATCCCTTCGCTTGGCAGATCGCGCGCAGGCCCTCTCGCGAATAGGAATGTTACACGCCCGCGCGTGATCGGCGGTTCACTATGGTGTACAAAATTGAACCATCGCGATCACCATCTCCTCTTGCTTTCTCACCATCTTCTCATAGCGGAATCGAACGCGCCGCGTCCTGGCGCATGAAGGTATCAACGCGGCGCCGCCCTGCTTCGGCGGCAGCGCGTCGGACGTTCAATCGAGCGGACAGAGGAATATGAACCGCCTCGACTTGAAACCTATATCAAAACGGGTATACCACTCCTGCTGTCCAAACCCGTGCACTGGCCGGGCGATAGCCATCGGCAGATCCGCGCCTTTCCGGAAGAGGTCCGACAGCGAGCGGGTTTCGAGTTGTGGGAAGTCCAGCTAGGCAATGAGCCGTCCGACTGGAAGCCGATGACATCCGTTGGCCCTGGCGTAAAGGAGATCCGACTCCATAGTAAGGGCGAGTTCCGCGTATTGTATGTCGCCAAGTTCGACGAGGCTGTATACGTGCTGCATGCCTTTCAGAAGAAGTCCCTAAGAACACCGCAGCCCGATATCGAAATTGCATGCGCCCGATATCGAGCGTTAGTGCAACAGCGGAGAAATCGATGAAAAGTAGAGTGAAGACTGAGCGCGGCAGCGGCAATGTATTCGAGGATCTTGGATTCGCGCCAGGGGAAGCCGAGAATCTGCAACTGCGCGCCCAGCTCATGTCGAGGATTCGCGAAGAGGCACGTGAGATTACGCAAGCTCAGGCCGCCAGGCTCTTCGGTGTCACCCAGCCGAGAATCAATGACCTGCTTCGCGGGAAGATCGATAAGTTCAGTCTGGATGCTCTTGTGAATATGTTGGCGGCGGCGGGATTGCGTGTCGAGATGCGCGTCAAGAAAGTCGCATAGTGCGTATTCACTAACGGCGACCGCCAACTGTAGGAAACAGTGACAGACTTTTCGTCCAAGGTGCGGCCGCTGCACCCGACGACAAGCAAATATCATCACGTCAAGCGAATCAAAGTTAATCTGAGGCCGTCCGCTTGCCTTCATTTGCTTGACCCTGCCCCGACGCTTCGGCATACGGAGCACACGATGCCCGTAATCGTCGGCTTCCACCTCGCCGTGATGCGCCTGACGGGAAGACTCGAACGCTATAGATGCGGCGCGCTCTCGATCTCGAGACACCTGCCGATCAGATCCTCATCGTGCGACAGGCGCATCGCCATCGAGCGCTTGCCACCGTCGGGGGCGGATTCCAATCCGCCGTCAGCGCGATCCGCCGCACAGAGGTGACTCGCGGACGGCCTGCTCGTCCGCTTACGCGCTTGGGCGCCTGACACCTTCGATGAATGCCCTGCCCTTCGTCACGCTCGCCTCGAGATCTCATGCGATCCAAAGCTTGAAGCCCGGCAGGCGACTCATCGACACTGACGCCGTTGGTTTGTCGCCGCCACGTCCACTATAAGCGACAATCAGTGGCGCCGTGCGCCAGGGGAGCGGGTATCGAGTAGGATCAGCGGCCACCCAGCGCCTCCACGCGCCAATGAGCACCGCCGACGACAGCGACAACGAGGTCAACGCTTCCGGAAGCTAAAAGCCAGGGTCGTCTTGGACTGTGTCGCGCGCCTGAAGGTGTGCGACCGATGCACGATGAGGCGCGGCGCAATGCCGCCCTCGCTTCCCTCAAGCGATCTCGTAGCGGTTCGCTGCCGTGAAAACGCCTCGCGATGAACTCCATGACCGCAGGAGCGTTTTGCTGGTGCGAACACTCTGATTGACGCGCAGAAATCCGATCCGCATATCGCCGAACTGTAAGCGGCGGTCTCGATCAGGCTGAAGAACGCCGCACTGGCCTTCGCGCCTTTGGCAGTGTCAGCGAACAAGCAGGCGCGCCGGCCCCGAGCGAAGGGGCGAATCGCATTCTCCGCCAAGTTCGTGTCGATTGCGATGCGTCCATCGTCGACATAGCGAATCAACTTCGCCCATTGTTCGTTGAGATACGCGAGCGCCTCACCGAGCTTGCCCGAGGTCAATGTCTGGGTTTGCAGTGCCTGTGCGAATGTATGTAACGAATCGAACAGCGGTACCGCACGCGTTTGTCGCACATGACGTCGCTCCTCGTCTGATAGATGTTTGATCTCGCGCTCGATTGCGTACAGCGCATCGATGCGCCGAACGATCTCGTGCACGGCGGTGTTCTTCTTTTGCTCCAATCTCGATAGCGCCTGCACGGCTTCGAAGAAGCTACGCCTCGCAGCCATCGCTTTGGACGTAGCCGCGCGCGCCCTCCAGCAACCGTGCCGCCACTTGCGCGCTTTGACTCGGATCATGCTCGAACAAGATCAATCGCTGTCCGGGTGGGCCGGCGACTCTGACCCACTGTTGGGTGCCGTTGGCATCGCTCTTCAACACCTGCACCGGCGTCTCGTCGATCCGGATGTAGCCGGAAGCTCGCATCCGCTCATCCATCAGGTTCAGCAGAGCCAGATCGACCTGGGGTCAGAGTCAGGTGCCGTGCCGAAGCGGCCGGCGCACGGTGCACTTCTTCGTGTTGACCGCTTTGATACTCCCGCCGAGGTTTCTATCGGCCCTCGGTCGATGAACGCTTAGCACGGTTCCTGGATGCGCACGAGCGCGCGTTCGAGCACTTCGGTGGCCACACTCGCGAGCATCTCTATGAACGAACACGCTGCGCGTGCTATCCCGATGGCGACGGCCGTGTGGTGCGGAACCCGACGTTCAAACGCTTCGCAGTCTGTTGGGCTTCGAGCCGCGGCATTGCCGACCGTACCGCGCTCAGACCAAGGGTGAGGTGGAGTCCGGTGTGAAGTACATCGAGCACAACTTCCTACCTGGACGCGAGTTTATCGACATCGTCGATCTCACCGAGCAGTTGCGGGACTGGACGGCCACGATCGCCGATGTGCGTATTCACGGCGCCACCCACGAGCGACCGATCGGTTCGATAGGGAACGATCCACCCTCATACCAACAGTAAGTCAGCGCTCCTTCGCACAGGAGGGCCGACGCAGTCGCATCGTCGCGAGTGACTATCTCCTTAGCTTTCGAACCAACCGCTACTCGGTGCCTTTCCCGCTGATCGGGCAGACGGTGGAGCTACAAGCTCGTGATGGACAGCTGACGATCTATCACCGAGGACAGTGTGTTGCCGAGCACCCGATGCTCGAGGGACATCAGCTGCGCATCCTGCCCGAACAGGGTCCCGGCGCCATTGCTCGAACGCGCGCCACCGCTTTGGATTGGCGGCGCGCTCGATACCCCGCCGTATCACAACGAGGTGGAAGGTCGTGATCTGTCCCTTTACTTACAACTGGCGGACTGCGCCCCCAAGGAGGTTTCCCTATGAACGCCGCACAGCTTGAGCGATTGCAGGAACAGTGTTCCCGATCACGACTCATCAAGAGTCGCGAACGATTGGAGGCGCTCTTGCAAGAGGCTTCCACCCAGGAGATTCATAGGCAGATTTCTTGGATCGATTGCTGACCGAGGAGGTCGCTGCAAAGACGGCCAAGAACATCACGATGCGCACGAACCTGGCGCGTTTCCCCTTCGTGAAGGGCTTGGAGGTCTTCGAGTTTGGTTATCAACTCTCCGTTGATAAGAAGCAGATCCAGCAACTCGCTGCCGCTCACTTCCCGAGCATGGCGAGAATGCCGTAATCCTCGGATCACCTGGCGTCGGCGAGACTCACCTGGCCGTAGATCTGGGACTGAAGGCGATCAGAGCAGGATACCGCCATTTCGCAAGCCTGGCGCAGACCACGCGCGCTGTTCTCGTCGCAGAACACGAACCGCGCGACAATCGTGGCTCGCGCTGTGCACAGCACTCGATGTGGTGCTCGGCTTGCCAGGGAATTGCTGGGATCCAGCGATCAATCTGAACGGATCCCGCGATGCGAGCCGGCCACGCAGACGCAATTCGCGGCCGCGCTCTTGTGCGGGGCAGTTCGCGGCGGGCCGCCCATCCCGTCAAACCAATCGCACGGCGCCTGCATAGTGAGCAAGGGTTGGATCAGCCGTGAGGAGCGTGATCCCTTCAACCTGTGATTGTGCGAGAAGAATCCTGTCGAAGGGATCCTTGTGAATGAGCGGCAGGTTATCGACGGCAACGACGTGTTCGCTCGCGATCGGTAGCTCATCGTAGCCATTGTCGAGCAGTCCCCTACGCAGCAAGCGAGCATCGACCTTGAAGTCCGCTCGACCCAAGCCCGCTTGATGTCGACCTCCCAGAGGCTTGCGACGCTGAAGATGAGCTCATTCTGCGGAGCCTCGATGAGCGAGCGCGCTTGCTCAGACAATCGATCAGATTGCCCGGCAATCCTCAGAAGCAGATGTGTATCGAGCAGCAACTTCACGGTGATCCAAACACGCTTTCAATTTCAGCCTGCCCCATGCTATCGAAATCATCCGGAACACGGATCTCGCCCTCGAGAAATCCGATGCGTTTCACCTGACTTGCCTCCGGTGCAGTGACAGGAACAACCTTCACGAGCGGTTTACCCGCCTTCGCGATGATGAACGACTCCCCCCGCGCGGCCTGCTCGACGAGCCGAGACAGATGCGTCTTTGCTTCATGGATGTTGATCGTCTTCATGACGGCCACGAATGAACTAAGTTCGGTTGGTTTAGTCCACATCAGCATGGGCAGCAACCTCGCGCGAGTCACTCGGAGATTCGACATCGATATCTTCACGAGTCGTTGCACGTGCATCGAATTTGACCTGACTGTCGCAAACGCGAGCGGTGCGAGAGCGCCCAGGCGAAAAGGCTCCAGACTGCCCCGCCTGTCAGACCCACATATTGATTCAGACACCGTACTTGCTCAGAGCGTAGCGGCGGACGCCTGCGCACCTCGCATCCTTTCCGCGATGGCGCGCGCAAGCAATCTCCAAGGAGCCGATCGCTCCCGGTCCCCCCGCTTCGGTTCAAGGGTCGCCGGGAACGATGAGGACATCCATTCAAACCATCCCGCGCATCGCAACGGTAGAGCCGTGGCGTGAGGTGCCCATGGCTGCGCACAGGTACGACTCACCGCGCGTCGCCTCAGCGACCAATCCAATGGATTCGGTGTGATCAGCGTGCGCATGGATCATTCGCATTTCTCTCCGGACATCGATCCGTCCGGCATGGGCTCCAATGTGACGGAACGTGCGCGATGCATCAAGGACTGGCCGGCGGATTTGATGAGATTGTCTACTATGGTGGACATGCCCGCGGCGTTCCTGATGTTTTCACCGGCGGCCGATGGACGTTTCAAAAGAAACAAGCCGCCACTACGCGCGCAACCGGATCTCACAAACGCGCGTTCCATCAATGGTTTTGAGAACGGAGCACACGATGCATAGAATCGTGTGCTCCGCGCCGATGTTCGCTGACATCTTCCGAGCCACTGCAGGCCAGGCGCTGCCGCATTCACCCACCGCACGAAGGCGCCCTGGGGCTTGCGCTCGCCGATGATCCACCCTTCGTGAGCGGCGCCGGATCCCTGATACGTCGTGGGCGCGTCCACTACAGTAGACATTCGATCGCGCATCGAAGCTCATGGCTCCTCTTGCGATGTAACATTCGTCCTATGAGCGCAAGGCGACTCTTCTCGATCCGCAAAAACCAGGCGCCCCGATCTGGCGTGGTGAGACACGCACGCGAGGCGCGCCACGAACGGCTCTGGCAAGTCACTCATCGACGCGCGCTGACCCGCCTCGCCCGTCTTGTTCCGTTTTCAACGCGATGCTCGGCTCGATCAGCACCTGGCACAACTCAAGGATCTCAACAAGGAGGTAACCTGGAGTTCCCAGGCTTTCGTGGACACACCCACTAGCGGAGATGTGCGGCAGCTTCAAAAGCATCCGGGCTTACGCCACCGATATGAGCATGGCGACGCGTCGTATTGTAGAACGAATCAATGTACTCGGAGATATCTGCTTTCGCGAGGTCTCGCGTCTTGTAGATCCGTTTCTTGATCCGCTCCTTCTTCAGGCTGCTGAAGAAAGATTCCGCCACCGCGTTATCCCAGCAGTTTCCACGCCGACTCATGCTGGGCTCCAGATTGTGAGATTGGCAGAAGCGTCGCCAAGCATCACTGCCATACTGTGATCCTTGGTCAGAATGAATCAACGCCTTCTTGGGTTTTCGCCTTCGCACTGCTATTAGAACGGCGTCCAGGACGAGCTCTTTGACGATCGCTGACCGAACTGACCAGCCGATCACTTTGCGGGAGAAGAGATCCATTACGACCGCGAGATACAGCCAGCCTTCCCAGGTCCGAACGTACGTGATATCCGTCACCCAGGCCGTATTCGGCTTGGATACGGTGAAGGCACGCTTCAGCAGGTTCGGCGTCAACTCAGCAGGTCTTGATACGACGTACCGCCGAGTGCGGTATCCGTGCAGCGCCTTTATGTTGTTGACGCGCATGAGGCGCGCTACTCGGTGCTTACTGCACACTTCCCCGGCCTCTCGGAGATCCAGAAAGATGCGTGGGGCGCCGTAGATGCCGTGACTGGCCTTGAATGACGCGCGGATCAGGCGGAGCAACCGAGCGTCTTCGTGTGCTCGATCTGACATAGGCTTGGCGAGCCACGCGTAGTATCCGCTGCGGGACACTTTGAGCAGTTGGCACATCATCTCCACGCTGTGCTCCGAGCTGTTCTCCTTGATAAATTTGTAGATCTTTCGAACTCGTCCAGCGCTCGATCGGACTGTCATCTCGGATTCGCTCCTAGGTTATTTCTCCCCTAGAGAGACTGTCCGTGAAAGCCTGGGAACTCCAACCGTGGGTCAGACGTTGGAAGAGAACTTGGCGAGCCTGTCGCCGGAACGCCGGGCGAAGATCGCCGCGCGAACGGCGGCGCTGATCGCGCAAGAGAAATCCTCGAGTGAGCTTCGCCGCGCACGCGCGCTCACCCAAACCAAACAAGCCTTGCCAAAACGCCTGGCGTCGGCCAGGAGCGTATTTCCAAGCTCGAAAGCCGCGCCGATTTGATGCGCTCGACGTTGATACTCTATGTCGAAGCGATGGGTGGGCGCTTGGATCTCATTGCCAGATTTCTTCGGATGTCCTCCGGTGTCTTGTAGGCTTCAACATTGACGCCACCGCGGATCTGGCGCCGTCCAACTCGCGGCGAAAGACAAATCCTGCGGCGTCGTTGAAATCTCCACCATCGATTCGCTCCTGCTTTTCTGTCACGAACTCGGCTGCAGCATCAAAAAACTCCGGCGGCTCGTCCCCACCTGAATTGACGCGACGATCCGCCGAGCCTGCGAGCGAGTCATCGTGGCCGCAGCGGGCTTACCGCCCTGAGATCGACCTCGAGCGCACAGCGCTTCCTCCACGCCACACTTGCTCCATCCTGGATGCGCCTCTCACAAGCTTTCACGACCGAAGGTGAATCGATGTGGATGAACTCTTCGCCACAATGCCTGCTCGCGCGCTCTGTGACACGCCGCGCCCCTCAAGGTGAGGCGTCTACGCGCAGCGCCGTCACGCGCGAGGCGATGCCTGCGCCCGTGTCGATGCCTACGGCGGCCACGATCGCCTGCGCGATCTTGCGCCCACCGATGCCTGAGGGCTCGATCGGATTGGCGTAATCGGCGGGCTGCGTGCATACGAGGCGGAGTTCAATCAAGCCGATCGACCGTTCAAACGCGGTGCGCAGAATGACGTCGTTGAACATCGTGAGCGCAAGGCGCGCCGCCGGCGCGATGGCAGCATCAAGATTGCCGTTATAGATCGTGCAGAGCGTGATCGCCTTATCGAGTGTCAGGACGTGCTCGATGGCTGCACGATATGCGCTTTCGAAGGCGTCGACCCGTTCTGCGAACAAGGACCATAGCGTCGTCGAAGACATCGCCGTGGACAGTAAATCCGTGTTGCCGAGCACGTCATTGCCGCCGATGGAGACGACCAGATGCGTGGTCTCCCCCGGCAGCCGAGAGAGTTGCTCACGCAACTGAGGAATTCTCGCCCCGTCGAGCGCGCGCAACGACGCGCGCCAGCCCGTCGGAAGCATTGATCGCAGATGCCCGAGCACGTCGGGCTCACCTGCCGTGTAGGCGGCATTGTCAAAGATGGAATCACCCAAAAGAACGATGTCGCCGCCCACGGATTGCACCCCTTAAGAACCGGACGGACGCGCCTGCCCGGCGAGGACCGCCGCACCCAGCACCCCGGCAAGCCTCCGACGTGTGATCGACTCCATGTGTAGGTCCACCTCTTGGCCGGCACTTCAGTTCCTTGAGGTCACGCATTCGCGCGCCCCGCTACGCCGATTCCCCCCGCCCGTCTGCTTCTGCAGTTCCTCGATGCGTACGGCGGCCTCGGCTTTCGTCAATTCGATCTCAGGATCAACGCTCTCTCCGGCTTCCGTCGCGAGCGTCTGCAAGTAAGAGCGTTGGGCCGCCGTCATGGGCTCATCGCCCGTCTTCCATTGCTCAGGCTCTCGAAAGGGCGCCTGTGCCACAGGACCGCGTTGGGAGTCAGTGGTCATCTCGTCAACTGTGTCTTTATACAGATGCCTCCTAACACCCCGCGCCCCGGCTCGGTTCCGTCAAGGAACGGGCTGCCGTCGTCCCTGCCAGCCCCGTTCGGCAGAGATGCGTGAGCGCTCGGCGGAACGAACTGACACGGATGCACGCCAATGCAAAACATTGGGCGCTACGGTGCTTCCGGCGTGCCTGCCCGGCGTTCGCCGACGCGGCAGGCGGGCCATCCACCTCAGCGACATCGACGCGGGAACGCTGGTGCTGCTACCGCAGGCACTCCAGCGGCGGGCTCTCGCTTTGCATCGCGGTGGCTTCATCCTGGCCAGGCTTCGGGCGATGCCCCGCTGACCCGCGCCCTTTCGAACAGTCATCTCATTCTTCGCCGCCGCAGCAGCAGATCAAAACGTCTCATCGACTGAACAAGCGGTGCATGGCCGCTCCCACAGCAGAAACCGACGCGGGCTGCACGGCGCGCCGCGGGTTGGCGTGGATGAAGATGTCTCCTCTTGCGAGCGCTACGAGCCTCAGCGCCGGCAGGGCGATGCGGGCGCCTGCCTGAGCAGCAGGCGTCGCCGCGACCCGCGCATCGTCTCAATGATGCGCATCGAACCCCGGTCGCGTCATCCGGATGACCGACGTCGATATCGCGGCGTTTTGCGCCGCTGACAGATCGTGTGTGGATCGAGCACGCGCCGTCCGCCGGCCCACGCGCGTGACGACAGGCTGTTGAGGAAAGGCCGTCGGCAGGCGCAAATCCTGGCGCTTGCGCCTCCCCTTTGTGAGCGCCAGGGGATGACCCGAGGGCGCTCACGAACGCCGCCGCCGTGAGCGCAAACTGAATTCCCCCCGGGTTTCGCCGATTTTGCGGCGATTCCTCCCCCTGACTGCAGCGCCTGTCGGGTTGAACATGTCGCTCGTGACACTCCCGTTTCAAGCGAACCCAACCACGAAAAGGACTTCACATGAGCTCACATGTACGCAATCAACTGGAGGGTTGCTCTCGCCTTCGCCTGTCGCGATGGATCAACGAGCGCTGCCCGGAATGGACCACGCTGCTGACGGATCACGAGGTGGCGCGCCTCACTCGACGCCCGCGGCGCCTGTTATCGGCCCTGATATTGATCGGGCGATTTCCACAACCTCAGCGCTATCAGGGCAAGAGACTCGGATGGCGACGGCAGGACATCGAGCAATGGCTCGCCGCGAAGCATGCGAATGCACGCCGCAAAGCGTGTCCGATGCGAGCGCATCGGATGCACGGCCGGCCACGCCCGCGCGGAACCGCGCAGCAAGCCGAGCCCGACCCTCGACGCAAGAGATGTCATCGTCGCGCTCAAAGGCGCCCACGCTCCGGTGCGTGCTGAAGCGAAGACGACATCCGCAATGCCCGCGCAGGTCTACGGCTGCGGCATATGCGGTTCGAGCACGTGCGAGTCACGCCGCGTGCTCGCAAGGCACTCGGCGCTGGCCGCTATCCCCGATGGCGGCTGCGTCACGCCGATTCAACGGACGTCGGCATCAGCCCTGCATTTTCGGGATCGGCATCGAGGCGTCGCTCGACCACTATAGTGATGTTTTCGCAGCTGGCACGGTGCCCGCCCCGCGTGCGATGGGTCATCCTCGCGCGAATCAGAGCACGCAAGCATGTCGTACACGCACGCACCGGCGCCCACGGCCAGATCACACACCAACCCGCACACGCCGCCGCATCGTCGCCGTCGTACGAGCACGAGCGGCTGCGCTCACCGCCCGTCGTTTTCCCATGACGGATGCCTGCATCGATGACTAAAGCCAACTCCCCACTCGTCATCCTGGACGCCGTTCCCGACCTCGGCCTGATCGTCAAGGCGCCGACCGGAGTGCGCTATTCGAACCAGGCGGCAGGCTACGCATGCGCCCATCCGGAAGCCGAAGGTTACTTCGTACCTCTCTCAGCCCGCGTGGGCCGGCCGATCGCGGCTTTGTTCGAACTCTTCGGCGGCGCCTGGGAATGCCTGGATGCAACTCAGGCCAACGCGGTGGACGACGCGCTGAAGCAGCATGGCCTCGCCTGCCTGCGCGTCGATCGCTCGATGCTCGAGCAGTCCTGGGAGGCGTGGGTCCACGTCATCATCTCGCCGGATGATCTCGAGTCCAGATGGCGCGCGCAGATACCCCTCACGAATGTTGCCACCAAGGTGAGGGCCATCCTCACCTGGCCGAACAGCGATTGAGCTCGGGCGCCCTCTTCCCGTGCAAGGCGCATCACCCTGCGATCGCTAAGCACCGAAAGGTTGAAACCGCCGGCCTGAGTCGAGCGGAGCCTCCGCCGCCCACCCTGAGACCCGCTCATTCTCCTTTCGCGTGACTCGATCGTGCCCACGCTGAGGGACATTTCAAAGCGAGCCGTTGATGAGGGATCATGTATCGAGTGTCATCAGTGTGATGCGGGGACCGAACCCCCGAGGCCGCGCCCGACAGTCGTCACAATGAAGTGCAGCAGACACATCGGGCGAGCTGATCACCAGACACAAATCGTGAAATGCCCACGGCTGCGCGGTTCCGCCCGGCAGCCGATGAGCACCGCCGAGGATTTCAAACGAGGTCAGGACGCTGCCCGAGCGGATGCTCGGGCGCCCTCGACTTCATCGTGCGGCTCGATTCGATGCGACAGCTGAGCGAGGCGCGAGGCGCTGCTGCCCCTCGACACTCAGGGAATATCGCTGCCGGTTCACCGGAATGAAAACGCAAAGCGACGGACGCGATGACCAGCCCTGCGTTCACTGAGGCAGCCTCGTATCGCTCACCACCGGACAATGCGAGATGCGATCCGGCGGGCAGCGCCATCACGCTCACCTCTGGAATCCCTGAGCATCAGCGTACAGGCGCGCGTCGCCCTGTGAGAACGCTCGTTCGACCCGTTCTCGAATCTCACCTTTCGAGACATCACGGGCTGCGGGACGAGGCCTGCCGATGGCGCGCTGCCAAGTAGCGCTCGAGCGCATCGGCCATCTCCGGAAGGCCAGCGCCGGCCGCGGCTTTCTCAGCAAGGTTGAGCGCCGTCGCGATCCTGGCCGCCATGCCTCCATCGTAGACGGTGCAGATCAATGCGCCGGATGCATCTTCGACGCGCCACTCTAACGGCTCATCGAAGACTTCGCGCCCGACGGTGGCGCGATAGAGCGGTGCGAACTGGTGCTCTGGTGGCATGAGGTCAGCTTACCCCGGCTGCGACAGAGGAAGAACGCAGTACATCCAATGACAGGCATTGCCGGCTGCGACGATGCTTGCAGGATAACCTCGCGGCAGCGACCCGCCCATGCAATGGACGTGATACAAAGACGGGTCAAGCGGGCGCCGGGCCTGAGGCGGATGGGGATTACTTCGTCGATCTGCGCGTTGCATCTCCTGCGACGCTGACTTCTTCGTGCAGATCATCGTTGCCGGAAGTTGATGAATTCGTCGGCGCGCCATCACCGATGGGTTCGCCGGTTCAACCAGGTGGAGCGCAGGCGCGGATCCTGCTTTCCCCAGGTCGTTCTTGCGGGTTCTGCGGCGCCTCTACTGCAGCACGCGCTTCGAATGCAGGATGAGGTGCGCATCCAGCCTGAACATGCTGGCGAACTCCACCTCGTGCTCGACGGAGGCCTCGAGCCACCGGTGCATCTCTTCACACTCCTGCAGCGTCATATCCTGATCCATGCACCGCACATACCACTCGGCGGCTTGCTTGATGACGGCCTTTCTTCGAGCTTCGATATCCGCTGACATGGGCTCGTCCCTCCGGGCTGGACCTCAGGGTTCTCGTTGTTAGATCAACCCCGAGCGCGGCTGAACCCCGACCAGAAGTACGCGTTTCCTCGCAGCGCTACCGCCGCAGAATCCGCAGCACCTCTTCCAACTCCACCCGGATCTGCCGCACGATCTGCTGTGCCTGCGTCAGGTCATCCCGTGCCTCATCGCCCTGCAACCGATTCCGCGCGCCACCAATGGTGAAGCCCTGTTCGTACAGCAAGGAGCGGATCTGCCGGATGACGAGCACGTCCTGGCGCTGGTAGTAACGACGATTGCCGCGGCGTTTCACCGGCTTGAGCTGAGGAAACTCCTGTTCCCAATACCGCAGCACGTGTGGCTTCACGCCACACAATTCGCTCACCTCGCCGATGGTGAAGTAACGTTTGCCGGGAATGGCCGGCAGTTCGGAATTATTGCCTGCTTCCAGCATAGGCCTCGACTCGAGCTTTTAATTTTTGGCCAGGGCGGAACGTCACCACGCGACGGGCGCTGATGGGGATCTCCTCGCCGGTCTTGGGGTTGCGCCCCGGGCGCTGGTTTTTATCACGCAGATCGAAGTTGCCGAATCCGGAGAGTTTCACCTGCTCGCCGGTGGAGAGCGAGGCGCGCAGTTCCTCGAAGAACAAGTCAACCAGCTCGCGAGCTTCACGCTTGTTCAGACCCAGCTGGTCGAATAATGCTTCTGCGATCTCCGCTTTGGTCAGTGCCATGCTGCTGTCCCGCTCATTGGTCCCGGAGGGTGGCCTTGAGTTGACGGCCCAATTGTTCGACGACCTGCGCCACCAGGGCGTCGGCTTCGCTGTCCGTCAGCGTCCGGGAAGTATCCTGCAATTGCAGGCCTAAGGCTATGCTTTTCTTGCCTTTCTGCAACTGCTGCCCCTGATACACGGAGAGCACCGTGAGGCGCTTGAGCAGGCTCCCTGCACTCTTTTCAACGACCGCTCGGACCGCTTCCACGGGCAGGCCTTCATCGACGATCGAGGCAATATCCCGACGGATGGCCGGGTATCGGGAGATCTCCTCGAACTGCGGCACGACTGCGGTGAGACCCGCCTGCGTCTCGAACTCGAATACGAACACCGGATATGTCAAATCCAGGCGCTTCGTGTGCTCCGGATGCACGGCGCCCAACCACCCCACGGCGCGATCGCCGCGATAGATCCGCGCGGATTGACCGGGGTGCAGCGCCGGATGGGACTCTGCGACGAACCGGAACTCATCACTGGCGCCGGTCAATGCGATCAGCGCTTCGACGTCGGCCTTAACGTCGAAGAAATCCACTTTCCGCGCATCGCTACCCCATTGCTCTGGCAACGCGGCGCCCGCCGCGACGCCCGCGATCACTTCCGTCTCAGCTGACGCCGAATAGCGACGACCGACTTCGAACAGGCGCACGCGCGGCTGCTGACGGCGCTGATTGCTGCCGAGCGCGGCGAGCAGCCCCGGCCACAGCGATACGCGCATCACCGCAAGCTCGGCCGAGATCGGATTGCTGAGCGCAATCGCAGGCTCGGGGCACAACAGCGCCTGGGCCGCGGCGTCGGTGAAGGCGTAATTGATCGCTTCCTGATAGCCGCGATCGACGAGCAGGTCGCTCGCACGCTCGTTGCGAACGCGGGTTTCGGTCCACGGCGCCACCTCATGCGCGCCGGACTCGGGCGCTTCCGGAATGTTGTCGAAGCCGTAGAGGCGCGCGACCTCCTCGATCAGATCTTCCTCGATGCGGATGTCGAAACGCCAGCTCGGCGGCGTCACCTGCCACTCGCCGGCCGCCCCGCTCACCGTCATGCCGAGGCGGGTCAGGAGCTGCTGCACGATGGCGGCCTCGATCTTCACCCCCAGCACATGCTCGATGCGCGAATGACGCACGCGAATGGCCGGCGCCGCCGGATAGCTGCGCGATGCGCGCGTGACCACCGTCGGGCCGGCATTGCCGCCGGCGCTGTCCAGCAGCAGGTGCGTTGCGCGCTCGATGGCGCGCTCCTGCAACTGCGGATCGACGCCGCGCTCGAAGCGTTGCGAGGCATCCGTGATCAGACCATAGCGACGGCCCCGACCGGCGACATCATTCGGATCGAAGAACGCGCATTCGAAGAGCACATCGACGGTGTCGCTTCCGATGCCGGAGTCTTCACCGCCCATGACGCCCGCCATGCCGAGAATGGAACGCTCATCGGCGATGACGAGCACGTCGGGCGTGAGCGTGATCTCGCGGCCGTCGAGCAACTTCAAGCTCTCGCCCTGCTTTGCGAAGCGGACCTGGATGCCGCCGCTCAAACGGTTGAGATCGTACGCGTGCATCGGCGCGCCGAGCTCCAGCATCACATAGTTGGTGATGTCGACGACGGCACTGATCGGACGCAGTCCCGCCCGACGCAGACGCTCCTGCATCCAGAACGGCGCGGCGGCGTTCGGACGGATGCCGCGAACGACGCGACTGACGAATTTATAACAACCGACCGGCGCATCGGCGGAGCCGCCCGTGTCGATGCGAACCGGAAACGCATCTTGGATGGTCGCGGCCACGGCCTTGATCTCAGGCGCATGCAACGGCGTCGCCCGAGCGGCCGCCACTTCACGCGCGACGCCCGCCACGCTCATGCAATCGCCACGATTGGGCGTGAGATTCACTTCGAAGATCGTGTCATCGAGGCCGAGCGCCTCGATGAGATCCTGCCCCGCCGGCAGATCCGCCGGCAGATCATAGAGGCCCGAGGCCTCTTCATTGATCGCAAGCTCGCGCGCCGAGCACAGCATGCCGAAGGACTCGACGCCGCGCAGCTTCGCGCGCTTGATCTCCATCCCACCGGGCAGCTTCGCGCCGATGGTCGCAAGGGGCGCCTTCATGCCGACGCGAACGTTCGGCGCGCCACAGACGATCTGGAATTCTTCTTTGCCTGTCGAGACGACGCAGACATTCAGCTTCTCGGCATCGGGATGTTTGGTGACCGACTTCACTTCACCGACAACGACGCCGGGAAGCTTGGGGCCTGCGGCCGAGACGCCCTCGATCTCGAGCCCCGCCATCGTCAACGCGTGCGCAAGCGCCGGCACGTCATCGCCCGCATCCACCCAGTCACGCAGCCAATTCAGACTGATCTTCATCGCACCGTTCCCAAGAATCCAATCACGCGAACTGCTTCAAGAACCGCAGGTCGTTCTCGAAGTACAGACGGATATCGTTCACGTTGTAGCGAAGCATGGTGAGCCGGTCGATGCCCATGCCGAAGGCGTAGCCGGTGTAGCGCTCGGGGTCGATGTTCACGGCTTTCAACACATTGGGATGCACGACGCCGCAGCCGGCGACCTCCACCCAGCCGGTCTGCTTGCACACGCGACAGCCCGAGCCGCCACAGGAGACGCAGGAGATATCGACCTCCGCGGAAGGCTCGGTGAACGGAAAGTAGGACGGACGCAGGCGCATCTTCACGTCCTTCTCGAAGAGTTCGCGCATGAACCCATGCAGCACGGCTTTCAGATTCGCAAACGTGATGCCCTCATCGACCACGAGGCCTTCGACCTGATGAAACATCGGCGTGTGCGTCATGTCCGAGTCCGAGCGATACACGCGGCCGGGGGCCACCACGCGTATGGGCGGCTTCTGCTGCTCCATCGAGCGCACCTGCACCGGCGAGGTGTGCGTGCGAAGCAATCGGCCATCGGGAAAATAAAACGTGTCGTGCATCGCCCGCGCCGGATGATTCTCGGGGATGTTGAGCGCGGTGAAGTTGTGCCAGTCGTCTTCGATCTCAGGTCCGTCGGCGATCTCGAAGCCTGCGTTCCGGAAGATCTGCTCGATGCGACGACGCACGCGCGTGACCGGATGCAGGCCGCCGATCGTCTGCCCTCGCCCCGGCAACGTCACATCGACGGCGTCGCCTGCGAGCTGCGCGGCGAGCCTCTCAGCTTCCAGCGCCGCGCGCCGTTCTTCGAGCGCGGCGGTCAATGTTTGTTTGGCTTCGTTGATCTTCGCGCCGGCAGTGCGCCGGGTCTCCGGATCCATGCTCCCCAACGACTTCAGCAACTCGGTGACGGAGCCTTTCTTGCCGAGCAGACGCACCCGGATCTGCTCTAAGTCTTCGAGATTCGTGGCCGCCGCGATCTCCTGGCGGGAGGCGTCGATGAGCGCCGGCAGAGCTTGAACCGTGTCGGTCATGGCAATGGCGATGTCAGTTCCGGTGAAGCACGAGCCACCCACAATACAGATTTTTGCCGGGCGGCGCGCGTGACCAAGCGTCACAGTTTTTCAGGTCTTCTGAGACGAATCGGGCGCCACTATGGACGCCCGATTCACTCAACGTTGTGAGCGCCCCAAGCGAGGCGCTTTAAGATCAGGCTGCTTTCCTGAGCAGGCTGTCCCGCGCCTTCTGCGCGATCACTCCAAACGCCGCCGGATCGTTCATCGCGATGTCGGCCAGCACCTTGCGGTCGATGGAGAGACCCGCGAGGTTCAAGCCTGCGATCAGCTTGCTGTAAGACAAGCCGTGAACGCGCGCTTCGGCATTGATGCGCGTGATCCACAGCGCGCGGAAGTTGCGTTTGTTGGTCTTGCGATCGCGATACGCATACTGGCCGGCCTTGATGACGGCCTGCTTCGCGGCGCGGAAGACTTTGCGACGGGCGTTGTAGTAGCCCTTCGCCTTCTTGAGGATCTTCTTGTGACGTGCGCCAGCGATGACGCCTCTTTTAACGCGTGCCATTGTCTATCTCCTCACTTCGCGTTCGGGAGCAACTGCTCCATGCGCACCAGGTCCTGCTTTGCGACCATCGAAGGCGCGCGCAGCTGACGCTTCCGCTTGCTGGGCTTCTTGGTGAGGATGTGACGACGATGCGATTGGGCTCGCTTGAACCCTTTGGCAGTCTGGCGAAAACGCTTCGCCGCTGCCCGGTTGGTCTTCAACTTAGGCATTTCATGTCTCGATTCGATTGTTAGCCTTTGAGGAACTCGAGCTCTTGCTTGAGCCCTTGCCCTGTCAGGCGGGACGGCGCCGTTTCGTTGGAAACATTGCCGTTCACTTGTGGCGAGCCTGATTTTTTTACAATCAAGGCTCGCTTGTTTTGTTCGACGACCTACTTCTTCTTAGGTCCGAACATCATCACCATCTGCCGTCCTTCCATGAGCGGGTTCTGCTCGACCGTGGCGTACGGCGCCAGGTCCGCTTGAACTCGCCCGAGCAATTCACGGCCGACTTCCTGATGAGCCATTTCCCGGCCACGGAACCGCATGGTCACCTTGGCCTTGTCGCCCTCCTCCAGGAAGCGGATCAGATTACGCAGCTTGACCTGGTAATCGCCTTCCTCGGTGCCGGGGCGAAACTTCACTTCCTTGATCTGTATCTGCTTCTGCTTGCGCTTCGCTGCGTGCGCTTTCTTGTTCTGCTCGAACAAGTATTTGCCAAAGTCCATGATGCGGCAAACCGGCGGCTCGGCCGTGGGCGATACTTCAACCAGGTCGAGCTCGGCAGCTTGTGCCATCTGCAGCGCGTCGTAGCGGCTCATGACGCCCATCTGTTCGCCGGCAGCATCGATCACTCGCAGCTGTGGCGAGGTGATCTCTTCATTGCGCCGGATGCGCTTTCCTATGGGAGCAGCGATGCGTTATACCTCCAAGCTAGTCCGGCCACGGCTGGTAACTTCGGCGATGAGCTTCTGCGCGATGCTCTCGACGGGCATCGCGCCTAAGTCTTTGCCATTACGGGTGCGCACGGCCAGAGAATTCGAACCTGCTTCGCGGTCGCCCGCCACCAACAGGTAGGGCACCCGCTGCAGGGTGTGTTCGCGGATCTTAAAGCCGACTTTTTCGTTGCGCAAGTCCGAAGTGACCCGAAGCCCCTGATTTTTCAGGGTTTCAGTGACGCTACGCACGTACTCGGCCTGGCCGTCGGTGATGTTCAGCACCACAGCCTGCACCGGCGCGAGCCAGGTCGGCAACTTGCCCGCGAAATGCTCGATCAGGATGCCCGTGAAGCGCTCGAGCGAGCCAAACATGGCCCGGTGCAACATGACCGGGGTGTGCTTCTGGCCATCCTCACCGATATAGTGCGCCCCCAGCCGGCCCGGCATGTTCAAGTCGACCTGCAGGGTGCCGCACTGCCAGTCCCGCCCAATGGCGTCCCGAAGCACGAATTCAAGCTTGGGGCCGTAGAACGCGCCCTCGCCCGGATTTAAGGTGTATTCGAGGCCGGCGGCTGTAACCGCTTGTTTGAGGGCAGCTTCCGCCGTGTCCCAGACCTCATCCGACCCCACCCGCTTCGGCGGACGATCCGAGAACTTGATGCGCACGTCAGTGAAGCCGAAATCGGCATAGATCCCCAGGATCAGTCGGGTCAGGTTCACCGCTTCATCGAACAGCTGATCGAGCGCGACGAAGCTGTGGCCATCGTCCTGGGTGAAGGCGCGCACCCGCATGAGGCCGTGCAAGGCACCGGAAGGCTCGTACCGATGCACCTTGCCGAACTCCGCAAAGCGCAGCGGCAGATCGCGGTAGCTGCGAATGCCCTGATTGAAGATCTGCACGTGACCCGGGCAGTTCATGGGCTTCAAGCAGAACTTGCGCTTGTCCGGCAGCTCGGTGAAGAACATGTTCTCACCGAAGGTCGCAAGGTGCCCCGAGGCGTTCCAGAGCTTGATGTCCATGACCTCCGGCGCGCTCACTTCCTGCCAGCCGGCCCTGCCCTGGTACTCCCGCATGTAGGCGATCAGGGTCTGGAAGAGCGTCCAGCCCTTCGGATGCCAGAACACGGCGCCCGGCGCTTCCTCCTGAAAATGGAACAGGTCCTGTTCCTTACCCAGCTTGCGGTGGTCGCGCTTCTCAGCCTCTTCGAGGCGAGTCAGATACGCCTTCAACGACTTCTCATCGCCCCAGGCGGTGCCGTAGATGCGCTGGAGCATTTCGTTGCGAGAATCGCCGCGCCAATACGCGCCTGCGACCTTCATCAACTTGAACGCTTTCAGTTTGCCCGTGCTTGGCACGTGCGGGCCGCGGCACAGATCGACCCAGTCGCCCTGCCCATACAGACTGATCTCTTCCTTCTCCGGAATGCTCGCGATGATCTCGGCCTTGTAGATCTCGCCCTGATTGCGGAAGAACTCGACCGCATCATTGCGGCTCATCACCCGGCGCGTGACCTTCTGATCGGCCTCGGAGAGCTCGTGCATGCGCGCCTCGATGGCCGCGAGATCCTCGGTCGTGAACGGGCGCTTGTAGGCGAAATCGTAATAAAAGCCATCTTCGATCACCGGGCCAATGGTGACCTGTGCTTCGGGAAACAGTTGCTTCACCGCCTGCGCGAGGAGGTGCGCGGTGGAATGGCGGATGACATCGACGCCTTCGGCGTCGCGGCTCGTGATGATCGCGAGGCTCGCATCCTCATCAATGACGTGCGAGGTATCGACCAGGCGGCCGTCCACCTTGCCCGCCAGCGCCGCCTTCGCGAGGCCCGCGCCAATGTCGGCGGCGACTTTCTCGACCGAGACGGGCTCTGCGTAGCTGCGTTGGCTTCCGTCTGGGAGGGTGATTACAGGCATAAGCCAGGGAATTCAGGTCGTTAAGCGTGGGGAAAAGGGTGCGGAGTATGCCCGGCGTCGTCATGGCAGGCAACCGCACCCGCACCTGCCAGTGCCGGGGGAAGGGGGGCCCCGGGATGGGATCGAGCGCGGATGGAATCGAGCGCAGGATAGCGGCACGCCCCGCCCAACGAAGCGGATCAGGCAGCTCGCGTCAGTTGATGGACGATTCTTCCGGGCCATTGAAGCGCAGATGAACGGTCTTCATACGTCGCCAGGCAGGCATCATCGGAATCGGCATCCTCATGCGAAACCCGCCGAGACCACAGATGAGAGGGCAATGATGGGCGTCTTCGAACACTGGGATTGGCAACCGCCCGCACGGTTTCAACGCGTCACGAGCGTAGAGATGCACACCGGTGGGGAACCCTTGCGCATTTTCACCGGCGGGCTCCCCGAGCTTCCTGGCGAGACGGTGCTGCAGAAGCGCGCGTACTTTCGGGACCGCTACGATCACCTCCGGCTCGCCACGATCTGGGAGCCGCGCGGCCACGCGGATATGTATGGCGCGGTGATCACCGCCTCGCGCGATGCAGACCTCGATGTGTTCTTCCTGCACAACGAGGGCTACAGCACCATGTGCGGGCATGCCATCATCGCCATCACCACGCTCGTCTTCGACACCGGCCTGATCGCCCGCAGCGGTGCTCGCCGCGAACTGATCCTCAACGTTCCTGCCGGTCGCATCCACGCCACGGCTACCATGTCGGGTGAGCGCGTCAAAGAGGTGTCCTTCCGCAACGTCCCCTCCTTCGCTTATCAGCGTGACCAGCAAATCGACGTGCCGGGGCTCGGTTGCGTGCGCTATGACCTCGCCTACGGCGGCGCCTTCTACGCCCTGGTCGACGCCCGGCCGTTTGGTTTTGAGCTGATTCCCCGCGAGTTCAATCAGCTCATCGACGCTGGGCGTCGGATCAAGCATGCGGTGATGGCGACAAGTCGCATCGAGCATCCGTTCGAAGCCGAGCTTTCATTTCTCTACGGTACGATCTTCACCGGGCCGCCGCACCAATCGGGACATCACAGTCGAAACGTTTGCATCTTTGCCGATGGAGAGCTCGATCGCTCTGCCACCGGCTCCGGCGTGAGTGCGCGGGCGGCGCTGCACCACGCCCGCGGCGAACTCCCGCTCGGGGAGCCCATCATCATCGAGAGCATCCTGGGCAGCGCGATGACGGTGCGAGCGGTCGAAGCGACGCAGTTCGGCCCGCACGCCGCCATCATTCCGGAGGTGAGCGGTACGGCGCACATCATCGGTCGGAATGAGTTCTATCTCGACCCGAACGATGCGCTGGGTGGTGGCTTCAATTTCCGATAGAAATCCGACGGCGGCGCGTGATACCGCGCTTGCGGCGCCAGATGCTCGAAATGACCAATAAACCGTGCGAAGTATGATGAGAAACGGAAGACCTCCGCATCCGCCGCACACATAGCTCCCTTTGGAAGATATCGCCGCCATGCTAGTCCTTGCCGAACGAGATCTGACGGGTCTGATCTCACCTCTGGAGACCATTGCCGCGGTCGAGGCGGCTTTGCGCGCACAAGCCTCGGGCGCGCTCGCCGCACCGCAACGGCTGCACCTCGACTGGGACGACAACTCGTTGCTCACCATGCCTGCGGCGGCCGCAGGCGGCGTGGGCGTCAAAGTAGTCTCTGTGGTCCCGGGTAACAAAGACCGTCATCTGCCGGTGACGAGTGGCGTCATGATTCTCAATGACCGCAACACCGGCGCGCCACTCGCCCTGTTGAACGCCGCCGCACTCACCGCCCAACGCACCGGCGCCGTGGGCGCGCTCGGCGCAAAGTATCTCTCTCCTGCGCAAACGGCTTCGGTTGGAATCATCGGCTGCGGCGTCCAGGGAGCATGGCAGGCCATCTATACCTGCGCGGTGCGCCCGATCGAGGAGGTATTCGCTTACGCACGGTCGCAAGCCGCCTTCGATCGATTCGCAGCGACAGTGGGCCGCCATGCGCCAGGCGTGCGCATCACCGCCTGCGGCAGTGTTCGGGCGCTCCTCGACCGCACCGACCTCGTGATCGCGGCGACGACTTCCACCGAGCCTGTGCTGCCGGATGAGCCGGCTTTGCTTCAGAACAAACACTTCATCAGCGTCGGATCCTTCCGGCCCGCCATGCAGGAACTGCCGGATTCGATTTATCGATTGGCAGGTAGCCTCGCGGTCGATTCAGAGCATGCCCGCCATGAGGCGGGCGATGTGATCAATGCGCTGCGAAGAAACATCTTGAGCGATGGAAACGTGTTTTCGATCGCCGAGTGCGTAACGGGCGAACGGGATATCGATGTCGCTCGCACCACGGTATATAAAACGGTCGGCTCAGCGATCTATGACCTCTTCGTCGCTTTCGAGCTTTATGCCGCCGCCAGGCGTCGTGGCCTCGGCCGCGAAGTTACCTTGTGAACACAGCTTGTCGTGTTTCAGATGTGACGGCGTCATCTCTGTCGCCCCATCGGACCGATGAGGTGCGATGGGATGTTAAAGTGCTTCAATCGCCGGACCTCGAAGCGAGCCTTGCGAGCACCTCTCGAGTTCACTCGGCACCCGGCGAAACGACAGGACCAGCGCCGACTCTCTTCATCGTCTCACGCTCGGCCGCCTTAGATTTAATCAGCCGCTCCACATGGATTTGAGCGACCTCGTCCCCGCGATTGTCCCGCGTATAGCGGACGTAAAGAATGTCTGAGCCCCGCTAGGAGATACCGATGCGAGCCCTGAGCTAGCGCGGCCGCTCGTATTCCTCTCCTGCCTTCAGCTTTCTTACCATTTGCCCGGCCTTGACCTGTCCTTCCGCCACCGCCACCACTCCCTCGTAAACACGCACTCGGACAGTTGGAGTGACAGTGACATCGAACTTCGTACCCACGGCAGTCGCACTCAACCCATCCGCCAACACGATGAATGGCCGACGAGGATCCTTCGCCACGTTGAACGTAGCGCTGCCCGCGCGAAGACGAACCACACGTCGACCTGCCGAGAAATCGACTTCCACGGTGGTGTGCGCCGCGTACTCGACATCCGTGCCGTCCTCGAACGTCTGGGTGCCGCCTTCATCTGACGTGATCTGGTACGCGCTATCGAGCGTGCTCGCACTTGCATTCACGCGAGTCGGAATCTGCACGATCGCGCCTCTATCCACGAATGCACGAATTGCATTCCAAGCGCCCAACGTATAGGCCAGACCCACCGATGTCGCGAGCACGATGCAGCAAACCGCGATGTTTCGACGCCACTTTTCCTTCGGCGTCAGCCCCAGTCTGGCGAGCTTGAGAAGATTGTTCTTTGATCTCCAATTCATTGGCAGTTCGATCACCTCAGCTTTCCGCCTCGTCGCTTCCCGTTCCGACGCACTCTGGGGCTCTGACTCATGAGACATTCCATCGGCCACTTCAGACTCCTGCACGTCGCAGCGCTTCCACCACACCGCGCGCAGCACTTGCAACCCAATTCAGTAACAGACCCACCCCGGGCTCGACGTCTTCGCTGCTCATACGTTGAGCATGCTCGCCCTTATCATTTCCGCTGATCGCCCAGGCGAGAGCTCAACAAGTCGTTGTTATGCAGTTGCCCCTAGCCGCTGTTTTGCAGGCGGAATCCTTGGGATGACCGGATGGAGCGTACGTCCAGCCCATTTCGGCAACGCAGCGCGCGATCTATGTTGATCCGCTGGTGGTCTGCGGCGCACCCTAACCCCGTCTAGGGACACTTTCATCATGTTTATCAGCGGGTGCTCTGCGTGAGACCCGAGTACGTATTGACCCAGTCCATGCACGTAAGGACCGTATCTTGCGCGATCATCTCAATCGGAGGATCTGCGCCATGAAAGCTCAGCATGACAACGCCCTTGAAATGATTGATCTGGGCGAGGTGACTGCAGAAACCAAGCAGCACTGGATCTCACAGGAGTACCCCGACCATTTCTTTGGACGCGGACCGTACCCCGGCTTCCTAGAATTTCCTGCTGATCGTCGCGTAGAGTTCACGCCCCTCGAGCGAGCCTTGTGAACTATCGAAACCTAGGGGGCCACCCATAAATGCATAGGGCGGCTCCCTGTTTGTCACGTTGAAGGCGCCCAGCGTCACTTGAAGGTGATCCGAGATGGCTTTGGAAATGTTCAGATCCAGGATGGTGCTACGTGGGACCCGTCTCTGCATCGGCATACCTGTTGCGTAATCCCTGTCCCGATAGGAGGAAATCACGCGCGCGTGGACTGATGCGCTGAATGCCCTGCCATCATAGGTCACCGAGAACACACCTCGTTGTGCCGGAATCGTTCCATATTCAGAGGCCACGCCCACGCGATTTTCCATCTGCACCGTCGCGGTCGGCAGATCGCCATACTCGAACCTGTCGGTGAGCGTTACTGCGACTCGTGGCGTGAACGTGCCAATCTGCGTCTCGATGGGTATTTCGGCGCCCAGATCCACGCCTTCGGCGAACGCGCCACCCACATTGGCTCGCGAGTTGTCCACGCGAGTCAATCTTCCCGGTCGACCGGCAGCCAGGTCCTCCTCAGTTGGCGCGGCTCGCGCGATGCGGCCAAACAATGCGCCGTCCTCGTGCGCCAGCAGAGTCATTGGAGCCAACAGTTTGATGTGGTCCCGAACTCTGATGCGCCAATACTCGGCAGATGAGCTCAAGCCGCTGCGCGACTGGAATGAGAGACCGAGACTGGTGGACCGTCCGGTGGATGGACGGAGCTGCGGGTTGCCACCCGTCATCAACTCCACTGGCGCTGTTTCGCTGCGCTTTGGATCGAAGAGCTCCGTCGTCATCGAAACCCGCGGGAAGTACAGATCGACCAACGAGGGTGGACGGAACGACTGACTCGTCGCGACATGCAAAGTCAGCGCCTCGGTCATCCGCCACGCCATCCCCAGCTGCTTTTTCGTGACAGTGCCAACGTCGTCATAGTGATCCGATCGCGCGCCCATCAGCAGTCGTAGGTCGTATGCTCCCTTTACGTGCATCGAGGGATCGACCAGCGGCAGACTCACATGTGCAAAAGCGGAGCGTACATCGCGTTGTGCTCCACGAATACTCGTATCGAAGTTCATCCGCTCGTCTCGGTACTCCGCGCCCAGATGTGCAATCAGCTGACCTGCCGGAAGCTCAAGGAGGGAGCCGCGCAACGATCCTTGGAAGTGAGTTGCACTAGTGTCGTATCGGGCCGCCGGCGGGTTCACAAACAGATCTGGCGGAAACGTGGTGAGTCGTATGGTGCTATACAGACTCAAGGCTTCGCTGGGGTCATCTCCCATCAAGCCATCGGCGAGAGCAACTTCATCGGGCACGTTGCGCATACGCGCCTCTGCCTCTTCATTGGAGTAAACGACGAAGGCGGTGTAGTCCCAGTCACCGAGCGGGCCAGCAATCTCGCCGACGGCGCGCACCGAGTTCGTCGTGTACTGCTGGCGACTCGCAGGTAACCCGGAGAATGATGCTTCGACCCTGACCGGCACATCGAATGGGTTCTCCGGATGATTCGGGCCCCAAATGTATCCTGGCGAGGTCGCTGGTTTGAGTTGCAACTCGTTCTCGCGTTCGCTCGCGAGCAGTTCGAGTTTCGCAACCGCGCGCCCGAGGTTCAACGAGCCGTTCGCCCACAACGTTGCCCGGTATCCTTCAGGAACGATGGACTGGAACGCTCTGAGGCTCGTGCGATTCTCTTCCCTGGGCCGGAAATCGAACAAGCCTGTGTCCGGATCCACTGCGGCGACAGCAATAGACGAACCTAGACCAGGCAAGTCTTCACCATTCAGCGAGGTCACGTTCGCGGGATAAGCGAATCTCGAACGATAGTCTCGCCCTCCAAAGCGTGCGAAATCCTGGTTACTCCATCGGTTTCGTTCGCGTCCCAGCAATTCGTTCCAGTGCTGATAGTCAAAGTAGACTGCCATTCGGCCACGATCACCTCGCTTGCCGCCGCTGAGCGATGCATGTGTCTGTGAACCTCCGCCGGCGAGGTAATCATGCCTCACTGTCGCGTCGCCCTCGACGCTGTCGTTCAATACCAGGTTGACCACGCCACCGATCGCGTCCATTCCATGCAGCAGGGAATTGGCGTCCATGCTGATCTCAACCCGCTTCACTGCACTGATGGGAATGGCTGAGAGATCGAAGGCGCTGGTCGTGAGGTCAGATGCGGTACCGAAGGTGCGACGTCCATTGACTAGGACCAATGTATATTCTGCGCCCAGTCCACGAAGCTCGGCGAACTGAGCCCCCGAGCCACGAAATCCTGAACCACGATGGAAAGCAGTCTGAGACACGTAACGCAGGAGATCAGGAACGCTGGCAGCGCCGGTCTCCTCGATGTTTCGGCGATGGATCACAACAACCTTGCTCGGAATGGATTCGCCCAGCATTGGTAGCGGAGAACTCGTCACCTGCAGGCTGCGAGGCTCCACAGGCGTGTATGGCGGGAATCCAAAACTGCACGTGCACTCGTGCATATTTGCAAACGTTTGTATCTTGCCGGATTTCGCGTCAAGCCGATCGTCAAGGCGACATACGCGACCTACCAAGGCTCGCCATGCCTCCTCGCCCGTATATTCGCCTTCCGGCAGCGGACCGAGCACTACATTGCCGCACTCACCCGGTTTGGCTTCGTAACCGGTGAAAACACGGAGACTTTCGGCATGTTCACGAGCCGGCCGGACGCCGGCGGAGAGAGAGAATCGAATTTCATTCTCATCGCCGATGGGCGGGGCGTCAGTACGGGAAGCAGCGATGCATGCAGCGCTGACCAGCGTCAGGAGTACGGGCACATGTGAGCATATGCACGCACTCTTCCATGACAAGAACACGGACATGCCGGATGCCCTGAACTCCGCTCACGCGCACTTACCTGTTGTTGTAAGTCAATCCATCGAATGCGGCTCCCAGACAAGCGCGTGACGGTGAGATCGTCGAGGAGCCGGACTTCCCTGCTGGTCCGTAATGCATATGACCGGCTCATCCGCAATTCTGACTCTCATTTACGTGCGGCTCACGCATCACCCATGACGGCACACCTTTCATCCTGATCCTGATCTGTGGCTGCGGGCAGGCGCTGGGTCGGTTGAGCCTCCGTGCGTTCAGCCATGCGAGTTGGAATCAGATATCGCGTCATCTGGAACCACTCAGGAACCAATCGTTCGATTGGTTCGTGTATGAACGTTTAGACCCAGGCGATCTTGTTTGTTGGTGCGCCAACTCGATAGTGCTGCGGACGAGAAGCATCAACCCCCGCGGCGCGATTCCATGAGGATCCTGGGCCGCAGCGCCCGTGACGATCGGCGCGCGACCTTCCGAAAGACCGCAACCGCTCGATGTTCAGAGGTTTCCATCAAGAAGATTTCGGACGAAATCTGCGAATCCCTCAATCGCGTTTCCGTTGAACGACGAAGCGCGTGCGCCTTTGAAGAGAGATCTGAGCTTCATCTCGACGCTCACAAAGAATGACAATCGAGCAGCGCTGAGTCGGAAATCGGGAACTTCGTCGTTCATTCCTATGCGTTCTCGTCCGCAGAAATGGTGGAGGACAGACAGCTGCCTCAGCGCTCGTTCATCGTACCTGCAATCTGCACGTCGCGATGCTCTAGTGTGATGACGCGACCGATTCGGATCGATCTATACGAATCGCAGGACGGTGAAGTTTGCTCAACGCTTTCCAACGAGCAGAATCGATCTTCCCAGTCGAACAGAAGAGATGCGCGAACAACATCAGTTGGCATGAAGTGGTAAGCCGCCGAGGCCACGCAGGATGGTGGATCGTCTGCGCGGCGTACGTAGGCAATCACCAGCGAACAGGAGGTGAGTCGTTCGTCATCAAACTGCCAGTACGACAGATCGGACAAGGGTTGCATGAGGAATGCGGAGCATCTCCACGGAGCGGAGCATCGTCACGCCAAAGCGATCGCCTCGATCGGCTGTGCCGCAATCTTGATCCCAATGGCACCTGACTCGGGAGACACGCGTGAGTGTCGGCAGCCAACCCTTACTCACAGGGGATCAACTGGGATGCAGGTCCTGACTACAGGGCACAAAGATGAGGGCGCGCGACAGGAATCGCACCTGTTCCCCTATTGTCCATCGGGCCAATACGCAAGCCGCGACCGATCCCGCACTTCAGGTTTGCGTCCAGGTGCCGGAAGAATCGAGTTGATGTGCCTGATCGAGAAATGGGGCAAGTCCGCCCGGACTGGCAAGCTGTGTCTGCAGAAATGCAGGCTATCGCTTCAAATCGCCACTGCCCCGTCGGTGAGATATTTCGCGTAAGCGCATCGATGATACCCGCGCCCTGCCAACCGCTCAGTGGATACGACGCCGATTGCGGGTATGCCAACCCGTCATCTCACGCCCCAGAACCATTCCGTCCATCCTCGCAATCGCCATTAACTCGCGGCAGTGCGAGGGTTTCTGGAGCCAACTCATCAGCTCTTTGCGTTCTGCGGCTGTCAAAATACCGTCGCGCAGTCGGACATACCACTCCACAGCCGCCGTAACGAGGGGTTCACGATCAGCTTCGAATTTCGCCGCCATGCTTTTGATCTCCAGGAGTGCCCCTGCTTGAAGGACCGGTGTTGCCCAGCGTTGCGCCCTGGATTGAAAGTGCCATTGATATGAAACATTTTCACTTGGGAAGACTACGCACACGATGTGCTGGACAGTGCGAAACATCTGTTTTCGCATCACGACGTCATGATGCACCGGGATAAGGGTTTGTCTCGGATATTCGGTGCACTTCATCTGCGGCTTCGCACAGACCTCTCTGTGTCTCTCATACAAACATACACACGAGTCGCCGTTGCAACCTTTCATTGAAGCCTGATCTCTCGTGCAGACCGCGCCGAGGAGAACTATGGCCATCATCGTCAACGTTGGGGACGGGGACGGCGACGGAATGATCGTCGTGTCAATATCAATGGTCGGCTCCAGCGCTCGACGGAAGTCATCGCAGGTGACACGCCACTACTGCAGATCATCGATTCGCCCGGTCGATGACCATCCGCCACACGAGCAGCCGAATGATCGCCTGCCGAGAACTTGCTCTGCTGTGATCCCTCGGTCAGCCAAATGCGGGCTGGCGTCAAAATCCTGTACCGGCGGGACCATTGCGCCGGAGAACCGACACTCCTGAGTCAGCGCGAATACCGCGCTCTAACCCCACCCCTCATGGTCAGATCGGAAATGCGCCTCTATCGTTGCTTGCCAGCAGCGCGACTCGCCGCTATTCTTCCGCCCCCTTCGATCCGCACCCAATGCGCGCGTAGCTCAGCGGTAGAGCACTACCTTGACATGGTAGGGGTCACAGGTTCGATCCCTGTCGCGCGCACCATGCTTTCTGCTTGATAACCAAAGACTTGCGACCGGGCCGGTCGTGGTCACGCGCCGGCTATCCCGCCTTGCTCGCCACCAACCCCAGGCTCGACTTCCGCAACTGGCTGATCTGATCCCGCAACTTCGCCGCCTCCTCGAACTCGAGGTTCCGTGCGTGCTTGAGCATCTCCTGCTCGAGCTTCTTGATGCGCCGGAGGACCTGATCAGGCGACAGGGCCGAATAGTCCGGCGTCGCCTCTGCTACCTTCCTCACCGGGCCGCGATCCGCATTCGAATACGCCCCTTCCAGGATGTCCGCGACCGCCTTCTTGATGCCCCGAGGCGTGATGCCATTCGCCTCGTTGAAGGCAATCTGTCGCGCGCGACGGCGACTGGTCTCATCCAGCGCCTTCTTCATCGATCCGGTGATGTTGTCGGCATACAGGATCGCCCTGCCGTTCAAATGGCGCGCGGCGCGACCGATGGTCTGGATGAGCGAGTTCTCCGAGCGCAGGAATCCTTCCTTGTCCGCATCGAGAATGGCGACGAGCGACACCTCCGGCATGTCGAGGCCCTCGCGCAGCAGATTGATGCCGACCAGCACATCGAACTTGCCGAGGCGCAGATCGCGGATGATCTCCATGCGCTCGACCGTATCGATGTCCGAGTGCAGGTAGCGCACCTTCACGCCGTGCTCATCGAGATACTCGGTGAGATCCTCGGCCATGCGCTTGGTGAGCGTGGTGATCAAGGTACGCTCGTCCTTGGCGACCCGAAGCTTGATCTCCGAGAGCACATCGTCCACCTGCGTGCGCACCGGACGGACTTCGACCTCCGGATCGACGAGCCCAGTCGGGCGCACCAGCTGCTCGACCACTTCGCCCGCCGAATGCTCGAGCTCATAGCGACCGGGCGTTGCGGACACGAAGATGGTCTGCGGCGCAAGCCGCTCCCACTCCTCGAAGCGAAGCGGTCGATTGTCGAGCGCTGAAGGCAGGCGGAAGCCGTACTCCACCAGCGTCTCCTTGCGCGAGCGGTCGCCCTTGTACATGGCGCCGAGCTGCGGAATGGTCTGATGGCTTTCATCGATGACGAGCAGCGCATCCTGCGGCAGATAGTCGAACAGACACGGCGGCGGCTCGCCCGGCTCACGGCCGGACAGAAAGCGAGAGTAGTTTTCGATGCCGTTGCAGTAACCGAGCTCGCGGATCATCTCGATGTCAAAGCGCGTGCGCTGCTCCAGGCGCTGCGCCTCAAGGAGCTTGCCGGCGTTCTTCAACTCAATGAGCCGGTCATGCAGCTCATCGCGAATCTGATCCACCGCCGTCACGAGCCGATCGCGCGGGGTCACATAGTGCGTGCCGGGGAACACGGTGTAGCGCGGGATCTTGCGCTTGATCTCACCGGTCAAGGGATCAAACAAGAGCAGCGAGTCGATCTCATCATCGAACAACTCCACCCGCAGCGCCTCTCTTTCGGATTCGGCAGGGAAGATGTCGATCACATCGCCACGCACGCGATACGTGCCTTGCGTGAGATCGAGCTCATTGCGCTTGTACTGCATGTCGGTGAGCCGCCGCAGGATGGCGCGCTGATCGATGTGCTCGCCGCGGGACAGATGCAGCACCATCGACAGGTACGTCTCGGGCGCGCCCAGGCCGTAGATCGCAGAGACGGTGGCGACGATGATCGCGTCACGCCGCTCTAAAATCGCCTTGGTCGCCGACAGGCGCATCTGCTCGATGTGCTCGTTGATCGAGGAGTCCTTCTCGATATACGTGTCCGAGGACGGCACGTACGCCTCGGGCTGGTAGTAGTCGTAATACGAGACGAAATATTCCACCGCGTTGTCAGGGAAGAATTCCTTGAACTCGCCGTACAGCTGCGCGGCCAGCGTCTTGTTATGCGCAAGCACCAGCGTCGGGCGCTGGATCTTCTGGATGACGTTCGCAATCGTGAATGTCTTGCCGGAGCCCGTCACGCCGAGCAGCGTCTGGTGCGCAAGACCCGCCTCGATGCCTTCGATCAGCCGGGCGATGGCCGTGGGCTGGTCCCCGGAAGGCTTGAATTCGCCCTTCAGCTGGAACGGCGTCTGGGCGGGCTTATCGGTCATGGTCTGCAGCGAGCGCGGGGATACTGGCATGGCGGATCCGAAGAGATAGGGCTCAAACGGCGCTTTTCCAGGCGGAGATGGCCGGTTCGTATAGAGCCTGACGCTGAATCACACTACAATCGCACGAAAACATCCCGTCGTTTGTCAGGGATTTTCCGTTTCTTCAGGTCGGCCCAAGCTCGTTGAGTGTCACCGTGAGTCTACCAGTTTCAAAGCGCGTCCAACGTGTGAAGCCCTCCCCCACGGTCGCCCTGACCGGACGGGTCGCGCAGCTGAAAGCCGAGGGCAAGGACATCATCGGCCTGGGCGTCGGCGAGCCGGATTTCGATACGCCCGCTCACATCGCGGACACGGGCGTTGAAGCCATTCGCAAAGGCTTCACGCGCTACACGCCGGTCGAAGGCGTGGCGGAACTCAAAGACGCGATCATCGCGAAGTTCAAGCGCGAGAATGGCCTGGAGTACAAGCGCAACCAGATCCTGGTGTCCACCGGCGCGAAGCAGACCATCTTCAATCTGATTCTCGCCGTGGTCGATCCGGGCGATGAAGTCGTCATCCCGGCGCCGTACTGGGTGTCGTATCCAGACATGGTGCTGCTCGCCGACGGCGTGCCGGTCACCCCGTATGCCGGTCCCGATCAGGGCTATAAGCTGACGCCTGCGCAGCTTGAGGCCGCCATTACCCCGAAGACGCGCCTGTTCATCCTCAACAGCCCGAGCAACCCGACGGGGGCTGCGTACACGGCCGCAGAACTGCGCGCGCTCGGCGATGTGCTCGCCAAACACCCGCAGGTGATCATCTGCACCGATGACATGTACGAGCACATCTACTGGGCGAGCGAACCGTTCGCCACACTCGCGCAGGTGTGCCCTGAATTGTACGAGCGCATCGTGACGACCAATGGCGTGTCGAAGGCGTACGCGATGACGGGCTGGCGTATCGGCTACTGCGGTGGTCCGATCGAACTCGTCACGGCGATGTCGACGATCCAGAGCCAGAGCACCTCGAACCCCTCCTCGATCGCGCAGAAGGCGGCGATCACCGCGCTGAACGGCGATCAGAACTGCGTGCGCGAGATGAACAAGCATTTCAAGCAGCGCCACGACTTCGTGGTCGCAGGCTTGAATAAGCTCCCTGGGGTCACCTGCCTCGAAGGCGCGGGCACGTTCTACGCGTTCGCGCACGTGGAGCGGGCGATGAAGATCGTCGGCGCGAAGGATGACAATGCCTTCGCCGAGCACCTGCTGATTCATGGCGGCGTCGCGGTCGTTCCGGGCAGCGGTTTTGGCGCGCCCAATCACATGCGGCTGTCGTTCGCGACCAGCATGCAGACGCTCGAGGAAGCGTTGAAGCGCATGGAAAAGACGCTCCGGGCCGCCCAGGCTGCTTGATGATCGCTTGACCTGGAGCGTGCTCTAGGTCGTAAGAAGCAGGTCGCAACCTTCAAGGAGGCGACCTATGACGAGCGTTACAGAAAGCAATCGAGCCATCGTTACCCACATCATGGAGGCGCTGTCACGCGGTGAGCGGCAGCCCTTCGGTGACGCGATGGCGGATGACTTCACCTGGCACATGATGGGCACGACCGCCTGGTCGGGCACGTTTGCAGGCAAGACGGATGTGCGTAAGCGACTCATCGGGCCGTTGTTCGCGCAGTTTGGCGCCCGGTACACCAACTCGCCGAAGCGCATCCTGGCCGATGGCGACTATGTCGTGGTGGAGAGTCGCGGGAACGTGACCACGAAGGCCGGCAAGCCCTACTGCAACACCTACTGTATGGTCATCCGCATGCGCGAGGGCAAGATGGTGGAGCTCACCGAATATCTCGATACGGAGCTCGTGTCCTCCGCGCTCGAGCCACCCGCCTGGGCCACGGCATGAGTTCAAACAGCACGCGCTTTCATATCGGCCGGCTCGCTCGCGAGACCGGCCGCAGCGTGCACACGATCCGCTGGTATGAGAAGCAGGGATTGATGCCGGGCGTGACTCGCGATCCCGGCGGGCGGCGCGTCTACAACACACACCACGTGAGCTGGCTGCTCTTCCTGGTCCGCCTGCGCTACGCCGGCATGAGCGTGCGCGAGATGCGCCGGTACGCAAGCCTTGCCGCTCAGGGGAAGAAGACCATCCGGGAACGGCTCGCGCTGCTGGATGCCCATCACGCGCGAACCGCCGCGCATATCGCCGAACTTCAGGCGGCTCTGCGCTTCGTCGAGCACAAGCAGGCCTACTACTTGAAATGGCTGGAGGATGACCGGCGCCCTGGCGACTTCGTCGTCGCGCTGGAGGATGCCCCAGGGGCCCTGAAGCGCCAGCGATTGCCTACACGCGTGAAGGTGGCTCCCCGGGCCGGACTCGAACCAGCGACCAACGGATTAACAGTCCGTCGCTCTACCACTGAGCTACCGGGGAACAGGCGGGTCAAATCGAAGGCGCGCGATTTTGCGTAATGCACCGCGGCCCTGTCAAGGAATGCCGATCACTTCGATGCGAAGTGTGAGCGGCGTCCGGCAGACCCGCTCCCGATAGCGGCGCTGCGGCGGACAAACGAGCATCGACGCAGAGACTGGGGCCAACCGACCTCCACGGAGGTCTCGCTACGACGGAGATCTCGCCGCTGATATTACTCTTGCCAGACAGGCTTGCGTCGCATTCGCGCACGGACCGCCTTCTTTGGCGTGTCGGGGGCATCCAGCATGGCGACGAACCGCTCGTAGGCGCCGGGCGGAAGCAAGAAGAGACTTTGATCGAGAATCGTCTCGTCGGCGCGCGCACGCGCGCTCTCGAGTATGAACTCAGGGAGTTTTTGACCCCGCAGAGTGGCGGCACGATTGAGGAACTCTTTCGTAGCTGCGGAAGCGCGGATATGGATCAGCTCGTCTTTGCGATCAGGATTGCGACTCATGGCAAGGCTCCGCGGAATGCACTGACAGGCAGCATGGCGGGGCAGTCTCGACAACCATCGTGATTCCACGAATCCACCATGCTCGCCGCATGTTCGCTCCCTGTGCAAGATCCGATTGGATCGTCCGGCGCATACCATACTGACGCGTCGAAGGCGGTGCAATCGTGCTCACGAGCGGGCCGGGCGGCTCAAAATAAATAGGTCAAGAGCGCCACTCCATTCCATGCGCCTGATGTATATAGTCATGCAGCGGGTCCGTTCGGGCTGAACAGCGCCTGATGCACTGGCGGATGATTTCTCACATCAGATAAAAAGGGTAGGTCTCATGCGTTTCAGGATGTGCGTGCGGGATGTGTTGGTGAGCTGCATGCTGGCGGCCGGTTTTGTCATTCAAGCTCATGCCGAAGAACAGCAGGCCGCCGAGGCGGCGCCGGCGTCTCCTCCCAGCCAGTCGGCCTCTTCCGCAACTCCTGCGACTGAGACTACGAGCGCGGTGACCTCTGAGGAGAATGAGGCCGAGCGGGGGCGCCGTGAGAGCGCGGAGTTCGAGCGCATTGCCAAGCAGTACCGGAAAACGGAAAAAGATGGCCAGACCTTGTACTGCCGGAATGAGAAGACGCTCGGTAGCCGGCTTGCCAAGCCCGTCTGCCTGACGGATACCCAGCTGCGCGCACGCATTCGCGCCGCCGAGGAGACTCGCACGCAAATGAGCAGGACCGGAAGTGGCTGCAGGCCGGGGGAGTGCTGAACGAACGCGCCGGACAGGCAGAGGCCTGACGGCGGTTTCACTTCCCTCCTCTTGCCCGCGAAGCGCGAGTTCTGCCGCTTCGCGGGCTTCCGAAATTAATCGCAAGCTCCAAGTTTGTCCGAGCGCGCCGGCGCGCGCTCCTCGAGCACAGCCTTCGATGGCAGATCAGCTGTCGGTGACCTTCGCCGGGCTCGCCCGCTACCCGTCAGTCGCAAGTCGTCCAGCGACACACGACCAACCGCAGCCCCCCCTGGCCAGGTTGATCTCGTCAGCGACGCAATACTTTCCCAATCGTGAAATTGTTCTTGCGCTCCTTCGTCCAAGTCGCAATACTTTGCCAACTGGGAAAGTAATTGCGAGCGGACGACGTCCGCCGAGGAACGGCCTGTGTCACTGAAACTCTATTCGCATCCGCTGGCTTCGTACTGTCACAAGGTGCTCATCGCGCTGTACGAGAATCGAACGCCGTTTGAACCTGTGCACGTGGATCTGGGGAATGCGCAGTCGAGGGCTGCGTTTGTCGCGGTCTGGCCGACGGGCAAGATGCCGGTGCTGGTGGATGAGCGCCTCGGGCGCACGGTGCCGGAGAGCAGTGTGATGATCGAGTATCTGGAGCAGCACTATCCCGGCCCGGTGCCCCTGTTGCCGCATGATCGAGATGCGCAACTCAACGTGCGATTGTGGGATCGATTGTTGGACAGCTATGTGATGTCGCCGATGCAGTCAATCGTTGCTCAGCAACTGCGCTCCGAGACCCAGCGGGATGCGCTCGTGACTTCGAGCTCTAGAGAGACCCTCGACATGGCGTATGAACTGGTGGAGCGGCAGCTTGCGGATAATGTCTGGGCCGCGGGCGATGCGTTCACCATGGCGGATTGCGCAGCGGCGCCGGCGCTGTTCTATGCGAGCATCGTGCACCCCTTCCCAGCGAGCTGCCGGCGCCTTGCGGAGTATCATGAGAGGCTCATGGCGCGGCCGTCCGTCGCTCGCGTGCTGAAGGAAGCGCGGCCGTATTTCGAGCTGTTTCCGCTGAAGAAGGATATCCCTGCGCGCTTTCTGCACGACTAGGTGCGAGCGGAGCGCACCCCGTGCAAGCAGGAGCGGCGACGCGGCTAAGAAGGAAGCGCTTCGTATCGAGCGCCACGGATTTCGAAAGTCAGTATGCGGGGTTTGACAAGACTGGGCAGAAGACTGCGAGGGAGACGTTATTTCCGCGGAAAACGCGCCATCTCTGTACGCGGCAGGATTGAATCGGAGAACTGACATGCAACGCATCGAGGATGCCGAGCGATTGGACCGCATGTTTCATGCGCTCGCGGATCAGAGTCGGCGTGGGATGCTGGATCGGCTGGCGAAGGGGCCCGCGTCGGTCTCTGAGCTCGCGGAGCCGTTGGAGCTTGCGCTGCCTTCAGTGGTGAAGCACCTGGCGGTGCTCGAGCAGGGAGGCATCGTCATCTCGCGCAAGGAGGGCCGAGTGCGGACCTATGCGCTGGCGCCGAAGGCGTTTGATGCCATCGAAACCTGGGTTGCGAAGCGCAAGCGCGGGCTCGATCGGCAGTTCGATCGGCTGGAGCAGTTTCTCGCCAAAGGAGCAGGCTCGACCGGAGAGAGCAAATGACGGAGCGATCCGCGTCTCATACGAGCTTCGTCATCGAGCGGGACTTCCCTGCCCCACCCTCGCACGTGTTCTTTGCGTGGTCCGATGTGGAGGCGAAACTCAGCTGGTCGGACTGTCACACGGACGCGAGGGACAGCGAGTTCAGCATGGACTTCCGGCATGGAGGCCATGAGCATTATCGCGTGCGGCTGCCCGATGGCATGACCCTCTCGGTTGAGAAGGTGTTCTTTGATATCGTGCCGGATCAGCGGATCATCTTCGGCTATGACCTCGTCATTGGCGAGAAGCGACTGTCAGCTTCGCTCGTGACGGTGAGTTTCGAGCCAAGCCGCAAGGGAACGCACATGACCTACACGGAACAGCTCGCCCTGCTCGATGGCTTCACGGACGTTGAGGAACGGATCGAAGGGACGAACGAAGGATTCGATCGGCTGGAGTTACTACTGAGAGACGCGGTTCGCGCCTGATCGGTTCGCCCCAGGCGATCCCATGGTATCCCCCCTCACCGCGGCGGCTGCAGCGCCACCATGACGAGCGACGCTCAGACCGGCTCCGCCACCACGATATAGTCAGATCCATGCCGGATGCCGCCTTCGCGGGCAACGAACGCGAGGGCGCGATCGCGCAGGGCTGCGATGTGAGATTGCAAGGAGACGGCAAGAGATCGATCCCGGAGCTTCTGAAGCGCCTGGACGCACATGTCGAGCTGGCTGTGGACGAAGCGCTCGCCGTAGCGGATAGGAAACTGCTGCGCATCCAGCACCCGAAACTTGGCGAGCTCCAGATGTCGTAGCGCCCAGTGCAACGGGTACTCCCGATAGGGACGGTCTCCGCTCAAGAGCAAGCAGGCGTCCCGAAGCCGACCGATCTCGTTAACAACGCGACCCGCCGGATCGGTGGGCACGTGAGGGACGTAGGGTTCGAGCCCGACCACATACAAACGACGCCCGACATGCGGCCGCAGACGTGGAAACAATTGATCCTGCCAGTAAGGCGCAAAGCCATCGACGGCGCCGAGCAGATAGTCCGCCAGCACCACATCGAAGGTTTCGCCGGCAAGCAGCTCGGGTTCGAGCCAGTTGCCCACGATCAGGCGATCGTCCGCACGCATCTGCTCGCCGACCTGCTTGCGCACCACCTCCGCCATTCGAGGCGAGCCCGTCACGGCCGTCCAGCGCGTCGTCGCAAGCGACAACAGCCACCGCATCGAGCCCGGCCCGGTGCCCGCATCCAGCACCGAGCCCCAAGGCATCGAACCGTGGAGCTCGTGGATGCGCTCGTAAAGCGATAAGTTCATGGTGTTCTTAGAACGCCCACGGTATGACACCCTGGGCGCTCGCAAGACGCGCGAAACGAAGGCTCATCCGCGGTATCAGAACGACACCCGAAGCCCCGCCGTCACGCCGCGCCCAGGCAGGGGCACGACATGCGCAAGGTACGACGCATGGTTCCACACCACCTCATCGAGCAGGTTCGTACCGCGCAGATACACCGCCGGGCCCTCCCCGCCGCGCATGCTGTAACTCAAGGTGAGATTCAGCATGTCGTAGCCGGGCGTGACCGACTCGAAGTCCGCCGCGATGTCGTCCTGCTCATTCACGCGGTAGTACTCGAGCTCGCCGGAGATCGCCTGCATCGTTGCATTGAGCCGCGTGCCATAGCGGGCGGCGGGAATGCGAGGCAGGTTGCCGCCGTCTTTGAGCTCAGCGCGGACGTAGTCGCCGAAGACGGTGGCGGCGAACATCTCATTCACCCGATACGTCGCCTCGGCTTCGACGCCTGTGAACTTCGCATCACCCTGCGTGTACTTGATCAGCCGGAAGTCTTCGAACTGATCCAGCGTGCGAGCGTAGATGTAGTCATCGATGTCATTGCGGAACGCGCCGACCGCGAACGTCACATCGCCCACATTCTTCTTGAGCGTGAGCTCCACGTTGCGGGACGTTTCGGTCTCCAGACTTGCGTTGTTCTCCGGCCCGCCGCACGTCAAGGGATGCGGGATCAGGCCACACTCGTACGTGTTCGTCGCGAGGTGAATGCCGCGGGCGTACAGCTCCTGCGCGTGAGGCATGCGCTCGGAGTGCGTGACGGCGAGCGTCAGTGAGTAGTCCGGCACGAACTGCCAGATCGCCGCCGCAGACGCTGACGTCGCCGAATCATCGAACTCGGGCCGACCGCGAGTGTCGTTGATGGGCGTGTGCTTCTGCCACTCCTGGCGTGCGCCCAGCTCGAAGTGCCAGGCATCGCTCAATTCGATGTGCTCGACCGCAAACAGGCCGATGGTGCGGCTCTCGACCGTGGGCAGGAACGCCTCGGTTCCCAGCGAGCTGAATTCATTCTCGGCGTACTGCACACCGACGACGCCCCGAAGCGGCCCGACCTCGGCGTGCTGCACCTCGATGCGAGCCTCATAGCCGTCATTCAAGAACGTCGTCGCAATCTCCCGCTCTTCCAGCTCATAGTGACGATAGTCGGTGTGACTTGCGCGCAAGCGAATGCGCTCGACGCCCGCGAACGGCTCGGCCAGCTCACCGCGCAGATCCACGCGCTTGCTGAGCAACGAAATCTCCGGGACCGCTTCATGCTCATGCTCATGATCGTGGTCGTGATCCTCGCCACCATCATCCTCGTGGCCGCCACAATGCAGCGCGCTGCCGTGCGGGTGGCAGCTTTCATACTCATGGCTGTGGCCCGGGATGCCATAGCCGTCATCGCGATACGAATACGCAAGCCCCAGGAATCCGCGCTCGCCGACCCAGGACACGCCGAGGCTCGCGTTCTCCGACTCGGAGAACGTGCCATCGACGCGGGATTCATCCAGTCCGCGAGCGCGATAGTTGTCGGCATCGCGCATCATCGCCTCGGCATGAAACACCAGGTGATCGGTGGCCTGCGCCGTGATCTCGAAGGCGCCCGCCTTCTCTTCGGCCACGCTCGAGCCACGCAGGCCGAAGGAGCCTTCGATGCGATCTTCAGGCAACCGATCCGGAATCTTCTTATCGAGCACGTTGACGACGCCGCCGATCGCGCCGCTGCCGTAGAGCAAGGTCGCAGGTCCGCGAAGCACCTCGATGCGCTCGATCAGAAGCGGCTCCGCCGTCACGGCGTGATCAGGTGAGATGTTGGAAGCATCGAACAGCACGGAGCTGTCCGAGAGCACCGCGACGCGCGGCGCAGTCTGGCCGCGAATGACGGGGCGGCTCGCCCCACCGCCGAAGGTGTCTGAATTCACGCCAGGCAGCGAGTTCAGCGTATCGCCCAGGGTCGGCTGCGAGCGCTCGAACAACGCCTGACCCTCCAGGATGCTGTAGGACGCCGCGAGATTCTGGGGGTCCTCATCCACGGCGCTCGCCGAAACGCGCACCGTCTCGATGATGCGATCCTCCCCGCGCTCCTGCGCCTGAGCGCCCAAGGCGATGCCTGCCAGCGAGCCTGCGAGCGCCAGGCGAATGCTCCATGCCAATGTGCCGTGGGCCAACGCTTGATGGGCGGGTGTGCCGTGGGCCAGTACGTTGTGAGATCTCATGAGGGTCTCCGAAATAACGAAACGAAGATTCGGGACCGGACAGGATGGGAGGCGCCCGCGATCGCTCGCTTCCAATGACGTGAGATCACACGCTGCACGCCCAATGCACGCAAACGCTCACCGTCGCAAGTGAGCGCAACGGGCTCAATCATCATCGGTGTCATCCAAGCTCTGCCCGGCGACCGCGCGAACGACGCGCAGCCGATTCGTCGCGAGGCGCACGGCGCATCACGACAAGAACAAGGGTCAATCAGCTCAGCGAAGGCGCTGCAATGGGAGGCTCGCCCGACGCAAGAACACGGCGCGAACGAGCATTGCAGCGAGGATCAGAGCGCCGGGGGGCCCTGGCTCAGATAGAAGGTAGGAAGATCGAACGCGATCTGCGGCACGCCGATTTGGACGACGGCCTCGATGGCGACGAGCACCAGCCGGGACAGGGCTGTGGGCGTGGGTGCCGGCGCGCCGGCGGGCAGCGACAAGCAGAAGCTACATGCGGTGGACGGCCCATTCGACGGCAACTCATCGCCCGAATGGATGTGCGAGGCAAAGGCGACCATCCACACGCACAGCATCAGCCCCACCAGGACGACGCGGGAGCGCGGTCTTGCTGGCGATCCACGTAGACGTGAAATCAAGGGGGGATGCATGCGCGCGAGTGTCGCAGCGCATAGAACACTTTTCAAGTACATGGAATGTGCTTACGGAACCGAATGCTCGAGCAGGAATTGATGCGACACATCCGCCCCCTGGGAGTGTTCCCATGCCACATCGACGCAAGAAGTCCCTGAAGGACGATCAACCCCCGAAACGTCGCGGCGCGAATCGACGCAAGGCCAAGCAGGACCCGATCGCCGCCGAGTACGCCGCCCGCGAAGAAGCGCGGCCCACCGTTCGCAGCAAACAGGCGCGCAAGACATCGGGCGGCAAGCGCAAGGCGAGCGGCCCGGCTCGCAAGCGCAGCAAGAAGACCCAGGCGGTCAAGAATCCCACGCGGCGCTCCAAAGCCCCTAAGACGGCCCGCGCCCGGTAGCGCCGCTCATCCTCCGAAGCGCGAGATCGGTGCGGCGGCCATGCCCGCCCGGCGAGGCGGATTGCTATGATCCGACGCATCGTGCACCGATCGTCGCCATGACCCTCACCGAACTGCGTTACATCGTCGCCCTGGGCCAGGAGCAGCACTTCGGACGTGCGGCCGAGCGATGTAACGTCAGCCAGCCGACCTTGAGCATCGCCGTCAAGAAACTCGAAGACGAACTCGGTGTGACATTGTTCGAGCGCGCCAAGCAAGGCGTCATGGTCACCCCGCTGGGTGCGCGCATCATCGGCATGGCGAGCGGCGTGCTCGAGCGAACGGCGGAAATCAAAGATGTCGCCTCGGGCGATTCAAATCAGCTGAACGGCCCGGTGGCGCTCGGCACCCTGTCCACCGTCGGGCCGTATCTGTTGCCGCAGTTCATTCCCCTGCTCAAAGAGATGGCCAGCGGCATGCCGCTCTTCGTCGAGGAAGGGCCGCAACAAACATTGGCGGCGAAGCTTCGCAACGGGGATCTGGATGTACTGTTGCTCACCGCGCCCTTCAGCGAGCCGGACATCGTGACCCAGCCGCTTTTCGATGAGCCGTTGGTAGTTATGCTGCCTGCACGGCACCGGCTCGCAAGCCAGCCGATCATCGATATCCAGGATCTCAATCCCGCCGAGGTGCTGCTTCTCGATGAAGGCCACTCGTTTCGGGAGCAGGTCCTCACCGCGTTCCCCCACCTTCGCCCGCAGGATCCAGGACACAGCTCGATGAGAGGCAGCACGTTCGAGACGTTACGTCACATGGTCGCCTCGGGCCTGGGCGTCACGATCCTGCCCCAGAGCGCGGCGAATGCCCCGCTCTACGCAGCCGATATCCTGGTGACCCGTCCCTTTACAGATCCTGCGCCGAAACGCACCGTGGTGCTCGCCTGGCGCGTCAGCTACCCCCGGCACAAGGCCATCGACGTGCTCCGAAGGGCCATTCAGGCCAGCAGCGCCGCGTATTGGAACTACAATAGCGCCCGTGAGCCCGGCGCTGCCGGCGTGATGGTCGAGAACCGGGACTGGTAGGGCAATGCAGCCGTTGTCGAAAATCGTGGTGGTGGGCGGAGGCACCTCCGGCTGGCTGGCCGCGGCCATGCTCCGCCATCACTTGAAACGCGAGCTGTGCGAGATCGAGCTGATCGAATCCGAAGAAATCGGCACGATCGGGGTCGGCGAGTCCACGGTGCCGCCGTTCGTCGGCCTGATCCACCGGCTCGGGATCGATGAGCAGGACTTCATCCGCGCGACCGACGCCACCTACAAGTTAGGCATCCAGTTCGTCGGCTGGCATCGACGGACTGACACCTACTTCCACCCCTTTGGCGGCATCGGCAAGCCGATTGCGAGCTACGACTTCTATCAGTGCTGGCTCAAGGCCCGGGCGCAGGGACATGCATCGTCGCTGCAGGATTTCTCACCCTGCAATGTCATGGCGGAAAATGGTCGTTTTTTCCCGCCTTCGCGTGCACGCAACACTCCCATCGGTGGGGCCAATTATGCATTGCATGTCGATGCCGGGCGGGTCGCACGTTACCTTCGCCAGTACGCCGAAGCCCGTGGCTTGAAGCGCACCGAAGGCCGCGTCACCGACGTGCGCCGACGGGACAACGGCTTCATCGATCGCATCGTGCTCGAGGACGGCCGTGAGATTCGCGGCGACTTCTTCATCGACTGCACCGGCTTTCGAGGCGTGCTGATCGGCAAGACGCTCGGCGTCGAGTCGCACGACTGGTCGAAGTATCTGCTCTGCGATCGCGCCATCGCCGCGCGCACCGAGAATCAAGGGCCGCGGCTGCCCTACACCCGCGCCACCGCGCAGAAGTCGGGCTGGATGTGGCGCATTCCTCTGCAGCGTCGCACCGGCCAGGGCTATGTCTATTCGAGCGAGTTCTGCAGCGATGCGGAGGCGCGATCGACGCTGCTTCGGAATATCGGCGGCGCAAGCCTCGATGAGCCGCGGATCATTCCCTTCAACACCGGACACCGGCGCGAGTTCTGGAAGCTCAACTGCCTGTCGTTGGGCCTTGCGAGCGGCTTCATCGAGCCGCTGGAAGCCACCGCCATGCATCTGATCGCCCGCGGCATGGATTTCTTCCTGCGCTACTTCCCGGCGAGCGACTGCGATCCCGCGCTGGCGCGCGAGTACAACCGTCGCATGACCGCCGATTTCGAAGAGGTGCGCGACTTCATCGTGCTCCACTACAGCGCCACCGATCGCGACGACTCGCCATTCTGGCAAGCGTGCCGACGGATCCCGCTGCCGGACTCGCTTCAGGAGCGCATCGAGTTGTTCAAGAGTCAGGGCGCGACGCGAGAAGGCGTGGATGAGTTGTTTCGCGCCTCGAGCTGGCAATCGGTCTTCGAAGGCATGGGCATCCGGCCACGCGCCTGGTCACCTCGCATCGACCACATCGACTACTCCCAGATTGAGGCCACCCTGCGCACCGCGAAGGCGGCGATTGCGGGCATGGTCGAGCACCTGCCCACGCACGATCAGTTCTTGAGCGGCCAGCTCGGCCAACTCGACCAGCCCGCCTCGCCATAGCGAGAATCAATCGGCGCCAGGTTGTGGCTGATCGCACGCGTCTCCTATAAACCCTCGCCATTACGAACGCTGTCACCGGCGCGCTCAGGCGCGCCCTGTCGGCCTACAACGAACGATGGGGCTCACGTGTCGATCGCCAAGCTGTCGGTTGCCTTCTTCCTGCAGATGTTTTTCATCCTGGCTGCCTGTCGCTTGGTCGGCTGGCTGGGTCGACGCTATCTGAAGCAGCCGCAGGTGGTCGGCGAGATGATCGCGGGCGTCGTCCTGGGCCCTTCGCTATTCGGGTTGTTTCTGCCTGAGCTGCAGAAGATCGTCTTCCCCGCCGAAACCAAGGGCATCTTGTATGTGGGCGCACAGCTCGGCGTCGGTCTCTACATGTTTCTCGTGGGGCTCGGCTTTCGAACCGATCACTTCAGACACAGCCTCGGCAAAGCGGCGGCCGTGTCGATCTCCGGCATGGCGGCGCCCTTTCTGATCGCCATCGTCGGCACGCCCTGGCTCATGACGCTGCCGGGATTGTTCGCCGAGAACGCGACGCGCTTTGACGCCACCTTGTTCATGGGCGCAGCGATTGCGATCACGGCGTTTCCGATGCTCGCGCGCATCATCCATGAGCGCGGCCTGAGTCACACCTCTTTGGGCACGCTGTCCCTGTCCGCCGGCGCCATCGATGACGCGGCGGCCTGGTGCGTCCTGGCAGTCGTGCTTGCAAGCTTCGGGGCAGGCGCAGGGGTTGCGATCACGGCTATCGTCGGCGGCATCGTGTTCGCAGCGTTCATGCTCCTGATCGCGCCGAAGCTGCTCGCGCCGCTTGGCCGCATGGCCGAACGTGAGCAGGCGCTCGGTCATGGCTTGAGCCCCACGCTGCTGTCGATCGTGCTCATGCTGTTCATGTTGTCGGCGTACGTGGCGGACCTGATCGGTCTGCATGCCGTGTTCGGCGGCTTTCTGCTCGGCACCGTGATGCCGCGAGGCGCCCTCGCCGATCAGCTACGACAAACGCTCGAACCGTTCACGGTCGTGCTGCTCCTGCCCATGTTCTTCACCTACTCCGGGCTCAACACCCAGCTCACCATGGTGAACAACGCCGAACTGCTGCTCGTGGCCCTGGTGATCCTCGCCGCCTCGGTACTGGCGAAGTTCGGCGCCTGCTGGGCCGCCGCGCGCCTCTCCGGTCAGGACAACAGCACGGCGCTCGGCATCGGCGCCCTCATGAATGCTCGAGGCCTCATGGAGCTCATCATCATCAACATCGGCCTGCAGGCCGGGGTGATCGGCCCGGCGCTGTTTTCGATCCTCGTGATGATGGCGATCGCCACCACGCTCATGGCGTCGCCGCTCTTTGAGTACGTCTATGGTCGCGACGCTCGGGCGCGCGGCGAACTAGACGCCCTGCAGAATCCGGCGAACTGACGGCGAGCCGCCGCGCGTGCGTTGATGCGCGGCGGTGTGCGCAAGCTCGATGGCACAGGGAACATCGATGCCCGGCGTGTACAGCAGCGTCCGGCGCGCACGCAGCGTGCTGTCCAGAATCGTTACGAAATGCTCCGAGGTCTCTCGCACCTCCGCAGGTAGAAAATCCTCCGCCACATCGTGCGGCACCAGACGGCCGCCGGTTTGTGAGATCCAACCGGCGCCATCGCCGCCGCCGATCCCGATGGGCCGCACGGGCAGGCTCGCAAAGGCATCGCGCACATACACGAGCCAGCGATCTGCCTCGAACCCGGCGGCCGCGAAGTCCCCTGGATGTGAGAACAGCAACGCCCAACGCCCCTCGAGCCACCGGCGCAGCGGATCGGATGAGGACGAAGAAGAGATCGCGTTGAAGTTGAAGGTCGCGTAGTCACCTCGCACTGACATCTGCAGCATGGCTCCTCCGACGGATCCAGAATGCTTGAAAGTGGGGATCAAGATGCGGCCGCGGGCCATGAGATGTCAGTCGGCCCGCGGTCGAATTGCGGTCACCATCGCGAGTTGCCGGTGATACTTGGCTCCAGCAGCGCCTTGCGTGAAAGTCGATTCCCACGAGCGGCCCGCGAGTGCTGTCACTTTTACATGTGAGAATCGCCGACCCAGAGAATCCATCACAACACTGTTGACACCCGGTCGCCGATGAGTAACATGCGCGCCCCCGGCACACAGCCGGGTCTCAACTCGGAGACGGACATGCACGCATCGCAAAATCTTGAAACGAACATGAACAACGCGCGTTGATCCGCAAGATGACTTGCGGAGCACGCCAGCTCCCCAAGTCAGGTGCGAAGCATAGAGCTCCGCTAAAGCCCCTGGCCGGGAAAACCCAGCCAGGGGCTTTCTGTTTTTGAACTCCGGACTGGCCCTGGCCGGGAACACCCAGCCAGGGGCTTTCTGTTTTGCAAACTCCGGACTCGCCCTGGCGGGAACACCCAGCCAGGGGCTTTTTGTCTCACCGGACTTTACGTCGGGACGGCTGGCCATACATAAGGAAGAAGAGTCATGCCAGTACAGATCACATTGAACAAAGCTCGGGTGCCGGTGAAGGTGTTCACCCAGGACATCGAGCACGACGCCATTCAGCAGCTGCTGAACGTGGCGCAACTGCCTATCGTCCACGGCCACGTGGCCGCCATGCCGGATGTGCATCATGGCATCGGCGCGACCGTGGGCAGCGTCATTCCGACCAAGCAGGCCATCATTCCGGCGGCGGTCGATGTCGATATCGGCTGCGGCATGAATGCCGTTCGCCTCACGCTGCACGCGAAGGATCTGCCGGAGAGTCTTGCGAAGCTACGTAGCGCCGTCGAGGCGCGCGTGCCCGTGGGATTCAATCAGCACGATTCCGACAAGGTCCGTGGCAGCGCTCATGCGCGTCAGGCTCGCACGCTCGACGATCGACTCGACAAGATCATCGGCAAGCATCCGGGCGTCATGAAAATGCAGCGTCAGTTCGCACAGACCTGGGTGTGCCAGCTCGGCACGTTGGGCGGCGGCAACCACTTCATCGAACTGTGTCTCGATGAAGAGCAGCGCGTGTGGGTGATGTTGCATTCGGGCTCGCGAGGCATCGGCAATGTGTTCGGCCGCTACTTCATCGAGGCCGCGCGCAAGGACATGCGCCGTCATCAGGTCAATCTGCCCGATCGGGATCTGTCGTACTTCAGCGAGGACTCCGATCTGTTCGATGACTATGTCGAAGCGGTGGACTGGGCGCAGGACTATGCGCTGTTGAATCGCAGCATGATGATGAAGCTGGTGCTGGATGCGCTATCTCCTCACCTGCCGCCGTTTCGAACCGACGGGGAGGCGATCAACTGCCATCACAACTACGTGGCGGTGGAACATCACTTCGGCGAGAAGCTGTTCATCACCCGCAAGGGCGCGATCAGCGCGCAGGAAGGTCAGCTCGGCATCATCCCCGGCAGCATGGGCGCCAAGTCATACATCGTGCGCGGCAAGGGCAATCCCGAATCGTTCTGTTCCTGCTCGCACGGCGCCGGTCGCCGCATGAGCCGGACGGAAGCGAAGCGTCGCTTCAACCGCTTCGATCTGGCCAAGCAGACCGAGGGCGTCGAATGCCGCAAGGATGGCGGCGTCGTCGATGAGATCCCCTCGGCCTACAAGGACATCGACGTGGTGATGGCGAATCAGTCGGACCTGGTCGAGGTGGTGCACACCTTGAAACAGGTGATGTGCATCAAGGGCTAGAGAAGTGGCGGGCTGCGTCGCAAAGCGCAGCCCGCCTGACCTGCTCATGCCTTGCCCAATTTGCTCGCTACCCAGTCATTGACGAGCCGCTCGAGCACCGCAAGCGGCACCGTACCCGACGCCAGCGCCATGTCGTGAAACTCACGAAGATCAAAGCGCTTGCCGAGCTTCTTCTTCGCCTCCTCGCGCAATTGCAGCCATCGGGTCTGGCCGATCTTGTAGCTGGTCGCCTGCCCCGGCCACACGCAGTAGCGCTCCACTTCCGTCGTCACCACGGAGCGATGCTCGCCGATCGAATCGACCATGTAATCGACGCCCTGCTCCCGCGTCCATCGTTTGTGATGCAAGCCTGAGTCGACCACCAGGCGCGCGGCGCGAAACATAAAAGAGTGAAGATAGCCCAGCTGACCGAACGGATCGTCTTCGTACACGCCCATCTCATCGGCGAGTTGCTCGGCGTACAGGCCCCAACCTTCGCTGTAGACAGAGAACGATCCCAACCGTCGCACGGGGTGAACCGAGGTGGATTCCTGCGCCAGCGCGAGTTGATGATGATGACCGGGCGATGCTTCGTGCGCGGTCAACGTCATCAAGGTCCAGCGCGGCGTTTCCGCGGTGTCTCGCAGGTTGATGTAGTAAGCGCCAGGTCGCGAGCCATCGAGCGCAGGCGGCTGATAGTAGCCGCCGGTCGCGCCCGCTTCGATGTCCGGCGGCACGCGACGAATCTCCACTTTCGCCTTCGGAATCTTGCCGAAGTACTCCGGCAAGCGCGCCTGTATCTTCACCATCCCGGCGTTCAGATATGCAAGCAGCTCCTGCTTGCCGGCGTCGGTGTTCGGATAGATGAAACGTGCATCGGTCGCGAGCGCGCGAAATCGTTCGCCGACCGTGCCCTTCGTCAACCCCTGGCTCTTCAGCAGCCGGTCCGCCCGAGCGGAAAGCTCCGCCATCTGCTCGAGCCCGAGGCGATGAATCTCCTCGGCGCCAAGTGAGGTCGTGGTGGCGTAGCGCAACGCATACTTGTAGTAGTCATCGCCCTTTGGAAGTTTCCACACGCCGGCGTCACTGCTCGCCTTCGAGCGAATGCCTGCGATCTGATCGCGCTGACGCTTGAGTGCAGGATGAACTTCTTGCTCGACCAGGCGCGTGGCGCGTGCTGACCAGTCGCCCGCAATCCCCTTTTCACGCGTACGCGTTGCGATGGATGTTACCAGGACGGTTTCAGCCGGCTTTTGCGCGAGCATGCCATCCATCATCGCGACGGTGCGATCCACGGCAAAATCTGGTGGGATCACGCCCATTGCATACTCGGCCCGCAGGCGTGCGGTCTCGTTATCCAGCTCTTTAGCGAACGCGGCGACGCGGGACAGGTACGCGTCGGCATCCTCGCGCGTCTCGATCGAATGCTGGTTGTGCAGGAAATCCGGGATGCTTCGATACGTGCCGCCGAGCTGATGCACGCTGTAGGGCTCGGGCCAGCTGAATGTGCCGTAATCGAATTCATCGTAAGCGCCGACGACCGTCGAAAAGTAATAATCGAACGTGTCGTAGTCGGCGCGCGCTTTGGGCGACAACGCTTGTCGATCGATCTGCTTCAAGCGCGCGAGCGCCGTGCGGCCCGCGTTACGATCTTTCTCGATACCTGCCGCCGAACGGTCGTGCAACTTGCGCTTGGCGGCGGCGTGCTCGCCCTTGTCGAGTCCGAGACTGGTGCGCGTCTCGGGATCGGACAGAACGCTCTCTTCATAGATGTAATCCATCACCGCATTGAGCTCGGCCTCGGCGTCTTTGGCCGCGGTCGATGCGCTTTGTGAGAACGCGATGGATGGAAGTTGGGCGGCGGCCGCCGTGTATACAGCGGACTTCAGAAACGATCGTCGGTCGGACAAAGTCGGTGCTCCTGGTGCTCGATGGCGAGCACCAATAGCACTCCGCTGCCAGAGCCCGCAAGGCGAGCCAGTGCAAAGGCGTCCGAGGGTTGCGACGTTGCTTACCCCTGCCTCGCCATCGTCAAGGTTCGTTGATCGAGGGTGCGTTCCCAGATCACCAGCGCCGCACCGATCGCAAGACATACGGCGATCAGTAACAAGCTCGCCGCGTAGCTGTTCGTGTAGGACTTCGCAAGACCAATGGCGGCGGGCCCGAAGAAGCCACCGAAGTTGCCGACCGAGTTGATCAAGGCGATCGCGCCGGCGGCCGCGGCGCCCTGCAGGCCCTTGCTCGCCATCGCCCAGAACGCGGGCAAGCCTGAATAGATGCCGACAGCGGCCATACAAAGCGCAATGAATGCAATCACGGGTCCTGTGGTCCAGCCACTCACCGTAAGCGCCGCAGCGCCCAGCAGCGATGGCAACGCCACGTGCCAGGATCGCTCATCGGTCGCATCGGAGTGCCGTCCCCAGAGCACCAGCGCGATGCACGCGGCGGTGTATGGAATCATGGTGACGAGGCCGACTTGCGCGTTGGTCATGTCGCCCAGCGACTTGATGATCTGCGGCAGCCAGAAACCGAAACCGTACAGTCCGACCAGGATGCAGAAGTAGACGATGCCGGCGCGCCACACGCGCGGCGATGACAGCGCTTCGCGCAGGCTGCTCGCATGACCCTGCGCGCGGTCGGCGTGCTCGCGCGCGAGTTCGCCTAGCAGCCAGCGCTTCTCATCGGCGCTGAGCCATTTCGCATCGGCGGGACGGTCTGGAAGGACGGCGAGCACGACGATGCCGAGCAGGATGGTGGGGATGGCCTCCAGCAGGAACATCCATTGCCAGCCCTTCATACCGAATGCCTCGATGCCGAGCAAGGCAGTGGTGATCGGTGCGCCGATGACGCTCGACATCGGCAGCGCGATCATGAACAGCGCAATGATCCGGGCGCGGTGCTGCGAGGGGAACCAGCATGTGAGATAGAAGATGATGCCGGGGAAGAAGCCGGCCTCCGCGATGCCGAGCAGCATGCGCACGGTATAGAAGCTCATCGGCCCCTGCACGAACGCCATCGCCGCCGACAGGATGCCCCAGCTGATCATGATGCGCGCGATCCAGATCCGCGCGCCGAAGCGCTCGAGCATCACGTTGCTCGGCACTTCGCACAGGATGTACCCGATGAAGAAGATGCCCGAGCCGATACCGAACACGGTCGCCGTGAGTCCCAGATCCGCATTCATCGTGAGCGCTGCGAACCCGACGTTCACGCGATCCAGGAATGCAAAGAAATACAGCACGCCCAGAAACGGAATCAGTCGCCACGCGACCTTGCGTAGCGCCGCGCTGCCCACCTCGTCAGCCTGTGTCATCGAGTTACCTTGAGCTGGCCGGCTCGGCCCGGCGGCGATCTTCCCAAAAGGCCCCGCCGTCGCCAACTCACTCTCCATCCACCGCCCGCCTCTATGCTAGGATGCGCCCCCGAGCTGACCTTCGGGCCGCGCTCGATGCGTGTGGAAGGGTGGCAGAGTGGTCGATTGCACCGGTCTTGAAAACCGGCAGGGGCGCAAGCCTCTCGTGGGTTCGAATCCCACCCCTTCCGCCAAAAACCAAAAGCCCCCAAGTGGGGCTTTTTGCTTTTCCGAAGATGCTGCACGTCGCGCAGCCAGCCCATTTCTGTGGGTATAGTGTTGGCCAAGCTGTCCCGGTGGATATGATACCCACCATGACCAGCGCGGACTTGATCAAAAACTCCAAGAAGCAGGCTGGAAGCTCCGCGCGGTGCGCGGTTGCCACCATGTGTTTCAGCATCCGGATCGTCCGGGGCACTTGACGGTACCGCACCCAAAGAAGGTAAAGGCATCGTCCACAAGCTGATGAAGCAGGCTGGGCTCAAGTGAAGGGAGATGGCGATAGAGGAATAGAGAGATCAACATGAGATTCACGATTGCGATCGAACCGGATACCAAGGAAACCGCCTTCGGGGTGGTGGTTCCGGATCTGCCGGGCTGCTTCAGCGCGGGCGACACCATCGAGGAAGCATTCGACAACGCAATCGAGGCGATCGATGCCTTTTGCGAGATCCTCGCTGAGGACGAGGGTGATCTGCCAAAGACTCGGCCGATGTCCGAGTGGCAGAAGAACCCTCAGTTCAAGGGTTGGACCTGGGGCGTTGTCGACGTGCCCATCGAGAAGTACTTCGGACCCGCGGAGAAGATCAACATCACCGTGCCCGCGCGCGTTTTGAAGCGCATCGATGAATTCGCCCGCAAGCACGGAGAGACGCGTTCCGGGTTCCTGGTACGCGCGGCTGAGAAGGCGATGCAATGACTTCGTCCGCCCTGCACGTTCCTGGATGCTGAGCGCCTCAGTCAATCGCATGCGAGCCGGATGATTCAGATGGATGGCAGGGGCTACCTCAGACCCGGTATCCCAAATGCCGGATCGCCCTTGCTAAACAGGGGCGAGTCTTCGCTCACCCGATACGCCGCATCCAACATCAGATCGCCCTCGATCACATTCGCCCCTTGCCTCGCCACCGCCGCATCCTTCGCCAAGAGTCCATTTTCGTTTCCGAATAGCCCGCTGTACCCGATCCAGATCTTGCTGTTCCCCGTCGCCCGAGCCACATAAGGCTTGTTGTTCAGAAAAATCGAGTTCGTTGCATGGATCGTCGCCTCCTGCTCCCCGTACAACGCATCGTCGAGATTGCCATCGAACACGCAGTTCGACACGTGTGCGGTCGAGTTCGTGTATGCGGCGATGCCGGCTGAGTCGTTACCGCGAATGAGCGAGTTGCGCAAACGCAGGTGCGCGTACTCATCCAGCCAGATCGCGACGTGCCCGTCGAGGATGCGAACGTCTTCGACATCGAGATCCGTGGAGCCACGGCCCGTGAGCGCCATCTTCTGATACTTCTCGATCGTGACATCGCGAAGGCGCACGCGGCTGTCGATGGCGAAGATGCCGTGGCCTTCGTAGATCTCATCTTCTTCGACCTCGAACTTGAAGCCCGTGAATTTCAACCCGCTCACCTCGACGCTCGAGCGATGCAGGACGAGTCCCGTCGTGCGTGGCCCCATGCTGCCATCGAGCACGGCGCCAGGCTCGCCCACGAGACTGATCTGTTTGCCATCGACGACCACGAAGCCACGGATGGTATGAATCTTATAAGGCACATCCCGTACGGCTTTGGGCGAGTACGTACCGGCGCGGATCTGCACGATGTCACCATCAGAGGCTACGTCGACGGCCGCCTGAATGCCGCTGCCGCCGGAGAATGCGCAGTCCGGCGCCATGGTCTGCGTCGGACACACCACAAGAACCTGCGGACCTGCGACGCCCTTCTCACCGAGCGAGCTCGCCTGCGGCGGCGGTGAGCAGCCAGCCAGCAAAGCGACGATCAGAGCGAGGGACAGACTCGACTTCGCGGGCATGCGGTGACTCACGACGTTGGTGAGTCAAGTATGTTGGCAAGCTGCCGATGCTCATAGATGCGAAGTTGGCCCCGCCTGGTGCCGGGCACACACCGCAAGGACGTGAGTGAAGCACGGACGTTCCATTGCGAGTTCGTCCATGTCAGGTCTCGGTCAGCCCCCGCCGCCTATGCTGCGCGTTATGCCGCGTGTCCCTATCCATCATTTGATGAGAATGAATCCCGATCACATCCAACTCGGCGCACGCCGGAGCCTTCCTCATGCGACTGCTGCTGGTTGAGGACAATCCGCAGCTGGCGGGACTCGTCCTGGACGGACTGGCACGCCAGGGCTTCGCCATCGATCGCGCCGGCTCCTTGAAAGAAGCCATCGCGGCGCGCGCGGCTGCGAGCTATGACTTGATCCTGCTCGATCTCGGTCTGCCCGATGGCGATGGCATGAGCCTCGTGCGTCAACTGCGCGAGGGCAATGACTCCACGCCGATTCTGATTCTGACGGCCCGCGGCGGCTTGAACGATCGTTTGATCGGCTTGGACAGCGGCGCCGATGACTATCTGGTGAAGCCCTTCGAGATCGCCGAGCTCGCAGCGCGCTGCCGGGCGCTCCTGCGACGTCCAGGCGCAAGCCTCGGGGTGGTTCTGCAGCTGGGCAACGTTGCGCTCGACACGACCACACGCATGGTCACCGTCAACGAGCAGCGCATCGAGGTGCCGCCGCGCGAAGTCACATTGCTCGAGTTGCTGTTGAGACGCGCTGAGCAGGTGGTCCGCCGCAGTCACCTGGAAGAGTCCCTCTACTCGTTCGGCGACGAAGTCACGCCAAACGCGCTCGAAAGCGCGGTGTCGCGACTTCGCAAACGTCTGGCCGCAGCGCAGGCCACTGTCCTCGTGCGCACCGCGCACGGCATCGGCTACGCCATCTTCCAGCAGTCCTGAAAATCATGACCTCCGGTCCGAGCCTCGTTCGACAGATCTCCGTCCGCCTGGTCGCGGCCGCGGTGATCGTCTCGCTGATCGAGATCATCGGCGTGCTGTTTCTGTACAGCGCCGATCATCCCAAGCTCGCCGAGGAATGGGTGAATGCGCAGAGCGAGCGCATCCACGCGGCGCTCACCAGCGGCGATGCCTCGCAGCTTGCGCAACTGGATGTTCCCTATGGCGCGGAGGACTGGACATTCCTCGTCCACGACAGCAAGCGCCATCCCCGCTTTCAGCAGGACGCGAAGAACGCCGCAACCTTCGATCCGCTGCCCGCGCCGATCGATCACGACTGGACGCGCATCGCACGCGACGACTCGCCCATCGTGCTGTACGGATCGAGACACTTGCCCAACGACGCCTGGCTCACGATCGGCGTGACTGGGAAGTCATTGCCGCTGTTCGCGCCGGTTTTCATGCGCGAGGCCTATGCGCACGTCATCGTGCCCGTCGCCCCGGTCACCATCCTTCTGCTCGCGCTGAATGTTTTCATCGTGCGACGGATGCTCGCGCCGCTGTCGCAAGCGGCCTCGGAAGTCGACGCGCTCGACCCCTCACGGATGGAAACGAGACTCTCGGTTCCCTCGACGCCTCGCGAGGTGCGCGCCCTCGTGCTCGCGATGAATCGCGCGCTGGATCGGCTGGCGCAGGCCATGCAAACGTTGGAGTCCTTCACCGCCGACGCCGCGCATGAGATGCGCACGCCCCTCTCCATTCTGAAATTGCGGGTCGAAGCGTTGGAGCCGGGCCCGGCCAAGAACGCCCTGCGCGAGGACGTGGCCGCCATGACGCGCCTGGTGAACCAGATGTTGGATCTGGCCCAGGCCGACACGCTCGATGCACAACTCACGCAAGCGGTGGATCTGCCGACGCTGGCGCGCGATGTGATCGAGCGCATGTTGCCGGTCGCCGTGGCGCGCGGTTGTGACATCGAGCTCAAGAACGAGGGCGGCGGCTCGATCAAAGGCCACGCTGAAGCCTTGTCGCGCGTGCTAACCAACCTCATCGACAACGCCATCGCGCATTCACCCAAAAATCACAGCATCGACGTCGTGGTGGGCCCCGGCCCTCGCCTCATCGTGCGCGATCGCGGCCCGGGCTTCTCGCGTGAGAGCGCCGAGCATCTGTTTCGAAGATTCTGGCGCGGCGCCTCGCCAGGTCGCGCAGGCGCGGGCCTCGGGCTCGCTATCGCGCAGAGCATTCTGTCCAGGCATGGCGCCACCATCACAGCAGACAACGCCGTCGACGGCGGCGCGGTCTTCACGATCCAATGGATTCAAGAGAGCTTGTCATGAGAACTGCGGGCGTGCCGGCGTTGATCGCGGCACTGGCGTTGCCCATCGGGCTCGATGCCGCCGAATCACCCGATGAGGCGGGCGCGGCGCTTGTGATCGAGGGCGCCTACAAGGGCGAAGCCTGGCGCAACGTGAGCGGCGGCGTGCGTCGCGACGGCGCGTATCTCGACAACATCGATCTCATCGCAACGCTCGATGCCGAGCGCGCGTTCGGCTGGCGCGGCACGACCTTCATGGTCTCAGGTCTGTACAACAACGATCCGAGCTTGTCGGATCGGATCGTGGGCGACATCCAAACGGTCAGCAACATCGACACCTACGGCGCCACCCGCCTCTACCAGGCCTGGGTCGAACACGCGTTCGACGCCGGCGCGTTCAAGGCCGGTCTGATCGATTTGAACAGTGAGCTGGATGTGAACGAGACCGGCCTGCTGTTCATCCACAGCTCGCACGGCATCGGCCCGGACTTCAGCCAGGTCGGTGAGAACGGTCCGTCCATCTTTCCGATCACCGGATTGGGCGCCGTCATGCGCTGGGATTACAGCGAGCGCGTGCAGGCGCGCCTTGCGGCGTTTGAAGCCACGGTCGGCGATCCGGAGCGTCCGCATCGAACGACTTTCGATCTTGACAGCGACGAAGGCGCGCTGCTCGCCGGCGAGATCACTTTTTTGCCCACGCAGGCGAGCCGATATCTGCTCGGGGTGTGGCGACACACCGGACGCTCCACTGACCTCGCCGATGAAGAGCTGCAGCGTCGAACCGAATCGCTCGGCGTGTACGGGCTCGCCGAAGGAACGCTCATGGCGCGCGGTGAGCATTCACTGAACGGCTTCGTACGGGTGGGCGTGGCCGACGCCGACGTGCATCAGATCTCCCGCTACGTGGGCGCGGGCGTCGTGTGGTCCGGGCCACTATTCACGAGCGCTGAGCGCGAAGAACAATTCGGCCTTGCGCTCGCAAGCGCTGCGAACGGCGGCAGGTTCCGTCGCGCCCAGGCAGCGCTCGGCACAACGGTCGAGCGACACGAGACCGCGATCGAGCTCACCTATCGCGTGCAGGCGCTGTCGTGGCTCGCGCTACAGCCCGACGTGCAGTACGTGATCAATCCGGGCACGGATCCGACCTTGGACAACGCGTGGGTGGTGGGGCTTCGGTTCGAGCTGAGCTGGAGCAAAGAGGCGGGCTGAGCGCCCGCCTTCATCGACACATCAAACAAATATCAGACCGTCGCGGCGCTCGCCGCCTTCTGCTTGCGCGCGCGCTGGCGCTCCTCGACCCGCCTGCGATCGACGTACATCATCCAGCCGGTGATCACGAACAGGGGCAGCGCAAGGCTCGATAACATCAGCAGCACGCTGCCCACGACGCCGAAATAGGCGCCCTTGTGAATCGATAGCATGCTCGAGAGCAAGCGCGCGCCCGTGCTCTTGTCCGCATAGCGAACATGCGAGAGCACCTGTGAGTTGGTGGGATCGATCTTTATGGTGCTGAACGCGGTGGCGTGCGGTGGATCGAACTCGAGATATTGAATGCGCAGCGGCTCTTCGGCCTGTTTCGGCAGACGCAGGCTGATCTGACCCACCCTCTCGTGCGAGGTCGCCTGTTCGAACGCGCTCCACACCTTCGCCACATCCGCGGCCACCAGCGGCTTGCCCGCCATCTGCTCCTCGGCCACCGGCGGCACCCCGGCCATACGCTCGAGCAGCGAGCTGTACCAGTCATACGCGAAATACAGGCCCGTCAACGCAGACAGCAGCAGCAGCGGCAACACGTAGGTGCCGATGACCGCATGAAGTGAATACAGAAAGCCGCGACCTTTCAATCTCCGGTCGACCACGAACCATGCGCGGAAGTTCGTGAGCCGCCGCGGCCATCGAAGATACAAACCGGTGGCCACGAGGCCCACCAGCAACACGGCGGCGGCGTCCACGACGCGTCGACCCACGTACTTGCCGCCGATGCGATCAGTAACCAGCCCCCGATGAATCTCTTCGACGATCTCGAAGAACTTCTCGCCACGCGCGCCGCCACGCTGCCACTCGTCGGTATACGGATTGAGATAGCGAACGATCTCACCGGGCCCGGATAGAAACAGCACGCGCACCGCGCTGTCCGCACTCTGCGGCGCGGTCACGGTGCGCACGCGAGCGCCCATGCGCTGCGCTTCGGTTTGGGCGCGCTCGATGATGTCCGGCATCGACAGGCGCTCACCTGCCATCGTCACCTTGCGCGCATCCGCATTCAGCGCCTCGAGGATCGGATCCTGAAACGACATCATGGCGCCAGTGACTCCCATCAATGCAAGCAACACGCCCACCGTGATGCCCACCAGCCAGTGGGCCTGGAACCAGAACCTGCTTTTAGCCATGCGCGCGGAACGGTAGAGAATGAATGGAAGAACGGTCGCAAGCCTAGCCTGCCCTGGCTGACAGAGGCCTGACAGGCGTTGCAATGACATGATAAACGCCCCCCCTCCGTGGAGGGGCGCGAGCCTGCCCCACGAGCGCGTACAGTCCGAGCCGTTCAGAACAACGGATTGGCCTGGCTACGGAGAGAACCCATGCTCAAGCGCTCAGGGGGAGTCGCCCGGTGGGGGCGACGGTTGGCGGCGAGCGGCGCCTTGCTGGCGGCCTCGATCATATCGCCTGCGGTGCAGGCAGCACCGTCCTTCATTGCTTTCGAAAGCGGTCACGTGCGACCGCTGGCGTTGTCCTCCGACGGCTCGCGATTGTTCGCCGTCAACACGCCCAACAACACCTTGGTCATCTACAACGTCACGCATTCGGGCATCCACAAGCACGCCGAAGTGTCGGTGGGCCTCGAGCCCGTGGCGGTCGCGATCCGAAACAGCGGCGAAGTGTGGGTGGTCAATCATCTCTCCGACAGCATCAGCATCGTCTCGGTCTCCGGCACGCCGCGAGTCACGAGAACATTGCTGGTCGGCGATGAGCCTCGCGACATCGTGTTCGCCGGCACGAACGGTCGGGCATTCATCACGACGGCGCACCGCGGCCAGCATCGCACCGATCCATCGATTGCGTCGGTCCCCGGCGCGGGCGATCCGCAGTTCACCACGCCCGGCGTGGGCCGCGCGGACGTGTGGGTATTCGATCCTGCGAATCTCGGCGCGAGCCTCGGCGGCACGCCGCTCAAGATCATGACGTTCTTCAGCGATACCCCGCGAGCGCTCGCGGTGAGCCCCGATCGCAAAACCGTATATGCCGCGGCGTTCAAATCGGGCAATCAAACCACCACAGTATTCGAGCTGATGGTGTGCGACGGCTTCGACCCCGACACGCCCTGCACCTTCGCCGGCAACGAACTGCCCGGCGGCAATCCCGGTCCGCTCACCAACTTCGAAGGCAAGCGCGCGCCGGAAGTGGGCCTGATCGTCAAGTTCAACCGGGCAAGCGGCCATTGGGAGGATGAGCTGGGCCGCAATTGGGACGCCGCGGTCCGCTTCCGCCTGCCGGATCAGGACGTGTTCTCAATCGACGCGAACGCGCTGACCCAGAAGGCCGCGTTCTCGCACGTCGGCACCACGCTGTTCAACATGGTGACCAATCCGCGCACCGGCAAGTTGTATGTTTCCAATACCGAAGCGGTGAATCAGGTGCGCTTCGAAGGCCCGGGCGTGGTCGGCGGCTCGACCGTGCAAGGCCGGCTCGCCGAGACGCGCATCAGCGTGATCTCAGGCTCCACCGTGACCTCGCGCCACTTGAACAAGCACATCAACTACGACCTGCTCGCACACGATCCGGGCTTCGATCCCACGGTGAAGAATCACAGCCTGTCGACGCCGCTCGAAATGGTCGTAAGCCGCGATGGGCGCAAGCTGTATGTGGCCGCGTTCGGCTCGAGCAAGGTCGGCGTGTTCGACACCGCGGCGCTCGAGGCGAACACCTTCAACCCGGTGACCTCGAGCCCGAACTACATCAACGTGAGCGGCGGCGGTCCAAGCGGTCTTGCGCTCGATGAAGGCCGCAATCGGTTGTATGTGATGACGCGCTTCGACAATGCAGTGAAGGTCATCAACCTCACCACCAAGGCTGAAGTGGCCGCGCTGCCCCTGGCGAACCCCGAGCCTGCGCACGTGGTCGCTGGCCGCCCCCTGCTCTACGACGCGCTCGAGATGTCGGCCAATGGCGAGGCCGCCTGCGCCAGCTGTCACATCTTTGGTGACAACGACGATCTGGCCTGGGATCTGGGCAATCCGGATGACATCGTCACCAGCAACCCGATTCCGATCCGCCTGGACTTCGCTGCGCTCAACACGCAGCCTCGCATCAACGGCACCGGCGTCGTGACGGATTTCCATCCGATGAAAGGCCCGATGACGACGCAGACGCTGCGTGGCATGCGCAATCACGGCGCGATGCACTGGCGTGGCGATCGCGCGCACGGCTTCTTCGGGACCGATGCGTTCGATCCGGAGCTCTCGTTCAACAACTTCGTGGTGGCGTTCGACGGCTTGATCGGCCGCTCGAGCGTGCCGGATTTGAGCACCATGCAGCGCTTCACAGACTTCCAACTCGAAGTGCAGCTGCCGCCCAATCCCATCCGCAACCTCGACAACTCGCTCACGGAGTCGCAACAACGTGGACGCGATTTCTACTTCGGTCCACGGCGTGCCGATGGCGCGCCGCCTGCTGCGGGTCCCGGCACGGGCTTTACCTGCGAAGGCTGTCATCGCCTCGATCCCTCACAGGGCTTCTTCGGCACGGATGGCCAGGCGAGCTTCGAGGGCCTGCCGCAGATCGTGAAGATCCCTCACCTGCGCAATGCCTATACGAAGGTCGGCATGTTCGGCTTCCCCGGCATGCCGTTCTTCACCACCCCGGACACGGGCAACATGGGCGATCAGATCCGTGGTTTCGGCTTCCTGCACGACGGCTCCATCGACACGATGTTCCATTTCTTCTCGGCGGTGCTGTTCGCGCCGACCCCGGAAGTGGGCTTCCCGGCGGCGACCTACGAGCAGACGCGGCGTGACGCGGAGCAGTTCATGCTGGCCTTCGACTCGGATCTTGCGCCCATCGTGGGTCAGCAGATCACGCTGACCAAGACGAACGCCGCCGCCGTCGGCCCACGCATCGACCTGCTGCAAGCACGCGCCGCCGCGCCGTTCACCTCGAAGATCCTGGACGGCACGGTGACGGAGTGCGACCTGGTCGCGAAGCTCAACCTCGCCGGCACGCCACGAGGATTCTTGTACAACGCGAGCTCCGATGCGTTCGTGGCTTCGGGCACCAGCATCAGCGTGCCGGATCCATTGTTCCGCGCGCTCGCGCTGATTCCGGGTCAAGAGATCACATTCACCTGCGCGCCGCCCGGCTCGGGGGCGCGCATCGCGGCCGTTCCCTGACATATAACAGTTGAGCTGCAGACTTCATCCCGGTCGCCGTCACCCCACTCTGACGGCGACCGTTTTTTTGAGAAGTGACTGGTGACTAGTGACTGGTGACTGGCCGGAGCGCTCAGCGCGCCAAGGGCGACGGCGGACGCCCGTCGACCAGTTGCAGCTCCTGTGCACGAAACACCGCCTCCATGCGCGTGCTGACTCCGAGCTTCGCGAACACGTTCTTCAAATGCCACTTGGTCGTGAGCAATGTGATGTTGCTGCGTTGACTGATGTCGCGATTGCTCAATCCCATGGATACGAGCTTCAGCAGATCCAACTCACGCTGGGTGAGCACAGGCGCAGACTCGGGCGTCGGCCGGTGCTCATACGGATCGAATGCGAGCACGTCCTGGAATCGTTTGAAGTAGTCGGCCGGGGGCAGCTTCGCAAGGCGCGATGACTTCAGGGCAGCGGCAAACACCATTGGGAGCCCGTAGACGTCATCGAACACCGCTCTGCTGAAACCGCGATGGTCGGTCAGCGTGAGCGCGTGATTCATCCATCGAAGCGCATCCTCCTCTTCGTGCGCCTGCCAGCGACACGTCGCAAGCGCCGCTTCCACCCGCACTCGACCATAGACATCGCCCGCCGCCTCGGCCCGCTCGCACAGCCGTTGCAAGTGCATGGCCGCAGTCTCGAATGAGCCGCGATGGATCAGGATCGCAACCCGCGAGAGCGCATACTCCTCCCACGACTGCGCCGTCGCCTCGATATCTTCCAAGTGGAACGATTGGCCGCAATCGGCGAGCACCTTGAGTGCGCGCAACGGTTGTTCCTGCAGCAGCCACAGCCGCACCTTCTCGAAGCACACGCGCGCGAGCAGTCGCTGACAGTTGCTGCTTTCGAGCACGCTGTGCAGATAGTCGAGCAGTCGCAGCGCCTCTCCATATCGGGCGGCGGCACACTTCAGGCGCGCCGCCACCACGTGCGCGACCGTGAGATTCTCGAGCGAGGGCGCCATCGAGACCAACGGCAGGACTTCACTGCACAGCGCCTCGGCCTGTGCGAGGCGGTTGTGATGATAGTGCACCGAGGCCGCGGCGGTCGTCGCCGTCACCCAGATGGGATTGCGACGCCCTGTTCGCGTGCGAGCGTAAAGTTGCATGCAGGTCTCGGCCGCCGCTCTTGCGTGACCTTCCGCCCGATCGATGAGCATCAACACGATGGAGGATTGCGCGGCCGCGTAGACGTGCTCGCTTCCCTGCAGCAGTTCCTGCCCTCGCAATGCGAGGCGACGTGCGGCGTCGAACTCTTTGTCCACGAGCAACTGATACGCGGCGACGTTGAATAGGTTGGCCGACAGATACGGATCCTCGGCGACGCTCAGCGCCTCCACGCTCGATGCCGTGAGCTGAACGCCCGCCTCGGTCATGATGTCCAGCATCAGCTTCATCGCTGGCAGCGCGCGTCGCTGCAGCTCGCTACTGGCCTCGATGCCAGATGAACCCGCCATGACTTTGCGAGCTGACGAGCCGCCCCCGGATACTTCGGCTTCGGCTGCGGGTGCGGCTTCGGCGTCGGCGGCGCGCTGAGCGGCATGTTCTGCGGCTTGCAGATCCAGTCGCGCGCGATCGAACTGCCGCAGGAAGATGAGGCTCATCAGGTGCGCATCGCGAACCGTGATGCAGCTCATGATCTCCGACTGCGTCAGTCGCGCCGTCCATTGCAACACTTCGGGGAATTCGCCTGTGCGCAGCCATGAGCCCACGCATCGCGCCAGCACATGCACGCTCCAGGACCGATCGGAAGTCTGGAAGGCGTGCTGTAGCGCTTCGGTGGGCCGATCGTGCCGGGCGAACCAGTCGCTGCTGACCCGGTGCAGCTGGGTGATGCGGGCCGGCTCGCTCTTGCGCAGCTGAGCGAGCAGAAACTCTCGATACAGGCCGTGATAGCGAAACCACCGATGTGTGCTGTCGAGAGCGCGCACGAACAGCTGCAGGCTAGCGACCTCGTCGAGGTGGCAAGCGACGGTGTCATCCTCGAGCAAGGCGCAAGCGAGCTCGCCGCAGAACCGCTCGGGAACGGATGTGACGAGCAGGAACGCCCGCAAGGGCGCGGATAAGTCCTGCCAGGCCGCGGCGGCGAAGTACGCGCTGATGTCGTGATTGAGTCCTTCGACGCGCTCGCCTCTTTCCAGGAGCGACAGCTTCACGCCGGCAATCCAGCCTTCGGTGCGCCGAGCGCACGCGGTCGCTTCAGTCGGCGACAGCTCCGTTCCATGCAGCAGTTGCGCGAGCGCTGAGATCTCCTCGGATTGAAAAGCGAGCTCCGCCGCGTCGAGCAAGGTCAGCGCGTCATCGAGCTTCAGGCGCTGCAGATCGAACCGCGGCGCCCGTCGCGTGGCCAGCACCCAACGAACGGACGGCGATGAGCGCAGGATCAAGGACGACAGCGCCCGCTCGCCCTCGGCGCAGTCCAGACACTGCAGGTCGTCGATGACGACGAAGATGTCTTGCTCGGTCGCACCGAGCTTCTCTGCCAACCCCTCGACGCCGATCGCGTCACCTCCGAGCCGGGCCGAGCACTGCAGCGCCTGATCGATACTGGCGGCGAGACACGAAAAAAAATATGCCGGTTCCCGATCGCGCGCGTCACAAAGCAGCCAGGCGATCCGGTGGCTGGCGCCGAATCGGGCGTTCCATTGGCTGAGCAGGGATGACTTGCCGGCGCCAGGCGGCGCGAGCAGCAGGACGAGCTTGCCCGCATATTCGACTCGATCTTGTAGCGCCGGGCGGGCAATCAGCGCTGAGGCGCCCCTGGGCGCGCTGTATCTGGGCGAAGTGGATCTGGCCAAGCTCCTGGCCGTGCCGACGATCGGCGGCAAGTCGCGCTTCCGTGCCGTGCGCATAGGTCCCCATGCAGGCGTTGCGATGGACGGGCCACCGCAACCGATGCGGCGGCAATCAGTTACTGCAAGCTTTCGAAGGAACAATCAGGCCAGGTCGGCGAATCTACGAGCCTGCTGACAGCAGTGTCAATGCGCCTGCCGACGCCGCATGGCATCCTCTATGACAAGTCGAGGGGTCACGGAACCCCTTGCAATTCACAACGTTGCAACCACATAGTCGGCACGTCCCGGTCCCTGTAGAATGCCGGGGCTGGCGCGCCGGCCTGCAACTCGCGAGGCGGAACGCGGTCCAACAGGACACCTACCGGAGGAATCGAAAGTCATGGCCTCTTATCCAAGCACAGTCGCAACATCTGCACGCGGCTCCGCGCTGACGACGAATAGAGTTCTGCGGAACACCTACCTGTTGCTCGGCGCAACGCTCGCCTTCAGTGCATTGACCGCCGGCATCTCCATGATGCTCAACCTGCCCCATCCGGGCCTGTTGATCACCCTGGGAGGCTACTTCGGTCTGCTGTTCGCGGTGCATAAGACCCAGAACAGCGCCTGGGGCCTGCTGTTTACCTTCCTGCTGACCGGCTTCATGGGCCTGACCCTCGGTCCCATCATCAGCGCGTACCTGAACTTCCTGCCGAACGGCTCGCAAGTGGTGACGACGGCGCTCGGCATAACCGCCGTGACCTTCGTCGGCCTGTCGGCCTACGCGGTGAAGAGCCAGAAGGACTTCAGCTTCCTCGGCGGCTTCCTGATGGTCGGCATCCTGGGCGCCTTCCTGCTGGGCCTGGTCGCCTACTTCTTCGAGCTGTCGACGCTGTCCCTGGTGGTCTCCGGCGTGTTCGTGATCGCGATGGCCGGCCTGATCCTCTACGAGACCAGCAACATCATCCACGGCGGCGAGACCAACTACATCCTCGCCACCGTGACGCTGTACGTGAGCATCTACAACCTGTTCACCAGCCTGCTCCACCTGCTGGGGGCAGCCTCGGGCGACGACTGATCACGCCGCCGCGGCGGTAGAAACAAAGGGCGCTGCTGACGCAGCGCCCTTTTTGTTTGCCCGTTGTTTGCCCGCTGCAATCGCGTCGTTTCTACGGCCGGCGAATGACGTCGAGCCCACCCATGTAGGGTTTCAGAACCTCCGGCACCTTCACGCTGCCATCCGGCTCCTGATAGTTCTCGAGCACGGCGACCAAAGCCCGGCCAGCCGCAACGCCCGAGCCATTCAACGTATGCAGCGGCTCCGGCTTGCCCGTCTCCGGGTTACGCCAGCGAGCCTGCATGCGACGGGCCTGGAAGGCCTCGAAGTTGGAGCAGGAAGAAATCTCCCGGTAGGCATCCTGGCCGGGCAGCCACACTTCCAGATCGTAGGTTTTGGCAGAGCCGAACCCGATGTCCCCCGACGCGAGCGCCATCACGCGATAAGGAAGGTTCAAGCGCTTGAGCACCTCCTCGGCATTGCGCGTCAGCAACTCGTGCTCGGCATAGGAGTCCTGAGGCTTGGACAGATGCACCAGCTCGACCTTCTCGAACTGATGCTGACGGATCATGCCTCGGGTGTCCTTGCCGTAGGAGCCGGCTTCGGAGCGGAAACAGGGCGTGTGCGCGACGTAGCGCAGCGGCAATTGATCCGCCTCGATGATGGTCTCGCGGGCGAGATTCGTCACCGGCACTTCGGCGGTTGGAATCAGATACAGCGCCGGATCGCTTTTCACGCCGAACAGATCCGCCTCGAACTTGGGCAGCTGACCGGTGCCGGTCAGAGAGTCTGCATTCACCAGATAAGGAACATACGTTTCGCGATAGCCATGCTCGCCGGTGTGCAGATCGAGCATGAACTGAATCAATGCACGATGCAGTCGGGCCAGCGGCCCGGTGAGCACTGAGAAACGTGCACCGGCGATCTTGGTGGCCGCGGCGAAGTCCATCTGACCGAGCTTCTCACCGAGCTCGACGTGATCGAGCGGCTTGTACGGGAATTTGCGCGGCTCGCCCCAGCGACGGATTTCGACATTGGCGGACTCATCGGGGCCGACGGGCACGCTCTCGTGCAGCATGTTGGGCAGGCCGAGCGTGATCTTCTCCAGCTCGAGCTGAACCTTGGCGAACTCGGCCTCCGCGGCCGCAAGCTCCGAGCCGAGCGTCTCGACCTGCTTCAGCAGAGGCGCGATGTCCTGACCCTGCGCCTTGGCTTTGCCCACGCTCTTGGCGTGCACGTTCTTCTCATTCCGCAACTCATCGGCGCGCACCTGCCATTTCTTGCGCGCTTCTTCCAAGGAGCTGAGCTGAGCCACGTCGAGCTTGAAGCCACGTCGCGCGAGGTTCGCGGCGACGGCATCGGGATCGGAACGGAGCAGTTTCGGGTCGAGCATGACTGTGAAAGGTCTAGGGGCGTAAGACGTGGGAGTTTAAGCCACCGGCGGCGCAAAACGCAGCCGCAGGTTGTTTTTCGGGGCTGCGCCCGGACAGGAAAAACTCAGGGAGGTGGCGAGCGCGAGCCGAGAAAAGTCTCAGACTATTTCTTGCGCCGGGCCAACGCCTCGGCAATCTTGATTTCCATGCCGCGGGGCACGGGCTGGTAGTAGTTGCGCGGCTCCATGCCTTCGGGGAAGTAGTTCTCGCCCGCCGCGTAGCCATCCGGCTCATCATGCGCATAGCGGTAGTCCTTGCCGTAGCCGAGCGACTTCATGAGTCGCGTCGGCGCATTGCGTAGATGCAAGGGCACATCCAACGAGCCCAAGGTCTTCGCGTCCTGCATCGCCTCGTTGAACGCCTTGTAAACGGCATTGCTCTTCGCGGCGCAGGCAAGAAAAACCACCGCCTGCGCAAGCGCAAGCTCCCCTTCCGGCGAGCCGAGCCGCTCATACACTTCGCACGCCTCGAGCGCCAGGGTATGCCCGCGCGGATCGGCAAGACCGATGTCCTCCGAGGCCATGCGAAGCACGCGACGAGCGAGGTAACGCGGATCGCAGCCGCCATCGAGCATGCGGCACAACCAATACAACGCCGCATCCGGATCGCTGCCGCGAACCGATTTATGCAGCGCCGAGATCTGATCGTAGAAAGCCTCGCCCTGCTTGTCGAAACGTCGCAGGCCACCGGAGGCGACCTCGCCCGCAATCGCCTCGGTGATCACCGGCGGATCGCCATCGCTCGCCAGATCCATCGCAAGCTCGAGCATGTTCAACGAGCGGCGCGCATCGCCATCGGCCGCCTTGGCCATGAGCTCGAGCGCCCGCGCCTCCGCGGTCACTTTCACATCATTCGACTGACGAGCGAGCGCACGATCCAGCACCTGCCGGATGTCATCTTCCGTCAGCGAACGCAATACATACACGCGAGCGCGAGACAGCAACGCGTTGTTGAGCTCGAAGGAGGGATTCTCGGTGGTCGCGCCGATGAACACCAAGGTGCCATCTTCCACCCAAGGCAAGAACGCATCCTGCTGCGCCTTGTTGAACCGATGCACCTCATCCAGAAACAACACCGTGCGACGCCCCGCCCTGCGCGCCTCCTGCGCCTGCTCGGCCGCCGCGCGGATGTCCTTCACGCCCGCCATGACGGCGGACAAGGAGATGAACTGCGCATCGCACTGCTGAGCGACGAGCCGCGCCAGCGTGGTCTTGCCGGTGCCGGGCGGCCCCCAAAGAATCATCGAATGCAGATGGCCGCCTTCGAGCATGCGTCGCAGCGGCTTGCCCGGTCCAAACAAATGCGACTGGCCGATATATTCTTCGAGCGACGCCGGCCGCATGCGATCCGCGAGCGGTCGCGCATCGAGGGCTTGCTCGAGCGGCAGGTTCACGATTTGCCGACCTGTGTCTTGCTCACCAGCGCTTCCACCCACTGCATCCAGGCGCCGAGGCCGAACCAGCACAGCGTCAGCCCGGCCAGGATGCCGCTTGCGTTCGCAATCACGTCGCGAAAGTCGCCGTGCCTTCCCAAGCCCATGGCGCTCTGTGCGAACTCGATGCCTATGCCCATAACGAGCAGCCCGGCGCCAATGATCCAATACCGATGGCGCTCGTAGATGCCCGCGAACCACACCGCCAGCAGCAGATAGGCGATGAAGTGCTCGGCCTTATCGCTCAAGGTGGGCGGCTGCGGCAGCTTCTCGATGGGCGCAAGACACACGAAGATCGCGAGCGCCACGGCAAACCAACCCAGCCCCAGCCACAGCCGTGGGAAACGTAATGACAGCATCAATGATCAATTCCTGGAGGCGTCGCCGATCACATCGGCGCCAGGCGGCACAGTAAACGTGAATCGTGACGGATCGAGGGCGGGATTGCGTTCCAATTGCGAGAATTCGAGGCTGGTGGTCTGACCGAGCTTGTCGGCCAGTTGCATGAACCTGAGCGTCGCGCCATCGAACCCCAGACGCACCCACTTGAAATCGGTGTCGTCGCGCTTGGGTTCCATGCGCACCCAGAACAGGCCGCTCTCCTGCGAGGTCTGGATCACCGTGAAGTTGTCCTGCAGATTGCCCTGCCCGCTCAGCAACATCGCAGGCGTCGCCGACAAGGTGTCATCGAGCTTGCGCACCGTGACCTGCTCGAGATCGGCGTCATACAGCCAGATGCGCGAGCCATCGGCGACGATCACCTGCTCGTTCGGCTCGCGATAGTCCCAACGGAAGCGATCGGGCCGGCGAATCGCCAGCGTACCGCTCGCCTGCTCGATGGTGAGTCCGTTGCGATCGTTCAAGGTTTGTTTGAATTGCGCCTGCAGCGACTGCAGCCCCTGCAGAAAGCCTTCGACTTTCTGCCGGCCGGCCGCGGGATCGGACGCCGCAAGGGTCACCTGAGCGACCAGGCTCACCCACAACGCGGCCAGCACACGGCTGGCGATCGAAAAACGTGTCATCGACACCTACTCTTCGGCCGGCGGCGGCGCCAGCACTTCGCGCGAGCCATTGGACTGCAGCGGACCGACGAGCCCGGCCGCCTCCATGGTCTCGATCATGCGCGCCGCGCGGTTGTAACCAATCTTCAGGCGGCGCTGCACGCCGGAGATCGAGGCCTTGCGCGATTCGACCACGATCTTCACGGCCTGATCGTACAAAGGATCGGCTTCGCCATCGGAGCCCTCGCCACCCTCGCCGCCTTCGCCTTCCTCGCCCTTCAGACCCGGAATCGGCGTAGAAGGTCCCTCCAGAATCTCTTTCACGTACGACGGCGGGTTCGCGCCCTTCAGGCTGCCGACCACACGATGAACTTCCTGGTCGGAAACGAACGCGCCGTGCACGCGCACCGGCACCGAGGTGCCCGGCTGCAGGAACAACATGTCGCCGTGACCGAGCAATGCTTCTGCGCCCATCTGATCGAGGATCGTGCGCGAGTCCACCTTCGCCGACACCTGGAAGGCGATACGTGTCGGAATGTTTGCTTTGATGAGGCCGGTGATCACGTCGACCGACGGACGCTGGGTCGCGAGGATCAGGTGAATGCCCGAAGCGCGCGCCTTCTGCGCAAGACGTGCGATCAGCTCTTCGACCTTCTTGCCGACGATCATCATCATGTCGGCGAGCTCATCGACGATGACCACGATGAACGGCAACGGCTCGAGGAACGGCACCTCGTTCGGATCGCCCTCGGGGCCGAGCATCTTCATCAGCAGCGGATCGCGGATCGGCTGCTTGGCCTCCTGCGCTTCCTTGATCTTGCGATTGAAGCCGGCGAGGTTGCGCACGCCCAACGCCGCCATCAACTGATAGCGGCGCTCCATCTCGGCCACGCACCAGCGCAACGCATTGGCCGCCTCCTTCATGTCGGTCACGACCGGCGCGAGCAGATGCGGGATGCCTTCGTACACCGACAGCTCGAGCATCTTCGGATCGATCATGATCATCCGCACGTGCTCGGCCGAGGCCTTGTAGAGCAGCGACAGCACCATCGCGTTTACGGCCGTCGACTTACCCGAGCCGGTGGTGCCGCCCACCAGCAAGTGCGGCATGCGGGCCAGATCCGCGCAGACCGGACCGCCACTGATGTCCTTGCCAAGCACCAGCGCAAGCGGCGAGGCCATCTCATCGTAAGCCTTGGACTTGATGATCTCGCCCAAGGTCACGATCTCGCGCTTCTCGTTGGGGATCTCCAGACCCACCGTCGACTTGCCCGGAATCACTTCCACCACGCGCACGCTGATGGCCGAGAGCGCTCGGGCGAGGTCTTTGGCGAGATTGGTGATCTGGCTCACCTTCACGCCGGTGCCCAGGCTGAGCTCGAAGCGCGTGATCACGGGGCCGGGATTGACCGCGACGACCTCAGCCTCGACGCCGAAATCACGCAGTTTCAATTCCACGAGGCGCGACATGGCCTCGAGCGCTTCCGCGGAGTAGCCCTGTTGCTTCGGCGGCGGGTCATCGAGCAGCGACAGCGGCGGCAGCTCCGTCGAAGCGGGCGCTTCGAACAGCGCGACCTGACGCTCCTTCTCGACGCGCTCGCTCTTCTCGACCTTTGGCGCCGCCGGCTCGATCTTCGGCGGCGGACGCGAGGCCACGCGCTTCTTCTCCTCGCGAATGACCTCAGCGCGCGCCTCCTTCACCTCGCGGCCTTGTTTGATTTCACGCGCGGTGCTGAGTCGGGCGGTGAGCCACTCGAACGCGCGCAGCGTGGCGCGCCCCGTGGCGTCCATCACTTCGATCCAGGAATGGCCGATGAAGAGCGACACGCCCGCAAGCCACAGCGCGAGCAGCAGCAACGTGGCGCCGAGAAAGCTCAAACCCGAATCGAGCCCCTGCCCGACGAGAGAGCCGAGCACGCCGCCGGCCGAATCGGGGTAGCTGCCGATCGTGAAATGCAGGCTCGCAAGACCACAGCTGGTCGCAAGCGTGAGCAGAAATCCGAAGCCGCGAAACGCGAGCGTGGCGTGCGACTGCGCGTCATCCTTGGTGCGATCCCGATAGAGCAGCCAGCCGGCGAAGGCGATCATCACCGGAAACAGGAAGGCCGGCGCGCCGAACAGCAGCACGAGCAACCCCGCCATGTGCGCACCCAACGGGCCGATGACGTTGGAGATCGGTCCGGGCTCGCCGGTGGTGGCGAAGGACGGATCGTTGCGGTCGTAGGTCAGAAGCGCTGCCAGTACGATCAACGCCAGCGCGCCGAACACCCACAGGGCGCCCTCGCGCAATGACCGCACGACTGTCGCGCCCAAGCGCAGTCCATCGCTGCGAACTTCAGCCCTACTGGCCAACTCGACTCACCCCACAAGTTTGCATAAGAAAGACGCGTAACCGCCTGAAAAATCGAAGCGCCACTATACCTCAACCCCGCCTCGCCGGGCTAAGCCAAAAGCTGAACGCGCGCCCATCGGGCACGCTGGCGAATGTGTCCGTCGATGACCGGCATCGAGACAGTCAATTTGGCGGCGCGGGGCGCATTCAATACCATTCGCCCCCTGCCCGGTGCGCCTGATGGGCGCATACGACCCGTAACGAGGGCATGGCGGCCGTTCACGAAGAACAGCGCGGCGTTGCTATTCGCGGCCCTTGCCCTCACAGATTGTCAGAACTGTTGCGTCCACGCTTAAGGACCGTGAAGGTGAATCATACATGAGCACTCCCCGCCACTCCCGGTTGATCATTCTGGGGTCGGGCCCCGCGGGCTACGCTGCCGCCGTCTACGCCGCGCGCGCCAATCGCAAGCCGCTGCTGCTGACCGGCCTGGAGGAAGGCGGACAGCTCATGACCACCACCGAAGTCGATAACTGGCCGGGCGATCCGCATGGCCTCACCGGTCCGCTGTTGATGGAGCGCATGCGCAAGCACGCCGAACGCTTCAACACCGAAGTGGTCAACGATCACATCAACAGCGTCGATCTGTCGCAACGTCCCTTCCGCCTCGAAGGCGACCGCGGCGGCTACACCTGCGATGCGCTGATCATCGCCACGGGCGCAACGGCCAAGTATCTGGGCCTTGAGTCCGAGCAGAACTATCGCGGCCGTGGCGTCTCCGCCTGCGCCACCTGCGACGGCTTCTTCTTCAAGAATCAGAAGGTCGCGGTCATCGGCGGCGGCAACACCGCGGTCGAAGAGGCGCTGTATCTCTCCAACATCGCCTCGCACGTCACACTGGTGCATCGTCGCGACAAGCTGCGCTCGGAGAAGATCCTGCAGGACCATCTGTTCGAACGCGAAAAGGCCGGCAAAGTTTCGATCGTGTGGAATCACAATGTCGATGAAGTGCTCGGCGATGACAGCGGCGTGACCGGCGTGCGCCTTGCGCCCGTGGCCGGCGGCCCGAAGAAAGAGCTGCAGATTCACGGCCTGTTCATCGCCGTGGGTCATGCGCCCAACACGCAGCTGTTCGAAGGACAGCTCGAGATGAAAGGCGGCTATCTGATCACCAAGTCCGGCTTGAACGGCATGGCCACGCAGACCAGCGTGCCCGGCGTGTTCGCCGCGGGCGATGTGGCCGATCACGTCTATCGTCAGGCCATCACTTCGGCCGGCACCGGCTGCATGGCCGCGCTCGATGCTGACAAGTATCTCGACCAGATCGATGCGGCTAATCTCAAGGGCTGATGGCAGCGACTCTGCACGCCCGCTTCATCGAGAGCATCGATCGCATCCCCGCCGCGCAATGGAATGCGCTGGCGCTTGGGGGCAATCCCTTCGTTCGACATGAGTTTCTGCTGGCGCTCGAGCGCGCCGGCTGCGTCGGCGAGGCGGCCGGCTGGTCGCCTCAGCATCTGGTGCTCGAAAGCGATGGCCGGCTGGTCGCGGCCATGCCGCTGTATCGCAAGAGCCACTCGTGGGGCGAGTTTGTTTTCGACTGGAGCTGGGCCCGCGCCTACGACCAGGCGGGCCTGCGCTACTACCCGAAACTCGTGAGCATGCCGCCGTTTACGCCGGCGACCGGGCCGCGATTGTTGCTGGCGCCGGCTGCGCCGCCCGAAGCGCGCGTGCGACTCAGCCAAGAGCTGCTCACGCACGCCAGGGCCGAGCGCATATCATCGGCGCATCTGCTGTTCCTCACCGATGAAGATCGCGTGTGCTTGAGCGATCAGGCGTATCTGTGGCGCAAGGATTGTCAGTTTCACTGGCACAACCGCGGCTACCGGACCTTCGATGATTTCATTGCGACCTTCCGCTCTGACAAGCGGAAGAAGGCGCTGCGCGAGCGTCGGCGCGTGCGCGAAGGCGGCGTCACGTATCGCACGCTCACCGGCGCGGAGATGGATGCGAGGCTGTGGAACATCGTATTCGGCTTCTCCGCCGCGACCTTCGAGTCACACGGTCATGAGCACTACTTGAACGTCGAGTTCTTCCGCACCGTCTCTCAAGTGATGCCCGAAGCGATCGTGATCAAGCTCGCCGAATACCAGGGGAACCCCATCGCCACCGCGATCTTCTTCCGCGGGGATGAGGTGCTCTACGGCCGCTACTGGGGCGCCGCCGCGAACTTCCACAGCCTGCATTTCGAGACCTGCTACTACCAGGGCATCGAGTACTGTATCGAGCAGGGTTTACAGCATTTCGAGCCGGGCACCCAGGGCGAGCACAAGGTGCCGCGGGGCTTCGAGCCGACCGCCACCTGGTCGGCGCACTGGATCGCCGATGCGCGTTTTCGCCGCGCCATCGATGCTTACTTAAATGATGAGCGCGCGGCGATTGATCAATATATGCTGCAGGTCGAGCAACACGTGCCGTTTCATCGCAAGCGCGATGGAAGCGAGGTGGATCATGCAGAGCCCGAATGAGAGGACGAGCAAATGGCAGTGGCAATGGCTCTTAAGCCGCGGGCGCTGAACCATGCGCGGCTCCATTGTCTGGCTTTCGGAGCACGATTCACCTGACGCTTTCCCCCCGGTCGACCGCGCGCTGGTCGAGCCGGACGGCCTCCTGGCGGCAGGCGGCGACTTATCGCCGATCCGCTTGCTGGCGGCGTATCGCCGCGGCATCTTCCCCTGGTACTCGCGCGGCCAGCCCATTCTGTGGTGGTGTCCCGATCCTCGCGCGGTGCTGATGCCCGGTCAGCTCAAAGTCTCGCGCAGCCTGCTCAAATCAAGTCGCAATCGTGGCTTTGTCACGCGCATGGATACGTCGTTTCGCGACGTGATCCGCGCCTGCGGCAGCAGCGAATTGCGACCCGGCGGCACCTGGCTGTCGCCCGAGATGCGCGCCGCCTACATCAAATTGCACAAGCTCGGCTTCGCCCACTCCGTGGAAACGTGGCTCGATGACCGGCTGGTCGGCGGGCTGTATGGGGTCGCGGTGGGGCGCATGTTCTTCGGCGAATCCATGTTCAGCACCGAACGTGACGCCTCGAAAGTGGCGCTCAAACGCCTGTGCGAAGAGCTGCTTGCGCGCGGTTTTCACATGATCGACTGTCAGATGTCGACCCCGCACCTGATGAGCCTCGGGGCCCAGATGATTCCTCGGGCGCAGTTCACCGAGGCGCTCGCCGAGCACGTCAACGGCCCATACGAACCCGGGCTCTGGAATGATGCGGCGAGCCCACCGGGGAACGAACCGCCGCCTGTGGAAGTTTGACAATCAGAGGGCGGACTGCCACCGCCACGGGCGAGCGTCAATTGCAATGCCTGGGGGCTTTATGCACAATTCGCGCGCCTTGCCGGCGGGCCCTGCCGGGCAGTCCCAGAGAGTGCATGTCGAAAGAAGATGCGATTCAGATGGAAGGCCGCGTGATCGACACGCTGCCCAACACTACATTCAAGGTGCAGCTGAACAACGGCCACACCGTCATTGCGCATATCTCCGGCAAGATGCGTAAAAACTATATCCGCATCCTCACGGGTGACGCGGTCACCGTGGAGCTCACGCCCTACGATCTCACCAAGGGTCGTATCGTGTACCGCGGCCGCTGACGCGGCCGCTTCCGCTTTCCTACTTATTTGGACTCTTCGAGCAGCGCCTGCTCCGTATCGGCGCGCGCTTCCACCTTGAGCTTGTCGTCCGGTCCGACGGTGACGAACGCGTGACCGCCGCCGACCAGGCGTCCGAACAGTAGCTCCTCCGCCAGCGGTCGCTTGATCGCTTCCTGGATCACGCGAGCCATGGGCCGAGCGCCCATCTTCGGATCGTAGCCTTTGCGCGCCATCCACTCGCGCGCGTTGTCGTCGATGTGCAGCTGCACGCCCTTCTGCTCCAGCTGCGCCTCGACCTCCACCAGCAACTTGTCGACCACGCGCTGAATGGTGCGCGGATCCAGGCCGCTGAACTGGATGATGCCGTCCAGGCGGTTGCGGAACTCCGGCGAGAACAGCCGCTTGATCGCTTCCATGCCGTCGGTGGTGTGGTCCTGCGGGGTGAAGCCGATCGACGGACGGCTCATTTCGAACGCGCCGGCGTTGGTCGTCATGACAATCACCACGTGGCGGAAATCGGCCTTGCGCCCGTTGTTGTCGGTGAGCGTGCCGTGGTCCATGACCTGCAGCAGCAGGTTGAACACATCCGGATGCGCCTTCTCGACTTCATCGAGCAACAGCACCGAGTGCGGATGCTTGTTGATGGCCTCGGTGAGCAGACCGCCCTGATCGAAGCCCACATAGCCCGGAGGCGCGCCGATCAGACGGGACACCGTATGCCGCTCCATGTATTCGGACATGTCGAAGCGGATCAGCTCGACGCCCAACGCGATCGCCAGCTGACGCGTGACTTCGGTCTTGCCGACGCCGGTGGGGCCGGCGAACAGGAACGAGCCGACCGGCTTGCGCTGATCGCCCAAGCCTGAGCGCGACATCTTGATCGCCGAGGCGAGCGACTCGATCGCCGGATCCTGACCGTAGATCACGAGCTTCAGATTACGCTCGAGATTCTTCAGCACGTCCTTATCGGAGGTCGAGACGTTCTTCGGCGGAATGCGGGCGATGCGCGCCACGACATCTTCAATCATCTGGGTCGTGACCGTGGTCTCACGCTCGCCTTCGGGCTTCAGGCGCAGCCGGGCGCCGGCCTCATCGATCACGTCGATGGCCTTATCGGGCAGCTGACGATCGTTGATGTGACGGGCTGCGAGCTCCGCCGCCGAGACCAACGCGTCGTCCGCATACTTCACGTTGTGGTGCTCCTCGAAGCGCGAGCGCAGCCCTCTCAGGATCTCGACCGTCTCGGGCACCGTTGGCTCGACGATGTCGATCTTCTGGAAGCGACGCGCAAGCGCGTGATCCTTCTCGAAGATGCCGCGGTATTCGGTGTAGGTCGTGGAGCCGATACAACGCAGCTCGCCATTGGCGAGCGCGGGCTTGATCAAGTTGGACGCGTCCATCACGCCGCCGCTGGCCGCGCCGGCGCCGATCACCGTGTGGATCTCGTCGATGAACAGGATCGAGCCGGGATTCTTCTTCAGCTCGCTGAGCACGCTCTTCAAGCGCTTCTCGAAATCGCCGCGGTACTTGGTGCCCGCGATCAACGCGCCCATGTCGAGCGAGTACACGACGCTGTCGGAGAGCACATCGGGCACCTTGTCCTCGATGATCATGCGCGCCAGACCCTCGGCGATCGCGGTCTTGCCGACGCCGGCCTCACCCACGTACAGCGGATTGTTCTTGCGACGACGGCACAGAATCTCGACCGTGCGCTCGATCTCGGTGCGCCGACCGATGAGCGGATCGATCCGCCCTTCCATCGCCTGCTTGTTCAGATTGGTCGTGAACTTCTCGAGCGCCGTGCCGCCATCGGGCTCGCCCCGCTCGGCTTCGGCGCCGGGCGCGGACTCGTCCTTATCCGGACGGTCCTCGGCGATCTTCGACAGGCCATGGGAGATGTAGTTGACGACATCGAGCCGGGCCACATCCTGCATCGAGAGCAGGTAGGCGGCATGCGAGTGCTTCTCGCTGAAGATTGCGACCAGCACGTTCGCCGCGGTGACTTCCTTCTTGCCGCTCGACTGCACATGGAACACCGCGCGCTGCAGGACGCGCTGGAAGCCCAGCGTCGGCTGCACTTCGCGATCGTCATCATCCTTTAACCGGGGTGTGGTCTGATCGATGAAGTCCTTCAGGTCCTTGCGCAGACGGGCGACATCCGCGCCGCAGGCTCGGAGGATTTCCCGGACTTTCGGCGTATCCACGATGGCGAGCAACAGATGCTCGACCGTCATGAATTCGTGCCGCGCTTCGCGCGCCGACTGGAAAGCCTCGTTGAGACAGATTTCGAGTTCGCTGCTTAACACGGACTGACTCTCACCAATACCTAATAAATGGACCGCCGTTTGCGCCGGAGGTTCGGCTGCCCGTCGGGTCCGGTTTCCAGGCTGACAGGCATACGAATGGATGCGGTGAACGGCTTCACGTTTCCTCCATCGTGCATAACAGAGGATGCTGGTGCTGACGCGCGTACGTGGTCACCTGCGCGACCTTGGTCTCGGCGATCTCGAAGGTGAAGACGCCGCACACCCCTTTGCCCTTGGTATGCACTTCAAGCATAACGCGCGTGGCCGTCGTACGATCCATGCCGAAGATACGTTCCAGCACATCCACGACGAATTCCATCGGCGTGTAGTCGTCGTTCAGCAGGACCACCTGATACAACGGAGGACGCTTGAGCTTTGGCTCGGCTTCCTCGGCGACCAGCTCCCGCTCATGCCGTGTGCTCTCTTCCGTCATCAACTTAACGCGCCACCAGTTCGCACTCTTTATAGGGGGGTTGCCCGGACATTACAAGGCAGCACCCATCGCACCGCACTTCGCCCGTCGCACGCTGTCGAAACGCCATTATCCAGCGGGGCGCGGCGACGCGTCACGACGGCGCAGCGGCCGAGGTCTATGATCGCCGCGAGCCGCTCGTGTCGGCCGACGCCGTCAGCGCAGGGCCCGGGATTCGGGCTTTTGCGACAGGGCTTTCATCAATGGGAACAATCTCTTGTGACAAACTAACGCCACTCCGTATCATGTCGGGCGCATGGGGGTCGGGCAAGTCCGCCGGTCGGACGCTGCGACCCGCCGGCGCGCCGCCGATTCAGGGACTGATCCGCCACCGGCTGCGGCACGAGCTGCGCCGTGAGCTCGCAATGGGTGGATGAAGAGCCGTTACAACCGCCGCCACTGGTTACGTATCCGAACGATGCCGCTGTCCGCCAAATTGCACGAATTTCAGAACCTGACGCCGCAGCAGTGGCTCGACCGCGTGTCACAGACGGCGCCGCAGGTCGTGATGGTCGTGCTGGTCATCGCCATCGCGTGGCAGCTGGTGCAACTCACCTGGCTGCTGCTCGATCGGGGGCCGCAGCCGCTGCCGCCGACCGCGCCCCCGCCGATGAACATTGCTCCGGTTCGCAGCGGCGTGGACATTCAGGCAATCGTGAACGCCCATCTGTTTGATGTCGCCGCGGCGGAAACTCAACCCGACGCGGCCAACGCGCCGGCGACGCAGATGAATCTGGTGTTGTCGGCAGTATTCGCCTCCGAGGACCCCGCCAAGGGCCTGGCCATCATCGGCGAGTCGTCGCAGTCGGCAAAAGTCTTCGCGGTCGGCGGCACGGTGCGACCGGGCACCAAATTGCACGCCGTGTATATCGATCGCGTCATTCTCGACCGCAACGGTAACCTGGAAGCATTGTCGCTGCCCAAGCGCTCCTCGGGCGCGCTGGTGATCAACCGCCCGCCGCCACCGGCGCAGAACCAGGTCGCCGACAACCTCCGGCGCATCGCCGAGAACAACCCGAGCGCCTTTGCCGAAATCATCCGACCTCAGCCGGTGTTCGCCAATGGCGTGCAACGCGGCTACCGGGTCTACCCGGGCCGTAATCGCGCCCAGTTCACCAAGCTGGGACTGGTGCCGGGCGATCTGGTGCTTTCAATCAATGGCACGCCGCTCGACGATCCCCAGCGCGGCATGGAAATTTTCAACACCATCGGCAGCGCCGATCGGGTCACGGTGACCGTGGAACGCAACGGTCAGTCGCAGGAGCTGACTTTGAACATGGCGCAGCTCAGCGTGCCCGATCCGAACGCGAGCCCGCGACCTGGCCAACGACCGAACGTGCAGCCGCGCTCCGCCGAATGAGCGCCTGCCCGCCAAGAACGAACGAATGCCTTTGCACAGTCAAGGACCGTCCATGACGATCTCTATTACTCCACTCGCAGGGAAGCCGGCCAGCGCGCTCAGCGGCAAACGCTCCGGCATTCTGGCGCTTACTTTGACGTGCCTGCTCACGTGCATGTCCGCTTCGGCTCAGCAGCCGCCTGCGCAGCAAGCGACCATCACGCCGGCGTTTCGTGACGCGGAGCTGACCGAGATCATCGATGCGGTCGCCACCATCACGGGCAAGACCTTCATCGTCGACCCGCGCGTGCGGGCGCAGGTGACCATCCGCTCATCCACGCCGATGACGCCGGATGCGTTCTATCAAACATTCCTGTCCATTCTGCAGGTGCATGGTTTCATCGCCGTGCCGAGCGGCGACAACATCAAGATCCTGCCCGACGCCAATGCGCGTCAGATCCCGGGCAACGATCTGCCGGGCAGCGTCAACCCGGACTCCGATGAAGTCGTCACGCAGGTGATCTCGGTGCGCAACATCAACGCCGCCCAGCTGGTGCCGGTGCTGCGGCCTTTGATCCCGCAGAACGGTCACCTGGTCGCCTACCCCGCCTCGAACATGCTGATCATCTCGGATCGGGCCAACAACATCTCGCGCATCATGCGCATCGTGCAGCGGCTCGATCAGGCCGGCGATGAAGAGATCGAGATCGTGCGCCTCGAGAACGCGAGCGCCTCGGAAATCGTGCGCGTGGTGAACGCGCTGTCACAAGGGGCTCAACAACAAGGCGAAGCGCCGGGCATGCAGGCCAAGCTCGTGGCGGATGATCGCACCAACAGCGTGCTGATCTCCGGTGAGAAGGGCCAACGCTTGCGATTGAAAGGCCTGGTGATGCACCTCGATACGCCGCTCGAATCCGGCGGCGACACGCAAGTCCGCTATCTCAATTACGCCGACGCAGAGCAGCTCGCCGGCAAGCTGAAGGAACAAGTGACCGGCATCACCCAGGCGCCCGCGGGCGCGCCGGGCGGCGCGGCCGGTGCGGCTGCCCCGGCCGCCGCTCAGGATCGCAACACCACGATCTGGGCCGACAAGCAAACCAATGCCCTGGTGATCACCGCCGCCCCCAAGATGATGCGGCAGATCATGCAGGTGGTGGACAAGCTCGACATCCGTCGCGCGCAGGTGCACCTCGAAGCGATCCTGGTCGAGATCACCCAGCAGCGCGCTGCCGAACTGGGCGTGAACTGGGCGATCTTCAGCGAAGAGGAAGGCACCACCATTCCCATCGGCACGTTCAATCAGTCGGTGGGAGGCACCAGCATTGGCAGCCTGGCCTCGGCCATCATCAATCCGGATGTGCTGGAATCTGGCAACGTGAGTCTACCCACCGGCCTGACCCTCGGCGCCGGCCTGATCGAAGAAGGCGGACTCAACTTCGCGCTGTTGTTACGTGCGCTGCGTAGCGACGGCAGCAGCAACATCCTGCAGACCCCTTCCATCACGACCCTCGACAACGAGGAGGCCGAGATCAAGGTCGCGCAGGAGGTGCCCTTCATCACCGGCCAATACACCAACACCGGCACCACCAACCAGGGCGCGGTCAATCCGTTCCAGACCATTCAGCGCGAAGAGGTCGGCAACATCCTCAAGATCACGCCGCAGATCAACGAAGGCACGGCGGTGCAGCTGAAGATCGAACAGGAGAATTCCGACCTCACCCAGGGCGTGCAGGGCGCGGTCGATCTGATCACCAACAAGCGCACCATCTCCACCACGGTGCTGGTCGAGGACGGCGGCGTGATCGTGCTCGGCGGGCTGATCAGCGACAGCGCCAACGAAGGTGAGGCGCGGGTGCCGATCCTGGGGAGTATTCCGATCCTCGGTGAGCTGTTTAAGACTCGCAACGGCAACAAGACCAAGCGTAATCTGATGGTGTTCATCCGTCCGACCATCCTGCGTGACGGCGTGGACGCGGCCATCGAGACCAACGCCAAGTACAACGTGCTGCGTAATCAGCAGCTGCAGCGTAAGAAAGGCAAAGTGACGTTGTTGCCGGGCGAACGCCAGCCGCTGCTGCCGCCGATCGAGGATCTGTCCAAGTACGCCGACCCGACCGCCGGCGCCGAAGCGCCCACGCCAGGCACCAGTCGCGAGATGCCGCCGCCGGCTGAAACTCAACCGCTGCCGGAGCAGACACCGCCGCCGGATCAACCGAGGCCGTGATCGACCGCCCCGCTGCGAAAGACAAGGTGTTGTCATGAGCGCACAAGTTGAAACTCTGGTCGCCGCGCGAGGCGCAGCGTCCGCGCCTGCAGCCGCCGCGTCGGCATTGTCGTTCACGTTCTGCAAACGTCACGGCGTGCTGGTGCAGAAGATCAGCGAGACATCCGCCGAGGTGGTGTATCGTCCGGGCGCGCATCCTGCTGCGATCGCGGAGCTGCGACGCGTGCTCGGCATGCCCTTGCAGCTGCGACGAGTCGAAGCGGAGACGTTCGATCAGCTGCTGCGTCAGCAGTACGAAGCCGGCAACTCCGCCATGCAGGCCGCCGGGGCAGGCGTCGAAGAGGACACCGACCTTGCGCATCTCGCGCAGGATCTGCCTGAGCCTTCGGACCTGCTCGAAAGCGACGACCAGGCGCCGATCATCAAACTGATCAACGCCATCCTCACCCAGGCGGTCAAGGACAACGCCTCCGATATTCACATCGAGCCGTTCGAGAATCGGCTCGTGGTGCGCTTCCGCGTCGATGGCGTCTTGCGTGAAGTGCTGCAATCCAAGCGCGCGGTCGCGCAGCTCGTGGTGTCGCGTATCAAAGTGATGTCGAAGCTCGACATCGCCGAGAAGCGCCTGCCTCAGGACGGTCGTATCTCCCTGCGCGTCGCCGGTCGCGCCGTCGACGTTCGCGTCTCGACGATTCCCGCAGGCCACGGCGAGCGCGTCGTGCTGCGTTTGCTGGACAAACAAGCGGGCCGGCTCGAGCTCAATGCGCTCGGCATGGATCCACGCTCGCAGAAGCTCATCGACGAGCTGATCCACAAGCCACACGGCATCATCCTGGTGACCGGGCCCACCGGCTCGGGCAAGACCACCACGCTCTACTCCGCGCTCGAGCGGATCAATGACAACACGCGCAATATCCTCACCGTCGAGGATCCGATCGAGTATTACATCGACGGCATCGGTCAGACGCAGGTGAACACCAAGGTCGAAATGACCTTTGCGCGCGGTCTGCGCGCCATCCTGCGTCAAGATCCGGACGTGGTGATGATCGGCGAAATCCGTGACCTCGAGACGGCGCACATCGCCGTGCAGGCGTCGCTGACCGGACACCTGGTGCTCTCGACGTTGCATACGAATACCGCCGTCGGCGCGGTCACGCGCTTGCGCGATATGGGCGTCGAGCCGTTCCTGTTGTCGTCGAGCTTGATCGGCGTGCTCGCTCAACGCCTCGTGCGCGTGCTGAACCCTGACACGCGCGAGGCGTATCCCGCCGGCGAATACGAGCGACGTTTGCTCAACGTGCCGGACAATGCGCCCTCGCCCACCTTGTACCGACCGGGCGCCGATGCGACCCAAGGATTCAAAGGGCGAACCGGCATTTATGAACTGGTGCTGGTCGATGACACCATGCGAACCATGATCCACGACGGGGCGAGCGAGCAGGAACTGGAACGTTACGCTCGCACGCTCACCCCAAGCATCCGCGACGACGGTCGCGCCAAGGTGCTCTCCGGCGTCACCACCGTCGAGGAAGTGCTGCGCGTCACACGCGAAGATTAATCACACATGGGTGCTTTCGAATACACCGCGGTCGATGCCTCCGGCCGCGAACGCAAGGGCGTGCTGGAAGGCGATACCGCAAGACAAGTCCGTCAGCTGCTGCGTGATCAGGCGCTACTGCCGCTGGCGGTCAACGAGGTCTCGCAGAGCGAACAGAAACAACGCGAGTCGCGCTTTACGTTGAAGCGCGGCGTGTCAGCGGCGGATCTCGCACTGCTGACACGACAGATCGCCACCTTGGTGCGCTCGGGCCTGCCATTGGAAGAAGCGCTCGCCGCGGTGTCAGAGCAAACCGAGAAGCCGCGAGTGCGCAGCATCGTCATGGGCGTGCGCGCCAAGGTCATGGAAGGTCACACGCTCGCCGATGGCTTGTCTGATTTTCCGACCGTCTTCCCAGAGCTCTACATCGCAACCGTCGCCGCCGGCGAACAGTCGGGGCACCTCGACACCGTGCTCGAGCGGCTCGCCGATTACACCGAGAACCGTGAGCAACTGCGCAGCCGCACCGTGAACGCGATGCTGTATCCGGTGCTGCTGTTCATCGTGTGTATCTCCATCGTCGCCCTGCTGCTCACCTTCGTGGTGCCCAAGATCGTCAAGCAGTTCGAAAACTCCAAGGCCGAGCTGCCCATGCTCACGCAGGTGCTGATCGCGATCTCCGACTTCCTGCGCGACTGGGGCTGGCTGGTGGTGGTCGGTCTGGTGCTTGCGGTGCTGGGTTTCAGGCGCTGGTTGCGCGATCCGAATGCACGACGCCGCTTTCATGCCGCACTGCTGCGTCTGCCCTTGTTCGGCAAGGTGGTGCGGGGCTCGAACACCGCACGCTTCGCGCGCACCTTTTCCACGTTGACGTCGAGCGCCGTGCCGGTGCTCGAAGCGCTGCGCATCTCCGGCGAAGTGGTCACCAACCTGCCGATGCGCGATGCGGTTCAGGATGCCGCCACGCGAGTTCGCGAAGGCGCGCCCATCGGCAAGTCGCTGGGCTCGGCGAAAATATTCCCGCCGATGATGATTCACCTCATCTCCAGCGGCGAGTCGAGCGGCGAATTGGAAACCATGCTGGACCGCGCCGCCACCAACCAGGAGCGCGAGATGGACTCGATCCTGAGCGCGGCGGTGGGTCTGCTCGGGCCCCTGATGATCCTGTTCATGGGCGGCATGGTGTTGCTCATCGTGCTGGCCATGCTGCTGCCGATCTTCCAGCTCAATACGTTGATTAGATGAGAGATCGCGTGGCGGCCGGGGGCCGCGCCGACGACTGGTTCACCGAATTGGCAAAGACGCTATTGCGGGAGTGCAGTCTTCCCTCTATATACTCGCGCCATAACTCACCCTGGGGCGTTGCGGCAATTTGCGGGATCGCCGTCGATGAGCGAGAAGCCGGAATCCGAAGAGTTCGATGATGAAGAGGACGACGGCGGCGCCGTCGAATCCGAGGACCTCGATGTCGATCATTTGATCGCCGACATCGACAAGCGCAAGAAAAACGTCACCAAGGCCGGCGAGCCCGCCTGGCGTCGACTGGAGCGCATTCGCGAAGAACGCGAGACGGCCGCACAGCTGTCTGATTTCGACGACTACGAAATCGGATTGGACGAGGAGGACGCGAGCGGCGACGACGAATCGGTCGGCGACGTCTGATTCGCGCCCGCAATCCGCCGACGCACTTCGGATCAGCAACCCAGACGGCTTGTCTGATTGTCTCGGATCGGTAGGAACCGATCCGAGGGGGCGACCGTTCCAGCATCCATTGCATGGACGGATGCACGGCATGATCCACCCCACGCCATCGACGCGAGCGCCACGTCGCACGCCTGCAAAGAAAAGCACGCGTGAGTCGCACACGCCAACGACTGCCCGACCCACTGCACGCTCGCTCACAGCGTTGCGCGAGGAAGCGGCGCATTGTCGTGCCTGTCCACTATGGAGGAACGCCACCCAGACGGTATTTGGGGAAGGTCGCGCCACCGCGCGCATCGTGCTGATCGGTGAACAACCCGGTGACCGTGAAGACCTCACGGGCAAACCGTTCGTCGGACCGGCGGGCAAACTATTGGATCGAGCCCTGCAGGCAGCCGGCGTCGAGCGCCGCGCAACCTATGTGACAAACGCCGTCAAACATTTCAAGTTCGAGCCGCGCGGCAAACGTCGCATTCACAAAAAACCCAACGAACAGGAAATCTCCATCTGCCAGCAGCACTGGCTCGACAATGAGCTGCGACTCATCGCGCCAGCGCTCGTGGTTGCGATGGGCGCAACCGCCGCGCGCGCCGTGTTCGGTCGCGCCACTGCGATCGGCAAGAATCGCGGTCACGTCATCAAGGAAAAGGAACTCGCAGGCTCGGTCACGGCGGATGTGATCGTGACGGTGCATCCGTCCTACCTGCTGCGCGTGCCGGATGAAGATCGCGACGCGGCCTTTCAACAGTTCGTCGAAGACCTGAAGCTTGCGAGGACGTACGCGCCTGCTTGATGCGACTAATGCGGCGGCAGGGTCGCGTCGGGACGGAAGTCGAGACGCTCGTTGTTGCTGGTCGGCACGCAGAAGATGCCGATCGGGCTCGAGCGGCCTCGCAGCACCAGCGAGGGCAACGGCATGGCGCCCACATCGACGCCGCGCTCATCGAGCCATGTCTTCACCGCATCCGAGAACAACATCTCGCCCGCGCGGGCGCGCTGACCCAGCCGCGAGGCGACGTTCACCGTATCGCCGATGATGGTGTAGTTCATGTACGAGGGCGAGCCGATGTTGCCTGCGATCACCTCGCCCACGTTGATGCCGATGCCCAGACCGGTCTCCACGCCGTAGCGCTGCGTCCAGCGATGCGCGAGGCCGGCGAATTTCTCGAGCATGAGCTTGGCGGCGAGAATGGCGCGCTCGGCACCATCCTCCTGCGCCACCGGCACGCCGAAGCCCACCAGCAGGCTGTCGCCCGCCATGCTGAACACCGTGCCTTCGTATTCGAAAGTGATATCGGTCAGCAGCTTGAAGAACTCGTTCAGCAGCTCGACCACCTGTTCAGGATTGAGCCGTTCAGACAGCGCGGTGAAGCCGCGCATATCGGCAAACATCACCGCCACCTGCGTGCGCTTGTGGGTGCCTGCAAACATCGAGTCGAGCAGCTCGGGGCTGGCGAGAATCTGATCGGCGAGCTTCGGAGAAATGTACCGACGGAACGCGGCGCGAATCAGCTCGCGGCGCTTGACCTCCTCGGCCAGCTGCTCGGCGGCGAGCTGTCGACGCGCAGCGCTCACCTTCAGCAACGAGCGCACGCGGACCATGAACTCGTCGCGACGCACCTGATGGGTCAGGAAGTCATCGACGCCGGCCTCAAACGCAAGCAGGCGTTGCTTGGCGGATTTCGCAAGCCCCACCAACGGCACCAGCAAGGTGGTGGGATTGGCTTTGAGCACGCCGCACACGCGAGTGAGCGTAGTGGCGTCGGCTTCCACATCGATCACGATCAGATCGGGCGCGCGACGCGCGACGCTCGCGATCACCTGGTCGGGCGCGACCATATCGTCGATCACGAAATCCGAGCCATCCAGCAACCGTTCGAGCAACGCACGGCTCGACTCGGAGCTGCTCACCAGCAATGTTCTGAACGTCGCGGAAAGAGTCGCGGACATCGTCCGTAATTCCTCGTGGTCACTGCGCTTCCCCACTCGTCAGGCTGGCCATTCATCATTGCGGGCTCATCGTCAGGGCCTGGGCATCGATCAGGATGCGGCCTGTGTTGATGCGGACCCCTCGCTGGAGATGAGGTGCAAGGGATAGCCCATCTTTTTCGGCAAGACGATCAGGGCATGTCACACGGAACTCACCGTCGCGCCCGGAAGCATCTCGGGCATGACGGAAAGTGCGTAAAGACATTTACATGGCGGCGAATCCTACCGGCAATGCGCAGCGAACGCCAAGCCGTTCACACTTTCGCTCGGGTTTCGTCGGGGCGCTGGCGGAGTTCTGTCAAAAAAGCGGGCCTCGCAGCGGAAAACCCGCTCTCGCCGACTACACTAGCGCGCGAATGTATCGGCCCCGACAGGATGCGTACCCGTTGATCCTTCAGACCTCGAAACCGCCGGCCCTGTTCGCCTTGTCACGGCCCGCTTTGTCATGGCGGGCTTCGTCATGGCCGCCTCTGTCAATGCGCACGTTGTTCTGGATCGCCCTTCTGGCCGCGGCCAGGCCCGCGATCGCGGCCGAGACCGCCTACTACGACGCCGCCTACCGCGCGGCCTTCAAGCCCGGGATCGCCCATGCCCAGGTGCAGCTCGATGTGTCGGGCGAGAAGCTGCCGAGCAAGCTGGTGCTGCGGATCGATCCGAAGCGCTATCGAAACTTCCGCTCCAACGAGCCGCTCGAGGTCAGCGCCGACGAGGTGATCTGGCGACCCCAGGGCAAGCGCTCGAGCCTGAGCTACGAGTTCATCGTCAACCATCAGCGCTCCTCGGGCAGCTACGACTCGTACATGACTTCGAGCTGGGCGTTGTTTCGCGGCGATAAGCTTGCCCCCCGCACGCGGGTCACGGCGGCGCGCAGCTTACGTTCGCGCACCACGCTCGAATTCGATCTGCCGAAAGGCTGGTCCGCCGTCACGCCGTATGCGGCCTCCGGCGAGCAGCGCATTCGCATCGACGATCCGACCCGTCGCTTCGATCAGCCCGAAGGCTGGATGCTGATCGGCAAGCTCGGCGTGCGCAGCGAGCGCATCGGCCACGTGAATGCGGTGATCGCCGCGCCTGAAGGCGATAACGCGCGCCGCCAGGACGCCCTCGCCTTCATGAACTGGAATCTGCCCAAGCTGCTGGAGGTGTTTCCCGACTTTCCCAAGCGCGTGCTCATCGTCTCCGCCGGCGATCCGATGTGGCGCGGCGGTCTGTCGGGTCCGGCCTCGATCTTTTTGCATTCGGACCGGCCGCTGATCAGCGAGAACCGCACCAGTCCGCTGTTGCATGAACTGGTGCACGTGGCGCTCGGCATTCGCGGCGACAAGGAGAGCGACTGGATCGTCGAGGGCCTCGCCGAGTTTTATTCCATACAAACTTTGCGTCGCTCCGGCGGCATCGGCCAGAAACGCTATGAGCAGGCAGTGGAGAATCTGCAGAAGTGGGCGCAACGCGCGCCGACGCTGTTCGCCCGGAGCTCAACGGGCGCAACGACTGCGCGCGCCGTGCTGGTGTTTCAAGCAGTGGATGCAGAAATTCGCAAGGTCACCAACAACACGGCCAGCCTGGACGATGTCGCGCGCAAGCTCGCCGCCAGGCGCGGCGAGATCAGTCTCACCGAGCTGCAAGAGATCGGCGAGCAAGTCGCGGGCAAGCCGCTGCAATCGCTGCGAAGGGAAATGCTTACGAAGCCTCTGGCTGAACCAGGGCCGTAATCTTCATCGCCGTCTCGAGCGCGCGCAGCCCATCTTCGCCGGTGACCACCGGCGTGCTGCGTTCACGCACGGCCTTCAGAAACGCTTCGATCTCGGCGAGCAGCGCATCGCCCTGATCGAACGATTGCTCTTCGATCGAGACCTGCGCGGGGGACTCCACCGGCGCCTCGCCTTCTTTCTTGCGAATCACGGTGAGGATCTTCTGTTGCATGTCCACCGACAGATACGCATCGTCCTGGAAGATGCGGATCTTGCGCTCCTGCTTGAGGCTGATGCGGCTCGCCGTGGTGTTGGCGACGCAGCCGCCCTGGAAACGCAGACGCGCATTCACGATATCGATCTCGCCCGAGAACACCGTGGCGCCGACCGCATCGATGCTCTCGATCGGCGTGCCCACCAGCTCCTGGATCAGATCGATGTCATGAATCATCAGATCCAACACCACGCTCACATCCGTGCCGCGTTGTTTGAATGGCGCGAGACGATGGGATTCGACGAAGCGCGGGGTATGCAGGCGCGCCGCGGCCGCCAGCACCGCCGGATTGAAGCGCTCCAGATGTCCCACCTGCAGAATACGCCTGTGAATGCGCGCCAGATCCACCAGCTCACGCGCCTCCTCCACCGTCGTGGCGATCGGCTTTTCGATCAGCACGTCGATGCCCTGTTTCAGCAGGTCGCAGCCGATCTTGTGATGCAACGGCGTCGGCACCGCCACGCTCACCGCATCCACCTTGCCGATCAGCTCGCGATAATCGGAGATGGCCTGGGTGCCCAGTTCAGCGGCCACCTTGGCGCACGCCTCGGCATTTGCATCCACCACCGCCACGAGCTTCGAACCCGCAATCTGTGCGTACTTCTGCGCATGAAACCGGCCGAGATACCCAACGCCGATCACGGCGGTGCGCAGCGGCTGAGTCGCGTGGGTGGCATCTGACATCACGAATTCCTTGGGCCGGGAAGAAAGATCGCGATCATAGCCGCAGCCGACGGCCATCGCCCGGGGGCGACCTCCCATCCGGGATGAGTTGCGAGCCAGGAGCGCAGCCGCCAAGATGCGCGGCGATTTTTTGAAGCATACGGGACCGCATGAACGCAGCCGCCTACTCCCACGACGATGACGCGCCGAGCGACGAGGCGCGCCGCCAGCGTCGTGTGCGCTTCGAGGTGATCTTCGCCAGTCTGTGGCTGGCGTTCGGTCTGTTCGTGCTGCCGGCGCTGATCTTCTGGGTCGGCTCGGCGCTGCTCGGCGCGTATGGAGAAAACGCGGGTCTGAGTACGTTCTACGTCGATTTCTATGGCGACCTGGCCGATGCCTCGGGGCGCGCCTGGATCATCGCGCTCGGCCCGCTGCTGCTGATCTATCTGCTGCGTGCGATTTTCATCGGCGTGAAGGACGAACCCAGCGCGCGCCGCGATGTCGAAGAGGAAGCGTCGCCGAGCCCACCGCGTCGCGCGGCGCCCAAGGCGGCCCCCAGAAATGAGCCGAAGCGCACACCGACGCCTCGCGCTCGGGTCGAACCGCGCATCGGCCGGGAATGAGTCTTTGGTACGGAGCTGTTCGAATCCGCGCTTTACGCCACAACGAATCCACTCATGCAAGCGACGTGATCCAGTTCACAGTTCCACGGCAAACAATGCGACCCGCCGGAGGCCGGCGGTGTACGCTGCAAGCGACTGATAACACAAAGATTCTGTTGGATTTTTTTACACTTTATCTTGGGAAGAAGAAAAAATGCGTGGTTGGCTGGCCCGTTTATTCGGCGGCCGGAAGGGGCATGAGGACGATGAGCCGGCGCGCTTCGCGCCGCCTTCGCCGGGCGCCCTCCGAGCCATGAAGAATTCGTCACGTTTCGGTTCGTCGCAGCTTTCGAGCAAGAGCGGTTCATCCAAGATCGGCTCGCCCCGGCGTGGTATTCACGCCGATCTAGTGGCCGACAAGGTCAAAAGTGGTTTCGATCCCTACAACAGCGGTTCCTTCGAACGCCATAACGCCTGGGAGCGCGTCATCCGCCGCTAGCCGTCGCCGGCTCGGCTCCTGGCGCGTTTTGAGGGTTTGTCCCCGGATCGATTCGGGGACAAATTCCCAACGCCCGGCGCATTCTGCGAGTCACTCCATGACTCGCCCTGTGAATCGCCCTGCAAATCCTCCTGCGACTCGCTATGGCAGCTACTCGGGCCAGTACATGTACGCGATGCCGGCGATCACCGCCCACATCGCCAGCTGCGCGATCCAGCGCCATCTGAGCGACTTGAGCAAGCCCAGCAGACTCGCGCCGGACACCGCCGCAAGCACCAGAAAGGCCGCGCTGCCCCGGAGCAGCGCCGGGAACTCGCTGCTCATTGCCGGGTTGCTTCCCTTGAGGACCAGGAAAATGACCACCACTCCCAGCAGGCCGAAGCTGATGGCGGCGGCCGAGCCGAATACGATGGCGTTCAGCACCGCAAGCGGACGCATCAGCGCCTCCCGTCCTGCGCGGCAGGACGATGGCCGGTTGAGTGAAGGCCGGACTGGCAACTCTCGCCACCGCCCCCATGTGGGTCGCCATGCTTGAGCAGCCCAGGTGTGGTCCGTACTTGATCGGAGTGCAGCGTCTCTCTAGCCTTGCCCATAGAATGGATTTGTCCTGCCTAGCTCTTGATTCACGGTTTGGGTCGATTTCGGGACCGGCCTCGCGTGGCGCGTTCGGCCTTTCCCCCTGATGAGGATGTGAAACAGTGTATCAGTCGCCCTCGCACCAACCCGCCAAGCAGCGGCGCAATACGTTGATCTTCAGCTTGCCGGCGCTGCTGGTGGTCTGTGCGTTGCTGGCCGGGACGGCCCAGGCCCCGGTCGCCAAGGCGGTCGCGACCGCCAACTCGCAGGACCTCTCGCCCACCGAGCGCCAGCGCCGCGTCAGCAAACTGGTGAGCAACGTGATCGAGCGCTCGCACTATCGCCAGTCGCCGATCAACGACCCGGTCTCCTCGCTGGTGCTGGATCGGTTCATCGAACAGCTCGACGGCAGCCGCAGCTACTTCCTCGCCTCCGACATCGCCGAGTTCGAGCGCTATCGCTATCAGCTCGACGACGCCGTGGTCGGCGGCCAGCTCGAGCCGGTGTTCGCCATCTTCAATCGCTTCCAAGTGCGTAACAAGGAGCGCGTCAACCACGCGCTCGAGCTGCTCAAGACCGAGCCCGACTTCACGGTCGATGAATCGTTCGAGTTCGACCGCGCCAAGGCGCCCTGGGCCAAGACCACCGAAGAGTTGAACGACATCTGGCGCCGTCGCGTGAAGAACGACGCGGTGTCGCTGATGCTCACCGAGAAGACCTGGCCGGAGACGCGCGACATCCTGCAGAAGCGCTACGAGCGCGTGGTCAAGCGCACCGAGCAGGTCACCAGCGACGACATCTTCGAAGTGTTCATGAACTCGTTCGCGCACGTGTTCGACCCGCACTCGAGCTACTTCTCGCCGCGCAACTCCGAGGAATATCGCATTCAGATGAGCCTGTCGTACGAGGGCATCGGCGCCTCGCTGCAGCTCGTCGACGACTATGTGACCGTGCTCAACGTGCTGCCCGGCGGGCCGGCCGCGATCAACGGCACCCTCGGCGCGAACGATCGCATCATCGCGGTCGGCGAAGGCAAGAGCGGCAAGATGGTTGATGTGATCGGCTGGCGTCTGGACGACGTGGTGCAGATCATCCGCGGCAAGGTCGGCACCACCGTGCGCCTGAGCATCCTGCCGGCCGGCGCCGCGCCGGGCTCGCCGGAGAAGGTGCTGGAGCTGCAGCGAAACAAGGTTTCGCTGGATGCGCAGGCCGCGCAGAAGGAAGTCCACACCATCAAGCGCGGCGATCGTGAATTGAAGGTCGGCGTGATCAACGTGCCGAGCTTCTATCAGGACTTCGAAGCGAAGTCCTCGGGCGCCAAGGACTATCGCAGCACCACGCGCGATGTGCGCAAGCTGATCGATGAGCTCAAGGCCGAGAAGGTCGACTCGCTCATCATGGATCTGCGTGGCAATGGCGGCGGTCATCTGACTGAAGCCACCGCCCTCTCCGGCCTGTTCATTCCGAATGGCCCGATCGTGCAGCTGCGCGAGACCGGCGGGCGGGTCGAGGTGCTCGACGATCCGGAGCCGAACACCGCTTGGGATGGTCCGATGATCGTGCTGGTGGATCGTTACAGCGCCTCCGCCTCGGAGATCTTCGCTGCGGCGATTCAGGATTACGGCCGCGGGATCGTGGTCGGTCAGCAGACCTACGGCAAAGGCTCAGTGCAAAACCTGTATCCGCTGGATCGCTACGCGCTGGGCCCGGATCCGGGCTTCGGCCAGCTCACCGTGACCATCGGCAAGTACTATCGCGTCACTGGCGAGAGCACTCAGCATCGTGGCGTGCAGCCGGATATCTCCATGCCGACCGCCATCAGCCCCGAGGAAGTCGGTGAGAGCACGCGTGAGAGCGCCCTGCCCTGGGATCGCATCCGTCCGGCCGACTTCAACAAGGAAGGTCAGCTGACCCAGGCCATCGCCACGCTCGAGCGGGCGCACGAGGAGCGTATCGCCACCGATCCGGACTTCCGCTCGCTGCTCGCCGATCTGGACTCGTTCGAGAAAGTGCGCACGCAGAAGAAGCTCTCGCTGAATCTGCAGACGCGCATCGCCGAGCGCGAACAGTTGGAGCAGGAGCGCCTCGCTCGCGAGAACGAGCGTCGCAAGGCGCGCGGTCTGCCGACGGTGGCGAAGCTTGCGGACCTGACCGGTCAGGATCCGCCGGATGCGGTGCTGGAGGAGTCAGTGCAGATCGCCGCGGACTTGAGCGGCATGCAGCACCTGTATCTGTCGCGCCTGAAGGCCGAGAGCGATCGCGCCGGCACGCAGTAACGTCCACCCAATAATCAAAACGGCGCCGCCCTACTCGAGGCGGCGCCGCCATCTCGCGATCGAATCAGGCGCTCACTGCAGCAGCGCCTGATACAAATCCCAATAGTCGTCGATCAGCACATTCACGCCAGTCTTGTTGGCGGCCTCGAGTCCCGACACGAGTACTGAGGACACCGGCATCGTGCCGATCGAATCGGTCAGCGGGACGGTATCCGCATCGCTGCGATAAGCCACCACGGCGCGCAGCGCGTCGGTGCGCTCCTTCAATCCACTGAGATCGTCTTGTTCGTTTTTGATCGTCGCCAGCGCCTCACGCAGCAACATCATCAAGCGTGAGCATTCCTCGCGAGTGCCGTACTTCATGTCGAACACGCGCTTGCAGGTTGTTTCTTTCGCAAGCACCGCAAGACCGCCGCCCGAGAGCTGCGCGACGAGCTGCTGCGCATAGGCGATGACGGCAGTATTGACCACGCGACGACCATCGATGGAGATGCCCTCGGAGGGCGGCGGCTCCTTGGCTTCGAGCGCCGCGCGATCGTCGCTCAGATCGGTGACCTCGGTCATGGCCAGATCCCATTCCGCACGCTCGGCGGCGATCTGTTCGGAGAGCTTCCGACGGCGGGCGTAATTCCAGAAGCCGCGCATGTTCTCGAGCTCCGCTTCCTTCAGCTTCAGCTCCGCGGCCAGCGTCTCTGCTCGCGCACGGGCGCTCGCGATGCGCTGGTCGAGCTCAGCGAGCTGCTGACGACGGGTGCGATCGAACTCGAGCTGCTGGCGGCGCTGTTCACGATCGGCCTGCTGTTGTTGGAGCTGCTGCGCGAATCGTGCGACTTTCGCCGACGTCGCGCGCCACAGCGAGCGCAGTTGGAAATAAACCAGAGCGTGCGGGCCGGTCTCGGGATTGCCGAGAAATTCCTCCAGCTGCAGCAGCTGTTCGCTGTGACGAACAAAGGTGGCTTCGTGATTGCGCAGTTGTTCGAGCAGCTTGTGACGCTCGTCCTGCAGGCGAGTGAGCTCTTTCTTGAGCTCGGCGCGATTCCAATAGAGCTGCAGCAGCCGCTCGTCTTCGGCGGGCGGGCGTGGGCCCGGCGCGAGGAACTCGCGTAGACTCAAGCGGTGGCGAGCGCCGGAAAGTGATGACCGCGCTCGACGCAATAATCGAGCCACTTGTTGAGCATCACGTTGCGCAGCCAGCGATCGCCCAGATCGCGCGCCAGCTGCGAACGCAGCGACTCGAGCAGCGCGTGACGATGCCAGCGCGCACACGCCTGCACTTCAGCCAGGCGCGCATCGCGATACACCCGGATCAGCAGATCGGGATCGGCGAGCGCACCGGTCTCATCCTCGAACACATACGTCAGCCGCAACGTGGTGGTGTAGCGGCTGCGCTCTTCGATGGCCAGATGCAACGGGCAATCGCCATCGACCACGGAGATCTGTGTCGCCGCCGCCGTTTCGAGGTTGGGAACGAGCCATCCCAGACGAATGTAATTGCTCTCGTACAGCGACATCAGGCTGACGAAGCTGCCCGGCCGGGAGCGCCAGCTGACGGGGCAATTCACATCGCTTGCTGTAAGGTCTATCGACATGGGCCGAATATAGCACAGCGGTTTCGCGCTACCGCCAGTAGTGTGCGACTTGCGTCGCGGGTCATTTGCATGCATGCCGGATGCATGGCCAGAGCTTGCACAACGCGTGCCGGACGCGCCCCATCCAAGCTTGTTAAGGACGCAACCGCCGTTCCACGCCGGTCCGATCGAGGATGCGGCTGGCGATCTCTTCGATGGAACATTCCGTGGTGTTGATGCATGGGATGTCGTAGCGACGAAAGATCGCCTCGGCGGTGCGGACTTCGAAATCCACTTGTGAGGGTGAAGAGTAATTGCTGTTGGGCCGCCGCTCGTTGCGGATCTGTTGCAGACGTTCCGGCGCGATGGTGAGCCCGTACAGCTTGCGTTGATGCCTGGTGAGCGCCGCCGGCAACCGGCCGGTCTCGAGCTCCTCGTCAGCGAATGGATAATTGGCGGCGAAGATGCCGTATTGCAAGGCCAGGTACAAACAAGTCGGCGTCTTGCCGGTGCGCGACACGCCCACCAGGATCAGATCGGCCCGCTCGTAGTCGCGGGTGACAGCGCCGTCATCGTTGGCGAGCGCGAAATTGGTGGCGTTGATGCGCGTGGTGTAGGCGGCGATGTCCGACATGCCATGCGCCCGGCCCTGCGCTCGGGAGGATTTGAGCTTCAGCTCCAGCTCCAGCGGCCCCAGGAAGGCGTCGAAGAAATCCAGGAACAGACCGTTGGCGCGCTTGATGATCTCGCGCATGTCCTCCTGCACCAAAGTGCTGAAAATCACGGGCCGCACGCCCTCCGCCTCGGCCGTCGCGTTGATGCGACGAACGGCCTCTTCCGCCTTGTCAACAGTGGAGATAAATGGCAGAGTCACCTGCCGAAACGCCTGCCCATCGAACTGTGTCAGCAGGCTATGCCCCATGGTCTCGGCGGTCACGCCGGTCTGGTCGGACACAAAAAAAACCGTTCGTCGTTCCATTCTTCTGTCGCCAAGACTCACGCGCGCTCGCGCGTTGCGGTTAAAATCCCGGAGCTTTGTTGGTGGCAGAGCGTTGTAAGCCACGACCAACGTTCGATCCGAAGTGTTTCATTGATCGGGCCCGATCCACAAGCGGGCTCATGAGGACAGGCCTTGACCGCTTACACAGTACCCTTCGAAAAGCTTGGACGCCACGACGTCGACACGGTCGGCGGGAAGAATTCCTCGCTCGGCGAGATGATCAGTCACCTGGCCAACATGGGCGTGAGCGTGCCCACCGGCTTTGCCACCACGGCGCAGGCGTACAGGGATTTTCTCGCGCACGAAGGACTGGCCGAGCGCATCTCGAAGGAGCTCGCCGCGCTCGATGTGGACGATGTGGAGAAGCTCACCGAGGTGGGCGGGAAGATTCGTGAGTGGATTCTCTCCACGCCGTTTCCGCCGAAGCTCGAGCAGGAGATCCTCGCCGGCTACGAGCGCATGAGCGGCGGTCGCGACGTCGCCGTCGCGGTTCGCTCCTCGGCCACCGCCGAAGATCTGCCGGACGCCTCCTTCGCCGGTCAACAGGAAACATTCCTCAACGTGCGCGGCAAAGAAGCGCTGATCAAGTGCGTGCACGAAGTGTTTGCATCGTTGTACAACGATCGCGCCATCGCCTATCGCGTGCACCAGGGCTTCAAGCACGACGTGGTCGCGCTGTCTGCGGGCATTCAGTACATGTGCCGTTCGGACGTCGGCGCCAGCGGCGTGATGTTTACGCTCGACACCGACTCGGGCTTTCGCAACGTCGTGTTCATCACGGCCTCCTACGGTCTTGGCGAGACCGTCGTGCAAGGCGCGGTCAATCCCGATGAGTTCTATGTTTATAAGCCCGCGTTGAAGTCGGGCCATTCGCCGATCCTGCGCCGCACGCTCGGCGCCAAGGCCATCAAGATGGTGTATGGCGAGCCCGGCAGCGGCGAGCGCGTCAAGACCGTCGATGTGCCGAGCGAGGATCGCAATCGCTTCTGCATCACCGACGCCGACATTCTGGAGCTGTCGAAGCAGGCGCTGATCATCGAGCAGCACTATGGCTGCCCGATGGACATCGAGTGGGGCAAGGACGGTGAGACCGGCAAGATCTATATCCTGCAGGCGCGACCGGAAACCGTGCAGAGCCGCGCCGGCCGCAGCGTGCAACGCTACTCGCTCAAGAAGAAATCCAAGGTGGTGGCAAGCGGCCGCTCCATCGGTCAGCGCATTGGCGCTGGCCCCGCGCGCATCATTCGCGATGTGAAGGAGATGACGCGCGTGCAAAGCGGCGACGTGCTGGTTGCCGACATGACCGATCCGGATTGGGAGCCGGTGATGAAGCGAGCCTCGGCGATCGTGACCAATCGCGGTGGTCGCACCTGTCATGCGGCCATCATCGCGCGCGAGCTCGGCATTCCTGCAGTCGTCGGTTGTGGTGACGCCACGGAAACGATCAAGGAAGGCGCCGAAGTCACGGTGTCCTGCGCCGAGGGCGATACCGGCTTCGTGTATGAGGGCGCCCTGCCCTTCGAGCAGAAAATCATCGAGCTCGATGCGCTGCCGGCCATCAAGACCAAGATCATGATGAACGTCGGCAATCCCGATCGCGCCTTCGACTTCGCGAGCATCCCGCACAAGGGCGTGGGACTTGCGCGCCTCGAATTCATCATCAATCGCATGATCGGCGTGCATCCGCGCGCGCTACTCGAGTTCGATCAGCTTTCCAAAGATCTGCAACAGACCATTCGCCGCCAGATGAATGGTTACAAGGATCCGGTCAGCTTCTACGTCGACAAGCTCTGCGAGGGCATCGCCACCATCGCCGCGGCGTTTGCGCCGGAGCCGGTGATCGTGCGCATGTCCGATTTCAAATCGAACGAGTACGCCAATCTCATCGGCGGCCGGCAGTACGAGCCGCACGAAGAGAATCCGATGATCGGCTTCCGCGGCGCCTCGCGTTACGTCGATGAGACGTTCCGTCCCTGCTTCGAGCTCGAGTGCCGCGCGTTGAAGCGCGTGCGCGAAGAGATGGGGCTCACCAATGTGCAGGTGATGGTGCCGTTCGTTCGTACCTTGAAGGAAGCCGAGCAGGTCACGCAGCTGCTGGCCGAGAATGGTCTGAAGCGCGGCGAGAACGGCCTGAAGGTCATCATGATGTGCGAGCTGCCGACCAACGCGCTGCTGGCCGAGCGTTATCTGCAGTTCTTCGACGGCATGTCGATCGGCTCGAACGACATGACTCAGCTCACCTTAGGGCTGGATCGCGACTCGGCCATCATCGCCAAGCTGTTCGATGAGCGCGACGATGCGGTGAAGGCGCTGCTCAAGCTCGCGATCGACGCCTGTCGCAAGCAAGGCAAGTACGTGGGCATCTGCGGCCAGGGCCCCTCGGATCACCCGGACCTGGCGCGCTGGCTGGTCGATCAGGGGATCGAGAGCATCTCGCTGAATCCTGACACTGTGGTGGAAACCTGGCTGTTCCTGGCTGGTGGAGCGGTCAGCGCAGGTAGTTAGCTGTTAGGGGTTGGCGGTGCCGGAACGGTACCGCCAATCCCGGCTACCGATTCTCCGGCTCACAGCCAACTACCAACAGCGAACTCCTCGCGCCTAGGCGCGTAGGAAATTCGTCCTGTAATGCTGGAGCTCACGGATCGAGTCCCTGATGTCATCCAAGGCCAGGTGCGTCGAGCTCTTCTGGAAGCTGCTGTACACCTCCGGCGCCCAGCGCCGCGCCAGCTCCTTGAGCGTGCTCACATCCAGATTGCGGTAGTGAAAATACCGCTCCAGATCCGGCATCTCGCGCGCCATGAAGCGCCGGTCCTGGCAGATGCTGTTGCCGCACATGGGCGAGACGCCCGGCTCGATCCAGCGGCTCAGGAACTCCACGGTCTGCCGCTCCGCCTCCTGTACCGTGATCGTGCTGGCGCGCACGCGGGCGGCAAGCCCGGAGGCGCCGTGCTGCCGGCGGTTCCAGTCGTCCATGGCGTCCAGCACTTGGTCCGGCTGGTGAATGGCCAGCACCGGCCCTTCGGCCAGCGTGTTCAGGTGCTTGTCGGTGACAACGGTGGCGATTTCGATGATGTGGTCGGTGTCGGGCTTCAGGCCCGTCATCTCCAGATCGATCCAGATGAGACGGGTCGGGTCGCGGTCGGTCACGTTAGGTCAGCCCCAGGTTCGAAGTTTCGGAAAAAACGTATCGTTGCCTCATGATAGCAGCTGCGGCTAGAGTCCCCGGCGCGTCATCGAGATCTACTTCAATGCATTGGTTTACCGCTTTGTTTGTATTGCTGCTGGTCGCCTCCACGGCCATGCGCAGCTGGCTCAATCAGCGCCAGGTCGCGGCGGTGCTCCGGCATCGTGGCCAGGTGCCCGAGGCGTTCGCGCAGCAGATCGATCTGGCCGATCACCAGAAAGCAGCCGACTATACCGTCGCCCGCGCCGGTGTGAACCGCTGGGATGTCCTGCTGGATGCGGCGGTGGCCCTGATCCTGACCTTGGGGGGCGGCATCGACGCCGTCGATCGGCTGTGGCGAGCCGCGGACTTATCCCCTACCTGGCACGGCGTCGCCGTGGTGGTCTCGACCTTCCTGATCGTCGGCGCCATCGGTCTGCCGCTGTCACTGTGGCGTACTTTTGGCATCGAGGCGCGCTTTGGCTTCAATCGCATGACGCCCGGGCTGTATGTCGCCGATCTGGTCAAAGGCCTGGTGCTCGGGTTGCTGTTCGGGGTGCCGCTGATCTTTGTGATCCTGTATCTGATGCAACAGGCCGGCGCGCTGTGGTGGCTGTATGCGTGGCTGGTCTGGGCGGGCTTTTCGATCCTGGTCACCTGGGCGTGGCCCGCGATCTTCGCGCCGCTGTTCAACAAGTTCACTCCGGTCACCGATGAGGCGCTCAAGCAGCGCACTGAAGCCGTCCTGCAGCGCTGTGGCTTCGAGTCCAAGGGCGTGTTCAAGATGGACGGCTCGCGGCGTTCCTCGCACGGCAATGCCTATTTCACGGGCATCGGCCGCAACAAGCGCATCGTATTCTTCGATACGCTGCTCGAGCGCCTGCAAATCGCCGAAGTCGAAGCCGTGCTGGCTCACGAGCTGGGACACTTCCGTCTGCATCACATCCGCTCGCGCCTGATCGTTTCGATGGTGACGGCGCTGCTGGGATTCTTGTTGATCGATGCGCTGATGCGCTGGCCGGCGTTCTACTCGGCGCTCGGCGTGAGCACGCCGTCGACGCACGCCGCGCTGTTGCTCTTCATGTTCGTGTTGCCCGCGTTCACTTATTTTTTGACGCCGATTGGCGCGTGGTGGTCGCGCAAGCACGAGTTCGAGGCCGATGCATTCGCCGCCCAGCATGCGGACGCGAAACAGCTCGCGGACGCGCTGGTGAAGTTGTATCGCGACAATGCGAGCACGCTCACGCCTGATGAGTTGCACTCGGCCTTCTATGACTCGCACCCGCCGGCGCTGGTGCGAATCGCGCGGCTGCAATCGCTTGCCACTGGGCGTTCATGAACAGCGGGGCTGAGACGCCGGCGCGCGTCACGGAGTCCTTCGGCCGTCGCGTGATCGTCGAGACAGCGGCCGGCGCTCGGATGCCGGCGGAGTTGTTCGGCAAGCGCTTGAACTGCGTGTGTGGCGATGAGGTGATGATTCGTCCGCCGTCACAGCAAAGCGGCGATGTCGCCAAAGTCATCAGCGTTTCACCGCGGCGCTCTTTGTTTGCTCGCACCGATAGCCGCGGTCGCACGGAGCCGCTCGCAGCGAATCTGTCGCTGATCATCGTGATCATCGCGCCCATGCCGGAGCCCGATCTTTATATTGCTGACCGCTATTTGGCGGGCGCGGCGCTCGCTGGCATTTCGGGCGCGCTGATCGTGAACAAATCCGAGTTGCCTGGAGCCGAAGATGATGGCTTTCAGGCGCGAGTGAAGGATTATGAGGACGCAGGGTTTCCGGTCCTGCGCGTGTCGGCGAAGAACGAGCCAACCGTGGCGCCCGTTCGCGAATTGCTTGCTGGCGCAAGCGCCATGCTCGTCGGCCAATCCGGGGTCGGCAAATCGACGCTGACCAATCGCCTTGCGCCGGAATCCGAGCGCGCCACTCGCGCTCTGTCCGACGCCACCGGCGAAGGACGTCACACGACCGTGTCCACCGCGCTCTTTCGCTTGTCCAACGGCGGCGAGCTCATCGATTCCCCCGGCGTTCGCGACTATGCCCCACCGCCGGTGGAAGACGCCATGGTGCAAGTCGGCTGGCCCGAAATCCTCCGCCTCGCTCCCGAATGCCGCTTCAACAATTGCCTGCACATCCGCGAGCCCGGCTGCGCCGTCACCTCCGCCGTCGCCGATCACCAACTCTCCGCTCGGCGCTATGAAAGTTATAAACGCCTGCTCAACATCATGCGTGGACTGGCGCCGGAGTACGAACGCCGGCGTTGATAGAGCACAAAAAAGCGGGTGAAGGCTCATCACCTTCACCCGCCGGTCAGCTCAAGATCTTCAGCACCAGACCTGCGCCAACGGTCTTATTGCCTTCCCGGACCGCAAAACGCTGGCCAGCTTCCATCGCGATGGGGCTGAACAACTGCACACTCACCTTCATGGTGTCGCCTGGCATGACCATCTCAACACCTTCCGGCAACGTCACGGCGCCCGTGACATCGGTCGTGCGGAAGAAGAACTGCGGCTGGTAGCCCTTCATGAAGGGCGTGTGCCGGCCGCCTTCCTCCTTCGTCAGCACATACAACTCGCACTCGAAACGAGTGTGCGGGGCAATGCTGCCCGGGCTCGCCAGCACCTGACCGCGCTCGACCTCCTCCCGCTTGATGCCTCGCAGGAGCAGGCCGGCGTTGTCGCCCGCCCGACCTTCGTCGACGTGCTTGCGAAAGATTTCGATGCTGGTGCAGGTGGCCTTGCGCGTCGCCGCGAGCCCCACGATGTCAATCTCGTCGTTGACTCGAACGATGCCCCGCTCGATACAACCGGTCACAACGGTGCCGCGGCCGGAGATCGAATAAACGTCCTCCACCCTCAGCAGGAATGGCGCGTTCAGCACCCGCTCCGGAACCGGAATGAACCGATCCATCTCGGCCACCAGTCTGAGGATCGAAGGCACGCCGAGCTCATCGCTCGCATCGTTGAGCGCCCGCAAGGCGCTACCTCTGACGATGGGTGTTGTGTCGCCCGGAAACCCGTGCTTCGTCAGCAGCTCACGCACTTCCATCTCCACCAGATCGAGCAGTTCGACGTCATCGACCAGATCGGCCTTGTTAAGGAAGACAACCATATAAGGTACGCCAACCTGACGCGCGAGCAGAATGTGCTCACGCGTCTGAGGCATCGCGCCCTCCGCGGCGGACACGACCAGGATCGCGCCATCCATCTGCGCAGCACCCGTGATCATGTTCTTCACATAGTCGGCGTGCCCCGGACAGTCGACGTGGGCGTAGTGCCGAGCCTCCGATTGATACTCGACATGCGCCGCCGTGATCGTGATCCCCCGATCACGCTCTTCGGGCGTCGCGTCGATCTGATCGAGCGCCTTGAACTCGCCTCCGTAGCGCGCCGCCATGACTTTTGTGAGCGCCGCAGTCAGCGTGCTCTTCCCATGGTCGACGTGACCGATGGTGCCGATATTGATGTGCGGCTTGCTACGCTCGAACTTCATCTTCATGTGTGATCTCCTATCAACACGTCCACTGATGACTCGGGCCGGTGGACGCAAACGGCCACAAACGAAAAAGCCCCCTCCGGCAGGACCGAAGGGGGCTTTATCTGTTCTCGCAGCCGTGATGCTTGCTCAAACGCTAGGCATGACCCTCCCGTCCCGCTGGGGGCAGGCGTTCTTCAAGCGATAGCGATGAGAGAATGAAGCGCATGGAGATGAGTCTGCCGATGGGCGCTCGTGAAGTCAACGGCCCGGGCGCGTCCTACTCTGCTCGAACACAGCGCCGACTCGATGGATCCGAGTCGGCGCTGGATGTTACTTCGGGTAGCCGTTGAGGAACGGCAAGGTGGTCGACACCAGGCCCGGTGAGTACAGGATGTCGTAGTGGGTCGCGTTGGGGAGGATCGCCAGGCGATGCTGGGAAAGGTTCTCACGCATCCATCCGGCATCCTTCAACCCACCGCCGAGGCTCTGATAGAACTTGATCATGTGCTCCGGCCGATACATATCGCCGTCGCCGAACACCAGCATCACCGACATCTTCAGCTTGGGCACATCGGCCGAGTAGTCGTAGTCTTTGCGCATGAAGTCGCCCAAGGCGTTCAACAGGCGCGGGAAGTCATCGGGCTTCGGAGCGACCTTGACGTAGGACTGATACATCGGGGTGTCCTTCATGAACTGCATCGCATCGGCATTGATGGTGTTCTGCTGCGCGCGGATCTCCTCGAAGAACCCGCTCGATGCATAACCGGCAGACAGCAGCACCAGACGCCGCACGGCCTGCGGGTGCTGAACGGCCAAACGGAAGCCCACGCCGCCGCCGAGTGAATAGCCCAACACGTCCACCTGTTTGTAGCCGAGCCTGTCGAGGATGCCCTTCATGTCATCCCCCATCGCCTCCAGGCTGAGCTTGCGATCACCGAGCGCGGTGCGGCCGTGGCCGTGCAGATCGACGGCGATCACCTGCCGCTCCTGGGCGAAGGCCGGCAGCACCGGGCCGAACATATCGATGGAGCCGAGGCCGCCGTGCAGAAGCAACAGAGGCTCGCCCTTGCCGCGAATCTCGTAGTAGTAGTCGAGCCCGTTGACCGTGACCCGCCCCGACTTGTCAGGCGCCGAGATCGCGGGCGCCGCGGCCGAGGCCGGCTCGCTGTCGGCGAAGGTCGGGAATACCGGGGCCAGGAGCGCCACCGCGGCGACAGTCAGGGTGAGCAAACGCTTCATTGTCATTCTCCGATGTCGTGAGTGTGTTCCTGTCCCAAGGACGTGGCCCGACGGCCGCAACCGACAATGAGCGTGCGAAATTTCTCGGCCGACGCCGCCCGAAGGCTGCCTCAACTTCAACGAGCCGCGGCGGTACTACTGCCGTCCGACCTGGCGAGCTTGCTGGCCCCGGCCGCAGCGCGCGAGCGCCGCACGTCTGCGGACGCCTGCGCAATCTGCTCGAGGGCAGGCGCGATCGCTTGCGCGTACGTGCGAGCGGTTTCCGTTGGCACCACGCCACGCGCACGTCGCACGAACAGCTTCGCGCCCAAAAACGCCTCGAGCTCCTTGATGGTGCGACTCACAGCGCCGGGGCAAACGCAAAGCTCGCGGGCAGCGCCGACGAAGCTGCCGTGTCGAACCGCAGCCTCCAGCACCCGCACCCACAACAATGGCGGCAAATTCATTCGCATCGTTACCAGCGCTTGGTGAAGCGCGCAGAAATGAAACGTCCCAGAGCGTCGGCATTGAACGCATCGAACCCGACGGCGAACAGCGGCGAGTTCGCCCGAGGCGGCTCGCGATCGGTGATATTGATGACGCCGAACGAAAGGCGCGTCCCATCGAGCAGCGGCGACTGCGTGCGCTCATCGAAGTCGTAGCTCACATTCAGATCCGCCGTGGTCCACGAGCCGATCGGCACATCGATGGCCTGGCTGTCGTTGATATAACTGTCCGCGTGACTCACGACCACGGTCGTGCTGAGTCCGCCGCGAATCCACGTGCCCAGCAGGCGCACGCGCCAGTCGAGCGGCTGATTGAACGTGTCCACCACGTCAAACTGCGTGGAGTCCTGAGACAATGACGTCAGGATCTCGCTCAGATGTGTCACATTGAGCTGCAGATCGAATGCGTCCCGCGCCACGTTGAACTTGTACAGCAGCGTGGCGTCGACGCCTTTGAGCTGGGTGCGAGCGGCGTTCTGTTGTCGCAGATCGTACAGATACCGCACGCCGGTCGAGCCGATGCCCTCCCAATCCGTGAAGAACCAGCCTTCGGCCAGACGCGCCTCGAGATACGCAGCCGCCGCCGCGTCATCCGGGATCTCGGTGATGAACTCGCCGAAGTCCTCCCGACGCGACAGCGCGCCCTCATCGTAGGGCGGCGACTCGATGCGATTCGTATAGTCGATATCGAAATAGTTCATCGCCAGCTCAAAGCCGCTCAGCGCCTGCGGCCGCCAGGTGAAACCCAGCGCGATGTTCTCCGATTCCTCCGCGGTGAGCGGCCGACTGCCGTACAGATAGAAGATCGGAATGCGGCCGCCGTTGCCGGTGGGATCATCGAGGTAGCCGGTGGAGACCTGTACCGGCCGGGTCGTCCACGCCTTCTCCGCGACGTTGGGGGCACGGAACGATGTGCTGTAGGTGGCGCGAACATCGAGACTTGCGAACGGCGTCCACACCAGACCGTACTTGGGATTGGTGGTGCTACCGAAATCCGAATAATCATCATGGCGCGCGGCGATGGACAGATCGATCCGCCGCGCCCACGCCAGGTCCTGCTCAGCGCCCACGATGGGCACATACAGCTCCGCGAAGACAGAAGTCACATCGCGGGTGTCATTGGCCCGCACCTGCTTTCCCTGTTGCGGGAAGATCCAGTGACGCGTGGAGATCAGATCGTCCTTTCGATACGAGCCGCCGATGGCGAGCCGCGCCGGCCCGCCCGGCAACTGAAGCAGCGTGCCGTCGGCCTTCAGGTCCGCCGACCAGGTGTCGTACTCATCGCGATAGTCCTGGATCTCCGTGTCGAGCGCGCCGGTCTCCAGATCCCAGTAGGTGAAGTCGGTGTCGGGCTTGACGCGTCCGATCAATCCGTCCAACGAGATGCGCCAGTCGCCCGGCGCGGCATATCCCAGGCCGAGCGCCGCGCTCCACTGATTGGTGTTCGGCGTCTGCACGTCGGTGAAGCCACGCATGCTGCTGCGAACGACAACCTCTTCATACGAATACATCAGGTTGGTCGATACATCGAAGTTCGCAGGCAACTGCTGGTCGAGGCTGAAGAGCAACGTGCCGAGCTTTCGATCAGGCAACAGATCGGTCGGCGTCAGCGCGCCCGCCTCCAGGATGTAATCACGATCTCTGACGTCGAGGTTGCTGCGCCGATAGTACTCACCGACGAACAGCGCATTGCCGGTCTCCCAGCTCGATCCGAACATCTGCGACACGCGATGCTCATCGAGCGATCCGTCGGTGGTGGCGCCGTATTCCAGGCCCGTCTCGGCGCCCTCGAAATCTTTGCGCAGGATGATGTTCACCACGCCGGCCACGGCATCCGCGCCGTAAATGGCGGAGGCGCCGTCCGTCAGGATCTCGACTCGCTCCACTGCCGAGAGCGGAATGGTGCTCACATCGACGAACTGCCCCTGCGCGGAGGGCGCGACACGACGGCCATTGATCAGCGTCAGCGTCGCGACCGAGCCCAAGCCCCGCAGATTGAAGCCGGTGCCCCGTGTGAGATTTTGGGCGAACGCCGGCGCCATGCCGAACTCGGCCACTTCCGTGGCGCCGGAGGTGCCGCCCTTGAAGTTCATGGGCAGCGAGCTCACCAGCTGCATCATGTTGGTGAAGCCGGAGCGCTCGATATAACGACGATCGAACACGGTGACGGGCGCCGTTTCGTTCACCACACCTCGAATGTGCGAGCCCGTGCTGATGACCTCTTCGAGGATGTGGTCACCCGCCACCGCCGGCTCGTCTTCCACCCGGCCTTCGGCACGCGTGGTTGCCTGCGCGAGTCGCAGCGACTTGGGTCGAGGCGGCCTCGCCGCGGTTTCGGTCGATGTCGCGGTGACTTCCTGCGCGGGCGGCGCCGGATAGATCGCAAGCGTTCGCGCATCGATGCGCTCGAAGGTCAGGCCACTGGCCTTGAGCAGCGCTTTGAGCGCCTGCTCGGCCGTCAGGGTGCCGAACACATCGGGCGCCGTGCGCCCTTCGGCGACTTTGGTGAAATATGAGATCTGCAGACCGGTCTGATCGGCGAACTGTCGCAACGCCGACTGCAGCGAGGCGCCGCGAATGTTGAACTCATAGGTCGGATCGGCCAGCGCCAGTTGAGTCACCAGCAGCAGCGAGCTCATCAGCGCCAGCGCGCGCTTATCCCTCCTGCCTTTCATCTCGGCCGCCCTCCGTGTGGCATCCCCTTCGATGACATGACTGGCGCACACGCTGTTTTTGGCTACCTGCGAGGCGTGAGGATGATGCGCTCGTCGCCCGCCTGCGCCGGCTCGATGACGTTAGCCCGCTCGAGGAAGCGCACCAGCGCCTGCGGATCGCTGGCGTCGAACACACCGCTCAACTGCTCGGCCGAGAGCAACGAGTCCTCGAGCACGAGCTGCACGCGGTTGTATCGATTGAACTCGGCCACCACCTCGGACAGTGCCTGGCCTTCAAAAATGAGCCGGCCGGTCTTCCACGCCGTCACCGCGGCGAGATTCGGCACCGGTGAGGTTTGTATCTCTTCGGACACGACATCGGCCCGCTCGCCCGCGGAGACGCGCAGCGCATTCGCCGGCACGTCAGTGTTCGACGCCAGACGGGCCTGATCGGCACGGGCGACGGCCACCTGCCCTTCGATCACGGTGATCACCGTGTCATCGGCGTTGCGGCGGACGACGAACGACGTGCCGACCGCCTGCGCGACCGCCCGATCGCTCAAGACACGAAATGGACGCGCGGAGTCTTTGGCGACATTGAACAAAGCTTCGCCTTGCACCAGGTTCACACGACGCAACGTGTCGGTAAGCTCGACGCGAATCGCCGTGTTGGTATTGAGCGCGATGGTCGAGCCATCCTCGAGGCGGATCGTGCGCTGCTCGCCGATGTCAGTCGAATATCGGCCCACAAACAGCGCCTGCAACGAAAAGAGTGCAGCCACGGCAAACACGAGGGAGGCCGCGATGGCCATGCCGAATCGGCGCTTGGGCCGCGGCGTCATCGACGGCGCCGGGGCCGACACATGCGGCGTGAGCTCGATGACGTTTGCATCCTCTGCCGCAAGCAGCGCCTGCACATTCAGCGTCTTGCTCCGATCAACGTCCGCCAGATCCGCCCACGTGCACTCCAATCGGAGATACTCGGCGAGGTGAACCGGCGAGCGCTTGAGCCAGGCAACGAATGCCCGTCGCTCATCCAGCGATACTTCTGGCGCGTTGAGCCGCACCAGCCACTCAGAGGCTTCGTCGACGACGGCGTCCGCATTCTTGTCGCGCGCGTTGTCCATGGCTACTGCTCCGCCTTGCGTTTCTGGCAGGCCGCCAGACCCTTTGCCATGTACTTCTTCACCATCGCTACCGACAGCTGCATGTGATCCGCGATTTCCTGATAAGTCATGCCATCCCGACGATGCATGAGCAGCACCGCCTGACACTTCGGACTCAAGGTGGCGAGGACCTGTCGCAATTCGTGCAGCCGATCGTCCTCCTCCAGCGCCTCGGCCGGATCGGCGGCCTCGGCGACCAACTGCTCGAGCGCCTCCTCGGAGTGCTGCAGGCGATTGCGCGCCAGCATCCGCCACTCATGAGCCGCATGCGCCGCCAGATGGATCACGAACGATCGCGGGTTGCGAATCAGGCCCACGTCATCCATGCGCAACAGGCGCAGATACACCTCCTGCGCCAGGTCCTGAGCCACATCGCCGTGCCTCAGGCGCGAGCGCAAGAAGCGCAGCAGGTCGCCACCGACGGTGGCCACCAGGTCTTGAAACCAGCGCTCGCGACGATCGTGTTCGGTCTGCAAGGGGCGCCTGAGGCTGTTAATGGGATGTCATCGGCAATGACGGGATGACGGGCCCCAAAAGGCTACCGCAATCGCCGCTTTTTGCGTGAGCTCAGCCCCAGATCTCGCCCAGCACGCGGGCGAAGTTGCCGCCCAAGATCTTGTGGATCCGCGCATCGGAATGGCCGCGCGCCGAGAGCATCGCCCCGAGCGTCTCGAAGCGCCGCGGATGGTTGAGGTCGGGAATGAATGTGTACAGGTCCGCCGGCCGGCCCCGCTCGAAGATGCCCTGCGCCACCATGTCGGCGATCATGGCGCGATTGTCGGTTTCGAATTCGGACGTGCGGTCGATGGCGTTGATCGTGGCGTCGGTGCCGATGCCGACGTGGTCCTCGCCACAGACATCCATGGCGTGCTCGATGTGGGCGATCACATCGGCGGCCATCGGCTGCTCCACCCTGCGCAGGTACGGCCAGAAGATGATGCCTGCGACCCCGCCGCGCTCGGCCATCGCGCGCAGCACATCGTCATGCTGATTGCGGGGCAGATCGCTCAACGCCGCGCAGCCGGTGTGCCCGATCAGCACGGGCTTCTTCGCCGCCTTGATCGCCTCCATGGTGGTGCGCCGGCCGCCGTGCGCCAGATCCACGGCGATGCGCTTTGACTCCAACGCCTCGATCATCTGATGACCGAAACGACTCAGGCCCGCGTTGCCCGGTTCCATCGCGCCATCGCCCACGAGGTTGCGACGATTGTGAGTAAGCTGGATCACGCGCACGCCGCGCTGATGGAAGGCGTCGATGCGGCTCAGATCCTCACCGATGGGCGAGGTGTCCTGAAAGCCATAGATGACGCCGAGGCGCTTTTCACGATGCGCCCGGGCCAGGTCCGCGCCAGCGCGAATGGTGGTGAATGTTTCAGGGTGCCTGGTGAGGTAGCCTTCCCAGAGCTGGAATTGGCGCTCGCATTTCTCCGCCGCCTCGGCGCCGAACCAGAACCTGCCCTGGGGGGCGATGGTGACATTGATGGCGCTCAAACCGCTCGCGCGGATTTCGGCGAGCTCGGTCGCGCTGATCGCATCGTCAGCGTCCTTGCCGACACCGGCCAACATATCGATGGCCACCGTGTCCGCATACGGCGCCCAGCGCAAATGCTGATTCGCGCTCGCAAGCGCTGCAGGCGAAAGCGTGCTCATGAGCGCCGCCATGCCCGCACGCATCGTGAACTCTCTGCGGTTCATTGTTATTCCCTTCGCTGCTTCAGCCCAGTCCGCTGATGCAGAGACGGGTTCACTGAGCCGAAAGAGCTACCTGCGCCCGTCCCTGCCAGAGCCGCCAGACGCCGTACGTGAGCACCGGCACGACATAAACGGCAATCAGCACATAGGCGAGGCCCCGGTAGCCACGGGCAATCAACGTCACGAGGCCGAAGCGTTCGGCGAGCAACATGGCGATCACCAATAGAACGCCCGCCGCCATGAATCGTGCGCGCGCGGAGAGATCTCGTGTGAATCGCGCACGCCAGGCCTGCGCGATGCGCTCATTCACCGCATGCACGCTGCCGGTGCCGCTTTCCAGCAGCGCCGCGAAGATCATCAGCTGGAACGTCGCATGAAACAGCGGCGCGTCCAGACGTTGCAGCAGAAAGTCAGACGGCAGCGCCTCCGCGCTGATCTGCGGGTAATACGCCACCATGCAGACGAAGAACAGCCATGCGGGGATCATCGCAAGCGGCCCCGCCAATGCGCCCGCGATGATGGCGTCTCGGTTGCTGGTGAGATGGCGAAGCACCGGCAGGATCACCACCGCCCCGACGATGTTGTATCCCGCATACGTCACGCCCGCGAGCGCCCAACCTTGCGTCGGCGCCTCCAAAGCGAGGTTGGCTGAGATGCGATCGCCGAAGGCGCCGATGGCCAGCACCACGAACACTGCATACACGCCATAGAGAAAGAACGACACCCATTTGAACAGCTGCTCGACCGAGGCATTGCCAAAGGTGACGAACAGCGCGATGCCGAGCATCAGACACAAGGTTCCCACGAGCTGCGGCCAGCCGAGCAGCGCCGCGCCAATGGCGCCGGCGGCCGCGCCGAACACGGCCAGGATGAGCACGATGAACAAGCAGTAAGCGATCTCGAAAACGATCCAGCCGCGCCCGAGCAGATGTCGGAAGAACGTTCGATAGTCTTCGCTGTGGGTGGCCCGCGCGAACAGAAAGGTCGCGATGCAGACCACGCTCCAGATCAGCGCGGCCAGCCCCATCCCGAGCAGCCCGCCCTGCGGACCACTGGGTAGAAAGAACTCGACCAGCTCGCGCCCGGTTGCATAGCCGCCGCCGATGACGACCGCCTTGAAGGCAAAGCCCGGCAGCAGGTAGCGCTGAAACCAGGTGGGCGCTCCTACCATCATGAACGCTCCTGCGCATCGCCGCGCCCGCACGCGTCGGGCTTGCTGCTCATCAATCGATCCGCAGGCAGTGATCGAGCAACCGCTCGAACTCTTCACCGCCACGGATCGGATCGGCCACCGGCACGCCGAGCCGCTTGCTCTCGGCCGCGAACAAGGCGCGCGCCTGCGCCTGCGACAGCTGAGAGGTATTGAGGCTCACGCCGCCACATCGAATCGCAGGATTGGTCCGTCGCCCGAGGCGCAGATTGAGATCGATGGCCTCTTCGAGCGAGGGCAGCGGAAAATCCGGCAGGCCCATGACGTGCGTGCGTCCGGGCTCGTGACACACGACGATGACATCGGGCTGGCTGCCATGTAACAAACCGAGCGAGACCGCGGCATACGAGGGATGAAACAACGAGCCCTGCCCTTCGATCACATCCCAATGATCGGGCGCCGCATCCGGCGAGAGGACCTCCGCTGCACCGGCCTCGAAGTCCGACACCACCGCATCCATCGGCATGCCGCGGCCTGCGATCATGATCCCGGTCTGACCCGTCGCGCGAAAATCGACATTCACGCCGCGTTGTTTGAATGCTCTGGCAATGGCAAGCGCGGTGTATTTCTTGCCCAATGCGCAATCGGTGCCGACCGCGAGCAATCGCTTGCCGCTGCGCTTGCGTCCCGTGGCGGTGGGAATGCCTCTCGGCGGCGTTCGCACATCGATGAGTCGACGCCCATGGCGCTCGGCCGCGGCGGTCAGCGCCGGCGTATCGGCAAGGCGCATGTGCATCCCCGCCACGAGATCCAAACCTGCTTCGAGCGCCTCGAGCAGCGAGGGCATCCAGCTGTCCAGGATGCGGCCGCCCGCGTTGGCCACACCGATGACCATGGAGCGCGCGCCCAGGGCCCTGGCCTGTGCGGGCGTGAGCTTGGGCAGCCCCAACGTGATGGCATCCGGCGAGCACGCAAGCTCGCCGACGCATCGATCGCGCGCCCAGTCGCGCAGCCCGAAGGCGGTCTTGGCGTAGCCCGCCTCGGTGGTATCGCCGATGAACAGCAGATACGGTTGCGGCAGATCCAGGGCGGCGAAAACGTTGGCTGTGGAATTCACGTTGGCTCGGACGCTCGTTCAGAATTGGAAATCCAGGCTCAAGCCCACGGTGCGAGGCTGCAATACGCCCAAGTCCAGACGCACCGGCCGATTGATCCCATCGACCGTCGTGTCGCCCCCGGTGAATGCACGCTCGTCGGTCACATTCTTCACGAACACGCGCACGGTCATGCTGTCGAACTGTACATCCGCATTCAAGTCCAGCACATCATAAGAAGGCAGCGTGTAAGCCAGGTTGTCCGTGAGCGTGACCACCTCTGAAAACCGCTCGTCCGCGTAACGCCAGCCCGCGCCGACGTGCGCCTCGCGACCGCCGAACGCCGTGAACTCGTAGTCGACCGTGAGCGAGGCGTTCCACTCGGGCACATCCGGCAGCTGCACGCCAAACCTGTTGTTGAGCTCGGGCGGACTCGACTCGAGCGTCGCCTCGGTGTACGAGAAGTTGAACCCGAGCTGCAACGCATCGGCCACCGAGAACAACGACTCGAACTCCACGCCCTGGCTCTTCGCGTCGCCTGCGTTGTCGAGCGCGGAAACGCCACCAAAGCCCTGCAACTGCTGAATGTCCTGCCAATCGATATAGAACAGCGCGGTGTTGATCAGTGCACGACCCTCGAGAAAAACGGTTTTGAGGCCGATCTCGTAGTTGGTCAGCTCATCGGCGTCGACCTTTGGGGGCACGCCCGGCAGGATGAGGTTCGGCCCGCCGGGACGGTAGCCGCTCGCAACGCGTGCGTACACCATCGTGTCCTCGCTCACGTGCCAGCGCGGACTCACCGCATACGTGAACACATCCTCTTCGGACACGCCCGGGGTGTTCTCTTCCGGCAGAATCGCGCCGCCGGTGATCTGGCGGAACTTCTGCTCATTGCGCGCCCACCGCAGGCCCGTGACGACGTCGAAGCTGTCGCTGATCTTGAATGTCACATCGCCGAACGCGGCGAACTCCTCGTATTCCGAGGGCAGCAATGCAATCGCGAAGAATGGCGAGAAAAGCTCGATCGGCTGTCGCTGCTGATCGAAGGCATAGGCGTACTGCGAGTTCTCGCTCTCCTCCTCTGTGTAGAACGCGCCGACGCGCCACTGCACGCGGCCCTCATCGCTCGATGCGAGCCGAAACTCCTGGGTCCATTTGTCGAGCTCCAGGGTCAGATCGAACAAGCTCAGGCCTTCGGGCACCAGCCCCTCGGTCAAGAGCGGAAACAGCGAGCCGAAGGTGATGCTCGCATCCTGGCGCTGCGTGGTTTTCATGCTGGAGTAGCTCGAGGCCGAGGTGAATTCACCCCAGCCCAGATCCCAATTGAGCGTCGCCGAGTAGTAATCCACGTCCTTACTGAAAGGCTGCTCGATGGGATGCGAGGTGCGCAGATCCCCGAAACCGCTGCCTGCCCGCGGCGGATCGATATCGGCCAGCGCAAACGCCATGCTGGCGTTGTTGTCCGAGTCCAGCCGTTGCCACAGGCCGCCGAGAGTGAGCGAGACCGATTCGCTCATCTGCCACAGCAGCGAGGCGCGACCGCCGCTCTGCTCGAGCTCATTCTCATCTTCCTGGCCGGTGGCCACGTTCTCGATGTAGCCCGGCGTGTTCTGCGTGAAGTAGCTCGCACGCAGCGCAATCGTGTCGCCCAACGGCACGTTAATACCGGCGCGCGCCCCCCAACCCAGATCGTCGGCGCCCGCGATATCAAATCCTTCCACGCCCGCTCGAAATTCCAACGCCTCGGTACTCGGATCGCGCATCACATATTTCAACAATCCGCCCATGGCGCCGGCGCCATATAGCGTGCCTTGCGGACCACGCAGTACTTCGATGCGCTCCACGTCGTACGGCATCATGTCCAGCACGAAGAAGCTGGCGCGCGCATAGTTGTTGCTGGCGCCGAGCGGCGTGTCGTCGATATAAGTTCCAACCACCGAGCCGGGACCGACCGGAGCGATACCACGCAACGTGATCGAGGTCTGGCCGGGCGAGCCGCCGTTGGTGATGTTGATGCCGGGCATGTACGCGGCGAAATCCTGCAATTGAGTCGCATGCACGCGCGTCAACTGCTCCTGGCTGAACGCGCTGACGGAGGCCGGCACGTCTTGCACGCTCTCACTGCGCTTCTGCGCGGTGACGATGATTTCATCGATCACCCCGCTGTCGCGCGATTCGGCCGCGCCCGCGTGGGTGGCGCTCATCATCAACGCCAGCGCGCCGCTGCATGCGCCGAATCTCACGCCGCGCGACGTTTTCATGAAGACACTCATAGTCGCTCCCCATCGTTGTAGTTGCCAATCACGCATGCGGTCTCACGCGCCATCTCAATAGTTCACATCGAAGGCAATCAGGTGGAACGCAAGCGCCACCCAGAGCAGCACCAGCAGCGACACGGCCAGCACCACCGCCCAGAGCTTGGCGTACCACTTGCGCGCGCTGCGCACGACCGTCCACGCATTCCATACGCCGAGCACCGCGCCACCGATGAACACCACCAGCGAGAGCAGTTGCATCAGCCACACCCACGGATCGGAGCTCTCCGAGAGCATGCTCAAGTCGCTCATCATCAGGCTGATGGTGGCGGCCCACGCGATGCATACAGCGACCGAGGCCGTCGCGGCGATTCGGATCCAGCGATGCGCCTTTGCGTCTTCGCCGCTCAAGTCATACGGCACGCCATAGTGCTTGCGAGCGAGCGCGGACACCGGCCACGCGAGGCTGGTCAGCAACAGAGAGATCAAGGCGAGCACCAGCGCTGGCACCAGCCAGGTCGGCGATCGCGACGCCGGCGTGCGATCGAACATCATGAACGGCGACAGACCATCGAAGCTGAAGCGAACCACCTCGCCGTTCGCGACCTGCGCGGATAGCAACGTCGTGCCATTCACATCACGCCACACGAACGGCTCGACTTCTCGCCACTTCACCGGGCCGCCGCCTAAGCTGTCGGCGAGCGACACACCGATGGTGTGGTCCGGGTTGACGTAGACCTTGATCGGACCCATCAGGCCCAGCAGGCTGAAAAAGCTCGACTCGACCCGCCGGGAGTTGTCGTAGACGCCGGCAATCATGCGAGCGTGCTCCGCGGCGGTTGTTTCTTCGACCTTGCCGTCGAGCGTCGGCCCCGGCAGATAACGATTGGCGAACTGCTCGAACAAGGCGCTGCGAATGCTGTGACTGGCCGGGCCGACGCCGCCGCTGTTCAACGAGAGATACATGCCGACGCCATCGTCGACGAACAGATGCAGGTCGCTGTGGAACCAGTTGGTGTCGCCGCCATGGCCGAGGGCGCGATGGCCGTTCTGGTTCTGCTCGTAAAAGCCGAGCAGCATCCGATGCACGTGCGGCAGAATAGTGAGCGCGGTAGTGTGCATCTGCTCGGCGGTGCTCTCCTGCAGGATGCGCGCCGAGCCGTAAGCGCCTTTTTGCAGATGAGCGATCATGAACTTCGCCATGTCCGCGCCGGACGCGGACAAGCTGCCCGCCGGCGACACGCCCACGATCTCGAAAGGTTTCGGCTCGCCCCAGGCGACTTCGTAGCCCTTGGACATGAGCGGCTCGAGCGACTCGGGCAACGGTTGGCGAAAACTCGAGTGCTGCATGCCGAGCGGCTGGAAGATGTGTTGTTCGATGTAATCGTCGAACGGCACGCCGGACACGCGCTGGACGATGTAACCGGCGAGCGCGGTCGCATAGTTCGAATACGCGGGCGTCGTGCCCGGCGCGAAGATGCGCGTGGGCACCCAATCTTTCAGGCGTTCTTCGAAACCTGCGACGGGCTGGCCCACCTCGCCCATCAGACCCTTCAGTTGCTCTTCGAAGCCCGCGGTGTGCGTCATGATGTGACGCAGGGTCACCGGCTGTCCGTCGCGCGGCGGAATCTCGAAATCGAGATACTGGTTCACGTCGGCATCCAGATCGAGCTTGCCCTGCTCCACCTGTTGCATGACCGCCGTCCAGGTGAACAGCTTGGAGATCGAGCCCGGCCGAAACAAAGTGAGATCGGGATCCACCGGCTTGCGCGCGGCCACATCCGAGTAGCCGTAACCTTTCTTGAGCAGGACCTCGCCGTCTTTCACCACCACGACGACGGCGCCGGCGATGCCGCCCACCTGCATTGCATAAGGCAGGTAGCCATCCAGCCAGGCTTCGAGATCGGCCCGCGTCAGCGGCGCCGCGCCCGGCGGCGCCTCGGCCTGGGGAATGGAGGCTTCAGTCGCAGGCCCGGGCGGCGGCAGCTGCGCGCCTTCCTGGGCCCATGCCGCGCCCGTCAGGAAATACAGGGCCGCCATCAACGTCGTCGCCATGCGTACGCGCATTGCATCCTCGCCTGCGTCAGGGCCGCTTCTTGGGGCGGCGGTATTTTCTCTTATTGGGAATAATAGTCCTGATTGGAGAATCGTCAACCTGATCGTGCAAAACACCATCGAGGTAAGACGGAACGGTCATCCGGTAGAATGAACCCCGATGAAAACAGCCAAGCTCGCCGACAAGCGCGTCGCCAACCAGCGCACCGAGAAGTCCGCCGACAAGCCCACCCTGGGCCGCGTGATTCGCGCGTTACGGACGCGCAATGACTGGACGCTCAAGGAGATGAGCGATCGCACCGGCATTCCGCTCTCCACGCTCGCCAAGGTGGAGCACGACCGGCTGACCCTCACCTACGACAAACTGTTGCAATTGAGCGAGCGGTTGAAGATTCGCATGTCGGATCTGTTCGCCGAGCCGACCGAGCAGGCCTCGCAGGCGGTCACCGCCCGACGCAGCATCGGGCGCATCGATCAGGCGATCCGCGTCAACACCAGGAACTACGATTACTACTATTTATGCGCCGAGTTGCGGCGCAAGCGGATGATCCCCATCCTGACGCGCATCCGCGCCAAGAGCGTCGAGGAGTTCGGCGAACTGGTGCATCACTCGGGCGAGGAATATATCTTCGTGATCGAAGGACAGATCGAAGTGCACACCGAGTTCTACGATCCCATCGTGCTCGAGGCCGGCGAGTCGATTTATATCGATTCGAACATGGGACATGCGTACGTCGCGGCCGAAGGCTGCGATGAGGCGACGGTGCTGGGCGTGTGCTCGAGCGCGGATGAGGAAGATCTGATGGAGTCGCTGATGGGCCTGCACGGTGAGGATCAGGTGCGCCTGACGCCTCCCGAGCCGAAGAGCGCGCCTCAGCAGACCAAAGCGAAACCTCGCGCGAAAAAGACGGCTGCGTAGGCGAACTCGCCATCAGCCGACGCCGGCCGCACATGGGCGTACGAGCGAGCGCCTGCTCGTTCGGGGCCCGCGACAGAACGCGTCAGGTCAGCGTGCGCCGTCCGGCGAGCGCGTGCGCCAGCGTGCCGCCATCGACGTACTCCAGCTCGCCGCCGATCGGCACGCCATGGGCGATGCGGCTGGATTTCACATGGTGACGAGCAGCGATCTCGGCGATCACATGCGCGGTGGCGTCGCCTTCCACGGTCGTGCTGGTGGCGAGAATGGCTTCGCTCACCTCGCCTGCTTTGAGCAATGTTTCCAATTGCGCAAAGCCCAGCTCATCCGGCCCGATGCCATCGAGCGGCGACAGATGGCCCATCAAAACGAAATACGTTCCACGGTAGCTGCCGGACTGCTCGATCGCGGCGACGTCCGCCGGCGACTCGACCACGCACAAGGTCGCCCGATCGCGCGAGGTCGATGCGCAGATCGGACACAGCTCGGCATCGGCGAACATACGGCAGCGCTGACATCGCCCCACGCCCGTCACCGCCTTCTGCAAGGCGTCCGCGAGCAGACCCGCAGCGTTGCGGTCCTTCTCCAGCAAATGAAACGCCATGCGCTGCGCCGACTTCGGCCCGACCCCAGGCAGACAGCGCAACGCTTCGATCAAGCGAATCAGAGACGGCGGATAGATCACGTCAAAACGGCATCTTGAACCCGGGCGGCAGATTCAGCCCACCCATCAAGCTCGCCATTCTCTCCTGCGTCGTGCGGTCGACCTTCTGCACGGCGTCGTTGATGGCCGCGGCGATCAGGTCTTCCAGCATGTCCTTATCGTCGCTGCTCACGATGGAAGCATCGAGCGTCACCCGGCGCACTTCATGCTTGCCGGTCATGACCACCTTCGCCATGCCGCCGCCCGCCTCGCCCGTGACTTCGAGCTGGGCGATCTCGGCCTGCGCGCGCTGCATGTTGGCTTGCAGCTGCTGCGCCTGTTTCATCATGTTGCCGATGTTGCCTTTCATAACTCAACTCCGCCAAAAAAACTGGCTCCCAGAAATTGAAACCTCAATGATCGGTCGGCCGGATCGACTCGGGCGTGACCGTCGCGCCGAAGATTTCTTTCATGGCGCGAACGTTGGGATCGCTCTCGATGGCGGCGCGCGCGTTCTGCAGGCGATCGTCGGCCGCGGCTTTGAGCTGACGCGCCGGCGTATTCAGCGCCTCGTTCGCGCCTTCGACGAACTCCAGCACCACGGCCTCGCCGTAATACGTGCTCAGCGCCTGCTTGAGCTTGTCTTCCATCAGGTTGGTGCGAAAGTGCGCCCCTTCCGGATCGAGCGACAGACGAACTTTGTTTCCTTGCCGGCCGAGGAACATGCAATGCACGGCGAGCTGGCGCGTGATGCCGCCCAGATTCATCTGTTGAACCATCGTCGCCCAATCGGCATCGCCATTGCTTCCGGCCGCGGGCGCCGCCTTTGGCGCAGGGGCTGCGACGTTCGCAGCAGGCACGCTGTTGTTCGCGACAGGCGCCGCCGCAGCAGCCCGCACCGAGGCTGGCACACCGCCGCCGACAGAGGCAGCTGATGCACGCGCTGGCGCCGGCGCACTGCCACCCGCGGAGGCGGCGGACACTTCCTGCACGCTGAACGCCAACATCCTCAACAGCACCATCTCGAAGCCGCCGCGCGCCTCCGGCGCCAACTCCAGATCCCGACGACCGACGATGGCGATCTGATAGAACAGCTGCGCATCTTCCGGCGTAATCGCGGCCGCAAGCTTCTTGTAAGCCTCGACGTCTTCGGACTCATCGATCTGCAAGTCCGGCACTGCCTGCAGCAGCGCGAGCTTCTGCATGAGCGCGGCGAGCTCGGCGAGCACTTCGCGATAGTCGGGCGCATGCTCGTCCAGCTCATTCACATGCTCGAGCACCTTGCGAGCATCGCGCGCGATCAACGCTTCGACGATGCCGAACACCTGCGCACGATCCAGCGTGCCCAGCATGGTGCGGGTGTCGTCGCCCGTCAGCTTGCCGCCGCCGAATGCGATGACTTGATCGAGCAGACTCAAGGCATCGCGCATGCTGCCCTCAGCGGCGCGCGCGACCAGGCGCAGCGCCTCGGGCTCGAACTCGATGTTCTCCTGCTCGCAGATGAACTGCAGCCGCTTGAGAATCATCGCGGGTGGGAAACGCTTCAGGTTGAATTGCAGACAGCGCGACAGCACCGTCACCGGCAGCTTCTGCGGATCGGTGGTGGCGAGCAGAAATTTGACGTGCGGCGGCGGCTCTTCGAGCGTCTTCAACAACGCATTGAACGAGTGCGTCGAGAGCATGTGCACTTCGTCGATGAGGTAGACCTTGTAGCGGCCGCGCGCCGGCGCGTACTGCACGTTATCGAGTAGCTCGCGCGTGTCATCGACCTTGGTGCGCGAGGCGGCGTCCACTTCGATCAGGTCGACGAAACGACCTTCGTCGATCTCGCGGCAGGCGCTGCAGACGCCACACGGCGTTGGCGTCATGCCGGTTTCGCAATTCAGCGACTTGGCGAGAATGCGCGCGATGGTGGTTTTGCCTACGCCTCGCGTGCCGGTGAACAGAAATGCATGATGGACCCGCCCGGTCTGCAGCGCGTTAACCAGCGCGCGCATGACGTGATCCTGGCCAGCCAGCTCGGTGAAACTGCGCGGCCGCCATTTGCGGGCAAGTGCTAGATAAGACATAGCAGTTAGCTGTTCGCGATTGGCGGTGGAATGAAGTACGGCCAGCGGCCCTGTCTCCGCCAACCCCAAACGCCGCCAACCGCTGCCGTGGAGACGGCCCGCGCCGGCGCTTCTCCGGCGCCCGATATCACCGTTACCGTTGCTCCCTTCCGGGCCTGGCGGGGTTCGCGGCTGATCGTCGCGGAGAAACCGACGCGAGCCGCCATAGAAGCCCACGAAAATCGGCGGTCGAATGCGGCGGCGGAATATACCAGAGCTGACGGCCTTCGGTGCACTCAGCCTCTGCCCCGGTAACCGGGCACGCCCTGGTCCGGCAGCCAGAGCCCCTCGGGGGGCTTGCCCGTCTGCCAGAACACATCTATGGGGATGCCGCCGCGCGGATACCAGTACCCACCGATGCGCAGCCAGCGCGGCTTGAGGAAATCCACCAGGCGTGCGCCGATGGCGACAGTGCAGTCCTCATGGAAGGCGCCGTGGTTGCGGAACGAGCCCAGGTACAACTTGAGCGACTTGCTCTCTACCAGCCATTGCTTGGGCACATAGTCGATGACCAGATGCGCGAAGTCCGGCTGCCCGGTGACCGGGCACAGCGAGGTGAACTCCGGCGCGGTGAAGCGCGCCAGGTACATCTTGTCCGGATGCGGATTGGGCACGCGTTCGAGCTGCGCCTCGTCCGGCGACGACGGCCACACCACGTTCGAGCCGAGCTGACTCACATGCTGAGCCACATTCGCGACCTGCGTCTTTTTTGAGACTTTCGCCAACGCCACCTCTGAGCTTCCAGGCGGGGCCCTGCGGGCCGGCCTGGAGAAGTAGTAAAAAATGATGCCGGCCCTGCGGGCCGGCGCGACATTCCAGTTCCAATCAGCGCTCATCGCCGGGCTGGAGGCCGGCGCGAGGGTTACAAAATCTCGGACGCGTAATCGGCCAGGCGCGAGCGCTCGCCGCGCATCAGCGTGATGTGACCGGCATGCGGCCAATCGCGGAAACGATTGACGACGTAGGTCAGGCCGGACGTGGTCTCGGTCAAGTACGGCGTATCGATCTGCGCGATGTTGCCGAGGCAGACCACTTTGGTGCCCGGACCGGACCGCGTCACCAGCGCCTTCATCTGTTTGGCGGTGAGGTTCTGCGCCTCGTCCAGGATCAGGAATCGATTCAGGAACGTGCGCCCGCGCATGAAATTCAGCGAGCGGATCTTGATCCGATTGCGCAGCAGATCGTTGGTCGCCGCCCTGCCCCAGTTACCGCCCTCCTGACTTTGCGTGAGCACCTCGAGGTTGTCCATGAGCGCGCCCATCCACGGCTCCATCTTCTCTTCTTCGGTGCCGGGCAGAAAGCCAATGTCCTCACCGAGCGGGATCGTCACGCGCGTCATGATGATCTCGCTGTAACGATTGCTCTCGAGCGTCTGCGCCAGGCCCGCCGCCAGCGTGAGCAAAGTCTTGCCCGTACCGGCTGGGCCAAGGATGGTGACGAAATCGATCTCCGGATCGAGCAGCAGGTTCAACGCAAAGTTCTGCTCGCGATTGCGCGCGTTGATGCCCCAGATGCTGTGCCGCTCGTGACGATAGTCGCGCACCAGCTCGAGCGTCGCCTCGTTGCCATCGATCTTGCGGACCAGCGCTTCGAGCCCGTTCGCGTCCTGCTGATACAGGAACTGGTTGACGTGCCAGTCGCGCACCATCGGGCCGTGCACGCGATAGAACGTGCGCGCCTGTTCCTGCCAGGAATGCATGTTCTTGCCATGCTTCTCCCAGAAGTTGGGCGGCAGCTCCTGCAGCCCGGTGTACAGCAGGTCGGCGTCTTCGATGGTCTTGTCGTTGTAGTAATCCTCGGCGTGGACGCCGATGATGGACGCCTTGATGCGCAGGTTGATGTCTTTGGACACCAACGTCACGCGCGAGTCGGAATGTTCCTTCTGCAGGGCCAGCGCCTGGCCGAGAATGGCGTTGTCCGCGCCATGGCCAGGCAGCGTGTCCGGCAGGCCGCTGCTCAGCACCTTGGTCTGAAAGAACAGGCGACCGGCGACCTGCTTCTTCTGGCCGTTGATGTACTTGCCGGAGGGCAGCTCGAGCCCCGAGTCGATGCTCGCCTTGCCGGCGCCCGCCATCAACTCATCGAGAAAGCGGCTCACCTGGCGCACGTTGCGCGCCGCTTCCGACAGACCTTTCTTGCCCGCATCGAGCTCTTCGAGCACGATCATCGGGATGTACACGTCGTGCTCGTCGAAGCGGAAGATCGCGGTGGGATCGTGCATCAGGACGTTGGTGTCCAGCACGAAGATGCGATGCGGCCCGCGCTTGCCAGCGCGAGTACGCTTGTCGCCGGCTTTGGATTCGCTCGATTCGGCTCTGGTCATGAGAGGTGTCGACACTCCTGTGGGAGTCGAGGCAGATTGCGGGAAGCCTGTTACAGGCGAATCACAGCGCGCGAGCCGCAGCGAGCACGGCCTCGGCGTGGCCAGGCACTTTCACCTTGCGCCATTCCTGGCGCAGCACGCCGCTCGCATCGATCAGAAACGTGCTGCGCTCCACGCCCATGAACTTGCGGCCGTACAAACTCTTTTCCTTGATGACGTCGAACAGCTGGCACAGCGCCTGCTCTTCATCGGAGAGCAGCTCGAAGGGAAATCGATACTTGGCCTTGAACTTCTCGTGCGAGGCGATGCTGTCGGTGGACACGCCGAGGATCATCGTGTTCGCCTTGTTGAATTGCGCAGCGAGATCGCGAAACGCCTCGCCCTCGGTCGTGCAACCCGGGGTGTTGTCCCGAGGGTAGAAATAGAGAACGACGTTCTTGCCGGCCGCCTCGCTCGCCTTCCACGAGCCGCCGCCGGTGATCAGGCTGGAGAACGCCGGTACTTTCTTGCCCACGGCGACTTTGCCGCCGCTTGGTTTGCTCACCGGCGCCTTCGCGTTCTTTGCCGTACTCGAAGGGGCCGTACTCGCGCGGGCCTTGCTCGCGGCAGCCTTCTTCGAGGGCGCTTTGGTGACCGTCTTTCTCGCGGCGGCGGACGCTTTTGATCCGGGCATTCTTCAGGACTTCACGGGTTCGAGAATGGCGTCGAGGTTCAGCTGATCGCACAGATCCATGAACTCCTCGCGCAGCGCTGCGATGTGAATCTTGCCAGGGATGTGCACCACCATCTGTACGGAAAACATTGGCGCGCCGGTATGCGCGGCGGCATAGCTGCGGGTGTTCAGCTCGGCGATATCGATGCCGCGCGCGCTGAAAAATCCGGCCAGGTTGTGCACGATGCCGGGCTGATCCAGACAGACCACATCGACCGAATAGGTCACGACATCCTTGCGGGGCGGGCGCTGGTCGGTGCGCCGCAGACCGATGGTGACGCCGGAGGAGTCGCTGAGCTTTTTCAGCTCGGTTTCGAGCTTGGCGAGCGTGTGCCAGTTGCCCGAAACCAGCAACAGCATGGCGAACTCGCTGCCGAAGGAGCTCATGCGGCTGTCGATGATGTTGCCCGAGCAGTCGAGCACCACGCGGGTCAGGTCGTAGACCAGACCGGTGCGGTCGCTGCCGAGCGCGGAGATGACGATGAACTGCATCGCTGCCTTGATGACTGCTGACGGGCCGACAGTTTACACGCAGGGGCGCGGCTGTCGGAACGCGAATTCCAACCCGGGCCGCTCGCCCCAGGGTCGGCGCATTACGTGCGTAAATGCCGTTAACTTTGATAGGATCCCGGGCCTTCCCCTTCGAGGATGACCATGTTTAGCGGCAGCATCGTGGCGCTCGTTACGCCGATGCAGGCGGATGGCACTGTGGATCACAGCGCCCTGGACCGTCTGGTCGACTTCCATGTGTCGAACGGCACCAACGCCATCGTCGCCGTCGGCACCACCGGCGAATCGCCGACGCTGAGCGTGGAAGAGCACATCGGCGTGGTGAAACGCGTCGTCGAGCGCTCCGCCCGCCGCATCCCCGTGATCGCCGGCACCGGCGCCAACTCCACCCGCGAGGCCATCGAGCTCACCCGGCTGGCGAAGGAGGTGGGCGTGGATGCCTGCCTCTCGGTCGTGCCCTACTACAACAAGCCCACCCAGGAAGGCTTGTATCAGCATTTCAGGGCCATCGCTCAGGCAGTGGACGTGCCCATCTTCCTGTACAACGTGCCCGGCCGCACCGTGGTCGACATGAAGCCGGAAACGGTGCAGCGACTGACCGAATTCCCGAACATCGTCGGCCTCAAGGAAGCGTGCTCGCTGGAGCGCAACCGCGAGCTGCTCAATCGTGTCGGCGGTCGGCTGGCGCTGTTCTCGGGCGACGACGACCTGGCCTGCGAGGCGGTGCTCGCCGGCTTCCAGGGCGTGGTCTCGGTGACCGCCAACATCGCGCCGCGCCAGGTCCGCGCCGTGATGGACGCCGCCCTCGCCGGCAAGCGCGAGGAAGCCCGGAAACTGGACATGAAGCTGCAACCCTTGCACAAGGCCATGTTCCTGGAGAGCAACCCCATCCCCGTCAAGTGGGCCGCCGCCCGCCTCGGCCTGATCGCCGACGCCGTCCGCCTGCCGCTGGTGCCGCTGTCCCATCAGCACCAGGGCCCGATCCTGGAAGCCATGCAGTCGGCGGGGATCGCGTTCGCCTGATTTCTGGTTTTGGGTGCTGCGTCGTTTGCCAGAGATCGGCATCGACGTGTAACCTTCGCGCCTTACGGAGAGATGGCCGAGTGGTCGAAGGCGCTGGACTGGAATTCCAGTAACATCCTCACAGGTGTTCCAGGGTTCGAATCCCTGTCTCTCCGCCAGAACACAAAGCCCCCCTTGCGGGGGCTTTTCTGTTTCTGCCGGCTCGGCAGGGACAGCGGGATATCCCATTCATCGGTGCACGTGCGCGCTAGCTCATGTACGAGCGGAACCAATCGAGCATGGGGCCAGGGTTTCTTTGGAAGTAGGTGTATCCGTCCCAGCGCCGCGTGGTCCCCTCGATCCACAACAACTCCTTCTCTGCGATCGGAATGTTGTCGAACATGGCCTGTATATCCTCGGGACGGGTATAGACGTCGTCCCTCACCTGATAGAGAAGAGTCGGGATGCGGACGCTCCTGGCCCAAGGGATGGGTGAGAAATCGTCCAGCCGGAAGCTGGTGTGAAGCCGGATACGTTGCTCGAGATCGGCAATGTGGTGCGCCGGAATGTTCAAGCGCTCCAGTGCACGCTCGAGCGCCACGCGACTCGATAGTGGCTGCGGAGACACCATGCATCGAACATCTCCGAACACCTCGGGGCATCGAGCCATCGCGAACATCGTCGCGTTACAGCCGACGCAGCGGCTGAACAGGCCGATCCTCATGTTGCGAGTATCAGGCCGGGCGCGGACATAGCTGAGCGAACCGATCACGTCACGCGATTCGAATCTGCCCACAGTGAAGATGCCGCCGTTCGCGGCCCCGCTCTGGCCGAAGTTGCGCAAATCGTACGCGAGGACGTTGTAACCTGCCTGGTGCAGAATCTTGTAGTCGGGCACGAAGTTGACTTCGAAGTCATTGCCCGTGGCTCCGGCGAAAGATTTCCAGGGCTCCAGATGCGAAGGCAGACCGGAGCGGCTGAACCAGCGCGGATGATTGGCGATGATGATCTTTTCCGAACCCGGGGCCGGAATGAACCAGCCCTCCAGCGGTACGCCGTCCTGTGACGGGAAGGTCACATCCTCGTACTCCATCCCCTCCTCATCCGGCCGATGCATAATCGGCGCGCGTGGCCAGACCCGAAATCCATCGGCAATCGCTTGCAGCGTATCGTTGATCTGCGTGGGGGTCATCGCTCGCTCCTCCTGACTCACCCTGCGCAACGCATCAGGCGCGGGGTGCGATTTGCCCAATCCAACTGCGGACTTGCTCGATCCTGTAGATTTCGGCCGGTGCGACTCATCGCAATTGGGCGAGGAAGGCCGCCGTGTCGTACTGCACCCATTCCTCCAGAAGCTGGCCATTCGGCGCGTAACGGAAGATGTTGATGACTCGATATTCGAACCGCTTGCCGTTGGGCCGGAGCGCGCCTCCAGGCAGGCCCGTGAATGGGCGGGCGAAGACTCCCGCGAAGCGCGTTCGAGTCGCCAGGTAATCGCCGCCATCGGAAACCACGGCCTGACGCGTCACGGTGAAATCGTCGAACGCCGCCCGGCAGGCCGCGAAATAATTCCAAAGTTGTTCGCGGTTCAGCTCGCCGTTGGGTCCGTGAAACCGGAATTGCGGGTGGAAGAACGCCGCAAGCGCAGCGTTGTCCTCTTTTGCAATTCCGACATTTCCTATGCGGATGAGCTCGCGTACTCGCGCAGGGAGAGTGGGATCGTCTGCGCTCAGGCTGTTCTCGTCGGTGCGGCCGAGCGCGAAATTATCTGAACTCTCATTCTGCATGGCTGCAGCCTTCCGAAATAAAAGGAATGTCCCAACCGCCGCTCCCGGTCCGAGCAACGAGCGACGCGCGTGATTCGTTCCGTGGTAGAACATTTGATCTATTGCTGATGACATCACGTGTGCCAGCAGTGGGCGTTTCAGCGCTCGTCGCGATCTGCCGAGCAGGCCACATCACGCTGCGCTTCGAGCGCTTCGAGCCTGTTCGCCAGAGCAATGAACGAAGTCTTCTCAGCGCGAAATTGTTCGACGTCCAAGCGCGAGACCGACTCCTACTTCCGAGGACCGAAATAAGGCAGGAGATAGCAGCCGAGCATCGTTTGGTAGTCAGAGCGCGTCGAGTCGCGCAGTCGTACCTTGCTATCGAGCCACTTCTTGGGCACCTGAGCAAACGTCAGTCGGCCTCGAACCGCTGCGGGACTCCGCAGCTCAGCGAGAGGACCACACCGCGGTGATAAACACCACAATGCCCGTAGCTCCCAGCAAATCTCTCAACTCAGTCAGTATCGCCGCGGCCTCCCAAGAGGCGAGCCGAGTGAGAACAGCCAGAACCCCAAAAGCGACCCACGCAGCAGCGGACCATGTCGTGATGTGTCCACCCGCTTCTTGATTTGCTTTCACATTATCTCGCCCCAGGCCGGATGTCACATCCACACACTCGATCGACTGCGCCCGCTAGCGCAGGCCGCTGCCTGCGGCAATCTTTTCGGACGGGATTTGCAGCTGATGCAGATTGGGAACTTCCGGCCGTTCGTTTCGAGACAAGCTGACCCAAGCGTTCAGCACGTCCTCGACCGCTATCGCGCGCATCGACGGGACAGCTCCGTCGAACGCGCGCACACATTTGACGCTGCTGTACCTGCTGCGTGGCAGGTACATTGCTGGATTTGCGGCCCCGAACAGCACCACCAATGGGCAATCCACGGCGGCCGCGCAGTGTGCAGGACCAGTATCGACGGAAATCATGCCGAGCGCGCGCTGCTGAATGGCAAGCAATCGCGGCAACGGAAGATCCCCTGTGAGATTGTGCAATCTCGAGGTACGTACGCTTCTCGCAATCGCGTGATTGAGCGCATGCTCGCTCGAAACCCCACACAATACGAATTCGGCGTTCGGCTCGATCTCTGCGAGCGCGTCGATCACCTGAGCCCATTTGATTTCAGGCCAGTACTTGGAATTGCTGGACCGATCCCTCGGTCGCCACCACTTAGTGGTGCGTTTGTTGCCCGCCTGAATCAGCACAATCGGCTTGTCGTTCAATCGTCTCGCTTTCAGCCACACATCCGCATCGCGGCGCCACTGTTCACTGATCTCCAGTGGAGGCACCCGCAGATGTGAAGGCACGCTCGCAGAAGGCAACTGCCCTTCGTACGCCACAGGCGTCATGGCGGCTAAGCGCAGCCATCGATCGACTTCATGTTCATTGGCAAACCTGCCCACGCGTCCGGCGTCAACGATGTGTGATGCCGGGACATCGGCATGCGACAGTAGTGCGCGCGTTCTAGCGTCGCCATCGCAGTTCCAGACAGGCCCGGTTCCGCGCGCTCGCAGTGCCGCGCAGAGGCGCCATTGATCGAGGCTCAACAGATATGGCGTGGCTCGCGAGCGGATCAGGTATACGCGACCGACGCCGGGCTGACCCTGTATGATGAATCGATTCCATGAGCCGCTCGAGACGATATCGACGGCCCGCCCCCATCGCTCGTACAGCGCTCGCACCATCGAAAGCAAAATGACCATGTCGCCGAGTGCGCCAAAGCGCACTATCAACGGACCAGCCGACGCAGCGCCATCTGGCGCAGTAACCTTGAACATTCTGGCCTGCACAGTGCGCTATGCCGCTTGGCGGTGCAGGAACTGAACTACGGCACCGACCAGGGTAGTGGCCGCGTCGAGAAATCGCCCGAGCGAGCGATTTGGCAATCAGCAACCGCCGTGCTACACGCGAGCGCCGCGAGAACAGCAGCATCAAACTGAACTTTCACTTGCCGCACCCAGCCCCAGCTTCGAGTTCCTCTCGAATCGTCCACGCTAGCATACGATTGCTTCATTTCTATAACAGGAATGAACTACCAACGTACTACGATGCATCCATCGAGCGATTGGACGGGCTGGCTCGAACCAAGTCGCAATGACGGTTCGATGTTTCGGATCACCGCAGGCCGCTGTTTCTCAGCCGCGCCGGCAGCCCCACTCAACCGAAAGCATTTCAGCGCTGAGGCTGGATTGTGCTTCTCGGGATGGACTCGGTAGCCGTACTCAATACGCAGCGGGATGACGCTCACGGCTCGAAGTGGATGCTTGACGATGCTGGGGTGACTCGAACCATAGGCACGGGGGTTTTCAGTTGGATCCCGCTCGCGCAATCGTCATCGACCGTATGTACCAGGACCGCTCGTGGAAACAATGGCTGATTGTGGCTCAAGCAATCGATTCGACGCGTGGATCGCACGGGCTCGGCGTTACCGCCGCCTGCCGGCCACATTACCGAGTCTGGTGATAGCCGCCGTAGTGTTTGATGGGCGACCAAGTCGGCAGGATCTCGGGCAATGCCGGCGAAAGCGAGTGATAGTCCTGCGCGCCGTACACCACCCGGCCGTCCATGACGGTCAACACCGAGGTAATAGATTTGATTTGGGACTCCTCCACGGCATGGTCATGGACAGGGGGATTCCAGTGTCAACGAGCTGGCGCAGCCGCGGAGTCAGCAATGCCTTGTCGCGACCGTAAGTCTTGATGAATCCGTCACCCGTGCAACGCCATCTTGGTGTCCAGGGCGATGCCGCCGCCCAGCGCCTTCACCCTGGCGATGTTCGCGGGACTCATGGTCTCAGCGTGTTCGAGGCTCCACCGCAGATCGTCCAGCGGCATCTTCTCTTTCCTGGTCGTGCAACCCGGCGAGTTCGTCGAGCGGCCTTCGATTCGTACCGGTTTCATCTAGCTGGATTCGCCACCGGCGCGTTGGCTGCGACCGGCGTCATGGGCAGCACTTCGCGCTGGATCGGGAGGGTGGTGATCTTCTTGTCCAGCTTCTGCACCACCGCCGCCGTCAGGTCGCCGCTCAGATTGCCACCGAGCGCAATACCGCGATCGAACAGCAGACCGCATTTGCGTTCCTTGTATTCCGCCGCGACCACCGGCTGCGCTTCCGCCGAGATGCGTTCGATCGCCTTCTGGCGAGTGGCCTCGATCTCGCGAGTGCGATGGTCAGCCTTGCCTTGCAGCTCAGCCCAACGACGGGCCAGCGCCTGCTGCTGTTCCGCGTACTTCTCCGGAGCCAGGTTGGCGCGCTGGCTTTCGAGGTTGCGCGCTTCTTCTTCCAGCGGCTTGCGCTCGGCGAGCACCTCTTGCTGAGCTTCTGCGGTCAGTTTGGCGATCTGGGCGGATGCATCCTTGCCGACCGCCGCGTTCGCGAACACCGCCTGGCGGCTGAGCAGGCACACGCCCGGGATCGCCGGTCCGCCCAGACCCGCTTCTTCGGATCCAGCTCCCTCGGCCGCGGACACGTGACCACCTGCCAGGCTGCCTGCAAGCAGCAGCGCGACGACCACCTTGCGAACATGCGTGTTCTGTTTCATTGCTAGATCTCTCTTGACGACTTGTTTCAATGCGCTACCGCGCCGACGTTCGAATCGCGAGCGCTCTGGCGCGACAGCAGATCAGTGAATCGATCGAGCGAAGCGAGGTGCAAGTTCACCAGTCTCAACCAGCCCTTGCGATGCCACTCGACTACGACAGCATCGGGCAGCGCGGCGAACTTTTCTGCGTCGACGACTTCGAAGCCGCTCAGCGACAGCTTGCGGCCATTCGGCATTACGACATCCGCATGTCGCGCAGTCAGCAAGCCTTGCGCGCGCAGCGCTGCGCTGAAAGCGCTCGTAGCACGATGCTCGCCCGTGAACGCGCGGCAAAACTCCAACGCTTGTTTGGTCACGTCGGTCGGAGCGCCGTTATCGAACAGCGGGACGCCCTCCTCTCCTTGACGCACGATCCGCTCGGATCCAGCATCGACCGCGAGCACGAAGCGATCCTGATCCTCGACGTGAATGAACACGAAAGGATAGCGGCGCACATACGCCGGAATGTAATGGCCCTCGCTCCACTTACCGTCGCTCACGAAAACGTTGAGCTGCTGCAGACCCACCAAGGCGACGGGGCTGGCATCCTTTGCCGCGAACACCAGCGGATAGGAGTGCGCGGCCGCCCCAAATTCGCCGACCATCACTGGCAGGGCATTGGTATCGGACGCATACGCGACATCGCCGCCTTTCAATCGCCAGCTCGCATGCGTCACGGACGAAAGCGGCACGGGCTGTCGATAGAACAGCGGACTCGATGCGGACCTGGGTTCGGATGCCGCGCCTCGGAGCGAGGGGTTCTGTGAAGTTTGCTCTGCGGCGGCGTCGGTGGCTTTCACGTTAGCTTCCTATGATCTGATACTTTTCGGTTCGGGATAGTGCGTTTATTGCGGTCTCGCGGCTTCGGCAGCCGCACCCGCGGGCGCGGCTGCTGCAACCGGCGGCGCCACAGCGCGCGCATCGAACTGGCCTTGATAGAGCTTGTCGCCGTATTCCTGGGCGATCTCTTCATACTTCGCGCGCGCCTTGGCTGCGAACGGCTGGCGCGAGGACAGCACATCACCGAACCCGACTGTCTCATATGCACGCAGGATTTCATTGCCCAGTGCATACAGCTCGCCGTTCTTCGCTTCGCACTGTTGGATCGCCGCGCTTCGGCCGGCAGCTTCGCCGGCCAGTCGTTGCCGCTCGGCTTCCGAGGCACGGGCCATCTTCAGCAAGTTCTCGTAGGCGCTTCGATACTGAGCGATCTGCGCGTTCGCTTTCTCGACGAATGTATTGGCCTGCTCCTGCAATTGTTGATTGCCCGCGGCCGCCTGACTGCGGGCTCGACGTTCCTTCTCGAGCTCAGCCTTGCTTTGCGCAAGTTCCTCCTTCAGCGCCGCAACCTCATCCGAGGGCGCAGCTCCGCTGTTTTTGCCAGCCTTGAGCTTTGCTAGCTCGTTTTGCACCTCCTGCAACTGAGCAGTCGTGACCCGCAGTTGAGCTCGCAGGCGGTCTTCCATGCTATCCGCCTGCTGGGCGTGGGCTGATGCGGCAAGCAGCAAGCCGGTGGCTGCGATCGTCCTCAGCCAACGCGAAGCGGTTCGATGCGCCGGCGAGGTCGGAATCTTCAGAGATGACATGGCTTTTGACACGGCAACCTCCTCAGAACCGCGCGTTGACATCGAGCTGCAGCGTATCGATGGACAACGGCGCACCATACAGCTCCTTTGTTGCAATCCAGCGCCCGGTGAACCAGGCACGCTTGTCGAATGCATACGAGCCGCCAACAAAGTAGCCGCGTGCGTTGGTTCCGCCCAGGTGGAAATCGGAATCGTTGTAAGCGTCCGGCAAGGCATCCGGCTCTATGCGCTTGTATCCCACCTGCATGTTCCAGTCGCCGGGAGCATCGAGCGTGGGCGCGCCGAATGTCGCCCTGACCAGATACGCGCTGTCGCCGCTCTTGAAGGCCGCACGGTTCGTGCCGCCCGAGCCGTCGAAGTTGTTCACGATGCGGTCGGGGGCGGCACGCTCCCACATCTCATCTTCGTCGTAAGCGAGGTTTTGTACATAATCGGCTTCGACGCGCAGATAGAACCGCTCGCCCACCCGCGCCTGCCAGTTGAGATTCACATCGAGCAGTTCGAACTCAGCCGCGAGCCCCACGTACTGCGGCGTTGGAGTGCCTGCCGGATCGAGCGGATCGAGCGCCACGTCCCGCAGGGCCATCAGAGTGTTGCCCTTCTGCATGAAAGCAGGGCGCGACCAGTCAGTGCTGCAACTCTGCTCGCCGGCGTACAAGGCGCACGGCTCCGAGACTTTGCCGGAGATGTTTCTGAAGTCGTACCAGGCCGCCGTGCCGCGCAAGCGATGCCGGTCAGTGATCTCCCAATCCGCGCCCAGCTGCGCGGCCAGCAGCCACTTGGTCTCGCTTTCCATCTTCTCCTGACTGCGAAGCGGGAAGCTGTCCGAGGAATATTCGAGCGGGATATAGCCGGCGTTGCTCAGCAGCCGGACCGGACCGACGCCTTGCGCAAACTGAATGACCGCGCCGTCGAAGTTCAAATCTTCATCGAATACCAGATCGGTGGAATCGAACGCCATGTCCGAGGGCACGAATGGATTCGTGAACCGTCCACCGGTCAGCTTCAGCCAGTCGGTGACCTTGTGCGACAACCAGACCTGGTCGATCCAGATGTCGTCCTTGTCGAGGCCGCCGCCCATTGTTTCATTGGTCGACACGGGGCTGTTGTCGTCGCCAGTGGCAATGCGCACGGCGGCTTGCGTGCGCTCGGAAAGATCGGCGAACAGGCCCACGCGCGCGCGAACACGCCATTGGTTCTTGCGATCTTCACGGGTGTTGGCGACTGGCGGCAGCGCCAGGTTGGTATTCGGGTTGGTGTCGTAGCCGTCGCCCACGTTCAGCTGCGGCCAGTCGATTTCAATGTTGCTGTTGCTTTCGGAGAACAGTCGCGATTCGCTGCGCACGCGTACATCGCTGTCGAAGCGGATGCGCTTGGCCCATGCGGGCGTCTCGTTCGGCGCCGCCCACCCCTCCTGCTTGGCCTGGGCCAGCACCTCTTGCTTGAGATCGGCGCGGATCTCATCGCGCACACTCTCGGAAATATAAGGAACACGCACATCGCCCGGCTCAGGACGTAGCGCGGTGGCGCCGGACGGCGCGGCTACTGCAGCCGCGGCGGTGGCCGCTTGATCCTGGGTCCGCTGAGCCGCCATTGCTTCGGTCTGCGCCTGAACCAGCAGCGCTTCGCCGACATCGCGGGTGAGCGCGCCGCTCTCCATCAATCCGCGGATCAGTCTGATCATCGCGCTTTCAGCTGGCGGTGTGGCTTGCGCCGGGGTCTCTGTTTGCTCCTGTGCGACGCCCACGGTGCTCGTCAGCGCCAGCGCCGAGGCAACGGCGAGCGCAACCGTGCGGCGTGCCCGTCCATGCGGCGCAAAGGTTCGACGCTCTTGAATGTGCACGCTGCTTGCGGCGTGCGGATCAGTGGAGTGATTCATTGTTCGCTTCACGATAAGAGAAATTGATTGGTACCGAAGTCACGGATGCGGTCAGGGACGGCGTCCCTGCATGGCCACGCGCATCGGAAAAGAGAGCGAGGCTGGCGGCCGTTCATCGATGTTCTCGAGCTCGCGCACCAGCTCCAGCACGGCAGCGTCGGTCTTCTCGTTGCCGCTGCTTCGTACCAGCTCGGCTCGCACCGGCTTGCCGTCGGCATCGAGCCAGAGATCGATGCGCAATTCGCTGAACACTAAATGGCGTGTGCGCGGATCGCGCAGCAGTGCCTGCTGTAGCATCGCCGACACATAACGCGCATATGAGCCGGAGCCCAACCCGCCGGTGCCCGCCATTCCGCCGCCGCGGCCAGACTGAACTCCGAAGGCATCGGTGCCCGCCTGCGCCTCGCCGGCGATGGTGACCGGATCGCTGAAACTCTCCACCGGCGTCGGTGGCGCTTCATCGAGCGGCTGATCGAGCGGCGTCGGCTCGGGCTCGACCACTTCGGGCTCGATCTCCGGTTCGGGCTCGGGCAGTTTCTCCGGCTCCGGCGGTGGCGGCGGAGGCGGCGGCAGCATCAACATCGGAGTCGCCGCTACCTCACGTTTGGTCGCGGCCGTGTCCGAAAGCAGATACCAGATGAAGGCGCTCACCGCTGCGAGCAGGGCGACACCTGTGGCGACACCGCCCCAGTGACGCCATGCAGGCGCGGCGAGCTGCGATGGAGGAGTCGAACTGGACTTCACGCGCCAGGCCCTCAGCTCGGCTTGCCAGTGACAAGGCCGATCTGGAACAGCTCGATCCGACGCAGCAGATCGAGCACGGACACGACCTTGGCGTACTGGACGGCGGCGTCACCGCGCACGATCACTGGGAAATCCGGCGTGATCGCTTTTTCCGCGCGCAATCGCTCTTCCAGCTCGGTCAGCGTGACCGGATAGGCATCGAGAAACACCTGGCCGGTGTTGTCGATGGTGATCGCCTTGGTCTTCGGCTTCTCGAGCGCCACGGTCGAGCTGGCCTTGGGCAGATCCACCTTGATGCCCGGGATGCTGGCGTTGCTGGTGAGAATGAAGATCACCAGCACCACCAGCAGCACGTCGACGAACGGCGTGATGTTGATGCGGCCACCACGCTTGCTCATGGTGCCTTTCGCTGCGCTTGCCATGGATGTTTCCTTTTCAGGCGCGCTGTTGCTGCGGCACTGGACGAAGCTGCCGGCCTTCGCCCTGCTCTTCGGCCAGACGCGTGGCGAACTCGTCGACGAACACCGTCATGTCGGCGCCGATGGCTTCGGCGCGCGAGATCAGCCAGTTGTAACCAAACAGCGCGGGAATCGCGACGCCAAGGCCCGCCGCCGTACACAGCAGCGCCGCGGCCATGCCAGGCGCAACCGAGTTGATATCGACGGCACCGGCCATGGCGGCAACCACGAACACCAGCATGATGCCGATGACGGTGCCGAACAGACCGACGTAAGGCGCGCCCTCGATGGTGGTCGACAGCCAGTTCATGCGCTTGGAGAGCTGTTCGTTCTCGCGCACCATCACGCCGTCCATGGCTGCGCGAATGGCGCTGATGGTGGCATTGGAAACCGCGTTCAGGTCGTAGCCACGCTCGTGACGACGGCGCATTTCTTCGACGGCCACCGAATACAGACGCCACAACGAAGCATCGGACTTCACGCTCACCGGCACTTTGTTGCTGTTTGCGAGGTGATCCAGCGGCGCGCCAGCCGTCTCGCGAAAATACGACATGAACGTCGCGTTCGCGCGGGAGATCGCTCCAAAGCTACGACTTTTGCCGATCATGATCGCCCACGACACGATCATCATGAGCCCGAGCACCGCCACGACGATCCATGCATCCAGCGGCATGGCGGCGAGGATGAAGCCGAAGTGACTCTTGCCCGCCTGCTGCTCGTCCGGCTGGAACTGAGTCAGACGCGAATCGGCGCCTTGTGAAATCGCATCGGCGAGGATCAACGCGTCAGGCCGCGCGACCTTCGACAACCGCACTTCGTCGATGGCGCCGGTGAATGGCTGCAAACCATTGGCTGCGGCCGCCCCTTCGGGCACGTCGCCGCCGATGGCAGCCGGCGTACTCAGCGCCGGCAGCTGCACCGCCAGCGACACGGTCGGTCGACCGTTTACGAACAGTGCGATGCTCTGGCCGTCCGACTTGACCGCCAGATGCGACCACAGCCCGGCCTGCACAGGCTGGCCGGGATCGGTGCGCTGACCGTTGACTTGCACGAACGGCACGCCTCGATGAATGCCGAGGATGAGCTCGCCAGCGCCGTCACGACGCGCGAACACGACTTGCTGCGGGCCGAGCTCATCCGGGCGCACCCACGCCGACAGAGTCATTTGAGCGCCAGCGGCGAGCGCGAGTGAGGGCGAAGCCGGCAGCATCAACGGCGTGCCAGTGAGCTGTGCCCCTGTGCCGATGATCGTGCCTTGCACCGGCACCACCTGTGACTGACCATGGTTGCCGTAAGCGGTCGTATCGCGCGGCGCGCCGGTCTCGCCGAAGTGATAGACGAGCGTGTAATCAGGATCGAACGTCAGCTGGCCATTGCCGGAGGCCGGCGCGACCTTGTTGCCGTAGTACATCCAGATCTGTTGAGGCGCGGACACCGTGAGGTTCGGCACATCCACCCAGATGAGCGCGAGGCCGAGCAGCGGATCGAATTGCTCGATCTGATGATTCAGCACGGTCTTGTCGTCGCCGCCGATGAAACGCAGGTCGGAGCCGGTCTCGTTGACGCCTTCGAAGGAGAAGTTGCCGGTATGCAGCCGGATGAGCACCGGTGTGCGCCCGGCATCGGCGCCGAGCGCCGCGCCCTGCGGTCCGGCGTCGACGACGATGGGCTTGCGATAGGCCCAGTCCGGTTGCCACCAGGCATGTGCCAGGGTTGGCGCAACGCTCAGCACAGTGAGCGCGATCAACGAGAGAATGCGTCGCATGACAGGAGGATCTCCGGAAAGCAGCAAAACAATGCGAAAGGAAATTGGTGGCGCGGCTTCAGTAGCTGGCGTTGAGGCTGAAATTGACTTTCGGCTCGTCGCGTTCGGTGCGCAGGGATGTTTCTATCGGATAGCCGACGTCCAGCCGCGCGGTGATGTACTGAGCGATACGGAACGTCGTCCCCAGGCCGGCGGAGAACAGCGTGAACTCGCTATCCTGCTCGGGCAGACCGTCGGTGATGCGCAGGTGTCCGGCATCGGTGAACACGTAAGCGCGCCAGCTATCGACCCACGGCGTGAACCAGTTCAGCGGCATGGTGCGGAACTCGAGCGAGCCGACCACGCCATAGTCGCCGGTTGCTTCCGCAGACAAATAGCCACGCACCGAATTCATGCCGCCCGCTGCGATTTGTTCGCTGGACACCAGCGGAGAGTCGGTGATCTGGCCGGCCAGGCGCAGCCCCAGCTGCAATTCGTTGCCGAATGTGTAAGTGGCATTCACGTCCGACTTCAGCACCAGGAAGCTCGGCGACGCCTTATAACGTTTGTAATCGAACTGGGCCGAGTTGCTGTTGTAGCCGAAAAAGCTGCGCGTGCCGATCACGGCGGAGGATCCGAGAGCCAGTTGCAAGCGCTCGGTTTGTGTGAAGCCCGAGTAAGCCACTGTGATGGGCGCGTACCTGAGCGGTACGAAATCCCCGGCGTTATCGAACGTGAGTGCTTCGTCGTTATCCTTGAAGTCCACGCCGGCGCTCCAGCTGTGCCACCACGCGCCCGTCATCGGCGCCGTGTACGTGGCCTTCAAGCCCACCGAATGGCCCTTGCCAAGCACCGTCGTGCCGCCGACCGTCGCGACGTCGCTGTCGGAGATGTATCCCGAGGTCTCCAGGCTCCAGTTCGCGCCGATCGGCGCGATGTACGATGCCGACCACACGTTTGTTTCATCGGGGTCCTGCGGCGCCACGAAGAAGCTCACGGAAGCGCTGTGAGCGCGTTGCCAGAGGTTGTCGTAACCGAGGGACGCGAGTGCACGGAGATCTTCCGTATCGGGGCTGCTGTCGTTGTTCAAGCCCATGCTGGTGCGCCACGGCTTGCTGTCCTCGACTTTCAGATCCACATCCATGGTGCCCGGCAGGCTGCCCTGCTTCACCAGCGGCATGACCTGGCGAGCTCCGCTGCGGTTGAGCGCCGTCAACTCGGCTTGTGCCTGGTTGAAATCGGGAACCTCGCCTTGCTTGAGCGCCGGCACCTGATCGCGCACCGCCAGGGGCGAGCTGTATTTCGCACCGACCACTCGCACGCGACCGACCTTGGTTTCGCTGACGAGCAGGTACACGACGCCACCGGTCATCGGCTGCTGGGGCACATCGACGTAGACCGATTGATAGCCCTTCGCCTGATAGGCGGCGAGCAAGGCGTCGCGCGCGGCTTCGAGATCTTGCAGCGTACGCTGCGGGCCCAGGAACGGCGTCACCGCCTTCTCGATCGAGCGAGCATCGAGCACGGTGTTGCCTTTGACGACATATTCCGCAACGTCGAAGCGTCGCGCATCGGTTTGGGCGGCCGCTTCAGCTTGCTGAGCTTGCGCTGCGGCGACTGAGTTCAGCGCCAGCAGAGCGACACTCACCGCCGCGATCAAAGTCGGCGGCGTCCCCTTTTCTTGACAATCGTGCATCGAACGAAGCTCGGTCTGCGAAACGAATACGACATGCCGCCCCGCGCACTTGCCCGGTTGGACACTACGCAAGAAAAATCCGCGGCTGGCGTACCTGCCGGCCAGGCGTCATGTAAGGAATGCCTCATAGACACGCGCAGCGCGGCACGACTGCCGTTTGTCACGAAAACTTCATATTTTGACTGCTGCACGCGCTGACATATGCTCGTCAGCCAACTCCGCAGGAAGGAACATCCATGCACATCCGGCCGCTGCTCGCATTGCTACTCGGGGTGTCGACACCGCCTGCGGTACTGAGCGCCGAGGCGCCCACGACGCCCGCAAAACAGATCTGCGTGGATGTAGCGGTCAACGGTCAACGCGCGCCCTCCTTCTCCTGCCTGACCGAGAAACTCACACCGAGCGCGGATGCAAGGAACACAAGGGCCACGACAGTGGCATCGGAAGCCATCGTGAATCGCGCTTCCAATCAACTGGGCTTGTTCAATCGCGCGGCCACTTCGCATCGGATGGGGAATACGTTCGGCACGTCCGCCCGACCGCAGCGTCCGCCAACGCCCACGCCGGCTTCGCCGCTGCTTCCCGTTAAATAGGGACGCCGATCGAGGCTCGCTGCGCTGACCGATTTCAGCCGGCCGTCGCGAAGGGCCGTCCATGGCCCTGCTCGTGAGCTGACGATCGGTGCGGGCGGTGGGTCATCCCGCGAAGATCCCTCCCAACAGATTCATTGCCGCCGCCAGTTGCGCAGCTCCGTGGTAGTCAGCTTCGATTTCTGCGACTCCGTCAGCTCGCCATCGCCCAACACCTGGATGGCGCTGCCCGGGTCGTAGGAAGGCTGCGCACCCGATCGGCCGGGTTGCTGTTTCAGTAGAGCACGCTCCTCGCCGAAACCCAGAACACGCACCGAGAACACCGAAGGCAAAGCCTGACGCGCGGCAGCTCGCTCACGTTGGACCACCTCTTGTGCCGCGGTTGCAGCCTGTGCCGCCGTCACGCTGGCGTTGCTCAACGCGGCGACATTCACAGTATTCGCCGGCACGCCAAAGGACAGGCCTTCGACTTCGATATTGTCCACGCCACGTACTTCCTGTGCCGCGATGATCAAGTTACCTGCGACGCGAATGCCCGCGTCGCCAGCATCGACCACGCCGTGCGGCGCCATCAACCAAACATCGCCGGGCTCCTGATCGGGCTCCGTGATCAACGTCGCGAGGCCCGAACCAGAAGCGGCACCGGTCAGCTCCAGCGAGAACCCTCCCGTGGCGGGATCGAACACCAGCCGAGGCGGCGGCGCGAGCAGCGCCGTCTTCGCGCCTTTACCGGCGTTGATGTCCCCTTCGGAAGACCACACGATCAGATCGCCGCCGCCGATCGCGAACACGCGGCTTTGATTCACGATCACGTGGTCGTGAGCCATGATGTTGATGTCGCCGCCGCGTAGGGAGACGATGCCAAGCAAGTTGGCGTTCTTGAGCGCGGTGGTTGTCACGCCGCCGCTGGTACTCGTTCTGCTCTGGCTGATTTCCGGCCCTACCACCGCCACGCCGCCATCGATGCCGCCGCCCGGCGCGAGAATGTTTATATCGCCGTCGTACCACGATTTGATCTGGCTGTAGCGCAGCGACAGCTCGCCGGCGTAGCCAGGGGTGGGATCGTCCTCGTCCAGCGTCGGGAACAGAGTCTCGACGGCGTCATAGCCGGCATTGTAGTTGCCTGTGCCGCTGCGAACGGCCTCGGTGCCGACGCGCGCCAGCTCCTTGAAATGAATCTCACGCACGAACGCGTTGCGCTCGCCTTCGGGCAGCTCGTTGAAGAGCGCCCACGCCCCATTGGCATCGAGGGCGTCGTTGCCGGAGCGCTCGCGCATGAACTCGAGCAGCTCCGCCGCATAATTATGTCGACCGCTGCGCGCAGCAGGATCGATATACGCAGCGGCGAAACCGGCGTAGTCCGGCGCGCCCGCGCCCGTGCCCACAGTAAGCGAAATATCGGCGCTCACATCCTCCGGCAGGAACGGGTTGAGTTGATCGCCGACGCTCTGAATGCCGGCGCTCTTGGCCAGATCGAAATTGCGTCCGGCGCTCATCTCCAACCGGCCAGGACCGCCGATCCAGACGCCGTTGCCGTCGCCCCAGCCATCGATCTCGACGATGCCCTGCTCGCGGAAATCGCGCCCGGCCACGATGTTCGTCGTCTGCCCCTCCTCGAAATGCTGGCCGATGAACGACAGATCGATGATGTCGCGGCCGGCCCGGATCTCGGCTCGCTTGGGCATGACAATGGTCGGACCGTTGGCGCGCTCGGAGGTGAACGGCACGCCGATGATGTCGCCTTCGCGAGCGTAAATGCGGACCGGGTTCGCATCCTCCCTGCGATATAAGCTCTCCGCGTGGCCGCTCGATCGATCGTAGGCTGGATAGAAATCCGGCTGCGGTTGAGCGATCGCTGTTGCGAGCACCGTCAGATCCCGGGTCGGGGTGAGCAGCACGGAAGGATCGGCGTCCGACATCACCACATTGCGCAGCGCGTTGTCGTAGTGCCTGATCAACTCGAAGCGAATATCGCCGGCCGCCAGCAGAGTGAGATCGCCGTCGCGCGCCGGCGCCATCAGCATGCCGCTGGCGATGCCGGCACCCGCGTCGCTGCCGACCTTCAGATCGCCGGTGAAGGACACAGCCTCGACGGTGCCAGGGTAGAGCGTGTACTTGAAGCCTTCCTGGAAACTCGGTCCGTTGGGAATGGTCGCGGTTCTGCCGGACGCGGCCAGTCCGGGATTTGAAGACAGCCACACGTCGCCGGCAATGGACGCAATGGAGATGGCGCTGCGATCCGTATAGGTTGATAGATAAGTGTAGCTGCCGATGCCGTTGCTGCCCGTGAGTGCGTAGGTCAGCGTGGGGTTGAACACGCCGGCGATCGCAGCGTCGCCGCGAGTCACCACATCGAAGCTCGCATCGCCAAGCGCGAGTCGCGAATCGTACTGGTTGAAAGGGACCGGAACCCCAGCCCAACTCCACAGGCGGCTCTGCACCGCGCCGATATTCCTGCCGACGTCCAACAGTCCCGCGCCCTGAGCGACATAGACCTGGCTGCCGAGCACGTCTCTGCCGGTCGTTACACTTACGTCACCACCGCCCAATGTTTGCAGCGCCGCCGACCGCGGACCGGCGCCGACGTAAACACCACTGTTCGCCGCGGCGACATTCATCTGTAACAGATCGCGGCCGGCGTTCACCGTGATATTGCCGCCGCCCAGGGTGGAAGCGCCTTCCCTGTGATTCGCGTACGCGATACCCCAAGCGGGCTGTTCGGAGAACAATCCTGTCTGCCGATCGGTTTCACCCCGCGTCAACACCCAGTCGCTGAACTCCTGCGGCTTGCCTGTCGAGACGGAGTCCCCCGTGTCACGAGCGGCGCCGACGATGTCACGTTGCGCCGTCAAGGAAATATCGCCGCCGCCGAGGGCGAGCGTGAACGAGCCTCCGCCGTACGCGACTCTTCCGTCCGGCAGCGTGGAGAACGCGCCTCCGCCCGGCTGCACGTTGCCGGGGCGGCCTGCGGTGTACAGGCTTGAATAACGCAAGCCCGCGGCTGTCATCGATGAGCGCAGCTCGATGTCACGGCCTGCCGCCACGTCGATCTCACCCGTGCCCGTGCGCACGACCCGGTTCGATGTGCCCGGAGCGAGAATCACATTGCCCTTGCCTTCGGCGAGTTGGAACTCGGGCCGCACCGCCAGCACGTCGGCACCCGCGAAATCGGCGCCGCCGACCAGGCGATAGGACCAGGAACGGTCTGACAGCAGCGTGCTGCCCGTGACACCACCGGCGAAGCCGTCGGACAGCGAACCATCGAGAACGATGTCACCCGCCGCACGCAATGTGAGAATACCTGGCACGCGATCCGCTCCGAATCGATCGTCGGCCAGATTCCAATCGGCCGGCAGGCGCACATCGCCGCTTGGCGCGGCGAGCGTGGCCGTCGGCATGGGAATCTGGACGAAGTGTGTGCTGCCGAGCGCCTGGAAACTGCCTGACTGAACGACCGCGGAAATATTCGGCGTCTGCCAGGATTGAGGCTCCAGCGTGAGAGTGCCCGCCGTGGACAACTCGACGGTGAAGCCGCTGACGAGCCAGGCACTGCCGCCGGCCGGGATCACGTCGAACACGTTGCCGTCCCAATCGTAGATCGTCGCATCCGCGCTGCTGTGGAAGACAAACTCCGCGGTCACCTCATCGATCAATGTGACGCGCGCGCCCGCCGTACCCGAGATCGAGCTTTGCTCGTTGAAGAGCGTCATCTCGGTGAAGTTCGCCGGGCTCACCGGTGCGAAGCCCGCCCCCGCCACTCTGATCGCCAGGTTGGGTTGTTGTGTCGTGACGGTGCCGGCGCTGGCGAGCCTGATCGTGTTGCCGGCGGCTACGGTCACGATGTCGCCCGCGTTGAAACTCGCAACGACGCTGCCGTCCGCTGCGTACACCGCACCGGGCGCGCTGACGCGAACCGAGCCGCCATTCGGCAGAGATACCGAAGCGTCCGGTGTGACCGACACGCCATCGCTGTCCGGCGTGACCAAAGTCAGCTGCGCGGCGCCACCGGCAGCGGCGCCGAAAGCAACGCCGTTGACGATGAAGTTGCCGCTGTTCGGCAAGACTATCGGCAGCGCTGCGGGATCGACATCGCTGACCGCACGCAACGTTAGATCGCTGGCGTAATGACTCTTCACGGTCGTGCCCGCAGGCAGCGCCAGCAAAGAAGCATTGCGCATGGCGAATGAGCCCGCGGGCAACTGCGCGATAAGTGGCACGCCGCCGCTCGCGGTGATCGCGGCAGCCTGCTCGAGAATGATCAAGCTGCCGGGCTGCAATGCCGTGGGGTTGTCGCTGTAGAGAGGGCGCGTCGTGCCGTCCGGCTCGATGATGGTGCCGCCCCACTGCAGCGAGCTCAGCGTGGTGCCGCCGGTCGTGCCTTCCGGAAAACTGATGGGCACGCCCGCGGGCACGGTGAGATAGCTCTCCGTCACCAGGGAGACGCGTGCACCATCGGCCGGTATCACGAGCTCCAGAGTGATGTTTTCGGATCCGACCAGGCGGCCGTCGCTCAATCCAGCCGGCAAAGTGATCGTGGTATTCGCGGGCAGTCCGATGGTGCCGTTCGCGCCCAACTGCGCGGTCAAGTTACCGGCGGCATCGGTATTCGCATTGATGATCTCCGCGCCTGGCGCGACCAACAACACTGAAGACAGCCCAGGATTGTTCGCGAGCAGCCCCGCTTTGATGGCGGCCGTGTGCGACGCGAATGCTTCCGCGTCGGTGCGCACCTGAGTCTGCACGGTCGATGTGATGAGACCGTTGCTGTCGGTCAGGTCGTAGACTTTATAGCCTTCCGCGATGATGCTGGCCGCGCCGAGAATGGTGCCGTTGATCGGCGCGATGCCCAGGCCAGTGCCGCCGTTCGTCTGCGGCGCACGCAGATGCAACGTACCGGCTTGGCCGCCGCCGAGATCGAACACGGACGCGCCACTGCTGGCGAACCTTGCAGCCGCGGGCAGCAACACCGGGATCGCCCCGGAAGTACCGGACGCGAAGTCCAGTCGCCCATCCTGTCCCAATGTGAGCACCGTGCCGGCCGCGAGCCGGCCGAGCTCGGTGCGATTTGCGACGTACTGCCGGCCGCTGCTCAGGCTCAATGCAAACTCGCCGTTGCCTGACGGCGCGAAGACTCCATCTCTGGAAAATTCAAGCCGCGTACCGGCTCCGAGCCCGGCGACCGTGGCATCGGTGACTTCCCATGCGCCGCTCAGTCCCAGCGACAGCGCGGTATCGGTGGACCTGACCACGATCGGACTTTGGATCGAAGTCGCCGAGCGCATGAACATCCGGGTTTGGGCCGCGATGGTCTCGAACTGCGTCGACGCGAAGTCCATCACCTCGTAATTCGTGCCGCTGCCGCTGCGACTGTAGTTCCGGTTGTCCAGCATCACCTGAAATGGAGTGCTGTTCTCGCTCATGACCAGATTCGCCCGGCTCAGGTTCGTCACTTGCACGCTGCCGCCGGCCGGCACGACAAACGGCTGATTCTGAGCGACGGCCGTGGCGCTGCCATCCGGCGCGTAGACAGTGACCGCCTGATTGGCAACCAAAGTCGCGCCGGCGGGAGAACCGCTGGGGAAAGCAACCCGGGGAGCGCCGACGACAGCGTTGCCCGCCGGCAGCCGGATGGTACCGTTGCCCTCCAAAGTGATCGTGGTGTCGGCCGCGCCTACCGGTTGATAGATTTCGTACCTGGTGGGTGCGGCGCCCGTGCCGGTGTCCTCGATGGTGACCCGCGAGCCCGCCGCCACACCTTGAGAGAACGTGATTCCGTTCTCCCACCACGAGGTGCTCGCCGACTTGACGCTGCTGCCGGCACCACGCGTGAGCGTGACCACCGAGCTCGACGTACCGCTGTCGACTGTGACCGCGTCATCGCCCACTGTGAATGAAGCATCCGGCGCACCGGATGCGACCGTGACACTGCTGCCGGAAGTCAACTCGAGCGTGCTCGTGCCGGCGGTGAGCGTCACCTGGCTGCCTTCACTCACAGTGGTGATGCTGACGCTCTCGGCCGTGGTCGTGATGATGTCATCGCCCGGCGTTCCATTCGGGAGAATGACGGGCGTGCCGCCCGCGAGCGTGATCGTGCTGCCTGGTGCATTCAGAGTCACTGGCACAGAAGTGACTGTCGTCGCGCCATTCGTCGTGAAGGCGCCGGTGGTCGGCAGCACGACGGCAACTTTGCCGCCGCCGCTTGCGACGCTTACGGTGCCCGCGGCGCTGAGCTTCAGTATCGCGCCCTTGGGCAGCGACACCGGTGTGTTCGGAGCCAGCTCCGCGGTTGTGCCATCGGCATAAACGATCGTCGCGGCGACACTGGAAACAATCGTCGTGTCGGCGGGCGTGCCATCCGGAAACCCGAGTGCATTGGCTGCAGGCAACGCGACGCTGCTGCCGATGGCGTCGAGCGAAACGATCTTGGCAGCCGCGGCAGCGTTCGCCACGCCGAGATCGATCAGCGAGCCTGCCTGGATATCCACGATCGCGCCGTAGTTGGTGACATCCTGGCCGTCGACGATGCGATGCGCGCCCGCGCTCAGGAACACCGAGCCGCCTTTGCCGGAGCCATCGAAGTTCTGGCCGACGACGCTGAGCTTCGAGCCTGCCACGAGCGTGATGTCATCGGCGGCCGTGAGTTTGATGCTGCCGCCGGTCGGGCCCGACGCATCGATGGTGCCGGTGACTGTGATGCTGCCCTCGTCGGTGGAAAGACTGAAATTGCGTGTCCTGGTCACGCCGTCGATGAGCGCATCGCCCGATCGCAGGCGTACGCTGCGAGACACGGCGAAGCCGCCATCGTTGAGCACAGCCTGCATCGCACCGAAGCCCGGCAGCGCGCCGGCATCGAGCAGGAGGCTGCCGCCGCGTGCTTCACCCTCGATCGTGAAGCTGCCTTCCGGCACGGTGACGGTCAGTTTGCCGCCGCCCTTCGGATCGGACAGATTCAACAACGCGCCACTGTGAACGTGCACGTCGCCGGTCTGCGAGATCAGCGTAATGTTGCCCGCCGGCAGGGTTCGCTTCTGATCGAAGAACTGCTCGTCGCGACCGCTCACGTCGAGCGTGGCGTTCGGGCCGACGTTCAGCGCTTGCTTCGCATCGACCGTCAGCACGCCGGACGGCATCAGGATCCTGGTGTCGACGTCGATTGTGGCACCGTCGATCTCCAGCACGCCGCCCGTGCCCACCTCGATGTCACTTTCCGCCGGAGGCGCATGATCGCCTCGAGCAAGCCGCAGCGTGCCGGTCGCGGCGATCGATTGATTTGCCGCGTCGGTCGTGGTGATGAGCGGACTCGCAACGACCAGATCGGTGACGGCCTCAGCGCCTGCGACCAGAGATCCGGCGCCGCCGAATTCAATACTTCCGGCGGCAAGAGTCGCGCTGTCGAAGCCGAGCAACCGGCTGTCGCCTTGCGCGATCCGTATGCGCTTGGCGTCGAGAACCAGCGCGCCCTGAGTCGTGCCTGGCTCGGATCCCTCACCGAGCGAGCCGCTGGTGTTACGCAGGGTGAGCGTGCCGGCGCCGACGGCGATATCACCCTCCTGACGTTGCACGAGCGCGCCGCCATCGAGCACCAGCTCCTTCACTTGTGACAGACCAGTGGCCGGATCACGCAGGTCGAACGAGCCATTGCCGTAGAAATCGATCGTGCCGTAGCTGCGCAGTACCAGGCGCTCCGCCGAACTCAGCGCCGCAAGTGTATTCGGCGTGGCGATGAAACCCGGTGTGCCGGTCGGTGCAGCGCCGAAGCTCACGACGCTGGAGGCGATCTCCAACGAGCGGGCCCGCACCCGCGCCGCTTCGTCGATCGTCGAAGTCGTTGTGGCGTCGAACAGAATGCTTTCCGTGGCCGTCAGCGTGGCGCCACCTTGCACATCGATCTCGCCTGTGATTTGCGAGCCTGGACCTGCGATGTCATGACGCTGCACGAGCAGCTCTTTCGCATTGCTCACCACGAGCAGCGACCCCATGCCCGTTCCCGCCGGCGATCTCGCCTGCGCGTTGCCGATGGACAACGCGGTGCTGGCACCGACATAGTTGCCCTCGGCGCGGATCACTGCGCCGCTCGCAACGGTAATGGCGCCCGTGCCGGAAACACCCCCGTTGCTATCGATATCGCTAGCGGTTGCCAGCAGAATTTCCGGCCCGACCAGCGCGGCAGCTTCGTCGTTGGCGATCAGGACGCGATTCGAAACAGGCATCAACGTCTGCCCGTCCACGCCGGTGACGCGAGTGCCACCGAGCAGCAAGCTTTGTGCGCCGATGTCCGTGAGCGCACTTGCTTCGATCGTGAGCGAATATCCGTCAACAGGTCCGGCTCCGTCCGCGACCACGGCGATCGAGTTCGACGCGATGTCCGCCAGGCCGCCGCGCCCGCCCTTGCCTGCGGCGAGATTGAACCGACCTTCGAGATTGAGCGCGCTCGCCGCGTTCAACACCAGCTGGCCCGCGTCGGCCATCAGCGGCGGCACGACGCGGTTTGCGTCACTCGCATGCTCGGCGAAAAATTCATTGCCGACCACTTCGGTGAACTCGGAGTACTCGCGCACCACGTCCCCGGGCATGACCAGCCAGGTCGAGTTGCGCGCATCGCGCGAACCGTGGAGCGACGAGCCGCGCCAGCCGGAGACCACATAACTTCCATCATTACGTGTGCCTAACAGTCCGAGCCCCTGATCGGAGGCTCCGGCGAGCGACACGCGGAACGCGCCCGGCAGTAACGCGTACTGAGCTGGCAGCAGCGTATAGAGACCGTCCGAGAGGCCCGGCACGCCAGAGAGATAGACGCTCTCGCCCGGAGGAATCTCCTTGCCGCCCACCATCGGCGCCGTACCCGGCTGCGCGCCCGGCAGGACCGCGTAGACGCCAGCGCCTTGCAGTATGTTTCGCGAGCCGCCCGTGCCGGGTGTGAACTCGTACGCAGTGATGTCACCGCCGCCGGACAGGTCCACCACCGCGCCGGATTGAATGTCGATCGATTCGCCGGCCACGCTCACCCGCTTATCGGGCGGAATCTGGATGAGCGAGCGAGCGAGTGTATTCCGAGTCGAGTTCAGCGGATCCGGCACGGAGCCGAAATCGACATACCAATCGCCATTGATCACTGTGCCATAAGGCAGATTGCGATCATGAGCTGAAACATCGATCAAGCTACCCGCCGCAAGCGTCACGGTGCCGGTGTCGCCCGCGTCCAGCCTGATCTGGCCGGCCGGCGCGCGCAGCACGCCCGCATGGACGATATTCGCAGCTCGCAGCGTGAGGTTTCCACCCGCCGACCACGGCAGTGGCGCCGTAACATCGCCAGGCAGGATGGACAGCGTCGCGTCATCGCCGGAAGTCTCGACGGTGAAATTCGAGCCGATGCCCGGATAGAGTTGCCGCGCACCGAACGTGAGGTCACCGGCTGCAGATAGCGTGCCCGTGGGCAGATAATTCCATTGGTCGATGCCGGCAGCATTGCGAATGGGATTGCCGAAGGAATCGAACAGCTGCTGATACAGAAGGCCGCCATCGAAGCGCAGATCGCCGTCGCTCAGGAAACTCGCACTATCGATATTGGCCAGCACGGCGCGGCCGCCGAAGCTCAACAGCTCATCGGCATGGATGACAAGGTCTCCCACTCCGGCGCTCGCCGTAGTGGCAGGCACATAACGCAAAAGCGAGCTATCGCTAACGCCGATGGCGACGTGCGCAGCCGATAGTTCAACGCGCGCCGACCCGGCGCCCTCGGCCGCATCGACACGCAGCGTGCCGGCCTGCAGATTGAGAGATCCCGACAGCGCCAATTCAACATCGCCGTCGAAGGCGATGACGTCATGCGCAGCCAGCTGCAGCGACTGCGCGCCCGACTGCGTCACGCCGTCAGCGCTGACGTATACAGAGCGCTGCGGCTGCCCTGGGTCGGCTTCGAGTTGAGTGATGCGCCCTTCCGCATCGAGTGTCACCATCTGCGGTCGACGCGCTTGGTGATCCTGACCCAGCACGAGCGTGCGCTGGTTGACGGAATCGTTGTTCTCTCGGAAGTTCTGGTTGGAGGGATCTGCGCCGATCAACACGGCGATAGCGCCGCCCGACGCGGCTTCATGCGCCGCGTGAGCCGCAATGTTGCCATCCAGGTAACCACCGTCACGCATGGTCAGCACGACGCGGCCGCCATCGCTCCAGACCGTTTCATTACGAACCTGGGGCGCGATGCTGCGTTCGAGCGGAATGTCCGAACGGTCCTGAATGACGTAATCCGGAACATCCACCTGTGCCACGGCGCCCGAGACATCGATCACCGATCCGGCTTCGGTGACCACGTGGCCCATGGCCGAGGCGTCAAGTTTCACCGTGCCGCCGGCCAACACCTGGCCGGTCCGCTGTCCGTGAATGTTCGGAGTGGGCAAGAATGCGCCACGAGCCAGCAGTTCCGCTTCTTCGGTGAGCCAGATGGCGCGCGGCTCCGCAGGTGTGTCGAGCAGAGGCGGCACATTGATTCCCGCTGTGATGCTGCCGCCGGGCGCGATCACGGTGCCGGCGATCACAACCTGATCCGGCGCAGCGGTCGAGAACGAGCCGCCGATACCGACGTCGATGAGACTATTCTGTCCGAGCAGCACCGACCCGCTGATGCTCTCCACAGTGAAGCTGCTGCCGCTCGGCGTCCACGTGGTCCGGCCCGCGCGCAATGTCAGATTCGAGAACGGCCGTATGCCATCAGCGAGAATCGTTTCCTCGCCCAGTTCGCTGAGCGCGACGCCACTGCCCGGGCGGCGCGGATCGAGAATGAGACGGTTACGCTGCGCTAGCCGCAACTGTGTATTCGCTTCCACCGTGAGGCTGTCGATGCCGTCGATGCTGTAGTGATTGAACCCGCCAGCATTGAAGAAGTTCGTATCGAAATGTCGGCCTTGGCCGGTGCCGTCGACACCCTCGCCGCCAATGACATCACCGGCGCCAATCAAAACGAGACTGCCACCCCGCCCTGCTTCGAACTGGGTCGCTAGAGCGTAGCCGCGCAGCTCGACACCTTCTGAGAGGTCCACCTCATGCGCACCGATCGTGATCGCGCCGGCGTCACCGAATTGCACTTCCGTGCCCGAGCGATCGACGCGACCGCCCGCGGATACGTCGATCACAGCGCCGTCGGCCAGCGTGATCGAACCGGCGGGATACTCATCGCCACTCGCGACTTGCGTAGTGGCGATGCCGGCGGGTGTCACACCCTGGGTCAGCAAACTGACCGTGCCGCCGTCGAGCACGCCCGGCAGTGCGCCGTCTACGAACGCGTTGCGCCATTCGCCAGATGTATCGAGCACCGCGCCGCTGCCGATTGCAATTGATGGAGTGGCTTCGAGATGGTCGCGCGTCTTGTCGGCATGTAGTGTGATCGTGCCGCCGGCCGCACGCACGGTGCCGCCGACAGTGATATCACTGGCGCCGAGTTGCAAAGCGCCGCCAGCGCCGAGATCGAGATCGACGCTCTCGTCGAGAACGATCTGGCTGTTGCTGTAGATTTCGAGCTGGCCGACGCCGCCGTCTTCGATCGCTTGCGCCGACAGCACCGTAACGTGCTCCTCGCCGAGGCGATCACCGAAGGCGGGAGCGAGTACGCTCGCCCTGTGCTGCTGGATCAACACGTCACCGTCCAACATGTGATCGAATGTTCGGGCGCTCAGCGGTATCGGGTCAGCGGGATTCGCGCCAACGATCAGCGTACCGCCCGTAGGTATCTCACCTTCACGCTGCTGGCGTTCGCCCGCTTCGGCGATGGCGAAAATGTCTCCATGCACGGCAACGCGATTGCCAACCAGACGGACCGCACCGGCCGCCTGGCCTTCCGTGTAGCCTTCCTCGTAACGATACGTTTTGGGAATGAACCGGTTCGCGTACTGCTCCTGCGCTCCCCAGCGCACGTGATTCGCGGCAAAGACACCGGCGATGCCCTGATACAGCTGGCCGTACTCGGCCTGTCCGACCGGAACAAAACGTCCGCCGGAGTCGATGACATACGAGACTGGCGTCATGCCTCCGGCGTATTCGAGCGCGCCTCCGCTGACGTTCAACTGCGAACCTTCGCGCACGATCACATCGCCGCGCGACTCGATCGTTATGTCGCCACCGCGACTGGTCAGCTCGCCGATGCCGCGCTGGATCAGCCCGACGTATCCGGCGGCGTTGAACAGTGGCGAGCCCTGCCATGCTCCAGGCCGGTCCTCGAGCCACTCGATCGACCGCATCAACGGATCTTCGAACGCGCCGTGATCGCGAATGTCGATCCAGACTTTCTTGCCGTACAGCTCGTCATAAATGAGCGGATTGTCGGCCAGCTCCGCGCCACGCAGCTCCACCTGCACGAAATTTCGCAACACTGACAGCGCCACGTCGCGAGTGCCCGAAACATCGAGGATGGCGCCCTGATCGACATAGACCTGGCTGGCGTCGAAGAACGGCGCAGTCGAGCTCGCATCGAATGCCGAGAGCACCAGATCGCCCGCCGGCGCTTGCAACATCGCGCCGGCGCCGACATGCAGCGTCATTCCTTGCAGCTCGATGCGCGAGGGTGCGAGCAGTGCCTCGCTCGCCACCGTCTGTGTGTTCGCGAGCTCCGGCAGCACCTGAACGATGGCACCGGGCTCGATGGCAACAGTGCCGGTGCGCGACGGCGCCCAGCCGATGAATACGCTGGCTTCGCTCAATTTCTTGCTCGCCAGATCGCCGGCCTGCAAGATGACGGAGCCATTGGCGGTCACTGTCGTCGTAGCGGTGAGCACACCTGCGAGCCGCTGCCCGTTCGCGTCGAGCGCACCCAAAGTCACATCGCGCCCTGCCAAGGTGACATTGCCGCGCGGTGTATCGATAACGCCGCCGTTGCGAGCGTGGCCTCCGTTACCACCGATCTGGATGCGCAGGCCGCGCATGGCAGGGTCGTTGCTCGCCGCCAGATAAACGGCTGACTGCGACGCGCCCAACAACACTTGGCCATCTTTCGCGCGCAATGTGCCTTCGTTACTCACATCGCCGCCGAGCAGCAAAATGCGGCCGTTCTTCGCGGCCTCGAGCTGCGCACCGGCCTGCACTTCGATGGCGCCGGCAACGAAGCCATTGTCGACCTGGAAGGTGGGCTCGTTCTGATTCCAGGCAGTGGTGATGAAATTCGTCTCGAACTGGTCGTCGCTGATATTCAGCGCGCTCGCCGTGAGGCTGGCGGTATCGATCTGGCTGCTGCCGGTGAAGATGACGCCATTCCGGTTGATGATGTAAACCGAGCCATCGGCCTTGATCTGCCCGGCGACCTGACTCGGCCGCGCCTGCGGATCGTTGACGCGGTTGAGCGCCGTCCAGCTCGCCTGCTGTTCGAAATCGACCGTGGTGTTACGGCCGACATTGAAGGTCTCCCAATTCAGGATCGCCTTGTCGCCCGTCTGCTCGATCGTGACGTGGGTCCGGCCATCGACGATCGTTTGCACCGGCGCCTCGGCATTGAGCCAGCCCGCGGTCAAGGCGTTGGTATCTACTTTCAGTCCACCGTCCGTCAGTCCATCGGGAATGTCGGATGGCGCGTTCAGCGCCGCCTGCCGGGCAGCGGCTTGCGCTGCCTGCTGTGCGGCAATGACGCGTGCGGCGAAGTTCAGATTGTTGATCGAGCGCTGTGCCTGTTCGCTGGCGCGTTGCTGTTGCCGAGCTCCGGTCAGTGACGACGCTGCCTGCCCATTCGGGGCTCGACCAGTCGTAGCGGCAGTGCTTTGTGCCGCTCCTTTGGCACTGAACCAGGCAGGACTGAATGCCTGCTGCGCGTGAGCCATGCCACTCGCGCTGCCTGCGACGCTGGCCAGAGCGAGTGCGATGGCGCGCGCCAACGGTGTCGGTCGGCCGGCGCGACTCAGTTCATTGGGCGATGTCGAGTGGCGAGAATGCCGTAGCGAAAACGGAGCTTCATTCTTGAGGGTAGAGCTGGCGGGCATCACGAGTCCTTCGGCGGTATTGGCTCACAGGCAGGCCGGCAGCCGATGCTCCCGTCCTCATTGCACTGTCGTGTTTACCCCGACGAAAACTGCCACCCGGCTCGGCGAATTTTTTGTGACAGTCGCCCCCGCCTCGCGGATCAACTGAGCAGGACCACGTCCCCCGGTAATCTTCTCACGGTGGCGCCAAACGCCTCTTCGATTCGATCGATTGCCTGGTCGAGACGCGCGATGTGGAATTGTCCGCTCACCTTGCGTGTATCGAGGCGCTCGCCGAGCAGGACCACTCGCCCCGGCCGGTAGCGATTGATCTCCGCGACGACGTCTGGCAACGGAGTGTCCCGGAACGTCACCATTCCGGCTCGCCACGCCGATGTCACAGAAGTGTCGATCTTGCTCATCGCCGCGATCTCATGATCGCGGTACTGCACTTGCTGCCGAGCCAGCAGGACCAGCGCGCCCGCGGGGTGCTGAATCTCGACGCTGTCGCGAAGGCACGTAACGCAGACACGATCATTGAGGAACCGCACCTCGATTCCGCCCGAGCTCAATAGCATTCGTCCCTTGCCGGCGACAATTTGCAGCGGACGTGTGCCGCTGTCGATCGCCGCTTCGCCGGCGAGCAACTCGACTTCATCGCCGGCGTTCCCGCCTGGGCGCACGTTCATGCTGGATTGAGTGTTCAGGTGAACCTGTATGCGGCCGGCCAATTCGATACGCAGCTGTTCGCCGGTCGCCGTGCGATAGTCGGCATTGAGCTCGATGAGCGAGGGCCAGAGTCCGAACGGCGGAACTGCCGCGGCCGCGACCGCTGCCGCGCCCGCCGTCGCCAGCGCGCCACCAAGAAACATTCGGCGCGTCGGCAGATCGATGCGTTCAGGCTGCGGATGACTGGCCCTAAACACCCGCCCGACCTGCCCGATTTCGTCCCAGGAACAGCGCGCACGATCGAACGCCTGCGCATGCAAGGCGCTCAGTGCGCACCAGTCGCGCAGGGCCTGCAGGTCGCTCGGGGTCGCCTCTCCGGATTTGATCCGCAGGACCCATGCTTGCGCCTGCCGCTCGAGCGCGGCCGTGCCGTTCGAATCAGCGAATGGCATCGTTGATGAAATTTTCCCGAATCGTGCTTACCAGACGGATTGAGGCCGCGGAAACCGACATGTTTTCTGTCACGGCCTGTCCTTCGTCAGGCGTTCGAAACAAAACGCGTAGGCCTTTTCCAGCTCTCTATCCACCGTGCGCAGCGAGATCCCGTATAGCGCCGCGAGCTGCTCTCGCGTGGCTCCATCCAGTCGTACCGCCAGCAGAATCTCGCGACGACGAGGCGGCAGCGCCTCCATATCACGTAACAGATCCTGCAGATCCTGCCTGTCTTCGGCGATCTTGGCCGGGCCCGGCGCCGGATCGGTGATGCCCAGCACCTCGTCGATCTCGGCGGTGGTCAAGCGGCGTTCCACGGTGCGCTCTCGATCGATGGCTAGGTGAAATGCCATGCGATGCAAGTATGCGGCTGGCTGCGCGATGTGCGCATCGGCGAGCTCGGACTCTCCCTTGCTTTGCAGGCGCACGTAGGCATCGTGCAGAGCGTCGCCGGCAACCTCCGCGTTGCCCAGTCGGTAGGTCAAGCGCCGCTTGAGCTCTTCGTAGTGCGCAACCAGAAAATCCCGCAACTGCGAACGCTTGTAGCCGCGCTGATCACTCATGCTTCGAATCCATGCCGATGCACTCTCCTGCTGCATCGGACGGCGCGGGCGCCACGAGCATGGTGATAGGCTGCTGGATGCCCGCAGGTGGCGGCAACGGCAACCGCCGGCCACGCAGACCACTAATAATAAGAGCGTCGCGATCGGCCGCGCCGCTGCTGTCGAGCAGGCGGACCTGCTCGATCTCGCCCGACGAATCTATCCACAGGCTCAGCGCGACCCGGTACCCGCCGGGCGCCGTGACGGGATATCGGCAGAAAACTTCCCTGACGCGCGCCTGGAGCACGCCGAAGTATCGCACCTTGTTTTGCTCTTCATTCCAATACGGGCCGCGTGGCGCAGGATCCGCAACCTGCTGTGGCACCGGCCCTGCCGTGATGCTGAAAGTCTCGCCTGCGTCGTAGTGAACATTGAGACCGCTCGCAACAACCAGGCGGCGCAACGCGGCTTCGGGCTCCATCACGCCTTTGACTTCCGCCGAGTATCGACCGCTCGTAAGAGCGCTGTCGTAGAGACCAGAATGTGCCGTCACTTTCATGAACTGTTCGAGCGCCGCCTGCAGCGGCTGCGCCGGAATGTCGAAGGGCATCGCTGCGGCCGCTTGCGCCATGGACGATGAACTCACGACTCCAAGAGCGGTCACGCTGGTCGCCAGCCACAGTGCGGCCGCCCGGGACTGCCGACGAGCTCGGGCCGTTACCCACGCGCTGCTGCTCTTGATCCGACCCACGTGTAACTTTACAAAGATAGTGAGTTGCTGCCGTTGCTGGTGACGCCGGCGTATGTGGGCTCGGGGAACCGGATGGGGATTTTCGGAACGGATGCTAAGAGGGATATGTGACTGTCACGTGACAGCCTCCAGGCCATCTCGCCGCTCGGCTCGCAAAACGACTCCTGGGCGAGGTGAGGACGAGCGCCATCGCACCGTCCTTCAGCGATGCTTCTCTTGCAACGGAGCGAGGACCGCGCCAACTCAATGCTGACGACGGCACGCCCCGCGCAGTCGCACGAGATTCAGGTGAGTGGTCCGGCGCCCCGGCCGCCTATTCTTCCAACGTATCCACAAAACGATAGCCTGAACCGTGAACCGTCTGGACCAGGCGATCATATCCAAACGGTTGCAACACCTGCCGAAGACGCCGCACATAGACATCCACCGTGCGCTCGTTGACGGACTCGTTGCTCGTCCACACCTGATGGCGCAGCTGCTGACGAGTATGCACGCGCCCCATGTCGCTCATCAGGTATTCGAGCAACTTGAATTCGGTGGGGCCGAGCGCGCAGGTCCGGCCATCCGCCAGCACGCGATGACTCGCCGGATCCAGTGTCAGCCCGCCGACCGAGAGCGGGCCGCGCGTGTCGCCCATCCTTTTTACCCGACGCAGTATCGCCTGAATGCGCGAGACCAGCTCGGCTGACGCAATCGGTTTGAGGACGTAGTCATCCGCGCCGCTATCGAGGCCTGCAACTTTGTCCCGCTCCGTAGCGCGAGTGCTCATGATGATGACCGGGATGCCGGACGTCTTCGGGTCACGTTTGAGCTGGTGCAGATACCCCAGACCGGTCACATCGGGCAACAGCCAATCGAGCAGGATCAGGCCCGGGTTGCCGTCGCCGATACAACTGCGCGCCGCATCCGCATCATGCGCTTCGCGACAACGCCAGCCGTTCCGTCGCAACAAGAAGCTCAGCGCCTCGCGAATGCCGGCGTCGGCATCGACGATCAACAACTCCGCGGCATGTAGCGACACCAGGGAGGAATCCCTCGTTTGCTTGATGCCCTGGTCGCGCGAGGCAGCGATCGAATTGCTTTCAACATCCATGGCGCATCAAACAAGCTCAAACCGCCGTGACGAACGTAAGATCCAGCTGCAGAATCAACGGCTGACGCATGTCGGGAGGCGGCGATTCCGACAGCGGCCGTGATGTGAGCAAGGAGCGCAGATCGGCGTCGGCTTGCGCGCTGCCGAGCGAAGCAAACTCCAGGCGCTCAACTTTTCCGCTGCTTGCGATCCACACGCGCACAACCAGCGCCGCCGGCGGCGCGGATGTTCCTTCCTGGAGCATGCGCTCCTGCATGAAGGCATGCAGGCGAACGACGGATTCATCACCCGAGTCGCTCAGCCACGTCTGAAACTGGTTGCTCACCAGTTGCGCATAACTGAGCCAGTGCTCGGGCGCCTGTGACTCCGCGGCCGTGACCGAAGAAGGCATCGTGGCTGCAGTCCATCCCAAACCGAGCGATCCGAGCAGCTTCAGGACCTGACGCCAGACTGTCGCCAGCCGTGAGCGTCTGATGGGATGATGCGAGCCGTGGCTGCGTTGGTCGATACGATGCATGGACATGAGTACAACTGGAGTGGAGATGCCGATCAGCCGCAGATGACTCCGACCGCCAGCGTCGCCGCGCGCGCCGCTGGCGATTGCAATGGCCCGAGCTGCGCAGCGTCGCTTTGCTGGAATGGAATCTGATTGTCGAGCAGAAAGAGTTTGATCTCGCGCAGCGGGACAGCCCGGACGCGGGTGACGCCGTGGCGGGGGCGTGAAGAAGCCGCTTTGCTCAAGGCGACGACACCTGCGTCGCTCGACGGTCCGAATGCCGCTCGCCCGGTCACGATGCCGATCAACAACCCTCCACTGCCCAGCACGGCGCTGCCGCTCGCGCCCGGTTTCACGTCGGAAAGCAGCTGCAGGTCTCCTCTGCCTGGAATGGTCATGGCGTTGCTGACTACCCTGTGGCGATCAGGCAAACGCTGCAGACTCTCATAGCTTTCGGCGAAGACTCCGATGCCGTTGAGCGAATCCAGATCGGTGCGCGGCAGTGTCGCGTTGAGGTAGGGCTGGAGCGCCGAACGCAGCACCGCCAGATCCGATCGTTCACTCAGTGCCCGGATCCTTGCCTCGGCGATGCGGCCATCCTTGACCAGAAATAGAGATTCGCAATCGGCCACCGCATGCCGGGCCGTAAGCACGTCGCCAGCGGCATTGAGGAAGACGCCGCTCGCTTGCGTCTGCAGCTCCGCAGCGCCGACGCCGCGCCCCGCAAGCGAACTCATCGCCATGAGCGCGAATGCTGCCCACACGCGATGCGTGCCCCCGACCTGGTGTTTCCCAACCGTCATGCCGTCAATCCCATAGCCCGCGCTTGAACCGCGCGCGGCGTTTCCTGAAATAGACGGTGCTCGAGCCCCGGCACTGCCGTTTGTCACAGAACTTTAATGATTGCTGGCTGCCGTCGGCCTCGCGCTTCAGCAGATGCGACAGCCCGGCGAACATCGAACCCCGGCTGAAGCACACATCGGCCAGCTTTCACGCCGCCTCAGACCTCAGACAACGCGTGGGCAGTCTGCGACGGGACGTGCTCACGCCGGCGAGGATAGGTTGTTGAGCTTTCTCGGCGCAGTGCTGTAGCGCTTGGCGCAAAGTGGTGTCCAACGTGCGCAGCGAGATCCCGTGTCGACGAGCCACATCCTCGCGCGTGCGCTCCTCGATGCGCAGAGCAACCAGCACGGATTGGTGACGCCAGGGCAAGCACTGAAACGCCTGCGCCACGGCGCCGAGGTCGGATCGTGCCTGGGTCACCGCCTCCGGGCTGGGCGTAGGATCCACGAACAGATCGAGATCGCTGTCGACCAGCTGCGCACCTTGCAACGACCGCTCGCGACGCAAGCGATCCATCGCAGCGTTGTACGCCACGCGATAGACGTACGCGTCTGCGCTTTGAATCGCCGGTGGAGCGGTGCTATCGCCCAGACGCAACCAGGCGTCGTGCAGGCAATCGCTGGCCAGCTCCGGACACCCCAGATAGCGCGCCAGCCGGCGCGTGAGCCGGTCGTAGTTCGTAACCAAAACATCGCGCAGCGTCGGGCGGTGCTCAACACTCGTGTTCATGATGTCGTTACTGCCGTGGTCGAGGCAAAGCCGTCCCCGAGCTGTTCCCCGTCAGGCAGGGAACAGCTCAGGAATGCGCTCGTGTGATTTGCCGGCTCAGCGATCCTGTTGCAGCCGTCGGCGTTCTTCTTCGGTCAAGCGAGCCCAATGTTTCGGGTCGATGTTGTTGCCGAGCCCGACGATCTGCGCCAGCTTGCTCGGGTCGTACGAGCGCTGCACGCCGGACTGCAAATTGGAGCGTGACGTTGCCCCTGTATCGGCACGATCGTCTCTCGACGTTTCATTGCCGAAGCCTAAGACTCGCACGCTGAAGATCGACGGCAAGCTCTCCCGCGTGGCTGCCCGTTCGCGTCGCATGACTTCCTGCGCGGCAGTCACTGCCGTAGTCGCGGCTTGGCTGGCGTCCGTCAGTGCAGAAACATTCACCTGCGCCAACACCGGCACGCCCGTGGCTTCGCCCTGCACCTGGATGTTCTCGGCGTTGACCACCTGCAGCGCTGCCAGGTTGACGTTGCCCGACACACGAATGCCCGCTTCGCCCGCGTCGATCGTGCCCAGCGGTGCGATCAGGTCGATGTCGCCAGGCGGGATCTCCGGAATCGGATTCAGCGTGGCGATACCGGCGCCGTTGTTTGGCGAGCTTGGCGACAGCGTGACGTTGCCGACACTGTCGTAGACGCGCCGCTGCGGTGTGTAGACCACCGTGGTCTTGGCGCCGCGGCCAGCGTTGATGTCGCCTTCCGCGGACCAGGCCAGGATGTTGCCGCCGAACGTGGTGAAGATGCGGCTCTGACCCATCAGGATGTCGTCCTGCGCATAGATGTTGATGTCGCCCTCGCCCTGGGTCATCAGGCCGGACTGCGGGCCGGGGGCGAAGGCGCCGTCGATGCCCACCAGGGTGCGTCCGCCCGGGGTGAGAATGTTGATGTCGCCACCGAAGTTGGTGTGGATGCCGGCGTCCTGCACCGTGTAGAACGGCACGCCATAGCCGGGACGTCCCAGGGCAATCCATTCCTCCTCGGTGATGTAGCGCAGGCCGGGCGTCGGACGTTCTTTGAAGATGCCGTTGCTGGTGACGTATTCGTCGATGTACAGCGCGCTGCTGAACAACGTGAGGTCGCCTTCGTAGCTCAGCGCGTTGCCGGCGGCGTCCTGCTCGGGGAACAGCGTGGCGATGGCCTCGCGCCCGCGCAGATAGCTGCCGAATCGCCTGCCGCCGACATCGTTGTACTCGCGGCCGGCGGCCTTCAGCTCGGCGTAGTACACGTTGCGCAGATAAGCGCGTTGCTGCTCCGGAGGCAGCGCCGCGAAGAACGCGGGCGCGTCCATCGTCGCCGCATCGAAGTGCAGGCCGAGTCCGTTGCGTCCGCCGAAGCGCTCGCCCAGCCAGTTGACCAGATGCAGCTGGCCCTCGAGCTTATATTCCCTCGCCAGCGAACGATTGGCCGCGGTGCGCCCCTGGGCCAGCGCCGCCTCTCGCGTCGCGTCCAGTTCGGCCTGCTTCTCGGCCAGGAACGCCTGCGCACCGCTGTCGTCGCCGGCATAGCCGAATTCGCGCTGCAGCCACTGCGCCAGCGTCAGCTCGCCGCTGTAGACGTACACCGCTTTGCCCGGCTGGTCAGCGAGCGGCAGGCCCGGGTTCGCCTGGTTGGCCGGATCGAGGTAGCGCGCGGCGAACGCATCCCAGTGCGCGCCCTCGCCCAGACCCGCCGACACCGAGATACCGGCGCCTCCGCTGCGGTTGCCCGGCGTGACGTTGACCACAGGACCCAGGCTCTTGAGCTCGCCTCTGTTGGCGAAATAAAGGTCGCGCCCGGCACTAACCTCCAGCAGGCCAGGACCGAGGACGTAGAAGCTGCTGTGGCGAATGTCGCGCCCCGCTTCCACGATCGAGACGTCGTCGCCGAACGCGTGCGCGATCAAGTTGCCGCGGGCACCGCCAGTACCGCCTCCACCGGCGGTGACCGTGTCGTTGCGTCCCAGCTGCGTGCCGGAATCGGAAATGTCACGCCCCGCGCGAATCGCAACCGGAACGGATGCTTCATAGCGTGAGCCAGCCGCTCCCGCCGGAAAGCCCAGCAGCACCTCGTTGCCGACGCGCAGCCCTACGATGTCGCCCTCGACGGCGTAGTAGCGCGACGGCACTCGCCCCACCACAGCATGCGCGGACGTGGCACTGCTACCGAAGTTGAACAAGTTCGCGACAGCGGAGCGGCCGGTGCGATCACCCACCCAGACATTGCGGTCCGCAATCTCCCCGGTCGAGTTGTGAACGATCACCGGCTCGTTGCCGGACCGACCGCCGCCGGTTTCGGCAACCCTCCCGACGAAACCTGGCCGGAAAGGGCTGGTCATGGCCCACGGATCGGCGGTCGACGCGCTGAACGTCAGTCCGCTGCCGAAGATGGATTGGCCGGCCAGCAACTGCAGTTCGCCATGGCCGGTGACGTTCGTGAACTGCGCATCGAGCGGCGAAGGCGCCAGTGTCACCCCATGCTGGACCCGCAACGGGGTCTGACCGTAGCTGTTCCTGAGGTTGGTCGTGCCCACGCCGTAGTACACGCTGCCGTTGGCGGCGGCTGCACGCAGGATCGAGGGATAGAAGTAGCCATCGTCGGACGCCGACTGGTTGCGGTCCATGACCGCAACGCGCAGATCTTCTTGCGAACTGCCCTCGGCCCAGGCAGTGGTCGGGGTCAGGTGTCCGCCCGCACTGAACAGGTCGATGGCGGTAGCCGGCGTCCACAGCGAGAACCAGCTCCACCCTCCACCTTCCAGATGCGTTCCCTGATAGGAGAACGGCGTGCTGTTGAGCAACGGCATGCGCCCCGGATCGCCGGCGCCGCCGAGCACCAGATCGCCGCGGGTGTCGATGCGCATCGTGGAATCGCCGAGCACCACCACCGGGCCACCGCCCGCAAATACGCGACCGGCCGCATACGGACCGCCGGTGCGCGTATCGACGTGGTCGAGCACGCCGTAGCGCAGTTGCAGACCGCCGATGGCGCCGGCCTCGATCCGGCTGGCGCCGCGCAGGTTGACGAAGGTGCTGTTGAGGTCGTGTTCGTTGCGACGCAACTGTGCGTTCGGGTTCAGCGTGCCACCCAGGCGCAGGTCGAAGTCGCCGCCGCCCGTCTGCACCAGGGTGCCGTCGGCCGTGATCCGCCCGGTGCTGCCGATGGCCAGGTGCAGGCCCTGACTGCGCGGCGTGTGGATATTGCTGTCCACCTGGGTCAGCCCGTTCAAGGTCGCGTTGCCGCGGATGTCGATCATGCCCGCGTCGCCGCCTGCCTGGACGGTCAGGTTGCCGCCGCCCAGCGTGCCGATGCCGGTGAAACCCACCAGGAACGGATCGTTGCCGAACAGCCATTGGCCGTAGCTGTCGTACTGGCCGTTCCGCGGACCGTCAACATAGGTGCCGAAGTTGACCCACCACGCCGTGGGGACCGCCTCCGGGCCCGGCTCAACGCTGCCACTGCCCTGCCGCCACAGCCAGGTGTTCACCGCCGTGGTCTCGAACTGTCCGCGGGTGTCGGCGAACCCGTAGCCGTAATCCAGTCTGTTGCCGTTGTAGCCGATCAAGTCGCCGATCAGGTCCCCGCCGGCACTCAGCAGCACGTTGCCGCCGTGTTCCGGATACCAGGCCGCATACAGGCTGTCCGCGCCGCCGTCGACCAGCGATTCATACTGGGCCCCTTCCTCGCGCAAGACCGTACCATCGGCCAGCCGACCACGCGGCAGATCGAAGCGGCTTCCCATCGAAACCGAGGGCGTGCCGGCGGTGTAGACGCCATACGGCGAGGTCATTTCGAAGTCGCCGCCGGAGATCAGCTCGAGATCGCCGGTGCCGGTGCGCACCACGCTGTACAGCTGCTGGCGCACGGGGGCCGGCTCGTACTCCAGATCCGGCGGAGTGCCCGGATCGATCACGGTCACGACCGTGCCATAGCCCCAGTCGTTCAGCTCCGTGACACTCTCACCGATGAGCCCGACGTCCTTGAGCATCTGCACATCGGCGTCGCTGACGGCGCTGCCCGCCGTGATGACGACACCGAACCACGCTTCAAGATCGTTCCAGAACGTCAGGGCCGACTCGGAAGTGCCCCAGCCATAGGTTGGCGGCGTGCCGGTACCCGGCACCTCGGTAGCTTCGTAGCCCAGGCCGAAGTGCGTATCGGCCAGGCGCAGCCTCGCCGTACCGCCCGGCTGCGTCAGGCGCGGGTCGGCCGCTTCCGGATCGGCGCCGGCCACCAAGCGGATGTCCCAAGATTGCGAGCCGGCCGCCAGCATCGGAGCCACGGCCAGATTGCGGCCCTGAGCGCCGTCCGCGCCGGTCGGCCGCAGATCGACCATCACGGCACCGCCGGGCAGCAGCACATCGGTCTCGGATGGCACGATGGCGCCTTTCGCGAGCGTCAGCGGCTGCGCCAGGGTCATGTTGACCGGCAGCTCCGCGCCTTTCGGCCAGGCGGTCGCGGCCAGTTGCACCTGGGCAGGCAAGCGGAACCCGGCGCCGAGTTGCATGCCGGCTGCCAGCACCAGCGGCTCCCTCAACACAGTGCCCGCTGCGTGCAGCAGGTTGCCGGCACCGTCGCGCACGTCGGCGCCGAGCACGGTCCCCGCCGCGAGCGTCAGTTCCTGGCCCAATGGCATCGTCGCCGGCAGCACGGTGCCCGCCGGAAGGGTCAGGCCCGCCACCGGCAAGTCGTAGTTCAGCGTGCGTCCCGCCTTGAACACCGTGCCGGCATCCAGCGTGGCCACACCGCCGTGAGGAATGATCAGGTCGCCGCCAAAGGGCATGCGGCCCGCTGGCAACACCCAGCCGTTGTCGTCCGGCGTTTCGCCGACTCGCGAGGTATCGAAGCCGTCGCTGATGCTGCCGAAGAGCACCAGATCGCCCTCGGCGCGCAGCACCAGCGCGCCCGCCTCGCCCGAACCGTAAGTGCCGGTGCGCTGCGTGTGTGGATTGACGCTGGTGTAGCGGTGGCCCGAAAGATCGAGGTCGCCGTCCACGTGCAGATCGCCGTCGGGATTGACGGCCGCGTTGCTCGTGATCTCAACGCCCGGCCGCAGATGGAATGCATCCGCGTACGCGCGCAATCCGCGCAGCTTGCCATCCATCAGTGCGCCATTGGCCAGCGCATTGTCGATGAAGACGTCGCTGTCTGCATGCTTGGCGTCCAGATACGCCTGATCGATCACCTGGTAGGTGCGGCCGTCGACTCCCGGGTCGGTGCCCACGTCGGCGTCGTCGTAGCGATGGAAAGCGTTGACCGAGATCGAGCGGGCACCGGCGATATCCACCGTGCCGTTGGCGTCGATGTCCACGTCGTTGCCCGTCGCTCCACCCAGGCGCGGCGCGTTCAGCGCCACCGTGCCGTAGTTCGCGTTCGCACCTTCGACGCGCAGGTCCATGCGTGCGCCGCTCTCCAGCACCAGCCGACCGTCGCCCGAGTCGATTTCGATCACCGCGCGATTCGGCGCCTCGATCACCTGCCCGTAGCTGTCCTTACGCAGCACGCTTGCGCTGGCGTCGAGCACCGCCGTGCCGGCCAGCGTCACGCCGTCGTTCGCAGCCAGACGGATGCTGCCGGCCTGTTCGCCACTGGCGTTGATGGTGCCGTTGACAGTCAAGCGGCCGTTGTCCACCGACACGTTGATCTCACGCGCCTTCAGTTCATCTCCGATGACCAGATCGCCTTCCTTCAGCTGGAAACTGCGGCCGCCGAACACCTCACCTTCGGTCAGGCGCGCATTCAGGCCCGCGAAGTCGGCGATGTGGCGGCCGCGAATGTCGAGGTAGCCGGAAGCAAACGGCACCTGCGTGCCGCCAGCGTCATAGTGACCACTGCTGCCGCCCGCGATCTCGCCCGCCAGATCCACCGTGCCGTCCAAGGCGATGGCAGTGAGCCTGCCGGCGCGGTTGTACTGCGCCGAGAGATCGATCCGCGAGTCCGCATGCTGCACGACGTTGCCGCCGCGGCTGTCGAGGGTCACCTCGCCGCCCCAGCTGTACTTGCTGACGTCGAAGAAATCGATCTTCCTTCCGGCGAGGTCCAGCTGTGCGCCGTCCTGCAGCGTCACGTCTTCTTCGGCGGTCAATCGCAGCTTGCCGCTCGGCAGCAGCACGGCGGTGTCCACGACCAGTTGCTGGCCCGCATGCAGCGACAACTCGGCGCCCAAAGCGTCTGCCAGCGTGGCGTTGTCCGGCAACGGGGAACTCGAGCCCTCCGGCGCCACGGCGTTGATGCTGCCGCCCGCCGTGATCGTATTGACCGAGCCGGCTTGGCCGGTGAGCAGCGGCGTGTTGATGTTGAGGTCGCCGCCGCTGTAGCTCCATGCGCCGGTCGCCGCATCCTGCTGGCCCTGCGAGTGGTACACCGACAATGTGCCCTTGTGATTCGCGGTGATGCGCTCGCTGGCGTTGAGGTTGACCGCGGCGAAGCCCACCGTCAGCCGATCGGACGTGGCGACGCTGTCCGGCTGGCTGTTGGGGCCGTAGCCGAATTCGATGATGCGCGCATCCACGACGAACTGACCGTCCCCGGTGCCGGCTCCCCCGGCAATGACATTGCCAGCCGGGCTCGAAGCGCCATTCCACACCAGGATGTCAGTTTCGATGCGGGCGACGTCACCGGCCTCGCCATAGCCGTAGACGGCTGGCGCACCCAGCACCAGTCGCTCCAGCGCCGACTCTCCGCTGACGGGATCTATCGTGGAGAGGTCAACGGAGCCATAGAAGTTGATCGAGTCGGCGGCCTTGAGCACCAGGTTTTCCAGCGCGGGTGCACCAGTCGAGGTGTCGCCCCGCAACAGTCGGTCGAGCAGGTCCTGGTTGAGGGTCAGACCGGACGTCAGCACGCCCTCCGCGGCCGCCCGGGCAATGGCGGCATCGCTGCCCACATTGATGCCGCCGAGCGCGAGCACCAGGTTGCGCGTGCCATAGCGCACGGAATCTTCGAGCAGGAAGGACTGGGTCACCGCTGTGATCGTGCCTTCCGAGTACAGCCGGGTCTCGCCGCCACAGCTCGCGCCTTGCGCGCAGGTGCCGATATGGATGTAGCCCGAACCGGACGCGCTGCTGGAGGGCAACGCGTCCAGCCAGCCGTTGCTGACCGCGAGCATGCCGTCGCCCGGCGACAGAACATAGCCGTCGGCTGAGCTCCACGGCGCTGCCCCACGCCCGAGCGTGTCGATACTCGCGCCCTGTTCGACGGTGATTTCGCTGCCAACCAGAAACACCTGGGACGCCGATAGCACGGCCCCCTCGCGCAGGACGATCTCATCCGCACTGCCGCCGGGGGTGGTGAAGCCGACCCGCCAGGCATCCTGGGTGGAGCCGTAGCCGCGCATCAGCGCGAAGGTGGAGTTTGGCATCGCGCCGACGCTGATAGTGCCCGCACCGATGCCGTTGAGGGTGCTGGCGTGGACGGCGATGCCGTCGAAGTCTTCGCTGGGCGTGGCACCATCGGGCAGGATTTCTATCCGGTCGCCCTGCAGTACCACGGTGCCAGCACGGCCGTGCTCGGCCGCGTTCAGATTCACCACCCCGTCGGCCATCTCCAGAGTCTTTCCCGGCGCCAGCAGCAGGACGCGGGCATCGCGCTCGAGCTGCGGCCGCGGCACACCGTCGCGTTGCGCCCAGTTGAGGCCGAACTGCGCGTAGTTGGTCTCCTTGTACTGCGAGTAGCGGCGCAGTGTGTCCGCCGAGCTCACGATCACTTGCGTGGTCAACGTATCGACGATGTCAGTGCTGGCGATACCGAGGCGCGCGGCCGTGGTGTACGAACCGTTACGCATGGCAGTGGTGCGGCCGAAGGCCGCGACGCTGGACGCGAGGCCGTTCAGCTCCACACGGAAAGCACCCGGCAGCAGCGCGTAGGTCGACGGCAGCAGCGTATACGTGCCCGCCGGCAGGCCCGGCACCCCATCACCAATGGTGATCTGTCGGCCGACGACAGGATCGCCGGCTCCCTTCTCCGCGACCACCGGCGCCGCGTCCGGCTGCACGCCGGGCACGATGGCGTAGACCGGGTTGGTGGTCAGCCCCGGCAGCACGAAGCCGCCCCCTTCGGCATCCATCTGCACGAGCGGATGCAGCCGCGCATCGGTGGAGCCGCCACGGCCGATCAGGAAACCGGCGCCGGTCAGCTCGCCGCCGCCGGACAGATCGATGACCGCGCCCTCCTGCGCCTCAATGTCGTCGCCCCGCAGCAGCACGCTGCCGAGCCCACTGCCGATGCCGTGGTAGAACGCATCGAGGCCGTCATAGGTGTAGGTCAGGCCATCCACTGTGCCGCCATACGGCATGACCAATCCCGCCGCGCTGACGGAGGTGATGCTGTCGGGTCGCAGCACCAGCCGAGTGGACGCGCCGGCGGTCCCCGCGGACCCGAGCGTAATGGTCCCCAGGGGCGCGCGCAGGATGCCGCCCTGGTCGATGTGGGCCGACGACAACGTGATCGAACCGAAGACCGAGAACGGCGTCCGCGGCGCGGGGTTGCCGATCTGCTCGATGCGCAGACTGCGTGTCGGGTCGAGGTCGAACCGCCAATTCCCCCATTGGTCGAAGTAACCCTGGCGGCCGGCGGTGATATCGACTCTCGCGCTCATCGTCGGATAGATCTGGCTGGCCGCCAGGATGAGGTCGCCGTTGGTCGTCAGTCCCGTGATGCTGCCCACGCCGACGCTGGAGGCCAGGAAGCGCATGTCGCCCTGGCTGCGCAGCTCCACCAGATCGAAAGCCGGCCGTTCGATCAACGGCGAGCCGGCCGATGGCTGGGCGTAGCCATAAGTCCCGAACGACAGCTGCTCGATGACATCGAGCAACGATGACTCGATCAGCAGGTGCGTGCCCTCGGGTATGCTGGGCTGGCCGGCCAACGCGCCGGTCGCCGTCGGGCGCGGCATGATGTGGTTGTCGCGCTGGGAGCGCGTGGTGTTCGCCAGCCGCACGTAGGGTGCCGCGAGTCGCACGCGGGACCCTTCGCCCGAGCCTTCCTGCAGAGAGATGTTGGAGGCGGCGAGCCGAAGGCTCTGGCCGAGCGCCAGGTCGACTCCGCCTTCGATGCTCAGCACGCCGTTGACCAGCAGGCTGAGGTTGTCGAACCCGCCGGCTTCGACGCGGTCCACGGCCAGCTGCGCGTGGCCATAGACCAGCGCGGGATCGGCTTCTCCGGGTTTCAGATCCTCCGCAAGCACCGCCGGCGCTTGTTCCCGCACCAGTTGCAGCTCGCGATGCTGCAGCACGCGCGATGACGGGCTGGCGGCGGTGGCGTAGTTGGGCGTTTCCAGCGCCAGGGACAGCGTGCCGCCGGCCGCGCCGGCGCCACCACTGGCTGCGCGCAGCTGGCCGTCGACATGGAGACCGTTGAAGCTGCTCAGATGAATCAGGCCGCCGTCCGAGGCGACCACAGTCTGGCCGAGCGAAGGCAGGTCGAGCGCGGCGGACGTGCCGGACGCGTCCAGCAACGCCCCCGGGCGGATGACGATGAAGTTGTCCACCGAGCCGGCAATCGTGGCATCGCCCTGGTACGTGCCACCGATTTGGATACTGCCGCCGTCCAGCACGCGGCCATAGCGCCGGCCCTGCGCGTCCAGCGCGGTAGATGCGATGCCCGCCACGTCCAGCACCGCCCGCTCTCCGATCCAGATGGAGCCGTCGTGCCCCCGCGCATTCCTCACTTCGGCGGTCGCGCCGTAGCCCAGGGGCAGCACGTCGATGCTCCCGCCGGCCGCATGCAGCCGGCCGTCGATGGTGATCTGGCCGTTGCCGGCCAACCGGATGCTGCTGCCCGGATCCACGGCGATGTCGGCATCGCGGCCCACCCATAGCGTCGGCATGGCGCTCTGGCCCGCGAGGCCGGCCTGTAGCAGCAGGTCGGCACCCGAGCGCTGCGACAGGCGACCCTCGCGCGGCACTTCGGTGAAGAGCGGAGGCTCCCAGACCGACAGCGCCGTGGCCGGGTCGCTCCCGGTAGCGACAGTGCGCGCTGTGGCGGGATCGACGCGCAGGACGGGCATGCTGACGTCAACGGCGGCGCCCGACGCGACCGCCAGGCCGCCGACGCCGACGACCTCATAGCGCGAGAAGCCCTGCCGGAAGGTGGCGACATCGAGCTCGAAGAGCGGCTTGACCGCGATCGTTCGCGGCAACTGCTGCCCGGCCGCAATGCGCGTGCCGGCGGCGAAGGTGATCTCGACGGGCGCCGGGTTGCCCGCCCTTATCACGCCGATCGTCGGCTCGATGGGGATGCCGTTGGGGAAAACGTCCGCCGGCACGACGTACCCCGAGGGGAAACTCTGCGGGGGGTTGATGGCCCGGATCACGGTCCCCGCTGGGAGCTGCGGCGGCGTGGAGTTGCTGATGATCTGATAGCTACCCGCCGATGTGATCAACCTGTAGGTGCCGGCGGCCGGCCTGGGCGGCGTCCACGGCGCCGCCAGCGTGAGGTGCGTTGAGGGCTGGCTCTGCACGATGGTCGGAACGCCTCCCAATGCTTCGCCGGGGGCTGCGCGCGTGCGCGTGTAGGTGTAGTCCAATGGTAGGATCGCGCCCTGGTCGATGGTGAACTCCTCCAGCGTCACCAGATCGACGAGCGAAGTTTCGCCCTCGTGCAGGAACCCATCGCTGCCGCCGGTCTGACCGCCGATCACCACCGCATCGCCGGTCTGCAGATGCAGCGTGCCGCCGCCCTCGACGCCATGGCCGCGCAGTTCGCCCTCCAGCACCAGCCGCCCGCCCGCATTGCCCGCGACCGGGAACCCATTGGCGATCACGGTGATGTCCCCGCCTCTGCCGCCGTGCAGGCTGTCGTCGGCCATCAGCGTTGCGCCCGAGGACGTGTCGATCAAGCTGCCCGAGCCCACGAATACGTCGCCGCTGCTACGGACGGTGACGTTGCCGCCGTCCGCGTATGGCACTCCCCCGATGTCGGTCGGATCGAGTTGCAGGTTGCTCCACACGCCGCGCGCATCCAGCGTCACGCCTGCGCCGATCACGGCGCGCGATGCGTAGCCTTCCGGCGGGGTGGTCACGATGGTGCGCTCCTCCCAGCCGGTGGTGTTGCTGACGTACACATCGACGATGTTCCCCAGCGCGATGTCGCCGCCGCGGGCGGTGACGCCGGCATTGATGTCCACCTGCGTCGCATGCAGTGCGACCACTCCGCCATGCGCTACGGTCAGGGCCTCGTTCACCTCGACGCCGCCGGTCGCGTACGCGCGCAGCGCGCCCAGTTCCAGCTCGTTCAGCCAGTCGCCACCGAGCACGATCCGGTTCGGTGCCGGTTCTTCTTCACTGCTTTCCACCGGCACCGCGTCCGCTGCGCCGATGACGAGCTGCTCCGCGACCGCACCCGGGGTGTAACGCAGGTTCCGGTCGTTTCTGTCGTACACCGGCGTCCAGGTGCCGATCACCAACTCGCCACGGCGCGCGGCCGCCGTCTGCGACTGCTGGTAGCCATCGAGTCCTGGCTCACGTGCATCGATCTGACGATTGCCTTGGAACGTCGCCGTTTCGATGTCGCCTTCTAGTGTCGCCCTCTGAGTCGATACCACCAGGCGCCCGGCATCGCGCCCCACCGTGTAGCCGTTCTCGATGCGCCTGTCTGGCGCGATGAGCGGGTTATGGTAGTAATCAGTGCTGCCCGATCCCCAGCGTTCATGAGTCGACTCGAAGCCCCGGTACAGGCCGGTGTACAGCAGGTCGCCCGGGGCGCTCGAAGCGTTGTACAGGTTGCCGTCGATGCCCTTGAGCCAGGTCTGGTAGACGTAGCCGCTCTGCACGTCCAGTGTTCCGCCCGACAGGTTGATGCTCGATCCCGCCCGCGTCAGCAGCTCGGCGCCGCTGAACTGCACGGTGCCACCCTGCGCCGACCATTCGCCGATGCCGTGGCCCGTGATGCCGAGATACCCGCCTACCTCGAGCAGCCCGCCCGCCGTGTACCACCGATCGGTCTCGTGACCGTTGGTGCCGGCCGGCACCAGCACCAGGTCGCGTCGATCCAGCACGATGGTGTGGTTGCGCAGGTTGTCGCCGTCGCGGTTGACCGGCGCGTCGCGTTGCTCGAAGCCCTGGACGTTGATCTCGACGTTGTTCGCCTCCATCGCGATTCGCACGCCCACGTGGCCGGAGACGTCGATGCGCGCGTTGGCCTGCACCTCGCTTGTGGCTGCAGCATCGACGAACACCTGGCCGCTGGTGGCGAGCGTCAGGCTGTCGCTTTCGAATGTGACGTCGCCACCGCTGACGATCTGCACCAGCGACTGGTCGCGCCGGTGCCGGATGCCGTCGCCATCGATATCCGAGTCCCTGATCAACGCCTCGCGCTGCACGTCGAGCGCAGTGGTCGCGCTCTCGTCCAGCACGATCGCCGTCACGCTGCCGGCCCCGAGCGTGACCTCGCCATCGGTATCGGTCTTGTCGTTGAGCAGGTGAATCGTGCCGCGGGTGTGCACCGAAGTTGTCGACACCAGCGTGCCGTCCTGGCGTACATCGTGGCCCACCAGCGTGATGTCGCCAGTGGTCGCTTCGATCAATCCGCTGTTGCGCACGCCACCTGCGGGATTGGGCACCGGCTCACCGGATTGATCGACGCCGTCGGCCAGGCGCAGCGCACTCACCACGTTGCCGCGCGTGGTCGAGGCCTGGTTCTCCTCGGTGCTCATCCCTTTGCGGATCACGAAGGCATCGCCGGCGGCGAGCATCGTCTGACCATTGGCGGTGGCTATTTCACCGGCGTTATGCACCTCGCCACCGAGTAGCAGCACGTAACCGCCGCCTTCGGTGACCGATTGAGGCACATGTGTCGCGATCTCGGCGCCCTGCTCTACGATCACCTTGCCGGTTGCCGCACCGTAGCTGAAGCTGCTCGCGGTGGTTTCGAGGTCGTTGGCGAAGGACGGAATGTGGCGAGTATTGGTGCCCGCGCCCTGGGTGTCGCTATACAGCCCCCTGCTGAACTGCGCGTCGGTCATGTTCACCGCCGCGGCGGCGAGGTTGCGCACATTCACCTGTGACGAGCCATCGAACAGGACGCCGTTGCGGTTGACCAGGAACACCGTGCCTTCGGCTTGGATCCGGCCCTGAATTTCCGACGGGCGCGCCTGGGGATCGTTGACGCGGTTGAGCACCGACCAGCTGGCGTCCTGCTCGAACTTCACCGTGGTGTTGCGCCCGACGTTGAATGTTTCCCAGTTGAGGATGGCCTTGTCGCCGGTCTGCTCGATGGTGACCGTGGTTCGACCGTCCTGCTGAACCTGTGTCGGATCTTTAGCGTTGAGCCAACCCGCGGTGAGCGGATTCGTATCGACTTCGAGGCCGCCTTCGGTCAGGCCATCGGGCACACCGGGACGAGCGCGCGCAGCGGCGCGGGCCTGCGCCTGCAAACGTTGTTGAAAAGCGATGGCGTGCGCCGCCGTGCCGAGATTGTCGATCGAAAGTTGCAACCGCTCGCGTGCAGCCTGTGACTGCAGCTGGGCCGGATTGAGACTATGTGCCGGCTGGCCGTTGGGCAGGCGGCCGGTCGTGGCCGCGTTATTCTGTGCCGCGCCCTTGGCCGCGAACCAGGATGGACTGAAGGCAGACTGGGCATGCGCCACACCGCTCGCGCCGCTCGCCGCCAGCGTCAGTGCGATGGCCCGCGCGATCGGGCTGGCTCGAAGATTGAGTTTCTTCGTCTGTCGGTCCGTGGTAATGCGCCCGCGTGTATTCACCTGAAAAGCCCGCCGCTGATTTTTGGTGGGCTAAGACGAACGGCCGTGGCCCGGTCCGCAAACTATTTTTCAGCGTGACTGTTTCATTCGTGCGCTCGTTGCTCGCGCATCGGATGCACATCGGAATGAAAGGACGACGTCATTCGTTCGTAACGAACAGCAGCTAGCGCAAGGGCTAGCTCAGCACGAACAGACCGCCCGGCAAGGTGCGGGCGTTCAGATCGAAGGTGCGTTGGAGCAGCGCCAGCGCCTGATCCAGCGAGGCGATATAGAAACTGCCGCTGACCGGCTTGTCGCGCATCGCTGCATTCATCAGTACGACACGGCCGGGGCGGTAACGATTGATTTCCGCGATCACATCGGCGAGCCGCGCGTTGTCGAACACCAGTTCGCCCTTGCGCCAGGCCGACGCTCGGCGGGGATCGATGCTGTCCACGCCGCTGAGCATGCGCTCGTCATAAATCGTTCGCTCGCCTGCCGCGAGCCTGCGGATTCCCTGTGCGTGCTCAACCCGAACCTCGCCTTCGACACAGGTGACGCAAACTTTGCCGTCCAGATAGCGCACCTCGAATTGCGCGGTCTCGGCGAAGCTGCGGCCGCGACCGGCGGCGACGACGAACGGCTGACCGTTGGCGGAGGCCGCTGGCAGATCGATGGCCGCTTCGCCCGCCAGCAGATCGATGCCGACGATCCGCTCACCCACGGTCTGCCGACGGATGCTGGTCTGAGTGTTCATTGTGACTTTGACGACATCGCTCAGCGCGATCTGTCGCTGCTCGCCGGTGTCGGTTCGGTAGTCCGCGCCCCATCGCCCGGCGGCAGGCCAAAGATCGGCGGACGGATGCAGAACGGCGATCCCGGCGACGGCGGCGGCGCCGGCCGCGGCCGTCAGAAAAGCTCGGCGGCTTTGCAGGCGTCCGGGCAACGTGCGCTGATGAAAAGCGGCGGCGTCGGCATTCCGGCGTAACACCGCCCCGGCCGCGGGTCTGAACGCGTCCCACTGCTGTCTGGCTGCATTGAAGGCCGCCCGATGTGCGGGACTGGCCTGCAGCCAGCGCTGAAAGCCTTCCAGATCCCAGGATTTGACCTCGCCCGAGTTGAGCAGGCGCAGCCAGACCCACGCCTGGCTTTGCAAGTCGTCGCTGGCAATCGTGCTATCTGTCACACGTGTCTTCATGGATGTTTCTAGACGAATGGGGACCCCGTCCATCCGCAATTTTTTTTATGACCGGCTTGAGCCGTCCGGTCAAATGTTGGTGAGCACGCTGCAACTCATACTCGACCGTGCGCTTGGAGCATCCCAGGCGTCTGGCCACCTCGTCCTGCCGAATCCCCTCCCAGTGCACCAGAATGAAAACCTCGCGCCGGCGCGCCGGCATGCGCTCCACGAGCTTGACCAGTTCGTCGAGCTCGGCCTGCGATTCCGCGGTCCGGGCGGGACCGGGGAGCGGGTCGGACAGCGCCATCGCCGCGTTGATTTCTTCGAGCGACACCGAACGGCCCTGGCGGCGTTGCACGTCGACCGCGAGATTGACGGCCATTCGCACCAGGTAACTGCTCGGGCTGTGAATTGCATCCTCCGCTTCCCTGGTCTTCAGGCGCAGCCAGGCGTCGTGCAGGGCGTCGCCCGCCAGCTCGGTGTTACCTAGCAGCTGCGACACACGCAGCTTGAGCGTGCCGTAGTGTTTGACCAGGTAATCGATCAATTGCGGGCGGACTTCCTCGGTCATGCTCCGGAAGCTCCGTCGTCACAACTCGGCGCGTCGCCGTTCTCGGCATCGCGTGGCACGATCAGCATGGTCACTGGCTGCGGCAGGTCGGCCGGCGGCGGTCCGTCCAGGCGCACGGCTAGCAAAGTAGCCAGCATCGCCGCGTCCCGGTGCGCATCGCCCGTGGATGTGAGCAAGCGAGGCCGTTGGATCTGGCCGGCGCCATCCACCTCGAAGCGCAACAGCGTGCGGTATGTCCCAGGCGCGGTTCGAGCATGGGCGCACAATGCTTCCCAAACACGCGCCTGAATCAGGCCGGGATAGCCTGCCAGATTGCCAAGGGCGACCCGCGGCGCGACCACGGAGGGATCAATCGCATTCAGGACAAAACCGCCGCGGCCACCCTGATCCGATTTCTCGGCCGTGAGGCCTGTGCCCTCCAGCAACCGATGCAAGGCAACTTCGGAAGTGTACAGTCCGCGAACCGCCGTGGAGCTTCGGCCATTGACCAGGTCACTGCGAAACAAGGTCGGCTCCCGGGTGAGCGATGCAAAGCGCCGTAACGCATCCGCCAATGGTTGGGCCGGGATGTCGAACTCGAAGTGCTCCCCTGAGTGATCGGCCTGCGCGCGTGCGGATGGCATCGGAGCTGCCGCAGCCCAGGACGAGGCTGTCAGCGCAGACAAGATGCACACCATCGCGCCACAGACGTTCAGGCGCGCGGCACGAATTGCCATCCCGCGTAGTCCTGGCGCCCCGCCACGCGATGAGCGCAGCCGCTGCCCGCGACAGCGCTTCGCTGGCGTTGGCAGGACAAGACATCGGCTCGACAAGCTAGGGGCATCATGGTGAGTTCGCCAGTGTGACAGCGCCATGTGACTTTTTTGTTTCAGCCCACCGCTCAGTGGCCCGGGGTTCACCCCCTCCGGGCCGATGCCCTGAAGCAGGGCGTGCTGTATATGCGGCGCGCGCCGGGGCTCGGAATACAACCGCTCCGCGTTACTGGGCGTACAGGGTTCGGAGTCAGCGATCGCTTTCCTCCGGAACCCTCACGACGGCCATCCGCCCCGCCGGAGGACAAACCATGCTATCTGCTTCGCTATTAGATCCTGCGCGCTCGCTCACCATTATCGCTGCAAACGTGGAAGTTGACTCGCAACCGTGGGTGAGCGACGGCCGACTTGTCTCTTTTCTGGAGGACTGATCGCCTCGCGTGAGTGGGCTACGACTGCATTACCCCGGCTTTCGTCACGTACCGGCAACGTTGCGGGCTTTCATTGATGTCATGCGAGGGACGAGCTGATTGACGCTTGCGTGGCAGCCGCCCCTAGAGCGCGTCCATCCTCGCTGTGAGCGCGGCGTTCACGTCATTCCGTCCGTCCTGCATGATCCATGCGATCTGCGTTCCCCCATACATCGACCTTCGATTGAGGTCGCGGCCGCTTCGGCGCGCTCGGCAGACGCAGCACACGAGCTGTTCGGAACTTACGTTACCAAGCCACGCGGATGCTCAAATTGCCCTCGTTCTGCGAATAGTCGTCCGCGAACTCGCCGCCATAGCCGAGCGCAAGCGAAGCATTTGCGCTGAGCGATACATTGAGCGAAGCGCGGGCGATGTAGGCCGTGCGATCCAGCGCCGGTCCGTGAGTGCGGAACGAGGGCATGCCGCTGAACGGCTGCAGATCGAGCGTCGAGCGCGCATCTTCGAACTGATGGGCGACGCCGATCTCGAGCGCCGGCCGGAACACCTGCCCGTAGCCTTCGTAGCTGTCGGCGAGTTGCAGCCCCAATGTGCCGCGCAAACCGTCGCGGTCATGGATATGTGCGCTCATGTTGCCTTCGCCGGCATTGCGCTCGCTGAATCGAGCGTCCTCCGTGTGATCGTAGAACGCTTCGATGAATGGCCGCACGAGCGGCCCCGCTTCGCTGGTCATGCGATAGCCGAGGCGAATGGCCGCGCCGTAGCTGTCGCTATCGAAGTCGGCCCGCGCTTCCTGGCGGGTGCTCCCGACCAGAACACTGCGACGAGTCTCGTTGTCATTGGCGCTGTAGAACGCCATCGCGCCCAGGCTCAGCCGCCCGGGATTGTAGTTGGCGTAGAGGCCGCCGAGCTTGGAACGCACTTCGTTGCGAGCTGCGCTGAGATCACGCACCGCGCTATCGGCATATCCGAACGTGCCGCCGAGCGACCAGCCGGAGGACAGCTGTCGATCCGCGCCAATCTGTAGTCCATCGTTGGTCCAATCGTAGCGCGAGTCGCCACCGGCCTGCCCCCACCGCCGCAGCCCCTGTCCCCAGAAGCAATTGAGCGTGTCATTCGAGCCTTGCTCCGTCGGAGCACACTGCGCCGTTTCGCTCAGCGTGAAACGTTCGAACACACTGCGAGCAAAGCCTGCGCCGAGGATCGATACGCTGTTCTGACTCACGCTCGCCACCGGCTCGCCACGCTCGCTGAGCAGCGCTTGTACGCCTTCGGCCGTCGGCTGCTGCAGCAACGAATCGATGTAGTCGGTCATGCTCGGCGTCAGGCTGCCTGCAGTGATTTGCTCTTCCAGCCAGGCCGCGAAACGTCCTCGACCGGATTGCGGGTCAACGACGCTCGTCATCGGCGCGCGTGCAAAGCTGACCGTCAACGCATTCGCGCTCAACTCTCGCTGTGCCGTCATCAATGCGCTGGGGTTCATCTCGATCGAGCTGAACTCACCGCTGATGCCGCCATCAGCCTGAATCAGCGTATGTGTGGCGGCGTCGAGATACATGCCGTACTCCACATTGACTCGATGCGTTCCGGCCAGGCTCGCGCTGCCGTCCACGTCGAGTAGATCTGTTCCAGCACGGCTGATTTCTGAAATCAGAGTGCCGCTGGCAGATTGCGTATAGTTGCCGCCGACGTGGATGGTGCCCGGACTGTGACCCGGAGAAAGCATTCCTGCGTTGACGAGGTTGCCGCTGAGCGAGCCCGTGCCGCCAAGGGTCACGCCCTGCTCGATCCGGAATTCGTTGGTTACGATGGTCGCGTTGGAGAGTTGCACGTCGCCTTCGGCAACCGTGATGCCATCACTGAAGGCATCCATGGTGCCGGAGAACGTGAGCTCGCCGCGACCACGCTTGGTCAACTGCTCGAACGCGGTCGCCGCGAAGTTCTCCGGCACCGTGAGCGCGCTGTCGTAGACCAGCTCTATGGTGTCGACGCCGGCGCCACCGTCCAATGCGGCTTGCGAGAAATCCGCGCCTGCCGCGATCTGCACCTGATCGTTGCCATCGAGCAAGCTCACTGCACCGATCAATGTTCCGCCGAGCGCGAGCGTGTCATCGCCGACCGTGCCCTCGAACGTACCCGCATTGCGCAGCGTCGCGCCGGCCGCGATCGTGGTTGTATTCGATGACAGGCTGGCTCCACTGGCCAGCTCCAGCGAGCCATGCTGAACGTCGAGCGTGCTGACGGTCGAGCCGGCGCCCGTGAGCACGGTCGAGCCGCTGCCCACCTGGCGCACGACACCAGTGCCGGAGATCACGCCATCAACCGACAGCGCATCGGAACGATTGAACGCGAGCGTCGCGTTGTTTGTGACATCGCCCGTGAGGCTGCCGGATGTTCCGCCGTCCCCCACTTGCAACGTGCCTCCGGAGATCGTGGTGCCGCCGGTGTAGGTATTCTCACCGGTGAGCACGAGCGTGCCGAGATCCGTCTTGTCTAGCGTGCCGCTGCCAGTGAGCGCGCTTGCGATGGTTGCTGTGAAGCCTGTGCCAGCTTCGGTGCCGTCGCCCACGCGCACGGTGTTCGAACCGGCGCCGAGCGAGATCGCATCGCCTTCGATGCGATAGTCATCGCTTGCGAACTGCATTCCCGAGACGATGATGCCGCCGAGACTGTCATCGACCGTGACGGTGCCGCCCGTGCCACCGAAGATGACCATCGCGCCGTCCTGATAATCGGCGTTGATCGCTGCGTCCGCCGTGGTCCAGTTATCGTTGCCGCCGGCTTGCCAAACACCGCTGCCGCCGCCGATCTCTCCATCGTTGCGCGCGTGGTCGGCGCCATCCCAGTAGTTCAGCACCAGACCCTGCGTGTTGATCAGGTTCACTTGATTGGCGACCGAGGTCTGCACGTAGTTGGCCGAGCTCGCGGGCATCAACCCGAGGTCCAAACCATTGTCCGTCAGCGTGCCGGTGTAGTTGATGAGGCGATAAATGCCCGCGCCGTACGTACCGCCGGCCGAGAGAGCAACATTCAGTGTGCCATCGAGCGTGAGATCGCCGTTGACGTTGATCAGATCGTTGTACGTGCCGCCGACCGCATTGGCTTCACCGAGCTCGAAATCGAGAACCGAACCGCTGCTCAGCGTGAGCGCGCCCATCGTCAGCGTGCCGGGGCTGTTACCCGGTGCGAGATGGCCGCCGTCGGCAACGGTGACTGCGCCGCCAATGATGCCGCTGCCGCCCAGCGTTGCGCCGTTCGCCACGGTGACGAGGCCCGTCGCAGCGGACTGATCGCCGTTGATGAGCAGTGCGCCGGCATCGACGTTCGTCGCGCCCGTGTAGGTGTTGTTGCCGGCCAGCGTCATCGCGCCCGTGCCGCGCTGGATCACGCTGCCGGTGCCGGAAATGAGGTTGTTGTAAGCGCGGGCTGCCGAGTAGTTGAAGGCGAGCACGCCGTCGTTCGTGATATTGCCATTGGCTGGTATCGCAGTATTGAATCCCGGTCCGCCATTGCCGAACTGCACAGTGCCGTCCTCGATGACGGTGCCGCCGCTGTAGATGTTGAACGTGCTGGAGATGATCAGGGTGGCGGCGCCTCTCTTGGTCAAGCTGCCCGTTCCCTGAAGGCTGCTGGTCAGCGTGAGATCGGCCTCGGTATCGATCACTCCGCCGCCGGCGTTGAAATAGGTGGGCCGTCCGTACGAGAAGGCGGCGGTGTTTCGCAGGCTTGCGCCATTGTAGAAGTTCAAGCTGGGAAACAATTGCCCGGCGTTCGATGCCGAGATGGTGCCGCCCAATAGATGCCAACCGACGGTGGCACCCGAGCTGGCGCCCGTCAGGGTCCAGACACTCGTGCCGGTTTTCTCGAGCCTCGAGAAGCCCGAGTACTGCGTGTTGATGGTGGAGACGTCAAAGCTGCCTTCGCCCTCGCCGCCGAGCCGGAACGTGTCGTTGACGTTCGTGGACGGCGCGACAACGTTGCCTTCAATCACCGAGCCCGGATGCAACTCCAGAATGCTGACGGCGGCCGCGTTCGTGCCGAATTCGATCGCGTTGGGTTGGCCCGCGCCTGCGCGGAGGGTGCCGCTGTTGATGACAGTCAGACTGATATTGACAAAGGACACATTGGGAGCCCCGATCGCGCGCGCCCCAGGCGCGCCCTCGATGGTGCCGGTGTTCTCGATCGTGGATGTGCCGGTGGTGTTCTGATAGACGCCGTTGCCATACGCGGAAAGAGTATTGTTGAAGAACGGGCTGCTGCCTCCTCGTATCGTTCCATGGTTGATCAGCCGAGTGTTCCCCGAGAGCATGACGCCGGTGCCGCCATTGTTGGTGTTGGTGGCGGCGGGGTTGCCGGCGCCACCCTCTATCAGGCCATTGACGTTGTTTGTGAGCTCCGCGGTGCCCTGGAGCTGCACTCCATATCCAGAGCCACCGCCGACGTTCGACGCGTTCAATCCGCCCATACCGCCGCGTATGACCCCGTTGTTGACATGAACGCCGCCGTTCAGACCGGCGCCATGACCGCCGACCCCCGGAGTAGCGGTGGTACTAGAGTCGCCACCGCGTCCTCCGGTGAGCGTCCCGTTGTTCGTCAACGCGCCACCCGTCATCAGTACGCCGTTATTGCCATTACCCCCGAGGCCAGTAGCGCCGGCCGTCTTGTTGCCTCCCATACCTCCCGTGATCGAGCCGTCGTTCCTCAATGTGAGGTCCGTGGCGAACACGCCTGCCCCGCCGTTACCGCCGAAAGTGACACTGTTATCGCCGCCGGTGCCACCGGTGATCGAGGCTTGATTGATCAGGGAACCGCCGCTCAGAGCGAGCGCGGCGCCGCCGTTGATCCCGCTAGTGCCATCGGCACTGTCGCCACCTCGGAATTGGCCGCTACCCATCAGGGTCAGGGGGCTGCCGGAGAACGTAAGAGTGCCGCCGGGAATGGTGCCGCTCTGAGCGTTCAGCGCGAACCCGTTGCTGTTGATCGTGATCGGCTTGGTCAGCGCAGAAAAAGCGATGTTGCTCGCGAGCGTAATGTCGCCTGTCAGCGTGATGGTCGAGCTCGCATCCGCGTGGGCGTTCGCAGCATCGATGGCATCGCGGAGCTCCGTTTCGTTCGCGGCTGTGTAGTCGGCGGCTCTCGTGTGCGGCGACCAGGCCGCCGCAGACAACGCCAGCAGCGCCATGGCACTTGCCTTCGATCTCGGACCCCTCACGCGAGCATCATGCAATGCTAGTCTGATCGCCGCCTGCAAGGGCTGCCGCTCGATGCTCATCTTATTCTCTCCTCTCGACCATGCACGGCCGCTGCTGGATCAGCAAGGCCGCGCCAGAAAAACAAACAATAAGCGCGCTTGCAACGAAAGCACATTCGCTTGCCTACGCGCTTCGTTGCTGGGCACGATGCTCATCAAGCGCATCACGCAATAGCGCGTCACCGATGACGTGCACGTCCCGACGTGGGAATGGAATCTCGATGCGTCGTTCGCGGCAGATTTCCACGATGGCTCTCGTCAGCTCACCGCGGGCCGGAATGTAGTCGTCGACGCCAACACAGCACTTCAGTTCCATCTCTACGCAGGAGTCCGCAAGCCGCACTGCTTGCACGAGGGGCGCTGGCTCCGGCAAAACGCGTGTGTTCGCAGCCAGCACCTCCTGAATTGCAGCCACGGCGCGGTCGAAATCGGTGTCGTAGGCCACGCCGACCGAGATTTCCAGCTCTCGCGTCGTGCCGAAGTTGTGATAAATCTCGCCGACGATCTTGCGGTTCGGGATCACCACGCGCGAGCCATCCGGATGCGCAAGCGTGGTGCTGAACAATGAGATGTCCTCGACCGTACCCTCCTCGTCCACGACCGAGATGTATTCGCCCACGCGAAACGGCCTGGAGAAGATGATCGACAGTCCGGCGGCCACGTCGCTCAACAATCCCTGCATGGCCAGCGCGATGCCCGCGCCGAGCACACCGAGGCCGGCAATCAGCGGCAGCAACTCGACGCCCAGATTCTGCAAGGCCATGATCATGAACAGGCCGAGCACGATCGTGCGAGCGATGCGTGAGAGCAGCGAGCGCACCGGGGGCTCCAGCTCGATTCGTTCCAGACCGCGCATCAACATGACGCCGACCCAGCGGCTGACGGTGACGCCGATCGCGAAGATCACCATGGCGGCGAGCAGCTTCGGCCCGAAGCGCACCGAAAGATCCACCGCCGTGCTCTTGAATTGATCGATTGCGCTCAGGGTTTCCATGATCAACACCGTTCCTTCTTCTGACCAGGATGGCGTTTGCATGCGAGCTGGATGTCACGCCACGCTGGGATAGTTGAATTCGAGCGCAGTCTCGGCGCGGGAGGCCAGGTGGCGCTTCAGATAGATGCTCTTCACGTGTCCGCACACGTCATCGGTGGACATCTCGAGCAATCGAGCGACATCGCCGATCCATCTGCCTACGGCGATGAGCGTCAGTACTCGTTCTTCTGCATCCGACAGACGGACTTCCTCGGCTTGATCATTTGCAGCAAGACCCGCCTTGAACGAGGTTGGCCGGGCCGTGAAGTAATGCAACAGCCGCCCAGCCACGGCAGGCGCAAGCGGCGGTATCCCTTCAGCGAGCAATTGCAACTGGCGGATGACCACGCTGTCGGGCTCGTTCTCGAGCAGGTAACCCAACGCGCCCGCCGCAAGCGCCTCCATGAAGTAGATCTCGTCGTGCTCGGCGAGTGTGATGACGCTGCGGGTCAACTGGCTCGTCCGCAAGCATCGCTGTACCACGTGCAAGCCCGAGCCATCGGGCAGACGGGGATCGATCACCGCCATATCGATCGGTTGGTGCTCCAGAACGGCCACGGCATCCCGCACCGAGCCGCTGACCATGACCCATCCTTTCGGAAAAGCCTGGCGCAAGAGCGAGGCGAATCGCAGGCCACGGTCGGGCAGCGACTGCGCGACCAGCACATTGGGCCCCGTGGCCGGCGCTGGCCCGCCCGCGCCCTGCTGCAAACCTCGACGTTGCTGACTGTGCAATTTGCTCTCTCTCGAACCAACGCTGAAAGGGTAGCCGGAGGAATTCTCTCCAAATGAGACGGCGGTCACGATGAGGCCGCCGATGCCGGCCGCCATGCCCTGAGATGGATTCAATTTGAATCTAGTTGATTCAAACTGCAGACGAGCGGAAGTGCTCGGGACCCCGAGCGCTTCGAAAAGCATCCAGGGCTCAGAACGTCATGCGGAATCCGAAGTTGCCGCGCACGCCGTCCCTTTCTCCCTCGGTCGACTTCTGATAACGCAGGTCGAGATGCAGCTCGATGCCGGGACGAACGCTTCCCGTGAAACCCACGCTCGCATCGCCAGTGGTATCTGGAATCTCCTCGCCAAGGGTCGTGCTGCCTATCATGATCGAGTCCGCGTCCCTGAAATCCCGCTGGACACCCACACCGATGTAAGGCGATGCGTCGTCCATTCCGAGCCAGCGACTCGGAGCACGCAGCAACTGCAAGGCCGCGCGCCCACGCAGCGCGTCTTCGTCAACTGCCGACACTGCTGAAACCTCATCCGTGAAATCGCCCAACTCGAGGCGTTGATACGCAAGCTGCAGCTGCGGCTCCAGCAGCCACTTGCCACCGAGCGCGAATGCTTTGCCGATTTCTGCCGACAACGTGCCGCCCCAGCCGCTTTGATGGCTGGCCGCGAGATATTGATCCTGGTAGCGGTTGCGGTAGTGAAGCAGCTGTGCCGTTAGATCGAGATAGCCTCCGCCGCCGCCATGACGCGTCCAGTACAGGCCGCCACCGATGACATCGCTCTCTACTTCGCCGGCGCGCGGCGCAAGGCCTGCTGCCGAGCGAGCGGCGTCGAAGAACGTGGCCGTGCTCTCGCCAACGCTCGCCATCACACCCAGGTGCACGCTCGCCTTGCCGACCTGATGCGAGTAAACGTCGGTGCCGAAATGCACTGTTGACATCTTCAGATCCTCCGTCTCGAAGCGTGCGCCCGAGATATCGAGCTCGTGCGCGTACACCCTCATCCATGCATCCGCTGCATGATTGTCAGATTCAGCGCCAGTGACACGCCCCTGATCGCCCACGCGCGCACGCAAGTTGCCCAATGCCGAGAAGCCATACTCGAGATTGGCCTGATGCCCCAGCACATAGCCCGCCGCCCCGGGTCGGAACGCGGGCGTGGGCGGCTGCTCCGGATCGATGGGCGCGTCGGGATCGATCAATTCCGAGCGCAGGTACCAGTCGTTCGCATCCGCCGCGCCGCCCTGATACAGCAAATATTCATACGCTCCCGCCTGAACCGGCCGCGCCAGTCGGAAGCTGTCGGCCGCGCTCGCGCCGTCGACTTGAATGATCTCGATGCCATCGCCGGCCGTGGCCGCGCCGTTTCCGCCAGCGCGACTGACGACAACCGTGGACGCGCCGCTCACATTTCCCTGAATGACCAGCCGGCTCGTCGGGGAGCTTTCGTTGCCGAGCTCGGTGTTGATGCGCACAGCGCCCGCGCCATCGTAATTGCCCGCGATTGTCAGCGTACCGAACGGATTCGCTGACGTGCCGGGTGCGACGAAACCACCCGCGAGCGATCTCACATCCATCACCATGCCGACACCAGATAGCGTGCCACCAGATCCCACCGTAACAGTGCCCGGGAGCACGCCGTCGACCTCTAAGGTTCCGCTCTGGATCTGCGTATCGCCGGCAAAGGCGTGAGTGGCCGTCATTGCGAGCGTGCCGGTGTTTTGTTTGATCAGCGTACCGCTGCCAGACAGCACTCCTGCATACGACCCGTCGGTCGCCTGATCGAAGATCACCGTTGCAGCGTTGTCGATGTCCCCTGCGAGACTGGTGCTGTCGCCGATCAATGTTCCTTCCGCAACGGTCCAATGTTGCGCGCCGCTGCCGGTCAAGCGCCACGTGCCTGTTCCTTCCTTGCGGAATTCGTCGAAGTTCTGGAACACGGCGCCAATGAGGCTCGCGTCGAACGCATCGGCGCCGGCGCCGGCGAGCACAAACCGGTCCGCGGTCGCGGCGTTCGCATCGAACACACCGCTAAACGACACGTCCGAGCCGGTGTTGATCGTCAGAACGTCGTCACCCGCGAGCAGGTCGATCGTGCCGCTGCCAGCGAGCGTGCCGGACAGCGTGAAAGTGTCGGCATCCGCGGTGCCGTTATAAATGCCATCTACCATCATCGTCGCACCCGCGTCGACGACGGTCGTCACCGGATCCACCACTGCACCGACCGCCACTTCGAGCACGCCTGCGCGCACCAGCACCGTATCGAATCTAGAGCCGGCGGGCCCGGCGATCGTTGCTGCTCCGTTGCCCTGCTTGATCAACGTTTCGAAGCCGGTTGCGCCACCCAACCTTGCGGCCGAGTCGACATCGAGGGTCAGCGTGTCGTGACCGGCCCCACCTTCCAGCGCGGTCGCGAGGCCGCTCAGGTCCGCGCCGTCGAGCAGCGTTAGCTGATCGTCGCCGTCGAGCATGTCGATGGAGCCGCGGCCAGCGACGTTTCCGGCGACGGTGAACGTGTCGCCGCCCAGGGTAAAGCCGAAATCGCCATCGACATTCAGGGTCGCGCCGGCCGCGACGGTCGCCGTCTGCACGCCCGTCACGTTGCCATTCGCTTCGATGCCGAGCGTGCCGCCTTCGACGGCGACTTCGAGCAGTCCTGTCGTGGCCGCAGGGCCGGTGATCGTGAGCGTGCCCGTGTTGCGCTTCGTGAGTCCTTCGAACTCTTGAAGCGCGCCGAGCTGTGCCGTGCCCGTGATGTCATAAACTCGCGTATCGACACCTGCGCCGCCCGCCACCGTACCAAGAACGATCGTGCCGTCATGGATCACGAACGAATCATCGCCGTCGCCTAGCGACAGTGCGCCGGCGCCGGTATCGAGCGTACCGGCAACGTCGAGCACGTCGTCACCCTCGCCGAGGTCGCCGGTGGCGAGCAGACTGCCACCCGCGTTCACGACGACTGTATCCACACCGGCACTCCCCGTGATCGCCGTTTGCGCCGCGCCGAGTGCCTGCACCGTGCCGTCGATCCTGAGCGTCGTCCCGTCGTTTACAAACAACGTGCCAGTCTCGACGACGCCCTCGACATCGAGCGTACCGCCTTCGACGGTAGTGTTGTCGTAGCTGTGCACACCAACCAACGTCGCTGTGCCCACGTTCTGTTTCAGGAGTCGCTCGAAGCCTGAGACCTCTGCGCCTGCGAACGTCAGTGCCGACGCACTATCGAGTGCGACAGTGTCATTCGCAGCGCCGCCATCGATCACCATGTTCAATGCGGCGCCGTCTTGAATGGTCAGCACGTCGTCGCCGTCGCCAAGATCGATCGTGCCGGCGCCGCTGACCGTGCCCGCCGCCGTAAATGTGTCGTTGCCCGCAGTACCGCTGTATGTACCGTCCACCTGCAGCGTTCCTTGCGGACCGACGCTCGTGCTCGATACGCCGTCCACGGCGCCGCCGGCCGCGACGTTCAGCGTGCCGCCGAGCGCTTCGACCTGCTCGAAAACCGACGTGCCGGGGCCATTAATGTTGAGCACACCAGTGCCGGTCTTCGTCAGGCCTTCGAATCCCGAAAGCGCGCCGACATCGGCTGTCAGGTTGATGTCGTAAACGCGCGTGTCCAGACCGGCTCCGCCCTCGACCGTGCCAATGACATTCGTGCCATCATGAATCACGAACGAGTCGTTGCCGTCGCCAAGCGACAGCGTGCCGCCGCCTGTGTCGAGCGTGCCGGAGACGTCGAGCACATCGGCGCCGTCGCCAAGGTCGCCCGTCGCAAGCAAGTTGCCGCCGGCGCCGACCGCGACGATATTCACTCCGGCTGTGCCGGTGAGTGAGGTTGGAGCCATAGCGCTCGCCCGCACGACGCCGTCGACATTCAACGTGGCGCCATCCGTCAACGCGACGGTCCCCGCATCGAGAGTCCCATCGACGTCGAGCGTGCCGCCGTTGATCGTGGCGACGTCGTAGTTGTGAGTTCCTGCCAGCGTCGCTGTGCCTGCGTTTTGCTTGACCAACTGTTCGAAGCCGGTAACGTTCGTGCCGTCGAACGTGAGTGCGGCCGCGCTGTCGAGCGTCACGATGTCGCCAGTGACGGCGCTGCCGGCATCGATTGCAATGTTGATGGCCGCGCCGTCCTGAATGGTGAGGACGTCATCGCCATCCAGCATGTCGACGTTGCCGCCGCCTGTCACATTGCCGGCGATCGTGAACTGGTCGGCGCCTGCCGTGAACAGCAACGAGCCATCCACGTTCAGCGTTGCTCCCGAACTCACTGTCGCCAGGTGGGTTTCGATGCTGCCGGTCGATGTCACATCGAGCACGCCGGCCTGTACCTGCACATCGACAAAGTCGGACGGTCCATTGATCGCAAGCTGGCCGAAGCCAGACTTGCCGAGCGATTCGAACCCTGTCGTGCTGCCGAGAGGCACGACGCTTCCGGCGCTCACGTTCACGTTGAGCATATCGTCGCCAGCACCGGCGTCGAGCGTGCCGATCACAGCCGTGGTGTCGTGCACGACGAACGTATCGTTGCCAGCGCCGAGCGAGAACGTGCCACCGCCTGTGTTCAAAGTGCCAGCGACATCGAGCACGTCGTTGCCGTCGCCAAGATCGCCGCTGCCACGCAAGATTGCGCCTTGCTCGATCACGATTGTGTTGGCGCCGGCCGTACCGGTAATCGCGGTCGGCGTTCCGCCGGCGGCCTGCATGGTGCCAGCGACGTTCAAGATCGCGCCATCGCTCAGAGCCGCAGTGGCTGCTTGCACGGCGCCGTCGACGTTCAGCGTCGCGCCGTTGTTTACTGCCACGGTGCTCGTCTGCAATGTGCCATCCACATCGAGCGTGCCGGCGTCGATCGTCGTGCCCGCGGTGAAGGTTTGAGTGCCCGTCATGGTCGCGACGCCGCTGTTCTGTTTGAGCAGCGTCTCGAAGCCGATGGTCGTGCCGCCGTTGAACGTGAGTGCCGCCGCGTTGTTCAAGAGCAGGACGTCTCCTGTGGTCGCCGCGCCCGCGTTCACACCCAATCCGTTGATGATGGCACCGTCGTTCAACGTGAACGTGTCATTGCCCGCGCCGAGGTTGAGCACACCAGCGGTCGTGCTCAGAGTGCCCGTCAGGTTCAGTACGTCGCTACCGTCGCCGAGATCGCCACTCGCAACCAGCGTCCCGCCGGTTCTCACATTGATGGTGCTGGCACCGGAGTCGCCCGTGAATGTCGACGCCGCGCCATTCGCCCCCTGCACCGTGCCATCCACGTTCAGCGTCGATGCGCCGTTCATCGCGAACGTCGATGAACTGAGCGCGCCGTCAACCTCGAGGGTGCCGGCGCTGACGGTCGTCGCGCCGATGCTGTTACTGGTAGACGTGAGACGCGTGGTTCCGGCGCCGACCTGCGCGAGCCGGCCCGGACCGCTGAGGGTGCCGTTGAAGTCGAACGTGTCGCTACGGTTGATGGATAAGGTTGAAGCAGCCGAGTCGACGATCACATTGCCGGCGCCGGCATTGCCGGTGTTGCCGCCATTGCCGATCATCAGATTGCCGGCGTTGATGACGGTGTTGCCGGTGTAGGTGTTGTTGCCGGTGAGAATCCAGGTGCCCGAATCGTTCTTCGCCAGGGTGGTCCTGCCGGTGGCGCTCGCATCGGCGATGGTTCCGCCCATGGTGTTGTCGCCGGTGTTGGTGCCGCCGAGCGCGATGGTGCGATCGCCGCTGCCAGCGAGCGTCACATTGCCGGTGTTGGTGAACTTGAGTGCGCCGAGACCCGACGACTGGATGTAGGTGACACCTTGCGACAACGTGAACTGACGATTGGTGCTGCTCTCGGTCGCGCCCGTGTAGCGCAGTGTCGAACCGTTGCCGATGACCAGATTCGTGGCGGCGCCGGAGGATGCCCCTATGCTGCTTGCCTGCAAACCGTCGGCGAGCTTGGTCACCGCGAGCACGCCCCCGTCGATGCGCGTGATGCCCGTGTATGTATTGGTCTCGTTGCCCAGCACCCAGGTGCCATCGTCGGTCTTGGTCACCCGAACCACGCCCGAGTCTGCGTCCGTGATCTGGGCGGAGAGCGTGTTATCGTTCGTGTTGGAGCCTCGCAGCGTCAGAGTACGAGCATTCGTGCCCGTAAACGTGATCGGCGCAGTGCTCGTGAAATTCACTGCACCAGTGCCGGCCGCCGAGAGAGTCGCGCCGGCGGCGCCGACGGTGAATTGCCGGTCGCTGGAGCTGCCCGCGCCGTTGTATTCCAATCCGGCGTTGATGATGAGATTGGTCGGGGCCGAGCTGGATCTTCCGATCGAGCTGTCCACGCCGCCGTCGTTCAGGCACGTCACTCGCAACCAGCCGCCGTTGATGGTGGTGCTGCCGCTGTAGTTGGATGCGCAGCCGCTGAGCGCCTGGACACTGCCGCCGCTCTTGATCAGGGTGCCGGCGCCGTTGATCGCTCCCGAGAACGTGCCGCCACCCTCGCTGATCGTGAGGTTCGCGCCGTTGAGAAGGATGCGCTGGTTCGCTACCTCCACATTGGTGTGGAGGTAGCGCACGCTGTTGTCGAAGCCATCGAGATCGACGGTCGCGTTTGGGCCGTTGAATCGCAGACCACCGGCGCCGAAGACGCCGCTGGCCGCCGCGCGCAGCGTGCCGCCGGACATGCCTGTGTAATCCGTCTGGGCATTGGAACTGTTGGAGAGCACGAGCGTGCCGGCGCCGTCCTTCCAGAAGTTCGTGCCCGTCACCTGCCCGTCGAGCTGCAGCGTGGCGCCAGCGTTGGACACGCTCAATGTTCCCGTGGCCGCTTGAAAGCCGCGGTCGATCGTGACGTCTCCGCCTGTGTAGTCGAGCGTGCCGCGTAAGAAGAGATTGGATGCATCGCTGCTGGACGCGCCGATGCCGCTGGGCGCTCCGCCATCGGCCAGACAATCGACTCTGAGCGTGCCAGCCCAGATCGTGGTCGGACCAAGGTAGGAATGATTGCAGTCCACCATGGTCTGAACGCTGCTGTTCTCTTTGTAGAGTCCACCGTCACCGCTGATGGTGCCGCTGTAGCTGGCGTTCGCGCCTCCGATCGTCAGTGTGGCATCGCCCAGAAGCACGTTGCCGCCACTGACCCCGCCGCCCGAGAGTCCGCCAACCTTGTTGTCATAGCCGGCGAGATCGAGCGTCACTCCCGCGGTGTCTGCGAGGGTCATCAGACTCGGGCCGCCGAAGGCTGCTTCCGAGCCGGCGCGCAGGACACCGGCGTTCACCGTCGTCGCGCCAGTGTATGTATTCGTGCCCGCGAGCACGAGCGTGCCGGCGCCTTCCTTGCGCAGCGCCGAGGCGCCGGTTCCCGTCGCCGTGCCACCCAAGGTAAGCGTGCTGTTGAGATCGGTCACTTCGATCACACCGCCGCTGCCTGCGAGCGTGAAGCCGCGATCGCTGGTCACGCTGCCACCGGTGTATTGCAATCGACCGCCACCGGAGAGAACCAGGTTGGTGGAGTCGCTGCTCGATGCGCCGATGCTGCTGACCTCGCCCCCATTCGCAAGCGTCGTGATCGAGAGGGTGCCGACGTTGACGCTGGTGATGCCGGTGTAGTCGTTCGCGCCATTCGAAAGCGTCAACGTACCCGCCCCGGTTTTGATCAGGCCCGCCCCCTCGCCGCCAGTCACCACGCCCGTGAATTCCAGATTGGCGGCGGCGTTGGCGACGCCGATGGTGCTATTGGCCACCGAGCCTGATCGATTGACGGTGAAGCCGCGATCGGTGGTCTCGCCGCCGCCGGCATAGCGCAGCTCCGCCCCTTCCAGCACCAGGTTCGAGGAAGCCGCCGAGGATTGGCCGATGCTGCTCGCCTGTCCGCCGTTGGCGATGCTGGCCACTTCCAACGTGCCTTGCGTGACGATGGTGGCGCCGGTGTACGTGCTGTTTGTATTGGAGAGCACGACTTCGCCGCCGCCGGATTTGGTGAAACCGATGGCGCCGCCGTTGTCGACGATCTGCGAGTTGATGAAGAACCGGCCGGTGCTGTTCTGCTGGATGCCGAGCGTGCCGCCGCCCGCCATGCCGGTCAGGGATCCACCCTGGATGGTTTGATTGAATGCTCCCACGGTGGGCGTTACGAGGATGGCGCCGTCGATGCCCAACGTGTCGCCGCCTGCAATGTTCAGCGTCGTGGACCTCGCGGCCGTATAGCGCAAGCCGCCGAGTTGCAACGTGCCATCCGGACTGTCGACGGTGCTCGGCGTGTTGAAGCCCGTGCTGTCGTCGCTGATGAACTGGCCGTCGGCCCAGTCGGCCGGGTTGTTCGCTATCGTGTAGTCCGACTCGGTGAATGCGAGGATGCGGCCGTTCTCGTCGATCTTGGCGTAGCTGCTGCCGTTGTTGACGGTGGCCCAGCCGCCGAGCGCATCGCTGGTCGTGGTGATGAAGCCATCGGTCGGCAGGTCGAAGTCGACCAGGCCGCCGCTGCGATTGATCGCGCCCAGATTGAGCAACATGCTGCCCCCCGATCCGGAGGTCGCGCTGATATTGTTGTTGCCGGCCGTGATGTTCACGCCGTCGAACGTTTGCACGTTGTTCTCGCCGGCAGCGCCAGTGACGACGAGATTGCCGCCGCCGAGATTCAACGTCGATTGGCTCGATAGGATGTCTGCGGTCGGAGCGCCGGTCGCGGAAAAGTTCAGCGCCAACGTGCCCCCGCCGATGGTGGTATCGCCGGTATATAGATTCGAGCCGGAGAGCGTCTGCGTGCTGGCGCCGAGCTTGACGATGCCGCCAGTGCCAGTGATGCTGCCGCCGTACGCGCCTGTGACAGCCGAGGCGCCGTTGAACGTGAGATTTGCGCCGCCGAGCGCCAGGGTGCCACCCGCGCCGTCGAGATTGGGTGTTTCGAGATCGAAGGCATTGAGATCGAGCGTGCCGTTGTTGATGGTGATGCCGGTGGTGGTACCGAACGCGGAAGCGCTGCCGGCACGCAACGTGCCGCTCTGAATGTTGATGGCGCCGCTACGGGTGTTGGCTCCAGTGAGCACCCATGTGCCGGAGCCGTTACTGGTGAGATTGCCGGTGCCGGCGATGACGCCTGAAACGGTGTTGTCGCCTCCGGTGTAACTGCCGCCGAAGGTGGCTCCATTGCCGAGCAGGTCGAGGTTGCCGGTGAGCGTCAGCGCGCCAGTGCCGTCGTTGCGGATCGTGCCGCCATTGAATGTCCACGGGCGGTTGGTGCTCGCGCCCGCACCGGTATAACTCAGGATGCCGGTGCTAACGTTGATTCTTCCGCCGCCGCCACCGGTGCCCGCGCCGAAGGAGCTACTCAGTCCTACGTCAGCGAGCACCGGAGCGCGCACCGTCACGACGCCTATGCTGCTATCGCCAGCGTAGGTATTGGCGCTGCCGAGCGTGATGCTGCGCGCTGTGCTGCTGCCTGCGAAGCTGAACGGTCGAGTGGAAGTGTCGCTGATCACGCCGAGCAGCTCAAAATCCGCCGTGTTGGCGTTGAAGCCGATCGTGGTGATGCCGCCGACGCCCGCAATGTTTCCCGTGATTCTCAGGGTGCCGGTTCCCGAGTTGATCAAAGTCGCCACGGCGGGAAAAGCGCCGCCGCCGCCGCTGGCGATCTGCCAGTTGCGGTTGGAACTGTCACCGTCGCCGAGATAGCTCAGCGTGTCGCCGTAGTTGCTTTGCGCGGTAAAGACAACGGTGCCCAGCGCGGCGTCCGTCGGCGCCCCGAGAGAGCTTGCGACCCCCAGGTCCGCAATGGAAGTGAACGAGCGGGAACCGTTGCCTCGAAATCGAGTCTGCCCGGTGTAGTCGTTCGTATCGTCGGTCAGGCTCACGCCACCGCCGGTCACGTCCAGGCCACCGGCGCCGGTAAAGCGGGCCGTGCCCGTCGCACCGGCCAGGGTGATCAAACCACCGTTCAAGGTCACCGTTCGGCCACTCAACGAGGTGCTGCTGCTGAGTGATGTGCCAGCCGCCATCGTGATGCCGTTGCTGAGCGCGCCGAGCGCTGCATTGTCATCGACGCTGAGATTGCCGGCGTTGACGGTGATTCCACCGCTGAAAGTGTTGGTGCCCGTGAGAATGAGCGCCCCGGCTCCGTTTTTGATCAAGCCAGCCGTGCCGGCGAGCGCGGAGCTGATCGATACCGTGACGTTCGAGTTCGTGGTGATCGTGGGATTGACGCCAGCGAGTGTCAGCGTGCTTCCGGTGAGCGAATAACCGTTGGCCGTGAAGAACAGGCTGTGCGCGGTGATCGGCGTGTTGAGCGTGATCGCGCCGCCAGTGCCGGTGAAGTACGCGTCGTCGAGCGCGGCATTGCTCCAGGCCGCGTACGGGCCGGTGACGCCGTCGTCGTCCGCTCCCCAAAATGTCGTCGACAGATCCCATGTGCCCGCGCCGCCCAGGCCGGGCAAGGTGCGATTGATATCCCAGTAGCGGTCGGCAGCGTGCGATGTCGCCTGCACCCCGAACAGCCCAGCAAGAACCGCCAAGCGCAGCGGAGAAACCCGCCGCGACCACCGATGCTCGCACGCGCTCGATCCGTTGACGGCGGTGCGGCTCTTACCGCGGCTGGTCGCCAACTCGCACGCCACTACCCATGCATTGCGCACTGTGGACCAAACGACGCGATAGATTCGATTCATTGCATTCTCCTACTCCGCGCCCTCATCTCACCGCTCGGCGGCGCGCCCTCATCTGCTTGCCTACGCAATCGAGCACTGATGAAACAATGCGTCGGCGTCGAAATTAGGGGAACGCGCGACACAGCTTCCCTGTGTTCCATCACAACGTGCGACCAAGAAGCAGCGGTGTAGTTGACGGTGCAATAGACCGAGCAGGCGCGCATCCATCACGTCTCGGCAAACTCGCTCAAGGCGTTGGACGAATGTTCGGGTGATCGTACTCAGAATGTTTTCGGCCCGCTTTTATCTGGCGATATATCAAGTGTTGCGACGTTGCGGGACCGAGAAAGGTTCAAATTGCATCTATTATCTTCCGCAGGCTGCGCCGACGGCTTTTTTTTCTGCGAGCGGATGCTCAACAAACAGCCCACGAACGCGGCACTATAGCGGCCATGTCGGACGCGCTGAATTCTTCGCTCCAACGTGCACGTGAGGCCCTGGCGTGCCGCGACCTGCCCGGCGCCTATCTCGCCGCGCAAAGCGCCTTGCGCGCCAATCCCCGAGATGCGCAAACGCACGCGCTGCTCGGCGTCGTCCTGTCCGAGCTCAACGACCTATCCTCCGGCGAGTGGCACTTGCGTCGCGCGCTCGAGCTCGACACTGCGCACGCGGCCTGGCTCACCAATCTTGCAATCAACTTGATTCGGCAAGGCCGTGCGGAAGAAGCCGGGCCCTGCTTCGAGCGCGCCGATGCGCTGGCTCCGGGGAATCTTCAAGTGCTCGCGCAATGGTCGAAGCTGCACGAGATGCAAGGCGATCTGCGCAGAGCCCACGAGCTGCTGGATCGAGCCGCCGCGGTGTCCTCTGCTCGCGATGTCGAGTTGTTGCGAGTGTCATATCTCATCCGCGACGGCGAGCATCAGCAAGCGCTGTCGCTGCTCGAACGAGCGCCCGATCTCAACGGCAGCGCGCAGCTCGAACGAGGACGCTTATACGATCGGCTCGGCCGCCATGGCGAAGCATGGCATGACTGGATCGAGGGCAAGTCCAAGCTCGCCAGGCAAGCCGGCAGCATCGAGTATCAGGCGCAGCTCGTCCAGACGTTCGTCGCACGCATGAAGCAGTTTTTCGTGCGTGCGAATCTCGAACTGCTGCCACGAGCCACGGTGCGTTGGGATACTGCGCAGCCGGTGTTCATCATAGGCCTGCCGCGCTCGGGCACGACACTCGTCGAACAGGTCCTGGCCTGTCACTCCGCCGTGCAGGCGGGAGGGGAGCTGACATTCGTCGGCGAGTGGTCGCAGTTCCTGCAGCGCATCTGCCCGGACGCCGCCCCCTTTCCGGAAAATCTGGCGCGTATGTGGAGCGCCGACTATCGCCACGCGGTCACCTTGCTGCGCGACTATTATCTCTCTCGCGCCGAATCCCGGGGCCTACTGCGACCGGGCGCCGTCTTCTTCACGGACAAAATGCCGTTCAACGAGATGTGGCTGCCATTGATGTGTTTGGCGTTCCCTAACGCGAGGATCGTCCGGGTCGTGCGCCATCCGCTCGATGTCTGTGTCTCGATGCTATCGCACGAGCTGACGCACGGCTTCAATTGCGGTTATCGGATCGAAACGATCGCACAGCACCTGTGCGCGATGTTCGATCTCGCCCAGCACTATCGTCGCGAACTGGATTGCGAGGAATTCACGCTGCGATACGAGGACCTCGTGCGACAACCCGAGCAGCAGGTCCGTCAGCTCCTGCAGTATCTGGAGTTGCCCTTCGAGCCTGCTTGCCTGAGCTTCCACGAAAAGCGCCGCTACGCCGCGACACCGAGCTATGCGCAAGTGACCGAGGCGCTCCATGAGCGTTCCGTCTTCCGCCATCGACATTACCTGGAACAGCTCGCGCCCTACATGGCGCAACTGACGCCCTGGCTCACCGCCTTGGGCTATGCACCCGAGCCCGACAACAGTTGAGTTCAAATTGCATTCGTCTCTTTCATAACCTATGCGTAACACCATCAAAACTACCAACGCGCGCCTCCCGGTTCGAATCGCCGTCAGTGCAGTCGTGGCGCTCGCACAGCCCTGCGCCGCCGAGGAAGCCCGGCCCAGCTCGGGCTTCTATGTCGCACCGATTCTCAATGCCGCTCGCCTCGATGACGATCGAGCCGTCGACGACGACGCCGCGTTTACGTTTGCGGCGGGATTCGAGGTCCATCCAGACTGGAACTTCGAGCTCAACCTGTTCCGGGGCCGCTTCGACAGCTCCAGTGGCGACGATCTGACGATGGACGCCGCCGGGCTCGATGCACTACGAGTGTTCCGGCGCGACACGCGCCTGGCGCCCTATTTGCTCCTGGGCCTCGGCGCGCAACGCAAGGACCGCCACCTCTCCGACTCATCGACCGATGCCTATGCCGACGCCGGCCTCGGGTTGCTCGGAGCATTACATCGATCCAACCAAGACGGACGGGCTCTGTTCCTGCGAATGGACGCTCGCGCCCGCTACGACGATATGGACGATAGCGGCCGCGTCGACTATCTGTTCGGCGTGGGTCTGCAATATGCCTTTGGCTCGGCCGCGCGGCCGGCGCCAGTTCACGCCCCGATAGCGCCGGCGCCCGCGCCTGCACCTGCTCCGACCGATGAAGACCACGACGGCGTACCGGACGGCACCGATCGCTGCCCACGCACGCCCGCCGGCGAAACAGTCGACCAGCAGGGTTGTGAGATAGAGCGCGACAGCGACAACGATCGAGTGCCGGACAGCACCCCCGACGTTTGTCCGAATACTTCACCCGGAGCGCGAGTCGACGCGCGCGGCTGCGACCTGAACAGCGAGATCGAGCTGCCCTTGGTCGCGTTCGATCACGACTCCGATCGCTTGCAGCCGCAGGCGTTCGCGACACTGGATCAAGCGGCGGCAACGCTGCGCTTGAATCCAGACCTGCGCATCGAGGTGGCGGGTCATACCGACGGGCTGGGCTCCGAAGCCTACAATCTTCGCCTGTCGCAGCGACGCGCCGAGACCGTCCGTCGCTATCTCATCGAGAAAGGAGTGACCAACGAACTGAGGGTTCGCGGTTACGGCGAGAGCGAACCCATTGCGGACAACGGCACGGAAGCGGGCCGGGACCGCAATCGTCGCGTGGTGCTGCGGATCATTCCGCAATAGCAACGGCGCTCGTATGCGGGGGGCGCGGCTCTTCGCGCCCCAGCTTCGCGAAATGACTTCAGTTTGAATCCAATTGTTTGGACTCGCGAGCAACTCACGACCGTGCGGCAGATCCATGCCGCACGGTCGTTGTCTCCCACGGCTGATTAGTTCCGGCTCTCACCCTTCACTTCGACGCTGCCCGGGTTGCGCAGCACCTTCATCACCACACGGCGATTTTGAGCCCGCCCTTCGGGCGTGCCGTTGTTCGCCACCGGCTGCGACTCGCCATAGCCACGAGCCATCACCTGCGATGCGGACACTCCTTCTGAAAGAAGGTAAGCACGCACGGAGTCGGCACGCCGTTGCGACAAGCTCAAGTTGTATTTGTCGGCGCCGACGCTATCGGTATGGCCTTGCAGCTCGATCTGCAGCTCCGGATATTTCTTCAGATTGGCCGCGACCGGATCGAGCACCGCACGCGATTCGGCCGTGAGCGTGTCCGAGTTGGTTTCAAAACCAACGCCCACCAATGTGATCTCGCCCTGCTGCGGACAGCCGGAAGAGTCGACGGCGACGCCGCGCGGCGTGCCCGGACACCGATCGGCAGAATCGATCACACCATCGTCGTCGCTATCGGCCGGCGCAGCCGGTGCCGGGGCTGGCGCGGGAGCGGGAGCCGCGGGGGGTGCTTGCACCGTCGGTTGCGGCGCCGGCGCGGGCGGCGTTCCACCGAATGCGAACTGAAATCCGAGCGTGGCGATGTAATCCGTGAAGTGGCCTTGGCGGCCGACATCGTCCCAGCGCGCTTTGATCTCGGGGCGCAGGCTGAAGGAACCGGTGCCGCGGCTATTCTCGCCGAGTTTCCAGATCAGGCCCGCGCCGGCCTGCGCGATGAAATCGGTGCTGTCGCGACCCATTTTCACATCGTTGCGCACGCCGCCGGCACCCACCGTCAAATACGGAGACAACGACTCGTCGCGGCGAAACACGCGCAGCACATCGAGCGAGGCGGCGTACGGATCGAACGCATCGAGGTGTGCGCCATTCGCATTGAGCTCGATGCTCCATCGCTCGCTCACATGTTTGCCGACGCTCAAGCCCACCAGCGTGTCACCATCCTCGATATTCCTATCGTCGTCGGTGATGAGCCCGCCAACCTGTGGCGTCACATACCAGCGGCCCGCTTCTCCCGCAGGCGCGTTCGATGCGAGCGCCAGACTGATCGCGCAAAACAAGATTCTGTTCTTCATGGGATCTCTAAAGCTGTTGAAGCCATCGATGGGCCGCCTTCGCACGAAGCCCATCGTCCAGGACCGCGCGCATCCTAGGGAACCGCACCCTTGCCCGCACAAGATACGAGTACAAATTGCATCCATGTGTCGTTGTCTCATCCACGAGGCGCGGCTAGATTCCGCGGCTTCGGCCCGGATCGTCGGTTCTTCATTCGATTTTCGAGCGCAAAGAGGACGTATGTTCGCCAAGTTGACCGCCGAGTTCGTCGGCACGTTGTGGCTGGTACTTGGAGGTTGCGGGAGTGCGGTGCTCGCCGCGGCCTTTCCGGAGCTTGGTATCGGTTTCCTGGGCGTCTCGCTGGCCTTCGGCCTGACAGTGCTCACGGGCGCTTATGCGCTCGGGCCAATATCCGGCGGGCATTTCAATCCGGCCGTGTCGCTTGGTTTGTGGGCGGGCGGCCGTTTCCCGGCGGCGCATTTGTTTCCCTACGTCGTGGCGCAAGTTGCCGGCGGCATTGCAGGCGCCGCTCTGTTGTACCTCATCGCCAGCGGTCGCGCGGATTTCAGTCTCGCCGGCGGGTTCGCCTCGAATGGCTATGGAGAACACTCGCCCGGCGGCTATTCCTTGACCGCCGGATTTGTGACGGAGGTCGTGATGACCTTCGTATTTCTCACCGTCATTCTCGGCGCGACCCACCGGCGCGCACCGGTCGGGTTCGCAGGCCTTGCGATCGGCCTGGCGCTTACGCTGATTCATCTCATCAGCATTCCCGTCACGAATACGTCCGTGAATCCGGCACGCAGCACGGCGCCCGCCCTATTCGTCGGCGACTGGGCCCTCGGTCAGCTGTGGCTCTTCTGGGTGGCGCCAGTGTTGGGCGCACTCATCGCAGGCCTTGCTTATCGAGGCATCCTCGAGCCTGATGCCGCCGAACCTGCCATCACCGGCCGCAATGGCGGGTGAGCAGTCGGTCCGCTACAGCCACACTTCGGGAACGTGACAGGCGGCGCGATCCATCGATCGCGCCGCTTCTTATCGAGCTCAGATCTCCGAGGGGTACTGCAACAAGTCAGCCTGGGCCCGCAAGGCGCTGCGGAACATGACCAGTTCGCCAGTGAGCTCATCGATGCGGGTCTTCACGATGGGATGAATCGAGTTCGCGGCGACGTGCTGCAAGCGAAGCGCGAGGACTGCGATACGATCCGCACCCACCATCGCGGCGCTGCCCTTGAGCGTGTGTAACGTCCTGGCCTGCGCTGCGCAGTCCTCGCTTGCCAGCGACTCGATGAGCTTCATCGTCGTGCCGATGAAGGTGCGATAGATGGAGATGACAATGTCCACATCTCCGGCGAACGAGTTGAGCAATTCCCGGAACAATGCGGTATCGAGCACCGCAGGCTCGAGCACATCGGCCGAACTGCCATCGCTCGTTTGAGCGACGCTTCGCGATTCATGCAGCGGCGCAACCATCATGCCTCCTCGGCTCGCAGATCTGCTCGCGCCTTACGCCCGCGCTCAGGGATTCACTGAATGAACGTACCTTGTATTGGCGTGCGGGAGGTACGGTGACTAGACTGCGCGCCTGTAACACCGGACTGCCGCCACGAAAGGCGGATATCTTTGCGCGAGTCATTCCGCCCTCATGGAATCCAAACCGCCGCCCGTGAAGCCACGCATCCTCGTCATCGACGACGATCCTTCCACGTTGCAACTGGTGCACAGTGTGCTCGACGCGAATGGCCACGCGCCCCTGATGGCGACCAGCGCCGAGCAGGCGCTCGCCATTCTCGGCGCGACCCCCGACGTTCTTCTTGTCATCAGCGACATCAACATGCCGGGAATGGACGGCATCGTGTTTCTGGAGCGGCTCGGCACCGAAGTGTCCGCGCAGGCCACTCCGGGAGTCATTTTCCTGACTGCACACGCCCGCATGGATTTCGCGGTGGCCGCGCTGAGGCTGGGCGCGCTCGACTTTCTCACCAAGCCCGTGCGACCCAAGGAGCTGCTGCAAGCAGTCTCCAGAGCAGTCGATCGGGTACAGCGCAATCGCGCTTCCCAATCGCCCCAGTTGGTCAATCTGGCTCAGCAGGCCGAAGCCCTGGCCGCTGCGTTGAAAGGATGGTCGCAACTGCCGGTGCAGAAGGAAGCCGAGCCCATCGCGCCCGCGGGGCGCAAAGCCGCCGCCGACAATCCGCGCGATTTCGCTCTGCTCGGCATGGAGCAGGTCCGGCGCCTGCGCCGGTCGTTTCCGCCGTTGAGCGAGCTCGACGATGTCGCATGGCATCTGTTGCTGGAGCTCGCCAGCGCTGAACAACGAGGCCAAAGACTTTCGGTGTCCGCGTTGTGTGTGTCGATCGACAACGTGTCCTCGACGACGGCGCTGCGCCGTGTTCAGGATCTGGTCAAGGGCGGGCACATCACCCGGGTTCCGGATCCCGCCGACGCGCGCCGCGATTTCGTGACACTGGATTCCGCTACTCAAGCAGTCCTCGATCAATACCTGGAACGTGTCGGTCAGGAGCTCGCCGCCGTCGCTAACGGCGGTTGACGATGCTGGCAACCCATGCGTTGAAGATAGCGGCCGGCCCCGGCGCCTGGTAACCGGAGAAGAGTTCAATTTGCAGACAGCGCCCGGCGTGGGCTCGATGCTTCGCCGACATTGCATGCTTTCTGCACACGATCGGGGTGAGCGCAGCTCGGCACGCACGTACAGTCGCCGCGACCACGATCACGAGCAGGGCGATGCAATCTCTCGACAGAACCCAGCCGCCTGCGGATGTGCATACGGACGATCTGCCTCCGCGGCCGATGCGTTTCGCAACTTATTTCGAGCGGGAACTGCAAGTCCGAGTGCGCGCGGCTTACGAGCGCGGCCTGGTCCAGGGTTCGCGCCGTCAGACTACGCTGTTCGTCACTGGCCTCGTACTCGGTTGGCTTCTCAACGCCTCGCTCGGGGGGTGATGGCGCCTGATCAAGCAATGCATCGTGGTTAGCGCCCGGGCTGCCATCAGACCTTCCCTGAGTCGATCCGCAGGCTGCGAGACTCATCACATTTGCGGCGGCTGCCATCTGTGCCGAGATGACCTCGTGCGGTAGAAGTTCAATGGACCAGGCATGACGCCCAGACGGTAGGGAGAGCTTCGATGGAGAAGACCACGCAAGGCACGCGCTGGAGATTACCCGCCATCACGATCAGCGTTCTGCTCATTGCGTTCGCAATGGCGCGGTGGCCCGAACCTGCCCCGATCGACGCCGAGGTTGCCAAGTCCACGCCAACAGCACCACCGCCGGTCGCAGCCGTACCCGCCTCCATCAGCGCGGCAAGCCAGCTCCAGCAGGCGGTCACGACCAAACCGCTCCCAGGCATTCGGCGCGATTACATCGTGCAAGCATCCAGCGTGGAACTGGCGCGTAGCGCGGTTGAACGCGCCGGCGGTGTCGTCACGGGCGAGTTAACCATCATTCGCGCCGTAGGCGCGGCCCTCGATGACCGTGAGTTCGCCGCGCTGATCGAAGCGCCTGTCGACGGTCTGCGTCTTTACGATGACGCCATGGTGAGCACCAGCGGCGCTGCTGCTTCTGCTGAAACGTATTATCCAACGCAAGTCGCCGCCGCGCCGCTTCACGAGGGCGGCGTGATGGGCCGCGGAGTCACCGTCGCCGTGCTCGACACCGGACTGTGGCGGGAGAAGGGGCCCTTGCAGCGGACCTCTTACGGGCGCGAGCCGCGAATCCTCGCGCAGTACGACACGATCCTGGCGCGTGAGCAGCCAGATGCCTATGACGCGGCCGATGCCGAACGGTATCGCCGTGACATCGACGATCCGAACGGTCACGGCACACATGTTTCTTCGATCATCGCCAGCAGCAGCGCCGCTGCGACCGGGAAGTATCAAGGGGTCGCACCCGGTGTGAATCTCGTGTCGGTGCGCGTGCTGGACGCCGAAGGCGCCGGCCGCTATTTCGACGTGATTCGCGGTATTCAGTGGGTGGTGGCGAACCGCGCCAGGTACGACATTCGCGTTCTGAACCTGTCGTTGAGCGCCCCGCCCCGCTCCCATTATTGGGACGATCCGCTCAACCAGGCGGTCATGAGCGCCTGGGCGTCGGGCATCGTCGTGGTCGCCGCTGCCGGCAACGGCGGGCCTGGCCCGATGACGATTGGCGTGCCAGGCAACGTTCCATATGTCATCACCGTGGGCGCGGTGACCGATAACTATCAGCCTTACAACGTAAGCGAGTACGGCCTGGCGACGTTCTCTTCCGCGGGCCCGACGCACGAAGGCTTCGTGAAACCTGAAGTTGTCGCGATGGGCGGTCACATCCGGGCATATGCGCCGGACGCCGGCACGCTCGCGCAGCGCTTCCCTCAGTGGGTCGATGCGCAATCCCACGAACTCACCCTCTCCGGCACTTCGCAAGCTGCGGCTGTCACCAGCGGCGTGGTTGCGCTGATGCTCGATGCGAATCCCCGACTGCGTCCGGACGATGTCAAGTGTCGTTTGATGTCGAGCGCCCGGCCGGCGGTGAGCCCGGATGGAAGACTCGCGTACACGGTCTTCCAACAGGGCGCCGGACTGGTGAACGCGCAGGACGCTGTCTACAACACCGCATCGAACTGCGCCAATCAAGGTTTGAACGTGGCGCTCGATCTGGCCGGCCTGCAGCACTACGGCGGCCGCGCGAACCAGGATGCGAACGGCAACTTCTACGTCATGGAAGTGCAGCAGGGTCCCATCGCCAACCTGCTCGGCGGACTTGCGCAGTTGCTGCGGCCCTTGCCGTTGGTGGAGCAACTCGTCGTCGGGCTCGCCTCGACGCTCGACGGACTGCTCTGGGACGGCAGCGCGCCGGCGAGCACCGACCATACCTGGAGCAGCGGCTATACGTGGAGCAATGGTTACACATGGAGTAACGGCTACACCTGGAGCAATGGCTACACGTGGAGCAACGGTTATACATGGAGCAACCATAGCGCCGACGCGAGCGCAGCTCCCGCTCGGCAGGAGTAAGCAGACTGGCTACGCGCAGGCGCGTGCGCGCCTTCTCTTGTTTTCTGGCTTGGTTCGCGGCGTTTGCAGCGGGCTTCCTCGAGGTGCAGGCATCCGAACCACGCCCCATGTTCTTCGAGCATCTGACGATGCGCGAAGGGCTTTCGCAGAGCACGGTGATGACCATCCTGCAGGACTCGCGCGGTTACCTGTGGCTTGGCACCGAGAGTGGCCTGAACCGGTACGACGGCTCATCGATCCATGAGTACCGCCGCGAGCGAGCGAATCCACAGGCGCTTGCAAGCGACTACATTTGGAAGATCGCGGAGGATCGCGAGGGCGACCTGTGGCTGGCGACGGTGGGCGGCGGTATCGCACGGTGGGATCGCGACAGCGATCGTTTCCAGCAGTACCGACACAATCCCGCTGACCCGAATACGCTTGCGAGCGATGCCACCCGTACCCTGCTCATCGACGCGACAGGCCAGATCTGGGTGGGAACTCAGCAGCACGGCCTGGATGTGCTCGATCCACGCACCGGCCGCGTACGTCACTTTCGCCACCATCCGGACGATCCCGGTTCACTCGCATCGGACTCGGTGTTCGCACTGTATCTGGATCGTGCCGGTCGACTCTGGGTGGGCAGCGATGGCGGCCTCGGCCGGTACGACGCTGCGACGGGCCGGTTCGTCAACTATGGTCTGGCGGGCAGCGGCGCCGAGCTCAGCGACGTAAGAGTCCGCGCCATCGAGGAAGACCATACCGGCGCGCTGTGGATCGGCACGCTGGGCGGCGGTGTCAATCGGTTCCATCCGGATACCGGCCGCGTGGTCTCGTTTCGCCACGTGCCTGGCGATGCCAGCTCGCTGCCCGCCGATCGGGTGCTTGCGATACTGGAAGACGATGAGCGCCGGCTTTGGATCGCCACGTCCGGCGGGCTCGGCTTGTTCGACCGTGCTTCGGAAACCTTTGTACGCTACGGACGCGATGCAGACAGCGCGCACAGCTTGCGTGACGACGACATCATGTCGTTGTATCAGGATCGCGGGAGCGTGCTGTGGGTCGGCACGCGCGCTGGTGGCGCCAGTCACTGGAACCCGCACGGCTGGGCGTTCGGTCATTATCTCAGCGCCTCGATTCGTAACAAAGCGGTGAATGCGTTCGCCGATGATGGCAACGGCACGGTGTGGGTCGGCACCGCCGAGGGGCTCGTCGAGATTGAAACGAGTACCGGCCGCGAGCGGCGATACGGAACCTCAGCGGACACATTTCCCCGCCTTCCCGACGATCGTGTCATGGCGCTGCTGTATGACCGCGATGGTGCGCTATGGGTCGGCACGATGTCCGGCGGACTCGCCCGTTTCGATCCTGCCCGTAACGCGCTGCGCTCGTTTCGACACTCTGCCGAGGATCCACACTCGCTGCCTGCCGATGGCATCATGGCTTTGTACGAGGATCGTGGCGGCGATGTATGGATTGGAACGTTCGGTGGCGGCGTCGCACGCATCGAACGTGCGACCGGCGAGCTGCATCGCTATCCGCACAGTGAGCAAGGCGGACTGAGCAGTCCACGGGCGAGCGCGATCGTCGAGGACGGGCACGGCAATCTTTGGATCGGCACGATCGGCGGCGGCCTGAATCTGCTCGAGCGCTCGAGCGGTCGTTTCCATCAGTTCCGACGGGACGACAACGATCGCAACAGCGTCAGCGACGACACCATCTATGCATTGCACGTCGACGGCTCCGGCAAGCTGTGGGTCGGCACCGCCGGCGGCGGACTCGATCTCATGGTGGGCTCCTCAGAGCGCCCCGAGTCGATTCGCTTCGAGAGCCAGTTGCGAGACGCCTCCGTAAACGAAGTGGTCTATGGGATCGAATCAGGGCCCGAGGGCACGCTCTGGCTCAGCACGAACAACGGTCTGGTACGCTTCCACACGCGTGATCGCTCGTTCAAGGTGTTTCACGCGGCGCACGGGCTGCAAGAGGAAGAATTCAACTTCAACGCGCACTACCGAGGGCGTGACGGCAAGCTCTATTTCGGCGGCAACAACGGTTTCAATGTCTTCGAGCCGCAGGCGACGGCAGCTCGCTCGAGGCCTCCTCGCGTGGCGCTGACGGCCGTGACGATTCTCGACCGGACGCTGGGTTTCGGCGAGCTCCCCGGGCCCGAGCGCCCCTTGCAGTTGTCGCATCAAGACAAGCTCGTGACCTTCGGGTTTGCCGCGCTGGATTACGCTTCGCCAGCTGCCAATCGCTATTCGTACCGGCTCGAGGGTTTCGACGCTCGCTGGGTCGAGGCGAAAGGTTCGCCGCGTGCGACGTACACCAACCTCACTGCTGGGGACTATGTTTTCAAAGTGCGCGCCGCGAACGCGAATGGCGTCTGGAGTACCGTGGCTCTGGAAGTGCCGGTGCGTGTCGCACCGGCCCCGTGGAACACGCGAGCGGCGCACGTCGGCTACGCCCTGCTCGCTCTGTGCGTTCTGGTGTATGTGTTGCGCAGTCAGCACCGGCTCCGTCAGAGCCGGCTGAGGCATCATCGCGCGCTCGAGAATTTGATCGGCCTGCGCACCGCGCAGCTCCAGGAGCGCAATGAACAACTGCAGGTCCTCAGTCGCGCCAAGAGTGACTTCGTCGCACGGATGAGCCATGAGCTGCGCACGCCAATGAATGGCGTGCTCGGCATGAGCGAGCTGCTGCTCGATACACGCATGGATCCGACTCAGCGTCGGTTCGTCGAAGGCATTCATCGCTCGGCCGATTCGCTGCTGGCAATCGTGGATGACGTGCTCGACTTCTCCAAGATCGAAGCGGGCCGGCTGCAGCTCGTGGCCGCCGAGTGCGACCTCGCCGAACTCATGGAACAAACCGCCGAGATGCTGGCGTCGCGAGCCGCGACCAAACGCATCGAGCTGATCTGCGATTGCCCGCCCGAGCCGATGCCGCTGGTACTTGCGGACGCGGTCCGGCTACGTCAGATATTGGTGAATCTCGGCGGCAACGCCGTGAAGTTCACCAATCGCGGCGAAGTCACATTGCGAGTGGCGCCGCTGCGCAGCGAAGCGGATGCGCTACGCGTGCGCATCGAGGTGATCGACACCGGGATCGGCATCGAGCCGGAGAATCAGTCGCGCATCTTCGATGAGTTCTCGCAAGCGGACGACTCGACCACACGACGCTTCGGCGGCACCGGCCTGGGCCTTGCGATTGCGCGCCAGCTGGTCGAGCTGATGGGAGGGACGCTGAACCTGGTGAGTGCGCCGGGCGTGGGCTCCACGTTCTTCTTCGAGCTGTCGCTGCCTTTGGCCGATCGGCAGGCGCAAAGACCGACTCTCCTGCCGCAACTCTACGGCCTCGACGTGCTCGTGCTGGATGACAACGACGCTGCTCGTGCTCTCATTGTCAACGCTCTCTCGCAATGGGGTGCGATCCCCACCGGCGTGGCACAGGCGTCGGAAGCGCTCGAGAAACTGCGCGCAGCTCCATACAACTGTGTCCTCATCGACGAGTCGACTCTGGATGGATGGAATGCGCAACCGCTGGCAGCCTTGCTTGCGGCTCGGCCTGCCAAACCGCGCGTGATCCTTCTGACCAGCTTCGCGAGTGTGGCGAAACAGGTGCTCGAGGAGCGGCTTGTGGACGCGCAGCTCACCAAGCCGTTACGCATCGGACAATTGCACGAAGCGCTGATAGGAAGTGTCGGCGAGGCGAATCGACGTCCCGCACCCGAGACGCAGGCGAAGCAGTTGACGCGCATGCACGGGCGCGTGCTGGTGGTCGAAGATCAGCCGCTGAACAGAGAAGTGGCCGAAGGCATGCTCAAAGCGATCGGCCTGCAGGTCGAGGGGGCCGCCGACGGACAGCAGGCGCTCGAGATGCTTGCCGTGAACTCCTATGACATAGTGCTGATGGATTGCCAGATGCCTGTGATGGATGGCTTTACCGCGGCTGCCGAATGGCGCCGGCGCGAAGCTCCGCACAGCCGCGTTCCCATCATCGCGCTCACCGCCGACGCCACCAGCAGCGTGCGTCAGGCATGTCTCGACGCTGGCATGGACGACTACTTGGGCAAGCCCTTCAACCGCGCGAGCCTGCATGCCGCCATCGAGCCGTGGCTGTCGCGTGCTCGTGTCTCGGCGTCCTCGCACGACGAAGCCGCCGCGCTACATTCAATTTGAATCGGTCCTCGGCCGATCGCGCCGTCCCTGTGTTGTCGAATGTCACAACTGCAGCACCGTCAGCGGCCGGCGCCAGGCAGCGTCCGCTTTTTGTTCCCGCTTCAAGACTCAGCCGACGGCGACCGTATACGTCTCAGTAACTCCATCGCTTCCGGCACTCGAAACAGCAACAACATCGTGGCAAACGCAACGATGAAGGTCGCGCCGCCGAGCAGCGCGCCGAGCAAGCCGAGCCATTCGGTCCAGAGATCGCCGTAAAGAACAACGGCAGCCAGCGCGGCGGCGATCACGACTTTGCCGAGATCCTTCCAAGGCGCGAGCTGGCTCAGCGGCACTTGATAAGCGCGCATGGTCTGCCATCCGAGATACGCGCCCTCAATGAGCCGCGACAGCACGAATGCGATCACCGCACCCATCAATCCCCACAGCGGCAGGAGCAATAGCACCAATCCCACGTTGAGGATGATTGCAACCACATTGCTCCGCAGGATCGGCGTCGTGCGATTGATCGCCCGCAGCGGCACGCCGAAATCCAAACTCTCACGCGCGAACACCAGCACATAGATCTGCAGGATGGCGACCGCCGGCCGGTACTCCTCGGAGAACAGCGTGATCACCAGGATCTCCGCAAAGCGCGCGAGCAAGATCGCCGCGCCGATGAGCAGGATCGCGATCACAACGGTGGTACGCCGGAACAGCAGTAGCCTGTCCTCGTCCGGCTCGCGATGACGCGCGACCATCTCGGGCAGCAGCACATCCGATAGTGAATTCCTCAACACCGTGATCACCGGCTGTAGATACGTGCCGATCGCATAATGCGCCAGCGCCACCGGGCCCATCATCTTGGCGACGAACAGACTGCCGATGGAACGGTTGAATGAAGCAATCACCATCGAGCCGCCGAACGGCAGGCAGTACGACAACTGTTCGCGTAGCGCGCCGGTGGTATCGGCAGTCACAGGCTGCACGCGACGACGCCAGCTGATGAACGAAATCGTAAGCCGCACGGCTTCCATGCAGACCAGCGACCACACGATCACTCTCACCTGCCCGCTCAACGCCGCCGCGGTGATCACCGTCAGCATGCGCGCAATCAGTCGCCCGGTGGTGTAGCCGAGCACGGCGAAGCTGCGCCGCTCCGCCAGCCAAAGCGCCTCCCAGAAATCCAAGTTCACGAACAGCAGCACATAGAGGGCGGCAGGCCAGGCGAACTCGCCCAACACCCTGCCTTCAAGCACCGTATCCAGCAGCAGCGCCACGCCCGTGACCAGCACGCTGCTCGCAAACGTCAGTGCGACGGTCTGCTCGACGTAACGCCACTTCAGCTCCGGCCGGCTGGGAATGAAGCGCAGCAGGCTGTGACTGATGCCCAGCGCGGCGAAGCTCAACAGCACGGTGGTGTACAGCAGGAATTCGCGGTAGCGCCCGAAGTCCTGCACCGAAAGCAGGCGCACCAGCACCACCGGGCTGATCAGCATCAGCCCGTGATTGAGCAGTCGCGTGATAGATATGACCGCTGCGCGGCTGCCGAGACCGCGAATGGCGCTACTCCGCTGAGGTGGGCCCGGCGGACGTGGGGCCGGCGCTTCCAGTCACCAAATTACACAAACTACAGCAATGCGATGTAGAAATTACTAGCACGCGATGCCCCGCCGCTGCCCCGCCATTGCCTGCTCCAGTAGACGCTCCCAGTCTTCGATAACGCGCTCGCGCGAGAACCGCGTCGTTCCGGACGCTGTCTGCTGCGCCATTTGGCTTCGCTCCTGCGGACTTTGCATCCAGCGCGCCATCGCATCCGCCAGTGCGTCCGGATCCTCGGGTGGAACCAGAAACCCATCGACGCCATCCCGGACCAACTCGCGGATGCCGCCCGCCACCCGGCCCCGCTCGCCGAACTTGCGCGGCCGACTCGGACAGTCGGTGGCGATCACCGGCAGACCGCATGCGAGCGCTTCGGCAACGGCCATCGGGAAGCCTTCGTAACGCGAGGCCAGAACGAAAAACTGCGCGCGCCCCAGCAGCGCGAACGGGGATGCGAGCGCACCGGTGAAGACCACCTGATTCTTATGTACCAACTCGTCTGCGAGGCGATGCAGCGACTCACGCAACTCGCCGTCGCCGATGATCACTAGCTGCCATTGCGGGAACTGCGGCGCGATACGAGCAAACGCCGTAAGCAGCAGATCATGGCCTTTCGCGTGCGACAGCCGCCCCATGCTGATCATCCACGGCCGATGCGGATCGAGCCCGACCGGCAGCGCCGAGTGCGTCGAGGCATGCGCGGGAATGGATGGCGCAGGATTGTGGATGACCGCCCGGCGTTCTGCTGGAAGCCACGCAAAGCTGCGATCGATCGCCCTGCTCACGCTGACGATTCTGAACGCACTCGGATAGCAATACCGACGCAGCCGATACCAGATCCATTTCTTCCAAAGCCATGGCCGGTCCGCTTCGGGCCGCACCGGGACGTCACCATGCTCGGTGACGATCACCGGGACCACAGAGCCTCGCATCGCAAGCAGGGTCGGCACGTTGATCTGCGGCGCATGCGATATCACAACGTCCGGCTGGCTCGCATCGATGGCTGCCCGCAGCGCCTGTAGTCTGGCCCGCGTGGTCGACCACAGTTGTAACAAAGGCGTCGGCGCACCGAGGCGAATATTCAGCGATACACGCGGGGCGTCTGGCGCCAGCCGGAAGAAATCCGTGCTTTCGGGGGCGAATGTGATGACCGTGACCTGGTGGCCGCGCTCCAGCATGGCGCCGGCGAGCGACACCAGCGCACGCTCGATGCCGCCACAGCGCAGGCCCGCGGCCACAAAAGTGACTCGGCACGGAGCCGCCGCACCTGCGCCCATGCACGCATCTTGCATACGATCCTCATGCGCCATGCGGGTGCCGTAACAATAAAGGGGGACGTTCATGAGCACACATTCGATACTACGAGAGTTGCTCGAGCCGGTATACCGGGACCGGCCATCGCTCAAGGAGCAATTGCGCGCCGCTCAGGCGCAGCTCAACCGCCTGCGCACCAGCGCCTGGGAACGGTTCCCACAACTGATCTATCCGCATCCGGAGCACATCTATCTGGTGCTCACCGCCAACTGCAACCTGCGCTGCAAGGCCTGCCGCTACGGCCGCGACTTCATGCCCGGGCAGCAGCTCGCCCTGCCGGTGGTGCGCGATCTGCTCGATGACGTCAAGGCACTGAACTTCGAGGTCGTGCGCCTTTACGGCGGCGAGCCGCTACTGCACAAACAAATCGCCGAGATCGTCGAATACTGCACGAAACTGCGCTTGCGCACCTATCTGACCACCAACGGCCTGCTGCTCAGGAAAAAGATCGACGATCTGTTTGCCGCGGGGCTGCGCGTCGTGCAGGTCGGAATGTACGGCATCGGCGAAGACTACAACCAGTACGTGCAACGTAAGGATCGGTTCGATCAGCTCGAAGAAAACATCGCCTACGTGCGCGAGCGCTATGGCAACGAGGTGCGGCTGACGCTCAACTGGTTGCTGATGAAGCCCACCTGCAGCATCGATACCGTGCGCGAGACGTGGGCGTTCGCCACGCGCTACAACGCCCCCATCTGCATCAACCTCATACATCACTCGCTGCCCTACTTCACCGAAGGCCAGGATCGCGAGCTTGCGTTCTCGGAAGCGGACCGGCCGGCGCTCGACGCCGTCGTCGAGGAATTCATGCGACTTCAGCACCGCGATCCGCACCTGCTGCAGTCGACGCCGGCAATCTTGCGCTCGATTCCGGACTGGCTGATCAAAGGGCCGAACATGCGCGTGCCGTGCGATCGGCATCGTCTCATCTGGGTGGGTGCCGACGGCACGGTGCAGATGTGCTACGTGACATTCAAGCTCGGCAACCTGCACGAGAAGCGACTGAAGGACATGCTGTTCACTCAGACGCATATCGACGCCGCACGCGACGCGTTCAAGCTCAACTGCCCGAACTGCCATTGCGCGTACGGCAACAGGGTGAGCGGCCACGCGCCCACGCGGCAGAAATATATGACGGCATAACATGAGCGTGACGCAACGACTCTCGGCGGCGCTGCATGAGCACGGCGCCTGGCAGTTGCTGGCGACGATCGCACAACGCGGCGCGCAGACGAGCTCACTGGCGCTGCAAAGGCACCTGCTGGGCCGGCGCTTCATCGAAAAGCGCATTCATGACTACCGGCTGCTGCTCGACGCCGACGATCCTGGCATCGGCCGACAGCTTCTCACCCGCGCAGGTCGCGAGCCCGAGCAGGCCTTCATCGTCGAGCGCACGCTGGCACCTGGGAAGGTGGCGTTCGATCTCGGCGCGAATGTCGGTTACTACACCATCATGATGGCGAAGCTCGTCGGCGCCGGCGGGCGTGTTTACGCGGTCGAGCCTTTCCCGCAAAGCTATGACTTGCTCGAAGAGAACGTACGGCGTAATGAGCTCGATAACGTATCGACCGATAACATCGCGATCGGCGCCGAGGACGGCGAAGCGCAACTGCAACTCGCCCGAAAATCGAACTGGCACAGCCTGCATGCGCCGCGACTGAACGCGAGCATTCCGTGGCTGGCGAAATACGCACGCACCATGGTCGGCTCGATGCCGGTGCGAACGCGCTCGCTGCGCAGCTATCTTGCCGATAAACAATCGATCGATCTGCTACGCATGGATCTGGAAGGCTATGAAGTCCAGATTCTCACGAGCCTGAGCGAGCTGCCCCGGGGGCACAGGCACAGGATGAAGATACTGTTCGAGACGCATCCTGAGTTCTACGACTGCACCGCCAACGACATGCGTGGGGCGCTCGAGCAGCTGTGCGTTACGCATGGTTACGGATTCGAATACCTCATCTCCGATTTCCAGCACGGCTCGCGCCGAAACGCCGACGTCGAATGCGGACGCGACGTGTTCGCGCGCCATGGCTATACCGAACGACACATCGTTCGTGACGTTGGCAGTCGTGCGATCTATACAAACGTGCGCACCGAGGATGCGATCGATCTCGTGTGCACCAGTGAGTGCGTGCACGCGGCGCTGATGACGCCAGAGGACGTGAGATAGTCGGAACCTCGGACGCAGCTCACGAAGTGGCCGGCGCATTGAGTCGAGCCAGCGCCTGCTCGAGATTCTCACAAAGATTCTCGGGGCCGATCAGCTCGCCAATGCCCGCTCGCTGCAACTTGCCTTTCACGCGCTCGTTGGCGCCGGTCAACATCACACGCACCTTGCGCTTGTGCAGGTCGCGTATGACCTCCTCCAAGGTCTGCAGGCCTGTGATATCGATGAACGGCACCCATCGGAGCCGGATGATCAGCACTTCCGGATCGGTGCGCGTACTGGCGAGGGCTCGCTCGAAGTTCTCGACGGCGCCGAAAAAGAACGGCCCCTCGACGGCGAACGCCAGCACGCCCGGCGGAAACGTGAGACCACGGTGGGCGAACTCGCGGCTCAACTCCTGATGCGTCTGCTGTTGCACTTCCACGCTGCTCGCCATCCGGCGCAGGAAGTGCAGCGTCGCGATGATCACACCGATATTGACGGCCACCACCAGATCGACGAATACCGTCAGAGCGAAGGTCACCAGCAGCACCACCACGTCGGCAGGCGGCGCCCGGCGCACCATCCTCACGACATGGAACGCCTCGCTCATGTTCCAGGCCACCACGAACAGGATGGCCGCAAGCGCCGCCAAAGGAATATTCACGGCCAATGGCGCCAGCGCCAGCACGACCAGCACCAGGGTCACCGCATGCACGATGCCGGCGAGCGGGCTCGATCCGCCATTGCGAACGTTGGTCGCGGTTCTCGCCAGCGCGCCGGTCGCGGCGAATCCGCCGAATAGCGGCGCGGCGATGTTGGCGATACCCTGCCCGATCAGCTCCTGATTCGAGTCATGCCGGGTGCCCGCCATGCCGTCGGCGACCACGGCGGACAGCAACGATTCGATCGCGCCGAGCATGGCGATGGTGAACGCCGGCCCGATCAGCTCGATCACCCGGTCGGCGGTGATGTTCGGCAGCTCAAAGGTCGGCAGCCCGCGAGGAATGCCGCCGAAAGCTGAGCCGATGGTCGCGACGCCGTCGAGATGAAACAGCGCCTGGACGATGGCGGCGAACAGCAGCCCCAACAAGGGGCCGGGCACACGCTTGAGAAAGCTCACACGCGGCGCGAACACCACGATCGCCAGGGTCGCCATCGCCAGTGCCGTCGTGGTGGGGTGAGCCTGCGGCAGTACCTGCAACGTATGCCAGAGTTTCTCGTGGAAGTGCTCCCCGCTCACGGCCGGCAGCCCGAAAAAGTCGCGCCACTGTCCCGTCCAGATCACCACCGCGATACCGGCGGTGAAGCCGAGAATCACCGGGTCGGGAATGAATTTGATGATGGCGCCGAGCCGCGCCACGCCGAGCAGCAGCAACATCACGCCCGCCAGCAACGTCGCTATCTGCAAGCCCTCGATGCCATGCTCGGCGGTGATGCCGGCCAGAATGACGATGAACGCGCCGGTGGGACCTGCGATCTGCAAGCGGCTGCCGCCGAACAGGGACACCAGCAGGCCGGCGACGATCGCCGTGTACAACCCCTGCTCGGGCTTCGCGCCCGAGGCGATCGCGAACGCCATGGCGAGCGGCAGCGCCACCACGCCGACGATCACCCCCGAAACGATGTTTCGGGCCCAATGCGCGCGCGCCAGCAATCCGGCGCGATGTGCCTCAAGTATGGCGATCATCGAGGGAGGTAAGACGTTGCCTTGAACCGCCTGAAGAATACGCCATCACGAGCGCTGACCGTAACGTCGCGGGCGCGCGGCCTGCCAGCCCCGCAGCCTCCGCCGCATGGCCTATGATTCCGCGTCGAAGCACCTGGCTTCGCGACGCTCGAGAGGCATGCGATGAGTCGTAACCCGACCGCCGGAGGTTTGCGCGCCATGCGCAGAGTCGCGACCGGGCTGCTCATCGCGGTGAGCATTCTGTATGTGATCGCGCATCTCATGGAGCGGACCCACCCATGGGCCGCCTTCGTTCGCGCCTTTGCCGAAGCCGCCATGGTAGGTGCGCTGGCCGACTGGTTCGCGGTGACCGCCCTGTTTCGTCACCCGCTCGGCATCCCCATTCCGCATACGGCGGTCATCCCGAGAAGCAAGGACCGCATCGGCGAGGGCCTCGGGCGCTTCGTCGAGGAGAACTTCCTCGCGCCCCAGATCGTCGCCGAGAAGATCCGGAGCACCGATCTTGCCGGCAGTCTGGCGCGCTGGATGACTACGCCCGACAACAGCGGCATGGCCGCGGCGGGCGTGATGCGGGCACTCTCGGTCGTCGCCCATTCGCTCACCGACGAGGACCTTGCCCGGCTCATCCGCAAACACCTGCTCACACCAGTCGAGCGGCGCGAGCTGGCGCCGCTGTTCGGCAAGATGCTGGCCGTGCTCATGACCGAACAAGGACACAAACCGGTCGTGGCCGCCCTGCTGCGCAGATCGGCCGACTGGATTCGAGAGTATGAGCCGCAGTTGCGAGATGCGGTGCGCGATCGAACTTCCTGGCTATGGCGGCGCTTCTCGATGGACCAACGCATCGCCGACAGCATGCTGAGCGCCCTCGATGAAACATTTCGAACGGCGGCCGACGATCCGAATCACACGCTGCGCCTGCGGATCGACGAGGCGCTCGACAGGCTGTGTCAGCAGCTGATGCTGTCGCCGCAATTCCTGGCCGAAGGCGAGCGCTTCAAGAAGCAGCTGTTCGAACACGCCGCGTTCGACGATTACTTGCGGCGGACGGCCCGGGACTTCCTCGATCGACTCACATCCAGCGCAACGGACGGCTCTGCGGCGAGCGCCTCGGTGGCTCGTTGGCTGCACGACACGGCGCAGACCGTGCTGACCGATGAGTCGCTGCGCGCCGAATTGAACTCCATGGCGCGCTCGACGTTGATCCGGCTGTTCGAGTTGCAACGGATGCAGGTCGCACACCTGATCGCCGACACGGTGAAACAGTGGGATGCAGACACACTCGCCAGCCGCATGGAGAACGCCATCGGCCCCGACCTCCAGTACATCCGCGTGAATGGCACCCTGATCGGCGGGCTGGTCGGCCTGGTCATTCACATCGTGACCACCACCCTGCTGTGAGCGGTTCCGATCAGCTAAGCGCTCCGGCCGGGACGCTCTGTTTCACAAAAGCGGTAGCCGGCGCCGTGGACTGTTTGCACGAAGCGATCGTAGCCGAAGGGGTGCAGCGCGTGCCGAAGCCGGCGAACATACACGTCCACGGTGCGCTCTTGGATCGACTCGGGTTGGGCCCACACCAGACGGCGCAACTGTTGCCGGCTATGCACACGGCCGATCTGGCTCATGAAACATTCCAGCAGCTTGAATTCGGTCGGGCCGAGGGCGCAGTTGAGGCCATTGGCGAGCACCCGATGACTGGTCGGATCCAGCGTGAGCCCGGCAAGCGACAGCGCGCAGCGTGTGTCGCCCATTCTGCCGACCCGACGCAATATCGCCTGCATGCGTGCGACCAGCTCGCGTAACGGTATGGGCTTGGTGATGTAGTCATCCGCGCCGCTATCCAGGCCGGTCACTTTGTCCTGCTCGCTTGCCCGCGCGCTCATGATGATGACGGGGATCCCGGAGGTCCTGCGGTCGCGCTTGAGCTGGTGCAGATAGCCGAGCCCGGTCACATGCGGCAATTGCCAGTCGAGCAGAATCAGGCTGGGACTCGCCTGCCTCAGACGATCGCGAGCAGCGTCGGCATCGTGCGCCTCCCGGCAACGCCAACCGTTTTGTCGCAGCAGCAAGCTCAGCGTGCCGCGATGCGCGGCGTCAGCGTCGGCGATGAGGACCTCTGCGCCCAGCAGCCCGAGGCTGGACGATCCCATGCTTTCCTTGGCGCTCACCCCGCGGGTCGCGCCACTCGAATCCGTTCGATCATCCATTGCATCGTTCATACGTCATCTGGCAGCCGATCTGCATCTCACTGTATAGACGAATGACGCTCGCAATTTTTCCATCCCGCTCGCTGCCCGCGCCTATCCATATTCTGTAACAAACCTGTCGCAGAATATCCTGCTCCGTCGTAGCGATTCACGATTCTGATCATGCTGTATTTGTACAAGCGTTCCATCGCCCTGCCCGCCATTGCCCTCGTGTTGAGCACGCCTGCGCTATCGACTGCGCAGGAGTCGACAGAGGTCATCGATTCGGTCGTGGTGACTGGCTCGGCGCGCGCGCAACGTCGCTTCGATGCCTCCTACGCGGCCAATTCTCTGGCGGCGGAGGACGTGCAGAAGCTGGCGCCCAAGAGCTTCGCGGATCTGCTGGCCAACGTTCCGGGCATTCACGTCGAGTCCACCGGCGGCGAAGTGCAGAACATCACTCGCCTGCGTGGCATCCCGACCGATCGCGGCTACATCATCTTCCAGCAGGATGGCCTGCCGCTGTTCCACGAGATCGACGGCCACTTTTTCAATTCCGGCGAAGGCATGCACCGCTTCGATGTCATGAACGAGCGTGTCGAAGTCGTGCGCGGCGGTCCGGCGCCCATCTACGCCAGCGGCGGCGCGGCCATCGTCAACAACATCATGCGCGAAGGCGGCGAGCAAACCGAAGGCAGAAGCCAGTTGACCATCGGGGACACCGGGCTGTATCGCGCCGAAGCTTTCCAGTCGGGCGCGCTTTCCGATCGCACCTACTATGCCGTGGGCGGATTCATGCGCCAGCACGACGGCTATCGCGACAACGGCTTTCCCAACGACAAGGGCGGTCAGCTGCGCGCCAACATCAAGCACCAGCTCGATAGCGGCTGGGTGAAGCTCAGCGGCACTTTCGTCGAGGACCACAATGTTTTCTATCTGCCGATTCCGGTCGCCGATCCTCGCAACCCTTCCGTGAGCCTGGATCCTTACATCGATTACTTCGAGGGCACGATGAACTCGCCCTCCTTGCGCAACGTGACGCTCAAATATCTCGACTCCGCCGGCACGCTGCAAAGCCTGCACCGGGACCTGGGCGACGGCCGCCACATGCGCTTCCAGAATGTCGGCTTGCAGTACCAGAACGAGGCGAGCGACTGGACCGTGTCGTTCAAGTCGGGCTACACGCAGGGCAAGCTCAGCTTCGATGCGCTGTACTCGACGACCAATCCAGTGGACGGCAATGTCTTCGCGAACGGCTTCATGACTGCCGCGCGCAACGCGTTCGGCCCCGGCGTCTCATCGCTGCGCTATGCATTGGCAGGCACCGATGGCGCGACCGCTTACGACCCCTACTCGGCTTCCGGCCTGGTGATCTCCGGCCAATACCGCGCGATCGAATCGGAGTTCTATTCGGCGCAGGCGGACCTGAGCGCGGCGCGCCGATTCCAGACCGGTCTTGGCGCGCACGACGTGAACTTCGGCGTTTACACCTCGTTCTATGGAACGACGGCGTTCACCGCCTATCAGGACATGCTGCTGGAAGTCGCCGGCAAACCTCGAACGCTGGATCTGGTGGCCTATTCGGCGGACGGCGCGGTGCTCGGCTCCGTGACGGACAACGGCGTGCTGCGCTATACGACCACGCTCAACGCCGGTGAAGTCGATGCGAAGGTGCTCGCGCTCTACGCCAACGACACCTGGGAGCTCACCGACCGGTTTCGTGTGGACGCAGGCGTTCGCCACGAACGATATGATTACGACGGCTTCGCCGAGCAGACCGAGAGCGCCAATCTCGGGGATGCCGCGACGCTCGCCGACAACACCACGCAGCGCTTCAGCGGCGGCACTCAGACACGCAACCTCCAGCCCTCGATCACCAACTGGACGGTCGGACTGAATTACGACTTCTTGGACAATCTCGGCGTCTACAGCCGCGCCTCGCACGTGGAGATCGCGCCCCAGTCCGGCATCGCCCGCAGCATCAATCCCACCATCGTCGAAACCAAGCTCGATCAATACGAGCTCGGCGTGAAGGCTACGCTCGACAACTCCTATCTGTATCTGACGGCGTTCTATACCAAGTTCGATCCGCTGAACGCGTCGTTCGTGGCGTTCAATCCCACCACCGGACGCAACGACCAGTCGGTGCCGTTCATCGGCACGGCGGTCTCCAAGGGCATCGAGCTCGACGGCCTGTACGCGCCGACGAACTGGTTCTGGCTGGCCACCTCGGTGACGCTCAGCGATCCCGAGTACAACGATCTGCAAAACAGCGCCGGTGCGGACCCCAGCGCGGTCAACGGCAACCAGATCGTCCGTGAGCCGAAGCTCTATGGGAACGTCCGCCCGACCTTCGCCTTCGACGTGGGGGACGCGCAGATCGAGGCTTACCTGCGCTATGACTTCGTCGGCAAATCCTATGTCGACCTGTTCAACCAGACGGCGCTGCCCTCGTACCAGACGCTGGGCTTCGGCGTCTCGTGGAAGCGCGGACTGTGGGGCCTGCAACTGGTGGGCGACAACCTGACCGAAGAGAAAGGCTTGACCGAGGGCAACACGCGCACCGACGCGCTTGCCGGCCAAGGCTCGAGCGAGGCCATCTATGGCCGTCCGTTGTTTGGCCGCAATTTCCGTCTGGTCGTGCAGCGGGACTGGGAATGAGAGGCGCGCTGTGGGTATGCGCCGCCCTCGCCGCTTTCCAGCCGAGCCTTGCGGCCACCGTGGAGGACGGCGTCATTGCGGCGCTCGGCCAGCGCCTGTTTCCGGTTGTTTCGTCAATGCATCGAGCCGACACGACGACAAAGGTGCGCTCGATGTTCACCGAACGGGATCGTCGGCTCTCCGAATGCGCGGAGGATGCGCCTTGCAGGCTGGATGCATCGCGATGGAGCGCAGATGAAATCAGCCTCGTGGCAGGAATGGCCACGGCTCGCGAGCGCAGTGAGGCCATCCGCCGCGAACTGACGGGTCTGAACGCCATCCTCGATGTCTACGGCAAGGGTGGCGTTGCGCGCTATCCGAAGATCGACGGCCCCATCGCAAAAGCAGGCAGCGAGCGATTGGCCAACGATGTGGCTGTGGCGGCACTCATGAGCGAGGTGGGCCGCGATGAAGCGGTCGCCGCGCTGGATCCGAGCATCGGCTTTGCGCTCGCGCTTCTGGATGTAAACGATCATCTCGACGCCATCGCCTTCGAGCCAATCGATGGCGGACTCAATGCCGATGCATTTCAGCACGCGCGAACACTGAACTGGTCACGCTATCCCTACACCGCCATCATCGTGCTCGGCGCAGGACCGGAAGATCTGCTGACGCCGCTCAGCGCGCGCGGCAAGTTGCACATCAAGCTCGCCGCGAGACGCTACTTCGATGGGCAGGCGCCCTTCATCATCCTGAGCGGCGGCGCCGTACATCCGCGTGATACGAGCTATGTCGAAGCGGTCCAGATGCGCCATGCGTTGATCGAACGGTTCAACGTGCCGGCTCAGGCCATCGTGATCGAGCCCTACGCACGGCATACCACGACGAACCTGCGAAACGCCACGCGACTGCTGATGGCCTTGGATGCGCCGATGGATCGTGACGCGCTGGTGCTGAGCAACCCTCGGCACATCGACTATGTGCAAAGCGCCGAGTTCGCCACGCGCAACCAGAACGAGCTGGGCTATCAGCCAGGCAAGCTCGGCCGGCGGACTTCACCCTTCGATGTCACTTTCCGGCCGTCACAGGATTCAGCGCGAGTGGATCCGCTGGATCCTCTGGATCCCTGATTCACGAAGTTTGAAGCTCGCTCACACGGGGCTGAAACGGGTGATTGTGTTCGCGTAGATCCGCATCACGGGGATGGGCGGTCCACCCGGTACTCCGCGCCGTCGCCGATCTGCTCGGCCTCGCGCGCCGGTGTGATGACCGGCCGGTTCCCGGCAAACGCGCATTCTCACTGCGCTCCCGACGGCGAATGCGACGTCGCACAGCTTGCGAGCACCAGACAGCACCACGCCCGCAAGCTGCGCAGTCCTGTGATTGTCGTTCCAGCCCTTCTCAGCATCGCCCGCGGTCGATCACGCTACCCTTGCACATCTTGTCTGAATTATAAGATAAATCGGGTTTACAGATCCCGCAGGACAATCTCGGATGACATGGCGGAACGCATACAAGGTGGCCTGGGCCGTCGCTTTGACCGCACTGCTGGCGGCGTGCGCACGGCTCGGCGCCGATTCGATGGCGGCGCCACGCGCGACTTACACCAATCCGCTGCTGCCCTCGGGTCCCGATCCCTGGATCACCCAGGTCGACGGCGTCTATTACTACACGCACACGCTGGGCAATCGCATCGCTCTATGGCGTACGGTCGATATCGCGACGCTATCCGAGGCAGAGCCGTTGGTGGTGTGGACTCCTCCCGAGAACGGGCTCAACGCGCATTCCATCTGGGCTCCGGAGCTGCATCGCCTCGACGGCAAATGGTTTCTGTATTACACGGCGACCGCGAGCGGCTTCACGGATGACGCGCATCGCGCCGTGTTCGTACTGGAGAATGCGTCCGCTGATCCCATGAACACGCAATGGATCGACCGCGGCCGCATCAACACTGCTTACGCAGGCATCGACGGCACCGTCTTCAGTCATGGCGGCAAGCGATATTTCGTTTATTCGCCGTACACCGACACGGACACGTCGCTGGCGATCGCGGAGATGGCAAATCCGTGGACGCTCGCGGGTCGCGAAACCATCATTGCCCGCCCCGATCGGCCCTGGGAGCAACAAGGCGGCCGACAGATCGTCGAAGGCCCGGAATTCTTGCTCGGCCCCAACGGCGATTTGTTTCTAACGTATTCCGCCAGCGCGTGCTGGTCGGACGATTATTCGCTAGGCCTGTTGCACGCCGCGCCTGGCGCCGATCCGCTCGATGCCGCTGCATGGAGCAAATCACCGCAGCCCGTATTGAAGAGCGCCAACGGCGTCTACGCCACCGGCCACAACGGCTTCTTCGTGTCGCCCGATGGCGAGGAAAACTGGATCATCTATCACGCCAATTCCGGCCCCGGCATGAAGTGCACGTCGAAGCGCGCTCCGCACATCCAGCGCTTCGGCTGGACCGACGAAGGCTGGCCAGCCTTCGGTGAGCCCGTGGCCGAAGCGACGCCCTTGCCGGTGCCCTCGGGCACGCGGCGATCTGAGCTCAACCGCCGACCATCACCTCGGCAGATCCCTGCAGCAGCACCGACAAGCGAACCACCGATCCGCTGACTTGCGGCTCGTGCACGGAGAGCTGATCGATGCGCCCGAGCAGGCGTACATCGCCCGACAGCTCCCGGTTCAGTTCCTTGCCCATCGCGGCGCGGACCTTCGCAATGTTTTGCGTGAAGTCACAGCGGATGGCTGTGCGAATGAGCTCACGTATTGCAGGCTGCTGCGCCACGTCGATGAGACTGTCGGCGAGTCGGCCGTTGGTCGCGGGATCGAAGTCGAGCGCGCTCAAGCTGATGACGTTGTTTGCGTCCACCACGAGCGGCGCCGTCGTGAAAGTCACCCGGCCCTTCACATCCAGCCAACCGAAGAGGTCGATCCGATTCCAGAAACCCCGGTTGCTGTCCAACGCAAGATCGAGGGCCACACGCAAGCCCGGTCCCGACGAAGCGAGCTCGAGGCTGGACAGCTCGAGCGTGGCTCTGTCGCCGTCGATGTTGATTGCAATGGGCGACAGCGTCTCGATCCGATCTTCAGCAAACCTCTGCAGCCGAGCCAGCGGCACATCCACCGGCAGCTCGACCTCGAATCGAGGTCGCTCACGGGCGATGCGCGCGAGCGCAGGCAGCGGCGTCGGCCGCCCCTGCATGTGTGTTTCGCCCAATCCCAGCTGCGGCACTCCTGAAATCACAAACGAGGCCTTGGCGATGTTGGCTGTGGTCTCGATACCGCTGAAACCGATGCTCGTCGGCGTGAATCTCGCCCACATGTTGCGCTCGGGATCGATCTCGAACGGCGTCTGCACCTGGCGCCAGACCTTCGCCACCTGCTCCTTGATCCTGGCCTCGGCCAGCCAGCCCGGGATGCTCGCTTCCAGATCGTCGAGCATCCGGCGCAACTCGGGCTCCGCCTGGCCGCCCACCGTCACGGGAATGAGATCGAACAGCTTGAACTCGGGCCGATGCGTCCAGCGCAAGCGCGTGTCGATGTCCATGATCGGCTGCCAGTCCGGCGTGATGTCCGGAGTGACATCGGCGCTGATCACGGCGCCGCCTCGCAAGGTCTGCGTGACGTTCTTGCCGATCTCGCCCCGCCCCTGCGCGGTGACCTCGGCTTCCAGCGGAACGCTCAGCGTGAGCTGCGATCCCGAGCCACGCAGCGTGATGCGGCCGTCGCGCTTGAGCCAGCCGCGCAAGTCACATTTGATTTCCGGCGAGCGCCTGGTCTCGAGCGAGTTTGCCGCCATACAGACTTCGCCGCGGCGATCGATCGTCTCGAGGTGCTGAGGGATGCGTTCGTTCAGCTGTCGTTCGATGGCCGCGAGATTGATCGCGATCGGCACCGAAATCATCGAAGGCGGAGCGCCACCAGAGAGTGCGTTGCCGCGCCCGACGCTCGCGCAGAGCGAGAGCGTCGAACATAAAACAATGAGGGCAGGCTTCATGCAGCACGCTCACTGATGAATGACTCACGGACGACTCCCCGCTATCTGTCAGCATTCGCAGCAACCTCTCACCGGGCGTCTCACTGGTTGCGGCATCCTCGCGCGCTGCAGGCATTCCCATCCATCTCTGATATTCTGTGTATCCGTACAGTGAGCTGATGGAACAAAGCAATGAGCCAACCCAGCACCCGGTCCGCCTATCTGGTTCTGTCCCGCGGCCAATGGGACGAGGACAAATCCCCAGCAGAGATCCAGCAGGCCATCGATGCGTTCTATGTCTGGCACGACAAGCTGGTGAGCGAGGGCAAGATGAAGTCGGGCTCGCGCCTTCAGCAAGCGACCGCGTTGGTGTCCAAGCACGGCGTCACCGACGGGCCGTTCGCCGAGACCAAGGAGGTGATCGGCGGCTATTGGTTTTTTTACGCGGACAGTTTCGAAGAAGCCGTCGCGCTCGCCGCGCAGAACCCCTGCCTCGCCTGCGGCCTGAGCTACGAAGTGCGTCCGCTCGAGCCCGAGAGATGCTCCGCGTACGAGCAGACCAACGAAACACCGGCGAGCCGTAGAGCGTCGCGCTAGTGACTCGGGCGGCGTCGCTTCAGGAGATTGACCATCTCCTGAGCGACGATGGCTGAGGACGGCAGGAACATCGCGGTGACGATTCTTTGGTCGATGACCGGGTCGTGCTTGTCAGGCAGATCGCTCTTGCCCAGGAACTCCGCTCCGCGAGCACGCAACCGATCTTCGACCAGGAACGGCAGCAGCGCACCGCCCCGGGTCCACTTGCTTTTGACCTCGGTGGAATTGGGAAAGCCCGTGACGCGTTTGCCGGTCACCAGATAACGTCCGTCCGAGAGTTTCACGTTGGCGAAACTGCCGGGCCCGTGGCCACCGCCTCCGACGACACCCTGGTTCTCGTAGATCCGAGCGATGATGGACAGCAGCCGCGCGTCCTCGGCGACATCGAACAGGCTGCCGGCGCCGCCACCGATGAACGCGGCGCTGTAGTCGTCAGGGTCGATCTGTTCCGGTTTGTGGGTGCGCTCCGCTTTGTGCCGAAAGCCCTCGTACCTGAGCGTGTAGTAGACCATGCCGGGCGGATCCGTCTCATCGGCATCCAGCGAGAACGGCACCGCGCCTCCCTTGGGAGAAACGAAGTCCACCTCGTAGCCATGCATGACGAACACGTGATGCGGCTCGGCGTACTCCCACAGATTGTTTCTCGCCGAGAACTCTCCTCGAGTCGCTCCATTCGAGAGAATCATCAGCACCCTGGCTTTGTGTTCCGCGGCCCAGGCCAGCGGGCTGACGAGCAAGCCGAGAATCAGCCACGCGCGCACGGTGGTCATTCGAGCTCCTTGTGAACGACCGTAGCGGTCGGCCACCTTCGGATGCGCCCGAGGAGCAAACGGTTTGAATGCGCTCAGGGCGTCAGCACCACCTTGCCGAAATGAGAGCCGCTTTCGAGCCAGGCATGCGCGGCCCCCGCCTCAGCCAGCGGTAACGTTTTGTCGATCAGCGGTGACACCTTGCCCGCTTCGATCCAGGGCCAGACGCGCTCTTCGATGGCGCGAGCGAGCCGGGCCTTCTCGTCTGCTTCACGGGCGCGCAAGGTGGAGGCGGTCAATGTTAACCGTTTGAGCATGACCTTGCGCAGGTCGAGCTCGACGCGATGACCGGTCAGTGTGGCGATCACGCTCAGCCGCCCTTCCGGCTTCAGCACTTCGATGTTGCCCTCGAAGTAATCCCGGCCGACCATATCGAGCACGAGATCGGCGCCGCCCGCAGCTTTCACGGGCTCGACCCAGTCACCGGCGCTGGCGTCGATCGCGATGTCCGCGCCCGTCTGCTTGGCTCGCGCGGCTTTCTCAGCGCCTCGGGCCGTTGCAAACACGCGCGCTCCGCAAGCCTTCGCCATCTGAATCGCGGTGACGCCGATGCCGCTGTTCGCACCGTGGATCAGCACCGTTTCTCCGGCGACCAATCGGCCGCGTTCGAACACGTTGCTCCACACCGTAAACACCGTTTCCGGCAAAGCTGCGGCCTGAACCATGGTGAGGCCCTTCGGGATCGGCAATGCATGTCGAGCATCGACCACCGCGAACTCTGCATACCCGCCGCCGGGCAGCAGCGCCGCCACCGGATCACCTACTGTCCACCTCGTGACGCCGCCGCCAATCGCCGCGACTTCACCCGCCACTTCGAGCCCCAGGATGTGAGATGCGCCGGCCGGCGGAGGATAGAAGCCCTGACGCTGCACGATGTCCGGCCGATTCACCCCCGCGCCTCGCACACGAATCAGGATCTGCCCTTGGACCACGGTCGGCGTCGGGATGTGCTCGATCGCCAACGCATCGGGGCCACCTTTACCGCCGCGGATCTCAATCGCGCGCATGGTGGAAGGAATGGTGTTATCTGCCATGAAACGAATCGTCCAGCCTGTATGCCAGGCTGGATCTTACCCAGGGTCTGCGTGTGCAGAAACTACGCCCGGCCGGACAGCCGGGCCAGCAACGGACTCAATTCTGCCGGCGGCTTCTGCTCGATGCGCCGGTATTCGCTGCCGTCCACGGTTCTGTGCACCAGGCGCCAGCCGATCAGCGCACGTCGCAACAGGGCGTGATCGCCAAACGCATGCCAGCGTTTGATCAGCTCGCTGATCTGTTTTTCCGTGAGGCCGGTCCGACTCGGCACTCGGGACCACATCACCCACAGACACAGATCCTGCAGACCGGCGCGCGTAGGCCATCGCAACAGTCGGCCTTGCGCATCGAACAGACGCACCGCTTTTTCAAGCAACTCGTAGTCGACGGTCGGTTCCGCCTGCACGGGCGCATCCAGTCGCTGCCGGGCCTCCATCACACCCTTGCAGTGCTGATAGTTCCTGAAACCGGCGGAGCGGCACAGCAGGTTGAGCATCTCGACATGCCCGGGCGGCTCGGGCCGCTTGCCGAGTTGCTCACGCAGGGATCTGGCGAAGCCCGACAGATCGGGAATTTGTAACGACAGGGCGACTCTGGACATGACTCATCCTTTTCGCGCCGTTCTCTTGGAGCGTCGATGGTCGCCGACTTTCGACCACGGCACGGGACAAGTGCGTGTCATTGGGAAATGGGCAGGTTTAGCTCCCCTGACGGGGCGGCGACGCCTCGGTGAACTGCAGACCGTGCCGCGATCATAGCGGCAACGCGACGCCAAGGCGATATCCGCCTCGGCGCCGGTGCTGTTGGGCGGGCTCTGGATGAGCCTCAGCCGGCCGCGTACTTGGGTGGATTGAGCTGGGTAAGATCGACAAACGGCGCACGCCGCCGTCCGGAATGTTCCGACCTCGGCGCGACATGAATCAGCGCCTCGGTGAGTCGACGCGGCGTGCCGAGATCGCTCCAGCCGCATGGCGGCACGGTGAGGACACGCAACATCGATGGCGAGCGCTGCAGAATGTCGCGTGAGAAATCCAGATCCGGCGCGTGCTCGTACAGTTCTGTGAGCAGGTCGTACTGCACGGACGGCCGGGAGGTGGCGATGATGTGTCGCATCTCGGTCACGAGACGGGGACAACGCTGTTCGAACGCTCGCAACAACGTGGCGCCAGGCGCCGCGAAGATGAAAGAGTTCCATACTCCGCCGCGAGCGATCAACGAACGTGCGACCGCCACACTCGGCTTCTCCACGAACTCGGTCACCACTCGCAGATCCGGATTGCCATCGGTCTCGGCCACGATGTAGCCCAGCTCCGGGTCCGCCTCGTCTGGCGAGATGCCGAGAATCACGATCCGATCGGTATGCCGTCGCACGATCCGCATCGCGGCCCGCAGACTCGCCGCCAGCGCTGCCTCGTTCCGCACGAAATGATCGGACGGCAGCACCAGCACGCCCGCCTTCGGATCTCGATGCAGTATCTGCAGTAGCGGCAGCAGAATGCCGGTGGCCGTACCACGATTGCGTGGCTGGCGTATGACGTTCTGGTCCGGAATGCGCAGGTCCAGCGCCTGCCACCACATACGGTGGTGCTCGGAGACCACGACGCAGGTGCGCTCGGCCTTTGTCACACTTTTCGCGCGGGTCAGCGCGTCATGCAGTAACGACACATCGCCGCCGAAAGAACAAAACTGTTTGGGCACGGACACGCCCGCGGCCGTCATGGTCAGCGACTGCAGCCTGCTTCCCTCTCCTCCGGCCAGAACCAGCGACCAGTCGTGGCCTGCGTTCGACAACATTCCTACGGGCTGCTGATCGTGAAACATGAGTCGGTCCCCTCCGGCTGCGTTGCTGGTCGGCATAGACTGTCCACTGTCCCGAAGCTTGAATAGATGTGATTGCCCCCGGAGATTTACGTAGAAAAACGGAGATTCTTCGGACCTGTTTTCAGTCGTGGTGTGGATCGATCACCGCGACCGCGATAGCTCGCTAACAAATGTTAGTTTTCAATTCTCACTCGTGATCGATACGCACGCCGTCCACGACTGCATGCGACCGACGAAAAAAATGGCGGCCGTGTTTCGTGACGCTCGCTGAGTGCAGCGACGAAGATGCCGAGGTGGACTCGATCCAAGGTGGCGTTCGCTTGTACTCGATCTCTGACGCTGGCGGCACCACGAACCCGACCTTCGTGCCCGCGGCTCGCCCCGCGTGCAAGCGGCATATCCGCGCCTTATGGCCCCAAACTCATTGCATATAAAGGCGAAATTCGCCCGCGCGGATTGTTGACAATTTCGTCAGCACTTCCTAGTCTGCCGCCACACCATAACAGCCCGGCTGCGCCCGGGTGCGGGACTGCAAGGGGGGGATCCATGCGTCGTCCAGGTTTATTTGGCGCTTGTGCATTGGTCGCGGTGAGTACGGCGACGGCGCAGGAAGTAAATACCGAGCAAGTCGTGGAACAGGTGGTCGTCACGGGCACGAGCATCCGTGGCGTGGCGAGCGCGGGAGCGCCGGTGATTGCGATGGATCGCGAGGAGCTCGTCTCGACCGGCCTCGCCACCAGCAGCGATCTGGCTCGCGCTTTGCCGCAGGTGTTGAACCTCGGCGCCGATGAAAGCCGCCTCGGCGGCGCGCAGGATGGCGCGGCCAATGCGACGCGCGTCTCGGGCATCAATCTGCGAGGCATTGGCAACGAAGCTACTCTGCTGCTCATCAACGGTCGACGCCTTGCCCCTGCCGGCATCATCAAGTCGCTCTACGATCCGAACGTGATTGCCTCGGCCGCCATCGAGCGATTGGAGGTCGTCGTGGATGGCGCCTCCGCCATTTACGGCTCCGACGCGGTGGCGGGCGTCGTCAATATCATCACCCGCAATGACTTCGATGGCGCGGAGACCCTGGCGCGCTATGGCGTGGCGGATGGCACGAGCCAGAAGATCATCAGTCAGAACTTCGGGTTCACCTGGGACAGCGGCAGTGTGTTCGCCGCATATGAGCACAATGAGCGCGACAACCTGTCCGGCGCCGATCGAGCCTTCGCCTCGCAGGACCGTCGCGCGCGAGGCGGATCCGACGCACGACCGAACCTCGCCAGCCCGGGCAACATTGTTTCTGGGACCACGCGCTATCCCCTGCCTGCCGGTCCGGGCACCGGACTCAGCCCTGACCAACTCACTGCGGGCGCCGCGAACCGATTCGATGAAGGAAGGTTTGCCGATCTGCTACCCAATCAGGAGCGCGACAGCTTCTTCGTGGACGCGCGCCAGGAGTTCGGCCGCTTCGACGTCTGGTATCAAGGCTGGTATTCGGAGCGCGAGTTCGATGAGCGCGTGGCGCCGGCGTCCGGGCAATTGCGTGTGCCGAACACGAATCCCTGGTTCGTGGCGCCGGCGGCGCTGCCCTCGGCGACCTTCGTCAACGTGGAATATCGTTTCCTCGCCGAAGACGCAGACCCGCGTCTGGAGGGCTATGAAAATGCGCAACAGAATGCCATCGGCGCCGGCTTCGACATGGGGAACGACTGGCGCATCGAAGGGTATGCCAACCTCAGCAAGAACCGCGGCTTCCAGCGCCGAGGCGCGATCACCAATGGCGCCGCGCTGAACGCGGCGCTCGCCAGCAGCGACCCGGCCACCGCTTTCAATCCATTCGGCGACGGCAGCTTCAATGTCACCAACAATCCCGCGCTGGTCGATCTCATCATCGCCAACCGCGACACCTGGGGCACCAGCGAAGCGCGCGATCTGGCGTTGAAGGCCGACGGTCCGCTGTGGCAACTGCCGGGCGGCGACCTGCGAGTGGCCATCGGCGTGGAGCGGCACGACAACGAGTTCCGCCAGACGCTCAAGGCGAACAACGTTCTGCCCTCGGGCGAGATCACCACCAAGAACATCTTGAACCGCCGCCACAACACCTCGTTGTTTGGCGAAGTGTTCGTGCCCATCGTGAGCGAGGAGCAAGCCGTGCCGGGCATACACAGCCTCAGCCTGTCGGTGGCGGCGCGGCGCGAGGAATATTCCGACTTCGGCTCGACCACCGATCCGAAGATCGGCCTGATCTGGCGACCGATCGAATCGCTGACCGCACGCGCCACGTATGGCACCTCGTTCCGCGCGCCCTCGCTGGTCGACACCAGCGAGCAGATCCACAACATCTTCATCCAGAACCTGACCGATCCGAACGGGCCGGGCGGCGTGACTCGCGGCATCTATCACAACGGCGGCCGCGCCACTTTGCAGCCCGAAGAAGCGACCACCTGGTCGGTCGGCCTCGACTGGCGCCCGATGGGCGCGCTGCAGGGCCTGACGGCGTCGGTCACCTACTACGATGTCGACTACTCCGATCGCATCGACGTGGTGCTCAACACGGCGCTCACCAACGCATCGGTGTACGGCCCCTATGTGATTCGCCGGCCACCCGCCAGCGATGTCGCGGGCACAGCGGCCTTCAATGCGCTGGTTGCGGAGTTCCTGGCGAATCCGGATCTGCAGAGCCCGGCCGAGCCAGTCACCAACATCAACGCCATCATCGACGGCCGCCGCGCCAATCTCGGCAGCATGAAACAACAGGGCGTCGATCTGAACCTGGGCTACAGCGTTCCCACTTCGTTGGGCGACTGGCGCGTCGGTCTCGATGTCGCGAAAATCCTCGACCTGACGCGCTCCATCGCACCTGGTCTGCCCTTCGTCGATGTGCTGGATACCTTCTCCAATCCGGTGGACCTGCGCGCCCGCGCCTCGGCGGGTTGGCGCATGAACGGCTGGGCCGCGAATCTGTATCTGAACTACATCGACAGCTATCGCAATACGGCGGTGACGCCCAACGTGGAGGTGGACGATTACAAAACAGTGGACGCGGCCGTCACCTACGATTTCGGTGACGAACGCGGCGCGCTGAGCGGCGTCAGCCTGTCGATCAATGGCCAGAACCTGCTCGATGAGGATCCGCCGGTGGTGTTGAACGGCATGGTGTCCTGGGACAATCAGAACGTCTCGCCGCTCGGCCGGTTCGTTTCTTTCGTGGTTTCCAAACGGTGGTGATTCGGTGCTGACCTCGCTCATCCGTGCAACGTTGGCGACCAGCCTGTGCCTGTTGCCCCTGCAGCCAGGCATCGCCGCCGAAGCCAAAGAGTCGCGCCCCGGCGTGTACCGGGGCTACTCTGAAGCGCGTTTCAGCGAGTGGCAAAAGGCCTCGCAATACGTTGCGATGTCCGACGGCGTGAAGCTTGCGGTGGATATCTATCGCCCTTCGGTCAACGGCCGCGCCGTCGATGAGAAACTGCCGGTCGTCTGGATCCATACGCCGTATCGCCGCGCCTACACGGATTCGAAGGGCCACATCGTCAATCCGCTGGAGCGGCTGAATCTCATGCCGCTGCTCGAACACGGCTACGTGCTCGCCGCCGTCGACACGCGTGGACGAGGCGCCTCGTTCGGCGCGCGCCGCGGCTTCCAGGACCGCACCGAAGCGCGCGATGCATATGAGATGACCGAATGGTTCGCCAGGCAGCCCTGGAGCACGGGTGCGATCGGGGTAGCCGGATGTTCCTATCTGGGCGGCACGACGTGGCATGCCGCCACCATGATGTCGCCGCATCTGAAGGCCATCGCGCCCGGCTGCACCGATTTCGACAAATATGGCTTCGTCAGTCGCGGCGGCATCACTGCGCAATTCAACACGCGACCGGAAAATCCCGGTCAGGATTTCGGCCAGGGCGTCGTCCCGGTCGAGTCGGACACCGACGGCAAGCTTGCGCAGGCCGCAATCGCCGAGCACGCCAAAGGCACGCCGATGGCCGAGCTGTGGGCAGGCATGCGCTACCGCGACGATGTGTCTCCGCTGCTCGGCGTGCCTTTCTGGCAGGAGGCCAGCGTCGCAACCTACGCGAGGCAGATCGAGCGCTCCGGCGTGGGCATCTTCATCTGGGGCAACTGGATGGACGAAGGCAGCTTCGAGGCCACGCTCGCATATAACAACCTGAGCAATCCCCGCAAGCTGTGGATGGGCGAATGGGGACATTGTGAGGTGGGCGACTTCCCCATGGCCACCGAGCTGCTGCGCTTCTTCGATCATTTCCTGAAAAAGATCGACAATGGCTGGCAGCGTGAAGCGCCCATCTACTATCGCACCCTCAATGCCTCCGCCGGTCAGGAGTGGAGCAGCACTGATCGTTGGCCGCCGGCCAGCGCTCGAAATCAAACATTGCACCTGGGAGGCGGCGCGGCGCCCGGCGTTGCAGGACAGCTCAGCAGCAAGCGTGATGGCAAGTCCACCTCACCCGATCGGTTCGTGGTCGACTACGATCCAAAGTGCAGTCGGCAGACCGATCTTTACTTCCTGATGTGGCCCTGCGTGGTGGACAAGCACGGGCTCAGCTACGCCACCGCTCCGCTGGGCGCTGACACGCACATCGCCGGCCATCCCATCGCGGATCTCTGGATCTCCGCCGATCGCAACGACGCCGACCTGTTCGTGTACCTCGAAGACATCGATCCAAGCGGCGCAGTGAGCATCGTGACTCACGGTCGTCTGCGCGCTTCGCATCGAAGCGAGCAGCGACCACCGTACCGCAACTACATGGGCCTGCCCTATCACCGCGGCGAGCGAGCCGATGCACAACCGCTCGTGCCGGGCGAGCCGTCCAGGATGCGACTGGATCTGTTGCCGACCTCCACTATCATCAAGGCCGGCCATCGCCTGCGCTTGACGGTGGCCGGAGCAGATCCGCGCCAGCGCTCGCGCAATGTGACGTTCGATCCGCCGCCCACCCTCAGCATCCATTTCGATCGAGAGCACGCCTCCCAGCTGACGTTGCCCATCGTCGGCCGATTTGCCGAAGGAGCGCGCGGCGAGTGAGGCTATTTGATATCCAGATCCATCGCCGACAGCGTTTCCAGGCCTTCAGCGATATGTTCGCGCATCAGCCGCTCGGCGTCCCTGGCGCGGCCGTTGACGATGGCTTCGGTGATCTTGCGATGGCCGGCGTTTGCGTTGTCGATGCGCCGCGCGCTGTAGAAGGTCGCGATCAGCAGCCGGTAGATGGGGATGCGCAGCCGCTCCAGAAACATGCGAATGAACTCGTTGCCCGAGCCCTCGATGATCAGCCGATGCCATTCTTCATTGAGGCGCGCAAAGCGCTCGTGGTCGACGCTGTTCTCGATGCCGTTCAATTCAGTCTGGATTTTCTGCAGGCGCCGCTTCAGCTCGGGCTTGTCGGCGGCCGCGAAGTCCGCCGCAGCCATGCCTTCCAGCGCCATGCGCGCGCGATACATCTGCCGCAAGTCATCGTGAGTGAAACGTTTGACTGACGCGCCCCGGAATTCCTCGATGGTGACCAGCCCTTCGCTCGCCAACCGCTGTAACGCCTCGCGCACGCGACTGCGCGTGGCGGTCGGCAGCTCGCGCATGATGTCCGCCTCCACCAGGCGTTGGCCAGGCACGAAGCTGCCACGGCGAATCCGTTCTCGGATCCAGTCCATCACTTCGGTCGCGGCCAGCGGCTCGGCTCGAGCGGCGGCGCGTGCTTTGGTTACGGGTCGGCTGTCAGTCTTGGCTGGCATGAAGGCTCACTGCCGCGGCGGCGGCGTGGGTGACAATATGATCGATAGTTTGGTCGACAATCAACGAGTGTGTTACGGATGGGCGATGCCCGGGGGCGCGGCATGGAGCTGATCTTCACCGGCGACCTGATTCTCGATGAGCCGCAGCCAGACCACTGGCTCGCTGGCATCGCCCCGGCGCTGCGCAGCGCCGATCTCGCCATCGGTCATCTGGAAGTGCCCCACACCGCGCATGTCGAAGAGGTTCGCGATGACGTGCCTGCGCCCGGGGCCGATCCGGCGCATCTGCCGGCACTTGCGCGGGCCGGCATTGGGGCCGTGACGCTGGCGGGAAATCACATTGCGGATCTGGGGGCGACCGGCATCGCGGACACCGTCGCCGGATTGAGGGATGCGGGGATCGCATACACCGGCGCGGGCGCGACGCTCGCAGAAGCGCGTAAGCCTGCGATCGTAAATTCCGGCGGCAAGCGCATCGCCATTCTGAGCTACAACTGTGTGGGGCCGGAAAGTTCGTGGGCAGGCACGGATCACGCCGGATGTGCATATATTCGCGTCGAGCCTGTGGACGGCGGCCCCATCCGCCCCGCGGCTGCGCTCGAGCGCATCGATCCGGCCTCGCTCACAATGCTTGCAGAAGATATCCAGGCCGCGAAGGCGCGCGCCGATCTCGTCGTCGTTGCATTCCACAAAGGGATCGTGCACACCCGCGCCAGGCTCGCGCCGTATGAACGTCCACTCGCGCACGCAGCCGTCGACGCCGGCTGCGATGTGGTCGTAGGTCATCATGCCCACATCATTCGAGGCATCGAGTTCCATCGAGGCGTTCCTATTTTCCACGGACTAGGAAATGGTTGCGTCGTCACAAGTGCCTTGAGCCCGGATCAGGCATCCCCGGAGCGCGCCGCCTGGGCTCGCAAGCGCAAGGAGTTGTTTGGCTTCGAGCCGGATCCTGCGTATGTGCTCGCGCCATTCCATCCCGAAGCGGTTAACGCGCTACTCGGTCGACTGCAAATCGATGCGCACGGCAATGTTCGAGCGGGATTCATTCCTGTACACGTCGATCCTCCCGGCCGGCCGCGGATCGCACCCGACGCCGCTCAGCGTATCGCCGACTACGTTCAAGCCATTGGCGTCGAGGCAGGCTTGCCGCCACTGACCATGCAAATCACAAGCGAGGGCGTGTGGCTGAGCTGAACGACGCTTCCGGCAAGGGCCAGACGCGTGGCCCGTTGTTCTACATCGGCGCCGCGGGCCTGGTATTGGCAATGGGCGTCGAGACGCTCGCGGTGCTGGGCCGTCATGCAGGCATCCCGCTGCTCGGCGCATTGGAACTCATTCAGGCCTGCATCCTGTTGATGGCCTCGGCTGCCATGCTGTCCGCCACCATGAATAACGGCCACGCGACCGTGACGTTGCTGACGACGCGCGTCAGCGAGCGGGCCCGTCAGTATCTGCACGCGTTCGCCCATCTGTTGTCCGCGTTGTTCTTTATCGGCCTGAGCGCAGGCGCGCTGTGGCTTCTCCTCGAGACATGGAACGACTACGAGCAAAGCGAGCTGTTGCACATCCCCTTTCGTCCGTTGCGCATCGTGTCGTTTCTCGCCGCGGTCGCCATCGCATTCGTGTTTCTGCGTGACATGTGGCGCTCGCTGCGGGGTCGCGCATGAACGGCGTGCTCGGCGTCCTCGCCCTACTCGTCCTGCTGACGCTGGGCGTGCCCATTGGCGTCGCCATGGGCGTGGTCGGAATGGTGGGCCTGATCCTGCTGCTCGGGCCGGAGCCGGCCATCATCAAATCTGGCGTGGTGCTGTTCGAGACGATCACGCGCTATGAGCTCGGCGTGCTGCCGATGTTTCTATTCATGGCGCACCTGTGCTTCGCGGCCGGCGCAAGTCGCGACTTCTTCGAAGCGGCGGCTCGCATGGTCGGACATCGTCGCGGTGGACTGGCGATTGCGTCCGTCGCCGGTTGCGCCGGCTTCGGCGCGATCAGTGGATCGAGCCTTGCGACCGCGGCCACGATCGGATTGATCGGCTTGCCGGAGATGCGCAAGCGCGGCTATTCCGATGCGTTGGCGACGGGAGCGATCGCCGCCGGCGGCACGCTGGGATCCATCATTCCGCCCTCAGGCGCGCTGATCGTGTTCGGCATTCTTGCTGAGCAATCCATCGGCAAGCTGTTCACGGCGGCGATCATCCCGGGATTGTCGCAGGCGCTGTTCTACGTCATCACCATCGTGCTGTTGTGCCGATGGCGTCCATCCATCGGACCGGCGACGGCGCGCGCGCCCTGGCCCGAGCGGCGCGAGGCGTTGTTTCGAATTCTCGATCTTGGCGGGCTGATCCTGGTGGTGTTGGGCGGCATCGCATTCGGCTGGTTCACGCCGACCGAGGCGGCATCCGTCGGTGCGACCGGGGCGCTTCTATTGTGTGCTTGGCGGCGGAAGTTGAATCGCGCCTCGCTGCAGGAAGCGCTGGCGCAGACGCTGCGCACGACCGGCATGATCTATGTCGTGGTCATCGGCGCGCTGATCTTCGCCGTCTTCATGAGTTACACCGGGCTTGCGGATCAGGTGGCCGCCTTCATGGAGGGACTGCCAGGCGGGCAGTTGCTGGCCATCGTCATCATGACCGTGCTGTTGTTGCTGCTCGGCTCGGTGCTCGACGGGCTGGCGCTGATGCTGCTCACCACGCCCATTCTGCTGCCCATCGTGACCAATCTGGGGTTGTCGCCGATCTGGTTCGGCATCTATCTGGTGCGCACCATGGAGATCGGCTTCGTGCATCCGCCGATCGGCATCAACCTGTACGTGATTCAGGGCATCGCCAAGGATGTTCCGCTGGGACGCATCTTCAAAGGTGTGGTGCCGTTTCTGGCGGCCGACCTGTTGCATCTGTCGTTGTTGATTGCCGTGCCGGCGCTGGCGCTGGCGCTGCCGGGGTGGTTGCATCAATGAGTTTACCGGCGCTGTTGGATCGGGTGTTGAGCGCGCCGCTCGCTGGCGTGGGATCGCGGCGGGCGATTGGCTATCTCGGGTGGGATGTTCCCGTCGAGCTCATTCTCGCCGCTGGCGCGGCGCCTGTGCAGCTCGCCTCGCTGGCGGCTCCAGACGACACTGTGCTGGCTGACCGCTATCTGGAGAATAGCTTCTCGGCGCAGAGTCGGACGATTGCTCAGTGGTGGTTGAGCGGCAGGCTCGATTCGCTGTCAGCTGTCATCTTCTCGCGCAGCGACGATAGCGCGCAGAGATTGTATTACTACCTCTGTGAGTTGCAGCGCTTTGGCGAGTGCAAGGGACCGCAGCCTTTGCTCTATGACCTGGCGCGTATTGGACGCGGGACGAGCGTGGAATATACCGTCGAGTCGACGCATTCGCTGGCCACGGCGCTCGGCGCCGATGCAGGGCTCATTGATACGGCGATTCAGCGAGTATCGGCTCGGTTCGATCTGCTCGGCGCGCTTGCTAAGTTGCGCGGTGCGGCCGCGGTTCCTTCAGGGCGGCTCGCGCATCGAATCATTCGCGCGGCTCGGGCCGACTGGTCCGAGGCATTCGACGCCTCCTTGCGCGAGTGGCTCGCCGCGGCCGCCACCATGAAGCCGCGCAAGCGCGTGCTGCTTGTGGGCAGTGTGCCGGCCGATGATGAGTTGCACGCGGCGATTGAAAACGATGATGTGGTTGTCGTCGGAGAGATCAACGAGGCATTTGTTTCAGCTGAATCGACGGCAACGGAAATGTCCTCGCACGCACGGCATGCCGGCCGCGGAATCTCCTCGCGCGCACGCCCTGCCGCTTCAGGCGTCGACGTTGGATCGCCGAGCCACGTCAGCGGTTTATCGGCATCTCGCGGCATCGAGGCGGTGGCGCGACGTTGTTATCAACAAACGGCCGTGGCGCGCGAGCTCCTGCAATCGCCTGCCGAGATCGTCAAGGTCGCCAAGGCGCTGCGCGCCGACGCCGTCATCGTCTGGATGGTCGCAACCGACACCGGCCTCGCCTGGGAAGCGCCCCGCATCGAGCGCGCTCTCCGCGACGCCGGCCTCCCCACGCTCATGCTCACATCGCAGCCGCAAGCATTGAGCGCAGCAGCCCTCACTCAGATCGCGCAGTTCCGAAACGCACTGGAGGTTGCATGAAGCCAATGCAAGATTCGCAGCTCCGAGCCGCGCTGGAGATTGCATGAAGCCAGTGCAAGATTCGCAGTTCCGAGCCGCGCTGGAGATTGCATGAAGCCGTTGCAAGATGTGCGTGTGCTGGCACTGGATGGCACAGCTGACAGTGCGCTCGCGCGTCTGCTCGCCTCGTTTGGGGCCGACGTTCGAGCCGTGGATGTTTCATCGCTCGCGAACGAGCTGCCTGACGCGCAGTTTCTGATCGAGAGCCTCGGGTTGCCCGCCCTGCAAACGGCTGGGTTCTCGAGAGCGCGAATCGAGCAAATGAATCCGCGATTGATTCATGTCTCGGTGACAACCTTCGGCAGCGAAGGCCCCCGAGCCGCGTGGCACGGCGGAGAGTTGATTGCATCGGCCATGGGGGGAACGCTTCGGGTGACAGGGGATCCGGACCGGCCCCCAGTGAAGGAAGCGCTGGACGCCTGCTGGTTTCACGCGGATATGGTGGCGGCTGCCGGCGCGATGGCGGCGTGGGTCGATCTGGCGAATACCGGCCGCGGCCAACACGTCGACGTCTCGGTTCAGGAAGTCGCGTTCTCACGCAACGTCAACGGCGTGCTGGTCTGGCAGTTCGATCGTCGCAAACTGCATCGAGTGGGCGGCGCGTTGAACTACGGGCGCGCCACCGTTCGCTGCATCTGGCCGCTCGCTGACGGATTTTGTTTCCACACGCTGATGACGGGCCGCTTCGGCGCGCCCGCCAATCAGGCCCTGAGCGATTGGATCGACGAGGCCGGACTGCCCAATCCGCTGCAAGGCGTCGACTGGTCGAAATACAACCGCTCCACGCTCGCTCCAGAAACACGCCGCGAGTGGGAGCAAGCCATCGAGGCCTTTTTCTCTACGCGCACGCGACACGACATCGCGACCGAAGGTCGGCGCCGAGGGATCAACGCCACTGTGGTCGCCGAGCCTGGCGACGTCCTTGCGGATCCTCATCTTCAGGCGCGCGACTTCTGGACAAGAAACAATGCAGGACAGCGCATACCTTCGCGCTTTGTCGCCATGATCGAAGGCGAAGCCGGCGCATCGGTGCGCCCGGCCACATCCACGAGTAGGCGTCCCGGCCCACTGCAGGGCTTGCGGGTGCTCGATTTCTCCTGGGCATTGGTGGGCTCGATCACCACCAAAGTCCTTGGGGACCTGGGCTGCGAAATCATCAAAGTCGAAACCCGCAGCCGTCCCTGCCTTTCTCGCATCGACGTCCAAGTGAGCGCCTCACGCGCGGACAGCTTCGATGACAAGCCCTGGTTCGCGCATCTGAATACATCGAAGCGCAGCCTCGCCCTCGATCTGAAGCTGCCGCAAAGCCGCGAGGTGCTCGAGCCGCTGCTCGATTGGGCGGACATCGTGGTGGAGAATTTCTCGCCCGGCACCATGGCCAAGCTCGGCCTCGACTATGCGTTGCTGCAGAAACGTCACCCGGGGTTGATCATGGTGTCCGGCAGCGTCTATGGACAGACCGGACCGCTGGCGGAATCGTGGGGCGTGGATGGCACGGGCGCCGCCCTCTCGGGCCGAACGTTTCTCACCGGCTGGCCGGATCGCAATCCGGTCATTCCCGGCGCCGTTCCTTACGGAGATGTGATCGTTCCCTATGTGATGGCGGCCGCGACCGCCGCGGCCGTGGACTATCGCCGCCGCACCGGCAAGGGATGTCACATCGACGCGGCGATGTACGAGATCTGTGTGCAACAGATGCACGACGCCATCGTCGCAGCAGCGCGCGGCGAACGGCCGACGCGCCAAGGCAACGACGACGCCCGAACGTTTCATCAAGGGGTCTATCCCGCCGCCGGAGATGACCAGTGGGTCGCCATCCGGCTCGGCTCGCAAGCAGACTGGCAGCGCCTTTGCGCAATCGCCAAGCTCGATGCAACCTCCTCTCCCCAAGCAGCCAACGTCGCGCTGAGCGCATGGTGTCGTGAACACGACCCGCACGCACTGATGGAACAGCTGCAAGCCGCAGGCATTGCAGCGGGCGTCGTGCAGGACATCGAGGACTTGATCGAGCGCGACCCTCAGATCAATGCGCGCCACGCGCTGCTCGATCTGGATCATCCGCTGCTGGGAACGTTCGGCCATGTACGCACGCCGATCAGCTTCTCGAGCAGCGCCACAGCGCCCTATCGCGCGCCTTCCATCGGCGAGCACAGCATCGCGATCGCCCGGGAGTTGTGCGGTCTGAGCGACGCCCGCATCGACGAGCTGCAACAGCTCGGAGTGTTTCGATGAGCACACATAACGGCGGCCAACGCAGCCGCAAAGATCTGGAATGCACGTCGGCGGCCACCGCGTATCAGCGCGACTTCGTCGCCGATCTGAAGCGTCGTGTGATCGACGCCGGCGAGCCCTTCGCCATCGCGCAGGCCGACACGCCGCACGAGATCTTCCACGTCATGGACATTCCACTGGTGACCAATCAGTGGTGGTCCGCGTACATCTCGGCGAAACAGCTTTCCAAGCACTACGATCAGGTGTTGGGCGATCTCGGCTATCCGGCCAATCGGTGCCGCTATTGCTCGCTGGGTCTGGCGTGCACGCTGGACAACAATCCCCGTGTGGCGCCCTGGGGCGGCCTTCCCAAGCCGACCGTGCTGGTCGCGCGTCTCACCTGCGAATGCATCGAGCACGTTTTCAGCCAGTGGGCGACGGCGCTGGGCAGTGAGTTCTTTGCGCTGGAGGCGCCGGGCTGGCAACACAAGGACCCGCAGTGGTTCCGCCACTCCAACCAACGTTGGGAAGAAGTATTCGAGCAGCGTCGCATCGAACTGCTCGTGGCCGAGATGCGCCAGCTGATCGCCCTGCTGGAGGATCGCACTGGCCGCAAGTTCGATGAAGACAAATTCCTGCAGCTGATGCTCGCCATCAACGAACAGGAAGGTTATATCGCCGAAGCGGCGCAAATGATTGGCGCCGCCCGGCCCTGCCCCGTTTCCATTGCCGAGCAGATGCCCAACACCATGATTCCCCAGTGGCATCGTGGCTCGCCCTGGGCCGTGGCTCATGCGCGATGCTTTCGCGACGAAGTGAAACAACGCATCGCGGACGGCGTCGGCGTCGGCGTCCGGGAACGTCTGCGTCTGATGTGGATCGGCGCCGGCTTGTGGCACGATCCAGGGTTCTACAGCGCCTTGGAAGATCGTTACGGCGCAGTGTTCGTGTGGTCGATGTACATGCCCTTCGCCGGCCCACAATACATTCGCGAGTTGCACGACCGCCCGCTGCACGCACTGGCCAGTCGCATCTGCTCCATGAACGAAGTGCTGCATCTGCCGCCCTGGATGAATGAATGGATGGTCAGCGAGGCGGATCGCTGTGACATCGACGCCGCCGTCATGCTGGTGCCGCCCGACAATCGACTGTCTCAGTCCGGCACCAAACTGACCGAACACGCGCTGGCGCGAGCAGGCATTCCGACGCTTGCGTTGTCCGCGGATATGGTAAGCGCCAAGGACTGGAGCCATGAGCGCATGGTCGAGCACGTCGCGGGCTTCCTGCGCCAGGAGGGCCTGCTGTGAGAGCCCTGCTCGCCCTACTTATTATATGTATGGCGGGTTGCACGCAGCCGACACCTGGCGTGACGGTGCTCACCTATGCAAGTCCCTTCAGCCCTTCTCACCCCTTCAGCCGTGCCGACCTCGCCTGGATGCAATGGGTCGAGCAACAATCCAACGGGGCCATCGACATCCAACCGTACTGGTCCGGCTCGTTGCTGTCCTCCGAGCACTCCATGCACGAGCTGCGACATGGCGTTGCCGATATCGGCCTGATCACACCCATCTATGCCCGCGGCGGCGCTCATCTCATCCGGGCGCAGGCCGGATTCTACGGCGGTTTGGAAACGTTCCAGCAACAGACCGCGATGTGGCGTTGCCTGGTCGCGGCCGAGCCGCAGTTCAAGCGAGAGCTGCACGATCTGAAGATCCTCGCCGTGCAAGGGGGAAATCTGCCCGGCATCGTTACTCGCGATCGCCCCGTGCATAGCCTGGATGACCTGCGTGGCCTGCGGCTGCGCGCGCCATCGGAGTTGCTCGCCGTGCTCGAGAATCTCGGAGCCGACCCCGTCGACATGCCGATGGGCGAAGTCTATTCGGCGTTGGCCAAGGGCGTGCTGGACGGCGTCATCGCGCCGCCCGATACATTGCGATCGCTGCATTTCGCTGAAGTGGCGAAGTACTTCAACACCATCAAGATTCCGCGCGGCGCCTACGCGGCCCGCGCCATGAGCGAGCGTCGCTGGCGCACGTTGACCGATGCGCAAAGAGATCTGCTCGAGCGTAGCACCGCAGTGTGGGAGCAGGCGCTCGCGTCGGAGCTGTTGGTTGCAAACGAAGCCGGCATGGCGGCCGGCCGCGAGCACAACATCGAATTCCACGACATGCCATCAGACCAACAGGCGCGCTTCGACGCGCTATACGAGCGCGACGGAGAAGTCCGAGCCCGCGAGCTCGCCCGCTTCGCCATCGATGGCATGCCCGCTTACCGCCTGGCGCGCTCACTTGCCGCACAGGTCAAGGACGACACCGGCATCCGCTGCAGCAGAGATGAAACATGAGCCTACCGCTTGAAGGCATTCGCGTCGCCGACTTCACCCATGTGATGGCAGGGCCGTTCGCCACCCACCTGCTGCGACTGCTCGGCGCGGAGGTGATCAAGATCGAAGCGCCGGGGCGCGGCGACACTATGCGCAGCTATGGAAACGATCGGCGCTATGACGGCATGGCTCCGGCGTTCATCGCCGTCAACGCGGGCAAAAAATCCATGACGCTGGATCTCAAGCAACCGCTCGCGCAGGAAGCGGCCCGGCGTCTGATCGCCACCTGCGACGTGCTGGTCGAGAACTTCAGGCCCGGCGTGATGGCGAAGTTCGGTCTCGACTATACATCGGTGCGCGCGCTGCGCCCGGAGCTGATCTACTGCTCCATCTCCGGTTACGGCCAGAGCGGTCCCCGTCGTGACTGGCCAGCTATCGACAACATCGTGCAGGCCACAACTGGCATGATGACGTTGGGAGGTACGGCGGGAGACGCGCCGGCGCGAGTGGGCTTTCCGGTGGTCGATACGCTCACCGGTCAAACGGCCGCCTTCGCCATTCTCGCGGCGCTGCTGCGGCGGCAGCGCGAACGTCGAGGCGAATACATCGATGTGGCGATGTTCGACGCCAGCATGGCGTTCATGACGTCCGCCGTCGTTCCTTACCTCGTGACGGGCAATCCGCCCGAGCGCACAGGAAACATCGGTTACAGCGGTCAACCCACGTCGGCGGTATTCACCGCCAGTGACGGCCGGCAGATTTCACTCGGCGTCGTGCAGCAGGCGCAATTCGAAACGCTGGCCCGCGAGGTCGGCTGCGAAGATTGGCTGAGCGATGCCCGCTTCCTAACCCCGGATCTGCGCCGCAAACATTCCGCCGAGATGCGCCTGGAGTTGGAAGGCGTCTTTCACCAGGCGCCCGCTGAGCAATGGGAGTCGAGGCTGAGCGCGGCAGGCATCCCCTGCGGCATGGTTCGTAATGTCACCGAGGCGGTGTCGTTGCCTGCGCTCGAAGCGCGCCGGCTGAAACTTGACCTCAGCATCCCCGGCTTGCCGGAGCGCGAGCAGGTCAAGATCGTCAACGCAGGATTTCTGTTCAGCGAGGACACGCCCGGCGTGAACACGGCTCCGCCCCGCATTGGCGAGCACAGCCATGAGATCCTCGACTCGCTGGGTTTCAGCCCCGCGGAAATCGAGCAGTTGCAGCCTCCGAAGCGAGAGCGATAGCGACGTTTTCCCGTTGTCTCTTGCCAATTTTCCGTCGGCGCATACCATCGGGCTATGTCTTCCAGCAAACGGACTCCGAACGACAAAGCTCCGCCTAAGATGGATCGGCGGTGGGAGCGCACGCGCGCGGCGCTGATGAGTGCCGGACGCACGCTGTTTGCTTCGCGCGATGTCGAGGGCGTGACGGTCGATCAGATCGTTGCCACGGCGGAAGTGGCGAAGGGCAGCTTCTACAATCACTTCATCGACAAGGACGTGTTCGCTCGCGAGATCGCCAGCGCCGTGCGACGGCAGGCGGAACAGGCGGTCAACGAAGCGAACGCCGGTGTCACGGACCCGGCGGCTCAGTTGGCCCGGGCACTATGCGTGTTCATGCGGTTTGCCATTGAACATCGCGAGAGTGCTCAGGTGCTATGGCGTTTGAATTCGGGTGCAACCATGGTCGATGCCCCGATCAACCGGAATCTGCGAGAAGACGTTCAGCAAGGGATCACGCAGCAGAGATTCAAACATGTGGATCTCGAAGTGGCGGTGCTGCTGGTGATGGGCACCATCGTGATCTCGCTGCGTCATGCCCTGGAGGAGCGCCTCGTTACACCGCCCATCAGCATCGCCAAGGGCATGGCGGCCGGCTTGCTCCGTTCGCTGGGCGTGCCAGCTGTTCAAGCCGATCGCCTCGCTTCCGAGGCGGCAGAAGATATCCTCGCCGATGTGGCTTGAGCCGGAGCCATCTATCGACGGCGCCGCAGCCTTCGAGGCGTTGTCTCAAGCCTAGAAGTCCACGCTAGCCGAAACGAAGTAGTTCCTTGGGCGCGAGTAGATCACTTCCGCGTAGCCGGCCGAGGTGCTGAAGGAGGAGTTGCCGGCGACGCGGTATTGTTCGTCGGTGGCGTTGTTCACGCCAGCTCTGAATCGCCATGCGCCCATCTCCAAAGTCAGCGAGGCATTGAGCAGCGTCACGTCGTCGAGCTGCGCGACTTCGATGGAGTTGGCGGCGTCGAAGTATTGCTCCGAGGTGTGCGTGACGTTGAGGCGCGGCGTCAAAGTGGCGCTGCCGAGATCGAAGTCGTAGCCGATGCCGAGGTTGGCCTGCCACTCGGGTGCGAATGGCAAAGTATTGTCGGGGCCGACGGTCTGGGTCGTGTCGGGCACGGTGGCGATCTCGTCGAAGGAGTTGTCCAGATAGCCGGCGCTGGCCTCGACGATCAGCCGACCTGGGGCGTACGTCAGCTCCAGTTCCGCGCCTTCGATCGACGACTTGCCGGCGTTGAACAACAGCGGCACGATGCCGAGCCGATAAGTGAGTTGCATGTTGTCGTAATCGGTGCTGAAGATCGCGCCGTTCAAGCGAACGTTGGCGCCGATCTGCGACTTGAAGCCGAACTCGAAAGTCTCGGCGGTCTCCTCATCGAAGGCCACCGGCAGGTTGCCCGCCGGCGCCTGGTTGTAGCGCTGGTTGAAGCCGCCGCTCTTGAATCCTTCCGACCAGCTCAAGTACGTCATCAGCGCATCGTTCCAGCGATACTGGACGCTGGCCGAGCCCGTGGTGGATTCATATTTGTTCTGGAACGGCCGTGGAATGATGTTGAGTCCCGGCCCGGGCGTGAACGGCAAGTTGAGCGTCGTCGGAATCACCAGCGGTCGCGTCAGGGGCGTCAGCGTGAAGGCAATGATCTCGATGCCTTTGGTTTCCTCGGTATAGCGTGCGCCCGCCGTGATGCTGAACGCATCGGTAACCTCGTAGGTCCACTGAGTGAACAAAGCGAAGTTGTCGTTATCGATGAGCGCGCGCTGATAGTCGATCGACCCCGGGATGGCGCCGCTTGCCACCAATGGCGGCGGCGCGGCGAACGGTACGAGCAGGAAATCGTCGATGGTTTCCTCGAAATAGAAGGCGCCGAGCACGCCACTCAATCGGTCCGTCTCGAGCAGCGCCTGCAGTTCCTGACTGAACTGATCTCCAGCGCTGGAGAAATCCGTGTGCAGAACCAGCAGCCCGGTATTGTCGGCGTCGCGGCTGCCACTCCATTCCAGCTCGCGGTAGGCGGTGATGGACTTGAGCGCGAACGTATCGTTGAGCGCCCACTCCACCGTTCCGGACACGCCCCAATTCTCCAGCGTGCTGCTCGCCGGCGCGTTGCCGCCGTTTCGATATTTGCCGAGATCCCAGGTCGCATCGTTGGCGCAGCGTGGATCCACGACGTCCAAGGGAACCGAGGGCGGCGGGAACGTTGCCCCTGGACAGCCGGCGCCACTGCTGATGGCCGCGGGAAACACCTGCGACTCGTTGATCGACGCGAAAACAAAGGGCGAGCCGTTCTCGTCCTCTTTGGTGTAATCGCCCCGCAAGGTGAAGGTGAAGCGGTCGCTCGGCAGCCACTGCAACGAAGACTGCAGGGTATAGGTGTCTTCATTGCCGAGATCGAGGCCATCGAAGGTGCGCCTCACATAGCCGTCACGTTGACGCGCGCCCGCCGAGAACCGCGTGAACACGGTGTCGGAAACGGGCAAGTCCACGGCAGCAAATCCTTCGTAGAGGCTGTCGTCGCCGAAGCCCAGTCGCGCCGTGCCGCCAAACTCCTTGCCGGGCAGCGTGGTCGTCAGCAGCACTGCGCCACCGATGGTGTTGCGACCGAACAGCGTGCCCTGCGGCCCGCGCAGGATCTGGACGTTGGAAATATCACGAAAGTCGAGCACGCCGCCGACCGAGCGGCCCATATAGACATCGTCAATATACAAACCGACGCCGGGATCCACGCCGGAGGAGCCATCGCTCTGGCCGATGCCGCGGATATAAACTTGCGCCGCGGAGTTGTTTCCAGTCAGCGGGCCGTAGCTTGCGAACTGGAGGTTGGGCGCGATCTGATCCAGATCTTCGGTGCTTGTGATTTGCTGGCGCTCGAGCGCCGCGGCGGAGAATGCCGAGATTGCGATCGGCGTGTCCTGCAGGGATTCCTCACGCTTGCGAGCGGTGACCACCACCTCTTCCAATGCGCTGGCCTGCCGGACCTCCTCGTCCCCCGCTGCGACAGCAGGCAATGCGAGACCCATCAGGATCGGCGCTGGTAACGCCGTCGCCCACGCGCGCAGGCCCGTGAATCTTCCTTTCACAGTCATCGGCAGCCCCCTGTCCTGAACGCCTGCCCTGTGGGTCAGGCTATATTTTGAACCATTACGTCACTATTAGACGCTTTCGTCAATAGCGACCGGGGGGGCGGGCCGCACAGGGACTGGTGCGCCATCGACGCTGCTTATAGCCGGAAGACGCAGAAGGTGTTACCTCCGCCGGACGCTTCTGCCCTACTGTCTCCGCACCGCCCCGCAGCGGGCCGATGAATGTCATAGTCACGTTACGTCATGTCTGTCACCGATCCCTCCTTGTCGACCGAATACGATCCCACGTTGCCCGAGACGTTCGACAGTGTGCATGCGACTTTTGCCGACCTGCGCGCCCGCTGTCCGGTGGCGCACAGCACGCAGTTCGATGGGTTCTGGGCGCTCGCCCGCTATGAGGACATCGTCAACGTGCTGCGCGATTCGGACATGTACATCACGTCGGTGCGTAACGTGGTGCCGGGGTCATCGACGACGGGACGACGCCCACCGCTGCATCTGAATCCGCCGGACCATACGCCGTATCGCCGGGCGATCGATCGCGCCTTGAGCGCCAGTCGCGTCGCCTCACTGCTGCCGGCCACACAGCGTATCGCGCAGGAACTTGCGAGTTCGATCGTTGCCCTGGGCGAAGCGGATCTGGTGGAGCATTTCTCGGCCATCCTGCCGGTGCGATTGTTCGGCGAATGGCTCGGCTTGTCACAGCAGCAGACCGATCATCTCGCCCGAACCTCGCGCGCTTACATCAGAGCCTGGGAGGCGTTCGACAAGCCCGGCGTCGTGGTGGCCGGCGAAGGACTGGCGTCGTTGGCGCGTGAGCTCATCGAACAACGGCGTGTGCAGCCGTTGGATCCCACGGTGGATCCGACCAGTTCGCTGCTCGCCGAGCGGGACGCCAACGGCAACCCGTTCCCCGACGATCTGCTCGCCGGTTGCGTGCGGCAGGTACTGGTGGTCGGCCTGGTGGCGCCTCCCATCCTGATGGGAAGCATCGCCGTGCATCTGTCTCGCGATCTCGAGTTACAACAGCAGCTGCGCGCGGACCGCTCGCTCATCCCCGATGCCGTCGAAGAGTTCGTTCGGCTGTACACGCCCTATCGCGGCTTTGCGCGGACGGCGCGTCAGGATGTAACGATTCGCGGCCGAACCATACCGAAGGACGAGCCGATCGCGTTGCTGTACGCCTCCGCCAACCGTGACGAAGCCGTGTTCCCGGAGCCGGATAAATTCATCCTGCGTCGACCGAACATCAACCAGCACATCGCCTACGGTCGCGGTCCTCACATGTGCGCCGGTGTTCCACTCGCGCGCCAGCTGCTGCGCGTCTCGCTGGACGCGTTGCTGCAGAAGACGAGTCATTTCGAGCTTGCGGGCGAGATTCGGATGAGCGGCATGCCGGAAGTCGGCCCGCTGTATGTGCCGCTACGAATGCAAGCTGCGGCGAGCTAGGGCGAAACCACCACCTGCACTCTGCGAAGGGCGGCATCTTCCACGCCCTTCGCACGCCTGACCTCGTCTTTCCACTGCACGTCGTAGTGGATGTCCTCCAGGCCGGCGCCGCGAAGCAGTTCGGCGACCTGCTCGGCGCGGCGGCGGCCAATCTCTCTGTGTTCCTGCATGAGCTGACCATTGGAGAGCAATGTGGCGCCCCGATAGCCGGTGATCGTCACCTGCTTCGCGCCCGTCTGTTTCGCGTGCTCCAGGATTTTCTGCAGCGGCTGGGCGTGCCGGAACATCACCATGGAATCGAATCCGTAGCGCAGCTCGAAGGCGCGCGGTCCCGTCTCCTGCTCCGCCTTCGGCTTCATCACAGGATCGCCGAATGCCAGGCGCCCCATACTCGGTCCCGGCGGCCGCGGCGGCTCGAAAGGCAGGTTGTAACGATCTTCCGCAGGCAGAATGGTATTGCACGAGCCGTCCAGCTCGTGCATCACCGACAGCGTCACCGGCTTCAGCACGATGCCGCCGCAGATGTTCGGCTCGTTGCTCACCGTGCCTTCCACCAGCACCTTGTGACCGAGCCATGGCGGATTCACCGGCGCGCTGACATCCGTTTGAATCGTGAGGAAGTACGTCTGACCTTCGTACTCCGCCAGCCAGCAAGGCACGGTGCTCGTATCGCGCACGATCGGGCAAGCAACGAAGTTGCGATGATTCGAAGGCGGCTTGGCCGCGGGCGCCGCCACCGCGAAGCTCAGCAGTGCGAGCGTAACGATTCGCCTGATCATAGTGCGCTCAGGAAATTGATCAGGTCATCGCGCTCCTGATCGGTGTAGCCGATGTTGAAGCGCCGATCGTAGAAATCGACCAGCTCTCGCAAACTTGCCGCCGAGCCATTGACGAAGTATGGCGCGCGAGCTGCCAGCCCGCGGAACTGTTGCATCACAATCGCGCCGACGTCGTTGCACTTGCCGGAGATCAATCCTCGACCCGGATCCTGCGTGTAGAAGACGCGTCCCAGGAACGGATGCGGCGGCACCTCCGGCTTGCAGGTGATCTTGAACAGCGGCATCTGAGGCTTGCGCTCGTTCCAGGGATTCAGCGGCTCTTCGCGCGCCCAAGGCAGATTGGTGGTGCCCAGATCCATCCAGCCGTTCGCGATGTCCATACCCATCATGTGCATGCCATGACACGTCGAGCAGGTGCGCTTGGTGGGGTTGCCCAGACCGACGGTGTTCAAGTGCATGGCGTCCTTGATCCAGAACGTCCGGAACATGAATACATCGTGGCCGCGGGCGATCGATGCGCGCATTTGATTGCGGCGTTCGACCTCCGGATCCGATGCAGGCGCAGGCTGCTTCCACGCCTCGCTCATAGGGATCACGAAATTGGTGATGTTGTTGCCGAGCAGGCCCTCGCGCCCCTTGGCGAGGTTGTACACGCCGAGGCCGGGCGGGCTGTCGGGCTCGATCAGGCTGCCCGCGCCGACGTGCATGACTTGCGCCGTATAGAGCTGACTTTCGAAGTTGACGATCTTCGCCAGGCGATCATCGTCGAGCTTGCCGTTGAACTGCAGGTGCGTGACGGCCGCTTCGACCGCCTGAGTCTTGAGCGTGGGCTGCCGCGCATCGGACAGAATGTTCATGCCGGAGGGCAACCCGGTCTCAGGATCGCGCGTTGCCGGCAGACCATTTTTGCCGATGAACGAAAACACGCCGAAGCCCTGATGCGTGAAATACTTGGTGTTCGCCGCCACGCGTGGCCGGCGATAGATGGACACCATCGGATTGTCGCTGTTCACCCCGTACTTCGGATGCAGATTGCAGCCGGTCGGATCGCGCACCACTTCGAGGGTGAATTCGGGATCGATGCTCGAGCCGTCCGCCGCTTTGGGCGGCCATGGCAGGAAGATTCGAAACAGGCCGCGCTCGAGCAGCAGCGAATGTGACTTCGGATCGCCGGGCGGCAGGTCCGGACAGTTCATGCCGTCGATGGGCGCGAAGATCGGATCTTTACCGTCGGTTTCATGCCAGCGCTGCTGGATCATCTCGACCGACAGCGACATCGCGTTCGCCGGCTGATGACAGCTCACGCAGGCGCGACCGTTCTCGCCGATGGGCTCGAAGAACGGATGACCTTTGGTTTCGATCACGCCGGCGGTGTTGAGAATCCCCACCTCACCGAAGCTGTTCGGGTAGGGAATCAGAGGCGCAAGCGGGGTGCCCTCGCCCGGCGACCACCAGCGATTCGCCGCCGGCGACCGGCTGTCGCTCACCGGCGCCTGCTGAGCCTGCTGATTCTGATCGGGCACATGGCCCGCGACACTGCGCTTGCTCGCGCCGGGAACGTTGCTGGCCGCGACTTGAGCGGCTGTTGGCGCGGCGCGCGGGGCGCCGGCCAGCTGGCCGGCGCCGACAACGACTGCCAGTCGAGCAGCATTCAGGCGGCGGCGACTCGACCCACTGCGCGAATCGCCCCTATCCTGCGTGGAATCTGACAACTCGAACCTCAGAAATCATACTTGGCGCGAAGGCCGTACTGCCTCGGTGCGCCGTAGATGATACCGCCTCGCGCGCTGCTCGCATCCTGCACTTGTGCCGAGATGTACTCCTTGTCGAGCGCGTTGGTCGCGAACGCTTCGATGCGCAGGTTGTCCATCGGCACGAACGTCACCCGGAAATCGGTGATTGTGCGCGATGGCACCGTGGTGGCGACATAGCGGAACGGCGTCGAGAGCTGCTCATCCAAGTACGACACCTGGACTCGCGGCGTCAGCGTCATGTCGCCCAGCAGGAATTCATATTGAATGCCCGCGTTGGCGGTGAACTCGGGCGCGAACGGCACCACCGAGCCTTCGGGCACCAGCCGATTGGTGTTGGTCTGCGAGTCGGTGAGGAACGCCGCCTCGGTGAACTCGCTCTGCAACGCGCTCATGCCGAGGTTGAAGCCCAAGCCGCCGAACTGGCCGGTGAGCTCGAGCTCGGCGCCGTAGATCTCCGCCGGCGCTGCATTGAGCGTATTGGGAATGAAGGCCGGCCCCAGCGGCACCAGTGCCGACAACTGGATGCCCTCGTACTCCGAATAGAACACCGCGCCGTTCACGCGCAGCCGACCGTCGGCGAGCGTCGTCTTCATGCCGAGTTCGGCCACTTCGTTCGTTTCGGGATCGTAGTCGGGCAAGCGCGGATCCAGGTTGATGCCGCCGGCCTTGTAACCGCGAGAGACCGTGCCATAGATCATCACGTCGTCGTTGGCGAAATATTTCAAGCCGACGCGACCCGTGGTCTCGTTCGAATCCGCTTCGGTGGTGCACGGGAAGCATCCCGGGGGCGGCGGCCCGGGAATCAGGAAGCGGGTGTATTCCTGCTTGTCCTCGGATTGCCGCAAGCCGATGTCCACGGCCCACTGCTCGCTGAAGCGGTAGTCGATCTGGCCGAACAGCGAGATCGACTCGTTGGTGAGCTCGGTGTCGATGGTCGAGTTGGACTGCCTGAAGGTATCGGTGTTGCGATTGTCACGCAGCACCTGCACCGGGCTGGTCTCGTCCATATAGAACGCGCCCACCACCCACTGCAGCGGCCCCTCGCCCCGCGACAGGAAGTTCACTTCGGTGACGAACGTTTCGAGCTCCTGGTGCGTGAAGCCGACGCGACCCGGCCCGGGTTGCGGCAAGTCGGTGGCCGTGCGGTCACCGTCGGCCTGATCGGAGGTCTCGGCATCGAAATACGAAGTGAGCACGCGCAACTGGGTGTCGGCGGGGAGATCGAAGCGGCCTTCCAGCGACGCGCGGAAGCCATCCTGATTCAGGAACGAGAGGGCGTCCTCTTCGATGGTGAACGGATCGCGAGTCACCAGATCGTTGCGGTTCTTGATGGCGTTGTTGTCGGTCTCGCGCTCGAAGTACTCATAACGCAGATCGAACGTCGCGCCCGGCGTCGGCTGATAGCGCAGCGCTGCGCGTACGGCGCGATCGGTGCCGCTGCCCGGTTCGCTCGGGCTCGGTCCGATGTTGTCGGTGAAGCTGCCGCGCTCGTCGTAGACACCCGCCACACGCAACGCCAGCGTATCGCCGAGAGGCACGTTCACCGCGCCGACGGTTCGATACCAGTCATAGTCGCCGATGGTCTGGTCGATGTAGCCGGAGAACTCGTTGAACTCGGGTGTGGGCGTGCGCACGTAGATGGCGCCGCCGGTCGAGTTCTGGCCCGTCAAAGTGCCTTGTGGACCACGCAACACCTCGATGGACTCGAAATCGAAGAACGACTGCGCGATGAACTGCTCGTGCGGAATGAACACGCCGTCGATGTAATACGCAACGCCCGGATTGGACGTGGGCGCCGACTGACTGATGCCCACGCCGCGGATGTTGATGAACGTCGAGCGATTGTAGGTATTGATCGCGACGCTCGGGGCGACCTGCTGCAGTTCGGAGACGTTGTCGATGCCCTGCTCGGCGAGCGCATCCGCGGTGAGCACCGTCGCCGAAGCAGGCGTGTCCTGCAGACTGACTTCACGGCGCTCGGCGGTGACCATGATCTCCTCGAGCACCGCCTGGGACGGCGCCGCATTCTGCGCCAGCGCGGCATTGCCGAGCACCGTGGCGACCACGGCGGCCACTGACATCGAGCCCATTGATATCGAGCCATTCGAACGACGGACCGCGCGCTGCGCCGCCCTGCTATTGCCAACCATAGTTTCCCCCAAGCAAAGTTTTATCGGCCGCGCCTGGCCGAAGCACAACGTGTTCCGTGGCGGAGCCGAGCCTCGGCGCGTCCCGCTACGCGATTGTAGGAAGCGCGCAGCGCACAGGAGTAACACCGAATTTGTCTGAAGCCATAAGCCGCGCCGATGTCTGTTCCATGTCACAAGTTGCTAATGCGCGGCTTTTTCCGGCTCTTCTACGCGCAACTCCATGGCGATTTCATGCAACACGTCATAGACGAACTGTGCCGGCCGTGACAGCGCCGGGGTGCGTCGATGCGCCAGGAACATCGGCCGCATCGGCGACACATGGCCGAGCGGCCGGCATTTCACCGTGCCTGCGTCCAGATCGGCTTTCACTGCCTCGGCCACCATGGCGGCTACGCCCAGCCCGCGCCGCACGGTTTCGATGACGTTTTGCAGCGAGTCGAGCTCGACGACGACATAAGGCGACAGGCTCGCCGCCGCGAACACCCCATCCACCACCGCGCGGATCGAATGCGGGCGACGTGGCACGATCCACGGCAAGGCCGCGAGATCTTCGAGCGGCGCGTCGTTCGCAATCCGCCAGCTCGCCGGGTACATCAGCATCAGCGGCTCGCTCAGCAACTCTTCGCCCACGATCAGCTCGTTATCGGGTCGGGTCGGCGAGATCGACAGCTCGATGCGTCCGTTGATCAGCAGCTCATGCAGGACTGCGCTGCCTTCTTCGCGAATCTGCAGATGCATCTCCGGATGCTGGCTGCATACCTTCTCGATCAAGGGCAGCGCGAAGCGCGTGACCATCGTCGGCGACATGCCCAGGTTCACTGCCCCCGACAAGGGCTGCATCTCGCGATGGACCGCATGCCGCATGTCCTCGACCTGACGCAGAATGGTTTGCGCGTGCGCGTAGAGAATCTTCCCGGCGGGCGTCGGCGTGACGCCCGACACCGAGCGATCCAGCAATTTCACTTTCAGCTCGTTCTCGAGCACGGCCAGCTGCTGGCTCAATGCCGGCTGCGCGATGCCAGTAACGGCGGCAGCGCGCGTGATGCTGCCGCTGTCGACGATCTGCACGAAGTATTTCAGACGACGGCTATCCACGGATCGCCCTCCTCTCACTGACTCGCAACGACGCGAGCAGCAACGTGCCCGCGCCCATGACTGCAGCGACGAACCAGATCGGCGCCGAGAACGAACCGCTTTCGGCGCGAATCACGCCGATGACATAAGGGCCGGCGAGACTGCCGATGTTGCCGACCAGATTGATCAGCGTGATGCCTGCCGCAGCGGCCGCTCGATGGAAGAATCCCGTGGGAATGGACCAGAACACGCCTTGCGCCCCACCCAGACCGAAGCCGCCGATGAACAGCAGCAGCAACGACCAGGGACTCGGCGGAATGGCGGACGCCATCAACAACGCAACCATGCCGATAGCGAGCGCAACGCCGAGGTGACGATAACGCTCCTGAGTCTTATCCGAGTGCCAGGAGTTGAGCACCATGCCCAGCGCCACGCCCACCCAAGGCAGCGCCGACAGCGCGCCCACGGCGAGCGGACTCAAGGACGACATCTCTTTGATGACCTGCGGCAACCAGAAGATCAGCCCGTTCGCGCCGATCAGCGTCGTGCACCACACTCCAGCCGCCAGCCACGCTCGCGGATCCACCAGCGCCGTCTTTATCGATGACGAGGCAGGCGCCTGCGCCGCCTTCTGCTCCTCCGCGAGCGCGTTTGCGATCCAGTCCTTCTCGCCGTCCGTGAGCCAGCGCGCATCACTCGGCTTGTCGACGAAGATGAAATAAGCGACACCCGCCATGGCCACTGTGACGAGCCCTTCCATCAGCAGCATCCAGCGCCAGCCGGGCATGTCGAGCGGATTGCTCACGCCCATCAGCCAGCCGCAGAGCGGACCGCCGATGATCACGGACGCTGGAATCGCAAGCATGGTCACCGCGATCGAGTTCGCGCGATAGCGTTTCGGCATCCAGCCACTGCAGTAATAAACGACGCCGGGCGCAAACCCCGACTCCGCGCAGCCGAGCAGAAAGCGCAGCACGAACAGCTCTTCAGCGCTGCGCACGAAAGCCATGGCGGCCGCAACCGCGCCCCACAGGCCGACACAGCCTGCGATCCAGCGGCGTGCGCCGACGCGAGTGAGCACCCAGGTGCTCGGAAACTGAAACAACAGGTAGCCGACAAAGAACATGCCGACTGCAAGTCCGTACGCATGCGGATCCAGCCCGATGTCCGCGTTCATCTGTAACGCGGCGAAGCTGATGTTCACCCGATCGAGCGAGCTCAGGATGATCAGCAGCACGATGGGCGCGAGCACGCGCCACTGAAACTTGCTTCGCGCCGACTGTTCGACCGCCTGGCTCATCGATCCCCCTTTCATGCGCCTGGCTCAGTCGATGCGCACGACTTGAGGCGGCGGCGTCGCGGCGTACAGCACATCGACGCATGCCGCGCGATGCGCGAGCACCGCCCGCTGATTGATCGACCCCTTGTCGGTGATTTCTCCTTGATCGAGCGATGGCGGCGTGGGCAGCAACATCGCACGGCGCACGCAACGCGTGCTGGCCGGATTCTGCTTGGCGTGCGCGGCGAGGCGTTGCTGAATCACCGCGAGAAGATCGTGATGACTGGCGAGCGCATCGTATGTCGGCGAGTCGCTCGCGCCCAGCACGTGCCCGCAGCCTCTCGGATCGGGCACGATGAGCACGGCGAGATAATCCGCATTGAGCCCGGCGATGACCACGTCTTGCGCCATCGGCGACAGTGCGGCGATCAACTCGGCGCGCAGTGGCCCAACGCTCACCCAGGTGCCGTTGGAAAGTTTGAAGTCCTCGCCGATGCGCCCGTCGAATTGCAGGCCGCGGGTGGGATCGCTCTCGTCGAGCAAACGAACGGCGTCGCCCAGACGATAGAACTTCTCTTCATCGAATGCGGCGGCGGTCAGCTCCGGCTGGCGCCAGTAACCCGGCGTCACATTGGGCCCCTGAACCCGCAGCTCGAGCTTCTCTGCGACGGGCGCCAATTTCACGATGTTGCCCTTGGCCGGCAGACCGATCACGCCGGCGCGAGCGGCGGCCGGTGTGGTGAACGTGACCGACGGCCCGGTCTCCGTCGCGCCCAATCCCGCGAGCATCGGGATACGTTCACCGCGCTCCTTGAGCGCCGCTTCATCGAGCGCATCCCACGTATGCTGAGCAAGCGCCGCGCCGCCGAAGAAGTACGCGCGCAAACGGCTGTAGAAGTGTCGACGCAACTGCGCATCATTGGCGAGGTGATGCGCGAGCATTTCAAAGCCCTTCGGCACATTGAAATAGACGGTCGGCGCGATTTCGCGCAGATTGCGCAGCGTCTCCTGGATGCCGGCGGGGGTCGGCTTGCCATCGTCGATGTACAGCGAGCCGCCATTGCTCACGACCAGGCCCACGTTGTGGCTGCCGCCGAATGTATGGTTCCACGGCAGCCAGTCCAGCAGCACCGGCGGGTCATCGACCAGAAACGGCATCGCTTGTCGCAACATGTGCGCGTTACTGCACAACATGCGATTGGTGGTGATCACTGCTTTGGGCTGGCCGGTGGAGCCGGAGGTCAACAGAAACTTCGCGATGGTGCCGGCGTTGGTGCGTGCGTGGGCCGCATCGAGCGCGGCCGTAGGCTCGGCTTCGAGCGCCGCAAGCGTAGTGACTTTTCGGCTCGCGACATCTGCGTCGCCAACAACTTCGATGTCTTCAGACACGCATCGAAGCGCTCGTTCAAATGCGGCGGTGTCGAACGCGACGATCAGCCCGGGCGTCAGCAGCTCGAGCACATACGTCAGCTTCTGCAGATCGCCGGACACCTGCGAGTACGACGGCGACACCGGACAATAAGGAATGCCCGCCCACATCGCCGCGAACGCGATCGTCAGATGCTCGATGCTGTTGCCCGAGAGAATCGCGATCGGTCGCTCGGCGGATAATTCACGCGTGAGCAAGCCCGCCGCGACTCGCCGCACTTTGTTGAGCATCTGACGATACGTGACGGTTTGCCACTCGCCGCCGGCCGACCTTCGAGCCACGAGCACACGATCAGGCGCGATGCTGGCCCAGTGCTCGAGCGAATCCATCAGCCGCTCGGGGAAGGCCGACAGCGCCTCCGACGGGCGCAGATAGATCGTGCCGTCCTCGCGACGCTCCACTTCCGTTCGGAACGGATCGGGCGTCCACGACAGCGATCCCGGCAACTGTTCGGCTTGCATGGCCACTACCGCTTCACCGAGCCAAACCCAGCGCCTTGATGGCGTTCTGCTTCAGGATCAGCTCGTGCACTTCGGGCTTGAAGCCCGCTTCCTTGAAATCCTTGATCCAGCGGTCCGGGCTGATCAAGGGATAATCCGAGCCGAACAGCATCTTGGTCTTGAGCTGCGCATTGGCGTACTGGATCAGTTGCGGCGGAAAATATTTCGGCGACCAGCCCGACAGATCGATGTACACGTTGGGCTTGTGCAGACACACCGACAGCGCCTCGTCCTGCCACGGCCAGGAGGGATGCGCGATGATCACGGTCATGTCCGGAAAGTCCGCCGCCACGTCATCGAGGTGGATGGGATTGGAATATTTCAAGCGCAAGCCACCGCCGCCCGGCATGCCGGTGCCGATGCCCGAGTGGCCGCTGTGGAAGATCGCCGGCAGCTTGTGCTCGGCGATGACTTCGTACAGCTGATACGCGATGCGGTCGTTGGGGAAGAAACCCTGGCACGTCGGATGAAACTTGAATCCACGGATCACACCGTCTTTGATCAGTGCGCGCGCCTCGCGCACGCCCATCTTGCCCTTGTGCGGATCGATGCTGGCGAACGCCATCATGATGTCGCTGTTCTCGCGCGCCGCATCGGCCACTTCCTCGTTCGGAATGCGCCTGGCGCCAATCTGAAACTCGGAGTCGACGGTGAACATCACCAGGCCGATCTTGCGCTCGCGGTAGTACGCGATGGTCTCGGCGATGGTCGGCCGCTTGCCGGCCTTGAAGTACTTGGACGACGCCTCTTCGAACGGCTTCCAGGCCTCGTCCGGCTCCTGTCGGCACGACACCTCGGCGTGCGTGTGCACGTCGATCGCAATCAGCTCGTCGATCTTCATCGCGCGGCTCCTCGTTGCTGGGCTTCCCACTGCGCGATGGTAAGCCCCCGCTCCACCAGTTCCACCAGCAGCGGCGCCGGCTGCCAGTGCATGGGACCGAAAATGTCCTGGTATTTGCGCATGCCCGCGAGCAGCACATCGAGGCCGATGGTCTCGGCATAGAACATGGGGCCGCCGCGATAGCGCGGGAACCCGTAGCCTGCCGCCCAGACCACATCGATATCCGACGCGCGCAACGCCACGCCTTCACCCAGAATGCGCAGACCTTCGTTTAGCAGCGGATACAGGCAGCGCTCGAGGATCTCTTGTTTCGTGTGCTGGCGCTGAGGCACCTTCAGCTGCCTGGCGCGCTCGGCGATGATGGCGATGGCTTCCGGATCGTCGAAGCGGGCGCGATTGCCCGGCTCATATCGATAGTAGCCCTTGCCGTTCTTCTGACCGAGGCGGCCGGCGTCGTGTAGCGCGAAGTCCGCCTGGTAGTACGCAGGATCGGGCGGAAACTGCGAGGCGTTCGCCTTGTGCACGTTCACGCCGACATCGATGCCAGCCATGTCGAACACGGCGAGAATGCCCATCGCCATGCCCCACTCTTCCAGCGCCGAATCGACCTGCCGGGGCGTCGCGCCTTCCAGCACCATGCGCTCGGCCTCGCGCGCGTAGCCTTCCATCATGCGATTGCCGATGAAGCCATAGCAGACCTTGGCCAGCACCGGCGTCTTGCGCAATGGCTTGGCCAGATCCATCACCGTGCGGATCGTCTCATCCGAGGTGCGCGTCGTGCGCACCACTTCGAGCAGCGGCATCACGTTGGCCGGCGAGAAGAAATGCATGCCGATGACATCCTGCGGACGCTTGGTGGCGTCGGCGATCTGCTCGATGTCCAGGGTGGAGGTGTTGGTCGCCAGCACCGCCCCCGGCTTTGCGACCCGATCGAGCTCGACGAAGATCTTGCGCTTCAATTCCATGCTTTCGAATACGGCCTCGATGATCACGTCGGCGTCGCGCAAGTCGTCGTACGACAGCGAAGTGCCGATCAGTGCCATGCGCCTGGCCTTGTCTTCGGCGCTCAAGCGACCGCGCTTCACCATGGACTCGTAAGTCTTGTCCACGTTCGCGAGACCCTTGGCGAGTCCCTGCTCGTTCGCATCGAGCAGCGTCACCTTGATGCCGGCGTTGGCGAAACAGATGGCGATGCCGCCGCCCATGGTGCCCGCGCCGATGACGCCGGCGGATTTGATGGGCTTGGCTTTGATGCTGTCGCTCAGGCCCGGAATGCGGCGCGTCTCACGTTCGGCGAAGAACACATGCACTGCGCCCTTCGACTCGACACTGCGCTTGCACTCGTTGACGCGCTTGGTCTCGTACTCGAGACCTTGCTGGAACGGCATCGTCGTTGCGGCCTGCACGACTTCCACTGCGACCTGCGCAGCGTTGCGATTCGGATAGAGCTTGCGAGCCTGCTCCCGTTGACGTTCGAAGATCTCGGCCGTGGCGCTCGCGGCCGGGACCGTCATCTCGCTCGTGCGGCGTGGTCCTTTGCCTGCGGCGATCAATGAGCGCAGATATGCGATCGCGCCAGCGCGCAGGTCGCCTTCGACGATCTCGTCGATGAAGCCCAGCTCGCGGCCCTTGGCCGCATCCACTGGACGTGCACTCACAATCAATTCGAGCGCCTGCTCAGCGCCGATTAAGCGCGGCATGCGCTGCGTTCCGCCCGCGCCAGGAATGATTCCGAGCGTCACTTCTGGCATGCCGAAGCGGGCGCCGGCGGCGGCCACGCGATAGTGACATGCAAGCGCGATCTCCAGACCGCCACCCATCACTGTGCCGTGCATGGCCGCAACCGCGGGCACGCTCAAGGCTTCGTAGCCATTGAACAGCTGGCGATACTCTTCCTCCCGCGGCGGGCCACTGAATTCGCCGATGTCGGCGCCGGAGAAGAACGTGCTGCCCTCACACAGCAGCAGCACGCCGCGGACATCCTTGCTCGACTGGATCTGCGAGAGCGCCTGTTGCAGGCCCGCCCTGACTTCCGCGTCGATGGTGTTGACCGGCGGATTGTGGACGACGACGACTGCGAGCTCTCCGTCGCGCTCGACGCGCACGACGTTGGACGATGACATCATGAACCCCCTGATTCGGCTGTGAGGCGAACTTTCGCCCGCATCGCGGTCATTTGGAAAGCCCGCGGACAGGTATATAAGATATAAGCACCATGGATATCGCAGACGCCGATCTGAACCTGCTCGTCGTATTCGACGCCCTGCTCCGTACGCGCAGCGTGAGCGGCGCCGCGCGGGTCCTGAACATGAGCCAGCCGGCGACCAGCTTCGCCTTGAATCGCCTGCGGAAAATGTTCGGCGAGCCGCTGTTCGTGCGCACCTCCCGGGGCATTCACCCGACGCCTTACGCGGAGAGCCTGAGCGCGCCGCTGGAGGCCATCCTCGACCGGATCCGCGCCGACCTGCTGCAGCAGCCGACCTTCGATCCGGCGACCGTGCAGCGCTCGGTCACTTTCAACATGCAGGACATTGGCGAACTGGTGTTTCTGCCCCACATCCTGGCGCGCCTGAACGAGATCGCGCCCGGGGTGCAATTGCGCACGGTCAATCTGCCCGCGCCGCTGATCGAGCCGGCGTTGCGCTCGGGTGAGGTGGACATCGCGCTCGGCTACTTTCCGGATCTGGACAGCGCCACGCTGTTTCAGCAGCGACTGTTCTCGCATTCGTTCGTGTGCATCGTGCGAGCGGACCATCCGACCATCAAGGACGAGATGACCCGTCGTCAGTTTCTCGACGGGTTGCACGCGGTGGTGCATCCGGCCGGACACATGAACGACTCGCTGGAAGCGGAGTTGCAAGCGCAGGGGCTCACGCGAAAGGTATCGGTGCGCATCGAGCATTTCCTGGCCGTGCCCACCATCCTGAGTCAATCCAACTTGATCTTCACTGTGCCCTACGCCATCGGCGCGAGCCTCGCGAAGCTGGCGGACATCAAGCTGGTGAAGCCGCCGTTCAAGGCCAGGCCCCGCATCATCAAACAGCATTGGCATGCACGCTTTCAGCATGACGCGGCGAATCGCTGGCTGCGTTCGGTGGTGGCGGAGCTGTTCATAGAAAAGCAACTGCGATCTCGGGTGCGAACACGGCGCTGACTACAGCGGCAGGCCCACGTAGTTTTCCGCCAGCGTTCGTTGGGCCGCCTCGGATGCAAACAAATACTGCAGCTCGCTCGCCCGGATGCGGCTGCTGAATGGATCTTCGCCAGGGAATCGATGCAGCAGCGAGGTCATCCACCAGGAGAAGCGCACGGCCTGCCACACACGGCGCAGGGCCCGTTCCGAGTAGTGATCCAGGGCCGCGCGCGACTCGGCTTTGTAATAGCCGGTCAAGGCTTCGTAGAGATAGAACACGTCGCTGGCCGCGAGGTTGAGCCCCTTGGCGCCGGTGGGCGGCACGATGTGCGCGGCATCGCCGGCCAGGAACAACTGGCCGTAGCGCATCGGCTCGGCGACGAAACTGCGCAATGGCGCGATGCTCTTTTCGATGGAAGGGCCGATGTGCATGCGGCTCGCCACGTCCTCGCCGACGCGGAGTTTGAATTCAGCCCAGAAACGCTCGTCGCTCCACTGTTCGACCTTGTCCTCGAGCGAACACTGCACGTAGCAACGCACGCGAGTCTCCGAACGCATGCTGGCCAGTGCGAAGCCTCGCTCGGAATCGGCGTAGATCAGCTCGTCCCAGGCCGGCGGCACATCGGCCAGCACCCCGAGCCAGCCGAATGGATAGGTGCGCTCGAACACCGACAATGCCTCGACCGGAATGGAGCGCCGGCTGACGCCGTGATAGCCATCGCAGCCGGCGATGAAATCGCATTCCAGGCGCCGTTTGGCGCCCTGGTGCGTGAAGGTCACCGACGGACGCGCGCTGGTGATGTCATGTACTTCTACCGATTCGGCTTCGTAGATCGACGGCGCGCCACAGGCGGCGCGTGCGTCCATCAAGTCGCGTGTGACTTCGGTCTGGCCGTAGACCGTAACAACTTTGCCGACGAGATCCTTGAAGGCGATGCGATGGCGGTGGCCGCTCGCGCCGATTTCGACGCCGTCATGAGTCAAGGCGTGTGCATGCAGTCGTTCGCTGACGCCAGCCAGATCGAGAATGTCGACGGTGCCCTGCTCCAGCACGCCCGCCCGGATGCGGCCCAGGACATATTCCGGCGTGCGCTGTTCGAGGATGACCGCGTCGATGCCGGCCTTGTACAACAGCTGACCGAGCAACAGCCCCGCCGGTCCCGCGCCAATGATCGCAACTTGTGCTCGCAACGCTTAAGCCCCCTGAAGTCACGTACAAGATGCCGCGAGGAGGCGCGTGCTGACGATGGAGAAAAAACACAACTTATTGGATATTTCCCAACCTGCCGGCGCGGGTGCGCGGTAGGATGTTTACCGATGCGGTTCTCGACCCAAGGTTGAAGCTTCAGTGGTGCGACGAGGGATTCCACAATATTTCCTGTATGGCGAGACGACTCACGACGTCGACGAGCGGTTTCTGCACGTCGAATCCATCGCCGAGCGCAGCCGGCTGCACGATTGGACGATTCGGCCGCACGCCCATCAGGACCTGCATCATCTGCTGCTGGTGGTTCGAGGTGGCGGCGTGTTCTATGCCGAGGGCGAGTCGAACCGTTTCGGTCACACGTCCTTGATTTCAGTGCCGCTGGCGTGTGTGCATGGCTTCGATTTCAAGCCGGGCACGGATGGGTGGATTCTTACTGCCTCGGGCGCGCTGATCGAGCGCATCGCGCGTGAGAATCCTGAGTTGCGGCCGGCGTTGTCGGATGCGAATGCGCTGCCGCTGCCGGTGGATGCGAGCACGGCGTTCGCGGACAAGTTCGAGTCGCTGATGCTGGAGTTCAGAGGCAATTTGCCGGGGCGGCGCACGGCGGCCGAGGCGCTGCTCATTGGCATTCTCGTGGCGACGCTTCGTCGTAGATTGCAGCTGTCGCCGGATACGGAGCGCAATACCGGGGCGGACTCGGTGCTTGCTTCGAAGTATCGCGCGCTCGTCGAGGAGCACTTTCGCTCGTCGCTCAAAGTCGCCGATTACGCGCGTCGCCTGTGCGTCAGCTCGGAGCGTTTGCGTCAGGCCTGCGTTCGCAGTACGGCCAGCTCTCCTCTCGCCCTTCTCAACGCGCGTCGCTTGCTCGAGGCGAAGCGAACGTTGCTTTATACGGGCATGAGCGTCGGGATGATCGCGGAAGCCTGCGGTTTCCCCGACCCCGCGTATTTCTCTCGCTTCTTCGCTCAGCGCACCGGGTTGTCGCCGGTCGCGTATCGTCAGAAACAGCAGCGCACAGCTCAGGGGTAATTCGGAGAAGAAGCGCGGTGGCTCGCACCGTCGGGAGGGGGATGTGTTCTCCCGGCACCGCTGCACCCGCCGCGCGTCGCTGTCGCTCGCGCGCTGCTTGTACGTCCATGTAGCGCTATTGGGTCAACGTCCCTGTTGATCCCATTTGCCGGGAGAACACATCCCCCTCCCGATGGCGCCGAGACGTCGGCTTGCATTGCTGACGGCGTCGAGACGTGCGGCTTGCATTGCCGACGGCGTCGAGACGTGCAGCTTGCATTGCTGACGGCGCCGAGACGTGCGGCTTGCATTGCCGACGGCGTCGAGACGTGCGGCTTGCATTGCCGACGGCGTCGAGACGTGCGGCTTGCATTGCCGACGGCGTCGAGACGTGCGGCTTGCATTGCCGGACGGCGCCGAGACGTCGGCTTGCATTCCCGAGGCGCCCAGACGTGCGGCTTGCTTGCTGACGTCGCCGAGACGTCGGCTGCTTTGTCGACGGCGTTTCCGCGGAAACGGACGGGCGACAGCGACAAACTTCCGAGACTCTTTTCTCGCGACGAACTTCTTTGTCAGCCGGCGCGCGGGGTCTCTTCCGTGTCGATCTCGGCTAGTGTCTCCGGGGCGTAGCGCGGGCCGCTGACGGTGTCAGCGTTGATGAGCGGTTCGAGCGTTTGCAACGTTTCCGCGGAAACGTTGACGTTTGCGGCGGCGAGGTCCTCTTTGAGATGCTCGAGCGAGGTGGTGCCGACGATGGGCAGCACGAAAGGCGCTTTGCTCAATAGCCATGCGATGGCGAGCTGCGCGGGCGTGCAGCCTGCTTGCCAGGCCACGCGATTGAATTGATCGAGCAGCTTGCGATTGCGGCCGAAGTGCGGCGATTGGAATCGCGGCATGGCGCGCCGGATGTCCTTTTCCACGAAGTCACGTGGGTCGGTGACGCTGCCGGCGAGAAATCCTCTGCCGAGCGGCGAGAACGCGACGAGGGCGATATTCAGCTCGCGACAGGCAGTCAGCAAGTTGATCTCAGGATTTCGGGTCCACAGCGAATATTCGCTCTGCACGGCCGCGATCGGATGCACGGTGTGCGCCTTCCGCAGCGTCTGCGCGGAAACCTCCGATAACCCGACGGATCGTATGTGACCTTCCCGAACGAGATCGGCGAGCGCGCCGACGCTCTCCTCGATCGGCACACGCTTGTCCCAACGATGCAGGTAATAGAGATCGATGACATCGGTGCGCAGCCGACGCAACGAGTCCTTGCAGGTCTGCTTCAGCATCTGCGGCCGGCCATCGATGACCCGCTTGCCATCGACGCCCGTCATCCCGCACTTGCTGGCCAGGAATATGCGCTGCCGGAACGGCTGCAACGCCTCCCCGACCAGCTCCTCATTCCGGCCGAAGCCATACAACGCCGCCGTATCGAAATGATCCACCCCGAGATCCAGCGCCGCATGCAACAACGCCTTGCCCACCGCCGGCTCCGGCGGCACGCCGTACGCATGACTGAGATTCATGCACCCGAGCCCGACTTCGGCCACGGCTCGGCCGGCAAGGGTTCGCCGATTCATTCCTGCGCCTGCAACTGCTGTTCCAACTCATGCAGCGTGCGATAGCACGGCAGCACCTGATGCACGCTCGAGTTGGGCTCGCGTTGCTCGCGGATGGCGGCGAAGAATTCGCGGTCCTGCAGCTCGATGCCGTTCATGGAGACATCGACCTTGGACACGTCGATCTTCTCTTCGCGGCCATTCACCAGATCGTCGTAGCGGGCGATGTAAGTACCGTTGTCGCAGATGTAGCGGAAGAACGTTCCCAACGGCCCATCGTTGTTGAACGACAGGGACAGCGTGCAAATCGCCCCGGACGAGGTCTTCATCTGAATCGACATGTCCATGGCGATGCCAAGCTGCGGATGCTTCGGCCCCTGGATCGCATGCGCAATCGTGATCTCCTCGCCTGTCTGATAGCGGAACAGATCCACCGTATGCGCCGCGTGATGCCACAGCAGGTGGTCCGTCCACGACCTGGGCTGGCCCAATGCATTGGTATTGGTGCGACGGAAGAAGTACGTCTGCACGTCCATCTGCTGAATCTTCAGCTCACCGGCGCGCAATCGTTTGTTCAGATACTGATGCGAAGGGTTGAAGCGCCGTGTGTGACCGACCATGCACACCAGCCCCGTCTGCTTCTGCAGATTGGCGACCGCCTGCGCATCCTCCCAACGATCGGCGAGCGGAATCTCCACCTGCACATGCTTGCCCGCCTTCATGCAGGCGAGCGCCTGCGACGCATGCATCTGTGTCGGCGTGCACAGAATCACGGCATCGACATCGGGACGCGCCAGGCTCTCCGCAAGCTCGGTCGTCACATGACCCACCGAGAACTTCTTTGCGACCTCCTGCGTCTTGTCCAACTCGCGCCCGACCAACGAGGTCACCTGCACGCCCGCGATGTTCTGCATGCCTTCCAGATGCTTGACGCCGAAGGCGCCCGCGCCGGCCAGCGCGACTCTGATGGTGCTCATTGCGAATTCTCCAGAATCAGGTGCCCGACGGCCGTGTTGCTCGCCGGCACATGGTAGAAGCGGTGCGCCACCCGAGGCGGCTGGTCGCTCATCGCCCCGCGCGCGATCAGCCACATCACCAGCTCGATGCCTTCGGAGCCCGCCTCGCGCACATATTCGATGTGCGGCACATCGGCGAGCTGCTCGGGCTCGGCAATCAGGCGATCCAGGAACTTGTTGTCCCACTCGCGATTGATCAGTCCCGCACGCGGCCCTTGCAGCTGATGGCTCATGCCGCCGGTGCCCCAGATCTGCACCTTCAACGGCTGGTCATAAAGGGCCACCGCCTTGCGAATGGCGCGACCGAGATTGAAACAGCGCCGCCCCGACGGCACCGGGTACTGCACCACGTTGACCGCAAATGGAATGACGGGGCACGGCCACTCGGCCACCTGACCGCACATCAGCGACAAAGGCACCGTCAGGCCGTGATCCACATCCATGCGATTGATGATGGTGAGATCGAAGTCGTCCTGAATCACCGACTGCGCGATGTGCGCGGCCAGCTCCGGATGACCTTTCACCACCGGCACCGGTCGCGGCCCCCACCCCTCGTCCGCCGGACGATACTCGGCCGCGCAGCCGATCGCGAAGGTGGGAATGAAGTCCAGGCTGAACGCGGTCGCGTGATCGTTGTAGACCAGGAAGATCACATCCGGGTTGTTGTCCTTCATCCAGGCCTGCGAGGGCTGGTAGCCCGCGAACAGCGGCTTCCAGTACTCCTCGCCGGTCTTGCCGAGATCCAGCGCGGCGCCGATCGCAGGGACGTGCGAGGTATAAACACTGGCGGTAATGGTGGCCATCAACGATTCTCCCGTGGATCACGCACCGGGCTGCCCGGCGCGCGCCCTCCTTGCAACATCATCCTGGCGTATTCCTCTTGCGTCATGCCAGTCATGCTGGCCGCCATGTATTGAAAGCTCTTGCCGTCGGTGGCGCCGATCTTGGCGAGGAAATAGATGTTGCCGCCGAGCTCGATGCAGCGATTCAGATCGCGCGCCAGGACCGCTTCTTTCTGTTCCTCGCTCATCGGCCACTCGTCCAGATAGGCGCGCTCGTCGGCTTTGAAACGCTCGCGGTTCTCCGCCTTCATCAGCGACATGCAGAACTGATTCAGGTGATACCCCTTGCGCGCCTGATCGGCATCGAAAATGGTCGTGCCCGGCAGGCCTTGGTAGGGTTTGTCCAGCGCCATATCAGCGACTCCAGTACAGGGCCATCGGATTGTCCACCAGCAGCTTACGCTGCAACTCGACCGTGGGGGCGATCTTCGGAATGAAGTCCACCAGCTTGCCGTCGTCCGGCATATGCGACTTCATGTTCGGATGCGGCCAGTCGGTGCCCCACAGCACGCGGTCCGGAAATGTTTCAACCACACGGCGCGCGAACGGAACCACGTCCTCATAGGCGTCCGGGCCGCGCTTCGACAGCCGCTCCGGACAGCTCACCTTGGACCAGAAATTCGGGTTCTCACGCAGCAGGCGGATGAACAGCTCGAACTCCGGACCGTCGAGGGGTTGAGTGACATCGGGCCGCCCCATGTGATCGACCACCACCGTGGTCGGCAGCGACGTGAAGAAGTCATACAGCTCCGGCAGCTCCTGCGCCTCGAAGTAGATGACGATGTGCCAGCCCAAGGGTTGGATGCGCTCGGCGATCGAGCGCAGCACTTCGCGCGGCGTGGTGTCGACCAGGCGCTTGACGAAGTTGAAGCGCACACCGCGCACACCCGCAGCGTCGAGCGCCCGCAACTCTTCGTCGGTCACATCGTGCTTCACCGTCGCGACGCCGCGTGCACGTCCGTTCGATGCTTTGAGCGCATCGACGAGCGCGCGATTGTCGGCGCCGTGGCAGGTCGCCTGCACGATGACGTTGCGCTCGAATCCCAGGTAATCCCGCAGCTCCCACAGCTTCTCCTTGGGCGCATCGCAAGGGGTGTACTTGCGCTCGGGCGCGTACGGAAACACATCGCCCGGCCCGAACACGTGACAGTGCGCATCCACCGCGCCCGGCGGCGGCCGGAACGCCGGCTTGCTGGGCGAGGGATGAAACACGAGCCAGTCGCGATCCATTTGAAACGCCGCCATGAGCTTATTGACCTCGCGCCCGCAGAATCGCGTCCAACTTGGGGAACACGCGCCGCGCATTGCCTTCGAAGATGCGACGCTTGTCGGCCTCCGGGATGCTCAAGGCGTCGATGTAACGCTTGGTGTCGTCGAAGTAGTGCCCGGTCTGCGGATCGATGCCACGCACCGCGCCGACCATCTCCGAGCCGAACAGAATATTCTCGATGTCGATGACCTTCACCAGCAGGTCAATGCCGGGCTGGTGATACACGCAGGTGTCGAAGAACACGTTCTTCATCACGTGCTGATCCAGCGGCGGGCGCTTGAGCATGTCCGCAAGACCGCGATAGCGACCCCAGTGATACGGCACCGCGCCGCCACCGTGCGGAATGATGAACCGCAAGGTTGGAAAATCCTTGAACAGGTCGCCTTGAATGAATTGCATGAACGCCGTGGTGTCGGCGTTGATGTAGTGCGCGCCGGTGGCATGAAAGTTGGGATTGCATGACGCCGACACGTGAATCATGGCCGGCACGTCGAGCTCGACCATCTTCTCGTAGAACGGATACCAATGTTTGTCGGTGAGCGGCGGCGCGTTCCAATGACCGCCGGACGGATCGGGATTCAGATTGCAGCCCACGAAGCCCAGCTCCTTCACGCACCGCTCCAGCTCGCTCACCGAATGCGAGATGGGCACGCCTGGCGATTGCGGCAGCTGACACACGCCCACGAAGTTCTGCGGATACAGATCGACCACGCGCTTGATCAGATCGTTACAGGCGCGCGTCCACTGCTGCGAGACCTCCTCATCGCCCACGTGGTGCGCCATGGCCGAGGCGCGTGGCGAGAAGATCGTGATATCGGCGCCGCGCTCCCTTTGCAACTTGAGCTGGTTCTTCTCGATGGTCTCGCGGATCTCATCGTCGCTGATGCGAGCGGGCGTCGGCGACGGCGCTAAAGGGTCCTTCAGCCGCGCCAGCTGCTGATCGCGAAACTTCTGGTGCGCATCGGGCGCAGTCGTGTAGTGACCGTGACAATCGATAATCAGCATGACGTTTACTCCGCCGTGTTCTCTGCGTGGGCGCGCGCCAGCACCGCATCCAGCATCGGTTCGAGGTCTTCGATCGCGGCCGCGTCACGATACGCCGCGGCCCAATCCTGGCGCTGCGCCGACGCCGCGCTCATGTGGGGTTGCATGCCCGCTTCACGCACGGTTTGTGCGACTTCGCGCATCTCCTCGGCTCGGCGGCGACCGTGAATCAGCGAGCGCGAGATCATGTAGCGCGCCAGGGCCGACCAATCGGCGGCCGGGAACAGATTCCGCAGCGAATCGATCACCGTGGCCTCCACACCGTAGTGACGCGCGGCGAGCAGCGACTCGGTCAGCAGAGACTCCATGCCTTTTATCATCACGCTGCGACACATCTTGGCCGCGGAGGCCCGACCGATCTGATCGGAAAAGAACCGTGCGCCAGTGAAACCCAGCTGCTGCGCGAGTGGCAGAAACTGCTCCGCGTGTTTACCGCCGAACAGCATCGGCGAGCCGACGCGCTTGGGCGAGATGGGCGACATGATGGCGGCCTCGACATAGCGCGCGCCGCCGACATCGATCAGATCCGCCGCCTGGGCCTTCACACCGGGCGAGACCGAATTCACATCGAGGAAATATCCGCCCGGCTTGACCGCGCCTGCGACGGAGCGAGCGGCGGCGAGATCCTGAGCGGCGGTTACGGCGCTGATGATCAAATCCGCCTCGGCCGCGGCTTCAGCAGCGCTCGCTGCCATACGCACATCGGCCGCTTTCGCCGCCTGCGAGCATGCGCTTTGCGGATCCTGAAACAGCAGGTCGAATGCAACGAGCCGAGTCACGCCCGCCGCACGGAAATCCGATGCCAGCGTCTGCCCGACTTCGCCGAAGCCCAGCAGGCAAATCCGTTGGATCGCGCTCATGAGCCGCTCCACAGCGCGCCGGGCACGAACACTTCGCCACTCATGAGCTTGCGCGCCGTGCGCAACAGCGCAGAGCGACGCACGTCGATCTTGCCGGCATCGATTTCGACTTCGATATCGACCGTGAAGAATCCCGTCGGATGCTCGACCTCGATGCGCTTGGCGGCCCCGTCGCCTTGAAGCTTCGTGACTTCCGCGGCCACCGAGCCGGGGATGACGCAGGCCGTGGCGACACTCACGGCGCCCAATACGCCGATGCTTTCATGCACCCGATGCGGGATGAAGGTGCGAGTCGAAATCGCGCCTCCCTGACGGGGCGCAGACACCAGGCACATCTTGGGAACTGTCTTCCTGGTGACATCGCCCAGGTTCATGCGAGGGCCGACCGCAAGCCGGATCGCTTCGATCCTGGACTTCAACGTCGCGTTGCTCTCCAGCTGCTCGGGTGTTTCATCGCCAGAGACGCCAAAGTCTCCAGCGCGCAGCACGACGACCGGCATGCCGTTATCGATACAGGTCACCGACACGCCGTCGATCTCATCGACCGCCGAGCCGGTGGGCAACAACGACCCGCAACTCGATCCCGCCACGTCCAGGAATTCCAGAGGAATGGCTGCGGCAGTGCCGGGCACGCCGTCGATGCGCGCCTCGCCTTCGTACTCAACGGCGCCGTTCGGCGTCGGCACGTGAGCCACTGCAATGCTCGCCGTGTTCAACATGTGAATGCGCACCGGCGTCACATCGCCGTGGATGGGCACGAGTCCCTGCTCGATGGCCCAAGGCCCGACGCCGGCGAGGATGTTGCCGCAGTTCTGGCTGTCGCTGACCTCGGCCTTGTCGACCACCACTTGCAGGAACAGATAGTCCACATCGGCGTGACCAACGGTCGATTTGCGAATGATCGCGACCTTGCTCGTCAGCGGATGCGCACCGCCGACGCCGTCGATCTGCCGCACGTCCGGCGAGCCCATCGCCGCCAGCAGCAGTCGATCGCGACGTTCGCGCTCGGCAGGGAGGTCACGCTCGTGGAAGTACAACCCCTTCGAGGTGCCACCGCGCATCAAGGTGCAAGGAATCGACTTCAGCATGGCGTCATTCCAGCGAATCGACGTACTTCAGACCTTTCTCCGCCAGCCGCTGACGCATGCCATAGATGTCCAGGCCGAGCTCGCCGGCTTTGAGCCGCGCACGCACGCCCGCTTCCTTCTTCTCGCGCGCAGTCGATGCTTCCAGCACGCTCGCCGCCTTCTCGCGTGGCACGACACACACGCCGTCATCGTCGGCGACGATGACGTCGCCGGGCTTGATCGCGGCGCCGGCGCACACGATGGGCACGTTGACGCTGCCCAATGTTTCTTTGACCGTGCCCTGGGCGGACACGAACTTCGACCAGACCGGAAAGCCGATAGCGGTCAGATCTTTCACGTCGCGAACCCCGGCTTCGATGATGAGCCCGCGCACGCCGCGCGCCATGAGCGAGCACGCCAGCAACTCGCCGAAGTAGCCCGTATCAGAGGCCGAGGTCGGCGCGACCACCAGGATGTCACCTTCACTGCACTGCTCGACGGCGACGTGGATCATCCAGTTGTCGCCCGGCGGAATGCTTACAGTGACGGCCGATCCAGCAATGCGTGCGCCGGCGTAAATCGGACGCATGTACGGCGCCAGCAGACCGGTGCGGCCTTGCGCCTCGTGCACGGTCGCGACCCCGGACTCGGCCAATCCATCGATCACACGACGCTCGGCCCGCTGAATCTTTGTGACTACCACTGACATTTCATCCTCCACGCTCAAGTGTCGCGCCAGCCTGCCCTGCCCGGCCAATTCAATTTCTCGCCAGGCTATTAGGGAACGCTATAGAGCTGCATCACTCCGCCGGCCGTCGGAAAAAGCTCAAGCCCAACACCGCCGCGCCCGCGAGCGCAGCCACCGGGACCATGTATTGCACGACGCCGCTCGCGCTCATGCCCGATCCCAGCAACATGCCTGCCAACAGCGGACCGACGAAGGAGCCGACGCGACCGACGGCAACGCTCGCGCCGGAGCCGGTGCCTCGCACGCTCTTCGGGTAATAAGTGGCCGCGACGCCGTATAACGCGTAATTCGCGCCGAGCAGGAAGAATCCCGCCGCGCCGCTCAATAGCAATGTCATTTCCAGGCCGCTCGCAGCGCTGAGAGCAATCAAGGAAACGATCAAGCCGAGATACGCCGAGACCATCGGCCAGCGCGTATCCAGTCGATCCACCATTTTGCCGAACACCAGCGCGCCGGCCACGCTCGCAAAGTTGAAGGCCAGCGACGCTTGTGGCGCGACCGAGCGATCCAGCCCGTTGGCCACCACCAGGGTCGGCAGCCAGTTCAAGATGAGATAGAGAATCAACAGTGTCGGCAGGAAGGCCAGCCACAGCAGCAACGTCACGGGCGTGCGGCCGTCGGCAAACAACGCCGCGAACACGTTGGTGCGTGGCTTGCCCGCGAGGCTGCTCTTGTCGAGGGTTTCGGGCATCAGGAAATAGATCGCCGGGGCCAGCAGCAGCGGCAGGATGCCGCCAATCTCGAACAACACGCGCCAATCGAAATCCGGCGGCAGCAACTGGGTCAACAGCGCCGACGTGCCACCGCCCAGCGGCATGCCGCAAAACATGACGGCGGCGGTCGAGGCTCGCTTCTCCGGCGCGCTCACTTCGGCCGCGAGCGCCATCATGTTGGGCAGCGCGGCGCCGAAGCCCAGCCCGGCGCAAAAACGCACCACGAAAAACGCCCAGAACGTGCCGACCAGAGAGGTGAGCAAGGTGAAGATGCCGAACGACACCACCGCGCCGATGAAAACCGGCTTGCGACCCACCCGGTCGGCCAGCCAGCCGCCGCAGCTCGCGCCGATCACCAGGCCGATGTTGCTGATGGCGAAAATCCAGCCCATTTCCGCAGGGTTGAAGCCGAACTGCGGCGCCAGCCGCGGCGCGGCCACGCCCATCGCCTGGATATCGAAACCTTCTACCACGGCGACGAGGAAGCACAGCGCCACCGTGATGACCACGTTGGGCGCCTGGACGAGCGCGGTCCGCTCTTGAAGCATTGCAATCCCCCAGCTGATGACTCGCGGGCCGCGAGCCGGTTTTGTTCCCTGCGACAGAACTCGGCGGCCTGCCCCACTGATCATTCTGTGGCAACGGCGCGCCAGGCACCTATTCAAAGTCGCGTCGTGGTATTAGAGATTGCTATAGTGGTCAGGGCAATCGCAGCCACGCTCGGACCATGGCAATACCCAATCTACGCCACCTGCAGGCCTTCCACGAAGTCGTGCTGAGCGGCAGCATCAGCGCCGCAGCCATGAACATGCATCTGACACAATCGGCGGTCACCCAGGCGATTGCCGCCATCGAGCGGTATTTCGGCGCATCGCTGTTCACTCGAACCAGCTCGGGCATGCAGCCGACGCCGGCCGGCGCAATCTGTGCGGATCGTATCGCGCGGGCGCTCGGCCAGCTCCGAGACGGAATCCAGGAGCTGGCGAAAGTTGAACAGAGCACCGCCGAGCGCGAGCAACTGTTTCGACGCGTGAGCGGCGCCCAGCTGGCCTCGCTGACCAAGCTCGTCGAGTTCCGTAACTTCACCCATGCCGCCCGCGCAAGTGGCGTATCCCAGCCCACCATGCATCGCGCTGCGCGGACGTTGGAGCAAACATTGGGCGCAACGCTGTTCGAGAAGACCAGCTACGGCGTCGTGCCGACACGCGAGGCGGAGAAACTTTCGCGCCGGGCTCATCGAGCTTTCGTAGAGATCTCACAAGCGCAGGCGGACATCGATGCACTGCGCGGTCGCGAGTCCGGCAGCACCGTCATCGGCGCGATGCCGCTCGCCCGCAGTTTCCTGCTGCCCAGCGCGCTGATTCAATTCACGCGCGAGCACGCGGAACATGCGGTCTCCATCATGGAAGGCACCTACGAGCATTTGCTCGCCGCGCTTCAATCCGGCCAGGCCGATTTTCTGATCGGCGCATTGCGCGATCTGCGCATCAGCGCCGGCATCGTTCAGGAGCACCTGTTCGACGATCCTTTGTCGATCGTGGTTCGCGCCCAGCATCCATTGGCCAGGCGCCGCAAGCTCACCGCCGCCGATTTGTCGAGCTATCCCTGGATCGCACCGCGCGCCACCTCGCCTTTGCGTGTGCATTTCGACGCGTTGTTCAACGATCTCGGCATCGAGCCGCCACAAAGGTTCATCGAATGCAATTCGCTGGGCGCGGCGCGCGCCTTCCTCATGGAAGGCGATCACATGATGCTGTCATCGAACAACCAGGTTCACTACGAGCTGCAAGCCGGCATGTTGGTGTGCCTGCAGCACCCGGCAGGCACAGTCGTACGAAACATTGGATTGACCGTGCGGGAGGACTGGCGTCCGACTCAGACGCAGGGGCGCCTGCTTACAATTCTGCGCGAGACCGCGCAACAACTGGGATGAAGCAAGCGGAGCGGCATGACGCCGCTCCGCGTCAGCCATACTAAAATTTGTAGCCCACGCCGAACTCGTAGTTGCGGGGCGCGGCGTAATAGCCCACCTGATACAAGCTGGTGATGTACTTCTCATCCGTGATATTGCGCACGTTCGCCCGCACGTGCAGATTCTGCGTGACATCCCACCGCGCGAACGCATTGAGCGTCGTGTAGCTGTCCTGCCGGATGACCACGTTGGTGTACTCATCCAGCTTGGAGATGTCGCTTTGCCAGCGGCCATTCACGCCGAACGACAGCGCCGTGAAGCTGGGCAGACGCGCGCTCAACGCGATGTTCGCGGTTCGGCGGGGCACCCACTCGTAGACATCCTGATCCTGCTCGTCTTCGAGCTGCAGCGTGGTATAGCCGAGCACCAGATTGACATGCTCACCGATGCGACCCACGACCTCCAGTTCGATGCCCCTGGAATTCACATCGACGCCTTCGTAGTAGTACTGCCCGTCCGGGTGCTGACCGGCGAAAGTGGCCAGATCTTCCTGCTCGGCTTCGAACAGCGCCAGGGTGGTCAGCAAGCGCTCATCGAGCCATTCGGCCTTCAGGCCCACTTCGTAGTTCAAGCCCTTGGAGGCCACCAGATAGCGATCGTTGATGTCGTACTGGTCCTGCGGCTGATAGATATCCGAGTAGCTGCCGTAGACCATGAGATTGCCGAGCAGCTGGTACGTCAGACCGGCGTACGGGCTGAGCTCGCTTTCGCGCTGATCGAACAGCACCAGGCTCTGATGACCGTCGCGCTGATACTCGGAATAGTTGAAGCCGACGATGGCGCGCAGCTTGTCGGTGACGTTGAAACGCGTCGCGCCGAAGGCGCGCTTGAGCGTCTGCTCTGTGCGGCTGTCCACTTGGGCCGCGCCCCACACCGGCTCGGCGAAGGCGTCGCCCGGATAAGGAAACGGCGGCAGCTCGCCCCAGGCGGGATCGTTCACATCCACGGGCCGGAACAATTGCAGATGTTCGCTGCTCGAGTGATTGAGGCCGAGCATCGCCTCGTGCTCGCGGCCGAACAGCTCGAACCTGCCGCTCAAGGACAGCTCGAACATGTGCGCCTCGTCCTCGGTGGGCCAGCTGCCCGGAAAGCCCCACAGTCCCAGGCCGGTCTCGCGATCGATGCCTTCGTTGGTGAAGGCGAAGAACAACTTGCTGTCGTCCTGGTACTTGCGATAGTTATAAGTGAGCTTCAAGTCCCAGGCGTCGGCGAGCGCGAAGGTATATTCGGCGAACGCCGTGGTGTTCTCGGTGTCCCAGAACGTCCAATCGAGCGCGGTCGACGCGCTGCGGCCGAACTCGGCCTGGGTGCCATCGGTGTATGCCAGCACCAGCGCGCCCCACATATTTCCATCGGTGTTCGCATCCTGGTAGGACGCGCCGAGCGTCAACGTGGAGCGCTCACCGAGCTGACCGTCCACCACGCCGTAAACGAAGGTGCGATCGTTGCTCAGGCCGCGCACATAGGAATCTTGATCTTCGCTTGCGACCACCAGCCGACCCGCCCACTTGCCATCGGCGGTGAACGGCGTCGAATAGTCGGCCTCGACCCTTCGCTGCTCGAACGAGCCGGCGCTCAATCCGATGCTGCCCTGGGCAGAGTTGGTGGGACGCTTGCGAACATAGTTGATGGTGCCGGAGGAATTGCCCACGCCGGTCAGCAAGCCGTTGGCGCCGCGAATCACTTCGATCTTTTCGTAGCCGAAGGAATCCATGGCGCCGTGAACGATGCCCCAGTCGTTGGGCAGGCCGACGCCGTCGACCTGAGTGTTCTTGATTTCGAAACCGCGCGCCATGTAGTTGGTGCGGTTGGTTTCCCATTCCTCGACGTTGATGCCGGTCACCAGCCGCAACGCTTCGTTGATGTCGTCGGCGCCGAAGTCGTTCATCTGCTCGGCGCTCACCACACTGATGGATTGCGGCGTCTCGGCAATATCCATGTCCAGACCGGTGGCGCCCTTGCTGACGCGATCGGCGCGCTTGGCGGTGATCACCAGGGTTTCGAGCGTCTGCCCGGCCAGATCTGTGGGGGATTGGGCGTAACTTGCGCCACTGGCGGTGGCGACGGCCAGCGCCACGGCCCTTCTGACTCCGATTCGCATTGTGGTCTCCAGCGTTCCTGAACGGATCTGGCTGGCTGAGGTTCGGTGCGAACCGGGGCTGGCTGACAGCTATATTACCGCAAAAAGCGCTCAGCGCCGCGCGACGAAAAACGCCCTGAGCAGGGCCGCGCAATCCTCGCCGAGCACGCCGCCTTCACATTCCAGCCGATGGTTCAGGACCGGATGTTGGGTGATGTTGAAGATCGAGCCGGACGCGCCGGCCCGCGGGTCGGTGGCGGCGTACACCAGACGTTTCACCCGGGCATGAACCATCGCGCCGGCGCACATGGCGCACGGCTCCAATGTTACATAGAGCGTGGTGTCCAGCAGTCGATAGGTCGAGAGATTCTGCGCAGCGGCTCGCAGCGCGATGATCTCGGCGTGCGCGGTCGGATCGTTGGTGCTGATGGGTCGATTCCAGCCTTCGCCGACGATGACGCCGTCCTTGACGATCACCGCCCCGACGGGAACCTCGCCCGCGCCTTCAGCCTGGCGCGCCAGTTCGATGGCGCGCGCCATGAAAGTCACATCCGCGTCACACGCCATCGAAGAATTCGACCACACCTGTTTCGAGAGAATATTCGGCGCCGACCACCATCAGGCCCTCGTGGCGGATCAATTGCTCGAGCACCGCCGAGCCATGCCGCAAGTGATCGACCGACGCGCGCACGTTGGAGCGCACGGCGTGTTTCACCAGCGAAGGAAGATCGTTCTTGAGCTCGGTCTTGAGCAGGGTTTCCACCGAGGGGCGCACGCGATCCACGATGGAGCGCAGGTTGATGGATTGATTCTCCGCCGGCCGCTGCAACTCTTCGATGGTCGCGAGCACCGCGCCACAGGTGGAATGTCCCAGCACCACCACCAGGCGCGTGTTGAAGCGCGACGCGGCGAACTCGACGCTGCCCACCTGCGAAGGCGCCACGACGTTGCCGGCCACGCGAATCACGAACAGATCGCCCAGCCCCTGATCGAACACGATCTCCGCGGGCACGCGTGCATCCGAGCAACCGAGAATGATGGCGATCGGCTGTTGCTGCTGAATCAGCTCCACGCCTCGGGCCAGATTCAGGTGCATCTCACCGCTGCCGATGCTCGACACGAATCGATGGTTGCCGTCGCGCAAGCGCTGCAGCGCTTCTTGAGCAGAGATCATTCTACGACGCCCTCCGGAGCCGGAACCCCGGCTGAATTGATGATGGTGAGCGTGCAATTGTAGCGGGCTAGGGCAAGCCCCGCTCGCCCATGCCGGGAAACACCCGCTCGAGCGCATCTCGATAAATGCTTTCCAGCAGCGCCGGCGCGGCAATCTGTTCGGTCACGCTGCGAAACGCGCTACCCTCCGAGAGCACCCTGACGAACTCCACTCGCGCCTCGGCCTCCTCGAGCGAAAGCTCCGGGAACATGGCCCTGACGAGCTCGACCGCTTGATCGCGAAGGCGCCGATCGGCGGCGCGGGCGATTTCGGCGACCGCCGGATTGCGAGTGGCCTCGGCAGTGATTTCCAGCAGCAGGACGCGTTCGCTGCGCTCGTCCTCGGAGGCATCCACATGACCGCGATGAGCAAAGCGAGCCGCGAAGTCGATCCGCCGATCCTTGTCGATCATCCACTCCACACGGCGCGCCACGATGTCCTCCACGATGGCGTGGATGATGGCTTCCTTGCTGGGAAAGTAGCGATAGATCTGACCGACGCTCATGTGCGCTTCGGCCGCAATCTGGCCCATGCTGGCCGCGTGGAACCCGTGGCGGACCACGCAGGCGCGCGCCGCGGCGACGATCTGGTCGCGTCGGACCTGATCGCGTAACTGCTTGACCGGACGTTTGTTTTCCTTAGGCAAAGCCATGTTCACAATGTTTTCACAATCTGCCTCTGGGCGCGCGCCCGGGGGCTCGGGCATACTAGAGTGAGAATGAACGTTCACACTCAGTTTCGACCGCAGATTAGTTCAATGTCTTTTTCGCTGTCCAGCCCAATGTCCCGCCCCACTGCCAAATCACTGACTCGATTCGCGCTTCTGCTCTTCACCTTCGGCGTGGGCTTGACCGGTTGTGGGAAAGACCAGGCCGGCGGTCCGCAGCGCCCCGCCACAGAGGTGGGCTACATCACCGTCCAGCCCCAGCCGCTGGTGCTGCAGTCGGAGCTGGCCGGCCGAACCCGGCCCTATCTCATGTCCGAGGTGCGGCCGCAGGTGTCGGGCATCATCAAGTCGCGTCGCTTCGAGGAAGGCGCGCAGGTCAAAGCCGGCGAGGTGCTCTATGAAATCGATCCTGCGCCGTATGAAGCCGCGGTGGCTGAGGCGAAAGCCGCCCTCGCCAACGCCAAGGCCGCGGTCGATGCCGCTCGCTTGAAAGATCAGCGCTACAGCGAGTTGCTCGCCATCGAAGGCGTGTCACAGCAGGAAGCGGACGATGCCAAGACCGCGCATGCACAGGCAGTCGCCCAGGTCGCACAGATGCAGGCGACGCTCGCGAGCGCGCAGATCAACCTGGAATACACCCGGGTGCGCGCGCCGATCTCCGGCCGCATCGGCATCTCCTCGATCACCCCCGGCGCGCTGGTCACCGCCAATCAGGAAACGGCGCTGGCCACGATTCGCACACTCGATCCCATCTATGTGGACATGACGCAGTCGAGCGCGGAGATGCTGAAGCTGCGCCGGCTGATGGGCGAGACGGGCATGAAGTCCGGCCGCGCCAAGGTGCATCTGAAACTGGAGGACGGCTCGGCGTACCAGCATCCCGGCTCCATGAAATTCGCCGAAGTGGCGGTCGATGTTTCCACCGGCTCGGTCACCTTGCGCGCCGAGTTCCCGAATCCCGATGGCGTGCTGCTGCCGGGAATGTATGTTCGCGCCGTGCTCGATCAGGCAACCAACACGCACGCCATTCTTGCGCCTCAGCAGGGTGTCACTCGCGATTTGAAAGGTAACGCCACGGCGCTCGTGCTCACGCCCGACGACAAGGTCGAGCAGCGCACGCTGGTGGCCGAGCGCGCCATCGGCGATCGCTGGCTGATCAGCCAGGGCCTCGCAGTCGGCGATCGGCTGATCGTTGAAGGCACCAACAAGATTCGCGTCGGCGACACTGTGAATCCCGTGGACGTAGGCTCCGGCGCCAAGGCCGCGGCCGCCGAAGCCGCCCCGGCCACCTCGGGAGGCTGATCATGCTGGCAAAATTCTTCGTCGGGCGTCCCATCTTCGCGTGGGTGATCGCCATCGTCATCATGCTGGCCGGCACGGCGGCGATCACGTCGCTGCCGGTCGCGCAGTACCCGGATGTCGCGCCACCGACCGTCGCCATCAGCGCCACCTACGTCGGCGCGTCGGCGGAAACGGTTGAAAACAGCGTCACTCAGGTCATCGAGCAGCAGCTCACGGGCCTGGACGGTTTGTTGTATTTCTCCTCCTCCAGCAGCTCGAACGGTCAATCGTCCATTCAAGTGACCTTCGACCAGGGCACCAATCCGGACACCGCTCAGGTCCAGGTGCAGAACAAGGTGCAGCAGGCGCTGCCGCGTCTGCCCTCCTCGGTGCAGCAACAGGGCGTGACGGTCGTGAAGTCACAAAACGACTTCCTCATGATCGTGGCCGTCGCCGACACGACCGATCGCGCCACGGCCAGCGATCTCGCCGACTTCCTGGTCAGCAATCTGCAGGACCCGATCGCGCGCGTGCACGGCGTCGGCGGCGTGCAGGTGTTCGGCTCGCAATATGCGATGCGCATCTGGCTCGATCCGGCCAAGCTGCTCTCCTACAACCTGATGCCGAGCGATGTGCGTGCCGCGATCGAATCGCAGAACACGCAGGTGTCGGCCGGCAAGATCGGCGGGTTGCCCTCACCGCCCGGGCAGCAGCTCAACGCTACAGTGACGGCGCAATCGAAGCTGCAAACGCCCGAGCAGTTCCGCGCCATCATCGTGAAGCACGATACGAGCGGCGCGACTGTACGACTCGGCGATGTCGCTCGCGTCGAGCTCGGCAGCGAAAGCTACGACTCGGTGCCCCGGGCCAACGGCCATCCCGCCTCCGGCCTGGCGGTGAAACTGGCGCCCGGTGCGAATGCGCTCACCACGGCGGAAGGCGTGCGCAAGGTGGTCGATGAGCTGCGCCCCTCGCTGCCGGAAGGCTATGAGCTCGGTTATCCGCGCGACAGCACCGCATTCATCAAGATCTCCATCGAAGAGGTGGTCAAGACGCTGATCGAGGCCATCGTGCTGGTGGTCATCGTGATGTTCGTGTTCCTGCAGAACTGGCGGGCCACGCTGATCCCGGCCATCGCCGTGCCGGTCGTGCTGTTGGGCACGTTTGGTGTGCTGCAGGTGTTCGGCTATTCCATCAACACGCTGACCATGTTCGCGATGGTGCTGTCCATCGGCTTGCTGGTCGACGACGCCATCGTGGTGGTGGAGAACGTCGAGCGCATCATGCGCGAGGAAGGTCTCGGGCCTCGCGACGCCACGCTCAAATCCATGAGCGAGATCACGCCGGCGCTGATTGGCATCGCCACGGTGCTCTCGGCGGTGTTCCTGCCCATGGCGTTTTTCAGCGGCTCCACCGGCGTCATCTACCGGCAGTTCTCGATCACCATCGTGTCCTCGATGATCCTGTCGGTGGTCGTGGCGCTGATCCTCACCCCGGCGTTGTGCGCACAGATTCTGAAGCACGTGCATGGCGAACAGGAGCAAAGGGGCTTCTTCGGCTGGTTCAATCGCAACTTCGATCGCGCGGTGAATCGCTACGAGCACGGCGTGATCAAAGTGCTCAAGCGCCCGCTGCAGGGCATGCTGGTGTTCGGCGCCATCACGCTGGCGATGGGCTTGCTGCTGTTGCGCTTGCCGACCGGCTTCTTGCCCACCGAGGACCAGGGCCAGGTGATGGTGCAGTTCACGCTGCCGCCCGGCGCGTCCATCTCGCGCACGGTGGAAGTGGCCAAGACCATCGAGAAATATTTCCTCGAGAACGAGAAGGACAACATCAACACGATGTTCACGCTGTCGGGATTCAACTTCAGCGGCAGCGGCCAGAACGCCGGCATGGCGTTTCTGAACCTGAAGCACTGGAACGAGCGCAAAGGGGCCGAGAATCGCGCCGACAACATCGCGCGGCGCGCGACCATGGCGTTCTCGACGATTCGCGATGCGCAGGTGTTCTCGCTCAATCCGCCCTCCATCGCCGGTCTCGGCCAGTCGGGCGGCTTCGAATTCCAGTTGCAGGCCGGCGCCGGCACGGATCGCGAAACGCTGAGACAAATGCGCGATGAGTTGCTCAACCACGCGCGCGCCGACGCCACGCTCTCCTCGGTTCGTCTGGGCGCGCTGCCGGATACCCCGCAGCTGCATGTGGAGATCGATCAGGCCAAGGCGAGCTCGCTCGGCTTGTCGCTCGCCGACGTCAATACATCGCTCAGCGCGGCGTGGGCCGGCATTTATGTGAACGACTTCATCGATCGTGCTCGCGTGAAGCGCGTGTACATGCAGGCGGACGCGCCGTTTCGCTCCTCGCCCGAGGATCTGGCGCACTGGTACGTGCGGAGCGAGTCCGGCACGATGACGCCCTTCTCCGCCTTTGCCACCACCCAGTGGACCTACGGTCCGGAGAATCTGAGTCGCTATAACGGACTGGCTTCCTATTCCATCCAAGGCGCCGCCGCTCCCAGCGTGAGCTCCGGTACGGCCATGGACAAGATGGAAGAGCTGGTCGGCAAGCTGCCGCCAGGCGCAGCCTTCGACTGGAGCGGCCTGTCATATCAGGAGCGGCTGGCCGGCGGACAGAAGCTGCTGCTCTATAGCATTTCGATTCTGGTCGTGTTCCTGTGTCTCGCCGCGTTGTATGAAAGCTGGTCGGTGCCGTTCTCGGTGATGCTCGTGATCCCGCTCGGCGTCGTCGGCGCGGTGCTCGGCGCCACGCTGCGCGGGCTGGAGAACGATGTTTATTTCCAGGTCGCGCTGCTGACGACCATCGGTCTGTCGGCCAAGAACGCGATTTTGATCGTCGAGTTCGCGGAAGCCGCTTACATGCGCGGCGCAAGCCTGGTGGATGCAGCGGTCGAAGCGGCCCGGCTGCGTCTGCGTCCCATCATCATGACGTCGCTCGCGTTCGTCGCTGGCGTGATGCCGCTGGCCGTGTCCACCGGTGCGGGCGCGAACAGCCGTATCTCCATCGGCACTGGCGTGGTCGGCGGCACATTGACGGCGACGGTGCTCGCCATCTTCCTGGTGCCTCTGTTCTTCGTTCTGGTGCGCAAGCTGTTCAAAGATCGCTCCGATGTCGTGGGTGAACCGGAGAGCGCCGGCGTGCGCGTGCAGGGCGAAGGAGCTCAACATGCGTAATGTTTCTTTGATGCTGACTGCGGCGGTGTCCGTGGTGTTGGCCGGCTGCACCCTGGCGCCGCGCTACGAAAGACCCGCGGCTCCCGTGGCGGAGACCTGGCCCAGCGGCGCCGCCTATGACCCGGCGTTTGCGAGCGAGAAGACGGCGGCGGATCTGCCCTGGCGTGAGTTCATCCGGGATGAAAAGCTGCAGAAGGTCATCGAGCTGGCGCTCACCAACAATCGGGACCTGCGCAGCGCGCTGGCGAATATTCAGGCGGCTCGGGCTCAGTACCGTATCCAGCGCGCCGATCTGTTTCCGCAAATCAACAGCGACATCAGCGCCACGCGGTCCAAGAGCGTCAACACTTTTACTGGCGCGGGCACGCCGATCGAGAACGAGTTCTATACGGCCAGCGTTGGCTTGAGCGCGTTCGAGATCGACTTGTTCGGTCGCGTGCGCAGCTTATCCAGGGCGGCGCTCGAATCGTATCTCGCGACCGAAGAGGCGGCCCGGGCGACGCGCATCAGCTTGATCGCCGAGACGGCCAGCGCCTACCTCACATTGGCGGCGGACAACAGCCAGCTGGAGCTGGCTCGTCGAACGGTCGAGAGCGCGCAGCGTTCGATGGAAGTGACCCGCAAACGTTTGGAAGCCGGTGTGTCCTCGCGGCTCGACGTGAGGCAGGCCGAGACGATCTATCAGCAAGCGCGCGCCGATCTTGCGAGCACGACCGCTTTGATTGCGCAGGACAGGAATGCGCTGGAGTTGCTGACGGGCGGACGGGTGCCCGATGAGCTGCTGCCGGCGCAATTGCCCGAAAACCATCAGTGGCTCACCGATGTGCCAGCGGGTTTATCTTCCTCCGTGCTCCTGTCACGGCCCGATGTCCTGCAAGCCGAGCATCAGTTGAAATCGGCCAATGCAAATATCGGCGCGGCGCGTGCGGCGTTCTTCCCTTCCCTGTCGCTCACGGCGAGCACCGGCCTTGCCAGCACCGAGCTTTCGGATCTGTTCAGCGATGGCGGATCGATCTGGTCGGTGGGGCCGAGCCTGACGCTGCCCATCTTCAACGGCGGCGCCAATATCGCGAACCTTTCTTATGCCAAGGCCCAGCGCGATCTGTATGTCTCGCAATATGAGCTGGCCATACAAACCGCATTCAAGGAAGTCGCCGACGCCCTCGCCGTCCGCGGCACCATCCAGGAACAACTCGACGCCCAACGCGCCCTCGTCGATGCCGCCGCCGACAGCTATCAACTGGCGGAAGCGCGCTACACCAAGGGTGTCGATACGTTTCTAAACGCGCTCGACGCCCAGCGCACGCTCTATAACGCCGAGAAGTCGCTCGTGTCCGCCCGCCTCACGGCCAGCAACAACGTCGTCACCCTGTACCGCGTCCTCGGCGGCGGCCTCAACGATGGCGAATAAGCGTCCGCACGCGCTCACTTCTTTTTGGCCGCCCTGCGTTTGCCGCCGGACTTCGTCCGGGCGGCTTCGCGCGTGACTCCGGAGGTCTTGCCGGAGGCGCCTCGCTTCGAGGTTCGGCTGGCCTTCTTCTTCGAGGTCTTCTTCTTGGCGGCCTTCTTCTTGGAGGCCTGAGGCCAGCCCTTCTGCATCTGCTCATAGGAGTCCTTGCTGACGCTGGAGCGCGACTTGGGCCGACTCTTGCCGGCGCGCTTGCGGCGGTTGATGTTTGCAACCAGAGAATTCTTGCGTTTGCTCGCCATGCGACACCCCATGAGCAGTTGACGGAGACTCGGGTTGCCGGGTAACGCCCGGCGACGCGTTCGGTTCGCCTGTCGGTACAAATCGCGCGCGCGTGACCCGGAGTGCGTTGGCGCGAGCACGTGGTGTACCCTGCCCTGAAACCACCTTCACAAACACCGCGAGCACCGTCATGAGCAACACCAATCTGCAGCTGCGATCCCTGATCACGGCCGGCGGCGAACTGCAACTGTCGCTGCGGCAGTCGCAGATTCCCGAGCTCGCCGCGGATGAGGTGTTGATTCGCGTGCTCGCCTCGCCCATCAATCCGTCCGACCTGGGGCTGCTGCTCGGTCCGGCGGATCTTTCCACAGCTCGCGCGGGCGGCACGCCCGACAGTCCCACCCTCACTGCGAAGATTCCGCCGCAGTCGATGAACAGCGTGGCGCAGCGAATCGATCAATCGATGATGGTCGGCAATGAAGGCGCCGGTGTCGTGGTCAAGGCCGGCGCCGATGCGCAGAAGCTGCTGGGCAAAACGGTCGCCGCGCTGGGTGGCGGCATGTACGCGCAGTATCGCGTCGCCAAAGCGGCTGCCTGCCTGGTGTTGCCGGAAGGCACGACGCCGGCGGAAGGCGCCTCCTGCTTCGTCAATCCACTGACGGCGCTCAGCATGGTTGAAACGATGCGTCGAGAGAATCACACCGCATTGGTGCACACTGCGGCCGCGTCGAATCTCGGTCAGATGCTCAACAAGATCTGTTTGAAGGACGGCATCGCGCTGGTCAACATCGTGCGCAGCGACGAGCAAGCCGCAACGTTGCGCGCGCAGGGCGCAGAGCACGTCTGCAACAGCACGTCATCCAACTTCATGCAGGAGCTGACCGATGCGATCGCGACCACGGGGGCGACGCTGGCCTTCGACGCCGTCGGCGGCGGCAAACTCGCCAACCAGATCCTGATCTGCATGGAAGCGGCCATTCTGCGCAAGAGCACCAGCTACAACCGCTACGGCTCGCCAGTTCACAAACAGGTGTACGCCTATGGCGTGCTCGATACGCGCCCCATCGAAATCGATCGCAGCGAAGTGGGCATGGCGTGGAGCGTCGGTGGCTGGCTGCTCACCTGGTTCCTCGAGAAGATCGGTCCGCAGGCGACGCAGAAATTACGCGAGCGCGTTGCCTCCGAGTTGAAGACGACGTTCGCCAGTCACTACACCGCGGAAATCTCGTTGATCGAAGCGCTGCAGCTCGAGGTCATCAAGGCCTACAACCGACGCGCGACTGGCGAGAAATATCTGATCAATCCCAACAAGGGCGAGCAGTAACACTCAGCTCTTGGACGGCCGCGGCGGAATGGTCAGTCCCGTTTCGACTGCCGGCCGCCGCAGGAACGCGTTCAGCACCCGCTGCACATTGGGGAAGTTCTTGAAGCCCACCAGCTCGGCCGCTTCATAGAAGCCGACCAGATTGCGCACCCAGGGGAAGATGGCGATGTCGGCGACGGTGTACTGATCGCCCATCATCCAGGTCTTGTTCTCCAGATGTTTGTCGAGCACGCCGAGCAGGCGCTTGGACTCGTTGACATAGCGATCGCGCGGCCGCTTGTCTTCGATCTCCTTGCCGGCGAATTTATGAAAGAAGCCGACCTGGCCGAACATGGGCCCGATGCCGCCCATCTGAAACATCACCCACTGCAGCGTCTGATAGCGCAGGATCGGATCCTGCGGAATCAGCTGACCGGTTTTCTCGGCCAGATACATCAGGATGGCGCCGGACTCGAACAGCGGCAGCGGCTTGCCGCCCGGCCCGTTCGGATCGATGATGGCGGGGATCTTGTTGTTCGGACTCAGCGACAGAAACTCCGGCGACAACTGATCGTTGGTATCGAAGCTGACTCGATGCACTTCGTACGGCAGACCGATCTCTTCCAGCGCGATCGATACCTTCACGCCGTTGGGCGTGTCCAACGAATACAGCTGCAACCGATCCGGGTGCCGGGGCGCCCACTTCTTGGTGATCGGAAAGGCTGAAAAATCTGCCATGGCGAACTCCTTGCTGGAGTCGACATTGTCGCACTATCCGAGCGCTACGCGAGCGCCCGGCGGCAGAATAAGTGTCATGTCGGAATTTCCGTGAAACTTATGTCATCGAAGCTGTAGACGGCCGTCGTCGCGCACGCTGGCATGCAAGCTCCTGAAATCCGCACGCGTCGGGTGAGGCGTCTCGAACGGATGCTGATGAGTGGCGGTGATGACGACGACCGCAGCTCCCGCCGCCTCGCCTGCCCGAATGCCGGCAGGCGCGTCTTCGAACACGGCGCAATCATCCGCGGTCCAGCCCAGTTTGCGTGCGGCGAGTTGATAACACGCCGGATCAGGCTTGCCGCGCGGAATATCTTCGGCGGTGATGAACACCTCCGGCGCAGCAATCCCCGCGGCTTCCAGGCGACGAACTGCAAGCGCACGCGGCGCCGAGGTGACGATGGCCCACCGATCTTTCGGCAGCGTCGCCACAAACTCGCGCGCGCCGGGGATTGCGTGCACGCCTGCGACATCTTCAATTTCGGCGAGTGTGATCGCCTCCGCTTCGGCTTCCGGATCCACGCCAGGAATATTCAGGCGTCGCACCGAGTCGACCGCGCGTCGTCCGTGGATATCCGGTAAAAAAGTCCGAGCGTCGATGCCGAACTGCGCGGCCCAGCGGGTCCAGACTCTTTCGGCCGCCTCGATCGAGCTCAGCAGCGTGCCGTCCATATCGAACAGGAGCGCCGCGAACGAGCGGCCCTGAAACAGAGCATCCAAATCAGTCATCCAGCGCGTTGTCCAAAGTCGCGCGTAAGGTAGCACGCATCGAGCGATCACCGCCGCTTCTTGCCCGCGAGCGGGCAAATGATCGGATCGCGCAGACGTGGCGACGGGATCGGGCGCGCATGTCAGACTACTCCTCCAATCCTCCACAGGCGCGCGCATGATCATTCACCTGGTCGACGGCACGTACGAGTTGTTTCGTCATTTCTATGGCTTGCGCCGATTCAACAAGGGCCAGGACAAGCCGCTCGGCGCCGCCAATGGCGTGCTGCACACGGTGCTGGAGCTGATCGAGCAAGGCGCAACTCACCTCGGCGTGGCCACCGATCACGTGATCGAATCTTTCAGAAACGAGCTGTGGCCCGGCTACAAGACCGGCGATGGCATCGAGCCGGCGCTGTGGGCACAGTTCCACCCGCTCGAGCAGGCATTGAAGGCGATGGGCGTGGCGACCTGGCCAATGGTGGAGCTCGAGGCGGACGATGCGCTCGCCTCGGCCGCGCACCTCGCCGCTCGCGATGAGCGCGTTCAGAAAGTTTGCATCTGGACGCCGGACAAGGATCTCGCCCAGTGCGTGCGCGAAGATCGAATCGTGCAGATGGATCGCAAGAGCAAGCAGATGCGCAATGCGCAGGGGGTGCAGGAGAAGTTCGGCGTGCCGCCGGCGCTGATTCCGGATTTTCTCGCGCTGGTCGGCGATGCGGCGGATGGTTATCCCGGGCTCGAAGGCATTGGCAAGGTGAGCGCCGCGCGTCTGCTCAATAAACATGGACCGATCGAAGCCTTCCCCGCCGGCTCGCTCGGCGAGCGGTACGAGCTCGCGTTGTTGTTCAAGCGGCTGGCCACGCTGCGCACCGATGCGCCGTTGTTTGATAGCGTCGACGCGCTCGAATGGCGCGGACCGACGCCCGAGTTCGCAACTTATGCGGAGCAATCGGGCGATGCGCGATTGTTGGATCGCGTTCGAAAGGCGGCGGCGAAGCTCGGCTCAGGGAAGTGAACCCGCAGCGACGTATCGGCGAGCTTCTTTGACTTGAGGCCGCGATGAATCAGGCGCCGCCACGTCGAGCAACTCCGCATAGAAGGCGCGCGCCTGGGTCGAGTCCCCGGATTTTCGTGCCGCCTCGGCAGCGCCAAGCAGGCTGTTGAAGCGCCGGGGGAAGGATTTCAGCGAGCTCTGATAGGCGCTGAGCGCCTCGGCCGGCTTGTTCTGCTCGCTGAGCAAATCTCCCAGTTGCTCCAAGGCAGGCAGCGTTGGACCTGGCGTCACGGCATGCTTCGGCGTCGCTCGCTCGAGCTCCGCCGCCTCACGCATGATCTCGACGCTCCGCGCGGATTGGCCGTGCGCGTGCGTAGACCAGGCCGTCAGCTCCAGGTGCAGGACCTTGATGCTTCGAGCAAACAAATCTTCGCCGGCGCGACGCGCGACGCCTTCGAGTTCAGCGAGACGTTGGATCGCGCGCGCCGCCTCCTGCTTGTTTCCAAGGCGGGCGGCGCCGAGTCCGCGAGCGAACTGCGCGATGGCTTCGGCCCACATGTAACGATCCCAGTCGAGCCAGGCCGGCGTGCGCGGTTGGATCTTCATCGCTTCGTTCCATGCACGGCGCTCCAGGGCGTAGCGAGCCTGCGTGGAGGCTAGATGAAACGCGGTTTTGAATGTCGGCTCCATGCGCTGCGTGCTTTGCAACCGGCTGAGTTGTTCGGCAGCGTGCGTGTCCGCGCCCTGTTGCAAGTAGGCATACATCAGATATTCGATCGCGTGAGCGAATTCATCCCAGACCAGCTCGCCCCGCTCACCCGCCGGGTGCAGCAACGAGGCGTCGGCGGCCCGCAGATTCCCCTTGATGACGCGGCTCCAGTCGCCCAAGCGCGTATAGATATGAGTGGGCATGTGTAGTGCGTGGGGATTGTTGGGCGCGATGGCGTCGTACTTTCGCGTGACCTCCAACAACTCGCGTTCGCGACCGGGCACATCGTTGGCGTGCACCAGATAGTGCATGGCGCCCGGATGATCCGGCTGCTTCTCATACACCTTCAGCAGGATTTCGGCGGCCTGGTCGGCGTGCTCGCGAGAGCTGGCGGTCGGTGGCGCGGTTGCAAGATGTGACAGCGCGTAGAACAGCGCTGCTTCGTCATCGCCGGGCAGGACTTCGTAAGCTTGCCTGGAAGCAACGGCCCAGCGATGAATGCGCACCCAATATTCGTGCGAGTCGGGCTCGGTAAAGAACGCTTCGGCCGCCGCGATGAACCGCCGCTCGCGCCCACTCGCCTGTAACGCCTTGGCTTTCCGCACCTCCTCCCAACCCCGCGCCAATGCCGCCGCGTTCGGGCGCGTCGGCCAGAGCGGCTGAAACAAGGTCATGGCAACGCCCCAATGCGCCATGGCGCAGGCCGGCTCGATCTCGATGGTTCTCTCGAATGCTTCTCGCGCTTGCGGATAAGTCATGTGATGAAGCAGCGCCATCGCCTGATTGAACTGCGCCTGCGCCGGCGGTGAGCACGAGATCGGAAACTCCACTTTGCCCAGCGCATGCTGCTCATGCTCGGCGGCGAGCGCCGGCGACGCCTGCATCGCCCAGGCCACCATCATCGTGCCCAGCAACGGCACCGCCAGGTCTTGCCGAACGCTGCTCATATTCGCTCCCACGCCTACCCGCGCCGTGACTTTGCCGACAGCCTGGACGCTTCTTCGGCGGCTTGCAATGGCCCGATGGGGGGCAGTCGCAAGGCGCCGCTCAGACCGACCATGAATCTGCGGAAAGTGACTTGCACGTTGAGAATTCCTGGGGGCGGCGCGCCACCATCCGCGCCGTTTGGATCGTGTCCATTGCCGCGTTCCAGTCGTGTCCTTCCCCGAGTAATGCTGATCATGCAGAAGTTGAGCGTCAAAGCACGCCTGTTCCTGACCCTGGGTCTGATGGCTGCCGCCATGGTGGTGGTGGGGCTGTTGGGCCAACGCGCACTGAGCAATTCCAGTGCCCAGATGGAGGAGATCTATCGCGATCGACTGCTGGCCGCGAATTACATACACAGGCTCGCCGCCTCTCGCCGCGACAGTGTCCGCGCCATCGACGTAGCGCTGATGACCGGCGATGCAGAGTCCTTCCGCCAATACGAAGAAGTCCAGAAAAACGCCACCAAGACGGTGGATGAGCTGTGGGCCAAGTACAAGGCGACCAAAGCGGACGCCGAAGAAGAAGCCCTCGCGGACGAATTCATGCAGCTGGGCGAGAAGTATCGCGAGGTGCGCAAGCGCACGGTCGATACGCTCAGGTCCGGCGATCTGGAAGGCGCCCGCCGGATGCGCGTCGCAGAGTTGCACCCGGCGATTGAAAACATGGTGGGCGCCGGCGACGAGCTGTCCGCTCATCAAGAAAAGATGGCCGAGGCTGCCAACGCAGCCAGCGCCGCCGCGAACCGCCGCGCGATGCTCATCTCCTGGTTGGCGATGGCGATTGCCGGAGGCATGGGGGCCGTGCTCGGCATGATGCTGATCCGCTCGATGATGAGCTCGCTGAAATCCGCGGTCGACACCGCCGAGCGCATTGCTCGCGGCCAACTCGGCAATCGCATCGACATCAGCACGCAAGACGAGTTCGGCCGGCTGTTGCGCGCCATGCAGGACATGGACAACAAGTTGAGCGACATCGTGGGCTCGGTGCGAATGGGCGCCGACTCGGTGGGCTCGGCGGCCCGTCAGCTCTCCAGTGGCAATGACGACCTGAGCCAGCGCACGCAGGAACAGGCCTCGGCGCTCGAAGAAACCGCTTCCTCCATGGAAGAGATGACCGCCACGGTGAAACAAAACGCCGATAACGCCCGTCAGGCCAGTCAGCTCGCCGTCGGCGCGCGTGAACAGGCCGACCGCGGCGGCAACGTGGTGGGCCGCGCGGTCAGCGCCATGGGCGAGATCAACGAGTCGAGCAAGCGCATCGCCGATATCATCGACGTGATCGATGAGATCGCGTTCCAGACCAACCTGCTCGCCTTGAACGCCGCGGTGGAAGCGGCGCGCGCGGGTGAACAGGGTCGCGGCTTCGCCGTGGTGGCCACTGAAGTGCGCGCCCTCGCGCAGCGAAGCGCGACGGCCGCGAAAGAAATCAAAGATCTCATCAATGATTCGGTGGGCAAGGTCAAAGCCGGCACCGAGCTGGTGGATGAGTCCGGCAAGTCGCTCAACGAGATCGTCGCGAGCGTCAAGCGCGTGGCGGATATCGTGGCCGAGATTTCAGCGGCGAGCGAAGAGCAAGCCAGCGGCATCGATCAGGTGAACACCGCGGTGACCCAGATGGACACCACGACGCAGCAGAACGCCGCGTTGGTGGAACAGGCGTCCGCGGCGAGCAAGGCGATGGAACAGCAGGCGCAGCTGCTGGTCGACAAGGTGTCGTTCTTCTCCGTCAGCGGCGCCAGCTATCAAGCGCCGACGCCTGCGACGTTCACCTCGAATGTTTCCTCCGCCCCGCGCGCCACGGTGCGCAAGCTGTCGGCTCGCAAGCCCGCAGCGAAAGCGGCGTGGTCGAGCCCAGCTCCTGTGGAGCAGCGCCAGCGCGTCCAAGCGCCCGCTGCGTTCGGACATCCTGTCCATCATAAGGCCAGCGGCGACGACTCGAGCTGGCAGGAGTTCTAATCGATCACGGCCCGTGGCGCGTCCACGCACCACGGGCCGCCCCGATCGCGCCAAATGCGATCCATTCGCACTTGGCTTGACTACTGACTGACCGCCAGTCATTATTTGGCGGCATGACACAGCATGACGTGAGTCAATGGCCCCTGGTGGTTTCCATCATCGATGGCGCCAGGAAAGCAGAGGATCTGCGCGATGTCGCGGCCCGCTGGCGCGACTGGCTGTCTTGGAACGAGCCGTTCGCCGCCCTGCAGATCTTTCCCAATGGCGACCGCGCCCTGCTCGCCGAGCGCGACCGATGGTTGCATTGGTGGCTCGAGGGTCAGCGACGAGCGATTCGTTGCAATGTCATGGGACTTGCCTCCGTCATCCCCGCCGCTCAGTTCCACAAGGTGCCTCAGATCGGCACGCACTCGGTGTTCGGCGTGCCTGCCGGCACGTTCGCTTCGGTGAGCACCGCTCTGTGCTGGCTCGAAGCGCGTGCGTTCCGCCCGCACGAGCTCGTGATCAACCGACCGGCCATCGAAGCCAATCTCGCTGGTGTCGCTTAGTGACGGCGCCAGCCAGAGCGCGGGGCCGGCCCCGCACCAAGCCAGCGGAGTTGCGTCGTGAGGAGTTGCTGGATGCGGCTCAACGGCTGTTTCTCGCCAAGGGCATCGCCGGCACCAGCATCGACGACATCGTGAGCGCGGCGCACGTGGCCAAAGGCACGTTCTATCTCTACTTCGCTTCCAAGGAAGCCATCCTCACCGCGCTCCAGGAACGCTTCGTCAACGACTTCTGCGCCCGGCTCGACGCTGCGATGGAGCGCTGCGGCCCGAATCGATGGCGCGCGCGCCTGCAGGTCTGGGTGAAGACCATCATCGAGGGTTATCTCGATCAGGTCGCGCTGCATGACGTGATCTTCCACGAGATCGAGCACTACGACCGCAAGGCCATGAGCCACAACCCCGCGGTCGATCAACTCACCGATCTGTTGACCGAGGGCGCAAAGCACGGCGCGTGGAAGGCTGAACACCCCCGCTCCACCGCCGTCATGTTGTTTCATGCGTTCCACGGCGGCGTCGACGCCGCCATCGCCGACAACTCCAAGATCAATCGCGCCCGTTTGACGCGCATGGTGACTACCTTTGTCGAGCGCGCGCTCGAGGTGCACTAGGAGCGACCGACGAGGGGACTTCCAGCGACGGATGCGATCGAGCAAGATGCTCGCCGTCGCCTCGCACACGGTCGTTCCATGAAACAGTTGCAGATTGGCTTGAGCTTGTTGGCTGGTGTACTGGGTTGCTCGATCGCGCCGGGCGCGATGGCGCAGCAGTTCAGCGTCGCGGTCTACAGCAGGACCGGGGGCTGGCATCACGAATCGATCCTGGAGGCGGTCAGTGCGATTCGCGAGCTGGGCAAGCTGCATCACTTCGAGGTCTTCTGGACCGAAGATCCCAATCGTTTGTTCAAGCACGACCTGCTCGCCAGGCACGCGGCGGTGATCTTCGCGCTGACCACGGGCGACGTGCTCAACGACGAACAGCAAGCGATCTTCCAGCGCTATATCCGCAACGGCGGCGGCTTCGTCGGCGTGCATAGCGCGGCCGATACCGAGTATCAATGGCCCTGGTACAACAAGATGCTAGGCCATATGTTCGTCCGCCACCCCGCCATTCAGACCGCGACCGTCAAGGTCGAGAGCCGCGACTTTCCCGGCATGGAGCGCTTCGCCCCACGCTTCCTTGCCACCGAGGAATGGTATGAATTCGATGCGTCCCGCTCGCCGGATCTGAAATATCTGTTGTCGGTCGACGAATCGACGTATCAGACTTCGGAGCAACGGCGCGCGGAAGCGAAGAAAGCGCCTTTCCATCCGATCAGCTGGTATCAAAGCTACGATGGCGGGCGTGCTTTCTACACCGCCTTGGGACATTTGCCCGCCACCTACTCCGATCAACAGTTCCTGCACCACCTGTACGGCGGCATCTACTGGGCCGCCACCGGCAAAGGCCTCAAGACGCCCTGAGAGTGCGAGCTCGGATGGCCAGCAACACCAGCGCACCGCTGATCATCACCACCAGTGCGACGTAGCTGGCGTTTTGCGACTGGGCATACGTGACGCTGGAATAAAGCAGATACGCGCAGGTCGCAACGAACACCAGCGGCAGAAACGGATACCAGGGCACGCGAAACGGCCGAGGACGTTCGGGATCTCGGCGCCGCAAGACCAGCAACGCGATGCCACTCAGCATGAAAAAGAACCAGAACACCGGCGCGGTGAACTCCACCATGGTGGAGAACCCGTCCTTCTCCAGCGCGCCGAACACGATTAACGCGAGCGCGATTGCGGCCTGAACCATGAAGCCCACCGTGGGCGCATGCCGCTCGCCTTGCCACTGCCCCATGAAGCGCAGCGTCGGCCAATCCCGAGCCACCGAGTAGTTGCTGCGCGCACCGACGATCATGGTCGAGTTCATCGAGGTGAGCGCGGCAATCGCGACGATCACGCCGATCAGTTGCCCGCCCGTCGAGCCGAATGCGCGCTCGATCACATCCACGCCCACCGCCTGACTTGCCTTCAGCTGCTCGAAGCCCAGACCGTGCAATATGCCGAACACGAAAACGAGATACGCGAGCGTGATGACGCCGATGGAAATCACCAGCGTCCGCACCACCGCACGCGGGCCACCCCGCACTTCGGCCGACACATAAGCCGCCTCGTTCCAGCCGCCGAAGGTGAGCAGCACGAACACCATCGCCAGGCCGAACGCGCCCGAGCCTTCGGAAGCCATCGCAGTGGTCGCAGGCGCGACCGGTTCCAGTGTCATTCCGGCGACGGCGACCAGCAGCACGCCGGTGATCTCGAGCAACGTCAGGATGTTCTGCAAACGCGACGAGCCGCGCAGCCCGACCAGATTGATCAGCGTCAGCACGACGACCGCGAGCGCTGCATACAGGGCCGAGGAATATGGCCCCAGACTGAACAGTCGCGACAGGTAATCGCCCAGGATGAAACCCAGCAACGCAATCGAGCCGGTGCAGATCACCATGCTGCGCGCCCAGGCAAACAGGAAACTCACGTTCCGACCGTAGGCGCGAGTCAGAAACGTATAGTCGCCGCCTGCGCTCGGATAAGTCGTCGCAAGCTCTGCATACGTGAGCGCGCCGACCAAGGACAGCACGCCGCCCAACACCCACGCCACGAGCATCGAGGTCGGCGAGCCGGCGATGCCGGCCACCAGCGACGGCGTCTGGAAGATGCCCGCGCCGATCACGATGCCGACCGTGATCATGGTGGCATCGAACACGCTCAACGTCGGGGTGGGGACGCCCTGCTCTGGCCAACTGCTCGCAATCTCCGGCGCGCCCCGCTCCCGTTCGAACGTGGTGCTCATGAGCTACGGCGGGCGCCTATGTAGGTGGACGTCTTATCGTTGCGCGTGACTTCGGCTTCGATCCGGTCGCCTTTGAGCTCTCCTTTCAGGCGCGTGTGCACGTCGCCTTCGGAGAACATCAACTCGATCTGCGAGCCTCGCATCTCGCCGCTGGTGATTTCCTGTTTCGCTGTGCCAGCGGTGCCGCTCAGCTTCTGGAACGCCTGCGCGAGCTCCACCTCGAAGCTGTCCTTGCCGCCCTGCTGTTGGAAGGTCCACTTGCCGGACACGTCCGCCGGAACGATCCAGAGATAGGCGGCGCCGTCGGTGGAGACCGAGCTCTCATCCGGCCGCCAGTCGTCCATCAGAAAAGAATGCGACACCACGCGCGTGCCCGGCTTCATCTTCAGAAGCGTCGGGCGCAGCCGCAGATTCAGCTCGGGCAACAGATACAGCGTGACCACGGTGGCCTTGCTGAAATCGGTCTCGAAGATATCGCCCTGGATGACGTTGACGCGCTCGCCGACGCCTTCGGCGCGGACCATGCATTGGGCGAGCCGGGCCATGTCCGGGTTGTATTCGACGCCGACCGCGCGTGCGCCGAACTGTTTGGCCGCCGCGATGGCGATCTTGCCGTCGCCGGCGCCCAGGTCATACACCAGATCGTTTTTGCCGACCTGCGCCATCTCCAGCATGCGGGTCACCAACCCATCGTTGGTCGGCACCCACACCACGTCCTTGCCCGGCTGGCCGGTGCTGGGCTTGAATGTTTTCTCGCACTCTTCGCGTGCGTTCTGCGCGCTCGCCGCCGGGCTGCTTTGGGCCAGGACGCTGGCGGCGCAGGTCAGCAGCAGGCCCAGACTGCCGGCGCTCACCCACGACTGAACACGATGTCGATTCGACGTTGGCATGGCTCTCCTCCCCGTGAGCTGATCGTGGAAAACGCATCTGCAGATAAGAAAGTTCACCGACAGTCGCGTCAGCGATCGACTATTTGGGCGCGTCAATTGCGCATCGCCGGGTCGGGCGGGCCGTTCACCGCTTGTCCGTACTTTGCGCAGCCGGATCAAAACCAGGAACCCCCTTGATGCACAGGCGTCCTTGTACGCCAGCCATCAGCAGGCCCGTTCGGCTTCCGGTCCTGTGGGAGATCTGTATGCCCGCCCTCACCGTCAATGGCAAATCCCATTCTGTGGATGTCGCGCCCGACACGCCACTGCTGTGGGCTTTGCGAGATGTCATCGGACTGACCGGCACCAAGTTCGGCTGCGGCATCGCCGCCTGCGGAGCGTGCACAGTGCACGTCGACGGTCAGCCGATGCGTTCCTGCGTGACCCCGGTGCAAGCCGTCATCGGCAAGCAGATCGTGACCATTGAAGCGATCGAGCAGGATCCGGTCGGGCGCCGGGTGCAAGCAGCCTGGCGCGAACTGGATGTCGTTCAGTGCGGCTACTGCCAGTCGGGACAGATCATGGCTGCGACGGCGCTGCTCGCCGCCACGCCCCGCCCGTCCGATGCGGACATCGATGCCGCGATGGCCGGCAATCTCTGCCGATGCGGCACTTATGGGCGCATCCGCTCGGCCATCAAACGCGCCGCGGAGCGAACATGAGCACGCAACTGCAGGCCTCTCGGCGCACGTTCTTACAAGCTGGCGGTGGACTGTTGCTCGGCTTCACCTTGCCGGGCTTCGGCGCTGAAGAGCAAAAGCGCAACGAGAAGCCGCCGGAAGCCGCGGTCGGACAGGCCACTCGAAACATGACCCAGGAGTCCTCGGGCCTCGAGCCGAACGCGTTCATTCGCATCGATCGCGCCGGCGCGGTCACGCTCATCATTCACAAAGTGGAAATGGGCCAGGGCACGTTCACTTCGCTGCCCATGCTGCTGGCCGAGGAACTCGAAGTCGATCTGGCGCAGGTGAAGCTGGAACAGGCGCCGGCGGACAACGAACGCTACGGCGATCCGTTGCTGGGCGGCCAGGTGACCGGCGGCAGCACTTCGATCCGCGCCAGCTGGAAGCCGTTACGGCAAGCAGGCGCGACCGCACGCACCATGCTGGTCGCGGCAGCGGCCCAACAATGGCAGGTCGAACCGTCCACCTGCACGGCTCGTAACGGCGTGATCACCCATCAAGCCAGCGGTCGAACTCTCAACTACGGCGATGTCGTGGACGCCGCAGCCAAAATGCGTGCGCCCAAGGATGTCCCCCTCAAACAACCCAAAGATTTCAAACTGATCGGCAAGCCGCTCAAGCGTCTGGACTCGCCCGACAAGGTGAACGGCCAGGCCGTGTTCGGCATCGATGTGAGATTGCCGAACATGAGCGTCGCGAGTGTGGCCATCACGCCGGTGCCGGGCGGCAAGTTGCAATCGGCCGACGACAAGAAGGCGCTCGCCGTCAAAGGCGTGCGTCAGGTCATCAAGCTGGACCATGCCATAGCGGTGCTCGCCGATCACATGGGCGCGGCCAAGCAGGGCCTGGCGGCCGCCGCGCCGACCTGGAACGACGGCCCCAACGCGACGCTCACCACGCAGACCCTGGTCGCGGGGCTGCGCACTGCCTCGGAAAAACAAGGCGCCGTGGCTCGCAACGATGGCAAGGCGCAGGAGGCCATCGCCCGCGCGCCTCGCAAGGTCGAAGCCGTTTATGAGATGCCCTATCTCGCGCACGCCACGATGGAGCCGATGAATTGCACGGTCGACCTGCGCAGCGGCCTGTGCGAGCTGTGGGTCGGCACGCAGGTGCCTGCGCTGGCGCAAGGCATTGCCGCCAAGCTCACCGGGCTGCCGCTCGACAAAGTGCGAGTTCACAATCATTACCTGGGCGGCGGCTTCGGACGGCGGCTGGAGGTCGACTTCATCGGGCTGGCGGTGGAGTTCGCCAAACAGGCGCGCGGTCCCGTGAAATTCATCTACTCGCGCGAGGAAGACATCCAGCACGACATGTATCGGCCCTACTATCTCGATCGAATCTCGGCGGGCCTCGACGACAAATCCATTCCGGTGGCCTGGTTCCACCGCATCACCGGCTCATCCATCATGGCTCGATTCGCGCCGGCCGCCGTGCAAGACGGCATCGATAGCGACGCTGTCGAAGGCGCGAAGGATCAGCCCTACGAGATTCCCAATGTACGCGTCGAATACGTGCGGCACGAATCGCCGGTGGCGACCGCCTTCTGGCGGGGCGTCGGCGCGACTCACAATATCTGGGTGGTGGAAAGTTTTATCGATGAGCTCGCGGCCACCGCCAAGCAGGATCCACTTGTGTACCGACAGCAGCTGCTGAAGAACAATCCTCGCATGCTCGCGGTTCTCAACCTTGCCGCCGAAAAAGCTGGTTGGTCGCAACCGCCTCGCTCGGTCGAAGGCAAGCGCGTGGGACGGGGCATCTCGGTGCAGTTCGCCTTCGGCAGCTACATGAGCCAGGTAGCGGATGTTTCGGTAAGCCCGGAAGGCGAAGTCCAGGTGCATCGAGTGGTGTGCGCTGTCGACTGTGGCCAGGTGATCAACCCGGACACGGTGGTGGCGCAGATGGAAAGCGGCGTGAACTTCGGCCTGTCGGCGGCGCTATGGAACGAGATCACCTTCGAGAAGGGCCGCGTGCAACAGAACAACTTCACCGACTACCGCGTAATGCGCATCAACGAAGCGCCGACCATCGAAGTGCATATCGTCAAGAGCAACGATGCCCCGGGAGGCGTCGGCGAGCCCGGCACGTCGGCCATTGCGCCGGCACTGACCAACGCGATCTTCGCCGCCACGGGCAAGCGATTGCGCAAGCTGCCCGTGGCTGCGACCTCGTTGAAAGCGTGAGTTCACGGGCGCTGCCACGCCGTTGGAAACAAACGCGCAAGGCGTCGACGTGCGATTGGTTTGATCCGATCTGCGCTTAGAACAGTTGTGCGATGCCGAGAATGATCAGCACCGGAATCGCAATCATCAGCACGACCAGCAACGCCAGCAGCAAAGAGAAGCCGACCACGAACAGGCGACTGCCGCGGCGACTGCCGACCGGGTCGAGCTGATATTGCGCGAGCAATGCCAGATTGCGACTGTTGGCTTTGAAGGCGGCGTCGAACAGATCGCCTGCGAACGGAATGGCGCCGATGGCTGTCTCGATCATCACATTGCTCATCATCCGCAGCAGCACGCTGCGCGGCGCGCCCATGCTGCGCGCCTCGTTGATGATGAAAGCGGAGATCAGCGCGCCGATGGCGTCGCCCACGCCGGGCACCAGGCCGATGATCGCATCCACGCCAATCCGAAACCCGCCCGGCAGCGGGATCGAATTATCCATCAGCCAGGCGATCGTGCGCAGCCGCTGGGCGCGCTCGCTGTTGTCGGCGCTGCGATTCGGAGATATCACTGTACCGGTGACCGTTCTCATGTCCAGTTGGAACGCGCTCCCGGTGGGTTGGTTCCTTGCGGACCAGCCCGATCTCCGGCCAGGCCGGCGGCTAGGCGGCCGCGGCGTCGTCCTTCTTCTCGGGGGCGGCCGGCTCGAGCGACAGCGTTTCGCTCGCCTGTACGCGGCCGTTGAGCTTGATGTTAAGACGCAGCTCGTTGGCGGAATCGGCGTTCTTGATGGCCTCGTCGAAAGTGATCGCGCCTTCGTTGTACAGCTCGAACAGCGAGGCGTCGAAGGTGCGCATGCCGAGCTCCTGAGACTTGGCCATGATGGCCTTGATCTCGTGGAATTCTCCCTTGAGCAGCTTGTCGGAGATGATGGGCGTGTTCAGCAGGATCTCCACTGCCGCGCGCCGGCCTTTGCCATCGGCCGTGCGCACCAGTCGCTGAGAGATGATGGCGCGCAAGTTGCTGGACAGATCCATCAGCAGCTGCTTGCGCCGGTCCTCGGAAAAGAAATTGATGATGCGATCGAGCGTCTGGTTGGCGCTGTTCGAATGCAGCGTGCCCAGGCACAGATGACCGGTCTCGGCGAACGTGATGGCGTGCTCCATCGTTTCCGTATCGCGAATCTCGCCGATCAAAATCACGTCCGGCGCCTGTCGCAGCGTGTTCTTCAGCGCGTTGTGCCAGGAGTGCGTATCGATGCCGACCTCGCGGTGGGTGATCAGTGACTGGCGCGACTGATGCACGAACTCCACCGGATCCTCGACAGTGACGATGTGGCCGGCCGAGGTGCGATTGCGGTGATCGATCATCGCGGCCAGGGTCGTGGACTTGCCGGAGCCGGTCGCGCCCACCACCAGCACCAGACCGCGCTTGGTCATGATGATGTCCTTGAGCGTGTCGGGCAGGCCAAGCTTGGCCAGATCGGGGATGTCGTTGGCGATGGTGCGGATCACCATGCCGACGTTCTGCTGCTGAACGAACACGTTGACGCGAAAGCGCGCCACGCCCGGCACGGACATGGCGAAGTTGCATTCCAGATCGCGGGCGAATTCTTCGCGCTGCCGCTCGTTCATCAGCGAATGCGCCAGCGCGCGCGTCACCTCGCCGGTGAGCTTCTGCTGGGTCATGGGCTTCATCGCGCCCTGCAGCTTCATGGAGGGCGGAAAGTCTTTGGAGACGAACAGATCCGAGCCGCCGGCCTGGCTCATGGCCGTCAGCAGCTTGACGATGTACGACCTGGCTTGCTCTTCCGTTAGTGCGCCCATGGTGGCTCTCGGCAGCATTGCAAACGGCGATGCTAGCCAAGTCGGGCGCAAAAAGATGATGGATGGTTCTCGTTATCCGGCCGCGAGGGGCGCCCTCGCGGCCGTTTCAGAACCTTGGGGGGTATCAGGAAGGTTGGGACTGCGACGGCTGAAGGCCGCCGCGCGCACGCGTCAGCGAGCCGAGCAGACCCCAATTGTTCAAGGACTGCAGATGGAAATGCAGCAGCGGCAGCCAGCCCCGCTTGTGCAGCTCGAGCACCTGCGAATCTTCCAGCAGGCGCGCACGCTCGGGATTCAACAGCTTGAAGCCACGCAAGGTGTAGCTCTGCCCACCGCCGAGATCGGCGCGGGCCACGCGGTCTTCGAGCATGTTGTTCTTGTCCAGCCACTCACCGAAGCGACGCGTATCGGCATAGTGCTGCTGGAAGGTCTCGTTGAACTGCAGGGCACGCTGCAGGATTTCGCTCGGCTTGCCATCGACGAACAGCGGTCGCGCCGAATTGTTCTCGAACGCCTCCGCGCCCTCGTCGATGCACAACACGAAGCGCTGCTGCTCGGGCACCTCGGAGAAAATGAACGGATAGCGACGGACATACGCGGGGATATAGCAGTCCTCGCGCCAGGCGCCCTGCTCGTCCACGAACAGATTCTCGTTTTCCCGCAAGCCCACCACCGCAAAAGGCACGGTCGGCGAGTGGGTCGAGAACACGATCGGATAGGTGCGCGCGGCGAACGCCAATTCGGTCGAGGTCAAGGGCACCGCGTTGGTGTGGGCGGCGAATCGAAGGTCGCTCTGCGGTTTCAGCCCGGCCGTCGCATGACGCTGCGGCTCCAGGGGCATCGGATTCTTATAGAACATCGGCAGAGAGGCGGGCCCTGCGGCGGGCGCGGGAGCAGCGTCGGTCATGAGCGTTCCGTTTCGTTGAAGGCGCGCGATTCTGTCACCGTAACCCCGCGCCCGGCAACGCTAAATTGTTGACGGTTCCGTGGTCGTTGCGCCACCTTCGAAGTGTGCTCCAGGTCGTGGACAGCGCCACTGCCCCAGCCCGCAGTCGCCGCCTGCCCGCCGAATCGCACGTCTCACGCTGTCATGGCCGAGATCTTCTCGAAACCTGAACTGGCGACGTTGCATTAAGGTGTTGCAAACTGCCGCGGACTGGATCATCTTATGCCGAACAATGATAGCGGTATCAGGTGGGGGATGACTGTGTCGTACAGGGCGGAACGACTTGTTGAGCACCGCGAATTGACAGCGATGTCAGATGCGACCTGCGCCGTCGCTCGTCCTGCCTCCTCTCCGTCCCCATGCAACCTTGCCGATATTTCCAAGCCGATCGGTCGATTCGATCGGCCTGCAGCCGGCCGTCTGCATCACGCCGGTCCTCATCGCAGCCACTGAGGACACGGTTCGATGCGCGCGGCCATTCTGGCGCTGGTAGCGGTATCTGCCGCCCTCGCCGCCGACACATTGGAGCTTTTTTCGCAGTTGATTTGATCGACGTCCGCTAATCAGGGGGAATCGTGATGATGAGACAGAACAGGCTCGCGGTAGCCATTGCCGCGGCGCTGGCCTCGGTCGCGCCTTTGCACGGGGCCAACGCTCAAGCCGCCTCGGAGCAATCCAGCACCACGCCGGGCGCCGGCGAACTCGAAGAGGTGGTGGTGACCGGTCTCAGGGCCAGCTTGGAATCGGCCATGGACATCAAGCGCGACGCCATCGGCGTCGTCGACGCCATCAGCGCCGAAGACATCGGTAAATTTCCGGACAGCAATCTGTCCGAGTCGCTCCAGCGCATCACCGGCATTTCCATCGACCGCCGTAACGGCGAAGGCGCATTGGTGACCGCGCGCGGCTTCGGCGCTCAATACAACATGGTGACGTTGAACGGTCGCACCATGCCGGCGGCCGATGCGTTCGCAGGCGGCAACACCGGTGACGGCGGCATCGCCGGCCAGTCCCGCGCCTTCAACTTCGCGAACCTTGCGAGCGAGTCCATCAGCGCAATCGAGGTGTACAAGACCGGCCGCGCCGACATGACCACCGGCGGCATCGGCGCCACGCTGAACGTCAAGACCGCCCGTCCGCTCGATGGTAACGGCGACCCGGTCGTGAACGTCGGCGTCAAAGCCGTCAACGACACCACCAATCGCACCGGCGACGATTTCACGCCGGAAGTCTCGGGCATCTTCAGCTGGGCCAATGACGACCGGAATTTCGGCGTCGGCCTGTCCGCGAGCTATCAGAAGCGCGACAGCGGCTCCTCCAGCGCCACCGTCAACGATTGGAATATCCGTCGCTGGCAGCCGGGCAACCAGACCACGCAGTTCGCGGACAACGCCACCATCATCAATGCGCCGGCCGAAGGCTCGCTGTATGCGATCCCGAACGACATCCGATATCACTTCTCCGATCGCGAGCGTGAGCGCACCAACGCACAGCTGACCGTTCAGTTCGCTCCGACCGATACGCTGACCCTGACCGCCGATTACACCTACGCGGAAATGGAGCTGATCGAGGATCGCGGCGACCAGACGCTGTGGATGAACGCGAACCGCTACAGCTTCGTGGAATTCGACACCGGCCGCGCGGTCGCCACGCCCATGGTGCTCGCGGAAGACGAAGGCACCTCCAAGGACTTCGGCTTCGAACAACAGCACCGCGAGCAGACCAACGAGCTGAACTCCATCGGCTTCAACGCTGAATGGCAGGTCACCGACCGCTTCTCGCTGGCCCTCGACGTGCATGACTCGAAGGCGGAAAGCTTGCCGAGCGATCCGGTGACCGGCGGCGGCGAAACGCTCTTCAGCTTCGCGGCGCGCGTGCCGAGCACGTGCGATGCGGTCATCGAGAACCTTTGCACCAATCGCTTCCTGCAGACGTTCTATTTCAACGACGGCCTGCCGCTTGCGACGCGAACCCTCTTCAGAGAGCCGACCACCGGCATCCCTGCCTCCGGCGGCGATCCGAACTTCGCCTTCACGCCGGATCACCTGGGCAGTCAGTACCTGCGCATCAACTATCAGGAGCAGGTCACCGACATCACCCAGGCGCGCCTGGACGGCCAGCTCGAGTTCAACGACGACAATCGCGTGCAATTCGGCATCGAAACGCGCGCGATGGAGTCGCGCCAACGCGCATCGAATGCGCAGATGACGCTGGGCGACTGGGGTGTGTCGAGCCCCGGCGAGTTGCCCACCAACCTGCTGCAACCCTTCAGCCTGATCAACCAGTTCGAGGACTTCAACACCGCCGGCGTGCCGGTGTCCGGTTGGAAAGGCAATGCCAACGCCCTCGCGCAGTGGGCAGTGGACACCTACGGCACCTGGCGTGATGCGACTCAGACCAACGGCGTGCTGTCCTATAACCCGGCCTTCAATCAGGACCACACCGTCGAGGAAGACACTCAGGCGGCCTACGTGCAGTATGGACTGCGCACGGAGCTGTTCTCTCGCCCGACCAACGTGCTGCTCGGCGTGCGCTATGAAAAGACCGACGTCGAGGCCGTGTCCAACCAGCTGCAGCCTCGCGGCCTGATCTGGCAGGACAACAACGACTTCTCGGTCTGGCAGGGCGTGACCATGACGACCTTGCGCAAAGAGTCGGACTACGACCACTTCCTGCCGAACTTCGACGTCGACATGGAGGTCATCGATAACGTCAAAGCCCGCTTCTCCTACAGCAAGACGATCGCCCGCGCGCAATACAACCAGCTGCGCGCGGCCATCGACCTCGGCGGCTCGCAGGGCTCCACGATCAACGGTCAGATTCCGACGGCCAATGAAGCCAACACGGACCTGGAGCCGCTGGAATCGGACAACTACGATCTGTCCGTCGAATGGTACTTCGGCGATGCCAGCTATCTGTCCGCCGGCTACTTCCGCAAGGACGTGAAGAACTTCATCGGCCAGGAAGTGAACCAGCGCGGCCTGTTCGGCATCACGGACCAGACCGGCGGCCGGCGTGCGCTCGAGGCGCTCGCCGCACTTCAGGCGGGCGGCTTCCGCACCGACGACACGAATCTGTTCGTGATGATGGCCATGATGGAGCATCCCGACGAAGAGTTCGTGCACAACGGTGTGACCTGGAGAGGCGGCGCGGAGAACTTCAACCAGTCCGAAGCGCAGCATCTGGCCTTCGCCACTCAGTACGACTTGTTCCCGACCGCCGAGGATCCCGAGTACCGGTTCAATATCACCCGGCCGATCAACAACGCGGATGCGACCATCGACGGCTGGGAGCTTGGCGGTCAGCACTTCTTCGGCGACACCGGTTTCGGCATCCAGGCCAACTACACGTTCGTCAACGGCGACGTGGGCTTCAACGACGCCGGCGATCCGAACGTCAACCAGTTCGCGCTGCTGGGTCTGAGCGACTCGGCCAACGTGATCCTGATGTACGAGAACTACGGGTTCCAGGTGCGCCTGGCCTACAACTGGCGCGATGAGTTCCTGCAAAACACCAACCGCGGCAACTTCCGCAATCCGGAGTACGTGGAGGAGTACTACCAGGTCGACTTGAGCGTGGGCTACGAAGTGAACGACAACCTGTCGCTGTCGCTCGAGGGCATCAACCTCACCGAGGAAGACGTGCGCTGGCACGGCCGTTCGGTGATGCAACCCTGGTACATCGAGGACCAGGGCGCGCGCTACGCCTTCGGCGCCCGCTACAAGTTCTAGCCAACCACAGCGATCCCGGGTACAGGGACGTACCCCGCCACGCAGGTGGCGAAGCGGGCGGCAAGAGGCGCGGCCTTTTGCCGCTCGCAGCTGGGTCGTGGCAGGATGCCCGATCCCGAGTTTCAGAGCAGGGGGTTCAGTGGCCAGGCACGAGTTACTCAACAACATCGCCCACAAGGATCTGCGGGTGATCACCCGCCATGGCGCCGAATTCGGCGACAACGTCGCCACCGTGCTCACCTTCCCTACCGAGTACGGCGACGTGCAGCGCGAGTACCCGATTTTTTTTCGCAAGGACCCGCAGACCGGAGAGTTTCAATCCATCGCCCTGCTCGGCTTTCAGCAGGACGAGAATCTGTTCCTCGACGAGCAAGGCTGGCACGCTGCCTACATTCCCGGCATCGTGGCACGCGGACCGTTCCTGATCGGCTTTCAAAACAAAGACGTCGACGGTGAGTTGCGCAGGGAACCCGTCATCCACGTCGATCTGGACAGTCCGCGCATCAGCGCCACCGAGGGCGAGCCGGTGTTTCTGCCTCAGGGCGGCAACACCCGTTATCTCGAGCGCATCGGCACTGTTCTGCAGGGCATTCATCTGGGCCTCGCGCTCAGCAAGACCATGTTCGACGCGTTCACCGCAGCGGAGCTGATCGAGCCGGTCAACGTGGAGATCAAGTTCAGCGACGAGGAGCAGTTCAATCTGCGCGGGCTATACACCATCAGCGAGGAACGCCTGCGCGCATTGGACGGCGATACGCTGTACAAGTTGAACAGCGCGGGCTTTCTGCAAGGCGCCTTCCTGGTGATCGCCTCGCTCAACAACGTGAAAAAGCTCATCGACATGAAACATCGGCGGCGGCGCCGACAGGCGGAGGTGGCAACGGCATCATGACCGGCGTAACCAAGCGAACGCGCGAGCTCGAAGGCTACACGGCCGACACATTGCCGCTCGCGGAGCTCCTGGCGGGCGATGAGCCGGTGGTCCTCAAAGGATTGGTTGCGCACTGGCCGCTGGTGCAAGCGGGCCTGCGATCGCGGCACGAGGCGATGAACTACCTGCGATCGTTCTACAACGGCAAGACCGTCGGCACCTCGCGCGGCGACCCACAGATCAAAGGCCGGCTGTTCTACAACGCCGACTACACCCAGCTGAATTTCCTCAGCCAGCGCGCGCCGCTGGATCATGTGCTGATGGACATCGAGAAGCACATCGAGGATGACCGGCCGCCGACCAACTACATCGCCTCCACCACCATCGACGCCTGCCTGCCCGGCTTTCGTCGCGACAACGATCTGCCTTTCGGCAAGCACGGCTTCGAGCCGCTTGCGAGCATCTGGATCGGCAATCGCACCATCGCTTCGTGCCATTACGACGCGCCCAACAATCTGGCGTGCTGCGCCGTCGGGCAGCGACGCTTCACGATGTTTCCTCCGGAACAGATCGTCAACCTGTATCCCGGTCCGCTCGAGCCCACGCCCGGCGGCCAGGCCGTGAGCCTGGTGGACTTTTCCAATCCCGACTTCGAGCGCTTCCCTCGCTTTCGGGAGGCGTTGGCGGCCGGGCAAGTCGCGGACGTGGAAGCGGGCGATGCAGTGTTCATCCCGAGTCTGTGGTGGCATCACGTCGAAGCGTTGAGCCCGTTCAATACTCTGATCAACTACTGGTGGAGCACTTCGCCGAAGTTCATTCCCTCGCCGATGAATGCTCTGTATCACGCGCTGTGGACGTTGCGAGATCGCCCCGAGCGCGAGAAGCGCGCCTGGAAACAAATGTTCGACTACTACGTGTTCGGCCCGGCCGAGCGCGCCGGCGAGCACCTGCCCGAGCAGGCGCGCGGCGCACTCGGGCCGATCGATGACAGCAGCGCCCGCCGCATCCGCGCGATGCTGCTCAACAATTTGAATCGTTGATCCGCGGAGCGAGCATGAGCGTCACGCCAGTCAAGAGAGTCGTCATCGCCGGCGGCGGCACCGCCGGGTGGATCACGGCCGCCGCCCTCTCCCATCAGCTCGGTCCGTTGCTCGAGATCACCCTGGTGGAATCGGAGGAGATTGGCACGATCGGCGTCGGCGAGTCGACGGTGCCGCCGATTCGCGTGTTTCATCAGCTGCTCGGCATCGACGAGCAGGAGTTCATGCGCAGCGTCTCGGCGACCTTCAAGCTCGGCGTGTGGTTCGAGAACTGGGGTCAGATCGGCGATCGTTACATCCATCCGTTCGGCCGCCACGGCAAGCCCACCTGGCTGTGCGAGTTTCATCACTTCTGGTTGCACGGCCTGCGCCATGGCTTGAATTCCGAGCTCGGCGAATATTGCGTCGAGTGGCTCGCGGCCAAACAGGGCCGCTTCGGAACTTCCCCACAGTCGGATATCAACTACGCCTATCAGGTCGACGCGACGGTTTACGCCCGCTTCCTGCGGCGCTTCGCCGAGAACAAGGGCGTGCGCCGGGTCGAAGGCAAGATCAAGTCGGTCCAGCAGCATCCCACCACGGGTTTCATCGAGTCGCTGACGCTGGAGTCGGAGCGGGTGGTGCCCGGCGATCTGTTCATCGATTGCACGGGCTTCCGCGGCCTGCTCATCGAGCAGACCTTGCACACCGGGTTCGAGGACTGGTCGCACTGGCTGCCGTGCGACAGCGCAGTGGCGGTGCAGACCGAGATCACCGCCCCCCCGAATCCATACACCTGCGTCATCGCTCACGAAGCCGGCTGGCGTTGGCTGATTCCATTGCAACATCGCATGGGCAACGGCGTGGTGTATTGCAGCCGTTATCTTTCCGACGAGGACGCGAAGCAGAAGCTGCTGCAGGCGGTCAGCGGCAATCCGATACGGCCGCCATTCGTGCTCAAGTTCAAACCCGGCCGACGCCGACTGACCTGGAACAAGAACGTCGTGGCCATCGGCCTGTCGAGCGGCTTCGTCGAGCCGCTCGAGTCCACGGCGATCCACGTGATCATGACCGCGGCCACGCGCCTGATGCAGATGTTTCCTCTGGACGGCGTGCGGCAGTCGTTCGTCGACCAATTCAACGACGAATCGCGGCTCGAGATGGAGCGGATCCGCGACTTCATCATCCTGCACTATCACATCACCGAGCGCGACGACTCGCCGTTCTGGCGTTACTGCAAGAACATGGACATTCCGGAGTCGCTGGCTCGACGCATCGAGCTGTTCAAGGAAGGCGGCCACGCCTATCAGGCCGAGGGCGAGTTGTTCCGCGTGGACTCGTGGGTGCAGGTGCTGCTCGGGCAAGGCATCGTGCCCAAGCACTATCACCCCTCGCCCCGCGGCATGCAGGAGCGCGAGCTTGCCCGGGTGTTGAACGGGTTGCGCAACCAGGTGGCGCAGACCGTGGCGAAGCTGCCGCGGCATCAGGACTTCATCAACAGCTACTGCCGGACGACGGCCTGACCCGGCGCCGCTCGACCCGTCCTTCGTGTCGGATTGGGCGCGCCTGGTGGCTTGGTGCAGAATAGCGGCCTCCAACGAAGCCGTGTGCCCTCATGCCCGTCAAGTCGTCCGCCAGATCTAAGTCGCCTGCGAGCAAACGCCGCCCCGTTTCCCGCGCCCAAGAGACCTCCCGGCCGAAGTCCGAGGCGTCGGCCAAAGTGGTCAAGATCGGCAAGCGCCTGGAAGCGGTCGCGCGTGAGATCAAAGACGCCGACGAATTCGTCGAACACGTCGCTGGTCTTGCCAAGCGCTACCGTCGCGAACATGCGCTGCGCGCCGGCGATGCGCAGGCGGAGTTGCGCCAGTCGCTGCGCACCTTCCAGAAGCACGCCAGCGCACTGGTCGAATGGCTGGAACAAGCGCATGGCGGCAAGGCCACTGCGATCGAGCGCAAGGCGTTCGATGCGCTTGGCACCAAGCTGTTCGGCTCTCCAGTACTGGCTCGTCCACAGAGCACGCAAATGCTCGATTGGCTCATCCGCGCCAGCCAGGCGGCGGACGCGACGGTCGGCGAGATGAAGCAAGGCGGCGCCGAGGACGCGCTTCGCATTGCCGCCGAGGGCCTGCGCGCCACGTTCGAACATCACAAACTAAAGCTCGCCACCGGCAGCGATAAGAATCCCGGCGAGGCCGTGCGCCTGCTGTGCGCCATCGCTCGTGAAGCCGGCGAAACCATCGAACCCGCCGCCGCCAAATCCGCTCTACGTGACAGCCATCGCCCCGCCGCCGCGGCCGCGGCCTGAGCCCAACGCATCGGCGGCGTCAGGGTCGGGTATGTTCATACCCGCCCCGGCGCTGCAAGCCACTGAGCCCATCTTCGGCTCCTAAGCGGCATCGTGAAAAATCACTCCGAGCGTGTGCCTGCGACCTGATCGCAGCCGGCTCACCCCGTGTCGCATGTTCACTCGATAAATCCCGCGCGTTCCTTGCGCCGGGCGATGATGGACGGCGAACACCACCGCATCGCCCTGCGCCAACGGCACCACTTCCGCCCGCGACTGCATTCGCGGCCTCTGCTCGGTCAATATGAACTCCCCGCCCGTGAAATCGCGCCCCGGCTGCGAGAGCAGGATGGCGATCTGTAGCGGAAACACGTGTTCGCCGTAGAGATCCTGGTGAAGGCAGTTGTAATCGCCTGCTTGGTACTGAAGCAGCAGCGGGGTGGGCCGCAGCTGACCCGCTGCATGACACCGCTCGATGAAGTCCTTGTGCGCGTTCGGGAAGCGCACATCGATCTTGAGCAGCTCGTTCCATCGATTCGCGATGGGCGCGAGGTGCGGGTACAGAGATGTTCGCAGTGAGGCGATGAGTTCGGGCAGCGGATACTTGAAGTACTGATACTCGCCTTTTCCGTACCCGTGCCGACTCATGATCACTCGGCTCCGGAACAGGGCCTGATCGGCGTACAGATCGACAAGCGACCGGCATTGCTCAGGCTCGAGCAGCCGTGAGATCACGGCATGACCTTGAATGCCCAGCTCGTCGGAAATGCGCTGCCAGTCGAGCTCGTCGACCATGAGTGGACCTCTGTCTGAAACAATCTCCGCAGCTTAAGCAGAGTCCTTTGTGTCGACACTCCGGGTCTTGCGCGAGCAAGCGGCCGCCACCTCACCCCGGTGGCGTGCGAGGAGAGCCGACGCCTCTTCTGTTTCAGGCCGAATGAACCAGGCGCAGCTGGGGGTGGGTGCGGGTGATGCGGCTCAAAGATTCGACGGACTCGGGGGTGGCGATGTAGATGCCCTGGGCGTATTCGACGCCGATCTCGGCGAGGCATTTGAGCACCTCGGCGCTCTCGACGCGCTCGGCGATGGTTTTCAGTCCCATGGCTCGACCGATCTGCGTGATGGCCTCGACCATGCTGCGATCGACGTGATCGGTGGTCACGTTCTGGATGAACGAGCCGTCGATCTTCAAGAAGTCCACGGGGAGGTTTTTCAAGTACATGAACGACGACAACCCGCTGCCGAAGTCGTCCAGCGAGAACAAACACCCGCGCGTGCGGAACTCACGCATGAAATGCACGACGTTGGCGAGATTGGAGATCGCCGCCGTCTCGGTGATCTCGAAACACACCGCGCCCGGGCTCAAATCGTACGTCTGCAGCTCGTTGATCAGGAACTCCAGGAAGCGATCATCGTTCAACGACGTGCCCGAGAGATTGATGGACAACGTATATCCATGCCTAGGATCGCCATCGGCGCGATAGTGCGCCAGCGCGCCCAGCGCCTGGCTCACCACCCAGCGATCGATCATGGGCATCACGTTGTAACGCTCCGCCGCCGGAATGAACTCCGCAGGCTGCACCAACTCCCCTTGCTCGTTGCGCATGCGAAGCAGCAACTCGTAGTGGCCGCGCGTATCGCGAGTCGAGCCGATGGGAACGATGGGCTGGTAATAAAGCTCGAGCCGATTCTCCTCGCAGGCGCGCGTCAAGCGCGACACCCATTGCATCTCGCGATGCCGTTCCGGCGCCGAGCTGTACTGATACATATGAACGCGATTGCGCCCCGAATCCTTCGCGGCATAACACGCCACATCAGCGGCCGCCATCACGCTCGCAATGCTCTCGCTGGCGCTGTTGATCTCGACGATGCCAATGCTGACGCCGACGTTCATCGCGCCATCCTGCCACTCGAAGCGATACTCACGAATCGCCTGCCGCAAGCTGTCAGCGATCTTTGCCGCACGATCGGCCGTGCAATCCTGCAGCAGCACGCCGAACTCATCGCCGCCCAGCCGCGCGATGGTGTCGCTGGTTCTTATGCGCGTCTGAAGCAGGCCGGTGATCTGCTTGAGCAGACGATCGCCCGCCTGATGGCCGCAGGTATCGTTCACCAGCTTGAACTGATCCAGGTCCAGATACATCAATGCATGCGTGGTGCCCTCGTCCGAGCGCGCCGTCAGCAGCGCTTCGGTGAGGCGATTCTCGAACTCTCGACGATTGATGAGCCCGGTCAGCGCATCGTGGCTGGCCTGATACGCAAGCGCGCGCCGCAGCCGACGCTCCTTGCTCACGTCATGGAACACCATGACCGCGCCGATGATCTTGCCGGAGCGGTCGCGAATCGGCGCCGCCGAGTCTTGAATGGCGATCTCCTGGCCACGGCGATTCACCAGCACCGTGTGATCGGCCACCGCAATCACCCGTCCCTCGCGCAGCGCGCGACTCACCGGATCTTCCAGCCGCTCGCGCGTCGCTTCGTTCAGGATGTTGAAGACCTCGTGCAGCTTCTTGCCTCGGGCTTCGCCTGAATCCCAGCCGGTGAGATTCTCGGCCACCGGGTTCAACGTCTCGATGCAGCCATGGGCGTCTGTGGTGATGACACCGTCGCCGATGGACTGCAGCGTAACCTGCGCCTTCTCCTTCTCTTCGAACACCGCGGTTTCGGCGCGCTTGCGCTCGGTGATATCGGTGATCGTGCCTTCATAGCCGATCAGCTGCCCGCTCTTGTCGCGAACAGCCCGAGCGCTTTCGAGCACTGTGAGTACAGTGCCGTCCACGCGTTGCATCTGGAACTCGGCGTTGCGAACCTCGCCGTCCTTCTGGATCGCGGCGATGATGGCCGCGCGCTCGGCCGGATCGTGATACATGCTCGCCGGCGGCAGGGCCAGCAGCTCGGCGGGCGTCGAATAACCGATCATTCGCGCCAACGCGGGATTCACCGACACGAAACGACCGTCGCTGGTCGAGCTGTACACGCCTTCCATGACGTTGTCGAACAAACGTCGATAGCGCGCCTCGCTATCGCGCAGGGCGTTCTCGGCGAAGCGTCGCTCGATCGCGATGCCTGCAAGCTGCGTCATGCGCGACATCAATTCGAAATCCCGACGCAACGGGCTCTTCGGCGCACGGAAGTACAGCGCCAATGTGCCCAGAATGCGGCCATCGGATGAATGGATCAGCGTCGACCAGCAGCTGCGCAAGCCGGCGGCGAGCACGGCATCGCGCATGTTCTCCCACAGCGCATCGCGAGCGATGTCCGCCACGATGACCTGACGCTGCAAATAAACCGCCGCGGCACACGAGCCGTTGCGAGCGGCGACTGCAATGCCCTCCATCGCCTGCGCATACACGGCCGGCAAGCGCGGTCCCGAGCACAATGTCAAATGTTTGCCTTCGTCATCGAGCATGCGGATGGCGCAGACACAATCCGGCGCGACGCGCTCGACCACGTCCGTGATGGCTTGCAAAGTGATGCGCAGATCGACATTCGCCGCGAGGCGCTCGAAGACCCGTCGCTCACCGGCCGCGAGCAACTCGGCCCGCTTGCGCTCGGTGATGTCGGTGATGCTGCCGCGGACCAGGCACTGGCCGTGCGACTGCAACCGCACCCAGCGAACTTCACAGGGAATGTCGTTCCCGAAGCTGTCCCGGAACACCCATTCGAGCACCGGCGCCTCGCCCGCCAGCGTGCGATCGAAGTGCATGCGGTGGGCATGCGAGGACAACGAGCCATCCGGCTGATGCGGCGGACACAAAGTGTCAGGGCTGCTCTTGAGCAACGCTTCGCGGTGCATCTTGAAAAAACGCACCGCGTTTTCGTTCACATCGACCAGCCGATTCTCATCGAGGTCCACGACCACGATGATTTCCGGCGCATGCTCCACGAGCGTGCGATAGCGCGCTTCGCTGTCGCGTAGGGCGGCCTCCGCCATTTTCCGATCGCTGGTGTCGCGCAGACAGACGACGAAGACATCGCGACGGTTCATTCGCGTCTTGCTGACGGCGATCTCGGCGGAGAACTGCGTGGCATCGCTGCGCTGGCCCAGCGTCTCATGCGGAGCCAGATCCACTTGCGTGTCGTCAAGGCGCGCGGCGAGCTGTTCCAGTTCAGCGGTGATCGATTGTTTGGCCGTAAGCTGCGGCAGCAGAAAACTCAGGGGCCGACCGATGGCGTCGGCTTCGGCATGACCGAACACGCGCTGTCCGGTGGCGTTGATCGAGGCAATGTGGCCGGCGTCGTCGACGGTCATGATCACGTCCTTCACGTGATCGAGCACGGCCTGCAACTGACTGGCGGTGCTCTCGCGCAGCTCCCGAGTGAGCTGCGTGGCCTCATCGGACATCAATTGCATGGAACGCACGATGCCGCGGCGTTCCTCATCGGTCTTGGTGTAGCAATTGCTGACCGCGGCAAGCAGTTTGCCGAGTTCCAGCTCACCGCCGGATTGCGTCGCTTCCCTGATCTGCTGTTCGAGCAGTCGATGCATGTCGTCTTCCCGACCGGTACGGCGCGTGGCCTGCGCCGATATCGTCCCCACCTTGAGTTGTGAAGCAATTCCGCTGCTGGGCATCGTAAGACGTTGACGCTCAAGCAGGTGTGAAGCAGCTCCCGGATTTATGTGAAAGCAAGGTAAACGACTAAGGTCAAACTCGGGTTATGTCTGATCAGGGAGACAAGATTGCTGTCCTGCGATTCATGCCGGCCGCTGTTATTGCCGATTTCCCTCCCGCACGCGCCCGCGGGAGGGATCTTCGGCCAGGCGGAAAACTATTCGTCCGAGTCGTCCGAAGACGACTTGTAGCCCGCCCGTTTGCGATCGTTCTCCTTCAGCAAGCGCTTGCGAATTCGAATGTTCGAAGGCGTTACTTCCACGAGCTCGTCGTCGGCGATGAATTCCATCGCCTGCTCCAGCGTGTAACGGATCGGGGGCACGAGAATGATGTTCTCGTCGCGGCCGGCCGCGCGCATGTTGGTGAGCTTCTTGGCCTTGAGCGGGTTCACCACCAGATCGTTGTCGCGGCTGTGAATGCCGATGATCTGCCCTTCGTAGACTTCATCGCCATGCGAGGCCATCAGCTTGCCGCGCTCCTGCAAGCTGAACAGCGCGTAGGCAAGCGCCTTGCCCTGGCCGTTGGAGATCAGCACGCCGTTCACGCGCTGGCCCACTTCCTTGTCCAGCACCGGGCCGAAGTGATCGAAGATGTGATGCATCAGACCCAGGCCCGAGGTCATGGTGCGGAACTCGGTCTGAAAGCCGATCAGACCGCGCGATGGGATCATGTAATCCAGTCGCACGCGACCTTTGCCGTCCGGGACCATGCCGGTGAGCTGCCCGCCGCGCTCGCCGAGGGCCTGCATGACGGCGCCCTGCGAGCTTTCATCGAGGTCGACCGCGAGCGTTTCATACGGCTCGCACAGCTGACCGTCGATCTCCTTGGTCACCACGCGCGGCCGGGACACCGCCAGCTCATAACCTTCGCGACGCATGTTTTCAAGCAGCACGCCCAGGTGCAATTCGCCTCGGCCATAGACGCGGAACTTGTCCGGATCGTCGGTCTCCTCCACGCGCAACGCCACGTTGTGACGAGTCTCGCGCAGCAGGCGCTCGCGAATCTGGCGACTGGTGACGAACTTGCCTTCGCGGCCGCAGAACGGCGAAGTGTTCACTTCGAACGTCATGCTGATGGTCGGCTCGTCCACCACCAGCGCCGGCAGCGCCTCGGGCTTGGCCGGATCGCAGATCGTATCGGAGATCTGCGGATGCTCGATGCCGGCGAAGGCGACGATGTCGCCCGCGCTCGCCTCTTCCACCTCGACGCGATCCAGGCCGAGGAAGCCAAGCACCTGGATGATGCGCTCGTTGCGCACCTTGCCGTCCTTGTCGACCACGGCGACCGGGCTGTTCTTCCGGATCTTGCCGCGCTTGATGCGGCCGATGCCGATGGCGCCGACGTAGTTGGAGTAATCGAGCTGGCTGATCTGCAGCTGCAACGGGCCGTTCTCGTTCACGTCCGGCGGCGGCGCATGTTTGACGATGGCTTCATACAGCGCCGTCATGTCGGTGCCCATCTGATCCGGCGCATTGCCGGCGATGCCCCGCAACGCAGAGGCGTACACGACCGGGAAGTCGAGCTGCGATTCGGAGGCGCCGAGCTTGTCGAACAGATCGAATGTTTGATCCAGCACCCAGCTGGGGCGCGCCTCGTCGCGGTCGATCTTGTTGATCACGACGATGGGATGCAGGCCGTGGGAAAACGCCTTCTGGGTCACGAAGCGGGTCTGCGGCATCGGACCGTCGACGGCGTCGACCAGCAGCAGCACCGAGTCGACCATCGACAGCACGCGCTCCACTTCACCGCCGAAGTCGGCGTGGCCCGGCGTGTCGACGATATTGATGCGGTAATCACGCCAGCGGATGGCAGTGTTCTTGGCGAGAATGGTGATGCCGCGTTCTTTTTCCAGCGCGTTGGAATCCATCACGCGCTCGGGCACGGCCTTGCGCGCATCGAGCGTGCCCGATTGGGTCAGGAGCTTATCGACCAGGGTGGTCTTGCCATGATCGACGTGGGCGATGATGGCGATATTACGAAGCTGGGAAGTGGACACGCAGTGGACCGGTGGGAGGAAAAAAGTCGCGCATTGTAGAGGGGCGACGGGGGTTCCGGCCACCTCCGCGGGCTGAAATACATCGTTGCCCCCTGCTGGGGCGTGACTACGCCTTTGCCGGAAGGCGTCCGCCTACGCTGCGTATCTTTACGCATCATAGACTTGCATTCGGATCGGAGATTGTAATCGGTGCATGCGCAGGCAGATCTGTTCACTACCCCGGCCTCGCTCGCCATCGATGCCTCGTTCGCCAGCGCCCGGCGGATCCCGCTCGACGCCACCTCGTGGATCGAACTGGTGCCCGGCTGGATGTCGGGACCTGAAGTCCTGTTCGAGGCGTTGGCTGCAGCCGTTCCCTGGAGCCAGCACTATCGCAAGCTGTTCGAGCAAACATTTCTCGAGCCGCGCCTCACGGCCGAGTACCGCATCCTGAATCGCCTGCCGCACGAGATGCTGCTCGCCGCCGCCGCGGCGCTGTCGAATCACTACAAGGTGACCTACGACAGTCTATGGATGAACTTGTATCGCGATGGCCGCGACAGCACCGGCTGGCACCGCGATCGTTTTTCTTGTCGCCGTCCGGAATGCATCGTGCCGGTGCTCACGCTGGGGGCGACGCGTCGCTTCCTCATCAAGCCGCGATCCGGCGGTCCATCGCACGCCTTCTCGCCCCGCTCCGGAGATTTGATCGTGATGGGCGGGCGATCTCAGGAGGACTGGGTGCACTCGGTGCCCAAAGCACCGGAGGTGGCCGAAGCTCGCATCAGTGTGAATTTTCAGAGTTCGATGCAAGCGCGACGCGAGCGCTGAAAACATCGTGGGGTCCAGCATCGCCGGACCCCACGGTGTCCGGATCATCGTTTCGGCTCGCTGCTCTCTTCGGCCTGCATCGGCTCGATGGGTTCGCCTTTCGCATCCGTCGCGGGTGCGGGCTTCTGCTGGGCTACGGGCTGGCCGACCACAAACGGGATTGCGAAGGTGCGGTTCAAGGTGGAGCCGGCGATCGCCGTGTTCACCGAGACAGTGACATAGAACACGCCGGTGCGATCGGGCAGCACCGAGATCTTGTGGCGATAGGCCTTGCCGGACTCCACGGAATTGAAGCTCGCGGTCAGCGGGCCCGCCAGGGTGATGCCATCCATGCCGCTCATCTTCGCTTCGAGCGAATCGACGCCGGCGCTTGGAATCAGCGCCACGTCGAGCTCGGTGGGCGTGCCGATGGTCGGCTTGCCGCTGAACTCGTAACGAATGCTCACCGCCGCGCCCGGCTTGCCGTCGCCCACCGCCTTGGCGAACGAGCTGGTTTCGTCTTCCTGCGTCTTGGCGACCACGGGCTTTGCCGGCGCGGGGGCCGGAGCCGCCGCGGCGGGCTCGGGCTCGGAACCGCAGGCCGCCAGTAGCACCAGGCTGGCCGTCGGAATACAAAGCAGCAACCGCCGGAGTGAAAGGTTCATCCTGATCATGCCTCTATTATGACGCGTTTCGGGTCTACGCATGGCGCGCTACGTCGCTCAATTGGTGCCGCTGATGCTGACCGACATGCAACGAGGCGTGGCTACGCTCTGATTCGGATCGATGACCTCGTAGGCGTACACCTCGATCACATAGGTGCCGGCGGGCAGCTGAACCTGCGAGATCGTTTCCTGACCATTGGCGCTGCTCTGCCCGATCGGCTCGCCATTGCCATTGGTACCGAACGACAGCACCTGCCCGCGCGAGTGAACCAGGATGTCCGGATCGACCGCCGCCTGGGTGCCGGCGCCGGAGGCGACGCCGTTGGCCACGATGGTGACCAGCCCCGTCGTGTTCTTGGTGAAGCGCAGGAAGCGTCGATTGCCGAGTTTGTTGCCATCGACGTTGCCGCTGGCGTTGGACGTGCTGCAAAGGCCGGTCACCGGCGCGCCGACAGCGATCGAGGTGTAGATCTCGGTGAAGCGGGTATCGCCGCCGCCGTTGGTCTCGCCCGCGCCGAAAGCGCCGTCGCCATTGATGTTCTCGTCATCCAGCAGCGAGGCGATTTCTCCCGAGGCGCTGCCGTTGGCGCTGCGCAAGGCCGACGCGAACGAGAAGATGCTGGTCAGCGCTTCGGTGCTCACCTGCTCATCGGTCATCACTTCGAAAATGGGCCCGAAGCCCAACGCCACATCGTCACGCGACTCGGCCGGGCTGTCGTCGAAAATGTCCCAAAGAATTTCGCCGACCGAAGCTTCGGAGAACCAGCCGTCGTTCCCCGAGTCGGCTTCGAGATTGAAGCCGAAATCATCGGAGATGCCGTTGAAGGAGTCGCGATACTGCGGATCGCGCAGCGACATGGCGCCAAACGCATTGCCCCAGCCCTCGCCGAAGGCCACGCGCATATCCAGTTGATCGCCGCTGCCGTGCTCGCCACCGAGCGAGTCGGAGCGGCTGAAACGATCCTCGAAGTAGTGACCGAACTCATGCGCGATCACGTGGGCATCGAATTCGTCCGTGTCGCCGCTGCCGCCGGCGTAGTCGCCGAGGATGTAGATGCCCTCGGGCAAGGGTTGACCGCAATCGTCGAAGGTGTTGCCGCTTGGATCGCGGAAATAGAACGACGTGCCGATATCACCATTGTCAGGGCAGAAGTTGTTGATCGTGGTCCGATTGCTGGTGCTCCAGTACAGATTGAGATCCGCAAACTGAGCATTGGGGGACGCCCCGAGGATCATCTGCTTGGAGTTATAAACTGTGTCGAGAATCGCGAACGGCGCGGCCGCGCGAGGAGCTGTGTAGCTAGTGCCGCCCCAGCCCGACGGCGCATGCAGATTGCGTGGCGTGTTTTCGACGGGCACGCCGCTGCTGCCTTGGAGCACGTACAGCGCGTCGCTGTTCGCGTTGTTCAGAACGCGGAAGTTCCACGTCGGCGCGGTGCCGCTCTTTTGCATCTGAGCTCGCACAGCGACTTGGACGGAAGTCGCTGCAGGTACAGTCACGGCGTAGTAACCACCCGCGTCGGTGACGGTTGAAGCACTGAAGCCACCGGTGACCTGCACGACCACTTCACGAGCCGGCGAAATCACCGGTTGCGAGGCATTCAGGCCCTGTTCCAGGACCGAGCTGAAGGGCAAGCGGTCGAATGTGACTCGGCCGAACAGCACGACTTGCCCGGCCGGCGGTGCGCTGGCGGTGACCGTCACGCTCTGTGAGGTGGTGCCACCCACGCCTGTGCAAGTCAAAGTGTATGTGGTGGTTGCCGATACCGGGCCCGTTGCGTCGGCGCCCACCGCCGGCCTGTCTCCGGTGAAAGTCCCGCCGCCGTCGTTGGAAGCCGTGCAGCTGGTGGCGTTCGCCGCATTCCAGCTCAATGTGGTCGAATAGTTTGCAATGAGCGCTGACTGAGCAGCGCTGAATGTCACAGTCGGCGCAGGCACGATGACCACGGACACGCTGGCCGATCTCGAGCCGCCGTCCCCGGTACACGTCAAGGTGAAGTTAGTGTTGGCGCTCAAGGCTGCGGTCACTTCCGAACCCGAGGTCGCCTTGGCGCCAGTCCACCCGCCCGAAGCGGTACAAGAGGTCGCGTTGGTGCTGCTCCAGGTCAGCGTGACCGTCTGGCCGGTCGCGATGGACCTGCTACTCGCATCCAATGTTACCGTCGGACCGGAAGAGCCCGGCGGCGGATTGTTGCCGTCGTCGCTGCCGAGCGAGCCGCCGCCACCGCCGCCGCAGGCGGCAAGCGCCGCAAGGCCGGTGAAGGCGATGAACAAGCGAACGAGACGAGAGAATTCCTGCGGCATTGGTTCAGTTCTCGAGCGCCCGAGCCGGGCCGAATGTTTGCGTTGTGCGATATCCATACCGGCGACCAATTTCGTGCCCCTGCAAGCACACGCGCTGCCGATTGGCGCGGCACGCTATCACAGCGATCAGTTCACAAAAAGTCGACACGGTCGCATTCTGTTATAACGCCGCGGTGCACCGGTAGCGCACATGACGACGCCACGCGGCGCTATTCAGCATGCGTTCAGCGCAGATCGAGCGGGCCTTCGGCGATGGCGCCGAGTTGCTCGCGCAGCGACAGCACCTGGTTTTCCCAATAGCGCGGCTCGACGAACCACGGAAACGCGGCCGGAAACGCCGGGTCTGCCCAGCGACGCGCAAGCCACGCCGAATAATGAATCATGCGCAACGTGCGCAGGCTCTCCACCAGCACCAGCTCGCGATGATCGAAATCAGCAAACTGGGTATAGCCCTCGAGCAATTGTGACAACTGCTCGGCCATGTCGCGCCGGTTGCCCGACAAGAGCATCCACAGATCCTGAATCGCAGGTCCCATCACGCAGTCGTCGAGATCGACGAAGTGCGGCCCTTCATCGGTCCACAGCACGTTGCCGCGATGACAATCGCCGTGCAGGCGCAGCTGCGCCACCCCGCTCGCGCTATCGAAGCTCTCATGAATCGCGTCGAGCAGATCGCGCGTCAACGTGTCGTAAGCGTCCTCCAGGTGCGCCGGGATCCAACCGTTGGCGAGCAGAAACTCACACGACTGTTCGCCCATGCGCGCGATGTCGATGCGCTCGCGATGACGAAACTTCTGGCGGCGGCCGACCATATGAATGCGCCCGAGAAAACGTCCCATCCACTCGCGCTCGGTGGCCGAGCCGAGCTCCGGCCAGCGACCGCCGCGGCGCTCGAACAGCGCGAAGCGAAACCCTTCGTATTCGAACAAGGTGCGGCCGTCGCGCACCAGCGGCGGCACCACGGGCACTTCGGCCGCAGCCAGCTCGAGCGCGAAGCCGTGCTCTTCGTGAATGGACGCGTCGCTCCAGCGGCCAGGTCGATAGAACTTCACGATCACCGGCGCGCCCTGCTCCATGCCCACCTGGTACACACGGTTTTCGTAGCTGCTCAAGGCAAGGATGCGGCGATCGGAATCGCGGCCGAGGGATTCCACGGCGGCGATGATCACGTCGGGGGTCAGACGCTCGTACGGATGCGGATCGGGTTTGGGCATGGACGATGAAGAGTTCGGATCGGCAGCTGCTAATGGTGACTGGCGGGAACGATCCGCGTCCATCGCTGATTGTCTCCCGGACTCCTGTCCCATGGCGGCGACGCGAGGACGCGGTGACAGTGGATGAACTACTCTGCGGGCCGCAGCTGCTAGAATCGACTTTGCGCAATCTTTTCAACGGACCAGATCACATCCTATGACCATCCTCGTCACCGGCGGCGCCGGCTACATCGGCAGTCATGTTGTTCGGCAGCTCGGCGAGCGCCAGGAAAAGTTGGTGGTGCTGGACAATCTGTCCACCGGCTTCCGCTCGGCAGTGCTGCACGGTGAGCTGGTGGTCGGAGATACCGGCGATCGCGAGCTGGTGGGCCGCATCCTGCGCGAGCATCGCGTGGACACCGTGATGCACTTCGCCGCCAACACCATCGTTCCCGAATCGGTGTCGAATCCGCTCAAGTACTACGGCAACAACACCTGCTCCACGCGCAACCTGCTGCAAGGCTGCCAGGAGGCCGGCGTCAAACATTTCGTCTTCTCCTCCACCGCCGCGGTGTATGGCATCCCCGAAGGCGGCCTTGCTGCCGAAGACAGCCCAACCCAGCCGATCAATCCGTATGGCACCTCGAAACTGATGAGCGAGTGGATGCTGCGCGACCTGGCGGCGGCCACGGCACTGCGCTACGTGGTGCTTCGTTACTTCAACGTCGCCGGTTGCGATCCGGGGCAGCGCATCGGCCAGTCGACCGTCAAAGCCACCCTGCTGACCAAGGTCGCCGCCGAGGTCGCGGTCGGCAAACGCTCGCAGCTGTCGATTTTCGGCACCGACTATCCGACCGCCGATGGCACCGGCGTGCGCGATTACATCCACGTCGAGGACCTGGCGAGCGCGCATTTGAAAGCGCTCGATTACCTCCGTGGCAACGGCGCATCGGTCACGCTCAATTGCGGTTACGGGCATGGTTACAGCGTGCGCGAGGTGATTTCGACGGTGAATCGCGTGAATGGCCAGCCGATCAAGACCGTCGAAGAGCCCCGCCGCGCCGGCGACCCGCCCTCGCTCGTCGCCAAGGCGCAACGCGTCCGCCAATTGCTGGGCTGGGTTCCGCAGCATGACGACCTCGAGGCCATCGTCCGCTCGCAGATCGCCTGGGAGCGCCGCCTGCAGCAGCAGCCGGAATTGCAGAAAAACTAACTCGCGCTGTCGCTCGCCAAGGACGGCCCTGAATCTGGCATGAGACCGACTCGCAGCGCTTGCGTGAGCTCGACCCTGGCTGCCCCGGCAGGCCAGCGCGCTTTAGCTCGCGCGGATGCGCAATGCAGCCACTTCGAGCGCTAGAATCCGCCCCCATGCGTTTGCCCCGCCCCAGCTCTCTGAACAGCCTGATGCTGACCGGTTTCGCGCTGGTTTCCATCCCGCTGCTGCTCGGGGTGGTGATCGCCGCGACCAAGGTCCGCAATCTCTCCGAAGAGAGCGCCACGTTGGTTCGCAGCGGCGTGCAGACCACGCATTACACTCAGCAGCTGTTTCAGCAGATCGCGCCGATCGAGCGCAGCGCCAAGCTGTATCAGGTGCTGAACGATCCGGGTCTCCTCGATGTCTACAACGACAGTCGCGAGCGGCTGCTGGCCACGCTGGAGAGCATCGAGACGGTCGCCGTCGATCCTGAGCATGGGCTGCAACTGCGAGCGCTGCGCAGTTCGTTGCGACGGATCGACGCCGCCCTGCTCTCGCCGGCGCCGGCCTCGCCCGAAACGGTGCGAGACGCGGTCGAGGCGATCGCGCCGATGTGGCAGGCAGCGTTCGCGCTGTCGGCGGTCACGGGAGAACAGGTCGAGACCGGATTGTCACGGCTGCAGCAATCGACCGCGGACACGCAGAAATATCTGTTCTGGCAGTCGGCGGTGCTGATCCTGCTCACGGCGATGCTGGTGGGCGTGTTTACGTTCCTGCTGATGCGACCGATCCGCCAGATCGACCTGGCGATCAGCCAGCTCGGCAAAGGCACGTTCTCGCGACCGATCGCGGTGCGCGGCCCGACCGACCTGGTGAATCTGGGCCGGCAGCTGGAATGGCTGCGGGTGCGGCTGCTGGAATTGGCGCAAGAGCGCAATCGATTCCTGCGACATATGTCGCATGAGTTGAAAACTCCGCTTGCCAGTATTCGCGAGGGCACGGAACTGCTGATGGACGGCGCGGTCGGTGAGCTGGACAGCGCGCAGCGCGAGGTCACCACCATCCTGCGCGACAATGGCATCAAGCTGCAGCAGCTGATCGAGAACCTGCTGGAATTCAGCGCCTGGCAGGCGCGGCATTCGGGGCTGGAGATTTCCGAGTTCCGGTTGCGGCCGCTGATCAAATCGGCGCTGGAGACGCATCAGCTGACCTTGCTGGCGCAGCGGGTGCACCTGGATCTGAAAGTACAAGATATCGAGCTGCACGCCGATCGGGCCAAGCTCAAGCTGATTCTGGATAACTTGCTGTCGAACGCGCTCAAATACAGCCCTCGAGGCGGGACCATTTTCATTCATGCCAAAGCGGACAAGGAACAGCTGGTGCTCGATGTCGCCGATACCGGCCCCGGCATCTCCAAGGATGAGCGCTCTGCGATCTTCGATGCGTTCTATTCCGGCCGTGCGCCGGTCTCCGGTCATCTCAAAGGCACTGGCATCGGCCTGTCGGTGGTCTCGGAATTCGTGCAGGCCCACGGCGGCTCGATCGAGATCCTGGACGGCATGTTTCCGGGCGCGCATTTCCGCGTCCGGCTGCCGCTCGCGCCCGCACTCGAAAACGAGCCGGCATAGCGGGCCATGATGAAGCTCAATCGCACTTCCCGTCTGCTGTCGATCTGCGTGGCGATGCTGCTCCTGCAAGGCTGCGCGCTCATCGAGCGTCTGCGCACCGAAGCACAGGCGAATGCCGCCGCCGAGAACGCGCCGATGGCGAGCGCGCCGGTGAGCGGCAATGCGCCTGCTTATCTGGACATCATGAACAATCTGAGCACGCCGGATCCGGCGCGCCAGGCCGATTTGTTTTATGAGGTCGAGCGCGAATACACGCGCGCGCCGACCACTGCGAGCACGTTGCGTTATGCCGTTGCACTGGTCACAGCTGGCCATCCCGCAAGTAGTCCCTCAGAGGGCAAACGTTTGCTGGAAACGCTGCTGGCCACCCCGGAGCGGCTCACGCAGGATGAGCGCACGCTTGCCGCAGTATTGCTGCATGAGACCGATGTTAGATTGAAGCTCGAGGCCGAAAATCGTCGGTTGCTTGCGACACTCGACGACCGCAGTCGAACGCAGGCAAACTCGGACAAGCGCATTCAGGCGCAGATCGAAGAGAACCAACGTCTGCGTCGTGCCCTCGCCGAAGCCCAGCAGAAGCTGGACGCGATCAAAGAAATCGAGAGGTCTATCATTGAACGCAGTCCCACGCCCCCTGGCAATCGCGATGCCGCCCCAAGTGAAACGCAAAGCCCGTCTGCTAGTCGTTGACGACGATCCGGGGCTGCTCCGGCTGCTCACGATTCGCCTGCGTGCCGAGAACTACGAGGTCGACGCTGTCGAAAGCGCGGCCGCGGCGCTCGCCGCCCTCGCCCGTGTGCGCCCGGATCTGGTGATCACCGATCTGCGCATGGACCAGATGGACGGCATCGGTTTGTTGAAAGAGATCCAGAGCCGGGCCCCCGGCCTGCGGGTCATCATCCTGACCGCCCACGGCACCATTCCGGATGCGGTGCAGGCGACCCAGAGCGGCGCGTTCGCCTTCCTGACCAAGCCGGTCGACAAGCAGGAACTGCTCGATCAGGTGCAGAAGGCGCTCAAGGTCTCCGGCTTCGCCGACACCACCGAAGACTGGCGCAGCGAGATCATCACGCGCAGCGCCGTGATGGAAGAGCGCATGGCCCAGGCCCACATGGTGGCCGGCACCGATGCGCGCGTCATGATCACTGGCGAGAGCGGCACCGGCAAGGAACTGCTCGCTCGCGCCATCCACAAGGCGAGCCCGCGTCGCAATCGTCCGTTCGTGGCCATCAACTGCAGCGCCATGGCGGAGAACCTGCTGGAGAGCGAGCTGTTCGGACATGTGAAGGGCGCGTTCACCGGCGCCATCCGCGAGCATCGCGGCCTGTTCCAGGCGGCTGACGGCGGCACCCTGCTGCTCGATGAGATCGGCGACATGCCGATGCGTCTGCAAGTGAAGCTGCTGCGCGTGTTGCAGGAGAATCAGGTGCGCCCGGTGGGCAGCACCGATGCGACCACCGTCAACGTGCGCATCATCTCCGCGACCCACCGCGATCTGAAGCAGCTCATCATGGGCGGCCATTTCCGCGAAGATCTGTACTACCGCTTGAACGTGGTGCACATCGAGATGCCCTCGCTCGCCAAGCGTCGCGAGGACGTGCCGCTGTTGGTGTCGCACTTCCTGGAGAAGGTCGCTCAGGAAACCGGCGAGCAACGGCACATCTATGCGCCGGAGGCGGTCGAGCTGCTGGTCAGCGCCGAGTGGCCGGGCAATGTGCGTCAGCTGGAAAACGTGGTTCGTCAGAACGTGGCGCTCGCCACCAGCCCCATCATCAGCGCGGAGCTGGTGCAGGCGGCGCTGGGCGGCGGCCCCACTCGCCTGCCCTCCTTCGATGAGGCGCGCGATGAGTTCACCCGTAACTATCTGTCGCAGATCCTGCAAATCACCGGCGGCAACGTGAGTCAGGCGGCCCGCCTGGCGAAACGCAATCGCACGGACTTCTACAAGCTGCTCGCGCGTCATCAGCTGACGCCGGAAGACTTCAAGCAGCGTTGAGCATCACGCCCGCGCCACCGCGCGGGCGTCTCCTCCGGGCAACGACGCGACTCGGACCGCCTTCTTGGGCGCGCTGATCAGTTTGTCGAAATATTCCACCGTCCGCGCCAGCCCCTCCTTCAACGGCACCTTGGGCGTCCAGCCCAGCAGCTGCTGCGCCTTCTCGATATCCGGCCGCCGCTGCCTCGGATCGTCGACCGGCAACGGCTGGCGCACGATCCTGGATTTCGAGTTGGTGATCTCCAGCACCGCCTCGGCCAGCTCCAGCATGGTGAATTCGCCGGGATTGCCGATGTTGATCGGACCGGTGACCGGATCGGGACTTTTCATGAGCAACAAGAACGCCTCGATCATGTCGTCGACGTAACAGAACGCGCGCGTCTGGCTGCCATCGCCATAGATGGTGATGGGCTCGCTCTGCAGCGCCTGCACGATGAAGTTCGACACCACGCGGCCGTCGTTGGGATGCATGCGCGGACCATAGGTATTGAAGATGCGCGCGACCTTGATGCGCAGCCGGTGCTGCCGGTAGTAATCGAAGAACAACGTTTCGGCGCAGCGCTTGCCCTCGTCGTAACAAGAGCGCAGCCCGATCGGATTGACGTTGCCCCAGTACTCCTCCACCTGCGGATGCACCGAAGGATCGCCATACACCTCCGAGGTCGAGGCCTGCAGGATCTTCGCTCCCACGCGTTTGGCGAGGCCCAGCATGTTGATCGCGCCGTGCACGCTGGTCTTGGTGGTCTGCACCGGATCGTGCTGGTAATGGATCGGCGAGGCGGGGCACGCCATGTTGTAGATCTCGTCCACCTCCACATACAGCGGAAAAGTCACATCGTGACGCATCAGCTCGAAGCCGGGCCGATCGATGAGCTGCGAAATGTTGACCTTGGAGCCGGTGAAGAAGTTGTCGACGCACAGCACGTCGTGACCGTCCGCCACCAGGCGGTCGCACAGATGCGAGCCGAGAAAGCCCGCGCCGCCAGTAACCAGGACTCGTTTGGTGGTGAACTGTTTCATGACTTGATTTCCCGCTGAAGCGTCGGCGCGCGACATACGCCCGACCAGGGGAAAACCTGTCGCCGATGAAACGGTTCCTTCAAAGTAGCTGATTGCGGCTCGAACGCCGCTGCAAACGTTCCAAGCGCACCTCAACGTGGAATCATTTCTTAACTTGAGACAAATCTTGCAGATGCTGAGCGCCGCGACTGCGCCATCGTAAGTACTCTGCTGGCAGCGTCTGCAATGCTCAGGGCGCGGCGCGATCGAGCTTCAGAAGGCGACCTTTCGGGCTGTCCGTGAGCACATACAAACAGCCATCCGGGCCCTGGCGCACATCGCGGATGCGCTCCTTGAGCTCGGTCAACAAACGTTCCTCATGAACCACCCGCTCGCCGTCGAGCTCGAGCCTGACCAGCATGCCGTAGAGACCGCCGACAAAAACATTTCCTCGCCAGGGCGCCAGCCGATCGCCGGTGTAGAAGGCAAGACCCGTGGTCGCAATCGATGGCACCCAGACCTTCACCGCACTGGCGATGCCGGGGCGCTCGGTGGCTACGCCGAGCGGCTCGCCCGAATAGGCGATGCCGTGAGTCACGAGCGGCCAACCGTAGTTCGCACCGGCTCGCACGATGTTGAGCTCATCGCCGCCCTTGGGCCCGTGTTCCACCGCCCACAGCTCGCCTGTCTGCGGATGCAGCGCCGCGCCCTGCACATTGCGATGGCCGTAGGACCAGATCTCCGGCGCCGCGCCGGCCACGCGCCAGAATGGATTGTCGGGGAGCGCCTTGCCGTCACGATCCAGGCGCACGATCTTGCCGAAATGAGTTTCAAGGTCCTGGGCGCGGACGGCGAAGTGACGCGCCTGCCGCTCGCCCAATGTCACAAACAGCGCACCATCGCGCGCGAACACCAGGCGTGAGCCAAAGTGGCCATGGCTCTCGACACCGGGCGTCTGGCGGAATATCACTTTTACGTCTTCGAGACGGTCGTTCACCAACCGGCCGCGCGCCACGCTCGTGCCGCTGCCCTCGGCGCGACGCTCCGCATACGACCAGAACACCTGGCGCGATTCGGCGAAATCTGGCGCGAGGACCACATCGAGCAAGCCACCCTGCCCACGCGCCGCCACGGCCGGCAGTCCTGGCAGCGGCGCGGATAATTCTCCGTCGCCATTGACGATGCGCATCCGACCCGGCCGCTCGGTGACGAGCATCCGACCGTCGGGCAGGAAGGCGACGGACCACGGATGCTCGAGCCCGCTCGCGACCGTCTCGACGCGCAATGCAAAACGCTCGCTCGAAACAGGTCGCTCCTGCGCGTGCGTCGCGAGCGCAGACAGGGCAAGCAAACATCCAAGCGTCGCGGCGCTCCCAGAGCGCTGGCTCACGATCCGTTTGTGTAGCATCGAAACTCCAACAACGATTCCGCCACACCCGGCAAAATCACTTCGAGGAGCATAGGGGAGACTGCGTTGAGCGAGATAGTCCTGCCGTCGGGTGCGGCGTATCTGTTGTTTGTGCTGGGTCTGCTCGCCTACGCGTGGCCCCGGGCGCGACGCGCCTCCTGGGGGTTGCTCGCGGCGTCCGGAACGCTGACGTTCGTGTTCTCCTCCGGCATGACCGCCGCCTCGCTGATGAGCCCGCTCGAATACGCCTATCCCACGGTGCACGATGGGCGCCAGTTTCCCGAGGCGCGCCACATCGTCGTGCTGACCGGCTGGGCCGCCGAAGATCCGGAGATGCCGCTGAGCGGCAGGCTCAGCGCGTCCGCCGCCTATCGCATCCTGATGGCGCTGGAGCTGTATCACGACCGGCCCGATTGCAACGTGGTCGTCACCGGCGACCCGACGACGACGCGGACCATGGGCGCCGTGCTCGAGAAACTCGGCGTGCCTCGCGAGAAGCTGGTGCTCGAAAGCCGTTCGCTCACCACGGCCGAAAGCGCCGCCCAGCTACGTCCGCTGGTGGGCGATGCGCCATTCTTTCTGGTCACTTCGGCCGGACATTTGCCGCGCGCCATGGCGGCCGTCGAGCGGCAGCAGTTGCATGCCGTCCCGGCGCCGACCGATCATCAGCTGCCGCATCGGTGGTCGCTCGCCGAGCCCTGGCCCTCGCCCAACTCTCTCGGGGTCTCGGATCTGGCCGTGCACGAGTATCTGGGCCGCCTGTACTACCGACTTAGGGGCCGCGCATGAAGTCGTTCTGCCGCTAAGCTGCGCGGTTTCCACGGCTTCGAGCCAACCTGTGAACGTGTGGGTCACATCCCACCCAGGAGGCCGGCCCGGCGGGTAAACTCCCCGCCGTTTTTCGCATCGGCGGGGTGTCATGAGCAAGGAACTTCGGGTCGCGATTCTGGGCGGCGGCAAGATGGCCCAGAAGCACGGAACAGCCATCCGGCTGCAGCCGGGGGCGCGCTTCGTTGCGGTAGGCGACCCGTTTCTGACGGCCGAGGAGATCAAGGAGCGCTTCGGCGCCGACATCCAGGCCTATGCCGATGCGGCCACCTTGCTGCAGGAGGTGAAGCCGGACATCGTGCATATCGTCACTCCGCCGCACACCCACTACGAGCTCGCCAAGCAGTGTCTGCTGGCCGGCGCGAGTGTCTATGTCGAAAAGCCGTTTGCTTTGAACCGGCGTGAAGCCGCCGAGATTCTCGATCTCGCCGCAAGTCGCGGTCTGCGCGCCTGCGCCGCCCATCAGGTGTTGTTCCAGCGCGCCGGGCAGCTGTATCAGCAGTACCTGCCGATGATCGGCGATTTGATCCACGTCGAGAGCTACTTCTCGTTCAAGCCGGTGCGGCGCCGGCCCGATGGCGGCGCGCCGCTGTCGGCGGTCGACCAGTTGATCGACATCCTGCCGCATCCGGTTTATCTGTTGTTGAGTGCCCTGGAGCATGAGCCTGGCGCCATGCCGCAGCTCGCCTCCTTCGAAGTCGCCCACGAAGGCGAAGTGCGCGCCGTGATTCGCAGCGGCAAAACGTTGGCCACCCTGATCGTCACGCTGCGGGGTCGGCCAGTGGAGTCCTACCTGCGCGTGGTCGGCACCAACGGTTCGGTGACCGCCGACTTCATTCTGGGCGACATCGTCAAATCCTTCGGCCCCGGCGCGTCCGCCCCGGCGGTGGTGTTCAAGCCCTTCAGCCAGTCGTCACAAAAATTCTGGGGCAGCGTGGGCGGCGTGGGTCGCCTGCTGTTCCGTCGCCAGAAGAGCTATCCGGGCCTGGGCGAGTTGCTCGAGCGCCTCTACAACAGCGTCCGCTCGCCCTCTGCGCCGCTGCCGATGGAGCGCGCGACGATCATGAACACCGTGCAGATCTGCGAAGAGATCTCACAACGCCTGCATGCGGTGGACGCGCGGGCCGAGGAAGAAGCCCGACGCAGTTTGGAAGAACGCACGGCTCGCCTGCCGCGCGTGGATCATTCCCGTGGCGTGGTACTGGTCACGGGCGGATCGGGCTTCCTGGGCCGTCCGACGCTGCGAGAACTGCGGCAGAGAGGCTGGCCGGTGCGGGCGCTGGTGCGTCGTAAACCGTCGGCCCGGGCGCAGGTGCCCGGCGTCGAATATGTCGAAGGCGATCTCGGTCGCGAAGTGCCGCCCGAGGCGCTCAAGGATGTTTCTGTCGTCGCTCACCTGGCCGCCGAAACGGCCGGCAACCAGGCGGCGCATGAGCGCAACTCGATCGTGGCCACTCGAAATCTGTTGGACGCCATGCAGCGCGCCGGCGTGCGCCGACTTATCAACATCAGCAGCGTCGCGGTGCTGAAGCCCGGCCCGAGCGTGTTGCAGGAAGATTCCCCGGTGGATCGCGGCAATCTGGCGCGCGGCCCGTACGTTTGGGCCAAGGCCGAAGCCGAAGCCATCGCCATCGAGCACGCGGCGACTGGCGTCGTTGACGTTCGCACGATCCGCTTGGGACCTCTGGTGGACTTCGAGGACTTCACTCCGCCGGGTCGATTGGGCCGCGACGTGGTGCGCCTGTTCGTCGGCATGGGCGGACCGTCGAAGCCGCTGAGCGTGTGCGACGTCCACACGGCCGCGAAAGTAATCCGCTCGTATGCCGAATCGTTCGAGGCCGCCCCGCCGATGGTGAATCTGGTGGAAGTCCCGCCGACCACCCGTGGCGATCTGGCCAACCGGCTGCGCAAGAGCCGACCGGAGCTGAAGTTCTTCTGGATGCCCTTCCCGGTGCTGAAGATGCTGAGCGGACTTGCGGTCCTGCTGCAAAAGGCGCTGCGCCCGGGCAAGCCGGCGTTGGATCTGTATGCGGCGTTCAAGTCGGAGAACTATCACCCGGCCGTGGCTCAGCGAGTCATCGCCGCGGCCAACACCGCGCCGCCGGCGCCGATCGAGGAGCGTTCCGAAAGCGCGGCTTGATCGAAGAGTCTCCCGCCCAAACGAAAACGCCACCGCGATTGCGGTGGCGTTTTGCTTCATCCCTCTGTAGCAGAGTTGTGCGTCAGAGGCGAATCGAGGCTCAGGCCTTGCGGCGGCGACGGGCCATGCCCATGCCGACCAGGCCCAGACCCAGCAGCGCCAGCGAGGCCGGCTCCGGCACATTGGCGGGAGTCGTGCCCGCACCGGTCACCACTTCGAGGTTGTCGATAGCGACACCGCCGGAGAAGCCGAGGCCGGAGCGGCTGGTGAAGCGCAGGCCTTCGAACACGACCGACACCACGTTGGTGAAGATCGAAGGCAGCGTGAAGTGCTCGAAGTCGATGACGCCACCCACGCCGTCCGCGGTGATGCCATCGAGCATCAGGTCCAGGCTGGCGGTGGTGCCGTCGAGCCACGTGCCGATGATACGGAGGAACTCCGCGTTCGGCCGATCGCCGCCGTCGTTCGGATAGAACTCCGAAGCATCCAGCGACAGCAGCGAGAACGTGCCGCCGTCCTGACGCGTCATGGTGATCGGCGAGCCGCGCCCGGACTCATAGCCCAGGTGCGTGGTGCCGTTGGAGGCCACCAGGTCCCAGTGGCCGCAGCCATAGGTGTGCATGTGGCTCGAGGTGAAGGAGTACTCCCCGGAATTCACCATCGTCGTAATGGCTTCGTGGGCAGGAATCTCATCGAACGTCACGATGTCGGCATTGGCCAGCCCGCAAACCGAGAGCAGCGAGGCGACAAACAGGGGCCGTAACATATCTTCTCCTGATAATGGGATCTTTGATTTTCTGGCGATCGTGGCGCCTCCCGTGAAGCTCGCCCGATCGCTGCTGCGTACTATCAAGCAAGCGCCATACCAACTTCCCACGCAGCACCGCCAAAACACCTACAACTGCCCTTCTGACTGCCGTTTTGTGACATATCACCCACAAAATTCGCACGAGCCGGCGTCGAAACCGGCATTCTGCCGGCATCGCCGGGGAGAAACGGCAAGGTCGGGAACCTGAGATGTAAAGCAAGCCGACAGCAGAACGCGATCGGCCAGGGACTTCAGCTGATGGCTCGCGCCGAACGACGCAGCCCGATCTTTCGGAGCACCATCTGACGCTCCTCCGCCGTCAAGCCGATCGCGTACACGCTCGGCGCATAGATCACGAGCAGCAGCGCCACCGCCACGGCGAATTCGAATAGATTGGACAGGTGCACGCTGCGGTGGATCCACACCGCCGCCAGAGCGAAGGGAATGCCCGCCAACAGCGGCCGCAGGTACACCCCGGCGATGTAGCGCGACACGGGCAGCCCGAGGATGGATCGCAGCAGGCAGGGCAGCACGATCATCACCAGCAGCACGTGCGGAATGGCCTGCCCCACCGCCACGCCCGGCAATCCCATGGACTTCGCCAGCAGCACCGTCAGGATCACCATGATGACGGCCTCGCCCAGGCGCAGCCAGGCGAGCGCCGCGTGTCGCCCGATGCCATACAGAATGTTCACGACGACGTTGTGCGGCGAAGAAAAAATCTGCGTGAATGCGAGAATCGGCAGCACCGTGGCGACGGGCTCGGCGAACGACGGCCCCATCCACAAGCCGACGAACTGAGCGCCGAGAATGGCGAGCGTCAAAGCGATCGGCAGAGCGATCAGCACATTCAACTTGGCGCCGGCTAGAAACAATTTCGACAGCTCGCTGGTGCGGCCGCTCGCGTGCAGCTCGCTCGACACCGGCAGGAAGACGCGTGCGCTGGTGCCGACCAGCGTCTTCAGATACTGAGTCAAGGTCGCCGCGATCGAATAGAACGTCACCGACTGGATCGCCATGGTCATGCCGACGATCAGCACGTCGGAGGAGAACACGATCTTCTGGGCGATGCTGTGGACGAACGAATAGAAGCCGTAGCCGACGATGCGACGGACCATCGCGGGCAGCCGCCTGCCTCTGGGCAATGCCGGGCGCAGCTTCACGCCGCGTTGTTTCAGCAGCCGGATGGCCACGCCCATGACGATGAAGCCCAACAGCAGCGCCGTGCCGAACTGAATGGCCGACAGCGCGATCAGCCCGAAGCCCATCGACAACAGCGTCACGATCAGGGCCACGCGAATCAACTGAATGCCCATCTCCAGGCCGTTGGCGAGGTCGTAGCGACGCAGGCCCTGCAGCACGCCGAGAAAGATGTTGAAGAAGAACGACTGGGTGATGGTGAGCCCGGTGAACAGCACGGCCCAGCGGGTCTCGGTGTAATACTGCGGCTCGATCTTGAACGGACCGGGCACGGCCCACACCGCCAGTCCGGTGATCAACAAACAAAACAGGATGATGGGCAGATAAGTGAGCGCCGCGGTCGAGAGCACCGCATTGAGCTGGCCCGGCTGATCGCGCGTGCAGTACTTGGCGGTGTAGCGCACCACCGACTCGCGCACGCCGAAATCCAGCAGGTGCAGATAGCCGGTGAACTGCAGCGTCAGCGCCCAGATGCCGTAATGGACACTGCCGAGCTTGTTGACAACGAACGGCGAAAGAAAGAACGAAATGACGATGCTCAGGCCGAGCGCCGCCCAGTTCGAAGCAATCCCTCGTAATATGCTTTGGCCTCCGCTCATGATCCATCCGCGCTCGGCGCGGGAGCGATCGCCTGGTAGATCCGGCGTCCGTCGACCTCATGCACCACGCGGTAATGCCGCTGCAACGTCTGCTCGAGCATCTGCGCCTGGCTTGGCAACAGGTACCAGACCTGCTCGCGCTTCACGATGTATTCCGGATGCGTGGCAAGCAGCGCCTGCATCTCGCCGTCCGGCGTCGGCTCCGCGCCTATGTCGGCATTCAACAGCGACGGCTTGGAGATGTTCGAGGGATGGGTCACGATCTTCCTGGGCGGATCGACGTTGAGCAGCGCATAGGCGAGGTGATCTTCCAGCAGATAGACACTGCAGCCGTCGGCGCACGGCTGACGCAGATACGCAGCGATGCCAAACGAGGGGCCGTGCATCAGCTCGCCTCCGTTGGCGAGCCGTTGCCAGCTGCTGCGGTACTCGGCCGCGAGCGGCGCGAGCATCACAAGCGAGCAGACCGCGATCAGCGCCCATCCTGCCAACGCCCAGCCCCGATCCGCGAGCCACGCGTAAGCGATGCCTGCGAACAATGTCATGAAAGGCAGCAGGCCGATCAGATAATGCATGGGCGCGACGCCGCTGACCACGATTGACAGCCCCGTGGTCACCAACACAACGGTCGCGGTCCCCAGAGCCAGCCAACTGCCGCGCGCCTTGTCCGCCCGCGCCGCATTGATCGCCGTCAGGATACCGATGACGCCCATCACCCACGCGGCCACGCCGACGGCGAACTGCGGGCCGTCGAAGCCCCAGCGCATGCCCATCGCGTTGAACGCGTGTTGCAGGAAGTTCTCGAGCGGGCCGCTCTGCTCGGTGGCATATCGAAACGGCGCTTCGAACACCGAATACCAGAACAAGGGGAATTGACCGCTTAGCGCGTAGGGCGCGATGAAGGCCAGCAACACGGCGAGGCCGCCCACCCCGTAAGCGACTAACGCCTGCACGCAGCGGTTGATGCCGCCGGCGCGCTCGTGGAACGGAATCAGCACGGCGAAGGCAATCACCACGAACGCAAGATTCAAACGAACCAGTGTGGCGAACGACAGCAGCGCACCGATCAACACGTACCAGCCCAGCCCCCGACGCGTGAGCAACAGCCACAGCGCCGTCAGCACGGGCAGCGTGGCGATCAACTCAGAGGTGAGCGCTTGACCGGACGCCGTCGCGCACATGCTAAGCACGTACACGAGCGCTCCGAACACCCCCGCCCGATGCGAATGCAGTCGTCGCGCAATCCCATACACGACCGCAGCGGTGCCCAGCACCAGCAGCATCGCGGCGATTCGCACCATCAGCACGTCGTTACCGAGGCCGATGACGCCGGCGAAGAAAAAGAAAATGGCAGGCGGCTTCAGATCCCAGATGTGCTCGTAGGGCAGAAAGCCGTTGAGCAGCGCGTGCCCCATGAGGATGAAAGTGCTCTCGTCCCAGTCGATCACGTCGACAAAGAGATACGGCAGGCGCGTCACCAGCGTGAGCGCCGCGAGCGAGATCCACAGGGCTGGCGATTTGGCGTTGAGCATCAGGCGCGGGCGGCTATCAGGTCGCGATAGATCTGCTCGTAGCTGGCAGACAGCGCGCGGAGTGAATACGACCGTTCGACGAACCGACGCGCCTGATCGCCGACGCGCTGGGTGAGCTCGGGATTGCGCAGCAGCTCGATCAAGGTGCGCCCGAAGGCCGGCTCGTCCTCCAGGGCGAACATGAAGCCATTGCTGCCCTGCTCGATCAAATCCTCGGTGCCGCTGATCCTGGAAGCCACGCTCGGCAGCCCCGAGCTCATCGCCTCGAGCAACGCATTCGGCATGCCTTCCTGCTTGGACGGAAACAGAAAGATATCGGACGCGCGCAAGTAACTCGCGACCGCCAGATTGAAGCCCGTGAAGATCACCGAATCCTTCAAACCTTCGCGCTCGATGTAGCCGAGCAGCTCCTCGTAGTAGCGCCAGGCGCCTGCGTCGCTACGGTCGGGCAAGGGGCCGACGAGCACGAGTTGCGCATCGATCTGCTCCCGGCGCACCTCACGCCAGGCGCGCAGGGCGAGATCGACGTTCTTGCGCGAGATGATGATGCCGACGAAACAAACCGTCGGCTTGTCCGGCAACCCCAGGGACGCGCGCAGCTCGGATTTCTCTTGGCGAGTCGCGCACGGACGGTAGGTGTCGGTGTCCACGCCGTTGGGCATGAGGTACACCCGGCCGTTGGCGAACGAGTGGCGACTGAATTCGTCCTGGATGATCCGGCTGGTGGCGATGTAACGATCGAAGCGACTCACCATGTACCGATTGGCGCGGCCCCACAGCCGCCCCTGCCGGTCGAAGTCGATGTCACTGTTGGCCATCGCGACCTTCAAGAGCGAGCGCTTGCCGAGCAGACGCGCGACCGGGGATGCGATCGCATGCTGCAACGTTCCATGCGCGTGGATCACGTCGTAGCTGTTGCGTCGACGAATCAGAAACATCGCCAGTCTCAGCATGAACGACGGCACCTGCAGCGATGGGTCTTTCACCACGGGCAAGCGATACACCGGGATGCCGTCGACCAGTTCGTATTCCGCACTGCCAGTCATGTTGGCGCTGACCACGAACAGCTCCACGCCACGCGGCTGCAGATGCAAACTGAGATTGCGAGCTTGGATGGCCGAGCCGCTGTAATGCGGCGCATAGTAGTAGCTCAACATGCAGACGCGAACCGGTCGGGCCGCGTCTCTTACGCTAACCGAGGATGTGTCGGCGATCATGCAGCCTCACCCGCGCTTTGGCAGCACCGCCTCCGGGCGTCGCATCAAAAGCGCGATGGCGCGGCGGACGAACACGTCATAGGTCCCTCGCTGCGCGGGGTCGAACAGTCGCAAAGGATCCAATGAACCGCCGCGCATGTCGATGCCTTTTCTGTGCACATTGTTATAAAAGTCGACATTGATCGGCGCGGGCCGATGCGCAGCGAGCAACAGCCTGCCCCAGCGCGGCAGCGCCTCGAATATCACGTCGGTGACTTCGGCCTTGCCGCTCGCGTCCACCGCTGCGAAACCAACGCTGTCCGCAAGACGAGCCCTCAGATCGGCGAGCAGCTCGCTTGCCTCGCCGGCGGTAAGCACCTGCACGCCTTCGGGAGCTGCGTAGTTCGACGCCGCGCCAAGTTGCAGCACCGGCAGTGCGCCACGCAGCAACGCGGTCTCGCCCAAGAAATGTTCGAACGGCGACTCGGCGGTGTAGAGCGCAGCCTCGCCGATCTCGAGCTGCATCGTCTCCCACGCCCACAGCGAGATCGCCAGCGCCGGCACATGCAGCGCATGCTCCGCGCTCAAGTGGCCATCGATGGGAATGCACCGAGTGCTCTCGACCTCGACCGTGCTCACATCCGGACCGGGCAGCAGCGCGAGCACTCGCCCCGTCGCAGCGCCTTCGGCGCTTGCGACGCCATAGGTCTGCGGCGTGCCGCGTGCGGCAACCGGCGGCTGCACGCGTTCCACCGTCAGCTTGAACTGCGCTGTGTCATTGATCATTGCGGCCACGACTGCTACCTGACCGTTTCGAACTTTGGAATCTCGAGCGGCGCGCCGCGCTCGAGCGAGGCATAGGCGCTACGAATGAAAGCCAGGTTCTCCCAGCCTTCGCGGGAGGACACTTCCGGCTGGCCATCCGCCTTGCGCACGGCGGCGGCGAACTGGCGCACCCACTCGGCGGTCCAGCTGAACTCCGGAAATTTCTTCAGGGTGTACAGCTGGCCGGGGCGTTTGCCATCGATGGGCCGCGTCGAATAGAACGAGATGCCCTCGCCGTTCAGGATCAGGCTGCCGTTGGTGCCCCAGATGCGCTCTTCGGACTGCTCCGTGCCGCGCATGATCGAGCTGGCGCTGATCGAGCCGATCGCGCCGTTGTCGAGCCGATATGAAATCGAAATGATGTCTTCGACTTCCGCCGGCGAGCCGAGGGTGCCGTATTCGCTATAGATGCGCGACGCCTTGAGGCCGGTGAGGAAATAGATGTAATCGATGATGTGGCAGACATTCATGATCAGATAGCCGCCACCGCACTTCTCGCGCGAGGCGCGCCAGTTGTCCGGCGAGTTGCTGCGCGCGCCGGTCCAGTAGCCCGGGTCCTTGAACTGATGCGAAATGATCTGGATGCCGGTGATGGTGCCGAGCAGACCGGCGTCGATCAGCTCCTTGGCTTTGCGAATCTTGGGCAGATAGCGAAAGCTGTAGTTCACGGTGAGCTTCACGCCGTTCTCGCGGCAGGCGCGGATCATCTCTTCCGCTTCCTCGAGATTGTTCGCCATCGGCTTTTCCACCAGCACGTGCTTGCCGGCGTTGGCGGCCTGCACGGTCTGCGGCCGATGCAGATGATGCGGCGTCGAGAGCAACACCGCTTCGACTTCCTGGCTGCGCAGCAGATCTTCGTACGTGGAGAAGAACGGGGCCTTGAGCGCGCTCGCCATGTCGCGCGCGACCTTCTGATTGACATCGAAGACGCCGACGATCTTCGCCGCGCCGGACGTCGCCGCCTCGCGCGCATTTCGCTGCGCAATGGCGCCGGCGCCTGCAATACCAATTCTCAACGGTTCCACCGATGTCACCTCTGCAAGAAACTTTGTTCGATTTGCGCCGCGGCGCTGATGGCTCGATTACTGCGTGATCAGCGCGCGGCCTGCCAGTTGAAGCTGATCGCGACCTGATCGGCGCCGCCCTTGGCCAGCACTTCGAAAACGGCGTTGCATTCGTTGGGCGCGGCGTGCCATGTGATCAGATCGGCGACTTGCAAGCGACCGGCGTGCAGCAGATCCAGGAACAGCTTGCCTTCCTGCCGGTAGCTCCAGCGCGTCAGGCTGGCGTCGCGCTCGGGAATGGCGCTGATGTGCGCACCGATGATAGTGAGATTGCGCTGCTGGGTGGTGGACCAGATGTCCACGTCGCGACTCAAGCCGCGCGAGCTGCCCAACAACACGACCTTGCCGCCGTCGCGGGCGCATTGCATCGCAGTCGTGACGGCATCGGGGGTGCCCACCGCCTCGATGACGACGTCGGCCTGGATGTCATCGAGCACCTGGTTGCCCTTCTCGAGCGAAATGAATTCATCGGCGCCCGCGCCCGCGAGCGCTGTCTTGGCGCGACGGCGGCTCGGCGCCACCGCAATGACGCTCGATGCGCCGACGGCGCGCACCAGCCGATTGGCGAGCTGGCCGATCAAGCCCTGGCCCACGACCGCCACGCGATCGCCTGCGGAGATCTTGGCTTTGCGAATGCCCTGCAAGGTGATGATGCCCAGTTCGATGAAGCTGGCCGACTCCGGTGCGACGCCCGGCGGAACACGAAACAACAATGCGGCCGGCACGGTCTCATCGCTCGAGTGATGCACTCGGCCCGCGACTTGGTCGCCCACCGCAATGCCCTTCACATTCTTGCCCACGGCGACCACTTCACCGGCGGCGGAATATCCCGGCACATACGGAAACGGTCGACGCGCGCCCGGCAAACCGCACAGCACGGCGCGCTCGGTGCCCGGGCTCACCGTTGTGCGCGCAACGCGCACCTGCACTTCGTTCGGCGCGGGCGACAGGAACTCATAAGGCTCCAGGTGGGCGATCTCGAAATCCAGGAACTCGACATGCTTGCCATGCTGCACGCGCCGGCCGGAGCTCAGGCCCTGGATGCGGATCAGACCCCACATGAACAGGCGCTTGAGCGGCGGGCGGATCGCCACCGGCAGCTTGGAATAGATCGAGCCGAGCAGGTTGATGAGCCAGGTAGGCATTCTTGATTCTCAACGGGCCCTTCGCGCCCCACGATTCTCGGTGACTTTGCAGCCCGCTAGTGGACACCAACCGGGCGCATTCAGGCACTAGGTCAAACGGACAGGATCCGCGCATGATCGCGTAGCCCGCCGGCGCGGGTCTGCGATGCAATGCTCACATTGCGTTGACGCATTTTTTTACGACGTTTGACGCATTTTTTTACGGTTCCTGCGGCGCATCCATGCGCCCGCCCCATTCGGGCGTCCTGCCCATCAAACCCTTGGCCTCAGCTGCGCCTGGGCATAATCGGTCAAGGCGGCATAGCCGGCGGGGCTGATGTGGGTGCCGTCCTCGCTCGAATACTCGAGCTTGCGAAAACCCTCGCCATCGTCGAACACCTTCTCGAAATCCCACAGGCGCAGGCCCTGCTCACGGGCATACGTCCGTAACCAGGCGTTCACATCGCGCACGTGCTCGTTGACCCAGGCGGTGTAGTTCTGCTTGCCGCGCAGGTTGTTGATGAACGCCACCACTCGATTGGTCAGGCCCACCGCCTCGCTGACCGTCACTTCGGTCGCCAGGATCACCTCGATGCCGTTCTCACGCGCCAGCCGCACCATCTCGCGGTAGTCCGCCTTGGCTTTTTCCTTGGTGGCCTCGATGCCGCCCGGCGGCGCGCGGTGCACGTTGTTGATGTGGCCCCAGATCAGCACGGCCTGCGGTTTGGCGGCGATCACGTCACGCTCGAAGCGCGCCAGCACCTGATGGGTCTCCTCGCCGCCTGCGCCCCGATTGACGACGCGATAGCCCGGCAGCGACGGCTCCTTCCAGCCGCCCACGTACGATGCGCCGGCCAGCACCAGAGTGGCCGTGGATGGGACCTGATTCACTTTGTGGACATCTCCGTCCTGCGAGGACTGTGAACTTGCGGCGCCGGCATATAGCAGCAGCCATGGCAGCAGCCAATAGAACTGTCGTCTGTACATGGATTCGTCCGCGTCGAGCGATGATACGAGCTGTCGGCAAAGACAACACCTGCGCCCCGCCGACCGCCAACTGAGTCACACGGACACCGCCCCTCTGCAGATATCATTCGCGGCTCCAGATCTGCTGACCGGTACCCGCGTGACCGAGCTGCCAAGAATACACGACAATCGAGTGAGTACCGACGCTCCCCCAGTACGCGGGACCCAGGCCGCCAGCCGTTCGAAGCCCGCCGTCGCGCGCAAGCGCCGGGTGCTGATCGTGGCTTCGACGCTGCACGTGGGCGGCGCCGAGCGCGTCATGGCGTGCCTCGCCAAGAACATCGATCGCCGGCGCTTCGACGTGAGCGTCTGTTACCTGAAAGAGAACGGCGTGGTCGGCGAGGAGATGCAACGCGAGGGCGTGGAGCTGCTGCCGTTGCCGGGCCGGGAATATGGCAAGCTGGATCGGCTGACCTTCATCAAGCTGCGCCGGCTGATCCAGCAGCGCGATTTCCACTTGATACATACGCACGACATGCACGGCTTCATGGATGGCTCGGCGTGTCGGCTGCTGACCCCGAGGGTCCGGCACATCCACACCTTTCATTTCGGCAACTACCCGCATCGTGAGCCGCATTTCAAGCGGGTCGAGCGCCTGTTCTGGCGCGTTCCGGATGCGCTGGTCGCAGTCGGCCACGCACAGGCACATTCGATTCGCACGTTGTACGACATTCCAGAACGGCGCATGCGCGTCTTGTGGAATGGGGTGGACGCGCCCGTGCCCCGCGTTTCGCCGGTCGTGCAGGCGGCGGTCGACGGCTGCAGCGATCCCATCATCGGCAGTATCAGCACGCTCATCCCACAAAAGGGCCTGCATCATCTGCTGGAAGCGGCGGTGAAACTGAGAAACCGGGGCGCCCGCTTCCGGCTGCTGATCGTGGGCGGCGGTCCGTTACAAACTCAGCTGCAGGAGCAGGCCGCGCAACTCGGGCTCGATCCGCAGCAGGTGCGCTTTCTCGGCTGGATCCCGGAGGCGTCCGACTGCGCCCTGCCGGCGTGCGATATCTTCGTGCAGTCTTCGCTGTGGGAAGCCATGTCGGTGGTGGTGCTCGAAGCCATGGCGCACGGGCGTCCCATGGTGATCACACGCGTCGGCGAAAATCCACATGTGATCGAGGATGGCAAGACCGGCCTGCTCGTCCCCTCGGCCGACTCGGATGCGTTGGCCGATGCCTTGTATCGCCTGCTGCAGGATCCCGAATGGGCCCGGCGTCTGGGCGCCGCGGCCCGCGTGCGCCATGCCGAGCGCTTCCAGGTGCGCAACATGGTCGAAGACTACCAAGCGCTCTACGACGAGATCCTGGGCAATCCGCCGACCGGCACTCACTGATGCGCATCACTTTCGTCACCCAGATCGTTCCGTATCCACCCCACGGAGGCGTGTTGCAGCGGGGCTTCAACCTCTTGCGCGAGCTCGGGCGCAAGCATGAAGTGCAACTGCTCGCCTTCCACCATCCCGATGAGTTGCCGCACGGCGAGCCGCTGGCTCGCAGTCGAGAGGTGCTCGGAGAGTTCTGCGCGGAGCTTGAATATTTTCCGCTGTGGCCCAAGCAGTCGTCAGTGCACAAGCTGGTCGCCTTCGCCGCGGGCGCGGTGTATTCGAAGCCGTTCGGCGTGCTCGCTCACAAGAGCACTGCGCTCGCCCGGCGGATCGATGAAATTTGCCGGACGCGCAAGCCGGATGTCCTGCATCTGGACACGATTGCGCTTGCGCCCTTCCGCCAGTACCGCGGCGATGTTCCGACCGTGCTCGCTCATCACAACATCGAGTCGCAGCTGATGAAGCGACGCGCCGAACATGAATCGAGCGCGGCGGCTCGAATGTATGTGCGAGCTCAGACAGAGCGCTTGGTTCGCTACGAGCAGCAGCAGGCCGACAAGTTCGCGCTCAACATCACCGTCTCGGAGGCCGATGCGCGGCTGCTGAAACAGATCTGCCCGGGAGCCAAAACGGCGGTGATCCCCAATGGCGTCGACACGGAATATTTCGCGCCTCGGCTCGGCGAAGAAACGCCGGCGCTGATCTACACCGGCGGGATGAACATGTTCGCGAATCGAGACGCGGTCGAGTGGTTCATCGACGCGATCTGGCCGAAGGTCAAGGCCGCGGTGCCCGAGGCTCGTTTCTTTGCCATCGGCCAGCGCCCGAGCCCTCGCATCCTCGCGGCGGCGGCGAGCGATCCTGCCATCGAAGCGCCGGGGTTCGTCGATGACGTGCGGCCGTGGGTTGCGAAATCCGCCGTCTACGTCGTCCCGCTACGCGTCGGCGGTGGCACGCGGCTCAAAATGGTGGATGCGATGGCGCAAGGCAAGCCTATCGTCGCCACGTCCGTCGGCGCCGAAGGCATCGATGGCGAGAACGGCCAGCATTTCCTGCTCGCGGACGACGCCGAGTCCTTCGCGCGCACGGTGATCGATCTGTTGCGCGATCCGAATCGTCGGCAACAGCTCGGCGCGTCCGCACGCGAGCGCGCCGAGCAGCGTTACGCCTGGCCCATGCTCAGCGAGGATCTGGCTCGTCACTACGCCCGCGTCGTCGAGGAGGCGAAGCGATGAATCCGGTGCTCAAGCGCCTATACGATCTGGCGCCCGCCTCGGTGCAGAGCGCGCTGGTCAGCGCGTTCAGCGCGCGACTGGAGCGTCAGCGCTACGGCGGGCGTTTCGAAGAATTCCGCGCGCTGCTCGAGGAAAGTCAGTGGTGGGATGCTCAGAAGATGCGCGAATGGCAAGACGAGAGGCTGCGCGCCATCGTTCGTCACGCAGCCGAGCACGTCCCGTATTATCGCGAGCTGTTTCGTCATCACGGCATCGATGCACAGAAATTCCGCGGGCAGGAAGATTTGCCCCGCATACCGGTGCTCACGCGTGAAACCATCCAGCGACGCAGCGAAGAACTGAAGTCCAGGCGCCCCGAGGATCGCCGTCTGACCCAGGGCCATACCAGTGGAACGACAGGATCGCCGCTGCAGATCTACTACAGCGACGACATGATCACCATGAACTACGCGGTGATGGATCGTCAGTATCGCTGGGCCGGCGCCCGATTGCAGCGTGACGGCGACCGCACCGCCGTGGTTCGAGGCAACGTGATCGTGCCTCTATCACAGAAGCGCCCGCCGTTCTGGCGTCACAACCGCAGCCTCAATCAGCTGCTGATGTCGAGCTTCCATCTCACGCCGGAGAACCTGGTCAGCTACTTCGAGGTGCTGCGCGAATTCAAGCCGGCGGTGATGGATGGCTATCCCTCCTCGCTGTACGTGCTCGCCAAAGTGCTCCTCAATCGCGGCGAGCGCCTGCCGGTCAAGGCAGTGATCACCTCCTCCGAAACGTTATATGACTTCCAGCGCGAGGCGATCGAAGCTGCGTTCCAGTGTCGCGTGTTCGATTACTACGCCGCCGCCGAGCGCGTAGTGTTCTCGGTCGAATGCGACAGGCACGAGGGCCATCACCTGTGCGAGGAGTACGGCGTCACCGAAATCTGCGACGAGGACGGCCAGCCCTTGCCTGCCGGACAGGAAGGCGTCATGGTCGGCACGTCGTTGCACAACATCGGCATGCCCATGCTGCGTTATCGCACCACCGACAGGACTGCATTCAAAACCCACGAATGCAGTTGCGGTCGACCGCTGCGATTGATGGAGGACGTGACCACCAAGGCCGAGGACCTGCTGCGTCTGAAGGACGGGCGGTTGATTCCTCCGTCGGTGCTCACGCATCCGTTCAAGCCGCTGGATTCGATCGAGGCTTCGCAGCTGGTGCAAACAGACCTTGACCGGCTGGTGGTGCGCCTGATACCGCGGCCCGAGTACAGTCAGCGCGATTCCGACCATCTGGTGCGAGAGCTCAAGGCGCGCCTGGGCGCCGACATGCGCGTCGAGATCGAAAAGGTCGAGCGGCTCGAGCGCACCGCGCGCGGCAAGTTCAAGTGGGTGATTTCGAAAGTGGATCTAGGTCTTTAACCATGTGCGGTATCGTCGGTGTGTTCTATCGGGATGCGGCTTGCGATCCCGCCCGCCTCATGGCGATGCGCGACGTGATCTCGCATCGAGGACCGGACGATGCCGGCGACTTCATCGACGGCCCACTCGGCCTCGGTCATCGACGCCTGAGCATCATCGATCTGAGCCCTGCGGGCCATCAGCCCATGTTCACGGCCGACGGTCGTTACGCGATCGTCTACAACGGCGAGATCTACAACTACGCCGAACTCAAGCAGGAGCTCGCAGCGCATGGGGCGCAGTTTCGCAGCAGCTCCGATACCGAAGTGATCCTGGCGTTGCACGCGCGCCTGGGCGACGCCGCCGTCGCCAGGTTGAACGGCATCTTCGCTTATGCGCTCTGGGACAAGGTCGAGAAACGTTTGCTACTGGCGCGCGACCGGGCCGGCATCAAGCCGCTCTACTACAGCGCAACGCTTCGCGGCGTGGTGTTCGGCTCCGAGATCAAGACGCTGTTTCAATCGGATCTGGTCACGCCGCGCCTCAACGAAAAGCGCGTGGCGGAATATCTGCTGTTCCGGCAAGTGGCGGGCTCGGAGAATCTGTTCGCCGATGTGCACGTGGTGCCGCCCGGGCACACGATGGAGATCGTCGGCGGCGTCGCCTCGCCGCCGCGCGAATACTGGTCGATCCGCACGTCGCCCGCCCCCTTTCAGGGCAGCTATCAGGAAGCCGTCGACGAGCTCGATCGCGTGTTGAACCGCTCGGTGGCCCGACAGCTGATGTCCGATGTGCCGCTCGGCACTTTCTGTAGCGGTGGCATCGATTCGAGTCTCACCACCGCCATCGCCGCGCGCCATGCGGGGCGCCCCATCAATACGTTCTCGGTGGGATTTCACGAGGCGGCGTACGACGAAAGCGAGTACGCGCGCATGGCCGCCCAGGCCTGCGGCACGAATCACCACGAGCTGCGCATCGATGAGCGCGACTTCGCCAGCCTGCTGCCAAAGCTGGTATGGCACCATGACCTGCCGCTCAACTTCGCGAACTCAGTGCACATCTATGCGATCAGCGAGCTGGCGCGCAAGCACGTGACGGTGGTGCTGACGGGCGAAGGCGCCGATGAGCTGTTCGGCGGCTATCCGCGTTACTACATCCCGCGTCTGTTGCAAACGATCAATCGCGTCCCTGCCCTGTTGCGCACGCCTGCGCTCGCCATGCTGGCCCGCTCCGGGGATCATCGGTTGCGTAAGCTTGCGGATTTCACTCGCCGGCCGGTGCACGACGCGATGATCTACAACACCACCGGCACCGATCCGTCTTTGGTCCGCCAGGTGGCGCGCGCCAACGGGGCGATGCCGCTCGAATACAGAGAGGAGCGTCTGGCCGATGCCCAGGCCCGTGGGCTCGATGTCGTCACGTCGCTTGCGACCCTGGATTTCCAGACTTATCTGGTCTCGATCCTCAACCGTCAGGACAAGATGAGCATGGCCACCAGCATCGAATCGCGCGTGCCGTTCCTCGACAACGAGATGATCGACTTCGCGCGCAGCTTGCCGCTGCATTACAAACAAACATTGAAGCATCGCAAGCGCGTGCTGAAGGATGTGGCGCTGCGCTACCTGCCTGGCCCGATCATTCATCGACGCAAATCGGGCTTCGGCGTGCCGCTGCAACCATGGTTCGCCGGCAACGGGCCGGTGGGCAAATTGCTGGATGAGGCGCTGCGCAGCCCGGCGATCGCTTCAGCGCTCGATGCGCGCCTGCTCACCGACCTGCTGAGTCAGCACCGCAGTGGCGCCGCCGACCATAGCGAGCTGCTGTGGGGCGTGCTCAACCTGTCGCTGTGGCGAGAGGCTTATCGGGTGTAGTGGACGTCTGCGGCCGCGAGTCGCAGCGGTGCAGCTCATGGAACACGACGTCGCCGATGGTCGCGACCGGCCGATGGCAGAAGCCCGATAGCAACTGCTGGATCCTCTGCCGCGGCCAGCCCATCTCGGCGAGCGCATACCACGGCATCAGATCGTGATCCTTATCGTACAGCCGCGCGACGATCACCCGGCCGCCGGCGTTCAACTGCGCCTCGATCTGCTCCGGCGCGCGGCTGATGTGCTCGGGCGTACCTTCCTTGGCCAGGGCCATGTTCATGAGCACGAGCTTGCGTACGTTGCCTGCTTCTTCGCCGAGCTGCATCCACTTGCGCTGATCCCAGCCCGGGATGATCTCCATGTCTCCGGGGTGCAGCAGTTCGGCATGCTGCCGCTGTTTCTCCAGGAACGAGCGATCCGACATCGGCTGCACGGCGGTGGCCGTGTTGACGACGAGCAGCGCCGGCACGAACGCCATCAAGGCGAATCGGCGCCATTGCCTGCGCCCCCAGGACGGCGTCGCGAGGCCGGTCGCGAATGTGACTTGCGGCATGACGCCCTGCCCCAGCATCGCGAGCATCCACACCGCGGGGAGAATCTGGCCCCAGAAAATATCGTCGCCAGCGACCCACAGGAAGTTGAACGCCAGGTACACCAGCACCCATGCCAACAGGAAACGAACCAGCGGCTCGCTCAGCGCGCGCCGGAACGCGAACCACGCGACGCCCATGACGAAGGCGACCACGGCAGGCGCCAGCAGCAAGCTCAAGGCGATCGTGCCGTAGTTGGGAATGAATTCGAACGGTTGCGAGAACGCCAGCACTTTCAGCACCGTGCCGAGCCCGGCGGTCGCAAGCGTCGCACCGAGCAACGCATTGAAGCCCACCAATGCAGTGGCCTCGATGAGACCCGTGACCGTCAGGTCCAGACCATACAGCTCGTTCAAGCGGCTGGAAGCATCACCCTGATAAGCGGTCAGCCAGGTGTGAAACGCAGCGTCGGTGCCAGACAGCAGATAACCCGCGATGAATATCGGAAATCCGAGCGCCGCCGCACTCGCCCATAACTTGAGCGTGTAGCGCGGCTGCCATGGCCGCATCCCTGCTCCACTGAAACCCACTACGACACCGGCGACGATGGCAAGCGGCAGATTGTTGAACATCACGCCGACCGCGCCGGCCAACAACAATCCGATGTAATAGAGATTGCGCTCTCTCGATTGGCCCCGGCGCGCGGCCGCGAGGAAATCGACGTAGTAATAGATGACACCCATCAGCATGGGCATCTGCACGATGACGTAATACTGATTCACCGTCAAAGTCAGAAACGTGTGCGAAGCGAACAGCCCTCCGACACACAACAGGCGCGTCGCGGGCGAGGCAATGCCGGCGCGTAGCAACGCCGCATGGAAGATCGTCAATGAGATCAGTGTCGCGATGCCGCTCAATATTTCGAAGCTGGCGAGTGGATCGAGCGCGAGCCCCAGCGCCGTGAGCAGCGCATGAAAGTAGTAGCCGATGGGTTCGAGCAGCAGATGGTTCGGATTCCAGAGCAGCTCGGCGCTCTCGATCTGCCGCACCACGCGCTGCGCATCGCCATGCGGCAAGGTGCGGTTGAACACGATGAGATACACCAGCGCGAACGCGACGATGGCGATGCGCTCTGCGGCAGTCCGGGGGGCGGAAGGCGCCGTGGTGGACATCATCTCTCCGAGGCAACTAGTTCGCCGTGCGCGGGCGATAGGTCCACAACCTATGCAGGGTGTATGTCACCGGCGTGACGAACACAGGCACGCACATGATGCCGATGATGTAATGCAAGCCGAGCCAATCGACAGTGCCCGACACGCCCGCGGCAAGCCCTACGCCCAGCAATTGCACCAGCACGAAACGGATCAGCGTCCGTCCATCGATGGAGCTGTTGAAGCTCCACAGCGTATTGATCACATACGAGAACGCAGTGGCCACTGTGAATGCTACTGCGTTGGCGATGGCGGGCTCGGTTTGCGCCTGTTCGATCAACGAGGCGGCGACTACAAAGTGCACCGCGGTGGCGAGCACGCCGGAGAGCAGGAACCGGCGCACCTGGGCTGACAGAATCACCGAATGCCTCGCCGTCAACCGGTCATCTCGGAGACGCGCTCGGAGCCATGCCCCTGCCGATAGCATCGACGCACCAGGTAGGTGGGCCGCTGCTTGCTCTCGATATACATGCGTCCGATGTACTCACCCAGCAGTCCGACGCTGATGAGCTGCAGACTGCCAAAGAACAATATGGCGACCAGCACCGAGGCATAGCCCGGCACGTCGATGCCGTAGATCAGCGTGCGAATCACGATGAAGGCGGCGTAACTGAAGGTCAACAAGGCGCCGATGCCGCCCACGTAGGTCCAGATTTTCAAGGGCGCGGTGCTGAAGCTGGTGATGCCCTCGAGCGCGAAGTTCCACAACTTCCAGCCGGAGAACTTGGTCTTGCCGGCGACGCGCGGCTGGCGGGCGTAGTCGACCGTCACCGTCTTGAAGCCGACCCAGGCAAACAATCCCTTCATGAAGCGCTGCCGTTCGGGCAGCCGTTTCAGGGCATCCACGGCGGCGCGATCCATGAGCCGGAAGTCGCCGACGTTCTCGGGAATCTCGACGCTCGAGAGCTTGTTGTGAACGCGATAGAAGGCCTCGGCCGTCTTGCGCTTCAGGAACGAGTCGCTGCTGCGATCGATGCGACGCGCCAGCACCACTTCGGCGCCCTTGCGCCATTCCTCGATCAGTTTGGGAATCAGGGTGGGCGGATCCTGCAGGTCCGCGTCGATGGGCACGATGGCGTCGCCGCTGGCGGCGTCGATGCCGGCGGTGAGCGCCGCTTCCTTGCCGAAATTGCGGGACAATTCGATCACGACAAAGCGCGCATCCATGCGGCTGGCCGCCACCAGATGCACCAGTGTGTCGTCGCGACTGCCGTCGTCGACGCACACGAATTCGAACTCGATATTGGGCAGGCCGGCGGCCATGGCGCGCAGCGCCTCGTAGTACAGCCACACGCCTTCGCTTTCGTTGTAGAAAGGTGCGACCACCGAAACACGCGCGCCGGCCGTGTCGCGCCTGGCGACAAGAGCCGGAAGCTCGCCTGAAACGGCGGCAGCAGCCGGCGACAGACCGGGCGGCACTGAAGTCACGACCACCTTGCACTCCCCAAGAAACACACGGCCGGAATGCGGCCGCTCGATCCAGCGGTGTGCCTTTTACGCGAAGGACGCCGCTTGCAGCTGTCTATCTAATCACGAAAAGCGCCAATCGGGGAGGAACCGATGGCCAATAGGCGCATGGGGAGCGCGCCGGGCCGGAAAAGCCGCGGCGCCGGCAGTCGGGGACGACCGACCGGCGCCGCGATCACAACACGGTCAGATTACTGCGGCAGATCCGCCGACGAGGTCGCGAGCGCGAAATCGTCGATGTACACCTTCGAGCTGCCCGGGCCGTTGACCGTGGTCGGCGAGCGCAGCATGGTGAACGGCGTACGGTCCGTCGAGTTCAGCGGCCAGGAGAAGTTCGGCGTCACGCCGCCGCGCCAATCGGCCACCTTGGTGAAGCTCGACTGACCGCGCTCCTTGATCCAGGCCTCATACACACCCTGCGAGCCCGAGATGTCGAAGTGCAGGCGCACCTGGTACCAGCGGCCCGCCAGCAGCGGCGTGCGGCTGACGTTCTGGAACAGCTTGGCCTCGTTGCCGTCGTTCACGCGGGTGTCGCGGTCGGCGCTCTGAGCTTCCACCGCGAGGTAGCGGCCGCCGTCCGGGGCGTTCACGCCTTCGAATCCGCCACGGCCCCACATGAAGAGCCAGGTGGGATGGCAAGGATAGTAGCCACGGCACGGATAGATGGTCTTGTCGCGAGTGGCGAAGCGGCTTTCCGGGGTGGCGTAGGTCCAGAACTGGATCCACAGATTGGTCGGCACCGAGCTGGAGCCCTCCCGGCCGTACTGCAGATAGTAGTCGGTCTGGGTGTACGGGAAGTCGCCCGGCGGCGGGTACATGGACGGCACCGACTCCATCACCAGCACGCGCGAGCCGCGGGTGCTATCGGACTGGGTGTAGAGAAAGCCTGCGCCACTGCGCTCGGAGGTATTCTCCGCCTTGGCGAAGGCCCAACCGTTCTGCACGAAGGTCGAGCCGGCGGTGGTCGAGCTGCGGCCCACCGAGTACTCGAAATCGTCGAAGAACAGCGAGCGACCCGGATTGGTCGGCTGCGAGGGCACGCTCGTGCCACCTTCGACCGAGAGGTCTGTCGGCGGATTCGGCACCTGCGCGAACGCGGCGCCGGCGATGCCGAGCCACAGGCTGGCAGCAGCGGTCAGTGATGCAAACTTTCGATTCATAGATGTCGACTCCGATTCCTCATGCCGCCGGACGCCACGGCATTTCTTGGAGGCGAAGAATATAGAGACTGAACGGCGGGCGATAATGTCTCGTATAGCCGACATGAAACGAAGTTGCATCAGGTATGCCCCTAAGATTTTTGCGACTTGCACGCGCACCGGTCGTTTTCTGCGAGCGACGCAAACACTGTAAAAAACGGGCCCTTGACGCGTTTCGTCGCGGCCATGGCGCGAGCGCGAGCGATGTTCGTCGGCAGCGTCGCGGATGCAGCTCACAATCTTCACACCCTATTGTGTCAGGCGGTGACGATGCCGCGATTCCGGCATTGTCGTAAGTCCCTGCTGAGCCGTCGCCGACCGTCGCTTTGATATTTCGTAACAACGAGCGCCTCACGATCCCGAAATCCGGGCCCGGCTAGACTTCGCCGCATGACTGCCATGGCTCCATCCCACTCGAGCGCCGCGCCGCTGCGACCCTTCGGCGTGTTGTTCGGCCATCAGTCGGTCGGCGCCAATATCGTGACTGGTCTCACCGAATTGACACATACGCAGCCGCTCGCCGGACCTCGAATCTGTGATGCCCATCACATGGCGCTCGATGGCAAGTCATCCGACAGTCGCTGGCGGTTGTTTCACTGTCCGGTCGGACGCAACCGCGAGCCAGTGTCGAAGCTCCAAGAGTTCGAGCGTCTGATCGGCGAGAAGTTCGCGTCCGAGGTCGACGTGGCGCTCCTGAAGTTCTGTTATGTGGATGTGACGATCGAGACGGCGATCGAGGATTTGTTTCAAACCTACATGACTCGCATGACGGCGCTCGCTCGATCGCTGCCACAGATCCGATTTGCACATTGCACGGTGCCGTTGCGCGCCGTGCAGCCTGTGTGGCGCGCCACGTTGGGTCGCATGCTCGGCCGTTCCGATCCGGAGGTCGAGCACAACCGCGCTCGCGAGGCGTTCAACCAGCGGCTGCGCGACGCGGTGCCGGCAGCAACGCTGTTCGACCTCGCAGCCCTCGAATCCGGCTCGCCGGCCGGACAGACCGCCGCCGCCGGCCGCGCGCTGCGTGGCGATTGGACTAACGACGGTGGCCACTTGAACGCACGTGGCCGTAAAATCGTTGCGCGCGCTTTTGTCCAATTCCTCGAATCGTTGCGAACCCCGGTGTCCTGAGCCGCCCAGCCCTCATCCAAGCCTCACCCGAGTCCCACCCGAGCAGCCCCTGCGAGCCTTATGTCCTCAGCGTTGACCGAAACTGAGTCCCCCGTGTCGCACCTGGCCGCGCCCGTGGTAAGCGAGGCCGTCGCTGCATCGGAGCGCGCCGAATGGGATGGCTATCTGGCCCGCTGCCCGAGCGCGTCCTTCTATCACCTGTACGACTGGAAGGAAGTGAACTCGGCGGCGCTCGGGCATCGCTCGTTCTACCTGGTCGCTCGTCGTGGCGAGGTCGTCACCGGCGTGTTGCCGCTGACCCTGGTGAGCAGCCTTCTGTTCGGACGAATCCTTTGCTCCCTGCCCTTCGTCAACTTCGGCGGCCCTTGCGCCGACGACATCGACAGTCACCGCGCGCTGCTCCATGCCGCGATCGCCAAGGCCGACGAGCTGCGAGTCGACTATCTGGAGCTGCGCAGTCCCCAGACGCTGCCGGTCGATCTGCCCGTCTCGCTGCACAAGATCAGCATGACCATCGGCCTGAACGCCGATCCGGACGTACTGTGGAACGCCTTCACCAGCAAACATCGCAACAACATCAAGCGCGCGTACAAGCATGGCCTGGCAGTTCGCAAGGGCGGGCAGGATCTGCTGCCGGTGTTCTATGAGATGATGGAGCAATCCTGGCGCAACCTCGGCACGCCGCTCTACCGGCGCGACTACTTCGAACGAATCCTGCGCACGTTTCCCGAGCACACCGCGATCTTTCTTTGTCATCGCAACGACGAGCCTGTGGCGGTGACCTTCAACGGCTATTTCAACGGCACGGTCGAAGGGATGTGGGCCGGTGGCGGCGCGCTGGCGCGGCAACTCGACGCCAACTTCGTGCTGTACTGGGAGATGATCCGTGACGCGTGCCTGCGAGGCTGTCACAGCTTCCATCTGGGCCGCTCCACGGCGGCCTCCGGCGCCGAGGACTTCAAGCGGCGCTGGAATTCGGAATCCCAGCAGCTTCACTGGTACTACCATCGGCCAGGTCAGCCCGCCTCCGCCGCGCTGCCGGCGCTCAACGTGAGCAATCCAAAATATCGACTGGCGATAGCGGCCTGGCAACGCCTGCCACTGGCAGTGACGCGGCAACTGGGCCCGCCGATTGCGCGGCTCATTCCCTGACATAGCGACGGATCTCGCCTTGGGTTACATAGCACCTGCCGGCACGCGCATTTCGCTCCTCGAGGTCCTCGTGGGACTCGGCGTCGGCATCGCGCCCACGAACGCTTTCGATCGTCTGCAGGACGAGCTGGCAACTCGCGCGCGAAAGCCTTTGTGCCGCCTGGTCGCATCCGGTCGCGCGGCCATGACCACGATTCTGCAAGCGATGTACGAGATCTCCCCGGATCGAGGTCGCAACGAAGTCATCGTGCCTGGCTACACGTGCTACTCGGTGCCGGCCGCGATCGCCCGCGCCGGTCTCAAGCCGCGCCTGTGCGATATCGATCCCGCGACTTTGAGCTACGACCCCGCGGCGCTGGCGCGTTTCGATTTCAGCCGCGTGCTGGCCATCGTCAGCGCCAACCTGTATGGCATCCCGAACGCCTTGCACGACATCGAAGCCCTGGCCGCGCGGAATGGCGTATTCATGCTGGACGATGCGGCTCAATCGCTCGGCGCCAGGCTCAACGGCCGGGCAGTCGGCGGCTTTGGCGACGCCGGCCTTTATAGTTTCGACAAGGGCAAGAACATCACCACCATTCAAGGCGGCGCCATCGTTGCCGGACCACCGCTGGCCGCCGCCATGGAGCGGCACTGGCAGGCGCTCGATGCCGCCTCCACCGTGGAGACTCTGTCGCTGTCGGCCAAGATGCTGGTGTACGCAACGTTGCTTAGACCGTCGCTGTACGGCGTGGTCCATCGCCTGCCCTTTCTGGGCCTTGGGCGCACCGCCTACGAGCCTCGATATCCCATCGCGCGCTACAGTCGCGCACTGGCGAGCCTGGCGGAGCGACAATATCGTCGGCTCGACGCGATCAACGCGGTCCGCACTGCCAATGCTGGCCGTCTGCGCGATGCGCTCAGTGCAACTCGCGGGGTGAGAATGGCGCAGCTACTGCCCGGCGCGGAGCCGGTGTACGCGCGCTTTCCCATGTTCGTCACTGAGTCCGCACGACGCGCCAGCGTGGTCGAAGCGCTCGATCGCGCCGGCATCGGCGCCACCACGTCTTATCCGAATGCACTGGCGGACGTTCCGGAAGTGGCCGCCATGGTGCCCGCGCAGGATTTGAACACGCCGGGCGCCAGGGAAGTGGCCAACACCATCGTTACATTGCCCACGCACGGCTATTGCCCGCCGGATCTGGCCGCCCGCGCGGCTCGCGTGGTCAGCGAACAACTCGGCCGATGAGCAACCTCGACGCTGCTGCCCTGGACAATCTGCACTCCAACGACAAGGTCTGGGTAGACACTTGAAAGCGATCGTTCGACGGCTCATCGCGAGCGTCCTGTACTACTCCGGCGCCCTGTGGCTGCTGGCGGCCCGCAATCTGCGCGGGCGCGTCGTCGTGCTCATGTATCACCGCGTGCTGCCGAAGAACCTCGACTCTCATTCGGCCCGCGCCATCGTGGTGAGCGTCGAAACCTTCAGCCGGCAGATGCGCTTTTTGCGTCGGTTCTTCAATCCATTGACGCTGGAACAGTTCGACGATGTTGTGAATGGTCGCCGTCCCTTGCCACCGAAAGCGTGTCTCGTGACGTTCGATGACGGCTGGTTCGACAATCACGCTTACGCGTTGCCTCTGCTTCGCGAGCACGGCGTGCCGGCGGTGATCTTCGCGGCGACGGGCTACGTGGGCACGGAACATTGCTTCTGGCAGGAACGGCTGACCCGCGCGTTGTTTCTTTTGCGCAAGCAGACCAAGGCTGCAGCGTTCCTGCGCGAGATCGGCGGCGAACACCTGGCGCAGGTCGATGAAGCTTCCGCGCGCGACGCCACCCGCTCGCTGGTTACACAAATCAAATCGCGGCCGGCGGCAGAGATCGAATCGCTGACCGCGCGAGCGTTCGAGCTGCTGCGAGAGTGTTCCTTGCCCACCGATCACGGCGACGATCGCTTCCTCACGTGGCAGGAGGCTGAAGAACTCGCGCACAGCGATATGGTGCGGATCGGCTCGCATGCCCACTCGCACACGCCTCTGCCTCGGCTGACGCAGCTCGATCTGCAGAAGGAGCTGACCGAGTCACGCAATGAACTGATGCGTCGGCTACGCTCGCCTGTTGCAAGCTTCGCGTACCCCAATGGCGATTACAGCCCGGAAAGTGTGAGCGCGGTACGGCAAGCCGGCTATTCGCTGGCGTTCACCACCGATTCGGGCTACGCGCGGCCCGGCGCGGATCCATTGCTCATCCCGCGCGTGAATATCCACGAGGGCGGCACTGCGACCTCGGCAGAATTCCTGTGCCGGATCCTGCGTCTGCTATGACCACGCTGCGCGTATTGATCACTGACGCCGACAATCGTTCGGCGCTCGCCGCGACCCGATCTCTGGGCGCTCGCGGTCACGCCGTCGTCATTGCCGCCGAACGTCATCCGGCCCTGGCGTCGGTGTCGCGTTACGCATCCGCCGTTGAAAGCTGTCCGAATGCGTCGACGGATCCGCAGGGATTCGTTGCGGCCATCATGCAGATTGTCGCGCGCCAGCGCATCGATGTGCTGCTGCCGATGACGGAGATCACGACGCTGCTGTTGACCGAGCATCAGCATCTGCTGCCGGAGCATTGCCGCCTGCCCTTCCCGCCGATGGAGTGTGTGGCGCGAGCGTCCAACAAAGCCTATGTGGTGCAGGCGGCCGATGAACTGGGCGTTCCCACGCCGGCGACTCGGATCGTGAACTCTTCGAAGGAAGCATTGGCGCTCGCGGAAACGCTCGAATTTCCCGCGGTGATCAAACCCGCCCGCTCACGAGTGCAGACGCCGGACGGTTGGATCTCGACCGCGGTCAGCTACGCCGCGAGCCGGGAGATCTATGTACAAAGGGTGCAAAGCCTGCGAGCAGAGGAATATCCGCTGCTGATCCAGGAGCGGATCCAGGGACCGGGCGTCGGCGTGTTTGCGTGTTTCGATCAGGGCCAGCCGGTCGCATGGTTCACTCACAAACGCATTCGGGAAAAGCCGCCCTCAGGCGGCGTCAGCGTGCTGCGTGAGAGCGCGCCGCTCGATCCGGCGGCCGTCGATCACGCGACCAAGCTGCTCACTCACCTCGGATGGCACGGCGTCGCGATGGTCGAGTTCAAACGCGACGATCGAGATGGCTCGCTGCGCTTGATGGAAATCAACGGACGGTTCTGGGGCTCGCTGCAACTGGCCATCGACGCGGGCGTCGACTTCCCCGCCCTGCTGGTCGAGATGGCGGCGGGCAGGCATCCGGCGCCGATCGCCGCTTACGATGTGGGTGTGCGCAGCCGCTGGTTCTGGGGCGATGTGGATTCGCTGCTCACCGTCATGCTACGCAGCCGCGCCGCGCTCAACCTGCCGCCGAATCATCCTGGCCGCCTGCGGACGCTATGGAACTTCCTCAAGTTCGGCGGCAAAAAACAGCGCGATGAAATCCTGCGTTGGAACGACGTGAGACCCTGGATGTTGGAAACACGTCGATGGCTGGGCGGCAAGTGAGCCTCTGATCAACCGCCCTGTCGAATGCGCTCGACGAAGCCGCGCCCCGCATGTAACAAACGTTCGGTGATTGCCGCCGCCGACTGGTCGGTGAGCTGATACGGATCGACGACCTCCACAGGTCCGTCGCACAGCGCGCCGGCCCAGATGTATTTGCGCGAGTCCGCGCCCGCCTCTTCCAGCGCGGCCCAGTTGTGGCGATCCATCAGCAGGATGGCGTCGGCCCAGTCCAGATCTTCCTTTCGCAGCACCGCCGACCGATGCTGTTGCAAGTCGACGCCGAGGCGCGCCGCTGCCGCGACGTGACGCTCAGGACATGGACGACCGCCCACCGGATGAAAGCCAGCCGAGCGCACTTCAGCGACGCCCTGCAGAGCCTCGCTCAGATAGCGTCCGAGGAAGGCGCTTCGATAGATATTGCCGTAACAGATGACAAGGATGCGATGGACGGGCCCGCCCGCAAGGCGCGCGTGTGTATCGGCGCGAGCGCGCCGAACCGCGCGGAGCGCCGCGAAGCGCCGTCGAATTTTGTTACAGATCGTCCGCAACGAAGTAAACACATTCAGTACCGAGGCCCATTGTCGGCCCACTATTATGCGTGGCGGGTTGCGCTCCGGCCATGGCTCTCGTGACGCATCCGCACTTCCCCTCGATACCCTGGACATTGTGTCGCCGAGGCGAAAAACTCACGCCTGCCGATCTCGACTTTATTCCGATCCGACCCTTGGCAACGAGTGGGCGTACGTTATGTCAGTCGATGTGCGAACTCGCGAAGAACCCAAACGAGTGCTCCAGCAGATGGAGGTGCACAGCAAGTGGGTGGACCACTTCCGTGGCAAGGAGAACGAGCCCTTCTATGACCTCGCCTTCGACTTCATCGCCCGCCAGTTCGGACCGCCCGACACCGCCGATCCGGTGATCGACGCGGGCTGCGGCTCGGGCACCAAGTCGCTGCATCTGGCCCGGCGCGGCTATCGGGTCATCGGCCTGGATATTTCCGAATCCATCCTCGAGGAGGCTCGCAAGGCCGCGACGCAGGCGGGCCTGGCTTCGCAGATCGAGCTGCGACGCGCCGACCTGACCAACACCGACCTGCCCACCCAGAGCGCCCGGCGCGTCATTTGCTGGGGCGTGCTGATGCATGTGCCCGCCATCGACAAGGCGGTAGCGGAGCTCGCCCGCATCGTCGCGCCCGGCGGCACGCTCGTGATCAGCGAAGGCAACCGGCGCTCGCTGCAGTCGGTCGGCTTGCGGACCTTGAAACGCCTGCTCGGGCGCCAGCGTGGCGAGTTCGTCGACACGCCGGCCGGCCTGGAACATTGGGAACAAACATCGTCCGGTCGTTTCATGACGCGACAGGCGGATATTCCGTGGCTGATTCGCGAATTCCAGCGGCACGGCCTGCGACTGGAACGGCGCCAGGCGGGCCAGTTCTCCGAGATCTTCATGTTGCTGCCGTGGAAGTTCGCCCGGCAGCTGGTGCACGCGTTCAACAACACCTGGTTCCGTGTCATGCCCTGGGGTGGGCCCGCCTACGGCAATCTGCTGGTGTTTCGCCGACCGCCGAGCCTCTGAGCGCGGCCCGAAGAGTTTGCGACGCATTCGCTGTATTGCGCCTCGAGAGTCTGTATCGTTCCCGGTCTGACAGCCGACGAATTCAGCGGCGCCGGGATGACGTTACTGCACCACCTTCTGGATCGATCCACCCGCCTGACGCCCGGCAAAGACGCCGTGCGTTATCGGGGTGAGGGGACTTCCTATGCGCAGCTGCAGGACATCAGCATGCGCACGGCGAGCGGCCTCCAAGCGCTGGGCGTGGCGCGCGGCGATCGAGTGGTGATCTTCCTGCCGAACCGCCCCGAGGCCGTCGAAATCGCGCTGGCTTGCAGCCGCATGGGCGCGATATTCATCCCGGTGAGCCCGATGCTTCGCAGCCGTCAGCTCACTCATATCCTGCGCGACAGCGGCGCCACGACGCTGGTGCTCTCCGACTCGCTGCTGCCCTACGCCTTATCGAGCATCGAAGACAGCGGCGCCGTGCGCAACGTCGTGCTGGTCGAGGCCAAACAATCGCTGAAGCAGATTCGCCGCGAGGTGCGTCAGCTGCGCATCGAGGAGCTGCGCTCATACGAGCCGATCGGCGCGAACGCCGTGGCGATCGATCGGGACCTCGCGGCCATTCTGTATACCTCCGGCAGCACCGGCCCCGCCAAGGGCGTGATGATCTCGCATCACAACCTGGTCTCCGGGGCGGTGTGTGTCGCTCAGTACCTCGAGAACACTTCGGACGATCGCCTGCTCGCCGCCCTGCCGCTGAGCTTCGATTACGGACTGAGTCAGATCACGACCGCCTTTCACGTCGGCGCCTGCGCGACGCTCACCAACTATTCCATGCCCGCCGCCATCGTGCAGGAGGCAGCGGCCGAAAAGATCACCGGTCTCGCTGGTGTGCCGACCATGTGGGCGTATCTGGCCGCGGCCGAATGGCCCGCCGCTGCACGGGACAGACTGCGATACATCACCAATTCGGGCGGCGCGCTGACTCAAACTCTGATTCGCTCGCTGCGCGCGCGTCTGCCCTCGGCGCGCCTGTTCTGCATGTATGGGCTCACCGAAGCGTTCCGCTCGACCTATCTCGATCCCGACCGGATCGATGAGCGACGCGGCTCGATCGGCAAGGCCATTCCCAATCAGGAAATCCTGCTGGTGCGATCCGACGGGAGCCGCTGCGAGCCGGGCGAGACCGGCGAGCTGGTTCACCGCGGCTCATTGGTCGCGCAAGGCTATTGGAACAACCCCGAGGCCACGGCCAGGCGCTTTCGCTCCGTGCCCGCCTGGGTGTCCACGGCGACTGCCGGCGAGATGGCGGTATGGTCGGGCGATCTGGCGCGCACCGATGCCGACGGATATCTGTATTTCGTGGCGCGCGCCGACCAGCTGATCAAAACATCCGGCTATCGAGTCAGCTCGACCGAGATAGAGGACATCGTGAGCGAAGTCGACGGCGTGATCGAAAACGTGGCGTTGGGCATCGCCGATGAGCTGCTCGGTCAGAAGATCGTGGTGGCGGTGGCTGGCAGCGTCGGCGACGCAGAAGCGCTGATCGAGCGGATCCGCCGCCATTGCCGGCTGCATCTGCCGCCGTACATGGCGCCCGCCGACATCCATGTGCTCGAAGCGTTGCCCAGAAACGCCAACGGCAAGCCCGATCGGCCCGCTCTCGCGAAATGGATCGAGAGCTCCCGAACGGATTATGTGAGTCGTCAGGCCTGAGGTCGGCGCCCGAGCGAGGGCGTCGCGACCTGGCCGCCGCCCTTCGGATCATCGGTCGCCGGCGGCACCGCGATGCCCCGACGCGGCTTGCGAACCGCCGGATTGCGTCCCAGCGCCTCCGCAACGCTCACGTTCAGCGATGTCGCGACCATGTTTCGAAGCGAAAGCAACAAGCCGGTGAACACGAACACGTGCGGATAGTAAGCCGCGGACAGGAACGCGCCGGCCGTCGCGAAGCCCAGCACCGCGCCACTGCTGAGCACGAGCACTCGATTCGCAAAGGCGAGCTTGGCCGGATCCACATCGGGTCCGGCGCGCTTGCGCACGAAGCGCCGCATCTTGCCGTTCGCACGGATGTTGCCCCACGTGAGCACCAGGAAAGTGATGATGCCCGGCAGGCCCAGCTCGCCCAGCACCAGGAAGTAGCTGGAGTGCGCCGTGAGCCAGGGCATGCCCTGCGCTTCGGGCGGCCGATATTTTGTGCCGAATGAAATCGCATAATGACCCGCGCCGACGCCGGTGATCGGATGATCGGCAGCCATGCGAAGGCCGGCTTTCCAGGCGGTGATGCGGCCCATGGCGGAGCCTTCCGTCTCGTAGTTGGCGATGGTCCCGAGTCGCTGGAAATAGACTGGCGGCGCGTAGACCAGCACCACCAGGCCGACCACGGCCACACCGGCCAGCACCGCCATCTTGCGCGGGCTGATGAGCCACAGATAGATCAGCACCGCGCCCAAGCCCAGCGCCGCACCTCGGGACTGAGAGGCGATGATCGCCAGCAACCCGATGCCCACGCCTGCCCAGGCAAACCAGCGGCCCCAGCGCGTGGTCGCGCCGAGCGCCATCGAGATGGCGAACGGGATCAGGATGCACAGCGACATGGAGAAATCGTTGCCGTCGCCGAGGAAGGTCGCGCCGATGATGTAGTTGCGCTCGTTGGGGTTCATCACGACGGCGGGATTCATCGCGAGCAGGAACAAATGGGCGAGCAGCAACGTCGCGATCACGCCCCGAAACCGCGCCTCGCTGGTGACGATGCGCGCGATCATGATGAACATGATCGCGTAGCCCAACACCAGCTTGAAGATGTTGTACACATAGAGGCTCACGTCGGCGTGAGCAAACGAGAACGCGATCAGGGCGACGAAGATCGGGATCCATTTGGTGAGCGGATCCGCCAGGATCTCGCGCATCGACCGCATGCCGGGCGCAAAGCACGTGGCGACGAACAGCGACAAAGGAATGGCGCTGTAAAGGAACGGCACTCGCAGAAAAGCGAAGTAGCTGGCCGGGCGCGCGTATTCCAGGAACAGCGCGAGCAGCAGCCAATAGTAGTAGATGCGAGTACTGCGCTCGACTTGTTCGGGCGTGACCTGCGCTTGGCGGCGCCGGTTCATGCGCTCACGCTGCAGAGTCTTTCGTAGACGTCCATGAGCTTGCGGGTCCGGACATCGAAGGAGAACTCCGCACACACACGGGCGTGCGCGGCGTCCCCCATCCTGGCGAACCCGTCCGGATCGCGCAAGTAGCGCTCGATGCCGGCGGTGAGCGCCTCGAGCGAATGCGGCGGAATCAGCCACGCGCCCTTGCCATGCTCGACCACTTCCGCCGTGCCGCCGACCGCGGTCGCCACGATGGGCACCCGCAGGTAGGCCGCCTCCAGGATGACGTTGGGCATGCCTTCGGTGAACGAGCTTTGTACCACCAGGTCGATATCGGCATACAGCTTGGGCATGTTGTCGATGTAGCCCAGAAACTCGACCCGATCGGCGATGCCCAGCGAGGCCGCCAGGGCGCGCAGTTCCTGCTCCAGTGGCCCGATGCCGGCGAACTGAAGTTTCAACCTGGGATAGCGTGGCGCAAGTGCGGCGATGGCCCGCAACAGCAAGTCCTGTCCCTTCTCCGGCGATAGACGGCCGACATTGAGCACGGTCGCGCCGGCGCTGGTGTCGCGCTTGGGCCTGGGCGTCTCCACGATCTCACGACCATAAACGCCGAGCACCAGCGCGTTCGGCAACACCTGCACGCGACGATCCGGCAGCCACCAGCGCGGCACCAGATTGCGCGTCGCCTGCGATACCAGAAACACCACATCGAAGCGAGGCAGAACGAACTTGTCGACTGCGCGAAACACGCGTCCGCGCAGATCGTTCGCGATCCAACCATGCGCCGTGCAGGCAAGTTTGATCGGGCGGCGGCGACGCACCAGCAACGCAAGCACGTTGGAGCGGAACTCACTGGTGTGCAAGACATCGATCTGCAGCCGATCGATGAGCTCGACGATACGGTCGACCAGCTCGGCAGCAATGCCCCGCCGATCCTGTATCACGTGCACGTTGAGGCCACGCGCTTGCGCGCCTTCCACCAGCGCATGCTTGCCGCCCGAGGCGAACGCGCCGATGTGATATTCGACGCGCTGGGCGTCGATGTGACTACCGGTCTCGAGAATCGTGCGTCCGGGCCCGTCCACCCACGGCGAATCGCGAAGATGCAGCACCCGCAGTGGACGCCTCGCCGGCATCATGTTGGCAGCGGCGTTCACTTGAATCGCTCATCCAGCCAGCGGCCCGTCAACACCCGCGCCTGCGCCATCCAGGCGGGATCGCCCAACACGTGATTTGCCTGCGGAATGACCTCGACGGTCAACAGCGATGCGAACTTCTCCAGCGCGGCGCGCCAGGGCGCGACGAACTTCTCCTGATATTCGAACTGCAATCGATCCGCACCGCTGAAAATGAGCAGCGCCGAACGGTTCCGTTGCAACAAGCCGAACATTGCCGGAGCATATTTCGGATTGAGATTTGCGGCCGTCGCGCTTTCCGGCGGCGGCACCCGCGTATCGCTGACCGTTTTGCCCTTCGCGCCCGCGCCGAGCTTCGGAAACAGCGAGCGCAGAATGGAGCGGAAGTCGCTCTTGAAACTCAGCAGCCGGAGCCACGCGGACGGGTTCATCAGCTTGGAAAGATACGTTCCACGCATGTCACGCAGCTGACCCTGGGTCATGTTCTGTGACTCGTGCTGACCTGACGCATCCAGCACCACGGGAATGCCGATGGCGTACAAGGCGACGACTGACTCGTCGACCTCCGAGGCCAACAATCCCGTCAACGCGCCACCGCACAGGCCGCCGATCACGAAACGTTTCAAACCGTGCTCCCGCTGCAACCAGCGCAAGGCCGTGCGCGCATCGTCCACATGGCGGCCAAGCTGCACCTGGCGGTACAACTGATCGAGCTGCTGCTCGGGCAGATCGCCTTCGGAATCGCCGAGCCCGTGGAAATCCACGCGCATCACCGCGATACCGCGCTCGAGAAACTCGGCAGCAAGCTTGCGATACAGCCGATGCGGAGCGACCCGCATTTTAACGCCCGGCGACAACAGCACACAGCCGAGATCGGTCTTGGGAGCGCCGGGCGGCGGCAGCTCGAACATGCAGTGCAGCGCATGCCCCGCGCTGTTTCTTAGCGAAACGATCTGTTCGCTCATGTCGTCAATCCGTTGAGCCATTCGAGCGTGTCGGCGGTGAACCCGCCGGCCCGCTTGTGAAATTGCTTGGTTTCGCGCCAGAACGGCGGCTCGGCTTCCAACGCGAGCTGCAACCGCGGACGCGTCGAGGCGAGGACCCTGAGCGGCTCGGACGGCGCATTCTGCTCGCCCTTGGGTACTTCGATGAGCAGCGCCGGTCCCTGGAACAGCTCCTCCCGCTGCGCCAGACGCAGCGCCGCGATGCCTCGATACAGATCCGCGGTCAGGCCGTAGCCGTCGACCACCACGACCTCACCATCCAGGATGGCCTTGATCAGCGCATCTCGCATGCGGGTGACTTTGCCCTGCGTGGCCATCTGCGTCGTCATGTTCGAGCGCAGCAGCTGACCGAAATAATCTTCGCCATCCAGGATGGGATCCCAAATGGCCACGGCGCGTACGTCGCTCGCCGCACGTGTCTGAGCAACAGCCGCGATCGAGCCTCCCAGGCGATGACCAACTAGTACGACGTCGTGGGTCGACCATCGATTCTTCGCGGCGGCTATCGCCCGCAAGGTATCTTCGATGCGCGTCTCGATGGTCGACTGCTCGAAATCCAGCGCGCTATCGCCTTCGCCGCGCATATCGAAGCGCAGCACGTTGAAACCTGCCTGCGCCGCCTCACGCGCGAAAGTCACATACACGCGATGCGACCACAGCTTCTCCTCGGCGAAGGCGTGGCACATCACGATCGTGCCACGCGCGGCCTGCGCCGCCGGGTGCAGAAACGCGAACAGCCGCTCGTCGCCCGAGCCCAGAAATACCGGCTCTTCGATCAAAGGCCGCGCGGCGCTCATCCCGGCCTCCTCGTCGGCTCCCAGATTTCCACCCGAGAGCCCGACAGCCACAGCGCCAGCGCTTTGAGCGCCGCGACATTCACCAGGAGGAAAAAGGCGCCGAGCCGGACCAGCGACACTTTCGCGGCCAGCGTGGGCCACTTCAGACCGGCGACGGCCGCGACGTACAACACGGCCTGACCGACAAACATCAGCAGATACAGCGGCTGCGAGCGCAGCGTCCACGCCGCCAGCAAGCAGCCGATCATCGGCAAAGGCGCAAGCCATCGCATCAGCTTGTGCGACCAGAGGATGAAGCTGAAAGCCGGGTAGCCGAAAGGATTGAGCAGACTGGCGTTGCCGAACAGCGCTGTGAGTCCGCGTTGAAAGGTCCGCACCTTGCGAGTGAACTCGGCGCTCTGACTCGACGTCGCGGTCATCGAGCCGCGCGCCAGCGGCTCGGCCAGCGCTCGCTTGCCAGCCTTGACCGTGACCAGCACGGAGAGGAAGTCGGGCGCCATGCCGGCGATGAACGGCTTGCACAGCTCGCGACGCTGCGCATAGAAACATCCGCTCGCGCCGGCGATCGAGTGCAGCTTCGCCTCCTCTCGCCGCAGCAGCAGCTCGAGCCGGCCATACAGACCTTCGGTCTGCGTGCCCTCGATATAGTCTTCGCCAGACACACAACCAATTGCGGGGTCGGTGAAGTGCGCGAGCAGCGCGCGCAGCGACTGCCGCTCCAGAATGATGCCGGCGTCGGTGAACACGACGATCTCGCCGGTGGCCCGCTCCAGCCCGGCGTTGAGCCCGGCGGCTTTGCCAGCGCGAGTCGGCAAGTTGAGCGTGGTGACCGATTCGAAGCGCGCCGCCCGCGCCAGCGTGTCGTCGGTGCACGCATCGCCAATCACCAGGATCTGCATTTTGTCCTTGGGGTAGTCCAGCTCCGCCAGATTGCGCAGCCGCGCCTCGATGCGTCGCGCCTCGTTGTGCACGGGCAGGATCACCGTGACGGTCGGCTCGTAGCGCTCGGCCCCCGCATGAGTCTTGCGGCCCGCGAGCCGGTTGATGGCCACCAGCAGCGCAGGATAGATCGCGTACGGATACGCGATCGCCACCAGGCACACCCAGAAGAACGTCTCCACTTGCATGGTCTCGTCAGCGTCCGCCCTGCCGTCAGACCTTGATCTCGTTCACCGGCTCGACCAGCTGCGGCCTCAGGTGCATGTAGCGCGTCGCGCGTCGCTTGGCTTCGATGTCACGATACACATTGGCGGCCTGCTGTGGCGTGATGTTGATGGCGGCCGCCAGCTCCTCCGAGGAGTAGCCGTGGTTGAGTGCGTACAGCGCGATGTCCATCTGCTGGTAAGGCAACGCGAAATAGAACTCGTCCTGACCCTGCGCAAGGCTGTAGGTGTCGGTGGTCGGAATGGCCTCGCAGATTTCTTTCGGCAGCTGCATGTGCCGGGCGAGCGCATACACCTGCGTCTTGTACAGGTGCGCGATGGGCTTCACATCGGCGCTGCCATCGCCGTTCTTCACAAAAAAGCCCTGATCGTATTCGAGCCGGTTGGGCGTGCCGATGACCGCGTAGTTCAGCCGATCGGCATGGAAATACTCGACCGTCTTACGAATGCGCTGCTTGTGATTGGTCGCCGCGACGATCTGCAGATATTCCGGCAACGGCAGGCGCGCCTGCCTGGTTTCGCCCTGCGGCGATTGCACCACCAGCTGAAAATGATTGATCTGGCCTTCCAGCCCGCCGCTGATGACGATCTTGTTCTTCCAGCCCTCGCCGTATTCAGGAAACACTTTGCGAATGGCCTCGTCGCGCCACTGGTAACAACCGATGCCTTCCAGCGCCGGCGCGATATCGAACACTTCGTAGCGAATGCCCAGATGTTCGGCGAGCTGGCGACCTCGGGCGGTGCTGAAGCCGGAGGAATCGCGCTCGGGCAACATCAGGCCGTACACTTTGTCCTTGCCGAGTGCCTTCACGCACAGCGCGGAGCTCACCGAGCTGTCGATGCCGCCAGACATGGCGCATACGAAACCGCGACGGCCCACATCCTTGGCGAGAATCGAGCGCAAGCGCGTGGTGATCGTCTCGATGACACGATCGTTGTCCATCTCCAGCACCGATGCATCGAGCGGCTTGCGTGCGGCCATGAATACCTCTAAAGACTTTATGGGTTGCGATTCAAGCGAGTTTGAAACGTTGAACTTTGCCGGAGGAGGTGCGCGGCAGCGAGGCGGCGAACTCGACGACCTTCGGCACTTTGTAATTGGCCAGGTTCTGGCGGCAATGCGCCTTCACGCCCATGAGATCGGCGGCCACGCCTTCACGCAGCACGATGACGGCCTTGATCGCCTGACCCAGCACCGGATCGGCGATGCCGGTCACCGCGACTTCCTGCACGCCGGGGAACGTGGCCAGCACTTCCTCGACTTCCTGCGGGCTGACGCGGAACGCGCCGACTTTGATCATGTCGACGGCACGGCCGTCGATGTATAGAAAACCTTCTTCGTCGAAGTGACCGAGATCGCCGGTGTGCAGCCAGCCGTCTTGCAACACCTGGGCGCTCAACTCCGGCTGCCGCCAGTAGCCGAGCATGACATTCGGGCCACGCGCGCAGATCTCGCCCACCTCGCCTGCCGGCAGCACGCGCCCCTCGGCACGAATTTCGATGTCGATGCCCGGCAGCGGCTTGCCTACCGAACCCAACTTGCGCTCGAGCTCGGTCGGATCGAGATAGCTCAGACGCGCCGTTGCCTCGGTCTGGCCGTACATGATGAACACCTGTGTATGCGGCAACTGCTCCCGCAGCTTCTCGATCTGCGCGCGCGGCATGGAGCCGCCGGCCTGAGTGATGTAACGCAGCTGAGAAAGATCGAAGTCGCTCAATTGGCAACGGCCCAGCAACAGCGCAAACGTCGACGGCACGCCGGGGAAACCGGTGACGCGCTCGTCCTGCATGCGTCGGAGCGTCTGCTGAGGAAACGCAAAGTTATCTTCCAGCAGCAGCTGCGCGCCGGCGATCACATTGCTGTTCAACACCGAGCTGCCATAAGAGAAATGGAATGGCAGCCCGCACAGCACCTTGTCCGAAGGCTGGATCTTCAGATAGGCGGCGATGGCGCGAGCATTGGCGAGCAGATTGCCGTTGCTCAACACGACACCCTTGGGACGCGAGGTCGTGCCCGAGGTGTAGATCATCATGGCCGGTGCATTGGCCGGAAGATCTCGCAGCTCCGGCTCAGCCGCGCCGAGCGCCGCACAGAACTGATCGCATCCCGCGCTGCCCGGCTGCAGGTCGACGGTCACGGTCAGCGGCGCCACGGCAGAGAGAGCGACGGACAATGCCGCCCACTCGGGATGTCCAGCATCGGCAATCACGACCCGGCAGTCCGCATGCTCGATCTGTCGCGAAAGAACGCTGGCGCGCTCCTGCACGTTGAGCGGCACGGCGACGCAGCCCGCAGCCATGACCCCGAAATAGCTCGCGACATACTGAGGTGAATTGCGAACGAAGAGCGCAACACGCGAGCCCGGCGCGATGCCGTTGCGAACGAGGATGCCCTGCGCGCAACCGACCGCACGACGCAGCTGCCCATACGTCCATACATCGCCATGCCACGACAACGCCGGCGCGTCCGGCGTCTGCCGGGCGCACTGGTCGAAATCATGAATCAGCGAGCCGCTCATGTCCGCAAACAACGGCTCGTCAGGCGGCCTGACGCTTGGAGTGCACGAACGCGGCGATCTTGTTCACGCCGTCCAGGTTGTCCGGGATCATCTCCTCGTCCTTCACCTTCACGCCCAGCTGCTCTTCGATGAAAAAGATGATCTCCAGCATGCCGGTGGAATCGACGATGCCGCGCTCGAGCAGCGAATCGTCCAGGCCGAGCGCCGACTTGTCGTCGGTGAACAGGTAGTTTTCCAGGATGAAGGCGCGAACTTGTTCACGCAGCGCGTCGGTCATGAGGTTTCCTCGGTTATCTATCGATCGATGATCTGAAGGCGGCTGACGCGAGCGTCGCTGCTCGCGTACGAAATTGCTACTCGAACTTCCGGCCCGCGACGAACTGCGCGTGCCACAACTGGGTGGACAGGATGCCGACCAAGGCCATGTTGTCGCGAGCCGCCGGGACTTTGGCCCGCTGTAGCTTGGCGACCAGACGCGCGACCTTGTCGGGGTCGAAATAGCCGTAACGCGCGATTTCCTGCGGACTCAGCAATTCTGTCACATATTCGGGCGGCTGTGAGCCGACGAAGGCCGCCGCGTCCGGCGCCCGGTACGGCTGCTTATGCCGCTGCAGAATGGCGCCAGGCAAGCGCTCACGCATCGCCTGCTTCAACAGGTGCTTCTCCTTCAGCACGCGCATTTTGTAGCGCGGATGCAAGCGGTTCGCGAACTCGATCAGGCGATGGTCCAGGAACGGAAAGCGCCCCTCCACCGAACTCGCCATCAGCATGCGATCGCCCTGCGCCGAGAGCAGATAGCTCGGCAACAGCGTCTTGGCTTCGAGATATTCGCCGCGATTGAAGCGGTGCCAACCGCGCATCTGCGCCGGCAGCGAGTCGCGCAGTCGCTCCACCGCCGAGCCTTGCACACGGCTGCGCAGATCATCGGACCAGAACAACTTGCATTGGGCCGTGGTGGCCCAGCGCGGTAGATGCGAGAAACATGGATCGTCCGGATTCTGCAGCCCGACGCCGAAGAATTCCTTCAGATACGCCGCGCTCTGCGCGGACGTGAGATTCAGATACGGATACAGCCGCTTCAGCAGGCCCGGCCGCCAGCTCGATTCGGGCTGCTGCGCCCAGAAGTGCCGCACCTTGGCTTCCTTAAAAATATCGTAGCCGCCGAGCACCTCGTCGGCGCCCTCGCCGGTCAGCACCACCTTCACATCCGAACGACGCACCAGGCCTGACAACATCTGCATCGGCGCGGGCGCCGTGCGCAGCACGGGCATCTCGCTGTGATAGATGGTTCTGGGGAACGCACGGGCGATATCGGCGGTCGAGCACTGCACGTGATTGTGCGAGGTGCGTAGATAATCCACGACTGTACGTTGGTGCACGGACTCATCCAGCCCGGCATCGTCGAACCCGATCGAGAACGTGCGCAGCGTCTGGGGCACGCGCTCCTGTAACAGCGCGACGAGCGTCGAGGAGTCCAGGCCGCCCGACAGATAGGCGCCGACCGGAACGTCCGCACGCAGACGCAATCGGGTGGCGTCGGCGAGAATCTCGCGCAGCTCGTGTTCGAGATCGCCCTGGGCGGCGCGGCGATGCTCGCCCGGTTCAGGGAAACTCCACTCCCAATATTTCTTGTGGACCATCGCGCCGTTCTCGACGATCAGCATCTCGCCGGGACCGAGCTGGCTGATGCCCCGGAACATGGTTCGCGGCGCCTGGGGCGCCCAGAATGTCATGAGCTCATCGAGGCCGTCCGGATCCAGCGCGGCAGATACGGCGCCGCTGGCGAGGATGGATTTCACTTCCGAGGCGAACACCAATTCGTCTTTGGTCTTCGCGTAATACAGCGGCAGGATGCCGGCGCGGTCGCGGACCAGCAGCATGCGACGCTTGGGCTGATCCCAGATCGCGAACGAGAACTGTCCGTTCAGCTCATCGACGAAGCGATCACCAAGCTCCTCGTAGAGATGCACGATCACTTCGGTGTCGGTGTGGGTGTAGAAACGATGACCGCGCGCTTCGAGGAACTGGCGCAGCTCGATGTAATTGAAGATCTCACCGTTGTAGGTGATCCACACCGTGCGTCGGCCATTGTGGATGGGCTGCGCGCCGCCGCCCAGATCGATGATGCTCAGACGCGCATGTCCGAGACCGACGCCCGGCTCGATGTGATAGCCGTCGCCGTCCGGCCCGCGATGGGCGATCGCCTGCACCATGCGCTCGAGCCGGGATTGCTCAGGCAGCCGTTGCGCATCGAAATAAAGGGTGCCTGCTATGCCACACATGCTCAGAAAATCGAGGTGAAAACCGCTGGCCCGATGCCGCGGCAATTGTCCGGGATTTTGCCATTGCAGCGCGTGACCGGAGTCACGAGCAAGCGCCCTCAGCTGTCAATCCCAGCGACAGTGGCTGGCTTTTTCCCCGGCGATTGCGCCGATTGTTGCCGGCCGCGCCAGCGTCGGGCCAGGGCGCCCATTATGTCAGCGCCCAGCGCCATCGTGCCGCGTAGGTTGTACGGGTAGAAAGCCAGCGTGCCATAGTCCCGCCGGTCACGCGCCCATATTGTCAGCCAGGGCTCGGCGCTGCCCAACATCTCGAAGGTCTTAAGGCCCAGACCGAAGGCCTCGCGCAGCGCCTCCCACATCAGCTGGACGCCGGGCGAATGCTCGGCCCAGCGCTCGTCGTAGCCGATTTTGAGCACCCACCAGCGCTGCGCGTACACGGCTGCGATCTGCATCGCCAGCGGCGCACCGTCCAGCCTTAGAAAACACAGCCGCAGCTGGCCTTCTGCCGCAAGCCGCCGCGCCAGCAAACGGTAGAAGCCGCCCAGAGCCGGATGGGTCAGCATGGCGCTGCCGTTGCGCGCCTTCCAGCTCGACGCTTCGACTTGCATGGCTTCCGACAAACCGGCATCCACGCTCGCGGCGGACGGTGTCTGGATCTCGACCGTCACCCGCCCCAGCTTTTCCAGGGCCCGCCGGGCGCGGCGGAAATCCTGTCGCCGCCGGGACGAGAGCGACTGCAGGTACTGCTCCCAGGTTCCGTCGATCGAGACGAACGGCGCGCCGGCTGCACTGAATTGCAGCAGCTGCCCTCGCCCTCGCGCCGCCGCTTTGAAGGCGGGGAGCAGCGGATCGTCGAGGGCAATGCGTTGGAGAACAACCGGGCGACCGGCTTCGATGACAGCACGGCAAAGCTCGCTGAGCGCGGCGGAATCCCGATAGACAAACCCGCACGGCTCGAACAGCACCGCCGCCCCGGCGATTTCGATGCGCTCCGCCTGGGCGCTTCGAGCAAGCACGAGCGGCGCGGAAGCAGCGACCTCACCATCGCGCAACAGCTGGATCCATCGCAGCGAGCCCGGCTCATGGAGCGTTTCGGCGGCGGTCGCGAGCCATTGCGGCGAAAGGCACAATTGCTGAGCCGGTTGCGGCAAATGGGTCCAGCCCGAGAGCAACGATTGAAGCGACTCGACCCGTCGCAGGATCTCGACGGTCTGGCGCGTCGAGATCATCGAGGTCACTCGCGTACGGCCAGCCGTCGCATGCCATGCACGCTGGCTCGCAGCGCCATCAGCAGCAAACCGCTGCCGGGAATCCCGGCAAGGGCGCGCAACATGGATTCTTCCATCGACGCATCGGTGCGAAGCGCCTTGGCCCGTTTCAAGCTCGCTCGCGCCTGTGCCCCCCGGCCGGTCAGCAACTGCTGCTTCGCCGCCTGGAGCAGCAATCGATGCTGAACTTCGTCGACCTCGTCGCGGTGATGAGAATAGAACGGACGATCCGCGCGCCAGACGCGATCGATCATCGCGATACGCCGGCCGAGTTGAGTACTCGCGTCCACGCGAGTCAGGCGTACCGCGTCCTCGTGACTGCGATTGAACGTCGTTTCCAGATCGGCGTAGACGCAGCCGCGCTCCTTGGACAAGCGCGCGAAAAACTCCCAATCGCCGCAGGTCAGATCGAACTCCTGCAGACGCAGGGTGCCCAGCGCCGACGCACGGATCAGGGTGGTGCTGGGCAGAACATGAGGACAGAACAGCGATGCGCCGTAAATATCGCCACCACTGACTGTGAAATCCCGGGGCAGCGGCGCGCCGACGGACAGCCCGAGCGAGGCAAACTGCTGGCGCCAGCGATACGGATCGCGCCTGGCTTGCTCATGCTCGAACCAGGTGGCGATGCCGTCGCCATGGCACGCGCCAGACTCGGGCGATGCGCCCCTGAAGATGGCGAAGTTCGAAAACGTGAAGCCCACGTCACTGAACTTCTTCAGTAGCGCCACCTGCAACTCGATCTTGTACGGCTCCCACAAATCGTCACTGTCGAGCAGCGCCAGGTACTGGCCCTTGGCTTGCTTGAACCCGACGTTGCGAGCGGCGTTCTCGCCCGCGTGCGGTCGGCGCGAATAGCGAATGCGATTGCCATATGCCTGCATCGCCGCGGCCGTATCGTCGGTCGAGCCATCGTCGATGACGATGATCTCGATCTCGCGATACGTCTGCTTCAAGACGCTTTCAACCGCCTCACGCACCAGGGCCGCGCGGTTGTAGGTAGGAATGATGACGCTGACCAGGGGATTGCTCATCGCGCCGTACTCACCGTCAGGGAGCTCAGCCCCCGCACGCCGCGACGTGCACGGCTCATGGTTCGCCGCAGCCAGCGCCAGACGCGTGCGCGCCATGCGTTCGGTCGACTGTGATACACGCGCAGTGTTTCGTTGAAGCGCGACATGTTGGCGAAGCGGTCTTTGAACGGCTCATCCCCGATCGTGAAATCGACCTCACGCCGCGCGCGCGCTATGCCGTCCTCGATCAGCTTACGCGTCAGCAGCAGCCCCGGCGAATGTTCTGCGTACCGCACCTCGAACGAAGGTTTGTACCAGGTGATGCTGCCGGAATAATCGAAGCCGAAATGAAACGCAATGGGTTGGCCGTTGAACTCCACTACGGAAAATAACAACCACCCGGAGGTTTGCATCGTACTGGCCAGCTTCGTGTAGAACGCTCGCTGACTGGCGGATTCGAACAGGCTCGCCCGGCCTGCGGCGCGATAGCGTCTTGCGTGTTGATCGAAGAACACCGGCAGCTGCCGCTGAATCTCGGCCGGCGAGGACAGGTGGCGGAACTGCACCTCCCCGCGCGCTGCGAACCAGTTCAGCGGCCGCTTCATGCTGTATTTCTTCAGCAGACGCTCGGCCTCGTGCTGCTCGGACTGCAACTGCAACGAAGGACAGCGCAGCACCGCCTCATCGACCAGATACAACTCGTGCCCGGCGCCGAGACTGCGCAGATAATTCAATGTGCTGGACTGAGTCGGCACGTTGCACAGCCACGCCGAGCGCCAGCGACCGGCGTGCGCATGCAGGAAATCGCAGATCGCGATCATGGCCGCGCCCTTGTGCCCGGGAAGCACCACGACATCCTGATAGTCCGCATTGCCCGTGCCGACGAACTCGAGCCGAGTCCCGCCGAGCAAGCGCCTTCGCAACATCAGCGCGGCGAAGCCGATGATTCGATTGTCGGCTCGCAGCAGCAGAAAGAACAGCTGATGCGCGGCGCCGAATGTTTGCCACCAGGCATCGAACCATTCGTACGTCTGGAAAATGGAATTGGTTTCGTTGCGAGCGACCACGGCGTTCCATGCTGCGGCGGTCAGAGGGATGTCCGCGCGACGTTCGATGAGCTGGATCGAGATGCGGCCGGTGGCGCTGCTGTTATCGGCGTCGCGCGCTACGACAGTTCCCGTCGCCGCCGATGAATCCGCCGGGGCCTGGGTTGCCGGATGGAGAAACGCGCGCGCACGCATGGTGCCAATCGAGCCGACGATTCCTCTGCTGTCCAGTATAGGTTACAGCGAGGACTCTCGGGCGACTGCCCACTGCGTCACACGGTTGCAGCCGCTACACCGCCGACTTGCGAGGCTTCCAGATGTGAACGCAGTACGTCTTTGACCGTGGTGAATTTGAACTCGCCAATGAGACGCGTAAGACGCGCCTCGCACACATGCAGGTTGGTGTAATGGCGGAAGCGCGACAGCAAGCTCGCCTTGAAGCGCGGCTGCTCAGCGTCGATTTCCCACGGATGTAAATAGAAGATGAACGGCTGATCCTGACTTTCGTTGATCGAGCGCAGGCCCCAACGCGTGAACCAGTACGGCAGCAGGCGGAAATAGCCGCCGCCGGCCACCGGCACACGGCGCCCGAAAAGCTCCGCGGTGGAGAGTGGAAACTCGACGATCGAGGTTCCGTTCTTGGCATGCATCAGACCCGGGCGCGTCGACGCGCCAGGAATGCCATAGCGATCGTGCGCGATGGGAAAGATGCTCGAGTCGTAGCGAAAGCCCAGTTCGCACAGGATGTCGATGGCCCACAGCGAGCGCGCCGTGATCGAGTAGCTCGCCGCTCGATAGCCGAGCACCGGGGCGCCGATCAGATCCTCCAGCAACGCCTTGGACTCGCTCGTCTCCTGGCGAAATACTTCCGGAGTTTGCCGATAGACCAGCTCGTGAGTGAGGCCGTGACAGGCGACCTCATGGCCGGCGGCGTGAATACGTTTGATCAGCTCCGGCGAGCGCCTGGCGACCCAGCCGAGCACGAAAAAGGTGGCTCGCAAGCCATGCCTGCCGAACAGCTCGAGCAGCCGGTTGGTGCTCTGCTCGGCGCGATATTCCATGCGATTCCAGTCATCGCGACGGATCACTTCGGCCAGCGCCGAGACGTGGAAATAGTCCTCCACGTCCACCGTCATCGCATTGCAGTGAGATTGGCTCATGGCGCTCAACGGAAACCGCCCAAAGCGGTCGCGTCGCGTTCGCCCCAGTAATACGCCAGCGTCAGGAAGGCGCGATTCTCCTGGAATTCACCGGAGCCATCGGCGGTCTCCCGAACGTAGCGCTCCACCAGGAAACGAAAGCCGAGGGTGCGGAATGCGCGCCAGTTGAGCCCCGCATCGAAGCGCAGCTCATCGGTCTCGATGCCGGTGTTCACGAAATCCTCGCTGTTGAGCGCCGCGCCCAGCTCCAGCTCCAACGTGCCGGTCAAACGCCGGGAGAACGCGGCGTTGTAGACATAGCGAGTCCGATCGAACTGCGTCTGGGTCTGATATTCGTCGTCGTTATAGGACGCGCCCAGCGCAAAACCCGTGCGGCTGCGCCGGAAACGATACTCCAGCGAGACGACTCGGTTCTCGAACGGATCGGCGGTCGCGGTGATCTGACTGCCCACACCGACCACGTTGCCGGTGAGCGCGCTGCGCAGGGAGTCGCCGGTATCGCCCAACTGCGATCCCAACGTCAGCAACAGCGCGGAGGAAGCGGAAAGATCGCGTGTGACGACGATGTTCACCAGCGCGCTGCCCGTCGTATCGTCGCTGCCATCGCGATCGAGCCAGGTGTAGCCCACTTCGGTGGTCAGCAAGGTGCGTGAGGCGTCCACACGCCAGCTGATGAAAGCGCTCTTGCGGTCGTAGTCCGCGTTCAGATCCGAGTCGAAGTCGATGCTCTCGGCGATGCCGTTCAAGGATAGTTCGCTGCGCGGAGATGAGCGGCGCCCGAAGGCGATGCCGCCGGTGGTTCGCGTGGCGTCGAGCGGGCTGGTCTCGTAGGTGGTCGAGGACCAGCGGCCGAACAAGCGGGTGAACCCCGCGCTTCCGAAGCGCACCGTCAGATCGGGCCCGGTAGAAAAATAATTCAGATCTTCACGGGTCTCCGGCGTGGCCGGCGCGAACGGATCGTCCTGCGCCTGGCCGAAGCTGTCTTCGAAGATCCATTGCAGCCGCTCCGGCAGAATGGCGACGGCGAGCGAGCCGTTGGCGGTGCCGACCACTTCGCTTTCGAAAGTGTTGTCGAGATATTCGTAGTAACTCAGATCGACGGTGGCTTCACCGTCGATGCGACGCGTGCGCTCCAGCCAGTCGAGCTGCAAGCCGATCGTGCCGATGGTCTCTTCGACCTCGTCGACTTCGGCGCGGACGATATTGTCGGAATGGCCGACGCCCGCTTCGAGCATCGCCTGCAGTTCGGCGTGCGCCGCGCTGCTCAAGAGCACTGCCATGACGCCGGCGACGGAACCGACGGCCCGCGTTCGACCCAGCTTCCCCATGAATGCCTCTTGCTCGTTGCTGCGTTCAGCCCGCTTCGCCGCGTGGGCCGGCGGCCGGAATGTCGTCGGTAAGATCGCCCTCGCCTTCGGCACGGCCCTGTTCGTAGCTGTACCGATAGTAATAGCCGGGACGGACGGGTTCATCCGTCTGATTCAACACCAATCCGATCGATTTGCCTTCGCCCAAGAGGTCAATGGCGTCGAGCACCGCGCTCTGTGCGGTCATGCCGGCGCGCACCACCAGCACGATCTGCCCCACCATGCCGGACAGCGAGATGGCTTCGCTGGTCACCAGCAACGGGGACGAATCGAACAGCACGATGCGATTGGGTTCGCGCGCGGTGATCTCGCTTGCGATCTGCTCCATGCGTGAGCTGGCGAGCAGCTCGGCCGCGGTATCGCTGGACTTGCCGGCGGGCAGCAGACTCAGGCCGGGCACGTCGGTCGGCAGGATCACCGATTCGGCGTCCATGCTTTCGTCGCGCAACAGATCCATCAAGCCCGGGTTGTTGTGGACGCGGAACGTTCGGCTCAGATGCGCCTTGGCGACGTCGGCGTCGACCAGCACCACCGACAGATCCTTCTCCAGCGCGAACGACAGCGCCAGATTGATGCTGGTGAACGTCTTGCCGTCGCCGGGCATGGCGCTCGCGATCATGATGCGATGGCCCTGCGGCAGCTTCGGCACGCCGCGGCCCAAGGCGTTGGCGATCAGCGGACGTTTGATGTGACGATATTCGCCTGCCAGCTGACGTTCCTGACTCAGCGGCGGCAACAACTCGGCATGACGCAAGGCTTCGCGGTCGATGTGCACGACTTGCGAAGGACGCGCCGGTTCCGGCCGCGGCGCCACTCGCGCCACGTTCACCGCCTGCGTGACCACCGGCGGCGGCACGGCGCGTGGCGTGAGGTCGAGCGTGATGGTGCTCGCACCGGCATGCGGAACAGAAGTCGGAGTCTGGCCCCGGGACTCCTGGATCTTCTTCAATGCTCGTTCGACGAGACTCATCGTAACCTCGGTCAGCTCAGCAACTGGCGCAGCATTCGCGAAGCAGGCTGCTGCGCGACCACGGCCACGATGAACACGACGAACAGCAGCGCCGAGGCGGCCGCGTAACGCAGCAGCCCGCGACGCAATTGAGCGCGATACTTTTCAACCCAGCTGCGAGTCACGGTGCCGAGCACCGGCAGACCCGTCACTTCGCCGAGCGTACGGCTGGTGGCGAACACCGGACGTAGCATGTGCATGAGGTAAGCCACGCCGCCGCCCAGGCCGACGCCGAGCACCAGCACCGCGAACAGGAACAGCGGCCGATTCGGAAACACCGGACTGAAACCGGCGCTCGGCGGATCGACGATGTTGAACTTCACCACGCCGGTCTGTTCCGCATCGCCCGACAGGCGCGCCTTCTCCAGACGTTCCAACAGCGTGTTGTATTGGGTCTTGGTGACATCGTAATCGCGGGTCAGGCGCGCGTATTCGGCTTCGACCTCGGGTGCGGTGTCGACCAGGCGGCGCAGTTCCGCCTCGTTGCGTTGACGATCGCTGAGCTGGCTGCGCAGCGCCGCGATCTCCACGTCGATCTGATTCAACTGCGTCTGGATATTTTGATAGATGGGATTGCTGGTCGCATTGGCGAGCGCCGCCGCGCCCGGATCGCCCCGACGCAGCGCCGCCAGTTCCTGCTGTTGACGCGCTTTGAGCTCGTCCAGCGTCTCGCGAGTGGCGATGACTTCGGGATGTTTCTCCGTATAGCGCAGCAACAGATCGTCGAGCCGCGACTGCGTTTCCTGGATGCGCGTCGCCGTGTCTCGCGGCGCACTGCCATTGTTTCCTGTGCTGGGGCGTGCGCCCGGCATGCCATCGGTCGGCGGCACAAACGGCGCTTCACCGCGCAGCTGACGCTGCAGCTCGGCGCGGCGGCTGTTGGCGACGGACAGCGAAGCCTGCAAACGCTTCACTTCCTGGATCTCGGTGGTCAGGCGCTGGAAATAACCGCCCTCATCGCCCGGCACCAGGCCCATGTTCTTTTTCTTGAACTCGGCCAGTCGATTTTCGGACTCGGCCAGTCGCCGGCCGTAATCGGCCAGCTGGTCACGCAGGAAGCGCTCCGCCGAGGCGGTGCCGGTGCGATCCGAGCCGATCGTGTCCTCGACAAATGAATTCAACAGCACGTCGACCACTTTCAGCGCGGTCTCGCGATTGCTGTCGGAGAAGCTGATCTTGAACAGCGTATTCGGAATGCGCGGATCGCGGACCATCGGCGGCTCGAGCGCGATCTCGATTCGAGAGATGATGCTATTGAGCAGCGCCTGGCGCTCCGCGGCGGTGCGCGCCGTGACATCCAGACCGACCTGCTGCGCCACCTTCTCGAGATTGGCGCGACCCAGCAGCGTCTGGCGCACCAGGTTCAACTGCGCCTCGACGTCCGGCCGAACCACCAGACCGTCGACCACGATGCTCAGCGCGGTGCGCGTATCGACGTTGACGCGGGCGCTGGATTGATAGGTATCCGGGATGGTGTAGACCACGAACCAGCCGATCAGACACACCGCCCACGCGATCAGCAGCGCATAGCGGCGGAAGCGCCACGCGCCCCGCCCTTCGTTCAGAATCTTTTCGATCAGTGCCTGCATGACTGCCTAGAAGAACGACTGCGGCACCACCACGACGTCGCCCGGCCGAAGCTCGAGGTTGTACTTCATGGCGCCTTTGTTGACCAGATCGTCGACCTTGACACGCAGCTCCGTGTCCTTGCCATCGACTTTACGGACAATCTTGCCGCGATTGCCGGCAGCGAATTCGGTGAGCCCGCCCGCCGCCAGAATCACATCGAGAACTCGCATGCCTTCTCGATACGGAACGGATTGTGGATTCACCACCTGTCCGATCACCTTCACCTGACTGAAGGCGCTGAGCGGGTTGCTGACGATGACGTTGACCTGCGGCGAACGGATGTACTCGGCCAGCACGCCTTCGATGTCACGCGCCAGTTGCGAGGGCGTTTTGCCGACCGCCACCATGTCCTCGACCAGCGGCGTGGAGATCTTTCCGTCCGGACGCACCGGCACGCTTTGTGTCAGCTCGGGATTGCGCCAGACGAAGATTTGTAACGTATCGCCCGGGCCGATGCGGTAGTCCGGCGCGACCGAGCTCGCCGCCATCGGCGGCATCGGAGTGTCGGAAGGATTGACAGTTTCGGCGGCGGGCTGCGTGTTGGAAGGGCCGGGGGCGGGTTGCGGCTGTTGTGCCCAGAGGTTCGCTGCCCAGAAAAACATTGCAAGGGCCGCGACGCTCAACAACGAAAGTGGCTTCGGCATCCGGTTCGTCACTATGTAGGGTGGCGGATCGTGATCACAGCCAGCGCAGCAACCACGATTGGAGCTGCGCTAGCCTAGCAGAAAAGTCGCAAAAGCCTCGGTAAGACCCTGCAAACCGTGACGTAGCGCGCGCTTGGCGGCCGCTACGGTCTACAGCTCGCCCAACAATCTTTGCGCAGCCTCGCGGCTGGCGAAAGTCGTCTCATTTCCGAGGAGCTCCGATAACCGCTGCCTGGCGCGGTCCTTCGCGCCCGAGCGCGCCAGCGCGGCGGCGTAGTGATACTGGATTTCCGGCCCCGCTTTCGGCGTGGCCGCACGCTCCAGCAGCGTCAGCCCTTCGGTGACGAAGCCGCGCTCCACCAGGATCCAACCCAGCGTGTCCATGATCGCAGCAGATTGTGGAGCGAGTGCATACGCCCGACGGGCAGTTGTCAGGGCGCGCTCGTCGTGCAGTTCGTAATACAGCCAAGCCAGGTTGTTCAGCGCCGCCACGCTGTTGGGCTGCCGCTCCAGGATGCGCTGGTAGAGCTGCACGGCCTTCTGACGCTCGCCGAGCTTGATGTACGCGTCGGCGAGCACGGCGTTGAATCCCGGGTTATCCGGATGGTCGCGTGACCAGCGCTCGAGCGGCGCGATTGCATCGGGCAGCTTGCCCGCCAGGCGCGCCTGATAGCTCTTGATGGCCAGCTCACTGGAGGGACGCAGGGCCGAGGCGGCATCGAACGACCGCGCGGCGTCTTCATAACGACGCAGAGCCGAATACACCTCGCCTTCGAGCGCGAGCACCGCCGGATCCTTCGGTTGGGTGCGCTTCAGTCCTTCGATACGTTCGAGCGCTGCGGCCTCCCGCCCCTCCTGCACTTCCAGAAACGCCAGCGCCCCCACCGCCGGCAACCAATTGGGCTGCAGGCTCAACGCCTTCTCCAGCGCCTCGCGCGCCGGACCTTTCTGATCCAAGCCCAGCTGGGCGCGGCCCAGATTCAGCCACAACATCGGGTTGGCGCCGTTGACGTTGACGCCGTCCTTGAACAAGGCGGCGGCCTGATCGAAACGTCCCGATTCCAGATACAACAGGCCCGCCGTGTTCAACACCTCGGGGCGCTTGGGTGCGACCTGCACGGCCGCGGAAATCAACTCGTCGGCGCGTTTCGGGTCGTTCTGGCGCAAAGCCAGGCGAGCCAGCAGCAGCGTCGGTTCGATCGCCTTGGGATCGGCCTTGCGCATGTTTTCCAGACGCGCGGCCGCCTCCTGCTCCGCTCCCTGCGCGATGTCCATTTCCACCAGCAACATCTGCGCCGGATGGTTGTCAGGATCGCCGTCGATCACACGCTGCAACGCCGAGCGCGCGGCGTCGAGCTTGCGATCGCTCCATTCCACTCGCGCCAATGTGAACAGCAGCTCCGGCTGCTTCGGGTCCCTGGCCAGGGCGGCATTCAACAGCGTGCGGCTCTTGTCGTAGTTGCCCTCGCGCGCATGGAAGCCCGCCACCAGGCTGACGATCCCGGGGCCCGAATCGCGAGCCAGCAACTTATCGATATGCGCGTTCGCCGCCGCCTGTCCTTGCGACCGCGCGATGCCTTGTAGCAGCACGGACTCGCGGCGCGGATCCAGCGGCCCGCTCGGCTGATCGCGACGAAGCAGCGCGACGGCCTTGTCAGGCGCGCCTGCTTGTAAATAAAGATTGGCCAGCTGCAACTGCAGATTGGCGTTGTCCGGCGCCTTGCGCAACGCCTCTTCCAACGTGGCGATGGTGCTTGCGTCGGCGCCCGCCTGGTTGCGCGCCTCATCGAAGATGGCCGCGAGTCGGGAGTTGTCGGCGTTGGCCTGGATGGCCGGCACCAGCACGCGCAGCGCTCCATCCGGATCGTGCAGCCGCATGCGCACCTGCGCCAGCAACTGTCGCGCTTCGAGATTCTGTGGCGCCTGCTCGACCACTCGACCCAGCTCCTGGCTGGCCTGCTCCAGATTGCCTTGAGCAACCAGCGCCACGCCGAGCAGATAACGTGCGGCTGTAAATTGCGGAGCGGAGTTCACCAGACGGCGCAGCTCGCCTGCTGCCGCGATGTAATCGTTGCTAGCCATCGAGACGCGCGCGGCGGTGAGCGACGCCAGCGACGAGCCGCCGACGATGCGATTCATGGCTTCGAGATTGCTCCTGGCGCCTTCGACATCGCGGCTCGCCAGCTGCAGCTCGATCAACGTCGAGAGCAACGCGGCCTGGCGAGACACCTCGATCTGCTTGCCCGCGAGATCGCGCGCCTTCAGCAGGGCCGTGCGTGCTTCGTCGGTCTTGCCGGTTCGAGCCAGCAACGAGCCCTGCGCGTACCAGGCGATGGCCGAGTTCGGATGTTGCTCGGTGAGCTGCGTCGCGGCCTGCAACGCCGCGTCCGAGTCGCCCAGCGCGGCCGTGGTTTCGATCACGCCGACCTGCGCATCGAGCAGCGACGGATCACTCTGCACCGCCGCTCGATATTCCTGCTGGGCTTCGGCAGTGCGCCCCAATGCGTCCAGGGCAGCGCCACGGTACAGAGACAACTTCGCCGGAGCGACCCCGGCCACGCTGCCCGAGGCCGACTTGTCCAATACCGCCTGCGGCCGCCCCGACGCCAGATCGATTCGCAGGCGCAGATCGGCGTGCGCACTCGGGTCCGATGTTTCAGGCAACCGGTTCAATTCAGCTTCGGCCGAGGCCGGATCGCCCAACCACAACGCCACTGCGGCGAGCAGCGCTCGCGCCTCGTGCAGATCCGGTTGTTTCTTCAGCGCGTTCTTCAGCTCGACCAGCGCGCCACGATATTCGCCCTGCGCCACCTGCGACTGCGCCCGCTCGTAGCGCTGCTGTGGGCTGACGAGGAAGTCACAGCCGGAGAGCGCCAGCAGCGTCGTGACCAGGCACAAGGCCAGGGCCGAGGCGCGCAGGCGCTCACCTTGAACGCGAGGGAATTGCATCACTCTAGCTATGCTCCGACTATTGTTTGTCGCTGGACCGGACCGTCGCGGCGAAGTGCTGCAACGTCGCGCGCGCATCGGTGCAGTCCACACCCTTGCAAGGCGTTCTGAAGGCCAGGATCGATGCGGCGGGCGCGCCCATCAACGCCCCGATGCCATACTGGATTTGCAGCGCCAGCGGACGATCGAACCAGCGCTCATCGAGACGATACGAGTGCCACAGCAGCCAGCGCTCCCCGAGTGAATCGGTCGCTTCAGTCTCCAGCCAGGGATGTTCGGCGCCGCCGCGACGGCTGACGTGCAAGCTCTCGCCTTCCAGCGAGTTGCCGAAGCCCATCAGCTCCTTGCCTTGATGCTGATTTTTGTATGTCGCGGCGAAGGCTTCGACGCTGGCGCCAGCGCGCGTGAACGTCGCACGCTCCGTGACATCCGCTCCATTGAACACCGGCAGCCAGTCGCTGTGCGTGTCGCGAGCGACGCTCCAGCCGGTCATTGCATTCGGCAGCGCCTGCGCCGGCGCGTGGTCGGCTACGACATTGTCATCGATGTGCTGCCATACCGGCGCGAACAGCAGTCCAGCGCCAGCAAGCGCCGCACCCAGCCAGGAAATCGGGGCGCCCACCGCAGCGGTCGCCTGAGGCTCCGGCGCGGCCGGCCAGCGCCGCACGACGAGAAAGAAGGCGACCAACGTGACGGCGAACAGCGCCCAGCCAAAGCTGTAGTGCTCTTCACGCACCAGGTAGTGCTGCATATCGGTCGCCTGGGCGGCGATCGCGATGATGAAAATGCGCACCCAGTTGGTCAGCATCGCGAGCACCATGGCGAACGCCATGAGCTTGATTCGCGTCCACAGCGAGTCGTGATTGATCTCGCCGTAGAGCGCGGCGATGGTGAGTCCGACCACGAAGAAATGCAGGCCCGCGCAGCCGTCGGCGACTTCCAGCGAGCCCGCCGGCAGGGTGAAAATATTCCCGGACACAAATGCCGGAATGCTCACCACCCTCAACAGGAACTGCACGGCCACCACCGACGCCGTCTGCAATAGCGGCGTGAAGACGTCCCACACCGGCACCGCGAAATACAACAAAGCGAATGTGAGACTCAACCGACGACCGGCCTGCCAGCCATAGCAACTGACGAACGCGCCGAAGAGGATCAGCGGCAGCAGCACCTGGTGCACGATCTGCAGCGCCGCTCGCAGCGCGATCAACCAAACGACGCCCGCCCCGAGCACGCCGAGGAATGCCAGCAGGCTGGGTCGCACGGGCACGTCGGCCCACAGCACGCGATTGCGCCATAACAGCCAGAGCACGATCCCGACCAGCAGATAGCCGTGCGTGTAGGTGCGGCGGACCGTGTCTTCCCAATGCTCGATGAGCGAAGCCGTGGTCGGCCAGAACAGCAGCAAGCCGAGCACGACGATCGCGATCGAACCCGCTGCGCGCAGGTTCAACGCGCGCGACGACGCAGTCGGATTGCTGGCGATGTCCGCCAACGGCGCCGACGGCAGTCGCGGGCTGCTCATCTCAGTGGGCAATGCCGTACTTGTCCATCAGGTCGTACAACGTCGGTCGGCTCACCCCGAGCAGTTCGGAGGTGCGCGAGATGTTGCCTTCGGTGATGGACAACGCTTGACGAATCGCCTGCCGCTCGGCGCGCGTGCGCACTTCTTTCAAGTTGAACAGCAGCTCGCCTTCGACGCTTTCTTTCAGATGCAGATCTTCGGCGGTGAGCAGCGAGCCCTCGCCCATGATCATCGCGGTCTTGACCCGATTCTCCAGCTCGCGCACGTTGCCCGGCCACGAATAGGCCTCCAGTGCCGCAGCCGCTTCTTCAGTGAAACCGCGCTTTGGCCGGCCGTGCATGCCGCCAAATTTTCTCAGCATGGCGTGCGCCAGCACAGTGGGCGCGCCACGGCGTTCACGGAGTGGCGGCACTTCGATGGTCACTTCGCCGATGCGGAAGTACAAGTCTTCGCGGAAGCGCTGCTCGGTGATCAGCTGCTTCAGATTCTTGTTGGTCGCGCACACCACGCGCACGTCCACAGGGATCTCCTGGCGGCCGCCGACGCGCTCGATGACGTGGTTCTGCAGGAAGCGCAGCAACTTGGCCTGCAACGCCAGCGGCATGTCGCCGATCTCATCGAGGAACAGCGTGCCGCCGCTCGAGAGCTCCACCTTGCCGATGGTTTGTTTCACGGCGCCGGTGAACGCGCCCTTTTCATAGCCGAACAGCTCGCTCTCGAGCAGTTGCTCCGGGATCGCCGCGCAGTTGATGGCGACGAACTTGCCGTCGCGTCGACCGCTCTGCTTGTGAATGGCGCGCGCGATCAGCTCCTTGCCGGTGCCGCTCTCGCCCAGAATCAGCACCGACACCGCCGCCGGCGCGACCTTCTCGATCATGCGACGGACTTTGAGCATGGCGTCGTCGGTCGCGATCATGCCTTCGAACGGCGCAGTGAACTGCGCTTCCTGCAGCTGGCGGTTCTGCTGCTCCAGGGCGTGGATATGAAAGGCGCGGCTGACGATCAGACGCAGCACGTCGGTGTCGACCGGCTTCTGATAGAAGTCATACGCGCCCAGCGACACCGCGCGTACGGCGTTGTCGCGGTCGTTGTTGCCGGTCACCACGATGACCTTGGTGGACGGCGCAAGACTCAGGGTCTCACGCAGCGTCTGCATGCCTTCGTTGACGCCTTCGGGATCCGGCGGCAGCCCGAGATCCTGCAGCACCACCGGCGGCTCGAACCGGCGCAGCTGCGCCAGCGCCTCGGCGCGGGTGCCGGCTATCAGCACCTCATGCTCATCGAAGCACCACTTCAGCTGCTTCTGCAGGCCGAGGTCGTCTTCGACGATCAGGAGTTTGGGTTTTTCTTCGCTCACGATCTGCTTGCTCCTGTGGAAGCGTCAGCTGTTCACGGCGTCGGCGGGTGAGGCCGAGGACGCATCCTGAGTCCGGGAAAGCGGCAGGCTAACCTTAAATCGGGTCCCCTGTCCGGGACTGCTCTGCACTTCCACGTCCCCTCCCAGCAAACGTATGTATTCACGGACCTGATAAGCCCCGATGCCCATCCCCTTCGCGCCCTTGGTGCTGTCGAAGGGCCGGAACAGGCGGTTGCGGATGAAATCCGCATCCATGCCGGCGCCGGTATCTTCCACCAGCAGCTCGGCTTCGCGGCCGTTTTGTCGGACGCTCACCGACACGGTCCCGGTCTCGCTGGTGGCGTCCTGGGCGTTACGAATGATGTGCTCGATGACCACCGACAGTCGCTCTGCGTTGGCGAGCACCATCACCGGCGACCCTTCCGCAAGCTTCGGCGTAGGCGCGCGATAGCTGCACCGGGCGACGGCCTGCTGCGCCAGCTCGCGCAGATCCGCTGGGACGTGCCGATCGGCCGAGGTGGCGCCGCGCAACTGCTCGATCAGTTTGGTCATGCGGTCGGCGGTATTCGCAATGGTCGCGACCGCGTCGTCGACGAACTCCGGATTGTGCTTGTGACGCGGGGCGTTGGCGACGATCAGTTTGAGCTGCGCCACCGAGTTCTTCAGGTCGTGCATCATGAAGGCCGTCAGGCGGTTGTACGCTTCGAACTGGCGGCTCTCGGCGAGGCGGCGATCGGCATCCTGTTGGGCGATGTGAGTGGCGACGTGGCGGCCCAGGGTCTTCAACAAGTCGCGATCTTCATAGGTGAGCTCGAACGGCGGCGGCGGATCGTACAACACCACGAAGCCGACCAGGCGATCGAGTTGCAACATGGGCGAGATGATGCGCAGCTGCTGATGATCGAGCAGCCACTGCGGGATGGCGATGTTGCCGTAGAAATCCGGCGAGCGACGGAATTCTTCGGTGTCGATGATCCACTGCTTGCGTGCGAGGAACTGCGGCAGATCGTCCTCGGCGGAGACGCTCGCAGGCAAGTCGAGCGAGTCGATGCTCATCGGCCAGGCGGCGTACGGCAGAAACTTCTTGCCGGTTTCATCGCTCAAGAACAGAAAGCCGCCGGGGCTGGTGAAAATCTGGGCGATCGCCCGCAGGGCTGTGCGGCCCACGTCGTCCTCGTCGGTGGACGACAAGGTGCCGATGAAGCGCAGCCACTCGACGCGGTAATCGTATTTGTTGCGATAGAAGTGCTTGCTTAGAAAGACACGAGTGTGTCGTCGCAGCGAAGTCGATGTCACCAGACTCGCCAGCACCACCACGGCGCCTGCGAAGAACACGATTTGCCCGACGTTGCCCCAGGCGCCGCCGATCTCACGAACGTAGTAGCCACCCAGCGCCATGACGGTGAGATACGAGCCGATCACCAGCACGGTGGTCGAATAGAACACGATCTGGCGCGAGACGAACACGTCCAGCGACCACTCGGGATTGCGGCGCGCGGCGATGGCAATCAACGGCATGGCGAAAGCGTTGAGAATGCCGCGCGATGTCCAGGCGTCGACCGACACGGCCCGCAGCAACTCGGTTTGCGAGTAGAGAAACAAATCGTACGCAAACAGAGTGCCGACGCCGATGATGAAGAACTTCAGCGAGCGGCGCGCCACCTGCGATGAGTTGCGGTAGATCTGCTCGAGCAGAATCAACGCCAGCAGCGAAAGCGCCAGGCCCGCGCGGGACAGCAGCAGCGTGGGATTGACCATGGCGATGCCGAAGTGTTCGAGCAGGGGCAGCACCACGGCCGCGGCGAGCAGCAACACACAGAGTCCGCGAGCCGCCATGCTCAACGTGCGAGGCGCAGCGATTCCCGCCACCGCCACCAGCGTGAGCAGCCATGCGCCGCCGCGAATTGCCTCGGCAAGATAGATGACCAGGACAGAAACCTGGCCGGTGTAGCTCTGCACGGCCAGGACCGCGGCCCACACGGCCGTCACGCCGCTGGCGACGATCAGGTGCGCACCCTGCTGCCGACCGCGCCACGCGGTGGCCAGCAGAAGCGTCAGCACCAGGAAGCTCAGCGCCGCGATGCCGTAGCTGGCAATGCCGAACGCATTCATTTAGCGGCTCTCAACGTGCGCCTTTCCTCCACACGATCACCTCCACGGTCTGCACCAGGATCGCGAGATAGAACAGCAGACTATGGTTTTTGACGTAGAAAAGATCGTATTGCAGTTTTTCGATGGCGTCCTGCTCCGAGGAGCCGTACGGATAACACAGCTGGGCCCAGCCGGTGATGCCGGGCTTGATGGTGTGGCGCTCGCGATAATACGGGATCCGCTCCTCCAGCTGGCCGACGAATTCCGGACGCTCCGGACGCGGCCCGACGAAGCTCATCTCGCCGCGCAATACATTGAGAATCTGCGGTAGCTCATCGATGCGGGTCAGGCGGATGATCGCGCCGATCGTGGTGACGCGCGAATCGTTCTTGCTCGCCCACTGCGCGCCATCCTTTTCGGCGTCCTCGCGCATGCTGCGAAACTTGAGCAATCGGAACGGGCGGCCGTACTGACCGACGCGCACCTGGCGATAGAAGATGGTGGCCTTGGGACCTTCGGTGATCTTGATGGCCAACGCCGTCAGCACCATCAGCGGCGCGGCCACCACCAGCAGGATCAGACTGGCGACGATGTCGAAGGCGCGCTCCATCGTGTCGTGGATGCGGCCGCGGCCGAAGCCTGCCGAAAAAATCATCCAGCTGGGATTGAGCAGATCCAGGCGCACCTTGCCGGTCTCGCGCTCCAGGAACGTGACCAGCTCCAGGATCTCGACGCCTTCCAGCCGACATTCCAGCAACTGATCCATCGGGAAATGCCGGCGACGATCGTCCATCGCGACCACGATCTCGTCGACCCGATGGCGCTCGCACAAGGTGAGCAGATCGATGTTGGTCGGCAGCTTCTCGGCGCTGGGCACGTCGATGCCTTCGTCGCCATCGGCCGGGACATAGCCGACCACCACGAAACCGCGGCGATCCGAACGTCGACGCAGTCGGGCGATGCTGGCGGCGCGGTGCCCGGAGCCGTACACCAGCACGCGTCGCTTGAACAGATCCTCATCGACCAGGGTGTCGAATACGATGCGCGCGATCACCGAGCCGCCGAAGGCGATCACCAGGCTGATCAGCAGCGCGCCCCGCCCGATGAGCAGCTGCGCCGGAAAGATATAAAACAGGATGGTGATGAACATGCCGCCGCCGATGATGCTGGCGGCGACACGCGCGATCAGACCGACCAGCCGCGAGCGCTGGCGCGAGTTGTACAGCCCCATAGCCGCCATGCTGATGAACAGCACACCGGCGAACACGACGCCCCGCGGCAGCATCGAGCCCAGCATCTCGTCCACCCAAGGCTCCCGCCCGAACAGCAGAAAGGCCGCGGCGTACGGAGCAAAGAAAAAGATCACACCCTCGATGACCGCGAGCACGGCCAGGTGCAGGTGCCAGTAATGTTGGAAAATTCGAATCGCCACGGGTCGCTACGGTGCCCTTATCGCTACTTGTTAGGTTCTGATCGTCCCCAATCGCGGCCGGCTATTGGGCGCGAATTGCTCGCCGCGCACCAGCGGCCGTTAGTCTAGTCGCCCCACCCTCACAGCCGCGTGAAGGCAGTCACAGGGCCTACTGTCAAATGCGGGCGGCAGGTCCCAGACCGAGGACCCGACCGCAATCTGCCCACGCGCTGTCAGACCTGTCATCAATTGACAATCATTCGCATTTGTATTTAGGATGGCCCCACTGTCGCGGCTCATGCAAGGGCCGCTCGGATCGAGAGCCGACCACCATGTACATCTGCGTGTGCCAAGCCATCAGCGATCGCCAGATTCGCGAGGCCGTCGACCAGGGCGCGGGCTCGCTCTTCGAAGTCCAGATGCGCCTGCCGGTCGCCGCCTGCTGCGGCCGCTGCGAGGAATCTGCGCGAGAAGTGATTGAGTCTCATATCGAATCCGCGAATCGTCCGGTCGCCGCCTGAGCAAGGGCGCGTATTCTCGCGGGAATTCGCGCTGCCGTCTCCCCTCTTCCTTCGCTGCGCCGTAGCGCAGTTGCCTCATTCCGCATCGCTCCCCCAAGATTCGCGGCTGACTTCGAATTCATTGGACCAGGAGCGCACATGCAGGGCCACGCAACGGTATTGCGTCATCTCAACAACGTTCTGAAGAACGAGCTGACGGCCATCAACCAGTATTTCTTGCACGCCCGGATGTTCGAGCACTGGGGCCTGAAGAAGCTGGGCGAGCGGACCTACAAAGAGTCCATCGACGAGATGAAGCATGCCGACCGGCTGATCAAGCGCATCCTGTTCCTGGACGGACTGCCCAACCTGCAGGATCTGGGCAAGCTGCTGATCGGCGAGAACGTCGAGGAAGCGCTCAACTGCGATCTGAAGCTGGAGATGCAGGCGCATCCGGACCTGCGCCAGGCCATCGCCGATTGCGAACAGGTGGCCGACTACATCTCACGCGAGCTGTTCGAAGACATCCTCGAGTCCGAGGAAGAGCACATCGACTGGCTGGAGACGCAGCTCGATCTGATCAAGCGGGTCGGCATCCAGAACTACTGCCAGGCGCAGATGGAGACCGACGAAGACTGATCGGCGGGCGCCGATCGTAATCTTTGGCGAAGTGAACGAGGCCTCGGCGACCCAGCACATCCTGGGGCCGAGGCCTCTCGACATCGGCGGCAACGATCAGGTGACGGTCTTGCTCGCCGTGTTGGAGATTTCGCTGGTGGCGCCACGGCTGTTCACCGCGACCACCGCGAAGTACCACGTGCCTGCGCTCAGGTTCTCCACCACGTAGCGATTGATGGACGGATTGTCCAGGTTGACCGTCTGATCGAGATTGCTGAGGCTACGGCCGTAGCGCACTTGGTAGCCCGCGAGATTGCTCAGCGCGCTGCCATCGGCGTTCTGCGTCGGCGGCGTCCACGAGAGCGTGGCGCTGTTGCTGCTCACGTCCGTGACGTTGATGGCGAACGGGCCGAGCTGTGCGCTGGCCGCGCCGTCCGACACCGTGATCGTAATGTTTTCGTACGCGCCCACCTGTGCGGCGGTCGGGGTTCCAGAGATGCGACCGGTCTCGGCGCTGAAGCTGGCCCAGCTGGGAAGATTGGCCACCGTGAAGGTCAGACGATCGCCATCGGCGTCCGTCGCAGCCGGCTGAAAACTATAGGCCTGACCTACGACCGCACTCGCGCCTGGCGTGCCGCTCACGGAGGGCGCGGCGTTGGAGGAGCCGTCCGGCTTCGTGGCGCTGCCGGTGGAAGAGCCGCCATCGCCTCCGCCACAGCCGGTCAGCAGTACGGAAGCCAGGACCAGGCAGCCGGTCAAACAACCCGGAAAGTAAGTAGAACGCATGATTCTCCACTAGTGCCGCTGCCCGCGAGGCTCACCTTGCTTCGCGGTAACTGCTGTAAGTCTTTGATAGCGCCGTTGATATCTGGGAGCTGAGATCTCGCCCGGCGAAGCGTGCGAGAGCATGGCGTAAGAGATAACAAGACCTGTGCCAGCGGCTGAAAGTCTCAGTGGAATCATTCGGTTAGGTGAAAAGCACCGCCCTGCTGACCAGGCCGGGATGACCGAGTGCGTCGCGGATTACTGACAATTTTTGTCCGTCGCACCTGAATGGCCTTGCGTAACACGCTGAATCTGAACGTGAGTTGGCCTTGTAGCTGAACACAGACAGGGTGACGTCGCCTGCCGTGAGATGGCGCCCTAAAGCAGGCCTAAGACAAGGCCGGCGGGCCGGGCGACTGCACAGGCCGGGCGGTCGAGTTTGCTCATCGAAGTGTCTCGCGACAGACCCGGCGGACAAATTCCCCGGCGCTCAACCAGTTCGCTCCTCGCCAGTAGCCGCCTCGAACAATTCTGCGCGAGCGAACGCACCCTTCCCCCCATCAGCCACGGACGCACTGATGCAGTGGAGCGGACATGTATCAACAGATCACCGAGTGTCGCATCTGCAAGAACAAGCAATTGGTGGAAGTTCTCGACCTCGGGGTCCAGGCGCTCACCGGCGTCTTTCCAAAGTCCAGGACGCAGCCGGTCTCCTCCGGGCCGCTCAAACTGGTGAAATGCATCGGCGAGGACGACGTGTGCGGGCTGCTGCAGCTTCAGCATACCTACGACCTCGGCGAGCTCTATGGCGACAACTATGGTTATCGCTCGGGTCTGAACGCGAGCATGGTGGCTCACCTGCAGTCCAAGGTTCGCAGGATTCTCGACCGGGTGACGCTGCCTGCCGACGCACTGATCGTCGATATCGGCGCCAACGACAGCACCACGCTACAGGCGTACCCGGCGCAGGGCTGCACCCTGGTCGGCATCGATCCGACCGCCACCAAGTTCCAGCAGTTCTATCCCGCGCACATTCGACTGATTCCCGAGTTCTTCTCCGCCGCCACCCTGCGACGGCATTTCCCCGATCGCAAAGCTTCGGTGGTCACCTCGTTCTCGATGTTCTACGACCTGGAAGCGCCGCTCGGCTTCATGCGGGAGGTCGCCGAAGTGCTGGACGACGAGGGTGTATGGGTGCTCGAGCAAAGTTATATGCCCACCATGTTGCTCAGGAACTCCTACGACACGGTGTGCCACGAACACCTCGAGTACTACGGCCTGAAACAGATCAAGTGGATGACGGACCGCGCCGACCTGAAGATCGTCGACGTCGAGTTCAACGACATCAACGGCGGCAGCTTCTCGCTGATGGTGGCCAAGCGCGACTCGCGCTATCCCGAGTCCCCGGCGGTCGAACAAATCCTCGATGAGGAAGCGCGCACCGGGTTGCACACGCTGCGGCCGTTCAACGATTTCGCCCGCAATGTCGCGGCCAGCCGAACCACGCTGCGCGCGTTCCTGGACGAGGCCAGGCAGTTCGGCAAGACCATCTGCGCGCTCGGCGCCTCGACCAAGGGCAACGTGCTCTTGCAGTACTGCGGCATCACTCCCGCCGACATTGCGCGAGTCGGCGAAGTCAATCCCGACAAATTCGAAGCCTTCACGCCCGGGACCTTGCTGCCGATCGTCTCGGAGCAGGAAGTCCTCGCGATGCAGCCGGACTACATCCTGGTGCTGCCGTGGCACTTCCGAAATTTCTTTCTGGAGCACGACCGGTTCACCGACCGGAATCTGATCTTTCCGCTGCCACAACTGGAAATGGTGCGCATGACCGGTTCGAAGCGCGACATGTCGAGTTCGCTGCGGCTGGATGCCGGCGCGAACAAGCCGGCGCCCGGGCAACAGCCGCTGGCTCACTGAGCGTAGATCCGCTGGATGGCGCTCGCTACTCGGCCCGCTAAGAGAGCGCCGCGAGGTCCGCGTCCACCATGATCCTGACGAGATCTTCAAATGGAACCGTCGGCCGCCACCCGAGTATCTTGCGTGCTTTGCTAGGGTCTCCGATCCGCGGAACCCTCTCTGCAGCCCGCCGGGCACCGGGATCGACGCGCACATAGTCGCGATAATCGAGGCCGACGTGAGCGAACGCCACGGCGCAGAACTCGCGAACGGAATGACTCTCCCCTGTCGCGACGACATAGTCATCGGCCGACTCCGCTTGCAGCATCAGCCACATGGCGTGCATGTAGTCCGCGGCGTAGCCCCAATCGCGCACGGCGTCCAGATCCCCCAGTTCCAACGAGCTCGCGCTGCCTTTCTTGATCCGCGCCACCGCCATGGAGATTTTTCGAGTGACAAAGTCAGGGCCGCGCCGGGGACTCTCGTGGTTGAAGAGAATGCTCGAACAGGCGAACACGCCGAAGTGTTCTCGATAGCTACGGACCATGCCGTGCGCGAATAGCTTGGCCACGCCGTAAGGATTGATTGGGCGGAACGCCGTCGCTTCGCTTTGCGGCGCTTCGCCGGCGTCCCCGAACATTTCGCTGCTCGAGGCCTGGCAGAAACGCGCCCCCGGACGCACGGTGCGAATCGCCTCCAGGATGCGCGCCACGGCCAGCCCGTTGAAGTCGCCGGTCAACACCGGATCGACGAACAACTGGCGGCTCGATGCGCGCGCGGCCAGGTTGTAGATTTCGTCGGGCCGATAGTCCTCGATGATTCTTCGCAGGAGCGCTTCATCGAGCAGACTGCCGGTGACCAGGTCGATGCGCGTCTTCAGATGATCGATTCGAGAAGTGCGCTCCCCGGCGCCTTCACGCATGAGACCGACGACGCGATAACCGCGATCGAGCAGCAGCTCGGCGAGGTAAGAACCATCCTGACCGTTGATGCCGGTGATGAGCGCTCGCGGCATGCAGGCGCGTCAGGAAGCGATGCGCGAGCCGAACACTGTCGGGAATCCATGGGGCCTGAGCATCTCTTCGCACTCGGCTTCCTTCAGATCCTCGACCATCATCTCGGCCACCAGATCCGTGAAGCTAGTCCGGGGCTTCCATCCCAGCCTCTCGCGCGCTCTGCTGGAATCGCCCAGCAAGGTTTCCACTTCGGTCGGACGGAAATAGCGCGGATCGACGGCAACCACGCAATTGCCGGCACGATCGTAACCTTTCTCTTCGACGCCCTCGCCCACCCATCGCAGCTTGATGCCAACCTTGTCCGCGGCCACTTCGACGAACTCACGAACGCTGCGCTGTTCGCCGGTGGCGACCACGAAGTCCTCCGGAGCTTCCCGCTGCAACATCAGCCACGCGGCCTCGACGTAATCTCTGGCGTGCCCCCAATCGCGCATCGCATTCAAGTTGCCCAGATACAAGCAGTCCTGCAGACCGCATTTGATCCTCGCCAGGGCGCGCGTGATCTTCCGGGTCACAAACGTCTCGCCGCGAATCGGCGACTCGTGGTTGAACAAGATGCCGTTGCAGGCGTACATCTGGTACGCCTCCCGGTAATTGACGGTGATCCAATATGCATACAGCTTCGCCGCCGCATACGGCGAGCGAGGATAGAACGGCGTGGTCTCCTTCTGCGGAATCTCCTGCACCATGCCGAACAACTCGGAGGTGGACGCCTGGTAGAAACGCACCTTCTTTTCCATGCCCAAGATGCGCACCGCCTCGAGAATGCGCAGCGTGCCCAGCGCATCGGAATTGGCGGTGTACTCGGGCTCCTCGAACGAGACCGCCACGTGACTCTGCGCCGCCAGGTTGTAGATTTCATCCGGCTGGGTCTTCTGGATGATGCGCGTCAGGCTGCTGCTGTCCGTCATGTCCCCATAGTGAAGAAACAATCTGGCGTTGGGCTCGTGCGCGTCCAGATATAAATGATCGATGCGATGAGTATTGAACAGCGAGGTGCGGCGTCGCATGCCATGCACGACGTAGTTCTTCTTCAGAAGAAACTCGGCGAGATAGGCGCCATCCTGGCCCGTGATGCCGGTGATCAGAGCGGATTTTTGCTTCATACGACTCAGCCACGCTTCCTTACGACAGCGCCAGTCTTGCTGCTGGCGCGGCGGAGTCAACCGATGTTTGTGCGCGAAGCTCGTTTCATCGCCGGTGCTTGGGTTTTACGCGGATTGCCCGGGCCGTGTCGATCATTCGAAATCGCACGCTGCACGTCGCGCGCCGAAGCCCTCGGAGGCTTCGGCGTTGACTGACGTCGCTCGAGTGGAACCGGGCCCGGAATCTAGACCGACGAGATGACGTCGAGCTCGACGACGCGCAGCTCGCAACGCAATTGAGCATACGCTCGTGCGATGTCCCGCCGCACGATGCGCGGCGTGAGCTTGAGCCGACTGGCGATCTGCTTGTAGGTCAGATCTTCATTGATGTGCAGCATCAGCACATCCCGCTGGCGCGAAGGCAGCTTGCTCACTGCATCCTTGAGTTGCTCGTTGACCAGCGTGTGCTCGACGTGACTGGCGGCCCGCTCGTCGGATTCTCGCTGCAGCAGCTTGAGCCAGGCGTCTTCGGCCGGCCGGCTGTTGCCGGCCCGCTCGTGCCATTCATCCACGACGTTGGCGGCGATGTGAAACAAGTAGCTCTGTGGATACTCCGCCAATGTTTGGTCGCTGTAGCGCGTGAGGCGATCGAACACCTCCTGAGCCACGGCATCCAGATCGGCCGAGGGCACCGACGAGCGGCCCGACAGCCAGCGACGCAGCGATGCGCGCCAGGTTTCGAACCATGAGGACAGGCGGCGCTTGCCGCGCAGGGCAGCGGTGTTGGCCACTCCAACATCACCCAAGGATGCGACCGGCGCCGCAGAGGTGCATGAAGACGATGATTCGCTTGCCACCCTAGATCTCCTCAAGCGAGCTGCATCGAGATCGAACGCCGCTCTCCTTAGCTTGCACTCCGACGTCGCTGCAACGCTGTCGAGCCACTTGGACCATCTCGGCGTCAGTCTTGAGGCCTCTATGTCGTCCGGGATCATCCGGCGTCACCCGGTGGTCATCCGGCGTCCGCGGCGGCCGCATCTCCTTGCCGAGTCGCGCGGCCCTGTGAACGATGTTCAATGTTATACTCTTGTGAATGAACATTGGTCAACCGCTAAGGGCTGCTACTGACGGCCATCGGGCATGCGCGTGGCTCGTTGCCGTAAACACGGCACAGACGCAACGCACCATTGCGCGCGGACGCGATGATGCGCGGATTCAAAAATTTCAGATGGGAATGGGCGCCTCGAAGGACGAGGCCGCGATCAGGGGCAGATGCCGACCAGCTTGGACAAGGCGCGGCTGGCGAAGCCGACCCGAGACAGGCACGTAGACGCGGCGAACGCCCAATGGCGCCACGCCGAACGACGCCGCTCTTCGGAGGGAGACTCTTCCCGCGCGTGCCGCGGGATCAACTCGACGACAGTGGAATCCGACTGCCGCGGACCCGATGGCCCCGTCGGCGGCAGGTCTCCCAGATCGGACCTTCGCAGCAGGCCCTCAAGGGAGGCCAATTCCAGCATCGCCCGCACGTGCGCGGGCGATTGCTTGAGCCAGCGCACGTACTCCAGGCGCTCCCCGCTGGTCATGCCCGCCCTGAGACACACCAGCCATTCAGCGGCCTCTTCGCTGATGATTTTGGACATTCGATTGTGGGGACGGTCAGACATCCGCCTTCCTAGTCATGCGCGATGGATCCGAGTACGCGGCCCTTGTTAGCAGTTCCGGCCTTGGGTCAGATCCGGTGTTGAATCCGGTGCTCGGATCTCCCGCCCCCGCACTGCTAGACCGGACCATGAAACTGAATGACCCGGATGGGCCGCATTGCTACGGTTCACCCGGGGATTCGCGCGGCGGTTTGCGTCCCTTCTTCCGTGAGCCGTGCGCGACGTCGGAAGCACTCAGGTCACATCGCAGTTCCGCGTACGCGCGGGCGATATCTCGCCGCACCACGCGCGGAGTCAACTTGAGCTGGATGGCGATTTGCTTGTACGTCAGATCCTCTCTTATATGAAGCAGCAGAACCTGCCTCTGGCGCGGCGGCAGTCGGCTGACCGCGCGGCGCACATAGGCATTCACCAGGTCGTGCTCGACTGAGCTCTCGGGCTCCGCATCCGGCTCGATCTGCAGGTCGGCCAGCCACACATCGTCATGCGGCAGGCTGTTTCGCGCGCGCTCGCGCCATTCGTTGACGACGTTGGTGGCGATCCGGAAAAGATAGCTTTGCGGATACTCCACCACCGCATCGTCGCTGTAGCGTAACAAGCGCAGAAACACCTCTTGCGCCACGTCGTCGAGATCCGCCGCCTGAATCGACGAGCGGCTCGACAACCAGCGTTTCATCGCGCCCCGCCAGACCTCGAACCATTTGGTCAGTCGCTCGTTGCGACTGGCCATGCGCGCGGCGGACGACTCTTCACCCGTGATTGGAATCTCATCCGTGGCCTCGGTGACCTGCGCGTCGGGCTCCGCCTCGAGGCGACGTTGTGCCTGGCCGCTCACGTGCGCAGCACCATGTGGCGCCCACGGGGCAGTCGATTCGTCAACAAGCCAGCGATCAGTAACATTTTCCTATCCCCCGTTCATTCACTTACTTATGTGCAGGGCTGTCCTTGCCGTTTGATGCAGTCCCACTCAATAAGGAAGCTGTGTTGATTAGCTTGTCGGAAACAACGGCAAAAAGTCGGTAATGAATTTGTCACTTTGTCGCCAACTCACATACAAATGTTCTTTGCAGCAAAGCTCGCGCGGAGCGCGCGTCATTTTGTCGAGTCAACGATTTGCTAGCGGTCACTGCGTCTCGGCGCAGGTGATGCAGAATGGCAACGAACGCAAGTGATCTGGCCCTGCGGGGGCACGGTTTCGATTTCGGCGCCTCGTCATTTCGGGACTATGACAAGCACCTGCACCGCTATTTGGCGCACCGCCTCGGGCCGCAGGACGCGGAGGATCTGGCGCAAGAGGTCTATCTTCGGCTGCTGCGGATGGATGGCGAGAAATGCGTGCAGAAGCCGCTCGCATATATATATGGCATCGCCTCCCACCTGGTCGCCGATTACCGCACCGATTCGCGGCGACAGCGCGAGCTGCTCAGAGACGAGAAAGAAGAGAATCCAGAGGAAGGCTGGGAGACGACGGACGAACTGGCCGAACGACTCAATCTGCAACAACAACTCGAGCGCGCGCTCGCTCGACTCCCGCGAACGCAGGCAATGGTGCTACTCGCGCACAAGCACCGCGGTCTCTCTTATGAGGAGGTTGCCGCGGAGCTCGGGCTCAGCATCCACACCGTCGAGAAGTACATCACCCAAGCCAAAGCCCGCATTCGGACCATGACTTGGGAGCGTTAGCCTTCTCGATCCATTGCGTCAATACATGGCGTCCTGGTCGCGACTGCCGGCATGCGCGGTATGTTGAGCGACTTCGCCGAATTCATCCTCCGTCATGTCGTAGCCCGACGGCGTGAGCGGCAGTAAGTGAGTGAACGCATCGAGCTTGAACAGGTCCGGCTGCCGCTTTCGATACGAGGTGATGGTCTTCGACAGCGTCGAAGACACGCGCCCGAGATATCGAGAGATCTCCGCCAGGGTCGCAATGCCGCGCACCGTTGCGTGCCAGGCAATGACTGCGCGAGCAAGCGCCAGCTTCCGCAGTCGCGACTTCGACAACACATCTTCACGCGACACATCCAGCATGCGACACACATGACGCGTGATTTGATCGGATGTCATGCGGGCTGCGCGCTTGGGGCGATGGCCGGCGAGCTCCGCCAGCTCCGGCCCGCCGAGAATGCCCGGCGTCTTGGGCATGCCACGCTCGACCATACTGATCACCTGCGCCGTCGGCGCCTGCGCCATTAACGTCTGGTAAGCCTGCGCCTGCTCATCTCTCTTGCCGAGCAAGCGGCGCGTCGTGCCACAGTGCACCCATGGGATTTCTCGCGTGTTTGCATACGCATGATGACTCGAGTACTGAAATTCATCCGGCGTCGCCGCCAGGCCCTTCAGCACGGGAACGTAGTGAATGTAATGTATGACATTGGTCAGATACGCCTTCGGATCGACGATCACCGCGTCGTAACGCACCTGAAAGAGATGACCGCGCTCGCCAAGACGGCGTTGAATGCCGCGGGCATACCGGCTCTTCAGCCACTGCATGAAATGCCCCAGAGAAATCTCATCGATCTGCACGGCCAGATATACAGCTTCCGTCGTCCAGCAATAGGCATGCACCCGTGCACCGGTACTGCGCAGCGCTGCTTGCAATACCGACTCGAACAGCTCGTAGTCTTCGGGCTGCGAGAAGATCGGCCGCTGTTTGGTGCCGCGCTGAACCACATGATACGTTCCACCGGGAACGTGAATGCGTCGGCGATAAGACATTGTTAACTCTCCTTTAGGAACGTTCCATCAACCGCATGGGCGGTTTGACCTATGGGTGCCAGCAATGCGTTTTGTTTGTTTCTTCAAGCTCGGTCACAGCATTCACCAGCCCGGCCACTATTGATATGGCATCGGCTCAGCCCCGCGATTCTTGGGCATAGTGGCAGTAGGTCACAGCAAGGTTATTTGTTTGTTTGATTCGCGTCGCGTGAGAGTCGCGCATTTGTCCGCAGGACGCGGACGATCATCCATCGCAAAGCGTACTTATTGGATGCACAGAAGTGATGCTGGCCGCTTCAATCCGGAGCGAATGTCGTGCAGCGACACACGGCAGAATGCGGCGAGCAGCCGACACTCCCTGCGATCGCAATCGTGTTTGCATCGAATGCACCGGCTGACACTCGCAGCACGCCGAAAAACCGAGAGATCGTTGCGTGCGAATTTACACAGCTGTACGCGCTAGCCTACTTTGCTAGACTCGCCACCCCGATGGACGAACTAATCGTCGCCGACGATCCTCTGTTCAGACCTGTGGATATCCACGCGCGGGAGCTATACCGGTTCCAACGTGCTTTCGAAGCAACCCAGCGGCCGACGGGAAAGAAGATTCTGGATATCGGCGCCTATCCGGGCACCGCGTTCAAGGTGTTTGGTCAGCACAACCAGTACCAGTCGTTCGGCATCACCCAAAGCGACTATTTCAGCGAGTTCCTGCGCCGAAACGCGATCGTTCACATCAACGAAAGCATCGAGTCGTACCGCGCCCCCAGCGACGCCGATATCATTCTGTTCATGGAGATCATCGAGCACCTGCGCCAGCCGCTGCGAGCGCTGCAGAACCTGCGAGCCATCGCCAAGCCGGGAGCCCTGATCTACGTCACCACCAACAATGCGTCGTATTACGGATACATTCTCAAGCTGATCTTCGGCCGCAATCCGCTCGACAGCATCGCCAGCGAGGCCAGCGACTACCCGGGACACACTCGCTATTACGGACTGCACGAACTGATGACGGAAATGAGCCGCGCGGGATTCGAGATCGTCTCGGGGCGGCATTTGAACCTGCTTCCCGCCGTGCGCTTCTACCGCAATCGGGCCTTTGCCGCCGTAAAGAATTCTATCGGCGCGGTGGTGCCCGCTCGATACGCTACCCACATAGAAATCGTGGCGCGAGCTTGAGTTGAGGGCTTCGGTGAGAGGAGACCTGCTGATTGCTCGATCGTAGATCGAGGCGCCCGACGCCCACTCTGGCTACTGCCTTGCGCAGCAGCCAGAAGATGGCGTCCCCACGGGGATTCGAACCCCGGTTACTACCGTGAAAGGGTAATGTCCTAGGCCTCTAGACGATGGGGACGCGGTAAGACGTCGGGACTTGGTGGAGCTAGCCGGGATCGAACCGGCGACCTCTTGCATGCCATGCAAGCGCTCTCCCAGCTGAGCTATAGCCCCACGCGAGAGGCGCGCAATGTAGGGAAGCGGCACCGAGCTGTCAAGGATTGCTGCTTGATTTCCTGTTCCGCCCTCCTTTTTTGGCGAGATTCCTGACTATGTATCAGCCGCCCGACGCACGTGCGTAAGCCAAAGCCCGCTCCAGCCGCGACAGCGTCACCTCACGACCGAGCACTTCGAGCGTCACGTCGATGGGCGGCGACACCGTGCCACCGGATACAGCGACGCGAATCGGCTGGGCCACCTTGCCCATACCCACCCCCAGCTCCGTGGCCGTCTGATTCACTACGTCGTGCAATGAGCTGGCCGTCCACGTCTGCAGGTCCGAGAGCTTCTTCAGCACGGCCTCGAGCGGACCGGCCGCCTCGGCAGCGAGATTCTTCTTTGCCGCCTTCTCGTCGTACGCAGTCACGTCCTCGAAGAAGAAGACACTGTTCTGCGCCATCTCCTTGAGGGTCTTGGCGCGCTCCTGCTGAGCCTTGGCGACAGCCGCCAGCCTGGCGTCGTCGCTCACAGTGACGCCAAGCGCTGCGAGCTGCGGCTTCAGGTAGTGCGCGAGCCGTTCCGGCGTCGCGCGCATGATGTGCTGCTGATTCAGCCACAGCAGCTTGTCGGGATTGAACGCCGACGCCGACTTGTTCACATCCTTGATGTCGAACAGCTGCGTCATCTCCTCCATCGAGAACACTTCCTGGTCGCCATGCGACCAGCCGAGGCGCACCAGATAGTTGAGCAGCGCCTCGGGCAGAAAGCCGTCCTCGCGATACTGAAGCACGCTCACTGCGCCATGACGCTTCGACAGCTTCGCGCCATCCTGCCCCAGGATCATCGGAACGTGCGCGTACAGAGGAATCGGCGCGCCGAGCGCCCTGAGCATGTTGATCTGGCGAGGCGTGTTGTTAAGGTGATCGTCGCCGCGAATGACGTGCGTGCACTTCATGTCGCTGTCATCGACGACCACGCAGAAGTTGTACGTGGGCGTGCCATCGGAGCGCGCAATGATCAAATCATCGAGCTCCATGTTGTCGAACACCACGTTGCCGTGGATTGCGTCCTCGACCACTACGCTGCCTTCGAGCGGATTCTTGAAGCGCACCACTGGCGACACGCCGGGCCGCGGCTCGGTGCGATTGCGACAGGTGCCGTCGTAGCGCGGCTTCTGTTTGGCCGCGAGCTGACGGTTGCGCATCTCCTCCAGCTCCTCCTTGGAGCAATAGCAGTGATACGCGTGCCCGGCCTGCAGGAACTGGCCAATGACTTCGCGATATCGATCCATTCGCCGGGTCTGGTAGAACGGGCCTTCATCGGCGGTGAGGCCAAGCCATTCCATGCCGTCGAGGATCACTTGCGTAGCTGCGTCGGTGGAGCGCTCGCGGTCGGTGTCTTCGATGCGCAGGATGAACACGCCGCCATGGCGACGCGCATACAGCCAGGAGAACAGCGCCGTCCGAACGCCGCCGATATGCAGCAAGCCCGTGGGACTGGGAGCGAAACGAGTACGGATGGCCATGGCTGCTCATCGGCCATGGCGCCGGTCTTCCATCCGAATCGTAGGGAGTGGTGGGCGGTACAGGGATTGAACCTGTGACCCCTGCCGTGTGAAAGCAGTGCTCTACCGCTGAGCTAACCGCCCGATGCCGGCCCCACGAACCGTCTTATGGTTTGAAGGGGCGCGTAGTTTAGGGATGACGATGCGCGCGGTCAAATCATGTCACGCATCAGGTCACTTGGAACGGCGGCGGTCGGTTCAGCATGACCCAATATAGCCCCAGGCTGCTGACCGCTTCGACAAATGCCCCGAATTCGACCGGCTTGCGCACGTAACTGTTGGCGCCGAGATTGTAGCTGGCGATCACATCGGCGTCCTGGCTCGAGGATGTCAGCACCACCACCGGCAGATTGCGGGTCCGCTCGTCGGCGCGCAGCCGTTTCAACACGCCGAGTCCGTCGAGCTTGGGCAGCTTCAGATCCAGCAGGATCACGGTGGGCGCGTTCATCACATCGCGGCTGGCGTACTGACCGGTGCCGAACAGATACTCGATCGCTTCCACCCCGTCGCGCACCACCACGATGTCGTGCGCGAGATTGTTCTTGCGCAGGCTGAGCAGCGTCAGTTCCTCGTCGTCCGGGTTGTCCTCGACCAGCAGGATGTAGCGCTCGCTCATTGCTGCCCCTTGGCAATGCTGAAAAACACCGTCGCTCCGCGATCCAGCGCGGCCTCGGCCGGAGCGATACGCATCCGCATCGGGATCGCGCGCGTCCACCGACAGGTCCCCCTGCCGCCGCTTTGATTCACCCGCGTGACTTGGCCCAGCCCCAGCGAGTCATCGATCAAATTCGACTTGTGTGCGTACCGGCCAGTACGCGATCGATGCAGCGGCGAGCGTCCGCAATGATCGTCTCGTAACGCCGGTCGCCCAGCAAGCCGGTAAACCCCGCTATGAAGCGCCAAGGGTCCTCGCAGTTGCTGGGCGCCCGGCCGAGTCGACGCCGGTCGCGGCGGAGGTGAAATCGCCTACCCCGGCGCCGCCCACGGAACGATCAGTGAGCTTCTTCCCCACCGATCATCTGCAGCAACTCTGCAGTGCGAGACTTCATCAGCGCCTCGTCCCCGCGGCTCTCCACGTTCAAGCGGATCAGCGGCTCGGTGTTGGATGAGCGCAGATTGAAGCGCCAGGTGTCGAACTCGATGGAAAGACCGTCGGTGAAGTCGACCGATTTCGCGCCCGGCTGGTACCGCTCCTGTACGCGGGCGATGGTGGCCTTGGCGTCGGCCACTTTGCGATTGATCTCGCCGCTGGCCGGATACTTGGCGATGCGCTCGCCGACCAGCTGCGACAGGCTCTTGCCACTGTCGCAAATGATCTGCGCCACCAGCAGCCAGGGGATCTGGCCGGTGTCGCAGTAACCGAAGCGACGGAAGTAATGATGCGCGCTCATCTCGCCGCCATACACCGCGTCCGCCTCGCGCATCACGTCCTTCATGAAGGCATGGCCGGACTTGGACATCACGGCCTTGCCGCCGAGCGACTCGACCATATCGGTGGTGGCCCAGGTCAGTCGCGGATCGTGCACGATGCGCGCGCCCTGCTCCTGCTTCAGGAATACCGAGGCGAGCAGGCCCACGATGTAATAACCCTCGATGAAGCTGCCGTGCTCGTCGAACAGGAAACATCGATCGTAGTCGCCGTCCCAGGCCACGCCGCAGTCCGCTTTGTGTTGCTTGATGGCCTCGATGGTGGCCAGGCGGTTCGCTTCCAGCATGGGGTTCGGCACGCCGTTCGGGAAGCTGCCGTCGGGCTGATGGTTGATCTTGATGAACTCGAACGGCAGGTGCGGCTCGAGCTGATCCACGATCAGGCCGGCGCCGCCGTTGCCGGCGTTCACCACGATCTTGAGCGGCTTGAGCCTCGACTTGTCGAGGTACGACAGCAGGTGCTCGATATATTTTCTGCTCACATCCAGCACGTGGCGCGTGCCCTGCCTGGCGGGCGGCGAGTACGCGTTCGCTTCGGCGATGCGCTGGATGTCCTTCAACCCCGTATCGCCGCTGATCGGCCGCGACTGCTCGCGCACGAACTTCATGCCGTTGTAGTCCGGCGGATTGTGGCTGGCGGTCACCATCACGCCGCCGTCCATGCCTTCACTGAAGGTCGCGAAGTACACGACCTCCGTGCCGCACAGGCCGATGTCGTAAACATCCACGCCGGAATCGAGCAGGCCGCGCGTCAACGCGGCGCACAGCTCCTCGCTGGACTTGCGAATGTCGCGGCCCACGACCACGCGCTTTGGCTTGAGAAACTCCGCGTACGCACGGCCGATGCGATAGGCCACGTCGGGATTGAGCTCGGTCGGGATTCGGCCGCGATAGTCATAGGCCTTGAAGCCCACAATAGCGGAGGACGGGGTGGCGGACATGCACGTTCCTTTGTTTTCGATGCGTGATCGGGCGAAGAGTGAGTCGAACGATGGGGTCAGCTATTTCTCGCCTTCACGGCCGTAGCGATCCTCGAAACGCACGATGTCGTCCTCACCCAGGTAGCCGCCCGACTGCACCTCGATGATGTGCAGCGGGATCTTGCCCGGGTTCTCGATGCGGTGCTTGGTGCCCAGCGGAATGTAGGTCGACTGATTTTCCTCCAGCAGAAAAACCTCGTCGCCCCGCGTGATCCGCGCGGTGCCCGACACCACGATCCAGTGCTCGGCACGGTGATGATGCAGCTGCAACGACATGGACGCGCCCGGTTTCACCGACAGGCGTTTCACCTGGAAGCGCTGGCCGTGATCGATGCTGTCGTAACTGCCCCAGGGCCGAAACACTTCCCGATGCAAGGAAGTTTCGTAGCGACCCTGCTTCTTCAACTGATTGACCAGTTCCTTCACATCCTGCACGCGGCTCTTGGGCGCCACCAGCACCGCGTCCTTGGTCTCAACCACCACGTGGTCTTTCAGGCCGACCGCCGCCACCAGACGACTGGTCGAGTGCAGATAGTTGCCGTTCGAATCGGCGGTGAGCACGTCGCCCAAGGTGACATTGCCTTCCTCATCGGCCGGAATGGCCTCATGCAACGCCGACCACGAGCCCACGTCGCTCCAACCCGCATCCAGCGGCACGACCACGCCGTGCTTGGTCTTTTCCATCACCGCATAGTCGAACGAATCGCTCGGGCACGCGCCGAACTCCTTGGTCGGCAGGCGCGTGAAATCCAGATCGCGCTTGGCGGCCGTGACCGCCTGCGCACAGGCTTCGTAGATCTTCGGCGACAGCTCGCGCAGCTCGTTCAAAACAGTCGAGGCTCGGAACAGGAACATGCCGCTGTTCCAGAAATATTCCTGCGACGCCACGTAGGACTGCGCCGTGGCGAGATCGGGCTTCTCGACGAAGCGATCGATGGCGTACGCCGGCCCTGCCCCGTTGACCCGCTTGATGTAGCCGTAGCCGGTCTCGGGCTTGTTCGGCACCACGCCGAAAGTGACGAGCTTGCCCTCGGCCGCCGCTTTGCGGCCGATGTCCAGAGCGGCGCGAAACGCCTTCACGTCGCGAATGACGTGATCGGCCGGCAGGATCAACAGCAGAGGATCGCTTTCCGGCGTCTTGGCGCCATTCGGCGCCTCGGAAACGGCGACCATCGCAGCCACCGCCACCGCCGGCGCCGTGTTGCGGCCCACCGGCTCGAGCACGATGGCCTGCGGCTTGATGCCCGCTTCAAGCACCTGCTCGGCCACCAGGAAGCGGTGGCTCTCGTTGCACACCACGACCGGCGCGCTCAGCCCTTCGACTCCGGCGACCCGCGCCAGCGTTTCCTGCAGCATGGTCCCCTTGCCGACCAGGGGCAGCAGCTGCTTCGGATACAGCTCGCGCGACAGCGGCCACAGGCGCGTGCCCGAACCGCCAGAAAGAATCACGGGAATCAACATACGCTGTCACCTCGCCCAATGGCGTAGTACTTCAATCCAAATCGTTTGACGAAGGCCGGGTCGTACAGATTACGGCCGTCGAAGATCACTTTCCTGCTCAGCTGCGAGGCGATCAGGTCGAAATCGGGGCTGCGGAATTCCTGCCACTCGGTGGCGATCGCCAGCGCGTCGGCGCCTTGCAGCGCCTCGTTGGCCGACTTCACCAGTTGCAGATCGGCGCGCTCGCCGTAGATACGATGCACTTCTTCATGCGCCACCGGGTCGTAGGCGCGCACCCTGGCGCCCGCCGCCCACAAGGCCTCGAGCAGCGTGCGGCTCGGCGCCTCGCGCATGTCGTCGGTATTGGGTTTGAACGCCAGACCCCACAACGCCACCGTCTTACCGGCCAGATCGTCGTTGAAGAATGTGCGCATTTTCTCGAACAGCACCGTCTTCTGACGCTTGTTGACCGCCTCGACCGCATTCAACAGCTCGGCATTGAACTTGTGGTCCGAGGCGCTGCGCGACAGGGCCTGCACGTCTTTCGGGAAACAGGAACCGCCATAGCCCATGCCCGGATAAATAAAGTGATAGCCGATGCGCGGATCCGAGCCGATGCCCTGGCGGACCTTCTCGATGTCGGCGCCCATGCGCTCGGCCAGGTTGGCGAGCTCGTTCATGAAACTGATCTTGGTCGCGAGCATGGCGTTGGCAGCGTACTTGGTCAGCTCCGAGGAACGCACGTCCATCACGATCATGCGCTCGCGGTTGCGGGTGAAAGGGTCGTACAGCGCCTTGAGCAACTCGGCCGTGCGCGGGTTGTCGGTGCCGACCACGATTCGGTCCGGTTTCATGAAGTCGTTGATCGCCGCGCCCTCTTTGAGGAATTCGGGGTTGGAGACCACGTCGAATTCGAACTGCGCGCCGCGGGCCTCCAGGGTCGCGTTGATCTTGGCCTTGACCTTGTCGGCGGTGCCCACCGGCACCGTGGACTTGGTGACCACCACGCGATATTCGCCAATGTTTTTACCGATGGTTTCAGCCACCGCCAGCACGTACTTCAGGTCGGCCGAACCGTCCTCGTCCGGCGGCGTGCCGACCGCGATGAACTGAAACAGGCCGTGCTTGACCCCTTCCACCGCATCGGTAGTGAAATTGAGGCGGCCGGCCGCCAGATTCTTCCGCAGCAGGTCGTCCAGGCCCGGCTCGTAGATAGGCGACTCGCCGCGCTTCAGTCTCTCGACCTTGCGTTCGTCCACATCCACGCACAGAACGTTGTTGCCGACCTCGGCCAGGCAGGCTCCGGTCACGAGGCCCACGTAACCGGAGCCGAAAATGGTCAAACGCATGGCGATAACTCGCTGGACTCAAAGGAAAAATGGCCGGGGAGCTTAACGGACCCGGTAGGTAGGGTAAAGCAGTCGGCGAGCACCTACAGTTCCCCCGAAATATTGCATAACCTGAAAATATTTCAGCAAATCCTCCCCGGCTGCGAGGGTAAATCGTCTCGTTTGTCGCTTTACTTAGTAGGAACAGCAGCTTCGCCACGGACGACGAGGGCTGCCCCAAGGAAGCGCGAGCCGTGCAGGGACGCACGCGACGGTCGAAAGTCGACAGGATGTCGGTGTTCGGCACGTTACTGCTACGGAACGAGCAGGCTCGCAACTCTTCCTGAAGTCGCCTTCGCGCTGCTCCCACGGCAGAAGACGACACTCATAAGGAAAGTGAGTCACCAAGAACAGGATGTAGCCCGCGTGAGCACGAGGTCGTGTGCCAGGGAGGCCAGGCGGACGTGCAAAGCGCATCACCCCACTCAGTCCGCCGCGGGTCGTTAACAGCGACCCGCGGCGACTAAATTCCCAGCCAAGCTACTGAAGCCCGACCTGCGCCGCGCTATCGACAGCGCGAACCGGGTAACCGTGCGTGTGCTCCGCGCAGAAGAGCGAAAGAACCACGGAGCACATCCTGTGCTCCGTGGGGAGACCCAGGTTTCCCTGAGGATCGTCCGGCGGGAGTGGGGAGGACCGGACGGCGGGCATTCCCTTGCCCTGGCGGAGATCATGCCTCGGGGCAAGGGTGGGCAAATCTGCAGTTAAACGACGAGTTCAGCCAGAAATGGCGCGTTGTTCGCTGCGCGACGGATGTTTCAATGGCCGGTTGGTGAATGCGGCGGCGTGGTCCCGCGCACGCGCCTCTGCAGCGGCGTGACATTGCTTGCCTCGCCCGGCGCCATCACCGCCCTGTGCTCCCACACCAGATCTTTGATGTCGGTCGTAGGCTTGTATTCGGCCACGGTCTGCATCAGCAGCTGACGGGCTTTATCACAATCGAAATGGTTCAGCGCCACCGACAGCTCATCGAGCACTTGCCGGATCTGCGGCCACGGCAACGAATGCTCCATCGCGCGCATGATCATCGAGTGCTCGGTGCCTGTGACGTTGGTGCCGATCAGCAGTTCCTCGCGCAACTTCTCCGCCGGCCGCAATCCGGTGTAGACGATCTCGATATCGCCTTCCGGATTCTCCTCGTCGCGCACGGTGCGTCCCATCAGGTTGATCATGCGTTTGGCCAGATCGGCGATGCGCACCGGCTTGCCCATGTCGAGCACGAACACATCGCCGCCCTGGCCCATCGAGCCTGCCTGCAACACCAGCTGCGCCGCTTCCGGGATGGTCATGAAATATCGACTGACCTCCGGATGCGTCACCGTCACCGGTCCGCCACGCGAGATCTGCTCACGAAACAGCGGCGCCACCGAGCCGGAGGAGCCGAGCACGTTGCCGAAGCGGACGATGCAGAAGCGAGTGGGCGCGGCGGGAGTCTGCAGCGCCTGCAGCACCAGCTCCGCGAAACGTTTGGTGGCGCCCATCACGCTAGTGGGATTCACCGCCTTGTCAGTCGAGATCAGAATGAAAGTTTCGACCCGGGTTTCCAGCGCCGCTTCGGCTGCCCTCCAGGTCCCGAAGATGTTGTTGTGAATGCCTTCGAAGACGTTCTGCTCGACGATCGGCACGTGTTTATAGGCGGCGGCGTGATAGATGGTCTGCACCGAGTAAAGATGCAGCACTTCCCTGAAGCGCCGCGTCTGATGCACATCGCCCAGCAAGGCGACGAAATCCACCTCCAAGCTCTCCAACGCGAGCAGTGCGCGCAACTCGCGCTCGATGTTGTATAGCGCGAGTTCCGAAATCTCGTAGAGCAGCAGCCTCGCAGGCTGCAGGCGCACGATCTGTCTGCACAGCTCCGCGCCGATGGAGCCGCCTGCGCCCGTCACCAGAACGACCTTGGCGCGAATACATGCATCCAGCAGCCGCGCGTCCGGCGGCACCGGATCGCGGCCCAGCAGATCGCCCGGATGCACATCGCGCACATCTTCGACCTTGGCGGTGCCGGAAAGAATGTCCTCGTGATCCGGCACGGTTTGCACGAGCAGGCACAACGGTTCGATGGATTTCAGAATCTCCTGGCGGCGACGACGCGTCAACGACGGCAGCGCCAGCAAGACCGCCTGGACGCCTTCGTCGCTCACCAGTTTCGGCAGCGCCGAGCGGGCGAAAACTTCCAGGCCGAGCACGATGCTGCCGTGAAGGCTCGGGTTGTCGTCGATGAATCCGACCGGCTGATAGCGCCCGGTCTGTGACAACGAAGCGGCCAGCAACTGCCCCGCTTCACCCGCGCCGTAAATCACCACTCGTGGCGATCCCGTATAGACGCGATAGTTGAGGAGCGTTCGAGCAATGTAGCGGGTCCCGCCCACATAGATGAGCGCGAACGCCCAATAGATGGGCAGCGCCGAGATCGGCACGGCGCTCGACGGCCAGATGAGCATCACGATCGCCAGCAACGCGACCGATGCGGTCACGCCCGTGGTCACGGCAACGATCGCGCGATGCCCCAGGTACCGCAGCGCTGCGCGGTACAGGCCCATTTGAAAAAACACCGGGACACTGGTGAGCAGCAGCGCTGCGTAAATCCATGCCACCCCTGCTCCAGGGTGTTGTGAGCTTCCGCCGCCCAAGGTCACCGCAAGCCAGAAGACCAGCGGAATGCCGAGCACATCCGCCGTCAACATCACCAGCCGTTTGTTGGTGCGGGACAGGTTCCTCACGTCACGGAGCCCTCGCTGCGGGTGAGCCGCGCGAGCCCCATCTGGTCGGAACGCTCAGCGGCGACGTTGTCTCCACAAGGACATGATGGCACTCGCCGCCAGCCCTTCGTTCGCCGAAGGCGTCGGGTGCCGGCGTCCGAGGACCAGGCTGCTGCCGAAAACGACGTGATAGATCACCAGCATCGACAGCCAGGCGAGCAGCAACGCGCCGTCCGGAATGCCGAGCCGGTAACCGCCGACGCCTATGGCGGCGCTGATCGCGGCGCCCAGCAGCACCGTCTGCGCCACTTTGCGTGAGCTCAATCCGTGCCGACGCAGCACATGATGCAGGTGATCCGAATCGCCATGGAACGGCGACAAGCCATTCATCATCCGCCGCAGCATACTGCTGAACAAATCGAAGATCGGCAGCGCGAAAATCCATAGCACCACCACCGGAGTGAACACGGGCTGGGGCCCCTGCGACAGGTCAATCGCGAGCCACGCCAGCAGGAAACCGAGCATGGTGCTGCCCGCATCGCCCATGAAGGCCCGCACCGACTTGGTCCGCTTGGACGGCCAGTTGAAAATCAAGAAACCGATCAGACAGCCGATCATGCTGACGATCAACGGGATGAAACCCATCTGCCCCGCCATGACACAGGCGAAGCCCATGAACACCAGCCCCATCAGCGCCTGTGCGCCCGCGACTCCATCGCTGCCATCGAACATGTTGAAGGCGTTGATGGCGGTCAGCACGATGGTGATGGTGAAGAGGTCCGAGAACCAGCCCAACTGCACCACCTGGCCGAAAAACACCGGGCCGATGTGGGTCGCCACCACGTTGGCGCCGCCGACCATCAGCAGCGCCGCGCAGGTCTGGCCGATGAAGCGCACCGGCGCAGGCAGATCGAAACGATCGTCCAGCACGCCGATCAACACCAGCACCGCAAGGCCGGCGATCAGGTAAGGATAGTCAGGCAATGCCTGATAACTGTAAATGCTGCTGATCAAAAAGCCTGCAAACATGGCCAGGCCGCCGATGACCGGGATATCGCCGATGTGCATCTTGCGCCCGCCGGGTCGGTCGATCAGCCCCACACTGCGGGCAAATGGCCGTAAGGCGAACATAAACAAAACCGTGACTAGCAGCGGCAGCGCGAGCCCGAGTATTCGCCCTGGCATGTTTTCCCTTTACCTAAATTGGCCGGACATGGTTGCTATACTTTTGTCAAGAATGCACGCATTGGCATCCTCGCCCTTTATTTCGCGACTCTTCCGCCGGCCTGAATGGCGCATTGTAGCTCAGGCGATACAAATAGAAATATGTACCGCAGCGTATACTGCAAAACTTGGCGGCAAAATGTCACGCTGTCGGCACTTGGAAACAGTTGGCGCGTGTTACCCGCTGCGCTCCGAGTCGACCCGGTAGCTGCCGTCGAACACGGCGCGCCACCAAGACTCGTGCTGCAGATACCAGTTCACGGTTTTTACTATTCCGGTTTCAAAACGTTCCCGAGGTGTGAACTGCAACTCCGTCTGGATCTTGGTTGCGTCGATGGCGTAACGCCAGTCGTGCCCCTTCCGGTCCGTGACGAATTGGATCAGCTCGCTGACGGGTCGCCCCTGTGCCGCTGGACAGCGTGGAAAATGACTCCTCAACGATGAATCCTCACTGAATTTGACATCCAGCAGCGCACACAGGTGGGTGACGATGTCTATATTCCGCCATTCGTTGCAGCCGCCCACGTTGTATGTCTCGCCCACCCGACCCCGCTGCAAGATCGCATCGATGGCCGCGCAGTGATCTTCGACGTACAGCCAGTCGCGAACGTTTTCGCCGCGCCCGTACACTGGCAGCTTTTTGCCCTCCAGAGCGTGCACCAGCATGAGTGGAATCAGCTTTTCCGGAAGCTGAAACGGACCATAATTGTTGGAGCAGTTGCTGGTCGTGGCCGGCAACCCGTAGGTATGGTGATAAGCCCGCACTAAGTGATCGGAGCCCGCCTTGCTGGCCGAGTACGGCGAGTTCGGCCGGTAAGCCGTAGCCTCAGTGAAGGCCGGCGCCGCGGAGGTGAGCGAGCCATACACCTCGTCGGTCGAGACATGATGGAATCTCACATCGGCGCGCACCCGCCCTTGCAGACTCCACAACGCACGTGCACTCTTCAGCAGCGCGTGAGTGCCCAGCACATTGGTTCGAATGAATTCATCGGGCCCAGTGATGGATCGGTCGACGTGCGACTCAGCCGCGAAATGCGCCACGCAGTCGATGTTTTCGTCACGCATGAGATCGCCGACCAGCTGTGCATCGCAGATATCGCCAATCACGAAGCGATACTGAGACGAGCCTTCCGCGGCGGCCAGATTCGATCGATTGCCGGCGCAGGTCAGCGCGTCAAGCACCACGACCCGGTCTGCCGGATGATGCTGCAGCCAATAGTGAACGAAGTTGGCGCCGATGAAGCCAGCGCCACCAGTGACCAGCAGATGCCTCAAGCGGCCAACTCCTTCAGAACCTTTCGCAGGTTCGTCCGCCGATGCACTGGCTGCAAGCCCGGCTGCTCGAGCGGGTCTCGCGTATCCAGCTCGTTGCATGAAGGACGAGGCGCCGGGTCGGGTATCGTTCGATAGACATGGGCATGCTGGCGACGTACTGAATCGAATCTAAAGCGCGCTTGTTCGTGACAAATCTCAACCGCAAATCGTACCAGCTTGCGAACTCCGGGATGGGTGAAATGCAGGCGGCCTGAGAGCCAGCACCGGTCGGTGGGCCAAACCTGATCGGCGAGCACGCCTTGCTTTGCCCATAGCCCGCTGAGTTGCACATTCAGGGGACGGCCTGCATAATTTTGCGTCAAGAGCGCCAACATTGGATCTACGTCAGCTGGCAACCAGCCATCGGATCCGACAACTCGCGGCCACCGGCGCCCCGCTCCCAAACGATCAATATACGGGCTTCGAGTGATTCACTAGGTGCGTTACTTCTCTTCGCGCAAGATGCACGGGCGCGCCGAATGACCGTTGCAATCGATGCCCGCTGGATGATCGGGGAGTTCCGCGGGATGGGGCACTACGCTAACGCCCTCGTCGAGTCCGCCGACCGCAGCATCGTCAAGCTGCTGCCAGGCAATTTCCCCGAGAGCGGCCCCGATACGGTGCGCAGGGGCTGGGGGTTCTTCCCATACTGGGAGCAAAGCGTGCTGCCCGGACTGTGCCGCCAGTTCAACGTGACACAGCTCGTGTGTCCCTACAACACTGCCCCGATTCATCTGCCGCCCGGTGTGCGCTTGGTACTGGTTGTGCACGACTTGATCTATCTGGAAAGCTGGCGCCGCGTGCCCCGCTCCACGTCCATCTACCAGACGCTCGGCCGCATCTATCGGCGGTGGAACGTCCCCCGGGTCGCCCGGTCCGCGCACCGGCTGATCACGGTGTCCGAGTTCAGCCGTAAAGAAATATGCGAGCGCTTCGGATTGCCCAGGGATCGAGTGCAGGTCATCCCCAACAGCCTGTCGGATGAATGGTTCATCGGCGCACCGCTGCCGGCTTCGCAGCGAGCGGAATATTTATTGACCGTCTCTGGCGAAGCACCACACAAGAACCTGAGCACCCTGCTGCGAGCGTTCGCCCAGCTGCGTTCGGCCGCGCCAGATAGCGCGTTGACGTTGCGAATCGTCGGCGTCAAAGCATCTCAACAAGCCGCGTTCAAAAGCCTCGCCGCACACCTGAACATCGCTTCCAGCGTGGTGTTCGAGCGGTTCCTGGAAGCGACAGCGCTGCGTGAGTTGTACCAACGCGCGCGACTCTTCGTGTTCCCTTCGCTGATCGAGGGTTTTGGCATTCCCGTGCTGGAAGCAATGGCGAGCGGGACGCCGGTCGCCTGCAGCAACAGCAGTTCGTTACCCGAGGTGGTCGACGGCACGGGTTGGCTGTTCGATCCTGCGAACGCGGAGCAAATGAGTGCGACGCTGCAGCTCGCGCTGGGCGACGAGTCGAAGCTGCAAGCGGCGGCGCTGGCTGGATTGCAGCGCGCCCAACGATACCGACGCAGCGCTGTCACCAACGAGATCAGAGAGTTCTGGCGTACCCTATGAGGGCTCGTAAACGCATCCTGGTGCTCACACCTCGATATCCCTATCCGGTCATCGGTGGCGATCGCCTGCGGATTTACGAGATCTGCCGACAATTGGCCCAGCGTCACGAGTTGACGCTGCTGTCGCTTTGCGAGACTCGCGAAGAAATGGACGCCGCGCTGCCGACCGACGGCATCTTCACTCGTATCGAGCGTTTCCACCTGCCCAAATGGCGCTCCTTTCTCAACGTGATGAGCGCGTTGCCCACCCGCGTGCCGCTGCAGGTCGCCTACTACCGATCGACAGCGTTCCGGCAACGCATCCTGCAGTTACTGCCCGAGTTCGACTGCTGTCTCGCTCATCTGATTCGCACTGGCCACTATGTGCGCCAGGCCAGGATTCCAACAATTCTGGAGATGACCGACGCCATTTCGATGAACTACCAACGCGCGCGCTCCTTGTCCAAGGCACGGCACCTGCGGGCATCGATCTATGCGGTCGAAGCATCACGCCTGCTCGAATACGAACGCGAGGTCATGAACGAATTCGACCTGGTCACCCTGGTGGCGGACACGGATCGCGATTTTCTGCTGAATGGCACCCATCGCGCTCATGTCCTGGTGTGCTCCAACGGCGTCAACCTGGACGCCATGCCGTTTCAGGACCGCCGTCAGAGCGAACCCGTCATCGTGTTCATCGGCAACATGGCGTCCGTGCAAAACCTGGATGCCTGCACCTACTTTGCCGAACGCGTCATGCCGGTGATTCGCAAGTCCATCGATTGCCGGTTTCGCATCATCGGCCGCATTTCTGGCAAACATGCCGCGCGCCTGCGCAGCTACCCTGACACCGAGGTTTGCGCGAATGTCGGGGACGTCGCAGCCGCGGTCGGGCAAGCCCGTGCCGGGGTCGCACCGATCCGGGTCGGCGCCGGCATCCAGAACAAGATTCTCGAGTATATGGCGCTCGGGCTGCCGGTGGTCAGCTCATCGATCGGATTGGAGGGATTGGCCGCCCATCCGGGCCGCGACATCCTGTTGGCCGACACACCCGAGCAATATGCCGCGCAGTTCTCCAAACTCTGGAATGATCAGACACTCGCCTCTCAGATCGGCCGCGCAGGATTCGATTACGCTCGGGAAAACCATTCATGGCCCGCGAAACTGGCGCCGCTGATCGAACGCATCGAGACATTGTAGGACCGCGGCTATCGCGACGATGCAGCCGAGTAGCAGTGCACGCCACTCACCGTAAGACTCAGCTGGAAGCCCTGCAGGGCAAACGTCTGCTGACCTTCGATATAGATGCGACGGATGTTCGCCAGCACACGTGGCGATAGGGCCCGCATGAACAGCGCCTCCGCGCCTTCGATGTCGATCTTCAGGAGATCGATCGTTCCATGGCGATCGATGACGTCGCTTAGCACCGCCTCCGCCGATACGCACGGGAACTGCCGCAACTCCCCGTCCTGGCACTCCACGCCGCTGTAGCGGCCCGTGGGCTCGACGTGAAAGCTGATCGTGCCGGCGTCGGCGGCTACAGCCGCTTCGGTCAGAGTCCAGCGGCCGTCGAACGCCGCGAGGTTGCGACGGAAACGCTCGATGTTTGTCGCCAGCGGCTCGAAACAATACACACGGGCATCGGCACGACGCGTCAGGAAATAGGCGGCGCTGACGCCGATGTTTGCTCCGAAATCGACCACGACCCGAGCGTCGTCGGCACGGTAGCACTCCAGCCCGAAAATCTCCTGAACCGTGAAGCAATCCTCGTGCTGGTACAACGTCAACGCCACAGGGCCGGTCGGAGTGCGTATGCGGCATGAGTATGGGTAGTCGCCCCTCCCGAGAACGTAGCGCTTGACGAAAAACTCGCGCCAATCGCCATAGATATGAGAATTGGCGAGCGACACATAGTGCTGCGGCTTGGTGACGGCGCCGAGAATTCTTGTAATGGAGCGCATCCTGGTCCCAGTGGTTGTTATGAGAGCTACGCTGGCTGCGACGCGCCCGCGTCGCATGACTTGACGTTTCTTTCGCACATTCGGGGGCGCTTGCCTCGAACTGATAACTGGGCCGGAAGTCGGCGATAGAGAGCTCGGCTAGCGCACGCTATCTAGCCCCTCGCGACGAAGATGTCGTGCTCGATGTGCCAACCGAGCTTTTGCTCATTCGCCCACTGCACCAGAATGTCCACCGGAGGGTAGCCGGCGCCTTCGGGCAAGTCGGGATTGAACAGTCGGATGTCATCCACCTGCACGCACAACTTTCCAAATCGCCCGCGGTTCTCGGCGATGACCTTCAGCTCCTCCACGATCGGGGTGGTCTGCGTCCCCTGAAACGTGATGCCACCGGAGTAATGACCGTCCAGCCAGAAATTCACGTCGCCGCTGATGGTTGGCAGCAGGCTCGGGAAAACACTTTCGCTCGTGCCGTTGATGATTTCGACATTGGCGACATTGCTGAAACGCCGCTTGGCATTCGCGAACAAGGTGGGCTCGGGCTCGATGCTGTAGACCTTGGAGCCATGCTTGGACAGCAACCGGGTGGTGTCGCCCAAGTAGGTGCCGGTCTCGACCCAGGTTGCGTTGGGGAAACCATTTCTGATCACGCAGGCCTGCTTGATGTGATGCGGACTGGGCGCCGCGTACCCCCGCCTGCGCCAATCCGAGTACGACACCAGGCGATTCCGAATGCGGTACGCGGAGGTGCGAATGAAATCTTTCATGATGCCTTGTTCGCCATAGCGGGCGCGATTCTACATGCGGCGGTCCTGCGACGCCACGCCGCCCCGGCTCAGTCGCCTGTCGGAGTCATCGGGCAGCTTTTACGGCGATGTAGTTGGTCGTGGAAAAAAACTCATCGAGCTCACGGTATCCGGAAATCGACTCCGCCCCGAATGGCGTGATTCGATAGATCGCGAAGCCGCGATCCTTGAAGAAATACCAGAAATCCTGGAAGTACGTGCGCGTATCGATATTGCAGCCGCCGAACTCGAACTGCAGCACCTTGACCGCCTCGATGGCGGATCCAAAACCGTTGAGAGCAGCCAGCTCATGCCCTTCGATATCGATCTTCACCAGATCCAGTGCTCGACTGTCGAGGCGATTGCGCCAGTAATCCTCGAAACGAATCGTCTGGATCGTTTCTGTGGTGTCGAATGGAATATTGAGGTGGTCCAGTTTGCGTTGAGTCAAACTTCCCAAACCGGAGCCAGGCTCGTTCGAAAACAGCACGGCGTCCCCGGAACGATCGGAGACCGCCAGCGGAATCAGCGTGACCAGCGGATCATGTTTGAATCGCTCGGCCAGTTTTCTCAGGTTGGTCGCCGAGGGTTCGAATGTGTGGATCTCCAGATTCGGATTGCGCCTTCTGAGCTCGGCGGTATAGCTGCCGACGTTGCCACCGATGTCGACGGCCAGTTTCGGCTCGGCCGTGAGAAAGCTTTGCAGCAACTTGACTTCTTGCTGGATAGTCGCCGTTCCATACCCCTTGCCTTGAGCATGGGCGGCCGCTCTCTCCAGTCGATGAAGCAGCTTGAAAAAAAATGAGGGGGGACTTGAGCTCATGGCTGTCTGTTTACAAGAGAAGATCCGGTCCGCGGCCGCTTCGGGCAGTCCGCTCGGCAGCCTCGATGAAATGCGTCGTCATCGTATCCACGCTGAAACGCCCGCGTATCGTCGTCAACGCGTTTCGGGCCAGCGCCAGGCGGCTTGCGTCGTCATCAGCGAGCTGCAGCAGCCTGGCGCGAATTTCGTCCAGGTTGCCTTTCGGCACCAGCGCACCGTTGTGTCCGTCGATCACCAGCTCAGTCAAACCGCCGACCGCGTAGCAGACAACGGGGATCGCCAACGCCATGCATTCCAGCGCCGCAAACGGCAGCGCCTCGTTGCGCGAGAGCATGAGCAACGCGTGACAATCGTGCAACTCGCGCGCCGGATCACGGGTGAACCCCGTCCAGGTGATGCGCTGGTCGAGCCCCAGCCGCTGGGCATGAACTTTCAGCTCCGACGCTGCCGGACCGTCACCCACGATCTTTAGATGAAACAGATCGGGCAAGCGCGCCAACAGATCGATAGCCGCGCGCTGGTTCTTGTTCTCGTTGACCGTACCGACCATGGCCAGATTGAAGCGTGCGCCGGCGTGGCGCGGCGTGGGTTGCGCGTGCTCGATGGGCGCAACTCCGTTGTACACGGTGACAATCGGACGGGAAGTAAATCCGTCGGGCAGGCTGGAGCGGCACACTCGCACGAGCAGATCCACACGCAACAGGAACAACTTCAGCAATAGTGGACGCAACCAGCGCTTGATGGCGATCGTTTGATCGTCACCGATCGAGCTGTGATGCACCATGATCGACGGCCCCTGCATGCCCGGGCGCAGTCCCCATCGAAACAGCGTGCCAGCGCCATTGAATACGCGAATCACCGGGCCCGCAGAATGCGAGACCGGCAGCTGCAAGCTGCGTAGTTCCTCGGGTGCGCCGTGCTTCAGCGTCACCAGCTCCACTTCGTGCCCACGCCTGCGCAATTCCGGGATCAGCAGCGCGAGGTATCGCTCTCCGCCGCCGAATGTCGCCGCCGTGCTATAGAAGCAGAACTTCATGCGCCACTGGTCGCTGGCACGACCTGCTTGCCTTTGCGCCAGGTCCCTGGGATGAAGCGCATGACCTCGTGAGCGATCATGAAATACAGACCGAGCCGGAAAAACATCGCAATCGGCTCGTACGCAACCCAGCGCGGGCAGGTTGCGAGCAGCAGGATGGACAGTAGCATCATGCGCTGCGAGCGAGCTCGCTCATACAAACGAAACAAACATGCGATCAGCAATCCGGCGATCATCACGCCGAAATGCCCGCCCCAGAAATAATAGTGGCCGGCGATGAAGCCGCCGCCGCCACCGGGCAGTTGCGTCAAGTCCTGGGCGGCCAGAGTGCTGTGCCAGTTCTCGGGCAGCCAGTTGCCCGGCAGAAAGCTTGCCAGCATAGCCAGCCACAGCGATGTGGCGCGCTCGAACCACGGGATCTGCCCGTCGAACACCGCGTTCAACACGTTGTTGCTGGTATAGAACACCTCGGTCTGATTGGAGCGCACCTGGTCTCCCGCCATCACGGTGAACAGGCTCTGCAGATCCGAGGCGCCCGATTTCATGAAGCCCAACGCCTGCAGCAGCATGAAGCCGACGATCGAACCCAGCAATACGTTACGAAAAGACATCCAATGCGCGAAGTGCAGAGCCGTAACGAGCAGCGTCATCTCGAGCAGCTGCACGCGGTAACCGCGCGTGAAGCAGAAATAGAAGTAGTAGCCAATGCAGGCGGCATAGCAGGCCCGCTGAAACCAGGTCACGGAAATGACACGGCCGATGACGATCAGCACCAGAAAGTACTCGAGCGCGCCACTTTGCGACTTGAGATTACTGATATAGATGTCGTAATTGTCCTGGCCGCTCACGTTGACGATCGCCTCGCCTCGGAATGTGAGCACGATGAACGCCGCCACGACGAACCAATACAACGTGCCGAACGTGCCGATACTGCGGACCCGGATCAAGCTGGGCGCCGGCAACGCCACGCTGCCGACGGGCTGTTCCTGCTGAGTCAGCGCGGAAAACAGCGCGAGCCAGACCAGGAAAACGGCCATCACCGCCCAGGTGCGCAGGAAATATACGGTGGACACATTGTCCAGGTAGGGAACGATGGGGATGTCCCACAGGAAGTACGGCAGCGGTGCGAGATAGTAGGTGAACATGAAGATCAGCACGCACAGAATCGGGCCGCTGCGCCTGTATATTCGCAGCAGCAGCCCGCCGGCGATCAGGATCGCGATGAGCACCGCCACCCACAGCGAACCCGACAGCCACTGATCGGAAAGAAACGGCGCGAGGCACAGCAGGTAAGCGGCCAGCAGCAGCATGGCGACAGCCGGGCTCAACCTGAGCTTGATCGACTCGAGGATCGACGCCAGTGACGAGTTCATCGCGGCGCTCCGGCGCGCATCATGCGGAGACTCACCCGCAGCAGCTTGGCGAGTCGGCTGATCCGCTGGCGGGCGAGCCGCAGATCCGCAGCCCGCTCCAGGTGCGCTCTGGCTTGTACCCATTCACTGCCATGCATGTATTGAATGCCGACCAGGTAATGCTTGAACGCCACGACGGCCTTTATTTGCGCAGGATCGAAATGCGGCTCGTACCTCGCGAACATCTCCTGGAAATAGCCGGCGTGGCTCAGGAAAGTCGAGCTCCGGCTGTTGGGCGTGATTTGATAATGTCCCAGGATCCGATCCACGAATTCGAAGCGTGCCCCGTGCAGCGCCACCTTGGCCCAGAAGTCGAAGTCCTCGACCGTGGCGGGACTATGCTGCATGCCCCCCACCCTCCCATATAACTCCCGCCGCACCAGCGCCGAGGAAGCCGGGATCGGGTTGCCGATGGTCAGCAGGTCGTACAAGGCGGCTCGCGCTGACAGCGTATTCCATCCGATGACGCGCCGGTGCACCCCATAGCCTCGCTCGTCGCACACGCTCCGCAGCTTATGGTAGACGACCTCCGAGCGTTCGAGTGCTGGATAAACGGCAGCGAGTTTGCTGGGCTCCCACCAGTCGTCCGCATCGAGCAGCGCAATCCAATCGCTGCTGGTGTGCTCGACCGCGACGTTACGAGGCCGTGCCGGGCCACCGGAGTTCGGGATACGCACGCACCGAAGCGGCAACCGGGACTCGAAGGCGGCAATGACCGCGGACAGATCCTCTTTCGAGCCGTCGTCGCAGACCACAACCTCGTTGGCCGGCCGCGATTGCGCGGCGACGCTTTGCAACGCGCGCAGCAGGTCGTCCGGCCTGTTGTAGGCAGGAATGACTACCGCCACGGTCGGCGAGCTCATCCCACCCTCTGCCAGCGCGTCGGCACCACATCCCTATCGGGTGCGTGGCGAAACCACTCGGCGGGCGCGATCACGCAGGCATCCGGATTGCGGTTCAACCAGGCGCCCCACCAGCTGAACGAGCTGTTGGCGATGACATTGTGCCGGCAGCGGCTCATCAGCACCATTTCCTCGTGGGGCTGCAACTGCATCGCTCCAGAAACAATGGTGAGATCCCGCCCGAACAACGCCCGGTTGTCGGCGACCCACTGGGGATCGTCGGTGAATACAAAGTACCTGGGTCGGCTCACGCGCTGCTCGAGCAAAGCCATCCCGGCCTGGTAATAGGCAGTGGAGCACACACCATGAAACGCGTGAGCTGCGGGATTCGAGACATAGTCGCCGCGACGGATGTGCAGGCTGACCGATTGTTCTGCCTGTACCTGCTCGCTGGCTCGAGCGAGTTGTGCAGAATCGACCGTCGAAATCTCCTCGAGCAGCAATTCCCTGATGTGAGAAAAATAGCGCTCCGATTGCCAGAAACCTTCCAATAGCAGGGAGCCGCCTGACTCCAGCGCTGCCGGCTGGTAGCCCGGTCCCCGCTCGATGAGGTACTTGCGCCCTCGCAGCCGTACGCCACACCGCGCAAGCCAACGATCCCAACGCGTCGTCGGCAGCCCCGCACGAACAGACTCTTCCGCGCTCATCAGCCGAGCGACGGTTTTGAAAGGCGTCAGCTCGTAGCTTCTCGGCGTGATGGAGGCGTGACGAGTGTTCAATAACGTGGCATCGAGCAGCAGCTCGCAGCCGTACTTGTGAGCTACGGCTCGCCCCACGGCATATTGAAATAGCTGGTTGCCCAACCCACCATTCAAGCGAACGATACAGGCCATGATGTGCTAACGCCCGACTCGCGGGAAGAAAGTTCCACACATACGTTTCAAGAGGCCCGGCATGACCTGCGCAACATCCACCTGACGTTCATGAGTATTCCTATCGAATTGTTCGCGATCCAGCCAAACGCCGCGCCGAGCAGGCCCCAGGCATGGATCAGGAACGGCGTCATGCTGAGCGCCAGCAGCAGCGAGCTCACGTTGACCACGAAGATCTGGCGGCTCTGGCCCAGCACGATCCAGCGCTGATAGCTCACTTGATAGATGAGATTGAACGCGCTGCCGACCAGCAACAGACGCAACACATCGCGAACCTCGGCGAAGGTTGCATCGTTGTTGAGCCACAGCTGCACCAGCCACTCTCCGATGGTCAAATAGCCCACGGCGGCGGCCAGCAGCACCAGTAAAACGCCGCCCAGCAGCTTTTTGCACAAGGCATGCAGCCGGGCCGGATCGACCGAAGCCAACGCCAGGGTCGGAGCCACGGACAAGATCAGCGGCGTACTCAATTGCAATGAACCATACGCGATCGCGGCGGCGACGCTGTACACACCGAGATCATGCAAACTGACGAGGCGGCTCAGATACACCTTGTCGACCTGCAGCGCCATGATCCCGGCGATCACCGCGATAGCCAGCTTGGCCGCGGGTCTCATCACGGCGTGGACGCCGGGCCAATCGATACCGAGCCGAGGACCCGCGAAACGGAATACTCGCGCAGCGAACCAGCCACGCACCGCCAGCTCGATCAGTCCGATCGTCGCGTGACTCAAATAAAGATACGTGAGATCGCGAGTGCGCATGACTACGACCACGCCGATTCCGTGCTTCAGCACCGAAAACAGCGCAAGCTGGACATTGAGAGCGACATGCCGCCCGCTCGCCAGCATGGCGCTACGGTAAAGCGAATTCGGTATCTGCGTCAGCGCGAGCACCGCGGCGAAATAGATGGTCGCGAGCGCCGCATCCGTCAAATCCGCCGGTACCCGCAGCCAGCCCTCGACCAGCCATTGGCTCGTGCCGACCAGCGCGACACCGCCGATCGCACCCATGCCCCAGTAGTATGCGACCAGACCGGGCCAGACGCGGGACGCCTGCGACAGGTCGCGGTGTCTGAGCAACGTGAGGTCGCGAACCACGCGCTGGGACAAGCCGATCTCCAGCAAGCTCACCAGCGTTGCCAGAGTGGTGGCGAAGCTCACCAGGCCCCACTGCTGCGTACCCAGGCTGGCCAGGTACAGAGGCAAGGCGATTATCGGGCTGGCGGCAGTGATCAGCGCGCCGGAGTAGTTGGCGACGATGTTCTTGCCAACGCTCACGTCACTCGCCGCCCTTGGCTGCAGGCGCCAATCAAGAGCGTGCCGGCGGGCCGGCTTGCAGCATCCGCTTTCATCAATCCAACGGTCGGTTTTGTGGCCGCAACAGATGCCGTACGCACAAGCCCAACACTGAAAGGAACAGACCACCCGCGAAGCCGGCGGCAACCCATTGCAGACGCTGCGGAGACGTCTTGCGCTCGGGCACGAAGGCAGGATCGATCACGCGCAACGCATACTCCTCGGTGCCTCGAGCCAGCATCACGTTACGGATCTCCGATTCCAGCACCGAGTAGATTGCCGAGCGCACCTGCACGATGTCGGTCTTCTGGGCCTGCTCGCTCAGATATTCGATGTGCCGCTCGGACTCGACGATCGCCTTGTTGCGCAGGTAGTCGTTGGTGACCTTGATCATGCCATTGGCCCAGCGGGCCGCCAGCTCCGGATCGGTCCAGACGATCTTGAGGGTCACCATTCCGCTCTTGCGATCCTCGACCACGGAGCGGACGCGCTTGTCGAAGAACTCGTTCGCTTTCCACAGCGTTGGCGTGTCCTCCGGATCGGTGCGCCACTTGCGATTGGCGGCGTCCCATTTCTTCTCGAACAGCACCGGCAACAGGTCGTTGTCTTCGATGTACTGCTGAGTCAGCACGTCCGACTGCAACACCGCGATGGTCTCGGCCTTGTCGTTGTCCGCGCCCAGCGTGATGCCCGCCATCGCGGCAAAACCTCCCAGCGAGGACGCCAGCGAGCCCATCTTGTCGCTGCGACCGCTCTTGTTGCTCACCGGAGACACGGTGACGGTCGCCGTATATTTCTTGGGCAGCACCGATGCGATCACGCCCGCCGCGACCGCGAACACGATCGTGGTGGCGATGATGACCCATTTACCCCGCCACAGGATCGCAATCAATTCCTGCAACGTCACCTCGTCACGCCCTGCTGTCGTCACAGAATCCTCTCGTGCACCGGCAGGTCCCTGGGTATTACGGATCGTGCCGTCCACCGCGCCATGCATGCTCATCGCCTCCTTCGTCAGAAGGAGTTCACGGCGGCCGCCGAGATGGCCAGGTTGTAAATGATGGAGGTGACCGCGCTCCAGAAAGGCAGCGGGCGCATACGCTCCGTATCCAGTGGCACGACCACGGTGTCGCCAGGCTTGATGGCCACGCCACCGCCGTTGAACCACGCACCGCCAGAACGGGTCACCACGCTGCCATCCGCCCTGACGACATAGACCCGGTCCTCATCCGCGCGCGGCGTGACTCCACCACTCATAGCCACGTAGTCGTCACGTCCGAGCTCCGCTCGGTACAGATGCGAGGTTGCGCTCTGCACTTCGCCGATGACCGTGACTTCCTGCGTGACCCGCGGGATCAGCAACGTATCGCCGTCTTTCAGAACGATGTCGTGCTCGGAGCCGGGCCGCGCGCCGGTGGTCCGATTGAGGTCGATGACCAGACGTCCGACGGGCTTGGCATTGCGCAATCCTGCCAACAGGGATTGCCCGACCGCGAGCGCCTGGCCCGCATCCTTGCCGGTTTCCTGCGCAGCCATGAGCGACGCCTGGGCCAGATCCGACTCCATGCGGGTGGCCAGCGTCGCCAACTGTTTGCGCTCGCGCTCTTTGAGCTCCTCACGCGTGAACACCGCGCCCTCGGCAAAGGCCAGATCCGTCAGGCCGCCGGCGCGAGCCATCACCGAGCGCAGCGTTTCACCGCGGTGGATGGGATAGCGCCCGGGGAAACGAACTTCGCCGCGAATCTCGACTTCTTCCTGCGAGGCCCACTGCGGCACTTCCTTGATGACCAGGTAGTCGAACGGACGCAGCGCCAGGTTGGCCGACGGATCGCCGTTCAAGGCCTGTCGCAAATCGATTTCGATCAATTCGGCTTGTCGCGCGCCGTTGCTCCCGACCTCGTAGCGCATGAGCTCGGCCTGCGCGCCGTACGCAGCTTCGTCGAGACTGCCACCCGCGCGCAGCAGGTCGGTGACGCGCATTCCCGGCTCGAGCGGATAAGTCCCGGGCACCTTGACCTTGCCGGCGATCTTCACTTCCAGGCTCGGCTCGTCGATTCGAGATTGCATGCGCAGCTCGCGCAGCAGGGGCTCGATGATGCGATCACGTCCCGACTCGCGATCGAAAACGTAGATGTGATCGCGCGGCGCGAGCTCGAAATTGGCGGCGCTGTTGGGATTGTTGAGGGCCTGCTCCAGATCGGCCGAGAACACGCGAATGCCTCGATCGCTCGGTATCTCACGACGCACCAGGATATAGCGCTGATCGGCATTGGGCTGCAGCTCGTCCAGCGTCGGCAGCACATCGGTCAGGCGCATGCCGGGCCGATATTGATATTCGCCGGGTCGATGCAGATGACCCGAGATCACCACCGACTCTTCCAGGGTCGGGCGGATCGAGGGGACGCGCAAGGTATCGCCACTTTGCAGGGTGCGGCTCTTGCCTTCCGCGGACGCCAGATTCACCCCCACGGTCACCCGCTGGCGCTGCTCGTTAACACGTTCCAGGGTGGCGAGCGTGGGATCCGCTTCGGGCAACAGACCGCCGCCCAGCTGCAACAGTTGCGCAGTCGTGGTTTCGTTCTTCAATTCATAGATGGCGGGGCGCCGCACTTCACCGGCCAGGCCCACCGTCGCGCCCACCGGTGGAATGAAGATCACGTCTCCCGGCAACAGCCGCACGTCGCTGCTGGTGTCGCCGTTCAGCAGCAGGTCGTACAGGTCCAGGGTGACGACCGTGCGGCCTGCCCGCTTCAACTGCACGTTGCGCAACGAACCGATCTTCTTCACACCGCCGCTGAAGAACAGCGCATTGGTGATGGTGGACAGGCCGCTGACCGTGTAAGAGCCCGGCGTTTCCGCGTCGCCCAGCACGAACACGCGGATGGAGCGCAGCTCGCCCATGTTGACGCTGACCTGGGTGCCGATCATTTGCTCGCGCACGCGGCCTTCCAGATCGCGACGCACGTCGTCGAAGCGTCGGCCGCTGACCGTGATCGGGCCGAGCTCGGGGAAATTGATCTGACCGTCGCGGCCGACCACCAGCGAATAGCGGCCCTTGGTGCTGCCGATCAGCTGCACCTGCAAAGCATCGCCGGGGCCGATCACGTACTCCGCTGGCACGGGCACGTCGGTGGCGGGTGCAAAGGTCGAAGTCGTGCCGGCGAACAGGTCGTAGCCAAACGGCTTGAGCGCCTCGGTGCCCATCGGTTTGAGCGGCAGCTGCACCACACTCACGATGAACTCGGCCAGACTCAACTCCGAGGCCAGCCGTTGCGTCGCCTCCTCGGCGGTCAGCCCGGCCAGTGGGATGGGGCCGAGCTCCGGCACGTTCAAAATGCCCCACTTGTCGAGCTTATATGGATTGCGACGCAGGACTCGTTCGCGAATGCTGTCCAGCCGCCCGATCTCCTCGAGCGAGCGCTCCAGCGGCTCGATCGAGGGCTGCTGAGAGCCCGCCGCGCCGTTCTGCCCGGCGCCTTGAGGCAGTTGCATCTGTCGGCCGCCCGGCATCGTTGCCTGGCTCTGCTCCCGCTCGCGGCGCTCACGTTCCTCGATCTCCGGAGCGCGGCGCTTGTACTGCCGGACTTCCATCGTCAGCAGCACGGTATCGCCACCTTTCAGGCGGCGCGGCCGAGGCGCGCCCGTCGCAGTGGTCGCTTCCGAATCCTCATCCTCGGCGGCGCGACGCGGGCGGACGGTTTGCGGAAACTCCAGCCGACGATCCGAACGGACGCCGCTGTTACGGGGGAACGATGATGACGATGAGCCGCTGCCGCCCATGGCCTCGAGAATGGCCTGCTGCTGCTCCGGCGTCATGTTCTGGAACATTTCGATCTGATCGGCGCTGGGCGTCTGCGCGAACGCAGGCGACAGCCAACCGACGCTGAACAGCATGCACAGGGCGATGGCGGCCCACCGCAGAGGATGGGTGGCAAATCTGGATCTAAACATCAAGGCCGCTTTGACGAATGGTGTTCCCTGCGACGAGGGCGGCAAGTTTACACAGATCGTTGCAGGGATGCGATTGATTGTGGGCGCGCGCAAGCGCCTGCCGCGCGCTTTTTACTGCGACGGCATCAGTGACGGTAATCGGCTTGGTGCTTCAGGAACCATTCATATGTCATGGCGATGCCTTCGCGCAAGGGAATTCTTGGCGCCCAGCCCTGCGCCTTGAGCCTTGTCACATCCAGCAGTTTGCGCGGAGTCCCGTCCGGCTTGGATGTATCCAGCCGCAGCTCGCCCTGGAAACCCGTGACGTCCTGCACGATGCCGGCCAGCTCCCGGATCGATACATCCTCGCCCCAGCCGGCGTTGATCAACTGCTCGCCGTCATAGCGCTGCATGAGAAATAAACATGCGTCGGCCAGATCGTCGACGTGCAGGAATTCCCGTCGCGGCGTGCCGGTGCCCCACACCACCACCTCCTGCTCGCCCCGCACCTTGGCCTCGTGAAACTTCCGGATCAGCGCCGGCAGCACATGCGAATTTTGCAGATCGAAGTTGTCGCCGGGCCCATACAGATTGGTCGGCATGATGGAGATGGCGTTGAAACCGTACTGGCGCCGGTAGGCCTGGCACATCTTCAAACCGGCGATCTTGGCGACCGCGTACCACTCGTTGGTCGGCTCTAGCGGCCCGCTGAGCAGACAGTCCTCCGGCATCGGCTGTGGCGCATGTTTCGGGTAGATGCAGCTGGAGCCCAGGAACAGCAGCTTGCTCGTGCCGTGCCGATAGGCCGAGTCGATCACGTTGGTCTGGACTTGCAGGTTGTCGCGGATGAAGTCAGCGGGAAAGGTGCTGTTGGCGTGGATGCCGCCGACGCGGGCGGCGGCCAGGAACACGTACTGGGGCCGGTGCCTGGCGAAGAACTCATTCACCGCGGCCTGATTGCACAGATCCAACTCAGCGCGCGAGCGCGACAGCAGATTGGAATAACCGTCGGCTTGCAGTCGACGCACGATGGCGCTGCCGACGAGCCCGCGATGACCGGCGATGAAGATGCTCGCGTCTTTGTTCATGAAACGGATGGCCTGTTATTCGTGGCGCTGATAGGTGCGGAAACCTTCGCGCGCCACCAGGGCATCCCGGCGCGCCGCATCCAGGTCGGCCTCCACCATATCTTTCACCAGCTCCCCGAAGCTCGTCTCGGCGCGCCAGCCGAGCTTCTGTCGCGCCTTGCTGGGATCGCCGAGCAGCGTATCGACTTCGGTCGGCCGGAAGTAACGACGGTCGATGCGCACGACGGTGCGCCCCGAGCTCAGATCGACGCCCTGCTCGTCCACGCCCTGCCCGCGCCATTCGATGTTCATGCCCAACACCGCGCCGGCTTTCTCCACGAACTCCCGCACCGAATGCTGTTCGCCCGTAGCGATGACGAAATCCTCCGGCTCGCTCTGCTGCAACATCAGCCACTGAGCCTTGACGTAGTCGCGGGCGTGACCCCAGTCGCGCAGCGAATCAAGATTGCCGAGGTACACAGCGTCCTGCAGGCCTTCCTTGATGCGGGCCAGGCCGCGAGTGATCTTGCGAGTGACAAACGTCTCGCCACGAATCGGCGATTCATGATTGAACAGGATGCCATTACACGCGTAGATGCCGTAGGCCTCACGGTAGTTCACCGTGATCCAGTAGCCATACACCTTGGCGGCGCCGTAGGGCGAGCGTGGATAGAACGGCGTCGTTTCCTTCTGCGGCACCTCTTGAACCTGCCCGTACATCTCGGAGGTGGAGGCTTGATAGAAGCGCGTCTTCTTCTCCAGCCCGAGGATGCGAATGGCTTCGAGGATGCGCAGCGTGCCCAGCGCGTCCGAGTTTGCCGTGTACTCCGGAGTCTCGAACGACACGGCGACGTGGCTCTGCGCGGCCAGGTTGTAGATCTCGTCGGGCTGCACCTGCTGGATGATGCGGATCAAGTTGGTGGCATCGGTGAGATCGCCGTAGTGCAGGAACAACTTGACGTTGGCTTCGTGCGGGTCCTGGTACAGGTGATCGATGCGATCCGTGTTGAACGAGGACGCACGGCGCTTGATTCCATGCACCTCGTAACCCTTGCCGAGCAGCAGCTCAGCCAGGTAGGCGCCATCCTGGCCGGTGATTCCCGTGATCAAAGCCTTCTTGACCAAACAAAACCTCACAACGTAGACGTACGGGCCAGGCCCGCGCGCATTCTAATGCAAACAGCCGTGAAAAAACGTCGGTGAACCCAGGCGCGCGCGGCGTGACCCTGTCGCCTAATCCCGCCACTTCGCTACATGTTGCAGCAGATTCTTCAGCGCCGGTTCAGCTCCCGCCGCCGCGTCCGCCGGCTTCTCCAGCGCCGGCGTGAGCGAGTCCGCCAGTTTCTTGCCAAGCTCCACGCCCCACTGATCGAAGGCGTTGATGCCCCAGATCACGCTCTGGGTGAACACCTTGTGCTCGTAGAGCGAGATCAGGCGGCCGAGGGTCTTGGGCCCGAGCCGCGGGAACAGGATCACGGTGCTGGGGCGGTTGCCGGTGTGCAGTTTGTGAGGAATGAGCCGAGCGATCTCGGCTTCGCTGACGCCCTTGGCCTCCAGGTCCTGACGCACTTGCGTCTCGGTCTGGCCGAAGGCGAACGCCTGGGCCTGGGCGAAGCAGTTCGCCAGCGCCAGGTTTTGCTGTTGTTGAAATGGGCTCGAGGCATTCACCGGCGCGATGAAGTCCAGCGCCACGCGCGCCGTGCCCTGATGCAACAACTGAAAGAACGAATGTTGTGCGTTCGAGCCCGGCTCGCCCCACAGCACCGCGCCGCTGTCATAACTTAGCGCCTCGCCCTGCAACGTCACGCGCTTGCCGTTGGACTCCATCTCCAGCTGTTGCAGGTACGCCGGGAAGCGATGCAGTCGCTGGTCATAAGGCAGCACCGCGAGCGAATCGAGCCCGAGGAAGTTGCGATTCCAGACGCCGAGCAGGCCCATCAACACCGGCAGATTGTTTTCAAACGGCGCGCTGCGGAAGTGCTCGTCCAGCTCGTGGCCGCCTTCGAGCATCAGCTCGAATTGATCCATGCCGAGCGCCAGCGCCACCGACAGGCCCACGGCCGACCACACCGAATAGCGTCCGCCGACCCAGTCCCACATCGTAAAGCGGTTCTGCGGCGGAATCAGGAACGCGTCCATGGCCTTGCTGTTGGTGGACACCGCCGCGAAGTGCCGCGCCGGCGCGCCCTCGCCCAGCCGATCGACGATCCATTGCCGCGCCAGTTTCGCGTTGGTGAGCGTTTCCAGCGTCGAGAATGTTTTGGAACACACGACGAACAGCGTGCGCGCCGCATCGACTTTTTCCAGCACATCGCCGAGCTGCACGCCGTCGATGTTGGAGACGCAGTGCAGACGCAGATTGCGGTTGCGATATCTGGCGAGCGCCTCGGTGGCCATCACGATGCCGAGATCGGAGCCGCCGATGCCGATGTTGACGATGTCGGTGAAGGTCTTGCCGGTGTGGCCGTGGATGCGGCCGCCGTGAATGCCTTCGACGAAGGTGCGCATCTTCTCGAGGCTCGCGCGCACCTCGGGCATCACGTCCTGACCGTCGACCAGGATGGGCCGATCGGTGCGATTGCGCAAAGCGGTGTGCAACACCGCGCGGTTCTCGGTGGTGTTGATTTTTTCGCCGCTGAACATCGCGTCGATGCGGCCGCGCAAGCCGCGCGCATCGGCGAGCGCGATCAGCAGGCGCAACGTTTCGGCGTCTACGCGCTGCCTGGAAAAATCGAACAGCAGGTTGAGCTCGGAGGTGCGCGAGAAGTTGACCGCGCGCTGTGGATCGCTCGCGAACAGATCGCGCAGGTGCCGATCTCGCATGCTCGCCGCGTGTGCTTCGAGCGCCTGCCACTCAGGCGTCGTGTTCGCTGGCGTCATGGGAAATCCTCCTGAGGTAGCTGTTCGGCACGGCAATGGTGCCGGAGGCTACCTCACCGAGAACGCAGGGTGAAGCTCTTGTGGGCGGCTACTTGCCGTAGTAGCCGACGTACCACTCGATGAAGCGACGCACACCCTCTTCCACCGGCGTGGCCGGCTTGTAGCCCACGGCCTGCACCAGATCGGCCACGTCCGCGAACGTATCCGGCACGTCGCCCGCCTGCAGCGGCAGCAGGTTTTTCTCGGCCTTCTTGCCCAGGTTGGTCTCGATGCACTCGATGTAGCGCATCAGCTCCACCGGCGCGTTGTTGCCGATGTTGTAGAGCCGGTAAGGCGCCTTGCTGGTGCCTGGATCCGGCGCATCGCCGCTCCAGTTCGGGTTCGGCTGCGCCACGCGATCCATGGCGCGCACCACGCCCTGCGCGATGTCGTCTACGTACGTGAAATCGCGGCGATGGTTGCCGTAGTTGAAGACGTCGATGGGCTTGCCGGCCAGGATGTTCTTGGTGAACAGGAACAGCGCCATGTCGGGGCGGCCCCAGGGACCATACACCGTGAAGAAACGCAGGCCCGTCACCGGCAGCTGATACAAATGCGCGTAAGTGTGCGCCATCAGCTCGTTGGCCTTCTTGGTGGCCGCATAGAACGACAACGGATGATCGACGTTCTGGTGCACCGAGAATGGCATCTTCGTGTTGGCGCCGTACACCGAGCTGGTCGATGCATACACCAGATGCTCCACGCCATTGTGGCGGCAGCCCTCCAGAATGTTCGCAAAGCCCACCACGTTGCTGTCGATGTAGGCCAGCGGATTCTGGATCGAGTAGCGCACGCCGGCCTGCGCGGCGAGATGAATCACGCGCTGGAACTTCTCCTGCTTGAACAGCGCCGCCATGCCTTCACGATCCGCCACGTCCAGCTTCACGAATCGGAAGTTCGGCGACTTCTGCAGGATCGCCAGCCTCGCCTGCTTCAACGACACATCGTAGTAGTCGTTGAGATTGTCCAACCCGACGACCTCGTCGCCGCGGGCCAGCAGAATCTGAGCGGTGTGAAAGCCGATGAAGCCGGCGGCTCCGGTGAGAAGGAGTTTCATAACATGCCTAGCCGATGTCGATTGATAAAAGGCCGCCAATAACTCGACGGATGTCTACTTTGTCGCGGCCTCGCAGGCCGCGCGCCCGCCGAACATTCGTCGCGCATGGATAAAATCGTCAGTCACAAGGACCTGGTTGCCTGGCAAAAAGCCGTGACGCTGGCCTGCAAAGTCTACGCCGCGAGCCGACAGCTGCCCAGGGACGAACGCTTCGGCTTGCAAAGCCAGCTGCGGCGCGCCGCCGCTTCTATACCCTGCAACATCGCCGAAGGTTCCGCACGACGCAGCCGCGCGGAATTCCTTCAGTTCTTGTACGTCGCGCGAGGCTCGCTCGCCGAGCTGGAGACGCAGTACACGATCATCAATCGCCTGGCGCTGCTCGGCGATGCGGGCGCGACCCTCGAGGAGATAGCTCACGTCGGGCGCCTGCTCAACGGCTTGATCCGCAGCCTTGTCACATCAGGCCGTACGGCACATGCCAGAGCGTGCACGCCGACAGTTCGTCGATCAGCCGCTCCTTGACCGAGCCACCAACTACTCAGCCGCCAGCTACCAGATCAGAGTCGGCCATCGACCTCATCCGCATCAAACACGTACTTGATGTCGTAGAGAACATGCGGCTTCTTCGCGAACGAGCGGATCTGCTGGATCCCCATCTCGCGAAACTGCTTGTGCGCCACCGCCAGCACGATGGCGTCGTACTTGCCGGGCTGCGGCTTGCGGATGGGCTTGATGCCGTATTCGTGCTCGCACTCCTCGGCGTCGATCCAGGGGTCGAACACGTCGACCTTGGCGCCGTATTTCTTCAGCTCGGCCACCACGTCGGCGACCTTGGAGTTGCGCAGGTCGGGGCAGTTTTCCTTGAAGGTCAGGCCCATCACCAGGATGCGCGAGCCGTTCACGTGGATGCGCTTCTTGATCATCAGCTGCGCGATCCGCTCGGCGACGTAAATGGCCATGTTGTCGTTGATGCGGCGGCCGGCCAGGATCATCTCGGGGTGATAGCCGATCTCCTGCGCCTTGTGCGTCAGGTAATACGGATCCACCCCGATGCAGTGGCCGCCCACCAGGCCCGGGCGGAACGGCAGGAAGTTCCACTTGGTGCCGGCGGCTTCCAGCACTTCCTCGGTGTCGATGCCGAGGCGGTTGAAGATGAGCGCCAGCTCGTTGATCAGCGCGATGTTCACGTCGCGCTGCGTGTTCTCGATCACTTTGGCCGCCTCGGCCACGCGAATGCTCGAGGCCTTGTGCGTGCCCGCCTTGACGATGCTGCCGTAGAGCGCATCGATGAAGTCGGCCACTTCGGGCGTCGAGCCGGAAGTGATTTTCTTGATGGTGGTGAGTCGATGCTGCTTATCGCCCGGGTTGATGCGCTCGGGGCTGTAGCCCGCGTAGAAATCCTTGTTGAAGGTCAGGCCCGACAGGCGCTCGAGGATCGGCACGGCCACCTCTTCGGTGCAGCCCGGATACACGGTGGATTCGAACACCACGATGTCGCCCTTCTTCAGCACCTGGCCGATCAGCTCGCTGGCGCGCTCGATGGGCGTGAGGTCCGGTCGCTTGTAACCGTCGATGGGCGTGGGCACCGTGACGATATAGACCTGGCAGCTGCGCAGATCTTTCACATTGGTGGTATAGCTGAGCCGCTTGGCGGCCTTGAGCTCGGCCGGCTCCACTTCCAGCGTGCTGTCCCGGCCCTTCTTCAGCTCGGCGACCCGCGCCGCCTTGATATCGAAACCGACGGTATGGAACGACTTGCCGAACTCCACCGCCAGCGGCAGGCCGACGTAGCCCAGACCGATCACACCGAGCTTGCATTCGCGCAGACTAAATTGAGACATAACAGTCCGAGGTCAACCTTGAGAGAGTGCTAAACGGGTTGAACGCCACAAAGGGCGCAAGAATGCCACAGAACCGTTGTCGAAATAGAGACATGGCTCTAAAGGGCAGCGTTCGCGCCGCTGTCGGATTCCTTGTCAGAGCAGGTACAGCACCGCCCACAGTCCGCTGAGCGTCAAGGTGATGGTGTATGGCAACGCCATCCATACCATCCGCCCATAGGAAAGGCGGATCAACGGCGCGACCGCCGAGGTGAGCAGGAACAATAGCGCCGCCTGGCCGTTCGGTGTGGCGATGCTGGGAATGTTGGTGCCGGTGTTGATGGCCACCGCCAGCCGGCCGAACTCGGCGGCGCCGATCGCCCCTTCCAGCAAGGCGGCCTTCACTTCGGTGATATAGATGGTGGCGACGAAAACATTGTCGCTGACCGCGGACAGCAGGCCGCTCGCCAGATAGAAGATGGCCGCCCGCGCCTCGCCCGGCTGATACAGCGCCCAGCCCACCACCGGCTCGAACAGATGCTGATCGTGGATTTGCGCCACGATCACAAAGAACACCACGATCAACGCGGTGAACGGCAGCGCCGCTTCGAAGGCCTTGCCGAGGCGCTGCTCTTCGGTCACGCCCGTAAATGCGGTCGCCAGCACGATCACCAGCAAGCCGATCAAGCCTACTTCGGCCAGGTGAAACGCAAGCGCGAAGACCAGGATCACCGCCGTGATCGCCTGCACGACGATGATCGCCACATCGCGCGGCGTGCGCCGCGCCTGCTGATCGCGATCGTACGCTTCGAGCACCTGACGGACCGCATCCGGCAGGCGCACGCCGTAACCGAACCATTTCATTCGTTCGATCGTGAAACAGGTCAGGATGCCGACTACGAACACCGGCAGCGCCACCGGCGCCATTTGCAAAAAGAACTCGATGAAGGTCCAGTCGGCCTGCTCCGCCACCAGCACATTTTGCGGTTGGCCCACCGGAGTCATCACACCGCCGAGCACTGTTCCCGCGCCGGCATGCATCAGCAGGCCGCGCAACACGGCGCGAAACGCATCGAGATCGGAACGATGCAGCTCACCGACATGCTCATCGGCCGAGCTGTCATGCGCATCCTGATGCGTCTTGCCCGAAGCAACCTTGTGATAAACCTCGTAGAACCCCGTCGCCACCGCGATGACCACCGCCAGCACCGTGAGCGCGTCGAGAAAGGCGGCCAACACCGCCGGCACCAGACAGAACAGCAACGCGAGCGCCAGGTTCGAGCGCACCTTCAGCAGCAGCTTGGTGAAACAAAACACCAGCATTTCCTTGAGAAAGAAGATGCCGGCGATCATGAAGATCAGCAGCAGGATGATGGGAAACGCGGTGAGCGTGTGCTGATACACCGACTCGGGCTGGGTCAGCCCCAGCAATACCGCTTGCAGCGCGAGCAGGCCGCCGGGCTGCAACGGATAACACTTCAACGCCATCGCCAGCGTGAAGATGAACTCCAGCAATATCAGCCAGCCCGCCACGGTCGCGCCATGCGCTCCGCCCAGCAGCAGCACCACTGGATTGAGCACGAGGAAGACGACGATGGCGAGTTTGTACCAGCGAGGCGCGTGGCCGAGAAACAGGTGCTGGTACGCTTGCAGCATGAGCGATGCTTTGGGCTAGGCCATCGCTGGATTCATCGCCGGGACCATCGCGGGGACCGGAGCCGCCGTCGGCGCCGGCGTTGGTGCCATCTCGGGCAGCACCAATTGTTTCCAAAGCGTCTTGCCGCCGCTGCTCTTGTCGATGATGGTCAGCATGCGCTCATGCGCCGCAATCTCATCATCCGACGCTCGCACCACTCGCAGCAATCCACGCGGACGAACCACCGCCGCCACGGGCTCGAAGGCGACATCGGCGCTGGCGTCGCTCGCCTCGCCGAGGATCAGCGCCGTCTGGCCGCCGGTCATCGCGAGATAAACTTCCAGCAGGATCTGCGCGTCGAGCAACGCCCCGTGCAACTCGCGATGTGAGTTGTCGATGCCGTAACGTTTGCACAGCGCATCGAGGCTGTTGCGCTGGCCCGGATGCATCTGGCGCGCAAGAGGCAACGTATCGATCACATTGCAGATCTTCCGTGTCTCACGCCGTGGGCCCGGCAGCCGCTTCAGCTCCGCATCCAGGAAGGCCAGGTCGAACGCCGCGTTGTGAATGATCAGCTCGGCGCCGCTGATGAATTCGATCAACTCATCGACCACGTCGGCGAAGCGAGGCTGCTGCGCCAGGAACTCGTTGGTGAGTCCGTGCACCTGGATGGCGCCGCGATCGACCTCGCGATCCGGCCGCAGATAACGATGAAACGTCCGGCCGGTCTTGCGCCGATTCACCAGCTCGACGCAGCCGATTTCGATGATGCGATGCCCCTGTTCGGGCTCCAGGCCGGTGGTTTCGGTATCGAGGATGACCTGACGCATCAGCCGCCCAGCACCACGTCCTTGAGCGCCTGAACGACCTCCGCCTGCTGCGCTTCCGTAAGGTATGGATGCATGGGCAGGCTGATGACCCGGTTACCGGCGGCTTCGGAGATCGGGAAGCTGCCGGCGCCCTGGCCCAGACTTGCGAACACCGGCTGCAAGTGCAGCGGCACCGGGTAATGCACGGCTGTGGGAATGCCGCGTGCTTTCATGCCCTGTTCGACCTTGGCGCGATCCGCCACTTCGATGGTGTATTGGGCATACACGCTGGTGCAATCCGGGGCCACATACGGCGTGACCACTTTCCGCGCCGGATCGCTCTCCTTCGCAAAAGCCTCTTCGATCATCGCCGAGTAGCGGTCGCCGAGCTTGCTGCGCGCCTCGACTTCCTCGGGGAAGATTTCCATTTTCGCGAGCAGCACCGCGGCTTGCAGCGTATCGAGCCGACCGTTGATGCCCAGGCGCGGGTGATGATAGCGACGATCCTGACCATGCACGCGAATCTCGCGCATCAGCTTCGCCAGGTTGTCGTCATCGGTAAACAGCGCGCCGCCGTCGCCGTACGCGCCGAGCGGCTTGGAAGGAAAGAACGACGTCGATCCGACGTCGGAGACCGCGCAAGAGCGCTTGCCCTTGTACATGGCCCCGAAGCTTTGCGCGGCGTCTTCGATGACCGGAATGCGATGCTTGCGGGCGATGGCGTTGATCGCATCCATGTCGGCGCACTGACCATACAGAGACACCGGCATGATGGCCTTGGTCCGAGACGTGATCGCTGTTTCGATCAGCTTCGCATCGATGTTGTAAGTACGCGCGTCGATGTCGACGAACACCGGCTTCGCGCCCGCCAGCGCGATCATCTCGCCGGTGGCGATGAACGTGAATGGCGAAGTGATGACTTCATCGCCGGGCCCGATGCCGTAGGCCATCAGCGCGATCAGCAATGTATCGGTGCCACTGGACGCGCCGATGCAATGTTTGGCGCCGACGTACTCGGCCAGCACCTTCTCCAGCTCGACCGTCTCGGCGCCCAGAATGTATTGCCCGTGCTCGAGCACCGTGCGAATGCGCGCATTGACCGAGTCCTGGACTCGGCGGTACTGAGTTTTGAGATCGATGAAGTCCATGGAACGGCCCGGTGATGATCGCAAGCTGGCGCGCATGATAGCTCATGCGACGGCCATTGCTGATCGACCGGTGCGATCGGCCCTCTCCGACCGAGTGAGTGCGCCTTACGCGACCGGCAGGCGCGCCTGCATCTCGTCGATGGCCGCGTTCGCCAGTTGATCGGCGCGCTCGTTGCCGGGCACGCCGGCGTGCCCCTTGACCCAGTGCCATTCGATCTTGTGCCGCGCGATCTCGCGCTCCAGCGCCTGCCACAAGTCGACGTTCTTCACCGGCTTCTTGTCGGCCGTGCGCCAGTCACGCAGTTTCCACTGCGGCAGCCATTCGAGAATGCCTTTGCGCACGTACTGCGAGTCGGTGTACAGCACCACGTCGCAGCCACGCTTCAGGGCGGCGAGCGCCTGGATCGCCGCCATCAGCTCCATGCGATTGTTGGTGGTGAGCGCTTCGGCGCCCTTGAGCTCTCTTTCATGCCCGCCGGAGCGCAGAATCGCGCCCCACCCGCCCGGCCCCGGATTACCGCGGCACGCGCCGTCGGTGTAGATCTCGACTGCAGCCATTGAGTAGATCAGCCAGTGCGTCAGGTTCGACGCGTCACGTTGCGTGGTGTGGAAGGTTCGATGAGGCCGCCCACGACTTTGGGGCGCAGCCGCCAGCGCGGGCGAATTGGCGTGAGCGTGTACACGCGCTTGCGAGCTTTGAGCAGATAGCCGCCGGCGAACATGGGCCACAGGTAATTGCCGGTGCGCTCGAAAAAGCGTTGTGACGATGGCGAGCTGGCGCTGAACGGCAAGCTGAACAGATAGCGTCGCGCATCGACGACTTCGAAGCCGAGCAGCTTGAGCCAGTCGCGCAATCGCCCCTCGCTGATCAGGCGCTCGAGCCCTGGCGGGAATCCATCTTTGGCGAACCAGTGCCGCAGGCCCCAACTGGAGAACGGCCGGAAGCCGAACACGATCAGATGCCCCTCCGCCGACAGCACACGGCCGACTTCGCGCACGATCTCGTGCGGCTCGGGCTCGTATTCCAGCGTGTGGGGTAACAAAACGGCATCGACCGAATCGGACTGGATGGCGAGCGCATCGGTACGCGAGCGAATCGCCGACGCGACGCCTGGCCGACGCACCCCGTGCCAGGCGAGCACCGATTTGCGTTGAGTGCGCGCTTCGGCCAGCAGGCCGTCATCGTCGCCCCATTGCCCGATCTGCAGCAGCTGCCAGCCAAATACCTGCGCCAGCGCCTCGCTCGCGATCTTGCGCTCGAGCGCATACACCCGCTGGCCGAGCGGCGAGCGCAGCCAGGCGTGCAGATCGAGGGCGGAAGGTTCGGCCATGGCGCTAGGATAACGGATCGGAGCCGCCCAGGGTTCTAGTGCCAATGGAACCGAGCGCCGCGAGCGCCGTTTGATCATTAACTAAACGCTTGCCGCTCAGCGACATGGCATGTTTAATACTGGCAGGTGATGTCCCCTGGGGTCGCTCCAAAACATGCTGCAAGTGACCCAGGTTCGGGCATTTACTGACAACTACATCTGGCTGATTCATTCGCCGCGCGATCCTGCGCGCGTGGTCGTCGTCGATCCGGGCGACGCCCGCCCCGTCGAGCGCACCCTTGCCGATCGCAATCTCACGCTGGCCGGGCTGCTGATCACTCATCATCACGGCGATCACGTCGGTGGCGTCACCGAGCTGCTGCGCGACCGTTCCATTCCGGTCTTCGGGCCCGCCAACGAAAGCGTGCCCGGCCATCCGCAGCGCCTGCGCGAAGGCGATCGAGCGCGCTTTGCCGAGCTCGAGCTCGAATTCCAGGTCTTGGATGTTCCCGGACACACCGCCGGCCACATCGCGTATGTCGGTCACGGCGCCGTGTTCTGTGGCGACACGCTGTTCAGCGCCGGTTGTGGCCGTCTGTTCGAGGGCACGCCGGAACAAATGCATCGCTCGTTGTCGAAGCTTGCGGCGCTGCCGGCCGAAACATTGGTGTACTGCGCCCACGAGTACACCTTGAGCAATCTGAAGTTCGGGCTGGCGGTGGCGCCGGAGAATCGGGCGGCCGCGAGCTATCTCGAACACTGCCAGCAATTGCGGGCCCGCGATCAGGCGACCATTCCATCGGACATCAGGCGGGAGAGGAATGTGAACCCGTTCCTGCGGTGTGACGACGAGAGTGTGAAACAGGCCGCTGAAGCCCATGCGGGCCGCGGGCTACAGAGTGAACCTGAAGTGTTCGCTGTCATCCGTCAGTGGAAAGACAGCTTTCGGTAAGCTCGTTTGAGTCAGTGTCCGAAGGCACGCGGACACGCAAGTTGCAGACGATCAATCAGGGCGCCGAAGCGCGCCGGAGTGTGAAAGTCGCCCGCCGGCTCGGTCTGCCGAGTTTCAAGGGCCGATTTTGGCTTTGACAACGCCTGCCCGGCACCGGGACGAGGCAGGTGGAGGAATCTGATGTTTCAATGGCGACCAGCGTCCGCGCTGCGGGCAATTCTTGCAACGACGCTCGTCGTCCCTTGGGCGGTCTTCCTGGCCGGCTGCAATCACACTCCCAGCGCCGATCTGGAAGACCCCGAGGATGAAGATCCGGTGCAGATGGTCGAGCTCGACCCGAGCATCACCAAGCTGGACGAAGCCGCCATCGGCGTGTCGGGCCCGGAACAGATCGAAGATGCCATCGAGGCGCTGGACGCGAGGACCGGACCGCGCCTGGTGCGCGAGCTCGGCCAGGAGGGCGCGCCGGCCGCCGAAGCGGGCGACCTGTTCGAGCGCATTCGCAAGGGTTACATGCTCTCCGATGTCGAGCACCCTTCGGTGGACCTGGAGCTGCGCTGGTTCGTCAAGCACCCCGACTATCTGGATCGCACTTTCAAGCGCGGCGAGCGCTACCTGCACTACATCGTCGGTGAGATCGAAGCGCGCAACATGCCGCTCGAGCTCGCGCTGCTGCCGGTCGTCGAGAGCGCTTTCAATCCGGTCGCTTATTCGCGCGCCCGCGCTTCCGGTCTGTGGCAATTCATCTCCGCCACCGGCCGTCGCTACGGCTTGAAACAGAACTGGTACTACGACGGCCGTCGCGATGTGATCGCCTCCACCAACGCTGCGCTCGACTATCTGCAGTTCCTGGCCGACGAATTCGATGGCGACTGGCTGCTGGCCGTCGCCGCCTACAACTGCGGAGAAGCTCGCGTCGCCCGCGAAGTGGCGCGCAATCTGCGCGAGGGCAAGCCCACTGACTACTTCAGCCTCAAACTGCCGCGCGAGACCCGCGCCTATGTGCCGAAGCTGCTGGCCATGCGTCGCATCGTCGGCGATCCGACCAGCCATGGGCTGGCCTTCGCGCCGATTCCGAACGCGCCCTACTTCGTGAAGGTCGATGTCGGCGGTCAGCTCGATCTGCACGTCGCTGCCGAGCTCGCCGACCTGTCCAAGGAAGAGCTGCTGGCGCTCAATCCCGCGTTCAATCACTGGGTCACCGATCCCGATGGTCCGCATCAGATTCTGGTGCCGATCGATCGTCACGAGCGCTTCCAGGCAGGCATCGCCGCGTTGCCGCCCGAAGAGCGCGTGCGCATCGTCTATCACCGCGTGCGTCGTGGCGACACGCTCGGCGAAATCGCCGACAAGTACGGCGTTTCCGTGGCGGCCCTGAAGACCGCCAACAAGATTCGCGGCAGCATGATTCATCCTGGTCAGGATCTGCTGATCGCAGCGGCGCCCAAGGGCATGAAGTTGCCTGGGGCAGCGGAGCTCGCCGCGCTGGAAGATGATGAACCGCCGGTGCGTCGCCGGGGCTCCTCGGACAAGCACGTGGTTCGCCGCGGCGACACACTGTGGAGCATCGCTCGCAAGTACGGGGTGAGCGTCAACAGCCTCGCCCACAGCAACGGCCTCGCCCGCAGTGGAACACTCTCGATCGGCCAGGTCCTCAAGGTGCCTGGCACGGCGCAGCTGGCTTCCAACGACAGCAGCTCCGTGGCTCGCTCCACCACCTACGTGGTCCGTCGCGGCGACTCGCTGTCGACCATCGCCGACAAATTCCGCGTGCGCCTGTCCGACCTGCTCGGCTGGAACAACCTCACCAAGCGCAGCGTCATCAAGCCGGGTCAGCGGCTGGTGATGTACCTCGAAGATCGCCGCCGCGCGGGGATCTAAAGAGAAGCGGTTCCGTTAAACTACGCTCCAGTCTTTCCACTGGAGCGGTTCATGGCATTTCTCGCAGGCAAGCGCGCCCTCATCATCGGACTGGCGACCGAGCGTTCCATCGCGTACGGCATTGCCCAGGCGATGAAGCGTGAAGGCGCGGAACTGGCGTTCAGCTATCAGGAGCGCTTCAAGGACCGCGTCGAAGGCATGGGCAAGGAGTTCGGCGCCGCCGCGGTGTTCGAAATGGACGTGGCCAGCGACGAGAGCATCAACGCCGGTATCGAGACCCTGAAAAAGAGCTGGGACAAGCTCGACATCATCGTGCACGCCGTGGCGTTCGCGCCGAGCGATGCCATTCGCGGCGGCTTCGTCGAGTCCACCACGCGCGAGAATTTCCGCATCGCTCACGACATTTCCAGCTACAGCCTCACCGCCGTGATCAAGGCGGCCGAGTCGATGCTCGAAGGACGCGCCGGCTCCATCCTCACCCTCACCTATCTCGGCGCGGTCCGCTCGCTGCCGAGCTACAACGTCATGGGTCTCGCCAAGGCCAGCCTCGAGGCCAGCGTACGTTTCCTGGCGGCGGATCTCGGCCCGAAGGGCATTCGCGTCAACGGCATCTCCGCCGGTCCGATCAAGACCCTCGCCGCCGCCGGCATCGGTGGCTTCCGCAAGATGCTGAGCCACGTGGCCTCCATTGCGCCGCTGCGCCGGAACGTCACCATCGAGGACGTGGGCAACACTGCCGCCTTCCTCGCCTCCGACCTGTCGGCCGGCATCACCGGCGAAATCATCTATGTCGACGCGGGCTACAGCACGGTCGGCATGTCCTTCCCCGAAGGGGAATAAACCCCATCAAAGCAAACGCCGCGGCTTCATCGAAGAAGCGCGCGGCGTGTTGCTGTAACCCGATCCCGTCAGCCTCGCCGGCGTCATTCCTGGCCGGCGAAGCTCACCAGATAGAACAACGATGCGGCTGCGTTATTCGAATACCTTTTCGTTACGCACGATATCCGCGTTGCGCTCGGCCTCTTCCACGTAGGCGGTCAATTCCTCGCCCCCGGTGCGGCGCTCGAGCTGCCGGCGACGGTTGTTGCGCTCGGCTTCAGCCTCGCTGCTCGCTTCAGCATTGCGCACCTGAGTGACGGCGAGCACGGCGTAATTGCCATCGTCGGTGGTCACACCGGCCACGTACGGCTTGGCTTCCGAAATCTCCGACTTCGACGCCTGGAACGCCGAGCGAAGCACCGCCGGCGGCGCGATCGAATCGTCACGCGTGACGAACCGCTTGCCGACAGGCTTCACGCCCAGCGCGCTCAGCGCTTCCCAGTTCTCGCCCTTCTGCAGACGGGCCACCGCATCGGCGCCCTTCGCCGCCGCCGCTTCACGCGCCTGCTGGGAGCGCAGCTGCGATTCGATGGCGCCACGAACTTCGGCGAGCGGGCGCGGCTCGGCCGGCTTGTGAGCGACCACGCGCAACACCACCGCCTTGTCTTCACCCACCGGAATCAACGGGCTGTTCTGCCGGCGCTCCAGCACGTCTTCACTGAAAGCCGCATCGATCACGCCCGGGTCGGCGCCGAACTCGCCGCCGCCTTCCCGTGTGAAGCCTTTGATCTCCTTCACCTGCAGGTTCATCTTCTTCGCCACCGAGTCGAGCTCGGTCAGCGCCTCGAACGCGGCATCGGCCATTTTCTGCGAATCGTCGTAGAAGCCGCTCTGCGCGCGATCCTTGCGATATTCCGCTTCGACCTCGGCGCGCGCTTCTTCGAAGCTCAGCAGATGGCCTTTCTCGATGTTCTCGAGCTTGAGCACGTGATAGCCGAACTGGGTCTTCACCGGGCCGCGAATCTCGCCCGGCTGCATGCTGAACAAGGCGTCTTCGAACGGCCCGACGAACATGCCCTTCTGCGCCCAACCCAGATCGCCGCCCTGCTCGGCGGAGCCCGGGTCCTTGGAATTTTGCTTGGCGAGCTGCGCGAAATCGGCGCCGCCCTTGGCTTTTTCGGTGAGCTCCTGCGCCTTTTTCTGCGCGGCCGCGTCATCCAGCCCGTCGGTGGCCGTGATCAGGATGTGACGAGCCTGGCGGCGCTCGGGCGACTCGAAGCGCTCCTTCACCTGCTCGTAGTATTCCTTCAGCGCCTGCTCGCTCACATCGACCTTCGACTCGGCCTGCGCGCGCGTCAGCTCGATGTATTGCAGATCGACCGTCTCGGGCAGCAGGAAATCGTCGCCGTTCTGCTCGTAGTACTGCTGGATCTGCTCGTCGGTGACCTTGGCGGAGGCCAGGAACTCGTTCGCCGGAATCAGCGCGTAGTCGATCTCGCGCTGCTGCTTCTCCAGCGCGTAGCGGCGGTCCAGCTCATAGGGAACGGTGAACGCCGACTCCATCACGCCGTTCTGCAGCTGTTCGAGCAGCAGCTCGGCTTGCAGATCCGACTCGAACTGCGATTCGGTGGTGCCATTGGAGCGCAGCAGACCGGCATAGCGGTCCTGAGAGAATTTGCCGTCGACCTGGAACTGCGGGATTTCCATGATGCGCTTGACCAGCGCCTGGTCGCTCACCTGGTAGCCGAGGTCGTGGGCGCGCTGGGTGAGCAGCGACTGCTGCACGAACTGATCCAGCAGCGCGCTCTGCTGGGCCTTGGCCATCTCCGGCGGCAGCTCGTCACGCAGCATCTGCTGCAACTGAGACTGGCGCTGCTGCCAGGCCCGGCGCACCGTCTCGGCCGGGATCCGCTCGCCATCCACCTTGGCGGCGAAGGCTGCCGAGGTGGACTGGAAGTCGATGCCCCAGAACACGAACACAATGGCGATGGCGCCCAGGAAAAGCCCGGCGACCCAGCCGGTGATCTTGTCGCGGATGGTTTGTAGCATGTGTAAGCGGGATATTCCCTAAGCGTTTGATTCCCAACGACTTGCCTGGCGCGCCATGCGGCCGAGGGCGCGCGATAGTAACAAACCCGGGGCCCGGCTGGCACGCCGGCGGGGGCAGCCGCCGCAAGACGCGTCTAACGGCGCGCTGAAATCCGTCGGCGCTTGGCGCGGGCGGTCCGCCGGGCGGGCGGCGAATAGCGGATCTGACACCGCTCGCAGAAAAAAGTGCGCCGGTCGGTGATGCCCAGATAGGCCCGCTGCAGCTTGATCTCACAGCGCGGACACATGCCCTTGTTGTGCACCAGCCAGTGTTTGCTCAGCACGTACGCCCGCTTCCACTCGAGGAACTGGAAGCTGTAGCGCCTCGCCTCCTCCACCAGCTGCCGCAATTTCGCCGCCGTCAGCGCGCCCACCTTCGAGCACGGATGCACACGGATCCGATACAGCACTTCGTTCTTGATGATGTTGCCGACGCCGGCGAACACGGTCTGATCCAGCAGCGCATCGCAGACCAGCGTATCGGGCATCGCGCGCAGCTTCTTGCGAGCGGCCGCGGCGTTCCACGAATCCGACATCACATCGCCGCTCCAGTCGTACGTGCTGTCCAGATCGCCCTCGAGGTAGCGCGCCGAGCAGGCGTAGAAGTTCAGCTCCTCGCCACGCGCGAAACGAAGCCCGAAACGAATCGGCTTGTCCGGCTTGCGCTCGTTGATGCAGTAGCGACCGAACATCAGCAGGTGGATGCGGACCGTGAAGCCGGGGAATTCGATCAGGAAATGTTTGCCCCAGCTGCGCAGCGAAACGATGCGCTGGCCGACCACGCGCGTCTTGTCGATCTTCGAGTTGCCCTCCGCGGCCAGCACTCGCTTGCCTTTGAATATTTGCGCCTGCTCGCGCAGGATGATCAGCGAAGGACCTTCGGGCATGCTGCTCGAATAATCGTCCGCGCCGCGCAAGGTTCCCTCATTGCGGAGGGCCGCAATGTTTGAAGCTCGCTATTCGAGCCGGGCGTGTGGCCCGAGCGTCGCGCCGACGAAGCCGCCCGCGACTTCGGTGCTCAAAATGGAACCGTCGTCGTTTTCGACCAGCGCCTGACAACCATCACCCTGGTAATAGAACGAATAGTTGCGTCCTTGCCCGGCGATCTTGAGCTCGAGATCGCCACGGGGGGCAGGTTTCACGGTCTTGGTCGCGAGCTGCTTCACTGTCGCCCCGCTCTTCTTCTCCAGAAAGATTTGCACCGACTCGCCGACCCGGCGCGCCCCGAGGAAGTACCAGTAATCGCTGTTCTGGAACGCGGCGATGCCAGCGGCCACACCGGGCTGTTCGGGCAGACGCAGGGCCGTGCTCGCTTCGAACGCAAGGTGCTGCTGGCGTCGCCCCAGATACGCCGGATTGCCGGCGCCATCCAGTCGCTCGCTCGTGGCCAGCATCTGCAATCGCCCGCGCTCAGCCGTGAAGTCGAACCAGCGCCGTGCAGGCGCGCGCACCTGCAGCCACGCGCCATCCAGAGCGCGCGCATCGAATTCGTCGCGCCACGTGAAGTTGCCGCTCAACGCAGCCGCGTCTCGAAGGACGTTGGGCAACTTGGGTGACGAAGTCACATACGGAATGGGCTTGCCCGGGCCCAGAATCATCGGCCAGTCGTCCTGCCAGCTCACAGGCAACAAATAGGTTTCCCGGCCGGTGTTGTAATTCACCGCATCGTACGGGCGCGACGCAAGAAACGTTGCCCACCAGGTGCCATCGGGCGCCTCGATGAGATCGGCATGGCCGGCATTGATGATGGGATGGGCGCGCTCCTTCGGCAGATCACGCTGGGTCAGGATCGGATTCTTTTCATACGGCGTGTAAGGGCCCCACACCGACTTGGAGCGCAGGATCACTTGCGAGTGATTCACGCTGGTGCCGCCCTCGGCGCACGAGAGGTAGTACCAGTCGCCGCGCTTGAAAATGTGTGGACCTTCGATCCAGATGGGCTTTTTGGAAATATCCACGCCGCCGTTCACTAGAACACGACGTGGACCGACCAGCTTCATGCGCTTCAGATCGAATTCTTGCATCCAGACTGCGCGATGCCCTTCGTAGCGAGGCTGCTCGTCGGGCGCCCCGTTGTTCAATACATATGCCTTGCCGTCCGCATCGACGAACAAAGAGGGATCGATGCCATCGATTTCCGGCAGCCACACGGGATCCGACCAGGGGCCGGCCGCGCTCTTGGCCGTCACAATGAAGTTGCCGCCGCTGTCCACCAGCGTGTTCAGCACATAGAACACGCCGTCGTGATGTTCGATGGTCGGCGCGAACACGCCGCGCGAGACGCCCAAGCCCTGGAAACGCAACTGTTCCGGCCGCTCCAGCACGTGCCCGAGCAGACGCCAGTGCACCAGGTCGCTGCTTTCGAACACCGGGATGCCGGGGAAATAGGCGAACGTCGAGTTCACCAGATAGAACTTATCCCCGACCCGCGTGACGCTTGGATCGGGATAGAAGCCGGCGAGAATGGGATTGCGGTAGCTGCCGGCAGGCAGCGGCGTGTCGAACACCGCGTCCTTGCCGGTGTATTCGAACCAATCGAACGACACGGCCGGCTCGGCTCGAACCAGCCACGGCGCCAGGAACATCGCCACCACCAGCAGCGGCTTCCCTATCAGCTTGTCCATCGACGACTCCGAATCATGCCTTGGCGCCAAACCTTGCAGCGTTGCGAGCCTTGGCTCGCGCTGCTTCGATCTCCCGATTCTTCGGCTCGGCGTTGGTCGTCATGGAATGTAGCAACGTGCGCGCGGCGGCTGCCACCTCCTCCACCGCGCGCTCGAAGGCCGCCTCGTTGGCCTTGGACGGAATCGTGAAGCCGCTCAACTTGCGCACGAACTGCAACGACGCGTCGTGAATCTCGTCGTCGGTCGCCGGTGGCTCGAAATTGAACAACGTCTTGATGTTGCGACACATGTCCGTCCGGTCCCCCATCCCTACATCTGCAAAAACACCTCGAACCCGCCGGTGATCAGGCGCTTGCCATCGATGGGCATGTCCTCGAAGATCGCCTGGATGCGCGGGTCGGCCATCACCTTCTCGTTGATCGCGTCGCGCTGCTGGCGCGATTCATAAGTGATCCAGGCCAGGACCACCGTCTCCTCCGGCGTCGCCTGCACGGCGCGCGGAAACGAGGTGAGCTTGCCATACGGCACGTCGTCGGCGATGCATTCGACGTAACTCAAGGCGCCGTAGCTTTTCCATATCTCGCCCATGGCGGCCTCCTTTTCCTTGTAAAGCGCGAGCTTATCCTTGGGCACCGGGACGATGAAACCTTCCACGTAAGGCATGACTTGCTCCAGTGAAGTGACACTCCCCCCAAGGACGGTCGAGGCCGCTCGAATCCGACACGACCTCGCAAACAGCGATGCGCAAATGCATCGCCACTCAAAAGTCAACTGCCTTGACGTGGCATAGACGCCCAAAAGCGGCGCATGCGAGCCTGCTCCCCAGAATTCGAACATGCGGGAATCCTCATGAAACAGGTATGCAAGCTGCTGTTGCTCAGCTGCGTCGGCGCGTCGCTGGCGCACGCTCAGGGCTCGGTCGAAGGCGAGAAATGGCGGATCACCAGCTCCATGCAGATGGCCGGCATGTCCATGCCGGGCATGTCCTCGGAGATCTGCAAGCAGCCGGGCGAGGACACCGCGCCGATCAAGACCGAAGAGAACTGCCAGATCTACGACATGAAGCGCGACGGCAACGTGCAGAGCTTCAAGATGCGCTGTACCGGCAAGGATCCGGTGGAAGGCTCGGCGCAGTTCACCTACCTCGGCAGTGATCGCTACCAGGGCAAGATGGAAATGACCACGCAGGGTGAGACCATGGTCATGAGCTACGAAGGCCAGAAGCTCGGCAAGTGCGACGGCGGCGAAATGAACCTGCAGGCCAAGAAGATGATCGCCGAGGGCGAGCGTCAGCAGAAGCTGGCCGAGCAGCAGATGATCGAGAACTGCCACAAGGAAGCCGCCAAAGCCGAAGGCCCCGGTTTTCTCGCGATGTGCAAGGACCCGGCCGATCAGCGCACCTACTGCGAGGCCATCCGCTCGCACGACAAGTTCCAGCGGCTCGCCGAACAGGAACGCCGGAACGCCAACTGGGCCGCCCACGATCCGAACAATCTCAATGGCAAGCCGCTGACCCACTCCGCGCGCATCTGCGGTTTCGGCGTCGAGAAGGAACGCGAAGGGCTGTGCCTCACCGCCGAGCAGAGCGGCAAGCTGGACTTCATCGCTACCGAGTGCCCGACTCAGGCGGCCGGCATCGCCGCTGCGCAGTGCGCCGGTCGTCGTTACACGGCGATCGCCGAACGTTATCGCAACTTCTGCTCGCAATACGCCAGCAACCAGGCGCAGGCCGAACAGCAACAAGCCGAAACGCCGATGGACAAGACCAAAGGTTTGTTCAACAAGGGCAAGAAGGCGCTGGGTGGCTTGTTCAACAACTAATCACAGCTCGCGCCGATCGGTGAGGCTTGCCTCGCTGCTCGGCGCGTTGTTTCTGACGATCGCTGTTCCTCTCTACGCTGACGCGCCGGATCCCTACCCTCACGCGGCGCGCAGCTATCTGCTCGTGCGCGATGATCAGATCCTCTGGCAACGCGCGCCGACGCTGCAATTGCAACCCGCCTCGCTCGCGAAGTTACTCACTGCGCTCGTTGTTCTGGAGACCGATTGGAAGGCCGATCGCTGGCTCACCGTAAGCGCCTATGCCGCGAGCGTGCCGCCCTCGCGACTCGGCCTGAAGGCGGGCGAACAAATCACCGCGGGGGCGGCGCTGGCAGCGATGCTGATCCGGTCCGCCAACGATGCGTGCCGCGTGCTGGTCGAAGGGTTCAGCGCCAATCTCACCGCGTTCAGAGCGCGCATGACGGCGCAAGCGGTGCGCTTGGGAATGACCGATTCCAACTTCGTCGATCCCTGCGGCTTCGACGCCGATGGCCAGCACAGCACGGTGGCCGACCTGCTGAAGCTGGCGCAAGCCGCGCGGGCCGTCCCGTTGATTGCGCATTTGGGCGCAATGCCTGAAGCGCAGCTGACGACGCGCGCGGGGCGCATCATCAAGTTCAACAGCACCAACGCCCTGCTCGGTCGATTGGCAGGCGCGCAAGGCCTGAAGACCGGCAACACGTCACAGGCCGGTCAATGCTTGATTGCGTACGTGCGCCGGCAGGATCACGAAGTCTGGCTGGTGATGTTGGGCGGAACGCAGCGCTGGTGGCTCGCGCATGGAATGATTGAAGATGCATTCGCTGGCGCGGACTGAGCAGCGCATCTGGAGGGCATCGTCATTGGCGACGCTCGCGCCGGCGCTGCCCACACTTGCCATCGTGTCGCTGTGGTGGCCGTCGCTGACCGCGAGTTTTCAATTCGATGATTGGAACGTCATCGTCAATGAGCTCCGCGTGCATTCGCTTGCTGCCTGGTGGCAGTCGATGCCGGGCATTCGACCGCTGCTGAAACTGAGCTACGCGCTCAACATGAGTTTCGATGCGAGCCCCGCCGGTTTCCGCGTCGTGAACATCCTGATTCACATGGTCAGTGCGACACTCGTCTGCTCGCTGGTTCGTACGCGTGGATTGCGCGCCGGGCTGACCGAAGCGGACGCATCGTGCGCGGCGTTGCTCGCGGCGCTGTTCTTCGCGCTGCATCCGGCGCAGACCGAAGCGGTCACTTATATCTCGGGCCGCTCGAGCTCGCTCGCCGGATGTTTCTGTCTGCTGAGTCTTTATTGCTGGGTCCGAAGCGAACAAAGCGAAGCCAGAGCCTGGGCTCGCGCATGGCTCGCGGCGTGCTCTGTTTGCTTCTGCCTGGCCGCGGCTACCAAGGAAACAGCGCTGATACTGCCGCTTGCGCTGCTGCTCTACTCTGCCGATCGGCCGCTGTCGACGACGTTGAAGCGAATGGCGCCGCTGTTGATATTAGTGGCGCTGATGTCATGCATCGCGCTCAGCCTGCCGACGTATCGACGCTTGCTGGCCGTGAGCCTCGATACCCGAACCATCGGTGAAAATCTTCTGACGCAGGCGCAGGCCGTCTTGTATCTGGCGGGTCAACTGATCCGCATCACCAACAGCAATGCGGATCCGCGTTTGCCCGTCGTGACGACGCTGGATGGGCTGAGCGCGATGCTTTGCTTGGCCTGGTTGGCGATTCTCGCCGGGGCGTTGTGGAATGTGCGTCGGGCGCCAGTGAGCGCGCTTGCCGTGCTGTGGTTTTTGTTGTGGCTGGCGCCCACCAATTCGCTGCTGCCTCGGCTCGACGTGGCAAACGACCGACAGCTGTACCTGGCCTTGACGGGGCCTGCATGGTGGCTTGCGACGCGGCTGATTCTCTGGCGGCGACAGCGACCTGCGATGCTGTTCGCCACTGTAGGAACATTGCTTGCGGCGCTTAGCTGGGCGACGTTCGAGCGCAACCAGGTCTACCAAACCGAAATCACGTTCTGGCAAGACGCGAGTGTGCGCAATCCCGACAACTCGCGCGCAGCGAACAATCTCGGCATGGCTTATGCGATGGCGTGTCGCTTCGACGAGGCCGCCACGCAATTCCAGCGGGCCATCGCCTTGAGCCCGGAAGACTACGTCGCACGAATCAATCTGATTCTGCTGCGCAAGGGACAGCTGCCCGGCGTGGACGCGCAACGATGCGCTGGCGGCGCAAGCCGTTGAACCTTGCGGAACATCCTGCCTTTTGCTGCGTCATTGCTCCAGTCCACATCGATGCAGCGGCTCGGGTGTTGCAATGCCTGTGTCAGTCAATCCCGCGGAGATCGCGGACGCTGAAGCGGACCGGGGCCGACTTGCACACCGCCCCCGAGACATCAATTGGCACGGCTGGTGGGACGTGCTCTGGCGCGTGAAGAATCAGCTGGATGCCGACAATGTGTCCATCGTCGCAGGCGGTCTTGCGCTGTTCGGGCTGCTGGCGCTGTTTCCGAGCCTCGCGGCTGCGGTCGCGATTTACGGCATCGTCGCCTCACCCGAGGCGATCGCCTCGCAGATCCAGGCATTCAGCCACCTGCTCCCCGCAGGCACGGTGGAGATTCTGCAGAACCAGCTCTATCAGCTGGTGAATCAGCGCAATCAGACGCTCAGCATCGGCGTCGTCGCGGGCATTCTGGTGGCGATCTGGAGCGCGCGCAAAGGCATGGTGGCGCTCATCACTGCCATGAACGTGGCCTACAACGAGCACGATCGTCGCTCGTTTTTGATGCGAACCTTGGTCTCGTTCGCCTTTACGGTGGGCGGTGTTCTTGGCTTCGTATTGCTGGTGGCGCTCGGCGTCGCGGTTCCGGTCGTGCTGGCGTTCTTCCCGCTGGGAGGCGCCACCGAATGGGTGCTGCTCACCGTGCGCTGGGCGCTGCTGTGGCTGATGGTCGTGTTCGCCTTCTCGCTGCTCTATCGCTTCGCCCCACATCGGACGCGACCGCGCTGGGAATGGGTCAATGCCGGATCGATCATCGCCGCCACGCTTTGGCTGTTGGGCAGCGTGCTGTTCGCGGTGTACGTGCGAAACTTCAATTCATACGGCGAAGCATACGGCGCGCTGGGTGGCGTGGTGGTGATGCTGATGTGGTTCTACGTGTCCTCCTACGTCGTCATCCTCGGCGCCGAGATCAACTCAGAGCTCGAGCGCCAGACGGTCAACGATACGACCATCGGCCCGGGCAAACCGCTGGGCGAGCGTGGCGCATTCTCCGCCGACACGGTCGGCCCACGCGGCTGGCGCTGGAAGCGCGCGAGCAAACATTGACCTGCCCTTCAGTACTGCGGGCAGGCGCTGACCACCAGCGCCGGGATCACCAACAGCACCAGCGCCACCAGCGCCAACGCGCCGCCAGCCCATGTCACAAACCCGATGAAGCGCGTGTGCTCGTCGCTCTCACGATGCAACACCAAGCCTCGACGCACGATCATTGCGGTCACTGCTCCAGCGAGCGAAGTCGCGACCAGAGACGCCAACGGCACGACTGGCAATCCGAGCAGATCCACGTCGGCAAAGCCGCGAGCGCAGGCCAACGCGGCGAACACGTACACGAACGTGAAATTCGCCATCCAGACCAGCAAGCCACCGCTGACCAGGAACGTAGTTGCCGTGAAGCGATGTTGCATGCTCGATCTCACATCGCCAACCGCGGCAAGTTCATCACGGCGAGCGCAATCAGGCCCTGCGCCGCGCAGTAGTACCACATGATGCGCGTGTTATCGAAGACGACTCGCCGCACCGGATCGACCATTTCCAGCCACAATCGCAGCAGCGTGAACCCGGCCATTAACGTCAGCAGCACGGCATGCAGTCCCTGCCAGGCCAGCATCGTATAAGCCGTCGAGGCGAAGCCATGCAGTTGTGGCCGTAGATTGGTCGCAAGCAGTGCGTGCAAACTGAGTGCGAACGCCACCCAGACGCCAATCAGCGCGGCTGCGAGTGCGAGGCTGACCACCTTCGTTCGATCCGGACGCAACTGTCGATGGGCGACATACATCGCTCCCACGGACGCCGCCCAAGCGAGCGCCGCTGCGACCGAGCTGCCAAGCAGCGGCAGATCGAGGCTTTCGGGCGGAAAGTCGGAGAGCGTGATGGTCCACAGATAAAAGAACGTAAAGATCAGACACGCGAAGATGCTGCCGTCCACGAGCATCAACACCACCACCGACCACCACGAATGCGAGCTGCTGCCGCTCAGGTAGTCAGGCAGGCTCAGCCCGCCTCCCACGTCGAACAGCTTGCCCGAGGGCGCCACGTCGCTTTGCCACAGCCAGCGCAGGATGCTGACCAGAGCGACCGCCGCCCCAGCCACCGCGACCAACATCCATTTCACGGTGAGCGCCAGGAAGAAGACCGCTGTGCCGACGCCGGCAAGCACCGGCAGCCAGCTCGGTCCCGGCAGGCGCAACAGATATTGGGGCCGCGCATCGATGGGACTGGTGACGATGGTCTCGCGCCCGCCCGTCACCGTGCCCGGCAGATAGTGCCGACCTGCATCAACCTCCTCGGGCAACGACGGATGCTGCCACAGCGGATCGCGACTGGTGACGAAAGGAATGCTGCGAATGGCATAGTTATCCTGCGGCAGCCATTCGAGCGAGCCGGCTTTCCAGGGATTGGTGCTCACCTTGCCCGCCGGTCGAAAATGCAACAGCAGATCCAGCAGCACGATGCCGATGCCGGCCGCGAATATGAATGCGCCAATCGTCGACAGCAGGTTGTATATCTCGAGGCCGTACCCGTCCGCGTACGTCCAGACGCGGCGAGGCATGCCGAGCAGGCCGGCGATGTGCATGGGGAAGAAAGTGAGATTCACACCGATGAACATGATGGCGCATGCCCACGTACCCATGCGCTCGGACAGCTGCCGCCCGCTGATCAGGGGCGCCCAGTAGTAAATGCCCGCGAACACGGGAAACAACATGCCGCCGATCAGCACGTAGTGCAGATGAGCGACAACGAAATACGTGTCGTGCGCCTGCCAGTCATAGGGAACGACGGCAAGCATCACGCCCGTAAGGCCCCCGAGCACGAACACGCCGAAGAAGCCCAGCAGAAAATACGTCGGCGTGGCCCGTTGCACATTGCCGCGCCAGAGCGTTGCAATCCACGAGAACACCTGCAGCCCTGCCGGGATGGCCACGGCCATGCTCGCGGCTGAGAAAAAACTCAAAGAGATGTGCGGCATGCCGGTCGCGAACATGTGATGCACCCACAGCGCGAACGAGATGGTGCCGGTGCCCAGCATCGCAACCACGATCCAGCGATACCCGACCAGCGGCGTCTGCGCCATGGTGGCCACCATCATCGACACCAGTCCGGCCGCGGGCAGAAAGATGATGTAGACATCGGGATGGCCGAACAGCCAGAACAAATGTTGCCACAGCAGCGGATCGCCGCCCCGCTCCGCCAGAAAGAACGGCCAGTGGAACGCACGTTCCAGCTCCAGCAGCGCCGTCGCCAGGATCACTGGCGGGAAGCCGAAGATGATCATGGCGCCGACGATGAGCATGGCCCACAGATAGATGGGCATCTTGTCCAGGGTCATGCCGGGCGGGCGCGTGCGCAGAATACCCACCACGATCTCGATCGCGCCGGCGATGGCCGAGATCTCGATGAAGCCGATGCCCAGCAGCCAGAAGTCGGTGCGCAAGCCTGGCGAGAACTCGTAGCTGGTGAGCGGCGGATACATGAACCAGCCGCCATCGGGCGCAAGATCGAAAAAGATGGTGGTGAAGAACACCAGCCCACCCACGAAATAGGCCCAGAATGCATACGCCGACAGCCGCGGAAACGGCAGATCCCGCGCGCCTTGCATGGCCGGCAGCAGCAGAATGCCGATGGCCTCGATCACCGGCACGGCGAACAGAAACATCATCACCGAGCCGTGCATGGTGAACAGCTGGTTGTACAGGTCGTAATCCACCAGATTGTTGCCCGGCACGACCAGCTGCGTTCGCATGATCAAGGCGAGGATGCCACCGAGCACCAGGAACAGCAGCGCCGCGCCGACATACCAAAGCCCGACGGCGGTGTTGTTCACCTGCGTGAGCGCGCGCCAGCCGCGTGGCGGTTCCCACACGGCTTGCAGACGCTCGAACTCACCATCCGGGCGCGGCAACGGATTCGGCAACTCCTTGGGCGGACGCATGCTCACTCGAGACTCCCCAGCCAGGCCGACAGCGCTCTCAACTCGACGCCGGTGTACGCAAGGCTCGATGGCATTTTGTTGCCCGGTTTCACCTCCTGCGCGCCAGCAATCCAGCCGGCCATGGTGCCGATGTGATTGTTCAAGGTCCCAGCCGCGAGCGACCTGCGGCCGCCGACGTGCGTAAGATCAGGACCCGAGACGCCATTGGCGGGCGTGCCGCGAACGGTATGGCATTCGTGACATTCGCCGCGAAAGAACGCGTCGTAACCCTGCTTCAGAAACGCATCGCGCGGCTCAGTCACTGGCTGCGCCTGACGCGCCAGCCAGGCACCGAAATCATCCTCGCTCTGGGTGATGACGAACAGCGCCATCAACGCGTGCTGCCCGCCGCAATACTCGGCGCATAGCGCCCGGAATGTTCCTTCCTCACTGGTCTGCAACCGCAAGCGGGTCGTGCGACCGGGAATCATGTCGACTTTGCCGGCCAGTGACGGCGCCCAGAAGCTGTGAATCACGTCCGTGGTCGAGAGCACCAGTTCTACGGGCCGATGGGTCGGCATGCGGATCTCGTTCGCCAGCACCACTGGTTCTCGTCCTGGCTGCTCATAGCGCACTTCCCACCACCATTGCTTGCCGATGACATGAACTTTCAACACTCCGTCCGCGGGCGCACGCTCGCGGGCCTCGCCGATGCCGAAACATTCCAGAAACAATTGCAGCGCATTGCTTGAACCGATGGCGTTCAAGCCGTTGCCGACCGCCAGCGAGTACATCAGCAGCACCGTCAATGTGAAGATCGGAAACGCCAGACCGCCACCGAGAATCCAGCTGCGCGCATTGATCGCTCTGGCTCTTGCGATCACGCCATACAGCGCAAGCGCCATCACTGCCACGAAGATGATCGCGGCCCCCACATAGAGCACAGTTCCCAACTGATCGATGAGCGCTGCGCCGCTGTTCGCGGCAGGATCCAGAGCGGAGGAAGGATGAGTCGACTGCATGCTCAATCCGACTCATAGAGATAAGCGGCCATGTCTCGCGCGTCCTTGTCCGACATGGGAACGGCGGGCATCGCAGTCTGCGGCGCCATGGCGGGCGCATCCACGATCCAGCGCACCAATGTTTCCGGCTCGTTCGGGAATTTGCCCGCCACATACGAGCGTCGCGCGTATCGGTCCAAGGCGGGGCCGACTTTGCCCACGGCGTCGGGCACCCCTGGAATCACATGACAGACGCCACACTCGTGGCGCGCCAACGCCGCACGCCCGCGCTCCGGATCTCCACCGATGACCCTGGGCTCGTAGTCGTGACCGGGGATGCAGCCGGCAAGCCATGACCATATGAGCGTCAGTGCGATCGAGCGGCACGCGATGGATCGATGACGCATGACTACTCGTCCGTCGTCATCAAGTAGCGCGCCATGAGCTGAGCGTGCGATTCGATCACATCCAGATCCGGCATCAGGGTGTGAGGGCTGATGTCCTGCGGCGCGACGATCCAGCGCACTAGGTTCTCATGCGTATTGGGCAGGACGCCGGCAATGTATTTTCGCTCGCGCCATTTTTCGAGCGATGGCCCGACGTGCGTGTTCGGCCCGACCATGCCGCCGATGATGTGGCAGTTGTCGCAGGCGTATTGTCGGAACATGATGTGCGCGTTCTCCCGGCTGTAGCGCGGCGCAGAGGCGGGCGGCGGACAGGTTTCTGTCGTCATCGATGCATCCAGCGCTCGATGCTCGGCCGCCGTCATGAACGGCATGGCTTTCAAATAGGCGACCGTGGACCACAGTCCGTCCTCCGAGATCCGGAATTCCCACGCCGGCATGCCCGACATGCGTACGCCCTTCGCCGTGACGTAAAATAGATGCGCCTCGGGCCAATCGCGAGCCGACTCGGACAGGCTGCTCGGCGATGGCAGTTGACCGCGCCCCAGCGGATCGCGCGCCACGCCGGGCGCGCCATGACACTGCTGGCAATACTGGCGGTAGCAGGCATAGCCCACTTTTACATTCGCCACGCGTTGCAGGTCCGGCACGACGATCTGGTCCGCGTGACGGGTGACAGAGAAGCGCAGGCCCAGCTCCAGGATGCGATACGTGATGCCGAAGTGCTGCTTGGTCGCAGCGGTGCTGTACGCGCCGGACAGCAAGACCACCGCGCCCGCGGCGGCGCCCATGACGACCAGCGCGATCGCGCCGATGGAGACAAACAGGATTTTGTGGCGATGGGCGATACCCGTTCGCACGGCGGCGGCCCCGGTGTCATCTGCCGGTATTGAGTCCTTAATCTGCCGATGCGCGATCGAGTTCCGTTCTCGAACGGCCGATCGACGCGACACCGCCCGCAGCCGTGGTTATCCTGCGCGTTTTACCGTGTCGTTTCGGGAGTGAATCGATGACCTTGCACACTCGCCCGTTCGGTCGCACCGGCTGGGACGTTTCGGAAATCGGCTTCGGCGCCTGGGCGATCGGCGGCTCGTGGGGCGATGTCGAAGAGTCACAGGCGCGCGATGCGCTGCTCGCCGCCCTGGAAGCGGGCACGAGCTTCATCGATACCGCCGATGTGTATGGGGACGGTCGCTCCGAGCGCATCATTCGCGATGTGCTCGAGGACTGGACGGGCCGGCGTCCCATCGTCGCAACCAAAGCCGGGCGCAGGTTGTCGCCGCACGTGGGTGACGGTTACACGCGAGCCAATCTCGAAGCGTTCGTGGATCGCAGCCGGAAGAATCTCGGCGTCGACACGCTCGACCTGGTGCAATTGCATTGCCCACCCACCGAGGTGTACTACCGCCCCGAGGTGTTCGAGGCGATGGAAGGCATGATCGCCGACGGCAGGATCCGTCACTACGGCGTGTCGGTGGAAAAGGTCGAAGAAGCGCTCAAGGCCATCGAGTACCCCGGCGTGGTCTCGGTGCAGATCATCTACAACATTTTTCGTCAGCGCCCGGCGGAGCTGTTCTTCAGGGAAGCCAAGGCGCGCAAGGTTGCCGTGATCGCGCGCGTGCCGCTGGCAAGCGGCCTGTTGACCGGCAAGTTGAACAGGAACTCACAATTCGCCGCCGACGATCACCGCGCTTTCAATCGTCATGGCGAGGCGTTCGATGTCGGCGAGACGTTCTCGGGCGTACCCTACGAAATCGCCCTGGACGCCATCGACGCGATTCGTCCGCTGGTGCCGGCAGGCGCGTCGATGGCGGCTTTCGCTCTGCGCTGGATCCTGATGGAAGACGCCGTATCAGTCGTCATCCCCGGCGCCAAATCGCGAGAGCAGGCGCAGGCGAACGTGGTCGCAAGTGACCTTGCGCCATTGTCCCAGGAAACAATGCAGGCGTTGCGCTCGATGTACGAACGAAACATCGCCCGCCACGTTCACCATCGCTGGTAGCGCTGCTGCTGGGTCACGCTGCCAGCACGCCTTTCGCCTTCGCGGTGTGTGTCGCGATCAGATCCATCAGCGCCGGCGACAGGCAATCGTACGTCGGCAAGCCGAGCTCCTGCAGCCGCGCACGCACCGCGCCCATGTTCTCGGGCTTGGCGCCGGACTCGATGATGGACGACACGAACGCCGCGAATTCGGGGGCTGCCCAGCCCTTGTCGGTGGACAGCTCGGTGTGCACGAAGTCGAAGCCATAGAACGGATGGTTCTTGTTTTCGATGCGGCCATACATGTGCACGCCGCAGCCGGTGCACGCATAGCGCTGGATGGCGGCCGACTCATCGACGATCTTCAGCTTCTGCGCGTTGGCCGTGACCTGGAGCTTGTCGCGAGGAATGACCGCGACCATGGAGAACAACGCGCCTTCGGGCTTCCAGCATTTGGTGCAGCCGCAGACGTGATTGAACGCGACGTCCCCTGCCAGTTTCACCGTGACCTGATTGTCTTTGCATCTGCAGGTCAAGGTGCCGCCCGCGAAACCGCTCTGGCCGGCCTGCACGCCGTTGTCGACCGACGGATGAATCTTTAACGCTGCCATGATCGTTCTCCAATTCGTTGTTGCCTGATCTGAAGGAATTGACTGGCCGCTCAGAAGATCGCCACGCTGCGGATCGACTCGCCCTTGTGCATCAGGTCGAACGCATCGTTGATGCGATCGATGGGCATCTGGTGCGTGATCAGCTCGTCGATCTTGATCTTGCCTTCCATGTACCAGTCGACGATCTTCGGCACGTCGGTGCGGCCCCGCGCGCCGCCGAACGCCGTGCCCTTCCAGACCCGCCCGGTCACCAGCTGGAACGGACGCGTCTTGATCTCCTGGCCCGCGCCGGCGACGCCGATGATCACCGAAACGCCCCAGCCGCGATGACAGCACTCCAGCGCCTGGCGCATCAGATCCACGTTGCCGACGCACTCGAAGCTGTAGTCGGCGCCGCCATCGGTGACATTCACCAGGTGTGCCACCAGATCGCCGCCCACCTCTTTGGGATTCACGAAATGCGTCATGCCGAAAGCCTCGGCGAGCTTGACGCGGCCGGGATTGATATCCACGCCGACGATCTTGTTGGCGCCGGCCAGGCGCGCGCCCTGGATGACGTTGAGGCCGATGCCGCCCAGGCCGAACACGACCACGTTGGCGCCCGGCTCCACCTTGGCGGTGTTGATGACCGCGCCGATGCCGGTGGTCACGCCGCAGCCGATGTAACAAACCTTGTCGAACGGCGCGTCCTCGCGAATCTTGGCGAGCGCGATCTCCGGCATCACCGTGAAGTTCGCGAAGGTCGAGCAGCCCATATAGTGATGCACCATCTCGTTGCCGACGGAGAAGCGACTGGTGCCGTCGGGCATCACGCCCTTGCCTTGGGTCGCGCGAATCGCCGTGCACAGATTGGTCTTGCGCGACAGACACGATTTGCACTGGCGACATTCCGGCGTGTACAGCGGAATGACATGATCGCCCTTGCGCAGCGTGGTCACGCCCGGCCCCACATCCACCACGACGCCGGCGCCCTCGTGGCCGAAGATGGCAGGAAACAAACCTTCCGGATCGGCGCCGGAGCGAGTGAACTCATCGGTGTGACAGATGCCGGTGGCCTTGATTTCCACCAGCACTTCGCCGGCGCGCGGCCCGTCGAGATCGACCGTGGTCACTTCGAGGGGCTTGCCGGCGGCGTAGGCGACTGCGGCTTTGACTTTCATGTACCTTTCTCCGGAACGGTTTGCTTGAGCTGGCCGCTGGCGTCGAGCAGCGGAATGCGATAACTCGACAGGATCCGATCGATGGTCGACTGGTGCTGGTCGATCCAGGCATCGAGCACGCCCTGCCATTGCCTTTCGCCGAAGCGCACGCCCATCGCGATCTCATAATCGAACTTGATCTGCGGATCGGGCAGGAACGGCACCGCCTGCCACTGCCGGTCGCCCGAATGTCGCTCCACCAGGAAACCGGCGATGGGGCCCCAGACGATGGCGAGGTCGATCTTGTTCGCCGCCAGATCCTGTTCGATGGTGTGCGCGGGATTCTCGGCGGGATCGCCGCTTTGAGCCGCGTACATCACGGCGCGCTCCATCAGCCCGTTGCGCAACAACCAGTCGGCGCCCGGCGAGCGCGCAAACACTCCGATGCGCAACGAAGCGAGCTTGTTTCGGGGCAGCTTCATCAAGTCGTCCGCCGCCCGCAGATCGCCGAACTCGGGACGCTGCGCGAACACCATTGCATAAGTGGAGTGCATGTAAGGCCGCGTGGTCGCGGTCAGCTCATATCCCTTGGGCACTCCGATGATCACGTCACATTTGAACTGCTTGGTCTTCTCATCGCGCGCTCGCAACGTGTTGCGCACGAAGCCCATGCGTTGCGGGAAAAAGGTGTACTCGACGCGACGGCCGAGATCGCTCGCCAACGCCTCGGCGATCTTGTTTTCATAGCCTTCGCCGCGCCGATTGGACAACGGCATGTTGTCCGGGTCGGCACACACGCGCAGGACCGATTCCGCCTGATTCGCCGGAGTTGCCCCTGGCGACAACAACAGACAAATCAGCGCGGACGCGCCCAGGCGCACACTATTGCATCGGCGAGAGGCGACCAGGCTGGATCTTGCCATCGGAGCGACCTTTCAAATACGCGTACAGGCCTTCCCAGTTCTCATTCACCATGGCGCTGGTGTTGAACGGCGGCATGCCCTTTTCGGGCCGCCCGTTCATCATGATGTCGTGGAAGTCCTCTTTGCTCAGTGTCTTCAGCGACTCCACCAGCGACGGACCGACCATGCCTTCCTGGGCGGCGCCATGGCAGCGCTCGCACGCGAGCGCCCGCCATGTCTTCCAACCTTGCAGGGTTTTTTGGTCGACCTTGTTGCCGTCCTGTACCTGGTAGAGAGCATCGCCCGCGGACGCTTTGCTGGCGCCCGCCGCGGGCGCGTCACTTGCGCTGACGCACACCGCGGCGATGCTGAGACTCAAAACGACCGTTGACCACTTCATGACCCGCTGAACGTTGTAATTCATGAATCTTCACTGCTGCAGGGAGGTGGTGGCCGAGGACGTGGAGTCCGGCAGTCCGAAGATGAAGAGCGAGCCGCCCAAGGTGGTGTACTTCGCCAGGTCCTTATAGCCGCCCACCGCGCCCAGGCCTTCGGTCGATTCGGTCAAGCCGGCCGCCATGCCGATGCCTGCCCAACCGCCGATACCCGAATACACGCCGACGTACTGCTTGCCGCCGTACTCATACGTGAACACGTTGCCGATGATTCCGGAGGGCGTCTTGAACTTCCACAGCTCCTTGCCGTCCTTCGGGGACACCGCTTTGATGTAGCCCTCGAGCGTGCCGTAGAACACGACGTCGCCGGCGGTAGTGAGCGCACCGGACCAGACCGAGAAGCGCTCGGGCTTCGACCAGACGATCTTGCCCTGTGCCGCGTCCCACGCGATGAAGTTGCCCATGCCGCCGTGACTGCCCGGCGTCGGATACATCGTCAGAGTCGCGCCGACATACGGCTGACCCGCGGTGTACTCAACCTGGAACGGCTCGTACGTCATGCAGACATGGTTGGTGGGCACCATGAACAGGTTGCTCTTGCGATCGAAGCTGACGGGCTGCTGGTCCTTGGTGCCGAGCGCGGCCGGACAGATGTCTTTCACGTTCACGTCCGGGCCGGTCGTTCCTGGCGAATATCTCTTATCGACGACCGGCCGGCCGGTCTTCATGTCGACCTTGGTGGCCCAGTTCACGGTCGGATCGTATTTTTCTGCGACCAGCAGCTCGCCAGTCTCGCGGTTCAAGGTATAGGCAAAGCCGTTGCGATCGAAGTGCACGATGGAGGGCACCTGCTTGCCCTTGATGTTCAGATCCACCAGCACGCTTTCGTTGACGCCGTCGTAATCCCATTCGTCGTGCGGCGTCATCTGGTAGGCCCACTTGGCCATGCCGGTGTTCAAGTCGCGCGCGAACAGCGTCATCGACCACTTGTTGTCGCCGGGGCGCTGCGCGGGATTCCACGTGCCCGGGTTGCCGGTGCCGTAATACACCAGGTTCAGCTTCGGATCGTAGGCATACCAGCCCCAGGTGGTGCCGCCGCCCAGCTTCCATTGATCGCCCTTCCAGGTCTTGATCGAGGAGTCCTTGCCCACCGGCGCCATCTTGCCGTTGGTCCAGGTCATGGTCTTGGCCGGATCGACCAGGATCTCGTTGTCCGGACCGGTGCTCCACGCGGTCCACAGCTTCTTGCCGGTCTTCAAGTCATACGCGAGCAGCCGACCGCGCACGCCGAACTCGCCGCCGGAGATGCCGGTGATGACCACGTTCTTGAAGATATGCGGCGCGTTGGTGTTGGTCTCGCCGATCTTCGGATCGCCGTTCTTGGCGGTCCACATCACCTTGCCGCTGTTGGCGTCCAACGCCACCAGCGTGGTGTCGGCCTGTTGCAGCAGGATCTTGCCATCGCCGTAGGCCAGGCCGCGGTTCACAGTGTCACAGCACATGACCGGGACAACCGCCGCATCCTGCTTGGGCTCATACTTCCATTTGTAGGATTGGTCCTTCAGGTTGATGGCGTAGACGTTGTTCGGAAACGGCGTGTGGATATACATGGTGTCGCCGATGACCAGCGGCGATCCCTCGTGACCGCGCAGGACGCCGGTCGACATGGTCCATGCCACTTGCATCCGGCCGACGTTGCCGGCGTTGATCTGTTTCAAGTCGCTATAACGATGATTGGCGTAATCGCCGGCTTGAGCCGCCCAATTGGACGACTTGCTCATGGCCATTTCCAAGTCCGTCGCCGAAGCCACGGATACAGTGGACGTGGCAGCCACCAGCAGGACCCAGCAATGCTGACGTTTCATGTTCAATCCCCCGAGACTGACCGAGAAATTTTTTGTTGATCGCCGCTGGCGCGCTGCATGCACAATGATGGTCGGCGCCAACACACTCCACCTCAACGAGGCGAACATGACGATGCAACGCCTGTGCCACTCCGCAGCCCGCCGCTCGACGGCGCGCATGATCACGATCGGATTCGTGGTTGCGCTGGTGACATTCAGCATTCCAGTAAATAGCGCGCCGCCGAAGCACGACTATCCGACGCAGGCGCGGGTGGAATACGTGAATGAATGTATCGGCAGGCATCAGGACAGCCTCGCGAACGTCTATCAGTGCTCGTGCACGATCGACCGCATCGCGGATCAGCTCAGCTACGACGACTTCGTCGAGTCCATTACCTTCGCGCGCTACGCCGGGCTGCCTGGCGAGGGCGGCGCGGTGTTCCGCGATCCGGAAAAAGGCCGCGCCCTGGCCAAACGCTTTCGTCTGCTGGAGTCCGAAGCAGAGCGCGAGTGCGGCCTGATCAAGGACTGACCGGATCGAGAAATGACCGGCTGGGCCTCACCGCGGTGGGGCCGGCCCGATCACGACACCCCAAGGGGTTTTTCCCACCGGAATGCGCTTCACGACGCTGAGCGCCGTGGTGTCCACCACCGTCACGTCGTTGGAGGGGCCGTTGGCGGTGTAGAGAAAGCGGCCATCGACCGTTAGCGCGATTCCCCACGGCCGCGCGCCGACCTCGATCTCCTTGATCAGCCTGTAAGTCTTCGGCGCTTGCTTGGTATCGACCACGGCCACCGTGCCGCCGCGCCCGGTGCTCAGATACAAGCGTTTGCGCGCATCATCGAGAACCACCGCCATCGGCTTGGCAGCCTCTCTGAGCTGCAACACGCGTTGCACCGGCTCGCCTGCCGGCACCGCCATCCGATACAACGAAGCATCGAGCTCTCCGGACACATAGGCCACCGAGCCGTCGGGGCTGAAAGCCATGTCTCGCGGACGTTTGCCGACCGTGACATGCTGTTTCACCTCGAGTGTCTTGGTATCTATCACGGACACCGAGTTGTCCGATTCGTTGGTCACCAGCACCCAGCGACCGTCCGGGCTCACACCCACCCCTTCGGGCTCGAGCCCCACCTTCACTTTCGCAAGCACTTTTCCGACATCGACGTCGACCACCGACATCAGGCCCACGTCTTCGTTGGCCACATACAGGCGCTTGCCGTCGGCGCTCATGGCGAACTGTTCCGGATCGGAGCCCGCCGCCAACACTTTGATAAGCTTGTGTTCGACGGTATCGACGATGGCGATGCCGTCGGCTTTCAAATCGCGCTCGCGCTTGGCGCACACCTCGTCCGGCACGCTAGGCGGACATTTCGGCAAGCCGCTCACCGCCACGAACAAGCGCGATCCGTCGGGCGAGAGCTTCAGCCCGCGCGGTCGTTTGCCTACTTCCACGGTCGCGATGCTGGTGTTGCTGGCCAGATCCAACACCGAAACACTCTGTCCATCCTCGTTGGAAACATAGGCGCGGCCGCTGCCTGCATTGTTATCGGCTGCGGCAACTTCGAATACCGATCCGCATACACCGAAGAAAATCAACCATCCAAGTGGCCGCCAAGCTACAAATGCCATGCTTCTGCCCTCCTTTCGGGTTCGGATCGAGCAAGTCATATGCCACAGATTAACTAAGACGGTTAAACTCGCGCAGCCGGCGGTAACGATCACTGCAAGGGATGCAGTGGAAAATCAATCCGCGGCAAGTGTGTCAGGGGCGATACAGGGCGTGACACTGTCACGACACAGTTGACACACTGCCGCATGGGGGATGAACCGAAGGAGAACCCATGGACGCAACAGCAGTGCATGCGGGCAATGTACTGGAGCTCGTGCGCGAGCCCAAGACGCCGGCACTCGGTCCTCCGCTCACTTTGCATCCGGCGATCGCCGGTTCCTGGCGCCGCTGCGCGCTCGACTACTCCATCGATCCGGGGCGACGCACCTATGCGCCCACCGTCATCGACGCGGCGCAACTGGCCGAGCGCCTGGTCCAGCATGCCGATCTGTTACAGATCGCGTCTGCCGAAATCGACTGGCTGTACGAGCACATCGCGGGCTCCGGCTACGCGCTGGTGCTCACCGACGCCAGCGGCATCGTGCTGTATGAGAAGACCGACGCCACGCTGGTCGATGTGTTCCGCTCCGCCGGACTCATGATCGGCGCGGACTGGAGCGAGCGACAGGAAGGCACCAACGGCATCGGCACCTGCATCGCCGAGAATCGACCGGTGATCGTGTATCGCGAGGAGCACTTCCGCTCCTGTCATATCGGTCTGTCGTGCTCGGGCGCGCCGATTCGCGATCATTCGGGGAATCTGGTCGCAGTCCTCGACGCTTCCACGCTCAATGCGCGGGACACTCGCGCAAGTCTGGCGCACACCATGGCGCTGGTGAGCCTGTCGGCTCAGCTGATTGAAAAATGTTTGTTCCTGCAGCAGTTCCAGAGCGAGACCGTGTTCCGCTTCCACGCGCGACCGGAATTCGTGAACTTGCAGCACAGCGGCGCCATCGCAGTGTCGCGCGACGGCCGAATCGTCGCGGTCGACGAGACCGCGTTGTGGCTGTTGCGCGCCAAGAATCGCGCGTCCCTCGTCGGTCGCGGCATTGACGAGATTTTTGACGTGAGCGCCGCCGAACTGGTCGAACCCTCACGTCGCACCGACACCTCGTTGCGCCCGGTGCGCGATGTGACCTACGGCCGACATTTCTTTCTCAGCCTGGATCAGGAAGCGGCTGCGCGCCGCTCCATCTCGGTTCCCACGCCGACGCGCGAGATTCTGCAACTGCCGCCTGCGCCCACGCGCAAGAGCATCTTCACGCTGGAAGACCTCGCCGGCGAAGATGCGCAGATGGCGCGCAACATTCGCAGCGCGCGGCGGGTGGCGACTTCGCGCGTGCCCGTCATGATCCAAGGCCCGACCGGCGCCGGCAAGGAAATGTTTGCCCGCGCCCTGCACGCCGCCAGCGATCGAGCCAATCGGCCGTTCGTGGCTCTAAACTGCGCCGCCATTCCCGAAACGCTGATTGAAAGCGAGCTGTTCGGCTACACCGCCGGCGCATTCACCGGCGCTCGCAGGAGCGGCATGAAAGGCAAGATCCTGCAATCCTCCGGCGGCACGCTGTTCCTGGATGAGATCGGCGACATGCAGCTGAGCTTGCAGACACGCCTGTTACGCGTGCTGGAAGAACAGGAAGTCATGCCGCTTGGAACCGATACGCCGATTCAGGTCGATCTTCGGGTGATGTGCGCCTCGCACCAGAACCTGCGAGCGATGATCGCGCGCGGCGCATTCCGCGAGGATCTCTATTACCGATTGAACGGCATCACCATCGAGCTGCCCTCGCTTGCTCAGCGCAGCGACAAGGAACGCTTGATTCGCGAGTTCCTGGCGACCGAGAGCTGCGACGGCCGGCCCGTGGCCATCGAGATGGACGCTTTCCAGCGCCTGCTCGATTACAGCTGGCCAGGGAACATTCGCGAACTGCGCAATGTGATCCGCACCATCCTCGCGATCTGCGACAACGACGTGATCCGGCTGGTCGATCTGCCCAGCGAAGTGCGGCTGTGCCAGACCCACACGGAAGAAACCAGCGAGGCGCCGAGCTCCATCGAACGCGATGCGTTGATCCAATGCATTCGCGACTGCGATGGCAACATGTCACGCGCCGCCGAGCGTCTGGGCGTCAGTCGCAACACGTTATATCGGCGTTGCAAGCGGCTCGACATTCCGCTGCAACACTCGCGCGGACCTATCGTGTAGGCAGCGGCCGCTGGGCCAGCGCCCGCGAGCTTTCTTTTCGGCGAAACACCAGCGGGGCCTCGGGCGCTCGCGGTTGCTGCGCCCGTTCGACGGCGGCGAGCACCACATGATGATGCGGACTCTTGGCGCAGACCGGGTCCGTCGCGCCGGCATCATGCGCTAGCAGATAAGCCTGGCAACGGCAGCCGCCGAGATCTTTGTCGCGTTCCTCACAGCTGGCGCAGGGCTCTTTCATCCAGCCCTGGCCACGGAAGCGATTGAATCCCTCGGAATCGAACCAGATGTCGCGCATGCCGTGCTCGCGGACATTCGGAAAACTCAAGCCCGGCAGCATCTTCGCCGTATGACACGGCAGCGCGGTCCCATCGGGCGCCACGGTCATCAGCGTGGTTCCCCAGCCGTTCGCGCAACGTTTCGGGCGCTGTTCGTAGTAGTCCGGCACGACGAAGAAGATGCGCATCTTGCCTTTCAGCCGCTCGCGCCATTGGCGCATCGTCTGCTCGGCGCGCTCCAGCTGTGCGCGCGATGGCAACAAGTGCTCCCGGTTCAAATGCGCCCATGAATAATATTGAGTGTTGGCGAGCTCCAGATAATCGGCGCCCATGCGCGCGGCCATGTCGATGATGGTCTCGAGGTGGTCGATATTGAGGCGATGGATCACACAGTTGAGCACCATCTGATAGCCGCTCGACTTGATCCACTCGGCGCAACGCCGCTTCAGTTCGAAGGTGCGCGTGTGCGACAGGAAATCATTCATCTCGCGCGTGGAATCCTGAAACGACAGTTGGATGTGATCCAGCCCTGCCCGCTTCAGCTCCGTCAAACGCTCGCGGCTCAACCCTACGCCTGATGTGATGAGGTTGGTGTAATAACCCAGCCGGTGTGCCTCAGCCGTGATCTCCTCGACATCGTCGCGCACCAGCGGCTCGCCTCCCGACAATCCGAGCTGCACCGAGCCGAGCGCACGCGACTCCTGCAACACACGCAGCCATTCCTGCGTAGTCAGCTCGTTCTCGACCGACGCGAAGTCCACCGGGTTGTAACAAAACACACATTGCAGCGGGCAACGATAGGTGAGCTCGAGCAACAGCCACAACGGCGGGCCCACGCTGCTGGAAGCATCCGGCAAGTAGGGATGGGCGGTGCTCATGTCGTGCTCACGATTGAGTCGCGCCAATCCAGCCCTGCGCGGTTGCGAGCTCGAGAAAGTGCATCACATCGTCGTGCAGACCCGCGCGTTGAAACGTGGCTTCCAGGTCCGCCACGATCTCATCGACGCTGCGCACGCCGTCGCAACGACGCAGAATCTCCGAGGCGCTGGTGTTCAACTTCACCATGCCTTCGGGGTATAGCAGTACATACGAGTTCTGTACGGCTTCCCACTGCAACCGAATTCCGCTGCGAAGGCTCGGTCGGTCGGCGTGGGTCATGACTGCACTCCAAAATGCCGAGCCATGGCGTCGTTCATCGCCCAGAGAATGTCGAGCTTGAACTTGAGCACTTCGAGCGCGCGCCGTTGCTGTTCGTGCGTCTTGAAATACGCCAGCGTGACCGCCAGCCCGTGATTCACGTCTCGCTGAGCCAGCGACATTCGACTGCGGAAGTACTGCAGTCCCTGCTGATCGATCCAGGGATAATGTTCGGGCCACGACGACAGACGCTGTCGATGAATGTCTGGTGCGAACAGCTCGGTCAGCGATGAGCACACGGCTTCCTGCCACGGCTGCTGGCGCGCGAAATTCACATAGGCGTCGACGGCGAAGCGCACGCCTGGAATCAAGCGACTCAGGCTTTCCACTTCCGTGCGCTCCAGGCCCACCGCTTCAGCCAGGCGCAGCCAGGCCTCGATGCCGCCAGCATCGTCGCCATGTCCGTCGTGATCCAGAATGCGTTCGACCCATTGACGCCGCACCTCCCGATCCGGGCAATTCGCCAGGATGGCCGCATCCTTGCGCGGGATATTGATCTGATAGTAGTAACGGTTCGCCACCCAGCCCTGAATCTGCTCGCGCGTGGCTCGGCCCGAATTCAACATCACGTTGAACGGATGATAGATGTGATACGCGCGGCCCTGCTCTCGCAGCTTCTGCTCGAAATCCTCGGCGCTCCAGGCGGACTCCAGCTCAGCGTTGCTCACACTGTGATCTCCATGCCGTCGTACGCTACTTCGATGTGGTGAGCGTTCAGGACTTCGCGCTCGGGCGAGTCCTCGACCAGAATCGGATTGGTGTTGTTGATGTGAATCAGCACGCGACGGGTGCTCGGCGGCAGCCGGTCGAGCCAGCCGATCATGCCGCCGGATTGCGTGAGATGTCCCATGTCGGCGGCGCGCTTGCGCGACACGCCGAGCTCGATCAGCTCATCGTCGGTCCAGAACGTGCCGTCCACCAGCACGCAGTGAGCACCGGCCATCAGCTCGAACAGCGACGCATCGACGGAGGCAACGCCAGGCGCGTAACACAGCCGCCGAGCGGCCCGCACATCCTCGACCACCAGCCCGATCACGTCGCCGGGCTGAGCGCTGCGTTTGGAATACGGGGGCGGTTTTCCGGGCAACGCGATCGCCTGCCAGCGCAGCTCCTCGCTGCCCTCGACGGTGAACCATTCACCCGGCTCGATGCGCTGACGATTCACGCCACAATAATTCTGCAGCACCTGCAAGATCGGATTGGAGCTGGTGAGGTCGGCGAATACGCCATCGGTGCACCACAGCGGCCAGGGCCGCGGACTTTCGCGCAGCATCAACAAGCCGGTGGTGTGATCGATCTGCGAATCGGTTAGAACGATGTTGCGAATGCCCGTGTCGCGCGCCGTGCGAGCCGGCTGCAATTGCGGGTTGGCTTGCAACTGCGCCAGGATGTCGGGAGAGGCATTGACCAGGGTCCATGCGGTCTCGTCCGCACCGCGAATGGCGATCGACGATTGCGTCCGGGGCCGTGCATTCAACTCCCGCCGTCGCACGCCCAGACAGTTCCGGCAGTTGCAGTTCCACTGCGGGAAGCCGCCGCCCGCGGCGGAGCCTAGAATTCTTACCTGCATGTAGCAGGCAAGGCCGCCGGGTTGCGACGGCCCCGCCCTCATCGCTCAGCGATGTTCAGCGTACATGGTGATTTCCATGCCCAGCCGCAGATCGATGGCTACCGGTGTTTCCCAGATCATGATTGGCTCCTTATGGATCGCTCGACTCCAAGCCGACCATGCACCCGGGCGGGCCGGCGCCGCCACGCGAGCATCATGATTCTCCACTCATGATTTTCATGAGACCGAACGCGCCTCGCGCCCCGCCGTGCATACTTGGCGTTCCCGGCATTCAGGACGAACCTTGAAGCTCCGCACTCACGTCAATCTGATCGTCGCCAGCCTAAGCGCCGCGCTCGTCATGCTGGCGGCCTGGCTGCAGTTCGACGGGACGCGCCGCTCGGTGGGCGAGGAAATCGCCGGCGCCAATATTGTCGCCACCCAGTTGCTGGCGCGGATGATCGTCGGACTCGATCAACGCGGCGAAGCGGCCATTCTCGCCTTCCTGGAGCAACTCGGCCGCGTGCGCGCGCACGAGATCACGATGCGGAACGCGAATCACGAGGTGATCTATCAATCCCCGCCTTCGCCATACAAGGCCGGCCGCGAACCGCCGGCTTGGTTTGCGTCCCTGATATTGCCGACCATGCCCGTGCATGTGTTCCCATTGAGCGGTGGTGGTGAAGTGCGTGTCGAGGCCAATGCTTCGCGCGCTATCCTCGACGGTTGGGACAATCTGATCGAGCTTGTGATATTCGGCGGCATCGCCTTCGCGGTGCTCAATATCGCCGTGTTCTGGCTGGTCGGCCGGGCCATGGCGCCCTGGCCGGTGATCGTCGACGGGCTCACCCGCGTCGAGCAAGGCGAACTGGCGCATCGCCTGCCCCCGCTGAAAGGTCACGAAGCCAACATGATCGGCGCGACCTTCAATCGCATGGCCGCCGCGCTGCAGGACAAGCAGCTGAGCGATCGCAAAGCCTTCGAGGCGGAGCAACGCCTGCAGCAGCGACGCGAGCTCGATCAACTCATCGAGCAACGGCTCGATGAAGAGCGACGGCTGATTGCCCGGGAGTTGCACGATGAGTTCGCCCAATCGGTCACGGCGATCCGCAGCTTCGCCGTGGTGATCGCCAATCAGCACGACGCCGGCTCGCGCACCGCCGAGGTCGCCCGATTGATTTCGACGGAAGCCGCGCGGCTCTACGACGCCATGCACGGCCTCATCCCTCGCCTCGCGCCACTGACGCTGGACACGCTGGGCCTGGCCGAAACCTTGGAAGACTTCATCAAACAATGGCGAGGTCGCCATCCGGCCATACAATTCTCGTTACGCCACGAGCTGCCGGCGCAGCTGGGCGATAGCATCACCATCGCGATCTATCGCGTGGTGCAGGAAGCGGTCATCAACGCCGTCCGGCACGCGCGCCCGACCCAGGTGGACGTCGAAGTCGTATGCTCGGATTCGACGGCGCGCGTGCGCGTGGCGGACAATGGCGTCGGACTCCCGGAAGAATGGTCGCGGCCGGGACATTTCGGATTGCGAGGACTGCAAGAAAGAATGGCAATGCTGGGCGGCAAGCTGACTCTGACCGAACATGCTCCGCATGGCGTCGAGCTGACGGCGGAGATCCCGCTCGGAGCGCAGCGATGATCAAAGTGCTGCTGGTCGACGATCACACCGTGGTGCGTACCGGCTTTCGCTTGCTCCTGGAAACCGTCAACGACGTACGCGTGGTCGCCGAAGCCGACAGCGGCGAAGCGGCCTGCCTGCGCTTCGATGAACTGTCGCCGGACACGGTGGTGCTGGATCTGTCCATGCCGGGGATGGGCGGGCTCGAAACCATCAAGCGGCTGCGTGCGCGAGATAAGGATGTGAGAATCCTGGCGCTCTCCGCTCACGACGACGCCATGCACGCGCGGCGCGCTCTGCGACAAGGCGCGCTCGGGTTTCTATCCAAACGCACCGCGCCCGAAACGCTGCTCGAAGCAGTCCGCATGGTCGCGGCGGGCCAGCGTTATATCGATCCCAAACTCGCGCAGGAGATCGCGCTCGCCGAAGTCGGCGGCGCCAGCTCCTTGATCGAGGCGCTGTCCGAACGCGAGTTCGAAGTGTTCCTGCGTCTGGCCAATGGCGCGGCCGTGCCCAAGATCGCCTCGGAGCTGAACCTCTCGGCGTCCACCGTGGGCACGCACCTCTACAACATCAAACAAAAGCTGCACGCCGGCAATCAGGCCGAGCTGACGCTAATTGCGCTACGCGCCGGCCTGATCGAACGCTGACCGTCCACAAGGACCTGCGGCCCCGCAACTTGCGCCTCTTCCAACCTCGACTTGAGCATCGATCTGACCCCTGCGTGGCGAGCAAGGCGTGAAACTTACAGAGGTTCGGGAAACTCCAGAACCAGGCGCGCCCCGCGGGCCGTACTAGCGTCGAGCGACAGGCAGCTCGCATCGGCTTTGACGCGCGGCGATTTACGGATTAGTATAATGATTCATTAATGATCCATATCCGATAGATATGGACTAGGTATGGATCAAATTGTGCCAAAACCCAAGGTACGCCCATTCTCCCGAGTCGGTCGGCAGGCCATCACACTGCTCGGCCAGCAGATCAAGCTTGCGCGCAAGCAGCGTCGGATGACGGCACAAGAGCTTGCGGATCGCGCAGGGATTTCTCGCGGCTTGGTTCAGCGAATCGAAAAAGGCGATCCGGGATGTCAAATCGGCGCGGTGTTCGAGGCGGCGGCGATTGTTGGAGTACCGCTCTACGATGCGGATAGTGCCGCCTTGAGCGCGAGGATCAAGCGCACCGACGAGCAGATCGCGTTGCTGCCGGCTCACACGCACCCCGACAAGAAGGTCCAGGATGCTTTCTAAGAAGAAGGGGTTCACGGAAGCATTCGTTTGGACGTGGTTGCCCGGTGCTACCGACCCGGTCGTGGCCGGACGATTGAGCGCCAACGGCACTCGGCTCGAGTTCAACTACGGCCGAAGTTACCTGGATCGCACCAATGCGATTTCGCTCTATGACACGGAGCTGCCACTGCGCGCCGGGGTGCTACCCCTCCTTCCAGGCCTTTCGATGCCTGGATGTATTCGAGATGCGGCGCCTGATGCGTGGGGACGGCGCGTATTGATCAACAGGCTGCTCGGGATCCGCGGTCCGCGGACAGATACAACGCAACTGGATGAATTGACGTATCTCATGGAATCCGGTTCGGATCGGGCAGGCGCTCTGGATTTTCAAACATCGGCAACGGAGTACGTGCCACGGCAGGGCGCTAATGCGACATTGACTGAGTTGATGGAGGCAGCGGACCGCGTCGAACAGGGCGTGCCTCTCACGCAGGAACTCGCAGAGGCCTTGCAGCACGGCAGCGCGATCGGTGGAGCGCGTCCGAAAGCGCTCATTCAAGATGGCAACCTCAAGTATCTGGCCAAGTTCTCCTCATCAACCGATCTGTACAGCATCGTGAAAGCAGAATTCATCGCGATGCGGTTGGCTCGATACGCAGGGCTGAACTCGGCCGGCGTGAGCTTAAGGCGCGCTTCGAGCAGGGATGTGCTGCTGGTCGAGCGGTTCGATCGTGCGGCGGTAAATGGAGGGTGGCAGCGCAAGGCAATGGTGTCCGCCCTGACGCTGCTGGGTCTGGACGAGATGATGGCCCGATATGCGAGTTACGAGGATCTGGCGGAAATCATTCGTCATCGGTTTGCCGATCCACGGGCAGATCTGCGCGAGTTGTTCTCGCGACTGGTTTTCAACATTCTGTGCGGCAACACCGACGACCATGCGCGGAATCACGCTGCGTTTTGGGACGGTGAATACCTCAGACTGACGCCTGCCTATGACATTTGTCCGCAGCCGCGGGCAGGCAATGAGGCATCGCAGGCAATGCTGATCGCAGGAAACGACAACCTGAGCAGAATTTCAACGTGCCTGGCGGCCGCACATCACTTTCTGTTGTCGCACGATGAAGCAATGGAGATTGCACAGCGGCAGGTTGCGGCGATTGCAGAGCACTGGGATGCTGTGTGCGAGGAGGCTGAGATCTCAAAGACGGATCGTGCGCTACTCGCAACTCGTCAGTTTCTGAATCCGTTCTCCGTTGAGGGAATGGGGATGGATGAGATTCAATTGAACTAGTCCCTGTGGCGCCGCGGACAGGATGCTGACAATCGTGCAGGTGGAACAGCACGCCCAGCCTTCAACGGACCTTTATATATTTTCATGGAATGGCGCCGGAGAGTGTTCAAACACCGGCGCCAGCCCGATTCATCGCTAGCCGCCTTTCGTCAGCCGCCCTTGAGCTTCTGCACGATTTCCAGGGACTTATTGACGTTATCGACAGGGTTGAGGCCGCCGACCGTGGCGGCGATGCGGCCGTCGGGTGTCACGATGAAGGTGGTGCGCTCGGCGAAGCCGTGATCGATGTCCTGTCCGCGCGTGTCTTTCGCGCCCGAACTGCCTTCGCGCACCGTCAGTTCATAAGAACGGGCGATCTTGCCGTCCACATCCGAGGCGGTGGGGAATTTGCCGGCGCAGAATTCGGGATCGGCGGAGAAATCGTTGAGCCGTTCGATGCTGTCGAGCGAGACGCCGATGATGGACGCGCCGGCCGCGGCGAACTTCTCCTTGTTGACGGCGAACGTGCGTGCTTGAACGTTGCAGCCGCCGGTGTACGCCGAGGGATAGAAGTACACGACCACCGGCCCCTTCTTCAGCGCATCCTTGAGCGAGAACGTAAACGGCTTGCCGGCAAGCGATGCCTGCGCGACGAAGTCCGGCGCCTTGGCGCCCTCCTGCAACGCTGCCCACGCGGGCAACGCCGTGCCCACCGCCAGCAGACCCGTCAGAAGCATCCCCTTCAAGCTTGTGTTCATGGCGACTCCGATATTCGTAAAGTGCTACCCATCGTATCCAATCCTGCGAGCCCGCGGCATCCGGCCTCGAGTGACGCTGGATATCTTCCAACGTTGGTTCCGTGCACGCATGGTTTCTGCGCGGACGATGACCGTTCCTCTATGGACCGGCCGACCTCGCTTTTTATTTCACGGCGTCAGCGATCGTGGGATGGCAGGTTGCTAGCCTTCGCTGGGGATCTTGAACGGACGCCGCGGTTCCGGCTTGCAGGTGGACGTATCCAGGTCCTGCGCCGTTCCCGAACTGACGAAGCGCCGGTAGATCTCAGCGACGCAGGGCCGCCATTCGGTGTGCCCGCGATTGCCGAGCACGACTTCGGCCTTGTTTCCGAATCCCTTCGCGGCATGTTCCGTGAACCACAGCGGCGTGGCAGGATCGCTATCGCCCGATACGAACAGCGCCGGGACCGTTGAACGAATCGGCTGGCGATAACCGGCGGGTAACGAGCTCTTCGGCCACTTCGAACAGGCCGCCTGTTGCTGCCGGACTCGATACTCGCCCAGGTAGGTGCCTGCGGTAGCCGGGGCTATCTCCGACTCGCGAATGAACGGCACGTCCTCGTTGCAGGCGATCGAAAAGAACAAGCCGAAGCTGATCGCAGTGGATGCGCCCCGCGCGTTCTCGAGGATGTCTTCGACCACGTCGCGGTAGTCACCTTGATACATCCGGTGAATGACCAGCGGGATGCGCTCCGCACCCTCCTCCCGATACATCATCGAACGCAGCCGCTCGGCGACACGGCCGCGATGCAGTCGCACCTGCTCTGCCTGGCCGGCAATGGCGACCTTCACCTCTTGCGTGTCGAGCCGCCGTAACACTTCGGTGAGTTCTTCGCGCACGTTAGGGAATGCGGCTCGACACTCCGGCTGCGCCTGGCAGTCGTTCAAGACGCGGTCCATCGCAGTGTGGGCCGCCTTGCTCATCGGCAGTGGAATGGCGACATCGATGGGAACGATGCTGTGGAAAAAGACGGTGCGGACGCTTTGTGGATACGTTCTGATGAACAATTGCGCGGGGCGCGTGCCGTAGGAGCCGGCGCTGAGATTGATCGGGCCGTAGCCGAGTTTCTGGCGTATGTGCTCCAGGTCGCGTATGAAATGCCCGTAGGTGTATTGGGTGAGGTCGGCGATCTTGCTCAGGTCGCGAGCGCATTGTTCGATGGGAGCTAGCGGAAAAGCGTCCCGGAACAATGTTTCAGCGTCTATGCCCGCATAGATGTCGCACGCCAGCCGATGTGACTTGCCGGTGCCGCGCTGATCTATGAATACCAGATCGCGATCACGCCTCGCCTGCTCGTACCACTTCGCAAACACGCTCGCGGCGCTGATCGCATCTTCGGCTGGGCCGCCCATCAAGAAGACGATCGGATCGGGCAACGCTTTCGGTTCGGTTGCCGGCAGAACCGCCACTGCGATTCCGAGCTTTCGTCCCTCGGGCCGCTGCCAGTTCTCCGGCACTTCGATCGTTCCGCACTTCGCCTGCTGCGCGATGTCCGGCAACTCACATGTCGACAGCTCCTGCGCGCTCGCTCCGCAAGCAAGACCCAGGCAGCTCCACAGCGAGAGCATGCGAAACAATCTGCCTCGTCGATGCATGCCGGTATTTCCCTTTCCGAAGAAGCGACGGACTGTAGCGCCGGCGGATGCTGACGTCCACGTGGCGACCCTGCTCACGCGCCTTCTATCGAGGCCTGCGGCCCCGGAACTTCAGTGGCATTCACACGCTTAGTGGTACTCGTTGAAGGAGGTGCGTCATGCCTGAAATCAGCCAAGCTAAAGTCCTCATTCTTGCCACACACGGCTTCGAGCAGGATGAGTTGTTGGTCCCGCAGCGTAAGTTGAAAGAAGCTGGCGCGCAGGTCGACGTGGTGGCCCCCGAGAAAGGCCAGATCCGCGGCTGGAAGTTGAAGGATTGGGGTGAAAGCGTCACCGTCGACAAGACGCTCGATCAAGTCAAGGCCGACGATTACGACGCCATCGTCCTACCGGGCGGACAGATCAATCCCGACCTGCTGCGCGTGAATGAGCAGGCGTTGCAGTTGATTCGTTCGTTTCTGGATTCGGGCAAGGTGGTGGCGGCGGTCTGCCATGCGCCGTGGCTGCTGGTGCAGCTGGACGCGGTGCGCGACCGGCAGGTGACGTCGTATCACTCGATCAAGACGGACGTGATCAACGCCGGCGGCAAATGGGTGGATCGCGAAGTGGTGACCGATCGCGGCATCATCACCAGCCGCAACCCGGACGATCTCGACGCCTTCTCCGCCAAGATCATCGAAGAGATCGAAGAAGGCAGCCACGCCCGTCAGCGCCAGGGCGCGCGCGCAACTCAGAACGAGCAGCGCCCCGGCGTGCATTGAGATCGTTATGTGAGGTCAGGGCACCCAGCCCCCGGAACAGGGAAGTACCCGCCACAACGTTGGCGGGCGAGAAGGCAAAAGTCACCGCTTTTGCCGACTCGCCACGCGGGGCCGGGCAGATGCTCGGATCCCGCGTCAGAAAGAATGCGCCCGCATCCGCGTCAGAAAGAAAACGCGTCGCCGAGGCGGCTCCCCCGCCCCGGCGACACGGCTCCCCACGGCAAACACTGCTCGCCCGCTAGAAACAAATCGGCTCACGACAGGGGCGTCACGTCGCTGATCAGGTGAGACTGTGAGCAATCGGATTCGACCCTCCACTGAGCTGCGCTAGCACACTCGCGGCGCGGTCGACTGCGGCATCGGTCACAGACTCGATTGCGGCTAACCCGCCAGAGCAAACAACACGCTGCTGACCAACAGCGTCCAGATCAAACTGAGGATGATCGAACCGGTCATCTTCACCTGATCGTCATTGAACATTCCCAATCTCGCTTCCAGGCACGACGCGACATTACGCCTTTGAAGTGACACGGTCGGCTCGAGCAAACGGTTCCAATGCTTTGCCAACGGAACCATTCGACAGAACGATCCGTGTGAGGCTTAATGGCAATCATGGTTCTGCAGAAGCGCGATCGTCCGTCGCATGCCAACGCGGCAGCCGAGTTCGACCATCTGCTGAGACCGCACGTCCCCGCCCTGTACCGCGCCGCGTTTCGCTGGACTGGAGCGGTGGACCGCGCCGAAGACCTGGTGCAGGAACTGCTGGTCCGCCTGTTTCCCAAGCTCGATGAGTTACGTCGGCTCGACCGCATCCGCCCGTGGGCGCTGCGGGTGATGTATCGCATCTTCGTGGATCAGGTGCGGCGCGAGCGCAGCTCGCCGGTGCAGTTCGTCGCCGACGCGCCCGCGGACAGCGGCGAAGACGATGGCCAGGAATACATCGATCCTTCGGCCGGTCCGGCCGAACTGATGGAACGAGAGCTCACCCAGGAGCGGGTGCTGGCTGCGTGGGAAAGCCTCGGCGAAGAACACCGGGTCGTGTTGTCGATGCACGATATCGAGGACTACAGCCTGCCGGAGTTGTCGCAGATCATGGACGTGCCGCTGGGTACGTTGAAGTCACGATTGCACCGCGCCCGCGCCAGGTTGCGGGAACTGCTGGCCTCGGAACGAAATTCACGGCTGGCTCGTGTATGAAGCGTGGGCCCACCGTCGTCACCTTCCGACATTCAGGCATATACCGTGGATAAAGACTCCGAAATCTTGCGCCGGGCGCTCCAGCGCATGCCTGCGCCGGAGCCACGTCCCGAGTTCGTCGATCGTGCGTTCGCCAAAGCCACCGGTCAGGCGCGGCCGCGAGGCCGGCTCGCGCACCTGGTGAGCCGTTGGGAAACCTGGACGGGTGCAGTCGTGGGCGCCGCCGTCGCGGTGCTGTTCACCTTGTTTCTGTTACGCCCGCCGGGCTCCAGTCCCGCGGACATCACACTCGCGCTGAACGAAACTCGCGCCATCGACGTCCTGATCGATTCCGAACGCGCCCTCGAAGACGCGACCATCCGCATCGTGGCCACCGGCAGCGTGGCCTTGGAAGGTTTCGAGGAGGAGCGCGAGATCGACTGGCAGACGCATCTCGCACCCGGCAACAACGTGCTGTCGCTGCCGGTGGTGGCTCGGTCAACCGGCGCCGGCCAGCTGGTGGCGGTCATCGAGCACGGCGGCCGCACGCGCCGGGTGACTGTCAGGCTCAACGTGCTGGACAGCCAAACCTCGTGACCATGACGCCCGTCACAGCTGCCTGCTTGCCACCCGAGGGGTGGGCGACCATCATTCGACCACGAGTGAGGTACGTAACCATCATCGCCCTGTGCTTGCTGGCGCACGGCGCTCTGGCGCAACAGCAGTCCGCATCGAAGCGGGAACGCAGAGGCGACGACCTCGACGTGACCATGCAGATCATCGTGGATCCTGATGCCAAGCTGCCCGACGAAGTCGTTCGCCGAATCCCGCTGCCCGAGCGCAAGTCCGCCCCGCAGCCCGGCGGACGCGACAACCGGCCGGGTCAGGATGGAGATAAAGAGAAGGATCGCGCCCAGGGCCAGAATCGCGCTCGCGAAGCTCAGGAGCTGGGGCGCGAAGTCGCGCAGTCCGCCAAAGAACGAGCCAAGGAAGCCAACGAACAACGTGAGCAAGCTCGCCGGGCCGCCGCCGAAGAACGTCGGCGCGAGCAAGACGACCGTGGTCCGCCGGATGATCGCGGTCCTCCCGACGACCGTGGCCCGCCGGATGATCGTGGGCCTCCCGACGATCGCGGCCCGCCAGATGATCGCGGGCCTCCCGATGATCGCGGCCCGCCAGATGATCGCGGTCCTCCCGACGACCGTGGCCCGCCGGATGATCGCGGGCCTCCCGATGATCGCGGCCCGCCGGATGATCGCGGGCCACGGTCGTCGGGTGGCCCGCCGGATGATCGCGGGCCTCCCGATGATCGCGGCCCGCCGGATGATCGCGGGCCTCCCGACGATCGCGGCCCGCCGGATGATCGCGGTCCTCCCGACGACCGTGGCCCTCCCGATGATCGCGGCCCGCCAGATGATCGCGGTCGGCCGGATGCTCGCGCCCGATCGGACGCCCGCGTTCCTCCCCAGGATCGCATCCGCTCGAACGAACGCCCGAGTCGTTCACCCCGCAATTGAAACATCGCGTGCGCGGCCCTTGCCTGCCGCGTTATTGAATTTCGCGCTGTTACTGGTCGGCATCGAAGCATTGGCGGCCAGCGACGAGGCCGCACGACAGTTCCGCTCCGGCAGCACTGCCTTTCAGGCCGGCGACTACTCCAAAGCGTTGGTTGACTTCGAAGCGGCGCTCGCCGCAGGCATGACCGGCCCCGCGGTTCATTTCAATATCGGCGTCGCTGCCTATCGCAGCGGCGATTACTCCCGCGCGGAGACCGCATTTCTGGAAGCCGCCCGCACGCCGAGCATGGCCGGGCTCGCTCATTACAACCTCGGCCTGGTCGCGCTGGCTCGCAACGATTCCGCCACGGCCGCCGATTGGTTCGACAAAGTCAGACCCGCCACCAGCGACGAACGTTTGCACGCGCTGGCCGCAAGCAGGCTGGCCGAGCTGCGCCCGAAGGAAACGCCTCGTGTATGGTACGGCTACGCCGCTTTCGCTCTGGGCTACGACGACAACGTGGCGCTGGTCTCCAACTCCAATGTGCTTGGCATCAGCGACACCGAAGACAGCTTCGCCGATCTGCAACTCGCGGTGAGCACTCCGGTGGCGGACGCCTGGCGCCTGGAAGGCGCGTTGATGCTCACCGACTACCAGGATCTGGATACATTCGATCAGTGGACCGGCTACGGCGGCGCGCGTTACCGCTGGGCGACGGGCGACTGGACCCACGACGCCGGCCTGCGGGCTGGTTATTCGCTGCTCGACGGCTCCGGCTTCGAGAGCAGACAGACGCTCTCGTTACAAACACGTCGAGGGTTGCGCCCGGATCTGTACCTGTACGCGCGCTATCGCTTGCATCACATCGACGGCCTCGACGAATACAGCGGGATCAGCGGTCTGCGGCATGAAGGCAGCGCCGCGCTGCTATGGACCTATGCCGATTGGGATATCTACGCGTCATATCGGCTGGAGCTCGCCGACTACGACGCAGCGACGCTGTCTTCGACCCGCCACGAAGTGAGAGTGGACGTGGAGCATCCCATCAACAACGACTGGACAGTACAGTTCGATGCTTCGCTTCGGCAAAGCGACTACGACCTCTCCGATTATGGCGTCGAACGCCGCAGCGACCTGGGTCTGGCCGTGACCCGCACCCTGTCCCGCCGCTGGCGATTGGTCGCCCGCTACGCATATACCCAAAACAAAGCCGACCTCTCCGACTACGACTATCGCGGCAACCGATTTTCCGCCGGCGTCGAAGCCACGCTATAGCCCGTCCGTATTCCGCCGGCTTGCGCATCAGGTGCGACCGGGCACACTTTGCAGCATGGGGTTGCGCGTCCCGACACTTACCTGAATTGTCGCGCACGCAAATCAAATATTACCTACGCGGAACGTAGCGGCATTCTGGCGCGTTTGATGTCCGCACAATTTACAAGTCAGAAGTTCGGGTGCCATCTTGCCCAAATTTCTCTTAGTGGGCCCCTACGACCCACATTGCGGGGAGTACACCTTTCTGGCGCCGCCGCTTGGCGTGTGGCGGCTGGCCGGGGTACTGGCAGAACGAGGCGTCGAGGTCAAAGTCTTCGATCCCAACTGTTGCGTGGGGCCGCCGGAGCGCGCGCTCGAAAAGGAAATATTGCGCGATACATGGGATGTCATCGGCGTGTCCACCACCGGCATGACGTTGAAGTTCGACCTGGAGCTGGCGCACCTCGCCCGACGGCTGGCGCCCAAGGCATTCATGGTCGCCGGCGGCATGGAAGCGACGTTTCGTCCCGAGCTGATGTTCGATCTCGGTCCGTTCGATCGCGTGATTCTCGGCGAAGGTGAACGCCCGCTGCTGGAAATCGCCACGCGGCTGCAATCGCAGCAATCGTTGGGTGGCATCGTTGGCACCGCCGAGCGACGCGATGACGGCACGCTGCTTCGGTTGCCGCAGACGGCGCTGAACCATGACGAGTTGCGCGCCGCGATCTTCTCCACGCCCTATGAAAGCATGCCGTACGAGGCCTACTGGGAAAGGCTCGAAGCGGCCTATCGCGTCGGCGGCCTGCCCACCAAAGCGGCGCGGGAAGCGGCGCTGGCGGAAATCCGCTCGGTGCGTCTGATCACGCTGAACTACTGCCCGATGGGCTGTACGTTCTGTTCTTCGACCAATTTTCTGCACGAGGCGCAAGGCAGCGTGGCTTCGATCGCCCGGCTGGATGCCGATGAATGTCTCGCGATGATCAAGCGCATCGTCGCGACGCATCCGCGAGTGCGCACCATCATCTTCCAGGACGACATTTTCGTTTTCTCCAAGGACCGCCGCGTGCTGCCGCTGTGCGAGGGCATCGTGGCCGCCAAGCAGTCCGGCGAGCTGCCGAAGCATCTGCAGTTCATCAGCACCAATCGCATCGACGCCATGAGCGAGGAGCGTCTGAGTGCGATGCGCCGCGCCGGTTTCCGCGTACTCGGTTTCGGCATCGAAAACTTTTCGCGCAACGTGTTGAATGAATTCAACAAGGGCCAGATCCATCGTCACATCGAGCCGATGTTGACCGAGACTTTGAAGCTGGGCATCACGCCGTTTCTGGATCTGATTCTGAGCTCGCCGCGCGCGACGCTCGAGGACGTGGCGGAGACCTTGCGCGAAGCGTATCGATGGCTGCGGCAAGGTTGTGAGATCGGTATGTATCCCTATGTCATTCCGTTCTCGGGCGCGGCCTTTGCGCGAGACCCCGCGCTTCGTCCGCACACCGAATATGCGCATCGGCAGGTGGACGGCACCCACATCGAATGGGAGCAGCCGGCCAAGATCCTGCCCATGGATCCCACGGTGCGCGAAGTGATTTTGCAGATCGAGCGCAATTTCGAAGCGGTGCTGGCAGAGCTGCAACCTCGCGCCGCGCACCTGCCCTCACGGCTGCGCTCGCTGGTATGGATCCTCGCCGGTGTGCCGGTTCTCGCTCAACATGGAATCGACGTCGCCTCCGAGCAGGAGGTGCGCGCCGAGCTCGAGTCCCGCTTACCTCAGGACAGGAGGGCGACGGCCAAACGTGCCGTCGCGATAGCGTGAAATTCAATACCCCCTGGAGTCTGTTGGCCCCGTTGGGGGTATGTGCGTTGCTCGCCGGCTGGATCGCGCTGTCGGCGGCGAATCTGCAGACCGCGAGCTTCTCGCTGCTGGTGTACGGACTGGCGAATCTGATCGTCTACACCGACGCGCTGGATTTCATTCTGCGCCTGCATGTGCGTCGCCGGCACATCGCCACCGCGCCCACCGAAGAGAATCGTCACTTGTCCATCGATTTATCTGCGGCACTGCCGAGCGGCGCGCGGCAACTGGTCCCGGTGCGTCCGTACGCCATCATCGCCTCCATCTACAATCTCGAGCCGCTGCTCGATGAGTTCATGGACGCGTTCGCGCCCTATCGCGACAAGGTGTGGCTGATCAGTGACGGCTCCACCGATGCGACGGTGCTCCGTCTGCGCCATGCGGGCTGGCGCTGTTTCGACGATGGCGTGAATCGTAAAAAACCCGGCGCGATCCGCCGCCTGTTGGAACGTCTGCCGCCACATATCGAAACCGTGTTGGTGGTCGATCCAGACATTCGCATTCGCGACAAGAGCGGCGGCAGTCGCATCGATTTCGAGCGGTTCATTCGCGACTTCCAGCAATCCGGCGCCGCGGCCGTGTGCCCGCGTGTGATGATCGAGCCAGACGGCTTCCTCGCGCGGTTCCAGGCCTTCGAATATGCGCTGGCGTTTCGCATCGGGCGTGAAAGCCTGGCCGACTACAGCATCACCTCGGGTGTTTCCTGCTATCGGCGCAGCGCGCTGGAACGGGCCCTTGCCGAGCACACCCATTCGGTCTACGCCGAGGATCTGCAGAACGCGCTGATCCTGCTGAGCCACGGCGAGCGCATCTACTACGATGGTCGGTTGGTGGTCAGCACGGAAGGCCCGGGCAACGTGCGACGCTGGTTCTCGCAGCGCGTGGGCTGGTACTACGGGCTGCTGAAGGTGTACGTCGAGCGCTTCAGCGAGATCTGGCGCATCAGCAAGCGAACCCCGTTCGCCATGTATCATTTCGTGATCTACCTGGGCGGCCTGTCGCTGATCGTTCACCCGTTGAAGATCATCAGCGCCCTGCTGCTGGTGCTGAGCTTCATCAGCGGCTTCGACAATCTGTTCCTGGCGAACCTGGTTCCGCAAAACGCGCTGATCAACCCGACGTACTTCATCGCGGCCATTGGCAGCTATCTCGCCCTTGGCGTGTTCGCGTTGTTCACCGTGGTGCCCAAACAGGAGCGCGCCTACATCGCGCCCATCGTGCCCCTGTACCTGTTCTACGCCCTTACTCACATCGCACCGATGACGGTCGGTTACGTCAACTGGCTGGCGATGAAGTTGTGGGGTCGCCGGGTGTACCGCGATCACTACGAGCCGCTGCCCAGCGCCAGCACGACGCTGCCCCTGGAAGAGAAAACCAGTCTCATGCGGAAGGCTTCATGAACGCCCCTTTGAACGTCCCTGTGAATGCCCCCGTGAATGCCCATGTGAACGCCCGGGGCGCGCCGGCGCCCGAGCACTACCTGCCCCAACATTATTGGGAAGATCGCGCGCGGCGTTTCGCCGCCGAAGGCTCGGGGCTTGCGGCCGTGTGCTCGTACGGCATGCCGGAGTTCTACAACCGCATGATCCATTATAGCCAGCACCTGGCGCTGCGTCCCTGGCTGAACATCCAACCCGGCACGCGGGTGCTCGATGTCGGCTGCGGCGTCGGGCGCTGGAGCACGTTGCTCGCCAAACGAGGCGGCAGCGTCACGGGCATGGACTTGAGCCCCACCATGATCGCCGAAGCCCGGCGTCGCGCCGAGCTCAAGAATGTTTCAAACCGCTGTCGCTTCCTGGTGCAGGACTTGGCGCAGCTCGATGCGGGAGAAACATTCGATCTGATTCTCGGCGTCACCGTGCTTCAGCACATTCTCGATCCGGAAGCGCTGCGCTCGGCCGCGCAGCGCATGGCGAGTCATCTCGCACCGGGTGGACGAATGGTGTTGCTGGAAGCTGCGCCTGTGGATGTCGCTCAGCACTGCGACACCACGGTGTTCCGAGCCCGCCAGCGCAGTGTCTACCTGGATCTGTTCGCAGAGGCCGGCGTCGAGCTGCGCGCCATCAGCGGCGTCGATCCCGCGCCGTTCAAAACCTGGTTGTTGCCCCATCTGCGACGGCTGCCTCGCCCGCTCGCGGTGTCGGCCATCGCGGCGGTGACGCTGCTGTCGACGCCCATCGACGTGATCTTCGGCAGGGTCGCCGTGCAACAGTCGTGGCACGCGGTGTTCGTCTTGCAGCGTACCGGAGGCGCCCATGCCGCTTAGCCGTCGCTCCAGCATCTCCATCGCGGTGTTCGTGCTGCTCGCGGTCTTCGTCGGGCTCGGCTACTGGTACGAGTCGCGAGAGAAAACACCCGGCCAGGCAGCCAACACCGCCTCGATCGATGTCACCAGCGGCAACGACCGCGGCCCGGGCTCCTTGCGTGAAGCGTTGTTCAAAGCCACCGCGGCCGACACTGAAGTCGTCATCGCGTTGCAGGTCCCCAAGATCACGCTGGCCTCCACGCTCCCGCCGTTGGCGAACGCGCATGGCATCCGCCTCGTCGGCGACGAGCAAGGCACCGAGATCGACGGTAGCACGTTGTCCACCGGCGCGGTGCTCGATGTCGCCGGCGCGAATGTCTCGATCGAGAATGTTCGTATCCGCGACTGCAAGGCGACCGGCATCGTCCTGCGCGGCGCCGAGCGCTTCAAGCTGCAAACGACGACCATCGAGTCGTGCGACGTCGGCGTCGATGTGGCGGAGAACTCCAACCAGATCATGCTCGAGCGCAATCGCTTCGCGAACAATCGGGTCGGCGTGCGCTTCGCCGCCTCCAACCGCAACGCCGTGGTGGTGAAGAACGAGTTCTCCGGGCATCGTGACGCCGGGCTCTGGGCGGTGCGCAGCGAGCCCGACAATGGCGGCGGCAGCATCAGCATTCGCGACAATCGTTTCAGCAAGGAGCGCATCGGCATCCTGACTGCGAACGTGTCGGTGCTGCTGGAACGCAACGAGTTGCTCGACTCGCAGGAAGCGGCGATGCAGTTGATGGGCACTGGTGCGGTCGCGCGCGGCAATCGTATCAGTCGCGGCGCGGCCATGGGCATCGTCGCCGAGAATGCACGCGGTGTCGTGATCGAAGATAACGAGTTCGACGGCCTCGCCGCCTACGGCATCATGCTCAAAGGCTCCGCCGACACCCTGGTGCGCGGCAATCGGATTCACAACAGCGGCTACGGCCTGGCGTTCGTACTCGGCACGCCACGCAATCCCAGCAGCGCCATCGACAACACCATCATCGAGCCGAAGGTCACCGGCATCGACGTGATCGGCGATTCGCCCATTCTGCGCGGCAACCAGGTGATGCGGCCGCGCGGACTGCCGCTGAAGGTGATCGACTTCGAGCCCGAGGGTGGCGGAGAAAAGATTCGTTCCGCACCGTTTCTCGAAGGCAACAATTTCAAGATCGGCTCGGCCACAGTCGCGGCCGGCAACGCGAAGGCGTCCGGTGGAGTCGTGCAGCGATGAACATCGGTGACACACAGCTGATACCCGCGCCGACGTGGACCGATCCACGCATCCATCTTCTGGATGACACGTGGCTGCTGACCATCTTCGCGATTCTGCTCGCAACGGTGGTGCCCTGGCTGGTCAGCGCGCTCGATATCAACTTCGTCGCCGCCTGCCTCGGGCTGCTTGCGCTCGGCGCGATTCACATCGCATTTACGGTGGTCGGCAAGCCTGCACGTGTCGGCGAACGCCGCCCGGTGCTCACGCTGCTGCATGTGGCCGGCATCCTCGTAGTGGGATTCGTCTGGATGAACGCCGGCGGCTTGCAGAACCCGGCCTTCCTCATGGTCTTCGTGCTGCCCGTGGTGGGCGCCATCTTTCTATCGCGCTGGCAACCGTACTTGATGGCGCTGATTGCGATCGTGGTCGCGGGTGTCGTGGCGCTGGCGCAAGCTCCCGAGCTGCGGTGGTACGTGCCCGGCCTCAGCACCATCGGCGCGTCCCTCGCCGTGATCCTCGGCCAGCAGGGCGCCGCCGCGAGCTCGCCTTTCCCTGGCTTCTATGCGCCGTCCGCGTTCTACGCGGTGTTGCTGCAAGTCTTCACCATCCTGATGTTCGCCTGCGCTGTCGCCGCCGAATATCTGGGCACGATCTTCGAGCGGCTGCATTCGCACGTGGATGTCGCACGCGCAGAAGCCGAGCGAGGGCAGGAATTCTGGACGACGCTGATCGAGGCCATGCCCTTGCCTGCGCTGCTCGTCGACAGCGATACGTTGCAGGTGGTCTGCGCCAGCACGCGAGCGTCGAAGTTCCAGAGCGGCGATTCGCTGTCCGGTCATGCGCTGTTCGAGACCATTCGTTTCTCCTATCCGGAAATGGTGCAGGAATTGATCACGGGCAATGGCGGCGTCGTGCCGCTCAGCATGATCAAAGTCGACGACCGACTGCGCGCCACCGAGGTTCAGGTGCGGCACCTCACGCAGACGGGACGACGCTTCTCTCTCGTGGTCATTCACGACAAGACCGAGGAGTTCACCGCACACGCCGCGCTCGATGTCAGCGGTCAGGCCATGCTGGTGATCGACTCGCAAGGACGCCTGCTCTCATTCAACAAACCCGCGCAGGCCCTGTTCGCCGCCTTGGATAAGGATGTCGACGCGGCGCAGATGCTCACCCTCGGGGGCATGCCGGCTCGCTGGTGGGAGCCGGGCCTCACCGGGCGACGCAAGATGCACATCGAGATTGGCCCTCGCGTGTATCAAGTCACCTGCTCCGCCACGCCGCTGCCCGGTGAAGACGAGCGCCTGTACATCGTCTCGTTCCTGCCGATGGGCCGCGCCGCGCTCGATCGCAGCGAGATCACGGCGGCCACGCTCGTCGACGCTCCAAAGAACAGCGCTTCCAATTCAACGTTGGTGACACCCCCATGAGGCTTTCGCTCACTGCTCTGTGTCTCACGTCGATGGCGGCGGCCATTCCCGCCACCGCCGCCGAGATCGACGCGCGCCCGCCGGACAAGTTGTCAGTGAGTGGCAACGTCTCGAACTTTCGAAACTCGGATGCCGATGGCGGCGGCGGTGCGCTCAGCTATCTGCATTACCTTACGCCCAATGCACTCGTGGGCGGCGGTGTGGATCATACGTTCGTCGAGGACACCGAGCTGACCTACGGTTCGCTGCGCGGCGCTTGGGGCCGGGGTGAGCCCAGCTCACGATTCACTTTTCTGGCCGAGGCCTACTACGGCGAGGGTGACGACGTCGGCCGCAAGTTCGACTACAGGGTGGGCGTCCTCGGCATCAGCCAGGCGCTCACCAGCAAATTCTCCGTGCAGCTCGAGACGCGCCAGTTCGAGATCGATACCACCGATGGCAATCTGCCCGAGCTGGGTCTGACCTACGTCTGGACACCGCGCTTCGTAACCAATGTTTCCTATGCGAAGTCTGTCAGCGGCAATCTCGGCACCGAGCTCACCAGCGCGCGCGCCGACTACTACGGCAAACGTGTCAACTTGCTCCTCGGCGGCTCCACCGGTACCGCGAACCCCGCGGTGCTGGTCCCTCTGCCGGGCGTGGTGCTGCCGCCGACCCATTCCACGCAAGGCTTTGTGGGCATCGGCAGGACCTTCAAGCGCGGTGAGTTCCAGCTGCTGGGCGACTACCTCAAAGTCTCCGACAGCGAGAAGATCACGGTGACGCTGACGTTCACCGCGTTCCTCGGCTCGAGAGGGCGATGAAACTTTCGTCCTTCAAGCATGGCTCGCAATGGGGGCTCACCCTCGTGGTGCTGGCCGTCGTGCTGCTGGCCGGCGGTCGCCTGATCGCGCTGAGCGTCAATGCGCGCGCCGAACAGATGCGCGCCACCGCAGGCACGCTGGTCACGACCTACAGCCGCTCCCTGGAGCGGCAGTTGCAAACACTCGCGCAACAAGGCTCCGCCGGCGAGTTGGATCAAGTGCTCTCCAAGCTGCAGCTGAACCGGATGGTCGATGCCGGGTACGACTTCGAGCTGTCCAAGGTCGATGGCTCCGGCGGCGCGCCGAGAATCTTTGTCAGCAGCAAGATCGAGCCGCTCGCCGACGCCATCATCAGCCGCATCCGACTTCCGCAGGCGTACGCGCAGGAATTGTCTGGTGGATACGTGCAGCTTGCGTTACGACCGAAGACCGGCTGGTATCCCGCTCGCGAGCTCGCGGCAGCCATCGCGTTGTTGGCGGTGGTCGCCTGGCTGCTCGCATTCGCCACTCACGATCTGGTGCACGCCCTGCATCGAGCCCGCGATGCGCTCTCCCTCTCCCGCCGGCAGTTGCAGGCGACCAATCGCAAGCTCGCGATGGAGATCGAGGAACGTCAGAACCTGCAACAGAGCTTCGAGCACTCTCGCTATCACGACGCGTTCACGGGCTTGCCGAACCGGCGCTACTTCATGGATCAGCTGGACCGCGCGCTGCGAGAAGTGCGCACCCGTCGGCGCAAGCGGCTCGCGGTGATGCTCATCAATATCGATCGTTTCAAATTGATCAACGACTCGCTGGGCCACACCGCGGGCGATGAGCTCGTCGTGCAGGCAGCGCGTCGCTTCCAGAAAGCCACCGCGCAGCTCGAATGTGTGCTGGCGCGCTGGAGCGGCGATCAGTTCGCCGTGCTGGTGTTCGACGTTGCCTCGACGGACGCCGCGCTCGACATCGCCGGCATCCTGCAAGGGGAGCTGCAACAGCCCTTCGAGCTGCGCAAGCATCGCCTCAACGCCGCCGCTCGCGTCGGCGTGACCTGCATCGATTCGGGCCTGCAACGCGCCGAAGAAGCCGTGCGTGAGGCCGATATCGCTCTATCCGTCGCCAAGCGCCATGACACCGCGACCGCCGTGGCCTATCAGCCCGCGATGGGCGGCAGCGCCGCCAGCCTTGTGAGTCTGGAGGCCGACCTGCACGTCGCGCTCCAGCGCCGCGAACTGCACATGATGTATCAACCCATCGTCGACTTGCGCAATCGGCGGGTTGCCGGCGCCGAGTCGCTGTTGCGCTGGCGGCATCCGATCGAAGGCGTGTTGACGCCGGACAAGTTCATCGGGCTCGCCGAGGAAGTGGGTTTGATCGTGCCCATCACCCGCTGGACCATCCAGCAGGTCTGCACGCTCGCCGCGGAGTGGCGTCATCGACTGCCTCGCGAGCGCGACTTCTATCTCACAGTGAATATTTCGGCCGCGGCGCTGCGCGATCCCGAGTTCACATCCTTCGTCGCGCGAGTCTTGAAAGACACGGGAACGCCGCCGGAGATTCTGAAGCTGGAGCTGACCGAAGGCGGGCTGATGAGCAACCCCGGCGCGGCCCGCGACATACTCGACGACCTGCACAGCCTGGGCGTGGAGATGATGCTGGACGACTTCGGCACCGGTTACTCCTCGCTCAGCTATCTGCAGCTGTTCCCTTTCAGCTATGTGAAGATCGACCGGCCGTTCGTGGATCGCGCCGGCAGCGCTCACGCCAACAGCGCCATCGCCGCGGCCATCGTGCAGATGACCTCGAGCCTGGGACTGAAATCCGTGGCCGAAATCGTCGAAACCGATGCGGCCGCGAACGATCTGCAGCGGATGGGCTGCGACTATGCGCAAGGTTATTTCTATTATGGCGCGCTGGAAGCCGAAGAGGCCTTCAAGGTGGTGCGCAATGCCGACAGCTCGTTGCCCTCGGTCAAACAGGCTGTCAGCGCGGGCGAGTCGCATGACGAATCGCCCACCATCTCCGAAGCCGTCGTGCTGTCCGACGAGACGCTGATGCTGCCGGCCGAAGAAGTCGCCGAGGAGCTCCGCCGCAAGGCGGAGCACGAGTGATCGGCGTTATCGCTGCTGGGTTCTCCAACCCTGTTGATAGCTTTCGCGCGCATCGCGTGAATAAGGCACGGGCGCGACCTTGACGCGAATCTCACATTGGCGATGCGGCTCCACCGTCGGCTTGCGCGTGCCGCCCTGCTCTTCGCCCCATAGCAAAGTGAGCTCATCGCCAGTCTTCACCTCGGCATCGACCACGCCCAGCGACAGTCCGCAGCGCTCGTTGAAGCTGTAGCCGGTGAACATGGAGAAGCCCGCGAGCTTGCCGTTGTCCAGCACGCTGTCGTAGGACGCCGAAGCGTAGTTCGCGATCGGCAGATCGAAGAACTTGTAGGGCTCGCGCTCGCGATCGAACAAGGAAGCGAAGACTCTGGCGAGATCGTCACCATGCCACTCGAACGTGACCTTGCGACGCTGCGGCCGGCCTTCCTTCATCATCCGATCCAGCGCCTCGCGGCCGATGAAATCGTGATCGAACTTCACGAACGGACCATAGCCCAGCTCATACGGCGTCAGGTAGTAGTCTTCGATATTGTCGGAGACGAAGCTGCCGCCGATAGAACCGGTCCCCTCGTAGCCTGCCGCCGGCAACCACTCGCGATACTTCTGCATGCTGGCGCCGGTGTAGACCGCCGGCAGCGGCGAAGGGATCCAGCCGGACTCTAGCGTGTTGCTCGCATACGTGCGCGAGCCGACGGCCACGATGCCCACGTCTTTGCCGGCTTCAAGGATGGCGGCGCGCACCTCATCGCGCTGCTCGTAAGGCCCCCACATCTCCAGACCCGGTTCGCCCGCCATGCCATGCCGGAGCGCACGCACCTGCTGACCGTTGATGTTGATGGCGCCGAAGTTGAAGAACTTGATCTCGGGCAGCGGACCGCCGTGCAGTTTCTCCAGCACCTGCGCCGCCTTGGGACCCTGGATCTGATAACGATAATGACGACGCCGCACCGCGTTGCCATTGGGATGCGAAGGCGAACGATCGTCGCGAATGAAGTCCACGTTGAAGCCGCCCGTCTCGGCGTGGAACTGCAACCAGTTCACCGTCGGCGCCCGCCCCACGAACAGCAGTTCGTCCTTGTCCAGATAGAACAGGATGCCGTCGCCGATCACGTAGCCGTCGTAGCTGACCGGCACCATCTGCTTGGCCTTGCCAGGCGCGAAGTTGTTGAAGCTGTTGATGGTGGTGTACGAGCACAACTTGAGCGCGTCCGGCCCTTTGAGCGTGATCTCGGCCATGTGATGCGACTGGTCGAACAGCACCGCGCTTTCTCGCCAGGCGCGCTGTTCGGTGCGCCAGTTGCTGAACTCGGTCGGCACCACCGGATACACGTACGCGCCCAGCTGCGAGTTGCGCAACCATTGCACCGGATTGCCGGCGCCCTTCAACAACTGCTCCAAAGACTGCCGCGCCATTTCATTCCCCTTCGACATTTCAGCCAGAATGCTCGATGTTCGGGCGGGCATGCTGGATCGGGCAACGGGATCCTATATATTCGCTGTATTTGCCAAACGGATAGTGGCTCATGGCTTGATAGGGGCCTGACAGGGGCAATCGTGAACGAGCTGGACCTGAATCTCCTTTACACGCTGGTGGCGCTCGATGAGTGCCGCAGCGTCAGCGGCGCCGCCGTGAAGCTCGGCAAGAGCCAGCCGGCCGTGAGCGCCGCTTTGGCCAGGCTGCGCGATTTCTTCAACGATCCGCTGTTCGTGCGCTCCGGCAACAACATGCAACCGACGCCGCGAGCGTTGTCGCTGGTCGAGTCGGCACGGTTCGTTCTAGGACGCGTGGGCTCGGATATCGTCGCGGCCCCGACGTTCGATCCCGCCACCAGCCATCAGACCATCAGTCTTGCTTTGTCGGACGTGGGCGAAGTGGTGTTTCTGCCCTCGCTGTTGAAGCAGCTTCGCCGGCTTGCCCCTCGCGCAGCAGTGCGTGCGGTGAGTTTGCCAGCCAACGATGTGGCGGCCGGGCTCGAGGCGGGCAGCATCGATCTGGCGATGGGTTACTTTCCCGATCTGAAGAAGCACAACTTCTTTCAGCAGACCTTGTTCTCGGATACGTTCGCGAGCCTGCTGCGGTCGGATCATCCAGTCACGGCCAGCAAGCTCACGTTGAAGCAGTATCTGCAGTTGGAACATGCCGTGGTGCGTGCGGAGAGTCGCACTGAAGAGGTGATCGAACGGTATCTGGCTCGTCGCAAACTGCGCCGCCAGGTGGTGCTCACGACGCCACACTTCTCCAGCGCCCCCATCATCGTTGCGCAATCCGACCTGATCGTGACCGTGCCCGAACCCCTGGCCCGCTACTTCTCCCGCGTATCCGCCCAACTTCGAGTGGTCGGCCTGCCCTTCGATTCACCACGCATCGACCTGAAACAGTTCTGGCACCGAAAATTCCACCACGACGAACGCAACCGCTGGCTTCGCTCGGTCGTCGCCGACCTGTTCCAGCGCTCACCCAAGTCGCGCTGACCCTCGACTATCACGATCGTGCGCGCTCCACGACTTTCCCCTGCGCGTGCGCCATCAGATCGATATGATTCAGCCTGCGCGCGCAAGCTAACCCCGCGACTGCGTCGCCCCATACGCAGGCATCGAAGCGGGGCCGGTACCAGTGCCGTCTGATCGGAAGGCATCGAGCCACGGCCGGTACCACCGCCCTGCCGCTGCAAGCCGCCGACGCAGACCATCCGTTTCTTCGCACAGGCTAACGACATGGCCCCCGAACAAGACTCCAACATGCTCATCAGCGCAGTCGCCCTGCTGGGCGCCGCCGTCATCGCCGTGCCACTGTTCAGACGATTGGGCTTGGGCTCGGTGCTGGGCTACCTCGCCGCCGGCCTGCTGATCGGCCCCTTCGGCCTGGGTCTGTTCTCCGACCCCCAAGCCATCCTGCACTTCGCCGAACTCGGCGTCGTGATGTTTCTTTTCATCATCGGCCTGGAGATGCGCCCGTCCCATCTGTGGCACCTGCGAAAACAGATCTTCGGCCTCGGCGCCCTGCAGATCGGCGCCTGCACGCTCGGCCTCACCGGCGTTGGCATGGCGTTCGGCTTCTCACCGGTGGTGGCATTCGTCGGCGGCGCCGGTTTCGTGCTCACCTCGACCGCCATTGTCATGCAACTGCTCGCCGAGCGCGGCGACATCGCCCTCCCGCACGGCCAGAAGATGGTCTCCGTGCTGCTGTTCGAAGATCTGCTGATCGTGCCCCTGCTGGCGCTCGTCAGTTTCCTTTCGCCCAGCGTCGCCGCCGCCACTGACACTCCCCATTGGCTTGCCATCGTCACCGGCATCGGCTCGCTGGCGGCGCTGATCTTCGCCGGCCTCTGGCTACTCAACCCGCTGTTCAGCCTGCTCGCCGCCGCTCGCACTCGCGAAGTGATGGCCGCCGCCGCGCTCCTGGTCGTACTCGGCTCGGCGCTGTTGATGGAGGCCGGCGGGCTATCCAGTGCCATGGGCGCATTCCTCGCCGGCGTGCTGCTTTCCGAATCGACTTTCCGGCATCAGCTGGAAGCCGACGTCGAACCATTCCGCGGTCTGCTCCTCGGCCTGTTCTTCCTCGCCGTAGGCATGAGCCTGGATTTGTCCGTCGTCGCCGAGAACCTGGCGCTGATCGCCGCCGCCGTCCCAGCGATGATGCTGACCAAGGCGCTGTGCATCTATTTCGTCGCCCGGCTCACCCACAGCTCGCATCCCGAAGCCTTGGATCGCGCCGTGTTGATGGCCCAAGGTGGCGAGTTCGCCTTCGTTCTCTACAGCGCCGCCTCCGCCCGCGGACTCATCGACGCCCAGGTGAACGCGAATTTCACCGCGATCGTGGTGCTCTCGATGGTGCTCACGCCGCTGGTCGTCATCGTGGTCCGCCGCTTCATACAGCCAGCGCGCCAGTCGCTGGACGGCATTCCCATCGCCGAAGGCCTCACCGGCAGCGTGCTCATGATCGGTTTCGGCCGTTTCGGCCAGGTGGTGAGCCAGGCCCTGCTCGCGCGCGGCGTCGATGTGAGCATCATCGATTCGGACATCGAGATGATCCGCGCCGCCCAGGGCTTCGGCTTCACCGTGTATTACGGCGATGGCACCCGTCTGGATGTGCTACGAGCGTCCGGTGCGGGCAATGCCAGAGCGATTGCCGTGTGCGTCGACAATCGGAAAGCGTCCGATCGCATCGTCGAACTCGTCCGCTCCGAGTTCCCACAAGCGAAGCTGTTGGTGCGCGCCTTCGATCGAGAGCACGCGCGACTGTTGGTCGGCGCGGGCGTCGACTACCACATCCGGGAAACATTCGAATCGGCACTGCAGTTTGGTGGCGCAGCCCTGCGTCAGCTGGGCATGGAAGATGCGGAGATCGAAGAGGTCATCGACACCATTCGCGAGCGCGATGCCGAACGCTTCGCGCTCGAGGTCGCCGGCGGCGGCTACGAAGCAGGCATGGGAATGCTCCTTCGCAACACGCCGCAAGCGCCGACGCGCCCGACGCCGTTCAGCAAGCCTCGCAGCGAAGGCAAGGCGCTGAACGAGATTCCGGGCGCCGCCCAAGCGTCAGCGCCGTCCTCGAGCTGAGCTCATCTTCAATCCGACGATGCCGGCGAGCACCATTCATGGTGCGCTCCATGATCGCGAGGGTCGTCCCTCGTGCTAAAACAGCCGCGCGGGTCGTCCCGGCCGCCGTGGAGAATTATAGTACCGAGCCCGGGCTCGGAACCGATTGGACAAGCGCAGCGCCAGCGGTTCCCGGCCGCATCGAGTCGCAATTTTTTTGAGGAGGGCCACATGAAAACTTTCCTAGCGGTCTACACCGGCGCGGCCACCGCGCCGGAAAAAGCACAGTGGGACGCGATGCCCGAAGCTCAGCGCAAGCAGCGCGAGCAGGAAGGCATGCAGGCCTGGGGCGCCTGGATGCAGAAGCACCAGGCGGTCGTGGTGGCGCAAGGTGGACCGCTCGGCAAGACCAAGCAGATCGATCGGTCAGGCGTTTCCGACATCACCAATAATCTGGTCGGCTATGTGGTGGTCCAGGCCGAGTCCCACGAGGCGGCGGCGCGCATGTTCGAGAATCATCCGCACTTCGCCATCTTCCCGGGCCAGTCGGTGGAAGTCATGGAGTGCCTGCCCATCCCCGGACAGTGACAGGCGCAGGAACTTCACCGGTGTGACGGCGTTGCGCGGGCATGCGACCGATCTATCACGCCAGGCTGGTCAACGGAGTGTGGGGCGACCCGGGCGTGTGCATCGACCTGAAGTTCCAGAGGCGCGCCCTGCTCTTCGATATCGGGGACGTACGATCGCTCTCCACGCGCGTGCTGCTGCGAGTGAGCGATGTGTTCGTGAGCCACACGCACATGGACCATTTCGCGGGCTTCGATCACCTGCTGCGCGTATGTCTCGGCCGCGATACCGGCGTGCGTCTGTACGGACCGGAGCATTTCATTTCGCAGGTGGAGCATAAGCTCGCGGCGTACACCTGGAATCTGGTGCAGAACTACAGCGTAGATTTCGTCATCGAGGCGCATGAGATGCGAACGGACGGCACCGTCGCGCGCGCCCGCTTCCGCAGTCGTGACCGATTCCAGCGCGAGCCGCTTTCAAACATCGCAGCCGACGACGGGGTGCTCCTGCGAGACGAACAATTCCTGGTGCGCACTGTGGCGCTGGACCATCACGACATCACATCACTTGCCTTCCGCTTCGAGGAGAGCACGCACATCAACGTGTGGAAGAATCGACTCGAGAGCCGCGGCTTGCCCACCGGCCCGTGGCTGACGGAGCTCAAAAAACAAGCACGCTCGGACGCGCCTGACGACACACCCATTCACGTCAGATGGCGCACGCGCGACGGCTTCCGCGAAGAAACGTTCTCGCTGGGCGAATTGAAACGCGACGTGCTGGAGTTCGTGCCCGGCCAGAAGGTCTGCTACATCACCGACGTGGGCTGGACCGACGCCAATCGGCAACGCCTGATCGACTTCGCCGCCGACGCGGACCTGCTGTTCATCGAAGCGGTGTTCCTGGAAGCAGACCAGGAGCTAGCCGCCGGCAAGTCTCATCTCACCACGGCGCAAGCGGGCGCCGTCGCCCGATTGGCGTCAGTCAAAGACGCGCATCCGTTTCATTTCTCATCGCGCTATCACGACGACGAAGCCACGCAACGCGCGGAGTTCATGCGCGCCTGGCAAGGTGTCACAGCCAGTAGCCGAACAGCTTGACGCTGAACTCCTTCATTCGCTGCCACAGCGAGCGCTTCTTCCAACGTTCCAGCGTGACCGGGCTCGCCGCGCGCTGGTCGCGATCGAACACCTGCTCCATGCGTCGACCGAAATCGCGATCGATCACGATGGCGTTGACTTCATCGTTGTGCACGAAGCTACGCATGTCCAGATTGGCGGAGCCGACGATCGAGACCGTGCCATCGATCACCACGCTCTTGGCGTGCAACAGCGCATCTTGCAATTCATAGATCTTCACGCCCGCCTTCAGCAGGGGCGTGAACGTCGACTGAGTGGCATTGAGCACCAGCCGCGAATCGGTGAACGCCGGCACGATGAGCCTCACATCGACGCCACGACGCGCGGCATCCGCCATCGCATCCAACAGCTCGTCGTTGGGAGCAAAGTAGGCGTGCGTGATCCACAATCGGCTGCTGGCATGTTTGAACGCCGCGAGATACGTGCCGTACAGGGAGCGGTCCTCGCTTTCGCTATCGTTGGCAACGATGGTGACCAGCGTGTCGCCGGCCGATCGCGGCGACGGTAAGTATCGATCGCCGTCGGTCGCCTGCACCGGATCGCCGGCTTCCGCCCAGGACTGCAAAAACAACGTCTGCAGCTGCTTGACCGCCGGGCCCTCGATGCGCAGGTGGGTATCGCGCCAGCCGTCTTCGACGCCGCGCTTCGGCCCCGGCCGGCTGGTCGACGCGCTCGAATAGGTGTTATCGATGTTGATGCCGCCGGTGAAGCCCACCTGGCCGTCGATCACGATGATCTTGCGATGATCGCGATTGTGAATGTCCCAGATGCGCGGGTTCTTGACCGGATTCATCGGTCTGAACTCGCGCACCTCGATGCCCTGCCGACGCAGCTGCTCGAAAAAATCTTTCGGGGTTTCCATGCTGCCGATGCTGTCGTAGAGCACGCGCACTTCGATGCCTTCCTTGCGCTTGCGCGCCAGCAAATCTGCGAACTTCCGGCCGATATCGTCGGCGCCGAAAATGAAGGTCTCCAGGTGAATGTGATGTCGGGCCGCCTTCAGGTCCGCTTCGATGGAGGCATAGGTCTGCGGCCCGTCGATGAGCACGCCGACGCGATTGCCCGTCGTCAACGGCGCCGACGAATAGCGCCGCACGGCACTGACGAGCTCGCGCACTTGGGCGTCGTTCTTGTAATCCTCCAGCGCCGCCTTGAGCAACGGATCGCTCTCGTGCTCGGACAGCGCTCGCTGTCGGGTGACGATCGGTGGCGTCCGTTCAGGAGTTTCGACTTGCGGATTCTGAGCGCAGGCCGCGCTCAGGGCCAATGGAATCAGCAGCAGCAATGACCGGAAGTCCGGTCGTGTCCGCGCTGTGGCGCCCGCTCTCACACACGTAGCTGACAACACACATGACTAACGTATGTTTGTCGGGAAAGTTCCTTGTCGTGTCGGCTGCCTAGGCATTCATTTCCACGTGCGCGCGGTGGGCTTCGATGACATTGCGATCACGTTATTTCAAACAGCCGCGGTCACACCCCGAGCTTCTCGGCCTGCACGCTGACCAACTCGACCTCTGGCACCGAGCCCAGCCACGACATGGCGTGTTTCGCCAGCTCGCGCGGCACGTGGCCCACCAGGTGCACGAAGCGCGCACCGTTGTCAGGGAAGACATCGAAGATCCCGTACTCACCGTTCTCGGTCTTGAGAGCGAACCAGGCGGCGGTGTTCGGCTCCTCCATCACCATGCGCCTGGCGTCGACCAGAAACTCTTCCACTTCCTTTTCGTGACCGCTCTTGGGCTTGAAGGTGAGCAGGATGCCCTTGGTGTCCGGGAACGGATGCGTGACCGGCATCTTGTCGGCCAGCACTTCCACCCGCTGGATGCGCAACGGGGAATCGAACAGGTTGTCGCCATGCTCTCGCAAGGCGACGGCGACCGGCCCGGCCAGATGTTCCTCGCGCGCGGCATCATCCAGGAACGTGTCAAAGATTCCGTACTCGCCACGCCCAAAACGCACGGCGAACCAGGAGGTGGTGCCGATCTCCTCCTCCACCAGAGGCACGGCCGAACGCAGGAATTGCTCGACCTCGCGCTCCTTGCCATGAATTGCGTCCATCCGGATGAGTAGTCCGCTGCTTGCCATGACACACCTCCGATCCGTTGACCGGGTCATTACGCTACGGCGCCGCGGGCCGTGGTATCAGTGCATTCACTGCTACCGTCCCGCGTACGCGGTATCATCCACGCTTCCCGCGCGAACTCGAGACTCGAACCATGGGCCCGCCCCCTTCACCCGCACGCGAGTACCATTTCGGTCCGTTTCGGCTGCATGCCATCGAGCGCCGTTTGTTACGAGACGGTGCACCCGTCGAAATCGGCAGCCGTGCATTGGACATTTTGATCACGCTGGTGGAGCGCGCTGGCGAGGTGATCGGCAAGAAAACTCTGGTCGCGCGAGTGTGGCCGGATGTGATCGTCGAGGAAAGCAGCCTTCGCGTGCACGTGGCCGCGCTCAGGAAAGCGCTCACCGACGGCGTTGACGGCGCTCGTTACATCACCAATGTTCCCGGCCGCGGCTATTCGTTCGTCGCTCCCGTCTCCACGCCCCATTCGAACGTCCCATCGGAATCGACGCCTCATGCGCCGGCATCGCCGGCTTCCACCTCGGAGCGCGCCCCCGCTCGTGTCGCCTCCTCTCTGCCAGCGCGATTGACCCGCATGGTGGGCCGCGATTCCGCCATCGCCGCCCTGACACAACAGGTCCGAGGCACTCGCTTCGTTACTATCGTGGGCCCCGGCGGCCTCGGCAAAACGACCGTCGCCGTTTGCGTCGCGCACCTGCTCAGTCCGGAGTTCACCGCGGCGGTGTTCGTCGACCTCGCCGCGGTCACAGATGCCGCCGGTGTGCCCAATGCGATTGCCGCCACGCTCGGATTGACCGTTCGCAAAGAAGATCCGACGCCTGAAATCCTGGCCTTCCTGCGCGAGACCAATCTGCTGTTGCTCCTGGACAATTGCGAGCACGTGATCCAGGCGATCGGCGCTCTCGCCGAGCGGATCTTCGTCGAAGCGCCGCGCGTCCACATCCTTGCGACCAGTCGCGAACTGCTCAATGTCGAAGGCGAGCATGTCTATGCGCTCGAACCGCTCGGCACGCCGGAAACGACGGATGACATGACCGCCGCGCGCGCTCTCGAATATCCTGCCGTTCAATTGTTCCTGGAACGCGCCGGCGCCACCGCCGGGCCGATCACCTTGAGCGATGAGGAAGCGCCGATCGTCGCGGAGATCTGCCGCCGCCTGGATGGCATTGCATTGGCCGTCGAACTCGCCGCCGGGCGGGTCAGCGTGTTCGGCATTCGCGGCACGGCCGAGTTGCTGGAGAAGCAACTCGCGTTGGCATGGCGTGGCCGTCGCACGGCCTTGCCCAGACATCAGACGCTGAGCGCCACCCTCGACTGGAGTTACTCCCTGCTCTGCGACCAGGAGCAACAGGTGCTACGCCGATTGTCGGTGTTCATGGGCGAATTCAGCCTCGCCGGCGCCCTGGCCATCGTCGGCGAGGAGGACGAGGATTCCTCCGCGACTATCGAGATCATCGCGAGCCTGGTGGCGAAATCGCTGGTGTCGATGCGCATCACCGAAGGCCAGCCTCGCTATCGTTTGCTCGAAATGGTGCGTGCCTACACGCTGCTCAAACTCACCGAGAGCGGAGAAGCGCAGCTCATTGCCGCAAGACACGCGCGCTACTTCGCGCTGCGTTGTCGCGAGTCTGAAAACGCCTCCGCGCCGGGCGCGTTGGACAGTCGTGATCTCGGCAACATTCGCTCGGCGCTCGAATGGAGCTTCTCCGAGCAAGGCGATCCAGCCATCGCGCGAGACCTGAGCGTCGCTGCGACGAGAGTGATTCTGCGCTGGTCGCTCCTGGCCGAGGCTCGTGTCTGGAGCTCGCGAGCGTTGGAACGGCTCATCGATGCGGATCGAGACAGCATCCACGAGTCGCAGCTGCTCAGGACGCTGTCCGTCTCGACGATGTTTTCTCTGGGCAACGATGAGCGAGTGCGGCTGCAAATCGTGCGCGGCCTGGAGCTGGCTCGCAAATTCGGCGACCAGCGGGGGCAGTTCGAGTTCCTCACCGGCATGCACGCGTTCTCGGCTCGGACCGGAAACTTCCCTGGAGCGCGCGATGCCGCCGCTTCGGCCGCCGAAGTGGCCAATCATGCTGAGATGGCCAGCGCGCAGTGGATGCTGGGCATGGCCCTGCACCTGGCCGGAGATCAGGTCGCGGCTTTGGCAAGTTGTGATGCGGCCATGTCACATCCGACCGCCCCGCCCGGCACCCGAAAACGTTACTTCGGCTACGACCAGCGCACGCCCGGTCTTGCGGTCCGCGCGCGACTCCTGTGGCTCACCGGACAAACCGACAAGGCGTTGCAGGTCGCGGCGCAGGCGATCGACGAAGGCGCCAAGCTCAAACATCCCGTGTCGTACTGCCTCACCCTGCTCTATGCCACGTCGGTGTACCTGTGGAGAGAGTGCTGGGTCGAGGCCGAGCAGGCCATCGAGCGCCTGGCCGATACCTCGCATCACTACTTGCTCGAGCCCTATTTCGCCGGCGGCAAGATGCTCAAAGGCGAGTTGCTGCACGGTCTGGGCGACCATGAGGCCGCGGTGCCGCTGCTGAGGGACGCCGCTCAACGACTGAATCGGGAACGACAGGTCGCTCAAGCGCCGTATTGTTCGGCCATCCTGGCGGATGCTTTGCGCGCCACCGGCGAGCCGGGCGCCGCGCTCGACGTGGTGGACCAGGCGATCGCCCAGCGCGAAGCCGTGGGTCGGTCCTACGATCTGCCGGAGATGCACCGGATCAAGGCGCAAATATTGCTCGATTCCGGGCAACGCGAGGCCGCCGCCGAGTGCGTCCGGCGCGGCCTGGAGCTGGCCCGCAGCGAAGGCACACCGAGCTGGGAGAACAAGCTGTTACAGGTCATGGCGGGGCTCGAATCCGCCTGACTGCCGGGGCGTTTACAGCGATTCACACCGATTCACGGGTCAAAACTCGTCCCGACCCCGCCGCGGCCTCAATGTGTCGCGCATGAGCAGTAAGGTCGTTCTGATCACCGGAGCCAACCGGGGCTTCGGCGAGTCCATCGTCGAGCAGTCCCTCGCCCGAGGCCATTCGGTGGTGGCGACTGCTCCGGATCCACAGGCGCTGGTGGAGCGGTATCGGGATCATCCCGCCGCGCTGCCGGTCGCACTCGATGTCACTGACGAGGCGCAAGCGCACGCCGCGGCCATGGCCGCGGTGGACCGTTTCGGGCGCATCGACGTGTTGATCAACAACGCGGGCTACGTTCTGATCGGCGCCGTCGAGGAAGCGTCCGGCAAGGAAATCGAAGCCATCTATCGCACCAACGTGTTCGGCGTGCTGGCCGTCGCGCGCGCGGTGCTGCCATACATGCGGCGTCGACGCACCGGTCATGTCATCAATGTATGTTCCGTCGGCGGAGATGTCGCTCATGCCGGCTGCGGCGTGTACTGCTCGACCCGATCTGCAGTCGAAGCACTGACGGAAGCGCTGGCTCAAGAACTGAAGCCCGTCGGGATCCATGTCACGGTCGTCGCGCCGGAGCATTTTCACACGAACTCGTTGGATCCGAAATCGCTTTCGGCCAGCTCCCGAAACATCCAGGACTATCGAACGAGCGCGGGCGCGATGCGTCAGCTGGCAGCGGCTACCCAACCCACGCAGGCGAGCGACCCGGCCAAGCTCGCTGCAGCGCTGATCGATCTGCTCGACACGCCGAATCCTCCGACACGATTGCACCTCTCTCCCAGCTGACTCTCCCAGCTAGCTCCCAGCTAGCTCTCCTCCCGCTCGACCTGCCCGCATTCCTCTGTTAGCGCAGCAGGGAAGCTTTTACGAGTTGTTAAGTCGTGCAAGGGCACGTTGTTACAACCGACGCAACGCTTCACTGAGCTTCACGCCTCTGAACTCGGCTTGCACGCCGTGACGGCGGATATTTCCTCGCAACGACGGATCGTCATTTCGACGCATCGCAAACGGGGAAACATCATGAACAAGCAAACGCGCACCACCTCTGGTCCCTCCCTCGCTTGGGCCGCTTCGATCGCACTGGCGCTCGGCAGCTCGACACTGAGCCAGGCCAGCGAATCGCCCGACGACGCCAATGGCATGACTGCCTACATGCGCCTCGACAACGACGTGTTCGCTGGCACCGATCGCGGCTACTCGAACGGCACGGAGTTCGGCTTCGTCTCGCCGACCATCCAGAGCTTCCAGGATCAGCGCCTGTCGGGCAGCACGCGCTGGCTCAATCGCAAACTGGCATGGCTGCAGCCGCAAGGCTACGAGTACAACAACATGGTGATGACGCTGGGTCAGGGCATATTCACGCCAAGCGACTGGCGCCTCGAGACGCCCGATCCGAACGATCGCCCCTATGCTGGCGTGCTGATGCTGGGCGTGACTTATAACGGCCGCGACGAGAACAGCATGCGAAGCACCACCTTCAACGTCGGCATGGTGGGCCCATCTGCGTTCGCACAAGAAACGCAGGACTTCGTGCACAGCCTGGTCGGTGGCGAGGACTTCGCCGGCTGGGATCATCAGTTGCGTGACGAGCCGGTGTTCCGCCTGATGCAGCAGCGGCTTCACAAGCGCACGTTCACCAAGCCCACCTGGATGTCGGATGTGATCTTTCATTACGGCGGCGCGATCGGCAATCTCACCACCTTCGTGAACGCTGGCGCTGAAGTGCGTATCGGCGGCTGGATTCCGGATAACTTCGGCAGTGCGCCGGCACTACCCGTCGCGGAGAACACCGCGCCGACCATCGGCGCCCTCTACAGCGACACGGTCCGCGTACACGGCTTCGTGGCGCTGGATGTTCGCTACGTCGCTCACGACATCACTTTGGATGGCAATACATTCAAGGACAGCGCCAGTGTCGAGCGCGAAGACGTCGTTGCCGATCTGGGTGTCGGAGTCGCCGCGCACTGGGGCAACTGGAAGATCGCCTTTGCCCGTTACTTCCGCACGCGTGAGTACCGCAGCCAGAACGGCGAAGCTGAACTGGGCAGCATCACCATCCGGCGGGCGATCTGAATGGGTACCTTGAAGCCGATCCAGGCTGCCCATCGCTGGACGCCTGGATCGGGCGATACCAGACTTCGAGATTCCGGGCCGGACGGTCGACTGCATCGATGCGCGTCCGGCCTCGAGCAAACAATCTGAAACTCAATGCCGCTTGCGGGGCCGTCCCTGATCCGGCCGGCTGTAGTCGCAGACGCCACTCGGGAAGATCTGCTTCAGCTTCTGCACTTGTTGCGCCGTCGGTGTCCACGGCGCATACAACCCTTCCTTGATCGCTTTTTCTACCGGCTTCAGCGCGCACTTATAGATGCCGCCCTCGATCGGTGCGCCCGCCACGATCCTTGAAGTCGAGTAGATCGGGAAGCGCTGCGTGCACGGACCCGCGGGCTTGTCATCGAGGATGCCGTTCCACGCATCGTCGCCTGCATAGATCAGCTGACCATTGACATCGAAGCAGCTGTCGACGGCGCGCGCCGGACGATTGCGTCGAATCCCTTTGTGCGGATTCTTCTGGATGTTTCTCATCCACTCTTCCATGACCAGGATTGCATCCATGGACTGGCTCGCCTTCGGCAGGCCCGGCATGGTGTCGGTGAACCAGATCACCAGCATGTCGCTGTTGCCCATGCGTTCCAGCACACGCTGACGTACAGCGAAGCTCTGATGCACGTTGTGCATGTCGAGCTCGCGTTCCATGTATTGGCGATGATCGATGGTCGGCCGATCGAGCTGCCCCTGAAACACCATGCCCGAGGTGTAGGCATTGCGAATCGGTCTGAGATCGGCCTCGGTGCGCGGCGCAGGCTTGGCCGGATCGGTGCTGAGATTCATATTGCGCCGACTCCACGGATCGAAGTAGCCCGGTACCGTCAGCGCCTTGTTGATCTCCTCCGGCGAAGTGCCCAGGAAGGGGAATCCCTCCTGCACCATTTCATTCGGTTGTTTCCAACCGCCGACGTGCCAGTTCAGATTCAGAAACTCTTCGAACGTGATCTTGCTCTCCTGCAAGGAACGCAATCCGTACTGCACGCCCACGTTGTCCCACGTCGGACGCGCCGCGCCGGTCTCATCGACGCCGTAGATGTTCCGCAGATCGTCCCAGTGCGTCCAGCGAATCGCCGCGATGGCAGACTGCGGCTCGTAGTTCTGCTGATTCGGCGCCTGGCCATACCATGGGTTCATGGCGAGCGGCGACAGGCCGCGCCAGGCCGGCACACACTCGGTCGTGCCAAGCGCGGTGCTGTAGCCGAGCGCCACCTTCAGCTGCGCCAAAGGATCGTTCACATCGTCGAAGCCCTCCTCGGCATTGAAGCCGACCAGCCAGCTGCGATTCTTAGTGACGCGCCATTTGGGGTTGGCGCGATCGGTCGCATCCATGTAGTGCTCGAGCAGCTCGCAATCGCCGACGTGAATGGTCTGCGTCACCATGTCGGGATAGGACTGCACGGGCAACAGCGCATCCAGCAAGCCGGGCTGGTTCTGACCGATGACGTACTGTTGAATGGCGCCGCCAGAGCCGCCGAGACCGACCGTGTAGGTCGGCACGCCATAGCGCTCGATGAAACGCTCCTTGGTCATCATCATGGTCTCGCCCGCCACCGCCAGGTTGTAATGCGTGCCGGTGTTGTTGCCGCTGGAATGGGCAATCGCATAGCCGAGCCGCAGGATGTCCGGGTTCAGCGAGCCACTGTGCACCGTGCCCTGCGTATGGCCGATGGCCACGCCGCCCTGAAACCAATACAGCAACCGGCCGTTCCAGCGGCTCAGATCGAGCTTGCCCGGCTGCTCGTTCGCCGGCGCCAGCATGGCGAAGCTATAAAGGAACCGATTGATCGATCCGACTTCACGACGCACGACGAAATCCACCGTGCGGCCGTCCGGCAATGTCACCTGCGCAAGATCGGCGGGCCGGCTGCCATCGGCTGGCATGGGCGCCCAGGCGTTCGCCGTGGTCCTATATAGATAAGTGACAAAGGTTTCGATCGAACAATCGCGACTGTATCCAATCACGTTGCCGGCCGCGTCGAAGACCCGCGTGCCCGGCGGGGTCGCGCTCTCCACGATGGGCTGGCGACCTACCGCGCCTTGGGTCGTTGTACACACGAAGGGATGTTGCTGTGGGCCGGAGAACATCGGGCCGGTGATGGGATGATTGATCAGCCTGAGCGCGTCCCGATCCCAACGGCCTTTGAGCAACGCTTCGAGCCGATTCTCGCCGCGAACCAATCCGGTGATCACGCCCTGCAGCCGATGCCCTTTGCTGCTGACGGGCTTGAGGTTGGCTGTCACGCGCCGGCCATTCAGATACAGCTCGACTTTGTTCTGCAGTCCGGGCGGCACACGGACTTCGATGCGAGCATCGCCGCCTGAAACATACTGCGCGGGACTCGAAACCACGCTCAGCTCCACCGAGCTGTGTCCCTTGCCGTGATCACGATCCCGATCATCCTTGTCCCACCCGCGACCGTTGTGAGCGTGAGTGATTCCGGCAGCGCATAACGCAAGCATCGCGACTGCCGGTGGCACGCAAATCCGCCACCGACTCCGACCGGCAATAGCAGCTTTCCGACGATGATCCGTCGTCATGAGATATCCCCCGTCTGTTGTGACCTTCGGCTCGTCGGCCGACGGTCTGTAGATTTCGCGCGCCGTGATTCATGTCACGACGGCGCGTGCGGTTAGGAATACTCCCGGACCATGAAGAATGCAATCGCGTATCGACCGTTCGTCGAGGTGCCGAGCTCGCGCGATGAACGCTTTGTCATTGAGCGCGAATCAGTATCAGCCCTCGCGCTGGCGCTCTCGGAATGCGGCGACTTTGGCTCGGTTGCCGCAGCCGGCGGCGCTACAGAACAGGCGTCGATGCGCTTTGGTTCGATCGAGGAACCACAAGGTGCAGCCGTCGCCGGCGCATGACTTGAGCAAGCTCGGGTCTTCCTCCGTGACCAGATCGGCGACCTGCGAGGCCAACAACGCTAACAGTTCTTCCACCGTATCGATCTGGTAGTTCGCGACCCGTTCCAGCCCCTCCTTGGTCCGCGTCACTTCATGCCGCACGCTCAGGTTGGCGAGCGTTTTGTTCAACGTCGCAATCTCAGCGCTGTAGTCGCGCCCCGGCGCGCTACGCCAGCGCATCAGCCAGGCGCGCGCCCATTCTCGCAGCTTCCTGACCTCTGCAGCCGCGGCATCCAGTCCTTTCGCACCGAGCTTCCGCGACAGCCGCGCAATTTGCTCAGCATCGAGCAGGCCGGAAACCTGCAGCCATTCGAGCAGCGCCTTGCCGTCGCCGATGATCTCGACGTGCTGGCCTTGCGGCTCGAAGGCGGTATTCAGGAGATCGGCGGCCGGGTGACTGCCAATGAACTGGGGTTGCATGGGCACCTCGTCAACAGGGACCCATCGTAACCATTAAATCCCGTGTTGACAAGTTACGAGGGGCCACGTAACTTGTAAAGCGAATCCATTCTGGTTACACCCTCTTCCACCCAACCCAAGAGACTCGCTATGAACCTGCTCAAACGACTTCCACTGAAACATCTTGCGGCCGCTGCCCTGGTGATCGCGACCGTCACGCCGGCAAACGCCGACCGTCCGGGCGCTCAACCGGTTGTTACCTCCGATCGATCCGCCGTCCGGTACCACACCAAACAGATCGACGGCGTCGACGTGTTCTATCGAGAAGCCGGTGCCTCCAATGCACCGACCGTCGTGCTGCTTCACGGCTTTCCGACCTCCTCGAACATGTACCGCAACCTGATTCCTGCGCTCGCGACCAAATATCGCGTCATTGCGCCGGACTATCCCGGGTTCGGTCACAGTGCATTCCCACCGCGCAACCAGTTCGAGTACACCTTCGCGCACTACGCGGACCTGATGGACAAGCTGCTCACCGAACTGCGCGCCGATAAATACGCGCTGTATGTGATGGACTATGGCGCCCCGGTTGGATTCCGACTGGCGCTCAAACATCCCGAGCGCGTCACGGCGCTGATCACTCAGAACGGCAATGCCTACACCGAAGGGTTGAAAGAATTCTGGGATCCGATCAAAGCGTACTGGGCTAGCGGCTCGAAAGCCGACCGCGAAGTCCTGCGCGCCGCCACCACCCTGGCTGCGATCCGCGAGCAATATCTGGATGGCGTGAAGGACCCCACGCGGGTCGATCCCACCACCTGGCTCATCGACGATGCGTTGATGAATCGGCCCGGCAACGTGGAGGTGCAGCTGGATCTGTTCTATGACTACCGAACCAATGTCGCCCTGTATCCACAGTTCCAGCGATTCTTTCGTGAGCGGCAGCCGCCGACCCTGATCGTCTGGGGACGTAACGACAAGATCTTCCCCGCCGAAGGCGCCCGGGCCTATCTGCGCGATCTGCCGCAGGCGGAGTTACATCTGCTCGACACCGGACATTTCGCGCTGGAAGACCAGGGCGATCGAATCGCCGCGCTGATGCTGGACTTCCTGGGCCGACATCTGCCGCAACGCTAACTTGAATCATTCGCTCGGACGCTCACGGAAGAGCGTCCGGGTTCGCCACACCGCGCGATTGAACGCTTCAGCCGGTGGCTTCGGTACCGGCTTCCATCAACCCGGAACCTTGCGGCGCCTTCTGCGCCGTCAGCACCGAAGCGCGGTAGGCGCTCGGCGACAGGCCAGTTCGTTTGCGAAACAACCGAGCGAAATATGAAGGATCGTTGAATCCCGCCATGGCAGCCACGTCGCTGACGGACACCTGCGGAATGCCGAGCAACCGCTTCGACTGGAGCAACCGGCAATCGCTCAGATGGTCTCGGAAAGTGATGCCGTACGCGGCGCGAAATGCCCTGCTGAACTCGAAGGGCGACATGCCGTAATCACGCGCCACCTCCTGCTCGCTGATCGGCTGCGCATAGTTCTTTTCTATATAACCCAGCACACCGTCCAGCTTGCCTCGGGTATTGCGTTTGGCGTGATAGCGAGCCTCATCTGGAATTGCCTCCGCGCCGGTCGCATTGGAGCGCGTCCCCTGCGTCCGCCGCGCCTCGAGCACCGGCGACAGGCGTTGCACACAGCGCAACACGTCGCGTGCCGTCAAAGGTTTGAGCAGCACATCGAAGATTCGGGTGCGCAGCGCCCATAGCACTACGTCGGCCGACTGTTGGGAGAGCAACATAATAATGGGCACCGACGGAAACCTGGCCTTGGTGTCGGTGACGAACTTGAGGCAGCCCATGTCCGGGTGCTCGAAGTCGAAACAGATGACATCGGCGGGAGTCGCCAGCGACAACGCCGCCCACAAATGCTTTTGATCCGTCGCCCGGACCTCGCAAATGCGCGAAAACTCCGCCAACGATGCCGCAACGCGCGCACCGCAACACATATCGACCCAAAGCAGCATGACCCGCAGGCTCCCACGCAAACGCTGCAATTCAGCTGATTCCGAGACTACGCCGGCGAGAAATGTTCCTTAGTGACTCCCATCACCTTGTTCTCTTCGCCAGCGTCTGGGACACATTAATTCCGCATTCCCCTTAGTTGCATAACTGTGGCGACCACGTAGTGCGGTGTGAATCCGAACACACCTCGCCGCCACACCCGCAAAAACGTCCTGCCCTTCCGCAAGAACATGCGCGCCTCGCGCGTCGCAATTCCGGGAAAGTTCGCTCCACCGCGGACGGCGGGGAAGAAAGGGTCAGCACCCGGCCCATATCGGGTGAGTTGAAATTGAGGAGTCAACAAATGAACAGTCTGAAGCAGGCGGTTTTGAATTTCATTCGCGAAGAGGAAGGGTTGACCATCGTTGAGTACGCCGTGGCTGGTGGTTTGATCACCGTGGCGGTCGCGGGGGCGTTCGAGGCGCTCGGTGGCGCAGTTCTCGCCCGCATCAACGAACTGATCGCCGCGGTCACCGGTTAACCGCCGATGCGGAGGGCGCCCCACCAGGTGCTCTCCGCATGGCCCACCAGCAGGGATCTCCGATGCTCGCGCCCTTCGACCAAATGCACGCCGCTCTGATCACCTTCGTCCTGGCGGTCGCGATCATCGACTGGCGCACGCACCGCATTCCGAACCTCCTGTGTGCGACCGCAGCCATCTTCGGTCTGAGCTCACAGCTGTGGCTGCATGGCGAAGACGGATTGCTTACCGCCCTGGGCGGCGCCGCAGTGGGCTTCGCCATGTTTCTACCTTTCTATGTGCTGCGAGCTTTCGGCGCCGGCGATGTGAAGGCCATGGCCACGGTCGGCATTTTCCTGGGACTCGAGCACACGCTGCTCGCAGTCGGGATGACATTGATGGCCGGCACGGTCCTCGGACTCTGCGTGCTTCTATTCAAGCCAACGCACGCCAGGGCCACCATGCATCGGTTGTTCGGCCTGTTACTGGCGCCCGTCGTCAGCATGCGCAACTCGCGCCGGACCCGCGACGCTACATCCCTCCGCTTCCCATATGGCGTGGCCATCGCGTGCGGCACTGCTGTCGCGCTACTGATCACTACTCGATGAGACACCGATCCAGGAAGGCAGAAACTCATGTCGACACCAACATATCAAGCGCCACAGCCACACGCGCCGAGCTTCGATCCAGCGCAGATCGCGCCGCGGCCGCAGACGCTTGCGGCCACGGGGCTGCCGCTAGCATTTCTGTGCGATCTGCTGGAGAAGCATCTGTTCGAGGGCGGCGTACTCAGCATGCGCGAGCTCGTCATTCGTAGCGCCCTCTCCGGGCGGCTGCTGGAGGAACTGCTCGGCTTCCTACGTAAAGAAGGCCGCATCGAGGTTCGTGCGCAGCAAGGTGACACCCCCGGTCTCGGCTACGTTCTCACCGAGAGAGGTCGTGGCAGCGCAATGGCCTCGTTGATGGTCAGTGGCTACGTCGGCCCCGCCCCCGTGCCCCTCGAGCGCTATGTCGAAACCGTACGGATGCAATCGGTTCGCAGCCGGCGCGTGACTCGGGCGCGCATGAGTGCCGCCTTTTCAGACACTGTGCTCGATCCAGCGATGCTGGACCGGCTGGGCCCTGCGATGAATTCAGGCAAGGCGATCTTTGTCTACGGCGCGCCCGGCACGGGCAAGACTTATATCAGCCAGCGCCTGGCACGGCTGTTCGATGACACCTGCCTGATTCCGCACGCCATCGCCATCGGCGATACCGTCGTGCGCATCTTCGATTCCAGCGTCCACCGTCAGTTTCAAGACTACTCACCCGTGGTGATGCTCACTCGAGGGCACGATCCGCGCTATGTGTTGTGCCGGCGCCCGCTGGTGGTTACTGGCGGCGAGCTCACCACTGACATGCTCGAAGTGCAATTCGATCCCGCGACGCGACAGTACCGCGCGCCGCTGCAGGTCAAAGCCAATGGCGGCATGTTGATTCTCGATGACCTTGGCCGTCAGCGTGTCGCGCCGAACATCGTGCTGAACCGCTGGATTCTGCCGATGGAAGAAGGCATCGATTATCTGAGCATGAACACCGGACAGCACTTCCGCACGCCGTTCGACGTGATCCTGGTGTTCTCCACGAATCTGCGGCCGAGCGACCTGGTCGACGACGCATTCCTGCGACGCATCGGGTACAAGATCGGATTCCACCCGCTGGACGCCAAACAGTTCCATCTGGTGTGGCAGCGGGTCTGTGAAACCCACGGCGTTCATTACGATCCGGCGCTCTGCCAACACATGATCGATGCGCTCTACACGCCGACCGGCACGCCCCTGCTGCCCTGTCACCCACGAGATCTGATCGGCATGGCGCTGGACCGCAACGTGTACCTGGACATGCGTGACCGCCTGACGGCCGAAGCGCTGCACTGGGCGTGGGACAACTATTTCGTAACCACGCCAGGTCGCGACTGAGCCTGGCAGAACCGCGGAGATGGCAAAGATGAAGCGTCGAGGCTTGATGATGGTGATGCTGTCGCTGGTGTTCGGCGCCGCGGCGGCTTGGTCCGCGAAAAACTGGGTCGAGCAGCGTGCGCGTGTCACCCAGACGCCGGACGCCGGCGCGACGGTTGTGGTCGCCGCGATGGAAATTCCCTATGGCACCGTCATCGAGGGCCGGCATCTGAACGTGATCACGGTCCCTACCGGCACGTCGCTGGGCAACAACTTCGGCAACATAAAAGAAGTGGAAGGCCTGATCGCGGCCCAGAAGGTGCTCGCCGGCGAAGTCCTGCTGAAAGAGCGATTCACCAAAGGTGGAGCAGGAAGCACGCTCGCCGCGCTCATAAAGCCCGACATGCGTGCGGTGACGGTGCGTGTCGATGATGTCGTCGGTGTGGCCGGCTTCCTGCTGCCCGGCAATCGTGTCGATGTGGTCGCCGCGCGCAAGGTCAACGATCGCGCCACCACCGAGACCATCTTGATGAACATCCATGTGCTCGCAGTCGATCAGACCTCGACCCAGGACAAAAGCGAGCCTGTGGTGGTGCGCGCCGTCACGTTAGAGATGACACCGCAGGAAGCGGAGGTCCTGGTGCGCGCTCGTGAGGAAGGACGTATCCAACTCACTCTACGCAACCCCACCGATGAGTTTCGCCCGCAGCTGGCGGCCGAGCCGCCACCGCCCCGGCCCGTCGTGAAACCCGCGCGCACGCCGCCGCGGCCCCCAAGTGTCACGATCATTCGCGGCACTCTCGTCGACACCGCCGAGAAGAGCTCCTGAAACGTTCCCCACCAACTAGCAACTCCACTGCTTCCCTACTCCCTTTGCCACACGGAATCCGTAACGGAATCAACATGCGTCACAAGAGCCCGACGTCGAGCCCGATAGCGAATATGTGTGCACTGATGATTGGATTGGCGAGCGTGATCACATCGTCCTTCGCACCGGCACAGGAAGCACCGGATCAGGTCATTCGCGCGACGCGTAGCACGACTTTCTCGGTACCCATCTTCAAAAGCCGCGTCGTGGAGCTGCCAGCGGCGGTGAAGCGCGTATCCATTGGTAACCCCGACATAGCCGACGTGCTGTTGATCGGCGACGACGCGCTGTACGTACTCGGCAAGGATCTCGGTGCGACCAACGTGATGCTGTGGGATCGCGACGATCGGCTGGTCAGCGCGCTCAACATCACCGTCACGCATGACCTGGACAACTTGAAGAAGCAGATCATGACCGTGCTGCCCGGCGAGAACGTCGAAATATGGAGCGCCCAGCGAAACATCGTGCTGTCCGGCCAGGTTTCCAGCACCGCCAAGATGGACGCCGCGCTGCAGGTCGCCAAGGGCTACCTGGAACAAACCGCCACGGCCAAGGAAAAGATCATGTTCAAAACAGAGACCGGCGGCATGGGCGAGCCCGACAAGAAAGCGGGCGAAGTCATCAACCTCATGACGGTCGGCGGCGCGCACCAGGTGATGCTGCAAGTGAGAGTCGCGGAAGTGAATCGCGAGGCGATCCGCAATCTCAACGCGCAGGCACATTTTCTGCAAAACACCGGCAAGTGGGTGACCGGCGGCGTCAACGGCGGCGCCACCTTCCCGGATGTTTTGTTTCAACCGGGCAACGTGCGCGTTCCGGTCTTCGGCGACGGCGCCAACGCCAACGGCAATCCGATCGGACCGGTGTTCGATGAGTTCGCACCCAACGAGCAGATCGTCACCAGCACCGGCCTATTCGGCAGTTTCCTCAGTAGCGACTTCCTCGCCAACGTGGTGCTAGACGCATATCAGACGCGCGGCCTGGCAAAAATTCTCGCCGAGCCGACCCTCACAACGTTGTCGGGCCAGGATGCGCAGTTCCTTTCCGGTGGCAGCTTTCCGATTCCGGTGTCCCAGGAGAACGGTCAGATCAGCATCGAGTTCAAGGACTTCGGCGTGAAGCTGTCGTTCCAGCCGCTGATCCTCGATCCGCAGCGGATCAACCTCAAGCTCAATGTCAGCGTCAGCGAGCTGTCCAACGCCAACTCGGTCTCGCTGCAACCCATCGGCACTTCCGCCGTGTTCACGATCCCTTCGCTGACCGAGCGTCGCGCCGCATCGACCGTCGAGCTGAGTGACGGTCAGACGATCGGCATCGCCGGCCTGATGAACGAAAACATGCGCTCGGCCGTGAACAAGTTCCCCGGCCTCGGCGACGTGCCCATTCTCGGTCATCTGTTTCGCAGCCAGAGCTTTCAGAAAGGTGAAAGCGAACTGGTGATCCTGGTCACGCCCAAGCTGGCCAAACCGATCAAGCCTGCCGACATCAAGCTGCCCACCGACGCCATTGGCGATCCGGGCGCTGCCGCCTTCTTCCTCGGCGGCAAGATCGAAGGCAAACCCAAAGCGGCCGCTCCATCTGGCAGCTCGGACAGCAAATGAACGCGCCCATGCATGCCCGCGAGGAATCACACATGAACATCGTCAATGTGACTGCGCTTGCCATCGCCACACTGCTGATCGGCGGTTGCGCCGACACGCCGCTGGCCGACGCCGATTTCGGCGAGTCAGTGCGACAAATGGTTCAAGCTCAAACGCTCGACCCGGCCGCAGCCAGCAACCCACCCGCCCTGGCACCGGCCATCACCGATGGCGCGCGCCTGGAGAAGGCGCTCGAAATCTATCGCCAGGATGTCGCCAAAGGCATCGCTGAGGTCAAGCAGCCGGTGGTTTTCGAGATTGGCTCCAAGCAATAAATCTACGCAAGACCGTCCTCGCGAGGCACGCCATGCAACCCATCAAGTCATGCCATTCGCAACGAGGCGCCGTCGTCGTCCTGATGGCGGTCGCCATGGGAGCACTGATCCTGACCGCCGGGATGGCGCTCGACATGGGTCATGTGTTTCTCAACAAGACCCGTTTGCAAAACACGGTAGACGCCGCGGCGCTCGCGGCGGCCAAGACGCTGGACGACACCGGCAATACCGGGCTGGCCACAGCCGAGGCTTTGCAGGCCTTCGGTGACAATGCATCGGCGAGCGGCAATGGTGAGCTTGGCGATGCGTACGGTGCCGGTAACGGCAGCATCCAGGTCACGATCGAATATTCGGAGACGCTGCCACCGTTCGCGGCTGGCGCTGCCAACGGTCCATACGTTCGAGTGCGGGCCACCGGGTTCGTGATGCCTGCATGGTTGGTTCGCGCTGGCGGCATCTTCCAGAAGACGGTGGCAGCGGCTGCAGTCGCCGGGCCGCGCACGCTGAATGTCGGCAGCACCGTTTGCAACGTCGCGCCCATGATGGTCTGTGGCAATGCGGGCGGCCCGGGCTACTTCGGATATACACCGAACTCAGCCGTCGTCCTGAAGAAATCGACGCCCGGGGGTCAGTCCGCGGTCGGCCCCGGCAATTTCCAACTGATCCAGCTCGGCGGTCCCGGCGCCGCGATCGTGCGCGAGAACATGGCTGGCAGCTATGGCGCGTGCCTCACCGGGGGCAGCACGATCCAAACGCAGACCGGCAACGAAGCGGGGCCGGTCGCGCAAGGACTCAACACGCGATTCGGCCAGTACAACGGACCGATGAACGGTCAGCAGGCCACTTATCCGCCCGATGTCATCGTCGACGCTCAGACGCCGGCATTGCGCGCCGTCCAGAATGGGACGGGCTACGACGTCTACCAGGGGAACCTGCTGATCACCCCGTCCAACATCGACGTGCTCTATAACTACCAGGACTACATGAACGATCTCCGGAATCCCGGAACGTACGATTACCAGCCCATCAACGAAGGCGGGATCGGCGCATTCGAGCGGCGGGTGCTGGCGGTGCCGGTCGGCAACTGCGACGGCACAGTCAACGGGCAGGGCTCGGTGCCACTGCTGGGATTCGCATGTTTCTTCCTGCTGCAACCGGCGGAACAGCAAGGCAACGATTCGTTCGTATACGGCCAGTTCGTCTCGGACTGCGCCGTGACCGGCACCCCAGGACCGAATCCTGTCGCAGGCACCGGCCCACACATCATTCAACTCTATGACGATCCAGCGAGTAACGACTCATGAACGCGCACCTCCGCACGCGGGGTTGCCGCTCCGAACGTGGGCTCGCCATGGTCGAGTTCGCCATCTGCATCCCAGGGCTGTTATTGCTGATGCTGGCGACTGCCGAAATCGGCAGAGTACTGTTCCAATACAACACCCTGATGAAGGCGGTGCGCGACGGCGCGCGTTACGCGGCAACCAACGCAGCTGTTGGCACGACGCGAGTCGTCAACATCACTCCGGCGGTGCGCGACGACACCCGTAATCTGGTCGTTACCGGCAATCGCCTGGGCACAGGCGCGCCATTGCTACCAGGATTGAGTGTCGACAACGTAACTGTCACGGACGTAGGCAATGGATTCGTGCGGGTGGCTGCAACCTACACCTACGCTCCCGTCGTGGGAGCGACGCTACCAACATTCGGTTTGGGCGCGCCGATCGATCTGACGCTGACGCTGCCAGCGAGCGTCTTGATGAGGGCCCTGTGATGCGAAACCATGAGCGAGGCATCACCACCGTCGAATTCGCGATCGTCGGTGCCGTGTTGTTCATAGTGCTGTTCGCCGTGATCGAGTTCGGTAGAGCGCTGTTCGTAGCCAACGCCTTGGTAGAAGGCACCCGGCGCGGCGCACGGGTGGCGGCGATATGTCCGGTCGGAGACAGCCGGCCGGCCCAGGTCGCGATCTTCGCCGATGGCGACGGCGTCAGCGACATCGCGCCGGACCTCACTACTGCCAACGTCCTTGTTTCCTATCTCGACCAGTCCGGCGCGACGCTCGCAGATCCCGGCGCGAATTATTCATCCATTCGCTACGTACAGGTGAGCATCGTGGACTATACGCAACAATTGCTGATTCCGTTCGCGATGCCCAGCTTCTTGATGCCACCTTTCAGCGCGACATTGCCCATCGAGAGCCTCGGCTACTCCCCTACTCAACAGGCATTCCTGCCGTGCGCGGCGGTATAGGCATGACTCACCCGCTCAACATTCTGCTCGTGTCCCGCCGAAAGGAGGTGCTCGATCACCTCGAGCAAATCCTGCACGCGGCAGATCTCGCTCCGGCCCGGCAACTCAATGACAACGGCCACGTCAACCCGCTGCATGGAGTCGATCCGCTGCCCGAGCTGGTGGTGCTGCACCTGAGTCGGCTGTGGCGAGAAGAACTCGAGGCGATCGCCGCTCTACCTGCCGGACACCGGCCCGCGTTGATCGTCATCGGTCCGGCTGCCGATATGAATGTCATGCGGTTGGCAATGCAGGCCGGCGCTCGCGACCTGCTGCCTGACGCGCTGGTGAAGAGCGATCTGTTGCCAGCAATTCAGCGCATGCAGGAGGAGCGCCGCCGGCCGACCACCACGGGTGCGGGCAGGATCTCGGTATTCATGAACGCGAAAGGCGGTTGTGGCGCGACCATGCTCGCGTGCAATGTGGCTCATGTGCTCGCCGCGCGCTCGAAACAACGCACCGCACTGCTCGATCTCGATCTGCAATTCGGTGCGGCGCCGCTTTACCTGGACCTTTATCCGAAGCGTGGCATCGAACAGGCGCTGGACAATCTGGCGGGGCTCGACGAGCTCGCGCTCGAAGGGTATTTCGCCAAGCACGCCTCGGGCTTGAATGTTTTGAGCCATGCGACCGATGAGCCGCTCGCAGCCAGCAACATTTCTCCGGCCGCCGTCAATCAGCTGCTCAACGTGGCTCTGCGCGGTCACGAGCACGTCGTGGTCGACACGCCCAGAAGCGTTGGTGCCGTCACTACCGCAGTCATGCAACGCGCTCATCAGATCGTGCTGGTCTTGCAGCAGTCCGTCACCGCCGTGCGCGACGCCACTCGCTTGGTGCAATGGCTACGCTCGGAGGTCGGTGTCGCCAAGGATCAATTGTGCGTGGTCATCAATCGCTTCGAGAAGAGCGCGACAGTCGCCGTCGACGACATTCAGAAGGCGCTGAGCTGCGGCAAGCCAGCCTTGGTGCCGAACGATTTCGGCACGGTCTCAGAGTGCATCAACAGCGGTACTGCTTTGCTCGACTACGCGGGCAACGCCTCCATCACGCGCGCGGTGATGGCTTTGGAGACCCGGTTGGGCGGAACCTCCGCTCAGGCGCGCTCCAGCGTGATCGCGCGCACCTTCTCTAGCTTGCTGCCTGGGAGAACCCGATGAACGCGGATCTGACCGTACTGCTCGCGAAGCGTCCCGGTCTCGTGAGCGAAGAGGCCGCCGACGCCGCAGACGATCGCATGCGGCCACTTTCGCCCGCCGAGCGCGAATGGAAAGAGATCACCTATCAGCGTCTTTTGAAGGTGCTGGATCTATCGTTGCTCGCGGGCGCCGACGATAAAGACGCCAGGCGACAGATCCGCGATGTATGCGAGAACCTCATCGCAGAGGAACGCGCGCCGCTCAGCATCGCTTCGCGGCAACGGATCATCCGGCGCATCGAAGATGAAGTCCTCGGGCTGGGGCCGCTAGAGCCGCTGCTGGCCGATAAGTCGGTTTCGGACATTCTGGTCAACGGCGCGCGGCAAGTGTACGTCGAGCGGCGCGGCAAGCTGGAGCTGACCAACATCACTTTCAGCAACGATGCTCATCTGCTGAACATCATCGATCGCATCGTGTCGGCGGTGGGACGTCGCATCGACGAGTCCTCTCCCATGGTGGATGCGCGGCTAAAGGATGGATCGCGTGTGAATGCGATCATTCCGCCACTCGCCATCGACGGTCCGATACTGTCGATCCGGCGTTTCGCAGTCGAGCTGCTGAGCATCGCCGACCTGATTCAGCTTGGCAGCCTGACGCCGGCGATCGCGCAGGTGATGAGCGCAATCGTGAATGCTCGACTGAACGTGGTAGTTTCGGGCGGCACAGGCGCGGGCAAGACCACATTGTTGAATCTGATGTCCGGCTTTATCCCGGATACCGACCGCATCGTCACCATCGAGGACTCCGCCGAACTGCAGTTGCAACAGCCGCACGTGGTGCGTTTGGAGACTCGCCCCGCCAACATCGAAGGGCGCGGCGCCGTCACTCAGCGGGATCTGGTAAGAAACAGTCTGCGTATGCGACCGGACCGCATCGTGCTGGGCGAAGTCCGTGGCGGCGAAGCTCTGGATATGCTGCAGGCGATGAACACCGGTCACGATGGCTCGTTGACCACGATCCACGCCAACACTCCTCGGGACGCGCTCGGCCGGATCGAGAACATGGTGTCCATGACCGGCATCAACTTCCCAACCAAGGCGCTGCGTGCGCAAATTGCTTCGGCCATCGACATCGTTATTCAGGTGGAGCGCATGGAAGACGGCAAGCGCCGGGTCGTGAGCTTGCAAGAGATCAATGGCATGGAAGGCGATATCGTCACCTCTACCGAGTTGTTCGTTTTCGTGCGCCAGGGCGTCGATGCTCAAGGCAATGTGCTCGGTGAGCTGAAGCCGACGGGTATCGTGCCCGCTTTCCTGCGTGAGGTGCACGCTCGTGGCATAGAACTGCCCATCGAAACCTTCCGAGCCGATGTGGGCTCGCATCCGCCGCGGAGATAGTTCTATGTCCAACGGCATCTGGCTGTTCGCATTGCTGGTGTTCTTCACCGTCGTGCTGTTGCTGCAGGGGACGGTGGTCCCAGTCTTCAGTGACTCGCGCAAGATGAACAAGCGCATCCAGGCGCGACTGCAACGGCTCGCCGAAGCCACCGGCGGTCTGGAATTCAACTCACTGCTGCGTGAGAAATATCTGCGAGATTTGTCCAGTTTCGAGCGCACCCTCGAAGCCCTGCCCGGTATGGGACGACTAGCGCACATCCTCGAGCAGGCAGGCCGCCAGACTCCCGCGTACCGGCTCGTCCTGTTTTCGTTCGGGTTGTCAGTGGGTGTCGCCATCGCGGCGTGGATCATGTCGCGATGGTGGCCGGTCGCAATCGCAGGCGCCGTGGTGGGTCTTGCCCTGCCCTACTTCCAAGTGCTACGCGCGCGAGCAAAGCGATTCATGCGCTTCGAGGAGCAGATGCCTGACGCCATCGACATGATCCAGCGTGCACTCAAGGCAGGACATCCTTTCGGCCAGTGTCTGAAGCTGGTTGCGGAAGACATGGAGGAGCCCATCTCGCGCGAGTTCGAAACGACGTTCGCGGATCTCAGCTATGGAAACGATCCACGGCGTGCGTTGTTTGGCTTGCTGCAGCGGGTGCCGAGCGTCTCCGTGACTGCTTTGATCACGGCGGTGATGGTGCAGCGTGAGACTGGCGGCAATCTCGCCGAGAACCTGGCGAAGATCAGCAGTGTGATTCGCGGTCGGTTTCGCTTTCAGCGACGCGTCAAAACGCTATCCGCCGAAGGGCGTTTATCGGGCTGGATTCTCTCGATGACTCCTCTCGTTCTGTTCGGGGTGCTGTGGCTGTTGTATCCGGACTATGTAGGACGACTCACTGGGCATCCAATGGGCTCGACGCTCATAGGCGGCGCGGTCGTGCTGGGCACGATCGGCGTGCTGTGGATTCGTCAGCTGGTACGCATCGAGGTGTGAGGAGGTCGCCGTGGACTCAGTGCTGGTTATTCTGCAGGATTTCCTAGGCGATGACGGCAGCTCCGGCATCCTACTCATCTTGCTCGCGGCAGCGGCTGCCTTCGCGTTGAGCATGGGATTGTCTGCGTTTGTTGTCGGTCTGCTCGATCCGGTGCGGCGACGCCTCGGACAACTTCGCTCCGGCGGAAACGAACGGCCGTCCACCACGGCAAGCATCGCTGACAGTCTGAGTGGTCTTGCTAATCTCGCCACACCTCGATCGGAGCGCGACCGCCTGCGCATAGACAATATGCTGCTGCATGCAGGTTATCGCTCTGCCAATGCGCGGACGTTGTACTTTGGCGTCAAAGCGTTGCTGGCGCTCATCTTGCCCGTTCTGGTGCTGGTCTGTTCGCCACTGCTTCCTACGCTGACCACCAATCAGTTGATGCTGTATGCCGCCGTTGCCGGTTACCTCGGCTGGCTAGCTTGCTCCATCTGGCTGGAAAGGCAGGTTGCCAAACGTCAGCGTGGTCTGCGCGCAGGGTTCCCTGATGCGCTGGACCTGTTGGTGGTGTGCGTCGAATCAGGCCTGGGCCTCGCACCGGCACTGCAACGGGTGGCGGACGAACTGGCCGTGAGTCACCCGGCACTCGCCGATGAGCTTGCGCTGGTCAACGCCGAAATGCGCGCCGGCGTGGAGCGCGGCCAAGCATTGAAGAATATGTCCGACCGCACCGGGCTCGACGATATTCGAGGTCTCACCTCGTTGCTGGTGCAAACCATGCGGTTCGGCACCAGCATTGCCGAGGCCTTGCGCGTGTACTCCGAGGAATTCCGTGACAAGCGTACCCAGGCGGCCGAGGAACAGGCGGCGAAGGTCGGCACCAAGATGATCTTTCCACTGGTGCTATGTTTGTTCCCGTCGTTCTTCCTGGTGGCCGTAGGTCCGGCGGTCGTTGCACTGATCGATGTATTTACCAAGTTCGGGCGTTAGTCAGAGCTCGCGGCATTCCGAGCTCTTCAGCACCTCCGCGTCCACCACCTCCTCCCCCACCATCGGCACCACCCGCCGAAGCGTCAGCGAAGGCCCCGGCCCTTCGCGACGCTCGGCGCACACGGCGAGCAGATATTCCGCCGTCGGCCGGTACTGCCAGAACCCCCAGCGACTGGCATCGTCGCCGAGCTGAGGATCGATCGCGATGTGCACGCCGCGTTCATGCGGGTAATGGAAACTGAACTGTCCCAACGGAATCGACAGGCCCATGCCGCGAGCCTTGATGTAAGACTCCTTGAAGGTCCAGTACTCGAAGAATCGATCCTGCTGCCGCTCCTTGGGCACCGTCGCGAGCTCCGCGACTTCCGGGGCGGCGAAGAAGCGATCGGCGATGTCCAAGGAGACTTCGCGAGTTCGAACGTTCTCGACGTCCACGCCCAGCTCGCGCCGATGCGTGACGCCGAGAGCGATGAGACCACGCGTGTGAGAGATATTGAAGCGCAGGCCGCATTCGGCGCTGCTGAAGTTGCAGATCTCCGGTCGACCGTAGCTGTTGTTGGAAAATCGCCAGGATCGAGGCTCGACAGAGGGAAGGTAGCGAGACAGAACAGTGCGAACCATCGCGCGCGTGACCAGATAGCGCCGCTGGTCATCGGGAAAATAGAAACGAAACTCCTTGCCGCGCTCCTCTTCGGTCAACAGCGCGCGATAGGCGGCGTGCAGGCTGGGATCGGAAATCTCGTTGTAATACGCCAGCCACACATCAATGTGCCGTTCGCTGGCGGCCAATGGGATCCGTGAAGGCTGTGTCATAGCTCGTCGATACAAAGAAGCCCGCGCGCGGCGATACGCTCCTCGCCGGGGTAGCCGAAGGCGTTGTTGATGTACGTTACACCGTCCAGCTCGATGCGGCGATTGATATGGCTGTGGCCATATACGTGCATGCTCGATCCCAGCGCGCGCAGCTGCCGCTCCAGGCGAGAGCTGCCCAGCACTGGGTCCAGCACACGATGGCTGCTCGAAACGTAGCTCGGCAACAGATCGATACGAGGCAGGAAGTGTGAAAAGGTGATGACCCGCGCCGCGCCCTGCACAGAGAGCGTGTTATTCAATCTGGTGAAGTGTGCGGCGACGTCCTCTGGCTGAAATCCCGCCGGCCAGCGGCAGGCGTGGAAGTCGGTCCAGAGATGGCGCAGCTCGTCGCTGGGCTGGCCGAATGAGTAGTCGTACCAGCCGAGCAGCGGCGCGATCAGGACGTTGCCATGCAGGTACGGTCGCATGCACACGCCGCTCTGCTCGGCGACCGCGACCACGTCGGCGTATTTCTGCAGCGAGGTGCGCTCAGATCGGTCGCCGGCCACCCATAATTCGTGATTGCCCGGCACGAACAGCACTTTGGCGAAGCGCTCGGCGAAGGCGCTCAAACACGAGGCGAGCTCCGGCAGCCTGTGAGTGATGTCACCCGCCAGGATCAGTAGATCGTGGCGATAGTCCTCGCGCGACAGGCTCTGCACCCAACGTGCATTCACCTCGTAGTCGACATGAACATCTGACAGCGCGAAAATCCGTGTTCGGCAATCGTTCATGGGCGTCCAATATGCGATCGATCACTCGCAGTAGCGCGCCAGATTCCCCAGCGACGACGCAAGGCCCGCCTGATGATCCTCCGCCCGAATTCCGGGCGGCGCGTGCTCACAACGAACCATGACGTGCGTGCCTGTGGCTACCGGCGTGAACGTCCAGGTGATCCGCATCTCGCCGGCGAAGGCGGGATCGTCGGACTCGAACTCGACAACTTGAACGATGCGTCGATCCTGTGCCAGTTCCACGAACCGTCCAGCGACCACATCCGAACGATCCGTGGTCTTGCCCAAAGCGCCCTGACCAGACTGCTCGTATGTCAGCACCATCCGATAGGTGCCGCCAACCCGCGGCTCGAACTGCTCGATGCGCCCTTTCATTCCCTCCGGCGGCAGCCATGAGATCAACGCTTGCGGGTCCATGTGAGCACGATACAGCGCCGCCGGCGTAGCAGCGATGATCCGGGAAGCCGCATCGATCCGGGCGTTACGGCGTTCGCCGGCCAGATCGAACTCGTGCATCGAACAGGCAGGCGAGCTGTACTCCCGCGGCTCGTCGTCGTCCTGGTTTTCGTGCGCTGTCATCTTCACCTACCCGTACTAGGCAGTCAGCGTACCTCATTGCTCAGTGCTGCGGCCAATGCGGACCGGCCTACAGGAACACTCATCGCAAGGCGCGGGTTACGTCGTCCCGTGCGATTCCGCACTGCTGACACCCGGAGTCCCCGCCATGAGCGAAGATCGCCGCATTCTCACGACCCGGCAAGGTCATCCCGTCACCGACAATCAGAGCCTCAGGTCGGTCGGCGAGCGCGGCCCCGCCACGCTGGAAAACTATCAGTTCATCGAGAAAATCACCCACTTCGATCGCGAGCGCATTCCCGAACGTGTGGTGCATGCCCGCGGCACGGGCGCGCATGGTTATTTCGAAGCCTACGGCAAGATTGGCAAGGAGCCGGCCTCGAAGTACACGCGTGCGAAGGTGCTGACGCAGACCGGCGTTCGCACGCCGGTGTTCGTTCGCTTCTCCACGGTGATCGGCGCGAAGGACTCTCCCGAGACCGCGCGTGACCCGCGCGGCTTCGCAATCAAATTCAAAACCGTGGATGGCAACTGGGACCTGGTCGGCAACAACCTCAAGATCTTTTTCATTCGCGACGCCATCAAATTCCCGGACATGATCCACGCATTCAAGCCCGATCCAGTCTCCAATCGCCAGGAGCCGTGGCGCTTCTACGACTTCGTGTCGCTGCATCCGGAGGCGCTGCACATGGTCACGTGGGTCAAGAGCCCATGGGGCATTCCAGCGAACTATCGGCAGATGGAAGGTTCGAGCGTGAATACATACAAGCTGGTGAACGAGCGCGGCGAAGCCGTGCTGTGCAAGTTCTCGTTCGAGCCCAAGCTGGGCGTCAAGAACCTCACCAGCGAACAGGCGGCCGAGATCCAGGCGCGCGACGTAGGCCATGCGACGCGCGACCTCTACGACGCCATCGATCGTGGCGAATTTCCGGAATGGGAAATGTGCGTGCAGATCATGGCGGACGGCGAACATCCGGAGCTCGACTTCGATCCGCTGGATGACACCAAGCGCTGGCCGGAAGATCAGTTCCCGTTGTTGCCGGTGGGCCGCCTGGTGCTCGACCGCAATCCCGCCAATGTGTTCGCGGAGACCGAGCAATCCGCGTTTGGCACCGGCGTGCTGGTCGACGGCATCGATTTTTCAGACGACAAGATGCTGCAGGGTCGCACGCTCTCCTACTCGGACACGCAGCGCTATCGCGTGGGGCCCAACTATCTGCAGTTGCCGGTGAACGCGCCGGCGCAGCCTGCCACCACCAATCAGCGCGACGGTCAGATGGCGTACGCCGTCGATGGCGGCGGCGAGAATCCGCATGTGAACTATGAACCCAGCTCAATGGGCGGCCTGCGCGAAGCGCCGCGCACCCCGCCCGACTATCACCAATATGTGGAAGGTCACCTGGGCCGTTATCAGACCACCAAGACCGCCGACGATTACAAACAAGCGGGCGAGCGCTATCGCACCTTCGAGGAGTGGGAGCGCAACGACCTGATCAACAACCTCGGCAACGATCTGAAACAGTGCCCGGAGCCCATCCAACTCCGTATGGTCTGGCACTTCTGGCATTGCGATCAGGACTACGGCACGCGAGTCGCCAAGGCCGCCGGGATCGATCTGGAGCGCGCCAAAGCCCTGCCGCCGCTCGAAGGCAAGCCGCGGCCGGGCCAGAATCGTCAGGGTCCGACGTATACCGACGGTTCACGTGAAGAACAGACGCCGCAAGCGAACATCGCCGCGCGCGGATCCAAGACCGCCACCGCCCAAGGCGCGCGTCACCGCTGATCGTTTCGAATCCATCGCGACGAGTGACGGGCGCCCTCGCGGCGCCCGTATCTCATCGTGCGTCACAAACGCGGGATGTGGTAATGTCGATTTATATGACGAATCAAGGGAAGTCAGTCGTCGCCGTGATCGATACCACTGCCGCGGGACAGCGGCCCAATCTGGGCAGAAACCTCACGCATGGCCTGCTCGATGCACTCGGCCGCGCAATCGTCATGGGCCAGTATGACAACGGCTCCTTCCCCACCGAGGCCGAGCTCGCGAAACAACACGGCGTGAGCCGCTCGGTGACGCGTGAAGCGGTGAAGATGCTGACGGCGAAGGGTCTGGTCAGCGCGCGCCCGCGCCAGGGAACCATCGTCGAGCCGCGCTCGTCGTGGAACCTGTTCGATACCGACGTGCTGCGCTGGCTGTTGAATCGCAAGTTTTCTTTGGATCTACTCGTACAATTCAACCAGCTGCGCATCGCCATCGAGCCCGAAGCGGCGGCGCTCGCTGCCACGCTGGCGGATGAGAGCGAGCTTGCCGCCATCAAGGCGGGGCTCGAGCGCATGAAAGCGGCCGAAAACGGCGCCGATCACATCCTGGAAGCCGACATCGCGTTTCACGTCGCCGTATTGAAAGGCTCGAAGAATCCGTTCTTCGCGCAGTTCCAGGACGTGGTGGGAACGGCGTTGCGCAGCTCCATCCAGTTCACCAACCGCATCAAGGGACATTCGGCAAGCATCCCGGACCACGCCGCGGTCGAACAGGCCATCGCCAAGCGACAGCCGGACAAGGCGCGAGCTGCGATGAAGAAGATCGTCAGCGACGTGCTCGAGCTGATCGACACCAACGAGCGCGAAGCGAAGCCCGCCAGGACGAAGCGCAAATAACTTCGTCCCGGCGGCAGAAGGCAAGCGACGAACATCCCGTCCGCCGCCGCCCAACGTCTTAGAACCTCGCGCGCAAGCTCACACCGAAGGTGCGCTCGTCATCTCGCACGTCGTGCGGGAATGCTTCGGTGCCGAAGAAGCTGTAGTACTTCGCTTGCGTAAGGTTGGTGCCGTCAACGCTCACCGTCACGTTGTCGGTCACGTCATAGCCGAGCGACAGATCCAGCCGACCGTTGTCACGCACGCCGTTGAACTGCGGGCCGCTGCCCACGGGCGATAGCAGACCCGCCAGCAGCGTCTCAGTGTACTCAGAGCGATGCGTGTAGATCAGGCGGCCGGTGATGCCGAACTGTTCGTACAGCAGACCCAGGTTGTAGCTGTACTTCGACACGCCCTGCAGCTCCCTGCCCTCCAGCGGATCGCCCTTGGTGGTGACTTCGCTGTCCGCCAGCGTGAAGTTCGCCATCGCGCCGAAGCCGCTCCAGAAGCCTGGCAGGAAATCGAAGAACGTCTGTCCCGCGATCTCGATGCCTTGCAACTCGGCCCCGCCCACGTTGCGCGGACGCGTGATGTTGTAGGTGATGCCGTCGATGGTCTCCGGCTCGATCGCGTCGATGATTCGATCTTTGATGTCGCGATAGTAGAGGCCAGCGGACACGTAGCTGCTGCGCGCAAAGTAATACTCGAGCGTGAGATCGACCGCGTCTGACTGCTGCGGCTTCAAATCCGAGTTGCCGCCAAAGCCGTTGGGTCGGATGTTGGCGTTGATCGGCACCTCGTACGTAAGACCCGGATTGAGATCCTCGAACGCCGGTCGCGCGAGCGTGCGAGCGGCCGTGAAGCGTAGCTGCAGATCGGGCGTGATGCGCAGTCGCGCGCTGAAGTTCGGCAGGAAGTCAGTATCGCTCACGTCGCTGTTCACCGGCGTCAGCACCTGTTCGCCCGTGCCTTCGTCGGTGACCAGTCCGGTGCCCGAGAGCTCACGATCGGTCCGGGTGAGACGGCCGCCCAGCAGACCGTCGAGCGACATGCCGTTGGCGAAGTCGAACTCATACTTGCCCTGCAGATACGCGGCATAGTTCTTCTCGTTGGCGTCGTAGTTGCGCGTGGGCGTGTATGCCGGATCGCCCGCCGGCGCGCCATAGATCGCTCGCAGCGCATCGGTCTGGTCGAGCAGGAAATCCCGATTCGGCGTCATCCAGCGCTGCCCGCCGTTGATATAGGAAATGCTCGAGCGCGAGCGCACCAGGAAGTTGTCGGGCAGGCCGACCGAGCTCACCAGCGTGGCGCGATTGCCGCCCGGCGCCGCCGGGCCGCCGGAGAACGCACGGAACTCCGAGTCGCGATCGGCGTACCGCACACCGAACTGGAGCTGGCTCAGCCAGCCGTCGAGGTCGTACGCGCCGTTGCCGGCGAATGCGAACTGCGTGCCGACCGCGTCGTTCAGATCCTGGAACAGGCTGTTGGCGAACAGGAAGCCGTTGGCGTCACCGAGCGGATTGCCGACCATGTTGGTGGTGCCGTGCTTGCCGGCATTGATGGTGACATCGACGGCGCTCGCCTGTTTGCCGATGTCGACGATGATGATGCGATTCTCGGTGTGCGAGCGCTGATAGGAAAGATCGCCGTCCAGGTGCCAGGCGCCGGAGTTCCAGCGCAGGCCGGTGGCGAACAGATATTGATCGGTGCCGCTGTCGCGCGCCTGGGTGCTGGTCATGACCGGGACGTTGTTGAAGCGGGCCGATTGGCCGATGCACAGATCCTGGCGGGTGTCGCCGCCGCCGAAGCCGGCATCGGTCACGTCGTAGGCGGCGCAACGATCCGTCGCGTTGACGTTGGTGACATTCTGCGCGGCGAAGATATCCGAGAAGATGAAGTCCGACTCCCAGCGCGACTCGTACTCGGTGTAGATGCCGTCCGCATACACCTCCAGCGCATCGGTCGGCCGCCACTGGAACGCCGCGTTGACCTGAGGACGCTGGTAGTCGCCGTACTGATTCAAGCCGCCGACGCAGGTCGGCAGGATCACGCCGGCTGCGCCCGGCGGGCCATTGGTGCCCGAGCGCGGATCGCAGTTGAACGATACGGGCCGATCGAAGTTGATGTCCGAATAGGAAACATTGAGCAGCGCGCCCATTTCGCCGTCGCCCGCCTGCCAGCGATTGCTGATCAGACCGCCGATGGTGCCGCTGAATTTGTCAACGTTGTCGCCATAGATGCCCCGCGTGTTGAGCGCACCGCTCCAGCCCGGCTCGAAATCGAACGGCTTGTGCAGCCGCAGATTGATCACGCCAGCCACGCCGCCTTCGATCAGGTTGGCGGTGTTGGATTTGAAAACATCCGCCCCCGCCAGCGCCTCGGCCGGCAGATCCTGGAAGGCGAAGCCGCGGCCCACGCCGGTGAAAATCTCGCGCCCGTCGAGGGTGGTGAGAATGTCCGGGATGCCGCGGATGATGGGATTGGCGATCTCGTTGTTGTCATTGACCGTCACCTGCACGCCAGGCACGCGCTGAAGCGCGGCCGCGGTGGTGTTGTCAGGAAACTTGCCGATATCGTCGGCGACGATGGAGTCGACCACCTGATCGGCGCTGCGCTTGATCTCGGCTGCCGCTTCGAGACTGGCCCGCAAGCCGACGACCACGACCTCCTCCACCGCGCCGGTCTCGGCTGTGGATTGAGCCGGCTCGGATTGCGCGTGGACCGCGCTCGTAGAACCCAACGCCAACGCGGCCGACCAGCGCAGGATGTTGCTTACCGTCTTCATGGAAATGCCCCCGACTCAATAGAATGTTCGATGTGAAATGAATGTCATGGCGACCGAAGCCGTCCTTGGCCTTGTCACCCGCTCGAGCCTTTATTGCGTCGCCGACTTGTTGCGCGGCTCACTGGTGAGCTGCTTGATCAGGTCGGTCTCGGCCTTGCGATACGGCGTGCCGTCGGCACGCAGGATGTCGTGGAACCACAGGATGGGCTCTTCCAACGTGTATGGCTTCTTCCAGGAATCCCAGGGGAAGCGCGTCTGGGTCTTACCGTCGACGAAGCCCCAGTTGAACATGGCCACGTTGTGCTTCTTGCCGAGCGGCAGCGTGTTGTCGAACGTCGAGCCATTGCCGCGCGCCATGTATTCCGTGCACAGCAACGGACGGCCATAGCCCTGCAGCTGCTTCACGCGGCGCTCGAACACTTCCGGCCAGCTATAGTCGTGGAACGAAATCACGTCCGACTGGGTGATCTGAATCTTCTCGATGGCGTTCAGCTTGTCGAGCGAAGACCAGTCATCGTGATGCCACACGCCGCTGGTCAGAGGCTGCGTGGGATTCTGCGAACGGGCCCAGTCGAACACCTGCGGCAGCAGCTTCTCGACATAGCCCTGCTTGCCCTGATGTTTCTTGTAGTTGCCGCCGCCGTCGTTGTCGGGCTCGTTCCACACGTCCCACGCGAGGATGCGCGAGTCCTTGGCGAACGCGCCGACGACGCCCTTCACATACTGTTCCAGCTTCGGATAGCCCGAGGCGTCTTCGAGACGCGCACGGCCGGGCGCCTGCACCCAACCGGAGTTGTGCACGCCGGGGATCGGCGGATGCTGCGGTCCCAGTTTCACTTCGGGATTCCAGCAGCTGTCGAACAGCACGAACATCGGCTTGATGCCGTGACGGGCCGCGATCTGCAGGAACTTCTCGATGCGCTGCTTGAAACCCTTGGCGTCCTGTTCCCACAGCAGGTTGTGCAGGTAGACGCGCATGGTGTTCATGCCCAGCTGACGCGCCCAGCCCAGTTCCTTGTCGATGGTGGCCGGATCGAACGTCTCGGCCTGCCACATCTCCAGCTGATTGATGGCGTTGGCGGGGATGTAGTTGGCGCCCACCAGCCAGGGCTGAGCGTTGTACCACTCGTGCGCCTTGACTTCGCTCCAGCGCTCGGCGGCGAACGCCGGCGAGAGCATCAAGAGCGCAACTTGTAGCAAGATGGCTGTGGCGATGGATTTGGTTCTAGTCATGAAGATCTCCTGCACTGACGATTACGCACGCTTCAGCGCGCACGCTCCCCGCTAACAAACAATCGATACACGATCACGTTCCGATAGGTGGCCCCGGGATCCAGGCGCGCCGAGCCGAGCTGCGGCTGATTCGGCGCATCCGGCGACACCTGCGGCTCGAGCACCAGAGCATCGCCCTGCCGATATGCCCGCCCGGATTTGCCGACCACCGTGCCATCGAGAAAGTTGCCCGAATAGAACTGCACCGCCGGCTGGTTGGACAGCAGTTCGAAACCGCGACCGCTGCCTGGCTCCTCGACCTTCGCCATCAGGCGCGGCTCCTTGGCCACATCGCGCGCGATCACGAAGTTATGGTCATAGCCTTTGCCGAACACGATCTGCGGATCGCTCGCCTCGCGCACTCGTGCGCCGATCGGCGTCGGCTGACGGAAGTCGAACACGGTGTTCGCCACCGGCTGCAACTTTCCGGTCGGGATCAACACCTCGTTCACCGGGGTATAGTGTTCGGCCGGAATGGTCAGCACGTGGCCCATCGCGCCGGCCGGTGCGCCCTCGCCCGCCAGATTCCAGTACGCATGATTGGTGATGTTTGCGATGGTCGGCCGATCGGTCGTGGCCGTGTACTCGATGCGCAGCTCGTTGGCTTCGTTCAACGAATAGGTGGCGAATACCGTCAGCGTTCCGGGATAACCCTGATCGCCATCCGGGCTCACGTAACGAAGACGCACCGATGCGGTGTCGCCGCGCTCGACCTTCACTACGTCCCATAGCACTTTGTCGAAGCCGCGCTCACCGCCATGTAACGCCTGGCCGTTGTTATTGCGGGGGGTCTGATAGCTCTTGCCATCGAGCGTGAAGCGTCCGTCCGCGAGTCGATTGGCGAAACGTCCCACGGTCGAGCCGAAATATTCCGGCTTTTTCAGATAACCCTCGAGCGAGGCATAGCCCAAGGTCACGTCCGCGAGCTTGCCATCGCGATCCGGCATCACTAGCGACTGCAACGCCGCGCCATACGTCATCACGCCGGCTTTGACGCCTTTGGCATTGCTGAGCGTGATGACTTCCACGGCTTTGCCATCCGGCAGCTTGCCGAAGGATGCGCGCGCATAATCGGCGGCGTGAGCGACACCGCCAGCGAGCGACATCGCACAAACCAAACTCAACGACACGGCCGACCGTGGCGTCACGTGCAGACACATTCTCGACATCAATCGTTCCCCGTGGATCAGTGGCTGTCGCGCAAGTTGTCGACGGTCTGGGCGAGCCGCTGATACTTCACCGCCAGCTCCAGCACCGCGCCGGTATCGAACTGTCCCGTCAAGGCGCGGTGAATCTCCTGCCAAGGCGTTTGCGAGGCCGGATAGCTCGGGCCCGCGGCTTCGGCTTCCTTGCGACGTTCGGCGAGAGTTTTGTCGTCGATGAGCACACGCACTTCACGACGCCGCAGATCGATGCGCACGCGATCGCCGGTGCGCAGCAGTGATAAGCCGCCGCCCACCGCCGCTTCCGGCGAGGCATTCAAGATCGATGGGGAGCCCGACGTACCCGACTGGCGGCCGTCGCCGATACAAGGCAAGGCGTCGACACCGGAGCGAATGAGCGCCGCGGGCGGCCGCATGTTCACGACTTCAGCGCCGCCCGGATAACCGATCGGGCCGGTGCCGCGAATCACCAGGATCGAACGCTCATTGATGCCCAGGGCTGGATCGTCGATGCGCGAGTGATAGTCCTCGGGACCGTCGAACACCACGACCTTGCCTTCGAACGCATCCGGATCGTTGGGATCCGACAAGTAACGTTGACGAAACTCGGGCGAGATCACGCTGGTCTTCATGATCGCGGAGTCGAACAGGTTGCCCCTGAGCACCGTGAGCCCCGCCTTCGGCTTCAACGGCTGCGAGTATGGGCGGATCACGTCTTCATCGAGGTTGCGGGCATTGGCGCAGTTCTCGCCGATGGTTTTGCCGTTGACCGTCATTGCGTTCTCGGCGATCAAACCCTCGCGCATCAACGTATTCACCACCGCCGGCACGCCGCCCGCGCGATAGAAATCTTCGCCGAGATACTCGCCGGCAGGCTGCAAGTTCACCAGCAGCGGCACATCGTGACCGTGTCGTTCCCAGTCATCGAGCGTGAGCTCCACGCCCACGTGACGAGCGATCGCGTTGAGATGAATGGGCGCGTTGGTCGAGCCGCCGATCGCGGAGTTCACGCGAATGGCGTTGAGAAACGCATCGCGCGTGAGGATGTCCGACGGCTTGCAGTCCTTGTTGACCAGATCGACGATGGTCAAGCCGGTGCGATAGGCGCATTCCTGCCGATCACGATACGGCGCCGGAATGGCGGCCGATCCCGGCAACGACATGCCGAGCGCCTCGGTCAACGAATTCATGGTGGTGGCCGTGCCCATGGTGTTGCAGAAACCGGTGGACGGCGCTGCCGAGGCGACCAGACGCACGAAGCCGTGATAATCGATTTCGCCGGCGGCGAGCATGCTGCGCGCCTTCCAGACGATGGTGCCCGAGCCCACGCGCTTGCCTTCATGGAAGCCGTTGAGCATCGGGCCGACCGACAAGGCGATGGCCGGAAGATTCACGGTGGCCGCGGCCATCAGGCAGGCCGGCGTCGTCTTGTCGCAGCCGATGGTCAACACCACGCCGTCGAGCGGATACCCGAACAGGATCTCGACCAGACTCAGGTACGCAAGATTGCGATCCAGGCCCGCGGTGGGCCGCTTGCCGGTTTCCTGAATGGGATGGATGGGAAATTCCAGCGGGATGCCGCCCGCTTCGCGAATGCCCGCCTTGACGCGCTCGGCCAGGATCAGGTGCTGACGGTTGCAGGGCGCAAGATCGCTGCCGGTCTGCGCGATGCCGATGATGGGCCGGTCGCTCTGCAACTCCTCCATGGACAGCCCGTAGTTGAGGTACTTCTCGATGTACAGGGCCGTCATGTCCGGATTGGCCGGATTGTCGAACCACTGCCGCGAGCGCAATTTCCGCCGAGCTTCACCACGATCAGTCATGCAAATCCCCTGTACCCCGAAGCGATGCCCCGGGCCGACCCGGGGCGCGCGACCTCGCTGTTGCTATTGGCGATGTCACGGTCTATAAAGCCTATATATCATATAAATCAGCCTTGCCACGACGAAGATAGCCGCATGCGTCGCTAAATGCCAGCGCCGCGGCTTCCGACGGGCCCGAAGACGTGAGAGGAATACAGGTGGGAGCCACTGCGAAACGATTGGCGCTCGTGGGTGTAGGCAAGATCGCGCGCGGTCAGCATTTGCCGGCGCTGGCCGGCAGCGAGGGCTTCGAGCTGGTCGCGGCCGTCAACCGCGATGGGCCGATTGCCGGCCTGTCCAGCTTCGCGGATCTGCAATCGATGCTCGAGTCCGGCATTGAGGTCGATGCGGTCTCACTATGCACTCCGCCCGCCTGCCGTTATGAGCTGGCTCGCATGGCCCTCGATGCGGGGCTGCATGTGATGCTGGAGAAACCTCCCGCAGCGACCGTGACGGAAGTTCACGATCTGGAAGCTCGGGCTCGTCAGCGCGGCCGAACATTATTCACGACATGGCATTCACGCGAGGCCGGCGGCGTCGAGCCGGCGCGCGCCTGGCTCAGCGAGCGCGTGATCGAAAGCGTCAGCGTTACCTGGAAAGAAGACATCCGAGTGTGGCATCCCGGCCAGGACTGGATTCTGCAAGCGGGCGGCATGGGCGTGTTCGATCCAGGAATCAATGCACTGTCTATCCTCACGCGCATTCTGCCCGGCCGGTTGACATTGGAGTCGGCTTCGCTCGACTTCCCCAACAATTGTCAGTCGCCGATCGCCGCTGAAATGGTTCTGTCGCATGCCGGCGCGGCGCGGGTGGCGGCATCGCTCGATTTCCTTTATACCGGCACGCCGTGCTGGAACATCGAAGTGCGCACCGACCGGGAAACATTGCTGCTCACCGAGGGCGGACACCGCATGTTCATCGATGAAACGCCGCACCTTGCCGGCAGCGATCAGGAATATGCGCGGCTCTACCGGCGGTTTTCGGATCTCATTGCGACCGGAGCGTGCGACGTGGACTGCCGACCTTTGCGACTGGTCGAGGATGCATTGATGCTCGGCCGCCGTCACGAACGAGCCGCTTTTCATTTCTAGCCTTCGGATGCGGCCATTCTCAGGTACGGCCATACTTTAGACACGGATTAGAGAACAACAGACATGCAGCTCGCCACGCTCGATCTGGTCATCATCGTCATCTATGCCATCGGTCTGTTCGCACTGGCGCAGTGGGTGTCGCGGGAGCGCGGCGGTCGTGAGAAAGATTCGGCCGAGTACTTCCTGGCCTCCAAGACCCTGCCCTGGTGGGCCATTGGCGCTTCGCTGATCGCCGCCAATATCTCCGCCGAGCAGATCGTCGGCATGTCCGGCTCGGGCTATGCGATCGGCCTGGCCATCGCCTCCTACGAGTGGATGGCGGCATTGACGCTGATCATCGTCGGCAAATGGTTCCTGCCGATCTTCCTGAAGAACGAGATCTACACCATGCCGCAGTTTCTCGAACAGCGGTACGGCACGCGCATTCGCACGCTGATGGCCATCTTCTGGCTCGGCCTGTATATTTTCGTGAATCTCACTTCCATCCTGTGGCTGGGCTCGATCGCCATGGCCAAGGTGACCGGCGCCGATCAGAGCATGGCGCTCGTGGGGCTTGGTCTTTTCGCCCTCGTGTATCAGCTGCGCGGCGGTCTGCGAGCGGTGGCGATGACCGACATCGTCCAAGTGTCGCTGCTGGTGTTGGGCGGTCTGCTGGTTTCGTGGCTCACGTTGAATGAAATCAGCGGCGGCACCGGTGTGGTCGCTGGCTTCTCGACCCTGCTCGAGCGCGTACCGGGGCACTTCGAGATGATCCTCGACTCGGCGCATCCGTACTACAAGGATCTGCCCGGCCTGTCGGTGCTGATCGGCGGCATGTGGATCGCCAATCTCAGCTACTGGGGCTTCAACCAATACATCATTCAGCGCGCGCTTGCGGCCAAGAGCCTGCGGGAAGCGCAGAAAGGCGTGATGTTCGCGGCCTATCTGAAGCTGCTGATGCCCGTCATCATCGTGCTGCCCGGCATTGCCGCGGTGATCCTGGCGCCGGATCTGGCCAAGCCGGACGAAGCGTATCCGACCATGATGCGGCTGCTGCCGACTGGCATCGCCGGCCTGGTGTTCGCGGCGCTGATCGCCGCGATCATTGCCTCGACCGCCTCCAAGATCAATTCCATCGCGACCATCTTCACCCTGGATATTTATAACAAGCTCGGTGAGCCCAAGCCCGAGAAGCAGTTGGTGCTGGTGGGTCGCATCACCGCGGTGGCGTCGATCCTGCTTGCGATCGTCACGGCTCGCCCGCTGCTCGGCAGCTTCGATCAGGCGTTTCAGTATATTCAGGAGTACACCGGGTTCTTCACGCCCGGCATCGTCGTGATCTTCATGCTCGGCCTGTTCTGGAAACGCGCCACCGAAGCCGGCGCGCTCGCCGCCACCATCGGCTCCTTCGTGTTGTCCATCGCCCTCAAGGCGCTGTGGCCGTCGCTGCCCTTCATGAACCGCATGGCCCTCGTGTTCGTGCTGGCTCTCGCGCTCGCCGTCGTGTTCTCCATCAAGCAGCCGGCCACCGCGGGCTCGAATCGCGTCAACACCGCCGATGTCACGTACGGCACCTCGGCAAGCTTCAACATGTGCTCCTTCGGCGTGATCGCGATCCTGACCGCGCTCTACACCATCTGGTGGTAATTTCCCTCAGGAACTCCAGGCGACGTGCTTCGTTCATCGCGAGCGAAGCCTGGAGTATCCGCTGTGAAAACATCCCTATGGATTGCGCTGTGCGTTACAGCGTTCGGTACATGTACAGCAATGAGCGCCGCGGTCGCGCAAGAAGGTCGTTGGAGCGTAGGTGTCACAGGCGGCACGCTCGGCGTGGGGCCGCAGGTGTCGTTCCGGCCCAATGAGCACTTGGGCATTCGCGCCAACGCTGGGTTTCTGACGGTTTCGCGCGATGAGGAAGTGGACGAGATCGAGTACGACGGCGACCTCGAACTGAGTTCCTTCGGCGCCATGCTGGATTGGTATCCGCTCGGCGGCGGGTTTCGGATTTCGATCGGCGGCCGGGCGAACGACAACGAGGTGGATCTGACCGGCGCGCCCTCCAGCAGCGTGACCATCGGCGATACCACATACACGCCGCAACAGATCGGCACGCTGACGGGCACCGTGACCACCGATGATTTCACACCGGCGCTCAGCATTGGCTACGGAGGCACGCTCGCCAAAGGATTGACGTTCGGCGCCGAGCTGGGTGTGCTCTGGCAAGGCGAGCCTACCATCGAGAACTTGCGCGGCACCGGGCTGCTCGCCAACGCACCACAATTCGAGGCTGACATCGAACGTGAGGAAAGTCGCATCGAGGACGAGCTCGATGACTACGAGCTCTGGCCTATTCTGCAACTCAAGCTGTCGTACCGCTTCTAGAACCATCGCGAGTCGGACTTCGCGCGGTCCCCGGCGCGTCGGCGGTGGCTTAGCCGCCTGCCGCCGATTAAGATAGCCGCCCCATCCCGGTGCGACTCGCGCCGATTTGACGGAGTCTTCCCTTGTTCGACAGTTTGCAGGCGCTTCCCGAGGACCCCATCCTGGGCTTGATGGCGGCTTTCCGAGCCGACCCCGCCTCTCGAAAAATCGACCTCGGCGTCGGGGTTTACAAGGATGAGCATGGCAAAACTCCGGTGCTGGCCGCGGTGCGCGCCGCCGAGCAGGCGGTGCTGGCGGATCAGCAGACCAAGACTTATGTCGGCCCGGGCGGCAACGACCAATTCAATGCGTTGATGACCGAGCTCATTCTGGGCAAGCAGCACACTGCTCTGACGAGCCGCCGCGTCCGCGGCGTTCAGGCGCCGGGCGGCTGTGGAGCATTGCGTCTGGGCGCCGAGTTGCTGATCGCCACCGGTTCGCGCCCGACCGTGCACGTGAGCGATCCGACTTGGGCCAATCATGTGCCGCTGTTGAGCGGCGCGGGCCTGAAGCTGGAAAGTTATCCCTATTTCGATGCGCGCACCGGCGCGGTCCGGTTCGACGCCATGCTCGAGCGCCTCGATGCGCTGCCAGCGGGAGATGTCGTGCTCCTGCACGGCTGCTGTCACAACCCGACCGGCGCGGACTTGTCGATGGAGCAATGGCGCAAGGTGGCGGACGTTCTGCTGCAACGTCGTCTGATTCCATATGTCGACATCGCCTATCAGGGGCTCGGTGAAGGCATCGAGCAGGATGCCGAAGGCGCACGTTTGATCGCTGCGACGGTGCCGGAAGCTCTGGTGGCGGTGTCGTGCTCGAAGAACTTTGGTTTGTATCGCGAACGCGTCGGTCTACTGATGGTGCTCGCGGAGAACGAAGCTCAGGCGAACGCCTCGGCCAGCCACCTGCGCAAGATCGCTCGCGGCATTTATTCCATGCCGCCGGATCATGGCGCCGCCATCGTCGCGCGCATCCTGAGCGAGGCCAAGTTCAACGCCGACTGGCGCAACGAGCTCGACGCCATGCGCAATCGCATGCTGAAGCTGCGCCACACCTTCGCAGCGGCGCTGACCAAGACCTGCAACGCCGAAGTCGGCACCGCGATCGACCGGCAGCGTGGCATGTTCTCGATGCTGCCGCTGACGCCCGAAGCCGTCGACACGCTGCGCGAGAAACATCACATCTACATGACTCGCGACGGTCGCATCAACATCGCCGGCATCAGCCTGGAATCGATCGACTATCTCGCCGAAGCCGTCGGCTCGGTGTTCCGCCGCTAAGCCTCGCCGATCAAGGTAGGTACTGTTCCTGCCCGGCGAAGCCGATGCGCTGAATGCCATGGCGCTGGGCCATGCCGAGCACCTGCGCGACATCATCGTACTTGGCGCGCTTGTCCGGCCGCACGTGGAGCTCGGCTTGGTTGGGCTTGCCAGCCTCGGCGCGGAAGTACTGCTCCAACTGCTCGAGGTTCGACACCGTCGCGCCATTCCATACGATGGTGCCGTCGTAGTCGATGAACAGATTGATGGCCTCTCGTGCGGCGGTACTACCCGGCCCCTGAGGCAAGTCCAGATCGATGTTATTCGTCATCACCGGAAGGGTGATGATGAACATGATCAGCAACACGAGCATGACATCGATCAGCGGCGTGGTGTTCATATCCACCATCGGTTCGCCGCTGCCAGCGGAGGAAACACTCATCGCCATGGACGTAACTCCCTCTTCGGAAGCTATCGACTCGAGCCGAGGTTCGCTGTTGCAATGGAAGGTAGCGCACACCACGGCAGCGTCGATCTCCGTACAAGCCACCGAGTGCGATACTGAACCTTCCTATGTGGCGCCGGTCTCCAATTGTTCTCCCTGTTCGATTGTTATCAATGGACGCGTATCGCTTTCACCAGCCAGCAGGCCATGTTGAAACGCGCGACGCCGTTCTGAACATATGACTCGAAAGCGGTGTGCACCACCTTCGAGACACCGGCGCGAGTCGCTTCGTCCACTTCTCTCAAGGCAACGCCGACCGGTCCGAGTTTCGTGGCATAAGCGAGCAAGTCGTTCTCGGCAATAACTCCTTCGATATCGATGGGGCGCACTTCGATGTCGCTCCATCCGCTGCTCGCCAGGATCTGTCGGACGCGATCGCCATCCGCAAACGCGAACTGTCCTGGGGCTCGCGGATCCGCCGTAGGCATATTGGGTAACATCGGCTCGGCCGCCCGCCTCGCGGTCGTCATGAATGGATTCTCGGCGGGACTTCGCCACGCGACGAAAGCGAGCTTGCCCGCGTTTGTCACAGCGCGGCGGATGTTGGCGAACGCCGCCTCGGGATCGTCGAAGAACATCACGCCAAAACGTGAGATCACCGCATCGAAGCTGCCCGGCTCGAAAGCATGAGTTTGCGCATCGGCTTGTATGAACGCCGCCGTGCTGATCTGCTCGGCAGTGGCCGCCGCCTTGGCTGCGCTCAGCAGAGGTTCCGAGATATCGACGCCGACACACCGACCCTTCGGCCCGAGGCGCCTGGCCATCGCAAGCGTCGTCGCACCCGCCCCACAACCGATGTCGAGCACTCGCCCGCCCTCGCCCGGCGACCCTTCATTCACGAGCAACGCAGCAAACGGCTCGAGCAGCCGATCCAGCACGCTCTGCAATTCCACCCAGGTTCGCCCGGACGCCTCATTCCATAGCGCAACCTGATCTTGATTCGCCCCGCTCATACCTCGTCTCCTTCCGCCTGCCTGTGGCCCACGGCCGCACTTTACAAGCTCAAGTCGACTTGAGGTCAAGGATCACACGCCCTGTGCGGTGTCCGCGGTGGCGTGGTTCGATGGAGCGGTCGGATCGCCACGAAACGCAGGCAGAGGATCGCTGGCGGGGAACGACTGCTCGAGCGCGGTGTCGAGCCAATCGTTCAAAAGAGCGGTCTCGTCCTGGGCCGGCCGCTCGTCGGCAGGTGCTTGACTGCTGGCGTTCATTGGAAACCTCGAAAGAGTGTGAAGGCTACGCCACTCTGCTCAAGCCCTTCTAGGACTGACGTGCGCCGAGGTCCATGGGTGTGAAGCGCCGTCACGGCCTGTAGACTGGCACGCCCGCACCAGGACGACGGCTGACCCAAGAACGCCCGATGACACTCTGGAATCGCCCCTACACCACCGCCGAGCTCGATGAGTTGCAGGGCTCATCCGCTGCCGGCCAGCTCGGCATGTCGTTCACCGCGATCGGGCCGGACTGGGTGGAGGCGAAGTTGCCATTGCATGCCAAGACCATCGACGAGCATGGCAACATGCACGGCGGAGCGTTGTCGATTCTCGCCGAGACGATCGGCAGCACGGCGGCGACGATGGCCATCGACACGTCGGTGAATCGCGTGGTCGGTCAGACGCTCAACGTGTATCACACGCATCGATCATCGGCCGGCCCCATGATCGCCCGCTGCCACAATGTTTCTATCAACGAGCGTACGCACGTGTGGCGTATCGACATTCACGACGCCGACCATCGGCTGGTCAGCTTTGCCCTGCTGACCATGGCCGTGATCGAAGCCGCCGTTGCGCTTGCTAGGATGACTTGTTGGGACTCCGGGCGGACTGGCGCTCTTTCTCCAGCCGCTGGTCAAGATACTGCTTCGCTTCCGCGGCGGAACGCTTGCACGCCGAAGGATCGATGAGCCGCGCGCGATCGCCTTTACCCTGCTCGTCGAACACCGACCATAGCCCCGTCCGCTCGGGATGAGCGGCGATCAAAATGTCACACGGTGTGGCTGTGATGGCGGCGATGCTGGCAGTCAAATCCGCCGCCGCATTTGGATACCGTGGATCGCCACTGAACTTGAATGAATCGTCCGAGACCGCGGTCAAGCTATCGCCGTAGACGATGTTCAAACATCGCGCTGCCTCGCACGCCTGCCAGCGCCACGACGTGCCGCCAGGCGTGTGACCCGGTGTGTGAATCACGTTGAACCGCACGCCGCCGACTTCGATCGACTCGCGCGATCCGAGCGCTTCGACGTTCTCCGCCCCAGGATAATGAATCGGATATCCGACTTGCGGATCGCTGGGATCTAGCTTGCCGGTGCGCAATGCGTTCACGGCCTTGTCGCTGGCGATGACCTTGGCGCCACTCAGCTTCTGCAGCTCGGCGATGCCGCCGGCATGATCATAGTGAACGTGTGAGTTCAGAATGACCTTCACGTCGCTCATCTTGAAGCCCAGCTGCTCCACATGCCTTGCGATCAGCGGCGCGGACTGAGGCAGCGCGCCATCGATCAGCACATGTCCGCCGGGCGTCGTGATCAGCACCGAGCTCAAGCCGTGCGTGCCGACGAAGTACGTGTTGCCGAAGATCTGGAATGGCGCCTGGTCGCGATTCCACTTTTCACACTGCGTGCAATCGATCGACGCCGCGCCGGCGGCTTGGACCAGCAATGCTAACGATACGACACCCGTCGCCCAGCGACCCTGCATGCTCGTTCCCTCCGTAATTTCTGCAAAGGCCGGCAGCATAGCTGCAGGTTGCAGCGGACATCATGATCAATTGTGGCAGCCGGTTGTTCGTGAACTGCGACAGGCCGACTGAAGCGGCCGCGCCGTGCATACTGTCGCGCTTTCCGGGTTTCGCTGCGAATGAAAGTTCAACAAGCTCAATACGTCCCAGGACTGGACCTGCTGCGATTCTTCGCCGCATGCATCGTGATGATCTTTCATCTGGTGTTCTGGTCGTGGGCCTTCCCCGCCGGACAAGTGGCCATCGCCTCACACGGGGTGGCGAATTTCCACGACTGGACCACCTTCGCGCCCTTCGGCTGGGCCGGCGTGCAGATCTTTTTTGTGATCTCCGGATTCGTCATCGTAGTGTCCGCGGAACGCAGCACTCCGTTCAAATTCTTCGTGAGCCGCTTCACCCGGCTCGTGCCGGGCGTGTGGGTCTGCGCGACCATCACGCTGCTCGCCTGGCTGCTCATCGACGCCAACACTCGTCCGCTGTCGCTGCTCGCGATGTACGTGCGCAGCGTAGCGTTCTTTCCGCAAGGCGCGTGGATCGACAGCGTGTACTGGACGCTCGGCGTGGAGATCTGCTTCTACCTGCTGGTGCTCGCGCTGCTGTTCACCGAGCGTCGACGCTTGATCCAGCCCATCATGTGCGGCGTCGGCCTGGCGAGCACGCTGTTCTGGATCGGCTTCACGGTGGCCGGCATGGACCGACACAGCGCCCCGTTTGAACTGTTCAGCGACGTGCAATGGTCGCGCTGGGCGCAACTGACATTGCTCCAGCACGGCGTGTTCTTCGCATTTGGCGTGCTGCTATGGTCTCGCCTGGTGCAGCAGCCCTCGCGCCGCCTGACCGCATGGCTGGTGCTATTCGCCATCGGCGGCTGTTTGCAGATCGCAGGCGAGAACTCGCTCAAGCTGGAGAAGACGGGCGTCGAGTTCTCTCCCCTGCTGCCCTGCGCGATGTGGCTCGGCGCCATGGCGTTCTTCTGCCTGGTCGTCACCAACAACGCGAAGATCCAGCAGTTGCCGATCTGGTGCCTGCAGCTGTTGCGACGACTCGGGCTGATGACGTATCCGCTCTATCTGCTGCACAACGTGACTGGCGGAGCACTGATGGGCGCCTTCGTCGACTGGGGCGCATCGACGCCCACTGCCTTATGCATGGCGGTCGCCATGGTGATGGCGCTGAGCTGGTGGATTTCCAAAGTGCCCGAACCTGCCCTCCAGAAATCCACCCGCGCGCTGTTCGATATGCTGCAAACTCGCTGGCAGACCTCCGACAGAGCCGAAGGAGTCCGACGCGCCGGTTGACGGCCCTAGTCTACACTTGCCGCGTGCGCCAACCTTGGTGATAACCCTCGCGCGCATCCTTCGCATAGGGTGTTGGCGCAACTTTCACGCGAACTTCCGTCTGCGTGTGTCGCTCGACGGTGGACTTCTCCGTGCCTCCGTTCTCCTCGCCCCACACCAGCGTCAGCACGTCGCCGACCTGGATCTCCGGGTCGACCACGCCCAGTGACAACACGCGCCGCTCGTTGAAGCTGCAGCCGCCAAACATCGAGAACCCAACCACCTGGTCGCCCTTCATCACCGCGTCATAGGAAGACGAGGCGTAGTTGAGATTGGGAATATCCATGTACTTGTAGTTCGGCATCGACGGATCGAACAACGACCGATAGATGCGCGCCACGTCCTCGGCATTCCATTCAAAGGTCACTTTCTTTCGCTGCGGCTGCTGAGCCCGCTTCTCCAGCGCCTCGCGGCCGATGAACTCGTGGTCGAACTTCACGAACGGTCCATAACCCAGCGCGTGCGGCGTGAGATAGTAGTCTTCGATGTTGTCGGAGACGAAACTGCCGCCAATCGAGCCGGTCGCTTCGTAGCCCGTGGCCGGCAACCATTCGCGATACGACCGCATCTTGTCGCCGCTGTACACCGCCGGTAGCGGCGACGGAATCCAGCCGGACTCCAGCGTGTTGGTCGAGTAGGCGCGCGCTCCCACTTGCACCAGCCCGAACTCCGCACCGGCAGCCAGGATGATTTCGCGAATCTCGTCGTACTGTTCGTACGGCCCCCAGATCTCGAGCCCCGGCTCGCCCGCCATGCCATGACGCAGGCAGCGCACCGGCTGGCCGCCGATGTTGATGCGGTCCATGGTGAAGAACTTCACATCCGGCAGCGGCCCGCCGTTGAGCTTGGCCAGGATCTGCGCCGCCTTGGGCCCCTGGATCTGATATCGATAGTGCCGCCGCGTGACCAGTTTTCCTCGCGGATGCGAGGGCGAGCGATCGTCGCGGATGACCTCGACTTTGAAGCCGCCGGTTTCCGCATGAAACTGGATCCAGTTCACGGTGGGCGCGCGGCCGACGAACAGCAGCTCGTCGCGCTCCAGATAGAACAGGATGCCGTCGCCGATCACATAGCCGTCGTAGCTGCAGGGAACCATCTGCTTGGCGCGATCGGGCTGGAAATTCGCGAAGCTGTTGATCGTGAGATAGGAACACAGCTTGAGCGCATCCGGACCTCTGACCGTGATTTCGGCCATGTGATGCGATTGATCGAACAGCACGGCCGTCTCACGCCAGCCGCGCTGCTCGTCGCGCCAGTTGGTGAACTCGTTGGGCACCACCGGATACACATAAGCGCCGATCTTTGAGTTGCGCAGCATGCGCACCGGATTGCCCGCCGCCTGCATCACCGTTTCCAGATTCTTGGCCGTCATCGCTTCGCTCTCCGAACTAGTGGGGCCCGTCTTTCATTGCATCGCCGACCGCTCGCAAATGGCGCATCAACGCATCCAGGCCGACCGAACGCTTCGCGTCGGCGCGGGTGGTGATGCCGATCGGTCGCTCGCTGCCGCGCATGTCGATGGGCAATACCGACAGCATGCCGTGCAGCTCTTCGTAATGGATCTGGTTGCGCGACAGGATGGAAAGTCGATCGCTCTCGATCAGCAGGCCACGCAGCGCCACCAGTGCGTTGGACTCGATCGCATTCTTCGGCAGCGGCAAGCCGGCCGCATGCATCGCCTGCTCGAAGGCCCGGCGCGACGGCGCGCCCTTATAAGGCAGCACCCATTCCGAGTCGATCACGTCGGCGAGCCGCAGCGCCTTCGCTGTGGCATACGGGTGATCCTTGCGACCGACCACCGAGAGCAGATCCTCGAACAGCTTCTCCTGCACGATGTCGCTGCAGGGAATCGGATAGCGCAGCACGCCGACCAGCAGATCGACGTCGCCACAACGCAGACTGTCGAGCAGCGATTCATAGGTCCCTTCGAGAATCGTCACCAGCAGTTCCGGATACTCCTGCTTCAATCGAGTAACGGCTCGCGGCACCAGCAACGTGCTGGCAAGAGGCAATGCGCCGACCACGATGCGACCGGTGATATTGCCAAGTTGCGCGGCGATGTCGTCTCTCGCCAATTGCCACTCGTGAAGCATCAGCTTGGTGCGTCGGACCATCACCTCGCCAGCCCGCGTCAGCAACATGCCCCGCGCGGTCCGCAGGAACAGATCGGCTTCGACGATGCGCTCCATCTCGCGCAGCGCCTGCGTCACCGAGGGTTGCGACACATCCAGTTCCACGGCGGCCGCTGTTTCCGTTTGATGCTCATGGATAGCAATAAGCACTCTTAGATGTCGATGCGTGACCTTGGCGCCGATACTGGCCGACGAACGGCGCACCACGCCCATCTCGGCCAGCTCTTGTTCGGCCTGAGCCAGTTGCGCCAGTGCGCGCTGAGTTCGCTCGACGAGAATGGCGCCCACGGCCGTCGCCACCATTCCCTTGGCCGTGCGCTCGAACAGCTCCAGGCCGAGCGCTTGTTCGAACTCGTGGATTGCGCGCGTCACGGCAGGCTGAGTCACATGCAAAATGGACGCCGCCTTGTGAACCGACCCGCCTTGCGCTACGGCGACCAGCGCCCGCAGCTGGCGCATGTTCATTTCCAAGCGAGCCGGCAGAGCGCGGGCCGGCGGCGCACGCTCACGAGTCACATTCGGATGCAGCAGAATGGAAGCCGTTCGCGCGGGCATGGGGTCCCTTCCTGATCACCTGAGATGGGCAGGCTCCGGAGCGCGGCGTTCGCTGTCCCACTGCTCGAACGTCTCACCCCGTCGCGCCAGGCGCTCGATGAGCAGCGCTGGCGTCCAACGATCATCCTGCAGTCGTAACCGATAGTATTCGAGGCGTTGGCGAACGTGCGCCAGCCCGAGCGTACCGGCATAAAACATCGGCCCGCCCAGGTAACGCGGAAATCCATAGCTTTGGGCCCAGAGCACGTCGATGTCCGCGGCTCGCAAGGCAACGCCTTCTTCGAGCAGGCGCGCGCCCATGTTGATCAGCTGGAGCACGCAGCGCTCCATGATCTCCGCGGCGTCGATGGCCCGACGCTCGACCCCGTTCGTGGACGCCGGCGTCTTCTGGCTACGCGCCGGTCCCGCCGAGAATCCAAACGTCTCCATGGCGCTATCCACCTGCTCCGGCGTCGCGCCCTCCTGCATCAATCGCTCCGACTCGCTTGCATAGGCGTCCATCATCCTGGGGCCGATGAGTTCGAAACTTCCGCCGGATGCGCCTCCAAGCTTCTTAAACTCCTGGGCGGCAAAGAACAGATGACGCAGCGCCCGGCTCTCGGTGGTGGAGAGTGAGTAATCGGCAAGCCGCCGCTCCATGGCGAGGCCGGCATCGAAGTTCGGCTGGATGGCCGCCGATAATGCCTCGATGACGAGCTGCTGAGTCGTGCGGCCCTTGAGCGCTCGCGAATGTTTCTCCAGAACAGCGGCCACGCCGGCCGGATTGAAGCCGGTGAGATCGACGGATCGATCCCGCGTCGGTCGCGGCCCCGCGCCCCGCCTGAGCAATTGCTCGGCGAACTGGTGCGCACCCTCCATCAAGTCACCTTGGATCAAGGCGTCGATCAAGCCGAGGTGTCGTGCAGTGGTCGCATCGACGGGCGTGCCGCCGACGATCATGTCGAACGCGGCCACGGCTCCAATGATTCGCGGCAATCGTTGTGTGCCGCCGGCTCCTGGAATCACACCCAATGTGATCTCGGGCAAGCCGAGCTTTGCGTCTCTCGACGCCACTCGGTAGTGACAGGCAAGCGCGAGTTCCAGTCCGCCGCCCAATGCCACACCGTGCATCGCTGCGACCACGGGTTTGCTGGCCGCCTCGATCGCTGCAAATACATCCTGCAGCGTTGGCTCCTTCATCGGCGCATTGAATTCGGCGATGTCAGCGCCGGCGCAGAACGCTTTGCCCGTGCTTGCGATGACGATGACCTGCACAGCATCGTCCGCGAGCGCTGCTTGCAAACCATGCGCCAGGCTCGCGCGCACCGCTGCGCCGAGCACGTTCACTGGCGGGTGATCGATCAGCAGCAAGCCGACGTGTTGTGTGTGACGATAGCCGACGGCTTCAGACTGCATCGAATCCCCGTTACTGCTAGAACTTGTAACCCACCGTCGCGCCATATGTGCGCGGTGGCAGATACGTACCCGTGATGGTGCGTGCGGTCGATGTGACGTAGATGCCCGACACGATCATCTCATCTGTCAGATTCTTGCCCCACAGATTGAGCGTGAGCTTGCCGCCCGGCGTGGTGTAGAGCAAGTTCGCATCGTACAGCGTGTAGTCGTCCTGTCCGGTGATATCGTCGTTGAACTCCGTGTAGTACTGTTTATCTCGCGCGGCTGCCGCTGCCGTCAACGCCAGCGACGCACCGCTGGTCAACGGCCATTTGTAGGTAGCGGACAACTCGGCGGTCCAATCGGGCGTGTTGCGCGGGCTGTTGCCCGCCAGATCCTCCGGCGGCAGGCTCGATCCGGCCGGACCGAACAACGCGGGATTGATCGGGTTCTGCGACAGGAACCGATCGAAGCGGATGTGATAGTAGGTGCCGCTGAGCGACAGGCGGAAGCGATCCGTCGCCAGCCAACTGGACTCCAGCTCCACGCCCCGCCCGTCGGTGGTCGCGGCGTTCTCGAGGCGCGCTGCATAGAATGGCGGCGCAGTGATGGCGTAAGTGCGGTCGTACTGCGCGTCCTCGACCTTGTATTTGAACGCCGCGACGTTCAGTAGCAACGTGTCCCTCAGCCAGCGGCTTTTGATGCCCGCTTCGAAGTTCTCGATGGTCTCGGGATTCACCAGGTTCGGCACGCGCTCGCCGAGATTGGCGGTGCCGCTCTTGAAGCCTTCCGAGTACGTTGCATAAAGCATCATGTCCGAGGACGGCCGCAGCTCCACACCGACTTCAGGCGAGAAATCGGAATAGTCCCGTGAGGCGCGGCGTACGGGGTCGAACACCGCGGCCGGATCGACCGGGCTCGCGACACCGAAGCGATTCTCCACCGTGCGCTCCTCAGCGCTGTAGCGCGCGCCCGCTTTCACCGAGAAAAGATCGTTGATCGCGTATGTGAAATTGGCGAACACCGCCCACGCATCCACATCAAGTGTCGCCGGCACCACCACGCGCGAGCGCTCCGGGAATCTCACCGGATCCCGGCCAAGCAACACCAGGCTGTCGATGCTCTCCTGCAAGTAATAAGCGGCGGCGATGCCGCGCAGCTTGTCTCCCTCGTAGATGAATTGCAGCTCCTCGGAGAATTGCTCGTCGCCAATGGCTTGCAGCTGCATGGTCGAGGTGGGCGCTGGCGGAAATCCGCCGTTGACCGTGTCGGACACGTCGAAGTCCTGCACCAGCTGATCGTCGAACTCACGATAGTTCGTCAGCGACTTCAAGGCGACCGCGTCACTCAGCTGCCAGGTGAGCGTGGCGGTCGTCGACCAGGTCTCGCTCTCGAACGATGGACGGAAGTCGCCGCCGACATTGCGCGAGTTCGCCAGCACGTTCGGCAGACCCAGCGCCCGCAGGCTGGGTTGCGGCGGCACCGGGAACATCGGCGCGATGAAATGCACCGACTTGCTGTGATCGTCTTCCTTGGCGTATTCACCGCTCAACAGCAGGTCGACGTTGTCGCTGAACTTGAACTGCAAATGAGCTCGCGTGGCGATCACGTTCAGGTCGTCGATGTCCTTGCCGCTGCCGGTGTGAATGCCATAACCGTCATGGTGCTGATAGTGGACCGCCACGCGTCCCAACATCGCGTCGGTCAGCGGTCCGCTCAGCGCCGAGTCCAGGCCATAGCTCAAGTCGCTGCCGCCGATGGACAGATTGGTGTAGCCACTGAAGTGCTGCGTCGGCTTGGCCGTGATGAGATTGATCGAGCCGCCTGTAGCGTTGCGACCGTATAGCGTGCCTTGCGGGCCGCGCAGTGCTTCCACCCGCTCCAGGTCGAACAGCGACGCAAACTGCGCCGAAGCCTGTGCGACCACCGCGCCGTCGACGTGCAGAGCGACGGAAGGATCGATGCCGGCGAACGAGCTGTTCAGACCGACGCCGCGAATGAACAGCTTGGCGAAACTGAAGTCGTTGCCGAAAGTCACGCCCGGTACGCGGGTCTGCAGATCTTCGATGCTTTTGATGTTGCTTCGGAGCAGGTCGTCAGCGCTGACGGCCGTGACGGCCACGCTCACATCCTGCAACGATTGCTCACGTTTTTGCGCCGTGACGATGACTTCTTCGAGCTCCGCCGCGCGTGCCGGCAACGCGGTCATCAGCGGCGCCGCCAGCGTCAATGCCACGGCCACCGTCGTCGGGTAACGTTTGAATGACAACACCACAGCCCCCTGTCGTGTCCGATCTTTTTTAATCAGCGTGTCTTCGATCTTGAAGTATGGGACTGGTCACATCGTCCCAACCAATACCGTTCGCGCTCAAGCGATACGAAATACTGATAGCAGCTCACGAACCCTGCGGCGCCGGCCGCGCGGGCGCGGCGAGCATCGATCCTTGCAGCAACCAGATCGCCAGCCCCGCGAGCGCCGCGCCCAGCGCCATGATTGCAGCGACGCTTGGCCGGCTCGTGCCCTCCGCCATCAACCAGCCGCCCAACACCGGGCCCAACATGCCGCCGAAGCGTCCCAGACCGATGGCGAGCCCCGTGCCGGTCGCGCGCACGTGCGTAGGAAACACGCGCACGAACATTGCATAGAAGCCCACGGCGGATGAATACAGAAAGAAACCCAGCACGAAAGCCACGGCTTTGAGAAGCATCAGATCGGGCTGCGTACGACCGAATAGCATCAGCGCCAGCGCGGTGGCGATCATCGCCCCGCTCGCCAGCGGCTTTAGACCGATATGTCGGGCCAGATAACCCAGCAACATGCCGCCGATGATGCCGCCGAGGTTGGTCCACACGGACACTTCGGCACCGATGCTCGGTGTGAACCCCAGAGCAGCAACGATCGATGGGATCCAGCCCAATGCGTAATAGCAGGTCATCATGTACAAGAAGTACGCCGCGCAGATCAGCACGGTGCGCGCCGCCAGGGTGCTGTCGAATGCCTGCCACACGCTAACGCGCTCCCTGCGCGCAGCGGCCGGCATCTGGGTGATGGGTGCGCGATCCATGCGACGGAAAATCACATTGATTTGGTTCAGTGCGTCGGGCGAGCGTTTCCAGACCAGGAACTCGATGGATTCCGGCAGCCGCCACCAGACCACCGCCAGAATGCCGATCGAAACCACGCCGCCGAAAATGAACACCGAGCGCCAGTCGAAGTGCGCCAGCAGCGCGGCCGCCGCCATGCCGCCCAGCATGCCGCCGAGCGGATAACCGATGGTCATGAGACTCACGCAGAAATCCCGGCGCGCATCGTTGGCGTATTCCGCCACCATGGCGTTGATCGACGCGAGCATGCCGCCGATGCCGAGCCCTGTAATCACGCGCCAGATGGACAGCGCGACGACGTTGTTCGCCGTGGCCGAGAACAACATGCCCAGCGTCATCAGGATCAAACAAAGCAGAATGATCGGCCGGCGGCCGCGCGTATCCGCAAGCGGCGCAATCGCCAGCGAGCCGACCGACATTCCCACCAGGCCGGTCGAGATCACGATGCCGAGGCCGCCGGGACCCAGCCCCCACTCGCGCATGATGCCCGGGCCGGCGAAGGTGATGGCGAGAATGTCGAAGCCGTCCAGCGCATTCAGCGCCACGCAGATCGCGACGGCCACGATCTGAAACGAGCTCATCGGCTCGCGACGCAGTTGCAGGCTGGGATCGAGCTGAGTCATTCCATGTCTCCGAGCCACTCCGTGAGCGCCGCGGTCACCGCCGCCGGCTGTTCCAGGGTGCTCATGTGACCGCATTCTTCAATGATGCGCAAATGGGATCGACGGATGAGCTCGGCCATCTCCACATGTTGTGACAGGCAGCTCCAGGCATCCTGCCGCCCACACAAGACCAACACTGGGCATTGCAGAGCGCGCAGCTGGGCCGTCGCATCGGGTCGCGTGAGCAGTGCGTGGATCTGAGCGGCGAAGATCTCCGGCGTCTTGCGCTCGATCATGGCGACGATGGCTTCGAAGATCGGCGTGTCGAGCCGGTTCGGATGCACCATGCCGCTGGCCCACTGCCGGCCCATGACTCGCATCCCGTGCTGGAACGCGGTTTCCAGCAGCGCCAGGCGTGACGTCCGCTCCTCCTCGCCTTTGGCGCCCGGTTGACGTGGACGCCAGCCCGTGTCGAGCAGCGCAAGTCGCTGCACCCGATGCGGCGCGAGCCTGAACACTTCGAGGGCAACTCGCCCGCCCATGGAATGACCGGCGAGCGCGAACCGCTCTGCGGGCGCGTCTCGCAAGATGGCCGAGGCCATGTTCGTCAGCGAGTCGAGCGCGCCGTGGTCCGCTACCCACACCTGCATTTGCGCCGACAGAGCCCGTTGCTGTTCGGACCAAACAAATCCATCGCACAGCAGGCCGGGCACCAGCACCAGCGTGGTCATGTGAGCACCACGATGTGTTCGGGGGGCTCGGGCGAATACAGCAGCTCGACCGCCGCCTGGCGACGTTGAATGACGGCTCGCTGGTTGATCGTGCCCTTATCAGTGATCTCGCCCGCGACGATCGAGGGCGGTTGATCCAGGATCAGTGCGCGGACGATCCGCTGCGAAGCACCGCTCGCGCGCGCTGCGAGCTGTTCGAGCAACTCGTGCAGCCACTGCTTTACCAGTACGTCGCTTGCGATCTCGTGATATTCACCGTTCAGGTGTGGGCAAAGACGGCTGGCGGCGGCGCTCAGGAACACCAGCATGCCCAGCTCGTCCCGATCGTGTCCGACGAACACGACGTCGTGCAGATACGGCGCGCCCGCAGCGAGCACGGCCGCTCGCATGGCGCCGACATTCACCCATGTGCCGCTCGATAGTTTGAAGTCCTCGGCGATGCGTCCATCGAAGCGCAGTCCCTCTTCCGGATGTTCGGGGACGATGAATGTGGCCGCGTCCCCGCTGCAGAAATAACCTTCGTCGTCGAAGGCCTGCTGATTGAGTTCCGGCTGACGCCAGTAGCCCGGCGTGATGCTCGGGCCGCGATAGCGCACTTCGAGTTTGTCGCCGATGGGCTCGAGCTTCACTTCGACGCCAGGCGCTGGCAGGCCAATCACGCCGGCTTGCCAGTCTGGCAAATGCGCGGAGATGGCGAACGGCGCCGTTTCCGTCATGCCCAAGCCCATGGTCATGGGCGTTCTGACGCCTTTCACCTGTATCGACATGGCATCGACGGCCTCCTGCACAGGTCGCGGCAGGGCCGCACCCGCAGGGTAGATCAGGCGCAGGCGGCTGAAGAAACGTTCGCGCAGTTGTCGGTCCTCGCGCATCTCCTCGACGAGCATTTCCAGTCCTTTAGGGACCGTGTAGTAGATGGTCGGCGCTACTTCACGCAGGTTCGCCACGGTTTGCGCAATGGCGGCTGGAGTCGGTTTGCCCGCATCGATATACAGTGTTCCGCCATTCGCGAGCACCGTGCCCATGTTGGCGTTGCCGCCCGCCGTGTGATGCCACGGCAGCCAGTCGACCAGCACCGGCGGCTCTTCTTCAAGGAAGGGATAACACTGCGCATACATCCGCTGATTGCAGGAAAGCATGCGATGGGTGTTGATCACCGCCTTCGGCATGCGCGTGGAACCTGATGTGAACAAGAACTTGGCGATGGTGTCGCCTGTGACGGCTCGATGAGCTTCATCGAGCTTCGAGCTGGGTTCGCTCAGCAGCGTTTGAAATGGAGTATGCGTGCGTCTGGTCAACTCACCTATCAATGAGACGACTTCGGTCTGCGCGGGCACAGTTTGAATGATCGCAGTCTCGAACGCGGCTGCATGCTCCGCATACACGAGTCCGGGCGTCAGCAGCGAGACTGCATGGCGCACGCGAGCACATTCGGGATCGAGCAGCGAGTATGCCGGTGATACGGGCGCGGCCGGCACGCCAATATGCATCGCGGCCAGCGTGAGCAAGGCATGCTCGATGCTGTTGCCGGATAGAATCATGAGCGGGCGTTCCGCGCTCAGTCCTCGCTCGAGCAACGCGCTCGCGATGCGTTGGATTTGCTCGTACGCCTCGGCGTAGGTGAGCTTTCGCCACTCACCGTTGTTATCACGCTGGGCGAGCAGCACGGCGTTGGGGCGTCGATCTGCCCAACGTACCAGATATTCCGTGAAGCGCTCCGGATACTGACCTAGCGGCTCGATCGATCGCAGGCTCCAGGATCCATCGCCGCGACGTTCGGCGGCTCCAGCGTATCGGCCCAGAGTCAGCGCTCTGCTCTCACCCCTGCTGGTCCCGATGGTGCTCAAGGATGCGCCCGTGAATCTTTTGGTTGCTCTCCGTGCTTGAAATATTGAGACGCGCGCGGCGGCCGCGCCAATGCCGATGGGCGCTCGAGCGATAACGTTTACTGATAGCGCTGCGTCAGACCACGAAGCCGCGCTGATCGTCGAGCTTGAAGTTGCCGTCGCTGACGCGCTTCAGCCAGGCGCACGTGCGGAGGAAGCCGCCGAAACAAAACAGGTGGATGCCGTTGAACGACTCGTTGTGTGTTGTGCTGGCGAGGTCGCGAATTACGCGCTCGGGGCCGTGGTCGCCGATCAGTTTCACCAGCGATGAGGGCCTGGCGCCGAGCGCCCGTATCGACGGTCCGACGCCACAGCGGACGGCGTATCGAAATAGCGTGGCGATGCTCGCCGGGCCTGCCAGCCCGGCGACGAGTCGTGCCTGCACGCCGTTCGCTCTTAGATCGTTGCTCCAGTCGAGGAAAGGTTGTGCTTCGAAGAAGAACTGGGTGAGGAAAGTTGTTTGAAGGCCGGCATCTTGTGCGAGCTGCGCCTTCTCATGCTCCGCGCGGCGGATTTCCGTCAGCGATACTTTGGGATGTCCTTCGGGATGGCCGGCCAGCGATATTCGTCCCAGGCCGTGTTGAGTGAGCTTCCCTTGCTTGAGTACGTCGGCGACGGCCGGATACGGACCGGCTGCTTTGGGATAGTCGCCGGCGATCAGCAGCACTTCCTGTACACCGGACTCGCTCACTGCCCCTTTCAGCAGGTCATCGAGTTCGCGTTCGCTCGTTAGCAGACGCACGGGCACATGGGGCACAGGATCGAAGCCCGCCTCTCGGACCTTGCGACAGGCGTGCAGGGTTTGCTGCCAGGTCTGCTTCGGCAGATGACTGACGTACACCTTCTTGCCCGCCGGCAACAATTCCCGACTCGCGGCGAGATCGGGCACATCCTGCACGTTCATCTCGATCGAGCTGTCCCGCGCCAGCTGCGCGATCACCCCCGGCTCGATCAGCATCGCCGGTTTCACCTGCCGCTGCTTCATGCGCCCTTCCCGATTCGAGACTCCCCACGTTGAACGCATGGTCGGGAGGTTTGTTACCTTGAGCAACGGGGGGCGGCATATTGTCTGTATTCGTTCGATGAATACAGCGTGGCTCATTGCATCACGCGGCGCAAAGCACCACCTCCCGGCGCTCGTGCGAGAGCAGCCGGGCCTTGATTTCGAGGCCGCCGGCGAAGCCGGTGAGTTGGCCGTTGGAGCCGAGGACGCGGTGGCAGGGGGCGATGATGGAAAGCGGGTTGCGGCCGTTGGCGGCGCCGACGGCGCGCACGGCGGCGGGGTTGCCGATGTGCCGCGCGATTTGCAGATAGGAGCGAGTTTCGCCGTAAGGAATGCTGAGCAGCGCATTCCATACGCGACGCTGAAACTCCGTGCCACGAACGTCGAGCGGCAGCTCGAACACCTCTCGCACGCCGGAGAAATATTCTCGAAGCTGGCGCTCCGTCTCCAACAACACTGGATGGTCGCCACATCCGACCACCTCCCCCAGCGGCACCCGCCGCGGATCGTCGTTTTCCCACAGGATGGCCGCCAGGCCGCGATCGCTCGCGACCAGCTTCAAAAGCCCGACGGGCGAAGCGATCACCTTACCGAAATAGCGCTGCATGACACCGCCTCGAACACCTGTCGCATAGACCCATACTAGACACTTCAAGCGAACACGCTGGCCATTTTCGGACAGCACCCTGCCCCCAGGATGATGTCCGAAAACGGCTATCGAGGGACCGCCGCGCGACCTATAGTTCCCTCCATGGCACAGGATCACAACAATCTGTACCGCGCACTGTCCGCGCGCGACCGGCGGTTTGACGGCGTGTTCTTTGTCGGCGTCACGTCGACCGGCGTCTACTGCCGCCCGATCTGCACGGTGCGAACGCCGAAGCAGGCAAACTGCCTGTTCTTCGACAGCGCCCAGGAAGCAGAACAGGCTCGCTTCCGCCCATGCCTGCGCTGCCGGCCCGAACTTGCGCCCGGCAACGCACCGGTCGACGATTCTCAACGCATCGCTCAACTCATCATCGAACGCCTGGAAGACGGCTCCATCGGCAGCGACGCCGGCCTGGAAGCAATAGCGAACCAGTTCGAGCTGAGCTCGCGACAGATCCGACGCATCGTGCACAAGGAGCTGGGCGTCGCACCCGTGCAGTTACTCCTGACCCGCCGTCTGCTCCTGGCCAAACGCCTGCTCACGGACACAGCCCTGCCCGTGACCGAGATCGCGTTCGCCAGCGGCTTCTCCAGCCTCCGACGCTTCAACGACGCGTTCAACACACGCTACGGGCTCGCACCCTCCCGCCTGCGCAAGAAGGTCGCAAACGGCGCCGCAACGCGCGGCGAGACCTCGACATTGCAACTCGCCTATCGCCCGCCCTATGACTGGCAAGGCGTGCTCGACTTCCTGGCCGGCCGCGAGCTCAAAGGCATCGAATGGGTGACGGACGATAGTTATTCGCGCACGGTGCAGCTGGGCGATGCGAAAGGATGGATCCGCGTCGCTCAAGGCAAGCAACCAAACACTCTGACCCTCGAGTTCAGTCACGGCCTGACGAACGTCCTGCCTGCGCTATTGAGCCGGGTGCGCAGCCTGTTCGATCTGAGCGCGCGCATGGACGTGATCTCTCGCCATTTGAGCAAGGACCCGAAGCTTGCGCCGCTGGTGAAGCAGATCCCCGGCATTCGTGTCCCGGGCGCATTCAATGGATTCGAGCTGGGCTTGCGCGCCATTCTCGGTCAGCAGGTCACCGTGAAAGCGGCGACGACCTTGGGCTGCCGCTTCGTCGAAGCGTTCGGTGAGCCCATCGAAACGCCCTATCCCGAGCTCCACCGGCTCACGCCTGCCCCCGCGCGTGTGGCGACTGCGACCATCGACGATATCGCCAAGCACGGCATCGTGAGCATGCGTTCACGCAGCATCATCGCGCTGGCGCAAGCACAAGTGACGGGAACCCTGGCCCTCGATGGCGGCGTGATCTACAAACCCGAAGAGGCGATTCGCAGGCTGGCCGAGCTGCCCGGCATCGGTCCATGGACCGCGCACTACGTCGCCATGCGCGCGTTCAACTGGCCCGACGCCTTCCCAAAAGAAGACATCGCGATTCGCAACGCACTCGGCGGCGTGTCCGCCAAAGAAGCCGAAGCGTTGTCACAGAGCTGGCGGCCCTGGCGCAGCTACGCCGTGATGCTGCTGTGGCGCTCGCTCGGGATGAAGCAGGAGCCGGCCTAGCGCCGGCTATTTGCCGCAGATGGCGAGAAAACCGCCCGCCATGAACTTGGCCATGCGCTGTTTGACCGCCTCGAAATCTTCCGACTGGCAGATGCCGCCGGACAGCTTGTCGATGCGCCCGGTGCGCGCCAGGGTGAGCAGCAAGGCGCCGGTCACGAAGTGATAGCCCCAGAAGATATCTTCGTCGGCGGCATGCGGAAGCGCCCGCTTCAGCAAGTCGATCAGGCGCAGCACCACCGGATCGAAATGCTTGTCCATCAGCTCCGCGCCCCACTCCGGCGTGTTGGCGACCTGCGCACCGAGCGCACCGTAGTTCTTCCAGCGTTCCCCGCCTTGGATGTAAAGATCGAGGTCGGTATCGAGGAACGCGCGCAACGCCCCTTCGACCGACGGCTTGCCCTTGGTGGCCTCATCGTAGGCATCGAGCGCCTCGATGCGGCGCGTGCTGGTCACCACGGCGCGCCGGCCGAACACCTGGTCGAACAGCTTCTTCTTGTCCTGGAAATAATAGTTCATGAGCGTGTGATGCACGCCCACGCGCTGGGCCACGTCCTTCAGCGTGACGCCATAGAGACCATGTTTGGAGAACAGCTCCTCGGCCGCGTCCAGGATCTGCTCCATCATCTCGGCGCGCTGCTCCGCCTTGGTCGGGCGCTTGCCGCGCGCCTTGGCGGATCTGGCAGTGGACTGCCGGGTCTTGGTCGCCCGCTTGCGCCGGGGTTTCACATTTGAAGGCACGTCTGGAGTCTCCATCGTCAGCGGCGCTGTATTCTAATCTCAGACGCGGCGGTCGACGACGACTTCGCTTGCCCACGGTGCGGGCCGCCACGAGCCGCTCGGCGAGGCTGCGCTCGCTCAGATGCGCAGCCAGATCCCCGCACCGTTGGCGCCGGCTACTTGCGAACGCGCCGGAGTTTGTTCGTTACAGATCGATGAGACCATCGGCTGGTACGTCGCACGGCTGCTGGGCGCGGCCTGGACGCCAGGCCTGATCAACTACCGGCATCCGCTTGTTCCGCTGTCCACGATGCGAGCCGGCTTTCGACGGGTGCTCCATGACCTAGCGCCGGAGATGCGGCATGCGTTGCCGGTCCAGTACAAGCGGGCCCAGAAGCGACAGCGGGAGACGAATCGCAAAGCGGCTATAATGAGTCGCATCTCCGAGGAAACATATGAACAAACCCAACATTGGCTCCCTCACGCTCGCCATCATCGCCACATTGACGCTCGCCGCCTGTTCGCGCGAGGCGGCGCCGCCCAACACTGAACAGCAAGCGCAGCCGGAAGCGCCCGCCAGCGAGACGAGCGCCCTCAGCAACGATCAAGTCAACGCGCAGACGTTCAGCATTGGCGAATTCACCGGCTTCGCCCTGCGCGACGGCGGCCTGGAATTCCCCAACGACAACAAGATCGTCGGCGTGGGCAAGACGCCTGAAGAGATTGCGCAGCTGCTCAGCGCGGCGGGCCTGCCCACCGACAAGCTCAGCTTGAATATCCAGCCGTTGTTGGTGAAGACCCCCGATCGCGTGCTGCTGTTCGATACTGGCGCCGGTGCGAATTTCGGCCCGAGCGCGGGCGGTTTGATGAAGTCGATGTCGGAAGCCGGTGTCGAGGCCGCCAGCGTCACCGATGTGTTCTTGTCACATCCGCATGGGGATCACGCCGGCGGGCTGGTGACTGCCGAGGGCGCCCTCGCCTTCCCCAACGCCACGATTCACATCGCGGCCGCCGACTGGGCGTTTCTGCAGGGCTTGGATGCGGAAACGGCCGCGAGCATCGGCCTCAGCAATTACGAGTCGCAGGTCGCCGCGATGTCGCCGAAGGTCAATGCGTTCAAGCCCGGCGCGGAGCTGCTTCCGGGCGTGGTCAAAGCGGTGGAGATTCGCGGCCATACGCCCGGCCACTCGGGCTTTCTGATCGGCTCGGGCGACAACTCGCTGCTGTACATCGGCGATTCCATGCATCACCACGTGGTCTCGGTGCAGAAACCCGATTGGACGATTGCCTTCGATCGCGATGCGCCGACCGCCCAGAAGAGCCGCGCCGAACTGATTGCGCAAAGCGCCGCCAGCGGACAGCGCATCTACGCCGTGCATTTTCCGTATCCCGGTCTGGGCAAATTCGAGAAGCGCGACGACAGCTACGTGTGGGTCGCTGAATAGGCTCGATCGACTCGACACGCCCTCGCACCAGCGGCCGCGCATCGATTTCAGCCTCTCGCTTGTTTCGATGTGCGGCCGTGACCACGACGGCTAGATAGCAGCCGCTGCCATCCATCTCACGGCGCGGCGCGCAGCACATTTTACATGTGCGACTCTCCTAATTGCTTTTCAAACATCGCGGCGCTATACGCGATGCTACGCAACCAAAACACGCAAGCCCGCGTTACGCCGGGATGTCGTAACGCTGACATCCAAGGCGCCCCCATGCTGCAGCAGGCCAGACGTAGCGGAGTTGCTTGTTTCGTTCTCCTGGCTGCGTGCGGCGGTAACGCGCCTCCCACGCCGCCCCCGCCCGAAGTTCAAGTCGTCGTCGCCCAGGCGCAATCGCTCGAAAACATCACCGAGGTGCCTGGCCGGGTGCAGGCGGTGCGCACCGCGCAGGTGCGTGCGCGGGTTGACGGCATCGTTGAGCGACGGCTTTACAACGAAGGCAGCGACGTCAAGGCCGGACAGACTTTGTTCCTGATCGATCCTCGCGAGCTGCGCGCCAGCGTCAGCGCCGTGGAAGCCGCGCTCACTCGAGCGTTGGCGACAGCCGCCAACGCCAAACAGGATGTCGAACGTTACAAAGGGCTGGTGCAGGAACAGGCCATCAGTCAGCAGGAGTTCGACGCTGCTCTCGCTCGACTGCGAACCGCCGAGGCAGATGTCGCGCAGACTCAAGCGCAACTGGAAAGCGCCAGACTGAACCTGAGTTACACGACTGTGACTGCACCGATCGCAGGTCGCGCGGGTCGCGCTCAGGTCACTGAAGGGGCGCTGGTCAGCGCCTCGGCAGCGACCTTGCTGACGACCATCGAGCAGCTCGATCCGGTCTTTGTGAATTTTTCCCAGTCGAGCGCGTATCTGCTGTCGATTCGACGCGAGATGGCCGCTGGCACACTCAAGGTGCCCGAGCTGGGCAAAGTCGCCGTCACTTTGTTGCTGGAGGACGGCACACCTTACAAACACCCGGGTCATCTCGATTTCCTGGATCTGTCCATCGACCAGGCGACAGGTACTGCCGCGATTCGCGCCGAGTTTCCGAATCCCGACCGCATTCTGTTGCCCGGGCAGTTCGTACGCGCCCGCATCGAAGTAGGCGTGCGGCCCCACGGCTTTGCGATTCCTCAGCGCGCGGTACAGCTGACGCCGTCCGGCGCCAACGTCCTGGTCGTGGGCGAAGACGACACGGTGGCCGCACGCCCGATCAAGCTGGGCACTCAACAAGGCGATCAATGGGTGGTGCTCGAAGGACTCGAAAGCGGCGATCGCGTCATCGTCGAGGGCCTGCAGAAAGTGCAGCCCGGCGCGCGTGTTCGGATCGCGCCGGCGAATCAGCCAGCCGACAAGGCTGCGCAGCCGACGGAGCGCTGAGGAGTGTCGCCGCGCTTCTTCATCGATCGGCCGATCTTCTCGTGGGTGATCGCGCTCGGCATTCTGCTCGCCGGCGCGCTGGCGCTGCGCTCGCTGCCCATCGAGCAGTACCCCGACATCGCACCGCCTTCGCTCACCATCGCCGTCACTTACCCCGGCGCGGACGCCGCGACGTTGGAAACAAATGTCACGCAGGTGATCGAGCAGGAGTTGAACGGCGTGGAAGGCTTCTTGTACATGTCTTCCACCAGCCAGTCGAACGGCAGCGCCTCGATCACGGTGACGTTCGCCTCGGGCACCGACATCGACATCGCGCAGATGGATGTGCAGAACCGGCTGCGCTCGGTGGAGCAACGCCTGCCCGAAGAAGTGCGTCGCCAGGGCATTCTGGTGAGACAGGCAACCTCCAGCTTTTTGATGATCGTCGCCCTCACCTCCCGAACCGGCGCGACCAACTCGCTGGAGCTGGGCAACTTCGCCGCCACGCGCGTGATCGACGAGCTGCGCCGCGTGCCTGGCGTCGGCGACATTCGTTCCTTCTCGTCCGAATACGCCATGCGCGTCTGGCTCGATCCGGACCGCCTCACCACCTATAGGTTGTCGGCCGCGGAAGTGCTCGCGGCCGTACAGGAGCAAAACACTCAGTCGCCAGGCGGACAACTCGGCGATCGTCCGCTGGCCCGGCAATCCGAGTTGAATGCACCGATCCTGACGCAGAACCGCTTCACCACGCCGGAACAATTTGCATCCATCATCTTGCGCGCGAACCCCGATGGATCCGCGGTGCGTCTCGGCGATGTGGCGCGCATCGAGCTCGGGGCGCAGAGCTACGCCTCCGATCTGGAGCTGAATGGCAAGCCCGCCGCCGGCATGGGCATTCAACTCTCCACGGGCGCCAACGCCCTGGCCACCGCGGAAGGCGTCAAAGCGCGCATGGCTCAGCTGCAACGTAACTTTCCGCAAGACATCAGCTGGGCCGTGCCCTACGACACCACGCCGTTCATCAGCATCTCGGTGGACGAGGTGGTGAAAACGCTCATCGAGGCGATGGTGCTGGTGTTCCTGGTGATGTTTCTATTCCTGCAGAACTGGCGCGCCACCTTGATCCCCACCATCGTCGTGCCGATCGCGCTGGCGGGCGCCTGTCTCGGGCTATGGGTGCTCGGCTTTTCCATCAACGTGCTGACGTTGTTTGGCATGGTGCTGGCCATCGGCATTCTGGTCGACGACGCCATCGTGGTGGTGGAGAATGTCGAGCGCATCATGACCGAGGAAGGGCTGCCGCCGTATGAGGCGACGGTCAAGGCCATGACGCAAATCACTTCGGCGATCATCGGCATCACGCTGGTGCTGGTGGCCGTGTTCGTGCCCATGGCTTTCTTTCCAGGGTCCACCGGCGGGATCTACCGACAGTTCTCGCTCACGCTGGCGCTGTCGATCGCCTTCTCCGCCCTGCTCGCTTTGACCCTGACGCCCGCGCTTTGCGCCACTCTGCTCAAGCCGGAAGACGCGCACGGGGGCGAGCAGCATGGTCATGCGCGCAGCCGCGTCGGCCAGTGGTTCGAGTGCTTCTTCGAGGGCTTCAACGACTGGTTCGCCAGGGTGACGCAGCGCTATCAGAACCGCGTCGGCCAGATTCTGGCCCGGCCGCTGCGCTTTCTCGCCGTGTTCCTGCTGATGGTGGGACTGACCCTGTTGTTGTTCATGCGGCTGCCCGGCAGCTTTCTGCCCGCAGAAGATCAGGGCTCCGTCATCACCGTCGTGCAAGCGCCTCCGGGCGCGACGATCACTCGCACCAACGAGGCGATCGAACAAGTCAGCGGCTTCTATCGCGCGCAGCCACAGACGAGAAGCATCGTGTTCGTTCGGGGCTTCAGCTTTTTCGGGCAGGGGCAATCCAATGCGATGGCGTTCGTCTCGCTGCAGCCTTGGGATGAACGCCCGGGCACGGAGAACAACGCATTGACCCTGGTGGGCAAAGCCAACATGGCGTTGTCGCAGGTGAAACAGGCGATGATCTTCACGCTGAACCCGCCGTCGATTCCATCGCTCGGCGTCGCGGCCGGATTCACGTTCAAGCTGCAGGATCGAGCCGGTCTCGGGCGCGAGGCATTGCTCAATGCGCGCAATCAGATGCTGGCCGCCGCGACTCAGAGTCCCCTGCTCGCCGCAGTTCGCCCCGAAGGACAGGCGGACTCGCCGCAGCTGCGAGTGCTCATCGACCGAATCAAAGCGCGGGCGCTGGGGCTCTCCATCGCAGACGTCAACGCCACTCTCGCCATCTCGTTCGCCAGTTCCTATGCGAACGACTTCAGCCGCGAGGGGCGCATTCTGCGCGTGCTGTTGCAAGCCGACGCGCCCTATCGAATGACGCCCGAGGACATCCTGGCGCTGCGAGTCAGAAACGCGCAAGGCGAAATGGTGCCGTTCGGCGCGTTCACTACCACCGAGTGGACGGCGGGCCCGCCGCAGATGGAGCGCTACAACGGCTATCCCGCCATGACCATCTCAGGCTCGCCTGCCCCGGGCCGCTCCACCGGCGAAGCCATGAATGAAATGGCGCGACTCGCCGAGCAACTGCCCGAGGGGTTCGCTTTCGAATGGACCGGCATCTCGTATGAAGAGCAACAGGCCGGCGGACAAGTGGGCGCGCTGCTCGGCTTGTCGCTCATCGTGGTGTTTCTGTTGCTCGCGGCGTTGTATGAGAGTTGGTCGGTGCCGCTGTCCGTGTTGCTGATCGTGCCGTTGGGCGTCTTGGGCGCGGTGCTGTTCACGATGTTGCGCGGCTTGCCGGCCGATGTTTATTTCAACGTCGGCCTGATTGCGATCATCGGCCTGGCGGCCAAGAACGCCATTCTGATCGTCGAGTTCGCGCTCGAAGAGGAAGCGCATGGCAAGGCGCCGCTCGAGGCGACCATGAATGCGGTCAAGCTGCGCCTGCGGCCCATCGTCATGACGTCGCTTGCGTTCATCCTGGGCATGGTGCCGTTGGTGGTGTCGAGCGGCGCGGGCGCGGCCAGCCGGATCGCGGTTGGCACCGGCGTCATGGGTGGAATGATTGCCGCGACCATCCTGGGCGTGTTTTTCATTCCGCTCTTGTATATGAGCGTGCGGCGATGGATTGCGCGCAATCCGCGCCGGCCTCCCGCCTCGACGCGCGATGTTACGGAGTCGGCAAATGGCTAGGGTTTCCATTGCATTTGTCTTTGCCTTCGCCGGCGTGCATCTCGCCGGATGTTTGGCGCCTCGCCATGTGCGACCGGAGCTGCCGACGCCGGATGCTTACGCGGAAAGTTACGTCGAAGATCCGAGCACGGGCGCGCAGGCGACCACGCTTGGCTGGCGGGATTTCTTTGTCGACCCCCGGCTGGAGGCGCTGATCTCCACGGCGCTCACGAACAATCGAGATCTGGTGATTGCAGTGGCGCAGATCGAAGAGGCGCGTGGGTTGTATCGGATTCAGCGCTCGGAGCTGTTGCCGACGGTTGTCGCCAGCGCCGACGCCACACGCACCGGGCTCGGGCCGGAGGCCGCGGCCACTCAGGGTATCGGCGACGCGCCTGGCCGCGATGTGACGTTCGATCGTTATACGGTGGGCGCTGCCATCGCTTCGTTCGAGTTGGACTTCTGGGGTCGGGTTCGTAACCTGTCGACGGCGGCGCGGGCGGAGTATCTGGCCACGGTTGAAGCCACTCGGTCGTTTCAACTGTCTCTGATTCGCGATGTGGCGCTGACGTATTTTGCGCTGCTCGAGGCTCACGAGCGACTAGAGTTGGCGGAAGCGACGGTGGAAAGTCGTCGTGAGGGGCTGCGCATCGCGAAGAAACGTCTGGATGCGGGTGTGACTTCTGCGCTCGACTTCCGGCAAGCCGAAACTTTGTTGACTCAAGCCGAGACTGAGTTGGCGGGGCTGCGATTCACCAAGGCGCAGAATGAGAATCTGCTGGCGACTCTGGTCGGACGAGCGATCGCGGAGCCGCTGCCGGAGCCGTTGCCGCTGGCCGAGCAGGCCCGCTTGGAAACATTGGCGGCGGGCTTGCCTTCCGATCTGCTGTCGAATCGACCCGACATCGTCGGCGCCGAGCTGCGGCTGCGGGCTGCGCGCGCCAATGTTGGAGCGGCTCGTGCAGCGTTCTTTCCTTCGATCACGCTCACCGGCAGTTATGGGTTTGCCTCGACCGAGCTCGATCAGCTGGTCGGCAACGACCGACGCAGCTGGTCGTACGGTCCCACCATCACACTGCCGCTGTTCGATTTCGGCGCCCGCCGCGGCAATCTCAATGTCGCCTCCGCGCGCGAGAACATCGCGATCGCGGACTACGAGCGCACCATCCAGGTCAGCTTCCAGGAAGTCTCCGACGCCCTCGCCGGCCGCCGCTTCCTCTCCGAACAGGTCCGCGCCCAGGAACGCGCCACCACCGCCCAACGCCAGCTCGCTGAACTTGCTCGCCGCCGCTACAACGAAGGCGTCGTCAGCTACATCGAAGTGCTCGACGCCGAACGCAACCTGTTCGCCGCCGAACAAGCGCTGCTCCAGGTCCGCCGCTCCGAAGTCTCCAACCTCGTCTCCCTGTACGTCGCCCTTGGCGGCGGTCAGATCGCCGCTCGGTAGCTCACGCCGCCCGCCGGGCGCCGGCGACGCAGCCGACCACGCCGACGGCGGTGGCGATCAAAGGCCAGGCGACGCGTTCGTGTAAAAGGGCTGCAGAGAGACCGATGCCGAGCAGCGGCTGTAACAACTGCAGCTGGCCCACGCGAGAGGCGCCGCCGATGGCGAGAGCGCGATACCAGAAGAAGAAGCCGAAGAGCATGGACCACATCGCGACGTAGCCCAGTCCGATCCAGGCGCTGGAACGCGAATCGGGCCACTGGGTCGGCCAGGTGAACCAGGCGAGCGCGAGCATCACGGGCGCGGCGATGAGCAGCGCCCAGCAAATGACTTGCCATCCGCCAAGACGACGTGACAGCACGGCGCCTTCGGCATAACCGAGACCGCAAATCACGATCGCGGCGAGCATGAAGGCATCGCCAACCAAAGCGCCCTCGGTTCCGCCGTTACTCAACGCGTAAACAGCGAGTAAGCCAGAGCCGGCCACGGCGAAGATCCAGAACGCCGCGTGCGGCCGCTCCCCGCCACGCACCACCGCCCAAATGGCGGTGGACAGCGGCAACAGACCCGTGAACAACAAGCCGCGAGCCGCGCTCACTTCAGTCATCGCAATCGCGCTGAGCAACGGAAACCCGACGACCACCGACACCGCGACGATCAGCAGCGAGCGCAGTTCAGAACGCTCCGGCCGGCCGTTCGCAAACAACGCAAGCGCAAGCGCCGCGCCAAGCGCCGCCAGCAGTGCGCGAGCCGCGGTTAGAAACATGGGTTCAAAGCCAGTGACCGCGGCCCTCGTTGCAGGCAACGAGCCGCTGAAGATCACCACCGCGATCAGGCCCAGAGTGAGCCCTTGGTCTCGACTGTTCATGCCCGGAATCTTGGGCAAAGCCGCGTACGATGGCCAAGCACAGTCCAGTACGGTATAAGCGAACTGTCATGGTCGAATCAGCCGAACAGTTGCAGCCCACGCGGGTGGCCCAAGTGATGCGAGCGATCCAGGCCCGGATCGATCGTCGCCAGTACACGCCCGGATCGCGCATTCCCTCGGTGCGCGCGATGGCGGAAAGCATGGGTGTTTCCAAATCGACAGTGGTCGAGGCTTACGGTCGTCTGGCGGCCGAAGGCGTGGTGCAGCCGAGGTTGGGGTCGGGTTTCTATGTGGCCGCCCCGCTCGCGCCGCTCGATCTCGCCGAGCTCAGTCCCGACACCGACCCGACCGTGGATCCGCTGTGGATGATGCGCCAGGCCCTGCGACCTGGCGGCGACGACATACGGCCTGGCTGCGGCTGGCTGCCGGAAAGCTGGATGCCGCACGAAACAATGCGCAAAGCGTTGCGGAGCGCCGCACGCGACGGTACCGGCCCCGCACTATTCGAATACGCGCCGACCCAGGGCGCCGACACACTGCGCACTTTGATCACACGACGACTCTGGGATCAGGGCGTCGAAGCCACCCCTGAACAGGTGATGCTCACCGACTCCTGCTCGCAAGCCATCGATCTGGTGTGTCGCTTCCTGCTCGAGCCCGGCGCCACCGTGGTCATCGACGATCCTTGTTACTTCAACTTCATGGCGCTGCTGCGTGCTCATCGCGCGAATGTCCTCAGTGTGCCCGTTACGCCAACAGGCCCGGATCTGGCCGCGTTCGCAGCCATCCTGGAGACGCACAAGCCACGCATCTATATCACCAACTCCGGCCTGCAGAATCCTACCGGAGCGACCATGAGCGCCGCCGTCGCGCATCGACTGCTGAAAATCACCGCGCCGCACGACCTGGTGATCGTGGAGGACGACATTTTCGGCGACTTCGAGGAACAACCGGCGCCGCGTCTTGCGGCCTTCGACGGACTGGATCGCGTGATTCGCGTCGGCAGCTTCTCCAAAACATTGTCCGCTTCGGTACGCAGCGGCTACATCGCGGGCCGCCCGGACTGGATCCGCGGGCTCGCCGATCTGCGCATGGTCACGGGGATGGCCACGAGCACCCTCAATGCCGAGTTGCTATCCGCAATGCTGGTCGATGGCACCTACCGGCGACATCTCGAACGCGTACGCGATCGCCTCGCCCGCCTGCGTCAGACGGTCAAGCTGAAACTCGCCAGGCTGGGCATCGTGCCCTGGATCGAACCGGCGGGCGGAATGTTTCTTTGGTGCAAGCTGCCGGAGGGATGTGACGCCGCCGAAGTCACGCGGCGCGCGTTGGCGGAGAACGTCGTGCTTGCGCCAGGCAATGCGTTCAGCGCCAGCGGCGCGGCGAAAGATTTCATGCGCTTCAACGTCACGCACATGGACGGCGAGCGCGTCTACCAGGTGCTGGCGCGCGCCATGGAGAACGGCCGGCCAGCGAAATCGCGTCGCTGACCGGCCCATCGACTCGAAGTTTCGTCAGTTCACACGCACCATGGCCATGCGCTCGGCCGGCGTCAGCTCCGACTCCAGCACCACCATGAAGCCGCTCTTGTTCTTGATCATCGCGCTCTGGCCGCTACGCAGTTTCTGATCGACCTTTTCGGGCTCGATGTTCCACATCGCGCCGGTGGCGGGATCCACCGCCAGCATGCCGATCAGTCCGCCGAACAGCAGGTTGCCCCAGTACCAGCCCGACATCTTCGGCGTCAGCTCCAGCTCGGTGGTCTTGTAGCCGTCCAGCTCCAGCCGCAGCGTATAGCTCTGGCCCTTGAAATAGCCGCCCTTCGGGTCGAGCGATACGATGCACGGTGTCTTCGACACCGAGACCACGTCCATCACGCCGCCGCCGGTCTTGCGAATGGAAGCCGTGGCGCCCGGAGGCTGGGTGGCGATTTCGATCGATCGATTGCCATTGTGAACGATGGATGCACAGCCGCCTGCGAACAGGCTGGCGCCGACCATGCCCATGGCCAGCGCGCAGCGCGCCGCCTTGAAGTTCCTCATGAATCTCTCCCGCCGAGTATTGAAGTTGTGATGTTTGATCCCTGGCGGCGGGCACGCTAGCCGTAGCAAACAACAGGGTCAAGGAACTGTGCACGGCAGCGCTTCAAAGCGTGCGGCGTATCACTTCTGCATGGGCGAGCTTCAGACTGACGTAAAATGTCGCTCCTTGCCCCGGCTTGGAATCGGCCCAGACCTCGCCGCCCATGCGCTGAACGGCCTTGCGGACCAGCGCCAGGCCGATGCCCGTGCCCTCGTAACCGGCGGCATGCAGGCGATTGAAGATCTCGAATATCTTGTCCCGATAGGCGGGATCGAAGCCGATGCCGTTGTCACGAACCTTGAGCACATAGCGTCCCGAGTCCAGGCAGGAATCGAACACGACACGGGGAGGCTGCGAGTTCCTGGAGAACTTCAACGCGTTCTCCAGCAGGTTGGTCAGAACGATGCGCAACCCTTCGCTGTCCGCCAGCACCGGCGTTCGATCCAGATCGACCTGTATCTCCGCGCGCGCCTCCTCGATCACGTCGGCCATGGTGTCGAGCAGATCCTCTACGAACTCCCGGCAATCGATCGGCCCGAAGCGCTGCTCGCGGTGTTCCAGGCGGGAATAGTTGAGCAGGTCGTCGATGAGCCCGGCCATGCGCGTGGCGCCCTGGCGCGCCCTTTCAATGTAACCGCGCTCGACCTCCGTCAAGCGCGTTCCGACGCTCTGTTCCAGCAACGCGCAGAAGCCGTTGATGGCGCGCAACGGCGCCTTCAGATCGTGCGCTACTGCGTAAGCGAAGTTGCGCGATTCGCGATAGGCATCGGACAGTTCACGCGTGCGCTCGCCGACGCGGCCTTCCAACGCATCGACCAGCTCGCGATAGCGACGCTCGCTGTCGCGCAACGATTGTTCCAGTTCCTTGAAGGTGGTGATGTCGACGATGGAGCCCATCATGCGTCCGGACCGGCCCGAGGTGTCCTGCGCCAGGCGTCCCCGCGCCAGAAACCAGCGATAAACCCCATCGCGATTCCGCAGCCGGTGCTCGATCGTCAGTTCCTGTTCCGGGTGGCGTATGAAACGATCCAGATACGCCATGACCTCGGAGTATTCGTCCGGATGCAAACGACTGCTCCATTCCTCGAAGCGATCGGGCAGCTCGTGTTCGCCATAGCCGAGCTGTCGTTTGTACTCGGCGGAGAATCGCACCTCGTTGGAGAGAATGTCCCATTCCCAAAGTCCCACGCCGCCGGCGCGCGCGGTCAGCTCGACCTCGCGCTCCAGCTGGCGTCGCTTGGTATCCACGCTGGTCAGTCGCTCGCGCGCACGCGTCAACGCCTGTTCGGAGACATCGAAGGCCGCTCGCAGTTGCTGTCCCTGGCAGTACAACCACGCTTCGCGCGAGGCCAGGATCGCTGCGAAGATCACCAGCACCAGCGTGCGCCATTGGATGGTCTCTACGGTGAGCTCCTCGGCGAGCAAAGCTGCGGACGCGGCCACGCAGATCAAAAGAAACGAAGGCACCACCGCTTCCACCCAACCCTGGCTCGGCCCTGCCGCCGGTGCATCCGGCTGGCCGCGCTTGTCGACGCTCACCTGCACTTCGGCCGCCCATTGATGGAGCGCGAAGCCCAGCAGCCAGCCGACATTGAACAGACTGGTCGCGCCATACTCGTTGACCAGGATGCCGTGCGTGTACATCAGCCCGGTAATGGCCTGCACCGCCAGCGACAATGTCAGCAATGAATACGAGGTGAGCCGCTCACCCCAGCGATACGACCAGAGGAAATAAATGGCCACGATGAATGCCAGCATGATGGTAACGTTTTCGGTGACCACGATGAGCGAATCCGCAAGCGACTGCCGCATCTCGGCGAACGGACGCGTGAGCGTGCCGATTAACAGGCCGGCCAGGGTGCACAGAATCAGGCCGAGATTGGCGACGCGCAGCCAGGTCAAACGTCGTTCCGGCTGAGTCGCACGCAGCGTGAACAGCCCCAGAATCATGAGCGGGCCGAACGCGAGATAACCCACGTCGGCATAGCTGGGGAATGGCACTCGCACGCCAAGATACAACTCATACACGTTCCAGACGATTTGACCGGCCGTCCAGGCAGTGCAAGCCAGTGCGAATATCATCCAGGCCGCCCGATGCCGGCCTTCCGAGCTCAGCGCGGCGCGCAAGCTACTGATCGCCGCGAGCGCAGCCGCGATCATCCAGGCGATGTCATTAACAATTGTTATTGCGTCGTAGCTGAGCAGGTCGGTGTAGACCAGCAGTGCATACAACAAAAGGGCAGCAACCCACGCTTTCACGAGCGGCCGGGGACCCATTGAGCTGCTGTCGTGGTGTCTGGGTTCGCTCCGCGCGTCTCCCGTATCGCTACGGGAGTTGGGCTCGACCGCTACCATCGTTGCCAGATCTGCTATTTGTAGTGTCTTTTCACCTAGTCGTGGCGCCGAATCGCGGTTCCCCCGATCGGCGGCGTCAATCGCTGTTTCTTCGCAGCGGCACGAAGCGCACCGGGGCCACCACGCTCGAACTGACTTTTCCCGTCGTGTCTTTTTCCAGCACCCGCAGCTGTTGCGTGGACGCGATGGGGCCCACCGGCACGACCATGCGACCGCCAGCCTTCAGTTGATCAATCAGCGGTTGCGGGATGTGATCGGGCGCCGCAGTGACTATCACGATGTCGAATGGCGCGTGCTCGGGCCAACCCGCGTAGCCGTCGCCGGCTCGCACGGTGACGTTCCGATAACCAATCCGATCCAGCGCCTGCTTCGCGCGTTGCGCGAGGACCGGTTCGATTTCGATCGTATAGACGTGTTGCACGAGCTCGGCCAGCACCGCAGCCTGATAGCCCGATCCAGTACCGATTTCGAGTACGCGGTCCGACGGGTCGGGTCGGGCCAGCTCGGTCATGAGAGCGACAATGTACGGCTGCGAGATTGTTTGACCGTCACCGATGGGCAGAGGCGTGTCGCGATATGCATGACGCCGCTCGGCGGCCGGCACGAACTCGTGGCGTGGCACTTTGCGCATGGCTGACAATACGCGCTGGTCGCGCACGCCTCGATCCGCGATCTGGCGCGTCACCATCTCCGACCGCGCCGCTGCGTCATCGGAGGCAGGCCCGGCAGCATTCAGGTCGGGCGCACAAAGCAGACTGAACATGATCGCTCCGGAGATCATGTAAGTAGCCACGGTCATGACCGGACGTCAGCGCTGGACCCGCAGCCGGTTGTGTACAGCGCTCACGCCACTGCACGACTCGACCAGATCTTCGGCACGCCATTTGGCCTGTCGATCACGCACGCTGCCCGTCAAAGTCGCCTCGCCATTGCGCACTTCCACGGATATCTCGCTCGCGTCGATGTGCGGGTCGTCCGTCAGTCGATCGCAAATCAGTTCGATCAGACGTTGATCGCTGCGCGTGTAACCTTTCGGACCTTTACCACGAAACGAGTTGACGCCCAGATCTGCCCAGCTCTGCCGGCCCTGCTGCAACTCACCGAACGAGCGCACCTCGCCATAGATGCGGTTGTCTGGATGACGCTCGGGAGCAAAGCGACCGACAGGATGGCCAGGCCGCAAATCACCTTGCGGCAAAGGCTCTTGTTCACGACTGTATCCACCGCTCGCGGATCCCCGGCGTGAATACTCGTCGCCCGGACCGTAATAAGCGTCACTGTATTCACTGGTCTCCTGGGGTCGGTACTCGCCTACTTGGGCGCCATGCCCGGCGCCTTGCCAGCCGCGTCCTTTGTCGAACACCACGTTGCGTCGCATCTCATTGCTCCGTCAAACCCATAGCAGATATCAGGCCAACGCAGCAGCTGCGCGGAGGTTTCGCAGCTGCGGGAAACTCTAGTTGCACGAGCGTTGCCAAAAAATCACATTGATAAGCAACAACGACTTATGGGGGAGAAAGTGATGCGCTTCATCAGTTTGCTGGCGAGTCTGCTGCTGGTTCTCAGTGCCGCGCAGCCGGCCCATGCCATCACCGGCAAGTTCGTGGACGATTTCGAGCATCCCTTCGTGGGGCTCGCGGTGTTCTATGACGAGCAGGGCGAGTTCATCGGACGCTGCTCGGGCTCGCTGTTATCGCCCACCTTGTTTCTGACCGCGGGGCATTGCATCGAGGGCGCCGACAGTGCGCGCGTTTATTTTCAGCAGGGCGCCGGCGCGAACTTCGATCCGGTCACCGAGCTCGATCCCGTCACGGGCTATCCGGAAACCTGTCTGAGTCAGCCGTGCACGACATCCAGCGAGCTGATCAACTACGGCTATCCGGCCGGCTTCCCGAATACGCGCGACGCGGCCCTGCTCATCCTGGACGATCCCATCTTGCTCAGCGAGTACGGGGTGCTCGCCGAAGCAGGCTCGCTGGATGCGCTGGCGACCCGGCGCGGCCGGCAAGCCATCGACTTCACCGTCAGCGGGTACGGGTTGAGCTACACCAACCCAGCCAAGACCATTTCGTTTCGCGAACGTTTGATGGCGAGCTCGCGCCTGGTCAATCTGCGCAGCGCCCTCACCGGCGGCTTCAATCTGCAGACCACCAACAATCCCGGCGTCGGCGGCGGCACCTGCTTCGGCGATTCCGGCGGTCCGGTGTTCTACGGCGGCTTCAGCTCCAACATCATCGTCGGCGTCACCTCCTTCGGTCTGTCCAGCCAGGTGTGCGCCGGTGTCGATTTCGCGTATCGCACGGATCAACAGGAGTTGATCGATTTCATTCTCGCCAATACGCCCGAAGGCGAGATGGTCACCATCGTCGAACTGTAGCTCCTTCATTCCCGCGCCCCACCGCCCCGGGTCGGAACCGGCCACGGCGGTTTCTCATTGCACTGACATCAGTCCTCGCTCGAGGGCGTCGTGGCTCGCGCATCGCGCACCCTCGCCAACATCCCTGGCGCACGTCGGAGCGCGATGCCCGGCTTCATCGAGCCGTGTCTGGCCACACTGGTGGAAGAAGTTCCAACTCGCGGCCAGTGGTGCCACGAAATCAAATTCGACGGCTACCGGGCGCAGGCCCATCTCGCCAACGGCAAATGGCGGCTGTTCACGCGCAACGGCTATGACTGGACCACGCGCTTCGCCGGCATACCGCAGGCGCTGCGAGCCATCGGCAGCAAGTCGGCCATTCTCGACGGCGAAGTGATCGTGCAGGCGCCCTCCGGTCGCTCCGATTTCCGGCTGTTGCAGGCGGATCTGGCCTCGGGGCGCGCCGACCGCCTCGCCTACTGCGCCTTCGACCTGCTGTACCTGGATGGCTACGACCTGCGCGACGCCGCCCTGAAACATCGTCGCCACTTGCTGCAAGGCCTGCTCGACCCGCCACAGCCGCGCCTGTTGTTCAGCGACGCCATCGAATCCAACTCGGATGAATTGTTACAGCTGGCGTGCCGCATGGAGCTGGAAGGCATCATCAGCAAGCAACTCGACGCCCCGTATCGCTCCAGGCGTCAGATGACCTGGCTCAAGATCAAATGTCACAACAGCGACTCGTTTCCCATCATCGCTTTCGTAGAAAAGTTGGGCGCGCGGCCGCGCCGGATCGCTTCGTTGTATCTCGGCCGTTACGAGCAGGGAAAGTTGCTCTACGCCGGCAAGGCGCAGACCGGATTCACGATGCAGGAGCTGGTCGAGCTGCGCGAGCTGCTCGACCCGTTGATCGCGGGCAAGTCGCCGCTTGCCGTGCCCGTGAAGAAACCCAAAGCGACCTGGGTCGAACCGAAGTTGCAGGCCGAGATCGAGTTCAGCACCTACACCGCGGACGGGCTGCTGAGAGCGCCTGTTTACAAAGGCATCCGGGACGATCTGGCGGACACTCGAGCGGTGCGCGCACCGAAACGGGCTGCGCGTATGGTGCGCAAGCAACGCACCGTGCCACGCGAGAACATCCTGCAGTTGCTCCACGATGCAGTCGCCCCCGACGTGGAGCAGCTCACCCAATACTGGACCCGCATTCACAAGCGAGCGCTGCCCCATCTTGCGCATCGACCCCTCAAGCTGGTTCGCCGGGTCGGCGGCCAGGTGTTCTATCACAAGGGCGCGCTGCCTCCCGTGCCGAAGTCTGTGCATCAGCTGAAGATTCGCAAGCGTGAGGGCGGCGAAGGAACGCGCGTGTGGATCGACGATCTGGCTGGCTTGATCGGCCTGGTTGAGATGGATGTCGTCGAACTGCACCCATGGAACGCGCAGGTCGATGACATCGAGCATGCCGACACCCTGGTGTTCGATCTCGATCCCGGGCCGGGCGTGCCGTGGAGCTTCGTGGTGGATTCAGCTTTCACACTGCGCGAGCTGCTCGACCAACACGGCTATGGAGACAGCTGGCCCAAGCTGACGGGCGGCAAGGGTCTGCATGTGATGGCGCCCGCGTCCGAGCGCATGACGCACGATGCGGCTCACAAGCAGAGCCGAGCACTGTCAGAGTTGCTCGTCAGCACCGATCCCGATCGTTACACCATTACAGCGTCACCGGCAGCACGCAAGGGCCGGCTGTTCGTGGACTATCTTCGCAATGGTCGCGGCACCACCGCAGTGGGCACCTTCTCACCACGTGCACGGCCCGGCTTTCCCATTGCCGCGCCGGTGAGTTGGGCAAGTGTGGAGCGCGGGACGCGCCCCGATGAATTCACGATGGCCAAGCCGCCGCGCGGGCGTTAGCACGGCGTGTGCACCGCTTGTAAGAAATGTACCGAATGTAACTTCGGCACAGCGGTCCTGCCTTGCCGTGGGAACAGGCAGCGCCGTACCTTCGTTTTCCTACAGCGACCGCGACTCCTCGAGGACATCCATGGCAAAGGTTCGAACCAAGGCGATCATCTCCAAGCCCGCTCCCTGGTGGTTGATGCAAGGCGATGAAGAGTGTCCGGCCTGCGGCGAGCTCTATATCTACGAGCTGGAGTTCCGCTGCCCCGAGTGCGACACCATCAGTTGCCTTCACTGCCGGCGGCGTCATTCCGACGGGCGCTGGATGTGCGTGTCGTGCGCCGAGAGCGACAAGGAGACACCGTAATGGCAGCCCGAGCCATCTGGAAAGGCGCGATCGCACTGGGCAAGCAGCACGTCGGCGTCAAATTCTATTCGGCGATCGAAGATCGCAGCGTGCACTTTCATCTGCTGCACGAGAAGGATCGCGCTCCGGTCCAACAGCACATCGTGCGCAAGGACACCGGCGAGGACGTGCCCAAGGAGGAAATGCGCAAGGCGTATGCAGTCGGCCCCAACACCGCCGTCATCCTGCAGCCGGATGAGATCGAGAAGCTGGTGCCGCCGGAGTCGCGCGAGATCGAGATCACCAGATTCGTGCCGCCCGATGCGCTCGGCGATCAATGGTACGAGCGCCCCTATTACCTGGGTCCCGATGGCGATGAGGACGGTTATTTCGCGTTGGGCGAAGCCATGCAACGCAAGGAAGTCATCGGCATCGCACGCTGGGTCATGCGCAAGAAACGTTACCTCGGTGCGATCAGCGTGGTGGATGGCTATCTCGTCATGACCACTCTGCGGCGTGCCGAACAGGTGCTGAGCTTCTCGGGCATCGAGCCCGGCCGGGCGGCGACGCCGCAAGCCAACGAATTCAAGCTGGCCGAACAGCTGGTGAAGTCCATCGAGGCGGATTTCGATCCGCAACAGTGGCAGAACGAATATCGCGAGCGGCTGTGCAAGCTGATTGAAGCCAAGGCTCGCGGTGAAAAGATCAAGCCGGTGCGCGCGAAGAAAAAGCGCGCCGAGGGCAGTCTCGCCGACAGCCTGAAGGCCAGCATCGCCGCCGCCAGGGAGAAGAAAGTTGCCTAGCCGCAAACGCAAACGCGCCCCCGAGCCGCAACAGGAGCAGGAACAGGAGCGCGGCGGCGCCAGCGTACGCTCGCTGTGGTCCGGCACCATCACCTTTGGCCTGGTGAGCATCCCGGTGGACCTGCTCACTGCCGTTCGTCCGCGCCAGACGGCCATGAAACTGGTCGACACCCAGGGGCACGCGCTGGGCCGCGAATATCACTGCTCCAAGGAAGAGAAACGGCTCGCCTACGACGACCTGGTGCGCGGCTATGAAACCGACGACGGCAAGATGGTGGTCATCACCGATCAGGAGTTCGAATCGGTTGCGCCGGAGATGTCGGCCGATATCGAGCTGCGCAGCTTCGTGCCGATCGAGCAGATCCCGGCGCTGTACTTTCAGAAGCCTTATTTCCTGGCGCCTTCCGGGAAATCGGCCAAGGCGTATGTGCTGCTGGCCGCGACCATGGAGCGCACCGGCCGCGTCGCCATCGGCAGCTTCGTGATGCGCGGCCATGAATATCTGGTCGCCATCGTTCCAGACAATGGCGTGTTGCGTGCGGATACGTTGCGTTATGCCGACGAGATTCGCACGCCGGAAACCATCGGCCTGCCCAGGCGTGGCAAGGTGGCGACCACCAAAGTCACTCAGTTCTCCAAAGCGATCGAAGCACTCACCCACAAGGAGATCGAAGTCGCGGACCTGGAAGATCGCGAAGCCCGGGAATTACAGCAGCTGGTCGAGTCGAAGCAGGAAGAAAGCGACGACGTGATCCATCCCAAAGGCGCGGATGCCGCCGAAGACACCGAGGCCGGCGAAGGCGCCAAGATCATCGATCTGATGGAAGTGCTGAGAAAGAGCCTGTCCAAGAACGCCGTGGTCACGACGGCCGGCGGCAGCGAGCCCATCGACCTTGCGGAACGACGCGCTCAGCGCGACGCTCGCTCGAGCTCGACCAAGAAAAAATCGGCGAGCAAGACCACCAAAGCGAAGAAGCGCGCGCCACGCAAGAAAGCAGCGCGGCGGGGATGACCCGCCGCGCCATCTGCGCTCAAGCCTTCGACGCCGGATCGAATCAGGAGACCGGCTCGCCCGCCGCCGCGCGCAGCACGCGCTTTTCCGCTCGTCGACGCCCGACCATTGCACCGACGATCGCCGCAGCCAACGAGATCACCATGGCCACAAACGTGGTCCATGCGGTCTTGGTCGCTGTGTCTTGCGCCCGTTCCGCCATCACCGGAAGTTGTTGACGAGCACGATCCATCAGTTGTCGCGTGCCTTCGCGAACTTCCATCGCGGCCTGTTCTGGATTGTTACGCGCCATCTCTGCACGCTGAGCCGCGTTGCTCAGGATGGAGCGAACCTCCTCCTCCGGCATACCGGTCGCGCCCGCCAGGGTTCGCGCCAGATCCGGATCGCGCAGGCGCGTGAGCATCTGATCGACGTCACCTGAAGACAGATCTTCCGTGCCCGTGGCGACCGAGCTGATGGTTTGCGTCACGCCGCCAAAAACTCCGGAGATGCCGCCGGCAACCAGTCGGACGCCACTGCTCGCAAGCCATAGAATCACCAGAAAACTGAGCACCCATACCAGCGCGCCTTCGAACGCGCCCGCGGCTTTGTCAAACACCAGGCCAAGGCGGGTCGCCGCCATGCCGCCGACAAACAACGCGATCAGCAGCGATAGCGCCGACCAGATCGCCGCGCCCATGCCGATCTCGTCGGCGTTGCCCGAACCCGGCTCCGCCGCCGATATTCCTACGGCGATACCGAGAGTCGTAAGAAACAACAGCGTCCCCATGACGGTCAGCACGCCCGCCCAGATGCCGCCCCAGGACAGACGAAATCCCTCCAGGGGGACCTCGACGTGTTCATTCACTACCGTAGCCATATTTCACCCCTGATGATCGTTTGCCGTGGCTCGCGCCAATTCACCGGTGCAATGACCGGTCAACGGACTAGTTCCTCTCGACGTGAGCGAAATACGACTTACCGAACGACGATCGTTCGGAACGCCGGTAATCGTCGGCTGACTTCCGAGGTGGGGTGGGAATAGCCGGCGCTCGATGTACGCCGACACTCGCATGGCGCTGTGCACGGCGTATGATCGCCATATGAAGACACAAATGAGGAAAACGGGAAGTAACAACCGAGCCGCCTGGGTCCTGAGCCTTGGGTTGTCAGCCTGCGCGCCGGCCGCGATCGCTGCCGATCCCGGCACGCGCCCGGAGCTGCTCGTGCTGGACATCGAGCTGACGGGGGATCTTGGCGGCACGGAGCCGAGTGCAGAACAAACGGAACGGTTGCAGCTGACCAGCGCCCGGCTGCGCGAATACCTATCGCGGAGTGGTCTCTATGAAGTGGTCGATCCCGCGCCCGTGCAGGATCACATCGACCAGCTGCGCTCCCAACACCGCTATCTGCACGATTGCAACGGCTGCGACCTCGAGGTGGGACGTGAGCTCGGAGCCGATCAGGTGATGGTCGCGTGGGTCCATCGCATCAGCGCGCTGATCCTGGATCTTACGTACGAGATCCACGACGTGGCTTCCGGCCAGATCGCCGCCCGTAAATCTTTCAGCTTCCGCGGCGACAACGATGCGTCCTGGACCCGAGCGGTCGATTACATGGTGCGGGATCTTAAGGAATCTTCAGAGCGTCATGCCGGCGAGCCGCGCTGACGCTCTTCAGCCGGTCCTGACTCGCGGCCACGACAGGATCTCGCAATGATCCTCCGAGTTCTCTGTATTGAGATAAACGCGCGGCGCGCGTCGAACCGCGCACAGCAACTCATAAGGACTGCGAGCCGAGGCGCGTGCAACGGCGCCCACTGAAATGTTTCTTCCCCACAGCTCCACCGAGCTGCCGATGTCGGCATCGGGCAGATCGGTAAGATCCACCGTCAACATGTCCATGGACACGCGGCCGATCAGCGCCGTCGTCTGACCGTCCACCGCGACCGGCGTGCCGTTCGGAGCCGTTTGCGGATAACCGTCGGCGTAACCGGCACACACCAGTCCCACACGCGTTCGTCGTGAAGCGACGAACGTAGCGCCGTAGCCCAGCGACTCACCGGGTTCGAGCGTTCGAGTCGCGAACACACTGCTCTCGAAGCTCATCACTGGCTGCAACTCCGGCACTTCCGCGCCGTGAGTCGTCGCGCCGTACAACATCAATCCCGGGCGGCCCCAATCGCGACGCGCCGCCGGCGTCGTCAGCAAACCCGCCGAGTTGGACAAGCTGCGCTCTCCCGGAAGCGACGCGGTCGCCTTGTCGAACAGATCGATCTGCTGAACCGTCATCGGCACGCCGGGCTCGTCGGCCCGCGCGAAGTGCGTCATCAGCGTGATCGAGCCGACCTTGCCGCTGCTCAGCAGTCGCTCATGCGCACCAGTTGCATCCGAGCTCTTGAAACCAGCACGGCTCATGCCGGTATCGATCTTCAACCAGACATTGAAGCGCGCCTGCGCCGGGCTTTCCTGCAACAAACGAATCTGTTCGTCGTGATGCACGACCAGCCAGAGATCCAGCTGCTGGGCGAGCTTGATCTCGCTCGCATTGAATGCCCCTTCCAGCACCAGGATGGGATTGCGCACGCCCGCTTCACGCAAGGTGCGAGCTTCATCCAGAAACGCGACGGCAAAGCCATCGACCACCGCTGAGAGCGCTTGAGCACAAGCGACCGCGCCGTGACCATAGGCGTCCGCCTTGATCACTGCGAGCGCACGACCGCCATGCAAGCCGCGCGCGAACAGATAATTCGCGCGCAGGGCCGCTACATCGATTCGAATCTGAGTCGGACGCGTCACGCCGCGTCCTCGCCCGTCACCAGCGTCTGTCGCGAGGCGCGCGACTTCTGGTAACGCGAAACATCCAGACCGTCGGTGCGGATCTCCGGCCGATAGCCCGTGACCAGATCGGCGATGAGCTGGCCCGAGCCGCACGCCATGGTCCAGCCGAGCGTGCCGTGACCGGTGTTGATGAACAGATTGCGATATTCGCTGCCGCCCACAATCGGTGTGCTATCCGGCGTCATGGGCCGCAGGCCCGACCAGAACTGCGCCTGGTTGAGCGCGCCCGCGCCGGGGAACAGATCGTTCACCACCAGCTCGAGCGTCTTGCGCCGACGCGGCAGCAGCCGCTTGTCGAAGCCTGCCAGCTCCGCCATGCCGCCGACCCGAATCCGGTTGTCGAAACGCGTTACCGCCACTTTGTAAGTCTCATCCAGCACGGTCGATACCGGCGCGGCGGCATCGCTCACGACAGGCAACGTCAGTGAGTAGCCCTTCACCGGATACACGGGCAGATCGATGCCGAGCGGCAACGCGAGCTCGCGCGAGTAGCTGCCGCAAGCGAGCACGAAAGCGTCCGCTGTGATCTGCTCTTCGCCGACGCGCACGCCGACGATTCGACCGCCGCGCGCCTCGAAACCGGTAACCGAGCGATTCAGCTTGAAGGTCACGCCGGCCTGCCCCGCCGCGTGCGCCAACCGCTGCGTGAACAGATGACAGTCGCCGGTCTCGTCGTTGGGCAGCCGCAGACCGCCGGTCAACTTACCGTGCACGCGACCGAGCGCCGGCTCGGCTGATGCGAGCTGGCGTGCGTCGAGCAACTCGTAGGGAACATTGCATCGCTCGAGCACGGCGATGTCCTGACGGGCCGCTTCGAACTGCGCCCGGGTTCGGAACAACTGCAGCGTGCCGCCGGTCCGCTGCTCATATTGAATGCCGGTGTCGCCGCGCAGCGCTCGCAGACAGTCGCGGCTGTATTCGGCGAGACGGAGCATGCGCTCCTTGTTGACGGCGTACCGCTCGGGCGAGCAGTTCATCAACATCTCCGCCATCCACTTGAGCTGGTGCAGGCTGCCGTCCGGCCGGATCGACAGCGGGGCATGCTTCTGGAACATCCAGCGCAGTGCCTTCATGGGAATGCCCGGCGCGGCCCAGGGCGTCGAGTAGCCGGGCGAGACCTGGCCTGCGTTCGCGTAGCTGGTCTCGGAGGCGACCGCGCTTTGACGATCGATCAGCGTGACCTGCGCTCCCCTGCGGGCCAGATACCAGGCGCTGCACACGCCGATGACGCCACCACCCACCACGACCACATGCATGAACACTTCACTCCGGAACCGTTCGACGCGCTCCATTTTATGGAGAGCCCGGCAGTGACTTTCATCGAAGAGTGGCATTTGGCAGCGCTTTCCCCTGCCATGCCCTGGGCCCAAGCGGGTCGGCCAGTGAAAAACACTGGCTGTGACGGACGTCCCAGTCGATAACGCTGGCCAGGACGCAGGCTCAGGGCTTAGCCTATGGCGGGGCCCGGGCGGGCTCCTTCGACCCATCGCTCCTGATCGATCCCACTGGCGCATGCAACAGCTCGATCGCATCGATCGCAAGATCCTGGACATTCTGCAACGCGACGGCCGGATCTCCATCACCGACCTGGCTGAACAAGTGGGGCTGTCGGCCACGCCCTGCGCCGATCGCGTGCGCCGCCTGGAGCGCAGCGGCGCGATTCTGGGCTATCACGCGCGCGTGGCGCCGAAGGCGGTGGGCAGGAACCTGCTGGTGTTCCTGGAGATCAAGCTGGCCGCCAAATCGGACGAGGTGTTCGAGAAGATCAAGAGCGAGCTGCAGCGGATCCCGGACGTGATGGAGTGCCACCTGGTCTCGGGCGACTTCGACTATCTGATCAAGGCCCGCATCCCGGATATGCAGGACTACCGCACCCTGCTCGGCGACATCCTGCAACGGCTGCCCGCCTCCGCCCAATCGCGCAGCTATGTGGTGATGGAGGAGATCAAGGAGACGTTGTATCTGCCGACGTGAGGCGCGTCGTTACTGTGCTGCGTTCGTCGGCAGGCCGCGGGCGCCGCTAGTGGTGGCGGTGTCGAGTCCGCGAACCGAACGGAAAGTGGCGCCGGTGAAGTCGGCATTGCTCAGATTCGCGCCGCTCAAGTCCGTATCGATCAGGATCGCACTACGAAGATCGGCGCCGCTCAGGTCCGCGCCGCCCAGGTTCACCCCGCTGAAGTCGGCGCGATACAAGGTGGTCTTGACCAGCCTGGCGCGACTCAAGTCCGAGAAGCTGAAATCGGTGCGCGAAAAGTCTGAATTGGAGAAGTCGGCCTCGATGGCGGTGGTGTTCACCAGGTTGGCGCGCATCAGCCCCATCGATTGATTCTTCATGTCGGCCGCGGCATTCATCCGCACCAACTTCGCCTTGGAAAGATCGGCGCGTCGCATATCGCCGATCAACCGCGCGCCCGTGAGGTCGGCGCCGGACAGATTCGCCCCCGCCAACTGAGTGGAAAACAGCATTGCATCACGCAACGTGGCGCCCGACAGGTCCGCGCCTTCCATGAAGCTGACAGTGAGATTGCAACCATCGAGCCTGGCATCGATCAGCTTGGCGCCATTCAACACCGAGGCGGACAGATTCGCGCCGCGAAAATCCACTCGCGTGAGATCCAGATCGCTCAGATTCTTGCCATTGACCTGCGGCTGCTCACCTTGTGGCGCAGCTTCGATCAGCGCCACCAACTCCCCTCTGGTGAGTTGCGGATATCCCTCCCACTGCGCTCCCCACGCTGCGGTCGCGCCGATCACACATGCCAGGATGACGAAGGGGTTGCGGGCTCTCGTGGGAGTAGTCATGGAGGGGCGCCTCGCGACTGCCTTGTCGTGCATATACGCCCGAGGCTCGCGACATTCAATGGCGAGATCGACGACCAGCGGGCCGCCCCGCTGGTCGTCTTCATCGCGTTACAGGCGATAGATCACGCCGAGCGAAATGCGGTCGATATCCGTCTCACCCGTCTCGTCCTCGTCGCCCACATCCTTGAAGCGCTGCCAATCCAGATTCAACGACCATTGCGCGCCGATGCTCAGACCCGCCCCGAGGCCGAAGAAAAAGTCGCGCGAATCCGAAGAGAAGCTGTCGCTGAAGGATCCAGCTCCTGTCGCCGCAAGACGCTGGGAGAATTCCATATCGGCAAACAGCACGCCGACCTGCCCGTGCAGATCGAACATCTCACCCACCGGCACGGCGGCGACAGCCGCAGCGGTGAAGCCGCTCACTTCGAAGTCAGCGCCGTAGCTCGCGTTCACGGACGGGACCGGCCCCGGAGGATCCACCGTGCCCGTCGCCCGATATTCCGCCGTTCCCAGATCGATGTAGCTGGCCTCGACCGCAAGATACGGCGAGAAGCGGTAGCCACCGAACAGCGACCAGGAGACGTCTTTGTCATCCAGATCCGAGCTGCCGGAAAGGATCGGCGTGCCGGCGAAGAAAAATGCATCTTCAACGATGGCGTCGAACTCGCCTTTGTCCAGATCGGCCTGCGATTGTCCGCCGGTCGCCCCGAAGTACCAACCGGTCGATTGCTCGGCCGCGACGCTCGAACCGGCGCTCAACAGCAGCCCCATGCCCGCTGCAATCATTCCACGCTTGATCATCATGCACTCCCATCTCTTGTTGGTAACGCTCCACGTGACAGCGCGGAGCGGGCGCGACTGTACGGAAGCGCGTCGATCGATTTTTGGAGCGATTTCACATTCAGAAGATGCTGCAAATGCGCTTTGCGTATAACCACTTAGCCAGTCGAACTCGAAACAGCGCGACCCCGCCGCGATTGCGGGACAAAACCTCGAACGGCTCACTTAACAGTGGAGCCCTGCTTGGTTATTGTGCGCGACCGATGGTTCGACTCGCGGAGAAAGCTGAATGAAGTGTCCGGCATGCAAGCGCGCCGATCTGCGACCCACCATGATCGAAGAGCTGCTGCCCGCGATGGGCTGCGAGCTGTGCAAAGGCTCGCTGGTCGGTCTGCTCTACTATCGGCACTGGGCGGAGAAACATCGGCCGCAGCAGCAAACCACCGCGCCCGGCACCATCGCTGAAGCCCCGGCGGACACCGCCAGCGCCCTGCACTGCCCGAAGTGTGCGCGCATCATGACCAAGTATCGGCTCAGCGGCACGGTGGGCAACCGGCTCGACGTATGCAACATCTGCGATGAAGCCTGGCTCGACGGCGGTGAATGGGAGCTGCTCGAACAGCTGCAGCTCAGCGACAAACTCCCGGCCGTGTTCACGGACGCCTGGCAACGCAAACTGCGCACGGAAGCGAGCGAGCGTACGCGTCAGGAGATTCTGCGACGTACGCTCGGCGCCGAGGAGGCGGATAAAGTCGAAGCGCTGCGCGCCTGGCTGAAAGCTCATCCCGCCAAGAGCACCATCTTGACTTATCTCTACCGGGATTAGCGCGCGGTCGCCTTGGAGGAGCCGGCAGCGTCCTCCAGCGAGAAGATGCGACTGGCGTTCTGCCAGCGGATCTTGCGCCTTTCCTCTTCGGTGAGCGGCAGACGCTCCAGCGCATCCACCGCCTGTTCGAGCGACAGCTGCGGGAAGTCGGAGCCGAGCACCAGATTGTCGATGCCGACGTTGCGCATGGTCCAGACGAATTCCTCTTCCAGCGGCGAATCGGCGGCCAGCACCGAGGTGGCCGAAATGTCGAAATGGATGTTGTTTTCCAGCAGGCCCTTGGCGGTGCGCGCCAGCGGCAGAATGTTCCAGAAACGAAACTCCAGCGCGCCCATGTGCGTGAACACGAAATGCGTCTTCGGCGCCGCCAGCGCGAGATTGAACAGCTTCTGATTGTCGCCGGGCAGAACGTTTGCATTGTCCATCAGCACAACCAAGCCCAGCTCGCCGGCGCGCCTGCAGATGGCGAGCACGCGCTCATCGGCGGCATCGAACTTCTGCGTGTGAGGATGCAGCTTGATGGCCTTCACGCCCAGCCCGTCGAGGCGCGCGAGCTCCGCAAAAGCCGCTTCCCCGTCGTACGGATGCACCGAAGCGATGGGCATCAACTGGGGATAGCGCCTGGCGAGCGCGATCAGATCGTCGTTCTTGGCGCGGGTGTGTTCCAGCTTGCCGAGCACGGCCATATGGATGCCGCCAAAACCCGTCACTTGCCGACCGGCCGAGGCCACCTGACCTAAATATTCTTTCACCGACCGGTCGCCCTCCCAGATATGGACGTGCACGTCGAAAACCCGGTCCTCGGCCAGGGCCACCGCGGACAGCGAGAGAAACAGCAATCCGTGCAGGATTCGCAGGATCATCAGCGAGACTCCTTTTTGCTTTAGCAATGCGAACGGGGTGGGTATTGTAGGGATCTCGGCCGGACGCCGGGTTTGAAAAAAATACTGGCATGCCGGAACTTCGTAGCGGCCAGGCGAATTATCTGTTCTTGGCCCCACTGGCTGGTTCAGTGGCATCACAACTCACAGTACGACGCTATGGGACCGAAACAAGGGGACACAGCCAGCGCCGGAGCCGCCAACGACAAGGGAAGTGTCACCCATAGCCTGCAGAACAGCGGCACTCACCTGGCGCGACTCATCGACGGCATTCGCGATTGCGCCATCTACATGATCGATCCTCGCGGCAATGTCGTCTCGTGGAATCCCGGTGCGGAACGCATCAAAGGCTATTCCGCCGAAGAAATCGTCGGCCGGCACTTCAGCGAATTCTATACGCCCGAAGATCGCGCCAGCGGCCTGCCGGCTCGGGCGCTGGCCGCTGCTGAAAAAGCCGGTAAGTTCGAGGGCGAGGGCTGGCGTCTGCGCAAGGACGGCACCAAGTTCTGGGCCAGCGTGCTGATCGACGCCCTGCGCTCGCCCGAGGGCGAGCTGGTCGGCTTCGCCAAGATCACGCGCGATATGACCGAGCGTCGACTGATGCAGGAACAGCTGCATCAGTCGCAAAAAATGGAAGCGATCGGTCAGCTCACCGGTGGCGTGGCGCACGACTTTAACAACCTGCTCACGGTGATCCTCGGCAATCTGGATACCCTGGCGCAGCAGTTGCCGGCCGAACAACTCCGTTGGCGTCGCTCGGTCGAGCAGGCGTTGCGCGCCGCTGAACGAGCCGCCGGCCTGACTCAGCAGCTGCTGGCGTTCGCGCGCCGCCAGCCGCTCAAGCCCAAGCCGGTCGAGCTCAATCGGCTGCTGGCCAGCTGGACCGACATGATCCGTCGCACGCTGCCGGAGAGCATCAGTATCCGGCGCGTCGAGGATGAGGGCGCCGGGATCGTCGAGGTCGACGCCAATCAGCTCGAAAGCGCTCTGCTCAATCTGGTGGTGAACGCGCGGGACGCGATGCCTAACGGCGGCACGCTGACGATCGAGACCGCGACCGCGCTCTTGGGCGCCGAGGATGTGAAACTGCAGCCCGACCTGAGGCCCGGCAGCTACGCTGTGATTTGTGTGACGGACACCGGCATGGGCATGACACCGGAGGTGCTCGAGCGAGCCTTCGATCCGTTCTTCACCACCAAGCCGATCGGCCAGGGCACGGGCCTGGGCTTGAGCCAGGTGTTCGGCTTCGTCAAGCAATCCGGTGGCAACCTCAAGTTGTACAGTCGTCCGGGCCACGGCACGACCATCAAGATGTATCTGCCGCAGGTCGACGACGGTCAGGAGCGAAGCGCTCAGCAAGGCGCGGTGGCCACGATGAATCGGGCCCGCAAGGAAACCATCCTGGTGGTCGAGGACAACGATGCGGTCCGCAGCTTCACTTGCGATACCCTGCGCGACTTCGGCTTCAATGTGATCGAATCGGTCGACGCTTCCGAAGCGCTGAGGATTCTGGACCACAATCGCAACGTCGATCTGCTGTTCACCGATATCGGACTGCCGGGGTTGAATGGCCGGGAGCTGGCGGCCACCGTGCAACGTCGCTACCCGCAGCTGCGTGTGCTGTTCACGAGCGGCTACGCGCAGATGCCCTCGCCCACCACGTCCCGCTCCGTCATGGACATTCCACTGCTTTCCAAGCCCTTTACCCGGGCGCAGCTCTACGAGCGAATCTCGCAATCGCTCGAAACGTAACGCTCCCCTCAGCGCTCGTCGAAGCTTTGCTACCATTGCGCCCTCACGCGCTGGCAGCCGCCTTTCCATGCAGAGCGAATCGAAGCCGATCACAGACAAACGCGTTGCGCTGGACGATCTCGATCACCAGCTGCTCGCCCTGCTACGCGCCAACGCCAGGACGGCGACCGCGACGCTGGCGAAGAAGCTGGGCGTCTCCCGGGGCACTATCGCAAATCGCATCGCGCGTCTGGAAGCGAGCGGCGTGATCCTCGGCTATACCGCGCAGGTCGGCGCCGACGCCGAACCGAGCGGAATCCGGGCGTGGATGAGTATCGCCGTGGAAGGCGACAAGACCCGGGAAGTGGTCAAACGCCTGCTTGGAGAGCCCTCGGTGCGCTCACTTCACGACACCAATGGTCGCTGGGATCTGCTGGCCGAAGTGCATGCCGCTTCGATCGGCGAGCTCTCCGTGGTGCTCGAGCGCATCCGCAAGATCAAAGGCATCGGCAATACCGAGACCAGCATCCATCTGCAAACGTTCCGCTTGAGCTAGCCTCAGGCCGCGCGGCGCATGCGCGCACGTCGCTTGCCGAGCGTGCCGCCGAACAGATCCTTGGGATCGTCGAGCTCCGGCACCAGATCGATCTGGCGACACAACTCCGGACGCTCGCCGATCAGCTCGTGCAGGAAGCGCAACGCCGAGTAGTCTTCCAGCGCGAAGCCCACCGAGTCGAACAACGTGATCTCCTCGGTCGAGCGGCGTGCCGATTGCACGCCATTCACCACGTCGGCGAACTCGATCACCGGCGAGTCGCTCGCGAGTTGCTGAATCTCGCCTTCGATACGCGACTGGGGCTCGTACTCGACCACGATGCGAACATCCTGACGTTTCAGGATATCGACGTGCAGCTCGGTCTTGCCCGGGCAATCGCCGCCGACTGCGTTCAAGTGCATGCCCGGCTCGATCATCTCGGGCGTGACAATGACGGCATTGCGCTTGTCGGCCGTCACCGTGGTGATGATATCGGCGCCGCGCGCAGCCTCCGCAGCGGAATTTGCACGCACCAACGAGATGTCGCGCAACTCGGGCATGGCGCGCAGATTCTGCGTCAGCTTGGCGGTGGCCTGAGGATCTACGTCGTACAGACGCAGCTCACGAATGCCCAACATGCGATGGAACGCGATCGCCTGGAACTCGCTCTGCGCGCCATTGCCGATCAGCGCCATCGAGCGACTGTCCGGACGCGCCATCCACTTCGCCGCGAGCGCCGACATCGCCGCGGTCCGCAGCGCCGTAGTGACGGTCAATTCGGAAAGCAGCAGCGGATATCCCGTCGAGACATCCGCCAGCACGCCGAACGCGGTAACGGTCAACAGGCCCTGACTCGTGTTCTTCGGATGACCGTTGACGTATTTGAACGAATACAGCCCGCCATCGCTGATGGGCATCAGCTCGATCACACCCACCGAGGAGTGGCTGGCCAGCCGCGCCGATTTTTCGAACGCGCTCCAGCGCCGGTAATCCGCTTCGAGATGCGCAGCGAGCCGCTCCATGAATTCGCCCGCACCGACTTCTTCGATCAGATGCTGGATATCCGCAATGCCGACGTAATCGACCATCGTTGCCACCCTCGATTTCGTATTGCAATCATCGTAGGGGCGGGCAATGTCATGTTGAAGGCGGCACTTTGCGCCGCGCCGCCAGGATTATTGGCGAAATGACAGGCGCGGCTGGCGTTATGGCAATGGCAGCTTCAACGGCCGCGCTCCGGCGCCATGACTCCGCCGATGGCCGCGCCGATCAGCAGACTGACGCTGGAAATCACGGCCCAAAGCCCGACGGCCAATCCACCGAAGAACCCCAGGATGGGGTGATCGAAAGCGGCCAGAACGCCCCACAGCGCCGCGCCGACGATCAGTGACGGCAAGATCGCCGCGCTCACGCCGCGACCGGCGGATCCGGCCTTATAGCCGCCGACCGCGCCGCCGATCAGACCGTTGATGGCCGGCAGGAAGAACAACAGCAGACTGATCACGATCATCCAAAGGGCGCTCACTACGATGGAGCTGTCCTGCGATTGCGCCATGGTTTCGACTCCCTGATGGAACACATGCTTCTAACACCCGAGTCTGTAGTCAGTTCCCTGGGCCGGCCGGTCGCATTCACATCGGCCGCTTCACTACAGCACACCTTGAATTGATAACACATTGCGACCCGCGTGCAGCGTCGCGGTCGCACGCAGGTCGTTGCAAGACCAGGAAACGGAACATTTCCTATCCGCGCCGATTGCCCTAGTGCGTGCGCTTGCACGTCTTTTCAGGGAGCCGCCAATGATTAAATCGCTCACCGCGCTCGTGCTCACGAGCTGCGCTCTCGTTTCACTCCCAAACATTTCGCAAGCGCAGAACAACCAGGAATACGACGCCATTGGCGAGCTGGCCCTGAGCAATGACACACTGCAATTGCGATACGAAGGCCCGGCGGGCAACTTCGGCGGCGAGGAAACCCTGCTCACCGGCGCATTCTTCCTGAGTGAAGAGCGCGATATCGTGCTCAGCGCCGGATTGGGATTCCCAGCCAACATCGATGTCGGCCCGTTCCCATTGTCTCTACACGTAGGACCGCAGGTGTATGCCGCATTACTGGATGAAGAAAACAACGATGTGCTCGCGGCCAGCGTCGGAGCGCAGGCGCGCGTGCTGCTCAACCGCAGTCTGGGCCTGGCGGTCGCCGGCCACGCCTACTACTCGCCGGACATCCTCACCTTCGGCACGGCCGACAATCTCACCGACCTGATGGCTCGCGTCGAGCTCGGCTTCGGTGCGCAGGTGCTGGTGTTCGGCGGCATGCGCTGGTTCGAATTCGATCTCACCGAGGGCATGGGCGAGCAAACATTGCAGGAAGAAGTGTTCGTCGGCTTCGGCTATCGCTTCTGAAGGCAGGCCGCTCAACGGGCCGTTGAGCGCTGCGCTTTGGACTGTTCGCGAATCGCGTGAAACTCCGAATCGGCTCGCCACTGCGGCCAACGGCGTGAGTTGGCGAGATCGCGCGCGATGGTGTGAAACAATTCCACATCCTGAGCTGCGCCCCGCAGATCCCAGTTGGGGTCCCAGGTATCGCAGGTCTGGTGATAACACCGCATGTAGTCCGTCAGCCATTTGTCGCCGGCGGCCCGCCCGCCTTCGCGCATGTCGGGCGCGCCACTCAACGCCATGAGCAACAGCACGGGCACGCCCTGCCTCGCCAATGGGAAATGATCGGCGCGATAAAACAAACCTCGCTCCGGCAGAGTTTCCGGCGTGATGGTTCGATCCTGAGTGGCGGCCGCGCGCGCCAGATCCTCTTCCAGATCGCTCTGCCCTGCCCCCACCAGCAGGACGTCGCGCGCCAGACCCGCGGTCTGCAGAATGTCCAGCGTCAGATTGGCCACTGTCTTGGGCAGTGGATAGATCGGTCGCGCCGCATAGGCTTGCGAGCCGATGAGGCCGCGCTCTTCCGCCGTCCACGCGGCGAACACCAATGTACGCTTCGGGCGAGGCTCACTCTTGAACACGCGCGCGAGCTCGATGACTCCTGCCACGCCCAGCGCATCGTCGTTCGCGCCGGGCCGAACTTTCCGGCCCTGCGCATCCGGCGGGCCCATGCCATACGCGTCCCAATGCGCGGCCATCATGATCGTCTCGTCCGGATGTTCGCTACCCGTGATCTTCGCCAGCACGTTGCGACTCACCGCCTTTTCGGTGGTGACCGGCACATCCGCGCTCAACGTGACGCCTTTCAGCTCTACTGGCTTGAAATCGGCGCGGCGCGCTTGCGCCCGAAGCGCGGCGAGATCCAGGCCGGCGCTGCGAAACAGTTCGGCGGCGGCATTGCCTTCCAACCAACCCTGCAGGCGCAGAGTGGACGGCGCCGCGGCTGTTTCTACCAATGCAAAATTACCACCGCCGGGCGCCACCACCGTCGACCAGCCGTAACCTGCGCCTTCAGTGTCGTGCACGATCAGCGACGCGATCGCGCCGCGCCTGGTCGCTTCCTCGAACTTGTACGACCAGCGGCCGTAGTAGGTCATGCGGCGGGCGCCGAACTTCCCAGCCACGGCTTCGCCTTCGGCAGCGGAGAAATCCGGATCGTTGACCAGCGACACCGCGATCTTGCCCTTCAGATCGACGCCCTTGTAATCGTCCCACTGACGTTCCGGCGCCGTCACGCCGTAGCCGACGAACACCAATGCAGCGTTGTCGATCTTCGCTACCGTCGAATCGCGAATGGTGCTGACGTAAATGTCTTTTGCCTGAGTGAGCGGCCGCACCTTGCCATCGATGCTCACTTGCAGCGTGCGCGGCTTCTCGATCTGCGTTCGCAGCAAGGGCACTTGCTGCGTCCAGCCACCTCCTGCACCGCCCGGCTCGAGCCCCAGGCGCTTGAACGTATCCACCAGATATTCGATGGTCTTCGTTTCCCCCGGCGTCCCAGGACTGCGCCCCTCGAACTCATCCGAAGCCAGAATGCGAACGATCTCCGAAAGACGCTTCGGCTCCACGTTCTCCGCCGAAGCTACGCCGCACAGGGTGGCGCCAGAAGTGCCCAACAGGGCCGCGCAAATCGCAGTGGTCGTCTTCATGGCGGCATAGCGTAGCACTTCAGTGCTGTGGGGCTCACAGCTGCGCTCACTTCTTAGGCCGAGTCAGGCATCGCTCGTAGCGCTGATCGACGCGTGTGGCGAACCACGCCGTGGTGAGTTTGCGGGTGATCTTCGGGCTTTCCAGACGGATGGTGGGCACCACGGCGCGCGGCGTTGTAGATTTGAGCCGCTTATCGGCCAGCGCAAACACTCGCTCGAACAATTTGCTCTCGCCGAACGACTCCTCCCGGCCCAGCGATAAATCGCGGCGGATCTCCCGATCGTTCAAACCGAGCTCGGCGCTCAGACTGCGCACCGCCAGCTCGGTCTTGCTCGGCTGATCCGAGCCGTGAATCAACAGATCGCCGTCCAGCGCCAGCTTGGTTTTGCTCAGCTTGGCGACGGCGCTCTGAAAGGCAGCATTGCGGCTGGCATAGTGACCCGCGTTGAAATCGGCGAAGCGGAACAACATGTCGGAATAGTCCGCGGGATAGTCCAGCAGATGCGCGATGCCGAAGTACATGCCGCCGCGGCGGGTGAACACCTCTTCGCGCACGCTGCCGGGCATCGGATACGGATAGCGCTTGTTTCGAACGTGCTCTTCCGCATACGCGATGCTCACCTGCATCGGCCCGCCGGTACGCACCGGATTGAAGCTGCCGAACAATCGCTCGCCCAACGGCACCATGCCGATGAAATCGGCGAACAGATCGTTCAGCTCTTGCTCCGTCTTGACCTGCTCCAACCGCTCCCGATACGTCTTGCCATTGGGCGATTGCACGCCCAACGCCGCATTCACCATGAGCTGGGGAATCTTGTAGCGCTTCGCTCTCGCATCGATCTCGCGACGAGCGATGGTCGAAAGTCCCGCGACCGGCGGATTGACTTGATATGTCGACTCCTGCTCGGTCACAGCCAGCACCGCGCAGATATTCTCAGGCGTGGGACGAATCGACAGCGCCTCGAAGGCGGCGAAGATATCGATCGCCCAACCTTCGCGATTCCTGGTCGCCGCTGGAATGCGCTTGACGATCTCGGCGCGTGCCACATCCGGATCGATCCTCGGCTCGCGCACTCGCGGAGCCGAGCAGGCAGCCGACAGAGCGACGGCGAGAACCGCCGCCGCTCTGCTCAACCGATGCAAATTTACAGAGATCCGCCGCTGACGATCTGACATCGCGCTACGTTAGCACGTAGCGCGGCCAGAGCTACCAGGCGACGAGTTCGACGCGTCGGTTCCTGGCGCGCCCGTCTTCGGCGCTGTTCGAAGCGACCGGCGAGGCATAACCCACGCCCCATGGCTTGAGACGATCGGGGTGAATGCCATGGCTCGACACCAGCGCCTGCACCACCGATTGAGCGCGTCGACGCGACAGGTCGATATTGTGCTCGAACGTGCCCGTGCTGTCGGTGTGACCGACCACCAGCAGATGCAGGTCGGGATCCTGCTTGATCAGCTTCGCGATCTCGAGCAATGCGTCCCGGGATTCGGGCTTCACCTCGGCCTTGCCCGAGTCGAAGTAAATGCCGTACAGCGCGACGCGCCCGGTGGCAGCGATTTCGCGAGCCATCGCGCCCGCATCCACCACGACCTGTCCGGTCTGCATCGGTTTGACTTCGACGACATCGAGCAGCGTGAATACCCGATCCTTGTTGGCGCCGCCGACGCCATAGGCCGCCGTCGTGTACACGGACACATACACATCGCCGGTCGGTCGCGACAGGCGAGCGCCGAGATATTTCTGATCCTTGCTGCTGAAGTGCATGATGCTCGGCGGATCGAGCGCGTAGCTGAAATCGTTGCCGCATGCCTGGTTCTGACACTCATACACCGAGGTGAAGCCGCCGCTCTTGAGCGACTCCTCGTAGTTTCGGAACACTTCCAGCGCGCTGCGCCCTTCCGGCGCACGATAATGGATGCGCGTGATGCGGCCCTCGAGCGCCTGCGACTTGGAGGCGCCGCTGCGGCGATCGCGCACCGGCCCGGTCGGCAAGGTGAAACTGTCGAAGTCCTTGGTCTCGTACTTGAGGATCTCCGATCCGCTATAGCGCGACACGATCGGATGGTCCTTCGAGCCCGCCACGTCCGCGGCGTATGCACTGGAAGCAAGCAAGAGGCCGACCAGTAAACTGCCACGTAACAGCGTGCGGAAACGCATCGGCCACAGCATGCGAACACTCCCTTCCCCGGCTCGGGCAATGGGCGCGAAGACTAAGAGCGCGGCGCTTACCGATGACTTACAGATCGGTTTCGAAGGTGGGCGACGGCCAGCGATTCGTGACGCCGTTCTCGCCTTGCTTTACCTAGCGGTGAGCTGCGCCGATCGGCGCAGGCGTTCCTGCAGCTCGCGAGTTCGTGCGGACGGCTTCACACCCAGCTGCGAGCTCAGAACGGCGCGGAGTCTCTCGAAGGTGGCGAGACCTTCGCTGTGTCGATCGAGCTGCTCGTAACAAATCATCAGGCGGCCATAGAGCGCTTCGGCCAGCGGGTCCGCCTCGATACCGCGGCGATAGCATTGGATTGCATCCTGCAACCTTCCCCTCGCTTCATGCATCGCCCCGAGCTGCTCCACGGCTCGCAGAAACATGGAACGCAGCCGCTCTCGCATGGGCACCGTCCAGGGCGCCGACTCTGTTCCAAGAAATGCGCCCGAGTAGAGTGAAACAGCGCGTTCCAGCAGCTTTGGATCAGCGGACTCGCTGCGGGCCATGGCGCGCTCGAACGCCCACGCATCCACCCAAACCAGCTGCGCATCGAGCGTCAGCGTTCCACCTGCCACGATCACCGCTCGTTCCGAGCCGAGCACTTTGCGTAGCCTGTGCACCGTCGTGTCGAAGACTCGATGCGCAGCGTCGCCGTCGCTTTCTGGCCAGAGCAACTCGGTGAGTTGTTCTTCAGGAACCGCCCGTCCGCCGAGCGCGATCAATGCTCGGAGCAGCTCCAGCGGTCGTTTCTGCGCCTTGGCAGCAAAGCGGACCGGCTCGTCATGCACGCGCAAGTCGAACATACCTAACGTGCGAATTCTCACCGGCCAGGGCCACGCTGCCGAAGCACTTCCATCCGCCGGTGGCGCCAGTCCGCCAACACGAATCATTTCTCGCGCGGTCGCCACCTGAATGTCGTGCTCCAACGCGATCGCGCACAGCTCCGCCAACCAATTCGGATCCGTCGCGATGAACGACTTCAATCCGTGCCTCTGCGCAACCGACAGCCCGCGTCGCAGATGTTTCAGGCACGACGCGATATCTCCTTTGCGCCCCGCCGACCATGCGTAGCTCAGAGCGCACTCGCACTCGAACAGATGGCTGCGGATCGCCCTCGCAACCGGCAGTATTTCCTCGATCAAGGCTTCCGCCTCATCGTGCCGACCGGCGCGCGCCAGCACCCGCACCAGGTGCAAGCTGCAAACGACGACTGCGAACGGCACTTCGCACTGTCGAGCCAACCGCACGGCGTGGCGACCGCGCGCTTCGGCTTCCTGCAGTCTTCCGTCGAGCAGCTCGACGAAGCTCGCAAGGTAGGTCCACAACGCCTCTTCCAGATGCATGCCAGGTGCGATCAGCCCGCGGTAGCGCTCGAGCACGACGCGAGCTGCATCGAGGTCGGCCAGGTGAGCGCAGGCATACACCAGACCGGCGCAGTTCGAGCGATCCATGATGTGCACGCCGCTGGACTCGGCGAGCGCGGTGGCCTCCTCCGCAAATGCCCGAGCGCTGGTAACGTCGCCGTACAGCAGAGCCGTGCGCGACTGCATGCTCAGAAGACTCAGCCGAGCGAAGGGTGTGGCCGTATCGCTACGAGCGAGATCACGTGTCGTCCGCGTCAGCGTTTCAAAGCGCTGCAACTCTCCGACCCAGGGATAGTAGAGCGCCAACGACGCCACCGTCATGATTCGCAGGCTTGGATCTTCCGCTTCGCGCGCCACTCGCTCGGCGCGCGACACCCATTTGCCGATCGAATCCCACTCAGGAGCTGCGAACACGTGCGCAGTGAAGATGGCGTATATCGCGCGCTCTTCCACGGCGCGTGACGGATACTTGGGGAAGTCGCGCCGTAGCTTCTCGAACTCCGCGATCCAACCTCGCAGCTGGATGTACTCGCCCCAGAGGAAGACGAACGAGTCGACCACTCCCGCCCATGCAAGATAACTTCCCTGCGCATCGCCGCCATCGCGGAATGCCCGATATGCGAACTCGAAATCGGCGCGTGCAGCCGCCAGGTCGCTGACCAGATGACACACGCCTCGCCAGTACCGCAGCCACGGATGATTTTCGAGCACCGATGCAGGCAGCTGCGAAATCGAATTTCTCAAAACCCCGAGGCGACCGGCAGCGACCAGGGCCGGCGCTTGCGCGAGGATCACGCGGGCAGCAGCTTCGTGATCACGAATCTCCAGGTACAGCAACTGCGCATGCTCCAGCTGAGCGGCGTTCTCGAGGATGGTCGCCGCGGCGACTAATCGCTTGGATCGCCCGGTTTCATTCCAAAGCCGCGCGCCCTGTTCGCGCAGGAAGTCACGAAACAAGGGATGGTATCGATAAGTGCGCTGGGTCTGGCCGTGGCGCTCGGTGAAGTGGTGCTGACTGACCAGTTCCTCGAGCAATTCGCTGGCACCTGCCCTCCCCGTCAGCGCCTCGGCCATCGATGCCGTGAACGCCGGAAACAACGCCGTGAGCAGCAGGAACTCCCGCACCTCCGGGGTACGATGCGCCAGGATCTCCGACGCAAAATAATCGAACAGCGGCTGCGCGCTCGACCAGTCGAGCTTGCCTTCTTCGACGGTGGGCTCACTGCTCGCTCCGCCGAGCAACAGGATCAATCCGGCCACCCAACCGTCGCACTGCCGATGCAGGCGAGAAACATTGCTGCGAGCAGCGACATCGCCCGCCATCAGTTTCACCAGGGCTCGCGACTCGTCTTCGCGTAGCTTGAGCGCATTCCAATCCAGGCACCTCAGGCGCCCATTCAATCGTAACCGAGCCAGGCTGCTGGGCGGATCGGCACGGCTGATGAAAATCAGCGGCACGAGCCCAGAAAGTTCTTCCACGCAGATGCGCAGCACTCGATGTAACGCCTCGCCCGGACCGGCTTCTTGCACGTCATCGAGCACGAGGGGCGTGGAGCTTTTCAAACGTCGGCCGATCTCACGAAAAAACCAGCGCGCAAACGTTTCGACGTCGGCCAGATACTCCGGCGTGAGTTGCGGCAACGAACGGCGATGACGCGGCGAGGCGCGACGCACCGCCAGGGCGAGATGATGAAAAAAGCTCGGCAGATCCGCATCGCCGGCATCGACTTGATACCAGGCGCAACGCAGGCGTCGCTCCTTGAGATAACTGGCCACGAGCGTGGTCTTGCCCGAACCGCCCGGCGCCGTCACCCACACCGCCGCGCGAGTTCGAAGTCGATCGAGCTCTTTCATGAGCCGGCGCCGTGGATACACGCCCTCCGTGGCCGGCGGCGTCAACTTCACCAGCAAGGCGTCCTGGCCCGCGCTCATGTCACTTCGCGAACAGCTGACCGATATCCTTGAACGCCTTGAACTCCAGGGCATTGCCGCAGGGATCGAACAGGAACATCGTGGCCTGCTCACCCACCTGGCCGCGGAACCGAATGTGCGGCTCGATCGCGAACTTCACGTCGAACGATTTGAGGCGTTCGGCCAGCGCCTCCCACTGCGCCCACTCGAGCACCACACCGAAGTGCGGCACCGGTACGTCATGGCCATCGACGGGATTGGTGTGCGCGTGCTCCTGCGAAGCGGTCCTGGGATGTTCGTGAATCACCAGCTGATGGCCGAAGAAATCGAAGTCCACCCACTGGGTGCTCGAGCGGCCTTCGGCCAGGCCGAACACTTCGCCATAAAAGCGGCGGGCGGCCGGCAGATCGTGCACCGGAATGGCGAGATGAAACGGCGAAAGGCTCATGGCTGAGTGGCCTGCAATGATTGGACCTCCACGATCCAGGGCTCGAAGCGCCGGCCGAAGTTGACCGTCGCCTGGAAGCGCGGCTCGCGCCGATCGTAGTACGTTGCATCGGCAGCCCGCGTCAGCGGCTCGACGATGTCACGATAATCATAAGGCACGCGGATCGCATCCACATCGAGATCGAAGACGTGCGCCACGGGGCGCTGCTGCCCTTCGGGTCCTTGAATCGAGACGCGGAGCCGGCCGGGGACCATCACATATTGCTGCCGGTTCGGATGCCGCGCCCGGAGTGCGTCTGGATCGAGCCCGACATCCACGATGAACAAGCGGGAGTCGATGCGCTTTTCTCTCTCCAACCCCGCCTGCGCGGCTCTCAGGCGTTGTTCGAACTCTTCTTCACCCGCGTTTGCCTGCGCCAACGCAGTCGCCCGCTCCAAGGCGGCGCGGGCTTGCTCGAGGGCAGCCTGATAGGCCGGGCCATCGTACTCCAGCGCCACCCAGACGCGTCGGGACGGCTGGCGGGACACGCGCTGCGCATCCTCATTGGATTGCATGTCGCCCGAGACGTCGAATCCCAGCTCCTGCAGCTGTGCCGGCTGCAACCAGTCCAGGCCGCCATACAGATAGCCGAGGCGCTCATCCTGCTGGGTCCGCGCGACGCGCCAGCTCAGTTGCAGGTCGATACTGCTGTTCTCGTTGTCCGGCCAGCTCCAGTAACTCAGTCGCAGTTCCCGCTCGGTGAGGCGAAGCACGGCTTCCGGCTCGCCGCTTCTGTTGTATGCGACGCCGGCGAGCACCACGGCGTTTGTCACTACGATCAGCGCCGCTCCGGTGAGCAGCGCTCGCGTGCGCGACCACTGGAGCTTCATTGCGCACCTCCGCTGGCCTGCGCGGCAGAGCGCAATCGTTTCATGACCAGGATGAACAGAATGGCGGTGAGCGCGATGATCAGGAAGAACACGAACTTGGGCATCAGCTCCCACCACCAGTCGTAGAACTTGGTGTACAGGAAAATCACGAAGAAAGTCGTGCCGGTGTTGATCGCTTCGGTATGGTCGCGACGGGCGCCCCACCAGATGGCGGCGGCGCTGACCACGAAGCCGAGCACCTGATACAGATACTCGATCGTGATCGTCGCGAGCGGCAGGTAACTGCCGCGTCCCCAGTTCGCGAGCACCAGGATCGGTAACAGCAGCGTGAGCAGGCCGAACACCCGATACATGGTGGCGAAGCCGGAGAAGCGGTCATGTGCGATCAAGGCCGGGGTCAGGAGCAGCAGCACGCCGGCTGGGAAGACGTTCTCCGGCCGCTCGCCGAACTCCAGCCAGTACATACCGCTCCACGTTCCGGCGCGAGCCGCGATGAAGGCCACCGCACACAAGATGCCAGCGGCGAGCAGAAGCTTGAGATCGAAGGTGTACGCGAGCAGCAGCGCCAGCGCCGCCCAGACCACGAAGGCCTTGTCCGAAGGCGTGATGTTGAACATCCCGCCCAGCAGAGAAACATTCAGCACGAAGCAGGCGAACCCGACCATCGCCACCAGCTTGGCGAAGTAGCCGCTGCTGTCTCGCTCGCCCACCCAGAAGGTGGCCCCCAACGAGCCGAGCGATGCGACGATCAAAAGCGTGACTTGGAGCGAGGCTGGAAACAGGCCCCAGTACTGGTTGAATAGAAAGAAAACGCTCGCCGCCAGCGCCAGTGCGCCGAGAAACGAAGCGATGCGCATGCCCAGCGAGAGCTGCTTGGCCTGCCGGTCCCGATCGATGTCGAAAGCCTGCGCGAAACCGGCCAGCAGACCGTCGTGATGCTCGCCCACCGCCGCCTGCTGCTCAGCCGTCAGCCTCAGCACGCCCGCCGCCTGCAGGCGCTGCAACTCTTCTCGAAACACCCGAATCTGGTCAGCGCGCAACTGCGCTTCGGCCTTGGAAAGCTTGTTCATTGGAATCCATTCGACCCGCAAGCCCGCAGCCTAAACCGCACCGCCGATGCGCGCAATTTACACGATGCAAACCCACCCCCGCCCCCCTGCCGAGACGGGCCACTGGTGAAACTTGTGTCAACGCCAGTAGCATCCCGAAAAACCCAACACCCGACTCGACCGCATGGGCCACCTCATCGAACTCAACGACACGCTGAAACTCAAGCGCGGCGCCGGCTTCCCGGAGAACGTTCGGGTCGGCGGCGTATACGACTTCAGCATCGCGGGACGGCGGCTGTACAACCTCAAGCCCACCCGCGTCCTGCTGGTTGAAGAAATCGATGGCCAATGGAACATGGTGGGCCACGCGATGATCTTGAGGCAGACCATCGACGCCGTCGCCGAGCGCACCACCGGCCAGTTCGAAGTCTCGCAGCTCTACCCGCCCGAATACGTCCGGCTCGTCAATCGCTTTGACACCCCGGCCGGCAAAGGGTATGACGTGCCGCCCGGTTAACGGTCCGGTGCGTCTTGCGTCCTTCAGCCTCCTCCGCCCCTCGTCCGGTCCTCGGCATCGCTTTCAAACTCGGCTCGGTCGTGCTGTTCTCCGGCATGACCGTATGCGTGAAGATGCTCGGGCAGGCAGTGCCCGCCGGCCAGACCATTTTCGTTCGCGGCCTGATCTCCATGGCGGTGATGGCCCTGATCGCCTGGCAAACCGGCCGGCCGGAGCTGCTCAAGACCGGCAACTGGCGCTCGCATGCGCTGCGCTCGTTGTCCGGCACCGTCAGCATGTTCTGCCTGTTCGTGGGCGTGACCATGATCCCGCTGGCCGACGCCACCGCCATCTCGTTCACCGCGCCGATGTTCCTCACCGTGCTGGCCATGGTGTTTCTGGGCGAGCGCATTCACCGCTTTCGCTGGACAGCGCTCGGCATCGGCTTTCTCGGGGTGATGATCATGATCGGGCCGCACCTGTCGCTGGGCGCGGGCGCTTCATCGCAGCAACAGCTGGGCGCACTGATTGCGTTGAGCGCGGCCTTGTTCTCCGCCATCGCGATGACGTTCCTGCGCAAGATGAGCGTCGGCGAGCACGCCATCACCATCACGTTCTACTTCTCGCTCACCTTCACCGTCTGTTCCGCCCTCACCTCCCTGCTGGGCTGGGTGCAGCCCACCTCGACGCAGTGGCTGCTGATCGTGCTCGCCGGCCTGTTCGGCGTGTTCGGCCAGCTGTTGATGACGTATTCGTATCGTTACGCCGAAGCCTCCACCATCGCGCCGCTCGACTACAGCAACATGGTGATGGCCATCATTCTCGGTTATGTGTTCTTCGGCGAGATTCCGGCGCTGTCGGTGTGGATCGGGGCGCCGCTGGTGGTCGGCGCCGGCCTGATCATTCTGTGGCGTGAATACTTGCTCAAGAAGCGCCTGATTTCGGCAAGCCCGGAAACCTGACTCACCGATGCGGCCGCGTCCAGCGCGACGCCCCGCGTCCGTTCTTCTGACGCGCGAACGCGATCGCGCCCAACGCAATGACGCCGGCTGTGAGCAACGTGGCTCCGGCAGCAGCGCCCACCGGGAACGAGCGCACCGTGTTGGCCGCGAACTCACCGGCGTACGGCTTCATCAACTCCACGCGCCGCCGGGTCATTTCCATGCCGAGCTCGGCCAGTCGATCTCTGAGCAGCCGCTCGGCGGCAGGCAGCAGCTGAGTCTCCTCGTCCGCCACGTGATGAATCACCAGCCGCATCAGCGCGAAGAATTTTTCATCGCACGAGGCATCGAGCAGGCGATTGTCGCCGGCGGTCAGGGAGAGCAACTCGTCGATCAGTCGCCGCATCTCCTGATGCTCCGGCTCGCTCTTGTCCAGCACCGGATCGCCGCTCATGACGTTGCGCAGCGCCGGATAAAAAATCTCCTCTTCCAGCTGGGCATGCACCTGGATCGCCAGGCACGCATTGCGGATCAACGCACGTTTGCGGTTCGGCGGCGTATCGGCCTTGTAGCGGTGGAACAATGCCAGCGCATGCGAATGATCGATGCGGATCATGGTCGTGACGCTCGGGGTCATGCGATTGGCGACGGCGGTGTTCATGGCGCTCTCCAGCGAATTTGGCGGCGTTCGCTGAAGCAACGACGGACCGCTGCTGTTGTTCCGGTCGAACCACATGAAGCAAGCGCGGCCACGGTGCGTCAGATGTGACCGCCACGTTGCCGGGCGACGACAGACAGATCGAGACGTAAATTCCCGGAGCTCCGCGATCGTGCGGCCGTCTCTTCCAGGCTCGCGGTGTGTTCGTCGGTTCGTCGCGACAACTCCTCGTTGGCGTCGGCGACCTGCGTTGAAACAGGGAAACTACTTGGGCGTTCGCGTACCTCGGGCGACGAACTCGTTGGCCAGCACGGCTGCGTCGAGATAGGCCAGCAGCTCGGCTTCCGAGGTTCTTTTACTCAGATACGCGTCTGCGCCGGCGCGCAGTCCTTCGCCGATGTCGCGCACGGTGTCTCGCGTCGAGAGCACCATTACATAGACCCGATGTGGATTCGTGGGGCTGCGCAAGTCCCCGCACAGCGCGAGGCCGTCGCCATCGGCGAGTCGACGATCCAGGATCGCGATGGGATGAAAGCTTTGCGCGACGACCGCGCGCGCCGCCTGAATGGAATGCACCGCACTCACGGTGTAACCGGCGGACTCCAGGATGGCCTTCACCCACTCCTGCACCAGCGGGTCGTCTTCGACCAGCAGCACTTTCTTTTCGGCGGGCGACGCGGACGGGCCTGAAACTGACATGAGCCCGCATTCTACATGGATTGCTGGATCTGCAATCGTGACTAACCTTGACGGGGCCGCTTGACGTCGGCCCCCTGCCTGAAGTTACCGACGTTAGAACGTGCTCAGAATATTGATGAACGGTCCGCGGCTGCGATAGGACAGATCGGTGAGGTCGTCGGAGAAATCCGTGAAGTTATAACCGGCGCCAAGTTTCACATGCGCGTTCAGATGGCGATAGACCGCCGCTAGCACGCCACTGCGCGAGTCATCCGCCTCTTTCACCGTCAAGCGTCGGCCTTCGATCACCGCATCCCACTCGTGCACCAGATGCAAATCCGCGCGGAAGATTGTCAGATCTGCGCGGCTGGAATACCACTCGCCACCGATACGCGTGTCACGCAATTCGCCAAGGCGCTGCGCGTACTTCGTACCGAACGACAGCCACGGCAGCACGTCGTAGATGGTGTCGATAGACACCACGTGGCTGCGCTGGGCGTAATCGAGCAGATCGTCGCTGACACCGACCTGACCGGGCGAAGGCAGCGTGTAGTAATAGCGATATTGCACCAGCGTGTTCCAGCGATCGCTGCCCACGGGACGGTACGCCCCGCCCAAGGCGGCGTCGACGAAATCGCCGTCGAAGAAATTACCTGCGCTCGCTTCGCTGAACGAAACATTGACCTTGCCCAGCAAGCGCCAGTCCGGCGTCACCTGGAAGCCGGCGGTGTTGCGCGCCAGCCAGGTCTTGCGTTCGCCGTTCGTGCCCTGCTCGTCGCGATATTCGAGATTGCTGGTGAACTTCACGTCTTCATACTTATAAGCCATGCCGAAGCCGCCCGCGCGACGCTCCAGATCGCCGGCGAGCGGATCGCTGACCGTGCCGACTTCCGCGGTGATGCCAAAGGTCCAACGATCGTTCGGCGCCAGGTCCACGCCGAAGGCGTTGGTCAGGCTCTCCGGCCCCGCGCCTCGCGCATTGCGAGCTTCGTCGTAAATACTCACCTGGTCGCTGAGCTTGGTGCGCGCACCGAGGACGGTGTTGCCAAAGCGGCCCCGATACGACGAGTCCTGCCGCTCGGTCTCCATGGTGTGCCCGAAATAAACATTGGCGCGATCGTCGAGCCGATAGTCGCCCGTCAGCTTGCCGCCGACGCCGCCGGTGCCTTCGGAAACTTCCGCCCCCACGCGGAAGCGATCGGTCAGTTGTTTCTCGGCGCCCAGACCGCCGCGATTGTTCTCATCGCGCGTGCCGGTCCGATCGACCGTCGCCTGCGCGAATCCATAGGCCTGCCATGACGATGGTCGAGCGGCGACCTGAGCGGCGAAGTCCGCCGGAACAGCGGCGCGTGTCACGTCGAACTCATTGGTCGGCGCAGCACTCGTCCCCAGCGCACGCGTGAGAGGATCCCCCTCCTCCTTGGGCAGTGGTTTGTAGTCGATACGAACGATGGCGTCCGTACGCTGGCCGTTCTGCGACAGCAACGGGCTCGCGTTCGCGAAGGCATTCTGTCGATCGTCGTGACGACCGCCGACGCTCACACTCCAGGTTTCAGTGGTCTGATAATGAAGCGCAAGCTCTTGCGCCTCGACGCTGTCGGTGCGCGCATCGCGCCGATCCGTCTTGGCGTCAATCGACACGCGATCCGCGATGGGCAGGCTCAGGGCTGCGCCCAATTGCTCGACTTCCTCGCCGCCCACCAGCGCGCCCGCGCCGGAGAAACCCGCTTCCCGATTCTGCCAGTACACACTGCCGCGGCCCCGGAGCGACGAGAACTCGGCCAGATCGAACACGCCCTGAGCACGGAACGCATCGGCTTCCTCGCCCGGCGTCAGGTTTTGATTGAACCCGAAGCCGCCGTCGATAGATCCGAACTGCGAGCCGACGCCCTCGGAGCGCGCCGCTTCCAGGTCGAGATAGGTCGCGGGTGCGAAACGCAAGGTCATGTCCAGACCGCCCAGCCTCTGTTTGTCCGCAGACTCGCCCTGCTCGTAGCCGCTCAAGCCGACGCGCACATGATCGGTGAGCCAGGAGCTGTGTCGCACACCGTAGACGTTGCTGTCGAGCTCGTTGAGCCCAGGCGCATATTCATAGGTGGCAACCAGATACACGTGATTGCCGCTCAAGCTGCCGAGCTGCACCAGCGAATTGCTCTCCGCGATCGACGACAACGGCGCACGCAGCAGCACTCGTCCCTGCAGATAGCTCAGCTCGTAGTCCATTCCCGGGATCAGCTGTGCCCGCTGCAACGTGATGCCAGAGGTCGGATCTCGAACTTCGATCCACAGACGCTCGGAGCCGCGCGTGATGTCCTGTCGTCGCAAGTAATAGAGTGACCCGCCGGTGCCGCGGAACTCCTCACGCGAGTTCAATGTGCCCGGCTCTGCCGCGAACAGGTCGTTGATGACGCGCCGTTCGCCGAAGGAAGTCGAGCTTTCCGATTTGTAGAGCACGTCGGCGCCATACAGGCCGCGGCTGAACTGATTGAGTTCCAGGCCCGTCCACGAGGTCTGAAAGTTACCCCACACGGCGCGCGAGTCCTTGTGATCGACACGGAGGTAGAAACGACCATTGGTGGGCGCATCCCACTCGCTGCTGCTGTCATCGCCGTACACCGGATAGGCTCGTTCGGCATCGATACGCTCGAGCAGATAGCGCGGGTCCTTGGATGCAAAGTTGCTGAACAGATCCTCGATCGGCTGCTCGCGAGTATCGGCGCTCAAGGTCACCAGCCAGTCTGTGTCGATCTTGCCTTTCGCATAGAACGCGCCGCGACCGGTGATCTCCGTGTCATCCTCGTAGCGCATCGTGTCTTGCGTCACCAGCTGCGCGGGACCCGTCGTATTGTTCTTGGCCGCCGTGAGCTCGCCAAGCGCGACATAGAACCAGCTGCTGCCCGCCAGCTCGATGTTGCGCCGGTACTTCTCGAACTCGCCGTTCTCACGCCTGCTTTCGACCAGCACGCTGTGTCGGCCCGAAGGCAGCAGCTGTCGGATGACGAAGCGGCCTTGATCGTCCACGGGCACCGTCGATCCGAGCGCGGTAATGGTCGTGCCCTTCGCGACATTGCGGCCACTCACCGTGACGCTGCCGCCGCTCACGGAGATGTTCCGGATCTTCAGCGCGCTCTCGCCGTAGCCCGTCAGTCGTTCACGCTCCGGACGTTCCAGATCCGACGGCGACCGTTCGCGATCGACGATAGTCAGCGGCTTCGGCGCGGTTTCGTCGAAGCGACCTTTCTCGTCGTAGACGCGCAGCACATACGCGCTTTCAGCAGGGATGCTTGCATCCGGCGTCCATGACAGCGACGAGCCGATCTCCATCGGCACCACGGCCAGCGGCTGCTCGCGCGTATCCTGCCCCGGCAGGAAGAACCGCACTTCGGCTTTGCGAATCCAATGCACGTAGTTGCTGTATGGAATCAGCTCCACGGGCTTGCCTGCGACCACGCTGCTCGGCCACGCTGTGATATTCAGAGCCGGCTCGGTCTTCAGCGGATCGAACTGAATTTGTATGTCGTGGCGATTCACGGCCACGTCGACGCAGCGCTGATGGTCTGCCTCGGTCAGATTGTCGATGCCTTCGAGCGGTCGGCCATCCACGGTGATGCTCATGGGCGCGGCGCTGAGCGCCGTGCTCGTCGAGCACAGCGAGCGCTCCGGATCCACGGGCGCTTGCGCAGTCACCGGCTTCTCCACGTCGTACCACACCTGCAACTCGACGCGACGATTGCGCGCCATGCCTTCTGGCGTGGCGTTGCTGGCCACCGGCTCGGTGTCGCCCTTGCCGACGATGGTGAACGATGTCGGATTCAGCGCCAGCTTCAGACGGAGGAACTGCGCGACCTGGTAGGCGCGAGCTTCCGATAGCTTCTGATTGTTCTCGAAGCGCTTGCGAGTCGCCGGGCTCAGGCGCTGTGCATCGGCATGACCGATGACCAGGATTCGCAGATTGCTCCGATGCCGCAGATTCTCGGCAATGCGGGTCAGGCGCTCGCGCGAAGACGGCAGCAACTCATCGCGACCGGACTCGAACAAAGCGCCCTGGTCCGCATCCGAGAGCGTCTGCATTTCGGTGGCCTGCTCGCGCGGCAGTGTCGACACCGACTTGCGCATCAGCTCCAGATCGCGAACGCGCACGTCGGAATGGCCCGTCAGCCCGTCCAACGAAGTGTCGAACTCCATGTTGGCGGTCGGCGCCACCGTCCTCGACGTGCTGCGATCCACCATCTTGCCGCGAATCGACTCATCGCTCGCCGCATACGTGCTGGCGATGATCAATACATTGGCGATCGTCGCCGCCAACAGCCTGGAGCGCCCGTTCATGGCTGCACCTCCGTCTCGTCTTCGACGTGCAGCGGATACTCGCGATGCAGCGCCTCCCATTGTTCTCGGATCTGCCGGATGAGCGTCTGTTTGCGACGTTTCACCAGCTTCGCATCCTCGTCGCCGGCATAGCTGACGCGCACCACCGACGGCTTGTCGGCGAGCGTCTTCGGCAGCTCCGACAGCCGCTCACGCCATTCGGCGCGCAATGTGGTCGAGCCAGGCTCGAAGGCTTCGTCGGTCACTTCCACTCGCACCACGCGATGGATGGTTGCGCCGAAGTTCAACTTCGTGAGCTTGCCGCGGGTCAGGCGAACGTCGCGCGGATTCTCGGTCGTCACGCGATAGCCCGACGGCAACGTGCGCTCATCGAGCTTCATGACGAAGTTCGAGCCACGGTATTCGTTCGGAATGGCTGCGCAGGCGACGTGGAATCGACCGTCCGCGTCCGCGGTGACGATGATGCCGTTCAAAGTCACGACGCGAACGTTTGGCAGGCCGGGCTCGCCGGGATCCTGATAACCGTTGGCGTTGCGATCGTCGAACACCTTGCCGATCAGATCGGAACAATCGAACACCGGATCCGGCACGATACGCACGGCCGCGGTTGCAACGTTCGAGAGCGTCGGATCGGCCAGGCCCGGATCGATCAGATTGTTCAAGGCGAACGCCTGGTTCACGTACTCGCCTTCGCTCACGCCGGAGCCGACCACCAGCACCAGCTTGAAGGTCTTGGTCTCGCTGGGCGCGAAGGTTTGATCGCGCCAGGTGAGCTGCCGACCGACGCGTTCCGGTTCGAGCATCGCGCCGTTGAGCGAGGCCGTGCCGCTGCGATAAGCGAAGCCCGGCGGCAACAGGTCGCGAACATCGACGTTGGTGAGCGTCGCGTTCAACATGTTGGTCGCCGTGATCGTGTACGGCACCAGGTCGCCGCGAGTGACGTTGATCATCGGCGTAGTCTTGGTGACCACGATCGCGCCCTGCAGGATGGGATCGACCGGCACGTGATTGTTGATCACGTCGGCCGACGTGCCCGGCGTCAGGTTGAACGCCAGGAAATATTGGGTCGTATCGACGCCGGCGGCCAGCCCCACCGAGTTGCTTGGGCAGCTCTGCACATTGCCGATACCGATCGCGGGCGCGGACACCGAGCTCTGCACCAGCGCTGGATCGGGCATCGCGCCGACCTGCAGAATCCCTGGGCATACCGGGATCATGGTCGAGGGACCGGGCATGTAACGGCCGGAGGGCGGAGTCACGCTGATCGAGTAGTCGCCGCTTGGAGCGCCAGTCAGCAACAGGAATTGATAGAAACCATCCGCACCCGTGACTTGAGTGATATTGCTCGCGCCACCCAGCAGATGCAGGGCCGGATCGAACCCGGACGGTCCCCTCAGCGTGACCGTCGCGCCAGCAATGGGCTGACGACTGACGCTGTCGTAGACCACGCCCATCGGATCGAGCGGCAAGCTCTGTTCGATGAGCTGGCTGCCCGGCGGCAGAATGATCCCAAGCAGCGTACCGCCGCGTGGATCGGCGCCGCCGGGATTCGCCGCCGAGACCGCGCCGGCGACAACATCGACGCCGCTCTCGTTTGTGACCGCCTTGCCGTACACGGAATTGCTGCTCGGCTCGCGGAAGCGGATTTCATAGCCGCTGCCGGAGGCGACATTCGAGAACTCGTACGCGCCGTCCGCATTGGTGCGCACCGACTGCACCAGCAACGTTCCCTGGTACAGCTCGACGATCCAGTCGGCGAGCACCGCCTCGCCTGATTCGCGAATGCGGTCGTGATCGGCATCTCGCCACACATGACCCACGATGCTGGCGGAGTCACCGCGCTCGCCGAACAGATAGTCCGCAGCGTCCACCTGTGCACCGAGCGCGATTGCGCTGATGGTGTCGCCGGCGACCGCGCCGCCCGCTGTGCCTGCGGTGTTCGTGCCGTCCTGATAGCCGGTCGGTTGTGTTTCGGTCAGCGCGTACGTGCCGCCCACGACATCATCGAAGCGATACCGACCGTCGCGATCCGTGCTCGCGCTCAGCAGCACGTTGTTGCCACGTGCGTCGGTGCCCGTGAGTTGGATGGCAACGTCGGCGATGCCCGGCTCGCCTGCATCGATGCGGCCGTTGTTGTTGGCATCGTTATAAACGCGGCCGACGATGCTGCCGACGGTGTCGCCGAAGTTCACATTCGGCGCGACGACGCCCGCGATCAACTCGACATTGACGCTGTCGGGCGTGGAACTGCCGTAACCGGCCGGCTGCGTCTCCTCGACGGTGTATTGACCTGCCGGAATATTCACAAACGAGTAGTTGCCGTCTGCATCGGTGGTCGTGGTGGCGATGATCGAGCCATTGCTGCGCAGGGTGATGGTCACGGCGGCGATGCCCGCCTCGCTCGAACCGAGCACGCCGTCGCGATCACTGTCACGCCACACGCGGCCCACCACGGCCTGGCCCATTTCAGCGAAGGCATAGCCCGTCGCATCCGTGCCTGCCGGAAGCGCGATGGCGGAAATCACATCGTTGCCAACCGTGCCGCCCGCTGTGCCCGCGACATCCATGCCGTCCGCGTATGCGGCAGGCTGCGTCTCGCTCAAGCTATACGTGCCACTCAGCAGATCGACGAATTGGAACGCGCCCGTCGCATCGGTCGTGGTCGCGAGGCTGATGGATGCGCCGGAAGCGTCAGTACCGGTCAGCGCGATGGCGACGCCTGCAATCGGCGGCTCACCGGCATCACGAACGCCGTTGTTGTTCGTGTCCGTCCAGACGAAACCGGCGATGCTCGAGGTGGTTTCACCGAAGTCCGCAGTTGCGGAGCTGCCAACGTTCACCGTCACCGAGACGGAATTCGGCGTGCTGCTACCGTAACCTGCCGGTTGTGTCTCTTCGATGGTGTAATTGCCGGCCGGCAAGCCCACGAATGTATAGGCGCCGCTGGCATCGGTCGTCGTGGTCGCGACAACAGTGTTTGAAACGTCCCGCGCCACGATCACCACGTTTGCGATCGGGGTATCGCCGCCATCGCGCGTCCCGTTCGCGTTCACATCCTTGAACACGACCCCACCGATGGTCGAGGCGCCTTCACCGAACCAGTAGCCGGTCGCGTCGGTGTTCACCGCGAGGTGGATCCCGGTGATCACGTCGTTCGCGACGCTGCCGCCTGCCGTGCCGGCGGTGTCGAGTCCGTCCGCGAATGCGCTGGGCTGAGTGGGCTGGGTCAGCGTGTAACCGGCAGCCGTGGGGGTCAGCAGATCGATGAACATGAAGGCACCGGTCGAGTCTGTGCCGACGCTGCGGCTGACGCTGGCGCCGCTTGCATCCGTACCGGTCAACGTCACGGTGATCGAAGCGATGCCCGCCTCGCCTGCATCGCGCACGCCGTTGCTGTTCAAGTCGATGTACACGGCGCCAGCCAAGGTCGACAGCGTGTCGGCGAAGGAGGCCGTCACGACGCCGTTGGTGGGAACGACAACGGCCACCGTGTCGGGCGACGTTGCCGCCGAGCCATAGCCTGCCGGCTGCGTTTCAACGACGGTGTAATTGCCAGCGGGAATGCCGGCGATCATGTAGCTGCCGTCGGCCGCGGTGGTCGTGGTGGCGACCACGTTGTTGCTTGCATCGCGCAGTGTGATCGTGACGTTCTCGATCGCCGTGTCGCCCGCTTGTTGAACGCCGTCGCGATTGAAGTCACGGAACACCACACCGGTGACCGCCGAGCCGGACTCACCGAAGTTATAGCCGGTCGCCTGCTCGCCAACGGGGAGCGAAATCGCGCTGTACACGTCGTTACCGACGGTGCCCCCGACGTTGCCCGCGCCAAGCACTTCCAAGCCGTCGCCCAGCGAGGCAGGTTGCGTTTCAGTGATCGTGTACGTGCCTGACAGCAGATCGTTGAAAACGTACAGGCCAGAGGCATTGGTCACGACGTTTCTATTGACCGCACTGCCCAGCGCATCAGTGCCGGTCAGCGTGAGCGTCACGCCCGGCACGCCCACGTCCTCGGCATCCTGCACGCCATCTTCATCCACATCGATGAACACCACACCGGACAGCGATCCGGTGCTCTCACCGAAATCGACCACGCCTGGAGTGCCGGCGACCAGCGCGAGCGCGACGCTATTGCTCACATTCTCGGGGCCGCTCGAGAATCCGGCGGGCTGATCCTGTTCGACGGTGTAGCTGCCGCCCGGCTGTGGAGCGAAGCTGTATGTGCCGTTGGCGGCGGTCGTGGTGGTCGCAATGACCGTGTCGCCCGCGTCGCGCAGCCTGATCGTGACATTCGCGATGCCCGGCTCCGACGCTTCCTTCACGCCATTGCGATTGGCGTCGCGGTACACGACACCGGAGATCGGCGTGCCCAGCTCGGCAAACAGATAGCCGCTGCCGATCGTGCCGCTGGTGAGAGCGATTGCGCTGACACGATTCGCGCCCTGATTGACCGTGCCCGCGGCCGAGCCGGCAGTGATCTGGCCATTGGCGAACTCGACTGGTTGAGTTTGCGTCAGCGTGTAGCCGGCGCCGTTGGGCGCGAGCAGATCGTCGAAGGAGAACGTGCCATCGGCACCGGTGGTCGTGCTCAGATTCACAGCAGCGCCGGCGGCATTCGTGCCGGTGAGCGCGAGCGTCACGCCAGCGATGCCGGTGTCGCTGCCGCCATTCGCCCCGTTGCCGTCGCGATCGAAGAACACTGTGCCCTGTAGTGCCGACGTCGAGTCACCGAAGTTGTGATCGGTGCTGGACCCGCCGGCGGCAATCGTGATCCCAGCGATGCTGTTCGGCGTGGTGCTGCCGAAGCCCGCGGGCTGCGACTCGGTGATCGTGAATGTTCCAGCCGGCACTGTGTAGAAACTGTAGTTGCCGGTGGCGTTCGTGGTTGTGACCAGCGTGAACGAGCCGAGCGGATCGGTCTGGGTCAAGGTGACCGTGACGTTGTTGATTCCCACCTCGCCGGCATCGAGCACGCCATCGCGATTGGCGTCGCGCCACACGCGGCCACTGATCGTGCCGCCCTGCTCGCCGAAGTTGTAGCCCGTGCCGTCCTGATCTGTGACATCCAACGCAACTTCGTCGTTGACCGAGATGTCGCCGGCCGGCGTGCCCGCGGTGTGCACTCCATCGAGATACCGCACGGGTTGCGTTTCGATGATTCGATAGCTACCCGGCAGCACGTTGCTGAACGTGTAGTTGCCGGTGCTGTCGGTGTTGGTCACGAGGTTGACGGCCCCGCCGCGCACATCGGTGCCCGTGAGTGTGATCTCCACATCCTGCAAAGCGCGATCGCTGATGGCGCCGGTATCGAACACACCGTCGTTGTCGACGTCGGCGAACACCCGGCCGGCCAGCGAGTTCAGACGCAGCTCGCCGAAGTTATAACCGCTGGCGATCTGATCCTTGTCGAGGACGATGTTCGAAATGGTCTGCGAGTCCGGCGCGGCCGACACGACTCCACCAGGCGGATTCGCGCCGGTGCCGACGCCTGCCGTCTCCAGACCGTCGCTGTAACCTGCCGGCTGCGACTGCGTGATCGTGTAGCCCGTGGCGTTCGATTGCTCGAGGTTGTCGAAGATATAGTTGCCGCTGGCATCCGTCGTGGCGCTGCGAGTCACGGCGTTGCCGAAGACATCCTGGCCCGTCAGCGTGAGCGAAACGCCGGCGATGCCGCCTTCGCCCGCCTCCAGCACGCCGTCGTTGTCGTTGTCGCGATAGACCGTGCCCGCGATGCTCGACTTCACCAGGCTCACCGACCCGCTGTTCGAGTTGTTGCTCGAGATCGGATCGACGCTGTAGGTCGTGGTGACCGAGGCGGTGTTGCTATAGGTCGATGGATACGGCGGCGAAGCCGGACGGTCGATGCGCACATTCACCGTGATCGTGCGCTCCTGTCCCGCGCCGGCCAGCATATCGCCGAGATCGCAGGAGAATTGAGTGTTGCCGGTGTTGGTGCAGCTGCCGGACGGGGTCACGACGGCGGTGAACGGCATCGTGAGCACCATGTGCGCAGGCAACGTATCGGTCAGAGTCGTTTGATACGCCGTGCCGGGGCCGTTGTTGGCGACCACGATCCGCCACTGGAATTCCTGGCCGTACTGTAACGGCGGAGAGCTGATCAGCGCGGTCTTGCTGCTCACCTGCAGGTCCGCTTTGGCGCGCACCGCAGTGGGCTCCTGCGCGTTGTTGTTGCCGGTATTGGGTTCATTCTCGTTCGAGTCGACCGTGACCGCGCTTTGATAGGCGTCGCCGGTCGGCCCGGGCGCCGTCTCCACGCGATACCGAAGGTAGCGGGTGAACGAGCTGCCGGCCTCCATGTCGCCGGCGGCGCAAGTGACTTGCTGAGGCGTGCCAATGACGGTCCCGGCGGTGATGCTGCTACAGATGGGCGTACCAGCACATGAGAGTGGATCGGACGAATCGCACAGGAAGGTGACCTGACGCCCGCCCGGCGGCGTGAAGGTGTTGACGAAATCGACCGAGGTCGCCTCGGACGGTCCGAGATTGCTCACCGTAACCCGGTAGGTGATGAGGTTCGTGTCCGGCGCGCCGCCGTCGTACGCCAGCGGATCCGCCGTTACGCCCACGAAGCTGGAAACATCCGAGACGTTGGAGATCAGATCGACCTCGGCCGCTGTGATATCCAGCGTCGCGCTGCGCGCATCGTTGCTCGCATCCGAGTCGAACGTAGTGGTTGCGATCGTGGCCGTGTTTGGCAGATTGCGCCCCATGGGCGGCGACGCCATCCAGATGGGACGCACCACCACCTGCACGGTCTGCGCTTCGTTTGCGGCCAGCGTGCCGATGTTGCAATCGATGCGGTGAGCCACCGGGTCGTGCGGGTTGCAGGTTCCCTTGCTGGCGGTGATCGATATCACCTCGTAGCCCGCATCGCCACCCGGCAGATTGAACTGATCCGTCAGCGTGACGTCCTGCGCCGTCGACGGACCGCGATTGCTGAAGGTGATCACGTACGTCGCATTCACGCCCGCTTCGACGGCGGACGGCGTCACCGTCTTGGCTTCGACCTGCACATCCACCACCGGCTCGACCGTGGTGTTCACCGACGAAGTATTGTCGGCATGATCCGGATCGCCGACGTTGGTCGAAGTGATGGTCGCGGTATTGGTGAACGCACCGTCCGCCATCGGCCGTGCCACCGTGATGGTGATGACCGCGGTTTCCGGTGTGTTCGGCGCGCCCGTACCGGCACTCTCGAAAAGCAGTGTCGGATAATCGCAAGTCACGACCTGCGCCGCGACGCTGCAATTGCCGGCCGATCCTTTACTGCCGAGCCCGGCGCTCGCGTTGATGACGGTGGGCGTGCCAGCGACCACTGTGGTGCGCATCGGAATGACATCGCGAACCACTACGTTCGCGGAATCCTGCGGACCGTCGTTGGCGATTGTGAGCGTGTACGTGATGGACGTGTCCGTCGCGGTCACCGTCGACAGGTTCTGCGTCTTCGTGATGCGCAGATCGCCGTGCGCGGCCGTCGAGCTCGAATTCGCGCTGGCGCAATCGTTGGTGTTGTTCGGATCGGTCTGCGAGCCCGCGAGCGCGACGCATGCCGTATTGGTGAGGGAAGTCGGCGCTGCCGCCGTCGTGATGAGCGTCAGCTGCGGCGTAGTCTGGCCCACCGCCAACGGCCCGGGGCGCGAACACGTGAATGCTGGCGCGCTGTAGGTGCACGTCCAGCCGTTATCGGTAAACGGTGAAGCGCCTGCATAGCTCTCCCCTGCTGCCAGCGTGTCGATGATCGTGATGGTGTCATCCGCATCCAGCGCACGCGGACCATTGTTAGTGGCCTGCATGACGGAGGTAAGGGGCGAGCCTGCCGCGACCGGGTTGGGCGACTTGCTCTTCTGGATGGACATGTCGGCGCCATCGCGCTGAATGGTGATGTCGACACTGCCATCGTTGTTGCCATTGTCCGGATCGGACGTGGCGCCAGTGACGTTGGCCGTGTTGCTCGTGGTCATGCCGCCCGGCGGCACAACGGTGTCATCCGGCGCCGTCGCCGTGATCGTGATGTCGTCGCTCGCCCCCACCGGCATCGACGCGCGCGTACACGTCACCAGGCGCGTCGCTTGATCCACCGAGCACGACCAGTTCGAGCCGCTGGCCGCGATGGCGGTGAAACCCGTTGGCAATGTATCGACGACGGTGACGTCCGCCGCCGGATCGGGCCCGGCGTTGCGTGGCTGCAAGGTGAAGGTCGCAGGCGCAGCCGAAATCATCGGCGTTGGCGAGGCGAGCTTGGTGAGAGTCAGATCCGCGCCGGCGATGACGTTCACCGATGCAGTGGCAGTGTTGTTGTTGGGCACCCCGTCGGCAGTGTCGGCGCTCAAGGTGGCCGAGTTGGTGAGCGAGCCGCTCAGCGAATTCTGCACCCGACCGATGATGGTGAGCACGCTGCTCGCGCCGTTCGCCAGCGTGCCGCTGCGATTGCAGGTTACCGTACTGCCCGCGGGTGAGCACGACCACCCTGCTCCGGACGAAGACACATAAGTCATGTTCGGCGGCAGCGTGTCGACGATCTGCAGGTTCGAAGACGCGTCCGGCCCTTCGTTCTGCACGGACAGCGTGTAAGTCACATCGCCGCCCGCGGCCACTGGATCGGGCGTCGCGCCCATCGAGAGCGTCAGGTCGGCGCCGTTCATGACGGTCGTCTCCTGCTCGAGGGTGCTGGGAGTTTCGCCATCCCCTGTCGCGGTCGCGACGGCCGTGAGCGTCGTGCCGCCCGCAGCGGTGACTCGCGTGACGATGTCGAACAGGACGTCGTGCTCGGCAGGGAACGTGCCGAATGAACACGTGACCGTGCCGGAAGAATGTGAGCAAGACGCGTTATCGGTGGAAACGAACGTCGTGCCGGCGGGTAGCGCAACGGTGAGGCTTACACCCGTGGCGGGCGTCGACGAACTGACGTTGCTGACCTGCACGGAGTACGTCAGTTCGCCGCCCGCAGGCACCGGATCGACCGAATCCTGCAACGTCAGAACTTCGATCAACGGCGTGGCGTGAACCGCCCCGGCCGTGAACATCACGGCGAGCCACGCTAGCAACGTCGCTTGCGACAACCACCAGAAAAATCCCGCTCGCGGCATCCGGGCCCACGGCTTGAGCATCTGCAGCTTCCCGTCCGAAGTTGATTTGAGTCGTTGTCGACCGGGAGCCCGCTGAGAACTTACGGCACAAACGACGCGCGTACCGTAGCCAAATGCTGCGCAGCCGAATGGACTTAATCCGGGAACGTGATGGGTGTCATAAAACCGACGGCACAATCGTGAAGTGGATCAATCTTTATCGCGCATCAAACGTGACGCAGGTCCGATGACGCTGTGGGAGTTGCGCATGCAACGCGGGCTCAGGTGTGTTACCCGCCGCATTGCTTTCGCAACCATGCGCCTGCCTCGCATCGCATCTGGACCGGGGATCTTTGTTCCTTTTCCGGCGTTCCGCCATGGCACATCGAAAACGATCACGCCGGGGGAGGAAATATGCGTCAGCAATTTCGGACGGCACCGGGCTGGGCGCTGGCCTTGTTTTTTACGATCGTCGCCGGCTTCGGCGGTCTCGCGCACGCCCGGCCACTGGTGCTCGAGGAACAAGCGACAGTCACCTTGCCGGATCCGAGCTGGCAGTGTTGCGGTTCGGTGGCGCTTGGCGAAAACATTCTGATCGTCACCGCCAGCCGCCCCGGCGACCCGGGCGGCGACCCGGGCAGCATCGAGCAGGCGGCGTTCGCTTTCGAACGTAACTCCGCTGGCCAGTGGCAATACGTCACGCAGCTGGCCGCCGTGATTCAGGACCGGATCGGACACATCACTCCGATCTCGGTCGCACTGGACGGCTCGATCGCAGCGGTCGCGTTCGGCCGAGTGCTTTTCTTCGAGCGTACCGCCACCGGCTGGATCAGTATCCCTTCCACGGCCGGCGCGTCCAACAGCCTCGATATCGAAGCCGATGCCGGGCGCTTCCTGGTGAGCGATGGCGGCTGTGGCTATTACGGACGCCTGATTGAACGTCAGGCCGACGGTAGTTTCGCGATCGTGCAGGACTTCACCGGCGCCATGCATCCGGATGGGTGTGACGATGAATTCTATGGCCGCGAGGTGGACATCAGCGGCAATCGCGTCGTGGTGGGCGGTCCCCAGGCTTACCTGTTTACCAACACCTCGGGCGCCAACTGGGAGCGCATGCTGGTGCCCACGCCGACCGTGTCCCCTTCCGGTCTTGGCGAAAACGAATACGTCGCGCTGTCCGACGACACACTACTGATCGGCGCGCCTCCGACCGCGGGCGGCCCTTATGTTTTCCTGCCGCCGTATCAACAGAGCAGCGGAAATCTGCTGCGGCCTGATGCCCTGAGGGCCGGGCGCACCGGCAATCTGGTGCTGAACAACGGGGTAGCGCTCGTGCCCAGCTTCGACGATCCGGAGCGCGCTGCATTCGCCGGCTCGATTGCCGTGTTCACCAGCAGCGACAACCAAAACTTCAGCTACTCGGCCAAGCTGGTCACCAGCGATACCCAGGTGAACGGATTCGGCGGCGGCGATGTGGATATTCACGGCCGCACGGTGGTGGCCAGCGCCGGCGGTGGCGTCTACCTGTTCGAGCTGCCTGCCGATCTGAGTCAGCCGGCGGTGATCGCCGACGATTTCGGCGACGGCAATGCGAGCACCTGGACGCCGATCGCCGGCAGCGGTTTCACGGTGGTTTCCTCCGGTGGCACCTATGTGTATCGGCAGTCGAGTCTCGCTGGCGCCGCGGCCTCCTCGCCCACCGGCATGGACTGGGCGAATCAATCGATCCAGGCGGACGTGAAGCCCACCGCCTTCAACGGTTCGGATCGCTGGTTCGGCTTGACCGTGCGTCAGACCGACGTGGGCAATTACTACTACGTCACCATGCGCAGCACGAACTCCGTGCAACTCAGAAAGCTGGTGAACGGCGCGATCGTGACGCTGGACACCGCCAGCTTCCCGGTGACGCTCGGGCGCACTTATAACTTACGTCTCGAAGCCATCGGCACCTTGGTTCGCGTCTTCATCGACGGCAACGAAGTGTTACGCGCCAGCGATACGTCGCACTCCAGCGGCCGCGCCGGCCTGTACACCTACAAAACCAGCGCAGACTTCGACAACGTGATCGTGACACCGAGCCCGCAGACCACGCTGTTCAGCGACGATTTCGACAGCCGCGGCATTCTCGATCCTTTCTGGCAGCCGCAGACCGGCACTTGGGCGTTGGCCAACGACAGTTCAGTGGTATTCGCGCAGACCTCGCTTGCCGGCGGCGCCCGCGCCATCGTCGGCGTGGCGGCCGACGACCAGATCCTGCAGGCGCGCGCCAAACCGACCAGCTTCACCACCACGGGCGAGCGTTGGTTCGGGCTGATCACGCGCTTCGTCGACGATCAGAACTACTACTATGTGACCGCCCGAAACAACAACACCATTTCGCTGCGTAAGCTGGTGAATGGCGTGACCACCGTGCTCGACAGCGCGCCGCTGCAGGTCACCTTGGGCACCTGGTACTCTCTGCGCATGGAAGCGATCGGCAGCTCACTGCGGCTCTATGTCAACGGCCGCTTGATGCTGGAAGCGAACGACACGTCGCACGCTCGCGGCAGCCACGGCCTGGCCGCGTTCAAGACCGCGGTTCGTTACGACGACATCAACATCCGACAGCCCTGAGGTGTCGCCAGCTCGTACGCTTGAGCGTAATCGTGCGTACGAGCTTGGCTTTCGCCGGCGCGTCACCGCGCCGGCGCTCATTCATTTCCCTTCGATGAAGGCCAGCAGATCCCGGTTGACGATGTCCGGATGAGTCGTGCAGACGCCATGCGGCAGTCCAGGGTACACCTGCAACGTGGCATTTTTGAGCAGCTTGGCGGAAAGCGGCGCCGAGTCCGCGAACGGCACGATCTGATCGTCGTCGCCGTGCATGACGAGCACCGGCACGCTGATCGACTGCAGGTCTTCGGTGAAGTCGGTCTCGGAGAATGCTTTGATGCAGTCGTAGTGCGCCTTCGCGCCGCCCATCATTCCCTGCCGCCACCAGTTGTCGATCACACCTTGCGACGGCGTGGCGCCCGGGCGATTGAAACCATAGAAGGGTCCGGCTGGAATATCACGGAAGAACTGGGCGCGGTTCGCCACGAGAGCGGCGCGGAAGCCATCGAATACTTCGATGGGCAACCCGCCAGGATTCTTCGCGGATTTCACCATGACCGGAGGCACCGCGCCGATCAATACCGCCTTGGCCACACGTCCAGCGCCATACCTCGCGACGTAGCGAGTGACTTCGCCGCCGCCAGTGGAATGCCCGACGTGAATTGCATCGCGCAGATCCAGGTGAGCGGCGAGCTGCGCCATATCGGCGGCGTAGGTATCCATGTCGTTGCCGGTCGCGGTCTGACTCGATCGACCATGACCACGGCGATCATGTGCGATCACTCGATAGCCGCGCTCCAGGAAGAACATCATCTGCGCGTCCCAATCGTCCGCCGACAACGGCCAGCCGTGATGGAACACAATGGGCTGCCCGCTGCCCCAATCCTTATAGTAGATCTCTACTCCGTCTTTGGTCGTGATCGTGCTCATATCCGCTCACCTCGCGCCATGGATTGCGAGGGAGTATGCGCCGCAATCTGAAACTCGATATTGGACCTGCGTGCTCGCCGTAGCGCGTCAGGAGCGCAGCTGGCGATCGATCATGGTGCGGGATAGAGCCCGAGGAAGTGATCGAGGATGCAGGCGTGATCTTCGAACAGTTGCGGTTCGAGCGACGGCAGCTGTGCGATCGGCACCCACTGCGCGAGCTTCGCGTCATCCGCCCCCTGCACATCCGGGAACTCCGCATCCTTGAGATCGAAATGAAATGCATTGGTGATGATCCGTCCGCGAGCAGAGCGGGCGGGATGATCGAATACGGCCGACGCTTTCAGCGCAGCGCGCAGCTGCGCAGGATGGGGTTTGTAACCCGTCTCCTCCGCCAGCTCGCGAACCGCTGCCGGGTAGAAACGTTCCCAGGCATCGACGAATCCGCCGGGCAGCGCCCACAAGCCGTGACCGATAGTGCCGCCGCGCTTGATCAACAGCACATGATCCTGCGTCGTCACGACCGAATCCGCCGTCAAATAAAATGGCGCCGTGTACTTCTCGCGATACTCGGCGACCGCACGATGCTCCGCCTGGCATTGGCGATAGGCAGGCAGCTGCGCCCAGGCTTCCAGGTAGTCACGCACGCCAGGCTCGACGTAGTTGCCGATGACCGTCAGCGCCGCCGACAAGCTGGTGCTTTCGAAGTACACACGACGCAGATCGCTCGCGTTGATGTCGAACTGCGGCTCGACCTCATGCACGGTCCAGCCCGGGAAGGCATCGAGATAACCCGACGTGCGATCCTTCTTGAATCCCACCAGGGTCACTCGAGCGCCGCGACCCGCAAAGCGCTCCAGGCCCGCACGCACCGCGTCGCCCCAGCGTTGATCGTCGTAATAGTCGCGCACCGGCAGGAACTCGACGCGCTCCCTGTGCTCTTTACTCAGCACCGCTTCGAACTGCTGTTTGCGCTCCTCCCAGGTAAAAGGATTCTGAGCATCGCGCGCTCGAAACGCAGAGCCGATCACGATGAGCACGCGAGGCGCGAGAGCGAGCGCCGCCTTCAACAGCGTGCCATGTCCCCGCTGCAGGATCTGGAATCGGCCAATGATGACGGCGACGTTGGGGTTCATGGATCACCTGCTCATGCAGCGCGTTTGAAGACCTGACGCAGATAGGCAAGAAACGTCTCATCCGAGCACAACGTCTTGCCCGGCGTGTCGGAGAGCTTGGCGACCGGCTGGCCGTTGCACTCGGTAAGTTTCATGACGATGTTCAGCGCCGGCACGCCCATGTCGTTGGACAGGTCGGTGCCGATGCCGAAGCCACACTGCACCCGGTCGGCGAAATATTCATAGAGCGCCAGCGCCTTGGGAATATTGAGCCCGTCGGAGAACACCAGACGTTTGGTGTGGGGATCGATGCGCAACCGCTGGTAGTGCGCCAGCGCTTTTTCGCCCCACACGACCGGATCGCCGGAATCGTGGCGCAGACCGTCGAACAGCTTGGCGAAGTAGAGGTCGAAGTCGGAGATGAAGGCGTCCATGCCGACCACGTCGGTCAATGCCACGCCGAGGTCGCCGCGATATTCCTGGACCCAGGCTTCCAGCGCTTCCTTCTGGAAATTCCTCAACTGCACTCCCACGGCCTGGAAGGTTTGCAGATACTCGTGAGCCATGGTGCCCATGGCGGTCAAGCCGTACTTCCTGGCGAGATGCACGTTCGAGGTGCCTTTGAAGTACTGCGGCACTTCGCGAGCAAACGTCGTGACCATTTCCTCGTGCCATTCGCGTGAGAATCGACGCCGCGTGCCAAAGTCGAAGAACTGAAACGGATGCTTGACCGCTCGCACGCCGGCCGCCTCGATCGGCGCGCTGGTGCCGTTCGCGAACTGCAACAGGTTGGGCGGCGAGACCCGTGCGACCGGCGGCTGTGAACGGAACTCGCGCAGAATGCGAATCTTCTCGGCGAGCCGCTTACGCCCCTCTTCGATGGTCTCCGGTGAGTTGAAGCGGCGAAAGTACAGTTCGTTCACGATCGAGAGCACGAAAATTTCGAAGCCCATCACGTGGATCTGCGGGCCTCGCGCCACGATCTTGAGCGTGTCGCCCTCGGTGCTGACGGTGATGTAACGCCGCTGGAAATGAAAGATGCGCAGGAAATCGATGAAGTCGCTCTTGAAGTACGACTTGGTCGCGAGGTACTCGAGCTCTTCTTCGGTGTAGTTGAGCGTGCACAGATGGTCGAGCTGCGCCTCGACGTCTGCTTGCAGGCTTGCCAGCGCATACTGCGGGGTATTGCGGCAGACGAAGCTGTAAACCGCCTGATTGGCCGGAAACCGATGCAGTATCGGCGACAGCATGGTCAGCTTGTAAAGATCGGTATCGAGCAGCGAGTGAATGATGGGGGTGAACATGGGAGACCCGCCAGGGCTTATGGTCGGAACATTTCGGTGAGGGCCTGAGCGCTGCTCGACCTCCTGGCGCCGCGCGCCAGCGTCCGCTCATAGCAGGCCGCGGCGTGCGCTTCGAAGCCGGAGACCGGGCTCATGCAATCCTCGAGCAGCACCACACGCTCGATCTCGTCAGCGGTGAATTCTTCGAACAAGTGATCGAGGGTCGCGGCCACACAGTGGCTCGCGGCCTCGCCCGCCACCAGCAACAGCCCTGCGCCCGGCCGGCACTTCTCGATCAGCTGATGATTGGTCTGTGTGCGCGGATCGTCAGGCAAGGGCACCTCGGCGCGCACCGCGCTGTACTGCTCCGTCAGCGGATTTTGACCTTTGAGCACCTTGAAAGCTCCACGCTGCACCTGAAACTCCCACTCGCCGACGGCCTCGAGCACGGCGCCATGGATATTGTGACCCCATGCGCCGATCACACAGTGCACGGGCCAGACCATCAATTTATACCGGCCCTGCGCCTCCAAGGTCTGCAGATAGCTCAAAACTTGCGGCCGCAACGAGGCATCGATGGGGGTGTAGTCGCCGGCCGCCACCTGCGCATGAGTGATCTGCGTGAAAGGAGCGACCGGCTGACCGTCGCCGCGCTTCCAGAACGTCGGACGCTCGATGGCGATGCTGGGGTGGGAGTCCAGCGTAATCACCACCTCCTTTAGCCCTCCGCGGGCGGATCGGACGAAACTCGCCAACCGCTGCATGTCCTCGCCCGCGCCGGGCACGAACAGGGTTCCCCGGGGTTCGCAGAAGTCGTTCTGGGGATCGATGATCAGAAGTGTGTGCATGATCGCTGCTCCAACCGATGTCAAACCTTAACACCGTTGGTGGACAGCCCGACCGCCGAGTTCCGCAACAACCGGAGGGTACCGGGGCTGCGACTCGGGGTATAAACAGGATCGCGCAGGTTTTACGAGTCCGGCTCGGAGGCTTTGCTGACGATGTGGCGCTGGTGTTTTCTGCTGGCTCTCGCCGCCTTGCCGCGACCGCTAGTTTCCGACACGAGCGGTCCGGCGCGGCTCTACGACGTCACTGTCGCAACGAGCATGCCTCACCTGGAAGAGAATCTGCGCTACGCCGTCTCACGTACGCAGCGATGCCTGACCCGCGAGGATCTCGCAGCGGCCTTCCCTGTTCTTCAGCAGCCTCCACTCGCAGGCTGCAAGTTACACGAGCAAATCACCGACGAAGCAACCATCGCCTACGTCCTGCTGTGTGAGAACTCGTCGGGCACCACCGGCACAGCAACCTGGCAAATCGGCGACCGCCACATCCGCGGCACGCTCGATGTAACACTCGGCGGCAAGAACATGACGTTCTCTCAACGCCTCACCGGCAGGCTCATCGGCACGTGCCCCTCCCAGTGAGCGAGCCCGTCAGCCACCGGCATCGGATGCGGCTGCCACTCGGTTCTGCCGAAATGCTTGCAGCGCCAGATAGATCGCGAAGCCGATGGCGTTCCACAACAGGAACCGCTGGATGGTCAACGCCGGCAGGCTGAAGAACAGATAGGCGCAGCCAAGGATGGCCAGCGTACCGATCAGCATGGGCGCGGGACAACGAAACACGCGCGGCAGCTCGGGTGCAGTACGACGCAGCACCATCATCGACGCCGCAGTGGTCACGAAAGCGAGCAAGGTGCCCGCGTTCGCGAGCTCAGCGATTTCATCGAGCCGGAACAAGCCCGCCGCGGCGGCCACGAAAACGCCAGTGACCGCAGTGATCAGCACCGGCGTACCAGTACGCGAAGACACTGCGCTCAGGCGCCGCGGCAGCAGACCATCGCGGGCCATCACGAAGAAGATACGGCTCTGGCCATACATCATCACCAGAATCACCGAAGGCAACGCGATCAACGCCGCCAGCCCGATGGCCCAGGCGGCGAACGGATGATTCAACGTGCGCAACACATAGGCCAGCGGCTCGGCGGACGCGGCCAATTCGGTATGGTTGACCGAAGCGACCGCGGAGATCGCCACCAGCATGTAGATCAAGGTGCACACGGCCATCGAGCCGATGATGCCGATCTTCAGATCGCGGCCCGGATTCTTAGCCTCCTCCGCCGAGGTGGCGACCGCATCGAAACCATAGAACGCGAAGAACACGATGGCCGCTGCCGCCATCACGCCTCGGACCTCGCCGCCCTCGACATGACTGGTGAATCCATAAGGCATGAACGGTTGCAGGTTCTCACCGTTGAATGCCGGCAGCGCGAGCGCGACGAAGCACGCCAGCGCCGTGAGCTTGATCACCACCAGCAGGATGTTGAACGTCGCGCTCTCGCGCGTGCCCATGATGAGCATGCCTGCAATCACCAGGGCGACGAGCACGGCGGGCAAGTTCACGATGCCGCCCGCATGAGGTCCATTCAATAGGGCGGCTGGCAACTCGATGCCTGCGCTTTGCAACCAGCCCACGAGGTAGGCCGACCATCCGACCGCAACAGTGCTACAAGCGAGCGAATATTCGAGGATCAAGCTCCATCCCACGATCCATGCGAGCCGCTCGCCGATGGCTATGTAAGTATAGGTGTAGGCGCCGCCCGCCGTCGGCATGAGCGTGGCCACTTCGGCGTAGGCCAGAGCGGCGCATGCACAGACTGCTCCGGCGATGGCAAAGGCCACGATCACCGCGGGACCGGCGCGGTCTGCGCCGACGCCGGTCAACGTGTAGATGCCCGTCCCCACGATCGCACCGACGCCCAGGGCGATCAGGTGCGGCCAGCTCAGCGTCTTGGCCAAGCGCGTGCCTTCCTCGGCGACCGCCCCGGATTGCAGCGGTTTACGCGAACCGAATATGCCCAAGCTCTTCCCCTTAAGTCCGGTTGTGACGATTGCGGCAACTTGGCGCCGGTTCAGGGCTATGAGGCTTGCATGCTCGGGCGTGTTGCTGCGGCCTGCTCCACCAGGGCTGTGACCGCTTTACGCCGCGCGCCGGACAGCGGCAAGCGAGGCGGACGCACGCGTTCCGAGCCGCGCCCCATGATCTGCTCGGCGAGTTTGATCGATTGCACCAGATCGTGCTCGGCATCCAGGTGCAGCAGCGGCATGAACCAGCGATAGATGGCGCGCGCGCGGTTCAGATCGTTGCGACGCAGAGCCTCCACCAGCTGAATCGATTCCTGCGGGAACGCATTCGTCAGGCCCGATACCCAGCCCACCGCGCCCAGCACGAGGCCTTCGAAGGCGACGTCGTCCAGGCCCGCCAGCAGCTTGAAGCGGTCGCCGAACGCATTGATCAGATCGGTGAACCGGCGCGGATCGGGCGCCGATTCCTTGATGGCGACAATGTTTTTTACATCGCTCAAGGCCTGCAACACGCCGCTGGTGATGTTCACCCGATAGGCCGGCGGGTTGTTGTACAACATGATCGGCAGGTCGGTGGCTTCGGCGACCGTGCGGAAGTGAAAGATCAACTCTTCTTCGGTGGGCACATACACCATGGCCGGCAATACCATCAGGCCGTCGGCGCCAGCGCGCTGCGCGTCCTTGGCGTATGCCACCGCACGACGCGTATCGAACTCGGACACGCCAGTCACCACCGGCACCCGGCCTGCGACCGCTTCGACCACCGCGCGCAGCAGCGTGCGCTTTTCATCGCCGTCCAGCGAGTTGTTCTCACCCACCGTGCCCATGGCGATGATGCCGTGCACGCCATCCTTGATGAGGTGATCCACCACGCGCTGAGTGTCCGCAACGTCGATCGACAGATCCGGCTTGAATTGAGTGGTTGCCGCCGGATAAACGCCTTGCCAGGTGGGGATCATGATTGCCTCGTGGTCGAGCAGGTTACGTATATCGTATATTATCTACTAATCGCTCAAGATCCAACAGAGGTTGCATGCGGATCATTGTCATCGGCGGCGGCATTATCGGCTCGAGCACGGCTTTGCGCCTGCGCGCAGGAGATCTTCAGGTCACGCTGGTCGATCCTTCGGACCTGCTCCGGGCGGCCTCGTGGGGCAACGCCGGACATATTGCCATCGAGCAGGTCGAGCCGCTTGCCTCCTGGGCCACGATCCGCTCCGCGCCCCGCCGCTTGTTCAGCGCCGGGGGCGCGCTCGGATTGCCATTGAGCCAGATCGGTCGATGGCTGCCGTTCGCGCTACGCATGACGAAATTTTCGTCCGCGGCTCACGTGCAGCGAGGGCGCGCAGCTCTGCGTTCCCTGCTTGCAGCGGCCATGCCCGCCTGGCGCACGCTGGCTGCGAGCTTGGGCGCACCGGGCGTGCTGCTGGAACAAGGTCACATCGTGGTCTGGGAATCGCCCGCCACCGCTGCGGCCGGCCTCGCTTCCTGGCGTTCCGTTGATGTTGGCACCGCGCGTTTTCACGAATGTGATCAAGCCGAGCTGCGCGAAGTGGCGCAACTCATCAAGCGTCCCTTGAGCGGAGGCATCCGCTTCGAGAACACAGGTCAAATCGCCGACCTTCCCAAATTGAATGCCCTGCTCAGCGCATCGCTGCGCGAACACGGCGTGGAACTCGTGCAAGGCGCGGCTCGCGCCATCGAACATGGCGGCTCCGGCACTGCCGTGTTGCTGGAGGATGGCAAACGTTTGTCCGCCGATCTCGTGCTCATCACTGCGGGCGTTCGATCGCGCGCACTGCTCGAACCCTTTGCCGATTGCGTGCCGCTGATCGCCGAGCGCGGCTATCACCTGCAGATGCCCAACCATCGCTGGCCCGATCTGCCGCCGCTCGTGTTCGAGGACCGCTCCATGATCGTCACTCGTTTCGAGTCGGGCCTGCGCGCGGCGAGCTTTGTCGAGTTCGGTAACGTGGACGCGCCGCCTGACCGACGCAAATGGGACCGCCTGCGGAATCACATCGCCGAGCTCGGCTTGCCCTGCGAGCCGCAGCCCGAGTCAGGGACCGTTGAATGGATGGGCGCCCGACCCACGTTGCCCGATTACCTGCCCGCGATCGGCCGCGTCGCCGACGCCCCGAACATCCTGTACGCATTCGGTCACCAGCATCTCGGTTTGACGCTCGCTGCCATCACCGCCGAGCTGGTGGGGCAGCTGATCTGGAATCAGCTGCCCACGGTCGACCTGCGGCCATTCGACATCGGGCGCTTCTCCGCCGCCTAGGAACGAATTCCCCAGCAGAACGGGTCGGCGGGATCGAGCAGCAGCTTCGCCTCCGCCGTGACGAACGCGGTGCCGGTGATTTCGGGCGCGATGGTTCCGGCGGCGCGATCGAGCCAGCGATAGCTTGCGGTGAATACGCTGCCGAGCACGCTTTCCTGCGTCCACTCCTCGCCTTCCTGCAGATGACCGTCGGCCGCGAGGCAAGCGAGCTTTGCACTGGTGCCCGTGCCGCACGGGGAGCGATCGTAAGCGCGGCCCGGGCACAGCACGAAGTTGCGGCCACGCTTCTCCGAATGTGAGTGCGAGGGCGTCATCAACTCGACATGGTCGACTTCGGGGAAGCCCTGCGCGTTGACGGCCTGTCTGACTCGCCAGGAAACATCGGTGAGCTGCTCCACATGCCGCAATTCGATCGGCGCCGACGCCCACTCCATCAGATAGAACCAGTTGCCGCCCCATGCGACGTCGCCCGTCACGCGACCCAAGCCTGGAACATCGACGCTCACAGCGCGCGCCTTGCGGAAACTAGGCACGTTCGCGATGGTGACCGAGCCATCGGCAAGCAACCTGGCGTGGACCGCGCCCACCGGTGTGTCGATCTTGATTTCACCTGGCTTCAACATGCCCGCGTGCGCCAACGACACGACCACGCCGATGGTCCCGTGACCGCACATGCCGAGATAGCCGACGTTGTTGAAGTACAGCACACCGAAGTCGCAGTCCTCACGATGCGGCTTACACAGCAGAGCGCCGACGACCGTGTCGCTGCCGCGCGGCTCGTTCACGATGGCGGAGCGAAAGGCATCGAAGCTGCCTTTGAATCGTTGCAGCCGTTGGTCGAGTGGCCCGTCCCCGAGGTCGGGGCCGCCCTTCATGACCAGACGCGTGGGCTCGCCGCCCGTGTGGGAATCCAATACTCGAATGCTACGCATGAAGGTGTTCAAACATCCTGACAGCCGCCATCCCTGCTTGCGTCATGGCGCCGAGAAATTTCGTTCGTCCGCCGGTGGCGGCGGATTCTCGCCGCCGTCGGCAATGAACTGTGCCATACGCTGCTCCAGCACCGGTAGCGGCACCGCGCCGATGGCCAGGATCGCGTCGTGGAACTTGCGCTGATCGAACTTCGGCCCGAGCGCCTGCTCCGCTTCCTTGCGATGACGACGAATCTGCAACTCGCCGAGCTTGTAGGCGACCGCCTGGCCCGGCCAAGCGATGTAGCGATCGACTTCGGTGGTGATCTCGTGCTCCGACAACGCGACATTGTCTCTCATGTAGGCCAGGGCCTGCTCACGGCTCCAACCGTAGTGATGGATGCCGGTGTCGACCACCAGACGAGCAGCGCGCCACATCTCGTACACGAGCTGGCCGAACTCCTCGTACGGCGTCTCGTAAATGCCCATCACGCGGCCGAGCCACTCCGTGTACAGACCCCAGCCCTCGCCGTAACCGGAGAAATAAACTTCGTTGCGGAACGCCGGCCGCTCCGGTCCTTCCAAAGCAAGCGCCGCCTGGAAGCTGTGACCCGGAGTGCATTCATGCAACGCGAGCGCCGGCAACGTGTAGAGCGGACGCGCCGGCAAGTTGTATGTATTGAACAGGCAGCTTTCCAGCCCGCCTCGCCCGCCGGTGTAGATGGGCGCGAGCGCGTCGGGCACCGGCAGGATGCCGTGACGGAAGCGCGGCAGCGTACCGATCGTGTCTTTCAGCTTCAGGTCGGCCTTTTTCACGATGTACGCGGCCGTCTGCAACAACTCGCGCGGTGTCTTGGCGTAGAACTGGGGATCGGTGCGCAGGAAGGTCATGAACTCCGGCAAGGTTCCGGTGAACCCGGTCCGCCGCATGGTCGTTTCCATCTCAGCCTTGATGCGCGCGACTTCGCTCAATCCGATCTCGTGAATCTGCGGCGCCGTGAGCTTCAGGGTCGTGTGCTTCTCGATCATGGCCTGGTAGTACTTCGGGCCGTCCGGCAGCTTCGAGGCGGCCAGCGTGGTGCGCGCCTTCACCAGATATTCCTTGCGGATGAAGTCGAGCAGCTTGCTATAGGCGGGAACCGCTTTCTCGGCGATCACCTGGCGCGCCTCGGCCTGCAGTTTCGCCTGCTCCTCCGGCGCGATCGACACCGGCATCATCTTGAACGGTCCGTACAATGGATTTGTATCGTCCGCCTTCAGATAGGGTTCGATGGTGCGATCGCGCCCCGTGACCGAAACCTTCGGCACGGAAAAGCCGCGCTTCAGTCCGGCGCGCATGTTGGCGATGTTCTCATCGAAATAGCGCGGCACATCGGCAATGCGGCCGAGGTAGCGCCGATACTCGTCAGCCGTCTGAAATCCTTCGCGCGGGGTGAAACTGGTCCAGAAGAACGTGTCGGCGTTGAACGGCGCTTCATAGTTCCTGAAGCGGATGTCGGTGATCTCGTCTTGAAGAATGGTGCGGAACACGCCGGCGTTGATCTTCTCTTCCGGCGAGAGCTGGTCGAACGGGATCTGGCCGAGCTGTTGCAGCGTCCTGGTCCAATACTGCAGCCTGGCCTGCTCGCTGGTGGCGTCGACTTTCGGGAGATGATCCGCGGTCGCCCCGCGCTTCGGGTCACCAGGCTCGCGCGCCATCTCCTTCAGCCGCCACTCCCACTCCGCGTTGTACAGCGCCTGCAGTCGCGCGTCCGCGCTCGCTCCGGGACCGCTCGCCTGCTGGGCGATCGCAACGTTCGCCCACACAGGCGCAAACAGCAGCAGGGTCACCGCAATGTTTCGGAGCCGACGCATGCGCAATCTCCTTCGATACTCGGTCAGTGAGAGTGGTCCACGGTTTCGATCTTCATCGGGCCGGGGCCAATGTTTCTTTCGGCTTTTGCGCGCAGGACCATGTCCCGAACTTCGGCGCGCAGCTTACGGGCGTCGTAGACGATGCCGTCCTTGACGACGTAATCGATGCCACCGATGCGTTCCACCTGCCCGGCCTCGTCGTTCAGGCGCAGGGTGCCGGTGCCGAACAGCAGTTTCAGGTTCGCGACCGGGTTGCCCTTGACGATGACCAGGTCGGCTTTGCGGCCCACGCGGATGGTGCCAACTGTGTCGTCGCGACCGAGCGCTTTCGCGCCGGCTTCGGTCGCGGCATGGATGACCTCGAGCGAGCTGAAGCCGGCCTCGCGCAGCAGCTCCATCTCCTGGATATAACCGAAGCCGTACAGGTTATAGATGTAGCCGCTGTCGCTGCCGACCGTGACGGTGCCGCCCCGGTTCTTGTATTCGTTCACGAAGCGCATCCACAGCCGATAGTTCTCGCGCCAGGCGACTTCATGCTCGGTGGTCCAGTCGAACCAGTACGAACCGTGATTGACGCGGCTGGGTCGATACCAATCCCACAATGCGGGCATGGTGTATTCGTCGTGCCAGGAAGCCCGGCTCATGCGCATGAAATCGCGGCTGGTGAGATAAGCGGTGAAGGTCGGGCTGAGCACGAACTTTCGTTCCAGCAGCCGATCCATCACTTTGTTCCAGGATTCCGAGCCCGGCGCCGCGGACTGCCGCCATAACCGGCCGGCTTCCCCGAAGCGCATCTGCTCGTCGGTGTTCACGTAGTCGACGGGCCAGTCCTGCACCGAGCGATCGGTGAACATGGCTTCGGGCAGGCCGTACCAATGTTCCATCGAGTCCAGCCCGAGCGCCGAGGTGTCGAGCACGTTGGCGTAGGCGACCACTTGTTGGGCGTGATGCATGGTCGTGCGCAAGCCCACCTTCTCCGCTTCATCCAGAGCCGCGAACAGCACGTCCTGCTCACCGTTGATGAACTTGATTCCGTCGGCGCGGCGACGCTTGGCTTCGCGGATGGCGTGGCGTGCGGTGTTCGCGTCGTTCGGCGGAGTTGGCAGGATCTGATGAAACATCGGATACACGTCGATTCGCGGAGCGACGATCTCGTTGCGCGCGCTGCGTTGCTTGATGTCCACCAGCCATTCGATCGGCCGATCGCTGCCCACATCCCGCACGGATGTCACGCCGTGGCTGAGCCAGAGCTTGAGGACGTAGTCGGATGGCACATGCTGTTTGTCGCCCAGGCTGTGCAGGTGTGTGTGCGTATCCACGAAGCCGGGCAGCACGTAGTAACCAGTCAGGTCCATCTCGTGGTCGCCGGCTGCCGCGCGCTGCTTCTCATCGATAGCGCCCGGCGCGCCGATCGCTTTCAGCTCGCCGATCCGATCGTTGGCGATCACGATGTCGTATGGACCCTGCGCTGGCGCGCCGGTGCCGTTGACGATGGTGACGTTGCGCAGAACGATGCGCTTGTGCGGACCGATGCCTTGCGTGCGAGCCGGGATGGGATCCGCAACCGGTGGCTTGCCCGACTCGGCCGCAATGCCGGCCTGGCAGCTCCAGCCGACGATTGCAGCAAGAGTCGTGAGTGCCAGCGCCCTGCTTCTCGCCATCCTCGATCCCCTGGGAGTTATCGTATACGAAATACTATCCTCTACGGGGTACAAGTCAACCGATTTAGCTTTCCTTGCAAGCCGCACCCTTGGCGAGAGTGCGGGTATTGCTCTGGCCGGCGAACGCAGCGCTATTTCCGCGAGACTTTCTTGCGAACCGGCGCGACACGCACTTCGCTCGAAGGGCGCAGCGCCGAGCGCAGGTCGCGAAGGGTATGTTCGAGATGTTCGGTGATGAGCTTGCGCACACGAGCGTCGCGCTTGGCGAGCCAGGCGTCGAGGATCTCGTGATGTTCGGCTTCCGCCGCGACGAACCTGCCCTTGGGCTCGAGGTGCTTGCGCACATAACGATCGGCGAGCACGTGCAACCGGGCCACGGTATTCGTAGTGATCTGCTGTCCGCCCGGCTGCACCAACGCCAGGTGAAAGGCACGATTCAGCGCACCGACGGTGGGCTTCTGAGCGGCCGCATCGATATCGAACAACGTCAGCGCCTGCTTGGCGCGCTCGCGATCGGCGTCGGTGGCGAGCACACAGGCACGCGCCGCCGCGTCCGGTTCCAGTTTCAAACGCAGCGCATAGATTTCTTCAGCCTCGTCCGGCGACATCGGCCGGACGAAAAAGCCTCGATTGGGATGCGAGATCACCAGCCCATCCTGCTCGAGCCGCGCCAGCGCCTCCCGCAACGGGATTTTGCTGACGCGCAGCTCCGCAGCGAGCGCGTCCTGCCGGATGGGCAAGTCCGACGCGATGGCGCCGGACAGAATGAAGTCGCGAACGACCTCGACCAGACGATCGGACAGATTCCGAATCTCGAGTGGCGGTGAACTCATGAACGACGACTCGGGAGAACGACTCATGGGATGCAAGCTTGGCTCGCCGGAACGGCGATTTATATACGCGCATATGATACGCGAACGGCGCTGCTGACGGCCATGAATCGAATCCCGCACGTGGGCGCGGATGCGGGCCCACCCTTCCAGTGGGCCCGCCTTACGCTTAGAAGCGCGTGCGCAGGCCGACGAAGTAACGACGCCCCAGCACGTCATACAAAGTCACATCCGTGTTTGCATCGCCGCCCCAGCTGGAGGTCAACAGCGGCGGCTGTTCGTCGAAGGCGTTGTCGATGCCGCCGAACGCTTCGACGCTGTCGTTGATCTTGTAGCTGGCGGAGAAGTCGACATAGGTCACCGAGTCCGCCTTCACAGGCGTGCTGGCCACGATGTTGGCGAGCGGTTGCAGGTCGTCGATGTAGCGCAGCTGCGTGCGCACCAGCAGCGGCCCGCTGGTATACGAAGCCATCAAGGTCGCTTTGAAATCCGGCGAGCCGCCCGAGTCCGCTCCTTGAGCCGTGCACGAGCCGAAGTAGCCGGCGCAATCGATCGGCGCCGCGCCGATGATCTGCCTGACACGCTCGAACAGCCAGCCTGCATGCAACACCACGCCCAGCTTCGCGGAGTTTTCGAACAGCCCGAAGCCATCGGGCAGATCGACGGTGTAGTCGGTCGACAGATCGACGCCTTCGACCGACAGCGAGCCGATGTTGCTGTTGCTGGCGCGCACCTGGTACACCTGGCCGCTGCCCGGCAGACGGAGGATCGCCTGACACGGCTCGCTGGCAGCATCGAGCATCTGATAGCAAACATCGAGCGTGGTCTGCGCATTCATGGTCGCCACCGCGTCTTCCACTTCGATGCGGAAGTAATCGACCGCGACATTGAGGTTGTCGACCCAGGGCACCTGCACGACCGCACCGACGGTGAAGGTTTCGGACTCCTCCTCCCGCAGGTTCGGATTGCCGCCGGACAATTGGCTGAAGCCCAGCACCGTCTGCTGGAAATTGTCGACTTCGGCGGCCGGAACGCCCTGCTGCACGCAGAAATCTTTCTGGGCTTGAGAGGGATTGCGAACCGCTGCGCACGGATCGGTGCCCGGCGAGAAGCCTTCGCTGATCGGTGCATACAACTCGGAGATCGCCGGAGCTCGGATGGCGACGTTATAAGCAGCACGGAAGCGCAGGCTCTGCACGGGACCCCACTCCATGCCGAGTCGCCACGTCGTGGCGTCGCCGAAGTTCGAATAATCCGACAACCGGGCCGCGCCTTCGATGGCGAGGATGTCGGCCATGGGCAGTCCCGACAGAATCGGCACACGCACTTCGCCGAACACCTCGGAAACATCGAAGCCGCCGACAGTGATACCGCGCGAGGCCGAGCCGTATTCGCGCGCCAGATCGGTCGCGCCCGGCATGAACTCGTACTGATCGTCACGATATTCGACGCCGATGGCGGTGGAGACCGGGCCCGCGGGCAGATCGAACACCTCACCCGCCAGCGACGCGCCGACGACCTTGCGCTCGAACACTTCAGTGGAAGACCGCGCTGGCGTGATGAAGGCCGCGGCCTCGGGCGAGATCGAGCCGATGCCAAACGGGTTCACGGGCACGCAGCCAAACACTGCAGTGGCACAAACCACATTGCCGGAAGCATCGACGACCGTGTCGAGCCCGAGCGACATGCGCGCGGCCGACATCATGCCGTTGATTGTTTCATCGGTGCGCGAGCGCTGATATTGACCGAACACGTCCCACTTCCAGGTGCGCTCGCCGATATCGAAATCGCCGCGCAGACCCGCGGTGCCGCCCAGCGTCGCACGCTCGAACGCGAACGTGCGCAGGCCCAGCTCATCCAAGCGACGTGCGATGCCACCGGAAATCCGTGCATCGCCGCTTCCGGTCGGGTCGAAGATCTGTGGATTGTTCATGAACAGCGCGCGCACGTCCTCGGTGAGCACCGGATTGGTGGCGTAGTCGCGCACCTCGAAATACGGGGCCGTGCCGGTGACGATGGCGAGCGAATCGGAAGCTTGCTGATATTCGTTGTTGGACAGCGCGTAGTGAACGTCGGTGTACGCTTCGACGTTGTCCGTCACATCGAATCGCGCCAAGCCCGCCACCTGCCAGCGCTCGAGCGGACGCAGCAGATAGTTACCTGCAGCATAGTTGTACAGATTCTCCGGGTCGCAGTGGGCGAGCACCTGCCCGCCGGCGCCGAAGCGGATCGAGTTCAACCGTTGCGAGCAACCTTCGGCGCCGGTGGGCAGCACGCCCGGGCCCTGCCCGACATCGAGCGTCGCAAGCTGAGCTGCGCTCAGACTCACGCGTCCGCCCGGAATGTTGCTCGAACCGCTTACGCCAAGTTGCGCATTCAGCGGAACTCGCGAGAAATCACGATCTTCCATCATCACCGGGTCGCGCACCGAGCGAGACAGATACAGCGTGACGTTGCCGCGACCCTCGCCGACGTTGGTGCCGAACAACAGATCGTAGTTCTGGCTCATGCCATCGCCTTCGGCGGTCTCACCGTACTGCACCGATGTTTCCAAGCCCTCGACGTCGTCTCGCAGGATGAAGTTCACTGCGCCGGCAATGGCGTCGGAGCCATACACCGCCGAGGCGCCACCGGTGATCAATTCGACACGCTCGACCAGCGCGCTCGGGATGGTCGCCAGATCCACGTTGCCTGCGCCGTTCGCCGGGATGAACCGTCTGCCGTTGACCAACGTGAGCGTGCGCATCGAACCCAAGCCGCGCAGGTTCGCGGTCAACACACCCGAGCCGCCGCCGGAATTCACGCTGGAGTTTGTGCCTGCCGACAGCTGCGGCAGTTCGTTGAGCACCGTCTCAACCGTTGTGTCGCCGGACAGCTGGACCAGGTCCTGCCCGAGCACGGTGGTGGGGCTCGGTGCGCTCAGGTCACTGCGCACCAGTCGCGATCCGGTGACCACCACTTCCGTGAGTGTTTCCTGCGCATATACATGGCAGGGCGCAGCGGCGACTGACAACGCGAGCAGCGCGCGAACGGTGTTCGATATGGCAGGCCCACGACGTGGTGGCTGGATCGAGGCGAACTGAATGGTCATCGTCACTCCCCTGTCGTTATTCGCGAATCGTATACGAACTACGATATACCTTGAGGGAATGGTGTCAAGCCCGCCGGCCGAAGGAACGCAAACGGTGCATCGCCTGATTGGCACGCTCGAAAACGAAGCAGCCCCGTTCCTGGTCTCAAGAACGGGGCTGCCGTGTGAGGATTTGGCCGCGCGGGAGCTCACGCTGAGCGAGGCGCCGCGCTCGGGTGGCGGAAATTACGCGATCTGAAAAGGCAGTCGCGGAGAGTTTCGCCGGGTCGTGATTTCTTCGATCCACTGTCGTAAACGTTCTGGAACGATGAGACGGCGGCGGGCGCGGGTGACGGCGACGTAGATGGATGAGCTGGCCGCGGCGAGCGCGTCGAATCTGGATTGCCATGCGTGCTCCACGAGCTCGGGCGTCAGCATGACGACGTCGAATTCTCGATTGCGCACATCGGAGATCAAGCCGAGAGAACAGCGACGCGCGCTGGGATCGAGGCGACGCGCAGAGACCTTGGCCCAATCCTGTGCGCCATAGCCGCGCGTGAGCATGCGATCGATGCGCTGAAAGCCGCGGTTCTTTTCAAAACGCTCCGAGACTGCCTGCCAGGATTCGAAGCGAAACAACTCCGGGTGCCGCGGGCGCGCGCCGCGCTGATACAAATCGATGCAATCGCTGACGAAGACATCAAGACGTTCCGAGCTGCTCAACAGCTCGACTTCGATGTTCTCGCTGGCGAGGCGCTGCGACCACTCGAACAGGCCCCACGTATCGTGCACGAGAATCGTCGCGGGCGCCTCGGGCGCCTGAGGTCGGTCGTAGTAGACGATCTCGGTCCGCGCCAGAGGATTGCCGTGGAACGGCAATTTGGTCGCGCCCGGATGAGCCAGGATGAGCGAGTTCACCACCTGTTCGAGCGCCGTGCCCGTGCGCACCGAAGAGGTGACCGCGCGCTGACGGATGACGTTGGCGCGCCGTTGCGGCCTTCCCTGCAGATTCTGATATTCGTCGCCGACACTGATCACCGCCTGCGGACTCGCGTCCAGGATTTGCAACATGGGCTTGGCCAGATCGTGACACTCGTCGATGATCACGTGCGTGTAGCGCGATGGAATCTTCCATCCGTTGAGCGCAGCCCACTTGATGCGGTGATAGCCGCGCACGGGCGGCTCGAAGCCCGGCGAGTCCGGCAACAAAGTCGCCTGCCACAGCTGGCTCGCGTGGTGAAGCACCATGAGCCGCGTCGAATCGTCGAGCGACGAGGCGCACCAAGCCGGAATATGGCTGCCATCGATCTCACGCTCGCCGCTGAAACAAAACGCGGCCACCGTGCTTCGAACCATTCGCACCAGATCGTGCGTGGAGAATTGACCGGTCGGCTGGATATTCAAGTACTCCGCGACCTGCTGATCGTGCGGCGTCGGCGCATGATAGTTCGTGCGACTCATGCGCACGTTCACCGGATCGATCAAGCCCTTCGGGGTCATGGCAGTGACCAGCCGCTCGAAGGTGGACGCCTGCACATGCGTCATCTGCCCTAAGCCCGACAGCAAGGCATGCAGTTGCCGTTGTCGTTCGGCAAGCACCAGCAGCCTTGCGCCCGAAGGCTCGAGCATCGCCGCCAGCGATCGAATCAGGAACGACTTGCCAGTACCGGCATAGCCTTGGACGTGGATGTGATCGTCCGTCTGCGCCCTCACCTCTTTGAAGATCCGGCTTTGCTCGCTGGTGAGAACCGCGCGATCGCCGCTCAGCAGCGCGATCGACTCCAGACCTTCCTGCGCGTGTGTATCGCCGGCCAAAGCAAGCCGGAACTCGCCCAGCAAAGCAACGCCCGCGCGCACCTTCGCCCGATCCAATTGCGCGGCGATCTGCTCGACGAATGCTTGGAGCCCGGTCCGACTCACCTGCTCGTGACCGCCCCGAACGGCGTTACTCAGGATCTGTTGCGGCGAGCTCGCCACTTCGCCCCGCAACCGCGGCAGGTACTGAAGAACGATCAACGCCGCGATCTGCGGCACATCGAGCGGCGCCAGCGCAGAGGCGAGGTCGCGCGCCTCATCCAGCACCGGCGCGAGCAACCGCTCGCTGATCGGCAAGTACATCGCGACTTCGGGCCTGGTCATTGCAAATCCCATGGAAGACCGGCGATTCTACAGGTCGCGGCAGGTCGGCGCTTGCGCTGCTCCAAGGCAGCGTGAATCCACCCAGGTTCGCGCGCCGATCTACTCTGCATTCGACGCCCGAGCCTGTTGATCTTCATGAAGTATTCAGTGCTGTTGCTGCTGCTGAGCCTGGCCGGTTGCATGGCGCAACCTACCGTCACCTCCTGGCTCGATCCGGTCTCGGTCGCGACCATCACTTCGCAAACCCAGCCGCTGGTGCTGGCCCGTGTCACCAGCTCGAGCAAAATCAATCGGCGCGACTTCGCGCAGCTCATGGCCATCGAAGTCAACCGAATGGGCGCCCGCCGCCTGTACCTGACGCTGATTCCTCGCACCTCGGGCGATCTCACGCCCAAACAGATGACGAGCTTCGAAAGCTCCTTCGGTGAGATCGAGATCCGCACGGAGGAGCGCATGCTCGTTCTGAATCAGTATGCAGGCGACGTCGCCGAGCTGGGCATCGGCGACCCGACGCTGCCGCTGCCCATCTCCGGCTCCACCTTCATCTACTATCCCATCGAGCGCGACGACCTGCGGGCGCTGGCGACATCGACCCGGATCGAGCTGGCCGCGCTGGGCGTCCCGAACCGGCCGCAATACTACGAAGAATGGAAAGATGGCCGGCGCAGCCTGAGCGATTTCCTGGGCCAGCTGCCCGGCGAGACGTCGGCTGCGCAGCGGGGCGAAGCTCCCTGACCAGGCGCCGCTGACGGCACATTGTCGGCCCTCGAAACGTAACGTACGATCCGCTCTTCTCTGGTCAGGGAAGAACGGCATGAAATGGCCAGCAGCAGCCGGCGTCCTGTTCTTGATCGCCGGCGTGGCCGGCGCCGCCGAGGGTGGACAACATGGCGTCCAGCTCGGCGATATCGACCACAAGACCGAACCTTGCAGCGACTTCTACGCGTATGCCAATGGCAATTGGCGCGCGCAGAATCCGATCCCTGCCTCGATGACGCGCTGGAGCCGTCGCTGGGCAGCGAGCGAAGCAAACAAAGATCGGCTCAAGGTCATTCTCGAAGCGGCTGCGGCCACCCGGGCACAGCACGGCAGCATCGCTCAGCTCACCGGCGATTTCTATGCAAGCTGCATGGATGAGGCGCGTGTCGAGGACCTCGGCATCAAGCCGCTCCAGCCACTACTCACCGAGATCTCCCACATTCGAGACAGCGCCGGTTTGCAGCGTGAGATGCAGAAGCTGCATGCCATGGGCGTGATCGCCCCCTTCAATCTGTATGGTCTGTCCGACGATCGCAATCCCGACGATGTGATCGTGCAGATCGACGCGGCGGGGCTCGGTCTGCCCGACCGCGATTATTACTTCAAGGCCGAAGACCGCTTCCAGCAAGCCCGTAGCCGATATCTCGCCCACGTCCAGAGGATGTTCGAGCTGGCCGGCTACGCCGCCGGCGATGCCAAAGCCGCCGCGCAAGCCGTGATGAAAATGGAAACATCCCTGGCGCAGCATTCGCTCGACAACGTGGCGCTGCGCGATCCGAAATCGACGGATCACAAACTGACCTTTGCGCAACTAACACAGCTCATGCCCAACTTCGACTGGCCGCAGTACTACTCGGCCAGCAAGCTGCCGCGCGGCGAGCTCAATGTGGCGCAACCGGAGCTCATGAAGGAGATCGATCGACAGCTCGCGGCGACGCCGCTGGCCGATTGGAAAATCTACCTGAGCTGGCACCTGCTCCGATCCGCGGCGCCGTCGCTGTCCAAGCCGTTCGTGCAGGAAGACTTCGCCTTCAACGCGGCCTTCCTGAAGGGCGTCCAAGAGATGAAGCCGCGTTGGAAGCAATGCGCCGAATCCGCCGACGCGCTGTTCGGCGAGGCAGTTGGCAAGATCTATGTGGAGAGATACTTTCCTCCCCAAGCGAAGGCGCGGGTGCAGGAGATGGTCGAAAACCTTCGTCTCGCGATGCGCGAGACCCTTCGAGACCTGCAATGGATGAGCGCTTCCACCAAACAGCGCGCGCTTGAAAAGCTGGCGACGTTCAGGCCCAAGGTGGGTTATCCAGACAAGTGGCTCGACTATAGCGGCGTGCGCGTCAGTCGCGACAGCTACTGGGACAATGTCGTGGCGGGACGGCAATTCAACGTGCGCGACAACTGGTCGTCGGTCGGCAAGCCATTGGATCGCGAGCGCTGGGGCATCACCACGCCGACCTCAGACGCGTACTACCATCCGCTGCTCAACGAGATCGTGTTTCCCGCCGGCATCCTGCAACCGCCCGCCTTCGATTTGGCGGCCAGCGACGCGGTGAATTACGGCGCCATCGGCGTGGTGATCGGCCACGAAATCAGCCACGGCTTCGACGATCAAGGCGCCCAATACGACGCGCACGGGCGCTTGAAGAACTGGTGGAGCGACGCCGATCTCAAAGCATTCCAGGCCCGCACGGCATGTGTCGTGGAGCAGTTCGAGGGATATTTCATCGAGCCGGGCATTCATCACAACGGCAAACTCGTGCTCGGCGAAAGCATCGGCGATCTGGCCGGCGCTCGCATCGCCTATCGCGCACTTCAGATCTCCCGCCGTGGCAAAGCGCCACTGCCCACTATCGACGGCTTCACTCCGGAACAGCAGTTCTTCATTTCCTGGGGCCAGTTCCGCGGCGATGAAACGCGCCCTGAAACGGCGCGCTCCATGGTGCAGGGAGCTCCGCATCCCGTCGCCAAATACCGTGTCATCGGTCCACTGTCGAACCTGCCCGAATTCCAGCAAGCATTCCAATGTAAAACCGGCGCACCGATGGTCCGTCCCGCCGCGCAGAGGTGCGAGGTTTGGTGACGCACTAACGTCAGCCGACGCGGCTTGAAGCTCATGCGCCGGGTGCGGGAACTGGAAACCCGAGGCTGGTCAGCGCCGATGTGAGGTCATTGTTTCCTGGCGAGCGCTCGCGAGCGCGCATAGCGGGCCAGGAAATCGTCGATGAGCTGCTGGCGGGTGAATGCGGTCACGTCAGTCACACCATCCACCGAGGACTCGGCGAGGGCGTGATAGCTGCGCTCACTATCGCCCGTGTCCGCCAGTGGCCGCTCGGCGAGCGCGAAGGTCGGAGCGCGAAATCCCTTCAGGCGCACGCTATAACGAAACGTCTGGCGCCCGGCATGCGAGATCGCAAGCTCGACCCGGTCCGGACCGCAGTTGAAGTCCGCGGCATGCCCCTCCTCCTGAATGCGTGCCGCCACGTCTTGCAAGGCCGGCGCGGCGACATCCGCCAGGAACGATTCTATATCCGCTCGCGTATGCGCCTTGAGCAACATGCTCAGGCGCTGCTGCCAGCTGGTCTCGACATGTGTAGTCTCGATCAGTGCGCTGTCCGCACGCGCGGTGCCTTCGAGCTGCAGCGCGCGCAGCACACCGTAACAGATGAAGATCATCAAGATCGTAAATGGCAATGCGCTCGCAATGGTCGCTGTTTGAAGCGCATCGAGCCCACCGCCAACCAGCAGCACCGCGGCGATGGCCCCGGCGGCCGTCGCCCAGAAGACTCGCTGCCAGGCGGGAGAATCGGCCGCGCCGCCTGAAGTGATCGTGTCGATCACCAGCGCACCGGAGTCCGCGGATGTCACAAAGAAGGTGACGACCAGAATGGTAGCGATCGCCGAGCTGAGCGTAGCGAGCGGCAGACCTTCCAACGACGCGAATAGCGCGACAGGCAGATTATCCCTCACAACCTCAGCCAACGGTAACGCTTCCGAGGTCTGCTGCCACAACGCAGTGTTCCCGAACACCGTCATCCATAGAAACGTAAACAGCACCGGCACCAGCAACACGCCACCGATGAACTGGCGGATGGTTCGTCCCCGCGAGATGCGCGCGATGAACATGCCCACGAACGGCGACCATGCGATCCACCAGCTCCAATAGAACAACGTCCATTCGCCGAGCCAGGGATTCGGCTCATAGGCATACAAACGAAACGTGAGCGGCACGACGTTGCTCAGATAAGCGCCGATGTTCTGAACGTACGCCCGCAGCAGGAACAGCGTCGGCCCGGCGATCAATACGAATAGCAGCAGCAGGCTGGCCAGCACCACGTTGAGCTCGCTCAGTCGACGGATGCCGCGATCCAGGCCCAGCATCACCGAGAGCGTCGCAAGGCCGGTCACCGCCGCGATCAGCATCAGTTGCACTGGGATGGTCGCTGGCCAGCCGAACAGATAAGTGGCGCCAGCGTTGACTTGCAGCACGCCCAGGCCGAGCGAAGTCGCCACCCCGAACATGGTTCCGAACACCGCGAACACATCGACGGCATGACCGATCGGCCCGTGAATGCGATCGCCAATCAGCGGATGCAGCGCCGAGCGCAACGTCAGGGGCAATCCGCGACGAAATGCGAAATACGCCAGCGCCAGCCCAACGATGACGTAGATGGCCCAGGCGTGCAGGCCCCAGTGAAAAAAGGTGAGCACCATGGCCTGACGAGCCGCATCGAGCGTGGCGCCCTCGCCGGTCGGCGGCGCCATGTAGTGCTGGATAGGCTCGGCAACGCCGAAGAACATCAGCCCGATGCCCATGCCGGCGCTGAACAGCATCGCGAACCACGAGGCTCCGCCGTATTCCGGCTCGCTGTCGTCCGGCCCAAGCTTCACATCGCCATAGCGGCTGAACAGCAGGAACAGCGCGAAGATCAGAAAGCCTGCGACTGCTGCGATATACAGCCAGCCGAAATCTTCGATGATGCCCGCCTGCAACTGCTGGAATAGCAGCCTGGCCCGCGCAGGAAACAATGCGCCGAGCGTCGCGCAGACCAGAATGACGGCGGCGGAAGTGAAAAATACCGGCGGATTGACTTGAAAACGCACGCTGCGAGAGTCGACGACGTCGCCGCTCGTGACAATGGTGGGAAGTCGTAGGAACCGCCTGTCAAGTCTGCGGATCGGGCCCGCAGATTGGACCTGCGAGCTTGACTCTTCAGCGTAACAAACTATCCTCCCCCCATGCTTGATTCCGCGCATTTTTTACTCGACCACCCGCATTGTGGCGAGACTCACATCCGGGACGCGTCGCCCCGGGTGTAGCGCATTCTCACGCGCTGTGCCCGGGGCTTTTCGGTCTCAGGCACCTGCCCGACCGGCTCCCCATCCGAACCGGTTGAGGCTTCTTCACCACTGATTTGCTTCGCTCGCGAGTCCGGCGCCATGGCCGCGCCGGTTCGATGGGCGAATTTGTTTGGAGGGGCAGATCCATCATGGAACCCATGAACACGGGCGATTTACCGCCCATCTCGATCCCGGCGGGCGACTATGACCGCTTGATCGCGCTGGTGGACGCCGCGGAACGCGCGCCGACGCCGGTGGTCGATTTTCTCGCGCAGGAGTTGAATCGCGCGGAGGTCGTGGCCGATGACCAATGCCCGAACATCGTGCGGGTCGGCTCGCTGGTCGCGTATCGCGACGGCGCGAACGATCGCTATCGCACCGTGCGGCTGGTCTGGCCGCTGGAGGCGGACGTCAATCGTAATCGCATTTCGGTACTGTCTCCGGTAGGCGCAGCCCTGCTCGGCATGAGCCCGGGGCAGTCGATCACCTGGCCTCGACCGGTCGGCGAGCCGCGCACGCTCACCGTGCTGGCCGTGTACGGCAGCGACATGCCGGATCCCGCGGCCTGAGCCGCTGCTCATCCAAGCCGAGCCATGATCCAGACACCCTATTATTTGATCGACAAGTCCGCACTTCGCCGCAATCTGGAGAAGATTGCGCAGGTGCGGGCGCTCTCGGGCGCGAAGGTGCTGCTCGCGCTGAAGTGTTTCGCGACGTGGTCGGTGTTCGATCTGATGCGCGAGTACATGGACGGCACTACGTCCTCATCTCTGTTCGAGGTGAGACTCGGTCGCGAGCGCTTCGGCGGCGAGACTCAAGCGTATAGCGTGGCCTGGTCGGATGCCGAGATCGATCAAGCGGTGTCGCTCGCCGACAAGATCATCTTCAACAGCATCGGACAGCTCGAGCGCTTCGCCGACAAGGCTTCCGGCATCGCGCGCGGGCTGCGTTTGAACCCGCGCGTCAGCGTTTCGGGCTTCGATATCGCCGATCCCGCGCGGCCTTTCAGCCGGCTGGGCGAACACGATGTCGAGAAGATCGCGAGCGTGCTGGATCGCGTCGACGGCTTCATGATCCATAACAATTGCGAGAACGAGGATTTCGACCTGTTCGATCGGCTGCTCGGCCAGATCGAGGAACGCTTCGGCGCGCTGTTTCATAAGGTTCGCTGGATCAGTCTCGGCGGCGGGATTCATTTCACCGGCGCAGGCTATCCGATCGAGAAGTTCTGCGAGCGCCTCCGGCGCTTCTCGGAACGTTTCGACGTGCAGGTTTATCTCGAGCCCGGCGAAGCGGCGATCACCGAGACCACCACGCTCGAAGTCACCGTGCTCGATACGTTGTTCAACGGCAAGCACCTCGCCGTCGTCGACTCCTCGATCGAAGCGCACATGCTGGATCTGTTGATCTATCGCGAAAGCGCTCACATCGCCCCGAACCAAGGGCCGCACGAATACATGGTGTGCGGCAAGTCGTGCCTGGCCGGCGATGTGTTCGGCACATTCCGCTTTCCGCGGCCGCTGCAGGTGGGCGACCGACTCTCCATCCAGGACGCCGCCGGCTACACCATGGTCAAGAAGAACTGGTTCAACGGCGTGCAGATGCCCAGCATCGTGATTCGCGAGCTCGACGGGTCGATCCGTCCGGTGCGCGAGTTCAGCTTCGCGGATTTTCAAGCCAGCCTGTCTTGAGTCCCCTTCCCCAACCGTGTTTCGCAATGAAGGAGTTCTTCCCGGAATGAAAAAGAACGTGCTGGTCATCGGCGCTGGCGGCGTCGGTCAGGTGGTCGTTCACAAATGCGCCCAGAACAACGAGCTGCTCGGCGATATTCACATCGCCTCGCGCACCGTCGAGAAGTGCCAGCGCATCATCGCCTCGGTCCACGAAAAGAACGCGCTCAAGACCCACGGCGCTCTGCAGGCGCACGCGCTCGACGCCCTGGACGTCGCGGCGACCGTGAGGCTCATCAAACAAACCGGTGCGCAGATCGTCATCAACGTCGGCTCGTCGTTTCTCAACATGTCGGTGTTGTCGGCCTGCATCGAGACCGGCGCGGCGTATATCGACACCGCCATTCATGAAGATCCCGCCAAGATCTGCGAAACGCCGCCGTGGTATGCAAACTACGAATGGAAGCGGCGCGCGGAGTGCGAACGTTCCGGCCTGACCGCCATCCTCGGCGCGGGCTTCGACCCCGGCGTGGTCAACTCCTATGCGAAGTTTGCTTGTGACAGCTATTTCGACCGCGTTCAATCGATCGATATCGTCGACATCAATGCCGGCCGGCACGGCCGGTACTTCGCCACCAACTTCGATCCGGAGATCAATTTCCGCGAGTTCACCGGGCAGGTCTGGAGCTGGCAGAACAGCAAGTGGACGTCCAACAAGATGTTCGAGGTGAGCCGCGAGTGGAACCTGCCCGTGGTGGGTCTGCAGAAAGCCTATCTCACCGGCCACGACGAAGTGCATTCGCTGTCGCAGCTGCTCGGTGTTCCGAACGTGCGCTTCTGGATGGGCTTCAGCGATCACTACATCAACGTGTTTACGGTGCTCAAGAGTCTGGGGCTGCTCTCCGAGCAGCCGATACGCACGGCCGAAGGGCTGCAAGTGGTGCCGCTCAAGGTCGTCAAAGCAGTGCTGCCGGATCCCGCCTCGCTCGCGCCCGATTACGAGGGCAAGACCTGTATTGGCACGCTGGTCGAGGGCGAACGCGCAGGCAAGCCGCATCAGGCCTTCGTGTATAACGTGGCCGATCACAAACAGGCCTACCAGGAAGTCGGCAGCCAGGGCATTTCTTACACTGCCGGCGTGCCCGCGGTGGCCGCCGCTTTGCTGATCGCCTCGGGCGAATGGGACGTTCGCAGGATGGCCAACGTCGAGGAACTGCCGCCGCAACCGTTCCTGCGGCAACTGAATCGACTGGGCTTGCCGACGCGCATCGTCCAGAATGGCCTGGATTCGCCGGTGGATCCCGTTTGAACCCGACGCCCTCGAGGGACTCATGAAAGACCAGACCATCGCCATCCATGGCGGTTATGAAACCGAGCCGACCTCGCATGCCGTGGCCGTGCCGATCTATCAGAACGTCGCATTCGAGTTCGACAATGCCCAGCACGGCGCCGACCTGTTCAATCTCGCCGTGCCTGGCAACATCTATACCCGCATCATGAATCCGACTTGCGATGTGCTGGAGAAGCGCATCGCGATGCTGGAAGGCGGCGTGGGCGCGTTGGCGGTCTCGGCCGGCAGCGCCGCGATCCACTACGCGATCGTGAACCTGGCCCAAGCGGGCGACAACATCGTGACCACGCCGCAGCTGTATGGCGGCACGTACACGCTGTTCGCTCACATGCTGCCGAAGCTGGGCATCGAGGTGCGCTTCGCCAAGAGCGATGCGGCCAGCGACCTGGAGAAGCTCATCGACAAGAAGACGCGCGCCGTGTTCTTCGAGACCATCGGCAATCCGGCTGGAAACATCGTCGACGTCGCCGCGGTGACCCAGATGGCCCGCAGCCATGGCGTCGCCACGATCGTCGATAACACGGTCGCGACGCCGGTGCTGCTCAAACCGTTCGAGCATGGCGCCGACATCGTGGTGCACTCGGCGACCAAGTACATCGGCGGGCATGGCACTACCCTGGGCGGCTTGATCGTCGACTCCGGGCAGTTTCCCTGGGGTACGCACAAAGATCGCTATCCGATGTTCAGCGAGCCGGAACCGTCGTATCACGGCGTCGTCTATGTCGACGCGCTAGGGCCTGCCGCGTACATCGGCCGCGCGCGCACCGTGCCGCTACGGAACACGGGCTCTGCGCTCTCGCCCTTCAATGCCTTCCAGCTCCTGCAGGGCATGGAGACGCTGCCGCTGCGCATGCAACGGCATTGTGAGAACGCTCAGCGCGTCGCCGAGCACCTGCAATCTCACAAAGCGATTCAATGGGTGCGATACGCGGGCCTGAAGGACCATCCGCATCATCACCTTGCCCAGAAATATATGAAGGGCCGCGCCGCGGGCATTCTCACCTTCGGTGTCAAGGGCGGGTTCGACGCCGGCGTGAGGTTCTACGATGCGCTGAAACTGTTCAAGCGCCTGGTGAATATCGGCGACGCCAAATCGCTGGCCTGTCATCCGGCCTCGACCACGCATCGCCAGTTGAGCGAGGCGGAACAGCGCAGCGTCGGCGTCACGCCGGAAGCGATCCGGCTGTCGGTCGGTATCGAAGATATCGAGGACATCCTGTCCGATCTGGATCAGGCGTTGGCTGCCGCCCACTGATCGCACTCCAAACGGCGTCTTCAGCTCGCTCGGCTGAGGGCGCCAGTGCGAATCAGAAAATCGCCGAACGCTTCTCCGCCGGCTCGCTCGCTGGCATAGGCGTTCAACAAGGGGCGCAGCGCATCCAAAATCTGCTGCTCCCCGATATTCTCTCGACACAGCGAGTTCAATCGCTCACCACGCGGGCTGCCGCCGAGATACAGGTTGTATTTCCCGGGCGCCTTGCCGACCAGGCCGATCTCGGCCAGGAACGGTCTCGAACAGCCGTTGGGACAGCCGCTCATACGAATCGTGATTGGGGTGTCCGCCAGCCCTGCGGCTTCGACCAGAGCTTCCAGTTTGTGAAGTAACGATGGCAGATAGCGTTCGCTCTCGGCCATCGCCAGACCGCAGGTCGGCAGCGCCACGCAGGCCATTGCATTCTGCTCCAGTCCGGCCGGCGATGAGAGGCCGGCCAGGCCACCCGCTAGCAGCAACGCATCGATCCGCGATCGGTCGGCGTCTTCGACTCCGGCCAATGTCACATTCCGGTTGGTGGTCAATGCGAACACCACGGGCAGCTCGCTCGCGATCTGTCGCAGCGTGGACATGAGTGGCGCTTCTGCCGAGTCGGCGATGCGGCCATTGCGAATGAACACCGTACAGTGCCAACGCCCATCCTCGCCTCGATGCCAACCGTAGCGGTCGCCATTGGTGGTGAACCCGAATGCACGCGCTGGCTCCAAAGGCTTGCCGCGACGCCGGGCCAACTCAGCCTTGAACCATTCGATGCCCCGGTCTTCGATCGTGTACTTGAAGCGTGCGTGCGCGCGATCGAGTCGGTCGCCAAAATCGCGCTGAATGCACATGGTGTGCTCGGCGACCTCCACGATCTCCTCGGCATTGCAGAATCCCGCCAGCGTGCTCAGTCTTGGAAACGTCGTGGGCACCTTGTGCGTCATTCCCATGCCGCCACCGACCAGCACGTTGTAACCGACGATCTCGCCGTTCTCCACGATGGCCACAAACCCGAGATCGTGCGCGTAGATGTCGACATCGTTGCTCGGCGGAACGGCGATGGCGATCTTGAACTTGCGCGGCAAGTAGGTTGGGCCGTAGAGCGGCTCCTCGTTCTCCGGCAGACCCGAGGACGCCGGCTGCTGCAACAGCAGCTCTCGATAGGCAGCCGTTCGCGGCATCAAGTGCTCACTCAGCTTGCGCGCGGTTGCGGTTGCTTCTGCATGCGCGCGAGAGAACAGCGGATTGGCGGTACAGATCACGTTGCGATTGTCATCTCCACAGGCAGCGATGGTGTCCAGGCCGGCGGCCGCGATGCCCTGGATGTGCTTCGCCAGGTTGTGCTTCAGCACGCCGTGGAATTGAAACGTCTGACGGGTCGTCATGCGCAGTTGGCCGTTCGCAGTGGCGCGCGCCTGAGCATCGAGCGCCAGCCATTGCCTGGCGGTACACACCCCGCCCGGCAGGCGGACGCGAACCATGAACGAATACAGAGGTTCCAGACGCGACACGCGCCGCTCTTCGCGCAGGTCACGGTCGTCCTGCTGATAGACGCCGAAGAATTTGGTCAGCAGTGCATCATCGGCCGCGATGCTCCCCGTGAGCGGCTCGGCGAGACTTTGTTCGAGCGTTCCCCGCAGGAAGCGACTGCGAAGCTTCAGCTGCTCATTCGAATGCAGCTGCTCCACTGGCGTGGAAAGATCGTTCTTGCGAATCGCGTCCATCAATACACATCTCGCTGGTAGCGGCGCTCGCGCTGCAGATTCAACATGAACTCCTCGAGCTGCTCGTCGCCAAGCGCTCCATGCGTCCGAATCGCGTCACGCAGCGCTGCGTCGACATCGGGCGCCATCTGCTGCGCATCGCCGCAGACATAGACGTAAGCGCCGTCTTGCAGCCACGCATAGAGCATCGCTCCGTGCTCCCGGATGCGATGCTGGACATAAACTTTTTCATGCCCGTCGCGAGAGAAGGCCACGTCGAGGCGATGCAAGGCCCCGCGCTTGCGCCAGTCCAACCACTCGGTCTGATAGAGAAAGTCGCTGCGCAAGGTTCGATCGCCGAACAGCAGCCAGTTCTTGCCACGCGAGCCAAGCGCTTCACGCTCGGCGACGAAGGCACGAAACGGCGCCACACCCGTGCCCGGCCCGATCATCACGATCGGAGCATTCGGATCGGCGGGCAAGCGAAAAGCGGGATTGCGATGGGGATAGACAGCCACTCTCGCATGCGCATCCGTCGCGCTGCCCAGTGCCGTCGATACGACGCCGCCGCGCATGCGTCCACGGGACTGGTAAGTCACGATACGAACCGTCAAATGCACCTCGTCGGGCGTTGCATGCGGACTCGAAGCAATCGAATACAGGCGAGGCGCGAGTGGCCGCAGGATGCGCACGAAATCCTCGGCTTTGACGCCCTGGGCTGGATGATCCGCGATCAGGTCGATCAGATGGCTGTCGCGCAGCGCTGCATTGAGCCGATCACCGGCGCCCTGCTCCATCAGCTCCAGCAGGCTGCGCCGTTGACTGAGGGTCGCGTACTTCTCGAACACGGACCGATTGAGCGGACCGATGTCCAAGTGATCGGTCAAGGCGGTGCGCAAAGACACGTTGACGCCGTTCACTTCGACGGCGGAGTCCCCGTCGAAGGGTAGATGCTCGAGCAACGCATTCACTTCGGCTTCGGAGTTGCGGGGCACGATGCCGAGCGCGTCGCCCGCTTCGTAATGAATGCCGGCGCCTTCGGTTGAGAGTTCGATGTGACGAACATCCTTGCTCGAATCCCGCGCCGTCAATCGAATGTTTGCAAGCACAGGGGCCTGCCAGGGATTCTTTCTCGTGTAGGCGGTCGCCACAGTGGCGCTGGGCCGCGCGAGACTCGGGGGTGGCGCAACTACGTCGCCACGGACGGTGGCGAGCCGCGAGACGACCGCTTCGATCCAGCGATCCGCATTCTCCTGGAAGTCCACATCGCATTCGACACGCTCATGGAGCCGCTGCGCGCCGAGCGCTTCCAGCTGCGCATCGAAGCGACGTCCGGCTTCGCAGAACTGCTCGTAGCTGGAATCGCCGAGCGCAAGTACGGAATATTTCAGACTGGCGAGCTTCGGCGCCTTGCGACCGTGCAACAGATCGTACAGCGGGCGGGCACGATCCGGCGGATCGCCTTCCCCGTGTGTGCTGACGATCACCAGCAGGTGCCGCGCCTGATCGAGCTCGACCTTACGGCAATCCAGCATGTCGAGCATCACGCTGCTCACGCCGGCAGCCGACAGCGCCTCGCTGAGGCGCTTCGCCACCGTCTCGCAATTTCCGGTCTGCGATCCGTACACGATCGTGGCGATCGGCGCGGCAGCGGGAACGGCAGCGGGTTGGGAAACCGCCGCCGTATTCAGCGTGCCGATGAGATAGCCGCTCAGCCACGCGCGCTGCGTGGCGTCCAGCCGGTTGACGATCCGTCGCACATCCTCCGCCAGCGCCCTCTCGAACGGGAATACGTCGAGCGTCGCGCTCGCCGCTGCCATCTCGCTCATGATTTGACCCGTATGGATCTTCGCGTGCTCACGCAGGCTGCTTGGTGACGCGCAGATACGGACGCAGCTCGTTCCAACCTTCCGGGAACAGCTTGCGCGCTTCGTCGTTGGACAGCGAGGGAACGATGATCACATCGTCGCCCGGCCGCCAGTTCACCGGGGTCGCCACCTTGTGCTTGTCGGTGAGCTGCAGCGAATCGATCACGCGCAGGATCTCGTCGAAGTTGCGGCCGGTGCTGGCGGGATACGTGATCATGGCGCGCACCTTCTTGGCCGGATCGATGATGAAGACCGAGCGCACGGTGAACGTGGTGTCCGCCTTCGGATGCAGCATGCCGTACAGACTGGCGATGCTGCGATCGGCATCGCCGATGATGGGAAACAACGGCCGCGCGCCCTGCGTAGCCTCGATGTCATCCGCCCAGCGCTCGTGATCGCCGATCGAGTCGACCGACAGGCCGATCACCCGCACACCGCGCTTCTCGAACTCCGGGCGCAGCCGCTCGGTGTAGCCCAGCTCGGTGGTGCAAACCGGGGTGAAATCCTTCGGATGCGAAAACAGCACGCTCCAGTTCGAGCCGACCCATTCGTGGAAACGGATGCGCCCCACGGTGGTGTGGGCCTGAAAGTCCGGAGCGGTATCGCCGATCTGCAGAGTCATGGATCTCTCCCCATCATGAGCGCTCCATGCGCCAACGGGATGGAAGCATACCCCTCACAGTGTGATATATTCCTAACGATTGGTTTTGAACACATACGGAACCGGCATGACCGCCCGCCCCATCGGTAAGCGCCAGTACCAGGCTCTGGCGGCGTTTCGCTACGAGCTGCGACGCTATCTGCGGCAGAGCGAGGAGATGACCCGTCGCCACGGCATCACCCCGCTCCAATACCAATTGCTGCTGCATGTGAAGGGCTTCCCGGGACGGGAACATGCCTCGGTCACCGAGCTTGCCGAGCGCCTGCAAGCCAAGCACCACGGGGTGGTGGCGCTGATTACGAGGTCGGAAGCCGCCGGGCTGGTGCAACGGCGTGTGAGCGATGCGGATGGGCGCGTGGTGCACGTTCATCTGACGCCGAAGGGAGAACAGAAGCTCGCCCGACTCGCCGATCTGCACCGTCGTGAGCTCTTGCAGTTGCAGGGGCGCTTCTTCGTGCCGAACGCGGACGACTTGCAGGGAGAATGAAACCCGCTGTCAGCAGCGCCGATGTATCACGCCGCGACCCCGGCAGGTGGTGGATGGTCGAGTTGCTCGTAGTGACTGAGCCACATGACCAGCTGCCCTCGTCCGCCGCTGAGCGCAGCGATCCGATCGGGGTACCCGATCAGCGATGCAAGCGGCGCAGCGGCGCGCACGATGCCAAACTGACGATTGACTTCGGCATCCATGATCGTCGCGCGACGCAAACGCAGATCCTCACGAACGGCCGCATAGACCTGCGGCGCGCACAGCACGCGCAAGCCCATGATGGGCTGCTCGATACGATTGCCGTAACGATATCGGACCTTCGGTGGACCGATGCGCACCATGTCGCCGTAGACGTCCGCGAGCCTGCGCATCGGCCGTTCCAACGCCATCTCGGTCTCGGCCGCGATCACCAGGCCACGCTCATCCGCCTCGAACACGGTGCTCGAATCATTGGGCAACAGCGGCATGGCTCTTCGCGCAAACTCGAGCTGGACGAGCTGACCGCGATGCGAGCAGCACTGTTCGATCGGATAACCTCGAATCACAGCAAGCCTTACTCAGGGGTGAGGAGTGTTGTACCGCCTCGTCCGACCTGCGTTCAATTGGAATTATTCTAGCGATACGTTCCGTTTTCTCTAACCATACCGCCGGCCCCGCGAGCGCGGCGTGCTGATTCCTGATGGATCGAATCCAACGATGAGGTTACAACAGAGAAAACGTGGAACAGCCTGCGCTCAGCGATTGATTCAGGCGTTGCGCTGCGCAAGCCGCAGGTGTCTGGCACACGCAAGCACAAGTATGATCTGGAGCGTTTCATGAGCACTGTCCTGCATCGACCCATCTGCGAGTTGCTCGGCTGCACCTATCCCCTGGTGCTGGCCGGCATGGGAGGCGTGGCGCGCTCCGGGTTGGCGGCTGCGGTCACCGAGGCGGGTGGATTCGGTTTCCTGGGAATGGTGCGGGAGCCGGTTTCGCTGATTCGCAGTGAAGTGCAAATCATGCGAGCGCGCGGCGTGCAGAGATTCGGCGTGAACCTGATTCCGGCCGCCACGCCTCCCGATCTGCTCGAAGCCCAGCTGCAGGTATGCGCTGAGGTGTCTGTGCCGGTGGTCACTCTCTTCTGGGATCTGTCGGCGCAGATCGTCACGCGGCTGCGGGAGGCCGGCATCGTCGTAGTCTGTCAGGTGGGCTCGGTGGAAGAAGCCGTCGCCGCCAGGCAGGCCGGAGCGCACGCCATCATCGCGCAAGGCTGCGAAGCCGGCGGGCACGTACGCGGCGCTTCACCTCTTCGAGAAATCCTTCCTCAAGTCGTTGCAGCCGTGGATTGTCCGGTGCTCGCAGCTGGTGGCATCTCCGATGGCCGGGACGTGGCGGACGTACTCGCCCTCGGCGCCCAAGGCGCGGTGCTGGGCACCGCGCTCATGGCTACTCACGAGTCTTTCGCGCACCCCTATCACAAGCGACGACTGCTCGCGGCCAAAGATACGGATACCGTGCTTACCGATATGTTTCACATCAACTGGCCTCGCGGCGCCAAAGTGCGCGTGCTCGCCAACAGTGTCACCCAGGGCGAGCATGGCGATCCGTTCCGTGCAGAAAGAGTCATCATTGGCGATGAAAACGGCCGGCCGATCTACCTGTTCAGCACCGACTCGCCGCTGTGCTCGATGACCGGCGACTTCGAAGCCATGGCGCTCTATTCAGGCACCGGCGTTGGCCGCATCGCGGCCATCGTCAGCGTCGGTGAACGTCTGCAAAGCATCATTGCCGAAGCGACCGAGATCCTCACCAAACAGGCCGAGCTGCTCACACCTCTGAACGAATTGCTCGAAGCCGAGCGCGCCGGCTCTCGCGTCTGCCTGCTTACGGCCGAGGAAGCAAAAGATCCGGAACTGGCGGCATTGGTGAAAGACATCCAGCGCGACGAAGCGCACTGGTGCAGCGTTCTAACCCAGGCCATCGTGAGGCTGGGTGGCACGCCGTCCTCGCGCATCGGCTCTTTCAACGAAAGAGCCATGGCGATCCCCGACCTGCCAGAACGACTGGCCTTCGTGAATCGTGGTCAGGGCTGGGTTGTGAAACGCCTGCGCGAACTGCTTCCCCAGGTGCGCGACCAGGAACTGCGCGACCAGCTATCGAACATGCTCGACGCGCATCAAACGAATATCGATCGCGTGAACGCGAGCCTGCAGGCGCCTCCGTCGAAGTAGCGATTCGACTTTCAGTGTCCGCCGGCCAGCACTTTGCCGGCGCAACCAGCGCTCGCGAGCTCGTGTTCCGCCTGAGTGAATCCATAAGGCGGCACGGTTTCGCCGAAGCGATCGCCGATCTCTTCCCAGCGGGCGATCACCCGCTCTCCGGCATCGTCGGCATTGCCCACATAGCGGCCCTCGGTCAACGTGACATACGCACGAGCGAAGTGGCCCGCGCCCGCGCACAGGATTGCACGCGTCGGCGCATTCTCGCCCACCAACGCCAGCAGGCCCGGGCTGACCAGCTTTGGATCGAGGCGCTCGAGCGCTTCCTTGGTGAGAATGCCGTTGGTCATCTGCGTGGCCGCCGTCGGCGCGAGACTGTTGACGCGAATGCCATACTTCTCGCCTTCCAGCGCCAGCGTCTGCATCAATCCCACCAGCGCCATCTTGGCGGCGCCGTAGTTGGATTGACCGAAGTTGCCATAGAGCCCGGAAGACGAAGTCGTCATCACCACGCGGCCATACTGCTGCTGGCGCATGATCTCCCACACCGCCTTGGTGCAGATCACCGCGCCCATCAGATGAACATCCAGCACCAGGCGAAAGTCGGCCAGGGTCATCTTCGCGAAGCTCTTGTCGCGCAGAATGCCGGCGTTGTTGATCAGGATGTCGATGCGGCCCCATCGGCTCATCGCGCGCTCGACCATCGTGGCGATCTGCGTCTCCTCGGTCACCGAGGCAGCGGCAGCGATGGCCTGTCCGCCCTCGGCGATGATCTCATCGGCGACACGAACGGCGACGGATTGATCCATGTCGTTGACCACCACCTTGGCGCCGTGGCGCGCGAGCAATAGCGCGTGGGCTCGCCCCAGTCCCCCACCGGCTCCAGTAACGATCGCGACTCGGTCTTGCAGAATCATGCGTGCCATTCCTTCCAAAATAAGATCAGAGAACACCGGCAGAGAGGCCGGTGCTCGAGTGTTTCAAGCGCCGCCGTAGGCCGAGCGCAGGCGCAGCTTGTCGATCTTGCCAGTGGCGGCCAGAGGCATTCGCTCGAGCCGAATGACCGCATCGGGAATCCACCAGGGCGGCACCTGACCGCGCAACGCCCCGATCAGCGTCTCATCGCTGATCGCCTGATGTGGACGCGTCTCCACCAGCAGCAACGGGCGCTCGCCCCATTTCGGATCGGGGCGGCCGATCACCGCGGCGAGGCTGACTTCGGGCAAGGCGCCGACGATGGCCTCGATCTCCGCGGGATTGATCCACTCGCCGCCGGACTTGATCAGATCTTTGGCCCGGCCAGTGATGAACAACTGACCGTCCGGATCGATGCGCGCCAGGTCGCCTGTGTTGAACCAGCCGTTGTCGTCGGTGGCCGAGCGCTCATCGCCAAAGTAACGTTGAATCACACTGGCGCCACGCACCCGCAAATGACCTTCCACGCCACGCTGCTCTGGCAGTGGCGCGCCGCTTGCGTCGGTCAACAGCAGATCCACGCCGACAGCCGGGCGTCCCGACGATGCGGCGGATCGCTGGGGATCGTTCGGCGACGCCACGGTGCCCGAAGGCGAAAGCTCCGTCATGCCCCAACTCGTCTGTATAGAAACATTCAGGCGCCGCTCGATTCGCTCCATCAGCGCTGGGGGCAACGGTGCGCCCCCCACGATGATGCGCTTCAGCGAGGGCAGCTCGCCGCCCTGCGCATCGAGGTGCTCGACCAATCCGAGCCACACGGTCGGAACACCGACCGCGATCGTCACGGATTCCGCCGCGATCAAACGGGCCAGGTTCGCGCCGTCCGCCTGACGCCCGGGAAGCACGAGCTTCGCACCCGCCGCCGGCACTGCGAACGGCAAGCCCCACGCATTTGCATGAAACATGGGGACGACGGTGAGCACACTGTCGGCGGCCGTGATTCCAAACACGTCCGCCTGCAGGCTTCGCAACGTGTGGAGAAAACTGGAACGATGGGTGTACGTGACGCCCTTGGGAGCGCCCGTGGTCCCGGAGGTAAAACACAGCCCGCACGGTGCGCGTTCATCGAAGCCGCCCCAGGTGATCTGAGCGCGCGCCTGGGCCATCGCCTCCTCGAGCAGGTCCACAACCGGCCGGCGTCGCTCGCCGGTCCACGCATCCGGACCGCCATCGATGATCAACACCTGCTCGATCGTCGGAGTGAGCTCGACGATCTGCCGGGTGAGCGGCACCAGATCGGCACTGACCACGATCACTCGACACTCGGACTGCGCCAGCATCGCCGCCAGCTGAGCTGCAGTGAGCCGGGGATTGAGCGTGTGACAGACCGCCCCCATGCCCATGATTGCGTACCAGGCTTCGACGTGCGCCTGCGTATTCCAGGCCAGAGTCGCGACTCGATGACCGCGCTCGACGCCAAGATCCCGCAGCAGCGCCGAGACGCGCAGACTGCGATCTCTCAGGTCCGCATAGCTCACGCGATCGATTCTGCCGCCTTCGCGCCCGGTGACGACCTGAGCGCTTGGATGCCACTTGGCGGCGTGATCGAGCAGTTTGTCCAGTGTGAGTGCGAAATCCTGCATTGCGCCGTCGATCATCGGCAGGACTCCACGGCGGGCGGCAGCGGCGGCGAGATCAATCCCACGTTCCAGTGCCACGGCTGATCGCCGCTGGCGCGTCGTCGGCAGACGACCTGCTCGTTCAATTCAAACATGCCCGGCAGCAGACGCGTGCCAGACTCCGGCCTTTCAGCGAATCTCATGTACGCTCGATCTGATCCATATGCTTGCCATTGCGCGTGATCCTTCGCACGTGGCTCGGTGGAATGCATGAATCCGGCCCAGTAGCTCATCATGGCCGCGGATAAATCCCTCTGCGTCCTGGTGTCCGGCACCTTGGGCCAATGACGCGGCGTTCGGTCGAGCGTACCGAATACAAAAGGCAGCTCGGCGGCATGGAAGCCGTGCAGCCCCGCGGCGTCCGCCGCCGGATAGCTGTGATCGAACACATAGAGAAACGAAGGTTTGCCAATGGCCGTCTGCTTGCGAACCAGCCGCTCCGCGGTCCAGGCATACAGCGAGTCGCGCGGCGCTGCGAGGATGCTCTCCTTGAGATCCTTGCTTGGATAATGTTTCAGGAACTCATCGGCGAGATCAGCGTAGCGCTCGCGAATGGTTGATTCATACGCTGCCGCGTTCGCAGGCATCGGCGCCGCAAGCATCTGCAACGACCGGATCTCGCCGCTGTTAAAGCCGGCGATGATGGGCACTGGCGCCTGCTCTTCCCGATCGAACGTCTCCACCAGCTGTCGAGTCAGCACGCGACCATCGACCGTGCCCAATGGAAAGTAACCAACGCGAGTCGACGCGGCGATCAGCTCGGATGCAGGCGCTGCACGCAGCGCTGCAAGGTCCTTGGCGCCGAGCTCGGCCGCGATGCTGGCGCCAATCGCCTCAGCCGCGGGCTGGCCGAAACGCGCCTGCTTCAGCTCAGGCATCGAAATCATATAAGCGCTCTGTGCGACCGCCTTGTTGAACAGCCCGCGCGCCTGCGGCGACGCCATCAGATACATCACGCTCAACGCGCCGGCCGACTCGCCCACGATGGTCACATTCTCTGGATTGCCGCCAAACGCGGCGACGTTGCGTTTCACCCAGCGCAGCGCTTCGATCTGATCGAGCAATCCATAGTTGCCCGAGATTCCCTCCGGCGACTCCGCGCTCAATTGCGGATGCGCCAGATAACCGAGCGCGCCAAGCCGATAGTTGATCGATACGACGACTACACCCAGCCTGGCGAATCCGGCGCCGTCATACATCAGATCGCTGCTGGCGCCTGTCGTGAGCGCGCCACCGTGAATCCACACCATGACCGGCGCGTTCTGGGCTTGTGCTGGCGTCCACACGTTCAGAAACAAACAATCTTCGCTGGTCTGCTCGAGATCCCAGGCGTAGATGCTGTCGGCTCGCCCCTTCGGTTGAACGCAGGCCGCCCCGAAGCGGGTCGCGTCTCGAACCTCACTCCAGGCCGGCATTGCTACCGGTGGCTTCCAACGCGCCGCACCGACGGGTGGCATCGCGTAAGGCAGCCCTTTGAAGACGCGCACGCCCTGCTGAGCGACGCCTCTGACTGCGCCGGCCGGGGCACGAACGACAGGATCCTGAGCGGATGCGGGCGCGGCCAGCAGCACGAGCGCACTCAATGCAGCGGCACGCAGAACCAGGGACATCAAGGTTGATCTCCGACGACCAGCGGCTCGCGCTTCAACTTGCGAGCCAGAACGACAAACATCACCACGGCCAGCACGTAGAACGGCACGAGCGTGTAGAAGGCCAGCTGCAGCGAATTCTCCGGATGAGTGTCGCGCAGCAGATCGCTCAGAGCGCCGAGGTAGGTGGGCCCCAGGCCCAGACCGATGAGGTTCATCACCAACAGCAGCAGCGCACCGGAAAGCACGCGCTCGCTCGGCCGCACTTCCTCTTGAACCAACGTCACCGCCGGCGACAGGTAGAAGTAATTGAAGAAGGTCGGTCCGATCAGGAACAACAATGCCAGCTGCCAGCCGGGCGCCCAGACGAAGCCGATGAAAAATGGGATCGCCAGCGCCAGACCCACGGCCGGCACCAGGGCATAGGCTTGTTTGCCGTTACGAGCCAGGCGATCCGTGATGCGCCCCGAAACATACATTCCAGCGCTGATGCCAATGCCGATCAGCAACGCGTAGTAGACGGCGATCTCCTCCAGGGTCATGCCCTTCTCGCGCATCAGGAACAGCGTCGTGAAATTCAGCGATGCGTAAGTCACAAACTGAGTCGCGCCGCAAGCGAGCGCCACGAGCACCAGCACCGGCCTCGAGAAGAACATTGCGATGGTGGCGCGGAAGCCGGCGTGGGCCGTCGCAGATTCCACAGGCGCCACCGAAGGCGCTCGGTCCAGGCCGCCACGAACGGGCTCCCGGACGAACATATAAACAAGCAGCGCCGTGACGACGCCCACTGCGCCGACAACAACGAAGGCGCTGCGCCAGTCATAAGTTGCTGCCACCGATGCGCCGAACGCGACGCCCAGGGCCTGCCCCAATGGTGGCCCGAGATTGAACAAACCGAGCGCGGTCGCTCGCGTGCCCGAAGGGAAGTAGTCGGAGATGATCGCGTAGGATGGCGGCACACCGCCCGCCTCGCCCACTCCCACCGCCATGCGCGCCGCGACGAGTTGCGGGTAGGTCGACGCCATTCCGCAAGCGACGGTCGCCGCACTCCACAGCGCGCAGGCAAACGAAAGCACTTTCACACGATTGGTGCGATCGGCCAGCCAACCCACCGGAATGGAGATCAGGCAATAGAACAAGGCGAAATACAAACCGCCGATGCGTCCGAGCTGCCCGTCGCTAAGCTGCAGATCGTCCTGAATCGGCTTGGCCAGAATCGACAGCAGCTGCCGGTCCAGGAAGTTCAACACATACACGAAGCACAACATGCCGAGCACGAACCATGCCCGCGCGTCGGGCCGTGCAAGGGGCACGGCAGCCAATCAACGCTCCCGACACACGGCAGCCGTGCCGTGCGAAACCAGCTTGCCCATCGCATTCCCCCCTGCCATCGAATATGTGTCGCAGCCGGCCGGACGCCGGCGCGATTCGATAATGCCGGTGAGCGGGGCCCGCCGTCAACACTCACTCTCACGCGTGTTAATGACTGCGCAGAGGCACGCTGCTTCAGCGCGGCGGCCGGGCCGCCTGGCGAGGCGCCGGCCATTCGGTGGTGATATCGGCTTGCACCGGACGCTCCATGTGAGTGGACAACACGACGTAGCTGCGCGTTTTGATCACACCGGGAACGTCGTAGATGCGCGCGAGGAGTCCTTCGAGGGCTCGTGAATCTTTGGTGCGCACTTTGAGCAGCATGCAGGTGTCGCCGGCTACCGAGTGCATTTCCTCCACTTCGGGATATTTCGAGATCGCAAGCAGCTCCGGCGACTTGCCCCAGCCGTGCGTGTCGACATGAACGAACGCCAGCAACGTCTTATGGATGGCGATCGGGTTGAGCAGCGCGGCGGTCTGCCGGATGGCGCCGGTGCGTTTCAAACGTTTGACGCGCTCATGGACGGCGGGCGCGGAGAGCCCGATCTGCTCGCCCAATTCCACATAGCTGCGCGTCGCATCCTCGACCAGCAGGCTTAACAATTTTCGGTCGAAGGCATCCAGATCGCGCCCGCGCCCGCCGTTCTGCCGAATGCCATCTGTTTCTTGGTTCATACCGCCGATTCCGCTTGTGGCTGAATACGATTCGGTCAATATGCAACTATGGCGAACACAGATCAATCCTTCGCTCGCACCACCGAAGCCGCCGCGCCGCTGCCGCGGATGGCTTATGTGCTCACCGGTTGTATCGCCGTCATCGGCTCGAACTCCCTGGGGTTGGGCCCGATCGCACCGGAAGTCGCCCGCTCCTTCGGCTCTACAGTGCCTGTCGTCATGACCGCGGCGGCCGCATTCGGGCTCGGGACCGCCGCAAGCGCTTTGTTCCTTGCGCGTCACATCGATCGCATCGGAGCGCGTCGCATGTTGCAACTGGCGCTGGCGCTGTTGGCCGTGGCACTCATTCTAAGTGCGCTGTCGCCGATGGTCAGTGTGCTGATTGCAAGCCAGTTGATCGCAGGCGTCGCATCGGGCGTTGCATTGCCGGCCATATATTCGAGCGCCGCCGCCGTCGCTCCGCCAGGACGAGAAAGCCGAACCATCGGTGTCGTGCTCACCGGCTGGACGCTCAGCATGGTGGCGGGCGTTTCATTGTCCGCGGTGCTCGCAGACGTCCTTCACTGGCGTGCGGTGTTCGGAGCGATCGCGGCTCTCGCCTTCGCCGCCGTCGCGATGCTTTCGATCGGCAAATATCGCGAAGTTCTGGCGACCCAATCGGCGCCTCTGCCGCTCGAGGCGCTCAGAATTGCAGGCGCCAAACCGCTGCTGATCGCCTGCGGCGCATTCATGGCGGCCTTCTACGGCATGTATGGTTATCTCGGCGACTATTTGAACAACGGGCTCGGCCAGCCGGTCAGCGCCAACGGACTCGCGGCGATGGTGTACGGCGTTGGTTTCGGCGCGGCCGCTTTGCTCGACAATCTCGTTGACCGCGTGGGCGCAAAGCGTGTCATGCCCGTCGCATTCGTCGCGGCTTGCGCCGTGTATGTGTCTATGGCCCTGCTGGGCAAGAGCTTTGGCGCGCTGCTGGTCGCGGTGTTCGTTTGGGGACTGGCCAATCACTTCGGCCTCAATGTGCTGATCATGCGCCTGACTGCGCTCGATCCATCGCGTCGGGGCACCATCATGGGATTGAACAGCGCCGTCACTTATCTCGCAGGCTTCGCAGGAACGGCCGCTTTCGGTCCACTTCACACGAGCTTGGGCTTCGCGATGTCAGCGCTCGTCGCGGCGGTGTTGATGCTGATCGCAGCGATCGCAGCGGCGTGGCGACACACGGAAGCGGTCGCCCTTGAGTTGGGCGGCGAGCGATCCATAAGCACGCAATAACAAGTCACCTGTCTGGTCCGAGCGTTTCATCCCAGTCATCGAAAGGCTCGCCAGTCGAGCCGATGTCAACTTCCCACGACTGACACCCAACTCGTTCGAACGCACCGCGCCCCGGGCCACCCGATGTACCGGACGCGACTGCGGCCGATATAACCGCGCCGCTCCGCGCGAGCGCCCATCCGAGACCTCACCGACGGCGCGAACGCTAGGCGCGCTGCAGTGTTCGCCGCCCAGAGCGTTATCTGTCCGTTATCTGATTGTCACATTCGCCTGCTTCTCGACCGGCCATCGACGCTGGGATCTTTCGGCTGAAATATAAGGTTCATCAGTTGTAACAAAGCGGGTGCGCAATCCGTTGACGCTGCTTACGACGACGCAATACAAACAATCCCCACGCCGAACGGACGTCGTCACTTGAGCAAGCAACGGAGAGCATCGATGAGCGTTGAAACCACTCGCGTACACACCCAGGATTTCTCAACCGCAACGTCGAGTGCGTTACACCAGTTACTACACTCTCCGGAACTGACCTTTCTGATGGAAGCGCACGACGCACTGTCGGCGGCGATTGCCGAAGAGAGTGGCTTCCCCGGGCTGTGGGCGTCGGGCCTGTCGATCGCTTCGAGTCTCGGCTACCGGGATGCGAACGAAGCGTCATGGACCCAGGTGGTCGAAGTGGTCGAGCGCATGGCGGATGTGACCCACATTCCCATTCTGGTCGACGGCGATAGCGGCTTCGGCAACTTCAACAACGCCCGCCTCGCGGCGCTCAAGCTTTATCAACGCGGCGCCTCCGGCATCTGTCTGGAGGACAAGGGCTTCCCGAAGCTCAATTCGTTCGTCGGCGACAAGCATCCGCTGGCCGACGTCAAGGAATTTTCCGGTCGACTGCGAGCGGTCAAAGACACGGTTCCCGAGCACAGATTCTGCTTGATTGCGCGCACTGAAGCGCTGATTGCCGGTTACGACGAGCAAGAGGCGCTGTCACGAGCGCATGCGTATGCGGAAGCCGGCGCGGATGCAATCCTGATCCATTCCCGCAAGGGAACGGCGGACGAAGTCCTGTCCTTCGCCCGGGCCTGGAAGAATCGCCTGCCGCTGATCATCGTTCCCACCAAATATTATCGGACCCCGGTCGCCGCCTATCGGCAGGCATCGATCTCCACCGTCATCTGGGCGAATCATGCGATGCGCGCCTCGGTTCGCGCCATGGGGCAAGTGTGCCGGCGAATCCTGTCGGAGGAGAGCGTCGCCGGGATCGAGCCGGATGTCGCCACCCTCGAAGAAGTATTCAAGCTGATGCGCTACGACGAGCTGGCCAATGCCGAAGGCCGCTACCTCCCAGAAACATCGGCTTCGGCCTGAGACAACTCATCTACGGCTTCGGAGAGCACTCACATGCTTGCACAACGGATGCAGTCGTTTGGCAATTCCGGTACGGCGGCGGCGCGCTCAGCCGCCAAGGCGGCTGCCGCCGCGGGCACCACCGTTCTCGATCTGAGCGCCGGCGAAGTCAGCGCCGATCTCGCCCCGACACTTTATAGAGGCGCCCTCAACGCCCTCGAGCAAGGCGTGACGCGCTATTCCGACACGATCGGCATGCCGGAATTGCGTGAAGCGATCGCGGCCAAGCTCACCAGCGAAACCTGGCAGATCTGGAGCGCCGATGAGATCGCGGTCACCGCCGGCGCCAAGCAGGCGCTGTTCAACGCCGCCATGACATTGCTGAATCCCGGCGATGAAGTGCTGATCCCGATGCCGTACTGGTCGACCTTCCCTGCCCAGGTGACCATGGCGGGCGCCAAGCCTGTGTTCGTCGACACCCGGCGGACTCAATATCTGCCCAGCATCCAGGCACTGCGCGATGCGTCGAGCCCGGCGACTCGCGCCATCATCATCAACACCCCCAACAATCCGACCGGCGCGGTTTACTCACGCGAGTGCCTGCTCGCGATCGCGCAATTCGCGATCGAAAACCAGCTCTGGGTGATCTTCGACGAATGCTACGGAGAGCTGACGCACGCGCCGCACATCCACCATTCCATCGTCGGTCTCGCACCCGAGTTGCGCTCGCGACTGGTGATCGTCAACGCCTTTTCCAAACAACTGGCCATCACGGGATGGCGCATCGGCTACATGGCCGGACCTGCACCACTGATCAAGGCCGTGCGCGCCTTGCAGAGTCACACGACCTCCAATCCCAACGTGATCGCGCAACATGCGGTGCTGGAGCATCTGCGCAGCGGCAGCGGCCATTTCGTGGCGGATCTGCGCGAGCAACTGCTCAGAGCCAGACACGAGGGTCTCACGATCCTTGCCGAGCTGGAGCGCGTGCCGGATCCCAACGCTCAGGGAGGCTTTTATTTCTATCTGGATCTTTCCAATCTGCTTGCGCCCATCGGCGCGGATGAGTCGTTGCGAACCGCAGACGACGTGGCGGCGCGCCTGATCACGCGAGCCGGCGTAGCTGGGGTATCTGGTGTGGCGTTCGGCGATCCCGCCGGCTTGCGACTCTCATATGGCGTATCCGCGGAACAGCTTCGCAGCGGCTTGCCCCGACTGGTTCGCGAGCTGAACTCCATCCGTTAGCAACTCTCAACAACTGGAGCAAGGACGCACCCATGCCAACCACAGGCACCCATCGCGCACTCATTCTAGCGGCCGGACTCGGCACCCGCTTGCGCCCATTGACCGCCGACGTTCCCAAGACACTGATCAAGGTTCATGGCGTCGCCATTCTGGAGAATGCGCTACGCCAGCTCGCCAGCTGCGGCGTTCGTGAGACCGCCATTGTGGTGGGATATCGCAGCGATGCGGTGGAAGGCGTGTACGGCGATCATTTCAGGGGTATGCGCCTGAGCTACGTGCGCTCCGATGTTTTCGAACGCACTGGCAGCGCTTACTCAATGTGGCTGGCTCGGGATTTTCTCGCGGCCGGCAGCTGCCTGCTGCTGGAAGGCGATGTGTTCTTCGAGAGGGCTGTGCTGACACGTCTGCTGCGCTCGGAACATCCCGATGCTGGCGCGGTTGCACCGATGTCGCCGCTGCTCACCGGCTCGGCGGCAACGCTCGATGAACGAGGTCGCGCCCGCGAGCTGCGCTTGAATCAGAAAATGTCCGACGCGCTCGTCGAGCCCCTGTACAAGACCATCAACATCTATCGCTTCACCGCCGAGACGCTCCAGTCGCAGCTGCTCCCGGAACTCGACCGGACGATCGTCGGCGGCGCGCACGGCGCTTACGTGGAGCAGATCCTCAGCGCATTGATACGTCCACAAGGGCTGCAGCTCGGGGCAGTCGACTGTGGCGATCTGAACTGGTTCGAAATCGACAGCGTCGAGGATCTGCGCATCGCCGAGCGCATTTTCGCGCCGGAGCAGCCTGCGCCAGAAGGCCAGTTGGCGGAGCGGTTCGCATGAGATCGCAAACGCTGATGGTCAGCTATTTGCGCGACCCGGCCAACGCCATCACCGCGGTAGGATTGTGTTTCGCCCTGTTGGCGCTGTACTACGTCCACATCGGACAGCTCGAGGTTGCGCTCGCCGCGGCGCTTTGGGCGCTGATCGCCGATCACGTGGACGGGATCGTCGCCGCGCGCACCCGCAATCGCCGGCAGAACGCCGGCGCGATCGGCAAGCAACTCGACTCGTTCACCGATCTGATCTCGGATTCGGTGTTCCCGGCGATGCTGGTGTTGCAGTTGAACGGCGCTTCGCTGCTGTCGCTCGGGCTGGCGGGGCTGTTGCTGCTGGCGGGCGCCCTGCGCCTGAGCTACTTCAACACCTTTGGTCTCTCCGGCGGCCAGCACTTCACCGGCGTGCCGCTTTCATACGATCTGCCTGCACTGGCGCTGCTGTTCCTGTTTCGACCATGGCTCGAAGCGCAGCTGTTCCAAGCGCTGGTGAACAGCTCGTTGCTGCTGCTGGCGGTGTTACATGTTTCGTCGCTGCTGGTGCCCAAAGCGCGCGGCGTCTACCTTGGCGGCATCATCGCCTTTACGGTTGCATCCTCGGTGGCGCTGTTCATTCGAGGAATGCAATGAGCGCCGCCCGGTTGGAGGCGGCGCCGACGGACGCGCTCGACGTGTTCAGAAAACTGCGGGTCGAGCCGCTCATCAACTGCGGCGGCGTACGGACTCAATGGGGCGGCGCCAATCCCGCGCCCGAAGTGCTGGCCGCGATGGCGGCGGCCTCAGAGCAGTTCGTCGACCTCGATGAGCTCGCCGAAGGCATCGGGCAGCGGCTGCATGAGCTGACCGATGCACCCTGGGGCGTCGTCACATCCGGCACGACCGCGGCGCTCGCCCTGGCCGCTGCCGCCTGTATCGCAGGAAACAATCCCGAGTACATGTTGCGCTTGCCGCGCACGGCGGGTCTCGCCCATCGGGTGGCCATGCTCGAGCAGCAGCGCTTCGACTACGATCACGCGCTGTCATCCGTAGGCGCCGAGATCGTGACCGCTCGCGATCTGCAACATCTGGCGTCTCTGCTCGACGGCAGCGTCGTACTCATCTGCTTGCTGGCGCGACGTGGCTCCAATCCATCACTTGAAGAGATTGCGGCCCTCGCGCGCACTCGTGAAGTGCCGGTGCTGGTGGATGCTGCCGGGCTTTCGCCGGCCCGACCCGATCGATGGCTGACCGCCGGAGCGAATCTCGTCGTGTACTCGGGCGGGAAATATCTGAGAGCGCCCCACTCCACCGGCATTGTGCTCGGAGACAGACGGCTGTGCGAGGCCATCTGGCGCAACAGCGCCCCGCATCAAGCGATCGGCCGGACCATGAAGGTGGGCAAGGAAGAAATGGTGGGCGCGGTGGTCGCGCTCGATCGATGGCTGAACTCGGATACCGCCCGCGAGGAACGCTCGCAATGGCGGCAGCGCGCGGAGTTAATCTGCCGCGAGCTCGCCGGCACACCGGCGCTCACGATGACGCTCATCCCCGATACGCCGTTTGTCACCGCGCCGCGGGTTCGCGTCGAATGGGATTCCTCAGTGATTCCTCACGACAGCGGCGCGCTGCGAGCCATGCTGCTCGAGAGTCGACCGCGCATTCTCATTCACGACTTCTGGTGTGGGCGGTTTTCGATCGTCATCGATCCGATCAATCTCACAGACGCCGAGGCTCGGCTGGTTTGCAAGACCCTTCAACGAGCGCTCTCCATGCTCGCCCGAACGCCGGTCGCAGACGACCCTGCGCCGACGGTCGATCTGTCGGGAACTTGGTTGGTGCGACTCACCTTCCTGCACGGTCGCGCCGAACATCGATTGATCCTCGAACAGCGCGGTCGGAACGTGACCGGAACACACATCTCGCGATTCTCAGAAGGCGAGCTCACGGGCTCGGTCGCCGGCGAGCATTGTCGCTTGATCGCGAAACATCCGCAGGGCAGCTTGCCTCTGTACTACGAGTTCCTGGGCCGCTCGAGCGATCTCGACTTGACCGGCACTGTGCATCTGGGCGCCGCCTCCGATGAACACGCCGGCCCGGTGTTCCAGCGCCAGTTCGGCACAGCGCAGTGGCGCGCCCAACGTCTCACGCCGAGCGCCTCGTGATGGAAAACTCCTTTAGAGTGGCAGCGCGCTCTGCACAGGTGGTGGCGATCAGCTGCATTGTCGGTGAGATGATGTTCTCCACTGTGTCGCACGTTCTGCTGCGCACCGCCGCTATCGCGCTCAGTCCGCCCGAGGCATTGTTTCTTCGCCTGCTGTTCGCCGCCGTGCTCGTCACTCCGTGGGTCGCGGCCGATCGACGCTTGCGCCCGGGTCGTTATCAGCCGATGACAGACCGGTCGCGCCTGCTGCGTTACGCAGTGTGCGGCGGCGTCAGCTACCTGGCTTCCATGGCGTGGCTGTACGCGATGATCGCTCTGCCGCTGGCGATGGCGACGAGCCTGTTCTTCACCACCGGACTGTTCGCCGGACTGTACGCCTGGTGGCTATTGAAAGAGCCATTTCAGCGCCGCAGTTGGCTTGCGCTCGCGGTAGGACTATGCGGAGTCCTCATCGTGCTGCGACCCACCGCTGGCGAGGTCCGCGTCGACGGCGTGGCCGCCGCGCTGCTTGCAGCGGCGCTGGCCGCGCTGACGATCACTCAACTCCGAATGCTCCGTGGGCGTGAGACGCCGACGCTTTCGGCGCTCCTGCGACTCGCCCCGGCCATTCCGCTCGCGGCATTGCCGGCGTTGAAAGTCTGGGAGTGGCCTTCGCACACAGCGCTCGCAGGCATCTTCGTGGCGGCGGCTCTGCTCGTGCTCGGTCAGGCCGCGGCTGCAGCCGCGTTCGGCACCTTGCGGCTACAGCAGGCTGCGGCGCTGGAGTATCTGCGCTTGATCTTCGCCACCATCGCCGGCGTGCTCGTGTTCAACGAGACGATCGGCGCCGCCACTTTGCTGGGCGGCGCGATGATTCTCTGCGCGGCCTGGATCGGCAGCCGGGCCACCGCCGGGACATCTTCCGTTGCCCCACCGGGCACGCATTGAGCAGGAGATCTCCATGACCCTGTCAGTCGATCTGAACGGTTGCGCGGCCTTGATCGTTGGCGGCTACGGCGCGCTTGGCAGCGCCATCGCCACCGCTTTCGCTCGCTCTGGTTGTCACGTTGTGATCGCGGGCCGTCGGCTGGAACATGCCGAATCTCTTGCAGAACGGCTCTGCAGTTCCGGCGCACGCGCCTCCGCCGCCGAGCTGGATGTGCGAAACGTGTCCGAGATCCGATCTGTCGTGGCCGAAGTGGACGCCCGCTGCAACGGCATCGACTTCCTCATCAATTGTCTCGGCGCGCAGCGCGAGCAGCGCCTGCTGGAAGTCACTGAAGAGGCGTTCGACCTGGTGGTCGGCACTCAGCTGAAGGCCGCGATGTTTCTGGCCCAGTCGGTGGCTTCACATCAGGCCGAGCGCCGCCGCGGGCGGCACATCCATTTGTTGTCGCTGCGCTCCATCCTCGGCTATCTCGAGCGCGGCTATTCATCGTTCGCCAGCGCCAAAGGCGGACTCGCTGCGCTGGTCCGTCAACACGCGGCCGAGCTTGGGCCGCTGGGCATTCGCGTGAATGGCATCGCACCGGGCATCGTCAGCACCGCCAAAAACGCGGCGCAAACCGGCGACCTGGCCACCTTGCAGCGCTGGGTGCAACCGATTCCGCTGGGGCGTCTCGCGCTGCCTGAAGATGTCGCGCAAGCTGCGCTGTTCCTTTGCTCCTCCGGCGCGGACTACATCACTGGACAAACCCTGTATCTCGACGGCGGCCTGACATGCTGCCGTTGAATTCCCGCAAACGACTCATGCTCAAAAGGACTTGCCATGCACGTCATCGTCGTCGGCGCCGGCATACTCGGCCTGTCTGTCTCGCATCATCTGCTCGAGCGAGGCGTCAAGGTCACGGCCATCGATCGCATCGGCCCCGCCGCCCTTGCCTCCTCGACCACCTTCGCCTGCATCAACTATTTCAACTATTGGCACGAACCGTACTTCACGCTTCGGCGCAACTCGATCGATTACACGCGCGAGCTTGCCGCGCAGCTCGGTGTGTCGCAATGGCTGCACCTGCAAGGCACCCTGCGCTGGGGCGAAACGCCGGACAGCTGGGACAAGCTCAATCGCAGCGTCAATGCGCTGATCGAGCGCGGCGTCGCCGTGGAGTTCTTCTCGCCCGCCGACGTGCGGCGTCACCTCGAACCCGATCTGAATGTCGACGGCATCGCCCGTGACATCGTCCGCATTCCCAACGAAGGCTGGATGGATGGAGCGCCGTTCGTTGGCGGATTGCTGGCTGCGGCTCAGGCGCGCAGCGGGTTTTCATGGCGATGCACGCGAGTCACCGGGCTCGAAACGCGCGCCAGTTCGGTCACTGTGCGCACGGATCATGGGCCGATCGATGGTGATGTCGTAGTGCTGGCCGCCGGCGTAGATACCGGCTCGTTGGCGGCGATCCTCGGCACGCAACTTACAGTGAGATCCGACCCGGGCACCTTGTTTGTATCGCACTACCTGCCCAGCAGGCTGACTCACACCTGCTATGCCGGCCATCTGCATTTCCGGCCGGACGGCGCCGGCAGGATCATGGCGGGCCACCATGGTGGCGAGTTTCCTCCAGGTTGCACTCCCGGAATGGAGGCGCAGCTCATCGCGGAGCAACTGAGCCGCCGCTTGCCCGCCCTGCGAAACATGCCGCCACACGCGGTCCTGATTGGCGCGCGGCCGGTGCCCGAGGATGGCTTGCCAGTGCTCGGCTGGCTTCATCGGCAGCCGAGGGCGTATGTGCTCACCTGCCACAGTGGCATGACGTTGGGTTGTTATCTCGGCAGGCTGGCCAGCCAGGAAATTCTGGGCGATCCGGTCAAACAACTCGCCCCGTATCGACCCGAACGTTTCGCCGCAACCACGGTCGCCGCGGAGGCGTCGCTATGATCTACGAGCTCAGGACCTATCACTGCGTACCGGGCAAGCTGCCGCTGGTGCTCAAACGGATGGAAGCCACCACGTTGCACATGTTTCGCAAGCATGGCATCGAACCGGTGGGCTTCTGGACCGTGGTGATCGGCGAATCCAGCCAGAACCTGATCTATCTGCTGCGCTGGGCGTCGATGGCCGAGCGCGAGCAACGCTGGGGCGCATTCCAGGCCGACCCGGAATGGCTGGCCGTCCGGCACGAGACGGAGAGCGACGGTCCGTTGGTTCAGCGGGTCAGCAATACTCTGCTCAAGCCCACCGCGTTCTCGCCGAGCCCTTGATATGAGCGACGCCCGGACTCCCATTGGATTTCTTCGTGCGACGCCGCCGCCGCTCGGCATTCTCGGCGCCGGCGTCCGCGAAGCGCTACACAAGCTCACGGCCGCTTGTGACGGTCACGCCGAACTGTTTCGACAGCATCGCTTCGACGGCACCGCCGACGACAAAGCGCTCGCCGCCCGCTGGTTGTCGCCACGTTTGGGCCAGGAGCCCTCGCCCGATCGAATCATCGTCACCAACGGCACCATGAACAGCCTGCTGCTGTTGCAGGCGACGCTGTTGGGACCTGGCGGTCGACTCGCCACCGAGGCTTATACATTCCCTCAGGTCAAAGTCATCGCCTCGCTGTTCAACGTCGACATCGTCGGCGTGGAGATGGATCAGCACGGCTTGCGCGCCGACGCGCTCGAAGACATCTGCCGCTCGCCTCGCAAACCCACGGCCTTGTACTGCAACCCCTCCATTCAAAGTCCCACGGCGACCGTCATGCCGGCCTCGCGCCGTCGCGACATCGCCGAGGTCGCCCGGCGTTATCAAATTGCCATCATCGAGGACGAAGCTCAGGCCTTGTATGCCGAGGACCTCGCGCCGCCGATTGCCACCTTCGCGCCGGAACTGAGCTGGTATCTGATGGGCCTGTCCAAGTATCTGAGCCTTGGAATCCGCACCGCCTTCATGGTGGCGCCTTCGTCCACGGCGGCTCAGGCCTTGTTGGCTCGCGTCCGTACCCTCTCCACGTGGCATCCCGCGCCCCTGGTTGCGACGCTCGTGATGGATTGGATCCGGACCGGCGCCGCTCATGCCATTCTCGAAGCGAATCGCACCGAGCTACGCGCGCGCCAGCAATTGGTGCGCGAAGTGTTTCAGAACATTCCCGGCTGCCGATCTTCTTACGGGTTGCACTTCTGGTTGCCGGCGCCTCACAATCGTAGCGCTGCGCAGCTGGAACGCGCCGCTTTCGAGGCCGGTGTTCCGGTGCGTGCCAGCGATCTCTATGCGATGAACTCCGGTCCAGCGACGATGCATGGTGTGCGGCCCGCGATCGGCGATGCGCCGAATCGCGAGCAACTCGTGCAGGGTCTGCGCGTGCTGAGAAACGTTTACGAGGAGCTCGCCGATGGCCGTCGATAGCACCGCCTGGAAGGCCTTTACCGGGATTGCCGAGCACTATGACTGCCGGCCACCGTACCCTCGCGAAAGCGTCGAGGCGATCAATCGCAGAATGTCACCTCGACTGCAAGGCGCAGTCATCGAAGTAGGCGCGGGCACCGGAATCTTCACTCGGCTGCTGGCTCGCGAACTGCGGCCGGCGGGCCCCATCCTTGCCATCGAGCCCAGCAGCGACATGCGGGCGACTGCTGCACGATCGACCCCGGACGCGGCGAAGGTGAGTTACATCGATGGTGCGGCGGAGCAACTTCCGGTCGAAGATGGCGCCGCGCGCTTGGTGGTTGCCGCCGCGGCTGCGCAGCGTTTCGATCGGCCGCGCTTCTATGCTGAAGCCCGTCGTGTGCTCGCGCCGGGCGGAGTTCTCGCGCTCGTGCAGAACAGTCTCGACGACAGTCGCAGCGCCTTCGTCGATGAATACTTCTCGATGCTGGAGAAACACGCGCCCACGTATCGACGGGGAATGCGCACCGCGCGCGATGGCAGCTATCAAGACATCGATTACGCAACAGAGCTGCGCGAGGCGTCACAGCTCACCGACGTGGAGGCGCTGCGTTGGCCCATCGACGCACGCGTCGATCGTCAGAATCTGATTCAGCTCGTGCGCACCTCTACCATCTTGCAATCCGCCATCGAGCGCCTCGGCATCGATGCAGTGCTGGCGGAGGCGCTGTCGATCTTTGCTCGTCACGCCGACACGCAAGGCGTGGTGACGATGACGTATGTGAATGAAACATTCATCGCCGGGCAGCCGGCCGACTGAGCGCCGGTTTCAGGACGTCGGATCGGGCAACAGCGGCCGGATCTCATCAACGAGCTGCCGCAGCGCCGCCGCTGGCTCCTGTTCGAGAGTCACCACCTGCTGCATGCGAGTCGTGATGCGATCCGCGATACGGATGGCGTTGGGCCCGGGCGGCGCATACCAGCGAGTCGCCGCGTCGAGCCGTCCAAGCACCGCCGCAGAGAAACTGCGCTCCTCCAGCAGTCCGCGCAAGGCAGCCGATTGTGCGATGGCCAGCGAGTTCGCAGGAACATAGCCACTCGCCTTCGCCATCGCGATCTGCGCTTCGGCGCTGGTGAGATATGACATCAATGCAAAGACGCGGCGTTGACGCGCGGGATCGCGAGTCAACATCACAGCGACCGGCCCTGCGGTCGGCAATCTGCCCTGTGCTTGCATGGGAAAGGGCGCCATACCGATCTCGAAATATCCTTCGGCGGCCTGTTCGAGACGCGGCAGCATGCTGCTCATGGTGACGAAGACTCCGACCGAGCCGGCGCCGAACGCCTGACGTGCCTGATCGCGCGACATGTCTGCTCTCGCCTGCCCGGCCAATCCGAACCCGCGCACCACATCCAGCGCCTGCAGTCCGGCGACTGTATCGACGGCCACTTCACGCTCATCCCCGCTCAGCAGCGTGCCGCCATGACTCTCGAGCAGCGCAAGAAAAGCGAAAGCGCCGCCCCCGTCGTACTCCAGCAAGCCCCCGACCACGCCCTCGGCGGAATCGTCGATGCGCTTTGCGAGCGCCAGAATCTGTGGCCAATCCGTCGGCAGATGCTCGGGGTCCGCACCGGCGCGTCGCACGAGCTGCTTATTGAACAGCACTACCGGGACGGAAAAGCCGAACGCGAGCCCGTAGCTGGATCGGCCGTAGCGCCCGGCTTCGATGACTGCCTCTGCCACCGTGGTGCGCCAGTGCGGATGACCTGCGATGAACGCGCCCAGCGGCACCGCCAGTTCGCGCTCGGCGAGCAATCTCACGAAGTTGCCACTCACCATCACGACATCGGGCAGTGGCGCACCTATCAAACTCGAGCGCAGCAGCTGTTGCACCATCTGCTCCTCGTCCCGGGGTCCTGGCTCGAAACGCACACTGACATCCGGATGCGCACTTCCATAGTCGGCAACGACTTGCGCATAGACCTCTTTGATATAGGGCTGTGCATGGATGACGAGCGCATCCGACTCGGGCCGGTCGCAACCGGCCGCCAGGAGCGCGAGCGCCGCGAGCAAGCCTCGCGCCATTGCTCGAATCGAACGATGCATGCTCAACGACACGCCGCCCTCAGGAAGCTTGTTTCACATCCAGCTCCGACGCTGCGTAATACGGCACGGGAACCTCCCCTTCGTTCGCAAGATGCCACAGCGTGCGTTCACGCGCCGGATCCCAGCCGTCGCGACGATGCAGACAGGCGCGATTGTCCCAGATCACGAAGTCATCCAACTCCATTGCCGCCGACCACCAGTACGGCGAGCGGGCTGCGAAGTCACGCAGGCGAGCGAGCAACTGTCGGCTTGCGGCCTCATCTCTGCCGACCACGATGGCGTCGTCACGGTGCGGCAAGTAGAGCAACGGGCGTCCGCTGGTCGGATGGCGACGAACCAAGGGATGTCTCGGTCCCTCCATCCGCTTCGCCAGCGGCAGTGAGGGCGGCAACGGAAACTCGTTGCCCGCGGAATACTGATGATGGATCACCCAGAGATCCTGGATCTCCTCGCGCCACTGCGCCGGCAGGGAATCGTAGACCCGATACATATTCATCCAATACGTGCGCGGCGGATCCGCCGGCACGACTCGAGCATAGAAGTGCGAATAAGTCGCCGGGCGCGGCTTCATGGCCCCATCCGTGTGCCAGTCCTGAGGCTTCGCGCTGCCATCTCCGACCGGCCGACCGTCCGCTGTCACGCCGTTGGAAATACACTTCACGAACTGTAGTCCGGGGATATGCAAAGCGTCGCGCTGCTCGGGCCGCTTCAGACTCACGAAACCGCCGAAGTATGCGCCGAAGCGCTCCATCTGCGACGCACTGAGATGCTGGCCGCGCAAGCGGAGCACGAGATGCTCATCGAGCGCGAGTCGCAACGCTTCGATGGTGGCCACGTCGGTGACATCGACGACACGCGCCAGATCGACGTTGTGAACGTCGGCGCCAATGTAGGGAGTCGCGGGAATGACATGGATGCCGTTGTCTGTGTTCATGATGCTCGTGAGAAGTGGAGACGACGCGGCTATTTGACGCCGCCCAGGGTAAGACTCTCGATGAAGCGACGTTGGGCCAGCAGGAACGCCAGCACCAGCGGCGCGACGACCAGCACCGCGCCGGCCATCAGCGGTCCGTAGTCAGTGCCGGCCTCAGCATCGCGGAATGTCACGATGCCCAATGCCGGCGGCATCAGCGACTCGCTGCGCACCGCGATCAGCGGCCAGAACAGATCGTTCCAATGGCTGACCACCGAAAAGATCAGAAACGCGATGATTGCCGGCTGCGCCATCGGCGCCATGATGCGCCAGACGATGCCCAACTCGGACACACCATCGAGACGCGCGGCGTGCACGATGTCGTCCGGGATGCCCCGAAAGAACTGGCGCAGCAGGAAGATCCCGAAAGGCGAGATCACGAAGGGAAAGATCAGGCCGACGTAGCTGTCCAACAGTCCGAGCCGATAGCCGATGAAGAACAATGGCAGCGCCAGCACCTGCTGAGGAATGATCAGGCCGAGCAGCACCAGAGCGAACAATGCGCCGCGCCCTTTGAACTGCAACTTGGCCAGGGCGTACGCGCACGGCGCGCACAGGAGCAACTGCAGGATCGCGATGGATCCACACACCAACACCCCGTTCAAGAGAAATCTGGGCAGCGGCGCAGCGGTAAGCGCGGCACGGTAATTGTCGAGCCCGTGGAAATGTGCAGGCAGCAGCGCAAAGCCCGAGCGGAACATCTCGCCCGGCCCCTTCACGGACAGGCTCAGCATCCACACGAACGGCAACAGCATCAGGGCCGCCGTCACGATGAGCACCGAATGCCTGGCCACCGCCGCTGGCCACGGCAGGCTGCGCACGCTCATGAGTAATGAACCCTCCTGTCCATGACTCTCATCTGCAACAGCGTCAGTAACACCACGATGATCAGAAACACGACGGTGATCGCGGCGCCCCGCCCGGCTTGCAGATAGCCGAAGCTCTCCACGTACAACGTGTACAACAACATTTCGGAGGCCCGAGCCGGCCCGCCCTGAGTGAGGATGTTCACCGTGTCGAACGTTTCCAGCGCGCGCAAGGCGGTGACGATCACGACGAACAACATCGTGGGCCCGAGCATCGGCAGCGTGACCGTTCGCAACCGATCCGTGGCGCCGACCGCGCCATCGACATCAGCCGCGTCGTAAAGATCCCGCGGGATGGCCTTCAGCCCTGCCATGAACAGCACCATCGCGAAGCCGAGATTTTTCCAGATGGCGATCACCGCCAGCGTCACCAGCACGGTGGACGGGTCACGCAACCAGTTGGCGGTCGGCAGTCCAAGGTCGCTGAGCGCCTGATTGAGCAGACCGATGGTGGGATGTAACAAAGCCTCCCAGGCCACGGCCATCGCTGCCAGCGTCGCCATGAACGGCAGGAAGTGAGCGGCTCGATAGAAAGTACGCAGAGTGCGGTCGGATTCCACCAGCAGCGCGATGGCCAATCCGGTGAGCACCGTTCCCGGCACCACGATGAGCACGTACACAAAGGTATTGCGCAGCGATTTGTAGAAGTCCGGATCCGCGAACAATTCGTGGTAGTTCTCAAGACCCACATACGAGAACGTGCGCGCGCCGAATTGCCAGTCGGTCAGCGCCACGAAGAACACTGACAGCGCGGGAAGAATGATGAGCGCCAGCAACGCAAAGGCGGCCGGCCCCGCAAGCAGCCAACCGTGGCTGGATTGCGAGGCGTGCTCCATTGAGGTCGCCTGCGCGTCGGTCGTCAACGAAAGCTCCTGACCGAGGCGATCTGTGGAACCACGCTGTCGATGGCGCGCCCCTGCGAGTCGAACAGCAACACCTGATCGAGCGAAGTGGCGACGTGAAACACCATCTCCGGCTGCAGACCGGCGGCTCGCGCAGCCGATGTTCTGAGCACCAGCGCTCGCGCCTGCCCCAGCACATGGAAGTAGACATAGCTGTCGGCGCCCATATGTTCGATTCGCTGCACTCGTCCCAGCAGCACCGTCGCGCCGGCGCGCTCGACCGGCGTCAAACTCTCAGGGCGCAAGCCCACCGTCACCACCGATCCCGTGGGCAGGCAAGTACCGATCGGCAGGACCGCCCCGGCCACTTCGATGGTGCTGGCGGAACGCACGATGCCGTCGATCGAGTTGATCTGCGGTGTGCCGATGAACTCGGCCACGCGCCGTGTGGCGGGTCGCGCGTAGAGTTCGGTCGGTGGACCGATTTGCTCGATCCGGCCGTCGAACATCACCGCCACCCGATCCGACATCGTCATCGCTTCGGTCTGATCGTGAGTCACATAAACGAAGGTGGTGCGTAGCCGTCGATGCAGGGCCGTGATCTCGGCACGCATTTGCGTGCGCAGCTTGGCGTCCAGATTCGACAAGGGCTCGTCCATGAGAAACACGGACGGTTGGCGCACCATCGCTCGAGCCAGTGCGACTCGTTGCCGCTGGCCACCGGAGAGCTGCCCGGGCTTGCGCTCGAGCAAATGAGTCAGTTCGAGCGCGCCGGCGACCTCGCGCACGTCGCGGTCGATGGTCTCGCGCACACGGCGATAGCCAGGCATCCACCGTCCGATCCACGGCGCACGCTGCAACGCTGTCAATCGGCGCATGACCAACGGCAACGCAAGATTCGCCTCCACCGTCATGTGGGGATACAGGGCGTAGGATTGGAACACCATCGCGACGTCGCGTTGGCGCGGATGGCGACCATCCACGCATTGTCCGCCGATGCTCACCGAGCCGGCGCTCTGCGGCTCCAGGCCCGCGATGATTCGAATCAACGTGGATTTGCCGCATCCAGACGGCCCGAGCAAGGTCAGAAACTCTCCGGCCGCGACCTGCAGCGTCAGCTCATCGAGCACCCGGGTCGGCGAACCGTCCGGGCGCGTGAATACCTTGGCAATGCGATCCAACGCGATTGACGCCATCGTGATGCCTCAGAGCTTCTGCAGAAAGCGCAGGTATATCGAGCGGCCCTGGATGTTCGCGACCGACAACGGATCGTAGCCGGGGCGATCGATGTCCGAGGTGGTGCCGGAGATGAGCTGCCCGGCTGCGTCATAGCGCACCAGCGAGGGCGGATCGCGGTCGAACAGGTTGCTCACACCGACCGTGAACTCACTGGAGCCCAGCGGCACGAGTTCTTCCAGCGTCAGCCGATACTGCAGGTCGGCGGTGGTGAAGCTGTCGATGGGCGCGTTGTTGCTCTGATCGTTTTTGTATCCATCCGTGTAACGCACCGCGAGGCTCAGCTCGTGTACGTCTCCGGACCACACCGCCTGCGCGAAGGCGCGCCACTCGGGCATCGGCGCGAAATTGTTGTTGAAATTGCGGCTGCCGACGTTGCGACTTACGGCGCCGTTCGCGCCGTACACATCGAAGCGATTGACGCGCGTGGCCTCCGTCCGGAACAGCCAGTCGCCCGCGCGATCGGTCGACAGTCGATACATCGCGGACAGATCGACGCCGTCGGTCACCACCTTGCCTACGTTCTCATACTCAGTGTTGATCTGGAACAACTGTCCGCCCGAGCCACGCACGGCGCGTGGATCCGGCACGTACACACCGTTCACGCACTCGCCGTTCACGATCGCCTGCCCGTTCTGGCCAGCGGCGATCAGCTCGCTGTAGTCGTAGTGCCAGTAACCGGCGCCCAGGGTCAGCGCCTCGAACGGACGCCAATCGACGCCGAAGTTGTAGTTCGTGGCCTGCTGCGGCTCCAACCCGCCGCCGAACGTCACCACGTTCACGTTGTTTCCAGAGGTGGCACGGCCACAGGTCAAGCCGTTGGGGCCCATCACCACCGGATCGTTGATGACCACGAAGGCCTGCGAGGTCGCGCCTTGCGTCAGGGTCGGCGCCTGGAAGGACGTGCCCCAGGAGCCGCGCAGCGCGAGCGCGCCAGAGAACAGATTGAGCCGGCCAGCGATCTTGGGATCGGTGGAGGATCCAACGCTGCCACCGTGATCTTCGTGACGAACCGCCGCCTGAACCATCGCCAGATCGTTGATCGGCAGCACCACTTCCGCGTAGCCCGCCAGCACGTCGGCCGAGGCCGAATAAGGCTGGTCGGTGGCTGGAGAATCCGCCAGGCCCTGCAGCGCCAGCGCATCGGGCCTCGATTTCAGCGACTGCTCGCGATATTGAGCCCCTACTGCCAGAGACACTTCGCCGATCGGCAGTGTGAGCACCGGCCCCGAAGCGGAAAGGTCGACTACCTGCTGATGAGTGCGACGCTCGATCTCCGCGGTATAGAAGATCTGGTCGATCACGTCCTGTGAGTTGCCCGCCACGCTCACGCCGTCCTTCGGCGACACCAGCGTCGGATCGGTGATCGAGGTGGCAAATGGATTGTAGCGGCCTTCCAGCAGCAGCCGGTTCAACGCACGCGAGTCCATGCGCACCGGATCGCGCTCATCGTATCTGGCGTGCGCATAGGCATGCGAAATCGTCATCTGCCAGTCGCCGCCCAAGCCGATATCCAAGCCGTTTACGCTGCGCAGATAGGTGTTGGTCTGCTGCTTGTCGCCCGAAAAATGAATGCCCTGCGGCCGGAAATTGCCGACCAGCGGCACCGCCTGATGCACGCTCGGATCCCATTGCGCCGGATCGATGTATGCGATGCCACCCGGCCGACTGGCGTCGGCCACGAAGAAGTTGAACGGCGACTCCGCCGGCACATAGATGTTGCCGGCGGCATTGCCGGTCGACAGGCCGTTGGAATAGCTCCCCGGTTGTTTGTAGATGAGGTTTTCGTTCTCGGACGCGCTGCTCTCGTTGAAGTAGCGAACCCTTTCGGTGATTTCGAACTCGCCCTGCACGAACGCCTGCAGCCGCTGCTGCTCCGGCACCACGGCGATCTGATCGTGATAGTCGAAGTAACAGGTGTTGCGATTGACGCTGCCGTCGTTGTTGATTCGAAACACGCCGCCGGCCGCCTCACAGTTGGGATCCGCGACGGCAGTTGCGCCTGGAGCAAGCGTCGGCTGCCCCATATCGGTGAACGCGGCGCGCGCGTAGTTGCCTGGATAGCTGTTGCTGGTGAGCAGCTGTGACCGGCCGGGCACTCCGTTGCCCGCCAGTCGCTCCATGATCCAATCGAAGTCCGAGCGAACATTGCCGCTCTGGCGGTAATAGGTGGCGAACGCACTGAGCGAGCCGCGATCGAAAGTGCGGCCCGCCGCTGCGCTGACCGAGTAAGCGTCGTTGGAGGAGCCGGCATAGTCGGTGCTGAGATCGAGCCCATCGAACCGCTTGCGCGTCACCAGATTCACCACGCCCGCCACGGCGTCCGAGCCATAGATCGCCGACGCGCCATCCTTGAGGACATCGACACGCTCGATCATGAGCAGGGGAAACTGATTGATGTCGACGAAGTCCGCGCCCGACTTGTCCGAAAGCGGCGAGACACCGGCGCGGCGGCCGTTCAGCAGCGTCAAGGTCGAAGCAAACCCCAGCCCGCGCAACACGAACTGCGCCGTGCCGCTCAGCTGGCCGGTTTCGTTGTAGAGCTGACTGCCGGTATTCGCGGGCACGTTCGCGAGCAAATCGCTGACCTGCCGCGCGCCGGTCTGTTCGATCACCGCCCGATCCAGCACTTGCAGATCCACCATGGTGTTCATCGGCGCGCCGCGCACGTTCGAACCGGTGACGATGATTTCTTCCGTCACGCCGTCGACGGCCGTCGCCACTGTGGATTGCGCATCGTCGGCAAGCACCGACGCTGGATAACCGACCGCGGCGGCCGTCAGCATGAAAGCGCAGCCTGCCCGAAGGCTGAACGGCAGTTGTGTCACGACTCACTCCACTAGGGGACTTGATCCTAGGGTAGCAAGCCGATCGTTACGAGCAGATGACATCCCGGCGAACAATCCGAGATATATCGAGGCTGGATTTCCGTTGCGGCACGCCAGATCCTACAATGCCCCCGGTACTTGCCCGGTGAACAATGCTCCTCATGTCTTCGACCGACCGACTCAAGAAAGACAGCCCCCCCAGGTTGTGGCGGCAGATCAGCGACTCCATCGCCAACGACATCGAGCGTCAGGTGCTGCAGGGAGGCGATCGAGTGCCCACCGATATCGAGCTGGCGCAACGCTTCGGCTGCAACAAGCACACCGCGCGCCGGGCGATCGCACACCTCGAGCAGGAGGGCCTGGTGCGCGTCGAATGGGGCAAGGGCACGTTCGTGGTCGAAGGTCTGCTCGAATATCGGCTCGGCGCACAGACGCGCTTCACTCAGAATCTGCTCGATCAACGCCGCAATCCGCGCCGGAAAATCCTGCAAGTCACCCAGATCGAAGCGCCGGAAGCGGTTGCCAGAGGCTTGAAGATCGCAGTCGGCGCGCCCTGTCACCTGCTGGTCCTGCTCGGCGAGGCCGACGACGTGCCGCTCAGCCTCGGTCACAATTATTTCCCCAGCAAACGCCTGCCCTTGCTCGATGCGGCGCTGGAGCAGCTCGCTCAGCCGCATCGCTCACTGTCGATCACCGAACTGCTGAGCGCCTGCGGCGTCGAGTCGTATCGGCGCTCCCACACCAGAATCGGCGCACGCCTGCCTTCGGCCGAAGAAGCCGCGCAACTGCGCATGCCGCGCCAGCAACCTGTGCTGGAAACCGAGAGCATCGACATCGGCGACAGCGATCGGCCGGTCACCTTCGCCAGAACCTGCTTTCGCGCCGACCGGCTGCAGTTCGTGGTGCCTTCCTGAGCCGCTGGCAGCGGCACTGAAACCACTCTCCTAGTAGACATGGCATGGCGCCGTAGGGTAAGAAGCGCTCTTCTCCTCGAGATCGAGCGACGCTGATGTTACTGGTACGTTCCCTCCTGCCCGAGGTCCGCCGCCCGCTCCTCAAACAAATGTTGAGCACGCCGCGCCTGTTGCGTGCGATCGAATGTCATTCGCCGCTGTCGGCGGTGTTGGCCGCAACGGCCATGAGCCGCGACGCTCAGCACGCAGAGTTCGACGTGTTATGGGCCAGCGGCTTCAGCCACGCTACCGCACTGGCGCTGCCCGATGCAGAGCTGGCGACGCTGGAACGCCGCCTCGATGCCATCGCCGACATCGCGGCCGTCACGTCGAAGCCGATTCTGGCCGATGGCGATACTGGCGGCGACGCAATGGCCTTCGGTTATCTGTGCCGGCGACTGGAAGATCTCGGCGTTTCCGGCGTGGTGTTGGAAGACAAGTCGGGCTCCAAGCGCACCAGCCTGGCGGACGACGCCAACCATGAATTGGAAGATCCAGAGACGGTGTGCTGGAAGATTGCAGCGGCCAAGGATCGCTTGCTCAGCGACGACTTCCTGATTTTTGCTCGCATCGAGAGCCTGATCGCGGGCGCCGGCATGGCCGATGCGCTTGCCCGGGCCGAGCGCTACTTGCACAGCGACGCCGACGCCGTCGTGATTCATTCCAAAGACCGCTCCGGCGCCGAAGCCACGCGCTTCATGGAAGCTTACCGTCGCCTTCAGCAGCAGACCGGCGTGAGCAAGCCGCTCGCTTGCATCCCTACCGCCTACAATCATCTGACCGGTGCAGAGCTACACAAGCACGGCGTTCGCCTGGTGATCCACGGGAATCATATGATCCGCGCGGCGTATCGGAGCATGCAGCAGGCAGCTGAGCTGATCCTGCAGCATGATCGCTCGGCCGAAGCGGACGCGGTCTGCGCTCCCGTCAAGGAGTTGTTCGCCGCAGTGGGCGTCGAAACCACCGCACCGAAGCCCGCTCCCCGCGTCGCGAAACTGAGCACGGCTTGAGGTTCGAGGCATTCCCGACGATCCGAACTGTTTCGCGCTGTGCAACGCTCAGGCGGTTCTGCCGGAGCGGCTGGCGCTGCTGACCGTCGAAGTGCGGCACGGTCGGATTGGTCGCATCGGGGAGGGATTGCAAACATCGCTTCGGCAGATCGACTGCGAAGGCGACTATCTGCTGCCGGGCTTGATCGAGCTGCACACCGATAACTTCGAACGTCACCGCATCCCACGCCTGGGCGCTCCATGGCTGGCCAAGCGCGCCGTGTTGTCGCACGATGCCGAGCTGGCGTCGGCGGGCATCACCACCGCATTCGATGCAGTGACCTTGGGCGCGGACCTGAGCGACGAGGCGAACGATGAGTCCTATCTAGAAGAGATTCTCGCTACCCTCTCCGCTCAACGCACCGGCTTGTTGCGAGTCGATCATCAACTGCACTTGCGCTGCGAGCTGAGCAGCCCTCGCATGCCCGCGCAACTTCTCCGCGCCTGTGAGATACGTTCGCCCCGGATCGTGTCACTCATGGATCACACGCCCGGCCAGGGACAATGGACCGACCTCGGCAGATTTCGTCGGCATTACCAGGCTCGTTACGGCATGACTGCCGAGCGGCTGGACGCCCTGATTGCTCGCCGACAACAGGCGCGAGCAACGTTCGCGGACGAAAATCGACGGTTCGCAATTCGCGTTGCCACTGAGTACGCGGCCATCATCGCAAGTCACGATGACTGCAACGCCGCCAGTATCGCCGATGCTCATCGTGACGGCTGTCGGATTGCTGAGTTTCCGACCTCGCTCGAGGCTGCGATAGCGGCCGCGGGCCGTGGCATGAACGTCGTCGCTGGCGCTCCCAACTTGATCCGCAATGGCTCGCATTCCGGCAACATCGCCGCCAGCGAATTGGTCAAGGCCGGCGTATGCCACATCCTCTCCTCCGACTACTTTCCCCCCAGCCTGCTGCAAGCCGCGTTTTACCTCTCGAGCCACTTCCATCACTCGTTGCCGCAGGCCATCGCCAGCGTCGCCGAGGTCCCCGCCCGAGTCCTCGGGCTGCACGATCGCGGTCGCATTCAGACCGGGCACCGCGCCGATCTCGTTCGGGTCCGCGACTCAGCGCACGGCCCGGTCGTTGTCGCAACCTGGTGCGGCGGCCGTCAAGTCGCATGAGACTGTGATGCGTGCACCGCCGAATCGCAGCGGCGCGCAGGCCAGGTCCAGCGCGCCCCCGGGGCGAGCCGAATGATCACGTCGGCCCGCTGTTTCCATTCGCCGCCGGAACGCTCTGCAACGCGCGCATAAAGAACTCGAACTGACGGCGCTGCACGTAGTGGATGGGGCCCGTCGATCGGCCCACGGAGTGCTCGCCGCCGGGCACCACCAGTAGCTCGAAGTCCTTGTCCGCTTTGATCAGCGCATCGACCACCTGCATCGTCGAAGCCGGGTCCACATTCGAGTCCTGCTCACCGACGATCAATAGCAGCCGACCTTGCAATCTGGCGGCGTGCTCGACGCCCGAGGCAGCCGCGTAACTCGCATCGACTGGCCAGCCCAGCCATTGCTCGTTCCAGCTGATTTTGTCCATCCGATTGTCGTAACAGCCGGCGTACGCGACCGCGGCCCGGTAGAAATGGGGATAGAACAGCAACGCATTCAGAGCGCTCTGGCCGCCGGCGGAGGCGCCATAGATGCCGACGTGACCGATGTCATAGGAAGGATCGCGGCTGGCCAGCGCCTTGTGCCAGAGAATGCGGTCTGGGAAGCCGGAGTCCGCAAGGTTCTTCCAGGCGACATCGTGAAACGCCTTGGATCGATTTGCGGTGCCCATGCCATCGATCTGCACGACGATGAAACCCAGGTCCGCCTGCGCTTGCATGCCAATGACCTTGTCGCCGCCCGAATGAAAGCCGAACGGCCAGAAGCTCTTGGGCACGAAGCTGTCGTGCGGACCGGCGTAGATGTTTTCGATCACCGGATATTTTCTGGCGGGATCGTAGTCGCGCGGACGCACGACCAGCCCCCAGATATCCGTCACGCCATCGCGTCCCTTGGCCACGAAGGGCTCGGGCGGGCGCCAGCCGGCGGCGGTGAGGCGAGAGATGTCCCCGCGCTCGAGTGTCGCAACCAGCGAGCCGTCCGCACGGCGAAGCTCCGACACCGGCGGCATGTCTACACGCGAATACGTATCGACATAAAGAGACATGTCGGGCGCGAAGCGCACTTCATGCGTGGCGTCCGCAGTGGTCAGCCGAGTGAGATTGGCGCCGTCGAAGTCGACGCGAAACACATGTTTGAAGTACGGGTCCTTGCCCTCATCCATGCCGCTGGCCGAAAACCAGATGCGCCGCTTGGCATCGTCCACTTTGAGCACGTCTCGCACGATCCACGCTCCGCGAGTGATCTGTTTCATCTCGCCTGAGGCGGCGTCGGCGAGATACAGATGCCGCCAGCCATCGCGCTCGGAAATCCAGACGATCTCGCGCGCGTCGTCGCCGACATCGTGTCGATAACGACGGTCGGCAAAAACAAACGTCCGCGCATCTTCTGTGATCACGGCCTTGGCCGCGCCCGTCTGGCCGTCGACTTCGATGACTCGCGCCTGGCCGTGCCCGCGCCGTTGATAGTCGAACGCGAAGGTTCGGCCGTCCCTGCGCCACTGCGGCGCAGAAAGCTCATACAGGTTGGGAAATAGCGCGTTGTCGATGTCCAGCCGGCGCCGCTCGAGCACGTGAAACAACACGGGCTGTTCGATATCGACGGGATCGCCAGGCTTGGGATAGAGCTGCGTGCGCACGGTGGGTTGCAGCTGTCGCAACGGAGCGGCTTCGATTCGCGTGACAATGCGGCGAAAACCCGGGCGCACTCGATACGCGACCAAGCGAGACGAATCGGGCGACCAGGCGAGCGTCTCCGGATCGTAGAACTCGCCCGGCGTGCCGTCGGTGCTGAGCGCGATGACTTCCTTCGATCCCACGCGACGGACGACGACATTGTCATCTTCGACAAATGCCTCCCATTTCCCGTCAGGCGATGTGCGCGGAGAGTTGTCGGCCGGCACGTCCAGATCGCGAACCACGCCGAAGGCGCGGGGGCGGGTTCTGTCCTTGGGTTCGGCCTTGTTGCACGCATAGTTCACGATGCCACAGGTCCATCGCTGACCTTCGACTGTCACGTTGATCGCGCGGTTCTCATCAGTGTATTCAAACGTCTCGAACGGCAAGCGCAGGGGCTGATAACTCTGCTGAGTCACTTCATTGAGCGCTGTAGCGAGCTTGCCCGGGTCGAAAGGAGCGCGCCGCTTCAGCGTGCGCGCATCGATTTCGACGAAGGCGAAGCCACCCTCCACCGTCTTCCGATAGTGAAATCGCTTGCCGTCATGCGTCCATTCGGCGGGCTCGGCCACGTCCCGAGTGAGATACATCCAATCGTCCCGGAGACTGACCGAACGCCGGACCGCCGCGGAATCAGCAGCGGCCAGCACTGAAGTAACCGCGATCGAAGACAGCAGCGCAGCGAGCGATAAGCAGGTGAAGGCTTTCATATGTAGGTATATCGTATACCACAAGCGCGATCACGCAAATCGCGACCGGCGCAGCGATGCGCTACATTCAGCGAATCGAATCTCGCGATTCGCCCGACTTGGAACTAGACATGCCACAAGCGGCGAAGCGCCTTGCATTCACACTGGCCGCAAGCCTCGTCGTCGCCTCGTGCGCCAAGGGTGAATACGCCATCCTCACCCTCTCCTATCCGGTCCCGGCGCAGAGCTCGAACCATGAATCGAAGTGGCCGACTAAGCCGCTGCCGGAGAAAATCTCGAAGTCCTTCTGGGCAGTGGCGGAAGCCAGCGGCTACAAATGCCGGGCGCACGTCAAACGTGTCGAAGAGATCACCTGCCGCGGCCCGCGGGATATGTATGTGACTTTCAAGCCCGCGCTGAACAAGCCGGAGTTCGTCGCAAAGTTCAACTGGCTCGATTTCAACGGCCGCACGCCGGAAGAATTCAAACGTCACGTGCAGGCATTCTCGTCCTCGATCACCACAGCGGTGGATGATGAGAGCGTGCAGCTCGTCATCAGCGAGTCCTGGTGACCAGACGACTGTCAGGGGAAGTTACATACCGCCTGGTTGGCGGCTTCTCGCGTAACGCCAAAGCCCACCGAGCGCGGTCCATCGCAACCGGAGAACAGTTCGACGCAATATCGGACAAATGACAGGCGCCGACCGGATAATCGCGCGCATCGTCTACTTGCAGGGAGCGCTTTGTGACAAGCAGCGCAAGCGTCGTCGTATTAGTGATGTTGGCTTGGTTCGCTCCGCTCGATCAGGCGGCAGCCTCGCAACAGCGCGCCCGACTGGTGCAGTCGGTGGACATTCAGATTCCGTCCGCACCCACGCCGGTCACCATCGCTGGCGCCCGGCACCTTGCTTATGAGTTGCACATCACGAACTTTCGACCGGTCGACGTGGTGTTGAAGCGCCTGGAGATACTGGACGCCGGTCGCGACAGCCGCGTAGCGGAATTCAGCGATTCGCAGCTCGCAGCAAGGCTCGATCGCGTGGGCGCGCGAGTGGCGGACGCTGAGCGCCAGATCATCCCCCCTGGCGGGAGGACGATCATCTATTTATGGCTGCCGTTGGAAGACAGGTCAGCAATCCCTGCCAGGCTTCAGCACAGAATCGAGCTCGATCTCATGCGGTCGTCAGGACGCGAGCACGCCGTCATTACTGATAGCGGGTGCGCTGTACGTGGCGAGCAGCCCGTCGTTCTCAACGCGCCGTTGCGTGGTGGGCCGTGGGTTGCGTTGTATGACCCGCTGATGGTTGGCGGGCATCGAACATCTGTCTACACACTCAATGGACGTGCCCGCATTCCTGCGCGCTTCGCCATCGATTGGGTGAAGCTGGGTGACGACGCGACACGCGCACGCGGCGACGTCAACAGTATCCGAAACTGGCATGGCTACGGCGCCGAGGTGCTTGCCGTTGCGGACGGCGTCATCGCTGAAGCCGTCGACGACATGACCGAAGGGGCGACGCTGTCGGAGGCAACCGGCCCGCTCGCTCTCGAGAACGCCAGCGGCAACTACGTGACGCTCGACCTGGGCGGCGGCCGCTACGCGTTCTATGAGCATCTCCAACATGGCAGCATCGCGGTCAAACGTGGAGATCGGGTGAAGAGCGGCCAGGTGCTCGGGCGACTCGGCAACTCCGGCAGCAGCTCGTCCGGCCCTCACCTTCATTTTCACGTCGCAGATGCCGAGGCGGAGCTTGCAGCGGAAGGACTACCGTACGTGTTCTCTGGTTTCGAGGTGGTGGGCGCCTACGATGACATCCACACGTTCGCCACCGGTGAACCCTGGAAATCTTCCTCTCTGCCTGCTGCCGCAAGAAAGCGCAGCAGAGAGCTGCCTGGCGCCAACACCGTCATCGTCTTTCCAGAACTGAAGCGATGAACGGACAGCTCGACGTCACAACACCGCGTTGAGCGCCGCATATGACTCGATGCAGGCACGCTCGCTTGCCTTGTTCGGCTTCCACGGTCCATGCTCCATGCCGAAAATGAAGTCGCGGCCGCTCTCCCGCATCTTGCCCAGGATGTGCTTGAAGATGTTGCCGTAATTCATCTCGCCCGTGCCAGGCCAGAGCCGCCCCGGCACGTCGCCCATCTGGAAGTAGCCAATCTCGCTCCAGGTCTGGTCGATGCTTGCGATGATCGAGCCCTGATTCTGCTGCAGGTGATACATGTCGAACAGAATCTTGCAGGCCGGGCTGTCGACGGCGCGACAGATTTCATACGCCTGATCGGCCGTGCGCAGGAACAGATCGGGCGTGTCGGCAAGTGGCTCGAGCACCATGACCAGGTTCTCTCGTTCGAACACTTCGGCGCCGGCGCGCAGTACGTCGATCGCGTTGGCCGTCTGTATGCCGATCGGCAGTTTGCGCTCGAACACGCCTGGGACGACCGTCATCCACCTGGCGTTGACCCGCTTCGCGACTGTCACCGCCTCCTGACAGGCCTTCGCGAACTGTTTGCGATTGTCGGGATGACCCGTCGTGAACAGCCGGTTCTCATTGCCGCCCACCGCCACCACGAACACGCCCAGCGACATGCCCAGTTGTTGCATGGTGCGGGCAATCGTTTCCTGCGTAGCGACCGATCGCTGCATCATGCCGTTATCTTCGAGGACCGTGAAACCCTCGTCCGCCATGAATTTCAACTGATCCACAATGTTCTCGCCCGCGTGGCCGACGAACTGACCGAGGTGCGGAGCGAACTTCAGTTTGAACTTGCGCTTCGATGACGCCGCGAGCAGCGGTGACGTTGCTCCCAATGCAGTGGCGGCCAACGCGGAATGCATCAGCGTGCGGCGTGTAATCATGAGCTCTCCAAATTCTTCACGGTCAGGCCCGACGTTCTCTGTCGGGAGCAGGACTACTGTGCGAATCTACCGTAAGTGCTCTTCGACGTCGCGCTTTCGCAGGCAACTAAATGGCCTCGCAATACGTGTTCAATAAGGCGACTTCCTGGGAGGCATCGATGAGCACCATCCTACTTGTTGAATCCAGGGCCTTCTCGGTGGCGCTGACCGACGCACTGTGCAAGGCTGGATTCCGTGTTCAATGTGAGCAGGACGGCGGACGCGCCATCGGTGTGGCGGCCGGCGGTGAGTTCGACGCCGCGATCATCGATGCCGGCCCGACCGACATCGGCGCGCATCGTGTGGCGCAACGGCTCCGAGCGCGCGCCCCCGAACTGCCCATCTTCATCTGCACGACCTACGATGAGGACACCATCGCGCGATGGGCCATCGAGGACCGGATGCTGGTGCTCGAAAAGCCCATCGACGAGGCGCAACTGGTGTGGCTGCTACAGGCGCAGATGGGAACGCTCAGCTGAGCGAGCGCCGAACGCTCAAGGCGCCACGAGCTGGTCGTAGCTGGGTAGATTGATACCCTCGGACAACGCCTCTTCATATTCGGTTCGCAGCGAGTCGAGCACGCCGTCGTATTGTTCCAGCATATCCTGCAGCTGCACGCGGTCTTCGACCTCCTCCTCGGTGAGGTCGTCGAGCCGTTCGTCGGTGGCGCGCAACTCCGCCGTGAGCTCGCGGATCTTCGCGGCGAGCAGCGGGATCACCACCGCCAGGTCACGTTCACTGATCGATCGCATGGAGATCCAACCTCGTTCACTCGGAGTGGTAAAGAGACTGCTTGCCGAGCTCGACTGCTTTCGCGAGGGCCGCGCGCGCCAGATTGTCCAGGGCGCCTTCGTATGCATCCCGTCGCATCAGGTTGCGACAGCGGATCGAGTAGTGTCCCGGGTTGCTGCGCGTTGGCGTGTGCGTCACATCCAGCGAATTGGGGATCGTGGTGCCTTCCGGCAACAGGAAGTAGAACCAGCCCTTGTAGCCAAAACCGCCGGGCGCGTCACTGACGGAAACGCCTTCCTTCCAGCTGACATAGTGGCGCCCTTTATCGTTCCGATCCTCGACGCCACGCACCCATGCCGTGCCTTCGTCGTCCTCGAACCATGTGACGTCGGGCGGGCGGAAGCTGCTCCTATCCTTCTTCCAGAAACCCTGGTAGTCCGGATAGAGACTGCCCCTGCCATGCGCGGCGGTGAACGTCTCGGTCTTCTTCGCCGCGGATTTTCCGGTCCATCCCGACGACTTGCAGGATCGGTAGAGATCGACACTTATATTCGCCATCCGTACGCCTTCCAGTAGCGCCCCATGCAGCAACGCGAGCTAGTCTAGCCGGTTGTAAGGAAAAGCGACACCGCACTGGACAGTGCATCGTCGCCGACAATTTTTTGACACTGCTATTCGAACAGACTCACGATGCTCTGGTACTTCTCGATGTACCACCGGTTTTCATTGTTGTATCTCGGGATCGGGACCGGACGGATTTCCGTACCCACGGCCTTCCAGACACACGGACACTTCACCGGCGCTTCGGCGAGCTGCACTCCGGGGCGACTCAGTTCATCGAGCTTGACCTTCATTCGAGTCAGCACACGGTGCAGCTTCGTGACATTGCGCGGTCCGCCGTTATATGCGGCGACCGGAAAGATGCCGAGCACGGCGGGATTGTCGCGATACGCGCGACGAATATCCGCTCGCATCCCCGCCAGTTCGAGATCGAGCAGGCAGACTGCCGCCTTCATGGCGTTCAACAGATTCGTCGCGCCGCTCTCGAACACCGGATCGAGCTTGGCGCGAGGACAGCGCCTGACGACGAGCGAATAGGTGCCGTTGCCCCGGCGATTGGTGAATTGCATGGGGCCCAGCGCATTGGCGCTGGAGACGCTGTACCGATACGCCTCTTCCTGCTTCAACCCGTACTGGTTCAGCACCTCGTCGAAGGCGAGCGTCTGCTTGCTGACGTAATCGGCGTCATCCGTCTGCTCGATGACTGCAAGCGTGGTGATGACCTGAAGTGGAATCGAGTCGGCGAGCAATTCGCCACGAAAGGCCGCACTCGGCACCTCCGCGAGACGCAGTTCCTCGATCGCCTGGCGCGCCGTGGCGACGAGAAACTCTCTGCCCGCGCTGACCAGGCCCGGGTCGAACGTATCTTCGGTGAATGGCAGATAGATGATGGGCTTCGCAGTCTGGACCACGGCACGCCACTGCCCGCGTCTGAGCAGGTTGTTGTCGAAGACCGGGAATTTGCGGCCGTACACTTTCAACGGAGTGCCGTCCTGGGAGAACGCAAACATCAGCCGCTCGGCGCCGGTGCCCTTGACGTGTTTGGCCTGGATACCGGGCGTGAGCATGCGAAACGGCAAGGGCCTGCGACCGGGTTGCCACTTGATGGGCGGCCGCGGCAGCTCGATATGAGCGACGGTCCACTCCTGCTTCGTCTCGTTCCATAGAGCGAAGGCAACGGGTCGGCCGCGGAGGATCTGTCTCTTGCCCTTGCCAGTGAAGACGTATTGAAGCTCGACGTCGGCAAGCACGCTCTGCGCTTCGGCGACCAGATCCTGGATCACCTGGTGACGGTTGAGATTGCGGCCATGGACGATGACCTCCTCGGGCTTGTCACTGGGCGGCTCGGACTCGGCGACCGCCAGGGGCACCTCGCCTTCTGCTTGCTTCGAACCCACTTCCGGAGCGGGCGCCGCTTGCTCGAGCGACGCGGCCACCTCGGCTGGCGAATCGCCTGCCGCATCGATCAGCGTCGGCTCCTCTTCACCACCTGCGCCACCCATGCTCGCGCATCCAGAACAGAGCAGCGACAGCAGGATTGGAATCAGCACAATGGTTTTCATTGTGTCGATTATGCGGCGGCCTGCGGATTTGTCACTCGGGAGTTGCACGCCGGCACGGTGAACTCCCGAGGCCGGGACGATTTACAGGAGGGCTGTGAACGCCAGGTGTTACGCCCTCCTGATTACCGCTGCTGCAGGCCTAGCGCGGTAGCGACGTGCTCCCAGGAAACGAGCTTGAAATTCTGCCGTTCCACCGGCGTGATATTGCGGCCGTCCTGCACCACCAGCAGGCCGTGCGGAAAAAGCGGGCCAAGCGGTGCGCTGGTCACATCCAGGCCGTCCGTTTCCGACGCGCCGTCGATGGCCAACTCGTCGTTGGCGACGATGGAAAAGAACCCGACGAAGTCGTTCTCGCCCTCGCGCCGGTAGACCGCGTAGTTGTCGGCGCCCTGGTTCGACACGATCAAATATCCGACCCCATCCTGGCCGCGATAGATAGCGACACCCTCGACGTCGTCTTTCAGACGACCGGCATCGCCGGTCGAATCCAGCTGCCGACGTGGCGAAGAATCATCCGGTTCCGCCGCGTATCGCCACAGGCCGACGTCCTCCTCCGCGATGTAGAGCGCGCCGGTTTCGTCATCGGCCACACAGCCTTCCGCTTGCGTGCCGACGGTGAACTCACGCACCAGCTTGCCGGTGAGCTTGGAGCCGCTGGCTTGAATCTCCCACTGCCGAAACTCGCCGGCGTCCGGATTGTTGATGAACACATAGAGCTTGCCGCTCTTCGCGCTGTGATACATGCACAAACCGTAGGGATCGCGAAGGCCGGTGGCTATCGGCGCCGCGGCCACATCAGTCAGCTTTCGGGTGGCTGAATCGATCTCGTATAACGTGAGCGTTCGGTGATCGCGATTCGATCCGGCGACGATGTCCCGTCGTTTGCCTCCGAGCGATACGCCCTGGCGCAAGTCGACATTGTTCGTGCGCCCCACCGCGAGCACCTGCACCCGCTTTCCGCTCAGATCGTAAACTTCGATGCCACGTTTCTTCTGCGCGCCGATCACCAGGCTGAGCTCCGGCTTGGTGGGATGCACCCAGATCGCCGGATCGTCGGCCGCGTCACCGTAGTCCTCGACCTGCTCCGTCTCAACCACCGGTTCGACGGTGTTCACGGCGATCGGCGTGACCTTTCGCGGATCGCGAGCTCCTTCGGCCGGCAACTTTAGCGCGCTGACGATGGCGTCCCATCGCAGCATGCGGAAGGCAGCAGTTTCTCCTTCGTCCGGGATCAGTACGACCCCCGCATCGCGCGGCGTCGGTGCGAAGCCGGCCCACAGCGATTCAAACTTCGCACCTTCGACACCCGCTAGCGTGAACTTGCCGACGTGCTTGGCCTCCGGCAGTTTATAAACATAGACCGCCGCAGCATCTTCGTCTGCGGCCAGCAGGTAGTTCGTCGTCGCGCCATGAAGCAGAGCGAGTCCCTTGACTTCCTCGCCGAGATGTCCGCGCGGCGCGGTCAGATCCAGCAATTCGCGTGACGCGAGATCGGCCTCGGGTTCGGCCGCGATGCGCCAGATGCCGACCGCTTCGTCGGCGACGTACACCACCTGCTCCATCTCATCGGCGGCGCAGTGGCCGGCGCCCGCACCGACTGCAATGTTTCGCACGAGGCGACCTTGAATCGCGCCATCCCGCGGCGATAGTTCCCACTGTTGTAGCTGGCCGGGATCGGTGGCGGCAAACGCATAGAATTTGCCAGTGGTCGAACTTCGATAGAGGCAGAGTCCTGTGAGCTCCGCCTCCAACAGCAGGGGCGCAGCAGTGAGGGATCGCAACTCGAGCGTTCCTGGATCGATGGAAAATGCTCGCAGCGCGGCGGTGCCGCGGTCATGGACCACAAACAATGGCGCCTGGCCTGCGCCGGTATCGAAACCGTACGACAGCGCGATGGCATCAGCGATGAAACCAGAGGAGCTGCCCTGCGATTGCCCATCCAGAGTGCTGAGGGTCACACCGGCGTTGCCCGATGCGGTCACCACCAAGCTGCGCGCCAGATCGGTCGGATGCGACCAGAGCACTGCCCCGAAGGGCGTACCTTCGGCAGGCACCGGCAGATCCTGATCCACCGCGACGCGAGCGGCCGCAGCGGGCGTTTTGGAGCTGGCGACATCCCTCCCCTCTCCCTGGCCGCAACCGGCCAGCAGCGCCACCGCGAGCAGCGCGAGCGGCCGGCTCATGTTCGTATTCATCTTGATTTCATTATCTGTGAAAGCGCCGGCGCACGCCGGCTGCTTCCGTCAACCGAAAGATTTCGCCTGAATTAGAACGCCCAACGCGCGACGATCTGATAGTACGGACCCGCCTCTTCGCTTTCCAGTTCGAACTCGTCGTAGTCGCGGTCGATCTGATCGTCCATGTTGTCGAACTTGTGGAAGATCTCGTCCTTCGAGGCATCCAGCAGGTTGTTCGCGGAGAGGCGCACGGAGAAGTTATTGCCGAAGCGCTTCTCGACGAACAGATCCAGCTCGTCCCCATACCTGATGGTCACTTCTTCGGCCAGCACGCGACTGAACGCGTCGCCCTGCTTGCGATAGGTGGCGCCGAAGGACACGTCCAGAACCGGCAGATCGTGGATGAAGCCGATGTTGTAGACGCTCTTGGCCTGGTCGTTGAAGCGGCGTTCACCCAGGAAATCGGTAACTTCGGATTTCACCCAGGAGTAGTTGAGGAACACGCCGGTGTTCGGCAAGCCCAGCACGCTCAGCGGGGTGGAAACATCGAGCTCGACGCCATACACCTTGCCGGTGCCGACGTTCTCCGAGGTAAACAGCCAGCTGTCCGGTTCGAATTCGCCGCCGGCGTCCGCCACCGCGGCCCGCAACGCCGCATCGGCGGCGGCCTGCGCTTCCCTCTTGGAAGCGCCCGGATGTTCATCCATATAATCGTCCATGAAGTCACCGGCGAAATCCTCGTCGTCCAGCTCATCCTCGCCGATGCTCGCAAGCGCGTCCTGGCCGGCGATTCCGGTGTTGGTCAGCTCGATCAGATTCTCGATCCTGCGATAGAAGAGATTGACGCCCACCACCCCCTGCCTGCCGAGCCGACGCTCGTAGCCCAGGTCGACGCCATTGGCGGTTTCCATCTCGAGCCGTGGATTGCCGATGTAGTCATTGTCACCGTACTCGCCATCCAGCAGCGCCGGGATCAGCTCGTTGAAATTCGGGCGCTTGACGCTGCGAGCCAGCGACAGACTTATGCGATCCGACTCGCTCACGTCCCATTTGAAGTGGACCGACGGCAGCAGCTTGTCGTAGTCGGTGCTGGCTGCGCCTTCGACGGCGCCATCCTCGACGTAGCGAATGTCCGAATCGGTGGTCTCGTAGCGCAGACCCAATTCCCAGCTCAGCTTGCCGGCGTCGCCGGAGAACTGCATGTACGGGTCGAGGCGCTTTTCCTTGATCACACTGGTGATGATGCTGTCCGGCTCGTACATCACCGGGTCGCCTTCCTCTTCGGCTTCCCACTCCAGCGTCGTATAAGTGATGTCGCGCTTCTTCTGACGGTAATCGACGCCGAATTCCATTCGCACATCACTGCCGAGCGGCCGCTTGTGGGCCAGCTTGAATCCCGTCTCGGCGTCGCTGGCGTCCACGGACTCCGCCTCGGCCTCGGAACCATCCCAATCGGCGCCGTCGATGCTCCAGACCCGGTCCCAGTTGCTCACCTCACTGATGTAGGAGTGCGTCTCCTCGGTGGTCGAGCTGTCGTCCTGGAAGCGAGCGTGGTCGACGCTGATTTCAGTGGCGCCGCCCATCATGTCGAACTCGAACTCGCCGCCGAAGCCCCAGTTCTTCTGATCGATCGGGTTCAGGCCGGGGACGCGGGCGTCGATGGTCTGCCCGTCGTCCAGTTCTTCTTCGAACGACACTTCGGTCACATCGCGGTCGGTCTTGACGAAAAAGCCGTCGAGGGTCAGGCGAGCGGCGTCGCCAACGTCAACGATGTAGGAAAGGTTGGCCGAATAGTCGCGACCATCCTTGACTTCGGTCTGGTCTTCCCAGCTGACCAGTTCTTCCTGCGAGGCATCGCTGAAGCGATCGGAACGCTTCTCCTTGGCGCGATAGCGATCCTGAATATTGACGCCGGCGAGAATGCGACCACCGGCGAAATCGCCGCTGGTCACCGCACCGAAGGTCGGATTCGCTTCGCCGTCGTACCAATGGTTCAGACCGGCGCGAACATAAGTGCCGTCGAATGAATAGGAGTCGCGCAGGATGATGTTGATTGCGCCGGCCACCGCGTCGCCGCTGCGATTGGCGCTGTTGCTGCGGAGGATTTCGACGCGTTCGACCATTTCCGCCGGAATGCGATCCACCCAGAACGAGCGGTCGTCACCGGCGCCCGGGACTCTCTTGCCGTTGATCAACACCTGCGTGTAGCCACCGCCCAAGCCGCGCAGCTGAGCACCGTCGTACTCCGCGATATCCGAACCAACAAAGGCAACCCCAGGCACCCGCTTCAGCATGTCGCCCACGGTGTTCGGCTCGAACTTCTGGAAGTACTCGAGGTCATAGCTGAGCACGGGTGCGATATCGGCAGTGCGGTCTCGGTAACGGGTGGCGTACACCACCACCTCCCGCACTTCATTCAGCTCCGTCTGCTCGGTCGAGAGCTCCTGAGCCATGACCGTACCTTGCGATAGCGCCGCGGCAACAGCCGTTGCAATCAGCCAATTCACACCGCGAACATGACTCGACATACCGATCCCATGTAGGAAACTTTACAGGGGCGGCAATATGAGATCGGCGTGTGACAGTTGGGTCTCAGGAAGATGTCAGCCTGATGACGGTTATCGCCGCTGGACGCATTGGCAGCTACACTCTGCGCCGACCGCGCAGATGCGCGCGTGACTCTGTTACATATCACCCTGGACGCATAAGGACCGTGTCATGCGCATCGCACCTGCTCTTTCATCTATCGTCGTCCTGCTGATGACGCCCCTACAGTTGCTGTTCGCGCAAGTCGTCAAGGAAGGCGAAGATCGCGCCGACGTAGCGCCATCGAACTGGAGCGTCGGCGCAGCCGCAGGCGTTCGCCAGAGTTTGTACGCCGGCGAAGACTCCACCGTGCGGGCTTTTCCATTGATTGGCTATGAGGGCGAACGTGTCTATTGGCGTGGCCTGTCACTGGGCTATCACCTCGTAAGAAGCGAGACCTTCGTGATCGACGGGTTCGTCGCTGGCCGCTTGGACGCGGTGGATGCCGACGATTTCGGCAGGAGCGAATTGGCCGCGCGCGGCATCGATCGCGACCTGCTGGAAGATCGCGATGACGGCGCCGATGTCGGCATGTCCGCCAGCTGGCGCGGTGACGCCGGAGAGATCGAGCTTTCGTTACGAGCCGATGTCACTGGCGCGAGCGAAGGCTATGAGGCCGACCTCGGATACAGCTATCCGATACGCCTGTCTTCTCGCGTGATGCTGACACCGCGCGTAGGAGTCAAGTTTCTATCCGAAGATCTTGCGAACTACTACTACGGAACCTTGCAAGAAGAGGTCGAGCGCGGCGTGCCGCTGTACCAGCCCGACAGCACAGTCGTTCCCTACGTCGGCCTGGCCGCGGCGGTGCCGTTTGCAGAGAAATGGCGGCTCTTCGGCCAGGTGGCTTACGAAGCGCTGCCCAGCGAGATAAAGGACAGTCCCCTGATCGACGAAGATGCCGGCCGCGCCGGACGAGCGTTCCTTGGCGTCATCTACAGCTTCTGATTGGCCGCTCGCGTCAACAGGCTCATCCAACAGTTCTGAGAGGAAGCACGGGAGCGTTGTGCGCTCCCGTGCTTCATTCACTGCTTAAGGACCCGTGCAAAGTACCAGCGGCCCGCCGTTGGAGACGGGGTTCGCTACCGTCCACGAGCCGTATCCTGTCGCAGCTGCTTCAGGATTGGCGGCAGTGGTGCTGACACTCGGGCCGGTCACCGTCTGAAGAGCCTGCCAGCTGGCAGACCAGTTCAGACCATCCGGAGAAGTTTTCGCGAAAATGGCGATGGTGTCCGGATTGCCGTTGTGTCCCTGCAGGATCATGCCACGACCAAACACTGTGACCGTGCCGTTCGGATTGCCGGTCGCACCAGGCTCGGAGACGCGATTGAAGACTGCGGGGGGCAGGTCGATCTTCAACCAGTTGGGCGTCCAGGCGCCGTTGTAGCTCCTCACGTAATACTGATTGTCGTTGCCCTTCATGAAAACGTCGATCAGGCCGGGACCTCTCGAGGCGACCGCCGGATCGGGACCTGCGAAGTTACCGCCGAGAGTTTCCCACGGGCCCCAGACGCCGTTGATGCGTTGACGAAACCAGATATCGTTCGCCTGGCCTCGTGTAAACACGGCGACATGACCCGGACCCCACGAGACGGCCACCGGGCTCGATGTGAGTACGCCGGCCAGGCCTTGATGTCCGCTCCAGCCGCCGTTGTAATCCAGATAGTAGAGTTGCTGGTTGGCGCCACGATAGAACACGGTCATCTGACCGGGCGCGGTCGCGACGACTGACGGATTCCAGGTCACGGTCCCACCCAGGCTCTGCCAGTTACTGTACGAGCCGTTGTCCCATTGTAAGTACCACAGCGCGCCGTTGCTGCCGCGAAGGAAGGTTGCAACGTGTCCCGGCCCCCATGAAGCCGCCGACGGCTCGGAGCCGGCAACGCCGCCGAGATTTTCAACGTTCAATCCGGCCGGATTGCCCGGATTGCCGAATCGACGCACCAGATTGCCATTGGTGAGCGAATGGAAGATGTGTACTTGACCATCCGCGGAATACGCAACGGCCGCGTCTGTATTGGATGATGCTGCATTGGATGCACAGACGGCGGCGACCGACGCCGTCGAAGCCATGCCCAGCACACTGGCGATCAGCAACGATAGATACCCGTTTCTCATACTTCCTGTTCCTTGAGATTTGAAGGCTGCCCTGCCCCGGTCAGCCGATGCTAGCACGGTCGTCGAAATCCCGGCCATCGCGAGCGACCAGGTTGGGGCGGGCCCATACAAATGGTCCGCAGCGGCCGATAGCCGCGGCGCCACGCCTCATGGAACCAAAGCGCTTCATGCGCCTTTGTCTTGCTATCTGAAGTCAACGAGCGCGGATGGTGAAGCCATGGCCATGCGATTGCACGAAGTACATCCGTCGCTGGTGCATTTCCCACTGGCGCTGGTGCCTACCGCGCTGGCCTTGGATGCGCTCGGGCATGTCACAGACAACGCCGCACTCAGCCGAGTCGGTCAATGTCTGATGCCGATCGCTGCGGGCAGCGCTGTGATCACCGCAGCGGCCGGCTATGCCGCGCAAGCGGCCGTCAGGGCCGAAGGCGAAGCACACGAGATGCTGGCCACCCATCGTAACTTGAACACGGGCCTGGTCGCGCTGACGAGCGCAATGGCGATAGCACGCATGAGTCGCGAACGAGTCGGCGCCGTTTATTGGCTGTTGGGATTGGCGGGCGTTGCCACGATGGGCTACACCGCATACCTGGGAGGAAAAATGGTTTACTCGCATCGGGTCGGTGTCGAACCCGACGGAGTCGACGTTGACGCCTCCCCGGAAATCCGACCAGGTGCGTTCGGCAAGACGGCGCGTAAGGCAGCCAGGAACGTTCGCGGGCAGGTTGGTAGACCGCACCCGACTCGCGTCGAACAGGAAGTTCAGTACCCGGCATCGCACGGCCACGATCAAGATAGCGAACCGCCGCTATCTCATCCCCGGAGTGCGAGTCCCAGCGCGAGCCACTAGCGCTCCGCCTATAGGTGCTTGCGGGATTTAATACACGCTCCCTCAGCCGATGGCGCGGCTCCCACGATAAGTGGCCATATCATGGGAGCCGGCTAGAGACACAAAGATCAATGAGGAGCGCGACGCTCCGATCCTGATCCGCGGCGAGAGCGACTGGATGCTTGCTCGCCCTCGGATTCTTCCTCCTCGGCCGCGTCCTCGGCATCCTCATCGGCCATCAGGGCTGGCGTGATCTCCTGCTCGGCGAGCTGCGTGAGCTGTTCATCGAGCTCCTTGCCTTCCTTGAGCGCGCGCTCCATGGACTCAACGACAGACTCGATTCCCATTGCCTTCGCCAACGCGCGGGAAGTACCCCAAGCGGCGATACAATAGTGCTCGGTCTTCTGGATTCCGGCGATCAACACCGCGTCGAGCGCGGGCCCAGCTTCGATTTCCTGGATGTGCTCGCGCAGATCGTTGATCAGACCCTCGGCCGCGACATTCTTCTTGCGCCCGGGACTCGCCTCCATCTCCTCGAACGCGGCTTCCAGATCTTCGATGAGCTGCGCGCCCTGCTCCATGCGCTGCTCCAACATCTGCTGCAATCCCTCGGCTTCCGCCGCCTTGATCACGCGCGGCATGACCCGCGCCAGCTGGCTCTCTGCGCTATAGATCTCCTGCAGTTCCAGCATCAACAGGTCACTGCCGCCGAGAGAATCCTTCTTCGATTGCGAACGCCGCTGCGATCGCCCCGCCGATTTCTGCTTCGTAGCCATCGATACCTCCAACAAACAACGTGAAATGTGCACGTCCGACCGGACGCCTATCGCAATGGCTCGCGTATCGGGAACGTTCCCGTCTATTGACGATCGCTACGCTTGCTGTCGTTGCTTCCAGCACTCTCGAGGGGCACATCGATCCATTTGTCCAGCCAACCCACCAGCCGCACCACTGCATCGATCCGATGCGACGGCCGACCCTCTTCGAAAAAGTGATGCGTTCCACCGGGATAGAGCACCATCTCCGCGGGCGTCTCCCCGCTGCGAAGCAACGTCACAAATAAATCCTCCGCCTGGCCCCGCGGACATCGCTCATCGTCCTTGCCCTGCAATATCAGCGTCGGAGTGCGGGCGTGCTCGACGTGTTGCATCGGGGACAAACGCCGTGTCTTCTCTCGTTCGATAAACGGCTCGCCGTACATCGAATACGGATCGGCGTAGTAGCCGCTATCCGAGGTGCTGTAGTGTGTCTCCAGATTCGTGACCGGCGCGATGACGATCGCCGCGCGAAACAGGTCGGTATGACCTATCGCCCAAGCGGCCATGTACCCTCCGTAGGACTTGCCGGAGATGGCCACACGAGCGTCGCATACACCCTCTTCCTGCAAGACTTTGGCGGCCGCGATTTGCTGATCCAGATCACGAGTACCCCAGTGCCCCCGCAAACGGCTCGCGAACTCGCGACCATAGCTGCTCGACCCCACCGGATTCAGTGCCAGCACCGCCCAACCTCGCGAGCACAGCACCGACCAATGCGGATGCCACATATAGGACAAGAGCGCGTAACTCGCCGGTCCGCCGTGTACGTCCACGAGCAGTGGGACGGGCTGCTGCGCATCGGCCGGCAAAAGCAACCACCCCTCGATCTGTTCTTCGCCGCCTTCTCCATCGGGCACCATGAATTTACGAAGCTGCATGCGATGCGCGGCGCGCTCCGACCACCACGGATTCGCATGGCTCAACTGGCGTGAGCTTTGCTCGCCGCCGCGGCGTATGAATAGTTCGGCCGGCGCAGCGGCGCTTTCGGCCGTATACACCATCTGATCGCGCACCCACACGAACTCGCCAATGTGCGTGTCCTCCGCAATCAGTTCGCTCAGATCGCCTCGGGGTACCGAAACCTTCGCCCCGACCTGCCGCCCGTTGCGTGCGAGAACAAATGTGACATCCGCCGAATCGGGCGACCACCGGACGCCGTCGCCCGATACGACCTCGATCGAGTCCTGTCCAAGCGCCGCCGCGCGGCCCGCGCGAACATCGAGCAGCCAGAGACGCACCTGCGCGTCACCCTCGTCCTCGCTACCGGAGAATACAATCCAGCGGCCATCGGGGGACCACTTCGGAAACTGCACGACAGCGATGTCGTGCGTCAGCTGACGTTCGTTGCTCCCATCCGCAGCCACGCTCCATAGATCCGTGCAATGGGCGGCCCGCTCGTTGCGCGTTCTGCAATACGCGATCTGCTTACCGTCCGGCGACCAGCATGCGCCGCGTACGTCATATGGCCCATCGGTGATCTGGCGGCACTCACCGGTGCGGACATCGATGATGAATAGATGGATCTCACGTCCCAGCGTGTAGCCGATCCCGTCGGTCTTGTACGGCAATCGCCACACTAACTCCGGCGCGTCCTTCTTGGGGCCTTCGCCGCTGCCGCGCTCGCCACGGCGCTCTGGATCAACCTTCACGGGACACAATGCGAGCAACCGCGTACCGTCCGGGCACCAGGCCATCGACACCACGCCTTGTTCGAAATGACTCAGCTGTCGAGCCTCGCCCCCAGCGCGTGAGATCAGATAGATCTGCGGCTGCTGATCCGCGCGATCGGACTGAAACGCCAGCTGCGTACAGTCCGGCGACCACGAAGGAAAATCGTCGTAACTGCTACCGAAGGTGTACTGCCTGCCTTCCGAGCCGTCGGTGCGAAACAGCCAGATCTTCGACTGGTAAGAGTCGGCCTGCGAATCGACGGATTTTATTCGGCACGCAATGAACTCACCGTCGGCGGTCACGGCGAGTGCATCGATGGTTTGATAATGATTCAGATCCTCGGGCTCGAACTTCTTCATCCTGCCGCCTCGAGCCGCCGGCAAGCCCGGCGGCTGCAACGTTCCTGTTCACATGCGCCCGATCAACGCTCCTGGCGCTGCTCGTTTCGGTTCTGTTCGTTGCGATTCTGTTCGTTGCGATTCTGTTCGTTGCGATTCTGTTCGTTACGGTTCTGCTCGTTGCGGTTCTGTTCGTTACGGTTCTGTTCGTTGCGATTCTGTTCGTTGCGGTTCTGCTCGTTACGGTTCTGCTCGTTACGGTTCTGCTCGGTCATGATTCTCTCCACTCGGAAAAGGCGAGCGACATTGCTCACGGCGGGTGTGGAACGCAAGCCACATGATTCGGTTCCGCACCCGACCAGCAATGTTCTGCGCCTATCATTTGATGATGTCCATATCTATCACTTGTTTATTATCGAATTGGCGCCTCGCCGCGGGAGCCGAATGGTTCGTCACTGACCATTCTGAGACACCGCATTTCAAGGTCGCTTGCACGGCAAGAGCGAGCCGCTGTGGAATCCACTGAACCCCCTATGCTGAACCCCTTATGCTGAACTCTGGTTGGTCGTCGCCGGATCACCACCGCGCGGGCGTGCTCACATGCCTCGGGATGTGTCTTGTGCTTGCTACCGCAATCGCTCAAGACTCCCCGCTCGGCAGTTCTTGTCCAACTTCTCCTGGCGCGTCGCCCCTTCGTTATAGTCGTTTGCACCAGATTGCCACGGTCGCTCCTCTGGACGATCCAACCCATACGATCGTCACACCTGGCGGAATGGTGCTCAGCTCCCCGAAGATGGTCGCGGCAACGGACGTTCTTACCATTGCCGCCCGGGATACGAATCTAATGTGCTTCCACCTGCTCACGTTCGCGCGCGAGCGCCACAGGTGTGAGATCCAAGGCATCGCACGAAAGGAGAAAGACGGCGCGTACGTTTTCCGCGAGAACCTCGTCGTCCTGCGCTTCGAATTCGTCGCCGAAGACCAGGTCAGCGTGGAGCCCCTCGGAAACGGCTATCGAGCTCGTTGTGAACCGTCTGGGAAGATCGAGCGTGCGATCTACACGTCGAGCGGGGAGCGCTGACTCGCAATGCTCGTCATTCTCTGGGTTCTCCAGCGTTGCCGCCTTGGAGAGAAAACGCTCAGCTCCACAGGACCGCCTTGCGTTTCCAGGCTATGGAGCGTCACCAAAGATGCTAAACGCCACCACAAAGATGACTATGGCGTTAAGCAGAAGACTGCAAGCAGCGAGGCCGATCTTCGATGTTCTCTCCTCTCAGGTAGATGAAATGAGTGAGGCTGGCCGCGATCAACACAACATAGTCCCATACCGCGACATGTGGCGTGATCATCACTGCTCGAACGAAGTATGATAAAGCCAATGTGATGGCGGCGTTGACCACGAGCGCGCCAAGAGTTTTCCGAAGAACCGTCATCGCCGGCGCCGTCCCCTCTGGCATTCGATCAGCTGGCAAATCGATTCGATGCAACGATCATTTACCGGAGATCAGCCATCCCGGCGTCCCTACCAGCGAAACTCACACGACCTTCCTGGGCGACGCGCCGTCAAGGCCAGCAAAGCAAGGCAGAGCACGAAATGAAGTGACATGCCTCCGCCTCCGCCACCGCCGCCACCACCACCAGAGCCCGGCGATCGGGACGTGACCTGCACCGAGGCGCTGTCATTCGCTGCATTCGCATCTACTGCATCGGATGCATGGATGGCTGCTGCGGTGGCGAGCAGTGTTCCAGCAGCTGCCGCGGTCGCATTCACAGTGACAGATGCGCTCTCACCGCTCGCTTTGGCGCCGAAGTCACAAGTCACGGTCGCACCCGATGCGCTGCATCGAGAAGGCGTGACGCTCGTGATGGTGATGCCACCCTCCAGGCCGATCGACAAGCGCGTGCTCGACGAAACGTCCGGCCCGGCGTTGCGCACCTGGAAAGTAAGCGCGAATGCCGAGTTCGTACTGACCGTCGCCGCCGACGAACTGCCCGTGACGATGAGATCGATCAGCCGGGGCGCGGTCTCCACCCCGGTGGCCGTGTTATTGGTAGCGACGGTGTCGCGCTCGCGTGCAGTCACAGTTGCTCGAACATTCAACTCGGCCGCTGCTGGCAATGTGTAGCTGACTCGCGCCGTTGCATCGGATGTTAGTTTCACGAATGGCAGCGAACACTGCACCCTGGCCGCAGTGGTTGTGCACGTGCCGCCGGGCAATTCCGCCGATACATCGCTCGCTCCGTCCGGCGCGTGGATATCCAGGGCGACTCCGGTTGCCGCCAGTGGACCGTTGTTATGAACGCGCACGTCGAAGTGGTTCGGAGCGCCGCTGCCGCGATTGTCGGCATGATCGAGGATCCTGACTTCCAGGTCCGGTGCGATGTCAAAGGACAGCACGCCGACGGCGCCTGTGGCGACGAGCACCGTGGTCGGCGCGGCGGCATTGATTGCGACCCTGGTCGGCAACCACTGAAAGTCGGGAGCGCTGGGCATGCGCTCCCACGAGATGCCCGCATCCACAGAGCGCATCACGGGGAATTCGGCGGGGATCGCCGACTCGAAATTCGTGCCGAGCACATACACGACATCGGGCATCACAGGGTCCAGCACCATGGAGTACGGGCTACCGTAACGATAGTTCATGAACGAAGGCAGCGGCGCGAAGCTGGCTCCGCCGTTATCGCTGACATGCACAGCCCCGGCGGACAGCGCATACATGCGACTGGAATTGGCGGGGTTGATTGCAATGTCGAAGCCGCCCTCACTGGCCAGGACTCTGTTCCAGGTGACACCGGCGTCCACCGAGCGGAACACGCCGTCGTTGTTGCCCTCTACATTGACCGAGGCGAGCAGCATTCGTGAGGGATCTTCCGGATCGACGAGCAGGCGCGTGGCCTGGACGTCGTTCAGGCCAGCCCCACCCACCGGTGTGAACGTGGCGCCGCCGTCGGTGCTGCGCTGGATGATCGCTTCGGAAGTTCCTTGCGGAGACAGGGCCAGATAAATGTTCTGTGGACTCTGCGGATCGAATGCGAATGCATCGATTCGGGTCGGCACAAGCGTGGCCTGGCCCGGGTTCCACGAAGCGCCGCCGTTGAAGGAGTAGTACACGCCAGTGTGGGTGCCGGCCAGGATGACGTTTGGATCCGTGGGATGCGCGCCGACCGCGCTGATCGCCAGATCCGGCTCCATGGGACCGGCCACTCTAGAACGTTGCAATGTGCCCTCGTCCGCATCGCCGATGCCGATCTCGACATGTTCCGTCGATGCATAGACGCGGCCGGCACCGGTAGCCAGGTGACGCACATAATTTGCATCAAGCCCGTCGTCCGAGCGCGCCCAGGTAGCGCCGCCATTGTCGCTTCGAAACACCCCTGCCCCCGTGCCCGCAAGCACCGACTGAGTGTTGCTGGCCGCGATGGCGACGGTATTCAAAAGGGCCGGCAGGGTGCTGAGCGTTGTCCAGCTGCCCGCCGAGTAGCGGCGCACGAAGCCAACGCCGTTGGTCGGGCTGGCGTACAGAACCGATGGCACGGCTGGATCCGAATGCACGGTGTACCCCGGGAACAGTGGGCTCGACGGCCACGCAGAGCCATCATCCGGCTTGCGATACAGGCCATCGGTCCCGTTCACCCACAGGATGTTGGGCGAGCCGGGCGTCACCGCGAAGTCAGCAACGCCGCGGGTCGGCGCCAGGTCGATCCAGGTATTGCCGCCATCCTCGGATCTCATCAGCGCGTTGTTCCAGCGCCCGGCATAGACCCGCAAGCTGTTGGCTGGATCCACGACCAGCTTGTGGCCCGGCGCCGGCATCCTGGGGCGCTCGGAAAAGCTCGCGCCGCCATCGGTGCTACGGAACAACTGCTGCCCGCTGGTGGAGTAATAGATAGTGTTGCCATCGGCGGAAATCGCGAGGCCGACTGCGTAGTTGCTGGGATCCGATGTGAGCAAGGGGCTGATGTTCACGAATGTGTCGCCGCCATCGGTCGATCGCCACAGACCCGAGTCCCGAGCGATGGCGTAAATCCGGTTCGGATTGGCCGGATCGAACTGCACCGCGCCGTAATTGGCGAAAAAAGGCGTGAGCTGCACCAGCCGGCTCCAGGTGTCGCCGCCGTCGGTCGTTCTGTAAAGCCCGGAGTTCGCTACGGCGAAGGCGAGATTCGGCTGCGAAGGATGAACGGCGAGCTGGTAGACGGGGCCGCCGAACGGTCCGCGTGCCGACCAACTGTTGATCCCGCCGTGTGCGGCTTCTCCTGCCAACAACAACAGCACCCAGAATCCCAACCGGATCGATTGCATAAGAATTCCGTTTGCGCGCTCCCCGGTTCCGCGCAGCGCCCGCTGAGATTTTTCTTGCCGTTCTCGGGCAGCCGGAGATTGTGACGCCCTTGATAGCAGATCGCACGGACCGTCAGCAAGCAAGAGTGTGCGTCATCGTTCGGCGTCGCGTGCAAAATCACCTACCCCCCGACCGCCACCGCACAGGAACCAATTCATGCGGCGAACGTTGCGGAACCGACCGTTCGTCCAACGATGCGCGTGAGCGATCGCAAGGGACTGGGTGATGAAGGAGGACAATCCATGATGCATCTGATTTCAAGAGCAAGCGCCGGCTGCGTGCTAATTGTCCTGCTGTGCGCCGGCTGCGCCACCCAGCGGACGGCGGACATTCGCGTCGACATGGCGCCCGATGCGAACCTGTCCAGCTACAGCACTTTCGGCTTCCCCGAACAGACTGGCACCGATCGCGGGGGCTACTCGACCATCGTCACCGACTATTTCAAAGCGGCCGTGAAGGAGCAGATGGAGATGCGCGGCTACCGCTACGTCGATGCGAATCCGAGCCTGCTGGTGAACTTCTACGCGAACGTTCGAGAACGTACCGAAGTGCGCTCCCGGCCCGGCGGATCGGTTGGATTCGGCTACTATGGATATCGCTACGGGCTGTACGATGCCTGGCCGATGTATGGGCGGGATATCGACACGGTAACCTATCCGATCGGCACCGCGAATATCGACGTCGTGGACGCGAAGAAGCGCCAGCTGATCTGGGAGGGCGTGGCGGAAGGTCGTTTGACCGAGCAGGATATGGATAATCCTCGCGATGCGATCGCCAGCGCAGTCGCACAGCTGTTCGCGCGCTTCCCTGGCAAGGCAGGTTCGGTGGATACAACCACGCGCTAGTTATGAGCTCGGGGGCATTGCCCAGTGGATCTGCCTGGACGAATGCCCCTCATCGAGCTTGAAGTTCTGCGATTGCTACGCTTCCGTCACCGCACGCGCATATGCCTGCAGCAGCCCGCTCCAGCCATTCTCGGAATCGAAGATTCCATGCATCATGCCAGCGCGCTCGCCGTAGGCTTCGAGCTTGCGATGCTCGACCTCTACTCGCGTAGTTGCTTCGCCTTCCGAAATGAATCGAACCTCCACCTCGGTGTCGAGCTCGGCGTCGTACTGCCAATCTGCGGTGATGCTCCAGGCCAGGATGAAACGTGCTGGCGGATCCCACACCTTCACCTTGCCCCAGTCGCACTCGGTACCGTCAGTGGCGCGCTCGAACCAACGACCGCCAACTTTGGGTTCGATGACAGCCGTCTCCGCCGCTTTTACACCTATGTGATGGGTGGTGAGCGGCCACCATTGCCCGAAGCGTCGAACGAAGATATCGTATGCGTCGTCGCGCGATACAGCCACGCGAATGGTCTTGCGAACGAGTAAGGAAGGATCGGCGGCGATTGCGAGGTTCATTTTCGTTTCCTCTTGACGGTTCGACGTGCAGCTCCGGCTCGCTGCGCATCAGCCTGAAATTGCCCCAGTGCGGTCTCCCACAGGGAATCGAGATACTTACGAAGCTCGGCGAGCCCATCCGGATCGGCTTGATACAAGTGACGCGTACCCTCCACGCGATGGATGACCAGGCCCGCCTCGCTCAGCACTTTCAAGTGTTGCGACACTGCCGGTCGCGACACCGGCATCTGCTCGCTGAGCTCGATGACGGAGGCTGGCGTTTCAGCCAATAGCTCCAAAATCCGCCGCCGCGTCGCATCACCGAGCGCGGCCATTTTGGCCGAGGAAGCCACCATCTTTGGTACCTTAGTAAGACGTCACTAACGGTAAGTATGCACTTACCCTAACAACTGTCAACACCTCTATCGGATCGCCGATCAACGTCGACGCACCTGCGCCCACGTCAATCTCTGGAACGCTTGGATTCGATCGCAGACAGAACCGGCTCGCGAAACATCAGCTGAGCCCACGTAACACCACCAGTCCGCCGATATAGCCCAGCAGTACAGCGAAGGAGTCCCACCCCATGCGGAGCACAGTGCGATCCCGGCGTTCCAACATCCCAACGATGAACAGAATGGTCAACGCGGCCGCCAGGAACGCGCCGAACGCAGCGAACGCGCCCGTCTCCAGCAGGACCGGCCCGCCGGGATGCATGAAGTCGACGATTGCGATAATGGTGACATTGAACAGATTCGTGCCGAAGATGTCGGCGATCGCCATTTCGTAGCGCCTCATGCGCATGGCGGCAAGCACGGTGCTCCACTCCGGCAGCGACGTGGCGAAGGCGAGCAGCACGGCGCCGAAAAAGCTCGTACCCAACCCGGTCTGTGCGGCGAGTGACTCACCGGTGCGCGCCAACAGGTATCCGGCGCCCAGTATCAGGCCGCCCGCAACCACCGTGATCATGACCAGCTTGCGCGTGGATATCTGCGCATAGCGGCCTTTCGATTCAGCACCTCGTTTCTCGGTGCTTGTGGCTTGCCACGCACGCGGGGCGTTCGTGCGCGCGATCAAGCGAATCGACGCCAGATACACCGCTACCATCAGCCAACTGGAAATCCCAGCGCCGAGCCACAGTCGGTCGCCCGCGATCGTTGGCAGCGTGGCGATGCTCATCAACAGTACACCAAGCACTCCCTGCAGCATGAGTCCCGGCGATCCCTGCACCGACGTGAGCGCCCGACGTCCGCTTACCGCATCGGCGACCGAGAGGATCACAAGGTTCACCGCGGCACTACCGAGCACATCGCTGACCGACAGCGCCGGCACGCCTCGAAGCGTTGCCGTTGTCCCCACCGCAAGCTCCGGCAGCGATGTGACTCCGCCGAGCAGCAGAATGCCAAGAAATTCACGCCCCCACCCGGTGCGCTCCGAGATTTCATCGGCGCAACGCGCGAGCCGGACGCCCGCGAACCATACGACCACCGCAGCGGCCGCGAATATGGCGGCGTTGCCCCAGACTGGAAGATCTTCGAAGCTCACTCAGGACTCTTCAGTTGCTCGTTCCGCAGATCAAACGATTCGCCGATTCCAGCTCCCGTACTGGCCCCGGATCGCACCACGCGGCAAGCTGAGCAGAATCAGCAACAATCCACATACCACTTCGGACAGCATCACCGGTGTGCTGGCGCCATAAACGAACGGCACGATCAGCAGCGCAACTCCGAACAGCACATTGACATAGCGCACGGCTCGGCCCACCTCGGCGAATGCGGTGATGGCGACGGTGATCGCAAGCGCGCCGATCAAATGATCGGCGTTCGCAAGAACGCCCTCGGCGCCGACGGTCAGGCGAGTGCACATCAACCACACTCCTACCAGGATGCTCGCGATCAGATTCCACGGCGTGCTCACACCGCCGCTCACCATTTCCTTCGCGAGCTTGCCCGGCTTGCGCTCGAAGTCGTCCTCATCGCGTTTGTCCAGCTCGCCTTCGTCCGTGTCGCCGACAAAGAAGACGCGCAGTACGCTCTGCCCGGCGCGCTTGCGGCGGATCAGGAACTGCGCTGTGGCGACGATCTCGTCGAGTGAATAGGGGATCTGCAGGAGCATGGCCGCCGCGGCGATCAGGCACAGGGTGCACCAGGTGCCGATGAGAATGGGTTGGACGATGATGAAAGTGATCGATACAACACCCAGAGGAACGATCATGATTCCGAACAGGATGACCAGCCACGGCATCGTGCGCCAGCGGCGAGCGGAGCCGATGACGCCGGTGAGGATCTCCAGTGCATAGGTCAAGGCGCCGACGCCCGCGTCGGGAACCGGCCACGCCTTAGACAAACTCGAGGTAATGATCTCCTCCGTGCCGTTCTGCGGATCCGGACCACCGGCGAAAAACGGCTCCCATACGTTGTCGATGTGTCCCAGCTGATACGCGGTGAGATAGCGGGATATATGAAATCCCACCCACGCCAGCAGGATGATCGGCAGCCGCTGGAACCATCCCGAGGGCGAGTACTCCCAGCCGGGCGGAATCGTCGGGCCGGTGAGGGCCGCGACCGGATTCACACCGGGCGGTGGACGTGTCGCCACGGCGAAACCGAAGACGAGCATTCCTACGAGCGTATCGTTCAAATAGGCGGCCGCATTGTCACTCCAGAAGACCAGCGGCGCGAACATGATCCAGGTGCCCAGCGCCGCGCTCGCCCAGCGCGCCCACCCGAAACGCCACGACAGGGACAAACTCGCCAGCACCAGCAGCGCCACTCCACTCAGTGCATCGCTCCAGGCCAACGGAGTTCGCGCATAGTCGAGAATCGGCGGTGAGACGATCAACCAGGCGGCCAGCGCCAGGTTGCTGAAGTGCGCCCAGCGATATCGGTGGTACTCACGGCGAAATTCCGTTTCGTAGCGGCGCCGCAGGACCTCCGGATGCCGTGCCTTTTCCTGCACGGTTTCGAGCCACTCGGGCGGCGTGAGACCGTTGATGCGATACCAGCGCACCGGGTCGCGCTTCAAAGATGCAACGATGCTCGGCAGTGTATCGATGAGCCGATGTTTCGGTCGCCAACCCAACAGCTTGCGCGCAAGGCTCGTGTCGAGCTCGTAGTGGTCCTGCGCCAGGTCCATCATGAACGGACGCATGAACGGCTTCTCACCACGGTCGATCGAGTCGGGAATCAATGGTTCGGCGGCGACCTGCAGGCCCGCACCCGCTTTCGCGGCCCACTTCGGCACCGATATCGTTGCCCACTCGTCCGCGCCATGAATCAGTCGACCCAATGTGTCCTGCAGCTCGTCATAGCTGGGCGCTTCCTCCTCGCCGACCAGAAGCGTCAGCTCCGGTGGAAGCTGGCCGCGACGCTCGATTGCGCGCACGAATGCCTCGGTCATGTCCTCCTTGTGCACGCACGATTGCCCCGCAGCGGTGCTTCCCGAATACAGATGGCTCTGCAAGTCCCGCTCGTAGATGCGAGCGATCTGGTGAGCCAGCGTCGGCACGACGGTCTCATCGTCGTAGAGTCCGGCCAGGTGAAGCAGCGCAATTGGAATATTGCCGTGCTCGCTGCGGATCACATCCTCCGCCGCGGCCTTGGATTTTGGGTAGGCCCACTTTGGCGCGATCGGCGCGGTTTCGTCGATGCGCTCGCCGGCACGCGCGGGCTCATGCACCAGCATGGTCCCCGGATAGAGCAGCCGCTCCACCTGGAAGTTGCGCAGTTCGCGCAGCAGCCGATGCGTTCCCTCCACGTTCACCTTCGAATACAGCGGATGTTCTTCTCCGCTGAAATCGAAATACGCGGCCAGATGAATCACCGAGGTGATCCGCTCTCCGAAGCGTCTTCGAAACTCATCGAAGGCCTGCCGCACAGAATCATCGCTAGTCAGATCGACTTCGATCAGCTCACATTCGGCGGTCTTGCCTTGCCGATCGAGCCCCACGACCGTGTACCGACTGCGCAATGCTGCAATCAGTGCCGCACCGATGTCACCTGCGGCGCCCGTGATCAGGACGATAGGCTGAAAAGACATGATCTGCAGGCCCTCCGCGCTTGGTGAACCGGCCCACGCGAGCTCGGATACACGCCCACAACGTTTCCAGGACTTGATGGTTTCAATGCAGTCCGAATGCGGAAGCTACAAAATCAGAGCAGTATCGGAGCCGATGAGCAGCTATTGGCCGTGCGCCGCCAGCACGCTGCAGAGAGTGCATAGCGCTGGAACATGGTGGCCCCACCGATCGTCATGCAGGTATCCCGCGCGTGGAGCCAGGCATCATGTTCAAATTTCTCGCCAGCACTGTCGGCATCCTTTCCCTGATTGGCTTGCTCGTCGTCATCGGCATCCTTGCGTTGATATTTTGAGGCGCCGGCGCAGGCCAGCCTCAGGCGGCGCGTGGTTGTTTCGACTGCATGGGCGCGACGCTCACTCGGATCGGCAAATCTCACACGCCCGGAATACAGATGTAGCCGGATTGCTGACGATCGCTGACGCCCGCACAGCGATAGCTGCTGCTCGATGAAATGCCGATCGTGGGCACTACTCTTTTGCTGCTCCGACATGCTCAAACTGAAGGGCACGAGGAGCCCTTGCAGCGTCTGAGCGGGTGGTATGACGTAGAACTCAGCCAGGCAGGCAGAGCGCAGGCAGCGCTGCTGGCTCGAAGGCTGCGACACGAGAATCTCGCAGCACTCTATTCAAGTCCCTTGCGGCGAGCCGCGGACACAGCAACCGAGATCGAGAAGCACACCGGTCTGCCAGTCACTTATTCGGCCATGCTCAAGGAAATCAGCTGCGGCGAGCTGGAAGGCGAGCTGTTGGATGATGTACGGCACAGATACCGCGAGCATTGGGAGAGAAACCTTACGCAGCAGGATCCAGATTTCCGCTGGCCCGGAGGCGAGAGCTATTCGGAATTTCGCGCCCGGAGCTTGAACGGCATCGCCCAGATCGCTGGCCGGCACAATACTCAGTGCGTCGCTGTCGTGACCCATGCAGGAGTGATCTCCCAGATCCTCGGGCACATCCATTGTTTGAATCCGGCGCGCTGGGAATCTTTCAGACCCGGCCCGGCATCGATGACCGTGATCGGCTGGCACAACCGATGCGCAACGCTGTTGAGATTCGACGATCGAACTCACCTCCATGCAGGATCCGTCATGCGGAAAGAGCATCGGCCCTGACGATCACTCGCAACCAGCCCTCCGCCGCGTGCGCACCGGCGGCGCGCGCGCGAATCGTGGTCGCATTCATTGCGCACCAGCAGTGATACCTCAACGCGCCGGCGAGCGCGTTCGATGCACCAGCCATCCAGTACGCTGCCCGAAGGTCGCTGGGCAACGAGTCCTCCGCTGCGCGTGCGCGCAAATAGTCGCGCAGCAAACTATCGTGACGCCTTCGAGCCTCCGGCTCCCAGTAGCCGAGCGACTGGAGCCAGGAGCTCACATCTTCGAGTGCGGATCCACAGCGCGCGCGTCCCCAATCGATGAAAACAGGCTCGCTCTGACCACGGCGACGGCGCAGGATGACATTGCCGGAGTGCACGTCGCCATGGATCGTGGTGTTGTGATACGGCGGATACTGGAGCAGCGCTGCACGTCGTGCGGGCAGCGAGCCGATCAATCGATTCAGCGGCCGGATGCTTCGCTTGACCAGAGAAGAGCCATCGCGCGAGCGACGCATGATATCGAGCAGGTCGAGCGTCGCGAGCGCCGAGCGCTGCAGCTCGGATTCATAGTCCCACTCCTCGGTAGGGATCTTTGGACCTGCGAGGTGAAGTTGAGCAAGGCGCTGAAGCACAGATCGAGCAGCCGCCGGATCTCGCCACGGCCATGTGCACGAGCGTGGCACGTCTTCAAGTAGCAGCAGAGCCTCCTTGCGCTGCAGATGGTCGATGACGTAGGCATGCGGGGAGATGTTACACATCCCGTTATCGCGCAAGGCCTCGTACACGTACGCTTCACGAACCAAAGCGCCTTGCAGCTGCTTGGCGACGAAGCTCACCCGTTTGTCTCGACCAGCGCCGTCCCGGTAACGCGCGATGATGCGCTCAACGCAGCGAGCTTCCATTCCTCCGTGGATCCGTCTGCGTTCAATGTGCAGCTCTGTTCCGTCCAGCTTCCCTCTACCTTCCAGGACAGCGAGAACACTTTGTACAGTTTTGGAATCGAGGTTCACCGGAGCATCGTGAAGGGATCGCATTCGCGATTCAACCCTGCACGTGCGCTGCGCTCCAGCTAGAACTCGCCCACCCGCAGCCGATAGCCAAGCCCGGTTTCGGTCACGATGTGTTGGGGCCTTGCGGGATCGGGTTCCAGCTTCTGGCGCAGGTTTTTCAGACACACACGCAGGTTGCGAGTGTCGTCGGCTCGATCCGGCCCCCAGACCTCCCGGATCAACTGCTGCGCGGTGACGATCATCCCAGCGTGCCGAGCCAGCGATTCGAGCACTCGATACTCCAGTGGCGTGAGATGAACTTCTGCGCCCGGCGACTTCGCTTCGCGCCGGCCGAGATCGACTCTGATCTCGCCAAACTGCAGCACCGGCGTTTGCTCCGCCGTGCGCGCGTTGCGTCTCAGCGCCGCCCGCACTCGCGCCAGCAATTCCGGCGCGCTGAACGGTTTGGTGACGTAATCGTCCGCCCCCGCATCGAGCGCTGCGACTTTCTGGGCCTCCATCGCTCGCGCCGACAACACAAGGATGGGAACCAGGGACCACTCGCGAACGCTCTGAATCACCTTGATGCCGTCGCCATCCGGCAGCCCCAGATCGACCAGCAACAGATCGGGCCGGTGACTGCGCGCCTCGATCAACGCTCGCGCGCTGGTAGCGGCTTCGATGACTCGATACTGCTCGGCGGCCAACAGCACGCGCACAACCCCCCTGATCGCGGGGTCATCTTCGATGACCAGGATTCGGTGCATGGCTTGAGTCACGATGTCGGCTCCTCGATCGGCAGCGTGAACTGAAATCGTGCGCCCCCGCCCGGCCGATCGTCCGCCACGATCTCTCCACCGTGAGCGCGCACGATAGTGCGGCAAATCGCCAGCCCGAGGCCGGCGCCGACTACGGCGCTTTCATCCTCGCCGCGCTGAAATTTTTCGAACAACCGATCGCGTTCCGTCGGCGGCAAACCCGGCCCGTCGTCCTCGACCGTGACGCGTATAAAAGCGCCCTGCAGCTGCGCCGAAATGTACACGCGAGTCTGCGACGGAGTGTACTTCGCGATGTTATCGAGCAAATTGACCAACACCTGAACGATCAAGGTCGCATCCACATGCAGCGGCGGCAGATCGGATGGCAGGCCGATATCGACGGCATGCCGACGCATTCGCTCCTCGGTACGAGCAAGCGCTGCCCCCACCAGATCGTCCAATGTTTCCCACTCGCGTCGCAGGACGATCTGTCCGGACTCGAAGCGCATCAGATCGAGCACGTTGGAGACGACATCCGACATCTCCTGCGCCTTGGTTTCGATCGAGCGCGCCAGGATATTTCTGGATGCCTCATCGAGCTCTCGTCCGCGCTGCGCAAGCGTACTGCCCGCGCCTGCGATCACTGCCAGTGGTGTGCGCAGATCGTGCGAGATCGACGCCAACAGGGTATTCCGCAGACTCTCGGTTTCAGCCGCCACGCGAGAGGTTTCGGCCGCCTCGGCAAGCTGCGCCCGCTCCATGGCGAGCCCTAGCTGGCCGGCGAAGGTTTCCAGCAAGTGACGCTGCTCCGGCAACAGAATACGGCGGCGGTTTTCGGGCAGAACGGCTAGCACTCCGAGACGTTGACGCTCGTTGCTCAGGGGAACATAGAGCGCGGGCGCCGCCGGCAGTGTGTCCGAGCCCAGGCCAGCGCGTTTGCCGTGGTCCATCACCCATTGCGCAATCGACAGATCCGCACTCGTGAACGAGCGCGTGACCGGCGCTTCATTCGGATGATGCAACCTGCCCTTGTCATCTGGCAGAAGTACGACGGCTTTGCAATCGAACACTTCGGTGACGTGCCGAACCGCAACGCGCGCCATACTGGAAACGCCCCGAGTCGCGGCGAGCTCCCGGCTCATCGCATAGAGAGAAGCGGTTCGCCGCTCCCGCGCGCCGGCCACTCGCGTCTGCTGCCGCACGCTCGCCATCAAGTTGGCAATAGTCACCGCCACAATGAGCATCACCGTAAACGTGACGATGTATTGAGCATCGGCCACCGAGAAAGTGAACCGTGGCGGCACGAAACAAAAGTCGAACGCGATGACATTCATCACGGCTGCCACCACCGCCGGGCCCCGGCCAAAGCGAACCGCGGCAATGGTGGAAGCAAGCACGTAAGCCATAACGATGTTTGCCAGCTCGAAGTATGGAAACATCGCGAAGGCGATGACGGTGGCTATGGCACTGGTCGTCAGCGCCCACGCATAACGATTCCAGTGAACCGGCACGGCGACCTCGGGCCGAGAAACTTCTGCGGTTTGCTCGGCAGTCCGCTCCTCGTCAGGAGCGCCAATGGCGATCACGTCGAAGCCACGCGCCCGACCGACGAGTTCATACGTCGTCGAACGGCACAACCAGCCTCGCCATCCCCTGCGTTTCGGAGCCCCAACCACCAGACGCGTCGCTTTTCGGGTGCGCGCGTACTCAAGCAGAGCTTGAGCCGCCGAGGGGCCGTCGAGGGTGACGGTTTCTGCGCCCAACGACTCCGCCAGACGCAGCAAGTCGATCCGGCGATTTCGCTCGGCGGTGGACAGACTCAGCAGCTTCGGCGTCTCGACATAGATAACGGTCCACAGCGCATCGAAGCCATCCGCGATGCGCTTGCCGGCCCGCACCACCTGCTCCGCCTGCTCGTCCGGCCCGATCGCCACCAGCACGCGATCTCGCGCCATCCAGGCACGCGAGGTGCGATCGGACAACGCCGACGCGCGCGCGGCGGCATCCACTCGATCGGCCACACGCCGCAACGCCAGCTCGCGCAGAGCGATCAGATTCGACTTGCGGAAGAATCGCTCGATCGCGGTGGCCGCCTGCTCGGGCACATAGACCTTGCCCGCCTTGAGCCGCGCGATCAAATCCTCCGGCGGCAGATCGATGAGCTCGATCTCGTCGGCCTCATCGAAGATCCGATCGGGAATCGTTTCCAGCTGGCGCACGCCGGTGATCTGCGCGACCAGATCGTTCAGACTCTCGATGTGCTGAACGTTGACCGTGGTCCAGACGTTGACCCCCTGGTCGAGCAGTTCCTCGATATCCTGCCAGCGCTTGGCGTGACGCGGCGGCGGATCGCCTTCGATGAGATTGGAGTGCGCCAGCTCATCGACGACCAGAATCGCCGGCCGCCGTCTCAGTCCCGCGTCGAGATTGAACTCGCGCCTTGTCGTGCCTCGATAGTGGACTGCCACCGTCGGCAGTTGCTCGAGTCCTTCGAGCAAGCGCTCGGTCTCCACGCGCCCGTGCGGCTCGATATATCCAATCGCGATATCGCCGCCGCTCGCACGCACGCCACGCGCCGCTTCGAGCATCGAGTACGTCTTGCCGACCCCGGCGCTCGCGCCGAAGAAGATGCGCAGTTTGCCACGCCGCGCTCTTGCCTCCTCCGCCTTGAGGGAGGCCAGGAGTTGATCGGGATCGGGGCGTGTTTCGATCATCGGCCAAGCTGAGCATCCAGCAACAGGTTCAACTCGAGCACGTTGACGCGCGGCTCGCCCAGGATGCCGAGCGTGCGCCCCTGCGTTGCCTGTTGCACGAGTCTGCGAATCTCATGCTCGCTGGCGTTTCTATGCCGCGCGACCCGAGCCACCTGATACTCGGCGGCCGCAGGAGAGATGTGCGGATCGAGACCGCTAGCGGAGGCCGTGACGAGATCGACAGGCACGGGCGCGTCATTGCCTGGATCGACTCCGCGCAGCGCTGCGATACGATCGCTCACAGCGCTCTGCAGTGCTGGGTTGGTCGGACCTTGGTTCGAGCCGCTCGACACGGCGCCATTGTACGGTTGCGGCGCCGTCGCGGAAGGCCTGCTCCAGAAATACTTCGGGCTGGTGAACGGCTGACCGAGCAGTCGGGAGCCCACCACGCGCTCGCCCTGCTGAATCTGGCTACCGTTCACCTGACTGTTGAAGGCCAACTGCCCGACGCTCGTGATCGCGGCTGGATAGACGACCCCGGTTAGGAGTGTCAGCAGGACAAACACGGTCAAAGCTGGACGTAGCTCGCTCATTACGATTCTCCAAGGGCGTCGGTTGCGTCATGCAGCGCCGAGCGCTGCAAGGAACAGATCGATGAGCTTGATGCCCACAAACGGCGCCAGGATGCCGCCGAGCCCGTAGATCGACAGATTTCTCCGCAACAACAGCGCCGCGGACGTGGCCCGGGTTTTTACTCCTCGCAAGGCCAGCGGCACCAGCATCGGTATGACCAGGGCATTGAAGATCACCGCCGATAGCATCGCGCTCTGCGGAGTCTCGAGCCGCATGATGTTGAGCGCATCCAACGCCGGATAGGTGGCCGCGAACGCCGCTGGAATGATCGCGAAGTACTTCGATATGTCGTTGGCGATCGAAAACGTGGTCAGCGCACCGCGCGTCACCAGCATTTGTTTACCAACGTCGACGACCTCGATCAGTTTGGTCGGATTCGAGTCGAGATCGATCATATTGCCGGCCTCTTTTGCGGCCTGCGTGCCGGTGTTCATGACGACCGCGACGTCTGCCTGCGCAAGCGCCGGCGCATCGTTGGTGCCGTCGCCGCACATGGCCACCAGGCGCCCTTCGGCTTGGTTCTTTCGAATCAGCTCGAGTTTCTTTTCCGGGGTCGCTTCGGCGAGAAAGTCATCGACGCCCGCCTCCGCCGCGATGGCCGCGGCCGTCAGGCGATTGTCGCCTGTGACCATGATGGTCTTGATTCCCATCTGCCGCAGTTCGGCGAAGCGCTCACGGATGCCGCCTTTGACGATGTCGCGCAATTCGAGCACGCCCAGCACCTTGCGGCCGTCGGCGACCACGATCGGCGTCGCTCCGGTGCGTGCGATCTTCTCGACGCTCTCGCTGATCTTGCCCGGCCAGGCGCCGCCCTGCTCTTGGATGAATCTTCGGATGGCGTCGGCCGCGCCCTTGCGCAAACACCGCCCTTCAAGATCGACGCCGCTCATGCGCGTGTGCGCGGAGAACTTATGAAAGCGATGGATCGTGCCCGCCAGATCGCGACCTCGAAGCTGGAACTTCTGCTTCGCCAGCACAACGATGGAACGACCCTCCGGCGTCTCGTCCGACAACGACGCCAGTTGGGCCGCATCGGCAAGCTCCTGCTCAGTCACGCCCGGCGCAGGGAGGAACGCGAATGCCTGGCGATCGCCCAGCGTGATCGTGCCGGTCTTATCCAGCAACAGCACATCCACGTCGCCGGCAGCCTCGACCGCGCGCCCCGAGGTCGCGATCACGTTCGCTCGCACCATCCGATCCATCCCGGCAATGCCGATCGCCGAAAGCAACCCGCCGATGGTCGTCGGAATCAAGCAGACCAGCAACGCAATCAGGATCGTCAGAGTGACGACGGACCCTTCACCCGCGGCGTCCACCGCGAACTGCGAGAATGGCGCGAGGGTGGCCGTCGCCAGCAGGAACATCAGCGTCATCATCGCGAGCAGGATCGATAGCGCGATCTCGTTCGGCGTGCGCCCGCGCTTTGCGCCTTCGACCATCGCGATCATTCGATCAAGGAAGCCTTCACCTTCTTTGCTGGTCACACGCACGACGATGCGGTCCGACAGTACTTGGGTACCCCCGGTCACGGAGGAGAAGTCGCCGCCGGCCTCGCGCAGCACAGGCGCCGATTCGCCGGTCACCGCGCTTTCATTCACCGACGCGACGCCTTGGACGATCTCGCCATCCGCCGGAATGACGTCGCCCGCTTCGACGAGCACCAGATCGCCGCGCTCGAGCGATCCAGCCTCGACCGTGTGATAGTCACCCGGCTTGTCGTTGAGCAGTTTTTTGGCGTGCACGCGCCGTCGCATCGACCGCAACGTCGCGGCCTGGGCTTTACCACGTCCCTCGGCGACAGCTTCGGCGAAGTTCGCGAACAGCACGGTCAACCACAGCCAGGCCGCCACGGACAGGATGAATGCCGGCGATCCTTCGCTTTGAAAATTGCCGAACAAGGCGCCGATGCCAATCACCGTCGTGAACAGGCTGCCGATGAAGACCACGAACATCACGGGATTGCGGACCTGCACGCGCGGATCGAGCTTTCGAAGCGATTCCACGATCGCGCGGCGAACGACACTGCCGGTAACGTACGGTGTCACCATGTTTGTGATCCTTGCCAGGAGAGCCGCTTACTGCCCGATCATCATGAGGTGCTCGACGATCGGCCCGAGCGCGAGCGCCGGAACGAAGGTCAGCGCGCCAACCATCAGCACGACACCGACCAGCATCGTGATAAAGAGCGGTGTGTGCGTCGGGAGCGTGCCTGCCGTCACAGCGGTCGTCTGCTTCGCCGCGAGGCTTCCTGCGAGCGCGAGCACCGGAATCATCAACCAGAACCGTGAAGTCCACATCGCGATACCCAGGGCGAAGTTGTAGAAAGGAGTATTCGCGGACAGGCCGGCGAAAGCGCTGCCGTTGTTGTTACCTGCCGAGGAGAATGCGTACAGGATTTCCGAGAAGCCGTGTACGCCCGGGTTCGCGACGCTCGCGACGGCGGCCGGAGTGACACTCGCGATCGCCGTGCCGACGAGCACGATCACGGGCGGAATCAGAATGACCAGGCAGGCCATCTTGATCTCGTATGATTCGATCTTCTTGCCGAGATACTCCGGGGTGCGTCCGACCATCAGCCCGCCGATGAACACCGCGAGCATCGCAAACATCAGCATCCCGTACAGCCCGCTGCCGACGCCGCCGAACACCACTTCGCCAAGCTGCATGAGCCACATCGGCACGAGCCCGCCGAGCGGCGTGTACGAGTCATGCATCGAGTTGACCGAGCCGTTCGATGCGGCGGTGGTCGCCGCCGCCCAAAGCGCCGAGTGTGCGATCCCAAAGCGAACTTCTTTGCCTTCCATGTTGCCGCCGGAGTGCGTCGCGGACGCGGCTTGGTCGACCTGCAGAGCGTCCAGGCGGGGGTTACCCGATTGCTCGGCCAGATAGACTGCGAACGTCAGCGGCACGAAGATAACGAGCATTGCGATCATGATCGCCCGACCCTGCCGCGGATCGCCCACCATCCTGCCGAACGTGTAGCACAGTGCGGCTGGAATCAGCAGGATCGCCAGCAGCTCCAGAAAGTTCGACAGCGGCGTGGGATTCTCCAGGGGATGCGCGGAGTTCACATTGAAGAACCCACCGCCGTTGGTGCCGAGTTGTTTGATGGCGATCTGACTCGCGGCGGGTCCGAGCGGAATGGTCTGCTGGCTCACTTGCTCCGCTGTCGTGACCGGATCGAGCAGTTCGACAGTTTTGTTCGCCGAGAAACTCTGCGCCACGCCTTGTGACATCAAAAGGATCGACAGAACCACGCAGAGCGGCAGCAGGATATAAAGCGTGCCGCGCGTGAAATCGACATAGAAGTTGCCGATCTGACCCGCCTGACGTCGCGCCAGACCGCGGATGAGCGCGACGAGCACGGCCAAGCCGGACGCGGCGGATAGAAAATTCTGCGCGCCGAGGCCGAGCATCTGCGTGAGATAGCTCATCGTCGCTTCGCCGCCATAGCCTTGCCAGTTGGTATTCGTGGCGAAGCTCACTGCGGTGTTGAACGACGAATCTGGCGTTACCGCCGCCATGCCCTGCGGATTCAACGGTAGCACGTGCTGGAAACGTTGCAGCAGGTACACAAACAGAAAGCCGATGAAGTTCACCAGCAGCACCGCCGCCGCGTAGCGCTTCCAGTCCGTCTCGCTGCGCGCATCGACGCCAGAGCACTTATAGATGATGCGCTCCACGGGAGCGAAGATCGGCGACAGGAACGTGCGCTCGCCCTGATAGACCCTGGCCATGAACGCGCCGAGGGGTTTCGCCAGCGCGACCAGCACCAGCACATACAAGGCGATTTGCAACAAGCCGAGCGCGGTCATTGAAATTTTTCCGGAAACAGCAACGCCACCAGCAGGTACACCCCCAGCACGACGGCCAGCACCAGGCCGATCCAGCTGATGAGGTTCATTTGCGCGGCTCCAGCCATGCAGCAAGTTTGTAAAGCAGCCAGGTCAGCAGCACGAGCAACAAAGTGGTCAGGACGACGATCGCTTCCATCGGTGCAGTCCTCGATGATTCAGATCAGCATGAATTTCGCGCAGTGCCCGGCGGTGCTTGCTGTCCGGCCTGCCATTCGATGGAATATCCTGACAAATACAGCGGCGTCGGAGCAGACAAAACCGCGTGAGTTTTTTTGCTGTTCGCTGGCGGTGTCCGGCCTGCGCGCTCCGGCGGCTGAGAGTCGCGGCCCACCCGAAAACTCACGCCACGCTCACAGCTGTCGCGCTAGATTCCCGTTCAAACAGTTGGCGCACCGGTTGACTCGAGACGTGGCGTTTCCACCCGAATCAGCTTCGGCTTTTCGAAGCGAAGAGAGGCTCACCATGGCTTGCGGCAATGGCGTCAGCGAGCCAGCGCTCCCCAACAGCCTGACCTGCGAGCCGGAGCTGCTGCGCCGTTACGACCAGCCGGTCCAGTGACTCAACCTTGCACGCTTGGCTGCATCTGCCGGCAATACTGTTGCAAGTCCTCCGGCAGATCGTCCGGGCACCTGCCGCACTGGCGGTTGCCTGGCAGCGCGTAATCGATGAACTTCGGGTAAGGCAGATCGAGGTTCTGCATCAACTGCACGAAATCCTCCATCGAGCGCTCCCCGCCCAGGCGCGGATTGCGCTGTTTCTCCTGCGCGATACTGGAGACCCACCGCCCCTGATAGTCATGGCCCGGGTACACGAGTGTTTCAGACGGAAGATTGAACAACTTTCCACGGACGCTCGCGTAAAGGGCGCGCGGATCGCCACCTTGGAAATCCGTGCGACCGCAGCCATCGATCAACAGCGCATCGCCCGTGAACACACGATCGCCGGCGAGGATGGAGAAGTGATTGTCCGTGTGCCCCGGTGTATGCAGAGGGTCGAGTCGAATTCCGCCAACCTGCACCGGCACGCCTTCACGCAGGCCAACATCCGTGCAGTCGAGCGCGTCCAGGGCGGCGATAGCGATGCGGCTGCCCGCCTCCCGCTTGAGGATCGCTGCAGAGGTGATGTGATCGGCATGGATGTGGGTATCGATCGTCATCACGAGTTTCAAACCCAGCTCGTTCACGATTCGCAGATCGCGCTGCCATGCCGGCATCACAGGATCGATCAGCACCGCCGCTCGGCTCTGCGGGCACGCAAGCAGATACGTGTAGGTGGAGGAAACCGGCTCGAACAGCTGGCGGAAGATCATGACTGGCTTCTCGATATGTTATTGGCTTCGTCGCAACGTGCTGCTTCGCCCTGCGACTCGCGCCGCGTGGTTACCCGTTCCATCTCGCGCAAGGTGGCCAGATGCTGGGAGAGCGCCGACTGGCTCAAGCCCACAAGAGGCTGCATGACGGTGGGGTCCGGCCGTTGACGGGCGACGCAACGCTTCGACCGGGCAGGACAATTCATACGAGAGTGGCACGAAGCTCGACGGATATATTAGCCATTTCTAAATTAGCGGACGCCAACATTACACACAAGCCCTGAAAACGAGCCAACCTCACGCAAGCACCGAGCGGTCTTCGGCAATGGAGTAGCATCCGGATTAGCGATAGGCTAACGCCGGAGTTGATCGTTCAAGGAGCTGACGATGTTCGAAAGCTTCGATGCCCTGCTGCTCGCCCGCCTGCAGTTCGCATTCACCGTCAGCTTTCATTTCATCTTTCCGGCGTTCACCATCGGCCTGGCCAGCTACCTGATGGTGCTGGAGGCGTCGTGGCTGAAGACCGGCCGCGGCGTCTATGCAAATCTGTACCGCTACTGGCTGAAGATCTTCGCACTCACGTTCGCGATGGGCGTGGTGTCGGGCATCGTCATGTCCTATCAATTCGGCACCAACTGGTCGGTGTTCTCCGATAGGGCCGGGCCTGTGATCGGGCCATTGATGGCCTACGAAGTATTGACCGCCTTCTTTCTGGAAGCCGGCTTTCTCGGCGTGATGCTGTTCGGCATCAACAAGGTGGGACCTCGCCTGCATTTCGCGGCCACTTGCATGGTCGCGCTGGGGACGTGCATCTCCGCGTTCTGGATCCTTTCGGTGAACAGCTGGATGCACACGCCCGCCGGCTATGAGATCGCCGCCAACGGGCAGTTCGTGCCGGGGCCGAGCTGGTGGGCAATCATTTTCAACCCGAGCTTCCCGTATCGCCTCACGCACACGGTGACCGCGGCCTATCTCACCACCGCGATGGTCGTCGGGGCAGTGGGCGCATGGCATCTGCTCAAGGACCAAGGCAATCTCGGGGCGCGCAAGATGTTCTCGATGGCGATGTGGATGGCGGCCCTGGTCGCGCCCGTCCAGATCTTGCTCGGAGATCTGCACGGCCTGAATACGATGGAGCATCAGCCGGCGAAAATCATGGCGATGGAAGGTCACTATGACAGCCATCCTGAGGGCGCGCCGCTGATCCTGTTCGGAATTCCCGACAGCGAAGCCAAACGGGTCGACTACGCCGTGCAGATTCCCAAGGCGTCCTCGTTGATTCTCAAGCATGATGCGAATGCGCCGCTGGCCGGCCTCGATACCATTCCCGACGATCTCGAACCGCCCGTGGAGATCGTCTTCTGGACCTTTCGCATCATGGTCGCGATGGGAGTGGCGATGCTCGCAGTTGGTGCGTGGAGCCTCGTCGCCAGACTCCGCGGCACGCTGTATTCGTGGCGTGCGTTACATCGGACGGCGGTGGCGTTGGGGCCCTCGGGATTCGTCGCGGTGATCGCCGGGTGGATCACCACTGAAGTGGGTCGGCAACCCTGGGTCATCCACGGTCTGCTGCAAACCGCGGAAGCCTCGGCGCCGCTGGATGCGCCGGCGGTTGCGACATCTTTGCTCGCGTTCATAGTTGTCTACTTCTGCGTGTTCGGCGCGGGCGTCTGGTACATCCTCCGGCTGATGGCGAAGCCACCGCAGCGGCACGAAACCGCCGAGCCGACCCAAGGCCCGGTGCGCACCGCCGGCATCACACCGGCGCCAGCGGTAGAAGGAGAACGGCCATGATGGATCTGACCGTCGTGTGGGCCGCTATCATCATTTTCGCGATCGCCGCCTACGTTGTGATGGATGGTTTCGATCTGGGCATCGGCATCCTGTTTCCGCTGTTTCGGGTCGGCACCGAGCGCGACATGGCGATGAACAGCATCGCACCGGTGTGGGACGGCAATGAAACCTGGCTGGTGCTGGGCGGCGGCGGCTTGCTGGCCGCGTTCCCGCTCGCGTATGCGATCGTGCTGCCGGCGCTGTACGCTCCGCTGATCGGCATGCTGCTGGGATTGATATTTCGCGGCGTGGCTTTCGAGTTTCGCTGGCGCGATCCAGCGCATCGTCGCATCTGGGACATCGCCTTCTGCGTCGGCTCGGTCGTGGCGGCGATGATGCAGGGAATCACGCTCGGCGCATTGTTACAGGGCATTCACGTCGAAGGCCGGGCCTACGCAGGCGGGTGGTGGGACTGGCTCACTGGCTTCAGCCTGCTGACGGGCATCAGCCTGATCGTCGGTTACGCCCTGCTGGGCACTGGCTGGCTGATCTGGAAAACCACGGGGCCGTTACAAAGCCACGTGCGCCGGCTGGCACGTCCACTGACGATCGCAATGTTGCTCGCAATCGCGGCCGTGAGCGCGGCGACGCCGTTTCTGGAAGGCAAGTACTACGAGCGTTGGTTTGCCTGGCCGGGCGTGCTCGCCAGTGCGCAGATGCCGCTGCTGGTGGCGCTCACTGGATTCGTTCTGTGGCGAGCGCTGCGCGGCCGTCGCGATTGGCTGCCCTTCGCGATGAGTTTGGTCCTGTTCGCCCTGAGCCTAATCGGACTGATGATCTCCATCTGGCCGGACGTCGTTCCTGGGCGCATCACGATCTGGGAGGCCGCGGCGCCCGAGCGCAGCCAGATCTTCCTGCTCATCGGCACCGGTGTGCTGCTGCCGCTGATCCTCGCCTACACGTCTTGGGCTTACTGGGTGTTCCGCGGTAAGGTCGATGAAGCCGGTTATCACTAAGCATGTCTCCCGATTCGTTTCGTAAGCGCCTGGCGTGGTTTGTCGCGATCTGGCTGGCGAGCGTCGCAGCGCTCGGTCTCATCGCGTACGTGCTCCGATGGGTACTGGCGTAGTCGGCGACGTTCCGGCTCGCGGATCGGGCCCCGCTGCATCTGTGCGTCAGCACTGACGAGCGGTAGAACTGCCGACCCACACCGCCTGTCCCGCGGCCCATACGAGGAGCCAGTTGAACCCGGACCTCTGAACATGCGCCCGGCAGTTGCGCCGATTGATTCAGCCGCAGCGAAGCGTCTCACCTGCTGAGCGCCGGCAGTTCGCGAATCCCCCATCGTCTTCGGCTCGACCCGCGACGCATTCATTTTCAACGGCGCGTTGCAGGCCGGCGCGGATTGGGATTGGGATTGGGATTGGGATTGGGATTGGGATTGGGATTGGGATTGGGATTGGGCAGCGCCCGCTCAGGTCTCGGCAACGTGCTGCACATCGATTGGCGATGCCACGGGATTGCGACCACGACATCGACGCCCTGCAAGTGTTGATTGGAACCCGGAAGTCATTCTGAGATGTCGAATGCAACGTTCTACTGGCGGCACTTGAGAACGCCGCTGGCGCTGTTTGCAATCCTGGCCCCGTTGTTCGCTGTCAGCACCGCTGACCTCGCCATCGCCCACGCCTTGTTCTTCGATGAGAGCCGCTCGCGATGGATCGGCGCGACCAGCTGGTGGACCAACGAGCTCATTCATCGCGACGGCGCGTGGCTCATTCGAACCATCGCAGCGCTCGCCTTGTCACTGTGGGCGGCCACCTGGCTTGCGCCGCAATGGCGAGCGGCGCGCAGGCCGGCGCTCTATTTCTTCGTATCGGTGGTGCTGTCGGTGGGTCTCGTGGGATTGCTGAAGGCGCTGACCAACGTAAGCTGCCCCCGGGAACTTGCAGAATTCGGCGGCGCATTCCCCTACCTGCATCTGTTCGAACATCGCCCGGTCGGCCTGGGGCACGGACGTTGCTTTCCAGCGGCGCATGCCAGCTCCGGCTATTCCCTGCTGGCCCTATATTTCATGCTGCGCGAACGTAGCGCTCGGGCCGCAAGCATCGCCTTGGCCTCCGCTGTGGCATTGGGGTTGACCTTCGGCCTCGCTCAGCAATCCCGTGGCGCGCATTTCATGTCGCACGATATGTGGAGCGCCATGATCGTGTGGACGGTCGCACTGTCGCTGTACAGCTTTGTCTTCCAGGCGTGCTTGTGGGATTCTGAGGCCCACCCTAGTGCCGGCACGCCGCCTCGCTGGCCATGAACTTTGTATAGAGTGGGGGCGCATCGGGCGGCTGAATGCCATGCTTCTGCGCCTGAGCCGCTTTGGGCAGGTAGTCCGCAGCGATCAGACCGAGTTGCATCAGGTCGGCTGCGGAGGTTTCGTCGAGGAGCCGCTGCATGCAACCGCAGTAGGTCTCGGCGTTGAGCTTATTGTTGGCGGCGAGCGTCGAGCATTCCTCCAGGTACAGCTGGCGGACCATTTTGCCCGTGCATGGTTGCATGACCTTCGGCATGAAATAGGATTGCGTAACCTCGGCCTCGCTGATCGACGCTGCCAACTCCATAGGTGGGAGCGTCTGACGCAAGCTCTTCACACCCTCCGGGGCACAAGTACACACCAGATCGATCACGCTGCGCGCCTCGATGGCATGGGCGCGCTGACCGGTTGCATCGGCTGCATCGCCCTGTGAGGTCAGGCTCTGGCGCATCTTGGCGCACTGGAGTGCAAGGACTTGATCCAAACTCATCAGCCAGGTGCCCAACGACGGAACCTTGTTCGATTCGGCGACCATGGAGTCGATGAATCGCTCGTCCTCGCGCTTGAACAGAGCGCAGTCCCAGCCGTCGTAGCGGCCGTAGTCGTCGGCGGCCAGTTGATCCAGTTCCTTGCTCAATGCGATGTTCTTTTTAAGGTCGAGGCGCATCCGCTTCGGCGCGATCACGAGCCAGCAGGCCTCCTCACGGGCACAAGGCTGGGCCTCCGCTTTGGGGTAGCCCCTGAACCTGAGTCTGTTGGCGAACCGCTGCGCGTTCTCCGCGCGGGCCTCGACACGATCCGAGAAGCGGAAAATGAACTCCACGTCCTGCTCCTGGGTGAGATCCCCGCCGAGATGCTCGAAGCGCTCGAAACGCCTCATCTCATTGAAAGGATCTGCTTCTTCATACGTGCCTCCAGCCGCCCAGCCTGCGCCGCCCATCGCCAGCGACAGCAACGCCAGCACCCATTTGCAACCGAACCTACGAGCCATGATCACCTCTGAACTATTCCGCCACGCCTTGAAACAAGCCACGCGCGGCGAGGACGCGCTCGGATTGAGGCAACGCTCGAACAGCTTCATAGAATCGTAGGCTCGCCGCGCACAGTTGCTGCGGCGATCCGGCATGTGCCGCCGGATTTCTGGCCATTGCAACGACGTCCGATCCGAGCCGCTCTTCCAGCCGCAGCATCAGGCCGTTGAACTCGGATGCATTCGGAGGGCGCGACGGCGCTTGATCCATCCGGCCTAGCGAGGCTCGTACCCAAGTCAGCTCGCGTTCGTACAACTCGGCAGACAGGGCCTCCGAAATATCGAGGCTCGAGCCGGCCTGTAGTGCGCATGCTTCATCGCTCACCTGCCGGGCGGCTCGCAACTGATCGAGACGGATCTGCAGGTACGAGCGTATGCTCGGCTCGTCCGCAGTGCGGAGCAGCTTCTGGTAGTAGCCCAGGATGACTTTTCTGGCGGCGGCCCACATCGCTGCGTCGCTCGCGCCTTGCTCGCGTTCCTGCCAAGCCGCAGCGGCGGCCGCTTTGACTGCGCCTGCAAAATGATCGTTGATCAATCCCATGATCGGGTCACCGGCATACTCGAATTCCAGGTAAGCCTTGTTATCGTACTTGGAAGCCCGGTTGATCTCGCCGCCGGAAGAGACGCGATCGATTGCGTGTGCCCCGAGCAGTTCCTCTCGCGTCGGGTACCACATGTCATCCGCCCGCGTGTCACGCACTTGCGCGAGGAAGTCTTCGGGCAGGCCTGCGGCTCGATACTGTTCGATCAGGTCATCGGTCATCGCCTTGTCCAGCGACGCACTCATGCCCGGAAAGGAAGCGCGGTGAAAGCCGATGACCGCACTGGCGGTCACGGCACGGTCCACACCGGCGATAAGGATCACGGTGCAGGCACTTTCGCAGCGACCTTCGACATAAGTTTTCAACTTGCGCTCGCGCACCAACCTGGCAATCAGCGCCGCCTCGCCAACCCGACCTCCGGGCGTTTCCAACACCAGCGTCTCAACGTCCGGCTCCTGATCGAGCACGGCGCGAATCTTGTCAGCCGAGCCTGCACCCAGGTTGCCGCTCAGGACCAAGCCTCGCCGATCGCGGGTGAGCTGTGTTTCGATGTGACCGAGTGGATCGCGGTCGCGGGCGATCAGCCAGTGCTCCTGGATCTGCGGCAGGTTGTAGAGAAAAAAGTTGCTTACCGTGCCGATAGCGCCGAGCACGACCAGGAACTGCGCTGCCCCCGCCCATACGCGAGCTCCGCCACGCGCAGCGTGGAACTTCGAAGAGCGCCACACGCCGACGGCGCACCAGGCCCCGACGATCAGTATCAGGCCGTGCAAGGCCAAGACGGCGGAGGACTGCATGCGTAACGAAACTTCCGGGAGGAACTTGTTGGCTGCAACGAGCAGCCCCCAGAGCAGCGCCGTGGCTCCCCAATTGTTGACCCAGTAGGACACCGGCAGGGTCAACTGTCCTCGCCAGTGGCGCACGAAGTAATTCTCGGCCGGATCTTCGTACATCAGCTCGGCAGCGACCTCGGTGCTGTCAGGCCGATACTGCTCGCCTTGCTGATCTTTGACGCGAATCCATACCCGCACCAGGGCCGCCATGTTGATCAGGAATGGAACCAGCGCGGGCGATGCACCTGCTCCCCACACGATCGAGCCAATCACGACCGCGTTCGCTATGATCGCGGCGTGCAGGCATCGTGGCTGTGGCTCCATCGCGAACATGGTCAGCGCGAGCGGCACCAGCATCATCACCATGCCAACCAGCAACTCGCGCTGCTCGAACTGGATGCTGCCTACGACCAACGCGATCAGGGTGACCGTCAGAAGAACGATATTCATGTAGCCGACGAACTTGTTCATATTCTTGTAGCGGCCGGTTCGATCTCTATGATGGCGCGGCGGCAGTTATATCCCGCGCCATGAGTCGTTGCCTAGAGAGTGCGCACGTTTCTGCAGAAACGTCACTGCACCTTCTCTGTTCGCCAGCATCCGCCTGACTTGCCCCATCAGTACGAACCCACCCACGCCGGTGGTCTGCGACATTCTGTCGCAGGCGGTCCGCCCTCGGGCGTCGGATAATCAACGCAAATCCTGAGACGCTCACGCCACTGCCTGGAGTCGCCATGGTCTTCGACATGCCTGCCTGGCGCGCCGAGAGAACCTTCCGGTCATGAGAATCAATGCTCATCGAGTACTCGCCGCTGCGACCACCTTCGCCCTGGCGCCCACGCCTACTTTCGCCCAGGACAGCGAGGCGACGGTCGTCGTCACCGGCGAGCGCATTCTCGACACGAAATCGGAGATCGCCGGTCGATTGGCGTTGAGCAACCGTGAGCTTCCCGCCATCGTCGATGCGGTGACTCAGCAGGACTTCCACGTGCAAGGCGTGCGAACCACGTTGGAGGCCATGAATGCCGCGCCGGGCCTGAACTCGGGCAACTTGCCTGGCTCGGTCGGAGCCGCATCGATGCGCGGCTTTCATCGCGCCATCAACTACCTTTACGACGGCGTGCGCATGGCGAATTCGGATGTGGGCATGCGTAACTGGGACTCATGGACCTTCGAGCGCGTCGAAGTGATCAAGGGACCGGCGTCGGTAACCTCCGGCGAAGGCGCCCTGGCGGGCGCGATCAACTTCGTTCCTCGCCGCCCGAATTTGGATGGAGTGCACGGCGAGCTCTTCGCGAGCTACGGCAGCCAGGAGACGGGACGATTGGCCGGTGATCTCAACTTACCCATCGGCGAGCAAGTCGCCTTGCGCGGCGACGTGTGGTACTCACGGTCGGCAGGCTGGGTGAACGATACTGATTCAGAAACAATCGCAGGTACCATCGCCGTCCTGCTCCAACCCAGTGAAGACCTGTCGATCACATTCTCGGTGGACCGCCTCGAGGACGACTTCGACACGGCCTACTACGGGACGCCGCTCGTGTCGGCTGCGGTCGCTCACAATCCTTCCGATCTCGTCTCGGGCAGCAGCGGCCTGGTCCTCGATGAATCCATGCGCGACTTGAATTTCAATGTCGAGGACGGGGACATGGGCTCCGAGACGACGTGGCTGCGCGCTCGGGCGGAATATCGACTCACGGACAAGTGGCGCATTGTCAGCGATTCCAGTTACTACCAAGCCGACCGTCGCTGGCGGGACGCCGACGAGTACACGTTCAATGCAGCCAGTGGATTGATCAACCGGGGCGCCTCGCTGATCACGCACGACCATGAGTACTGGAACGAGCGTGTGCACGTTGCATTCGACGGCACCATGTTCGGCCATCGCAATCGCTTCACCGCCGGAGTGGAGGTCGGCGAGACCGACTTCTTCACCGTGCGCCGTTTCGGCTCGGCCGGCGCTGTCGACCCATTCTCCCCTGCGCGCGGACGCTTTCTCCCGGATACGCCAACAAACTTTGCCACGCGCCAGGACGTGACCGCCGATGTGAAGGCACGATCCTTCTTTGCCGAAGATGCCTACAATCTCACTTCGGACTGGCTGCTCGTGGCTGGCGTGCGCCTGGATGAGTTCGAGCTGGATCGTCGAGTTCTCGATGCCACCTCGGGCGCTGCTTCCGCTTATGGACAGGACTATGACCCCGTCACCTGGCGCGTCGGCACCGTGTACAGCGTGCGCCCGGAAACACAGCTGTTCGCGCAATTCACCGGGGCCGCCCTGCCCGTCAGCGGTCTGCTGTTCTTGAGCGCGACGAATGCATCGTTCAAAGTATCGACGGGCGAGTCGTACGAAGTCGGCATCAAAACTTCGCTGGACAACAATCGCCTGCAGCTGACGGCATCGATATTCCGTATCACGCAGGACGATATCCTCACTCGCGACCCGACGAATCCGGCCTTAACCATTCAAGGCGGCAGGCAGATTTCTGAAGGCGGCGAGGTGTCGCTCACGCTCATGGCCACCGAGGAGATCAGCCTCGAGCTGAGCGGCACGCTGTTGAATGCCGAGTTCGAGGAGTTGATAGAGGCCGGCGGCGCGAACCGCTCTGGCAATCGGCCTCAGAACGTGCCGGAGAAGCTGGTGGATATCGTCGTCAGCTACGCACCGGGTGATCTGCCGCTCACCTTCACCGGCATCGTGCGCCACAATGGCGACTTCTTTACTTCCAACGCGAACGACGTGCGTGTCGACGGCTTCACGGTGCTCGACGCCGCAATTTCCTGGCGCGCGCCGCTAGGCATCATCACATTGCGCGGCCGAAATCTTACCGATGAGCTGTACGCCGACTGGTCCGGCTATGCCTCCGGCCTGGTGTTCCTCGGTGAGCCGCGCAGCGTCGAAGTGTCGCTCGCCAAGTCTTTCTGAAGACGCTTCGTCATCCTTGAGTTACCGGACTCGTCTTCGATGACCACCTCACAGAGCACCCAAGCCGAAAACCAGGCTCGCCTGCACCGAACGATCTTTCGTTTGCATTTCTATGCCGGATTGATCGTGGCGCCGTTCGTGCTGATCCTGTCGCTCACGGGCGCAATCTATCTGTTCGGGACCGAGATCGAGGATCTTGCTCATCCCGCATGGCGGTTCGCGCCTGAAGCGGGGCAACACCTGCCGCCCGAACGCCTCGTGCAAGGAGCGCTGCAGGCGTTTCCAGGTTCGAAGCCGACGCGTGTCGATTTACCCAGCGCGCCGAATCGGACCGCGATCGTATTCCTCACACCGCAGGAAGGTCGGCCTTTTCGTGTCTATGTCGATCCGGTCTCCGGCAAGGCGTTGGGCTCGTTTGTATATGAGAACACGCTGGTCGGATTCGCCGACCGCATGCACGGCACGCTGCTGCTCGGGCCGAATGGCGACCTGGTGGTCGAGATCGCCGCCTGCTGGGCCATCGTGCTGATCATTACCGGCCTGTACTTGTGGTGGCCGCGCACGTCGAACAAAGTTTCTGGCGTGTTCATTCCGCGGCTTCGCAAGGGCCGGCTGTTCTGGCGCGAGATTCACGCGGTGGGTGGCGTTTGGGCGTCCGGCCTGCTGCTGTTTCTCATCCTCACGGGACTGCCCTGGGCCACCGAATGGGGCGGCAATCTGAATCGCATGATGGCCAACGCCGGCATCGGCTATCCCGAGTCGTACCGAGCGCACGTCGATCACAGCGCCACGGCGTCAGCGGCGCCCCAAAGAACGCTTGTCGAGACCACGCCTGGCATTCCCTGGACACTGGAGCAGGCGCCGGCCCCACATTCTCAGCACGCAGGTCACATGCAGATCGACGTCGGACAGGCCGCGCGCAGCTTCGCTGAACAGGGACTCACGACCGGATATCGGTTGATATATCCGCGCGACGAACACGACGTGTTCACCGGATACACCTATCCTGACCGCCCCGAGGGTCAGCGCACGATTCATCTCGATCAGTACACCGGCGCTGTGCTGAATGATGTGAGTTTCGCTGACTACGGCATTGGCGCGAAGTCAGTCGAATGGGGCGTGCAGCTGCACATGGGGAACTATTTCGGCGTTCCGAATCAGCTGTTGATGCTGCTCGCCGCGCTCGGTGGCGCCCTGCTGTCGGTCACCGGCCCCATCATGTGGCTCAAGCGCCGCAGGACCGGGCTCGGCGCACCAGAGCCGCTCCGATCGGGGGGCGTCGTGTGGAGTGTGACCGCCTTGCTCATCGTACTCGGGTTGCTCTTCCCGGCCCTCGGAGTGACGGCGCTTTGTTTGTTTCTCATCGAGCGATTCGTGCTCAGGCGAATCACGCCGGTACGTGACTGGCTGGGACTGGCGCCCTAGCGCACGACCTCAGCAGCCAGTCGCATCAAAGCAAGATTCGCCTGCCCCGCTGCAACACTGCCACGTGCTCTATTCAAAGTCGAACGATACCCTGAACCGCAGATGTGCAATCTTCTCGCTCGTTGTTTGCTCGCTCTAGGCGCGCCGCTGTCACTCTTGGCCTGCACCGGCGATCAGCATGAAACACCTTTGCAGGTCGCAAGCGCCTGGGCGCGAGCCACGCCGCCCGGCGCCACCGTTGGTGCGATGTATTTCGACATAGAGAACCGGGGCAGCGCGGACAAGCTATTGCGCGTCGAAACGCCAGTATCCAGCCGGGCCGAACTTCACAACACCACGCATGCCGACGATCGCATGCAAATGCGCGCTGCGGAGGGCCTGGATATTCCGGCACGCGATATCGTCAAGCTGCAACCCGGAGGGCTGCACGTCATGTTGGTCGAGCTCAAGCAACCCTTGCGGGAGGGTGAGTCCGTACCGGCGACACTTATCTTCGCCAAGGCGCAGCCACTGTCGATCAACGTCCCAGTCGCGGCGATCGGGGCGCAAGGCGCACCGGGCACGGACGCTGTTGGACTTTCGCACCAGCATTAGAGCTTCTGATTGCAGTCGCTGCCGAAGGCCCGGGTGCTGCGGCAGGCAGTCGCCCCAGCAGCTTCGATGCTATCCGACGCACTCGCCGCCCGGTTTGCGTTCGGGCCCCGGCCGCTTGGCAAGCTTGCGTTGAAGAGAGCGGCGATGCATGCCCAGCAGGCGCGCCGCGGCCGAGATATTTCCTTGTGTTTCGCTCAACGCCTGCTGAATGTGCTCCCACTCCACGCGGGCCAGCGGCACCATGGTACTCTCCGGCGCGGACTCGGTTTCAGGCTCATCGTTCAGCGCGCGCACGATGGCTTCCCCGGTCACAGGCTTTGTCAGATAGTTGTCGGCGCCCCGTTTGATCGCTTCGACTGCAGTGGCGATGCTCGCATAGCCCGTCACTAGCAGAATCCTCATGTCTTCGCGCACCGCTTTGAGCGGTTCGATCAGAACGAGGCCGGAGTCTTTGCCCAATCGCAGGTCGATCAGTGCGAACGCCGGGCGATGTTTCTGCGCGGCCGCGACCGCATCGGCCACGCTGGTCGCCAGCACCGCCTCGAAGCCGCGCTTCTGCAAGGAACGCTGTAGCGTACGCAGATATAACTCATCGTCATCGACGAGCAGACCGGAACCGGCGACGCCAGTTGCTTCCTTATTCATGCCTCGAGCACCGCAGGCAGCTCGAAGGACACAACCACGCCTGGGCCATCCGAGGCTGCCTGCATGGAGAGGGTTCCACCCAAACGTTCCACCGTTGCATGCGAAAGCGCCAGCCCGATGCCCATGCCCCCTGGCTTGTTGGTGCGAAACAAGGTAGCCGGCAACATGGGTTGCGCGTGCTCGAAGCCGACGCCGTAGTCCCTGATCGATACCCGCAGCGCCCGCCGCTCCACTTCCACATGCAGATCGACACGGTTCGAGCCCGCCTGCTCGCCGGCATCCGCCGCGTTGTTGAGCAGCGCCAGTACCAGGTGGCCGATGGCGGGATCGACCCGTTCCAGCCCCGCGGTCGAGCCCGTGCGACGCAGATCGACCACGGGCCGGATCAGCAGCCAACGCTCGATCACCCGCTCGAGATCGACACTCGATGCAGGCGTTCCGAACCGGCCCGCCTCGGCCGGCGTCGCCAGCTCTCGGACGCGATCGCGACATACCAGGAGCAGCGACCTCATCGTTGTGTACTCTTCGCGTTGCGCATCCGTCGTGGCCTCGCTCGCGAGATCCTCCACCATCAGCGTCAACGTTCCCAGGGGTGTGTTCAGCTCATGCGCCACCGAGGCGGCATGCGTCGCCAACGCAATGATGCCCTCGTTGCGAGTGAACTGCTCCCGCAGCCGCGCGACTTCGCGCTCGCTTTTTCTCCAAGCAGCCGCGATGCGCGTGAAGAAAATCAAAACCACCGCGACAGAAACGGCGAAGGTCACCATCATGCCGGCCTTGTGGATGCTGAAAGCGTCGCTGAACACGCCATGCACATGCGGCAGCTCACGGGCTAACAGCGCTGACGCGCAGTATCCCGCCATGCTCGCCGCCGCCGTTGCCCAGACCCAGCGACTCGGCAGGGCGAGAATCGAAAGCGCGATCGGCAACAGGAACAGCGACGAAAATGGATTCTCGACACCCCCGCTCCAAGCCACCATCCAGGTCAGCAGCAACACATCGATCAGAATGTGCGAGAACAGCGCCGCGGCGCTCACCTCCCCCGCTCCTCGCGCCCGCCAGGTTGCATAGACGTTGAACAAAGCCAGCGCGCCGATGCCCGCCCAGAGCGGCGTCTCCGGCAACTCCACCCCCAGCGGGCCGGTGACGATCAGGACAGTCACCGCTTGGCCAGCCACCGCCAGCCACCGCAGGTTCGCCAGCAGTCTGATAAAGGAGAGTGAGGCCCGGTTATCCACGGTTGGTAATGTAACCAGTGCGGCAAAGTGCTGGGTGCGACAAGTTGTCGCACCCTGCCGGGACGGGTCGATGCCCTCAAATCGCCGTGATCGCGGCCGGCGCCGCAGTTGCTCCAAGACGCGAATGGGCCCTGTTAGTTGTCGGCGAACCGATGTGCCCCTCCCGCACCGGTTCGCCGGTGACGCGCGGTCCTAGCAAAGCGTCAGCGAAGTTGTGAATCCCGGAGCGTGCGCGACAGCCATATCGCTGCCGCACCGATCAATACGATCAGGTAAGCAATCGCCACCCCCACGCGACCGAAACTCCTCGGCTCCTCGAACGTGAATCTCGGTAACGACGCGACCTCCTCGGGCGACAGCATTCGATCCAGGAACAGCCGATCCCGAAGCTGCTCGCGCCACCGCGCCGCGAACTCGTTTGCCTGGTTGACGAATGTCTCGTGGCGAGTGCCGTCCGTGCCGGCCACGTGTGTCAGGCTCAAATACAACAGCATGGGCGGAGAGATCCAGGACAGAGCAGCCGCCCATGCGCCCTGCTCACGCCGCACTTGCGTGTACCGCGCCATGACAGGCGCAAGCTGTGCCTCCGTTTCACGGTGCGCGACGAAGGAGGAACGTGCGAAGCCGCTGCGGCTCGCACCGGATAACTCGGGGTGATCCGTGAGATACCGATCCAGCAGTTCCGATGTTCGCTGTTGCAAACCGAGTTGCACCTCACGCATTGTGATGACCTGGCTGAGCCTCGATGGCACCGGCGCCATTCGCTCCACCGTGAGAGTCACCAGGGCCGGCAACAGCACGACGAAGCCGAGCCACAGCAGCAGCAAGATGGCAGCCGAGGACTGAGCCGTGCTGGCGCGAACACTTACCAGTGCACCGACCACGCTCCACAGCACCAGATACAAGCACACGACGAGCCACCAGGAAGCGATCACGCCGATATTCGCGCCGAGAAATCCGGCCGCCACGGCGCCTGCAGTGATGATCAGCAACGGCAGGCAAGCCCTGATTGCCAGGCGGCGCGCGATCAACTGGCCCAACGACCCCGCCTGGGCGCGCAGCAGACCGAGACGAGCTGCATCACGTTCCGATGCGAGCAGATCGTGCGTCAACGCAATCACCAGCAATGGAAACAGCACGATCGTGACCCAGGTGAGGTCCAGCGTGCCGAGCGCAGCGGACAATGCACTCCCCGTCTCCGTGTTCTTGAACAGCGTATCTGCCCGGGTGTTGGAGTTGATGCTCGCGGACACCGGCCGCTGCATGGCATCGCCCACGGCGACGATCACGCCCGGCGCCGGCGGCAAACTGGCATCCATGAATTGGCCGGCGGGCGCTCCCGGTGGATTGAAGCTTTCCTGACGCTGCAACCGGACGTTCTCCTGCTCCCGAGCATTGAGTCGCTCGGCTTCAGCTCGCGCCGTCGTGAAGGAGCTTGTCCATCGCTGCTGTTCCTGCACGCCCACCCACAAGGCGAATGCGGTCAGCAGCACGAACACAGCAAGGACGCTGCGGATCAAGCCACTGCGCGTCAGCTGCGCGACTTCCAACCTTGCCACCGAACTCATGCGAGCGCCCCTTCTCGAACCAGTCCACGCACAGCGACGGTCAGGGCGACTATCGACAGCACGATCCAAGCCAACAGCAATAAAGCATCCGGCAGGTAGTCAGCACCCAACTCGCGGAACGTCGGCGTTCGATATGAAAACACCGGAGTCTGTCGCCACGTCAGCGCATCGGCCTGATAGTCGGAATCCTTGCCCTTGGCGTTCTGGGTCACGTTCCCGTTGAGATAGCGCTGTAACTCCCGGCGGTAATTCTCCGCCGCCTGCACATAGTGGGAGTGATGCTGGGCGTCCGTGCCGGCGATGCCCGAGGACAGTCCCCGAAGTGCGATCCAAGGCGACACGAGCGAGGCGAGGCGCAGTACGGTGCGTTGCCGCTCTTCGGCTGCCCGCAATTGCGTGTAGAAATGGTCGAACACCTCATTGCCGTGTTCTTCGCCCGCCTGCAAGGCGATGCCGGCGAAGCTGACTGGAAGATCTTCGACGCGAGTCACGCCGTACTCGGCCAGTGTCTTTTCCAGCAATGCCTTCTCGCGGGCATCGGCAGGGTCGTGGCCGCTGACGCCCTGACGCAACGCTGCGCGCACATCGCGCCAGAACTGGCCGGCGTCCGCGCTCGGCGCGGCCCGTTCGGCAACGACAGCTGCGACACGGGGAATAACCAGCGCCATCACCACCCAGCCACACAGCAGTGCGAGCAGCGCACTACGTGCGGTGCGTGCCTTGGCGGAGACCGCCAACGTCAAAGCGCACAGCATGATCAAATACGCCGCATACGCGAGCACCAGCATCACTGAACGAGCCCTCTCATCCGAGCTGTCGGCGATTGCAACGAGCGCGAGTGACGGCAGCCACAGCGCCGCCGCGACGGTCAGCAGAGAGAAGAACTTGCCGCCCGCCCACGCTCGCAGCGAAGCACCATTGGCGAGCACGAGCTTCAGCGTGTGGCGCTCGCGTTCCCGAGCGATGAGCGCATACCCCAGAAAGATCAGCAGCAAGGGCGCCAGATACTGCAGGACGAAGGCAGCCGAAAGGTTTGAAATCAGGGTCGGCGCCACCTGGTCGTCGATGGCGCGGTACGCGGCGGTGTTTTGGTAATGCGCCTCCATCCACAACGCCGTGCCCAACCATGGCGTGAGGCCGGGATCGAACAAGCTGATCGCGCCGGCGGGCTTGAACGCATACTGACCGAAGTGGGCCACGGAATGTGGATTGCGGGCGCCTTGCCGTTCCCAGATGCTGCGATCGGCCTTGACCGCCTCACGAACATTGCTGTCATAGCGCGCCTGCTGAGCGGAGCCCACCGCCAGCGTGGTGGCGAACAACGCAAGCAATGTAAGCAACGCGACTCGAACGCGGCCATCGCGAAGCATTTGCCGGAGCTCGCTGCGTGTCGTGAGCATCCAGTTGTTCATGCGCGCATCAGGTCCAGATAGACCTGCTCCAGCTCGTTGTGCGTCAACTCGGTCGTGTCTCGCTGAGCAAGCATCCGCCCAGCGCGCATGATGCCCACTCTCGCGCCGATATCCCGGGCGCGCATCAGATCATGGGTCGCGAGCAGAATGGCGGTCCCTCGCTCCTTCAGCGCAATCAACAGCGAGCAGAACTCGTTGGCCGCCTTCGGGTCCAGCCCCGACAGCGGCTCATCGAGCAGCAAGGCTTTCGCTTGCTTGGCGAGCGCGACGGCAATGCCCACCTTTTGGCGCATGCCTTTGGAATATTCGCCGAGGCGTCGTCCCGCGTCGGCCGAGGACAAGCCGGCCTGAGTGAAGTAGCCCATCAGATCGTCCCGGGAGTACCGCCTGCCGTTGGAGATCTGCACGAAGTACTCGAGATTCTCCAGCCCCGTGAGCAACGGATAAAGGTTCACCTGCTCCGGGATGTAAGCGAGCAAAGCCCGGGCCGCATGCGGATCGGCCGCCGGATCGACACCGCCAACGCGCACTGTGCCGGAGGTTGGCGTGTGAAAGCCCAGCATCAGGTTGATGGTGGTGGTCTTGCCGGCGCCGTTCGCGCCGAGCAGGCAGAAAATCTCCCCGCCGCCGACTCTCAGATCCAGGGCATCCAGCGCCAGGCGCTCGCCAAAGCGCTTGGTCAGTTGCTGACATTCGAGCATCGATGAATTCCTCTTCAAGGGTCTTGACCGCTGTTTTCTTCCACGCCGATCGACGCGGCGCGCCTGCCAACAAGAACTGGCTGTATCCGAGATCAGAACTTCGCTTCCATCTCGATGCCCACGATACGTGGCGCGTCCAGCGGGCCGTAGAAGTTGCCATCGGTACCGAAGGCGAGATTCTCGACCGCCAGGCCGCTCATGCGCCGCTCGTTGCTCAGGTTTTCGCCGAACAGGCGAACCGAATATCGCTGTCGCTCGAGGCCCACTTGCAGACCAAACATTGCGACCGCCGGCTGTACCGCGCGGCCGCGAGCTTCCAGTGACATCTCTCCGGTGCCCGTCGCTTCTGCCCGAACGTAATAGCCGCTCGGCCATGCATATCTCATGGCCAGCAAGCTGTCGTATTCGGGAACGAACTGAACGCGCTTGCCTCGTGCGTTGGTCGCGTCGTCGACCTGCAGATCGAGGTACTTGGCGTCCACGTAGCCAACATGGGCAATCAACGACAGCTCGGCGGTGACATCCCATTGGCCCTCCAGCTCGAAGCCGCGACTTCTGATCGAAGCGTCGGAACTGATGAAGTCGGAAGAGACCGGCCGCCCGTTGGCGTCGCTCGCGACCTGAATGTCCTGCCAATTGTCCGAAGTGATGTAAAACACCGCGCCCGAGGTGCGCAGACCGGGGCGGCGCCAGTGAAAGCCCAACTCGCGGCTCCACAGCGTTTCCTTGTCATAGAGCAGAATGTTCGGATCGGTGAAGCCCGCCTGGACCGCCGCAAGGTTGAAACCGCCCGGCACCCAACCTTGCGCCATCGAGCCGTACCACGTCAGGTCGTCGCTCGCCTCATAGCGCAAGGCGATGCGGGGCAGAACCACTTCGAAATCAGCGGACAGATCGGCGTTCGGATACGCAATCACCGAGCCGAAACCCAGATCGAGCGTGCCCTCCCTTTGCAGCGTGCTGCGTTCGGCGTGGTCATAACGCAACCCGGCGCTGACTTTCAGCTTCGGCAGGCTGGGTACCGCGTAAGTTGCCGTACCGAACGCGCTGTAGTCCCTGCCTTCGGCTTCCTGCCACGGCGCATACGCGTAGGAGCGAAGGTTTCCCGCGCCGAGAAACGATCCCTTGGTGTTGCTCTTGAACTCGTCGTAGACGGCGACGCCGAACATGTACTCGAACATTTCGCCACTCGGCGAGGAGTAGCGCAGTTCGGCGTTCCAGAACTCATCGCCATCTTTCTCCGCGCCGGCGACGATGGGCGATGCGGTCAGATCGAAATCCAATCCGCGCGAGTCGGATCTCTCCCGGCGGTAGGACGCGGCGGCGTCGATCTTTCCCGAATCCAGCAGATACGTGAGGCTGGCCCCGAGCACCGTCTCATGTTCATCGTGATGCTTGGGCGCGTCGTTGAGCGAAGTGAACTTGTCCGCTCGTCGCCCGTCGTTGAACATGCTTGCGTAAGTGGCGTTGTAAAGCCCCAGATCTTTCGGGAGGTACTCGTAGCTGAACATTCCAGGCGCATCGGTCTGCAGGTAATAGGCCAACGCCGAAAGCGTCAGCCGATCGTTCGGCGTCCAGCGGATGCGCCCTTGCAGGAATCCTTCCCGGATCTCGCCCGGTTCGCCGATGGATGAAGTCAGGGTTCTCGTGAACGCGTCTTCTTTCGAGGCAACGAAGGACAGTGAACCCGAAAGAGTATCGCCAAGGATCGGGCCGGTCAGGAACCCGTCGGTCTCCAGGCCCGAGCCGGACGAAAAATCCGTCGCCGTCAGTCGCAACTGCGCCTGCGACTCATCGCCCGGCGCCTTGGTGCGCACCACGATCACGCCCGATTCGCTATTGGCGCCATACAGTGTCGCTTGCGGTCCGCGCAGTACCTCGATCGACTCGACCTGATTGAGTACGGCATTGCTCAGTTCCCTGAAGGGGATCCCGTCGATATAAACAGCCGCGCGGTTGATGATGAAGGGATTTGACTCCACGCCGCGGATCGTCACGAACATGCCGCCGAGCTGGCCTTTCTCGTTGAACGCCACATTGGGCACGAGATCATCGATGCGACGTACGTCGCGCAGGCGCGCCTGCTGGATAGCGTCCTCATCCAGCACCGTCATGGACACGTCGGTGTCCTGAAGCGTGGCGTCGCGCTTGGTTCCCGTGACGACCACCTCCTCCACCGTGTTGGCGTTCTGTGCGAGTACCGCAAAAGGCGTCAGCAGTACCCAACCGAGCGCGCCCCGAAAACGCGGCGCGCCCGAATGGCTCGCCCCAGGTGATTTCACAGGGACCCTCATTGCCAGGTTTCCTTTCGGAAGCGCCACAGCGCCGAACGGGTGTCGAACTCGATCGCAGAGCGAGCGCCCAAGGCGATATCCGCGGCGCCCTCCCGATTCATCGCCACCGTCATCGACAGCAAGCCTTGCCGATGCGCGCTCGAGGCCAGCAGCGTCAACGTCAAGCCGGCACCTTGCAGCTCCAGTCCTTCGCCTCGCTCGGTGCGTCGGTAACCCACAGCCTGCAGCTGTCGCGCGATCTGCTGGCGAAGCTCTTCCGGAACGGCGATGGTGAGCGCGGTCACGTCCTGGAACAGGCGCTCCGGCCGGAAAAGCGGAGCAAGGAAGTCGGCGCGGGAGCCGCGGTTTTCATGTGCGGGCCGCTGCGGATACAGCCATGGCAGAAACTCAGAGCGGTAAGCGCTCGCCCACACAACGAGATGCGGATTGGCGCTCGTGCTGCGATGCTGGACGACCTCGTACCACGGCCGAGCCGGCGTCGCCCTCTTCCATTCCACGTTGTATCGGTCAGCGGCGGCGCCGAGGCTTGCGCTCCATGCAGCTTGCACCACATCCAGCAGCGGCAGCGCGTCCACGCCCAACGCAAGGCCAACCTTCCCTACCGGCTCGTTGAACGGGTTGCGTGGACCGAGCAACTCCACATAGGTCGTCTTGCCCCTGATGTAGAGCCGCTGACTATCTGCCTGGGGCGGCGCGAACGTCGGCAGACCCGTGTCGACGGACGCGAATTCCTTCAGCAACACTTCGCTATCGCGCGCGGCCGCAAATGTTTCTTCATCCAGAACCACGTACACATGGTTCAGGCCGACTTTGCCTTCGAGCGCTCCAGCGTCGCGCGGCAATTGCTCCGCTTCGCACACTGCGAAGGCCATCATGCACAGCCAGCCGAACCAGCTCGGACGAGCGGTCCTGCCGGGACGTCCGGTGCCTGCCGACGTGGAGTTGCTCAGTGGTGCAAGCAGCGTCATTTCCTGGCTCCAAAACGCCACGTCACACTGCCGGTCACCGTGCGCGGCGCACCTGGATACATCGGAATGAATGCGCCGCCGCTGTCGTAGTAAAACTCGTCGAACAGGTTCAGAACGTTCAACTGCGCGCGCAGCGGCCCCATGCCGGCATCGAATTCATACGCCAGATTAAAGTCCACACGCGTATAGGCCGGCAGATCGATGCTGTTGTCCGTATTGGCGGCGCGCCGGCCGATGTGCTGCGCTCCCAGGCCGATGCTGGCGCCCTTGAGCGCTCCGCTCAGGTCGTAAGTTGTCCACAGGCTCGCCGAATGTTCCGGAGCGTTCACCAGTTGCACGCCCGGGCTGACGAAGCTGTCCTCCAGCACTTCCGTGTCGAGAAAGGTGTAGTTGGCGATGACGCGCCACTGCGGGCTGATGATGGCAGGCGCTTCGAGCTCGACGCCGCGAGATCGGGAACGACCGATCTGAATCACAACGTCGAAGTCCTCTGGATCCGAAACGGCGACGTTGCGGCGCTCGATGTCGAACAGCGCGAAAGTCGGTGTCAGCCGCCCACCCAGAAGGCTCGTCTTAACGCCCGCCTCGAACGCTTCGCCGATCAGCGGCTTCGGCAACATGCCGTCACGCAGGCGTCCGACGTCGACTTGAGCGCGGAACGAACGCGACCAGCTGCCATAGATCGATACGGCGTCGTGAGGCGTCCAAGTGACACCCACGCGCGGACTGGCCGCGCCGCGGTCGGTCGTGTCGGACGATCCACCAACCAGGTGATCTTGATTTTCGAGCTCGTTCCAGTCGTAGCGCAGGCCGCCCAGTACACGGACCGGGCCGAGCTTCGCCTCGTCCTGCACATAGACTGCCACCGTGTCGCTGTTCCAATCGCCGTCGGATGTGCGCACGGTCGGCGTCGCTCGCTGTCCGTAGACCGGGTTGTGAAAATCGATGGGAAGATTCACCCCGAACGGCGTATTCAGCACGTCGAAACGCCAATGGTCATAACTGCGCTCGACACCGATCAGTGCCTTGTGCTCGAGGGTCCCGCTCGTGAAGCGCGCGTACAACTCCGCCTGAGCCGTCAGATCGCGTTGCCGATCCCACGCCAGGCTGGGACGACGATTGATCAGCGGCCGGTCGGGATCGGATCGGTTGACCGGCGGAAATCCGAAGGCGTAGTAGAAGGCATCTTTGGTGAAGTCCGAGTAGCCGAACGCGACACGGCCGGACAGCGCCGACGAAAACCGGTGATCGACAAACAGGCTGGCGAGGCCGCCATCGTTCTCATACAGTGCGTCGGGCTCGCCGAACTGACGTTCGCGGGGCGCTTGCAGAAACAAAGGATCGTTGGCGAAACCGCGATCGAAGTAGCCCCGCTTGTGCGCGTACTCGCCTTCCAGGGTCACTGTGGTATCGGCTCCCGCGCGCCATTGCACGACGGGCGCGATGAATGTATCGCGTGTAAAGGTGAAGTCCCGAAAACCGTCGCGCTCGTCGTGCGAGGCATTGACGCGCACGCCCAGGCTATCCGTTAGTGGCATCGAGGTATCCAGCATCACCCGGTGCTGGTCGAACGAACCGTACAGCGCACCGATCTCGAGGAATTGCGTGTCGAGCGGTTTCTTGGTGACGAAATTGACGGCGCCGCCCGGTTCGAAACGACCATAGAGAGCGGAGGCCGGCCCCTTGAGGACTTCGACCTGCTCGACATTCTGCAGCTGTTCGTCCGGCGCATACGCGGAGCGTCGCAAACCGTTCTTGAGATTGTAGGGGGTGATGAAACCGCGAATGTAGAAGCGGTCGTTCGATGCGCCGAAACCCACCTGCGGACTGAACCCTGGAACGTAGCGCAGCGCCTCACCGACGGTGGTGATGCCACGGTCGCGAATCAGCTCGTGCGTGACGACTTGAACCGAGAAGGGCGTCTCCTTGATGGACGTGTCGGACTTATTGGTCAGGGGCGCGACCGTCGCACGATAGCCCTGCTCACGCGTTCCGAGCACAACGACCTCTTCGTCGACCGAAGCTTCCAGCGGTATGTTTTCTTGGGCCTGAGCAGCCGACGCAAACGCAATCAGCCCGCATGCCGTGACATGACGCATCCTCTCTCCTCAATGTTTGTAATGGTTATAGGTCGCCCAAGGGCGCAACAGGCCGTTCGCACATCAGTGAACTGCTGAATCCGCCGCGTCAGACTCCGTCACCCGCCATTCCGGGAATGGATCAGGCAAAGACCGCCACGCGCGAATGCCCTCGGCCATTTCGGCATCGGTGAGCAGGCACGCATCCAGCCGGCGTCGCAGCGCCGCCTCGTCCATGCCGATGCCGATGATCGCGATCTCCTGACGCCGGTCGCCAAAGTTCGGATCCCAGTCCTCGATCGACTCGCGCGCCCGCTGACGATCCGCCTCGGGCGCGACCGCCCACCAGAAGCCGACGGCTTTGTGCTGAAGCATGCCGCCGGCCTGTGACACCTCTCCGACCCATTCCATGCGTGTCGCGAGCCAGAAGAATCCCTTGCTGCGCACGACGCCGGGCCAATCGCTATGAAATAGCTCCATGAGTCGCTGCGGATGAAAAGGCCGGCGGGCGCGATACACGAAATTCTTGATGCCGTACTCTTCGGATTCCGGTGTGTGCTCGCCGCGCAGTTCACGCGCCCAGCCGGGCGCGGCTTGCGCCTTCTCGAAGTCGAATGCGCCGGTGTTGAGGATCACTCCGAGCGGCACCCGTCCCCATTCGCTGCCGATGACGTTGGCAGTGGGGTTCAGGGCGCGCACCAGGGCGCGCGCCTGCCGCCTCTGCTCGGCCCCAAGGCGATCAAGTTTGTTCAACACGATCACATTCGCGAACTCGATCTGATCGGTAATGAGGTCTACCACCGCCCGCTCGTCCTGCACGCCCAACGACTCGCCGCGATCGCGCAACAGGTCGCTCGATGAGAAGTCATTCAGCAGTGAAGCAGCATCGACCACAGTGACCAGCGTATCCAGGGTGGCGAGGTCCGACAGGCTGTTGCCTTGCTCATCGCGCACCGCGAACGTCGCCGCGACCGGCATGGGCTCGGAGATGCCGGTGGATTCGATCAACAGGTAATCGAACCTCTGCTCCTCGGCGAGGCGTCGCACTTCGGCAAGCAAGTCGTCGCGCAAGGTGCAGCAGATGCAGCCGTTGGTGAACTCCACCAACTTCTCCTCCGTCCGCGACAGCTCCGCGCCGCCATCGCGCACGAGCACAGCGTCGATATTGATCTCGCTCATATCGTTGACGATGACCGCGACGCGCCGGCCTTCGCGATTGCGCAAGACGTGATTGAGCAAAGTGGTCTTGCCGGCGCCCAGAAAGCCGGACAGCACCGTCACCGGCAGGCGCCGGATGGATTCCTTGTTCATGACCTCACCCACGAGCGCGCCGCCATGGCGCGCACGGTTCGATGTTTCGAAAAACTTCGGTTGATGGAGCGAACGCGGATGCGGCCGAATAGCAAACCTAAGTCGCGCTGTGGCCAGCGCGACTCGTCAGCAATTCAGCACGATACCGCCCGGATCAGGCGTGGGGAGGTGCGCGACTACGGTAGGAACAGATGAGCTGCAGCCGCGGCTGAGGTAGAGCGGCAGTTTCTTGAATCCGCTCCGGCTGCAACTTGGGGATGGTGTGCGCCAATACAGCTGCGCTGGCGCCGGCCTGAAAGCCCGCGCACATCTCACAGAAATGCGAGGTCTGTCCTGAGACCTGAGCTTCGTGGCCGACGTGCAGGTGAGTGGCAAACTCGATCACCCATGCGACCAGCGCGACCACGGCGAACATCGCCGCCCAATTTCTCAGGCGGCGATTCCGTAGCAAGAAGTGCTGACGATCGCCTGGCATAGCGCGCATGTGTTGCGTCGAGTTGCGGAGAACTTACCACGCCGCACAGGGCCTCGGCCAGTGCCCGCTCGACAGCAAATATTCCGTGCGCCCGTTCGCATCCTGGTTCGTTCAACCATGAGCCGCCTGCCGCTTCTGCTCGCCACGCGCCGGTTGTAGCGCTGATTCAGCTTCGCGCTCGCGGCCGCGCTGTGCCTGGGATGCTGAGAGTCGGGCTTCGAGCAGCGCTTAGCGCATTGACCGGCGGAAATCTCCTGCCTCCAGGGATCTATTCCCGAACCGGTCCCGCCTCACTTGGTTGGGACGATACCAAAGGAGCAGGTGCGGGCGCTTGCGGCGCGCCGTGATAGAACCGCCGTTGAAAATACAGCGCCAGGTGGACGAGCCCGATCAACGCAGGAACCTCCACCAACGGGCCGATCACTGCTGCAAAGGCCACCTTTGAACCTATGCCAAACACAGCAATCGCGACGGCGATTGCGAGTTCGAAATTGTTTCCCGCGGCTGTGAACGCCACGGTGGCGCTGCGCTCATAGTCGGCGCCAAGACGGTAAGCCATGAAGAAGCTGAGTAAAAACATCAGCGCGAAATAGAGCATCAGCGGCACTGCGATCCGCAGCACGTCCAGCGGAATCTGGACAATGGCATCGCCCTTCAGAGCAAACATCACGACGATGGTGAACAACAGCGCGATCAACGTGATCGGAGAAACACGCGGCAGGAAGATGCTCGTATACCAGTCCTCTCCTTTCAATGCGACCAACAGGCGGCGGCTCAAGAATCCCGCGGCAAATGGGATGCCCAAGTAGATCAGGACACTCTTGAAGATGTCTCCCATGCTGACGTCGACTGCCGTGCCGCTCAGGCCAAGCCAGTCCGGCAGCACGGTCATGAAAACCCAGGCATACAGGCTGAATGTCAGGATCTGGAAGATGCTGTTCAGCGCGACGAGCGCGGCGCCGTACTCGCTGCTTCCCTTGGCAAGCTGGTTCCACACGAGCACCATCGCGATGCATCGTGCGATGCCAACGAGAATCAAGCCAGCCATGTACTCGGGAAAGTCATGCAGGAAGATGACCGCCAGCACGAACATCAGCGCAGGGCCGATGAGCCAGTTTTGCAGAAGGGAAAGGCGCACGATCTTCGTGTCGGCGAATACCCGCCCCAGCAGCTCGTAACGAACCTTCGCCAACGGCGGATACATCATGAGGATGAGCCCGATCGCGATCGGCACATTGGTCGTGCCAGCGTCGAACCGTTGAATGAGCGCGGGCGCACCTTCGAACCAATGGCCGATCGCGAGGCCGACGGCCATCGCAACGAAGATCCAGAGGGTCAGGTACCGATCCAGAAATGAGAGTTTGCGGGTGATGGCTTCAGCCATACGATTTACCAGGGACGATCACTCATGGCGGCGTTCGGGAAGTGGATTGGAAGCGGCAGATGTCGGATTCACTCAGCGGTGCTCCTGCCGATCTCGTCCACATGCTCCTTGGTGCGGACGCGATCGAGTGATGCAAGCGGCAAGCTGCAGAAGATCTTGATGCGGCTCTCCAGTTCGCGAAAGACCTTGTTGAACACCGCAAGCTTTTCGTCATCTGTGCCTTCGGCCGCCGCCGGGTCCTGCACTCCCCAATGCGCGGTAATCGGCTGGCCGGGCCATACTGGACAGACTTCGCCAGCTGCCTGATCACACACCGTGAATACGAAATCGAGCGGCGGAGCGTTCCGGCGCGCGAACTCATCCCAGCTCTTACTCCGCAGCCCAGCCGTTGGCAGCCCAACCTGCTGCAGAAACCGGAGGGTCAGGGGGTTGACCTCGCCCTTTGGGAAGCTGCCCGCGCTGTACCCGACGAATCTTCCAGCGCCCCAGCGATTGATCAGTACTTCGGCAAGAATGCTCCGGGCCGAGTTGCCAGTGCACAGAAAGAGCACGTTGTAGCGGGGCTGAGTCATGGCTTCACCATCGAGATTGCTGTGGACGGACACAGCGCACTGAACTGTGTCGTGGATTGCATCGCCGCAGGTGCTTCCGATCGCGCAACGACCCGATAGCCGAGTTCCCGGAAAAACGCATGGCCGTGGTCGTCAGCAGACCCGCGCTCATGCGCGGCGCCGACGCGCTACCGGAATCGGAACGCACGCGCTGTCGCACTCAGTGTCGGACAAGCTACAGCACTTCTCCGTGAGGAAATCGATCAATCCCCTCATGCGGTCAAAGTTAGCGCTGTAATAAAGAAAGCGACCTTCCCGACGCGCGCCAATCAGCTTGGCCCGCTGCAGCTCGCGCAGGTGAAACGACAGTGTGGGGGCGGGAATGCCGAGTTTCTCGATCAGATCGCCAGGGGAATAGCCTTCGGGCCCGCGTTTGACCAGCAGCCGAAATACCGCAAGGCGTGACTCCTGCGCCAAAGCGCCGAGTGCCAGGACTGCATCGTCGGATTTCATACTTCCAATTCTATGGAATTGTTTTTGACGAAACCACCCCGGCGATTTCCATGAAGCCGTAACCGGATCGTCATCTTCGTGCCTGGCGTGCCACCGGTCATGCACGCCAGGAACTTCGGACGGGGTCTCTTGATGTTTCAGCCCCTAACGGGCTACGTCGGGGCGCGGATCAGGCAGGAACCCGTCTTTGTTCGGCATGCGCACCTTTGGCAGCGTGCGCCGATCTAGGACAGTTCCTGGGGCGATGATCTGATTCTTCTCCAGGATCCAGGCAGTCACCGCGTAGACTTCATCTGCGGTGAGCACACCAGGAGTGGTGTACGGCATGGCTCGGCGGATGTAATCGAACGCGGTGGTCGCCGTCGGCCAGTAGCTGCCCACCGTGAGCACGGGCTGAGTCGATGACAGTGTGCCCTGACCACCTACCAGAGCGACGAAATCACCTCGCCCTTCACCCTCATCCCCGTGACAGGCCGCGCAGTGCGTTGCATAAACTGTTGCACCCTCCCGCGCTGAGCCTTTGCCCTCGGGCAGTCCTTCGCCGTTCGGCAGCACGGAAATGTTCAGTGCCGCGATCTGATCGGTGGTCAACGGTTCGCCCAGGCCGTATCGGATTGCACCGTCGATCGACGATTGCGGTGCTGGATCGGCGGCGGCCACTGTCGCCACAAGGAACAACAGGAACGTGCGTCCCCTAAACATGGGTCACCATGCCTTCACGGGTGATCTTCCAAGGCTTCATTCCATTGTAGTGGTTGAAGCCATCAGGCCCTTCCTTCATGCCGCGCGCAGCTACGATTGCTTCCCGCGTTGGTTGGACGTAGCCGGTCTCGTCTCTGGATCGAGAGACCAGCACTGCTTCTTGCCCATCCCAGCGCCACGGCAAGCGGAACCGCGTAAAGGCTTTGCTCAGTACTGGTGCCTGTAGCTCCGCTTGTCGCCACGTGCGCCCGCCATCAGTCGAGACATCGACTTGCTCGATGCGCCCGCGACCAGACCACGCTAGACCCGATATTTCCAGCCAACCGCGGCCTTCGACCTGCTGGCCGCCGGACGGCGACGTGATCACTGAGTTGGACTCCATTTCGAAGCTGAAAGCGCGAGCCTTGCCGTCAGGCATCAGATCCGTGTAGCTCGCAGCTTCGTCGCGCGTCATCATGGGTTGATCGATGACGTGCAGCCGATGCAGCCATTTGACACTGACGTTGCCTTCCCATCCCGGCACCAGCAGCCGCAATGGATAGCCCTGCTCGGGTCGAAGCGCTTCGCCATTCTGTCCGTAGGCGACTAGAACGTCCTCCAGCGCTTTCGCCAGCGGAATGCTTCGAGCGTGTCGGGACGCGTCCGCTCCTTCGGCGAGGACCCATCGAGCGGCGGGTTTGAGGCCCACCTCCCTAAGCAATGTACTCAGCCGAACACCGGTCCATTCGCTGCAACTGACGAGTCCATGACTTTGCTGGACCGTGGCGCCAGAGTTGCCCCGATGCTCGCGCCCCGCATTACCGCCGCACTCGATGAAATGTATGCGGGACACCGATGGCAGCCGTTTCAACAAGCTCATCGTGAATCGCTGAGGTCGCTCCACGAGCCCATGGATTGCAAGCTCGTGGGTTGCCGGATCGATGGTGGGTACGCCGGAATGGTGCCGCTCGAAATGCAGGGCTGACGGCGTAATGATTCCAAACTGATCCTGAAGGGGCGAACGACTCGCTCCGGTCATGGGCGTAGAAGATGCAGGCGGAAACAGGCGAGCGGAGCGCTCGAACTGCGATCTTTCGCCGTACTCTCGCCTCGCTGCCCCCAGCGTGCGCATTTCTTCTGCACTGACTGCCGCAGGGATCGCCGCGATTGCCATCGAACCGGCTCCAACGAAGGAGCGCCTTGTGAGTTGCTTGGCGTGCATATTGTCCACTGCTGTTTTCATCGCCCCAATCCCGTGACTGCCTGGTTTAGCTGCACACGCTTTGCCAACTCCGCAGCGCTCTCCTTGCGCTCGCTATACCGGTCGACCAGATAACTGGAAACGCCCCTCGTCAACAAGGTGAACTTCATCAGCTCCTCGGTAACGTCCACAACTCGTTCGTACAGCGCGGACGGCTTCATGCGGCCGTGCTCATCGAATTCTTGGAATGCTTTCGGCACCGACGATTGATTTGGAATGGTGAGCATGCGCATCCATCGACCAAGCACGCGCATCTGGTTCACCGCGTTGAAGGACTGAGATCCACCTGACACCTGCATGACAGCGAGCGTCTTGCCTTGCGTCGGACGCACGGCTCCGGAGTTCAGAGGGATCCAATCGATCTGTGCTTTCATGATTCCCGACATCGCTCCATGTCGCTCGGGAGAACTCCAGACCATGCCCTCGCACCAGTCTGCCAGCTGCCGTAGTTCCTGAACCTTCGGATGAGTGTCGGGAGCGTCGTCGGGCAGTGGCAAGCCGGAAGGGTTGAAGAAGCGCACCTCCGCTCCATAGGCCACCAGCAATCGGCCCGCCTCCTCCGCAAGAAAGCGACTGAACGAGCGCTGGCGCGTGGACCCGTACAGCACCAGGAGTCGCGGAGCGTGCTGCATTTGTCGTGGCTGCAACCGCGAGAGATCTGGAACTTGAAAGTGCTCTCGCACGATGTTTGGAAGCTTAGTGGCCACGCCAGTACAGCAACCTGCCGTTGCTACCGGGCTGGCTTCGCTCGACGAACACCCGCAACCCTGACTTCCCGAAGCTTTCGCTTCCTCGTCCTTTGCACAGCATGCGCCACTGTTGGCGGTGGCAGGTCCGCCGCAACATGGAGCAGCTGCAGCCGGCGAGGAGCTGTCCCGCTTGGCGGGCAAGGGCACATCAGAGCCGTTGAGAGTCATCATCCCACTCCATCGTAGTTCGTCGAATTACGAATATCGGCAACAAAGGATCAGAGCGCGGCGATCAATTCCTTCAACTCATCTAACCGCTCGGCATTGACGCAATAGCAGGTGCGCGTGTTGTCGTCAGATCCAAGGATCAGGCCAGCCTCCTTCAACACGGACACGTGCTGAGAAATCGTCGAGGGCGCCAGCGGCAAGATGTCAGTGAGCTTGCCGAAGTAGCAGGTGCCATAGTCGGCAAGATAGTTCAGCAATTTCACGCGTGCCGGATGCGCCAATGCCTTGCACAAGCTCGCGAGCGTCTCCTCATCCAGCTTGCGGCGGGACGGGGATCGCTTCGGGGCCCTGCATTGCGCGGCATTGGAACTCAAGCGAGCAACTCATTCGTAATTCGACGAATTAAGAATATCCCAGGCGTTCTCCGCCGTCAACGCAGGCACATCGCAGTTGAATGGTTGCGGCGGAAGTTATGGGCCAGCGGCGTGCGCTTATGTCTGCGCGTGCGAAGCAAAGATCGACCCGAGCGTCGAACGCTCAGCATCGAGCGATATCAGCAGCAGTCCGCTGTGGTTGAAGGAAGTGCTGCCAACGGACCTGCAGGCGGATCGGCAGCGATGCAGTCGAGCATCATCGGGGGGAATGATGAAAGCCAAGCTGAGCACTGGCTGGCGGGTTTGCCAGCAGAGCCACCGCGCAGGACGCGCGAGTGGCTTGAGAATCTCACAAAGGACTGGCGGAGCGGACGGGACTCGAACCCGCCGGAGGCGTAAGTAGATCAATAAGTTGTTGATCCGTCGCTGATCGAAATCCCCTCAGACACCCCACTCTCCCCCGATTTGCCACCAGATTTGCCACCAAGGTTGCTCCTTGGTGGCACTCGACTCAGCTTCAAATGCGACTCGCCGCGGCTTGTTCTTGAATGGCAGTTTGACGGGGGTATGCCGAACGAGTCGTGTGCATACACCCGCTTCGTCCTCCGCAGCCTGCACGTTCTGCTAGGCGCGTTCTTTTCAGAACGGCCGAAGATGGAGTATGCCAAGCTGTGGACCCGTCGAGCCAACAGCGTGACGGGCCGATGTCCTGGGCCGTTCCCGGTTGGCTCAATAGGCGCTCGATGCACGGCTAACATGCCCGATAACGATGGATTGGATCTGGGAAACTAAAGCACCGTTTCTCTCAGAGACTTGCAACGAATAAAAAACGCTTGTCCCCATTTTGTCGGCCCCACTTCGAATCTAGTGAATTTCCCTGAGCGGGTTGGAAAGGAGGAGCAGCATTTTGCCACCGGCCTGTTGGTCGTAGACGTAAAGCGAGTTACGTCGACTCCATTTCGGGAGCAATGTTGACTCGTGTGTGGAGCTTCGCATCGGGAAACCTCGACCGTGTGGTTATGTTCTTTCCGCATCCCTCTGAAATGTTGTCCGAAGCACGGTGGTGTACGAAGATGCAGCTCGCTCTGTAGCCTTTCCCATGGTGCCGCTGCTTACGCGCCAGACCCCTACCTCCCCGTGCAGCGAGGCGACGAGTAGGGAGACCAGCGCGAAGATCTTTGGGCCAAACGGAATGAGTATCGGATTGTAGATTTGCTTGAGCAGTTCCACGAGCGAGTTCACCTCGCGAAAGAGCGATGCCGGATTCATGACGTCGTAAAGAATCTTCCGGCCATCCACGTGAATCATATCGAAGAGTGATTGGTTCGCCGTATCAACGCTGGTCGAATACTCATCAATCGGGCCACGCGGAATAAAGGCCCAAGCGGCATTGTTTATCTCCAAGTGATCGACAATCCCAATGGCACGGCTCTGTTCGTAACCTAGCCCGATTAATGCCGCCGGCGGCCTCTCTGGATAAGTAGTCCATCCAGCAAACTCTGGAATCACTGGCTCGGCGACGCTTGTCGGCGCTTCATCGAGTGACGGCGCCGAGTATTCAGCCAGGTTATATGCAAACATGACGTCGATGACGTTAGCCGTCGAGCTATTCAACGCGTTCACTAAGTGTGCGAGCCTGACTCGGTTCATGCAGGAGACATCCACGACAACCATCGGTGTTGCTGTCGCCACGCACGCGTCGGATATTGCTTGTTGAATGTGTAAATCAAACTCAGTATCCGATACGTCCCGAACAACAAATCCTTGACTCTGAAACCATGCCTTGTTCTGTTCGTAGTACAGTTCGTGCTGCGAGTCGAACCCAAATGCCAACTTCCGCCTCGCGAGAGTGGAAGCCCTGCTTGCGACGTGAATCGCTCGACTCTCGTAGCCGCAAGCACAAAGCAACAAATCGACGCTTGCGGGGATGTTCTCGAACTGCTGAGTGCTGGCAGTTTTGAGCGGCATGATTAAAGACCTGAGAGCTTAAGCTGCGGCTCCGGAGGCGGCGGAGGCGCGGGAGGTGGCGGGCCTTCCACCAACAGAGACAAGTTAGTAGCCTTTCCCTTGCGCAAGGGAAGGCCGTATTTGGCTGCAAGCAAGTAGCTGAGCCTTAGCACCACTCCTTGCATATCTCCAACTACAGATTGAGCCGGCGTGCCCGCAACGAGGATCACCGCACCTCTGTTTATGCCCGACGAGAGTAGCTGAACTGTAGAACTCTTCACCGCCTTATCGACAACAAATGAAAGTCGAGGATCAAGAGAAAAATTCTTGTCCATCAGATCGTTATGAAGTTGCACGCCGATCATTCCGACGATTCTATTGAGGCCGAGCGCGGAATCGGTCTCGAACTCAGAGGGGACTGGAATCGTGCGTAGAAGAGCGAGTAAGCGATCGGCCGCATTATCGATCTGCTCTGCCTGCACCGCAGGAGGAACTCGCTTAGTCCGATTCTCAACCATGAAGGAGATCATCGGCGTTAGTAGACCAATCAGCCACCTCGGATTTCCTTCGCTAACCGCGAATATGGATTCCGCCCCAGCGTATAGAGCGGTGGTCTTGCGCTGCCTGGCTGTGACATTACCCAGGCGATCCTCGTGAAGATAGAAATTTCGAACGGCCGCAATAGGCGCCGCTCTTCGCAGAACCGCGTCCTTAGTTTGTTGGTCCGCGTTAGCCAATCGATCGAGATCGATGTTACGTGCACGCAAGAAAGCTGCGAATGTTCTGTCCTTCGATCTAAGTGATTGAAAAATGCGATGCCAATACCCACCAGCGGCATACGGATTTCGCAGCCTTACTTGCTCTGGAGATACTGGCTCGAACGCCGAAGGGCCGAGCGCTTCGCGAGCACTGACAGACAGCCCCGCTTTGGATGTCAAAGACCGCCATACGTCTTCGCAGAAGCCCTTTGCATCAACTTTGTCAGTGTACCAGAGAGGGATGTTTTTGTAGTCATGTCGATCGGCAGCGCCGTCTACGGACATGAGTGAGCGGTAGGCGGTTGCCGAGACTGGGCTGATTGCAAGCTTTAAATAGACTCTTGGGTTCGACACTCGCAGCGCTGTAAACAGCTGATCAACTATCCAATCTGGGGCGGTTTCTAGTTCGTCGAAGAGAAGCGCCCAGCGAGCGTCCTTCTCGCCGACTGCATCGTTGAATAGCGACGATATGTTGGAGCAAAGATCAAGGAAGTCGAGATGAAGAAATCTCAGGTCGGCCAGTTCAGATTGAAAGTCGACTTGATTCTTCAGGCTGCCTCTGTTCCCGAGTTGCCGTATCGTGGACAAGCGAGAGCGCAATGCCTGCTTGACTGCGATCAAAGTCGGAAGAGGCGCCGCAAGCTGAAGTTCGCTCAGCAACTGCTTGGCTAAGACTTCTTCTTCAGGACCAGAGATCCGAACAGCCTTGAAACTCGCTGACTGGCTGGTCCGTGAAACCATGGTCTCTAGGACTGCATGCAGCACATGGGTTGTGAAGCAGGCTAGGACCAGGGTGCGGTGATTATCCTCGTTTAGCTTCCCGTATCCGAGCGCTCGAAGCTGCCGCGACCAGCTAATGTCCGAAGCAATGAAAACCCCGCTATAGTTTATCCGGCTTCGAAACTTGTCGGCGCGCGGTCCCTTCCATGCATCCAGGGCCGCCGGTTGCAGCATTTTCAGGAGGGTCGTCTTTCCGCTTCCTCTGGGGCCGATAAGTACTGCGTTGTAGTGACCACATAGGTCTTCAAGATGTTTGGAGTAGACGTATCCCGCAGCCACCTGCTCAGGTTCGAGATATTTCGCATTAAACTGATCAAAGAAGGCTTCGGGCTCAACGCTGCTCATGAAAGCTCTGGCCCCATTTGCTTTGGATAATTAAGGTCGTCATACACTGTATGAATGTTATGAGTATCCCTGAGGTCGGAGATTAGAGCGCGGAGTTGTTTGGGCATCAGGAACGCAAGCTCCGGCTGCTGTTGTGTTAGCTCCTCCCATCGAATCGCTGCCCGCGATCCGATGATGCTCGCTACTTCCTGAGCAAGCTTGTCAACAGCAGTTGAACTGCCGAACCCAGCTCGGGAAGGAAAGCCCGGAGGAGTGCTTGCATATTCCGCCCATCCTAAGCCCGGAATCCAGTTCCAAGAGCGCACTTGCCCGGCCAATCTTGGACTTGTGCGCTGAATGTCGATAATGTGAAAGTAATTCTTTGAAACTAACGCGTTGTCACCTTCGAGCCTTCCAGAAAAGCTTCCAGAAGCGAGAACGATCGGCTGCCGAAACTCACCTTGCGCATACTCAATCTTTGGATGGTGCTTGTGCCCGTGGATGACCATCCATTGCCCATTGTCCGCCAGCATATTGAGGAAGCGCTGGCCATTACGAATTACATCGTCCACACCTAGCTTTAGGTCAGAATGGACATGCGGATGATGGTGGCACACCGCAATGTTCAAGGATGATTTCGGCGAGGTTGTGAGGTGCTTCTCGATCCGCTCTAACGAATAGTCTGTTATGACGCCGCGCTCAAGTTCGTCACGAGCTTCATGCAACCAACAAGTGTTTATCACAAGAAAGCGGGCCGACCCCACTTGCTGAAAGCAGAACCCATGCGCCCAGTATCGATCTGACAAGCTCTGATCGGTTGCGGGGAAGGGAGGCACTAGCCTCATCAGTGACTCACGTGGAAAGCCATCAGGGGAGTGGCCTCGTGAATCGACATCGTGATTCCCGACAGTTGCCACTATTCCGCTCGCGCCCAACTGCGAACTGATCTCGTGAAGCTCTTTCCAAACATACACCAGGGCTTGAGCGTTCGCCTTGTTTGTCATGTCTCCGGGGCACACGACCGCATCTGCAGATAGCCCGAGCCTCTGAATCAGTGCCTTCAATCCGCCGATCGGATGTTCGGTAGCAGCAATGTGCTCTTGATCCGTAAACAGCTTAACGTCTGTCGCAGCAGCGTTGGCACTCTTTGGCGCTGCATGGAGGTCACTAAGTACGGCCAATCGAAAGGTAGAGGTCATGCCTAGTAATTTCGCAGCAAGTACTCGCGGACTACGCGTCTTGATTGTGTAAAACCAGCGATGCTTCGCCTTGTCGAGCAATGGGCAAGCGCCCATCCCTTCAGAGCCTTCTTCAGTTGGTGTGCGCGATTGTAAGAGATCAGTATTTGCGCGCCCCGCTTGCTGGCCGCTGCTACTGAACTCACAAACCTGTCTACGTCAGCGGACGAGAATGCGCCGTAGCCGTACTCGCCCCTGTTTCGTGCTGTTCCATAATGGTACGGCGGGTCAAGGTAGAGGAAATCGCCGGCTTTCGCCTCCGCAATAACGTCCTCAAAATCTGAACAAACTAGGCGCGTGTGAGCCAGGGCGCGCGAGAAGGCGATCAGTTCGCTAACAGTCGCAAGTTGACCGTTCTTGCGTGCCCCGCCGAACGGAACATTGAACTGACCTTTGAGGTTCTCGCGATAGACACCATTGAACGAGTAGCGATTAAGGTAGAGGAACCGGCCGGCCCTCTCGACTGCGGTCGTCATGGATGCGCCGCGCACCCGGAGATACTCCTTCTGAGTGGCGCTCCACGACGCCATTACCTCCGCCACATCGGTAGGCCGCGACTTCACCTGCTTGTACGTGGATATCAAATGCGGATTTAGGTCCGCGAGAATGGATTTCGGCGGGTTGAGAGCCAGGAACAAGCAGGCCGAACCGCAGAACGGCTCGATATACCTACGGTACTCTCGCGGCGCGAGGCTAAGAAGCTTGGGAAGCAATAGGCGCTTGCTTCCCGCCCACCTCAATATGGGCTTTGCTCCGTCGCAACCCGCATGGCGGTTGCGCTGGTCTACTAGCCTAACGGTCATCGTCGAACGGGATCTCAACCAGCTAGTGGCAGATAGACTAGCCGCATTAGCGAGACTTCTTCTTACTGCGGCGAAATTTTGGCATCAAAAGCAATCGACCATCGCGCCGAACCGCTGCAAGCCCGATATTGGCCTGCTCTCTCTGTTCCTCCGTCCATGCAGCTCCCTCCCGCCAAAAACGACTCTTCAGACTCAGACGGCTGGCGAGGTTTTGATCATAGCGGCGAACCATATGGGACGCGTTGTCCCAGCTCTGCGCCACTTGAAATTGCCGTTCCTGTGACGGCAAGCCACCCTCCTGGAGCGCAGCGAAGTAGCCCTCTGTGGCGTAATAGGCCGAATTCAAAGCCTGGAGCGTCTGCTCAACGTGCGCTTCGTCCGCTTGCTTCTTCTGAGACAGCGCCGTCAGCAGCGCGGTGACGGCCCCGAAGAGTTCAACCCAGCTGTCCATGGACGGACTCCATGATCGTTATTCTATTGAACTTATGCTCTAGGATCTCCTGTCCCTATTCTACATGCAACGGTCTCCGTCACGCTTCGGCCTCACCCCCTATTTACGAGCGCGGCGACATGGCTACATGAGAAGTCCGTCTCCACGCCGTGCCTATCCCCACGCTACTGCACCACGTCCCGGTCCGGGAGGCTTTCGATCGGAAAGGGCTGCGCCGGCACGGGTATCGGTCCGGGCCTACCCTGAGGGGGCACATCGACCTGGCGCTCGCTGGCCGAAGACCCGTCCAAGCTGGAATTCCGCGCTCGCTCCCCCAGCATCCGCCTGGGGATGAAATCCCGAGTCGGAAATCGGCCACCGCCTGACTCTCGGCCAAAGCAAGGCCCACTTTCGCCGAATTTTGAGCGAAAGGCAGGATATTACTGCGGCCGCTTTTCTTTAAGACTGTGGCCCATGGGTACCGCGCACCTCATCGCCGCGAGCGTCTCGCCAGAGATGAAAACTCGCTTCCGCAGTCTCGCGGAACGGCGGCAGATGACCGAGTCCGCGTTGCTGAAGTGGCTCGTTGATTCGGCGATGCGTGACGCTGGTGAGATCGACGCCGACGTTCTGAATGTGCCAGGGCGACGGTTGCGAGGATCGCGCACGAGTGTCCGGCTGCATCCAGACGACAAGCTGCTGCTCGCTGAGCGGGCGGCGTCTCGGCAGATGGCGGTGGCGACGTATATATCTGTTCTTGTACGCGCTCACCTGCGAAACCTCTCTCCGCTGCCCAAAGCCGAACTGATGGCGCTCAAGCAGTCGGTCGCCGAGATCGGCGCCATCGGCCGCAACCTCAACCAGCTGACGCGATTGTCTCATCAAGGCGCAGGCGGACCCACCCGAAGGGATCTGCTCGCGATCCTGAAGGCGTGCGAAGCGCTGCGCGAACACACCAAGGACTTGGTCAAGGCCAATGCGCGTTCATGGAGGACTGGGGATGAAGACGTTTCGACTTGATGGCGGCGAGCCCTGGTTGGACATCGGCAGTCATGGCCGTGCAGGGTCGGGCAAGCGGATGTATCTGTCGCCCGCTCAGATCGCTCTGATCGGCCGGACGGTCTCGCGCACCCCTGAAGTGATGGTCAAGGTAACCAGCGGCCGCGGCTCAAGCTCAAGCCGCGGCGTGGCTGCGCACTTCGATTACATCGGCCGGCGTGGCGACCTGGAAATTGAGACCGACGACGGCGAGCGGTTGGTTGGCAAGGACGCAGGTCAGCAGATCATCCGGGATTGGGACTTGGATATGGACGAGGATCGCAAGCACCGGGACTTGTTCGCCTTCAATCGGCGGAAGCCGCCGAAGCTGGTCCATAAGATCATCTTTTCCATGCCGGCGGGCACGCCACCCAAGAAGGTCCTCGCGGCCGTCCACGACTTCGCTCGCGAGGAGTTCGGCCGCAAGCATCGGTACGCGATGGTATTGCACACGGACGAGCCCCATCCTCACGTGCATGTCGTCGTGAAGGCGGTCAGTGAAGCGGGCGTGCGGCTCAATATAAGTAAGGAGACGCTACGGCATTGGCGCTCGGAGTTCGCACGTCAACTTCGAGGGCGAGGCGTCGCGGCGAACGCCACGACGCGCAGCGTTCGCGGGCAAAGCCGTACGTCAAAGCTGGATTCCATTTTCAGGGCCGCGCAGAGAGGCGAGTCATCGCACATGGCGACGCGGGTACGCGACGTAGTGCGCGAGCTAAGGTCTGGCGCTCTCGATCAGTCCGGCACCGCGAGGCTACAGCGAACCAGGCGGGAGATCGTGCGAGGGTGGCATGCGGTGCGCGATCTTCTCGCGGCCGAGGGAAGGCATCAGCTTGCCGATCGAGTGTCGAGATTCGTGGATCAGATGCCCCCGCCGCGCACGGACAAGCAATGGTTGGCGGCTGATCTGATAGAGCAAGTCCGTGAGCCGTCAGGGAGAGATAAGCCGTTAGTTCGCTGATGCCCGTCTTGCGCTCCACCCATCGGAGGACTATAGTCAATTTATGTCTGAATTCCGGACAAAATTGTCAAGCGCTTTTTATGTTCGTTTGTCGAACATATTTTTCTTGCGCTCTGCGCGGTCGTTTAGGTTGTCGATCACGCCCTCGCCCGTTCTGGTTATCTGTAGGTCCACTCGACGAGCGTCGTCATGACTGTCCGCACGGACAATCAACTTCGCATCGATCAGTGCCGCGATGGCACGCTCCATCTGCCCTCGATTGAGTCCCAACTCAGCCAGGGCTTCGCTGTACGGAACCCGTCCACCAGGGTGTGCCGAGATGTAAAGCAGCAGCGGCACGCCGTACACGGTCAGATCCGATTGAGCAGCAGCTTGCAGAAACCTCGAAAGATAAAGGCGCGTGTCGGCGTCGTCTGTGAGACGTCTGCGCATCAGCGGCGGAGTTTACTGACCCAGGCGAGGCAAAGTCGAGACCAGCGCATCGAAGGGCAGAGTAGAGATCACAGCGTTATGAGTATTTGAAGCGAGAAGCGGCGCTCGGCAGTGCGGTAACACCACCGAGCGCCTAACCACGATCAGCCTAACTGGAGGCCGACAATGGCTAAGCGCGATTCTACGACCGATGAGGCTAAACATCTAAATTCTGATCCGCCTTCCTCGTTGAGGGACATCATCGAGCAAGAGCGGACCCGCCTCCAAACAGCCCTGACCGTCCTTGGGTGCACTAAGGTGTCGATCAACAATGATCAGTGCGCCGATGGGCACCAGTTCATGTACGGCGACATGATCGAGTTGGCTCGGCAGATGATCGACGAGACGACGGACCAACTCGATTTGGTCTACTTGCGGGGATTCTACGACCAACTGGCGAGTCACCCACGCGAGGGCCTCATCCGGGTTCACGCGTCCATGCAGGACGCGCCCAGCGCCGGTGGCTCTGCCGGCGGCGTTTCCGCTGCCTAGTCACGTGTCGATGAGGGCGGCCTCCGGGCCGCCCTCATCCCACGCGGAGCCGCACCGTGGCCCGGTCAGCGGAATCGCCATTTGTGCGCGCGGTGAAGCGCGCATTCGCGGACGCATTGGTGGCGGAGATCCATCGATCCCGCGTGGGACGGAAGGAGGCCGCGAAGTCAGGCCACCTCAGCCGCTCGTACCTCCAGCTTCTCCTGGCCGCTGAACGGCACGCGACGATCGGCACGCTGATCTCGCTTGCCGAAGGTCTCGGCATGCGCCCTGAGCAACTGCTGGGAAAAACCATGGAGAACCTCAGGCGCATCAGGGCGTCCGCACCCCCTCCCCTCGATCCACCGCCGTGAATGCGAGGCGCGATATGCGAGTCTCATCCTCGTTCCGGCGAAACGTAGATGTGTGGTTCGACGCGTACCGAGAACGCCGGTCGCTCGATATGCACATCGCCCTGTTGATCGACTGCGAGAACGCAAGGCCCGACGCCATCGGTGGCATCCTCGACGAACTCGCGGGCCAGGGCACGATCAATATCCGACGGGCGTACGGGAACTGGAAGAAGCCTATGGGTTGGGAGCCCAAGCTGCATCCGTTCGCCATTCAGCCGATCCAGCAGTTCGCCTATACGAAGGGCAAGAACGCTCTCGATATGTGCATGACAATCGATGCCATGGATCTACTGTATACGGAGCGCGTCGATTGCTTTGCCTTGGTCACGAGCGATTGTGACTTCACGCCGCTGGTTCATAAGCTGTTGTCCAAGGGCAAGGTGGTCATCGGCTTCGGCGAGAACAATCCCCCGGAACCGTTCGTGAAAGCATGCTCAGTGTTCATCCACACCGGCCGTTTCACGGAGCCGTAGCCCCTCGTGCGATCTCGCCGGCTTTTTTCTTGGGCAAGATCTCGGCCGCACTGTCAAGTGCTCAATTCGCCGAATATTCGGCGAAACGCCCCCCTCACATTTGCACCGAGGCGAGCAACAATCGTATTCGTGACAACGCGCCTGAAATTGACACGAGTCACAGCCACGTCTCAGCAGCGACATATGCCGCAGCTGGGATCGACTCGACTCGCGCGTAACCCGAATGGAATCTTCGAGGGTGACATGGACAGCACAAACATCGACAGCCAGAAGAGATCAGTGGCCATCGCGCCAGCTCGTTACGTTTTGCTTTCGCTCGCGCAATCCCTGACAGGCTATACAGTCAAGGCCATGGAGCGAAAGATCGAACGAGGTGATTGGCCGGAAGGAAAGGTTTGGAGGCGAGCCCCCGACGGACGCATTTGTATCGATGTTCAGGGCTATGAGAAATGGATTGAAGGCCGATGAGCCGCATGCGTCATTTGTTTATTGGAGGCGCTTTCCGCGATCCCGGAATCAGTGAGCAGCGAGGTTACAGAGGATGGGTAGAAGATCTTTGAGTGGAGGCGTTCGAGCCAAAGGGAGCGATCGCATCGAGTTCACCTTTGTCTTCGACGGCAAGCGATATCGCCCGACATTGCCAATAGCGCCGACCGAAACGAACTTGCGACGGGCGCGCGAACGGCTCAAGGGCATCAAGGCGCGAATCGACGCGGGCACCTTCCGCTTCGTCGACGAATTTCCAGACTACAAGCTCCGTGACGAACTCAAGGCGATTGCCCCGAACAGCTCAGGCCGGACCTGTAGAGAAGTGTTTGATGGATTCCTCGCTCACTGCGACATGCTGGTCGAGATGAACAGTCTCGCGTTCTCGACGGTCAACGGATACCGAAGGATTCTGAACTCGGTGTGGAGCCCCGCCATTGGAGAGGATGTCTTCGAGGAGGTCACCTACTCCCGCCTCTCCGCCATCGCGGCCGCTCACACACGCAAGAAGAAGACATACAACAACATCGTCAGCGCCCTGCGATGCGCCTTCGAGTTTGGATACAAAGACCACCCGCGCAACCACAACCCGGCCACGGGGCTCGATACGCTTCGGATCACGAAGAAGGATCGCCCGCCGATCGACCCCTTCACGATCGAAGAGGGAGAGAAAATCATCGCGGCGTCTCACGCGGAGTTCGGCGCGGCGCACGGCAACTACGAGGAGTTTCGTTTCTTCACCGGCCTACGGCAGTCAGAGCAGATCGCCTTGACCGTTCACGACTGCGACACCACCAAGGGGACTATCGCGATCAACAAGGCCATCGTGCTCGGCAAGGAGAAGGACCGCACCAAGACCCGCGAGGATCGGGACATCGCACTGTGTGGACGCGCGCTGCAGGTTTTGAAGCGGCAACTGGAACTGCGAACCGCGCTCGCGCAGGCGGGCAAGATTCAGCACGAGCGCGTTTTCTTCCAGGAGGACGGCGCGCCGATCGTGAACCTCTCCTATCCCTACGACCGTTGGCGCTATGTGCTGGAGTCAAGAAAGCTTCGCTACCGCGAGCCCTATAACGCGCGCCACTCATACATCAGCTGGCGCTTGATGATCGGCGCGAATGTGCTGCTCGTGGCGCAGGAGGATGGTCACAGCGTACAGACGATGCTGAGCACGTACGCCGCATGGACGAAGGGCGCAACAGACGCCGACGTCGAACGGATCAAGCAAGCGATGGAACGATCACCGGAGCCGGTCTACCCGGCGGCGAGCCACGACGGGCTTCGTTCCCTCGCGTCCCCAGAATTTGCCACTGATTTGCCACCAGAAGATGGCTGGGGACGCCTAAGTTGGCGTAAGTACTCACAAAGGACTGGCGGAGCGGACGGGACTCGAACCCGCGACCCCCGGCGTGACAGGCCGGTATTCTAACCAGCTGAACTACCGCTCCGCGCTGGAACCTTTGTGACTTCGAACTGCAGGCACTCTGATGTCACAACAGAGTGGTGGGTGCTGAGGGGATCGAACCCACGACATTCGCCTTGTAAGGGCGACGCTCTACCGCTGAGCTAAGCACCCGACGATTACTTGGGAAGTATTCGTGAACCTACGCTCAAACAGTACCTTGGCAGTACCCTAACGAGCGAGGGGTTTTACGCCCCCCGTTTCGAAGGCGCGCTAATTTACAGCATCCTTCAGCGCCTTGCCAGCTTTGAAACCAGGAACTTTTGTGGCGGCGATCTCAATCGTCTCACCGGTGCGCGGATTGCGACCGGCACGGGCGGCGCGAGCCTTCACCACGAACGTGCCGAAGCCCAGCAGCGATACGGAGTCGCCACCCTTCAGGGCCTCAGTGACCGCGTCGAAAACCGCATCGACGGCACGCGTGGCCTCGGCCTTCTGCAGGCCCGTCTTGGTGCTCACGGCGTCGATCAGTTCCGCTTTGTTCATATCCGGGTTTCCTTCTTGTAAACAGCCTCGCTCCGGACCAGTGCGTCAGGAACGGGGCGGCGTTATAGCAGTGAGCGGCGGAGAAAGAAAGCGCACCGCCGCGGATGTGTCAGTTGAATCAAGCGCGCTGTCCGGGCGATCCAGCCCGGAACCGCCCTTTTCGCAGCAGCTCCGGACCGATTCCGCACCCAATCAGTGGGCTCGGACCTGTTTGTTGGCGCGCTTGGCGACGCGCCTCGCCCGCGGTTTGTCATTGCCGCGCGACGGCTCGGCAGCGACTGGCGTAGGCGCCGGCATGTGCTTGAGTGCTACCTGCAACACTTCGTCGATCCATTTGACCGGTTTGATCTCCAGGCTGTCCTTGATGTTCTGGGGGATCTCCGCCAGGTCCTTTGTGTTGTCGTCCGGGATCAGCACCGTGCGGATGCCGCCGCGATGCGCGGCGAGTAATTTTTCCTTTAAGCCGCCGATCGGCAGCACCTGGCCGCGCAGGGTGATTTCGCCCGTCATGGCGACATCGGAGCGCACCGGCACCTTGGTCAGCGCCGACACCAGCGCCGTGCACATGCCGATACCCGCGCTCGGGCCGTCCTTCGGCGTCGCGCCTTCGGGCACGTGAATGTGCACGTCCACCTTCTGGTAGAAGTCTGGATCGAGACCAAGCACGGCGGCCCGGCTGCGCACGACGGTCATCGCGGCCTGGATGGATTCCTGCATCACTTCGCCGAGCTGGCCGGTGTGCGTGAGCTTGCCCTTGCCCGCCACGACCGCCGACTCGATGGTCAGCAGCTCGCCGCCGACTTCGGTCCACGCCAGGCCCGTGACCTGCCCGATGTGATCCTGCTCTTCGGCGCGGCCGTAACGGAAGCGGCGCACGCCCAGATACTTCGACAGGTTCTTCGGCGTGATCGTGATGTGGTCGGGTTCGCCCTTGGTGAGAAGCTGCTTCACCGCCTTGCGACACATCTTGGAGACTTCACGCTCGAGGTTACGAACGCCGGCCTCGCGCGTGTAGTAACGAATCACGTCGAGCACGGTGCTTTCGGACACCTTCAGCTCGTTGTCCTTCAGGCCGTTCTGCTTCATCTGCTTCGGAATCAGATAGCGCTGCGCGATGGCGCTCTTCTCATCCTCGGTGTAACCGGGCAGACGAATCACTTCCATGCGATCCAGCAGCGGCGCCGGAATGTTCAGGCTGTTCGCGGTACACACGAACATCACTTCCGACAGGTCGAAGTCCACTTCCAGATAGTGATCGTTGAACGTCGAGTTCTGCTCCGGATCCAGCACTTCGAGCAGCGCGGACGACGGATCGCCACGGAAGTCCATGGCCATCTTGTCGATCTCGTCCAGCAGGAACAGCGGATTGTGCACGCCGGTCTTGACCATGTTCTGGATGATCTTGCCGGGCATGGAGCCGATGTACGTACGGCGGTGGCCGCGAATCTCGGCTTCATCGCGCACGCCACCGAGTGACATGCGCACGAACTTGCGATTGGTGGAACGCGCGATCGACTGACCGAGCGACGTCTTACCCACGCCCGGCGGACCGACCAGGCACAGGATCGGACCCTTGAGGGTTTTCACGCGCTGCTGGACGGCGAGGTATTCGACGATGCGCTCCTTCACCTTCTCCAGGCCGTAGTGATCTTCGTCGAGCACCTTCTCGGCGAGATTGATGTCGTTGTGGACCTTGGTCTTCTTTTTCCAAGGCGCCTTCACCAGCCAGTCGACGTAGTTGCGCACCACCGTGGCTTCGGCGGACATTGGCGACATGAGCTTCAACTTGTTGAGCTCGCTCATCGCCTTGTCGCGCGCTTCCTTCGGCATGCCCGCCTTCTGGATGCGCTGCTCGAGCTCGGCAAGCTCGTTCGGCGCATCCTCGATCTCGCCGAGTTCTTTCTGAATGGCCTTCATCTGCTCATTCAGGTAGTACTCGCGCTGGCTCTTCTCCATCTGCTGCTTGACGCGGCCGCGGATGCGCTTCTCGATCTGCAGCACATCCATCTCGCCTTCGATCAGCGCCAGGATGTGCTCGAGACGCTTGCGCACGTCCTGGATCTCGAGAACTTTCTGCTTGGCGTCGAGCTTGAGCGACATGTGCGCGGCGACGTTGTCCGCGAGGCGGCCCGGCTGTTCGATCCCTGCAAGCGCGGTCAGCACTTCAGGCGGCACCTTGCGGTTCAACTTCACATACTGTTCGAACTGCGAGGTGACCGAGCGGGCGAGCACGTCCATCTCGCGCTCGTCGTAGTTCTCGACGTCTTTGAACGCGCTGATGTCGGCCGAGAAATACGCGCCTGTGACCAGCTTCTCGATCTTGGCGCGCTCGGCGCCTTCGACCAGCACCTTCACCGTGCCGTCGGGCAGTTTCAACAGCTGCAGGATGGTCGCGACCGTGCCGAGCCGATACAGATCCTGCGCGCTCGGATCGTCGACGTCCGCCTGCTTCTGCGCGACCAGCAGGATTTGCTTGCCGGAACGCATCGCCTGATCGAGCGCGAGAATGGATTTCTCGCGGCCCACGAACAGCGGAATGACCATGTGCGGATAGACGACGACATCGCGCAACGGCAGCACAGGCAACGCTGCCGGCGGCGTCTTGTCGGATTCGGGAGCTTCTGGAATGTCGGTGCTCACGCGCAGTACCTTGTGTGATGCGCCGGCAGGCTGCGCCGACGCCGAGAAAACGAAATTGAGGTCGCGTTCGAAAATACCGGAAGCAACGCAGCCCTGCTAGTTCTGTGCCACGCAAATGCGCTCGGGTTTTCCGATGTCGCAAAAATCTGTGAGCGGATGCGTGTCGCGTCGAACGCGAATTGCAGGGAAGGTCTGATTGCTCGGAAAAACGAGCGCCCGGGGACGGAAAGACTCACCCGCTCCTCGACGAACGGGTGAGTCGCAAGCTTGAACTCGTTCAGTGATCGCTGCCGGTGGGACGGCGTTCTTCGACCGCCGCGAGACGACCATCGTCGGCGTTGCCGTACAGCACATACGGCTTGCTCTCTCCGAGGATGACCTGCTCGTCGACCACCACTTTCTGAACGTTCCGCAGCGACGGCAATTCATACATGGTTTCGAGCAACACATTCTCGAGAATGGTGCGCAGGCCGCGCGCGCCGGTCTTACGCTGCATGGCCTTTTTCGCCACTGCCTTGAGCGCGTCGGTACGGAACTCCAGCTCCACGCCTTCCATGTCGAACAGCTTGCGATACTGCTTGCTGAGCGCGTTCTTGGGCTCGAGCAGGATCGACACCAGCGCCGCTTCGTCCAGCTCGTCCAGGGTCGCGACCACCGGCAGGCGGCCGACGAATTCCGGGATCAGGCCGAACTTGATCAGATCCTCGGGCTCCACATCGTGGAACACGTCCGAGCCGTGCGGACGCTCGCTGGTCTGACGCACATCGGCGGTGAAGCCGATGCCGGTCTTTTGCGTGCGGTTCATGATGATCTTTTCCAGACCCGCGAACGCGCCACCGCAAATGAACAGAATGTTGCTGGTGTCCACCTGCAGGAATTCCTGCTGCGGATGTTTGCGGCCGCCCTGCGGCGGCACCGAGGCGATCGTGCCTTCGATGAGCTTCAGCAGCGCCTGCTGCACGCCCTCGCCGGACACATCGCGCGTGATCGACGGGTTGTCGGACTTGCGCGAGATCTTGTCGATTTCGTCGATGTAGACGATACCGGTCTGCGCCTTCTCGACGTCGTAGTCGCACTTTTGCAGCAGCTTCTGGATGATGTTCTCGACGTCCTCGCCGACGTAACCCGCTTCGGTCAGCGTGGTGGCGTCCGCGATGGTGAACGGAACATTCAGCAGCCGCGCCAGGGTCTCGGCCAGCAACGTCTTGCCGCAGCCGGTCGGGCCGATCAGCAGGATGTTGCTCTTGGCGAGCTCGACTTCGTCCTTGGCGCGGGCCTCGGAAGTCTTGGTCTGCAGACGTTTGTAGTGATTGTAGACGGCGACCGACAGCACCTTCTTGGCGCGCGGCTGACCGATCACATACTCGTCCAGGACCTTTTTGATCTCATGGGGGCGCGGCAGTTTGTCGCGCGTGCGCTCGGCGCGTTCTTCGAGCTCTTCACGAATGATGTCGTTACAGAGCTCCACGCACTCGTCGCAGACGAACACGGACGGGCCGGCGATGAGCTTGCGCACTTCGTGTTGGCTCTTGCCGCAGAAGGAGCAATACAGGAGCTTGCCGTCGTCGTGTTTGCCGCGGGAATCGTCGGACATGCATTACCCTCGAAAGCCAAGGCGAATCAACCACTTCACAGTTGCTCATCAAGTCCCCGCCGAACCTTGTGGATCCTTTGGGGCCGCCCCGGCGTGTTACGAAATCGCGTCACGGTCGCGACACTATTGCGTCCGGGCTATATAGCACGCACCGCCGTCCGCCTGCAAAGACGCCCTTTTGGGCGTTTTTGCAGGCTCGGCCCCTGGTCGCAGCGGCAGGGAAAACCCTACTCGCCCCAAGGGCTTGAGACAGTGGCTCGAGCCCGGATACGCAGACCTTCATGAGGTCGTGCGCGAGGTCCTTCAATGGGCCTCGCCAGCAGGCTTGAGTTCAGCGGCTGTTGGCTGCCGCCGCCAGCGCCGGCTCGCCCCGCTTTTCCATCACGCGGTCGATCAAACCGTATTCCACCGCCGCCTCGCCGCCCATGAAGTTGTCGCGATCGGTGTCCTTGCTGATGCGCTCGACCGTCTGGCCGGTGTGCTTGGACAAGATACGGTTCAGACGCTCGCGAGTTTCCAACACTTCGCGGGCGTGGATGTCGATGTCCGAGGCCTGGCCCTGAAAGCCCGCCAGCGGCTGGTGAATCATCATCCGGGAGTGCGGCAGAGCGTAGCGCTTGCCCTTGGCGCCGCCCGCCAGCAGCACCGCGCCCATGCTGGCCGCCTGGCCCACGCACATGGTGCTCACGTCCGGCTTGATGAACTGCATGGTGTCGTAGATCGACAGGCCGGCGGACACCGAGCCGCCCGGCGAATTGATATACAACGAAATGTCTTTGTCCGGATTCTCCGATTCCAGGAACAGCAGCTGCGCCACCACCAGGTTGGCCATGTGGTCCTCGATCGGGCCCACGATGAAGATCACGCGTTCTTTCAGCAGCCGCGAGTAGATGTCGTATGCGCGTTCGCCGCGAGCGGTCTGCTCGACGACCATCGGGACTAGATTCATGGTGGCCATCTGTGAGTGCTGATCTCGAAGATTTCAGGAGTGGGCGATGTGTGTGGGGGCTAGTTTAGAAGAGGCAAGTGCTCTCGCACTAGCAAACCCCGACACCCGCGCCCGCTCGCCCGATTACCGGTGTCAGGCGCCGAAATTCATGATTTCCTTGAAAGTCGACGGCTTGTCGCTGACCTGGGCGCGCTGCGTGAGCCAGTCGATCACTTGATCTTCCAGCACCGCCGCTTCCATCTGTCGACGGAATTGCGGGTTGGCGCGGAACTGCTGCATGGCCTGAGCCTGGTCCGGATACTGCGCGGCCAGCTCTTCGAAGCGCGTCTGCACCTGGGCCTGATCGACCTGGATGTTAGCCGTGCGAATGATCTCGCCGATCAACAGCGACAGCGCCACTCGACGGCGGGCGGTGTCCTGGAACCCTTCCGGCGGCGGCACCTGCGAGGCGTCGCGAGCACCCATACGACGGGCTGCGTCGAGCTGCAGTTCGCGCACCTGGGCGTCCACCATGGACTTGGGCAGCTCGATCGGATTGGCGGCCAGCAGGCCGTCGAGGATCTGCTTCTTGACGCGCGCCTTGATGGCCTCGCCCAGCTCGCGCTCCATGTTTTCTTGCACTTCGCTGCGCAGGCGCTCGATGCCGCCCTCTTCCACGCCGTACACCTTGGCGAACTCGTCATCCAGCTCGGGCAGCTGGCGCTCTTCGACCTTGTGCACGGTGATGGCGAATTTGGCCTGTTTGCCGGCCAGGTTGGCGGCGTAGTTCTCGGGGAAGGTCAGTTCGATGTCCTTCTTGTCGCCGGCCTTCGCGCCGCGCAGCCCGGCTTCGAAATCGGCCAGCATGCGCCCGGCGCCGAGATCGATCGCGTAGTTTTCCGCCTTACCACCTTCGAACGGCGTGCCGTCGATGGTGCCTTCGAAATCGATGGTGACTCGGTCCGTGTCGCGCGCTTCGCGCTCCACGACCTGATAGGTCGGCCGCTGTTCGCGCAGGTTCTGAATCATCGCGTCCACATCGCCGGTACTGACGGTGGCGGCAGGACGCTCGACGCTCAGGCTCTCCACGCCCTTCACCTCGATCTGCGGCAGCACCTCGAAAATGGCGCGGTATTTGAGGTCCGAGCCCTGCTCCAGGTTGATCGGCTCGATGCGCGGGCCGCCGGCTGGTGTCAGTTTTTCCTGCACGACGGCTTCGTTGAACGTGCTCTGCATGACGTCGCCCAGCACTTCCTGGCGGACCTGCTGGCCGAACTGCTGGCGCACCACCTTGACCGGCACTTTGCCGGGGCGGAAGCCCTTCAGACGCACGGTGCGGCTCATGCGCTGCAGCCGCTCGTCGACGGCCTTTTCGACGCGCTCGGCCGGAACCTGCACTTCCATCCGGCGCTCCAGGGCCCCGGTCGATTCAACTGAAACCTGCATGGTCGAAACCTGCCTCAAGTCACGAATGAGTAATGTCTGCCCTGCGCGATGGTGCGAAAGGAGGGACTCGAACCCTCACGGGGTTACCCACTGGAACCTAAATCCAGCGCGTCTACCAGTTCCGCCACTTTCGCGGGTCCCCCAGCCCTGCCCCCCACACATATATATGAGTTTAGGGACTGGAATTGCCGGCCTCCCTCGCGGGGCCGCGGAGTATACCCGAGCAGCCCTGGGCATTCGAGAACGACGATAAACGGCGGTTCCGTGACCTTTTTGGGAGGTTTCGGGTGGGATTGGAGCCTATGTGGCATTGGCGTCGGTGCTCGCGGCGCCCGGGGCGGACTATGTCCCCCGGCGCCGCTGCACTCGCGGCGCGTCGCCGTCGCTCGCGGGCTGCTTCTACGTCCGTGTAGCGCTATGGGTCAACGTCCATGTTGATCCGCTTCGCCGGGAGGGCATAGTCCGCCCCGGTCGTCGCCGATCGTAGCTGTCTGGCGAGGCGTCGGCCATCGCCGCGATACCCGCACTCCTAGCAGGCGTCGCGATCATCATCAAACAACGGAGGCGTTATGAGATGAGCTACGACGCTCGCAAGTTCTCCTTGAAGAAATCGATCGTTCGCTTCCACGCCAGCGCAGCCGCCTCTTTGTTATATCTCGGCGTCGTGTCGTTGTTGAAGCCGTGCTGAGTGCCGGGATAGATGTACGCTTGATACTTCACACCCGCCTCCTTCAACGCAGCTTCCGACGCCGGCCACGCTGCATTGATCCGCTCATCCGTTTCGGCAAACTGCAGAAGCAGCGGCGCCTTGATCTTGCCAGCCTCCTCCACCGCCGGTGGACTCCCGTAGAAGGGTACCGCTGCCGCGAGATCCGGCACGCGAGCGGCGAGAAAGTTGGCCACGCCGCCGCCATAGCAGAAGCCCACGACGCCGACCTTCCCAGTGCCCTCGGGCAGTTCCTTCAGATATGAAACCGCCGCGATGAAATCTTCGCGCGTCTTAGCCTGATCCAATTTCTGGAACAGCTCGCGCGCCTTATCTTCATCGCCAGGATAGCCACCGAGAGGAAACAACGCATCCGGCGCGAAGGCAATGAAGTTCTCTAATGCCACACGTCGAGCCACGTCCTCAATGTGAGGATTCAGTCCGCGGTTCTCGTGCACCACCAGAACGGTCGGCAACTTGCCCTTCGCCGTCGCAGGCTTCACGAGATAGCCACGCAACTTTCCATACCCCGGCGCAGGAATCTCCACGTACTCGCCTTTGATTCGCGCATCCGTTGGCGCAACCTGCTGGGCTTCGGCGAACTTGGGATTGAGCGCATCGAGAATGGCCGCGCCACTCATGCCCACAACGGCATACGCTGAAGCGCGATCGATGAATTCGCGACGCGAGATCGCGCCATGCACGTACTTGTCGAAGAGCTTGAATACTTCCGGAGGGAATCGTTGTGCTTCGTTGTTGCTCATATTGCCTTCTGGGTGCCTGTGATGCGAACTCGAGAACGCCGACGTTCCATCCGCGAGGGGCGCGGGCGACGATCTATAGCACAGTTCCAGCTCGGGCTGCCGCCCGCGCATTTTTCTCGCAGCGAACGACGACGCCGAGCGAAAAGATGATCAGTTCCTGATGACGATTGGCAGAACTGCCCGACGACCGGCGGGTTGCCCGATCAGATCAACGCACGCGCCCCTGCGGCCGCAATTCCCAGCAAGGCAAGCGCCGAGAGGGCCAACTTGCCGAGCAGCGAGCCGACGCTCACGGTGGGTGTCGCCTCCAATTGCGGACGGCGTTCGGCGGCGGCTTCCTCGCAGGCTTCCAGCCGGAATTTATGTACATACCCGTCCATGGGTACGACGCTGCGAGACTCGCGGGGTGCAGTCGTTTGAGAAAGCAGCTGCATACGGGTGGCCTTCGGCGAAGAAGTCCCTCGGAGTTTACCCGCCGCGAGGTTATCCGATCAGTCGCGTGGCGGTTTCATTCCGGTCACAGCCCTTGCATTCACCGACAGGGGTCAGTCCTCGACAACGACGTGGGATCCCACCGCGCCCCGTTGCCAGTAGCCTGCGGCCTTCACCCAGCGCTTGTCGAACCCACGCTTCTCCATCAGGTAGCGCCGAATCGCGCGCGCTGCCTGCGTCTCGGTGGCGGCCCAGGCAAAACAGCCTTCCTTCACGATGGGCAGATCGTTGAGCGCTCCGATCAATCCCTCCCCTGCCCCCGCCTGAGCGGATTGATTTCGCGGCACCCACACGATCTGCAGATTGGCGCGGCTCGACATGTGCAACTCAAACCCTGGCGCGACTTCGGCGACGACCATCGCACAAGTGTTTGCGGGCAATTCCTCCAACCGACGAGCGATCGCAGGCAATGCGGTCTCGTCACCAATGAGCAGATGCAGTCCGATTCCGTCGGTCGAGATGATCGAGGAACCACGTGGCCCGCCCACACCGAGCACACTGCCCGGCCCGGCGTTGACCGCCCAAGTCGTCGCCGGCCCGTCTTCATGAATGAAGAAGTCGATCACGAGCTCGCCCTTCTCGGCATCGAATCGGCGCGGTGTGAAATCGCGCATGATCTTTTCGCCTGCGCCCTCGGTGCCCGGCAAGGAAAGATTCAACCGGCCGTCCGCCGTGGGAAAGAACAGTTTCACGTGATCGTCGAACCCGAGTGACGTGAACCCGCGCAATTCCTCGCTCTGAAGCGTGATGCGCTTTATCTGCGGCGCGATTGTCTCGACCTTCGCAACGGTGGCTCGCCTCAAGCGCAGTTCGTGGCGCACGCGAGTGATGTTTGGAACGTCAGTCATTGCTCGAACCCTGTGATATTTCTTCGGCGGCCGTCTCGATGATCCTGCGTACGCGCTCGATCTCTTCATCGCTCCAACCGCCGCGATGAAACAGCAGCGACGCTTTGAGCGTGTGCATCGCATGCAGCACATCATCCGGCGGCATGTCGCCGGTCGCCGCGCGTGCTGCCATTTCCATACGCTTGCGCACGCTGGTCAGCATCGCTTCGTTCTCGCGCAGATAGCGCCGACCTTCCTCGGTGATCTCGAACAGGCGCTTGTTGCCTTCGCTCGTGGATGAACGGATGTGCCCGAGCTCTTCCAGCAGGGTCAGCGTCGGGTACACCGAACCCGGGCTGGGCGCATAAGCGCCGCCGAACTTCTGTTCCAGATCCTTGATCAGCTCGTAACCGTGGCGCTGCTTCTCTTCTATCATCGACAGCAAGATCAGCCGCAGATCGCCGGGCCCGAACCTGCGTCCGCCGCCCCCGCCGCCCCGACCGAAACCACCGCGGCCCATGGGGCCGCCACCGAACATCCCCCGAAACGAATGGCCGCCTCCGCGTCCGCCGCAGTGGTGATGCCTCCCGAGCCCGTGGCTCAAGTGGCCCCGAAACATCCTGTGGAACATGTGCTTAGCCTTTGAGTACTCTTTAGTGCGCTACGAACGATATATCGGTTCGATACATCTTTCAACACACGACCAGGGCGTAGGCCCTCGGCCCCTGGGCCCTGGGTGCTGGGCCCTGGCGCTGGCGCCGGCGCTGAATGGACTCGCACCCGTCGTCGATGAGCCCATTTTGTTCGCGTTTGCCGGGCGGCACTTGGTCGAGAGCGAGCGAGACGTGGGCGTCGTTGGATCCGGGCTGCGACTGACGGGATTGCTATCTGTCCTCGCGTCATCGGCCGCCGTCGGGGCGCTGCGCTTCGGGCCGCTTGTGGCAATATCGCGCTGCCGGTCACTCCGAATCGGGCACCGTTGTCTTCCCTGCTACTGAACCAACACTCGCCGAGCCGCACGCGCTCGCACGCGACTGCTGAATGCTGACCGACCCCACGTTTTATTTGCTCGCGATACCCGCCGTGATCCTGCTCGGCCTGGCTAAAGGCGGATTTGCTGGCGTCGGCGCCATCGCCATGCCCTTGCTCGCGCTGCGGATTTCTCCCGTGCAAGCCGCGGCCATCCTGTTACCCGTGCTGGTCGTGCAGGACGCCGTAGGCGTGTGGGCGTTTCGAAAGAATTGGGATCGCGAGATCCTGACGCTGATGATTCCTTCCGCCGTGATCGGCATCGTCGCCGCGTACCTGCTCGCCGCCGAAGTCTCTGCAACCGCTGTACTCGCGACGCTCGGCGCGATCTCGATTGTGTTTGCGTGCTATCGACTTTGGATCTCGCGCGGCGGCCGCGTTCCGGTGTCTCGCGATGCGCCCCGCGCGTTGGGCGTCGCTCTCGGCATTGCTTCAGGATTCACATCGCAGGTCGCCCACGCCGGTCAGCCGCCGTTTCAGATGTGGGTGCTGCCGAAGAACCTGTCGCCGCAAGTGCTGGTCGGCACGACTGCGATCTTTTTCGCCGCCATCAACATCTTCAAGATCCCCGCGTATCTCGCGCTCGGCCAATTCACCCACGAGAATCTGCTGGCTGCGGCGGTACTGACACCGCTTGCGATCGCATCCACCTTGCTCGGTGTGTGGCTCGTTCGGCGCGTCAACGCGGAGCGCTTTATCACGATCATCTACGTGCTCATGATCGTCGTCGGCGTGCAGTTGCTCTACAAGGCTGCGAGCTGAACCCGCCTGACATTCGTGCCCCAACACCTATAAATGTGCCCCCTTGCCCTGCGACCGGGCCATCACGCCACGCCCGGCACCGATCTATTTTCGTTCTCATTCAGTCATTTAGGGCGGTTGCCAGCGTTTTCAGTAGCACCCGGACAGCAAGCTGGTAACATGCGCGTCCCGTCGGGGCATGGCGCAGTCTGGTAGCGCATCTGCTTTGGGAGCAGAGGGTCGCAGGTTCGAATCCTGCTGCCCCGACCATCACCTTCCCGCTGGCTTCGCGGATCGGCCTCACCGGCCAGCTGGCTGTGGGAATCGGCCTGACGCGACGCGCCCGTAGCTCAGCTGGATAGAGCATCGGCCTTCTAAGCCGGTGGTCGGGGGTTCGAGTCCCTCCGGGCGCGCCAATCTCCGCGGCTCGATGTGCTCGAACTTCTAGCGTTCGCGGAGAGTTCGTATATACTCTGCGCCCCGCCAAGCACGGGGCCCCTCGCAGGGCTCGGCAAGGCGGAAAACCACGTCGAGTGGTGGACAATGGTGGACGTAGCTCAGTTGGTAGAGCCCCGGATTGTGATTCCGGCCGTCGTGGGTTCGAGTCCCATCGTCCACCCCAAATTCAGACGGCGCTGGCCGCAACGGCCTTGGACGCCGCGCACGATTTGAAAGATCGTGGGCTGTTAGCTCAATTGGTAGAGCAGCTGACTCTTAATCAGTTGGTTATAGGTTCGAGTCCTATACGGCCCACCACTTCTCGCCTGTCGAGTTCCGCGACATAAGCTTCGCGGCGACTACGAATTAACTATTTCGATCCCTATCGCTCGACTGAAGCGTCCGACATTTTCAGCTGCGGACCTGATCGACGACCCTCGCCTTGAATCCCTCTCGGGGGCCCGCCCCCTGAACCGTGAATTCTGTGGGCGCTGAGACCATGGATCGCGGTTTTACGTGGATCTCGTTACGTTGTCGCCACTTCGTGGTGTAACCTGATACCACGAATTCGCATGGTCACACCCAGGAGGGCCACCATGAACGACCTCAAACAAGAGATCGCAACTTACAAGCGACAGTTACCGGATTTGCTCGGGCAGCAAGGAAAGTTCGTGCTCATCAAGGGAGACGAGGTCGCGGGAACGTTCGAATCGTATCAAGATGCGCCGACGGCTGGCTACCAGCGCTTTAAACTGAACTCCTTTCTGGTCAAGCAGATCACCGCGGTCGGCCGCGTCAGCAAACATTGCAAGATGAAGGCGCCGAAGTACCCCCGCCCGCCATTGGGAATTTTCTCGTCGATACCGGCGCCTCTGTAACTGTCATCGATCCCACCTTGCTTGCCCCACTCGGCCTGGCGACCACCGGAACGGTGCCATGCCACACGTCATCGACAGCGGGAGCGCCGGTGGATTGCAAACAATACGACGTGATGTTGATCATCCCCGGCCCGTCCGCGGACAGTCCGGCGTGGATCATCCCTGCCATCCCGGTTCTCGAATCGCATCTAACCAGCCAGGGAATCCACGGGCTCATCGGTCGGGACGTGCTGGATAAGGCAATCTTCGTTTACAACGGCCCGATCAACCTGTTCAGTCTCGCCTACTGACAGGCTCAGGGCCCAACCCTGAATTGCGAATATTGTCGGCACAGAGGTCATGCCGTGGGGTCTACCATGGATAGGAGCGCTGCCATGTGTGACCTCGAACAAGAGATCGCCACTTACAACCGACGCTTGCCGGAATTGCTCGCGCAACAAGGGAAGTTCGTGCTCATCAAGGGCGACGATCTCGGGGGAACTTTCGACTCCTATCAAGATGCGCTGACGGCCGGCTACCAGCGCTACAAGCTGAACTCCTTTTTGGTCAAGCGCATCACCGCCGTTGAGCGCGTGGTGTATCTCTCTCGCGGCTCGCAGAGCTCGCAACCAGCCTAAATCTCACGGACACGTTGCTCAACCCACCATCGCTTGCGGGTTCTCGGGCTCGGGCCTGCGGGCGCCTGGATGGCGTAGTCGACCACGATGCAGGTCGGCGCCTAGGGTCGCCAGCGGTCCGGATCGAAGCGCCGGAGCGCGCCGAGATCCATGCATCCGATCCCTCCATCCCAGGCGCACGGGCGTGAGCGGAAAATTCGAACGCGAGGCGTCGCATCCACATCGAAGATTGCCGCGGCACTGCAGCCCCTGTCCGACGCGCGTTAACGCGACACCCGGAGCCGCGGGTGGACTCGTCCAAACCGGCCGAAGATTGCGTCGCAATCCGCGCAGCAGGTGCGCGTACGGTCCGAATAACCTGCTCGATTGCTAGCGAATCGGTGCTTCAACGAGCGAAACGACCCTCGGGGCGAAGCCGGTCCAACGACAACCAGCTCATGTTCCCGGCAATTGATTCCCGCTCATCAGGGAGAGACCGCGACGATGAACCACTTCTGCCAGAGGTCACTGGCCGGATCCTGCAACTGCAGCTGCTGCCCGCTGCCCGAGAACTGCGGTACGCCGACACGCCTGCCACCGCCAGCAAGCGCGATGTAGTAGCTACCGTCCCCGTCTCCTGTCGGCATGAGAATGAATCGCTCGCATGCCGCTCCCGAGTAGGCCCCGAGCTGGAGTAGCGCTCCCGCATACTGGGCGCAGCCGGTAGTCTCCGCGCTGTTATTATTGATGTGGCTCTTGATCCGATACGTGCCGCTGCTGTCACTGCTGAGATGCCACTTCTGGCAGTTGTAGCTGTTGTAGGCGCCCTGGGCTACCGCCTCGCCCGCGTTACCGCTGCAGCCCCAGGAATCCCAGGAAAGGTTCGAGTTCTTGTTGGTCAACCTGTAGGTACCGTCGGCGATCGGACCCGTGCCAGTCGCGCACGCGCCCACCGTGAAGTTACGGGTCAGCGTCGGCCAGCCGTTGGAAAAAGTGAGACTGAGGATGTCGAGCTTGGGGTTGCCGTTATTGCTGCCATCGTAGTAGTGCGTAGAGACGTAGTTGCAGCTTCCTTCCCGCAGCAGGCCGAAGTGGCCGGGACCGATGTACTTGCCGGAAGTGGCGAGCACAGTGGTGCCGTCGGTGCTGTTTAAATTGCCGCCGCTCTGGTTGAGGTACGGGCCGGTAATGCTGGTCGCGCGGCCAACGACAATGCGATAGGTGCTATTCATGCCTTGGCAGCAGCTGCCGCGGTTCACGAACAGATAATAGTAATTGCCTGCTTTGACGATGTAAGGCGCTTCCCAGTCGGCGCCGTTTCCGCCGGCAATCTTCGTCGGCGTGGCTCCACTGACGATTTTGCCGGTGGACTTGTTGATCTGCACGACGGCGATGCCGCCAAACCAAGAGCCATACGACAGGTACACGTTGCCATTCGTATCGGTGAACAGCGCCGGATCGATGGCGTTGATGGCGTTGCTGGAGCCATTGGACTGCACCACCACACCCTGATCCTGCCAATTTGGGCTCGTCAGCGAAGCGGTGCGGGTCACGCCGATGGCGGAGCGCGAAGAACCGAAGGTGGAGGCCGAGTAGTACAAATAGTAGTACCCGTTCATATAGATCACATCGGGTGCCCAGAACTGGCCGGCGAAACCGGGGACCGCGGAGTTGATCCAACTGGGCCATTGGCCGCTGGGGAACACGGTGGCAGGGCCAGCTGTCCAGTGCGTCAGGTTTGTCGAATACGAGTACCAGATGCCGGCGCCCGTGGTGAAATGATAGTAAGTGCCGCCCTCCTTGATCAGGCCGGCCGGGTCGTGCGAATTGATGTTGCCGGTCAACGTGATGGCAGCAGCGGCGTTGGCGAAGAACGTGCCCACACTGAGCACCATGCTGCAGATGAGAGCTTGCCATTTCATAGCGGAATCCCCGTCCTTAGGCTCCGTAGCTGGAGTGACTCTCCACCTTGGCGCCGCCGTTGTCAAATATTTGTCTGAGTATTGCGAGACGACAAAGATCATCCCGATGAACGGCGGCGTCGGCTTGAAACGCACGCGACGATGGGACGTACGTGCGTTCCGACACAGTCGCCACTTGCGTGAGCCAACTAGGGGTCGATCAGGTCCAGCCGTTCATTGAACATTGCGTTCATGCGTGTTCGATGACAACGAGCACGTACAGCACTCGGAACGTGCTCGTCACCGCTACAAGGAAATCGCAGGCGATAACACCCCGCGCGTGGTTACGAAGGAAGGTCGACCAGCGCTGGCCTCGCCCGAGCCACCGGTCGTGGCATGTACTTCGCCACCGTGCGCGGCGACACTCGATGACCGATCTTCAGTAGCAGCTCGTTCGGAATCCGCTCCCGACCCCACACAGGATTCTCTTCTGCCATTCGTTGCGACTTACGCGCGGCGCTGATGCGAAATGCAGGCGCTTTATAGATCTCACTATAAATCCCATAAGAGGATCACGCTCCTCAACCCGAAGATTTGTGGATTCAACCAAGTAACGACGCATCAGATGCTCTACCTCTGCGCTCGTGAAGGGCGAACAAAGAGATCACTCGCCAACCATTTGATTACTCGATCGAATCGTCGTACGGAATCCGGCTCGTACGTGATATCTGTGACTTTTGCTTTTTATGATGCCTGTGTATGCGACGGCTCGATCGCCACGCAGCCGTAATTCGTCGAGGCTCCGTCGAATGGCCTCTGCGCCGGGAAAGTGTACCAATCCAACCTCCGCCTGAGCATCGATCGACTGACCCGTGCGCGCCGAGCAACGCGTGACTTACATAGGCTCGGGAAACTCCATCACGAAACGCGCCCCGCGGGCCGCATTCGCGTCGAGCGACAGGCGTCCGCCTTGCCGCTCCATGATGCACTTCGCGATTGCGAGCCCCAAGCCCGCGCCGGGGCCTGAGGCATTGGGACCGCGGCGGAACCGCTCAAACAGGGACGCAGCGGCATGCGCAGCGATTCCGGGCCCATCATCGGCAATGATCACAGCCCCAGAATCAGCGGACAGCGTGATCGACGTGCCGGCCGGGGTGTACTGAATCGCGTTCTCGATCAGATTGCGAAAGACCAGGCGCGTCAGTGTTGCATTCCCGTGCGCGGGCACGGAAGCGTCGGGCGTCGTGGCGGTCACGTAGTGCTCCGATTCGAGAGCAACAGGCGCCAGCTCCCGAGCCACGTCCAGCGCAACGGCATGAGCGTCGAACGCGGCAAACTGAAACTGTTCCTGCGAATCGAGGCGCGCAAGGCAGAGCAGCTGCTCGACGAGCCGCGCGAGCTGGTCGATCTCGAACGCAACATCGCCCAGCTGCTGCGCCGAAAAGCGGGATTCGAGCCGTGCTCGCAACGTCGCAAGCGGGGTACGCAGCTCATGCGCCGCGTTGGCGGTAAATTCCCTCTGCACGCGATAGTCCGCTTCGAGCCGATCGAGCGAGGCGTTGACTGCCTGAACCAGCGGAACGAGCTCCCGAGGAAGGTTTTTGGCATGCAACCGCTCGTCCAAACGATGTAGCGACAACATCGAGGCCTGATGCGAGACGGCACGCAAGGAGCGAAGCGATGACAGCACCGTCACGACCACAACGCTGACCACGGCGATCAGCAGCAGGGCAATCGGCCAATACAGCTCGTCCAACGCGCCGAGCATGAGCTGGGCGACCAGGCTCTCCGCATCCTCGAGATTCCGCACCACACGCACCCAATATCGGCCGTGAGGATCATCGAGTTCGAGCGCGGCAGCCATGATGCTGTTGCCCGACGACGCATCCGATTCCCGCTGCATGATGACCTGCCCAGCGCTTTTAGCGGCTGGCAGTGGCAAAAAAGGAGCAGAGAAACCGCCCGACTGCAGCACCGTGCCATCCGCGCTCAGCAATTGATAACCGTTTAATGTATCCGGTTGTGCGTAGAACTCTTGCAGGGACGGTGGCAACTCGAGACGCGGTGGGCACGTTCCCGACACGATCGACGCTCGCAGGTCCTGCACCTGGATGGCAATGCTCTGGCCTTCCAGACCCATCAGCCCGTCGCGAAATTCGGAATACAACAACACATAGCTACCGGCCAGCGCCAGCCCGACCACGATGGTCAGTCGAACGACGAGTGCTCGAAGTAGAGACGGGGCACGCATCGAGCCGCGATCAGGAGGCAAGATAGCCCAGACCGCGCAAAGTCCGGAGCGACACATCAGCGCCCGCGGCTGCGAGCTTCTTGCGCAACCTGTGCACGTGCGTCTCCACCGAATTCGCGCTGCGCTCCTGCTCGAAATCGTACAGGCATTCGGCAAGCCGCTCCTTCGAGATGACGCGTCCCTGATTGCGCAGCAGCGCTTCGAGCACAATCAGCTCCGAGCGTGTTAGATCGAGCTGCGTCTCGGCGACAGTGGCGATGCGTGCGGACGTATCGAGCTTCACGCTACCGAGCGTCAGCATGCGACCCAATGCCGCGCCCGGACGCCGCAACAGCGCGCGCAGCCGAGCGATGAGCTCCTGCATCGCGAAGGGTTTGACGAGATAGTCGTCCGCGCCACAATCCAGACCGCGCACGCGATCCTCGATCGAACCTAACGCGGTGAGAATCAGCACGGGTGTCATGTTTCCTCGGTCGCGCATCTCTTTCAGCGCGCCGAGGCCGGTGCCGTCCGGGAGCATGAGATCGAGCACGGCGGCATCGTAGTCGGCCGCTCGCCAGATCCGCAGTCCCTCGGTCGCCGAGGCCGCTGTATCAACTGCGAATCCTTGCGCCCGCATGCTCTCCGCGACGGCCTGACAGAGACGTTGGTTATCTTCGATGATGAGCAATCGCACTGGCCGATCTCAATGGACAGACTCGGCGCTCGGCTCATTCGCCGGGCGTCCAGGAGTATTCGAACCTGAGTCCGATGGTGGGCAGCGCCTCATCGAGTCCTTCGATGATGTTGACGCCGCGACGTTCGTCCCATTCATAACCGTTGGCGTTCTCGCGACCGTAGACGTTCAGGATGTCCAGGTAAGCAACCAGGCTCAGCGGGCCGAAGCGGCGCTGGTAGTCGGCGCGCAGACTCAGCGAATGATAGGCAGGCAGACGCTCGGCGTTGGTGCGCGTCAGCTCCTTCGAGTACCGCACGGGGCCTGCGCCACCCAAGACGTCGCTGTGTACGACGAACGCATCGGTGGGCCGGCCCGAAGCATATTTCCATTTCGCCGAGAATGTCCATCGATCGCTCGCCTGCCAGACGCCGACGATACCGAACGCATGCGGCCGATCCCAATCCGACGCATATTCGCCTTCGCCGAGCTTGTCATCGCGGCGGGCGCGCGAGTAGGAATAGGTCGCCGAAGCGCTCCAGCCTCGGCTCATGCGCTTGGCAAGCATCAGATCCACACCCGTCGCGGACCCCTCGCCGATGTTGGCTGCGGCGTTCGTGGTCCGATCGTCGAACACGATCAGATCGTCGAGCTTCTGATAGTACCCTTCGGCCGAAAAACGCAGATCATCGCGCAGGTGCCGGGAATAGCCCAGCACCCACTGCGTGGAGCGCTCGCTCTTCAGATCGAGATTGGATGGATCGGCCGCGATATCAAGATAACGCGGCGCTTGATAGTACACGCCACCTCCGGTCCACACTCGGGTGACCGCATCGGGTTGCCAGCTCAACAGCAGGCGCGGGGCGACGACGGACTTTCCGGAAAACCCATCGCGCTCGTAGCGCATTCCGGGCGTCCATGTGAAATCGCCGAGCGTCCAGGCGTAGTCGGCATACGCGGCGATCTGCGTCTCCGCTGCGCTCAACGTCGAGTCGTATTCCTCGGGCGTGAGCACGATGTAATGTTGTGCCGGGTCGGGGCGAAAGTCCGACTGTTCGTACACATACCGTGTCCAGTCGCCGGAGAGACGACGGTCGAAGTCGAGATCCACGCGAGCGACCCGCGCGCCGGCCGAAAAGAGTCCATCCGAGCCGAGCAACGTACTGAAATCGCTGCGCCAGCCGATCTCTGTTTCACGCTCCTTGATGCGCAGAATATTCTCGCGCACCGGCGTCGTCGCAGGTGTCGGGTCGGGACCCGCGAGATCCGGATATGCCTCGCCCTCCGTGCCTGTCGTATCGCTGTTGCGGTAATAGAACGTATTGCGAAACTGTGCGACCTCGCCGGGAGACCACCGCCACGTCACGCCAAACAATGTGCTGTCCTGCTTCGAGTCCTCGAGCCCCACGTCCTCGAAGTTTTCGGACTCGAGCGCATTCTCGACCGTTCGCTTGGAATCCTCGCCTGCGTGAATGGCCAGCAGTTCGAGGCGATGATCGTCGTTCAGGTCGGTGACGGACTTAACGATGAAATCGGTCAGGCGCTGCGTGCCGATGTCCTTCTCATCTATCGCTTCGAACAAGTTGCTGAAATCGAACTGACGCGCCGAAAGCAGCAAGCTCGTGTTATCGGCCACGTAGCTCGGCCCGTCGTAGTCCGCCTCCACTCCAATAATGTCGACGCGTGCGCCCGCCGTGGAGCTCACGGGATTGCCGTCCGCGATCTGCAACTCCAGCAACGAACCATTCCTGCCGCCCTCGGCCGCCCGCCAGCCGCCCGGAGAAAACCTGGCGCTGCCGATGATGTTCGGCGCGAAGATGGAATATCGTCCGCCGCCATCCACGGCTTCCTGCTCCCCGAACGACTCATCGAAATGCGCAACCTTATCGAAAGGAATGCCATCGATCAGGATCAGGTTGTCCCGCGGCCCGTTGCCGCGCACGGTGAAGCTCGAGAACTCACCCGTAGAGACGACGCCCGGCAGAACGTCGAGCGCTCGGAACACGTCGCCCGCGCTGCCGGGATTGCGTCGTATCTCTTCACGCTCCAGCTGCACGGTGTTCGGCGTCGCCCGCGGATCCCCAGCTGTCGCGCGCGCCGAGACAACCACTTCGGCAAGCATCTCATCGCTCCCGCGCACCAGCGCGAATTCGACGGCAGCCACTCTGCGAAGCACGACTCGTACGTCCGCCTGCACGGCTTTCACGTAGCCCTGCTCTTCCACCTCGACCGAGTACACGCCTTCCGGCACCTGATCGAACGAAAACTCTCCGGCGCTATCGGCTTCAACCGTGCCCTGAACCCGCTGATTGCGCATGAGGTGTACAGTGGCCATGGGCACCGCCCGTCCAGTCACCGAATCCACGACGCGTCCGCGAACGCCGCCCGCCGCGGCCTGTTGGGCCTGCGCCGCAAGCGAGACTGAAGCACAGAAAGTAAGAGCGACTAGCGGCAAGAATCTCTGCGGCATGGCGGGTTTCCTCGGACACTTGAAGTTCATCGGAAGCCAAGCTAGCAATCGAGTCTGTCGCGAAACTTGCGGCCGGCGCGGAACTTGCCGGTAACAAAGATAGTGACTGGTGATTGAGGGCATCTGGGAAGACAGACTCGCTCAACGGGCTTAGCTAAACCCCTGATGTCGTTTGTTGGCACTGCATCAGCTACCGAGCCGCCGGGTATACTCGCGCCCCATGCAGGCGCAGCTCCCCATCCTGTACTCATTTCGGCGCTGCCCCTATGCCATGCGGGCGCGGCTGGCACTTGACGTAAGTGCCCAAGCCTTTGAAGTAGTAGAAGTCGCGTTACGCAACAAGCCAGCCGCCATGTTACGTGCGTCGCCGAAAGGCACTGTGCCAGTCCTGATCGACACCAACGGAACGGTGATCGACGAAAGCCTCGACATCATGCTCTGGGCTCTGAGCCGTAACGACCCCGAGCAATGGTTGGCTCCGGAGCTGGACGATTTCGCAGCTATGAGCTCGCTGATCCGCCATTTCGATGAACACTTCAAGGGCCATCTCGATCGATACAAGTATCCGAATCGATTCGTTGACGCGGATCGAGAGCTCAGCCGACGCGAAGCCGTGATCAGCCTGCACCGGCTGGAGTCGCGACTTCAGTCCTCAAGGTACCTGTTCGGGAATCGAGCGGCACTGGCGGACATGGCGATCGTCCCATTCGTCCGTCAGTTCTCCGCAGTCGATCTGGACTGGTTCGCCAATCTGCCGCTGCCCAACACAGCGCGCTGGCTGGCGATGATCGTGAACTCCCCTCGATTCGTACGGATCATGCGACCGGCAGGCTGAATCGAGAGAGCAATAACTGTCAGATGCTCTCCTGCTGCCGCATGGTGTCGCCCCTACTCTTCCGGACGCCCATCAGCTGCTCCTCCGTCACCAGAATCTCGCGCTTTGTCATCAAACGGTCACACCAATCATAGAGAACGCTGCGGATCTCCAGACAAACCGCCTCGTCATGCCGGCCGATCTAGCCGTTCACCGCAGCAGCCTCTATCACTTCATCCTCAAGCGGGTCCGTGATCCGTGGATCAGTGAAGATCTCGTGCAGGAGACGCTCACGCGATTGCTGGCCTACGCGCGCGTTCAGACCGTGCTGGACACCAAAGCGCTGGGGTTCCGTATCGCCACTAACCTGGTGCGAGATCATTTTCGCTCATTGAATCGCAGTGACGTTCAGCCGTTGACGGAGGACCTAGTGTGCGATCGGCCTCCCCAGGAACAAGTCAGCATTCATCGCCAGCGCATCGATGCTTTCGGCCAGGCGCTGGCGGCCATGCCCCCGCTACGCCGTGAAGTTTTCATTCGGCGTCGTCTGCGCGGTGAAAGCTATTCCGAAATAGCGGCCAGCCTCGGACTGAGCCATGCAGCCGTGGAGAAGCATGTGGTGCGTGCGCTGGAGTGGCTGCACCAAGAAATATCGAAGCATGATGCTGGTCACGAGCCGTCTGCAAACTCCCACGCCACGGGAAGCGCGCACGAATGAGCGGCACCTACAAGCACGATACCAATGGCATGCCGCCCGAGCTCGTCACCGAAGCCGCGACTTGGTGCGCTCGCATGAACAGCGACAATGTGTCAGCCGAGGAGAAGCTGGCTCTTGAGGGTTGGCTCGCCGACGATCCACGCCGTCGGGCGGCTTTCGATGCGATGTCCCGGATGATCATGGATCCGGCGCTCGTGGCGGCCCTGCAGGAAAGCGCCAGCAACCCGACTGCAGAGACATCAGTCACGCGCAGACTACCCAGCGTCGTGCGGCTACCTGGCCTGGCTGCTGCCATCGGACTGCTGTCGTTACTCGTCTGCCTGGCGTGGCCTTGGCTCAACCTGGCCTTGACGCCGCAAACCCTCGTGGTCACGCGTTCCGGAGAGACACGCACAGTCGTGCTAGCCGACGGATCGAGACTCGAACTGAGTGGTGGCACGTCTTTGCTGGTGCGCCTGGGTGCCGCTCGCCGCGCCGTTCGCATGCAGCAGGGCGAAGTGTTCTTCACCGTGGCTCGTGATGCCGACCGACCGTTCATTGTGGAAACCGAGGACGGGCGCGTGCAGGTTCGCGGCACGGCGTTCGATCTCAGTCAGACACGCGATGGACTGGAGATTGCGGTTCATCATGGCCGCGTCGCTTTCGGTCCCAATGGCTGGTTCGCGAGCGCGATCGATCTGGTGGCCGGCGAGAAAGCCGATCTCAACGACAGTGTCCTGTCCCCGGTCAAACCTTTCGATGTGAACGGAGGTGACTGGCGCAGCGGTTGGTTGCAAACCGACGGCGTGACACTCGGTGGTCTGGCGGAACGACTCGGCCGTCGTCACAACGTGACGGTGAGCGTCGAGCCCGCACTGACCAACAAGCGCATTGCCGGTCGTTTTCGCCTGAACGATCCCGAAGCGCTCCTGCGCAAACTTGCCATCATTCATGGATTCAGCGTGACGCGCTCGGAGGCCGGCCTGCACGTCAGCCGGCATCCCGCCGCAACATAAAGTTCACAAAAGTCCCTGTCCGGAATGCAGCGGCTGCGCCGTCTTGCTTCCCACAACGCGCGCACGCGCCTGAGAGTGGACTTCGCAATGACCCGATTTGGAATTTCCCTGGGGACGACTCAAACGGCTTTACTGGCTCCCATCGCCGCCGCGGCCGTTGCCATAGCGCCGGCGCATGCGCAATCGTCGCACGCCACCGTCGAACTGCGATTGTCTATTCCGGCGAGCGATCTCGGCGCGGCCTTGTCGGCGTTCTCGCGCGCTACGGACATTCAGGTCGTGGTGGATCCGGCGTTGATCACTGGCAAGCGCTCCGCGGCTTTGTCCGGATCCTTCACGGCTGACGAAGCGCTGACGCGGCTGCTGGACGGCTCCGGCCTGAGCTTCACGTTGGCCGGCGACACGGCTTTGGTGCAGCAAGCCCGCGAGAATCCCGCCGCCACGCGTCCCAACATCCGTACCAGCGCCGCGGCGCCTGTGCAGGTCTATCGACAACCTGCCGTTGAACAATCGGAGCCGATCGAAGAAATCGTCGTCAGCGCCGGCTTCGCTGACAGCCTCGCGCGCGCGCTCGATGAGAAGCGTCAGGCCAGCAACGTCATCGACGTGATTTCGGCCGAGGACATTGGCAAGTTCCCCACGCAGAATCTCGCCGAAGCTCTGCAGCGAGTGCCGGGTGTCTCGATCACTCGGGATCGCGGCGAAGGCTTGTTCGTGCGCGTTCGGGGCCTCGGGCCCAGCTTCCAGATCGTGAATGTCAACGGCCGGGGCGCCGCGGTGAACGAGAACGTCCGGGATAGCGGCCAAAGCGGCCGTCAATTCCGTTTCGACACGCTGCCCTCCGAGCTGGTGGCGAGCGTCGAGGTGGCCAAGAGTCCCACCGCGGCGCTCGATGAAGGCGCGATCGGAGGTATTGTCAACGTGCGCACATTCCGTCCATTGAGCCTCGAACGCTCCACGGTTGCAGGCTCGGCGGTGGCAAGCTCTCCCGAACTGGCCGATACCATCGACCCGCGTGTATCGGGTCTCGCCAGCTGGATCAATGACGATGCGAACTTCGGCCTGCTCGTGTCCGCGGTGTACGACGAGCGCACGTTGCGTCAGGACCGCATCACGGGCGTGACGTGGACCGATGAGTCGGCCGGAGTGGATACGGACGGCGACGGCGCCGCCGACACGGGTTCCGTCCTCGTACCAACCGCGACGCGCCCGACGCTGGAACGTGAGGATCGCGAGCGCATCGGCGTGAACGGCGCGCTCCAATGGCAACCGAGCGAGGACCTGGACGTGAACCTCGACCTGTTCTACACCCAGCTCAAGGATCACTACGACGAGCTGACGTATTCGGCGGGTTTCGATCTGTCCACCATCGTGCCGGGGTCCGCCGTGATCACCGATGGCGTGCTGCGCGCAGCCACGGCAGAGGGTACCAGCCAGATCGGCCGCGAAGTGTCCGACCTGAGACACGACAACATCATGGTCGGCCTGAACGCGGAATATCGGCTCGGAGATTGGACACTCGACGCCGACGCGGTTTATGCACACGCTGAAAGCGACACCCCCACCCCGATCACGCGCACGCGCCTGCTCGGGCCAGTGGGTCGAGTCACGTTCGATTTTCCCCAGCTCGACGACCAGGGCGGCGATGTCGTTCCCAGCGTGAGCTTTCTGGACGCCGATCTGAACAATCCGGGTTTGCTGCCGGGGCGTCGTGTCGAGTGGCGCGACGTCGAGTCCACCGACGAAGAACTCGCCTTCCAGCTCGACGCCCGGCGCCCGATCGACTTCGCCGCGCTGAGCGAGCTGCAGTTCGGGGCTAAGTACCGCACGCGCTTCCGGGACTACGATCGCCGGGACTACAACTTCACCCGAGGTGTGCAGGGCAGGTCCTTCGATGCCTCGTTCTTCGAACCGTTCCCCGAGGGGAATTTTCTCCGCGATGCCGCCGGCTCGCTGCCCCGCAGCTGGGTCATGCCCAATCCGAGCGCCTTCGCTACTCAGATCAATCTGGCGGAGCTGAATGCGCCGTTGTCACGTGGCGATTTGCGCAATTCGTATCGCGTGGACGAAGACATCGCGTCCGCTTACGCGATGAGCAACCTGGAATCGAATTTGCTCGGCAAGCCCCTGCGCGGCAACTTCGGTGTCCGTGTGGCGCGCACCGAGCAAACATCGGCCGGCCATGCCGACGATGGCACTCGTGCGTTGCCGGTGAGCTTCGATCGCGAGTACACCGATATCCTGCCGTCGTTGAATCTGGCGTGGGATTGGTCCGATGACGTACAGACGCATTTCGCCGCGGCCAAGGTCATCACACGCCCCTCGCTGGCCGACCTGGCGCCGCGCCTGACGTTGAATTCGTCCGGCACCATCTTCGAAGCCGTGGGCGGCAATCCGCAATTGAAGCCGTTCGAGGCCTGGCAATACGACGCCACCGTGGAATGGTACTTCGCACCCGGCAGCGCGCTGCTCGGCGGCGTGTTCTACAAGGACATCACCACTTTCATGACGCGTCAGCGCTCGAACCTCGTGATCGATGGCACGACGTACGTGCTGACCGCGCCCGTCAATGGCGGAGATGCAAGTGTCACCGGCGTCGAGATCGCATATCAGCAGATGCTGAAGTTCCTCCCCGCGCCTTTCGATGGCCTGGGCGTGCTAGCCAACTACACGCACACGGATACCGAAGCGACTTACTACGACGGCGCCAGGGTGATCAAGGACGACCTGGAGAACGTGGCAAAAAACAGCTTCAACATCACTGCGTTCTACGAGCATGCAGCGTTCGCCGCCCGGCTCAGTTACAGCTGGCAAGACGATGTGCTGCAGGAAGTCGGCACCAACGGGCTCGGCTCCGCGAACGACAAAGCGTTCGGTTCTCTCGATGTCGACTTGTCGTATCGGTTGAACGAGCAGATCACGGTGTTCGCCCAGGGCATCAACGTCACCGACGAAGCACAGCTGCAGTTCGTTCGCGACGACTGGTTCTCCGGGTACACCCGTTATGGCCGCACGCTGATGCTCGGCATGCGCGCGAAGTACTGAGCGACTTCGACAGGCGATGTTTCGCTGGCTGCAGCGGTGCAGCCAGCGAATCGCGCTCACTCAGTGCGCCACCTCGATGAACACCGGGTTTGAGTAGAACCACAGGTCCCGCCAGGGATCCTCGCCGCGTGCATCCGCCAAGGGCTCTGTTTCCGATGTGTTCGTACCACGAGCGCGCACGAACCCGCCATGCTGCGGTATCGCGAGCTCCCACGACACGACTCGCCATTGTCCCTCGCTTTTCCATTCGTCCGGGCCGAAGCGCTTAACTTCCATCTGCGGTCCGCCTTGATCGTCGCCAGGCGTTTGGCCAACGATCAGGTCGATGTGATCCAACACCGGTCGTTCGCCATTGGCGTTTGGCTGCGCGCTCTGGCGAACTCTCAGCTCCACGCGCATCCTGGCTTTCGCCGGAAGCACCAGCGTACCGCCCATGGTGACAGCTTTTTCCGCATCGTCGGTCGCACGTATCGTGAGCTCCAGCGCATCGATCAGGTCGCCCGTCACTGCAAACATTCTTCCTTCGCGCATTCCATCGAGGATGTCCTCGGCCTCGTGCCGAGCCCACACGTAGGTCTTGCTGTACTGTCCGGGATCGAAGTCACGCCCGCCTTGGCGGAGGTTCATATGCGAGTCCGAGGTGGCCGTGATCCAGAACCGCCGGCCCTCCGCCAACATCGTGTCCCACACGCCGCCGACGCGGGCGGTCATTTGATCGAAGCCGCCGAACGTGGGTGCGTCGACGTGTCGATAAAGTCCGCGATGGTCTGCAGCGGCCTGGTGCCCGGGAGCGCCTTCCATGCCCACCAGCACACGTGGCGCGGCTCCATGCCAAGCGCGCAGTTCCGCCGGATCTACCTCACCCCAGCGGTTGACGCCTGTGGCGGTTCGGGAGGGATGATTGATGAACACCACCGGCGGCGCTGGCAGCGCCCGCATGTGCGCCAAGGCGGCGAGCATCAGTTGCCCATCTTCGCGGCTGTCCGGTTCCAGCGGCTCGCGGCGGTTGTACTCGCGTTCGATCGTGACCAACTCGTCGCGCTCATGCGGTCCCGGAGCGATGATCAGCGAGGCGTGCTCACCGCCGGGCACGTCGAACTCCATGCCGTTGAACTGGATCAAGTCCGGCACCTCTCGCCTCGCCTGCAACAAAGCGGGCCAGGCATGGTCTCGTGTCACCAAGGAATGACCCGGGCCGCCGTGGTCAGTGTGCACGATCCAGCTCAAGCCATTGGCCAATGCCTGCCGCGCATTGTGTGAACGTGTGTAGGGCGAGTCGCCGCCACGAATCGGCGTGGGCGGTGATGTTCCCTTGTCCCAGCCAACGCTCCATTCGCTGTGCACATGATGGTCGCCCGCGAGCCAGCGGCGAGCGTCGTCGCGGCCGGCGGCGCAAGTCGTGCCCGGCAATGTCAAGAGAACCACGATAGGCAGGAGCAGCAGCAAACGAAACATGATCTTCCTTCGTCTTCGAACGCAGTGGCCGTGGCGGTCGAGGGACCGCCACGCCAAAGCAAGGCACGGGATCAGAAAGTGGAGCGCACGTCCAGGCTGATGCGACGACCGGAGCGCTCGTACATCGTCGGGAACGACGGGTCCATGGTGTAGCCGCTGGTGACCTCGTCCGTCATGTTGATGCCCCTCAGGCTGACCTTGACGTTCTCGATCACGCGGTAGCCGATGGAGACGTCCAGCTGACCATAGGCCTCACGCCAGATCGGATACATGTTGTAGCCGATCGACTCGACGTACTCGTCCTTGTGGTTATAGGCCACGCGCGCGTCGAATCGGTCATTGTCGTAGTACACGGTGAGGTTGTAAGTCTTTTCGGCGAGGCCGGGCATGGGCGTGCTGATGCCGAGATCCGATTCGCCGGCCAGCGAACTGTCGAGCATGGTGTAGTTGGCATTGATGCCGAAGCCTTGTAGCGAGCTGTGCAACAACTCCAGCGGCACCTGCGCAATCAATTCGATGCCGTCGACTTCATAGGAACCGTCGGCATTCACCGGCTGGTAGACGTCGAAGTCGTAGTTGCCGTTGAGCGTACCGTTCGCGTTATACACCGGCACGTTCTCGACCACCCCGGTGAGGGAGTTCACCACCACGCCGTCGATCTTCTTGTGGAAATACGACACCGCCAGCAAGCCGCCGTGATCGAGATATTTCTCGAGGCCGATTTCCCATTGCTTGGCGTAGGTGGGCTGCAGGTCGGGATTGCCGTCGGTGAAGCGAAACGAATTCCAGCTCGCGGTGCGTCGGTACGCGATGTCGGTCAGCGCCGGGCGGATCAGCGTCTCCGATGCGGCTGCGCGCAGCAGTAGCCCATCGAGCAGTTCGGCGCTCAAGTTCATGCTTGGCAGGATGTCATCGTAGCGGCCTTTCCTGGAAACCGGCGAATCGGTATACCCGGTGCTGCCATCCGCGTTCTGCACCTGGTGGTAACCAAAAGACAGCACGGCCGTGTCGACGTAGCGCGCACCTGCATTCACCGTAACCGGCACGCTGCCGAGATCGAAGGCCATATCGGCCATTGCGTACAGGCTGCTCACTTCCTCGTCGACGCGATAGTACTGGCCGTCCTCGAACGGCGTGGCGAAGCCGGGATAGCGGAACGCACCCCGGGCGTACTCGTTGGAGACCTGCATCCAATTCAGATCCTTCATGCGGTAGTCGCCGCCGGGCGCAATGTCACTGATCCACTGTAGCGGGCTGTCGGCCAGAGTGCGGGTGTTTACCCACGAGGTATCGCCGGCGCTCGGCCCAGTGATCTTGAGCTCGCCGTAATTGCGCTCCTTTGACTTATCGGTGTAGCGCGCACCGACCTGCACCGTGCGCAGCGCGGGCATGAACGCCAGGTCGAGCGCTTTTTCGAAGTCGAGTTGCGCGGCGTACTTGTCGTCGGTCACCTGCTCCAGCGTGGTCTCATAAGCTTCGAACAGGTACCGCTCCGGTGCGTTATACATGTCGATTGTGTTCGGGCTGGCGCTGGGCACCGTTTCGCCGCTATTGCCCGCCCAGCGTGTGCGCGACGGCGCATAGGCCACGTGCTTCAGGTTGGAATAATCCAGCGTTTTCTCCGCGCCGGAGTAACCGAGCATTGCATGGGCGGCCCAGGTGTCTCCGCTCCAGTCGAGCGCCATGCTGTACTGACCGTAGTCGGTCTCGTTAATACGCTCCTTGCTCAGGAACTCGTGCTGGGTGGCGGTATAGGAAACATCACGCAGCACGACCATGCCATATTCGGACAGCGTGGTGGCGTCGTACTCGTGGATGGTCTCCAGCGTGCTGCGGCTCGAGGCGGAGTACGCGGCTGCATCGTACTCGTCTTCGGTGGTATCGAAGCCCGCGAGCATGGCGTCGAACGTCAGGCTGAAGCGGTCGCCGGGCTTGTACTGCAGCGATGCGGTGGCGCCCCACTTTTCCTGGTCGTTGAGATAGACGCGGTCGCCGACCTTATCCTGAAACACAATCAGGTTGGTCTCGTCCGTATCGGTGCGGTCACGGATGATCACACCGGCATCGCGCGCCAGGACATCGGCCGCCTGGGTTCCCCTCGACCCCGACGCACCGAGGAAGCGCGACATCGGGCGGAAGTTGATGCCGGAGGTCGAGTCGGTTCGGTTGGTGCGCTCCGCCCTGGAGAAGGAGACCAGCGCGCCGAAGTCGCCCCAGGTGTCGCTGGCGAGGAACGAGAACTTGGGATCGGTTTCCTCGGAGATGGAGTTGTATGCGCCTTCAGCGGAAACAACCAGCCTGCCGCGGTCGTAGTCGAACGGGCGGGCAGTGGAAATCTGCACCGAGCCAGCGATGCCGCCTTCCTCATCGGCCGCGCTCGGCGACTTCTGCACTGTCACACGCTGAATGATCTCCGACGCGAAGATGTCGAACTCAACTTCGCGGCCGCTGCTGCCGGAGGCGGTCGCCAGGTCGTTGATGGAGACATAGGTGTACTCGGACGGCAGACCACGCACGTTGACTTTGCTGCCCAGGCCCTTGTTGCGTTCGATGGCCACGCCGGGCATGCGTTGCAACGCCTCGGCGAGGTTCTGTTCCGGAAAGTCGGCCACGTCGGTTGCGACGATCGAGTCGGAGAATTCAATCTTCGCTCGCTTGATGTCCACCGCCTGTTCGAGGCTGCGGCTGTAGGTTCCGACCACCTCTATGGTCTCGATCTCTTCGGAGGTGACTTCCGCGCGCGGGGAAGCTGCTGCGGTTTGCGCCAGTGCCTGGCTTGCCGCCGGCGCTTTGGCCGGAGCGCTCGACGCCGTCTCGGCCTCGATGGTCACGGTGGTGCTGTTGAGATAGCGATAGCGCAGCCCGGTGCCGCTGAGCATTTGCCTCAATCCTTCTTCGGGCGGCAGGCCCGCGGGAATGGCCTGTGTTTGCGGATTCCCAGTGACCTGTGTGGTGTAGACGAACTGCAGTCCGGTCTGTCGCGACAACGAATTGAGCGCCCGGTCGAGCGGCTGCGAAGGGATCGCCTCGGTGGCGATGCTGGCCTCCTGCGCGGTGGCAGTAGCAGCGGCGGCCTGCAAGGTAAGGGCTATCGAAAGAAACAGAAGTCGACGCATCGTAGGATCCAGTTGAGTTGGCCAGTTATGGGCGTTGCGGAACGTTTCGTTCGCACGCGACTCGACTACGACGGCGCCGAGTGGAAATCGGGCACCCCTGTTTCGATGAATTTTTTTTGACAGCTTACTGGCGCCGCGTGCTAGCGGGCTGAACGGTGCGGGTCCTGACCTGGATCGCATGTTCCGTCACGAACGTCTCCAGCGTGGGTTGCGCCTCGAGGAAGGCGCGCAACGAATCCAGATCGTGCGCGCTCAGGTTGCCCGTCAGGCGCAGTGCCCCCGCCGCCGCATCTTGCACGTACAAGCGAACGGCGTTCATGCGGTTGAACCGGTCGGCCACGTCGCGCAGCGGCTCGTCGCGGAACACGATGCGTCCCTGCCACCAAGCCGTCATCGTCTCGACATCGTCATGGCTCACACTGATGGAATGATCGAGATAGTCGACTTGGGCACTCTGCCCCGCGCGAACGTCGGCCACGCGCCGACCTTCGCCGGAGTCACTGACGATCCGCACGCGACCTTCGCTCACGCTGATTCGCGCCTGCTCGCGTTGGAGAGAAACATCGAACGTCGTTCCGATGTCTCGTATCTGCAGGCCGGCCGCATGAACCGCAAGGGGGCGACGGTCGTGGGCCACGATGAAACTGGCTTGGCCACGCGCCAATTCGATCCGGCGGCCGAGCAAAGTAAAGCGCATGGACAACGCGCTCTCGGCATTCAGATGCACGACGGTGCCGTCTGGTAACTCGAAAGTGCGTGGCGCGCCGTGTTCGGCGACATAGTGACCGGACTGCGGCCACGATAGATACATCCCGACACTCAAGCTCAGAAGGATGGCCGCTGCGGCCGCGATTCGCAGGAGGCGTGTTCGGTGGCGAGGCGGCTCTTTCGATCGGGCAAGAGACCGCGCGAAGGGCAATGCGACTACGTTGTCAGGTGCCGAGCGTGTCAAATCACCGCCAATCAGTGCGTCAAGGTCGATCGCCATCCCGCGCATGGTCTCGCCCAGTTCTCCCGCTATTCTGCTAATGGCTAGGTATTCGCGCAGATGCTCCGGCGAAGCCACCAGCCAATCCATGAACCGCGCCTGCTGTGTCCGGCTCCAATCTTCTTGGCGCTGCAGGGCGTGCCAATTCGCTGCTTCTTGCGTGATGCACGCTGACTTTCGCTTGGCCTCGCTCATTCCCCCTCCGCGGCATCGACCAGCGCTCGCCGGCAAACGGACAGTCCACGCACGACGTGCTTCTTGACCATGTGCGGCGATATGTTCAGTCGTTCAGCGATCTGTTTGTAACTCAGCCCGTCGCGGTACTGCATGACCAGCACCGCGCGGGTGCGCTCCGGCAGACTGCCCAGCAGCGCCTGCAAGTGTTGCCGCCGCTGTGCGCGCTCCGCAACGTCCTCGACGCTTTCCTCTGTGGCGAGCAGCGCCGTGAGGTTCTCGAGCTCCTCGATTGGAAGCGGCGACCGACGCCGACGTACTGCCTGTTCGCGCGCGAGATTCAGTGCGACCGTGAAGAGATACGCCTCGGGATTGGCGATCGCGCCGGCCTGGCGTTGGTGTGCGCGTAGCAGGCGCAAGTAGGTTTCCTGCACCAGATCCTCGGCCTCATGGTTCGCTCCACGACGCACGAAGAAACCGTGCAGCACTGTCCCGTGTTCCGCGAGCACCCGAAGCAGTCTTCGTTTTGTCCGTTCGACCAATATGCCGCCCCGCCGTGAGGAGCGCGGCAGGGTAAGCTCAATCTATGACGCTATGGTGACGGTGCAAGCGGTTGGGTTTCGAATTGAACATCACGCGGCCGCAAGCAACGCAGTCTTGAAACAGCGCCTCGAGCTTATCGAGCGCCGCGATCCATTCGAGGCGACTGTTCGCATTGACCTCGGCGGTACGGTCAGAACTTCACCCGAGCCCCCACACTGTAGCGCGGACCGTTCTCGTAGAAGCCGATGGGAATACCGTCGTCGGTGCGCTGGAAGATCACCTCGTTGGTGAGATTGACGGCGGAGACGAACACCGAGACGTCGCGAGTGAGGTTCCAATTCGCCGTAGCGTCGAGCTGCTTGTACGCATCGGTAACGATCTGCGAACCCATGGTCAGTGCACCGTACGCGTCGGAGCGATAGTTATAGGACAGGCGGGCGCCGAAGCGGTCGTTCTCGAAGTACACCGACGCGTTGAGCTGATCTTCGGAGTTGCCCTGCAGCTTCAGCTTCGGCTGGCCGGGCACCGGATCGACCTTAGCGTCGGTGAACGTGTAGTTCAGCAGCATGCCGAAGCCGGCGCCGAACGACTGCTGCCATTGCAACTCGACGCCCTGAATATCGGCGCCGTCGTCGCTGTTGAATGGCCGGGTCACATTCAAGGGTCGGCCGTCGATAACCTCGCTTGCGGTTCGCCTGTAGATGAACGTATCGAGGCTCTTCCAGAAGTAGGTGGCAGAAATCAGCGAAGCATCGGCGAAGTACCACTCTGCGCCGACTTCGAGTTGATCGGCGTAGATGGGATCGAGCAGCGGATTGCCCGCACTGGCGCTGCCGGTGGTCGCGTCGATGGTGATGTTGGCGCTCAAATCTTGGAAAGTATTGCGCGCCATGGCGCGAGAGACAGCGCCTCGCACCAACAAATCATCGTTGACTTCGAACACCGCATTCAAGCTGGGCAAGTAGTCCGTGTACGAACGAGACACCGTGCCGCGCGTGCCGGTGATGAATGCCGTCGAGTCCTGATCTGTGCGAACCGCTCGCACGCCGAGATTGCCGCGCAAACGGCCGGCTTCGAAATCGCCCTTGATATAGGCCGCCGCGATCTGCTCATTGATCTTGTAGTACGCGAGCTGATCGAAGGTGTACTGCAGATCGAGCAATGGGTTGATGATGCGCATGGCCGCCGCACCATCAAGCCACGCATATCGACGCAACGAGCCGCCGGTCCCGGCCTCACCATGCAGTTCGGGAGAAATGCCTCCCGACACCGCATCCATCGTTAGTGCAGACAGCTGGGCGAGGTTCGGATTGGTGGAGCTCACGCGCCCGACGCGACGAGTGTTCTCGACGGTGTCGTCACGCAGCTTCACTCCGGTCTTCAGAGCTCTTAGCCAACCTGCGTCCAGCTCGAAGCTGAGATCGCCCTGCACATAGAACTCCTCCTCCTCCATCTTGCGCACCCAGTCGCGCAGGTTTTCAGGGACCAGGTGCAATGCCGCCGCGTCGGTGGCGTCCAGATCCGGATAGGATACTTCGATGGCCGACGGACGCAGGTTGATCACCTCGCGCGTATCGCCTTCGAACCAGTAGTTCTGGTCGCGATCGCTGCCGCCTTCAGCTTGCGTGTAGCCCACCTGGCCGTGGGCACGCCAGCGTTCTCCAGCGAACGTCGCGTCCAGATCGATCACTTGCGATTCGATGAATGCCTCGCGGTAGATCGGCTCGATAGCCGCGCCCGGCGTACTGCTGTCCTCCAACGTACCGCCGATCAATGCGTGCCTGCCATCGCTGGTGGGCACGAACTGGGGATTGGTCACCGTGGCCCCCTGCGGCAACTTGTAGCCGCCTGGCATGAACAGATAGTTCTGGTTGTGATTGTCCATGTCCATGTCCGAGTTGACGAAGTTGAGCGCGATGTCCCAACGCTCGGTCGGCCGGAACTGCAGCGTCGCGTTAGCTGTGAGGCGCTCGCGGTCCTGCTGAAAGATGGCCGATCCGCCGCCCCATACCACGTAAACGTCCTCGGTCACGGCGCCGTTCTGATCGGTGATGTCGAACAGCGTGTTGTCCGGGAAGGCTTCGAGTCCGTCTCGTCTCACATTGCGTGCCTGATAGCTCACGGACGCCAGCGCTCCAAACGTGCCGCTCTCGTTCCGCCAGCTCACGAGGCCAGAGAACTGCGGATCGATCTCGTCGGGAAGTTCGCTGTACTGCGCTTCACCCGAGAGTTGCAGGGTGAACGGCGCCAACTCCATCGGGCGGCGTGTGCGAACATTGACGAGGCCGCCGATGCTGCCTTCATCCAGATCGGCTTCGGGACTCTTGTGCACCTCCAAACCTGCGACCAATTCCGAGGCCAGGATGTCATAGTTGAAACCGCGACTCGGATTGTCGTTCGCCCACCAGTACGCGGACGCGACGCTTTGCCCGTTCATCACCGTGCGATTCATGGTGCTGTCGGTGCCACGTACGAAGATATCGCGCCCCTCGCCCCAGATGCGGTCGACGGAAATGCCGGGAATACGCTGCAACGAGTCCGCGACGTTCTTGTCCGGGAACTTGCCGATGTCCTCGGAGGTGATGACGTCGAGCACGGCTGTGGCTTCGCGCTTCGTTTGCAATGACTCACGAAGACTGCCGCGAATACCGGTAACGAACACTTCTTCGAGGGAACCGCCGCCTTCTGTAGTTTCGGTTTGCTGCAAGCTGCGCTGACTGGGCGTGCGAGCCTCGGGGGTTGGATCAGCCTGCGCAAGCCTGATATATCCAACGTCCCTTCGCCCGAGCGCTCCCTGTGTAGCGGAACGCGACGGCCGCAAAGTGGTTTTATTGCTCGACAGAATCGTAATGGTTCTATGGTCGAGGAACTCGAAATAGAGGCCGGTATCAGCCAGCAGCCGACGCAACGCCTCGTCCGAACGCAACCCGCCAGGCACCGCCGCGGACTTCACGCGATCGGCGATTCCGGACACATAGACGATCTGCAGTCCGGTCTGACGCGAAAACTCCGTCAGCGCCCGGTCGATGGATTGTGCCGGAATCGGCTCGGTAACCAGCGAGCCGACCTGCTCGAGCGTATCAGCAGCCAGAACGATGTGACTGCATGCCATCACGGTAGCTGCGGCAAGTATATGCGCCACTACCCGGCGAACTGCTCGGCACATTCTTCTCCCTCCCTGTCGTGCAATACATCGCCAATGAACAATACGGGGCGTTCACCAGATATTCGGGTACGACTTTTCTACGCGCTTCTCCAAGTTCTCTGGGGGTGCCGCGCTGACGACGATCTCCTCGGTGCCACGCTGCACGTCGATGTCGGGTTGACGCTCCAGAAAACGCAGGAACGCTTCGGCATCGTAAGCGCTGAAGATGCCGCTGATCTGCAGGCTGCGTAGCTCCGCACCTTCGACCCGGATGCGCCGTTCGGCATAGCGATTGAATTCCTCGATGGCGGAGCCCAGCGAGTCGTGATCGAACACGACCTGACGCTGCAGCCACGCGACCGTTTTTCGCACCTTGCCGTCTCGCTGCGATACCTCGGCGGAATGGCCGCTGATCATGGCCTGCTGATCGGCGTCGAGGTGTGCGATCGGTTGACGCGAGCTGTTGCCTGCATCGGCATCCATCGCATGGCGTGCTTGCTCGAATACATCAGGCAAACGCCACACCGCCACCCGTCCTTCGAGTACGGAGATGAGTGTTCGGTCGGCGCGCCGATAAACATCGAACTCCGTGCCGACGGCTCTGGCGACCGCATCGCCCGCATAGACCGAGAACGGTCGCTGGGCGTCCTTCGCAACCTGGAACAGGGCCTGGCCACGCACCAGGTCCACGCGCCGCTGCTTGTCATCGTAGCGCACGCGAATCTCCGAACTGGAGTTCAGGTGGACCGTCGATCCATCCGGCATGCGCCAGGATCGTTGCTCGGCGTGCGCAGTTTGATAGTGATTGCGCTCATGAAACCACCACCCTCCCGCAAGCAGCACAATGACCGAGGCCACGGTGGCTGCAACAGCTACCCATACAGGTGTCCTTATCCGCCGCGGCGGTGATCGGTCCGCTGCATGACTACCCACCGCTGCAAACATGGGCTGCACGTTATCGACGTCGACTTCGGCACGTGCGCGTGCGATGAGTACGTCAGCATCAGTGGTGTTCTGTGCAGCGACATGCTGTACATCCTGCATGAAGCCGATCAGCGCCACATACTCCTGCGCGTGCGCGGGTGACTCGCAAAGCCAATCTACGAATTGCTGGCGTTGCGCAGCCGTCAGTTGACCTTCGCGGTGAAGCACGAACCACGTCTGGGCTTGTGTCGCGATCCAAGCACGCACTGGATCCTGGCGAGGGCTCATCGCGCACCACCCTTAGAGCGGCGCAGGCGATCGCGACACTGCGCCAGCCCTTGCACCACATACTTCTTGACTGCATGAGTCGTGACGCCGAGCCGCGACGCGATCTCTTCGTATGACAGGCCGTCGCGATACTGCAGGATCAATACTGCCTGGCACTTCGCAGGCAACTCGTCGATCAACTCGGCGGCCTGCGCCAGCCTGGCTTGCAGATCGACCTGCTCCTCGGGAGTGCGAAAGTCGACGAGCGCCGGATCGCCGGGCGGATCGACGGCGTCGACAGTGTGCCTCCAGCGGCGATCGAGCACTGCCTGTTCGCGCACAAGGTTGACCGCAACCGTGTACAGATAGGCTTCGGGATTGCGAATGAGCTCGGCACGATCCGCTCGGAGCAAGCGCAAATAAAGCTCCTGCGTGAGATCGGAGGCATCCGCCGCGCGCCGCACTCTGCGTCGGATGAACGCAGTCACGCCCGGCCCATGTTCACCAAGGATGCGGTTCCAGTAGCTCCGTCTGTCCGACATGCGTCCTCGCCGCGGGCCCGTCCTGTCACGCCCGTCCCTATATAAGAGTGTGTCCCGGCCAACTCGGGTACGGCAAATTCAAGAGCGCCGACGTTTCCAATATCGCCTGCAGCGCGGATTGCGCTTCTAGGGGATGATGGTCGGCATCGTGTCGAGAACGATCAAGGACGGCTCAGGGAGGACGCTTTCCTGCGCGACTTCCGTCGACTTGCGGGCAGCGAAGGCCAAGGCCCTGCACGCAGCTTCGCCAGCGCTAAAGGCCGTGACGCATAGAGTCAGTCATGCAAGAATTGCGGCCTTCATTTGACCTCGCCCTGTTCGCCTGGCTCGTACGAGTCATTTGTGCCGCAGCTGGGCGTACCAGAGCACGCAGCGGAGCTCTTCTCATCCATGACATTCGCCGAGCTGCAGCTAGCACCCGAACTGATCGCCGCGCTGGACAAGCAGCAGATCGACCGCCCCACCCCCATTCAAAGCGCAGCGCTGCCGGTGTTGTCGGCCGGACGCGATGCGTACCTGCACGCCGAAACTGGCACCGGCAAGACGCTCGCCTATCTGCTGCCGATTTTCGGTAGCCTCGATACCAAGCAGCTCGCCACTCAATCGGTGATCGTCGCGCCGACGCATGAGCTGGCCATTCAGATCCATCGTCAATGCGGCGAGCTGGCGCAGAACGCCGGCTGGCCGGTGCGTTCGCTACTGCTGATCGGCGGCACCTCGACCGAGCGGCAGATCGAGAAATTGAAAAAGAAACCGCATTTGGTGGTCGGTTCACCGGGACGCATCGCCGAGTTGCTCGCCAGGGGCAAGCTCAAGGGCCAGCATGTTCGCAGCATCGTCATCAATGAGGCGGATCGGCTGCTGAGCGAAGAAAGCCTGCTTGCCGTTCGCGCCATCATCCAGGCCGCGCCGCGCACGCGGCAGCTGATATTTGCATCAGCGACGCTCGAGCAGCAGAGCACGGCGATCGCCAGGGAGTGGGCGCCGGAGTTGTTGATGCTTCAGGCGGGCGCGGCCGCGGTGAACGAAGATATCGAGCATCTCTACTTGGTGTGTGAGGAGCGTGATAAACCGGACGAGCTGCGCAAACTATTGCACGCGCTCGCACCGGAGCGCGCCATCGTTTTCGTCCACCGCAACGACGTAGCCGAGAAGATCGCGCTCAAACTGGCCCACCATAAAATCCATGCCGCCGACCTGAACGCAGCGCTCGACAAGGAGGATCGCAAGCGCGCGATGGATGGTTTTCGCAAGGCGGAGATTCAGGTGTTGATCGCCTCCGACATCGCGGCACGCGGACTGGACATCAAAGGCGTCACGCACATTTTCAACTTCGACGTGCCCACCTCGAGCCAGGCGTATCTGCACCGAGTGGGACGCACTGGCCGTGCTGGCGCGAAGGGGATCGCGGTCTCGCTGATGACCGAGATCGAGGCGAGGTTGGTTCGCCGCTACGAGGAAGAGCTGAGCATTGAATTGCAGTGGGTACGCATGCGCGAAGGCAAGATGCAGCGTCGCGAACGTACAGCGACTGACGGGCGCTAGCGCTATGGAGAACCCTGGCTCGAACCGCCACGCTCTCGCTGCTTGTCTTTCTTGCTCTTGCGTTTGCCCTTGATCCCGCCGGTTGCTGCGCCAGGCGAAGATGCGATGGGCGCCGCTGCTTCCATCGGCTCGAATCCCTGGACGATCTCGCGCACCAGAGTCATTCGGTGCCGCTTTTCGATCAATCTGAAATGCGGCTCCGTGCTCGCGCTCACGAAGCTCACCGCAACACCCGATTGGCCGGCACGGCCGGTGCGGCCGATGCGGTGAACATAGTCGTCCGTGGAACGTGGCAAGTCGTAGTTCACAACCGCTGGCAAGTGCGTGATGTCAATACCGCGAGCAGCGAGGTCGGTTGCGACGAGAACCTGCAATCGTTGCGCTTTGAAATCCGCCAGCGCCTGAGCTCGCGTGCCCTGACTGAGCTCGCCATGAAGCGCCGCGGCTTTAATTCCAGCCCGGCGCAACTTCTCAGCTACGTGCTCGGTCGAGTACTTGGTGGCCACGAAGACAAGCACGCGAGCCCAGCCATGTTCTCGAATCAAGCGAAGTAATAACTGAGTGCGGCGAGGTGGGTCTACCTGGATCACGCGCTGAGTAATATCCGGCACCGACTCGGCCGTGGACGCAACATCGACTCGCAGCGGGTCGTGCAGCAGCTTCTCTGCAAGCTCGTTGACTGCAGGCGGGAACGTCGCGGAGAACAGCAGATTCTGACGGCGCTCCGGCAGCAAGCTCAACACCTGCGCAAGCTCGACCGTGAACCCCAGGTCCAGCAACCGATCGGCCTCGTCGAGCACCAACGTCGTCACGGATTGCAGGCTCAACGCGTTGTGCTCCACCAGATCCAGCAGCCGACCCGGTGTCGCAACGACCATGTCGGCACCGCCTCGCAACGCCATCATCTGCGGATTGATGGATACGCCGCCGAACACCACCGCCACTTTGACCGCATCGGGCAGATAACGCGCGTAGCTTTCGATCGATGCACCGATCTGCGCGGCCAGCTCGCGCGTGGGCACGAGAATCAGCGAACGAATTCGCCTCGGCGTTTCGCGCTGGGTTGCCAGATGCCGATGCAGCAATGGCAGAGCAAACGCAGCCGTCTTGCCCGAGCCAGTGTGAGCGCACGCCCAGACGTCCCGGCCGTTGAGCACGCCCGGGATCACCGCACTCTGAATGGCAGTTGGAGCAGTGTAATTTCTCTCCTCCACGGCGCGAACGAGCTGCGGAGATAGCGGGAGTGAAGCAAAAGTCATGTGCGCGCCCATCGCCCGCTTCCGCGAGCGGCTCGATCACTGTCAGTTTGCAGTTCGATCATGCCCCAATGATCGCACGTTGGCGGCACGCCTGTACTACGTTGGGCCAGTTCGCACCAGAGTTGCTGGAAGCAAGATTCGCCCCATGAGATGTAGGCGCTGTTCGGGCACGGCGAGCTGAAGCCCAGAGCGAGTCGATGGGTATTCATTTAAGGATGAAACACCGGCCGATCTCGATCAGGTCGTGGCCACGCATAATCTTCCACCACGATGGACTTGAGCCACTCGCGGATCGATGGGTCCAGCTCGTACATGCGCTCCAGCGACACTCGCTGCTGGTTGAACAGATACCTCACTAGCAGGCCCTTGCGAAGCAGGTAGTAGACCCGGCAGTCATCGACGAGGATGGATCCCGTGCCGTAGCCGCATGCGGCCACCCACCGCGGCCCACCAGAAACATCGCCACCGGCAACTTGTGCGCCGGTAGCTACGGGTAAGCCCTCTTCTCGCACGCCGCAGATTGTTAGTCCGGACGGCGAGTTCGTGCATTCAGGTCGCCCGCGCCATCGGTCGAAGGAGGCCGCGTTGACTTCCTGCATGTGTGGGCGCCCGTCGGACCGGAACAGGCTGATCGCCTGCAAAGGCGCTGCCACATGATCCTGGCTTTGCGCCACTAAGAACGAGAGATGAAGTGCCTGTGCCCGCGCAGGGTGCTCTTTGCAACCCTCGGGTGCCTCGGGCATCGGGGGAATCGGCAGCTTATCGGCGCCCGAGTAGACCGGAGAGCGCATGGTCGGAGCGCTGAAGTTGGGAACGCGAACGACCTCCTCGCCCAAGGCGACGTACAACATTCCATCGCCACCTCCGGGACAGCTTGCAGGATCCAGATGGATCTGGCCGAGCTCCGCATCCCGTTGCGTCTGACGTGCGATACGGTCGGAAAGATCTTCTGGCTCATCTCGGGTACATGCGCCCAGCGTCGCTACGAGCAGCAGCAGAGGAACTGCCGCAGTTCGATGCCGCAGCTTCTCGCTCATGAACCCGCCACGCCTGCGCGCTGGAGAGCTCAGCGCGCGTTGTCCGGAATGTATTCGACCAGCACGCCGTTGGTGCCCGCGATGAGCAGCGTCCAACCTTCAGCAGTGATGGTCATGACGACCCGTCGCGAAGGATCGCCGGCGCTGGCAAGGGGAGACCACGCTCGTATCGGCGTGACGGACGTGCCGGTGAGATCGTAGCTCGACAGCTGTCCGGTCGTATCGTACGCATAGATGCGGGGCAGACTCGGCGAGAACACCGCGGCGATCGTGTTCGCGGGCAGCTGGCCCAGCAGCTGGAAGTCGCGGTCGTACACGTGCGTATTGTTCAGGAGAATACGGCTGCCCGTTCGATCGAGCTGAATGGCGGCAGCCCGCATGACTCGATCGATCCGGCGCATCGTGCTCGTCGCCGAATCGTATTCATACATCTCGGCAGCCGCCGCCGAGCTGGCGATGAGCACACGCGAGCCGTCGCCAGCCGCGCCCGCCACGCCGTTGTCGAACCAACCGTCTTCCGATCCTGTGCCGAGAACGACCTGTTCGAGTGACGGCGAGTTCCAATGCCCTGCCGCGTCCGTGATCGGTGATAGGCTCGAGTAGCGGTAGACGGGGCGCCGCCCGCCACTGATTGCCGCGGACACCAGCACTGCGCGGCCGTCGTTGGCCGTGGCGATGGAATTGATGAAGTTGTCCGTCCAGCCGCTGTGTAGGGTCGCGTAGCGGCCGCCTGCCAGCTTCAAATTCGACAACGCCATCCCCGAGTTGGTGCCAGCGGTGCCCGACCAGGTGACGCCGGCTTCGCTCAGCAACAGGGATTCGCCGTCGAGGGCGAACGTCATCGCCTTGAGCTCGTTGAAACTCGTATAGCCATTCGCTCGCGCCCACGAGCCGGCCCCGATCGGTTGATACGTGTAACGGGCCACGAAATCCGGCGTGCCCTCTGGCTGATCTACTGCGACGAAAATGCGCTGACCGACCGCGTCGTAAGCAATCGCGATAGGTTGCGCATTCGTAGCTGCGTCCGATGGTAACGGCAGGTGAGTCGAGGCATACGGCGCGGGCGCTACCACTTTGAAGTTTGCATCCGAAAGGGCCGACGCTGCGTTACCGGTCAGCGTGATCGCGTGACTTCCAGTGCCGAGCGAGCCTGGCGTGGTGGCACGGATCTCGGTGGTGCTGACGATGTTGAAGGAAGTCGCATCGACGCCGCCAAACTGCACGCCGGTGATGTCGGCCGCATTGAAATTGGCGCCGCGGACAATGACCTCCCGCTCTTCGAACAGCACACCCAGGTACGGCGCCACGGTGTGGACCTGGGTTCGGTCGATGTTGACATTGACCGCGATGTACTTGGTCTGGGTCGCGCCGACCAGTCTCAGCGTGGGGTGGTAAAGCCCATTCTTCAGCAGGCCTCCTGAGTCGTCGATCAACACGTCGACAGGCGTTGGATCCGCCGTGCTGCCGCTGGCACGGGACAGCGTCAACCAGGACTGAGCCGTATCGAGGAACCAGGTCTGCTCCGGATAACCGGTCACGATGAACGAGCGCGTGCGCTCGACCGGGGTGGCACCGTTACGCACGGTGAATTCCAGCGGCGACACCGACACTTTCAAGCCACGCCGCTGATATGTGACGTTGACGGTCTTCGGGCTGCCTTGGAGCTCCTGAATACACGCGGATTGCGCGCATGCCCGGATCGTGACGGTCGCCGAATGCAGACCGGGGTCCAGCTGGTACGGCGAGATCGGCCTCACCTCCACCGATCCGTCCACAGTCAGATAGGCGTCGACGACGCGACCATCGACGAACACCTGATAATAAACATCGTTCCGCTCCCTGCCCGTCACGTTCAGCCCGATCGTCTGACTGGGCAGCGGCCCCCATTCGTCGTCCTCCATGGACACGAAGTTCAGCGACTCGCTCGAAACGCTGAATGAACCTGCGGATTGACCAGGGGTGTTCGGATCGCCCGATGGCGGTGGCGTGTTCGGGTTCCCTGAGGAAGGTGGCGGCGTTACTCCACCTCCGCCTCCTCCGCCTGCTCCGCTTCCCCCGCCGCCTCCCCCACAAGCACTCAACAGAACGTAAAGAACGCCGACAGCCAGAGACGACCAGCGCGCATGACCCCGCATTTTCAAGGCTCCCGCTCAGCTATTCCGTTATGCCTTCGCCGCGAACCTGCCGCCACCGGCGAGTCCATTTGTATGTCGTTTCGGCGAGAGCGGACTTTATAGCACGCGGCGTGCGGGAGCGAGGGTTGCTCGGGCAAGAACGCCTATGTCATCTGGTATCGCGGCTGAATTCCGGTCTCCGGTTTCGCAAGCCAGACTCCCTCAACAGTTTGACCAGCCCAGCCGGCTCGTTGGTGCAGCCAGCATCATGTGGAGTTGCACGTCGAGCGGCATTCTTCGGCATTGTCCACACGTTCTCTCTAGAAACTGGCGCACGCGCATCGCCGCAGTAGTGTCCAAGGTTCGATCCCGTTGCGTTTTGCTCCTAATTGCTTGGTTATAGGTTCGGGCCTTATACGACCCACCACCCCTCTCGTTTGAAATCCGTGAATTGGCTTTTCGGCCGCGAGTAGGAAGATTTCGCCTCCACGAAGTCCCCAATGAATCTCCTCGGCTTCGCCGGGCGGACGGGCTCAACCATCGCCACTTCTTGGTCGTAGAGATCGACCATCACTTTAATATGTGATGGACCGTGCAATGGCAGCGAAGGAAGCGAGCCGGATGCCGTGTCCCCGCCAGCAAGCATGAGAATTTGCGTCAGTTCCTCGAGCCCCGGTGATGGCCTCGCGGTGACGGGGCGAAGGGCTGCGGCGATCACGCTGCTTGCTTGAGCCATTTGCACCCGCTCGCCACGAGTGGGGTCGCTAATCGGCACGCGCGCTTGGCCTCTGCCTCGCCTTGTTCAGCATTGAGGGATGATGCTGGAGAATCCACTTATCTAACTCTGACCCCGCGCCACAAAGCCTGACCCTCTTGAAGCGGGCCCAGATTGCTGCCCGAGAACCCTGAACACTCGGATAGTCCGACACTGGCATTGCTCGGACGGAATCTCGCGCATGAAGGATCTCACACGCGACCGCATCACCCGCCTGATTCTAGTAATGGCCGCACCAGCGGCAGTAGGCATGCTCGCCCAGATCGCATATCAACTCATCGACTTATATTTCGTCACGCAGATCGGCGTAGCAGCCACCGCGGCGGTAGGCGCCGCCAACAACGTTATGTTCCTCGTATTGGCGCTGACGCAAGCACTTGGTGTTGGCACGCTTGCCTTGATATCACAGGCCCTAGGGCGAAAGGATCTGCAGGCCGCAAGCAAGATTTTCAATCAGTCGCTCCTGCTGTCGCTGATATTCGGAGCACTCACCGCCGCACTGCTGTACGTGCTCATTACTCCGTATTTACAGTCCATCACGGAAGACACAGCGACAATCGAGGCTGGGCAAAGCTTCATCCTCTGGTTGTCGCCCGGTATTGCCCTGATGTTCCCGATGACCGTGTTCAGCTCGACGCTTCGCGGCGCCGGCGAAGTTAGCGCGGCAGTGCTGATCTACACCTGCAGCGTAGTCGCAAACGCTGCGCTGGCGCCGGTACTCATTGCCGGTCGAATCACAGGCCTGGCTCTGGGCGTCGCGGGCGCCGGCCTGGCCAGCACAATCTCCGTTGCCCTCGGCGTTCTGGTCTTTGCCGTATTCGCTCACCATTGGAAAAAGGGCCCAGCCATCAGCTTGAATCTAACCCCATGTATCGGTGAATGGCTGCGAATACTGCGAATCGGCGTACCGGCTGGCACTGAGCTTGTGCTCACGTTCTTATCGACCACCATCATCTACTATGCCATCCGCGATTTTGGAATCAGCGCTCAGGCGGGCTTCGGGATCGCCGCTCGCGTACTTCAGGTCATCTTACTGCCTGCCATGGCCATAGCCTTCGCCGCAGGGCCGATCGTAGGACAAAACTTCGGGGCCAGAAACGGCGCGCGAGTCAGGGAAGCATTTCGAACAGCGGCGATCATCGGTTCTGCATTGATGGTTGCCGCGACTCTTCTTGTGCATTGGCAACCTGAAGCGATGCTCATATGGTTCGATGCGGACGCTGACGCAATCGCCGTTGCAACGCAGTTCCTACGATTGATGTCAGCCACATTCATAGTACAAGCCTTGGTCTACACCTGCGCCGTGACATTCCAAGGATTGGGGAATACCAAACCCGCACTGGCAAGCTCTGCTGCCCGGCTGGTTGCACTAGCGGGTCCGGCTATCTGGCTATCGGAGCAGCCGCGCTCAGAAATCGAGCACGTGTGGTATGTGGTTATTGCTGCAACCCTGCTTCAAGGGGTGGTCAGTTGCTCGCTATTGAGGATGGAGTTACGCAAGCGACTGAGCTTTGCTGACTCGACCTCTGGCCCGAGCCCTGAATTGGAACCATCATCGACGACCTCCACGGGTTGCGAGTCATTGCAGCGGAAAACCTCTGATCGGCCGATCTTCATCACGGAGCAGCCCACCAAGAAGGAGCATGAAGGTGCGCACGAACTGTCTCATCGACGCCTCGGAGAACCTGTGCCTGGGAAATAGCAGACTTCCGGAGATGTCACTCGGACCTTCGTAGAGAAGCAGAGCGGGGTCTCTTTCGTCTTTTGGACCGTCGAGCGCCGGCGCAGGAAACTCAATGGGCGAGCAGATCAGCGGGCTCGTTGCATTGAAGGTGCTCGCGCTCTGCGGCACCCAGTTGAACGTTGGCGCGCTGGCACTTTCGAGCCGAGGTAGTTGCGCGTCGATGTATGAGAAATCCGCATGCTCATGCGCCGCACAATACTCACGCGTAACGCGGCTCAGCAACTCAGAGAAACTGGTGGAATCGGTAACGCAGACTCGGAGGTACAGTACTGTGGCGAAATAGCCAATGGCGTGTTGCACCTTGGAGTTGAACCTACCGTCCGTCTGATACCGAACGACCGTTTGCTCTGCTCGACACCAGCATAATAATGTAGCGACATAAACCACAAGCACTGCCATGACCACGGTCGTTCCCTTGGACCGGGACCACTGCAGTAATCGCTCCTTCATATGCAATGGAATCTCTACTGGTGTGGCCCCCCACCCACCGGCACTTGGATCGACAGCATCGGCTTCCGGAAACTCCAAAGTCGGGCATCCATGCAGATGTCGAGTCCACTCCTCTGCTCGTCGCTCGATGCAAGGGCGGTAAATATCCTGGAGCCACGTCGCGTAATCAGCGAACTGCACCGGCAGTGACGGCAACCCCGGCTCCTCTCGGTTCGCGAGGCAGACGTACGCCGCCAGTAGGTCCCGCATGAGAATGCCCACTGACTTAGCGTCTGAAATCAGGTGCTCCATGGCAACTACGAGCACGTGTTCGTCGCGTGCAAGCTTCAGCAGGCCCACGATAAACAGCGGACCTTTTGTTACATCCACCGGCTCGAGCATGAGCTGGTGAACCCGACTCTTTATGAGATGATCCTGATCCGCCCGAGGCGCAGCGCTAAGGTCGATGATCCGTATCTGGCACTCGATCTCACGATCAATGTGCTGAACCGGCATGTCATCAACCACCACCACGCGTGTGCGTAGTGCTTCATGCCTCTGGATCATCCTGCCCAGGCTCTGATGCAACAAGCCCAGATCGAGCTGGCCTTGCAAGCGGGTTGCCGCAGCGAGGTGCCGCACGCTCGGCCGGCGCGCTAGTTGCGCCACGTTCCAGTAGGCCAGCTGCGAGAAGCTGACCGGTGCGCGCTCGAATCGAACGCGCGGGTGGATTTCCGTATCGGCATCGGCGGCTTTGGAAAGGCGCTCGAGTGTAGCGATGATCTGTCCGCTGGCATCCCGCAATCTCTCCACATCGTCCGGCGTAAGCACCCCTTTTGGCGCACGGAAATGCAGCCGGCCGTTCTTGGTCCAGAGGATGACACCCTTGCTCCGAATGTAGTCAAGGGTGCGGATTCCTTCCTTTGCATGGCTCTCATTGAAACTCATGACTTGTCCATAGCAGTCGCGGCTAGCGCACCGGAATCAATGATCTGCGGAAAGATCGTTCCTTGTTCGAACTCCAGGTCATCGCCCTCCGGCGGTTCGTCAGTTACACCACGCAAGGCGTCCACTAGCCGTCCCATCTCTGCAATTGTGGGATACTCGAATGCAGCGATGACGGGAAGTTTCAGACGGAACTGTTGCTCAATCATCATTACCGATTTCATTCCCAGCAGCGAGTGTCCGCCGAGCTGGAAGAAGTTCTCATGCCGACCTGGTCGCTCGACTTTCAGCACATCCTGCCATATGCGGGCAATGAACTCTTCTGTGGGCCCTCGGGGCTGCTCATGACGATCGACATCACAGCTGCTCAACGCTGCCGTCGGCAGAGCTCTACGATTCAGCTTGCCACTCGGGGTCATGGGAAGCGCGTCCATGATGACGAATGCACTGGGCACCATGTGCTCCGGGAGCAGGGACTTTGAATGGGCGCGCATGTCTTCGTCTTTCACACCATCCATGGCATGTTTTGGGACAATGTATGCCACGAGTCGCTTACCTCCTGAAGCGTCTTCTTGTACGATCGCTGCGGCCTGCGCAACCTGCTCGTGTCGCGACAGCTGGATCTCGACTTCTCCTAGCTCGACCCGGAATCCACGAATCTTGACTTGATCGTCATTTCGACCCAGGTATTCAATCGTTCCGTCTTCATTCCATTTTCCCATATCCCCAGTTCTATACATGCGCGCAAACGGGTTCGAGCCGAACGGATCCGCAATGAAACGCGAATGCGTCAATTCCGAACGGCGAAGATAGCCGCGAGCTACATTGGCTCCGGCGATGTACAGCTCGCCAGCAACACCGATTGGGACAGGCTGTAGCTGCTGATTCAGTATATGCAATTGAGTATTGAAGATGGGCCGGCCAATACTCGGCAAGGCCGGCCATTGGCCTGGTGCGCCGCTCAAGGTCAGCGCTGTTACGACGTGCGATTCCGTCGGTCCATAATGATTGTGCAATCGGCAATGCCCTAGATGCTCGAACAGGCGCGCGATCTCCGCAGTGATTCGAAGCTGCTCGCCTGCGGTGATCACATCCGTAAGGCTCTGCGCCGCCATTCCCGTGCTAGTGAAAAGCTCGGCGATGGCCTGAAGCATCAATGGCGGCACGAATAGCTTACGCACCTGCTGTTGACATAGAACCTCCGTAAGTGCCCGTACATTTCGGCGGATCTGCTCATTGACTAGTATCAAGGCGTCGCCTGTACAGAGCGTCGTGAAAATTTCCTGGAAAGCGACATCAAAACTGAGGGCCGCGAACTGCAGGACTTTGCAACGTGGCTCGTCCGCAAAGAAAGCGCGATGCCATTCGATGAGATTCACCATCGAGCTATGCGCCATGGCCGTACCTTTGGGCCGCCCGGTCGAGCCGGAGGTGTAGATCACGTACACCAGGTTCGATGCAGACGATCCGAGCTCCGAGCTCATGGGATTGCGTGCACTGTAATTTGATATGTGTTGCAGAGTCGGGCCGATATCAACCACTTCCGCTGAGGTGGCCGGCAGCATGGCGCGCAACCCCTCCTGCGTCAGCACCACGCGCGGCGCCGCATCCTCCAGCATGTGCTGCAGCCGTTCGGCCGGATAGTTCGGATCCAATGGCACATAGGCGCCACCGGCCTTCAGTATCCCCAGCAATCCGATCACCATCTCCAGGCTGCGCTCGA
>NZ_JAEVLS010000032.1 GCF_016801985.1 Steroidobacter gossypii | reverse complement strand
CAACTGGACGAGCGCGTCGAGCTGATGGATGCGCGCCTGCGCGCACAAGCCCTCGACGATGAGCGCTGTCGCCGGCTGCAAAGCGTGCCAGGCATCGGCCCATTGACGGCCACCGCGCTGGTCTCGGCGATCGGCGACATTGGCAGCTTTGGCAGCGGCCGTCACTTGGCGTCGTGGCTCGGCTTGGTGCCCAAACAACACAGCACCGGTGGCAAGCCGCGTCTGCTAGGTATCAGCAAGCGTGGCGATCGTTACCTGCGCACCTTGCTCATTCACGGCGCCCGAGCCGCTCTGCGAGGCGCCATGTACCGCGATGATCGGTGTAGTCGATGGGTTTTGGCATTAGAGAAGCGCCGTGGGCGCAATGTCGCGATCGTCGCGCTGGCCAATAAAATGGCTCGGATGGCTTGGGCGATGTGGACAACACAGCAGGATTATCAGCCTGCCTGTGCCTGATCATTGAGCCTGATTTCGGTTATTTAATCTTCCCCAAGGTTGCCAGGAGAAAAGCACAACTGATGGATCAAGGGGTCGAACCCGTGCACCAGCCACCTGAGACGTTTCCGGGCTTAACCAAGGCCGTTCTGCTGATCAGTGCTAGTGCGCGCGCATTCCCATCAAGGCCCGAGGCACATCGTGCGCCTCA
>NZ_JAEVLS010000031.1 GCF_016801985.1 Steroidobacter gossypii | reverse complement strand
TGGACCGTCATCTGCAGCCGGTTCCGATTGGAGTGTCTGGGGAGCTGTACATTGGCGGAGCCGGCGTAGCGCGCGGGTATCTGAACCGGGCGTCGCTGACGGCGGAGCGATTCGTGCGCGATCCGTTCAGTGCAGATGCGCAGGCTCGGATGTACAAGACGGGCGATCTGGGTCGGTGGCGAGCGGACGGCAGCATCGAGTATCTGGGTCGTAACGATCACCAGGTGAAGATCCGAGGCTTCCGGATCGAGCTAGGAGAGATCGAGGCACAGCTGGCGAATCAGGCATCGGTGAAGGATGCGGTGGTGATCGCACGAGAGGATGCGCCGGGAGAGAAGCGACTGGTGGGGTATGTGACCTCGCGCGGGGCGCAGCCGCCGTCGGTGGAGGAGTTGCGAGCGCACCTGAAGGCGGTGCTGCCGGAGTACATGGTGCCCAGTGCGTTCGTGGTGCTGTCGAGCCTGCCATTGACGCCGAATGGGAAGCTGGATCGCCGGGCGCTGCCGGCGCCGGAGCTGGATGCCTATGTGAGTCGAGAGTATGAAGCGCCGCAGGGCGAGGTGGAGGAGGTGCTGGCGGGGATCTGGCAGGAGTTGTTGCATGTGGAGCGGGTGGGTCGCCAGGACAACTTTTTTGAGCTGGGCGGGCACTCGCTGT
>NZ_JAEVLS010000002.1 GCF_016801985.1 Steroidobacter gossypii | reverse complement strand
CGAACGGCATCAGCACAGGTCACCGGCGCAGGTCCGACGGGAGTACTTGGCCGCCAGCACCAAACTGGCCGCCTGAGAGAAACGAATTACCTGCAACCGTGTGTCCAAGAAATCCTTGACCGCTTCACGGGTGCGCTGATCAGCGCTGGAGGAGCGCTACAGAGGCTGTTGCTTCTCCGCAAGTGAGTAGCATGTGTGGTCGAGGGGTGGCTGCCTATAGCGAGGGACTGCCGGTCCTCGGATGGTTGCGCAGCGTTTTGGGCGACTTTCGGTTCGCTCGATTCTTGATTGCGGATCGGTCGAGAACGTTCAAAGACTTGTCATGGTTCGCCCGGGCGAGCCGACGTCCGTGACGCCAAATTTGTCAGCTCGCCAAAGCTTGCCTATAAAGGACTTGTCCGGCAGGTGACTCCCAAAGGACCGAAAGACGGTTTCGTTTGCCGTAGGGGTAGTCACAACATGCGCCTGTCAAGAAAGATAAAATTCAAGGTAGATTTGGGGCAACTGCTGACAATCATTGCTTCGATCCTGTCAATCGTCGGGTCGATAGCTACTCTCGTAGCGCTGTTCTCGACCTAGGGGGAGGACCAGAGTGGACGTTTGTGGCTACCGCTTGAATCTGATTCCGATGAGGGCGTTTGAACCTGCCATTCCACAAGCGGGTCAACTTGTGGTGGAGGGCTCCTCCAATTTATGTCGGAAGACCACGGGGATCGCGCGCAGCCCAGGCCACTGAAGCTCGTCCCCATAGTGGGTTCCTGCGGCATCTTCGCCCCCTGAATGCAGAGATCAAGCGGCGCACTGACGTGGTCGGCATCTTCCCTAACGATGCATCGATCGCACGACTGGTCGGTGCGCTCTTGTCGAGCAGAACGATAAGTGGTCACTGCAGCGACGCTACATGCAGCTTGAAGGCTTGCAGGGCCTGAGTGAGAATCAAGCCGCCAGCCTGTCGGCAGTCGTCAGCTGAGCACGAGTCCAAACGAACCAGAACTCACGACTCGCGCACCACAATTGGGACGCGATATTAAGCAACTCGCGAAACTGGATCTGCTGTACATCGATGACTTCGGAATTGCGGCGCTGGCGTACCTGTCGAAGCGTGATCTGCTGGAGCCATCCTCACGATCGGCCGGAATACGCGATTGCTTCTACATTCGCCATCGCCAGGTATGTGGGCCGTAACCATGTCTGATCAACTCGGGATCGAGCTCCGCGAGAGTTCGAGGAGGAGGCGTGACCTCGTTGTCTCGAGACCGCCCGAGTTCTGGTTCGGTCGGGGATGACCCGAAGACGTGATCATTCGCCGGGAGCTTCGTTGCATGCGACCGGCCCGTGAACATCGCCCGGATCCGCATCCTCGGAACCTTGCCCGTGAGGGCGACTCCTGCAGGTCGGAAAAGCAGGATGACTCTGCGTATCCTGGATCTATAACAATACGACTGAGGCATGTCGTCGTACCTACTGGGCCGTAACTCGCGTATCACACGGCATGTGCGGCTCATTCAAACGTATCTTGCTCTCTCAGGCAAACTTGCTGGCGCGGTATCAAGTCGATGTCATTGAATCGAAAACGTCTTTTCGACGATTCCGATCGGGTGTCAGATCAGTCGCGTTTTGAATGGAGGATGCGCACGCGTCCTGCCTTTGGAGATCGAAGCGGTGTCAAGAAGAGACAGAGTGATGCGTATCTGAGAGGCCCTGTCCGCTGCGGCTCACATGGGTCCGGCGCAACAAAGAATCAGGCTTACGATGGGCGTGTGTACAGTGTATTCCGCACGTTCGGGAACAGCCGAGCGAGGCTCCTGGAAGCTGTTCACGGCAACAGCGTTACGATGCGTGAAAGGGCCTTCCGTGGTCTTGGAGATCGATCGAGAAGCGACCGCGTAATCTTGCGCGATTTCCCCGCGCAGCTGCAGTCGGGCGCCGAACGAGAGGATCGCCACGTCGAGGCTGAAGCAGCGAAGCAGCCGATGGGCCATGGCGCGGTCAACATGGGCGCTCTACTCTCTGGATTGCGGGTGGTTCAATCGGTGGCCGTTGTGAATCGGATTCCGCAGAACATGAGGCAATGGCTGCACGGTATGGAGTGGCTGGGCCTGCATGCCCATGCGGGTGCCTTCTACGAAAAATGGGGGATTCGAGTGCGCTGATCAGTGACGGATCTCGTGACCTCGCGCTAGCGCTCAGGCGGCGTGCCCTCGCTACCGATCAATGGTCGGATGCGGCCCAGATGTTCCATGGTCTTCGCCATCAGATACTCCGGCGCTATGCCGAGCCCCTCCGCGAGCGAGATCAGGGTGCCGATCGTCGCGTGTCGCTCTGCCTTGAGCAGATATTGCAGATAGGAGCGGCTGACGTTGCCGGACGCGGCGGCCTCGTCGCGCGCAAATCGATGTCGACGTATCTCCGCGAGCAATGCGTCGGCGAATGCACGCTTCACCGCACGCACAAAGGGGGTTTCCGCTGTTCGCCCCACATAAGCCTCCAGGCGGACGAGACGGCGGCTGCCATCTCGTCGCACGGCATGGTGGGGAGGGATTAGCGCGCGTGGCGCCAGAGGATTTCGGCCGGATTGGCCCCGTTTAACCGCGCGGCGGCGCGCCGGGGTAACTCTCCAGAGCAGGCGAGGGGATCCCACGTGGGCGTGGCCGCTGGCCGCGCCACATCGGGCGCGAACCCGGTAAACTTGCACTTAGCCATACATTCCTCTAGTTCAGGGTGTGTGGTCAGGCGTGTACCGGTGCTGGTAACACTGGTGCGCGCCGGTGAGTGGGAGCGGCTTGCCGCTCCTGCTCTCTTTGCAGACTCGTCGCGAGGATCTCCTCGATCCTTTGAGCATACTGTATGCTTGAACAGCCGTCTACGCGGTGGTCAAGGCACCTGCCTACGACACGGTTCTACCGTTCTGTTGCATGGCGTCCTCGTAATTTTAGCAGTGAGATCTTTCCGACCCGTCGCGGCTGACGAGGACGATCGCCTCGAGGCCTGCTCGCGTTGGATGCGTTTGAAAATCTCCTCGCGATGAATGGGAACCGTTGAAGGGGCGGCGAGGCCGAGTCGCACCTGCGTTCCCTTCACTCCGAGCACGGTGACCGTGATGTCGTCGGCGATCATCACCGCTTCGCCAATACGTCTGTTCAAGACCAACATCATTTGCTCCGTGCCTGTGCTGCACCATCATGCCTTGTGCGGGCGACGCCGGCAGCCTTGCAGGCTGGTGATCGATCAACGATCGCTGTCGATGCCGGACAGAAAAGATGTTACTAGACACGCCCGTCCCTTCAACGCATTCATCGCAGAATCCTTTGCGAAAGTCCTTTGTAGTTGGCCTTCCCGCAACATACGAAAAAGGCAGGCGCATTCCGTGACAAGCGATCCTTGGCAGACCTGTGCGAAATCGTCACGCTTTGCATGATCATTACCGCTGTGCCTGTCGTCGGTGCAGCGAGTGCGCCACGTTCATCACGAAGTACGAGGCGCGCGGGCAAATGGCGCGTCTTCCGGAACCAATGACATTGATGTCACGATCGGGAGAGCACTGGCCAAATCACGACCTTACTCACAAGTGGAATTCAATCGTGGAGCGGCGCTCTCCAGGATGGATCCCTCGACCATTGCGTATGCCCGCCAGTGCTCGTGGGAAGGACGGCGGCAGGTGGATGGCCCGGGAGGTGGGGGTGATTAGACAAAGGGTCAGCGCCGTCATCAAGCAGATGCGGGTCGATATCGCTCAGGCGAACCATCCCGCCTGGCTGGAAGGCCGACACCGTCGTGTTGCCTCTTGGCGACTGGCCTCGCGTGCGTGAGATGGAGAAGGCGGCTTGAGGCGTTTGGCATGCGGAGAGTATCGCAACAACAAAAAACAGAAGCGTCGACGGTGAACTGATTCTGCATTCGATCCGGTAATGCCTTCCGCCTGTGACAGTCGAGCGCAGGCATCTCATGTCGACGCGACCGTATGGCGATCACCGTGGCCGTGATGGGTTCTTCAGCTGCGGCCTGCACGATTCGGTGGAACATCGACGAATGCAACCTGCGGGTGTGACGCGGATCGGTAGGACACCGCCCGGCGGATCCCGGGTGGTCCTCTCTTTCGCATTTCGTTCCACCGCCAGGTGCAACTGGCGGATGTTCTGATCGCGTTGATAGGCGAACGCCCATGCCCGGATCGAGTCCGCTTGGCATGGACCTTCAAAGCACATCTCCGCGCGGACGGATGCGCTGGCACTCCTCTCGCGATATCAGCACGACCCGTGACTGGCGCACGGTGCTGGAGCGCGCCGCCTTCCTCGTTGACGCACCTCCAGCAGAGAGCGACCACTGCACGATATCGTCCTGTTTTCATTTGCACGCCGGATTCGCGTCGCCGAATGCCTCAACGGTCTTTTCCGCACTGCCGCACGACGCCTGCCCCGGTAACCTGCGCGCAGGCGGCGTCACCTGCGATCGCGTTCAGCGGACTGCGTCGCAGACGCCAGGGATGGGATTGCGTAGAAAACTGGTCAACACCAGGAAGCGCCCCCTTTTTTCGACCCGGATCAGGCTATGGATGCCGCCGTTCGCGAGCGCACCGAGAACTACATCAACGCTCGATACCACCATCCGGCGTGGCAGCTGTTGGCTGCACGGCGTGGCCCGCTCATCCTGAGTTGTCTGCAAACACTGTTCGAGCAAGCCCAAGACGGCATCGCGGTGGAGGACGCTCTGAAGTCCCTGGCCGATATGCTGGGTCAGCATGCCGCCAATAGCGATTTTGAGATCTCAGGCGATGACTACGCCGCTCAGGCTCGCAAGGAGCTACACCGCTGGATCAAACTTGCGCTTATCGTCGAGCGCGAAGGCAGGCTCCATGCGACCGATGCATTGGAGGAAGCCTTCCGCTTCGTGACCGCGCTCAGTGGCCGGGTCATGACCTCGACCGCATCAAGGCTCTCGGTGGTCCAGCGTGAGATCGAGAGCTTAGAAACCCACCTCAATCCCGACCCCAAAAGCCGCACGGCGCATTTGAAGCGCCGGATTTCGGAGCTCGAGCACGAACTGGAGGCGGTCGCGCGAGGTGAATTCAAGGTGCTGGACGGCCCCGAGGCCGCCGAGCGCATCCGCGAGGTGTATGCCCTTGCCATCAGTCTGCGGGCGGATTTCCGCCGAGTCGAAGACTCCTGGCGGCAGGCCGACCGGGAGCTGCGCCAATCGATCGTGAGCGAACAAAATCACCGGGGCGAAATCGTCGATAAGCTCCTTGATGGACATGAGAACCTGCTGGAGAGCGCCGAAGGCCGCGTGTTCCACGCCTTCCATCAACAGCTCGGACGCTCGATCGAGCTCGAGCACATGAAGCTCCGCTTGCGCACGATCCTCAAACATCCCGTGGCGCAGTCCGCATTGAGTCCTCAGCAGCAGATCGAACTGCGCTGGCTCATCATGCGCCTGGTCAAGGAGTCAGCCGCGGTCATACAAGCTCGGGCGCGCAGCGAGCGGGACGTGAAAGGCTTTCTGAAGACAGGCCTCGCCGCCGAACACCACCGCGTGGGGGCGCTGCTCAATGAAATCTTCCAAGCGGCGCTCGAGATGGACTGGGGCAGCCAGGCGCTACGACGACGCGCAAGCCCGCTGCCGCCCGTCGCGCCCGCCAATGGCGCGCTTGCGCTGATCGAACGCCTGCGGTTCAAAGCCGTCGACCACGACGAACAGCGGGATCTCAAGCTCAATCGCGAGTGTGCAGACTTGACCGAGATGGAAGAGGACTTCTGGTCGGCCTTCGATGGCCTCGACCGGCAGCAGTTGCTCGATCAGACGCTCGCGGTGATCAAACAGAGCACGGTCGCCTTGAGCGTCGCTGATTTGGCCCGGGTCCTACCGCCCACGCATGATCTTGAAACGATTGCGCTATGGCTGAGCCTTGCGCGTGAGACGAACGTGGCGATCGGGCCTGAGCGCGAGCGGGTGGACGTGGTGGGCAGCAATGGGGCGGGGCTGTGCTTCGATGTGCCGAAGATTGCGCTCGATGCGGCGGCCGTTGCTGACCTCGAATGGGAGCCCTGAGACCCATGACCAGCATCTTCGATCAGTTGACCGCAAGATCCGGAACCGCGGCGTCGGATTCGGGCGATGCGCAGACAGAGAAGAAAAGCCTGGATAGCGCAAGCGGCGAAGAGGCGGGCCGCGCCTCGGGGCAGGCTGGCGGCTATACCCCGCGTCGGGTCAAAGACGGGGTTCTCGAGTTGCTGAAATACGGGCTGCTGGAGGAGCAGCGCAAACCCAATCTCTATCGCGATCTCTTGGCGCAACGCGAGGCGATCGGCGCCATCCTCGAACCGCTCGATCTGTCTATGCGCGTCGATGAGATCCGCGGGATCGCCTTCCTCGTCGTGGCGGATCAGGCGTTTGAACGCGATGAGGATGAATGGCTGCACCCGCTGGTGCGCCGGCAGCGGCTCAATCTGGAGCAGTCGCTACTGATCGCGATCCTTCGTCAGCAGTTTGTCGCCCACGAGCAGCAGGCGGGGGTGGGTTCAAGCGAAGCGGTCGTGTCCATTGACGATTTGTTGCCGCAACTGCAGCTGTATCTGGGTGAGCTTGGAAGCGACGCCCAGGAGCAGAAGCGGCTGCGCAATCTGCTGGAGCACCTCAAAGCTCACGGTATCGTCTCGGACGTCGATGAGCACGACCGGATCCGCATCCGTCCCATCATCGCGCACGTCGCGAACCCTGAGAACCTGCAGAATCTGCTGCGGGCCTTCCGCGACGAGGCGGGACGGGGAAGACAGGCGCAGGCGCCCTCCACAGAGGAGGGCGAGCGCTGATGGACATGCCGATCAGTCAGCCGGTCTTGGCGGAATCGCTGTCGCGATCCACCTTTGTCTTGACGCAGATTGATCTGTTCAACTGGGGCGCCTTCGCCGGGCGGCATTCGGCCGCCATTGAACTTGAGGGCACGGCCATCATCGGGCCCACGGGCAGCGGCAAGACCACTTTGGTGGATGCGCTAATGACCCTGATCACGGTCAATCCGCGCTACAACCTCGCCTCCACCGGAGGACACGAGAGCGATCGTGATCTCGTTTCCTATATCCGCGGCGTGTCGGGCGCCGGCAATAACAGTGGGGACAACGAGCACATCGCAAGGCCCGGAAAAACGGTCACCGGCATTTCCGCCACGTTCAGTAACGGCGATAAATCGCTCGTCATCGCTGCCCTCTTCTGGCTCGATGACACGAGCTTCGCAGCTGCCGATCTGAAACGGCTGTGGATCTATTCGGAAGACGGGCAACAGACGCTTGATCTTTGGCTCGAGACACATCACGCGGGCGGCGCGCGCGCTTTAAAGCAACTGGGACGCGAAACGCCGGGGCTGCATGTCACGCCCAACAAGCAGGAGCATCTCGCGTACGTGCGGCGATTCTTCGAAGTCGGAGAGAATGCATTCACGTTGCTCAACCGAGCCGCGGGGTTAAAGCAGCTCAACAGCATCGATGAGGTTTTCCGGGAACTGGTGCTGGAGGATGCGTCCCGGTTCGAGCGAGCGGGCGAAGTTGCGAAGGAATTCGATGACTTGGCGGCGATCCACGGGGAGCTTGAGATCGCCCGACAGCAGCAACAGACACTGCTGCCGATCGCCGAGAGCTGGCAGGCACGACTGCGTCTTCACGAAGCGTTGGGCCTGCAGCGCGAGCTGCAGAGACTGCTGCCCACGTGGTATGCCGAGCTTGCTTACCGGCTCGGCGGGGAACGGCTCGCCGAGCTCGATGCGCTGATCGAGGCGCGAACCCTTGCGGGCGAGACCATCGCGGCGCAGATCGATGCGCTTGAGAAGCAGGCGCAGGCATTGCGCGAGGTCTATCTCCAATCCGGCGGGGCGACCATCGAGCAGCTGCGCGAGCAGATCGATCAGCAACAGGACATTGTGAAAGAGCGCAGGCGCGCCGCCGATGACTACGTTCGGCTCACGCGGCGGCTCGGGATTGCGGACGCCTTGACGAGCGATGCGCTCGCGGCCAATCAAGAAGTCGCCCAGCGGCTAAAGGCCGAGCAACAAGATGCACTACGCGATCAGAAGCAGGAAGCGTGGAATCTCGGGGTCGTGCAGCAGCGCGATCAGCAGGCGCTCGCTGCCTTGAACGAGGAACTGCAGCAGATTCAGGCGCGGCCGGACTCCAACATCCCAGGTCCGTATCAGATATTCAGAAGCGATCTGGCTGCCCATTTGGGTCTTCAAGAAGAGGCGCTGCCGTTCGTGGCCGAGCTGGTCGAGGTCAAAGCCGACGAAAGTCACTGGCGCGGGGCCATTGAACGCGCGATTGGCGGCCATCGGATGCGCGTCATGGCGCCTGCCGACGTCATGGGGCGGGCGCTCAGCTGGATCAATCATCGCGACAACCGGCTTCATGTCCGTCTGCTCGAGGTGGAGACGGACGCCCATGCGGCGGAGTTTCTCGCTGACGGATTCACGCGGAAGCTCAAGTTCAAGCGTCACGCGTACGACAGAGCTTTGAAACGTCTGCTGTCCGGGATCGACCGGCACTGCGTAGCCTCAGAGGAGGCGTTGCGCCACACGCCTCACGGAATGACCCAGCAGGGAATGATGTCCGACAAGCGAGGCCTCTTTGAGAAGCAAGACAAGCGGCGGCTCGATCAGGACTGGATGACCGGCTTCGATAACAAAGATCGCCTCGCCAGCCTTCAGCGGCAGATCAAAGAGGTGGAAGCGACGTTGCAGCACAGCCGGCGGCAATACGAACTTGCGCAGGCGAGGGCGGAGCAGACCGAAGGCACGCTGCGCCTTCTGGAGGCGCTGCTGGGCTTGGAATTCAGCGCCATCGATCTGCCCGGCGCCGAGCGCATGCTCGACTCCTTCCAGGCGCGCCTCGAGGCGTTGAGCCATCCCGATTCAGACCTCGCACGGGCCCGCGCCGACTGTGAGCAGGCGGAGAGCGAGCTCAAGCGACGGCGTACGGAAGAGCGTGACAACGCTGTGGAACACGCGATGCTTGCGGACCGCCGGAAGCTCACGCATGAAAACCGCGAGCGCGCGTTCCGCAAGATCGGCGCCGGGCTCACCGACGCGCAACGACGTCTCGCCGACCAGCATTTTTCGGCACCATCCGGGGATGTGCTGGACAGTCTTCCCGATCTCGAGCTCGATGCCTCAAAGCGGACGCAGGCGACCATCGACTCGCTGGGCGGCAAACTGCGCGACTGCGACCAGGCGCTGGTGCGACAGATGGCGAGCGCTCAGCGGGTGGATACCGGCGCGCTGTCGGAGGCCGGCGCCGAGATCCAGGACGTGCCCGTCTATCTGGAGCGCCTTCGGCAGCTCACTGAAGAGGCCCTGCCTCAGAAACTGCAGCGCTTCCTCGACTATCTGAATCAATCCTCCGGCCAGGGCGTCACTCAGTTGTTGAGCGACATCGAGAATGAGGTCTCGATGATCGAAGAGCGCATCGAGGATTTGAACCGCACGTTGCGGCGAGTGGACTTTCAGCCCGGCTGTTATCTACGCCTGGATCCGCAGCGTGTCGTCCACGAAAGCCTACGCACCCTGCAGCAGGCCCAGCGCCACCTTCGTTCCGCTGCGCTGAAGAATGATCTGGGCGAAAGTCACTTTCGCGCGCTTAAGCACATGGTGAGCCTGTTGCGTGATGCGAGCGAGCGGAAAAAGACCTTGGGTGCCCGCGCGCTGCTGGACCCTCGTTACCGCCTGCAGTTCTCCGTCGCAGTGATCGAGCGGGCCACCGGCGCCGTGATCGAGGTGCGCACCGGCTCTCAGGGCGGTAGCGGCGGGGAGAAGGAGATCATCGCAAGCTACGTCCTCACCGCCTCATTGAGCTATGCGCTCTGCCCGGAAGGCGGAAATCAGCCGCTCTTCGGTACCGTGGTGCTGGATGAGGCGTTCTCGAAGAGCTCGCAGGCGGTGGCAGGTCGCATCATTTCGGCCTTGCATGAATTTGGCCTGCATCCGCTCTTCGTCACGCCCAACAAGGAGCTGAGATTGCTTCGCGCCCATACGCGCTCGGCGATCCTCATTCATCGCAAGGGCCAGCGCGCTACGATAACCTCGCTCAGCTGGGAAGAGCTCGAGGAGCACGCAAGACAACGTAACGCCGGCCGACATGAAGTCTCCAGCTGATCTCGCGCGCCGCTGGGCGAAGCAGTGGGGTGTCGCCGACACCCGGGAGGAGCGCCTACTCGCGCCCGATGCATGGCCGGTGGCGCTCTCCATCGGCAAACCCACACCGACGCAGTTCACGCACCACACGCAGGAGGTGCGCAATCATTTGCAGCGCTGGCGCGCAGTCTCCATCGGCCACGTGCGGTGGGAGCCGGTCTCTTTTCGTAGCGGCAGCGATCCGGTGGAGGTGCCCGTGACATGGGAGTTGCGCATGCCCTCGGAGTGGATTGCCGCGTGCGCGGATTCAGGCATTCAACAGGAGTACGAACGACTGGGTCGGTTGGTGTCAGCTTCGGATTCGGCATTCCATCGGTTGCTGGTGCGACGACGACACCTGCTGCTGGATACGCCCGAAGCAGAAATCATCAAAGCCATGCAAGTCGCGATGCATTTGTTTCCTAGCTGTGCGGAGGGCAGACCGCTTCGTGCCTTGTCGATCTGCGGGAGCGACAGCAAGTTCTTCGAACGCAACCGCAGCCTGCTCATCCATCTGCTCGATGTCCGGTTCGAGGGGCAAGTGAGCGATCTTGGGCTTGAGGTATTCTTAGATGCCTTGGATGAAGGGGAGCATTGGGTGCTCGTCGCGCCGCTTGAGCCCGATCTGCTGCCCTTTGCTCAGCAACGCGTTCGCGCACGAGAACTCACCGCAAGAGCGCTTCCTGGCACCCATGTGTTGCTTGTTGAAAACGATCGCTGCCTGCATCAGCTGCCGGCGCTCTCGGGCACCGTTGCCGTGCTGGGAGCAGGGCTGAACCTCAACTGGTTGGGTGCTCCATGGCTTACGAACAAGCGCATCGGATACTGGGGCGACATCGACACGTGGGGGTTGGTGATGCTGGCCAAGGCACGCGAGCAGCAATCACATCTGGAAGCGCTGCTCATGGACCGGAAGCTTTTTGACGCGCTGGAAGTCACGCTTGCAGTCGTTGAACGCCGTCCAGCCGGCGCGCAGCCGTCACAAGGATTGACAGATGCTGAGATCGAGCTCTACAGATACCTGCAAGGACGCGAGCGAGGGCGGCTGGAACAGGAATTCGTGCCTCGTGAGCGAGTGATAGCTGCCATTGAACAGTGGCGGGCTCGCTAAGTCGCTGAGAAAGTATGTATGACCAAGGGTTAAGCTCATCCGTGACTTACGTCCGAGAATCCAGATCGCTTTGGACGGATGCTCGCGGCCATTCGGAATGAAGGATCCGTGGCAGAGGGACTGCTCGAGCACGGCGGCGGAAGCTGCTGGGGAGGGCGGCAATAAGATAACAACGAGGCAGTCGTGTCTGAGCAGATATCGGTGGCGCTGATTGGTCTTGGAGGGGTCGTCGTCGGTGCGTTCTTGACCCCGATCATCGAGGCGGTGAAGGCTTGGTATGCGTCCAGGAAGCATGCGAGGTACCTTGCCATTCGCGTCGTATGCATTCTCGATCAGTTCATCGATGCATGTGCTGATGTTGTGGCTGACCACGGAGAGGAGGACGAAGCGGGAATCTACACCTACGATCCTTTGCCTGATCCACCTTCGTTTCCAGACGATGTGGACTGGCGGTCGATTGATAGCAAGCTTATGTATGAGATCCTGAGCCTTCCAAACAAGGCAGAGTCTGCAAGGCGAGCCATCTGGAACTGTGCGAGGGTGACCGGACCACCTTACGATGAAGTGGGTACCGAAAGGTAATATGAGTTCGCCAGATTGGGGCTCGCTGCGAACGATCTGAAGAACAGGCTCAGCGAAGCGTACAGCATCTCGCCGGACTCGGCTCTGCGAGGCTGGGATGTTGTCGCGTACATCTCTGAGCAGAAGGCCAGAATCGACGAACTGAGAGAGGCACAAGCACAGCAGCATCGGCAGCTGATGGCAGATGCGCCGCTGCCGGCGTCAGGTTGACCACTGTCGACGGTGCACGATCCAAGCCGCAGCTGACTCATGACAAGCTCGGGCATTGCGCTTGCGGGCCAGCAACGAAGATGTTGCTGCAGTTGTGGCTGACGCGTTTTGATCGGGGCGAACTGCACATCGAGTATCCAATCGGCATGACCCATACGAAACCGCTGTACATCACAGAGTCTCATCACCACGTGCTCACCGGGTGGGCGCGGCTGCGACGCGATCTTGTGCAAGCGCCGCGCCTGCTGACGCTCGACTATCACACCGATACCAAGCCGGCGTACTTCGGTTACGCAACCGACAATCAAAAACCAGATCGCCCCTGGCGCGACATCGCCGATGAGCACGTGGCCGCGCTTGACTTTCGCAACGAGTGTGCCGTCACGACCGCCATTAGCAAGCTGAGATACGATGAGCATATCGATGCCGCCATCCGCGCGGGCATTCTCGATCTTGCGTTCGTCGCGGCCCACCAGGACGGCGGACATATCCAAAGCAATGAGCAGATCGCGCTGGATGCGAAGCGGGAGAAGACCTTCGTCACCCCCCAGGGTGAAGAGATCACGGTTCTCCTCCCGAGGAGGGAGATTGCGCCTCCGCCATTTACGTACTCGCTGCCGCAAAGCCGGATCGTGATCCTGCCTAAGACAGCGCTGGATTCAGCGCTCAAGGGAGATGAGCGGGACCGTGCCTACAGGGACTCGGCGATCGAGACGGACAGCCTCGATCAGCGACTGGCGCTTATCGATGAGATCGTGACCTCGGTCGCAGCGCCCGGTCTTTTTGACCAGCCGTTCATACTCGATATCGATCTCGACTATTTCAATACGCGCAAGTCGATTGCGCCGCGTGACACGAGCACGTTCTACCGGCTGATCCGGCAGGCCGCGATCATCACCATCGCGCGCGAGAGTACCTGCGTTGCGACCTGCCAGATCGAGGAAGGCGAAGGACTGGACAGTGATTTCCTTGAGAGCGCATTGCTCGAGCACATCTCGCGCGCCCTGTCATCGGCGGGTCAGTCGCCCGATGTGGTCCGGTTGGCGTGAGCCGGAGCCTGGACCGGATCATTCCAGCGCCTATAGCGATCATGGCGCGTGCGCGGCACTTCCGATAGATCATCGGCGGCCTTGCGATAAAGCCTGAGGCTCGGCCTGCGAGCGATTGATCCGCCATCTCAGGACTCATGCAGTTCCAGTCACCGGTTGCAGCCACAACGATCACTGCAACCGGTGCGCTCGCCGTCTTTGCGCTGGTGTATCTGCTGAACCCGGCCAGCGGGCGGAAGGATCTGCCCTGCCTTTAATCCTGTTAGTGCTGCTCGGTGTGCAGAATCTGTGCCGTTCCATCTGCTTCAGTATCAAGCGCGGACTAACCGAGCGGCTGGGAATGGAATGGCTCGGACACTTCTTCACCGTCACCTGTATTCAGCTGCGCAGGGCAGGCCCGGATTCTCTCGATTCGGCAGCGCGCCGAGCGGAACAGCAGGCTCAGCGAGCTCCTCGCTGAGTGCCGTGCATGCCGATGGGTCGGTGGTGCCGACCGTCCACTCCCGTCATGTTTGAGGCGATCGCCGGCGCGTGAGCTTCACCGCAGCTTGAAAAGTTAAAGACCGGTTGGCTCCCAACGATGGCCCGCCCGGCGGGGAAAACCGGACAGCGTACGCCTGTGTGCCGGTCACAGGCGGCAAGCCGGTTACCCTCAAGTCCAAGGGACCATTTCGTGGTCACATTCAGTCTCCGATATGTGATGGGTCGAGGTGGTGGATGCTGCGGCGGCGTCCAACCCCGCCACACTCGTCACGCAATCAAGCCACTTTGCGTGGGATGAGTGAAGTGCGTGTGCGATGCACCTGAGCCTGCGAATCATCAGAATGAGGGCGCGAACGTCATTGGATCAGAGGGGTGGTCCCAATAAGTGATCGAGTTTGATCACGCGGCATCGAGGCCAGAGGCAGTGCGCCATATCGCCGCCTCGCGATGCGATGGACCGGCCCGCGCAGCGGAGGATTGGCAGCAAGAGCGCATGGCTTGTGGCGCGCAATGCAAACGAAGCAAAGCTCCGCGGCACAGACTCCGGACGATGCAGACTGAGTGCGGGACCGGCTCGTTGAGGCGGCGGTCCTGCCGTGGAGCGTAGGAGTTGACTAGTGACTGGACAGCACGGCTCTGTGACCCCCAATGAACCTTACGGAATTCTGACCCTCGAGGTACTCGATGCCCATGGCATCGTGCATCTTCCGCGATACCTTCGTGATGAGTCATGGGCCAACAGCATGGGCGCGATCCAAGAAGCGATCGCCCCACAGAAGTTGGGGGGCACCGCATCTTTGAATCAGCTCACGTTCGATTTCGTCCCGTGCCGCTGGATCGACCCACTGCCGTTGATGTCCATACTCATCGAGATCAAGCACGCGGTGGCATCGGGACTGCGAGTGCGGATTGTGCTGCCCAAGGCGGATGATGGTCCCGATCCGCTCGAGGTGGGTCCATACCAAACATCGCCGAACCGATTGTTATGGTTTTTGGATCAAGAAGGCTTTCTGGATCACATCGAGCAGCTCTCCAAATCTCACGCCCTTGAGTACCCGCAGGTCGATGAACGCAACGACTATCGCGAATTGCGGATCACACCCTCATACGAGGATAGTCGTTGCATTCCGATGAGACTGTTCACGGTCCCGCGCGAGAGCGACGGTCCGGCCTTCGCGCAGCAGACAGTGGAAGATCTGCTCGTCGGCATCGACACGAGGCTCGAGGCCCGAACATCGCCGCAAACCCGAGAAAGACTCACCTACAAGCTGCGGGTGGCGCTGCAAGAGGCGATGCATAACGTCCAGGAGCATGCGTACGACGGCTTGGAGTCGCCCCGGCTTCTGGCAGTCTATGTGCGCTGTCGGACGGGCGGGCTTAGATTGGACGCCGCCAGTCGATCCACGTTCGAGGCGCACGGCAGGGAGGAGCGTGCACATTGTCCCGGTGTCGATAGCGATTGGCTCGCTGCACGGCCAGGGTGCCTCGAGATATTCATATTGGATCGGGGCATGGGCATGGTGCGCCGATTCGAGCAATCGAAGGGCCCGCTGCCTGGAAAGTACAAGTTCAATGAGGTGATGGCGGCCACCTTCGTGGATGGTCAGAGCAGTAAGCCCGAGCGCCAGACGCGCTTCGGCGGATTACATCTGCTGCACAACCTGCTCTCGGACACCGGTGATTATATCCGTGCTCTTGAGGAGGGGACCTGGTTCGCCGCCGCGGCGCCGCTCGTGCGCCGTGAAAAGCAAACGCATCGCTTGACCCAAGGCCAAGCCACCTTGAGGGGTTTGGCGATGCATCTTCGGCTGGGATGGAAGACCGAAGCCGATGACGATGAGCGATGGGCGCAGTTCGAGCAGGGCGAGCACAGCGAGGTGTGGCCCGAGCTGTGTCTGGATGAGCAGGCCTGCGCCTCCTCGATGCGTTGGTTTGGCGAGCAGGCCGTCGTTGACGAGCGATTCGGGCGGTCCGTCGAGCAAGGCGGACAAGCCGACTGGGTGCTTTGGCTGGTTCGGCCTCACCGGATGAAGTGGGACATTCTGTCGTTCCTGAAGCGTCGCTTGACATCGCATGCGCGGGAGGGTGCGACGCTCGTGATCGCAGATATCCCAAGCTATGAGGCCGAAACCTATGCCGCGGCGCTCGCCGATTTGAAGCTTGCTTGCGATGAGCAGTGGCCGAGTCGATTTTCCAGAATCATCCTTTGCACCAATCGCTGGCGATTCGCAGCAGTGGAGTACGAGCGCCGCGGCTCACGTCATGGCTACTCCGATCTGCGCCGCAATCTCGCCGAGATGCGCATCGGGGCGCCGCCGCTTGAGCCCCGGCCTGCAAACTTCAGGCTTGCCGTGGTTCGCTGGCTCAAGTGGCACGATTCACAGATCCTATGGACCGAGGTCAGCCAGCAACGCTCGATGTTCATTCCCGAGCCAATTCTGTGGGGACAGGATGCGTATGGACAGCCGCGTGTAATCTCCGGCTATCTTGATTTCAGTCAGAGCGCGCGAGACACCTTGTGCGGGGCCTTGTATCGGGCGGCGCTCGCGCGGGTGCTCGGGGTGATGCCATCGCAGATGGTGCAGATGCGTCCGCTGGATCAGCTTACGAGGACCGTGCTGCGCGATATTCATTCCATGGAGATCTACGAGCCGGCAAAGCGCGCGCCCTCAACTCAACTGACATTGGGATCGGTTTTGGTATCCGGCTCAACCCTGGATGCATCGGTCACGCAATGCCTGGATCTGCATTTCTTTGTTCATCGAAGCAGTCCATTGCGCAGCAAGAAGCCGAGCTTGCTCTTCTGGATGCCCCTTCGTGAGGTCGAGGATCGCCCGCCGAGACTCATGAGGATTGGCAAGACTGCCTCCATTGGACCTGAGGGTTGGAAGAGCTTTGAGGTGCCGCGCTTCGACGCCGAGGGCATGTGTGTTGGAGCGAGGAACCCTCAACAGACCTACCGAGATTGGCAAAGTCCCAGTCCCGTCATCGTCAAGCCGGGACATTGGTCCTACGAGGGCCATCACGATTTTCTGGCAGTGAATACCGCAGGGGCGGTGGAGGCAGCGTTTCTGGAGAAAAACGACCTCGCGAAGTTTCTTCTGAACCGAATCCTGCCGTTTCTCGGTTTGGGCGAGGTCCACGTTCAGAAGGCGTGGCATCGACTGCTGCGCCCAAGGCAAGAGCGCGATGAGCACCGAACCTGCGAGGACGGGGATTATGGGCTCTTGGTGTATCGATCTCATCCGAGCAGCGAGTTGATCATCGGTAAGGTACTCGAGGTGCTCACCGCGGAGGGGCGGGCCATCGCGCGCAAGCGGATGTTTCCCATCGTTCCCGTCCGTGTACATTGGGGCGGCTCGGCGTTGTTGATCCCTCCGCTGGATCGAAACGACATCCGCGCCGCGCTCTGCGCGGAAGATCGCACCCGCGCTGTGCTGATTTTCGATGACGCGGCCGTATCGGGGCGCACCCTCAATGACCTAAGAGCGGCGCTGAGCGCGATCGGCGCGACCGAGATCTCGAGCCTGGTCATTACGAATCGTCTACGCCAACCTGCCGATGCCGGCGGGGCGGGTGCCGTTGAATATTTCTGGCGCCTCGATCTGCCGGTGATGGGCCGGGAGGGCACTTGTCCGCTGTGTCACGCGCTCAATCTCGTACACGAGTTCTCGGCCCGACTCGCATCGGAGAATGCCAAGAACGAAATCAAGGAGTGGCTGCTGCGATGGGCTGCGGTGTCGCCGCTTGATGATTGGAGTCGGGGGTTAAGACCCCTGCCATTGAGCAACCCCCAGAGAAATAAAAGCTATTGCCATCGGCAGGATCGCTCCGGGCAGGGTCGATATCTTGCGCAGATCGACGTAGTGCGATCGACGGGGCTTGCGATCCATATCTCCGAGCTGCATGCGATGACCGGACGAGACGACTATTGTCTTAAGAAAATCGCCGAACATCGTGACCCGGAAGTGCGAATCGAAATTGGGGCGAGTCAATTATTACTATTCGGCAATGAGTTCGATGTCGACACGCGCGTCAAGCTGACGCAGGTGCTATTGCAGGAGTTGGCGCACCTGGAGAATGGCTCTGCGCATACGCAGCTTGGCTGTCTCGTGGCGATGGAGTCCTTAAGACAACTCACACCAGGGGCGAAGCGGCAAGTGGTGGCCGCCGTCGATCCTGAGACATGGGCGGCGAATCGAAACTATGCGATCAAGATCTTGCTAGCCTATCTCGTGCAGTGCGGATTGCTCGACCAAAAAACCGATGCGCACACCATGGGTGAAAGGTTGTTGTCGACGGCACCCTTGACCCATTCGGAGAAGTTCCGCGCGTTGTTCTTAGAAACCCTATCGCCAGAGGGGAATCCTCACTCAGAGGCGCTGCCGATTCTGCTTGAGGAGCTGCGAGCCAAGGGCGAGGTCAAAGAGAAGGGATTGATTCGCAATGCGTTAGACAGCCTCGATCGAATGGAAGAATTGATCAACGGCTTGGAGAAACTGCTGGTGCGCAAGGACGCAAGATTCGGATACGCCGCAAGACTTACGGATTGGAAGGAGACCTCTAGCGCGGTGAGCGGGATGCTTAGGGAGTATTCAAATGAGAAGGCGGATCGTATCGTCCGGGAGTTGGACAAGTATCTGAGGGAGACGCGATCGCTCGCGAGCGCCTATTTCCACTGCATCGCTCCGGCACAGAAGTATTGCGATCGGCGAACGTTCGAAACAGAGGTTCTATCCAAGATTATCAATGAGATCAACTGGGAACGGGCGAGCGCGGGCAAGTGGACGCAAGTCGGAAGTCCCGTCGGCAGTCAAAAGCGTGAGGTTCGCATCAGCCCGACCGGTCGGATCAAGTTCGGTCCGAAGGCCTTCGAGGTGTGGATCGCCTGGTATCAGGGCATTCCGGGCATCGTCCTCGATTTGATTCGTAACGCAGTGTATGCATCTGAAACCATCATTGACCCGTGGAACCCCACGGGCGGACAGGTCGCCGACATGTGGATCCGTGTCGATTACGAGCCACGGGAAGTGTCACTGACGTTGATCAATAAATCCGATATCAGCGAGACCGGCATGGGGTTGCACTCAAACGCCGAACGATGGTTAGTTTTGAAAGGCATCGGTGGCGCGGTCGAGCCGGTCGAGGTCGAGCGCGGCATGATTGGCATGCGAGTGCGCATCCCCTACGCGGCATATTTGAAATAGACCCAGGGGGGAACCCGAAGTGACCTACAAGCTGATGGTGATCGATGATGACATGGATCGCAAGGCGCTGTACCAGGCGGTGCTTTCGGGGGCCGACTTCGAGCCCATTTATGTCTGGACTCGTCGGGAGCTTCAGAAGCAGCGGGATATGCCGGTGGATGGCTATCTCCTCGATGTGTTCTTACAGCGCGGTGACTGGCGGGGCGCCACGGCCGCCGACTTGCTGGAGGAGGTCGTCCAGTTGGCGCCGCGCCCGGCGCCGGTGTTTTTCATCAGTCAGCGCTGGGACGATCCGCACGTGCTCAGCGTGCTGAAGCAGGCCGGCAAGTCCTCTGCGAAGGTCATCCAGTATCTTGCATGGAGCGAATTCGAGCAGGCCGTGCAGCCTGACGCCGCCGCTGCAAGCAGACTATCCGCCTTGAGAACGAAGCTGCTCTCCGAGCTCATGCTCTGGCATGGAAGAAGCAGCTTTCGTCCTGAGCCCGATGAGACGATTCGGATCCTACTGCTCGCAGACCCACAATTCGGCGACGAGCACACGAGCCAAAACGCGCTGTTCACCGAAAATTGGATCGCAAAGAAGCTCAGGCTCGATGCTCAGAACGGCACGCCTGTGCCAGATCTGATCGTGATCGCCGGGGACGTGACCCACAGTGGGCGACCGGATCAGTTTGGTCTCGCCGAGGAGCGGCTGACGCATGACTTGATGGCCCCTCTGTGGGGCGAGGACAGCATCGAGCTTCGGCGCGATCGCATCGTCGTCGTGCCTGGCAATCATGATGTGAACTTGAGGTTCTCTGCCGCCGACGGCCGTATCTTCAGCCCGAAGGAGAAGGAGTTTCGGCCGGATTCACCGATCATGAAGTCAGATGACCATGCGCCGTACCTGAGTCATCAGCCGTATGCGTTGGAGCCCTTCCGGCGATTTGCTCACCGAATCACCCGACAGCGCGAATGGCAGGATCGCTCGTCCATGTCTTGGGTCGACCGGCGCTTCATCCATTGTGGCATTCGCTTCTTCGTGCTCAATACCGTGGAGGACCTGGACGCGAACCGGCCGACGCAGGCGTGCTTCAACGAGCGCACCATGCGGCTGATCAACCGCAGCCTCGCCGATGACAACCCGGACTCCATTTTCAGCATCGCGGTCTCTCACCACGGGCTGCGTCCGGAGGGCTCGATGCAGGAGACGGAAGTCGAGAACTGGGTCGGGGTCGGGCGTCATTTCTTCTCGCAGCACAAAATCCGGCTCTGGCTGTATGGGCACTATCACGCTTTCCATCGACGAAACATCACTGGTAGCCCGTTCGAGGACACACCGCTATGGATGGTGCAAGCGCCCACGACGAGGATCTATCCGTCGACGCGCGGCTTTTGTGTTATCGAACTGAAGCGCAAGGCGGGCCACGTGATCGATGCCTACGTGCACAACTATGTGCTCGATGAGAATGGCACCACGACCAGGCGGCCTGCGCTACGCATCTATGGCGGTGGTGATGCGCCGAGTTTGCGCTGAACCGACTGAGCAAGAACTGCGGATCGGGTCAGCCGTCTCGATCATCGCTTGGAACGAAGTAAAGATTGTCGCCCCGAGGGCGCCGCCAATCTGAAAGAGCTCTGGGCCATTCGTTCTGGCCACAGCTTGGCAGCACGAGTGCGGGATCTCGCGATATCCGGTCCAAGCGTCGACAGAAAATTCTCGAGGTTGCGATCCGATGCAGCCCGTGTGCAGCTGGTCCGCCATTGCGATCGGATCGGATTGCCTCGCGCGACTGTCATGCAGCAGAAGACCAAGGGCGTACGACACCAAGTGACGGATGAACGAGAGATGCAGATGCGTCATCCGAGTTCGCACCGACCGAAAAGATCTGCCACTCGTCTTACGTGCTCGTTTCAGAGGATCAGCCCTGTGTGGTCACGAAAGCCACCATGGTCGCGGAGCGGCCCGCGCGGGGAGCCGGCGCGGGCGCTGGGAACGGCCCTGACCATCGTCTCAGACCGCACCTGTGTCTCCAGGATAGGGCGACAAACGTTGCCTATCACAGCACATGATCCTCTTGCGCAAACGAGGCTCAACTTCCTTTGCGCAAGGATGACCGGCACCTGCAATTCGGGAGCACGAGCTGGCCTGACCGTCGGTCGGATGGCCGCTTCGGCCAGTTCGCACGAGCTTGATCCCGCTCAGCAGGTTTTCCAAATCGGATGGTGTGTGAGATAGCCCGTGATCTGATCACAGACACCAAGGGTGAAAATCACCGCTGTCGAGGGAGGCGGCCAGAGGTTCTTGCGTAATGCTCATTGCACGATCGTGGCCGGTCAGGGGGCGCATGAACGTATGCCGCTGATCTATCTCATGGCTGTTGAGCGGAACCTATCGCGACGTCGCCCACGGCAGTGGAGCCGTGCACGTTCACGCTGATCCTACGTTTCGCGCTGTATTCGTCTCCCGAACCAATGGAGCGTACGCATGAGAGGCAAGCTCGATCGCGCATCGAGTCGGGGGCTGGCATTGACGAAGTCTCAAGAACGTTTGCTGGCGTTTGCCTTCGGTGTCACTTTCGTCGCGGTGATGTTGATACTCGCGGTGGTTGTCAAGAATCCAACATCTTATCAGTACACCGTGTTTCGGATCGTGCTTGCGCTCGCAACTGCTGGCGTGGCAGCCATGATCCCTGGTTTCATGGTCGCGAAAACATCGACGATCATCAGGGCTGGCGGCGCACTGGCCGTGTTCGCCATCGTCTACTTCTTCAGCCCTGCCGGGATCGTTAAATCACAGCAGGAGGTCGAGCTCGACGAGCCACTCGTGATCTCGAGGCCGGATCTCGACACTTCGCGCGAGTGGGCGGGGATGCTCCCGCAGGCGCGAGCATCCGCTCCGGATCGTGTTGAGGTGCTCAACATCACTCACGCGGATGCGCTCATCGAACCGGGCGTACTACACAGGCGCTACAACAAAGTCATCATCCACAATGTTCGTGCGGTCGTTCCCATCGGGGCTGTGCTCGTCGCCAACGACATCGAAGGCATGGGTGCCGCGGGCTTGGTGGGCACGAAGTTTTCGATTGTCGCAAGACGCCTATCCAATCTCACGGTGGACGCAAGCGGTGAACCTGCCGGCCGTGTGGATCTCTTGGTGAAGCAGGTCACCAACAGTCGGCTCTTGGCGCGCGGCAACCCTGGCGCGCCTGGGGCGAACGGTGCGGCTGGAGCGAATGGCGCTGATGGCGCTGCCGGGCAAGCAGGAAAGTGCGGTGGATTCGGGCGCTGGCGAAAGGCTCAGCCGGGTGGCGACGGTGGGAACGCAGCAAATGGGGGCGATGGTGAGTCGGGCGGGGACGGCCGCCCGGGCGGTATCATCGTTCTTACGGCGGTGGTCAGCCCCATCTCGACCGCCGTGGATGTCAGTGGCGGCATGCCCGGTCGTGGCGGCAAGGGGGGCAGTGCAGGCATGCCAGGGCGCGGCGGACCCGGTGGCGCCGGCTGCACGGGACTGGGTGGGAGCCAGAGCAGCCGTTCGAGCGGCCGAGATGGATTGCCCGGCTTACCCGGGCGGGACGGAACGGACGGGCAGCCGGGAACACCGGGTGAGTACCGACTACATCTGATCAAATCGTTCGAACCCATCAAGAAACTGCTCGCGGATACCACGAATGAGGCGTTGCCAGCAAAGCTGGCCGCTGTAAGCAAGTAGCAGTTCGGATGGACGGGCCGCGAGAGCAACTGATGTGTCCGCTACGATGCGAGCCTTGCGCAGCCACCTCGCGCCAAGCGCTCGCGGCAGATCGAGGACGAAGAATCCACGTTGATCGCCGCGGCGCCAGCATCCGTGGGCGCTCATTCGGTAAAGTCGAGGCGTGGCCGCGGTGTCACCCTCAAGCGAACGAGAGTCAAAGGATCGTGTCTTCCCCTGATCGTTCGGTGCGCATGTTTTGTACTCATCGCAAGAGCGTACGCAACCTCGTTGCATCGCTAGGGGGAAAAGCGTTCGGCAGCGCGATGAATTCAACGTGCGTGGTGGGGGGCGCTGGTCGATCTTGTTTCAAGACTCGCCCGACAGCGACCCTGCCAGCATCCGGCGATGTGCACAACGTGCCCTGTGTTCTTCATCGGCAACCCGCTCGATAACAGCATCGACAACGAAGGGAGCTTCCGAATGGCATACGCAGACATTCCACCTCCGGTGAGGCAGCGACTGGCATCCGAGCGCGTCCGGATGTATCACGCGCTGTGGCATTTTGTGCGCAATCGCCAAAGCTGGGAGGCGCTCAGCGTTGAGCAGCGGGCCGAGTTGCGGGACTGGGCGCCGCCGCGATTTGAGGGGGAAGCGCAGGGCGGAATCGATTTTCTTTTCATGCATCGCCAGATGATCCAGATGGTCAATGCGTGGGCCGCCGAAGCGGTGCCGGGCGGGCATGCCGGCCATGCACATCATCATTCGTCCTCACCGTTCGTGTCCGGATGGCTGGACATACCCTGGGATCACGCCGATCCCGTCTGGCCCATGCCCGCCGTGGATCTTTCCACGGCGGACAACCGTGCCATCTTCGGCAATTCCAAGGATCCGGCCTTAACCGCCGAGTATCGGCGTCGTTGCAGCGAACGTTTCCAGAACCGCGACTGGTTGCGAACCGTGACGCTCGATGCGTTCGGCACCGAGCTGGAGTTCAGCATTCATGGCTGGTTCCACATGCACTGGAGCGCCGAGCCGCCGCCGAACCCGAACAGCCTCGATGTGACCAACGAGTGGCTGGGCTCGCCGCTGTCCAGTCACGTGAACAAACATTTCTGGAAGCTGCACGGTTGGATCGACGATCGAATCAGAGGGTGGGAGGATGCCAATGGCGTGGAGGCGGACCTGACGAACGGCTGGGACGGCCCGCCGGACTATGTGAGCGGGGCGCCGCACAGCGCAGATCCCCGGTTATTTCGCGTGCTGGATCTCGAGCACCGGCCGCCTCTACTGATGCCATGGAAGGATCTGTTGTTGGAAGGATAGCGGCCGAAAACGCAAAGGGCGGATCGATGGTCACGCGCGAAGAGCCGCAGGTATTGGCGACCTTCTTTTCAATGTCCTGCCCATCAATGTGACCGGCGGAGTCGTGAGCGCTTTGCGCTTGGATGGCCGCTTCAGTTCCTCAATTCCTCCAACTCCTTGCGGATTTTGATCAGTTCGATTTCGCTCTTGAGATGGGCGAGCTCCGCAAGGAGGGTAGCAGTCTGCGCGGTAGTGGGTTGATTGCTCAGTGCGGACTGGGACAGGAGCAGTTGTTGTTGCGCGTTGACCAGGGTGCGCTCGAGTTCGATGATCTGCGCCTGCACCATCGCGGCATAGCCACCTTGATTGGCTTCGAGTGATGCCTGCGCCTTGATGAGGTTCAGCTGAGCGCTGGCTTGGGCAAGCTGCGCATTGATTGGCTGGAGCGTCAATGCCGATTGCGCGTTGCCAAGGGCGAGTTGCTGCTGAAGCGGAAGCAGTTGCAACTGATTCTGCGTCGTTGTCAGTGCTAGCTGCTGCTGGTAGGGCATGAGTTCGAGGGCATTGTCGGTCTCGCGGATGGATTTGACCGTGCCCAGGCTGCTTTGATATTGGCTCAGTCCTGCCGACAGGCTCTGCTGGAGAGCACCGCTCGCATCCTCAGCGGCGGAGCCATAATCTCGGCGCAGGGAAACAAGTCGGCCCTGGGGTGTGAATTGCACGGCAAAGTCGCGCTTGGTCCATGCGCTGCTGTGCAGATCGATCGCCTGCACGATCGAGCGACTGTCGATCACGTCAACCACGCGTGAGCTGATCGGCTTGAGCACATGCAGGTCGATGTCCTTGCCAGAGTCGTCTTTCGCCTTCTCGGTGCCAACGGTCCAGCCTGTAAGTCGCATGGGGCGTGCTACGCGATGGTAGATGCAAGCATCAGATTGGCTCACCTTCGTCAGCCCGCATCTGGATGGCCGCAGGGGATTGTAGGTGGCGCCCCCGCTTGGCAACTGAACATCATCCAGTGAAAGCACCACGAACGCGCGTTGAAACGCAAGATCCGCTTCATTCTCCTGGATCAGTTCCAGGACCGCCTTCTTTAAAGTGTCGAGGTCGTAGCCTTTGAGGCTCTTGAGTGCCGTGGAGCTCGGAAATCGGGACAGCTCCATCGTGTACTTCTTCGTTTCTATCGAAGCGGCGCCGCCGTACCCACGCTGCTTTGCGAGTGCCTCGGCTTCGGTACGCAACTCGCTGGCGGCCGCGTTCGCTGATGCGAGGTCCGCTTGGTACTCACTTCGCAGCAACGACACCTTGCGAGTGGCGACGTAGATCTGATCGCGTGTCGATGCTCGGGCAAGATCGGCCTGTGCTGCGCGCAGCCGGTCTTCAGATTTCCTCAACGCATCAAGACTGTTGCACACATTGGTTCGCAATCGACGGGCGACTTCCTGCGGAAGCTCTTGAAATCCGAATCGCAATACCTTCGAGTCAGTCACGTAATGCGCCATGAACTCATCATCCGCAGCTCCATCCTTCAAGTGACAGCGCGAGTCGGTCTGTGTGATCGCGGAAGGATCAAGAAGGGCGAGGGCGCGCAGCTCACGGCTCATCGTAAGCTCGGCGATCGTCGGGTCGATCGCATTCGCCGCGGCATTGATCGAGATATAGGCTTCGGGTGCAGGCTCATCGGTCGCAGGCGTCTGCCGTAGCGGTAGCTGCTTCAAGGCTGCCTCGACGCCTTCTGCCGTCTTGAGCTCCGATGTGGATGGTGTGAACGACACCGGCAGCGTCGAGGCTCCGAGGGAGGGAAGCGCAGCTGCGGTGGCCACGAACTTCATCAGATTCTGGACCACGGTACCGCTCGTGCCCTGCGTTCTGGCATTGATGCCCTGGAGCAGGCCGTGCTCGGAGACGGTAACCGTGGAGTCTGACTTGCCGAACGCTACACCATTGGTGTCAAAGAGCATCACGTGGCTCGTGTCTGCCACCGTCATGAGTTCGACACTCACATCGAGGGGCTCTACGACAGGTGGTTTCTTCTTAAGTTCCCAATCGACCTTGTAACAAGGTTCGAAGTGGCATGGGGGCTTTCGGACAATCTCGCTTTGCGGGCGTGTCTGGACCTGCACTGTCACCTGGATCAGATCCTGTGGCAGGTAGTAGCGGACGCCCGTTTTGCGATGCTTGCCGTCAAGATCGTCCATGACCGCGGCGGTGTACGTTGTGCCGCAAGCCGACAGGATTGAGGTCACTGCCAGCACCAGCAAGCGGGGAAAAAGAGCAATGCCCGTCCGGTCGAAATCACTTTCCATCTGAGATTCCCTGTGCAGTTCTGATTGTTTGCATTGTGTCTGCGACGGAGTCGCAATGCTGCGCGGATGGGGCAGGACTTGCAGATGCGTCAGCGACGCGAAGGCCAGCTGCAGACCGCCATCAATTTTTCAACCCCGATGCAGTCATCATAACACCGGATTTTCGAGCATCACCAGCTGGTGGGGGCTGTAAGAACGATCGACACTCACGCGGCGCCGGCGTGCTGATGGTCGCACGTCTCCCTGTTCACGCCTTGTCCTCGAGGAGGCAATGCCAGGCGCCTGGGTCGGGCAAGGGGTGCAGAGCCCTCAATGAACCGCCGGGTGACGAAGGACAGGTTGGCGCCCGGTATTTCGGTCACTTCTTCGGAGAGCTTCTTTGCGTGAGGCGGTGGCTGTGCTCTCAACGACTGTGGCCTCGTCGTAGATTGACTCTACGTATTCGCGCCGAAGTAAAACTGACTCACGCCTGGGCAAATTCGATCGGCGTTGACATCTACGCCGACGTTCTGTGATCTGAAGTGGCAGACGCGCTCAGGGATTGATCGCGCGAATAGTCGGCGCGACCAGGGATGACGGCGCGCACGCCGCCGCGAGGGTTCGGGCAGTCACCGCGTCGTCTCGGAATGAGGTGAATATGTGCATGGAGGATGGTTTGACCTGCAACCGTGCCGCTGTTGATCCCGACGTTGAAGCCTTCGATCAACGGATCGCTAGCCATCAGTAGCTCACGTCCCTGTTCGATCAGTTGTTGGCACGCCCGAACTTCGGCACTGCCGAGCTCAAAATAGTCCGACACGTGACGTTTTGGGATCGCAAGCAAGTGTCCGGGCACCACGGGAAAGCCATCCTTCACCAGGCGCGCGAGGCGGTTCTCCAAGACGGGCTCAGGCAACCCTGCGCAGAAGGGGCAAGTCGGCTCGCGCTGTGCGTACGCCGAGCGCACGTCGCGAAAATCCGTGTTGTCGCGATCTCGCTTCATGGCATTGCAGATGTAGCACAGGGCTTGAAGGTTCGCGATGTCATCGCCGCCGCCCTTTGCCCGTGGAACAATGTGGTCGACTTGCAATGCACGCACCTCATCGGCAATTCCACACAATTCGCATCGAGCCTTGGCGCGCTTGAGCACCTCGTAGCGCAGCGTTCCGCTGATGTAGCCGCGGCCGCCCCGGCGGTGCTGCCATATCGCCTCTCCGCGTCGGGCGATGAAATGGTCAAGCTTCTTGTCGCATGCCTCTTTTAAGCGCTCAATCTGAGAGGGTCCCAAGGCGTCGTAACCGATCAACTCGTAATACGCATCGGACTTGGCCACCACGCGACGCTCGGTCAGGACGCGGCCGACCATATTGCGGACGATCTCGGTGTAGTACTCCAATTGGCTGCGGTCCTGATTCAGCAAGGCGCGAGCGATCTGCTCTCGGCTGGCGCGCCCGCCATGATCCAACAGCATCCGGATCATGACTGGCTGATATATGTGTGCCATGCGCATGTCGCGCTCGATGAAGGTGAGGAGCTCGTCGAAATGCATGGTCGGTGCCCTGGATCGGTCAGTGCATCTTAAGCGGAAGGTGACAGCGCACTAGCGAGTCGTCTTCGAGGGATTGACGCGCGCGCGGGCACGACCTCGTTTGCGTGGGCCGTGAGCGAAGACATGTTGGCGATGATAGTGGAGGTAAGCTTGTTGTTCGGGCCGAAACGGGCCCACATTGAGCGCGCGCGGAATACCTAGCGCGGCTAGAATTTCGTCCGGACAGCGCATTGAGACGATGAACTCGCCTTCGTCTGTGAAGCTGATGAAGCCTGCGTCAAATAGGTGGTCGATGTGCGCAGCGAGGAGTAATCCGTTATTGCCATCCAGGCGCTGGCGGTTGTTCGAATCGCGCCAGGGGCGAATATGACTTGCGCGTAAGAAGCGAGGGTCGGTGATACCCGTGACTCGGCACGCGGGCTCAATCGCCTCGACGTTCTCCCGAAATCGACCTTGCCCAATCCTCGCAGCAATCAAATAGCGCTTTGTTGTGCGAGTGAGATGCTTGTCGTCTTGAATGCGCTCGAGGGCTGCCAGTTCCTTGCGTTCGCGCTGGGTCTCTTTCGCGGGCAGGGCGCCGGGCGCGTGCGGCACTTCGCGCATAAGTCGCTTAAGAGCGTCCGCCAGCGCAGGTGGTATCTCCGCCAGATAGACGCCTTGATTGCCCTTGCCATTCGCGCGAATGGGTGAGTGCTTCTCGGGAAGCAACGGCGCAAGCTCGCGCATATGCAAGGCGGGCCTCAGCGGTTTTGCGAGCACGGTAAATCGAACCGGGACTTTCCAGCCCTCATGCTTCGACCACGCTTTCCCGGCCCGCCCAAATTCGCCCGGCTGCTTGGCTGAGCGAGCCGCAGCGGCGGCGTGTCCGATGGCTCGAATGGCTCCGGAGGCATAGGAGAAGACGATTTCACCGGGCCGTACCCGGGTCATGTTGTCGTAGGTGCGATTTTGAGCGCCGTTGCGGTTTCGCTTCGGCGACCACAGATATCCGCCGTCCACCTCATGACGGAACGTTTGCTTGTGATTGACCCACCAGTATCGAGTGGCGCTCGCGTCTTGCGAACTCCGTTGTGAATCCATCTTGTGATTGATTTTGCGATCGGACACGGCGTAGATATATATAGTGGCCGAGGAGCGCTGTCACGTAGCGTACGTGGAGAGCAGTGGTGGGACGAGGAGGGCAATCGAACTCCACGCCATGCTTTGCACTCCCGTGTCCACCGGTGATCTGAGATTGGGCGGAACGAACTTACCCTCAACTGGTACGGCGCTCACGCCTGCCATTCACCGGCGCAGCGCCGATCATTATCCGCAGCGTTGACAGCACGTAAGCAGTGGCGTCTGCCTCCGCCACGCAAGCCCACGATTCGGAGTGACCTTCTATTCTTTCCGTTGAGGACGTTCTTGACGCCACCGAGCGTCGTCTCGCGGAAATCGAGGTATCTTGGAAGGCGCGAGGAGAAGCCTCGCGCGCAGAGTCGCTGCACTGGTTCCGATCACAGCCGATCCATGCGGTGCGCCGATCGGATCAACGCCCTCGTTGAGCGGGCGACGCGTATCCACGGGAGGCGGGTCTCTACACCAGAATTGTCGCAGCGAATTTCTTCGCCTCATGCCTCGTGACCCAGCGTTCCGCCGGAGCCGATGGGAAACACATGTGCGCTTTGCCGTTCAAGCTCGAGGACCGAGCGGGGGGTGGAGGCTCGTTCGAGCAGGTTTGCTCAACGGATTGAAGCTAGCAGTACATGGGTGATCCATCCGACGGATGGAGTGGCTCGTTCAACTGATCGTGACGCACCAGGGATCATCCAGTCTTGTGAGGCGATCATTATTTGAATGCGCAAGAGAATTGCGCTGCTTCCGCCGGAGCAGTGGATTAGCGGCTGCACGCTGCGCATCAGTAAGTCATCTGGTACGTTTGCTTCGCCTCGTGAGTTGAATCCAATCGCTGTGGGCGCGGACTTGATGCGACAGTCCATCGCCTTCTCGAACAAATATATGTTCTCTGTAGTGCGCGTGTTTTCATATTTCAGGGAAATCCCGATCCCCATCACCGAAAACATCCCATTACAGTCATTCAAGCAGCAGATGGACGTACCGGGTGTAGCTCAACAGGACAGAGCGCCGTGTGTCGCGAGGTTCCCTTCTTAGGTTTGCGGCCGGGAGGGAGTGCCGACACGGAGGTGCGGGTTCGAATCCCGCGACAACGGGCGTCCATCTGTCTGCCGTACGTTGATGAGTATGCACGCGTGGGCGGATGAAAAACAGTCACCCGGATCGACTCGCCTTACGCGACGCGTCTGCAACGATGGTTACCCTATCGAGGGTCGCAGTACGAGGCCAGTCGGCTGTTACTCGTTAAGGCGAGGCGTGGAAGCAATCTCCTCAGAATCTGCAGGCGGCAGCCAGGATAGGATGGTAAGTGTGGGAAACTCAAAGGAGGAAGCGGGTTGTGTCATTGGCGAATCTCACCTCGCGCGATGCCGTGCTGGCCGCCCTGGCAGAATGTGATGCGCTGGGTCGAGACGTCTTTCTAAAGCGGTACGGCTTTAAGTATTCCCGTTTGTATCCCTTGAGGTACAACGAACGGGTCTACGACTCGAAGGCGATCGCGGGTGTCGCGTACGGCAAACAGCACGGCACACCGCTGCGCGCCGGTGAATTCTCCGGCGGGCTTGCAACTGTGATCCCAGCGCTAAAGCGCCTTGGCTTTGATGCCGATGTGGCGCCCCATCCCTTATCGCGGCTAGGGATCGGTGCGACCTATGAGCGCAAGCACCTGATCGAGATGTTCGGCGGTCAGCTCCAGAGCGGGATTTGGACGCCCCGAGAGTTTCCCGTGGTGCTGCTGTTTTCAGGCAAGAGCGGAGAGCAGTACGGCTATAAGGATCAGTGGACGAGTGACGGGGTCTTTCGCTACACCGGTGAAGGACAAAGTGGCGATATGACCTTCGATAAGGGAAATAGAGCCATCAGAGATCATCGTTCGGATAAGAAGGACCTGCTCTTATTCGAAGATCTTGGCAAGGGTAAGGGGGTTCGGTTCGCGGGTGTGTTCGAGTGCATGTCCTGGAGCATTGTTGAAGGCAAGAGTAAACGCGAGACATCCCGGAAGCTCATCGTGTTTGATCTGGTCCCGGTTGCGACCGCGGCCACGGCGACTCCAAAACCGCTGCCCATCCCTGAGAGGGCGGTTTCACTGTCCGAGCTGCGGCAGAGGGCCTACGATGCGGCGACGATCCCGGCGGCGAACGGCAGTGCCCGGGCCACCCGGCAGACTTGGTATGCGCGCAGTGAGCAAGTGCGCCAATACGTGCTCGGCCGAGCGAACGGTACGTGTGAGGCGTGCGATCAGGTCGCGCCGTTCAAACGTCGGGATGGTACGCCGTACTTGGAGCCGCACCACACGACGCGGCTCGCCGATGAAGGGCTTGATCATCCAGCGAGCGTGGGCGCCATTTGTCCCACCTGTCACCGGCGCATTCATTCGGGCGAGGATGGCGTGGCTTGGAATGAGCGCTTGGTGAAGCGTATCACGGCAAAGGAGCAAAGATTCGGACCCTCAACTTCTGAGTTCTCGAATCCAGAGGCAGCCTCGCCGATGCATCGCCGCGAGTGATAACGACGTGGTCGCGGTGGATCTCATCGAGTCGAGCGCCATTGGCGAGTAACGCGCCGCGACATAGGTCTGCGGATTATCTGAAGGCAAGCTCGGCGTTGCTAGTTCCGCCGCCGTCCAAATGCGATGAGCAGGGACGCGATTAAAAATCCCGTGCCAAGACCTAAGAGAACCATGTCCATGGTCTGCAGCGTTTCACGAGACAGCTGTCCTAAGCCAAGGGGCGGCCCGAGAAAGACAATTGCGACGTAGACCGCAGTCAGAACGAGCGCCAACCCCAGTGGCACGAAGCGCAGTAGCCGGTTCGCGAATCCTGGGACAAAGCCATACAGAGCGCGCGTGAGGTTACTCGCGCCAAGCAGCAACAACGCAGGTGGGATGGCTTGGTTCAGCAGGTCCATTTGCGGGCACCTCAAGATTCCGATCTCCGACTCCAATCCGAGCGATTCTCCGTCCCTGCCACTGAAGCGCTCGATCCTTGTGGTCGGCAGGTGCGAGGCGCCAGCCCTTAGCAGTGACCGCCTGAACGGGAGACGAAATCTGCTAGGGTCGTTCCACACAGCTTCGGTGGTTCGCTCCCATCAAATCAGATCAACGATGTCGCCTATGAGATGCGAAAGTCAAGATAGAGTTCCGCCGAATAAAACGCGAATCGATCTGTCTGCGGCCGCTTTTGTTTAACACTGCAGTCAATGGGCACCTCACCTTTCATCGCTGCTCGCGTCTCGCCAGAGACAAGCGAAGTTCCGCAGCTTCGCGGAAGCTGCAGCAAATGACGGAGTCGGCGCCGCTGTTGCTCACGTCCTTCGCAGCGACTCGCTTTTCTCTCGTTAGTGCGTTCATTCTCTGCGCCGCGCTCTTCCGCGAAGCGGTTTGGCTCGCCGGCTTGATGCGCGTCCGGCTGCGGCACGCTCGGTGTGTTGGCAGGTCTCACGCTGGATCAGATGAGATAACCCGATACGCCCGAGCGCATCGGTTGAGGCTGGCGCTTGACACCTCGAGTGTTTTGATCTGCGCAAGCCTTCACTCGAGAGATCCACAGAAGCTGTGCGCAACTCTGTGGATAACCAGATGCTCCTGACATCCTGCCGCTGAAAACTCCCCCGAATCTCGCCTGGTCAAACTTTGGCCAATTCCACGGGCGGCGAGCACAGACCGCGCATTTTGAGGCCTTGCGATGGAATGCAGGGATCAGGGCTTGCGCCTTTGGTTCGACGCAGTCATGCGTCTGGCCCACGCACTCGCGATCGGCGCGTGCGATGATGGCTTCGGCTCATGCGGCCTGATCCTCGGGGTCGTCGGATCGACCAGCATCAGTTCGGGCAAGGGCGGCCACGCGTCACACCATCAAGATCGACGTGCGATCAGCCTCGCACGGCGGATGCGTATGACGCTCGGGCGGCGACCTTCATCTTCAGAACCGAGCGCGCCCTGTTTGTCGGCGGCTCAATAACTGGCCACTTCGCGAGCGCCCCGCTTCGTCTCACGCCCGGAACTTGTCGGAGCTGTCACGGCGTCTCGGATTTCTTGGACCGCAAGCGCTCGATCATCTCTCGGATGACGACGATATGGATTGTTCGTAGTACGCGAAGTTGACCTGCTCGCTGATTCTGCGGGACTGGCAGGGCCTCATATGCCTGACAGAGTTGGCTGGCGGCGCCGTCGATCGTGCGAGTGAAACGCTCGAGCAGCCTCGTACTGGCGCGTCGATTCACTCTGAGTTGTTCGGCGAATGCGAGGAAGTTCTCGGCATTGACCTCGGAAAAAGTTGAAGCGTCGCCTATGCGCATGGTGAGTTCGTGATGGGGCCAGCGTGGATCGTTATCGGCGCAGGCGTGATAGCTCTCGGTGGAGACGAGATCATAGAACGGCGCCAGCTCGATCCCGGACGGCCTGACGAGAAAGGACAGATTCTTCAGGTGCGCATCGGCATTCCCGATGAGCAGGTTGAAGAGCGTCCACTGCAAGATACTCATGCGGCTACGGGCAGGATTCGCGCACTGCTCGATGCAAGCAATGAGCGCATCGACGCCCGCCTGCTGATACTTGAACTGTCGGTTGAGACCTAGCAGCTGACACGCATCGATGGCGTGGAGGCGCTGTACCGGCTCTGCGTCATGAACGCGATCGAATCGTCGGATCAAATACACGGGATCGGGAACAAAGCGGATTGCCACTTCTGGCACGGACAGCCCGAGGTGCGCGGCAAGTCGCATCGTGAAGTATTCATTGGCCGCAGAGCTGGGCCAGTTCTCTTTGTCCTCATGATCGGGTTTCAGAAGCCAGGTCGAGGGCGTGTTGCCGACCGGGTGGTACAGCTGACCTTCGCGTATGCATACTGCAAGTTTGTGTTGGCCGCCGGCGTTCGACATGTGCTTCGGAGCGCCGACAGATAGGGACTGCTTCGGAAGCTTGGCAATGCGCTCGTGCAGTTCCTCATCGCTCAAGAACACGTAGCCAGACTGCGCCTCCGGTTCTTCTTGTGTTTGCAGGGTGATTGCGCCGGCGGATTCCCGGCCGTAGTAAGCGAGCATTCCGAAGGCGTCGCTGCCGTCAACTTTCGCCTCGCGTGCGAGCACGTCACGTGTTTTTTCCTCCGGCAGCAGGTTGTCGAAGAACCATTGCACCGGACGTTTCGAGGCGCCATCGACGATCCTGCCGGCGCTTCGCGGCAGGTGAGGGGACAGGTCGAAGGCGTGCTCGGAAGTGATCCACTGGGGTTCATATTGGAACGTCCAGAGATCGTTTTCCTCGCGCAGTCGACCCACGCGTGTTGTATTGATCAGCGCGATCAGCTCGCGGGCTGCCATCAACGGCCGCTCCGCTGCTCCACGACGGAGGGCGGACTCATGCCCGGGGGCAATTCCAGTTGCACCTTGATTCCCAACTCCCGCAGAGCCTCGAGCACTTTGCCGAGTTGCGCCGTGGGCTTGCCTCCCTCCAGCTCACCGATAAATGTGTGCGAGAAACCGCCGACCTCATCCTGGCGGAGCTTTTGCCACTTGCGAGTTGCTCGCACCACGGCGCCGAGGTCTTCCGCAGACGCGATTTGTACTTTGTGGGCCATAACGGAGCAAAAAAGTAGCCGATTAGCTATTCTTTTGCTGTTGAGCGGGCGCTGTCAAGAGCAAAGTAGCCGAATGGCTATTGTGGCGTTATTGGGCATTGGGAGGGCCCTCAAACTAGCCGACCGGCTAGTTCGAACGTAGCTCACCCGGAGCCGCTCCGACGCATTTAGCGGGCACGCGAACGATAGCCGCAGCTACACGGCCAACGGCCTGAACCACTACTCGACGGTTGGCGAAGCGCGTTGAGCCACGATAGTCGAGGCAACCTCACCTCATTCGCGGGGGCAACCTACCCTTATAGCAAGCTCAATGAATTGAAAACTGCGCCCGGTGCCGTGATGACGTATGACGGTACCGGTCGCCTGATCCCCTGATCCCTGATCCAGTACGGGGCCGCGAGCACGGCGCGGCTATATCACGCGGGCGCGAGCCTGGTCGCGGAAGTGATGCGTCGCATAAGCAATGGAACAAGAGGATAAAGAGGGGACGGCGACTCACAAATTGAAAGGTGCGAAGAATCGGACAAGGGAATGGTCTTCGAGAGGCCGCAGTAGTGAACCAAATATAATCCAGAGAGCTTTCATGTGTGCAGCCGTGTTGCTGTGACCAGCCTCACCAGCAGATGCGGACCGTCACGTTTTGCTAACAAGATTCGCCGCATGGTGTGGACTGTCCCCATCTTCAGGCGGCCAAAGAAATCAACTATGGGACCTGGCTTGCGATTGTTCTGTTGACGATACCCATTGGGTGACCGCTGACGATCGATGAGCCCAAGCGAAGGTGGCTCGAGGAGCTTGGGCGATACATCGCTGGTGACGCACATCGCGCTATCGCTGTCGATCGCACCTTTAACGAGACCGCGGCGATGAGTCCGCGGGCATAGCCAGTCTGTAACCCCGCAACGCGGCTGGCGTTTGCGACGTACCTGCGAGCGCCGCGCTCGTGGCGAGGCTTCTGAACGAATGATGTCATCGAAAGATAGGTATGCCTTGCCTTTCGAAGTTACGGCGATCAGGCGCGTGGAGTTCAGCCTCAACGCCGGTGCATCGGCTCAGATTCGCGGGTGCTGTGTTTACTGCAGCGTGCCAGGCCGGCTGCTCCAAATATCCTAATCGCGTGTCAGCGTGTAGCCTCCTAGTGATTTCCGATGGTCGCCTCGATAGTTACAGTCAGGCTATCCTTGGACATCGGATATTGAACGAAGCGGTTGAAGATAACTCACAAAGAAACGAAATCGCTTTCGCATCGGTCTATGCATGCGATCTGAATCAGTCTTGCCGGGATTTGGTTCAGCCGCTGTGAGCAGTTCCTGATGGACAACACGCTGGGAGAAAGGCTTGAAGACAAGAAGCAGTGCCTGCCTTGGGCGCAGCCAGTCGGTTGTGGCTGCGTTTGGCACCGGTCCCAAATCGGATACCACGCTGCCGCGAACGCAAGCTGTTTTGCTGGCGCGTTTCGAACCCAGTGCGGCGGAGTCCTCCACGGTCGTGATGCGGAGGGTCCAATGAGAAGGAAGGCAGATATCGGTATGGTTCCCTTGGCCCTTGTTGTCACGACGTCTGAGGCAGGGCCTAGGCGGCGAAGTTACCGGCCGAGGTCTTTCCGGTTTAGTCTTTTTGCGCTCGAATCGGGCAAGGTTCGGCATGTCAATTCGTGGCGCTCCGGGTCGAACGCATTGGAACTCGATGCCTATATCGGCTTGTTAGATTTGCTGGCGAGCATCGAGCAGATCGGGCACGAGGGTCGGAAGAAGAAAGAACGTCTGTCGTGGAGAAGGAGAACGACGCGGCCACCAAGTAGGCGGCGCTGCCGCGTTCGGCGAAGATGAGCAATGGGTGTAAGTATTTCCATCGAGGCGAGTCAGTGCGAGCGTTTGATTGCATACTGCTCGAGTGCTCCCGTGATGAGCGGACATGCGCGGGGATTTCGGATCCGAAGCTCCTATTGTTGAGGCGACATTGTGGTAGTCATAGCCGTTCGACCCGATGTAAGGTATGGCACTGGCAACTCGAAGATCGTCATGTCGAGCCACCATGCAGTGAGCGTCCGCGGCACTCTTGCTGCGGTTTCGTTGTAGTGTCTCCTTGTGCGTCATCCGATAGCTCTGCACGACGTATCCGCAGCCGCTGCGCTGCGGCCTCATTGAAGCGAGTTCCTCCTGCCTCTATGACGTTACTGATGTGACGACGATTGGATCGTGGAAGTCTGTGTATTGAGGCGTATTCATTGATGAACTAAGCCCGCAGTAGAATCTGTGGCGGATTTTGCCAATTGGGCGACCCAATCTTTCTTAGTCGTAGCGTGCTACGACGGCAGGCATGAGCGCGTACCCCAAGTGGCTGACCCTCCACGATCAGAGCGCCTTCATCTGGACAAAGGAGGAGCCCATCGATACGCCGCCGAACGCAATGAAGTGTTCCAAGCCATGTGGCGAAAGCGGCATGCTCCCGATATGAGCAGACGTGCAGTCACATCAGGACGAGCCAACGAGAGAAACAGCGCTCAGCGCTGGTCGCACGTCATACGAATCTCTGCGATATCCACCTCGACCGCCAACCTGGCGCAGTCTCAATCGCGCTACTTCAGGCAGTGATGTAACGCGCCCGATACTGCCGTCCGTGCACGGGTTGCTCCAGGACTGCTCGCTCGCGAAGCGACGCCACCGTGCTCTTAGCTGCGATTCGAGGACAGCGCGCGCGTTCGCTTGAGCTTTCTTTCGAGCCCGATTTTGAGTAAGCACGGCGGAGCGCGTCGCGTATCGAATCACCTTTTGGTGACTGGAACCAAATTGGAGCGTGGCAGGGGTAAATCCGCGGCTCTCACGCCGTCTTTTCTGATGAGAGAGCAAAGGGTTGCGGCACTGTACTGCAAGCCACACGTTTGCCCTCACAACGACCAGAGAGAAATGAGGGCACTGACGGAAACGGCATCTTCGGCGGAACATTCGAAGAACTCGAGATCCCGAAACCAAAAGATGTCTTTATTGCGCATCTGCGGGCGGCGCATGTCGCACCGGCCTCAACTCGCATTCCGGCTGAAGTACGGATGGTGATCGGTGCCGTCTCGGATCGGGCGTGTCGGAAATGAAGCGTTAGGAGAGGGCGACGGCGTGTTCGATCGGCAGTTTGAGGCGCTGACTTCATTCGTTCCGCTCTCCTGGCAGGCGCGACTGTTTCGGGACTACTTCATGCATGGAAGGGCTCCCGATGCGATTGATATACCAACGGGATTGGGAAAAACCGCGGTGATGGCTCTATGGCTCATTGCGCGTGCCAATGGTGCAGCGTTGCCCCGTCGATTGGTCTATGTGGTAGATCGCCGCGCTGTCGTGGATCAGGCCAGCGACTTCGCTTACACCCTGAGGGAGCGACTTGATGCACAAGCCGCGTATCTGAAGGCGGGTCTCAACCTCGATGAGCGTTCACTGCCGATTTCCACACTGCGTGGCCAGTACGCAGACAATAAAGAGTGGCTGGAAGACCCCAGCGTACCGGCGATTATCGTTGGCACCGTGGATATGGTGGGGTCGCGAATGCTGTTCGAGGGATATGGGGTATCTCGAAGAATGCGTCCGTATCAGGCGGCGCTGCTCGGTACTGACGCCCTGATCGTGCTCGATGAGGCTCATCTTGTTCCCCCGTTCGAGCGCTTGATAGAAGCGATAACCCGTGGTTCCGGTGAGTTTGGCCCGCGCGATCCACAAGATGCAAACATGGTCCCTGCGCTTCGGTTGATGTCGTTGTCGGCAACCGGACGTCATCGCGGCGGCACGGTATTCAAGCTGCAGGGACATCTGCGTGGCTCCCCCGGCAATCGAGGAGATGTCGAGGATGACATTGTGAGACGCAGACTCGCGGCGGAAAAGGTCCTCACGCTCATCCCCAAGGGCACCCAGTGGCTGGATGAGGCATTGGCCGCACACGCTTGGACACTGTCTGAGAAGGGCGCTGCACCGATCCGCTGCTTGGTATTCAGTAATTCGCGGGATATCGCTCAGAAAGCCAGAAAGCGGATCAAGCAGCTTGAAAGGGAAGAAAGAGCGCGCAATGCCAATCTCAGAGAGCTCGATACAGAGTTGCTCATCGGTGCGCGACGGGTCCGTGAGCGCCAAAGCGTCACGGCCGAGTGGCTCAACTCCAAGGGGTTTGTTGCGGGATCCGAGGTGGAACGGACAAGTCCTGCATTCCTGTTTGCGACCTCGGCAGGTGAAGTTGGCATCGATCTCGATGCGGATCACATCGTATGTGACCTCGTCGCATGGGAGCGGCTCGTGCAGCGCTTCGGCCGGGTCAATCGACGAGGCGGGCGCCGCGCCAAGATTCTCATCATTGATGAGGGGCCGCCGTCGCCGAAGAAGGCAGGCGCACCGACGCTGGAGGAAACCAGGCAGACAGAGCGCTACTTCGCATTGCGGCGCCTGTTGAACGAGCTGCCCGAGCACGGCAGCGACTCGCGATTCGCAAGTCCGGAAGCGCTGCGCCTGTTGAGGGCGCGTGCGGATGCAGAGCCTGCCCTCGATGCAACAATGAAAGCCGCAACGACGCCCGAGCCTCTACGACCCGCGTTGACTCGGGCCGTTCTCGATGCGTGGGCCATGACATCCCTGGAGACGCATACCGGACGCCCCGATGACGTTGCCCCCTGGTTGCGAGGATGGGTGGAGCAGGATCCGCAGACAACAATCGTTTGGCGCCGTCACCTTCCTGTAAGAAATGGGCCTCCGATCACCCCGGCCGAAATCGAATCCTACTTTGAGGCAGCGCCACCGCATCTTACCGAACACCTGAGCGCCGAAACTTTTGTTGTTGCACAGTGGCTGCAGGAGCGGCTCGCTGCATTGTTGGGTAAGCTCGCCGCGGGCCAGGAGGATGAAATTGCAGCAACCTGCGAAGAAGATCTTGATGGATCTGAGACGCTGTCGAGCAATAGCGAAATTGCATTCGCGCTTTCTCAGTCAGGGCGGCTGATCGAGCGATTCTCTCTGGGTGATTTCGCGATTCCCAAACAAGACAAGGAGCGACGAAGAGCGCTTGATCGTCGTCTAAATAAACTCGCTGATGCGATTCTGATCGTCGATGCGCGCGTTGGTGGCATCAATCAAGGGCTCCTTGATAGCGACTCATGGACTTACGCTGAAACGGCCGATGGCACTGATCCGTGGATGGCTTCCCTCAACGAGCAGGGCGTGGACCGCCAACCCCTGACTATTGGGTTTCGTGTGCGTGTGGTTGCGACAAACGGACGACGCTTGCGTCGGGCATGGGGTGAGCGCTATCGGCTGGCACTCGAATGGGATGCTGATGGCGTACCGAGTCGAATTCTGATCGTAGATAAGCGCCAAGGGGATTCGGCGAATGAAGAGGACCGCTCTACTTCCTGTAATTACCAGCGACTGAGCGAGCACCAATCCTGGACGGAGGTCAAAGCGCGCAAGCTGGGAGAGAGACTCGGCCTTTGTCCTGAACTCATCGGAGCACTTGCGCTTGCTGCGCGGCTTCATGATGAAGGCAAGAGAAGCAGGCGATGGCAGCGTGCGTTTCGCGCCCCGCCGGGCGAGGAGCTATACGCAAAAACGAAGGGGCCCATCGATTTCGCGCTGCTCGACGGATATCGGCATGAGTTCGGATCGCTGAGCTGGGTCCAGAAGGATGAGGCATTTGTCTGCCTTCCTGAGGCCTTAAAGGACCTGGTACTGCACCTGGTCGCGGCTCATCACGGGCAAGCGCGCCCGGTGATCAGCACAAGCGGTTGCGAGGACGCACCGTCATCGCTGCTTCAGGAACGAGCACGCCACGTCGCCTTGAGATTCGCTCGATTACAGAGGCGATGGGGGCCGTGGGGGTTGGCATGGCTCGAATCTCTTCTGAGGGCGGCGGATCAGCAGGCCTCGCGCGACAATGACAACGAGCAGGGCGCCGCCTGTGCCTGACAGTCGCATACCGGTCGATGTCTTCAATCCCGGCCAGGTGTTTGCCTGCCTCGGCCTTCTGGAGGCTGCGAGCATTCTGTTTGAAGATGCGCAGGGCGGATTCGATTGGAGTGAGGCCGCGCGCGTGCAGTTCTTGCTGCGAGCTTCCGGTAGTGAGGGGCCGGTCTCTGACATCCTCAACTTCCTCACCGAGGCTGAGGTCGCGACGCTTGCCCCCGTGGGTTCAGCAAATTCGACGACCAAATGGAAAGTGCCGACTCGCACCTTCGATGAAGTTGACGTATTTCCATTTCCGGATCCCGCCAGCCCCGCCACACTTCCGGCACGACTGACCGATCGGTCCGGCCGACAGATCATCATTGATCATTGGGGAGACGCGACGCGTCGGGACAATGTGAAGTTCTGGGCCGGTGCGGGGGGATATCCTGGCGCCGCGCTTGTGAGAGATGCGCTGGATCTCGTTCGTGAGCTTCCTGAGCACGCGGCCTCCGATCCATTTTCTGTGAGCGCGAACCAGAGCAGTAGTCTGCGACTGGATTGGCGGCGAGATTACGTGCCGCTTGATGCCGGCTTCTCCCCCAATGAGCACCCGGAAATGGTGATGCAGGGCTATCCACTTGTGGAGGTGTTGGCCGCGATCGGCCTGACTCACGCCCGCCCGAAGAGAATCGGCAAGCTCGAGTACCGTTACTCAGTGATTGGCATTACCGGCGAGGAGGACCTGCTCACTCCTGTGCTTCTTCGTGCAGCGCTCGGATGCAGCGCGCTGCCGTTCATCACGCGCGTCTTCTGCATGCGCTTGAATTGGCCGGGACAGGAGAATCAGGCTCGCTGCATTACAAGTGTCACAGAGGAGAGCGGTCAATGTTAGCCGTCACAGCAGAGATGATCGATGCCTGGGCCGATGATGTGCGTGGTCCAGTCGCACTGCACTTAAAGGAACGACTGCTGCCCGTCGAAGGTGAGGGCGGCGTGATCTTCCCGCCCACCTATGCCGACGTTGGATACAACATCGATGACCTATCTGATGGAACGAAGCTCGCCACGATTGATAGCGTCGGAAGTCAGGCCAATCGCATCGAGCCCATTTTTCAGCGGCGACCTTATGACACATTGGTGCCCCAGATCGATATCTCCTATGGCAATGAGAAGAAGATCTCGATTCTGGAGGCTGGGCATCGACTCGGAGATGCGCTGATCCGCTCCACCGAGTTGCATCAGGAAGCTCAGGAAGCCTTCCTGCTTTTCATAGACAAAGGTGATGCCTCGAAGCTTGCGAAGCTGGCACCCACGTCTTTGGTCTTTGGCGTATGGGATTCCAGAGGTACTCAAGCAAAGCTGCCGCGTATTGTGCAGTCGGTCATCCGCGCCTGGGACGTGCAGCCGCTCACGCGATCTGCTCAGTACACCCCGGCGTTGGATTATTCCGCGTTGGATGTCTTCTCCGAGGATGAGAAGCAGAAATCCGAGGGAAAGGCAGAAAGTCCGCTTGCGCAGCGAGGATTTGTTCACGTGCCTGCTCCTCGCGCGCCTGGTGGGGTCGTGGCGCGGGGTCCCATTGAGCGGGACGTAACAGTGAATCTGATTGCGCTCAGAAGACTTGATGGTGAGCGAGGACAGGCGCTGCGCCGATATATCTTGGGGCTGTGTCTCGTGGCGGCGATCGAGCCCGTGGACGCCTTCCTCCGCCAGGGCTGCCTGCTCGTGCCGGATAATCGATCGCCCGCTCAATGGAACTTGGTAGGACGCCAGGGGCGGCGCGATCCGCTGTCCACGGAAGACAACGTGGTGGTCAGGTATGCCGAGCGAGCCGCAGAGGAGTTTGGCGTCGGCCCTCGCAGAGCAGTCAGCTTCGATAAGGCCAGGGCAAAACAAGATGTAAAGAGCGCGGATAAGAAATCGAAGCTGGGTTGATCGCCGTCATGTCACGTGTACTGTCGATCAACGTCCACTTTCACGACGGTCGGTATCACGGCGCATCGGACGGCGCATCTGACTGGCCACCTTCACCCGGGCGGCTGTTTCAGGCGCTGGTTGCGGGAGTAGCGCGTGGCTCTAAACTGTCGGCGGAAGCTGAAGCGGCGCTCAAGTGGTTAGAAAAGCAACCGCCACCGACAATCACCGCGCCGATTGCAAGGCAGGCTCGAAAATTTATCAGCTACGTGCCGAATAATGACCTTGATACCAAGGCAGGGGATCCGGCGCGTATCGATGCGATTCGGGTAGGCAAAGTCATCCACCCACGATTGTTCGACTCAAGCATCCCGCTCGGCTACTACTGGAGCTTGGCAGAAGACGAAGCAGTCACGGCCCTCGCCGCGTCGGTTTGCCGAGTTGCAGACACGCTGTATCAGCTTGGCCGCGGCGTTGACATGGCCTGGGCTTGCTCGGAAGTGATCTCCACGACGGAGGCGGAGCGTCGGCTCTCGGCGTTTCCCGGCGCGGTGTACCGCCCGAGCGCGCAGGGCCGAGGCGAGGGGCTTGCGTGCCCGGCGCCGGGCACGCTTGAAAGCCTGAACGCTCGCTATGAAGCGTTTCGATCGCGACTTCGGCAAGTGGGTGTGGGGCGAAGAGGCCAGCAAGTATTCTCGCAGCCTCCAAAGGCCCGCTTCCAACAGGTTCATTACGCCGCGGGGGCGGCGCTGCATCTTTATGATCTCATCGCACCATGGCCATTGATCGGCAGCGCCGAACTCGTGCAGCGTGTGCGGGACATCGCTTTTGGCAGACTCGCGGGTGTATTTCCGCATCGGGTCTCAGATATCGAGCGTTTATTGATCGGACGGGGCGCGAGCGCCGCCGACAAGCAGGCGAGAGTTAAGATCCTCCCGCTGCCCTCCATCGGGCATCCGCACGCGGACCGCGTGATCCGGCGGATACTCATCGAGATCCCTCCAAGTTGCCCGATTCGCTCCGAGGACGTTGACTGGGCATTCTCGGGGCTGGTGTTCGAAAGTCATCAGACGAGCAATAACCTCTCAAATGGGCTCATCAGGTCCAGCGAGCAGAAGATGCTTGCTCACTATGGCATCGGTGAGCAGGGAGAGGCTCGACTATGGAGAACGGTCACCGCGGCCGTCCTACCCCCGCGTGTGACCGCGCACGAGGATGATTCACCTCGTGCGGGAAGCCGTCGCAAGAGTGGCTCAGACCGGCAACACATGGTTTCGCGTGCCTCCGGTGCCGTCGTGCAGGCGCTTGGTCATGCCGGCCTTCGCGGGCGAGTCCTCAGCGTCCGGGTTCAGCGCGAGCCCTTCGATATGAAGGGCGCTTTGGCGCAATCTTTTGCCACAGGTACGCGCTTTCCTCAAGATCGCGTTTCGCATGTACAAATTGAATTCGCAGAGCCGGTGTCAGGCCCGCTGATCATTGGGGATGGTCGTTATCTCGGGCTCGGGCTGATGGCGCCTGCGATCGGAGCAGGTTTAGCCAGGCTAGCGTATTGCTTCCAAATCATCGAAGGATTGAAAGAGGGTGCGGATCCGTCCGTATGTGCTAGGGCGCTGCGCAGGGCGGTCATGGCGCGTGCTCAGGCGGAAATCGGCTCGCGCAAGACATTACCGATGTTCTTCACCGGGCATGAGGAGGATGGATCTCCAGCGCGATCAGGCAATCACGCGCACTTAGCCTTTGTAGCAGACATCGGGCGGGGACGTCTGTGGATTGTCACGCCGCATGCGCTTGAGCAGCGTGATCCACTACTTGGGGAACGAGCCAATCTTAAGATCCTGGACCGAGCCGTCCAAGATTTGCAGGATCTGCGCGCCGGAAGCGCAGGGCGACTGCGATTAGTTCCGTGCGGATTGGATCTATCAGAACACCCTGTCTTTGCAAGATCCCTGACGTGGGAGAGCGTTACCGATTACGCGCCGACACGCTATGCAAAACGCCTTAGCCCACAGGATGGGATTGCTGTCGACGTTCGACTTGAGCTTCGTAGGCTCCAGCTGCCACCGCCGATGAATGTCGAAGTGACGGACATGCGCGAGGGTCCAAGAGGAGGGCTGTCAGCTCGACTGCGCTTACGGTTCAACACCGCGGTCGGCGGGCCTATCCTCATAGGCCGGACGCGTCACTCAGGCGGTGGGCTATTCGCACCAGCCAACGAATGATGCGAGCCAGCGGCCGTACGAGAGCAAACATGGTGCTTGAGCTTGATTGTTCTCACGTCACCCCTCGAGAACGTTTCGCTGAGGAAATAGGGGGGTACATGCCTATCGAAAACGATCGTCGCTCCCAGTGCGTTTCCGTTGATCATGACCGCGGATCGGACTATGGCTGGTGAGGCCCAGCCGGAGCTGCCGTTACCCTTTCCCGAGCTTTCTGGGGACCTCCCGCCATTGCCGGCGAGAATGATCAATGAGTACCAATATTGCCCGCGACTTGCCTATCTCGAATGGGTTCAAGGTGAATGGGCCGAATCCTCCGATACCGTCGAAGGCCGCTACGTGCACCGTCGAGTGGATCGACCTACCGGTGATCTGCCTGAGGCACAGGCGAGCGCGGAACAGCGGCTTCATGCACGCTCGATTACTCTCGCATCGAACCGCTTGGGGCTCATCGCACGTATGGACCTGGTCGAGGCGGAGGGCAATCGCGTGACACCGGTTGATTACAAACGTGGCAAGCGTCCGCATGTGCCGCGAGGTGCTTACGATCCTGAGCGCGTGCAGCTTTGTGTCCAGGGGCTCATTCTCGAGGAGCATGGCTATGTGTGTGAGGAAGGAGTGCTGTACTTCGCGGAGAGTCGCGAGCGTGTGCGAGTTGTCTTCGATCACGATCTGCGCGCATTGACACGCAATGCCATCGACGGATTGCGCCTGATAGCGGTCGGCGGCCGGATTCCTCCACCTCTCGAAGATAGCCCGAAGTGTCCTCGGTGCTCACTGGTGGGAATCTGTCTGCCCGATGAAGTGAATTGGCTGCACAAGCAGGACATTTCGCCACGACCGCTCACGGTTAGTCGAGATGAGGCATTGCCACTGTATGTGCAGGCCCGCGGCGCGAAGGTTGCGAAAAAGGCAGAGACGCTTGAGATCTCGGTTGAAGACAAGCCGGTACAGACAGTGCGGCTGGTCGACGTGTCCCAGCTTGCCATCTTCGGACAGGTCTACGTGACCACGCCGACCCTTCACGAGCTCATGACGCGGGACATTGCAGTGTCCTGGCATTCCTACGGCGGCTGGTTCATGGGGCACACCATCGGTACCGGACACAAGAATGTTGAACTACGCACTGCGCAATACCAGGCGAGCTTCGACGCACAAGTCTGCCTGAGGTTGGCCAAGAGTATCGTGAGCGCAAAGATTCAGAATCAACGCACGTTGCTCAGACGCAATTGGAAAGGCGGCGAGACGGAGGCGGACGTCATCGATGGCTTTCAACATGACCTGCGAGGGGTGCAACGGGTGCAGAGCCTCAGTGAGTTGCTGGGTGTCGAAGGACAGGCCGCCGCCAGGTACTTCGGTCACTTCTCGAACATGATCAGCGTCGGTGACCGCGGCTCGCTTCACTTTGATTTCGAGAAGCGTAATCGTCGCCCGCCGACCGATCCGGTCAATGCGCTGCTCTCGTATGCATATTCGCTCCTGGTCCGCGCCTGGACCGTCGCTCTTACAGCCGTCGGATTCGACGCCTATCGGGGCTTCTATCATCAACCACGCTACGGGCGTCCAGCGCTTGCGCTAGATATGATGGAACCTTTCCGTCCGCTGATTGCGGATTCAAGCGTTATCCAGGCCATCAACAACGGTGAAGTGCGTCCCTCGGACTTCATCAGCGTGGCCGGGAGTGTGGCGCTGACTGATGATGGCCGCAAACGATTCATCGGTACGTTTGAGCGGCGCATGAGCCACGAAGTGACACATCCCATCTTTGGCTACAAGATAAACTACCGCAGGTTGCTGGAGCTGCAGGCTCGATTGTTAGGTCGGCACCTGCTCGGTGAAATCGCTGAGTATCCAAACTTCACCACGCGCTGAGCATGAGGGAAGAACATCTCTACCTGGTGACGTATGACATCAGCGATCAGAAGCGCTGGCGGCGCGTCTTCAATGTCATGAATGGCTTTGGCGAATGGCTGCAGCTATCGGTGTTCCAGTGTCGTTTAAACAGAAGACGACATGCCGAATTGGTAGCGCTACTTGATGGCATGATCCATCACGACCAAGATCATGTTCTCTTCGTTGACTTGGGTCCCGCTGAGCAGGTGAATCCGAGGGTGGTAAGCTTGGGCAAGGATTTCGAGGCAGTCACCCGAAAGCCCATCGTCATCTAATTTTGCCGGCGCTGCGCGAGGGCTTCGGTGGTGACAAAATTCCTGGGAAGCGCTCGCGGTCAGAAGCTCTTTTATAATCAGGATATTAGTTCGACAGTGGGCTGCCATTTTGATGATGGTTCGTCTTTTGGCTCCGCCATGAGCGCAGCGCTCGCGAATGCCTGGAAAAATGCCAGGCAAGATATAGACTTGTGAGCGGGCGGTGTCCGCAGCCGTAACGCTGCGGCCTCGTTGAAGCATTATCTGCCGTGGCATGGCCCTCGGCGCGAATGGGTGTCCGCAGCCGTAACGCTGCGGCCTCGTTGAAGCAAAAGTGTCGCCTAGTATGGTAACCATTCCCTCCACGTGTCCGCAGCCGTAACGCTGCGGCCTCGTTGAAGCAGCAACCGGCGATCGCAGGCGGGGAGACGCGCGAGGAGTGTCCGCAGCCGTAACGCTGCGGCCTCGTTGAAGCATAAGAGACTCAGGAGTGATTTGTGCGTTGACTAGCGTGTCCGCAGCCGTAACGCTGCGGCCTCGTTGAAGCGACCCAGCCTCGCGCGACTTCTACAAGCGCGATGCGCGTGTCCGCAGCCGTAACGCTGCGGCCTCGTTGAAGCGAGTTCTGCGGGAGTGCTCAGCGGCACACCCACGGAGGTGTCCGCAGCCGTAACGCTGCGGCCTCGTTGAAGCGCACATCAAGATATTGCCCCAAGCACGGAAACTGCGTGTCCGCAGCCGTAACGCTGCGGCCTCGTTGAAGCACCGTCACAGTAAACGGCCCTGACTGCGAGGGCGGTGTCCGCAGCCGTAACGCTGCGGCCTCGTTGAAGCTTCGTGAGAGTGCTACGCGGCCGCGGCGACCCGTTCGGTGTCCGCAGCCGTAACGCTGCGGCCTCGTTGAAGCGCAGCGAGCCCGCCGGCAATCTGGTAAGGCGTCACGGAGTGTCCGCAGCCGTAACGCTGCGGCCTCGTTGAAGCACCACTACGGACACACTGTCGTCTGAGGTCAGCGCGTGTCCGCAGCCGTAACGCTGCGGCCTCGTTGAAGCCCTTTGAACACGCCTGTGCTGGTCGCGGGAAGCCGGGTGTCCGCAGCCGTAACGCTGCGGCCTCGTTGAAGCGCCGCCTTGCGCTTGGTGGTCGCCCACCATTGGTCGTGTCCGCAGCCGTAACGCTGCGGCCTCGTTGAAGCGCTCCCGCCACGATCACTACTGAGTCAGTGATGTGTGTCCGCAGCCGTAACGCTGCGGCCTCGTTGAAGCACCGAGCGGAGGGTGTAGCCATGCCGTTGGGTTGGGGTGTCCGCAGCCGTAACGCTGCGGCCTCGTTGAAGCATCAGAGGGGCCGCATACGCCTTGACCACGTTCTCCACAGTGTCCGCAGCCGTAACGCTGCGGCCTCGTTGAAGCGCCGCTTTGCTGCGTGAACGGCTGCTTACCTGCGGCCGTGTCCGCAGCCGTAACGCTGCGGCCTCGTTGAAGCGCTAGTGCCTGCGTCTTTTTGGTGTAGTCGGCTTGGTGTCCGCAGCCGTAACGCTGCGGCCTCGTTGAAGCAGGCCGAGGACGAAACACGGTTGCCCACCAATCGCAGTGTGTCCGCAGCCGTAACGCTGCGGCCTCGTTGAAGCGCGAACGCGTGGCCTTCTTCACAGCGGCGGCAATGGGCGTGTCCGCAGCCGTAACGCTGCGGCCTCGTTGAAGCGAGACAAAATTTTTCGCCCCAGGGGATCTTCCCACCTGTGTCCGCAGCCGTAACGCTGCGGCCTCGTTGAAGCTCGGTCCTAGCAGTCGTTGTCCGCGTGCCCGTGTCGTGTCCGCAGCCGTAACGCTGCGGCCTCGTTGAAGCGCTCATTGGTCGTAGCACTCCTTGATGTACAGCTGGTGTCCGCAGCCGTAACGCTGCGGCCTCGTTGAAGCTTGAGCACATGTGCGCGGGATTGCCGACGGTGGTCCCCGTGTCCGCAGCCGTAACGCTGCGGCCTCGTTGAAGCAGGCGCAAGTGTGGGAGTCGGTAAAGCGCGGCGGCGATGTGTCCGCAGCCGTAACGCTGCGGCCTCGTTGAAGCTTGAGCACATGTGCGCGGGATTGCCGACGGTGGTCCCCGTGTCCGCAGCCGTAACGCTGCGGCCTCGTTGAAGCACCGAGGTCACAGAGCTGATCAAGCAGGAATCGGCGGTGTCCGCAGCCGTAACGCTGCGGCCTCGTTGAAGCATCTCATCAACCGAGATCGCCGACATGTTGGCGAAGGTGTCCGCAGCCGTAACGCTGCGGCCTCGTTGAAGCGTCTTGCCTTCGCGCCGGAGATTCCGGCAGCGCTCCTGGTGTCCGCAGCCGTAACGCTGCGGCCTCGTTGAAGCGTCCGCTTCGGTGCGCCAGTCCTTCTCGGTCTCATCGGTGTCCGCAGCCGTAACGCTGCGGCCTCGTTGAAGCACGCCGGCCATGGCTTCTTCAATAGCATGCTTATCCGCCGTGTCCGCAGCCGTAACGCTGCGGCCTCGTTGAAGCCTCGATTCCCGATCCCAAACTGCAGCCACATATCGCGTGTCCGCAGCCGTAACGCTGCGGCCTCGTTGAAGCTGTTGCTGGAACAAACGTGGCTCGCCAGAGAAGGCGGTGTCCGCAGCCGTAACGCTGCGGCCTCGTTGAAGCAGGATGTCCGGCGTGAGCCCCGTCGCCTCTACCACGGTGTCCGCAGCCGTAACGCTGCGGCCTCGTTGAAGCCCGAAGCATCTGCCACCCTGGGATATCCCGTTGCGCCAGTGTCCGCAGCCGTAACGCTGCGGCCTCGTTGAAGCTCCGGCCGTATTTGACGTATTCACGCGACTGGCGGGTGTCCGCAGCCGTAATGCTGCGGCCTCGTTGAAGCTCCACGATCGGTCGCGTCGATGCACGGCCACTGTTAGTGTCCGCAGCCGTAATGCTGCGGCCTCGTTGAAGCATAGGACGTGTGTTTGACGTTCGCGCGAATCGAGGGGTGTCCGCAGCCGTAACGCTGCGGCCTCGTTGAAGCGCGGCAGCGGCAGATGATTACGCCGCGTTACAGATCCCGTGTCCGCAGCCGCAACGCTGCGGCCTCGTTGAAGCCAGCCGCGGAACGACTCGCAGTGCCAGCATGGTTTGGTGTCAGCAGCCGTAGCGCTGCGGTCTCGTTGAAGCGCCGTTTGTAAGTCTTGTCTTAACGTGTTTTCCCTGTGTCCGCAGTCGTAACGCTGCGGCCTCGTTGAAGCGCGGCAGCGGCAGATGATTACGCCGCGTTAGAGATCCCGTGTCCGCAGCCGCAACGCTGCGGCCTCATTGAAGTCTCAGTGTCGCAGGCGAGCCATGGAAACAACTCTGGACATGTCCGCGGGTATCGCGGTGTCGGTGCCGGAATCTACAGCTTGGCTCTGGTCGGTGGAGTTCTTAGACCACTGGCGTGCACGGGCGGCGGAGGCGCTCCAAACCTCCCGCGCTGCTATCTGCAGTTTCAGTGGAGACCGAACAATCCGCTCTGGTGTTTTGTGGCGTTGACGGTTGTTCTGTTCGAGTGAGTCGCCGCGACCATTGTTGCTCCGCCACCCTGCCGAGTTTGTCAGCTCCGGTCCAGTCTGAAGTGCTCCGCGTGCATCTGCATCCGCGAGTGCGGCGAGGTCGCAGCCGAACGTACGCTGCATGTTTCTCCACCGATGAGTCGCTGTTAGATTGTCGGTACGGCATCTTTGGATATCTGTTCGACAGGTAACGAGCGACATCCGAACAGGACAGATGCACACACCTGAACTCGTTGTAGAAACGCAGCGATTAAATGGTCTGGTAACAAGGAGGTCTCGATCGTGAGCGAACGAATCGATGAAGTAGGACCCGCGAAGCGTACCCATGGGGTGGCTGGACGTGAGGGGGCTGTACCAGCTGATGCGCTCGATCGCGAAAAGTGGCACGTGGAGCAGTCGTTCCGCGAACGTGAATTTGCTGTGAAGGAACGAGAAATATCGATTCGTCGAGCAGAGATCAAACTGAAGAGTAAGGAGCTTGCGCGCGGGTTGGAGGAGTCCGCTCGTCGTAGCAATCATGGCTGCGGCGATTGCCGCAGCGGCAATGCGGTCATCAGCATTCTGAATGGGAGGAATCAGCGCTCGCTTGAGGCACAGAAAGCGGAGCAGGCCCGGATCCTGGAGATGATTAAGACGGGCAGTGCTGACAAAGCCGCCGGGAATCGAAGTTTCTGCTGGATGCGGGGTTGATTGGGATCTAGAGAAAGCCGCAATTTGAGGATGCGCTGCTGCGTGACCATGTGCTCACGCGGACAGATCTCCTATGCGATCCTGCATGGAGGCCCTGTGCAGGGTGCGTCTTGAATGCGCAAGACGCACGGCGCAACCGCTAGGATCGCATTTGAGCGTCGGCGAGGTCAGCGTACCGCTGTGATTGACGGGAATCCTCGGTGAGATTTGGACAGTGGGTGGTGCGAGCGGCGCCAATCATGAGAGCAGAACTTGTGGCCTTGCATTGTCTGGCCATGGCCGGCTGTGCATCGTCGATCGTGCATCCAACTGCCCATTCGTCGGAGTGGCCACGGCGCAGCGCACCTGCGGATTGTCAGATGGTAGGGGTCTACCAGGATTTCAAGGAGCTGCGGTCAATCACGGTGACGGCGCCGGAGCAACGCCATGTGCATTTGAGTCGGCTGCTTCGTGACGGAAACTTGGGCTCATTCTAAGATCGAACGAATCCCGAAGTTCATCTCTGGCTGAATCGTCATGCGCCGACGATGCGTGTGGGTTCTGCGTCCTCCGCCGGGACCGAACCGCTGGGCTCTGAGAGCGGCCTCGAGTGCGACAGCGATGGCGCGCTGACTCTCCGCTTCAAGTCTAACTCCGCAAGTACTTACAGGCATGCCGTGATCACCGCGTGGAATGGCGCAGATGGATCCTTGATTGTGCGCATGGGTTTGCGCTTCACTGACAAAGGCTTGCTGGGACTGCTGCCGGACTCCTACGAAGTTTACTGGTTTCGCTTTCAGCGTATGCAGCCGGGGTCCCCTGCCGCGGGCGAGCAGCGGTAACGTTGAAAATGGGCGCACGCGATGCCCGCAGAATGAGTAGTCCCGTCATACTCAATAGCACTCGCCGTGCGGGATCTCGGCTGATCTGGCGTCCACAGATCTGGCGGTATCGCACCCGGGGCGCGGTCAGCGCCGCACCTTCTTTGATGATGGCGCGCGTCCGGTGCTGCGAGGGCGTTTCGGGAAGAGCAACGTCGCCTTCGAACGCGCAGCAACGTCGGTGCGTAAAGCCTCTGTGACGATTGTCTCGAACACCGAACACCCCCGACCGGCTGGCTTACTCGCAAACTTCGCAGCCCTGCAGCGGAAGCCGCCGTGTGTCGAGCGACCGATGCGTCGCACGGAGGGCATGCAACTTCACCGTGAGGACCTCAAGCGTCAACTGCGCTTCCTTGCAGGCCTTACCCCGTGGCGTTAGCCCCTGATCAATCGTTTCCTCGAGCGCTTCATCGATGAGGCATTCGCGCAAGGCCTCGAGACTCTCGATCGCTAGATCGATGGGTCGTGGTCATCACGGCTCCCCTGATGCGCCACTGTTGTTAAATACAGTCTTTCGCCGCCGTGCAGTGGGCGGAGGCATCGCCGTCGATGCGCGCCAATGACAGAAGGGCTGGAGCGACCGCGACCGAGATGATCGTTTTAAGTGACATTAAGACCTCTAAAGCACATTATAAAATACATGAGCGCAACGTCTTCTCATCTGGAGGGCGCGCCCGCCGAGGCGATCGAGCGTCTCGGCGCGCGCATTCGGGTCGCGCGTCTGCGACGCAAGCTGCGACAGCAAGACCTGGCGAAGAAGATCGGCCGGACGCGGGCGACGGTCATCGCGATCGAGCGGGGATCACCGAAGACCGAGATCGGCGCATCTGTCTCGGCGCTTTGGGTGCTCGGCCTGCTGCAGGAGCTCGACCTAGTTGCAGATCCCGGCCTGGATCGCGATGGTCAAGCGCTTTCCTTTTCGGTCTCGGACAAGCGCGTGCGGCTGCGTCAGCAGTTGAACAACAAATTCTGAAGCGTTTCCTGCAATGACAGACCTCGCGTACGTGTTCGTCTACCTGCCGGGGCAGGTCGTTCCAACGGTCGCCGGTCGGTTTGAGCTCAATCGCAGCCCTGCGCCTGCCGTCGGACGATTCGTCTACGGCGAGTCCTACCTCGAAAACTCCGCCGGCTTGCCTCTGGTTCCAGTGGCGCTGCCGCTGCGGGCACAACAGTTCAGCACCACGTTGAACTCGGGGCTTTCTGGCGTCATTCGCGACGCCATCCCGGATGACTGGGGCCGCCACGTCGCAAGCAAGCTCTACGGCGATGCATTCCAGCAGCCGTTTGACTTCGATGGCTGCCATCATCGGATCGCATCGGTGCTCTGGCCTTCGTTCGCAGCCCCGCGCATCCGATCGAAGAGCGACCGGTACTGCGGTGGGAGGATCTCGAGAACACTCCCTATCTAGAGGCGATTCAGAAGCTCGACCGCGGTGCCGCGTTGACCCGCGCGGAGGCCGAGGCCGCCATGGCGTTTGGCGCCGGTACGTCCGCCGGTGGTGCGCGACCGAAGTTCACCGTGTCGAGAAACCACGCGCTCTGGCTCGCCAAACTCAATCGGCACACCGACCGGTTCAACGAAGTGCGCATCGAGGCGGCGATGCTCGATCTGGCGGCGGCTTGCGGCATCAGTGTGCCGGAGCATCATGTGGCTCACCTGCACGCTCAGGATGTCCTGCTGGTCGAGCGCTTCGATCGCATCATGACGGGCGCTGGCCTCGAGCGGCGCCAGATGGTCAGTGCTAGCACCGTGTTCCTGTCCAACGAGGCGGCTGCGCAGTATTCGCATACAGGTTCTTATCCGCGCTTCGCCCGGGAGCTCAGTCGTTGGACCATCACCGGCGAGCAGGACCGCCGGCAGCTTTTCAGGCGCATCGCCTTCCATGCCCTGACGAGCTCCACCGATGATCATGAGCGCAATCACGCCCTGGTCGCCGAGGGGCACCATCTCCGTCTCGCTCCGGCGTTTGATCTCGTACCGCAGCCAGGCCATACCCGGCGGCGCTATCTCGCGCTCGTCATCGGTGAATATGGCGCGCTCGCGATCCGTGAGAACCTGCTTTCGAGTGCCGAAATCTTTGGGTTGAGCCGCGCGGAGGCGAACCGGCTCATCGATGAGGTGCAGCACATCGTGCGTAGCCAATGGCGTGCGCGCTTGGCTGCTCGGGATGTCTGTCCGAGCGATGTGGAGGCGATTGCGCATTGCTTCGATCCGCCTTCGTTCGAGGCGCCGCCCGCTTGAGTGAGTGAGTCAGGTTGGTGCACGTGAGAACCTGCTCTCGAGCGCCGAAGTCTTACAGACCGCGGCCCTTCATGAGCCGCATGCGTGGCATGCTGGATCCGGCGCGTGGGTTCTCGCGCCCGCTCGTCTCGGCTCAGCCCGGCAAGGATTCCTGATGGTTCGTTTCGTGGTTTCAATCGTGCTTTCTGTGTGGCTTGCCGCGCCGCTTGCGCTTGCCGACCGGCCGGTGCTTTCGGGCACGGTCATCCGCGTCATCGATGGCGACACGATCGACGTCGAACTTTCGAGCGGGCCCATTCGCGTGCGTTTGAATGGCATCGACACCCCGGAGCGAGGCCAGCCCGGGGGCAAGCGCGCCACCGCCGCCTTGTCTGCATGGGTGCTGTCGAAGCGCGTTGAGCTCGAGCCCTTCGAGCAGGATCGTTACGAGCGCCTCGTCGCGAATGTCTTCATCGGCGATCTCGATGTGAACGCACAACTCGTGAGAGAAGGGCACGCCTGGGCGTATCGGCAGTACCTCACATCTGAAAACCTCGAGCTTTGCGAGCTCGAGGCGCAGGCGCGCGCGGAAGGACGCGGTCTGTGGGCATTGCCGCCCCAGGAGCGATACGCGCCCTGGGATTGGAGAAAGCGACCGCGACGATTCGTGGACTACTCGCAGGAGACGGCGAGAAGCTGTATGGAGGCGGCGTCGGTGCGACGATGACGTGAGCGTTTCGGGCGTCACAGAGGCGAGATCGTGTCCGCAGCCTCGGTGCGAAGGAACGATTCACGTAATAGGAAACGAACAATCACCATGATCAAACACGAATGCATCGCGCTGGAGCAGCCATGAGAAGAGCAGGCTCAAGATCGCTCTCGCTCTTGATCGCCGTGCTTGCCCTGGGGGCCGTGCTTGCCGGGTGCGAGCGCCATGCGCTCGATCGGAAGATGGCGGCGCTCTGCGCGAAGGATGGCGGCGTGAAGGTCTATGAGACCGTCACCCTGTCCGCCTCCGACTATGAGGCGCTCGGACGATACGCAACGGCGAAGAACCGCGAAGATTACCTGGGACCGCAGTTCCGGTTCATCGACGAGTCGAGCGTGGTCATCGGCGCGGAGAATGACCCCGAGAAGGGCCGCGGTCAGATCATTCGATCCTACATCGCGATCTATCGCAAAGCCGACGGACGGCTGCTTGCCGAGTCCGTCTCGTACGGGCGTCTGGGCGGTGACGCAGTGACCTTTGGCTTGCATCCCAGCCAGAACCATTGCCCGAAGCCCAGGATCAGCCTCAAGCGGTCGGTGTTCAAAAAGGCTAAGGGAACGAGCGTCGCCGATGCTTCGGTCAAACCTACGCGCTCTCCACTTGAGCCATCGCCGCACTGAGCCATCTGTATCGTCACAGAGTGAGCGCGCGCCTGAGATCGTCATGCTCGAAAGCGCTCGCCATGCGGTGGATCTCGGCTGGTCGGGCGCCCACGGCTCTCGCGGTATCACGCCAGGTCGCGGTCACCGCCGCAACCTCTTTGATGATGGCGCGCGCCCCCGCTAGCGTGAGGCCGAAAAACTGCGAGGCGGACTCCAACAGGTCCAGCGAGCAAGTGCCTTCATCGAGATCGATGTTCGTCGTCAGCACCCGCGCCTTCAGGTCCGTCGGGACAGGATTGAGGTCATAGGCGGGGGAGAGTGTCCATCCGGCGCGGCCGTGCCAGAGCAGGCCGTGGTTGCGCAGGTGGTCGTCGACATTCGAGATGAGTACGTTGAAGACGACGCGTCGATATAGAGCATGAGCGTCCGTTCGCCCCTGCGCGCCATATTGGCAAGCGCATCGACGATTTCCGGATAGCTGCCACGCTCTCCGTCACTGGCACCCATCAATGCCATCGTTGACAGAAAAGGAATGCGGAGCATGCCGCGGCGATCGAAGCGTCGCGATAGCATGACCGCCTTACCGGCCACGCGGAGCAAAGCATGCTGCGGGGTCGCGATGCCGGCCTGTCGAGCCAGCCGCGGGGCGATCTCCTCCCATGTTTCGATGCTGTATTCGTCGATCTCTTTCGGACACTTTGCAATGGCAAGGTGGCCGTGTTGGTCGATGGCCGACGCTTTCGGGCGCGCGCCGCCCAATGAGGAGCCGGGCGCGAAAATGAGCTGCAGATCTTGGTCAGTTTCCTCATTACGGAGAATTCGCTCGGTAATCTGCAGCAGCCTGCCGAGCTCGACCAGCGCGGGCACGCCAGTGCGAGTCGGCGCCTGAAATATCTCTTCGCCGGATCTCCGGAATCAAAGCGCGCCCGATCGTGTCTCATCAGCGACGCCTAGCAGATAGTCGCTTTCTGTGAGAGTGCGAATTGCCCGGCCTTCGCGTTCAGCCAGACGGCGCTCCGCTCGTTGCATGAGGCGACGGCCCCAGGTGTCCGGTGCGGAGTCGCCAATCGAACCGAAAGTTGCCCGCCCGACAGGCGGGGCGAAGGCGCCGCGCGTCAAGGCAAGTGCGGGTTCCAATGAGAATCGGTCAGGGGCCTCGAGCCAGGTTCGGTCATATTCGAACAGGGTCGTCTCGGTGCCGCGGACGCGATTGCTTCTCGGCATTCCAACCGGGCGCGTTCGGCCGTTGAAATCGATATGCACCTCGAAGTCAGTCATCGTGAGAGCTTCCATCCGATCTCTTGAGATGGGCGTGCTTGGGCAACGCGGCGCTGGCGAGCGCCTGGCCGACTGGTTCATTGCCGATGCCGGCGGCGTTACTCAAGCCCTCGAGCAGGCCGAGGGCATGCAGGACACTCGCGTAGATGCCGAGGCTGACGCTGGTATCGCCAGCCTCGACCCTTTGCAGCGTTGATCGAGACGTGAAGGCGCGCTCTGCCACCACCGCCATCGGCAGGCGGCGCCGGCGGCGCGCGTCGTGGATGTCCGCCCCCAGCTTGCGAATTGCGCGTCGCACGCTGGCGGGAGGTTGGTGTGGAGTTGGCATTTGTAACCTTCCTGCTACATATTCTATAAATATGTAGCAGGAAGGTTACATTTTCGAAATCAAGCGAGTAATCAATTCCGCCGCTTCGTTCAGCAAGGCGGATCTCCTGCGCACCGGTCACGAGTTCCACCGTCACGACGGGCCTCAGCGACGCGAGCCGATTGGCTCACGGTCCGCACCAAAGAAGAGTCCGAGCGTCTTGAAGCCTGCGCATGCAATCAGGGCAATGTGGGAGGCCACCTCAGCTTCCTCGGCCTCGGCACAACGGGCTATCCCGGCCCGGATCGCGATGCCCAGCGCTTTCATCTTTGTCTCCGGCAAGCGCCTTGCGAGTGCGTCAGCAGTTGAATACACATTCGGGGCATCGCCGCCGGGAAGACCGATGGTGCCGTGGCACTGGAGAAAGCGGCCGCGACGATTCGTTGACTGCTCGCAAACGACAGCGAGCAACTGCACGTGGCAGTCGCCCTGCGGCACTGACATTGCGATACATCCGAGGAAGCGGGCATGAAGCTGTCAGCGTACGAGTGCGCTCCATCCCTCGAAGGCGCATGTGGGGGAAGGTGGAGGGTCTCTTTGAGGACAGGGATCGTGGTGCCGAGCGGCTCGACAATGGATTTCGGCAGTTCGATGCACGAACTCGACCAGGGGTCAAACGTTCCGCCTGCGGAAGGCGTTCTCTTCCGCGAGCAGCCGGCCGCATTCGCTCGTTCGCCCATTCTTGCGAGCTGCCTGTGCAGCCGTCTCATGAATGTTCTTGTGATTCCTGGAGATCACGTTCAGGTTGACTAAAGTGGACAATATGGCGGCACGGCCTTGTGTCCTCCACCTGAGTTGTCAAACATACATCGGTCATGCGCGTTTATGTGCGGCAGAAGCACGACTGATGCGCTTCGGATGCGCCCAGCGGTCTGTCTAGTCGAGGCTGCCGAGGGAACGTCATTCAGGTCCTGGTGAAGGCAGTTCGGATCAGAAGACATGGTGACGTCCCTTGCAGGTCCTGGAACCTTTGAACGACGCTCGGGAATGTTGAGGCGCTCGCCCCAGCACTTTAGTTTCAAAAACCGAGCCCGTGCGGTCTGTGAGCGGATGGTGGGAGCACCGGCGGAGAATCTTCAATGAACTTTGAGACTCGACGGACTCCCCAAGAGCAGCAAACGCGGGCCGTGCAGGTATTCAATTCCAAAGAAAAAGCACGTGACTGGCTGAAGAAGCAAAATCCTGCCTTGCAAGGCGAAGTCCCTCTCGAGCTCCTTGCCACTGATGCAGGGGCAGAGCTCGTGACAGACGAGCTGACCCGGATTGACTATGGCGATCTCTACTGACACCGATGGAAATGTGGAGGTTGACGTGCGGGAAGTATCCGGATCGTCGTTTGACGATTTACCGCGAGGCGACGGTCGTGGATCGTGGACGTGACCACAACTCCTGAGTGTTTTCACCAACGGCAATGCCTCGCAACGCTTGGCCGGGGCTCTCGATCTCCTTACCGGACGCAGCGATAGCGCGCGGTGCTGAACGCCATCGAAACGGTGACACACGTCGTCGTGATCTCCTCGAAGGTAACCTGTATCGATCGCATTATCCCCAGGAGGCGCTGCAGGTCGGCAACCAAGTCCCGATCACAGTGCTGTCAGCGGTGTGAATGACGACGCACACTCTGGCGGTCGTGAACTCCATTCAGCAAAGAGATACGGGTGCGATCTTCGCCTTACGCCACGCGCTCATCCGACACTGACCACATCAACGGCGTCCGCTCGCTGAGCACGCGAGGGCCTGGATCGATCCAGCTCTTCTCTGCATGTTCACAATGAAATCCCCCGCGGGTTTCGTCAAGAGACGCACCCGATAGGCGAGACACCGCAGACACAAAGGACGGCCGGCCCACGCATCGTCGTACAGTTCGGAAGTCGCTTAACCGTGCCGTACGAGTGAAGTGCTATGATGTTTATGAAGCTCGCAAATACACGGAGTAGTATATGAAGCTGACGGTGCTCGCATCTATCATCGCGGGGATCGCGATCGGCGCAACCGGCTGCTCGCACGAGCCCAAGAAGGCTCAGTACACGGTGGAGCAGTACCTCGCCGATCGGGATCTCATGAACAAGAAGGTCGAGGAGTGCGCCAACAATCCGGGTGAACTCCGCAACGATCCCGATTGCATCAACGCAAGGGCAGCTGCGTCCAAAGATAGTTGGGGATCGCTACGGGATCGGCCTCCGGTGGGATTAAATTCTCCTGCATCGACCGAAGGACCATCGAGCCAGGAATAGACCCACCGTATCTCAGGCAGGCGCAGGGTCGTCGTCCACGAGCGTGTAGATGCCATTGCGCTCGCGCAGGATCTTTCCACCGACGAGCTGAAGGCCGTAGAGGGCGAGATCGATCTCTTTCGCCTGCCGAGGTCGTCTTCCATTCGTCCGCCGAGCGTGCTCCTCGCGTCGGGCGCGCGAGCAGTGAACGCAGAGCCTCCGATTGGGACCCAGCAGATCGATCAGCAGCAGCGCATGACAACTGCGGCAACTGGCGAAGGAGATCTCTTGACCGCGAGCGAGCCCTTCACCCAGCAGGATGAGCCGATCAAACTCGAAGCGTGAACTCGGGAAGAAGGCTCGCCAGGTCTCGTAGACATCGCACAATTGCTCGCCGCGCTCGACCGCCGCCTCCCAGCCGCCATGGCGCCTGACAAATTTCGACGGGCCGAGCGCGCGATATAGGAGCGCCAACACCGCGCTCTCATTCTGCGTTCTTGCGGAGGTGAAGAAGTCTTCGAAGGACGTAGGCGCAGGTCCCCGGATGCGGCTATCGGTCGGGATGCCGGCCTGGCGCCTCAATGTGGCCTGCTGATGACGAGTGAGACCTGTGAACTCTTGGATGGTGTGCGTGCGCGCCTGATGGCGGATCAGTCTCATCGCCAGATGACGTCGACGCAGCTCGCGTTCCATGCGGCTGTCCACGGTGTCCTTGTTCATCTTCCGCGTCCTTGAGCGGCAAGTACCTCGTCGCCATCACTGCTACACCAAAATCGCAAATTAGGGAAGAGTGGATATCGCCGAACGATCGGCGAAACCCAGGAAACAAAATCAGGGTGGATGTGTCAACAATGAAGGCTTGGATGGCAACCGGTCGACTCACATGTCTAATCAGGATGGACATCGGGCAGAGCTCCGACACCTGCTCGGACTGATCCGCGCATTGAACTGCAGAGGTCTGGAACTCATGGCGCAGCTTGCAAGATCCGATGCCGCGCCAGCGCCGCCCGCCATCTCGAGGAATCTTGCGCTCTGGCGCGGTCTCGACCGCTCGGCGCGCGAGCGCGCCGCCAACCAGCCCGTCCTGCTGCTCGATGTCCGCTTCTCGGACGCCATGTGGTGGCGCTGGGCGTGCGAGCGACGACCGCTCGAACGAAAGCCAGGCGCGCAAGGCTACTTCTCGCCCAGAGTCGCCGCCGAACTGATGCGCGAGACGATCACATTGGCCTGGATCATTGCGCGCGCGGATCACGGCTTGGCCTCGATACTCTGCGGAATGGTGCCGGCGGTGACGCGCGTCGTGTCATCGCTCGATCCGGCGCAGATCGAGCAGCTGGCCGATCAACATCATCGTCACCTGAGATTGCGATTCGACGATCTTCCTTCATATTGGCGAATGCATCTGAAGATCTCGGGTAGCAAACCGATTCTGGAAGTTCCGACGGTGGAGACGCTATCGGAGATCCGACAGCAAAGCCTCTTCTAGAACCCCACCCGTTCCACTCGAACGGAACAACGGTGCGCGACGACGGGTCGCTCACACCGTCATACAGCTTCGGAACAAACCAACGTTCACGGCTGCTGCGCTCTGGTCATCCGGTGACATCTCGGGGACGTTTCCAACTCAACGAGGCGGTGTCGAACGGTGCGGCGATCAGCCGCGCTTCGCGAGCACGCGCGCAATGCGCGTTGTCGACGAGCGGTCACGGGCGCCAAGCGCGAACGCTGGTGATTTTGTACCCCGGGTTTCGCCGATCATTCGGCGAAACCCACCCTGCAAAGACATGATCGATGCTGCTGAGATGACGCACAGGACCTAAGGAAGGGGACACATCGTGCGGCAGTCACAGGCAGGCAATGCGGGCACGCGGCGGATCGCGATCGGACTCCTGGTGTTGCAAGCGGCGCCGCTCGTGGCGCACGCGCAGACCTCGCCCTTTGATACCGGCGCGGACTCACTGCTCACCTGGGCGCTCGGGATTGCGATGCCGATCGCAGCGCTCTTCATCATCGGCCTGGGCATCGCAGCGCTCGTGGGTCGGATCAGCTGGGGGCTTGCCGTCGGGTGCATCGTGGGGATCGCGCTGATCTTCGGTGCGCCCCAGCTCGTCACCTGGATGCGTGGAATCTTTGGCGTGTGAGATGAGGCAGCAATGAGCGGACGTAACGAAGGACTGGTGGCCGATGTGCTGTTCGTGGCGGTCACGCGGCCGCCCACGCGGTGGGGAGTGGCGTACGAGGCGCTTCTGATGAATCTCATCATCACCATGCAGGCCTTCATCCTCACCAAGAACCTCGTGATGCTGCTGATCGCGGCGCCAATCCATGGGCTGTGCGCACTGCTGTGCGCGCGCGATCCGCGGATCTTCTCGTTGCTCATCCTGGCGGCGAGAACACGCGTACTCGCAGCGTTCACCACGCTGCGGCACTGGTCCGCCTCGAGCTACTCGCCGCTTCGCATCGACCTTCCGAATCGCGCCGGAGTACGGCGGCGGTCGATGGAGCCGATCGTGGCGCACGGGCTGAGGAGACCGCCGCGATGAGAGACCAACATCGCTTGAGCCTTGCGAAAGTGGAGCTGCCGGCTTCCCACCACGTGCCTTACTCGCGCCATGTGTCGCCTCACATCGTGAACACCGAGGCGGGAGATTATCTGCAGGTGTTTCGTCTGCAGGGCCTTGCGTTCGAGACGGCGGACGATGATGACCTGAATAACTGGCATGAGCGCCTCAATGTGACCTGGCGGAACGTCGCGAGCGCCCACGTGAGTCTCTGGACGCACCTCGTGCGGCGGCGGGAGCGGGTGGCTTTGCCGGGCGATGCGCCGGAAGGCTTTGCGGGCGCGCTTCATCAGAAGTACATGCAACGCCTCGCCGGCCAGACGCTGATGTTGAACGAGTTGTATCTCTCGATCGTCTACCGGCCGTTCGTCGGCGCTGCCACGGGCGCGCTGGGCACGCTGTTACGAATGCAGAGGGCCGATCGAGCCGCGGTGGTCGATCTCGACGATGCGCTCGATGCGTGCGAGAAGCTCGCGCAGACGCTGATCGCCGCGCTCGAGCGGTATGAGCCGGAGCGACTCGGCATCGAGCGCCGGGGCGAGCGGGATTTCTCGGCGCCGGTCGAGTTCCTGTCGATGCTGATGAACGCGGAGCGACAGATGAGGCCGCTGCCTCGCGCGCCGATTCGCGACGTGCTCGCGACCGGCCGGCCGCTCTTCGGCTCGGAGACCATTGAGTATCGCTCGCCCACGCAGACGCGCTTCGGCGCGATGCTCGGCATCAAAGAGTATCCGACGCCGACCACCGTCGGGATGTACAACGCGCTGCTGACCGCGCCGTTTGAGTTCGTGCTCACGCAGTCCTTCACGTTCCTCACGAAGGCGACCGGCCAGGGGCTACTGCAGCGACAGTATCACCGGATGTCGAACGCGGGCGACTTCGCCATCTCACAATCCGAGGCGTTGAAGGATGCGCTCGATGCGCTGACGGCGAACGAGTTCGTGATGGGCGATCATCACCTGAGCCTGCAGGTGCTCACCGAGGCGATCCCGGCGCATGCCGGCGATGCCTCGACGGCCATGAAACAGCTGAACGATCACATTGCGCTCGCGCGTACGCTGCTTGCGGACTGCGGCATGACCGTGGCGCGGGAGGATCTGGCGCTCGAGGCGGCGTTCTGGGCGCAGCTGCCGGCGAACTTCGCCCTGCGCCCCCGAAAGGCGCCGATCACCTCGCGCAACTTCGCCGCGATGGCGCCGCTGCACAACCATCCGGTCGGACGGGCGACCGGCAATCATTGGGGGGAGGCGCTGACGCTGCTCATCACGAGCGCACGCTCGCCGTACTACTTCAATCTGCATGCCTCGGATCCGCGCGAGCCCGATGGCGGCAGCCGCAAGGACACGGGGCACACGTTCATTTGCGGGCCGACCGGCACGGGCAAGACCGTGGTCATCGGCTTTCTGGTGTCGATGCTCCACCGAAAGGGTGTCACGCAGGTGGTGTTTGATAAGGACTATGGCCTCGAGATTCTGGTGCGCGCGCTGGACGGGGAGTACCTCGCGCTTCGCAATGGCGAGCCGACGGCTTCAATCCACTGCAACTGGATCCCTCGCCTGCGAACATCGAGTTCCTGAAACGCTGGGTGTCCATGCTCGTGCGAGGCGCCACGCCGCTCGATGCCCACGAGCATACCGATCTCGAGCAGGCGCTGCGTGGCACGCTTGCGCTTGCGCCCGAGGCGCGCCGGCTGTCACGACTGATCGAGTTCACGGACTCCACGCGACGCGATGGCGTCTATGCGCGCCTGTCGCGATGGTGTCAGGCGACGCAGGGCGAGTACGCGTGGGCGTTCGACAACGAGACGGACGCGATCATCCCCCGACTGGGCCGGCATGCCATCGTGGGCTTCGACGTGACGCACTTTCTTGCGCACGAGGTGCTGCGCGGACCGGTGAACCGGTATCTCTTCCATCTGGTGGAGCGCCTGGTCGATGGACGCAGGCTCGTGTGCTGGGTGGATGAGTTCTCGAACGCGCTTGCCGATCCTGACTTTCAGAGCTTTGCGGACAACGCGCCCAAGACGTGGCGCAAGCTCAATGGAGCGCTGTGCATGGCGACCCAGACCGCACGCTCGGTGCTCGCAAGTCCCATCGCGCGCACGCTGGTCGAGCAGACCGCGACCAAGATCTTCTTCCCGAACCCGAACGCCGCCAGCGACGACTACATCGAGGGGTTCGGCCTCACCGAGCGCGAGTTCACGCTGATCAAGGAGCAGATCGAGCCGGGCTCGCGCATGTTCCTGGTGAAGCAGGGGCACGCAAGCGTGCTGTGCGAGCTCGACCTTCGCGGATTCGCCGCGGAGCTCTCGGTGATCTCGGCCCGGCGCGAAGGGATCGATCGACTGCATCGGCTGATCGAGCAGTTCGGATCGGATCCGGGCGCGTGGCTGTCCCGGTTCATGGATGGCAATGGTGGACCGTGAAACGCATGCAATGGAGTGCGACATGAAAGCGAACCGATGGACGCATTTGGCGGGTTTGGCAGCGCTTTTGATGGGCCTTGCGCCCATGGCGAACGCGCAGTGGGCGGTGGTGGATGTGGGCGCCATCACCCAGCTGATGCAGCAGGTCAGAACGATGCAGGAGCAGCTCTCGACCGCGCGCGATCAACTCGCGCAGGCCGAGGCGGAGTATCGATCCATCTCCGGACGCAGGGGCATGGAGCGATTGCTCTCCGATGTGCCTCGAAACTATCTGCCGGGGCAATGGCGTGAGCTTGCCGAGCTGCTGAGTCAGACGAGCGTGAGCTACGGCGCGATCGCGCGCGAGATGCAGCGGGTGATCGCGGACAACGCGGTGCTCACTCCCGCTCAGCTTCACTCGCTGTCAGAGACCGATCGGCAGCTGCTCGAGTCGTCCCGTCGCTCCAAAGCGATGCTGCAGGTGATGACGAGAGAGGCCCTGAATCGATCGGGTGATCGGTTCGGATCCATCCAGCAGCTCATCGATGCGATCGGACGCGCCGATGATCAGAAGGCGGTACTCGATCTGCAGGCGCGCATCCAGGCCGAGAGCACCATGCTGATGAATGAGAATACGAAGCTGCAGGTGCTGTATCAGCTGGCGCAGGCAGAGGAGGCGGCACGCGAGCAGCGAATGCGAGAGGAGGCGATCAATGCGTTCGGATCGCTGCGAGATCTGCCGCCGATCGGGCTGTGACAAGGCATTGGATGTGAATGATCGCCATGTCGCATCAGATCATCGGATGTCAACCAAAGGATAGGTGAGGGCCATGGGATTCTTTGCGGAGTTCTCCGCCTGGCTGAATCGAATCCTCGAGGATTACGTCAGTAGTACCACCGCGACAATCGCTGGAGTCCTGGAGCCTGTGATCGTGACTCTGGCGACCCTTTACATCGTAGTCTGGGGATACCTGCATCTGATGGGCCAAATCGAGGAGCCATTTGTTACCGGCGTCAAGAGGATATTCTTGTTAGCGATCATTCTCGGTATCTCACTCTCATTGTGGTACTACAACGAGATCATCGTTGATACTTTCTTCTTCGCACCCTCCGTCCTAGCCGCTCACGTGATCGGTCATCATGATTCTGTTGTCGTGGTGGATGGAGTACTCGCTGCGGGTAACGACGTAGCGGCGGCTCTCAGTCAGCGCGCGAGCCTTCTTGAGTTTGACCTATCTGTTTACTTCGCCGCCTTTGGTGTGCAGATCATCGTCGGCGTGACAGCTGTGTACACGATGTTTCTTCTGGTGCTCTCACGCATCGCATTGTCGGTGTTGTTGGCTCTAGGGCCATTTTTCATCGCACTGCTCATGTTCGATACCACCAAGAGGTTCTTTGAGAGCTGGATTGCGCAGCTCGCGAACTACGCATTCATCACGATCCTCGTCGGTCTCGTTGCAGCCCTCATGTTGACCGTAGTGACGCGCACTGCTGACCATGTGCTTGCGACCGGAGGGAACGTGCAGGTGGCTGACGCAATCAGATTGTGTGTCGCGGCGGGGCTCACCTTGCTCGTGATGCGCCAGGTGATGCCCATCGCTGCGGGTCTTGCGAGCGGGCTTGCGCTGAGTTCTTTTGGCGTGGTGAGCGCGGCGGTGTCGTGGGGACTCGATACGGCATCGAGCGGCGCGCGTGACTTCGGTCGGGGGCTCATGGACCGCGAAACCGGCCGGCTCGATTCGCTCACGCGCAAGGCGGGTTACTACTCGCGACAGGGATTATCAAGGACGGCGCGTGCGCTGTGGAGCGCGGCGCGCCGGCCCAATTCGGTTGGATCCGCGTAAGAGACAGGGAGTCACATTCATGAGGATCGTGGATCTGGTTGTTCGGTGCTGTCGCGCGCCCGCGGGCGAAGGACGATGGCGGCGCATGCTCATCGGCGTGTCCGCGCTCGCGCTGCTGCAGGGGTGCGCCATGAACGCGCCCTCCTGCGATGGCCGTCTCGAGCCCATCAATGTTCTTTCATCCGTGGGAATGGAGGCGGACACAGCGGGCGACAGAGATAGAGATGCTGGCGCCGACGTCGGTCAAGACATGGAGGACCGCTCCTCGCAGCGGCAAGCGCATGAGTGAGGTCGACGCGTATCTCGCGGAGGCGGCGTCCTGGGATGCGGATCGGGAGGCGCACCGGCAGGCGACGCTGCGCACGACGCGCTGGGTTGCCTGCGCGGGCTGGGCGTGTGCGATGGCGGCGACCGCGGCCATCGTCGTGATGAGTCCGCTGAAACAGACGCAGCCCTTTCTGATCCGGGTCGATTCCGCGACGGGCGTCGTCGATACGGTGCCGGTGTTCGCGGGAAGCGAGGACTTGCCACAAGCACTCACGCGACACCTGCTGACGCTCTATGTCACCACCTGCGAGCGGTTCAACTTCGCCACCGCCGAAAGCGATTACGCCCAGTGCGGATCGTTTCATTCGGCCGAGCGCAACCAGGCGTGGGCGGCGGCGTGGGCGCGCTCCAATCCGTCCTCACCGCTCAATCTCTACAAGGATGGCACCACGGTGCGCGCCCAGGTGCGCTCGGTGAGCTTCTTCGAGCGCGGGGGCGGGCAGAGCGATCTTGCGCAGGTGCGCTACATGAAGGTGCGGCGTGTCGGCGGCAACGGCGTCGATCACGTGAGCTACTGGGTCGCCACCATCCGCTACGCGTATGCAAGCTCCGCCGAACTCACCGGCAGGCGCGAGTGGAGCGAGCAGGCGCGACAGCAGCGCGCCTGGAATCCGCTCGGATTTCGCATTCTCGACTTCAAGCCGGAGCCGGAGGTGCTGGGGCAGGACGCCGCCACGGGCACGGCGGCCACACATCCGACGAGCACACATCCGACGGCCATGGAGGCGAGCGCCCGATGAGCACGAGAAACCTGATGCGCCTCTGTCGTCACCTCGTCGTCGCGATGTTTGTTTCGGGCGCGCTCCTCGGCGCGGCACAGGCGGAGACGGTGCCGGCAGCGGGGGTCACCGATGCGCGGGTGCGCACGGTCACCTACGATCCCGATGAGATCTATCGGCTCTACGGGTTCGTCGGTTACAGCATCGAGCTCGTGTTCGAGCCCGGGGAAGTCTTCGAAGGTCATGGCGGCGGGGATCTGGAAGGCATCACGTTCGGCGCGCACCAACACCAGCTCATCGTGAAGCCGCGCGCGGCGAACGTGGGCACGAACTTCGTCGTGTACACCGACCGGCGTGCCTATCGCTTTCATTACACCGTCTCGCGCGGCGCGCCCGATGCGCACGGCGCGCAGGCGATGTATGTCGTGCGATTCGTCTATCCGCCCTCACCCGAGGAGGGCGACCCGGCACGGCGCCGGATCGACCAGGCGCTGGCAAGCGCGCGCAACGAGCGGGCCCAGAACCGCGATTACTGGTATCGCGGGCCCGCGTCGTTGAAGCCGCTTGCCGCGTTCGATGATGGCGTGCATACGCGGCTCACCTTCGGCGCGAAGAGCGAGTGGCCGGCCGTGTTCGTGCGCAATGAGGATGGCAGCGAGAGTCTGCTCAACTTCAGCATCGAGCAGGGCGATCTCATCATCCATCGGGTGGCGCGCTCGTTCATCCTGCGTCGGGGCCGGCTCGCCGCGTGCATCGTCAACCAGGCGTTCGAAGGCCAGGCCGAGCGCCTGTCCTCCGGGACGCTTGCGCCGTCGGTGGTGCGTGAGTCGAAGGGAGAGCGACCGTGAGCTTCGTCTCTCACCTGCGCGCGTGGCTGGGGTCGCTTGGCCATGAAGCCTCCGGCATGACCGCGGATCCGTCAGAGGCGGGTGTTCCCTTCGAACGGGGCGTCGCCGCGACCTTCCGCGCCGGATCGCTGCAGACGCGGCTCACGAGCCTTGCGGCGTTTGCGCTGGGCGTGATCGTCATGACGACCTTCCTCATCTGGTACTACCAGCATGCGCTGGCGCAGGACGGACGCGCGGCGCGCGAGGAGCCGATGCAGGAGGCGCGTGTGGATCCGTCGATGGCGCTGCCGCCTTTGGGAAGGATCGATCCGCCGCTCCTCGAGCGCATGCTGGGGCCGGCGCCGTCACTCCCTGAAGAAACATTCTCCGAGCCTTCGATGTCCTGGCGCGAGACGCGCAAGCTCGAGTCCACCGCGTCCTTCGCGCCTGAGCGCGGCGAGCGCGCCGATCGGCGTCTCGCCGGTGAAGCGTTCGTGTCGGCGACGCGCCTTGGACAGGCATCAGGCGGGGAGGCGCGCGGGCGCACGGCCGCATCATTCGACGCATCCGACGCATTCGACGGCGAGGCGCCGGCGGGCGCCACGCCTGGGAGTGAAAGGCCCGGCGGGCCAAGCGAGCTCACCGAACGGCTCGAGCCCACGGTGCTTGCCGCCGCGCGGGCGCAGCGCTTGCCGACGCGCCAGCTGCTGCTGCCCAAGGGCGCGCATCTCGACTGCACGCTCGAGACCGCGATCAACTCGGCACTTCCGGGCATGACGACCTGTGTCACGGCGACGGACACCTTCGGCGCCGATGGCTCGGTCGTGCTGCTCGAGCGCGGCAGCAAACTGATCGGTGAGACGCGCGGGCAGGTGCGCGCCGGCTCCAACCGCGTGTTCGTGCTGTGGACCGAGGCGCGCACGCCCAGCGGGGTGGTGGTGCCGCTCGCCTCGCCGGGCACCGATGCGCTCGGACGCGCCGGACTGCCCGGGGAGGTCGATCGTCATTTCTGGGATCGCTTCGGGGCGGCGATTTTGATCTCGGTGATCGACGGGGCGGTGCAGGCCGGCGTGCAACGGCAGAACGACGGCGATGCCGTGATCGTAAACCCGGCCGGCTCGCGCGATGTGATGACCGAGGTGCTGAAGAGCACGCTGCACATTCCGCCCACGGTCACCAAGCGTCACGGCGATCGCATCTCGGTGCTGGTGGCGCGGGATCTGGACTTCAGGAGCGTCTATGAGCTGCGCGCCGCCACCGATCGATAGCGCATCGCCTGCGTGCGCGCACGTGCTGACGCCGGCGGTGGCGGAGCCTCCGGTGCTTGCCGCCGGGCGCTCGGCGCTTGCGCTCACGCTGGCGCCGCTGCGGCCGTATCTCGAAGATCCTGCCATCACCGAGGTGTGCATCAACCGCCCCGGCGAGCTGTTCCTGGAAACCGCGCGCGGCTGGCGGCGCGAGGCGCTGCCGGCGGCGGATTTCTCCTGGTGCCTGCGGCTTTCCAAACTGATCGCGCATGCCACGCGGCAGCGCGTGGATGAGGAGTCGCCGCTGCTGTCGGCATCGCTGCCCGGTGGTGCGCGCGTGCAGCTCGTGCTGCCGCCGGCGACGACGCCGCAGACGGTGGCGATCGCGATCCGGCGCCCGGCGAGTGAGGTGTGGTCGGTGGCCGAGCTCGCCGCGCGCGGATTGTTTCGGGCGACGCGCGCTTCGGGCGAGGCGGCGGATGCGACACCGCGCGAGCTTGCACGCCTGCTCGGGCAGCGCCGGTACGTCGAGTTCATGCAGCTTGCGGTGGCGAGCCGACAGAACATCCTCGTCTCGGGGCCCACCGGCGCCGGCAAGACCACCTTCACCAAGGCGCTCATTCGTGAGATCCCGGCCGATGAGCGGCTGATCACGATCGAGGATGCGAAGGAGCTGGCGCTCGAGTCGCATCCCAACCACGTGCGGCTCTTCTACAGCAAGGATGATCAGGGCGTCGCGCGCGTGAGCCCGAAGCAGCTGCTCGAGGCCTGCCTGCGCATGCGCCCCGATCGGATCCTGCTCGCGGAGCTGCGGGCCGAGGAGGCCTTTGATTACCTGCGCAACGTGAACTCCGGGCATCCGGGCTCCATCACGAGCGTGCACGCGGGCAGTTGCGAGCTCGCCTTCGAGCAGCTGGTGCTGCTCATCAAACAAAGCGCCGGCGGCCGGGCGCTGTCGCGCGCCGACATCAAACAACTGCTGTACCTCGTGATCGATGTGGTGGTGCAGTTCGGCGTTCGTGATCACGAGCGCTTCATCCAGGAGATCTGGTATCGGCCCGCCCGCAGGCAGGCAGGCGCGCATGGACGCTGATCGCACGCAGGTGACACCCGGGGCATCGATGCGTGCGCGCGTGCCCATGGCGAAGCTCATCGGCGGGCTTCTGATCGCCCTCATCGCGGCCCAGTATGTGGCCGGCTGCCTGCTGCTGCTGTCGCTCGGCGTCCCGGTGAGCGAGGCCTCACCGCTCACCATCGCCCGCTATGGTTACTGGTACGGTGATGTGCCGCGGATCGGACAGTACCTGTGGTGGTGCTCCGGGGTGGGGCTTGCGGCGGTGGCGGGCGCCGGTGCGCTCGCGCTCGTGCCGCGCCGCGCGCCGTTGCACGGGCAGGCGCGCTTTGCGCGGACGCACGAGATCCGGCAGGCGGGGCTGCTCACCGGGAAAGGACTGATCTTAGGGGAACTGCGCGGGGGGTGGCCCTGGTCACATCGCTTCATCACGTTGCCGGGACAACAGGGCGTGGCGCTCTCGGCGCAGCCGCGCTCGGGCAAGGGCGTCGGCGTCGTCATCCCGAACCTCCTCACCTGGGAGGATTCGGTGGTGTGCGTGGACATCAAGAAGGAGAACTGGACGCTCACCGCCGGCTGGCGCCAGGCGGCCGGCAACGAGGTGTTTCTGTTCGATCCGCTCGCCGCCGACGGCCGCACCCATCGATGGAACATGCTCGACTACGTGGGTGAGTCCTTGAGTGAGCAGATCGATGATCTGCAGCTGATCGCCAACATGCTCTTTCCCGATCCGGTGAGTGGCGATCCGTTCTGGATGGCCTCGGCGCGCTCGCTCTTTCTGGGGGTCGGGTTGTATGTGTTCGCAACCCCCTCGCTGCCGCGCACGGTGGGGGAGATCCTGCGTCAGGGCATGGCCGATGATGAAGAGGGCTTCTCGGCGCACTGGCGGCGGGTGATCCAGGGGCGGATGAAAGGGGCGCATCCGCTGCCGGAGCAGTGCGTGCGGGCGCTGTCGGATGTGATCGATCTTGCGCCCCAGACGGCCTCGAGCATCCGCAAGACCTTCACCTCGCGCCTCGAGCTCTGGGCGAACCCGCGGCTCGATGCCGCCACCGCCGCGAGCGACTTCGACCTGCGGCAGTTCCGGCGCAGGCGCATGTCGCTCTACATCGCGGTGCGCCCGAAGGATCTGCATCGGCTGCAGCCGCTGCTCGCGCTGCTGTTCCAGCAGACCATCGCCCTTCAAACCGATGAGCTGCCCGAGCACAACCCGGAGCTTCGCCATCAGCTGGCGCTGCTCATGGATGAGGGACCGGCGCTCGGGCGCATTCCCATCATCGCGCAGGCGAGCGGCTTCACCCCCGGATTCAACCTGCGCACCTTGTTCGTGATGCAGACGCCCTCGCAGCTGCGCGAGGTCTATGGCGAGCACGGCAGCCGCACGCTGCTGAAGACCCTCGCCGGGCGCATCTACTTCGCGCCCAAGGACATCGAGGAGGCCGAGGAGCTCTCGCGCGAGCTCGGTTCCACCACCGTGAAGGTGACCTCGCACTCGAAGCCTGCGTTCTTCGCAAGCAGCACGCGCCGGCATCACAACCTGAGCGTGAGCGAACAGCGCCGGGCGCTGATGCTGCCGCAGGAGGTGCGAGACATGGGCACCGACAAGGCGCTCATCTTCATGGAAGGCATCCGTCCGATCCTCGCCCGCAAGATCCGCTACTACGAGATCCCCTGGCTCGCCGCGCGCGTGATGCCGCCGCCTGCGGTTGCGCCCATCGAACCGGTGCTCGCCGCGACCACGCCGGCGGGCGACCCGGACGCGCCGCCGCCGGCATCCGCCGCCACCGCTCACCGCCGGCTGCGGCGGGCGACGCCCGAGGACATCGAACGCATCGATGCGCTCACGCTCGAGGACTTCGATCTCGATCTGTCTCAGGTGGTGTTTCCGGACACCGCGCCCGGTGAGCGCGTGAGCGATCAGGATCTTCAGGTGGCGGCCGATCGCTTCATCGCCGCGTTGAAAGGTGAGCACGTCGGAGGCTCAGGAGGACGATCATGAGTCAGCAGCAGCGCGCGCAGGCGCGCAAGGCGGCGGGCGAGCGCAAGCCCACGGCCCGCTCCACATCAACGTCCAGGTCCGGATCGAGCTCGATGCCGGATCTCGATGCCAGCCGCGCGCCCGAGAATGCGATTTCGCCGGTCGCCTCTGCCGTGCGCGCACGCAGGCCGGAGGCATCCCGTGCACGTGCGCAGGCACGTGCCGAAGCGTCCGAGGCCGAGGTGGCACGCGCACCGGCGCGAACCCTGCCGGTGCCCGAGGACATCCGCGGGCGCTTCGTGATCAAACGCAACACGTACTACTTTCCGGGCGGCGAGCCCGCGTTCGTCGATCGCGGCGATCGGCTCATCACCCGCGGCGAACACCCGGAGGTGATCGCAAGCCTCGCCGCGATCGCGCAGGCCCGTGGCTGGCGTGAGATCACGATCAGCGGCAGCGAGGCCTTCCGGCAGCAGATGGCGCTCGCTGCCCGGCGCGCCGGACTCTGCGTGCGCGGTGAAGCGCTTGCATTCGAGAAGAGCGCGCAGGCGCCGCCCGGTACGGCGCGCGCGCCGCGCGCTACGGATGCGCCGGCGCGTGAGCCTGCGTCCACCGCACCGGCAGCCGCGCAAGCCACGCCACCGCAGCCTGCGCCGCGAGTGCCACGCCGGCGTGCAGCGATGCCTGAGCTGCCCGCCGGGGCGAAGGTCACGACCACGCCCCGGCAGTGGCGCGGGCGGCTCATCGATCATGGCGCCGCGCCGTACCGGCGCCAGGCGGGCCGCGAGATGTCCTATTTCGTGAGGCTGCGCACCCACGAGGGCGAGCGAACGCTCTGGGGAGCGGATCTGAAGCGCGCCTTGCAGGCTGCCTTGTCCCGTCCGCAGCCCGGCGATGAGGTGGTGCTTCGTCGCGTGGAGGCCGGACGCAGCACGTCGCGGCGCAAGGATCGGCAGGCGCCCGGGGAGCGCGCCGCCGCGGCCGCCCATCGCTACGCGATCGAGACGCGCGACTTCTTCGATGAGCGCGAGCGGCTCTCACGCGTGGTGCGCGATGCCTCCCTCTCACCGAAGCTTGCGACCCACCACCATCCGCAGCTTGCCGGCACCTACCTGCAGCTGCGTCTTGCGGAGCTCATCGCACAGCGCCTGAAACATCCGCAGGATCAGCGCCGGTTCGTGCACCTCGTGAGAAACGCGATGGCCGATGCGATTGCACGCGGCGAGCCGATGAAGATCCTGGAACTGCGCGCGCGGGGCGGCGCACGCACCGCCACGCAGGCCTCGCCGGCACGTACGGCGGCGCCGCTGCGTGAGTGAGGCGGTCGGATCGTGGATCGGGATCGACGCAAGGACGTGTCTGTCGGGCGTGATCGCGCACTCGGCTCGCGCAGCGAGCGCAGCCTCGGCGCCGCGCAGGCGCCCATCGTGGGCCGGCTGCAGCGACATGGCGCCGCACCCTATCAGTTCCGGCGCGGCGAGGAGATGTCCTACTACGTCGAGCTCATCGCGCTCGGCCGACAGAAGCGGCTGTGGGGCAAGGATCTGAAGCGCGCGATCGAGCAGGCGCACACCCGCCCGCAGATCGGCGATGTGGTCGGCGTGCAGCTCATGGCGCGCCGCGCGTTCACGGTGACCCACCGCGAGCGCGACGCACAGGGACGGGTCATCTCACAGACGCACCAGGAGGCCCATCGCAATGAATGGAAGGTGGAGAAGGTGCAGTACTACTCGACGCGGGCGCGTGCGGCGCGCCTCGCGCGTGATGATCAGCAGGATCGCGCCAGAGCGATCGCCGAGCATCCGGAGCTCGCCGCCACGTTCCTGAGCCTGCGCGCGGCGCAGGCGCTCGCCGAGCAGCGCCTGCCGGACGCCGCCGATCGCGAACGTTTCCTCAAGTTGATCCGCGAGGCGATCGAGCGATCCACGGCGAAGGGCGAGCCCTTGCCCGAGTTGCGCCTGCGCGAGCGCGCAGATCACAAGCGCGCGCCCGGCCGCGCGCGCAGGCGCGACGATCCGGTCCGCTAGAGGCGCAACGCCAGGCGCCTGCGCTTCGATACAAACATCCTCCTGTCAACGATCGCGGCACGCTTGTTCACTATAGTAAACAAACGTGCAGCACGCGCTTGATGCGTCGCCCTCGTTGCATCACATTGGCGCCCCCACGCGAGACACCTCGAAGACGGGCACGGCTCCCATGCGAACGATCGACATCCACGAAGCGAGAGCGCGCCTTCCTGAACTGGTGGAGCAGGCCGCGCGGGGTGAGTCGTTTCTCATCACGGTGTCCGGCACGCCGCGCGTGAAGGTGCTCCCGCTCGATGCCCTGCGGAGCGCACCCGTGAGCGGACGGCCCGAGCGATGTCGGCTCGCGGCCGACGCGCTCGATCCGCACGACAGAGCGCACATCGAACGGCGCGTGGCTCACCTCAGGTGATGATGGCGATGGGAATGAAATCTCTCGAGGCGCCGGTCGCTTGCATCCCCCGCACCCGCGGACACGAGGCGAGCTCGCGCGAGCGCATCGCACGTGATCTGCGGGCGCAGCTCACGAGCCTGGAAACACACGCGGAGTGATGAAAGCCAAGAAGACAAGAAAGAGAGGAAAGAAAAAAAAAGAAAAGAAAGAAAGTAAAGAAAGAGAAGAAAGAAAAGAATGAAAAGTATGGGAACGAAGCAGGAACGACGAACACGAGACCGAAGGAACAAGAAAAGAATCCAGCAAAGCGGGGCGGGTTGCTGATCGTTCCATGCTAATCCCGGGCCGCCCACCGTCAAGGACGAGCGCGGAGGCGCTCGCCGCCGCAAGCGGCGGTCTTCGATCCCTGACCGCGTGCGTCCCGGGATTTCAGTGCCCTTCGGGCAATCCCGCCCGATCAGACTTCGAGGCATCCTCATGAAGACCGTGAACGAGCTTCTCGGCGCCGAAGTATCTTACGCCGATGCGTTTGAAACGGAGGTGAGTGCGCAGCAGCTGCGAACGTTGACCCCGGCGGTGTATGCGAGCGCCGCCCACCAGAAGATGAGCGCACGTTACACGTTCGTGCCCACCGCCCAGGTGATCGCTACCCTGGATCGCGCCGGTTTCTGCGTGGTGCAGGCGCGGCAGTCTCACAGCCGCACACGTGAGCCTTCATACGCGGCGCATGCGCTTCGCTTCCGAGCGCGTCGTGCGCACCTCATCGTCGATGAGGTGATTCCGGAGATCCTGCTGCTCAACTCACACGATGGCTCCACCTCCTATCACCTGAGAGTCGCGCTGTATCGTGCGATCTGCGCCAACGGCCTGATCGTGGGCGACAGCGTGTTTCCGGTGTGGAAGGTGCCCCATCGCGGCACGACGACGGGGCAGCTGCTGGAGGCGGCACTCGCGGTGGCTGAGCGCTTCAGCGCGCTGGGTGAGACCATCCAGCGCATGCAGCGCCGCGAGCTTGCGCCCGCCGCACGCATGGCCTTTGCGAGCGATGCGTTACGGCTGCGCTATCCGCAGGAGGCGCCCGGTGTCGCCGTGGCGCCGGCGGATCTGCTGCGCCCGAAGCGTGCGTCGGATGAAGGCTGCGATCTGTGGCGCACCTTCAACGTGGTGCAGGAGCACCTCTTGCGCGGCGGGCTCACACGCCGCACGGCCGGCGATCGCATCGTGAAGACCAAAGGCATCCGCGCCATCCGCGAGGACGTGCGGCTCAACGTCGGCCTGTGGGATCGGGCCATGCTCGAGATCGCATGATCCTCGTGAGCTTTCGGGAAGGGCGCCCTGCGTCCTTCCTTTCCCTTTCGCCGGATGCATCCTCCCGAGCCCTCGGACCCGTCGCATCACGCCTGCATGAGGCGGCAGAACGGAGCCGAGGATGGCCTGTCGGCTTCAGCGTGCCAGATGTTCCTCCTGAAGTGCCAGGCCGAGTCTGCGGACAGACTCGCCGGGCGCAAGCGGCCTGGCACTTCACGAGAAACATCCGGCGCGCACGCTGCGCAGGCAATCCGCCTGAGGTTCCACGGAGTGTGTGTCATGAGCCGTCACATTTTCGATGCGAAGCTCGAGGAGCATCCGATACGCGTCACGGTCGGTCACGATCGCCCCTCGGGCTCGTTCTATCTGCACATCGGCTGGGTGGATCCACGCACCGGCTCAGTGTTCGCCTACGCCTCGGATCTGAACGTGACCTATGACCCGACGGACTGGCGCTCGATCCGCCGCGTTCTCGAGCGGCTGCACATCGTCGCGCCGGCCTCGGTGTGGAGCGAGCTCGCCTATGACGCGCTGGCCAAGAGCGGCAATCGCGTCGTGAAGCATCTGGGCGATGGCCGGATGAATGAGCTCATCGCCTGGTAGCGCCCGGTGCGCCCGATGGGGACATCCCGCGCGCTTCGGGATGTTCCTGTCATCCGATGCGCGGCGCGTGGGGCGCAAGCGCGGATGAAGCCGCCTGCGAAGCGAACAGAAGATGAAGAAAGAAAGATGAAGAGAAGGCGGTGTGATTGCAAGGTCGCTTCAGCGTATCACCTCGTGCGCAGCCTCGAGCACGCGGCGGCGACTTTCGCGGCATAAACGGCCGCCGCCCCGCGAAGACGCGGGTCCCCTCCATTTATTCCACGATCCACCACCGCGTGCTCGACCCTGCGCCCGACGTGATGGAGCCGCTCGGGCAATCCCGCCCCGACGAATCGGAGAGAGACCATGAGCAACAAGATCTACCTTCCCCTCGAGCGTGGCGCCTGTGTGGTGTGCGGACAGTCCTTTGAGGCCGGCACGCTCGTCGTCGAAAGAGATCTGATCGCCGGCCGCTCCGTGGCCGGCTGGGAACTGTGCGCGACGGACGCCCGGATGCACCGGCAGGGCTTCGTGGCGCTGGTCGAGTGTGATCTCGACATGAGCGTGCACCGCTCCGGCGATCCGCTGCCGCTGCAGGAGGTGCAACGAACCGGCCCCGTCATGCACCTGACCCGTGAGACGTTCGTCTCGATCTTCAAGACCGACACGCGACCCGCGCTGCCGTGCGCCTACGTGCCGCGGGGAACGCTGCAGAAGGTGGCCGAGATCCTGCAGCGGGATCTGAACTGACCCCGCGTGCTTCGAGGCGGAGAGGACAGATCTTTCTGTCCTCTCTTTTTCTTGAGGTGCGCATGGAACCGGGCCGGCGAGAAGGGGGATCGCCGGTGGCTTCAGCGTATCACGCGGCGCGCGCCGTCGACGTGAATGCCGGGCGGGCTTTCGCGGCATCAACGGCCGCCGCTCCGCGAAGACGCGGGTCCCCTCCATGTATTCCCCGATACGCCGCCGTTCACTCCGACGGCACGCCCCCCGTGAGGGGACCGCTCGGCCAATCCCGACCCGAATGCACCGGAGAAGACCATGAGCGAGAAATCACATGTCTCGATGGAACAACGCGTGTGTCTGGTGTGCGCAAAGCCCTTTGAGACGGGCGCACGGCTGCTCGAGCTGCGGCTTGCGCCATCGATGGCGCCTCACACGATCACTGGATGGGATCTGTGTCCGAAGCACAGCGGTCCTGCGAGGCCGGTGACAGGCGCTCGCCGGCACAGGTGTATCGGACGGGGCGACTTGCGCACTTGAAGAGAAAGACCTTCGCGGCGCTCTTTCAGGTCGCGGTCGAGCCGCAGACGCCCTGCGTCTTCGTGGATCCTGAAGTCATCCCGATGTTGCAGAAGATGCAGTCACCCTCGTAACGCACGCGCCCGGAGTCGGATGGGAGGCGGCGCTTCGCCTCTCATCTGTTCTGTTCTGTTCTGTTCTGTTCTGTTCTGTTCTCTTCGCTTCGCGCCCCCTCTCGATGCCTCTGCACGCGCGGCCATGCCGTGACGGTCACGATGGCGCGTCCTGCCGCGCCGGAGCGCACGTGCGAAGGATCTCAAGCGCCGTCGCGTCCTATCACAAAACGCCTGATCCTGCGCAACCCGAAACGAGCCGATCGCCCGATCATTGACGTGCCGCGTCCCGCCCCCGGGGCGATAGCCTCTTTCCACGCACGGATCCGGCGTCACGGATCGATCCCTTTGGAGAAACGCGACATGCTCGTTCTGACGCGCCGCATCGGCGAAGTGATTCGGGTCCATCGGCAGATCGAGGTGACGGTGCTCGAGGTCCGCCACGGCGTGGTGCGGCTCGGGTGGCGCGCGCCCTCACACGTGGAGATTGTGCGGGCAGAACTGTGCCGCGGATCGATGCGCCCTGCGTCACGGGCGGCCCGGCGGCGAGGGCGATCAACTCGTCCTCCGGATGATCTTGGTCCCCGCAGCCAAGGGCAGTGGCGTTGATCCCTCCCGCCAGGCGATCCGCCGGAAGCGAACGGGCAGCGGCGTCCTTGGTGCTTTCGGCGTCGAGTCACTCCGCACATCGGTCAGTCAGTGCCCCGGTCGTGGGAGCAAAGATCGCCGACACAGTCAAGGGAGGGTATCGGCCGAAAAAAGCGCGAAACGCAGGATAGTTTCGCGGCAGGTAATGGGCCACAAATGTCGCCATGCGCGACGCAAACTTCCTGAAGACACGAGTGTCATGCGAGATGAAGCGGCTGATTGGAACCGCCGCGGCCGAAGCATACCTGACGGAGGCGGCCTGGCTCAGGCGTGCCATCGAACAGGCGCTGGAGGCGTCCGGCGCCGGCCGTGGAAGGCAGGCGACATTTCGCGATGGTCGAAGTTGCCGCGAGCCTCATCGAAAGAACACGCGGGTGTTCGTTCGCCTGAAGCCCGATGACAGGCTCATCCTGCGCGAACGAGCAGCGGCGCGAGGCCTGCCGGCGGCAACGTATGTTTCGGTGCTCCTGCGCGCACACTTGCGTCACCTCGCGCCCCTGCCCGCCGCGGAGTTGACGGCACTCAAAGATTCGGTCGCTGAACTGGGCGCCATCGGCCGCAACCTCAACCAGATCGCACGCGCCGTCAATGGGGGCGCCCGGCCCGCGGGCCTCTCCCGAGGCGATCTGCACGCGCTGCTTCGCGTGTGTGACTCCTTGCGTGCCCACGTGAAGGGACTACTCAATGCCAATCTGCGCAGCTGGGTGATCGGATATGCCGACGATCAAGATTGATGTCCCGGGCGGTCAGCCGCTCTTCGACATTGCAAGCCACGGCCGACGCGGGCCCGGGCGACGGGATCGCTTGTCTCCCGCAGAAATCGCGTTGATCGCCCGCACCGTGCATCGCTCCCCCGAGGTGATGGTGAAGGTGCTTCCCAAAGGCAGCGCCGAGATGAGCGCGGTGCGCAGGCACGTCGACTATATCGGCCGCGGCGGGCAGCTTGCGCTCGAGTCCGACGAAGGGGAGCGGCTGGAAGGCAGGCGGCTGGCAGAAGGATTGCTCGAGCAATGGAATCTGGATCTTGATGAGCATCGGCGCAGTGTGCAGCTGATTGCAAGCAGAGGCAGGAAACCTGCCCGACTCGTGCACAAACTGATGCTCTCGATGCCAGCAGGCACCTCACCGGAGCGTGTGCGACGAGCCGCGCGGAGTTTCCTCGCGAAGGAATTCGGCGCCATCCATCGCTATGCGTTCGTGCTTCACACCGACGCGCCACATCCTCACGTGCATGTACTGCTCAAAGCAGTGAGTGAGCGAGGCATCCGGCTTCGCGTCAACAAACGCACCCTGCATCGCTGGCGCGAATCCTTCGCAGAGCAATTGCGCGCGCAGGGCGTCGAAGCAAACGCCACGAGCCGTGCAGTCAGGGGGCAAAGCCGCCAGAGCAAACATGATTCGATCTTCCGGGCGGCGAGGCGAGGTGAGTCGACTCACGTCAACCGACGACTGCAGGCCATCGCCGAAGAATTGTCCAGTGGCAGGTTGCGTGTGGAGTCCGGGCGGCAGCAGTTGCTCAGCACGAGGAGGAAGGTCGAGGCCGGCTGGCATGCACTGGCGCACAGGGTGTCGAAGGAGGGCTGGCCGGATCTGGCCGATGACATCCGTCGATACGTGGAGCAGATGCCACTTCCGAGAACGGAAAAAGAATACCTGGCTCATGAATGGCTCGCGAAAAGGCGCTCAGCGCAGTCGATCGTAACCCGATCATCCCGAGAGGCTGACCTGGAACGCCACAGATAGCTCGGCCGCCCGGGCTCCATCGGACTGAGACGCACCCGTCACCTTCCGGCACCTCATCATCGTGGCAGTCGAATGTCCACTTGGTGGCTTGTCGGCCTCGGTCCACGAACTTCGCCGGGTTCATGTTCATCACGTCAGCAGGGCTCAACGATCGCAGGCGTGTGGTCGAACGTCCTGACAAGAATGAGCGGGGCAGCCTCGAGTTCATGAGCCTCGGGGGCATCACCACAACCGCGGGGGTATTCATCGGGGCACGGCATCGAACCCGCGCTTTCATGTGATCCGATGTCCGCTGACTTCCTCCTATCCGGAAGGGAGCTTCCATATTTCTGTTTGTTTCTCGGTTGAGGGGAATGAGCGCGAAATCACTTTACAAACTCTCGTTCGTTCGATCGCTGAGATGTTTTGGGAACGTCGACTACAGTGGACAATCTATATGCATTCATCGTTTCTCATGTTGAAGACGTCCCTGACTTGAGTAGCATCGATGTCAATCGCGCAGACGAGCACCGCATTTTGAGGGGTGAACGTTCTTTGCGAGGCGTGCCCGGTCGAACGCTACGATCGAGGTTTGAATTCTCAAGTCGTGATTCAAATCTCGTCAGCGTGGAATCGGACGCAACGGTCCGTGGCTCGTTCGCAATCAAGGAGCCATTCAACATGGCGCACGATTCCAGAATTTCATCTGCGGATGTTTGTAATGCACCTGGCGCAGAGCGAGCCGGCGAACCCGGCGACAATGGACGTACGCGGCTGGTTCATTGGTTCCGATGCTGGCGCAAACCGATTCGGCACTGGATCGGCGCAAACAAGGCGGTGTCATCCGCGGAGGTCGACGATCTGGTGCAAGAAGTATTCATGAGGCTCCTGCGCTATAGCGATGATGTGGTGGTGAAGGATCCGCAAGCCTACCTGTTTCGGATCGCTGCCAATGTCGTGCATGAATGGCGCACGCGCTGTCGAGTTCGCATGCAACATGACGACGTATGGTTGGATGAGTTGGCCGGCGAGTCGGCGGATGAGCCCCAAAATGACTGTGCCCGCGCAAAAGCGAGTCAGTGCGTGCTGGCAGCGCTCGATCGACTGCCCGCGCGTCAGCGCGAGATCCTGCTGATGCACGTGCACGAAGACATGACCTACAAACAGATTGCCGAGAGGCGAGGTCTGACATACAGGATCGTGCTGCGGGATCTCACCCGGGCTTACGCCACCCTGCGCATGCAGTTGCCATCGCCGGACCAACTGTCGGCGGAATGAAGCCAAGGCGGAGGTCGGCAATCGTCGACGGCAGATCGCGTGACCCTGCTCAGCCAACGCGACAATTCGAAGGTCTTCCGAAACAGCGAATGAATCTACGCCCAGCCTCGGATCACTTGCGGAAAAGGATCAGCCGGAGCACGGATTGGATGCCCGGAATGCGCGACCGTTGCTGCTCAGCAAAGTGCAGTGTAGACTTTACGGTTCAACGTCGGGACGTGGCGCAGCCTGGTAGCGCACTTGCATGGGGTGCAAGGGGTCGCGAGTTCGAATCTCGCCGTCCCGACCAATCAACCGCGCCCAAACCCCTACCTCCGAACTCATCGAGGCGCTTGATCTGCGGGCCTCGAAGAGCGCCACCGACCACCGCTGTCGGGGTTGGATCGGGTCTCAGCCAGCCAGCGCGCCAGTTTGCCGTCTTCGTCATTCTCGACGAGGTGTCCTGGCGATGCGGCGTCTCGCCGGTGCATGCTGCCCGTTCTTGCCTGGCAAGCCGCTCCGCCTCAGCCACAAACGTCGACGTCGATCGTCGCCGTGACGACATCGCAAACGTGGTGTTCACCGCGTTCGTCTGTGCCTCCATGGCATGGTCCGTGGCTAAGGTTCAGTGGTTCGATGCAGTCGATTCAGGTAGATCCGCATGAGCGTTGGCAGGTCACTCGCGCGGGCGAGGCGAACGAGAGGCGAATCGCAGATCCTCGAGTCACACAAGCAGCAGAGCGCGCTGACTCGGGTTGAAATCGTCCGGTTGCATGAAGCGCACCCGCTACTGATCGCCCTCCAGTTTGCAACCGATCATGATGCCGGATTCGACGTGAGCGGGGCGCTCGCCATCATCCGGGCTCGGGTCAAGGAATCCATCGAGCGGCTCGATGAGGCGACGGTCGCGTCATGAGCATCAGGCACGAAGCCTCGATCAGGGAAGTCTCGCGGGATTATTACCAGAAGCTGGGTGCACATATCGCTCTATTGCGAAAGACGTGTGGAATCACGCAGGCGGAACTGGCGCGAGCGATCGGCGTCTCACAACAGGCGATATTTGCGTACGAGTTAGGTGAACGGCGAGTCTCCGTCCTGGTTCTGACCAGGATCTCTCGATTCTTCTCGATTCCGGTTCAGGAGCTGCTCGCCATGGCTCAACCCGTGCGCGAGATCAAGAGCAAGGTGTCGCCTGGAGCGCTACATCGCGCCGCGCAGCTGCAGACATTGTCCAAAACCGAGCAGCGATTCGTGGGCCGCATCATCGACACGTTGGAAGCGGCGGCCAACCGACGCTAGTACCGCTCCTTGCCATTCATCTGGCTCGGGGGACGATTGGCTGCCGGCGTCATGTCGTCGGGGAATCTGCTGCTGCAGCGATTCGCAATCGGATCGTCCGACCCGCGCTGCCTCGAGGATCCGCGTGCGATCGCCCGGATGGATGTACGCACTGAGTCAGTCGGCAGTGGGTCAGGCGGGTCGGCAATCCGTCCTGCGCCGCGTAGCTGCCACATCTGCGATCTATCCGGGCTCATGCGATAGACAAAATCTGCATTGGACATGACGAATGCGGCCAAGCGGTGTTCGTTGTCTCTCATCGCCAGCTCTGCGCTGATGCGCGCGGTGATGTCCGTGAAAGTGACCGCCACGCTTAGTGCGAATTGGAACTGCATAGAGAAGGGCAGAATGCACCAGGCGTACCAAAGTCCTTCAGCACTGCAAACCTCCCTCGCACGGGTCACGCCCGTGCGCATCACCTTCCGGGACATCGTCGATGAAATGGAGATCTCGGAAGTCTGGCGATAGATCGGTGATCGGGTGCCCACGTCGGCAGGCATCAACGGAAACAGCGCGGTCGCGGCGGATGTAAACCAGCGGACGAGACACTGATCGTCCAGACGAACGGACGTGACGTTTCCCTTGCTGGGCGCGTCGCTCGGCGTCTACAGTTCCTCGACTTCGCCACGCAGCGGCGCGCTTACCACGCTCAGCTCTTCGTCGCCGAGATTCAGTTGATGATTCGCCGAGGGCAACTCCTCGTTGACCGCTTCCAGCTCTTGCGGACGAGCGCTGAAGAGGACTGATGGCGTGTTCAATGTCTTCCTTCACCATCACCCGGCGCCTGCTTCAGCAGACCGCCGCGATCCTCATCCCCCAGGCGCGCCGCATAATAGAGCCATCCGAACTTCGCCCGATCTCGGTCCGGATTTACAGGCGGCGTCCGAAGCGCCACCGACGCCGTCTCTCCATACATCGCCTTGTAGTTCCGCGCGAACAACGAAAAGTCTGAAACGCCATACTCCGCTGCGATGTGCGTGACCTTATCGCGATCCGGATCGGCGCGAAGCAACGCCACGCGGATATTCTGCAGCTGAAGCGCTTTGAGCAGCCGCATCGGCCCAACGCCGAAGTACTCGTGAAAGATATTTCGCAACGTTCGTTCACTGACGCCGGCAGCGCCACACAGGTCGCTGATGAAAAGCGGCTCGCCCTGGCGCGCATCGATCAGCGACAAGGTGCGAGCAATCACACTGCTGCGCGGAACTGGCGGTCGGGTCAGGCGACGAGACATCGAAGGCATGGTGCTGTGCTCCAGGAGGTGGGTGAGGCAAAGCGCGAGCTCTTGTTCGAGGGCAAAGGTCGCGGCGCCTGGCTCCGACGAATCGACGCTCTCGAGATGGGCGAGGGTGCGAGTGATGATGCGACGCAGGCACTCGAGCTGCGCTGGCGGCGTGCGGATTCTCGGTCCGTGCGCTGCGCGCGTCGAGAACACCTCGGGCGGGATCAGGCGTGCGAGCTTTCGCAGGCAGAGCGCGGCCCAGCACACCACATCATGGCTTACAAACGTGAAGGGTTGGCCTTCACGCAGCAGGACGAGCTCGTCCGGCCCGAGCGCGTGTCCATTTACCCGAAGCGCACCCTCCGCGGTGAGTGGGGCAGCGACGATCACGGCATCCGACCGGGCTTGTCCGGCAAAGGTGGCGGGGCTGCCGGTCTGGAACACTTGAATCCAGTGGCACCGGGCAGTCGCCCGCTGGATCCACCAATCGGCTTTCTGGCGGGCGGTGGGAACGAAGTGGCCTTCGAGGCCATCGAGGCACCGGGCGAACTCATCTAAGTCCCTATAAATGAGCTTCCTCACGGTAGGTCACAACTAATAAGGCGCGGCACCCGTTGTCTGATTCTCGCGTGACAGGCGGCCATCCCTAGCTGAGTGCCGCCCGTCCTTATGGTGTAAGACAGGGTTGGCGATCAAGAGTCGCCTGCGGGGAACCCCGTAGTCGGCCGCGCCGGTCACTTCGCCGTGTAAGTGACCGCCTCGATCTTGTTCCCATCCGGATCCAGCACGAACGCACCATAGTAGTGGGCATCGTATTCCGGGCGGATTCCCGGCGCGCCGTCACTGCGGCCGCCGTGCTTCAGGGCGATCGCATGGAAATCATCGACCATCTTCCGGTCGCGGGCCTGGAAGGCGATGTGGGCGCCATTGCCGGCACTGGCCGGCTGCTTGTCGGTCGGCACGACCAGGCTGAAGAGTATATCGCCGGTCCCATAGTGCACGCCGGTGTCATCGCACTTCAACATCCGAAAGCCGAGCAGGGCGAAGATCGGGTCATAGAATCGACGAGCCCGAAGCACATCGTTGGTCCCCAACGAAACGTGGTGGATCATGGTTCAGCGCCGTTGCGGTGAAAAACACACAATCGGAGCCGGCGAGGTGAAGTTCCGCGAGCGCTATTTCGGCGCCTGCAAGGCCGGTGAGGATTTCATGACCTCGACGAAGCGCCTCGGATCCGTCAGGTCGAACTCGCCAAACACTTTGTAGTCGGGGTGGTACACGCGGGGAAGGGTAATCGGCTGCTGATGGCGCCGGTTGAATTCGGCGATGGCCTGCTCGATGGGCTCGCCGGTAAAGACGATGCGACCGCGCTCCCAGGCCAGCGCCACATCGACATCGACGGGCCGCGGCGTGAGGGGCGTCCACCGATTCACCTGCACCTGCTGGCCGGCATCTGCACGCACGTAGTCGACGGAAGGCTCCTGGCCGGAGCGAGCCAGGCCGCGAGCCACCGAGACGGTGCCCTCGACGACGACGACGTTCACATCATCGCCATCGCATCGGACGGCGAACTTCGTCCCGAGTGCCAGCACGGTGGTCTCGCCACACTCGACGACGAAGGGGCGATACACATCCCGGATGACATCGTAGGTGGCTTCGCCGGAGGACTGCGTCACGAGACGGCGCTCACGATCGAATCTTGCCTTGATCTGTGTCCGAGGGCCGAGGCGGGCGATCGAGCCGTCATCGAGACTCACGGTGCGCCATTCGCTCGCCGCCGTCTGATAGGTGCCCTGAAAGTACAACCACGGCCCTGCAATCATGACTGTGGCGAGGAAGGTCACCGAAGCGATCGTCGTCGCATGCTTGCGCAGAAACCGGCTTCGTTTGAGGAGCGTGCTCGAGACCAACAAAACCAGTCGCCACAGAATGGAATGTTCAGACATGAATCGCGTGATCGGAGAAGCGCAATGGATCCCCAGTGCGGAAAATGATGTGGAGGAGTCAGGGTGCTTGCTTCCGGCGAATGGCCGGTGGCCTCGGGCTGCCTCTGTGATCTATTCCGTGAGGCGTTGCAATGTAGACCGCACGATGCGCGATGGTGGACCCAACCACAAAACAATGCGGGCGGCGGAATCAGGGAATGACTGAGGAGTGCGACGCCCGAAAAGCAAAACGCCGCGACCAGCGCGGCGTTTGCAAAGTAACGAAACGACGGATGTTTACTGAGCAGCAATCACCCGGATCTCCACCGTCCACTGCGGCTGCGCGAGTTTCGCTTCGACGCAGGCGCGCACCGGCGTATTGCCCGGGCTGACCCATTTGTCCCAGACCGAATTCATCTCCGCGAAGGCGCTCATGTCCGCAAGCCAGATGGTGGCTTGAAGCAGCTTGCTCTTGTCGCTGCCGACCGAGGCGAGCGCCTCATCGATCTGCTGGAGGATGTCTGTTGTCTGTGCGGCGACCGATTGGCCGGCGGCCTTTTCGGCGACGACACCGGAGAGATACACGGTGCCGTTATGGACGACGATGCCGCTCATGCGAGGGCCTACGTCGTAGCGTTCGATCTTGCTCATGGGCAGCTCCTGAAAAGTTGGATCCCCTCCCATCGGAGGGTCGCGTAGTGTCCACGCCCGCCTCGTGCGCGGCAACCTTTACTTCCCAGGCGCAGGCTCGTTCGCAGGCTTCACGGCGCGATTGAGGACCGACTCGGACTGCGCATCGAGGCTGAAGACCAGCAGCGATCGGCCCGTGACGCCATAGGTTTCACCGGGCGTGAAGATGGCTTTGCGCCCCGTCGGCAGATCGGGGAGGTTGGTGTCGATCAAGAGCGTCCAGCGCGCCTCGGGCGTATCGCCCGGCAAGGTGAACTCGACCAGGTCGTGATACGCATTGAGCACGATCAGCAAGGTGGCGTCCTGTCCGCGTTGGCGCAGACCCGTGGGCTGAGCGCGCCCATCGAGCAGCATGCCGAAGCACTGCATGCCCTCATCGTTCCAGTGCTCATCGTCCATTTCCTGACCGGTCGCGTTGATCCAGGTGATCTCCTTGAGTCCGATGCGCGGATTCTCCTCCGCCGAGAGGAACCGGTTGCGCCGAAGAATCGGAAACTTCGCGCGCAGCGCCGTCAGTTGCTGTACGAAGCGCACGAGCGTCTCGTTCTTCTCAGCCAGCGACCAGTCGACCCAGCTGATGTCGTTATCCTGACAGTAGGCGTTGTTGTTGCCCTGCTGGGTGCGCGCGAACTCATCGCCTGCAAGCAGCATCGGCGTGCCTTGAGAGAGCAGCAGGGTTGCGAGGAAGTTGCGCATCTGCCGGCCGCGCAGCGTGTTGATCCCTTCATCGTCCGTTGGCCCTTCGGCCCCGCAGTTCCAGGAGCGGTTGTGCTCGTGGCCGTCCTTGTTGTCCTCCTGGTTGGCTTCGTTGTGCCGCTCGTTGTAGCTCACGAGATCGTTCAACGTGAAGCCGTCATGTGCGGTGATGAAGTTGATGCTGGCGTAGGGCCTGCGACCGAACTTGTTGAAGATATCGGCCGAGCCGTACAGGCGCGGCGAGACTTTGGCGGCCGAGGCCTCACCGCGCCAGAAGTCACGAACAGTGTCGCGATACTGATCGTTCCATTCCGCCCAGCCCGGCGGAAACTCGCCGACCTGATAGCCGCCGGGGCCGCAATCCCAGGGCTCGGCGATGAGCTTGAGGCGACTGAGCACCGGATCCTGCGAGCAGGCCTTGAGGAAGCCGCTGCGGTTGTCGAAGCCGTTGGGCTCGCGCGCGAGAATGGTGCCGAGATCGAATCGGAAGCCATCGACGTGCATCTCCTGCGCCCAGAAGCGCAGACTGTCAGTGACCATCTGGATCACTCGCGGGTGACTCATGTCGAGCGTATTGCCGGTGCCGGTGTCGTTGATGTAATAGCGCTTCTGGTCCGGCATCAGACGGTAGTAGGAGAAGTTGTCCACGCCCCTGAAACAAAGCGTCGGACCGCGCTCGTTGCCTTCAGCGGTGTGGTTGTAGACCACATCGAGAATGACCTCCAGTCCCGCATCATGGAAGCGCGCGACCATCTCCTTGAACTCCTGCACGCCCTGACGCGGATCGATCAGGTAGCGCGGGTCCGGCGCGAAGAAGCCGAGGGAGTTGTAGCCCCAGTAGTTCGTGAGACCCTTCTCGAGCAGGTGACTGTCGTACGCGAACGCGTGTATGGGCAGCAACTCGACGGAGGTGACGCCAAGCGACTTGATGTACTTGATCACCTCGGGGGCGGCGAGCCCCAGAAACGTGCCGCGCTGATCCTCGGGCACGGCCGGATGTTTCATGGTGTAGCCGCGCACGTGCGTCTCATAGATGATCGTGCGATCCCAGGGCACGAGCGGGCTCACCGACTGCTTCCAATCGAAGTTTGAATCGGCGACCACGCACTTGGGCATGAAGGGCGCGCTGTCGCGCTCATCGAAAGTGAGATCATCGCCTTCGGCGCCGATCGTGTAGCCGAACAGAGCAGGGTCCCACTGCAGCTTGCCGACGAATTCGCGCGCGTAGGGATCGATCAGCAGTTTGTTCGGATTGAAGCGATGGCCGTTCTCGGGCTCGTACGGGCCGTGCACGCGATAGCCATAGACGGTGCCCGGGCCCACATCGACCAGGTAGCCGTGCCAGATCTCGTCGGTGTATTCCGGCAGCTCGATCCGCTCAATCTCGGTCTGGCCGTCGTTATCGAACAGGCACAGCTCGACCTTGGTGGCGTGGGCGGAGAACAGTGAAAAGTTCGTGCCCTGGCCATCCCAAAATGCGCCACGGGGATGGGGCAGGCCCTCACGCAATTGCGATGCGAAGCTACGGCGGCTCAAGGTGGGTACCCGATCGAGGTGAGATGAAGACCGCAGGTGCAACGCGCCGCGCCTGGGAACGTTCCCCGGATCGCACGGCCGGCTGGGGCTATTTCTGCGTGCGGGCGCCGTTGGTCTTGCGCCGCGGACGTCGGGCGATAGTTTTCCGTCGCGCCCTCGCGGATGTCGGGGCGGTGGCGTTGCGGCGTGCCTTCGAGGATGTCCGGCGGGTGGTCGTTTTTCCGCGTGCCTTTGAGGATGTCCGGTGGGCGCCGGTTCTACGGCGCGCTTTGGAGGATGCCTGTCGGGCGGATGTTGAGGATGCTTTGGCCGAGGATGTCTGGGCCGAGGACTTTCCGTAGAGGTTGCGCAATTCCTCCTTGGCGGCCTCGAGCTTGCGCCGGCTGGAAGCGGGTAATGTTTTACCGGCGCGGTTCTCGTAGAAGGTCAGCATGGACATCGCGGACCGATACGGACTCGACTTGCGCTTGTGGCTTCGCTCGGCGGAGCGCATCAAGGAGGCAGCGATGCTGCGTGCGCTGCTGCGGGTGAAGACGCCTTTCTCCAGGGTGAGCGCGTCGCTCGTTTCGGTGACCCGTTGCGACCAGCGATGTTTGCGAGCGGTGGCCATCTTCGCTTGTCCATCGTTCGATGTGCTCACTGAATGATTCAGCGCGGGCATCGTTCCAGGAACAGTGCCGGCGCGCCGGCTTACTTTAGAGGCAGAGTCCAGGTCTCGCCCACGAGGGATTGACCGAAGCTCACGTGCGGCTCGCTATGCTCCAGTTTGAAGCCTGCGGATAGGTAAAGTTTGCGGGCGGCAGAAAGATTGCTTTGTGTCCAGAGTGTGATGGCGTCGTAGCCGGCCTCACGGGCGAATTGGATGCACGCCTGCACGAGCATGCGCCCGACGCCCAGGCCTCTTGCGCTGTCCTCGACCAGCAGCAATCGCAATTTCGCGACGCCCTCGGCCCCACGGACCAGCATGATGGTGCCGACCGGCGCATCGCCGAGCTCTGCGATCCAGCACCGCTCCTTGGTCGCATCGAATTCCCGCAGAAACTTTGCGCAGATCTCGGCCACGAGCGCTTCGAAATCGGCATTGAAGCCATATTCCTTTTCATACAGCGCGCCGTGCCGCTGGATGATCCATCCCATGTCGCCGGCCCGATGTGTCCGTAGCTTCACCTGCGTGCTTCGTTCCGCGGGGTCGAGCAGGGATTGCACCTGGCGCAGATTCGCTTGCAACTGCAATTGTTGATGGGTGGCAAGCGGCTCGAGGAGCTTTGCGATCTCATCGCGAGCCTGCTGGTTCAGCGCCTCGAACGCTTTGCGGCCTCGGGTCGTGAGTATCAGAAGAGATTTGCGGGCGTCGGTGTCGGAGCGCTGGCGTTTCAGGAAACCGCGCTTCTCGAACAGCGCGAGAATCCGGCTCACATAGCCGAAATCCATCCCTAACGTTCGCACCAGGTCCGCGGCCATGACGTTTTCGCCATTGGCGATCTCGTACAGCACACGAACCTCGCTCAGCGAGTAGCCGCAACCGAGCATGCCCTCGCCAAGCACGCCGATGGTTTTGGTGTAGAAGCGATTGAACTGGCGGACATCGGAGATGATGGAGTCGATGGCTGCACTCATGATGCTGATCCTGTCCACGGCGTGACGCGCCGGCTCCCTCGTGCCTCTCAACGTTATCCGTGCGGAAGGCGGGTTCGATTCCCGCCGCCTCCGTCCTGCTCATCGAAGGATAGCCGTGCGGGCGCGAGCCCGATTTCCGCTTCCTCAGCCATGCTTTCGATGCACTCGTCGGCGGAATTCTTTGTTCGAACAAAACATCGCGCAATTACTTGACGATGTCAAGTATCGGGTGCGCTCACAGTTCTGGCAGGTTTTCTCCCCGCAACAGCGGGATGAAAGGCTGGCCAGTTGCACTCGCAGCGAGGCCTCACTTAGCGCACAATTCGCCCGTGCTCAAGCTCCGCGGTTTCATTCTTCAAGCCAGTTATCGCATCGTCTCCGGCCCGGCCGGGTCGAGGACGCCTGTCATTCATATTTATGGGCGGCTGGAGGACGGCGGGACCTTTCTGGTGCGCGACGACCGGCAGCGTCCACACTTCTATATCCGCACTGCCGACCTCGAGCGGGCGAGCCATCTTACTTCGCAGCGGCCAATCCCTTTGGAGAAGCGCACGTTCCTTGGCGAGCCGGTCTCGCGCTTCGACATGGAAACGCCCGGCGATGTGCCGGGCTTGCGAGATCGATTGCACGATGCGGGCATCGATACCTACGAGGCCGACGTGCGATTCGCCATTCGCTACCTGATCGAGCGCGGCATCAAGGGCGGCTGTGAGATCGAAGGCGAGGCGACGCCGGGCGAGTCCATCACCTGGACCTTCGATAATCCCGTGATGACGCCGGCGGACGTGCGGATCGAGCCGCGCGTGCTGTCATTCGATATCGAAACCGACGGCAAGGGCGAGCGGCTGCTCGCGATCTCGATGTATTCGAATGAGATCGACGAGGTGCTCATCGTCGATGGCAGCGACCGGCCCATGCCGGAGAAGGCAACGCGCTGCCTCGATGAGTACTCCGCGCTCAATGCCTTCTGCGAGAGGATCCAGCGGCTGGATCCGGATGTCATCACCGGCTGGAACATCATCGACTTCGACCTGACGATGCTTCAGCGACTCGCCCAGCGTCTGCGACATCCGTTCAACCTGGGGCGCGATGCCGGCGCGATCCGGATCCGCAAGGCCGAGGGTTATTTCGGCAGCGGGCAGGCGAGCATTCCGGGCCGACTGGTCATGGACGGCATCGATCTGCTGCGCGGCGCATTCGTGCGCATGGAGGATTACTCGCTCGATGCCGTCGCTCGTGAAGTGCTGGGCGAGGGCAAGGCGGTCCACGGCGATGTCCGCGATCGGCTTGCGGAGATCCTGCACAACTATCGCAACGATCTGCCGGCGTTTGCACTGTACGCACGCACGGACGCACGCCTCGCGTATGAGATCGTCGCGAAGCTCAACGTGATTCAGCTCGCGGTGGCGCGCAGTCAGCTGACCGGCATGACGCCCGATCGGGTTGCCGCCAGCATCGCCTCCTTCGACTTCCTGTATCTGTCGGAACTCGAAAAGCGCGGGATCGTCGCGCCGACGGTGCGATCCAGCGACGCGCGCGTCTACGAGGCTCAGCAGGGCGGTCACGTGCTCGAACCGCTCACGGGACTGCACAAGCACGTCTGGGTATTCGACTTCAAGAGTCTGTATCCGAGCATCATTCGCACGTTCAACATCGATCCGTTGTCGTATGTGGCGCGGCCCGAGCCGGATGATGACTTGATCGAGACGCCCGGGGGCGCATTCCGCCGGGAGCCGGCGATCCTGCCCAGGTTGCTCGATGATCTGTTTCCACGGCGCGATGTGGCGAAGAAGAACGGCGATGAGGTGGCGTCGGGCGCCATCAAGATCCTGATGAACTCCTGCTACGGCGTGCTTGGCACGCCGGCCTGCCGGTTCTACAACCCGGCGCTCGCGAATTCGATCACGGGCACCGGTCGTGAGATTCTGCTGTGGTCGAAGCAGTGGTTCGAAAGCGCAGGCTACACGGTCCTCTATGGCGACACCGACAGCTTGTTCGTACGCTCTGGCATGCAGGACGCGGAGGAGGCGCGCGCGCAGGGCAAGGCGCTTGCGGCCAGGTTGAATCAGGACATCGCGCGCTACATCGACGGGGCGTGGCGCGTCACCAGCAAGCTCGAGCTCAAGTTCGAGAAACTCTATTTGCGACTGTTCCTGCCGCGCGCGAGAGGCAGTACCAGAGGCGCGAGCAAACGCTATGCGGGCCTGCTCAACGCGAACGACATCGATGGCGTGCAGTTCGTCGGCATGGAAGTCGTGCGACGTGACTGGACCGCGCTCGCCAAGCAGGTTCAGCGCGAGCTCTACCATCGCCTGTTCACCGATCAGCCGGTCGATATCTATCTTGCGGGCATCGTGGGCAAAGTGCGTGATGGCAAGCTGGACGATGCGCTCGTCTACAAGAAGAGCCTGCGGAAGGACACCGAGGAGTACACGGCGACCACGCCGCCGCACGTCGTTGCGGCTCGCAAGTCGACGCAGCCGCTGGGCCGATTGATCAGCTACGTCATCACGACCGGCGGCCCCGAGCCCATCGACAACATCAAACATCCGCTCGACCGCGAGCACTACGTGATCAAGCAGATCAAACCGGTGGCCGAGCCGGTGCTCGCGACCCTAGGCCTCGATTTCGAGCAGGTCATCGGCGACAGCCGCCAGATGGACCTGTATTCCCTGTTGGATGTTCACTGACTCGCGAGGAAGTGCTTGCCTCGAGCGACGGAGGCGATGCGAGATGCAATGACTCATGCTGAGCAGGTCAGTCTCGGCGCTCTTCTGCTCATCACGTCGACCGTTTCCCCTTGGGTCGCAGCATGTTGGGGATTGTTCGCGTATTGGGTTCGTTCCAAATGACGCCAGTTCCGCGACGCCGCCGCCTTCGTCACGCGCACTCGCACCCATCAGATCTCTGTCCCGAATGATGGACGCAGCCTGCAGCATGGGCTGGCCCACCGGGTACGGGCCCGGCGCGAAGAGGTCCCGGCATTTGCCGTGCTGAGGCGGTGTCCGGCAGGACGGCGACGGGCGATGGCCGCGCTTGACGGCTATCAGGATCGGAGCACGCACACGCAGAAGCACTCGTCGCGCCTCTGGCGCACCCATCTGGCCGAACGGCGGAACCTGAAGATGCAAGGACTTACCGCCACGCTCCGCATTTGATGCAGGTGCATCAGATGCATAAAATCCGATCATGCGTACCACACTGGACATTGATGACGACGTGCTGGAGGCTGCCAAAAGCCTCGCGCGACAATCGGACCGCACAGCGGGGGCCGTGTTATCTGAATTGGCTCGTCGTGCGCTGACTCGGACATCCACCACGCCCACGAGTACTGGAGTCGGCGGCTTCGTGCCGTTCGAAAGTCGTGGTGGTGTGGTCACAAATGACCAAATCGATCGGCTCCGTGAACAGGACGTCTACTGAATGCGGACGCTGTTCGACATCAATGTACTGATTGCGCTGCTCGATAGAGATTACATTGGCCATTCCAGCGCCACCAGCTGGTTCTCCACCCACATCGAACATGGCTGGGCATCCTGTCCTATCACTGAGAACGGCACCGCTCGCATCATGGCCAGTGCTGGATATCCGAATCCCTTACCGATAGCTGCAATCTTGCAGCGCCTCGCGAGCGCCAAGTCAGCAGAGCATCATCGCTTCTGGCCTGATGATGTCACCCTCGCCGATACCGAGATCTTCAAACATTCCGAGTTGCTCGCACCGAAGCAGATCACTGATCGATATCTCCTGGCGCTGGCCGTCAGGAACAATGGCAGATTTGTGACATTTGATCAAGCAATTCGGCCGACTGGAGTCAACGGAGCATCTGCCGAACATCTCGTTCAACTCGCGGGCTGAATCGACCTTTCGAATGCACGCGGCGACGTAGACCTGGATCGGGCGGCAGAACCCCAGGAGGAACGCAACCGATCGCTGGCAGCCGGCACGAGCGACAGCGTCGATGCGAGATGCGAGCGTTGGCTTGCTGGGCTGACCGAGGCCACAGCGCGGCCCGGGCGGTATCGACGAGCGCTGAGCTCAGCTCGCCCGGCGGCGAGCGCTGCCGTTGCGACTGCCGGAAGCGGCGCGAGGCGCAGCAGTGGTGGCGCCGCGCGATGCGGCGGCCTTATTGTTCTTGCGTCGCGCGGTCTGGATCAAATCGAGCACCTCGGTGACGATATCTTCCATGATCGACCGTGCCTTCTTCGCATCGCCGGCTTCAATCGCATCCAACACTTTCTTGTGAAGGGCAACGTCCGCCTGCGGCACGCCTTTGACCGAGTTGGTGAGGCGAATGGAGATGCGCAGGGCGGCGTTGATCACATCTTCGAGCTGCGCGTAGAAACGATTGCCGGTGGCGTGCAACACGGCCACATGAAATGCGATATCCGATTCGAGCGGGTCGTCTTCCCCTTGACTCGCAAGCTTCATCCGCTCGATCGCACGATGGATTCGGGCAAGGCCTTCAGGCGTCGCGCTGCGGGCGGCGAGCGCGGCCGCCGACGGTTCGATGGCGAAGCGCACTTCGGTGAACTCGGCGAGCAGATCCAGCGAGAACTTCCGCTCCAAGAGCCAGCGAAGCACATCCGGATCGAGCAGATTCCAATTCTTCTCCGGCTCCACCCAGGTGCCCTGCCGCGGACGAGCGCTGAGCAGCCCCTTGGCGGTCAGCATCTTCACCGCCTCGCGCAACACCGTTCGGCTGGCGCCAAACTGCTTGCACAGCTCCGCTTCGATCGGAAACGGCACAGCATCGCCATAGGCCTGGGTGACAACGGCGTGCCCCAGTTCTTCGACGATGGCGTAGGTCAGGTTTTGTCCGCTGGGTCTGCGCATGCTGCCTGGTTCAAAACTTTAGGCCGTGACAACGAGCAACATAGCATGCTCAGACGCTGATGGAGCCCCGCGTCTCGCGCCAGGCGCTCACGATGGCCGCGGCGCGTGCGCCCACATCGGCGGCGGGCCGACCCGGCGCATAGAGATCCGAGGCGAAACCGACGCCGTCGATGCCTGCGTCTTTCCATTCGGCCAACGTCTTGGCGCCGACGCCACCGACCGCGAATATTTTGATGGGCGGCAGCACGGCCCGCAGCGCTTTCAAGTGCTGCACGCCATAGGTGGAGGCGGGGAACAGCTTCAATGCGGTCGCGCCGGCATCGATCGCCTCGAACGCTTCGGTGGCGGTCGCAAATCCCGGCACCGAGACCAGACCCAATTCGGCGGCTCGGGCGATCACGGCGTGACTCACGTTCGGTGTGACGATGAGTTTGCCGCCGGCCTGCGCCACGGCATCGACCTGCGCGGGCTTCAGCACCGTGCCGGCGCCGCACAGGCATTGCTCCCCATACCGCTCGGTCAAGCGGCGGATGCTCATCAATGGCTCGGGTGAGTTCAGCGGCACTTCAATGCCGTAGATGCCCGCGTCCACGAGCGCTGAAGCGACCTCCAGGATTTCATCGGGACGGATGCCACGGAGGATCGCGATCAGAGGCGGCAAATCATTGATCGAAGGCACGAGGCTTACTCCGTCGAATGGGCAAGGGCATTGAGACCGGCAACCGTCAGCTCGGTCGCATCCAGCGACAGCGACTGGATACCATGGGCCGCCAGCGCCGCGCTGTAGAAGGCGGCAAGCTTCGGCGCGCCGATGATCGGCACCGCCGGGACAGCGCGCAACGTGCCATCAAACAAGGGCAGTGCGCCGAGCACGTCCTGACCGATGATGAGCCCGGACAGAAACGCCGACGCTTCGGCATGCGTCATTCCTAAAATGAGCTGGCGGGAACGCACTTCAAACAACAGATGACTCAAGGGAACCGTTCGCAGCTCGCGGCTACGTTGCAGTCCCGCCTCAAAGCCGCGGCGCTCCGCGTCGTCGTTCATTTCGGCGACCGAGGAGGCTTTCAGCAAGGTGCTACGATCTCGAAGCAGTGCGTACAGCTCGCCCGACAAGCTCGTTTGGAAAGACTGCAATTTGCCGTCTTGTACTAGCGCCCACTTGGTGTGGGTGCCGGGCAGGGCAATGATGTTTCTGCCGCGGCCGAACTCGGGGTGCGTGGCGATCGCGCCTAAGATCTGCGTTTCCTCACCGCGCATCACATCGGGCGCGCCTTGCGGATTCGTGCAGGACACGCCGGCGCCGATCGCGATATCGTGGCCCCGCGCGTTGAAGCGCAACATTGCCTGGTGGAGCTCAGTCACCCCGGCCGGGCAGGATGCGTACGGCACTTCGCGCCAGCCATTGCGGGATCCGACCATGCCGGCAAGCCAGATGGGAAGGGCGCCATGCTCGCGGGCCCAGGGAGCAACGGCGTCAAACAACGTGGTCTCGGGGCTCGTGGTCAGCGCGCCGATGCCGGCGCCCTCGACCTTATCGAGCACGGTCGCGCCATGGCATAGATGCAGCCGCAGGTGGGTCGTGCCCCAGTCGCCGGCGATGTGGGTTGCAGTGTCGATCATGCACGGGATTCCATGATGGCCTTTTATATGATTAATATTCTCCGACGTAAAGCCCGGGATCGAAAATCGTCTCGGGCGCCTGGACACGGTGCAGTTTGACAGCGGAATGCCATGCAAGGGAAAGGACGATTCGCGCTGGCATACGCTGGGGAGTCTTGCTCTGCGCGGTCGCCTTCACGGCACGGGCGGAGCTGCCGCGCGGTTACTACTTGGGTGCGGATCTGTAGGGTCTGCGGAACACCGCGGTGTTCGATCTGTGGTACAGCTAGGGCTCGATCGAGGCGGGGTTGGGTTACAAGCGCCATAGCCGGTTCACGGTCATACGGGTAGAACGGGGCGGACCTGCAGGCTCTGGAATCCGAATCGGTGCTGGATCTGAACATTTGATATCAGCTGCGCTCCGGAGTGCAGTTGCGGTGCCAGGTGAATCACCTGACCGATGAACCGCTGCGCATGTATCGCGACAACGAGCTTGACGTCTTCATTGCGTTGCAGCTGACTACTTAGCTCGCCGAAACTCGAAACAGCGCGACCTGCGCCTCGACTGCGGGACAAAACGTCGAACGGGCGAACCGCATCGGTCGCTACGACGAGTACGGGCGGCGTACCTCATCGATGTCACCATGAAGTCCCAGACGCCGGCGGTGTTCCATCTGCAACGCTCCGAGCGCCGATGTCATCACGGCCGGGGACAGTGCTGTGGTGTACTTGAATCCTTTAAGAAGCTCACTTGCGCTGTCGCGAGTGAGTGCTCTTCATTGGGGGTTCCATGTACGACTGCAGGCGCTTCTTCATCAATGGCGAGTGGGTGACTCCGGCCGGCCGCAAGGAATCGCTGGTCATCAACCCTGCGACCGAGGAGCCGATCGGGAAGATCCTGTTGGGAACGGCCGATGACGTCGACGCCGCGGTCCGCGCGGCGCGCGCTGCCTTCGAGACGTATTCGCAGACCAGCCGGGAAGAGCGCATTGCGCTGTTCGAGCGCATCGCCAAGGTGTACGAGGCGAACATCGAGCGGCTGGCGCGTGCGGTGTCGGATGAGATGGGCGCGCCCATGCAGTTGGCGGTGCAGGCGCAGGCGGGCAGCGGCTTTCGTCACCTGTCGACGGCGCTGACCATTCTCAAGGACTTCGAGTTCGAGGAGCGCCTCGGCACGACGCAGATCCTGCGTGAGCCCATCGGCGTGTGTGGTTTGATCACGCCCTGGAACTGGCCGCTGAATCAGATCAGCTGCAAGGTGGCGCCGGCACTTGCGGTAGGTTGTACCGTCGTCTTGAAGCCGAGCGAGGTTGCGCCCGTCACGGCCCACATCTTCGCTGAGATTCTGGCGGAGGCGGGCGTGCCGAAGGGTGTCTTCAATCTCGTGGATGGCGATGGTTCTGGCGTGGGCGAGGCCATGTCGCGTCATCCTGACATCGACATGATGTCCTTCACGGGCTCGACTCGCGCCGGTGTGCTCGTCGCCAAGGCCGCAGCCGATACCGTCAAGCGCGTGTCTCAGGAGCTCGGCGGCAAGTCCGCGAACATCATTCTGGAGGACGCCGACCTCGCATCGTCCGTGGCGCATGGCGTGAACTGGATGATGACCAACAGCGGTCAGTCCTGTAACGCGCCCTCACGCATGCTGGTGCCGGCGAAGCGATACGACGAAGCCGTCGAGATCGCTCGGAAGGCTGCCGAACAACTCGTCGTTGGCGATCCGAAAGCCCCGGGTGTGACGATCGGTCCTCTTGCGAACAAACTGCAGTTCGTTCGCGTGCAGGCCCTGATTGCGAAAGGCATCGAGGAAGGCGCGCGAGTCGTCACCGGTGGTGTCGGGCGGCCCGAGCGCATCATCAAGGGCTACTTCGTGAAGCCAACCATCTTCGCGGGCGTGAACAACAACATGACCATCGCTCGCGAAGAGATCTTCGGGCCTGTGATGGTGCTCATTCCATACAACGACGAAGAAGACGCCATCCGTATCTGCAACGACTCTGTGTACGGCCTTTCCGGCCACGTTCACTCCGGCAACCTCGACAACGCACGCCGCGTAGCCTCAAAGATGCGCACCGGCATGATCCACGTGAACGGCGCCGCACGCGACCTGTTCGCGCCGTTCGGTGGCTACAAGCAGTCCGGCAATGGTCGCGAGTGGGGACGGGAAGGGTTCATCGAGTTTTTGGAGACCAAGGCGGTGATGGGCTGGTTCATGCCTGTTGAACCCTGACCAACGAAGATCCTGGCGCTCGGCAACCAGCAGATCCATCAGGGCGAGGTGAAGCCTCTTGCCGAAGACGCAAGGCGATTGCGAGTCCTGGATGTCAGCGAGTGATGCGGTATGACGTGCTCCTCAGGAAGCCGCGGAGCACGACTCTGAAGATCCGAATACCAACATCGATGAAAGTCGATTCGCCGCAAAACCACTTGGTTCAAGTGAGCGCCTGACGCTCATCACATTTAGGAATATATGTGAGCATTCAACGACTCGCTCCAGGGTGAGATTCTTGTCGTCGATGCTGCGGCGTCGAGGCTATCATCCCATTCGGTGAAACCCTGAATTCGCTTTCTGCTCGCGCGAAATCTGTTGACAGAAACTCACGAGCGATTCAAAACTCAATCAGAACGAAAGCCGACGGTGCTTTGTACCAAGGAGGGAAGCACATGAAGAAGTTTGCGAAGGGATTCGTCGCGGCCGGGCTGCTTTGTTTTGGCAGCGCTCACGCCACCATCAGATACACGGAGGCGCAGATCATCGAGATTGAGACCGGCGAGACGCAGATCTCCCTGTTTCTGCAGGTCCTGAGTGGCGACGCCCCGCCGCTGGGGAATGGCGGCACCAACAGCCCTCCCAACCGACACTATCTGACGCTCGCAAGTACGGCGATCGAAGTCGAAAGCCGCAAGCACATGTTGGCTGCCGCGCTCATGGCGCAGACAACTGGAGCAGTGGTTCGCTTCCGGTGGGATGACGCGAGCGCCACACCGGACAGAGTGGAATACATGCTGGTCCGCGAATAGCCGATCAGCCGATGACAAACGCAAGAAAGCTAATCTTGATCGGCGCGTTGGTCGTCGCCGCAGCCGCCCTCTACGGGTTCAATTCCTGGGAACACGGCCCATCGACGTCCAAAGCGAAGACAGTCGCTCGCAGCTCCACAACGGATAACGAGTCAAAGACTGATTGCGTCCAAGCGCGACGCATCGATGAAACGTTCCAGCCGCAACTCGTCACAGAAATGGCTGCTGGCCCCACGGCTGGCTACGCCCAGTTCAATCCACCCGATACAAGCGATGCCTCGCTAACGGATCACGGGCGCTGTGATCAGCGCCAAGAGGCGTCAGATCAGGACTGACGGAAATCGATAGGGAGTGTCGAATGATTCGCATGCTGATTCTTTTGAAGAACCGGCTATGGCTTGGGTGGGCCGCGGCCTTGATGCTCATCGTGGCGCCCGCGCAGGGCGCCGGCTTCGATGAGCACTACGTCGCATACTACGGCGATGCCAATGCCGACGGCCGCACAGATCTCTATCTGAAATGGGAGCCGGAAATCACGCTCATACCGATGGATGAGCTGAGCATCCCCATCCCGCTGTCGCGTCGCGACGTACCCAACACGCTGTTGACGCAAACCGCCAGCGGCGGATTCGTCGTCAGCACGAGCGCTCCTCCGACCGGCCAATGGCCGATGCTGCCGGCGCCCGCCTTTGTTGCGGTCGTCGATTTCAACATGGATGGCTACATGGATCTCGGACTGCGCAATCTCAGCGCCCTGTCAGGTATCTTCCCCAGCACCTTGCGCGATCAGATCGTGTATGCATCCCAGGTAAGGGGGCAGGGACCGACCATGGTGAGGATCATCGATGCGGCCGCCCAGAAATTCTTCACGGAGCTCTACGGCTGGCTCACCAACGCGAATCATTTCAGGGACAATGCGCCTCAGATCCCATCGAGCCCGGGCAAATACGCCACCTACATCGGCTACATTCTGAAGCCCTATCCGCCTTATCACGCGGCGCTCTGCGCCCTGTATGACACGTGCGAGTATCGCTTCGGAAATATTGACGACCCGTTCGCCGATCCCAACAACACTGATGCCACGCAGAACGTGTGGCACTGGTGGGGCATTTGGAACGTCACCGGGTCGTCCCGGCCCGACTACTCGGTCTTCGACCGCAGGGCTATGGAGGTGGCCTCGCTGCTGCGTAATGTGGTGATCGGTAACGAGACCATCACGCCCGGCAGCGATCTCGAGTCGGCACTGGAAATCCTGATCGGCGATGTTCTGGACGTGATCGTGTACGGCGGTGTCTTCGACGAAGGCGTTCCCGATTATGAGGACGATGAGGGCTGGGTGATCGATGAATACCGGGCGCTCATCGAGCTGGCCGCGCAACTCACCACGACAGGATGGAGCAATCTCGACTACTACAATCCGCTGGCCAACGCGTACATCAACAAGAAGAACGGGTGCACCGCGGACGGGCGCTTCGGCTGGGTGAGAAATGGCGGGAAGAAGGCGCACGACGGGGTTGACCTCGGTACGTCTCCGCTGACTCCGGTCGAGGTCGGTACTCCGGTCTATGCCGTGTGGGATGGCCTCGCGAAACCGTACACGCAGCGGAGAAATGGCCAGGTGACTGGCTGGGGCGTGACAACCAAGTTGTTCCTGAAGAACTCCCGGCGTTACTTCATCTATGCGCATCTGTCGTCTTCGATTCCAGAGGGCCGAATCTCGCGGGCCTCCGTTGCGGGATACGTGGGAAGAACGGGTAACATCACCTGTGAGAAGACGCACCTGCATTTCGAGGTGAAAGACCTTGCCGATGCCAACAAGATGATTGATCCAGCAGCCGAATCTTCGGTGTTTCAATGGTTGGTCGAGCCTTGACGCCACTGAGCTTGCTGCCCTTGCTGGCCGGCGCCGTCGTCAATGGCGCTCAGGCCTGCCAGGAATTGCATTTGCAGGCGACCGAAACTGCTGACGGGGCACGCTACGCGTTGGCGAAGGATGTCGAGTTGGTCTTCGGGCGGGATGAGTCTCTCGACAGCGAGACGGACTATGGCCAACGAGCAATGCTATACAGGTCCGAAGGCGGCGCTGTGCGACGAACGTACTTCTCTGCGGGGGCTGAGGACAGCTCCGCCATGACGCCGAGCTTCTTTACGCGATGTGGCCCGCACGAATTGCTGATCCTTGCCGACATCGGAAATGAATCCGCCTGGGGATTTCGGGTGTTCGCCTACGATGGCAAGGCATTGCGTGATCTGGGCATCGTGCCGATCGCAGTCAGGGGCGAAGGAAATATGGAGTCCGCAATCCCGTTCGTGGATCTGACTCCGCGGGGGGAAGTGATCGATCTCACGTTTACCACGGATGTGATCAAGGATCCGGAATCCAAACAACAACGACCAGTGGCTGGGGAGGATGTTCTTTACCAGATCGATGCGACATCGGTGCGAGCGAAGTAGCCGGTAGGCTCGTCAGCCGAGGGTCTTGTCCGGCTGGAACTGCAAGGAGGATTCAGATGTTACGGAGCGCGGAAGGGATGCGTAGGTTGGCGGAAGGCCTGACCTTCGCTGCGATGCTGTTGGTCATGAATGCCGCATCGGCGTGGGACGGCGCGGTCACGGGAGTGATCGCGGGCGCTGACGCGACGGACGGTCCGGGCTACGAGTTTCGAATCGATTTGCAAGGCTCACCTCAGTTGTGTGGCAGTGGCAGCGTCTCTTGGGCCTACGTAAATCGCGAGAGCCCGAACTATCAGGTCTACGTCGCGACACTACTCGCCGCAAAGATGGCGGGGGCTCAAGTGACGGTTTATACGACCAGGGATGCGGGCACGGGTTACTGCCGGATCGGATACGTGCGCGTGACCTGAAAGTTCAGGATCCGCTAGAGCTTGCAACCAAGGAGGGAACGTATGAAAGCGATGTTGTCTGTGTTTGTGGCTGCAATTTGCGTGGGCGCGAGCACGCCGGCGCTGTGTGGAGACCTGGTCATCGGCGGCCGGGTCGTGCGAGTGGCGAACACCGGAAACAACGCCTCGGTGTTCAGCGTCGAGATCGCCGGCGGTTCGCCGAACCTGTGCGCAAACGGCTGGATCACATTCCCGGTATCGGCGTCTTCCGATCCAGAGATACACAAGCGAGCATACGCCGCAGCGCTCCTTGCATTGACGACCGGCATGCCCGTTCGCGTTCACAACTATCACAGCAACAGCTGTGATGCCGCTTCATACATCGAGGTGGAGGCCTCGTAGTCGCGCTATTCAGTCTGACCGTACTCCCAGTCTTCAACAGAGTGGCCGTAGAGCTCGCAGGTCCCGGTGCCGTAGGCAGTCACAAGAGATCCTGGGCAACTACGCCTTCAGCGAGTTATCAAGAATGACAGGCAGCGCGGGCGCCGGCGGTATCCCCAGGTCAGTTCCATTCACTGGCGCTCCCATGCCCATGCAGGCTAAACGCTAGTGGTAGAAGCGAAGTTGGACACATCGGCAAGGTACACAACGAGGACAGAATGGAATCTACAATGCGCGTGCGTCGGATCAGAAGAGCGTTCATCGCGAGCCTTACGCTGACGATGCTCGCGCCGCCGTTATATGCCGGCGACATACTTGATGCCACAGTGATCAGAATCGCCAGCAACAAAGCCTATGGTGAGATGGTGTTCATCAAGACCGACAAGACGAAGTCCACCGTGCCGGGGTGCCAGACGAATCTGTCCTGGGACTTCGTGATGCCTCTCACCACCGAGCATGACAAGAAGCTCTATGCGATCTTGCTCGCGGCCCGTGCGGGCGCAACACCGATCTCCATCAACGGTTCGGGCAATTGCGACACCTTTGGGAGCATCGAAACAGTCTCAGGCCTCACCTGGTGAGGCCGATGCGCTTCGGCGCGGGCTCATGGCGAAGGATTCGCCGGGAACTGTCACTTGGTGGCGCAGCGCCACTGAAAACGACCGAATGACCTGACCGCATAGATTGGTGGTTCGCCCGCCGATCACGCCTCGTGCAACCTTTTCGGCCCTTGCATGCGTCAATGCCGGAATAGGCTGCACCAGGACCGCTGCATGAAGTTCCTGCCGCTGATTTGGTCAGGTATATGGCGCAAACCTGGACGAACGATTCTCACGCTCATGCAGGTGATCGTGGCCTTCGCCTTGTTCGGCGTCCTGCAGGGCATGAAAACGGGCGTGGAGGAGGCCATCGAGGGAGCGCGAGCCGATGTGCTCTTCGTGGCGCCGGCTGCTTTTGGCGGTGCGCCGCTGCGGCGAGCGGATATCGAGCGTCTCAAGGCGGTTCGCGGCGTGAAGACGGTGGCGTTCGCCGACGGCTTCCTCGGAACCTACCAGAAGCCTACACAGCACGTTTACGTGTTGGCGATCGACAGCAGCGATGACGTGTGGTTGAGCTTGATCCCTGAGGTGTTCCAGGTCAGTCCGAAGGACCTCCAAGCGCTGCGAAGAACACGAACCGGCGTCCTGATCAACGCCGACATCGCCAAGAAGTACGGATGGCGTCTGGGAGATCGGATCCCACTTACGTCGGCCACGTTGCAGACCGACGGCTCCGGCGCCTGGGTGTTCGACATCGTGGGGACGTTCAGTGCGCGCGAGATGAGCCAGGGCAGCTACATCGTAGCAAACTATGCTTATCTCGATGAGGCACGCGCGCTCAACAAGGGTACGGTGCGTAACTACTACGCCGTCGCCGCAGATCCAAAGCAGGCGGCGCCGCTGGCCGATGCGATCGACAGCGCCTTCGCGAACTCGCCCAACGAGACGAGAACGGCGTCGTTCAAGGAACTGGCACAACAGGAGATGCAGTCGATCGGCGATCTCGACTTTGCGATCCGGTCGATTGTGAGCGCAGTGCTCGTGGCGCTGCTGTTCTCACTCGCCACCATGATGATGCAAACGACTCGAGAGCGAACCGCGGAGTTGGCGGTTCTCAAGGCGTTGGGCTTCTCGAACGGCACCGTGTTCCTCTTGCTGGTCGGCGAAGCCATAACGGCATGCATCGCCGGCGCAATCATGGGTCTGGCGCTTGCGACGGTCGTGTTTCCCTATGCCGCGAAGTTCGTGCCCGGACTGTCGATGCCGACGATCGTGATTGTTGTGGGCGTGATTGGAGCGGTGCTGGTTGCCTTGATCAGCGCCTCCGTGCCTGCCTTCCGGGCATCGAAACTCGCAGTTGTCGACGCATTGGCGGGTCGCTAGCTCATGAACCTCACACGACAGTTTTCGGCATTGCTGAGCATGAATCTACGCGCCGCGCCCCAGCGCCTCGGACTGGTGTTCACGATTGTGATCGGCGTTGCGTGCGCCGTCGGGGTACTGGTGTCGATGTTGGCCATGGGCGCCGGGTCGAGCCGGGAGGAATGCGGAATGTGCGTTCCGATCGAATCATTCTGATGAGCACGGGCGCCGCGAGCGCGGTACAGAGCAGCATCGCAAAGGACGGTCTGCCGTTGATCTATGACTTGCCGGGGATCCGTCGCAACCCAGATGGCAGCGCGGTGGCCGCGGCACAAGCCATGGTCTTCATGCAGGCCCGCAACAAGGTCACGGGCCGTCCCATGGGCTTTTCGATGATCGGTGTGACTAGCGGACACGCGGGCGTTCGACCGGAGTTGCGTCTCACGTCAGGGCGCATGTTTCAATCAGGGCTTCATGAGCTCATCGCCAGCAACCGATGCGCTCATCAGTTTCCAGACTTCGCGGTGGGCGAGAAGCGAGTGATGCGAGGCACCGAGTGGGTAGTCGTGGGGAACTTCAATCTGGGCGACCGCGAGGGCATGTGTGTTGCCTTCGCAGATGCCGACACCGTTCTTTCGGCGTTTCGCATCAACACATACAACCAGGTCATGGTGTTGCTCGAGTCTCCAGGCACGTTTGCCCAGATCACTGATGCCCTCAAAGCGAATCCGACGCTTCGAGTCGAAGCCAGGCGTGAAGCGGAAGTCGCGGAGCAGAGCATGAAACACTTCAACGGCATGCTCAACTTCGTCACCTGGTTCATCGGCGCCATCATGGGCGTGGCGGCGACGATCGGCGCTGCAAACTCGCTCTACGCCATCGTCGATAGCCGCCGCCGTGAGTTGGCGACGTTGTGCGCCCTGGGATTCACGCCGGGACCGATCGTCACATCCATCTTGGCCGAAGCCATTCTCCTGTCATTGCCTGGCGCCTTGATCGGTGTGGGCCTCGCCTGGCTGTTCTTCAACGGGTTCACCGCAAGTCCGTTTGGTTTCAGCTTTCAACTCGCCGTCACCGCGCCGATTGCCGGGCTCGGCATTGCATGGGCCCTCGGCATGGGCGTCGTGGGTGGCTTGCTACCGGCCGTGAAGGCAGCTCGCCTGCCGGTGACGACCGCGCTTCGCGCAACTTGAGACGCTTCCTATGGGGTAGCTCCACTCTTTTTAGCGTCGCCGCGAGCACTTCCCAACTTGCTTCGGGGAAATCCTGATTTGGCATTCAAATCCCATTTCACCGTTGACAGCTTCAAACCTTGAACGGCAATGTAATGACATAATCGCAATCACAAACCACAGCACATAAGCCCTCTAAAGGGCGGACCGCGAAGCGAGGGAGTGCGGAAACGTGAATCAAGGGAGAGTTGGGGAAGTGACGAACGGTCCATGTAGCAGCGATTTCAGGAAACCACCACGAGGGCTGTCCACGAGTCGGCTCGTTGTTGCCACGAAGATCGACGCACGCTAGTCCCTAGGATGCGTTCGAAATCTAAGCAAAGCGAGCAGGTGCAGCCGGCGCACGCCTTATGGCTGCTGTCGACCTTCTGCACGCTACATCAGAGGCCGATTGATTCTCAGTCCGTCGCTCGCGAGTGCATTCCGCCAATGACGATCGGGGATCTCTCCCGTATCGCGGGTCGGCTAGGCCTGGAGGTCGAGCTCACTGAGGTTCACGCATCGAGCGGCAGCCAACGATGGCCGCTGATCGTTCAAGCCGCCAATTTGACTTCGGGCGATGAGCAGGCGCTCGAATGCGAGTGGCTCGTGCTTCTACAAGTGGATGGGGCGGATGTCACCTTCTCGCGGTTCGGACACAAGACGCTACAACGTCAGAGGCTGGCAGACCTGCAACCCAAGCTAACTGGGCTTGCACTTCTTGTGAGCGCCGCGCCTCCGACGGTCATCGATCCCGATTCGGCCGCCACACAGAAGCGAACTTTCGGTTTCTCCTGGTTCGTTCCCGAACTCCTCAAGCATCGCCCGATCTGGCGCGATGTGCTGCTCGCGTCGCTGGTGCTCCAGCTGATCGCTCTGGCGTTTCCGCTATTCACCCAAGCTATCATCGACAAGGTCGTTGTCCATCGGACGCAGAGCACGCTCATCGCGCTCACTGTCGGCATGGGAGTATTCGTCGTGTTCACGACGATACTGACCTGGGTGCGCCAGTACCTGATTCTGCATACCGGCAACCGCGTCGACGCCGTTCTGGGCAGTACTGTCTTCGAGCACTTGTTCAAACTACCACCGCTGTATTTTCAGCACCGCCCCACGGGCGTAGTCGCGGCGAGATTGCAGGGGGTCGAGACCATTCGGGAATTTGTGAGTTCGGCCGCCGTAACACTGGTGCTCGATCTGCCTTTTCTGCTGATCTTCGTCGCCATCATGTTCTGGTACAGCGTCATGCTGACCCTGATCGTGATGGCAATCCTTGCGCTGATCGTTGCGGCGAGTTTGTTGGTGGCACCTCTATTCCAGCAGCGCTTGAACGAGCAGTTCTTGCGCGGCGCGGCCAGTCAGGCGTTCGTGACTGAATACGTCGCGGGCGTGGAGACAGTGAAGTCCTTGCAGCTGGAGCCTCAACTGAATCGGCGCTATCGCGATCTGCTCGCCGCGTTCTTGCAAGCGTCGTTTCGCACTCGGCAACTGGGCAATTCCTACGGCGTGCTATCGAACGGACTCGAACAGATCATGTCACTGCTCGTCCTGGTGTGCGGCGCTTGGCTGGTGATGAACGAAGTCGCCTTTACAGTCGGAATGCTGGTCGCTTTTCAAATGTTCGCCTCTCGGCTATCCCAGCCCATGCTGCGGCTGGTCGGGCTGTGGCAGCAATTCCAGCAGGCGAAGGTTGCCGTAGTCCGACTGGGCGACGTCATGAATGCACCGGTCGAGCCCTATTCTTTGTCGCAGAGTCGCACGCAAGCTGGTAAAGGCGCTGTCCACATCGAGGGCTTGGCATTTCGCTATTCAGAGAATCTCCCGCTCCTCTATCACGGCTTCTGCGTCAGTCTTGCACCCGGACAGCTCGCGGTCGTCATGGGGCCGTCGGGGGCGGGCAAGAGCACGCTCGCCAAGCTTCTGCAAGGTTTCTATCAGCCGACCAGCGGGTCGATCCGCATCGACAACGTCGACATACGCCACTTCTCGGCCAACGAGCTCAGGAGTCATTTTGGCGTTGTGCCCCAGGAAACCACTCTGTTCTCTGGCACCATTCTCGACAACTTGCGCATGGCCAATCCGTTTGCTTCCTTCGAGCAGGTGGTGGCCGCTTGTCGGATGGCGGAGATCCACAGTGTGATCGAATCGCTTCCGAACGGCTACCAGACGGAAATAGGTGAGCGCGGCGCCGGGCTCTCGGGCGGACAACGCCAGCGGCTCGCCATCGCGCGAGCGCTGCTCAAGGGACCCAAGATTCTCATCTTCGATGAGGCCACCAGCAGTCTCGATCAGCACACTGCGGAGCAGATCGGGCGCACGATCAACGCGCTCAAAGGCAAGGTCACCATTCTGTTCATCGCGCACGCCTTGCCGAAGACGCTGCAACCCGATCAGATCGTCCGCATCGGAGAGCGGCTGAGCGTCGTTCCGGTCGCTCGCCCGGAGGCGCAGGAGGGCGCAAGTGTCCACGACGAGTAGCTCCGAACCGGCAAATTTGCCTGCACCGATCCGAATCGCATCGGCTCTATTCGAGATCGAAGCGGGCGAACCAACCTCCAGCTCCAGAATCATCCTCCGCTGCTTGAGCGCACTGTTCGTGGCGCTGCTGCTGTGGGCCGTACTGGCTCGGCTCGACATCGTAGCTGTGGCGCAGGGACGGCTGGTACCGCAGACCTATGTGAAGGTCGTCCAACCAGCCGAAGCCGGCATCATCCGTGAAATCCTGGTCGAACAGGGTCAGACCGTAGAGCAGGGCGAGGTGCTTGTACGTCTCGATGCCACGGTAAACGCGGCGGAGAGCTCTGCCGTCACTCGTGAGATTGCGCTTCAGGAACTACAACTGCGCCGGATCGAGGCCCAGCTGGCAGGCGAGCCGATGCAGACTAGGGCCGGTGACGATGCGACATTGTTCGCACAAGTCGAAGCGCAGCGTGTGAGTCATCAGCAGAGCCTGCTTGACTCCGTCGCGCAGGAGTCGGCAGCGCGGGAACGTTCGAAGATGGAACTGAACGCGGCGCAGGAACTGCTGCAGAAAATTGAGTCGACACTGCCGAGTTACCAGCGCACGGCGCTCGCGTTTGAAAAGCTCGCCCGTCAGAGTCTGGTCAGCGCCCTACAAGCAGAAGAGAAATCGCGTGAGGCGGTAGAGAAGGAGCGGGATCTTGAGGCGCAGCGCGCGACAGTCTCATCCCTCAAGGCGGCGATCTCCGCGCACGACAAACGCATCGCGCAGATTGAAAGTACGTATTCGAGCGATCTCAATCAAGAACGCCTGGAGATTGTCGCTCGGCTTAACAGCCTGAAGCAGCAGGAATCGAAGCTCACTTTCCAGAGTGGCCTGCTCGAGCTGCGTGCGCCGCAGGCCGGAGTCGTCAAGGACTTGGCAACGACGACAGTGGGTGCCGTGGTGGAGCCGGGCACGGTCATTGTCACCTTGGTGCCCAAGGACGAGCCGCTGCTCGCCGAAGTGATGATCGAGAACAAGGACGTGGGTTTCGTTGCCGTGGATCAGCCGGTGAGATTGAAACTGGCGGCGTACCAATTTCAGAAGTACGGGTTCCTCGAAGGCACAGTGAAGACGGTCAGCGCCGATTCATCGGGCCCGGGCAATCGCGGCGAGTCTGCGCTCGCAGCTGACGGACAGGAGCTTGCGTTCAAGGCACTCATCGAACTCGATACTCAGCGTCTCGAAATGCATCCCAGTCTGCCGATTGCAGCCGGCATGCAGGTTTCCGCTGAGATAGTGCAAGGCGAGAGAACTGTCCTCGAGTATTTGCTGTCGCCGGTGCAGCGCGTGGCGGCAGAGGCGGGAATGGAAAGGTAATGAGATCGCACATGAGAGCTAACCTGTGGCGAGCATTGCTCGCGTCGTCTGTATACGCGTGGGCATCATCATTGATGGCCGCCGGCTGGCCTCCAGAGTATGCCGATAAGCCTCTGCCCGCCTACGCGGCCAAGCCCGGTGAATGTTACGTGCTGCTGAAACCCCTCGGAGAGTATGTCTTTAGTAGCAAGTCCCCAGTCTGCATGGCGGCGCTAGAGAACTTGAACCGGTTCTGTGGAGAGCCGGCTCAGTACGATCGCAGGAAGGTCCATGAGAGCGCTAGCGTAAGCGAGCCGAACTGGATGCCGCTCGATCCTCAAAGCAATCCCGAGTTGGTCAAGCAGACGTTCTTGGCCAGGCTCCCACCGCGTTATCGCGACCAGACATGGCAAATGGAGGAGGCTCGCCTGCAGAAGCTGGCGCGGGACGGTGTCTTGCGCCTTAGCAGGGCCGACCTCCGTGGTCTTGGTCAGGAACTACGCGGGGGCGTGCAGCTAGTGTATCGCCTGGAGCATGCAGGCGATCCGAGCGAAGCCGGCCAGGACCAACCGCGATTGATGTTTATTCCAGCAGAGAGCACTGCACCGGAGCTTCTGAGTTCTTTGGCCAACGACTCGGTGGGCGACATTTGGGTTTTCGATGACGAACTCTTCTTGGTCCGGTACGCCCCAGCCCGAAAGCACATTCATCGCGTGTTCGTGGTTTCAGAGTTGACTCGGCCGAGATTGGGACCCGGTGCGCCCATCGGCGCGACGGAGCGCTGCACGCTTCAGTACAAGAACGATCGCCAGCAGAGGAAGTGACATGACACTTCAGGTTCAGGGATTAGATTCTGCGGTCTACACACAGCTTCGCTATTACTTCGTCAGACAAGTCGAGGAGAGTGGCAATCCTCATCTCGCGCCCTATCTCGATACGAAGAAAATTCCAACCATCGGGATCGGATTCAATCTGCTCGTCCACTCCGAGCGCATCATGCAGAAGTTCGGAATCGATTCGTTCAGCACCAATCGAATCGAGCGTGAGTATGCGGAGCGCATCAAAGCGGCCATCAATGGCGACTATGACAATGACGCTGCGCTGAACAGCGCATTGAACTCTATCATGCAGGAGCGGTTCAACGACGATAGAGTTCCAGGTGTCAAGCGCCCAGGCTTCGCCTTCGCCAACGAGGCCGAGGTCAAGGAGGTTTTCGCCGAGATCGCAGAAGAGATCTACGAGCCGTTGCTCAAAAAACGCGGGCTCACGATAGCAGATTCTCGCGAGCGCGCGGTCCTGTTTTCGCTAGCCTACAACGCACCTGGCCTGATCGGAAAGGGCCTGATTGACGCCATTCAATCTGGCAATCGGGCCGAAGCCTGGTATCAGATCCGCTACGGGAGCAATGCGGGGTGGGATGGCGGGGTTGCCAAGCGGCGCTTCGAAGAAGCCACCTTGTTCGGTCTTTACGACGACGAGCTTTCGAGGGATGAGGCTTGTCAGGTTTTCCAGATGCTTCAGCTGCATCGTGCCCGAATTCAGAGCGTCGAGACGCAGTTCGGCGACCGCATTGACGATGCTCAGGCGGATCTGGACGCTGCGTTCGAAGCCTACAACGGCGCGCCGGACACTCCCGATATGGAGCCGCCGACGGTGCGCGATTTCGCCGCTGAGCTGGAAATCGCTCGCGAGCGCTTCCTCGACGATGTGGCAAGCGAGTATGGCGTGGATGCCAGCGTTTTCGATGCGATCGACACATCGCGCATTTTCCTGGATCCAGGCCGGTCCAATCATGCGCGGAGCATCGTTGCCGACCATGCGGGTCTGCTGGATTCGCGACTCTTCCAACAGAACCATCAGATTGCCAGCAATGACTTGCTCATCGGCGAAGGTGGGCATGACAGGTTAATCGCCGGTGCGGGCGATGACATACTCATCGGCGGAAAGGGCGATGACATACTCGATGGCAGTACGGGCGATGACCTTTATGTATTCGCCGGAGTCTCAGCGCCGCCCGCCCTTATCAGCGAGGGACACGACAGGATTCGCGATTCGGATGGGCTGGGGCGCATTCAGGTAGCGGGCCTGGTGTTGACGGCCGAGACAGCTCAGGCCTTCGAGCATCCTATCTTTCCCCATCGGCCAGCCTGGCGCCTGACGGTTGGCGATCAAACGTTCGACTTCATTCTGGTCGACGGCGACCTGGTGGGGGGCGGCACGCTTTGGATCGAAGGACCCGCCGTTGGACCGGGAGGTCGCATCACGATCGAGAATTTCCATCAAGGCGATCTGGGGCTTTCCTTCGCGGAGAGCTTGCAGATGCAGTTGCTGCCCGATGCCCCACCCAATCCGTTTGCGGACGCAGACTTCGTGCCGCACACCTCGAGCACTACGTTGCAAGAAGGGCAGGCGCGCGCCGTAACGCTTGCACTCAGCCTGCCGGCGCTGGCGGGCCAGTTGATTCGGCTGTCCGTCGATCAGCTTGGGGACGCGCTGGCGATCCTCGTCAACGGAGCGACGCTGTCCCTCAGCAATGGCTTTGTCGATGTCGCGCTGGAGGCTGGCCAGCGTTCGCTGACGTTCTCACTGCTCTCACGAGGTAACGCAAACGCCGACATTGCGGTCACTCTCAACGCTGCTGTGCTGGACGATCAGGCCTCGCGAAGTCTCGCCGCGCAATCGAGCGCGCAAGCGAGCTTGATCGTCGATTTCGACGCGGTCGAGGAAACCTCCAGCACGGTCGCCGACACGATCTACTTGATCGATGCGACACAGCCCGGCGGCGGCACGGCGACAGGGCGATACGGCAGCCTGTATGGGGGCATCACCGGGGCAAGTCACTTCCGCAGCTGGAACGTCTATGACGTGCCCACGTCCCCGGATTTATATCTATCCGAAGTCATCGACATGACGTTCGGTGCGCCGGAGGAAGGTGACGACTATCTGACGGTGGAGGCGGGGCTCGGGGACAGTTACATCATTGGCAGCGACTATCGAGATGCGCTCATCGACGGAGTCAATCTCTTTCAGCTGCCCGTCCTCTACGGCAACGACAACGATGTTCTGCTCGGCGGAGGTGGCGATGACTATCTCGAGACGCACGGCGGCGACGACCAGTCCTATGGCGGGGATGGGAACGATTTTCTGGTGGACAGCCCATTCGCCTCGAGTGCCGCGAGCTACGATGATGTGAGCTGGGTGAACGCTCCCGGGCACTCCAACCGCGACCGACTGTATGGCGAGTCAGGCAACGACATCATCATCGCCGGCGCCGGCGATGCATTGCTCGATGGCGGCACGGGCAACGACGAGCTCTACGGCGGCGCGGGCAACGACACGCTACTGGGCGGGGCCGGCAACGACGTGCTGAGCGGCGACAGCCGTCAAACCGGCAATTTCATGACTTATTTCCCGGGCGTCCTCGCGGTCGGATTCAGCCCGTCGGCGTACCTCGTGGAAGATGTCGTCGCGCCCGGCAACGATTTCCTCGACGGCGGCGATGGCAACGATCACCTGCTCGGCGGTGGTGGCGACGATGTGCTCATGGGTGGCGAGGGCGACGATACCTTGCAGGGAGACACGTGGGAAATCCCAATCGATGCGCAAGGAATGTTCTCCAATCATGGCAGGACGCCGTTGGCATTGCATGGCGACGATCGTCTGTACGGAGAAGGCGGGGCGGACAATTTGCGCGGCGGCGCCGGTTCTGACCTGCTGGATGGCGGCACCGGCGATGATTATTTGGTGGGCGATGAAGTCGATGAACTGGCCGGCGCTGATTATCTGATCGGTGGAGAGGGCAATGACACGCTGTTTGGTGAGGGCGGCGCGGACACTCTGATCGGCGGGTCAGGAAACGACGCGTTGTATGGTGAATCCAGCGGTGTCGGCGCGGCCGCGCATGGCGATGACTATCTCGACGGGGGTAGTGGCGATGACATTCTCATGGGCAACGGCGGCTCCGATACGTTGCTCGGCGGCGATGACAACGATCAGCTGTACGGGGATCAAGGGAGCACGCCTGCGCTGCAGGGAGCAGACTACCTCGATGGCGGCGCGGGCGATGACATACTGTACGGCGGCGGAGGCGCCGATACACTCATCGGCGGCAGCGGCAACGACTTCCTGGTGGGAGATTTCAACGACACGCCATTGGCACTGCAGCTGAATGACCTGTTGGATGGCGGTGACGGAGATGATGAGCTGCAGGGCTGGGGCGGCGATGACACGCTCATCGGTGGCGCTGGCAACGATCTGCTGTTCGGAGACGCAGGCAACGACGTTCTCGACGGCGGCGACGGCGAGGACCAACTGCAAGGCGGAGATGGCGACGACGTATTGATCGGCGGGCTGGGGGACACGCTCTTCGGCGATGCGGGTAACGATACATTCGTCGTCAGCGACGGTGCTGTCATCATCGATAACGAAGGCGAGAACACCATCATCGCCCAACTCGATCCGTCCGCGGATACGTGGCTGACGGCACTGGCGAACGGCGATGTCATGATCGTCAATACGGCAGGCCAGTCGATCACCCTGACGCTGGCGACTCTACATGCGGCCGCCGCCCTCGACTTGGGTGGAGGGGGAACGTACGACTCCAGCACGGCCGCCATCGCTGCGCTCTACCGGCCAAGGATTCTGGGCAATCCTGAGACTGATCCAAATTTCAACGCAGTGCGCCTTGGCGCTGGTGTTCGCGCAGCGGATATCGGCCTGCTCGCGTTCAATCAGGATTTGGTTCTCACCTATTCAGGCACGCAACCCAGCTGGATCAACATCGCCGACCTTCGCTCTCGCGGCGCATTGGTGACCGTTGCGGATGGGGCCGCGTACGGGCTCGCTCCAGGCACGCAGGCGCTAGTGCTGCACAATTGGTATGAGTCGCAGCGATATAGCTATCTGGGTGTATTCAGGGACAATGCTGGCACGCTCACCAGTTTCGCAGCTCAAGCCGTGGATCTGCCGCGTCATTACTCCGGCACGGAACTATCGGAGATTCTTTCGGGTACAGCGGCGAACGATTTCATCAACGCGGGCGATGGTGACGACGTCGTATCCGCCATGGAGGGAGCCGACGAACTGAGCGGGGGGCTGGGCGATGACAGCCTCTTTGGCGGTAGCGGCGACGACACCTATATCTATGCCGTCGGCGACGGCCAGGATGTCATCTACGAGGAGTCCGGCTCGCGCGATGTGCTGCGCTTCGCCGCGGGGATTGCGCCTGCGGATGTACTGGTTCTGCAGGAGGGCGAAGATCTCATACTTCAGGTTGGAGATATTGCCGCCGACGACAGCATCCGTATCGTCGGCTGGCACGCGGCTGAAGGGCGCAATATCGAGCGGATCGAATTCGCCGACGGCACCGTATGGTCGCCGCTCGATGTGGATGCCCAGTTACCCGGCAACCATCGCCCTCGGCTCGCGCTGCCGATCGCAGATCAACTGGCGCCACCCGATGAGTCGTTCTCGTTCACGATCCCGAGCGGTGCGTTCGCTGACCCGAACCCAGGCGATCAGCTCACCTACTCGGCAAGTCTTGCAGATGGCAGCGCGCTGCCCGCCTGGCTCACCTTCGATCCTGCCACGCTCACATTTTCCGGCACACCCTCCGACGCTCATGGAGGCATTAGTCGAATTGCCATCACCGTGACGGATCAGGCGGGCCTGTCGACCACGACCGAAGTGAATGTTCGTGTGCCCGTGCCGGTCGAGCTGATTGGAACGAACGGTGACGATACGTTGACGGCAGCGACCCCCGACATTCATAGCATCCATGGTCTGGACGGCGATGACATATTGCGTGGAAGCAACGGCGAGGACGTGCTGGAGGGCGGAAGCGGCAGCGATAGGCTGGTGGGTGGCGGCGGGAGCGATACCTATGTTTTTGAGGCGGCCGACTTCGACCAGCCCAACATGGACGTGATCCTCGGTGAGCGTGACTCCGCAGCTGAATCGATCGATGTCATTCGATTCGGCGCGGGTATTCGGCCGGAGGATGTCCGCGTCAGCGCTGTGCATGACTCGGCTGGTGTCGATCTGGTGCTGTCGTTGTCGACACAGGCTTCGCGTTACTTTCAAGAAATCACTGTGCGAAACGGTTTCTCGACGCAATTCGGCCATGAGATTCTCGATCAGGTGCGGTTCGCCGATGGCACCATTTGGGATCGCGAGTATCTGTACCAAGTGGCCGTGCTCGGCTCGGAACGAGACGATTGGATCACCGGCTTCGATCGCGACGACGTGATTCGTGGCTATGGCGGTGTCGATGAGCTTAATGGTGGCGGCGGTAACGACGATATCGCAGGAGGCGCCGGCCACGACTTGATCAATGGTCAGGCGGGTGACGACACCTATCGTTTCGGCCGCGGCCAAGGTGTCGACCAGATCACCGACGTATCGGGTACCAACAGAATCGTGCTCGATGCAGGCATCACACCGGCCGATGTCACGCTCTACAGGACTTCCAGCCGCACAAGCATCGCATCGCCCTGGTCTGCGTCAACGTCGGACAGCGTCGTTGTGATGCTGGACGGGGGGCAGGAACAGCTCTGGCTCATGAATTTCTTCGGCGGCGCGACGCGCCCGATCAGCGAGATCGTCTTTGCAGATGGGACCATCTGGACGAGCAGTGACATCGACGCGCATCTCATCGATGTACGAGGTGTGTCAAATGTCGCGACGGGAACCACCGGGAACGATGAGTACACAGTCGATCATCCCAGCGACGGCGTCGTTAATGAAACCATGGCCGGCGGTCTCGACACCCTGCACAGCTCGGTCAGCTATCAGCTGGGCAACTACTTCATCGAAAATCTGACATTGACCGGCATACTCGATATCAACGGTATCGGCAACGAAAATCAGAACACCATCGTCGGCAACGCCGGCGATAACTTTCTATCCGGCAGCTACCTCTCGGCGGACGCGGCTGCCGACACGCTGATCGGCGGCGCAGGTGATGACGTGTATCGGGTGGATTGGCATGGGTCGCTCACCGATAACTTCAATGACATCGTGATCGAAGCTGCCGGCGAGGGCTACGATACGATCATTGCTCACTCGTATGTGGCGATCATGCCGGCTCACGTGGAAAGCTTGGTTCTCAAAGATAACCGCAACTACTTTTACTACGTGGAGTATCGGTCGGTTACGGGCAACGACCTGGACAATGTCATCGACGCCTCGTCGGCGACCAACTTCGGAGAGGGTTTCCTCATCGATGGCGGCCTCGGCGCTGATGTGATGATCGGGGCTTACAGCGCTGCGCAAGGGGCGCCCGTTCGAGACGTTCGATTCGTCGTCGATAATGTGGGCGATGTGGTCGTCGGCAACAGCGACGCCGATGTGGTCCAGAGCTCCGTGAGCTATGTGTTGGCGGAGGGCCTGGAACATCTCGAGCTCACGGGCTCAGGGGCAATCAACGGTACCGGAAACTCAGGCAACAACCGCCTGGAGGGTGCCAGCAACTCTGCTGCCAATGTTCTGACCGGCGGCCAGGGCAATGATACGTACCGGCTCGGTGCAGGCGACAGCCTAGTAGAGCTCGCGGGTGAGGGACGCGACACCGTGATCCTCACGGTGGCCGTTGGCTCGGGATCGATCATCAATCTGGCGTCCTTCGCAAACGTGGAGAACCTCACGATCGAGAGCAACCTGCTAGCCGCGACTCTGATCGGAACCGACGAAGCCAATGACCTCATCGGCAATTTCTGGTCGAACTCACTGGTTGGCGGCGGTGGTAATGACCTGCTGGATGGTGGCTGGGGCTCAGATTCGATGACCGGCGGTACAGGCAACGACACGTACATTGTCGATGCAGCCGGGGATGTCGTGACGGAACTGACGGATGAAGGGACGGATCGTGTGTCCTCATCGATCAGCTATACGCTCGGCAGCGCGTTGGAGGATTTGACGCTGACGGGCGACGCGCTCGATGGCACAGGCAACGCGCTTGCCAATGTCATAGTCGGCAATGCGCAGGTGAACACGCTGACTGGGTTGGCTGGCAACGACGTGCTCGATGGCCGTGGCGGAGCGGATATTCTAATCGGCGGAACCGGGGACGATATTTACTTCGTTTCCGAAACGACAGAAACCGTCATCGAGGATGCAGGAGGCGGTATCGACCTGGTGCAATCGCAGGCGTCGTTTGCCTTGGGCGACCATGTAGAAAACCTCACGCTGCTGGGTTATGCGTCCCATGGCACGGGCAACGCACTCGCTAACGTGATTGTTGGTAACGACTCTTCCAACAGGCTGGATGGCGGCGCGGGTGCCGATACATTGAGCGGCGGCAGAGGCCATGATACGTACGTCGTCGACCACGCACTGGACGTTGTCATCGAGGCGGCTGACCAAGGTATCGACACGGTCCAGGCGAGCGTGAGCTTCGTGCTCTCGGCGGGCCTGGAGAATCTGACGTTGGTGGGCGGCGCCGACATCAATGGCACCGGCAACGATGCGGATAATGTGATCATTGGTAACACCGGCGCCAACACGCTAGCCGGAGGAGTGGGCAACGATACATATGTGATCGACCGCAGCGACGATCTCGTGGTTGAAGCCGAGAACGCCGGAACGGACACGGTTCAGTCTTATGTTTCTTACACTCTCGGTGCCACGCTAGAGAACCTGACTCTGCTGGGAACCGCTGAGTTGAGCGCTACCGGCAACGCCGGAAACAACCTGCTGATCGGAAACAGCGCAAACAATCTGCTCGCCGGTGGCGCAGGTGATGATACCTACGAGGTTCAGAATACCGGCGACGTGATCGTGGAGGATGCCGGTGAGGGTAACGATACTGTCCGCTCCTCAGCCACCTATGCTCTGAGCGAACACATTGAGAGTCTGCTCTTGACCGGTACGGAGAGTATCGACGGCACCGGCAATGCACTCGGCAACCTGATCGTCGGCAATGACGGGGCCAACCTGCTCGACGGCGGCGCCGGAAACGACCGATTGATCGGCGGCGAGGGAAACGACACGTACGTCATCGATTCCGTCCTGGATGTGATCGTGGAGCTGTCCGGTGAGGGCACCGACACCGTTCGATCTAGTGTTTCGTACACGTTGGACAGTGCGCTGGAGCATCTCGTCCTCTCGGGCAGCGATGACCTCCAGGGCACGGGCAACACCCGCAACAATCAGATCACTGGCAATAGCGGCAACAACGTCATCGACGGTGGGGCGAGCAGCGATCAGATGGCCGGAGCAGACGGTGACGATCTGTACCTGGTCGACAGCACTGGGGATGCAATCGTCGAGGCCGAGGGCGAAGGTGTCGACTCCGTGCGGTCCAGCGTTTCCTATACGCTCTCCGCCAACGTGGAGAATCTGACGCTGGTCGGCTTTGCGGCCGCTACGGCGATCGGTAATGCGCTCGATAATGTTCTTATCGGCAATGACAGCGATAACCAGCTACGCGGTGATGCGGGAAACGATGTCTTGGACGGAGGTGGCGGACGCGACACGTTCGCCGGCGGCCTGGGAGACGATATCTACATCGTCAACCTGACGACCGAGACCATCACCGAAGCGGTCGACGAGGGAATCGACCTCGTGCAGTCCTCTGCAACGTTCACCTTGTCGGAGAACATTGAGAACTTGGTGTTGACGGGCTCGGGAGCCATCAATGGCACGGGCAACGCACTGGAAAATCTCATCACTGGCAACGCTGCGAACAACGTACTCAATGGTGGCGCGGGCAACGATGTCATGCGAGGCGGCGCCGGCAACGACACATACGTGGTCGAAAGTACGGCCGACGTTGTCGTCGAGAACACCGACGAAGGCGTCGACACCGTTCAGTCGTCGATTACTTATGGTCTGACTGACACCGTCGAGAACCTGATGCTCACCGGCACTGCGAACATCGACGCTATCGGCAACGCGTTAGACAATGTGTTGACGGGCAACACCGGCGTCAACGTGCTTTCAGGAGGCGCAGGAAACGATCTCTATCGTGTGAACAACGCCACGGATGCTGTCGTTGAGCATTTCGGAGAGGGTATCGACACGGTTGAAGCCTCCGTGAATTACACCCTAGCAGACAACGTGGAGAATCTCACGTTGACAGGTAGCGGGAGCCTCAGCGGCACGGGTAACGCGCTCAACAATATGTTGCTGGGTAATAGTGGCGCCAACATCCTCACCGGTGGCGAGGGTAACGATGTCCTGAACGGTGGCGGCGGCTCGGATCAGATGTACGGCGGCCAGGGCGATGACCTGTATATCGTCGCCCAAACGAACGACACCGTGAACGAGCTTGTCGGTCAAGGCGTGGACACTGTGGAATCGAGCGTAACCTACACGCTCGCCAACCATGTGGAGAATCTGACGCTCACAGGATCCAACGCCATCAATGGCACCGGCAACTCAGGCGCGAATACACTTACAGGCAACTCAGCGGCAAACACGCTGAACGGCAGTGCCGGCGCCGACGTGATGATCGGTGGCGGCGGCAACGACACGTTCATCGTGGACGATGTGAACGACCTTGTCGTTGAACTGGTGGAAGAAGGAACTGACACCGTACAGTCTGCCGTCACTTATGCCTTGGCCGATCACGTGGAGAATCTAACACTGACCGGCAGCGCTGCAGCCCACGGTACTGGCAACGCTTTGAACAACGTTCTGATCGGCAACTCGGGGATCAATAATCTTTATGGCGGCGACGGCGCCGATTCATTGAATGGCGGTGCCGGAGCGGACGTTCTGGTCGGTGGTTCCGGCGACGATACGTACTTCGTGGACAATGTCGGCGACGCGGTCACGGAGAATGTTGACCAAGGCGTGGACACCGTGCAGTCCACCGTGAGCCACAGACTGAGCAGCAATGTCGAGAATCTGATCCTTGCCAGCTCCAGCTCCATCAACGGCACCGGCAATGAGTTGAACAACTCCATTACCGGCAACAACGGCGCCAATGTGCTGGACGGTGGTGCAGGGGCCGACGTGCTGTCCGGCGGTGGGGGCAACGATACATACATCGTTGACCACGCAGACGATCTCGTCGTCGAAGCGGCATCTGCTGGCACCGATACGGTGCGATCGTCGGTCTCGTTCGTACTGGCGGCGAATGTTGAGCACGTGATTCTCACCGGCAGTGCGGATATCGACGGCACAGGAAACGATCTGGCGAACACACTCACTGGCAACAGTGGCGCGAACTTGCTTGCAGGCCGCGGCGGCAACGACACATACATTATTACCGATACGATGGATGTCGTCGTCGAGGAGGTGGATGACGGCATCGATGTGGTGCAATCCAGTGTGAGCTTTACGTTGGGCAGCAACGTCGAGACGTTGACTCTGACGGGGAGTGCAGCCGTCGACGGCACTGGCAATGAACTGGCGAACGTACTCACCGGCAACAGTGCCGCGAACGTGCTCGTCGGCGGCGCGGGGAACGATACCTTGAACGGCGGCGCTGGCGCAGACAGCATGAGCGGGGGACTCGGCGACGACGTGTACGTGCTCGACAATGCAGGCGATGCCGTGACCGAAGGTGTGGACGAAGGACTCGATACAGTTCAGTCCTCCGTAACCCATGCGCTCGCGCAGAATGTGGAAAACCTCACGTTAACTGGTTCCTCTTCGATCAATGCAACAGGAAACGCGGCTGCCAATACGCTGATCGGTAACAACGGCGCGAACGTCCTGGACGGGCGGGCGGGTGCAGACTCGATGGTCGGCGGCATGGGCAACGACACCTATATCCTGGATGACGTCGGAGACATCGTGGTCGAGAATGCGGCAGCGGGTATCGATACCGTGCAGGTTTCGTTCTCGTATGTCTTGGGTGCGGACATCGAGAACCTGATGCTCACAGGCACTGCCGACATCGACGCGACGGGCAACGAATTGGCCAACGTTCTCACTGGCAACAGCGGAATCAACACGCTGATCGGCGGCGCTGGCGACGACACCTATGTCATCCAGAACGCTGGCGACCTGGTCATTGAACTTGCCGAGGCCGGTACGGACACTGTGCAATCCTCGTTGTCGTACTCACTCGGAAACAATGTCGAGAACCTGACTCTGACGGGCGCCGGCGCCCTCAATGGCACGGGGAACGAGCTCGACAATCATCTCGTGGGCAACTCCGGGGCCAACACTTTGATCGGTGGCGCAGGCGACGACGTCCTCGATGGGGGGACCGGCACGGATCAACTCATCGGCAGCAGCGGCAACGACATTTATGTCGTGAACACGGCGTCCGATGTGGTGACCGAGATTGCCGATGAAGGCATCGATCTGGTGCAAGCCTCGGCAAGCTACACGTTGGGCAGCAATGTCGAGAACCTCACCTTGATCGGTTCCAGCTCGATCAGTGCCACCGGCAATGAGTTGAGTAACACGTTGACGGGCAACAACGGTGCGAACACGTTGAACGGGGGCGCGGGCGCCGACACGATGTTCGGCGCAGGCGGCAACGATACCTACGTTGTGGACGACGCAGGCGACGTCGTCGTCGAGAGCACGAATGGCGGCACCGATACGGTGCAGGCTTGGCTGACATATGCACTAGGCGACAACATCGAGAATCTTACGTTGATGGGCAACGCGAATCTCGACGCCACCGGCAATGACCTTGGGAACGTGCTCACCGGTAACGGCGGGATCAACGTGCTCTCGGGCGGGCTCGGTAATGACACTTACGCAATCGACAATCTGGTTGACACGATCATCGAGCACGAGGATGCGGGTATCGACCTCATCCAGGCGACAATCAGCTACTCGCTCGGCGAGCACGTCGAGAATCTGACCCTCATGGGTTCGAGCAGTCTCTCCGCCACCGGCAACGGGCTGGACAACGTGCTGACCGGAAACTCCGGCGCGAATGTTCTCCTGGGAGCACTCGGCAACGATACGTTGAATGGCGCGGGTGGCGCCGATTCAATGCAGGGAGGCATGGGCGATGACACGTACATCGTCGACAACGCCGCTGACCAAGTCATCGAAGGTGCGGAGGAGGGCATCGACCTGGTGCAATCTTCGATCGCGTATACGCTCGGCAGTCACCTCGAGAACTTGACGCTTACCGGCTCGAGGGCAATCAGCGGGACCGGCAACGATCTGGACAATACGTTGATCGGTAATAGCGGTGCGAACGAGCTGACTGGAGGTGCCGGCGACGATGTCTTGAACGGCGGATCCGGTGCGGACGCCATGACGGGCGGCACCGGAAACGATTCGTACACCGTCGATAATGCCAACGATACGATCATCGAGCTGGCCGACGAGGGCATCGATTCGATGACCTCGTCTCTTGCTAGGACGCTTGCAGAGAACATCGAGATCCTATTCCTCAGTGGCTCGTCTCACATTGCTGGAAACGGCAATGATCTGGCGAATCTGTTGCGCGGCAACAGCGGAAATAACATGCTCACCGGTCTTGGCGGCGCCGATATTCTCGAAGGCGCAGCTGGCAACGACATCCTGGTGGGTGGCGAAGGCAACACGCTGTTCAACGGCGGCAGCGGCACCGATACCTTGACGGGCGGGCTTGGCAACGAGCTGTTCATCGGAGGCGCTGGCAACGACACAATCACAACGGACGGCGGCGCGGACATCATTCTCTTCAACAAGGGGGATGGTCAGGACACCATCGCTGCCAGCACGACGCGCGACAACACCATCTCCATCGGCGGTGGAGCGCTCTACGCCGATCTGCTCTTCACGAAGAACGGCGACGACCTCGTTCTTAGGATCGGTGCGACCGATCAGATCACGCTTGCGGGCTACTATGCCAGCGAGAGCAATCGTAGCGTGGGCACGCTCCAGATGATCATCGAAGGCACGAGCGATTACGATGCAGGGTCCGCCGATCCGACCAGGAATGGGAGGATCGAGAGCTTCGACTTCGACGGCTTGGTGGCGGCGTTCGATGCGGCACGTACGGCTGACCCGTCGCTGACCAGCTGGTCTTTGACCAACGCACTACTTGCACAGCATCTCTCCGGCAGCGATTCGGAGGCTATGGGAGGAGACTTTGCGTACCGCTATGGCGTGGTGGGCAGCCTGGCGGACATTTCATTCACTCCCGCGCTGGCCATCTTGCAGAACCCAGGCTTCGGCACCACTGCACAGTCCTTGCACGCTATCGAGGCATTACAGGACTCAACCCCGAGGCTGATTGCGTGAGGCGAGAGTCTCCCTAGATCAAGATCCCTAAGAGGCGCACTTCTTTCAGGGTTCCGACAAAAATCTTGTGCACATCTGCCCAAGCCAGCCGGCGCGCGGGCTTGGATGTCGGCTGTAAATCGTGATAATGCCGCCTCCGCCGGGTGAATCGGGCTCGCGCCCGGTTCGGCAGCTGCCTCGAATCAGGATCGACGGGGATGTCGGAGCGACAACACACAAACAATATTGTGCGGCCGTTGTTCGGCCGCAAGCCCGATCGAGCGCCCGACCGCCACGCGACCGACTGGCGCAAACGATTCATCGACGATCTGTACCGAAGCCATCGGCGAGATCTGTGCGGCTTGCTGCGCCGGATGTTCGGCAGTGGGCCGCCGGAGCCCGAAGACCTGGTGCAGGGCGCATTTCAGAAGTTCAGCGAGCTGGACAACATCGACCACATCGAGAACCCGCGGGCGTTCCTGGCGAAGATCGCCGTCAACATCGGCCTCAAGAGCATTCATCGGGTCCGCCACGCCCGCAAATACACCTCCGAACAACTGGGCGATGCCGAGGCGGAGCTGGAAGAACTCGACCCCGAAAGGATCTATCAGGGAAGACAACAGTTGAGAGCGCTCGATCAGGCCATGGCGAAGCTGACGGTCAAGCAACGCGAGATCGTGGTGCGGACCCGGCTCAAGGGCGAGACCTACGCCTACATCTCGCAGGCGTGCGGATGGAGCGAGGCAGACATCTGCCGCCAGCTCAATCGCGCGCTCGAGATTCTGGCAGACGCCGTCGACCCGATCGAACGCGGCGACAAGTCAGACCAGGGAGTGGATCGATGATTTCGGAAACACGTCATGACGAGGACACCTCGCATCGCGAGGCTCGCGAATGGCTCGGGCGCATCCAGGCGAGCGAGCTCAGCGATGAGGCGCGCGCGGAATTCGAGCAATGGCTGCAGGCCTCGCCGGCCCATCGTTCGGCGTTCGAGCGGGCGCACACGGTGTGGTCGCTCATCGGGCAGTCGGATCAGATCGAGAACTGGGTCAACGATTCAGAGCGCTCCGATGCAGCCGTGCGTAGTTCCCGCTCAGCGCCGCTTTTCACCACACGACGTATCGCCATAGGCGCTGCCTTCGCCGCAAGCGTCGCGCTCGTTCTTTCGATGCTCCGGTTCTATCCCGCGCCTTCGGAGCCGCAACTATTTGCATCAGCGATCGCGCAGACAAAGACGGTGCCACTCGAGGACGGCAGCGTTTTGACGTTGGCAGGCTCCTCGGAAATCAAAGTCGCGTTCACGAAGGACAGACGCAGTATCGAGTTGCTGAAGGGAAGCGTGTTCTTCGACGTGGTGCGCAATGCAGATCGGCCCATGACGGTGACCGCGGCGGATACGCAAGTGCATGTGGTGGGAACGGCGTTCGGCATACGCTACGGATCGCGCGACGTGCGAGTTGCTGTGACAAAAGGCAAAGTCCTCGTAACAGGAGCTGCAGACGCCGCGAGCACGCCAGTGGCGCTCATCGCCGGCGAGCAGGCGACGGCGGATCTCAGAGGCCATATCGTTTCGCAGGGGCGTGCGGACATCGAGGCAGAACTTGCCTGGATCAAAGGCCGCTTCGTCTACGATGGCGCTCGATTGGTCGACGTCATCGACGACATCAACCGCTACCGCCTGAAGAAGATCGAACTGGACGGCGAGCGCGTCATGGACATCCGGATCACGACCAGCTTCGACGCCAACCAGATCGACCAGTTTGTTGCCAGCCTGCCGCTGGCCTATCCGGTGCAGGTGTCCGAGAGTCTGGATAGAACGGTGGTCAGCGCGCCGCGCTAGCAGCGCTGCATGACATCCAGATGAAAGCGCGTTTGTGAATCTTTCGTGAAACGGTCGCTTCGGCTGAAAGATATCGCGGGGCAGGGGATCTTCTGGTTGATATCAACGGCAACAGCGAACGCGAATTCGCGCGGCGCTCGTTGCTCACCAGGAGAGGACTTGCATGTTGTTGCGTTCATCCAGACTGGGGCGGCTGGCTGCAGCGAGCGTCGTATCGATTTCCGTGGGGGCGGCGGGCTTGTTCCCGCTCGAGGTACGAGCGGAGGCTGAAGCGATCAGCATCGCAAGCCAGCCGCTGGGCGCCGCGCTGAACGATCTGGCGAAGCAAGCTGGGATCCTCATCATCGCGCCTACCGAACTCGTGGCGGGCATCAGCGCGCCCGAGATTCGGGACGCAACGAGCTACGAAGACGCGCTCCATCAACTGCTCAAAGGCACCGGACTGCGCGTGATCCGCGGTGCGAACGGCTCGTTCGTGATCGCCTCCGGAGCCGCCGCGAGCGAGCCCAACGTCCCAACGACATCGCCTGATCGGGAGCCCACGGCCACCGTCCTCGATGCGGTGCTCGTGACCGGCTCGCGCATCGCCCGACCGGAAGTGGCATCGGCGATGCCAGTGCGCACGGTGAGCACTGAGAGTATGGAGGACTTTGCGCTAATCGATCTGAGCGAGACTCTCGCGCGCGATCCTGCGGTGAGCACCGGTCTGGGTCTGACCACGACACATGCCTGGGACAATGGCGCCTCGTTCATCAATCTCAGAAACATGGGGTATGGCCGCAGCCTGACCTTGCTCAACGGCAAGCGTCGAGTGTCCGGCTCCGGTCAATCATCCTCGGTGGATGTCAGCACGATCCCGGTGGGAATGATCGAGCGCACGGAAATCCTCACAGGCGGCGCCGCGGCGGTGTACGGCGCGGATGCAGTGTCCGGCGCCGTGAACATCATCACCAAGAAGAACATTCAATCCACCACATTCTCCGCCTCGGTTGGCCTTCCGGAGCACGGCGGCGCGGAGCGATCCTCATTTTCCTTCAGCTCAGGCCTGGGCTTCGCGGACGGGCGTGGCCGCTTCAGCGCAGGCGGCACGTTCAGCGACAGCAAGCCGCTCTATACCTACGAACGCGACTTCGGCAAGAAGCGCATGGGCACCGCGCCGAACCCGGCCAACACCGGTCCCGACGACGGCATCGTCGACAACGTCACGCTCGATGACATGCTGGTGCTGTATTTCGGCTATGACCCGCATTTCGTCATCGGCAACCAGGACTACATCTACGAAGCCAGCAACGATGCCTCTCGTCAGGCCGGCTACGATGTTCTTTTTACGCCGACACCGCTGAGCTGGGGCAACGGCGGCGATGGCCGCAACTTGAACGATGTGACCCTGCTGCGCGGTCCGCTACGCCAGGCGGCCTTGATGGGCAATGTCGAGTTCGACTTCACGCCTGATGTGATGGCGGGCCTTGACTGGGACTACTCGGAGAACAAGTTCGAGGGCACGAACAGTTACTACCGCAGCGACTACCGGGCGGCGTCCCTGAATGGCGCGGGCGGTCCGAGAGCGCGTCTGGACAACCCGTTTCTTCCCGACTCGATCCGTCAGCTGATGGTCGCCAACAACCTGACGGTGCTGCCCATCAACAAGGCCTATCGCGAGCTGGGCCTGTTGACCGAGGAGCACAATCGCAAGACCTGGAGCGTCAGCCCGCACCTCGAGGGCCGCCTTGGCGAGAACCTCAACTGGAATGTTTTCTATCAGTACGGGAAGTTCAACGACAACGTCTATGGCGCCAACAAGCCGATCGCATCGCGCATGGTGGCCGCGACCGATGTCACCACGGACGCCAATGGCAACCCCGTGTGCCGTAGCGAGGCGGCGCGGGCGATTGGCTGCATTCCCTTCGATATCTTCAGCGGAACGGCGAGCGACGAGCTGAAGGACTGGTTGTTACATACGCGGCATGAATACCGTGAGCAAACGCAGGCGATCTATGGCGGCGGCCTGGACGGCAAGCTCATTTCGCTGCCCTATGGCGATGCGCGCTTTGCGTTGGGCGCTGAATATCGCAAGGAGACATTGACCACGCGCGATGATCCTCTGGGGCTGAACGGCGAGGTGTCCCACGCGGCGGTCGGCGGCGGCCCGCATCCGAATCTGGATGCGAGCCAAAGCGTGAGCGAGGTCTATGCCGAAGTCGTGACGCCGCTGCTGAGCGATGTGCCTTTTGCTTATCGCCTGGAGCTCGAAGGCGCCTATCGTATCTCCGATTACGACAGCTTCGGCAATACCGACACCTGGAAGTTCGGTGGCCGCTGGGCCCCGATGCGAGGCTTGACCTTCCGTGGCGTGGTGAGCTCGAGCGTGCGCGCGCCGAACTTCGCCGAGCTGTATGCAGATCGAATCTTCACTCAGCCGTCCTACAACGATCCTTGCGAGACGCGCTACATCACCCGGGGTGCTCTTCGTGCCGCCAACTGCGCGGCGCTCGGCATCACCACGCCACTGCCGATCACCACGGGACGAACGATCGAGGCGTGGAGCGGCGGCAACCCCAACCTGCAGCCTGAGACCTCGCGCAGCTGGACAGCGGGCATCATTCTCGAGCCCACCTCGATTCCGCGCCTGGCCGTGACGGCCGATTTCTGGAGCATCGAGCTGGATGACGCGATTGCCACCTGGGGATACGCCACGGTCCTCAACCTGTGCGTCGATCTGCCCAGCATCGACAATCCCTATTGCCGCTCCATCACGCGAGGCGCAGACGGAAACGTGATCAGCGTGGATGCCTCGCAGATCAACGCTGGCATGCGCACGGTGCGCGGCCTGGACATGGGCATCAATTATTCCCATGCCCTGGGCAATGGCCGGCTCTCGTACAACTTTGTCGCCACCTGGCTGGACAAGTACGAAACGCAGTCCATTCCGGATCAATCGACCAGCATCGTGAATGCGCTCGACACGTTCTCCAATCCGAAATGGGTGGGACGCCTGAGCCTGAACTATCGGCTGGACCGGTTCTCGGTCGGCCTGGACTCGCGCTACCGCGACAAGAGCAAGGTGTCCACCACGTGGTCACCGGAGATGTACGATCGTCCGTACGCGAAGGCGGTGCTGTACAACGACCTGAACGTGGGCTACGCGTTCGAGAAGACCTGGACGATCGGCGCTGGCGTCAACAACCTGTTCGATGTCGAACCGCCGGCCACGGCGCAGACCTACCTCGAGGGCGGCATCTACGACGTCGTGGGACGTACGTTCTTTCTGCGCACCAAGGCTGAGTTCTGAGCATGAAGATCCGCCAGGCTTTGATTGGTCTTTCGATTGCGTTGGGTCTTGCCACGGGAGCGCGAGGCGCCGAGCTCTACCCGGGACTTCAGTACGAGCAGCGTGAGGTGGCCGCCACCGAGCCTGCGCGAGCGCATATCGTCGCCATCGATCTGCGTCAGTCGGGTCTGCACTTCGGGGTGACGTTCGCAGATACCTCCAAGGGCATGGAACACGTGGCGTGGACCACGAGTGCGTACATGACGAAGCGCCATGCACAGCTGGCCATCAACGGCGGCTTCTTCTCGCCATGGAAACCGGGCAGCACCGGACAGGGCGACTACTATCCGCAGGAGGGCGATCCGGTGAATGCCTCAGGAGCGCTCATCTCTGCGGGCAATATGGTGTCGCCGGTCGAGTCGATCAAACCGGAGCGCATCAATGCCATGCTTTGCTTCGATCGAGCGAACGTCGCCATCGTCGATGGGCAGACGTGTCCCCAGGGGTTCACCGACGGGATCGCCGCCGGGCCGCGGCTTCTGAATAGCGGCAAGACGCCGCCGCTCACAGGCGATTTCTCGACCACGCTTCATCCGCGCACCGCCTTTGGCATCTCCGCAAATCGCGAGCGAGCGTGGATCGTCACGATCGACGGCCGTCAGGCCAACAGCAAGGGCATGAGCCTGCCGGATCTGGCCGCGTTGTTTGCAAGCCTCGGCGCGTCGGATGCGATCAACCTCGATGGCGGCGGCTCGACCACGCTCGTGACGGAGGGCGATGACGGCAGGGCCAAGGTCCTGAACAGCCCCATCCAGACCGGCGTGCTCGGTAAGGAACGCCCCGTGGCCAATCATGTATTGCTGTTCGTCCCGCACGAGCATGCCAGTCCAGCGGCATCGTCTCGGGAAAAGGAGCCTGAGCTCGTCTGGCATGCCGCCGGCCACGATGACTGGGCGCCCGAGGGCCGGGCCTGGGCTGATGAAGCCCGTCTTCGTTATTTCGACCGGTTTCCCGCTGCCGCCGAGGCCAGCGTGCCGGAGAAGGTCTGGAATCTCAGCCGTCAAACGGCGGGCATGATGTTTCGTTTCAAGACGGATGCTGCCACCATCTGGGTGGACTATGAGCTGATGGATGGCAAGAAGATCTCCATGCCGCACATGCCCGCCACGGGCGTGAGTGGTGTGGATCTGTACGCCCGTGATGAGCAGGAGGGCGGCAAGTGGAAGTGGGTCGGCGTCACCAAGCCCACCGCTGCGAAAGTGCGCATGGCCTTGATTGAAGGGCTCCGTCCCGGCATGCGTGAGTATGCCGCTTACCTTCCACTCTACAACGGTGTTGAAAGGATCTCGTTCGGCGTCAATCGAGACGCGAGCTTTCAGTCGCTGGCGCCGCGCTCCCTCAAACCCATTTTGTTTTACGGCACCTCGATCACGCAGGGCGCCTCAGCCTCGCGTCCCGGCATGGCGCATGCGGCCATCCTCGGCCGTCGTCTCGATCGCCCCGTGATCAACCTTGGCTTCTCGGGCAACGGCAAGATGGACCAGAGCGTGGGCGCGCTGATCGGTCGTGTGGATGCGGCGGCGATCGTGATCGATTGCGCGCCAAACATGAATGCCGAACTGATCCGCGAGCGGGCCGTGCCGCTCGTCGAACAAATCCGAGCCGCGCATCGTGACACGCCGATTGTGCTCGTCGAAGACCGTCGGTTCACCAACGCATGGATCACACCGGCAAAGCGTGCCTACCACGACGCCAACCACGCCGCGTTGAAAGAAGCTTATGCCAGCTTGCAACGCGAAGGCATCGAGCGGCTGTACTTCATTCCGGGCGACGAGCTCTACGGCGCCGACACTGAAGGCGCCACCGACGCCTCGCACGCGAGCGACCTTGGATTCATGCGTCAGGCGGATGCCTTCGAGCCCGTGCTCAGAAAGGCCCTCGATCATGCTACGCCGATGCAGCTCAAGTCGCAGATTTCACCGCGCGGCGCAAACTCGTCTGCCCAATAGGCGGTGCGCCGCTTTCAGCAAGTTACGTCGTCTTCTTTGCCGGCCGAATGACCTGGCCCGGATGGACGCCCGTGCTCCGACGCTCCTGAAACACGAGCCTGCCGTTCACCCATACTTTCTCGATGCCGAGCGAGGTGGCCGTCGGATTCTGCAGCGTCGCGCGATCGACCACTTCCTCCGGATCGAAGAGCACGAGATCGGCGCTGTTGCCCGCCGCAATGACGCCACGGTCGGTGAGGCCAAGATGCTTCGCGGCGAGGCCGGTCATCTTGTGAACGGCTTGCTCCAGCGTCATCAACTTCTTCTCGCGGACGTAATGGCCGAGCACGCGAGAGAAGGCGCCGTGGCCGCGAGGGTGCCCCATCGAGTAGCCATCGGAGCAGATGTTTGTATGCTCCCAGGTGAGGAAACGTTCGACGTCTTTGTCGCTCATGCTGGCCCCGATGACGGATTCGACGGCCTTGTCTTCGGGATGCGCCTTCTCGTACTCGATCGCTTTCTTCATCAGATCCAGGTAGACATCGACCGGATTGCCGCCGCGCTCCTTGGCCACTTGAGCGAGCGTCTTGCCGACGATCTGCGGGTCGGGGGCGTAGCGGGCGAAATGCAGTTTGTCGGCAGGTGTGGACTCTTTGAGCGTGAAGGCGAGGTCTTCGCGGCTCGTGTAATCCTTATTGGGGAACATCACGCGCATGGTCGATTGCCAGTACGTGTAAGGGTAGGCATCCGCGGTGATATCGACGCCGGCGGCGCGGGCGTCGTTCAACAGTTGCAGCACTTTGTCGGAGGCGCCCCAGAGTTTCTTCGCGCCGATCTTCAGGTGTGAGATCTGCACCGGCGCGCCGGTCGCCTTGCCCACGTCGATGACTTCTTGCAGCGCCGGCATCAGATCGAACTCTTCATCGCGGATGTGGCTCATGTAACGGCCGCCCAAGCCTGCCGCGACTTTCGCCAGTGCGATCACCTCGGCGGGTGTGGAGAAATTACCGGTTTCGTATTCCAGGCCGGTGGACAGGCCGAAGGCGCCGGCCGCCATGTCCTGTTCGAGCAGCTTGCTCATGCTCGCGATCTCTGCATCGGTCGCGGCGCGACGGACTGCGCCCATGCCTTGCTCACGCAGCGTGTTGTGGCCGGCGTAGGATCCGATGTTCACGGCGAGCGGGGACTTCTGCAGCTCGGTGAAAAAATCTTTCAAAGGGCTTTGTGAGAAGCCGTCCTGACCGACGATGATGGTCGTGACGCCCTGACTGGTCACGGCGACCAGGTCGCGGGACTTAGCGATGTTCTGGGCGATGTCCTGGTCGTGATGACTGTGGGTGTCGATGAACCCGGGCGCGAGCGTCTTGCCACCGCCGTCGATGACGACCTCGTTCTTCTCGGGAATCACATCGCCCACGGCGAGGATCTCCGCCCCGGAGATGCGTACCGCGCCTTTGCGCGCCGGTGCGCCGGTGCCGTCGACGATGACCACGTTGGAGATGACCGCGCTGGCTTGCGGCGGGGGCTCCGCGGCGAAACTCCATCCCGGCGCAATGGCGAGCAGCAGAGCGAACAGCTGTTTCATGGTCCTTCTCCTGGCGGGAAGGCGGAGCATTATGCACCCGAGGCTCTCTCAATTCACTCGATCAGCCGCATCTGCCGGGCCCGAGCGATGGCGCCGGTGCGGGTACTGACATCGAGCTTCGCGAATACGTTCTTCAAATGCCACTTCGCGGTGGACAGCGCGATCTGTGAGCGAGCGCTGATCTCGTGGTTGCTCAGGCCCTGGGCGAGCAGACGGAGCATGTCCACCTCACGCTCGGTGAGCGGCTCGAGCGGCAAGGCGGGCTTGCGAGGCGAGGGCGTCGCGACCGGGGCCGTATGCGAAAATACGTTCTGAAACTTGCAGAAGTAATGCGTGGGCAGAGCGCCGTGCAAACGCCCTTGCTCGAGAGCAGCGGCAATGATTTGGGTCATGGCCGGGACTTCGTCGAAGATGCCGCGAGTGAAGCCATGGCCCTGGGTGAGCGAGAAACCGCGGTTGAGACAGTCGAACGCGCCTTCGACGTCCCCTGCGTGCCAGTAGCAACTCGCCAGCGCCGCTTCGAGCGGCGCCTCGCGATAGATGTATCCCACTTCGCGAGCGCTGTGTCTGAGCACCTGCAGGATGGCGCGAGCTTCATCGTACTGCCGCTGCTTGACGAGCAGGGCGGCGTAGCCGGAGCCGAAACGCTCCCAGGCCTCGTCATAGCCGCGCGCCCGGCGCCACTCGCCAGATCGAGCGCGGCGCTGCAGGCCGAACTCTAATGCCACCGCACGTGCGCGCTGCAGATTTTCCTGCGATAAGAACAGACGAATCTTCTCCGCACAAACCTGCGCAAGAAAGCGCACGTGCGAGCCGCTTTCCAGCAGGCTGTGCAGGTAGTCGAGCAGTTGAAAGGCCTCGCCATGCCGGCCATGGATCGCTTTGATGCGCGAGAAAGTCACATAAGCGGTGGAAACATTCTCGACCGTGGACTGAACGCACAGCAGCGGCAGCACCTCGGAGCACAAGGCTTCGGCCTCATCGAGCCGGTTCTCTTCATAACGTACATACGCCAACGCATTGGCCGCATTCACCCACGCGGGGCTGCGATGTCCGCCACGGACCAGGGCAAACATCCGCTCACAGCGATCGGCTGCGGCCTTCATATCGCCTTGCGCCCGCTCGGCCAGGCACGCGACCACTTCGGCGAAGCCCAGGCTGTACACGCTCATCGAATCGAACGTGTCACGCGCGCGCATGGCGAGCCTCCATGCTTTGTCGAAATGATTCAGGCGCAGCATGGTGTATGCCTGCAAGGTCAGCAGCGTGCCGATCAGGAAGCTGTCCGCGCCGCGCTCACGCAGCGCCTCGGGCGAGGAGATGCCGATCTGGCCGCTGCTGTCGGCGAGCACGGTCAGCATCGCGTGCAACAACCGCAAGTGAGCGGCGCCGATGCCGCGTTCGAGCGCGACATTGCTTTCGATCTCGCGCAGCGTGGCGGCGGCCTCGCTGAAGCGTCGCGACAGAATCAGACTGGCGACATACACCGTACAGATGCCCGCATGAGCGAGCATGACATTTCGTGGCAGCTTGCTGGTCCAATGGATCACGCAGACGATCTCACCTGCGCGCAGCCACGTGGTCGCGCATCGATCCAGCAGTTCGAGCTTCCATGCTTCATTGCTCGCAGCGAAGGCGTGGGCAAGCGCCTCTTCATGGAGCTGATGCTCGGCGTACCAGCGGCTCGCCAGCTCATGCAACTGCGCCAGGCGCGCCATGTCATGGCGCAGACAACTGCGCAGGAAATCCAGGAATAACGTGTGATATCTGTACCAATGCCCGTGACTGTCGAGCGGTTGCATGAACAGCTGCGCGCGCTCGAGCTGCTCGAGCAGCGACTGGCTGTGAGTGATCCCGAGCAACTGGTTGCACAGCTCGGCGGTCATCCGGTCGACGACGCTGCTCGCCAGCAAGAACTCGCGCATCTCGATGGGCAGCTCCTGCAGAACGGAGGCACCCAGGTAACGGGCGACCTCGTAGTGCGAGCCATCGAAATCACCGATGCCATCGCGTGATTCGGCGGCGGCGAGGAGGGCGAGTTTCACGCCGGCCACCCAACCTTCCGTGCTGCGCTGAATATTGAGCGCTTCATCGTCGGTCAGCGTGCGAGAACAGAGCGTCTCGCCGAGCTGCACGATGGCGGCGGCATCGAAGTTGAGCTCCGCCGGGCCGAGCGTATCGAGTTGATCATTCAAGCGCAGCCGACTCAGGGCCGAATGCAACGCGGGCAAGCCGCGGCCTGAAAGGATCCAGCGAACGCCAGGCGGAGAGTGCAGCAATAACGAATCGATCGCCCGCAGCAGCGCGGGCGAGCTCAACATTTGTAGATCATCCAAAACGATGCAGACGGGCCGGTTCAGCCGGCCAAGACTTGCGAGGAGCACCGTGATCGTGGGCTCGAGCGATTCAGCCAGTCGCCGCTGATGAGGCACATACGCATCGAACGCCGGGCAGACCGCTTTCATCGCCGCGATCAGATAGGAAAAGAAGCGCACCGGCTCATTGTCGTGTTCGTCCAATGACAGCCAGGCGATGGCTTGCTCCTGTGCGGCTCGCCGATGCCACTGCGCAAGCAGCGTGGTCTTGCCTGAGCCGATCGGCGCGGTCAGCAAGGCGAGCTTTTTCCGGGCCGCGGCGTCCAGACGTGACAACAACGCGAGTCGCGCGATGCACGTCCCCGCCGTTTGCGGAGGGTGCAGCTTGCCTTGCATCAGGTGGTGAGGGCCCACCTCGTCAATGGGCTCGATCATCGTCGGCGCCGAGCGAGGCGCCGCGCCTTCGGCTCGATCCCTGCCGCGTCTGGTGAGCTGGTGTGTCACGCGCGCGTTCCCTGAATGATCCGTTTCGGAGACTGTCGGCGATATCGGCGGCAAAACATCCGCGTCGCCCCTCCTATCGAAGGGGGCGCGGCGATTATGCAGGCCCCTAGCATGCTCGTCATCCGCTGAACCACAGCGGGACAGCAAATCACGATTCATTCGAAGGGGAGTCACCAGCCATGTGCAGCAAAGCCATGTGCTCCCACCACGGTCGATCCGTGAGGGAGCGTGCGTTCGCCCGGCTTTTTGGGTCTGTAGTTCTGTTGTGCGCAACGCTCGGCATGAGCGCAGCCCTGGCGCAGGCGCCCAACTTCATCGCATTCGAATCCGGGCACGTGCGCCCGATCGCCATATCGCCCGATCGCACGCGGCTGTTCGTCACCAACACGCCGGACAACACGCTGGAAGTGTTCGATATCACCTTGGCGGGTCTCGCCCTGCGCGCGCGAGTGCCGGTGGGGCTGGAGCCCGTAGCGGTCGCGGTCCGCAATGACGCCGAAGTGTGGGTCGTCAATCATCTCTCGGACAGCGTGAGCGTGGTGACCTTGAGTGGCACGCCGCGAGTGACGCGCACGTTGCTGGTCGGCGATGAGCCGCGTGACATCGTGTTCGCAGGCTCCCCGGCCAGAGCATTCATCACCACCGCGCATCGCGGCCAGCATCGCACTGACGCCTCGATTTCAGGCGTGCCGGGCGCTGGCGATCCGCAGTTGACCACGCCGAGCATCGGCCGCTCGGATGTATGGGTGTTCGATCCCACCAACCTTGGCGCGACTGTAGGCGGCACGCCTACTCGGATTCTGAACTTCTTCAGCGACACGCCGCGCGCGCTGGCCGTCAGCCCCGATCGCAACACCGTTTACGTCGCGGCGTTCAAGTCGGGCAATCAAACCACGACCATCCTGGAGCCCATGGTGTGCGACGGTTTCCGACCCAACATTCCGTGCCTGGTCGACAATCTCTCCATCATGCCCGGCGGCCTTCCCGGACCCGGCACCAACTTCGAAGGCAAGCGCGCGCCTGAAACCGGCCTGATCGTGAAATTCAACAACGCCACCGGGCGTTGGGAAGATGAGCTCGGCCGCAACTGGAACAACGCCGTGCGATTCCGCCTGCCGGATCTCGACGTGTTCGCAGTCGACGCGCGCACCCTGTCACAAACGGCAAGCTACGCGCATGTCGGCACGACCTTGTTCAACATGGTTGCGAACCCGGTCACCGGCAAGCTGTATGTCTCGAACACGGAGGCCAACAACTTGCAGCGCTTCGAAGGCCCCGGACAGTTCGGGGGGCAGACGGTGCAAGGCCATCTCGCCGAAACGCGCATCACCGTGATCTCGGGATCCACCGTCACGCCGCGTCACCTGAACAAACATCTGGATTACACCAGGCTCGCCGGTGAGTCGGGGTTCGATCCGACCGCGCGCAATCACAGCTTGTCGACGCCGCTGGAGATGGCGGTCACGAGCAATGGCCAGACGTTGTATGTCGCCGCGTTCGGCTCCAGTCGTATCGGTGTTTTCAGTACTGCCGCGCTGGAGTCGGATTCCTTCAATCCGCGAACGGCGAGCGCAAATTACATCAATGTCACCGGCGGCGGTCCGAGCGGGCTGGTGCTCGATGAGCCACGCGGCCGGCTCTATGTGACGACCCGCTTCGACAATGCAGTGAAGGTCATCGACCTTGCGACCAGGGCGCAGGTCGCCGCGGTGACGTTGCCGAACCCGGAGCCGGCCGCGATCGTGCAGGGCCGCCCGATGCTCTATGACGCGACCGTGCTGTCGGCGAACGGCGAGGCCTCGTGCGCCAGCTGTCACATCTTCGGTGACATGGACGATCTCGCGTGGGATCTGGGCAATCCCGACGATCCGGTCACGCACAATCCGTTGCCGAAGAATCTGACCAGCGATCTCGAGATCTTCATCGGTAAGACATTATTTGGCGTGCGCACACCGATCAACGGCAGCGACGATGTGGAGGAATTCCACCCGATGAAGGGCCCGATGACCACCCAAACGCTGCGCGGTCTGCGTAACGCGGGCGCCATGCACTGGCGAGGCGACCGGGCCACGGGACATTTCGGAAGCGATCCGCTCGACACCAATCTGTCGTTCAACAACTTCATCGTGGCGTTCGAGGGCCTGCTGGGTCGCGACGGTCTGCCGAGCACGGCCGACATGCAGCGCTTCACCGATTTCCAGCTGAAGGTGCAGCTGCCGCCCAATCCGGTGCGCGCGTTGAACAACTCGCTCAACGCAGCGCAGACCCGCGGCCGCAACTTCTATTTCGGCCCGCGGCCTTCGGATGGCATCGAGATCCCCATCATCGGTGGACTGATTCCAGGTGAGACCGCCTTCACGTGTGAAGGCTGTCATCGCCTCGATCCCGCGCAGGGCTTCTTCGGCACCGGCGGTGCGGCGAGCTTCGAAGGCATCACGCAGATCGTGAAGATCCCACACCTGCGGAACATGTATCAGAAGGTCGGCATGTTCGGGGCGCCAAGGGTGAACTTCTTTGGTGCACCCGACACCGGCAACATGGGCAATCAGATCCGCGGCTTCGGCTTCGTGAACGATGGCTCGGTGGACACGTTGTTCCGGTTCTTCACCGCAGTGGTGTTCAACCCGCAGTTGAACGCGGGCTTCCCGATCATCAATCCGGACGCCACCCGCCGCGACGTGGTGGAATTCATGCTCGCCTTCGACAGCGACCTGGCGCCCATCGTGGGTCAGCAAGTCACGCTCACGAGCAGTAACGCGAGCGCCGTCAATCCGCGTATCAATCTGCTGATCCAGCGGGCCAAGGCGAATTTCACTTCCAAGGAACTGGGCGGCGCGACCAAGGAATGCGACCTGGTGGCCAAGGTGGCGATCGGCGGCAGTCTCAAAGGCTATCTGCTCGACCCCGCAACGGGGGACTTCGTGGCGGCCGATGGCACCCGGCGGACCGACGCCTCGTTGCGAGCCCTGGCCGCGACCACCGGGCAGGAGGTGACATATACCTGTGTGCCGCCAGGGTCCGGCCGGCGCATCGGCTTGGGACAGTGACCTAATACTTTTGGCAGCCCCGTGCGCCCCAAGCCGGCGCACGGGGCTTTTCTTTGCGCTGAAGCGAACGCCTGCTATGCCGCCGGCGCTGGATTTCCGATACCATCCAGCCTCGCCTCATAGACTATTCGACGAATACACGGGCTTGCGATTTCACACCCTCACCCGAACGGCGTGCCTGTTGTTGGCCGCCGCACTGTTAGCTGTGACAGGGACGGCGCGGGCGGCTGAGTCGCACCCGAAACCTTCGCATCCTGCCCAACAGTTGATCGATCGGGCCGCCGCCGCGGTTCGCAGCCGTCCGGCCGACATGGTTCGGGACGCGCAAGCCGCCCTGAAAATTCTGGCCGACCAGCCCAACGCCGATCTGGAGATCCGGGCCCGGCTGATGTTGTGTGATCACTTGTCCGAGCAGGACCGCCGTGCGGCCGAAGCGGAGGTGGCCAAGGCGCGTGCGCTGCTGCCGCAGGCCACCCGTCCGGGATTGGAAGCCGGTGTGCTCGGCTGCGAAGGCACCATCCTGGAGACGGGCAGCGAGACGGGCCGCGCACGCGAGCTGTACGAGCAGGCGGTTGCCCTCGCAACCCGGGAGCAGGACACCGAGATGCTCGCCCAATCTTTGTACTCGCGCGGCTACCTGTTGGGTTTGCAAGGGCAGTACGCCACGGGTCTTGCCGATCTGAAGCGCGCACAGGGATTATATGAAGACATCAATCTGCCGGATCATTCGCTCACCGCGTTGAACGGCATCGCCATTCTTTATAACCGCATGGGCGACTATGCCCAGGCGCGCTACATGTACGATCGTGCGCTCAAGGCGCAGCGTGACGCCGGAATGTATCGTGAGCAGAGCGTCACCTTGCACAACCTGGGGCGTGCGCACGAGAACCTGCACGAGTGGGATGCGGCGCAGGCGGCGTTTCAGGAGTCGTACACCATCAGCCGGCAATTGAACTACCCGCGCGGCGAGGCGTACGCGCTGCGCGGTCTTGCGGCCGTCAAGAACGCCAAAGGCGATCCGAAAGGCGCCCTGCAGATTCTGGATCAGGCACAGGCGTTACAAAGGCAAACGCCGGATGCGCGACTCGAGGCGCAGATCAATCTGGCCCGTGGCGTGGCCCTGCATCGTCTGCGTCAGTTGCCGGCCAGCGCCGAAGCGTTGAAGGCCGCGCTAGTGGTGTTCCAGAAGGCCGACTCGCTCAACGAGCTGCGAGCGACTTACGGCGAGCTCGCCGCCGTGCTCTCGGACATGGGGAACTGGCGCGAAGGCTACGCGTACCTCGCGAGCGCCCAGGAAACCTCCGAGCGAATGTTTCGCAATCAAGTCGACCAGCGCTTCGCCACCCTGAAGGTGGAGTTCGATACGGCCGCGAAAGAAAAAGAGAATGCGCTGCTGGTGCGTGAGAACAACGCCAATCAGCTCGCCCTGGCGCAAGGCCAGCGAGCGCGCAATCTGCAAAGAGTGGTGATCGCGCTCACCGTGGCGCTCGCGTTGCTGCTGGCGACGTTGGCGATTCATCAATGGCGCTCGAAGCGCCGCATGCGCACGCTCGCCATGACTGATGAGCTCACCGGCGTGCCGAATCGTCGCGCCGTGCTGTCGCGGCTCGCGCCCTTGTTACAGCAGCCCAATCCGCCGAACTGCGCGATGCTCATCATCGATATCGATCATTTCAAGAGCATCAACGATCAGCACGGCCATGCCGAAGGCGATGAGGCTTTGAAGCTGGTGGCGAGGGAACTGCGCGAGGACGTGCATGAGCCTGCGTTCATCGGCCGACTGGGCGGTGAGGAGTTCGTGGTCGTGATTCCCGGGGCGGACTTCGACAAGGCCTATCGCCTGGCGGAGCGCTTCCGTGAAGGCGTCATGAGCATCGATACTCGTCGCTGGCTGTCGGACAGACGCATCACCGTCAGCATCGGCTTGACCATGTCCAGGTCCTCGGGCGATACACCCAGCACCATGCTTCAGCGGGCCGATTCGGCGCTGTACGATGCCAAGCGCGCCGGACGGAACTGCGTCAAAGCGCAGCTGCCCGCGCCCGAGGCCGAGATGCCCGCGGCGCCGTTGCAGCCGGCGCGAGTGGAATTCGCCTGATCTCAAACCACAGGGGATACGATGACGATACTGCGAAGGACTGTGCTGGTCGCGTGCGGGATGCTTGCATTCGCGGCGGTGAATACGGTAGCTCATGCCGATGAGGACAAGGCGCTGACCCATGCGCGTCAGCTGCTGAAGAAAGTCATCCTGGTCGACGGTCACAACGATCTGCCCTGGGCCATTCGCACCGACAAGCAGGCGCCCGGCGATGTCGCAGCGTATGACCTGAATGGCGCAGTGCCGGGCCAGACCGATTTGAAGCGCCTGGAGCAGGGCAGTGTCGGCGCGCAGTTCTGGTCGGTCTACATTCCCGGTGAGATCGGCACGGGCTTCGCACGTACGCAGCTCGAGCAGATCGATATCGCGCGCCGGATGATCGAGCGCTATCCGAAATTTCGATTCGCCACCACGGTTGAAGAGGTGCGTGCGGCTCATCGCGAAGGGCGCATCGCCTCGCTGCTGGGCATGGAAGGCGGTCACGCGATCGAGAATTCCCTGGGCGCATTGCGCGCTTATTACGATCTGGGCGTGCGCTACATGACGCTCACTCACAACGTGAATCTCGACTGGGCCGACTCGGCGGCTCAGCCGGCTCGGCACGGCGGGCTCACCAGATTCGGCGAGGAGGTCGTGCTGGAGATGAACCGTCTCGGCATGCTGATCGATCTGTCGCACGTCTCCGATGGCACGATGGATGATGCCTTGCGTGTATCGAAGGCGCCGGTGATCTTCTCGCACTCCTCGGCTCGCGCGCTGTGCGACGTGCCCCGTAACGTGCCGGACAGCATCTTGAAGCGTCTGCCTGAGAATGGCGGGGTGGTGATGGTCACGTTCGTCGCCGGCTTCATCGATCCTGAGGTCGCCAAGATTCAGGTGCCTGCCATGGCGGAGATCGGTCGTCGCGCGCAGGGCAAGTCCGTGGAAGAGGCGAATAGGATCGCCGAAGAAGTCATGGGCAAACTGAAGCTGCCCAAGACCAGCATCGCCAAGGTCGCCGATCACATCGAACACATCCGCAAGGTCGCCGGCGTGAAGCACATTGGCTTGGGCGGCGATTACGACGGCAATTCCGACTGGCCGGTCGGCATGGAAGACGTGTCCAGCTATCCGTTGTTGTTCGCCGAGCTGATTCGCCGCGGCTGGAGCGATGAGGACCTGACGCTGCTCGCCGGCGAGAACGTGCTTCGCGCCCTGGCGCAGGCCGAGGACGTGTCGCGCCGGCTCAACAAGAAATAACGTGAGCGTCCCAGCGGAGCGCTGGCAGTTCTGGATCGATCGTGGCGGCACGTTCACGGATGTGATCGGCCGCCGTCCTGACGGCTCGCTCGCCACCCTCAAACTGCTGTCCGAGAATCCGCAGCGTTATCGAGACGCTGCGGTTCAAGGCATTCGCGAGTTGTTGCAGCTCGCGCCCGAGGCGCCCATTCCTGGCGAGCGCATCGATGCGGTGAAGATGGGCACCACGGTTGCGACCAATGCGCTGCTCGAGCGCAAGGGCGATCGCACGGTGCTGCTCATCACGCGCGGGTTTGCCGATGCGTTGCGCATCGCTTATCAGCATCGGCCCAAGTTGTTCGTTCGGCACATCGAGTTGCCATCGCTCCTCTATGAAGAGGTCGTGGAGATCGATGAGCGTATCGGGGCCGATGGCGCCGTCGTTCGGGAGCTCGATCTCATCGGAGCGGAGCGGGCGCTGCGATCGGTGTTTGATCGTGGGATTCGAAGCTGCGCGGTGGTGTTGATGCACGGCTATCGGTATCCGGCGCATGAGCGAGCGCTCGGTGAGCTTGCGAGGCGCGTTGGATTTACCCAGGTTTCGATTTCTCACGAAGTCAGCCCGTTGATGAAGCTGGTCTCGCGTGGGGACACCACCGTCGTGGATGCTTATCTCTCGCCGGTGTTGCGGCGATATGTGGAGCAGGTGGCCTCCCAGTTGCCGGGCGTGCGATTGCAGTTCATGCAGTCCTCCGGTGGGCTGACGGATGCACGTCAGTTTCAGGGCAAGGATGCGATCCTGTCGGGGCCGGCGGGCGGCATCGTCGGCGCCGTGCGCGCAGCAGGTGAGGCAGGGTTCGAGAAGATCATCGGATTCGACATGGGCGGCACGTCGACCGACGTTGCTCACTACGACGGTGAGTACGAGCGTGCGTTCGATACTGAAGTGGCGGGCGTGCGCATGCGTGCGCCGATCATGCAGATTCACACTGTCGCCGCCGGTGGTGGCTCGATCTGTCGCTTCGATGGCGTGCGACTTCGCGTTGGACCGGAGTCGGCCGGCGCGGATCCAGGGCCCGCGGCGTATCGTCGCGGTGGGCCGCTGACGGTGACGGATTGCAACGTGTTGCTCGGGCGGATTCAGCCGGAGTTCTTCCCAGCGGTGTTTGGCAGCGGGGGCGATGAGCCGCTCGATGCTGGTGTGGTGAAGGCGAGATTTGCTTCGCTGGCTGCGGAGGTTGCGGCGTCCTCACCTGGGACCTCGGCACACACCGAGGAGAGCATTGCCGCCGGATGTATTCGCGTGGCCGTGGAGAACATGGCCAACGCCATCAAGAAGATCTCCGTGCAACGTGGGCATGACGTCACGGAGTACACGCTCGTGTGCTTCGGCGGGGCCGCGGGCCAGCATGCCTGTCTGGTGGCGGACGCGTTGGGCATGCAGACGGTCTACATCCATCCCTTGGCCGGATTGTTATCTGCGTACGGCATCGGGCTTGCTGATGTGACGACCATGAAGCAGCAGGCTGTGGAAGCCGAGCTGCGCGACGAGACGCTCAACGATCTCACTGCCGCCTTTGCCGCCCTCGAATCCTCCGCCCGCGACGCGCTGCTCGCCCAAGGCGTCGCCAGCGACCGCGTCCGCATCGCGCGCAAGCTCGCGATCAAGTACGCCGGCACGGACAGCACGCTGCTTCTGTCGCCCGATCAGACGCAAGGCGCCGCCGCCCCTGACAAAGCGACGGCTGAAAGTGCGACGGGGCTTTCGGATCGGGCAGGGCAGGATCAGAAAAGAAAATATGCGGCGGAGGAAACAAGCCTGGGGTCGGCATCGCAGCTGGCGGCGAAATTCTACGAAGAATATCGCCAGCGTTATGGCTTTTTGATGTCCGGTCGGGCGCTCGTCATCGAGTCGATCAGCGTGGAGGCGATCGGGGCGTCCTATGAGTCCGTGCATCCGGCGACGGAAGTTACATCGGAGCAGACGCCGTCGGCACGCCTCGATACGCGGCCGGTGTATTTTGCCGATCGCTGGCAAGTGACGCCGTTTTACCAGCGAAGCACGTTATTGCCCGGTGTGAAGCTGCGCGGCCCTGCCGTCATTCGCGAGCGCAATACCACCGTTGTGATCGAACCGGGCTGGCAGGCTGAGGTGACGCCGCTCAATCATCTGGTGCTGCGACGAATCGAGCCATTGCGTCGTGAGCACGCCATCGGCACGCAGGCCGATCCGGTGCTGCTCGAGGTCTTCAACAATCTGTTCATGGCCATCGCCGAGCAGATGGGCGTGACGCTTGCGAACACGGCGACCTCCGTCAACATCAAAGAGCGCCTGGACTTCTCCTGTGCGTTGTTCGACGAGGCCGGCCACCTCATCGCCAATGCGCCGCACATGCCGGTGCATCTGGGCTCGATGGGCGAGTCCGTCCAGGAAATCCTCCGACGACGCGCGAACACAATGCGCCGTGGCGACGTCTACGTTCTCAACGCGCCGTATGCCGGCGGAACGCATCTTCCAGACGTGACCGTGGTCATGCCCGTCTTCATCGACGCCGCCGAGCACGGCGAATCGAAGCAGTCCGGCACGGCTTCCGTAGCCTCGCACGAACGCGATGCCGATCACTCGAAGGACCGCCGTGATGTCAAACAGGCGTGCGATGTCTCCAAGCCCACCTTCTTCGTCGCGGCGCGAGGCCACCACGCGGACATTGGCGGCTCGACGCCGGGATCGATGCCGGCAAGCTCGACGCACATCGATGAAGAAGGCGTGCTGCTCGACAACGTGCAGGTGGTTGCAGACGGCGTGTTTCTCGAAGAAAACATGCGCACGCTGCTGACCTCTGGCAAATACCCAGCGCGTAACGTCGAGCAGAACCTCGCCGACCTTCGGGCGCAGGTTGCCGCCTGCCAGAAAGGCGCGGCCGAGCTCGAAGCGATGGTGGATCACTTCAGCCTGCCGGTGGTGCAGGCCTACATGCACCACGTTCAGAACAACGCCGAGGAAGCCGTACGACGCGTGATCGACGCGCTCCACGACGGCGAGTTCACCTATGCCATGGACAACGGCGCGACGGTGAAGGTCACCATCCGCATCGATAGCGAAACACGCTCTGCAACCATCGACTTCACCGGCACGAGCGAACAGCAGCCAAACAACTTCAACGCGCCGGTCTCCGTGACCAGAGCGGCGGTGCTGTATGTATTCAGAACGCTGGTGGACGATGAGATCCCAATGAACGCCGGTTGCCTGAAGCCGCTGCAGATCATCGTGCCGCCTGGCTCCATGCTCAACCCGAAACATCCCGCCGCCGTCGTCGCCGGCAACGTCGAGACGTCACAGGTGGTCACCGACTGCCTGTACGGCGCGCTCGGCGTGCTCGCCGCAAGCCAGGGCACGATGAACAACTTCACCTTCGGTGACGGCAGTCACCAGTACTATGAGACCATCGCAGGTGGCTCCGGCGCCGGTCCCGATTTCGACGGCACGGACGCGGTTCAAACGCATATGACCAACTCGCGCCTCACCGACCCGGAGGTGCTCGAGTGGCGCTTCCCCGTGAGGCTCGACGCTTTCAGCATCCGCCGAGGCTCGGGTGGCGCGGGCCGACACAAGGGCGGCGACGGCGTGGAACGACGCGTTCGCTTCTTGAAGCCGATGACGGCGGTGCTGCTTGCGAACCATCGACAAGTTGCACCCTTCGGCGTCGCAGGTGGCCACGCTGCGCAAACGGGCAAGAACTGGATCGAGCGCGCCAACGGCGTCGTCGAGCACTTCGGCGCCACTCACACCGCACAAGTGGCCCGGGAGGACGTCTTCGTGATTCAAACGCCAGGAGGCGGCGGCTTTGGCTGAGCGGCCGGCGACAGGCCGACTGGCGACCGCGAGCATCGTCGGCACGACGCTCGAATACTATGACTTCGCGGTCTACAACATGCTGGCCGCGCTGGTCTTCAACCAACTGTTCTTCCCATCGTTCGATCCGCTCTCAGGCACGCTGCTCGCGTTTTCGACATTCGCGGTCGGTTATCTGTCTCGCCCCGTCGGTGGCCTGATCTTCGGCCACTTGGGCGATCGTTATGGCCGACGCTTCGTGTTGGTGGCAACGCTGCTGTTGATGGGAATCACGACGGCATTGATGGGCCTGCTGCCCACCTACGCGAGTGCGGGCGTGGCAAGCCCCATCATGCTGGTGGTGCTGCGTTTCGTGCAGGGCGCGGCGCTGGGTGGCGAGTGGGCCGGCGCAGTGCTGCTCAGCGTCGAGCACGGCGATCCACGACGACGCGGCCGCAACGCTTCATGGGCCCAGATGGGACCTTCGCTTGGAACATTGCTCGCCACTGGGACGCTCGGTTTGATCACCTGGGCCTTGTCGCCCGATGACTTCATCGCGTGGGGCTGGCGGCTGCCGTTCTTCGCCAGCGTCGCGCTCGTCGCGTTCGGTCTGTGGATACGAGTGGGCGTGGAGGAGACGCCGCTCTTCAAACACATCGAGCAGCAGGACTCCAAAGCGCAGGCGCCGATCAGCGAAGTCCTGCGATCGCACTGGCGCAGCCTGCTGGTGGGCGGCGGCGTTCGCATCGGTCCCGACGTGTTGTATTCGCTCTCGGTCGCCTTCGCCTTGAGCTACATCACCACTGTGTTGGGTGAGTCGCGCACGCTGGCGCTGATTGCGCTCTCCATCGGCGGCGCCATCAACGCATTCACGATTCCGCTGTTCGGAGCGCTCTCGGATCGCTACGGCCGACGCATCGTGTACGGCGCGGGCGCCGTGCTGGGTCTGATCTGGATGTTTGCATTCTTTCCATTGCTGGAGACGAAACAACCGACGCTCATCATCCTCGCGGTCGTGGTCGCCTTGACCGTGCACGCGATGATGTATGGTCCGCAGGCCGCCTTCATCGCTGAACAGTTTCCGACGCGGGTTCGCTACGCCGGTGCATCGCTTGCTTATACATTGGCCGGCATCGTCGGCGGCGGCATCGCGCCGATGGTGTCGACCGCGCTGCTACAAAGGTTTGGGTCAGCCATTGCGGTTTCTTCCTACGCAGCGATCGCCTCGTTGATCACCTGCCTGGTGCTGTTCATGGTGCGAGAGCGAGCGCGCGAACAGCTCGATTGAATTTCCTGCCTGCTGCGAATTCGACGCAGCCGCCGCGGGCTCCAGCGCTCCCGCATATACCGGGCGTTGCACTCCGACAACATGCCGGAACTCCTTTGGCGCAGGATCGTTACAGGAGATTCCTGACATAAGGACGCATTGCCATGAAAACGCTGCGATGGGGGATTCTTCAGGCGCTCGGGCTCTCGATCGTCGTCGTGGGCGCGACCATCACACCCACGGTGGTTGAGGCGCAAGTCACGAGCGCCGTGGTGCGCGGTCGAGTTCTGGCCAACGGCAATCCGGTGCCCGCGGGCGTGCAGGTGACCGCGACCAATTCGGCAACGGGCTTCACCAAACAAGCTACGACGCAGGAGGGCGGCACGTACGCCTTGATTGGTCTCGTGCCTGGAACGTATCAATTGAGGATTCAAGGCGAAGGCTTTCAGGAGACCGCACGCGCGGTGCGCGTCTCGATCGGTCAAACCATCGACCTCGATCTGAACGCCGTGCCGCAGGCCGCGACGGTGGCGGTTGAGGATGAAGTCGTCGTGACCGCCGAGCGTCTGGTCGACATGCGCACCTCCGAAGTGGCGACCAACATCAGCGTCGAACAGATCGAGTCGCTGCCGCAAGGCAATCGCAACTTCCTGAACTTCGCCGCGCTCGCGCCGGGTGTGCGCATCAACGATCGCGACACCGAGAAAACTTTTCAGGCCGGCGCGCTCAGCGCCAACGCCGTGAATGTCTATATCGACGGCGTGAGCTACAAGAACCAGGTGATCAACGGCGGCGTGGTCGGCCAGGACTCGAGCCGCGGCAATCCCTTCCCGCAGAACGCCGTGCAGGAGTTCCGCGTCATCACGCAGAACTTCAAGGCCGAATATGAGCAGGCCTCGAGCGCCATCATCACCGCGCGAACGAAATCCGGCACCAACGAGTTTCACGGCGATACGTTCATCTACTGGCAGGACAAGGGCCTGGTGGCGCGCGATGACTTCGCGCGACCCGGCGAGCCGCGGGCGGCGTATGAGCGCAAGCAGTACGGCCTGTCGTTCGGCGGCCCGATCATCAGGGACAAGCTGCATTTCTTTGTGGCCTACGAGGGCAACGATCAGGATCGCGCCGAGCGCGTGACCTTGGGCAACCCCTCGGCCGAGCCCATCTTCGGACAGTATGAGGGCTCGTTCGTGCAACCCTTCCGCGAGGACCTGGTGTTCGCCAAGCTCGACTTCCAGCCCACTTACAACCAGACCATGGATCTGTCATTCAGCCTGCGCGATGAGTCGGACATCAAGGATTTTCAGGGCCAGAACAGCTACGAGGCGGCCAACGACATCCAGAACGAGGTGCGCACCGTCAAGTTCGGTCACACCTACGACACGGCCAGGTTCACCAATGAAGCCACGCTGATGTACATGAAATACGAGTGGCATCCGACGCCGATCAACTACGACCTCATCGGGCGCGAGTACGTGGGCATCATCCGGATCGGCGGCGGCTCGACCAAGCAGAACATCGGCCAGGAAGTGGTGACCTTCAAGGACGATCTGACGTTCACCGAGTTCGAGTGGTTCGGCGGCCACTCGGTCAAGACCGGCATCCGCATCAGTCAGGTCGACTATGAAGTGCAGAAGTTCCAGAACTCCAATCCGATCTTCCGCTTCCGTCCAGAGATCGGCGGTTTCGCATTCCCCGCCGAAGCGGAGTACGGCACGGGCAATCCTGACCTCTCGGGCGAGACCACTCAATACGGTCTGTACATCCAGGACGACTGGTCGGTGACGCCACGGCTCACGTTGAATCTCGGCGTGCGGTGGGATTACGACACCGATCTGCTCGGCAAAGACTATGTGACGCCGGACGCCATTCGGGCCGCAGCTTCGCAGTATGTGCCCGATCGCTACTTCACCGACGGCAACGATCGTGACAGCCCGACCGATTTGATCCAGCCGCGTCTGGGCTTCTCGTTCGATCTGTTCGACGATCAGCGCACGGTGATCTTCGGCGGCGTGGGCCGTTACTTCGATCGCGTCCTGTACAACGAGATTCTGGACGAGCGTTTCCGCCTGCAATGGCAGACACGCAGATTCCAGTTCTCCGCCGACGGCTTGCCGCGTAACGGACAGCCCACCATCGTTTGGAACGATGCGTACCTGAGCGTCGAAGGCTTGAATCAGTTGATCGCCTCGGGCGTGGCGCCGAATCCGGAGATCTTCCTGATCGATAAAGACACGCGCATTCCCGAGACCATCCAGGCGAGCCTCGGCGTGCGCCAGCGCTTCGGCGAGGACTGGCTCGCATCGCTCACGTTCGCGCGCAATCGCAGTCGCCATGGCTTCACGTACATCTACGGCAATCGCAATCCGGACGGCTTGATCGGTCCGGAGCCCGACCTGGACTGCTGCGCCCCCGTGAGCGGCGGCTTCGGCAACATCCTGGTCTCGAGCGATGACAAGCAGAGCTGGTACAACGGCGTGTATGTGACACTGGAAAAGGCTTACACGCAGGCCTCCAACTGGGGCATGACCTTCGCATACACGTACAGCGAAGCGGAAGAAACGGGTGGCGACCTGTTCAGTCTGGACTATCCTCTGGTGTCGGATTACCCGCGTCATCCCACCAACGCCGACGAGCGGCATCGCATCGTGATGACGGGCATCGTCGGCCTGCCGTGGGACATCAAGCTCTCCAGCACGCTGACCTTGGGCTCCGGCACGGGTTACACCATCACCGATCAATCGCAGGGCACCGGCCCCGGCGAGATTCAATATCGCTACTACACCGGCCGGCCGGAGAAGCACTCGTTCATCTTCCCGGACGCGTTCGCGTATCGCAGCCTCGATTTCCGGCTGGAGAAGCGCTTCGAGTTCGGCCAGTCGCAGGCTTTCAGCCTGATCGGCGAGGTGTTCAACGTGTTCGACTACGAGAACTACGACCCACGCTCCTACAACGGCACCATCCCATTCGGCGGCGCGCCGAATGAAGCCTTCGGCCAACCCACCGATCTGATTGAACCGGGACGTCGCTTCCAGGTCGGTATGACGTATAGTTTCTAGGTAAGAATGAAACGGGTATTCGGGACTACCATGGCATACGTACACGATGAGGTTGCATGACTCCTTCGCCTGGCGAGGCCTGCTGTGGCTGATCGCCGCAACGCTGTGGGTGGGGGCGGCCGGCGCGGCGGAGCAGCGGCCCACTAAAAAGGTGCCGGGCGTCGTGGTGGAGCGTTCGCGAGTGTTCGATCCGGAGAAGGATGGCGATCCGGTGCTCAACAATCTGCAGCGCCGCACCTTCCGGTTCTTCTGGGACACCACCAACAAACAGAACGGGATGGCGCCGGATCGCTTCCCATCCCCCTCGTTCGCCAGCATCGCGGCCGTGGGCTTTGCGCTCACCGCATATGTGATCGGGGCCGAGCGTGGCTACGTGTCGCGCTCGCAGGCGCGTTTGCGAACGTTGCGGACGTTGCGATTCCTCGAGTCCATGCCGCAAGGGCCCGATGAGAGCGGGATGGGGGGCTACAAAGGCTTCTACTATCATTTCGTCCACATGCATAACGGGCAGCGCTTCGGCACCTCGGAGCTGTCGACTGTGGACACCGCGTTGCTGCTCGGTGGCGTGCTGCTGTCGCAGAGCTATTACGATCAGGACACGCGCTCGGAGCGCGAGATCCGCGCGCTTGCGGAGAAGATCTACTCGCGGGTGGATTGGAAGTGGGCGCAAAGTCGCCCGCCGGTCCTCTCGCATGGCTGGCGGCCGGAGAGCGGCTTTTTGCGCTTCGACTGGCGTGGCTACAACGAAGCCATGCTCATGTACATCCTGGCGCTCGGTTCACCGACCCATCCCATCGAGCCGGAAGCATGGACGGAGTGGATGAGCACGTACAAGAAGTCGTACGGCGAGTTCATGGGCCAGGAGTTCCTCTCCTTCGGTCCTCACTTCGGACATCAGTACTCGCACGTGTGGATCGATTTTCGCGGCATCATGGATGCGTTCAATCGCGAAAAGGGCTTCGACTATTTCGAGAACAGCCGTCGAGCCTCGTATGCGCAGCGCGAGTATGCGCGGCAGAATCCGATGCGATGGCGAGGCTATGACAGCGAGATCTGGGGTCTGACCGCCTGCGACGGCCCGGCCGACACAGTGCAGATCTATAACAACGAAGAGCGCGGCTTTTTCACGTATGCGGCCCGAAGCACCGCCTCGATCCACGTGCTGGACGACGGCACGATCGCACCGACCGCCTCGGTCGCCTCGATTGCGTTCGCTCCGGAGATCGCCATCCCGGCGGTGCGCGCGTTCCGCGCTCGCTTCGGCGAACATCTGTATCAGAAGTACGGATTCCTGGACTCGGTGAATCCGAGCTTCACGTTCACCGACGTGCCTCTGCGCCATGGCCGGGTCATCGAGGGCATCGGCTGGATCGCGGATGATTATCTGGGCATCGATCAAGGTCCCATCGTGGCCATGATCGAGAACTATCGCAGCGGATTGATCTGGAGCGTCATGCGCACCAATCCGCACATCCGGCGGGGGCTGCAGCGGGCGGGCTTCACTGGTGGCTGGCTCGACCAACCCGCGCCCGCACAACCCAGCTCCTGAGACGCCATGGCCTCGACGCCATTCGTCGCAGGGATGAGTCGTCGCGAGGCGATCGCGACGCTCTCCGGCGCAGCATTGGCGCTTGCCGGCTGCGGCCGCTCGTCGGACCAGAAGGAGCTCACCTTCTGGGGCGCCGGGCGGGAAGGGGATGTCGCAGCCGAGTTGATTCGCGGGTTCGAACAGGAGTATCCGAAGATCCGCGTGAACGTGCAGAAGATGCCGTTCACGGTGGCGCACGAGAAACTGCTCACCGCTTATGCGGGCGAGACGTTGCCCGATCTGTGTCAGCTGGGAAATACCTGGATTCCAGAGTTTGCCGCGCTCGATGCGTTGGAGCCGCTCGATGGCTACGTCGCGGGCTCCCAAGAGATTCCGCTCGAGGATTATTTCGAAGGCATCCTGGCCTCCAATCGCGTCGATGACATTCTGTTCGGCATTCCCTGGTACGTCGATACGCGACTGCTGTACTACCGGCGCGACTTGCTGCGGCAGGCGGGCTACGAGGATCCGCCACAGACCTGGGATCAGTGGAGCGAGATGCTCGGCGCCATCAAACAAATGGTCGGGCAGGATCGATATTCGGTGCTGCTGCCGTTGAACGAGTTCGAGCCGCTGCTTGTGCTCGCCTTGCAGTTGCCCTCCGAGCTGCTGCGCGATGGCGGGCGCTATGGAAACTTTCGCGGCCAGGACTTTCGTCGCGCGCTGTCGTTCTACGACAGCCTGTTCGATCGCGGCTTTGCGCCGCGCATGACCAACACTCAGATCTCCAATGTATGGGATGAGTTCGGGCGCGGATTCTTCTCGTTCTATATCTCGGGACCCTGGAACATCGCGGAGTTCAAGAAGCGGCTGCCCGCGTCGCTGCAGGATGACTGGATGACGGCGACCATGCCGGGGCCGGATGGGCCGGGGTTGTCGAGCGCGGGCGGCTCGAGCCTCGTCGTGTTCAAGACATCGCAAGCCAAACCCGAGGCGTGGCTGCTGGCGGAGTATCTATCACGGCCGCCGGTGCAGCAGCGCTTCTATGAGCTGACGGGCGACATGCCGTCGCGACGCAGTTCCTGGCAGATGCCGGCGCTGATCGAGTCGCCCTATGCGCGAGCCTTTCTTGCGCAGCTGGACCGGGTGCGCTCACCGCCGAAGGTGCCGGAGTGGGAGCGCATCGCCACCGAGATGAGATTGACGGGCGAGCGCGTGGTGCAGGGCGTGCAGACCGTCGACGAAGCGGTGGTCGCACTCGATCGCAGAACCGATGAGATTCTCGCCAAGCGTCGATGGATGCTGGACAGAAATACCTCGCCGGGCACGTCATGAAACATTCATTTCAGGCGGATCCCTGCAAGCGCCCGCGTGCCCGCCTGGGCCGCGGCCGGGAAACGTGCGTCGTGGCGGGGCTGCGATGAAGCGTTCCATGGCGGCGTGGTGGTTCGTCGGGCCGGCGCTGATGGTGATGGGCGTCTTCTTCTTCGTGCCAGTGCTCGGTGCGCTCCTGATGAGCCTGACGGACTTCGATCTGTATGCGCTCAGCGACTGGCGAAATCTGCGCTTCATCGGTTTTCACAACTACGTGACCTTGCTGCAGGATCCGCTGTTCTGGAAGTCGCTCTGGAACACTTTGTACTTCGTGGTGTTGGGCGTGCCGCTGTCCATCGGCGCATCGCTCGGGGCGGCGTTGCTGGTCAATTCCAAGCTCGGGCGGTTTCGCAGCTTCTTCCGCACCGTCTACTTCGCGCCGGTGGTCACCACGCTGGTCGCAGTGGCCGTGGTGTGGCGCTACATCTTCCATACGCGCTATGGATTTTTGAACTATGGACTCAGCAGCGTCGGCATCGATCCCATCGATTGGATGGGCGATCCGCAATGGGCGATGCCCGCCATCGTCGTCATGGCGGTGTGGAAGAACTTCGGTTACAACATGATCATCCTGCTGGCGGCGCTGCAGAACATCCCCGAGGATCTCTACGAGGCCGCGCGTATCGACGGCGCCTCGGGGTGGCAGGTGTTTCGTCACATCACCATTCCGGGCATCGCACCGGTGCTGCTGCTGGTGAGCATTCTCACGATGACCGGCTATTTCCAGCTGTTCGCCGAGCCGTATGTGATGACGGAGGGAGGGCCGCTGCAGAGCACGTTGAGCGTGCTGTATTTCATGTACGAGGAGGGCTTCAAGTGGTGGAGCCTCGGTCGCGCCTCGGCGGTCGCATTTCTCCTGTTCGTGCTGATGTTCCTGGTCACGGCGTTCCAGTTGCGGCTCGGCCGGCAGAGGGGTGAGCGATGAAGCGCAAGGGACCGGCCATCATCGTCAATCTGTTGCTGATCGTGGGCGCCGTGCTCACGGCGTTCCCCTTGCTGTGGATGTTATCGGTCTCCTTCATGCCCACAGGCGCGGCGAGCACGTATCCTCCGCCGCTGCTGCCGGCGGAGCCGACATTGGAGAACTATCGGCAATTGTTTGCGAACCACAATGCGGGTCGCTACATGCTGAACAGCGCGATCGTGGCTTCGTTGGGCACGTTGATCGCGCTGGTGCTCAACACGATGGCGGGATACGCGTTCGCCAAGCTGAGGTTCAAGGGGCGCGAGCGGATCTTTCAGATCCTGCTGGGGGCGCTGGTGATTCCGGCGCAGGTGACGATGATTCCGTTGTTCGCGCTGGTGAAGGAGATGGGACTGATCAGCACCTATGGCGGGGTGATCGTCCCGGTGATGGCGAGCGTGTTCGGCATCTTCCTGATCCGGCAGTACGCGCTTTCGTTGCCGGATGAGTTGCTCGAAGCGGCGAGGATCGACGGGGCGAGCGAGGCGAAGATCTTCTGGTCGCTGGTGGTGCCGCTGCTGCAGCCCATCCTGGTCACCTTGGCGATTCTCACGTTTCTGGCCACCTGGAATGATTTCATGTGGCCGCTCATCGTGCTCACCGACCAGAAGCTGCACACACTTCCCGTGGCGCTCGCCGGGCTGTCGCGCGAGCACGTGCAAGACAACGAGCTGATGATGGCCGGGGCGGTCATCACCGTCGTGCCGGTGCTGGTCTTGTTCCTCGCTCTGCAGCGTTACTACATCGCGGGGATTCTGGCGGGGAGCGTGAAGGGATGAAGAGGTTCGCCTGCGCACTGGCGCTGTTGCCGCTGCTCACGCTGGGAGCGGAGCGGGGGCTGGAGCTTGAGATGCGATATCTCGATGAGATGGAGAACGTGGCCGAGTGGAATTCGCTCGCCTCCGATGGAGTGGACGCGTCCGTGCGCGCGGAGAAGGGCGTGGATGGCAACGCGCTGGTGCTCGAGTACAACCTCAACAACACGGCCGGCTATGCGGCAGCCACGCGGAAGTTGCCGGTGACCCTGCCGGAGGACTACGAGATCTCCTTCTGGATGCGCGGTGAGGCGGGGCGCAATCACTTCGAGATGAAGTTCGTCGATGCGTCGGGCGATAACGTCTGGTGGTTCCGGCGAGCGAACTTTCAGGTAACGGGCGACTGGCAGCCAATCCGCATCAAGCGCCGGCAGATCGAGTTCGCCTGGGGCCCCACCAACGATCGCACGCTCAAATCGTTCGCGGGCCTCGAGTTCGTCATTGCGGCCGGTGAGGACGGGGGCCAGGGCAATCTCTGGTTCGATCGTCTGGCGATCAAGCCGGTCGAACGGCCCTCGCAGGTTGCGAAGCCGACCTTGTCAGCGACCTCGGAAGCGCAAGGCCATGCCGCCGCGAACGCCATCGATGGTCAGCAAAGAACGCGCTGGCAAAGCGACGCCAGCGGCAAGGATCAAATCCTCACGTTGGATCTGCAGGCGGTGCAGGAATTCGGTGGCCTTGAAATCGATTGGGCGCCGAAGCTGCACGCGCAGCGTTACAGCATCGAGCTATCGACCGACGGCAAGACCTGGAACAAAGTCCGTACCGTCGATGCCGGCAACGGTGGGCGAGACTCGCATCTGTTGCCCGAATCGGAGGCGCGCTACATCCGAGTGAGCATGCCGCAACCCGGCCGCGCGGTCGGCATTGGCGAGCTTCACGTGCGGGATCTGCAATTCGGCGCATCGCCGAACGCTTTCATCGAATCCCTCGCCAGGAACGCGCGCAAAGGTTGTTATCCCCGTGCATATCTGAATGAGCAAACCTACTGGACCATCATCGGCGTCGACGGCGACAGCGAGGAGAGCATGCTCTCCGAAGACGGCGCGCTTGAAATCCGCAAAGGCAGCTTCTCCATCGAGCCGTTCATTCGCGTGCGTGACAGGTGGCTGACCTGGGCGGACGTGTCCATTCAACATTCGCTCGCGGAGAACTACCTGCCGATTCCAACGGTGGCGTGGAAACATTCGGACGTGATGTTGTCCACGACCGCCTATGGCTTGGGTGAGCCTGGCAACGCACGCACCGAAGCCCTGTACACGGTTCGCAATCCGACCAGAAGTCGCCGTCACTACACCCTGGCTTTGGCAGTGCGTCCGTTCCAGGTAAATCCGCCGGCGCAGTTTCTCAACACGCCAGGCGGCGTTAGCCCGATTCAGGACCTGGCATTCGAAAACGGCGTGGTCCATGTCGATAAAGTGCCGAGTGTGTTTCCAAAGACACCGCCGCAATCCTTTCGCGCGGTGACGCTGGCGGCCGATACCCCTTGCGAATGGTTGAGCGCGACGGATGCGCCAACCAAGGTCACCGATGAGAGCGGATTTGCCTCCGGCGCCTTGCTCTACACGCTGGACCTCGCCCCCGGCGAAAGCCGCGACATCATATTGGACCTGCCGCAGCACGCCGGCCGCGACGGCGCCCGGCGCGAAGGCAAGAGGGTCGAACAACAACGACAGCTCGCAGTCAGCAAGCAGGTGGCGCAAACAAAGGCTGAAGTCGAGCAGCAATGGCGCGACAAGCTCAATCGCGTCGAACTCATCCTGCCCAAGGCCGACCAGGCGCTGTACGACACGCTTCGCACCTCGCTTGCGCACGTGCTCATCAATCGCGATGGCCCGGCGATCCAGCCTGGCTCGCGTTCCTATGAGCGCTCGTGGATCCGCGACGGCGCAATGACATCCGAGATGCTCCTGCGCATGGGGCATGCGGAGGTGGCGAAGGAGTTCCTCGCCTGGTACGCGCCGTATCAGTTCGCCAACGGCAAAGTGCCTTGCTGCGTGGATCGTCGCGGCGCCGATCCGGTGCCGGAGAACGACAGCATGGGCGAGTTCCTGTTCCTGATCGATGAGATCTATCGCTACACCGGGGACGAGCCGCTGCTGCGCTCCATGTGGCCGGCGGTGATCAAGACGGTCGACTATATGGACAAGCTGCGACTGTCCGAGCGCACGCCGGAGAATCAGCAGGGAGAACGCGCAGCATTCTATGGGCTGATGCCGGCCTCGATCAGCCATGAAGGTTACTCTGCCAAGCCCATGCACTCGTATTGGGATAACTTCTGGGCGCTGGGTGGCTACGAGGCCTCGATCCGCATCGCTCGGGCACTCAACGAAAAGAAACAGATGGCGAAGTTCATCGAGTCACGCGATCAGTTCCGCACGGACCTGTACCGCTCGCTCAACACGGCCATGCGCGCGCACAAGATCGACTATCTGCCGGGCGCGGCGGAACTGGGCGATTTCGATGCGACCTCGACGACCATTGCACTTACCCCCGTGGGCGAAACGCAGATGCTGCCGCCGAACGAGCTCAACGCCACATTCGAGCGCTACTGGAAGCATTTCACCGCGCGCCGCACGAGCACCAGCTGGGATGCGTACACGCCGTATGAGTGGCGCAATCTCGGCGCCTTCATCCGTTTGGGCTGGCGCGATCGCGGCGAGGAACTGATCCAGTTCTTCATGGACGATCGCCGCCCGGCGGCCTGGAATCAGTGGGGCGAGGTCGTGGGGCGCGTTGAGCGAGAGAGCCGCTTCATCGGTGACATGCCGCATGGCTGGGTCGCTTCCGACTACGGCCGCTCGCTGCTCGACATGTTTGCCTTCGAGCGCCAGGCGGATGAGACGTTGGTGCTGATGGCGGGCGTGCCCGAGGCATGGACCAGGAAGGAAGGTTTCGAGGTCCGCAACCTGCGCACGCCCTTCGGGCCGCTCAGCTACTCATTGAAGGTCGAAGACGACAAGACCACTTTGCACGTCGAGCCGCTCCAGCAGATGCCCGTCGGCGGCATCGCGGTGTCCTGGCCAGGCGAGGCGCCTCCTGAAGATCATTCGATACAGCGCGGCTTTGCGCGCTGGCTCGGAACCGATCTGCGCATCAACGAGCTGCCGTTTACCATCGTGTTTCCACGATGAGACGGTCACTCTGTGAGCGCCGCGCCCCGGCTGGCAATCACCTTCGCATAGAAATGCGCGCTCGCCTTCAGAGTTCGCTGCAAGGTTTCATAGTTCATGTGCACCAGGCCGAAGCGCTTGGAAAAGCCGAACGCCCATTCGAAGTTGTCGAACAGCGACCAGGCGAAGTAGCCGCGGATGTCGGCGCCGCGTTGCATGGCGTTGTAGACCGCGGTGATGTGTTTGCGCAGATAGTCGATGCGCAGCGGATCTTCGAGCAATGGACCTTCGACCTGCGGCGGATCGAAAAAGCACGCGCCGTTCTCGGTGATGTAGACGGGCGGATTGCCGTAGTTGTCCTTGATCCACAGCAGCGTATCGGTGAGGCCCTGCGGAAACACCTCCCAGCCGGTCTCCATGTGCGTGTGCTGCTTTTGTTTCACCGTGCTGGCGCCGAGCGGCCACGCGTTCGGGTCGGCTCGCACGACGGCGCGCGTGTAATAGTTCACGCCGACGTAGTCGATGGGTTGGCGAATGATTTTCAGGTCCGCATCCGGCCAGTGCGGCCAGGCCTCTCCATAGATGTCCATGAGCTCTTTGGGATACGAACCGAGCAGCGCAGGCTCGAGATATTGCCGGTTCATATAAGCTTCAGCACGGCGAGTCGCTGCAAGGTCCGCCTCGGATTGCGACGCCGGATACTTGGGCTCGATGTTGACGACCAGTCCGATCTTGTTGCGTCCGCTCGCGCGATAGGCCTGTACCGCCGCGCCGTGCGCCAACATGAGATGATGCGCGGCCCGCGGAGCTTCGAACAGATTGCGATGACCCGGCGCCAACACGCCATGCATATAACCGCCGTCCACCACCACCCACGGCTCATTCAAGGTCGTCCAATATTTGACGCGGTCGTCGAGCCTGCGAAACACGATGTCCGCGTACTCCGCGAACCATTGCGCGATGTCACGATTCAACCAGCCGCCGCGATCGTCCAGCGCCGCCGGCAGATCCCAATGAAACAACGTCACCATTGGCTGGATGCCGCGCGCCAGCAGCCTGTCGACCAGGCGTTCGTAGAAGTCGAGACCTGCGGCGTTGATGCGGCCGACGCCTTCGGGCAGCACGCGGCCCCAGGCGATACTGAAACGATACGAGTTCATGCCCAGCGACTGAATCAGATCGACATCGCTTTCCCAGCGCCGGTAGTGATCGCAGGTCACATCCGCGGTGTCTCCGTCCTGCACGCGCCCCGGTGTATGCGAGAAGCGATGCCATATGCTCGGCCCGGCGCCGTCAGCGAGCGGCGAGCCTTCGATCTGATACGCGGAGGTGGCGCAGCCCCAGAGGAAATCGCTGGGGAACTGAATGGGTGGGGTCATGCGGACAGTGTAGAGGAGCTTGCGCACGCGTGGCAGCAGTAAAACTCAAAGCCGTACGTAAGGTTTACAGCAACGGTCACGTCGGCGTCGAGGGCGCCTCGTTCGATATCGCCGATGGCGAGCTGCTGGTGCTGGTGGGCCCATCGGGTTGCGGCAAGAGCACGCTGCTGCGTTTGATCGCGGGGCTGGAAGAGGCGACCAGCGGCTCCATTCACATCGGCGATCGCGATGTCACGTACCTGGAGCCACGCGATCGGGATATCGCGATGGTGTTCCAGAGCTATGCCCTGTATCCGCACATGACAGTACGGGAGAACCTCGGCTTCGGGTTGAAGCTGCGTGGGCATTCAGAAGCTGAAGTGGCGGATCGGGTGAGAGATGCGGCGGAGCGGCTCGAGCTCGGCTCCATGCTGGACCGACTGCCCAAACAATTGTCGGGCGGTCAGCGTCAGCGCGTTGCGCTCGGACGCGCGCTGGTCCGGCACCCTCAGGTGTTCCTGCTCGATGAGCCGCTCTCCAACTTGGATGCCAAGCTGCGCTCGGCGATGCGCACAGAGATCGCGCGGTTGCATCGCTCGCTCAAGACCACGATGGTGTATGTGACGCATGACCAGGTCGAAGCGATGACGTTAGGTCAACGTATCGTCGTGCTCGATCGCGGGATCGTGCAGCAGATCGATACCCCCATGGCCATCTATGAGCGGCCGGTGAATCTGTTCGTGGCCGGGTTCCTGGGCAACCCGGCGATGAACTTCTTCCGCGGGGTGCTGCATGCCGCGCCGATGGGGCAGGCGATACTGAAAGGCGAGGGCGCCGAGCTTCCCGTCCCCGGCGGACTTCCCACCGGCCGGGCTGTCGTCGTCGGCGTTCGCCCCGAAGATCTACATCGCGTGGACGGTGCGACGCCGCCCGGAAACATTCGGTTGAGCGTGCTGGTGGATCTGATCGAGACCGTCGGCAATGAGGCGTTCATTCACGCGAGCGTGGGCGCGTGGCGCGTCATCGTTCGTTCCTCGCCCTATCACTTGCCGCCGCTGGGCTCGACCATCACGCTGCAGGTGGCGCCGGATCGATTGCATTTTTTCGATGCGCAGAGCGAGGAGAGGCTCGCGCATTCTTAGTTACTGTGCCCACGGCGGCTCCAGGACGTTAGCGAACCAGGCAGGGACGCTTGTGGTCGTAGCACCAGCTGGGAATAAGAAACTGCATGGGCGATCCGTCGTCGCGCCCGCCCAATCCTTCTCGAAGGTACACTTCGTTCGCCCGAGTCAACTGCTGCTCGTCGAGCTCCACGCCGAGGCCTGGCCGCTTGGGAAGCTGCACGAAACCGTCGACGATCTGCAGCGGGTTGCGCGTCAGACGCTGGCCGTCTTGCCAGATCCAGTGCGTATCGATGGCGGCGATCTCACCAGGCGCTGCGGCGGCCACCTGGGTGAACATGGCCAGTGAAATATCGAAATGATTGTTCGAATGCGAGCCCCACGTGAGGCCCCAGTCCCGGCACAGCTGCGCGACACGCACCGAGCCGTGCAGCGTCCAGAAATGGGGATCGGCCAGTGGAATGTCGATCGATTGCAGCTGGATGGCGTGCGCCATCTCCCGCCAGTCGGTTGCGACCATATTGGTAGCGGTCGGCAGACCGGTGGCGAGGCGAAATTCAGCCATCACCTCGCGCCCGGAGTATCCATTCTCGGCCCCACACGGATCCTCAACATATGAAAGCACTTCGCGCTTGTCCCGGCACAGGGCGATGGCCTCCTTCAGCGACCAGGCGCCATTGGGATCGATAGTGATGCGCGCCTCAGGGAACCTGTCGGCGAGCGCACTCACCGCCTCCATCTCTTCTTCGCCACGCAGCACACCGCCTTTGAGCTTGAAGTCGGTGAATCCGTAACGCTGCTGGGCTGCTTCGGCCAGGCGGACGATGGCGTCGGCAGTGAGCGCGGGCTCGTGGCGCAGGCGGAACCACTCATTGTCCGCCTCGGGCTCGCTGCGGTAGGGCAGGTCGGTACGTGTGCGATCGGCAATGTAGAAGAGATACCCGAGCATCTTCACCGCATCCCGCTGCTGCCCTTCACCGAGCAGCGCGGCCATCGGTACGTTCAAATGTTGGCCGAGCAGATCGAGCAGCGCACATTCGATCGCTGTCACTGCGTGCACGGCCATGCGCAGATCGAAGGTCTGCAGCCCCCGGCCAGCGGCATCTCGGGTGCCGAAAGTGTTTCGCATGGCGTTGAGCACGCGTTGGTAATGGGCAATCGGCTGTCCGACGACGAGGCCACGAGCATCTTCCAGAGTCTGGCGAATGCTTTCTCCGCCGGGTACTTCACCGAGGCCGGTATTGCCTGCGTTGTCGCGAAGGACGACTACGTTGCGTGTGAAATATGGCCCGTGCGCGCCGCTTAAGTTGAGCAGCATGCTGTCGTGGCCGGCGACCGGGATCACACGCATCTGCGCAACGAGGGGTGTGCTCATCGACGCTGCCCGACTTACTGCGGACCCAGCCTGCGGATCAACGCGTCGAGTTGCTCCAATTCCGCAGGCAGCAGATCGGTCAGCGGCGCCCGCACCGGACCTGCGTCATGACCCACCAGTTTTGCACCGGCCTTGATGATGCTGACTCCGTATCCTTCGCGGCGGTTGCGGATGGCAAGGAATGGCAGGAAGAACTCGTCCAGCAGGCGATTGACCGTTGCGCGGTCGTCGCTGGCGAGCGCCTTGTAGAACGTCATGGCCGTTCGAGGAATGAAGTTGAACACTGCGGAGGAGTACACCGGCACACCGATTGCGCGGTAAGCCGCGGCATACACCTCCGCTGTCGGCAGACCACCGAGATAGGTCAGGCGCTCGCCCAGGCGGCGCCGAATGGTGACCATCAGCTCGATGTCACCAATACCGTCCTTGAAGCCGATCAGATTCGAACACCGTTCGGCGAGCTGTTCGAGACTGTCGGCGTTCAGGCGGCAGACATTCCGGTTGTAGACAACCACCCCGAGTCGAACCTCTTTGCAGACCGCCTCCACGTGAGCGATCAGGCCAGCCTGAGTGGCCTCGATCAGATAATGCGGAAGCAGCAGAATGCCGGCGGCGCCCAGGCGTTCGGCCTCTCGGGCATAAGCAATAGCCTGGCGAGTCGGGCCGCCGGCGCCAGCGACGATAGGCACGTGGCCGCGGCAAGTGTCGACCGCCGTCCTGACGACTTCGGAAAACTCGCCTGGCTCGAGTGAGAAGAACTCACCAGTGCCGCCAGCCGCGAACAGTGCGCTTGCGCCATAGAGCCCCAGCCATTCGAGCCGCTTTGCGTAGCTGGGGGCATCGAAATCCCCATTGGCTGCGAAGTCGGTGACCGGAAAGGACAGAAGCCCCGAGCCGAGAATGGCTTTGAGATCTTGCGGATTCATGCGATTTGGCCCAGAGCCGGCAAGCTGCGCGGGCGTCTCTCAGTAGCGTGCGGCTGATTCAGTCTCAATGTCTTAGCGCGGCCATTTGTTCACAAATGATCCCCCAATCGGGGTGCTATGGATCGAGGCCCGGCACGGGGAAGCGGGCGCAGAGCGCACGAACCTCATCATGAAGGGCTCGTAGCTTCGTCTCATCCGCCGGCGAGCGAAGCGCAGCGACCATCCACGCCGCGACCTGTTGCATCTCCGACTCCTTCATCCCGCGTGTGGTCAGCGCCGGCGTGCCCAAGCGGATTCCGCTGGGCTTCAACGGCGGGCGAGGGTCATCGGGGATCACTTGTTTGTTCACGGTGAGGCCGGCGAGATCGAGCGCCGTTTCCGCCACGCGGCCATCGATGTCGAACGAGCGAATGGTGTCGATGACGATGAGATGATTCTCCGTGCCGCCGGTGATCAGCGTGCAGCCGTGCTTCAGCAACTCATCGGCCAGCGCGCGAGCGTTGCGAACAACTTGCGCGGCATACGCTTTGAAGGCGGGTTCGGCAGCAAGCTTCAGGGTCACGGCGATGCCAGCCACCGCGTTCATGTGCGGGCCGCCTTGCATGCCCGGGAAGACTGCCGAATCGACCTTCTGCGCCAGAGATGACTTGCAAAGAATCATTCCACCGCGCGGGCCGCGCAGGGATTTGTGAGTCGTCGTCGTGACGACGTCGAAGCCCGCATCGAGCGGATTCGCCAACGCCCCGCCTGCGATCAAGCCTCCGACGTGAGAGACATCCGCCATGCACAGCGCGCCCACATCGTCCGCGATAGCCCGAAAGCGCGCGTAGTCCACCTCGCGCGGATACGAGGAATGACCGCAGAGCACGATCTTCGGCCGCACCTGCCGTGCGGTCGCGAGCACCGCGTCGTAATCGATCGAGCCGTCAGGCGGTGAAGTCTTGTAACGAACGAAGTTGAAGATGCGACCCATGCAAGACACCGGCGCGCCATGCGTGAGATGTCCGCCATGCGACAGATCCATGGCCAGCACCGTATCGCCTGGCTCGAGGCACGCAAAATAGACCGCCTGATTCATGGGCGAGCCGCTGAGCGGTTGCACGTTGGCGTGCTCGGCGCGAAACAGGCGCTTGGCGCGCTCGATGGCGAGCGACTCGATGCGATCGGTGAACTGCTGGCCACCGTAGTAGCGGCGGCTGACGTAACCTTCGGCGTACTTGTTGGCGAACACCGAGCCGTTGGTGGCGTAAACCTCGGGGAAAGCATAGTTCTCGGACGGAATCAGCTCGAGCCCTTCGCGCTGACGGCGTTCCTCGCCAAGCACGGCATCGAATACATCGGGGTCGGACGAGCGAAGCAAGTCGAATGAGATCTGCATAGCGGCGCTCCAGTGACAAAGGAGGGTGGACTTGGAGCCCAGGCGAGCGGCCGCGGCAGGGGAGACCCTGCGCGCATGCTTCCCGATGGTTATTCCATCTGACGCCAGTCACATGCGCGGAGTGGATGCTACGCCAGACATTTCGAGATCTGCAAGCTGGCACCCAAAAGTTGTGTGAGGGACGCTTCGCCGTCATGGCGCGCCGGGAATGATTCAGTGACAATCCTCGCAGCGCCTTGCATCTCACTCATGGAGCGACCATGCCGATCGACTACGCCAAGCTGAAGAGCATGCAGTTCGAACCCATCCGCCACACCTACACGCGGCGCGACACCATGCTCTACGCACTGGGTCTGGGCGTGGGCGCAAGCGATCCTACCGACGCTGGCGATCTCAAATACGTTTATGAGAAGTCGCTCGTCGCGCTGCCCACGCAGGCCGTCACGCTGGGGGTTGCGCCGATGCTGCTCGCGCAACCTGAGCTCGGCATCAACTTCAAGCTGCTGCTGCATGCGGAGCAAACGTTGCAGATTCACAAGCCGCTGCCGATCGAGGGTACGGTCATTGGCGAGTCCTCGATCGATGAGATCTACGACAAGGGCGCGGCGAAGGGGGCCATCCTGTACATGACGCGCAAACTGTTCGATGCCGGCTCGGGCGATCTGTTATCGACCTTGGGCAACGTGGCGTTCCTGCGTGGCGACGGCGGCTTCGGAGGCAAGAGCGAAGGCGCACCCAAACCTCGCGCGGTGCCGGCCGATCACGACGCCGATCAGGCAGTGCCGCTCACCAACATGCCAAACCAGGCGCTGATCTATCGCTTGTCGGGCGACTACAATCCGCTACACAGCGACCCCGAGATCGCGGCGGTGGCGGGGTTCGAGCGGCCGATCCTGCATGGCCTGTGTCATTACGGCATGGCGGGCCGGGCGTTGATCAGGGCGCTGTGTGGAGACGATCCTTCGCGCTTGCTGCGACTGGACACGCGCTTCACCAGCCCGGTCTATCCGGGCGAGCCGCTGCAGGTAGAGATCTGGAACATCGCCGCCGGTGACGCGTCATTCCGGGTGGTCGCAAGCGAGCGCAATGCCATCGTTCAGGACTTCGGTCGCTGCGAGTACCGGCTCTGAATTCACGAGTCTGAATCCTCAAGTCTCCATCCTTCAAGTCTTAGCTGGGCTCATTCATCCCCATGTTCTCCGCCTGCGGCGTCATCACCCTCACCACCGATTTCGGTCCCCAAGGCCCGTTCGTTGCGACCATGAAGGGTCGCATCCTGGCGCGCCTGCCCGAAGCGCGAATCATCGACGTGACTCACGACGTACCGGTGTATTGGCCGGCGGAGGCGGGGTTCTGGCTGGCGCGGGCTTATAGCTACTTCCCGGAAGGCTCGGTGCATGTCGCCGTGGTCGATCCGGGGGTAGGCACCAAGCGCGACATCATCGCGGTGGTCGCGAACGGTCATGCGTTTCTCGCCCCGGACAACGGGCTGCTGGCGCCGATCGTGAGCACGACGCCCTCGGCCAAGATCTACCGCTTCGATCCCGCCCACGCGGGCGCCCGATTCAAGCTGCCGCCGGCCAGCGCCACCTTTCATGGGCGGGACATTTTCGCCCCGCTGGCCGCGGATATTGCCGGGCGGCGCGCGAGTCCGACCGACCTGGGGCCTGAGACTCACGACATCGTGCCGTCCTGGGTGGACGAGCCGAGCGTCGCGGCCGACCAGGTGGCCGGAGTGGTCATGACGACCGACCATTTCGGCAATCTGATCACGAACATCGACGGCGCCCTGATCCAGTCGTTCAGCCGGCCCATGGTCAAGACCGGCGGCCACACCTTCGCCCTCAGGCGCACTTATGGCGACGTAAGCCCGGGGGAGTTTCTGGCCCTCGTCAACTCCTTCGGCGTGGTCGAAATCGCCCGGGCGGAGCAAAGCGCGGCCGAGGCCTTGGGGTTGGGTCGGGGGGCGCCGGTGGTGGTCAGTAATGCTCCCTGAATATCCCGGCCCGGTTCGGGCCAAAGGTGGGCCCCGTCGAACTATTTGAACCGCCTGTCCTCCAAGCCATTGAAAACCGCCGCGCATCGTATATAGTCCGCAGGCTTCCGGCCGCGCCGGTTACCGATGTAGTTGATTTGGCTGGATTTTTCAGGAACGCCCAATGGAGAGAGACGACGATCACTTCGATCTCGACGATGACTTCGTCGCCGAAAGCGACGAGGACCAGAATTACGAGAAGTTCATCGACGCTGGCGCTCGACGCGCCCGTCCCAACGCCGCCCAAGCGGCGAAAAAAGGCAAAGCGGCCTGGAGCAAACTCGAGGATGTATTGGCCGACCGGCGCCTGAAGAAAGAACTGAACGATTTCGACGAAGAATAGTAAGGTGCCGCGCGGACCAAGCAGGTTTCGCGCCACTACAGCTGTCGCTCTCCGGCAAAGCTCTAGAAGGCCGGAGCCAGGATGGTGCGCGCTGGGCCGCGAACCCGATCCTTTTCCTCACAAACGAAGAGCTCACAAATGACGATGGCTGATTCCACGCCCGCGGCGTCGCCGTGGGTAGTGCTCAAGTTCGGTGGCACCAGCGTTTCCTCGGTCGCCAACTGGAAAAACATCGCGGCGGTGGTCCGCGAGCGGCTGGCCGAAGGTCTGCGTCCGGTCATCATTCATTCCGCGTTGTCCGGCATCACCGATCGTCTCGAACAACTGCTCGCGCTGTCGCTCGATACGCAAAGCAATGAAGCACAGGCGGTGATGAACCAGATCGAGCAGCGTCATCGTGACCTGGCGCGCGATCTTGGCGTCACGCCCAGCCAGGATCTGGAAGAGCAATTCAAACGTTTGCGACAGATCGCCGCCGGCATCGCGCTCGTGGGCGAGGTGAGCGAGCGGCTGCGTGCTCGCGTGATGGCGCAAGGCGAGTTGATGGCGACGCGCCTTGGCGCCGCGTTCCTGTCCTCACAAGGATTGGATACGCAGTGGGTCGACGCTCGCACCGTGTTGAAAGCCGAGCAGCGGCGCAATGCGAATCTGCGCTCGAGCTATCTGTCCGCCACTTGTAACTATGAGCCGGATCTCGAGCTGCAGCGTCGCTGGTCCAGCCAAGGCATCGTGTTCATTTCTCAGGGCTTCATCGCAAGCGATGAGCACGGCGACACGGTGTTGCTGGGCCGGGGCGGCTCGGACACCTCGGGCAGCTATTTCGCCGCCAAGCTGCAGGCGCGTCGTCTGGAGATCTGGACCGACGTGCCCGGCATGTTCAGCGCCAATCCCCGCTCGGTGCCGACCGCACGTTTGCTACGTGCGCTCGAATATGACGAGGCGCAGGAGATCGCCAGCAGCGGCGCGAAGGTGCTGCATCCCCGCTGCATCATGCCGGTGAAGCAGTACGGCATCCCGCTGTACGTGTACGCGACGCAAACGCCGAAGCTCGAAGGCACCGTCATCACCACCCACGGCGGCAACGTCGCCGCGCAGGTGAAAGCCGTCACCATCAAGAAGAACATCACGCTGGTGTCGATGGAGACCGTCGGCATGTGGCACTCGGTGGGCTTCCTCGCCGATGCATTCCAGGTGTTCAAGGATCACGGCCTGTCGATCGATCTGGTCTCGACGTCCGAGACCAGCGTGACCGTGTCGCTCGACCCGGCGGCCAATACGCTGGATAAAGCAACGCTCGAGGCGCTGGTCGTCGATTTGGGCAAGCTGTGCCGCGTGGAAGTCATCGGGCCGTGCGCCGCGGTGAGCCTGGTCGGAAGAAACATTCGCGCCATCCTGCACCGCCTGGGCGATGCGCTCGAGCTGTTCGAGGAGCAGAAGATCTATCTGGTGACGCAGGCGGCCAACGATCTGAACATCACGTTCGTGATCGACGAGACGCAGGGCGACCGTCTGGTGTCGCGTCTGCACGATATCGCCATCCAGAAAATGACCGCCGATCGCGTGCTCGGTCCGACCTGGGAGGAGCTGTACGGGCCGAAGGACAAGGCCGCGCTCGAGCTGAAGCAGTGGTGGCACGATCGCCGCAATGACTTGATCGCGCTGGGACGCGAGCATGGCGCCGCGTACGTCTACGATCGCGCCACGCTAACCGCGAAGGCCAAGGCGCTGCGGGCGCTGCCCGGCATCGAAGGCGTGTTCTATGCGCTGAAGGCCAACTGGCATCCTGAGATCATCAAGCTGTTCGCCGAGCTGGGTCTGGGCTTCGAGTGCGTCTCACGCTTCGAGGTCGAGCACGTGATGAAAACCGTGCCGTCGCTCAGCAAGCAGAAGATTCTGTTCACACCCAACTTCGCCCCGCGGGCCGAGTATGAGTGGGCGGTGGAGCAGGGCATCTGGGTAACGCTCGATAACTTGCATCCGCTCAAGGCCTGGCCGGAGCTGTTCAAGGGACGCGATGTCTTCATTCGCATCGACACCGGTTATGGCCGCGGTCATCACGACAAGGTGCGCACCGCGGGCGTGCACTCGAAGTTCGGTGTGCCGTTGTTCGAAATGGATGAGCTCGAGCGCCTGGTGAAGGCGGCCGGCGCGAAGGTCGTCGGTCTGCATGCGCATACCGGCAGCGGTGTGTTCAGCGTCGATAACTGGAAGTCGGTGGGCGACACGCTCACCGCGCTCACCGCGCGGTTCAAAGATGTGCGAATCGTGGATCTCGGCGGCGGTCTCGGCGTGCCGGAGCGCTTGGGGCAGCAGGGCGTGGTGCTCTCGGAGTTTGGCGAGACGCTCGCTGCGCTCAAGGCGGCGCATCCGAAGCTCACGCTGTGGATCGAGCCGGGCCGTTATCTCGTGGCCGAGGCCGGCGTGCTGCTGGCGCAGGTGACGCAGTTGAAGGGCAAGGGCGAGGTCCACTATGTCGGCGTGGCGACGGGCATGAACTCGCTGATTCGCCCGGCACTGTACGGCGCGCATCACGAAATCGTGAATCTCACTCGCCTGGATGATCTGCCTACCGAAGTGGTCAATGTCGTGGGGCCGATTTGCGAGTCGGGCGACACGCTGGGCACGGATCGGTTGCTGCCGCCGACCCAGGAAGGCGATGTGCTGTTGTTTGCCACCGCAGGCGCATACGGTCGGGCGATGAGCTCGACCTATAACTTGCGTGAGCCTGCTATCGAAGTGCTGGTGTAAGTCGCATTGAGCCGCGCGATCATGCGCGGCTCACCTGAAAGCGGGCCCCCTAGGGCCCGCTTCGTTCCCATCCGGCTGGGATCGCCTCCTGCGGCCGATCGATTACTCGGTGTCGCTGGCGGTCATCTCCTTGCGATGACCTTCCTTCCACTCCTGCGCCGTCAATGAGCCGTCACCGTCCGCATCCATCTTGCTGAACATTTGCTTGGTGCCGGCGGCATGCTCCGCCTCGCTCAGCTTGCCGTCATTGTTGGTGTCCATGGCGGCAATCTTCTGCTGGGACGACATGCCCTTGGGCAGGGACTTGCCCTTGCCGGCCGGATCGTAGGCCTTCTTGTCTTCCATCCGTTCCCGATCCGGCGTGCCCTCGGTGCGCGCCGTCGAGTGACCTTCCTGGTGCATCGAGCCGTGCGAAGAATCCATCTCCTGCGCGGTCACGCTGCCATCCCTGTTCGTGTCCATCTTGCTGAACATCATCTTGGCGCCTTGCGTATGTTCAGCTTGTGTCACTTTGCCGTCGCCGTTCTTGTCCATCATCGACAACTTGTCGTCCTTGCCACCGCCGGCCACAGCCACGCCGCACAGAATGCTGGCGATCGCGACGGGAATCAGTCTTGGAGCCAAAGATTTCATGGTGAAACCCCCAACAGGTTTGAGTTCCCATTGAACGTGGCGCCGAGGCTCAAGTTCCTGCGCGGTCACCGACGTCTCCATTCGCCGCATCGTGGCAGGAATCGCCTTCAGGGCCCCGCCGACCGTGTGTCGGCGGATGGCTCGTCACAAACCTTGCCACGGGGTAATTTGCGCGATGCGGTGGGGAACGCTACTCTCACGCCGTGCGCAAATTCTGCTGGCAACGCTGGGCTCTGATGATCTTGCTCGTGACCCGCTTGGTCATGGGCGAGCTCGGGCACGCCATGCCAGTCGAGGGTGCTCTCACTGCTCCTGGGCATGCGATGGCTACGGGCGTGAACGATCCTGCTCAATGCCACGACGCCAACGAGAGTGGGAATGCGTCGGCCCAGGCGCACCATGGCGAGCACAGCCAGAATTACGCGGGGCACTCAGCGGGGGAGCAGGACTGCTGCGAGACCGGTGAGTGCGAGTGTCCCTGTCTGCACGTGCCCTGCGCGGCGCTCGAAGCCATGGCTGTAGGCTCGATTGGCGCCACCGTGCCGAGAATCTTGCACGGCGCCGATGGCGTAATCTCACAACGCCCTTCTAGTTTGTTCAGACCTCCCGCCTGATCTCTTGATTCACGTTTGCCGAGCGAGGCTTGCAGCTTCGGCTGCATGCCCGCATGTCGACGCTTTGTTTCAAGAGGCTTTCATGTCTTCGATGCCATCATCGCGAGCGCGCCTGCCGCAGCTCTCGCGCAGGAGTTTTCTACAAGCGGCTGGCGCCGGGCTGTTCGTCCTCGGCGCACCCCGCGGCGCCGGTTGGGCGCAAAGTCATGCGCAGACCGTGCTCACCGGCTCGCATTTCGATTTGCAGATCGGTGAGGCGCCCTTCAACTTCACCGGCAACAAACGTGTCGGCACGGTGGTGAACGGGCAGATCCCCGGGCCGCTGCTTCGCTGGCGCGAGGGCGACACGGTCACATTGCGAGTGGCCAATCGACTCGCCGCTCGCAGCTCCATTCACTGGCACGGCATGATCCTGCCGGCCGACATGGATGGGGTGCCGGGCTTGAGCTTCGAGGGGATTCCGAGCCTCGGCGAATATCTGTATCGCTTCAAAGTGAACCAGGCGGGCACTTACTGGTACCACGCGCACTCGCGCTTCCAGGAACAAACCGGACTCTATGGGCCCATTGTGATCGAGCGCCGCGGCGGCGAGCGTTTCCCGACGGAACGCGACTACGTGGTGATGTTGTCCGACTGGACGGACATCGATCCCGAACGCATCTTCGCGGTGTTGAAGAAGCACAGCGACTATTACAACTTCCGTCGCCGCACGGTGGGCGAGTTCTTTGCCGATGTTCGAAAGAACGGCTGGAGCGAAACCGTCGCGGATCGCCGCATGTGGGGCGAAATGCGCATGAACCCCACCGACATGCTCGATGTGTCCGGCTACGCGTACACCTATCTCATGAACGGCGTGACACCGACGGGCAATTGGACGGGATTGTTCTCTCGCGGCGAGAAGGTGCGGCTGCGGTTCATCAACGGTTCGTCGATGACGTTTTTCGACGTGCGTATTCCAGGACTGAAGCTGACCGTCGTTGCGACCGATGGACAGGACGTGGAGCCGGTCTCGGTCGATGAGTTTCGTATCGGCGCGGCGGAGACGTACGACGTGATCGTCGAGCCCAAGGATGATCGGGCCTACACGATCTTTGCGCAGGCGATGGATCGCTCCGGCTATGCACGCGGGACGTTGTCACCGAGTCCGGGCCTGGAGGCAGAGATTCCGCCGCTCGATCCCAGGCCGCTGCTGACGATGGGCGACATGGGAATGTCACATGGCGCCCACGCCGCCGGCTCGATGAAGCCAATGGATCACAGCCAAATGGATCATGGCCAGATGAACCATGGTCAGAGGAATCATGGCCAGAGGAGTCATGGACAGAGGAGTTCTGGCGAGACGGACCCGCACGCGGCGCATGGCTCCTCCGCTCAGCGTGGCGCGGTTGATCACGCCGCGATGGGGCACGGCGCGTCCGCCCTGCATCATCCATCGACCGAACGCACGCCGTTGCAGGACATGCAGGCCGAGCAGCCGAATATCGGCTTGAACGATCCCGGCGTGGGCTTGAGAAACAACGGCCGTCGTGTGCTGACCTATGCCGATCTGCACACCATCGGTGGTCCGATCGATCGACGCGAGCCCGCGCGCGAGATCGAGCTGCATCTGACCGGCCACATGGAGCGCTTCGTGTGGTCCTTCAACGGCCAGAAGTTCTCCGAAGCCAAACCGCTGAAGTTCCGGCTCGGCGAGCGCCTGCGGATCACGCTGGTGAACGACTCGATGATGACGCATCCCATCCATCTGCACGGCATGTGGAGCGAGATTGAAGATGCTTCCGGCCACTTCCAGGTGCGCAAGCATACGGTCAACGTGAATCCCGCGCAGAAGTTGAGCTACGCCGTGACGGCGGATGCGCCCGGGCGCTGGGCGTATCACTGTCATCTGCTGTATCACATGGAAGCGGGCATGTTCCGGGAGGTGCATGTCGAGTCCGGCGATGAGGGCGGCGCAGGCGGGCCTGGCGCCGGCCATGGAGCGCACTCATGAGCGCGCGAATCAGGGTTCACATGGCTTTGGCGCTGACGATGTCCGCCGCTGCAGCTGGCGCTCAGGAAGAACATCAGCATCATGAGCACGCTCAGCATCAAGCCCATCACGCATCTCATGGAGATCAGCGTACGGAGAGCGAGCGGGCGCATGTGCCGCCGCCACCGCCCAAGTACGTCATGCGCGACATGTCCGAAGAGGAAATGGCCGAGATGATGGGCATGGACGATACGGCGCCTTTCGGCATGGTGCTGTTCGATCAGTTCGAATGGCGCGACGCCGATGCAGGCGACACATTGGGTTGGGACGGCCGCCTTTGGTATGGCAACGACTACGACAAGGCGCTGCTCAAGACGGAAGGCGAGCGAACTGACAGTGAATACGAAGGGTCCGCTGAGTTGCTGTGGGATCATGTGATTTCACGGTGGTGGAGTGTGCAGGCGGGGGTCGCGCACGACTTCGGCGAAGGTCCTTCTCGAACCTGGGCTGCTTTTGGCGTGCAAGGACTGGCGCCTTACTGGTTCGAGGTCGAGGCGTTGATGTACGCAGGCGAGGAGGGTCGTACTGCGGCGAACTTCTCCGCGGAATATGAAATGTTTCTGACGCAGCGGCTGGTGCTGCAGCCCAAAGTCGAACTCAGCGCGTATGGCAAGGACGACGCCGCGAACGGGGTCGGCTCGGGCTTCAGCGATGCGGAGCTCGCGTTACGCCTGCGTTATGAGATTCGCCGCGAGTTCGCGCCGTACATCGGCGTGTTGTGGTCGCGGAAGTTTGGGGAGACCGCTGACCTTGCGCGCGCTGAAGGCAATGACGCCGACGACGTTCAGTTTGTCGCCGGCCTGCGAGTCTGGTTCTAGCACTTGCCAACTATTTGAGAATCGTTATCATCTCTGGCGCTCGTCGGCGAACTCCGACGAGCCGCCAGCTTTCCGGCCAGCCAACAACAGTCCATGACGGACGGCTGAGCCTGGCCTTTCGCTCCCGTCGTTGTGGCTCCGTGCGTCCGACAACTTGGGAGTCTCGCCATGTTTGTTTTTTCTCGCGCATCAGCACTGCTGATGGTTCGCCATGCCTTAGGCATTTGTGGCGCGGCGTTGGTGATTTCAGCAACCCTGGGCATGGCCCACGGCGCAGAAAGGGCGAACGGCGCGGAATCGCTTCCAACCGGCGGCCATGCCGGCAACGCTTTCATCGGCGCGTGGGACGACGACGGCGACGGCAAGGTCTCGCGCGCCGAGTACGACGCCACGCGCAAGTTGCGCTTTACTGCGACGGATCTTGATCGCGACGGCTCGCTCACCCTTGATGAGTACGTGAATGAATATGCCGTCCGCCTGGATCGCGACATCGCGGACGAGCGTAACGCGTCGCTGAAGCAAACCGACACTCGCTTCAAGGCGCTCGATAAGGACGAGGACGAGTTCATCAGCCGCGCCGAATATGATGCCTCGGGCGAGCGCGCTTTCGTCCATCTCGATCGCAACAAAGATGGCCGGATCACTCAGGATGACGCCGAGCCCCGATCAAAAGAAATACAGAGCGAAGAAACACCGCGACGGCGCTCCATCATCGCCATGCCGACGAGTCACAACCTGGCTGGCATGCTCGAGATCTATGACGACGATGGCGATGACGTGCTGAGTCGTGAGCAATACGACGCCCAGCGCGCCAAGGTCTTCGCCGCCACCGATGTCAACAAGGACGGCAAGCTTGATCATGCTGAGTATGTGAACGAATTCGATGCTCGCCTGAGCGAGCGGATCGCCGATCGTCGCCAGTCGCAGCTGAAGCAGGGGCGCGTGCGCTTCAAAGCCATCGATTCGGATGAGAATGGCGGGATCAGCCGTGCTGAATACTTCGCGATGAGCGCGCGCATGTTCGAACGCGCCGACACGAACAAGGATGGCCTCATTTCTCAAGCCGATCCGCCGCCCGTGCGGGTGCGCCGCACGGAAGGGGAGCGCGCCGTCACGAGTCAGGCGCAAACGCCTTAGGGCGCACAGTCGTCGAGAACAAATCGAACATTCGCCCAGTCAGCACGACGCCAACCAGGCATTGGTATCCACGGATTCTGTCTGGAGCTTGTCATGCGTACCTCGAGTGCTGTCCTGTCCCTGGCGGTCGTCGCCACCTTGCTGTCGGCGCAGCCGATTCATGCCGCCGAAGCGGATATACAGTCCCGACAGCTGAAGAAGATCCAAGTCACGGCCGAGGAGGAGGGCCGCTCCATCGTGGGCAATCGCACGGTGGTCGGAGTTACCGAGCTGGAAGAAGAACAGGCGCAGAACTTCGAGGATGCGATTCGCTATATCCCCGGCGTGAGCATCGTGGATCTGGGCCGCTTCGGCGACAACGGCTTCAACATTCGCGGTCTGGAAGGCGACCGCGTTGCGCTGACGGTAGACGGCCTCGCGTTCGCCGAAACCGTCGAGACGACGCCGGCTTATGAGTTTTTCCGCGCCGGGCGTGGCAGCGTGGATATCGATTCGGTGAAGAGCATCGAGGTAGTGAAAGGCGCCGACTCCATTGTCGCCGGCAGCGGCGCGCTGGGTGGGGCGGTGATGTTGGTCACCAAGGATGCGTATGACTATCTCGATGCGACCGGCAACGACACCTACTTCCGGATCAAGAGCGGCTACACGAGCAGCAGCGATGAGCTGATGACCACGGCCACGTTCGCGAATCGGACCGGGCCGGTGGAGGCCTTGGCCCTCTACACTCGGCGCCGCGGGCACGAGACGGAGTCCTGGTTTGATTCATCGCCGATTCCGACGGGTTCGGGGCGTCGCTCGCCGGATCCCATGGATCGCGAGAGCGATGAAGTGCTGGCCAAGCTCGACTTCCTGATCGGCGACTCGCAGCGATTCGGGCTGATCGGCGAATACAGCCGCGCCACCAACGAGATCGACAACTTATCGCGTGTCGGCGGGCTCGGCTATCTCACACGACGCGCCGATGACGACAGCGATCGCGATCGCTTTGGCCTGCGCTATTCGTGGGATGACGCCGGCACCATCTTCGACACGCTCGACTGGACGGCAGATCGCGTTGAAACCAAGTCTCGCGCCTTGACCACCATTCTTGCCGGCTCGGGTTGCGCGCAGAACATCACGCCCTGTGTGCGGAGCGAGGATCGCGCGACTGAGCAGGTGCTTGATCGCATGGCATTGGATTTCACCAAGGCCTGGCGAGGCGAGGGCGTGAGCCACGCACTCATCTATGGGCTGGCCTGGCAGCAGCGCGAGGTCGACTTCTGGGCGGTGGATACTCGCTACATTGGAACGACCGATGCGACCAGCTCGGTGACCATCGATCCGGACCAGATCCCCAAAACGGATGTGACAACCTACAGCGTGTATCTGCGCGATAGTCTTTATCTGCTGGATGATCGCTTGACCCTGCATGCAGGCATTCGCTACGACCGCACGGAGTATTCACCGGAGCTGGATGCGCAGTTTGTGGATGAGACTGGTTCCGTTCGCGACGTGGAGTTCTCCGCGCCCACCTGGCAGACAGGCGTTGATTTCAAGCTCACTTCCGAACACTCGGTGTGGGCGCAGGTCGGGCGAGGCTTCCGGGCGCCCACGGTTCGTGAGCTGTATGCGCCGACGTCTACGAGCACGGCGACGGAGGTGGCGACCGGCAATGAGGTGACGGTCTGGGATTCCGCTGCCAATCCCAATCTCAAAGCCGAGAAGAGCCTGAATACGGAGCTCGGCTATCGTTGGCAAACCGATCGCCACCTGCTGGGCGTCTCGGTATATCGAGACAAGTACACGGACTTCGTTGAAACAGTCGCGCGCATCCAGAATCCGGATACGCAGTATCAGACCTGCATAGGCACGGACTGCACCGTCAGCAATGGCGTTCGATATCTCACGCCGGCGAACGTGGGTGATGTGGTGGTCAAGGGCGTGGAGGTGGAAGGTCGCTGGCTGATCAATCGGCAATGGTCGGCGCGCCTCGCCTGGGCGTACAGCGAAGGCGAAAAGCAGAACGGCGATCCGCTGCCGAGCATCCTCCCCGCGACGGGCGTCGTCGGCTTGCGCTACGACTCGCCGACGCAGCGTTGGTCGTTGACCGGCAATGTGTCGCATGCCGAGGCGAAGAAGATGAAAGACGCGGCGCTCACGCAGACGCCGCCCGACGATTTCTTCACCTCGCTCGTGCCTGACTACTTGAGCGACGCATACACGGTGCTGGATTTGTTTGGCGAGCTCCATCTCACTGAGGATCTGCGCTTGAACGCCGGCGTCTACAACGTGTTCGATGAGAAGTACTACCTGTGGCCTCGCGTACGGTTCGTCAACGAAGGCACGACGACGTTGTATGGCTACGTCACCGGCGACGGCATTGGCCGTTATAGCGAGCCGGGGCGCAATTTCCGCGTCTCCTTGTCCTGGCAGTTTTGATCATTGAGGTTGGAGATCGTTGGCATGACGAACATTTGCAACGCGCGGGCGCTTCCCCTGGGCGCTTTGTTATTGTGTTTTGGCAGCGCGCAGGCTCACTCGCCGTACCTGCTGCCGAACCTGTTCGATCTCGGCAAGCGAGATCATGTGACGGTGCAGGGCAGCTTCACCGAAGAGTTTTTCGAGCCCGACGTGGCGATGAAGTCCGATGATTATCACGTGCTCACGCCCGGTGGCGCGAAGCTGGCGCTGACGCCCGTGTACGTGCGAGACCTGGCTGTCGTCGAAGCAGACACGAAAGAGCAGGGCACCTATCGCATCTCTACCGGCAAACGCAGCGGCCGCACGTCCAAGGCCGCCTGGGTCGACGGCGACTGGAAGTTTCTCAGCCCGAAAGCATCGGCGCCTCCCGGCGCCAAGGTGTACGACGTGACCAGCGTCACCCTCGCCGATGTTTACGTCACTCGCGGCAAGCCTTCGGATCCTGCGCTCGCGCCCCGCAACGCTGGGCTGGAGTATCGCGCGCTGTCACACCCGAACTCGCTGTTCGTCGGCTCGCAGATGAAGTTCGAAGTCCTCTTCGAGGGCCAGCCCCTGGCAGGCCACGCGGTCTCCGTGTATAGCGGCGGGCAGCGTTATTCGGATAAGAAGGCGTTCGCCGAAGTGGTGACCGACGAGGCAGGCCGCTTCAGCTTCACACCGGATAAGCCCGGTGTCTACCTCGCCATGTCCCGCCACCGCCCGGCGCCTGCGCCGGAGAGTCCGCAGGGTGTGAGTTACACCTACTCGGTCGTGCTCGAGGCGACGGAGTGAATGCGGGCGCATCCAATCACAACACCACCACGACTTCGGCCGCGCCGCTGCGGCTGGAGACGTTGACGGCCACGCCCTCGCCGCGCCGGCGCACCATCATATCGATGCGATCCTCACCGACATGCAGGTTGGCGATGCGCAGTTGATCGATGCTGTCCGGCAGGCATGGATGGTTCAATCGAACCAGGCGTTGTTGTGCATCGATCTCGAGCCCTAGACACGCTTGCAACAAAGCGAACGGGGCGGCAGCCGCCCATGCTTGAGGCGCGCACGCGACGGGGTAGAGCACCGGCCCTTTGTCACGTCGGCGCGGCATGCCGCAGAAGAGCTCCGGCAATCGCCGCAGATCCATCTGCATGGCTGCATCCAGAATGGCCGCGGTGACGCGCGCCGCCTGTCGCGAATGACCATAGCGCGCGAGCCCCAGCGCGATGAGCGCATTGTCATGGGGCCAGATGGATCCGTTGTGATAGGAGGTCGGGTTGTATCTGCGCTCTCTGGAGCTGATAGTGCGAATGCCCCATTCGCTGAACAGGTCGCGCCCCGCCAGCACCTGCGCCGTGCGCGCCGCCCGTTCGGGCGATGCAATCCCGGTGAACAATACTTGTCCGGCGTTGGAGCTGCGCACGCGGCACGGTCGCTTGTGCCCATCAAGCGCGAGAACGTAAGTGCCCAATGTTTCGTCCCAGAAGCTCGCTTCGAACTTCTCCTTGAGCTCATTCGCCTGCTGCAGCAAGCGGGCGGCCAGTGCGCTTTCGCCCAGCGCTTGCGCCATCTGCGCCCCGAGCGACCGCGCCATATAGGCGTACCCTTGCACCTCGCACAAGGCGATGGCGGGCTCCGCGAGCGCGCCGTCCGCATGAAACACCGCGTCGTTGGAATCCTTCCAGCCCTGATTCGCGAGCCCCCCATCGCTGCGCCGACGATATTCCAGGAAGCCGTCGCCGTCGGGGTCGCCGTAGTGATCCATCCAGGCGAACGCGGCCTTGATGTTGGGCCAGATCTGTTCCAGCGTCTGCCGATCGCCCGTGGTTCGCCAGTACATGCCGGCGAGCGCGACGAACAGCGGCGTCGAATCGATCGAGCCGTAGTAGCGCGCAAACGGCACCTCTCCCAACCGGGCAAGCTCGCACTGGCGAGTTTCGTGGAGGATCTTGCCCGGCTCGGCGTCACTGACAGCATCCACGGTCTGCGCCTGGTTCGCCGCGAGATATCTCAGCACCCCGCGAGCCAAGGAGGGATACAGCCACAGCATCTGCATGGCGGTGATCAGGCCGTCCCGGCCGAACGCCGTGGAAAACCACGGCACACCGGCATAGGGGTAGGGACCACGATCGGTGTCGGTGACGAGCATGCAGAGGTCGGCCATGGACCGGCACAGCACCTCGTTGACGGAGCTGCTGGATGTCTCGAGCGCCGCAGCCCGATGGGTCGCATCTCGAAGGGAGCGCTGAGCGGCGCGCATTGCCGGCCAGAACCGCTCCTCGAGAGGCTGATCGTCCCCCCGGCATAGCACTGTCACGACGATGGCTCGCCGTTGCTTGGGGCCCAGCTCCAGATCGAAGGTGGCGCGACGTTCCGTCAGCAACGTGGGCGCGGGATGAAACACGACCTCGGTGGCGCGAGGCACTTTGTCGAGCGACGCGTACTCGAAGCGCACGCGTCCCACACCCGACACTCGTTCGGAAACCCGCCCTCGAGTGTGGCGGACGAAACCTCGCACTTCGAACACATCGACGAAATCCGCAGCGAAGTCCAGCGCGATCCGGATGCGAGTCGGCGCGTCAGCGAAGTTCCGCACCGACAGCAGCTCGTAGCAGCCCCCGTTCCACAGGAATTTGCTGCGCGAGATGTGCACCGTGTCTTTCGGCAGCACCAATGTGTCGCCACGCCTTACGTCGGCATTCGTCAGATCGACGTCCAGCATGGCGTTGTTGCTGCGAACGGTGGAGCTGAGCAGCAACGGCGCTTCATCCTCGATGGTGAGTCGAAGCTGCGAGAGGAACCGCATGTCTCCGTGATACAGACCTTGCGGGCCGTGCGGCGTCGACAAATCGCCCAAAGGATCGAACAGCGCAAAGGTGTCTCCGTGCTTCAGCGTTCTCGGCCGCAGCTCGGCCAGGGAGGAATGCGCGGAGATATAGAAATGAGAGACGGGTTCTGCGCCAGCAGCGGGCGCGGCGGAAGCGGTCATCATACGAGCACCATCAGGCAGCGATCCGGTTCGGCTGGGACGCCAGCAGGCGGCGATAGATCTGCACGTAATCGGCGGCCATTCGCGCGGCCGAAAACCGCTGCTCGAATTTTTCGCGCACCGTGCTGCGTTTCAACATCCCGACATGCCGCAGCCGTTCGGCCGCCGCATCGATCGAGTCGACGATGTAACCGGTGACGCCCTCCTCGATGATCTCCGGCACCGAGCCTGCTCGCCACGCGATGCAGGGCGTGCCGCACGACATGGCTTCGATCATCACCAAACCGAACGGCTCGGGCCAATCGATAGGAAACAGCAAAGCGGCCGCGTTTCCGAGAAACTCCGACTTCTGGTGCTCGCCAATCTCACCGATGAACTCCACATGCGGTTGCGACAGCAGCGGCTCGATGCGCTCGTGGAAGTAGGCGCGATCCGCGTCATCCACCTTCGCCGCGATCTTGATGCGCATTCCGGCCTGGCGGGCAATCTCGATGGCTCGATCCGGTCGCTTCTCGGGCGAGATTCGGCCGAGGAAAGCCACATAGTCGCCTCGTGGTTGCTCGGTGAAGGCGCAGACCTCGGCCGGCAGGCCGTGATACACAGTGCCGACCCAGCAGGCGCTGGGTAGTGGCAGGCGTTGATGATCGGAGATAGACACCAGCGGCGCGTCGTCGAATTCGGCGAACAAAGTCTGATAGTCCGGCAGGTCCAATCGGCCGTGCATGGTCGTGACGATGCCCTTCATGCCAAGGCTGCGCGCCACCGGCAGATGCACGTAGTCGCCATGAAAATGAATGATGTCGAATGTGTGCGCGTACTGACGTAGCTGCTCCAGCTGCAACACCGTGTAGGGAAGATAGTCCCTGACGTTCGGATCGAGTCGCAAGGCCTTCGGGACGGTCGCGATCAGTCTCGCGCTGGTGCGCGAGTCGCCGCTTGCGAACAGCGATACCTCGTGACCCTGTCGGATCAGTTCCTCAGTCAGATAGGAGACGATGCGTTCAGTGCCGCCGTACAGGCGGGGCGGCACGCTCTCGATCAAAGGAGCAACTTGTGCAATTTTCATTGGCGGTGTCCCTCTGTCATGCGATTGGCGCGTCACCTCGATTGCGGGAGGTCCCGCGGTGGGGTACTGGGGTGGTGGCAGGCTGCGCTCGACCTGCGCCCATGCTCGGCAGGGACGAGCGGTTCAGGTTCTTTGATATGAGGCTCGAGGGCACAGCCTGCATCTGCCATGACCTATTTACACAAAGGCAAGCGAACTCCCATCGTCGGGCGACGCGCCGGCGCTTTTGGGGTCGGGTCCAAACAATTTCAATAGGTGCTCGATCGTTCCCTCCGAAACGACACCCCTTGAATCTGCGCTGGGAGTTTCTATGTTGCCGACCGATCCTGGTTGGAACACGCATCAGAGGAGTGACATGTTACGCAGCACGTGCGTCGCATATCTTGGGGTTGTGGTCCTGTTGATGCTCGGGTGCAGTCGCTCAGCGGCAGCAAGCGTCGAGATTTCGCGCGGCGCCGCCATGCCGGCGCATGCGCATCCTTCGGTGTTCGGGGACGGATGGGAGTGCGATCGGGGTTATGTGCGGCAAGGTGATGCCTGTGTCGAGATCCAGGTGCCCGCTCACGCCTATCTGGATACGTACGGCAGCAGTTGGAGATGCGAACGTGGGTACCGACAGCAAGGCAATGAGTGCGTGCCCATCCAGCTGCCGGCGCACGGATACTTCACCGATTTGCCCTACGGTCGCGGTTGGGATTGTGAGCCTGGCTATCGAGCCGTGGACGACACCTGTGTAGAAGTGAAGCTTCCACAGAATGCCCGTCTGAGTCTCCGCTCCGACGACCCCGGTTGGGAATGCATCCCCGGATATGAGCGTCGCGGCGAGGGTTGCGTAGCGATCCAACCGCCTGCGAATGCACACCGCACCTATCGTCTGTATGGGCGCGGGTGGGAATGTGATCCCGGCTATCGAGAGGTCGGTGGTGAGTGTCGCCGTGTTCAAGTGCCTGCGAACGCCTACGAAACCTATGAGCCATTCGGCCCTGGGTGGGAATGCAAGCGCGGCTATCGAGCGCAGGGCGACGCATGCGTTGCAGTGGTGGTCCCGCAGAACGCATTCCTGGACTCATCCGGCCGGCGCTGGCAATGCGAGCGCGGCTTCCGAAGAGAAGGGGATGGGTGCGAGAGGATCGAGCTGCCGGAGAACGCCCACCTCGCATATTCGGGAAACGAGTGGCGATGCGATCGTGGCTATCAACGCCAGGGCAATACCTGCATCGCTGCAGACCCCCGGCCTCGCGTTCGGGCGGCCACGGAATCGCTTGCTGCGGCTGATCGGTAGTATCGCGAAAGCGCGAGGATCAGCACGCCTGCCGTGACGGCGGTCGCGCTGATCAAATAGGGGACCGTCGACCATCCAGCGGCCGATGCCAATGCTCCCACGGCAGTGCGACGGGCATCTTGCCGAATGGTCATCGGACCTGATGGGCGATCTTGGAACCGGCGCATCGCTCAGTGTCAGCGAGCTCGCAGTGGGTGCGCATGCCATCTCAGCGTCCGTCAGCGACAGCAACGGACGGCAAGCGACGCAGACCGTCACGATTACAGTCACCGAGCCTACGACGGACGCGGATCTCGGCACGGAGGGGCAACAATGAGCGCCATGTCCAAAATGTTTTGGCAGTCGGTCGCAATTGCGCTGTCCGCGGTCGTTGCGCTGATCACCCTTGCAGCCCCCGCAGAGGCCGCGCGCGAGACCACGTACTACCACACTGACGGACTCGGCTCGGTTGTCGCAGCATCCAACCCGTCCGGCGAGCTGCTCTGGCGCAAGGAGTACGCGCCATTCGGCGATCAGATCGATCAGACTCCGGATACCGAAAAACTCGGCTACACGGGCAAGCCTCACGATACGGTGCTGGGGCTTACCAACCTCGGCGCGCGTTACTACGACCCACACCTGGGTCGCTTCATGTCACCCGATCCCGTTGGGTCCGTCGAATCGAACCCGGTGAGCTTCAACCGCTACGCATACGTCAACAACAACCCCTACAAGTACGTCGACCCGGATGGGGAGCTCCTGAACTTCGCGGCGAAGTTCGTGCTCGATGTCGGCGTCAACATCGCAATCAACTACGTCACCACGGGTGAGATGAATGTTGGCGGCGCGCTGAAGGAGTCGGCCGAAGCCGACGCATGCGTCCCCGTCGGTTCCCGCGGAACGCCTTGCTGGATTCTTCCGGCAACGCGTGCATCGCGGTTTCCGGAGAGGAGCGTCGTTTCTCGCATGTGGTCGCCCGGCAGGAGATGAATGTGGGCCATTGATGCGCATGAGCAACCCACATTACAATGTTGGCCCTGCCTTGTCATAGTTGGAGCCGAGCATGCCCCCCGCCACCCGTGCCCAGGCGAAAACCGCCACGAACGTCAGCATCCGCCGGGAGTTGCTGGAAGCTGCACGCGCCTCGAAGATCAACCTGTCTGCCACCCTCGAACAGGCTTTGATCGAGAAGTTGCAGGAGGCGCAGCAGCAACAATGGCGAGACGACAACCTTGAAGCGATCGCCGCCTATAACCAACATGTGGAGAAACATGGAGTCTTTTCTGACGACAGCCGGAGCTTCTGATGGCTCAGTTCCGGGTGTACAAGAACAAGAATCCGCGAAGTAGGGCGACGTATCCGCTGCTGTTGGATGTTCAGGCAGAGCTTCTCGATGGGCTCCAGACGCGAGTTGTCATTCCGCTGACGAAGGCGACTACCCTGCTGAAACGGCCTATTACTCGCCTGACGCCACCCATGGAAGTCAATGGCGAACGCTATCTGCTGATGACGCCCCAGCTCGCGGGTATTTCACGATCGGAGCTGGGGGTTGAGGTTGGCGATCTGGCCGAGCAACGAACAGTGATTGTCTCTGCGCTCGATCTGCTGATTACGGGTGCGTAGGGCGCTATCGAGCGCCGCCGACTTCTGAAACGGCGGCTGGAATCGCTTCGGAATAATGATGGAGCCCACGAGAGCTGCCGGCTCTATCTCGCAGGAATGATGTCGTTGGGATATCCGGAAGCGCCGGCTTATGAGAACGCTCATGGCAGTCGATGTTGCGGATTGGCGTTACGACGCGATGGCTGGATACGCTATTTTACATTCGGCGTTCCCGCAGAAACGTCATCCGCCACGAAAACTGTTCGCACGCAGTCTCGATGACTTCAATAAGCGGCGAAGGCGGGCGGAGCCAGAACCTGAGAGGCACTGGTGGCATCGCGGTCTATCAGATGAAAAGATTGTGACTGAGTTGCTGTAATGGCTCTTAAGGCCGCTAATCATCGTAGCGGGGAGCAACCCGGCAAACCTTACTTCTTAGCCGCGTGCCGCCGCTCCAACTCAGCCACCACGTGAGCCAACGACAGCTGCCGACTCTTCAGCAGCAGCGTCAGATGAAACAGCAAATCCGCGGCTTCGCCGACGAGCTTGTCATCTGCCTGCGTGACGGCGGCCAACGCTACCTCGACGCCTTCTTCGCCGACCTTCTGAGCCATCCGAGTCTTGCCTTCGGCCCAGAGGCGGGCGGTGTAGCTGCCTTCGGGGCGCTCGGCGACGCGCTTTTCGATGACGGTCTCCAGGCGAGAGAGGAAGGCGAGGTGAGAGGCGGTGGCGCCAATGGCATCGCCGAAGCAGCTGTCGGTGCCGTTGTGGCACGTGGGACCATCGGGACGCGCGGTGATGAGAAGCGTGTCGTTGTCACAATCGATGGCGGCATCGACCAAGTGCAGGAAGTGACCCGAGGTCTCACCTTTGGTCCAGAGTCGCTGTTTGCTGCGGCTGTAGAAGGTCACACGTTTCTCACCAAGCGTCTTGCGCAGCGACTCCCGGTTCATGTAGCCGAGCATGAGCACCTTGCCGGTGCTCGCCTCTTGAACCACGGCGGGAAGCAGGCCGTCGCCCTTGTTCCAGTCGAACGATTCGATCTGATCGAGTTTCATGGTCGGACCTCGATCGCAGACTCTCGCAGGTAACTCTTCAAATCAGGAATCGGCAACGCGCCGGTGTGGAAGACACTCGCCGCGAGCGCCCCATCGACCCTCGCCTCATTGAACACGCTCGCGAAATGTTCCTTGGCCCCAGCGCCGCCAGAGGCAATCAAGGGCACGCGACACTGCGCACGGACGGCGGCCAGTTGAGCGATGTCATAACCTTTACGAACGCCGTCACTCGCCATGCAGTTGAGCACGATCTCGCCCGCGCCGCGCTCCTGCACCTCGCGCACCCAATCGAGCGTCTTGCGAGCGGTGTTACGGGTGCGCGTGGGATCGCCGGTGAACTGATACACCTGATATTCGCCATCGACAGTTTGACTGTCGATGCCAACGACCACGCATTGCGCGCCAAAGCGAGCGCTCAACCGGCTGATCAGCTCCGGATCCGCAAGGGCAGGCGAGTTGATGGAGACTTTCTCGGCGCCTTCGCCAAGAACTTCCTCCGCGTCGGAGACGCTGCGAATACCGCCGGCCACGCAAAAAGGAATATCCAGGATGCGCGCGATCCGGCTGATCCAGCTGCGATCCACGGTGCGCCCATCGGGGCTCGCGGTGATGTCGTAGAACACCAGCTCGTCCGCACCCTCGTCGCGATAGCGCGTCGCGAGCTGCAGGATGTCGCCCACGACCACGTGATCGCGGAAGCGCACGCCCTTGACGACCTGCCCGTCTCTTACATCGAGACAGGGGATGATGCGTTTGGCAAGAATGGCCGCAACTCCTGAGAAGAAATCTTGTTTTCCAGTAGCGCCTTGCCGCTGATCACGGCAGCGACGCCGCAATCGCGCAGGGCAATCAGATCGCGCGCGGTAGCGACACCGCCCGACGCCTGCCACTGCAGCTCTGGAAACCGACGCACCGCTTCGGCATACAGCTCGAAGTTCGGACCGGTGAGAGCGCCATCTCTCGCCACATCCGTGCAGAGCACATGAGACAAGCCGACGCGCACGAAGCGCTCGACCGCCGTCCACAGCAACACACCGCTGGTTTGCTGCCAGCCGTGGGTCGTGAGCATCGGCAGGCCCGAGTCATCCAGACGAACATCGAGCGCCAGCACGACACGCGTCGGATCGACTTCCGAAAGCCACGACACAACCACCTCGGGCGAATTGATCGCGACGCTGCCGATCACAGCGCGCTCCACGCCTGCCTCCAGCAATGCCTTCACTCGATCGAGCGAGCGCAGCCCGCCGCCGACCTGCAGCTTGACGGAAGGATCGCTTGCGAACTTCATGATCACATCGCGATTCGCCTGCGTGCCGTCTTTCGCGCCGTCGAGATCGACGACGTGAACGCGCCGGGCGCCAAAGCCGCGATAGCGCGCGAGAATCTCGGCCGGATCGTTGGAATACACCGTCTCGGCGGAGAAATCGCCCTTCAACAGCCGCACGCAGCGGCCGTCTTTCAAATCGATGGCGGGAATCAGCTCCATGGATGCTCAGTGAGTCGGTTGCAGTTGCAGGAAGTTACGCAGCAGCAGCGAGCCGATGCGGGCCGAACGTTCCGGGTGGAACTGCGCGCCAAACACATTGCCGCTTTGAACCAGTGCGGAGAATTGCTCGCCGTAGGTGGCGGTGGCCAGGGTCAGCGGACCGACCGGCGCCGAATAGCTGTGCACGAAATAAACGTGATCGCCGGGCTGAATGTCCCTGAGCAGCGGCGAGGTCGCATCGAACTCGAGTTGATTCCAGCCCATGTGCGGCACGGGCAGATCGTCGCGATCGGCGAAGCGTCGCACGCGGCCGGGCAGCAGCCCCAGACACGGCACTTCGCCTTCTTCGGACGATTCGAAGAGCAGCTGCATGCCGACGCAGATGCCGAGCATCGGCTGACGCAGTTTGCGAATCGTGTCGACCAGACCGGGGATCTTCTCCAGCCGACCCATGCAGTCCGCCGCGGCGCCCACGCCGGGCAGAATCACGTGCGAGGCTGCGCGGACCTTGTTCGGGTCGGTGGTCAGCTCCGAGGCCACGCCGAGGCGGTCGATCGCATAGCGCAACGATGCGATGTTGGCGCCGCCACTGTCGATGATCACGAGTTGCATTACAGCGTGCCCTTGGTGCTCGGCAGCTCGGTGTCGGTGATCCGAAATGCCTGGCGCAATGTGCGACCGACGCCTTTGAAACAAGCTTCGATCATGTGATGGGTGTTGTCACCCTGAACCTTCAGATTGATGGCCGCGCCCAGCGTTTCGGCCAGCGAGCGGAAGAAATGCGGCACGAGCTCGGTAGGCAACTGTCCGACCTGATCGCGGCCGAACTGGCCTTCGAACACGAAGTAGGGTCGGCCCGAGAGATCGATGGCCACCTGCGCGAGCGCCTCATCCATCGGCAGCAGAAATCCATAGCGATGGATCCCGCGCTTGTCGCCGAGCGCCTGCTTCAACGCCTGCCCGAGCGCGAGCGCGCAATCCTCCACCGTGTGATGCTCATCGATGTGCAGGTCGCCCTGGCAGGAGAGCTGCAGCGAGAAGCCGCCGTGCTTGGCGATCTGCTCGAGCATGTGATCGAAAAAACCCAGGCCCGTGCTGATGTGGATCGGTGACTCGCGATCGAGATTCACTTCGACCTTGATGTCGGTTTCCTTGGTTTTTCGGACCACCGAGGCAACGCGAGTCTGCGATGTGAGGCGGGCCACGATCTCGGGCCACGTCTCGCCCGGTGTTTCTTCGGTGCGCACGCGTATGCCTTGGATGCCGAGATTGCGGGCAAGCTCCAGATCGGTCTCACGATCGCCGATGACATAGCTGTGCTCGCGATCGATGGGATGCTCGCGCAAGTAATCATCGAGCAGCCCGGTCTTGGGCTTGCGGCAGTGACAGTTGTCCGCAGGCTTGTGCGGGCAGATGAACTCTTCGGCGAAGCGAATTCCTTGCGAGGCCAGCAACTCGCGCAGGAATTCGTGCGGCTCGCGGAAGGTGGGCTCGGGGAAGCTCTCGGTGCCCAGGCCATCCTGATTGCTCACCATGACGAGCGTATAGCCTGCATCGCGCAGCCGCTGCAGACCGGCGATCACATCGGGGACCAGGCGCAACTTCTGCAAGCTGTCGATCTGCTTGTCCGCCGGCTCGACGATGATCGTGCCGTCGCGATCGATGAACAAAACGCGCTGGCCGCTCATGCCGCAACTCCCGAAGCTCGAGCCACACCGCGCACCAATCGATCGTTCTGTTCCGGTGTGCCGATGGAAATGCGCAGACTGTCGCCAAGGCCGAGCTGTGAACGAGGATCACGAATGATCAAGCCGGCAGCGAGCGCCGCGCGCAGCACCGCGTCCGCATCGTTGCAATCTACGAGAATGAAGTTGGCGTCGCTCGACCACACCTTCTTGATCAATGGCAGAGGCGCGAGGCGCTCGATGAGCCGGGCGCGCTCACACAGGATCAGGTCGATACGCTGCTTCGACTCGGCGACGTGCGCGTCGTTGGTGAACTCGAGCACCGCATCGATCGTGTGCGTCGGCAGCGCGTAAGGCGTGATGACACGCGCCAGGAGACTCACGATGTCCTCGTGTGCGATCAGAGCGCCGCAGCGAGCGCCGGCCAGCGCATACGCTTTGGAAAGTGTGCGCAGAATGACGAGATTGGGAAAGCGCTCGAGCTGCGCTGCCATGCTGGGGACGCCAGCGAATTCGATATAAGCCTCATCCACCACGACGAGCGCCTTGTCGCTCAGTTCTTTGCAAAGCCGTTCAACAGATGCGCGATCGAGCAGATTGCCCGTGGGGTTGTTGGGCGTGCAGACGAACACGAGCTTGACGGTCTCGCGCCAGGCGGCGAGCACCGACTCGGTGTCCAGCGCAAAGCCGCGCTCTTTGATGAGGGGCACTTCGATAACGCCTGCGCCTTGAATGCGAGCCGACACTTTGTACATGCCAAAGGTAGGCGGGCAGATCAGCACGTCATCGACGCCCGCGCGACAGAAGGCGCGCACCAGCAGATCGATGCCTTCGTCACTGCCGCGTCCAGCGATCACATTCTTCGCCGCGACCCCATACAACTTCGCCAGATGCTCGATGAGCGCATCGGGCTGCGGTTCCGGATAACGATTGAGCCCGGCGCCCGAGCGATCTCCATCCGCGCGCCAGGGCATTTCGTTGGCGTGCATGCGCTCGAGCGTCGGCTCCCACGCCGCGTGCTGATAAGGTTGCAGCGACAGGATGTCGGGCCGGGCCAGTTTGAGAATGGGGTTCATGAGGGATTCGAGAGTTGGCGCAGGCGCACTTGCACTGCATTGGCGTGCGCATCGAGGCCTTCGAGGCCCGCGATGGTGACGGCGGTCGGACCGAGATCGCGCAGACCCTCGGCCGTGAGCTCCTGCACCGTCATCCGTTTCTGGAAGTCGACCAGCGACAGGCCACTGTAGGCCCGGGCGAAGCCGTAGGTGGGCAGCACATGGTTGGTGCCGCTGCAGTAATCGCCCATGGTTTCGGGCGTCCAGGCGCCGAGGAACACGGAGCCGGCATTACGGATGCTTGGCAGCCAATCGCGCGCATTGCCTACTTGCACGATCAGATGCTCCGGCGCATAGGCGTTGCTCAGCTCGAAGGCGCAGGGCAACGAGTCGACCAGAAACAATCGGGCGTGATCGATGGACTCTCGCAACGTGCTTTCGCGTCCGAGCCTTCGCATCTGCGCTTCGAGCTGCTCGATAGCGGCCTCGGCGAGCGCACGGGAAGTTGTGACAAGAATCGCTTGCGCATCGGCGCTGTGCTCGGCTTGCGCCAGAAGGTCAGCGGCGACGAATTCGGCGTTCGCACGCTCATCGGCGATCACCAGCACTTCAGAGGGACCGGCCGGCAGATCGAGGGCCGCGCCTTCTGGATCATTCGCAGCAAGAATCTTCGCAGCCGTAACCCAAGCACTGCCGGGACCGAATACTTTATCGACCTTCGGAACGCTCTGCGTGCCATAGGCCATCGCGGCGATCGCTTGTGCGCCACCGGCCTTGAACACGCGATCGACGCCGCACAGCTTCGCGACTACGAGCACCGCAGGATCGGCGGTGCCGTCTTTGCGCGGTGGCGTGCACATGATTCGAGTGGGACAGCCGGCGATGCTTGCGGGCACGGCAGACATGATGGCCGCGGAGGGCAGGGGAGCGACGCCCGCGGGAACATACAAGCCGACGGCATCAATTGCGCGGAAGTGGCGCTCGCAGACCACGCCGGGCGATGTTTCTACTCGCAGCGTGCTGCCGAGCTGCGCTTCATGGAAGCGTCTTACGTTGGCGATGGCGCGCTCGAGCGCCGCGCGCTGCTCGGTGCTCAATGCGGTTTCAGCGGCGGCGAATTCAGCGGCGCTCACTTCCAGGGAAGGGAGCTTCACACCGTCGAAGCGCTCGGTGAGCTCGAGCACCGCCTGATCGCCGCGACTGCGGACATCCTTGATGATCTCGCTGACGCGTCGATGCAAGCCCTCGGCATCCGCCTGCGCCGGCCGCCGCAAAGCAGCCTGCCGTTGATCCGCGGAGAGAGCCGACCAATCAAGCAACGCGAGAGTCACAATCGACCTCTTTCGATGATCCGGCGGGTCTGCGGCCCGCCAAGAGAATTTGCTGAGAAGAACGTCACGCCAGCATCTTCTCGACGGGCAACACCAGGATGGCGCTCGCGCCGGCGGATTGCAGGCTCTCGAGCGTCTCCCAGAAGACGTTCTCACGACACACCGCATGCACCGCGACTTTATCGCCAGTGCCATCGAGCGGCACGATGGTGGGCGACTCGCTGCCCGGCAGGAGCTTGCGAATGTCAGCAAGCTTGGAGCGCGGCGCGTGCAGCATGATGTATTTGCTTTCCTTCACCTGCTGCACGCCGTCGATGCGCAGCCGGATGCGGCGGATCCAGTCCTGCTTCTCCGCCGACACCGGCACCGGCGTGGAGATGATCGCCGCCTGGCTTTCCAGGATGGTCTCGGCCTCCCACAAATGGTTCGCGAGCAGCGTCGAGCCGGTCGACACGAGATCACAAATGAAGTCAGCGCGACCGAGCCGGGGCGCGATCTCCACTGCGCCAGACAAAGTCACGATCTCCGCCTGCACATCGCGCTGACGAAGATAGCGCGCGAGGATGTTTGGATACGTGGTTGCGATGCGCTTGCCGTGCAGCGAGCGGGCGTCCTTGTATTCGACGCCATCGGGCACGGCGATCGACAGGCGACACCTGCCGTAGTCGAGCATCATCAATTGCTCGAACAGCGGCTGCACGCCCTTGGCCTGGAAGGCGAGGCGCTTCTCTTCGATCACATTCAGGCCGACGATGCCCAGATCGCAAACATCCTGCTGCACCAGATCCGGAATGTCGTCATCGCGCACGAACAGCAGGTCGAGCGGCATGTTCTCGCCGTAGCACATCAGCTGGTCCTTGCCGCGGCTGTACTTCAGACCGCAGCGGACCATCAGGTCCAGCGAGTTTTCGGTGAGGCGCCCGGACTTCTGCAGGGCTACTTTGAGGCGGGTAGCTTTGTCGATCATGGTCGGGCGCGCCCTGTATCAGGTGAACGGGAATCGGAAGAGCCTTTCATTCGTTCGGCGGCCAGCGTGTAGCCGCCATTGCCATTGAGCAGATAGCGGGCCACGCGACCGATGGTGGTCACACTGACGCCGGTCTGCTTGTGTATTTCCCGATAGGGCACTCCCTGCTGCAGCAGGGCGACCACGGCCCAGCGATCCGCCAGCGCCTGCAACTCGGCCGGCGTGCACAGGTCGCGGAAGAACGCGCGGCATTCTTCCACGCTGCGTAACGTCAGGATGGCGCCGAACAGCGCCCGTTCCGCCAACGCCTCCTGGCGCGGCGTCAATGCCCGATGCTCTTTCATGGGATCCCGTGGCTGGTTCTGCTGCAGGTGTGGTGTATCAGCGTATTAGCACGTTAATACATTAGCGCAGGTTTCGGCAACCCGACCTTGGGGCAGGAGCAGCCAAGGCGAAGAAATCGCAGCGATTTTTCATGCCGCGTTCACGCTCCGCGCAAGGCTTTTCTTGACCGGATCTGGCCGCGACCCTAGACTTTGGCATGCTCATCGAGACCGGCTGAGGGTCAGGCCCTTTGAAGCCGGGGCAACCGTCGAGATTAACCACCTCGAAAAGGTGCCAACTCCTGCGGGAAAAGCCGCGTGCCATGTGCACGCCCGGCTGACACACCCGACAGATGAGTTGCTGTGAAGCTGCCCAAGGCTCGGCCTTGAGCGGTCGGTCACGGCGACCTGCCTCTACGGACCTCCGTGGGGTTTCTGCGATGCGCGAAACCTGTCCAGCCCCGGCCGTCGGCCGCGGTGCTGGTGCCGATACGGAGTGTTCAATTCATGAATGCTGTGCCCGAGCCCACTCGCGTGGCTGTCCACGAGGGCGTGCTGGAGCTTGAAGAAGGCTTGTCGCTGCACTTTGGCGGCCGCCTGGAGTCCGTTCGAGTCGCATGGCGACTGGTCGGAGATCCGGACGCGCCCGTCATCGCGGCGCTCGGCGGTATTTCTGCCGGGCGCAGCGTGGTCGATGCGGGCGATGAGAAAGGCTGGTGGAGTGACATCGTCGGTCCCGGCCGAGCGCTCGACACGACGGGTTACCGCGTACTCGGCATCGACTTCCTGGGCGGCAGCGGCGGCACCACCGGCCCGCGTGCCGGACAGAGTGATTTCCCGTCGATCGCCTCCCAGGATCAGGCCGAGATTCTCCGACGCGTGATCGCGCACCTGAAACTTCCGCCGTTGGAAGCCATCGTCGGCGCGTCCTATGGCGGCATGGTCGCGCTCGCGTTCGCCGAGCGTTGGCCGGAGCTCGCCAAGCGCATCGTCGTCATCAGCGCGGCGCATCGGCCGCATCCCATGGCGACCGCCTGGCGCAGCGTGCAACGTGCAGTCGTTCGATTCGCAACTCAGAGCGGGCAGGGCGCGGAAGGCTTGCGTCTCGCGCGTGCGCTCGCGATGGCGACCTATCGCAGCCCCGCTGAATTCGAGCAGCGTTTCGCAGGCCGCGCGACGCGGGTCGACGGGCGCTTTCAGTTCCCGGTCGAGTCTTATCTGCTCTCGCGGGGCGATGCTTATGCCGCGGCTTACATCCCCGAAGCGTTCGTGTGCCTGTCGGAGTCCATCGATCTGCATCAGGTCGATCCGGCCAGGATCCGTGTGCCGACCTGGCTCGTCGCGGTAGCGGAGGATCAGCTGGTGCCGCTGTCAGATATGCGCGCCCTCAAGCGCTCGCTCGGTGGCCCGGCGCACCTGGCCGAGCTCACCTCGCTCTACGGCCACGATGCGTTCCTGAAAGAGACACAAGCCTTGCGCGAAGTGTTCACTCGCGCGCTATCGCCTGCTGGAGATGTCAAATGACCTGGCGCCCTTCGGCAGCGACTCGCGCAGTCCGTGCCGCGCTCGATTCGGATCCCCAGCACGGCGCGGTGGTGCCTCCGCTGCATCTCACATCGACGTTCTCTTTCAAGTGCTTTGGCGAGAAGCGCGCCTACGATTACACGCGCTCCGGCAATCCGACGCGCGATGCCTTGGGCGAGGCGATCGCTTCGCTCGAGGGCGGGGCAGGCGCAGTAGTCACCGCCTCCGGCATGGCGGCGGTTCACCTGGCATGTCAGCTGCTGTCGCATGATGATCTGCTGATTGCTCCGCATGATTGTTACGGCGGCAGCTATCGATTGTTCAGCAACCTTGCGCGCCGCGGTCAGTTGCGCGTGGAGTTCATCGATCAGACCGATGAAGCCGCGGTGTCCGCAGCGCTTGCGCGCAAGCCGAAGCTCGTGTGGGTGGAGACACCGAGCAATCCGTTGCTTCGCGTGGTGGACATTCAGAAGCTCGCCGACAAGGCGCATGCCGTGGGCGCCTGGCTGCTCGCAGACAACACGTTCTTATCGCCTGTGTGGCAGCAGCCGCTGTCGCTCGGCGCGGACTTCGTCCTGCATTCGACCACCAAATATCTCAACGGCCACAGCGATGTGGTGGGCGGAGCGATCGTGTCCGCAACGCGCGAACTGCACGAGCGCATCGTGTGGTGGGCGAACTGCATCGGCGTCACCGGCGCACCCTTTGATAGCTTCATGACATTGCGAGGCATCCGCACCCTGCATGCTCGCCTGCGCGTGCACGGCGATAATGCGCTTCAGATCGCGCAGGTTCTGAACGATCACCCCGCGGTGAAGAAGGTGTACTACCCGGGCCTGCCATCGCATCCTCAGCACGAGCTGGCGAAGCGACAGCAATCGGGTTTCGGCGCGATGGTGAGCTTTGAACTGCGTGGCGGGATTCCGAACGTCTGTGCGTTCCTGGAAGGACTGCGAACATTCTCCCTGGCGGAATCGTTGGGCGGCGTCGAAAGTCTGGTCGCACATCCGGCCTCGATGACACACGCCGCGATGGATGCCGAAGCGCAGCGCGCCGCCGGTATCGGTGAGACGCTGCTGCGACTGTCGATCGGCATCGAAGCGATCGAGGATCTGCTGGAAGATGTGCGTGCCGGTTTGGATCGCGCGCTCGCCGTGAAATAAACATCCGACCTCGGTACTCTTGGCCCTTTCTGTCGGAAGGGCCAACGACCGCATGAGAACCAGAGTCACCGAGCTGCTCGGCACGCGTTATCCGATCATTCAGGGCGGCATGCAGTGGGTCGGCACGGCCGAGCTTGCCTCCGCGGTCTCCAACGCCGGCGCGCTGGGCATTCTCACGGCGCTCACACAGCCCACGCCCGAGGATCTGCGCAAGGAGATCGAGCGCTGCCGGACCATGACCGATCAGCCGTTCGGCGTGAATCTCACGATTCTGCCGGCGATCACGCCACCGCCGTACGCCGAGTATCTGCAGGCGATCATCGAGAGTGGCGTGAAGATTCTCGAAACCGCCGGCAACAACCCCAGGGATTTCATCGGCAGGGTGAAGGAGCGCGGCATCAAGGTCGTCCACAAATGCACCTCGGTGCGGCATGCGCTTTCTGCAGAGCGCGCCGGCGTGGACGCCGTGAGCATCGATGGTTTCGAATGCGCAGGTCACCCGGGCGAGGATGACATTCCGAATCTGATATTGATTCCTGCAGCAGTCCGCGCGCTCAAGATCCCAGTGATCGCCTCTGGCGGCATCGGTGACGGTCGCGGCATGGCCGCCGCGTTCGCACTCGGCGCCCACGGCATCAACATGGGCACGCGCTTCATGACCACCAAGGAAGCGCCCATTCACGACAACATCAAACAAGCGCTCATCAATGCCGGCGAACGCGATACGAATCTGATCTTCCGGACCATGCACAACACGGCGCGCGTGTTCAAGAACGCCATCTCCGACGAAGTGGTGTCGATGGAGCGCAAGGGCGCGAAGTTCGAAGAGGTGCGGCCACTCGTCGCAGGCGCCCGCGGCAGGCAGGCGCTCAAGGAAGGAAACGTCGATGGCGGCATCGTCAGCGCCGGCATGGTCATCGGCCTGATCGAGGATGTGCCCAGCTGCGCCGAGCTCATCGAGCGCATGGTCGCCGACTGCCGGGCGCACCTGCGGGCGGCGGTCGAACTGGTGGGCTGAAGCACCCGTCCCCCGGATCGACCTTGATTAGGCAAAATCGGCAGCACCCCGGACGGTCCCTGGTCCACCGCCGTTCGCCAGTCCAGCGGTCCCTTGGAATGGGTCTACCTAGCACCTGCCGCAGCGCAGTGAATGCCCGCAGATGCGCGGCCGGCCTGGGGCGAAGATGTACAAGAATTACGCTCAAGCCCGGCGTGGGTGGCGACAGGAGGGCCGGGCGAAAAGCTGCAGACAAAAACAGGCCGGCGCAAGGCCGGCCTGGGATGTGGCAACTTAAGACTTGCTGTCGTGGCGGCGCCGGTTTGAGCCGACGCCGACCTTGGGGACTAACCCGACACGAGTCCCGTTTCCACCAAAGACACCTCGACCGTAGCGGTCGAGACATGGAGATTTGCCCGAAGGCGGAAGCGCCGGAAGAGATCGAATCCGACGCTTGGGACAGATCATAACCGGTTCGGCCGGATTGTGGTCAAGATTATTCTGCGGTCGGATAAATTCTTTATCGAACCAATAAAATCAGAGACTTACCGAATCAGCCCAGGATCTTGGCCAGGACCGCATCGCCCGCTTCGGCGGTGCTTGCAGGCTTGCCGCTGGCGGCGATATCGGCCGTCCGAACCCCCTCGGCGATGGCCTGCTGGACCGCCTTTTCGACCGTCTGCGCCTCTTCGTTCAGTTCGAGCGAGTGCCTCAACAGCATCGCGACACTCAGGATGGTGCCGTAGGGATTGGCGATGCCTTTGCCGGCAATGTCAGGCGCCGAGCCGTGGATCGGCTCATATAAACCGAGCTTGGTCGCGCCAAGGGAAGCGGAGGGCAGCAGCCCGAGCGAGCCTGCGAGCATGGAAGCTTCGTCAGTGAGAATGTCACCAAACATATTTTCGGTGAGGATCACATCGAAGCTTGCGGGCTTGCGGATCAGCAGCATGGCGGCCGAGTCGACCAGCTGATGTTCGAGCTTCACGTCGGGAAATTCTTCGCTCAGCACCTTCTCCACCGTGCTGCGCCACAGACGCGATGTTTCCAACACGTTCGCTTTGTCCACCGACGTGATGGATTTTCGGCGGGCGCGGGCGAGGTTGCCCGCTACACGCGTCACGCGGGCGATCTCTTCCACGGTGTAAGTGCACAGATCGCTCGCCGAATCTTCGGTGCGTTTCTTCTCACCGAAGTAGATGCCGCCGGTCAGCTCGCGCACCACCACGATGTCGGTGCCCTGGAGCACTTCGGGTTTCAACGGAGAAGCATCGAGCAGTTCAGCATGCAGCGACACCGGACGCAGGTTCGCGAACAAACCGAGCGCTTTGCGTAGCGCCAGCAGCCCTTGCTCGGGGCGAACCTTGGCATTCGGATCGGACCATTTCGGACCGCCGACCGCGCCGAGCAGCACCGCGTCGGCCGTGCCGCACGCAGAGGTGGTTTGAGCGGGCAGAGCGCTCTGCGTCTCGTCGATCGCCGCGCCGCCGATCAGGTGCGATTCAAACTTGAATTCGTGTCCGAAACGGCTGGCAACGGCTTCCAGCACGCGCACGCCCTGTTGGGTGACTTCGGGACCGATGCCGTCGCCGCCCAGAACCACGATGCTTGCTTTCATGAGGATTATAAGTAATGGATGATCAGAACATGCGAGCCGCTTCGTAACGCTCGATGGCCGGCGCTTGTTGCAGCAGGAAGCCGAGCTCATCGACGCCGTTCAACAGACACACGCGTGCGAAGCCTTCGATCGGAAACTTGGCCGTGGCGCCGGTAGGCAACGTCAGCGTGGTCGTTTCCAGGTCGATGTTCACCCGAGCGCCGGGATTGTCCAGCAGCCAGTGGTGCGTCTGCTCATCGACGACGATGGGCAGCAGGCCGTTCTTCAACGAGTTGTTGCGGAAGATGTCTGCGATCTCGGTGCTGATGACGGCGCGAAAGCCGAAGTCGAGCAGGGCCCAGGGCGCATGCTCGCGCGATGAGCCGCAGCCGAAGTTGCGGCCGGCCACCAGCACGGTGGCCCCTGTGACTTCCGGCTTGTTCAAAATGAAATCGCTCTTCACCGCGCCGTTGGCGTCGTAGCGCCAGTCGGCGAACGCCTGCTTGCCCAGACCTTCACGCGTGGTGGTCGTGAGAAAACGGGCGGGAATGATCTGGTCGGTGTCGATGTTCGTCACCGGAATGACGACGGTGCGAGACTCGATCGTGCGGATGGGTTGCATGGTCGGGCACTCAATGAGGAAGGAAGGCGCGGGGATCGGCGATCTTGCCAGCGATCGCGGCGGCTGCGGCGGTCGCAGGGCTTGCGAGCAACGTGCGAGCACCCGCGCCCTGGCGGCCTTCGAAATTGCGATTGCTGGTGCTCACCGCATACTGGCCACGGCCCGCGGTGTCGCCATTCATGCCGATGCACATGGAACATCCGGACTCGCGCCACTCGGCGCCCGCTTCGGTGAAGATCTTATCGAGACCAAGCCGCTCGGCCTCGCGCTTGACCTGTTGCGAGCCCGGCACGACGAGCATGCGGACGCCGCCTGCCACCTTGTGGCCCTTGAGCACGCCAGCGGCGAGCTCGAGATCCGACAGACGACCGTTGGTGCAGCTGCCAATGAACACCACCTGGATGGGCTTGCCGACCATCGCCTCGCCACCCTGCAGGCCCATGTAGTTGAGCGCTTTGGCGTGCACCGGATCGTTGGCGATGTCCGGCACGGTGCCGGTGATCGGCACGACCATGCCGGGATGCGTGCCGTAGCTGATCATGGGCTCGAGCTTGTCGGCGTCGATGGTGACGACGCGATCGAACTTCGCGCCCGGATCGGTCTTCAACTCGCGCCAACGCGCGACGGCTTCGTCCCATGCTTTGCCCTGTGGAGCGAAGCGACGGCCTCTGAGGTACGCGAAGGTAGTTTCGTCCGGTGCGATCATGCCGGCGCGCGCACCGGCCTCGATGGACATGTTGCACACAGTCATGCGCTCTTCCATCGAGAGCGCTTCGATCGCGGAGCCGCGATATTCGATCACGTAGCCGGTGCCGCCGGACACGCCGATCTCACCGATGATGGCGAGAATCAAATCCTTCGCCGTGACGCCAGGACGCAGCTTGCCAGTGACTTCGATAGCAAGCGTTTTAGGCCGACGCTGGAGCAAACATTGGGTCGCGAGCACGTGACCGACTTCGGTGGTGCCGATGCCGAAGGCGAGGGCGCCGAACGCGCCGTGCGTTGCGGTGTGGCTGTCGCCGCAGACGATGGTCTTGCCCGGCTGCGTCGCACCAAGCTCAGGCCCGATCACGTGCACGATGCCGCGATATTCGCTGCCCAGGCCCATGAGCTCGATGCCGAACTCCTTGCAGTTCTTCTCGAACTCTTTCACCTGTCGGGCGGCGGACTCGACCTTGATCGGCACGCGACCGAAGACTTCATCGGGATCGGTCGGCGTCGAGTGATCCATGGTCGCGAGCACCCGCTCGGGGCGCCGGACTTTGAGGTTCTGCGAACGCAGAACGGAGAAGGCCTGCGGAGAAGTGACTTCGTGAACCAGATGCAGATCGATATAAAGCACCGCCGGCGTGTCGGCGCTTTCCGGCACGACCTGGTGCTGTTCCCAGACTTTTTCGAACAGGGTCTTGGCGGACATGGAGCTAGACCAGTGGCTGGCGAGGCTCCAAAGGATGCCAGGGCGGTCGATTTGCCGGGTTGACGATTGCCGAAGGGGGCATCGTCGGAAGAGATGGAGCGCCGCCCTTGCAGCGGCGCCCCCGTTCGATCACAAGCCGGGCGCTCAGCCCGTCGCAACCTGCTTCGCGCCGCCGTCCTCGCAGGGCTCGAGCCAGCCCCACTTGTCCGCGGTCTTGCCCGTGAACAATCCGAAGAACGCCGTCTGAATGGCCTCAGTAATCGGCCCGCGCTTGCCGGCGCCGATGGTGACCTTGTCCACCGAGCGCACCGGCGTGACTTCCGCTGCGGTGCCGGTCATGAACATTTCATCGGCGAGGTACAGGAATTCCCGCGGAATCGCCTGCTCACGCACCTCGAAGCCGTGAGCACGGGCGAGGGTGATGACCGTGTCGCGTGTGATGCCCTGGAGAATCGAATTCGCCAGGCCCGGCGTATAGATCACGCCGTCGCGAATCACGAACAGATTCTCGCCGGCGCCCTCGCTGACCGAACCGTCTACCCCCAGGCCAATGCCTTCGGCAAAGCCGAGCCGCTTGGCTTCCATGCTGATGAGCTGGCTCGACAGATAATTGCCCGCGGCCTTGCCCATCGCAGGGATGGTGTTGGGTGCGAGGCGTTGCCACGAAGACACCATCACATCGATGCCGTTCTCCAGGCCCTCGGCGCCCAGGTACGCGCCCCATTCGAACGCGGCGATCACCGTTTCGATGGGCGGAGAAATCTTCGGCGCAACGCCGATCTCGCCATAGCCACGGAACGCGAAGGGCCGCAGATAGGCGCCCTTGGTGAGGCCGTTGACATTGATGATCTCCTTGCACGCGGCGCTGATTTCATCCGGCGTGTAAGGAATCTCCATGTGATAGATCTTGGCGGAGTCGAACAGACGCCGGGTGTGATCCTTCAAACGAAAAATGATCGGGCCATGCGGCGTCGGATAGGCGCGCTCGCCTTCGAATACCGTGGAGCCATAGTGCAGCGCGTGGGCCAGTACGTGCACTTGGGCTTTGTCCCAGGGCACGAGCTTGCCGTTGTACCAGATATGTTTCGCGGCATTGATGGGCATGTGAGGCTCCTGTTCGATGATTCCGCCGCCGCCCGATCGGCCCCGGAAGATCGTCCCGGGGCCGACTCGCGTGGCTCGAAGAAAGATTACGCGCGCTCTTCCTGCAACCAGGGCATGCGCTCGCGCAGCTTCAGGCCGACCTTTTCGATCTTGTGCTTCAGATCCGCGTTCATCAGCTTGTTGTACTTCTTGCGGCCGCTCTTGTTCTCCGCAATCCACTGACGGGCGAACTTGCCGTCCTGGATCTCCTTGAGCACCTTCTTCATTTCCTTCTTGGTGTTCTTGTTCACGATGCGCGGGCCGCGGGTGAGATCGCCGTACTTGGCGGTCTCGCTGATGAACTGATGCATCTTGGTCATGCCGCCTTCGTGCAGCAGATCGACGATCAGCTTCAGCTCGTGCAAGCACTCGTAGTAGGCGACTTCAGGCTGATAGCCGGCTTCCACCAGCGTCTCGAAGCCTTTCACGACCAGCTCGGTCGCGCCACCGCACAACACCGCCTGCTCGCCGAACAGGTCGGTCTCGGTCTCCTCGGCGAAGGTCGTGGTCAGCACGCCGCCCCGAGTGCCGCCGATGCCATCGGCGTAGGCGAGGGCGATCTCCTTGGCTTTCTTGCCGCCCTGGAACACGGCCAGCAGCGACGGCACGCCGCGACCCTGCTGATACTGACGACGCACCAGGTCGCCCGGGCCCTTCGGCGCGATCAGCACCACGTCCAGGTCCTTGCGCGGCTTGATCTGTTTGAAGTGGATGTTGAAGCCGTGCGCGAACAGGATGGTCGCGCCCTGTTTGATGTTGCCGATGACTTCAGCGTACAGATCTTTCTGCGTCAGATCGGGGGTGAGAAAGGCGATCAGATCGGCGTTCTTCACCGCCTCGGTGGGCTCGGCGACTTCCAAGCCGTCCTTCTTCGCCTTGGCGAAGCTGGCGCCGGACTTGCGCACGCCGACCACGACGTCATAGCCGCTGTCCTTCAGGTTCAGCGCATGGGCGCGGCCCTGGCTGCCATAGCCGAGGATGGCAATGCGGGCGTTGGCCAACGCCTTCTTGTTGACGTCCTTCTGCGAGTAGATCTGCGGCATTTCGCTCTCTCCGAATTTAAGCTTGATGAGCTTGTGTACAAAACGAGTGTGACAAAAACGAACGAACCCCGCCTCGGGCTGGCCGGTGCGGGGTTCGTATGGCGAATCTCTATCCTGTGGTGATCAGACGCCGGTCCCGCACCCAGCCCGCCGCAGCAGGCCGGAGACGACTACACGCTCTACTACAATGATCGCGGCGATCATCGTGTGGCCGAGGGATTCGGCGGAAGCGAGCGTGGCTGCAGGCATGACCTGGTTTCTAACAACGGGGCTTAACAAACGGTGCGTGCGTCGGATTGTGTGCAATAAAGCCCGCGAATGGCACCATAGGGCTGCGCTGCTTGTCAAGCTGCGCTACTCTTATGAGCGCTGCGTCACGATCGTGACACGTGAACCATCGAGCCCACACGATCCACCAGGGGCTCACTTGCGGCCATGACTGTCTCCAACGCCAATCACTCGTCGATCCCGTTACAGCTGCTGCACGAAGATGAGTTCGAGCAGTGGCGGGCCGCTCAAGACGAGCCGGTGCGCAACTGGGCCGCAACGCACGGCTTCAAGGCCGAACGAAACAAAACGCTGCTGCTGCCAGGGCCGCAGGGCCGACCGGAGCGCGTGATCGTCGGTGCAGGCAAGCACAATCCGCGCGAGGAGATGAGCTTCTGGCTCGGCGCGGCGCTCGCCGATCGGCTGCCCGATGGTCAGTACCATCTCGCTCATGCATTGCCCGCCAATGCCGCGACTCGATTCGCCGCAGGGTGGGGCTACGGACAATATCGCTTCGAACGCTACCGGCGCGGCGGTCCACAGCGCTCGGTGCAGTTGCAACTGCCGGAAGGCGCCGATGCCTCGGAGGTGGAAAGATTGCGTTCGGCCAGCACGCTTGCGCGCGATCTGGTCAACACGCCCGCCAACGACATGTCGCCCGAGGCGCTGGCGCAAGCGGCCGTCGAAGTCGCGCGTCGTTACGGCGCAAGGCACCGCGTCGTCATCGGTGACGATCTGTTGAAGGAGCGCCTGCCTGCCATTCACGCGGTGGGCCGCGCCGCCGCGGTGGCGCCAAGACTCGTTGATATCGAATGGGGCGATTCATCCCATCCGAAAGTGACATTGGTGGGCAAGGGCGTGTGCTTCGACACCGGCGGGCTGGACATCAAGCCCGGCGCCTCCATGCTGCTCATGAAAAAAGACATGGGTGGCGCCGCCGTGGCGCTGGCGTTGGCGCAGACCGTCATGGACGCGAAGCTGCCGGTGCGTTTGCGTGTGTTGCTGCCGATGGTCGAGAACTCGATCGCGGGCAACGCGTTTCGTCCTGGCGACGTGCTCGGCACGCGTAAAGGGCTCACGGTGGAGGTGGGCAACACCGACGCTGAAGGCCGACTGATTCTTTGCGATGCGCTGGCGCTCGCCGACGAAGAACAACCGGACCTGCTCATCGATACCGCAACGCTCACCGGCGCCGCACGCGTGGCCCTGGGGCCGGAGCTGCCGGCGCTGTACAGCACCGATGATGATGTCGCCGACGAAGTGCTGCGCGCTGGCGGGGCCGAGGCCGATCCGATGTGGCGCATGCCCTTATGGACCGGGTACGACGATGAGCTGTCGAGCAAAATCGCCGACATGAACAATGTATCGGCTTCAGGCTTCTCCGGCTCCATCATCGCCGCCTTGTTCTTACGGCGCTTCGTGAGCCACGCCCGCGCCTGGCTGCACCTGGATCTGTACGCCTGGAATGGCAAAGAGCGTCCGGGTCGCCCGGTCGGTGCGGAACCGCAGACGGTTCGTGCGTTATATGCGTTCCTCAAGCAGCGATATGTGCGTTGATTGATGGTCGCAAGCTCACCTCCCGTGGCGGACGCCACATCGATCGCCCCCAAGCATCTCATCGTACTGGTGCTGATGAACCTCATCTGGGGGTTGAACCTGATCGCCTCCAAGATCGGGGTCGGTCAGTTTCCGCCGATTTTTTTCACGGCGCTGCGCTTCGGCTCGGTGGCGCTGTTCCTGCTGCCGCTGCTGAAGATCCATCGCGGCCAGATGGGCAATTTGTTCCTGGCGGCGATGCTCACCGGCCCGGCGGCGTTCTCGTTGCTGTTTCTGGGCCTGTCGTACGCGGAGGATGCGGCGACGGTCGCCATCGCAAGCCAGATGGGCGTGCCGATGTCCACGCTGCTGTCCATCTGGCTGCTGGGCGAGACCATTCGCTGGCGACGCACGCTAGGCATCACGTTGGCGTTCGGCGGCATGGTCATCATCAGCTTCGATCCGCGCGTGTTCGCGTACTGGGAAGGCATGGCGCTGGTGGTCGCGTCCACGTTCTTTGCGTCGCTCGGCACCATCTTCGTCAAGCGTTTGAAGAACATTCGTCCCCTGGAGTTGCAGGCCTGGATCGCGCTCGCCGGCGGCTCGGTGCTGCTGCTGTTCAGCTTGCTGTTCGAGACGGGACAGTGGCAGGCGGCGCAGAACGCCGACTGGAAAGGTTGGGTGGCGCTGGCCTTCACGGCGGTGATGTCGAGCCTGGTCGCGCACACCGCGTGGTATTACATGATCAGCAAGTACCCGGTGACCAGCCTGTCGCCGATCACGCTGCTCTCGCCCTTGTTCGGTATCTTCTTCGGCGTGACGTTGCTGAACGATCAGCTGACGACGCGCATGTTGCTCGGGGGCGCCGTGACCCTGATCGGCGTGTTCATCGTCGTGTTGCGCGAGAAGAAGCTGGTCGATACCGGGACGTAATCTGCTTCAGGAAGTTCTGCACGTCGCGGGCCTCCACGGCTCGCGATTGTCCCGGCGCAAGACCTTCGAGCGTCCAGGGCCCGACCGACCAGCGAATCAAACGCAGCGTCGGCAAGTTCACGGCCGCGGTCATGCGCCGGACCTGACGATTGCGGCCTTCGCGAATGGTGAGCTCGAGCCAGCTCGCAGGAATGGCCTTCCGAAACCGAATCGGCGGATCGCGCGGCCACAACCAGGCGGGCTCATCGATGCGCTCGGCGTCGGCCGGCAGCGTCATGCCATCGTTCAGGTTCACGCCGCGACGCAAGCGCTCGAGCGCCTGGTCGTCAATCTCACCTTCGACCTGCACCAGATAGCTTTTTTCCTGTTTCCAGCGCGGATCGGCGAGTCGGGTTTGTAGAGAGCCCGAGTCGGTCAACAACACCAGCCCTTCACTGTCGTAGTCCAGCCGTCCCGCGGGGCGCATGCCGGGCGCGTGCACGTAATCGCGCAGCGTCGCCTTGCCATCCTGGCTCGTGAACTGGGTGAGGACGCGATAGGGCTTGTTCAGCAGCAGCAGGGCGGGAGCGTTCATCGAATCAAATGTTGTCGGCGGCGCTGCGCACGAGATCGAGAAAGCGTTGCACGGCCGCGGCGTTTTCGCCATGGCGACACGCCAGGATCAGAGGCGCGGTGAGCTGCGGCATGTCCTCGAGCTTGCGATACACGATGCCGTCCATCTGCAAGCGCTGCAGCGATGCGGGAACGATCGACACGCCGATGCCGGCGGCCACCAGATTCAATGTCGAGATGATACGCGGCGCTTCCTGTCCAACCCGGGGACTGAAGCCGGAGGTCTTGCAGGCCGCGATGATGGTGTCGTACAGACCGGGGCCGCCCGGGCGCTTGTAGAGCACGAATGTTTCTTTGGCGAGCTCCGACAAGGGCAGCAGCACGCTGCGGCTGAAGCTGCTGCGTCGAGCGAAGATGTGACCGGTAGGCAAGGCCACCAGCATCTTCTCCTCCAGCAGTGGCTGCACGGTGAGACCGACCACGTCGGCCACCGGCGAGCGAATGAACGCCGCATCGATCTCTTCGTTGTGCAGACCTTGCACCAACTCGCTGCTGCCACTTTCCTCGAGCACCAGCGAGACCAGCGGCGCCGCTTCACGAAACGCGCGTAACACACGGGGCACGAAAGGATGAAAGGGGGCAGAGCTGGTGAAGCCCACCACCACGCGGCCTTCTTCACCGCGCGCCGTCCTGCGGGTGGTCGCGACCGCCCGGTCGACCTGATCGAGGATGACCCGGGCGCGATCCAGGAACGCGAGGCCCGCCTCGGTCAACTCAACCCCGCGCGGCTGGCGGCGGAATAGCTGGACATCGAGCTCCTGTTCGAGGGCTCGAATCTGCATGCTGAGCGGCGGCTGCTGAATGCCGAGTCGCTCGGCCGCTCGCGTCATGTGCTTTTCTTCAGCAACAGCAACGAAGTAGCGCAGATGCCTGAGTTCCATGATGAGATATTTATCAGATATCGATTTCTAACTCACCATATATTTTACCCACAGGCGGGAAATCGCTAAGGTTCGGAGCAGTTCTGGCCGGCTGGTGATGGGGGAGAGACGGTGGCGACCAATCCTGCGGAGACTTCGAGCATCAGGGTGGAGATTCGGGGCGCGATGCGTCCAGGTTACGAGGGCATCCTGACTCCGGCCGCGCTCGAATTCGTCGCCGATCTCTGCCGTCGTTTTGGCGATCGTGTCACCGGGTTGCTCGATGCGCGCGCAACCCGCCAGAAGCAACTCGATGCCGGCGCATTACCCGACTTCCTCGCCGAGACACGTCACGTTCGTGAAGGGCAATGGCGCGTCACCACGGTGCCCGCGGATCTGCAGGATCGCCGCGTCGAGATCACCGGACCGACCGATCGCAAGATGATCATCAACGCGCTGAACTCGGGCGCGAAGGTGTTCATGGCGGACTGCGAAGACTCGCTCACGCCGACCTGGGACAACGTGGTGCAAGGGCAGATCAATCTGCGCGATGCGGTCGATCGCAGCATTTCGTTCGCCAACCCCGACGGCAAGCAGTACCGGCTCAATCCGCAGATCGCCACTTTGATGGTGCGGCCGCGCGGCTGGCACCTGTTCGAGAAACATATCTATGTGGACGGACGCCGTGCGCCGGGCGCCTTCGTCGATTTCGGTCTTTATTTGTTTCACAACCACGCCGAGCTCAAAGCGCGGGGCACCGGGCCTTATTTCTATCTGCCGAAGTTGGAAAGTCACCTCGAAGCGCGGCTGTGGGCCGATGTCTTCCGCCACGCCGAGCAGACGCTGGGTCTTGCGCCACAGACCATCAAGGTCACGGTGTTGATCGAGACCATCCTGGCGGCGTTCGAAATGGATGAGATCCTGTTCGAGCTCAAGGACTACATCGTCGGGCTCAACTGCGGCCGCTGGGACTACATCTTCAGCTTCATCAAGAAGTTCAGCCGCCGAGCGGATTTCGTGTTGCCAGACCGCCAGCAGGTCACCATGACCACGCATTTTCTTCGGTCCTACTCGAAGCTGCTGATCCGCACGTGTCATCGACGGGGCGCGTTCGCGATGGGCGGCATGGCGCCGCAGATCCCGATCAAGAGCGATCCCAAAGCCAATGAAGAGGCCTTGGCGAAGGTGCGCGCGGACAAGGAGCGCGAGGCGGGCGACGGGCACGATGGAACCTGGGTGGCGCATCCGGGACTCGTGCCGGTGGCGATGGAGGTGTTCGATCGCTTGATGCCTGGCCCGAATCAGTTGAGCAAGACGCCTGGGGACGAAGTGACCGCGAAGGATCTGCTGCAGATTCCGCAGGGCACGATCACCGAGGCGGGCCTGCGCAGCAACGTCAGCGTATCGATTCAGTATCTCGCCGCCTGGCTCGGGGGGCTCGGCTGCGTGCCGATCAACAACCTGATGGAAGACGCCGCCACCGCGGAAATCTCACGAGCGCAGATCTGGCAGTGGATCAAACATCCCGCCGGCGTGCTCGAGGACGGTCGGAAAGTCACCAGCGAGCTGTTCCGGGCCGTCATGCGTGAGGAGTTGGGCAAGTTGCGCGCCGCGGTCGGTGAAAAGGCCTTTCTCAGCGGCAACTTCGAGCGCGCCGCTGCGTTGATCGATGAGATCACCACGGCGCCCGAGTTCGAGACATTTATCACTTTGCCAGCCTACCGGGTCATTCACTGAATCCTATTTCGACTCATGGGTCAGATTCCAATCGAGGTTTTTATGACGCAACCTTCCGCCGAACAACTCCGCAAAGACTGGCAAACCAACCCGCGTTGGCGGGGCGTGGAGCGCCCCTACAAGGCCGAGGATGTGGTGCGCCTGCGCGGCTCCGTCCACGTCGAACATTCGCTTGCGCGCCTGGGCGCCGAGAAGCTGTGGAAATACGTGAATGAAAAGCCGTTCGTGAATGCGCTCGGCGCATTGACCGGCAACCAGGCCATGCAACAGGTGAAGGCCGGGCTGGATGCAATCTACCTGTCGGGCTGGCAGGTCGCGGGCGATGCCAACCTCGCCGGTGAGATGTACCCCGATCAATCGCTGTATCCGGCGAACTCGGTGCCGACGGTGGTCCGTCGCATCAACAACACACTGTTGCGCGCCGATCAGATCACGACGGCCGAAGGCGACACCTCGATCGATTGGTTGAAGCCGATCGTCGCCGACGCGGAAGCCGGTTTCGGTGGCGTGCTGAATGCGTTCGAGCTGATGAAGAGCATGATCGAGGCGGGCGCCGCTGGCGTGCACTTCGAAGATCAGCTGTCATCCGCCAAGAAATGCGGCCACATGGGCGGCAAGGTGCTGGTGCCCACCTCCGAGGCGATCAGCAAGCTGGTCGCGGCGCGCCTGGCTGCCGACACCGCCGGCGTGCCGACCGTGCTCGTCGCGCGCACCGATGCGGAGTCGGCGAATCTGCTGACGGCCGATGTGGATGAGCGCGATCGGCCTTTCATCAAGTCCAAGGAGCGCACCAGCGAAGGCTTCTTCTATGTGAACGCGGGCCTCGATCAGGCCATCGCTCGCGGCCTGGCTTACGCGCCTTACGCCGACATGATCTGGTGCGAGACCGGCAAGCCCGATCTGCACGAAGCCAAGCTGTTCGCCGAAGGCATCCACAAAAAATATCCGGGCAAGCTGCTGGCGTACAACTGCTCGCCCTCCTTCAATTGGAAGAAGAAGCTCGACGACGCGACCATCGCCAAGTTCCAGCGCGAGCTCGGCGCCATGGGCTACAAGTTCCAGTTCATCACGCTGGCTGGCTTCCACGCGCTCAACTACTCGATGTTCCAGCTCGCCAAGGGCTACAAGGCCACGCAGATGGCGGCCTACGTTCAATTGCAGGAGCAGGAGTTCGCCTCGGAGAAGGACGGCTACACCGCCACCAAGCATCAGCGCGAAGTGGGCGCAGGCTACTTCGACGATGTGACTCAGACCGTCACCGCCGGCCAGTCGTCCGTCACGGCGATGAAAGGCTCGACCGAAGAAGAGCAGTTCCACAAGGCATCATGATCGGCGCATGATCGACATGCAGGCTTCCCGTCCGCTCTAACGCCACAGCATGAGCAGGAAGTGACGGGAAGCCTGCAGACCTCTCGCAGGTTGTATCTGAAACGCCGATGCCTTCTGGAGTGTCGGCGTGCTTTACAAACAAACGCACCTTCCATTCTTATTGTCTGGTTTGACGCCAGACCATCCTGCGCGTGGATAGACTGTGCGCCTTCGACTACGGATAGGAGCGATGGATGATGCGAACGAAGATCGCGACAGCGCGCGCAATGATGATTGCGGCCCTCAGCATGGTGGCGGGCGCGGCGCATGCGGTGCCCATCGTGTTCGACTTCACGGGCACGGTGACCGAGTCCTACGATCTTGATTTCGGCGGCATCAATACGCCTCATCCGCACATGTCGGGTCAAACGGTGATCGGACGCATCACGGTAGAAACCGACCAGCTGCTGGCACGTACCGATATGTATCCGGTTCAGCGCAGGACCACGCTCAGCGAAACGGGCGAGGCGATTACCAGCGAACTGACCATCGGCGGCGTAACCTACGATGCCGCGGCGTTTGCTGGTGCCACAGGCTTTGTCGACGGAATGGAATTTCACTCCGGTCCGAATCTCGGGCCCGACATCGTACGCGTCGGTGATGCCTCCACCCAATACTGGGTAGCGCCCGGCGAAGCGCCGCTCCCGGACGGCACGTATCTGTTCCGCGAACTCGCGCTGTATTGGTCGGATGCCGACCGGGGTCTGATCGATCTGCTGAACGGCTTTGATCCGCTGAGTCTCATCCCCGTGCTCGCCGCGACAACACCGATCGGCTACTACCAGGAGGTGACGGGCCACTGTTTTGCGGCGGCGAATGACTGCGTGACAGGCCTGGGCACCTACACGTATTTCTCTATCGACTCGCTCAGCATCTCCACTGCACGCGTGCCGGAGCCAGGCGCGCTCGCACTGTTCGCAATGGGCGTACTCGGCGTCGCGCTGGGCCGTCGCCGTCGTCAGGCGTAATCGATGACGTGGCGGCCGCGGGCAGCGGTCGCCGCTACAATGGGCGGATGAGCAAGTCATCCGCCCGCAAGGCCTTCGCCAAGCCAGCAAAGTCCGGCGTCGCCGATCCCATCTCGATTCCTCGCAGCACCAAACGCAGCTCCGTTCAACAGGTCGCGCTGGGGGAGGAGAAAACCGCGAACGGTTTGTGGCCCTCAGACGGCGTGGTCTTCGATCGCACGTGCACGGATTGTCCGCGGCTGGCGGCGTTTTTGGAGGAGGGCCGCAAGCAATATCCCGACTACTACTGCGCGCCAGTGGCTCCCTTTGGCGACCGCAAAGCGAAGCTCATCATCGTCGGACTCGCGCCGGGCTTTCATGGCGCCAACGCGACGGGCCGGCCGTTCACAGGCGACTACGCCGGCGTGCTGCTCTATCAAACCCTTCACAAGTTCGGCTTCGCCAACAAACCCGAGTCCATTCATCGCAATGACGGCCTGAAGCTCACCGGTGCTCGTATCACCAACGCGGTGAAGTGCGTGCCACCCGAGAACAAGCCGTTGCCCGTCGAGATCACGACCTGCAATCACTATCTGCAAGCCGAGCTCGCCGCCGCACCGAAGAACGTGGTGCTGCTGGCGTTAGGCTCCATCGGACACAACGCCTGCCTGCGCACCCTGGGCCTGAAAGTCGGCGACTACAAATTCGGCCACGGCGCGGAGTTCAAGCTCCCCGGCGGCCAGTGGCTGATCGACTCCTACCACTGCAGCCGATACAACACCAACACCGGCCGCCTGACGACGGACATGTTCGAAGCCGTCTTTGCTCGCGCGAAGGCTCTGATGGCGGACTGATCTCAACTGGAGCGGTCTGGCGATCCGCGCCGCTGGCTATTTCCAAGGATCTACAATGGCTCTGGCGGCTTCCGCGAAGTCCGCGGCATTTCTTGTTACAAGCGTGAGCGAATGCACTTCGGCTGTGGCGGCGATCAGAGCGTCCATTGCATGGATGGGCCGACCCTTCGACTCGCGGCGCGCAACCAAGTGACCCCATCGATCCGCGACGGCTGCATCGACAGGAAGAATGCGGTGCTCGAAGCGCAGGGGCAGATCGGCACGCAGCCACTCATCCAGTCGAGTTCGACGTTTGCCGCCCGCCAATCGCTCGATCCCATAGCGCAGCTCCGCCAGCGTGACCACGCTGAGATACACCGAATCCTCGTCGACGTTCGCGAGCCAGTCGATGACGCCAGGATTCGGCCGAGGCTTGGTCCACTCCGAGACCACGTTGGTGTCGAGTAGAAAGCTCACAGCCCCGTCGGCCGCAGACGGTCCTTGGATCGACGCACTTTCAAGCCGGAACCACGAAGTGGGGATGCCGAGAAAAACTCCGCAAGATTCCCGCTGCGCCTGGTTCTGCGCTCCCATTCTTCGATATCAACGACCACAACGGCTCGCCGGCCATTCCGGGTGATGGTTTGTGGCCCTTCATTCTGAGCGTGGTCGATCACCTCGCTCAGCTTCGCCTTGGCTTCTGCGACAGTCCACTGATCGGCGGCCATGGGAGGCACCCCAAAATGACTACGATGGTCATTATAGTCATGCCGGGCCGCGTCTCAACAGTCCGGACGGTCACAGGCCCCGGCCGCCAAGGCTGACCAGCATTGACCGGGTACATCCACTAAAATGCGCGTGCAATGAGCGCCGCCTTCGATTCCAAGCTGTTCCTCGCCAATGTCAGCCAGCGCCCGGGTGTCTATCGGATGATAGGCGCGGACGGCGAGGTGCTGTACGTCGGCAAGGCGCGCAATCTGAAGAATCGCCTGACCAGCTACTTCGTGGGCAAGGCGCAGGCCGCCAAGACCATGGCGATGGTCTCGCAGGTGGCGAACGTGGAAGTGACGGTGACGGCCTCGGAGACCGAGGCGCTGCTGCTCGAGTACAACTTGATCAAGCGGCATCGGCCGCGCTTCAACGTCACGCTCCGGGACGATAAGAGCTTTCCCTACCTGTACGTGACCACTCAGGACGAGTATCCGCGCATCAGCTTCTACCGGGGCAGTCGCAAACTGCCGGGGCGATTTTTCGGTCCGTATCCGAATGCAAGAGCGACGCGCGAAACCATTCTGCTGCTGCAGAAGTTGTTCCTGCTGCGTCCATGCAGCGACACCTTCTTCGCCAATCGCTCGCGGCCGTGCCTGCAACACCAGATCAAACGGTGCTCCGGACCGTGCGTGCGACTGATTTCGCCGCAGGAGTATCGGCAGGATGTGAACGACGCGATCAAAGTGCTGGAAGGCAAGGGCGCCGAGCTGATCGACGATCTGGCCCAGCGCATGGAGCACGCCTCCCAGGAGCTGGAGTTCGAGAAGGCTGCGCGCCTGCGCGATCAGATCAACGGCATCAAGGCAATTCACTCGACACAATCGGTCACGCGCAACGCCACCGAGGACATCGATGCGGTCGCACTGGTCTCCCATGGCAGCGATCACTGCGTGTCGATCGTGTTCGTGCGTGGCGGCCGCAATCTCGGCAGCAACAACTTCTTCCCGAAGCCGGGCATCGCGGAGGCGGGCGAGTTGCTCTCCGGGTTCCTCACGCAGTACTACCTGGGTCGCGAGGCGCCGGGTGAGATCCTGATCAACGAACAGATCGAAGACGCCGACACCCTGGAGCAGGCGTTGAGCGAGCGCATGGAGCGCTCGGTCAAGATTCGCAGCAACGTGCGAGGCGTGCGAGCTCGCTGGCTCGAAATGGCGCGCACCAATGCCGAGCTCGGCGTGAAGATGCGTCGGGCGACCGAGGCGACCGGCGTCGAACAGCTCCAAGCCATGCAGGAAGTGTTCAATCTCCCCAACCCACCGGCTCGGATAGAATGCTTCGACATCAGCCACACCATGGGCGAGCGCACCGTCGCTTCCTGCGTGGTGTTCGGCCCCGAAGGTCCGCTCAAGAGCGACTATCGCCGCTTCAACATCGAGGGCATCGCGCCCGGCGACGATTACGGGGCCATGCGGCAGGCGTTGTCGCGTCGCTACGCCCGGATCAAGAAGGGCGAGGCGCCGACGCCCGATGTGCTGCTGATCGACGGCGGACCGGGGCAGCTGGCGCAGGCCAGCGAAGTGTTGAAGGAGTACGACATCGACAATGTGTTGATCGCGGGCGTCGCCAAGGGCGCGGACCGTCGGCCCGGACAGGAGCGCCTGTTCCTGCCCGGTCACGAGCTGCCGACGTTATTGCCGCCGGATTCGCCGGCGCTGCACCTCATCCAGCGCGTGCGCGACGAGGCGCATCGCTTCGCCATCACCGGCCATCGCCAGCGCAGGGCCAAGGCGCGCACCCAATCGGTGCTCGAAACCGTGCCCGGCCTCGGTCCACGCAAACGCAGGGAACTGCTGCGCCAGTTCGGGGGTCTGCAAGGGGTCAGTCGTGCAGGCATCGATGATTTAGCCAAAGTGCACGGCATCAGTCGTAAACTGGCGCAATCGATCTATGACACTCTCCACGCGAACGGCTGAAAAGTCCTTACAATTCTCCCCAGTGACTTTTCCCATCGCGAACATCCTGACCGTGGCGCGGATCATCATGATTCCGCTGGTGGTCGTCCTCTTCTACATGCCTCAGTCCTGGGCCATGGCGGCCACCGGGTGGGTCTTCATCCTGGCTGCGGTCACCGATTCGCTCGATGGCTATCTGGCGCGCAAGCTCGGGCAGACCTCGGCGCTCGGCGCGTTCCTCGATCCCGTCGCGGATAAGCTGATGGTCGCGGTCGCGCTGATCCTGCTGGTGAGCTACGACCCGCCGATGCTGGAGTTCATCAAGTTCGATCCGCACACCATCATCGCGTTGACGGCGACGGTGATCGTCGGCCGGGAGATCACCATCTCGGCGCTGCGCGAGTGGATGGCGGAGGTGGGCGCGCGGGCCAAGGTCGCTGTATCCAACATCGGCAAGCTCAAGACCATCTTCCAGATGACCGGCCTGTCGATGATGCTGTTCCGGGACGACGTGTGGTTCATCCCCGCATTCGAGCTCGGCTTCTACTGCCTGGTGGCGGCCGCGGCGCTGACCCTGTGGTCCATGGTGGTTTACCTACGGGCCGCCTGGCCGGACCTGATGCGTTCGAGCACAAGATAATGTTGTGCGAAATGCACAACTTGTATTGACAGTTTCGAAGCTGACCCTAGAATAGCGGCCTCTCCGGTGGCCACGCCCGCCGGACTCGAAGCGGGAATAGCTCAGTTGGTAGAGCGTAACCTTGCCAAGGTTAAGGTCGCGAGTTCGAGCCTCGTTTCCCGCTCCAATTTCTCTCGTGCCGCCAGCAACTTAGAAGCCGAATAAAGTTTCGGCGGCACGCGCAGGAGCTGGGGTTCACCACTCCTACCCACTCCTACGGCTCGGTAGCAAAGTGGTTATGCAGCGGCCTGCAAAGCCGTCTACGCCGGTTCGATTCCGGCCCGAGCCTCCAGATCGATCCAATCATCCAGCGCCGCTCTACTGCGCGGCCACGCCTGCGAACACGCCCGCTACGTCGCGCGACCGAAAATCTTCTCCAGCCACGCGAGCATCACGCTGACCGCAGGCTCGGGATTCACTTGGCCGTCCTTCTCGGCGAAGGCCGCGGTCGCGTTCGGGAATTGCGAGAAGTGATGGTTCATGCGAGGGATCTCGGCGAAGGTGCCGCGACCGGCGGATGCTGAGTTCGCGATGCGCGTGATGAGAGTGGTGGCGTCGCGAGATTCGAACCAGTCGTATTCCCCATACAGGGCGAGAACGGGCGCGTTCACTTGGGACCACGCGGCGGCCCAGTCGGCTTTCTGTGCCTGTTGATGGAAGGCGAACGGTCGACCGTACTGGCCTTGGGCGCTCGTGCCCACGATGCGTGACCATACCGCGCCCACCTTCGGATCGGCCTTCATGATCTCGGCAGGCGTTTGGTCACGGACCAGATACCTCTCCATGAACTGCAGACGCAGCGTCATCTCCTGCGCAAGTTGCGAGGGCGGCGAGCCGCCAAGCTCCAAGGCGTTGCGCTCGAACTTCAGCATGCGCTCGGCCCACGTCGTCGCGCCGGCACCCCAGATCATCACACCGGCGACGCGCTCGTCCGCTGCGAGCAGCGGTGCATAGGTGCCACCGATGCTGCCGCCGAAGATGACGATGCGATTGGGGTCGACGTCATCGCGCGCTCGCAGCTGCGCGAGCGCTTCGCGATGATCCGCAAGCTCCGTGTCGTAATCCATCGTGGCGCAGTTGCCTTTGCTGGCGCCGACGCCGCGCTTTTCCGTTCGCCACACCAGCGCATTCGAACGTCGCACGATGTCCCTCAACATCGCCGACCAGCCATCGCGCGGGTTGTCCGAGATGGCGATCGTGTCGCACGACAACCATTGCACGAACTGAATGGCGGGTAGCCGGCCGTTGACCGCCGCCGGTTTGGTGACGACAGTCTGCAGCTCGACGCCATCCGGCAGCGTCAAGGTTCCATAGGAGGTCTCGATGTCTGGATGGCTCTCGGGAGCTCGCGCGGCCATCGCATTGGTTTGAGCGAGCGAAAGGGCAAGGACGGTCAGCGCCGTGATCGCTTGAAGCGTGCACTTCATCGTCGTCTCCTGATCTAGATGGACGTAACGGGCGCCTGCAACTCGGTGACGAATTCGACACTGTTCCTGGTCAGCACTGCCGCGGGCAGCGAGTAGCCGATCTGATCGGCGCCATAGCGGTGATACACCTCGCGCAGCGGCCCGGAGAGTCGCATGCCGCTGCGACTCATCCAGTTCAGCAGCGCCGCATAAGCGATCGGCGTCTGTTCGTATGGGCCTTGATAGGTGATGGAGGCGGTCGCCGCACATCGGGGCAGCAAATGAATCTCGAGCCCGGCACCGTGCTTTACTGGAATACAAACTTCGACGTCGGCGTCCTGCTCGCGGTAGTCCAGATCATGAAAGATGGTGAAGGGACTTGCAGGACTGCGCGCCTGCGCGGCCGCGACAGTAGCTTCGGCCGCTTCGAAGAGCGCCTGCATCGGCGCGCCGAAGTGAGGAACGCGCTTGCGAATGGAGTAAACCTCGACCGCCGGCGACTCTCGCAACAGGACCGTTGGCTGACTCGCATCGCTGCGCTCATCGACCGCGAGTTGCAGCGCTTCGAGTCGACGAAGGCGGGACTGATCGGCGGCGATGCTTGCCGCGAGCTCTTCACGACGCCTGGCCAACACGGATGCGAGCGACGCCGCGTCTGCGTTCAACAAGTCGCGGATCTGATCGAGCGCGAAGCCCAGATCCTTCAGCAGCAGGATCCGGTGCAACGTCTGCAGCTGGCGCGCGTCGTAATAACGATAGCCGGTGTGTCGATCCACATGCAGCGGCTGCAGCAGACCGGCTTCATCGTAGTGATGCAGCGTCTTGATGGTGACCCGAGCCAGCCGCGAAAAATCGCCGATCCGGAACATGCCGACCTCGCCGTTGCGAGATCGTAGCTTGCACCCTCACGTAGCAGGAGAGTCAAGCCGGGCCGGCCAGTCCCCCATCAAACGTAGCGCTTACTCCTGGCCGGTGGGCGCCGCGACCGCCCCCGTCGCGGCAGGCGGCAGCTTTGTGGACGCGCGCCCCTTGCCCCAGAGCTCTTCGTAGCGCCAACCCGACAGGTCCTCGACGATGCGACGGCTTTCGGGGTCGGGCACCGTGTCGGGCCTTTCCTTGAAGCGCTGGATCTCGCGCATCAGCACTGCATGAGTGTCGCGATCAAGACGGAAGCGCAGCGAGACGAGCCACCCGAAGGCGAGCAGGGTGAGCGTGCCGAACGTCATCACCAGCACGATGGTCCGCACGGCCTCGGGCGACTGCGTCGACTGGTCGGAGAGGAAGCCGCCGGCCTTCAACAACACGCCGACGCCCATCACGGCGGCCGCTTGAGACGTCTTGCGGATGAAAGTCATGACCCCGGCAAACGCGCCTTCGCGACGCCGGCCCGTGACGATCTCATCGACGTCCGCCATGTAGTTGTAGGTGCTCCAGGGAATGTAGTTGAGCCCGCCGCGGCCGAGACCTGCGATCAGCACGGGCACATAGATCCACCACGCGGGCACCGGGTGCGATTGATACAACCCCAGGAACAGCAGCACGGCCGCGCCATACAGGCTGACCGCGATCCGATACGAAGGGGCAGGGTGCAGGCGCAGGCACAACGGAATGAACACCGCCACAGCGACCAGCTGCGCAAACGCCATCGTGCCCAACAGATTCGATGCGGTCACGACGGTGCTGCCGAGGGCGAACACGATGAAGTATGTGAACACCGCGTTGAAGATGTCCTGACTGATATAGCCGCCCAGATACATGCCCAGGTGCAGCCGGAAGGCGCGGATTCGCAGCGTGGCGATCAGATCCGAATACAGCTGCGTCAAGCGCCGCCACGCCGCCTGATCGCTGCGATCGACAGCGATGCTCTCGATCTCCTCGCGGGGCCGCTCCCAGCTGAAAGTAAACACGGCGAGCGCCACCAGCATGAAAATCACCGAGAAGATCACGCCCAGATAGAAGAACGTCTCGGCCGAGCTTTTGCCGAAGGCCTCGATGATGCGCCCCGGCAGCACGCCCGCCAGAATCGCCGACACCTGGCCAAACAGGATGCGCGCGCCGGCGAACTTCGCCTTCACCTTGTAGTCGGGCGACATCTCCGCGGCCAACGTCTCGTACGGAATGAGCTCCATCGCATAGACGACCTCGAAGAACACGTAGGTGACCAGGTAGTACCAGAAGCTCATGCCGTCGATCCACATGAGCGAGAAGCTCGGCAACAGCGGCACCGCGAGCAGAATGAAAAACCGCCGGCGCCCGAAGCGTCGGCCGGCGGCGGTGCGATGGAAATGATCGGACAGATAACCGATCAACGGACTCGCGACGGCATCGAACAGCCGCGCGATCGCGAAGATCGCAGCGGCCTGCGTGACGGTCAGACCACAGAACGTGGTGTAGAAGAACAGGATCCAGCCGCTGATGACGGCCATCGCGCCGGCGCCCAGAAAGTCATTGCTGCCGTACGCGAGATAGTGGCCGAATCGAACCGTGCGAGTGCTCATGACGCTTCAGATGCGCGTGCGCAGATATTCACCCAGGCACAGCATCGCCATCGCCTGACCATAGGGCATGGGCGTCAACGGAATCTGGCGATAGAACTCCAGGTCCGAGCCCATGGCGGTGCCGAAGGAAACATTGCGCAGCTCGCCATTGTCGGCGATGTTCGCAAGCACCCCCTGCACGGCGCGCAGGCCGGTCTCGGCATAGCGCTGCGGCAGATAGCGTCGGCGCACGGCCTTCAGAATGCCGTAGCCGAAGCCCGCTGCCGCCGAGGCCTCGAGATAAGACGACTCATCATCGATCAGCGTATGCCACAGGCCGCTTGCGTCCTGATACTTCTCGAGCGCTCGCACCTGCGCCTCCAGCGTGTCGATCAGGAACTCACGCAACGCATCGCCCGGCTGCAGATTGAGCATCTCGATGAACTCCGGGATCGCAATGGTCACCCAGCAGTTGCCGCGAGCCCAACGCGCCTCGGCGAAGTTGTGTCGGCCGTCGAAGGTCCAGCCATGGAACCACAAGCCGGTGCGGCGATCGTGCAGATATTTGATGTGCAGCAGGAACTGACGCCGCGCCTCTTCGAGATACTGGGGGCGGCCGAGCACCTGGCCGATGCGCGCAAGCGGCAGCACGCACATCATCAGCGTGTCGTCCCACAGCTGCTGCGGATTCTCCGAGTTGAAGACGATGTGTTGCAGGCCGCCTTCCTCGGTGCGCGGCATGTCGTTCATCACCCATTCGGCCCACACGTCGAGATAGGGCAGGTAGGTGGGCTCGCCGCTCGCCTCGTACAGATTGGCGAGGGTGAGAAACGGCGCCATGGTGTTGACGTTCTTGGTCGGCGTGCCGGCCGCGAAACGATTGCTGAACCAGTCCTTGATGATCTCCAGGCAGCGCGGGTTGCCGCTCAGCTGATAGTACTGATGGATGCCGTACAGGCCGATGCCGTGGGTCCACTCCCAGTCGTTCCAGCCTTTGGTGTCGATGACGCGACCGTCGTCCAGCCGCAGCAGAAACTCGCCGGAGGTGTCCTTCAGGTCGACCAGATTGGAAATCAGCAGCTGAACCGTGCGATGCAGACGCGGCGTATCGTAGTCACGAAGCGAAACGGACATGAATCTTCCTTCAATCCAGATGAAACATAGGCTCGAGCGGCCATTCGCGCGGGCGCAGATCGGGCTCGGTCTCCATCAGCTCCGCCATGTACAGCCACCAGCGCTTCATGACGGGATGATCGGGCAACTCCTCGCGGCGATGATCGGGCGTGAGCTTGAGCACCGCGAACAGCTGCAGCGTGGCCGGCTCGAGGAAAATCGAGTAATCGTAGATGCCCGCATCGCGCAGCGTCTCGACCAGCTCGGGCCAGATCTCGTCGTGGCGGCGCCGATATTCCTCGACTCTGCCAGGCTTGAGCTGCATGCGGAAGGCGATGGTGGTCGCGGTGCTCACGGCGTGTCACTCACTGCAGGGGCTGAACGAACAGGGCATCATAGCGGGCTTTTCCAGGCGGTGAAATCGGTTACAAGGCGGCGCGCGACATGAAAGGGGGCTGTCATGCCTCGCGCCGCCTCGAACCGCACTCACAGTCGCGCTCGCACTCCGAGGAAGTAGCGCGATCCGTAAGTCTCGTTGGCAATGCGCCGTAACGGATGATTGTGCTCGATGCGCACATCGTCGAGGATGTTGATGGCCTCGAGGAACACCGTGACATCCGGCACGATGGTGAAGTTGAGCGAGCCATCGAGCGAGCCGAAGTCTTCATTGAACTCCGCCAGCGCGCCGCGCCCCGAAGGCGTCGTCAGCCACTTCTCGCGCCAGTTGTACGAGCCACGGATGCTGAAGCGCTGGTTCTCGTAGTAGAGCGAGTAGTTGTAGCTGAGTCGCGACAGCCCCGGAAACGGCAGCGCCTCCCCGGTGATCACGTTGACGCCCTTGTAGCCGTCGTCGTTCTGATACGTCACGTTGGCGAGTGCGCCGAAGCCGTTGAAGGGCTGCGGCAGAAAGTCGAAGGCGTACTGCACGCCAGCCTCGATGCCGTTGATGGTCACTTCCTCCTCGCCGTTGACCGGCACCGTCAGCGTGAACTCATCGCCCGAGTTGTCGCTCGGACTGCCGTCAGCTTCCTCTCTGACCGTGGTGTTGATCACGAAGTTCGAGATCTCCTTGCGGAACGCCGTGGCGGAGACGAAACCATCCGGTGAGAAATACCACTCCAGACCGAGATCGTACTGGTTGGCCTCATAGGGCTTCAGGTCCGGATTGCCGCGCGAGCCGGTGCTGCCGACCGACGTGTCCAGCGTCCTGCGGAACGCCATCTGGCTCGGGTTGGGACGGGCGAGCACCTTGCCCGCGGTCATGCGCGCCACCAGCTGATCGCTCAACTCGAAGCGCATGTTCAACGAGGGCAGCCACTTGCTGTAGCCGCCATCGCGCGAGGCCCGCCCGAAAGTGAAGACGCCACCCTGGTTGGTGCGCGTGAAACCGGTGGACAGCGTCTCGGTATCGACATACCGCGCACCCAGGGTGCCGGAAATCGGGATCGGCAGCGAGTCGAAGTTGAACGAGCCCTGCAGATAGGCAGCGCGCGTTTTCTCTTCGACGTCCCAGGTGTCCAGGTAATTCTGGAAGCTGTTGTTGGTGCCGGTGTTGGGGTTGAATGCGTACGGATCGATGTTCCCTAGGCCGCTGGCGGCGATGGTGGCGTTGTAGGTGGCGTCGCCATTGTCGTTCCAATGCCGCACGCCGCCGCCGAAGCCGATGTCGCCCGTGGCGAAGAAGCGCACGTCGTTGATGCCGGAATGAGTGTCCACGATGTCCTGGATCACCGACTGCGCCACGGGCACGGTGATCGTGGCGCCGCTGCTCGCAGGCGGCGAGGTGCGGCTGGTGATCTGAATCGTGCGCGAGAACAGCAGGCTGTCCATGGTGAGCTCTCGCAGGTCGAAGCCCGTCTTGATGGAGGTAAGCCAGCTGCTCTCGGGCTGATATTCGACGTTGAACTGCGCGCTGGTCTCCTCCTGAGCGTTGGTCCTGGGATTGAACACGGCCGCAAGGTTGTTCACGCCCTGCGCGGTGGTGGTGTCCAGTCCGGGGAATGTGAAGTTTGGCGCGCGCTGGCCGTTGTTGTAATCGATGATGGCGCGAGGCACGCCGAACACGGTCGCCGTTGAGTTCTTTTCATCATTTTGCACTTCGGCCGAGGCGTAGGTCAGCCGACCGTCGAGCTTGAACTGCCCGAGATCCCATTCGCCGCCGAGGGCGGTCGTGTACTGCTCACGCTCGAGCGAGCCATTGATGTTGCGATAGGCGAGCTCGATGGGAAAGCCAGATGAAGAAACGACCTCCAGGTGCGTCACCGTGTTGTCGGGGCCGACCACGCTGTTGGCGTAGTCGATCAGTCCAGTGGCGGCGCCCAACTGCATGTACATGCTGCTCACTTCTTCCTTGGCGTGCGCGTAGGTGCCCTCGGCGAACAATTTCACCGCATCGGTCGGCTGCCATTCGACGATGCCCAGAAACGCCGGCCGGCGCGTTTCGCGTCGATCCAGCCCATAGCGCGGAATCTCTGGAATCCAATCGAGCGTGCCATCGCCATTCACGTCGGTGCCGCGACCCGGCGTGGCGCCCGCGCCGGTGGCGGTGGGCGCGCGACGCAGCCAGCCGGTCGTGCGGGCATTGTGACTGTCGAGATGTCGCTCTTCATACGAGACGGCGCCGAGCAGACCCACGGTGTTGTTCAGGAAAGTACGGCTGCCGATCAACGCGAACTTCGGGTCGTACTCTTTGGCGAGGGTGCTGTAGACCATTTGCGTGGAACCGGCGAGATAGGGCTCGGCGCTATCCAGAGGCCGACGCGTGATCACGCGCACTGTGCCGCCGATGCCGCCTTCGGTCATGTCGGGCGTAGCGGACTTGACCACTTCCAGACGCGAGACGAACTCGACCGGCAGATCGCGGAAGTCGACATCGCGGCCGCCGGTGACGGTGAGCGACAGGGCGGTGATGCCGTTGATTTCGACTCGATTGAGACCGGGCTCGGCGCCGCGGATGCTGACGCCACGACCTTCGCCATCCTGGCGACTGATCTGCACGCCAGTGATGCGCTGGAGCGCTTCACTCAGATTCTTGTCGGGAAAGTCGCCGATGTCCTCGGCGGAAATCGCGTCGACGACCTGAAGGGCCTCGCGCTTGACCTCCATCGAGGAGCGCAGGCCGGCGCGAATGCCGGTCACCACGACTTCTTCGAGCTGCTCGCCCCGATCGTCCTGCTCGGCGCCGTTGGCGATCGACGTCCATCCCTGCAGCAATAACATGGAGGCGGCCGTCGCCGCCAAAGACCCGCCCGTTCCATGGTGCGAGCCGCGATGGTTACGAATAGTCGGCATGCAATCCCCCGGATCTCGTTCGCTGTTCTGGTTAGCGCGCGGCCGCTGACACCGGTAACAACCCGGCACGACGGCCCGCGCGCCGTTGCTAATATTTGCGCTTCTTTGATCGAATTTGCAATGATTTGTCTGCGCAATTGTCTTTGCGGCGCAAAATAAGGGCCCAAATGATCAATTTCAATCGCCAACGACCTGAACCCGACCGAGGCAACGCGTGACTCAGGGCATCTCGCGCCGGCGCTTCATCGCCGCGAGCGCCTTGGCCTCGGCCGCGCTCGGCGGTGCTGCGAAATCCTCATCTGCGGCTACGCCGGCGCGGCCGCTGGAGCACGGATTTCCGGAAGGTGCGTGGTGTCATTGGCTCGACCAGCGCGCGCCGGACATTGGGGTGGGCGTCACCTGGGGCATGCCCTGGCCGCGGAGCAAACATTCGCCGAAGACCACGTTTTCTTTACGCGACCGCGATGGCCAACGCTTGCCGATGCAGACGTGGCCGCTCGCCTTTTGGCCCGACGGCTCGCTCAAATGGACGGCGCATGCGCTGGCACCGAATGTGACTTCCGCAAGCAGCGCCTTCGAGGTCGTGCCCGGTGAAAAGTCGCCGGCGCCTGCAGTGGCCATCAAGCTGAAGCAGGATGCCACCGCCATCGATATCGACACGGGCACGATTGTCTGCCGGGTGCTGCGCCAGGGTCCGGTATGTATCGAATCCATTCGACGTGGCGATAAAGAGCTGCTTCGCGCCGGCCGACTGGTGGTGCTCAGGCAAGATGCGCCGGCGGAGCGAGAAGACGGCGTCATCAACCAGGAAACATTCGAATGTGAGATCGAGCAGGCGATCGTGGAGCATGAAGGCCCGCTGCGTGCGGTCGTGAAGATCACAGGGCGACACGCCCATGCGAACGGCCGCCGCTGGTTGCCCTTTACGCTGCGGCTGTACTTCTATGCCGGCGGCCACGATGTCCGCGTCCTGCATACATTTGTTTTCGACGGCAATGAGTCGCGGGACTTCATTCGGGGCATTGGCGTGCGCTTCGAGGCGCCACTCACCGACCCGCTCCATGATCGGCACGTTCGCTTCGTTGGTGAGGGCGACGGATTGTTTGCCGAAGCGGTGCGCGGCCTCACCGGCTTGCGGCGCAATCCGGGAGCCGAGGCGCGCGCAGCGCAGATCGACGGTCGCGCCGTGACTTCCATCGCGGCGAACGTCGAGAAAGGCCTCGATCTCATCCCTGCCTTTGGCGACTGGACCTTGCTTCAAGCCGGCGCGGACTCGTTTCAGATCCGCAAGCGAACCGCGGCAGGGCATGCCTGGCTGGATTCGGCCCGCGGGCGTCGCGCCTCCGGCTTGGGCTATATCGGCGGACCGGGCGGCGGCGTCGCTTTCGGCATTCAGAACTTCTGGCAAAGCCATCCCGCGCAGATCGACATTCGGGACGCTCGTACAGATCGAGCTGCGGTCACTTTGTGGCTATGGGCGCCGGACGCGCGGCCGATGGATCTGCGCTTCTATCACGATGGTCTGGGTCAGGACACGCACGAGAAGCAGCTGCAGGGCCTCAACATCACCTACGAAGATTATGAGCCCGGATTCGGCACGCCGATGGGCGTCGCGCGGACCAGCGAGATGCGTTTGTGGCTGCTTGAATCCACGCCTGGTCGCGAGCGTCTGGTGCAGCTGGCGGAGGCGGTGCGCGCGCCTGCCGTCATGGCGGCCGTCCCGCAAACGATTCATCGCGCCGGCGTCTTCGGCGGTACGTTTGCATTGCCTGATCGATCGACCCGCCAACGCGCGCGACTGGAACAACAACTGGATTGGTTGTTCGAGTTCTACGAGCAACAGCGCGATCAGCACGGCTGGTACGGCTTCTGGAACTATGGCGACGTCATGCACACCTACGATCCGGATCGCCACACATGGCGCTATGACGTGGGTGGCTATGCCTGGGACAATTCCGAGCTGTCGACCGACATCTGGCTCTGGCTGTATTTCCTGAGAACCGGGCGCGCGGACGTCTATCGATTCGCCGAGGCCATGACGCGTCACACCGGCGAAGTCGACGTGCATCATCTGGGCAGATTTGCGCCGCTGGGCTCCAGGCACAACGTGATGCATTGGGGCTGCAGCGCCAAGCAGCTGCGCATCAGCACGGCGCTGAACCGTCGTTATTACTACTTCCTCACCGCCGATGAGCGCGTGGGCGATCTGTTACGTGAGCAGCTGGAAGCGGCGCGCACGCTGCGCGCTATCGTGCCCGAAAGGAAATTGCCGAAGATGCAGGGCAGGCGAAAAGAAACGCCCGACGGGGAGCACGCGCGGCTCGGCTTCGGCACCGATTGGGGTTCGATCGCGGGCGCCTGGCTCACCGAATGGGAACGCACCAGGTCGCGGCCGATGCGCGATCGGTTGCTCGCCAGCATGCGAACCATCGGTGCGCAGCCCAGAGGCTTCTTCACGGGCGGCGGCCGAATGAATCTGCAGACCGGCGCGTTCGAGATCGCGACCGACCGAGCCATCAACGTCTCTCACCTGAGCGCCGCGTTCGGCTTGCCGGAGGTGTGCGCGGAGTTGATTCAGCTGCTGGATGTGCCGAAGTTCAAGCAGGCGTGGCTGCAATACTGCATCTTGTACAACGCGCCGGCCGAACAGCAGCGCGCCGAGTTGGGAGAGCCGCTTGGCGAGCTCAACTTGCAGCAGGGTCATTCGCGCCTGACGGCTTACGCCGCCAGCATCCTGCGCGATGACGAGCTTGCGCGTCGAGCCTGGAAAGAGTTCTTCGAAGGACGGGCGGGCTTCGCGCCCGATCAACGCTTCGAATCGCAGCGAATCTCTGGACCCGCGGTATTGAATCCGGTAGACGAGGCGGCCTGGGTCTCCACCAACGAGGCCGCGCAGTGGAGCCTCGCTGTCATTCAATGCCTGGCGTTCGCGCCGCAAGGGTTGCAGGGCTAACGTCAATGACTCCCGAAAAGCGTGCGCCGGCAGCGTCACCGCCGGCGCACCGGATCGCTCTTTAGCTCTTGCGAGAGATCTTCAGCAACTCACCGTCCGCCGCTTCGGTGACGACGTAGATCGCGCCATCAGGACCCTGGCGCACGTCGCGAATGCGACGGCCGCGATCCTGCAACAGCCATTCTTCGCCCGCGACTTTGCCGTCCTGCATTTGCAGGCGCACCAGCCTCATGCTGGCCAGACCGCCCACGAAAATATTCCCTTGCCATTCCGGAAACATGCTGCCGTCGTACACGATCATGCCGGAAGGAGCGATCACCGGATCCCAGTAGTACACCGGCTGCTCCATGCCTTCCTGGGCGGTGAGCCCCTCGCCGATCTTCGGGCCCGAGTACTCGATGCCGTAGGTGATGACCGGCCAGCCATAGTTCAAACCGGCTTGCGGCTGATTCAACTCATCGCCACCGCGCGGGCCATGTTCGATGACCCACAGCGTGCCGGACGCATCCAGCGCCGCCGCCTGGATGTTGCGATGACCGTACGACCAGATCTCGGGCTTCGCGTCGTTGCGGCCGACGAACGGGTTGTCCTCGGGCACGCTGCCATCGAGGTTCAGTCGCACGACCTTGCCGAAGTGGCTGTTCAGATCCTGCGACTGCACGCGCGCCTCAGGCACCGAGCGCTCGCCCAAGGCCAGGAACAATTTGCCGTCGGGCGTGAACACGATGCGCGAGCCGAAGTGCAGGTTCGATTCGAACGTGGGCATCTGCCGGAAGATGACCTGCACCTTCTCGACGGCGCTGTCGTCGGCCGACAGCACGCCCTTGGCGAGCGCGGTGCCGTTGCCGCCTTCGCGCGGCTCGGCATAGGTCCAATAGATGGTCCGGTTGCTGGCGAACTGCGGATCGATGGCCACATCGAGCAAGCCGCCCTGGCCTTGGAAATAGACTTTCGGCAGACCTTTGAGCGGCGCCGACACCGCGCCGTCCTTTCCGACGATGCGCAGGTTGCCCTCACGCTCGGTGACCAGAATGCGCTCATCGGGCAGGAACTCGAACGCCCATGCCGACTTCAAATCTTTCGCCACCACGGTCACGTCAATCGCCACGTCGCTCTTCACTCCGGGCGCGCGAGTCTGGCCCGCAAACGCTGGCTTGTAGTCTTTGCCGTTGGCGTCGCGAGTCTCCAATGGCGCGCCGGCCGGTGCGTCGGCGGACGCAGCGCCGTTGCCAGCCGGCGCAGGGGAGGCAGCCTCGCGCGAACAGGCGGCACAAAGAGCGAGCAGCGACAAGGTGGCGACTTTCAGCAGCGATGAGTGCGTGTACGTCAGTTGCATACGATGTCCGTCGAATGTCTCGTGGCGTGGGTAGGTCTGGGCGGCAAGTATATGCGTTATCCTGGCGCGATGAGCGCCCCGTCCCTCGACCCACAGCCCGTCACTGCCGAATCCTGGTCCGTCACGCAGCCGCGCTGGACGCCGCTCTACGCCGTGACAGTGATCGTCGGCGCCTGTCTGTTGTTCCTCGTTCAGCCGCTGATCGCAAAAATCATCTTGCCCTGGTTCGGCGGCACGTCCTCGGTCTGGAGCGCAGCGCTGGTGTTTTTCCAGGCATGCGTGCTGGCTGGCTACAGCTACGCCCATTGGCTCACGACTCGCATTTCGCCGCGGCGGCAAAGTCTGATCCACGTCGCGTTGCTGTTGGGCAGTTGTCTGATGATGCCCATTCTGCCCGCGGATGCCTTGCGGCCGGACGCGACGGACGATCCCACCTGGCAAATCCTGCTGTTGCTGACGGTGACCGTGGGCCTGCCATCGATCGTGCTCAGCTCGACCAGTCCCTTGCTGCAAGTGTGGTACATGCGGCGCACGGGCAGCGAGCCGCCTTATTGGCTGTTCGCACTCTCCAACGCCGGCTCGCTGCTTGCGCTGCTGAGTTTTCCCCTGGCGCTGGAGCCTGCGTTCACCTCGCACGCGCTTGCCATCGGCTGGAGCGCGGTGTTCGTCGTGTTCGCCGTGCTCTGCGCCGGCGCCGCCTATTTGAACAGCAAACAAACGCGCTCGGATGCCGAGCAATCCATGACCGCCACCGCCGAGCAAGGCGCCGCCGCGCCAAGCGTGGGTCACATGGCGCTCTGGCTGTTGTTATCCGCATGCGCCTCAGGGCTGCTGGTCGCGGTGTCCGCCAATCTCAGCGCCAACGTGGCGCCGATTCCGCTGTTGTGGGTGGTGCCGCTCGCGCTGTACCTGCTCACATTCATTCTGGCCTTCGGACATCACCGGGTGTATCACCCGACATGGTTCTTTCCACTGGTGGCGCTGTCGCTCGGCTGCCTTGCGTATCTGTACACGCAACGGATCGAGAATCATCCGATTCAGTACGTGATTCCGTTGTATCTGGCGAGTCTGTTCGTGCTGTGCATGGCCTGCCACGGCGAGTTGGTGCTGCGGCGACCGGCGGGGCCGTATCTGACGCGCTTCTATCTGCTGATCTCGCTCGGTGGCGTCCTGGGCGGCGCTTTCGTGGGGTTGATCGCGCCCGCCGTGTTCACCACCTACATCGAGCTGCCCGTGCTGCTGGTCGTCATCGCGGAGCTGTACGTGCTCTTGCAATGGCACCGGCGCGGCTCGCGCCGGACGTTATGGTTGGTGAGAGCCACCATGATTGCGGGCGTCATCACGCTGTTCATCCATCTCACGCTCTCGGAGATCCAGACCCGCCGGGAGAGCGAGCTGGTACAGAGAAACTTCTATGGCGTGTTGAGCGTGCAGGACGATCCGCCGCTCAGCGAGCTGGCCCGTCGCTATCTGATCCACGGCACCATCAGCCATGGCTATCAATATCTGAACACCAAGCATCGATTCACGCCGGCATCGTACTTCTCCAGGCAATCGGGCGTGGGACTTGCGATCACGGCGCTGCAGTCGGAGAAGCCGGTGAGAATGGGCGTCGTCGGCCTGGGCGTGGGGGTGCTCTCGGGCTATGTGCGTCCGGCCGACTACATGAGGTTGTATGAAATCAATCCCGACGTGGTCAGCATCGCCGAAAGTCACTTCTCCTTCCTGCCGGTGGCCAGACAAACGGGCGCGGACGTGGACGTGCTGCTCGGCGATGCGCGACTCACGCTGGAGCGACAGGCCCCACAGCAGTTCGATCTGCTCGCCATTGACGCCTTTTCGAGCGACGCGATCCCGACGCATCTTTTGACCAAGGAAGCCTTCGATCTGTACTTCAAACACCTGAAGCCCGACGGCGTGCTGGCCGTGCACATCTCGAACCGATTCGTCGATCTGGCGCCGGTATGCGCGCGCTCGGCCGAGCATGTGAATCGAACCGCCCGCGTGGTGCACAGTATGAGCGATGGGACGTACGACACCAGCGTGTGGGTCATCGTCACTTCGAACGACGCGCTGTTGGCCCGGCCGGAATTTCAGAACCGCAACACCTACGAAGCCGTCGCCGACCAGTCGTTTGCCGGCTGGACGGATCAATACAGCAGCATCTGGCCGCTGCTGAACATCGGCGGCTCGGCCAAGGCTCAGTGATCAGCTCGGCTCGCGCACCGTGGTCGGCGCCGCCCGGCTGTCGAGCCTCACGGCATTGCGTAGCGAGTCGAGCAGGCGCTGCCAGGAGGTGCGGCGACGAGTGCTGGCGGGCAGGCCGAGCCGCTCGCGCATGGCGCTGAAGATCGCATCCGGCACGCTGATGCGGCAGGCCCTCTCCAGTCCCTGGAAGCCAGGCGAGGAGTTGGCTTCGCAAATGCGGTAGCCCTCCGCATCGAGCAGGATGTCGACGCCGGCCACGTCCAGCCCGAGCACATTGGCCACGCGCACGGCCAACTCCGCCATCTCCGGCGGGGGTTCGAACGCCACGCCGACGCCGCCCAAAGATATGTTCGATTTGAAGCTGCCATCGCTCGAGCGGCGCTCCATGGCGGCGACAGCGCGGCCGTTGATTACGAGCACGCGCACGTCGCGACCATGACTCGCTTTGATATATTGCTGAAAAATGAAATCGGAGCTGGACTGCGCGCCACCCAACAGGTTGGCCAGATCGTGAAACTGCTCCCGATTCACGCACAACAACACGCCATTGCCGCGAGTACCACGCAAAGTTTTCACGACCACCGGGAAGCCGAGCTCGCGCTCGATCACGCTCACATCCACCGGGAACTTGCCCAGGATGGTTTTGGGAATGGGAATGCCCGCGCCAGAGAGGATCTGCAAAGTTTGCAGCTTGTCGGCCACCGCTTCGACGGCCGCGGGGCTGTTCACCATGGCGATGCCCTGGCGTTCGAAATGGCGCAACACCGCCAGGGTGAAATAGCTGGTCTCACTGCCGGTGCGAGGAATGATCAGATCGGGCTTGGCGAGCTTGCGCCCCTGATACACCGCCGACCAGCCTTCGGTGGAGTCGACGATGAGCTCGAAGTCGCGTGGGTTCAACACCTCGAGGCGAATGCCAGCTTGCGCCGCGGACTGCTGAAAGCGAAACACTTCGGCCGCTTCCGGAACGTCGCGGCGCAATTCCCGATGAAACAGTAGCCAGCAATGCATGCGACGGACCCTCGTCGTTGAGGAGACGAAGGCGCATGCTGCACTCGTGCGCGCGCCATGTCTATTTCGGAGTGGTTATATCAAGGTCGGCGCGGACGAGGGCGGCGCTGTTCTTGATTTAGGTTAGCGAACCCGAGCTGGACGCGCGCTATGCGCGCGCCCAGCTCGCATGCTCATCGCTCAACGGTACGTGCCACCCAACCGCGTGGTCGACTGAGTGCCTTGCGACTGAGCTCCTTGCGTCTCGGTCTGGACACGCAGGCTGTTGATCACATCACGAACGCCAGGCAAGCGCTCGATGATGTCTTCCGCGTGACGCTTCTGCATGCGAGAAGACACTGTGCCCGTCAACATCACTTCGCGATCGTTGACGGTCACTTCGATGTTGCTGGCGTCGATGTGCTCATCGTCAGTGAGGCACTGACACACATCCTCCTTGATACGTTCGTCAGAGCGGCGATAGCCGCGCGGTCCGCGACCGCTGAACTGGCCGCGACGCTGAGTGGAAGAGGCATCGGCGTCGAAGGAGCGGCCGCCGTACACCAGTTCCTCGATCTCCTCGTTCTCGCTCTCGTTGCGCCAGGGCTTCATGGGCAGCCCGTACTTGGAGCCGAAGTAGCTCGAATCATAAGTGGAGCCGGCGTTCATCAGCGGACGATCGCCGTAGAACGGATTGCCGGTCGAGCCACCATAGCGCGTCTCACCGCGGTCCTCCTCGAAGGATCGGCGACCCCGATCCTCATCGGAGAATCTGCCGTGGCCCGCGCCGGAATAGGAATTCTCCCAGCGATCGTTGAACTGCTGCCGCTCGTCGTCGAAGTCCCGATAAGCGTGTGCGCCGTAGCGTGCCTCGGATTCGTCGCGCCATGAGTCCCGCGACAGCGGGTCCAGCGGATAGCGCTGACGGTCTTCGTCGCGCTCGCGGCGTCCGCCTCGAAATAAATCTCTCAGTGCCATGGTTGTACCCTCGCTCTTCGGTGTTTTTCCGACGGCCGCGCCGAGAGCGGCGCGACTGAACAAGGAACAAACGGGTCGGCTTTCCTACAGTTCCGTGCCCGTGCCACCGAGCGAGACGGCGGCGCCGAACGCGTCAGCCCTGGCGAGCGCGAAGCAGCAGCTCTTCGTAGATCTCTTTCAGTCGCGCGGCGCTCACGCGCTCATCGAAGTAGCGCACGACGTGCTTGCGACCTTGCGCCGCCTGAGTATGCAAGCCTTCCAAGTCATTGACCGCCGAAGTCATCGCCGCACTCAGCGCAGGCACCGAGTCTTCGCGGGTGAATTGCAGATAGGGCGCCACGCCATTGGATTGGTACGCCGGCAACGGGTTGGTGATGACCGGCACGCCACACGCGAGGCTCTCCAGAATGGTCACGGGGAATGCGTCCATCTGTGGGAAATTCACCGCGACATCGGCGGCGACATACAAGCCGGGCTGCAACTCGTAGGCCATGCTGTCCACCCAGCGCACACGCGCAGCCACGCCGAGCTCTTCGGTCGCCCGCTGCAGCGACGGCAGAGAAGTTCCTACACTGTGGCCGAAGGTCCTCATGAGCAGATACGAACGCTCACGCGCGCTTGCGGGCATGGCGGCGAAGGCGGCGATGATCTCGCCGGGCCGATAGATCGCGCCCAATTGGCGTGCTGACAGGAAGACGACGGCGTCCGGCTCGATCTGCAGTCGCTCGCGCCATTGACGTCGTTCCTCGGGCAGCTCAGGCCGAAACAATTTCGTATCGATGCCGATGGGCAGCATGGCCGTAGGGATCTGCGTGCCCGCGAGTTGATTCGCGGTTGCGGCGATGTCATCGCAATCGACGATGAGAAGGTCCAGCTCACGCAGCGCTGCGCCAATGCGCCGACGCCCCGGATCCTCGGGCGGCGATTGTGCGGGTACATTCAAGTCGCTACCCCAGGCCGTCGCGATGAGCGGACGGGCGCCGGTTCGACTCACATCGAGGACGCGCTCGTCCAGCCATTGCACATGACACAGATCGGACTGCGCCCGACGCAGCAATGGACCGAGTCGCTGCTTGTGAAGAAACGACAGCACCGTCCCCGTCAACGGACCGTCGAGACGTCGCATGCGACGCGGATATCTCAACTGCACGACGCCCGGAATCGGATCGGATTGAAAGCCGCTGTGCTCGACCAGGGTGATGGCGCAGCCGGCTAGCTGCAGTAACCGGATGTAGCGGCGACAGTGGATGTGCATCTGACCGCCCTGGCCGAAGGGGGCTGCGAACATGGTGACTTTCATGGCCGGGCGCGCTCCTTGCGAGCGTGCGTTACTGGACCGCACGCAGGGTGTGCACGATCTCGTCGACGTGCTCGACGGACAGATTGGGATGCAGCGGCAAAGTGATCGCGCGCCTGGCGAATTGCCGAGTGATCTCCAGGTGCGCGGTGAATCGCTCGCGATAGCCGCTGAACTCCAGAATGGATGGGTAGTGCATGCTCGTTTGCACGCCGATCGCCCGCAATGCCTCGATGCCTGCGCTGCGAGTCTCCGAGCAATCCGCGACCACGACCATCAGGTGCCCGGCGGAATGTTCCACTTGCCCGGCGAAGACCATGGTCCAACGCTCGGCGCCTGCCAGCCCATCACGATAGCGGGCCAGCAACTGGCGGCGACGCGCATTGCCATCGAGCAGTTTGACCAGCTGCGCCCGACCGATCGCGGCATGCAGCTCATCCAGTCGATAGTTGAAGCCGGGCAGGGCGATGTCATAGGAGCCAGCGCGGCCATGCCGCTCCCAGGATGAGCGCGTCATGCCATGACTGCGCAGCATCTGGATGCGCGTCGCGAGATCGTCACGGTCGGTGACCAGCATGCCGCCTTCTCCGCAAGCCAGATTCTTGTTGGCATAGAAGGAGAAGGTGCCGATGTCGCCGATGCTGCCGGCCATCGTTCCATGCGGAGTGCGGCCTTGTCCGTCGTGGTACGAGGCGCCCACCGCGTGACATGAATCTTCGATCATCACGAGGCCGTGGCGTTTGCATATCTCCAGCAGCTCGCTCATGCGAGCGAGATTGCCGCCGTAGTGCATGGGCACGATCGCCTTGGTTCGCGGCGTGATGAGCTGTGCGACGTGCTGTGGATCGATGGTCGGCTCATCGAGGCTGCAGATGTCCGCGAACACGGGCGTCGCGCCGGCGAGCAAGGTCATGTTGGCGGACGCGACGAAGTTGATGGCCGGCTGGATGACTTCATCGCCCGGACCGATGCCGACCGTATGCATCGCCAGGTGCAGGGCGGCTGTGGCGTTGGACACGGCAAAGGCATGTTTCGAGGACTGCAGGGTGGCGAACTCGCGCTCGAACGCCAGCACTTCAGGCCCCATCGACAACCACCGATGGCCGATGACGCGTTGCGCGGCTTCGGCCTCTTCGACGCCGTAATCCAGCACGGACAACGGCACGCGCCAGTCACTCAAAGGCAATGCTCCCCATTATTTGTTCAACCGCCACGGCTCAATGCCGCACCAGCGTGGTTGGTTGCGTCGTCGAGGTCAATTCGAAACAGCCGCGACAATGGATGGGGGCCGCGGCTTGCGGCAACCGGAGGGTGCCTGGCGCTAGTTTGTCGGCCCTAGTTTGTCGGATTGGGGCTGGCAAGACCGCGGGGGAGGCAGAGGGCCATGCGCATCGATCCCTTCAGCTTGCGCCACCGGGAGCCTGGCACGCTGAACGTTTCTCGATAGGTGCGCAGTCCGGCGCGCACCCGGCCATGCCGGGCTTGATAAACGGCGGCGTCGATGTGCGCTCTTATCAGCCGGTCGCGGTACGCGCGCAGGTCGCTTTCGCGCGTCACGTGCGGCGCGAGCGCCTTCAAACCGTTCAGATCATGAATGACCATTTCGTCGGGATGGCGGGTGGCGTTGGCGTCATGACGACGCACGTCGGCCAGCACCACATCGGTGAATATCACGCCGCCCGCGAGATACGCCTTGAGCACGAAATTGGTGTCCTCGCCCAAGCTCAAGGTGGGCTCGAAGCGCAGGTGCTCGATCATGCTTCGTCGAAACATCATCACCTGCGTGTAGGCCGGGATGTCGCTGCAGGCGACCAGGGCGCTGAACGCTTTCTCTCTGGGGATCCGGCCGTGCGCATAGGGCGCGCCCTCGAGCAGCTTCGGACGTTTGATCTCGGGATAGGACCGAAACTGATCGCCCAGCAATTCTCCGCTCGGATGTTGGAAGCGCACGAAATTGCCGAACACCGAGGCGGCGGTCGGATCGTCCGACAGAAACGCATGCATCATCTCGAGGAAGATCGGCCGCCAGCGATCGTCCGCATCGAGAAAGCTGATGTACTCGCAACGCGCGGCGTCCAAGCCGACGTTACGAGCGCTCGCGACGCCGGCGTGCTCGGTTCGGATGTATTGAATGCGTCGATCGTTATGACGCAGGACCACCTCCGCAGTGCCATCGCTCGAGCCGTCGTCGACCACGATGATCTGCTCGGGCTGCAACGTTTGCGCGAGGATGGAATCGAGCGCCTCGCCGATGAAGCGAGCGGCGTTGTAGCTCGGCACGATGACGCTGATGGACGCGCGCGGCGCGTGCGGAACTGACTTGGCAGGGGCGGGCATCCGGGAATTCTGGCGTAGATGCAGCCCGAAAAGAAGATGGGCAGCAAGCCCGGATGGTGCGGGCGCAGGGATGCCCAGGAGCATCCAGGCCGGTGAGCCGCGAGCGCCCTATGGCGAGGCCATCGCCGGCGCGAACGCCTTCTCCTGCGCTTCGATCGAAGGAATGAACTTCGGCGTCACTCGCGCCTTGGCGCGCTGCTCGAACGCATAGCCCGCGGCGAGCAGCACATCCTCCGACCAGGGCGCGCCGATAAAGGAGATGCCGAGCGGCAGGCCCTTCAACTCACCCATCGGGACGGTGAGATGCGGATAACCGGACACGGCCGGCAACGAGCTGAAGGAGCCGGGCGAGCGCGTGCCATTGATGGAGTCGACGCGGGGCGCGACACCCGTGGTCGGCGCGACGATCAGATCGAGCTTATGCTCGGCCAGATTGCGCATGATGCCTTCGACCCCCGCCAGACGTTTGGCGTCGGCTCGCGCCGTAAGGTATTTGGTATCGCTCAGCGGCGGCATGGCGTTGGCTTTCTCGAATGTCTCCTGACCGAACAGCGCCAGCTCCGCGGGCGTACGTCGATTGAACTGGATGAGCTGCTCCAGCGTTCGCGCCGCAATCTTGGCGGGAGTAGCGGCCAGGTAGGCATTGAGATCCGCTTTGAACTCCGCATGCAAAACGATGTCCTCGGCCTCATCGACTCGGGCCACCTTGGGAGTCGGCACTTCGATCAGCGTTGCACCCGCTTCCTTCAGGTGCTTGAGGGCACGTTCGTAGACGGGATCGAGATACGCATTGCGACCCGGCTCGAAGCGCCACACGCCGATGCGCTTGCCATTCAACGCCGTGGGCACGAGACCCTTGGTGTAATCGGATTTGGCGCACCCGGCGGAGGGCGGATCGCACGCTGGCGCTTCGCCCACCAGCGCCGTCAGCAACAACGCCGCGTCTTTTACGTTGCTGGTCATCGGCCCCGCGGTGTCCTGGCTGTGGGCGATGGGAATGATGTACTTGCCCGAGAGCAGGCCCAACGTCGGCTTCAAGCCGACGATGCCGTTCATCGCCGATGGACAGACGATGGAGCCGTCGGTCTCGGTGCCGATGCTCACGGGCGCGAGCCCCGCGGCGACCGCAACGCCGCTGCCTGCGCTCGATCCGCAAGGTGTGCGATCGAGCACGTGCGGATTGCGGGTCAGCCCGCCGATCGCGCTCCAACCGCTGATCGAACTGCGCGAACGGAAGTTCGCCCACTCGCTCAGGTTGGTCTTGCCGAGGATGATTGCGCCGGCCTTGCGCAGATTGGCGATGATGGGGGCGTCGCGCTTGGTCACGTTGCCGATCAGCGCGAGCGAACCGGCGGTGGTCGGCATGGGATCGGCGGACTCGATGTTGTCCTTCACCAGCACTGGGATGCCGTGCAGTGGGCTGCGTGCGCCCTTGCTTTGCAGCTCCTTATCGAGCGCACGCGCTTGATTCAGGGCGTCGGGATTGATGGCGATGACCGAGCGCAGCTGCGGACCGTTGCGATCGATCGCCTCGATCCGTCGGGTCAGCGCCTGGACCAGCTCGACGGACGTGGTTTTCCGGGCATCCAGATCGGCGCGCAGCTCGCTCAACGAGCGCGTGTCCGCCTCGTCGGCGGTGGCCAGCGGTGCTGCCGCCAGCGTCATCGCGATCAACATCCGCAGACAACTGCGTAACGGCGCCCCGAGGTCGTTGGTCGCAGCGAGCATTCTTTATCGTCCCCCAGCGCCTGAATGGGCGTCGCTGGTGTATATCCAACCTGCCGCCTCGGGACAAGTAACCCTCCAGATGTCGGTAAACCGTCCGGAGCCCGGGCGTCCTCGCCTCGGATGTGATCCATCGCACAAGCCGCAGCGCTGCGCGAGGCCGGAAACTTCCCGTGCGCCGCTCGAGCATCGGATAATTCGCGGCTGGCAGGTTATAGGAGCCGATGTCCGATGATTGCCTGGCGCGAAAAATTTCGTGCTGTGCTGTTGCACTTCCTGGTGACCCTGGCGATGGCCGTCGCCGCCGCCGCGCTGATCTTCGTGGTCTGGTACCCCGATCCGTTCCAGGCCATGCTGGGCGGCACGCGCTTCTTTGTGCTCATCACGGTCTGCGACCTGGTGCTCGGACCGCTGACTTCGCTGATCATCTACAACAGCAAGAAGACGCGGCGAGCGCTGATCTTCGATTACACCGTGGTCGGCATCGTGCAGGTGGCGGCGTTCGTTTACGGCGTCATGTCGATTTCGAACGCGCGCCCGGCGTACATCGCGTTCGTGAAGGATCGCTTCGAAGTGGTGATCGCGGAGGACCTGGCCGACAAAGATCTGCAGGACGCTCGGGCGCCGTACCGCACCCGGCCGAAGTGGGGACCGATCCTGATCGGCACACAGCGCCCGACCGATCGGGAAGAGCTGAACAACCTGATCTTCGCCGCCATGGAAGGCAAGGACCTGCAGAATTTCCCGCGCTATTTCGTGCCTTACGAGCAGGTCGCCGCCGCGGTCAAAGAGATCGGCAAGCCCATGGCGGCGCTATACAAACGTCATCCGGAAGCCCGGCGGCTCATCGAGGATGAAAACATCAAGGCGCCGGACGAGCAACTGCGCTGGCTGCCGATCCGCGGCACCCGCTCGTTCTGGACGGTGCTGCTGGACGCCGACACCGGCGAATTGCTCGGCTACATTCCCGTCGATCCATACGAGACGTGAGCCGGCCAGCTGGCAACCTCTGATCGACTGGCTGCCGGGGAGGTTCATCCTCCCGGCAGCCGCCGAGCCGCGCGTGATCGAACGCGCTACTCCTTCGCCGGCCGACACTCCTTATCGTCACGGCCACGACCATCCTTCCAGCCGTACTCGCGATCGGCGCGATCGGGCTTGCGTCCGCCATCGCAGTCGAGCAGCGGCGCCGTGTGAATCACGATGAACTCATTGTTGTCGGGCACGCCGAACTCACGCCCCGCCGAGCCCGGGTAGTTGTTGTCGTTGATGACCAGCAGGCGATTGTTATCGAGCACCAGCACATCTTCGATGGTGGTGAAGGGGAAGGTGAAGACGGTATCGGTCTTGCCGTCACCGGCCACATCCCGCGGATCATAGATGTTCATCAGATCGGCCACTTCTTCCTTGATCAAAAAGCCGTTGCCATCGACGCGCTTCAGGTCGATCTTGTAGATCTTTTTGAAGCGCGCTGGATTGCTGAAGCGGGGGTCGGTGGCCACACCCTGGCCGCTGTCACGCTCGATGATCAGGAACTGCGTGTCGGTTAGCGCGGTGAAATCGCCGATGGCGTGGTTGGCGCTCTCCATGGGATAGGCGAACGTCTTGCCCGTGTACTTACGCTCCTTGAGGCTGAACTCGTTGATGAGCAGACGCTCACGTACGGGATCGCCGGTGACCGCCTTCTCGAGCAACGCATACAGCTTGGTGCGGCTCGCGTTCAATGCCATGCCTTCGAAGCCGCCGGAATCGGCGAGATTCGCCGGCAACGTGCGTTGCGGATTGCTCACCGCCTGGATCAGCGGATTCACCTCGGAGCCGCCGAGCGTGCTGGGCAGCTTGCGGAAATTGGGCAGCGGAATCGGCGCTTCGAGCACGCGCCCCTTGCTGTCGGTGTGAATCAGATACGGGCCGAACTCGTCGCCGAACCAAAGCGTGCCGTCGGCGGCGCGACGGATGGACTCGATGTCGAAGTCCGAGCCGGTCAGCAGACGATGGGCCTTGATCGTGGGATCGACAGGGATCGCGGCGCCACCGCCCACCGGCGTGCTCGGATACACATCGCCGTCCGCGACGATGGCGAAAGGCACCTTGTGCCAAGGGTCGCTCAGCGTGATGTAACTTTCGGAGGTGAAATCGCTCAGTTCTTCGCCCGTGAAGCGATTCACCGGCGTCACCGTGCCTTCCTTGAAGTTCGGCCGAACCGCATACACGCGCAACAGCGCATCGTTGGAATTGGCTTTGTTGCCGAAGCCATTGTCGGACATCACGAGAAAGGTGCCGTCCTGTGCGCCGGGCAGCACGGCCGAGAAGCCCTGCACCGGTTGTTTGTTGATGAACGGTGTGACGACGCCGTTGCCGCCGGTGGCGAACTGCCCCGAGGTGGGGCCGGTGGAGAAGCTGGCGCTCGGCAACACCGCGCGCTCCAGCAGCTCCGCGGCATGCGCTTGCAAGAGCGGAGCGCCAACGGCGAGCATCGCCAGGGCGGACCGCAGCGGGTGGTTCAGACACTTCATCGTTGTTGACTCCGGCACGCTCACGCACCGACCTCGACGCGTTAGGGACGAGCGGCGGGCGACATAATCGTGCCGGGGTATTTCTATTGCATGACTGAAATGCGACGGTTCGTCGCCGGCGCATCCCACATCAGAAGTTCATCTGCAACTGCAGGCGCAACGCCTCGGCATCGAAACGTTCGTAGTCGATCCGGCCGGCGCGGTTGCCGGTGACGAGGTTGTTGCGCTTCATGCGATGGTAGATGGCGGCGAGCTCGAGCGGCGCCGCGATCTGCCATTCGACGCCGATCTCCAGATCGTTCACCTCGTTGATCGGGGCGTTGTTCTCGGCCTTGTTGGCGCCGTCGAAATACTGCCATTTCACGAACGGCAGAAACGTGCCGAACGAGTGATCGAATTTGTACATCGCCTGCACGTAGCCGCCGTTGAGGCTCTTCTCGACGATGCTGTTGCTGGCAAGGTCGAGCGCGGGGGTCGTGCCCCAGTTCCATTCCGCCTGCAGGCCGAAAGGCTGTGGATACCAGATGGCGCTCACACCCACGCGCTCATCTTCGTAACCACGGCGGAATTCACTGGCGATGGTGGGCGTGAGACTCACATCACCCACGGCTCGATACGCGGCGGTGCTGGGCACGTATTCGCCGCTGTAGGCCTGAATGCCGGCCTCGAAGAACTGGCCATTCGACAACTGCCACGGATAGTTCAGGCGGGCCACGACGTGCTGATTGTCGTTGCGATCGCCGCGGTTCGCGCCCTGGCCGTTGTACAGACCAAGTCCGAACATGCCGTAATTGCCGCTGTGCTTGAGGCCGAGCTTGTTGATCTCGCTGAAGCGCTCCTGCACCTGTTCAGGCGTGAAGTAATAGAACACGCCCAGGTCGCGTTCATCGCGCACGCCGCTGTTGATGGCGTCGGCGCGATCGAGCGCGAGTCGATTGGAGCTCGATTGCAGGTTCTCCCAACCGAAGGGCACTTTCGACTGGCCAACGCGCAGGCGGTGCACGCGATCGGTTGTGAGATAGACATCGCCATAAGCGTCGCGCATCTGGACCACGTTGCCCGTGGTGCCGGCAGAGCTTGCAAGGTCGGGTTGGATGTAGAAGGAGAGACGATCGCCCACGTCGCCCTGGAACACCAGACGAGCGCGGCGGATCAGGTAATTTTTATCGGCATCGCCCAGGGAGTTCTGGTCGCCGACCGAGCGGTCCGACCAGAGATTGATGCCGTCATCGCCGCCGAGCATCTCGGTGTAGCGGGTCTGCAGATAACCGCGAATTTCGAATCGATCGGTGAACGGACTGCGTGACTCGTCGTCGTTGTGCTTTTCGAGCTCGGCGAGCTTCGCCTCGCTGCGCTCCAGTCGCTGCTCCAAGGCTTCCGGTCGTGGGGGCGTCTCAGCCGGCGCTTGGGCGGTGGCTTCGGGGGCGGATTCATCGATCGAGCGGAATCTACCCAAGCGGACGCGGTTCGGACCGGGCTCGGCATAGAGCTGCTTGGTCTGCATATCCATGTAGAGCTCGAGCGTCTCGGCCGATTCGGACGGTGTGGCGGCGGCCAGGACCAGCGCCACGATGGGCGCGAGCGGAGCGTGTTTTTTCATCGGGTATCGATCCCCAGGCTTCGACCGGCGGCATCCTATGAAGCTTTTGTTACGTTTTTGTGACGCGAGGCGAAAAAGATTGCAATCTCGTTAAACCGCGCAGCGCCCGACGGCCTTGCGCGCCTGGACGCCAATAGCCCGTCGAACCGCCGGCCGACCCAATAACAGCCCCGCACTCACGAAGTTCCACCACGGTTACGGCGATCGCGCCGAAGGCTTGCAGGTAACGATCCAAGCGGCTTCAGGTCGTCGCCCGGTTAGAAAGCGATCACATCTTTCTCGAGCGCCTATCAGCGCTCCCGTCCCCCATCCAACTGCGTGCCGGCATCATCGCCGCTGCACACGTCGAACAGCTGCGTGAGTCGGGAGCGATCACAACCAACCAGGCATTGTCGAAGCTCCATCCCTCGTTCAACTTTCCCCAAGGCCAGAATGCAGTGAAGGGGCAGGGCGTGCGCTCTGCATCGCTGCGTGGCGTCGGACCCGCATACACCATGGTGCTGGTGAACGGCAAGCGACGTCACCTGTCCGCACAGCTCTCGGGCACCGACCCGTGGCCGGCCGCACAGGTGGTCGACATCAACACCATTCCCGTGAACGCCATCGAGCGCGTCGAGGTGCTGCGCGATGGCGCCGCGGCTCAGTATGGCTCGGACGCCATCGCCGGCGTGATCAACATCGTATTGCGTAAAGATGCGTCGCACAGCGAGCTCGGTGGCCGCTACGGCGGCTACTCCGATGGTGGCGGCGAAACGCATCAGCTACTCGGAAACATCGCGACTGGCCTCGGCGACGACGGTTTCGTGAACGTCAGCATCGACCGCCTGAAGAACGATAACGGTCGATCGCAGCGAAGCCGACTGAAGATGCTGCTGTTGTTCGTGGCCGTCGTACTGCAGCTGTCGCTGTTTCGAGAGACCGCCTCGCAGACTTCGGCGAGCCCGGCGCTCGCCCGCGCCAGCGTGGGCATCTCGCTTGCGATGTGGTTCAGTGTGGCGATGGGCGGGCGGATGATCGGCTTCATCTGAAGCCGATGCTCACAGCACCGGCAGATCGAAATAGAATGTCGAGCCGATGCCGAGCTTGGTATGGAAGGAGAGGGTGCCGCCGTGGTGGGCGATGATGGCTCGGCTGATGTGCAGGCCGAGGCCGGAGCCGCCCTTGGGGTTGGTGGCAGTCCAATTGGCCTGGGCGAACTTCTCGAAAATATGGCGGCGGAACTCTTCCGGGATGCCTTCGCCGTAGTCAGTGACACTCACTCGCAGATGCTGCGCGGTGCGGCTCACGTGCACGTCGACCTTGCCGCCCGGCCGTGAGTATCTCACTGCGTTGGAGAGCAGGTTCGCGAGGACCTGCATCAAGCGATCCGCATCGGCATGCAGATACGCCCGGGGCAGATCGGAGCGAACCTCGATCTGCACCTGGTATTGATCCGCATACGCCTTGAGCTCGAGCGCTGCCTGCGCGACCAGTTGATTCAAATCCAGATCCACATAGCGGAAGGCAAACCCGCCGGCCTCGAGCTTTTCGATATCCACGATGTCGTTCACCAGGCGATGCAACCGCTCGGCATTGCGATCCGCCAATGCGGTCAGCGCCTGGGCCTTGGGAGGCAACTCACCCGCGGCGCCCGCCGTCAGAATTCCGAGCGCGCCGCGCAGCGCCGTCACGGGCGTGCGCAACTCATGGCTCACCATGGTCAGGAACTCCGCCTTGGCCTGCTCCATGGTCTTGCGTTCGTGAATGTCCTGGATCTGCGAAATGAAATACAGCGGCCGCTGTTTGTCCCACACCAGCGACACGCTCAGCTGCGTCCAGACCGGATGGCCGGCCTTGTGCAGATATCTCTTTTCCATCTGATAGCTGCGCAGCTCGCGCGCCAGCATCTGCCGGACCTGCTGCAGATCCTTCTCCAGGTCCTCCGGATGGGTGATGGCCTGAAACGTCGTGCGCGTGAGCTCTTCGGCCGAATAGCCCAGCAGGTCGCACAACGACTGGTTGACCCGCAGCCAGTCACCGTCCGGCGACACCAGCGCAATGCCGATGGGCGCATTCTCATACGCCTCGCGAAACAAAATCTCACTGCGCGTCAGTGCCTGCATCGCCACACGCAGTGCCGTCGACGTCCGGCGCTCTTCGAGCAGCGCCATGACCTGCCGTGACAACGCCTGCAGTGCTTCCGTCTGATGTTTCTTAAGCTGTCGCGGCTCGCGATCGATGACGCACAACGTGCCGAGCGCATGGCCGTCGGGCGAGACCAGCGGTGCGCCGGCGTAAAAGCGCACATGCGGTTCGCCAGTTACGTATGGGTTGGTCGCGAAGCGTGGGTCCAGCCTCGTGTCAGGCACGGTAAGCACTTCATCTGGAACCAGGATGGCGTGCGGACAGAACCCCCAGGCGCGCGGCGCTTCGGAGCCAGTCAGGCCCACCTTGGATTTGAACCACTGCCGGTGCTCATCGACCAGGGTGATCAATGCGATCGGTGCGTCACAGATGCGGGATGCAAGCAGTGTGATGTCGTCGTAGCGCGACTCTGCGTGACTGTCGAGCACTTCATAAGATTGCAACGACAACAGCCGCGCGTGCTCATTGGCCGGATGAGGCGCAGGCGTGCAACCCAGCTCTTGCGCCAGGGCGAGGGGATCCAGATCGGGCGCTGGAGCGGGAATGCGGGCAGACATGCTAACTTTTCGGCAGCAAGGGGCAGCGCTGAAATTGTGGCCGGGCGCGTATTGCTGAACTGAGAGGCTCATCACCTCAAGTGAGGGATTCCCGAAATGCGCCGAGCGCGAGCTTCAGGGACACCCCGAACGCCCCGACACGCTATATTGAGAACGTCAATCTAAGGTGGGACGTGCAGTGTTCTACGGAGCCATCGAAGGCGGCGGAACCAAGTTCGTGTGCGCGGTGGGCACATCGCCTGCCGACGTGCAGGACAGTGTCGTGCTGCCAACCTCGAGCGCTACCGTCACGCTCGCCGCGTGCGTTGAGTTCTTCAGCACCGCGGAGCGTAGATTCGGACCCATCGATGCCTTCGGCTTTGGCTGCTTCGGCCCGATCGATTTGCGCTCACACCAGCCCGGTTACGGGCAGATGCTCGCCACGCCCAAGGCCGGCTGGTCCCGCGTCGATCTGCTCGCACCACTGCGCGCTCGATTCAAGGCGCCGATCCTCCTGGACACTGACGTCGGCGCCGCATCGCTTGCCGAATGGCGATTGGGCGCCGGACGTGGCTTGGGCTCGATCGCGTATGTCACGGTCGGCACCGGAATCGGCGGCGGCGTGGCGCCCAACGATCTGGCGACGCGCCGCCTCATGCACGCTGAGATGGGACATATCTTCGTACGACGCGATGCGCGCGATAAGGACTTCGGTGGCGTGTGTCCATTTCACGGCGACTGTCTGGAAGGACTTGCCAGCGGCCCGGCGATTCAGGCGCGCTGGCGCTGTCAGCTCGATGCCTTGCCGCCGCACCACGAAGCGTGGTCCATCATCGGCGGTTATCTCGGGCAGCTGGCGGCCTCGATCGCACTCATGCTTTCCGTCGAGCGCGTGGTGTTTGGCGGCGGCGTGATGGCGAACGGGCTATTGCTGCCTCACATTCGGGCGGCAGCCGCCAACGCTCTCAAAGGCTATCTGGAGCCGCTCAGCCAACCCGGCGTGCTGGATGAATACATCCGCACGCCGGAGTTGGGCGTCAGTGCGGGCATCACCGGCGCATTCCTCCTGGCCGAGCAAGCCGCGCGCACTTTGCGAGTGTGACGATCAGCCGCTCGCAGGTGGCACTTCCAATTGGTACGGCGTGCGCTGCGCGGACGGCCGGGCAGCAAACGAGCGTACGAACGCCTGCAACGCTGAGTGATGCTCGACCGGCACCGTCTTGCGAAAGTGCAGATGGTCGATCATGCAAAACAACGAAGCCTCGAACAGGCTGAGTCGCCGATTCGCCGGCAGCGCATCCAACGCCTCACCGACGTGCTCGTCCAACCACGCAAGCGCCCCCTCGAAGCCGTTGCGCGCCTTCTCGAAATAAGAATTGTCGTCGGGCAGCTTGCACACCTGCGCGCCGAACACGATCTGCACCTGTGCTGTCATGCAATGCCAGACCATTTCCTGCGCGTTCCTCGATACCGTCGACCGTAACCGCTCCGGCCAGACGATCTCCTCGCCGGCGCCCGCACGGTCGGCGAGGGCGCGACAAATGTTCTCCGTTCCGAAGACGACTTCCTCGCCTGCACGCAGAATCGGCAGCTTGAGCGCCGGGTTGTTGGCATAGATCTGCGGCGTGCGCGCGGTCATGTCGTAGACGGGTTGGATCTCGTAAGCCACGCCGAGCTCCTCGGCGAAGATGCGTGCGAGTCGTGTGAAATGCGAGCTGCGTCGCCCGACGAGTTGCAACTGGGTCATGTGCTGTTCCGTGATCTAGGTCCGGCCAAAGGTACCTCAGCCGACGCCCCGAATAGAAGAACCAACTACAAGCGCAACTCGGCAGCACAGTGCTCGATCAAGCTCAGGGCAATGTCTTAGGCGGACCTACACGACCTGCCCGAGAGACATTCAGGGATTGTCCGCACTTTATATCGCATCGCGCGCAGCCGATACGGGCCGTGCTGACAAAGGAACGATTCATGCTCTCGCAACAAACGAGCTCACCGCGTGGCGAAGTCCGCATCGATGGTGAGATGACCATCTATCGGGCTAGCGAGGTCGCACAGACCTTGTTCGCCGCCGTGCGCACGCAGGACGGCGACGTGCGCCTCGATCTGTCGAATGTCACCGAGTTCGACACGGCGGGTTTGCAGGTGGTGTTGATGGCTCGTCGCATCGCAGCGGCGAGCGGGCATCGCCTCGATGTGGTGCGGCCGAGCGAAGCTGTCATGGACGTGCTGAAGCTGTGCAACGTTCCTCAGCACGCCGAGCAGAGCATGGATTCGGAGCGAGCGACGGCATGACGGATACAGCACTGCCCACTTTCATCGCGGAGAGCCGCGAGTTGCTTGCCGAGATGGAGGTGGCCCTGCTCGAGTGCGAGCAGGGCAACGCCGGCCCGGAAGCGGTGAACGCCATTTTCCGCGCAGCTCACACGATCAAGGGCTCCTCCGGCCTGTTCGGCCTCGACGGCATCGTCGCCTTTACGCATGTGGTGGAAAGCGTGCTGGATCGAGTGCGCGCCGCCGCGCTCCCAATGGACCGAGCGCTTGCAGCCATATTGCTCGAGTGCCGCGATCATATCGAGCGGCTGGTCGGCGTCGTTGCCGATGGCAAGGCGGACGATGGTGATCTCATTGCGGCGGGCGAGCGCCTGTTACAGAAGTTGAATATGCACACCGGCGGCTCGAGCGCTTCGGCTGCAAACACTGATGTCGTGGCGACAGCCGCCTATGCAGCGGCGCCCGGCGAGCGCTGGCACATCTCGGTGATGTTCCACACGGAAGTGCTTCGCAATGGCATGGACCCGCTGTCCTTCATTCGCTATCTGAGCACGCTCGGCGAGATCACGCATCTGCAGCTGAACACCGAGCGGTTGCCGTCGCCGGAAGACTTCGATGCCGAAGCTTGCTATCTCGGTTTTGAAATCGAGTTGGCGAGCCAGGAGGGTCGGCAGCGCATCGAAGGCGCTTTCGAATTCGTGCGTGAAGACTGCACGCTGCAGATCCGTTCCAAGGCTCAGGCCGCCTACGAAGCCACCGCCGGGCGTGAGGCCGAGACCCGGGACGCGAGGAGCGCCAGGGACATCAAAAGCGCCGACAACCGATCGCTGCGCGTCGACGGTGACAAGCTCGACAAGCTCATCGATCTGATCGGCGAGCTGGTGACCGCAGGCGCTGCGACCACGATCACCGCGCGCAAGGCCGGTCTGTCCGAGCTCAACGAATCGACGTTGCGTCTGGCGCGGCTCGTCGAAGAGGTGCGCGATCAAGCGCTGAAGCTGCGCATGGTGCAGATCGGCCCGACGTTCTCGCGCTTCCAGCGCGTCGTTCGCGATGTCGCTCGGGAGATCGGCAAGGAGATCCGCCTGGAGATCGGCGGTGCCGAGACCGAGCTGGACAAGACGCTGATCGAGAGCATCACCGATCCGTTGACCCACCTGGTGCGCAACGCCATCGATCACGGCATCGAGACAGCCGACGTGCGCCGTGCCCGTGGCAAGGGCGCAGAAGGCGTGGTCCGCCTGGAGGCCTATCACGACTCGGGCTCCGTGGTCATCGAAGTCGCCGACGACGGTGGCGGACTCAAGCGTGAGCGGATTCTCGCGAAGGCGATCGAGCGCGGTTTGATCACCGATGGCAGCTCGCTCACCGACAGCCAGGTGTTCGCGCTCATCTTCGAGCCGGGCTTCTCGACCGCCGAGCAGGTCACCAACCTGTCAGGTCGCGGCGTCGGCATGGATGTGGTCAAGCGCAACGTCAATGCATTGCGCGGCACCGTCGAGCTCGACAGCAAAGAAGGCGAAGGCACCACCGTGCGCATTCGCCTGCCGCTCACGCTCGCCATCATCGATGGCTTCCTGGTAGGCGTCGGCGGCTCCTCGTTCGTCATTCCGCTGGAGCTGGTGGAGGAGTGCGTCGAGCTGGGCGACGAGCATCGTTCGACCGACGGCGAGCAGCGTTACATCAACCTGCGCGGCGCGGTCCTGCCGTTCATCCGGCTGCGTGAAATGTTTGCTATTCGATCCACTGCGGCCCGACGCGAAAGCATCGTGGTGATCCGCTGCGCTGGCCAGCGCTTCGGCATCGTCGTCGATGAGCTGCTCGGCGAGCTGCAGACCGTGATCAAGCCCTTGTCGCGGCTGTTCAGTCGCATCCGGGGCATCGGCGGCTCGACCATTCTCGGCACGGGCCAGCTGGCGTTGATTCTGGATGTGCCGAGCCTGCTCGATCTATGCCTGAGTTCGTCTCAGGCGCCAGTTGCGCCGCGCATCGCGCTCGCTGATTAAATCGTTGTCTCTGGAGCACCCATGTTTCGTAATCTGAAGATCGGAGTTCGGCTCGCCATGAGCTTCGGACTCATTCTGGCCCTGCTGGGGGCCGTGACCTATATCGGTATCGACGGTTTCAAGCTCATGAAGGCGAGCACCGACGACATCGTCGAGAATCGCACGCCCAAGATGGAGATGGCGCTCGAGCTGCAACGTAACTCCGAGATCCTGGGCCTGGTGGCGCGCGATCAGCTGCTCGCGAGCGACGCCAAGACGCTCGAGAAGTTCGTGCAGCAGATGAATGCCGTCCGTGAGCGCAACAACCAGATCCTCGACACGTTGACCAAGACCGTCACTACCGAACGCGGCAAGGCCAAGCTTGCGGACGTGCTCAGCGTGCGCGAGAACTACAAGAAGGCGCAGGACACCATGGTCGAGCTGTTGCAGGCGGGCAAAAAAGACGAAGCCCTGCGCTGGCTCCGCAACGAGCAGCGTGAAGCGCGCGAAGCCAGCATCGCAGCCACCGACGCCTATTTCGAGCATGAAAAAGCCTCGGTCGCCGAAGCCGGCCAGATTGCCGAACAGACCTATCTCGACGCACGCAGACTGATGCTGGCCGGCGCGGCCATTGCAGCCGTGCTGGCGCTCATCGCCGGCGTGTGGGTGACGTTGTCCATCACTCGCCCGATCGGTCTTGCGGCGGCCGTCGCCAATCGCATGGCCGAAGGCGATCTGACCGCGCGCGTCACGGCGAATTCGCGTGACGAGGCCGGCATGCTGCTGCTCGCGATCAGCACCATGACCGAGCGGCTGTCGCAGGTGGTCGGTGAAGTGCGCTCCTCGGCCGATACCTTGAGCAGCGCATCGGAAGAAATGTCCGCGACCGCGCAGTCCCTGTCGCAGGCCTCGACCGAGCAGGCCGCCAGCGTCGAGGAAACATCCGCCTCGGTGGAGCAGATGACGGCGTCGATCGGACAGAACACCGACAACTCGAAGATCACCGATCAGATGGCGAGCAAAGCCGCCTCCGAGGCTGCCGAAGGCGGTCAAGCCGTGCGCCAGACGGTGGAGGCGATGAAACAGATCGCGCAGAAGATCTCAATCATCGACGACATCGCCTATCAGACCAACTTGCTGGCGCTGAACGCAGCCATCGAAGCGGCGCGCGCCGGCGAGCATGGCAAGGGATTCGCGGTGGTCGCGGCCGAAGTGCGCAAGCTCGCCGAACGTTCGCAAGTGGCCGCGCAGGAGATCGGCGAAGTCGCCGGCTCCTCGGTGGAGTTGGCCGAGCGCGCGGGCAAATTGCTGGACGAAATCGTCCCTGCGATCCGCAAGACTTCCGAGCTGGTGCAGGAGATCACCGCGGCGAGCCAGGAGCAATCCTCGGGCGTTGGCCAGATCAACACGGCGATGACGCAGCTGTCGCAGCTGACTCAGCAGAACGCCTCATCCAGCGAAGAGCTGGCGGCGACCGCCGAAGAAATGAGCAGTCAGGCGCAACAGCTGCAGTCCGCGATCGGCTTCTTCAAGGTCGAAGGCTCGGGCACGCCCAAGGTCGCTGCGAAGCCAGCGGCGCGTGTGAGCCGCGCGACTGCTAGCTGGTCGCCAAGATCGCAGCCGGAGATGCCGGTGGCGCCCGCGATGCCGATGGCTGCGCATGCTCACTCGCATGGTTCGGGCAACGGCAAGGCGAATGGCAACGGCCACGATCACAGCGTGTCGCTGGATCAGTTCGTGCGCTTCTAGGAGCAGACGATGACGATTCCTGCCGACAACGAACGCCGCCACGACCAGAATCAGTATCTGACTTTCGTGCTGGGCCGGGAAACCTTTGCGCTCGGCATTCTGTCGATCAAAGAGATCCTGGAATATTCGGCGCCCACCGAGATTCCGATGATGCCGGCATTCATTCGTGGCGTCGTCAATCTGCGGGGCGCCGCCGTGCCGGTGGTCGATCTGTCCGCGCGCTTCGGTCGACCGAGCACACCGGTCACCAAGAAAACCTGCGTGGTCATCATCGAAACGACCGTGGCCGAGGAAAGTCACATCATCGGCGTGGTGGTCGATGCCGTGAACGAAGTGCTGGAAATCCCGGACACCGAGATCGAGCCTGCACCGGGTTTCGGCGCCTCGATCCGGGCCGATTTCATCCAGGGCATGGGCAAGGTGCGCGGCAAGTTCGTGATCATCCTCGATGTGAACCGCGTGCTGTGCATCGACGAAATGGAGATGCTGACCCAGGCAGCCACGGGCGATGCCGTGCCGTCGGCTGCATAGGAACCCCGTAGTGCAAAAGGTAGTGAGATTGTTCAAGCGAGTCAGCGTCGACGTTCCGGTCCGGCCGGAAGTGAACGTCGCCGACGCCGTTTGCGTTCAGGCGCTGCCGATCTGGAGCAAACAGATCGAGACGGCGCGCTTGCAGACCGAAGAGGCCATCGTCGCGCTCAGTGCCCGCTTTGCGGGCATCGTGAACAGGCTCGATCTGGCGCTCGACGCATCCCAGCACCACTCCGGCGATGCGGATCTTGCGCAGGCGCTCGAGGCAGGCCGGCGTGAGCTGGCGCGTGTGATGGAGTCGCTCACCGAAATCCATCAGAGCCGCTCCACGCTCGCCACTCAGATCCGTTCTCTGGCCGCGCACAGCAGCGAGCTCGCGAAGATGGCGAGCGAGGTCGAGCAGATCGCGTTTCAGACCAACATGCTGGCGCTCAATGCTGCGATCGAAGCGGCTCACGTCGGCGAGGCTGGGCGTGGATTTGCGGTCGTGGCGCATGAAGTGCGGAATCTTGCGACCGCATCGCGCGAGACCGGCAAGGGCATCACCGAGAAGATCGCACTCGTCAATGAGTCGCTCGCGAAGATCATCGACACCAATGAGACCGTGTCGGTGCGCGAAGGGAAGGCGTTGCACGATTCGGAGAATCGAATCCAGAACGTGCTCGGCCAGTTCGGCGACATGAGCGCGAGTCTGTCACGCTCGTCCGAAGATCTGCGTCGCGAAAGCGGCGTGATCAAGGACGAGATCGCCGAGTCGATGGTTCAGCTGCAATTCCAGGACCGAGTGGGCCAGATCATGTCTCAGGTGGTCGGCAGCATGCGCGATCTCGACCAGCGCGCCAGCGCAGTCGTGCGTGGCGAGCAGCCGGCGCTCGACGCCGAAGCCTACATGACGCAAATGATCAACACGTACACCACCGACGAGCAGCGTCGCAATCACCAATCCGGCATCAGTCACACCGGCCCGGTCAACGAGCCGACCGGCACGCTCAAGGTCCAGGGCGGCTCGGACATAGAATATTTTTGAATGGAGTAACTCATGGCTAAGCGAATTCTGATCGTCGACGACTCCGCCTCGGTGCGGCAGGTGTCGAACATGGCGTTGACCCGCGCGGGCTATGAAGTCATCGAGGCCACCGACGGCCAGGATGCGCTTGGCAAGCTCGCCGGCAAGATCAACCTCATCATCAGCGATGTGAACATGCCACGCATGGACGGCATCTCGTTCCTGAAGGCCGTGAAGGCACACCCGAACTACAAGTTCACGCCGGTCATCATGCTCACCACCGAGGCCGGCGAGGACAAGAAGAACGAGGGCCGCGCCGCCGGCGCCAAGGCGTGGATCGTGAAGCCTTTCCAACCGCAGACCATGCTGGACGCGGTCGCCAAGCTCTGCCTGGCCTGATGATCGGCATCACTGACCAGGAGTTTGCGCTGTTCCAGCGTTTCATCCTGGACGCAGCCGGCATCACGCTGTCCGAGTCCAAGAAGGCGTTGGTCACCAGCCGCCTTTCGCGGCGACTCGACCTGCGCAAGCTGAGCACCTTTGCCGAGTACTTCAAGGTGCTATCGAGCGGCCAGGACGCCGAGGAAGTGCAGATCGCGATCGACCTGTTGACCACCAACGAAACCTATTTCTTCCGCGAGCCCAAGCATTTCGATCTGTTGAGAGAGCAGGCGCAACTGGCGCGCGGCCGCGGCCCATTTCGAGTGTGGAGCGCCGCCTGTTCGTCGGGCGAGGAGACATACAGCATCGCCATGGTGCTGGCCGCGACGTTGCAGGCCACGCCATTCGAGCTGATCGGCTCGGATATCAGTTCGCGCGTGCTTGAACGAGCGCGGACCGGCCACTACCCCGCGTCCCGCACGACTCACATTCCTAAACCCTATCTGCATCAGTTCTGTCTGCGCGGCACACGGGAACAGGAAGGCACGTTGCTGGTCGACCGCGCGCTGCGCGATCGTGTGCGTTTCATGCAGATCAATCTGAACACGACGCTGCCCAGAATCGGACCGTTCGACATGATTTTCCTGCGCAATGTGATGATCTATTTCAGCCCGCAGACCAAGCGTCAGGTGGTGGAGCGGGTGCTGTCGGTGCTCAAGCCCGGCGGCCATCTGCTGATCGGCCATTCGGAGACCTTGAACGAACTTCGGCTCAACGCTGTCGCGGTGGCACCCTCGATCTATCGCAAGCCGTGATGAGCATGCGCGGATATCAAGCGAGCGCCGTGCGGCGGGTACAGGTGCTGATCGTCGATGACTCAGCGGTGGTGCGCCAGACCTTGACCGAGGCGCTCAATGCCGATCCCGGCATCGAAGTGCTGTGCGCCGTGGCCGATCCCATACTCGCCATGGAGCGCATGAAGACGCGCTGGCCGGAAGTCATCGTGCTCGATGTCGAAATGCCGCGCATGGACGGACTGACCTTCCTTCGCAAGATCATGAGCGAGCGGCCGACGCCCGTCGTCATCTGCTCGACGCTCACCGAAGCAGGCGCGGCCACGACGCTTGAAGCGTTGGCGGCGGGCGCGGTGAGCATTGTCACCAAGCCGAAGCTGGGGCTGCGGCGTTTCATCGAAGATGCTTCTGCGGATCTTGCTTCGGCCGTCAAAGCAGCCTCGCTTGCGAACGTGAACAGGTTGCGGCCGGCGGCTCGCCCTGACCCTGCCCTCGGCGTCGCACCGAAACTGACGGCCGATGCCGTGCTAGCGCCCCATGGTCCCAGGGCTTTGCAACAGACGACCGAACGCATCGTTGCGATCGGTACGTCGACCGGTGGCACGCAGGCGCTGGAGCAGGTGTTGACTCGCTTGCCGCGCGTGAGTCCGGGCATCGCCGTCGTACAGCACATGCCAGAAAAGTTCACCGCGGCCTTTGCGAGCCGGTTGAACAGCCTGTGTGAAATCGAAGTGCGCGAGGCGAAGCATGGCGATCGTCTGCTGCCGGGGCAGGCGCTGATCGCACCCGGTGGCAAACATATGATGCTCAAGCGCAGCGGCGCCTACTATTACATGGAAGTTGTCGATGGCCCGCTGGTGAATCGGCATCGCCCGTCGGTCGACGTGTTGTTTCGTTCGGTGGCCAAGTGTGCGGGCGCGAACGCGCTCGGCGTCATCATGACCGGCATGGGTGATGATGGCGCGCGCGGTCTCAGAGAGATGCGCGAGGCGGGTGCCAGCACCATCGCGCAAGATGAAGCGAGCTGTGTCGTGTTTGGGATGCCGAAAGAAGCGATCCGCATGGGTGGGGCACAGCGCGTCCAGCCCCTGCACGAACTGCCACGCGCCTTGCTGGAGTTCAGCGCGGGCAAACGCTTCGAAGGATGATCAGCTCCTGCTTTGAGCTACAATCCGGGCCGCATCTTCACGAGTCAGGCGATGTCCGGTTCCCACTCATTTCAGCGTCGGCAACTGCTCCAAGCCATGGCCGCGGCCGCCATGCCGCTGGGTCTTCTGTCCTGTGCGGACGACTCGGCGTCGGAAGCGCTGGTGGTCGGCGGCCTGCCGGTCACCTGCAACCTGACCTTGCCGGTGGCCTGCGTCGCCCGATCCAAGGCGCTGCCAGCCACCGGCGCGGCGTCGCTCCCATTCGAGTACAGCAAGTACAGCGGCTGGCCGGAGATCAAAGAGTCCCTGATGGCCGGTCGCATTCAGGCGGCGTACATGCTGGCGCCGCTGGTGATGGATCTGGCCGACAAGAAAATCCCGGTGAAAATCGTTTCGCTGGGTCATCGCTCGGGCGCGGTCATCATGGTGCGGACCGATTCGCCCTATCAGAAGTTTCGCCAGCTCGCCGGCAAGCGCATCGCCATTCCCAGTCGTTTCGCCGTGGATTTCCTGTTCCTGCGCAAGATGCTGCAACAGGAGGGCATGACGCCGGACGATATCGAGATCTTCGAAATGCCGCCGCCCGACATGCCGGCCGCGCTGTATGCGAACGCCGTGGATGCTTATTGCACGGGAGAACCTTTCGGAGCGGCGGCCCAGCATGCGGGCTATGCGCGGCCGCTGCGCATGACACGCGATGAGTGGCGCAACTATATTTGCTGTGTGCTCACCGTGCGTGAGGAGCTGATTCAGACGAATCGTCCGCTCGTGCAGGACCTGGTGAACTATGTGCTCGGCGCCGGACGCTGGCTGGACGAGCAGCAGGCCAATCGCGACAAGGCCGTGGCCATTGCCGCCGGGCGGCAATATTTCAATCAGGATCCGAACATCATCCGCTTCGTGATGGAGAATCCGACGGATCGTGTGACGTACGGCGACTTGCGCATGATTCGCAGCGAGTTCGAGGAACTGATGCAATTGTCCATCGAAGCGGGCACCCTCAAGCATCCGGTCTCCTACGAAACGTACATGGATGAGAGCTTCGCGAAGGCGGCCCAACCTGCGGCAATCAATCTCTGATGCGCGCCATGGAATCGTATATGTCGATCGGGTCGGCGATCGCCGCGGCACTACTGTGGTCGATCTGCGCCGTCGCAGCCGATCGACCCGCGCTCAAGGCAGGCGTGTTTGAACCGCCGCGGCCGGCGCCGGAGCTCTCGCTGGAGGCTTCGACGGGTGGCACGCTTTCGCTGGCCGACTATCGCGACAAAGTGGTGCTGCTGGGCTTTGGCTTTACATCGTGCCCCGAGGTTTGCCCCACGACCCTTGCGGTGCTGGCGCAAGCTCGCAAGCGCCTGGGCGCTCAGGCAGATCAAGTTCAGGTGGTGTATGTCACCGTCGATCCGCAGCGTGACACCGCCGAGCGGATGCGCGCCTACCTGAAAGGCTTCGATCCCACTTTCCTCGGCGGCACTGGCACGCCGGCGCAACTCGAAGCGGTCCGCAAGAACTACGGCGTGATGGCCGAGCGCAAGAACATCGGCAACAGCTACACCGTCGGGCATTCTTCTTCGGTGTACCTGATCGATCGCAAAGGGCTGCTGCGCGCGATGATGCCGTACGGGCGGCTGCCCGACGACTATGTGCACGACTTGCGGGTCTTGCTGAGCGAATGAGACTGCTCCACGCCGACGAAGTCCGGTGAGAGGCATGAGCCGGCGTAAGTGGCCATTGATTCCGGCTATCGCCTTGGGCGTCGCCATTGCTTGGGCCGCATTGGCCCCCATGCCAGAATCCCCACGTCGCGAGCAGCCATTCGTCATTCCCGAAGGCACCTGGGCGCGCCGGATGTCAGGGGATCAGGTCGATATCCTGCCGCAGCAGATCCGGCTGACCCTCGGCGTGAACGACGTCCTGTTCCTGAAGAATCTGGATACGGTGCCGCAGACGTTCGGCCCGGCGCTGTTGATGCCCGGGCAGAGTTTTCGTCTGCCGTTCGAGCTGGCCTCGGAATATCAGTTTGCCTGCAGCGCGCACAGCAGCGGACAAATGACTGTGATCGTCGATCCCTATCCTGCGTCGCCGTGGGGCAGGCTGCGCTGGCGGACCTTGAACCTGGTGGAAGCCTTCGGCAATAAAACTCATGAACCGAAGAGTTGAAGATCGCTCCAATCGCAGTGGGAGTTCTGGCGCATGAGCCGGCTGCGGCAATCGCTGCCCGGCATCGCCGTTATCGCCGTGTTGCTCGCCGCCTGGTGGGCGATCGTGACTGCCACTCGCAGCGTCATCTTTCCCACGCCGTGGCAGGTGGTCACCGGCACCCTCGAGCTGATTCGCGACGGCACCTTGTGGCTACACATCGGTGCGTCGTTAGGTCGCGTGGCCGCTGGCTTTTCGCTGGCGGTGCTGGTCGCCGTGCCGCTGGGCTTGTGGATGGGCTGGATGCGCGGCGCTTACGACACGCTCAATCCGTTGTTTCAGATCCTGCGGCCGATCTCGCCCATCGCGTGGATTCCGATCGCCATTCTGTGGTTCGGCGTCGGTAACGCTTCGCCCATCTATCTCATCTTCATCTCTTCGGTGTTCCCGATGATCGTGCAGACCGTGGCCGGCGTGCACACCATCGAGAAGCGTTATCTGCGGGCGGCCGAGAACTTCGGCGTCACCCGTTACAAACTGTTCACGCAGGTGGTCATTCCAGCCGTGCTGCCGCAGATCATCGTCGGCATGCGCATCGGCTTGGGCGTGGCGTGGCTGGTGGTGGTCGCCGCGGAAATGATCGCGCTGCGCTCCGGGCTCGGCTATTTGATCATCGACTCGCGCAATGCCGGCAACCGCTACGACCTGGTGATCGCCGGCATGATCATCATTGGCTTGATCGGGCTGTTGCTGGATGGGCTGATGCGCTTGCTGGAAGGCTTGAAAGTCGTGCGGTGGCGCTATGCTCACTAATGAGGGGCTCACTGAACATGGACTCACTAAACATGGGCCCGCTGAACGGAGGCGCACTGATTCCGTGCTCACCAATGCTCTGCCCACCAAAATCGACGTCGCGAATCTGCGCAAGAGCTTTGCCACCGACAAGGGCACGCTTGCCGTCGTCGACGATGTCAGCTTGCAAGTGGGCGAGGGCGAGTTCATCGCCATCGTGGGGCCCTCGGGCTGCGGCAAGTCCACGTTGATGCGAATGATCGCCGGTTTTATTCCACCCGACTCGGGCCAGGTCGTCATCGACGGCGCCACACGCTTGCAGCCGAGTCCGCAGGGCATCCTGATCTCACAACATGGCTCAGTCTTTCCGTGGCTGACCGTCCAACAGAATCTGATGTTCGGACTCAATGGCACGCAGTCGATGAGCGAGAAGATCGCCATCGCCGACCACTACGCGAACATCGTCGGCCTCAAAGGTTTTGAAGCTGCGTATCCGCATGAGCTGTCCGGCGGCATGTTGAAGCGCGTCGAGATCGCTCGCGCGCTCGCCGTGAAGCCCGCCATTTTGTACATGGACGAGCCGTTCTCGGCGCTCGATGCGCTCATGAGCCTGCGGATGCGCAATGAGTTGCTGAAGATTCTGGGGCAAGAGCGGCACACGGTGCTGTTGATCACGCACGATGTGGAGGAGGCGATTCATCTCGCCGATCGCGTGATGGTGCTGTCGCCGCGTCCCACCCGGATTCAGGCGACGTTCGAAGTGAAGCTGCCGCATCCTCGCAAGCTCACCAGTCCGGAGGTGCAGCGGCTGCGTATGGCGATCTTGAAAGAGCTGGGCGTGGACGCGGACGCTGTGGCCTGATTCGATCCTGGCCGTTTATTTCACACGCTCGGCTTTGAAGCTCAGACCGTTCTGCTCCAGAGTCACGGCGTTGGCCTTGCCTTCGACCGGCAGCTCGAACACCAATCTCGCTTCCACGTCATCGAGATTGAACACGCGCTCGCTTTCGGGATGGATGAGGCTGGCCCCTTGATCCTCATCCTGTTTGGATCGCCATTGGCTGACCATCAGATCCCCGTCGCGTACAATGCGTAGCTTGGCGCCGTCTTCGAAACGGTAGTCGCCCAGATATCGCTCCAGCAGCGACGCCGACAACTCGATACGCGGGTGTCGACGTAACGGTTGCTGGCGCGGATCGAGCACGTGGCGGCCGATGTCATCCGCGCCCGCATTGGTGGCCGCATTGGCCAGCGCCACTACGCCGATGCGCGTCCTCGGGTTGAAACCCATGAAAGCGCGCGAGCCGTCGGAACGACCGTTGCTCCAGACGATCTGCTCATCCTGATCGGTGGTGATGCGCCAGCCGAGGCCCATTTGCGTGCTCGGGTCGTCGCCGGCCCGGCGGGGCGTGAGCATCCTGCTCATGGCCGGCGCCAGCGCCGTTTGTTTGCGGCCGACAAATGATTCGATGAGCACGAGCAGATCGTTTGCTGTGGAAAACAGACCCGCGGCGCCCACCAGCGCTCCCATGTACTGCGGGCCGACGGGCTCGAATTGTTCATTGTGGCCCGTGGCCATGCGCGACTTCATCTGTGCTGAAAGCGCAATCTGCGTATCGCTCATTCGCAAAGGCCCGGTGATGCGCTGCTGAAGCAGGGCCGCGTAGCTCGTGTCTGCGCAGCGAGCGAGCGCGTGGCCGAGCAGACCATAGCCCCAGTTGGAATATTCGAAGCTCGAGCCGATGTCGCGCTCCAGGGTGTACGTGCTCAGCCCCTGGAACATCTGCGTGGTGGTATACGCGGCATATTTGTTCGCGCCTGTTTGTGATGCGAGATTGGTTGGGCGCAGCGGCAATCCAGAGCTATGCGTCGCCAGATCCAGGAACGTGATCTGCTTGCCATGGCGAGATGGCAACATCACGTCATGGAGACAAGTTGTCACCGGCGCATCGATCTTCAGCTTGCCGCGCTCCGCCATGTCCGCGAGCAGCAGCGCCGTAAAGATCTTGGTGAGCGAGGCGACTTCGAATACCGTGTCGCCGCCCACCGGGCGGGCATCGTCGATGCCGAACGTGCCATAACTGAGAAGCCGATTGCCCGTCGGCGCCGTGATGCCGAGGACGACGCCGGTGGCCCAGCGACGGTCATCAACGCGCTCCTTGAGCAGGGCCATGAGGGTTGCGTCGTCCGGCGCGGCGCCCAATGCACCGGAGCAGGCAAGCAAAAACCCGAACAAGACGCGCGCGGCGAACATGGCGAAGATCCTTCTGTGATCGCACGAGTGACGACAGTGTATAGGGATCGCGCACGCATTCCGACTGTTGTCATCGTCATTCGATCCGGCGAGTGAGTCGAATCTCTGGCCGAGTGCAACCTTATTCCCGCCCGGCTCGTCTGAAGTCCTCAGCCCGGTCGAACCACGGAATCTGAAGGTGCACCTGATGAAGTTGATCCAGTGCGCAAGCGTTGCGATTGTCGCCACGCTCGCAAGTGCGTTGCTTGCGGTCGCCGCCCTGGCGGATTCCAAAGCGGCCACACCTTGTGAGATCGGCAGCTACCGCTTGGCCGGCGGCGCATCGCTCGACATCGGGCCGGCGTCGCCCGGACAACTTCGTTGGCGACTCGAAGATGGGCGCACCGGCGCCCTGAAGACTCGAGCAAACGGTCGCTGGGTAAGCACCCTCGGCTGGACGGACCGCCCCGACGGACATCACGTCACGTTCTCCGATTGCGATCGAGGTGAAATTCGTTTCGACAATGTACCGGGCCGACGCGAGGCGTTGGTGCAGGTCGATACGCGCTTTCAAGGGAGCGGGGTCGAGTTGGCAGGGCGGCTGACGATGCCTCCCGGCGATGCCCGTGTTCCGATTGTCGTATTGATTCACGGCGCAGAACATGACTCCGCGCTCGAGACGTACTCATTGCAGCGACAGTTTGCGAGCGCCGGCATCGGCGTGTTTGCCTATGACAAGCGCGGCACGGGCGCTTCAGGCGGACGTTACACGCAAAACTATTTGCTGCTCGCCGCCGACGCGATCCACGCCATGCATGAGGCCCGCCGCCTCGCAGGCGCCCGTGCCGGTCGCGTTGGATATCAAGGCGGCAGCCAGGGCGGGTGGGTCGCGCCCTTGGCCGCGCGCATCGAACCCGTCGACTTCGTCATTGTGAGCTTCGGTCTGGCGGTCTCACCGTTGCAGGAAGACCGCGAGGCCATTGAGTTCGATATGCAGCGCGCCGGCTTCGGGCCGGACATCAAAGCCAAAGCCATGGAAGTGGCCGACGCGACGGCGCGCATCATCGAAACCAATTTCAATGAGGGTTGGGATCAGCTCGAAGCGGTGAAGCGCAAGTACGGCGCCGAGCCGTGGTTCAAATTCGTCCGCGGCAATATCACTTCCTATCTCCTGAGCGGCACACCGGAGCAGTGGCGCAAGGATGGTCCCGTTCTGCTCGACGGCGTGCCGGCCCACTACGACCCGATGCCTGTCCTATCCAATCTCGATGTGCCTCAACTCTGGATCCTCGGCGGCCAAGACCGCGACGCGCCGCCTTTTGAAACTCTGCGACGTTTGACCGCACTCAGAAACAACGGGCGCCCGATCACGACCGCCGTGTTTGCCGATGCCGACCACGGCATGTATGAGTTCGAGACGTTGGCGGATGGGGAGCGCGTCTCGACACGACAGCCGGATGGCTACTTTCAAATGATGCGCGACTTCATCCATGGCAAGCAGCGCGCCTCGAAGTACGGGAGCGCGGAGATGTCGGCCGCCCCCGGCTGGCCAGGGGCGGCCAGACCGGTCGATTAAAACCTGAACAATCCAGCAATCGAGAGCGCCCGCATGTCCGTACCATCCAACTCGGCGCCTTCGAACTCGGCGCGCAGGCCAAACTTGGGCGTGACGTGGACGGCGGCGCCGATACCGTACGCGAAGTCTGTGCCGTCATTCTCTTCGCTGAAGGTGGTCCCGCCGAACGAGAAGGAATTTTCGGATTCCCAGACCAGGAACCCGGCTCGTACGTAGCCCTCGAAGCGATTGCTTATCGGTATCTGCCATAGCGCCGAGGCTTGTATTGCACTCGCGTCGGCCTCGACGAGCACCCCTGAGACCGTGTCATCGGGCGTTCCCGCGTCGATGTAGCCGATCTCGAGTGAGGCGTATTCATTGAAGCGATAGCCACCGAACACCTTGAATCCCGTGTCGCTGCCCTCGACCTCGACGCCCGCGCTATCGTCTTCCAACGTCACCTTACCAACGCCCGCACCGGTATAGAACCCGGCCTCCGACTCCGCCATCGCCGGCACACACGCAAATGCCAGCATTGCCCCAATCGCCAGTTTCTTTTGCATTCTCCCGACTCCGTAGTAGCGTTCTTTGCCCGCGCTCTACACTGCTTGTTTCCGCGAGAGCGCCTATCGAACCCTCGAGAGGGTCGACTCTGCGTAAGACCGGGTCGGGGTGTTTTGTGACCGCTTCTGTGCTGCGCGGTATCGCCGCGCGTCAATGTTTCTGTGCAGCCAGAAATTCGTGTTCTTCAAGCAGCGCGCGAAATGCGGGCACCTGGAGCTTGGCGAAGTCCTCGGTAATGTGATTTGCGTCTTTGTAGACCAGGACGCCTGACTTCACGGCGGGGCAGGTGTGCTCATCGCAGAACCGAGTCGTCAGATCGGCGAAGATGGCGCCTGTCGATGCGGCGACTGCGCTTTCAAGTGCTGTGAGTGCGGGGTCGATCGCAATGGATATCGGAACGTCACAACTGGATTCCGAGGTGCCGCGCCATCGTGCACGACCCACGCAGTGTCCCATGTTTGCTCTGGGTAGCGGGCTGTCTCGGAGGAGGAGCACCGGGACGTTGGCTGCTCGCAGTCGCTGCAGGGAGCGCCGTAGCCCGGCTTCCCACTGCTCATAAGTGACCGCGTATCTGCCTCGGGAAGTCCACGGGCCTTGAATGAAGCCGTTGGACATTTGCGAGAGAATGACCAGATCGGGCTGCAGTTGCTGAATGTCATCGATCGCGCGAGCTCGCCATTCAGCGCATTCGGGCCAGTAGCGCCGCGAGCGAGGGTTGTAGTCGACGATGTCTGCGACCGAGCAGGTGGCTTTGAGAAAGGTTACCAGTCGCCAGCCTTGTTCGCTGGCGAGCTGCGCGAGCGGCGTCGACCATTGATCGGCATGTGAGTCGCCGAACAACACCACCGTCTTTGGCGACTCGCTCGCCCCGAAAGTGCAGCTGACGGGAGCGGCGTACTTGAACATGATCAGGCATCTTTGTGGGCTGCCGCTGGCCAGGGGCTCTTCGCTGATTGAGCGGATCAGCGCCGCGTGGACGGGCTGCGCCGAGAACATGCGCGCGACTTGGCCAGCGCTCACGGCGATCAGAACGCCCGTCGCGATGAGCATTGCGCCAACGGCGATCGCTCGCATTGGTTTGGCCGCGAGCCATGCGCTCGATCTCATGGGACGCTCCAACCATCGAAAGCTGATGGCGGCGCAGATCACTGCCAGCGCGCTGCAGATCGCGATCGTCATTGCGTGGTCGCCAAGGTCCAGCACCCTGGCGAACATCACGATGGGCCAATGCCATAAATAGATCGCATAGGAGCGCTTGCCCAGCCATTGCATCCAGGAGAGCTTGAGAATCTTAGCCGGACCGCCAGGTTGGTCACTCACACCACTAATGAGAATGGCGGCTGTCGCCAGCACCGGCACCAATGCGATCCATCCAGGAAAGCGCGCGTCCGCGGTCAGTAGCAGAACCGTCGCGCACAACACTGCAAGTCCCAGCCAGCCGATCGGTACAGCAACTCTGGAACGTCGCGCCCAGTCCGTCACTGGGCGCAAAGCAGCCAGCGCGCCGACGCCGAACTCCCAGGCGCGAGTGGGCGACGCATAGAAGGCCCACGATTGCTTTCGATAACTCAGCCAAAGGCACAGCGCGAACGACAACAACGTCAATACGGTCATCGCGACCGCCATGTTTCGTACTGATGGCCGCCAACGCCAGAGAAGCAATAGCAGGACCGGCCATACCAGGTAGAACTGCGCCGCGGCTGATAGCGCCCAGGTGTGCAGGAACGGATTGAAGATGCTTTCCGGTGCGAAATAGTCCGGGAGCAACGTCATGAACCAAAGGTTGCTCGCATACAAGGAGGCGGCGAGCGCCCCATTGGCCGCGGACGTTTGCTCGGCCGGAGAGAGAAAGAGCAGCACAAGCAGCAGCGTCACGACCGAAACCACCAGCGCAAGCGGCAACGACCGCTGCGCGCGCCGGCCGTAGAACCGCCACAGATCGACGGTCCTTGTTCGCTCGAGCTCACCGAGCAGCATACCGGTGATCAGATACCCGGCGATGACAAAGAAAATATCAACGCCAACGAAACCGCCTGGAAAGACCTCGACGCCGAAATGAAAAACGACCACCGCCAGAATGGCAAATCCGCGGAGTCCTTCGATGTCTTCACGAAACCGCTTTTCCAAGGCTCACGGTCCCTGCGCCCACCTGCTCAACGCTCAGGCTGGCTGCATTTTGTTGTTTCTGGTATGTCGGCGGATGATGACGGCTCGCCGCCTGGCTGTCTACGCGAGAAGTAACTCAGCGAGATCGCGATCTCGCTGTCAGAGGAGCAGGAGCTGCGTGCTCTGAAAGTGACTCTTACAATTCGACCGGTGGTTCGTCTGGCGGGAGCAATCCTCCACGTGGAGGATTCTTGGCCTTCCGAAAGCGATGGAGGAGACTGCTGACCGCCCTTCCAAAATCCATCGGTCCGCCATCCCACCGGGTGACGGCCGTTCGAGCGTTGATGACGATCTCTTGTTGTTCGTGTTGGCGCGGCAACTCTCGCCAGTCGCCGATCGGCTGGCTGTGGCCGCGCGCTACGCCATCGAATCTCTCGCCGTCCGGTCGCAGGAACCGAACTGCGCCGTCGTCCAGGGTCTGAACGATGACCTTTTCTTCATGAACCGCGCGATGGTGGAACCGACACAACAGCAAAAGATTGGACAGCTTCGTTTCGCCGCCGTGTGCCCAATGGACCACATGGTGCGCGTCTGTATATCGAGTGTTGCAGCATCCCGGAAAGCGACAGCCTTTGTCACGCGCGCGGAGCGCACGTTGTAGAGCAGGTGGGATGGATCGTGTTTTGCGACCGACACTGAGCGGATCGCCGTTCTCATCTTCAACCATGCCGACTACGCTCGCATCACACGCGAGCCGTCGCGCAGTCTCCGCAGCGATATGCGTGCCATCGTCGATCTCGCATCGGCCCGCGCACCCGGTCTGCAGTGTTTCCATATCGACGTGCACAACAATCTGATGTTTGTCGCCACCGCTCATTGTCGCCGCGCCGTTCTGCAGGAAACTTTCAGCCAGCAACTCCAGCGCATCCGCGCGCTTGGTTCGCGTGGGCAGGAATTTAACATTCGGCGCTCCAGCTGGAGTGTCTGTCTCTACGGCTTCCGGCTCGGTCTCCCACAAGTCGTCGACAGCCTTCTCGATTGCCTTCATGAACAGTGCACCCGACTGCGCTGGCAAGCGTGCTTTGATGACTACCGAGCCATCGTGATCGTAGAAGAACTGAAGCATACGATCTTTTTGCTGCCGAGCTTCTCGCGTCAGTTCCTCCGATTCCTTCGCGTTCCGGTAATAACGAACCAGCCGTTCCACATGTTGCGCGGTGCCGTGCGTGGCGATCATCAGAAGATAGTCTTCAGCGGCGGGGCAGGCAACGCGCGTCAACTCTCGCACCTTGGAGTAGCTAAGCTCACCGCGCTCCATGGCCGCGGAAATCTTCGGCAGCTTCTCCAAAGCCCGCGCTGTTCTGACTTTCTCGAGCGCCGCGCAGAAGCTGATGCCGCACTTCCAGTTCAGCCAGTGTGCGCAAGACTGCGTAGATCCGTCCGGCCAACCGCCACGGCGGTCGAACTGGGCGATCAGCGTTAGGAAACGATATAAGGAAGCTACCTTGATCGCCCCTTACTGTACATACGAACAGGATGCACTTAGCGGGCTGGATTTGACAGTGCGCCTCCAGCTGGAGCGTGGCGCGTGCGTGAAGCGCCGCTTTGATGAGGCGCAGAAGAAGATCCAGGAGAAAGCGTCCCCGCGAGAGATGGTGCCCGGGACCGGAATCGAACCGGTACGGAGTTGCCTCCGAGGGATTTTCGTACTCGCTACAGCTTTCGCTGCGACCCACTGACTCTTAATCAGCGGGTCTTTGGAGTCTGGACTTTCTCTTTGTCGTGTCTCGCGGGCTCAAGGCCGAGCGAGAGTTAGACAGGGGCCGTCAAGTCTCTACACTTTCCTCGCGCCACGGGGCGCCAGGCTTAGCTCGGGATTGCAGGCACGCGCGCAGCGAGCGCGAGCGTGAGGCTGGTTCCCCGAATTTGACCCCATTCACGCCGGCCGTTTCCGAACCGGGTGCTCAACTTTTTAAGTCCCTTGCGTCTACCAATTTCGCCACCCGGGCAGGGCGGGCGTGGATTGTAAGCCAGTCCGGGGCAGTCTGCTAAACTGCGCGCGCCAAACAGGCATGACGAACAAGCCGACAACTCCACCAGCATGCTCGCCAAGGACGCTGCGACTTCGACGCAGCCGCAATTAGAAGCGCGCGCCGTCCATCTCTGGCGCGGTGAAAAACACTTGTTGCGCGGCGTGTCCTTCGCGCTTCACGCCGGTGAGCTGTTGCAGGTGGTGGGACCGAACGGCGTGGGCAAGACCAGCCTGCTGCGCTCGGTGGCTGGATTGTTGCCGGTGGAGGCGGGCGAGATCTTCTGGCAGGGGCAGCCGCTGCCCGCTGCCAACGACGACTATCACCGCGAGCTCGCATACCTCGCGCACGTCAACGGGCTCAAGTCGGATCTCACCGCGCTGGAGAACCTCCGCTTCGCGGTCTCGATCCGTCGCGACGTGACGACGGAGGAATTGCGCGACACTCTTCAACTGCTGCGAATCGAGTCATGCTCGGACCTGCCGGTGCGTGCGCTCTCGGCCGGGCAGAAGCGTCGAGTCGCGCTGGCTCGCGTGATGCTGACCCGTGCATCGCTGTGGATTCTGGACGAGCCCATTACCAACCTGGACAAGGCTGGCATCGCGCTGTTCGAAGCGCGCATCGCCGACCACATGCGACAAGGCGGCATGATCCTGACTGCCGCGCATCAGCTGCTGCTGCAAGGTCAGCCGGGCGTGCGCACGCTGGAGTTGCAGTGATGTCGTCGGTTCAGACGACGCCAGGCTTGAGCAAAATCCTGATGCTGGTGATGGCTCGCGACTTGCGGCTGGCCGTGCGGCATTGGGACCAGGTGCTGCAGCCGCTGATATTTTTCGTGATCGTCACGACGCTGTTCCCGCTCGCCATCAGCCCGGCGCTGGATGAGCTGCGCAAGATCTCGCCCGGGGTGCTGTGGGTGGCCGCGATGCTGGCCTCGCTGCTCGCGCTTGAATCGCTATTCAGGCCGGACGTCGAAGACGGCACCATGGAGCAATGGGTTCTGTCGGGCCAGCCGTTGTCGCTGCTGCTGCTGGCCAAGACCGCCACGCACTGGCTGCTGACCGGCCTGCCGCTGGTGTTGATGGCGCCGATCGTGGGAACTGCTTTGGGAATGCCGCAGTCTGTATGGCCGGTGCTGGCCGGAACGCTGGCGCTTGGGACCGGATCGCTGTCGGTGTTGGGGGCTATCGGAGCAGCTCTCACGGTGAGTGTCCGGCGCGGCAGCGTACTGCTAGCGTTGCTGGTGCTGCCGCTGGAGATGCCGGTGCTGATCTTCGGCGCCCGCGCGGTGGATCTGGCGATGCACGGCGAAGCGGTGGCCGGTCCGCTAAACTTGCTGGCAGCGTTACTGTTGTTCTTCGTCAGCCTGGGGCCTTTCGCCATGGCTGCCGCCATGCGGATCAGTGTGGAGTCCTAAACAAGCTATGTGGCTGTGGTTTCACAAGCTCAGCTCGCCGCCTTACGCCTACCGCACGGCCGGGCTGGTGCGCCCGTGGCTGTTCTGGCCGGCGATTGCGCTGATGGCGATCGGCGCGTTCGGCGGGCTGGTGCTCGCGCCCGAGGATTACCAGCAGAAGGACGCATTCCGCATTATTTATGTCCACGTGCCGAGCGCGTCGCTGTCCCTGATGATCTACACGGTGATGGCGGTGGCCGCGGCTGTCGGCGTCATCTGGCGCATCAAGCTGGCCCATGCGGTCGCCGCGGCCTGCGCGCCGATCGGCGCCTGGTTCACGGTCGCAACCCTGGTGACCGGCTCGATCTACGGCAAGCCCATGTGGGGCACCTGGTGGGAGTGGGACCCGAGGCTCACCTCCGAGCTCATTCTTCTCTTCTTATATCTGGGCTACATGGCCTTGCGAGCGTCTTTCGACGACACGCAGCGAGCCGACCGCGCCAGCGCCATCCTGGCGATCGTGGGGGTGGTCAATGTGCCCATCGTCAAATACTCCGTGGTCTGGTGGAACAGCTTGCACCAGGGCCCCAGTATCTCGAAACTTGCCGCCCCCTCCATCGAAGGGTCCATGCTCTGGCCGTTATTGATCATGATGCTGGCCTTCGTGCTGTACTTCGGCGCGGTGCTCTGCGATCGCCTCCGGGGGGAGATCCTGCGACGTGAGCGCAATGCCAGCTGGTTGACCGAAAGCCTTGCCAGATCATGAACTTGAAAGACATGCTTGACATGGGGGATTACGGCGTTTACGTCTGGTCCTGCTATGGGCTGGTGCTGGCCGTGCTGGTGCTCAACGTATGGCTCGGGCGCCGCGCGCTGGCGGAGCAGGTGCTGCACGCCAGGCGCCGGCTGAAAATCTCTGAATCATCCAGTGGGGAGTCCTCCTCATGACACCTCGTCACCGTCGCATGGCGCTGGTCTCGCTGATCGTGCTGGGCGTGGGCGGAGCCGTCGCCTTCGCGCTGACCGCGTTCCAGGACAATCTGCTGTATTTTTATTCGCCCTCGGATGTGACTGCCGGCAAGGCGCCGACCGATCGCGTGTTCCGCGTCGGCGGCATGGTCCCGGAAGGCAGCTTCACGCGCGAGCCGGGCAGTCTGATGGCCCATTTCGAGCTCACCGACTACGCGCACAACGTGAAAGTGAGTTACACCGGCGTGCTGCCCGATTTGTTCCGTGAGGGGCAGGGCGTGATCGCCCGTGGACGCATGGGGCCCGACGGCGTGTTCGTGGCCGAGGAAGTGCTCGCCAAGCACGATGAGAACTACATGCCGCCCGAAGTGGCCAAGTCACTGAAGAAGCAGCACGAGAAACCCACGCCAACCGGGCCGCTGCCCAGCACCTAGGAAACCAGATGGCTGCAGAACTCGGACACTTCGCGCTGATCCTGGCGTTCTGCCTGTCGCTGCCGCAGGCGTTCTTCGGCCTGGCGGGCGCGCATTGGCGGCGGCCGCATTGGATCGCGCTCGCCAATCGCGCGGTGGCCGGTCACTGGGTGTTCACCCTGTTCTCGTTCGCCTGTCTCGCATACGTCTTCAATCAGAACGACTTTTCGGTGCTGTACGTCGCGCAGAACTCCAACTCGGAGTTGCCGACGTTCTATCGCTTCGCCGCCGTTTGGGGCGCGCATGAAGGCTCGCTGTTGTTATGGCTGCTGGTGCAGGCGACCTGGTCGCTGGCAGTCGTCGCGTTCAGCGGCAACATGCCGCAGCAGATGACCAGTCGTGTGCTCGGCGTGCTGGGCCTGATCAGCGCCGGTTTCGCCTTGTTCATCCTGATGACCTCGAACCCGTTCCTGCGCCTGTGGCCGGCCGCGCCCGATGGTCGCGATCTGAATCCACTGCTGCAGGATCCGGCGTTGACGATTCACCCGCCCATGCTCTACACCGGCTACGTCGGTTTCTCCGTGCCGTTCGCCTTCGCGGTCGCCGCGATGTTGGAAGGCAAGCTCGACTCGCTGTGGGCGCGGTGGGTGCGTCCGTGGGCCACGGTTGCGTGGATGTTTCTGACCATCGGCATCGCGCTCGGCAGCTGGTGGGCGTACTACGAACTGGGCTGGGGCGGCTGGTGGTTCTGGGATCCGGTGGAGAACGCGTCGTTCATGCCCTGGCTGATCGGAACCGCCTTGATTCACTCGCTGGCGGCCACGGAAAAGCGCGGCCTGTTCAAGAGCTGGACGCTGCTGCTGTCGATCACGGCGTTCTCGCTGTCGCTGCTCGGCACGTTCCTGGTTCGCTCCGGTGTGATCGAGTCCGTGCACGCATTCGCAAGCGACCCGGGTCGCGGCTTGTTCATCCTGTCGTTCCTGGGCATCTGCGTGGGCGCCGCGTTGGGTCTTTATGCCTGGCGTGCGCCGCTGTTTCGCTCCAATGCCGGCTTCGCGCCAGTGTCCCGCGAAACGTTCCTGCTGTTGAACAACGTGCTGCTGGTGGCCGCCACCGCGCTCATCCTGATTGGCACGACGTACCCCATGTTCATGGATGCCTTCGGCCTCGATAAGGTGTCGGTCGGTCCGCCGTACTTCGAGGCGATGTTCCTGGTCCCCATGCTGCCGCTGGTGTTCCTGCTGGCGCCGGGCATGCACGCGGCCTGGAAAAAAGCCTCGTTCGAATCGACCAAGAAGATCCTGGGCATCCTGCTGATCGTGGCGGTGGTGCTCGGCATCGCCATCCCGGTGGTCGCCTATGGTTGGAATGGCGTAATGACCTGCGTCGGCCTGATCGCCGCGTTCTGGGTGGCCGGCGCAGCGCTGGTCGATCCGATCAGCCGCTGGCGCAAGGGACATTCGCTGCCGGCGAGCATCATCGGCATGAGCGTCGCGCACTTCGGTCTCGCCGTGTTCATCGTGGGCGCGACCACCGTGGAGTCGTACAAGGAAGAAACCGATCTGAGCTTGAAGCCCGGTCAGAGCGCCCAGCACGCCGGCTTCGAATTCACCATGACCAAGATCGAGGACGTGGCTGGTCCGAACTACGAAGCCGTGCAGAGCGAAGTGGTCATCACGCGTGACGGCGAGCAAGTGGCCGTCGTGCACCCACAGAAGCGCGTGTACCGCGTGCAGAAGAACGCAATGACCGAAGCGGGCATCGATGCGCACTGGCATCGCGACCTGTTCGTCGCCATGGGCGAGCCGCTCGGAGAGGGCGCCTGGAGCCTGCGCCTGCAGTACAAGCCCATGGTGCGGTTCATCTGGCTGGGTGCGGCCATCATGGCGCTGGGTGGCATCATCGCGGCGTGCGATCGACGCTATCGCAAGCGCGTCACCGCCAACGAAGGCGTCCCCGACGCCGCCGGCGCGAAAACAGCCTGAGTCTCGCCATCGCATGATCAAGTATCTGGTTCCCATCGGGCTGTTCGCTGCACTCGTCGGTTTTCTGTATTTCGGCCTGGGGCGGGACAAACAAACGTTGCCTTCGCCGCTGATCGGCAAGCCCGCGCCGATTTTCGAGCTCACGCGGCTGGATGATCCTTCGAAGACCTTTTCCAACCGCGAGTTCGCCGGCAAGCCGTATGTATTGAATGTCTGGGGCACGTGGTGCGTCGGCTGCCGACAGGAGCACGGCGCGCTGCTCGAGATCGCCCGGCGCGGCGAAGTGCCGATCGTCGGTTTGAATTGGAACGACGATCGTCAGCAGGCCTTGAGCTGGCTGCAGCAGCTGGGCGATCCATACGTGGTGAGCGCGTTCGACGGCGAAGGCCGCGTCGCCATCGACTGGGGTGTGTACGGTGCGCCGGAAACGTTCCTGATCGGCGCCGACGGCAAGGTCCTCAAGAAACATATCGCGCCGATAACGGTGCAGATCTGGGAACAGGAGTTCGTGCCGCTGTTGGCACAGGCCAGGGCGGTGTCGCCATGAAACATGTTTTGTTAGCAGCGATCGTCACGCTGTTCGGGCTGCAGGCGTTCGCCATCGACAGGGCGCCGGCGTTCGAAGATCCCGCCATGCAAGCTCGCTATGAGCGCCTGGCGCGCGAACTGCGCTGTCTGGTGTGCCGTAGCGAAACCATTGCGGATTCGAACGCGCAACTCGCGGTCGATCTGCGGCGCCAGCTGCGCGAGCTCATGGCTGCCGGCAAGAGCGATCAGGAGATCTTGCAATACATGACGGATCGCTACGGCGACTATGTGCTCTACAAGCCGCCGGTGGCGCCTCGCACCTGGCTCCTGTGGGCCGCCCCGGCGCTGCTCGTCGTTGGCGGCGGCATCGCCGCGGCCATCGTCATCTCGCGCAAATCCAAATTGCCCGACACCGATCCCTCCGATCCCGGCCTGGGTGCCTCGTGACCACCTTCATCATCGTCTGCGTCGCCATGCTGCTGGCGGCGCTGTTGTGGATGGTGCTGCCGCTGTTCCGCGCGCAGACATCGAACGCATCGAGCGATTCGACGGACATCACCGCCTATCGCTCCGAGCGCCGCTTGTCAGGCCTCGCGGTCGGCCTGCTACTGCCGCTGCTGGCCATCCTCATGTACGCCGGGCTCAGCAATTGGGACTGGAAGGCGGCGCAGGTCGCAGCCACTCAGGCGGGCAACATGGAGGAGGCCATCAGCGGTTTGGAGGCGAAGCTCAAGCAGGATCCGAAGAACCTCGAAGGCTGGCTCCTGCTCGGCAACACCTACACCCGCCTGGGACGCTATGCCCGCGCGGCCGACGCGTTTCAGCAGGCCTACGACCTCACGCAAGGTCAGAACGTCGATGCGCTGATCGGCCTCGGCGAGGCGCTCGCGCTCACCGATGAAGCCTCGCTCACCGGTCGCGCCGGCAAGCTCTTCGATACGGCGCTGACCATGGCCCCCAATCATCCCAAGGCGCTCTGGTACGGCAGCGTCGCAGCGTTGCGAGCGGGCGATCTGCGTCGTGGCCGCGATCGCCTGCAACTGCTCATGGCGCAGAACCCGCCGGAGGAATTGCGGGGCGTGCTGGAAAGACAGATTCAGGACCTGGATGAGCAACTCGGCGAAGGCGGGCAGGCGAGCGCAATGCCGCCGACCTCCTCGAGTCCAGCGGCGCCGGCGGCAAGCGGCTCGCGCGCGATCCCGGTCTCGATCTCGATCTCGCCGCAATTGCGGCAGCAGGTCACGGGCGCCATGCCGCTCTTCATCCTGGCCCGCGACCCGAGCGCCGGCGGTCCGCCACTGGCGGTGCAACGGCACAGCGGCACCAATCTGCCGTTGAATGTGACACTCACCGAAAGTGATGCGATGATCCCGGCCCGCTCCATCGCCACCGTGCCGAAGGTGGTAGTTGTTGCACGGTTGTCGCGCTCCGGCGCGCCCCAGCAGCAAAGCGGAGATTTGTATGGCGAGGCCGAATACGAATTCGGCAAGGACAGCGGTCCGTTGACTATCATCATCGACCGCGTCGCGCCTTGAGTGTCGCCGCCTGCGATGAAACAGCGATCATTGTGCCGCGCCATTGCCCCTGACTAGCTTTTGACTAGCCGCTCATTGATGTCATCACCGACCAAGATCTCTTTTGCCCGCCGCCCCTCGATGGTCCCGGCCTATGCGCGCGTGCTGCTCGGCCGCAAGCCTTACAGCGCGCCCGATGGCACGACGATCGAGCCGGTGGAGCTCGAAGCTCGCAAAGTGGTGCTGTCGGCGGCTCACATCCGCAAATATCGCGAGGTGTGCGCGGTGCCGGCGTCGGCGCAAGGGCTCCCGCCGGCCTATCTGCACGTGCTTGCGATGCCGCTGCACATGCAGTTGTTCGTCGTGAAGAATTTCCCGGTGAAGGTGCTCGGGCTGATTCATCTGCGTAACACCATCCGCGTGCTCGCACCGGTCGATGAGCGCGCACCACTGCGGATGCGCGTGTACTTCGACACCATGCGCGTGACCGACTTCGGCCAGGAGTACGACTTCACCACCAGCTTCGAGCAGAACGGCGCGGTCGTGTGGGAAGAGGTGAGCACCATGTTTGCTCGCGGCAACTCAGGACCCAAAGAGGGCAGCAAGCGCCCCGTGATCGAACGCTCCACGCATCCCGAGAACGGGGTGCTGACGGACACGCTCGAGGTCTCGGAGAACACCGGTTGGCGTTACGCCCGCGTCTCCGGCGACTTCAATCCGATCCATCTGACGGCCCGCACGGCGCAGATGTTCGGTTTCAAGCAGGCGGTGGCGCATGGCATGTGGTCCATGGGGCGTTGTCTCGCGTCGGCCTCGCCACGCATTCCCAATGTGAAGATTCAGATCGATACGCAGTTCAAACTGCCGGTCTACATTCCTTCGCAAGCCCTGGCGCGAACATGGGAGGTGCCGGGCGGCGCGGACATTTCGATGTGCACGATGAAGGGCGACCGGCTGCACCTGGCCATGCAGGTCCGTTCGCTGTAGAGGGTACGAGATGGATTTGTTGGAAGGCATTCAGTCGCGGACTTCTCCCAAGAAGCTCGATGCGCCGGCCCCGAATGCGACTCAGCTCGAGCAGATCGTTCGCGCCGGCACGCGTGCGCCGGATCATGGTCGGCTGCGGCCCTGGCGATTCACCGTGTTCGAAGGCGCAGCTCGCGAAAAACTGGGCGATGTGATGGCCAATTGTCTGCGCTCGCGTGTGCCGAACTCGACCGAGGAGCATCTCGCGGCCGAACGAGGCAAAGCGTTGCGCGCGCCGGTCGTAATGGTGGTCGGTGCGAAAATCAGCAAAGGCAAGATCCCGGAGATCGAGCAGGTGTGCGCGGTGAGCGCCGCCATTCAGAACATGCTGCTGGCCGCGCACGGGCTCGGCTTCGGCGCCATGTGGAAGACGGGCGCCGCCGCCTACGACCCTGAGGTCAAAGCGCTGTGCGGACTCGCCCCGGAAGACCACATCGTCGGCATCGTTTATCTCGGCAGCGTGAGCGCCCCCGGTCAGCTGGTTGAAGCGCCGGTCGACATCAACCGCGTTTGAGCCGCGAGCGGCTCGGCTCCGGCGGGCGTGCTCAAAAAATGCGGTCTTGATCACAGATGCATTAACAATTCATAGCCGCACGCCCGACCGCCCGATTTCGAAAGAAAAATTCGGCCTGTCCACCGCAGAATGTCGCCCATGAAAGGGAGGAACCTCATGCGGTTGGCAGGACACGGCCGGTGGCTCAGCGGGGCGCTCGCACTGTTGGTGGGCATATTCCCGGGCCTTGCCACGGCCCAGAGCGAGACGCCGCCGCCGGCGTTGCAGCTCGAGCTCAAGCCGCACGCGACCGACGGCAACTTCGACTATGTCGAAGGCCGCATGACCCTCGAATCACCGAACGTCGCCGCCGGCGCGACGCTGGTGAAGATGCCCGTGGTGGTCGTCTCCATCCCCACCGCCCGATATGACGGCGACGCGCTCAAGGCGCGCGATGCTGCCGGTGATCTGCCACTGACGCTCCAGGATGATCCGCCGACGCCGACCATGGCCGAGCGCCGCTGGCTCGCCGCTCGCGCCACTCAAGGCGACGTCGTCATCACCTTCCGCGCGCCGCCTCGGGAGATCACACCGACGACTCGCAATGGCCCGTTATTCGATCTGCGCGCCAATGGCGGCGGCATGACCGGCGCCGGTGTCACATTCATTCCGATTCCAGATACCACGTTTGCCTATCGCGTCAGTCTGAAGTGGGACTTGTCGGCCGTGGCGCCGGGCTCACGCGGCGTGTGGAGCCTGGGCGAGGGCGATGTCGATGCGACCGTTCCTGCGAGCACGATCGCTTTCAGCTTCTACGCCGCAGGTCCCTTGCAGAGCTACCCGGCGCAGCCCACACCCGAGTTCGGCATGTACTGGCTGTTGCAGCCGCCGGTCGATACCGACGCGCTCGCGCAGGGCATCCAGCACCTTTACGGCTACATGTCCAAGTTCTTCCACGATGAAGGCCAGCCGTATCGCGTCTTCATTCGCAAGAACTTCAACCACGGCAACGGCGGCACCGCGCTCGCACGCTCCTTCACGTTCGGTTGGAGCGAGTCGACCGCGCCCACGCTCGATAGTCTGCAGTCGCTGCTGGCTCACGAGATGACCCACAACTGGCCGGCGATGTCGGGCGACCACGGCGACACGGCTTGGTATTCGGAAGGCGCGGCGGAGTACTACTCCATCCTGTTGTCACATCGCGCGGGTGTCACGAGCCTCGATCAGTTTCAGCACGAGGTGAACGAGCGCGCGGCGGGCTACTACACCAATCCGTATGTGCGACTGACCAACCGGGAAGCCGCCAAGATCTTCTGGAGCGACTGGAGCGCGCAGCGCGTGCCCTATGGCCGCGGCTTCATGTATCTGGCCAAGGTTGATGCGCAGATTCGCGCCAAGTCGGGCGGCAAGCGCAGCCTCGATGACCTGGTCGTGCCGATGTTCGAAAGCAAGCAGTCGGGCGAGCCGCCGTCTATCGAAGATTGGGTGAAGCTCGTCACCGCCGAGATCGGCCCGCGCGCCCAACGCGACTACGACGATATGGTCGCGGGCAAATTGCTGGTGCCGCCGAAAAACAGCTTCGCTCCGTGTTTCAAGGTGGCCAAGCACCAGGAGCGTCCGTACGTGCTGGGCTTCGACAATGCCTCGCTCAATGGCCAGCCGAAGATCGTGAAGGGATTGGTGAAAGGCAGCGCCGCCGCCGTCGCGGGTTTGCGCGATGGCGACGAAGTGCTCGAGTTCGTCGATCCTCTGGAGCTGCAGCGGGAGCGCACCAGGCAAATGGTGTTGACGGTGCGTCGAAATGGCGAGTCGCTGCGTATCGAGTATTTGCCGCGAGGCAAACCCGCCGTCGCTTACAAGTGGGAGCGCGTAAGCGGCGTGCCAGAGACTGAGTGTAGGCTTTAAAACCCGGTCGCGTTGCCGGTCGTTTGAAGGGCCGCTCCTGTGAGCGGCCTTTTTTTATGCGTCATCCATGGGGCGCTCGTTCGTGGGGCGCTCGTTTCTGTGGCACTATGGGGCGCTTGAAGGCCCTGAAGGATCGCGCATCGCCCGGGGCTCATGAAGCTCGGCCTGATCGAAGCCATCGCGCTAGCCAGCCACGGTAATCCGCCGCATCGGCTTATAATCCACCCACGCCGTTGGAAATGGCGCCATCGATGAGGATCCCCATGACTCTGACTCTGGCGGACATCCGGGCCGCGCACACACGCATTCGAGATCGCATTCATCGCACGCCGGTCATGAGCAGCGCGGCGCTCAACGAGAAGGCAGGGGCGCAGCTGTTTTTCAAATGTGAGAATCTGCAGAAGATCGGCGCCTTCAAAGCCCGCGGCGCGACCAATGCGGTTGCCCTGCTTTCCGATGAGCAGGCCCAACGCGGCGTCGTCACGCATTCGTCCGGCAATCACGCCGCCGCACTCGCGCGAGCCGCCAGGTTGCGCGGCATTCCGGCATACATCGTGATGCCTTCGAATTCGCCGCAGGCCAAGCTTGCCTCGGTGCTTCGCTACGGCGCTGAAGTGATCCAGTGCGAGCCCACCCTGGCGTCACGGGAGAAGACCGCCAAGGATGTGGCGGAGCGCACCGGCGCAACATTCATCCATCCCTACAACGATGAGCGGGTGATGGCCGGGCAGGGCACGACCGCCATCGAGCTGCTGGAAGACGTTCCGGACCTCACGGACGTTCTATGTCCGGTGGGCGGGGGTGGACTGATCAGCGGAGTGTCGGTCGCGGTGAAGAGTATCAATCCGGAGATTCGTGTGCTCGGCGTCGAGCCCAAAGGTGCGGACGACGCCGCGCAGTCGCTGGCCGCGGGTCGTATCATTCCGTGCACGTCACCCAACACCATCGCCGATGGTTTGCGCTCCTCGCTCGGTGAGCTCACGTTCGAACAGATACAACTCCACGTCGATGGCATCGTGACAGTGTCCGAAACGGAGATTCTTCACGCCATGCGCGCGATCTGGGAAGTGATGAAGATCATCGTAGAGCCTTCCGGCGCGGTCGCCTATGGCGCATTGGTGGATGGTCAACTCGATCTTCCCGGACGCCGCATCGGAATCATCCTGACCGGCGGCAATCTCGATCTCGACAAGCTGCCGTGGACCCAGTCAACACACACCCAATCGATACAGACTTAGTGTTGCAGCGTTGCTGTTGCTGTCGCGAGTTGCCGTCAGTCACAGCACCTTCATGCGCAAGGAATAGATTGCCTGTACACTTGCCTGGACTTCGGCATGTGTCGTGCAATTCCTTCATGACGGAGGACACTCGTTGAACGCGCTCCAGTCACTGCTTCCGCCTCGCTTCCGTCCGGCCGCCAAACGCGCGTTCTTTGCCGGTCAACGCATCGTGAATCTGCCGCTCACGGTGCTTCACAAGGCGGTGCTGACTCCGGCGCACCTCATCAGCCGTCGCTCGCGACCACATCGCAAACTCGAGATCGGCCCGGGCGCGCAGCGCATCGACGGCTTCGAGACGCTCAACGTGGTTCCCGCTTCCAACGTCGACTATGTGTGGGACGCCGCCAAACGCTTGCCATTCGCCGACGGCGCCTTCGAAGTGGTGTACGCGAGTCACATCCTGGAGCACATCCCCTGGTACAACACTGAAGCCGTGCTCGCCGAGTGGGCGCGCATTGTCTCGCCAGGCGGCCGCCTGGAGATCTGGGTGCCCGATGGGCTGAAGATCTGCAAAGCCTTCGTCGACGCCGAGGAGCGACGCTCCCGTGACTACGAGCAGGATGGCTGGTTTCGCTTCAACGAGCAGAAGGATCCGTGCCGCTGGGCGTCGGGCCGCATCTTCTCCTACGGCGACGGCGTGGGCACGTTGGGCCATCCCAACTGGCATCTGGCCGTGTTTTCGTTTCGATATCTCGAGCAGGCGTTGAAGCGCGCCGGCTGCCGCTCAGTCGAACGTCTGCAGCGCTCACAGGTGCGCGGTCACGATCACGGCTGGATCAATCTGGGCATCGCCGGCGTCAAGTGACCACCGAAGTCACATCCAAGTCCCATCGATGTAGTCATTGTCCGCACCCTCGTCGCGACTGAACCAACCAACAATCCATGCCTGACCGCTCGGCGAGACGACGCCGAGGGCGTCCAGGGTTGCGTCGTTTCATGCGCAATTCCCGGAGACTGCGAGCTCATGCCCTCCTGATGCCGTGATGGGCCTCGATTCGACCGAGCCTCACTCCGACCCTCCCGCTAGCATCGCGCGGCTTATCGCATTGGCAATTTCGAGGAGGGCGCCATGGCCGGTGGGTTCGACGACGAGAATGGCAAGTTCCGCGTGCTGGTGAACGAGGAAGAGCAATATTCCCTGTGGCTGGACGGCATGGAGATTCCGCGCGGCTGGACCGACACGGGCGTAGCCGGCGATAAAAAGACCTGCCTGGACTATGTCGGCAAAGTCTGGACGGACATGCGTCCCAAATCGCTGCGCATCTGGATGGAAGAGCACGCGAAGAAGACCGCGGCAGAGGCCCAGTCCAGCAATGCGCCGAGCGAGGCCGCCACGGCCGAGTCGGCACCCGGAGCATGAAGCAGGGCAGTTCGATCGCACTGCTTTGTCTTCCCTGCGGCGGCGCCAGCGCGGCGATGTACCAGCGCTGGCGCTTGCGGGTGCCGCGCTGGATCGAGGTGATCCCGATCGAATTGCCCGGTCGCGGCGCGCGCGCTGGCGAACGCTTCAGCACTGATTTTGATGCATTGGTGGAGCAGCTGTGTCTGGAGCATGCGCCAGTGCTGGAAAGGCCCTACGCCTTGTTCGGGCATAGCATGGGCGGGCTGCTGGCGTACGGCATGGCGAGCCTGCTGCAGCTACAGCAGCGGCCGCTGCCGCTAGTGATGTTCGCATCGGCCAGTCCGGGTCCGTCTACGGACTGCTGGCGCTTCTCGGGACGTGACGATGACGACGCCTTGATCCGTGATCTGCGTCACTTTGGCGGCGCCCCGGAAGAGGTGTTCGCTTGTCCGGAGATGCTGCGTGCGGCGATCGACGCGCTCGGTGCCGACTATGGGATCTGTAACAGCTTCCGCTATCGCGGCCCGGCGCGCTTGCCCGTTCCATTGCGAGTGCTGGCGGGTCGAGACGATGAAATCAAATTGCAACAACTCGCGGCCTGGCGCGAGGAAACCCTCGCGAGCTTTGCACTACATTGGTTCAACGGCGGACATTTCTATCTTCGTCCCCACGAAAGCGCATTATTGCGTTTGTTAGAAAAAGAATTAGGCAGCTCACTTAGGGCGCTCAAGGAAAACACTGAAGCACCTTCGCCCGCTTTGCCGGTCTGAAATTGGAACTCGCGCTCATCAACAATTTCCTGCACCTCGCGGATCCTGTGCACGCGGACATCTGAACCGCGCCAAGGAGCCCGTGAACGACTTGCGGGCCAGCAGCAAAGGAGATCCCCTTGAGAGCAGCAGCACGGTCGCTGGGATTGTGGATGTTGATGGGCGCGGTGGCGGCCCATGCACAGCAGTTCGACAAGCTCGGCTTTTTCGTTGGCGACGCGACGCCTGCAACGGCGGCGCCGCAGTATCGATCGTTCGTCGATATCGTTCAGCAGATCCCCCATTCCACCAATGTATTCGTCGACTATCGCGAGCCCATCTGGAGTCCCGGGACGTACGATCCGAAGTGGCGCAACAACGCGACCTGGGCGGCGGGCAATCTCGCCAGACTGTGCTCGGCGGAACATTTGAATCGACTCGATGCCCAGGGCCGGCCCGATCTGATTCCCATCGTCAGCGTCGGGCTCACCGACGACCCCACGGTGTTTCAGTTGGACTTGCCCGAGGGCGATCCGAATCGCGGTGTGTATAGCGAGACGGCCGCGGTCGCGATGATGAATGACGTCGCCGCCGGCAAGTACGATCTGGAGAATCCCGCCACCGGCCGCCACCGCGTCTGGCCCGCGATCTTCGACGCCTTCAAGAACCAGGGCTTTGCCAAGATCTACCTGCGTATCGGCTGGGAACAGAACGGCAATTGGTATGGTTGGCGCGTGCGAAGCGAAGCGACTCGCGCCGCCTACATCGCCGCCTGGCGACACGTCGCCAATCTCGCGCACGCCTACGCGAATACGCACGGCATGGTCATAGAGACCATGTGGAGCCCTTCGGCTTCGTATGCGAACTATGGCTTGACCGAGGAGAGCAGCTATCCGGGCGATGAGTACGTCGACATCGTTGCGCCCACGCATTACAGCCCGATCTGGAATCCGACTCGCTCGCGCGATAAGAGCGCGTATCACGATTGGAGCAGCGGACAGAACGTGACGCTCGCCGAATGGCTCGCCAATCCAGCCAATCGTCGCGCGATCTGGGATCACCCGGCCGCCGACTATTGGAATCCAAGGCGCGGCTGGGGCCTGCCGGCCGCCATCGAATTCGCGCTGGCCCGTAGCAAACGTTTCGGGCTCTCTGAAACCGGCACGGGCGCCTTCGGTGTCACTCGCAATGGCGGTGGACCGGTCGATGAGGGCGACTATCCGTTATATCTGGGCGAGCGACTTGCGGCCGGCGTCCAGCGAGGCTTGCAGCTGGAAGTGGTCGAAATCTGGCCGCAGGCGAGCGGCAGCGACCGACTCACGTTCTTGAGTGGCGAACGACCGCTGGAAGCAAGTGGCTGGAGGCAGTTCGGCAGGATGCTTGCGGTGACCGAGGCGCCAGTCAATCTCGCCCGCGGCAGGAGAGCGTATCCGAGCACCACGGAAAGCAGCACATATAGCCCTGTTAACGTTACGGATGGCAGCGCTGCAACTAGCTGGCGCAGCGTCGCTGGTCAGGACAAACAATGGATCTATGTCGACTTGGGCCAGAGCTATGCGATCTCTCGCGTGCGTCTGACTTGGGACAGCGCGCATGCATCCGAGTACATGATCCAGACCATGCTGGCCCCGAACAACTGGGCGACGATCTACCGCACGAGCAGTGGCGACGGCGGCATCGACGACATTCGCGGGTTGGGCGGGGCTAGCCGGTACATTCGCGTGTTTGCGCTCAGGCGAGGCACGACGGCGCGCAATTATGGTCTCAAGGAGTTCGAGATCTATCCTTGATGGAGGCGGCTCTGAGGTTCAAGGGCGCTGGGCCACCACCAACCAGTTGTTGAATGGCGTCCGGCCCCACAGCGGCTTGAACTCGGCCCGCAGACCGTGACGGCGCAGCCCGGCGCGCAACTCCTGCGCGCTGGGTTGCGCCTTGAACGAGGTTTTCATCCAGCCGACCCAATGCCCCAAGCGGTCGGTGGCCCGCGTCATCGCGCTTCGCCAACTGCCATCGGCCAGCCCGGTGCGGATCACCAGCTGGCCCTTCTTGCTGACGCATTCGGCCGCCTGCGACAGCAACGTTCCCTGCGCCGGCAGGGGCAGGTACTGCAGCACGTCCAGCAGCGCCACGCTGCCTCGATGCGCCGGGAATCGAACGCTCAAGTCACAGACTTCGAAGCTCGCATCGTTGTGACAGCCACGGGCTGAGGCGTTGCGCGCGGCTTCGATCTTCACAGCGTCCGTGTCCACGCCCAGATAGGGCAGGTTACGGCCGCTGGCGCGCAGACAATGCAGCAGCAATCCAATTCCGCAGCCCAGATCCAGCACCGGCTCGGACGCGTCGCGAAACGCTCCCGGCGCGGCCGCGTACAGCGGGTCAATGGCGAGTTTGCTCAACGAGTACCAGTAACGATATCGATCGGGCAGAAAATGCGCGGCGATGGCGCGCTTGGGCAGGATCGGGTGCGACACGTCGATTCGACCAGGAAGCCAGGCGGAGACGGGCCCACGAGGTTATCAGACGGTCAGTAAAGCGCGGAAGCGCTCTTTGGCTTCCGCCCCCAGATCGGACGTTTGCTCGGCGCCCGGGAATGTTCCTTCGGAGACATCCCGGATGAACTGACGGGTGGCGGACGCGATGTCCTCCGCCACCTTCAAGTAACGCCGCGTGTGGCGCGGCTTTAAATCGCTGTACAGCCCGAACAGGTCGTGGAATACCTGCACCTCGCCATCGCAGTGGGGGCCGGCGCCGATGCCGATAGTCGGGATCGACACTCGCCGCGAGATCTCCTGAGCGACGGTGGCAGGAACCAGCTCCAGCACGATGGCGAAAGCTCCCGCGGCCTCGAGCGCTTTGGCATCGGCGACCAGGGACGCTGCCGCCGAAGGCTCCTTCCCTTGGATTCGCGGACCGCCCATGGCGTGCACGGATTGCGGCGTGAAGCCGAGATGACCGCACACCGGGATGCCGACGTTGACCAGTCGCTCGATGGTCGGTGCGATCGAAGCGCCGCCTTCGATCTTCACTGCACCCACTTTGCCTTCGGTCAGCAAACGCGCCGAGTTGCGTAGTGCATCCTCTACGGACACTTGATAGCTCATAAAAGGCATATCGCCCACGAGCAGCGCCCGCTGGCTGCCGCGCGCGACCATCTGCGAGTGATAGATGATCTGGTCCAGCGTCACCGGCAGCGTCGTGTCTTGACCTTGCACGACCATCCCCAAGGTGTCGCCGATCAGGATGAACGGCACCCCGGCTGCGTCGATCATCTGCGCGGACGTGTAGTCGTAAGCGGTAAGCGCTGCGATTCGCTCGCCCCGGCGCTTCATGGCGACGATGTCCATCGTCGAAAGTCGTTGACCCTTCACGGAATGCCCCCCGATGACTCGTGGGTCACGATTCCATTTACGTAGCTATTAGTCAACGCTAAGGTGGACGGTATTGATCCAAGCTGCCGCTTATAGCTCGACATGACCCTCGAAGACCTTCGGATCTTGGTTGCCGCCTGCGAAGCCGGCAGCATGAGCTCGCTGGCGCGCGAGCTGCAACGGACGCAGTCCTCGGTGAGCCAGCACATCGCACGGCTGGAAGCAGAGCTCGGCATCCGGCTCTTCGAGCGCCATGCGCGCGGCATCCAACCCACCGCAGCAGGGAGGGTGCTCAAGGACTTCGCGCTGGAAGGTTTGGATGCGATCGAGGTCGGGCTGCAGAGAGTGCGCGCCCTACGGCATGGCGAGTCGGACACGTTGACCATCACCACCGGCGGCACGACGGTCCGGCATTTCATGAGGCACGCCGTCGTGCGCTTTCGCAAAGAGCATCCGGGCGTCAACTTGCGCTTTCTCCCCGCCAGCTCGACGCGCCGATGTTTCGAGATTCTTCGGCTGAGTCGGGCCGACCTGGGCTTCGTCACCACCGGTGAGCCGGCGCGCGGCATCAACGAAAAAACCATCGCCAGGCAGCGGCTGTTCCTGCTGACCACCAAGAACGACGACCTGTCACGCCGACGCAAACTCCGCCTGCAAGATCTCAAAGGCATTCGTTACCTCGGCCTGGCCGGGGGCACCACACATCACAGCGCCATCGAGCAGGCGGCCCTGCATCGTGGCGTGGAGCTGAAGGCGGAAGTGGTGTTCGACGACTTCGATACCGCGAAGCTGTTCGTCGAGCTCGGACTCGGCCAGGCCATCGTGCCCGCGGTGCATGCGTACAACTTCGAAAAGAGCGGCTCGGTGAAAGCGGTGCTCATCAGCGATCTGCCGCCGATCTCGATCGGCTGGGCGTTCCGGCATTGGCATCACTTATCGCCGGCTGCGCGGGACTTCGTCGATATCACCAATCAGGAGATCGGCAAGCTGCATCACGTGCCCGGGCTAGAGCTGGCAGCGGCCTTGCGATGAGCTTGCGATCAAGCGTCCAGCGTGGGCTGAAAGCGTGAACGCCCCAGCAGCTTCAATGTGAGATTTCGTCCGGCTCGCAGGATCGGATACGAAAAGCGTGAGAAGGTGCGGGAACGGAACATGAGTGAATTGATGCGATTGAACCACCCGGCCGGCGTCGTCAGCAGCGCCAGGGCGTGGATGCAATCGGCGCCGTGATAGTAGCGTCCGTTGAGTTTGAGAACCATGCCGGCATCGACGTCGTAGCCGAGTCGACGTACCTCGTCGACGAGCTGGGGACACTCACGTGCATTGGCCAAGGTCACGGGCCCGACTGCTTCTCGCAGGCGCACGTGAACAACGTAACGCGAGCAAAAGGGGCATTCGCCGTCGTACAGCAGCCAGTTATCGGGAGCGCGCTCGGTCACTTCAATCGCGGGCTGCGGCGGTGCCCGTTGCAGAATCGTCGGGGCAGTCGGAGTAGAAATTACAACCACTCAGCACGGGCAAGTTCCGCACTGCGTCGTACGCACCGGCGAGCGCCAGCGCGGCGAGAAACAACAGTGCCCATTTTCTGCGGGAAACCATGCGAACTCCTCCTCAGAGGTGCCGCGAATATTACTCCAAACAAGCGTTGGCATTCATTGTGATCAGGTCGGCACGTTTTTCGCTTCTATCCGACCAGCCCCGATTGCGAGCTTCCACTAGTGGCGCGCCACGATGACGCAGCCTGGTAACAGGTAGCGCCCGCAGTGCGCCGCAGGCAGACTCCGCCAGCCTCGCCATCCAGGGGGCGCGCGCGTCGTTGGTCGATAAACACAGCAAAGAAGGGGAACAGGGGAGAATGAGCGCCCGCGCGGACCGTTCACTCGTCGGCTTCTGGCGTCACTTGCGTCCGGCGGTCAGCCAGGCCGGCGACCACGCCGCCGCCGATGGTTTGATTGCGTTTTCGCCAGTGTGGGCGGCCGCTGCGATTTTCAGCCTGGCCGGCGATCGCGGCATGCTGATCTTTCGCGATGGCGCATTGCTGGGGCTGATGACCTGGGCGGCGATTGCGGTGGCGCTGTTGCTGGTGTGGCGTCCTCGATGGACGCCGCTGCTGTTCCTGCTCGCCGGCGTGATGCTGACGCGATACGCGGTGGCGATGCCCGTGGCAGGGAATAACAAAATGATCGCCGCGTTCATGAACGCGAGCATCCTCGTCATCTGCGCACACGCCCTCCTGCGCTATAGCAGCGCGACCGAGATGCGAGAAAACATTTACGAAAACATGCGGGTCGTGGCGCGAGCGCTGTTGGCCATCATGTATTTCTACGGCATCTTCCACAAGATCAATACGGACTTCCTGGATCCGCGCGTCAGCTGCGCGGTGGCGTTGTATATGCCGCTGGCCGACGGCTTCGGATTGCAGGACAGCCTCACCGGCAAGTATCTGGCGATCTGGAGCACGTTCATCGTCGAGGCCATCGCGATCGTCTCCTTGTATTGGAAACGCTGGTTCGCGGTCGGCCTGATCCTGGCGCTGATGTTTCATTTCGTGATCCCGATTTCCGTGTACTCGTGGTACATGGATTTCTCCAGCCTCGTGCTCGCGCTGTACATCCTGTCCGTGCCGCGCGAGGTGAGCCAGCGGTTCTACGACAGCTGCGCACGGTTGTTCCGGTTCCTGCGCGATCGCTTCGGCGCCCTCGGCCAGGCCCTGCCGTTCGGCGTCGTCATCGGCGGCGCGGTCACCGTCGTGGCGGTTCTGTCCCTGTTCAGCCGGCAGGCGCACATTGCGCCCTCGCATATTTATCAGTCCGTTTGGGTGCTGATGTGGGTCGCTTATGGCGGCATTGGCATGCTGCTGCTGGCGGAAGCGGCGCTCAGTCATTTGCCCTGGCGGGGCACCTCCGCGCCGTCGCGGCCGTTGTGGCTGTATGTGTTGCCGGCCACGCTGTTCATCGTCTGCACTGCGCCTTACATCGGCCTGCGGACAGAAGCGTCGATCGCGATGTTCAGCAACCTGCATACCGAGGCGGGCACGTCGAACCATCTGCTGATTCCGCAGCCGCCGTATCTGTTTCCGTATCTGAACGACGTCGCCATGATCAAGGCCTCATCGGAGCCGGACCTGCAGTATTTCGCCGACCGCAATCAGGGGCTGGTGATGTTTTCTCTGAAGGAGCGGCTTAGAAACAAGCCGGACGCGTGGGTCACGTACGAGCTCAACGGCGTGCGCCACGAACGGGCGACGGCGCAATCGCTAGGCGCTTCGATACATGCGAGCGCCTGGGAGCGCAAGCTGCTCATCTTCAAACATGTGGACTTCGCGCGTCCGAAGGTGTGCACGCACTGAACGCTAACGACGTGATTCGACGGCCATCCGAACAGCGAGGCCGGCGAGCACCGTGCCCATCAGCCAGCGCTGCGCGACCTGCCACGTGGGGCGTGATGCGAAGAACATAGCCACGCTGCCCGCCATGACCACGATGACGGCATTCACGCTCACGCTGATCATGATCTGAGTCAGCCCGAGCACCATCGATTGCAGCAACACGTTGCCGTGTTCGGGCTGAATGAATTGCGGCAGCAGCGAGACGTACAGAATCGCGATCTTCGGATTCAACAAGCTGGTGAACAGGCCCATGCCGAACAGTCGCCGCGGACTGTCCTGGGGCAGATCCCGCACCTCGAACGGCGATCGCCCACCGGGCTTGAGGGCCTGCCACGCCAGATACAGCAGGTAGATGGCTCCGGCGATGCGAAGCACGTCATACGCAAGTGGCACGGACATGAAGATGGCCGTGATGCCTAGCGCCGCGCACAGCAAATAGATCGTGAAGCCGAGCGCGATCCCGCCTAGCGAGATCAGTCCCGCCCACCGGCCCTGACAGATGGCGCGCGATACCAGATAGATCATGTTCGGCCCGGGCGTGAGCACCATGGCCAAAGCCACCAGAGCGAACTGCATGTGATCCGTGGAGGTCGGCATCGGGCGAGCTATGGGTAGCCGGGGAGGGGGGAATGATAGAGCCGCTCGATCAGCCCGAAAAGCACAAACGATTAGAGCTCGCGGGGCAAACGGACTAACGTTGACCCATGTTCGCCAAGCATCCATTCCGCTCCGGGTTTCGCGTCGTGTCCTCCGTGGCCATCGTCGCGGCCGCGCTGATGAATCTCGTCTCGCATCTGGCCGCGGGGGGCTGATCTCGAACGGGGCAGAAGCTTCTATTCACTGCACCGTAACGGCGCACGCGATTGCGTCATCCGTCGATATAAACGTCAATAAGGCGGCTTCAAGTCGCAATCTGCGCCGCCTTTCATCTCGCCATGCCTGTTTCGATCCTTGGCATGGCACTTGCTCCTCGCTGAAGGTTCGATCCAACGACGGGTCGACAGGGCACAGCTGCCATGGCGGGCCATTCCTGATCCCGCCCATCACTCGCTTCGCGTCACGCGCCGAGTGAACCGATCCCAGCCCCGTTATCCCAATCGCGCACATTCAAGAGGCGTTAGAACAACCATGTCTTATCTGGCACCGTCCGAATTCGTCACCAAGATGGTGGACGCGGGAGAATCCAAAGTTTTCATGTCGACCCGCGACACTTTGATTCGCGCCTACATGGCCGGCGCCATTCTGGCGCTGGCGGCGGTGTTCGCGGTTGCGGTCTCTCAGCAGACCGGCTATCCGATCATCGGCGCGATTCTGTTTCCTGTGGGCTTCTGCATGCTGTACCTGCTGGGCTTCGATCTGTTGACCGGCGTCTTCGTGCTGTCGCCATTGGCGCTGATCGACAAACGACCCGGCGTGACGCTCGGCGGCGTGTTGAAGAACTGGGGCCTGGTGTTCACGGGCAACCTCGCCGGTGCGGTGACGGTGGCCGTGATGATGTCGATCGTGTTCACGAACGGATTTTCGACCGAGCCGAACGCAGTCGGCAAAGTCATCGCCGGCATCGGCGAGGCACGCACCCTGGGTTACAAAGAATATGGCGCGGCGGGCATGCTCACGCTGTTCATCCGGGGCGTGCTGTGTAATTGGATGGTCTCCACGGGCGTGGTCGGCGCGATGATTTCCACGTCCGTGAGCGGCAAGGTCATTGCCATGTGGATGCCCATCATGGTGTTCTTCGCCATGACCTTCGAGCACTCGGTCGTGAATATGTTTCTATTTCCGTCCGCGCTGATCATGGGCGGCAACTTTTCCGTGATGGACTACATCGTCTGGAACGAATTGCCCACGGTGATCGGCAATCTGGTCGGCGGGCTCGCCTTTACTGGATTGACGCTCTATTCGACGCACTTGCGCACGGGCGCGAAGAAAAAAGCGTTCCCGCGCGCTGCTTGATCCAACGGCATGCTGCCCACGCGATTGGCAATCACCCTTGGGCAGCATTCCGACCCGGGCCGCAAGGAAACCAATCAGGACTTTCACGGCGCCTGCATCCCTGACGAGCCGCAACTGACCGCCAAAGGGATCGCCGTCGTGTTGGCCGACGGTGTGAGCAGCAGCAACGTCAGCCAGATCGCAAGCGAAGCGGCCGTCAAAGGCTTCCTTGAGGACTATTACTGCACGTCGCCGGCGTGGTCGGTGAAACATTCGGCGCAGCGTGTGCTCACGGCCATCAACTCCTGGCTGTACTCGCAAACACGCCAGAGCCAATATCGATACGATCAGGACCGCGGCTATGTCTGCACGCTGAGCGCGCTGGTGCTCAAGTCCACCACGGCGCACATCTTCCATGTGGGCGATTCGAGAATCTACCGGTTACGGGACCAGTCCCTCGAGCAACTCACCGAAGACCATCGCGTGTGGGTTTCCCAGCACCAGAGCTATCTCGGTCGCGCTCTCGGCGTGAAGCCGCAAGTCGAAATCGAATATCGCGCGGTGAGCGTGGGGCAGGGCGACGTTTTCATTCTGGCTACCGATGGGATTCATGAGCACGTCAGCTCGCGGTTCATCATCGCCGCGTTGTCACAGCCGTCCGACGATTTGGACGCTGTCGCCGAGGCCATCGCGGCTGAAGCGCTTGAGCAAGGCAGCGACGATAACCTCACCATCCAGCTGATTCGTGTCGACAGTCTGCCTGAAACGGACATCGCCGGGATTCATCACAAACTCAGCGAGCTGCCATTGCCTCCGGAGCTCGCGCCACGGATGACATTTGATGGCTATCGAATCGTTCGTGACATCCATATCAGCAGCCGCAGCCACGTCTATCTGGCGATTGACATAACGTCTGATTCACCCGACCCCGAAGTTCCGGTCGTCATCAAGACGCCGTCCGTCGATCTGCGTGGCGATCCGGCTTATCTGGAGCGATTTCTGCTCGAAGATTGGATCGCGCGACGCATCGACAATCCGCATGTGGTTCGCGCCGTCGCGCCGACGCGCAAACGTAACTTTCTCTATACCGTCACCGAATTCATCGACGGCCAGACCCTGACTCAATGGATGATCGACCATCCCAAACCCAAGCTGGCCACCGTACGCGGCATCGTCGAGCAGATTGCCAAGGGCCTGCAGGCGTTTCATCGGCTGGAGATGTTGCATCAGGATTTGCGACCGGAAAACATCATGATCGATAGCACCGGTACGGTGAAGATCGTGGATTTCGGTTCGACTCGCGTCGCCGGCATCGTCGAGAGCGCCGCTGACGTCGACCGTCTGCCGCAAGGGACGTTGCAATACACCGCGCCTGAATGCTTTCTGGGCGACGCGGGCACGTCACGCTCGGATTTGTTTTCCCTCGGCGTCATCGCGTATCAAATGCTTTCCGGCCGGCTGCCATTCGGAACCGAAGTCGCCAAGGCCAGCACCAAGGCCGCACAACGACGATTGCAGTACCGTTCGCTGCTGGACGACGAACGCGACATTCCAGCCTGGTTCGACGAAACCTTGCGCAGAGCCACGCATCCGGACCCAGACAAGCGATACCAGGCGCTGTCGGAGTTTGTGTACGACCTGAGCCATCCCAACGCGGCGTACACGCGCAAGACGCGCCAGCCGTTACTGGAACGCAATCCGTTGGCGTTCTGGAAGGCGCTGACGGCGATCCTGGTGGCCGTGGTGCTGGTGTTGTTGGGCTGGCGGTGAGTTTGAGGCTGATTCTATGATAGCGAGTCGCGCCAGAACAAAGACTTACGAGCGAGTCCAGAGGCATGGGCTTAGGCCTGAGAACGGCAGCTCCATAAGGCGCATAATGTGTAAGTTGTCCGATTGATTTCTCTCGCTCGCGCATGCCTTTCGCGCTGTTTTTTTCGAGAGATGCGCGCGGCATAGAAACATTCGCGTGCGGGCATGGTGCCCGATGAGAATGATTTCGCGAACGTCACAGCGCGTCGAAACACTGGAAAACAAGGCGTTTTCGCGCGCCACCGATCAGGCTGGCGCGAAGCATGCGCCGCTGAAGAAAAAATAACAAGTGTGAGATAGAACACGGTTTCATTCCTCCAATCACAGGACAGGTCGCACGGCAATCATGCCAGCGCCGCCCACGGAAGGGCAGACCCTTAAGCCGCGAGCAAACATTCAGGGAACGTCGCACTCCGGCCCGTTGCGGGCATTGGTGCCCGGCGCGTAGCGTTTTCCACGTGGCGCGGCACCCAAGGACGACAGGAAACATTCCTCTCCCTGTCCTGCTCCGAGGTCGCGCTCACGGGGGCCGCGCCACGTCCAGCGGCGACATCGCGACTGAAGGAATACCTGTGAGAAATCAGCAAACGTTTACGGCTATCGACGCGGCTGCGGAGTCGCTCACCCAAGCATCGCGGCAATTGCTCTCGCCATTGGAACTGGCCTGTCTGGAGCGGATCGGTCGGGCTCCGGCCGATGAACTGCTCACGCCGGAGCAGATGAGAGAGGTCGATGTGATCTTTCACAAGGTGCGCGCTCAGGCGTTGCGTATCGCCATCCGCAAGCGTGCGGATTTGCAGCGTCGGCGAATCGAGAAGGCCCAGGAAGCGTATGACCTTCTGCAGCAGGAGCGCGCTTACGAGCAAGCGATGCGGGATCTGAGTGTGCGGCTGGTGGTGGCGGCGTGATCTGAGACCGGTGTCGGGGGCTCGGGCGCTCGCGTCAGTCGAGTCATCAAGAGAAGCGCGGCGAGCGCCCGCCCCCCGAACCGTTAGGAAACATTCCCTATGGAACTTGCGCCTGATCCGCCGGATCGGTGGGCCGAACGGCTGATCGCACGCTTCCCGGAGGATCTGCAGGGCGACGTGCGCGCGCGGTGGTATTCCATCGCGAGCAGCGGCCCAAAGTATCCGGGCATCCGTCACGCGGATGGCCTGTCGCCGGCCGCGAAAGCCAATCTCGATCTATCGGCGCAGTGGCAGCAAGCCACGCGCGAGCGCATCAATCTCGCGTTTGATGAAGATGCGATCAGGGAACGCGCGCGCAGCGCGGCCGATACCTGTCTGCGCATCAATCGCGTAAGCGCAATGATCGAGCATGCCCGCGCCTTGGGCATCGAACCGCCGCAGGCGCGCACACACGGGGAAGACGGGCCGATGTGCTCCCTGGTCGGCGTCGTGCGTCGTCTGCAGGACGAATACTGGTGGCGGCGGCAGATGCGGCGCGCGTACACGCGCACAGCGGAAACGCATCTGCGGCTGCTCGGTGTCGTGCATCGACAGCGGCAGGTGTACGCCAGCGACCGGGCAGTGATCCATCGGCGCAAAAGAAACAAACGGGCCGAAGCGCTGCTCAAGGAATTGGTTGCGGTCAGCGATGCCGGCGATCAGCTAGAACTCTGGGAGGTGCGGCAAAAAAGTAACGCCAATCCAGAAATCCGGCGCGCGGAGCTGATGACGCGCTTGCGTGGCTTCGAAGAGGTCGCAGCGGTCGCGGGGCATGTCGCCGAGTTCGTCACGCTGACATGTCCATCCGCGTACCACCGGACGCATGCGGACGGAACGCCCAACGAACGATTCGCGGGATTCGCGCCGCGAGATGGCCAGCAGTGGCTGTGCAAAATGTGGGCGCGCGCTCGCGCCAAGCTGGCGCGGCTGAAAATACTCATATACGGATTCAGAGTCGCCGAACCGCATCATGACGGCACGCCACATTGGCATATGGTCCTCTTCATGAAAGAAACAAACGTGGCCACGGTGCGCGCGGTACTCGGTGGTCACTGGCTGTCGGAATATCGGGACGAGCCGGGCGCAAAGAAACATCGCGCGAAGTTCAAGCGCATTGATCCACACAAGGGGTCAGCGTGCGGCTATGTCGCGAAGTACGTGAGCAAAAATATCGATGGCTTCGAAGTAGGAGAGGACTATGAAACGTCAGGTGAAACGGCTGCGGAATCGTGCCATCGGGTGGGCGCTTGGGCGTCTGCGCATGGAATTCGCCAGTTCCAGCAGATCGGGGGTCCACAAGTTACGGTGTGGCGTGAGTTACGACGGCTCCGTGATGTTGTCGTGCCAGATGCAATGGGGGAAGCGCGCGCAGCGGCAGACGCGGGCGAGTGGTCGCAATTTGTCGTTGCCCTTGGAGGAATCGAGCGCGGAAGGAAAGGAAACATTCAGCCATGGACCGAAGTCACCGGCGAGATGAATCAATACGATGAACTGCGCGGCCCGCAGATCGCGGGGGTTCAGTCGGTGGCCGTGCGAGTTAGAACGCGCACGAAGTGCTGGCGGATTCAACGGAAGGCACCGGCCGCGCGTGGACCCGGTTCCTGGGATTCGGAAATGCGCTCTGCTGGTGTAGTTGCGGCGGCTCCGGTGCCTTCCCTTGGACCCGTGTCAATAACTGTACGCGAATCGAGAGGTGAGGATAGATGGCTGATGCATTAGCAGCGGCGCGCGACGCAATCCAACGTCGCGCGTCGGATCCGAGGGCGAAGATGTTCGGGATCGATAAGGATCTGATCGCGATAGGAACGGCGCTCGATGAGTTGGAGGCGCGAATCGATAGGCTCGGCGCGCTGACGTTACGCTTGGCCATTGGATTTTCGCCAACGCGGGCGCAGTTAGAGCGGATCGGCGCATGCGGACCGGAAACGGCGGCGCTACTTAGAACCATGGGAGCGGATGGCACCATGTGCCGATTGCTAACAGTGCAAGGGGGCGAGTGATGAAAGAGCCAGTCGGGGAAATCGATTGCCCGCTGTGCAAGCGCACGGCGGAACTGCATGCATCGGAGGCGCGGACAAAGTTGGATCCCGATGGGGATGGGAAGGGCCGGCCCGCTTATCCGAAGAAACATTTCATCGTCTGTCCGCCGACGACGGGTTATCGGGGCTGCGGAACGTTGCTCATGAATGCGCCCGGCGCACAGCAACGGCTGATGGAGTTGGGTCGACTCTTCGGGCCGGATGGCAAGCCGTCGCCGAAACCAGCGCCCGCGCCCACGCCCGCGCCGGACCCGGAGCCGAAGCCCGCGCAGGCGCCGGAGCCGAAGCCGAAGCGGCCCGAGTCTTCCAATCCTTTCAAGTGGTGGTGAGGCAATGAGCGGTATTCCGATTGATGAAAGCGCTGTGCATGACGAACTGCGCGCGATAGAAGGCGAATACATTGCTGCCGGCGAGCAGCCGCCACCGGGCGACCAGGGCGCACCAGGGCCGCAACCGGAGATGGGCGGGCCAGCGCCGATGGACTGGACCATACCGGCCGGGCTCGTCGTTATGATTCTCGACAAGCTCGTCGCGCCGAATTGGGAGCTGGACGCCGGAGAGAAGCAGATGCTTCACGAGCAGACCGCACAGACGCTGCAGGTGTGCTTCCCGACGATCAATCTAGACCCTCGGTGGGTGGCGCTCGGTTCGCTCGCCGGCGCGTTTACGGCGGTCGCCATGCGGCGCATGGATCTCGAAACGGGCAAGCTGAAGCCGATGCGCGCCGCGCCACCAGAAGACGATGCAGAGCGGCGTGCGGCGTAAAGACGGGGAACTCATCCTCGTCGCGGGCGCGTCCGGTTCCGGGAAGACGCTGTACTCGATGCGGGCCTGTGCGCCGGCCGCGCGCCTCATTGTTTGGGATTCGCATCTCGAATGGTGGGGACGCGGTTGTACACCGGTCCGAAGTATCTCGGAACTGGCGCGCGTCCTGTCGACCAAAGAGCCGGGACAGTGGGCCTACATTGGGCCGGTCGATTCTAGAAGTTTCACGGGTTTTTGCCGGGTTGCGCTGTGCGCGATGAAGCTAGAACCTTGCACAATCGTTGTAGAAGAGTTGGCGGATGTTTCTACACCGGCGAAGGCTCCAAAGGCATGGGGAGAGTTGCTTCGGTGGGCGCGCAAGCTCGGCTGCACTGTGTACGGAATCACGCAGCGCCCGGCCGAATCCGATAAGACCCTCGCGGGCAACGCCACGCGGATCGTTTGTCATGCGTTGGGATCGGATCTAGATGCGGCGTACATGACGCGCTACATGCCAGTGTCCAAGGAACGGCTGCTCGCGCTCGACTATGAACGGATGGAATACCTCGAACGACTGAAGAATCGAACCATGCGGGCCGGATTCAATGCGCCGCCCGCTGGCGGCAAGAAAAAGAAACAATCTAGAAGCCGCTAGACCCTCTTAGACCCGACTAGAAACATTCGTCGCGACGCGCCTAAAAGGCGATTGATTGCCTGTGCAATTGGTCCCTAACGTAATTGAGGTGTGAATCGTGAATAGCGCGTTGAAGTTCATTCTTCCCGTGGCGACGGTGGTGCTCGGTGTGTGGATTGCTACCACGCTTCCGAATCCGATCGCCTCGCTGAAGAAGTAATCCACGGGGGGAATTCCCGTGGAGGGTCTGAAGTATTTCGGAGTTCTGGTGGCTGCGGCAGTGCTCGGCACGCTCGTGGCAACGTATCTAACAAACAACGTTCGCGCTGTGCGTCGGACGGTCGGGAGTCTTTGAGCAATGCCGCGAATCAAACTGGATCCTTTCGAGAACGTCGGCGATGGACGCACGGCCAGCATGATCACCGAAGTGATCTGGCCGAACACGTTGGAGCAGATCGTTTTGCACTTCACGCCGGGCGTCGGCGGTGCGTTCGTGAAGGACGACATCGAAGAGTTGAAGGTGAAGTTCGGCACGAAAACCGTCTGGGATGTCACCGGCGAGCAGTTGGTGAAGATGAACGCGTTCGAAGTGCTGAACGAAGGCGTCACGGTGCTGACCCTGCCGTTCTACAACCAACGCGCGCGCAATCTGGCGCAAGCGTATCTGTCCTGTCCCGATTTCGCCGCGCTCGCGGTTCGCAAGGTGCAGGTGTCGCTGAAGATCACCGGCGCTACTGATCCATTCACCATCGATGCTTGGGCGGATGTGGTGGCACCCGGTCTGCTGGCTCCGGCCGGTCGCATCGTGTTCCGTCAGTTGCTCCGTCAGCAGTTGACGCCATCGGCGGCGGAAGTCGACAAGCCGCAATCGATCAACATCGGGCAAGCCAAGGGCGCGCGGCTGCGCCGGCTGCATTTCTTCAGTCCTCTGGTGACGGATTTATCGATCAAGCGAGACGGTCTCGATTTCTTCGAGAAGCTTCCCCTGTCGGTGCAGAATGACTTGTTGAAAAACAAGGGTTGGGTGCCGCAGACCGACGTTTACAGCTTCGTCGCCGATGAAGACGACAACGCCGATAAGACGCTGACCACCATCCGCGACGACGCCGGCGGCGGCAGTCTCGTGCCCATGCAGATCCTCATGTCGACATCCGGCGCGGGCGCGTTCGACGTGGTGGCCGACGTGTTGGCCGGGCTCGACGGGTAACACGCCATGATTACCGAACCGGATGCCAGCGGCGGCCTCGGCTCCTACAGTCGCGATCTTTGGGGCGTCTTAACCGGCGCTCTGGGGGCCGTCGCGGCTCCGGCGCTCGGTCGGCTGCTGGACGTAAACACCGTGGCCACCGTGGGCACGGATGGCGTCGTGCGATACGCCGCGACGCCAACCCCGGAACCGTCCGTAGCGGATCGCGCTCGCGGTCTGCTCGACAGTCCGGTCGTGCTGATCGGCGTGGCCGTGGTGGTCGGCGGTCTGCTCGTGCTGGCGGTGCGCAAGTGACAAACATTCCTGGGGTGGCGGATATGTTCGCCGGCTACACCGGATGGGGCGGCGGCGGCGGCGGCGGCGGCGGCGGGTATATCTCGGCGAGTTCGTCCGCAAGCTCCGGGCCGGTTGGCTACTCGCCGCAGTACGGCGGGTTCGGTGGCATTCAGACCGGCGGCTCCCAAGGGGTAGATATCACAACGCTGGCGCTGGTCGCCGGCGCGGTGCTGCTTGGGCTGTATCTGCTGCGCTGATCCATGCACATCTGTAAACACACGGCATGGAGCGCGGCGGCAGAAGCCGCGCTCGCCGATACGCTCGGCGAAGATCGCGATGCCATCGTCGCGGGCGTCGAAGCCGGTCGCCTCGAGCTATGGGAAATCGAGCGCGGGCAAGCGTGGCTGGTCACGTGTGTGGACGCCGAATCGCGGGAACTGATCGTCTGCTGTCTTGCCGGTCGCGGCATGGCGGCGGTCGCCGATGTTCTATATCGAACGGCGCAAGGGCAGGGCCTTCGCGGCGTTCGTTTCTTCACTGCGCGGCGTGCGATGGCGCGCGCGCTGCGTTCGTATCCGTTGAAGTTGCTCGGATACGTGTACAGGTGCGAGGTCGCCAATGTCGCACAGTGAAAACAAACCGAAGACGACGCAGACGAGTAGCACGGTTGTCACGAATCTCAACCTGCAAGACACCGAAGGCGTCACGCTCGCGCAGAGCGATGGAAACACCATCACTGTGACGGACCATGGCGCGCTTGCGACGGCGGCGGACATCGCCGTTGAAGCGCTGCAGACGAACGAGGACTCGCAGCGCGGCGCGCGCGAGTTGATATCGCAAGCCGTCGACGATGCATTCTCGTTTGGCTCGGAGGCGTTCCATTACGGCGCGGAAATTGTCGACCGGAGCGGCGAGCGAATCCTGACGGCGGCGGATTCCACACTGAATTTCGGTCGAGATGTGCTGTCCGACTCAAGCTCACTCATTCGCGGAGTCTTTCAAGATTCGCTCGATGCGGTGACGAACGTGTTGGAGCGCGGGCAAGAGCAGGTCGGCGAATCACTAACGAACATCAATGCAATCGCGCGCGAGCAGTCGCGCTCGGATGCGGAGCGCGTTCAAAGCATTGCGAATAATGCGCTGATCGCGGCCGGTGTGATCGTGGCAATTGTGTTTATTTCTCAGGCGTTCAAGGGCGGGATGAGATGAGCAGCGGACTACGGAAAGAAACAATCCCGGCGAACGGCGTCATCGTCGTACCGGATGCGGCAAACTTCCTGCTGCTGGTCGCAACCGGCTCGCCAGTCAATGTGAAATTCACGCGCGATGGGTCGTTCACGACGGCGGATGGCGTGGAGGCGGGTTTCGTCAAAGGTTTGATCAGGCCATGGGATCGGGTCGCGATCAGCGGCACGCCGGGCGCGACGTGTGATTTCTTCATTGGATTCGAAGACATCTCGGAAGATTTCACCGACTACCGGCGGACCACTGGCATATTCGAGCAGCAGTTAGCGTCTTCGCTCGGCGATGCGCCGGCAGATGTGGATGTCGGCGCGTCGGCAGTCGCGGTGCAGCTGATTGGCGAGAATGAGGCTCGCCGAAAAGTCACCGTTGGCTTGTTCGACGATGCCGAAACCTACGTGCGCGTGAGCAGCGCTAGTGTCACGGTGAATCGGGGCGCTCGCCTCGCGCCAGGGCAGACATACACGTTCGAAGGCACAGGCCCGGTGTACGCCATTCGCGTATCAGAGGCCAGTGCGATGATGTGGGTTCAGGAGGATTTGTATTGATGCGCTCCGTTCTCATTGCATTCGCGGCGGTCGCGATCACAGTCACCGTGGGCGCGTTGGCGCAGGTCGGCGGCGTTCCTTCGCGGCTGCGGCTGCAATCGCTCGGCGTCAATGCGCCGGCTCCGTCGACGCCGGGAAACATCACAGCAAGCGGGACGATTTCGGCGGGCGCGCTGTCAGTCGGCGGCGTTGAACTCGATGCATCGGATCTCGCAGTGCTGACGGGTGGGGAGCCGATCGTCACCGGTGTGGGCAATCGGGATAAGGTCATCTCGGGTTGTTGGTCCGGCGGAACCGGCGGCACGTGTTTTTCTGGGTCGTTGCCGACTGGTGTGACTGTGACCAGAACGAACCAGGGCCGATATACGCTGAACTTTGATCCGGGGGTGTGGGCGTCGACGCCGTTCTGCACGTTCACGACTAACGGCGTGTCTGAGGCAACGGTATGGACAAATGGCATCTCGGCAACGTCGTACACGGTGAACGTCAATGCGGCTACGACGGGCTCTGACCGCAATGTGACGTTTATCTGTTTGGGGTCGTGATGTGCGTGCTGTGCTGGTTGTTCCGTTGGCTGCCGTCGCGTCCCTGGGGCTCTGGGTCGTGCTACGTGCGCAGCGCCGGACACCGGGCGGCGTCGTGACCATCGAGCAGATCGGCGAAGAGGCCGGATCACTGCTCGAAGAGGTGGTGGTGACAGTGCGGCGAATCGGTGGGGGTTCCTGGGTGCTGCCGGCCTCGGGGGAGCCATACAGGGCGATGCTAGAGAGCGCATCTCAGAAATACGGTCTACCGTGGCCGTTGCTCGCGCGCGTGGCGTGGCAGGAATCGAGATTCCGGCCGGATGTGATCAGCGGCAAGGTGCGCTCGTCCGCCGGCGCGGTGGGGATCATGCAGATCATTCCGCGATGGCACCCGGAGCTCGGGGAGGCGGGCGCGTTGGATCCTGCGCAAGCGATTCCCTACGCGGCGAAGTTCCTGCGCCGATTGTTCGATAAGTTTGGTTCCTGGGAACTGGCGCTCGCGGCCTATAACTGGGGTGAAGGAAACGTGGCGCGCTCAACCAATGAGAGCGCGTGGCCCAAAGAAACGTTCGCCTATGTGCGCGACGTGACAAGTGACGTATTCGGGGTGGTCGCGTGAATGTTCTAAACACAAAGGCCGGCATGATCGGCGTCGGCGTGCTCGTCGGCGGCGTGCTGCTGTATTACTTCGGGAACCGAACGGTCAAGGCGGCTACCGATGCCATCGGTGGTGCTGTCACCGGAAACAATGCGCTCACCGAGGGCACGGCATACGAGGGCGTTGGATTCGGTATCGGCACGCTGGGCGCGATATTCAATCGCGCATCCGGCGGCGTGCTGGGTGAACTTGGATCGTGGATCGGCGGGACGGCGGCGGATGCCAAGGAGTGGGCACAGGGTCAGATCTATGACGTGTTCAACAAAGCCACACTAGACCCGAATCAACGCGCATTCGACGCGCGCGGTGGGCTGGTGCGGCCGGAAGATCGCCCGAGTAGTCTTCGATGAACGAGGTGGAACTGATAGGCGCGCTCGTCGCCGGGTTGCAGTCCGGCGGAAATGCGGCGCTCATTGGTCTGACGGTCGTGGTGTGGCGCGCAGGCGCGTCCTTGATACATATCGGCCAGCAGATCGGCGAGCGTCTTGCGCGCCTTGAGAAAGCGCTACAGCGGTACATGCAGCAGGAAAAGTGATCATGCCCATTCGAAGTGTGACGATGATGTTAGCGGCGCAGGCGAACGCAAGCGCCGATGCAGCGCGCGCGATGCCGGTGGTGGCGCGGACCATGGCAGCCATGGCGCCCGGGGCGGCGCCGGCGGGGGGTACCAGGTCGAAATCCCGAAAGGGGATCAAGGCCAAAAAGGCGCGGAAAAAGCAGGCAAAAAAAAGCGCGCCGAAAAAGGCGCGCTAGAACTGGTGGCTCCCTCTCAGGCGTCTAGTTGGTCGGCGGTGTCGGCTGCGTCTGCATAACCTCCTTGCAGATTTCGGCGGCCTTCAAGCGGGCCTCCGGGCCGCCGAATCGGAACGGGCCGAACGTCGCCAGCGTGCGGTCCATGCACGTCTCAAACCGTTCTGTCGCGGCCTCATCCGGCGTGGTGGCGCATCCGGTCAGCATAAGCAAGCCAATCACTAGCAGTTTCCGCACTTTGGCAAACCTCCGTGGCAAGGGGGTGCCGATGGTATCCGGGGAGAACGTCTGAGGGTGTGCGCTGGCGCTCAGGCCCGGCAAAAAAAAGCGCGCCGATAGAAGGCGCGCTTGAGGCTGGCTCCCACAGCGTTTACGTGTCGTCTCTGGCGGCCCGCGCTGCGTCGTTGAGAAGCGCAATCGAGCGGACGAGAAGGTTCTGCGCAGTGCTAACGGGAATTCCCAGCTGTCGGGCCACGTCCTGGAGGTCATGCGATTCGTGCCACAGATCGAGTGCCTTTCGTTCCTCTGACGGAAGATCGTCGCGGGCCTGAAGCATTGCGGCAACCTCAGCGGGCGTGGGCTCCGGGTACTCCAGAAGGTCCATGGCCGTGTTTCTCCCCGCGAACGCGTTATGAGCCATGTATGCCAGTGCATCTCGCTCCGTCTGATTGAGCCCAAGAAGGTGCAACCCGGCGACCTCTAGAGGCACATTCCTGTAGATGTCATCGAGAACCCGCTGCGCGGCGCGGATGGCGTTGCGCTCCGCGTTTGCCGCCGCATAAGGCGATGCTTCGTGAAAGTTCCGTCCGCGAATCGCTGCTTGCACGGCCAGCCCAAGGGGTTTAAAGCGTTTCATCGGTAGCCTCCCTTTCCTTTTTCTTTCCGTGGCGCTGGTGGGTCTACTTCGTATGACCGGTCGTCACATCCGCGCCAGCCCCGCGCAGTGTAGTCGTATTTCTCAATACCGCGCTGCGTGCCTAATCCTCGCGACCCCTATGAAAACCAGGGGTCTGAGGATGACCGCCGCTAGAACCAATTATCGTAATTCGCAAGCCCACGTGATCTTGTGTGAAGTGCTGATTGAGGCCCGCGAGAAAGCGGGGAAGTCGCAAGGGGAAGTGTCAGCCGATCTGCAGAGGCCGAGAACGTTCTGCCATCTGGTCGAGCATCGGCGGCGCATGCTGAACGCGGTAGAGCTGATCCCGTATGCGGCCACCCTACGGACCACATCGGCGGCGATCATGGCAGAGGTGGAGCGGCGAATTGTTCTGAGGCGTTCGCCGCTCCAACGTGCGCGGGCTAAGCGCTAATCGTCGTCGCAGGCGCATTCCTGGGCCGCTGGGCGCGGTTCGACGTATTGGCCGCTGACCCAATCGGCCTGAATCTCTACGCGTCGCAGGCGCTCTATCGTTTGCTCCAGTCCCCGGTTGCACTGCTGCAGCAGCGGTAGGGACAGGATCTCACCGGCGCGGAACGCCCAGCCATCCGGGCCGACGAGCATTCCGTCACGCTTGAGATACCAGTCCTTCCATCCCGCGTGAATGGCTCCGAGGTCGCCGTGCAACATGACTTGGGCAAGCCGCCGGGCGATCGGCGGGATCGGCGTCGCGCCCCTGCGCCAGCGCCGGGCCGTGGTGAGGTCAACGCCCATGGCGTCAGCGATCACATCGGTGGGGAATCCACCGAAGAGTTCATCTGCATCGCGCTCGGCCGTGGTCTGTGCCCGGTAAGGCTTCGGTGGCCGTGGTAGTGGTTTGCGCTCCGGTCGCGTCCAGAACGCAACGTCGTCCGCCCCGGCTTGCCCGGCGGCCAGCTTCCCCTGCTTCATCGGGTGGAGCCTACGTAGGGGGCGGGGAGGCTTGGAACCGTCCTGCACCGAAAATCAGGCTTTGTGCGGTGCGGTGAGTAAGGGTCCGTCGTAAGGAAAAACTTAACGTCGGTTTCGGTGCAATTCTTACAATCGGCCAGGGAAAAGCCCTTAAAACAATGCCTTACAAACGGCAGAATATCGGGGTTCCCCCGAGCGCATAATGTGTATTATGTCATTTTCCGAATGACTCCCAAAGCGGTATCGGCTGACTGGCGGCTGATGAGCCTGGCGTCCTAATTGCCAGCTTGCACTCAGCTAGGCCCAAAACTCCGATAAACGCGCTCACCCAATGTGTTCGCTCCTTAAGATCCATGTCCACTTCGATGCACTGACCCCGAAAAAAGCGCCGAAGCCTTCTCAGCCGCAGACGCCGGCGACGCTGAAGGCGTTGGAGTCGATCATCGCTGGGCTCGATTCGTAGATGCCTTCCACTGCACGCTCATCACGAACACTGATGGTCGCTGGCGGGGATCCGGCGCGCTAACGATACGTCCTGGGCATCGGCTGCGCGCTAGCGCCAGCACCTATAAAGACTGCCCATTCGGGACGGTCAGAGATTCACGCTCCTATCACGGCCGGAATCACGCCTTTCGAACGGGCGGACCTGAGAGTACGCGAGCCATCCCAATCTCAGGAGATCTGATCATGAAGCGCCTGTTCGAATCGCTACGAGTTATGTGCCCCGCATCAGCCGCGGTGTTGTTGTTCGCCGTGCAACCTGCGGCGCACGCCTGGCAACCGTCGTCAGCGCTGCGGTTGGTCGGGACAGAGCGCGTGTCATACGCCGATCTCGACCTGTCCCGAAAAGCCGATGCCGAGATCTTGCTCGCGCGGATTAAGAAGGCGGCCTACCGCGCATGCGGCGGCGACCCGCAGCGGCATCCCGCCTATACGTTTTTGTCTCGCCGTGTTGAGAGGGCGTACAAGGACTGCCGCGAGGATGCGATCGCGCGCGCCATTGATTCGGTCGATGCGCCGGTGTTGTCGCTGGCGCGACTCCAGCATGCGGGGCACTGAGTCGAATGGGCTGGCAGCCACGACCAAGCGGTGTGGCTGCCGCCCACAGCAGACGCAATGCTTAGCGCCCGGGCTCGCGCACGATTATCTGCTATTGGATCTCCCAAGCGCCCTTGGAATCCCGGCAAGCCACACCTGATGTGGTTTTCGGGCTGATACCGCCACCGGCTACGGAAACCTTGTAATCACGGCACTCGCGACCGTCTCTACGACGCGCGAGCCGATCAGGAGTAATGCCGTACTCGACCTGAGAATCAGGATTCCGCCAGAAGACTGTTTCACCCGGCGAGGCAAACTCAAACGCCTGATACGCGCAACCGTCGTCGGCACGATCCATGCGGCGGCCGATGTTGCCACCGATCACAGCGCCGATGACGGCGCCGGCCACTGTCGCAACCTTTCTTCCGTCACCACTACCCACGTTCGAGCCGGCGACTCCACCAACAACGCCGCCGATGACGGCGCCAATGACGTCACGATTGCACGCAATCCGTCGTGATGAGCGCGGCACAACGTCATAGTCGTCCTCGTGATACACATCAACGTCCGGGTAGTAGATAGCCCGCCGCGGCGACACTCCACGGCAATCTCCCTTTTGCTCGATCTTCTCTTCACCAGTGCGGTAGTTCAGCTTGTACTCATATTTGCAGCGGCGATCCTTGTACTCGTACTTGTATTCCTTGCCGTTGTCGTGAACCTCCACCTTTGGCTCGCGTCCATGGCCGCGGCCATGTCCAGATTCATGTTTGTGCGGATCGGCGAACACCGGAGGTGTTGCAAACAGTGCTGATGCGAGCGTTGCAATGGCAAGGACGCGCGCTGGCTTGGATGAAGAGATTTGCATCATCAAATAACTCTCTGTTCGGAGTCGACATTACGAACAAGGCCAGAGATCCAATCGTATGGATTCGGAACCGGCTCGGAGACTTACTGAGCACGACCATGGAATGATGCGGCTCACGACGCTCATTGTAGCTGAGCGGCGCCTCTATATACGGTCTGTCAGCGTTGATCCCTCAGCCCGGAACCTTTCGCTGCACATATCCGTGTAGGTGTTGAATTGTCACACCGGAAATCCCGACACGGTTGTCACTCTCGTTCGACCTCACACCTGCTGTACATCTGTTCGTGCAGTCGTTGTGGTCCCTGCCGAGTGAGCTCAAGAGGAGACGAACATGTCGTTACACAAAGTAGATTCCGCGACTCCTGAAGTCGTCGATCGCGCTACGTTTCAAGCACGAGTGGACGCGTTGCGAACCCGGGAGAAGGCGCACACGAAAGAAGGCGACGCAATCGCGGCTGCGCGCCGCCGGCTGCCGATGGTGAAAGTCGATGGCGCCACGCCGCTGGTGGGTGAACGGGGCCTGGTGACGTTGCTCGATGCGTTCGAGGGGCGCCGGTTGCTCATCGCTTACTACTTCATGTGGTACACCGGCCGTCCTGCGTCGAAGCAATGCGAAGGATGCACGTTCTTCACCGCGCAGGTTCGCGAGCTGTCCACCCTGCACGCGAAAGATGTCACTTACGCAACGTTCTGCCAGGGCCCGTACGAAGAGAGCGTGCGATATCGCAACTTCATGGGTTGGGAGCTGCCCTGGTACTCGCCCCCCGAGGCATCGCTCCAGACTCTGTTGGCTGGACGTCCGATGCGCACGATGTATCTCATCTGCTATCTGCGCCGAGGGTCAGAGGTCTTCGAGACGTACTGGACCACGCGCCGCGGTGTTGAAGCCATGGACAACAATTATCGGCTGCTCGACTTGACCGTTTACGGACGACAGCAGGAGTGGGAGGACTCGCCTTCGGGCTGGCCACAAGCGCCGGAAGGAATGAGCACGGATGGACGCCCCACCCCACAGTGGCCCCGTCTGAAGGCCGGGTACTCAGATAACCTGTTCTGATGAAGTATCGAATGGCTCGACGCGCGCACCATCGCAAACCGCGCAGGTGCGCCTGGAACCTTTCCTCACAATCATTCGTGCTCGTGTCAGATGAGCTCGAGCACGCACGAATGCGTCAGCGATCGGCGACACAGATCGAGACTGAATCCGCAGGAACTTCGTCGGGACCCGCTCCATTCTTGAAGCACCCTCTTCCACGCCGGGAAGCGCGATGCTCTCTCACCCTGACATCCTGGTCGTCAATGACCGCCCGCTGGATTCGCAGATCACGATGGTCGCATTGGAGCTGGTCGCGCCGCGCGCACGAGTCTTGTTGCTTCAATCAGGCGCCGAAGCGGTGGAATATCTGTTCGCGACCGGCGAGTATCGGGGTCGAGCACCGGGAAGCCCGAGGCTTACGTTGCTAACGTTGGGGATGAACAACGTGAGCGGCCTGTGTGTGCTCGATCTGATGCGAGCTCATCCTTCCACGTGCAGGATCCCAGTCGTGCTGTTTGGCCTCGAGGCCGATATCCGCAAGTACCGTCGCCACGATCGCTTCGACGCCGACGCGTATCTCACCGAGCCTTGCGACTTTCAACGCTATTGCGCAGTCCTGAGAGGCTGCGTGGGGCATTGGCTGCCGTGGGCTTTACCTCCCGCGAAAGAAGCTCCCATCGTTAGCAATCACGATCGTTGGACGCGACGCCTCTTCCCTGCCGTTCTGCAGGCCGCCGACTGATCGCCCGATCGATCTGTGGAACAAAGCAGCCAGCGACACGTCGCAGGCGGAGCAAAAGTCGCTTTTCGTAGTCCCAGTCCCGGGGATCGCGACATGATGGACGGTGCATGGGATGGAACGAACACGGGAGGCAGGGGCTGGTCATCGTGGCCGTGCTTACCCTGCATGGCTTGTTTCTGCTGGCGCTGCTGATGCGCGATTACGGGCGGGTGATCACGCGAGCGTCGGTGCATCGAAACCCCACGCTGTTCTTCATCGAGGAAGTACCCCGACTTGCTGTCACAGAACCGCAACCCTCGCTCGCACTTCAGCCAGCGGTGGTGCAACCTCCGACCGCCATCGCGCCAATAGATGCGGGTGAGTCTGCGAATACACCCGCGGTCACGCCCTCAACCGAAACGCCCGCGATCGACTGGCGCACCCAGGCGACACAAGCGGCTTCAGATGCTGTGAACAAGGCGATCCGGCAGGAAGCCCGCAAGTGCGATCCGTCTGAGAAACCCGACTCGTTCCTGCCGCCGTGCACGCGTCGAGAGCACAAGTTCGAGTGGAATCCGGAAGAGCCGCGGGTGGGCTTCAGCGGCGGCCTGCCCTACATCCGACTGGGTGAGCGTTGCGCCATCGGTCTGGGATTTTTCGGCTGCGGCTTCGGCGCCAAGCCTCCAGCCAATGGCGACCTGTTCGAGCACATGGACGATCCGGAACGCGACCGCAGCTCGGTGCCGGCACTTGATGATCGGCACTCGCAGCGACAACATGTACCCTCCTTGCCCGAGCCAGACAGCGCTCGTTGAATGACGACGCTTCAGCCATCGACAGCGCGGGGGATCCATGGCCACCACCGTTGGCGCCGACACTCTGCCGGGAGCCGCCAGTCACCCGGCCGGTCTGCTCGATAAACGCAGAACCATCGCGACACCCGGATTCAATCGGTGGCTCGTGCCGCCGGCGGCCCTGGCGATTCATTTATCGATCGGCATGGCCTACGGCTTCAGCGTGTTCTGGCTGCCGCTAGCGCGAGCGGTGGGCATCGATCAGCCGGCGACCTGCGAGAACGTCGGGTTTGTCGCGCTCATCACCTCCACGCGCTGCGACTGGCCGGTCTCGATGCTCGGCTGGACCTACACGCTGTTCTTCGTCCTGCTCGGTTCGTCCGCGGCATTGTTCGGGCATTGGCTGGAACGCGCCGGTCCACGACAGGCCGGCGTGGTCGCGGCCCTGTGCTGGAGCGGCGGATTGTTCGTGGCCGCGCTCGGCGTCTACACCCATCAAATATGGCTGATCTGGCTGGGCTCCGGCGTGATCGGCGGCATCGGCCTGGGATTGGGCTATATCTCTCCGGTCTCGACCCTCATCAAATGGTTTCCGGATCGCCGTGGCATGGCGACGGGCCTTGCCATCATGGGATTCGGCGGCGGCGCCATGATCGGCGCGCCGCTTGCGGATCGGCTGATGAACGTGTTTGCAGGGCCGACCACCGTCGGCGTGTGGCAAACATTCGTGGTGCTGGGAATCATCTATTTCATCGCCATGATGCTCGGCGCGTTCGGCTATCGCCTGCCGCCGCCCGGATGGCGCCCATCCGGCCACGTGCCGGCCGCCGCGAACAATCATCGTCTGATGACATCCCGTCACGTGCACGTCAACGAGGCCGTACGCACGCCGCAGTTCTGGCTGCTGTGGGGACTGTTGTGCCTGAACGTGAGCGCGGGCATCGGCGTGATCGGCATGGCTTCGCCCATGCTCCAGGAAGTCTTCGGCGGAAAACTGATCGGCGCTCCAGAGCGGCTTGCCGATCTGGCGGCGGATCAACGGGCCCAGGTGGCCACGATCGCCGCGGCGTTCGCCGGCCTGTTGTCACTGTTCAACATCGCCGGCCGCATTTTGTGGGCGTCGTTCTCTGACGTGATCGGCCGCAAGTTCACATACATGATCTTCTTCCTGCTCGGCATCGCGCTGTACATCAGCGCGCCGCTCGCGGGAGAAGCGGGGCGGGTTGCGATCTTCGTCACCCTCTTCTGCATCATTCTCACCATGTATGGCGGCGGCTTTGCAACCATTCCGGCATATCTAGCCGATCTGTTCGGGACGCAACACGTGGGCGCGATCCATGGTCGCTTGCTCACCGCGTGGTCGGTGGCGGGCATCGTGGGACCAGTCGTGGTGAACTACATCCGCGAATTCCAGCTGGCGCGCGGTGTGCCTGCAGATCAGGCATATAACATCACCATGTACGTGCTCGCCGCCATGCTGCTCGGCGGATTGATCTGCAATCTGCTGGTGCGACCGGTGAAGGAACATCACTTCATGACCGATGCGCAACTCGCGGCCGAGCGAGCCCAGGCCCACGAGCAAACCCCCACGCACCAACCCACCCCGGCGCAGCCGCACAGCGCCATTCCCGGTGGCGCGGCGATGGCAACGAGTCATCCCGTGTTGCTCGTCATCGCCTGGACGGCGGTGGCGATTCCTCTCGGCTGGGGCGTGTGGATCACGTTGAGCAAGTCGCTCGCACTGTTCCAATAAAAGTTACGAACGAGCCCTCGCGTGTAGGTCCTACAATGTCTCTCCTGAGTGACATGGAGTGACATAGCGGTTTACTGACGTTGCGGTCGAGGACGCATCGTAGTATGTATGCCGCGCCCGAACGGGCACGAGCAAACATTCGATTCCATCCACTGGCCTGGAGGATCTTCATGGCAGCGCCCGCTCAACGTTTGCTGTTGCTCGAGCTGAACGAGCTGTGCCCGAGTCTCATCGATCGATTCATGGCCGAAGGCGCCCTGCCCAACTTCAAACGTCTACGCCAACGCTCCCGCGCTTACATCACGCACACCAACGAATCGGTGCTCGAGCCGTGGATCCAGTGGGTCACGGTGCACACCGGCGTGCCACTGGATCAGCACGGCATTCTCGATCTCGACGAAGCAGGCAAGCTGCAGCACGAGGCGTTCTGGGACCGCATGTCATCGGACAACGTACTGCTGATGTGCCCCATGAATGTGCGGTTCAATCGCACTGACGGCTCCATTTTCATGCCGGATCCCTGGGCTGCCTCACAAACGCCTTCCTCCGAGATCGAGCCGTTCTATCGATTCGTCCGCAGCGCGGTGAACACACATGCCCGCTCATCGGGGTTTGATAGAAAAGTCGCGCTGGACGCGTTGCGTTATCTCGTGGGACACGGGATGAGCGCCGGCACCTGCATCGCGCTGGCGCGGCAACTGATCTCCGAACGCATCGGCAGCCACGATGTGAAATGGCGCCGCGCCAGCCTGCTGGACAAACTGTGTTGGGATGTCTTTGCACACTTCTGGCGCAGCGAGCGTCGGCCGCGCATCGGCGTGTTCTTTTCCAACGCCACGGCTCACTATCAACACAAATATTGGCGACACCACGATCCGGACGCGTTTTCACTGCGACCGGATGCGACCGAGCTGCGCAATTACAGCAAGGCGATCCGTTACGGCTATCAAGGACTGGACGAGTTGATCGGCAAGGCGCTCGCCATCGCCGGCTCCGACACCGCCATCGTGCTATGCACGGCGCTGAGCCAGCAGCCCATGCTCGACTACGAGGAACGCGGTGGCAAAGCCATGTTCCTGCCGAAAGACTTCAAGCGGCTGCTGGACGCGATCGGCGCGCCGGCCAACGCGCGCGTCGAACAGATCATGGCCGAGGAAGCGCGCCTTCATTACAACGATCCGGCGGATGCGGAGCTCGCGCAGGCGGTGCTCAGAGAGGTGAGGACCAGCGAAGGTCACACGCTGTTCAAGCTCCGCGGCTTCGATGGCCGGGCGTTCATCATCGGCTGTGGCGTGTTCTCCGGCGAAGTCAGGCCGCATACGCGCTTCACGTCCGTGAACGGCCTGACTGCGAACTTCCACGATCATTTTCTGCTCATGCCGACCACCACCAGCGCCAAACATCATCCCGACGGCGTGTTGTGGGTGGCGCTGCCTTCAGGCGTGGCGAATGCGGAAGTCGAGCATATCGCGCTCACCCAGGTGCGCACGCAGTTCGACGAGATCCTGGCTTTGCACAGCGCCTGACCCAAGCGCCCTTATGACTTCGATGTTTCCGATCAGCGCAGCTGACTGTCCTTACTGCCGCGCCGGTTGTAGCCGGTGAAGGCTGCGTTGTCTTTGTCTTCGGCTTCCTGGCAGGGAACGCACAGGCGCACGCCGGGCAGCGCCCTGCGCCGGGCTTCAGGAATCCCGGCGCCACAATGCGCGCAATGAGTCAGCCCGGGGCCAGCGGACAGCTGGCTCTTGGCGCGTTCCACCGCGTCTTTGACGGTCGCATCGATCTGATCCTGCACGGCGCCGTCGCCGGCCCAACCCGTCGCCATGGTCACCTCGTTGGCTGGCCCACCACTTCCGATGCACTGATATGAGGGCATAGTCTAAACCGCTCAAGCGGTCCGGTTGCGCATCGTGCTGAGCTGCTGGCGAGCACTACCTAAGCAATGCGACCACATTTGCCGGCAATATCAATCGCATCGCCAAAAAACCGTCGCCGGGCCGTTGCCTTTCGAAGTCGCTGGAGTATATTCCGGCTCTAGTCGCTTGAGCGGACGGGAGAAATGCCGGCGCGGCGACCCACGTATTTCTCAGCTATCGCTCGCCGTTGTTGTTGCACGAACGATCGACGTGATCCTTGGCGCCATCAGCGGCTAACCCATTGCGGAGTCAGTTGAATGAGCAGCGCCTGGGAGCATTTTTTCGCGGCGACACTGGTGCTCGCCTCCGCCGGGCCGATCAAGCATCGCCTGGCCGAGGCCTTCCGGGAGCACCTGGCGGATCTGGAAGAAGACGAGCTGCCGCGGGAGATCCGCGACGAATTCAATTCCCTGTCCAGCAGTATGTGTTGTGTCCGCCCCATGAAGGGCGAGACGGCCATTCAGGCCACGGTGCGCAAGATGTCCGATTCGGAAGCTGGGGGCTGCGCGGTGCGCATCGTCGGCATGCTTGGGGTGCTGGCGCGCCTGCAGGCGGCCCAGCGTGCACCGAAATTGCGCGCGGTCGGCGAGGACTAGCCCGGCGCGACCGCACGGACGCGCCTCAGTCGAGCTTGAAGTCGATCACGTCCCAGCGGGCCGTGTCCTCGTGACGGGCCTGACGCCGGATGGCGTCCGCGATGGAGCGCTCGTTCCATTCGATGATCTCATCGCCGAGCGCCTCCAGCTGCACCGGCACCTTCTCCTTGACCCCGAACTTCTCCAGCACGATCACCGGCTTCTCCAGCCCCTTGGCGCAATTGAGCTGAAAATCGATCAGCTCCCGATGCCGCACGTACAGGGCGGCCGGCACGATCACCACCTCGGCCAGGTTGATCTGCTTGCGCAATTCTTCCTTCATGGCTTCGCGCGAACTGGTGGCGAACTCCGGGTTGCTACAGTTGCGGTAGTAGAAGTTGTGCGAACTCTCCAGGTACTCGAACACCCGGTGATAATCGTCCGAGGGCTCGAACGCATGGCTGACGAACAGCCGCACCGGATCGTGTTGAGAAATGCTGCCCACTCTTGCTGGCTCCCGCCGCGTTGGAGGGGCCATTCTAATCCATAATGCTGCTGTAGAATGCGGCCCCTGCCTTTCGATCATGACGCCCCCATGTCCATGATCTAAGCTGACGAGTTGAGTGCCCGCGAACAAGATGCGCTTCGTCCTGTACAACATCCGGTACGCCACCGGTTTCGGCCCGGCCTTCCACCTGCCGGTGCCAGGCGCGGGCTACCTCCGGAGCAACTCCAAGGTCCTGAACGGCATCACTCAGTGGCTCAAATCGCTCGATCCCGACCTGGTCGGGCTGATCGAGATCGACACCGGCTCGATCCGCTCGGGACTGGTCAACCAGGCCAAGCAGATCGCCGACTCGCTCGGCCACTACTCCACCTACCAGTGCAAATACGGGACGGCCTCGATCAACCAGCTGATGCCCATCGTGCGCAAACAGGGCAACGCGTTCCTCGCCGCCCCGCGCGTCGAGGGCGAGCGCTTCCACTATTTCGAGACCGGCATCAAGCGGCTGATCATCGAGCTGGAGCTAGAGGAGTGCGCCATCTTTCTGGTGCACCTGTCGCTGAAGTTCCGCCATCGCCACGACCAGCTGCGACACCTGCACGAACTGGTGAAGCGGGCCAGCAAGCCGGTGATCGTGGCCGGCGACTTCAACACCTTTTGGGGCGATCATGAGATCTATCTGTTCATGGAAGCTTCGGGCCTGAAGAGCGCCAATCGGCTCGGCCTGCCCTCCTACCCGAGCCACCGGCCCCGCAAGGAGCTGGATTTCGTGCTGTACTCCAACGGCATCGAGGTCACTCAATTCGATGTGCCGGACGTGCGGTTCTCCGACCACCGGCCGCTGATCTGCGATTTCAACATCCGACCGCGAACCTGAAGAACAATATGGATACTCCTTCTGTCGCCGATCACGGCGCCCTGCACTGGCGTTTGCAGACCGAAGCCGATGGCGTCGCCTGGCTGATCATCGACAAAGCCAACGCGGCGGTGAACAGCCTGTCGCGCGAGGTGATGGAGGAGCTCGACGCCATCCTCACCACGCTCACGCGCACGCCGCCCAAGGCGCTGATCGTGACCTCGGCCAAGAACGGATTCATCGCTGGCGCCGACATCAAGGGCTTCGTCGGGCTCGCCTCGCCGGACCAGGCGTATCAGATGATTCGCCAGGGCCAGCACGTGATCGACAAGCTCGCCGCGCTCCGCTGCGTCACCGTCGCGGCCATCAACGGCTTCGCGCTCGGCGGTGGATTGGAAGTCGCGCTCGCCTGCCGCTACCGCGTCGCCGCCGACGATCCGTCGGTGACGCTCGGCTTTCCCGAAGTCCAGCTCGGCGTACATCCGGGGCTGGGCGGAACCGTGCGCGCCGTGCAGCTTGCCGGCCCCATCGCCGCGATGGATCTGATGCTCACGGGCCGCAACGTACGACCCAAGCAGGCACTGCAGATGAACCTGGTCGACAGGCTCGCGCCTGCCGCCGAGTTGCATGCGGTGGCACGACAGGTGGCGTTGAATCCGCCGGCTTTGAAGACACCGTCGCTGAAGGATCGCCTGCTCAACCTGGGCCTCGTCCGGCCGATTCTCGCAGGCCAGATGCGCTCACAGGTCGCGCGTCGCGTGCGCCCGGATCACTACCCCGCTCCATACAAACTGATCGAGCTGTGGCAGGAATACGGCGCCTCCGGCGAGCGCGCGTATGAAGCCGAGGCACGCTCGATGGCGCACCTGCTGTGCACGCCGACCTCGCGCAATCTGGTGCGTGTGTTCTTTTTGCAGGAGCGGCTCAAATCCACCGGCAAAGGCGCCGGCGAGCCGATCAAACATGTGCACGTCATCGGCGCAGGGGTGATGGGCGGAGACATTGCGAGTTGGTGTGCGGCCCGCGGCCTGAGCGTGACATTGCAGGATCGCGAAGAAAAATTCGTCGCGCCCGCGCTGGAGCGGGCTCGCAAGTTCTTCGAGAAACGTTATCCGGATCAAGCCAAGCGCGATGAAGTGCTCGGCCGTCTGAAAGCGGACGTTGCAGGCGAAGGCGTCCCGCGCGCGGATCTGGTGATCGAAGCCATCTTTGAAAACCTCGAGGCCAAGCGCGAGCTGTACGCCCGCATCGAGCCGCAACTGAAACCGAATGCGGTGCTCGCCACCAACACCTCCAGCATCGTGCTGGAACAATTGGCCGAGAAACTCGCGCAACCCGAGCGGCTGGTCGGCTTGCACTTCTTCAATCCCGTTGCGCGCATGCCGTTGGTCGAAGTGATTCAGGCGCAGAACACCGATCCCAAACAGGTGCAGGCGGGCTTGGGCTTCGCGCGACAGATCGACAAGCTGGCGATTCCGTGCCGGAGCGCGCCGGGGTTCCTCGTGAACCGGGTGCTGATGCCCTACCTGAGCGAGGCCGTGCGCGCCGCGCAGGAAGGCATTCCGCTGGCGCTGATCGATCGCGCGGCAGAGGAGTTCGGCATGCCGATGGGGCCGATCGAGCTGGCCGATGTGGTCGGTCTCGATGTGGTCATGAGTGTAGGAAAAGTTTTCTTCGCAACCGGAACCGACGTGCCGCCAGTGCTGGCCACGCCCTTCTCACAGAAAAAATTTGGCAAGAAGACCGGTGAAGGTTTCTACGTCTGGCAGAACGACAAGCCGGTGAAGCCGCCGTACACGGGCCAGAGCGCGCCGGATGATCTGCAGGATCGGCTGCTGCTGCCGCTCATCAACGAAGCCGTGGCCGTGCTGCGGCAACGCATCGTAGAAGATCCGGATCTGATCGATGCCGGCGTGATCTTTGGCGCAGGTTTCGCGCCGTTCCGCGGCGGCCCTCTGCAATACGCCCGCGATCGCGGCATCGACGCCGTCATCGCACGCTTACAAGAGTTACAAAGCGTCCATGGTGACCGCTTTGCTCCGGACGAAGGTTGGGAATTATTGCGCTGATCGCCCCTGGTAGCGCCGCCGTGACGCCAGATCGGCTGTGCTACCATTCCTGGCAGCTCCGAACGTTGTCGGCGCAACTGGTACCCCTCGACACTGGAGACACATGGAGAGCAAGCCGCTCGACATTGGCCTGCTTCGGTCATTTTCCCCCCTCGACGGATTAAAGTCCGAGAATCTGCAGTCGTTGGCGCGCAAGACGGTACTGCGCGAGCTGCCCGGGGGGCGCTATTTATTCAAGGAAGGCGATAGCGACAAACGTACGTATTATCTGGTGAGCGGCGCCCTGGAGCTGCTGCACGAAGATCGCTCTGTCACCATTGTGCGGGGCGGCTCTCCTGAAGCCCGCAATCCCATCGCCCCTTTCACCCCCCGCCGCTACAGCGCCCGCGCCGTCTCCGATCGTGTCGAGTTCATGGCCATGGACAGCGACATGCTGGACATGATGCTCACCTGGGATCAGACCGGCTCGTACGAAGTGAGCGAGCTGAGCTCGAGCGGCGATCAGCCAGCCGCCGACAACGACGACTGGATGACCACGTTGCTGCAGACCAAGGCGTTCCATCGCATTCCGCCGGCCAACATCCAGGCCATCTTCATGCGCATGCAGCGCCTCGACGCCAAGGCCGGCGACATCATCATCAAACAAGGCGACGACGGCGATTATTTCTATGTGATCGTCAAGGGCAAATGCCTGGTGACGCGCGAGACGCCGTTGAACAAAGCCGGCATCAAGCTCGCCGAGCTCGGCATGGGCGACACCTTCGGCGAAGAAGCGCTGATCGCGGACGCCAAGCGCAACGCCACCATCACCATGCTCACCGACGGCGCGCTGATGCGCCTTGCGAAAGACGATTTCCGCAAACTGCTCAACGAGCCGATGCTGCAGTGGGTGACGTTCGAGCAGGCACAGAAGATCATCGTCCAGGGCGGCAAATGGCTGGACGTGCGGCTGCCGAGCGAGTTCGACAACTACCACATGCAAGGCGCGATCAATCTGCCGCTGTATTTCATTCGGCTGAAGTTGAAATCGCTGGATCCGAGCTTGCACTACGTGGTGGTCTGCGACACGGGACGTCGCAGCTCCGCCGCGGCTTACATTCTCGCCGAGCGGGATTTGAATGCGTCTGTATTGAAGGGCGGCCTCAGCGCCGCGGATATCAAACGTTAGCGCTGCGAATGTGAAACGTCAGGGCCGCGCCGATCTTCGACTACATCGTGTGCGTCGGTTTATCGCCGCCTAGCGCGCCGGCCAGATAGCTTTCGATCTTGCGCTGGGTGTTGCCACGATCCTGTTCGCTGAACTGCACGCCGATACCGGCGGTGCGTTTGCCCTGCGCGCCCTTGGGCGTCATCCAGATCACGCGGCCGGCGACCGGCAGCTTCTCGTCCTCGCCCATCAGGTTCAGCAGCATGAACACTTCGTCGCCGAGCCGATAGTTGCTGTTGGTCGGAATGAACAGGCCGCCGTTCTTCACGAACGGCATGTACGCCAGGTACAAGGCGCTCTTGTCCTTGATTGTCAGCGTCAGCAAGCCGGGCTTGCTGCTGGGTTGACGCATTACCATGCGATGTTCCGACGACTCTTTGCGGAGGACTTGGGGTTTTTCATCCGGCGCGTGCCACGGGCGCCCCGCCCCGGTAGGACGGAGCGAGCGCTTCCAGTAACGCGATCAGCCAGGATTCTACGGCCAGCTCGCGCTGGAGCGCCGTGCGAGCCAGTTGCGCCTTCAGGGCCCGCGTGCGATCCACCATGCTGTACAGCGCGCTTATGTTCAACGGCCGCGACGGGCTTGGCAAGTGCGCAGGTCCCCCTGGGAACGTGACCCGTTCGTCAGTTCCGGCAATCGCTGCCCGGGCGAGCGAGCTCAGCCACAGATCGAGCCACACCAGCCGATCGATGAGCGCGTCTTTTTCCCACTCGGCGGCGACTTGCGTCACATCCGCCTCCCCGCTCAGCAAATCCCGTAGGGATTTCAGCATGTGTTGATTCAACGCCTCGAACTGGCCGTCGGCGTACGCCAGCGCTCGCAGCGGCGCCCCGCCACTGAAAGTCAGCAGCGCGGGCGACACGGTTTTGCCTGACAGCTGCTGGAGCCATGCCATCGCTTCGGATTCCGAGGGCCGCGCGATGGTCAACTTCTGGCACCGGCTGCGCACGGTGGGCAGCAAGCTCGACGGGCGCGAAGTGAGCAGCACCAACAAGCTGCCGGGCGTCGGCTCTTCCAGCGTCTTGAGCACGCTGTTGGCGGCGCCCGGCGTCATCTGATGCGCCGGCTCGATGATCGCGACTTTGTAGCCTTGGCGGAAACTGGTCTTGGACAGCTTCTCGCATGCCGCTCGCACCTGATCGACGGACAGCTGCGTCTTGTCTTCTTCGGGCGCCACCCATAGCAGGTCGGGATGCGAGCCGGCTTTGATGAGCGCGCAACTCGCGCACGAGCCACACACATCGAGCGACTCGGGCGTCGATCGCTCGCACAGCACGGCTGCGGCCAGCCAGGCAGCAAACGAGCTCTTCCCTAAACCTTCCGCGCCCTGCACGAGAATGGCGTGCGGCAAACGATTCGCCGACCACGCCTGGCGCAGTTGTGAGATCGCCGCCGAGTGCCACGGCAGCAAGCGCGGACTTGGCAACGGCTGCGGTGCGGGTTGTTCGTCTTTCTTTGCCATGGATCAACTTGCTGACGAGTTGAGCAGGCGCTCACCGAGCGCGTGCTGAATGGCGGCCGTCACTGCATCCATACTCTGCGTGGCATCGATCACGATGAAACGCTCAGGCTCCTGGCGTGCACGCGCCAAATAGGCCGCACGCACACGCTCGAAGAAATCGCGACGCTCTTGCTCGAAACGATCGCTCGTTCCCGCCGCCGCGTTGCGCGCATTTGCTCGCGCGGCGCTCACTTCTAGCGGCGCATCGAGCAATAAAGTGATATCGGGTCGCAACGTCCCCTGCACCATGGTTTCAAGCGTCGAGATGTTATCGATCGGCAGATTGCGACCGCCGCCTTGATACGCGTAAGTGGCATCCGTGAATCGATCGCAGATCACCCAAGCGCCGCGCGCAAGCGCGGGCCGAATCACATTCTCGATGTGAGTGGCGCGCGCGGCGAACATCAGCAGCAACTCACAAGTGCTCGGCATGGCCTCATCGCTGTGCTCCAACAGCAGCTCACGAATGCGCTCGGCGCGGCGCGTGCCGCCAGGCTCGCGAGTCACGATGACTTCGTGGCCCTGGCCGGCGACGAAATCACGCAGGCGACCGATCTGCGTGGACTTACCCACGCCCTCGCCGCCTTCGATGGTGATGAACTTGCCTCGTGTCATGTGGAGATCATTTGCGCAGCGTCTTCAGATAACGTTTCACCGCTGCATTGTGCTCCGACAGCGTACGCGAGAAATAGTGGCTGCCGTCTCCCTTGCCAGTGGCCACGAAAAACAGTGCGCCGGTGGTCTCGGGCTGCACAGCCGCGCGTAACGATTCCAGCCCCGGCAAGGCAATGGGCGTGGGCGGCAGGCCCGCGCGCGTGTATGTGTTGTACGGGGTATCGCGCAGCAAGTCTTTGCGACGGATGTTGCCGTCGTACGTGGCCATCATGCCATAGATGACGGTGGGATCGGTCTGCAAGCGCATCCCTCGACGCAGGCGCTCGATGAACACCCCGGCGATCTGCGCCCGCTCGGAATCGAGCGCAGTTTCCTTCTCCACGATGGAGGCGAGAATCAAGGCTTCGTAGGGCCCGGACAACGGTAGATCCTTGGCGCGCGACTCCCAGGCCGTCGTGAGCTCCTGCTGCATGCGTCGGAACGCCATGCCGAGCAGTTCGATGTCCGTGGTATTGCGTGGAAATCGATAGGTGTCCGGAAAGAATTGCCCCTCCGGATGCACATCCGGCTGCCCCAGCGCCCGCATCACCTCTTCAGGCGTGCGAGCGCCGTATTCGTTGCGAACCGAGGGCGATTGCGCCAGCGCCTTGCGGATATCCGCGAAGGTCGAGCCTTCGATGAAAGTTATGCTGTGCAGGAGCACCTGGCCCGAGTTGAGCCGCTCGAGCAAATCGCTGGGCGTGAGCCCGGGCGTGAGCTGATACTCGCCCGCCTTGAGCGAGTGCGCCCGCTTGGTGATGCGGGCCCAGGCGGTCCAGATCTGCGGCTGGTCGAGCAGGTTCTGATCGTTGAGACTGCTCGCGACGGTGCGCAACGACGCGCCCTTGGGCACTTCGAACACGGTCGGCTCGGTGAGCGTCGCAATCGGCGTCTGCAGCCAGCGATGCCCCCACCAGGCGAGCGCGCCCAAAGCGATCGCTCCCAATACGATCAACACACCGAACAGACGCAGCAGCGTTCGCATTCCCGGGCAGATCCTTTACGTGTCGCTCAGCGACAGAGCATTCGCGAGGCGTGTCGCCACGCGGGTCTCGCTCCATTGCAACGAATCGAGCGAGGCGACCGATCGGATGCCACGCACGGCGTTGGTGATGAACACTTCGCTTGCAGTCTCGAGGTCATGCGGCCACAGCGGCTCTTCACTCACCGTGAGTCGCAGCGTGGCGGCGGCTTTCAAGACCTGGGCGCGCATCACGCCACGCACTCCGCAGAAGCGCAGATCGGGCGTGATCAACGCGCCATCACGCACGGCGAACAGATTGGCGGAAGTCGCGCAGACCACTTCGCCTTCCGTGTCCAGCATCACGCCTTCGTCGGCCTCGCCTTCGCGCCACTCGCTCTGGGCCAGCACCTGCTCGAGACGATTCAGATGCTTGATACCTGCCAGACGCGGGTTGCGACCGAGACGGATATCACACCATCGCAAACGCAGCGGTGTTTTGGGCGCGGGATTGAACGGATGAAGCCCCACCACGCGCGTGCTCTGCATCGAACCGCTCGGTCGATAGCCGCGACCGCCGGCACCGCGCGTCACGGTGATCTTGAGCACGCCACGCTCGGCGCCGGCCGTGACCTTCGCGACTTCCGTCCTCAACGTCTGCTCTTCAGGCGGCGCGATGCCAAGGCGCTCACAGCCGCTGAACAAACGATTCAGATGATCGTCGAAATATCGCACGCGGCCGCCGACCAGCAGCGCCGTTTCGAACAGTCCGTCGCCGTATTGCAGGCCGCGATCATCGGCACGGACGAGCGGCGAGCTCTCGCCATTGACGAGCATTGCGACGCTCATGAGCTTGTACCGGCGTCAGTGCCCGTGACATCACCCAGGGCGCGCAATACGCCGCGAGCCTTCGCGCGCGTCTCCGCTAATTCCCGCTCGGGCACGGAGTCGGCGACAATGCCCGCCCCGGCTCGCAACGTCAGTTGATCTCCAGCGATCTCGAGCGAGCGGATCAGGATGTTCAAATCCATGCTGCCGTCACGATTGAGATATCCGAACGAGCCCGTGTATGCGCCGCGCGCCACGCCTTCGAGCTCGGCGATGATTTCCATGCAGCGGACCTTCGGACAGCCCGTGATCGTGCCGCCGGGAAAGACTGCGGCCAGCACGTCGCCCGGCGTCGCATCGGCGCGCAGCTGTCCGCTCACGTTGGAGACGATGTGATGGACGTGCGCGTACGACTCAATAGTCATGAACTCGTCGACCTTCACGGTGCCCGCTTCGCAGATTCGTCCGAGGTCATTGCGCTCCAGATCGATGAGCATCACATGCTCGGCCCGTTCCTTCGGATGAGCGTGCAGCTCGCGCGCAAGATCGTCATCTGCCGCGGCAGTCTGGCCTCGCGGCCGCGTCCCTGCAATGGGTCGCGTCGACACCCGGCCGTCGCGCACGGACACCAGGCGCTCGGGCGAGGAGCTGACCACCGTGATGCCATCCAGCCGCACCATGCCGCTGAAGGGAGCGGGATTGGTCTCGCGCAATCGTTGGTACAGGTGTTGGGGAGCAATCCCTGCCGACAATCGCGCCTGCCAGGCTCGCGATAGATTCGCCTGGTAGATATCGCCCGCGGCGATGTACGTCAACGCGCGCTCGACGCTTGTCAGAAATCTCGCAGGCTCCTCTTCCTTGACGCCGCCCATCACGAGCGGCACGCCTGGCGCAGTCAGTGCCGGCGCATGTGCGATGTCACTTGCCATCCGAGGCAGCAGCAATTCGAAGCCCGCCTCGGCCATCGCCCATGACTTGCCGCTGTTACGCTCGTGGATGATGGCGGCGGGAATGCGAATGGCTGAAGCGATCGGCCCCGCGGCGGGCCCTGGCAGCTTCAAGCGAGGCTCGACCTGCCCGGCCAGCTCGTAACCCAGATAGAGCAGCCAGCCGCCGCTGAAGGGCAGCTCATAGTCCGCAATGGGCGAGCGGCGCTCGCTGCGCCACCAGCGGTCCAGGCCAGAAAGGAAACGTTCGTCCGATGCGACGGCGTGACCACTCAGCCTGCCATCACGAAGCAGCGACAGTCGGGCCTGCGGGTACGCGAACAGAATGTCGAAGCGCGTCGCCGACGCACCGGCCGCGGCGCTTTCGAACAGGGCGGGATAGCGATCCGGAAACGCGGCGTGCAACGCCAGAAGCGCCGACGAATCGGCGCTCAAGGGTTGCAGTAACGGCGTTCGATCGATCGATAAAGACGTGGGCGACTCCTGGCCGCGCACTTGCAAGTCAGTCGAGCTTCTTGAAAATCAGGCTGCCATTGGTGCCGCCGAAGCCGAACGAATTCGACAACGCCACCTTGATCGGCATCTGGCGTGCGACGTTCGGCACGTAATCGAGATCGCAGCCCTCGCCGGGATTGTCGAGGTTGATGGTCGGCGGGGCCACCTGATCGCGGATTGCGAGGATCGAGAAGATGGCCTCGACCGCACCGGCCGCGCCGAGCAGATGACCCGTCATCGACTTGGTGGAGCTGACGGCCAGCTTGCTCGCGTGCTCGCCGAAGGCGCGCTTCAACGCGAACGTCTCCGCAAGATCGCCCAATTCAGTGGAGGTGGCGTGCGCGTTGATGTACTGCACGTCGCTCGGATTCAACTGCGCATCGTTCAGCGCATTGGCCATCGCCAGGCGCGCGCCCTCGCCGTCTTCCGGCGGCGCCGTCATGTGATGCGCATCGCCGCTCATGCCGAAGCCGACCAGCTCTGCATAGATGCGAGCGCCGCGCTTCTTGGCATGCTCGTACTCTTCGAGCACGACGGAGCCTGCGCCGTCGGACAGCACGAAGCCGTCGCGATCTTTGTCCCACGGGCGGCTGGCCGCCTGCGGATCGTCATTGCGAGTCGACAACGCACGCGCCTGGCAGAAGCTGCCGAGGCCGAGCGGCGTGGTTGCCATTTCACCGGCGCCGGCGATCATCACATCGGCGTCGCCGTATTGAATCAAACGCATGGCAAGACCGATCGAGTGCGTTGAGGTCGTGCACGCGGTGACCGTCGCGATGTTCGGTCCCTTGAGTTTGAAATCGATGGAAACGTGGCCGGAGATCATGTTGATGATGCTGCCGGGCACGAAGAATGGAGAGATGCGCTTGGGGCTCTTGGTCTCCATCCACTTGGTGTGATTCTCCTCGATGGTGTCGAGGCCGCCGATGCCCGCACCCATCGCCACGCCGATGCGCTGCTCGTTCTCCGGTGTGACTTGCAGGCCGGCGTCCTTGATGGCGTCGGCCGCCGCGGCGTAGCCATAGTGCATGAACGGATCCATGTTCCGCAGCCGTTTCGCCGGCAGATATTTCTCAGCATCGAACTCCGCCACCGCGCCGTGGAAGCGCACGGGAAATGCGCTCGCATCGAAACGGGTGATCGGCACGATGCCGCTCTTGCCTTCGAGCACGTTGCGCCACGCCGAATCGATTGTTGAGCCGACGGGAGAAACGATGCCCAGACCAGTGATGACGACGCGTCGCTTGGACAAGCGGTTACCTCACAAGCGTGACTTCGAACGGTAGACGGGACATTGGGGGCGGATTGGCGAGGGGCAATTGGCGGAAGACCGTGGATGTGCGGCCTTCCTTATGCTTCAGCGGTGGCGCTCACGTCTATATCGGGAAGCGCCGGCAGCTCGCGTGGCCTCAGGCCTGGTTGCGGCGCTCGGTGATGTAATCGATCGCCTGCTGCACGGTGGTGATCTTCTCCGCGTCCTCGTCCGGGATCTCGGTCTCGAACTCCTCTTCCAGCGCCATCACCAGCTCGACCGTATCGAGCGAGTCGGCGCCCAGGTCGTCGACGAAGGAAGCGTCGTTGGTGACTTCTTCCTCTTTCACCCCCAGTTGTTCGGCGACGATGGCTTTGACCTGCTGTTCAATACTGCTCATTTGATTACGAGTCCTCTATGAGGTGCTTAAACCCTTCGCTCGAGACCGACCCTTTTTGTTCATGGGTGGGGTCGCACGGGGGGCGTATTCTAAGTTAAAGGCCCGGTGGGGCCAACATTTGCGAAACTTTGACTGACAATTGCGACTGACCTGGCACGGTCAGACCATGTACATGCCACCGTTGACGTGCAGCGTTTCGCCGGTGATATAGCCGGCCTGTGGCGACGCAAGAAACGCCACAGCATGGGCAATATCCTCGACAGAACCCAGTCGTCCCAACGCAACGTGAGCGCTCAGCGCTTGTTGCTGTTCGGCGGGCAGCTTGGCGGTCATGTCAGTGGCGATGAAGCCGGGCGCCACCACGTTTACGGTGATGCCGCGCGAACCGACTTCGCGTGCCAGAGATTTGGAGAAACCGATGATGCCGGCCTTGGCGGCGGCATAGTTGGTCTGCCCGGCGTTGCCCATCACACCGACCACCGAGGCGATGTTGATGATGCGGCCCCGGCGCGCTTTCATCATGCCGCGCAAGACCGCTTTGGAGAGCCGAAACACCGAAGCCAGGTTGGTGTTCATGATGTCGTCCCACTCCTCCTGCTTCATTCGTAGCAGCAGGTTGTCGCGGGTGATTCCGGCGTTGTTCACCAGGATGGTGAGCGCGCCTTCGTTCGCTTCGATGTCCTTTAACGCGGCTTCCGTCGAGGCTGCGTCGGCCACGTTCAGCACCACGCCGCGGCCTTTGAAGTTGCCGGCGGCGAGCCATTCGGTAATGCCTTGAGCACCCGCTTCCGTGGTCGCCGTGCCGATCACTGTTGCGCCGTTGCGCGCCAGCTGTTCAGCGATTGCTCGCCCGATGCCGCGCGAAGCGCCAGTGACCAGCGCGAGTTCCTGAGCCAACACCGACTCACTCATGACTGACTCCGACAGGCGGCAAGCGCCTGTTGCAACGACTCGGGATCCTCGATGGCCAGCATCCCGATGTCCTTGTTCTTGTCGATGCGACGATTCAGGCCCGTCAGCACTTTACCGGGACCGCACTCCACCAGCGTCCTGGCGCCGCCGGCGAGCATGGCGCGCACTGTTTCAGTCCAGCGCACCGGCTTCACCAACTGCTGCACCAGGGCCTGACGGATGCTGTCCGGACCTTGATGGGTCTTCACATCGACGGTGTAGATATCGCGCACTTCGGGCTGCGCGAAGCTGATGCTTTGTAACTTCTCCGCAAGTCGATCGGCCGCAGGCTGCATCAACGCAGTATGCGAAGGTACGCTCACTGGCAGCTTGATGGCGCGCTTGGCGCCCTTGGCCTTCAACAGCTCGATGGCGCGATCGACGGCGTCCGCGCTGCCTGCGATCACCACCTGGCCGGGAGAATTGAAGTTGGCGGCCTGCACGATCTCGCCAGCGGGCCCTGCCTGGGTGGCTTCGGAGCACGCAGCTTCCACTTCGGCATCTTCGACGCCGAGGATGGCGGCCATCGCGCCTCGGCCGGCTGGGACAGCCGCCTGCATGGCCTGACCGCGAAACTGTACGAGCGCGACCGCGGTCTTGAAATCCAATGCGCCGGAGCACACCAGCGCGGAGTACTCACCGAGGCTGTGCCCCGCCATCGCCGACGGCAACGGACCGCCATGCTTGCGCCAGACGCGCCAGGTGGCGACGCCGGCCGTCAACATCGCCGGCTGCGTGCGCTCGGTGGCGCCCAATTGATCTTCCGGGCCCTGCTGGCACAGCTGCCACAGGTCGTAGCCCAGCACGGACGACGCTTCGGCGAAGGTCTCCTGAACCAGCGGCTCGGCGCTGGCCAAGGCCGCCAGCATGCCCACCGACTGGGATCCCTGCCCGGGGAATACAAAAGCAAAACTCAAATGCGCTCCTGATTGACCTTCAGACCGTTGACGGTCCCGATACCTGCATGCCCAAGTTCATGCGGCGCGCGATTATATCCATCCGCCTCGGGACGGCTAGCTCCTTGACTTATCGGCAACTTGCGTGTGGGCAACGACCCACAGCAGCGCCGCGGCCACCGCGCCGCCCAACGCGCCATAGAGGTGCGCATCTACAACGACCGGCAGATCGCCCGACAGGGGCAGCGCGCCCTGCCACTGCTCCCAGGCCAGTTTGCCCACGAAAATGGCGCTCAACACCAGCGCCAGCCGCGTCGATTCGTGGCGCCACCAGGCCACCGCGCCGGCCGCCAACGCACCATGCAGAACGCCCGACAAGCCCACGTACCAGTGCAGTTGTGGCTCCCAGGAGACAAAAGCCACATCGATGGCGACCATGCTGAACAGCGCGATCAGCAGCCAGGCGCGCCAGGAGTAATCGCCGCTGAACAGCGCCGCGATCAGCCCCAGCCCCGCGGCGTTCAGCACCATGTGCATTGGCGTGCCGTGCACGAGGTGCCCGGTGATCAACCGCCAGTATTCTCCCTGCAGCACGGCGTCGCGCTGGTAGCGCAGAGCGAGTTGCCCGCCTTCGCCAGTCAGCGACAACAGAACCAGCGTGAGCCAGGCGAGTCCAAGCAGCCACGACCCTGGTCGGCGATCCGGCATCCATTGACGAAAGCGGCGCGAACTCGCGGGTGCGGGCCGGGACAAGCCGTCACTCATTGGTACGATCTGCTTTGTTATGATCCGGCGCCTTACGCATATCGGTAGTTCTCTTATTATCCACACCTGCCCCCCCTCCGGCCGGAACCACCGCGGCTTTACGCTGCTGGAAGTGCTCGTGGTGATCGTGGTGGTCGGCGTGATGATATCCATGGCCATGCTGTCGTTCGGCGTGCTTGGCCGCGACCGGCAGGCCGAGGAAGAGGCGCGGCGCTTCTGGGTGGTGTTGCAGCAGGCTCGCGAGGAAGCGGAGCTGCAGGTCGAGGACTTCGGCATCTACATCGGGCAGGACGCTTATGAATTCCTTCGCCTCGACTCGCGCATGAACCGCTGGGAGCTGATCGAGTACGACGAGCTGTTCGCGCAACGCGAATTGCCCGAAGGGCTGCGTTTCCGGCTGCGCCTGGAGTCGCGCGAGATCGTGCTGAAGCCCGGCCTGCCCGAGCGCATTCCGCCCAAAGACAAGATCGACGATGAGGACGACGAAGACATTCCGGCCGCGCTGCGCGAGCGCAAGCAGGACGACGATGAGAGTCAGAAGTTCCCACCCCACATCATGGTTCTCTCCAGCGGTGAAGTGATGCCGTTCGAGCTGGAGATCGAACGCGACAATCAGCCGGCGTTGTGGCGCGTGACCGCGCTCGCCAACAACGATCTGCGCGTCGAGAATCGCGACGAGCGCAATCAGTGGGGCCCGCTGCTGCAAACCAAGCCGCCGCCGGACAACGAACGAGACCGACCGACGCGGGTGTCCAGTGCGCGTCCATAGCAATCGCAAAAAAGGTTTCACGCTGATCGAAGTGCTGGTGGCGCTGGTCGTCGTCGGCCTCGGAATGCTGGCCGTCATCCAGACGGTGAGTCAGACGGCCAACAACAGCTCCTATATGCGAGAGAAGACCATCGCGCACTGGATCGCGATGAATCAGCTCACGCAGGTGCGGCTGCAGCCCAGCGCTCCACCCATCGACAAGAGCTCCGATGAAGTGGAAATGGCCGGGCGCGACTGGCGCTGGACCATGGTCGTGACGCAGACGCCAGTGGAATCGATCCGCCGCATCGAAGTGCGGGTGCGGCCGTCGGAGGCGCCGGAGAACAGCTCGCTCGCATTCGTCAGCGGCTTCTATGGCACGGCCGTGGCTCCGGCCGGGACGGTGAGCTTGAACTGGTCGGCGGCCCAGGACCAAGGCCCGGGCCCCGGTGGTCAGGATCAGCGCGGCGGCGATCGGCAGGACTCGGATAACAATGAGCCGCAGCCCGACCTCGAGCCGGGCGAAGTGGTGCCTCCGGAGCCGGAGAACCCCGAAACATGAACCGGGCGCGCGGCATCACATTGGTCGAACTGCTCGTGGCGATATTCATTTTCGCCATCGTGGCCGCCATTGCCATGGGCGGCTACAACGAGATGATGAAACAAAGCGACATCGTCAACGCGGGCGCGGGGCGCACGCGCGAGATCCAAGCGGCGATGCAACGTCTGAATCTCGATTTCACATCGCTCGAGCCGCGACCGGTGCGCGAGCCGCTGGGAGACTCGCTGCAGCCGGCGCTGCGCGCCGATACGCGCCGGGAGACGATTGCAGAGCTCACTCATTCGAGCTGGAGCAATCCGATCGGCATGCCCCGCTCCACTTTGCAGCGTGTGGCGTACCGACTCGAAGACACCCGACTGATCCGCGAATACTGGCTGGCGCTCGATCGCACCATGGACAGCGAGCCTGAAAGCGCCGTGCTGCTCGAACGCGTCAAGCGTGTGGAGATGCGCTTCATGGATTCCAATCGGGCCTGGCACGAGCAGTGGCCGCCGCTCGGCTACTCGGCGCCGGATGCGCCGCGACTGCGTCCCATCGCCGTCGAGGTCACGCTCGAGCTGGAGGACTGGGGCGAGATCAAACGTCTGATGGAGGTGTCGGGATGAGCCGCTCCTGCGCATCCATGCGCTCGCGACGTTCGGGCGGCCTGCGCAGCAGGCGTCCGCCCGGCAAACAACGCGGCGTCGCGCTGATCATGGCCGTGCTGATCGTGGCGCTGGCCACGATGCTAGCCGCCGAGGTGGGCTTTCGGGGCTATCTCGATCAGCGTCGCACCGCGAACATGTTCTCGCTGGATCAGTCCTTCGAGATCGCGCTCGGCGGCGAAGCCTGGGCGTCCGATGCGCTCCGCCGCGACAAGATGCAAAGCTCCAAGCAGGACGATTTCACCGAAGAATGGGCCACGCCCATTCCGCCGATTCCGCTCGAAGACGTCGGCGGCGAATTCGAAGGCCAGCTGGAAGACCTGCAGGGTCGGTTCAATCTCAACAGCCTGGTGAGCTTCGACAATGCCGGCATCGGCCAGGTGAATCAGCCGGCGGTGGAGCGCTTTCAGCGGCTGCTGGAGATCCTGGAGCTGGAGCCGAAATGGGCCAGCCTGATCGCCGACTGGATCGACTCGGACAACAATCCCGGCTTTCCCGATGGCGCCGAGGATCCGGTTTACACCAATCTGCAGCCGGCGTATCGCACCGCGAACATGCCGATCACTCGCGCCAGCGAGCTGCTCGCGTTGCCGGAATTCGGCATCGAGCGTTATCGCAGGCTGGCGCCGTATGTCACCGCGCTGCCCTCGGACGCCAAGATCAATCTGTGTACCGCCTCGCCTGAATTGCTGGATGCGCTGGTGGGCGGCAGCAGACAATTCACACTCGCGCGCGAGAGCACCAAACAATCCCGCATGCAACGCTGCTTTCCGAACAAACAAGACTTCGAACCCAGCCTGAGCGGACTGCCGCCCGACCAGAGACAAGCCGTGCAGGACATCATCGATGAAAGCAGCGATTACTTTCTGGCCACCATCTGGGTCACGCTTGGCACTCAACGGTTCACGCTGTACAGTCTGTTGTATCGCAGCGACGGCGCCAACCAGGTCCGTCCCATTCTAAGAAGCTACGGAACGCTCTGATGCCGGAACTCCTCGTCGTCCGATTGCATCCTGTGTCGGCTGCCCCCAACGCCGGCGCTCAGCCTGCGCCGCAAGCCGAATGGCTCATCGTCGATGGCACGGGCGCGCGCCGGGGCAATGTGTCGTGGGGCTCGCTCAGCGATGCCGCCGCACAGGCTGGCGGCCGCAAGACGATCGTGCTCGTGCCCGGCACCGATGTGCTGCTGGCGAAGCCGGTGCTGCCGCTCAAGAGCGGCGCCAAGCTCGCGCAGGTCGTCCCGTTCGCGCTCGAAGAACAACTGGCGGCGGATGTGGAAGATCTGCACTTTGCTGTCGGCAAGCGAGGCTCGAGCGCCGGCACGCCCGTGGCCGCGGTCGCCCGAGAGCGCATGGAAGATTGGATCGCCACGCTGCGCGCAGCTGGCTTGTCCACCGATACGATGTACGCCGAAACCAGCGTGCTGCCAACCGTCACCGGCGCGGTCGCGGTGCTGATCGATGGCAAACGTCTGTTCGTGCACCGTGAGAATCAGCCGGGCACGGTGATCGAAGTCGAGCCGTTGCTGGAAGCCTTGCAGCTCGCGCTGGCAAGCGGCGATGAGTCGCGCGAGCATGTCACGATCTTCGTTTCCGAAGAGGACTACGAACGCGAGCGTGAGATGCTCGAAGAGCTGCGCGAATTCACCGCCAGCCTGCAGCTGAAGCTGTTGCCCGACGGTCCCCTGCCCTTGCTGGCCGCGAACATTCCTTTCGGCATGAAGGGCAGCGCGGTCAACTTGTTGCAAGGCCCATATGCGGCCAAGACCAAGTTGAATGTTTCTTTTGCGCCGTGGCGCTACGCCGCCGTGCTCGCCGCGGTGTTCGTGGCTGCGCACGTCGGCGTGAAGAGCTGGCAGTACGTTCATTACAAGAAAGTCGAAAGTCAGCTCGATGCGCAGATCGCCGAGACGTTCCAGCAAGCGTTGCCCGGCGCGCCCGTGCCCGATCCACTGGAGGCGCGACGCCAGGTCGAGATGGTCCTGGGTCAGCTGCGGGGCACCGGTCCCACCAGCGGCATGTTGACCACGCTTGCGATGCTGAGTGAGGCGATGGCGCAGGCGCCGAACACCGATATCGAAGCGCTCTCCTATCGTGACAACGTCACCGATCTGCGCGTGCTCAGCCCATCGGTGGATGCGCTCGATCGCATCCGGCAGGTCGCTGGCGAGCGCGGCGTCAACGCGGAAATCCAGTCCACCAATCCGCGCGACTCCAAGGTCGAAGGTCGGCTGCAGTTCAAGAAGGCGGGCGCCTGATGCAAGCACTCAAAGATCGATTCAATACGCTGCAGCCACGCGAGCGCATCGTTGTCATCGGCGGCGCCATCCTGGTGCTGGTGACTGCCATCTATTTTCTGGCGCTCGCACCACTCTACGGCGCCGTCGACGCGCAAGCCAAGCGCGTCGCGCAGAAGGAAGGCGATCTCGCCTGGATGCGCAGTGTCGCCGGCGAAGTCGCGGTGCTGAGCGCGGCGGCGCCCAGCCGTCCCGGTCCGAGCAACGAGTCGCTGGTGGTGTTGATCGATCGCGCCGCTCGCGAATGCGGCCTGAGCAACTCGCTCACCGGCCAGACGCCCAATGGCGAGCGCGGCATTCGCGTGCGACTGGAGTCGGCCGAATTCGACAAGCTGATGGTGTGCCTGGGCACGCTCCAGCAGGTGCATTCGATCGATGTCGAATCCGCCACCATCGATCGCACCGCCAAGCCCGGCCTCGTGAACGCGAACCTGGTGCTGACCCGGGTCGGCGCATAAGTCACCTATGAAGCGACTCTGGCCGCTGATTGCGCTCGGCGTATGCGCATTCCTCATCTTCGCCGTGACCACGCTGCCTGCCGCCGTGGTGGTGTCATGGCTCGGTTCATCCGGCATCTCAGCCGGCGGCGTTTCCGGCACCATCTGGAACGGCCGCGCGCAGGTGCTGCAAATTCAGGGCGCCAACATCGGTGGCGTCGAATGGAAGCTGCACGCCCTTCCCCTGCTCGCCGCGCGCATCAGCGCCGATGTAAAAGTGACGCGCATCGACGGCTTTGCGACCACGAAGGTGAGCGCCACACCCACCGGCACCGTGAGCCTGACGGATCTCACGGCTTCACTACCGCTCAGCGCGCTGCCGCCCGGCGTGGTGCCGGGTGGCTGGGCCGGCACGCTCAACGGCAAGTTCGCTCTGCTCACCTTGAAAGACGGCTGGCCGGTCGAGGTGGACGGCACGTTGGATGTGGTCGATCTCACCGGTCCCGCCCGGCGTCCGGACAAGCTGGGCGGCTACCGTGTGAGCTTCGATCCGGCCTCGGCCGATGCGGAAGGACTCAAGGGCATGCTGGCCGATGGCGGCGACGGGCCACTGCAAATCAATGGCACCGTCGAGCTGAAAGCCGACCGCAGTTACGCCGTCGATGCGCTGGTGGCGGCGCGGCCGAATGCGCCTCGCAACCTCGTTACCACGCTTGAATTCCTCGGCCCGCCCGACGAGCAGGGCCGACGCAACTTCTCGATGGCGGGCACGCTGTAGCGCTGTTTCAGGCCCACTTGCCGCCCGCCACCTTGTGGCGGGCCGCGAAGTAGCTTTCGGTGGCGTCGATCAGTTTCTGTTGCTCGGTGTTGATCGAACCGTCGAGCGCCGCGATCTTGCGCATCATCCCGAGCAACGAGCCGACCGCGGCGGGCTCGAAACGCTCGGCGCTCCGCTCCAGAATCTTGTCGAGATGATCGACGATATAGATCTGATCGCGGATCAGATGGGCGCTCGCCAGCAACAGATCGGCCGCCTCGTCGCGCGACAGCTCGAACTCGCTCTGAAACATCGCCTGCAGCTCACGCTTCTGATCCGAGGTGATGTCGCCGTCGGCCTTGGCGATGCCCAGCAACAGCACGGCCGCGACATCCATGGGCCGCTCCAGTCGATAGATGGGTTTGCCGCCATAGGTGCTGCGCCATTTCCAGCGACGGTAGGCCAGGAACGGGTTCAGCGAGTTCAGATCGAACCCGGAACGCTGCAGCGAATTGAGCGCCCAGATCAAGCCGGCGAGCGCGGTAATCGCGGCGATGATGATGTGCACGAGTGCTCCTGCCGGTGCGAGTCCTGATGAAAGGCCGCTAATATAGCCAGCCGCGCAGCGTGGAAGCGATGTTTGCTACGGCCAAATGTGAGCCAGGTCGCGACTCGACGCGCTGGGGGCTCAGCTCACCGGCACTTCACGCCACTGCTTCATCAGCGGGAAGTACAGTGCCGCACGCACCGGCTGGTCCGGGCGGAACAGCCGCATCAGCCGGGCGTAGCGCTGCAGCTGATCGCGATAACGATGCACTTCCTCGGCGAGGAACTGCTCGAGTCCACCGCCTTCGTGCGTGCCGGTTTTGAAATCGACGATCCAGCGGACGCCGCGCTCATCCACGAACGTGCGGTCGATTACACCCGAAACGATCTCGCCCTGGAAGACGCCGCTCAATGCCAGTTCCGACTCCGCTTCGCTCAATGGCGAGGACAAGCCGAGCAACCATCGACCACGCTCGTCCGCGAGCGTCTGGGCGATCGCCGAGACCACGCGCTCGGCCGCGGCGTCACATCGATCCGGCGGCACGCCCAACTCGGCCAGCTCGGTGCACAGGCGCGCGCGATCGGTCGATACCTGCGCACGACCTGCTCGAACCAGGCGATCGAGCTCGCGATGCACCAGGGTACCGATGTGACGAGCCGTCTGCGACGCCCAGTCGAATTCGAGCTTCGCTTCCAGATCGCTGACGTTGACCGCCTTGGCCGTCACGGCTACGTCCGCCGCCGGCGGCTGCCATTGCAGCGGCAATCGACGCACGCGCAAATGAGGCGCCGGCGCGGCTGCAAACAAATCCTGCTGTGGCTTCGACTGCACGACGGACTCGAAATGCGTCTTCACTTCGGGCCACAACAGACGCAGCATCGAACCGTGGCGTGGCTCCTGCACCACCGTGCCTGCGTCCGTTTCCTTGACTCGCACCGTGCCGAGCAGGTGCAGGACGCGCTTGGCTCGCGTGGCAGCCACATACAACAACCGGCCGCGCTCGCGAGCGCTGCGCTCACGCTCCAGCAACTCGATCCATCGATACATCGGATCGGGATCGGCGCCTTCGGCTTTGATGGGCGCAAATACGATGCCGCCGTCATCGCCGGGAATACGCGTCCAGCGCATCAGCTCGCGACCTTCGCCACGGATCCACCGATTCAAGGCGGGCAGGATGACGACATCGAACTCCAGGCCCTTGGCCTTGTGAATGGTCATCACTTCCACGCGCGCCCGATTCTCCGGCCGCGGGCGAGCAAACAACCGATCGAGTTGCTCCTCCAGGCGCGCCACATCCTCGAGATCGCCGGCGCTTTCGATCTGATCCAGCCGGCGCAAGTAAGCGTCGGCATCGTCCAGATCCTGCGGTCTGTGCAGCGTGGCCGGGCCGCCCAACGCATTCCAAGTGCGCTCCACCCAATCGCGCAGTGACAATCGCCCTCGTTGCGCCAAGGCTGCCTGCAGGATCGAGCGCACGCGCCCCACTCGCTCGCGCCCCTCGGGGCTCAAGTTCTCACCCGACTCCAATGCCTTGGTCAGCAGTTCGTTGATGGTCGAGGCGCGATTGTTATCTACGATCGCATGCAGATCGTTCAGCGTCAGACCACACCAGGGGGCGCGCAATACGGCGAGCCACGCCGTGCGATCCGCCAGATGCACCAGTGCGCGCGTCAACGCAGTGAGATCCTGCACGACCGGTCGATCCAACAGCGCCTCGATCTCGATCGCCTGGAAATCGATGGAGGCCGCATGCAACTCGGTCGCAATCAAACCGACATGCGAACGGGCCGTCACGAGCACCGCGACCGTCGCCTGTGGATCTTCGGCGAGACTCTTGCGCACCAATTTCACGACCTGGCGCGCCTCCGCCATCTCGTCGTTGTCGAAGGACGCATGCACCTTCACTCCGCCTCGAGTGCTTGGCAGCGCGGCGACGCTCGGGCTGTAACGAACCGCGCCGTGCTCGGCGTTGTCGGTGGGTGACAGCACGTTGGGAAACACACGGTTGACCCATTCGATGATGGGTCGCGTCGAACGGAAGTTGCTGGTGAGCTGCAACGGTTCGAGCCGCACGTTGCGCAGCCCCTGCCGCTGCAGTTGCAGGAACAATCCGACCTCGGCCTGACGGAATCGATAGATCGACTGCATGGGATCGCCCACGCAGAACAACGTGCGTCCGTCGCCTTCGGTCCAGCCGGCCGTCAGACGCTCCAGCAGATCGAGCTGTCCGAAAGAGGTGTCCTGGAACTCATCCACCAGCAGATGCTGCAGGCGATAGTCAAAAGCCAACGCCAGATCGGTGGGCTCTTCACTCGTGCCCAACGCCTGCAGCGCGCGCAACGCCGCCTCGATGTAGTCAGCCTGCCCTTGCGCCTGGAACACCAGTTGCAATTCGGCCACCGCGACGGGCAGCACACCCAGCAGCGCATCCAGAATCGCCCATTGTTCCTGCGAGTACGCGGCGCGCGGCAATGTGCGAAGCGCCCCGAGCTGCGCGATCAGATCGGTCTGCTGCGCCAGATCGGCCAGCACCGCCAGCATTTGCTGTTTCTGTTCAGGATGCGTGGTGGGAAAGCCGCTCTTCTTGGTGACGGTCTGATACGGCGATCCATCCTTCTTCAGGAACACGCTGGCGAGCGCGAGCCATGCGTCCAGGCTGCCGCTGTCCGGGCCAGGCACAGCCGCGGCGTCGGTGCAGGCATCGAGCAGCAGGCGCCGCTCCTCGTTGAGCCCGCCCGCCTCGCGCAGATTCGATGCCGCGAACACCGTGAGCTCCCAAAGGTCACGCCGGCGCACGTGGTCGAGCAGCCCGCACAGTGTTTCGAGATGACGCTTGATCACGCCCTGCAATGTTTGTTCGAGCACGGCTCGCAGATTCTGGTGCGCGCCCGCACTGACGATCTGATGCAGCCACTGATCGCGCTTGGCGAGCAACTCGCAGATCAACTCCGCCAGCATGTCGGTGCGATTGCCCAGATGGACGATCAAGGATTCCAACTGTTGCGCGACCTTCGAGCCTTCGCCGAGCCGCTCGATCAGACGGCGCACCGCCGTTCCATACAAAGGCCATGGGTCTTCAGACGGCTCCAGGGCAGAACCCGTGCCGGCGAGAATCGGCAGACGACGCGCCAACGTCGAATTGAGCGCATCGATGGTCTGGATGCGAAGACGCGATGGATGCTCGGAGAGTCTCCAGTTGCGCTCGACGTCGGCCGCTCTGACGGCGCGAGCAAGCTCCCACGTGGTGAGCTTATGCGGCGAATCCGGCGGTGGCGCCGCCGCGGCCTCGATCGAGAGCAGGATGCGATTGCGCATTTCGGCCGCGGCCTTGCGGGTGAACGTGATCGCCAGGATCTGTTCCGGATGCTCCACCGTCGCCAGCAATCGCAGATAGCGCTGCGTGAGCAGCTCGGTCTTGCCCGAGCCGGCCGGCGCCTGAACGATGAACGAGCGCGTGGGGTCGAGCGCGCGTTTGCGGGCTGCCGCGTCACTCATCGTGATGCTCCAGCTCTTCTTCCTGGGTCTGCTCCCTGATCCGGCAGAACGCGCTCAGGTGACAGTTCGCGCATTCACCCGGCAATGGATCCACCATGGCCTGACCTGTCACGAAACTCTCTGCGAGATTCGTCAGCGTCTTGCGCCAATGTTCGACGAGCGACGGCCAATCGGCGGGATGGTCCACTCTCAGACGCACGCCTGCCGGATATTGCAGCACACCCTCCCCCACGAATGTTCCATCGGTCCAGCCGCGATATTCCACCGTGCCGGCTGCCAACACGACGTAGGCCAGGCCGCGCAGCGTTTCTGCGTGCGCGAGTCCATACAACGGAAGCTGTGGACGGCGCGGCCGTCCCGGCAGAGTGTCGAGCCATTGCCTCGGCGTATGTGAGTCGCCGAGCTTGTAATCGATCAACAGGTGCCCGCCGTTGCTCAGCGCGTCGATGCGATCCGGCTGCAACGTGATCGACAGTCCACCGATTGCGTACGGCTCGGAAGTTTCGGTGAAACGCAGCGAGAATGGCGGCCGCTGCTTCTCCACCGCGAGCAGTAGCAAGACCAGCTTCGCGATATTGCTTGCTTCGAGCGCCGCGAGTCGCTCGCGATATCGAACGGTCGGCTGCAACGCCTGCAGCGTGTGACGCTCAGCGCTATCGCGGACGCGCTGGGCCAATGTTTGCTCATCAAGCGCGACCAGCGCGGCATGCGTGCGCAAACCGCCCCAGATTTCTTCGAGCACCCGATGCAGGATGATGCCGCGATCGATGGGCTCGACGCCCAGACTCACCGTGGGCAAGTCCTCCGCTCCCAGGCGGATCTGCGCTTGAGCGCGGAATGGACATCGCGATTGCAACTCCAGTGTCATCGCGCCACCGCGTGCGCTTCGCACCTTCAGTCGAGGCGCGAGCTCATCTCTCATCTGCTCGAGCAGCGGACGGTGCTCGAACAGCGTTCGCCGTAACGGCCGCACGGCCGCCATGGCAATGTCACTGCCTTTGATCGTCGGCCACGTCGCCAGCATGGGGCTGGGCTGCAACTCCGCCTCGCCTTCCTGGCGCGGCCAGCTCAGCACGACTTCAGGTGCGCTGCTGGTCCAGCGCGCGAGCCTCGCACGCGACAATTGCATCACGCCTTCCGCCGTCGCTTCCGGAATCTTCGCGGCACGTTGCAAGGCGACGGGCAACAAAGGATCGGGATTCACCGGCTCGGGCAAGCGCGCGGCATCCAGACCGGTCACCCACGTCGCATCGAATGTCATTCCGGCGACGGTGGCCGGATCGATGACGGTGATTGATGTCGCCTGCGTCTCGGGCTCGAACGGCGTCTCTCGAAGCAGTTCCTGCAATCGTGACAAAGCAGCGGACGCAGACAGCGGCGGCGTCACCGCATCGAGCGTGCCGAACTCCGAGAGCGCGGCGTGGAACTTGAGCACGGTCTGATGTTCGACGCTGCTCAGCGAACGCTCGCCCGGCCAGCCGATCGCGCGCAGCCAGGCATGAAAGCGTTCGGCCCAGACGCTGGCGCCAGTGGCGCTCGTCTGACCGCGAAGCTGTTCGCTGATGCGTCGGGCTGCAAGCGCCAGTTGATCGCAACCCGTCGCGCTCGCCCAGCGCTCAAGCTCGAACCAATCCCAACGATCGCGCTGCTCCTCACGCAAACGGAAATCCGCCATGGCGCGGCGATCCTTTTCCGACTCGCCACCGGCGATGAATGGCGTGCGTAACAAACGGCCCGCATGCGTTGCCGGACGATCATGCAAGGCGAACTGCAGCACCAGCAACGCCGCATCGACGATGGGATAGGACGCCAATGGAGATGGCGCCGCGATCACCACAGGGATCCGGGTCGCTTCGGCATGAATGTTTCTCTGGCCTGGCGCGAACACGTCTTCGAACACGCGCTGCACTTCGGCACGGCGCGTCTGCAGCGCGGCGACCACGACGCCGACCGTGCTCTTGCCGGTCGCGATCTGCGCTCTTGCCCACCGAGCGGCCAGCTCCAGCTCATCATCGGCGTCGCGCGCAGTGACGACTACCACGGAGCGCGATGTTCGTTCCTCGGCCTCGATGTCAACGACTTTGCCCAGCGCGCGCCAGCGCTCGATCAAGCGAGCGATCGACGGCGGGATCGTGTCGAAGCCCGCGAGGGCCAATGTATCCTCAGGAACGAAGTTCGCGTCATGCGCCCAGTGCGGCAACCGTGTCTCGTCGATCGCCTGCAGTTTCTCGCAGCGTTTGAGGAAGTCACTGCACCAGGCATGCAGCGCATGGCCCTCGCTGCTGTCGCTATTTTGCAGGGCCGGGAGCGGAATCAGATATTCCTGCATCCTTCGCCAACTGCGAGCGGCCAGACGCGCGGCGTTGGAGGGATTCAGCAAGTGCTCGCCCCACTCGCTGTCGTTCACCAGAGCGTCCCAGAGAACTCTCGCCTGCGCGTTGGTCAGCAAACGAGCGTGATGCGAATGAGCGCCGATGGCGCGCGCTTCCAGCCATTGCTGGGCGAGCCAGGTCGACCAGGGCAGGATGCGTGGTGTGCGCCAGACGGTTTGTCCCCGGCTCTGCGCATGCTGGGCATAGCCCAGCCGCAGCGCATGCGCGAGCCTGCGGCTCGCGGTGAGCACTGTGACGCCCTGGTCTAAAAGGGAATGGAGCCGCAATGCCCCTTAACTCATGAAGTCGTGCGGACGACCTTCAGATCCGGCGCCGCGCGTGACACAGGTTCGGCCCCGACGGCATAGCTGTCCAGCAGTTCCTCCATGCGGCGGAACACGTCGGCCAGCACTTCGGGGCGCGGCAGATTGGTGATGCGGAAGTGCGTCTTGTAGGGCGTGTTGAAGCTGGTGCCCGGCGCCAGCAGCACGTGCTTGTGCTCCAGCAGATCCATGGCGAAACGCTGATCGTCGAAGCCCGGCAGCACGCCGTCCTTCACGCCGATGAAAGCATAGATCGCGCCGCGCGGCGCATGGACCTGCAGATATTTGCTCTTCGCCACGCCATCGAGGATGGCCTGACGCGATTCATACAAACGACCGCCGGGGCGCACCAGCTCCTGAATGCTCTGATAGCCACCGAGCGCGGTCTGCACGGCCCACTGACCCGGCACGTTGCTGCACAAACGCAGCGACGACAGCTTGTCCAGCGCGCTCAGATATTCGCGGGCGCTGTCGACATCGCCCGAGAACGACACCCAGCCGACACGATAGCCGCACGCGCGATACACCTTCGACAAGCCCGACATGGTGGCGCACAGCGTGCCGTGCACGAGCGTGGCCATTGGCACGAACTTGGCGTCGTCATAAACGATCTGGTCGTAGATCTCGTCGGAGAACACCACCAGGTGGTGTCGCTCTGCGATGCGAGCGATGGCCTCCAGCGTGGCGTGCGAATACACCGCGCCGGTGGGATTGTTTGGATTGATGACCACGATCGCGCGCGTCCGGCTGGTGATCAGCGCCTCGATCTCTTTCGGATCGGGCTCGAAGCCGTTCTCGGCGTGACAGGGATAGTGCACGGCGCGACCGCGATTGAGATTCACCGCCGCCGTCCACAGCGGATAATTCGGCATCGGCACCAGCACTTCGTCGTCGGTGGACAGCAGCGCCCGCAGCACCAGATCGATCAGCTCGCTGACGCCATTGCCCATGAACACTTCATCGGCGCTCACGCCCCGCACGCCGCGGCTCTGCTGTTGCATCACCACCGCTTCGCGCGCCGGGAAGATGCCCTTCTGATGGCTGTAGGCTTCGCTGGACTTCAAGTTCTCGATCATCGCCAGCCGCATGGTCTCGGGCGTGCGAAACCCGAACACCCCGGGATTGCCGATGTTCAGCGGAATGATGTCGTAGCCCCGCCGCTCCATCTCGTGGGCGCGCCGCGCCAGATCGCCGCGAATCTCATATTTCACGTTGGCGAGGCCGGCGCTGGGACGGATGGTGCGCATACGAAGTGACTGCTGACGGGTGACTACTGACTGGTCAGAAAGATAACAGAATACCGGCGGCAGAAGTGCGTACAGGTTCAAAGCACCGCCGGCATCACAGCGCCGCTCAATGCTCCGCCAGCAGCGACCCGAACCCCTCAATCTTGTCCTCGATGCCCGCGCTGCGCAGCGCGTGCCAGTAGGTGCAGGTATTCACCGCCAGCACCGGCTTGCCGAGCCAGCGCTCGGCCTCCGCCGCCACCTGCGTGAACGCCAGGTTGGTGCCCACCTGCAGGATCAGCTCGACGCTGCTGTCATCGACCTCCCGCACGGCGCGGCGCAGACGTTCGGGCGGCTCGTGCGCCATGAGCAATGGGCTGTTCGACTTCAAGCCCAGCAGGTTGATCACTTCGAAGCCGCTGTCGGTGAACGATCGGCGCACCTGGGCGTCGCCCGAAGGCATGTACGGTGTGATGACGCTGATGCGTCGGATGCCGCCATAACGCTGGATCGCGGCCAGACAGGCCTGGACGCCGAGAATCACCTTCACGCCGGCGCGTGCCTCGAGGTGGGCCTGCAGCGCGTTGGTGTCGAGCACGCCCTCCCAGAAGGTCTCGGCCGACATGCCGAAGATCACGGCCGACGGTGAACAAGCCATGACCGCATCCAGCGCGCCTTCGATGGAGCTGCGCACCTGCCCCATCATGGCCGCAAACTCGCTGTCGGTGCCGACCGGCGAGTCGGGAATGACAACGCGGGCCATCTGGTTCGTGATGCCGCGCGGACGCATGGCGTCGTACTCCGGCTGCACGATTGTGTTGGTGGCCGGGGCAATCACACCGAACTTCAGGCGCGGGGCAAGGGCATCAGGCATGGTGTATTGGGGATGTCGTCGGGGATCGATATCGAATGGAGGCGGAGTTTAGCCGGTCGCGCCCGATGGCTGCGGTGACCCTATTCCACTTCTGACGACACGAACCGCACCGCTCGCGCCCCGATGTCCGACAATCCATGTTTTTCCCCTGCAGAACGCGGCCGAACGCAACACCATGTCGATTGACTCGCAGGCTTGCATACAGTAGCGTGCCCGGCCGCTGCTGCGGCCTGCGGCGGTGAATTAAGCGATCAATTAAATCGGAGTCGACGTTGAGCAAGATTCTGGTGGGATTAAAGCGCGTGGTGGACTACAACGTCCGCGTTCGCGTCAAACCCGACGGCACGGGTGTCGTGACCGACGGCGTCAAAATGAGCATCAATCCCTTCGATGAGATCGCGCTGGAAGAAGCGCTGCGCATCAAGGAGAAAGGTGGCGCCACCGAGATCGTCGTGGTGAGCATCGGTCCTGCCGACACTCAACAGCAGCTTCGCACCGGCCTCGCCATGGGCGCCGACCGCGCCATCCTCGTGCAGGCCGACGCGCCGGTCGAGCCGCTGGCCGCCGCGAAAATTTTTCTCAAGCTGATCGAGAAGGAAAGCCCGCAGATCGTTCTGCTCGGCAAACAAGGCATCGACGACGACAACAACCAGACCGGCCAGATGCTGGCCGCGTTGTGGGACCGTCCGCAGGCGACCTTCGCCTCCAAGGTCGAGCTCGATGGCGGCAAGGCCAAGGTCACCCGTGAAGTCGACGCGGGCCTCGAGACCATCGAAGTCGACCTGCCCGCCGTGCTCACCACCGACCTGCGCCTGAACGAGCCGCGCTACGTGAAGCTGCCGGACATCATGAAGGCCAAAAAGAAGCCGCTCGACACCATCGCCATCGCTTCGCTGGGCGTGGACATCGCGCCGCAGTTCAAGGTCACCAGGTACGAGCCGCCCGCGGCCCGTTCCAGGGGCGTGATGGTGAAGGATGTGGGCGAGCTGGTCGCCGCTCTGAAGAACAAGGGGCTCGTCTGATGGCCAAGATTCTTATCGTTGCCGAACACTCTGGCGGCAAGCTCAATCCGTCCACTGCCAAGTGCGTGGCCTGCGCCAGGACCATCGAAGGCGCTGAAATCGACATCGCCGTGTTTGCGACCGACGGCGCTGCCGTCGCCGCCGAAGCTGCGAAGATCCAGGGCGTGAAAACCGTGCTGAAGGTCGACAACGCCGCCAACGCCGAGCCGATCGCGGCCGTGCTCGCTCCGCAGGTTGCCGCGGTCGCCGCCAACTACACGCACGTGTTTGGTCCTTCCACGACCTTCGGGAAGGACTTGATGCCGCGAGTCGCTGCGCTGCTCGGCGTCGGTCAGTTGAGCGACATCATGGCGGCCGAAGGCGCTTATAAGTTCCGGCGCCCCGTGTACGCGGGCAACGCGATCATCACCGTCGAAGCGCCGCAGGATAAGAAGCTGGTCGCGACCGTGCGCACCGCTTCGTTCCAGGCTGCGCCTGAAGGCGGCAACGCCGGTGTGGAAGCGGCGAATGTTTCTGCTTCACTGCCCTCTCACACTCGCTTCGTCGAACGCTCCGCTGCTGCAACCGGCCGTCCGGATCTGCAGACCGCGCCTCGCGTCGTCTCTGGCGGCCGTGCGCTCGGCAGCGCCGACAACTTCAAAATCATCTTCAGCCTCGCCGACAAGCTCGGCGCCGCCGTGGGCGCATCGCGCGCCGCGGTGGACGCAGGCTACGCCGCGAACGACCTGCAGGTCGGCCAGACCGGCAAGATCATCGCACCGGAACTGTACGTCGCGGTCGGCATCTCAGGCGCCATCCAGCACCTGACCGGCATCAAGGACGCGCGCACCATCGTGGCGATCAACAAGGACGCCGAAGCGCCGATCTTCGAGGTCGCCGACATCGGCCTGGTGGGCGATCTGTTCACCATCCTGCCGGAACTGGAAAAAGCGCTCGGCTGAGCGCCCCTTCCAACCACATCGAGAAAGGCGAGCGCTGCAAGCTTTGCAGCGCTCGCCGACATTCGAGACAGTCACCCTGCGTTGATCAAGGCCGTCCGGACGATGTCAACGCACTCATCGTAACTTCGCCGATACTCAAGGATCGCCAGCTGCGAGAATACCGCTCGCAGACGCGCGTGGTCGGCGTCGATTCGCGCGAGCATCGCCTCACGCCGTTCGCGCAGAATTGTGCGAATGCCGACCAAGGCTTCAGGCAGCTTTTCAATCAGCAACGCTAAATCCAGTATGTCGCGTGCGGTGAAATCCTTCCCGCGGTGATAGATCTTCTTGGCGATGATCTCCACGGAAGTCTCGACCTGCACCTGCCGACCCAATATGTGTTCCATGCGCGCAGCAGGTTGCGTCAGCGGACTGGCCACGACGAAGTCGATCTCCCCTTCGGGCAGGTACAGCTTGAGAAAATTCGCCTGCTCGTTGAAATGCATCGTCAGACCGTCGGCGATGTCATTCAGCCGCGGACTGAGATGCCCCAGGTACTGAGGATCCGGTACGAAGATGTCGATGTCTTTGCTGAAGCGATGACGATAACGTCGCATCAGCACCGTACCGCCGCCAAACGTCCATCGGTCCGGTGGCAATGCCGACTCGCCCGCTGAGTCGATGATCGTCAGCGCGCCTTGCGAAATAGCGCTTCCCAGAGATCTAGACGAAGCGCTGCCACTGACCCACCTCGGGGCTGACGCCCAGTTGCTCGGCCAGCTTGCGAATGTTTCTTTGCACCCTGCCCGCCTTGCTCAAGGAGCCGATCTGCCTCACCAATCCTTCCAACAACCAGCCGGGTGCTTCTTCCAACAGCGTGATCAAGTGCGCGCGTCTATTCGCGGGGATCTTTCCCGAAAGCAGCGCGTACTCGAGCTCATCGGGATGCAGCGGCTCTTTCAAGCTGACGCTGGCGGAGCTGGCCGCCATGCTCAGGAAATCCTTCGTTCCTGCGCGAGGTTCGGCCGGCTGCACTTGCAACTCCAGCCCCAACGCATCCAGCACGGCGCCGACCTTGCGAACGCCCAAATCCGGGATGACGCCATTTTCGAGCTGATTGAGTGTCAGCCGGGACAAGCCGGTTCGCAGCGCCAACTCGCGTTGAGTCAGCCGGCGGGCCCGGCGCGCCTGACGGATCATTTGGCCGAACGCAGCGATTCGCATCATTCCAAAAGTATAGTATATCTATCTTTTAGATGTCCCCGATGATATAAGACATTGATTTTAGCTACATTTCAGATCACCCAACAGCAGCTCGATCACTCGCTCCTCGTGCAGGACAAAGCCCCGCGACGTCATGGTCGGAGCAAGTTGCGCGTCCCAGTCGGCGAGGACCTGCCCCTCGGCTGGCAGGGGAAGTCCGCTGGCCGCGGCCGCGAGGTAGTCAGTGACGCCAAATCGCCAGGGCTGCGCAGAGAATTCACGCATCACGAAGTTGCCGATGCGAATTCCTGGCCAATCGAAATCGCCGTGATAAAGCAGCCGCGCGCCGGCTGCCGCGAGCTGCTGTAGCAAAACCTGCTGGGCGGCGCCCGGCATTCCGTCAGTGCAGACCAGCGGCGCACAGCGGTGTTGCAACCGGTCTGCGGCGGCCGCAACGATGGACGCGTTCTCGCAAATAGAAACAACGACGCCGGCGACATCCCATATAGGCGGGTCGCGCAGCAGGGCTCGTAAGCTCAAATGGAAGGGTTCGGCCGTCTCTTTAGCCGCGCGCACCAACTGTGCGCCAGCAGAAGCGCCCAGCGCTGAAAGATTCAGGCATAGGGCGGGTGCTGCGAGCTCACTGACAACGACGCCCACGCGCGCCCACTGATCGCGAACCGACAATCCGCGCGCTTCGGCTGAAGAATCACCGCGGGCTGCGCTGCCCTCTGCAATGTCATCGGCTTCCGCATCCTCAGTTCCGATCCGCAGCGGATGTTTGCTGACTCGGCACGCTCGCAACACCAGCGATGCAACAGGCTGCCCGACATCAAGAGCATGCGAATCGCCAAGAGCGTGAGCGGCGAGCTGAGCGCGCGAAGTTCCAGATGCCGGCAGCAATGCGAGAACCCGCTCCGCCTGGACAATCAAGCTCACCGCATGGGCTGGATCGCCGCCAGCACATCGCTTCAGCAACGCGACACCCGCACTGTCCGAAAATGACGCGATCAACCTTTGGTCGTTTACGTTGGCGAGCACCGCTCGCCACGCCTCCTGCATGCGGATCTGCTCGCTGCGACGGTCGACAATCGGTCCGTCGAGAGTTTCCAATGCCGAACGCAGATCCGTCGCAAGACCTGCGCGTGCAACGGCGCGATCCAATTCGGTATGGCTGAGCTGAATCGACCTGGCCAGCTTCGGTGGGCGTCCCAGCAAACCCTCGAGCGCCTGACGCTCTGCTGGAGACACGTCGTGCAGTGTGAACTCATCGCGAAGCTCACTGCGCTCGAAGCGAGCGCGCAGTCGCCCGCGAAGGGCCGCAAGGTCCGGCCCTCCGAGTAAACGAAGCAGACGCTCATCCCTCACTGCTGAGGGCTTCCGGAAAACGCCGCTCTGGATCAGGCTGCTCGCGCCGCTCGCGTCCATCCCACGCCCATCGCGTGACATAGACGGCATCCATTCCCTCGCGACGAATCAGCTGACAGATCGATAGGCCAGGCAGCGCAGGATAGCAGCCCCATTCACGTTCGCTGGTCATGACGAAATCGAGGTCGAACTCGCGGATCAGCGCCATGCAATTCGCTCGGGCTTCATCGTCGATGCCAGCGAACGCTTCGTCCATCAAGACCAGCCGCGGAGCGTGCGCATGCGCGCTTTCGTAATGGCTGCTCGCCGCCGCGAACAAGGGCACTGTGAGCCCGAGCGCTCGCTCACCGCTCGAGGCCGGACCGGAGAGCGGCTTCCATGCACCGTCCTGCAAACGCTGCACGCGGAACCGGTGCCAACGTCGGTAATCGAGTGCTCGCGCCAGGTTGTCCGAAAGCGAGGCTTGTTCGTCACGCAAACGCTCGGCATCAATTCTTGCGCGCAGGAATTCGCCCACCTGCTGGCGATCTTCGGCCGACCAAGCGTCCGCGCGAGTGCGCAAGAGCCGCTTGCGAGCTTCGGCAAGCCCAGCGACGGCATTGGGGTCTTCATCCGGAACCACCTGCCAGTCGAGCTTGTATCGCACGCCCGTCGAAGTGGGCCGCCGGTAGAGCTCCGCGTTGATGGCCGCGACGCGTTGCTCTGTATCTTGAATCATGCGCTGCAGGTTCGCGGCGATCTCCTTCTCCAGGTGCTGCTCCAGAACCGCTCGCTCTTGTGCGGACAGCAGCATGCGCCGCTCCTGCAGATCGGCATCGATGCGCAGCTCGAGAGTATCGGGGCGCTGCAATTGCTGTTGATAGGTGATGCGCACAATCAGACCGAAGTCGCTGAGCTCGGCTTCAACCGCGTGCGCCTGCGCGGACATGGCCGATTGCAATTCAGTGAGATCCCGACTGATCGTAGCTTGAATACGGCTCCAATCCGCATCCTCCGCAGCCACCTCGACCAATATCTGTTCCGCGCGCCTGGCGACAATCAGCGCCGCTTCGATGCCCCACTCCGCATCAGCGCTCGGCAACTGCACGCCCGGTACGGCGACTTCGAGCAGCCCGGTGCGTGCTGCGAAAGTCTGCAACTCATCGATGGCACGACGGCGATGCTCGACTCTCTCGGTCAAGCGCTCGGTGAGAGCGCTGCACTTTGCCTCGGCGGTACCTCGGTTGCTGCTGGCCACGATCAATTCGGCACGTGCCCGCTGCAGCGATGTCTCGTGCTCACGCTTGGACGTCTCGGTCGCGCGGATCTCCTGCAGAAGCTCGCTCACCTGCTTGCCGACGGTTGCCTCGAGCGTTGCAAGCAATTCATCCGCCACTCGCTGAGCGCGCCGATTTTCCGCCTCCTCCAGAACGGCCGCCTCAACATCGGCCAGCGCCGTCTGCTCGCGCTCTTGTTGCGCATTCCATTCCCGCAGCGAGTTACGATGCGCTTGGATCGCGCCGCTCAGCTCCGTGGCTCCCGCTCGAAAATCGGAGAGCGCAAGCTCTACCGATAGGATCTGATCTTCCACGACGGGAAGCGACAAGTCGCGCGCGTCGGCTTCAAGTCTGCTGTTGGCTAGCGACATGTTTTCTTCGACCTGCAACACACGAGCGTCCGCATGGCCAAGGCGTGCTTGCGCTCCTCGTCGCTGTTCTTCCGCTGTTATGCGATGCGAGTGAGCTCGCAGCAGACGATCGTCGGAAGGCGCTTCGTCGACTTCTCCGCGAGCGAAGCGCCGCCTTTCAGAAAGTTCGTCGAGTGCAGCGGCGATGTCTGCGAACGCCAGGTCCAACTGCGCCAACTGTTGCTTGATTGCCGCAAGCCGCGCCTGTCTTGCCGCCTCACGCGCCGCGTGTCCGATGTACTCCGCGCTCGGTTTTTCCCAGAAGCCACGCAGCGCGCCCACACGAAACTCGCCTGCTGGCGAGATCCAAGCTTCCGCTTCGATGGGTTCGTCATCAGAGCATGCAATGGCATCCATGATCTTCAACAGCATCGCCTCGCTCAGCGAAGCTCCTGGGCCGGACTGTGGAATCGTCGGCTTCAACCACTCGCGCAACGATGGCCCAACGCACGCGCGCCGCGGTGTGAGCATCACATCCTGCGTGCGGCGATTCGTCAGAACTCCTTCGGACGACACCCATGCATCGAGCAACCCCGAGGCTTCGAGCGCAGCCTCGAGCACCGCACGCTGCTCTGAGGCAACGTGATCGGCGAAATCCACGACCTGCCATAGCGGCGCACCGGACTTTTGCATTCGCACGTCCACGGCACGAGTGTAAGGCGCCGGCGGCGTCTTATCCTCACCGCGCAGTAACAGACTCTGCTCATCCTTCAAAGACGACTGCTCAGCCTGAAGCTTCTTGCGCTGTTCGCCGAGTTCGGCCTCGCGCGCGGCGAACTGTGTTTGCTGACTCTCCCACGCGCGCTCCAGGGCGACGCGTAGCGGATTGGGTCCTGCCTGGTTCTCGACCCATGTTTCCAACTCACCCAGCAATTCGTCGCTGCCGGCGAGATCCAACTCGTGCAGCCTCGCGCAATGATCGCGCCACTGCTGCAACAACTCCGCCGAGGCGGCACGCAACTCCGCAATCGATGACTGCAATGCCTGCTCGGCGCGATCGAAAGCCTCTGCATGCACGGCGCGCGAATCCTTGGCCCGGACCAGCAACTGCCGTGCTTCTTCCAGCTCCACCCTGCGTCTGCGAACAATGGCGATTTGCTCCCGACGCCGCCTCTCGGCATCCCGACTGACTTGAAGCACTTTGTCGGCGAGGTCGTTGGGCGCGTGCTGGAGGCCATCGGGCAGCAGAGCGGGTTCGAGTACGCGGTCCATTGCCGTGACCACACCGCTGGTCGTTGCAAGCTCCGTCACACTGCGAAAGGTGCGGACCAGCTTCTCGCGAGTCGTTTCGCAGACCGATCGCCGCTCGGCGGCCAGCCGTGATTCCCGATCGGCGCGAGCACGCGCGCCGTGAGCTCGCTGGTCGGCGTCGGCGACGCTGCGACGACAGCGATCAGCATCGCGTCTCGCCTCCTCGATGCGGAATGCATCTCGCATCAATGGATCCTGGTTCAGCGCCGCCAGGCGCGCCGTGGCCATCGCGACCAGATCCTCCGATTCGCGTTGCCGCTCCTGTGACCTCGACACCAGCTCACGCGCTCGCTCCAGCGCCGCTTTGGCATCGTTCAGCTCGCGGCTGGTTTGATCGAACTCGGTCTGAGACTGCCGGACGAGCCGCGCCCGCCGACGTGTGGCGATCTGCGCATAGCGGCGATAACGCCCGGTGAACGAGGCGATCGCTGCCCGCATTGCCTCGAGCTCCTGCAGCTCACGACGCATGTCTTCGAGCTGACTCATCGCCTCCGCGACATCTTCCAACGCCGCGCGGTCGAGGGGCGGCAGTGCCTCGGTCAACGCTTCCGACAAACGCCGTTCGTCCGGTTGTTTGGAAAGCTGCGGCTGTCGCAGTTGGATCAATGTGTCCACCAGCGCGCCATAGCGCTGCTGGCCCATGCGGAACAACCGTTCATCCACGGCTCTACGGTAGGCGGATGCGGTGGGAAAGATCTGGCCGTGTGAGCCGAGCGCTTCCTCCAGCCGCTCACGCGACAGCGCCATGCGTTCATGCGTGGTCAGCCACAGGTCCATGCCTATGCGCTGCTGAGTGATGAAGAACCATGTGTCGACCGTCGATCGGCCGGCAATCGCCTTCATGCCGCAGCCGAGCGTCAGTATCTGCGTCTCGTCATGGGACGTCTTGCGCCCGAACTCGAGCCACGTGTAACCGATGCGACGCTGATGCCGGCCGTTCATCAGCAGATTCCAGTCCATCCGCTTGGTGCGGTCGCCATCCGGCTCGACGCGCGAAGAGCTCAGATTCGCATCGAGCAGAAATGGCAGCGTGAGCGACAGCACCTTGGATTTGCCAGTGCCGTTGTTGCCGCGTAGCAGCAGATGTCCGTCGCGAAACCAGAACTCTTCGACATCGTAGTGGTACATCTCCACCAAGCCGAGGCGAAGTGGTTGCCAACGCTCGCGCGTGGGCTCCGGCAACGGAATCTTCGAGGGCGTATCCTTCACCGCGCCACCTCCGGCGCTACTCGCACCTCAGGCGGACCCACCGCGAAGCGCAACAAAGCAGCACGAACCTTCACGCCCTCGCCGGATACGCGCCACACGAGTTTCAACGCTTCGAGCCGGTCGATCGCCTGCTCCACGAGGCCGCGCACCGCGCCGTGTTCACGCGCGTCCTTGCGCCAGTACTTGCCATATTGGTCCACTGCCTCGCGCAGGAATGTCTCGAGCTCGTGCATCGAATGAATGCGCTCTGCATCGATGCGCGCAGCTGCCGCCAGACGCTCGGCGATGATCAATGTGATGTGAGCTTCGGTCCCGACGGCGGGCATGCGCTCGTCCGACAGCTCGCCTTCGGGGTCGATCAGAGCGAGACCTTCGGCGCGCAACTCCGGCGTCAGGCCAGCGCCCTGCGCCAGACGCGCCGACATGGGTCCACGCTGAGTGGCCAGATAGGCCCGTTCTTCCTCGACCAGCTCATCGTAGTAAGTCACCGGATCATCCAACAACCGACGCGCAATCCGGTGCCTCGCGGCCGTGCGACGCGCCTCTGGACTGTCCGCAACGAACTCTTCGGTGAGCGCACGGATGCGCTCCTCCAGCGTGCCAGGAGCGTTCTCACCTGCGGCGATCAAGCTCGCACCGCGCGTGCTCGCAGGCAGCGACGCAAGAACGCGGCGATGGATGTCGTACAGCGCGTCACCTGCTTGCGTGACGTAACCCTCTTCATCTCCGGCCACGCGCGTGATGACGCCGAACTCGAGCAAGAATCGGCACACATTGACCAACACCCGTCGCTCCCGCGTCGTCTCCAATGTGAAACTGAAGTTTCGCGCTGCAAGCTCCGTGTCGAGGACGGCCTCCAACAACCGCTCCCCTAACGCTCTCAACGTGATTTGCGTGTCGGCGCGCTCGAGCACCGCGCACGTCAGACACAGCAGGACGTAGTGCTCACGGTCGAACTTCCGTAAACCTCGGGTTGCATCCTCATGCGATGCCGGTCGCTTGTAGAGTCGCGCGCATTCGCGCTCCACGTGGAGTACCCAGCCGGTCTCACGCTGGAACCACTCCCGTAAATATTCGCCGTGCCGGCGAACCAGCGGCATTTCGGGGTTGCCTTCGGTCAGCAACGGCCGCATCAGCAGCGCGCGGATGGCTTGTTCGCGCTCTTCCTCGATCTGGTGCGCCAGGACATCGGCGAGTCGGCGGTCGGCATGGCTCATCGACTAAACCCGTCGGATCAACAGGCGATGGTCGCGCCCGGAAAACATACCTGAAGGCGTCTGAATATGAGCTTGGCTCGTGGGCTCCAGCGGCTCGAGCCGAATCTGCAGGGAGCCATCCGCGGTGAATCGCTCCACGGCTTGATCGGGATGATGTTGAGCGGCAAGCGCGTCGCCGAGCAGTGCCAGGAACAGCTTGAATGACGGTGCGTCCAATGTTCCCAAATCGGAGAGTCGCATTTCCCGGCCGGTCGCCAGGCGTTGACGGGCAGCGTCCGTCTGCGCGGCCTCGTGTGCGATTTGGGACGCGAGCCATTCACGCTCCTTCGACCGATCTTTGATTCGGGGCGCGGCGCCCCGCGTGGGCAGCTGGCCGCGCTCGCGCAAGAGCGGCATGACGCCGACGGCGGGGGCCACCATCCACGATGCGCCACTACTCGCTTCAGCCTCCGGCGGCACGAGCGCCAGGTGCCTCGCCGGCGACAAGCCGAACGCCGCTCGCCAGAGGCGATGTGCATCGCGGTCCGTCCCGCATTCAGTGAACCACAACGCTAGCCTCCGGAAATCCGCCGCGCGATCGCTGCGTCCAGCGCGGCGTTCGTTGAGCGTCGCGATCGCTTGCAACAGCCGCGGGATGGCAGAAAGGGCACTGGCCCGCAGCAGCTCCGATTGAGAGCTCTTGCCGTGGTTCGCAATAAACCATTCACGAAGACCTCGCCAACGTTCGCGCCAGGCGCTCAGTCGCAACGTTCGTGCCTGCGCCATCTCCTCCTCGTGCCCCGGGGCCGCGTCATGCGCCTCGCGCTCGGAGGCAATCAGGAGCAGTTGCTCAACGTTGGGCTCGAGTTCCTCGAGTCGCGAGCCGATCTGGGTGGAACGAGTGACCAGATCGCCGATGAACCGTTGTAGATAGTCGATCAGCCGGGTCTTGAAGGTCATGACCGCCGCCGGCTCGCCCCGCTGCAGCTCGATGGTGCGCGCCAGCGAGACCATGAATGCCTGCGCGTTATCCGAAAGCCCCTGGAAGACGTGCATGAGATCACGCAGGGCCTCGTGAATCTTGGCCGCGTCGTGCGGGGTTTCAGCCATCAGCTGCCCGAGCGAGGTGAGGCGAGCGTGAATATCGTCGAGGGCAACGGATTGCAACTCCCCTCGTCGAGCCAGCGTTTGCGCGAACACTTCGAGGCTCGCCTCGACGGCCTCCCCGCCGGCCGTGATCCGGTACAGCAGGCGCTTGCGATAAAAGTCTTCGATGCTGGCGACGCGCGCCGTATCGGGCTGGGCCTGCAGATTGCCCCACGCGGTCAGCTGTGCAAGCACGGCTTGCACGTCGTCCAGCGTCGGCCTCTCGCCAGGCCATCGGACTTCCGCAAGCACCTCATCGGGCCGCAGGTGCAGACGGAACTGCCGCTTCGCCGCCGAAAAGACGTCCATCACGGCGCGGTAGATTGCCGCCTTGTCGGCGGTGATGTGGTTGAAGAGTTCGGCCGCGGCTGCAGTGAGTGCCGTCACGTTCAGTCCTGCAGGTTCAGCGCCTGCATCGATGGCCGCCGCGATACCGAATCGCGGCGGCCTTTATCTTTATTTTGCCCGTCTTACAGCTGCGTCAGCACGTGCTCCGCGCTGGACACCTTGAACTCGCCCTTCTGTTCGACGTTCACTTGTTTGACGACGCCGTTGTCCACGACCAGCGAGAAGCGCTGACCGCGAGTGCCCATGCCGTAGCCGCTCGCGTCCATGTCGAGGCCCAGCGCCTTGGTGTACTCGGCGTTGCCGTCGGCAAGCATCTCCACCTTGCCATCGGTGTTCTGGGATTTGCCCCAGGCTTTCATGACGAACGCATCGTTCACCGCCATGCAGGCGATGGTGTCGATGCCCTTGCCTTTGATCTCTCCGGCCCTTTCCACGAAGCCCGGCAGATGTTTGGCGTCGCAGGTGGGAGTGAACGCGCCGGGCACCGAGAACAGCACGACCTTGCGGCCTTTGAAGAACTCCTCGGCGCTGATCTTTTGCGGCCCTTCCGCGGTGATCTGCGTGAGTGTGCCCGCAGGCATCTTGTCGCCGACTTTGATCATGACCATCCCCTCGCTTGTGACTTGAACTGGAGCCCGCCATTCTAGACAGCGGGCGCCGGTCCGGTACAGCTCAAGTCAGATCTGCAATGTGCCGCGAGCCCCGAGAATGTGGGATCGCATCAGCGCGGAGCTCCAGTCGCCATCGCGCGCTTCGAGCGCACGCACGATTTCGAGGTGGTGCGACGCGCTACGGATCAAGTCCTCGTCCTGATAGGTCGCGAACGTTCGCAACATCATCGGCGCCTCGATCAGCGACGCCAGCGCCGTCACCAGTCGCGGGCTGCCCGCGAACTCGTGAATGCGTCGGTGAAACTGACTGTTCAGGACGCCGACTCGTTCGAGATAGCCCTCCGGCTTCGCCAGCGTTTCGTGATATTGATCCTCGGCGAGCTGCCGCAACTCGGCGATGCCCTCCGCGGTGATCCGACGCGCCGCCCGACCCGCTCCATACGACTCGAGCATGGCGCGCAACTCATAAACGTCGTCGCGATCCTCGACCGTCCACTCGGTGACGATGGCGCCCTGGTGGGGGATGAATTCCAGCAGTCCTTCGGCGTGGAGTTTTCGCAACGCCTCCCGTACCGGGGTGCGACTCACCCCCGCGACGGCTGCCACTTCCTGTTCGGTGATGCGAGAGGAAGCTGGATACACGCCGCGCACGATGCGTTCACGTACGGTGTGATACGCCTTGTCCACTGCTTTGGCCATGGTGCTCCTTCATACAATTCGGTGATGGAGGCCCGCCTGCGCCGCTGCATGAAAATGGGGATGAACGGGCCTCGTATAACGCCAGTGTATACGCGCCCCAGGGTGTGAACACAGCAATATGAGCAAGCCCCCGAGGCAAATTTCCGGGGGACTAACTTAGGTTAGGGAGGGCTAGCTAACGTCCGACAGGAGCGTCGGAACCTTTCGCTCGCTGGGCTAGAAAGCAGCGCTATCCGGCTGATGCTCTTGAAGTTCCGACCGGGAAGCCGCCGGCTTTGGAGACCATGCTCGGCACCACCTTGCCGCGCTGCTCTCCGAGCCACTTGGCGGTCTCGATCAGGCGGTCCAGATCGATGCCGGTGTCGTACCCCGCCCGGGCCAACATGTACACCAAATCCTCGGTGCCGACGTTGCCGGTCGCGTTCGGAGCGAACGGACAGCCGCCGACGCCGCCGACACTCGCATCGAGCGTGTTCACACCGGCGAGCACGGCAGCGTATGCATTTGCCACCGCTGTATTCCGTGTGTTGTGGAAATGACAGCGGATGGCGACATCGCCGACGACCGCACGCACCTGTTCCACCAGCGATGTGACCTGACTCGGAACCGCAACACCGATGGTGTCGGCCAGTGCAATCTCGAGCGGATGAGTCGCGGCCAGGCGTCGGCAAATATCTACAACTCGAGAGACCGGCACTTCACCTTCAAACGGACACCCGAACGCCGTCGACACCGTCACCTGCATTCGCACACCCGCCTCGCGCGCGAGCGGCGCGATTTCTTCGACGGTGCGAATGAGCTCCTCCGTGGTCGCGCCCTGGTTACGCTCGCTGAAACTGTCAGTCGCGGCAGTGACCAGACCCATCTCGGTGCAGCCAGCGGCGAGCGCCCGATCGAAACCTTTCTTGTTGAGCACCAGGCCGACGTATTGCACCCCCGGCACCTTGGGCAGGCCCGCCATGACCGCCTCCGCATCGGCCATCTGCGGCACGCGCTTGGGATTGACGAAGCTTGCAACTTCAATGCGTCGCAGACCTGCCGCGACCAGGCGGCCGATCAACTCCAGCTTGGTCGCCGTGGGCAGAACTTCGGGCTCACTCTGCAATCCGTCGCGCGGCCCCACTTCAACGATTTCGATCGCTCGCGCCATGTCCCGCTACCTCAATGACTCTCGCAGGCATCGCCGTCGGTGATCGCGCCCAATGACGCGCTGCTGACCGAGCGAGCATATTTCGCGAGCACGCCGCGACGGGTGTAAGGCTCTGGAGCCTGCCACTGCGCGCGACGCTTCGACAACTCATCTTCACTCAGCGCGACCTGAATCTCGCGCGACTCCGCATCGATGGTGATCGAGTCGCCATCGCGAATCAGGCCGATCGGGCCGCCCACCGCAGCCTCCGGCGCAATGTGACCGACCACGAAGCCGCGGCTGCCGCCAGAGAAGCGACCGTCGGTGATCAATGCGACTTTATCGGCCAGCCCCGCGCCAGCGATGGCGCTGGTCGGGCTCAACATCTCGCGCATACCAGGCCCACCCTTGGGGCCTTCGTAGCGAATCACAACCACGTCGCCCGCCTGAACCTTGCCGTCGAGAATGGCCTGCACGGACGCTTCCTCGCCATCGAACACGCGCGCGCGACCGGTGAACGACAAGCCTTCCTTGCCGGTGATCTTGGCCACCGAGCCTTCCGGCGCGAGGTTGCCATAGAGCACCACTAGGTGGCTGTCCGGCTTGATAGGGTTGTTGAAGGCGTAAATGATGTCCTGATTCTTGGGATAGGGCTTCACGCTCTTCAGATTCTGCGCGAGCGTCTTGCCGGTGACGGTCAGACAGTCTCCGTGCAGCAGGCCTTCCTTCAGCAGGATCTTCATCAACGGCTGGATGCCGCCGATGCGCACCAGCTCCGACATCATGTATTTGCCGCTCGGACGCAGGTCCGCGAGCACCGGCACCTTCTTGCCGATGCGAGTGAAATCATCGAGCTCGAGCGGCACATTGGCGGCGTGCGCGATCGCGAGCAGATGCAAAACCGCATTGGTCGAGCCGCCGAGCGCGATCACCGTGGTGATCGCATTCTCGAATGCTTCACGCGTCATGATCATGGACGGCGTGATGCCCTGCTTGGCGAGCTTCACCACCGCTTTGCCGGCGTTCTGGCAATCGAGAATCTTTTGCCTCGACACGGCGTCCTGCGCCGAGCTGTTCGGCAGGCTCATGCCCATCGCTTCGATGGCCGAGGCCATGGTGTTCGCGGTGTACATGCCTGCGCAGCTGCCCGGGCCCGGAATGGCTTTGCGCTCGATCTCGTCCATTTGCTTCTTGGTGATCTTGCCGCTGGTGAACGCACCGCGCGCTTCGAACACCGAAATCACATCGAGATGGCCCGGGCCCGGCCGGATGGTGCCGCCATAGACGAACACCGATGGGCGATCCAGGCGCGCCAGCGCAATCATGCAGCCGGGCATGTTCTTGTCGCAGCCGCCGATCGCGACCACGCCGTCGAAGCCCTGCGCGCCGGATACCGTCTCGATCGAGTCGGCGATCACTTCGCGGGACACGAGCGAATAGCGCATGCCGGGCGCACCGTTGGAAATGCCGTCGGACACGGTGATCGTGCCGAACGTGGTGCTCTTGCCGCCAGAGGCGTCGACCGCGGCCGCGGCGGCTTTGGCGAGCTTGTCGATGTGCATATTGCACGGCGTGAGATTGCTCCAGGTGGAGGCAATGCCGATCGCCGGCTTCTTGAAATCCGCGTCTTTGTAGCCGACCGCCCGCAGCATGGCGCGGCTGGGCGCCTGCTTCAGACCATCGACGACTTCGCTGGAGTAGCGACGGAAATTGACGGCAGTCTTGCCGTTGGAGGCTGACTTTTTCCTGGTGGCCATGGATTGAGCTGCGATGAACGTGGCAACAAGATGAAAGCGACGGCCCCTATTGTAGAGGCCGCCGCCGAATGCGAGGCAATTTTATATATTGATAACAGCGCTCTTCTGCGCGCCTTTTTTCGCGTGCAAACCGGCGATACGCATGGCCAGCTCCAGCGCCTGCTCGTAATTCAGGCGTGGATCGACCTGCGATTTATAAGCACGCGCGAGGTCCGCATCCGTAAGACCCCGTGCGCCGCCGGTGCATTCGGTGACGTCTTCGCCCGTCAGCTCGAAATGCACTCCCCCGAGCCAAGAACCCAGTTCGCGATGGATGCGGAACGCCGCCTCCGTCTCGCTCAAGATGTTTTCGAAGCGTCGCGTCTTCAGCCCTGAAGTCGCGGTCTCGGTATTGCCGTGCATGGGATCGCAGATCCACAGCACCGGGCTGCCGGTGGCGCGCACCGCCTGAATCAGCGGCGGCAGACGCTTGTCGATGTCCTTCGCGCCCATGCGATGGATCAGCACGATCCGGCCAGGCTCGTTGTTGGGATTGAGCGCGGCGATCAAGCCCTGCACCCACTCCGCACTCATCGACGGGCCGACTTTGATGCCCATCGGATTGGAAATGCCACGGAAGAATTCCACGTGCGCGCCGTCGAGCGCGGCGGTGCGCATGCCGATCCAGGGCATGTGCGTCGACAGGTTGTACCAGCGCTGCGAGCGCGGGATGAACCGCGTCTGCGCCTGTTCGAGCATCAGATGCAGCGCTTCGTGGCTGGTATAGAAACGCGTGGTGGTGCTTTCGTGAATCGGTTGACCGGAGGTCGCCTCGAAGAAATCGAGCGATTCGGAGATCGACTGCACGACCTTCTCGTACGTTTCTTTCAACGGCGAGTGCCGCACGAAGTCCAGATCCCAGTATTCGGGGTGATGCAGATCGGCGAAGCCGCCGTCGATCAGCGAGCGCACGAAGTTCAACGTCAGCGCCGAGCGCTCATAGCCACGCAGCAGGAGCTGGGGATCGGGCACACGCTCCGCGGCGGTGAAGCCGGGACGATTGACGTTCGCCCCCCGGTAGCTCGGCAGCGTCACGCCGTCGCGGGTTTCGGTGTCCGCCGAACGGGGTTTTGCATACTGTCCTGCCATGCGGCCGACGCGGATCACCGGCTTCTTCAAGCCATAGACCAGCACCAGGCTCATCTGCAGTAGGATCTTGAGCTTCTTGGCGATCTTGTCGGACTCGCAGTCCTCGAAGGTCTCGGCGCAATCGCCGCCCTGGAGCAGGAAGCGCTCGCCACGCTGGGCCGAGGCGATCTGCTCTTTCAAGGCTTCGATTTCCCAGGAAACCACCAGCGGCGGCAGCCGCGACAGCTCCGCCACCACCTGCTCCAGGGCCGCCTGATCGGGATAGGTGGCCTGCTGCTGCGCCTGCTTGGACTGCCAGCTCGAGGGATGCCACTGCAGAAGGTCGGGATTTCGCGTCATAGCGGCACGGAGACTAGCACTCGATCGGTGCGAAGCAAACGGACTTGGGAGCAAATTGCATACAGTCGGGGCGGAATCGCGGCGTCGAGCGCCGCTGAAGTTTACAGTTTGAGGCCTGCGGCCTATTAATGAGCCTGTTTGCACCATCGCGGCCCACTGGTGCGTTCGGCCAGGTTCGCGGTGTTTTGCCACAGGAGCGAGCATGCCGAAGGTTCTGATCCTCGGCGCCGGCAAGATCGGCGCACTGATTTCCGGGCTGCTGGCGGAGTCCGGTTCGTATGAGGTGCATCTCGGCGATGTCAGCGCCGAGGCGGCCAACGCGGTGGTCGGTGCACATCGTTTTGGCAATCTGCATGCGCACCAGGTCGATGCGACCGATGCCGGCGCGCTCCGGGCGCAGCTACAGAAGCAGCCGGTGGATGCGGTGATCTCGAGCCTGCCCTACTACTGCAATCCGGGCGTCGCCGAAGCGGCGCGCGCGGCCGGGGCACACTACTTCGATCTCACCGAAGACGTTGAAGTCACCCGGGAGGTTCGCCGGATCTCCCAGGGCGCCACTCAGGCGTTCGTGCCACAGTGTGGCCTCGCGCCCGGCTTCATTTCGATCGCGGCCAACGAGCTGATCGGCCACTTCGATGAGCTGCGCGCGGTGAAGCTGCGCGTGGGCGCCCTGCCCCAGCATCCCAACAACGTCCTGAAATATTCCCTGACCTGGTCCACCGAAGGACTGATCAACGAATACGGCAATCCGTGCGAAGCCATCGTCGACGGACGACGCATCGAAGCGGCGCCCCTTGAGGGCCTCGAAGAGATCGAGATCGACGGCACGCTGTACGAGGCGTTCAACACTTCCGGCGGCCTGGGCTCGCTCGCCGAGACCTACGGTGCGCGGGTGCAGAGCATGGACTACAAGACCATGCGCTATCCGGGCCATTGCGAGCAGATGCGGCTACTGATGAACGATCTGAAGCTCAATCACGATCGTGGCACGCTCAAACGCATTCTCGAAAACGCCGTGCCGCAGACGCTGCAGGACGTGGTGGTGATCTACGTCGCGGTCACAGGCAAGCAGGATGGCGAGCTGCGCGAAGAAAACTACGTCAACAAGGTTTATCCTCAGGTGATCGCGGGCCGGCTGTGGTCGGCGATTCAAGTCACCACCGCATCGGGCATTTGCGCCGTGGTCGATCTGGTCATCAATGGCCGCGGCCAGCATCACGGTTTCGTTCGCCAGGAAGATTTCCGTCTGCAGGACGTGCTGCAGAATCGATTCGGCAAGCACTACGCCGCCACCGGCGGCAAGGAAGTCTCCGCGCACATCGTGGTGAGCGGTCAGGGCGGACATCAACGCCGCAACTCTTGAGTGAACATCATGCGCGAACTATTTACCGCTCTGGATCTGAAGGACAGCAACTCCGGCGCCTGGTCCGGCGACGGCGGCTGGTCCAACGACACCTCCGGTCCCGTGATCGAATCCGTGAATCCCACCACCGGCGAGTTGCTGGCCCGCGTGCACAGCGCGACCGCGGCGGATTACGAGCGCATTCTCGTGTCCTCGCGCCGCGTGTTCGATCAATGGAAGATCGTGCCCGCGCCCAAGCGTGGCGAAGCCGTTCGATTGGTCGCCGATGAGCTGCGCAAACACAAAGATGCGCTCGGCAGCCTGGTCACGCTGGAGGTCGGCAAGATCAAGCCCGAGGGCGACGGCGAGGTGCAGGAGATGATCGATATCGGCGACTTCGCCGTCGGTCAGTCCCGCATGCTCTACGGGCAGACCATGCATTCGGAGCGGCCCTTGCATCGCATGTATGAGCAGTGGCATCCGCTCGGCGTGGTCGGGATCATCAGCGCTTTCAACTTTCCGGTCGCGGTGTGGTCGTGGAATTCGTTTCTGGCGGCGATCTGCGGCGATGTGAGTATCTGGAAGCCGTCGCTCAAAGCGCCGCTGTGCGCAATCGCAGTTCAGAAGCTGGTCAATCGAGTGTTGGAGCGGCACGGGTTCCCGGCGATTTTTCAGCTGCTGATCGGCGGCAATGAGCTCGCCGAGAAGCTGGTCGACGATCGTCGCGCCGATCTGATTTCGTTCACCGGTTCCACGCCGGTGGGGCGCAAAGTGGGTGAGCGCGTGGCAGCTCGCCTCGGCAAGAGTCTGCTCGAGCTCGGTGGCAACAACGGCATCATCGTCGATGAGTTCGCCAATCTCGATCTTGCCGTGCCGTCCATCGTGTTCGGCGCGGTGGGAACGGCAGGTCAACGTTGCACCAGCACGCGCCGCGTCTTCGTGCACGAGTCGCGCTCCAAGGAGTTGGAACAGCGCTTGTTGCGCGCCTATTCGCAGGTGCGGATCGGCGATCCTTTGAAGCCCGAGACGTTGATGGGGCCGCTCATCGACGAGGCGTCAGTGCAGCGCTATCTGCAAGCGGTCGAGAAAGCGCAGCGTGCGGGCGGCACGGTGCTCTGTGGCGGCAAGGCCCGCCCTCCCGGCAATTTCGTCGAGCCCACCATCATTCGCGCGCGGCACGATTGGGAGATCGTGCAGACTGAAACGTTCGCGCCCATCCTGTATCTCATCGAGTATCGATCGCTGGACGATGCCATCGCCATGCATAACTCGTCGCATCACGGGCTCTCCTCGGCGATCTTCACCGACAACTTGCGGCATGCCGAGAGATTCCTGTCGGCGATGGGCAGCGACTGTGGCATCGCCAACGTCAACATCGGCACATCTGGCGCCGAGATCGGCGGCGCGTTCGGCGGCGAGAAAGACACCGGCGGAGGCCGCGAGTCCGGCTCGGATAGCTGGAAGGCGTACATGCGCCGGCAGACCAACACGATCAACTGGAGTCGCGAGTTGCCGCTCGCTCAGGGCATCGATTTCAAGGTGATGGGTTGAACGGCGCCCTTGGCTGCGCTCGCCCTTTCAATGTCGATGGCGTCGCTTTGGACGTGATGCGTTAAGCTGCCGGTTCGATGCGTCGATTTGCCGGAGATTTCAGTGTCACGTAGCGAGTTTGCAATTGTCGGGGCCGGTGCGCTCGGCTCCATCCTGGCCGCCCATCTGGTTCGTAACGGCCGTTCCGTCACCCTGCTCGCTCGCGGTCAGCGTGCGCGGCACGTTCAAGAGCACGGCCTGCGCGTGAAGGGGCTGAGCGAGATCGCCACTCCTGTCGACGTGCTCACCGATCCTGCACAGCTGCGCGAAGCCGGCACGCTCATCATCGCGACCAAGACACCGGGCTCGGAGCAGACGATGGCGTCGCTCAAGCACGTACAGGTCGACCGCGCGCTGTCGATTCAGAATGGCGTGATGAAGGACGAGTTGCTATCGCAAACTTACGGACGCGAGCGCACGCTGGGCGCACTCGCCGACACCAGCGGTGAGCTGCTCGCATCCGGTGACGTGCTCTTCACTCGCAATGTGAATTTGTTCGTCGGCGAGTTGGATGGCGCCATGAGCGGGACGGCTCGCGGCATCGTCAAAGCCATCGACGATGCGGGCGTGCGCGCCACACTGGTGCCTGACATCGTTTCTCGCGAGTGGAGCAAATTTGTTTGCTGGGTAGGTTTCGTGAGTCTGTCGCTCACGACGCGAGCGCTGACCTGGCGCTTCGCCTCCGATCCCGACTCGGCGCTGCTGATGGTGAGACTCACACGCGAGGTTTGTTCGCTCGCCGCCGCTCTCGGCGTTCCTTTGACCGAAGATCGCGCCCTGCTGCCCATCAACACCCTCCTCAACGGCTCGGATGCCGAGGCCGTAGAAGCCGTACGTAAAGTCGGCGTGGACTATCAGACCAAGGCGCCGGAGCACCGCATGTCCGCCTTACAGGATCTCCTTGCCGGTCGCCCTCTGGAGATCCACGAAACCCTCGGCTACGCCCTGCGCAAAGCTTCCGATCTGAATCTGTCGCTGCCGCTGCTGGGCAGCTTCTATTCTCTGGTCAGCGCCATCGATCGCACTCGCGGCCGTTAACCCACCAGCGCGTGCGCAAACGCCGCGGCTGCCAGCAAACAAGCGACCGCGCGGACGTGATTCCATCGCGTCCACGGTCCTCGGTAAGCCGGCCACTGCGTTTCCATATCGCTGGCGGCAGGCGTCAATGACGCCAGCTTGTTGTTCAGCGGCACGTTGAAGACCATCGTCACTCCGATCGAGCCGACCAGATACAAGACCGCGCCCGCGAGCGCCATCGCCCCACTCCTTCCACCCGTCTGTGACGGCTGGCCGATCAATATCACCACGCACAACAACGCCGTCCCAAAGAACACCAGGAAGAACCCTGGATTCAGGATCACGCGATTGATGCTGTTCATGGCCGCCACCGCATGCGCCGCGGGCAGCCGATCGAACGCTCGCATCACGGTGTTTGAGAAAACAAAAAACAACCCACCCACGAGCCCGCTCCCCACCGTCGCCAGCACGAGCAACGCGATCCAGACATGATCCGTCACGGGTTTCTCTCCGGTGCGATCCTGACCGGAACTTACTGCAATCCCAGCCTCGCGACCACGGTCTCACGCATCAAGCAACGTTAGCTACAATTGCTGAGTTCTTGGTCAAGATGGATGCCCCCGCGTTGTGGCGTTCCAGCTGGAACGTCAAGGACAAATCCAGGCATTGGCGAAGGGGAATTGAGAAGAGATGGAACGGCGCGTTTCTGCAGAAACGTCGAGTGTTAAATTCCGTTGCGCCGCCACCTGGCCGGTTTCATTTCGCGCGCCCGCCTGAGACGCGACAGCACGGGATTGCATCGACTATTGAACCTTCTGCGCCGTCAATACCGCGGGCCCGAGCGATCCGGCAGTGCCATTACGGACCTCCATCTGCTTCACGGTGCTCCCTTCGCGAATAAATACATAACTCTCGCTTTTGGAGATGAAGAACACTGATGAGGTCTCCGGCAGCATGCGGAACTGGCTGGATCCCGTGCTCGACTGGATGCTCAGTCCTGGTCCGTCGACTGCAATCGTGAGAACCTCGGCTTCGCTTACCCGATACTGCCCGGCGTACGCCGTGAGCGCACTCGGCGAGAGTGCAATGATTTCACGTTCGGGGCTGAGGCCGGGAATGAAATGACCCGCCACCACTACGGCGATTTCGTCCGTGCGAGCACTCTCCCCATTGGCCAGAACGATGACGTCAAGCTTCTCATCGACGAAACGCGCGTACTCGGCGCGAAAGCCGGGATTGGTACCGCCGTGCCTCACCCGTCGATGCCCAGCAACTTGATCGATCCACCACCCGAACCCGTAGTTCGTTGACGAGCCGTCCGTCAGCAGCGCCGCTGTCCACATCTGTTCCTGCATGGCATTCGGTATCAGCGTGCCCGCAGTTACTGCGGCATCCCACTTGACCAGGTCTCGGAGTGTCGACAGAAAAGCCCCGCTAGGGCGCAGCGCAAGCAGCGGCGGTACGTTCCTTTGCCGGTTGTCACGAAATTGATAGCCAGATGCGCGATTCGGCACGATCTCGATGAAATCGGTGGTTCGCGTCGCTGTCATCCCCAGAGGTGCGAAGATGCGCTCGGCAATGAAGTCGGACCAGGACTTTCCCGAAGTATGACTGATGATCTGCGCGAGCACCGAATAGCCGAGATTGCTGTAAGACCATTGGTCGCCGGGCTTTGACAGTGTTGGCGCCGCGAATGCTCTGCGGATCACGTCCATATCCGACTCGACCTTGAACGGGCTGTTGCCAGGCGCCTCGCGGCTGAGCCCCGACGTGTGCGTAAGAACATGTCTGATCCGGATCGGCTGCCAGCTCTCGGGGCAACCTGCTATGTATCGGCAGATCGGATCATCCAGATCGAGCTTGCCCTCGCTCGCGAGCAACATCACGGCGGTGGCCATGATCTGCTTGCTGACGGATGCGATCCTGAACACAGTATCTGGCGTTGCAGGCACGGCCAGCTCGATATTCGCAAGCCCGTAGCCTGTGACCTTGACAGGCCGCCCCTCTCGGATAACGGCCAGTGCCAGCCCTGGAATCCGCTGGTTTCGCATCTCCGCATGGATGTACTCATCGATCGAGTCCGCAGTTGCACTTGCGCAGTATGCGAGCCACAACAGGCAGGTGGTTGCGAATGAGAAGGCGCGTCTCACTTTTTCATTTCTCTGGATCGACATTCGTAGCACGGCGATGCTACATGAAACATGAGCGCATCGATGCCACACATTACCGAAATGACTGCATGCTGAGCAGAATGCCCATGGCCAACATTTTGGGTCACTTCGTGACCTTCTATGTCCCGGGTGACGACCGGCGCAAAATGCTTCACTCGGCGCGGCCTCACCAGCCACCATGCGTGATCTTCAAATCCTTGACTTCGGTTCTTTGAAAAGCTCGCGGAGGAACTGCTGGAGGTCGCTTGCGCCATGGCGGGCCACGAGAGGCCGACTTATGAATGAGAGCCCAGCATGACCGAGCGTGTCAGGCGGCGCGCTGGACTTCGACGCGAGCGCGTTCGATCTGGTCGGCGATGCGTTTGTCCGAGACGGGCAGCGAAGTTTTGAGATCTTGGGCGAAAAGAGAGACGCGGAACTCTTCGATCATCCATTGCAGGCGATCGAGCTCGGGGTGGGTTTCGCCGCGAGGGGCCAGGGTGAGCAGGCGTTGGTAGGCCTGGGTTGCAGGCGTGACCTGGCGCATCAGTTCAGCATCGCGCTTCTGATTGCCGGGGGCTTTGTCGAGGCGGCGAGTCAAGGCGCGGAAATATTTGGGCAAGTGCGGCCACAGGGCGGTCGGCACGCTGGCCGGGAAGTCGCCAGGAACCAGCATTTGTAGCTGAGCTTGCACATCCGAGCGCAGGGCCTGGAAGGCGGGACCCTCGAGAGCCGCGAGTTTCAGACGGGCATTTCGCAGCTCACGAAGCGCCGCGGATGTATGTTCGATCACCCGATCCGTCACGTCGCCGAAGCGAGAACGATGGCGGTCCAGCAGTGCGTCGAATTGCGCCGCCGAGCGAGGCAACCCACCCTCCTCGTTCAAGAAACATTCGACGAAACATTTCTCGGCCAACGCATCGGCAATGGGCCGTGAGTTGTTCAAGCCCTGCGCCAGCAACATCAGCTCGCTGCGCTCCGAACACCGCTTGCGGGCATATTTGAACTGCTCAGGCAGCGCGAGAATGGCAAGCCGAAGCACGCCCGCTCGAAGCATGCCTTCAGCATCGACCAACGTGGCCGCCTCGGCGACCTCGACGGCGTCACCGCGATCTCGCAACGTGGGATACACCGAGAAACGCAAGCCGCGCCGCTGCACCGACTCCTCGACAGCAAGCTCGCCGAAATCCCAACGTCGATGCAGCCCGCCCTGCTGAGCTGGCTTTTGATCGCTCGGCCTGCCCTGGCTCTGCGCCTCTTTCTCCCGGACGACACGTTTGAGCGCGGTAAGATCGCGGCCCTCCGCCAATGTCTTGCCATCGAGATCCGCGACCCGAAAATTCACCCGGAGGTGATCCGGCAAAGGCAGCGAAGCCACCTCCTCGGCCGTCACCGTCGTACCGCCAACGCGAGTGATCCACTCAGCGACCGCGGCATTGAACTCCTTCGCTTCGTCGATCTCGGCCGCTGCGCGTGCAGCGTGCTCGGGCACGGGAACAAACGATTTACGAATCTGCTTCGGCAGACTGCGAAGCATCTGCGTGATGGTCTCGACGCGCCAGCCAGGAATCGGACGAGAGAAGTCGCCGATGACGGCCCCACTCAGCAGCGGCTTCGGCAGAACGACCGTCACGCCGTCGCTCGCCGCGCCGGGCTCGAAACGATACTCCAGCGGCAGCTCATTGCCCGTAACCTCGAGCACCGGCGGAAACTCCTGCGGCGTGATCTCGGAGGCGTCGCGCCGGGTGATATCGGCCATCGTCATGTGCAACTGCTGCGCATGGCCTGGCGTGCGCAGCCACTTCTCCAGCGCCGACACGGAGTTCACCTGCTGCGGCAGCCGCGACAGATAGAAGTCACAAAGCGCCTGCTCGTCGGCAAGAATGTCACGACGACGCACCTTCGCCTCCATGACCTCGACCTGCTGGCGCAACCGGCGATTGTGCTTCAGAAAATCAGCTTTCAGCCGTGAGCGCCCTTCGACCAGAGCCTCGCGCACGAAAATCTCCTGAGCCTCGCGGGGGGAAACATTGCCGAGGTTGATACGACGGCGCGAGGACAAGGTCAGTCCGTACAAAGCCACCGACTCGAACGCCGCCACGAAGCCACGATCTTCGACCCAATGCGGCTCGCTGTAGCTGCGCTTGATCAGATGCGCGCCAGCCGATTCGATCCACTGCGGCTCCACCGCAGCAACCGTCCGGGCATACAGCCGCGTCGTCTCCATCAGGTTCGCAGCCACGACCCACTTTGGCGGCTTGCTCGCCAGAGGCGTGCCCGGCGCAACGACGAAACGTGTGCCGCGAGCACCATCGTACTCACGCTTCTCATCGAGCGCACCGATGTTTCCAAGGAAGCCCGTGAGGATGGCCTGGTGCAGATTGGCGTAATCGGCGGGCGTGGTGTTGGGCTTCAGATCGAGCTCTTTGACCGTCTCGCTGAGCTGGCGATGCAGCTCCTGCCATTCGCGAGCGCGCATGAACGCGATGAAGTTCTCACGACACCACTTGCGCAGCTGGCTGCCGGAACCCGTCGTGGCCTGCGTCGTATAGGCATTCCACAGATTCAGGATGGCGATGAAATCGGAGCGCGGGTCGGCAAACACCGCATGTTTCTGATCGGCCTGCTGTTGAGCATCGGATGGCCGCTCACGCGGATCCTGCGCCGACAGGAACGCGGCGATGATGAGCATCTCGGCGAGACAGCCGTGATGGCTCGCCGCGAGCAGCATGCGCCCAAGACGTGGATCGACAGGCAGCGAGGACAGCTGCCGCCCGAGGCTCGTGACGCGTCGATCGTCATCGACCGCCTTCAACTCCTGCAGCAGTCGGTAGCCATCGTTGATCAGGCGCGTATCGGGCGGATCGACGAACGGGAAGTCTTCCGGTTCGCCCAGCTCCAGGGCCGCCATCTGCAGGATGACGCTGGCCAGATTGGTGCGCAGGATCTCCGGCGGCGTGAACGCCGGCCGCAAATTGAAATCGTCCTCCGCGTACAGCCGGATGCAGATGCCGGGCGCCTCGCGACCGGAACGACCTTTACGCTGATCGGCGCTGGCTTGTGAGATCGGCTCGATGGGCAGGCGCTGCACTTTGCCGCGCACGCTGTAACGACTGATGCGCGCAAGACCCGAGTCGACTACATGCCGAATACCCGGCACCGTCAGCGAAGTCTCCGCGACGTTGGTCGCGAGCACGACACGACGCGCGCCGTGCTTCTCGAAGATCTTCTCCTGATCGCGCGTCGAGAGCCGCGCATACAACGGCAGCACTTCAAGATTGTGCAGGCGAGCTTTGGACAGCGCATCGGCCGCGTCGCGAATTTGTTTCTCGCCCGGCAGGAATACGAGCACGTCGCCGCGATCCACTCTATCCAGCTCTTGAACGGCGGCGACGATGCCTTCGTCCAGCGACAGCTCGTCATCGTCCTCGTCCGTGCCGGTCAGGGGCCGATAACGGACCTCGACCGGATAGCTGCGGCCAGACACTTCGATGATGGGCGCGCCGCCGAAGAACTCAGCGAAGCGCTGCGGATCGATCGTCGCCGATGTGATGACCACGCGCAGCTCGGGCCGCTTCGGCAGCAGCCGCTTCAGCACGCCCAGCAGGAAATCGATGTTGAGACTGCGCTCGTGCGCTTCGTCGATGATCAGCGTGTCGTAACGACGCAGCAGCCGATCGTTCTCGAGCTCACGGAGCAGGATGCCATCGGTCATCAGCTTGATGCGACAGTCCGGGCCGGTGCGATCGTTGAAGCGCACCTGGTAGCCCACTGCGCCACCTACCGTCGTCTGTAACTCTTCGGCGAGGCGATTTGCGATGGCGCGCGCGGCGATACGACGAGGCTGGGTATGACCGATGACACCGAAGGTGCCGAAGCCCGCTTCCATGCAGATCTTGGGCAGCTGCGTGGTTTTGCCCGAGCCGGTCGCGCCGCAGACCACGACGACCTGGTTTGCTTGCAACGCCTTGGCGATCTCTTCGCGATGCGCGCTGATCGGCAGCGCGGGGTCGTACTCGAGGCGCAACGGCAGAGCTTTCAAACGCGCGACAGTCGCAACCGACGCATCGATCGACTGATGTAGGTTGTTGACGGCGCCGTCCGGCTCGGCTGGCGGCGTACGACGCGCGAACAGGCGATCCAACTCCCGCGACAAACGCGGCCTGTCGGCGAATCGCGTGTTCGGAAGCTGATCGCGCAACGCCAGCAGCGCCGCGGTGTAGGAATTGGTCGGGGTACTCATTGGGCAGCCGACTTTTATGCGATTGCCAGGCCCGCTTTCAAGAGCCACCGACGTGATTGAATCGGGTACACGATGTACCCCGCTGCCGATGGTGGCGGCGATCGACAAAAATCACACTGTTTGGCGATCGCGCGCGGGTCGTGACACGCAGTCCAATCCCTCGCTTCGAAGAGTCAGATGGGCGCGATTTTGACCTCGATGCGCGCGCCGCCGAGCGCCGACTGGTCGATATCGATGACGCCGCCATTGAGTTCGACCAGTTCTCGCACCACCGACAAGCCGATGCCCTGGCCGGAGACGCGCTCATCCAGGCGAGCGCCACGCTCCAGGACCTTGGCGCGCGATTCGAGCGGGATGCCCGGGCCGTCGTCTTCAATGACCAGGCGCAGGCCGTCGCGGCGAGCGGCCGGGCTCACCACCCGATCGGCCGTGACACGCACGGTGCTTCGCGCCCACTTGAAGGAATTGTCGAGCAAGTTGCCCGCGATCTCGGTGAGATCTTCGCGATCGCCGTTGAAGGTGCAGCCATCCCCGACGCTCAGCTCGCACGTCAGACGACGCTCGACGTACACCTTCAACAACGCGCCGCGTAATGCATCGAGCGCTTCTCGAACATCGACCGGCGCGGTGCCCAGCCCCGTGCCGCCGGACGCAGCGGCGCGACGCAATTGATATTTGACGATGTCGTCCATGCGCCCGACCTGTTCGTCGAGCTGACGCGCGACGGGCAGCTCGCGCCCTTGTCCGCTGAGCAGATTGCGCATCACCGCCAGAGGCGTCTTGAAACTGTGCGCGAGATTGCCGAGGGTATTTCGATAGCGCGCCAGACGCTCGCGCTCGCTTCGAAGCAGCGCGTTCAAGTTGGTGGTGATGCCCAGCAGCTCACGCGGATAGCCCGTGCCCAGCTCGGTGAGATCGCCCGCTTCAATCGCCTCGATCTCGTGCTCCACACGACGCAGCGGCGCGAGCAAACGTCTCAACAGCACCGCGAACGCGGCCAGCAGCAAGATCATCAACGCGCCGAACCAGCCGAACAGCCGGCCGCGCAGACGATTCAGCTGCGCGTAATACGGATCGAGACTTTCGGCGACGCTGTAGACGAACGGCCGCATCACGCCGTTTCGGAACTGCCACTCGATGCCCATGCTGAGCGACAGCACGGTCGAGCCGTCGGCGCGTTGCAGCTCGCCGAAGCGCCGTTCGCCCACCGCGACTTCTGGGAACACGATGCCCGTCCCGATGACGGACTTCGAGCGCCAGCTCGGCAGCCCGTCATTGCGCAGGATCTCGCCGTACAACCCCGAACCCGGGTGGTCGAAACGCGGTTCGGCGAGCTGGTCGGGCCGCAGCCCGCCGCTCGAGTCCTCTTCCGAGGCCGACAGCAGGGCCAGCACCTGCACCTCCAGCCGATCCTGGATGGCGCGCCGGGCCAGGTCCTGGAACACGAAGTCCAGGGCCAGGATGGTGACGCCAAAGAACAGGATCAGCAGGATGCTGACCGAGACGAGCAGTCGTGTGCTTAACGAACGCGGCTGCATCGTCCTCGCGAATCAGTTCCTCACGCGGCTGCCGTGTCCCGCTGGAGCGCGAAACGATAACCCCGGCCACGCAGCGTCTCGATCGGCTTGATGGTCTCGTCCGGATCGAGCTTGCGGCGCAGACGACCGATGAACACCTCGATGGTGTTGCTGTCGCGGTCGAAGTCCTGGGCGTACAGCCGCTCGGTCAGCTCGCTCTTGGAAATCACTTCGCCCGCCCGGTGGATCAGGTGATCCAGGATGCGGTACTCGAAGCTGGTCAGGTCGACCTTGCGGCCGTTGACCGTGACTTCCTGGGTGCGAGGATCGAGCGACACCGGCCCACAACGCAGCACCGGCTGCGCCCAACCGCCCGAGCGACGCAGTAGCGCCTGCACGCGCGCCAGCAGCTCCTCGAAGTGAAACGGTTTGGCCACGTAGTCGTCGGCACCGGCCTGCAGCCCTTCCACCTTGTCCTGCCAGCGATCGCGCGCCGTCAGGATCAAAATGGGAAAGCTCTTGCCCTCGCCGCGGAGCGTCTTGATCAGCTCCAGCCCGGGCAGCTTGGGCAACCCGAGATCGACGATGGCCAGGTCCAGGGCATATTCCCGCCCGCAGTAGAGTCCTTCTTCGCCATCCGCGGCGGCATCGACCGTGAAGCCGTGCTGCTGCAGCTGTTCGACGATGGATTCACGCAGGGTCTGTTCGTCTTCCACAATTAGAACGCGCATGGATCAGTTCATTGCTCCCGATTCTGCATCCACGCTCACGTTCCACACCTTGCCGTCGGCGCTCAGCAGACGAATGCGATGCACCCGCTTGTCGCCGTTACGAACGGTCTCGGCTCTGACGGCCTTGGCCCGGTAACGACGCTGTACCATCTCGACGGCCTGGTCGAGCGACATGCCCGAGGGCTCGATGCGGTACTCGCGCCGCTGCCGGCGATCGATCAGTTCCTGAGCATTGGCGCTCGGCACCGCCGCGATGAGCGGCAGTAGCAGAACCAACGCAAGGTGCCAGGAAGTGCGCATGGGGTCTAAGTGTACGCACGGCGAGACAGTTGTTCACGTCCCGCCGCACAACCTTTCAAGAAACTCCTGTCGAAGATGGAAATCGTGTGACCGCTCCCCACCTCATTCGGCCACGGCGACAGCCACCCTGACCCGAATGCGTTCACCGGGGTCATACGGCAGGCGGGTCGTGTATTCACGCCCGTGGTACTCGTATGTCACCCGGTACCCGTCAACACGCTCTTCGTACCGTTTCTCATATCGGGTTTCGCAACGCTGAACTATTTCTTCATGGACGGAAGCTGAACGGCGGGCGGCGGCGTCGTAACCGACCGCCGCGCCGATGGTGGCGCCGGCCACGGTGGCCGCATCCCGGCCCCGGCCACTGCCGAACTGATGACCGACCACGCCGCCGATGATGGCGCCGACCAGGGTCCGGCCGCCGACGGCCGGATCGGAAATGTGCGGGCGGGACTCGACGTAGCGCACGTCGTCATAGCACTCGCGGGTGGGGGTTTCGACGCGGACCTGCCGGACGATGGGCTCGACGCGCGTGACGGGCGCGTAGTCGTATCCGGCCGAGGCGCTGCGCTCGTGGCGGGCATAGTGAGGCGGCGTCGCCGAGGCAACACCCGCGAGCAGCAGACCCATGACAGCCATCGAAACCTGAGCGACTTTCATCTTGATCTCTCCAGGAACCCGGCGTGGTTCATGCCGAGCGTGGAAGTCAAGGTAGGTCCGAAGCCATGAATGCTCCCTGAACCCCGTCAGGCAACTTGTTACCAAGTGTATGCAGTGAGCAACAGGTGGCGGCGGCTCAAGAATCGCGCCGTTCCTGGCTTTTACCCTCGTCCCAGAGCTGATCCATCTCCTCCAGGGTGGCCTGCTGGGGCGTCTTGCCCCGAGCCGCAAGGCCGCGTTCGACATAACGGAAGCGACGCTCGAAACTGGCGTTGGTGCGCTTGAGCGCCAGCTCCGGATCGATTTTCAGATAGCGACACACGTTGACCACACAGAACAGCACGTCGCCGAGCTCGGCGGCAAGCCTTTCGTGCTGGCGGCTCTCGTGCTTCGCCCGGGCTTCTTCCGCATCGGCTTGCAGACAGAGGTGCTGACGCACCTCGGCTTTGAATTCCGCGATCTCCTCATCGAGCTTGTCGATGGCGCCGTGCACGTCCGACCATTCGAAGCCGACCTGCGCGGCGCGTTTGCCGAGCTTGTTGGCGCGAGTGAGCGCGGGCAGCGCGAGCGGCACGTCGTCGAGCACGCTTGCGTGTTCGACGCCTGCGCTCTTGTGCGCACGCTCGCGACGCTTCTGCTCTTCCCAGGCGATGGTCTGAGCGTCGGCCGAATCGATCGAAGCATCGCCGAACACGTGCGGATGACGTCGTTCCATCTTGTCGCAGATTGCGTTCACCACGTCATCGAAGTCGAAGGCGCCCTGCTCCTTCGCCATCTGCGAATGAAACACCACCTGGAACAGCAGGTCGCCCAGCTCATCGCGCAGCGATGCGAGATCGTCGCGCTCGATGGCGTCCGCCACTTCATACGCTTCTTCCACCGTGTAGGGCGCGATGGTCTTGAAGCTCTGTTGCAGATCCCACGGACAGCCGCGTTGCGGATCGCGCAAGCGCGCCATGATGTCGAGCAGACGCTGAATGCTGGCCATGTACTTACTCGGGGTGCTTACTCGGTTCGTAGCAAACGATACAGGCTCATCAACATGCCGGCAGTGGCGCCCCAGATGTTGTAATCCCGATAAGGAATATCGAACACCTGCACCGTCACCGCGCCAAGCTCGCGCTGGCGGGAACGATGATTCACCGGATCGAGGATGAACGACAGCGGCACCTCGAACGCCGACTCCACCTCACGGCAGTCGAGGCGCAATTCGAATCCGGGCTGCACGAACGCCACCACCGGCGTCACCCAATATCCCGACAGCACCAGCTGCGGCTCGAGATAGCCGGCGAATGTGATGTGCTGACGCGTGATGCCGATCTCCTCCTCGGTCTCGCGTAGCGCGGCTTCCAACGGATTGAGATCGGTCGGCTCGATGCGCCCGCCCGGGAAGCTGATCTGACCGCCGTGATTTTTCAGATGCGAAGCGCGCTGGGTCAGTAACACGGTGAGGCCGGTGTCGTGCTCCACGAGAGGCACGAGCACCGCGGCCGCAATCGGTGCAGCGGGAAAGTAGGCGCGTATCGATTCGTAGTCCCCGGGAGCGAAGCCCGCGGGAACGGCGTTGGTGGGATCGGGAACCGCGCGCGAGTCCTTCAGCCGCTCTTCGATGAGCCGCCGCAAGGCGATGCGATCGTTCGACATCAACCGCCGCCGCCTTCCACCTTGCCGCCCGGCTTGGTCAGCTCGCGCGGATCGAGATGCTTCGCCAGTTCTTCGGCAGACAGCTGGGTATGCTCGGCGGCTACTTCTTTGATGGGCCGTCCGCTCGCATAGGCTTGCTTGGCGATCCTGGCGCCCGCCTCGTAACCGATGATCGGATTGAGCGCCGTCACCAGAATCGGATTGCGATTCAACGCCTCCTCGATGCGCGGCTGATTCACCGTGAAGCCGGCGAGCGCGGAGTCGCCAAGCGCGCGGGCCGCATTCGACAGCAGATCGATGCTCTGTAACAAGTTGTATGCGATCACCGGCAGCATCACGTTCAGCTGGAAGTTGCCCGACTGGCCGGCGATGGCGACGGTCGCATCGTTGCCCATCACCTGCGCGGCCACCATGGTCACGGCCTCGGGAATCACGGGATTCACCTTGCCTGGCATGATGCTGCTGCCCGGCTGCAACGCCGGCAACGCAATCTCGCCCAGCCCGGCGAGCGGGCCGCTGTTCATCCAGCGCAGATCGTTGGCGATCTTCATCATCGAGACCGCGAGCGTACGCAGCTGGCCCGACAACTCGACCGCTGCATCCTGTGACGACAATGCTTCGAAGTAGTTGTTGCTCGGCTTCAATTCGAGGCCGCTTTTCACAGACAGGTAGCGCGAGGCTCGCAACGCGAAACGCGGATGCGCATTCACTCCCGTCCCCACCGCCGTGCCGCCGAGCGCGATCGCCTGCAACCGCACCCGAGACTCCATGATGCGGGCGCTGCCATGGTCGATCTGAGTGCGCCAGCCGCTCATCTCCTGACCCAAGGTCACCGGCATGGCGTCCATCAGATGGGTCCGGCCGGTCTTCACCACCTCGCCGACCTCGCCGATGCGCCGGCTGATGATCGCCGAGAGATACGCCAATGCGGGCAGCAGGTGCTGCTCCACGCCGAGCAACGCGCTGACATGGATGGCGGTGGGAATCACATCGTTGGAGCTCTGGCTCATATTGACGTGATCGTTGGGATGCACCGTGACGCCGGCGAACTGAGTGGCCAGCCGCGCAATCACCTCGTTGGCATTCATATTGCTGCTGGTGCCGGAGCCGGTCTGAAACACATCGACCGGAAAGTGCCGGTCGTGCCGGCCGTCGGCGACTTCCAGCGCCGCCTTCTGGATGGCCGCGGCGCGCTTGGCGTCCAGGCCGTTGAGCTCGACATTGGCGGTGGCGGCCGCCCACTTGATCAGGCCCAGTGCGCGAATGAAATCGCGCGGCATGCGCAGCCCGCTGATCGGAAAATTTTCCACCGCGCGCTGCGTCTGTGCGCCCCACAGGGCATCGCCCGGCACTTTCAGCTCCCCCAAGCTGTCCCGCTCGATGCGAAAGTCGTCGTTCGCCACAAACACCTCGTCGACAGCGCGCCGGTACGTACGCGCGTACTGAGCTATGATTCTACGATGAACACCAGTCCCTTGAACGCCCCACTCAATGCTATCTCTCCGATCGATGGCCGCTATGCCGACAAAGCGGCGGAGCTGCGACCGCTTTTCAGCGAGCGCGGCCTGATCCGTCAGCGCGTCCGCGTCGAGGCGCTGTGGCTCAAAGCGCTGGCCGCCGAGCCCGGTATCGACGAGCTGCGCGGCCTGCCGGCTGCGGCGCTCACCGTGCTGGATGCGCTGGCCGCCGAGCTGACCGACGCCGAGGCGGCCGAAGTCAAGAAGCTGGAGCGTGAGACCAATCACGATGTGAAGGCCGTCGAGTACTTCGTCAAGTCCCGACTGGACGCCGTGCCCGCCTGGCGCACGCGTCGGGAGTTCGTCCACTTCGCCTGCACCTCGGAAGACATCAACAATCTCAGCTACGCCCTGATGCTCCGGGAGGCGCGCGATCTGGTGTTGCTGCCGCGGATCGATGCCCTCATCGCCCGACTGCGCTCCCTGGCGCATTTGCATGCCGCGACTCCGATGATGTCCCGCACACACGGTCAGCCGGCAACGCCGACCACCTTGGGCAAGGAAGTCGCGAACTTCACCTATCGCTTGCGCGAACAACGCACACGTCTGGCTGCTGTCACCATCAGCGGCAAAATCAACGGCGCGGTGGGCAACTTCAATGCTCACATCGTTGCGTATCCGCAGGTCGATTGGCCGCGACTCGGCCAGCGCTTCGTCGAATCGTTGGGCCTGGCCTGGAATCCTTACACCACGCAGATCGAACCGCACGACTGGATGGCGGAATATTTCGATGCGGTGGCACGCATCAACACCGTGCTGGTGGACCTGTGCCGTGACATGTGGGGCTATATCTCCATCGGCTATTTCCGGCAGCGCGTGGTCGCCGGGGAAACCGGCTCATCGACCATGCCGCACAAAGTGAATCCCATCGATTTCGAAAATGCCGAAGGCAATCTCACCCTGTCGAACTCGATGCTGCGCTATCTGGCGGACAAGCTGCCTGTGTCGCGCTGGCAGCGCGACCTCACCGATTCGACGGTGCTGCGTAATGTCGGCGTGGCGGTCAGTCATGCGTTGATTGCCTGGCGCTCCATCGAGCGCGGCCTGGAGCGGGTCGATGTGGACGCCAATCGTCTGGCCGAAGATCTGGATGCGAATTGGGAATTGCTGGCGGAGCCCATTCAAACGGTGATGCGTCGCTATGGTGTCGAGAACGCCTATGAGCAACTCAAGTCGCTCACTCGCGGCCAGCGCGTCGATGCCGCTTCGTTGCGACAGTTCATTGCGGGATTGGCGCTGCCTGAATCCGCCAAGCAGGCGCTGCTGGAACTATCCCCGGCACGTTACGTTGGCTATGCAGAGCAGTTGGCCAAGCAGGTGTAAGCCGTTCCGACAGGTGCGTCGAATACGACGCGGCATCATCTCTGTGGTCCAATAGCTTGAAAAACATCACGATTTGTTCGTTGAGGATGGCTATACTGCCATTATGACCTTGCGCCCCGACCTGACCGTAGCCGCCGTCGTCGAACGCGACGGCCAGTTCCTGCTCGTGGAAGAGCGCGTCGGCAATCGCATGGTGTTCAATCAGCCCGCGGGACACGTCGAGCGCGGCGAGCAATTCGTCGAGGCGGTGGTCCGCGAGACACTCGAAGAAACCGCCTGGACCTTCCGCCCGCACGCGTTGATCGGCATCTATCTCTGGGAGCAGACCGAAAAACAGCGCAGCTTCCTGCGCGTGGCGTACTCCGGTGAAGTGATTCATCACGATCCGGCCCGACCGCTGGATCGGGGCATCGAACGCGCCGTGTGGCTGGATCGAGATCAGATCGTGGCCCGCTCGGCGCGCCTGCGCAGTCCGATGGTGCTCCGGTGCATCGACGACTATCTGGACGGCGCTCGCTACCCTCTTGATGTGGCCAAACATGTCCTCAAAGATGGGCTGCTCGCTCCGGAAGTGCGCGCCCGCACTTTGGAACATCCGGCCATCAATCGTCTGATCTGATCGGTTTCGTCTGATTCGATTCATCCAGTGACCGCTCCGCTCGTGATCGTCGGCATGTCCGGCGGCGTCGACTCGTCCGTCGCCGCGCATCTGCTGCTGCAGCAGGGTTACGACGTCCAGGGGCTGTTCATGAGCAACTGGGACGAGGACGAAGACGGCTACTGCACCGCTGCCGAGGATTATCAAGACGCCCGTCACGTCTGCGAGCAGCTTGGGATTCCTTTGCACAAGGTTAGCTTCGCCGGCGAGTACCGCGAGCGCGTCTTCAGTTATTTCCTGGACGAGTATCGTCATGGCCGCACGCCGAACCCGGACGTGCTGTGCAATCGTGAGATCAAGTTTGGCGTTTGTTACGACTACGCCCGCCGGCTCGGCGCCGAATGGGTGGCGACCGGACATTACGCGCGCGTCGAGCACGATCCTTCACAGACGCGCGCCAAGCTGTTGCGCGGGCTCGATCCAAACAAAGATCAAAGTTATTTCCTGCACGCGATGCCGGGCGACGCCCTGGCTCGCACGCTGTTTCCGATCGGCGATCTGCAGAAGAGCGAAGTGCGACAGCTGGCGCGCGAACTCACGTTGCCGGTGTTCGACAAGAAAGACAGCACCGGCATCTGTTTCATAGGTGAACGACCTTTCGCGCAGTTTCTGGAAACGTATCTGCCGGCGCAGCCTGGCGACATCGAAACGCTGGACGGCCGCCGTCTCGGCCAGCATCGCGGCCTGATGTACTACACGCTCGGTCAGCGCCAGGGGCTCGGCATCGGGGGGCGTCACGATGCGAACGAGGAGCCCTGGTACGTCGCCGACAAGGATCTCGCACGCAACGTACTGATCGTAGTCCAAGGGCACGATCATCCAGCCATGCAGCGGACCGAAGCCTGGGCCTCGCAACTCGCATGGGTCGCAGGCGAAGCGCCGGCCACTCATTTCGAGTGCACCGCCAAGGTGCGCTATCGCCAGGCGGATCAGTCGTGCAGCGTGGAAGTGTTCGCTGACGGGCGCTGTCATGTCCGGTTCCACCAGCCGCAACGCGCCGTCACGCCAGGTCAGTACGTGGTCTTTTATGTCGGCGAAGTCTGTCTCGGCGGTGGCGTGGTCGACCGCACCGCTTAACCTTTTGCGAAGGGCTCCTATTCCGGCAACGAAATAGCGCCGCGCCAAGAATCGCATGGCAATCCCACGCGAAGCCCCCATAAACAGCTGGCGACCGTTATAATCCCGCCGATTTGTCCCGGGGGTATGAGGGCCTTACCTTCGCGCCACGGGCTAAGAAGCAATGGGGCCGCCCTTGTCGAGGTGGCGCCCCTGGCGCTGCCAGCGCTCGAGCCAGCCGCGCCACTCCCTATCCTCGCGGAGGACGCATGAAAGACTCGTTTAAGGCGCGCACCACGCTCGCTTGCGGCAATCAGAATTTCGAGATCGCCAGCCTTGCAGCCCTGAAAGACCGCAACGTCGCGCGCCTGCCCTACTCGCTCAAAATCCTGTTGGAAAATCTGCTGCGCTTCGAAGACGGCGTCAACGTGACGCGCGATGACGTCGAAGCGCTGATCAACTGGGATCCGAAGGCTGCGCCTTCCTACGAGATTTCTTTCACGCCCAGCCGCGTGATCATGCAGGACTTCACCGGCGTGCCGGCCATCGTCGATCTGGCCGCGATGCGCGAGGCCATGATCAAGCTCGGCGGCAATCCCGACGAAATCAATCCGCTGTCGCCGGCCGAGCTGGTGATCGATCACTCGGTGCAGGTCGACGCCTACGGCTCGGCGCAGGCCCAGGCCGAAAACAATCGCATCGACTTCAGCCGCAACACCGAGCGCTACGCGTTCCTGCGTTGGGGCCAGAGCGCGTTCCAGAATTTCAAAGTGGTGCCGCCGAACACCGGCATCGTGCACCAGGTGAACGTCGAGCATCTGGCTCGCGTCGTGTTCGACACCGAAAAGGAAGGCGTGCGCTGGGCCTACCCGGACACGCTGGTCGGCACCGACTCGCACACCACCATGGTCAACGGCCTCGGAGTCCTGGGCTGGGGCGTGGGCGGCATCGAAGCCGAGGCGGCCATGCTCGGTCAGCCGATCACCATGCTGATTCCGAATGTCATCGGCTTCAAGCTCACCGGCACCTTGCCGGCCGGCTCGACCGCCACCGATCTCGTGCTCACCGTCACTGAAATGCTGCGCAAGAAGGGCGTGGTCGACAAGTTCGTCGAGTTCTTCGGCGACGGCCTCGCCAACCTGCCGCTGGCAGATCGCGCCACCATCGGCAACATGTCGCCGGAATTCGGCAGCACCTGCGCCATCTTCCCGATCGACGAAGAAACATTGCGCTATCTGGAGCTCACCGGCCGCAGCCCCGAGCAGATCGCGCTGGTCAAGGCGTACGCCCAGCACCAGGGCATGTGGCGTAACAATGGCGATCCGCAAGCCGATTACACCGACGTGCTCGAGCTGGATCTGAGCACCGTCGAGCCTTCCCTCGCCGGCCCGAAGCGTCCGCAGGATCGCGTGCCGCTGCGTACCGCAAAGCAGGTCTATACGGCCGCTCACAAGAAGATGGCCGAGGAGCGCGCCGCCAAGAATCCGGGCGCCCAGGGCCTGGCGACGGCGACGGTCGACGGCAGATCGTTCGAAGTCGCCGATGGCGCGGTGCTGATCGCCGCGATCACCAGTTGCACCAACACTTCGAATCCCGCCGTGCTGATCGCTGCTGGCCTGCTCGCTCGCAATGCTCGCAAGCGCGGCCTTACTTCCAAGCCCTGGGTGAAGACCTCGCTCGCCCCCGGCTCGCGCGTGGTGACGGACTATCTCAACAAGGCCGGTCTGAGCGACGATCTCGATGCGCTCGGCTTCTACACCGTCGGCTACGGCTGCACGACCTGCATCGGCAACTCCGGTCCGCTGAAGCCCGAGATCAGCGACGCCGTGAAGGCTGGCGATGTGATCGCCGCGTCGGTGCTGTCCGGCAATCGGAACTTCGAAGGCCGCGTGCATCCGGAAGTGAAGATGAACTTCCTCGCCTCGCCGCCGCTGGTGGTCGCGTACGCGCTCGCCGGCTCCATGACCATCGATCTGACCACTGAGCCGCTGGCCACCGGCAGCGACGGCAAGCCGGTCTATCTCAAGGACATCTGGCCGAGCCCGGCTGAGATCCAGGAGTTCATCGCCAGATCGGTGGACGCGGCGATGTTCAAGAAGAGCTACTCGAGCGTGTTCTCGGGCGACGAGAATTGGAATGCGATCGGCCTGCCGAGCGGCAAGATCTATTCGTGGGACGAGAAGTCCACCTACGTGAAGAACCCGCCGTACTTCGTGGGCATGACCATGAAGCCGGGCGCGGTGGCCGACGTGCGTGGCGCTCGCGCCCTCGCCGTGCTCGGCGACTCGGTGACGACCGACCACATCTCGCCCGCCGGCAACATCTCCAAGACCAGCCCTGCCGCGAAGTACCTGATGTCGCTCGGCGTCGAGCCGAAGGACTTCAACTCGTACGGCGCGCGTCGTGGCAACCATGAAGTGATGATGCGCGGCACGTTTGCGAACATCCGTCTGCGCAACCTGCTGGCGCCGGGCACCGAAGGTGGCGTGACCATCCACGTGCCGAGCGGCGAGCAGATGAGCATCTACGACGCCGCCATGCGCTACAAGCAGGAAGGCACGCCGCTGGTCATCCTGGCCGGCAAGGAGTATGGCACCGGCTCCTCGCGCGACTGGGCAGCCAAGGGCACCATGCTGTTGGGCGTGAAGGCCGTGATCGCCGAGAGCTTCGAGCGCATCCACCGCTCCAACCTGATCGGCATGGGCGTGCTGCCGCTGATGTTCAAGGAAGGTCAGAACGCTGCCTCGCTGGGCCTCACCGGCAAGGAAAGCTTCGAGATCATCGGCCTGAACGGCGGCGCTGCGAAGGTGGTGACCGTGGTCGCCACGCCGCCTACCGGCGCGCCGATCAAGTTCGAAGTGCGTGTGCGTATCGACACGCCGAAGGAGCGCGAGTACTTCCAGCACGGCGGCATCCTGCACTACGTGCTGCGTCAGCTGGCGTCCTCGAGCAAGGCTGCTTAACTCCCCCACCCTGGGGTCTCGCCGTCGTCTGGCGGTGAGACCTCTCGTGGCGCTCTTAAGGAAGTCACATGACCGAGCACGTACGCATCGCATTGGAAGAGGGTGTTCTTCGGCTCACGCTCGCGCGCGCCGACAAGAAGAACGCGTTGACTCAGGCGATGTATGCGGCGCTCGGCAATGCACTGGCTCGCGCCGAGACTGACTCATCGGTTCGGGCCGTGCTGCTCGAAGCGGACGGTGATGCATTCACCGCAGGCAACGACCTCGGCGACTTCGCCGCGGTCGCGGCCGGCAAGCTCGCTCGAGAGGACATGACGACGCATCTGTTCCTGGATGCGCTCGCCACGGCTCGCAAGCCGATCGTGGCTGCGGTTCAGGGACTCGCGGTCGGCATCGGCGTCACCATGCTGTTGCATTGTGATCTGGTGTTCGTCGCCGACGATGCCAAGCTGTCCACCCCTTTCGTGAATCTCGCACTCGTGCCGGAAGCGGCGTCCAGCGCGCTGCTCCAGGCGCGCATCGGTTATGCGCGGGCGTACGCGATGTTTGCTTTGGGTGAGCCCATTGATGGTCGCACGGCCGCCTCGATCGGCCTGGCGAACGCTGCGTTGCCTGCAACTGAGGTGCGGACCAAGGCCCTCGCCGCCGCCAGGCTGCTCGCCACCAAGCCCATGGGCGCTCTGCAAGCCACCAAGCAACTGATGCGCGATGGCGCGGCGATTGCCGCGTTGATGGCGAAGGAAAGTGAAATTTTCGGTGCGCGACTGAAGTCGCCCGAGACGGCCGAGGCGCTACGCGCCTTCGCCGAGCGCCGCCCGCCCGATTTTTCTAAGTTTTCGGGCTGAGGCCGCGCCGATCTCTACATACCCCGGAGGGGCATGTCATCAATAACTCGGCTTGGGCTTTTTCTTGAACGGCTTGCGCGGCGTCGGATGACGCTGCAAACGAATCGGCAGCTGCGGCTCCTCCGGCTCGTCCTCCACCGCCCACTTCTCCTTGAACATCTGAATCGCTTCGCTCTGCACCGCCGCGTGACGGTTCGACAGCATCAGCGAAGACGGCGCGCACACTCGCGCCCGAATCAATCCCAGGTCCGACGCGGCGTCGAACAGGCTGGGATACCAGCTGCGCCAGGTGGGCAGCAGGTCCTCCACTTGCTCTCGCAGGCTGCGGCGATCGGATTTTTCAGGTACGGTGGCGGTCACAGCGACCCCTTTTACCACAAAGTTTTTTCGCGGAACCAATCATGTCGCACGCAGCAAGCCATCTGCAGGGAAGATGTCTATGCGGCGCCGTCACTTATCAGGTGAATGGGCCGTTCAACATGATGATCCATTGCCATTGTTCGATGTGCCGCAAGCACCATGGTTCCGCGTTCGCCACCTTTGTCGGGGCGCCGCTGATGGGCTTCAAGTGGTTGCGCGGCGAAGACCAGATCGTGAGTTATGCGTCCTCGGAAAAAGGCCGACGCTATTTCTGCGCTCACTGCGGCTCGGTCACGCCGACTTTGATCAAAGAGATGGATCTGGCGCTGATTCCCGCGGGCAATCTCGATGGCGATCCGGGCATTCGACCTCAGGGCCACGTGTTCGTCGGCTCCAAGGCGCCGTGGTACACGATCACCGACGACTTGCCTCAACATGAAGAATATCCGCCCGAATTCGGCGTCGGCGGCATTACGCGCCCGGTGGTCGAGCCGCGCGAAGGCGTGGTTCTCGGTAGCTGTCTTTGTAACAGCATCCAATACGAGATCACGGGCAAGCCGCGGCTCGCGGCCAATTGTCATTGCTCTCGTTGCCGTCGCGGACGAAGCGCCGCGCACGCTTCGAATGCGTTTTACAACCTCGATGACTTCCGCTTCACGCGCCAGGAAGTTCCTATCTGCGAATACCGCGTGCCCGACGCAAAATATTTCGGCGTGGCGTTCTGCACGAAGTGCGGCGGCGCCGTGCCTCGTATCTCCAAAGAGCGCAACGCCGTGGTCGTGGCATTTGGGCCCCTGGACACCGATCCAGGGGCCCAACCTTCGATGCACATCTACGTCGCCAACAAAGCCTGCTGGTTCGAGATCACCGACTCTATCCCTCAGTATCAGACGCTTCCTCAGACCTGAGCCGATACCAGTCGACGCGACGCGTGGTGAGCATCACGCCCGCCAGCGCCACAAACAGGATGATCGAACCGAGCAGCAAGCTGTAGTCCTCGGACAGCATCAGCATATAGAGCAGACCGTAAACGAGGGTCATCGCTCCGCCGGCGATCACGCCGCGTTGCGTGCTACGAAGCGCGCCTGCGAGGTACGATCCGATCAAGAGCACCAGCGCGGCGGCGGCCACCACATAGGCAAGCGCGAACGCAATGTGCTCCGACAGCGCGATCAGCAACAAATAAAACATGCTGAGCGCGAGGCCCACCAGCAGGTACTGCAGCGGATGCAGTCGATTGCGCGTCACCTGCTCCCACGCGAAGAACGTCAGGAACGTGAGTGCAATGAACAGCACCGCATATTTCACAGCGCGCTCGCCGCGTTGATAGATATCGACGGGCTGAAACAAACTCACGCCGAACGCCGACTGCATCAGCGTGGCTTCCTTCACCTCGTCCTCGTGCCACACCTGGCCATAGGAGCGATTCAACTCGAGCACTTGCCAGCGAGCTTGAAAACCCCGATCGCTGATGTTGCGCTCGACCGGCAGAAACGCACCCTGAAACGAAGGATGCGGCCAGTCCGAGTTCAAGCTCACCGTAGTGACGCTGCCCAGGGGCAGGATGGAGACTGCGCGGCTGCCGGCGATGATGGTCGCAAGATCGAACGCGGCGCTCGCCCTCTGATGCAGCTGAGTCAGATCGACGAGTGCTTCGATGCCGCCATGCAGACCGGGCGTCGCCGGGCCGAGTTTCATCGGCTGTCCGGCAAAATTCGCGTGCCGAATCTCCCGCAGGCTGCGCACCGATGAGATCGGCAATCGCAGCCGGCTCTGCGACCAAAGATAGGTGACGTCGGACTGTTCGGCGTGCGCCCGCAATGTCGACAAATCGAACTCGCCTTGCAGACGCAGTGTCGACAGAAACACCGGCACGGCGTAGATGCCTACATGCCGCGGCTGTGGCTCGAGCTTCACATCCACGTCGGCCGAGAGCGTAGCTGGCAGCAGATAAACATCTCTGCGCATCAGGCGCTCCTTGTCGTCAACGATCACCCTGCGCTCGGTAGGCACCACGAGCATCGGGCCGCCGGCTGTCAACTCGCCGCCCCATCCTTCCGCCACGCGCTGATACGCCTGCTCGCGCAGCCCGGCGCGCTCGGTGACGACGCCTCTAAGCATCGTCAGCGGAATCAGCAGCACCAACACGATCACGCCGATCAACGCGGCCTTGGCCGTGACCGACCCCAAGATTTGCATAGCCCTCACTCCCATGTAGTTGCTTCACTGCTTACACTGGCGGGGAGCGTGGCTCGGCCGGCGGGCAATCCGCCGACGCAATTCAGGCGAATTGTGGCGGGCCGGAGCGTACTTACGGCGATGTAATGGCCGCCGCGAAACTCCGGTCTCCTGCACGAGTCTTTAGGTATTGGCAATGCGCCGGCGTTGGCTGGCCGCGAGGCAACCATGTTGATCCGACGTTTCCGCCCCGGCGACAGCGCCGACATCCGTCCTTCGGAAATCACTTCGGAGAGCGTGTATTTGAATCGCCGCAAGCTGCTGCAGGCGGCGCTCGCGACGGGCGTTACGGGCATCGGTGCGGCCTGGACGCACGATGCGGCGGCAGTCACAGACTTGAAAGCTCAGCGCAACGCCAAGTACAGCCTCAGCGATCCGCCCAACAGTTACGAAGACATCACCACCTACAACAATTTCTACGAGTTCGGCTTGGACAAAGGCGCGCCCGCGGCCAACTCGGGCCGATTCAAGCCCGCGCCGTGGACCGTGACCGTCAAGGGCGAGGCCGAGAACACCGGCACCTTCGCCTTCGAGGACCTGATCAAACCGCATCCCATCGAGGAGCGCGTCTATCGCTTGCGCTGTGTGGAAGCATGGTCGATGGTGATCCCGTGGGACGGCGTGCCGCTCGCCGCCGCGCTCAAACAATTCAAGCCCACGTCCAAGGCGAAGTATGTCGCGTTCAAGACGGTGTATCGCCCCGATGAGATGCCAGGACAGCGAGGCCGATCGCTGCAATGGCCGTACGTCGAAGGTCTGCGCATCGACGAGGCCATGCACCCGCTGTCATTCCTCGCGATCGGTCTTTACGGCAGGACCCTGCCGAATCAGAACGGCGCGCCGCTGCGCCTCGTCACTCCTTGGAAATACGGTTTCAAAGGCATCAAGTCCATCGTCGAGATCAACTTCACCCAGAAGCAGCCGCCGACGACTTGGAATATCTCGGCGCCGCACGAATATGGCTTCTATGCCAACGTGAATCCCAAGGTCGATCATCCGCGCTGGAGCCAGGCGCGTGAGCGGAAGATCGGCAGCGGCTTGTTCGGCTCGCGCGTGCCGACCTTGATGTTCAACGGCTATGAGCAGGAAGTCGCGTCGCTGTACCGAGGCATGGACTTGAAGAAGTACTACTGAGCGCGAGCGATTCGATGCCCTCGCCCACCGTCATCCGTCGCGTCTTCAAGCCTGCACTTTTCGTGCTCTGCGCTGTGCCGCTGCTGTCAGTGGTGTGGGCGGCATTCGAAATCGGCGGCGCGAGTTTGGGCACGAATCCTGTCGAAAAGATCCAGGATACGTTCGGTCAATGGGGACTGCGCCTGCTGGTGATCACGCTGGCGGTGACGCCGCTGCGCGATTGGTTCGGGCTGCCCTGGCTGGTGCAGCTACGACGCATGCTGGGGCTGTTTGCATTCTTCTATGTGGTCATGCATTTCCTGACCTGGCTGCTGCTCGATCAGGGCCTGTACTGGTCCGGCATTCTCGAGGACATTGCCAAGCGTCCCTTCATCACCATCGGCTTCACCGCGCTGCTGCTGCTCGTGCCGCTCGCCGTGACCTCAACCAACAAGATGATGCGGCGGCTGGGCAAACGCTGGAAATCGCTGCATCGATCGATCTACGTGATCTGCCTGCTCGCGGTCTGGCACTACTACTGGCAAGTGAAGGCCGACACCACCGAGCCGCTCATCTATCTCGCCATCGTGCTCGTGCTGCTCGGCTGGCGCGCGTGGCAGGCCCGCCCCGGGCGAGCACGCACCGTTTTGAGCCGCCCGGTATCGAATCCCGAGAAACATAATCTTGCCGCGAACGTCACTGGAAATGTTTCCGACAATCCTTGATCGGATTGCAAAATAATCCGACACGCTCAAACACTTACGAAATCGCCGGCCGCTGGGTAGACTCCTCAACAAACGAGGGGGAGTCGGAATGTTACGCGTCGTCGAAACTCAGTGCGCCCAGTGCCGCACTGCCACGTCAGAAACAGTGCTTGCCGACCGATTGATTCGCACGCTCCCCGAGAACGAAGTCTTTGGCGGCAAGCTGCGCATCGTCGAATGCAACGAGTGCGGCCTGCGTTATCTTAATCCCACCCCCGACGTGCGCGACCTCGGCCATATCTACGACTATGACGTGTACGAGGACTCCACCAATAACAATCCGGTGCTGATGGAGCATTTCTATCGCACCCTCACCCGGTATGTTCCCAAGCCGCAGCGGCTGATCGAAATCGGCTGCGGCACCGGGGATTTTCTGGCCTGGCTGCAAAGCCAGGGCATCCCCAACGTCGAGGGCGTCGAGTTCGCCGACTCCGCCAATCGGGTCAAATACAATGGGCCGTTGCACGTAGGGCGCATGGAAGATATCGATCTACCCGACGCGTCCTACGACGTCGTGCTGCTCCTCAATGTCATCGAGCATCTTTCGGATCCGCAGGCCGTGCTGGTGAAGATCCGCCGCATGTTGAAGCCCGGCGGCGTACTGCTGCTACGGCATCCGAACTCGGATTTGTTTTTCTTCAAGCCGTACTGGCTGTGCGTGGAAGTGCCGAAGTACCTGATGCATCGCCGGCTGATGAAACGCGGCAAGCGCACCGGGTTCACCATCGCCGGTTTCCAGAACCAACACCTGTTTTATTTCCATCGTCGAGCGATCACCAGGATGCTGAACTCGGCGGGATTGCATATGCAGCACTTCTCCACCACCGATCCCTACAACCGTCTGCGTATCGGCAAGTCGCTCAAGAAGGGCAAGCCGATCGAAGCTGGCATCGCCGGCGTCCGCCACGTGCTGGGCAGCATCGGCCTCGGTCCCGAATGCCTCTCGGTCGCCACGCCCCAGCAGTAGGACGGTCCTTTTACATCGACGTCCGAATGGTCCAAAGCTCGGGGAAGAACCGCAGCTCGAGCGCCTTGTTCAAATAAGAAACACCGCCCGTCCCGCCCGTGCCCCGCTTGTAGCCAATGATCCGCTCGACAGTCTTCATGTGACTGAAGCGCCACAACTGGAATTTGTGATCGAGATCGACCAGCTTCTCCGCCAGATCGTAAAGATCCCAGTTGTCCTCGACGCTGTGATACACCGCCAGCCACGCAGCGGCGACCTGCTTGCTCGGCTGATACGGCTGTGACCAGTCACGATCCAAATATTCCTGCGGGATCTCGAAGCCGCGACGACTCAGCAAACGCAGTGTCTCGTCATAGATGCTCGGGCTGTGCAACGCCCGCTGCAACTCGTCGTAGGATGCCGCGTCACGACGATGCACCTCGATGGCGTCCGCGTTCTTGTTGCCGATGATGAACTCCAGCGTCCGGTACTGCACCGACTGGAATCCCGACGCGCGCCCCAGCTGATTGCGAAACAGCGAATATTCCGCCGGCGTCATGGTCGCGAGCACATCCCAGGACTGCACCAGCTGCTGCTGGATTCGCGACACGCGCGCCAGCATCTTGAAGGACGGCCCGAGGTCATCGCGCCGGATGTGCTCGCGAGCCGCGGTGAGCTCGTGCAGACACAGCTTCATCCACAGCTCCGAGGCCTGATGAATGATGATGAACAGCATCTCGTCGTGCTCGAACGAGACCGGCCGCTGCGCACTCAGGATCTGGCTCAACCCGAGGTATTCGCCGTAACTCTGCGATTCGCCAAGGTCCCAATGGACCTGCTCGTCGGAAAAATCGACCGGGCGGCGGTTGGGCTCAGGCGCGGGAGGGTTTGGATTGCTCATGCCCCATTCTACTCGAACCCCCAGAGGCCCGGGCTACTCGAACATCCAGGCCGGCACCGCCTGCCAGCCTCGCAGCAGCTCTCGATCCAAGCGCCGATAGTCAGGCTCGTGATGCTCCACCAGCGCCCAGAAGCGCGGCGAATGATTCATATGCCGGGTGTGGCACAGCTCGTGAACGAACAGATATCGCACCACTGCCGGCTCCAGAAACATCAGACACACATTGAGACTGATGGTGCCGGTGGCCGAACAGCTGCCCCAGCGCGTGCGCTGACGACGAACTTGTATACGACTGAAGCTCAATCCCAGCTGGCGCGCCACCATGCCCAACTGCTTGCCCAACTCGTCGTAGGCCAGGTCGGACAGCCACTGACGCAGGGCGGTGCCGATCGCCGCCTCGTCGTGGATGGGGCCGAAGATCTTCAGCACGTCGTTGTCGAACAGTTGCGGCCGGATCGAGGTGGAGCGCGTGTGCTCATATTCGACTTTGAACTGGCGCCCGAGGGCCGGCACACGAATCTCGGTGGGGGGACCCGCGTGGAGCGGTACGCCCACCGCACTCAAATCTTCGACGCGCCGGGAAATCCATTGGCTGTGCGTGCCGACGAAACGTTGCACGGTGGTCGGCGGCACGCCAGGAGGCACGACCACCTCGACTCGCCCCCCGGGATACACACGCACCGACATGCGCCGCGCACGACGACTCACGCGCACGGTCCAGCGCTCGGACGAGTCACGCGATTCAAACAGCTGCAGTTGTGCGGACATGAATCGGGACGACAACTCGACTATCGGGACCGGACCATCACTTCGGACGATTGGCCGCCGTCTGCAAGAGCTTCTGCGCCTCTCGATAGTCTGGCGCAAGCACCAACGCTCTTTCCAGCACATCGCGCGCCGCGACCATCTCGCCGCGCTTGACGTAGCTTTGGCCCAACATCAGCAGCGCTTCAGCGTGGCCCCAGTCCGGCTTGCCGGGCTGGGATGGCGGCGCGGCCTCGAATCTCGCCACCACCTTCCGCCAGCGATCGAGCGCGGCCGGATCGCCCTCCACGTCCGGAATGCACAAGGCTTGGATGAACTGAACGCGGGGATTGTCGGCGCCCAGGGTCAACGCCGTGCGCATGGATTTACTACGCGTACAGGCCGACGAGCCGTTTCTGGCCGGCCCTGGCGAGAAGGTGTCGCATACCGCCTCGATGGCATAGATGTCGGCGATTCGGGAATCTTTGCTGATCGCCTCGCGCGCATGCTGAACGCAGCTCTTCGCCGCCTTGCCCGCGGTCGTCTTGCTCGAGGAGCGTGCGCGCTCGCCCTGAGGATTGCCCAGGAGCTCCGCGAGCTTCCAATTGCCATACGCGAGCTGATACGACTTGGCCGCAATCAATCCGGCGTCGGCCTCGAATTCGGCCAGCTCGCCGAGCACTTCTTCGAGCGCGCGGCTGTCGCCGGTGTAAAACGCAAACTGCAGCCGCGCCACTGCATCGTCGAACTCGGCAGTGGATTGGGCGCCCGCGGACACCGCCGCAAGCCCCAACAGCAGCAGTAAGCGGCGGAGCCATGCACTACAATTCATGGCTGGAAGATAGCACAGACGTACACGATGACGATTGATCCAGCTCGACATTCCAGCACTTCGCCACCAGCGCTGCTGGACATCGGCATCAACCTGGCTCACGACAGCTTCGATCCCGACCGCGACGCCGTCATCGAGCGCGCTCGCGATGTCGGCGTGACGCGCATGGTGATCACGGGAAGTTCGCTCGATAGCACGCATGCCGCCATCGATCTCGTGCAGCGTTATCCCGAGCAGATGCGTTGCACGGCGGGCGTCCATCCCCATCACGCGGTCGATCTCGATTCAGCGCAATTGCAAGCGTTTGGCGAACTGGCGCGACGCCCCGAGGTGGTCGCGGTGGGCGAATGCGGTCTGGATTATTTCCGCAACTTCTCGCCGCATGCTGCGCAGACCAAAGCGTTCGAAGAGCAGCTGGAATTGGCGGCTGACGTGCGCAAGCCGGTTTTTCTGCATCAACGCGATGCGCACCAAGATTTCATGACCATCATGCGCAAGCATCGCGCGCAACTGGCGGGCGGCGTCGCACATTGCTTCACCGCCGGGCTGGAGGAAGCCCGCGCCTATCTCGATCTGGACTTGTATATCGGCATCACCGGCTGGATCTGCGACGAACGGCGCGGTCATCATTTGCGCGAGGTCGTGCGACACATACCGGCCGAGCGGCTGCTGATCGAAACCGACGGACCTTATCTGCTTCCGCGCGACCTGCACCCCAAGCCACAAAGCCGTCGCAACGAGCCCATGTATCTTCCGCATGTGCTGGCCGCCATTGCCAAGGCGCGCGGCGAAACGGTGGAAATGCTGGCGGAAATCACCACGGCGAATGCGTTACGTCTGTTCAACTGGCAAACTGCCTGACCCGAACCGGAGACTTCAGGAATGAATACCGAGCAACTGTTGCGCTATGTGGGCGAGGTTTGGGACCAGTCCATCGTGCCGACGCTGTGCGAATACATTCGGATTCCCAACAAGTCGGCGCACTTCGACAAGGAGTGGGAAAAACACGGTCACATGGACGCCGCGGCGGAGCTGATGCGCCAGTGGTGCGAGGCCAATGCGCTGCCTGGGATGAAAACCGAAATCGTGCGCCTGCCCGGCCGCACGCCGCTGCTATTCATCGATGTGCCCGCCACGGGCGATGCCGGCTCGAGCAACGATTGTGTGCTCATGTATGGCCACATGGACAAGCAGCCGGAATTTACCGGTTGGAACGAGGGCCTCGGCCCTTGGACGCCGGTGATTCGCAACGGACGCTTGTATGGTCGTGGCGGCGCTGACGACGGTTATGCAGTGTTCGGTTCACTGCTGGCGTTGAAGGCGCTCGCCGAACAGAAGATCCCTCATGCGCGCTGTGTGATCCTCATCGAGGGCAGCGAAGAAAGCGGCAGTCCGGATCTGCCGGCTTATATCGATGCGCTTGCTGCGCGCATCGGTGAGCCGTCGCTGGTGGTGTGTCTGGATGCGGAGTGCGGCAACTACGATCAGTTCTGGTGCACCACTTCGCTGCGCGGCAATCTCACTGGGACGTTGCGAGTGGATGTGTTGCGTGAAGGCGTGCACTCGGGCATGGCGAGCGGCATTGCGGCTTCGAGCATGCGAATCGCTCGTAACGTGCTCGAGCGCGTGGAAGATGCCGCAACGGGGCGGATCAAACTCGACGCCTTGCATACAAAGACTCCTGAGGACCGTGTGCAGCAGGCGAAGGCTGCGGCCGCGGCCTTGGGCGCCGAGGTCTATCGCAAGCTGCCGCTGGTGGATGGCATGCAACCCATGGACAAGGATCCCGCGGAACTGCTGCTCAATAGCACCTGGCGCCCGACCTTGTCCGTGACCGGTGTCGATGGCATTCCGAGCCTGCCCAATGCCGGCAATGTGTTGCGGCCGTATACGGCGTTCAAGCTGTCGTTTCGTCTGCCGCCGGGCGTCGATCCCGAGCGCGCTTCGCTCGCGGTCAAAGAAACATTGGAGCAGGATCCGCCGTACGGGGCGAAAGTCACATTCGAGCCCGATCCCGCGGCCGAAGGCTGGAATGCGCCCTCCACCGCGCCCTGGCTCGCTTCCGCCATGTCGGCTGCGTCCAAGAACTTCTTCGGACGTGATGCGATGTATATGGGCGTGGGTGGCACCATTCCGTTCATGGGGATGCTGAGCGCCAAGTTCCCCAAGACCCAATTTCTCGTCACCGGCGTGCTCGGCCCGCAGTCAAACGCTCACGGCCCCAACGAGTTTCTGGAGATCGAAACCGGCAAGAAGGTCACCGCCTGCGTCGCCCAGGTCGTCGCCGAGCACCATCGACGCGCGTAGTTCGTCGCGCCTGATAACGCAGCCAGTTTTTTTTTGGCGCGCTTCGCGCGCTACAGGAAAGATCAGTTGCCTGCCAGCGCCCGAGACCGCGATGGCTCGATCTTCCGCGCGCCAAGCGCGCAAAGAACCATCGATTTCACTCCTGGTCGCAGGGGGGATGTAGGGTCGGTCTACCGCGCGCGAAGCGCGCAAGAACGATCGATTTCACTCCCGATCGTCGGTGGGGATGTAGGGTCGGTCTTCCGCGCGCGAAGCGCACAAGAACGATCGATTTCACTCCCGGTCGTCGGTGGGGATGTAGGGTCGGTCTTCCGCGCGCGAAGCGCACAAGAACGATCGATTTCACTCCCGGTCGTCGGGGGGATGCAGGGTCAATCTTTCGCGCGCGAAGCGCGCAAAGAAATAAAAAACTATTTCCCCCTCCCGTTCACGGAGGGGGTCAGGGGTGGGTCTTCCGGCGTGAAGCTACGCGATCGGATTCGACTCCGCGTGCCGCTTCACATTCGCCCAAACATCACCAAATGCCGCCGTGATATTGCCTCGCGCCTTGTCCACCGGGGGAAAATCATCCGTGAGGTCATCGATTCGTAACACATTGCGCGGCTTGCCCTTCGGGAAATCGCTGCGCAAGGTAAACAGCAACCTCCCCTCCACCGGCACCTCACCGGTCAGCAGCTTCACCGCCGCCATGCGGTCATACAAAGCATGCTGGGGATTGGGAAAGGTGTAGCGCTGTTTCTTGCCGATAGCCGTCCATTCCAGCATCTGATCGCCGCCGAAGATCGCGCCCGGGCGATCCAGCAGGTCGGCGACCAGCAGCCCGCGCTGGGTGAGCAGCAGATAATGCACGTGGATCTGCCCGCCGTTGCCGTTCGGGATCAGCACGTTCTTGAGCATCTCGTACGCCACGTTGCCGATCGCCGCGTCGATGGCCTTGCGATATCGATACTGGCGGATCAGCCAATACACCCAGACGCACAGAGCCACGACTGCCGCGGCGATGGCGGCAGGGATCGCCCAGAACGGAATCTGCTCGGGAAGCTGCATGACTTATGTGTGTTGCAATTGCGTCCGTAACGCCTGCAGCGAGGGCTCCAGTTCCGTCTCCTGACGTGGCAACGATAGCAGCGTCGCGAGCGCCGGCGGCACCGGCACTTCGCGCCCGGTCTGCGGTTCGACGATATCGTTGAACTTCGCCGGATGCGCGGTGGAGACGATCACCCAATGGCCTCGCGCACCTCGTGACAACATGCGCCGATAGACCTTGGCGGCCGTGGCCGTATGCGGGCACCAGACACGATCGAGCTCGTGCGAGTCACGACGCAACGTGCCGCGGATCTCGATGTCGTCGACGCTGGAGGCGCCGACCTGGCCCTGCAGCTCTTCGAACTCCGGATGCAGCGCGCGCAGCCGCTCCATGTTGCTCGGATTGCCGACGTCCATCGCCGACGCCAGGGTCGGCACGCTGGCACGCGGCTGCCACTCGCCCGAGCGCAGGTAATCGGTCACCGTCTGATTGGCATTGGTCGCGAGCACGATCTCCCCGATGGGCAACCCGACATGGCGCGCCCACACGCAAGCCATGGCGTTGCCGAGGTTGCCGGTGGGAATGATGTAGTTCGGACGCCGCCCCAGCTGTCGCCACAGCTCCAGACTGGACTTGGCGTAGTACACCATCTGCGGCAGCAACCGGCCGATGTTGATGCTGTTCGCGGAAGACAGCTGATGCGATTCCTTGAGCGCCGGATCGAGGAACGCCTCCTTCACCATGCGCTGGCAGTCATCGAAGCTGCCCTTGACGGCGAAGGTGCGCACGTTGCCGCCCCAGCAGGACAGCTGCTGCGCCTGGCGCTCGGACACGAGGCCCTTGGGATACAGCACCGCAACTTCGACCCACGGCTTGTTGTGAAACGCCGCGGCCACCGCGCCGCCAGTGTCGCCGGAAGTCGCGACCAGAATCGTCAGCTTGCGCGGCGCGTTGCGACGGATGCGCTCCAGACAGGCCGCCAGGAAGCGGGCGCCAAAATCCTTGAACGCGCAAGTGGGGCCATGGAACAGCTCCAGCACCGATGCCGGCGCGGGCGCCTGATCCAATGGCACGAGCGGCGCCGGGAAGTTGAATGCCTCGCGGCAAATCGCCTCCAATTCGCCCGCCAGCGGATCGCCTTCAGCGAACGGCGCCAGCAGCCGTGCGCCGATCTCCGGCAATTCGGTGACGCCTTCGAACTGGCGCGTGGTGAAGTGCGGGAATTCGCCGGGCACATAGAGGCCGCCGTCGGGCGCGATGCCACGGGCGATGGCTTCGCTCAGCGAAGCCTTGTGAGATGCGTCTCGCGTACTAATGTAGTGCATGGAACGAAAGTGAGATTTGTTGGGTGTCCGCTGCTTCGGCGTTCCGTCAGTTCACTACGCTAGTCAACTATCCTGGCACCCACCGCGTCGAGCGTGGAAATCCACGCATCGCTCTGCATCTTCTGCGCGGCGAAGCCTGCGACCATCGCGTCGCGCACGGCTTCGGCGTTTTGTTGTTCGCACCACGCAAAAACGGTCGGACCGGCGCCGGAAATCGAGCAGCCCAAGGCCCCGTTGCCCAGCGCTCCCTGCTTCACCGCCGGGAAGCCCGGGATCAAGACCTGTCGCTGCGGCTCGATGATCACGTCCTCGAGCGATTCGCGAATCAGTTGCAGATCGCTGGTGAAACAGCCGGTGAGAAAGCCGGCGATGTTGGCGGTCTGCCAGATCACGTTGGACAGATCGACGGTGCGGCTCAGGATCGACCGCGCCTCGCGCGTCGAGAGCACCATGTGCGGGTGAACCAGCACGCAGCGCACCGTCGGCGGCACCGGAATCTGTTTGACGTTGGGGTTGTCGATGCCGACGGTCAGCACCAGCCCCCCGAACAAGGACGGCGCGATGTTGTCGACGTGCCGCGAGCCGCTGGCCACCTGCTCGCCCTTCAACGCGAACTGCAGCTGCTCCAGCAGCGTCAGCGGCTTCGCAAGCAGCGCATTGGCCGCCACCACGCCCGCCACTGCCGAGGCAGCGGAGCCGCCCAGGCCCGAGCCGAGCGGAATGCCTTTTTCGATCTCGAGCTCGATGCCGAAGTCCAGTTGCAGATCCCGCACCATGCTCAACACCGCCATGCCAGCGGTGTTCTTCTCGGTCTCGAGCGGCAGGTCCACCGTGGTGCCGGTGATGCGCTTGATGGTGACGCCAGGCGTCGCAACGCGACGCGCGGTCACCTTGTCCCCAATCGTCTGGAAGCTGTGACCGAGCACATCGAACCCGACCGCGACGTTACCAATGCTCGCCGGCGCGAATGCCGTCGCCGATTGCCTGCTCAAAGCCTTGCTCCAAGATACGCGCACACGCGCAACAGATCGCCGAACACGCCACCTGCGGTGACTTCGGGCCCGGCGCCGGGCCCTTGCACTACCAGTGGATTCTGGTTGTAGCGCGCGGTCAGGAAGCGAACCACGTTGTCGGTGAGGTTGATGTTCGCGAAGGTATGCGAGCGCTCCAGCTCGACCAGCCCGACCGAGGCCTTGCCCGTGGCCGCATCCAAGGAGCCCACATAGCGCAACACGCGATCGCGGCTGCGGGCCGATCTCAAACGCCCCGCCATGGTCGCATCGAATTCGGGCAAGCGATCCAGGAACTCTTCAGGCGCGCACTGGGCGAGCGCCGGCGGCACCAGGCCTTCCAGCTGCACGTCTCCAAGCTCCAGACGCAGTCCCATTTCGCGACCAAGAATGATGAGCTTGCGCGCGAAATCCAGGCCCGACAGGTCATCGCGCGGATCGGGCTCGGTGTAGCCCTTCGCCTTCGCGGTGCGCACCACGGCCGAGAACGGCTCCGAGCCGTCCCACACGTTGAACAGATACGCCAAGGTGCCGGAAAGGATGCCTTCGATGCGGTGGATCACGTCTCCGGTATCGCGCAGGTCACGCAGGGTTTGAATGACCGGCAGGCCCGCGCCCACGGTCGCTTCATACAAATAATGCGCGTTGCCCTGGCGACGAGCCTCGTGCAGGCGACCGTACAGCTCCAGCTCGGAGCTGTTGCCTTTCTTGTTCGGCGTCACGATGTGAATGCCGCTGGCCAGCCACGCAGGATAGCGCGCGGCCACCTCGGAGCTCGCCGAACAATCGATGATGATGGCGTGCGGCAGATGATCAGCCCGCACATGCTCGGCGAAGCGAGTGAGATCGGCCTCCTCGCTCTGGCCGGCGATCGCCTCGCGCCAGCGATGCAGTGGCACTTCGGTATTGGCCAGGTGCATGCGCTTGGTGGTCATGATGCCGCGTACGCGCAGATCCAGTTTCAGATCGCGCGACAGGCGCTCGACTTGCGAGGCCATCTGATCGAGCAGCACGCCGCCGACCGTGCCCGGGCCGATCAAGCCGATCGACACCGTGTGCGGCGACAGATAGAAGCTCGAATGCACGGAGCGTAGCGCGCGCGATGACTGCTTGCCGTCGATCACCGCAGATATGTTTCTTTCCGAAGCGCCCTGCGCGATGGCGCGCACGCTGACGCCCGCCGAGCCCAGCGCACCGAACACCTTGGCGGCGACGCCGTGCGAGCCGGCCATGCCATCGCCGACCACCGCGAGAATGCTGCAACCGGGATCGACTTCGACGCTCTGGATCTGCCCTTCACGCAGCTCGCGATCGAACGCCTGGCGCACCACCGTCTCGGCGCGCGACGCCTCGGCTTCCGGGATGGCAAAGCAGATGGAATGTTCCGAACTGCCTTGCGAGATCAGGATCACCGAGATGCCGTGATCGCGCAGCGCGCCGAACAAACGATGCGCCGTGCCGGGCACGCCGATCATGCCGGCGCCTTCCAGATTGATCAGCGCGATGCGATCGATGCAGGTGATGCCTTTGACGGCGAGTTGTGAACTGGGCTTTTCGCAAATCAGCGTGCCGGCCTTCTCGGGCGCGAACGTGTTGCGGATCCAGATCGGTATGCTCTTGCGGACCGCTGGCGCCATGGTCTGCGGATGGATCACCTTGGCGCCGAAATACGCCAGCTCCATGGCTTCGCTATAGGAAAGCGCGTCGATGACTTTCGCGTCCGGCACCAGGCGCGGATCGGCGCTGAGCACGCCATCGACGTCGGTCCAGATGTGAATTTCCTCCGCGTCCAGCAGCGCGCCGAAAATCGAGCCGGAGAAATCGCTGCCGTTGCGGCCGAGCGTGGTCTGCAAACCGTTGCCGTCACGCGCGACGAAGCCAGTAATGATCAGCGTCGCCGGCTCGGAGGGCTTGATGCGATCCATATTGGCCTGCGAGGCGTCCCAGCGCACCGCGGGCCCGAGCGGACCCCACTCGACCGAGACGACGTCGCGAGCATCGACCCACTGCACGTTGCCCGGGCGACGCCCGCGATGGCGCAAGTAAGCACTGAACAGGCGCGTCGACCAAATCTCGCCGTAGCCGGCGATCAGGTCACGCACGGTTTGCGAGGCGGAGCGAATCAGTTGCACGGTCTGCAGGATGCCGGCGATATCGCGGCATTCCTGTTCGAGCTTGGCCATATATTCGACGCGTGCGCCGTCCGGTAGCAGCGTGTCGGCAATGACCTGGTGACGATGGCGCAGTTGTTCGATGCGCTCGGCGAGCGTCGTCTCCTGCTTCTCGGCGGCAATGACCAGGTTCAGCAGGCCGTCGGTCACACCGCGGCAGGCCGACAGAACCACACCCAGGCGGGGATGCGGATCCTGCTCCAGGATCCGGGCCACGCGCTCCATGCAAACCGCATCGGCAACGCTCGAGCCGCCGAATTTATGTACGCGCCAGCGCTCCACTTGTCTGATCTCTTCTAGCCAGGGGATACCCGCGCACACAACCATCCCGTCTGCCTGACCGGCACAGGATCAGTCGACTGAAGGGAGCGGCGCTTGGGAAGCCGACACTCTACTGACCGCGACGAAATGGCGCAAGCTGCGGTGTCAGCGCGATTTTTTTGCGTCGAACCCCGCTTGGGAAAGGGCCTTAAGCCGACGGGTCCAGGCGCCCGAAAGCCAGCAATGTCGAGGGTTCTTCGTCGCCGGCGGCGGCCGGCAGGCCTGGCCGGGCCAGCAGCAGGGTCTCGCCCGAATCCGGCTGCACGCTGTTGGCTTGTTCGTTGATGTACATGACTCGCGCGGGACCGACCTGGATCAGGTCGCGATGCCGCAGGGCCCTGCGCAGAATACGGCGCGAATTCACCAGCAGACCGTTGGTGCTGCCCAGGTCGAGCAGCAAGTCCCGGTTGCCATCCCGCACGATCAACGCGTGATAGCGGCTGATGAACACCGAGTCGATGCGCACATCGGCTTCCTCGCCGCGCCCGACCAGCATGCGGTCGGATTTCAGCAACACTTCGCGCTCCGGCTCGCCTTGCATGGTGATGACCAGTTTGCCCTGGCTCGGGCTCGAGCCGAGCGAGGCCACTTGCTCCAGCACCGCGTTTTCCAGTCGCAAGCGCCGGCGCATCCAGCCGAGATCCTCGATAGCTTTGTCGAGCGCCGACTCGGTCACCAGCGAGGCGCCCTCTTCGCGCGCATGAACGAAAGCTCGCGTGCACAGCTTGTTGATGTTGGCCGGCACACCCAGGCTGCAGGCATGAATCTGCGGCAATAACACCGAGGGCATCAGCGCATCCGGATTCGGCGCGCCCGCGGCTCGCAGCCGATGCGCCACGTAGGCGGCGGTTTGATCCTCACTGAACGCACTCAGCGAGAAGCGGGAGACATTACCTGACATCAGCTCGACCATGCGCGGCGATTCGAGCACCAGGTTCAGGGCGGGTTGCCCAAGCAACAGCATCTTCAGCACGCGCACGCCGTCGTGCTCGATGGCTGCGAGACAGCGCAGTTCCTCCAGCACCGAAGGATGCATGCTTTGCGCATTCTCCACGATCAACAGACATAGGCGGCCCGTGCCCGCTTGATGCGCAAGAAAGCGCTCGAGCAGGCGGCGCCGATCGGTTTTGTCGTCGTCGCCGAGCGCGAAACCGAACTGACGCAGGATTTCGAGCAGAAACTCGCGTGGGCCGATGTGCTCACGCTGCACGCTCGCGACCGTCACACGCTCATCCAGATCCTTCAGCAACCGCTTGATCAGCAGGCTTTTGCCGCAGCCATGATCGGCCGTGACCACGCCCAGGCGCGATCTGGTCCACAACGAGTGGCCCATGAACTCCAGCGCGCGCAGGTGCTGGTCGCTAGGGAAGAAAAAGGCTTCATCCGCGGTATCGGCGAACGGCTCGGTCGCCAGACCGAAGCCAATGGAAATGGGCAGAACGGACAAGTCGGATGCAGTCATGTACCGGGGCTGGAAGTGTCCGTAACTCGCTGACTTAGTTAAGGTTGAGTGGCACACATCCTTGCGCGCGTCGGACTGGACAATAATCGCTGTGTGGCCGCAGTACAAGCGATCTGGAGGTCTATAGCGGGCGGCGCCTTTCCTGAAATTACTCCTGCCGCGTTGCTGCGCCGTTACCATCGGGGGTTCACATCGGTTCGTGTGGTGATGGGAGATGAGCATGCGCATCGTGATCGTGTACGGCAGCGACAAAGCGCAGGCGTGGCGTGACGCCATTGCCGCCCATTTGCGTGACGCTCAGGTCGATATCTGGCAACCCGGCTTCACGCAGCCCGCCGACTACGCGGTCGGCTGGACTCCGCCGCCACAGTTCTTCATCGATCAACCTCGCCTGCGCGCGTTCTTTTCCACCGGCGCCGGCGTGGAGCACGTGCTCAATAATCCGAATCTGCCGGCGGAGCTGCCCATCGTTCGCGTCGAGGATGCAGGCATGGGCGAGCAGATGGTGGATTACTGCCGCTACGAAGTGTTGCGCTGGATGCAGCGTCGCGACGACTACGCTGCTCAACAAGCCGCTGGGATCTGGCGCCCGCTGCCTGCGTCATCGCGCGATGAGTGGCCCATCGGTGTGTTCGGGCTCGGCGTGTTGGGGCGGCAGGTGGCCAAGGCATTTGCTGCCGACGGCTTTCCAGTGAATGGCTTCTCTCGTTCGAGCACGGTGGGCGAGCAGAACGTTCGATTGTTTTGTGAAGCGACGGGTTCTGATCGATTCGAGGCGTTCATGCGAGCGAGTCGAGTGCTCATGATCTTCGCTCCGCTCACGCCGTCGACGTTGAACAGATTCGATCGCAAGGCGCTGCGGCTGCTGCCTCAGGGCGCGTACGTGATCAACGTTGCCCGCGGGGGGTTGATGGTTGACGATGCGTTGCTGGAGTTGCTCGACAGCGGGCATCTGAGTGGGGCCGCGCTCGATGTGTTTCATCAGGAGCCCTTGCCTCGGCAGCATCGCTATTGGACCCATCCGAAGGTTCGCATCACGCCTCACACTGCAGCGGTGACGCCGATTCGGCCGGCAGCGAAGCAGATTGCGGAGAAGATTCGACAGGTCGCGAACAACCAACCCACGTCTGGCATCGTCGAGCGCAGCCGCGGCTATTGAGTACTGCCGCCGTGGAACCCACGGCGCAGCCCTCGCGTCTGGGAATATCGCCGCTCGAGGAGGCCGCTCCCATGACGCAACTACGACACGACGCCGCCTACATCCGCACGGAATCTCGCGGTGGCCGATCAATGTCACTGACTTCGTTCGACGAGCAAGTCTACGAAACGCTCTCCTCCGCTCACACCGTTACCTCCGCCGCCAAGGCCCTCGCCGGCCGCTCCTCTGATAACGTCAACTCCGCCGAAGACCTCGAGGCTCGCGTCGCGGATTCGATGCTCCGACTGCTCGAAGCCGAGCGAATCGAGTTGTCGCCGGATAGCTGAGATTGGGATGTCTGCCAGTACGAACAGAATGACGAGACAAAATCGAGCGCTGCCGCGCGATCACCGCAGCATGCCTCTGGCATCCGCGCTCACCGTACCTGCCACGCATCGGCGTCTGCCGGGAAGGGGTTTTCTCCTTCCGGCAGCGTCGAAAGAGAGGGACCTTTTCGCCGCAGTGCGCCCAGGGACGGGACCCTCGGCCGCGTTTGCGCGGACGAAGGGAGGCACGGGGCCGGAAGGAGAAAACCCCTTCCCGGCAGGCGCGAGCCACGAGGTCCTCCTCTCCATTAGCAACTCAACCTTCACCAATCCAACGAGGTTCAGATCTCATCTTCGTTCGCTTCAGCTGGTGTGTGGGCAACCCGCTCCAGCGCGGCACGCTGCTGAGAGAGGCGAATGTCACGTGGGGTGTTGGGATCCACGACATCGGGTTTGAAGGTGTGATAGCCAGCCACACCCACCGGCGTGACCAACGCGTGCGTGTTGCCGTAGCTCACGCACCCGCTCAGAGCGGCGACCAAAGAAACAACGGCGACAGTTTTGAACAAGCGTACTTTCATCACGCGGACCCTCACGGGTGACCTGACTACTAATAGAACGCATCAAGCGCACCGATGGGTGATGTAAAGTGCGGTTTTTATGCTGAATTCTGCCTGAATTGTGGGCAACGCGCCCACAAGGGACGTCGGCCTTGAGCCACAGCCCCCTTAAAGTTCCCCAGCCTTCCGCGATCGATCCAGATTTAATTGTTCCGTGTTTACACGGTGGAACTCATCGCGCTCAGCGCTGTAGTCCCAACGTTCCACGCACGCCGTACTCGCATCCGCGCGCCTGATTACATTCACTGAATTCGGATGCCTCGAACGCACGCGGCTGGATACCGACGTGCCCGCCTGCACCACCCAGCAGCGCCGATGCAAGCTCTCGAACAGCTCATGCAACGCCGCGATGTACGGCAAGTGAATGTGCCCGCCCATGATGATGTCCGCGCCCGCCGTCGACCACGCATTCACTGCCTGTCTATAGCCATGCAAGCGATTGTGAATTTCGCTGTCGCGCAGAACGTGAACTGGCTGATGAGTCACCACGATGCGGATCTGGTGATCATTCGCTCTCGCCAGACGTTTCGAGACACGCACGATCTGCTCCGGCGACACCTCGCCATCCTTGTGTCGCGCAGGACGCGTGGTGTTCACGCAGACGACCAGAAAGTCACTGCTCTCCCACTCGGGCTCGAGATCGGCGCCGAACGCGCGCACGAAGCCTGCATACGGATAAAACATTCGGGCGAACACGTTGAACAACGGGATGTCGTGATTGCCCGGAATCGCCACCACGCCTCGCGCAGGAATCTTCGTGACGAACTGCCGCGCCGCCTCGAACTGAGCCCGGCGCGCACGTTGAGTGACATCGCCTGAAAGCACGACCACGTCGGGCCGCAGTTCGCTTGCAAGACGCAGCAGCGCTGCGACGACTGGGGGCTGTTCCGTGCCAAAGTGAGTGTCCGAAAGTTGCAGCAGCACCGTCATCGTTCTGGCGCCGGCGCCAGCAACATCAGCGGTTGCGGAGCCACCCTGAACGTCAACGGCGGCTGACACCAGAAAACCTCACCGTCGACCGCCACCTTGATGCCGCGTCGGCCTGTGCGGCTCAAGACCCTCACCGTCATGGTCTCGAAGGAAAAGTCACGCACCCGCTCCTCTTCCTCCAACTGACCCAGCATGCCTCGCACCGCCAGCCACAACAGCTCGAGCGTCGAGACGGGCTTGACGATCACGCCGGCCAGACGTCCTCGATGTTTCACATCCTCGGCTTCATCCAGACCCACCAGCTCGAGTTGAAATACATTGTTGCCAACGAAGATAGACGGTGTGACCACGCGCTCCCGACCTTGCTCGTGCTCCACTTCCACGACCCACTGCCGGTGCTCGCGCATCAGCGTCCTCAATCCCGACCAGAGCGCCACGGAACGATGCCGACCGTACTGACGTTTGTATGCTTCGCGATCCTGCAACAGCTCGGGATACAGCCCCAGGCTGGCATTCACCAGGAACGCACGATCGTTGACCAGCCCGACCTGCACCGGCTTCAATCGTGCTGTCAGCAACGACTTCGCGGCTTCGGGGATGTCCAGCGGAATGCCGTGCGCGCGGCTCGAGTAGTTGAACGTGCCCTGCGGGATGATGCCGAACGGCCGACGACTCGGCAGCGCGGCTTGCACGACTGCATTGATGGTGCCGTCGCCGCCCGCCACGACAACCGCGCCCCCGCTGCGCTGTGCCGCCTCCACTGCCTTTGTGGCCACCGCCCCGAGTTGCTCCGGGTTCTCAATCAGAATGAATTCGTGGGGGCGCCCGGCGGCCTGGAACACGGCCTCGATCTGCTGCCGGGCTTCGTGTGCATCCTTGGAGCCGGAGCCTGCGTTGCTCACGATGTGAAACGGCGCGTCCGGAGACAAAACATCCATGAGGGCTGGGTCACGTGGCCGGGACGCCGGTTCAATGCGCGATCAGCCCGGTAAGTTCAAGTAGTAGGCCCAAGTTGCAGGCTCGCACAGGAAAGTTCCCGTCGTCTGTCGGAACCGGCGGCGCTTCCGCGTCTTGACTGAACAGGCCAGAATGCATCTCGAATGAAACGCACCTCCGACAGATCGCTCGCCAAGCCGCTCGAGAAGTACGGGCAGAAGCGCTCCTTCACCCGGACGCCCGAGCCCGAGCCCGCCGTGCCGGCGCAGCGACGCGGACCGCTGCTGTTCATCGTGCAAAAGCACGCTGCGCGACGCCTGCACTACGACTTCCGGCTGGAGCTGGACGGCGTGCTCAAGTCCTGGGCCATCCCCAAAGGACCCTCGCTGCAGGCCGGCGAGCGCCGGCTGGCGGTCGAGGTCGAGGACCATCCCTACGACTACGCCTCGTTCGAAGGCGTGATCCCCGAAAAGAACTATGGCGCCGGCAACGTGATCGTCTGGGACTGTGGCGTGTACTCGCCGGATGAAGGCGGCGAGTATTCATTCGATGATCGCGCCGAGGCCGAAGAACGTCTGCGTCGTGAGCTCAAGCAAGGCAAACTCAGCATCTTTCTCCGCGGCATCAAGCTCAAAGGCTCGTTCGCACTGGTGCGCACCAGCACCGACAACCAGTGGCTGCTGATCAAGCACAAAGATCGCTTCGTTGGCGGCGACGATCTGCTGGCGCACAACACCTCGGTGCTCACTGGCGATACGTTGGATGATGTGGCCGAGAGCGATAATCGCGAACGGCTGGCGGCCATGGAGCTGGCGCCCGCTGGGCCGAATGAGAGGCTCCCCAACGAGCTCGCGCCCATGCTGGCCGAACCCGGCCAGAATCTCGAATCCGACCCGCGCTGGAGCTTCGAGCCCAAGCTCGACGGCTATCGCATCATCGCGTTCATCGACGGCGAATCGGTGTACCTGCAGTCGCGACGCGGCCAGGACTACACGAAGTTATTTCCCGAGGTGGTGGCGGAACTCAAAGCGCAATGCATCGGCTCGATGATTCTGGACGGCGAGATCGTCGCCCTGGACGCGGACGGTCGGCCGTCCTTCAATGCCATGCAGAATCGCGCTCAGGTCAAGAGCCCGAAGGAGCTGGCCGAGGCGCAACGTCAATCGCCGGTGATCTATATTTGTTTCGACCTGCTGCATTTCGCCGGTATCAATCTGCGCGGCGCCACCTATGAGCAACGGCGGCGCTACCTTTCGCAATGTTTGCTGACCGGCCCCCACCTGCAGCTGATCCATTCCTCGGACGACGCCGAGCAATTGCACGAGGCCTCGTTGGCTGCCGGATTTGAAGGCACCGTGGCCAAACGCAAGGACAGCGTTTATCAAGCCGGCCGACGCTCGCCGCACTGGCTGAAATACAAGTCCGTCACGACCACCGAGTTCGTAGTCGGCGGTTTCACCAAAGGCAAAGGTCGCCGCGTCGCGCTGGGTGCGCTGGTGCTCGGCTTCTGGAACAAGGATCGACTGCAGTACGTGGGCCACGTTGGCTCGGGCTTCAATGAAGCAAGCTTGAACGATGTGTATCGCAAGCTCACGGCGCTGGTCTCAAAGACCAATCCGTTCTCCACCAAGCCGCCGCTCAATGGCCCCGCGACGTGGCTCGAGCCCAAGCTGGTCGCCGAAGTCAGCTTCGAGGCCTGGACCGAAGAAGGTTATCTGCGTGCGCCGGTATTCCTGCGTTTGCGCGATGACATCGATCCCGAGAGTGTCACCAACGGCCCGACGAAGAAGAAGGCGCGCGCCAAGGCCACGCCGAAGAATGACATCCAATCGGTGCTCGAGCAGCTGGAAACGAAATCCAACCGGCTGGACCTCAGCGTCAGTCACGGCACTGGCACGACCAGGATCAAGCTCACCAACCTGGATCGCGAATATTGGCCGGCGGATCCCGAGGCGCGCACGCCCGCCGTCACCAAACGCGAGTATCTTCGTTACCTCGCAGGCATCTCGCCGTACATGCTGCCGCACCTACGCGATCGGCCGCTTACGCTGATTCGCATGCCCGAAGGCATCGGCGGCGAACGTTTCTTCCAGAAACATTGGGATCAGGAGCGTCCCGAGTTCGTCGACGTCGTCACCACGTTCTCCGAGCACGTCGGCGGCGCGCACGACTACATCCTGGCGCACAACCTGCCCACCTTGCTGTGGCTGGGACAGCTCGGGACGTTGGAATTCCATGTCTGGCACTCGCGCGCGCAAGTGGCCAGGGATTCGATTAGCAAAAGCGAGGACTATTCGAGCTCGCTCGAGGCCATGCAAGCCTCAGTGCTGAACTACCCCGACTATCTGGTGTTCGACATCGATCCCTATATCTATTCGGGGCTGGAAGCCAAGGGCGCGGAGCCCGAGTACAACAAGAAAGGCTTTGCGATGGGCAAGCGCGTGGCGTTCTGGATCAACGACCTGCTCAAGCAGATGTCGTTGCGTGCGGTGGTGAAGACCTCCGGCAAGACCGGCCTGCATGTGTTCGTGCCGATCGAGCGCACCGTGACGTTCGATGAGGCGCGCAGCATCTGTGAGATGGTTGGGCGCCACATTCTGCAGCAGCATCCCCGCGATGTGACCATGGAATGGGCCACACAGAAACGCACCGGAAAAATTTTCATCGACTACAACATGAACGTGCGTGGTAAGACGCTGAACGTGGCCTACTCGCCTCGGGGGGTACCGGGGGCGCCGGTGTCCATGCCGCTCACCTGGGAGGAGCTGGAAGCCGCCGAGCCGGGCCATTTCACGTTGCGAAATGTGCTGGCGCGCTTGGAAAAGACCGGAGACCGGTGGCATGATGTTCTCTCGGCGAAACAGAGCCTTGCGAAAGCCTTCGGAAGTAAAGGCCGAAACTGAACATCGGTCCCGTGAACATCGCCCCCCTGAACATCGAACTCAGGCCGCACCGGTAGAAAAGGTACCCCTCATGGCCATGCGCTCCATCGGTTCTTTGACGATTTCGTTCGGACTGGTCGCGATTCCGGTCAAGCTTTACACCGCGACCCAGACGGCGAACTCCATTTCGTTCAACCTGTTACACAAGGGTTGTGGGTCGCGCCTGAAGCAGCAGTACATCTGTCTGAAAGACGGCCAGGTGGTCGAGCGCGACGACATGGTGAAGGGCTACGAGTTCGCCAAGGACCAGTACGTCCAGTTCAGCAACGAAGAAATCAAAGCCATGGAAGAAATCGGCACCCACTCGATCGACATCGCCGAGTTCGTGCCCATCGAATCCATCGATCCGGTGTATTTCGACAAGACCTACTATCTCGCGCCCGACAAAGGCGGCGCCAAACCCTACGGCTTGTTGAACGAAGCGTTGAAGGACACAAAACGTTGTGCCGTCGCGCGTTGGGCCGCACGCGGCAAGTCATACCTGGTGGCGCTCCGCCCGGTCGGCGATGTGCTCACCATGCAACAGCTGCACTTCGCCACCGAAGTGCGCTCCGCCACCGAAGTGGACGTCGCCAAGCCCGACGTGAAAGCGCAGGAACTGAAGCTGGCCAAGCAATTGATCGAACAGCAGACCGCCGACAGCTTCGATCCCACCGCGTACGTCGACGATGTGCGCGCCCGCGTCGAGGCGGCGATTCAGAAAAAGGTCGAAGGCCAGGAGATTTCCGTGGCCGAAGGCCCGGTGGAGACCGGTGGCAAGGTCATCGACCTGATGGAAGCGTTACGGGCCAGTCTCACCAAGACCGAGACCGCCAAGGCCAATGTCGCCAAACTCGGACCACGGAAGGCGCCCAAGAGAGTCGAACAGGCGGAGAAGCCTGCTCGCAAAGCCAGCAAGCGCTGAGGGCTGAGGTGGCCAGCGCGGCCGGTCGTCCGTAACGGGACGTCCACTTGCCGCAGCCACCGCCTTCGCTCGCTCTGCCGTGCAGACATTCAGCGTTCAAGACGTAGAACGGGTGTTGCGCCTGTCGCGCAGTACCATTCGTGGCCTGATCAAAACCGGCTTCGTGCAGCCCTCGCGCGGACCGAAGCGACAGCTGCAGTTCTCTTTCCAGGATCTCATCGTGCTGCGCGCCGCTCGTGCGCTGCTGGAAGCCAAGATCTCACGACGGCGCATCAATCGCTCGCTGGAGGATCTGCGTCGTCGCCTGCCCGAGCAGATGCCGCTGTCGGGTCTGAGCATCAGCGCCATCGGCGATCGCGTCGTGGTTCGCGACGGCAAGAATCATTTCCAGGTCGACGATGGTCAGTACGTGCTCGGCCTGGATGTGAGCGTCGAGAACGGCGTCATCCGCGTGGTCGAGCACAAGGAAGCACCCGCGCCCGCCGCGCCATCTGCTGAAACCGCGGATGATTGGTTCGACAAAGGGCTGCGTCTCGAAGATGCGGACGCCAAAGCCGCGCAGGCTGCATATGAGCGTGCCGTGGAGCTCGAACCGGACTGCGTCGCAGCCTGGATCAATCTCGGCCGGCTGCACCACGCGCGGCATGACGAAAAGAAAGCAGAGATCGTATATCGCCGCGGCATCCAGGAATGCGGGCCCAATCCCACGCTGATGTTCAATCTGGGCGTGGTGCTCGAAGATCTCGGCCGTATCGACGATGCCATCGAGGCGTATCAGGCCGCGCTCAGCGAAGATCCGAATATGGCGGACGGACACTTCAATCTGGCGCGCCTGTATGAAGCGCAGGGCAAGGAGCAGCACGCCATTCGGCACCTGGGCCAGTACCGCCGCCTGATGAGCTCATCCGAGAGCCGCTAACGACGCTCATCCTCTGAGCTGCGGCAACACCTTCGCGGCGAATGTTTCGATGAACGTCTGCTGATTCAAGTCGACCTGATGCAAATACACCGTGTCGACGCCGAGTTCGGCGTACTCCTGCAGCCAGGCTGCGTGCTGCGAGAGGTCCGATGACACCAGCACGCTGTCGCGCACGTCTTCGGGCCTCACGAAGCGCGTGGCGGTCTCGAAATCTTCCGGCGAACGCAGCTCCCAACCGATGTCGCCGCCGAGCGTGACGAACCGCCAGTGATCGAATGCGCCCTGCAACGCTTCGGACTCGGTGCGCGCCCAGTTCAACGCCACCTGTACATAGATCGGCTTGCCTTCACCGCCGCCGCGGCGATACGCCTGAATCACGTTCTTCACGTTGTCGGGTTTGCCTGCGACCGTAAGCAAGCCGTCGCTCCAGGCCCCGATGAACTCAGCCGTCGATTCGGTGACGGCGGCGGCCAACAAAGGCGGTGGCGTGTGCGGTCGAGAATACAATTCGGCATCCACCACCGTGACCGTTCCCCGGTGCGTCACTCGTTCGCCGGCGAACATTGCGCGAAGGATGCCGGCGCATTCCTTCATCTTTGCATTGCGCTCGGGTTTGGAGGGCCACGCCAATCCCGTGATGTCTTCGTTGATCCGCTCGCCGCTGCCGAGCGCCAGCCAGAATCGGTCAGGGAACATTTCCGCCAGCGTAGCGGCTGCCTGCGCCATCACCGCCGGGTGATAGCGATAGCCCGCTGCGGCGATCATGCCGATGGGGAATCGAGTGCTCGCCAGTGCCGCCCCGACCCATGACCAGGAATGTCCCGAATGCCCCTGCGAGCGGCTCCACGGCTTGAAGTGATCCGACGACATGGCGCAATCGAAGCCCGCCTGTTCGGCGGCGATGGTGTACTTCAGCAGCTGCGAAGGAGCGAACTGCTCGTGCGAGGCATGAAAACCGATACGCATGTGGAACCTCGCCCAGTAATCTGATCAGTGACTCTCGTCGGGCGCAGCCGGTTCCCGCCGTAGCGCGTAGTTGAGGCCGCCCACGCGGAACCATTTGTAACCGAACGCCGTGAGCGCGATGTCGTGATGTCCCTTGCGATTCGCCTTACTGTCATCCGTGTCCAACAAACTCACGAGTCGCTCGCACCCCTCGCCCTCCATCACCAGTCGCACCTGTTGCGGCTGTCGATTGAAGTTGTGGAGCACCACCACCTGATTGCCGCGCCACGAGTAACACATGGCGAGCACCCCGGGGACCCCGGTGTGCAGCAACGCCCATTCGCCCCAGCCGATCTCGGGACATTCCTTGCGCACCCGGATCATTTTGATCATCCAGTTCAACAACGATCCCGGATCGCGTCGTTGCGCGTCGACGTTGATGCTTTGGTAGCCATACGGCCCTTCCGAGATCACCGGATGAACGGTCTTGCGGGCCGTCGAAAAACCGCCGTTACGCTCGCTCGACCACTGCATCGGAGTGCGCACGGCGTCGCGCTCCTTGAGCGACAAGTCCTCGCCCATGCCGATCTCGTCGCCATAGCGCATCACCGGCGAACCGGGCAGCCCGAACAGCATGCTGTTGGCAAGCTCCAGGTGCCGCCGATCGCCCAGCATCGACGCGAGTCTGCGCCGGATGCCGCGGTGATACAGCTGCATGCCGGGCTCGGGACCGAAACGCTTGAAAACCTTGTCGCGGCGCTGCTTGGGCAGCCGGTCGATGTCCAGCTCGTCGTGATTGCGTAGAAACATCGCCCACTGGGTGGCATCGGGAATCTGGCGCGTGGCCTCGAGCGCATCTTCCAGCGGCTTGGTGTCGCCCGAGGCGAGCGCATAGAACAGGTGCTGATTCACCCAGAAGTTGAACATCATGTTCAAACCGTCGCGGCCGTCGCCGAAATAGCGCCGTGTATCTTTCGGCGCGACGTTGGCCTCGCCGAGCAGCGCTGCATGGCCGGCGCGCCATTGCAGGAACTGACGCATCTCCGCCAGGTACTCGAAGTTCAACTCGCCCTTGGGCTCCTGCGAAGGCTCGAGAATGAAAGGCACCGCATCGACTCTGAATCCATCGACGCCAAGCTGCAGCCAGTACCCCATGATGCGTCGAATCTCGGCGCGCACATGGGGATTGTCCATGTTGAGATCGGGCTGGAACTCGTAGAACCGATGATGGTAGTACGCCTTGGCCTTGGGATGGCGCGTCCACACCGCCTTCTGCACGCCCGGAAAGACCATGCCTTTGTTCCAGCCGCTCGGCCGCTTCTTGGACCAGAGGTACCAGTCTCGATACTCGGACTGCGGATCGCGACATGCCTGCTTGAACCAGGGATGCTGGTCGGAGGTGTGATTGACGACCAGATCCAGAATGATGCGCATGCCGCGCTTGCGGGCGTGATTCATGAATTCGACGAAGTCGCCGCTCGAGCCGTAGCGGCGATCGACGCCGTAGTAGTCGGTGATGTCATAGCCGTTGTCACGATTCGGCGAAGGCTGAAACGGCGCCAGCCACAGCACGTCGACGCCGAGCGAGTGGAGATAGTCCAGGCGATTGATCAGCCCGGGCAAATCGCCCACGCCGTCGCCGTTGCCGTCCATGAACGTGTCCAGATCCAGACTGTAGATGATGGAATTCTTGTACCAGAGGTCTTCGATCATGGCGGCTTCCGATGGTGCTCAGCCCGGATAGGCGAGCGTGGTGGCGATTGCATTGGCGGCCTGACTGGTGTCACGCCGCGTGAATTGCACGACAACGGGATGATCCGCCACGACCAGCACCGCATAAGGCGTGTCGAGCGGCAGCGCCTGCGGATCGATCAGATCGTTGAACCGCACGTGACGCACGCGCTGGGCGGCAACCTTCAACGGATATGGTCCGACCGGCTCGTGATCTTCGTAGTAGATGGTCAGCTGCAGATGGGCATCGAGATGCCCGGCGTTCAGCACACAGAGCTCATCGCGACTGGTGTCGCGCGGCTCGGCGCCGGAGCTGAGCAACGGCATGTGACCGCCTGGAATCGCCCATACTTTGGCGCCGATGGTTTTCAGCACATTCACTCCTCGCCCAACAGCCGGGCCATGGGCTCGGACAGGAACACACCGTCAGGATCCAGCTGGCGCCGCAACGTCATGAAATCGTCCCAGCGCGGATACAGCATCGCGAGCTGCTCGGCGCGCAGCGAATGTTTCTTTCCCCAGTGCGGACGGCCGTCGAAGGCGCGCAGGATGAACTCGATATCCTCGAAATATTCCTGGTACGGCAGACTGGCGTTCTGGTGCACGGAGATCGCCACCGAGTCGCGCCCGTGCACCGGACTCAGGAAGGCGTCGTCCCTGGCGATCAATCGATACAACACGCGCCAGCCGACGTGCTTTCGATGGCGCTGCAGGATCCGTTGCCGCACCTCGCGGAAACATTCCGGGCCCGCCTCCGCCGGCACGAAATATTCGAGCTCTTCGAACTTCAACTCACGCTCGCGCGCAATGACCTCGTGGCTGAAGCCCTCCTGGTCCTTGATACAGCGCGCAAACGGCAGCGCGGGCGGCGGGGTCTCGGGCGGATTGAGCGTACGAATCTTCACTTCATCTCGACGGGGATACCAGTAGAAGTCGAAGTTACGATGCGCATCCGCCAGCTGGTCCAGATGCTCCAGACAATCCTCGGTGCGCGAGCAATATTCACGACGCCTGAGACGATACGTGGGTTCGAGCTGCAGACGCACGGCGGTGAAAATTCCCAACAGCCCCATGGACACGCGCACGGCATTGATCAGATCGGGCTGCTGCTCGCTGGACCATTCGACGATTTCCGCCTGACCGGTAATGGCGCGGACGCCGACCAGAGTGGCGGAGATGTTCTGAAGCTTCCGGCCCGAGCCGTGCGTGCCTGTGGCGATGACGCCCGCGATGGTTTGCGTATCGACATCGCCGAGGTTCTGCATGCCCAGCCCGACGCCATGCAGGATCTGTCCGAGATCGTGGAGCACCGTGCCTGCGCCGACCGTCGCCTGATGATGCTGCAGGTCGTAGTCGATCAGCCCTCGGTGATCGCGCATCGACATCAGTATGTCGGGTGTCTGCACCAGCGGCGATGAAGAGTGCCCGGAGCCGGCCACTCTGACCGTACGGCCGCGCGCCGCCGCGTCGCGCACATAGACGCAAACGGCCTGCTCAGTCGACGGCCACACCTGCGAACGTGGCGTAAAGCGCAGGCTGCCCGACCAGTTGATGAATTCGTCCGCGGAATGGGTGCGCAAGATCTTCACGTACGACTGCATGCCCCGGTAGCAAACTCACCGGCGTCACGCAGTAGAACGGGAGCGCCAAGCCGTAGGTTCCTGGCCGACGTGATAAGCCACTACCGCGGCGAACCATCCAAAACGAATCCGTCACGGAACCTTGCGGCGCTCCCAGGCGTCACACGCATCGGAAGCAGCTAAGTTATCGGTGGAATGAACCAGGGCAATCGTGCTCTAACATCAGGAACCGGAAACCGAGGCTCTTCCATCGCTGCAGTCTTTGCGAGGGTCATCCTAGATTGAGATAGGGTCATCCTCAGGTTCGATCGGGATTGCAGCAACGAAGCCCCGCCCTTTGCGGGGCTTCGGCTTATCCGGACCTTGGAAGCTAAGCCGCCGCGCGATAGGGCGACGTTTCGTCGTACGACGCAGCCGCCAACGAAGAACCCGACGAGTAGCTCGCGACTATGCCGGTCGAACTGCCGGCGATGCGAAAGAACGCGATGGAATCGATCAGCTGACGGGCCTGCATCTGCATGGCCTTGCTCGCCGCCGCCGCCTCTTCCACCAGCGCCGCGTTCTGCTGGGTGGTGGTGTCCATCTGGGTCACCGAGTGATTGACCTGCTGAATACCGGAGGACTGCGCTTCGCTCGCCGCGGAAATCTCCGCAACGATGTCGCTGACGCGCTTGATGCTGGTGGTGATCCGTTGCAGCGTCTGGCCGGACTTTTCGACCAGATCGGAGCCCGCTTTGACCTTGCCCACCGAGTCATTGATGAGATCCTTGATCTCTTTCGCGGCCGTGGCGCTTCGCTGCGCCAGGGAGCGAACTTCGGAAGCCACGACAGCAAAGCCGCGACCCTGTTCGCCAGCGCGCGCAGCCTCGACGGCAGCGTTGAGCGCCAGCAGATTGGTCTGAAACGCGATCTCGTCGATCACGCCGATGATGTCCGCAATCTGGCGACTGGACGCGTTGATCTCGGCCATCGCGGACACCGCCTGCGTCACCACCGTGCCACCCGACTCCGCCTGATTGCGCGCGTCGAGCGCCAGGGCATTGGCCTGTCGGGCGCTGTCGGCATTGCGTCGCACGGTCGCCGTCATCTGCTCCATGTTCGAAGCCGTTTCTTCCAGCGCCGCCGCCTGTTCCTGCGTGCGCTGAGACAAGTCATCATTGCCCTGAGTCAGCTGATCGGCCGCGCCGCCCACGGCATGCGCCGAAGTGCGCACGCCGCTGACGATCTCGCTGAGCTTGCCATCCATCGACTGCAACGACTCGAGCAACAAGCCCAACTCATCGCGCCGCTCGATGCGCACTTCACCGCCGAGCTCGCCATCGGCAATCCGGCGAGCCACCAGCACGGCGGTGTTCAGCGAGTTCATGATGGACTTCACCAGGAACACCGCCAGGGTCGCCGCCACCACGATGCCCAGACCGGCCAGCAGGGTCACCAGAATGCGATTGCTTTGATACATCTCCTGCGACTCGTCGCGCATCTTCGCGGCGTTGTCGAACTGGTACTTCTGCGAAGCCTGGATGTTTTCGCTGAACGCGGCGAAGGCCGGCTCGAGCTGCTCCATGCGCAGCCGGTTGGCGCGATCCATGTCGCCCGCGCGTACCGCGGCGCGAATGGCTTCGATGGCGGCGAGCACCGGTTTACGCAGATCCATGGTCTCGTTGTGCAGCTTGCGAGCGCCTTCGGTGGTGATCAGCGCTTCGCGATCCACGATGCGCTGTTCGATCTGACGCAGATCCGCTTCGATCTGCCGCTCGGCGGCCGCGAACGCGGCGGGTGTCCGTTGCGCCAACGACAAATCCAGCACTTGCACCGTATGCAGCTGCAGGGAATAAATCTCACCGATCCAGGCGACCGGCTGAGTGCGACGCTCGAACATGTAGTTCACGTTGTAATTGATCTTGCTCAACGCCATCAGGCTCATGAGCAGGACCGCCGCCAGCACGCCCACCAGGATGCCGGTGGTGGCGATCAGGCGGGCTTTGATACTCAAATTCATGGACAGGACACCGAGTCGAACACTCGGAGGGTATCGGCGCGCTGGGTCCTTACTGGAGGCGGCAGCGCCGCGATCAGGGTTTGCCTGCTCGCGGCGCGCGGGATTCAATGCGATCGCTGCGCTCGGGCGACTTCGACGATCTTGCTTTCGTTGCTGTTCGCGTGACCCAGTTCGCATAACTGCCGGTACGCCGCGTCGGCCAACGCTCCGAACGGCGCACCGATGCCGAGCTTGCGCGCCAGGCGCAGCGCGTAGTCCACGTCCTTCACGCGTAGCTGCGGCGTGAACTGAATGTTTCGATCGTGCTCGCCATCGACGATGCGCCATGCATTGCGTACGACCTGCGGGCTCGCGGCCTGGCCGGTGGCAATGGCTTCCGCAACGGTGTGCAGATTCAAGCCGGCGCGCTCTGCGAGCGCCATGCCTTCGGCGATCGCGGCGATCTGGATCGCGCCTTGCAGATTGATCATCAATTTGTACGCGGTCCCGGCGCCGATCGCGCCGAAGTGGACAGTTCGTTTCGCGATCGCCTCGAGCACCGGCTGCGCGCGCGCCAGATCTTCGGTGCTCGCACCTACTAATAATGTGAGCTCGCCTGCGGCCGCCATGTCAGGCAAGCCGGTCACCGGGCAATCGATGTAACTCAGCGAGCGTTGTTGCGCTTCGGCGGCCAGCTCCAGCACCCAGTCATGCGATAACGTGGAACACTCGATGGCGAGCGTGCCGGCGGGCACCGTGTCGCTGAGCAGGCCTTTTTTCCCCAGCCAGACCTCGCGTGAGGCCGCATCATCGGCGACCATCGAGATGATGACTTCAGCGCCCTCCGCCGCTTCTCTCGGCGAAGCGCACAGCGTCGCGCCCTGCGCCACCAAGGCTGCCGCCCGCTCGGGCGTGCGGTTGTATATGCGAAGCCGGTGCCCCGCCGCGCCCAGCCGCTGCGCCATGCCGATGCCCATGCGACCCAAGCCAATGAACGTCACGTTCGCCATGCCATCCTCGGTTGATCCCTTCGCGAGGGCCGGCCGGCGTTAGCGAATTTGTACTAAACGTCTTTGCCCGCCCCAAGTGCCCCACACCGTACCACGGTTTGTCCCTAATTCCGTGCCCCCCATTGCCTGGCGTACGGTCCCCGGGCTTTGCCAACGAACTCGATATCAGCCACGCAGCACAGCTTGTGAACGCCCGCAAAACAACGGCGCGTCTGGTCGTCGCGGTGGCCGTGATCGCAAGCTTCAGCGCGGTCGCCGACAACGTGATCATTCGCGATCCGACGTTCGAAGAGCTTGCAAGTCTTACGGTCACCTCGGTAACCGGCACCGCGCGACCGCACTTCACCTCGCCGGCCGCCACCCACATCCTGACCGCCGAGGAGTTGCATCAACTCGGCCTCAGAAGCATTCCGGATGCCTTGCGTTACGCCCCCGGCATGCAGGTGTCGCAGTTGGACTCATACCGGTGGTCCGTTTCGGCGCGCGGCTTCAACTCGATCGCAGTAGACAAGCTGCTGGTGCTGGTCGACGGACGCTCGGTGTATACGCCGCTCTCGTCGGGCGTGTACTGGGAGCAGAATGCGGGCGTCCATCACGACCTCGATCGCATCGAGGTGATTCGCGGGCCAGCCGGCTCCGTGTGGGGCGCCAACGCCGTGAATGGCGTGGTGAACATCCTTTCCAAATCCGCACGCGAGACTCAAGGCACGGCGCTCACGGTGGGCACCGGCACGGAAGAACAAGCCTTCGGCAGCTTCAGATACGGCGGCGCCGCTGGTGAAAATGCCTGGTATCGCGCCTATGTCAATTACAGCCGACATGACGACTCCGAATTGGGCAATGGCCGAGCCACCGGCGACGGCTGGGAAATCGGCCATGTCGGTGTGCGTTACGACCGCGAGGGCCCGGGCAGCCGCCTCTTCTTCAAGGCTGAAGCCCACTCCGGAGATTTCGAGGAGCCCGGGCAGACACCCGCACCCACCCCGCCCTACGAAACATCCATCCGCGATGGTTTCAATCGGGGTGGCTTCGTGCAAGCCAGTTGGTCGCAGCGCCTGACCAACGGCGCGGAGTTTGCGATCGGCGCGTGGTACGAGCGGCTCGAACGGCGCTTGCAGCCGATCGACGAACGCAGCGACACGGTCGATCTCGGCGTTCGCTACGGCACGCAGCTGGGCGATCACACCGTCAACGCCGGCGCGCTCTATCGTTACGTCGATCACCAGACGAGCCCCAGTTTTGCGCTGACGTTCTCGCCGCCGGATCACACGCTGCATCAATGGTCCGGGTACTTGCAGGACGAGATCCAGTTCGCGCCTCGCTTCAGCGCCACGCTCGGCGTTCGCTTGGAAGACGCGCCGTTCACCGGACGCGAATGGCAGCCCAATGTGCGATTGAGATGGAGCATCGCCGACGAACATTCGCTGTGGGCAGCAGTCGGGCGCGCGGTGCGCACGCCTGGCATCGCCGACGAATCCCGCAACTACACCATTCGTGTGTTTCCGCCAGGAAGGTTCGGCCCAGGCTCGCCTCCGGTGCGACAGCAGGTGCTCGGCAGTCCGGGGCTGAAATCGGAAGTATTGCTGGCCTATGAAGTCGGCTGGCGCGGACGCTGGAGCAATGACGCAATGTTCAGCGTATCGGCGTTTTACAACGACTACGACCGCCTGATGCTGTTCGCGCCACAGGCGCTGGACACGGTGACGCTCGCCCCGGAGTTCTGGCGACTGCCGCTCACGCCGAACAACGCCGGTTCGGGTCAAGCGCTCGGCGCGGAATTCACCGCAATGTGGCGACCGACATTGCACTGGCGGCTGTTCAGCGAAGTTTCCTATCTGGATCTGAAAGTGCTGCCGTCCGAGTATGAGCTGGCGCGCGTGCTCACCGGTTCGTCGGCGCAGCTGCAGGCCTCGGTGCGCTCCTATATCGATCTCGGCCAGGATTGGGAGATCGGCCTCGGGCTGCGCTATGTCGATGAGTTACCCGCCCTCAACGTGGACAGCTTCATGGACGCGGAGTTGCGCGTAGCGAAGCAACTGAGTCAGGGCGTGAAGCTGGCGCTGGTCGGTAAGAACCTCTGGCAATCGCGCCATGCGGAGTTCCGTTCCGGCTCTTTTCCGCTCGACAGCTATATCGAGCGCAGTGTGTATCTCGCCCTGACCTGGCGCAGGTAACGAATGCGTTGGCTAGCCTGGCTGATGTTTGTTTCCGCGGCGGCGCTCGCAGCGAATGTGAGCACCGCGCCGGAGTACAGCATCAAGGCCGGTTACATCCTGCTGTTCACCCGCTATGTCGAGTGGCCGAAGGGCGCCTTCACCAGCGCCGATGCCCCGCTCGAGATCTGTCTGCTGGGCACGGATCCCTTTGGCTCGGTGCTGGACAAGACGATGGCGGGCCAGCGAAGCCAGCACCGTGCCTTGAACGTCCGTCGCCTCCCGGACGTGCAGGCAGCACAAGGTTGTCATGTGTTGTTCCTTGGCAGCGCCACCTTGGAACAAACCAGGCAGTGGCTCGATGCGCTCGCCGGCGAACCGGTGCTTACCATCACCGAGGATCCCGACGCCTTGGGACACGGCGCGGCGCTGTGTTTCGTACGCGAAATCGCTGACGGAAAGGCACGCATTCGCTTCGACGCCAGCCTCCCCTCCATGCAACGAGCCGGCTTGAGCGCAAGCTCGCAGATGCTGGTGGCGGCGCGCAAAGTCCATCGCGACAACCCTGGCATCTGAAGCCGCAGGAAATACCATGACGCCCTTCGCCTTCAACAACCAGCCGCTCCAGCGCAGGTTGTTGCTGCTCGTGGCGCTGGCTGCGGCAGGAGCATTGTTGCTGGCGGTCGCCGTTGCCGCCGTTTACGAATCGACCACGTATCGGCCTCGGACCATCGCGGAGGCGCACGAGCAGGTACAAAGCATTGCCTCCATCGTGACCGCGGCCGTGGAGTTCGAAGATGCACGCACCGCCAATCAATATCTGAACGCGCTCGGACGCGATCCGGACATCGAAGCCCTGGCGATCCTGCTGGAAGGCGGTGTGTTGTTTGCCGAGTATCGGCGCCCGGGCACGCAGCCGGTAGACTTCGCCGATCCGACAGTCCGGGATCAACTGGTCGCCGCCGGACACATCCTCACGTCTTACAACATCGGCTCGCAAGGCAGGCCGCGCGCGGAGTTGTGGATGGCCATGCTGCCTCGGCCGCTCGCCCATCGCCTGTTGGAATATGCAGCGCTGCTCGGCGCGGTGGCGTTATCGCTGTTGGCGCTGGCCATCATGTTGTCGATCACGCTGCGGCGTGCGTTCTCCGAACCGGTGCAAGCGCTGGCCACCACTGCGCGTGACGTCACTCGGCTGCGGGATTATCGGCGGCGAGTCGCCATCACGAGCAACGACGAGGTCGGCCAGCTTGCGCGCGACTTCAACGCCATGCTCGACGCGGTCGAAGAACGCGAACGCGCGCTCGAGCACAGCGAGGAAACGGCGCGTCGCCAGCTGATCGAGATCGAAGCGATCTACGCCAATGCGCAGGTCGGTCTATGCGTGATCGATCGAGAGCTGCGCTACGTGCGCGCCAACAAGCACATGGGAGAACTGACCGGTCAGCCGATCACGGCGTTGATCGGCCGCACGCTCGAGGAAGCGACACCTGCGCTGGCCATCACGCTCGCGCCGATATGCCGGCAGGTGCTCGAAACCGGCGAGCCAGTGGCGGACGTCGAGTTCCAGACCGGGGCCGCTACGGATGGTTTCTCACAATGCTGGATCGGCAACCATCACGCCCTGCTTGATGAACTCGGCAACATCATCGGCGTCAACGTCGTGTTCCACGACATCACCGAGCGCAAACGAGCCGATAAGCAGCGTGCCGTGCTGGAAGCTCAGCTGCGTCAAGCGCAGAAAATGGAAGCGCTCGGCACGCTGGCCGGCGGCATCGCGCACGATTTCAACAACGTGCTCACCGCCATCTCCGGCAATGCCCAGCTCGCCATCGAGGATCTCTCGCCGAATCATCCGGCTGCGGTGTCGCTGCACGAAATCAAGCGAGCGACCTCGCGCGCCAGGGATCTGGTGCGCGGGATCCTGGCGTTCAGCCGCCCGGAACAGAACATTCAGCACCTCATCGATCTGCGGCCGGTGGTGGAGGAAGCGCTGCGCCTGTTGCGGGCGGCCGTGCCGAGGATGATCGAGATGCGTCTGGAAGCCGAGCCCGACCTGCCCGCCGTCATGGCCGACGCCACGCAGGTCCATCAGGTGTTGATGAACCTCGGCAAAAACGCATGCGACGCTATGCAGGCGCATGGCGGCACACTGACGATTCGACTGGCGAGCGCACGCATCGAGTCGCTGCTCGACAGTCCGTCACCCGATGTGCATCCAGGCCATTACCTGCGCATCTCGGTGGCGGACACGGGCACGGGAATTCCGCCTGAAGCGCTCGAGCGCGTGTTCGAGCCGTTCTTCACCACCAAGGCGCACGGCGAAGGCACGGGACTCGGGCTGTCGGTCGTGCATGGCATCGTGAGGGGCCACCGCGGCGCCATCCTGGTCCGAAGCGAGCCCGGCGCGGGCACTGTATTTGACGTCTATCTTCCAGCCGCGGACCGCAAAGCGGCCGAAGTCTCTCAAGCAACCGCGCCGGCCGCCGTGACATCAGGCCGCGGCGAACGCGTGCTGTATGTCGATGACGAAGACCAGCTGGTGCATCTGGTGACCCGAATGATGGAACGCATGGGCTACAAGGTCACCGGCATGACGCGGCCGATGGACGCCATCGACGCCGTGCGGGCCGATCCCCGCCGCTTCGATCTGGTCTTGTCCGATCTCGGCATGCCCGGCATGAGCGGCATGGATCTGGCGGAAGAACTGCTGCAGATCCGCCCCGATCTGCCCATCATCATCACCTCCGGCTACGTCCGCAGCGAAGATGAACGACGCGCCGAACAGATCGGCGTGCGGGACGTCGTCATGAAGCCGAATACGGTGGCCGAGATCGGTCAGCTGATTCGCGATCGACTGGATGCGCTTCGCAGGCCGTGAGTCCTTTACCTCTAGTTACCTCTTGTTACCTCTTGTTGCTGGGGGTCTCGCGGTTCTTGGCCACGATGGCGCCGAGCAGCAGCAGGAACGCCACCAGCCGTACCGAATAGATGACGGGACTGCCTTCGCTGGGCTTGTCCACCATCAAAAACGCAATGCGATTGATGCCTTCGATGGCGAACGCCGCCGCGAACGCCAGGAACAGAGTGTCTCGGGTCTGCCGATAGAAGCGCCAGAAAAAACCGGCGGCGGTCAGCGACGCGGTGACGATCACTCCCAGGAAGAAGCCCTCAATCATGACTCACTCGCTCTCGAAGACCAGGCCGTAAACCAGCAACAGCATCGCCGCGGCGGCCGTGCCGAGTCGCCACATGTACAGGCTCTGCTCGGGGCCCAGCACTCCAAGGTCGATGAACAGCAGCGCATTCGAAATGGTGAGACCGCCGAAGCACAGTCCGCTCCACAGCAACAGGCGGCTGCGCGACCGGGCGAAGCCACGCAACAACAGGATGCAGCACGTGGCCGTAACGAGGGCACCTAGCAGATAAACGAGGCTGGCCATCAGTCGTTGTCCTTGAGTCGGAATGCCCGCGCGAAATCGCGCACCGACGCCGAGGCATTCGAGTGGATGAATCGTGTCACTTGCACCAGCTGCGTGCGATAGGACTGGGCCACCTTGTGCAGCGATTGGGTCTGCGCCTCCGATCGCTCGGCGTATTGATACTTCAGTGGCGACTGCTCGACGCGCGCGATCAGCGAACGGCGCGTCAGATCTTCCAGGATGCCTCCGGCTTGTTTCTCGTTGACATAGATGCGCGCGGCCAGCTCTCCCACCGTCCACACGGTGGTGGGCGACTGGAAGATCAGCAACAAGGCCTCGAGGTGAGGCACCGTGTCGATGTAGTCGAGGATGAATCGCTCGACCTCTGGGTCAATCGCTCCCGTCATCTCACCCGCTCGTTCGACCTTGGATGCTCATGCTCGTTATAATCACTGTCCTGCTGAACCTTGTAAAATGTCTACCTACGCTGAAAGTTCCTTCGCGACCCAATTTTTGTCGTGAAGTTTCTACCCGGGGTCGGAAGACTGATGTAAGGGTTGCACGTGCAGCGACGAATGGATAGCTTCCTTCCGCTCGTGAAGCAACAACAACCGCTTGGTCCAGCCAGCCTGCCATTTCGCGCCCGCCTCCTCCCGCCGCCGCCGGGCCGCCTGTCGTATTGATCCGGAGCTTTGAATGCAAACCCCCGCGAGAGTCCGTCGTCGCATCGCCAAAGCGCCCGTGAAAAAAATACCCGCTGGCCGCTCCACGGCCAAGGCGCCGTTGCCGTTCGATCTGAAGAATCTGCTGCTCACCCTGCAAGCGGTACGCGATGGCGACTTTTCGGTGCGCATCCAGGGGGACTACGAAGGTCTCGAAGGCAAGATCGCCGAGACCTTGAACGAGATTATCGCCTCCAATCAGCGCCTGGCCCAGGAAATGTCGCGGGCCGGCCAGGTGGTGGGCAAGGAAGGCAAGACCCGGCACCGCGTCGCCTTCGATCGCCGTTCGGGCGCCTGGGGCGACATGGAGGGCTCCTTCAATACGCTCATCGACGACCTGCTCTGGCCAACCGCCGAAGTGACTCGCACCATCACCGCGGTCGCCAAGGGCGATCTGTCGCAGACCGTGCGGCTCGAGGTCGATGGCCGGCCGTTGAAAGGTGAGTTCCTGCGCTCGGCGACCATCGTCAACACGATGATCGAACAGATGGGCCTGTTCACATCCGAAGTGACGCGCGTGGCCCGCGAGGTCGGCACCGAAGGCAAGCTCGGTGGTCAGGCTTCGGTGCCCGGCGCCGCCGGCACCTGGAAGGATCTCACCGACAATGTGAATTCGATGGCCGGCAATCTCACCGGTCAGGTGCGCAACATCGCCGAGGTGGCCACCGCCATCGCCAGCGGCGACTTGTCTCGCAAGATCACCGTCAACGTGCGCGGCGAAATCCAGCAGTTGAAAGAAGCCATCAACACGATGGTGGACCAGCTGCGCTCCTTCGCTTCCGAGGTCACGCGCGTGGCGCGTGAAGTGGGCTCCGAAGGCAAGCTCGGCGGCCAGGCCGTGGTGCCCGGCGTCGCAGGCACCTGGAAAGACTTGACCGACTCGGTGAACTCCATGGCCGCGAACCTCACCGGCCAGGTGAGAAACATCGCCGAGGTGACCACCGCGGTGGCGCGAGGCGACCTGTCTCGCAAGATCACCGTGGACGTGAAAGGCGAAATCCTGCAGCTGAAGGAAACCATCAACACGATGGTAGACCAGCTGAACGGCTTCGCTGCCGAAGTGACTCGTGTGGCGCGTGAAGTGGGCACCGAAGGCAAGCTCGGTGGCCAGGCCGAAGTGAAAGACGTGTCGGGCGTGTGGAAAGACCTCACCGACAACGTGAACTCGATGGCCTCCAACCTCACCGGCCAGGTCCGAAACATTTCCGAAGTGACCATCGCGGTGGCCAACGGCGACTTGTCGCGCAAGATCACGGTGGACGTGCGCGGCGAAATTCTGCAGCTGAAGGAAGCCATCAACACGATGGTGGACCAGCTGCGCTCGTTCGCCTCCGAGGTCACGCGCGTGGCGCGTGAAGTGGGCTCTGAAGGCGAGCTCGGCGGCCAGGCGATCGTGCCGGGCGTCGCAGGCACCTGGAAAGACCTGACCGACTCGGTCAACGCCATGGCCAAGAACCTCACCGGCCAGGTTCGTAACATCGCTGAAGTGACCACCGCGGTGGCCCGTGGCGACTTGTCTCGCAAGATCACGGTAGACGTGAAAGGCGAGATTCTGGAGCTGAAAGAAACCATCAACACGATGGTCGACCAGCTCAACGGCTTCGCCGCCGAAGTGACGCGCGTGGCGCGCGAAGTGGGCACCGAAGGCAAGCTCGGCGGCCAGGCCATCGTGCCGGGCATCAGCGGCGTGTGGAAGGATCTCACCGATAACGTGAACTCCATGGCCGGCAACCTCACCGGCCAGGTCCGAAACATTTCCGAAGTGACCATCGCCGTGGCCAACGGCGACCTGTCGCGCAAGATCACGGTGGACGTGCGCGGCGAGATTCTGCAGCTGAAGGAAGCCATCAACACGATGGTGGATCAGCTGCGCTCCTTCGCTTCCGAAGTGACGCGCGTGGCGCGTGAAGTGGGCTCCGAAGGCAAGCTCGGCGGCCAGGCCATCGTGCCTGGCGTCGCAGGCACCTGGAAAGACCTGACCGACTCGGTCAACGCCATGGCCACCAACCTCACCGGCCAGGTGAGAAACATTGCCGAGGTGACCACCGCGGTGGCGCGTGGCGACTTGTCTCGCAAGATCACCGTGGACGTGAAAGGCGAAATCCTGCAGCTGAAAGAAACCATCAACACGATGGTCGACCAGCTCAACGGCTTCGCCGCCGAAGTAACGCGCGTGGCGCGTGAAGTGGGCACCGAAGGCAAGCTCGGTGGCCAGGCCGAAGTGAAAGACGTGTCGGGTGTGTGGAAGGACCTCACCGACAACGTGAATTCCATGGCCTCGAACCTCACCGGCCAGGTGCGCAACATCGCCGACGTAGCCGCCGCTATCGCCAGCGGCGACTTGTCGCGCAAGATCACGGTGGACGTGCGCGGCGAGATTCTGCAGCTGAAAGAAACCATCAATACCATGGTGGATCAGCTGCGCTCGTTCGCCTCCGAAGTGACCCGCGTGGCGCGTGAGGTGGGCTCCGAAGGCAAGCTCGGCGGTCAGGCTTTCGTGCCAGGCGCCGCGGGCACCTGGAAAGATCTCACCGACAATGTGAACTCGATGGCCTCGAACCTCACCGGCCAGGTGAGAAACATTGCCGAAGTCTCCACCGCCATCGCGCGCGGCGACCTGTCGCGCAAGATCACCGTGGATGTGAAAGGCGAAATCCTCCAGCTGAAGGAAACCATCAATACGATGGTCGACCAGCTCAACGGCTTCGCCGCCGAAGTGACGCGCGTGGCGCGCGAAGTGGGCACCGAAGGCAAGCTCGGTGGCCAGGCCGAAGTCAAAGGCATCAGCGGCGTCTGGAAAGATCTCACCGACAACGTGAATTCCATGGCCGGCAACCTCACTGGCCAGGTGCGTAACATCGCTGAAGTGGCCACGGCCATCGCCAACGGCGACTTGTCTCGCAAGATCACGGCGGACGTGAAAGGCGAAATCCTGCAGCTGAAGGAAACCATCAACACGATGGTCGACCAGCTCAACGGCTTCGCCGCCGAAGTGACGCGCGTGGCGCGTGAAGTGGGCACCGAAGGCAAGCTCGGCGGCCAGGCCGAAGTGAAGGACGTGTCGGGTGTGTGGAAGGACCTCACCGACAACGTGAACTCCATGGCCTCGAACCTCACCGGCCAGGTGCGCAACATCGCCGAAGTAGCGACGGCCATCGCCAAAGGTGACTTGTCTCGCAAGATCACAGTGGACGTGCGTGGCGAAATCCTGCAGCTGAAAGAGACCATCAACACGATGGTCGACCAGCTCAACGGCTTCGCCGCCGAAGTAACGCGCGTGGCGCGTGAGGTGGGCACCGAAGGCAAGCTCGGCGGTCAGGCCATCGTGCCGGGCGTCGCGGGCACCTGGAAAGATCTCACCGACAACGTGAACTCCATGGCGTCGAATCTCACTGGCCAGGTGAGAAACATCGCCGAGGTGTCGACGGCCATTGCGCGTGGCGACTTGTCACGCAAGATCACGGTAGACGTGAAAGGCGAGATTCTGCAGTTGAAAGAAACCATCAACACGATGGTGGACCAGCTCAACTCGTTCGCCGCCGAAGTGACGCGCGTGGCGCGTGAGGTGGGCACCGAAGGCAAACTCGGCGGTCAGGCCGCGGTGCCGGGCGTCGCCGGCATCTGGAAAGACCTCACCGACAACGTCAACACGATGGCCAACAACCTCACCAACCAGGTGCGCGGCATCGTGAAAGTGGTGACGGCCGTGGCCAACGGCGATTTGCGTCAGCGCCTCACCGTGGAATCCAAGGGTGAAGTCGCGGCGCTCGCGGAAACCATCAACAGCATGACCACCACTCTCGCCACCTTCGCCGACCAGGTGACCAGCGTGGCGCGCGAAGTGGGCGTGGAAGGTCGACTCGGCGGACAAGCCAACGTGCCCGGCGCGGCCGGCACCTGGAGAGATCTGACTGCAAACGTGAACTTGCTGGCCGCGAATCTCACCACGCAGGTGCGCGCCATCGCCGAAGTGGCCACCGCCGTCACCAAGGGCGACCTCACCCGCTCCATTCAGGTCGACGCGCGTGGCGAAGTGTCCGAGCTGAAGGACAACATCAACGCGATGATCGGCAACTTGCGCGAGACCACCGAGCGCAACACCGAGCAGGACTGGCTGAAGACCAACCTCGCAAAGTTCAGCCGCATGATGCAAGGTCAACGCGACCTCGTGACCATGGGCGAGATGCTGCTCGCGGAGCTTGCGCCACTGGTCGGCGCGCAACAGGCGATTTTGTATATCGCCGAGCTCGATGGCGGACAGAAGGTGCTGAAGGAATTCGCCACCTACGCTGACGCCAATCGCGGCGAACGCCGGCAATGGGCCTTGCGCGAAGGTCTGGTCGGCCAGGCGGCCGCCGACGGCCGTCGCATCCTGCTCGAGAACGTGCCGCCCGATTCCATCCATGTCCGCAGCGGCTTGATCGCCGCGCGTGCGCGTAACGTCATCGCCCTGCCGATTCTGTACGAAGGCCAGGCGAAGGCGGTCATCGAGCTTGCATCGCTGCACGAGTACACCGCCTCGCAGCTGGCCTTTCTCGAGCAGCTCGCCGGCAGTATCGGCGTGGTGCTCAACACCATCGAAGCCACGATGCGCACCGAAGGCCTGTTGAAACAATCGCAGGAGCTCGCCGGCGAGTTGCAGACTCAGCAGAAAGAGCTGCAGCAGACCAACGAAGAGCTGGCCAACAAGGCCATGCTGCTGGCCGAGCAGAACGCGGAAGTGGAGCGCAAGAACGAAGAGATCGAGCTGGCGCGGCGCGCGCTGGAAGAAAAGGCGACCGAGCTCGCCCTCACCTCGCGTTACAAATCCGAGTTCCTGGCCAACATGTCGCACGAGCTGCGCACGCCGCTCAACAGCATTCTGATTCTGGGCCAGCAGCTGGCCGAGAATGCCGATGAGAATCTGACGCCGCGGCAGATCGAATTCGCCAAGACCATCCATGGCGCCGGCACCGACCTTTTGAATCTGATCAGCGACATTCTGGATCTGTCCAAGATCGAGTCCGGCACGGTCACCGTCGAGTCGGAAGAGCTGTTGTTCTCGCATCTGCGCGAGACCATCGAGCGAAACTTCCGGCATGAAGCCGAAGCGCGCACGCTGCAGTTCACCACCGACTTCGATCCGGCGCTCGGCCGACAGATCTCGACCGATCCGAAGCGACTGCTGCAGGTGCTGAAGAACCTGCTGTCGAACGCGTTCAAGTTCACCGCCCAAGGCGGCGTAACCTTGCGCGTGCGGCTGGCCGAGTCTGGCTGGAGCTCCGATCACCCGGTGCTGAATCAGGTCGCCGCGGTGGTGGCCTTCTCGGTGAGCGATACGGGCATCGGCATCGCGCCCGAGAAACAAAAGATCATCTTCGAAGCGTTCCAGCAGGCCGACGCGGGCACGTCACGCAAATACGGCGGCACCGGCCTCGGCCTCGCCATCAGTCGCGAGCTCGCTCATCTGCTCGGCGGCGAGCTGCGCCTGGTCAGCGTGCCCAATCAGGGCAGCACCTTCACGCTGTATCTGCCGCTGGCCTACGTGGGCTCGGCTTATCGGCAGCGGAGCGCTCAGCCGGGAGCGGCGCCCGTGCCGAGCACGCCGTTCCAACCGCTGGCCCTGCCGTTGCGAGCCGAAGAGCTGGTGGACGATCGCAACGAGCTGCAGGCCGACGATCGGATTCTGTTGATCATCGAAGACGATCCTCACTACGGCAAGGTGCTGCTGAACCTGGCGCGCGACAATGGCTTCAAGGCCCTGGTCGCCAAGACTGGCGCCGACGGCCTCGCGCTGGCGCGCAAGTATCGACCCACCGCCATCTCCCTCGACGTGTTCCTGCCCGACATGCTCGGTTGGACGGTATTGAATCAGCTCAAGCAGAACCCGGCCACCCGACACATTCCAGTGCAGATCCTCACCGTCGAGGAAGAGCGGCAGTACAGCCTCGAGCGCGGCGCATACGCGTTCATGAACAAGCCCGCCACTACTGATGAGCTCGCGGCGGCGCTGCAGAAGATTCGCAAATTCGCGGCCGCCAACGTGCGCGATCTGCTGGTGGTGGAAGACGATCCGGCCGAGCAGCTCAGCATCGCCGAGCTGATCGGCTTCGACGACGTGACCATCACCGCGGTCGGCAGCGGGCAGGAAGCCCTGCAGGCCATGCGCAGCCGGCAATTCGACTGCGTGGTGCTCGACCTGCGTCTGCCCGACGTCTCCGGCTTCGATCTGCTCACAGAGATCCAGACAGATCCGAAGCTGCGCGACACCCCGATCGTGGTGTTCACCGGCCGCGACTTGTCGGCCTCCGAAGAACAGGAGCTGCGCACCAAGGCCAAGAGCATCGTGCTCAAGGGCGTGCGCTCGCCGGAACGGCTGCTGGATGAGACTGCCCTGTTCCTGCACCGGGTGGTCACCAATCTGCCGCCGGCCAAGCAGAAAATGATCGAGGCGCTGCACGAGGGCGACGAGCCCCTGCACGGCCGCAAGGTGCTGGTGGTCGACGACGACGTGCGCAACATCTTCGCCTTGAACAGCGTGCTGGAGCGGCGCGGCATGCAAGTGATCAACGCCAGCAACGGCATGGACGCGATCAAGCTGGTGGAATCCACCGAGGACCTGTCGCTGGTGCTGATGGACGTGATGATGCCGGAGATGGACGGTTACGAAACCATGCGCCGGATCCGCGGCAACGCCAAGTTCCGCCTGCTGCCGATTATCGCTTTGACCGCCAAGGCCATGAAGGGCGACCGGGAGAAATGCCTGGAAGCCGGCGCGTCCGACTACGTTGCGAAACCCGTCGATACAGCGCAGTTGCTGTCTCTGGTAAGAATGTGGCTTCAACCTTAGGCCATGAACCCGCCACCGGACGCATCGACTATCCTGACCATGACGCAACCGATGATCGTAAGACCAAGTCGATTGGACCTGCCCGGCAAAGTGCCAGGCCTGACCTTTGGAAGTCGCAGCTGAAGCAAGTGAACGCCGCCGCGTCCATCACCGAGCGAGTCAACATCCTGCTGGTCGACGACCAGCCGAGCAGGCTGCTCTCGTACGAGTCCGTCCTGGCGGGCCTCGGGCAAAACCTGATCAGCGCCCGCTCGGGCGAGCAGGCTCTGCAGCGCCTGCTGGAGGACGACTTCGCCGTCATCCTGCTCGACGTGAGCATGCCGGGCATGGACGGCTTCGAGACCGCGGCCATGATCCACGATCATCCGCGCTTCGAGAGCATCCCGATCATTTTCGTCACCGGCGTGCACGACTCCGAGTTCGACGCCTTGAAAGGCTATCGGCTGGGCGCGGTGGACTACGTCTCCATTCCCATCGTGCCGGAGATCCTGCGCAGCAAGGTCTCGGTGCTGGTGGAGCTGTACGTGCAGCGCCGCGAGCTGCAACGTTTGAATCGCAGCCTCGCCGAAGCCAACGCCACGTTGCAGAACGAGAAGGCTCGCGAGCTGGAGCGCGTCAATCGCAATCTCGAACAGGCGAACGCCGCCCTGCGCGACGCCGATCGTCACAAGGACGAGTTCATCGCCATTCTCGCGCACGAGCTGCGAAATCCGCTCGCCCCGATCCGCGCGGCAGTCGATGTGATGTCGCTGATGCCGCTGGAACATCCACAGTTGCGCTGGGCTCGCGAAGTGATCGATCGGCAGACCACGCACCTGAGCCGGCTGGTCGATGACCTGCTGGACGTGTCCCGCATCTCCCGCGGCACCATCAAGCTCAACAAGGAGCTGCTGACCTTGCGCACCATCCTCGATCGCTCGATCGAGGCGGCACAGCCCATCATCTCGGCCCATCAGCACCAGCTGCAGATCGACAGCGCCGGCGACCACGAGATGGTCGAGGGCGATCCGACGCGACTGGTGCAGATCCTGAGCAACCTGCTCAACAACGCCGCCAAGTACATGCAGACCAGCGGCACCATCCAGCTGCGCGCCAGGGTCGAAGGCTCGTATGCGGTGTTCTCGGTGAAGGACTCGGGCATCGGCCTCACCTCCGAGGCGCTGCCGAAGCTGTTCAATCTGTTCTCTCGCGTGCACGAGGACTCGGGCCATCTGCCCAGCGGCCTCGGCATCGGCCTCGCGTTGGTGCGCCAACTGGTCGAGCTGCATGGAGGCACAGTCACCGCGACCAGCCCCGGTCCGAATCTCGGTAGCGAATTCACCGTGCGCCTGCCTTTGATGTCGGGCATCGCCCCGCCTGCGCCCGTCGAGCCCGAGCCCGCCGCTATCCCGGCCGCGGCGCAGCGCCTGCGAGTGCTGGTCGCCGACGACAACGCCGATGCGCTGGAAAGCCTTGCCATGCTGCTCGAGATCTGTGGCCACGAAGTGCGCAAGGCGTCCGACGGCGCTGAAACGCTGCAAGCGTTGAGCGCCTGGCGTCCCGATGTCGCGCTGCTCGACATCGGCATGCCGATTCTCGACGGCTACGAAGTGGCGCGTCGCATCCGCAGCGAGCCGTGGGGCTCGCGATTGTTCCTGGTCGCCGTGAGCGGCTGGGGCCAGAGCGAAGATCTGCAACGCGCCAGCGATGCCGGCTTCGATCTACACTTCCGCAAACCCATCGGCCTGCCCGCGCTGGAAGACATTCTGGATAAAGCGCAAAGACTGCAGGCCGAAACCACCGTCAGGTCGTAGCGCTCGCGCCGACCCGGGACAGAAACACTACCGTGAAAGACACTGCCCTGCTGGAAGACGCACTGCGCACCTACATCAACCGTCGCTGTCGACGAGCCTATGCGCATGACTTGCGCAATGGTCTGCAGGGCCTGTTCGGCGGCGTCGATGCGCTGACGCGAGCAGCCCGCGCTACCAAGCCGCTCGCGGTGCCGCTCGATCAGCTGACCAGCTTCGTGCAACAGGCCATCACCAATCACGAGCGCGGTCTCGAGCGCGTGCTGGACAGCCTGGCTCCGGAGCCGCAGTCGCCAGTGGCGGTATCGATGCGAGAGCTGCTGATGGATCTGGCGAAGTTCCTGACCAACGATGCGGCTCGCAACAACATCCGCATACGGCAGGACTTCAGCGACGATCTCAGAGTGACCGCGCCGCCCTGCCGGCTGCGATTGCTTGGTCTTGCGCTGTTGACCGAAAGCATCGATGCGCAACCGAGCGGCGGTGAAACTCGCATCGCGGGCCGCACCGTGCAAGGCCGCGTGCAGTTCGAGATCATCGATTCGCGCACCCAAGCCCGCCCATCGTCGTTCATCGAGGAGGCGGTGACAGGCATCGTGGCGGAGCTCTCCGGCGTCATCGAGAGCAAGCCTGGCGCGAATGGCGGACACGAAGTCCGCGTGCAGCTGCCTGCTTCTTAGAGGGCGGCTGGCTAGAGCTGATCGTGTACCCGGTACGCGATCCAGTCGAACGCCCGGCTACGCCACGGCCGTCGTCGCCACTGTTCCAGCGTCAACTCGCGACTACGGCGCAAGTCGTTCTCGAACGCTCCCTTGAGCTCTCGCGCGAGGTTCGCATCTCGGATGCCGATGCCTGCCTCTTCGTTCAACGACAGCGAGCGCGCATCGAAATTGGTGGAGCCGATGTGCGACCAGATCTCATCCACGATGACGATCTTCTGATGCAGCAAGGTGGGCTCGAACTCATATAACCGCACGCCGCCGGCGAGCAATCGGCCGTACAAGTGACAGCCCGCGCGACGCACGAACGGACTGTCGGTATGCTTGCCGGGAACCATCAGATGAACCGCCACGCCGCGCTTGGCCATCATTGCCAGCAGATCGCACATGCCGTCGTCCGGCGCGAAATAGGGATTCTGAATGATGACTTCGCGGCGCGCACAGGCGATGGCGACGGTGTAGAGCAACGCCACGGAAGAAATCGCATCTCCCGATGCGCTGCTGACCACGTGCGCATCGCTGTCGCCTTTGGCCTCGAGCTGCGGAAAGCAGCCCTCGCCCGTCGGCACGCAATGGCTCTCCTCGATCCAGTTCTCGACGAACACCGCCTGCAATCCCTGCACCGCCGGCCCTTCGACGCGCACGGCAGTGTCGCGCCAATGTTTCTCATCCTCGCCATTGCCCAGCCATTGGTCGGCAATGCCATGTCCGAACGTGTAGCCGACCAGGCCGTCGACGATCAGCAGCTTGCGATGCGTGCGGTGATTGAAGCGGCGCAGATTCCACCAGTGGGGCTTGCAGTAGAGCGACAGCTCCACACCCGCCGCGGCGGCGCGCTTCAAGTTCTCGTCATCGCTGCCGATGCCGCCCATCGCATCGATGAGCAGCCGGACCTTGACCCCTTCGCGCGCTTTGCGACTGAGCAGCTCGACAAAACGACGCTCGAGCGTGCCCGCGGTCCAGACGAATGTTTCCAGATGGATGCAATGCCGTGCGGCGGCGATGTCCGCTTCCATCGCAGGAAATAATGCGCCATTCTGCAGGATCCGACAGTCGTTGCCGGCGCTCACCACGCCGTCCGTCAGCCCGGCGAGCGTCTGCAGGTCTTCGTTCAGCGCCGGTAGCGCCTCCAGATCGAGATTCAGATAGGGTGTGTGGCGGCGATTCTTCAGCAGGAAATAAACGGCCGACAGCAGCGCGCCGGCCACAAACGCCAGCAACGCGTTCCACACGCGGGCTTACTCGGCCACCTTGGCGCCATCGACGCGGAATCTCAGGTACGGCAACTGCGCCTGAGCGATGCTGGCGATGCCTGTCTGAGCCGCGGCTTGCTGCCCGGGTTGCACGACCGAGCGGATCACGACCGGCGCGCCTTGCTGCGCAACCCGCCCTGCACCGTCGACGAGCACCGGCGTCACTTGAATGCCGACCAGCGGCGCCGGCGAGCGATTTTGAATGACCACGACGACGCGACCCTGCGCATCGATCTGCCCTTGCGTGGCCACGTAATTGCCCGGGTTCTGCGGCAAGTCCATGCGCACGAACTCAGCCGCGGCGCGCTGCCCGATCTGGCTCTGCGAGGTCGCAGCCGCTCGGAAATATTCCATCGCCTTGCCGCGATCGCCGCGGTCGCGCGCGATCGTTCCCAGGTAATAAGCCGCCGGGGCGGTGGGTAGCAGCTCGACGCTCTTGGTCAGCCACTCTTCGGCCCGCGCTTTATTGCCGGTCTGAAACTGCGCGACGCCCGCGCCGAGATACGAACCGAAATAATCGGGATTCAGATCGATGGCCTTTTGATAGTGCGCGATGGCCTGTTCGGGCTTCTTCTGCGCCAGCTGCATCTCGCCCAGGAACTCGTGGAAGCGGCCTTCCTTCGGCTCGATCTTGATGGCCTCCTCCACCAGCGACTGCGCCTTGCTGTACTCCTTGGCACGGGCCGCCACCATGGCTTGCTCGAACTTGTCATAGGCGGGTTCGATCTTGCGGAACGGCTGCAACCGGGCCTGGTAGCGCTCCTGACCGAGATCGCCACCGGCGCCAAGGCGCGCGGCGGTTTCCTTGTTCTTGGCGACGCGCTCTTCCGACGGCGGATGCGAAGCAAACAAGCCTTCCAGCCAGCCGCGGGCCTTGGCGCCTTCCTGTTGCGACAGCCGCACGAATGTTTCCTGCAAGGTGATGGCGCCCTGCGGATCATAGCCGGCCGCCTTCATGTACTTCATGCCGTACTCGTCGCTCTCCAGCTCCTGATCCCGACCGTACTTCTGTTGGATCAGCTGCGCGCCGACGCCCGCCCCGCTGAGCGCCAGATTGGCGACGGTGGCGTCGACGTCGCTGATGGCTGCACCGATCTGCGCCGCGGCCAGCCCGACCTGCATGAGGGTGCCGCGTTCCTGCGCCTTGGCGCCGTGCCTTGCGGCCGCATGCACGATCTCGTGCCCGAGCACGGCGGCGAGCTCGGCCTCGTTCTTCAGCTCCGACAACAAACCGACGTTGATCGCGATCTTGCCGCCCGGCAGCGCCCAGGCATTGGGCACGGGATTGTTCAGCACCACGAACTCGTACGGCAGCTGACGATCCGCCACCGCGGCCAGCTTCTGCCCCACTTCCTGCACGTAGGCGGTGAGATCCGGCAGCACGTCGAAATCGCCGCCCTCGCTCTGTTGGGTGGGTGCGTAGTGCTGCTCGCCGAGCTTTATCTCCTGGGCCTCGGAGATGAACTGAATCTCCTTTTTGCCCGTGACCGGGTTGACGCCGCACGCGCTCAGCCAGACAGCCAGAAGCGGTAAGCACAGCAGCTTTGCGATACGCATGGGCGTGACCCGTGTCAGTGGAGTTGGAAGAGTTTACGGCCCTCCGGATTGATGAGCGATAGCGGCGATTTGTTCCGTCAGCCCTCAGCCGCCTTCGGCGTACAACTGCGCCACCTGTTCGGCGCCCACCGGTTCATCGTAGATCTTCAGCTGATCGATCAGCCCCTGGTACGGCGTATCCCAGAAGTTCACGCCGAGCGCGAACTGCCGCTGCGCGGCGGGCGTGAACACATCCGGGAAACCCGTCATCGTGTTGACCAGCGCGCCATTCAGATACAGCCGCAACGTGCCCTGATCGACCGTCATGACCAGATGCGACCAGGCGCCCACTGGGATCGATGTGTTGAACGAGCCGTCGAACCAGGCGGTGCCCGACCACAGCATGGTCGGTTGTGTCGAGCCCGGGCCACGCGGCAACACGCTGATCCAGCTCGAATCGCTGGCCCAGCCGAACAGCGCGGGCGTGAACTGCGACACCGCCGTGGGCTGCAGCCAGAGCGAAATGGAATAGCTGTGATCGTCGATGAGCCCGTCCGGCAAGCGCACGCCCGAGGCGCCGTTCAGCACCAGAGCGCGGCCTGCCGCGCCCGCTGCAAACGAAACGTCGCCGCCGCCCTGATCGGGCCGACTGCCGACCACGACACCCGGTCCAAATGCTCCGGCCGATGCATTCAGATCGTTCTCGAAGTCATACGCGGCAACCGGCGACGGCGGCGCGAGCGAACGCACTGTCACGTTGAACGTCTTGGTGGCCTGCATCCCGTTCAAGGTAAGGGTGGCCGTCAATGTCACGTCCACATCGGGCGAGTCGCGTCCCGGACGCGTCACCTCACCGGTCGGGCTCACCACCTCCGGGCGCGAAGATTGCCAGCTCACCGCCGACGCGTAAGGCCCGGTACGCAACAGCGGCAGATCGTCCTGCACGGCGCTCACATTGCCCAGATCGAGAATCTGCACCGCCGACTGCAACAACTGCGGGCCGGACAAACCATCGATGTCCAGGCCGCGAATTTCGGCGGCCGACAAGCTTGCCTCATAGATCTTCAACTCATCGATCAGGCCGTTGAACGGCGCATCCCAGTAGTTCACGCCGAGCGCGAACTTGCCGGCGCGCGTGCTGAAGAAATCGCTGAGCGTTCCAGCGGAGAACTTGCGCACGCCGTTCAAGTACACGGACACGACGCCGCGATTCACCGAGAACGCCACGTGCGTCCAGGCATTCGCCGGGATTCGTTCGCCGGCGCTACCGTCGAACCACGCTTCGCTGCCACTCCACAGCATGGTGTTGCCGTCCCAGCTCTGCGGCACCAGGCTGATCCAACGGTTCGAGGACGGCATGCCGGCGGCGTCGGTTTGCTCATCGACCGCGCCGAAAAACGCCGGCGTAAATCCAGTCAGCGTCCGTGGATGCGCCCAGAACGACACGGTGTATTCGTAGTTGTCGATCACTCCCTCGGGCAGCAACACACCTGAAGCGCCATCCAGATCCACCGCCTGTCCTTGCTGACCGGCGCCGAACCCCACCGCGCCCACATTCCAGATGCGATCGCCAGTGGCGGTGGCGGCGGTAAAGCGCCCGAGCTGCTCGCCCAACGAATTCTCGAAACCGAAATGCGCCACGCGATTGAACGGCAGCCGCGCCGGCACCGTGACCTGAAACTCACGCCGCGTGGTGACGCCATTCAATGTGATGGTCGCCGTGAGCGTGACGGTGCGGTCGCCCTCACCCACGTTGGGCCGATTGACCGTGCCATCGGCCTGAATGACCGAGGTATCGCTCGAGCTCCACACGATAGTGGCCGCACGCGTGCCGCGCGTCGGCAGATCCAATGTGCCGCCCTTGATCGTCTCGGGCAGCGTCAAACTGGCGGCCACGTCCTTGAGCGCCTGGCGTGTGGTGCGCTTTTCGAGCTTCGAGCCCCAGATCGACACGCCTTCGCTGTTCACCGCCGTGAACACCGGCACGAGGCGACCCGCCGCTTCGTTCCATTGCCACGCGAGCCGGCCCTCGAAGCTCTGCGCCACGCCGTCCAGCTGGATGCTGATGCGGCTCGGGTCGGCGAAATAACGCCGATACTGGCCGGTGACTTCGCCGCTGATGGTGTAGTCGGCGTTCAAGGAAACATAGACCGACTGCTTGGGTTGCCGGTTGATGTCCTTGCCCAGATCGATGAACTTGTAATCGCCCAGCGCATCGTTGGCGTCGACGATGTTGTTGCCCTGAATGGGCACATAGCGATGCGGGGAGGCGACCAGCCAGCCATCGGCATTGACGAACAGCTCGTGCACCCGGATCGAATGCGCTTCGCCCCGGTTCGGAAATCGTGTGTGAGTGATGAGGAAATGTTTCTTGGTTGCAGGATCGTAATACGCGGAGTTGTGGCCTGGCGAAACATAGCCGCGCGAGCTTTCCCGGTCGCCCGGTGCGGCCGCGAAGTTGAAGCCGCCCATCAGCTTCACTCCATACGGCGCGATGCTGTCCCAATTGCCACGGGCCTGCGCCAGATCGCGCCCTGCCGCGTCGAGATAGGGCCCATCGGGATTGCGCGAGCGTGCGATGCGAATGTTGTAACCGTCGGTGGAAACAAAGCCGCCGAACGATGCGAACAGGTAGTAATAGCCGGTCTGCGGGCTGTAAAGAATGTAGCTGCCTTCGATGGCGCTGTGGTCGCCGCCCGCCAGGTGTTTGCCGTAGCCTTGTCCGGGCAGCGGCTTGCCGGTGGTTTCGTCCATTCGCAGGATGAAGATGCCGCCGGAGTACGAGCCGTAGGTCATCCACAAGCGGCCCTGCCGATCGTAGAAAACATCCGGGTCGATGGTATTGGGATGAATGGTCGCGTCGTAACGTTCGATGCCTTCGGGCCCATACCCCGCGGCAATCTCGGCCGCCGACATGCCCGAGCGCAGAAAGATGCCTTGATCGACGTATGGCCCGTCGATGTGATCCGACGTGGCCAGGCCGAGATAGGAGCGCGGCCCGGTGCACTCGCCGTCCGGCGGAATGCCGCAGAAGCTGTAGTAGAAGTGATATTTGCCGTTCTTGAGCTTGATGACATCGGCGGCCCAGGAGCCTGGCGCTCCGGTCCACTCGTTGCCCGCGGCAGGAATCGTGCTGTACAGCGGATTGGTCGGGTCCACGCCATTGGCGACGTACTGCCAGTTCATCAGATCGGTGCTGCGCGCCGCCGCCAGATGCGAGCCGAATACATAGAAACTGCCGTCGTCGGCGCGAATCACCGATGGATCGTGAACCGCCAGGTCGTTGTGAGTGATGGCGTTGGCGTCGACCGTCGGATCGGGCGCATCGAGCAGACAGCCGCCCACGATCAGCAGCACGCCCGCGGCGAGCGCCGTTCTTATTGCTTGCATGTTGTTCCCCCGTCTGAGGAGGGCTTTATAACTCAGACAAATCAGGAATGGCAACCGTCATCGCGGCGAGGCGGCGGAACGATCCCTGCCGGCATGGCGTTGGGCAGGTGAACCGCCAGGAGCGATCCCGCAGCAAACATCTCCCAATCCTCTCCCGATCATCTTCATGGGGGGCCTATGACGCCTTCGATTGGCAATGCAGCGATGGTGACGGCATTGTTCACAGACGCGGCCGGCGTGGAGCGCGCCTACGGAGCGGCGTTGTCGCGCGGCTACACGCGTGACGACATCAACCTGGTGCTGTCGGAGGAAACCCGCCGTCGCCATTTCAAAGTCGATCAGGTCGAAACCGAGCTGGCCGACAAGGCCGCCGAGAGCACCGAAAAGAAACAACCGTCGCAACAACCCGCCGCGGACAAGGTGGGTGGTCCGCCGGGCGGCACGGCCGCAACCATCGGTACCGCGCTTGCTGCCGTAGGCACGGCAGCTTTGCTTCCGGGTGTGATCTTCGCAGGTCCGATCGCAGTTGCATTGGCGGCCGGCGCAGCGGCGGGCGTGGCCGGTGGACTGGTCGGCCTGCTCACCAATTGGGGCATTCCCAAGGGACGCATCGAGGAATACGAAAGTCACATCCGCGGGGGCGGCGTGCTGATCGGCGTGCAAGCGCGTTCCGACGCGGACACTGCCTATCTGCAAAACGAATGGCAGGCCGCGGGCGGAACGCTGGTGCGCGCTTAGGACAGGAACTAGCGCAGTTCGACAGTCTTGCCTGCGACGGTGATGCGCTCGGCGCGCATCTCCTGCTCATCGCTGGTGCTCCGATAGCCTTCGACCGTCGCGGTCGTGCCGACCTTGAGCATTGCTTCGGTGAGACCGCGATTGGTCATGCGCGAAGGCGGCGCCAGGATGACCTCCCAGCTCTTGTCGGCGGTCTTCAACTGAATCGAGCCATGCGGATTGGCATAGCTGGTCTGCTCGATGACGCCCGACACCTTCTGCAGCTCCGACTCGTAACCGCTCCAGCCATGGTGAGCCAGCGCGGTGCCGGCGAGCGCTCCGGTGACAACGGCGGTGACGATCAGCGTGCGTAAGCGATACATGGTTCCTCCTGGACGCCTTGGGAGACTGGGGAACTTGGACGCCCGGATCTTACTTCAGACCGCGCTCTTTTGATCCAGCCGCCGTAGCACGTGTGGCGCGAGTTTTTCTTCCATGGCGCTGGTGCGTACTCCGTTCCGCTGTGGCATGAACACCGAAAGACCGAAGCTCACATCGCCCCGGCGCACCGCCAGGCCATCGCCCCACCATAAAGCTTCGTCGCCGAACTTTCGCGGCGAGGGCTTGGAGGCGATGATGCCCTTCTCGGCCGAATCGTGAAACGCCTGCAGGAATTTCCTGGCCATGTCGCGGCCGGCCGGCCACTGCATGGCGTTGAGGATAACGAAGCGTCGTCCCCGCGCCGGCGCGGTTGCATCCGGCGCCTTGCCGGGCTCGATCATCCAGATGCAGGACGATGAATACTGCCCATCGCGCGACATGCCCTCGTCCTGTCGACGGCCGTTATCGACGGGCAGCCCGATGGCTGCGCTGATCTCCGCCGGCGTCAGCAACTCACATGCGTTGATTTCGAGCGGGCTCTGCGCCGCGTGAGCGACACAGAGCGACCCGCCGTACAGCGTCGCGATTGCAAGCGCCGCGCGGAGAGTCCGTTTCATGCGCTGACGGCTTCCGAAGTCAAGCTCTCGCCGCAGCGTCTGAGGGAGATGCCATGCATGGTCGCCTTGTTTCTGATCGCCGAGGGCGTCCGGCGCAGCGTGACGGCCATCGTCTCGAGCGATGCGCCGCTCGTGGCCAGTTGGCGCAGCAATCGGATGTCCTCGGTGGACCAGGTGTTAGCGGGAAGAGATCTGCGAATCGAATGAATCATGCCGCTCCTCGAGCCGGCGCCTCCGAGCTGGGCGGCACCGGCAACCCTTGCACGACTCGCAAGCACACGCGGGCGGTATCGGCGATCACGATCCAGAGGATCAGGGTCAGCACGATCGCCAGCACGGCATCGAGACGTTGATTGAAGATCAGCTGTGGCGCGACCGCCGCTTGTTCGGGCGGCAGCGTGCCAGCAGCCAGTTTCGATGCGATCTGATCGGCAGCGGCCAGAAAGCCGATACGCACATCGTCGGAGACGACCTTTTCCCAGGTCGCCGTGGTGGTCACGAGCGTGAGCCATGCCAGCGGCACGCCCGTTACCCACGAATAACGCACCTTACCCTGCTTCACCAGGATGCCCGTGCAGATACACAGAGCGATGCCGGCCAGCAACTGGTTGGAGATACCGAACAACGGCCACAGAATATTGATGCCGCCGTTCGGATCGATGACTCCGATATACAGGAAGTAGCCCCAGCCCGCCACGATCAACGCGCTCGAAATCAGCACCGAGGGGTACCACGAGGTCTGCCCCATCTTGGGCCACACGTGCCCGAGCGCATCCTGGAGCATGAAGCGACCGACGCGCGTGCCCGCGTCGAGCGTGGTCAGGATGAACACCGCTTCGAACATGATCGCGAAGTGGTACCACAGCGCCATCATGTGCTGACCGAAGGTCGAGGCGAAAATGCTGGCCATGCCGACCGCAAGCGACGGCGCGCCGCCGGTGCGAGCAAACAAGGTGCTCTCGCCCATCTCGGCCGCGAGCGCCTGCATCTGCTCGACCGTCACCGGGAAGCCCCAGCTGGTGATGGTCGCGACCGCCGCTTCCGGCGTCGCGCCGACCGCGCCGGGCCCGCTGTTGATGGCGAAGAACACCCCTGGATCGAGCATGGTCGCGGCGATCATCGCCATGATGGCGACCCCCGACTCCAGCATCATGCTGCCGTAACCGATCATGCGCACATCGGCTTCGTTGCCGATCAACTTCGGCGTGGTGCCGCTGGACACCAGCGCGTGAAAACCCGAGATGGCGCCACACGCAATCGTGATGAACACGAACGGAAACAGCGTGCCGCCGAAGATCGGGCCCGTGCCATCGATGAATTGCGTCAACGCCGGCATTTGAATGTCGGGCCGCATCACGATGACCGAGACGGCGAGCAGCACCACCGTGCCGAGCTTTAGAAACGTCGAGAGATAGTCGCGCGGCGCGAGCAGCAGCCAGACCGGCAGCACCGCGGCGATGAAGCCGTAGCCGATGACGAACCACGCCAGCGTGATGGCGTCGAGATCGAAGAACGTCCGCAAGGTCGGATGACTGTCGATCCAGCCGCCGCCGACCACCGCGAACAACAGCAGCGCGACGCCCAGCACCGATGCCTCGAGCACGCGGCCCGGACGAATGTCTCGCATGTAGATGCCGATCAGCAGCGCGATGGGAATGGTCGCGAATACGGTCGACGTGCCCCACGGGCTGTGGCGCATGGCGTTGACCACCACGAGGCCCAGCACGGCGATGAGGATCACCATGATCACCAGCGTGCCGAGCATGGCCGCATAACCGCCGATCGGCCCGAGCTCGTCGCGCGCCATCTGTCCCAAGCTGCGTCCGTTGCGTCGTGTGGACAGGAACAACACCGTCATGTCCTGCACGCAGCCGCCGAGCACCGCGCCGACCAGGATCCACAACGTGCCAGGCAAGTAACCGAACTGCGCGGCCAGGGTCGGGCCGATCAACGGACCCGGGCCGGCGATGGCGGCGAAGTGATGACCGAACACGATCCATTTGTTGGTCGGCACGAAGTCACGGCCGTCATTGATGCGCACCGCAGGGGTTGCGCGGGCTGCATCCAGCACCAGCACCTTCGCCGCTACCCACTTGCTATATAGCCGATAGCCGATGGCATAGACGCAGCCGGCCGCGACGATGATCCACATCGCATTGATGGACTCGCCCCGATGCACGGCGAGCCCGCCGATGGCGAACGCGCCGACCACGGCGATCAGCAACCAAACCAGTTTATTCATTCAACCCCCGCCGCTGGCTGTAGGACCGGACAGCTTAGCGCTGCTTGGCCACTTGTTCTTCGGTGACCGCCCCGCCGACGTTGCCCCAGGCAGCGCGCATGTAGCTGGCGATGGCGGCGATCTCCTCGTCGGCCAGCTTGCTGCCGAACTCCGGCATGTCCTTCCAGCGCTTCGGGCCCGGCAGCTTCGCCAGGTGCGGTCCATACAGAATCACGTTGATCAGCGAGGCGGGATTGCTCGCTTGCACCATGGGATTGCCGACCAGCTTGGCGCCGGCGTCGGCGCTCAACGCGCCCAGACCGTCGGGTTGGTGACACGTGCCGCAGTTGACGTTGTAGAGCGTCTCGCCGTCCTTGAGCACTTGCGCGCTGGCCGGCTTGCCGATGTTTCCTACGTTGCCCGGCAGACTCTTCAGGTACACCGCCATGGCCTTCACATCGGCGTCGCTCAGATGCCGCGTGCTGTTCAAGATGACTTCGTTCATCGGCCCATGGGTCTCGCTGAACGCGTTGCGGCCGGTCTTCAGATAGGCGGCCACCTCTTCCACCGGCCACGACCCCAGGCCGTTCGGCACATCGGTAAGATTGGGCGCGGACCACTCGCGGTACTCGCCGCTCGGCACTTTGTCGGTGTACTCGCCGCCGGTCATGGCCATGCTGGTCTTTTCCGCGCCCATGAAATTGCGCGGCGAATGACAGGCCGAGCAGTGGCCCAGGCCTTCGACCAGGTAAGCGCCGCGATTCCACTCGGGAGTTTGTTTGCTGTCCGCCTGGAAACGGCCTTCCTCGAAGAACAGCGCCTTCCACAGGCCGAGCGCCCAGCGCTGATTGGCCGGGAAACCCATTTCGTTCTCCGGCGGCGTGAAGTTCACCGGCTTGACGATCTTCAGATACGCGAACAACGCCGAGACATCTTCGTCGCTGATCTTGGTATAGGCGGTGTATGGGAATGCAGGATACAGATGCGCGCCGTCGGGCCGCACGCCTTCGCGCACCGCGCGCTCGAACTGTTGCTCGGTCCACTTGCCGATGCCGGTCTCCGGATCGGGCGTGATATTGGTCGAATACAACTTGCCGAACGGCGTCTGGAACGCGAGGCCACCGGCGAATGCGGGGCCGTCCGGCGCGGTGTGACAGCTGACGCAGTTGCCGGCGCGCGCCAGGTATCGCCCACGCTCGATCAATGAATTGGCTTGATCGCCCGAGGTGGGCAGTGAACTGTCCGCCTGGCTCGAATTGGCGAATGACAGCGCTGCGAGCAGCGCCATTCCAAACGTGAGACCGAGCGTGACCCAGGTGGCGGCGACGCGCACGCCACCGTCGAATTTGCGTTTGCTCATGTTCTGTGCAGCTGCCGATGCGGCCCGTGATGGATCTGGTACCCCCCGCGCCACGACTGGCTTACGGTTTCAGCTGACCGCGGATCTCGCCGCTCTTGTGTTTCGCGCTGTGCACGTTCACATACAGATTGCCGGCCTTGAACGCCTGATACTGCTCATCGGTGAGCCTGGCGCCCTCGGGCGTGCTCCAGGTGTTGTCCGCCGACTTGACGAGTGTGATCACTGGCGGCCCATTTTTCCCGGGCTCCGCGAGATGGATATGAGCTGCGACGCCTTCCACGCCGGTGGTGGTCACTTTGCCCGTCACGCTCTTGTCGGCGGCGACGGAGATCGTGCCTTCGCCCTTGGCGGCCGTGGTCACCGCCGGCACTTCCTGATCGCCACTCAATGTGACTTGCACGTCTTCGGCGTGCACCGTCAGGCTGACGGCGAACATGCTCATTGCAAGCAGAGTGCCGCCGAAAAGCTTGGAAGCTCGATTCATCGCCGTATCCCCCGAGCAGTGCTGCTCTAGTGAGCCCTTGCGGGCCGTTTGTGACCGCTACGTCGAGCGCAGCGGTTCGTTGCTACAGAAGCCTACTCCTGCGCTTGGGCAGGAACTTCGCGGAAATGCCTCCGCCATTCGCGTGTTGCGCATGATGTATGCGCAACCTCTAGCGCCAACAGCGGACGGCATGCGCGCGTCAGACCTTCAGGGGCAGCGAGGTCGTCGACTTCACTTCCCAGGCAGCCACGAACGAATTCACTTCGCGGATGTTGGGCACGGTGGACAGCTTGCCGAAATAAAACTTCTCGTAGGCTTCCATGTCGCGCACCACCACGCGCAACAGGAAATCGTAGGCGCCCAGGATCACGTGACATTCGAGCACTTCCGGGAAGCTGCGAATGTAATCGGTGAACTCCTGCAGACTTTGCTGGTCGTTGCGAATAACCTTCACCTGCACGAACAGCTGGGTGAGCAGGTTGAGTTTGCGCCGATCCAGCATGGCCACGATCCGGGTGATATAGCCCTCTTCCTTCAGGCGCTGGATGCGCCGGTAACAGGGCGACTGCGACAGGCCTACCGAATCGGCGATTTCGGCGGCCGAGTGCGACGCATCCTCCTGAAGCGCGCGCAAGATTTTCAGATCGATCTTGTCCAGACCTTCCATCATTCCCCCTAACAAATTTGGAAGCCTCGATGTGCTGGTCGGGCTTTCCTGTCTTCAAGGCATGTCTTAGGACGATTTTGTGCGTTGGGCTTGTTCGCTGGCTTTAAATATCAACCTCGGTGCGTTTGGTAGCGTAGTGATGCATGTAATGGCATGTAATCTTGTCGGACGCAAGACGCTAACGAAATTCCCGGGAATTTATGAAAAAGGTTTCAGGTATTGGAGGAACGGGCGAGCGCCTCGCACGGCATGCGCCTTGCGAGGGTGGTGGTGCGTTCGATGCGCGGCCCGTTGCTAGATCTGCAACGGCCACGCGGTGGTGGTCTTGATCTCCGAAGCCGCCACGTAGGAAGTCACTTCGAGGATGTGCGGCACGCGGGACAGCTTTTCGAAGTAGAAGGTTTCGTAAGCGTCCATGTCCTTGGCCACCACGCGCAGCAGGAAGTCGAACACGCCCAACACCACGTGGCACTCCATGACTTCGGGAAAAGCCCGGATCGCCTCGGAGAATTCGGCGAGGCTGGCGCGGTCGTTCTTGACCACCTTGACCTGCACGAACAGTTGCGCGCGCAGGCCGAGCTTCTGGCGATCGAGCAGCGCCACGATCTTGGTGATGTAGCCGTCGTCCTTCAGGCGTTGGATGCGTCGCCAGCAGGGGGATTGCGACAGGCCGACCGACTCGGCGACTTCGGCCGCCGACAATGACGCATCCTGCTGCAGGACCGACAGGATCTTGTAGTCGATTTTGTCGAGGCCGCCGCTCATCTCGCTTTGTCCTCCTGTTGGCTCACACGTGCAGGGCATGGCCGAGACCCGCCAGCGCGGTCTCGAAGAATGCTTCGGACAGTGTGGGGTGTGCGTGAATGACGCCGGCGATGTCCTCGAGCGTCGCGCCCATCTCGAGCGCCAGCGCAAACTCGCCTGAAAGCTCGGAGACGTGCGCACCCACCGCTTGAATCCCAAGCAAGCGCCGATCGTGTTTGCGCGCCACCACGCGAACGAAGCCGCCGGTGTCGCTTGCTTCCATCGACAGCGCACGACCGTTGGCCGCGAACGGGAACTGCGCGTTGATGACTTCGATGTCGCCCGCGCCGGCATCGCCCGGCGACAGGCCCACGCTGACGATCTCGGGCTCGGTGAAACACACCGCGGGGATCGCGACCGGATTGAAGCGCCGGCGCTGACCCGCGATGAGCTCCGCCACCATCTCGCCTTGCGCGGCCGCCTTGTGTTCGAGCATGGGCTCGCCCACCAGATCGCCGATGGCCCACACATTTCGCATCGAGGTGCGGCATTGATCGTCGACGTAAACAAACCGGCCGCTCATGTCCACGCCCATGTTCTCCAGACCCCAGCCCTGTGTGCGTGGCCGGCGACCGACGGTGACCAGCACTTGCTCCGCCTTCACTGCCAGCGTCTTGCCGTCCTGACTGCGAGCGAACAGCGAGCCTGCTTCGAAGCCCATCACCGTCGCGCCCAGATGGACGGCCACCCCGGCCCGCTCCAGCCAGCGTGCGACCGGCTTGACCAAGGCGCTGTCATAAAGCGGCAGGATGCGATCCTGGGCTTCGAGCACGGTCACATCGACACCCAGCTTCCGGAACGCCGACCCCAGCTCGAGGCCGATGTAGCCAGCACCGATCACGGCGAGGCTGCGAGGCAAGCTTTGCAGCGACAGCGCTTCGGTCGAGGAAATGATGGGACCGCCAAACGGCAGGCCCGGCAACGCCACCGGCTCGGAGCCGGTTGCCAGCACAACGTGCTCGGCGGTGATGGTCACCGCCCCCGATGCGGTCTGCACGACACAGGATCTGGCATCGTTGAAGCTGGCCCAGCCGGAGATCACTTGCACCTTGGCGCGACGGAGCAACCCGGCCACGCCTTCGTTGAGACGATTCACCACCCCGTCTTTCCAGCGCACGGTCTCGCTCAGGTTCAGGGTCGGCTCGACGCTCAGGGAGATGCCCAAGCTGCCGCCCTGCTTCGCGGCCTCACGCACGCTGCTGAATTTGGCCGCCGCGTGAATCAGCGCCTTCGACGGAATGCAGCCGCGGATCAGGCAGGTGCCGCCGAGCCGGTCGCCTTCCACCAACGTGACTTGCAAGCCGAGTTGAGCCGCGCGCAGCGCCGTGACATAGCCGCCGGGGCCGCCGCCTACTACCAACACTCGCGTCTTGATGGTTTCGCTCATGAGTCACCGGACGAAAATGGTGGCGGGTTGCTCGAGCACCGAGCGCAGCCGTTGAATGAACTCGGCGGCCTCGGCGCCGTCGATGACCCGATGATCGAACGAGGACGACAGGTTCATCATTTTGCGGATCACGATCTGACCGTCGCGCACCACGGGGCGCTCGACGATCTTGTTCGGGCCGATGATGGCCACCTCGGGGCGGTTGATGACCGGTGTCGCCGACACGCCGCCGAGCGGGCCGAGGCTGGTGATCGTGATGGTCGAGCCCGTCAGTTGCTCTCGCGATGCTTTGCCGTCGCGTGCGACGGTTGCCAGTTGCGAAACTTCCGTTGCGCAGTCCCAAACATCACGCGCTTCGGCGTGCTTGATGACGGCGACGAGCAGGCCACGAGTTGTTTGTACTGCCATGCCGATGTGCACTGGAGCGCTGCGATGGATGATGCCCGCTTCGTCGTCGTACGTGGCATTCATCTGTGGGAACTCACGCAGCACTCGGACCAGAGCGCGCATGAGGAACGGAAGCAAGGTCAGTTTTGGCTGACCCGGAGCGCGCGTGGCGTTCAGATGCGCGCGCAGCTGTTCGAGCTCGGTGACGTCGACTTCTTCCACATAGGTGAAGTGGGGAATGTGACGTTTCGCCGCCTGCATGCGTTCGGCGATTTGTCGTCGCAGGCCGATGACTGCGACATCTTCGCCGCCAGTGAGCTTGGCATACAGATAGTTCGGGGCTTCGCCCAGGCTGCTATCGTTCGCCGCGCTGCCGACTGTTTCTCCTGCCGCCTCGCTGGCGAGAAACGCATCCAGATCCGAGTGCATGATGCGACCACTCGGACCGCTGCCACGAACGTACTGCAGCTTGATCCCGAGCTCATCCGCTCGCCGTCGGACGGCAGGCGACGCCGCCGGCCGCTGGCCACGCAGTGGACGCGCCTGCTGTTCGCCGCCGCGTTTGAAAGTAACGTCCGACAACGCCACCGGCCCGGTGCCCGTGCGGCGCTGTTCCACAGCCGCTTGCGCGACCGCATTGATCGGGGCTGGCTTCGCCGCCGCTGCCGCTGATCTGCTTTGACCGGCCGACGTTTGTTCCCTCTGAACAGCGGCAATGCGAGAACTCTGATCGACGGCCAAGGAATGTTTGTCCTCGACGGCGGCGACCGGACTGCTTTGCTCGGCGGCGACTTGCTTTGTCGGCTCAGGGGCCGAGTCGGAGCCAGCGGTTTCCAGCACGACCAGCACCGATCCCACAGCCGCCTTCTCGCCGGCCTTGCCGGCGATGCTTTGCACGACGCCGGCGACCGGCGAGGTCAGCTCGACGGTGGCCTTGTCGGTCATCATGTCGACCAGCGGCTGATCTTCCTCGACGCGGTCGCCCACTTTCACGCGCCACTCGGCGATCTCGGCCTCGGCCGTGCCCTCGCCCACGTCGGGCAGCTTGAAGCTGTACTGACCCATCGTTATGCCTCCAGCGCCTGGCGCAGCGCCGCCCCGACGCGCGCCGGGCCGGGGAAGTACTGCCATTCGAAGGCGTGCGGATAAGGAATATCCCAACCCGTCACGCGCTCCACCGGCGCCTCCAGCTGATAGAAACATTCACGCTGCACCAACGCCGCCAGCTCCGCGCCGAAGCCGCTGGTCTTGGTCGCCTCGTGAACCACGATGCAGCGACCGGTCTTGTTGACCGAATCCGCGATCGTCTCCATGTCGAGTGGAATCAGGCTGCGCAGATCGATGACCTCGGCGTCCACGCCGCTCTCCTTCGCAGCGGCGAGCGCGACATGCACCATCGTTCCGTAAGCCAGCACGGTCACCTCGTCGCCTTCGCGCACCACCGACGCTTTGCCGAGCGGCACCTTGTAGTAATCCTCGGGCACCTCGCTGGCCGGGTGCACCGACCAGGGTTTCACGGCCACATCGTGGCGGCCGTCGAACGGCCCGGTGTACAGGCGCTTGGGTTCGAAGAACATCACCGGATCGTCATCTTCGATGGCGCTGATCAGCAGCCCCTTGGCGTCATACGGGGTCGAAGGGATCACCACCTTCAAGCCCACCACGTGCGTGAACAACGCCTCCGGGCTCTGGCTGTGCGTCTGGCCGCCGAAGATGCCGCCGCCATAGGGCGAGCGCACCACGATGGGCACACCGAACTCGCCGGCCGAGCGATAGCGGATGCGCGCCGCCTCGGACGTGATCTGATCGAACGCCGGATAGATGTAGTCCGCGAACTGGATCTCCACCACCGGCCGCATGCCGTAAGCCCCCATGCCGATGGCTGCACCGACGATGCCGCCCTCGGCGATCGGCGTATCGAAACAGCGGTGCCTGCCAAATTTCTTTTGCAAACCGTCGGTGGCGCGAAACACGCCGCCGAAATAGCCCACGTCCTCGCCGAACACCACCACCTTCGGATCGCGCGTCATCATGGTGGCCATGGCCGAGTTCAGGGCCTGAATCATGTTCATCGTCGCCATGCTCAGTATCCCGCCTCCTGGCGCTGCTTCAGCAGTCTCGGATCGGGATCCTTGAACACGCCGTCGAACATGGTCTTCGGACTGTGAGTTTTGTTGTTGCCGTGAATGCCGTTCGCCTCCGCTTCTTTCTGCACGGCGCGAACCTCCTGCGTCACTTCCTCCAGCAGCGCAGCGTGCTTCTGCTCGCTCCAATCGCCCCGCTCGATCAGGTGCTGCTTCAAACGCGCGATCGGATCGCCCAGCGGCCACTTCGCGCTTTCGTCCGCCGGCCGATAGCGACTTGGATCGTCGCTGGTCGAATGAGCCTCGGCTCGATAAGTAAACAACTCGATCAGCGTCGCGCCATGATTGGAGCGTGCGCGCTGTGCAGCCCACCTGGTCGCTGCGTACACGGCAAGAAAATCGTTGCCATCGACGCGCAAGGCCGGCAGGCCATAGCCGATGGCGCGCGCGGCGAACGGCGCTTCATCGCCGCCGGCGATGCCCTGGAAAGACGAGATCGCCCACTGATTGTTGACGACGTTCAAGAGCACCGGGGCGCGATACACTGAAGCGAACGTCAGCGCGTAGTGGAAGTCGCCTTCAGCGGTCGTGCCATCGCCCACCCAACTCGCCGCGATGCGCGTATCGCCACTCAAGGCAGAGCCCATCGCCCAGCCCACGGCCTGGATGAACTGCGTGCCGAGATTGCCCGAGACGGTGAAGAAATTGTGCTCGCGACTGGAGTACATCACCGGCATCTGCCGGCCGAGCAGCGGATCGAGCGTGTTGGAATAAACCTGCCCCATCATTTTGAGGATGGGATAGCCACGCGCGATCAGCAGCCCCTGCTGACGATAGCTCGGAAAGCACATGTCGCTGCTTTCGAGCGCCGCGGCCTGCGCGGCCGTCACCGCTTCCTCGCCGGTGCTTCTCACGTAAAAGGAACATTTGCCCTGACGCTGCGCCCGATACATGCGCTCGTCGAACACACGGGTCAGCAACATCGTGCGAAGACCAGCGAGCAGCGTCGCCGTGGAAAGATCGGGCGCCCACGGTCCGACCGCGTTGCCACGGTCGTCGAGCACGCGAATCAGCTCGTACGCGAGGTCGTGCATCGAGCGGGCTTCGGTGTCCAGCGCGGGGCGTCGCACCGCGCCCGGCGCCGACAGGCGCAATTGACTGAAGTTGGCCGGTTCGCCCGGTCGGGCGGCGGGCTCGGGAATTCGCAGCGTCAGCGGCGCGTTACGCGCCGGCTTGAGCGCCACCGCCTGACGATCCAGGCGGGGTGAATGCAGCATGACGGCCCCCTAACAACGTTTGTTGTCTGCATGTTGTAGCGGGAGCAGTCTAGCTAGCGCATCGCGGTCATTTCTTCGCCAAATTCACGCCGCGAAGGCGTCTCTCTGCATGATCGTGGCAAGCATGGGTGCGCAGGCTGAAATTTCCTGCGCACCCGGAATATCACTTCTTCGACACCAGCTCCCGCTGTTCGGGCTGGCGCACATAGACCTGCGTGAACTTGACGCGCACCGCCGAGGAGATGGCGGTGTTCTTGCCGGTCTTGGGATCGGGATAGCCGTCGGCCAGGCGCATCATCGCCTTGTATTGCGAGGGCGAGGACAGCTGACCGTAGCTGTGATGATGCGTGGACCAGGAAGTATTCAGATGATGATTGAATGCCTTCACGTCCACGTAGCCGGCCATCAGGCCCTCGGCCGCCTGCGGATCGAGCTTCAGGCTGAGCTGAAAGCCGCGGAAGATATGATGACCGCTGGTGCCGAATGTCACACCCCAAGGCAGCATCACGCGATCGGCCGGCTCGGTGGTGAGCACGCCGTCGACGATCTTGCCCTTCAGCTGGCTCACGTATTCCTTGCCCCAGCGCAGGTCGATACGTTGTGTGCCGCCGGGGATGAAGCCTTCGCCGGTCGCGTCCTGTAACAAACCGTCGCTGCCGCGATAGGTCGTCACCACCACGGCATCGTCATTCTTCAAGTCATCCACTTCGGTCAGCTCGATCACGATGCGGGCATCGTCGTAGCTGCGCATGAACAGATTCTCGAAGTGATTGATGGTGCCCATGGTGCGGTAGTGGCCGATGCAGCCGATCACGCGATACAGCTGATTATCGATGCCCTTTTCGCCTTCGGGGCTCAGGAAATCCTCGGGGCCGATCCTGCCGTCCAGGTTCAGGCCGTAGGAGGTGTTGCCCTGGGCTTCGAGGAACTTGAACGACTCGGGCTCGGTGGTCGGATGCCACTGCTCGCCTTCGCGCTTCAACTGCGCCTCGACGATGGAACGTTTCTTACCGTCGCCGTAGAGCTTCTTGAACTGCTCGCGCGGCCCGTCGTTGAAGCCTTGCGGACATTCGGTCTTGGCGCCTTCGGTCTCGTACACGGCCCAGTACTTGTGGGTCAGCGCATAACCGATCTTGCGATCCTTCAAGATCGCCTGGCCTTCCTCCTGCAGCGGCTGCGCGGCGGCCGTGGACAACACGATGCTCGCCGATGCTGCGAGCAGCGCGGCGGCGCCGCGCACCTTACGCTTCCGAAGCGCGGCGGCGCCGCGCAGGGTCAGCTTCCGAGATGCATTCCTGGAGATATCAGGCTTGGTCATATCAGCCCCCTCGAGTCGCCGAACCGTTAACGATCGTTCGCCAGTCGGCCCAGCGAATTGTTTCGATAGTCGTCACGCAGCCAGAACGCACGGAAGCCGTTGCGCTGGCCGTTGAACTCGCCGTAATTGTCGCCGTTCGCGTCGCCCGGCTTCAAATCGTCGCCATAGGTGTAAACGGGACGGCCGCGATACGCCCACACGTTGAGCGCGCCGGCATCGCCGGGCTTGGCCCACTTGCCGGTCTTCGGATCGATGGTGACCACCGTCCACAGACTGCTGTCGCTTTTCGCGCCGGGCGAGGCCTGCACGTACGGAAAGGTCTTGTTACACACCTCGGGATCGAAGTTGCCGCAGATCGCCATCCGATACACCTGCGGCGCATCGGGATGATCGCAGGTCTGCTGATCCATGGCGTCGTCGTTGCACTGGTAGAGATAGATGGTCTTGCCATTCTTGTCCGCCAGCACCTGGCCGATGCGCGAATCCTGCACGGTGAAGTCCGCCGGCGGCGGTAGCGCGCGCTGCGTGTACACGTTGTTCCAGCCCGGAATATCACTTCCAGTCACGGCGCGCGTCTTCTTCTCGTGCACATAGGTATACAGCGGCTTGCCGCGATACGCCCATTGCTTGATACCAGGCGAGCGTTCGACCACGCTCCAATCGCCTTTGGAACGCGCGGTCTGCGGCGCCAGCACCGGATTCCAATCCGACAGGCACTTGCCGGTGCAGTTCGACTTGCCGGGCTCGTCGGCGTCGGAGGCGTACACCGAGTAACCCTTGGAGGTGGTGATCATGTGTCCGGTACGAAACGGCGCAATCGCCAGTTCCGGTGGCACATCGGGCGGCGGACCGATCGGCTCGCGCACGATGCCCTCCGCGCCGCCATTCAACGCATTGGTACCGCCGAACACATCGCCGGTCTTGCGGTCGAGATGTGACGTGTACACGGGATAGCCGTCATACGCCCACTGGCTCTTGCCATCCTTGCGCTTCACCAAGGTCCATTTGCCCACGGGCTTCGCGTCCGCCGGCGCGAGCACCGGTGGCCACAGATCCTGGCAGCTCTTGCGCTTGTCCAGCTCGGGCAGCAGGAAGCCGCCCGGATAAGGACTCATGTAGCCGGTCGTTTCTTTGTAGATCGTGTCGTCGCAGGTGGATTCGCCGCTGTTGCGACGGTCGCCGGCGTTGCCGTTGCGCAGATTGCCCAGCGGCCAGATGTACAGCGTCTTGCCTTCGGCGGTGGCGTACAGCGGCCCTTCCAGCTCGGTCTGGACCACCTGGATGCCCGGCGGCGTCGGCTCCTTCACATACGCTTCGCTGTAGTTGGCGTCTTTCGGCTGCCAGTACGGCCCGGTCGCAGCCAGCGTTGTCTGACTCACGCCGGCGCCGATCAGCAGCGCGCCCGCCAGCAACGATCTCAATCTTGTCATCACGTCCCCCAGCTCGAGCCCAAGTCAAACGAGGATCTCGCCGACCTCTTGCGAAGTATTGTTGCTGTTCACGCCCCAGGACGGCTTGTCGACGCCGAACAGGCGCAACGCCGTGTAACCCATGCGTGTACCCGCCGTGCCCTTGCCGTCGATGTGCAGGCCGGTCTTCACCTTGCCGCCGGCGCGACCGGCCGTGAAGATCGGAATGTGGTCGAGGCTGTGCACGCGGGCGTAGCCGTGATCGGTGGTGCCGTAAATGAACACGTTGTCGAGCAGCGTGCCGTCGCCCTCCTTCACCTTGGTGAAGGCTTCGACGAAGTAGGCCCACGACTCCATCGCCCGACGCGTGAACCACGAGGCCACCGGCTGATAGCCGAGCTTCATGTCGACCGGCTCTTCGTGCGTGGTGGTGTGATGCGGCTTCTCGTAGCCCGGCTTGATGGTCGAGGAGTTCGCGTTGGTGTACGCCATGTTGAAGACGCGCGTCTGATCGCAAGCCAGCGCCATCACCAGCAGGTCGGTCATCATGCGATGACGAAGCGCGATGGCTTCCTGTTCCTGACCCATGGCCGGATCGACCGTGATCTCGCCCGGCCGCACGCAGGCGGCGATCGGCTCGGGTTTCTCCAGGCGCTGCTGGAACTGCTGCTCCAGATGTCGCAGGCCGGTGAAGTACTGATCCAGGCGGGCGCGATCGTCGGCCGGCACCGCCTGCATCAACTTCTTGGTCTGATCCATCACGCCGGAGAGCACGCTCTCACGCACCATGATGCGCGGATTCGGTTTGAACGTCGGTGCATTCGGGTCCGGGAAATCGGGACCGAACAGCCGGGTGTAGAACTGCAGCGGCGACCACTCCGGCGCGTTCGGCGTGTTGCTGTTCTCGTAGCTGTAGGTGTTGCGCACGTCGCCCGTGGCGGTTGCAGTCAGCGACTTGAAGCGCGTCGCGCCGCCGATCTGGTTGGCGATGGTGACGTCGATGGTCTCGCCCGGGATGTCGTTTCGATCCTTGGGCGCGGCGCCAGTGCGCGCGATCACCCAGCCGGTGTAATGGCACAGGTTCTGGTAGTTGTCGCGGAAGGCCTGCGTGTTGGTGATCAGGTTCATGTGCTGCTTGATCGGCGCCAGCGACACGATCTCTTCGGGCAGATCGAAATCCGGACCGTACTTCTTCGGCACGAAGATGTCCTTGTTCATGCCCAGTCCCCAGCCCCAGGTGCCGAAGCGCACGGGCATGGGCGCACCCGAAGCCAGAGCGGTGCCGTTGGTGTTGAGGAAACAATTCAACAACGGCAGCGCCACGTTCACAGCGGCGCCACCCACCAAACCTCGCAGCACTGTCCGTCGGGTCAATTTGCTCATTGGGTGCCCTCTTTCGCAAACGTCAAATCAGTTCTTCTCACCGAGCCTTCGCAATCGAGGCGACGGTCTGTTTTGTTTCCTGCGCCGCGCCGGCGGCATCCACCGTGGTGGTGGCCGGCAGCTGCTCGTCGATGACAATCTCTTCGGTGGGCTCGTGCGCCTTCGACGGCCCCGACTTCTTCGCCGGCGTGACGTGCTGGAACGCCTCCGACAGCGCGATAGTGCGCAACAGATCCGGCAGCTTGTAGCCGCTCTCGGCGAACTCGGCCGTGAAATATTTCATCAGCGGACGATCGGTGGGCTTGGCGGCGCCGCCCGAACCGTAGCTGTACAGACGATCGACCAGGCAGCTTGGCAGGCTCGGGTTGTCACGCAGCGCCTGGCCGAGACCGATCACGTCGTCGAAGGGCACGCCGTCCAGATCGCCCGAGGTGTCGATGGTCGCGCCGTTCTCCGTGGTGCGGAAGCGACCCGCGCCATCGAAGCTCTCCAGCGCGAGGCCCATCGGATCGGTGATCTTGTGGCAGCCGGCGCACGCCGGATCTTCCAGGTGCACGGCCACGCGCTCACGTTGAGTCTTGTAGTGAGCATCCGGATTTTCGAGCTTGCCGAAGTCCACGTTCGGCGGCGGCGGCGGCACGATCTGACACAACAAATGTTCGCGCAGCGCCTTGCCACGCAAGGTCGGCGAGCTGCGGCCCGGATGCGAGCGCAGAGCGACGAAGCTGATCTGGGTCAGCAGGCCCTGGCGCGGGCTGCCTTCGGGAAATTCGTATTCGGTCCAGCCGCGCGAGGCCGGGATCTGATACAGCGGCGCCAGCGCCGGCGACATGAAGGTCTCGCGCGTGACGAACAGATCGCGATAGTCCTTTTGATCCACGATCAGGTGATCGATGATGGTGCGCAGAGTCTGCTCGCGAGCATCGGTCGCCGTGGCGCCGGTGAAGAATGGATACACCAGCGGATCCTTCGACAATGAATCGAAGTCGTCGAAGCCGAGCATGTCGTCGAAGAACGCGCGCATGCCGTCTTCGAGGCGCGGGCTGGCAATCATCGACTCGACCACGCGCTTCAGGCCGCGCTCGGTATTCAGCTCGCCGCTCTCGGCGGCCTTCAACACCATGTCGTCGGGCCCGGCGTTCCACAGGAAGAAGCTCAGGCGCGAGGCCAGCGACAGGGCATCGAGGCGACGACGGCCTTGATCGTCCACGTCGCCTTCGGTGGTCTCGATGATGAACAACACCTCGGGGCTGATCAGCATGGACTCGAGCACCAGCTCGATGCCGGCGTAGAAGTCCTGCAACCGGTCCGCCGCCTGGTTGGCCGCCGTGACGTAGCTGCTCAACTCCTCGTCGGTCAACGCACGGCGATGCAGGAGCCGGCCGGTCTGCGAGAAGAACTGCTTGGCGCACTCGGCGTCCGGCTTGGTCTCCGACGCAGGCGTGCATGGGATGAGGTAGCTGCGCCGCTCGGGCGAGACCACCTGGCCTGCGATGCTGCTCGCGGCGCGCTGGAACGTTTCGATTTTGCCCGAGGTGACGCCGGCCAACGCGGCGCCGTTCGCCAGCAGGCCGTCGACCCGGCGCAGCGGCGGAAACTTCATGTCCATGTTCACGCTCGAGCCAAACACGTTTTCGATGGTGTTCAGATACTGCTCGGTGGTGATCACGCGCACGCGCGGCGGTGTGCCGGGATTTTCAGGCTCGTTCTTACCCGCGCAACCGGCAAGCAAGAGAGTGGTCAACGCGGCGGTGGCGCTGCCGAGGAGAGCTTTACGGAGACTCGAATTCACTCAACTTCCCCCTACCGATCGTCACGCGGATAAAAAACGGCTTCGCTTGACTAGACCTGTTCTATCCGCAATACAGAATGTAACCCTACCGGCTGGTATGAACTTTGTTTTTTTGGCTGCGAAAGTAGAAATTTTCCGTCCGGTGTCAGGTGTTTACCCCGGTTTTCACAGTCGGGCCGCAGCGCTTCGCGACGGGCCGCGTTGGACCGCGTGACTGGCCGGCTGGTTCCACGATGCGGCTCGATCGTCACGATTCCGGCAGCTTGCCCTCGAGCTCCTGGTAGACGCGCCAGACCGCGATCGGCGCCTGGGAGCTGCGTAACGCCCAATCGTGGTACTCGCCCCAGTTGGCGTGCTCGAGCGCCGGACAGTTCGCGGCGGACTCGCACTTGTGGCCGGCGGCATGCAGCCGCTCGGCCTCGTCGATCACCGAGGCGAGCGCCAGCCGGGCTTCGTCCAGCTCGCGTCTCATGATGGGTGCCTCGTCGATGAAGCCATGACCGGGAATGTAGTACGAGGCATTCATGGTCGCCGCCTTGCGCAGCGTGGCCAGCCATTCGGTCGGATACGCCGAGCGCATGGCTGGAAACACATCGCGCAGGAACACCTCGCCGAGGAACAGCACATTGCTCTCCGGCAGCCACGCAACCAGATCGCCGCCGGTGTGCGCGCGACCCAGATTCAGAATCTCGATTTGAATCGCGCCCAGTCGCAGCGAGCGCTGCTCCGACACCAGCATGGTGGGCGGATTGGGGTCTTTCGCCAGCCGCTTCTGCGAGGCCGGCGAGCCGATGAATACGACGTTGGGATAGGCCTCTTTAAACGCGCTGTTGCCGCCGACGTGATCGGTGTGGTCGGAGGCGATCACCACGTACTTGATCGGCTCGGGCGTGAGCTTGCGAATGTTCTCGATCATCAGGCGGGTCTGCGGCACATCGCCCTGCCCGTCCACCACCACCACGCCGTCGCCGGTCGCGACGATCAGGCTCACCGTGTTGACGATCACGCCCTGCTTGTCGGGCGAATGCAGCCCTTCATAGGCGTACACGTCCGGCGCGATGCGCTGCCAACGGGGGAAATCCTGCGGTGTGAGATTGCGTTTGGAAATATCCGCCGAATGCGGCGGCTCCGCGCTGAAGGCGGCCGAAGTCAGCAGCATCGCGCCGGCCGAACACACGACCCGCGCGAGCGTACTCGCTCTTCTCATCGTCATCCCCCACGCGGGACGGGCCTGCTTCGGCCCGTCCCGCTGGCGTTTGTTTTTTTAGAACTTGAAGCGCACGCCGCCGTGGAACATGGTGCCGAAGCGATCGTACAGCTCCACGTTCGACTGGCCCTGGTAGAAGCCCGCGCCACGACCGCCCGCCACCTTGGCCGGATCTTCGTCGGTCAGGTTCTCGATCACCAGGTACAGCTCGCCAAACTCCTCGAGCTGATAGTTGACCGCCAGATCGAAGTAGTGCGCGGCATCGATGTGGTTGTCGTTGATGGAGTTGGTGTACCCCATCGCCGCCAGCTCGCTCGAAGACGGACAGCTACCCACGGCGCACTCGAAGAACGCGTTGTTGTACACGCCGGAGCTGATGCCGCGCATGGTCAACGTCACCGAGAACGGATTCAGGTCGTAACCGGCCGACAGCAGATAGCGATACTTCGGTCCGGACAGCTCCGCGCCCAGGCCGATGCCGGCGTCGTCGGAGTTCACGCCCTTGCCGTCGATCTTTTGACCGAGCGTGTTGATCGTCTCCAACTTGTCGACGAACGTACCCATCGCACGCAGCGTCAGGTCGCCAGGGCCGACCGGCAGCCGGTAGGTGGCGTCCACGTCCACGCCGCTGGCCGTCTCGCCGACGATGTTCTCCGGATAGCTGGTGACCACGTCGATGAAGCCGGCCGCATTACGATGGATCTGCGAGCACATCTGCGCATCGCCGCGCTGATAGCAGTTCTCGATGATCTCGCGCGTGGTGCGCACGGCGATCGTGCCGTCCACTTCGATCTTGTAGTAGTCGATCGACATGGTGAAGCCCGGCAGGAAGCGCGGTGTCAGCACCACGCCGATACCGGTGGTGTCGGCCTCTTCCGGCTTGAGATTCAGGTTGCCGATGGTCTGGCTCTGCATGAAATAGGTCGGGTTGCCCGGCAGGCCCAGATCGATGTTGTTGCCGGTGCCGCCCGAGCCTTGATTGAACAACTCGCCCAGACCCGGGGCGCGAATGTCGCGCGAACGGGTGAAGCGGAAGCGCATATCTTCGAGTGGCGACCACACCAGGCCGGCCTTCCAGGTCGTGACCTCGCCGGACACGCTGTAGTCGGTGTAGCGAACCGCGCCGTTGAAATCCAGCTGATCGGCGCCCGGCACGTCGCTCAACAACGGGAACACGGTTTCCACGAAGCCTTCGGTCACATCGTACTCGCCGATGGTGGCCTTGTAGTTGCCGGCGAAGAAGGCGCTGGCCTGGTCCAGATCGCTCACCCAGCCATCGGAAGACTCCTTGCGATGTTCGGCGCCGAACGCCAGCGACACCGGGCCGGCCCAGTTGTCGAACGGCTCGCCGCTCATGCTGGCGGCGAGGACCTGCTGTTTCAGCGTGATATCCGAATGACCCATGTCGGTGATGTAGTCGAGGGCCTGCGGCGAGTTCACGCCCAAACCCATCGGATTGTAGGGACGGCAGTTCGGATCGACGACGATGTTCAAGAACTGGTCACGCGGACCGCACACGATGTTGCCGGTGGCCGGATCGCGGACGGCGTTGATCGCCGCGCTGTAGCGCGAATTGACGCGGTTGGTCGGCGTCAGCGACACGATGTTCTGCTCGCCGTGCACATAGGCAGCATCCCAGTTCCATTCCCGGCCGCCGAGATCGAAGTTGCCTTCGAAGCCGAACACGCCGCGCTTCAACTCACGCTCGTTGATACCCTGCAGGTAATGCATGTCGCCGTTGAACGTGCCGATTTCGATGGCGTCGATGTCGTTGGCCACCATCACGTCGCGAATCTCGGGCGCGAGGAATGCGTTGTCCTGGTAGACGTAGACGCTGCCGCCGTTGTTCAGGATCGGCACCACCTGCGTGTTGTGCGACCAGGTCTTGCCCCACTGCAGATCGACGAACGTGGTGACGTTGTCGGTGATGTCGAAGCTGGCGCGGCCGAACAGCGTCTTACGCTGCAACGGCAGAGCGATGGTCGTGGCGCGATCGACACGAGAGGCTTCCCAGTCGCCGCCTCTCATGGTCGGACCGTTCACCAGGTCGCCGAACTGGAACGGGATCGCGGCGCCGCCGGTCACGAACTGGGTGCCACGCAGACCGCATGCGCCCGGAGCGGCGGTCAGTCGGTTGCCGGGCTGGCCGGTGACCAGATCGACGTACGGCGTGATGTTTCGACAGCTCAAGGTCAAGCCACCGTAGGTGCCGTTGGCAACGCCGGCGTTATGCACCGTGAGCAGCGTCGGCTGGCCCGGCTGCGACGCCAGCGGATTGTTCATCAGCTGGAACGAATCGTCCGCCCAATCGCGATTGTTGCCGATGATGCCCTTGTCGTCCGAGTACTCGCCGCTGAACAACAGGTGGCCACGATCGTCGGCGAAGCCCGTGCCCGCCGTCAGCGAGACTTTGTAGTTCTCGCCGTCGCCCATGGTGGTTGCGCCGTAATCGACGTTACCTTTGACGCCAGTGAATTCTTTGTCGAGGACGAAGTTCACCACGCCCGCGAGCGCGTCCGAGCCGTACACGGCCGAGGCGCCACCGGTCACCACGTCCACTCGCTGCACCAGGCCGCTCGGAATCATGTTCACGTCGACCGCGCCGGACAGCGTGCCGGTGGCAATCGTCGAACCGACCATGCGCTTGCCGTCCTGGAGCACCAGCGTACGGTTGGCGCCGAGGCCGCGCAGATTGAGGATGTTGGTGCCGGCGGTGCCGGAGCTGATGTTCGAAGAACGATTGCGCGGCGTCTGGCTGTTGGTGAACGCAGGCAGTCGGTTCACCGAGTCGGCGATGGTCACGGTCGCCATCTTGTTCAAGTCTTCCGCACCGAGCACGGAAACAGGTGTCGGCGCCTCATAGCCGTCGGCGCGCGCAATACGCGAACCGGTGACGGTGATCGCTTCGAGAGTGTCGCTGGAGATATTGGAAGATGAGCCGCCGGTTGCAGACTGAGGGGCTGGCGAGGGACTCGCCTGCGCCACCTGCTCGGCGGTTTCCTGAGCCATTGCGCCGGTCGCGACGAAACTGGTGAGCGCGAGCAGCGTTACGCTGGCCGGTCCCAATGCGCGTTTGATGGCCGCAGAAACCGGGCGCTCGCCCGAACGTGCCGCGCTTCGATCGTGCATCGTCATATTCCCCCTTTAGGAAAATTTATTCTGTGCGAGGCTCACGCCGGGTTGTCCGGCATTGACTCGCATCTGATGAATCGCCTCTGGGTCACGCGCTGAAGGCTTGCGCCGTCATCGCTGCCGAATGCTTCATTACGCGGCACAGCCTACACGCGTCGGGTCGCACGAATTTACTGATAATGTGTGTCGCCAGTCGGGGTCACCGCATGATTTGGGCGTCGAAGCGCGAATTGGCAGCATTAGTTTGCGCAGGCCGCCTCGAGGCTGCTGCGGCAGGCGTTAACGGCGCTGCGAACGCCTGGTATTGCGGTTGAAGTCGCCGCCTGCGACGGCTACTTTGAAGAAGGAGGCGCGTCGCGCAACGCGCCTCGGCACTTCGAATCAATGTCCGAAATCAAATCGGTGACGAGCGCTCGCGTTCGTCGCGGGGGATTCCAAACCATGCGTTCCAAGTCGATTGCCCGAGCTGCTGTGTTGTTGAGTATCGCGATCTCGAGCAGCGTCGCGCTGGCCGATGCAGCCCAAAGAATCAATCCACTCATCGACCTGATCGAGCAGGGCAAGCCCGTGATGGGTCTGTACGCGCCCAGCAATCGTGCGCCCTACGGCGCCAAGGAAGTCGAACCGGCGGCGCGCAAGACGCCTGCCCAGCTCGCGAAAGAGACGGTTGCGTACCAACTTTCCGATTTCGTTTTCGACGGCAGCATGGAGCATGACTACGACAAGGCGTTGCCGGTGTTCACCGCTTACGCCAAGGCGCTCGGCGCGGAGCAACGCCTGCGCGACGCGCCTCATCCTCGCATCGCCTATCCGATGATCGTGAAGATGCACGAGATCGCGCCCGACCCAGCGCTGGCCGCCCGTCACATCTCTCAGCAGCTGGACCTCGGCGTCAGCGGCATCATGTTCGTCGATGTGCAAAGCGCCGAGGAAGTGAAGCAAGGCATCGCCGCCATGCGCTACCCCGCTCATGGCGGCACGCGCGCCAACAGCGTCGGCTCAGCGCCGAAGTATTGGGGTCTTTCGGAACAGGAATATCGGCGCAAGGCCGACGTGTGGCCACTCAACCCGCAGGGCGAGCTGATCAACTGGGTCGTGGTGGAGAGCAAGGAAGGACTGAAAAACGTCCGGGAGATCGCCGCCGTCAAAGGCGTCGGCGTGCTCTGGCCGGGCGCCGGCACGCTGCGTCGTGTGTTCTCGACGCCTGGCCCCGATGGCAAGCCGGTGGTGGATGAAGCCGCCTGGGAAGGCGCCATTCAACAGGTGTTGTCCGCCTGCAAGGAGTTCAAAGTCACTTGCGGCATTCCGACCAGCCCGGATCAGATCGAGATGCGCATGAAACAAGGCTTCAGCGTATTCGTGATGAACTGGGGCGAGAGCGGCTTCAAGACCATCGAGGTCGGTCGCAAGGCCGCCGGCAGGAGTTGACTCGCCAACGGGTGAGTTGCCTGGCGCCTGCCGGGTCCCAATGGCCCGCGGGCGCCTTTCATCAAGGTGTCTATCAGAAATAGCCGAAGCCGTACAACACGCCGACCGTCCACAGCGCGACCGGGTCGCCGCCGACTCGGTACCGCGTCCAGCCGGCGGTGGCGGTGAGATCGTCCATCACCCCGACTTCGAGACCTGCGCCATAAAAATTGTCCGTGCCGCTGCGCGAAGTGCGCGCCGACTCGAACTCCCAGGTCTCGGAGACGCGCGTGCTCGACTTCCAGAAATATTTGCCGCCACGGAACGCCACCGCGACCCGCTCGCTCAACGGCAGCTTCACCTGCATTCCTACGTCCACGCCTCGAATCTTCTGTGTGAGCTGGCGCTCCGAATTCAACAGCCGCTCGGGGATCGGACCGCTGAAGTGCGCCGTGCGCTTGCCGAGGTCGGTGTAACCGACATGCACCGCCAGCAAGTCGGTGAACTGATAGCCCGTGAACACACGCCACCCGAGCCGCTTATCGTCGCCCCAAGTGGCGGACACGTCGTAGCTCATGGTGCTGAGCTCGCTCGACGCCGGCACCGAACCGCTCGAGCTTTGCACCTGGCCGAGTTGCGATCCGAAGCTCCAGCGGGACGCCGCGTCTTCAGCCGCCGCCGTGCTGGCCGCCCCGGCCCCGAGCGCAATCGATAACGCGCACAACATCGTCCTGATCGAGTGCATGAAGACTCCTGACGCTAGCGCTTGAGAATGAACTCCCGATCGACCGTCTTGCCGACCGGGAAACCATATTCGCCGACCTTGCTGAATCCGTAGCGCTGGTAGAAACGTTGCGCGCCGTAATTCTCCGACCAGACGCCGATATACAGCGGCGTCCGGCCCTGCGACTCCAGCCATTCGAACCCCGCCGCCATCAAGCGGGCGCCGAGGCGCAGGTTGTGAAATTCGGCCAGCACGTACAGCTGCTGGACCTCGCCGGCAGTGGGCTCCAGTTGCTCGACCGGCAGCTTGCAAGCGCCCACCACGATGAAGCCGATGTGGCGGGAGCTTGGGTGCACGGCCAGCCAGACGGCTTTGTTCGGATCGCTCAGCGAGCGGCGCCAGCTGTCTGTCGAGTGGCTCTTGCCCAGAAAATCCTGCAAATCCTCGGGCGGATACAGGTGCCCGAAGGTTTCCGTAAAGGTCGTCGCCCCCAGCTCGGCCAGGACGGCGGCGTCATCCACGGTGGCGCGGCGGATGGTTGCGATGTCGGCTGTAGAAGACATTTTCGGACCAGAACCCTGGCAAGTGGCCGCTATTCTACAGCGGCCCGCTGTTCCGCGCTCGCCACGGCCGTGGCCTCCCGCGAATGGGCCAGGCGATACAGCGCGGGCAACACAAATAAGGTCAGCAGCGTACTGGACAGAATGCCGCCCACCACCACGGTGGCCAGAGGCCGCTGGACTTCGGATCCGGTGCCGACATTGAACGCCATGGGCACGAAACCGAGACTTGCGACCAGCGCCGTCATCAGCACCGGACGCAGCCGCGTGGCGGCGCCATTCATGATGGCTTCGTCGAGCTTCGCTCCACGCTCGCGCAGATCCCGAATGAATGTGAGCATGACCACGCCGTTCAGCACGGCGATGCCCGATAGCGCGATGAAGCCGACCCCCGCCGAAATCGACAGCGACATGCCACGCATCAGCAAGGCCAGGATGCCGCCGGTCAACGCCAGTGGTACGCCCGTGAACACAATCAGCGTGTCCCGGCTCGAGCCGAACACGGCATAGAGCAGCCCTAGCACCATCGCCAACGTGAGCGGCACGGCGACGCCGAGCCGCCGTGTCGCCGACTCGAATTGCTCGAAGGTCCCGCCATACTCGATCCAGTACCCCGCCGGCAGCCGGAGTTCGGCACTGATGACCTGCCGTGCCTGCTCGACGAATGAGCCAAGATCCCGGTCGCCGACGTTGGCCGTTACGAGCGCGCGACGTTTGCCGTTTTCTCGGCTGATCTGATTCGGCCCGAGCGTCACCGCCACGCGAGCCACTTCGCCCAACGGCACATATTCCGGTGGCCCCGCGGAGCCGCCCAAGCTGTCGGCGTCACCGACGATCTCTCTCGACTCGTTCGGCAGCGGCACCGGCAGGCGCATCAACACTTGGGGGTCGGCCCTGTCGATATCGCCGAGTCGCACCAGAATGCTGAAACGGCGATCTCCATCGAACATCTGACCCGCGCTTTGGCCGCCGAGCCCGATCCTCACGACTCGCTGCACATCGGCGACGGCCAGACCGTATCGGGGGAGCCGCTCACGATCCGGTGTGATCGTGAGTAACGGCAGACCCGTCATCTGTTCCATCTTCACATCGCGCGCGCCCTGGACGCCGCCGAGCAAAGCTTCGACGCGCTCGCCCAGTTCGTGCAGACGCTCCAGATCGTCACCGTGAATTTTTACGGCGACATCCGAGCGCACGCCGGAGATCAGCTCGTTGAATCGCATCTGGATGGGCTGCGTGAATTCGTAGTTGTTGCCGGGAATCTCTGCGGCCGCGACCCGCAGCTCGCTCAGCAACTGCTGCTTCGACTTGCGCGGGTCCGGCCATTCAGAGCGCGGTTTCATCATCACAAACGTGTCGGACACCGAGGGCGGCATCGGATCGTTCGCGACCTCGGCAGTGCCGATCTTGCCGAACACGTGCGAGACCTCGGGCAGTTGCTTGAGCCTCGCCTCCAACGCCATCTGCATGTCCACGGACTGGCTCAAGCTCGTGCCGGGAATCCGTAGCGCATGCAATGCAACGTCTCCTTCATCCAGCGTCGGGACGAACTCGCGCCCCATTCTGAGCGCCAGCAACAGCGCCACCAGAACCAGCGCCGCTGCCCCGCTCACCACCAGCCAACGCCGCTCGATCGCTCGACCAAGCATTGGCTGATAGGCGCGTCTGATGCTCGCCATGACGCGTATCTCGTCATCTCGAAGTTTGCCGCGCACGAACAACGCCACCGCCGCCGGCACGAATGTGAGCGCCAGAATCAATGCCGCGGTCAGCGCAATGACGACCGTGATCGCCATCGGATGGAACATCTTGCCTTCGATGCCGGTGAGCGTGAATACCGGCAGGTACACCACCAGTATGATGATCACGCCGAACGTGCTCGGGCGCACCACCTCTTTGGTGGCCTGTTGCACGATGGCCAGCCGCTCGAGCAGCGTCGGCAAGCGCTGCGCTTTGGCTTGCTCCTCGCCCAACCGACGCAGGCAGTTCTCCACGATGATGACCGCGCCGTCGACGATCAAACCGAAATCCAGCGCGCCGAGACTCATCAGATTGCCGGAGACTCGCGAGCTGACCATGCCGGTGATCGTGCAGAGCATGGCGATCGGAATGACTGCCGCCGTAACCAGCGCCGCACGAATGTTTCCCAGCAAAGCAAACAGCACGGCGATCACCAGCAACGCACCCTCGACCAGATTCTTGGTCACGGTGTCGATGGTGGCGTCTACCAGCGACGTCCGGTCGTACATCACCTCAGCTCGCATTCCCTCGGGCAAAGACGCCTGAACACGCTCGAGACGCTCCGCCGTGGCTCGCGCCACCGCGCGGCTGTTCTCGCCGACCAGCATGAACACGGTTCCCAGCACCACCTCCTTGCCGTCCAGGGTAGCGGCGCCAGCCCGCAGCTCATGGCCCACTTCAATGTTTGCTACTTGCGCCAGTCGGATCGCCACGCCTTGGCGTTGCGCCACCACCACGTCTCGAAGCTCCTCGATGGTCGTGAGCTGGCCTGGCGCCCGGATCAGGTACTGCGCGCCACTGCGCTCGATGTATCCTGCGCCGACGTTCTCATTGTTTCTTGCGATGGCGGCGAGGATGTCGTCGAAGGTGAGATCGTACGCCAGCAACCGGTTCGGCTTGGGAGCGACGATATAGGCACGCTCGTATCCGCCGACCGTGTTCACTTCCACCGCGCCCGGCGTTTGCCGCAGCTGGGGTCGGATGATCCAGTCCTGCGCCGTCCGCAGGTCTGTCGGCGTCCAACGTGAGCCCTGCTCGGCCGTAACGGTGTACATGAAGATTTCACCCAGACCGGTGGCGATCGGCCCCAGCGTCGGTTCCAGTCCCGGCGGAAGCTGCGATCTCACTTCGGCGACACGCTCGGCGACCAGCTGACGCGCGAAGTAGATATCCGTGCCGTCTTTGAACACGACGGTCACTTGCGACAACCCGTATCTCGACAACGAGCGCGTATATTCAAGGCGCGGCAATCCGGCCATGGCCGTTTCGATAGCGAACGTCACTCGCTGCTCGGCCTCCAGCGGCGAATAACCGGGCGCTGCGGTGTTGATCTGCACCTGGACGTTGGTGATATCCGGGACTGCGTCGATGGGCAGCCGCTGATAGTTATAGACGCCGATGGCGCAGATCAGCAGCACCGCCGCGAGCACGAGCCAGCGATGGCGCAACGAGAATTCGATGATCTTGTTCAGCATGGCGGCGCGCTCAGTGATCGTGGCCGGCGCCGGCCTTTTCGATGTCGGCCTTGATCAGGTAGCTGTTCCCGGTGACGTAACGAGCGCCTTGCCGCAGACCTTCGAGCACCTCGACGTGATCCGCATCGGCGCGTCCCAGTTCGAGCTTGCGCACTTCATACGTGTCGCCAATCTGCTCGAACACCACGTCGGAATCGCGGTATCTCTGCAACGCCTCACGTCGTACGGCAAGCGGCACCTTCGTTTCGGCAACCGTCACATTCGCGGTGACAAACTGCCCGGGCCGGAGATCTCTCTTGGCGTTGTCTATCACTACGCGCGCCCTGACACTCTGACTGCCGTGAACGGCCAACGGCGCGATCCGGGAAAGATGCCCGTCCGCGAGCTCGCGGCCATCCAGATCCAGGATCTGCACCGGCTGCTGTTCGCTGATCCGCGCAAGGTCGGTTTGAAACACGTCGAGCTCGGCCCACACCTTGCTGAGATCGACGATGGTGAACAGCGCCTCCTCGGCCGTGGCCTCCCCCACCTGAGCGCGATGCTCCACCAGCACGCCACCGATGGGCGCAGCGATCGAGTAGTTCTGCAGACTTTCGTTGCTCTGTACTTGCGCGAGGACAGCGCCGCGCTTCACGGTTGACCAAGGTTGCACCGCCACCTCGCGGACCACACCCGGGAACCTTGCTCGTACTCTGGAAACGCGCGCAGGATCGGCCTGGATCACGCCGGAGAGAGACAATGTTTCTTTAAGTGTTGCGGGGCCCGCCTGGCCGGTCGCCACACCCATGGATTGCGCCACGGCCGCGGCGATGGTGGTGCGGCCTTCCCGCCCCTCTTCGGCGCCGTCGTCGTGCCCGACCTCGTGGCCATTGCCATGGTCGTGCTCGTTTCCGCGCTCGCCGTCCTGTTCGTGGCCGTGCTCGTCGCGCGCGCTGGCAGGCTCGTTCGAGGAGCCACAGCCGGCGATCAGCAGGGCCGCCAGCAAAACTGCGAATGATCTGATCATGGCGCGCTCCTTTCGAATGCGCGAACGGGCGCACCCGTCACGCGTCGGATCTCTATGAGTAAAGTATGAAACTGCGCGGCAGCCTCGATTGCCTGGCGCTCGATTTCGAGCAACTGCGCCTGCGCATCCGCCAGCTCCAGCAGAGAAAAGCGACCGGCGCGGTATCCCTGGTCGGTGGTGGCCAGCATGGCCTCCGCCTGAGGTCGGATGTTTGTATGCAGCGCCTGCGCCTCGGTCCGGGCGTGACTGATCTCCTGATACAACTGGAACAGCTTCGCTTGCGCATCCAGCTGACGCGCCTCGCGCTCTGCATCGATACGCGCGCGCTCGGCACGCGCTGATTTCTCGTGCAAGGCAGCCCTTTGCCGCGTTCCCAACGGAACAGAGAACGATGCGATCAACGCATGGTCGTCGAACGATTCGAGCCTGCGCACGCCGGCGGCAACGGATACATCGGCGGCTCTGCCTGCCTCAGCCAGCTGAATGCGCGCATCCTGCGCCCTCGCCTCCGACGCAAATCGTGACAACTCTGGGCTCGATTCAAGCCGCTGTGCGTACGCTTCGAGCGGTTCGATCGCAGGCAAGTCGAACAGATTGCCCGCGGCGGTTCCGAACGAAGCGCTGGCATCGCCCCACAACACGGCAAGACTCACCCGTGAGCTCGCCAGCTCGTGCTCGGCATGCTCCTCTTCGATACCCGCCCGGGCGAGCGCGATCTCCGCCTTGCTGAGCATCGCCGGCGATGACGCGCCCGCCTGAACGCGCTGTTTCACCACATCTCGCGTGGTGCGAGCCAGCGCCGTCGCGCGTCGCGCTGTCAGCAGCGCTTGCTGGTCGGACACGACATGAATGAAACGTCGAGCGACCTCGGCGAGCAGATCGCCGCTCCGAACCTGGTGATCAGCGGCAAGCGCATCGATCTGTCTTGCTCCGAGCTCCCTGCGGAGCGATGACTTGCCGCCGCGCTCGAAAACACGGGACAACTGCACCGTCGATTCGAGCGCGTCGATGCCCGAGAGTTCTCCGGTCCCGCCGAAGTTCTCGAATTCGGTTTGTACGCTCCATGCGGGCCCCAATGCCTCGAACTCGGAGCGGCCCGCCAGACTCTCGGCTTCCAACTTGAAGCTGCGAATCTGCGGATTGCGCTCAGCTGCAAGCGTCAGCGCCTGTTCGAGCGTCAGTTCATTCTGCGCACGCGACGCGGCGCCGTGCGCCCCGATCATCCAGCCAAGCGCGCACACGACTACACCCGCACGCCAGGCGGGCGCCATGCTTGTTCTCATTGAAATGCCTCCGCAAGCGACGTCCTCGCGGAACGACGCTCAGTCACTCAGAACTTGAGAATGCGAAGAGGCTTAAGCCGGCGGCCCGCGCAGCGGCGGTCGCCAATAGAAGGAGTCGTCGGTGGGAAGCGAATCGGGTTCAGCGGCAGGCACCCCCGTTTTTGCAACGGGCAGCTCCCAGCTCAGAACGGTCAGCGCAACAGCAAGTGCAACATCAAACTCGGGCCCGCCCTTCTTGGCCAGCGTCCCGACCAGCGGATTCACATCCTTGTCCGCCTGGCCTTCATCCTGATGATGTTCATCGTCATGAAGATCCGCGATATGCACCGCCGCCGGCGGCTCCTGGCCATCCATGCACAAATGAACATGCGCGCCACTGACTTTCACAGTCAGCACTGCCAGGACCAAGGTCCACAGCAACAAACGAGCTATGCGCGGCGTACACCACATGGAGGCGAATCATATCTCAATTCGCGGCTTACTGCTCTCTACTCCCGGACTAGCGTCACCGCCATGAGGCCAACAACCACATCATTGGCCAAAGCGCGAACCGTGATCGACTGAAGCGTGCGCGAACGTTCCAGGGGAAAGTCGAGCACAGTAGCGGCGCCGCCGTCGATGACGCCCCCGTACGACGCTTCCTCGGAAGAGCCTCCAACTCGAACCTGCCCCGACTTCAAATCAACCCGCGTGGGCCGCGGTGCTCGTAGCGGGAACTGATAGGCATCGGTGAGATAGTCCTGTTCGATGGGCCACCAGGTCGACGGGTTGCGCAGGGCAAAGCGAGTGAGCGTCCCGTCCGTATAACGGACCACCACCTCACCGTTGTCGATGCGACTTTGCATGTGATTCGTCGACCCCGCCATCAACAGGTGCACGTGCCCCGCCCGCCCCGACAAAGGAATCGAAACCTCGCTCGGGTAATTATCCCACTGCGACGTGAACACGATGTTGGGCTCACCAACCGCACCCGGCGTCCGAAACATCACCCCATCCGGCAGCAACAACCGATCGTTCGCTGCCGCCGCCACACGCCGCAACCCGGCATCGTCGATGTTGGCCATCGCATTCACGTGCCCCGCCCACGCCCCAATCCCCTGCGCAGGCAACGCGAGCGATACATGAGGCGACCGGGGACTGCGATACTTCCCATGGCGGAATATCTCCGTCACCCGATCGTTGAAATAGACATTCAAGTCGACCGGTTCGAGCCGCATTCGAGCGGAACGCTCATAAGGGCTCGTAGGCGAAGGCTCCTGAGCAACCCGCGTCTGCAGTGAAGGCTGCCACCATTCAAACATCCCCTGCCGAGCCCGAACGAACCGATTCCCCGGAACATCGCCCGCACGCAACGGCTCGCCAGCCCAATGAATCTCCACCACGGCCTCGGTCGACGACCATGGCGCAACGATCTCCAGCAAAGGCCGCCCCACCGCTTCGGCCCCAGCGCGCCATTCGACCTCCAATCCATCGATCGTGACCCGCGCCACATCCTCATGCGTCGCCGGCACAACCAGCCGCAACGATTCAAAACGATGCACGGCAGACTGCCCGACGATCCAGCGATCCAATCTACCCTCACGCTCGAACGCCACGGTGACATCGGGGTGCGTGAGACGCGCCCTATCCCATTCCAGCGGCAATCCCGGCCGAAGCTCCAGCTCACCATCCAACGCGCGAGGCTTCAAACCGAACAAACCCTCGACAATGGTCCGCGACATCACCCCCGAGCCGTCCGCGAAATCTCGCTGCGCTTCGCGCCGATAGACGTCGAGGTAGTTCATCGAGCCGACATTCCCGGGCGAGATGCCCATGTACATGCTCGCCAGCAACGAGCTTTTGGTGAGCCGATAAGCCGCCTCGGCCCGCCCTGCCTGCCAGAAGCCAAGCGCCGTATGCAGGTTCTCACCCATCACGACGTTGTTGATCGACCAGGAATAAGGCATCCAGTCCGTGGTCGAGAACATTTGATAGCGCCGATCGCCCGGCACGCCCGGCCCTGCAATCGGCAGACGCGGATTGTTACGCTCGACCGCGCTCGCCATCGACCACGCCTCGCGCGGCGTCGGCACGCCTGAATCGACGGTGTGATAAAAGCTCCACAGCCCGGCGCTGGGATGCACCATCTGCAGGCCCAGCAGATCTTTGTATTCAGCGAACGCGCCTTCATCCGCCTGCCACAAGTAACGCCGCATGGCTTTGCCGATCGCCTCTGCTTCCGCCTCGTACGCGCTCGGATCGTGACCGAGCAATCCGGCAATCTTCGCAGCCATGCGATTGTGATAAAGATTGTAGGCTGAGGCATAAGCCACGCCGCCCCCGCTGTATTGCAGATCGTCGCTCGCCCAGATCTGCGCATACGCCTCATATAACGGCAGCTCGCGAGCGCCTGCGAACTCGCGGCGAAACAATCGTCTTTCCCAAGCAAGATGGCGTTCGATCACCGGCCACGCCTGGCGCGCGAACTCGAGATCGCCAGTCCATTCGAGATGCCGAAACAGCGCATCGATGAACACGGCGTTCATATCATAATGCGCGTTCGCCATATCGCCGTTCGAATGCAGTCCCGCCTCGCTGCGCGCCAGATTGGATTCCTTGTCCGCCGGCGGGATCTTCTCGGGCACAGGATCGACGTTCTGTCGCCCGAACCAATACTTGAAGTTCGCCTGCGCTCGCTCATGCAGACCAAGCGCATCGAGCGCGTAAGGCCCACGCCAGCCCAACAACTTGGCGCGCCACGCAATCGCGCCGTGCATGATGGCCTGCTGAGGTTCGTCCCACACAGCATCCGCGGCCACATTGAGTGCGCCGACCGCCGCGTTCAGGAAAGGATCGGGCGTGTCGATCGTTACGCGGCTTCGTAGGGCTGCAAAATGCTCGCGCGCCGCATTGAACTGTGCAGCGAGCGAATCGCGGGAGAATTCTGCTGCGAGCCTGGGGCCACTGACCTGCTCCGCGCCTCCGCTCCGGTTTGCAGTCACGGCGCTGTAAACGTCGAGCTCCTTGTTCGCTGCTTCATCGACGCCGCTGCGTTGAAGCGAAAGATAGGTGGCGCCTTTGTCGAGCGGCAACGCGCCAACGACGAGCGGGCGTTCCGCCGTCGCTGCGCTTCGACTCCGCAGTGGTGCAAACAATTCGGCAGGACGATCCCACTGATCCGCACTGGCAATCCGCATGGGCAGCGTCGCCGAGGTCAATCCCACCAATGTGGCCGCCTTCGATGTCAGCACGAAACGACCTGCGCCCTTCAGTTCGATCCGGTTGTCAGCGGCGAACTCGGGCTTGGGCTGAAACCATTCGCTGATCGGCGCCGCTTCGGTGCCGATGTCACCGTCGCGCTTGCCTCGCTGACCGTTCACTCCACCGAATGCCCAGAGCAACTCCACGCCGCGCGCAACACCTTCAGGCGTGAGCTGCAGGATCAGCCCTTCCGTGTTGGCGTATGCGAGCGCCGTCAGGCGTACGACGGCGTCCTCTCCAAGCAACGGATCACGAATCGTGTAGAACAATTCGCCGGGACGATAGCCAGTCTCGATGTCCGCGGCGTCATGCAGCCATCGAATGTCGCCTTTCGAGCGTAAGGCAAAGCGCAGATTTCCGCCGCGGCCCGGCAAGTAGAGAACGAATTCCGGCTTGTCTCCACCATCGACGCGGAACGCCGTGTTGCCGCCATACAGGGGCCGATTGAATCGCTCGGCGCCGTTCTGAATGACAAACGCCTCGCCCACCGGCCGATAGCGCAACGGCCGCTCGATGCGCGAAGCGGTGTTCGGATGAATTCCTCCGACGGCCGAGGGCGCCTGCGCATGCAACGCCGCAGGAACCAGAAACGCCAGGCAGACTGTAACGACGGTGGCCGCGCGCTGCGCGGCCCATGACACACCGATAGACACCAACAACACTCTCCGGTCGAGCAGCCCCCGACCGGATTGTAATCAGAGATGAGCGGTGTGGCTCATCGCCTCACGATGTGGGACGCTCTTCGGAAACGGTCGCGCGCTGAATGAAGTCGGCGAACGCGCGTTTGGCCTGCTGCCGAGCGAGGCGATCCGTGTAGAACATGTGTCCGCCCGGCACGCATACATTGCTGACTCGGGTGCGCAGCTCGGGCTCCGTGCGAGCCACTGCTTCGTCGAGCAATGTGCACGAGCCATCGTACAGTCCCTTGAAATTGAGGACGCGCAGCTTGGGATTGAGTGTCATCGCCCGATGCAAGGGCGGCTCCGACGCCTTGTCATCCCCCATCTTGAACCGAGCCGTCATCCAGTCGGGAGCGAAGCCGGTCAGCGGATCGATAGCCAGCGGTTCGGGATGGAACGCGCCACCGAACGGGCCTTGATAGAGCAGATCGCTCTGGAAACCCAGCACGTCGCGAACGTAGCTGTTGAACACACGCGATGTGCCGGTCAATAAATCCATGGTACGCGACAGGCTGGGATCGGGCGTGTGACCGAATGGCATCCACGGCTGCCCGGAGGGCCGCGCCTTGCGAAACATCCGTCCATCGTATCGTCCGAGCTCGAGCCCCTGGTCCGCAAGCAACGCATCGGCAAAGACATCTCGCGTGAGGCGAAGCGTCTCTGCATTCGCGCGGCTGCCGTCCACGCCCGTGTAGTGCTTCAACTCCGTAAGAACCTTCGAGCGCTCCTCAGCCGTCAACTCGGCGGGACGAGCGAGGGCTGGCGCATACGTGTTGCGCGCCCACTCTTCCGACCGCCTGAGCGCGTGTTCCAGCGGCAACGCTTGCAGCTCCGACGAGAGCCGCTTGTGATAATGCGCAGTGGCGGTGAACTCAGTGATGGCCAGCGCATCCTTCAGGTTCTGTGGCACTTGCTGTCCGGCTTCATAACTGCCGGAGATGAGGAGCACGCCATTGAGATGAGTGCGGCGGCGCTCGAGCGCCGCGGAGACGAGCATCGCGCGTGTCGTGCCATAGCTTTCGCCCCCGATGAACAGCGGCGCGTCCCATAAATTGAAACGCGTCAGGTAGACGCGAATCATCTCGGCCACGGCCTCGGCATCGCCGTGTCCGGTGAACAGCGTCGCTCGATACGCTTCGGACGTCGCCCGACTGAAACCCGTGCCCACCGGATCGACAAACACCAGATCGCTGTGCTCCAGCCAGGTCTCCGGATGATCCACCAGGGGACGTTCGACGTTGGCACCGTACTCAGGATAGGTCTCGGGCGTCTGTGGCCGTTTGGGCCCGAAGCCCAGCACATGAACTTGCGCCGAATTGGCGCCCGGCCCGCCGTTCCATAGGAATGTCACGGGCCGCTTCGGCTGGCCCGCTGCGCGCTCGACGGTGTACGCGATGAAAAAGATCGAGGCCATGCGCTCGCCCGTATCGTTCACATAGAGCGGCAGCAGTCCGGTGTGCGCTGTGTAACGCAGTGTCTTGCCACCCTCCAGACGGACCGAGTTCTTGGTCGTGACGATGGTGTCTGCATGCGGCTCGACGGGCGCCGCCTCGCTCACACTCGAAAATGCCCAAGCCATGGCGCAGACGGCCGCAACGATCGCTCTCAACATCCATTCCTCCTCGTTGGCCGCCGCAATCTAGCACCGCGCGCGTGCAGATGATGCGCGCTATTGCGCGTTTCCCATCGCACACACGATCCGCGCCGGCAACCCGGCTGCGCTACATTTTTTCGCCGGGTAAGCGGCTGGCCTGTTGGATCCAGTCGATGAATTGCGCTTCATCGAATGGCTTGTCTGGGTAGATGTCGAGGTAACGCACGTAAGGATACTTGGATTGCCCGGGAGGCTGCGGCTGCAGCGAACCGCCATTGAGGAACGTCACTTTCACGTACTTGTTGAAGCAGTGGAAGCTGAGAAACCACACGTCGTCCTGCATGCCATAGAACGGCGAGTTCCACTTGACGGCTTTGCGCACCTTGGGCACGGTGCGCGTCACCAGGCGATCCAGCTTGCGACCGATGTCTTTCTTCCAATCGGGCATGGCGGCGATGTAGGCCTGCACCGGCTCGTCGCCATAGCCCTTGGGAATCTGCGGATTGCCGCCGGAGAGCAGGACGGGCTGCCCGGCGCCGCCGGATTTCGAGCTGGCCTGCTTCGCCACCTTCACCTTGGCTTTTTTCGTGACCGTTTTCGTGGACGATTTTCGGGCCGACTTCCTGGCGCTGTGACTGGCCATCGCGTCCGTTCCTATTCGCGGGCGAGTCGCTGACTGCGCCACCTGGCGGCATAAGGCAGCACGAACATGTACAGGCCGGTGAACAGGAGCAAGAACAGCGGGATCAGGGTCAGGCTACCGACCCAGAACGCCAGCTGCTCACGCCCCATGACCGCGAAATTGGCGAGCACCGCCAGAGTGAAAACGACGGCCAGACAGCGATGAATCTGTCGGATCCACTTGCTCATGAATCCCTCCTTCAGGCTGGCCGCGCCAGCAGCTGCTCGAGTTTTTCCAGGAACTGTTGCCAGCCCGCCTTGGCGCCGCCGAGAGCCTGCTTCTGCTCGGGACGGAAGCCCACCTGTTCCACACGCAGATGCGTGCCTGCGCTGCTTGGCGTGAGCGTGAACGTCACCACGCTGTGCAGATTGAAGGCCGCGTCGTCGTGTTCGAAGTTCCAGGTGTACGACAGCGTCTTGTTCGGCTCGATGGTCAGCACTTCGCAGTCCAACACGCCGCCCCACTCGCCCCGCAGCTGGAAGCGATGGCCCACGGCGGGCACGAAGTCGTTCTTCATCAGCCACTCTTCGATCAGATGCGGCTGTGTGAGCGCGCGCCAGAGTTTCTCCGGCGGATGCGGAATGTCACGTTCGACGACGACGGAGCGCGTTTCGGCTGCGGCGTGGCTCATTGGTCCATCCTTTTGAGTAAATCTTCGAGTTGATCGAAACGGCGTTCCCAGAAGCCGCCCATCTCGCGTGTCCAGTCGATCAGCGGCGCCAATGCGCCGAGTTGCGCCCGGTAGTGCGTCTGCCGACCTTCATGGCGATCGCGCACCAGGCCGGCCTGCTTCAACACACCCAGATGCTTGGAGACCGCCGGCTGCGAAATCCCGGCATGGGTGGTCAACGTTCCGACCGTCTGCTCACCCTCGCGACACAATTGCTCGAAGATCGCCCGCCGCGTGGGATCGGCAAGCGTTCTGAAGAGCACGTCGCGGACGTCTGGCTTAGGCAATTGATAACCCGTTGGCTATGGATCGATATATAACCACCGGGCTATGTTTGATGTCAAGGTGCGATACACGAGGCTGGAGGGAGGGGTTGGATTCAGGCTGGATTGGGGCTGAAAGGTCCGTCGATCAGCCCCGCCCCTGCATCAGAACGGCCGACGCAAGGTGGAATCCGAGAAGGTCGGCGCGGAGTTCAGCTGGACCAGCAGGTCGGTATCTGCCGACGCTGACTGCTGAACCGTGCTGCTCGGCGTCGCAACGTCGCTGCCGACCGCACCTACCACCGTCGTCATCAGGACCACCAGAACGCTGCAAGAGACCAGATATGCGGTTTTCATGAGGATGATCATCTCGTGTGGGGGTTAGACGAACAGCGGCCGCTTGCCACCGGCCGTTCCGTCAGCAAACAAAGGCCGCTTGCCGCCAGCCGTTTCATCAGCAAACAAAGGTCGCTTGCCACCGGCCGTTTCGTCAGCAAACAAAGGTCGCTTGCCGCCAGCCGTTTCGTCAGCAAACAAGGGCCGCTTGCCGCCAGCCGTTTCGTCAGCAAACAAAGGTCGCTTGCCGCCCGCCGTTTCGTCGGCAAACAAGGGCCGCTTGCCGCCAGCCGTTTCATCCGCGAACAGCGGGCGCTTCCCGCCTGCAGTCTCGTCTGCCGCGGCCACCGTTCCAACCAACATGCCCGCAGCAAACACCAACGAAGCAGCAATAGATACGATACGCATTCGAGTGACTCCCGTAGAAAAGTGAAAGGCCCGCGCCTTCGCGGCTCGGCTCATAGGTCATAGCGACACCCTCTTCCGAAGGGCATCACGGGCATGGGCGCATCCGTGCCCCAGTTATGTCACACTGGCCCGGTAATCAGGGGATTGCTGTACTCTCGGTGCGGAGAAACCCTCGCTGCGGGTCGCAAGGCTGAGGGCTCATGGATCTGCGGACCGGTGGGACGCGGCCCGCTTGCGTTCGCATCTAAACTTCGCGGCGGTCGTTGCAACGGCCGCATGCCCTGGTTATGACAATTTCGAGAGTGACGAACGAGCAGCGCTGGAAACGATTGGAGGAGCTTTGGGGGCAGGCCCTGAAGCTCGACCGTGCTGTACGCGAATCATTTGTGCTGCGCGAGGCCATCGACGAAGAAGAACGCCGGGATCTGCTCGAGTTGCTGGCGCAGGATGAGACGCGTCACGGCGCCGGCCCCCTCTCTCGCGCTATCGGCGACGCCATCGATCAGACCTCGGTGGATCGCCAGCGCGCGATGCTCGACAAGGTGATCGGCCGCTACCGCATCGTTGCCATCCTCGGCCACGGCGGCTCCGGCACGGTGTATCTGGGCGAGCGCGCCGACAAAGCGTATTCGGCCCAGGTCGCGGTCAAGATCATCGATGAAAGCGCGGCCTCGAGTTTCGGTCTGCGTTTCCAGGCCGAGCGGCAGATCCTCGCGAGCCTGAATCATCCCAACATCGCCCGCCTGGTGGACGCCGGCGAGACCGAGAATCATCAGCCCTATCTGATCATGGAGTACATCCACGGCGTGGCCGTGGACCGCTACTGCGACAGCAAACAACTCGACGTGCGTGGACGCCTGGAGCTGTTTCTGAGCATCTGCAACGCCGTGCAGTTCGCGCACCAGCACCTGATCGTGCATCGTGACATCAAGCCAGCCAACATCCTCGTGACCGCGGATGGAACGCCGAAGCTGCTGGATTTCGGCATCGCCAAGCTGCTCAACGCCTCGGATCTGACGCTGGCGGAACTGACCCGCATGAACGACCGGCTGCTCACGCCCGAGTACGCGAGCCCGGAACAGATCCTTGGCGAGCGCGTGACGACCGCGAGCGACGTCTACTCGCTGGGCGTCGTGCTGTATCAATTGCTCACGGGCTTGCGCCCATACACGTTGTCATCGCCCGCGGCGAGCCAGCTGGAGCTGGAACGTTCGATCTGTGTGAACGATCCATTGCGCCCGAGCGCCGCGGTGCAAGCGGCACGCTACGCCTCGCCTACCGATGGACAGATTACGATCGACGATCTGTGCCGAGCCAGGTCGACCACGCCTGAGCGGCTGGAACGCCAGCTCGCCGGCGACATCGACGCGATCATCATGCGCGCGATGCGTAAGGAGCCGCAGCACCGCTATGGCTCCATCGACCAACTCATGGCGGACATTCGACGCCATCTGGGTAACGAGCCGGTCCTGGCGCGACAAGGCAATTGGGTTTATCACTCGCAACGTTTCATTCGGCGCCATCGCTGGCCGGTCGCCGCCGGCGCCAGCTTCGTCGTGTTCCTGATCGCCACGACCACCATGCTGTCCATCTCGCGATCGGCCACTCAGCGCGCGTTGGAAGTGGCCACGCGTGAATATGAACGTGCCGAAGCCGTGTCGGATTTCATGGGCGGCGTGTTCGAGGCGGCCGATCCATTTGTGAACTATGGCCAGGAGCTCACGGCGCGTGAGGTGCTCGACCAGGCCAGTCGCAACATAGAGATGAATCTGGACCAGCAGCCGGCGGTTCGAGCGCGAGTGCTGCGAGCCGTGGGCAATTCATATCGACGCATGGGCCTGCCCAACCAGGCCGCCGAGCAACTGCAGAAGGCGCTCGATATCGAGCAGGCGCTGGAGCCTGGCGGCACCCCGCGGCTCGCCTCCACCCTCCTCGATCTGGCCATGGCCGAGCGCGAGGCGGGCCTGGTCGAGCAAGCTGCCCAGCACTTCGAGCAGGCGCGTCGGATCGACTTCATCCGCCCCGAGCTCAAAGCCCGGCTGCTCGCGGAGACCGGCAAGCTCCAGGTCGTGCGCAGCCAATCCGCGCTGGCACTGCAATCCTTCACCGAGGCGCTGCAGTTGATGCGGGCGGCGAAGGGACGGCGCGATCCGCAGGTGGGCAGCATCTTGAGCGAGATCGCCAACATTCACACGTGGTCCGACAATCTCGTGGCCGCGGAAGCGGCCGCCCGCGAAGCCGTCGATATCTACAGTCACGTCGACGCTCGTCAGCCCGATCGCGTCAAAGCGGACGGCATCCTCGCCGAAATCCTGTTCCTTCAGGGTCGCATCGCCGAGGCTGCGCCCATCTTCGATCGCGTGCTGGCCGCGCAGCGCCTGCTCTACAAGAACAACAGCAAGGTCGCCGATACCCTGGCGTCGCTGGCGCAGGTGCGGCTGGCGCAAGGCGATAGCCAGGAAGCAGAAAAACTGGCGCGAGAGGCGCTGGACTCGCATCGCCTGTCCGGCAGCACGGCGTCCGAGAAGATCGCTTATCTGCAAGTGCTGTTGAGCACGGTGCTATTGAAACAATCCCGACCGGAGGAAGCCGCCGCGCTGCTCGGCGACACGTTGGAAACATTCGCCAAGACCTTGCCGCCGGACCATCAGTACATCGCCTCGACCGAACATTATCTCGGCGAAGCGTTGGCCGAGATCGGCAAGCTCGTCGATGCGGAAGCTCATCTCACCGCGGCCGCCAACCGGTGGAAGCGCACCGACGCGCCGGCCTGGCGCTCCGCCCGGTCGGCGAACGCGTTGGGCGAGGTCCTGTATCGCCAGGGCAAGCTTGCGGAAGCCGAAGCTCACTTGACCAGCAGCTATATGATCCTGGAAAGCGCTCCGGGTGTGGACGATGAAACCCGCACCAAGGCTCGCGAACGCGTAACGCGTTTCTACACGGACACGAAGCAGCGCGAAAAACTCGACGCACTGATGCACGAGGCGCGCCCCACCGCTTGAGCCACGATTCGCCAGCTGTGGTGGCGAACTTCTGCCACCACAGCCTTCACAGTCCGTCCTCCTACGGCGCTTCGCCTGCCGCCGGCGACACACTGGCGCCCGGCACGCCGGGATAGGCGACGCCGAGCTGCTCGAGATAGGTTCGATACTTCTTCGGATCGTAGTAGAACTTGGCCATTTGCGGCCGGATACGCTCCATCAACTCTTTGTTGAGGTGAACGGCTGGCTGATCTTCAGCGCTCAGCACCGGATCGTACTTGGCGTCCTTCAATTGCACGTTGTTGAAGTAATCCTTGGCGCTCGCCAGCAACTCTGGCGTCGTCATCAGGTCGAGCACGGTCAGCGCCACGGCCTTCGCTCCCGTCACCGCGCCCTTGTGCGCGATCGGTGTCGCCATCGCCATCGCCGCGGTGACGTTATGGCCGATGGTATTGGGAATGTTCGATGGGAACCGAATGGTGATGGTCGGCACCGTCCACATGATGTCGCCGATATCGTCCGAGCCGCCTCCCATGGGCCTGTCGCGACTGTCCGGCGTGCTCAGCGGCGCCAGTTCGGTGGCCAGCGGCTCCACCTTGAATCCGTTCGCCTCCTGCACGGCCTTGGCGAAGGCCTGATCGTCCTCGCTCCACTGCGGCATGCCGATGGCTTTCATGTTCTCGTAGGCGGCCTCCGCGATCGGTTTGTTTCCAAAGTTGGGCGCCGCATAGCCCAGCACACGGCGTTTGACGGTCGTGCCGGTGGCCTGCGCCGCCGCTTCGGATATCGTGTTGCCCAGCTCGTAGAGCTCGCGAATCGCCGGAAAGGTCTGGTCCCGGAAGTAGTACCAGACGGTGCCCTCGCCGGGCACGACGTTCGGCTGGCCGCCGCCATTGGTGATCACGTAATGCGAGCGTTGCGTCAGCGGCAGATGCTCGCGTCGCATGTTCCATGCGATGTTCATCAGTTCGACGCCGTCGAGCGCGCTGCGCCCCGACCAGGGCGAGCCCGCCGAATGCGCGGTCTTGCCGCTGAACGTATATTCGACCGACACCATGCCGTTGTTGCCGGCCGGGCCCCACGATGTGCTCAGATCCTTGCTGACATGCGTGAAGATGGAGGCATCGACGCCTTCGAACAGGCCGGCGCGCACGTAGAACGCCTTGGTGGCGAGCAACTCCTCCGCCACGCCCGGCCAGAGCATCAGCCGGCCCTGGATCTTGTTCTTCTGCATCACTTCCTTGACCGACAGCGCCGCGGCGACCACGGCCGGCATGCCGGAGTTGTGACCCTCACCATGGCCCGGCGCACCAACCAGCTGCGGTTTGATGGTGGCCGAGCCTGGCACTTGCGAGAGGCCCAACAGCGCATCGATGTCGCTGCCGAGGGCGATCAACGGACCGCTCTCGCCCCACGTCGCGGTCCAGGCGGTGGGAATGCCCGCCACCCCACGCTGCACCTTGAAGCCGTTCTTCTCCAGAATGCCGGTGATGTATTCGGAGGTGCGGAACTCCTGGAAGCCCGGCTCGGCGAAACTGAAAATCGAATCCACCATCTCCTGAACCAGCTTGGCGCGCTTGTCGACGCCGGCTAGCGTCGCCTGCTTCAATTCCGGGCTGCGCAAACACGGCGGGAGCGAACAACGCGGCGAGGACTGCAATGCTCGTCTTGATCACTTGTGGGTCTCCTTCGGATTAGAACGACATGCGCACGCCGAGCCGGAACACCCGGCCCATGGTGTCATAGAGGATGCGGTTGGTCTGCGGATAGGCAGGAATGTTGTTGCCATCCGGGCCGTTGCCGACCCGCTCCGGATCGGTATTGAACAGATTGCGAATCGATAGGAACGCTTCGGCCTCGGCCGGCCCCATGGCAAACGAGTACGTTGCCGATGCGTCCACGTAGAACGCGCCGCCGATATCGTTGTCGTTGATGGTGCGATGTTCGACGGTCGAGGTCGGGCAGTCGCTGACGCATTCGATGAACGAGTTGTTATAAACGCCGCCGCTGACTCCGCGCCCGATCAGCGACAACGACAGCACGTCGAGCACGTAAGTCGCGCTCAGTCGATAACTCCAGTCGGGCGTGGCATTGCCACCCTGGTTCACGCCGGCGTAGTCGACCGGGAAATCGATACCGTTGTCGATGCTGTTCTCGAGGTAGTGCGTCGCCAGTGCGCGCAGCGACAGGTCGCCGTGTCCCAACGGCAACCGGTAGCTGGCTTCGATATCGAGCCCCTTGGTTCGCTGGCTGGCGAAGTTGAACGGTACCAGCAGGATCTCCGAGATTTGCTGCACATCGCCCGAGGTAACATAGCTGATGTTGTCACAGAACGCTTGCACGCCCTGCTCGAAGCACAGGTCGACGGTGTTCTGCGCGGTCACCGTGCCGATCGCGTCCTGGATCTCGATGTCGAAATAATCGATCGAAAAGGCCAGCCCCGGCACGAACGACGGCGTCACGACCATGCCGATGCCGAGCGACTCGGCTTCTTCGGGCTGCAGCGCCAGGCTGCCGGTCTGCTTCTGCACGAACTGCACGGCCTGGTTGCTCGGCGGCACATTCACCGTGTTGGTGCGCGCCGTGCCCGCGGCGAACAGTTCGTTGAGATTCGGGGCACGAATGTCTTTGGAACTGGTGACCCGGAACTTCAGGTCCTGGATGGGCTGATACGTCAGGCCCGCCTTCCAGGTCTCGACGTTGCCGGAGATACTGTAATCCGTCAGGCGCAGCGCGCCGTTGAAATCCAGTCCCTCCCACAACGGCACCACCGTTTCGACATAGCCTTCGGTGACGTGATAGTCGCCCTGGGTGACCAGATAATTGCCGTACAGCCAGCCGGCCTGATACTGCGTCTCGACGAAGCCGTCGATCTTCTCCTTGCGCCACTCGGCGCCGAACGCCAGCGACACCGGGCCGGCCCACGTGCTGACGACATCGTTGGTCGCGAAGTTGAATGCCGCGACATCCTGCGTCAGCTCCTGCTCGCGGTACGGATTGCCCGGAATGATGTAATCGAGCGCCGCTTGCGTCACCCCGCCGATGCCGATGCGATTGATGGGCACGCAGCCATTGCCCGGATCGGCGATCGACGAGCGACACACGATTTCGCCGGTCGTCGGATGCACGACTGCGTCCTGCGCCAGCGCCATGCGGGCGTTATTCCAGGTGTTGATGAGCCTTTCATCGAGCTTCGCGACGCCGCGCTGGAAATAGGTATCCCAATGCCAATCGCGGCCGAGCAAAGCGAAGTCGCCGTCGGCGCCGAGCAGATAACGATTCACCTCGCGCTCGTTGTCGCTGCCGGCAGCGGGAATACCCGCGTTGGTCGTGCCCATCACGAACGAAGCGATATCGGGATCGTTGGCAGCATTGTACTGCGCGATCTGCTGTCGCACCGAGTCGGGCAGAAAGGCGTTGTCGGCGCGAATCGTGACATTGCCGACGTTGGGCGTCTGCTGGTAATAGCTCAACCCTTGATACTCGTTGTGCGACACCTGCGCGAACAAGGTCACGGTCGGCGTGAGCTCGAAGCTCGCCCGACCGAAGATCGTGCGCCGCTCCTCGTCCGGGGCCAGCGAATTGCTGCTTGCATGTCCGAGGCTCGTGTATTCCCAGTCGCCGCCGATCATCCATGGATTGCTCGCGCTGGTGACGCCATACGCCAGCTGGCCCACGGTCGCCCGCCCGGTCGCCGCATCGATCGTGCCGAAGTAAGTGCCCCGCAGCGGGCCGCTGACGATCAGACCGCCCGGCGTGTGCTGGCTCGGCGCCATGTTCGGGCCCACCAAGCGGAACGGTTCGCCGTTGGTCGGCGTGTAGTTCGGATTGTTGATCTGGAAAACGCCCCGGTCGTTCCAGTCGCGGTCGATGGTGTGCACTCCGTCCTGGGTGAAATATTCGCTGCTGAACAGCACATGGCCGCGACCACCCGCGAACGGCCCGCCTGCCGCCAGCGTGAAGGTGTGGTTGGGATTGTCGTCGTACGTCGTGACGCCGTATTGATAATCGGTCTTCACGCCGGTGAAGCCGCGATCCAAAATGAAGTTGACCACGCCACCGACAGCGTCCGATCCGTACGCCGCGGATGCGCCGCCCGTGACGATTTCCACCCGCTCGATGAGTGCTTGCGGGAATGTATTGATATCGACGGCGCCGGTGGACGCCGAGGCCACCGAGCGCTGGCCGTCGAGCAGCACCAGCGTTCGATTCGTGCCCAGTGAGCGCAGGTTCAGCGCAGCGATGCCCGCCAGACCGTTGCTCAACGAGCCGGATGAGTTGGATGCGGTCGAGCTACCGAGCACGGAAGGCAGCGTATTCACGAAATCGGCGACGTTCGCCGTGCCTGAAGTCTGGATCTCTTCCGCACCGAGCACGCTCACCGGCGTGGGCGCATCGTAGCCGTCACGCGCGATGCGACTGCCTGTGACGGTGACTGAATCGATGGGACCTTCTGCGATCGACGCTTCTTGCGCATCGACACTGAGCGAGGTCAGCGAGGCGCATGCCAGCGCAGTCCCCAAACGCTTGGAGATAGCGACGCGCAGCGACCGACGAGACGTGAGATTCGACATGTTGCAACTCCCTCAGCACGGACGATGCAGCGCGGCCCTTGTCGCAAGGGTGTTTCGCGCCGCTCCCGCTGTCCTGGTACCTGAGAGTTTCCGCACGGCTCGAGCCGTGCTTGCCCCGACGGTGGAGACGCGTGCCTAGATCGCGCCTCGCTCTTCAGACGGCATGTCGGATCCGCAGTACTGTAGCCTGAGAGTTCATGGGAGATTGCTCCTTCGGCGGAGCGTCGACGTCGCCGCCGCGCTCACTCTCCTGCCAATCCGGTCACCTGTTGGAACGTTGTTTGTTTTGTGCTCGATGCTCCTCATCGCGTTACCGCCGCGCGAACCGTGCGCGGTCAGTGCGTATCTGTATACAAGCATCTTGTGTGCCAGCCTGTTTGTAATTCTTTGCACTGCCGTGGAGCGCGAATCGCGGCGCGAAGGTTGCGCCCGAATTGCATCGAGAATTTCAGGTGATTACGCAGCGCGGAGAACGCTGTGTGTCATGCGGGTTGCTCGCAAAGAGGGCAATCACGATGCTGCACGCGAGAGCGACGCACGGACGCGTCTGCCTCGCGATTGTGCGGAGTGATCGTTCAGCGCAGGTTTTACGCCCGCGGCAGCACTTGAGGCTGAGGCTGCCCGGGACGGAACACTTCCATCGTTTTGCCAGTCAGCTTCACACGCACGCCGTTGATCCGCTCGACCGCGAACAAACCATCTGCGGTCATCGGTGACAAGCGAGCGGGCGCGCGATCGCGCCGGATCAGCCACAAGGTTCCATCACGAAACTCGACCTTGTAGGAGCCGTAGCTTCCCGCCAGCCGCTGCAATCGATCTTTCGTGAATGTCACTGGATGCAGGCTGGCCTCGACTGCGGCCCTGGCCCACGTGTACTCGAGCAGATTCTCCTCGCTCACCCCGTCCCGCTCGCTGAGCCGCTTGAGCGCGAGCGAATGCGCCACTTCGAGCGCCTGCGCCGGATCGGCGGCGACGCTCGGAGTGACGCCGACACCTTCCCAGTTGGTGTTGCTGACCGGATGCACCGGCCGACCATACGAGATGCTGAGGATGAAATTCGGAGCCACTGGCAGCAACGTGTTGTTGTTGGCCGCGCCCACGGTTTTGCCGCCCACCAGCTCGCCCAGTTTGAATTGCTGGACGTCATAGGCAAACGCTTCGGCCGCCGACGCCGAACTGAGATCGATCAGCACATACAGCGGCATGCCTTTGAGCCGCCCGGCCGGAAGATGTTCGTGGGTGCGCGACTGCACGGGTGGCTTGGAGCCTTCCAGAAAGGTCATCTCCAGCACGTCGCCGTCCATGAAATGACTTACCAGGTGACGAACCGCCGAATGCGAGCCGCCGCCGTTGCCGCGCAGGTCGATGATGACCGCGTCACCGTCTTTCAGAAAACTCATTGCCCGGTCGTAGGCCGCGCCGCTCTGGTCGTTGAGCCAGTCGAACCGACTGATGCGCAGATAGCGAACATTGCCACCGAGCACCTTCATCTCCGTCAAGCCATGATGCTCCCGTAGCGCCAGTCGCTGCCACATGGCCTGCACACGCTCGTCATCGTTGTCAGTCTCCATCGCCGCGGCATAGCCGGCAGGATCCACTGACAACCACAGATGTTTGTCGCCGCTGACCTGCTGCAAATCTGCCGTGACTCGTTCGGCGAACTCGGCCGCGTCCTGCGTGTCGTAACGACCGCTGCGCTCTGCTTCTTTCAGATGCTGGGCAATGCGAGGCCGCATCTCGGGGAAGACATACTGTTCCTCGAACGCCGCGATGATGGCTTGCAAGGCTGCCTCGTGCTCTGGCGGCGTCGCCGCCTGCGATGCGCCGAACATCGACATGCAAAACAGCGACAACGTCGCGGACGCGACGCGCAGGCGAGTGGGCAACATGGCTGGCATCAATTTTTCTTCCTGGTTCGAGCCCGTTTGTGTTTGACCGCGGCTGTTTCTATCCGTTGCGCGAAGGACGCCCGATCGAGCGCTTCGATGGCCTCGCGCAGCAGTTTCGACAGCGGCATCGACAGTTCCGAATCCAACGTCGCCGCCGCGTCGTTGGTCGCGCTCCAGTGCTGTTGAAGCTTGGGGATCATGGCCTCCGCGGCCGGCGTCAGCGTCACGATTCGCTCGCGCCCATCGCTTCCCGCCCGGAATTTCAACAGCCCGCGCTCCACCATCTGCGCAACCGTCTGGCTCGCGGCGGAGTGTGTGATGCCGGCGCTGCGCGAGATGCTTCGGATGGACGCCGGCCCCGACGCCATCAATGCGCGGACCACCGGCGTGTAACGTGCACGATAGTCCAGCCCCGCCTGCGCATAGCTCTGCTCCACCGCTCCATCGAGCTTCTCGATGAGATGTCTGAGCAAGGTGCCAAGAGTGGCGCTGGCGGTAGCAGGCATGCCGGTAATGTATAAGCGCTGTTACAGTTGCGCAAGCAAACTCTGCCAACAGCGCAAGCGCTGCTCCGTCATCGACAGACGAGCGCCTCACGATCGAGGCGCCTCAGAGCGGCGGGATCAGACCGAGTCGCAGGGCTGCACGCAGCAACTGAGTCGCCGTCTCGGCGCCGAGTTTCTGGCGGATCGAGGACTGATGGTTCGATACCGTCTTGGGATTCACGCCCAGCTGTTGCGCGATCTGATTGACCGAACAGCCTTCCGCCAGCAGCTTCAGAACCTCGAACTCTCGCGCAGACAAAACATCGGGGGTCGCTCTCTCCGCGCCGACCGGCCGCAACGCCAGCGCCTGCGCGACATCGGGACTCAGGAATCGCCGGCCGGAAGCGACGGTGGCGACGGCTTCCACCATCACGCGGGGCGCGGCGGCCTTGGTCAGATAGCCGGCGGCGCCGGCATCCAGCGCTCGCCGTACGAAGATCGCATCCTCGTACATACTGAACATCAACACTCGCGCCTTGGGCTGATGCGTCAGGATGCGACGTAACGCCTCGATACCGCTGACGCCGGGCAGTGAGATGTCCATGACGGCGACATCCGGCGTCAAGATGCAAAACATTTGATACGCCTCGGCGGCGCTGCAGGCCTCGCCAACCACGGTGATCCCACCGCTCACTTCCAGCAAGCGCCGATATCCCTCGCGCACCACGGCGTGATCGTCGACCAACAGCACTGTCACCCGAGCGCTCATGCCGTTGCACCCTTCTGATCGCCGACTGGAATGCGCGCCAGCAAGCTGAAGCCCTGATCCCGGCCGGTCGTGACTTGCCACTGCCCGCCAAGCATTTCGACACGCTCACGCATGCCGATCAAGCCCAGTCCGCCGTTGCTCTGGCTCGGATCGGCGCCGCGACCAGCGTCGACGACACTGAAGGTCACTGCATCGGAACCATCGGCGGCAGACCCGGTGCGCGCCACACGAACACTCACGTGCTTAGCCCGTGAATGCCGCGACACATTGGTCAGCGCTTCCTGCGTCAGACGGTAAAGGGTCAGACTCAGCGTCTCGCCGAGCGTATCCAGATCGCCTTCCAACGCGACCTCGAATCGCACCGTCGGCATGCGCTGCTGACGTTGCTCCAGGAGGTATTCCAGCGCGGCTTGCAGGCCGAGCTCATCCAAGGCGACCGGACGCAGCTCCCTGATCAAATCCCGCACCACGGCGTGCAGATGATCGATGTGCCGGATGATGGCCGACACCACGGTGGCCTGCGGCTCGCTCACCTGCTCCTGGATGGAGACGGCGTCGGTCTTGATGGCGTTCAGATATTGGCCGAGCTCATCGTGCAACTCGCGCGCTACGGATTTGCGCTCGGCTTCCTGCGCGTCCAGGTACTGTTGAGCGAGGCGGCGATTCTCGAGCAACAGGAGCGCGAGCCGCTGTTCGGCCGCTTGCCGCTTGCCGAGTTCCGTGCGCGCCTCTCGGTACCTTCGCCATGCGAACCAGCTCATGCCTGTGGCCAGTACGAACAAGGTGGCGGGCGCCTCATCGACTTGCAGCGCCTCCAGGTGGCGGGTGCGCTCGAACAACCATTCGTTCAACTCCACCTGGGTGAACAACACGGCCGCCGCAAGCACCAGCAGCGCCACGACGCCCAGGTCGAGAGCGGACCTCGAACTCGCGGTTGGCTCTGACTCCACTGCCCCCTCCCCCTGAGCGTTGGTCATGTGTCACACGTGTATCGGGAAGAATTCCCAGGCACATCGGGAACCGTTCCCTGTCATCGCACGCAGACCCTATGGGAAATTCTACGGCAAGCGCCGCTGCGCAACCGAATCATATAGTCGGAGATGTTCCGATCCGACCGCACACCCGTTGGGAGCTTCGAACATGTCGGCATGTCACTCGCGCGCGGCGCGCCTTTCGCTTTTTGCCAGCTGTATCGCGGTTATTCCCTACGTTACCGTAGCCGCCGCAGCCGAGCCCGGCCGTCCGCTGGAAGAGATCGTCGTCACCGCGCCTTACGGCATCGGCATCGATCCAGCGCTGGTTCCCGCCCATGTCCAGCGAGCGACGGCGGAGCAACTCGAGCGTTCGCACGCCCTCGATCTCACCGACTTCCTCAATCGAGGCTTTTCCAGCGTGAACATCAATCACGCGCAGAACAACCCGCTGCAGCCGGATTTCAACTTCCGTGGCTTCACGGCGTCGCCGCTGCTCGGTCTGCCGCAGGGCCTCGCCGTGTATCAGAACGGCGTGCGGATCAACGAGCCATTCGGCGACACCATCAACTGGGACCTGGTGCCGATCTCCGCGCTCGAGTCGGTGCAGCTGATGGCCGGCACGCAGCCGGTGTTCGGCTTGAATACCTTAGGGGGCGCGCTGTCGCTTCGGATGAAAAACGGCTTCACCCATGAAGGCACTCAGGCCGAACTGTATGGCGGCTCCTTCGCACGCCGCGCCGGGTCCATTCAATCCGGCGGCAATAACGGGCGTTGGGGCTATTACGGCAACATCGACTACTTCGAGGAAGACGGCTGGCGGGACTACTCGAAATCCGATGCGCTCCGCGTGTTCACGACGCTGAGCGGCCGAGGCGATGACTGGACGCTCGACTTGAGCGGCGCCTACGGCAAAACCGAGCTGCGCGGCAACGGCTCCTCGCCGGTCGAGCTGCTGGCGATCGACCGGGAGCAGGTGTTCACCCATCCGGACCTGACCGAGAACACCCAGGTGCAGCTGATCCTGGAAGGCTCGCGCAAGCTTTCCGATCGTTTGCAGATCGCGGGCAACGTGTTCTATCGGGACATCGACACCGACACGTTCAACGGCGACGGCACCATCTTCGAAGAGTGCGAAGTGGATGGCGAAGAATTGCTGGTCGAGGAGGAGTTCACCGACGTGGACGGAAACGGAGAATGCTCCTCCGGCGCGGATGCGGACATCGAGCTGGTGCTGGATCTGAACGGCGCGCCCATCGAAGCGGAACTGGACGATGAAGAGCTCGATGCGGTCAACAATATCGGCCGGCGGCGCCAGCAGAGCCATGGCGCCTCCGCTCAGCTGGCCCTCAACTCCACTTTGTTCGGCGGCGAGAACGATCTGACGCTGGGCTTCGCATTCAGCGAGGGCCGCTCTTCGTTCGACTCCATGATGGAAGTCGCGCGACTGCTGGAGAATCGCGCCACCTCGCGCACCGGCATCTTCGCCGAGGAGTTCATCACCGACGTGAGCAGCGAGGTGACCAGCGCCAGCCTCTACTTCGCGGATACTTTGAGTTTATCCAAGCGCGTCGCCGTCACCGTCTCGGGTCGCTTCGACAATACCCGCATCCGGCTCGAGGATGAGACGGGACAGAGTCCGGAGCTCAATGGCAGCCACGAGTTTCAGCGGTTCAACCCGGCCGCGGGCATCACGTTTCAACCGACCTCCGCACTGACGCTGTACGCGAGCTATGGACAATCGACGCGTGCGCCCTCGCCCGTCGAGCTGGCGTGCGCCAGTGAAGATGCGCCCTGCAATCTTCCCAACGCCTTTCTCGCCGACCCGCCGCTGGATGAGGTGGTCGCCAAGAGTTGGGAAGCCGGGCTGCGTGGCACGCTCGGCCGGGAGATCCGTTGGCATCTCGGCGGCTTTCACACCGTCAACAACGACGACATCCTGTTTCAGACGACCGGCGGCGCGCAGGCGAACGTGGGATTCTTCGATAACGTGAGCGACACGCGCCGCGCCGGCCTCGAGCTCAGCCTGTCACAACGTTGGTCGCGACTGCATTGGTTCATCGACTACAGCCTGGTCGACGCCACCTTCGAAGACACCTTCATCGTCAACAGCCCCAATCATCCCATCTTCGACGACCCGCCGGACTCGGGTGCGATCGTCGGCGACGACAAATTGCTGGTCCGCTCGGGTGCGACCATTCCCGGCATTCCCGAGCATCAAGCGAACCTCGGCCTGGATTTCCGGTTCACCGATCGCTTCAGCCTCGGCGCCGACGTCGTGGTGCGCTCGGGCGTTTATCTGCGGGGCGACGAAGCCAACCTGCTCGGCAAGACGGATTCCTATTCGATTCTGAATCTGCGCGGCGAGTATCGGATCGGCGACGCGGTCACCGTGTTTGCACGAGTCGAGAACGTGTTCGACGAGGATTACGAAACGTTCGGCCTGCTGGGCGAGCCCGATGAAGTGTTCGAAGACTTCGAGGATCCGCGCTTCTTCGGCGCCGGCCCGCCGTTGGGCGCGTGGCTGGGAGTCAAGATCAAGCTCTAGATTCCACAGTCACGGTTTGCCCATCGACTCGAACAGATCGCCGCGGGCCTTGCGCTCGCCGATCGATCGCATGCATTTGGGCGGGTTCGGCGCACCGACCAGCGCGTTCGGATCCTTGATGGTAGGAAAGCGCAGCTCGGTAAAGCAGTTCTCGTTGTGCCAGATCAGCGTGCGGCCACTCACTGGATCGTGGTCGATGTCGCCCGCTTTTCGCCGCGGCGTCTCGAAGACCGACGGCGCCATCGTGGAGCCCGCCCGTTCGCGCTCGACCGGCCCGAGCGGATGATAGCTACCATCTTTGATCGCCTTCGCCACCACCGCAGTCGCCGCGGCATCCAGTGAGCCACGCCAGTCCCTAATGGGAGCCGTGGGCGCGACGCTTTCGGTCGGCGGCAATGCCGGTGCGGGTGGCGCTTCGATGAGACGCGGCATGCGCATCGTCGGCTCGGGCATGGTCTGCAGCGTTGAGATTGCAGGCTCCGTTCGGTCAGTCTCGTCGACCTCGACCAATGTGAGCGCGCGTGGTTCAGCGCCGGTTTCCCGGCGAGTGAACCGCGCGTTGAGAGCAAACAAGAGCACTATCACATGCAGTGTGACAACGAGCGCGCCCACGCATACGCGTGCAGCGGTGTTGCCCACTGTCATCCCCATGCAACATCTCCGTGTGTTCTGAGCACCCGTGCAGCGAGCGCGCCGCGAGTCTCTATACGATTGTGACTTCGGCGGAGAGTTCCCTCCTCCTATCAAATGTTAAGCACGGCGCGGCTTTGACTCTGGAACTGTTTACCCTCACCAAGCGCTACAAAAAGCGAGAGTTGCCATTCGCACTCCAAGCGCTGTATCCCTTTTTCTCGTCGAGGTCTTCAGTGAAACGCCCTCTTTCCCTGGCTGCCATCGCCGCAGCTACCTTGTTGCAGGGATTTGCCCCATCGTCCGTGTCGTCCCGGACTACCGAAGCGACCGGCTCCGATCCAACTTCCTCCAATGCGACAGCGGGTCTCAATCCCGTCACCGCAGTGACGATCTGCCCGACGCCTGGCGGTTGTGGAAGCAACGGTGAGGGCCTGGCCAGAGGTGAAGAGATCGGCGTCGAGAAGAATGCCCCGCAAGTGGAAGGACATCCGCTCACATCCGTGGTGGTCACTCAGTGCAACCTGGTCGTGGCCGTGTACATGACCATGCCCGACGGTCGTCTGCTGCGCTTCGACAGCAAGGCGGATGTCGAGGCGGAGCAGTTGGTCAACATGGCTTATACCGCGACCCGAAGCGAACGCGTCGAAGTGTCCTGCCAGGGCCTGGGGCCCTCGGGCTTCGAAACTCACGAGCCGGTTTAACGCCCCGGCTCGCGTCAGCGCGCCTGATCGACACGTGGATCGATCATCAACGTGGCTATCTCGGCTGCGGCGGTGCCAGCATCCTCGGCATCGTTGCCATCGCGCTGTTCGACGCTCTGCATGAGCAGATGGAGCTGCTGGTAACGCTGCCATTGCACCGGATCGAGGGTCGGCTCCCAAGCGCCCGGTGACGTGCGCGTCAGCTGGCGCTGTCGCCACTCGGCCGAACCCAATCGATCCGTCGACATCAGAAGAGCGCCGCCCGCGGCATCATCTCGATAGACGAGATGAGCAGCGGGAGCGCTGTCGATGGTGTTTTCAACCACCAGAACGCCGCGTGAGATCGGCGGGCGACGCGTGCCGGCGCCGGCGAGCGCAAATGTTTCCGTGCGGCGCGTGATTGTTTCTGTCTGCCAGGAGTCTTTGGAGCGGTAGACGACGCGAAACTGCGCAGGAGAATCCGGCGCGTCCGACCAGTAACTCACGATGTACGGCTGCCCGCGCGCGTCCGTGGCAATCCAGGGAGGGTTCATCAAATTGTGCCGCATCGGAATCTTCGCAACGTAAGCGTCCGCGGCAACGGTGATGGGCATGGTCAAGGCGGCGCGCTCGCTCGAACGCCAGCTCGCTCCGCCGTCGGCGGAGAATGCATAGGCGAGATCATGATTCGTGGCGACATCCGGCGTGTCGCGCCATAGCCAGGCGAGGTGCACGCCTCCACCGCTGTCGACGGTCAAGTTCCAGTACGGACTCCGCTGGCCCTCACCGTCGATGAGATTCGATTGCACCGTTCGCCAAGCGCGCTGCCTCACCGAGTATCGATTGAGCACCAGGCGACCACGCCCCGACTGCCCGTCGCGATACAAGAACAGCAAGTCACCATCGCCCAGCAGATGGAATTCCGGATAACTGACTCGCGTTTCGGCGACACCCGTCATGTACGGCACACGCGCAAGCTCCAGCTCGAGTGGCCGCACACCGCGCGCGTAGTTCAGAGGATTGTCGTGCTGATCCCAGCCGACATGCAGAATGCCGGCGCCATCGACCGCAATGCTGATGGAGTTATGCGCGTCCTTGACGTTTCCCTTGAAGGCAGTGCGCTGAGTGATCCACTCACCGCCGTCCAATGAGCGTCGCCCCAGGACCAGATGATGATCGTTGTCGTAGTACGCAGCGAACTGCATGCGGCCATGGGTGAACAACGAGTGCCTGCGATTCGCGACGACATTCACCGAGCTGCCGGAATACGCAGGGCCGATGGTGAGCAAGCGCGCGTGGACTTCGTCTGCTCGCGCGTGCACCGCCATCGATGCGGCCACGAAGCAGGCCACCACCGCGAGAAGCCGCGAACGGCTGACGCTGCGCCGAGTCCTGCTGTCCATGCTATTCCGGATCGATGAAGCTGTTGATCGACAGTCGTCCGGTGCGAGGATCGGGATTCGGCACGAAGCTGCGATCGATGGATCCAGAATGCAGTGAGTTACGCCGATACACGAGCATGCGATTGAACACGCTCTCCGCGCGCGCCACCTGCTCGAAGATCGCGGTGTCCCCGTTGATGTACTCCGCGGCGGGCCGGTCGAGCCCGCCGCACTCGGCCTCGAGGGCCTGCGAATAGGCGGGCCGGCGCGATTCGTCCAGGTATTCATATCCGGTGGCGCGATGACGATAAAATGCCGTGCCGCCCAGATTCTGTTTGAAAAGATAATGAATGGTCGCCACCCCTTCGGGCGCGAACGAATCCACATGAGGCAGACGCTGCGGCAAGCTCAGCTCGGCGGGCGGCGTCGTCACCAGCGAGTAGTGACACATGCTGAGCCGCAGGGACTCACAGACCATGCCGAAATGCTCGGCCAGCAGCGGCCGCAGCCGGGTCGCCAGAAAATGTTCATAGGACGGCGGCGCCTTGGCCCGGATTCCCGGATAGAAGCGACCGCCCGGCCCGAACTGCGTCTTGGCCGCCCGGCTGACGAGCCGCTCCGGCTCGGCCACGAAGTTGTCGATCACCAGCAGCGGCGCCTGCTCGCGGCCAATGGCGAGCCTTTCGATCCGAATGTCTGGGTGGAGCTCCAGAATCACGCGTCCTTCCCCTTCCCTCGAGGTGCCGCTACCCTGGCATTTTAAGATCATCGCGGCAACACCCGAGTCCATCGTTCTTCATCATGACCGCAACCAGAGGGCCCTCGACAGCACGGCGTCCGCTGTGGCGACTGCGCAGGCCCGAACATCGCCCGCCCTCGCCGCTGCCCGATTTCTCCGCTACGCGACTGCTCCAATCCGTTTCGCCACGGGTGCGTCTGCATCCTGGCAAGTCGGGCATCGTCGAGCTTCGTGATGGCCGCGATGCATTCGCGGCCCGAGCGCTCCTGGCGGATGCAGCCGAGCGCACCCTCGATATCCAGTACTACATCTGGCGCAACGATATGTCGGGCATCTTGCTGTTCGACGCCCTGCGCCGCGCTGCCGACCGCGGGGTGCGAGTTCGGCTGCTGCTCGATGACAACAACACGGCCGGGCTCGATCCGCTGCTCAGCGCGCTCAACGCGCATCCGAAAATCGAGGTGCGCCTGTTCAATCCGTTCGGGTTGCGCCGCTGGCGAGTGCTCAACTACTTCACGGATTTCGCGCGCCTCAATCGCCGCATGCACAACAAGACGTTCACGGCAGACAACCAGGTCACCATCGTCGGCGGCCGCAATATCGGGGATGAATATTTCGACGCACATCAGGACTTCGCCTTCGTGGATCTGGATGTGCTGGCGATCGGCCCAGTGGTCGAGGATGTGTCCAAGGATTTCGAGCGCTACTGGCACAGCGCCTCGTCCTATCCCGCCGAGTCGATCTTGCCCAATGTCGACACCGCCGCGATTCGCGAGATCAGCGCTGCGGCCGAGGCCGTCGTGGCAAGCCCAGCATCGCAAACGTACATGCGTGCATTGGAGACCTCGCGCTTCGTGCACGACCTGCTGGCCGGCACGCTCGGCTATCGATGGGCAGTGACTCACATGGTGAGCGACGATCCGGCCAAAGGTTTGGGGCGACGTGGACCGCGTGGCACGCTCCTGCAGCGGCTCGAAGAAGTTCTGGGAACGCCGCGGCACGAACTTCAACTCATCTCGCCGTACCTCGTGCCTACCGCGGAAGGCGCCAAAATGCTCGCGAGCCTCGCGCAACGAGGCGTCAAGATCACGATCCTGACCAATTCGCTCGACGCCACCGACGTGACGGCGGTGCATGCGGGATACGCGAAACGCCGGCGCCGGATGCTCCAAAGCGGCATCACGATCTACGAGCTGATGCGAACCACCTGGCATCGCGCGCGGGGCGATCGCAGGATTACCGGCAGCTCCGGCTCGAGCTTGCACGCCAAGACTTTCTCGGTCGATCGCACGCGTGTGTTCATCGGCTCGTTCAATCTGGATCCGCGCTCGGCTGCGCTAAACACCGAGATCGGATTCATCATGGAATGTCCCGAGCTGGCCGAAGACATCGCCTCGGGCCTCGCCAGTCGCTTCCCGGAACGTTGTTATCAGGTGCAATTGCGCACCGGCGGCCGGCTCGCATGGATCGAGCCGCGCGAGGATCTGAAGATCGTTCATCACCACGAGCCCAACGCACCGTGGTGGCGTAGAGCTTTCGTGTCGCTGCTTGCCCTACTGCCGATCGAATGGCTGCTCTGAAGCAAGTAGGAGTTGCGCGCTGCAACTCTTTGCGCGGCTCGTTCGTGTTCAGAAGTAGCAGCCACAACAAGAGCGCGTATGAGTTACAACGTACTCGTCGCGGAACCCCGCGACAGCCACTGGGCGTCGATCGCCAACGGCGTGCGTCGGCGCCAGCCCGAAGCCGAGATCCTGCGAGTGAAAGATGGCGAGCAAGCCGTGCGCTTCCTGTTTCAGCGAGGCTTGCTGACCGAGGAGCCCGATACACCGGATCTGATCGTGCTCGCGGCGGACCTGCCGCTCGTCCCGGTGAACGCCATCCTTGCCCGCCTGCGCCAGCATCCCAGAACCCGCACCGTGCCGGTGATCTTCATGTGGCCCGACTGCGGCGACGATGACTCGGACGACGGCCCGCCAGAAAGCCAGCAGTGGCTGCATCCGCAGCCGGACGTGCTCGTCATCCTAGGCACGCACCGACTCGACAAGGAAGTCGCCGACGCAATCCATCAGCTCAGCGCGAAGCGCTCGCTCGGCTGAGCAAAACAAACATTCCGAAGCTCAGGCCGCCTCGGCGATGCGATGTTCGTAATAAGGCCGGTGACGCTGGCTCAGGATCTCAAACAGATCCTTGGCGGTGCGTCCGCGCGGTGCGAGCCACGCGAGCGCCGCTTCCCGGGTGAGATTGATGGGACAGCGGTTGTGGCCGGCCTGGGCGACCTCGGATGGCGGCTCGTCGGTGATGAGCGCCATGGAATACAGCTCTTCGGGACCGCGCTGCCATCGGGACCAGATGCAGGGGACCAGCATTTGCGTGGCGTCCTGAGGATTGAACTGGAGCACGACGTTCTCCGGTCGCTCGCCCTCCTTCAGCTCGCGTCCCTGCATGTCGTGGAGTTTGACGTTCTCTCGGAACCCGTCGAGAACCAGCAAGCCGTGATACTTGCCGAACACGGGACGCCACCAATCCTCGAGTGAGTCGATGCGCGCGTTGTAATTTCCTTGCAGGCGCTTGTCCATGTCCGGCGCATGACCGGGCAGTCGGCAGTGATAGCGCATGGGCGCGATCTGCCGTTGCCCGTCGGCCTCGACGATCAACGGGCCATAGTGCATCGGATACATGACCGCGTCTTCCTCGGTCGGCTCGGCACCGCGAAAATCGTTCAGCCATTTCAAGCGCTGCTCGATCTTGTCCGCCGACACCTGCAGATCCTTCTGCGCGGCCTTGGTGACCTTCTGCGCCAGCTTGCGTTGCGCGTCGGCATGTCGCCGACGCTGCTCGAAAATCTCGGTCTGCCATTCAGTGGTGCGCTGCTGGCGATAAGTCTCGATCGCGGCAACGATGGGCGCGGCCGCTGGGTCGTTCATGCCGAGAAATTGCCGATCCACGGCGATCGGCAGCTTGAACGCCTTCGGATCGCCCACCCGAGCCTCGTAGACGCGCTGAAAGGCGGCCATGTCGAGGCGAGCGCCCAACTCGCGTTCCAGACGACGTAAGTCCGCGGCGACCAGCGCTGCGTAACACATGAGAGAACACCTGACACAACGACTTGCTGTAGATCAAGATCATGCCATGAGCGCCTGAACCTCGACCCAAAAAAAATTCAACGCGCGATCAGCCGCTTACCCCACCACGGGGGATCGACGACGCATTTATGCCGGTCTAGCTTCTTCCACCGCCGGCCAAAGCGATCTAGGATCTGTACATCCGTACAGTGCAACGCTTCGTCATGCCGGACCGGCCCGATCACATTTGTTGTCCCACTTGCAATGGCACCGTGTTCCAGCGCGTGGTGTTCACGCGCGCGGACGGATCGCGAGTGACGACGGCCCTGTTCTCCTGCGCCAATTGCACGATCGTGTGTCTGGATCCCGTCGCGTTGACGCGCGCGTTCGAAGATCGACCCAAAGCGCGGCGGCCGCCATCGAGCAGCCCGGCCATACAAGCGTGGTCGAAGATCAATCAGCGCCGCCGGGAACGGGAGTGAGCGATGAACACCGTCACGCTCGCCGACATTCCGCTGCTGTGGCGTGCAGAGTCGCTCGCGCCCGTTCAATCTCAATGCGTCTCGACCGGCTACCAGCCCTTGGATCGAGCCCTCGGCGGCGGCTGGCCGCTGCCCTCGCTCATCGAATTGCTGTGTGACGATCATGGCATTGGCGAGCTGAGACTGCTCGTCGGCCTGCTGCGCACGGCGCAGGGCGCCTCGGCGCTTACGGCCCCCAAAATCGTGTTGTGGTTGTCGCCTCCATTCGAATTGCACGCGATCGCACTCACTCAATACGGCCTCGCGCCCAACGACCATTGGGTGTGTTCGATATCGCAACCCGCCGACCTGCAATGGGCGATGACTCAGGCGCTGCGCTCGGGCGCGTGTCTCGCAGTCATCGCATGGACGCGGCACTTGAAGCCTGCGGCGTTACGAACGCTCAAGCTCGCCGCCATGACGGGCCGGAGCGTGGGCGTGTTGTTTCGACCGACGAGTGAGACTCGTCTCGCCTCGCCAGCCACGCTGCGAATCGCGCTCCGGCCGCAAGTGGACGAGCTCGAGCTTGCGATTCTGAAGATGCAAGGCCGCCGACCCAGCATCGTGCGCATTGCGCCTTCCGATGTGGATCGCGTCACGCGCGAGGCGAGATAGCGATGGCCGCCTCCGCTCAACTGCTGCTGTTCGAAGTGCCGGCTCGGCCGGTGACGCCGCCGCCGCGGCTCACGGAATCTTTGCCGGCGCCCCCCCCTGCGCCCTCTGCCTCACGGCGCCGATCGCAGGCGTGGCTGGCCTTGCACTTTGCCAATCTGTCACTCGCAGCGGCCTATAACGCGGCGCCGTTGGATCGACGTGCGATGCTCGATGGTTCAGCGTGGGCCGTGATCGACGACGATCGGTTGAAACATGTGGTGGCTTGCAATGAGCAGGCTTGGAACCAGGGCGTTCGCCCCGGTCATCGCATGAATGCCGCGATCGCCTTGTGCAGCTCGCTCACGCTGATCTCACGCGATGCTTCAGCCGAGGCACGCCTGCTCGAACGTATCGCGGACGAATGCCTGAAGTACACCTCGGCGGTCAGCATGCAGCCGCCGAATGAAGTGTTGCTGGAAGTGCGCGGCAGTTTTCGTTTGTTTGGCGGACACGCCGCACTCATGGAGCGCATACAAGCCGATCTCAGCGGGCTCAATGCAGGTCTGCAACTCGCTCTCGCCCCCACCGCTCGAAGCGCGCAGTGGCTTGCTCGAGCCTACAGCGCGCCGCGCGTCTGCCTGCCACGCGAGCTCGCGGAGGCGCTCGGCTCGCTGCCGATCGCAAGCCTGCAATGGCCTTTGCCGATCGAACTGCAATTGACGCGCTTCGGCGTGACGACGCTTGCGGATCTGATGCGATTGTCGCGCAAGGATCTGGCCCGGCGTATCGGCGCCGGGCCGGTTCGCGAGCTGCAACAGGCCATGGGCCGCACGGCCTGGCTGCATCATGGGTGGTCGACACCGCCCAGTTATCACGATCGGATTCTGCTGGACTTCGAGATTGAAACGACGGCGCTGCTCGAGAAACTGTTGGAACGTCCGCTGGCTCGCTTGAAACGCACACTGATTGGCTCGGCCCGCAGCATCGACGAGCTTCTGATCACGTTGAAACACCGCGAAGGCTCCACGCCCGTAGCGATTCGTCTACAGCAGGCAACGGCCGATACGGCGCATGTGGCCACCTTGCTGCGCGAACACCTCGATCGATTGGTGCTGCGTGCGCCAGTGCGTGAAGTGTTGATCGACGCGCCTCGATTGCTCGTGGCCCATCCCCGCAATCAGTCGCTTGCCATGGACCCGGCCACGCGCACGGATGTTCCCTCTGCGTCCGAGCTCAAAGCTCGTCTGCTCGAGCAGTTGCAGAGTCGTTTTGGTGTGAATGCGATTCGCGCATTGACCGTCCGCGCTCATCATCTGCCGGAACGAGCGCAGTGCGCGGAGCCGCCGTCGCAAACATTGACGGCCATCTCCACCCCGCCCCGTTTGCCCCGGCGACCGCTGTGGCTGTTTCGCGAGCCGAGACCTGCAACACGCGAATATCGTCAGGGGATGTTTCGGATCGAATCGAGCCCGGAGACGATCGAGACCGAGGCTTGGGAAGGCGCGAGCGTGCGGCGCGCGTATTACCGAGCGCGCAGGCGAGACGGCGTGGCTTGCTGGATCTTCCGCGACTTGATGTCCCCTCATCAATGGTTCGTGCACGGGCTGTTTGGATGAGCGATGTACGCCGAGCTGCACGCCTTGAGCAACTTCTCATTCCTGAGAGGCGCGTCGTTTCCTGAGGAACTGGTCGAGCGCGCGGCGGAACTGGGCTATCGCGCCATCGCCATCACCGACGAGTGCAGCGTCGCGGGCGTAGTGCGCGCCCATGAGGCCGCTAAAAAACACAACCTTCCTCTGATCGTGGGCGCGACGCTCACGTGCGCCGACGGGTTGACCGTCATCGCGCTTGCGCAGTCCCGTCGTGGTTACGGCCACCTGTGTCGCCTGATCACAAAGGCGCGGCGCGCGGCCGTCAAAGGCACATACACACTCGAGCGCGCCTGGCTGGACGGCGCGCTCGATGAGTGTTGTTTGATATGGCTGCCCGGCGATGACGACGCGGAAGGCGATGGCGACTGGCTGCGGACGAAATTTCCAGGCCGCCTCTGGATTGGCGTGGAGCTGCATCACGACGGCCATGATCGCGAGCACGTCGATCGCGCACGCCACCTGTCGCAAACACTGAACCTGCCCGTGACTGCCTGCGGCGGCGTACTGATGCACGTACGCGATCGCAAGCCGCTCCTGGATGTGCTGACCGCGATCCGTCTGCGCACTCCGTTGTCACAGTGCGGGTATGCGCTCGAACCCAACCGCGATCGGCACCTCCACGCCATCAAGACGCTGGCGGCGCGCTATCCCGCCGAGTGGCTGGTTGAAAGCGTCCGCGTGGCCGAGCAATGTCAATTTTCGTTGGATGAGATCAAATATCAGTTCCCCGCCGAGTTGGTCCCGGCAGGACATACGGCCGCGAGCTGGCTGCGCAAGCTGTCGTACGAAGGCGCGGCTGAGCGCTGGCCCGAGCAGATTCCCGAGCACGTGCAGACACTGCTCGAACACGAGCTCTCGCTGGTCGCCGAACTGCGCTACGAACATTTCTTCTTGACCGTCCATGACCTGGTGAGATTCGCCAGAAGCCGCGGCATCCTGTGCCAGGGACGCGGCTCGGCCGCCAACTCCGTCATCTGCTACTGCCTCGGCATCACCATCGTCGATCCGTCGCGGCAGTCGGTGCTGTTCGAGCGCTTCATCAGCAAGGAGCGCCACGAGCCGCCCGATATCGACGTGGACTTCGAACACGAACGCCGCGAAGAAGTCATGCAGTATCTATACGAGCGCTATGGCCGTCATCGCGCCGGCATCGCCGCGACCGTCATCACGTATCGATTGAAGAGCGCACTTCGGGACGTTGGCAAAGCGCTCGGCTTCGACCTGCTGCAGATCGAACGCTTGATTGGCGCGTTGGCTCGACGCGAAACCGACGACCCGCAGGAGCTGCCGAACTGGCTTGCCGAAGCCGGTTTCGATGCCGGCAATCCCATGGTGGAACGGTTGATGCAACTGGTGGCCGAGATCGTGCGGTTCCCGCGCCATCTCTCCCAACACGTGGGCGGATTTGTGATCGCTGCGCAGCGGTTGGATGAGCTGGTGCCCATCGAGAACGCCAGCATGCCGAATCGAACTGTCATTCAGTGGGACAAGGACGATCTCGAATCGCTGGGATTGCTGAAGGTGGACGTGCTTGCCTTGGGGATGCTGACGGCCATTCGCCGGACGCTCGAACTGCACAATCGCGCCACCGGCGACTCACTGACCATGAGAACGATCCCGAGCGAGGATCCGCAGACCTACGAAATGTTTTGTCGCGCGGATACAGTCGGCGTGTTTCAGATCGAATCGCGTGCTCAGATGTCGATGCTGCCTCGACTGCAGCCGCGGCAATTCTACGATCTGGTGATCGAGATCGGTCTGGTGCGCCCCGGTCCCATCGTCGGCGACATGGTGCATCCCTACTTGCGCCGACGCATGGGCCTGGAGCCCACCACCTATCCGAGCGAAGCGGTGCGCAGGGTGCTCGAACGCACCAATGGCGTTCCTATCTGGCAGGAACAAGCCATGGAGCTGGCGGTCGTGGCCGCGGGCTTTACGCTGGGCGAAGCCGATGCGCTTCGTCGAGCGATGGCCGCATGGCGCCGCCACGGCAACCTGGCGGGGTTTCACGAGAAGCTGCTACGAGGATTGCGAGAGCGCGGCTACAGCGAGCAGTTCGCCGATCAACTATGGCGACAGCTGCAAGGATTTTCGGCCTATGGCTTTCCCGAAAGTCACGCCGCCAGTTTCGCCGCCATCGCCTATGCCAGCGGCTGGCTGAAATGCCATTCGCCGGCGGCGTTCGCCGCGGGCCTGATCAACAGTCAGCCGATGGGCTTCTACACGCCGTCGCAGATCGTTCGTGACGTTCGGGAACACGGCGTCGAGGTTCGCGCCATCGATGTGACCCGAAGCGAATGGGACTGCACGCTCGAAGTCGATTCGCCGGGACGAGCACCAGCGTTGCGACTCGGGCTGCGGCTGGTCAAGGGCTTGGGCGAAGCGGCAGTCGCGCAGTTGCTGAGCGCACGCAACGCTCGCCCATTCTCCGACACGGGCGATCTGGTTCACCGCAGTCAGTTGTCTCGCCGCGATCTGGAATTATTGGCCGGCGCGAATGCGCTGTCTGCGCTGGCGGGCAACCGTCATCACGCTGCTTGGACGCTTGCCGGCGTGGAAACCGACTATGCGCTGTTGGCCGATGCGCCGCCGAACGAAGCCACTCCCCTGCTGCGCTCTCCCAGCGAAGGTCAAAACATCCTGGCGGATTTCCGCAGCACGGGGCTATCGCTACGTCGCCATCCGGTGGCGCTGCTGCGCGACCGTCTGATTCGACGGCGCATCCAATCCACTCGGGAGGTGCTGGACTCCGAACATGGCGCCGAGGTTCGCTTCGTCGGGCTGGTCACGCTGCGTCAGACCCCGAGCACCGCCAACCACACGACTTTCATGACTGTCGAAGATGAAACCGGCATCGTGCAAATCATTGTCTGGAATCGAGTCGCGCAAGCGTTTCGCGCGGCCTTTCTGGGCGCTTCGCTACTGGAGGTTCGCGGCACGTTCCAGCACGAGAGCGGCGTCAAAACCGTCGTGGCGCAGGCGTTATTCGACCACAGCCACTGGCTGGGCGTCCTGCGTGTGCCGTCACGCGACTTTCATTGACGCGTTAGGAGTTGAGTTTATCCAGTGTCGCCAGCTCGCCGGCTTCGAGCTTGATCTGCACCGCGGCGACGTTCTGCTCCAGATGTTTTACTTTGGAAGTGCCCGGAATCGGCAGCATCACCGGACTGCGCTCCAGCAGCCACGCCAACGCGATTTGACTCGGCGCCACGCGATATTTCCTGGCGATGTCATCGAGGGCGGAGCCGGGCCGCGCGAGTTCGCCGGCGGCGAGCGGATTCCATGGGATGAAGCCGATGCCTTGCTGCTCGCAATAGTTCAGGACGGCTTCGGCGCTCCGATCGGTGAGGTTGTAAAGGTTCTGCACCGTGGCGACGGGAAATACCTTCGCGGCGGCTTGGATCTCCTCGACGGAGACTTCGCTCAAGCCCGCGAATCGAATCACGCCTTGGTCGAGCAACTGTTTGACGGCGCCGAACTGTTCGTCGCGCGGCACTTTCGAATCGATACGATGCAACTGCCACAGGTCGATGCGCTCCACGCCCAGCTTCTGCAAGCTGTCGCGGGCCTGCTTGATCAGATGGTCGGGTCGGCCATTGGGCACCCACCGGTCCGGACCGGGACGGGTCAGGCCGCCCTTGGTCGCGACCACCAACCCTTGATACGGATGTAGCGCCTCGCGCAGCAACTGCTCCGAGACGTCCGGCCCGTACGAGTCCGCGGTATCGATGAAGTTGATGCCGAGCTCGGGCAAGCGCTTCAACACTCGCAACGCTTCGGCCTGGTCGGCTGGCGGCCCCCAGATTCCCTCGCCGGTGATGCGCATCGCGCCGAAGCCCAGGCGGTTCACTTCGAGTTCGCCGCCGATCCGGAAAGTGCCTGCGTGTGCCGCGGTCAAAGTTGCCATGGTGGTCTCCGCTGGAAAGCCCACAGCCTCCGCCTCTGCCGTCGACCCGTCAATCGCCGCCTGGCGTCGGTGATTCCTTCGTACGCTGTCGAACGAATCAGCGCTTCCTCAGCCCCACGATCACCAGCACCAATCCCGCGCCCAACGCAACCCCGCCGATCCATTCCGGCACCCGATGTTTCTGCTGCATCTTGGCCTCGAGGCTGCCGAATTTGATCACGCTTTCCTCGCGCGTGTAGCTCACGCCTTTGAAGACGACGAACGCACCGGCCAGTGCAACTACCATTCCCGAAATCAAGGCGCCCTTCATGGATCCTCCGGTTCTTTGAAGCTCGCGCCATTATGAATGTGCATTTGTCATATCGCGGCGAGGTGCGGGGTATTGTGATTCCGGTCACGTTTCTCCGTGATCCGAATGGTGGTGAGGAACTCATCCGGTCCACTCTACGTGTAGTTCCGAAAGGGAGGAACTTCATGAGCGAATCGACCCAGGTCATTCCGCAGATCGAAGCGGCAGACACGGAGGTGGAACTGAGCGCACAGGAGCTGCTGGCGCTGTCCGATGCGATGCCGATCGACCCGCCCAAGGCGGCGCAGGCTTTGCAGCCGTCGAAACCGACAGCGATCGTGTTGTCGCTCGAACCGGATGCTTTGCCAGCATCCACACACCGCCCCTCGCGTCTGCCCGTCGCAATCATTGCGATCGTAGCGATCGCCGGCGCCGCGCACGTGCTCAAGCCGTCCGAGCGCAACGACTCGTCGTCCACGGCGCCCACGGCACAGCAAACATCCTCATCGCAGTGGTCCGACTCGGGTCAACTCGCCCGCGGCGAGCCGGTGCGATTCACCAATCCGTTCGATAGCCAGGAGGTGTTCGAGTTTCCTCCTGGAACCACCGAGACCGAAGCTCGCGAGGCCGTCGCCGCGGTACTCAAGGAACGAGCGCTGTCGCGTCAGAACCCCACCTGATATTGCAGCCGGAAGGTCCGGCCGATGCCCTTGAAGTAGCGCACGTCGATGGCGTTGGTCTGCGAGTGATAGGTGAAATAATCCTCGTTGGTCAGATTCTGGACCGCCGCGCTCACCGTGCCGCCGAAGGCGGCGATGTCGGCGCTCACATCGACCGTGGTGTAGCCGTCGAACTCGACCGTCGTGACGCCGGCGCTGTTTTCGAAGTCGCGATCCAGCAGATGATTGACCTGCAGGCGCGAGCTCACGGCCGGTGACCAGGCTCGGTCCCAACTCACATTGACGCGGTCCGGCGCGACGTTCGCGCCGCCGAGATCCGCATCGACGCGGCCATCGGCGTTGGAGTCGTAGCGACCGTCGGTGTGTGCATATCGGATACCGAATGTGTCGGCGTCGGTGGCATGCCAGGCGGTGCGAAACTCGACGCCATCGATCTGCGTTTTCTCCCGCTGCACCGAATAGATTCCGTCGCTGCCCCGCTGCAGACGCTGGCCCAGATCGGAGCTGGAACGGAAGTACGCGACCTGCGCATCCAGCACGGCGTTTTTGAACTCGAGGCCGACCTCGGTGTTCTCGGTGAGCACGGGCTGGAGATCGAGGAAGCTCTCGACGCTCTGATTGGGAATGTTGATGCCGCGTAACACGCGCCCGACATCGGGCATCGAGAACGCCTCGGCCCGGTTGGCGAACACGCGCCATGCATCGGTCAGGCGGTAAGTCGCCCCGATGTTGTACAGCGTCTCCGAGAATGACGGCTCGCCGCCTCTGACGAACCGGCTGCCGGCTGAAGCGAGCGTGGTGAAGTCATCGACTTCGAGCTTGGCGTCCTCGTAACGCAAGCCGCCGGTGAGCGTCAGACGGTCGATGCCGGTGTAATCCAGTTGCAGGAACGACGCGTAATTCTCATAACGCGACTTCGGCACCCAGCTGCGCCCCGTTTGAATCAGCTCCTGCCAGGTCTCATCGATCAGCACGTCGAAGCCGTACACCACGGTGACCGGCAGTCCGGCGATGTCGCGCTTGGACAGCGTCAGCTTGACGCCCTGCTTCTCCGAGTTGTTCTGCGACTGATCGATCAGATTGGGGCCGTACGCCGGATCCTGGAAGGTATCCAGCGGCGTCGCCTCGGCGCCGTAGGTCGCTTCCAGATCCTGACTGAAGATCTGCGCGCGCAGGTTCTGACCAAGGAACACTTCGTTCGTATAGGTGAGCGCCAGATTCGTGACTTTGTTACGTGCGCCCTCGCCTTCGATGAAGCCCCTCACCGCGCTGCTCGGCGTGCCGGTCGCGACGTTGCCGGGAATCGAGATCCAGTCGTTGTTGCCCTCGATGTCGTATCGGTTGAACATCACTTCGACGCGCTGATCGTCCCACTCGTAGCCGGTCTTGATGAACGCATTGATCGTGCGCGAGTCCATGGTGTCGCCCTGCGTGTTGTCGGAGCCGATGACGTCGCCGTTGGCGTCGTAGGCAATGCCCGCCTCGCGATAGCTCAAGCTCGCCAGCACATCGGCGTTGCCGAAGCGATTCGAGATGCTGTACGTCACGCCGTAATCGGCGCTCTCGCCCACATCCTCGGTCTGGAACGTGCTGTCGACACGGACACTCTGCTCGAACTTCTCGGATGGGCGCCTGGTAATCAGGTTGATGATGCCGCCGGACGCACCAAGGCCGTGAATCGCGTTCGCTCCGTGCAGGACTTCCACCCGCGACAGCACGGCGGAGTCGATGATGTGCCCATCGCGACCGCCCTCGCGCAATGGGCTCGACTGCGGCACACCGTCGATCATGTAAAGCGGCTTGCGACCGCGCAGGCTCTCGCCGGCGTTGGTCATCTTCTGACGGCTGGGCGAAAAGCTGGGAATCAAGTTGCCCAGCACGGTCGAGATGTCGTTGTGAATCGCCAGCTGCTGTTCCAGTTCCGCCGAGCTGATGACCGTCACGGTGTTGGGAATGGTGCTCAGCGGGCGATCGATGCGGCTGGAGGTCACCATCACCTCTTCGAGTCCGCGCGCCGAATCGGCCGCATTGGCGTTTCCAGCAAGAACCGTGACGACCAGCGCGGACACGGCGACGCATTCTTTTTTGATCATGAGGTCAACTCCCAACAGATTCGATTACTGAGCGACGGCGCTGCGAACGCGGCCGAGCTTGAGCGCGGCGAGACTGCGAGCCTCGCGCTTTTTCATCCAGATGAGCACACCCGTGACGGACAGCATCGTGACCAGCAGGCCGAGCGCGCTGACGGCGATGCGGTATGGCAGCCCCCAGACCGAGCCCATGTGCAGAGCGAGGATCCAGTTGGTGAAGGTGTTGGCCCCGTTCTGGCCTTGAGGCAGGCGCACTTTGCGCAGCTCTCCAGTGTTGCCGTCGAACAGCACCATGGTCCTGCCGCCGCGATTGGTGAAATCACGATCCGTAGTGAAGTAGTACACGTACACACCTTGCTTCGGGCGATACAGCAGCGCGCTGAACCCTTCCGGATTGAGCGTGAGCCCGCGATGCTCAGCTTCGCGACGCGCGTGTTCACGCCCACGCTCGACGGCTGCGCGAAAATCCAGCGTAGGCGCATGCAAAGCCTTCGCCAGCGCAGGCACCCCGTCCAGCAACTGCTCCTGGCCGAACAGCTTCATGACCGGGTCATACACTTCGTCGAGGTTGAACGATACGCTCGACCACGCGAACACGAACAACAGCGGCCACAGCCACAAGCCACCGGCGCGATGCAAATCGAATGTGACTTTGTGCTTGCCGCCGCGCCAGCGGACCAGCCAGCTCGGCTTCCAGCGCGGCCACCACGGTCGGGCGCTTTGCTCGGCGCAGCTCGCTTCTCGTCTACGTCGCTGAGGCAAGGTCAGAAAGAAGCCGATGAAACAATCCACGGTCCAGACGAGCGCCGCGATTCCGAGCACGTAGCGGCCGATCTTTCCTGAAGCCAGGGTGTAATGCAGCCGATACAGGAACGTCATCAGCGTGATCGCGCCCTGAGTGGGATCGCCCCACAGTCGCTCGGCCACGATCTTGCCGGTGTACGGATCGACGAACACCTCATCCATGGTCGGCGACCATGGAGCGATTGCACCGGACACCGGATCGAGCCGGTCCACCCCCAACTTCAGGGTGTGGCCGGGCTCGACATGCAGCGGCAAATAGTTGATGACCGCGCCGGGATAGAGCGCCTGTATGCGCTCGCGCAGCTCGACGGAATCCAACGGCTTCGAATCAGCTGTGGGCGCGCTGACGAGGTGCGCCTGTGGGGCCAGCCATGCTTCGAGCTCGTGCATGAACGCGAGCAGCGCGCCGGTGATTCCGGCGACCGCCAGAAACAATGCGATGGTCAGCCCGGCCCAGCGGTGCGCGATCACCCAGAATTGCCGACCCATCGACATGGTTGCGTTCACGGAGCAGTGAAGCGACGGGCCGGCGGGGGTCGCTTAGAGAGTAGTCTCGACGCGAATCATTATCATTTTCTCGGCCTGCGAATGCAATCCACCTCGCCGCTGACGATTCGCCTCATGCCCTCATCGGGGGTTGTCTGAAGGCGCTCGCCGTCATCGTCTCACTTTCCCTCACCAGGACGGCGTGTATCTTCATTGTAGAACCGCGCTACATAATGCCCCCATGATCTCCAAGCTGTTCCGCAAACAACCCGATTCGCGCCCACGCTTCGAACAGGATGCTTCGCTGGCCGAAGCGCTTCAACGCCGCGTCAAGGCCATCGAGTTTCAGCCGAGCAGAGGCTTTCTCAAGGATCAGCAACAGCCCAAGCGGTCCGTGTCGCGGCCTGCGTGGGCCGAAGAACTGCGTGACGCAGACAGCAAATAGGCCGCTCCAACCGGCTTCCCTATCAAGCAGCGCTGGCGGGGGCCCCTGCCGCCACTGAGCAGCTCGGTTCAACGCATCCCCCTCGGGCGATATACTTCACCGTTTCGCGCCGCGTGCGTGCGCGTGCTCGTCGTTATTGCTGGGAGTGCCTGATGACCGATTACGAGAGCCTGTCTCGCTTACCCATCTTCGACAACACGCTGCTCGACTGGAGCATTGCACTCGGCGTGGCCGCGGTCGCGCTGTTCGTGCTGCTGTTCGTCAGACGCACCGTGCGTACGTATCACAGCAAGATGCAAGCGACGACAGAAAAAGAGCTGCTGGAGATTCCGATTCAGGTGCTGAGCCGCACCACGCTGCTGCTGCTCGTCGTGGTCGCCCTGTTCATCGGCTCGCAGTGGCTGGTGAAGGGTCCTGCCGTGCAGCGCGTACTGCAGTCCGCAGTGACCATCGCATTGTTCTGGCAGGCCGGCATCTGGATGGTCGCCGCGGTGGCGATCTGGCTGGACCGCAAGCGGCAACGCAGCCTCGCCACCGACCGCGCGGCGGTGGGCTCGCTCGGCATCATCGGCTTCGTGCTCAACGTCGTCATCTGGGCGATGGTGTTGCTGCTGACCCTCGACAACCTGGGCATCGACATCACGGCGCTGATCGCCGGCCTGGGCATCGGCGGCATCGCGGTGGCTTTGGCCGTCCAGAACGTGCTGGGCGATTTGTTTGCTTCGCTGTCCATCACCCTGGATCGCCCGTTCGTGGTCGGGGACTTTCTGATCGTCGGCGACTTCATGGGCAGCGTGGAGTACATCGGCATCAAGAGCACGCGGCTGCGCAGCTTGAGCGGCGAACAGATCGTCATCGCCAACAGCGATCTGCTCTCCAGCCGCGTGCGCAACTACGGCCGCATGAACGAGCGCCGGGTGGTGTTCGGCACGAGCATCACCTACGAGACCGATCCAGCGCACATCGAGCGCATCCCGAGCCTCATTCGCGAGATCGTAGAATCTCAGCCGGACACGCGCTTCGATCGCAGCCACTTCGCCAAGCACGCCGCCGCCTCGCTCGACTTCGAGACGGTCTATTACGTGCTATCCGCCGATTTCAACAAGTACATGGATATTCAGCAGCAGATCAACCTGCGCCTGCACCGCGAGCTGTTGGCAATGGGCGTGGAGTTTGCTTACCCCACGCAGAAGCTGTATCTCGTGGATCAGACGCCCGCCCCGGCGGGCGCCGTCAAACAACGGCGCGACAGCCCGCTCGATGCTACTTCTTCAAAGGCTGACGAATGATGGTCTTCCACTTGGCCGGTGCGGCCCGGCGGATGTCGCTCAGATAGATCTCGTGATGCTTGCCCGCGAGGCTCGCATCGCTCTCTTCGATGAAGCGGTGCAGCCTCGCAATCGTCGGCCCCTCTTCACTGAAAGGGCCGATGTGCAGGATCTGCGCCGCCTTTCCTTCCGCGAATGCCGCGAACTCCACCTTGGCCAGCGCCACCAGATCCTTCTTCGCAAGCTTCTCGCGGCACGCCTGCACGAGAGGCTCAGTCACTGGCGGTGGCTGCATGATCATCAGTGTCCATTTCCACTCGTCCTTGCGAGCGACACTGAACTGACTCATGTCGTCGACCCACCACTGCCCCTGCAGCGGCATCACCGCATAGTCGGTGGCCGCGGCACCCTTCTTGATCGCGAACTTGATCGTGTACGCCAGGCTGAATAGAGCCTGCACCGCTTGCTGATATTCGCTCGACGTATTCGGATCGCCCGCGCCGTCGATGCTCAGATAGTTGAGCGTCGGCACGTCGACTAGTGTCGGCTGTTTGGCGGAGGCGGAATAGAGGTGCTTCAGTACTTTCTTGAAGTCGATCTTGCTCATGCCTCACCGCGTGCCCGCCTCGAATGGTCCGGTCGTTCGCCAGCGCTGGAATGTTCACGAACATACCGCCCCGCTCATGATATCAGGTGAGCTCCCGATCCACTGGTCATGACGATGCTTGGGAATTTGTATTCCGTGGCGCCGGACTGCCCTTCGATCCAGCACGCGCATATTTTCTTGGCGAATGCCCCATCACGCGCTTGAAAGCGGTGTTGAAGGCGTGCTCGGATTCGTAGCCAAGCTGATCGATGCGCACAATTGCGGATCGGCGAGAGCTGCGAACCAACCGATGCCGGTATGGGGAGGCTCTGCCAGATACAGGCGAAGCGCTTGTACCAACATCATGTTTAAACGGATCGAAGTCCCCGGACCGTCAACGACGCTCGCTTTTCCCCATCTCGACCCAATACGAAAGCGCATCCCCCATCCGATGCGACAATGTCTCCAACGAGTTCGAAGTGATCGCACCGGTCAACCGATCCGAGCCTCTGAGCCGTAGTGACAGCTGCAGAGGTCCCGGATGGCGCCGGGCATCGGGAGTGCCCAGGTCGCCGACGATGTCACCGAGCTGGAGTGTGGACGTCCGGGGATCCAGCTTCACCTTGATGACTTCCTGGGCGGGCGCCGAATCGATGGAGAGGAGGACTCTGCCGCTGGGCTGAAGATCGAGATCCAAAGCGATGCGCCCGGTGTACGTGTCGATATGTCCTCGCCAGCGACCAGCCATCTCTGGAGTCGGCTTGTAGCCGTGGTCGGCGCGGATGGTGTCCGGCAGCAGGGCATGGATGAGATCGGCTTCGAGGAGATGAACGGCGCCGACGCGCGATACGCCATTGCCGAGCACGACGATGACTGCCTCGGCTTCAGGGTAGATCGCGAGCACGGTGGCGCTGCCGGCCTTGCCGCCGTTGTGGCCGAAATAATCCAAGCCATGTCGTCGGCCGACCACCCAACCGATCCCATAGTCCACCTTCGAGCCATCGACGAGTGGCCGCGTTTCCCGCATCGACTGGAGCCTGGCGCGAGACAACACGGTCCGCTTCTGGCCTGGCAGTTCCCCGTGCAGATGGAACATTCCGAATCGGACCAGATCATGCGCGCTCATGAATGCGCCGCTGCTGCCCTTCGTGACGCTATCGTTCGGCGGAACGACGCGATCGCCCCAGTAGCCGGTCGCCGAGCCGTCGAGACCGATGGATTCGGGGATGACACTCTCGTGTAACCCTAGTGGAGCCAACACTTGCTCAGTGACGAACTGAGCATACGTCTTCCCCGAGACACGCTCGATCGCGTATCCAAGCAGTCCGTAGTTCATGTTGCTATAGACATGCGCTTCACCGGGTGGCGCTGTCAGCACGGCGTATCGCCGGATCATCTCCTCCATGGGTGAGCGCGAGGCGAGCTCGTCGCGGTAAACAAACATGGCATGCAGGGGCAGCCCCGAGGTGTGATCGGCCACGCGGCGGACCGTGGCGTCTTTTGGGTCGCCTATTTTTGCCGTGATTTTCTGCGTACCGAGATAGCCGTCAATGGGATTGTCGAGATCGATACGGCCCTGCTCCACCAGCACCATCAGCGCAGTGGCCGTGATCGGCTTGGTGATCGATGCCAGAGGGTACAAAGTATGCGAAGTGGCGGCAACGCGGCGCTGCACGTTGGCCCAGCCGAAGCCTTCTTCCCAGACGATTTGCCCTTTGTGAGCGATGGCCACCGAAACAGACGGAATGTTGTGCGCCGTCATGACGCTTCTAATGCGCACACGAGCTGGCTCGAACCGGTCCGCGCTGAGCGCCGCAGGCGGCGAAATCGCGAACAACATCATGCTCAATCCGTAGCACCACGTGCTCATCGTCATTCACCGCTCCCTCGTTCGGCCCGCAACAGCCAAGTTGCGACGTTGCGCGTGCGAAGAAGGTTGCAGCAGAGTGTCGGAAGGCGGAGCCTTGGTTCGTCCTCTGGATACCCAACGGCGAGACATCCAGAACCAGGAGCGATTCCATGATCCCCACCATCACTTCTTTCGAAAAATCGCCCGATCGCGGCCAGGGGCTGGCGCGTGACATGCGCGTGCGCTGGGCTTTCGAGGAAGTGGGGCAGCAGTATGACGTTCGGCTGGTTTCGTTCCAGCAGATGAAGGAGCCGGCGCACCTTGATCTGCATCCTTTCGGCCAGATTCCCACGTATGAAGAAGGCGACCTCACACTGTTCGAGTCGGGCGCGATCGTGCTCCACATCGCGCAGCGCCATGCAGGTCTGCTGCCGAAAGATGCCAATGCGCGAGCGCGCGCCATCTCATGGATGTTTGCAGCGCTCAATACCGTGGAGCCGCCGATCGTCGAGCGCGAGATGGGGATGTACTTCGATCGAGACAAGCGCTGGCATCAAGAGCGTCTGGCGATGCTGAATGATCGAGTGCGCGCACGTCTGAGCGAACTCTCCCGTCGACTCGGCGACAACGACTGGCTCGACGGCGAGTTCAGCGCCGGCGATCTGCTGATGGTGACGGTGCTGCGCAGACTGGATGGGTCGGGTGAGGTGGAGAAATATCCGAACCTCGCCGCTTACGTCGCCCGAGGCGAAGCGCGGCCCGCCTATCAGCGCGCCTTCGCCGATCAGCTGGCGGTCTTCACCGCCGCCACATCGAAAGGATGATGAGCGTTCGGCTCGAACAAACATCGCACTCGGTGCGAGGACGAGCCCATCGGTGCAAGAGTGAACGCGGCGTTGGCGAAGTGGAAATGGTGGGTCGGCTGGGACTCGAACCCAGGACCAATGGATTAAAAGTCCAGTGCTCTACCAACTGAGCTACCGACCCACTGGGGACTTGGCGTCGGCTCGGGCGCCGACGGGGCGCGCATCATACCTAAATGAGCGCCGGAATTCACCGCTTGGCGTTCTCGAAATCGGGCTCATCGAAAGTACCGCGTCGGGTCAGGCACGCCGGCGGCGGCGAAGCCGGCGCGGCGCAGGCGGCAGGAATCGCAGCTGCCACAGGCCCGGCCGGCGTCGTCGGCCTGGTAGCAGGAGACTGTCAGCGAATAGTCCACACCCAGCGCCACGCCGCGCTGGATGATCTGAGCCTTGGTGAGGTCGATCAGCGGCGTCACGATCTTGAACGCCACCGTGCCCTCCACGCCCGCTTTGGTAGCCAGGTTCGCGACGCGCTCGAAGGCGGCCACGAAGGCTGGCCGGCAGTCCGGATAGCCTGAATAGTCCACTGCGTTCACGCCGATGAAAATGCGCGGCGCTTCGAGCACCTCGGCCCAGCCCAAGGCAAAAGACAGCATCACGGTGTTGCGCGCCGGGACATAAGTCACCGGGATGCCGACCTGCGGGGATTCGGGCACGGCGATGCTCGAATCCGTCAACGCAGAGCCGCCGATGCCGCCGAGATCGATGCGCAGCGTGCGATGCTCGACCACACCCTGAGAGTCGGCCACGCGTTTCGCGGCATCGAGCTCGGCCCGATGCCGCTGACCATAATCCACGCTCAGCGCATAACACTCGAAGCCCTGCTCGCGAGCGATCGCCAGCACGGTGGCCGAATCGAGGCCACCGGATAAAAGCACGACAGCGCGAGTACCAGACATAGATTTCATTGCCTGCCGCCATCGCGGCCCTTCGACACAAGAGCACTGGACTTGCCATCCAGCGGTCCACCGTTGCTATTTCCCGGGTGTATCGCCCCACAACACCTTGTGCAGCTGAATCTGCAGCCGCACCGGCAGGCGCTCGTCGATGACCCATTCAGCCAGATCGCGCGGGGACACCTGACCGTAGCCAGGACTGAACAGCACCATGCAGCGCTCGTGCAGCCGCCGCTCGCGAACGAAATCGCGCGCCCACTCGAAATCGGCGCGGCTGCAGAGCACGAACTTCACCTGCTCTTCCGGCCGCAGCACATCGAGATTCTCGTAGCGATTGCGAGCCACCTCGCCGCTGCCCGGCGTTTTCACATCGACCACACGCACCACGCGCGCATCGACATTACTCACATCGATCGCGCCGCTGGTTTCCAGCGAAACGCGATAACCGGCGTCGCACAGCCGTTGCAACAGCGGGAAACATCCCTTCTGCGCGAGTGGCTCACCGCCAGTGACGCAGACATGGCGCGTATCGAACGACGCCACCCGCTCCAGCACCTGATCGAGCGAGAACCACTCCCCGCCATAGAAGGCATAAGCGGTGTCGCAGTACTGACAGCGCAACGGACAACCGGTGAGACGCACGAACACGGTGGGCCAGCCCACGCTGTCCGCTTCGCCCTGAATCGATACAAAGATCTCGGTGAGTTTGACGCGCGCGGCGCCGGTGGCGGCCGCGCCGGGATCGACAGTGGTTGAGTCAGCGACGTTCATGACAAGACTGATCGAACCACCCGGCAGCGGCAGCAGCACCGCCCGCATGCGACGGGCGGCGCCGAACTGTGCGGCTACCTGCCCTCGCTATCCAGTTTCGCCAGTCGTTGGCTGGCGAGGCGCGCGGCGGTGGTATCGCCAAAACGCTGCACGACCTGGTTGAGCGCCGAACGCGCCTCGCCCCAGTTCTTCAGCTCGTAGTTGCAATAGCCGATCTTCAACAAGGCATCCGGGATCTTGCGCGACTCCGGGTATTTCTCGATCACGGTCCGAAAGTCGCGCAGCGCGTCCGGATACTGCTTGGTCACATAGTGCGCCTCACCCAGCCAGTACTGCGCGTTGTCGGCCAGCGGGCCGTTCGGGAAGTTGGTGAGGTACTGTTTGAACGCGTTGATCGCTTCCGGATATTTTGCGTCCTTGAGCAGATCGAAGGCGGCCTGATAGTTGGCGCGATCGTCACCCGACGGAATCGGCAAGCCGCCCATGGCCGGCGCAGCGCCAGCGGCGGCGGCAGCGCCGGGATTGCCTTCGAGCGCCGACAATCGACGATCGACATCGCCGTACATCTCACGCTGTTGCGTCTGGCTCTGGTTCAGTGCGTGCTGCACTTCATCCAGCTGACCACGCAGCACGCGCGTCTCGTTCTGGGCCGCCTCGATCCGTTGCGACAGATCGAGCAGGCTCTGATTGGCGAGCACGCGCTCCAGACGCAGCAGGCGGCTGTCGAGCTCGGAAAGTTTCTGCACCACCGGATCGGCTTCCGGCGGCGTGGTGACGCAGCCGGACAGCATCGCTGCCGCGGCCGCGATCAGCCCGACACGCACGCTTGTGATGTTTGGCATGAAACTCATTGCAACGGCTCTGCTCATCGACCGTAAACCAGTTCCACCCGGCGGTTCTTACCGTACGCGGACTCGTCACTGCCCTGCACGGCCGGACGCTCTTCGCCGTAGCTCACCGTGGTGATCTGGTTTTCAGTCACACCCTGGAGCATCAGCGCCCGGCGCACGGCCTGCGCACGACGCTCGCCCAGACCGATGTTGTACTCACGCGAGCCGCGCTCGTCGGAATGACCTTCCAGGCGAACCTTGCGCTGCGCGTTGCCATTCAGGAATTTGGCGTGGGCCGCGACGACCGGCACGAACTCCGGCTTGATCTCGGCGCGGTCATAGTCGAAGTAGACGATGACGCCGGCCTGCCTGGCCGCTTCCATCGCCTGCTGTTCCGCCGACAGCTCGCTGCTGCCGACCGAGCCGCTGCTCGCGCCTTCGGTGCTGGTCGTCGGCTCGACCGGCTCGGACGACGGCCCCGCCTCGGGCAGCGGCTTATTGCCACAGGCTGCCAGCATCAGACCACTCGCCGCGATCAGCATCAGCTGCGTTACACGCATCTACTTCTCCTGAAAGGTTGGTTGTTACGACCGACCAAGCCGCGGAAAAATTCCGCTGTCGCCGTTCGCAGACCAAAACTGCGGCGGATTTTGCCACAACTTCGGCCGCTTCAAGGCCTTTCGCGGGACTTTTTCCAGCCTGATGGCGACCATTTTCGCGCTCAACGCTGCGGAAACGGCGCCCAGACCGGCTCGCGGACTTCGCCGGCGGTGTTGGTGAATCGCTCCGCCGTGCGCCCATCCGTGGAGACCGTCGCCAGCACGCCCCGGCCCTTTTCCTGGGTGGCGTAGATGAGCACCGCGCCGTTGGGCGCGAAGCTCGGGCTTTCGTCCTGACGCCCTTCCGACAACACTTGCAGCCCCTTCGAGGCGAGGTCGATGATGGCAATCCGGTAATTGCCGCGATCCAGGTGCACCACGGCCAGCTGCTTGCCATCGGGCGACACGCGCGGGCGGGCGTTGTAATTGCCTTCGAAGCTGACACGCGTCGGACGCTTCGGATTGGCGACATCGACCTCGTAGATCTGCGGACCGCCGGCGCGATCGGACATGAAGTACAGCTTCTTGCCATCCGAGCTCCAGCTCGGCTCGGTGTCGATGCTCGGATCGAACGTCATGCGCGTCAGCACCTGCGAGTTCAACTCCAGCGTGTAAACATCCACATCGCCGTCCTTGCGCGAGAGGGTCAGCGCCAGGGTCTTGCCGTCAGGCGACCAGGCCGGAGCGCCGTTGATGCCCGCGCGTGCCGAGACGCGCTTGCGCTCACCGGTGCGCAATGTTTGCACGTAGATGGCAGAGGCTTTGCTCTCGAACGAGACATACGCGAGGCTCTGGCCGTCGGGCGACCACGCCGGCGACATCAAGGGCTCGTCCGAGGTGGTGATGGTCTGCTGATTCTCGCCGTCGTAGTCCGAGACGATGAGCTTGTAACGCTGCTTGGGCGGCGTGCCTTCGACGTTGATGAAGGCCACGCGCGTCGAGAACGCGCCACGCACGCCGGTAAGTTGCTCGAAGATGATGTCGGAGATCCGATGCGACAGCGCGCGCATGGAATTGGCGCTGGCGGTCAAACGCTGGCCTGCCAGACGCTGGCCGGTGAGCACGTTATACAGCTCGAATTGCGCGGCGAAGCCCTGGCCCTCGGGCATCAGCTTGCCGACGGTGATGAAGTCGGTCTTGAAATAGCGCCAGTCCTGGAAACGAATCTGATCGCCCTGGGTCGGGCGGTCGATCATGGATTTACGATCCAGCGGCTCGAAGCGGCCACTGCGACGCAGATCGGCGGCCACCACTTCGGCCACGTCAAACGGCGCGGCGCCGGTGGATTCCCAACCGAACGGCACGATGGCGATCGGCACCGCGTCCTCGGCGGATTTGGTGATCTCGATGACCAGTTGCGCATTGGCCGTGGCAGCGAACCACGTGAGCGCCCAGCAAGCGAGAAGGATGACGGTTTTTTTCATCAGTAACGGCTCCTTCGAGCAAAATCGGATGGCCGCACGCGCTAGCCGGCGGGCCTGAAGACGAAAGTGAGATTCGCGTCGAACAGACGCGGATTGGACGGCAGCGGCAGGGGCGACGCGCTCTGCACCGCGTTCTGGATCGATTGCTTCACGGCCGCGTCGCCGTTGCAGGTGCCGATCTGCACCGATAGCACGACACCCGCGGGCGTCTGCCGCACGCGGACCTCGCATTGCAAGTCGTCTCGTGCCGAAAGCGGCCGCTTCCACCGGCGCTCCACCTGCTGCCGGATCATCGCAATGTATTGCGCCATCTCCGGCGAGCTACGCGCGGCCGCGGCGGCCTCCTCTTCCTCCAGCTGACGCATCAGGTCGGACTCGCGAGCTTGTTGCAAACGGGCTTCCTCGGCGGCTCGGCGTCGTTCGGCTTCTTCCTGTTGCTTGCGCTGGATCTCGGCCAGGCGCTTGGCCTCCGCCTCGGCCTGTCGCTTGCGTTCGGCCTCCTCGGCGGCGCGCTTCTTTTCCGCCTCCTGCCGTTCGCGCAATTGTTGCTCTTCCGCCAGGCGGCGCTGTTCAGCCTCCTGGCGCTGCTTCAATTCGATCTGACGCTCCTGCTCGGCCCGTTGTTCCACTTCCCGCCGAGCAGTCTCTTCCTGCTGCTTGCGCGCAGTCTCTTCCTGTTCGCGACGCTGCTGTTCAGCCTGTTGTTCGCGCTGACGCTGCGCCTCGGCCTCGCGCTGCTGTTGCAGGGCGCGATCGCGTTCGCGCCGCTGGCGCTGCTGACGAGCCGCGTCGTTGAGGGTCGCCGGATCGACCACCACCGCTTGGATCGCCAGCTGCACCGGCGGCGGCGAGCGCTGCATGTTCAGCATGGTGAGTCCGAAGATACCGGCGAACACGGCGTGCAGCAGCAACGCGCCGATGAAGTACTGCCAGTGTTGTTTGATGAAATCGACCATGAGGCCCTGTTGATGAACGGGTCTGATGTGACGCTCGGCCAGGGTGGTTCAGCGCTGCTTCGGATCCCGCACGTCGGCCGGGTCGGTAATGAACCCCACCTTCTCCGCGCCGGCTTCCTGGAGCAACACCATGCCGGTGACCACGCGTCCATAAGGAACGTTGGTATCGGCTTTGACCAGCACCGGTGTCTGCGGCTCACGGCCCAGCACGGCCGACACTCGCTCGATCACCGCGCTCTCCTCGAGAGGGGATTCCTCGTTGGAGCCGATGTTCAAGTAGTACTGACCGCCGGCATCGACGCTCAGGATCAGCGGCTGATGCTGACGCATCAGCTCCTCGGGCAGCGGCTCGGCGCCGGCCTTCGGCAGATCCACCTTGATGCCCTGGGTGAGCATGGGGGCGGTGATCATGAAAATGATCAGCAACACGAGCATCACGTCGATGTAAGGCACGACGTTGATCTCGGCCATCATCCGTTTGCCGCGGCGGGCATTCATCGGGCTCATCCGTGCGCCTCGGCGCCGAGGCCGCGCTGCGTCTCACGCGGAGCCGCCGCGTGTCGCTGCAGAATGGTCGAGAGCTCTTCGACGAAGGTGTCGTAACGAACCTCCACGCGGCTGACCTGGTCGGCATAACGGTTGTATGCGACGACCGCCGGAATGGCGGCAAACAGACCCATCGCGGTCGCGATCAAAGCTTCGGTGATGCCCGGCGCGACCATGGCGAGCGTCGCCTGCTGCACGTTACCCAGCCCATGGAACGCATTCATGATGCCCCACACCGTGCCGAACAGGCCGATGTACGGGCTGGTCGAGCCGATGGTGGCGAGCATCGACAGGCCCAGCTCCAGTCGATCGCTCTCTTTCAACAAGGCGACGCGCATGCCGCGACGAGCGCCTTCGATCAGCTGCGCGGAGGCGATGCCGCCCTGCTGGCGCAAGCGCGAAAACTCGCGAAAGCCCTGCTCGAAAATCGCCTCCATGCCCTTGGTGACCCGGCGGCTCTGATCGATGGAACGAAACATCGCGGTGAGATCGCCGCCCGACCAGAACGTTTCCTCGAAGCGATCGGCATCGGCGCGCGCGCGATTCAGCTCGGCGCGTTTGCGCAGCATGATGGACCACGACACCAGCGAGGCCAGCAGCAGCAGAGCCATCACGATCTGCACCACGATGCTGGCGTTCAGCACCAGCTCCAGAGGATTCAGGTTCTCTGACATCATTCCCATCACTCCCGAATTAGATTCTTTGGCATCGCCGTCGGCCGCAAGCTCACCGCATCGAGGCTCGCCACGCGCACCTTGCCTTCGACCAGCAGCTCGCCGTCGAGGCCGCCGCGAAACACCTGCTGCTGAAAGGTGAAGCTGGCGCGAGTGCGATCCGCGACCTCGCATGTCACCAGCAATTCGTCGCCATAACGAGCCGGCTTGCGATAGTGCGCCTCGATGTCGACCACCACGAACATCAGTCCGTGCTGCTCCTTCAACGGCAGCTGCTCGATGCCGGCGGCGCGCAGCCATTCAGTGCGCGCGCGTTCCATGAACTTCAGATAGTTGGCGTAATACACGATGCCGCCGGCATCGGTGTCTTCCCAATAGATACGAATCGGCCAGGCGAACGGCCGCGCCGCATCCGACGCCGACGACCCTGAAGACGACGTGGAGGAAACATTCATCGCCGATGGAATATCCGATCTCGCAGCCATGCGCCCCGTCAATCTCCAAACAGCTCGCCGGTGCCCGGCCGCTCGGGCGACTTCAGGCCGAAATGCTGATACGCCATGCGCGTGGCCACCCGACCGCGCGCGGTGCGCATGATGAAACCTTGCTGGATCAGATACGGCTCGATCACATCTTCGATGGTGCCGCGCTCTTCTCCGAGCGCCGCCGACAGGCTTTCCACGCCCACCGGGCCGCCGTCGAATTTTTCGATGATGGTCAGCAGCAGCTTGCGATCCATGAGATCGAACCCCAGCGGATCCACGTCCAGCATATCGAGCGCCGCCTGGGCGACTTCATCGGTAATCCGCCCGCCGGCGCGCACCTCGGCATAGTCGCGCACGCGCCGGAGCAATCGATTGGCGATGCGGGGAGTTCCCCGCGACCGCTGCGCAATCCGGCTCGAGCCGGCTTCCTCCGCCGGCACGCCGAGCAGCCCGGCCGAGCGCTTCACGATGCGCGTCAGCTCGGCATGATCGTAGAACTCGAGCCGCTGCACGATGCCGAAACGATCGCGCAACGGCGAGGTCAGCAAGCCCGCCCGCGTGGTCGCGCCGATCAGCGTGAACGGCGGCAGGTCCAGCTTGATCGAGCGCGCGCCGGGCCCTTCGCCGATCATGATGTCCAGCTGAAAGTCTTCCATCGCCGGATACAGGATCTCCTCGACCACCGGGCTCAAACGATGGATCTCGTCCACGAACAGCACGTCGTTGGCCTGCAGATTGGTGAGCAGCGCCGCCAGGTCGCCGGCGCGCTCGATCACCGGGCCCGAGGTCTGGCGCAGATTCACGCCGAGCTCGTTGGCGACGATGTTGGCCAGCGTGGTCTTGCCCAGGCCGGGTGGACCGAAGATCAGCACGTGATCCAGCGCTTCCTTACGATTGCGGGCCGCCTGGATGAATATTTCCATCTGCGTCTTGACCGCCGACTGACCGACGTAGTCGGCCAGCTTCTTCGGCCGCACGGCGCGGTCGAAGGCTGCTTCATCGCCCTGCGAGGCGGCGGAAACGATGCGGTCCTGCTCGATCATGCCCTGGTCGGTCGTTGCCCGGTCGGTGGTTGCTGATTGGTCGTTGCTAGGGGCTTACCGGGTGGCCGCGGCCTGCAGTGCCCGGCGAATGATTTCCTCGGTGGTCTGCACCGAGGCGTCCACCGCCTTCAGCAGACGGGTCACCTCGGCGGGCTTGTAGCCCAGCGCCACCAGCGCACTGAAAGCCTCCGCCTGTGGACCAATCGTAGCCTCGGCGGTTCCACCGGTGGGCAACACCGCCAGGCCGGTGTCGCCAAAACCCTTCACCCGGTCGCGCATCTCGACCACCAGGCGTTCGGCGGTCTTGCGGCCGACGCCGGGCGTGCGCACCAGGGTGTCCACATCCTGCGCCTCGATGCACATGAGAAACGCATCGACCGTCATGCCCGATAACAGGGCGAGCGCCAGCTTCGGCCCCACATTGGAAACTTTCAGCAGCTCGCGAAACAGGCGGCGTTCGCGCTCGGTGCCGAAGCCGAACAGGATGTGCGCATCCTCCCGCACCACCAGGTGGGTGAACAGATGAACGTCCGCGCCAGTCGCCGGCAGGCCGTAGAACGTGGACATGGGCGCTTCCAGCTCGTAGCCGACGCCGCCCACATCGATCACCAGCTGCGGAGGAGCCTTGGCGGTCAGCCGACCGCGCAGAAAACCGATCATCGCGCCGAGCCTGCTGCGAGCCGGTGCAGCTGACCGCTGAGATTGCGCGAATGCGCATGACAGAGCGCGATCGCCAGCGCGTCGGCGGCGTCGGCGCCCATCGGGCCGGTGAGATTCAACAAACGTCGCACCATCAGCTGTACTTGTTCCTTCTGCGCTCCACCCGTGCCCACCACCGCCAGCTTCACCTCGCGCGGAGCGTACTCAAAAACACGCGGGCGCACGGCAAAAGTCGCACTCAGCGCCGCGCCTCGAGCCTGGCCGAGTTTCAATGCGCTGTCGGCATTGCGATGCATGAACACGCGCTCGATGGCCACTTCGTCCGGCTGATACTCGTTGGCGAGCTTATCCACGCCGGCAAAAATTTCCTGAAGCCGATCCGACAGCGCCGCCCCCCTGGCCCGGATCGAGCCGCTCACCAGATAGGTCACCCGGGGACCGGTTTCGATGACGGCGTAACCCGTGCACAACGAGCCGGGGTCCAGGCCCAGAATTCGCACTCGTGCAGGCGGCGTCGCCGACGGTTGCTGAACCCTCACGAACGCGGCAGGTAACGTCACGTCGCCTCGAGCGAGATTGAGCTCAGCAAGACTTTTCGGGCGCCTGACTCTGCGCAAGGACTCCCTCCGCTTGTAACCGGCGGGCCTGACCGCAGGTTGTGGGTTTCGAAGCCGGTATGATACCGGCAACGGCTACAAACCGACACGATCCACGTTCTTCGACCCGATTTTCCGGACCCGAGCCGATTTGAGTCATGCCTTCCGTCGACGTTGCCGCCTCCGATACCGAACAAACTGCGAACGCCCGCCGGCGCGCCCGCGAGTTGTTGGGCACGCTGGCCGGCGTCATCGGCGACGGCTCGCTCCAGGCAGCGGCACTGGCCCGCGCACAGTCCATCGTCGATATCCTGGTCGGCCTGACCGATGACGACGACATCCTCGGCGGCGCCCTGCTCCTGCCGCTGCTCGAAGCCAACGTGATCACGCCCGATCAGGCCGTCGCCACGGTGAGCGGCCCGGCGAATCGGATCGCCTCCGAGTTGCAGCGACTCGGCTCGCTCAACATCAGCATGCCCACGGGCGGCCGCCGGTCCACTCCTTCGCTCTCGGGCAATCAGGCCGAAGGCTTGCGCAAAATGCTGCTCGCCATCGTCACCGATCCGCGTCTGGTGTTGGTGAAGCTCGCGGCTCAATTGCAGCAACTGCGCGATAGCAAGGATGCGCCGGAACCCGAACGCGAACGCCTGGCGTACGAAACGCGCGAGGTCTATGCGCCGCTCGCCAATCGACTCGGCGTGTGGCAACTGAAGTGGGAGCTGGAGGATCTGAGCTTTCGCTATCTCGATCCCGACAACTACAAGCGCATCGCCGGCTGGCTCGCGTCCAAGCGCGTGGATCGCGAACGTTACATCGGCGAGGTGATCGAGATATTACGCGGCGAGCTGGCCAAGGCGAACATTCACGACGCCGACATCGCCGGCCGTCCAAAGCACATCTACAGCATCTGGCGCAAGATGCAGCGCAAGGGGCTGCAGTTCGAGCAGCTGTACGACGTGCGCGCCGTTCGCGTGCTCGTCGACGGCATCGCGGACTGCTACGCCGTGCTCGGCATCGTGCATGGAATGTGGCCGTACATCCCGGGCGAGTTCGACGACTACATCGCCACCCCCAAAGACAACTTGTATCGATCGCTGCACACCGCGGTGATTGGCCCCGGCAAGCTGCCGCTGGAAGTGCAGATCCGCACGCGGGAGATGCATGCGCATGCCGAGCTGGGTGTCGCGGCTCACTGGCGTTACAAGGAAGGCGGTCGCGCCAATCCGGCTTACGAGCAGAAGATCGTGTGGCTTCGGCAGGTGCTCGAGCCGAGCGAGCGCGGTGAAGAAACCGAAGGCGAGTTTCTCGATCGCGTGCGGTCCGAGCTGTTCGAGGATCGCGTCTACGCCATCTCCCCTCGCGGCGAAGTCGTCGATCTGCCGCGAGGCGCAACCCCGCTCGACTTTGCTTATCACGTGCACACCGATCTAGGCCATCGCTGCCGGGGCGCGAAGGTCAACGGCCGCATGGTGCCGCTCAATCAGGTGCTCGCCAACGGCGACCAGGTGGAGATCATCACCGCCAAGCAGTTGAACCCGAGTCGGGACTGGCTGGTGCCCTCGCTCGGCTATCTCGCCTCGCCGCGCAATCGAAACAAAGTCCGCTCGTACTTTCGCAAGCTGGACGAGCAGCAGAACATTCAACAGGGCCGGCAGATCCTGGAGCGCGAGCTGCAGCGGCTCGCCGTTCACTCGGTGACGCTGCCGGAGTTGATCAGCGAGTTCAAGGTCGACAACGCGGAGCAGTTGTATCGCGCGATCGGTGAAGGCGAGATCAACGTGGCGCAGATCGGCGGCGCCGTGCAACGTCGCGCCAAGCCGCAGGAACTGCCCACGCCCGTGGTTCGCCGGCCAGCGGCCGAGCCGAAGAAGGCATCCGGCATTACCATCGACGGCGTGGACGATCTGTTGTCGAACTTCGCCGGCTGCTGCAGCCCTGTGCCGCCCGAGCCGATTCATGGCTACATCACCTTGGGCCGCGGCGTCAGCATTCATCGCGACGACTGCATCAACTTCAAGCGGCTGGCGGCCGGAAATCCCGAGCGTGTGATTCCGGTTGAGTGGGGCTCGGGCGGCGATCGCTCGTTTCCCGTGGACATCAACGTGCGAGCATACGACCGTCGTGGTCTGCTGCGGGACGTGAGCGCAGTGCTCGCCGATTCCAGGATCAACATTCACGCCATGAATACGATCACGCACGAAATGGACGGCGTCGCCGACATGAACCTGAAGATCACGGTGCATGATCTGGAAGAGCTGTCTCGGGTGCTGGCCCGCATCCAAGGACTGCCGAATGTGCTCAGCGCTCGTCGCAAGGTTTGATGACGGGCTGATTCGTCAAGATTCGTTTCATCAAGGTTGATTTCATGAAGCTGGTCTCGATCTCCCTGCTCGATGAAATGGCGGCCAAGGCCGCTACCAGCCCGCGGCGTCGCGCACACTACAATCTGCACTCGTCCTCGAGCGATCCCGTACAGCGCTTCGTCGTCGTCGCCCGGTCCGACTCGTATTTTCGGCCGCACCGGCATCTGACCAAATCGGAGTTGTGCAGCGTCCTGCGCGGCCGCTTCGAAGTCGTGGTATTCGACGCTGCGGGCACGATCACTGCTCGGGATGTGGTCGGCGAAGGCACATCGAATCTCGCCTTCGAGCTGCCTGCACAAACGTGGCACACGCTGCTCCCGCTGAGCGATGGCGCCGCGTTCGTCGAAGTCAAGGAAGGTCCCTACGACGCGGCTACCGCTGCCGAGTTCGCCACCTGGGCGCCGGCGGAAGGCGATCCCGCCACGCCTGAGTTTCAGCGCTGGCTTCGCACCGCTTCTGTCGGCGCTCGCGCGCCGCAGGCATGACGCAACGGACTCGCTGATTAGCGCGCCAGCGATTTCAGGTTCTGCTCGTCTCAGTCGCGAAACGGCTGGGCCGATGCGGCGGCTAGCGCGGTTTCCATCGCACTATCTCCTTGCACGCGGTACGCTGCAATCTCGCTTTCGTTCCACTCGCGGACGATGCGGCCATCGATGAGCAGCGCCGCCTTGTCCGCATAGTGCTCCACGATGTCGAGTGAATGCGTCGCCAGCAACACCGCGCATTGTTTGCTGGACAGCCGCTGTTGCAGATGATGCTTTACGACCAGTGCGCTGGCCGGATCGAGCCCGTTGAACGCCTCATCCAGCACGATCAATGCCGGCTCACCTACCAGCGCCAGCAGAATGCACAGCTTCTGTCTCGTGCCCAGCGAATAGGTATCGACGAAGCCGTCCAGATAACTGTCGAAGCGCAATTCCTGCGCCAACGTCAGGACCGCTTCGTCCATTGCTTGCAGCCCCTTGGCGTGCGCATACACCTCCAGACATTGCCGTCCCGTCAACAGCTGCGGCAACTGCTCGGGCGCGCACGCATAACCCAGATGTCGCTTAGCCGCGAGCGGCTCCGAGATCACCGAATGCCCCGCCACGAGCAAGTCTCCCGCTGACGGCAAGAGCGCACCGCTGATACAACGTAACAACGTGCTCTTCCCCACCCCGTTCGGCCCGAGCAGACAAAACCACTCCCCCTCCGGCACCTGCAAACTCACCCCGCTCAGCACCTCACGCTTGCCATACTTCGCGCGCACGTCTCTAATTTCGAGGGGCACAGGGGTCAGGCTCTTGTCCGACATGCGGCAAGTCAGCGCAACGGATCGAGGATACGCACGCCCGTAGGTTGGCAGTGGGCGCTATTGCGAGTCACGACCGTCAGATCATAAATCAACGCCGTGGCTGCTATCTGCTTGTCCAGCGGGTTTTCGGGATGCGGAGAACGCAGCCGCCCCCAGACCTGCGCCGCTTCCTCATCGAAGGATAGGATTGCCTCCGAGAACTCGGTGGTAACTTTGTCCAGCCAGCGTTCCAGGCAGTCGGCCTGCGGCTTGTCGCCACGGCGACGGATGTTTTCGACACCTTGACGCATTTCACCGATCGTGACGACCGAAAGAAACAAAGTGACGTCATCGCGGGCGGCGTTCCGGAAGAACTCATGAACGCCTGCATTGGCCTTGTCGCCTTTGCGCGCCTCCCTGATGACATCCGTATCGACTAGGTACATCGTCAACCTCGGCGATCGACTTGCTCGCGCACGAAGTCGTCGTCCTCACCGACGTTCGGCATAGAAGCCAGCACGTCGGCCAAATGACGGCGCCGTGGACCCCGCAGCGCTGCAGTCAGGATCTCGCGGTGTTCCTGTTCGGCGCTTCGGTTAGTTTTTGCCGCGCGCTGCTTCAAAGCCTTGACCAGCTCTTCCGGCAGATTGCGGACCATCAATTGAGCCATCTCATGGTCTCCGTAAAGTTTCTATTGCTAGCAATGCCAGCAGTCCCATCGCCTTGATGCAAGCAATGCTAGCACCCGTGACCGCGATAGCGCTGGATCAATGCAGCGCCGGACACGAGGATCACCAAACCGAGCCACAAGGCAGCGGCCTGCAATGACATGGCTACTGGCGCGCCGAGCAGACACATGAGAATGGCCGCAAGCGCGGTTCCTGCGAGTTGATGCAGGAATGCGTGACAACAAAGGCACCAGACGAAATCGCCGAGGGTCATCGGGGTGGGCCGGAGCCAGGAGGCGGCCGCTTTGGCGACCGTGGCGATCGCCAATAACAGAGCACCGAGATAGCTCGCGAGGAAATACATCGCCACGACCGATAAGCCAGCCATGGCGGATGAGCCCCCTTGCACGGCGAGCAGCGCGATGATCAACACATAGCGGGAGTTTTCTGGCCGGCTCCAGGAGAGCACTTGGGCGATCGGCCAGCGAGCCAAACCATCGGCGCCTGGCCGCATGGGCAAGTCCTTCGTGCGAAGGCGCGGCGCAGGGACATAGCGAGAGGCAACGACTGCGCCGAGCTTGGATCCACGGCCGACCAGCGACCAGCCGGCGATGCAGCCGATGAGCGCTCCGGCGCTCAGCGCGGCGACAAGCCTGCCGAGATCGGAGCCAGCAGCACCGCCAGGCAGAGCGCCCGCAATCAAACAAACGGCAACGGCAACAAACGAAACAACAAGGGGCAGAAACGTACGAATCGCGATCGACAACCGAACGCTCGAGGCAGAGATGGGTGCGGCGATGAGCCAGGACTGAGACTGTGCTTCTTCGAAGCGCCGACGGCGACGGCTCACGGTGGTCCACGAAGCAATCGCGGCCACGGCGGCGATCAGCATCCAATACGGAGCCACTCTCCCGATGAGCTCGGAAGCATGCAAGGAAAATGTGACCAAAAGAAGACCGGCCACGACCGCGACGCTGCCGGCAAGCACTGCCGCGCGGGCGCCCTTCTCTCGCCAGCGCGACAGCCAACTCAGCAGTTGCAGCCACTCGGCCAGCAGGACCGGATGGGTGCGAAGGAATGCCGACGCAACCGCCGGCAAGTGCGTCAGGCTGGCCGGGCTTTGAGTCGCCATGCGCGCAGGAAATAAAGCGCGAACACCACGCCCAGCACGATCAGCAACGCCACGAATTGTTCTCTAGTGACCGTTTCATAGAACAGCCACGCAAGGGACAGGCAGGCGGCGATGGGCACGAGCGGGCCGCCGGGGGCGAGAAAGGGCTCGCCGTCGGTACGAACATCTTTCTTACGAAGCACGAACGCCGCGATGGCGCAGAGGAAGTACAACGTCAGCGCCGACAGATTGGCGAAGATGGCCAGCGTCTCGAAGGTGCCGGACAGCGCGATGGAAGCAACGACCACGCCGTAGACCACGATCGCGATGTGAGGCGTATGGAAGCTCGGATGCACGGTCGTCAGAATGCGTGGCAGGAAGCCGTCGCGACTCATCGCGAACAGGCCGCGCGGCTCGGATAGAACATTGGCGCTGAGATATCCAAACATCGAAATCACCGCGCCGACCACGAGCACGGTACGCCCGATCGGCCCGACCACCGCGCCGGCGGCGCTGGCGAGCGGCGTGGTGCGATCCTCGGCAAGTCCCGTTCCGAGAATGCCGAGCGCGACGAACTGGATCGCGAGGTACAGCAAGGTCGCAGCTCCCAAGGCCAGGAACGCGGCGCGTGGCACAGTCCTCGACGGGTTCTTCACCTCGCCGCTCGGGATCAGCGAACCCTCGATGCCGGAGAACGCGAATATCACGATGCCCGCCGTGCCCAGCACGGCGCCCGCCTCCGGCACGGCAGTCCAAACGAGATTGGACGGCTCGATGAAAAACACACCGATGCCGACAAACGCGAGCAACGGTACCAATTTGGCCAAGGTCACGGCTTCGATGACGCGAGCGCCCGTCTTCACGCCCCGATAGTTGATCGCGACCAGCGTACTGACGAGCACCAGGATCATGGCGCGAGAAACCCAGACGGACGAGCCCGGCGCAAGTGTGAGAATCGATCGGGCCAGCACGCTCGATACACCCGCCGCTGCCGACGTTCCCGTGGCCAGCACGAGGCAACCTGCGACAAAGCCCCACATGGGACCGAGCGCCGTTTCCACATAAGCGTACGGCCCGCCCGTCGCCGAAACCCGGCTGCCCGCCTCGGCGAAACACATCACGACCAGTCCAATGATGATCGCGCAGGCCACATACGCCATCGGCGCAGCGCTGCCGAGTTGCAGGACCGCGAAGGCGGGCAATACAAAAATGCCGCTGCCGACGGTGTAGTTGAAGATGGTGGCCGCCAGCTGCCGGGTGCCGAGCTCGCGGGACAACAATGCGTCGGGATTGCCGGTGTGGCCGGCGGGAGTGTTATTCGTATGCTGCATCGGCCGGAGAATAGCCGATTCGGACGGAAGACCCATCCCCTGGGCCCGCGTCGTGCGGTGGGAAGGCCCGCGACCGACAGCAACCGGCCCGAACGAGACCGGTGCTGCCGTTCAGCGAGCTTGCGACTTACCGATTCGGGAAGTCGATGGCGATCTTGTCCGCGTTCAGGGCCGCCTCATGCACCGCCTCGGACAGGGTCGGATGCGCATGAATGGTCCGCTGCAGGTCCTCGGTGGACGCCGAGTATTCCATCGCGAGCACCGCTTCGGCGATCAGCTCGCCGGCCATCGGCCCGATGATGTGCACGCCGAGGATCTCATCGTCATCCTGCGCGGCCACAATCTTGACGAAGCCGGCCGTGTTTTCCATCGCGCGGGCGCGACCGCTGGCGAGGAACGGGAACGAACCGACCTTGTAAGCGCGGCCGCTCTTTTTCACTTCCTCTTCCGTCAAACCGACCCAGGCGATTTCGGGATGGGTGTAGATGACCGAAGGAATGGTCCGGTAATTCACTTCGGCGATCTTGCCGGCGATCAGGTCGGCGACCATCACGCCCTCTTCCTTGCCCTTGTGCGCCAGCATCGGGCCGCGCACCACGTCGCCCACGGCCCAAACATTCGGCACGTCGGTCTTGCAGTCGTGATCGACCTTGATGAAGCCGCGCTCGTCGATCTGCACGCCGGTGCCCTCACCCAGCAGATCCTTGGTGAACGGACGGCGGCCGATGGCGACCACCACCTTGTCGACTTCGACGCTCTGCTCGCCCTTGGCGTCGGTGTACTTCAGCTTCACGCCGTTGGCCGACTTGTCGGCGCCGCTGACCTTCGCGCCCAGACGAATATCGAGCCCCAGCTTCTTGAAGTGCTTGAGCGCTTCTTTCGAAACCGCGCCATCGGCGGCGGGCAGGAAAGTATCGAGCGCTTCGAGCACCACGACCTCCGCGCCCAGACGGCGCCACACGCTGCCAAGCTCGAGACCGATGATGCCCGCGCCGATCACGCCGAGACGCTTCGGCACGGCGTCGAATTCGAGCGCACCCCACGAATCGACGATCTGCTTGCCGTCGAACGGCAGGCTCTTCAATTCGGTCGGGGCCGAGCCGGAGGCGAGAATGACGTGCTTGGCGGTCAGCTCTTCTTTCGTGCCGTCCTTGTTCGTGTACTCGACCTTGTTGCCCGCATTGTCGACCCGGAGCAGCTTGCCGTGGCCCTGCAGACCAGTGACGCCCGCGGCCTTGAACAGCGCGCTGATGCCCTGCGTGGACGCCTTGACGATGCCGGCGCGACGCTTCTGCATCGTCGCCAGGTCGACCTTCACCTCGCCCACCTTGATGCCGTGCGTGGCGAACTCGTGCTGCGCCCGGTGCACCAGCTCCGAGGATTCGAGCATGGCCTTGGAAGGAATACAGCCGGCGTTCAAGCAGGTGCCGCCGAAGGCATACGAGCCATCCTTGTTCACCCACTCATCGATGCAGGCCACTTTCAACTTGTTCTGACCGGCACGGATGGCGGCGGGATAACCGGCGGGACCTCCGCCGATGACGATGACGTCGTATTGAGACATGAGAACTCCGCAGCGAGTTTTTCTTTGGAACCAAATGGAGACGACGACGGGCGCTGCAAGGCGCAGCGCCCTAGTCAGTAGTCATTAGTCAGCAGTCACTTCGAAGAGTTACAGCTGCAGCAGCAGGCGCGCCGGATCTTCCAGCGCTTCCTTGATCGCCACCAGGAACTGCACCGACTCGCGGCCGTCGACGATGCGATGGTCGTAAGTGAGCGCCAGGTACATCATCGGGCGGACCTTGATCTCGCCGTCGACCACCATCGGACGCTCCTGGATCTTGTGCATGCCGAGGATAGCGACCTGCGGCGGATTCAGGATCGGCGTCGACATCAACGAGCCGAACACGCCGCCGTTGGTGATGGTGAAGGTGCCGCCGGTGAGCTCTTCCAGAGAGATCGAACCGTCGCGCGCCTTCTTGGCGTACTCGCCCACCGCGACTTCCAGCTCGGCGAAGCTCAAGCTTTCCGCGTTACGAATGACCGGCACCATCAAACCACGATCAGTGGAAACGGCGACGCCCACGTCGTAGAACTCGTGATACACGATGTCGTTGCCGTCGATGGACGCATTTACCGCCGGGAACTTGCGCAGCGCTTCGATGGACGCCTTGATGAAAAACGAGCTGAAACCCAGCTTCACGCCGTGCGCCTTCTCGAACTTGTCCTTGTAGCGGGCGCGGATCTCGTTCACAGCGGTCAGATCGACTTCGTTGAACGTCGTCAGCATCGCAGCGGTGGACTGCGCCTGGATCAAACGTTCGGCGATGCGAGCGCGCAGACGAGTCATCGGCACGCGCTGTTCGCTACGCGAACCGACGGCCGCCGGCAACTTCACAGCCGGCGCCTGCTTGGCCGGCGCCTTCGCTTCCGCCGGCGCGGACGACTTGCCCGCCATGTGTTGAATCACATCGCCCTTGCTCACGCGGCCGTCGCGGCCGCTGCCGGCGATCTGCGTGGCGTCGAGCTTGTGCTCTTCGACCATGCGCTTGGCGGCGGGCGCCAGCTTGCCGCCGGCCTTGCTCTCGGCGGCAGCCGCCGGAGCTTCGGTTTTCTCTTCGGTCTTCGCCGCGGGAGCAGCCGCAGCGGCGGCCTCGCCGGCTTCCAGAATCGCCAGCACCTGGCCACTGGTGACCGTGGCGCCGTTCTCGACCTTGAGCTCCTTGATCACGCCCGCCGACGGCGCGGGCACTTCGAGCACCACCTTGTCGGTTTCCAGATCGACCAGGTTTTCATCGCGGCTGACGGCTTCGCCCGGCTTCTTGTGCCAGGACACCAAGGTGGCGTCGGAAACGGACTCGGGCAGTTGGGGAACCTTGATTTCGATTGTCATCACTTGATCCTGTTATGCGGCGTTACTTGTTCGCGGCCTTGAGGCGCGTGGTATGCCGCAGCGACTCTTCGGTGCTGGTGGAGCGCAGCGCCGCGTCGACCAGCGCCTGCTGTTGTTCCTGATGCATCTGGGCAATGCCGGTGGCGGGAGCGGCCGCCGGCGCGCGGCCTGCGTACAGCAGCTGATGATCCTTGGTCAGCGACTCCTGCAGACGATGGCGGATCTGGTACCAGGCGCCCTGATTCTGCGGCTCCTCCTGACACCAGACGATTTCCTTCGCGTTGGAATATTTCCTGATGATCGAGGCGTATTCCTCGGCCGGGAACGGATACAGCTGTTCGACCCGAACGATGGCGATGTTGTGCAAGCCGTCGCCGCGCCGCGAATCCAGCAGATCGAAGTAGACCTTGCCCGAGCAGAACACCACGCGGCTGACCTTGTTCGCCTGGATATCGTCGACCTCGTCGATGACGGTGCGGAACGAACCCTGGCTGAGATCCTCCAGCTGCGACACCGACAGTTTGTGACGCAGCAGGCTCTTGGGCGACATGATGATCAGCGGCTTGCGGAAGCTTTGTTTCATCTGCCGACGCAGCATGTGGAACATCTGCGCCGGGGTCGAGGGCACGCACACCTGCATGTTCTGCTCGGCGCACAACTGCAGGAAGCGCTCCAGCCGCGCCGAGGAATGTTCCGGACCCTGGCCTTCGTAGCCATGCGGCAGCATCAGGGTCAGGCCGCACAGCCGGCCCCACTTGGCTTCGCCGGAGCTGATGAACTGATCGATGATGACCTGCGCGCCGTTGGCGAAATCGCCGAACTGCGCTTCCCAGATGTTGAGGCTGTTCGGCTCGGTGGTCGAGAAGCCGTACTCGAAGCCGAGCACCGCCTCTTCCGACAGAAACGAGTCGAACACATCGAAGCGCGGCTGGCTCGGCGCCAGGTGCTGCAGCGGGATGTAGCTGTCGCCGCGGTTCTGGTCGTGCCACACGGCGTGACGGTGGAAGAACGTGCCACGGCCGCTGTCCTGACCGATCAGACGCACTTCGTAACCTTCGGTGAGCAGCGAGGCATACGCCAGGTTCTCGGCGAAGCCCCAATCGAGCGGCAGCTGGCCCGCGGTCATCTTCTGGCGATCCTGCACGATCTTCGCGACCTGCCGGTGCAGCGTCAGATCGGCCGGCAAGGTCGTGAGCTTGCCGGCGAGCTCGCGCAGCTGTTCGATGCGCACGCCGGTCTTCACCACTTCGGTGAGATCGACGTTGTGATACTTGGTCCAGTCGACGGTGTGCTTGTTGCCGATCAGGCCCAGCGACTGCTTGGCCTGCGACACGCCTTCGTCCATCTCGCGACGGTACTGATCGACCATCGCATCGGCATCCGCCATGGTGATCACCTTCTCGGCGACCAGACGCTCGGCGTAGATCTGACGCGGCGTTTTCTGCGCGCGGATCTTCGAATACATCACCGGCTGCGTGGCCGACGGCTCGTCCGACTCGTTGTGACCGAGACGGCGATAGCAGACCAGATCGATCACCACGTCCTTGTGGAACGTCATGCGGTAGTCGAGCGCGAGCCGCGTGGCGAAAGCGACCGCTTCGACGTCGTCGCCGTTCACGTGGAAGATCGGCGCTTCGATCATCTTGGCGACGTCGCTGCAGTACATGGTCGAGCGCGCATCTTCGGGCTTCGAGATGGTGAAACCGACCTGGTTGTTCACGATCACGTGCACGGTGCCGCCGGTATAGAAGCCGCGGACCTGCGACATCTGCAATGTTTCCATCACGACGCCCTGCCCCGCGAACGCGGCGTCGCCGTGAATCAGCAGCGGCATCACCTTGTCGCCCTTCACGTCGGAGCGGCGCTGCTGACGGGCACGCACCGAGCCTTCGACCACCGGGTTCACCACTTCCAGATGCGAGGGGTTGAACGCCATCGCGACGTGCACGTTGCCACCCGGGGTCTTGATGTCGGTCGAGAAGCCCTTGTGGTACTTCACGTCGCCCGAACCCTGCATGTGGTTCACGTCGTAGTGGCCTTCGAACTCCGAGAACAGCTTCTGCGGCGACTTGCCGACCACGTTGACCAGCAGGTTGAGCCGGCCGCGGTGAGCCATGCCGATGACCATCTCTTCGATGCCGCGCAAGCCGCCCTGCTGGATCAGATCGTCCACCAGCGGCACCAGCGCATCGCCGCCTTCCAGGGAGAAGCGCTTCTGCGCCGGATATTTGGTGGCGAGGTAGCGCTCGAGACCTTCGGCCGCGGTCAGATGCCGCAGGAATGTCTTGCGCTCATCGCTCGAGAAACGATGCGTGACCCGGCCTTCCTGGAAGCGATTCTGCAGCCACAGCCGCTCGGTCGAATTGGATACGTGTGCGAATTCGGCGCCGATGGTGCCGCAATAGATCTGGCGCAGCTGAGCGACGATGTCTTTCAGCTTCATGCGCTTGGCGATCGAGTCGCTGCGGCTGCCGGTGAAGAACTCGGTCTCCAGATCCGCATTGCTCAGACCGAAGTGCGACAGCTCGAGCACTTCAGGCACCGGCCGCTTCATCAATCCGAGCGGATCGATATCGGCGAGCAGATGGCCGCGGTTCGCGTACACCTGCACCAGTCGCGATACCGCGCCCTGCTTGGCGGCCGCATCGTTGCTGACGGCGCCCGCCGGGGCCGCCGCAGCCGGAGCACCGATCGAATAGGCACGCTTGGCCAGCGCATCGCGAATCGGGCCGTGCGCCACATCGGCGGCGCCGCCCTTTCCAAGCCCGGCAAAGTAGTCGCGCCATTTCGGCTCGACCGATGCGGGATCAGCGAGGAACTGTTCGTAGAGGGATTCGATATAGGGGGCGTTGCCAGCCCCGAGAGGCGTAGAGTCGAGCAAAGCTCGCAAAGAGTCGCTCATTGCGCTCGCAAGTTCCTGTTCGGACGAGGGAAGAGTGGGCCTGCACCGGCCGTATACAACCGCATAGAGGGCCGATAGTGTAGCCGAACCACGCCGTCATTGAGAAACGCCGTGTGATCACTCGCGTGCTTAGCGAGATCGATTTCACACACCGCGGGCCTCGCAGCTACACAACATGCTGTCCAACATGCTCACATGATGGGGGCAAGCCGCAGGAATTTCACTGCCCACGCGACAGCGTTCGTGTTGCGATAAAGCAGTCGTCGTCGGCGACGAAGGCTCAGGCGGCGCTGTTGCGGCGTGAGCTGACGGGAAACCGGGTGAGCTTGGCCGACTCCTCGGCCTCGTCCGTCGGCGAATTGCGACGGCGAGAGATGATCCGATCGGCGCCCACCACGGTGGCGCCCGGAGGGATATCGCGAGTGACGACAGCGTTTGCGCCGATCGTCGCGCCATTGCCGATGCGAACGTCACCGAGCACGCGCGCACCCGCGCCGATGGTGACATCGTCGCCGATGACCGGAGCGATGTTCTGGTCGTGATCGCGCCCGCCGATCATCACCTGCTGCATGATGGTCACGCGGTGTCCAATCACCGCCTGTCGATGCAACACGATGCCGTAGGGATGCGGCATGTGAACGTCGACAGGCAGACGACAGTGAATGTCACTGTTGAACAGCACGCGCACCAGCTTGCTCAGCAATGGCACATGTCGACGGCAGAAGAACAACAGCACGTCGGTGGACGTGGGATTGTCCTTGCTGGTATCGGGCAAGCCGAGACGTCGAGCCGTTCGTCGCGCCAGTTGAGCGACGATGGCGCGCTCGGCCTCCGCGCTGATCTCATCGAAGGGCTGGCCGGCATCGAGCACGACCACGTCTTCGCGACGGCGCAGAACCTTGCGGTATTCACTGCGCAGACGGGCGGCCTCCTCGGCTGCCACTTCGCGGGTTCGTTTCTGCAAGACCTCGGAAGGAACATCGAACACCAGCCACAGCTCGGGCCGCGGGATCCATGGCAACAGCCATCGCGCCAGGCTGCGGAATCGATCGATGCGGTAGTAGCTCGGATCGACCAGGATGTCGTCGAAGTAACGATCGGACACCACCATGGTGGCGGCGACCAGCTTGGGCCGGATCTGCAGCCAGTAGCCCAGCCAGTAGTCGGCCACGAACATCATCAGCTTGGCCAGGGTGCCGAGCGGGCCGCGCGGCACTCTGGAATTGGGGACCACGGGCTGTTTGCGCATGATGTGCGGCCGTAGATCCATGACGTGAGCGCTGTCGAAGGGCGCAAGTGGTCGAGCCCCCAGGTGCTCCACGATATTGGTTCGACCGCTGCCCACCGGGCCCAGACAGGCGATGAGCATTCCGCAGGGATCGCGCCAGCGTCGCAGATGTTCCGACTTGCGTTGCCACCAGCCGCCAGGCCTGGCGTTGGGATGTTTGACTCGTAGCGAGATGAACTGCGGCCGCTGCTGCTCGCTCAACCAGCTGAGCATGAAAACCTGATCGGCCGCGCGATGACAGTGATACACCAGGCTCATCTCGTTGCGCCGGCAGAACTCGTTTAACAGGCGCGGCAGCTGTGGCAGAGATTCCGCGGCCACCAGGATGGTCGCGACTGGATGCGTCGACTCGCCAGCCTCGCCCTCCTCCTCGGCGATCACATGCTCCAGCTGCTCGGACTGCAAGTGACGCAGCAAGGCGGCCAGACGCGTCGTTCCCGCGTTTTGAGGCTTCGCTTGGGCAACCGCTTCCGACATGCTGGAGCGCCGTCTTCAGAACGGCAGATGAATGGCGCCGGTCTGCACTGCCTGCGCCGCCATCGCCAGCGCGCAGAACATCATCGTGATCCAGACATGGAGTTGAGTCTTACGCATGCGTGCTACCTTCGATACTCGTCAAACAGTCGTCAATATGCATTCCGATCGCGCCACACCAGCGAGGCGGTTCGCAGCAGGATCACCAGGTCCAGCCCCAGGGACCAGTTGCGCAGATAGTCGAGGTCGTATTCGACCCGACGCTGCATCTTGTCCACTGTGTCCGTCTCGCCGCGCAGCCCGTTCACCTGCGCCCAACCGGTGATGCCGGGGCGCACTTTATGACGCAGCATGTAGCCTTCGATGATGCGCCGATATTCCTCGTTGTGAGCCACCGCGTGCGGACGCGGCCCCACCAGACTCATCGAGCCGAGGAACACGTTGAACAGCTGCGGCAGCTCATCGAGCGATGTCCGTCGCAGGAACGCGCCGAAGCGCGTCACGCGAGGATCGTTGCGCTGTGCCTGGGTGACCGTGTCGCCGTTCTCGCACACCGTCATGCTGCGAAACTTATAAACGTTGATGGCTTCGCCATACATGCCGTAGCGGCGCTGGCGAAACAGAATCGGTCCCGGCGAGCTCAATCGCACGCCGATGGCGATGAGCAGCAGCAACGGCCACAACATCAGCAGCAGCACCGAGGAGAACACGATGTCGCTGGCGCGCTTGATGACGCCGTCGAGACCGGCGAACGGCGTCTCGCACACCGCCAGCATCGGAATGCCGTCGATGTCGCAGACCCTCGCCTGCATCAGATCGAACATGAAGATGTCCGGAACGAAGTACACCGAGGCGGTGGTGTCCTTGAGCTCTTCGAGCAACTTCGTGACCCGCTCGTCCGCGCGCATCGGCAGACAGATGTAGATATTGCTGACCGCATTCAGACGCACGTAGTTGACGACATCGGACATGTCGCCGAGCAACTGCTCCATGGGCATGTCGGGCAGTCGCTCAGTGTCGCGATCGTCGAAGAAGCCCTTGAACAAGCCCAGATGCGGATTGGCCATCAGGCGCCGAGCCAGGCGCGAGCCGGCCTCGTTCGCGCCGATGATCACGTGGCTCTGCTGGATCTTGCCGCGCAGAGCCGAGAAGGCGGCATAGCGCCGCAGCCCTGCTTCTGCGGCCACCACCACGAAGGGCGTAATCGCAAACCACGTAAGAATTACCCGACGCGAAAACGTCTCGGTGACCTTGAACGCGAACGCCATCAACAGCAGCGCCGCCGAGACCAGCAGCCACTCGGCGAAAATGCGATGCTGGAGCAGACCCAAGAGACCGTTCCGGGCGGAGCAATCCATCACCGGCTCGCTCACCACTTGCGAGGCGACCAGAAACGCCAGCGCCGCCAGCGCGAAGTACGGCGGCGTGAGCTCCTGCGAGTACAGGAACACACAGAACATCAACGAGAGCACGATGAGCGCCGGGTTTAGCACGTGTCTAAGCAGCGCCACAGTCGGCCGCTCGGAAGTGCCGAGATGAACGCGTTGATTGCGACGGCGGAATGCGGCGGTATCCGAGGCATGCACAGACGCACCCCGCGAATCTGCGCGGCTGCCGTCTGCTTGAAGTGATTCGCGCATGACTCGTTGATCGACTAGAAAAAATGCGTGGTGGCTGGCCCTTTAACTGGCGTTGTACCTCAAAAGTTCCAGTTCGCATCGGCGTCTGCTTGCAGCTACGTCTGACATTGATGACAGATTGTCGAGCCGTGCTTGCGCTGTTGGCCGCCCACTGCAAAAAAACAACGGCGCGCACCTTGGCGATGCGCGCCGTCGTTAGAAACGAAATGCGGGAGGTTGTTAAATCACGCGCGCGCCTGACCCAAACCTTCTTCGATGCGGCGGACCAGCTCCACCAGGCGCGGGCGGACGTCGTTGAGCAGATATTCCTGCGAGACCTTGAAAGCCGGCGCGCCGCAGTTGATCGACATGGGCGGCAAACCGTTGCCGGGTCGGAAGCCCACGGCGATGCCGTTCACATCCGGCTGCCATTCGCCGAACGAGCTGCACACGCCCAGCTCCTGATACAGGGCGAGCGACTTGTCGATGCCTTGCTTCAATGCCGGCCACGCGAGGTGATCGAGCTCTTTCAGTTGATCGAGCAAGTCGGCGCGCTCGGTGTCGCTGCAAACCGCGAGATACGCGCGGCCGATCGCCGCCGTCCCGAGCGGCAGACGCATGCCGACTTCCATGTTCAACGACAGCACCGCGTTGCCTTTGCAGACCTCGACGCACACCATGCTCAGCCGCTGGCGCGCGCCCAGCGCCACCGAGGTGCCGGTCGCATCCGCCAGTTCCTGCATCAACGGGCGCGCCAGATCGCGCACTTCGAAGCGACCCAGCACCGCGCTCCCCAATGCGAGCGTGGCCGTGCCGAGGCGATACTTGCCCGACTCTTTCACGTAGTGCAGATAGCCCAGCTTGGTGAGCGTGTAGGTCAGTCGCGAGACGGTCGACTTGGGCAGCTTGCAGCGCTCGGAGATGTCCTGGTTACCGAGCAGCCGGCTGCCGCTGCGGAAGCAGGACAAAACGTCCAGCCCGCGCGATAGCGCGGTGACGAAATGCCGGTCCTGCTTGCCCACGTGAGGTTTGGGCGCCGTCGCCGCGGCCGGGGCCGGTGTCGTCTCGATCATGCGAGTCGTTTCTGATGCTCTGGTAGCCATATTAAATGTGTCCCGCTTTATGCCACTGCCCTGTTTGATTGCGAGGGATCGGGCCTCCTGCCATGACCCTCGCGTCACTTCGGAAAAACGTGGTTTTTCCCTCGCGGCCGCCGCCTGTGGCGGCGGGCTACATCCATGTACCCATGGTTGACATTCCGCCTCAATTCGAAACGGGCGCCGCTGAGCGCGCCAGCTCCGCTTCCTGCAGCAAACGCCACTGTACTTTGCCGGTCGCCGACTTGGGCAGCGACTCGACGAACTCGACGATGCGAGGATGTTTGTAGGTCGCCATGTTCTGGCGCGTCCACTCGATGATGTCCGCTTCGCTGACCTTGCCCTTGTGAGCGGCCCTCAGCACCACCACCGCCTTCACGGTCTCGCCGCGATGAGCGTCCTTGGCCGCGATCACGCAGGCTTCCTGGATGGCCGGATGTTGATACATCAGCGCCTCGACCTCAGCCGGCCACACCTTGAAGCCCGAGCAGTTGATCATCCGTTTGAGCCGGTCGACCAGGAAGAAGTAACCGTCCTCGTCGACATAGCCCAGATCGCCAGTGCGGAAGAACTTCTTGCCGTCGAGATGGATGAAGGCCGCCTCGGTCGCCTCCGGATTGCGCCAGTAGCCCTGGAACACCTGCGGACCGTGCGTGACGATCTCGCCCACCGTTCCCTGCGGCACTTCCTGCAGGGTGTCCGGATCGATGATGCGCGAGTCGGTGTTGAAAATCGGAATGCCCAGGCACTGGCGCTTGGGCCGGTCCGGTGGATTGACGTGGGTCGGCGCGATGGTCTCGGTGAGACCATAGCCTTCGATGTACGGCGAGCCGACCAGCTGCTGCAACCGTTCGCCCACCGCCGCCGGCATGGCCGCACCGCCGCCCGAGACCCGAACCAGCGACGACAGGTCATATTCATTCAGGCGCGGGTTGGCGAGGAAGTCGATGACCATGGTCGAGATGGCGGTCCAGGACATGAGCTTGTATCGCTGAATCAGCTCGGCGGCGACCTCGCGATCCCAACGACACATCAACACGATGGTGCCGCCCTGGTACATCGGTGCGTTCATGCCGCCTTGCATGCTGGTCACATGGAAGAACGGCAACACCACCAGCTGGCTGGTGTCCGCGTTGCCGCTGAACCAGTAACTGTTGGTGATCAACGTATGCATCACGTTGTGATGCGTGAGCATGCAGCCCTTCGGCCGGCCGGTCGTGCCCGAGCTATAAGGGATGACGCACAGATCCTCCGAGCCCATGGTCAACGGACCCGGCGTGCGCTTGGCCTCCAGTGCATTCACCCATAGCGTCACGTTCCGATCGGCAATCGCTTGCCGGGGCGCGCTGACGATGTCCGGCATGCGCAGCGTGGTGGAAGGATTGATGTAATCGCTGTATGCCGCGAGCACGACGTGCTGGAGCTGCTTGCCGATCAGCGGCTGCAACTGCGGATAAACTTCTTGCGTGACCAGCGCCACCTTCGCGCCGCTGTCCTCCACGTAGTGTTCCAGCTCCGCCGTGACGCTCATCGGGTTCACCGGCACCACCACCGCGTTCGCTCGCAGGATGCCGTAGTAACCCAGGATGAATTGCGGGCTGTTCTGCATCACCAGCAACACGCGATCGCCGGCCTGCACACCGAGATCGTTCTGCAGATAACCCGCCAGTCGCTCGGCTTCGTCCTTGAAGCGCGCAAAGGTCAGGGGGGCCTCGAAATAAATCACATAAGGTTTGTTCGGATAACGGCTCGCCGAGACTTCCACGTTGTAAAACACGTTGGTCGCTGGCGCCGTGAGATTGCGTGGCAGGCCCACCGGCCAGAAATCGAAATGCTTCTGGGACATGCTCCCCATCCCCCCGCTGGTCTTCCAAGGCTGTTCTTCCAAGACACCGCACATTTGATTCCACAATGCGGGCGCCGGTTCTGCCGAAAAATTATCACATCTCGCACTGCGCAACCAAGCCGCCCGTCCGTCAAGGTATGTGAGCATCCAGGATCGGGCAAGGGGCGAATGTCGGGAACTCGGAGCGATGCGTGCGGGTCTGCCCGGGTGTCCGAGGTTGCGGACGCGCCGTGCGCGCCCCTATGATCACAGCCTGCATCGAGAACTATCATTCTGCACAGCAGCCAGACAAAGGCAGTTTCCATGGATTTGAATTTCACGCCCGCGGAGCTAGCGTTCCGCGACGAAGTCCGCCAGTTCCTGCGAGATCAGCTCCCGCAAGACATTGCCGAGCGCGTCAAAAATGGTCTGGCGTTACGAGCGCAGGACTACACCCGCTGGCAAAAGATCCTGTATCAGCGCGGCTGGGGTGCGCCGGGCTGGCCGAAACAATTCGGCGGTCCGGGCTGGGGTCCGGTGGAGATGCATATATTCGATGAGGAAGCGGCAGCGGCCGGTGCTCCTCGGACCATTCCCTTTGGATTGAAGATGGTTGCGCCCGTGATCATGGCGTTCGGCTCGCCCGCCCAGCAGCAACGCTTTTTGCCGGGAATCATCAGTGGCGACGTGTGGTGGTGCCAGGGCTATTCCGAGCCGGGCGCGGGCTCCGACCTCGCCTCGCTCAAAACCCGGGCGGAACGACAGGGGGACCACTACATCGTCAACGGCCAGAAAACCTGGAACACGCTCGGCCAGTACGCCGACTGGATCTTCTGCCTGGTGCGCACCGATCCCAATGCGCCCAAGCAGCAGCAGGGCATCTCGTTTCTGTTGATCGACATGAAGACGCCGGGCATCACCGTGCGGCCCATCATCACCATGGACGGGGCGCACGAAGTCAACGAAGTCTGGTTCGAGAATGTGAAAGTGCCGGTCGAGAATCGCATCGGCGAAGAAAACAAAGGCTGGACCTACGCCAAGTTCCTGCTCGGCCATGAGCGCACCAACATCGCCGGCGTCGGCGCCTCCAAGCGCGAACTCGCCCGCTTGAAAAACATCGCGCGCAAGGAAACCAAGAACGGCCGCCCGCTGCTCGAGGACCCGTTGTTCGCGGCGCGCGTGGCGCAGGTCGAGATGGATCTGATGGCGCTGGAGATCACCAATCTGCGCGCCCTGTCGGCCGAATCGGAGAAGCGTGCGCCGGGACCCGAAGCCTCCATTCTCAAGATCAAAGGCACCGAGATTCAGCAGGCCATCTCCGAGCTGATGATGTATGCGGTGGGCCCGTACGCCCTGCCCTTCGAGCGCGCCTCGATCGAAGAAGGCGACCTGCACAGCGTCGCCGGCCCCGACTATGCCGCGCCGCTGGCTGCGAACTATTGCAATGTTCGCAAGGTCACCATCTACGGCGGCTCGAACGAGATCCAGCGCAACATCATTGCCCAGATGATCCTGGGGCTTTGATGAAACAGCGACTCGGGCATCCTGCCACTCGCGCTGTGGCGCAGGAGAAAGGCGCGACTTGTCCCCTGCGCTCGCCGCCGGAGGCGGCGGGCACATCCGTGTGCCTGGGGTGGCCCTAGCCAGGTTTTGTGGTTCCGTGTTCGGCTCGCAGCCGATGGAAAAGTAGCAAGAGTAGGTTCCATGGATTTCAATTTCAGCGAAGAACAGCAACTGCTGGTGGATACCGTGCAGCGCTACGTGCGCGATGAGTATTCGTTCGAAGCCCGGCGCGACATCCTCAAGAGCCCGGCGGGTTGGAGCCGCGAGAAATGGCAGGCCCTGGCGGGCCTCGGACTCACGGCGCTCAATGTACCGGAGGAACATGGCGGCCTGGGCAGCGGCCCGGTGGAAACCATGCTGGTGATGAATGCGCTCGGCGAGGGCCTGGTGGTCGAACCTTTCCTCCCCGCGGCTGTGATGACGCCGGTACTGCTCACTCGGATCGACGACAAGGCCGCGGCCGAACAACTGCTGCCGGACGTCGCTTCGGGCGAGCGCATCGTCATCGTTGCCCATCAGGAGCCGCAGACGCGCGGTGAGATCAATCACGTCGCCACTCGCGCCGAAAAAACGTCCAGCGGCTATGTCCTGGATGGTGTGAAGAACGTCATCTTGGGCGGCGGCGCGGCCGACGAGTTGCTGGTGAGCGCGCGGACCGCCGGTCGAGTGGGCGACACAGACGGCATCAGCATCTTTCGCGTCGATCCCAAAGCCGCGGGCGTGACCGTCAAAGACTACGGCACCATCGACGGTCAGCGCGCCGCCGATATCGAATTGAAAAAAGTCGCAGTGCCCGCCTCCAGCCTCGTGGGCGCCGAAGGCAAGGCGTTCGCGGCCATCGAAGCTGCGCACGATCAGGCCCTCAGCGCGCTGTGCGCCGAAGCGGTGGGCATCATGAAGGCGGTCAACGCCACCACCCTCGACTACACCAAGAACCGCAAGCAGTTCGGACAGCCGATCGCACGCTTCCAGGTGTTGCAGCATCGGATGGCGGACATGTTCCTGCACAGCGAACAGGCCCGCTCCATGAGCTACCTCGCGGCGATCAGGTGTGTCGATAGCGATGCCGGAGAACGCCGCCGCGCGTTGTCGGCCGCCAAGGCGATCGTCGGCCAGGCGGGCCGGTTCATCGCCCAGCAGGCAGTGCAACTCCATGGCGGCATGGGCATGACCGAGGAGTTGATGGTGAGCCACTACTTCAAGCGGCTGACGGCCATCGATCTGACCCTGGGCGACGCGGACTTCCATACCCAGCAGTTCATCGCGGCATCGAACGCAGCATAGCCGAGTCACGACCCGGGACGAGCGTCCCGGGTCGCTCACTTCAACCTGTAGATCAGCTTCTGGCCGCGCTCGGTGGTCGACTCCAGCGCCAGCCATTGCTTCTGCTCCGAATACCACAGATCGATCGACAGCTTCTGGCTGCGCAGCTGGTAGCGCCGCGCCGGCGTCTTCACGCCACGCACGACGATGGGGTCGAGCCCGGCGTCCGTGATCTTCACGTCGACGTAATCGCCATTCTGCGAGTTCAACAAGCGCGACTGCTGCAGCATCGCCGGATTCCAGTAGGCAAAGGTCAGCACGCATTCGCTCAGCCGCTGCACGGCCTGGTCGGCGCCTTCGAGCCGTTTCACCTCGGTGTGGCGATCAGGTGCCTCGCGACTGGCGCGCTTCACCTCGACGCGATATTTCTTACCATTGTCGTCGGTGCTCGAGGACAGCGAGTCCAGGCAATCGCCATCCCACTGCTCGACGTCGTGGTGATCGTACGAGTAGGCGGTCACGAACAGGATCTTGACCGTCATGCGCGCCTGACTGGTGAGCTGACGCCGAGCTCCCTGCTCGATCAGCTCGAAGCGATGCGTGCCGATCTCCTTGTCGTCCAGGAACACGCGGAAGTCCCAGGTCTGATTGGCGCCTGCCGCCGACGCCCAGCTCGAGGCCAGCAGCGCCAGCAAGCTGCGTCCCAGGATTCTGCTCATCGAGGCCATGCTGCCCGCCTTGTCCGTGACAACCTGAACGGATTTCGGTGCACGAGCGGCTTTGGATGTGAGCTCGAGCGTCGGCTTGGCGTCGGAGCAGCTGCGCGGACGGTGCTGTCGAGAGCCAAAATGTCGGGTCGGAACCGCGTTCGGATGACCGGGCCTTGAAGAATCGCCGGTGTGCCCCGACACCCGAGCCGAGCGCGCGGCAAAGCCAGGCGAGAGCCAACGCACCATGCCAATTTGTGGTCGTAAGCCTTGGATTTTACTGGCCTGACTCCATATCAGGACCACCTCCGGAAGCGCCTGAGGCGGATCCAGGGCGCGCGTGTAGAGCGAACCGAGTGCGAAATCGAGCCCAGTTTGAGTTGAATTCTGCGTGAAATGCGCGTTACAGGCGGTCCCAGCGGCCGTGTTTTGGCATACAATCCGCGCCCCGAAAATTCCCGCGCCTTGTCTAACCGAAATCGGCCCCGACCCATGGGACCCTGAAGACCTTTTAGAGACCGGTTTGCATTGACCCGATTGGCTCGATACCGAAACGATTTTTGGCTTTGCCGGCGAGTTTAGTTTTGTCTACCCCCCGTAACCAACCCCAGGAAGTGAATGTGGAACAAGCGCAACTTGAGCTGCAGTTGAAAGTTTGGAAAGAGCTTGCGATCAGCAAGCAGATTTTGATGCGGTCGGCGACCGACGCCTTGAAGCTGGATCCCAACTGCTCTCAGGATGAACTCAAAGTAGCGCTTGACGCAGTCATCAAGAAGATTGCCGAGGCCGACTCGAGCGTTGCCATCGCGCGCCAGGAAGCCAAGCAGGCGATCGCCGAGATGGAGAAGAAGCTGCAGGCCGCCGAGAAAGCTCGCACTGTCGCCGAGAACACCTCCGCTGAAGTGCGCGCCGCGCACGAAAACGCCACGCGCCAGATCGAGATCGAGCGCGCCAACTTCACCAAAGAGATGCAGCAGATGAAGGCTGTGGTCGCCGAGAAGGACAAGGCGGTTAAGGCGATCAACGCCGCGCTCGCGGACACGCCCGAGAACGTGGTGAAGAAGCTCAAGGCGCTGCGCAAGGAGAAGCAGGACGAGGCCGACGGCCGCCGTCAGGCCGAAGCCAATATGGCCACCCTGCGCAAGGAAAAGCAGCAGACCGAAGAGCAGCTCAACAAGGCCAACGAAAAGAACGCCAAGCTGGTCACGGCTTACACCGATACGCACCAGCTGGCGAGCAAGCTGCACGAGCAGCTCAAGCCGCTGGTGAGCGATGAGAAGGATCTGCCGGCGCTGCCCGAGCTCGACAAGAGCCTGACCGAAGAAGCCAAGGACGAGCCCACCAAGGGCAAGAACGGTAAGAAGTGACTTTGCGTACGCGTCATTCGGTGCGGATGACGCGCGCATGCAACGACAGGCGCGAGCAATAGCGATATAACATACGTTACTTCGCACGTAACATAGGTTATTCCCAGGTGATCTCGCGTCCTGTCAGCAGCCTCGATGTAGCGCTGACGAGCGCGGCGGTCACACAACTGTCGCCGTTCTTATACGCAAATGGCATTGTAAAATGGGCTGCACCCGGCATATGGTGAGCCTCCAACCCGAAGAGATTAGCGGACGGAGGTTCCCATGTACGCCACTGCCATCCCTGCGGGCACGCTGACCATTCGCGCGGCGCGCGACAACAACAGCTGCGAGCTTTGGTTCAACGATCATTTCGTCGGCTCGTTTCCATCGGCCGCGGCCGCCGCTCAAAGCGTGAGCCGGCACAACAGCGGCTGCCGCCCCATCGACGAGGGTGGCGCCCAGCTGCCCGAGAGCATCGATGCCTGGCAATGGATCAGCGTATCGTCCAAAGCGACCAGTCAGCCGATGTTTCTGGTGAGAGATCCCGCGCCCGCGGCGTCGAGGGTCTCGACGGTTTGACGAGCTTCTTCGCATTCACCACATCCCGCACCGACGGGATGCAAGAACAACAGCCGGTCAGTGGACAGGTGTTCGACGGTCACGCTAACGACGTCGCGCGATTTCGCCAGCCTGGCGTGAGCGTGACCCACCTGCCCCTCCAACTGCAGCCCGCGCGCTCGTAGCCAGTCGTCCGCCAATGCGAAGCGAGAGCAACAGTGATTGTTCTCGCCATAGTCGATGCGCTTGCGACGACCATTCTCCAGCACCGTGCAGTAACTTGGCGTGCGATAGGGAACTCCCGCGACCACCTCGGCCAGATGCAAGGTGGTATTCGCGTCGTGCCCCACGCCGAGCAGCAATACCTGGCCATCGAGGTCATGCACTCGGCCGACCGGGCTTGCTGGAATGTGCGGAGGCAGTGGCAGCGGGTCCGAGGTGATGAATCGCGCCTGCGGCCCGAGCGCTGCGAACGCATGGAAGTGATCGCTTCGAACCACGCCCGGCAAACGCCAGAACGTCTGCGGAAGCACGCCAAGGTCATGAGCGCTCGGCGTGACCAGCGCGTCGAACGGCTCGTCGTCGCGATCGCTCCACGAGGGCATCACCAAAGTGCCCTCGGGGCCGAGCGCCGCGCGTAACGCTTCGATCAACCCCAAGGGCCCGCGCTCGACCGGACGAACCGCGCGAAACGACGTATGCACCAGCAATACGCCGCCCGGCCTGACTCCCAGGCGGCGCAGCTGTGACGTCACGTCGGCCACGCTCAACTCGTTTTTCACTGCTGCAGTCACTAGCAACTCCACTTAGAAACAAATGCGAATCGTTCCTGCGCAAGAACCTGCTGTGCGCAGAGCATCGGACACCGGTGGCGGAAATTTTTCTGCGACTCCGCTCATCCGTACTTACAACGCTTCCCTTCTTGAAAATGCATGTAATCGCGAGGAATCGCGCTTTTGACCTGCCTGTGCTGCGTATTGAGCTTTACTGCCGAAATATTTTAGCCTCCATTCGACCTCCTGGCCCGAGCACTCGACTCATGCAGTCATTCGAACAAGAGATGAAGTCGCTGCGTCGCGCAATCCGACATTTCTTCGAACGCATCGGTTGGCGAAGCGCGCCACCGAGCAAGCCCGTCGCGCCCGAAGTCAGCAGCCCGCCCGACCTCGTGAGCAGCATCCTGGATCGCACGGCGACGGATCTGCGCCAGCTCGCGACCTCCGGTGAGCAGGAGTTCGACGCTCGACTCATCATCGAGCGCGCGGTCCGGGAGCTGAGCCAGCTCGGCTATCAGTCGCCGCCCTTCGAGGAACAGCTCATGGATCGTTATCTGGCGACGTTGCCCAAGCCCGATCATGACATCCTGTGTCTGTTCAAGGAGGGCAAGAAACACAACGAGATCGCCGCGTTGATGAACACCGACTTGCGGTCGGTGCGCGCTTCGCTGATCAAAACCTATGCGGACCTGCGCATGAACATGATCGGCCCGGACGACGGCGGTGGCGGTCTGCCGACGGAAGCCCCGGCGACAGCGCCCCCGACATCGACATCGACCCACAAGCCGATGAAGCGCAGCTTGCTTCACCACGTCTGAGAGTCCGCCGCGCGTCGGATAAAACATTCCGCAGACGGGCTCGAAGCCCTCGACCCTCAATCTTGACGCCCTGCCGAACCGCAGCGCATTCTCGCGCTCGGGGTCATTCGAGGCGGAGGCACAGCTGGCTACGCGAACGGAGAAGCGGCGACCTCGCCGCCAGGTACAGGAAGTGACCATCGACGATGTCGCGGCTGCGGCCGGCGTCTCACGTATGACGGTGTCGCGGGTCTTGCGTGGCGGTCACCTGGTGCGGGCGCCGTTGCAGGAACGGGTGTTCGCCGCCGTCAAGAAGCTCAATTACCGCCTCAACGTTTCGGCTCGCGCCCTCGCCGGCTCCGGTCCGTCGCGCGTCGGCCTGGTGTATTCGAACCCCAGCCAGGCGTTCCTGAGCGAACTGCTGACCGGCGCGCTCAAGGAGTCTAGCAAGCTCGGCATGCAGCTGACACTCACGGCCGATGCGGAAACGCACGACCGCACCGCCGAGATCGACGCGCTCCTGCGCAGCGGCGTACAGGCGTTCGTGCTGCCTTCGCCTGCCTGCGACGCGCCCGATGTGCTGAAGTTGCTGCGTGAGGCGCAGGCGCGCTGGGTCGCCATTTCGCCGGCCAACCTGGAGATTCATCGCTTCAGCGTCTCGGCCGATCACTTCGACATCGCCGGCCGGATGACGACCCGACTCATCGAGCTCGGCCATCGTCATATCGGTTTCATCGCCGGCTCTGCCACATCCAAAGGCGCGGCCGAGCGCTTGCGAGGCCACTTGCGGGCGATGGCTGCGGCAGGCATCAAGAAGTGTCCCGTCGAGCAGGGTGCTTTCACCTTTCAATCGGGTCTCGAGGCCACGGAGAAGATGCTGGCTTCCTTTCCTGAATGCACGGCCATCATCGCCTGCAACGACGACATGGCCGCGGCGGCCATCTCCGTGGCTCATCGCCATCACCTCGACGTGCCGAGGGACCTCACCGTCGTCGGCTTCGACGACACGCCGATCGCGTCCATCGTGTCCCCCGCGATCACCACGGCTCGCCAACCCATCGCCGAGATGGCCCAGAGCGCGATCCGCCTGCTTCACACGGCATCCAACTTGACGAGCGAGGATGACAACAAGCGCACCCAGAAGGTGCTGCCCTGTACGCTGATTGAACGGGAGTCCAGCGGCCCGCCTAGGGTCGCCGCTCGCTTGCGAGCCTGACAAGTTCGAGAAGACCCACCCCCTGGGCCCCGTCCCGTTCCGGGGGGAACAAACGTTTGTATTTTCGCTTGCGGCAGGCGTTTCCCGGAGGATCTGCCGCTACTCAAAGCTTGGGGTCCAGCAGGTGCTGGATGTGTTCCAGGTTGGTGTTCAGCTGTTCCAGGCGATCGCCGTCGCACATCAGCACGAAGACCTGATCCAGCAGGTGTTGCAGCGCTGACTGATACAGCAGCGGCTGGATGTGAGAGCGCTCGTCATGCGCCGAGACCAGCAGCGTCGCATCCGCATGGGCACGCAGCGGATTCGAGGTGTGGCGAGTCACCGAGATCACCTTGCCATGGCGCTCGCGAAATTGTCGTGACAGCTGATTGAGCGCCGCCTGCTGGCCCTGCTCCGAGAACACCATCAGGACATCGCCTCGCTCCGCACTCGAGATGCTCGCGGTCATCCGCACCGGATCGTCATGATGCACCGTAAACGTCCCGAGTAGCGCCAGGCGCTGCGCGAACGTCTGAGCCGCGCTCCCGTCATCTCCCAAACCGATGCAGTACACCTTGCCAGCGCGGCTCAGCAGTGCCGCGATCTCACCCAATGTTTCCGGATCGTTGATGAGCCGCGTCTCCTCCTCCGCCCGCGACTTGCTCTGCCACAGCGTCTCGGCAAGAGACTCACGAGTGGCCGCTCGAGGCGACCTGGCCGTCGTCTTCACCTGCCCGTCGCTGGCCCGGGCAACCGCCTCTCCGACCGAATACTTGAGATCCGGATATCCCTTGAAGCCCAGCTTCTGGCTGAACTTGACCACACTCGACTGACTGATCTGCAAGGCATCGGCCAGCTGCTGGGAGGAGTAGTCGCGCAGCAGGTGCGCATTGTCGAGCATGAAATCGGCGATGCGGCGTTCGATCGCCGACATCTGATCCCGTTCCGCGCGAATTTTCACGAGGGGCGACATTTATCTCACAACCTCTCCAGCCCGCGAATCTCACGGATGCCCAGGCCCGGCGCATCGGTGATCGAGATTTCGGATTCGTTGAAGATCACGCCGCCATCGACCGGATTGAACGCACACAGCGACGGCCCGTCGAGGTCCACCTTGGTGATCACATTGGCCTTGGCAGCGGCCAGGTGCACCGCCGCCGCCACGCTGATGCTGGTCTCGAGCATGCAGCCGATCATGCACTCCACCCCATAGAGCGCCGCGATATCGGCAATATGGATGGCGCTGGAGATGCCGCCGGTCTTCATGAGTTTGATATTGATGATATCGGCGGCGCGCATCCGGATCAGCTCGATCACCTGGGTCGGGCCGAACACGCTTTCATCCGCCATAATGGGCGTATGCACTCGCTCGGTGACATAGCGCAGACCGTCGAGGTCCTGCGCTTTGACCGGCTGCTCCACCAGCTCCAGCCGCACCCCCGCGTCTTCTAGCGTCTGCAGCGCGTATACCGCCTGCTTCGCCGTCCAGCCCTGATTCGCATCCAGCCGCAGCAAGGCGCGATCCTCCACCGCCGCGTAGATCGCTTTGACGCGCTCGATATCGACCCCGATGTCCTTGCCGACCTTGATCTTGAGCGCCTCGAAGCCGCGCTCCACGGCCGCGATGGAGTCCGCGACCATCTTGTCGATGTAATCCACGCTGATGGTGATATCGGTGGTCACCACCGGATCGCCGCCGCCGAGCATCTTGTAGAGCGGCGCGTTGTACAGCTGCCCGAACAGGTCGTAGATCGCGATCTCGACCGCCGCTTTGGCGCTGGAGTTTTTTTCCAACGACGTCTGGATCAGTTGAGTGATGCGATTGAGATTGGCGATGTCCTGCCCGATCAGCCTTGGCGCGATGAACTTGGCGATGGCCTCGACGATGGAGCCATGCGTGTCGCCAGTGATCACCGCAGTGGCCGGCGCTTCGCCATAGCCCACGTGACCGGTGTCGGTGTGAATCTCGACGACGATGTCTTCGACGATATCCACGGTGCGCAGCGCTGTCTTGAAGGGGGTCTTCAACGGCACGCGCAACATGCCATACCGAATAGCCGTGATCTTCATGATGGTCTCAGTAGCGAATCCGCTGAATGCTGTAGATGCGGTCGATCATGGGCTGCCCCTCGCTCAGCAACAGTGGCAGCAAGGGTGTGACCGAGACGCCGTTCAATCGGGCCCGCTCGATGTCACCCTCGCCGCGACGAAAGCTAATGCCGGTGGTGTCGTGAATCACGTAAGGACCGCCCTGGTCCTGACCGATGACCATCATCACGTGGCCGGGGATGTAAATGAGATCCCCAACCTGCGCCTGCCGCAGCAGCGCCTCGCGCTGGTCATGATCGTCGGCCGCCGTGAGCTCGATACGATTGAACGCCGGGCTCACGCCCTGATCGCGAGTGTTGCGGGGCAACTGCACACCGAAGCTGCGATACACCTCGGACACGAAGCCGCTGCAATCGCGCGCATTGTATGAATGACCCCAGCCGTAGCGCTCGCCCAGGAACTTGAAGCTCTGTCGCAGAATGTTTGCGCGAGTCAGCGGCAGATACCGGTCCTGCACATCCTGGGTCTTGGGCAGGAGCGCCGGCGAGAATTGCAGAGAGCCATCGGCCGCACGATACGGCAGCTCGATGACATGCGCCGTGTAAGGATGCTGACCGTTGACGGGCGTCTCGATCGGCCAATCCGCCAGCAACGGCACACGCGCGCCCATTTCGAGCTGCACGCTGGAAACCTCTGGCCGCTCGGGCGTGAAGACGGTGTGCACCTTCGCGCCAGTGACGACCAGATACGGCGCCTTGCGCGGATAAGCAAAGACCGCCTCACGATTCCCTTCTGCAACCGCGTCCTTCTCTATCCATGCACTGTAGAGCGCGCTCACGACAAACAGCCATTTCCCACCGCGGCTGGCATGCGCGATCACGACCGGCGTTCCCGGAAACAACGCATTCTCCTGGAATCGATCGATATCCGTATCGTCGGTAGCCGAGAACACGCGTGCCCGCGTTGGGAACGTGCGCAAGTCCGCGCGTCGCACGACCATTCCGTATCGAGTCGGTTGAGTTGCAGGGATGGCGTCGAGCCCCAACGCCGCCAGCCAGTCATCCACGCGCGCCGCGGTCACCTCGCGTCCTTGCTCATCGTACAGCGTCCGTTGCGGCCGAGCCGACATCGCCTCGATCCACTGACGCACATCGGTTGCGGTCAGCGAGGTCGGCAGAGCTTCGATATCGCGTACCGATTTGTCGGTTTGTTTCAGTCGCTGGTTCTGTTCAGCAATGGCGGCTGAATCGAGCACGACCGCGTTCGCAGCTGGTGCGCGTCGGGTCCAATACTCAGCGGTGAGATGCGCAGGGTCCACGCCGATGACGCCAGTGGTTGATCCAACACTGCCAGACTGCTCGCCGCGCACGCCTGCGCAGCCCGCGATCAGAATGACGAGCGACAACAATAGCGAATGTTTGAACATCATGCGGCTCCCGCCGGCGCCAGCGCGGACAGCACGCTCGCCATGAACAAGCCCATCCCGGTGCCGAGAATCAGTCCCAGCATGGCGAGCAGAATCGCGATGGGCACGAGTACCGGCGAATACGTTGCTGCGAGCACAGGCGCCGAGGCCACGCCACCGATCTGCGCGAGCGAGGAGATGCCACACAGGAACATGTCGAACCGAAACATCCGCGCCAGCATCGCGAGGAGCCCGATATGCAACAGCATCGTGACGAAAGCGCACAGAATAAAGAGCGGCGCCGAGGCGAGCCCTCGGAAATTGGATTGCGATGCGAGCACGGCCACCAGCAGCGCCAACAGCGCTGCACCTGTGGACGCCGGACCTGGAATGCGAGCGAGCGGCGTGCGCGCGACGACCAGCCCGGCGACGGTCGAGAACAACACGGTCCAGGACGTCTGAGTGAGCATCGTCGAAGTGGGCATCATGGCGGCAATTCGACCGGCCCCCAGGCCGACCAGCATCGCCAGGCCCAGCCACAACAGAACGTTTCCTGCATCCGCCGGACCCGCCGAGGCCACCGGCGCCAGCTGCGGATACTCGCGACCGTTCTGATCGGCTCGCGTCCAACGATTGAAGACCGGCGCCAACGCGCCAGTGGAGAACAACACGAGCACCCACACCGAATAGCAGAGTGCGTCGGCCAGCAGCACGGCGGGCAATGCGCTCTCCGACAAGCCGATGACCTGTTTGACCGCCACCAGATTGGCCGAGCCGCCGGTCCAGGTGGCGCTCAACGCAGCCAGCATCTTCCACCCTTCCGCCGGCAGCAGCGATCGGAACAGCAGATAGGTCAGCACGATGGCCACGAGAATGCTGAACATCGCGCAGACGAATACAGCCAGCACACGCGGTCCGACCGCGAGGATGGCTCGCAAGTCGCAGGTGACCATCAACAGAAACAACAATGCCGGCAACAACTGGCCGGTGAGCGCTCGCTGCGCTCCCTGAATCTCCGGCGTCGCCGTCCAAACGCCCGCCACCGCCAGCGCCGTCACGAACAGATAAGTCCAGACAATCGGCGGCAGCACGTGGAATACGCGCCATTGAAAGCGCTTTTCCAACGACGGGAACACTCCGGCGGCCAGCGGCATGAGCGCGAGATACGGCCAGACCGTCTCGATCATCGCGGCACTTCGTATGGGTTGGAGTCGGTGTCGGCGCGCGAGCTTCGCATGGCTCAGAATATTCGCTTCTTCTTAGTTTCGAAGCAAGAATAAATTATTGACCGCGACTTCGGCGTCGTGTTACACCATGACTACACCGCGCCCGAGCCAACCTTCGCCGACGTGGACGCACTCAAGTGACTGCTCGACCGCCTCTGCCGTGCCACCGGGAAGCCACCATCCATCAGGCGAGCCAAACGCGTCGCCGATCGAATCGTGCGGCTTCACTGACCGCGTGCTTGCTGTTGGCCGGGGCCATCGCGAGCCCTGCCTACGGCAGCACTCCCGTCAGCGCCATAGTACAGCTCGTGGACGCCGGCGCGTTCAATGATGCCGAGCGCGCCATCGACGACGCGCTTCGCTCCTCTTCTCTTTCTCTCGAGCACAGACAGGCTTACGAATTCGAGCGTGAGCGCATGCGGCGCATTCTGCTCGATTTCAGTCTGACGGCGGCGGATGCACAAGCGCGCGTTCGCAAACAGATTCCCGATCTGACGGACGAAGAGTTCGCCACCTGGGATGCGGCCGGACTACTCGAATCGCGCGTGATCGATGGCAAGAAGCTGTATTTCAAGCGTGCGCCTTCGAATCTGTTTCGGCTGAGCGCAGAAGCTCGCGGCCGGCGAGCGAATCCCGCTCCATTCAACGACAGTCCGCTCGAGAAGCCACACGCGCATCATCGAGAAGTGCTGGCTGAAGCGAAGAGGACCGGCCGTGGCGCGGTCGCGCCTCGTCGCGTGCGCATCACGCAATCGATCTCAGTAAAGGCCGATGCCGTGCCGGCGGGAGAAACGATCCGGGCGTGGATCCCCTACCCTCGCGCCATCCCTGGCCAGCAAGAAAACATTCAGTTCATCGACAGCCGTCCCGCCAAACATCAGATCGCGCCCGAGTCGACGCTGCAGCGGACGGTGTATTTCGAACAAGCCGCCGTCGCCGCCCAGCCGACGCAGTTTTCCGTGACCTACGAGCTGACCATCTATGGTCAGCACAGGCAAATCGATCCGGACAAGGTCGTCCCCGTGAATCCATCCCCGGACCTGGCGCTTCACCTGGGCGAACGTCCACCGCACATCGTATTCACAGAGGACCTGCGGAAGTTTTCGCGCGAAGTGGTCGGGGACGAGAAGAATCCCTATCGAATCGCCCAGAAGCTGTTCGATGCCGTGGATCGCATTCCGTGGGCCGGCGCGCTGGAATATTCGACGATCAGCAACATCAGCGATTATGCATTGCGCGCCGGGCATGCGGATTGCGGCCAGCAGACGCTGCTGCTGATGACGCTGTTGCGCTTGAATGGCATCCCCGCCCGCTGGCAGTCGGGCTGGATCTTCTCCGACGGCGCCTACAACAACATGCACGACTGGGGCTGGCTGTACCTTGCACCGTACGGCTGGCTGCCCATGGATGTGACTTTCGGCCGGATGCAAGCCGGCGAGCCGGCGCTCCAGAACTTTTATCTCGGCTCGTTCGACGCCTATCGCGTGGTCTTCAACGACGACTACAGCCAGCCGTTCGTGCCGGCCAAACAGCATTTCCGCTCCGAGACCGTCGACCTGCAACGAGGTGAGGTGGAATGGCGCGGCGGCAATCTGTATTTCGACCGCTGGGATTACGACTTCAAGGCGACGCTGCTGCCGTTGCCGAGGGATGCACCGACAGCCACGGCGCTGCCGTGAGCCGCCGAAGAATGGGCTAACACCACAACACTGGCCGGGAGGGTGTATGAAAAAAAATAAATCGCTCGGAGCTGCGCTGAAGACGGCGCTGAGACTGGGTGCGGGCGCTGCAATCCTGGCAACGCTGCCACTGCACGTGTCGCATGCCGCTGGCAGCGACGGCTCGCTGGTCGGCAAGATCATCGCTGGCGACCAGGGCTCACTCGAGGGCATCGAGATCACGGCGCGCAATCCCGAGACAGGATTCACGCGCACGGTGAAGGCCGAAGCCGACGGCTCCTATCGCTTTCCGTTTCTGCCCGTCGGCACTTATATCGTCGAAGGCTCTCGCAATGGCGCCCCGCTCGGCAAGCTCACCGAGGTGACTGTGGGCCTGGGCGCGGCGACCACCGCCGACGTGACAGTGAATCTCTCCAACCTGGAAGAAATATTCGTGGTCGGCACACGCGTGGTGCGCGCTGTCGACGTGAGATCGACCGAGTCCGCCACCAACTTCACGCGTGAGGATCTGGAGCGTCTGCCGGTGGCGCGCGATATCCAGTCCGTGGCGTTGCTGGCCCCAGGCCTCGCCAAAGGCGACGATGGCTTGTGCCAGGGTGACAACTGCGGCGTGTCGTTCGGCGGCTCGTCCATCGCCGAGAACACCATCTACATCAACGGTCTCAACGTCACCGACTTCTACAACCGCGTGGGCGCATCGGCCGTGCCCTATGCGTTCTACAAGGAGTTTCAGGTCAAGACTGGCGGCTACTCGGTCGAGTTCGGCCGCACCACCGGCGGCGTGATCAACGCCGTGACCCGCTCGGGCACCAACGAGTTCGAGTACGGCACCGAGGTAGCCTGGGAGCCAAGCTGGTTGCAGAGCGAGCGAAAGAACCGCTTCAATCCGGACGGCTCGCCTCGCATCATCGGCTCCTATGACGATTACGACCGCACCAGTGCGACCTTCTACGCCTCCGGTCCCATCGTCAAGGACAAACTGTTCTTCTTCGCATTGTATGAGGCGCGCGATTATCAGCCCAACAACACCACGGACCGGGGCGACAGCTTGTACGAAGCCAAGGAGGACGACGGTTTCTGGGGCGCCAAGATCGACTGGCAGATCAACGATCGACACCTGCTTGAACTGCTGGCGTTCTCGGACGAGAACGAACAGGTGCGCGATGCCTACGCCTTCGACTTCGCCGCCGGCGCCCGAGGGCCCTATCAGCAAACGCGCTATACCAACAACGGCGGCTTGAACTGGTCGAGCACCTACACCGCCTATCTCACCGACAACTTCTCTGCCAAAGCGCTGTACGGAGAAAACAACAGAGAGTACTCGCGTTTCAGCCAGAACGATCTGGAATGCTCGCGCATCCGCGACCGGCGTGTCAGTCCCGCCGACGATCTGGGTTGCACCGAATCGTCGAACATCACTTCTCGCGACGATACGCGCGAAGCCGCGCGGCTCGACTTCGAGTGGGTGCTCGGCGACCATCAACTGCGTTTCGGCCTGGATCGCGAGATCAACACCTCCAAGTACGTGCAGTACTACCCGGGGCCCGACCGCCTGCTATACGAGATCTACGTCACCGACGAGCCGGAGACGATCGAAGGAGTCTTCCTGCCCGCCGGCACCGAGTACGTGTGGACCCGGCAGAACGAAGTGGACGGCGAGTTCGAGACCGAAAACTCGGCGTACTATCTCGAAGACAACTGGCAGATCACGCCCAGTCTGCTGTTGAACGCCGGCGTGCGCGTCGAAGCGTTCGACAACAAGAACTCCGACGGCGACTCCTATATCAAGATGGATGACATGGTCGCGCCGCGTTTCGGCTTCTCCTGGGACGTGAAAGGCGACAATCGCACCAAGCTGTTCGGCAACGCCGGGCGTTACTTCCTGCCGGTGGCGAACGTCATCAACATCAAACAGGCGGGCGGCTTTCTCGATCGCCGCACTTACTACTGGTTCGGCGGCCTGGAAGACTTCGAGTACAACGGCGTGATCAAGCAGCGGCCGATCCTGGGCGAGCAGTTCGCGGTGGACGACTCGCAGGGCGACGGCACGGTTGGCGATCTGCGCGGCGAAGTCGACGCCGACATGGATCCGGTCTACCAGGACGAGTTGATCCTGGGCTTGCAATCCATGATCGACGATAAGTGGTCCTGGGGCGTGCGCGGCATCTATCGCAAGCTCACCAACGCCATCGACGACATGGAGATCACGTCCACCGGGATCATCTGCGATGGCGCGCCGGTCGGCGCCGGCTACGTGATGGCCAATCCGGGCCGGCCGGTGACCATCTATTCCGACACCGACTGCGACGGCGAGAGCGACGGCTGGGTGACCATCGACACCGCCCGAGCCGGCTGGGCCCTGTACGACGACGACGGCAATTACGTCGGCGAAGTCGGCTATCCCAAACCCCGGCGCAATTACAAAGCGCTGGAGTTCATGATCGATCGCGCCTGGGACGATCGCTGGTCGTTCAATGCCACTTACACCCTGTCCTATGCCAAGGGCAACGCCGAAGGCCCCATCAACTCGGACACCGATTTCGGCGATACCGGGCGCACCGAGGCCTTCGACAATCCCTGGGTGAACTACGGCTCGTACGGCTATCTGCCCAACGATCATCGTCATCAGATCAAGATGCGCGGCGGGTTGGCGCTGGGCGAGCACTGGGAGATTGGCGGCACCCTTACCGCACAATCCGGCCGGCCGATCAATGCGACCGGCCGGTGCAATCCCTTCGACGACGTTTGCTTCTTCAGCTTTTTCGTGTTCAACGACAGCACTGGCGAATACGAACTGCGTCCGCGCGGCTCGGGCGGCAGGACGCCCTGGATCTTCGACCTCGGCGCCAATGTGACTTACCGACACTCCTTCGCCGCGGCCGACCTGAAGGTCACGCTGGCAGGTTACAACCTGCTGGACCAGCAGCGTGTGGTGGAAGTCAACGAGAGCCTGGGATCCACCGGCGCGCAGCGCAATCAGTTTTACGGTTTCGGCACCGGTTATCAGGCCCCGCGCTATGGCATGCTAACGGTGAAGCTCGATTTCTAAGGATCGAGGGCTCGAGCTCGATACAGGCGGCCCGCTCATGCGGGCCGCCTGTCATTGCCATCCTGCCCATGACGTAACGCATGAAAGTGAAGTTTTGCTCGTTGGCCGCCGCGCTGCTGGTTGTCAGCGGGCTCGTAGCGCTGAGCTCATGCTCCCTCCCGGAGAGGCGCGCCTCCGCTGCGACACCAGAACTGGTCGCGTCGGTCGACCGCATCTTTGACGACGTGGTCGCTCGCTATCGCCTGCCGGGCATGGCGCTCGGCGTAATCGTCGACGGGCAGATCGTTCACACTCGCACGGCTGGCGAACTCATCGCCGATTCGAAACAGGCCGTCGATAACGACACGTTGTTCAAGATCGCCTCCAATAGCAAGGCCATGACCACCGCCCTGCTCGCTCGGCTGGTGGATGCCGGCAAGCTGCGCTGGGACGATCCTGTCATCCGGCATTTGCCGCTATTCAAGATGTACGACCCCTGGGTCACTCAGCAGATACAAGTGCGTGACTTGTTGATCCACAACTCGGGGCTGCGTGAAGGCGCCGGCGATCTGATGCTCTGGCCCACGCCCAATCGATTCACCCGGCCGGATATCCTTTCGGGTCTCGCGTTCCTGAAGCCGCAGCAGAGCTTTCGTTCGCAATACGCCTACGACAATCTCCTGTATGTCGTTGCCGGCGAAGTGGCCGCGGCTGCCGGAGGCGCGACCTATGAAGAGCTCATGCGTCGCGAACTGTTCGAGCCTCTCGGCCTGAATCGCTGCCAGGTGGGCGAGTGGGATCGTGACGTCGTCGGCAACGTGGCCCAACCGCACATGCGGCGCGGCGATGACAATATCGTCATTCGTGCCGACCCTCGCACCATCTCCGTCGACACGGCGGCGGCGGCAGGTGGAATTCGCTGCAGCCTGAATGACATGCTGACCTGGATGCGCGTGTGGCTGAGCCCCGAGATGCGAGCGAAGGACGGCACGCTGTGGCTCTCGTCCGCGCAGCGCGATGCGCTCTGGAGCGCACACACGCCCATGCCTCTAGGTCAGCGCCAACGATCATGGGACGGCAGTCATATCAACGCCTATGGTTATGGCTGGCGCCTATCAGATGTCGACGGCGTCTGGCGCGTCGCTCACACTGGCACGCTCGCCGGCATGTATTCGGCACTGAACCTGTTCCCCGACAAACGCGCGGGCTTCGTCTTCATGATCAACGGCGAAGGCTCACAGGCACGGATCGTGCTCAACAGCGCGCTGGCCAAGCTGATCACCGCGCCTCGCAGACTTCGCAGCGTCGCGTCTTATGCCGACGAGTTGGCTAGCGGACGCGCCGACTCATCAGTGAACCGCGTGCCAGACACTTCGTCTCGAATGCCCGTCGCGTTGGCGACCATCGAATCCTGGTTGGGCGTCTATCGAGACCCGTGGTTCGGCGAGGTCTCGATCTGTCATCGCGATGGCGCAGTGGTCTTCGCCTCGATGAAATCACCGCAGCTCACCGGCAAGGTGATGCAAGTCGGGCCACGACTGCTGGTCGATTGGTCGCAGGAGGATATCGACACCGAAGCGTGGCTGGTCTTCACGCGCGATGGCCTGCCGGGCGCGCCGAGCACACCGACACTGACCATGAGCAAGGTGGACCCTGACGCGGATTTCAGTTATGACTTCGAAGATCTGGCCTTCACTCGCACAGGTGGATGTCCAGCGCCATCTTCCACGGAGGGCGTCGCTATGCAATCTCGAGTCGATCAACTGATGAGCCGCTATGACGGCACCGTGCCGGGCGCTTCACTGTTGGTTGTGCGCGATGGTAAGCCGCTCGTGCGCCGCTCCTACGGATTGGCGAATCTCGAAGAGCAGACGGTCGCTACGCCCGAGACGAACTACCGGCTCGCTTCGGTGACCAAGCAGTTCACCGCCGCGGCCATCCTGTTACTGGCTGAGGATGGCAAGCTGGACCTCGACGATTCGCTGCGCAAATGGTTTCCAGGATTGCCGGAGGTGGCCACCAAGATGACGCTTCGGCATGTGCTCACTCACACGTCCGGGCTCATCGATTACGAAGACGTGATTCCGCCGGCCATGACCGGGCAACTGCACGATGCAGATGTGCTCGCGATTCTCGAAACTCAAAACCGCACTCACTTCACGCCCGGAACTGCTTACCGGTACAGCAACAGTGGCTATGCGTTACTGGCGCTGACCGTTGGCAGAGCCTCGGGGCAGGACTTCGCTCGCTTTCTTCGCGAGCGCATCTTCCTTCCGTTGGGCATGACCGACACGGTCGCCTTCGAGGAAGGGATTTCGACGGTCCATCATCGCGCGTTCGGTTACAGCGAGGAGAGCGGCCGCTGGACTCGAACCGATCAGAGTCAGACCAGTGCGGTGCTGGGCGATGGCGGCATCTACTCGTCCATCGACGATCTCGCCAGATGGGATGCCGCCCTCTATGGCGATCGCCTGCTCAGCGCCCGCTCGCGACAGCTGGCGTTCACGCCGGCAACCGACTCCGACGATCCCGCGGTTCGCTACGGCATGGGATGGCGCATCACCGAGGAACAGATCGGCGGCGGCACACTATGGCATTCCGGTGAGACCATCGGCTTTCGCAACGTCATCGTCCGGTATCCCGAGCAACGCCTCACTGTGGTGCTGTTGACTAACAGGAACGATCCCGAGCCTTACCAGACGGCGCGGCAAATTGCGCAGTTGTTTCTGAAGTAGTAGGCGCGCGGGCCGCTCGCCATTCTTCAACCAACGTCGCCATCAATTGGCTGGCCGGCAGCTCACGCGCCAGCGGCGCGCCCTGCCCGGCCCAGTATGCGGCAAACTCATGATTACCCTTCGCGCTCGCCGCGGCGTGTAAAGCCTTGGCCGCGTCGTACGCGATCGGGTAGTCCGGCAGAGGTGGCGCGCCATTCTCCTGCGACATCTCATACATGCGATTCGGTAGCCCGCGCGCCGGCCTGCCCGAGATGGCCGGGGTGATTCGAGTGTGATGCGCGCGGTCGCTTTTCATTTGCGCTCGATACGCCGCATTCGCCGACGACTCCGGGCATAGAACGAACGCCGTGCCCAGCTGCACACCCGCTGCGCCTAACGCCATCGCCGCCGCGATCCCCCGCCCATCCATGATTCCACCCGCCGCAATGACGGGTAGCCGACATTGCTGTACCAACGTCCGGACCAGCGCGAACGTACCCATCCCATCATCGCCCAGCTCTGGGTCGAACACACCTCGATGCCCGCCCGCTTCCATGCCCTGCGCCACGATCGCATCGACTCCCGCCCGCTCACATGCCGCCGCCTCGGCCGCGCTCGTTGCACACGCCAGCGTCACCATGCCAGCTTCGCGCAACCTGCCGATCCACTCCAGCGCAGGCAATCCAAAATGAAAGCTCACCACCGCCGGCCGTTCCTCCGACAGCATCGCCAGCATGGCGCCGTTGTCGACGAAGGTTTCATAGATCTCTTTCAGACTCTCCGGCGGCGTCGCCCCGTACTCCGCAAAGAATGGCTGCAGATACGCCAGCCACTTCCCTTCTCGCTGCGCATCCGCCATCGCTCGCCGATGGCAGAACAGATTCACATTGATCGGCCGCGAAGTCAGCTTCCGCGTAGCACGAAGCGTCGCCCTCGCCTGCTCGACACTGCTCGCACCCAATCCCAACGACCCCAAGCCACCCGCGTTCGAAACGGCCGCCGCCAACTCCGGCGTCGACACGCCCGCCATCGGCGCCTGAATGATGGGATGCTCGATGCCTAGCAGATCGAGTAGCGCTTTGACTTCACTCATGGGTTTGATAGTAGCGCTTTACGTGAACGACCACGAAGCACGCCGGCGCGAGTCACTGCCGCAGAATCTTGTCCATCGCTTTGCCCCTGGCGAGCTCATCGATCAGCTTGTCCAGATAACGGATCTTCCGCATCAGCGGATCTTCGATATCCTCCACGCGGACACCACACACCACGCCTTTGATCAGGGCGCTGTTTGGATGCAGGGCAGGCGCGTTGGCGAAAAAAGTCCGGAAATCGGTTTCCTGATCGATTTGCTGTAGCTGCGCCGGGCTATAGCCGGTCAGCCAGCAGATGATCCGATCCACTTCCTCCTTGGTGCGATTCTTACGCTCGGCCTTCTGAACGTACATCGGATAAACCTTCGCGAATTTGATCGCAAACACTCGATCGTTGGCCATCTTCAATCCTCCGACGGTGGACCCAACGCCTAGGCCGCGCTGCTGATTCGTATGTTGCAGCGATACCCAGACACCGTCCAGCGGCTGGCGGAGATCTGAGATCCAGGCACGCCACATCCGGCGCGCCCTGACTCTGCAGCCCATCGAGGCGTTGCGATAACGGTGGACGAACGCGCGCCGCGGGCGCAGGATCGAACATCGGGGCCGCATGATAAAGGAGACGGACGATGATCAAGGTCAGCGTGATGTATCCGCACAAGCCAGAGGCTCGGTTCGACCACGCCTACTATCGCGACAAGCACATGCCGCTGGTGCAGGAGCGACTGGGGCACGTATGCCGTTTCTATACAGTAGACAAAGGGCTCGCGGGCGGCAGTCCGGGCGAAGCGCCGACGTATGTGGCCATGTGTCACATCTATTGCGACTCGGTCGACGCCTTCAACACCGCGTTCGCTCCGCACGCCCAGGAGATTTTGGGCGATATTCCCAACTACACCGACCTCACGCCGGTGTTGCAAATCAGTGAAGTGGTCGTAGGGCAGCCGTAGTGGCACGGCGTGTCCACGTAGATCCCTGGTAGTCGGCCTACTCCACACCGATTGGCCAGCGCCTGCGCTGTTGGCGCTGGCGATCTGGACCTGGAACCCACCCGATTCGAACGCAATGGCCTGACAACTGGCTTTATTCAACTGCGTCGAAGTGGAGCTACCACGCAGCGCTCCCGCGTCCTCACACTGCAGCGCCTGATAGCGGGCCTGCAGGAGACATGAGACATGGATAAGCTGATCACGTGGTCGCGCCGCTACGTCCTCGCAGCGGCCGCAAGTATTCTGATGGTGGCGGCGAGTTGCGGTCCGGCCATCGCACAGACGAACGAGTTGGGCGGCGCGCGATGGGTCGCAACCTGGAGCGTGCCGCTGATGGCGCCCGGCACGTCACTCGGTGACAGCTCTGTCGCCTTCGATCATCAAACCGTGCGGCAGATCGTGCCCATCAGCGCGGGCGGCTCGCGAGTACGCGTGCGATTGTCCAACGAGTACGGCCAGGCGCCGCTGGTCGTTGGAACCGCGAGCGTGGCCGTTCCCGCCGCCGGTGCGTCGATTGTTCCCAACTCAGCTCGAGCGTTGAGCTTCCAGGGACAAGCATCGATCGTGATTCCGCAAGGCTCGGTGGCGGTGAGCGATCCGATCCAGATGCACCTGCCTTCCAACTCGCGTCTCGCGATCAGCCTCTACGTCGCGCAAAACACCGAGCTGGCCGCCTATCACCCGAACGGCAACCAGACCGCCTACATTTCCACGCCGGGTGACTTCAGCGCTGCCGTCGACTTCCCCACCCAGCTCACCACACGCTCGCGTTACTGGCTGAGTTTTGTCGAAGTGTTACCTTCACATCGGGTGGGCGCACTGGCGCTGTTCGGCGATTCGATCAGCGAAGGCTCCACCACGACCCAAGACGCGAATCTGCGGGTCAGCGATGTCTTGTCGCGGATGATCAATCCCACATTCGGCCCGGCGCGGCTCGCCATTATCAATCAATCCACGGGTTGCGCCCGGCTGCTGTGGGATGTTTGCGGGCCGAGCGGTGTATCCCGCTTCGAGCGCGAGGTGCTGAACGCCACGGGCGTCACCCAGATTCTGATCGAGCTCGGTTATGTCGACATTATCTACTCCACGGTCTTCGGCGCGCCGGCGGAAACCACCAGCGCCGACCAGATCATCGCCGGCTTGCGACAACTGATCCGTCGCGCGAAGCTCCGGGGCCTGCGCGTCTATGGCGCCACATTGCTACCGAACGGCAGCAGCATCTTCGAGAACGTCTATACACCTGAGAACGAGGCCAAGCGTCAGGCAGTCAATCATTGGATCCGGACCACGCGTGAGTTCGACGCGGTGGTCGACTACGACCTGGCTCTGCGAGACCCCGCCGATCCCACCAGAATGTTGCCAGCCTATGATACCGGCGATGGCCTGCATCCGAACGACGCGGGCCACGCCGCCCTGGCTCGCGCAATCGCTCATACATTGCGATGATTGCTCTGTTCGACTCACGGCCGCGCCGCTTCGTTTTGGAGCCGGCGCGGCTTTTGGCATGGAACGCTGCAGGGAAGAGTCATGGCCAAGACGGTCACACTGCCGATCCGCATCGAACCGGCGTGCGGTCAGACGCTGCAGGATCAGATCTACCTCTGTATTCGCAGATCCATCATCGAAGGGGTGCTGAGCGCCGACAGCCGTCTGCCTTCCACGCGCGCGCTGGCGGCCGATCTTGGGGTTTCTCGGACCACGGTGCTGCTGGCTTTCGAGCAATTGAAAGCGGAAGGTTACATCGTGCCGAAGCCAGGATCGGGCATTTATATCGCCAGGGATCTGCCGGATCGGCGGCCTGATCTGCACATGGTCTCCGCCACATCGACCACGAAACATCCACTGCTTTCGTGCCGTGGACAATCGCTGGCGCGAGCGCGAGCCATCGATCGTCGCACCCCGTCGCCTCCGCGGCCGTTCCGACTTGGCACTCCGGCCGTCGATATGTTCCCTGTTCGATTGTGGTCGCACATCGCCCGGCAGTGCGTGCGGTCCCTGTCGCCGGCGCGACTCGATTACTCCCGACTCGCCGGCCTCAATCGCTTGCGCCAGGCCATCGCCGAGCAGATGCGCTCGCGCGGCACCAGTTGCGACCCGGAGCAAGTACTGGTCGTGGCCGGCGCCCAGCGCGGCATCGACCTGGTGTTTCATTTGCTGCTCGACATCGGAGACAACGTCTGGATCGAAGATCCCGGCTATCCCGGTGCGCACAGCGCGCTGCTCTCGGCAGGCGCCAAAGCGGTGTGTATGCCGGTGGATGCAGAAGGAATGATCGTCACTCGACAGTCTCCCGCGCGCCTCGCCTACGTCACGCCGTCGCATCAATTTCCACTCGGCGTGCCGATGAGCCTGGAACGACGACACAGTCTGCTCGCCTGGGCGAGCGAGTCGCTCGCGTGGATTCTGGAAGACGACTATGACTGCATCTTCCGCTACGACGCGGTCCCACTGCCCTGCCTCCATGCGCTCGATCCGGACGGCCGCGTGATCTACCTCGGCTCCTTCAGCAAAACCTTGTTTCCAGCGCTGCGCCTGGGGTTCTTGATCGTGCCCAGCGATCTGGTGGACGGATTCAGCCGCGCGCGCATGGCGAGCGATGTGCATCCACCGCTGCTGGATCAAATGATCCTGTCGGAGTTCATCACGCGCGGTCACTACCAGCGACACGTTCGCCGCATGCAACTCGAATATGCGGAAAGACTCGCGGCGCTGAGAACGGCCATCGATCGCACCGGCGCGCCGCTATGCCTTCGACCGGTGCATTCGGGCCTGCACGCCGTGGCCGATCTGGAAGGAGCCGACGCCGAGCGCGTCTTCTCCCAGGCTGCCGCCCGCCACATCGAAGTCACACCGCTATCTGCATACAACTACGGCAGCGGGCAGAGTCAAAACGCACTGGTGATGGGATTCGGGGCGTGTCGACCGGCGGCGATTCGCGCGGGGATGTGGCAACTTGCCGCCGCGATCGATGCAGCCCGACGGTCTTGACGTAGGAAGAGCGCCCCCTTCCATCTCCAGCGGTGCGCGCATGCTGGCACTTTCCCCAATGCGCCGCAGCCCCGGAGCAGGCGCTGCGGGAATTTTTGCAGAGCACGTACCAGGCCGCCGCCCGCCTCGGAGGTTGGGGTAGCAAGGCACCGGAGCGTGAATCTGTTCAGCAATAGTTACAACGGCATGGAGCTTGAACGCCCCGCGAGGCATTATGGGGTGTCGTCACTCAAGATCAGAGGTCCCATGAGCACCAAAGCTGCCGCGAAAAAAGCTCCGTCGAGAACCAAGCCGTCGAGCGCCAAGACCGCCGCCCGCAAGCCCAAGGCCAGCTGGGCGGAGACCATGAAAAAGGCGCTGGAGAAAAAACAGCCGCCCGGCGGCTTCCCGGATCAGCCGAAGCCGCGCGACTCGGCTCAGAAGATCCGCAAGAACGCCTACTGAGCTCAAAAGCTATAACGAAACCCGGCCGTGTACTGGCGGCCGAAATTTCGGTAGTACTCGTTACGCTCGGCTCGAGTATCGTTATAGAGATGCTCGTACGTGTCGCCGAGATTCTGGCCCTCCAGCGAGACCTGATAATGCTCGCCGAAGGAGTAGCTCAGCGAGGCGTCCAGATACACGCTGCCTTCGGTCGCGTCGGCATCTTGACCGTTCAGCCCCGGGACGATGCGCAGGTAGTCGTCCCGATACGAGGCTGACACTCGCGCCTCGAATCCGCCCGCGCCGTAGTACAGCGTGGCGTTGGCCGATTCTTCAGACAGATTGATCAAGGGCAGCACCGCGGTCCTGCCCGGCGCGCCAACGGGCACGCTTGGATCCACCACATACGTGATATCGGAGCTCACTCGGGTGTAGTTGGCGAGCACGCCGAAGTTCTGCAGCCAACCGGGCAGGAAGCTGAGCGGCATTTGCACATTCAGCTCGACGCCGCGCAACGGCCCGCCGTCGCTGTTGACCGGACGCGAATACACGAAGTCGTCAGTCGGCGTGACGCCGGTGCCGATCAGCACTGCCTCGGGAATGCCGAGCGTGTTGAACGGCTGGGTGGTGCGCAGGGTGGCGATATACGTTTTCACATCCTTGTAGAAGAAGCCCAGAGACACCACGGATTCCGGTGCGAAATACCACTCGATGCCGGCGTCGAACGCGTCGGCCTCGATCGGATCCAGGTTGGGATTGCCTTGATTGACCTGGCGCGTGCCGCCAAACACGTTGACCGAACCGCCCGGCGTCAATTGCGCCAACGGCGGACGCGTCATCACCCGCGACACGGCGAACCGCGCGACGACATCGTCGCGAAGCTCCAGCGCCAGGTTCGCAGCGGGCAGCCAATCGTCGTAGCTGCGCGAAACTCGCAGGAGCTGCGTGTTCACACCGGCTTCGGCGAAGCCCACTGAATCCTGATCGGTGCGCACGAAGCGCACGCCGACATCGCCTCGCACCGGCAAGCCCAGCAGCTCAGCGTTGAAGTCACCTTGCACATAGGCCGCGGTGTCTTTCTCATCGACGGAGTAGATGTTACTGCGCGCCGATGCAACATCCCGCCGCAACTCGAACACACCGGTGTTACTGTAGATATCAAAGATGTCGATGAAAGCCTGTTCGCTCGGCAGCACCCAGGCAGTGGCCGTGTCGGACGGCACTCCGAAACCAACGAAGCCGGAGAACTGCCCTACCAGGTCCGCCACCGTGACTCCGGCTGGAAGCGCCGGGATGCTGCGCTCATTGGCCATACGGCGCGAATCGGAGTCGAATGTATATTTCCTGACGTTGACGCCAGTCTTCAACTTCCAGCTTCGTGACAGGTCGAACTCGACGTCCAGCGCGCCTTGGCGGAACGTATTCTCCACCGCCTGCGGCCGCAGCCGGATCTCAGGGCCGGTCGAGCCGCCGGTGAAGCCGGGCTGCGCCGGCCCGTAGTAATAATTGGCGGGATCGGTGGTATCGAAACCCCACACGATGCGCGGCCGCGTCTGGCTCTGACGAAAATCGTAGATGAAACCATCGGTGTTGAGCCGGTCCACCTGTAGCGTGGTCTCGCGTGGCTCGTCGAAGTCTGAATCGGAAGCGCCCAGCTGCAAGCTTGCCCGCCAGCGCTCGCTGAGCTCCTGATCGATGGTCAAACCGGCCTGCTTGAACACGGTGTTGAAATCGAAGATGGAGTTCTCGGCGCGCAGATCCACGTTATCAAGGCGTGCGTAAATGAGATCGTTGCCGCGGATTTCGGCTTCGCGCACGATGGTTTCGGGCTTGCCCTGCTGAGACTGCCCGCGAAACAAACCGATCGGCGTCAGCAAGCTTTCCTGACGCAAGCCCTCATGCCGCGAGTACAGCAGATCCAGCGTCACCTCCGTTCCTGCCGCTGGTCGCCACTGGATCGCGGATGTGACGCCAAGCCTCTCATTGTCCACGGCGAACTGCGCCAGGCGCGGTATGCGCGGGTGATAGATGCTCGCGGAGCGCAACTGTTCGTAGCTGATGCCTTCTGGATACTCCCCGTAGCACACGCCGGCGGGATTGGCGGGGTCGCACCAGCCGCCGTTCTCGGTCATGCGATCCCAATTCAGGTTGTGACTTGCCTGGCTGATCTTGCGGCTCTTCGAATAAGCTGCCGAAACCAGCACGCCCACGGTGTCTTCGAAGAATGTATTGGATGCCAGCAACGCAAAGCGTGGATCGGTCTTTTCGCTCAGGTCGTTGTAGCTCACCTTGGAGGAGAACGCGAACTGCGTGCCGGTCTTGTCGAAGGGCCGCGCCGTCTGCAAATCGACAGTCGCGCCGAGCGAGCCTTCTTCGGTCGCGGCCGAGGGCGTCTTGCGCACCGTCAAACTGTTGAACAGTTCGGATGCGAACACGTTGAAGTCGAAGCCGCGGGTGCGATTGATCCCTTCGAAACCGTTGGAAGTGGTTTGCGCCTCCAGTCCGTTCAGGCGCACCCGCGTGTAATCGGGCCCCAGACCGCGTACCGAGATGCTGCGGCCCTCGCCGCCATCGCGCGCCACGACGACACCGGGCAAACGTTGCAAAGATTCGGCGAGATTGGCGTCAGGAAACTTGGCCACGTCTTCAGCTTTGATGACGTCGACCACACCGCTTTGCTCGCGCTTCTCCTCGAGCGCCACGGCGAGACTGCCTCGGTAGCCGGTGACCACCACTTCTTCTACCGGTGGCGCTGCGGTCGAACTGGATGATTGTTGTGGCTCGGCGATCGCCGAGCACGAGAGCAGAACGCCGACCGCCGACACGACGGCAGGAATACCCCTCGAATCCCCTCGCGGCATGGCTGTCTTCCTTGATTTTTATCGGACGCAGGGCGCCGCAGTCACGGCGTCGACTTCATCCGTGAGTCCGTTGATTCGCCGGCGGAGTCGCTGAAATGCGCAATTGCCACCGGTGTCATCGAGAATGACGCGGCGGCTCGGGGCTGTCAAGAAGCTTGCTCGCGAGGAATGCGCATCGTTTAGACTGCGCCCCCAAGTCGAACAACACGAAAGATGTGAACGATGGCTTCCGGACTCGCTGCCCTACTGGATGACGTCGCGGCCATCGCCAAGATGGCGGCCGCCTCCCTCGATGATGTGACTGCCGCGGCAGGCAAGGCCGGCTCCAAAGCGATCGGCGTGGTGGTCGACGACGCCGCGGTGACGCCGGGCTATGCGATGGGCTTCACGCCCGAACGCGAACTGCCCATCGTGTGGAAGATCGCGAAGGGTTCGCTGCGCAATAAGTTTTTGTTCCTGTTACCCGGCGCGCTGCTGCTGAGCGCGTTCGCTCCCTGGGCCGTGACCCCGATCCTGATGCTCGGCGGCGCCTACCTGTGTTTCGAAGCCACCGAGAAAATCATCGAAGCCATCGCCCGAGTGACCGGCAAGGTCGACAAGACACCGCACGTCGAAGAGCTCGCGCTGAGCTCGGCCGAGATGGAAGCGCACAAGATCTCCGGCGCCATTCGCACCGATCTGATCCTGTCCGGCGAGATCATGGCGATTGCGCTGGCCACCGTGGCCGATCGCCCGTTCGCGATCCAAGCTGCCGCCCTGGTGGTGGTGAGCTTCTTCATCACAGTCGCGGTGTATGGCGTCGTCGGCTTGATCGTGAAGATGGACGATGTCGGCGTGCATCTGGCGCAACGCTCCTCGGCTGCGACCGCGTCCTTCGGCCGCGGCCTGGTGAAGTCGATGCCTCACCTGCTCAAGACGCTGAGCTTCGTCGGCACCGCCGCCATGCTGTGGGTGGGCGGCGGCATCATCGTCCACGGCCTCGAACACTTTCACCTGAACGCGCTACCGCACTTCATCCATCACCTCTCCGAACTGGCCGGACACACCCCCGCCCTGGGCGGCGTCGCATCCTGGCTGACCTTCGCCGCAGGCTCCGCCGTCGTCGGCCTGATCATCGGCGGCGTCATCGTCGCCCTCGTGCACATGGTGTCGAAGGGCAAGCACTGAGGCTTGCCCTCCTCCGTTAGAACGTTCCGTTCAACGCGAACGCCTGTCCGCCGGCGGTGCCGGTGACGGTGTAGGTGTCGCCGCTGGACGGATGCACGGTGCCGTTGCCACTCATTTGCACGGCGAAGACGCGGTTGGTCGATGGTGACAGCGACTGGCCGGAGTTCAGCGAGAACGAGTAAGTAATGGCACTCGATGTGCTGCTATGACTTTGCGAGATGATGCCGCCGACGGTGTTGTATTGACCCGAAGCGCTCACGCCGGTGGTGCGTTGTACGGTGATGGTGATGGACAGCGCGGTGATCGTCGCGGTGTTTGAAAGGCGAAGTTGTTGTTCGGTGAACCAGCCACTGCTGCTGGTCACGACGCCGCTGGCAGTCACTGAACCGATCGGTGAGCTCTGCCCCGCTTGGGTCACGGCGATCGGGCGCGAGATGCCGCCGCCGCTCACAGTGACGGTGCCGGTGCGAGCGGTCGATGCGGAATTGGCCGTTGCAGTGACGGTGAAGCTGCCGTTGTTGTTGCCCGATGCAGGCGCGACGGTCAGCCAGGACTGATCGTCGGTGGCGCTCCAAGCGACGTTGGATGTCACAGCCACGGGTGCGGAAGACGCGCCTGCACTGAACGACAGCGATGCCGGCGCGACGCTCAGGTTGTTGCCGCCGTTCGGGAATACGCTCGCTCGCACCGAGGTCGCCCGAATGCCATTCGGGCCGTTGACGATGCGCTCACCCCAGGAAGTGAACGTGGTGCTGAAGTTCTGCACCATGTCCAGCACCACGCCACCACTGCCATTGCCTGACCAGGACCAGCCGATGTAACCATTGCCGCGCTGCTGGGCTTGAGCGAACACGGTTTCCACATCCACCGGTTGACCGTTGTTCTGTGGTCCGAACTCGCCGATCACGAGTGGCAGCCCCATGTCGTCGAAGGCTTGCATGTACGCGATGATGGGCGCGGCGGTTTGATATACCTCGTACATGTGCACGCTGAACAGCAGATTGCGACGCGAATCTGCATTCCACAGCTGCATGGCGTTGTCGCGCATGGTGTTGGACCAGTCCTGCCCCCAGTTCGCCGCGTCGATCATGATCGTGTGCGTGAGGCCCGCCGCGCGCAGCGCCTGAATTGCCGCCGTCGTGTCGGGAACATAGTTGGCGCTGGTAGTGTTGCCGAACGGCTCATTCGCGATGTTGATGATCACGAAGTTTTCCTGGCCGTTGATCGCCGCGCGGATATCGGCGCTGGTCCAGTACGCCACCGCATCGGAGATCGGCACTGCGGTGGTCTGCTCGCTCCAGCCGGTGGAATCGTGCACCTCGAGCACCGCGATCATGCGGTTGTCCTTCGCCCATTGGATGACCTGGCTGACCTGCGCGCCGGGCACGCGGGCCCACTGGCCGCCCGTCGACAGCACGATACGCACTGTGTTTGCGCCGGTCGCCGCCATGGCGGCGAAGTCCTGCTGAGTCGGTCGCGATTGAAACCAGGTGTAGGGATAGTTGATCCCGCGCATGATGAACGGCACGCCGTTGTCGTCCACCAGCTGACCGCCCTGAATCGAAAAACCCGCGAGGCTGATGCCGGGCGCGATCAGCCAGCCCAGCAGCACCAGCCGCGCAAGGTACTGAACAGCCGTTTTCATCGCTCTGCCTCCTTGGTCTCTGACACGGATCGATGACGAAGCTATTGCACGGTCACTTGATCGATGTTGCCCAGATCCTGCCCGGTCGATTCGAACCGCAGAACATTGCTGCCGTTGTTGAGCGTGACCGGCACATTCAGCGTCGACCACGCAGTCCACGAGCCGGTCGGATTGAATGTGATGTTCTGAGCCGCGCCGTTCACCAACAAACGTCCGGTGCGGCTCGAGGTCACGCCCAGTGCAAAGCGAATGGCGAGCGTCTTGCTGCCGCCGCCGCGACCATCGACATCACGAATCTCCAGATAGCCGCCGTTGGCCGACGAATTCACATACGCATTGCCGAGGTATCCTGCATTGGTGTTCTCGGTGACGGTTCCCCCGCCCACCAGACCATTCTCGGCCTGATAGGTGTGCTCCGTCCCCGGATTGCCGCCACCGACGATCGTGATGTTCGGCGTCGGCGGCGCGGACATGCCGGCGCCGACAAAGAAGCTCGGATGCGGCGGCTGGTTGTAAGCCACGTTCTGCCACGCCAGCGCCACTCGATACTGAGGATCGTGCAGGAAGGTATAGAGACGATTGGTTGCGACGTTGGTGGTTGTGTAGATACGCAAGTAAGCGTTATCGGTGGTGCGCCAGATGACCTCCTCGCGCCAGTCGCCAAGAACATCGCCGCTCAAGGCGGGCGTAGCCTTGGTGCCGTTGTTCGACGTGACGCCCGAGCCCGTCAGCAGCCGCGTGTCCGAGGACGTTCCATACTTATCGATGTGATTGCTATCGAGCAATTCACGGACCGTGTCCGAGTCCCACCACACGAGGAAGTTCGCCGAACTCGGCGTGCGCCCCACCGAACCGCCGGAGGCGTTGAACAGACTCGTCATTCCCGGCCCCGAACCCCAGAACTCCGCGCCGGCGTTGCCCGCATAAATATCTCCGGCCACGCCGCGCCCTGGCCCCTCGCTTCCCGAGGTGTTGTTGATTGCGAATATGCGAGCGCCCGTGCGCGCATCGCGAAGGTCGGCGCCTGGCACGGAGCTCGATTCGTGAATGCCCCAAATCTCCAGCCCGGCGCGCGACGGGATGAAATCGCCGACGTGCAACGCATCGCCGTGCCCCAGGCCGCTAACATACAGCCCGCGTCCGTTGTCATCGATGGTCGCGGCGCCGAAGATGACTTCCTGCCGACCATCGGCATCGACGTCGGCGATGGAGAGATTATGGTTGCCCTGCCCGGCATAGGCGGAGTTGCCGGATGCGTTGCTGTCGAACGTCCAGCGCTGGGTGAGCTGCCCGTTGCGCCAGTCCCAGGCGACGATCACGGCACGCGTGTAATAACCGCGGGACATGATCAAACTGGGTCGTTGGCCATCGAGATACGCGACCCCGGCGAGAAAACGGTCGACACGATTGCCGTAAGTGTCGCCCCAAGAGCCGACGTTGCCGCGAGCGGGAATATAGTCGGTGGTGGCGAGAATCGCCCCGTTCTGTCCGTTGAAGATCGTCAGGTACTCTGGCCCGGCCAGAATGTAGCCGCTGCTGTTGCGATGATCCGCGCTGGCGCTGCCAATGACCTGCCCGGTGCCGCTGCGCGTGCCGTCGGCCGTCTTGGCGGCCACTTCGGCGCGACCGTCACCGTCCAGGTCGTACACGATGAACTGCGTGTAGTGCGCGCCCGCGCGAATGTTTCTTCCCAGATCGATGCGCCACAAGCGTGTGCCGTTGAGCTCATACGCATCCAGATACACGTTGCCGGTGTAGCCGGATTGCGAGTTGTCCTTGGCGTTGCTCGGATCCCACTTGAGCACGTACTCATACTCGCCATCGCCATCCAGATCGCCCACGCTCATGTCATTCGCCGTGTAGGTGTACGACTCGCCGCTGGGTGTCGTGCCGCCGGCTGGAACCTGTAAAGGAATCTGCAGGTACTGCGCGGTGGCGGCGTTGGCCGGCAATGTGAACGACGCACTGTTGGCCTGCTCCACGCCGTTCAGCACAGGCCTCACGAAATAAGTATTTGCCTGAGAGGTGGGCGCCGAGTTGTCGACGAAGTTGGTGCTCGTCGTGATCGGCGTGCCATTGAGCAGCGTGGCCGAGCCACCCGCGGTGGAGCGATACAGATTGAAGGCGATGCCGGCGGGGTCGTTGCCGAACAAGCGCCAGCCGACGTAAACGGAAGAACTGCCGCTACGAACCGCCACCACGCCGCGTGACAGCCGTTCCATTTGCGCCTGTGAGTACGCCTGCGTTGCCACCAGCAACAACGGCACAAACAGCCAACCCCGCATCCATCCTTGATGTTTCATGACTGCTCCTTTGCATCATGTTCAGCGCTGTCGGCGATGAGGTCGGGCACGGCCCAGCACGCAAGGCCCGCGCCAAGCGTGGTGATAGTCGAACCTCAACCGGCTGGGCCGCGCCCTCAACGCCGGTGTATTTCCCTGCACGCGCTCACACTAGCGTAACCGGTGTCATATTCCAATCATATTCGCTCATATAGTTTACGAAGCGATCAGCATCGCTAAACAGCGCTGATCTTGTTTCTATATGCGCAAGGATCGGCGAGCCATGTCGGCGCCGATGGAACGAAGGTACTCGAAGCATCGAACGATGCTCGGTGTCACACGCGTGCGATCATGGCGCAGCGACGTTCGTCGGGATCACGATCAGCGACAGGCGTTGGCCATCGGTCAGCATGCCCGATTGGATCAACAGCCGCGAGCCATCGGCACTGAAGCTGGGATGCCCGTGATCGGGCCGCATGCGATGGCCCGTGCTGAGCAGGGTGCGACCGCCGGTCTTGCGATCGATCAGATGGATGTTGCCGTCGAAATCGTCACCGGCCGCGAAGCGGCGATCGTAAGTGACTGCGTTGTGCCAGAAGCCGCCGCGATTCTCGTTACCGGCCGGAATGTTCGGATCGGAATACAGTTCAGGCCGTTGCGAATTGTAGTAACTGTCCGGCTGGCCGAGATTTTCGACCGTACCGTCGCGCAGGTTGACGACCATGATCCCGGTCGGCCGCTGACGCAGCTTCGCGGTGTGGCCCATCAAGTTGAAGATCACATGATCGGCGTCCGCGAACTGTTCGTGCGTGACCCAGTCGTCCGGCTGTTCGGGAAACACCGGGCGATTGCCCGTGCCATCCGCATTGACGAGCCACATGCGCTGGGGCGCATCGCCGCCGGTCTCGTGGCAATACAGGATCTCACCGGGCTTCAATGGATTGGCCTGCACATGACCCATGCGAAACGGCACTTCGAGCACGGTTCGCGTGCGACCGCTGGCCAGCTCCATCGCCAGGATTCCGCCCGGAACCTGCGGGACGGGTTGACCACGCTCGCGAGCCGGCGCGCGGCGCTGATCGAAGCCGAAATACGCGGCCTTTTCATCGGCATCCAGCGTGAAGCCACCAGCGCCGATGAAGCCCTTGGGCAAAGCGCCGATGTTTCTTTCGGCATTGCCGGCACGCGCTCCCGAGTCCGTCACCAAAGCAGTGAGATCGACCTCGATCAGACTCGCTGGCGCATCGCCCCGGCCGCGACGTATGTAGTACACCTTGTTCGACAGCCGAGCGACGTTGATGCTGCCGGTCTCGACACCCTCGCCGGCGCTGACCTGCGTGATGCGGCCGGTGATCTCATTCACGGCGAAAATCTGCGAATGCCCGTCGGCGCTGCGACCCGTCGAACGAAACAGGATGTGCACGCCGTCGGCGGCCCATTGCGGGTGAGTGGGATAGATCTTTGCGTCGTTGAAAGCGCCCGAGGTGAGCAAGGTGAGCGGCCGACCCGTGATCCGGTCGAGCACGAGCTGTTTTTCGGATGGAAACTGCCGCCCCACCTGGGCGAGCGCTGACGTACCCAGGCTGACGAGAGTGACGAACAGCAGCGCCGCGATGTACCGGCGCTGCATCGGTCCGATGATCGAATGAAACAATCGAGATCCCCCGACGCCGGCGAGGTGCCGGCTTTCGGTGAGCGATCTTGATCTATTTCGATCGATTTTGCACTAGTCGTCGTCAGCGATTGCCGAACGACACGGTCAACCCCGCATAGTAGAAGCGGCCAACCGGGCTCACCGGAAAGATCGTGGTGAAGTCCGGATGCTGGTCGGTCAGGTTGTTCACGCCGGCGTAGATGCGATAGGCGTCCAGGAAGTCGAACGACGCCGACAGATCGTGCGTCTCCTGTGCGTCGTAGTAGATGTTGGCGCGCGACGCCTGGTCCGGATTGCCCGCCAATGTGAGCAATGTATAGCGGGAGGTCTTGCTGAAATAATTGAATCCATAGTTCACGGTCAGGCCGCCGAACTCCCAGGTCGTATCGAACGTGGTCGTCCACTTCGGCGCATAGGTGCCGCTTTGCAAGTCGGCGGTGGTGCGCTCGTCGATCTGCTCGGCGCCCAACGTCGGAATCGTCGTGAGCCGATCGAGCCGGCTGCCGACCAGCGCGAACCGGAACGTGCCGATGTCGGCGTCCAAGCCAAGGCGCGAGGGGTCGAGCAAGTAGTTCAAGTTGAAATCGATGCCTCGCGTACGGAACGAGGCGACGTTTTCCGGCTGCACCACGAAGCTCGTGATGGCGCCAGTGCCCGACGCGCGCGTCAGCGAGTCGCAGAACACATTGTCTATCGTCGGCTGGTCCACGCAGTTGTTGGCGACATCCTGGGCATCGGCGGTGCTGATGGCCTGCTTGATGTTGATGTCGTAGTAGTCGATGGACAACGCCAGCCCTTCGATGAACTGCGGTCGGAACACTGCGCCGAAGGTGTAGCTGCGCGCAGTTTCTTCGCTCAACCCCGAGTTGCCGGTGCCCACGCCAGGGATGGTGTCGGAGTTCGGATCTATGTAGCCCACCGGATCGACGCCCAATGCACCAAGGATGGCAGCACAGTTCGCGGCGCGGTAGCTGGTGCCGTTGGCGAGCTCGGAGACGTCGCAAGGATCGAAGATCGCTTCGAACGTCTGACTCTGCGGACTGAACAACTCGGCGATGTTCGGCGCGCGCACCGATTCAGCAACGGTGCCCCGGAAACTCACATCGCGCACCGGCGCCCACAGCAAACCCGTGTTCCAGGTCGTCGTGCTGCCGACGGTCGAATAATCCGAAACACGGACCGCACCGGAGACCTGCAGCATCTCGGCAAACGGCAGATCCGCGAGGATGGGCACGCGCAGCTCGGCGAAGGCTTCCTTGACATTGAAGGTGCCGTCGGTGGGCAGAATGACGTTACCGAACGTCAGTCCCATCTGATCCTCCATCGGCGGCACCGAGCGGCTGCCCTCGCGACGCCACTCCACACCCACCACGGCATCGATGTCACCGGCCGGCAGCGTGATGCCCGGCACCGGGCCGGACACGAATGCGTTGAAAACGTTCTGGGTCACGCGCGAGGATGCTTCGTTATTGAGCATGATCCACGCAAGGGCAGCCGGATCGGCCACCCCTTCGCCGTAGATGTTCAACGGCCGGCAGCCGCTGTTGGCGCCGGGCGTGAATGACAGCGGGCCAGAGAAGTCGAAGCCATGAAAGGGCTGGTATGGCAACGCGGTCGGATCCAGATTGGAACGGCACGTCGGCTGGCCCGTGGATGGATCGGTCACGACATCGATGGCGGCCAGGAAGCGATCGTTGTAACGATTGTTGAGCGCGAGCGCATCGATCTCGGACTGGCCGTAGGTGTACGAGACTTCGTAGTTGTAACGATCCGCGAAAGAGCCGTTCACGCCGGTGACGAACCGCATGGTGTCGCGGGTGGCTTCTTCGCCCCGCACGCCGAAGTCGAAGTGATCGCGACTGACGAGCACGCCGTCGGGCGCGGTGTCATCCTCAAGAGCCTCGGCGGCGGCTCCCGGAATGATCTGCGCGGCCACGGCGGCCGGCAGATAAGGATTGTCCGCGCTCTGGAACAGAGAGAAGTCGAAGGTCGGCTGCATGTACGCCTTGGCCTTGCCGCGCACGAACTTGGCCTCACCGAAAAAATTCACCGTGTCGCTGAGCTCGAACTGGCCGAACACGCTGGCCACGGTGGTTTTGGCATCCGGCAACAGATCGCCGATGTAATCCGCGAGCGGCGTGCCGCTGCCGCCTTGCGCATAGAACGGCGAAACGAACGTCGGGATCTCGAACGCGCTGCCATCGGGCAACGTGTCTGGCGCGCCGTCGAAGTCCACGTCGATGGCGCCTGCGCGAGCGCTGTCGAAGAAGCGGATGTCGTTCAGCGGCACCTCGTCCGGGACCGCCGGATCGTCGTCACGATCATTGGGATTGCGCTTCATGCTGGTGTAGTTGGCGCCGCGCAGATAACTACGATCGCTCGCCTGCAACCGTCCGCGCTCGGTGTGCTGAATGGAGCCGGAGATATTGCCGCGCCCATCGGCGAAGTTCATGCCGCCGGTAATCGAAGCATACGAATCGCGAGCGCCGCCAGCGTCTGCACCACCGTACTGCACGCGACCGAGCAGCCCTTCGAAATCCTTTTTCATCACGAAGTTCACGACGCCCGACACCGCATCCGCGCCGTAGACGGCCGAGACACCGCCAGTCACGATGTCCACGCGCTCGATCAGATCCATTGGAATCGTGTTGATGTCGACGGCCGCGGTTTCGGGCAGCTGCGCGACATGGCGTCGACCGTCCACCAGCACCAGAGTGCGCTCCTCGCCGAGGCTGCGCAGGTTGAGCAGATTCAAACCAGTGCTGCCGATGTAGCCCTGCGAACCGGTGTTCTGCAGATCGTCCTGCGAGGAGACGAGCGCCGGCATGGTGCGCAGGAAATCGGTGAGATTGGTGCTGCCCGAACGTTGAATCGCCTCGATCGGAACGGCCACCGTCGGCGTCGGCGCATCGAACTGGTTCTGCTTGATGCGCGAACCGGTCACGACGACTTCGGTGATCCCAGCGTCCTCTTGGCCGGATGCGGCGCCGAAAGCGAACACGCTGACACACGCCGTCACAACCGCCACGCTGCGGTCGATCCGTGATCGATGACTCACGAGCAAACTCCTGCAAAGCCAGTCTGGGGAAAAAGCGGGGCGCACTTTACCAGCGGCAGGGTCGATCCAGCATGCGGCTTCCACCAAGCCGCACGGCAAATTTTTCGCAAAAACCGCTACTTAGCGGCCGATCGTGCTCGCCAGAGCTGGGCGGCCATCATTTTGCGTCAAAATATTTCACTTTCGATCAAGAACTGTCATGATGAGGTTACTCGGACAAATGCTGCGTGCTACCGGTGTCAGCTGACTCCGAGGCGAAGCTAAATAACGAAGCCGATTGGGGGACCTATGTCGATGTCGAAGTACAGTCGATCGATGGTTTGCGTCGCTGTGTCCGCGGCGCTGGGCAGCGCGCTCATCGCACCACTGGCGGCCAGCGCCGCCGAAACGCAGGGCGGCGAAACAGGCGGCGGCCAGCTCGAAGAAGTGGTGGTCACCGGATTCCGAGGCTCGCTGAACACTGCGCTCGCCGAGAAGCGCGCAGAAACTGCGGCCATCGATGTCATCGCCGCCGAGGACATCGGCAAATTCCCAGACAGCAATCTCGCCGAGTCCATGCAACGCATTCCAGGTGTGACGTTGTCCCGAGGCGATGGCGGCGAAGGTCGCAACATCTCGGTGCGCGGTTTGGGACCTTTGTTCACCCGTGTACGAATCAACGGTATGGAAGCCGCTGCGCAGACCGGCTCGAGCGACATCTACGGTGCCGGCAATAACGGCCGCAGCTTCGACTTCAACGTGTTCCCCACCGAAATCTTTTCCCAGCTGGCGGTCCGCAAGACGCCTTCGGCCGATGTCGAAGAAGGCTCGCTGGGCGCGACCGTCGATTTGCAGGCCCCTCGCCCCTTCGACTTCGCCGAAGACCGCGTGCTCACCCTGACCGGTCGCGGAGTGTTCAACACCATCAGCGAGGATCTCGATCCGCGCGCGTCCATGCTGTTCTCGCAGAAGTTCTTCGACAACACCTTCGGCGTGCTCGCCTCCGCCGCGTTCCAGAAGCGCAACATCCGCGAGGTCGGTTATTCGGCCGTGGATGTTCTTTCGGCCAACACCAACGCCAACAACATCGGCACCAGCCAGAACCCGATCTGGTTGCCCTTCTGCACGCCCATCGGTTGGACCGAGACCGCGCCGAGCCCGACGCCGGGCACGCGCGGCGCCAGCGAAGAGAACTGCAGCAGTGGCTACGTGACCAATCCGCGCTCCAGCGATCTGGCTGCTTACCAGACCGTGTACAACTTGCGGCGTGACAGTCTGCCGAACGTGCCCGGCAGCGGCGCGTTCCTGCCGCGCCTGCCGCGCTACGTGAACTCGGAGCAAGACACCGAGCGCACCGGCGGCACACTGACGCTGCAATGGATGCCCACCGAGAATACCAACATCGTGCTCGACGGTCTGTTGTCGCGCTTTCAGGTCGAGCGCCGCGACAACTACATCCTCGGTCTGTCGTTCGGTCGCAATCTGACCAACAACGGTCAGCCGATGGTGTCGGTGCGAGATATTTCGTTCGACGAGCACGGCTCGGTGCAATACGCGGTGTTCGATGGCGTCGACGTTCGTTCCGAAGGCCTGGTGGATCAGTTCGTGTCGACCTTCGAGCAGGTCAACCTGAGTTTCGAACACGCCTTCACGGATCGCTTCAAGCTGACCGGCCTGGCCGGACGCTCGAATTCGATCTGGGACGGTCCGATGCGCCTGCAGACTTTCCTGGACGCCATCGACACGCGCAATTTCACGCTCGACTTTCGCGGCGGCCGCGAAACGCCGCTGATCGGCTTTGGCATCGACGTGAACGATCCGGGAGCGTTCGCGTACCAGCCCAGCCCGGACGGCAATCAGACCGTGCTCGGCGGCTTCTCGACCCAGGGCAAGCCGTCGCGCAACGTGACACAGATCGCCACCTTCGATCTCGCCGCCGAATGGCAGGCCAACGACATGTTCGCTTTCACTTGGGGCGGCCAGTATCGCGAGAACGATTTCCACTCCAGAAATTCGAACCTCGTGCCTTCGCAAGTGCCGGTGCAGGCATTGCCGGACGGCGTGACCGTCGCCGATATCTCGCGCCGGATCACGGGCCTGGACGATTTGTTCGGCTCGGGCGCGCCGGCCAGCTGGGTGGCCGTCGATCCGAAAAAGTGGCGCGATGTGTTCGCCTTCGGGGACATGGATTTCTGCGGCGTCGAATGCGGCGCGGCTCAATCGGAGATTCTGGAGAAGGTCACGAGCGGCTATTTCATGGTGTCGTTCGACAGCGGCAGCGACTGGACCATTCCAATTCGAGGCGACATCGGTGTGCGCTACGTGCAGACGGACCAGCGCGCCGTGGGCCACATTCCCGTCAACGCCCCGGCCGGCGCGCCATTCCCCACCGTCGGCCAGCGCAATCAGGTCGATCGCGACTACAGCGACACTCTGCCGTCGTTGAACGTGGTGTTCGAGCTGACGCCCGACCTCCTGGCGCGCTTCTCGGCCGCCAAAGTCATGTCGAGGCCCGAGCTCGGCAATCTGACGCCCACGGCGAGCATCACGGCGACCACCCGAACCGGCACCGTCAACAATCCGTTCCTGGATCCGATTCGCGCCAAGACCGCCGATCTGAGTCTGGAATGGTATTTCCGCCCGGGCTCGCTGCTCTCGGTCGCCTACTTCTACAAGGACATCGAGACTTATATCCAGCGCATCACCAGCCCGGTCGTTTACACCGAGCTGGGGCTGCCCAATGCGCTGCTCGATGGCACGCCCGCCTCGCCCACCGATGTGTTCAACGTCAGCCGGCTGGAGAACACCGACGGCGGGCCGCTCAAGGGTTTCGAGCTCAACGCGCAGGTGCAGCTCGACATGTTGCCGGGCTTCTGGAGCAACTTCGGCGTGCTCGGCAACTACACCCGTGTGGAATCGGAGATCGAGTACATCCTGACCAGCAGCGGCGGCGTGGTGACTTCCTCGACCACCGCCGACCTGGTCGGTCTGTCCAAGAACTCCGCCAGCGGCACGCTGTTCTACGACGACGGTCGCTTCAGCATCCGCACCACGGGGACCTATCGGGACAAATACATTCGCGGCATTCCGGCCTCGGCCGGCAGCGATCTGCAAGGCAATAGCGACACGTTCTACGTCGACGCCGCCGCGTCCTGGAACTTCAACGACCACCTGACGCTGATCCTGGAGGCGCAGAATCTCACCGAGGAACGCAACACCTTGTTCATCGACAGCGTGCGTGAAGACACGTTGTTCCAGACGGACATTGGTCGCACGTACACGGTGGGCGCGACGTACAAGTTCTGAGTCTCGCTTGAGTCGAGAGCATCGGTGTCACGGCGACTGGCTGTCAGTCGCCGTGACTTCTCACCGCTGCTCGATGCATCCGGCGGAAGCGGACCCGCGACTTGTTACAAACGCCAGCGCACGCCGGCCCGAGGCAGGATGCCTCGCGTTTCGAAGCCGACGAACTGCTCGTAGCGCCGGTCGGTGAGATTGTCGATCGAAACATACGTCTCGATGTGATCGGAGACCTCCCACACTGCATCGAAATCCGCACGGGTGTAGCCCGGCAAACGCACATCGCCCGTTGCAATCGACGAATCGAAAGACGATCCAACGTAGGTCGCCGCCAGCGACAGCGTGAGTGCTTGGGTCGGCGCCCAGCGCATGCCCAACGAACCGCTCCAGTCCGGTCGGTTACGAAGCTCGTTGTCGGTGGCAGTGATTCGGCTGCGAGCGTGAGTGATGCTTGCGTCGAAGGACCATTGCGCGCCGGCCTTCAAGCGTCCGGCCAGCTCGACGCCCCGTGAACGAACGCGATTGCGATTGACCAGTTGCGGCGGAGGACCGGAATCGAAATCGATGGCGTCGCGATATTCGCTATCGAACCAGGTGGCGCTCCAGCGGGCGGCGCCCCGCTCCTGCGACAGCTCGATTTCATACGAACGGCTGCGCTCCGGCGCGAGCGTCGTGTTTCCTACCAGCGGGTGCCCGAGCGCATACAGACTCGGCAGCTTGAATGCCTTGCCCCAGCTGACTGCAATTGTTACGTCTTCGGGCATCGCGTAGGCGACGCGCAGACGCGGGCTTGTCACCGAGCTCTCACTCTCAGGCATGTCCACGCGCGCGCCGGCTTGTGCGGACAGGCCCAGCGAAGTTTGGACGCGCATCTCGGCGAAGGCCGCCCAGTATGAGCGCGTCAACTCGAACGACGTCGGCGCGAGAAAGCCGCCGAGATCGATTACGCCGTCACTGGAACCTGCCTCGCGCTGCCAGTCGACGCCGTAGGCCACCGACACGGCGTTCGAGAGGGGTTGCGTGGCTGATAACGTCGCCGTGTATCGTTCGAGATTTGTATCGACGAGGCTCGCGGGTACGCCGAATGGATCACGAACCCCTGGCGCAACGCCTGGGGAATCGATGTTTTCGCCGCGTTCGACATAGCCCAACGTGAGCGAGACCGTGGCATCGCTCAGGCGTTGTACCAGTCCTGCGCTGAACAGCGTTTCCTGCGATTCGCGATGCTCCGGGTCGCGCAAGGCGGCGTATTGGAATCCGCCGCTGTCGTCCGGAAATCCCTCGCGGGTCGCTTCGGAATAGCGGCCGAAGACACTCAGATCGGTGGTCTCTCCGAGCGATGCCGCGACGCCGCCCGAGATCCGCCGCACTTCGAAATCGTTCCCTCGAACGCGTTCCCCTTCGTTCGACTCACCGACGCCGAAATGCCAGCGTGCATCGTCGGTCGGCAAAACCGCCCGCAGCGACAGATCGCTCGTATCGTACGCGCCTGCGGCTGCATCTACGGTGATGGTGGACATCGATTCAGGACGCGTCACGATGTTGATCACACCGGCCAGTGCGTCTCCGCCATAGATGGCGGAGTACGGGCCGCGCGCAATCTCGATGCGTTCTATATCGGCGATATCCAGCGCCGACCAATCGAACGATCCACCGCGTGAGTTCGTCGGATCGTTGACCCGTACGCCGTTCACCAGCACCAGCGTGTAGTTCGGGTCGGCGCCGCGCACGTAAATCGAACCCGTGCCTCCTCGACCGCCGACAGTATCGACATGCATGCCCGCCACTCGTCGCAACAGATCGGCGAGTTCCACCGGTTTCTCTATGTCGAACTCATCCCGCCTGAGCACCGTGATGCTCGCCGCCAGATCCTCATCCGTTATGGGCACTCTGGAGCCAATGACGGTAACTTCAGGCGGTTCAGTGGCAGCGGCGGCGGCCGCCGCCATCAAAAGAACAAATTCCACAGCTTTCCTTCGCTACGCGGCCGGCCGATACACCAGCTCGTACTTCAACGGCTGGGGCAGTTGCGGGCTCGACACTTCCACCTGCAGATGCAGCGCCCCATCCGCAGCCTTGAAAAACGTGTTCACGCGCTGGCCGTCCTCCGCTTTGTACGTCTGCAACAGCCTGTCGCCCTCGACCCTCGCCGAGACATCGAACGTCTCGCCATCCTCACGTTTCCATCTGATCGGCTGCCCGTTCCCCGGCATCCGAATCGGCTCCCGCCCATCAAACCCGACCGCCACCTCACTCTGGCCGATCTCGATGCTCACGCGCTTGTACGGCACATTTGTTTTACTCAACCGCCCTCTGGCAATCGGCCGCTTGATGAACCCCATCTTCTCGACCGCCTGTTCGATCGCCCGCTCAATATTTCCACTCTGCTCCGGCATCAACTCGAACACTCCCGCCACATCGGCCGCCCTCGCTCCTGCCGCGTTCAGCGCGGCTGCGAGAGATAGCAACACGAGCAAACAGCGCGCTCGCACACTCGATCGGATATTCCAGTGCATTTCGCCTCCTCTCACGATTCCGGCAACGGATCGACCCAAGGATTGAACACCGGCACACGCGCTTTCACATATTCTCGGGTATCACGCGAGACAACCGTGAGGCCGTGATGCTGCCCCGTTGCAGCGATGATCAAATCGGGCTGCGAGAAGGTGTGCCCGATCTTGCGTCCGTTCTCCACCATGAGTCGCCACTTGAACATGATGTCTTCGGTGACTCCGAGTGCGCGCTGCTCGAACATGGGCCGGACCTTGTGGGTGAGCCAATCCATCAACTCGGAGCGGCGGGTGGCATCAGGAACAAGCTCGATGCCTAATCGGATCTCGGCCAGCGTAACGGTACTGATATGGAGCAGATCGAGAGCCTGACTCGCAACAAACGCAACAACCTTGCGCTCCGGTCGGGGCCGCCTCAGCTCCGAGAGGATGTTTGTGTCCAGCAGCCAGCCGGTCACAGCGGGACATCTCGTACGGGCATCGGCTCTCGCAGCGGTTCGATCTCCTCGTCGCGATAGGGCGATGCCTGCATCGCTTCGATGAGCGCCGTTCCCGTGATGTCACCCTTCAGTCGCCGGAAATCCTCGGCAGCTATTACCACCACCTCATCCCGTCCATGCACAGTCACATGCTGGGGCCCTTCGCTCCTAACCTTACGCACCAGTTCGCTGAACCGTGCCTTGGCGTCCTGCAGGAGCCAATATCCGCGACGATTCTTGGCGACCGCACGCTGCTGCCGCTTCTTTGGTCCGGTGTTGGATTTGGCTCTAGTCATGCTGACCAGATTATCACGCTTTCGCGGCAGCACCTCTCCTGCAGCCATGCAGCCATTTAGTAAACCATATTGCAAATTCACTAAACCGTCGCTAGAGTTCAATTTCGTAAACCGAACTCTGACTTTACTAAATAATCGGGAGAAGGCACCGATGGACAGCGAAGCGCTCGTACAACTGGCTCTCAACGCCCTATCCGGTACACAAAAAGATCTGGCGACCAAGCTCAATGTTTCGCCCGCCCAGATCAGCAAATGGAAAAAGGGCGAACACATGTCGCAAGAGATGGAGCAGAGACTTCGGGCCATAGCAAACATTGGCGACCAGGACGCCGCGTTTGTTCTGACGGCGGGGTCGCTCGAGGACGCCGCCAAGTGGGAACGACTCATGCACTATCTGGCTGAGCGCGCCGCAGAGAGCGCCGAAACCGGGTACAACACGTCGCCCCTGACGGACGAGATGGAGCTTCTTTGCGGCGAGACCTTCAGGGTGCTCAAGGAGATGGGCGTATCCATTCCCGATAAGTTTCCGCGCGCGCTCGATCTGGACTATGACGACATCAATGATGAAAGTTGGGAGTTGCTGGAGCAAGATCCACACTCCGATGCGATCTACAAGATCTACAAATCGCTCAACGACGTCTACGGCTTCTATGCCGCCTACGTCAGTGAACTCGTTCATGACGACGATCTGGACCTGTCGAACACGCCTGCCGACAACATCGAACCCTGCCTGCTGTCCCTCGCGGCCTGCAAGATCGAGGTGAACACGCAGTTCGCACCCAGGTTCGCTCAATTCAAATATCAGGTGAAAAAAGACTACGCGGAATGGCTGACCTTCGTGAAGGACAGAGCGTTCCGCGCTGGAGTGCCGTTGCGAGCTGAGCTGCTCGATCTGGTCTACGACTCCAGCGATGCGCTCGGACATACAGCCGAAGCCGAGAGTCTCGGATTCAACAAATCACAGCTGCATCCCGATATCTATATGAATGAGCTGTTGGTCGGGATGCGGATGATACATCAGGTTCTGCCCGCCATCATGAAGAAGCTCGGCATCGACCAGGAGTTCGAGCTGGACGAGTCGAAGCTTCGGATCGGATAGATGAGCTGGCTGGGGATGGCGCCCCCGGCAGGAGTTGAACCTGCGACCTACCGCTTAGGAGGCGGTCGCTCTATCCACTGAGCTACGGGGGCGACGGCGCGCATTCTAGCAGTTCTCATCGAGATCACGACGTCGCGGGGTCATTCTTGCGGGCGCCGCGCAGGTTGAGGATGAACAGGCCGACTTGCAGCACGATCAAGGCGACAGCGTCCTCGTGCCAGCCCCAGAGAATCCAGAGCACGTTGCTGGCGATGAAGGTCCAGAAGCCCCAGTTGCGGCGGACTTTGGATTGGGAGGCGACCAGCCAGGCGGCGGTCAGGGTGACGACCATCGCGGGCCATTGCAGTAACGACAACACATCCATGAAAGCCTCGGGGCGGCGGAGTTGACGGGGACGAGCGTCGAGAGCAACCGCCGGATGACGCGGTGAGTTCCCGGCCGGCGGCGCTCTGTCGGGAAAGCACGCGCTTTGATGGATTGCGCGCTTTGCCAGGGGGATCGTCGGCTCTCGCGGGGACGCCATGCTCGTACGACGCATCCGAAGGTGGCACCAACCGACGCAGTTTCTGCGTGAGCACAGCCGGCTCGGCTATGCCTTCGCCTTGCTCACTCACCAGCATGTGGCGCGATGGATCTGCGCGTGCGTGGATCGGTAATGAGTCAAACGGGCCCGGGAGCGATGCGGTCGATGGCCGCGAGCTCTTCGCTGCTGAAGCTCAGCTGATTCAAGGCGCCGAGATTCTCCCTCACCTGCGCCGCGCTGCTCGCACCGATGATGGTCGACGTCATGCGGCGATCGCGCAACACCCACGCAATCGCCATCTGAGCGAGCGACTGGCCGCGCGCCTTGGCGATTTCATTCAGCGCGCTGGCCTTCTCGACAACCACCTCGGATACATTCTCCGGCCGCAGGAAACGAGTGCCGCGCCCCACGCGTGAGTCGGCAGGAATGCCCTGCAGATAGCGATCGGTCAGCAACCCCTGGGCGAGCGGCGAGAACGCGATCATGCCCGCCCCCGCCTGCTCCACGGCTTGAAACAAGCCACCTTCGATGGTCCGGTTGAAAATGCTGTACGAGGGCTGGTGGATCAGCAGGGGCACCTGCCAGCGACGCAGCAGCGCTGCGAACTCGAGGGTGTGCTCAGGCGAGTACGCCGAGACCCCGACATACAACGCCTTGCCCTGCTGCACGGCTGTGGCCAGCGCCGACGCCGTTTCCTCCATGGGCGTTTCCGGATCGAACCGGTGCGAATAAAAGATATCGACGTAGTCGAGGCCCATCCGCCGCAGGCTTTGATCGAGGCTGGCGAGCACATATTTGCGCGAGCCGCCGCCCTGCCCGTAGGGCCCGGGCCACATGTCCCAGCCGGCCTTGGTGGAGATGATCAGCTCGTCACGATGAGCGTGGAAGTCCTCTTTCAACAGGCGACCGAAGTTGCTCTCGGCGCTGCCATACGGCGTGCCGTAGTTGTTGGCCAGATCGAAATGAGTGATGCCCAGATCGAACGCGGTTCGAAGAATCTCACGCTGCCGATCCAGCGGCGTGTCGTTGCCGAAGTTGTGCCACAGCCCGAGCGACAGCGGCGGCAACTTCAGGCCGCTGCGGCCGACCGGGCGATAGGCGAACCGATCGTAGCGGTCGCTCGCGGCGACATAGGAGCTGGCGGGTTGGGTCATCGGCCCAATGTAACGGCCCTCGTGACGTTGCCACAAGGCCGGCGTGCGCACTCAGAACGAAACGAGAAAGGCGATGCGCAGACGATCCAGCCAGTCGCCCACCGCGTTGGCGCCCGCATCGAACGCATTCTCGGGCTTGTAGTGGTACCACCAGGCGGTGAGCAACGTCTTGGGCAGGGGCACGTAGTCGAGCGTCAGCGCATGCAACTCGTAATTGGTGCCGATGCCGATATTGTCGTGGGAGAACGCTGCGAACACCGCGTCCGTTTCGGCCACCGAGTACCCATACGTCACACGCCAATCGTGCGGCTGCGTGACGCGCCCGATGCTGAGATCCATGCTGTAACCCGTGTCCTCCGAAGTCTCGGCGCCGAAGTTCTTCACATAGTCGCCGACGAAGCGCACCGGCCAACGCGAGCCGAGACCCGACCAGGTGCCTTCCACGATGAGATCGCCCAGATCGAAATCGGATAGATAGTTGCCGTCTGCACGCCGCAGGTTGGTGCGAAAGTCGCCGTCGTCCGCGCCGACGATGCTGCCCAGCGTGTAGTCGTAGTAAGCCGCGGACGCACCGAACTTGAAATCGCCGAGCTCCGCGGTGTCATAGCCGAGCTGCGCGCCCATCAGGGTGCTGTCCGCCCCGCCCGCATCTTCATCGACGATGAAGAACAAGCCATTGGCTCGAAGCGTCGCGCCGCTACCGAGCTTATGTTGGTACATGGCGCTCACGCCGTCCGGATTCACATCGCCGTCCCACACCAGATCGGTGCGTGTGAAAGGCTGCGGAATCTTGCCGCCATACACGCTGACGTCGCCGAAGTCGAGCCGCGCATACACCTGATCGAGGCTCACCTCGAAGTCATCGTCGAAGTTCGACAGCTGCACGTCGGTGCTGTTCGGATCGTCCGAATCGCCCGTGGCCAGGCGGGCGCCCAGCGTGAGGCGATCGTTCACGGCGTAAGTTGCACCGAGCCGGCCCCGCACCTGGCCGCTCTTACGAGCGCGAGCGTCCTCATCGGAGTAGTCGCCCTGATAACGCAGACGCAGATCGCCGGTGACATTCAACTTCGGCTCGCCATCGGCGATCATCGGCGCCGGTGCAGTGGGCGCAACATCTGGTGCCGTCTGCGCGGAAGGGCTGGTTACCCCGACGCTCGCTTCCAACGCCCGAATCTTCGCTTCGGTTTGACGCTGCATCTCGGCGATGCGCGCCTGCTCGACGCGCAGCGCTTCGATCTGCGCGCGAATGGCGATCGAATCGGCACTGTCCGCAGCGAAGGCGCCGGAGCTCGCCGTGGCAAGTAATATCGCCACGACGGCGGCGGTGCGGACTTCGGAACTCATGAACTCTCCCGGTGAACTCGGCGCGAAATCATCTTCGCGCGACCGGGACTCATGATGCCGAAGCTGTCCTGACGTTAACCTGACACGTGGTCAGTATGAGATCGCTCAGCTGCCGAGATCGAACATGCCTTCGACCGCCGCTTTGGTGAACACGCGAAACGCGATCATGGTCTCGGTGAGCTGCACGCCCGGCAGCTTGCGAATCCTGTCGCTCACCACTTCGGCGAGCTCCTCGTTCTCCTTGACGCGAACGATGGCGACCAGGTCGTACTGACCGGCCACCGAGAACACTTCGGCGACCCCTTTGACTCCCACGAGCTGTTGCGCGAGCTCGTTGACCGAGGAAGTTTCGGCCTTGATGAGGACCACTGCACTGACGCCGCCGATCATGATGTTCTCCTGAAACGATTGTCACATTGCAAACTTCGCGCGCTATCGCAGACACGCCATCACCGAACCGCGATGCTTGATGGTCTTCATGCACACGGTGGTCTCGACTTTTTGCACGCCTGGCAGGCGCGAGATCTCCGCACGCAGCAGCTCGTCCAGCTCGCCGATGCCTCGAACCAGAACGTGCAGCAGGTAGTCCGCCTGCCCGGCGGTGGTGAAGCACTCGAGCACCGAAGGATGACGATTCACCGCCGCTTCGAAATCGGTGTGCCGGGCGGAGTTGATGGTCACCTGCACGAACGCGTGCAGCTCCAGCCCGACCGCCGCGGCATCGATGTCCGCCCGATAACGCCGGATCACGCCCTGGCGCTCCAGTTCGCGCACCCGGGACCAGCACGGACTCTTCGACAGGCCGACCTTCTCGCCCAGCTCGGCGTACGAGAGTCGTCCGTCGTCCTCGAGCAATTTCAGGATAGCGGTTTCGGTTTTGTCCAGCATCAGGACGTTTTCCTCGAAAAGACCTTGATCTTACCAGTATCGTTCTTTCCGAGGCTTTGCAAGGCCGGGCATTCGGAACAATGTCTTGCCGCCCCGGCGCGACACTTTCGGGCAACGGAAGTCTGACGGCGTTTGGGGGCCGGCCGATGCATCGCAAATTCGACAAGGTGACCACGTTCGAGCGACGAGATGCGATTACCTACCCGGCGATCCGCCGCTGGGACCAGGAAGATCCCCTGCGTCACCGGCGCGAAGAGTTCGAATTGCCGGGTGGCATCATCTACATGGACGGCAACTCGCTGGGCCCGCTGCCCAAGGCGACGCGCGCTCGCATCGACGAAGTGGTCGCCAGGGAATGGGGCCAGGGGCTGATCCGTAGCTGGAACGATCATCATTGGATCGATGCGCCACTGCGTGTGGGCGACAAGATCGCCAAGCTGATTGGTGCGCGCAGCGGCGAAGTCGTGGTCGCCGACTCCACCTCGGTGAATCTATTCAAGTTGCTGGGCGCCGCGCTCGCCGTGCGTCCTGACCGCTCGGTCGTGTTGTCCGAGCCGGGCAACTTCCCTACCGATCTTTACATGGCCGAAGGCGCCATCGGCATGCGCAACTGCCCGATGCAGCTGCGGCTGGAACCGTCCGGGCGCATCATCGACGCCATCGATGCCAACACCGCGGTGGTCATGCTCACGCATGTCCACTACAAGACCGCCGCCATCCACGACATGCGAGCCATCACCGCGAAGGCGCACGAGCATGGCGCGCTGGTCATCTGGGATTTGAGTCATAGCGTCGGCGCGATCGAGGTCGATCTGAACGGCTGCGAAGCCGATATGGCCGTGGGGTGCGGCTATAAATATCTGAATGGCGGGCCGGGCGCGCCGGCGTTTCTATTCGTGGCGGAGCGCTTGCAAGCCGAGCTGGCCTCGCCGTTGCGCGGCTGGATGGGTCACAACCGTCCGTTCGAGTTCATCGACAACTACGAGCCTGCGATCGGCATCCGCCGGTTCCTGTGCGGCACGCCCTCCATCCTGGGCGTGCTCAGTCTGGAAGTGGGCGTCGATCTCATGCTTCGCAGTCGCATGCAGGACATCGTGCAGAAGTCGCGCTGGCTGAGCGAGTTGTTCGTCGATTTGCTGGCCGACATCTGCCCGTCGCTACAGCTGGTGAGTCCGGCCAATGTGAGCGAGCGCGGCAGTCATGTTTCTTTCTCGCACCCGGACGGCTACGCCATCATGCAGGCGCTGATCGAGCGCGGCGTGATCGGCGATTTCCGTGCGCCCGACCTGCTCCGGTTCGGCTTCACACCTCTTTATCTGCGTTACCAGGATGTCTGGGACGCGGCCTACACCATCGCCGATGTGGTTCATAGCGGCTGCTGGGCGGATCCACGTTACGCAGTTCGGGCCGCGGTGACTTGAGGACGCTTTGATGCTCGCGCAAACCCTCCACATGCCTTACTCCTCGCACGTGGATGGATTTGCGCGAGAGCGGCTGCCGCCCCCGCATCTGTGGCCGGAGTTTCGTTTCGATCTGCCGGAGCTGCAGTATCCCGAGCGCATCAATTGCGGCGTCGTGTTGCTCGACGACGCCGTTCGCGAAGGTCACGGCGATCGCGTCGCGCTCTACTCGGACAACGGTGTGTTGACCTACGCGCAGTTGCTCGAACGCAGCAATCGCATCGCCAATGTGCTGGTGAAAGACATGGGCGTCGTGCCCGGCAATCGCGTGCTGCTGCGAGGGCCGAACAATCCCACGCTGGTCGCGTGCTGGCTCGCCGTGATGAAGGCCGGCGCCATCGCGGTCACGACGATGCCGCTGCTGCGTGCTCACGAACTGTCCGTCATAGCCGAGCGAGCGCGAGTCGATCACGCCTTGTGCGATTCACGTTTCGCACAGGAACTCGAGCACGCAGCCGCATTGAGCGGCCAGCTGAACAACATCGTCTATTACGAAGCGGATCGCGGGGGTGGGCGGCTGGAGAAAATGATGAACGGGCAGGCTTCGACATTCGACAATGTCGACACTGCCCGTGACGATGTCTGCCTGCTCGCCTTCACCTCCGGCACCACCGGCACGCCCAAAGCGACGATGCACTTCCACCGCGACGTGCTCGCCATGCGAGCGGTGGTGGCGGACCATCTTCTCGAAACCTCGCCTGAAGATATCTACGTCGGCAGCCCGCCACTGGGATTCACGTTCGGCTTGGGCGCCCTGCTGGTATTTCCACTGGGCCGGCGCGGCGCCAGCGTCCTGGTGGAGCAGCCCAGCGGCGAGAACCTGCTGTCGGCCGTGCAGCGCTGTCGCGCGACCGCCTTGTTCACTTCGCCGACCGCATACCGCGCGCTGCTCCCGCTCGTGTCGAAGTTCGAGATCTCCAGTCTCAAGCGCTGCATCTCAGCCGGCGAAGCCTTGCCCAAAGCCACCTCGGACGCCTGGCATGCGGCGACTGGCATCCGCATCATCGACGGCATCGGCGCCACCGAGCTCATTCATATATTCATTTCAGCCAAGGGCGAGGAGATCCGCCCGGGCACGACGGGCAAGCCCCTGCCCGGCTATCAGGCCTGCATCCTCGATCCGGAGGGTCTGCCGCTGCCGCCGGGCAAGATCGGGCGGCTCGCGATCAAGGGCCCCACCGGCTGCCGGTATCTCGACGATGCGCGCCAACGCGATTACGTGTATCAAGGCTGGAACATCACCGGCGATCTGTATTCGCGGGACGAAGCCGGCTATTACCGTTTCGAAGCGCGAGCGGACGACATGATCATTTCGGCCGGCTACAACATCGCCGGGCCGGAAGTCGAAGCCGCTCTGCTCGAACATCCAGCCGTCAAGGAATGCGCGGTCGTCGGCGTTCCGGATGAGGCGCGCGGCCAGATCGTCAAAGCCTTCGTGGTGCTCAACGACGGCAACGAGGGCTCGGCGGAGCTCGCGCAAACGCTGAAGCAGTTCGTCAAACAGAACATTGCGCCGTACAAATATCCGCGCGTGATCGAATTCCGAACGGCCTTGCCCAAGACCGCCACGGGGAAGTTACAGCGCCACGCGCTGCGGGTGCCCCCAAAAAGCTGAGTCACAAGCACGTGACGCCAGGTGGGAACGTCCCTGTTCCCTATCCTTCCGTGGTACCTACGACTTCAGTTGGTGCGCGTGATGCGCCCTTCAATCGCCGCATTGAACGGCTGTGGGAGCGATTCCACGTACTCGACCAAGGCATCCAGATCGACGGGGCCGACCACCCGGTTCGTCCCCTCGGGGAGGACCAGGAAGTTGTCGCCACCGGCAGCAATGAAGCTGTTCACAGTCACACGATAGATCGCCGTCGGCTCGAGCGGCGTGGCCTCGGCGGTGAGGATCTGCGTGACGCGATCACCGACCGGGCGGGCGTTGTCCCAGGTGTATGTCAGGCCCGACGTTTTGAGGATCCGCGGGAAGGTCTGTCCCTGCCACTGCTGTTCGAGCAACGTTTTGATCTGCGCGCCGGTGAGATCCATCGACACCAGATCGTTGCCGAAAGGCTGGATGGTGAACAAGTCGCCCCACGTCACCTCACCCGCCGCCAGATCGGCGCGGATGCCGCCCGGGTTCATGAAGGCGAAGTCCGCATTGGTCGTGACGCGCTGTGCGTCCGCGATCAGATTGCCCAGCGAGGATTCGCCAGCGCTGCTTTCAGTGCGCGTCAAAGCAGTTGTCACAGTCCCGACGACGCGATTCACCAAAGGCGCGACGCGCTCATCGGCTTGCGCCACCAGCTGGGCCATTTTCACATCCGGCACCAGACCCGGGCCTTCATCGCCCCAGGTCGTGACGATAGCGGCGGACTTCTCCACCACATCGGCGCTCTTGCGGCTGATCGACAGGTCGATGTCGCCGTAGGCCGTGCTGGCCGAGAATGCCTGCGTCAGCAGGATCTGCTTGCCCTTGGTATTGGCGACCAGCGCATTGGTGAAGCCGTGCGCGTGTCCTGAGATCACCACGTCCACTTCGCTATCGAGGCGCTTGACGATCTCGGCGATGGGCCCGGCAGGCGGCGCCACTTCCGGATCGGTGGGGCCGGTGTAGCTGGTCTGGCCCGTACCCTGATGGATGGTGACCACGATGGTTTTCACGCCCTGGCGTTTCAGCTGCTTCACCGAGGCATTGATTGCGTCGGCCTCATCGATGAACTCGAGCCCGGCGACACCCGTCGGAGTCACGATGCTGGGCGTTTCCTTGAGCACCGCGCCGATGAAGCCGATGCGCACGCCGTCCACGAGCTTTACGGTATGAGGCGGGAGCACCGAACGGCCAGTGCGCTCATCGATCACGTTGGCGCTGATGTATGGAAACCGCGCGCCCTGCCAGCGCTCCTCGATGAAGGGCCCTTGCTCATGATTGCCGCCATAGACCAGGCGCAGCGCCTCGTCGATTCCTTCATCGAACTCGTGATTGCCGAAAGTACCAATGATGTTGCAGCGTGGCTGAGTATGAGCCTGGACATCGTGCGGCAGCTTGCGGAACAGCCGCACCGGCAGGCAATGTTTGTTGGCCAATTGGTTCAGCACGCTGATGGCAGGCTCATCCTGCAACAGCGCCGAGTTCGGCGGCGACGCTCCGACGTGATCTCCCGCGTGCACGATGATCGCGCCATCCTTCGCAGACTCAGAGGCCGCACGAAGATATGAGGCAAGCACGGCGGCGCCGCCTGCGGGCCGCGAACCCACCGTACGTGGCGACAGCTGACCGTGGAAGTCATTGATGCCGAGCAGCTTGATCTTCACCACTGGATCGTACTTCCAGCGTGAATCGCGCCATGTCAGTCGCTGAGCCGCTTTGGCGCGCGCCTCCCTGCCCTCGAGGCGTTCTTCGAACCGATCGGCTTCGTTGGAATGCGAATATTGATTGTGCGAGTGAGCGGCGACGGAAAACGTCGTCGCGACCGCGACAGCCAGCCACATGGACCGCGAACGCATGGCAACTCCCTGCAATGGCATGAGGCCGAGGAATATGCCGGGCCCGTTTTACAGAATCGTCGCCGCCAGATTGCAGTCTTATGGCACTGCGGCCGCTTGGGCTCAATCGAAGATCTTGCCCGGATTGAGGATGTTGTTCGGATCCAGCGTCCGCTTCAGCGCCCGCATGACGTCGACGGCCGGCTTGCCATGTTCGGCTTCCAGAAAGCGCTTCTTGTGCAGACCCACGCCATGCTCGCCCGTACAGGTGCCTCCCATGGCGATGGCCCGATGGACCAGCCGCTCGTTGAAAGCTTCGGCGAGCTGCCACTCTTTCTGGCTGGTTGGATCGATCACCAGCGAGACGTGGAAATTGCCGTCTCCCACATGACCCAGCACAGTGGCCGTCAAGCCGCTGGCGGACAGGTCGGTGCGCGTTTCGGCGATGCACTGGGCGAGCTTGGACATCGGCACGCAGGCGTCCGTTGAGAACACGCGACAGCCTGGCCGCAGTTGCATGGTCGCGAAGTACGCATTGTGACGCGCGCTCCAGAGCTTGGTGCGCTCCTCGGGCAGCTGCGTCCAGCGGAAATCCTCGCCGCCATTTTGTTTGGCAATCTCTTCGGCCGCGGTTGCCTGTTCGGCCACGGATGTTTCGCTCCCGTGGAATTCCATCAACAGCATCGGCCGCTCCAGCAACGTGAGCTTGCTGTGGCGATTCAGCGCCACTACCGTCATCTCATCCAGCAGCTCGCAACGTGCGATCGGCAGGCCGAACTGGATGATCTCGCTGGCGGTGCGCACGGCGGCATCCACGTCGGGGAAATGTCCCACCGCCACGCTCGATGCTTCAGGCACCGGCCGCAACTTCACCACCGCCTCGGTCACGATGGCGAGCGTGCCTTCGCTGCCAATCAAAAGATGTGTGAGGTCATAACCCGCGGAAGATTTACGAGCACGAGTTCCGGTGTGAATGATCTCACCGGAGGCTGTCACCGCCGTCAGTGACAAAACATTCTCTCGCATCGTGCCGTAGCGAACGGCATTGGTGCCGCTGGCGCGCGTCGCAACCATACCGCCGATCGTCGCATCGGCGCCCGGGTCGACCGAGAAGAACACGCCTTCTTGGCGCAGACGTTCGTTCAACTGCTTGCGCGTGACTCCCGCTTCCACGACAGCGATGCCTTCGGCGGCATCGACTTCGAGGATGTTGTTCATCCGTGACAGGTCGAGGCAAACACCCCCTTGCACGGCGAGCAGCTGCCCTTCCAGCGATGAGCCGGCGCCATAAGCGATGACGGGCACGCTGTGTCGATTGGCCAGCGCGAGAACGAACGCGACTTCTTCGGTCGTCAACGGATAGACGACCGCATCCGGCGGAGTGACATCGAAGGCGGATTCGTCACGACCGTGATGCTCCCGCACGGCCGTCGATGTGACGTAGCGTTCAGCGAAGCGCTCGCTCAATCCAGCAGCGACGGCGGGCGCCAAGGGCCGGCGCACACCCGCCACCACCGCACCGGCTGCACTCGTCGAGGCCATAAATCCTCCGCGATCAAAGCTTGCGGAGGATCATACCCGGCTATGCCTTCCTGGTCTTGCACCGCCGTCCCTGGCCTGGAGCACCGCGCCTCAGTGCGCTTTACGCTTGCGGTCAGCGTCCTTGACGCGCTGATGTGGCGAACGCTTCGCCTCCGGCGGACTGGCGGTCGCGTTGGCGCGGCTCTGCTGGTGACGGACGTTGGCTGACAGCACATCCTTCATCGTGCCGGGCGTCTTGGTCTTGCGAGTCAAATGGCTCTGCTTGTGAGTCGCCATGACGTCTCTCCTCGCTGCTGTCGATGCTGAGGTTAAGCAGCCGGAGCCGTCGCGGGTTCCGCCGAAATCACATTCAACACTTCGCGGGACACACGCTCATCGATCTCCGCCGCATGTTGCCGTTCGACCGGGTAGCGAACTACGGCGTCCACGCCTTCGGCAGAGAAGCGCAACTGGACCTGCGGCTGGGCATCGCCAGCGCCATGCGACGAACCAGCGCGTTGGATTTCCTGGGTCTGCCGCAGGATGTCGTCGCGATAGTCGTTGAGCGCGCTGCTGACCGCTTCGATGAGCCGCGTCTTGAGCGCGGCATGATCGGCGCTCAAGGGCAGGCGCACCGTGATCTCGTGCCAGGCCAGATCGATGCCCGGGATTTGTTTGAACAAGCCGCCGGAGGCTTGAAAGATGACGGAGTTGGCGAAGGCCACGACCCGCCCCGTGGGGCTCATGGCGCCACCCTGCCCGCTCAGCTCCATCAGATGCACGCGCACCAGCCCGAGATCGATGACCTCGCCGGTCACGCTGCCGATCTGTATGCGGTCGCCGACCCGAATGCCGTACTTGCCGATCAGGAAGAAATAACCGACCACCGACACCAGCACGCTCTGCATGGCCACGGCGAGACCGGCGGTGATGAGGCCCGCGAAGGTGGCCAACGAACCGAGCTCGGTGGCAAACGTGGCCGCCGCGATGGCGACGACCAGCGCCCACAGCACGATCTTTCTCAACAACAACAGACGGGAACGGCGCCGGGCGTCGGACACATAGCGAAAGACGGCGCGACGCCACACCTCCGCGGCAGTAAACACCAACGCCAGCAACGCCGCGAAAATCGCCAGGCGAATCACCAGCACGCGCCATGCTTCGCGAGACTGTCTTTGCGTGGCCTCACGCCAATTGTCGAGATTGTTCCGATACTGGGTGAGCAGCACCTCGGCCTTGCTGAGCGGCGTCACGATCGAGGAGGTTTGTTGAAACAACCAGGCGATGGTGTCGTACTGATCGCGCACTCGCTTCAAGCTGGCCTGATCTTGCGCCCGCGTTTCGGCCGCCAGCGCATCGCCGCGTGCGGCCAGCGCTTGCAGCTGTTGCAAAGGCGCGTCGCGAATCTGAGTGAAGACCTCCTGCAACTCGGCCGTGCGTCGATCGACGGTTTCGATGGTGCGCGCCTTGGCCGACAGCCGCAGCACCGTTGCGGTCAGATCCCAGATGCCGAACTGACTCAACGACGTGCTAACGGCTGCGCTCACCGACGTCGCCGCAGCGGGTGTTGTGCTCGTCGCCGGCGTCGTCAGGGGCGCCGCGCTGGCGGACGGAATGGAAGCGGCGATGGCGTCGATGTGCGTCTTGAGCGCATTCGCACCGACGTTTTCATTGGCGTACTGGGCCATGTTGGCGAACAGATTGCGCTGCGCGTTGATCAGATCCAGCTCCCCTTGCAGCACCTCGAGTCTGGCCCGCAAATCGCCTCGCTGCTGCGCCGTGGCCGCGCCAAGCTGACGCCGCACGCTTTCGATCTCGGCTTGCAGTTGCGAGCGCTGCTCATCGAGCTTTTGCTTGATACGCACCATCGAGCGCGACTCGGATGCGTCTGGATCTTGCCGCTCTTGCTGAGCGCCCGCTTCGCTGCTGATCAGTTCGGCATTGGCCCGCGCGATTTCGAAGGCCAGCGCGATGACCTTGTCGGCGGTCTGCCGGTTGGCATAGAGGATCAGCAGGTCGCTGGGCTGCGTGGCCGCCTGTTGCTGGGTGCCCAGCGTGCGATACCAATCGACGGTCTCGTCGAGGATCTGCACCACCTGCTCGCCAGTCATGATGGCGCGGGACGCGATGGGATCGGGCTTCGCATCGCTGGCAGCGCCCTCAGCGCCGTAGGACGGCATCCCAAAGGCCCCCAAGAACACCCCGCAGAACGCCAACCACAGCAGGAATCGAGCGAGCATGGAGACTCTCGTGCCATCCGTAGAGCCGGACGCCGCGAGACTATAGAGACGCGCAGATTCCGCCAAGAGCTCGCGGTTTCAGGTCGCCGAACACCGACGGTCGCGGCGTTCGGACATCGGGCGGGTCAAAAGGGGGAAGTTGGTGGACCCGAGGAGGATCGAACTCCTGACCTCCTCATTGCGAACGAGGCGCTCTCCCAGCTGAGCTACGGGCCCACCGAAGGGCGCGAATTGTAGCACCGGCCCCGCGCCTGGCAAGGGCGGCGTCGCATCAATAGCCCGTCGATAGCCCCATCAATAGCCCTATCAATAGCGAAGTCTCACCACTTTGGTCTTCGACACCTGCGGCACGAACACGACGAACATGGTGTCGTACTCGTCTTCGCCCAGGGTCACGGTCTCCCCGCTCAGCGCCTGGACCAGCGATGGGATGTTCGCGGTGCTGCCGGCGACCAGCACATACTCACCGCGATGCTCGCGCGTGATGCGCCGGGCCAGCTCCGACCAGGTCGCCGACGGTACGACGTTCACCGGCAGCGCCAGGGTCTCCGACAAGGGCGTGACCGTCTGATGGGCACGTCGGAACTCGGAGGCAAAAATCGCATCCAGGCCACGCACCGGGCGGGCCTTGGAAAGCATGGTGGCCAGTCGCGCCGCACGCTCGCGGCCCTGCAGACTCAGCGGCGGATCCGGATCGTTGCCCGTTTCCACTTCAGCATGGCGGACCACGAACACGACGGTGGTGGCGCGGGCATCGAACAACCAGGCCGCGGCGGCGACCAGAACGATGAACAACAGTACCGGGAGCACCAGCGGGAAAAAGAACGGCCGCCGGCGCATCTTGTCGAGATCTCGTTGCATGGCCGGATCATAGCATCCGAGCGCGGACGGCCTGGTGAACCATCCCAGGACTGCTTCAAGCCGACGTGTCGAAGTTCCGGACGGCTTCGAGAACGGCGCGAGCCACCTCCGCGCCGTTCTTGTTCACGACCGCAGGATCCAGAAACACTTCATAGGACTTGATGGCGAATACCGCGATTCCCATGGGCCCAGCAGGAACGCGCACGCTGAAACTGTCGCGGCGGTCCCGGATGAAGGCGGCGGCGGCACGGACCGCTTCATGTTCCCGACGATCCATCGGTTCAGGATACGAAAACCGCCATTCCCGCACTCGCTGGTTGATGACGGCCTTGTCCTCGCCGCCCGCGTCCATGCCCGCTGCGGCAAAGATCCGGCAATCGTAGTCGAGGCAGGTTTGCGGGCGATCGGCGTAGATAGAACATCGCCCGCCTTCCAACATCGGACACAGTCCGCTCGACAACGGCCGCACCGTGAGATGGCCTTGGGCGAAGCCCGGCGCGTTGACGATGAAAGTCGCTGGAATTCGGGCCGCGGCGCGCTGGTCCTCGGGGCGAAGCTGCAGCGAATAGCCGGACACGCAGCAGCCGACGCAGTCCCCGCAGGGCACGTCCATTCCTTCTTTGCCGAGCAGGGAGCGTCGCATTCGTCGCAGCCAGGCGCTGAAAGGGCCCGCGGCGACGGTGGATTCGGGGAGCGGCTGAGCCATGAGGGGCGGCTAGATAGCACCGCCCCGCCCCATGACGCAAGATCGGGCGCAAGTTTGGTGCGCGGTCAGCGCGCCGGCATGGACGACAGCGGCACCCAGGCGAGGCCGAGCTGGAAGCCGATGTCGGGCGTGTTGTTGATGTTCTGCAGGTTCTCGGTGATGCCGAACGTGACCAGGAAGTTATTGCGCCGATGACGCAGGCCCAAGCTGAGCTGGTATTTCTGCCCCAGCAACTCGTCGAGGTCGGTCTCCTCGCGCGAATACACGCTCGGGCTGATATAGCCCTGCAAATTCACATTGGTGCGCGAGGTGAGCATGCGCTCATAGCCGACGATCAGCGTCGGGATGATCTGCGCGTCGGTGGGCGACACCTGGCTCGCGCCGTCGTAATACACGGCTGCGGCGTCGACATAGAACGCATGATGTTGGCCCTTGCGTTGTAACGAGACCTGCACGCCGTAATCGGTGCGCCCCGTGGACAACAGCTCGCGACGCCCTGCGATCGGCACCTTCACCGCCACTTCGGTCGCCATGTGCCATTTGCCTGGCAAGGTCCAACCGGTGTAACGCAGACCGATGGTGGGATCGAGCAGACCGCCGTCGGTGGGCGCGCCGAGGCTCGCATATTGAGTCGACTTCAGATCGTAGATCAGGTTGGTCTGGTTGCGCGTCACCGCCGGCCGACCGAAGCTGCTAAAGCCGAAGGTGTCGTGAAAGCCTTCGATGGTGCTGTCGAGAAAGCCGCCTTGATACGAGACGCCGCTGGCGATGAGATACGCCGTCCAGATGTTCGAGATCTTGTAATGGAAGGTGACGTCGAGCAACGCCAGCTCCAGATCGATCAGATAATTCTCGCCGGGCAGATCGCGAATGGCCTGCAGCTCCGCCGGGCCCAGGTCGCGCCGGCCGCTGCCCTCCAGGGCGGTGAGATAGTCCTCGACCTCCGGGCTCAACGCCCAGGTGTTCTGATACGCCACTTCGGTTTCGATGGCGAAACTGCCGGGCTTGATCGACACCGCGTGCGCCGGCCGCATGTCCAGGCGCAGGAAGCCGAAAGGCGTGAGATCACGACTTCGTAACAAACCGTAGAGTTGACCGTCCTCGGCATGCGCCGGCATGCCACAGGCTACGCCCGCGAGCGCGCACAGCATTGCGGCTGGCAATTTTTTCACTTTGATTCCTTCAGATGACGATTCGAGCTTGCACTGAACGCGCGAGGAGCGTCTTGGATCGCAGTGCTGCGCACTTATAGTCGATTTGGCGTGCGCGAATAAAGTTGTCGCCGCCGGTCGTCGTCCAGGTTGACGGCCGGATTCGTCATCGAGAAACAGAAACTTCGGGCGGCGCGACTTATCGCGAACGGGACGCTTGACGACGCGCGAGCATCCGTTCGTGCAAGCGACAGATGCAATCGCTACCGGTGCGCACGAACAGGAATGGCAGCAACGCGTGCACCAGACAGGCCAGCCCGGCGGCGATCATCTGCAAACCAAAGCCGGCCGCCGTGCGCAAATGGGCCAGGTACGTTTCCCCCGCGGAGGCGGGATGCTCGGTAAACGGATTGGCGCGCAGAGTGCTCATGACGTGAGCCTACCGAAGCGCGGCGGCGACCCGATTGCGAAATCGTGGACATGCGACCCGCCGGACGCAACAATGTTGCGCAATCTCCGCTGCTCAGCGCTCGCATGGACCGACTGGATCGCCGCATTCTCGACCTGCTGCAACACGACGGTTCCCTGACCGCCGCCGACATCGCCGAGCGGGTGGGATTGTCCAAGGCCCCCTGCTGGCGACGGATCCAGCGGCTGCAGGAGACCGGCGTGATCCAGCGCACCGTGGCGCTGATCGATCCCAAAGCCGTGAATGTCGGCACCACCGTATTCGTCACGGTCAAGACCTCGAACCACAGCGCCGCCTGGTTCGAACAATTCGTACGCACGGTGCGCGATATTCCGGAAGTGACCGAGATCCATCGGGTCAGCGGCGAGGTGGACTATCTGCTGCGCATCGTGGTGCCGAACATCGACGCCTACGACGTCGTATACAAACGACTCATTGCCGGCTGTGCGTTCCTCGACGTGAGCGCCAGCTTTTCATTGGAAACCATCAAGCAGACCACCGCGATACCGCTCAATTACGCCGCCTTCGACGACTGAGGAGCGCGCCCGTGACGATCAGGACGACCAGGATGTCACCCGTATCTTCCGCGGAACATCTCGATGTGTTGGTGGTGGGCGCGGGTTTGTCGGGCATCGGCGCGGGATATCACCTGCAACGGCGTTGTCCCGGCAAGCATTACGCCATCCTCGAGGGCCGCAACTGCATTGGCGGCACCTGGGATCTGTTTCGCTATCCGGGCATCCGATCCGATTCCGACATGTACACGCTCGGTTATTCGTTTCGGCCTTGGCGGCACGACAGAGCCATCGCCGACGGCCCCACCATCCTCAAATACGTCCGCGACACGGCTCGCGATTACGGCATCGATCAAAAGATCCGTTTCAATCATCGAGTGAAGCGTGCGACGTGGTCATCGGAGACTGCGCTGTGGACGGTTGAAGCCGAGCAAGCCTCCGGCGACCTCGTGCGCTTCACCTGCAATTTCCTGTTCATGTGCAGCGGCTATTACAACTATGAGGCCGGCTACACCCCTGCGTTTCCTGGAGCCGAGCGCTTCCAAGGCCGCATCGTGCATCCACAGAAATGGACTGAAGATATCGACTACGCCGGCAAGCGCGTTGTGGTGATCGGCAGCGGCGCAACGGCAGTGACTCTCGTGCCAGAGCTGGCGAAAACAGCCGCGCACGTAACCATGCTGCAACGTTCGCCCACTTACATCGTGGCCCGACCGCAGGAGGACGCGATCGCCAATTGGCTGCGTCGGCACTTTCCGGCGAGCTTCGCTTACGGAGTCACTCGCTGGAAGAACGTGCTGCTCGGCATGCTGTTCTACAACCTGTGTCGGCGCGCGCCTGAGCGCATGAAACAGAAAATCATTCAGCTCGTGAAGCAGGAGCTCGGCGGCGCATGCGATGTGGAACGACACTTCACGCCGCGTTACAACCCTTGGGATCAACGCTTGTGCCTGGTGCCCAACGGCGATCTGTTCGTCGCATTGAAACAAGGCAAGGCTGCGGTGGTGACCGACCAGATCGAAACATTCACCGAGCGCGGCTTGCAACTGTCTTCGGGCGCGGAGCTCGAAGCGGACCTGATCGTCACTGCAACCGGTTTGAACCTGCAGGTACTCGGCGACTTGCAGCTGAGTGTCGACGGCAGGCAGATCGAGCCGGCGCGCACCATGAGCTACAAGGGGATGATGTTCAGCGACGTGCCGAACTTCGCCGCGGCGTTCGGCTACACCAATGCGTCATGGACCTTGAAGTGCGATCTCACCTGCGAGTATGTGTGCCGGCTGCTGAACTACATGGAGCAGCACGGCTATCGGCAATGCACCCCGCACAACGACGATCCTGCCATCGCCGCCACGCCGTGGATCGACTTCACTTCTGGCTACGTGCAACGCTCCATCGACCGCTTCCCAAAGCAGGGCTCCAAAGCGCCGTGGCGGCTGTATCAGAACTATGCGCTCGACCTGCTGAACCTGCGCTTCGCCGCCGTCGACGACGGGGTCATGCGGTTCAGCTCACCGGCTGCTCGCTGACCATCGTCAGCACGTCGTAGCTGGCCACGATCTCGCCGTTCTGATTGGTGATCTCGGTGTCCCAGGCGACTTCTCCATAGCCTTTGTCCGCGCGCAGCGACTTGGATTTGCAGGTGAGCCGCACCTTGATGCGATCGCCAGGTTTGACCGGTTTCACGAAGCGCAGCCGATCGAGGCCGTAGTTGGCAAGCACCGGCCCATACGGCGGATCGACAAACAATCCGGCCGCGGCCGAGATCAGGAAATAACCATGCGCCACGCGACCGCCGAACAGCGGATTGCGAGCCGCCGCCGCTTCATCCATGTGAGCATAGAATGTATCGCCCGTGAGCGCGGCGAATTTCTCGATGTCGTCCAGCGTCACTTCACGTTCGGCCGAGTTCAAGCTGTCGCCGACCTGCAGCTCATGGAAAGCCTTGCGGAACGGATGCCGTCCGGGCTCCTTCTGCACGGCGCCGCGAGTCCAACGCCCCGTGACCGCCGCGATGGTTTGCGGGCTGCCCTGAATCGCGGTGCGCTGCATGTAATGCATCAGCCCGCGAATGCCACCCATCTCTTCGCCGCCGCCGGCGCGGCCTGGACCGCCGTGCACCAGCATCGGCAGCGGAGAACCATGTCCGGTTGATTCCTTTGCGCAGTCGCGATTCACGACCAGCAGGCGGCCATGCATCGGAGCGAGACCGAGCACGAGCTCGGTGGCCAACGCGTCGTCCGCGGTGAACACGGACGAAACCAAACTGCCCTCGCCCAGGCGCGCGAACGAAATCGCCTCTTGCGCCGATTCATAAGGCACGACTGTGCATACCGGGCCGAACGCTTCGATGTGATGCAGGGCCTTGGCCTTCCTCGGCTCGCGACAATAAAGCAACGCCGGCGGCACGAATGCGCCGCGCTCATGCTCGGCGCCAGCCAGCTCGACGTGTTCCGATGTGATCAATTCAGCTTCGCGTCGCAACTCGGCGATGCGACCCAGGACCTCACGACGTTGTGACAAAGCGGCCAGCGGCCCCATGCGAACATTCTCGAGCCGGGGATCGCCGACCACGACTTTGCCGAGCGATGCACGCAAAGCTTCGGCCACGGCGTCCGCATGCGCGGCAGGGACAATGGCCTTGCGAATGGCAGTGCACTTTTGACCGGCCTTCGTGGTCATCTCACGCGTGACTTCGCGCACGAACAGATCGAACTCGGGCTGGCCCGGTTTCGCATCCTCGGCCAGCACACAGCTGTTGATCGAATCCGTCTCGCTGATGAACCGTACCGAGTGGGCAACGATGTTGTGATGAGTTCGCAGCTTCTGCGCCGTGCTCGCAGAGCCGGTGAAAGAGACCACGTCCTGGCAAGTCAAATGATCGAACAAGTCACCTACGCTGCCGCACACGAGTTGCAGTGAGCCTTCCGGTAAGATCCCGGATTCGATGATGCGCCGGACCACGAGCTCGGTGAGATAGGCAGTCGTGGTTGCCGGCTTGACGATGGCCGGCACACCGGCCAGCAAGGTGGGTGACAGTTTTTCCAACATGCCCCACACGGGGAAGTTGAACGCGTTGATGTGCACGGCCGCCCCTTCCAGGGGCACGCAGATGTGCTGGCCGACGAACGTGCCGGTCTTGGACAACATCTCCAGATCGCCATCGACGTAAACGCGACTGTTCGGCAGCTCGCGTGTCCCGCGGCTCGCGTAAGCAAACAAAGTGCCGAAGCCACCGTCGATATCGATCCACGAATCTGTCTTGGTCGCGCCCGTTGCATACGAGAGCGCGTAGAACTCGTCCTTATACTCACCGAGTTTCTTGGCCAACTGTTTCAGCAGCGCGGCGCGCTCATGAAACGTCAGCGTGCGCAGCGCCGGACCGCCAACTTCGCGTGCGTATCGCAGCGTCGCTCGGAAATCGATGCCGCTCGAAGACGCTGATGCGATCACCTGGCCTGTGGTCGCATCGCGCAGCTGCTGCGCCTCGCCTTCCCCCGCAAACCAACGACCTTGGATGTAGCTCTTCAATTGCATGTTCGTGCCCTCCCCGTCGGCTAGCGACCGGTGAATTTCGGCGTGCGCTTCTCGGTGAAGGCGGCGACGCCTTCGGCGTAATCCTGCGAACGGCCCAACTCGCGTTGGAAGTCGCGCTCCTGATCCAGCTGCTGCTCGAGCGAGTGGCTCCAGGATTCGTAGATGGCTTGCTTGGTTCGCGCCAGTCCGCGAGTCGGCGCTGCCGCAAGCTGCGCGGCCAATTGATCGACGGTGTTCTTGAACTCAGCATCCTCAACACAGCGCCAGATCAATCCCCACTGCGCCGCCTGCTCCGCCGGCAACTTGTCTCCCAGCAGCGCGAGGCCCATGGCGCGAGCGTTGCCAAGCAGTCTCGGCAAGAACCACGTGCCGCCCGAGTCCGGTACGAGCCCAAGCTTGCTGAATGCTTGCACGAAGCTCGCCGACTTCGTGGCGATCACCAGGTCGCAGGCCAGTGCAATGTTTGCTCCGGCGCCGGCTGCGACGCCGTTGACGGCCGCGATCACCGGCATGGGCAGGGTCCGAAACGCGAGGACGAGCGGCTTGTAGTACGTGTCGATGGAGTCGCCGAGATCAACGCCCTGCCCGCCTGGTGCGACGGCGCGATCGCCCAGATCCTGGCCGGCACAGAAGCCGCGACCGGCGCCGGTAAGTACCAGCACGCGCGCTTCGCTGTTTTCGCTCAACTGCGACAGCGCCTCCCGCACTTCCTTATGCATCTGCACGTTGAAGCTGTTGAGCCGATCCGGACGATTCAAGGTCAGCCGCGCGACACCGCCCGACACCTCGAACAAGATGGTTTGATAGCTCATATCACCGCTCGTCGTAGGTTAGCTCGAGCTCGCCACTGGTCGGGCGCGCCTGACAGCAAAGCACGAAACCGGCCTCCACTTCCCAAGGCTCGAGTGCGTAGTTCACTTCCATCGCCGCGCTTCCCGCCGTGACTTTGACACGGCACGTCGAGCACACGCCGGCGCGACAGGAGTAAGGCAGCTCCATGCCGACGCGCTCCGCGGCGTCGAGGATGGTGGCATCGTCGTCCAGCATGGCGAAGGTTCGTTGGCGGCCATCCATCGTGATGGTGATCTTGGCAACCGCTTCCGCTGCTGCGCGCCGAGTCTTCGGGATCCCCACTTGAGGCGCAGCTTGCGCGGCGCCGGCCGGCATGTCGCTCGCGAAGCGCTCGGTATGAATGCGAGTGGCATCGACACCCAAATCGAGCAACGTGTCGCGCACGCTCTCGATCATGTTGCCCGGCCCGCACAGGAAGAATGCATCGGTCTCGAGCGGATCGAACACTTCACGACTCAACAAGGTGACTTTGTCGCGATCCAATCGACCGTTGAACAGCTCGACTTCCTGCGGCTCCCGGCTCAACAAAAAATACAATGACAGTCGAGCGGGGTAGCGATCCTTCAGCGCCAGCAACTCCTCGGCGAACATGATGGTCGAGGTGGTGCGGTTGCTATAGAAGAGGATGAATCGACTCTGCGGCTCGCTCGCCAGCAGATTCTTCACGATGCCCAGAATAGGCGTGATCCCGCTGCCGCCTGCGAATGCACAGTACGTGCGCGCTGTCGACGGCTGTGGCTCGGCGAAGAAGCGCCCTGTCGGCGTCAGCACATCGATGCTGTCACCCGCGCGCAGCTGACTCGCCAGGTACTGCGACATGCTGCCGTTGTCGTGCAGGCGCACGCCGATTCGCAGGTGACTTTCGTCAGCCGCGCTGCAGATCGAATAGGTCCGTCGCACTTCGTGCCCGCCAATCTGCGCGCGCACGCCCACGTGCTGCCCCGGAAGAAATCGATACGCCTCACGCAGCGGCTCCGGCACTTCAAACGAAATGCACAGCGCGTCGCTGCCTTCGGGTCGTACCTCAGCCACTTTGAGCGGATGAAAGGTCAGCATGTCAGATGCACTTGAAATATTCGAACGGCTCCAAGCAACTGGAGCAACGATACAGCGCCTTGCAGGGCGTCGAGGCGAACTCGCTGACCTTGGCGGTCTGCATCGACGAGCAACGCGGGCATGCCACCTTCGGCTCGCGAAACAGATGCTTCGGATTGCTCACCGCATGCGCTGGCGGCGCGATCCCATATTCCTCGAGCTTGATGCGCGCGCTCTCAGTGAGCCAGTCGCTGGTCCACGGCGGCGACAGCACCGGCTCGACCTTCGAGTTCTCGTAGCCTTCGGCTTGCAGCCGCGCCTCGATGGAGCGCGCGATCACCTCTGTCGCAGGGCAGCCGGTATAAGTCGGCGACACGCCCACCGTCACCCTGCCCTCCGCAATGCGCACATGGCGGATGATCCCCAGCTCGACGACGCTGAGCACGGGAATCTCTGGATCAGGCACGTCGGCGAGAATCCGCCATACCGCCCGCTCCACGGGGGCGGCGACGCGATCGGCGAAATTGGCGGACGCGGAGTTCACGAGTTACCACTGCGCGCCGGGATAAGTCCGCTGCATGAATTGCATCTCGGCCAGCAGATGACTCAGATGATCGGTGTGCTGGTGACGCTTGCCGAACCAGCGAAACGGAACATCGGCCGGCCTTTTCAAAGTCGCTGTTTGCAGCACCTGCTCGACATTGGCGAGCCACGCCGCACGAAGTGACGCCGGATCCGGTCCCAATCCCGCGGCAGCGGCTTCTTCATCCGCGGCGCCGGGCGCAAACATTTCGCTCGTGAATCTCCACAGCGCATCGAGGCCCGCTTGCACGCGGTTGTGACTTTCCTCTGTGCCATCGCCAAGTCGTACCACCCAACCGGCGCTGAAGCGATAGTGATAGCGCGTCTCCTTCAGCGCCTTCGCGGCCAGCTCGGCGAACCGTGGCTCGGACGAGGCTTGCAGCTTTTCGAACAGCTCCAGCTGCCAGGCGTCCAGCAGGAACTGACGGACGATGGTGTGACCGAAATCCACGTTGGGCTGCTCGACCAGCGCCAGATTGCTGAAGTCGGACGGATCGCGCAGGAACGCAAGGTCGTCTTCGCTGCGACCTTTGCCCTCGATCTCGCCTGCGTAGGACAGCAGGTAACGCGCCTGACCCAACAGATCCAGCGCGATGTTAGCCAGCGCCAGATCTTCCTCCAGCGCCGGCGCATGACCGACCCACTCGCCGAGGCGCTGCGCGAGGATCAGGCTCGTGTCGCCCAGGTACGTGGCGTAACGGAAGCGCAACTCTGCCGAGGCTGAATGGGTCACGATGGCTGGCGAGGCGCTCATAGATTCTTCACCTCATCCGGAATCGCATAGAACGTCGGATGCCGGTAGATCTTGTCCTTCGCCGGCTCGAACAGCGCTTCGGCCTCGCCCGGATCGGAGGCTGTGATGTCGGACGAGCGCACTACCCAGATGCTGACGCCTTCCTGCCGGCGCGTGTACAGGTCACGAGCATGCTCGATGGCCATGCGCGCATCGACTGCATGGATGCTGCCGACATGCTTGTGCTCCAGACCCGAGCGCGCCCGGATGAAGACTTCCCATAGTGGCCACTGTTTGCGTTGCTGACTCATGTTCGTCTCTCTCAAGCCGCCTGCGTGTCCCGAGCGCGCTGTTTCTCCGCATATGCGAGCGCAGCCTCGCGCACCCATCGGCCTTCGTCGTGCGCGCGCCGCCGTGTTTCCAGGCGCTCGCGATTGCACGGACCGTTGCCCTTCAGCACATCCTCGAATTCTTTCCAGTCAATGGGGCCATGGATGTAGTGCTGAGTTTGTTCATCCCAGCGCAGGTCGGGATCCGGCACTTTGAGGCCGAGGTATTCGGCCTGCGGCACGGTGATGTCGATGAACTTCTGTCGCAACTCATCGTTGGTGAAGCGCTTGATCTTCCACCGCATCGACTGCGCGGTGTGCTTGGAAGTCGCATCGTTCGGGCCGAACATCATGAGCGACGGCCACCACCACCGATTCAGCGCATCCTGCGCCATGCGCTTTTGCTCGGCCGTGCCGCGAGCCAGGGTCATCATGATTTCGAAGCCCTGCCGCTGATGGAAGCTTTCTTCCTTGCAGATGCGCACCATGGCGCGTGCATACGGGCCGTACGAGCAACGGCAGATCGGAATCTGATTCATGATGGCCGCGCCATCGACCAGCCAGCCGATCGCGCCCACGTCGGCCCACGTTGGCGTGGGATAGTTGAAGATGCTCGAATACTTCGCGGTGCCGGCGAGCAGTTGCTCGATCAGTTCGTCACGGGAGATGCCCAAGGTCTCGGCGGCGCTGTACAGATACATGCCGTGCCCACCCTCGTCCTGCACCTTTGCGATCAACACCGCCTTACGCCGCAGCGACGGCGCGCGCGTGATCCAGTTGCCCTCGGGCAGCATGCCGACGATCTCCGAATGCGCATGCTGAGAGATCTGGCGGATCAGCGTCTGCCGATAGGCATCGGGCATCCAGTCCTTCGGCTCGATGCGTTCGTCCGCATCCACTTTGCTCTGAAAGCGCTGCTCCAGCGTGACTGCGTCCGTGGCCTGATGCAGGCAATCGGCGCCCAGCGAGTCCAACCCTTGCGTGTACATAGTGCCCCCACGATCCAGGCCACAACTTGACACAGAATGGCGCTTTTATCAATTTTTTCTGTGTCAGATTAGGCTGGCGTACCGATTACGCCGGCTGCGCTAACATCGCTACCCATGGCCGCCAAATCGAACTCCGCTTTCGTCACTCGCACCCACGCCCTCGTGGCTCGCTTCCGCCGGCAGCGGCCGCTGCGGGCGGGGTCGCTCCTGGTAACCATCCTGGGCGATGCCATCGCACCGCGCGGCGGGACCATCGCCCTTGCGAGTTTGATCAAGCTGGCGATGCCTTTCGGCTTGACCGAACGGCTGGTACGGACGTCGATCGGACGGCTCGCCAACGAAGATTGGGTAAGCTTCGAGCGCAGCGGTCGCGCGAGCTTCTATAGCCTGACTGTGAATGGCCGCGCTCGCTTCGCCGAAGCGACTCAGCGCATCTACGGGGCGCCTCCGCAGGATTGGGATGGACTGTGGACGATGGCCATCGTGCCGCCCACGCTCAAAACCCGGCGCGATAATTTGCGGGACGAGCTGCTTTGGCTGGGCTTCGGGCAGATTACCCCGGGTGTGTTCGCGCACCCGACTTACAAACAATCTGCGATCAACGCCCGCCTCGATGAGTTGCAGTCGTCCGGTCAGCTGATCGTGATGAGAGGTTCGATTCTTTCGGAAGCGGCGAGCGCGAATCTGGTCGCCATGGGTTGGGACCTCGACGACCTTGCGCGTCGCTACAAGCGCTTCATCGAGATGTTCTCGCCTGTCGCCGCCGCCTTGAACGACGCGGGCCACGCTCCGCTCGCAGGAGACGTTGCGTTCATCCTGCGCACGCTGCTGCTGCACGAGTACCGCAAGATTCACTTGCGCGACCCGCTGCTGCCCGTGGCGCTCTTACCGGAGGGATGGGCAGGCTGCGACGCCCAGGAACTCTGCCGCAACCTGTACGCAAAGGTGTTTCCCGCCTCGGAGCACTATCTGTCCGCCACCGTGCAAACCCAAGCCGGCGCGCTTCCCGCCCCCGCCGCGGAAATCTTCCAACGCTTCGGTGGCCTGCCCAGCGCCGACCCAAACACCGACGCCCGCGTGGCGTAGGACCGCGGCGCCAGACAACTAGCTCCAGCTCTCCAGCCGATCCACCAACACCTGCAGGAACCGGTTGGCGCGGTGGCCATCCATCACCCGATGATCCAACGTCAGCGTGATGAAACATCGTGGCTGAATCACGATCCGATCCTCGCCGCTCTCAGTCACAACGACCGCCCGCTTCTCCAACTTGCCCACGCCGAGAATCGCCGACTGCGGTTGATTGATGATGATGGGCGTCGCCACCAAGCTCCCGCTCACGCCGTGATTCGAAATCGTGAAGGTGCCATCTCGAACATCATTGGGCGTGAGCTTATCCAGCCGTGCCCGCTCGACGACCTCACCCAACTCACGGGCGATACCAAACAAATCCAAGCCCTGCACGTTGCGCACGACAGGCACCACCAGCCCCTCGCCTTCCAACGCCGTGGCCACACCGATATTGACCGTGTCCGGAACAATCAGCGCATCTTCCGTCCACCGGCTGTTCGCCTCCGGCACTTCGCGAATCGCATCCACGCATGCAGCGAGGAAATAAGCCGTGAACGTCAGTGAAACGCCCTGACGCTGAAACTCCTCCTTGTGAGCCGCCCGATGCGCCATGACCGCCGACATGTTCGCTTCGAACACCGTCGTCACATGAGGCGCCGTGTGCAACAAGCTCTCGACCATGCGCTCGGCAATGCGCTTGCGCATGGTTGAATGCGGAACCTTGCGGCCGGCGACCGCCGCCTCCGCTTCCGTTGGCATCGGACGTTCTTGGCGCTGACTCGCGGACCGCTGAGCCGCGACGTAAGCGAGCACATCATCGACGGTGACCCGACCACCCGCCCCCGTGCCTCGAATCGGCGCCGACTCCAACCCATGCTCGGCGATCAAACGACGCACGGCCGGGCTGCTACGCCCCGTCGACAAAGCCTCGGCATGCGCTGCGAAGGCCGCCATGCGAACCTCGGCGCCTGGCGCCGGAGGCCGGCTCCCAGCAGCAGCGGCCGGCGCCGAATCAGCAGAATCTGCGGAAGCAGCGGAATCATCAGAAGGCGACGCGCTGTCAGCCGCCGACTGGATCGTTCCAAGCAACTCGCCCGGCTCGATCTCCTCCTGCTCATGCTTGAGAATCTCGCGCAACACGCCGCCGGCCGGCGCGGGAATCTCGATGGTCACCTTGTCCGTTTCGACTTCGATGAGCGGCTCGTTCTCGGCCACCGTCTCGCCGATATTCTTCAACCAACGCTGGACCTGCGAGCGCGTGCCTTCGGATTGTTCGCTGGGCGCGCGCACTTCGATCGTTGTCGTCATTCCTCAGCCTCTCGATTAGATACTGGCGATCTGGCGGATGGCGTCCGTGATGCGAGCAACGCTCGGCACCACCGAATCGAGCAACAACGGACTGTGCGGGCTCGGCACATCCGGCATGGTGACGCGCTCGATCGGCGCATCGAGATCGAAGAATGCTTCCTTCGCCAACACCGCCGCAATCTCAGCACCGAAGCCCGCTGTGAGGTTGTCTTCGTGCACGATCACGCAGCGACGCGTCTTGCGCACCGAGGCCAGCACTGCCTCTCGATCCCAAGGCATCAAGGTGCGCAGGTCGAGCAGTTCGACATCGACGCTCGACTGTTCCGCGGCCTGCTCGCAACGCTCGACCATGGCGCCCCAGCTGATGATGGTCAGCTCCGATCCTGCGCGCAACAGCTTCGCCTTGCCAAACGGCACGACGAAATCGTCGCCCGGATAGGGCCGCCGGGCCCACGCGCCATCGAGCATGGCCCGATGCTCGAAGAAAATCGTCGGATCGTTCCCACGCAGAGCACTTCGCAACAATCCGACTGCGTCTTCTGCGTTCGACGGCATCGCCACTCGCCAACCGATGGCGTGTACGAACTGCACCTCGTTGCTCTGGCTGTGCCAGGGATCGCCGCATTTGAAGAAACCGCCCGGCATGCGCACCACCATCGGCGCGGCGAAACGATTGGCCGTACGCCACCGCATCGTGCCGCAATCGTTCAGCTGCTCGACCGCCGGATCGGCGTATTTACGGAACTGAATTTCCGGGACCGGCATCAGGCCGGCCAGCGCCATACCCACCGCACGACCGATGATGCCCTCCTCGGACAGACTCGTGTCGAACACGCGAGAAGCGCCAAATTTCTCCTGCAATCCCAAGGTGGCCGCGTGCACGCCGCCCTTGCGGCCCACGTCTTCACCAAACACCACGACGCGCTGATTGATGGCCAGCTCGTGCTCCAGGGTGCGGCGAATCGCCGTGACCATGTTGATGCGCGGGCCTTCGGAGCGCGGCGACTCGTTGCCGGCAGGCAGATTCATACCGGCATCCGGCAAGCCACCCTGCTGCTGCAGATCCAGCGTGCCGTCTTCGTTGCGTTCGGAGAAAACATGTCGGGTCGAGCGCGTCACATCGGGAACGGCGCTCGCTTCGACGGCCGCCAGCGCAGCCTGCACATCTTCGTGAGCGCGCTGTTCCAACGCGCTCCACGCCTGCTCCGACATCACACCTGGCACGAGCTGCGCCCGCAACTTCACCAGCGGGTCGCGAGCACGCTCGGCGCTGATTTCTTCGGACGACTTATAGGTCTGCGTATCCTGACCGGAATGTCCCGAGAGACGCGGCACCACCACGCGCAACAACACCGGACCTTGACCCGCTCGCACCGCTTCGACGCCTCGAGCGATCGACACTGCCGCTTCCACGGGCATGGCGCTGTCGGTCTCGAGGATGCGCAGATTCTTGAAGCCCGACAGATTGGCGGCGATGTTGCCACCCGGGGTCTGGAAATCGGACTTCACCGAGATGCCGTAACCATTGTCCTCGATAAAGAACAGGATCGGCAGGCGCTGCGTGGTGGCAATCGTCAATGCCGACCAGAAACCATTGGTGGCGGCGGACGCATCGCCGCCGTGAGCTACTGCAATGCTGCCGTTCGCCTCCGCTTCGCCCAGCACCTGCGAGCGATATTGCAATGATTGCGCCCAGCCGACCGCCGGCGTGTACTGAGCGCCGACGCCACCGCAGGCAGGCAACACGCAGACGCCGTCACGATTGGGAAGATTGAACACCACGCCAATGTCGCGGCCGTCGCTGACGGAGCCTGAGCGCATCATGGTGGAAGCCAACGCATCCTTGAGTGGCAAGCCTACTGACAACATCAAGGGCCGGGAACGGTAATAAACACCGATGCCGTCGCGAGCGCCCGTCAACAATTGGCCAAGCAAGACTTGCGTGACATCGTGGCCACGCGCGGTGAACTGATAGAGCACTTTGCGAGCCGGCAGCAGCTGGGTTTCTTCCAACTCATCCAGCGCACGCGACACCAGAATTGTATGCACCACGCGCTGCCAGTCGGGCTGCGGCAACTTCGGACTGCCCACTCCGGTGCCGAATAGCGAATGTCGTTCTGCGCTCATGTAGCTCGGTGTCTTTGGCAAGCGGCGTGGCGCCGCATACGCCAGCCTACGCCGCTCCGCGGAGCGGAAATCAACAAAGTACGGCGCCATTTCGCCACCGATTGGTGATAACCTCCACGCCAGCCATTCAAATTAGCCGATTCCACTCCAAAGGGGGTGCCATGGATCTAGACCGCTACGACGCTGCCATCCTCAACGAGCTGCAACGCGACGGCCGCCTGCCCATCGTCGAACTCGCCGAGCAGGTCGGCCTTTCGAGTACGCCGTGCGCCCGACGCCTCAAGCTCATGGAGCACGACGGCATCATTCAGGGTTACACCGCCGTCATCGATCCCAGCCGGCTCGGTTTGAAGGTGCAGGCATTCGTGCAGGTCCGCCTTACTCGTCATACCGACGAGAACATCGAGCAGTTCCGTCGCGCCGTGGACAGCATGGAAGAAGTGGTGAGCTGTCACGCCATGACCGGCGCGTATGACCTGCTGCTGCAGGTGGTGGTCACCGACCTGGAACAGCTGAGCAACGTGGTGTTGAAGAAGCTCATGCATATTCGCGCTGTGCGCGACGTGCATTCGAGCATCGTGCTCAATACCATCAAGCGCTCGTCGCGCCTCCCGGTGCGACACCTGGTGCGCTGAAGATAGCTGCGTCGAGGAAAGCATGAGCAAGACCGCGGGCAGAATTCGCGCCGGCATCGGCGGCTGGACCTACGAACCCTGGGAAGAGACCTTCTACCCGGCCGACCTGCCGAAGAAATCGCAGCTCAACTATGCGAGCCGCCAGGTCACGGCCATCGAAATCAACGGCACGTTCTATCGGCTGCAAAAGCCGGACGTGTTCGCCAAGTGGCGCGACGATGCGCCGGAGGACTTCGTATTCTCCATCAAGGCGCCGCGCTATCTCACTTATCGCAAGGTGCTCTCCGAAGCGCTGCCGTCCGTGCCGCGCTTTTTGGACAGCGGCCTGTCATCGCTGCAGCAAAAGCTCGGCCCCATCCTGTGGCAATTGCCGCCCACGCTGCATTTCGACGGCGCCGACATCGACGCCTTCCTGGCGGGGGTGCCCCGTGAGTTGGATGGCCGGCCTCTGAGACACGTGCTCGAGGTGCGCCACAAAACCTTCATGGACCCCGCGTATGTGGAGCTGGCGAGGAAACATTCGGTCGCCACCGTATTCGCGCACACCGACGAATTTCCGAACTTCGCCGATGTCACGGCCGACTTCGTGTACGCCCGGCTGCGCAAGGCCGAAGCGTCGGAGCCGACCGGCTACTCCAAGCGAGACCTCAAAGCGTGGAGCGAACGCGCCAGACTGTGGGCCTCGGGCGGCGCGCCGGACGATCTGCCGTATGTGACCGACGCCGTGCCGGCCAAGCAGCCGCGGGACGTGTTCATCTTTTTCATCAACGGCGCAAAACAAAGAGCGCCGGCCGCCGCCAAGCATCTGTTGACGCTGATCTGAGCTACTTCGACAACAGGAACTTGTAGACCACGAACAGCACGGCAATGGTCGCCAGGAAGGCGATGGTCGCGACCACCAGGCTCCTGCCCTTGGTTTCCTCGCCCTCGCCGAGGCCGGGGTCGAGCATCCGTTGCGAGGCCGTGATTCGTGCCGCGCCGCTGCCGTCGGTATGGAACACGCATTCGACCGGGCCGAAGCGCACACGATCGCCCGAGGCGAGATAGCTCACATTGGCGCGTTTGCCATTCACGAACGTGCCGTTGGCGGACATCTGATCGAGCACCTTCCAGCGCTCGCCTTCGTTGACGATCTTGGCGTGCAACGCCGACACGCCGCTGTCCATGAACTGCACCTCGCGATCGGCCTGACTGCCGATGGTCCACTCGGCATTGCCCGAATCGCCCACCGCGAGACGAATGTTCAATCCTGCCCGGCTGCCGGACACCACCTGCAGATGCGGGCCGTCGACCGCGCTCGGATTGGCGAGGATGGGCGAGGCGCTCGCCATCTGTTTCATCTGCGCCGGATCGATGAACTGGGTCTTGTTGACGCCGCCGTCGCCGAGCGCATCCGGATCCGCCCACGCGCCAGGCCGCTTGAACACGCCGCTGCTCTCGGCCACGACGGCAGCCGACTCGGGAGCGCGATAGGCGGTCGCCTCCTCTCGAGCGACCGTGGGCAGCGTTCGTGCCACCGGCGCCTGCGAGTGGATTCGAAAATCAAACTCCTCCACATCGAAACGCAACCGATCGCCGGACGCGATACGCACCCGGCCGGTGATGCGCTTGCCGTTGAGAAAGGTGCCGTTGGAGGAGCCCAGATCTTCCAGCCAATAGCTGCCCTCGGCCAGCAGCACCTTGGCGTGCCGGCGCGAAGCATGGCCTTCGGTGAGCAATACGTCGCACTCGGCCTGACGGCCCAGCACGGTCTCCGGCTTCAGCGCGATCTCGCGACTGTTGCCGACTTTTATCAGGACTGCGTTGGACTCAGCGACCATAGAACCACCACCACATGACTGCCACCAGCGTAGCCGCCGCCATGCCGCCGATAATAGGTAACATTGCCCGGAGTTTCTGCGACCCCGCGCTCGAAAAGTCGCTCGCGCTCGGGCCGTCATATTCCACCACCAGGGCGCTGACGTTGTCCCGCCCGCCCTTGGCCAGCGCCGCTTCGATCAACGCCTCGGTGGCCCGCTCCGGCTGCGGATGGGTGCGCAACACCTCGGCGATCTCCCGATCCTCCAACTCGTCGTTGAGCCCGTCGCTGCACAGGAGCAACCAATCCCGCCGCTGCAGCGCCAGCGTCGCGACGGAAGGCTCCGGCGTGCCGATCCCCAGGGTACGCGTCACCAGATTTCGATTCGGATGGCCGCGCAACTGCTCTTCAGAAAGGTTCTCCTGCGTCCGCAGCACTTCCAGATAGGAATGATCGCGCGTGATTGCGCTCAGCGAGCCATCTCGCCAGAGATAGGCCCTGCTGTCGCCCACCCAGGCGATCTCCGCCTTTCGCTCACCGATGCGCGTCGCCACCACCGTCGAGCCCATGTTGTCGTAGGCGGTGTTGGTCTTGGCGGTCGCGGCCACCGTCTCGTGCGCCTTGCGGATCGCCTCGACCAGCGGCAGCGTCAACCCTTCGCCGAGCAATGTTTCTTTCACGACCCGGCTGGCGACATCGCCGCTGGCGTGGCCGCCCATGCCGTCGGCCACGAACCAGAAGTTGCTCGCCTCGTCCCAACCGACCACGTCTTCGTTGGGCCCGTCGCGGCGGCCGGGATGGGTGCGACCCGAGAATCGTTTGTGGGTTGCTCTGAAGCGCACGGTGAGGCTCGTTCAGAAAGAGCGCTGCGCGTTGGCCGCGGCAGCAGCGAACTGTTGCGGGCTGAACGTGTTGTCGTTCTTGACCGCGTTGTACAGCGCATCCAGCGCTGCTTTTTTGCTGGCGCGATCGCCGATCGTATAGCTCAGGCTCTCCAGGCCCAGCACGATCTGCTCCGCGGCCGCGTAATCGCCGGCTTTGTCGCTGGCTGCGTAACGTGCGAGCGTCTTGCGCATCTTAATCACGTCCGCGCTCGAATATTGTTTTCGAGCGAGCGCATCGCGCGGCGCCAGCCAGTTCAGCAACGCCTTGGCAGCCTCGTTCACCGCGGCGCGATCGCGCTGCCCGGCGCGAATCAGCGCGTTGGTCAGCTCCGCGAGTTGTTTGGTCGCGGTCGGCTCGAAGGTGTCCATGAGGGCTTGCAACACGATGAGATTCTGGGTCTGCAAACGCACCGATCCCGGCTTGATGCCGGCGCCGGCGCGCGCGGAATTCCAGCGGATCTTGTCCATCGGATGATGGCAGCTGTGGCAGTCGTAGAACGCCAGCTCCGGGAACATGCCGCCGCCATGGAACATGTTTGTTTGCAACAGCGACAGGTAGCGGCGCGTGGTTTCGAGCTGGCCGGTGACCCACAGGTTCATGCCTTCGATCTTGCCCTTGCGCCGATCGTAGTCTTCGTCGACGATGAAATGCGCCGGTTGATTGGTGGTGTAGGCCTCCAGCTCGAAGCTCAGCCGCGGATGACCGGCGCCCATGATGGCATGCGTGGCGAATTGATCCTTGGTACCGAGGTGACATCCCAGGCACACCTGAACACGTCGCAACGGCTGTTCGGTGGGATACATGCCGCGCGCCAGGTTGTCTTTGTGGGTCGCGTTCTCCGCTGCGTGACTCTCCAGCCATTTTTCCGAGCCGCCATGGCAGGCCTCGCAGCCCACGCCGTCGCTGATCTGAAACTTCGGGCCGCGCTTGTCCGAGGGCACATTGTCCGCATGGCAATCCAGGCAGATCTTCGCCGCCGTCGCATTCGGCAAGCCCAGATTGGCGGCAATGCGCCTGGACTCCGGCAGTTCGAGAGTGCGATAGGCCTGCGCGTGCCGGTCTTCCTGCTGCCAGATCCGATACTCGTTCAACGCCACGTCTTTATCTGACTGCGGAGCAAGCTTGCCGTGGCAGACGCTGGTGGCGCAGCTCGCCACTCCCATGTGTTTGTAATCGGCAATACCCGGCTCGAGCGCGAGCGCCGGTACGCTCGCTCCCAAGGCCACCATCAGCCACAGCGCTCTTGTTTTCGAGAAGGCGCCTCGCCTCCGTCCCATAGAGTTCTCCGAGACCCGTTACTGCCGAGACATCTGCTGTTCCACCTGATCGCTGACGTACCAGGGCTGCCCATTGTCGTTCAGGAACAGCTTGCGCATCTCTTCGAGACTCAACGGACGCGAGCCGCGCCGGCCGAACACCGCGATCTGCCCGCCCGTCTCGTCGACGCCGCGGTCGCGCTCCAGCCCCTTGGACAGGCTCAGCGCGGGCTTGCTCGTTTCATACATCGCGATCAGCTCCGGCTTGGGCTCGGGACTGAAGCCGTAGAACTTGGGCTGCGAAGCCGGCGAGGTGAGCTGCACGACCTTCAGTCCGTTCTCGCCATCGGCGACATACATGAACAGAGAAGCGTTGGTGGTCGCGACGATCACGTCGCGTGCATCGGTGATCTTGCCGCCCGCGCTGAAGCGCTGATATTCGAACATTCGCTCCGGACGTTCGACGTCCACGATCACGACGCCATCGCTGCCCGCCGCCACGTACGCGTAGGTTCGCGCCACGAACACACGCTGCGCGTTCTTCATGCGGATGGTGTTGTTCGGCACCAGTCGCGGCGCTCTGGGGTCGGTCACGTCGATGGTCTTCAGGCCTTCCGCATCGGTCACGAACAGATAGCGGAACTGCAACGCCGACGAGTGCGCGTTCTGGAGCGGCACTTCCGCAACCATCATCGGCTTCAGCGGATCATCGACACTGACGATCGCCAGCCCCTTGTCGGTGGTGATGTACAGATAGTAGCCGCCGACCGTAATGTGCCGCGCGCCATTGAGTACGCCGCCCGGATTCCACGTCACCGCACGCTTGAGGAAGTTATTGCGCGGCTCGCCGTCGGCCATGGTGTTGACGTCGACCAGGATCAATCCTTCCTTCGAGTCGGTGACATACGCGTAGTTGTAGAGCGGATGAAATGGCTGCTCCATATTCGCCACGCGCATCTTCTCGCCCTGATTCCGCGGCGGATGAATCGGCTGGTTGGTCGGCAGCGCCACGCAGGTCGCATCTTTGGTATTGACCTGGGTATCGTGACCCAGCGGACTGAAGGGCGCCGTGATCAGGCGTTGCGACACGCCCTTGTTGCCCTGGCTCGCAACGTCGTACACCTGCAGGCCACCGCGGCCTTCGGCCACATACAGATACTCGCCGCGCAGTTGCAGACAGCGCACCTCACCTGCGTTGTGGCTGTAACCATTCTGCAGCTCGCGGCCTTTGTCGTTGTGCTTGTTGAACCAGTCGGGATAGGCGTATCGGTGCAGATAGCTGCCGATGACGGCCTGCGGCTCATCCCACTCGGTCACAGTTACGGCGCTGATCTGACCGGCGCCGCCGACGTATGCGTTGTAGCCGACGAAGTTGATGAAGTTGGTTCCCTGCGCCAGCAACTGCGCCATGATGGCGTTGTTGTCGTTTTCCTTCGACAAGTGACAGTCGCTGCAGGTCTTGGTCTCGGTCTTGCGCTCGGTGTGCGGATAGTGAGGATTGAACGCCTGTGAGCTGTAGCCGCTCGCCGCGATGGGCGGCTGCTGGATATAGATCTTTTCGCGGTTGGCATTGGTCGACGACAGCACCAGCGCCGAGCTCGATCGCACGGGAGCGATCTTGCCGCCAGCGGCCGGCTCGCGACGGCCCAGCAGGAACATCTCATCGCGCGCCACCTGCGGATTGTAGGTGGCGAAGTTGCGGGTTTCGCCGCCCTCGTAGTGATTGCGCGTGGTCTTGGCGTTCGCCTCGATCGGCAAGTGACAGCCGCCGCAGCTCGTGGTCCACGAGGTATGGCACATGTAACACTCGACGTTCTCGTCGGCGTGGGCGAGCTCGTTGGCTCCCACACCCTTGCCCCAGACCTGCGTCGTGGTGTTCTTGCTCATCAGCTTGGCGCGCGCCGCCTTCGGGTTGTACTCGGCGCTTTTCGGATCGACGGTGCGCTTGACCAGGCTCATGCGCCACTCGACACCGGGCTCCATCATCGAGCGCTGATACAACGTATCGCCCACCCATTCGAAGCGACGCCGACCGTCCGGCGTACGCAGCGTGGTCATGTCGACGCCGCCGCCCAATGCGGCCGGGCCCGACGTGTAGAGATTCGGCAGTTGCAACGCGGTGCCGTGGCAGTCCTTACAGTCGATCTCCACCGCAGCGGCGACTTCACCGTAGATGTAGCCATTGCCGTGATTATCTTGCGCGAAGTGGCAGTCTACGCACTGCATGCCGACATCCACGTGGATGGACGACATGTGCACCGCCTTCTTGAACTTCTGCGGATCGTCATCGCTCACGATGCGATTGTTGGCGTCGAGCAGATTGCCCTTACGATCGCGCTTGAACACCGCACGGAAGTTCCAGCCGTGACCGTGATAGTCCGCGAACTGCGTATCCTTGAGCTGCGGATTCAACTCGGACACCTGCTTCAGGAACTCCACATCCGCCCATTTGCCGCGCGTGGCCGCGCCCTCCGGATTGCGATCCAGCACCTTGCGAATCGTTTCGCTGTCCGGGTACTGCTGCTTCTCGGGCCACATGAACGGCGCGTCGGACTCATAGTCCCACATGGTGTAGCCGAGGAAGCTGTTCATGAACATGTTCGGCTGGTGCATGTGGCAGACCATGCACTGGCTGCTCGGCACGGAGCGCGTCAGCGTGTGAGTCAACGGGTGCCCCGGCTCGGTTTTGCTGATGGTGGGATCGACGGTGCGCGTCAGGCCTTCATGGCCGAACTTGGCGTAAATGCTCGAGTGACGCTTGTCGCGATCGTTCGCATACACCACGTGACACGACGCGCAGCCCGAATGGCGATAGTCGCCGGGCTGATCGTTGGTGCCGATGAACCACGGCAGCGGGTCGTTCAAGCGCGTCTTGGTGATGTTGATGACCGGCACGGCGATGCGAGCGCCGGTGCCCGGTCCACGATTCGACTGACGGAAATCCGGCCGCCCCGGCTCCTCGATACGTTGCAGCTGGCCGAGCGCATTCGGCAGGCCCGTCTCTGCAAACAAGTTGCCGATGTTTCGTCCGCCGCGTTCGAACACGCGGAAGATGTCGCCGGGATAGATCGTCTCCCACGACGGCAGCGGATACAGCTGCGGCAGGATGCCAGCGATGGCGGCCTGATCGATCAGGTGATCGGGGATTTTGGGCCCTTTGAGCAGCACGCCTTTGCCGTCGCGATCGTACGATTCGCCGAGGATGTACTGTTTGAAATCCAGGATGCCGTTGTTATATGCCGCGCCACCCCACAGCATCGCGCCCGTGGTATGCATGCTGCGCGAGGTCGCTTCGATGATCTCCATGTGACAGGCGCCGCACGACTCGCGCACGATGCGGTAGTCGGAGGGATTGATGAAGCGAATGAATTCGGGGCTTTCCCGGTTGAGCAACGTGTAGCTGCGCTCGGGATTGGCGCTGGACGGATAGTTCCATTCCTTGGGGAACCGCGGCAGCACGTGAGCGAGCTCTTGCTGCTTCATATAAGCGTCGGTCCCACGCGTGACGCCAGGCGCCAGGCGCACGCTCGCATCGCCGCCGTGACAGTCGGTGCAACCCAGCTTCACCGCCGGGTTCAAGTGCATGGTGTTGGAATCAGTTTGTGTGTGACAGGTCTGGCAGCCTTCGGTCTTGGCTCGCACCATGTCGTCGGTCTGGCTTTTCGGCGCCGGCGGCGCCGTCACGTATTTCGGCTCGTCGCTGCCGAACAAACCGGCGGAGGCCACGCCGCTGAACGCGCACAGCACGAGCAGCGCCTGCCCCGCCGTGCGGGCGATGTGACCGAGTTTCCCTGTTGGCATCTTTCGCATCATCGGGTCGCAAGCTCAGTAGGCGAAAATGGCGTTGAGCAGGAAGTAGCCCGGATCCTCGTCCGGGAACAGCGCATCGAAGCCATCCCCGGCAATCAGGGTCGCGTACGACGCCCGCACCACGATGTTCTGCGACATCAGCGGGCGATAGATCAATGAAGCCGACACGTCGTAGCCGATGTGCTTGTCGATGGGCCCCTGATTGCGCGCCACCTCGAGCACCGCCGTATCGTCGAAGTACAGCGAGTTGGCATTGAGCGAGACGCGCAGGGTCGGCATCAGGTCCATGTCGACGCCCAGTCCCGCCAGCAGCACGCCGGGATTGGTGAAGTTCGACTGCCCCTGCTCCTTCGACGAGCGCAAGTTGTTCAACACGCCGTTACGAGTCGCCAGCGCCACCCGGCCGCCGCCGATCAAAGGCACGGCCTGGCGAATGAAGTAGCTGGTGTCCGCGCCGGCGAACTGTGGATTCTCGAACACCGCGTCGAAGCCATTGGCCTCGTCGTCGAACGGATTGTCGTCGCCGCTGCCATAGAGCAGCGACAGGCGTGGACGGATCCAATCGAAATCCACCGACAACTCAGCGGCCGCGAACACGGCGCTGATATCCACCTCCTGGTTGACGAACACGCTCGGCGTTTCGTCGCCGAACGCGTAATACACCGAAGTCGTCAGATTGAGCCGGCCGAAGTGACCGTCGCCGTTATAACCGACATAGGTCACATCGTACTCGCGCAGGTTCTCCAGCCCGAGCGACGACGGCCGCTCGATGAAACCGTTGGCGTTGTAGAAAATCTCGTCGTCGCGATTGCGGTTGTGGAGCACCGTGGCTTGCGAGGTGAAGCCCAGCACCGGGAAATCCTGCCGATACAGGTTCACCACGAACACGTCATCCTCACGCGGCGTCTCACCCACGTCGTTCAAGCCGCTGTTGGTGTCCTTTTCCAGGCGACGGAAGTACGCGATGTTGTACTGCCACTTGTTGTTGTCGCGCGTGCCGAACAGGCGCGCGCCAAGCTGATTGTCCTGGAACAAGAAGCCACGGAAGTCCGACGAGAACGGCTGGATGCCGATCCGGAAACTGTCGAAATCGTAGTTGTCCGAAACATTGCGAATGTGGCGATCCACGAACGCCGCCTGCAAGCCGACGAAGGTGTCGTCACGGTCCAGGCCGCGTCGGGCATCGGCATTCACGCCCTGCACTTCTTCCAGCTCGGTGTAGTTGTACGAAAACACCGGCGTGACACGGAATTCCCAGTCAGGTGGCTTGAAGACCGTGTTGCCCTTGTAATAGACCAGCTCGGCGCTGACGTTCTGGGACATCGACCATTGATCGAAGCTGCCGAACACGTCGATGCCGCCCGGCTGATCGGTGGAGATCGCGCCCACGGGTGTCGGCACTTCGCGCAGCTCGTACACGGTGTCGGAGATCAGGCCGAGATTGAAGAACCAATCCTCGCCGACCACCGGCTTGTCCGCTTTCAGCACGTTGCGGTTGTATGGATCCCACCAACGTTCCTTGTAACCCAGCGTGTCGACGATGCGCCAGCGATCGGGCATGGGCACCGAGTCCACGAAATCAGCAAGCCCGGGACGCGGGATTGGCGAAATGGATGCTGGCGGCGCACGCTCGATCGTTCGCCGACGAGGCGCGCGGCCGGTGTCTTCAACGGAAGCTGGCACGTCGGGTTGCGCTTCACGCGGCGGCAACGGCACGACTCGCTGCGGCGTGGGCACGGGCACGACCTGCTGTGTCTCCGGCGGCGGCACGCCTTCACTTGGGATCGGCGCTTGAGGCGCGGCGCCCTCCTGCGGACAAGGCACTTCCGTGTAACCGGGACGACGGCGCTTCACGATGCGCCCGACGTCGTCCTGATAGCAAACTTCCTGCGCACTCGCCGTCGTCGACCACGCAGTGGCAGTGACAACGAAAGTGCTGAGGGTCAGCAACGAGGTCGTTAGTGGTCGACGTCTTTTCCTCACGTCACATCCCTCCACACACGTTGTCGTCCGTGACGTCGATGAACGGCGCTTGCGGACACTGCACGTAGCGAAGACGCACACCCATCGGCGTCAGCGTGTCGGCGCGCATCTCGGGGGGCGCATTGTTGATCGCGCCATTGAGCGCCTGACCGGCATTCTGCAAGCCCAGGAACGCGATCATGTCGTCCTGATCGACACCATCGCCCGACACGCCGATGCCACCGATCAACGTATTGCCACGATAAATCGGCACGCTGCCCGGGAAGATCTGCAAGCCGTTGCCCAGTCGCACTCCGGCGATGGTCTGTCCGACGCTGCTCAGATCGTTGGCCAGTTGCACGCCGGCGCAGCCGGGCGCCACGTCGGGCACCGGCAAGCCGGAGACGAACAATACGTGTTGCAGGATCGCGTTGATCGACAGATCCAGCTGCATGCCGGTGGAGAACGGACTCCACTCGCCCCTGGGCTTGCTCAGCGGCCCCTGGTTTTCATAGTTGATGCCGTCCGGAAAGAACGGCCGCGCCAGATTGCCGAACGCGCGATCGGTGTACGCGATCGATCCGTCCGCCAGGGCATTCGGATTGTTCATGAACGCCTGGAACTGAGCGACGTAGCTATTCAATGGAATGGCGCGGACCACGCTGGCGCCGGCGTCGGTCGTGGCAAGATATTTCGCATCGGGCAGCGTGGCGACGAACGCCGCAGCTGTGTTCGAGGACATGAACGCTGCCGTTCGCGCCTTCTGCAAAGAAACATCCGTGCCGAACAGTGGCGCATCGCGCGTGCGTGCGATGCCGAGAATCGCACCTTGAGTGTCGACCACCGAGATCGTGACACGAGCCTGCGAACCTGTCGGACGGCGGATCTGCGCACGCGCGCGATTTGCTACATCGAGTGCTGATTGTAACAACGTGCGAACTTCGCTCTCGGAAAGCACTGCCCCACCGACCACAGCGGCGTCAGTGCCGGTGCGCGGCGGAAAACGCAACGTATTGGTCTCATCGACCAGCACGAAAGCATCGCGTCCTGGGAAATTCTGATCCGCATCGGGTCGAATGCCGGAGCCCGGCTGACCGAACACGGTGCCGTCGCGAATCACACCGTCGGTGTAACCCAACACCGGGATCACCTGTCCCACCGTCGGCGCGAGCGATGCGAAACCCGGCGCCAGCTGCGGGTTCGTGCTCAGCTCCGCGAACTCCACGTCGGTGAAGCGCAAGATTTTGCCATCGACCGTGATGCGGTCGGCGCGTCGATCGACCGGCGCGCTGAACCCGAATGTCGCGGCAAGCGCGATCGCCTCATCGATATCTACGTCGCGGTCGAGAATGCTCTTGTCGATGGTGTAGAAACCATCGGCCAACACACCCACGCCACCGACGACGGTGCCACCCTTGTACAGTGGGAAGCCGCCCGGATCGGCTGACAATCCCAGCGGTGTGCGTTGTGGCCCGATGCTCGGGGCGGTGCCGTTGAACTGACGGACCAGATCCGAGCACGCGAGCGAGCTGAACTGCACTCCGAACAGCGGGCCGGCCGGCTGCAGCTGTTCACCCGGGTTGAAGTTCTCCTGTACGATCTGGCTGGCGACACGCGTCGAGAAGGCGTTGCCTTCCGAAGACAGATACGCGCCCGTCACTGCCTTGGCGATGGCGGCGGCATGATCGATGAACAGCTGCAACGCCTGCGTCGGCAGGCGAATTCCTTCCAGCCCACCCGAAATCGGCGCGTCACCCGCGGGTGACGTCGTGACCGTCACCGAGCGTGTCGACGCGTCACCCATGCGATACACGGCGAGCACATTGCCGACGCGATCCACGACCGCGATCGTTGCGTTCACGCCGCGGGCCTGCGCTTCAGCCACGCCCTGCGCGATCACTTGTTGCACGTCGGCGACGGTGAGATTGAAGCCCGTGTTCAAACAGCTGCCGTTACAGCCCGGATTGCTCACGTCGGTGCCGGTGTCTGGAGTCACTGACGAGCCGCCGGAACAGGCAACCAGGAGCGCCGCCATGAACGGCAGCAGCAACAGTCGCCTCGCACGCGATGGGGTGGAAACGTCTTTCATAATCCAGCGAGTTCGGCGCGAGGCGCGGTTTCGGTTTCGCGATTCCTCGTCTGCGTGCCGATAGCATCCAGCAGCGAGGGTTGACGCGGGTGATATTCGTGGCAGCTCACGCATTGCACGGTGACTCTTTCGGCGGCGGCTTTGTCGCCATGACACTCCGTGCATTTCGCAATTCCGGGCACCATCAGATCACTGCTGTCGGTGGATTTTTTGGCGGCGTGACACGACAGGCACGCGTCGTCGCCCGTCAGCTTTCCCTGAATCTGATGACTGCGATGGTCGAAGCGGTTGGCCGGGAAATAGTCGCGCGCGAACCGGATGGGCACGACCTGGAACCGGTCGAACACATTGGCGACCTTGGTGTCGATGACGGCGTGACAGCCGACGCAGCCGCGCCGTGTGAACTGACTTTCGATCTCCTTCTTCGCGCTGCGCATGGCGCAGTCGAACGGCTCGCCGTCGCAGGTCTCCTCTTCCCGATCCTGTCCTGGCAAGCGGCGACGCTCACGCGTGGCGACGCGACCGAAGTTCGGGTCAGAAAACTTGCGCGTGAAGTAGTCCTGCAACGTGAGCACCACTTCGCGCGGCCTGCCATGCGGCAGCTGTCGATCGGGCGCGCCCGGATCGAACGTCAGCTCGTGACATTGCGCGCACTGCTTCTCCTGAGTGATCGGTTCGAAGTGCTCGCCATCCGGCTCGAGGCGGTGACAATCCGCGCAGTTCATGGGTTTGCTATCGCCACGTCGCAGCACCCGGTTCGGATCGAGATGCTGACGATGCGAGAACTTCAGGTTGGATTGCTCCACGGCCTTGTCCAACTCGGCGACCACGGTCTTCCAGTCGTAGCTGAAGCCGCGTCCCGCCGCCTGTCCGGCGACCGATGCCAGCAGATGCGCTTTGAATTCGGGATGCCGGTCGAGAGCGAACCCGTTCACCGGATCCATCTTGATCTCACCGAAGCCGTGCTGCGGCTTGCCATGGCAATCGATGCAGCTGCTGTCGCTGCGGTTGACCAGGAACGTTTGCGGTTCGTTGTGTTCGCGATGACAGGTGGCACAGCGCGGCGTCGGCCCGAGCTCGGTGAGCGCGAGACGCGCCGGCATGATGTGATCGTGCGTGGTGCGATGACAGGTCTCGCACGCCGAGTCCTGCACGCGTTGGAACAACTTCTCGTGGCACGTCTCGCAGCGGTCGCCGATCGCTTGCTGATGCACCTGATGCAGCGGTCCCGAATTCCAGAACTCATCGCCAGGAAACCACGAGGGCACGGGATTGTCGGCGCGATGCGCCTTGTACACCATCAATGGCAATATCAAACCGAACAGCATCACCACGGCCACACCTGCCCACGCCATAGTGCGCTTGCCGAGCCAGGTCTGCGACAGGTCGGTGCGAAACGCGCTTTCGAACGTGCTGGCGTCGATCTGATCGTTCGGCTGCAGCTCGATGGCGACGGAGAATCCCGGTGGCGGCTGCGCGATACGCAGCCGATGCCCCGCCAGCTCGATGACATCGCCGATGGAGAGTCTCGCGGTCGCTTTTTTCTTGCCGTTGAGGCGCACGTACTCGCCTCGCCGGCATTCCAGCTCGAGCTGTGCGCCGGCCTGGCGGATCACGGCGTGCTCGGCCGCGATGCCACGGCCCAACAGCTGGATGTTGCGATCGGCGGAGCTGCCGATGGTCAGCTCTTTGCTGGAGATCTCGGTATCGTAGTATTCGGCGATCCCGTCGGGACCTTCTCGAAGCTCGCGTAGTAGTGCGTCCATATCCTTGAGCCCGCGCTACCAGTAGAAGAACGTCACGATGATGTGCAGCACCAGCGCCACGAGCAGCGCGATGGTGACCGGCACATGGAAGTACAGCCAGATCTTCAGCCAACCATACAAACGAATGTCGCGGCGGATTCGGCGCAACACCGCCTGCCGTCGGCACAACAACACGATGAGCTGTTGCAAGTTGGCGGCTTCGGCGCCCTTTGCGGCGCGCGGCAAACGCGCGCCCACGAAGTCGATGACTTGCTGCTGGTCGGTGTTGCGCACGGGTTTGCCGGCGCCGCGAACGAAGTACGAGTCGTCACGACTGAACAACTGCGAATAAATCCCGCCGCCCAGCGTGGTGCGTTCGATGCTGCTGTCGACGGCGATCGCCACATCGGGCGCGCAGCGACTCGCTACGGCGCGCGCGTTGCGGTCCAGCTCGAACAACTCCGCAAACAACTCGGCTCGCGCTCCACCCTCGCGATTCTTCGAGATGAGCTGCGGATAACTCATGTAGGTGTACAAACCAAAGAAGCCGCTCAGAATCACCACGCACATGAGCACATACGCAAACGTGTGCAGATTCCAGCCAATCTGCAGTCCCGAATGCAGCGTCGCGACCACGATCAGCGCCGAGCCCAGATACACATGCGCCGAAGTCCAGCCTTGCACCGTTCCCATAGTGGAGCTGTAGCGGCGCTTGCGGATGCCCAGGAGCGTGAGCCACACGATGAGCAGCGCTCCGACCGTGCCCAGCACATAGCCTTGCCAGGTGCCGCCATTGGGCGGCTGGGCGTCGCCCTGCGTCACATACAAAATGCAGGAAGCCACGATCAGTCCCAGCGACCACCACAGGTAGCGGGCTCCGCGATAGGAAAGCAGATTGCGGTGAATCACCGCTTCCGCTCCTCGACCAGGTCGACGAACTGCTCCGGACCGATGCGAATGGCCGCACCGGTCGGGCAGGCGCGCACGCACGCCGGGCCGCCCTTGATGCCGACGCAGGCATCGCACTTGGTGGCCTTCTTGCCTTTTTCCTTGGACTTGGCCGAGGGCTTGTAGTCGGGCTGCTCGCCGGGGCCACTGCCCATGGCGAAGATCATCCACGACACCAGGCCGGGCTTTTTCGGCGCGTCGTACACCATGCGAATCACGCCGTACGGACAGTTCGCCTCGCAATTGCCGCAGCCGATGCAGGTTTCGTTGATGTAAACCTCGCCAGTTTCCGATCGACGCAACGCGTTCGGCGGGCAATCCTTCATGCAATGAGGCTGCTCGCAGTGCCGGCAGGAAATCGGGATGTGAATGTTGCCAAAGGTGGCGCCGGCCTCGCGATCCAGTCGCGACACGCCTTGATGCGTTTCGGCGCAGGCCTTCTCGCAGTTGTCACAACCGACGCACAGCGCCTCGTCGATGACCAGGACGTTGGTCGCCTCGCCCAGCCCCTCGTCCATCAGGAAGTTCATCAGCGTGCCCGCTTCGGGCCGCACTTGCATGCGTGCCTTGTCGACCACGCGCCGACTCACATCTTTCTGCAACGGGTCCAGGCGTGCGTCGTCGCGCCGTGTGAGCTCGAGGAATTCGCGACGCTTGATCTCGATCAACTCCGCCGCCACGTTGGCGGTGGCGGTTTCGCGCCGGATCGGATCGCCCATCAGCGCCATCTCGCCGATCAGCTGGCCGGAGCGAACCTGCGAGACGAGCTGGTCGGCCTCGCCCTGGCGACGTAGCAACGTGATCGCACCCGAGCGCAGCACGAAGAGCGAGTCGCCCGTCTCGCCTTCCGCAAACAACACTTCGCCCGCCTTGAGCTTTCGCAACGTCACGCGGGTCGCGATGTTGCGTAGCTCCCTCAGCGAGGCGAACGGCGCGAAATGCCGCTGCAACTCGCGCACGATGAAAATCCAGTCGATGCCGCTGCGAACCTCCTCGTTGGAGTTCATCAGCTTCAGCATGGTCCGGCGCGGCGTTTCCACCAGGATGCAACCGGGACCCGCGATGGCCTTTTCCAGACGCGGCCTGCCGGAGAGCAGACTCATCTCGCCGAAAAACTCGCCGCGCCCCAGGCGCGTGCGAATCTTCTGTGGCCCGGTGGCTTCGAGCAGCACTTCGCCGTCCACGATGGTGAAGAAGGAGGTGCCGAACTCACCGGGCTGATAGATTACCTCGCCTTCGCGGATGACGCGGGTCATGCGCGGCTGCGGATCTTTCTTGGCGAGCTTCTTCTGCAGCTGCGCCATGCGCCGGCGCGCATCCTCGAACTCCGCGCCCGGCGGAAACGCCACCATCAGATCGCTCTCGATCACCAGCTCCCGAAATGCGAGCGCATTCATCTCACGAAACATCGGGATCAGCGTCTGGAAGCGCTCCACGATCTCGTCCACGGTGCGCTCGAACGGCAGCCCGAAAAACTGATATTCGAGCAATGGATGATCGGCCGGCTTCACGTCGTTGCCGTTGATGAACTCGACCACGTCGTAGCCCTGGTTCATCGCCTGCTTGATCAGCGGAAAGCCGGCCAGCGAGCCGATGATGTAGACGCCGGGCACGTTGCTCTCGTAGTGGCGCGACAGGGCCGGGATCGCATCCGCCCGCTCGTTCGGGAACTTGATGCCGATCGACTCCACGAACTTGCGCGGTGGGATCGCGCCCAGGCGCGCGATGATGCGATGACACTGCACCGTCTTCTCGCCCGCGGGCGTCTGCATCACCACCGTGAGCGGCACCGCCCCGCCGGTCTGAGTCACGCTCTTGATGCTGGTCTCGTAGTAACAATTGAGCCGCCGGCGCGGATCGGTGATGGCCGCCACGACTGCGTTGAGATTCGCATCCTTGGCGCGGCTGAATTCCTTGCCGCGATTCAGGATCCAGACGTCGTTCTGCTCGGCCAGCGCCAGCGCGTTTTCGATGGCCGAGTCGCCCGCGCCCACCACCAGGATGGTCTCGTTGCTGAATTCCTTGGGATCGTCCAGCTGATATTGAACGCGCGCCAGGTCCTCGCCGGGCGTGCCGAGCTTGCGCGGGTTGCCTTCCAGGCCGATGGCCAGCACCACGAAGGCGGCCTGGATGACTTCGCCGCTGACCAGCTGGATCGAGAACGCGCCCTTGCCGCCGCCGATCTTGCGCACCTCGGCGTTGTATCGAATGTTGACGTTGAGCTGGCTGAGACCGTCGCTCCACGCCGACAGAATTTTTTCGCGGCTGCCGGCGCCGAAGCCCAGATCGCTGCGCAGATCCAGGAATCCCGGCTCGGCCATCACATGCTTGCCCTTCTGGTAGCGCTGGATGGTCTTGGCGTGGGCGCTGAAGCCTTCGAGCAGTATGTAGCTGGGGCTACTGCGCCTCGCCTGTCGATCACGCGCAGCGGCGCGTGCGGCTGCGCTCAGGCCCGCGGGGCCGGCGCCGATGATTGCGATTTGGTACATGCAGAAACAAATGCGCCCGCACTTGCTCCTCCCTGCGATTGCTTGCGACTGCCTGCCATCCCGGAATGTTTCGCGCTGAGTATTGTTAAATTCGCGATGGATGCTACCGGCCCGGCAACGGCGCTCGCAAGGTGTTCATCGTGCGCTACGTCACGGAATCCAGGACGTTTGTGAGGGCGAATGGGTGGATGACCGAATGTATGACCTCGAGTCGATTCGCACGCCGCGTCCAATTGGATGTGGATGATGGAGGCGCCTCGAGGCGGGTCGCAAACATTCATCCGCCGTACACCAAGCGCATGCTTACCTTATGTTCAGGCGCGACGTACACTCGTCGAGGGCTTGCAAGGAATCGCTCAATGAAATCGCTGTTCGCCATCGTCCTGTCCGCTGTGCTCGCCGTGCCGGCGTGGGCGCAGGACTATCGAGGTCCGCTGCGGCCGCAGGGCCAGGATGCGACCGACCAGATCATCGTGAAGTGGCGCAGCGGCGCGAAGCAGACGCTGTCGGCCAGCACCTCTCAGCGCGCCAGCAAGCTGTCGACCCGCTCGGGCCAGTCGATGCGGCACAAACGGCGCAGTACCCCCACCACCGAAGTCTTCAAGCTGGACCGCCGCATGAGCGGCGCCGAGCTGCAGGCGGTGCTCGATCGGCTCAATGCCGATCCGGACGTGGAATTCGCCGTCGCCGACAAGCGACGCCAGATCCAGGCGCTGCCCTCCGATCCGCTGTTCGACAATCAGTGGTACTTCAAGAGCATCGAGGTCGCCGCCACGCGCACCGATCAGGCCTGGGACATCGTCACCGGCCGACCCGAGGTCGACACCGTCGTGGCCGTGCTCGATACCGGCGTGCTGCCCGACCATCCCGATCTGATGGGCAAGGTGCTCGAGGGTTTTGACTTCATTTCCAATGAGCTCAACGCCAACGACAGCGACGGCTGGGACAGCGACGCGACCGATCCGGGCGACTGGCTGGAGCAGGCCGACCGCACCCAGAATCCGTCGGTCTTCGGCGGCTGCGCGCTTCGATCGAGCTCCTCCTGGCACGGCACCCGAGTCTCCGGCTTGATCGCCGCCGCCTCAAACGAGGGCGCGGGCATGGCCGGCGCCGCCTGGGATGCGCGCATTCTGCCGGTGCGCGTGTTGGGCAAATGTGGCGGCGACGATTCGGACATCATCGACGGGATGCGCTGGGCGGCCGGCCTGCCGGTGGACGGCGCTCCACTGAATCCCACGCCCGCCAGCATCATCAACATGAGCCTGGGCGGCAATGAGGAATGCAACGCCGCTTATCAGAGCGCGGTCGATGAAATCACGGCGGCCGGCACATTGATCGTCGCCTCGGTCGGCAACGAGGGTATTCCCGTCGGCGTTCCGGCCAACTGCAACGGCGTGCTGGGCGTCAGCGGCGTCCGTCACGCAGGCACCAAGGTGGGCTACAGCAATCTCGGCACGGGTGCGGACATCGCCGCGCCGGCTGGCAATTGCATCAACGAGGGTCCGCCCTTCAGCAACGACGCGCCGTGTGTGTATCACGTCCAGGTGCCGATCAACAGCAGCACCCGTGGCCCCGATCCGGCGGGCAACGGTCATACAGACGCGGTGTCTCGGGTCAACTTCGGCACCAGCTTCGCCGCGCCGATGGTGGCGGGCGCGGCGGCGTTGATGCACGAGGTGAATCCGGCGCTGACGCCGGCCCAGTTCACGACACTATTGAGAGAATCGGCCACGCCCTTCCCCACCTCGAGCGATGCGACGACTTTGATTTGCCGTGTGCCGACCACGTTCGTGCAGGGCTACGAGTGCATCTGTACCACGCTGACTTGCGGCGCCGGCATGCTCAACACCTTCGCCGCCGTACAGGCTGCGCTCAAACCTTTCGGCATCGTGCAATCGACTGCCACCATCGAACCGAACGTGGCCGTGAATATCAGCGGCAGCACCAGCTTCGGTGCGCCGGGGCGCACCGTCAGCTCGTATCAGTGGAGTGTGCTCGACGTGACGGGCGCCACGCCAACCATCGTCGACACGACAGCCGCGTCGACGACCCTGCAAGTCAGTGGCAACAGTCGCTTCACCTTGCGACTGCGGGTGACCGATGACGTCGGCACGATCGACGACACCGACTTCGCGATGGTCACCAGCACTCCGCCAGAGCCACAGACGCCGCCGGCGAGCACGCCGATCGGCACTGGCGACGGCGGCGGCGGCAACTTCGACTGGTGGTTGCTGGTCCTGGGTCTGTTGCCGCTTGCCCTACCGGGCCCGCGCCGCCGGAAGGTCGCCAACAGCTCAACCGGTCGCGGCCACCGGCGTCGCCGCCGCAACCACTTCCCGGAGTGATCTTTCGATGATGTCCAGGCCTTCGGTGATGATGGCATCGGAGGCCGTGAGCGGCACCAGCAGACGAATGACGTTGGCGTAGATCCCGCAAGACAACAGCACCAGTCCGTTGGCCGCCGCGCGCTGAACCAGCGACTTGGCAAGATCCGCATCGGGCGCATGCGGGTCGCGATTGCGCACCAACTCCATCGCCACCATCGCGCCCAGGCCCCGCACTTCACCCACGCAGCTGAACTCGGCCTGCAGCTTGCGCAGCCGCTGCATGAGAACTTCACCGACCTGCACGGCGCGCGCCGGCAGCTTTTCTTTTTCCATCACCTCGATGACGGCGAGCGCGGCGGCACAGCTCACCGCCGAGCCAGCGTAGGTTCCGCCGAGACCGCCGGTGATCGGCGCATCCATGATCTGCTGCTTGCCGACCACCGCCGCGAGCGGAAAGCCGCCGGCAAGGCTCTTCGCCATGGTCATCAGGTCCGGCTCGACGCCGTAGTGTTCGATAGCAAACATTTTGCCGGTGCGCGCGAAGCCGGTCTGGATCTCATCGGCGATGAACACGATGCCATGCTTGTCACAAAGCGCGCGCAGCGCCTTGAGAAACTCGGGCGGCGCGGCGTAGAAACCGCCCTCGCCCAGCACCGGCTCGATGATGATCGCCGCGACGCGCGAGGGCTCGACGTCGAACTTGAACAACTGCTCGATCGCAGCGAGGCTGTCCTCGGTCGTCACGCCGTGATACGTCACCGGGAACGGCACGTGATAAACATCGCCAGGGAACGGACCGAAGCCCACCTTGTACGGCGACACTTTGCCGGTCAGCGCCATCGCCATATAAGTACGGCCGTGGAAGCTGCCGCCGAAGGCGATCACAGCAGAGCGGCCAGTGTGAGCACGGGCGATCTTGACCGCGTTCTCCACCGCTTCGGCGCCCGTCGTCACCAGCATCGTCTTCTTGGGCGTGGGACCCGGTGCAATCGCATTGAGCTTCTCAGCCAGCTCGACGGCGACACGATACGGCGTGATCATCACGCACGTATGGGTGAAGCCCGCGTCGAGTTGTTTGATCACGGCGGCCTTCACATGCGGATGCAAGTGGCCGGTGTTCAACACCGCGATGCCGCCCGCGAAATCCACGTAACGACGTCCGTCCGCGTCCCAAACCTCGGCGTTCTGCCCCTTTTCGATATAGACGGGCAGCATGGTGGACATGCCCTTGGTGAGCGCAGCGTTGCGCCGATTGTGCAGGTCTGAGTTGGCTGACATGAGTTTCTCGAAAGAGACCGATGGATACGCAATGGCCGCGAGCCCGCGAGGACCCGCGGCCATGAAAGTTACGAATTAGTCTTTGGGCGCGAGTGTGGTCGAGGTGAGGTTGCGCAGATAGTCGTGGAACTTGGTGCCGAGGCTTTCATGCTTCAGGCCGTATTCCACGGTCGCCTGCAGATAACCCAGCTTGCTGCCGCAGTCGTAGCGCTTGCCCTCGAACTCATAGGCGTACACCGACTCCTCGCCGAGCAGATCGGCGATCGCGTCGGTCAGCTGAATCTCGCCGCCCGCGCCACGGCCGGTGTTCTCGAGCTTGCCGAAAATGGTCGGCGACAGCAGATAACGGCCCACCACCGCCAGGGTCGAGGGGGCATTGGAAGGACGCGGCTTCTCCACGATCTGTTTGACCGTGCTGATGCGACCTTCGCGCTCTTCGGTGGCCACGATGCCGTACTTGTCGGTTTCGGCGCGCGGCACTGTCTCTACGCCGAGCACGCTGCCGCCGCGCTCCGCATGCACCTGCGCCATCTGTCGCAAGCAGGGGGTCGGCGCGTCGATCAAATCGTCCGCGAGGTGCACGAAGAAAGGTTCATCGCCCACCACCGGCTTGGCGCACAACACCGCATGGCCCAGTCCCAACGGCGAAGGCTGACGGATATAGATACAGCTGGCCCACGACGGCACGATGTCCTTGAGCGACTTGAGCAACTCCTTCTTGCCCTGCTCTTCCAGCGCTTCCTCCAGCTCGTGATCGGTGTCGAAATGATCTTCGATGGCGCGCTTGGAGCTGCCGGTGATGAACACCAGCTTGCGCGCTCCGGCGGCCAGCGCCTCTTCGGCGGCATATTGGATCAGCGGCTTGTCGACGATCGGCAACATCTCCTTGGGGCTGGCCTTGGTGGCCGGCAGGAAGCGCGTGCCGCGCCCCGCCACGGGAAACACCGCCGTCCTGATTTCTGTCGTCGATACTTTCGCCACTGCAGATCTCCGCGTTAACGCTTTAAGGGAGCGACGCCGATGATATCGCAAGCCGATTGCAGGCTGGGGGTGCCAAGTTGCCCGGTCGGTGGTGACCGGGCATGCCTGTGGTGGTTTTGCCCCGGAAATCGACTTTTCGAGATCCGAGGTAGACCGGATCAGCCGCCCTTGCGAGACTCACCTGTCGCCGAATCCATACGGATGTTGGCGCGGTTTCGTTCCAAGGTTTTGGCGCCGATGCCTTTGATCTTGCGCAATTCGTCGGCGCTCTTGAAGGCGCCGTTCTTTTCGCGGTAGGCGACGATGTCCTCGGCCTTGCTGAGCCCGATGCCCTGCAGCTCCCGGGCGATGGTGGCGGCGTCGGCGCTGTTGATATCCACCGGGCCGGCCCAGACCGCGGCTGGCAACAGGCTGCAGATCAACAGCTGCACCGTGTAGCGCACCGAACCGATGCCGCGGGCGCGTCCCGAACGATGAGTCGACATGCTTCTCTCCTTGAAACACATGAACTGAACAGTGATCTATTGGGAATCGCGGATGCGCTCGCATCCGTGGGGGGCATTCTCCAGCGGGAGGGCGCGCGCAAAGCGACCGATTACTGGGCGAATGCCCAATTAATCGCCGACAGAACCGTCAGCGGCGATGCATGCCGGGGGTGAGATCGAGCAGCGCGACCGGCGCGAAGGCGTCCCAGCTGCGGCAACCCGGGCATTGCCAGAAATGCGAGGCGCTCGCGAAGCCGCAGTCCACACAGCGATAGCGCTGCGTTCGGCGGAGGATACGTCCGAGCGCGGTGGCCAATGCCGCGCGCTGCTCGGCCGTCAGGTGCGCCGGATCGCCGCTGGTCGCACTGACGATTTCACCGAGCGTCGGATCTTCGCGCAGCAGGTCAGGTAAACATTCGATAACGAACGGCTCTTGCTCCAGGCCCGCCACGATGGCCGCGTATGCCAGTTCGGCGCGCGCCACCGGATCGGGCCGTATCCAGGCACGAAAGCGCCGCTCGATTTCGACGGCGTCGGTGCCACGCATCGCGCGCATCACTCGGGGCAATGCCAGTGTGAGCAGTTTCGGATGTAACTCCACCGCGCGCTGGCACAACAATGCCGCAAGCTCCGGCTGATTCATGTCGAGCGCGATATCGGCTCGAATCAGCGCGCCTCGAGGAAAGTTACGTTGCGCGTCACGCGCCGAGTGCAGTTGCTGTCGCGCGCCGTCGAAGTCGCCTTGGGCTCGCAACTGCTCCGCAATCTCGCAGTGATAGTGAGCGATGGCCGTCGGATGTTCGGGAGAGGCGACTGCGACCAGGCGCCGATGCACGGCGATGGCTTGTTCCCAATCGCGCTGCTGCTCGTAGATCCGTAACAGATAACGCAGCGCCGCCACGTGCCGCCCGCCGCCGTCGGCCAGCTGCAGAAACAAACGTTCGGCGCGATCGAACAGGCCGGCGCGAAAATAATCCTCGCCCAGGGCGAACATCGCGTGCACGCGATGCTCATCCCGCAGCGACGATCGCGACATGATGCTTTCGTGCACGCGAATCGCGCGCTCCACTTCACCGCGACGTCGATACAGATAGCCCAGCGCGAAGTGCGTCTCGACGGTGTCGTTATCGACATCGACCATGCGCAGAAACACTTCGAGCGCCTTGTCGGGCTCTTCATCGAGCAGGAACCCCAAGCCGCGGAAGTAATCTTCGGAGAGTTGCTGGGAATTCTGACGGGAGGCGGCGTCGGGACGAGCGCCGGAACGATATCGAGCCAACAGCCAGCCGGCGGCTGCGGCGACGAACAGCGCGGCGATCAACAATAAGGACGGCGGATCAGCCGGCATTTTCCCCTGCTGCCGCGGCGGCGCGGGCCTTCTGCTCGGCCAGCCGCAACGCGCGTCGCAGACGACCGCGCTCGTTGAGCAGCTCGGCCACCCAGTAGACGCGCCAGATCAGGCCCGCCACCAGCCCGGCGACGAACGCCACCACCAGCGCCAGCCCCAAAGGCGTGGCAATGCGCAGGAACGCCAGCTCCACCTCGACCCGATCGAGGTTCATGGCGCTGATGAACAGCGCGACCAGGGCCGCCAGAGCCACGGAAAAGAAAAAGACCACGCGAGACATGCGCTCAAGAATACCGCAGTTGTGTGGTGTTCGAACTCGAGGCGCGGCGTGCTGCCGCGCTGAAGTCGGTCGCGAGAATCGCGACCTGGAGGAAGTAGCTCAGTCCCGGATGGGACTGCCGGCGCCGTCGTTGACCCGCTCGCGCAGATCCTTGCCGGGCTTGAAGTGCGGCACGTACTTGCCAGACAGCGCCACCGTCTCGCCGGTCTTGGGATTGCGGCCCTGGCGCGGCGGACGGAAATGCAACGAGAAGCTGCCGAAGCCGCGGATCTCGATGCGACCGCCTTGCGCGAGCGCATCGCTCATGATTTCCAGCACCTGCTTCACTGCCAGCTCCACGTCCTTGGCTGGCAAATGTTTCTGCTTGGCTGCAATGAGCTCGATGAGTTCCGATTTGGTCATGCTCGGGCCCGTTGTTGTTCTTCCACGGAACCTGCTTTGGGGCGGCAAGCACGGCGGTGATTGCTCACCGCCGTGCCGCTGAGTGCCGCCGGAGGCAGGTTAATTGTCCTGGCTTCCGATGTGCTCCTTCAGCAGATCGCCCAGGCTGGTGCCACTGGAGGTCTCGCCAGTGCGGTAATTGGACACCGCCTCGGCTTCCTCGTGGATCTCCTTCGCCTTGATCGACAGTGCGATCGTGCGGCTCTTGCGGTCGACGTTGGTGAAGCGGGCTTCCACTTCCTGGTCGACCTTCAGCACCGTACGAGCGTCTTCCACGCGATCACGCGACAGCTCGGATGCGCGCAGGTGGCCTTCCACGCCGCCGCCCAGGTCGATGATCGCGCCCTTGGCGTCGACTTCGCGCACCGTGCCCTTGACGATAGTGCCCTTCGGATGCTCGGCAATCCAGGTCGAGAACGGATCCTTCGCCAGCTGCTTGATGCCCAGCGAGATGCGCTCGCGCTCCGGGTCGATCGACAGCACCATGGCTTCGACCTGCTGGCCCTTCTGATAGTTGCGCACCGCCTCCTCGCCCGGAATATCCCAGGAGATATCCGAGAGGTGCACCAGGCCGTCGATGCCGCCCGACAGACCGATGAAGATACCGAAATCGGTGATCGACTTGATCTGGCCGCTGACCTTGTCGCCGCGGTTGAAGTTGTCGCCGAAGTCCTTCCACGGGTTCGACTGACACTGCTTGATGCCGAGGGAAATACGACGACGCTCCTCGTCGATGTCCAGCACCATGACTTCCACTTCCTGGCCGATGTGCACGACCTTGGAGGGATTCACGTTCTTGTTGGTCCAGTCCATCTCGGAGACGTGCACCAGGCCTTCCACGCCCTCTTCGATTTCCACGAAGCAGCCGTAGTCGGCGATGTTGGTGACCTTGCCGAACAGACGCGAGCCGGTCGGGTAACGACGGGCGATGTTCTGCCACGGATCGTTGCCGAGCTGCTTGATGCCGAGGCTGACGCGCTGACGCTCGCGATCGAACTTCAGGATGCGCACGTCGATCTCGTCACCCACGGTGACGACTTCCGACGGATGCTTGACGCGCTTCCACGCCATGTCGGTGATGTGCAGCAGGCCGTCGATGCCGCCGAGGTCCACGAACGCACCGTAGTCGGTGAGGTTCTTGACCGTGCCCTTGACCACCGCGCCTTCCTGCAGCTTCTCCAGCAGCTCGGAACGCTCGGCGCTGTACTCCTGCTCGACCACGGCGCGGCGCGAGACCACGACGTTGTTGCGCTTCTGGTCCAGCTTGATGACCTTGAATTCGAGGGTCTTGCCTTCGAGGTACGAGGGATCGCGCACCGGACGAACATCGACCAGCGAGCCCGGCAGGAACGCGCGGACGAAATCGATCTCGACCGTGAAGCCGCCCTTGACGCGGCCATTGATGATGCCCTTGACGATCTCCTGCTTCTCGAACGCCTGTTCGAGACGCGACCAGGTGCGGGCGCGCTTGGCTTTTTCGCGCGACAGGCGCGTTTCGCCATTGCCGTCCTCGACACTGTCGAGGGCAACTTCAACGTCGTCGCCGACGCTGACTTCGATCTCACCGCGGTCGTTCTTGAATTGCTCGACCGGGATCACGGCCTCGCTCTTCAAGCCAGCGTTGACGAGCACCACGTCGGGCCCGACTTCCACCACCCGGCCAGTGAGGATGGCGCCTGGTTTGATCCGCTGGGAGGCCAGGCTTTCTTCGAACAGTTGCGCAAAACTTTCGGTCATGAGTACTTCCGGGGCCACGTTGAGCCCGCATGGGTTGTCCTGACGGCATCCGCTCCGAGCAGGGGTTGTTGCATCGAGCCGCGCATCCGGCGCGGCGTTCACATCGTCGGTCGAAAGCGGCCAAGGCCCTTTCGACGATCATTCCACTGGTCGAAAGCGGCCAAGGCCCTTTCGACGATCATTCCTCTGGTCGAAAGCGGCCAAGGCCCTTTCGACGATTATTCCACTGGTCGAAAGCGGCCCAGGCCCTTTCGACGAAAACCAACCAAACAGAAACGTCCTTCGAACGGGAAATCGACGGCGCGAATCAACCACGCCGGAAGCGAGCGGCGGCCAGCTCCAGAACTCTGGCCAGGACGGCGTCAATCGTCATCGAGGTGGAGTCCACGATCAGCGCGTCATCCGCGGGCTTAAGCGGGGCGATCGGGCGGCTTGCGTCGCGTCGGTCACGCTCGGCGATGTCCAGCGAAAGGGCGGCGAGGTTAGCATCGAGGCCCTTGTCTTTCAACTGGTTATAGCGGCGACGCGCGCGCTCTTCGGCGCTCGCCGTCAGGTATATCTTCAATGTCGCTGACGGAAAAACCACGGTGCCCATGTCCCGGCCGTCCGCCACCAGCCCCGGTGCCCGGGCAAACGCACGCTGGCGCTCCAATAGGGCCGCACGGACGCCCGGCATAGCGCCGACCCGGGAGGCGCCCTCGCCCACCTGCTCGGTCCTGATGGCCTTGCTGACCTCCTCGCCTTCCAGCCAGATCTGCTCGCCGCCGTCCGGGGCGAGGCCGAATCTGACATCCAGCTGCTCGGCCACCCGTTCATGCGCGGCCTGATCGGCGGGATCCAGCCCTCGGCGCCCGGCTGAATACGCCACCAGCCGGTACAGTGCCCCGCTATCCAGCAGGTGCCAGCCCAACTGGTCGGCGACCCGGCGGGCGATGGTGCCCTTGCCCGAGCCGCTCGGCCCGTCGATGGTCAGAATAGGAACGCTGTTACTCATGCACGGTAACGTGCAGACCGGCGGCGCCCGCCGTGCCTGGGAAATCCGGGAACGACGTGGCCACGTTGGCCACATCGAGGATCTTGATCGGCGCGGCGGCGCGCAGGCTGGCCACCGAGAACGACATGGCGATGCGATGATCGCCGTGACTGTCGACCGTGCCGCCGGAGAACACCTTCGCTCCCGGATCCTGCTGATTGCGCCCTTCCGGGCGACCCTGAATGCGAATGCCGTCGGGCAGCACTTCGCAGGTGACGCCCAGGGCCTTCAGGCCTTCCGCCATCACAGCGATGCGATCGCTCTCTTTCACACGCAGCTCTTCTGCGCCGGTGACGATGGTCTCGCCCTGCGCGCAGGCCGCGGCCACGAACAGCACGGGGAATTCGTCGATGGCCAACGGCACCAGATGTTCGGGCACATGAATGCCTTTCAACTGCGCCGGACGCACCTCGATATCCGCCACCGGCTCGGCGCCCGCCGAGCGGTGATTCACTACGCGCAGGTCCGCACCCATCAAAGCAAGGATGTCCAGCAAGCCGGTGCGCGTCGGATTCACGCCGACGCCGCTGATGGTCAGCACCGCATCCTGCCTGGGATTGATGGAGCCTGCGACCATGAAGAACGCCGACGAAGAAAAATCGCCGGGCACTTCCAGGGTGCAAGCCTTCAACGAGGTCGGCGGCGTCAATGCGACTTCGCCATGGGCCGCGTCCACCTGGCAGCCGAAGCTCAGCAACATGCGCTCGGTGTGATCGCGCGTGATCGCCGGCTCGATCACCGTGGTCGGCGTGTTTGCATATAAACCGGCCAGCAGCACCGCGGATTTCACTTGCGCGCTGGCCACCGGCAATTCGTAACGAATGCCTTTGAGCGCCGCGCCGCCTTTGATCTTGACCGGCGGCTTGCCCTCGAGCGTCTCGATGCGTGCGCCCATTTCGCGCAGCGGCTTGGCCGCGCGCTCCATCGGCCGTTTCATCAGCGAGGAGTCGCCGATCAATTCGCTATCGAACGACTGGCCCGACAGCAGGCCGGTCATCAGCCGCATGGCCGTTCCGGAATTGCCCATATCCAAAGCATGACTCGCCGGCTTCAAGCCTCGCAGGCCCACGCCATGCACGCGCACCGCCTGCGGACCGATCTGCTCGATGCGCACGCCCAGCGCACGCATCGCCTTCATGGTCGACAGGCAGTCTTCGCTTTCCAGGAATCCGCTCACCTCGGTCACGCCGTCGGCAATACTTCCGAGCATCAGGGAACGATGTGAAACGGACTTGTCGCCCGGCACGCGGACGGTACCGGAGACGCCAGAAACAGGCTCGACTATGTAATGCGGCATCGAATTCTTACGAGGGAGGTGGGCCAGTCCGGCTAGGTTAACTCACAGCACCGCGGCCGGATACGAGCCCAGCACGCGGAACAGGGTGGAAGCCTCTTTCAACTGTTCCAGCGCGGTCTGCAGCGGCGGCTGCTCGGCGTGACCGATCACGTCGATGAAGAACACATAGTCCCACTTGCGTTTGCGGGACGGGCGCGACTCGATGCGCGTCATGGTGATGCTGTTGGCGGCCAGCGGACCGAGCAGGCGATGCAATGCGCCGGGCGATTGCGTGTCGCCGGCCGACACCAGCAACGTCGTCTTGTCCTGGCCGCTGGCGCTGAACAGCTTGCGGCCGATGACCAGGAAGCGCGTGGTGTTGTCGGCCGTGTCCTCGATCTCAGGCACCAGCACGCTCAGCCCGTAGACTTCGGCGGCGGCTTCGCCGGCAATCGCAGCGGTTCCTTCTTCGTCCCGCGCGCGCCGCGCCGCTTCGGCGTTGCTGGTGACCGGCACGCGCTCGATGTTTGGCAGGTGCTCGTCAAGCCACTGCCGGCACTGCGCCAGGGACTGCGGATGCGAGCATACGCGCGCGATCTTCTGCAGGCCCCTCATCTTGCCCAGCAGGTGCTGGCGGATGCGCAGTTCGATCTCGCCGCAGATCTTCAGCGGCGAGTTCAAAAACATGTCCAGGGTGTGATTGACGGTGCCTTCGGTGGAGTTCTCGATCGGCACCACGCCGAAGTCCGCATGACCGGCCTGCACTTCCTCGAACACTTCGCTGATCGCCGGTAACGGCAACGCCCGCACCGAATGGCCGAAATGCTTCAGCACAGCCTGCTGTGAGAAGGTGCCTTCCGGCCCCAGGAAGGCGATTTTCAACGGCTCCTGCTGAGCGAGGCATGCGGACATGATCTCGCGAAACAGCCGCACGATTTCTTCGTTGCGCAGCGGCCCTTGGTTGCGCTCGATGGCCTTGCGCAACACCTGCGCCTCACGCTCGGGCTTATAAAAGTCCGCGGTGCTGAGCCCTTCACCCCGTTTGGACAGACCCACTTGCTGGGCCCAACGCGCCCGCTCGTTCAACAGATCGTGGATGCGTTGATCGATGTCGTCGATCTGCTCGCGGATGGAGCTCAGCGGCGGTGGCGACGCGACCGAAGCCTGCTTCGGGGCAGCTGGCGCGGACGCCTTGGTCTGCTTGCCGCGGGCGGCGCCGGCTCTGGCTTTGCCGGCCTTGGATTTGTGCTTCATTGTGGGGCTGCGGGGACGCTGATCGGTGTGGAATCGAGTTCAGCCCGGCATTTTGCCAGTCGCGTCGGTCCTGCGCATCCATGCGCTCCCGGCCTCGGGCTTCCGGCCCAGCCGGCTACAGAGCGCGTACGTTCAGTACACCCTCGATCTTGCGGATCTGTTCCAGGACCGGAGTCGCCACGCTGCCATCGACATCGATCAGGGTATAGGCCAGGCCGCCGCGCGACTTGTTCAGCAGGTCGGCGATGTTGAGGCTGGCCTGGGCCAGCGCCGTGGAAATCTGGCCGACCATGTTGGGCACGTTTTCATTCGCGATGGACAGCCGCGTCGCATTCGGCGTCCGGGGCAGCACCGCTTCGGGGAAATTGACCGAATGGCGGATGTTGCCGTTCTCGAGGAAGTCCTTGAGCGTGTCGGCGACCATGATGGCGCAGTTCTCCTCGGCCTCGCCGGTCGAGGCGCCCAGGTGCGGCAGCGCCACGACCTTCGGATGGTTCTTCAGCAGACGGGTCGGGAAGTCGCAAATGTAGGCGCCGAGCTTGCCAGCCTCGAGCGCCTCCAGAATGGCGCTCTCGTCCACGATGCCGGCGCGCGAGAAGTTCAGCACCACGCCCTTCTCTTTCAGCAACCGAAGTCGGGCGGCGCTCACGAAGCCGCGCGTTCCTTCCAGCAACGGCACGTGCACCGTCACCATGTCGCAGCGTGAGAACAGATCGTCCAGCGACAGTGCCTGCTCGACGCCCGAGGACAACTGCCACGCACGCTGCACAGTGATCTGAGGATCGAAGCCGAGCACACGCATGCCGAGCAGATGTGCCGCATTCGCGACTTCAACACCCACCGCGCCGAGCCCGATGACGCCCAGGGTTCGGCCCGGCAATTCGTAGCCGACGAATTTTTTCTTGCCCTGCTCGACCGCGACGTCGATCTCTTCGTCCGAACCTGTCAGTTGGCGCGCGTAATCCCATGCCTGACAGATATTGCGGGCGGCAAGAAACAAACCGGCGATGACCAGTTCCTTCACGGCATTGGCGTTCGCGCCCGGCGCGTTGAACACCGGCACGCCGAGCTCGGACAGGCGAGCGACGGGAATGTTGTTGGTGCCGGCCCCGGCCCGGCCGACGGCAATGACACTGGAGGGAATATCGATCGAGTGCATGTCCGCCGAGCGGACCAGCACCGCGTCCGGATCGCTCAGCGCCGAGGCGACCTCGTAACGATCTCGCGGCAGACGCTCGAGGCCGCGCACCGAGATATTGTTCAGCGTAAGGACTCGAAACATCGACGACAGCTCCCCTCAACTTCAGTCGGCGGGGCTGACGCCCCGCTCACGCATGCTTACGCTCGAACTCCTTCATGAAGCTCACCAGCGCTTCGACGCCCGCCAGCGGCATGGCGTTATAGATACTGGCCCGCATGCCGCCCACCGAGCGGTGACCTTCCAACGTCACCAGCCCTGCGTCCTTCGCTTCGGCGGTGAAGGTCTTGTCCAGCTCCGGTCGCGCCAGCGTGAACGGAATATTCATCCACGAGCGCGCATCCTTCGCCACCGGGTTCTTGTAGAACGACGAGTTGTCGATGGTCGAGTACAGCAGCTCGGCCTTGCGACGATTGATCTCGCCCATGGCTTTGACACCGCCCTGCCGCTTCAACCACTGGAACACCAGGCCCGCCATATACCACGCGTAGGTCGGCGGCGTGTTCAGCATCGAGCCTTCTTTGGCCATGGCGGCATAGTCCATGAACGCGGGAGTGCCCGGCCGTGCGTGACCGAGCAGGTCTTCTCGCACTATGACCAGGGTGAGGCCGGCGGGACCGACATTTTTCTGCGCGCCGCCGTAGATGAGCCCGAACTTGGAAACATCGATGGGCCGCGACAGCAGGGTCGAGGACATATCGGCAACCAGCGGCGTGCCGCTCTTGAGCTCGGGCACGAAATGGAATTCCACGCCGCCGATGGTCTCGTTGGGCGTGTAGTGCAGATATGCCGCGTTGTCGCTGACCTGCCAGCCCGACAGCGCGGGAATCGAGGTGTACGGCTCGCCGGCGTCGGCGGCCACATTCACCTTGGCGTAATGTTTGGCTTCGCCGATGGCCTTCTTCGACCAGGCGCCCGTGTTCACGTAGTCCACGACATCGCCGGGTTTGGAAAGATTCATCGGCACCGCCGCGAACTGACCAAACGCGCCGCCTTGCAGGAACAGCACTTTGTAGTTCTTCGGCACCGACAGCAGCTCGCGCAGATCCGCCTCGGCGGTTTCCGCGATGGAAATGAACGCCTTGCCACGATGGCTCATTTCCATGACCGACATGCCGGTGCCGCGCCAGTCGAGCATTTCCTCGCGGGCCTGCTCGAGCACTTCCTGAGGCAACACCGCCGGGCCAGGAGAGAAATTGAACACTCTCATATTGAAGTGACTACTGACTAATGACTAATGACCGGTCAGAGAGCCTCAGGCGCGTCGCCGCCGTCGTCGCCCTCGCCACCTTCGCTCGCCCCACCTTCGGCGCCCTCGCCAGCCTCGCCGGCGGCGCCATCGGAAACGATGCGCTCCAGGCCCACCAGACGATCGCCTTCATCGAGGCGAATCAGGCGCACGCCTTGCGTGTTACGACCCTGCACGGAGATTTCGCCGACCTGGGTGCGCACCAGCGTGCCGCCGGAGCTGATCAGCATGATCTCGTCTTCCGGCCTCACCAGCAGCGCGCCCACCATCCGACCATTTCGCTCGCTGATTTGCAATGCGATCACGCCCTGGCCGCCGCGGCCGTGCACCGGGAAGTCCTCGATGGCGGTGCGCTTGCCATAGCCGTTTTCGGACGCGGTGAGCACCATGCCCTGCTCGTCGACGATGATGAGCGAGATGACCTCTTCCTTGGTGGGCACCACCCCCTCGGTGGGAGCTGGCGGTTCCGGCAAGCGAATGCCGCGCACGCCGGCCGCGGTGCGGCCCATCGGACGCACATCGTTCTCGTCGAAGCGGATGGCCTTGCCGCTGCTCGAGCACAGGATGATCTGTTTGGTGCCGTCGGTGATGTCGACGCCCACCAGCCGATCGCCCTGTTCCAGTTCGATGGCGATGATGCCGGCCTGGCGCGGCCGCGAGAACGCTTCCAGTGAGGTCTTCTTCACCGTGCCCGCCGCGGTCACCATGAATACGAACTTGTTCGGCTCGAATTCGTGGATGGGCAGCACGGCGTTGATACGCTCGCCTTCCTGCAGCGGCAGCAGATTCACGATCGGCTTGCCGCGTGAGCCTCGGCTCGCCTGCGGCAGCTGGTACACCTTCAGCCAATACATCTTGCCGGTGCTGGAGAAGCACAACAGCGTGTCGTGGGTGTTGGCGATGAACAGCTTGTCGACGAAGTCCTCGTCCTTCATCGCAGTGGCCGCCTTACCGCGACCGCCGCGCCGCTGGGCGCGATATTCGGTGACGGGCTGCGCCTTCGCGTAGCCACCGTGCGACAACGTGACCACCACGTCCTGCTGTTCGATCAGATCTTCGAGCGTCAGATCCGAATGATCGGCATTGATCTCGGTACGACGCGGATCGGCGTACTTGGTCTTGATCTCTTCCAGCTCGGTGCGGATCACCTGCAGCAGGCGCTCGGGGCGCGCGAGGATGTCGCTGAGGTCCTTGATCAGCTCCAGCAGCTCGGCGAACTCGGCAATGATCTTGTCCTGCTCGAGGCCGGTGAGCCGATGCAGCCGCATGTCCAGGATGGCTTGCGCCTGAGCGTCGGATAGACGATAGCCGCCCTCGACCAGGCCGAACTCGGCCGACAGTCCATCGACGCGCGAATTCACGCCGCCAGCGCGTTCCAACATTGACGGCACCGCACCCGACGTCCACAACCGGCCCATCAACGCGGTCTTGGCTTCGGCCGCATTCGGCGAGGCCTTGATGAGCGCGATGATCTCGTCGATGTTGGCCAGCGCCACCGCGAGGCCTTCCAAGATGTGCGCCCGCTCGCGCGCCTTGCGCAGATCGAAAATGGTCCGGCGAGTGACCACTTCGCGCCGATGCCGCACGAAGGCCTCGAGCATCTCCTTCAGGTTGAACAGCTTGGGCTGACCATCCTGCAAGGCCACCATGTTCATGCCGAACACCGTTTCCATCGGCGTGTGCTTGAACAGCTTGTTGAGCACGATGTCGGCGACCTCGCCGCGCTTCAACTCGATGACCACGCGCATGCCGTCCTTATCGGACTCGTCTCGCAGGCCGTCAGAAGCGATGCCGTCGATGATCTTCTCGCGCACCAGCTCGGCGATGCGCTCGAGCAGCCGCGCCTTGTTCACCTGGTACGGCAGCTCGGTGATGATGATGGCCTGCCGGCCTTTGTCGTCTTCTTCGATCTCGGTGCGGGCGCGCACATACACGCGGCCGCGGCCAGTCAGATAAGCCTGGGCGATTTCGGCCGAGCCGTTGATGATGCCCGCGGTCGGAAAATCCGGGCCCGGAATGAGCTGCATCAGCGCGGCGATCGAGACGTTCGGATCGTCGATGAGTGCGATACAGGCGCTGATCACTTCGCCCAGGTTGTGCGGCGGAATGTTGGTGGCCATGCCGACCGCGATGCCGGCCGAGCCGTTCACCAGCAGATTCGGCACGCGCGTCGGCAGCACGACCGGTTCTTTTTCCTTGCCGTCGTAGTTGTCGACGAAATCCACCGTCTCGCGGTCGATGTCGGCGAGCAGCTCGCTCGCCAGTGCGGTCATGCGGCACTCGGTGTATCGGTACGCCGCCGGCGGATCGCCGTCCACCGAGCCGAAGTTGCCCTGGCCGTCGACCAGCTGGTAGCGCATCGAGAAGTTCTGCGCCATGCGCACCAGCGCGTCGTAGGCCGACGAGTCGCCGTGCGGGTGATATTTACCGAGCACGTCACCGACCACGCGCGCGCACTTCACATACGGGCGGGAGTAGACGTTATTGCTCTCATGCATCGCGAACAGGATGCGACGATGGACCGGCTTCAAGCCGTCGCGCACGTCGGGCAGAGCGCGCCCGACGATGACGCTCATCGCATAGTCGAGATACGACTGACGCATCTCGTCTTCTAGGTTGACGTGCAGAATTTCGCGCGCGATTTCAGCCATGCGGAGCTCGACGAAGGAAGTGCCGAATCTTATCACATTACGCATCCAAAACAGGGCGCTCCGTTATACTTCCGGCCGCATGGAACCTATCGACACGCTGCTCACGGCCCGCTGGATCATTCCGATCGAACCGGCGGGCTCGGTGCTGGAAGCACATTCGCTGGCGATTCATCAGGGACGCATCGTCGCGCTGCTGCCCACCGCCGAGGCAAAACAGCGTTTTTCGCCGCGGGAAGAGATCGAACGGCCAGCGCACGCGCTGCTGCCGGGCTTCGTGAACGCGCATACCCATGCCGCCAGCAGCCTGTTGCACGGGGCCGTCGGCACCAGCTCCTTCGAGCACTGGACGCATGCCCTGCGACAGCTGCAGCAGCGCTGGGTCGATGCTGAATACGTCCGCGACGGCACCGAGCTTGCGATTGCCGCGGCGTTGTCGAGCGGCACGACATGTTTTGCCGACCAGCACCTGTTTCCCGAAGTCGTCGCGCAGACCGCCGCCGACGCACGCATGCGCGTCTGCGTTGGCCTGCCCGTACAGGATGCGCCTTCGGTGTGGGCCGGCTCGGCCAGCGAATGCCTGGCCAAGGGGCTGCAGTTGCGGGATGAGTATCGCGACGATCCGTTGATCACGACCGCGCTGGCACCCGTGGAGCCGGCGCTACTCAGCGACGAAACGCTGGAGCGCGTGCGGCGTCTGGCCGACGAGCTGGAATTGCCCATCTGCATGCACGTGAACGAAAGCCGCGGCAGCGCGCCTTCGCTCGAGCGGCTGGAGCAACTCGGGTTGCTCTCGCCGCTGCTCGCCGCCGTTCACATGGTCAAGCTCGACTCGGCGGATGTGGAGCGCGTCGCCGCCGCGGGCGCGAGCGTCGTGCATTGCCCGCAATCCAACCTCAAGCTCGGCAGCGGCTTGTGCCCCGTTCCGTTGTTCAAGGATCGCGGCGTCAACGTCGCGCTCGGCAGCGGCGGAGTGAGCAACAACGATCTGCTCGCCGAACTGCGCAGCGCTGCGCTGATCGCCAACAGCATGTTCCCGAACGCCACGCCGGTCGATGCTCACGAGTGGCTGCAAACAGCGACGCTCAACGGCGCCCGCGCTCTGGGTCTGGCCGAGTCGATCGGTTCGCTGACGCCTGGCAAGTGGGCCGACCTCTGTTGCATCGGCCTCGCCCACCCCAATACCCAGCCGACTTATGATCCGGCCGCGCAAATTGTGTTTGCCGCGTCGCGCGAGCAAATCAGTGACGTGTGGGTCGCCGGCCGCATGCTGATGCGCGATCGCGAGCTGACGCATCTGGACACGATCGCGGTGCTGAATCGCGCCGAGCTTTGGCGCGCGCGTATCGCCGCACAGGCGATCCAATAGACCAGATGCCGCACAGGCGATCCGATAGACCAGATGCCGCACAGGCGCTCCGATAAACCAGGTGCGGCCGGAATGGACAAATCATGAACGCAACCGCCTCCAATCACGACCCCGCGGAAATCGCCCGCTTCGATGACATCGCGCAGCGCTGGTGGGATCCACGCGGCGAGTTTCGTCCGCTGCACGAACTGAATCCGGTCCGCCTCGACTACATCGACGAAGGCGCATCCTTGCGCGGCAAGCGCGTGCTCGACGTCGGCTGCGGCGGCGGCATTCTCAGCGAAGCGATGGCCAGGCGTGGGGCCGATGTCACTGGCATCGATCTCGCGCCCCAAACTATCGAGGTCGCCGAGCTGCATGCGCTCGAAAGTCAGGTCACCATTCGTTACATGCGCGAGTCGGCCGAGACTCACGCGTCTCATTCGCCTGGCGCTTACGATGTGGTGACCTGCATGGAGATGCTGGAGCACGTGCCGGAACCGGCCAGCGTGTTGCAAGCCTTGCATGATCTGGTGCGCCCGGGCGGCGACATTTTCGTCTCCACGTTGAATCGCAATCTGAAGGCTTATCTGCTGGCGGTCGTCGGCGCGGAATATGTGCTCAATCTCCTGCCTCGCGGCACGCACAGCTACGAGCGTTTCATCAAGCCATCCGAGCTGAGCCGTTGGGCGCGCGCAGCGCAGCTGTCGGTCATCGACGTTGCCGGCCTGTCCTACGATCCCTTCTCACACCTTGCACGTCGCAGCAGCGACGTGAGCGTGAATTACATGATGCACCTGAAGCGAGACTCCTGAGTTGGTTGGCCCTGAATCAAACAGCATGGCGATTTGGTTGATTGGATCGGTCGCGCTCGTGGTCGGCGTGGCCTTTGGCGCGCTCATCGCCAGTCTGCGTAGCCGCCAGCGCGCGCAATCGCTGCACGTCGAGCTCGCAGTGCTGAAAGCGCAGATCAAGGGCGAAGAGCAGCTGGAGCGTGAGCGGCACGCCGCGCTCGAACGCTCGATGGAGCGGCTCAAGTCGTCGTTCGACAGCATCGCCAATCAGTCGCTGCACTCGAACAGCGAATTGTTCCTGAAGCTTGCGCGGGAGCATTTGACCCAGCATCAGCAGTATGCTGTCTCCGCGTTGACCGAGCGCGAGAAAGCGATCGAGTCCATGCTCGCGCCGATCCGTGAGGCGCTCGGCAAGACCGAACAACAGATCCTGCGGATCGAAAAGGAGCGGGCCGAAACCTTCGGCAGCCTGAAGTCGTCGCTCGAGTCGGTGGCGCTCGGTCAGCAGGCATTACAGAAAGAAACGCGGACGCTGGTGAACGCGCTGCGTCGGCCGGAAGTGCGGGGCCAGTGGGGCGAGATGACGCTGCGCCGGCTCGCCGAGCTGGCCGGCATGGTTGAGCACTGCGACTTCAAGGAACAAGTGCACGTGCGTGTCGGGGACAGCAACCTGCGCCCCGACATGATCGTGCACATGCCCGACGGGCGTGACCTGGTGGTCGATGTGAAGACGCCGCTCGATGCGTATCTCGAAGCGGTGGACGCGGCGACCGACGAGCAGCGCGCGATGGCCATGCGCCGGCACGCCAACGCCATCGCCGAACGCGTCAAACAACTCGGCGCCAAGAGCTACTGGGCGCAGTTCGAGCGCAGCCCGGACTTTGTGATTCTGTTCATCCCGGGCGATCAGTTCCTGTCCGCGGCGCTGGCCGAACAACCCAACCTGCTCGAAGACGCCATTCGCCAGGATGTGATCATCGCGACGCCTTCGAGCTTCGTCGCGCTGCTCAAGGCCGTGGCCTACGGCTGGCGCCAGATGGCGCTGGCGCAAAACGCCGAGACCATTCGCACGCTGGCCGAAGACTTGTACAAGCGCCTGGCCGTGTTCACCACGCATCTGGGCAAGCTCGGTCGCAACCTGGGCAATAGCGTCGATCATTTCAACGCGGCCATCGGTTCGCTGGAACGTCAGGTGCTGCCCGGCGCGCGCAAGTTCACCGAGTTGGGGGTCCGTCCCGATCGCGAGATGGAGACATTGGAGCCCATCGACAAGCTGGTGCGCGAGCCTGCGGAGAACGGCGAACGCAAGCTGACCGGCACCAGCGATGCGGGCCCCAATTGAACCCCATGAGCGCCATCGACAACGAACTGGTCAATCGCACCGCCCCGCCGGGCTCGATGCGTTATTTCTCCCTGCTGTACTCGCCGGAGGAACGACGCGAGGTCGTGCTCGCGTTGTATGTGATCGACGCCGAGATCCGTGAGTCGGCCAAGAGCGCCAGTCACGATGTCGCCCACACGAGGCTCACATGGTGGCGCGCCGAGACGGATCGGCTGATCAATGGCAATCCCCAACATCCCGCCACTCGCTTGCTGCACGAACGTGCGTCAGGCGATCGCGCCGTGTTCGCCAAGCTTCACGAAATGCTCGCCGCGGCGGACATGGACCTGGCCCGAATGACGTTCACGAATCAGCAGGAGTTGCGAGCGTATTGCTCGCGCAGCGGTGGCGCGATTCAAGAGCTCATCGCTTCCCAGCTGGTGGCCCCGGGCGCTCTGGATGAAGCGGTCCGCGCCGCGGCCAACAAACTTGGCGTCGGCATTCGAATGACAGAAGTGGTGCGCGATCTGCGCCAGGACGCTTACGACGGCAATGTTTATTTGCCACTCGATTTACTCGACAAGCACGAGCTCAAGACCGAGCATCTACGAGCCCGCGAGGTCGATTCGAAGTTGAAAGACGCTCTGCGCGTCGTTCGCGAAACGGCCATCGCCGAGCTCGCCCTTCCCTCGCGCGGCTCACAGACCGAGCATCTGCGCCCCGTGTTTGTACTCGCTGCCCTACATCGCAAGCTGCTCGACCGCATCGCCGCCCGCAACTACGATGTCGCGACCGAGCGCATCGAGCTCGGCCCGCTGCAAAAGCCCTGGACGGCGTGGCTCGCGGCGCGCAAAGCGTAGAACACCGGGCATAAAACACTGAGCATAAGGCACTGGAATTCAATCCCTCATGACCGACCCCCGCAGTTATCGACCTTCCAAGGACGCGCTCAAAGATCGCGTCATCCTCATCACCGGCGCGAGCGACGGCATCGGTAAAGCGGTGGCTATCGCCGCCGCGGCTCACGGCGCGCAGGTCGTGCTGCACGGTCGCAATGTTCGCAAACTGGAAGGCGTGTACGACACCATCGTCGCGTCCGGCGGCCCACGTCCTTCCATCCTGCCGCTGGATTTCGAGAAGGCGGGGCCGGAGGAATATGAAAAGCTGGTCGCCGCGCTCGATCAGGAGTTCGGTCGACTCGATGGCCTGCTCCACAATGCCTCCATGCTCGGCGAGCGCGCGCCCATCGAACATCACGACGTCGCCAAGTGGATGCGGACCATGCACGTCAATGTGAATGCGCCTTTCATTCTCACGCGCAGCTGTCTGCCGTTGCTCAAGCGCTCGCCCGATCCTGTGATTTTGTTTACTTCGAGCGGCGTGGTGTCCAATCCCCGCGCGTTCTGGGGTTCCTATCTGGTGTCCAAGTGGGCGAGCGACGGACTCATGCACATGCTCGCGCAGGAGCTGGAGAATCAGCCGGCAATGCGCGTCAACAGCATCAACCCGGGTGGCGTCAAAACCAACATGCGTCTGCAGGCCTACCCGGCCGAAGACCGCAGCAAGCTGCCAGAGCCCGAGGCCATCACCGCTGCCTATCTGTTCCTGCTCGGCCCGGACAGCCGCGGCGTGCAGGGCCAGACGATCAACGCCCAATAACGTCCAACGCTACTTCTCGCCGAACTCCCTGTCGTGCACCGGCGCATCGGGACGCTGTCGATCCAGCGACTCCCGATAGCGCACACAGCCCCGCAGGAACTTCGGCCAAGGCGGCACGGCGATCTGCGGATCGATGGGTTCGGGCAGCAGCCCCCACAGCTGCGGGTGGTGCCAGCACAACTCGTGAGCGCTGCTGTCGCGATGCTCGCGAATGCCGGCCCGCAGTTTCTTGACCTCGGCCAGCAGTTGCTCCCGGCTCATGGCTTCCAAGTCCTCGTCCATCGCACTCTCCTGTGTTCCCACCACGGCGCATCATGGCAACGCCCGTCGCCCCGAGCCAGTTCGCAAGATTTTTCGACGAGGCGTTGTCGGGTAGGCCGGGCTTGCCGCGTCCTTGCTACGGACCCTGCTGATTTCGCACCACTACACGGTCGAGGACCCACAATGAGCGCAGCACAGAACGAAACCACCTATCCCAATCCCGCGGTCAAAGGCGGCCTGGTCGCTTATCTTTGCGTGGACGGCGCCAGCAAGGCGGCGGATTTCTACATCAAAGCCTTCGGGGCCGAGGAAGCGTTCCGCTACCCCGTCGATGAGCAGGGCCGCACCATGCATGTCCACCTGTATGTGAACGGCTCGTCGCTGATGCTGAGCGACGGTTACCCGGAACACGGCTGCCCGGCCGAGAAGCCGCAAGGCTTCAACCTGACGCTACAGGTGAAGGATATCGACAAGTGGTGGCAGCGAGCCGTCGACGCCGGCGCAGAAGTCGTGTTGCCGCTGCAGGATATGTTCTGGGGCGCGCGCTACGGTCAGCTGAAGGATCCGTTCGGCGTGATGTGGTCGATGAACGAGCCGAAATAGTTCTCTTCCGGTCGAAAGCGGCCGAGGCTCTTTCGACGCGGCGTCGGGACTTACCGCCGTTTCGGCTTTTTGCGCCGATCCGGCGGTGGCCGGCGGCGCGTTTGCTGCTGACGGCCCGCTTCGGTCTTGGGCTTCTGCGGCGGCGCTGGCATGGCGAGCTCGACGCTCGCATACAACTCCGCCACGTCATCTTCCGATAGCTCGCGATGCTTGCCGCGGGGCAGATCTCGCGGCAGCTCGAAATCGCCGAACTTCACTTGAATGACGCGGCTCACTTTCAAGCCGCGACTGTCGAACAAAGCGCGAACCGCCGCACGACGATGTGCGCGATGCGACTCGACGCGGAACCAGCGATTCGTGCCCTCACCGCCCGCGGGCTCGATCTTTTCGAACTCGATCGTTTCGTTGTCGTATTGAACGACGCGAGGAATGGATTCCACGTCGTAGTCGGGTGTGGGCACCAGCACACGGGCGACGTAGGCCGACGGCGTCGTTTCGGCCCGCCGGCGCAAGGCGTCGGCCAATCTTCCATCGCTCGTCAGTAACAACAATCCGCTGTCCCCTGCCTGCATGGTGTTCACCACCAGCCAGCGCGAGCCGCGCAACGACGGCAGCGATTCCATCACGGACTTGGCCGCCACCTCGCCGCTTTCATCTTCCGCGGTCGGGGTAATCGGCTGGCCTTGCGGCTTGTGATACAGGATGACCTTCGGGGCGGCGAAAACTTGCAGCCGCGCGCTCACATCCTTGCCGTCGATGCTGACGCGATCGCCCGGGTTATAACGATCCCCCGGCTGCGCCGGCTGATTGTTCAGCTTGACGCGACCTTCCAGCATCCACTTCTCGATCTCGCGCCGCGAGCCGAGGCCGTGCTGGGCCAAAAGTTTGTGAAGGCGTTCGGACATGATGCGGGCGCCGCGGCTGAGGCTCGCGGCGCCGTGGTGTTATTGGCTTTCGCTCGGCGGCTCTTCGATACGGGTGCGGTCGTTCTGTTCGTCATCGTCGGACGCCACCATGGGGGGCGAGGCGTCGGAGTCTTCGTCGCCGTCGTCCGCGTCGGCGGAGAGTTCGTTCTCGTCGTCGGCGTCGTCGATGTTGCCGTCGTCGTCATCGTCATCGGAGTCCTCCGATGAGTCATCGGCGTCGGCGGACAGCTCGGTCTGTTGATCGATCTCCTCATCCGCATCGTCCGAATCATCGTCATCGCTGTCGTGGTCGGCCGCTTCGGCGCTGCCTTCAGCTTCGGCGAGGATCTGCTCTTCAGACTCGGACGCGAGCTCCGCTTCGGCGTCGCCCGACACCTCCCCCGATTCGCTCGATTCGGTGGACTCGCTCGCGTCGGTCGATTCGCCTTCGGCGCTGGCGACTGTTTCCTCCGTCGCGGCAGCTTCGGCGCCTGCCGCGCTTTCAGCGGTTGCACCTTCGCCGCCTTCCGCGGCCGGGGCCTGGTCGGCAGGCAGCTCGAGCTGCACGCCGATGGTTTCCACATCCTTCAGCTCGGCCAGCGTCGGCAGCTGATCCAGGCTCTTCAATCCGAAATAATCCAGGAAGTCACGCGTGGTGCCGAGCAATTCCGGGCGGCCCGGAACTTCGCGATGGCCGACGGTGCGAATCCAGCCGCGCTCCTGCAGGGTGCGCATGATGGTCGAGCTGATCGATACGCCGCGGATTTCTTCGATCTCGCTGCGGGTGATCGGCTGGCGGTAGGCGATGAGCGCCAATGTTTCCAACAGCGCACGCGAGTACTTGGCCGGACGCTCCGACCACAGGCGCGAGACCACCTCGGCGGCACGCGGCCGCACCTGGATGCGCCAGCCACTCGCCACTTCGACCAGTTCGATGCCACGCGGCTCGTAGTCGACCATGAGCATGCCGATCGCGGTCTGCAACATCTCGGGCGTGGGTCGCTCGCGTTCCTCGAACAGGTCCAGCAGTTGCTGCGTGGTGACCGGTTTGCCGGCCGCCAGCAGCGTCGCTTCGATGATGTGCTTGAGATCTTGTTCGTTCATCTCGATGGTTCCGCGTCCGAATTGTCGGCCTCGCTGGAGGACCCGGTCACTGTGTCGTCGTCGACGGACAGCTCGCCGTCCTGCTCTGGTGTGAGCTCGGCCGACTGCTCGCTCAACTCAGCTGCATCGCTCGTCGCCGATTGCGCTTCGTCGTCGATCACGACATTGGTCATCTCCACCGCCGCCGCCCCCTCTACCGCGACTTCAATCGTCTCCAACGGCTGCGCATCCTCAGCCGAGATTTCGATAGGCTGCTCGGGCTGCGCATGCTCGGCCGAGGTTTCGATTGGCTGCTCGGGCTGCGCATGCTCGGCCGCGATTTCGATTGGCTGCTCGGGCTGCGCATCCTCGGCCCAGGTTTCGATTTGCTGCTCGGGGTGCGCATCCTCGGCCACTACGTCGGTCGCAGGTAAGTCGTCAGATGCGACGTCCACGTCGGCGATCTCTGCCATCTCGCCTTCGGCCACCAACGTATCGACCGGCTGCTCTGTCTCCAGCGTCGCGCGCGAGGCGCTTTCCTCGTTCGCCACTGGCTCGGGCACGACGTGCTCTTCGATCACGTGTTCGTGAACGACATGTTCCTCGACCTCGTGCTCCTCGACCTCATGCTCCTCGATCACATGCTCTTCGACGACGTGCGTCTCAGCCGCTTCCGTCGCCGCGCTCGCTTCAACATCCGCGTCCGCTTCGGCCACATCGTCCACAACTGCGTTGTCGACCACTGCTTCAGCGCCGGCGAGATCGTCGCCAGCCTCATCAGCTTCGACGACCTCGTCGGCAACGGCATCCGTAGCCTCATCCGCTACAACGACCTCGTCGGCAACGGCATCCGTAGCCTCATTCGCTACGACCTCGTCGGCAACAGCATCCGTAGCCTCATCCGCTACGACGACCTCATCGGCAACAGCATCCGTAGCCTCATCCGCTACGACGACCTCGTCGGCAGCGGCATCCGTAGCCTCATTCGCTACGATGGCTTCGACGGCGGCTGCATCACCAGGAACCTCTTCGACGACGTCAGTGGCGGCATCATCACCAGTCTCGGCCGCATCGATGGCAGCGGAGACTTCGTCGACTGCGGGGTCGGCAGCAATTTCCTCGGCGTCAACGAGAACTGCGCTTGCTGGCGCGGTCTCGGCTAACGCTTCGGCATCGACCACATGCTCGGGAACGGCGTGTTCCTCGACCGTGTGTTGCTCGACGACATGCCCCGTAGCGACGTGCTCTTCGACGATGCCCGAACCGGGGGCTTCGGCAGCCTCGAAGTTCACCTCTTCGTCCGCGACAGCTCCAGCGATCGCGATAGTTTCATCGGCCGCGGTAGCCGCATCAGCCGCGACAGCGTCATCGATGACCGCTTCAGCCTCACGGGCCGGCGCTTCGATCACCGCGCTCTCTTCGATCTCAGCCGCTTCTTCCGTGGCGATCGTATCGACCGCAGTCTCGGTCGACGCAAGTGCCTCCGACACAGCAGCTTCAACAAACCCGGCATCGGCAATGGCCGCGTCCGACTCGACGCTGTCGACCGCAATCGACGACGCCGCAGCGACGTCGGCGACGGCCGCCTGAACCGCCATGGCGGCTTCATCGGCGACCGGCTCGTCGTCGAGCTCGTCGGGAATATCGTTCTCGCCCGCAAGCTCAGGCTGCGACAAAGCCGCAACGTTTTCAGCGTCGGCTTGTTCGGCGGCGGCGCCGCCCTGGACCACCTTCAGGTGCCGCTGAGCGGTGCGCACGTGAATCGGCGCATAAGCCTCAGCTTGCACGATTTCGATCAGGCCTTCCTTCATCAACTCCAGAATGGCGATGAACGTCACAGTGACGCCCATGCGTCCTTCTTCGATCTTGAACAGTTGCGTGAACTCGAAAAACGCAACCGTCTGCAATCGCGAAAGAATCTCGGACATGCGCTCACGCTGCGACAAGCGCTCGCGAGAGATGTGGTGATGCGCGAACTTCTCCGCCCGCGACAGCACATCGCGGAACGCATCGAGCATCTCCTTCAGCGTCACATCGGGGGGACGAACGACGACCTTGCGCTCCTCGAGCTCCGCCGACGCCGGCATCGTGTCTCGCTCCAGGCGAGCCAGACGATCGATGTCTTCAGCCGCTTTCTTGAAGCGCTCGTACTCCTGCAGGCGCCGCACCAGCTCGGCGCGCGGATCTTCCTCTTCCTGACCTTCCGCTACCGGCGGCCGTGGCAGCAGCATGCGCGACTTGATCTCCGCGAGCATCGCAGCCATCAGCAGATACTCGCCAGCGAGCTCCAGCTGCATCTCCGCCATCACCTCGATGTACTGCATGTACTGACGAGTGATCTCGGCGATCGGAATGTTCAGGATGTCGAGGTTCTGCTTGCGGATCAGATACAGCAGCAGATCGAGCGGACCTTCGAACGCGGTCAGGAACACCTGCAGCGCATCCGGCGGGATATACAAATCCCGCGGCAGCTGCGTCATCGGCTCGCCTTCGACGACGGCGAACGGCATCTCGCTCTGCTGCGGCGGCAGCTCGATGCTCAGGTCCTCGTCCTGCAGCTGCGAGCCGGTGTCTTCCACCAGCTTCAGTTCGGGCTTGGACTTGCTCACCGGTAGTTCATCCCCATCGCCTGGTGCACCTCATCGAGCGTCTGGCGCGCGACATCTCGCGCCTTCTCGTTGCCCTCGGCGATGATGCCGCGGACCAGGTCGCGATTCTCTTCGAATTCCTTGGCGCGCGCGCGGATGGTGGTGATCTCGCTCACCACCGCATCGATCACCGGCTTCTTGCAATCCAGACAACCGATGCCAGCGCTGCGGCAGCCTTGCGCCGCCCACGCCTGCGTGTCGCTGCTCGAATAAATCTTGTGCAGATCGAACACCGGACACTTGTCCGGATCGCCCGGGTCGGTGCGCCGCTGGCGCGCCGGGTCGGTCATCATGCCGCGCAGTTTCTTCGCGACCGCATCAGGATCCTCGCGCAAGCCGATGGTGTTGCCGTAAGACTTGGACATCTTGCGGCCGTCGAGGCCCGGCACTTTCGGCGTCGCCGTCAGCAACACGTCGGGCTCGACCAGATAACTGCGGCCGGTGCCTTCGAGATAACCGATCAAGCGCTCGCGATCGGCGAGCGTCAGACGCGCGGTTCCCTCCAGCAGCGAGTGTGCTTTCGCAATGGCTTCCTGATCGCCTTTCTCTTGATAAAGACGCCGCAACTCGTTGTAGCGAGTGCTGTTGCGATTGCCCAAAGCTTTGAGTGCTTTCTCAACTTTGGCCTCGAAGTCAGGCTCGCGGCCGTAGATGTGGTTGAAGCGGCGCGCCACCTCGCGAGTGATTTCGACGTGCGCGATCTGATCCTCGCCCACCGGCACGAACGCGGCCTTGTACAGCAGGATGTCGGCGGCCTGCAGCAACGGATAGCCGAGGAAGCCATAGGTCGCGAGGTCTTTGTCCTTGAGCTGCTCCTGCTGATCCTTGTAGGTCGGCACACGTTCCAGCCAGCCCAGCGGCGTCACCATCGACAACAACAAGTGCAGCTCCGAGTGCTCGGGCACTCGCGACTGAATGAACATGGTCGCCGACGCCGGATTGAGCCCCGCCGCCAGCCAGTCGATCAGCACGTCGGTGACGTTGCTTTCCAACTTCGAGGTGTCTTCGTAACCCGTGGTCAGCGCATGGATATCGGCGATGAAAAAGTAGCACTCGTACTGGTACTGCAGCTCCACCCAGTTCTTGAGCGCGCCGTGATAGTTGCCGAGATGCAGGGCGCCCGTCGGTCGCATGCCGGACAGGACGCGTCGGTTGGTAGCAGGAGTGGCGCTCAATGCTTGGCCTCAGGCCCGATAAAACAAGGCGTTAGCGGGTATTGTTGATACGAAGAATCAGCAGCTTGCAAAGCTGGGCGCATTATACGCAGCTTGACAGCCAAGCTTGATAGCCCGCGTAAGACCCGCCGCGAGGTTGTTCACTCGAAGGCGCTCACATCGCCCTTGCCCCGTCGCACGAGCACCGGCGCGGGCCCCGCCAGATCGATGACGCTGCTCGGCTCCAAGCCGCAGTTGCCGCTGTCGATCACGGCGTCCACGAAGTGGTACAGCCGCTCCTGGATCTCGCGCCCGTCCGTCATCGGGTGCTCATCTCCGGGCAGGATCAGGGTCGAACTCATGATGGGCTCACCCAGCTCATCGAGAATGGCCATCGGCACGGCATGGTCGGGCACGCGAATGCCGATGGTCTTGCGCCGCTCGTTCTGCAGTCGTCGCGGCGTCTCCTTGGTGGCCTGCAGGATGAAGGTGTATGGCCCCGGCGTGAACGCCTTGAGAGTGCGGTACTGCGTGTTGCTCACGCGGGCGTAATTGGAGATCTCGGACAGATCGCTGCAGACCAGCGTGAAGTGGTGGTGCTTGTCGGTCTGACGGATGCGGGAGATGCGCTCCATCGCGGCCTTGTCGCCAATGTGACAGCCCAGCGCGTAGCACGAGTCGGTCGGGTAAACGACCACCCCGCCCTCGCGAATGATCTCGACCGCCTGGCGAATCAGGCGGAGCTGCGGATCCTGCGGGTGAATCTCCAGATAGCGGCTGGTCATCCCGGTATGATAGCGGGCCTGTCAACTCCGCCGGGGTCTTCGGTCCGGCAAGGTCTGCGCCGTAGCATGCAGTTGTTGTTCGATTTCTTTCCGGTCATCGCGTTCTATCTCACCTATCAGGTCACCCGCGACATGTTCGTGGCCACCGGGGTGATCATCGTCGCGGTGATAGCGCAGACGGCCTGGCAATGGTTCCGTCACCGCAAGGTCAGCAAGATGGCGTTGACCTCGGGCGCGCTGGTATTGGTGTTTGGCGGCCTGACCCTGCTGATCCACGACAAGGCGTTCATCCAGTGGAAGGTCTCGGTGGTCAACTGGCTGTTCGCGGCGGCGTTCCTCGCCAGCCGCTTCTTCGGCGACAAGGTGCTGATCGAGCGCATCATGGGCCCGAACTTTCAGCTGGAACGGCCGGTGTGGCTCACGCTCAACTGGATCTGGATCGTGTTTTTCACCGCGCTCGGCGTCATCAACCTGTACGTCGCCTATAACTTCTCCGAGGCGTTCTGGGTGTCGTTCAAGCTCTACGGCATGCTCGGGCTGACGGCGGCATTTGCCATCGGCCAGGCGTTCTGGCTGTCATCCAAGCTGCCGGCCGAGGACGCGGCGGACCCGGACAAGTCGCAGATGCCGGGGAAGCCGCAATGAGCGCCGTTCCCTCGCGCGCCGAGCGCATCGTCAGCGAGCTGCGCCAGGCATTGCACACCGACCAGGTCGAGCTGATCGACGACAGTCATTTGCACGCGGGCCATGCAGGCGCACGCGACGGTAGAGGGCACTTCCGTGTTCGCGTGGTGTCGCAGGACTTTGCCGGTCTGCGCACTCTGCAGCGCCATCAGCTGGTGTATCGCTCGCTGGGCGAGCTGATGCAGACCGACATCCACGCTTTGAGCATCACCGCGCTGACACCGGACGAAGCGCGCTGACGAATGCTCCTATTCCCGGGTCTTACTCCCTACTTTTCAAGGAACGCCATGAACCGCCATCTTCTCGTCGGCCTGCTGCTGCCTCTCACGCTGCTGGCCGGCTGCGGCAAAGCCGCCGACACCGCCCAGCAACCCGCCGCCAAGGGACCGGAGGTGGCGGTCGTCAACGGCAAGCCGATCAGCAAGTCCGAATTCGATCTGTACGTCGAGAACGTCGAGCGTCAGTCCAAGCGGCAGGTCGCCGAGGCCGAGAAATCGCAGCTGCTGGATCAGTTCATCAGCATGCGGCTCGCTGCTGAAGTGGCGCAGCAGGAAGGCGTCGACAAGGACCAGAAGGTGCAGGATCAGCTGGCGCTGGCGCGCTTGAACGTGCTGGTCGATTCGGGCCTGCAGAAATGGCTGGAAAACAATCCGGTCACCGACGAAGAGCTGCGTCCGGAGTACGACGCGCAAGTGTCACAGATGCCCCGTGAGTATCACGCGCGGCACATCCTGGTCGACGATCAGGCCAAGGCCGAGGCGCTCACCAAGCAACTCAAAGCCGGCGGCGATTTCGCCAAGCTGGCGGAAAAGAACTCCAAAGATCCTTCCGGTAAGAACGGGGGCGACCTTGGCTGGTTCACGCTCGAGAGCATGGTCAAGCCGTTCTCCGACGCCGTGGCGGCACTGCAGCCTGGGCAGATGACGGAACAGCCTGTGCAGAGCCAGTACGGGTGGCACGTCATCAAACTCGAAGAGTCGCGCGCGACGGAAGCGCCTCCGTTTGAGGAAGTGAAGGATCGCGTGAAGATGCTGGTTCAGCGCAAGAAGCTGCAGACTTATCTCGAGGAGCTTCGCAAGAACGCTCAGATCGAGAAGAAGATCTAAGAGTTCTTGCGTCGGCTCGCGCGGCGGCTGTCGGGGGGAGGACCTCCCCCGACAGGGGCTAGGGGCGTGGGTCTTCTGGCGGGAAATTACTGCTCGCCCAGCAGCTTCAGAAACGCAGCCTCATCGAGAATCTCGATTCCCAACTCCTGCGCCTTGGTCAACTTCGACCCCGCCTCCGCGCCGGCAACGACATAGTGCGTCTTCTTCGACACACTGCCTGTCACCTTCCCTCCGAGCGCCGTGATGCGATCACCCGCCTGATCGCGACTCATGCTCTCCAACGTGCCGGTCAAAACGAACGTTTTCCCCGTGAGCGGCCCTTCGGCCGCAGCGGCGCGGCGAGTCTGGGCCGGCCAATGAACGCCCGCGTCACGCAAGGCTTGAATCACTTCTCGATTGTGCGGCTGTTGGAAAAACATATGCACGTGCGCCGCGACCACCGGCCCGACGTCGGGCACTTCCTGGATCGCAGCCTCGTCAGCCTCCTGCAGCGCCTCCACCGACGCGAAATGACTGGCGAGCGCCGTGGCGGTCGCCTCACCGACATCTCGAATGCCAAGCGCGTACAGGAAGCGAGCGAGCGTGGTCTTCTTGCTCTTCTGCAAAGCCGACACCAGATTCCTGGCCGACTTTTCCCCGAGCCGTTCCAGATTGGAAAATTGCTCCACGGTGAGCTTGTAAAGATCCGCCGGGCTGCGAACCAGTTTGCTTTCGATCAACTGATCGACGATCTTCTCACCCAGCCCATCGATATCCATGGCGCGGCGACCCGCGAAGTGCAGCAGCGCGCCCTTGAGCTGAGCGGCGCAAGACAAGCTGCCGCTGCAGCGGGCGACGGCCTCGCCCTCCTCGCGCTCCACCGCTGAACCGCAGATGGGGCAGTTCTTGGGCAGCGTGACCGGCCGGGCATTTTTCGGTCGACGCTCCAGCACCACTTTGACGACTTCGGGAATCACATCGCCGGCGCGACGGATCACGACGGTGTCGCCGATGTGAACATCTTTGCGCTGCACTTCATCCATGTTGTGAAGCGTGGCGTTACTCACCGTCACGCCGCCGACGAACACCGGCTCGAGCCGAGCCACCGGCGTCAGCGCGCCTGTGCGCCCCACTTGAAACTCCACATCACGAACGATGGTGTTCTCCTCATGCGCCGGAAACTTGTGCGCGATAGCCCAGCGCGGCGCGCGTGAGACAAAGCCAAGCTCGCGCTGCTGATTGAAACGATTGACCTTGTAGACAACGCCGTCGATCTCATATTTGAGCGAAGCGCGCTTCTCGCCGATATCTCGGTAATACGCGAGGCAACCTTCGGCGCCCTGCACGACCTTGGTCAGCGGCGACACCTTCAGGCCCCATTCGCGGAAATGTTCGAGCACTTCGCTGTGCTTGGCCGGCAGCTTCCAATCGCCGTGCTCGCCCACAGCGTAAAAGAAAGCATCGAGCGGGCGATTGGCGGCCAATCGCGGATCGAGCTGGCGAATGGTGCCGGCCGCGGCGTTGCGCGGATTCACGAACACCTTCTCGCCCTTCTCCAGCGCGCGCTGATTCATCGCCTTGAAGCCAGCGAGCGTCATGAACACTTCGCCGCGCACATCGAGCACATCCGGCGCCTTGCCACGCAACTGCGTCGGCACCGCCTTGATGGTGCGCACGTTGTGAGTCACGTCCTCGCCCTTCATGCCATCGCCACGGGTCGCGGCGCGCACCAGGCGACCATTCTCATAGCGAAAGCTCACGGCAAGCCCGTCGAGCTTGGGCTCGGCGACATATTCGATCTGCTGCGACGTCTCGAGCCGCTCACGCACGCGACGATCGAAAGCAATCAGATCTTCTTCGGTGAACGCGTTGTCGAGCGACAGCATCGGCGTGGTGTGCGCCACTTCCTGCAGCTCGCTCACCGGTGTGGCGCCGACACGCTGCGTCGGCGAGTCCGGCGTGATCAGGTCGGGGTTGTCGGCCTCGATCTGCTTGAGCTCGTTCAACAGGCGGTCGTACTCGGCGTCGGAGACTTCCGGATCGTCGAGCACGTAATAACGATAGTTGTGATGCTCCAGCTGGCGGCGCAGATCCGCTGCGCGCGCCGCAGGCGAAGGCTTGGTCACGCCCGATTACTCCTGAAGACTGCGTGCGCCCGGCGGTCGCTCGAAGTCACGAACTTCCTGCCGCATGCGTTCGATACGGTGCACCGTCAGCGGCACGCCGCGATCGTCCTGGAGCACACCGCCGAGGGACTGATGCAAGCGACGCGCGCACGCCACCATCTCGTTGAGCGCATGCATGCCCGGGACCGGCCCCGGCAATTGCGCGAACAAAGTGATGCCCGGATACAGCGTCTCGCCCATCTTCTCCAGATCGAAGCTGCCGGGCTCGACCATGCTGGCAATGCTGAACAGGCTTTGGCCGTCGCTGTGCAGGCGATGAAAGATTTCGTACTTGCCGTGAGTGAGCAGCTCTTCCTGCAACACTTCCAGCAGCTTTGCGCCTTCCACCCGCTGCGGTGCCAGGCTCAGGCGCAGCGACAGAATCTTGCGGACGCTGGAGCGCCGCGGCGGCGGTGATTCGCTCGAGGACAATGTCGGCGCCGGCGTGATCACCGTGCTCGGCGTCTCTCCTGTCGCCGGTTCCACTCGCAGCTCTTCCGTCACGATGTCGGCGCCGATGGTGGGCTCGAGGCGGCCGCGACGGAAGTCCGGCAAGGGTCGCGGCGCCTCGCCGCTGGTGTTCGCCGGCGGCACGATCTCTTTGTAGGCCGGCTCTTTGTAGATCGGACGGGGCGCCTCAGCACGTGCAAGGCGGGCCTCAGTGCGCGGGCTGACCGGACGCACCGCCGTGACTTCGAAGTCAGCCGCGCGTTCCAGAGCGCGCGCCGCTGGCGCAGGCGGCTCCTCTTCCTCATACGAGTGTGCAGCGGGCGATTCATACGAAGGCGGTTCCGCAAACCCCTGCGGCTGCAACGCCGGGTCGGCGCGCCCGCCACGCAGCGCCACGTCCTCGGCGACGGCAGCCGTGCCCCGTCGCCCCCACAGGTAAATGCCTGCGAGCAGGACGATGCCGAACCCGATCAGAATCCAACGCAACTCATTCATGAATTACATTGCCGCCAGCCGCACCGCTTCGTCGACATCGACCGCCACCAGGCGCGACACGCCCGGCTCGTTCATGGTCACGCCCACCAGCTGCGAAGCCAGCTCCATGGTGGTCTTGTTGTGAGTGATGAAGATGAACTGCACGCGCTCCGACATTTCCTTGACGGTGTTGCAGAAGCGGCCGACGTTGGCTTCGTCGAGCGGCGCGTCCACCTCGTCCAGCAGACAGAACGGCGCGGGATTCAACTCGAAGATCGAGAACACCAGCGCCACCGCGGTCAGCGCCTTTTCACCGCCCGACAGCTGATTGATGGTGCTGTTCCGCTTGCCCGGCGGGCGCGCCATGATGGACACGCCGGCGTTCAGAATGTCCTCGCCCGCAAGCTCCAGATACGCGTGGCCACCGCCGAACAGACGCGGGAAACGCTCCTTCAGGCCGGCGTTGACGCGATCGAACGTATCCTGGAAGCGCTGCCGGGTTTCCTTGTCGATCTTCTGGATGGCCGTCTCCAGCGTCTCGAGCGCTTCGGTCAGGTCCTTGAACTGGCTGTCCAGATATTCCTTGCGCTGGGACTGTTCCTGGAACTCCTCGATGGCCGCCAGGTTCACCGCGCCCAGCTTCTGGATCTTCTCGGACAGGTCCTCCAACGTTTCTTCCCACGCGCCCACTTCGGCTTCGGGCGGCATTTCCTGATACACCGTCGCGAGATCGAACTGCGTGGCTGCGAACTGTTCCTGCAGCGTCTCACGCCGCACCTTCAAGCCCTCGGCAGCCATGCGTAGGTCGTCGAGACCCGCGCGCGCCTTTTCGATGGCCTGCTCGCGATCCTGGCGCTGCTGATCCATGGTGCGCATCAGATGTTCGGCGCCTTCCAGCGCCTCGCGCGCCACCGACAGCTCCTGCTCGACTTCGATGCGCTGTTCGAGCTTGGCTTCCAGCTCCATCTCCAGGGCGTTCAACGGCTCCTCGCCATCGGCGAGCTGCTGCGTCAGCCGGTCGCGACGCTGCTGATACTGCTCCAACTGATTGCGCAGACGATCCAGGCCCGCCGAGATGGATGCCAGCGACGAGCGCCGCGACTCCACCTTGATGGCCACTTCCTGCGCGTTATCGCGATCCTGCTGCGCCTGTGCGCGCGTCGAGGACAGCGCCTGACGACGTTCCTCGCGCTCGTTTTCGAGGCCGACGCGGGCGTCCTCGAACTGCCCCATCGCCTCCAGGCCTTCCTGCAAGCGGGCGCGCGCTTCGGCGATCGCTTCGGAGCGGCCTTCGTAATCGCGGTCGAGCTCTTCGATCTCGCCAGTGACGCGACGCATGCGCTCCGCGGTCTGCTCGGCCTTCGCGCGCAGCGCGCTGACCTGCGAGCTGAACTCGCTGTTGGAGCGATGCAGGCGGTTGACTTCGGCCTGCAACTGGTCGCGACGATGCTCGAGCGAGCTGACGGACTCGCGGCACTCGGCGAGCTGCAACTGGATGGACTCACGCTGCTCTTCGGCGGCGCTCACGCGCTCACGCAGCTCGCCCATCTCCTTTTCACGCTCGATGACGCCGGCGTGAACGTCTTTGTCACGGCTGACTCGCAGCCAGTCGCGGCCGATCCATACGCCGTCGCGAGTGATGATGGACTGACCATCGGCCAGCGAATGACGACGCTCCAGCGCCTCGGGCAGCGAGTCGACGGCGACGATGCCGGTCAACAGCGCCGAGATCGCGGACGGCCCCTGCACGCGCGACAACAGGCTGCTGCCATCGCTGCTATGAGCCGTGCTTGCGCCTGCGGAGAAGAACGAAACCGTGCCGACCTGCAGCGAGTCGATACGCTGAGCGATGTCATCGAGCGTGTCGACCGAGACCGCTTCGAGATACGAACCGAGCACCGTTTCGACGGCGCGCTCCCAACCTGGCTCCACCACCAGCTGCTGACCGAGGCGCGGCCGCTCGGTCAGCGCGTTGGACGAGAGCCACTCGGTGACCTTGCCTTGAGCGAGACCCAGCGCGGCCTGCTGCAAAGCCTGCAGCGACATCAATCGTCCCTGCGCTTCCTGCAATTGTTTGCGACCGTTGTCGTCGGCGCTCACCAGCTCACGCTCGCGCTCACGCAGGCGCTGCAACTCTTCGGTCGCCTCGCGCAGCTGAGTTTCCGCCGCTTCGCTTTGAGCGGCGGCGTCGTCCAGCTGAGCCTGGAGCATGGCGATCCGTTCTTCGACATCGCCCATGTCGAGCTGGCCGAGCTCGGTGCTCAGACGCTCACGCCGCGACTGCAAGGCCGTCAGCTGATGTTCCAGCTGCTCGATGCGCGCGCGCTCCACCTGCGTTTTTTCGCTGGCGGCGCGTGAGTCGCGGTTGAACTCTTCCCACCGCTCCTGCCACTCCTGCATGGCCTCTTCGGCCTGCGACAACGCCTCAGCCGAGGCGCGCTCGCGCTCGCGAGCCATGTCCAGACCGGGCTCCAGCTCTTCCAGCTCGGTGCGGAACTGATCGATCTGCGTCTGGTCGCGCGTCAGATGCATCTCGGCTTCAGCCGCGCCCTCCTCGGCCTGCTCCAGATCCTGGCGCTGGCGCTGGCGCAGCTCGCGGGTGTGCTGGATCTGCTGCTCGGTGCGCGAGATCTCGGAACCGATCTGATAGAAGCGGCCCTGCACGGCGTTCAGCGCTTCCGACTTTTCCGTGAAGTCCTCGCGCGAGGTTTCGATCGACGACTCGATGGCGCGCAGCTCGGCGATCAGGCCCTGCAGGGCGGTGTCGCGCTCGCTCAGGATGCTTTCTTTGGACTGCGAGTCGTTCTCGATGGCCTTCAGGCGCAGGGCGATCAGCTCGGCGCTGATCTTGCGCTCGTCCTGCTTCAAGGCCTGATAGCGACGGGCGGTCGCCGCCTGACGCTGCAGGTGGCGCAGCTGCTTGTCGACTTCCTCGCGGACGTCGTTCAAGCGTTCCAGATTCTCCTTGGTGGCGGAGATGCGATTGGCGGTCTCACGGCGGCGCTCCTTGTACTTGGAGATGCCGGCCGCCTCTTCGATGAAGCCACGCAGTTCCTCCGGGCGCGCCTCGATGACGCGGCCGATCATGCCCTGCTCGATGATGGCGTAGCTGCGCGAGCCCAGGCCGGTGCCCAGGAACAGCTGCGTGATGTCCTTGCGGCGGCAGCGCGCGCCGTTCAGGAAGTACGCCGAGGTTCCGTCGCGGGACACCACGCGCTTCAGCGACACCTCGTTGAAGTTGGCGTACTGGCCGCCCAGCTTGCCGTCCGAATTGTCGAACACCAGCTCCACCGAGGCCGTGCCCACGGGCTTGCGGGAGCTGGAGCCGTTGAACACCACGTCCGCCATGGAGTCGCCGCGCAGGTGCTTGGCGGAGATCTCACCCATCACCCAGCGGACCGCGTCGATGATGTTGGACTTGCCGCAACCGTTCGGCCCCACGACGCCGATCAGGTTGCTAGGGAAATTCACCGCGGTCGGGTCCACAAAGGACTTGAACCCGGCCAGCTTGATCTTATTGAGTCGCATCGCGCCTCGAGCAAAAGGGGGTGTGAAAACGGGCGGTAGTGTATGTGAAACATTCTCGCCTGTGGACGCGTTGACGCAGGCTGAGCAGGCCCAAAAATCGACTTCGAGCGGGACTATGAATGGGACTCTGTACGCCTCAGGCGCGGTCTGTATAATCGCGCCCCTCTTTGGCGAGCGATTGTCCGGAACTTGTTCAAGGGTTGGGTCCAAGCTGTTGTTTGGGCTCGAGCCTCGCCCCGGCGAGGGTTGAGCTCCAGCGCGAGGTAATCGCGGAGGCATAGTAGATGGCCGCAAAAAAACCGTCGGCGAAAGCGACGAAGGCCAAGCAACCGGTAGTCAAAAAGACAGTTTCGGCTCGAGAGACTGCCAGGAAAGCGGCGCCGGCCAAGAAACCGCCTGTCGCCGCGCCTCGCCCCAAGCCTGCGGCCACCGCTGCCGCGCCCCGCTCGACGCCCGCCGCCAAAGCGGACAAACCACTGGATAAAGTCGTTTCCCTAGAAAAGTCCGCCGAGAAATCGGCGCACGACAAGCCAGCCGAACGATCCGCCGCCAAACCGGCCGCGGTCGCTGCGGCGGCCAAGCCGGCCCACAAGCCGGCCCCGAGCCACGAGCCCAAAGCCGCACCGGCGCAACCGGACGACGAATCGTCGGACGACTCCGCGCCGGCCCTTGCAACCTCTGCGAAGACCACGAATTCCAGACCCGTGACTGCCCACACGATGACTCAATCTCAAGACATTGACGCTGCCGGCGACAATGAGGACGGCGAAGGCCAGGACCTTTCCAGCATCAATCTGCTGGCCGGCCCTCGGAATGTAAAACCCTACATTCCGCGGCGTGGCGAGCAGTACATGAACAAGGAGCAGCTCGAGCACTTCCGCCAGATCCTCAACACCTGGAAGCGCGACCTGATGCAGGAAGTGGATCGCACCGTGCTTCACATGAAGGACGAGGCTGCCAACTTCCCCGATCCCAACGACCGCGCCACCCAGGAATCGGAGTTCAGCCTCGAGCTGCGCACGCGCGACCGCGAGCGCAAGCTGATCCGCAAGATCGAAGAAGCGATCAAGCGCATCGAGGACGGCAGCTACGGCTACTGCGTGGAAACCGGCGAGGAGATCGGCATCAAGCGCCTGGAAGCCCGCCCGGTCGCCACCCTGTGCGTGGAAGCCCAGGAGCGCCGTGAGCGCCGCGAGAAGCAGTACGGCGACCGCGACGACCGCTACCGCTAGTGCTTTAGTTGGCTGACAGGGGTTGGTTGTTCGTTCAGAGGCGCAACTGCACTCGTCCAACCCCCAACTACCCCCAGCTGATCCCTATCGGGGCCGGTTCGCACCCTCGCCGACCGGCCCCCTGCATTTCGGCTCCCTGGTCGCCGCCGTTGGCAGCTACTTGTATACGCGCCAGGCCGGCGGCGAATGGTTGCTGCGCATCGAAGATCTGGACACGCCCCGCGAGGTCCCCGGCAGCGCCGACCTGATCATCCGCACCCTCGACGCGTTCGGCTTCGAGTGGACTGGGTCCATCTTGCGCCAGAGTTCACGACGCGAAGCCTACGAGGCAGCAACCCAACAGCTGCTCAATAACGGTCAAGCATTTGTTTGTTCGTGTTCTCGCAGTGAACTGCAAGCCGCGCAATCTACTGCGAAGGGTTTGTTTGATACTGACGAGTTGCGCTATCCGGGCTGGTGTCGGAGCGGTCCGCGTGCACCGGAGAGAAAGACCGCCGTTCGTTTGTTCGTACCCCTGGGGGAAACCGCAGTTACGGATTTGCTGCAAGGACGCTTCACTGTTGATGTGTCAGCAGAAGTTGGAGACTTCGTCATTCGGCGCCGCGACGGTATACATGCATATCAGCTGGCGGTGGTGGTTGACGATGCTTTTCAAGGGATTTCCGCGGTCGTGCGCGGCGCCGATCTGCTACACAGCACGCCTCGACAGGTGATATTGCAACGCATGTTAAATCTGCCAACACCGGTGTACGCACATTTGCCGGTAGCAACAGATGTTAATGGGATCAAACTGTCGAAGTCGGCAGGCGCTGCAGCAATCGACATAACCCGTCCCACGTACGAATTATGGCGGGCGCTGGAGTTTCTGCAGCAAGCGCCGCCTCCCGAACTGCGTCGCGCCGGATTGGCGACGTTGTGGGAGTGGTCAATAAAACACTGGCAACCGCAACGTTTGAACGGACTGCGTCAGGCAGCGATCCGGGCCGGGCGCGAGGATGGATTAACATGAATGCGCTAGAAACAAGATTGGCTTCTAGCTCGGAACTGCATCGGGGAGCAGTGATGGGCGAGCCCACGATCGACAAGATCGACAGCAAACAGGAGAACGTACTCAAAGACAACGGACCCAGAGAGAATCAGCCCCAACCCAGGGTTGTAAAGAAATATCCCAACCGCCGCCTCTACGACACCGTCGAAAGCCGTTACATCACCCTGGCCGACATCCGGCGCCTGGTGATGGACAAGATCGACTTCGTGGTGATCGACAAAAAATCTCAGGAAGACATCACCCGCTCGATTCTGCTGCAGGTGATTGCCGAGCAGGAGCATGCCGGCGAGCCGCTCATGAGCCAGGATTTCCTGTCGCAGGTGATCCGCTCGTATGGCGGCGCCATGCAATGCCTGGTGGGCAGCTATCTGGAGCAGAGCCTGAAGCTGCTGTCGAGCCAACAGCAGCAGATGCGGGACCAGATGCGAGGCGTGATCGGCAACGATGCCTACGACAGCATTGCCACGCTGACGCAGCAGAACATCGAGCGATGGCGCTCGGTGCAGGACGATATCTTCAAGGTGATGTGCGGAGCCGCCACCCGCAAGGACCAGCGCGCCGAGAATACGGAAGCCGACTCGCGCGCCTGAGTCAAGCCAACCAGTCTTTCGACCGGAGGCAGTGGCCACTGCCCCCGGTCCGATTCAGTGCGACTTCGAGCGAATGACTTTAGTTAGGCGGCGTCGACATTGCGCATGCTCAGACGCACGCGGCCCTGACGATCGACTTCCAGCACCTTCACGCGCACCACGTCGCCTTCCTTGAGCTTATCGCTGACGCGCTCGACGCGCTCCTCGGAGATCTGCGAGATGTGCACCAGGCCGTCCTTGCCCGGCAGGATGGTGACGAACGCGCCGAAGTCCATCAGGCGCGCCACGCGGCCTTCGTAGACGCGACCCACTTCGACCTCGGCCGTGATCAGCTCGATGCGACGCTGCGCCTCGCGGCCCGATACGCCGTCCACGGACGCGATCTTCACGGTACCGTCGTTCTCGATGTCGATCGTGGTGCCGGTCTCCTCGGTGATGGCGCGAATGACCGCACCGCCCTTGCCGATGACTTCGCGGATCTTCTCCGGATCGATCTTGATGGTGATGATGGACGGCGCCCACTCCGACATCTGCGGGCGAGCCTGCGGGAGGATCTTGTCCATCTGCTCCAGGATGTGCAGCCGGCCGGCCTTCGCCTGCTCCAGCGCCGTCTGCATGATCTCCTTGGTGATGCCGTTGATCTTGATGTCCATCTGCAGCGCCGTCACGCCGTCGCGGGTGCCGGCCACTTTGAAGTCCATGTCGCCGAGGTGATCTTCGTCACCGAGGATGTCGGTGAGCACCTGGAACTTGTCGCCTTCTTTCACCAGGCCCATCGCGACGCCCGCGACCGAGGCCTTGATCGGCACGCCGGCATCCATCAGCGCGAGGCTCGAGCCGCACACGCTGGCCATGGAGCTCGAGCCGTTCGACTCGAGAATTTCCGAGACCACGCGAATCACGTACGGGAACGTGGTCATGTCCGGCATCACGGCATTGATGCCGCGACGAGCCAGGTTGCCGTGGCCGATTTCGCGGCGCTTGGGCGAACCCATCATGCCGGTCTCGCCGACGCTGAACGGCGGGAAGTTGTAATGGAACATGAACGGCTCTTTGCGCTCGCCGGTGAGCGCATCGATGATCTGCGCATCGCGGCCGGTGCCGAGCGTCGTGGTGACGAGCGCTTGCGTCTCGCCGCGAGTAAACAACGCAGAGCCGTGAGTACGCGGCAGCACGCCGGTCTTGATGGTGATCGGACGCACCGTCTTCATGTCACGGCCGTCGATGCGCGGCTGGCCGGCGATCACGCGATCGCGCACGATGTGATATTCGAGGTTGGCGAATTCCTTGGAAACGTCGGCCGCGGTGAACTGCGGGGCCTCGCCGGTCGCCAGCGCGGTCAGCGCGGCGGTCTTGATCTCTTGAATGCGATTGCGACGCTGCTGCTTGTCGAAGATCTGATAGGCCTCGGTCAGCGCGCTCTTGGCGTTAGCAGCCACGGCGGCTTCCAGCGCGGAGTTGGCCGGCGCCGGCGCCCAATCCCAGGCCGGCTTGCCCGCCTCGGCCTTCAGCTCGTTGATCGCCTTGATGGCGACCTGCATCTGCTCGTGGCCGAACACCACGGCGCCGAGCATCACGTCTTCCGGCAGACGATCGGCTTCGGATTCCACCATCAGCACCGCTTCGGCGGTGCCCGCAACCACCAGGTCGAGCTTGGAGGTCTTGAGCTGCTTGCCGGTCGGGTTGAGCACGTACTGGCCATCGATGTAACCGACCTTGGCGGCGCCGATCGGGCCCATGAACGGCACGCCGGAGAGCGCCAGCGCCGCGGAGGCGCCCAGCATGGCGGGAATGTCGGCATCGATTTCGGGGTTCAGCGAGACCACGGTGGCGACCACCTGGATCTCGTTGAAGAAGCCTTCGGGGAACAGCGGACGGATGGGGCGATCGATCAGGCGCGAGGTCAACGTTTCTTTTTCGGAGGGGCGACCTTCGCGTTTGAAGAAGCCGCCGGGGATGCGGCCCGCGGCATAGGTCTTCTCGACGTAGTTGACGGTCAGCGGGAAGAAATCCTTGTTCGGATCGGCCTGCTTGCGGCCCACCGCGGTGACCAGCACCACTGTGTCGCCCATCGTCACCACGACCGCGCCGTCGGCCTGGCGGGCCATCTCTCCGGTTTCCAACGTGACTTGATGCTGACCGAAGGCGAAAGATTTTTTGATAGCGCTCACGATGGTTCCCACGTACTGAATGGATGGCTCAGCAGCTCATCGCGCAACACGAGGGCGCAAATTGGCCGAGACACGAAGTTGGATCGAAGACTGCAGGCGGCGAACGGAACGACATGACGGGTCTGCTTGCGACTGGGGCCACGGTTCGTGCGCGATCGGGCGAGGAGCCGCCAGGCTGGAGTGCGGCTCCTCACTCTTACGGCTTAGCGCCGCAGACCGAGGCTGGCGACGACGGCGGTATAGCGCTCCGGCGCAGTCGCTTTGAGATAATCCAGCAGCTTGCGGCGCTGGTTCACCATCTTCAGCAGACCGCGGCGGGACGCGTGGTCGCGCTTGTGAGCGCTGAAGTGCTCGCCCAGGCCGTTGATACGCGCGGACAACAGCGCGATCTGGACTTCCGGCGAACCGGTGTCGTTGGCGTTACGGCGGTATTGGGCGACGATTCCGCCCTTCTGATCGGTCGACAATGACATCTGCAGTACCTCAGGTGCGGCGTACGAATCGCCGCGTGAAGAAACTCTGGCCGGGCCGGCAACCGCGCCGATAGCCCTTTTGAGAGGCGCGCATTGTACCCGCGCGGCCCGGAATCTCAACCAGAATCTCAAGTAAAACCACGAATTAGCCCCGTCCGCGGCGACTGCGGCCGGTCCCCTCGGGCACCGTGATGAACAGGCGCGAGGGTTTGATCCGGCCACCCGGCAGGCCTTCGCCCAGGCCCAGGAAACGCCCGGGTCCGCCATAAAGTCTCACTTCTGCCGCGGGCGCCGGCGTTTCCGCGGCAATGGTCTGACCCAACAGCAGGGCTTTGACGGCGGAGGCGTCCAGATCCATGCGCGGCAGGTCGGCAAATGCCGTATCCACGCCCAGCAAGCGGCCGTCGAGTTGCTCCTGCGATTCACCTGTCAACGCGTCGAGGGTGAACATCGGCAGGTCGCCGAATGGATCCACCGACAAGCGGCGCAGGCCTTTCACATAGCCCAGCGTGCCAAGCTTCACGGCGATGTCCGCGGCCAGCGTTCGGATGTAGGTGCCCTTGGAGCAGTACACATCGAACTCGAGCTGATTGGCGGCGAGGGTCTCCTCGTTGCTCACCCGCGCGATCCTGTGGATCACGATGTCGCGAGGCGGACGCTCGACCGACTCGCCCTTGCGAGCCAGCTCGTACAGGCGCTTGCCTTCGAATTTCAGCGCCGAGTGCATCGGCGGGATCTGCTGCTGGTTGCCCAGGAATCCTGCGAGCACGGCGTCCACGCCTGCCACGGTCAGCGGCGGTACGGGCGCGCGTTCGACGACTTCGGTTTCGCCATCGCCGGAGGGCGTCAGCTCGCCGAGCTGGACCAGCACGCGATAGGTCTTGCCAGAGTTCAGCAGACGGCCGCACACCTTCGTCGCCTGGCCGAAGCACACCGGCAGCAGGCCCGATGCGAGCGGGTCCAGGCTGCCCGCATGGCCCGCCTTGAGCGCGCCATACAGCACACGCACCTGTTGGAGCGCGGCGTTCGAAGACACGCCGAGGGCCTTGTCGAGCAGCAGGATGCCGTCGACTTCACGATAGAAGCGCTTCACGAGAGTCCTTTGAGGTGCTAACGCTTCCGGGGCGACGAGGGGTCGTCAGCGTCGTCGGGTAACGCATCCGGGCCGGGATCGGGATCGGCGTCGTCCTCGCCCGGAACGGAGTCGTCATCGTCGTCCGAGTTGTAATGGGCGTCGTCGTCCTCGTCCGAGTCGTAGTGCCCGTCGTCGTCCTCGTCCGAATCGTAGTGCCCGTCGTCGTCCTCGTCCGAATCGTAGTGCCCGTCGTCGTCCGAATCGGATTGGGCGCCGTCGTCGGAGTCGGCGGCGTTCTCAGACTTCGTTGCGGGCTCGTCCTCGACGTGCCGCGCCTGGTCGTCCTTTACGGCCTGATTGATCAGGGCCGACAGGCGCGCCCCGCTCTCGATCAGTTCGTCCGGGACGAAGCGCAATTCCGGGCTATGGCGAATGCCAAGCGCACGGCCCAGCGGGCCGCGGAGGATGTCCGCGGCCTGGGTGAGGATCTGCTGCGCCAGGTGCGGGTCCGCACCCAGCACCGAGTAATAGACCTTCGCGTAGCTCAGGTCGCTCGACATGCGCACGTCGGTCAACGTGATCATGCCGAGCCGCGGGTCGCGCAGCTCGCGTCGAATCAACTCGCTCAAGGCGCGCTGAATCTGCTGACCGACCCGCTTGGCGCGGGGATAGGACTTCGTCGACATCTAACCTCAAACGTCCAACGTGCGAGCCACTTCGACGCGCGAGAAGCACTCGATCTGGTCGCCCACCTGCACGTCGTTGTAGTTCTTGACGCCGATACCGCACTCGGTGCCGGCGCGAACTTCGTTGACGTCGTCCTTGAAGCGGCGCAGCGACTCGAGGCCGCCCTCGAAGATCACCACGTTATTACGCAGCACGCGTATCGGATTGTTCCGACGTACGTAGCCATCCGCGACGATACAGCCCGCCACCGTGCCGAACTTGCTGGAGCGGAACACTTCGCGCACCTCGGCGAGGCCTACGATCTGCTCCTTCACTTCCGGCGCCAGCATGCCCGTCAGCAGCGCGCGCATGTCGTCGATGGCTTCGTAGATGATGCTGTAGTAACGAACGTCGATACCCGCTTCCTTGATCAGATTGCGAGCCGAGCTGTCCGCGCGCACGTTGAAGCCGATGACGCGGGCGTTCGATGCCTGCGCCATGGTGATATCGGACTCGGTGATGCCGCCGACGCCGCTGCCGATGACCTTGACCGCCACCTCGTCGGTGGACAGCTTGGTGAGCGAGTCGCGCAACGCTTCCGCCGAACCCTGCACGTCCGCCTTGATGACGACGTGCACGGTCGCGACCTTGCCGTCGCCCATCTGGGACAGCATGTCCTCGAGCTTCGCCGGGCCCTGCTTCGCGAGCTTGGTATCGCGGAACTTGCCCTGACGATACAACGCGACTTCGCGAGCCTTGCGTTCGCTCTCGACCACCAGCAGCTCATCGCCCGCATTCGGCGCGCCGGACAAGCCGAGCACGACGACTGGCAACGACGGACCTGCTTCGGTGACCTGCGCGCCGGTCTCGTCGAACATCGCGCGCACGCGACCGAACTCGGTGCCGGCAATGATCGGATCGCCCGGCTTCAGCAAGCCGCGCTTCACCAGCACGGTGGCCACGGCGCCGCGACCCTTCTCCATGCTGGACTCGACCACGACGCCGGCCGCGAGGCCCGACTTGGTGGCCTTCAGATCCAACACTTCCGCCTGCAGCAGAATGGTGTCGAGCAGCTCGTCGATGCCCGCGCCGGTGTGCGCCGACACGTTTACAAACATCGTGTCGCCGCCCCACGCTTCGGGCAGCACTTCGTACCTGGAGAGGTCGTTTCTCACTTTCTCCGGATCGGCGGTCGGTTTGTCGACCTTGGTGATCGCCACGACCATGGGCACTTCAGCCGCTTTCGCATGCTGAATCGCTTCGATGGTCTGCGGCATGACGCTGTCGTCAGCCGCGACGACCAGCACGACCACGTCCGTCACTTGAGCGCCACGAGCACGCATCGCGGTGAACGCGGCGTGACCCGGGGTATCAAGGAACGTGATGACGCCCTTCGGCGTCTCGACGTGATACGCACCAATGTGCTGCGTGATGCCACCCGCTTCGCCCGCCGCCACTTTGGTGCGACGGATGTAGTCGAGCAGCGAGGTCTTGCCGTGGTCGACGTGACCCATGATGGTGACGACCGGCGGCCGCGGCTCGAGCTCGTGCGAGGCGTCAGTGGCCTGCAACTCGTCTTCGATCGCGCTCTCTTTGTGAATGACCGGGTTGTGGCCCAGCTCTTCCACCACCAGCACCGCGGTGTCCTGATCGATGGGCTGGTTGATGGTGGCCATCACGCCCATGTTCATCATCACCTTGATGACTTCGTTGGCCTTCACGGCCATGCGCTGGGCCAGCTCGCCGACAGTGATGGTCTCGCCGATCTGCACGTCGCGCTTGACCGGCGCGGCGGGTCGCTCGAAACCATGCTGAGTGCCGACGTTGATTTGCGTCGCACGGCCACGCGTGCGAGCCGAGGTCGCCTGCTGTTTCTTCTTCTTGAAACGAGCGCTGGCGTCGCTCGACATGTGCAGCTCGGCGCGCTGCGGACGGCCGTCGCCGTCGCCACCGCGCTTGCCACGTTCCGCCGCACGCGCTGGGGCTGCGGCAGCCGCGGTCTCCTGCTGTTTGCGTTCGGCTTCGGCGCGCGCAGCGGCTTCAGCCATGCGACGAGTCTCGTCTTCGGCGGAACGACGAGCTTCCTCGTCCGCCATCCGACGCACTTCGTCTTCGAGTTGCTTCTGCTCGCGAGCCGCGGCTTCACGCGCTTCGGCTTCGGCCTGCTCTTGCTGCAGGCGAGCGGCTTCTTTGCGCGCCTCTTCGGCCGCAGCTTCAGCGGCCGCTTGAGCGGCACGCTCGGCTTCGGTCTGCGCAGCCGTCTGAGCTGCGGCAGCCGCTGCCTGAGCAGCCTGTTCAGCCGCCTGGGCTGCGTTCTGAGCTGCCAGGGCAGCACTTTGAGCTGCAGCTCGCGCCGCCGCTTCTTCGGCCGCCGCTGCGCTCTGCCGGTCGTTGGCCCGCTCCTCGGCAGCAGCAGGCGTCGCCGGACCGCGCGCCTGCTCTTCGAGCACGCTGCGATTCAGATACGTCTTCTTGCTGCGAACCTCGACGTTGACCAGGCGCGCACGACCCTGCGCCGAGGCGACTTTGATTTCGCCCTGGGACTTGCGCTTCAAAGTGATCTTGCGAGGCGCAGTGGCTTCCTGCGTACGCCCGTGCGCACGACGCAGGAACGTCAACAGCTCCATCTTGGCATCGTCGCTGATCGTGTCATTCGCGCCGGAGACTTGAATCCCGGCTTCATCGAGCTGCGTCAGCAGCCGCTCGACCGGTACCTTCAGTACCTCGGCAAACTGGCTTACCGTCACATCCGCCATATACGCCCTCCCGACCCGCTACTCGTTCCGACCCCGCTCATGCCTGTTGCCCCGCTGAGTCGAACCAGTGCTTACGCGCCGCCATGATGAGCGCGCCCGCGCGCTCGTTATCCACGCCTTCGATCTCCGTCAGGTCATCGATCGCCTGTTCGGCGAGATCCTCACGCGTCACGATGCCTCTGCTGGCGAGCTTCCGCGCCAGGTCGTCGTCCATGCCGTCCACCTCCAGCAGATCCGCCGCAGGCTCGGCACTGTCGATTTCTTCCTCGCTCGCGATCGCCTGCGTCAGCAGCACGTCGCGCGCCCGATTGCGCAGCTCCTTGATGATCTCTTCATCGAATTCCTCGATGTTGGCCAGCTCCGAAGCCGGCACATAGGCGATTTCTTCAATGGTCGAGAAGCCTTCCTGCACCAGGATCTGCGCCACGTCTTCGTCCACGTCCAGCTGCTGCTTGAACAAGTCGATGAGCTTCTGCGACTCGCCTTCGCTCTTGGCTTCGGCGGCCTGCTGCGTCATCACGTTCAATTCCCAGCCGGTGAGCTCGCTGGCGAGCCGGATGTTCTGACCGCCGCGGCCGATGGCCTGGGACAGCTTCTCCTCGGTCACCGCGATGTCCATGGAATGCGAGTCCTCGTCGACGACGATGGACACCACTTCCGCCGGCGCCATGGCGTTGATCACGAACTGCGCCGGGTTGTCGTCATAAGGGATGATGTCGACGCGCTCGCCCGCGATCTCGTTGGAAACCGCCTGCACGCGCGAGCCACGCATACCCACGCAGGCACCGACCGGGTCGATGCGGCTGTCGTTGCTCTTCACCGCGATCTTGGCGCGCACGCCCGGATCACGAGCGGCGCCGAGGATCTGGATCAAGCCCTGGCCGACTTCCGGCACTTCGAGCTTGAACAGTTCGATCAGGAATTCTGGCGCGGTGCGCGTCAGGAACAACTGCGGGCCGCGCTGCTCGTTGCGCACGTCCGCCAGGTAAGCCTTGACGCGATCCTGCGAGCGGATCGGCTCGCGAGGAATCATCTGATCGCGGGCGATGAAGCCTTCGGCGTTGCCGCCCAGGTCCACGAACACGCCGTTGCGATCGACGCGCTTGACGATGCCGGACACCAGCGTGCCCTGCCGCACCTTGAATTCATCGACCACCTGCGCACGCTCGGCCTCGCGCACCTTCTGCACGATGACCTGCTTGGCGGTCTGAGCAGCGATACGGCCGAACGCGACGGACTCCATCGGCACCTCGACATAGCCGCCGACTTCCGCGTCCGGGCTGATGTCCTTGGCGTCTTCCAGGCGCAGCTCGCTGTCCGGAAATTCCAGCTCGGTGGAGTCGTCCGCGAATACTTTCCAACGGCGCCACGTATCGTAGTCGCCGCTCTTGCGGTTGATGGAGACGCGCACGTCGATGCCTTCGCCGTGACGTTTGCGGGTCGCGGACGCGAGCGCGGCTTCGAGCGCCTCGAAGATGATTTCCTTGTCGACGCCCTTCTCGTTGGAGACGGCATCCACAACCATCAGAATCTCTTTGTTCATCGTGCGAACTCCGCTATACGCCTGGCCTGCGACTCCCGTCGCGCCTACACATCCGGGACCAACCGAGCCCGGTGAATGTCCTCGATCGGCAAGCTCACCTCGCCGCCGTCCATCTCGAGCGTGATCTCGCTCTCCCCTACCTGTTTCAACCGCCCCTGGAAGCGCTTGCGGCCGTTGATCTGTTGGATCATCTCGACCTTGACCCGCTCGCCGTTGAAGCGCTCGAAATGGGCCCGGGTACGCAGCACCCGATCCAGCCCCGGCGAGGACACCTCCAACGTGTACTCATTGGGAATGGGGTCGGCCTCGTCCAGCACGGCGCTGACGGCCCGACTCACCCGCTCGCAATCGTCCAGAGAAATGCCGTCCGGGCTGTCGATATACAGCCTCAGGAGGCCACCGCCGGCGCGCGGCGCGTACTCGATTTCCCACAGCTCGTAACCGAGATTGGCCACGACCGGGCCGAGCAGCTCGCCCAGCTGTTCTCGCAGCATCGGTCACCTCCGGTTTGACTGTGGGGCTCCAACCGCCGTGGCGGGCCCTTGATCCGGCGCTGCTTTTTTGCCCGCGCCGGAAGAGCTCCGCCGGGCCGGTTTTTACCGTCGCCGAAACGAAAAATGGGCCCCAAGGCCCATTCTCACTCTCCGTCCCTTCCTGCCGGGCCGCCTTAGGTACCGCCCGAACTCCCCTAATCTTCGTCTCTAGGTCATCGCGCCGGGGCGGTCCCAACCGCCTCCAGAAGCGAAAAAGGCCCTTCGAATCGGGCCCTTTCGTACCCGGACACCTTATATATGCCCGGAAGCGCTACCTACAACCCCTGCCTTCCGCCCTCTCCCTGTTTCCAGGAGGAGACGCTTGCCAGGGGCCGCGGAGTTTAAGGGGGTTGGAGGGGGGATGGCAAGCGGTGCAGGTGAGTCGTGCCCGCCGCTCCCGCTTGACGACGTTGCTTGGCGCGCAGAACGACCTTGCGTTGGTATGAACCTTGATCGCACGGAAGCTCCCGGCGTAACGATCGCTGTTGCCACAAAGATCGAAGCCATCGAGCAGCTGCCCCATGTTCGTTGGGCCAGCTAACGATGTATCTCACAACATACGGCCGCCAGACGACCGTTGCTTGCCGGCGTCTTTTTCGGAGACCTCAGGTCAGGTTGAAACCACGGCTCAATCCGGCCTGTCACTGTGAGGTAACGACCAAAACTCGCGAACATCCCATGTGCCTGGAACCGGCCGGGTAAGGACCCAATGATCATGACAGATGGAATCGGAAAGATCGTCGATTCGAAGCTGATCCACAGATCCTACCAAGACCTTGCCTCTCCAGCTGCGAAGCAGCTGGGCGAGCTGGCCGGCGACACCATCAAGGCGTTCAGGCTGTTCACTGCGCCCATTCAGTTGCTCGCAGCTGGACAGGAAAGATTTGGAAGATGGCTGGATGCTGTGCGCGACTCGGTTCCCAGGGAGAGGCAGCGAGAAGCACCCCCAGAGATCGCAGGTCCGGTGCTCATGAATCTTCGATTCATGGACGAGTCAAGCAAGCTACACCATCTCTATCTGAATCTTCTAAGGGCCGCCATCGATCAAGAGAATGTTGCCAATGCCCATCCCGGATTCATCAAAGCCATCGAGCAGATGGCACCGAGTGATGCCCTACTGCTGAACATTCTGTTTGAGACCGTGCCGTTCCAGTGGGTTGTATCGCGAGACGATGTGAGGCCCCGTGCTCTCTCGTGGATGCTTCACAAAGAAGTGTCAAAGCTCATGCATTGGCAAGAAGAAGACATTCAAACGGGCTTGGAAGTCTTTGTCGGGGCTGCGGCTGATAGGTTACGAGGAGTACGATGTTCGAGAAACGCCCGAGAGTCGCATCAGTTATCAGTCTCTTACGTGTTGGCTGACAGAGTATGGTCAGCGATTCATCCAGGTCTGCATGCCCGAAGGGATTCGCAGCTCAACACCGCCATCCGGTAAAGGCGGGACCATGCACGCACGAGATGGCCAACCCCAACCTCGCTGATGGTGGTGGCGAGTTGCTCGATCGAGAAGCGGCTGGCCAGCCTCTGGCCTGACCGCAATGCTCTAAGCGTCGCGAGCTTCGAGCCCACCTTCCCCTCTCTCCACCGAACCCACGGCAGCTCAAAGTCAGTTCCAGTTATCACGGAGTCCACACTCGTCAGTGGCCACTGCCATCAGCGCGAGCGAATGAATACATGGTTCATTTGCTCGCACTCCAGCTGGAGTGCGTGCTGTGAAACCTCAGCTGAGCCTTACGCAACGGTCACCGTTTCCGCGGAAGGCGAATGTCTCATCTACGAAATGATCGACCGTGACGCGCGATCATCTCTTTCGATCAACAGATCGAAGCAGGACTACATACGGCCGTTGCAACATCATCCGCCGAGACTCGCGCGGAGCGTAGAAGCAACAAAGGCCCAGAGAAATGTCCGAGCCTTTGGAGGGGCCTCCATACGAGGACCACGGGCCGATACCCGGCTTCCATCTTACGCAGTGCCGTCGACCTGTCCAAAACAAACATTCGTCGCGAGGCAGTCGCTGCCGGAAAGTCAATGAATCGTGACCAACAGTGCTTGGGACGGCCACGCGGCGATACGCGCGCAGCTCAGCGCGGCAAGTAAGCAGTGGATCAGATTTGGCCCACATACGCGGGAGTGCGCGCGCACTCAACGTCCGCGCCCAGATGCCGTACACTCGCACCCATGACCTCACTCACTACCCCCCTCTCCGACGACGAGCTCGACAAGCTCGCCGACTTCCTCGACGCCCTCCCGAGCCCGGAGGCGATGAACATCGAGCAAATGGACGGGTTCTTTTGCGCGCTGATTGTCGGGCCCGAGCTCGTCATGCCCAGCGAGTATTGGCCGCGCGTGTTGGGCGCCGATGCGGAAGGGGCTGCGTTCGAGACGATGACGCAGGCGCAGTCGATCATGGAACTGGCCACGCGACACTGGAACACGATCGCCAGAACACTAAATGAAGGTGACATCCATCTGCCGCTGTTTCTCGGGGATGAAGGTGGCGAAGTGCGAGGTAACGACTGGGCAAAGGGCTTCATGGACGGCGTCATGATGCGGCTCGACGCGTGGCAGTCATTTATGGAAGACGAAGAAGAAGCCGCCGCTATCGTGCCGATCATGGCGCTCGCGCACGAGGACAATCCCGAGCTGAAGTCAGAGTTCGAGGAGTTGCTGCGCGAGGATCGTGAGGATCTACTGGAATTGATGGCGGAAGGCGTCGCGGAGATGTACGACTACTTTCTCCCGATGCGCGCGCAACCAGCGCCACCTGCTCAGCCCTTCGTGCGTGATCAGCCGAAGGTCGGCCGTAACGAACCCTGCCCGTGCGGCAGTGGGAAGAAGTACAAGCAGTGCTGCATGACGCAAGCGCACTGACTGAGCTGCAAACACGTCCTCGCACTCCGGCTGGAGTGTTCACTCTCAGATTCCAGGGATGGCGGTCCGATGCATTCGGAGGGCGCCGCGCCCGGCCGCAAGCTCCGCGCGGCTCGCTGCGTTTCCGCGGCTGCTGTGCTTATGGGGCCCATGTGGCCGCGTGACGCACACCGCGACAAAGAATCAACATTGACTCTCACGCTACGTGATGCCTTAACTTTCCCACCCGCGGAAGGACAGGCGAATGCAGCGATACACCGTCAAACAGTTGGCCAAGCTCTCGGGCGTTTCCGTCCGAACGCTGCATCACTATGACGCCATCGGTCTGCTGAAACCCGCCCGTCTCGGCGACAACCGCTATCGCTATTACGAGGAACCGGAGGTTCTGCGCTTGCAGCAGATCCTGTTCCATCGGGAGCTCGGATTCTCATTGCAGGAGATCGCCGAGCTGCTCGATCGGCCCGACTTCGATCGCCTCGCGGCGTTACGCGCCCATCGGGTGCGGCTCGAGCGGCAGGCGCAGCGGTATGCCGAACTCGTCATGACGATCGACCGCACGATCGCCGACCTCAACGGAAAACGAACCATGCAGCACGATGAATTATTCAAAGGCTTCTCACCGGAGAAGCAGGCTGGATACGAGCAATGGCTGATTGAACGCTATGGCGGCGAGATGCAGGCGGGCGTCGATGCAAGCAAGCGCAAGCTTGAATCCCTTACCGACGCGGAGAAGGCGCGACTATTGGAGGAGCTCGCGGAGATCGAAGCCAGCCTTGCTGAAGCTTGTCGACAGCAAGTGCCCAGCGATTCAACAGCGATCGATGTTGTTATCAACCGTCATCGCAGCTGGGTAGGCGTCATGTGGAACCGCGCCTGCCCGCCCGACGCTTACGCCGGCCTCGCCGATCTTTATCTATCGCATCCTGATTTCCGCGCACGGTACGAAGCGCTCGCACCAGGCTTCACTGAGTATCTGGCCGCAGCGATGAAAGCGCATGCTTCGCGCGTCAGATCTTGATGGGCTGCAACCCATCAGCCGGTTCGAGCCCGAGTTGCCGCGATCTCGACGCTTGTCATCCTCTCTCAAGCACCTGCGCGATGTGCATCCACGAATTCTTTGGGCGACCGCCCCGTCTCGCGACTGAAGGCGGTGCTGAACGCACTGGCGGATCGATAACCCACGGCGAACGCGGCTTCCGCGATGGTTGTTTGTTCGTGAGCCAGCATGTTCTTGGCGACGGCGATCCGCCACTGAAGCAGATAGTTGAGTGGGGTGATGCCGATGACGCGGGCGAAGCGATCGGCGAAAGACGAGCGCGACATGCCCGACTCACGAGCAAGAGTCTCGAGCGTCCACGGGTGTGATGTTTTCATGTGGATGCCACGCAAGGCAGCAGCGAGCTGCGCGTCACGCAAGCCTGCGAGCAAGCCAGTGGATTGCACTTCTGGCGGCGCGGATCGCAGCGCTTCGACGAGGATGATCTCGATCAGCCGAGTCAGCACCAGCGCCTGCCCTGCCCGCTTCGCGCGCATCTCACGTTTGATGAGCTCGACGACGGGCGCGATGCCGTCGATTGCCGGGTCGGTCGCGCGGATGTGCATCATCTTCGGCAGCAGATCCACGAGCACCGACGCATTGATCGGATCGAACGCGAAGCCACCGCCAATCAAAGTCACCGCGGGTTCCAGCATCGGGTCGCCGTGAACGACCTCGTCCGCGTGATCCTCCGGGCGCGGAATTACCATCGCCTTGGGCTTGGTCTTCAGATCGCTCGCCAGGCTAAAACCCGGCGTCGCCGAGAACAGAATGAAATCGCCCGAATGCAACGTGGTCGCCGGAATGCCCTCGGCCGCCAGCCAGCACGAGCCGCTGAGCACGAGCGCGAAGCTTGGCTGCCCATACGGCGGATAACGAACGCCCCATCGCCCACCCGCTCGAACGATCTTCGACAGCAGGGTTTGCGGCTTGAGCAAAGTGACGACGGCAGCCAGGGCATCCATGTTCAGGGGCGCAGGTTCGGACGATCTCGAACGAATCTTGGACGGGCTCTTATAGCTCGTCCCAGACGCCGCAGCTACTGTTTCGGTCACCAAGGAGAAACGATATGACCTCAACAGTGCTCATCACCGGCTGCTCGTCTGGCTTCGGGCTGGCCACCGCCAAACTGTTCCTGGCCCGCGGCTGGAACGTCATCGCGACCATGCGCTCGCCGCAGCCCCATCTATTCGACCCGAACGACCGCCTGCTGGTGACGGCCCTGGATGTGACAAATGCAACCAGCATCGCTACCACGATCCCGCAAGGCATCGCGCGTTTCGGGCGAATCGACGTGATGGTGAACAACGCCGGCATCGGCTTGTTCGGCGCGGCCGAGGCCACGCCTGACGAGGTGGTTCGCCAGGCGTTCGAAACGAATACTTTCGGCATGATCGCGACCAGCCGAGCCATCATTCCTCACATGCGTGAGCGCGGTTCGGGCACGATCGTCAATGTGACTTCGAGCGTCGGCATCGCACCGATGCCATTGGTAGCCGCTTACACCGCCAGCAAGTATGCGATCGAAGGCTTCTCGGAATCCCTCGCCTATGAGCTCGGCTTATTCGGCATCCGCGTGAAGATCGTCCAGCCGGGCTTCGCGCCGACGACCAATTTCTCGAGCAAGTCCGGCGGGAACATCAGCGAGCAACTGCCCGCGGCCTACGCCGAGTTCGCCGGTCGCTATTTCAAGTCGATGCAGGAGTACCCGACTGCTTACACCGGCGAAGATGATGTCGCCAACGCCGTCTACGCCGCCGCCGCCAGCAACGACACCAAGCTTCGGTACCCTGCCGGGGCGGACAGCATGATGCTCGCGGAACTTCGTCGGTCGTTGCCCGAGCAAGCGTTCATGGCTCGCGTTCGAGCCATGACGGGCGGCGAATCTTCATGACTTCTGTAGCCACACGTCCGGGTGTCGACGTTTCCGCGGAAAGCAATTGATTCTCATCTATGGAGGGCTGTCCCTCGCGTTCTAAACCTTCGGCGCAGGAGCCTGCGGATGCTTTGGCCAAACGACTGCACTTCCGCAAGATCGGCCGGGCGCGGGCGCCGCTGGCTCGACAAACTAAGCAGGTGCCACGAGAATCCGATGAAATGACGACGGCGACCGAGCGATATCACGAGAGGCTGAGGCGCGTGCTGGAGTACATCGACCAGCATGCCGACCAGGCGCTCAACCTGGAAACGTTGAGCCGTATCGCGGCCTTTTCGAAATTTCATTTTCATCGGCAGTTCACCGCCGTCATGGGTTTGTCACTGCATCGTTATATTCAGCTCGTTCGCATGAAGCGAGCGTCCTGGAGGCTGGCGTTCCGCGAGGGGCAGACGGTCATCGACATCGCGATGGGTGCGGGTTACGAGACGCCTGACGCTTTCACCCGCGCGTTCCGACAGCAGTTCGGACAGACGCCCACCGCGTTTCGCAAGGAACCCGACTGGGATTCGTGGCTCGAAGCGTTCACTCCTTATGACCACGCCAGGGCCCAGCTTATGAAGACTTCCTATACAGCCAACGATGTGACTATCGTCCAGGTGCCGACGACACCGGTCGCGGTGATGACGCATCGTGGCGATCCGGCGCGGCTGGGTCACACGATCCAACGCTTCATCGCATGGAGAAAATCGGTCGGGCTACATCCGCGGGCCAGCGCAACCTTCAACGTATTTCATAGCGATCCAAGGTCAACGCCGCCGGACGAGTTTCGGATGGACCTATGTGCAGCAACGGACCAGATCGTCGCGCCCAACGATGCGGGTGTGGAGGGCGGACTGATTCCCGGCGGTCGCTGCGCGCGTTTGCGAGTGATCGGCTCGAGCGACGATTTGGAAGCGCCCGCGCTTTATCTCTATCGAGACTGGCTGCCGGCCAGCGGCGAAGAGACGCGAGACTTTCCGATGTACTGCGAACGCGTTCGGTTCTTCCCCGACGTGCCAGAGCACGAAGCCATCACCGATCTGTTTTTGCCCTTACGTTGAGCGCACGGCATGACAATCGTCGCTAGCCGCCGAGCAACTGAGGATTCAGTTGCCATACCGAGTAGTTGAGCGCGGCGGCGAAGCTCACCCAAAGCAGATAGGGAATCAGCAATGCGCCGGCCAGCGGCCGAATCCGCCAGAAGGCGATGAGGGTCGCAACAATCAGTAGCCACAGCAGCAGGATGTCCACGAAGGCCGGCCCACCGAGGCGCCACGCAAAGAACAGCCAGCTCCATAAAGCGTTGAGAGCCAGTTGAACCAGGAACACGGTAAACGCCGTGCGCGCGTAGCGAAATCCGCCCTCACGCCAGACGAGCCACGCGGCAACGGCCATCGAGGCGTATAGAAACGTCCAGACAGGGCCGAAGACAGAAGCCGGAGGCGCCCAAAAGGGGCGCTCGAGAGACAGGTAGAAAGACCCGGCTCGAACCGAAGCCACCGAGCCAATCGCCGCAGCGGCGAAACAGATCGCGAGCCACACAAGGAAGCCGACGACTTGCTGTTGTTTTGAGAGGGCCATTCACACGTCCCGCGCTTGTATCGCACTACAACGTGCTGGCAGCGCGCCGGTTGCACGATCCGGAACTGAATCAGTTCGCACGCGTTCGCGTGCCTATGGAGCAGACCTTCACCAAGCCGCCCGAAGGGCCGAGTGTCGTTGCAAGGAATATCGAGGCCCTGCTGCAAAGGCAGAACCGGGAACAAGAAAGGCGTACGTTGCAGCAGCGGATCGCTGACGCAATCACCGGCGCCGCGGGAAGCCTGCCGTTCGTCTATGTACACCTGGCGATCGTGCTGGCATGGGTCCTGATCAACGTCGGCTGGACACCGTTGAAACCGTTCGACCCCACCTTCGTGCTGCTGGCGACGGCAGCTTCGGTGGAAGCGATCTTTCTGAGCACGTTCGTGCTGGTCACGCAAAACAGAATGCAGCGAGAAGCGGATCGTCGCGCGAATCTCGATCTGCAGATCAGTTTGCTGACGGAACATGAGTTGACGCGCGTCATACAACTGGTAGACGCCGTCGCCGCGAAGGTGGGCGCCCAAGTGCCCATTCCGGAACTGGACGAATTACAGCGGGACGTCTCACCAGAACAGGTGCTCGATGCGATCGACGACGCGTCGACGCGCGGCTCTGAATAGCTTCAGGAGCCGGGTGTAGCGAGGATTCGCCGGAAGGTCAGATTCACTCGCGCCCCGCAGGGCAGACTCAACTTGCTGATCCCGTGCTTCCAGTGATGCTGAGTGGCGCCCTTCATCAGCAGCAGGCTGCCGTGGTCCAGTGGCAAATGGACGGGCTTCAGCTCTTTTCTGGATTTATGTTTGAGGATCAACGTGCGCTGTTCGCCGAGACTCACCGATGCGATGATCGGATTTCTGCCGAGCTCCGGCTCATCGTCGCTGTGCATGCCCATGCTGTCGCGGTGATCCCGATAGTAATTCAACAGCACGCTGTTGAATGGAGCTTCCGCCAATGATTCGACGCGACTACGCAGCGTTGCCAGCAATTCCGTCCACGGCAAGGGCTCGAGCGACAGCCCCGAGTACCCGTAACTCGCCCCCTCATCTCCAAACCACGCCGTCAGCCGAGGTTGCTGGTACTCCTTGCCCCACAGGTTGATGACGTCGGTGCGCCAAGGGACCTGCTCGATGAGCGCCCGAAGAACGACGTCCGGATCCTCTCCCCACTCCACGCGAGACGCGTAGTAGATCTCGGCGTCTGGTATGTCGAGACGCTCCAATCCGCCGCCTGCGAATAGGTCTGGCGTCATCTTTCAATTGCAACGTAATGATCCACGCACGTTGCCATCATGCGCGCGCGATCTCTTCCAGTATCCATTGCCGGAAGGCGGCCACGCGCGGGTCGTCGGCGCTGCTGGTTGGATACACCAGGTGATAGGCATAGCCCGGCGCCGGCGTCAGCTCGATATCGAACAGCTTTACCAATCGTCCTTGCGCCCGATCGCCGGCGATCATCGCCAGCTCCACCAGGCCGACGGCGTTGCCATCCAAGATGGCTTGTACGACGTGACTGGAATCGGCGAAACCCACACATCGGCTGTCGTCGAACTCTGTGATGCCGGCCGCGTTCATCCACATGCGCCAATTGGGCCAGACGATGTCGTTCACCGTGCAATCCACGTAGCACAGCGTGTGTTGAAACAAATCGCGTGGCTCACGCAGGGGCGGGCCATTGGCGAGCAGCGCCGGGCTGCAGACGGGCGCGACCACGGCGTCGAACAACCGATGGGAGCGTGTCTCCGGATATTTGCCGGGGCCGAAGCGAATCGCCACGTCGATGTCGTCCGCATCGAAGTCGCGAACCTGATCTGTCACATCCAACGTCAGCTCCTGACCCGGACACGCAGCCCTGAATCGGGGCAATCGCGGCAACAGCCAGTGAGTGGCGAGCCTTGCTCCCAGGCTCAGCCGCAGTTGATTCGATTCGCGAGCGGCGATGCGTCGCGCGCGACCGGCAGCCCGCTGCAACGTTCCCAATGCTTCGGTAGTCGCTTCTAACAGCACAGCGCCGGCAGGCGTCAATTGGATGCTACGGCTGGTGCGAGCAAACAGCACGATGCCCAGCTGATCCTCGATCTCTTTGATCTGATAGCTGACGGCCGCCGGCGTCAGTCCCACCTCGTCGGCAGCGCGGGTGAAATTCAAGTGCCGCGCGGCCGCTTCGAAAGTTCGCAGCGCCCGCGTGCCCGGCAGAGTTCGCGTCATCGATCTTCAAGCCAAATTTGTCGATGCGTCGAAAACTACTCGTTTCTCAACGCCCGGGCAAATCCCTAGGATGCCGCCATGACTACCGCATCCAACGCTTTTGTCGCCCAACTCAACGGTCGCACGGCCACCGCCGCCGATCTGGCGCCGCTCGCCTTCGCAGGTTTCGCTCACTTCACTGCCATGCAAGTGCGCGGTGGACGCATACGAGGCCTCGATCTCCACTTGCAACGGCTGCGTACGGCGTCAGCGGAGCTGTTCGGGCACGCGATACCGGACGATCGGCTGCTCGCGCATCTGAGAACGGCGCTTCAGGCTGGACCATTGGATGTGTCGTTGACGGCGACCATGTACTCACGAGCGGGCGAGTTCACTTCGGCGGACACGGGCAGCGAGCCCGACGTGCTGATCCGCACCGGGCCTGCAGCGTCCGGCCCGAAAGGTCCGCTCGCGCTCGCCGTGTTCGAACACGAGCGGATGCTCCCTCACATCAAGCATGTCGGCGAAATAGCCAAAACCTACTTGATGCGCAAAGCCGTCGAGCAAGGTTTCGACGACGCCGCTTTCGCGGACCGACACGGCCGACTGAGCGAGGCCTCCATCTGGAATATGGCCTTCTGGGATGGCGAGTCGGTGATCTGGCCGGCGGCCGCGATGCTGACCGGCACAACAATGAGCATCGTGCGCCGGCAACTGCATGGCCTCGGAATTCCTCAGCGCACGCAGGAAATTTCGCTCAAGAACGTGCCGCAGCTTCGCGGCGCGGTGGTCATGAACTCGTGGACACCCGGCGTTCCAGTGCGGAAGGTAGGATCGGTGGAATTGCCCGAGGCGACGGAGTTCGTTGCCTTACTTCACCGCGCTTATGAAGCAGAGCCGCTGGTGGAACTGTCTGTCCGAGATCTTTGAATGGGGGACGGCGCGGGAAGCTACTTATCGGACTGCGCCGCCTTCTTGGCTTCTTTCGCGCCCTCTTTCACGGCCTGGCCGAATTCCTTCGCTGCTTCGCCGACCGCCTTGCCAACTTTCTTCGCGCCCTGACCCACTTCGCGGGCTGCGCTACCCACGGCATGACCCACCTCGCGCGCGCCTTCCTTCAGGGTGCCTTCCTCGGCGAATACCGGCGCGGCCACGCCAGCCAGCGCCAAAAGCATGGCGACACGAAGCAGATGGATGGACACTTTCATGGTCTCTCGCCGAGCAAAACCAGGATGGAACACATGTACCCGCCCCACCCGGGTTTGTCCATAGGCTGGTCCCGGATCTATCCCGATTACTTGCGCAACAACAGTCGCGCCTGCGTGCCCCAGCCGCCGATGAAAACATCGTCTTTGCCGTCGCCGTTCAGGTCGCCCACCGCCATGCTCCAGCTGCGGCCCACCACGGTCCGCGGCATCACCTCGGCCGTGACATCTTTGAAATAGCCCTTGCCATCGTTGGCATACGCGCGAGCCTGCAGCGGGTTGAAGCCGGGCACTTCGATGGCGCCGACGATCAGGTCGGGATGTTTGTCATCGTTGAAGTCGACCACGATGCCGCCCCAGGCGGAGAAATCATTGGCGGGCAGTCGCTTCGCGGACTCGTCGATGAAACGGCCGCGACCGTCATTGACCAGCAAGCGGGCTTGCGGATCGCGCTCACGCTGACCGGCATTGCTGGTGAGATTGAGAAACAGAATGTCAGGCTTACCATCGTTGGTCGCGTCGAAGACGTGAACTTCGCGCGTATGTAGCGGAACCGAGAGCACCATACGACCCGACGCATCGGTGAAGCGCCCTCGCCCGTCGTTCAGGAGCAATCGATTCGGCGGCACTTCGTTGGCCACCACCATGTCCAGGTCGCCATCGTCGTCGAGATCGGCGAGCGCGATGTCCTGGGTAGCATCGTTGACGTGAGGTAGATGGGTCCGGGTCGCGTCGATGAAATATCCCGGCTTGGCTGGATCGCTCAGCCACAGAAAGTTGCGAGCGCCCTTCCCGGAGTTTCCCAGCGCGATGTCCGAAAAGCGGTCGCCGTTCACATCGCCGATGGCGAAGCCGTTGCCCTCGCTGCGCGCGGGCAAGCGGTCGCTCACGTCCGTGAATCCGCCTTTGCCGTCGCCGAAAAACAATTGGTGAATCTGGTCGTCCTCGGCGATGAACATCACATCGGCGATGCCGTCCCGGTTGAAGTCGGCGCTCAGTACATGCTCGGTGTCGTGCGCCACCTTGCCGAAAACTCCCTGTCGCCAGGTGAGCCTGGCCTTGCCATCATTGATGTAGAGCCGATTCACATCGCCTTCCACAGCCAGGATCACGTCGAGATCGCCATCCTGGTCGACATCGACGAATGCAGCGTCGAGTGCGTGCAACTCGGGTGCGCTCGGCACATGGGTGGCTGTTGCATCCACGAACACGGACGAAGTCGAAGCCGATGCGCTGCCCAGAACAGCAAGCCCGACGATGCCTGCTGCCCTGGCGAAATGAGCCGCCTTTGGATGCTGGCGCATGCTTACTCCTTTACTGAGCCACTATTGAGCCCGAACCGACGCTTCGTCATGGGTACAAACGTAATATGCAGGCCACCCGGCAAGGGGTGATCGAGGCTCTGGTCGCCCACATAACCACAAGCTTCATACAAACGCTTGCCGGGCAACGTCGCCATCAGCGCGAATTCAGTGAAGCCCGCGCGAGCGGCCTCCGACTCGCATCGATCGAGCAGCATACGGCCGAGACCTCGCCGCGCATGGCGAGCATCGATGAAAAATGCCCGGATGCGCGCGGCTTCGGTCGCAGGATCCAACCAGGAGTCATCGCGCACTTCTCGGGTGTCGCTGCCGAACAGCGTCTTGCGCCGGCTCCAGCCACCGCAGCCGACAATCTCTCCCGAGCCGGTCTCGATCACGAAATAGGTCTGGTCGCGAATCAGCTGGGTATCGACGCCGAATGCGCCGAGCAGCGCGGCGTCGATCTGCGCAGGAGTGTAGTCAGCCGCGCCCAGCTCTCGAATGGAGCGCGCAATCAGGTCACGAAGGATGGGCTCGTCGGCGGCAGTCGCCAGCCGTAGTCGATAGTCCACGCTTAAGCTTGCCTCATCGAACGGACATCCGCGATGTCCGACACCGATGCTAGCAAACTCAGCTCGTCCTGGGGCCGGTCACACTCCGGGCACTCTCACCCAGCCTTCCATGAGCACCCGGGCGCTGCGGCTCATGATGGCTTTGGTGACGGTCCATTCCCCATCGACGCGAGCCGCTTCGGCGCCCACGCGCAACGTGCCGGACGGATGACCGAAGCGAACCGTGTTGCGCTCCCCGCCGCCGGCGGCGAGGTTCACGAGCGTGCCGGGAATCGCAGCTGCCGTTCCGATGGCGACCGCAGCCGTGCCCATCATCGCGTGATGCAGCTTGCCCATCGACAGTGCGCGCACCAGCAGATCGATATCGCCCGCCTGCACGTGCTTGCCGCTGGAGGAAACATAGCTGGCAGGCGGCGCGACGAAAGCGACCTTGGGAGTGTGCTGGCGCTTCGCAGCCTCTTCCAGCGTCTTGATCAACCCCATGCGAATCGCACCGTGCGCGCGAATGTTTTCGAACATCGCGAGCGCTTTGCCGTCGCCATTGATGGCTTCCTGCAGTTCAGTGCCCGTATAACCGATCGCATCGGCGTTCACGAAAATGGTCGGGATGCCGGCGTTGATCAGGGTCGCTGTCAGCGTGCCGAGGCCCGGCACCTCCAGATCGTCGATCAGGTTGCCGGTAGGAAACATCGCGCCGCCCGCGCCTTCTTCGTCGGCGGCCGGATTGATGAATTCCAGCTGCACTTCGGCGGCGGGGAACGTCACCCCGTCCAGCTCGAAATCGCCCGTCTCCTGCACCGCGCCGTCAGTCATCGGCACGTGTGCAATGATGGTCTTGCCGATGTTCGCCTGCCAGATGCGCACGGTGGCTGTGCCGTTCTTGGGAATGCGGCTCGGATCGAGCAACCCGTTGCTGATGGCGAACGGTCCCACAGCCGCCGATAGATTGCCGCAGTTGCCGCTCCAGTCGATGAAGGGTTTGTCGATGGACACCTGGCCGAAGAGATAATCGACATCGTGGTCCTGCTTGGCGCTCTTGGACAAGATCACCGTCTTGCTCGTGCTCGACGTAGCGCCTCCCATGCCATCAATCTGTTTGCCATACGGATCGGGGCTGCCGATCACACGCTGAAGCAACGCGTCGCGCGCCGCGCCCGGTGTCCGAGCCGCCGCAGGCAGATCCTGCAGCCGGAAGAAAACACCCTTGCTGGTCCCGCCGCGCATGTAGGTGGCGGGGATTTTGATCTGCGGTGCGTGGGCCATGATCAAGCAACCTTCGCGGATTCCAGGAAGTCCTGCGCGAATCTCTGCAGTACGCCGCCGGCTTCATAAATCGACACTTCTTCCGCGGTATCGAGACGGCACGTCACGGCCACCTCGACCCGCTCGCCATTGCGACGGTGAATGACCAACGTCAGATCTGCGCGCGGCTTGCGCTCACCGACGACATCGTACGTCTCGGTGCCATCGATGCTCAGCGTCTTGCGATTCACGCCCGGTTTGAATTCCAGCGGCAGCACGCCCATGCCAATCAGGTTGGTGCGATGGATGCGCTCGAAGCCTTCGGCCACGATCGCCTCGACGCCGGCGAGACGCACGCCTTTCGCCGCCCAATCCCTCGACGAGCCCTGACCGTAGTCGGCGCCCGCGATGATGATCAGCGGCTGCTTGCGCTCCATGTAGGTTTCGATGGCTTCCCACATGCGCATGACCTTTCCATCCGGCTCGAGCCGAGTCAGCGAGCCCTTCTTCACCTGCCCATCCACCACCGCCATTTCATTGACCAGCTGCGGGTTGGCGAACGTCGCGCGCTGTGCGGTCAGGTGATCGCCTCGATGAGTTGCGTAGGAGTTGAAGTCCTCCTCCGGCAACCCCATCTTGGCGAGATACTCACCCGCGGCGCTGTTCGGAAGAATGGCGTTGGACGGCGAGAGATGATCGGTCGTGATGTTATCGGGCAGCACCGCGAGCGGCCTCATGCCCTTCAAGGTGCGCTCACCGGCCAACGCGCCTTCCCAATACGGCGGGCGACGAATGTAGGTGCTCTGCGGCCGCCAGTTGTACAGCGGGCTGATTCGCACGGAGCTCGCCGCACTCGGCGCAAACATCGGCTCGTAGACCTTGCGGAAGTGCTCGGGCTTGACGCTCTTCGCGACGATGGCGTCGATCTCCTGGTCGCTCGGCCAGATGTCTTTCAGCGTGACCGGCGTGCCGTTCTTGTCCACGCCAAGCACATCCTTTTCGATATCGAACCGAATGGTGCCGGCGATGGCATAGGCCACCACCAGCGGCGGCGACGCGAGGAACGCCTGCTTGGCGTACGGATGAATGCGGCCGTCGAAATTGCGATTGCCCGACAGCACGGCGGTCGCGTACAGATCGCGATCGATGATCTCCTGCTGAATCTTCGGATCGAGGGCGCCCGACATGCCATTGCAGGTGGTGCACGCGAACGCCACGATGCCGAAGCCGAGTTGTTCCAGCTCGGGCAGCAGCTGCGCGTCTTCCAGATACAACTGCACGGCCTTCGAGCCTGGCGCGAGCGATGACTTCACCCAGGGCTTGCGAGTGAGACCACGAGCGTTGGCATTGCGCGCCAGCAGGCCGGCGGCAATGACATTCCGTGGATTGCTGGTGTTGGTGCAGCTGGTGATCGCGGCGATGATGACCGCGCCGTCCGGCATCTGGCCGGGAACTTCCTCCCATTGAGCGGCGATGCCGCGTTTCGCCAGATCGGACGTCGGCAGTCGCTTGTGAGGATTCGAGGGGCCCGCCATGTTGCGAACGACCGAAGACAGGTCGAACTTGAGTACGCGCTCGTACTCGGCCGTCTTCATGCTGTCCGCCCAAAGGCCGGTGTGCTTCGCGTACGTCTCGACCAATTTCACCTGCTGCTCGGAGCGGCCGGTGAGCTTGAGGTAATCGATCGTCTGCTGGTCGATATAGAACATCGCCGCAGTGGCGCCGAATTCCGGCGTCATGTTGGAAATGGTGGCCCGATCGCCCAGCGTCAGCGCCGCCGCGCCTTCGCCGAAGAACTCGATGTAAGCGCCGACCACCTTCTCCTTACGCAGGTACTCGGTCAGCGCCAACACGATGTCGGTGGCCGTGATGCCCGCACCCGGCTTGCCGGTCAGCTCCACGCCGACGATGTCCGGCAAGCGCATCCACGATGCTCGGCCGAGCATGACGCTCTCGGCTTCGAGACCGCCGACGCCGATGGCGATCACACCGAGCGCATCGACGTGTGGCGTGTGACTATCCGTTCCCACCAGCGTGTCCGGAAACGCGACGCCATCCACCGCGTGGATCACTGGCGACATGCGCTCCAGATTGATCTGATGCATGATGCCGTTGCCCGGCGGAATCACGTCCACGTTCCGGAACGCCAGCTTGGTCCAGTTGATGAAATGGAATCGATCGTCGTTGCGACGATCTTCCACCGCCCGGTTTTTGGCGAACGCATCCTTGTCGTAGCCGCCGTACTCGACCGCCAGGGAATGGTCCACGATCAGCTGCGTCGGCACGACGGGATTGATCTGCGCCGGATCTCCGCCCTTGTCCGCAATTGCATCCCGCAGGCCGGCGAGGTCGACCAGCGCCGTCTGACCCAGAATGTCGTGACAGACCACGCGAGCCGGAAACCATGGGAAATCCAGGTCGCGCCGACGCTCGATGAGCTGCCGCAATGACGCGGTGAGCGTCGCTGGATCGCAGCGACGCACCAGGTTCTCGGCATGCACACGCGAGGTGTACGGCAACTTGGCGTAGGCCCCGGGCTGGATCGCATCGACGGCTCCGCGCGCGTCGAAATAATCCAGCTCGGTGCCGGGCAGGCGTTTGCGGTGGGCGGTGTTCATGATTACTTGCGTTGTTCGATCGGCACGAACTTCAGATCTTCGGGGCCGGTGTAGTTGGCGCTCGGGCGGATGATTTTACCGTCAATGCGCTGCTCGATGATGTGCGCGCTCCAGCCGGACGTGCGAGCGATCACGAACAGCGGCGTGAACATGGCGGTGGGCACGCCCATGACGTGATAGCTGACCGCGCTGAACCAGTCGAGATTGGGGAACATCTTCTTGATCTCCCACATCACCGATTCCAGGCGCTCGGCGATGTCGAACATCTTGGTGTTGCCCGCCTCCCGCGACAGATCCAGCGCCACCTGCTTGATCACTTTGTTGCGCGGATCGGAGATGGTGTAGACCGGGTGCCCGAAGCCGATGACCACTTCCTTACGCTCGACGCGAGCGCGGATGTCGGCCTCTGCTTCGGCCGGCGTGTCGTAGCGCTTCTGGATTTCGAACGCCACCTCATTGGCACCGCCGTGCTTCGGACCACGCAGCGCGCCGATGCCCCCGCAGATCGCCGAGTACATGTCGGAGCCGGTGCCCGCAACCACGCGGGATGTAAACGTCGACGCATTGAACTCGTGCTCGGCGTACAGAATCAGCGAGGTGTGCATGGCCTTGACCCACGAGCGCGGCGGCTTCTGCTGATGCAATAGGTGCAGGAAGTGACCGCCGATCGAATCCTCGTCCGAGTCGGTTTCGATGCGCTTGCCGTTGTGCGAGTAGTGATACCAGTACAGCAGCATGGAACCGAGCGACGCCATCAGTTTGTCGGCGATGTCACGGGCGCCGGCATGATTGTGATCGTCCTTCTCCGGCATCACGCAGCCGAGCACGGACACGCCCGTGCGCATCACGTCCATCGGATGCGCCGACGGCGGCAGCTGTTCGAGCGCGGTCTTCACAGCAGCGGGCAAGCCACGAAGCGCCTTCAACTTGGTCTTGTACGCCTTCAGCTCGGCGATGGTCGGCAGTTTGCCGTGCACCAGGAGGTGGGCGATCTCTTCGAATTCGCATTGAGCGGCAACGTCCAGGATGTCATAGCCGCGATAGTGCAGATCGTTGCCGCTGCGACCGACCGTGCAAAGCGCGGTGTTGCCGGCCACGGTGCCGGAGAGCGCCACCGACTTCTTGGGTTTGAAACCGGCTTGGGCGGAGCTGGACTGGGCGGGAGCGTCGGTCATGGGGGTCTCCTGGTCGTTTGATACTGCGCTGAGGTTATTTCTTCGCTTTGAACAGCGCGTCGAGATGCTGCTCGTAGGCGTGATAGCCGATGCGCTCATACAATTCTTCGCGGGTCTGCATCGTGTCCACCACATTGCGCTGGTGGCCATCGCGACGGATCGCGGTATAAACATTCTCCGCGGCCTTGTTCATGGCGCGGAATGCACTCAGCGGATACAGCACCATCGCCACACCCGCTTCGTTCAGCTCGGGCACGGAGAACAGCGGCGTCTTGCCGAACTCGGTGATGTTCGCCAGCACCGGCACTTTCACCGCATCGACGAAGCGCTTGTACGTGGCGATGTCATAGGCAGCTTCGGCGAAGATGGCATCGGCGCCCGCTTCGACACATTTGATGGAGCGCTCGATGGCCGCTTCGATGCCGTGCACGGCGATGGCGTCGGTGCGCGCGATCAAGTAGAAATCCGGATCGGTCTTGGCGTCAGCGGCGGCTTTCACTCGATCCACCATCTCTTCGGTGGACACCAGTTCCTTGCCGGGTCGATGACCGCAGCGCTTGGCGCCGACCTGGTCTTCGATGTGACAGCCGGCGGCGCCGAACTTGATCAGGCTCTTGATGGTGCGAGCGATATTGAACGCGCTCGGGCCGAAGCCGGTGTCGATGTCGACGATCAGCGGCACATCGCACACGTCGGTGATGCGGCGAATGTCGGTCAGTACGTCGTCGAGGTTGTTGATCCCCAGGTCGGGCATGCCGAGCGAGCCCGCAGCCACGCCCCCGCCGGACAGATAAATCGCGCGATAGCCGGCCCGGTTGGCGAGCAGCGCGTGGTTCGCATTGATCGTGCCCACGATCTGCAACGGCTTCTCGGCCGCCAGCGCCGAGCGGAAATTGGATCCGGCGGATGCCATGGAAGTCTCCTTCGAAGTGCCTGGAAGCGGGGTTGCAGGGTAAGAGCAAGTGTTATGCCGGCGCGGCCGGGCCTGGAGCCCCACACATAACTCCTTGATCTTCGGACGAATCAACCCGGCCAGTTCCATCCAGGCCGGGCTAGCGGTTTCAACACCGAAACATTACAGTTTCACGACTGAAACAGGATGAAACTGCTGTCATGAATGCCCCCCTATGAATGCCCAAGTCGCCCGCCTGAACGACCCGCCACGCATCGTCGCCGTCGGGCTGCATCGGTTGAAGGACCTGTTCCGGGACCTTGCCCCGACCTACGCCCAGGCAGCCCGGGTCGAGGTGCTCGATAGCGGCTTCGAAACCGCCGTCGAGAACATTCGCGAGCTGAGCCGATCGCAACCCGTCGATGTGCTGGTCGCGGCGGGCTCGAACGGCGCCTTCCTTCGCCAACATCTCGATCTGCCGGTCGTGCTCGTGCGCGTCGGCGGCTTCGACATCATGAGCGCGCTCGGCCGGGCACGAAGTATCTCGTCGCGAATCGCACTCGTCACGCATGGCGCCCTCCCCGTCGAGCTCGAGCGCTTCAACGAATTGTTTGGTCTGGGCATCGAACAACGCAGTTACAGAACCACTGACGATGCGAAGAATTGCGTGCTCGAATTGCGCGCGCGGGGCGTCGAAGTCGTGGTCGCACCCGGCCTGGTCGCTGATCTGGCAGAAGCGGCGGGCATGTCGAGCGTGTTTCTTTATTCCGAGGACGCCGTGCGCGAAGCGCTCGACGATGCAGTGGAAATGGCCAGGTTATCGCGCATGGAGGCGGCGAAGCGCGAGCGCTTGAATACCATCCTCGGTCAACTGCGCGACGGCGTCGTCGCGGTCGATATGGATGAACGCATCGAGATACTGAATCCCGCCATGGCGCGGCTGCTAGAACGACCGGCGGTCGATCTCATCGGTCGCAAGCTCAGCGACGTAGCGCCTGAACTGTCGCTCGCGCGAACGCTGCGTGAGCCTCGAGCCGAAATCGATGAATTGCAGAAGCTCGGTTCTCGCGCTGTGCTCACAAGCCGGCTGCCCATCACGGAACAAGGCGCACAGACCGGGGCTGTTCTCACCTGTCAGGATCCCGAGTCCATTCAACGGGTGGACCGCGACTTGCGCGCGCGTCGTCACAAGCCGGCTGCGAACGTTCGCTATCGACTCGGCGACCTGGTCGGCACGAGCCCGGGCATCGTGCACACGCGATCGCTCGCCGCCCAGTACGCGCGCAGCGATGCCACCGTGTTGATCTTCGGCGAAAGCGGCACCGGCAAGGAACTGCTGGCACAAGGCATTCACGCCGCGAGCAAGCGTGCGAATCAACCGTTCATCGCCGTCAACTGCGGCGCATTTCCCGAATCGCTGTTGGAAAGCGAGCTGTTCGGCTACGAAGAAGGCGCATTCACCGGCGCACGCCGCGGCGGTAAGCTCGGCCTGTTCGAAGCTGCGCACACGGGCACGATCTTTCTCGATGAGATCGGTGAGATGCCCGTCCCTCTGCAAACGCGGCTGCTACGTGTGTTACAAGAGAAAGAAATATTGCGCGTCGGCGCGATCGAGCCCACGCGTGTCGACGTTCGCGTCATCGCCGCCACGCATCGCGACCTCAGCGAGCGCATCGCCACGGGCGAATTCCGTCGCGATCTCTACTATCGTTTGAACATCCTGCGCCTGGAGCTGCCAGGGCTTCGCGATCGCCGACAGGATTTGCCGGAGCTGGTCGCGCATCTGGCGCGAAAGATCGCCACGCGCACCGGCATCGATATCTCCAATGACGCGCGGGTGCAGAAGCTGCTGGATGCGGCGCGAACTTACGACTGGCCGGGCAACGTGCGTGAGCTGGAGAATCTGTTGGAGCGCGTGGCCATGCTGGCAAGTCACAGCGATGTGTCACTCGGCGACATGCAGCTTCGGGAGCTCATTCCCGAAATCTCCGGCCCCGCCGACGAATCCACTCTGACCATTTCCGCGCATCGCGCCGGATCCGAACTGGAGCTGATCCGGCGAGTGCTCGACGAATGCGACGGCTCCTACGCCGCCGCCAGCGCCCGGCTGGGCATCAGCCGGACGACGTTATGGCGCAGACTGAAACGAAATGCCGGCTGATATAGCCAGGAATCAAAGCATCGTCGCGTCCTGGAGCTCGTTGCGCAGGAGACGATTCTCACGCAACGGCGACTTGAACATCTGGCCGTCGGGTGTTGCGGCACTCTGCTTGGAACTCACGCCCGGATCCGGCGTGAAGCCCGATGCCGACGGACATGACGCTGGATTGTTGTTGCTGGCGAGGTAAGCGAGCGCTGCTCGCAGCCGGCCCTCCTGAGGATCGCCGAGCGGGCGGCTGAAATCGTCCGCCACCGAACAGCCCGGCAGGTCGACGCTGCCGATGTCGGGCGAGTTGATCGGCGTGAATCCGTCCGGATAAGTGCCGAAGTCCTTCGCGTTGCGGCCCTCGAACTGGATCGAGAAGTACGTGGTGCCGCAGTTGTCCTGCGGATAGAAACCATACGGCTTGCCACAGGTCGTGGAGCCGATCTGATAAACCTCCACGTCCACACCACGCAGGCTGTTGATGATGGATTCGCTCGCCGAGCAGGTGTTGTTGCCGGTGATGACATACACGCGAGGCAGATCCAGCGTCGGCAGCGGCGTGCCCGGAGCCGTGCGTTGCCCCGAAGTCACCGGAAAGCCCACGGCGGTGGAATGAAATGGGGTCGGCGCGAGCGGTCGTCCGGTGATCGGATTGGTGCTGGGGTGTTTGTCATTGAACACCAGCCGCTCGAAACTCTGACCCGCGGTCTGCGCGCTGCCGGCAATCATGTAAGCCAGCTCGCTGGCGATATCCAGAAAGCCGCCGCCGTTGTAACGCAGGTCCAGAATCAGCTCCCGGACGTTCTGGTTACGCATCGCCGTCACGGTCTGAATCAACTGCGTCTCGGCGGTTGCGATGTGATCGTTGAACACCAGGTAGCCGACGGGCACGCCGCCCTGGTCGATCACCGAGCTGGTCAGCACCGGCTGATGGGTGACAGCGACACTGTTCAACGTGATATCGCGCACGGTGCCCGAGACCTCACGAATCCTGAACGTATGCTGCTCGCCGGGCGCGGCGGGGAAGAACGCGTTGTTCAGCTGATCGACGGCGGAGCTCGTGTTCGCATTGACGACGTCGACGCCGTCGGCCATGAGCACTTCGGCGCCACGCTGCACGCTCGCCGTCGAGGCAGGTGTGTTCGGCTCGACAAAGGCGACGACCACCTGGCGCGGCGGCTGGCCTCGCAAGATCATCCATTGCGCTCCGTAACCGACTTCGACGCCGCCCTGAGACAGGTCCTCCCACACATCCGTGGGATAGGTGAAGTGGAACTGATCTTTGTCCCGGCCGGACGGCGTGGTCAGCGGCGTCTTCAGCTCTTCGAAATACGCCGCCGTGGTGAAGTTGGCGGGACTGATGTCCGGCACTTCCGAGTACCAGAGGTACAGCTCGTTGGTCCACGAGCGCAGGAACATGCTTTCGGTGAACGCCGAGCCGGATCGATCGGCGGTGCCCGGTCGCGGCGCTGCGCATTGATTCGCAAGCTGCGAAGACAAAGGGAACACGCCCTGGGTATAGGTGATGCCGTTGTTGCCGCCAGGATTGTTTCCGCCTGGATTGTTGGTGCCCAGCGCACCGCCGCCACCGCCACCTCCGCCACAGGCGGCCACAGCCAACATCGCCATGGCCAACCATGCACCCCGCCCCATCGCTCCCATACCAGACAGCTCCCTGGGTTTGACTTGGACCCTTTTACTACACAAGTCACAGCAAAAGTATGACACGGCCCACGATTGCTGGCCGGCCCGCGTTCAATGACGGCGCGTCAACAAAGGTGGAGGACCGCCCTCGACGCCGGCCAACGCCAGCGAGGTGAGCAGCAGGCCTTGCGGCCCGAGCCACGAGCGCACCGGCTCATACCATTCATCGAGAGAATGAGCTTTATCGGCAATACCGCCGCCGGAGGCTGTGATGGCTGGAATTCCCAGTCCCATGGGCACATTCGCATCGGTGCTGCCCGCGGTTGCAATGGGCGTTTTTTCGCCCAAGGCGACCAGCGCGTTCATCCAGGCCGAAGCCACGGCATTATCGCTGCCGCCCGCGCCAGCCGGCCGATCGCCGAGCAACTTGCGTTCGACGCGCACCGGCTCGGCGCCCCAGCGTTTGCCTTCCTCCACGCCGGCCTGCTCGGCCGCGGCCATGATTTTTTCTTCCATGGCAGCCAGCGCCGCCGCGTTTTCTGAACGGATGTCCAACTTCAGCTGTGCCTTTTCGGCAATGGCGTTGATGGCGGTGCCGCCGGAAACGATGGAAACAGTGAACGTCGTCTTCGGCCCGGCCGGCGGCTGCAGATCCGAGATCGCGCTGATCGCGCGTCCCATGGCATGGACCGCGCTGGGCGTCCCGAAGTTCTCATAACTGTGGCCGCCCGGCCCGATGAATGTGATTTCCCAGCGGTGGCTGCCCACGGCTCGCGTCACCACCTCCGACTCGCCGGGCGGCAACCGTGGCGATTCGGTGCCATCGACGGAAATGAAACCGTCGATGTCTTGTCGATCGCGAAACAAAGCCTTCACACCGCGGAGATTGCCAAGTCCTTCTTCGCCGACAGTGGCGACAAACAACACGTCACCCTGAGTGCGCAACTGATGCTCTTGCATGGCGCGCAACACCGTCAGAAGGACAGCGAGCCCGCGCGCATCATCGCTAATGCCAGCGCCGTAGTATCGATTGCCCTCCTTGCGAACCTTCACGTTGGTGTCCGCGGAGAACACTGTGTCGAGATGGGCTGACAGCACTAGCAGAGGTCCGTTGCGGCGAGTGCCCGGACGCCGTGCGATGACGTTGCCCTCTTTGTCGATCTCGATCTCGCTCAGGCCGAGCTCACGCAGCCGACGCACATAGTCCTGTGCACGCTTCTGCTCTTGGTGAGATGGCGCAGGGATCTCGGCGATCTCGATCTGCTCGCGCAGCGTGCGTTCGTCCTCGCGACGGATTTGCTCGAGCGCAGCTTTTACCGCTGGCTTGGCGCTGATGGTTTTCAGCGCCGCTTCAGCGCGCTGCGCCGAGTCCGCAGCATGGACATCACCGAACAAAGCACTGGACAAAGCCAGCACGCTGGCGAGCACGAGGCTCGCCGATCTCCCGAACTCCATCATCATCGTTCCCGCCGACCGGCAATTACGAAGCCGGCATTATGCCTGAGCGGGCAACACAGGCGTCGGCGTGAGGACCGGCTCGGCCGGCGTGGCTTTGAGCAAACCGTCCAACCCGCTGCCCGACAGCCCCACTTCCTTGATCAGCTGATCGACCACCGGTGCGTAAGCGCGATATTTCAGCGCAGCGCCGACGGCCTGCTCGGCGAGATTGCCGCCAGACGCGCCGTTCGCCTGATCGCCCGCCTGCGCACCGGCCGCGCCGGTGTTGAGCCCGTCCACCTGCATGATGCGGATGGAGTCAATGTTCTGCATCGGGCGCACCGCCTCTTCGATGATCTTGGGGAGCGCCTGGATCAACGCGAGCTTCTCCTGCAGCGAGATCTGCGCGTTGGAAAGCGTGTTGATCGCCTCGTTCAGGGCGCGCTTACCGGCCGCTTCCGCTTCGTAGTTTTCGCGGTTCGCCTTCGCAAGCGTGCGGATCGCATCGGCCTTGGCTTCGGACGCCTCTTTCTCGGCCAACGCGGAGACCTTCACGCTGATCGCCTGACGTTCCGCTTCCTGCGACGCCAGCACCAGCGTCACCTGCTTCTCACGCTCGGCCTTGGCGACTTCCTCCGCGGTCTTCACCGCCTGCTCCGACTTGACGGCTTCGGCCAGCGCCAGGTTGGCACTTGCCTGGGCCTTGGATTGCTCCTCCGATTTCTGCGCGATGGAGATCGCCTTGTTCTGATCGGCGATCTGCGTGGCGCGCTGCTGCTCGATGGACGCGATGCTGATCTCGCGTTCGGCTTCGACTTCGCGCTGACGCACAGCCTGCGCCTTGGCCACCTCGGCTTCGCGAATCTGCCGTTGCGCTACGATCTTCGCTTCTTCGGATTCGCGCAGCTTCTCGGCTTGCACCTTGGCTACCGTCGCGGCCTGCTCGGCTTCCCGCGCAGCGACTTCCTGCGATTGCGCCAGCTCGGCGAAGCGCTTCTGGCGATCGATCTCCAGCTGCAGCTGCTTGGCTTCGAAGTTCTTTCGCGAGATGGCCACGCTCGTGTCCTGCTCGATCTCGTTGCGCTCGCGATTGCGGCGCTGGGTCTGCTCGGTGAGCCGCGTCAGACCTTCGGCGTCGAAAGCGTTGTTGGGATCGAAGAACTGCATGGCCGTCTGATCGATGCGCGTCAGCGACACGCTCTCCAGCTCCAAGCCGTTCTTCAACAGATCTTCGCTGACCGCGTTCTGCACGCCCTGGATGAAGTCCTGGCGCTTGTCCAACAGCTCCTGCATGGTCATCCACACGGCCGCCGCGCGCAGCGCGTCCACGAACTTGTCCTCGACCAGCTGCGACAGCTGTTCGGGATCGATGGTGCGTTGACCGAGGGTCTGCGCGGCGTTCGCGATGCCCTCTTTCGTCGGCACCACGCGCACGAAGAACGCGACGACCACGTCCACGCGCATGCGGTCTTTGGTGAACAGCGAGTCTTTGCCGGAGCGCGTGACTTCCAGCTTCAGCGTGTTCATGTTCACCAGGATGGTTTCGTGGAACACCGGCAGCACCAGGGCGCCGCCATCCATCACCACCTTCTGCCCGCCCAGGCCGGTACGCACGAACGCCCGCTCCTTGGATGAGCGGCGATACAGCCGCGAGAAAATGAACAGCAGCAGCATCAGCGCTACAAAGCCGATGCCCACCAGGACCAGCATCTCTTCGATCGAATATTCCATGACTCTCCCCAGCAGTTAGCAAACCCATCGCGTGGTCATTTCCAACTCGCTCACAGCAGATCGGGCCAGGGATTGAGCTCCCCGGCGAACCGATTGCCCGCCAGCTGCCGGGTGAGCAGCACCTGTTCCCCGCTTTGGAACGTCATGCCCTGCGCCTCCGGCTCGACCATTACATACAACATCTGCCCATGCTCGTTGGCCACTTTCGCCTGGGCGGGATAGCCCGGGCGCGCGGTGCCGGTCACGACGGTTGCGACGCGGCCAACCAGCGACTCGAACGAGACTGCATACGTTTGATCTTGGGGAATCACTCGCGCCAGGCCCGCACCGCACAGACGAACCAGCGGCAACGTGACGATCAACGCCACCATGACCGCGATCCAGGTCGGGGCCCAGACGCCAAAGAATTGACGCACGATGAGGTTGAGGGCGAAGCCGGTGAGCGCGAAGCTCGCCAGGAACAACACCACCAGCACCACGAACGGCACTCGTCCTACCGACAGCCAGTCCAGCAATTTATCGAACGGACCGGCGATGCCTTCACCCGGATCGGGGAATAGTTGCTGTAACGACTGCGACAGACTGGCCCCGATCACCATCGCCAGGCACTCGACCAGGGCGAACAGCAGGAGCAGAAAGGACGCCACCGTAAACGGCCAGGTTTCTGGAGCGAACAGCACGTGTCGTTTATCCCTCAACTTGAAAAGCTGTTGAGGACAGTATCAGTACAGCAAGCCATCCATGCAACGCATCGCCGGCCAACGCCCCGCGGTTACCGGCGAACATCGCGCGCCGGCGCGCTTGTCATTTGACAGTTTGTTATTTTAGTATCAGCTAAATTAAGCAGCCGCTACAGCGCCGGCCCGAAGTCACCATTGGGTGGAGGCGAAAACGGTTCGATTCGGTAAGACCCATGAGCATTTTCGCAGCTTTGGCCGATCCCACCCGGCGCGGCATCGTCGAATCGTTGGCGCGCGGCGCGCTTTCTTCCGGCGAGATCGCCGAGCGCTTCGATATCAGCGCCTCGGCCATCTCACAGCACCTGAAGGTGCTGCGCGAAGCGCAGGTCGTACGCGTGCGCGCCGAGGCGCAACGGCGCATCTATGAGCTCGACCCCCACGGCGTCGCCGAGCTCTCCCGCTGGGTCGAGGAGCTCAAAGGGTTCTGGGCGCCGCGCTTCGATGCACTGGAAGCCGAACTGCGCAAACCGGCAGGCAGACCTCGCAAACGACGCAAGGAGAAGTGATGGCAAAGTTTCCAACCAACGAAAAGGGCGAAATGTCGACACTTGCTTGTGTCACATTCGCGCGCCTGCTCCCAGGGCCCATCGAACGGGTGTGGTCGTATCTCACCGAGCCGAAGAAGCTGCCGACATGGTTCGGCGAAGTCGCTGTGATGGAGCCGCGCCAGGGCGGCGCTGTGCGGCTGGTCAATGGTCACATTCGCGGCGTAGTCACTCAGTGGCAACCACCACGGAGACTCATCTACACCTGGAATGTGTTCGAGCCGGGCGCTGCCGAAGATGCAGTCTCGCCCTACCCTGAGTCCTATCCGACGTTCGAACTCGAGCCGCGCGGTGACGAGGTGCTACTGACCTTCAAGCACTTCCCCATTCTCGAGCGCTTCATCCCACAGAATGCGATGGGCTGGCACACCATGCTGGACACGCTTTCCGCGGCGCTCGCTGGCGAACCCATCAAGGATCGTTCCGAGTATGTGAAGAAGAATGCCGCCCTGTACGGTGTGGATCTCGCCAATCTCGCGCGCTAAAAAAGAGGGGCTCCCCGCTGAGCAGGGAGCCCCTCGCTGTGGCGACAGCTAATCTAACTTAGAACTTCGCGCGCACCCCCATCCAGTACTGGCGACCGATGATGTCGCCGTACGAAGCGGTCGGGTACGAAGGCATTTCGTCCGTGAAATTCTCCACGCCCGCGCGCACCGTCACCTGGTCGGTCACGTCGAACTGCGCCGAGACGCTGTGACGATAGTTCGCATCGACGGTCGGAACGTCGGTGGTCTCGATCGTCGCTGTGTACGCCGTCAACACCGAAGGCAGGTAGTTGAGGGTGTACGCCAGGCGCCACGAGCCGAAGCCGTAACGCGCATCGAAGCGACCGCGCCAGTCCGGCTGCGCGGTGGTGCCATCGGTGCGAGTCCGATCCAGGCCCGTCACCGAAGTCTCCAGCTCGCTGGTGTGCGTGGCTTCGACGCCGAGGAACAGGTTGCCCGGACCCACAGGGAAGGCGTAGTTCACGTTGTAGTTCTCACCGCGGTAGCGGATCGAACCAGCGTTGATGGTCTGCGCCGCGCTGGTCACCACTTGACCGTTCGCATCGCGCGTCGAGATGCCGCAGATGTCTGCGGGCAGGCCCGGCGTGTCGAAGCAGGTCGCGAGGAAGTCCTGCGGCTGGAACAACGACAGGCCATCCTCCAGATCGATCTCGATGCGATCGACGATCACCGTCAGGCCTTCGGCGAAGCTCGGTTCGAAGATGAAACCGAAGCTGGTGGTGTCGGAGATTTCGTTGTCCAGGTTGGGATTGCCGCCCGTGGTCACCAGCGCCGACGGGAAGCTCTCGGCGTTGGACTGGAAGCCGTTCAGATCCACACCCAGCTGCGCGAACACCGCCTGGCAGTTCGCCAGACGCACCGCCGGATTCGGGCCGCCGTTGATTCGGTCTGCATCGCAAGGATCGATGGTGATCGTGGCGAGATTCGTCACCGTCGGCGCGAACAGCTGCGTCAGGTTCGGCGCACGGAAGTTACGGCTGCGCGAGTAGCGCACCGTGAAGTCCTGCACGATGCTCCAGCGCAGGCCTGCATTCCACACGCTCTCCGTGCCGGCGATCGAGTGATCGACGTTACGGAACGCACCGGTGAGCTCGACGGTCTCGGCGCCGGGCAGGTTGAAATCCTGACCCAGGATCGGAATCAGCAATTCCGCCGAGAATTCGTTGGTGTCGTACTCGCCTTCCTGCGGCAGAGTCGGCACGCCGAGGCGACCGATGCCGGCCTGATCCGAGGCCAGCGGCTTGAACTCCGCCTCTTCCTTGCGATGCTCGAAGCCGACGCTGAAACGCATCGGCCCCGCCGGCAGATACATCACATCGCCGCCCAGGGTGGCGAGATAGTCCTGCTGGGTGTTCTCGTAGTCCATGCCGAAGCGGGCGCTCACATAGTTGCGAGCGTCGGCGCTGACATTGCCGATGCCGAACGGGTTGATCGGCGAACACGACGGATCGTCGTTGGTCGGATCCGCATCCGCGTTGATGGCGCAGACCGGGGCGCCGCTGCCATTCAACACCGAATTGATCGCGTTGTTATAGCGATCCTGCCACACGCCCCAGGTGCGGGTGCTGCCGTCCACGGTGGCGTGAGTGGCGGACACCGTCCAGTAGAAGTCGCGATTGGCCGCGGAGAAGTCGCCGTCCAACGCCAGCACGGCGCGGAACGTATCGACTTCACGCTCGCCGACCGACGAGGGCAGCAGATCCACCCAGCTCTTCGACAGCGCCACCGGCGGCAGCGGCACCGGCGCGTTGGCCGCCCAGGCATTGCCTGCGCCCGGGCCGAAGTTGGTGTTCAGGTAGTTGACGATCGAATTGCGCACATCGGAGGTGAGGAACGCATTGTTGCCCCTGATGATGATCGGGCCCGAACCGGTCGCGGCGGCATTGAGGATCGTGTTCGAGGGAATCGAAGCACGCGGATCCTCACCTTCCGTCTTGGCGTACAGCAGTTCAGTGGACAGGCGGATCTTGTCGGTCAAGTCGTAGTGACCGATCAGGTTGGCGTTGGTGCGCTCGATGCCGGTGGTCAACGCGCTGAGACTGCGATAGTCGAAGCCGTCGCCGCCGGAGGCGAACGGGATCGACGGGCCGTTGCGAGTCGGGAACACGCCCGGGTTGTAGGCGACCAGAGCGGTGCCGTCCGCATTGAGCTGCGCCGGGGTGCCGCCGTTGATGAACGACAGACCGTCGGTGGTGATGAAGGCGCGGTTCGGGAACTGCGCCGGATTCGGCGGGGTGAACAGAATGCCCGCCTGGTTGAACATCCAGAAGCGCGCATCGGCAATGCGCACCAGCGAGGGCTGACCGTCGTTCGGACCCGTGTTCAGATCGTTCTGCGAGCCGGTCAGGAAGCGCGTGGCGTCCATGCGATCTTCCGGCAGCAGCGGATCGGTCTTCGACCACTCGAGGTTCACCGCGATGTTGCCGCGCTCGGCGAAGTTCATACCCCAGGTGACGCGTGCGGCCGGCGTCTCGTAGTCCCCATCCTCGGAATTGCCGTACTGCGCGTCGATCTCGAGGCCTTCGAAATCGTCCTTGTAGATGTAGTTGACCACGCCGCCCATGGCGTCCGAGCCGTACACGGCGGCGCCGCCACCCTGCACGATTTCGACGCTGCGGAGCAGACCGGTCGGAATCAGGTTGGTGTCCACCACGCTGTCGTTGCTGCTGTTGCCGAAGCCGCTCGAGAAGCTGCCTGCGGAAGTCACCATGCGGCGGCCGTTGACCAGGGTCAGGGTGCGACCCGCGCCCAAGCCGAACAACTGCGGATACTGTTCACCACCACCGCTGCCCGAACCGTCCAGCAGCGACTGAGCGCGCGCCGGCGTGATGGCGGTGGTTTCGTTGAGCGCCTGGCTGATCGAAACGAAGCCGCGATCCGCCAACGCCTGCTGGTCGATGACCGTGATGGGCGCGGCGGTGGCCGTATCGGAGCGCCGGATGCGCGAACCGGTCACGATGATCTCTTGGATGTCAATCAACGTCGTGTCGTTGCTCGGCGCCTCCTGCGCATGCACCGGGCTCAAGCCCAGCAACGTCGTCGTGGTTACCGCGGCCAGGGCGGCTCTGCGCGAACGCATTCCGTGCGCTTTCGCACTATTCGAATCAACCATAGCTGTCTCCAATGCCACTTTAGATTTTGCGCCGAGGTTCCACCTCGCACGCGTCGAAAATTCTGACAGCGAGGGCGTGCATGGTTGTTTCGTATTGAAGGCGATTGGGGCGTTTCGGCGAATCGATCATGCGTCGTTGACCGTGCATCAAGAGCGCTTTATGCAGGCGTTATTTTGCATTGAACTGCGTCACATTCCGCAAAGCGGAAAGCTTGGTTGTTCATCTTGAACGGCGTACAATTCTGAACGTCGTTCAGTTTTCGTGATGCCGTCATGCCCGGTTCGGTTGCGCCACAGCCCTCGCGTCGAGCGCGCAAGCGCTTGGAGAAGCTCGATCACATCGCACGCACCGGCTTTCGGCTGTTCGAGGCGCACGGCTACGACGCTGTGACCATGGAGCAGCTGGCCGCCGAGGCCGACGTCGCGAAGGGCACACTTTATAGCCACTTCCCTGTCAAGGAAGCGGTTCTCGCTCATTGGATTCATATGCAGCTGGAGCACGATCTCGCGCGCCTGCTGCCGACGTCTCAGGCGGACAACAATTTCAAGCGCGGCATGCGACGTTTGCTCGACGCCTCGGCGACCTGGCATCAACGTCACCGCGAGTACCTGATGCCGTACCTGCGCTACCGCTTTCTCAGCGTCGGACAGCCGGGTGCGGACGAGAACGACGCTCGAGCCGATCTGGTGCGCGCGTTCATGGCGTTGATCGAAGCCGCTCAGCGCTCCGGCGAGCTGCGAGACACGCAGCCGGCGGCCCGCCTCGCTTTGTTCTTCCACTTTCTTTATCTGGCCGCGCTGATGCGCTGGCTGATGACTCCGAAAGCCAAGCTGCGAGATGAGTTCGACGCGGCGCTGGAAATCTTCTTGAAAGGATCGTCGCGACGATGAAATTCCTGGTCCTGACTTACGGCACTGACGGCGACACCCGCCCTCTCGCCGCTTTGAGCCGCGCTCTGATGGACGCCGGTCACGAAGCGCATTTGCTTGCGGACGGCGCCACGCTGGGAACAGCGACCGCACTCGGCGTCCCTGCGACGCCCATCGCTGGAGACATTCGCAAAGCGTTGCAGCCCGGCTCGGGTCTGTTCGAGAAGAACAGCGTCAATCACACCGCACGCGAACTCGCTCGCATCGCGAACGAGAATGCCGAGCACTGGCTGCGCTCGGCGATACAGGCCGGCGCGGGATGCGACGCCCTCATCCTATCCGGTTTGGCAGGCTTCATTGGTTTGTCCGCGGCGGAACATCTGCGGGTGCCAGCAATCGGAACTGGATTGTTTCCGCTGACGCCGACCGCCGACTTCGCCTCGCCCTTCCTGCCTCCCGGGAAGCTGCCGCGAATGCTGAACCGGTTCAGCCATCATTTCATCAACGGCGTGCTGTGGCGATCGTTTCGCAAGGCGACGAACGAGGCGCGCGCACGCGTTTGTAGCCTGCCTCCCTGGAAGTCGCTTCCAACGGGACATCCGATGTTGTATGGCGTCTCCCCTGCTCTGCTGCCGCAGCCGCGAGACTGGCCGTCGAACGCGCTCGTCTGCGGCCAGTGGCTGGCTCCTGCCAGGCAGTGGACTCCGCCTGAAGCACTCGATGCATTCTTGTCCGCCGGCACGCCGCCGGTCTATGTCGGCTTTGGCAGCATGGGCGGGATGGATCCCAAACATCTGCTCGAGTCGGTCGTTGCCGGCTTGGGTGGGCGCCGCGCGTTGTTTTATCCCGGATGGAGCGGCGTCGATGCCGCTCGGCTTCCCGACAACATCTTTGTGGTGGGCGAGACGCCGCACGATTGGCTGCTGCCGCGATGTTCTCTCGCCGTCCATCACGGTGGCTCCGGCACGTCTCATTCAACAGCGCGCGCCGGCATCCCCTCCGTCGTCGTACCCTTCGCCGGCGATCAACCTTTCTGGGCAGACCGCCTGCACGGATTGGGCGTCGCCGCTCGGCTTCCCCGATGGAAGGCATTGAATGCTACCTCGCTCGCGGACAGCATTCGCTATGCCGAGCGCGATGATGTTCGCTCTCGAGCTCGGGACATGGGCGAGAAGATGCGAACTGAAGCCGGCCTCGCAACGGCGGTCCGCGCCATCGAGAAGTTTGCGTCGCACCGCTAGCCATCTCGTTGCCGGAACCTTCCAAAACTTCGGGCGTTCGCTCTGCAGCGAAAACTGAAGGAGGGGCTGCCATGTCGGCACAGACCAAGAAGCAGATCGCGCCCAAGCGGGCAAAGCGCAAGGTGCGCGCGAGGACGACGGCGAAAAAGAAGAGCACCGTGCAGCGTGCGGCTCTGCTCAAGCAGCTATCGGCCAAGGGTGGCCGCAAGCGAGCGACCGCAAAGCGACGCGCCGAGAAGATCGGAGTGCGCGGCGACGAGTGGTGAATCCGAGCACGCACTCGGCGGCGAGTGCGGATTGTTTATTCGTTTGACGAGATCCGCTCCAGGGCGCTGACTCTGAAGTGTCGCCATGAACTGGTAAGCGCGGCAGTTGGGCATTCCATGCGGATTGGTGAGCGGCCCGCTGCTAGGCTCGCCGGCGCTTCACATCGAAGTTCTCGACCGTGGCCATGCGAGGCGCTTGCTACTCAATCAGCCAGGATGTTCCTTTTGTAATTTTCGGTGTGATATGGTGCGCGGGATCGTTTCCCCGATATGACCAGATATGGGCCGCCCGTCCGCCACTGCCACTCTGCACCGACTGCAGCGCCGATTCAGCATCGCGCTGTCGGCAGCGTTGTGTCTGTGGATGCTGGCGCTGGCGACGCACTTCCACAGCAGCGACTTCGATACTGACTCGCACCAGGCCACGCATGAACTGTGCGCCTTCTGCGTCTCGGTGCCGGGCACTGGCGCCGCGCCTTCCGTGGCGGCCTACCTTGTCACTCCGCAACCGCAGTCGTTCACCGCGCCTGTTGACATTGCTCCTACGACTGCGGCGCCTGCTCCCGGCGCTTATTACAGTCGCGGCCCGCCTCTGATCTGACCCCCGCCTGATCCATTTCTAAACGTTTTTCGCGCGACTCGATCGTGCGAAGGCCCGCGGCCGCGCGCGTGTTTCGCGCGCTCGTCATCGGCTGCGCGCTTCATCCTGGTTTGGGGAGAGTGCTCCGTGAGCAATCGATATTCACGTCGCGAACGGCGACCATTTGTAACATTCATCCTGGGTTCTACCGCCCTCACACAACCCGCGCTCGCCGCCAGCGCGCCCGAAGAGATTCCGCAGGTCGTGGTGACCGCCACTTTCATCGAGCAGAAGCTCGAAGACGCGCCCGCTTCGATCACCGTCATCGACCGAGAGGAACTGAACAGCCGGCCGGTGCAGGATCTTGCCGATGCCCTGCAAGGCGCAGCCGGCGTACAGGTTGGAGGGGTGGGACTTGCGCGCCGTGGCATCAGCATTCGTGGCATGTCCAACGAATACACCTTGACCATGATCGACGGTCGACGTGTCAGCCAGACCGCCGGTGTGATCGGTCATTCCGAAGCGGACGTAGGCTGGGTGCCGACCGAAGGCATCGAGCGTATCGAAGTGGTTCGTGGCCCGATGTCATCGCTGTACGGCTCGGACGCGCTCGGCGGCGTCATCAACATCATCACTCGACCGGCCACCGACGAATGGCGAGCGAGCATGACCAGCCGCGGCGAATGGCGGGAAGACGGTCGTGGGGGTGAAGTTCTGCAAACGGGACTGTACCTCGCAGGCCCACTGGTGCAGGACGTGCTGGGCATCTCCGCATACGGCGAATTTCGTGATCGCGAGCCGACCGTCAGTGCGGTCGATCCCCGGTTGTCGGAAATGGAAGGTCGCGAGGTCGCCACAGGCAATGTCGCCCTGAACTGGACGCCCGACGACGCACAGCGCATCAGCGTGAACTACGGCCAAGGCAAAGAAGATCGCGAGCGCAATGCCATCACCGGGCGCAACTACTACGTCACCACCGATCTGATCGAGCGCCGCCAATACGCCTTCAGCCACACCGGGCAATGGAGCTGGGGCGACACCACGTTGCGGGCGTACGGAACCAAGCTCGAAAAGACCAATCGTCGCTCGAGTGGCACGCCGGTGCGGCCGCAGGTGCTCGAAGATCGAACTTACGATGCCCGCACGTCGCTCAAGATCGGCGACGCGAACCGATTGAGCCTCGGCGGCGAGTGGCGCGAGGAGGAACTGTTCGATACGTCCATGAACTCCGCAGGCTACGACAGCACGCGCCACCGGGCGCTGTTCGTGCAAGACGAGTTGCAACTGGGAAGCTGGTTGTTGGTGCTCGGCACGCGCTACGACGATCATGACATCTTCGGCGGCCAGAACAGCCCGCGCGCCTATGCGGTCTATCACGCCTCCGAGAATGTGACTCTGAAAGGCGGCGTCGGCCGCGGCTTCAAAGCGCCCAACCTGAAGCTGCTGTCCCCCGAATACTCGGTGACCACCAGCTCCTTCGTGGTTTTCGGCAATCCCGATCTCGATCCGGAGTTCAACACCAGTTATGAGCTGGGTGCGAGTTACAACGCTGCGCGCTGGTCATTGCAGGCGACGCTGTTCCAGAACGACGTCGAAGATCTGATCCAGAGCTACTGCGCCTCCGATTGTGACGCACTACGGGTGCTGAACTATGAGAACGTCGAGGAAGCTCGCATTCGCGGCGTCGAAGTTGCCGCGAGCCTGTCACCCCTGCCGCAGCTCGCGATGGATCTCAACTACACCTTCCTGAACGCCAAGGATCTGACCGCGGATCAGCCATTGGCGGAGAAGCCCAAGCACACGATCAATCTCACGCTGAAGTGGTCTGCGACAGACAAACTCAACGCACAGCTGCGCGGCAACTACTACGGCAAACAAACCATGTACAGCAGCGAAGTTCGCTACGGCCTGCCCGACTACACGCTCTGGGGCGCCGACCTCAATTACCAGCTGACCTCGCATTTCAAGCTGCATCTCTCCGGCGACAACTTGAGCGATGAGAATCTGGCAGCGCTGTCCAGCCGCTTCAACTACGTCGAAGTCGGACGCTCCTACTCGGTCGGGTTCACCGGGAGCTTCTGATGCTGCGTGTCCTCGCACTGCTGCTACTTACGTGCCTCGCAATCACACATGCCCAAGCAGCTGAGCCCGTGGTGCGCGTTGTCGCCGACGAGTCCGTCCTCGCCGGACGGCTCGAGCGCTTGCAAGCCATCGCTGCCCAAGCGGACGTGGAGTTGGAATGGGCTTATCTCGGCAGACTCCCTTCTGCGCCTGACCTTTGGATCGGTGCGGCGGATCTGCTGATCATCGAAGCGCCGCTGCAAAGCGCCCGCCAGCGCGTCGAAGAAAGGATCGGTGGCGCACTTCAGCGCAGCCGCGTGCCACGCATCGAGGCGACCACCCGACGTGAAGCTTTCAGTGGGCTGCCGGAGCAGCCAGGCCAGACGCTGATCGAGTATTACCGCAATGGTGGCGAGGCCAATCTGCGCAACTTCTTCGCCTACTTTCGCGCCTGGCAGACCAAGCAGGACACTTCGAAAGTGCCTGCGCCGCTGATCGTTCCTCCGCACGGCTACTACCACCCCGACGCACCTCAGTTGTTCATGCGGCTGCAGGACTACGAACAATGGGGCAAGGAGCGGTGGAAATCCGGCGCGCCACGGGTCGCTTTTGCCATTCACGCCTCGGCATTCGGGACGTTGCAAACGCAGGTGATCGACGCAGTCATCCGCCGCAGCGAAGTGCTTGGACAGATGCCTCTGGCTGTCTGGTTCGACAGTGAGGATCCGGACGCGTTGAAGAAGACCGTGTTGCCCGCGCGCGCGGACGTGCTCATCAACATGCAGCACATGGGCAATGGTCGGGCGCGCATGCGCGAGATCGAACTGCTCGATATCCCGGTGCTGCAAACACTGAACTATCGCGATGGAGATAGCGAACACTGGCTGCAGGCCACCAGTGGTGCGCCGTCACGACTGGTGGCCCCGTTCATCGCTGTGTACGAGATCTGGGGCATGAGCGATCCGCTGGTGATCGCCGCCGTGAAGGACGGCGAGCTTGCGCCGATGAGCGCACAGGTCGACGCCGTACTACGCAAAGCTGCCGCCCTGGCGGCGCTTCGACGCACGCCGCCATCCGAGAAACGACTGGCGTTGATGTTCTGGAATTATCCCCAGGGCGAGAAGAATTTCTCGGCCTCGAATCTCAACGTGCCACGCAGTTTGCAATCGTTGACTCGCGCCCTGAGCGCCGCGGGTTACGACATTCCAGAAACCACCGAGCAACAGGCGATCGAGACCGGGCAAGCGCTGCTCTCGGTGCTCTACCACCATGATCGGCTCGATGAGCTGCTACGCAAAGACCTGGCGGGCCTTCTGCCAGTGAAGCGCTATCAAGACTGGCTGGCGAGTTTGCCTTCCTCGGTTCGCTCGGAGCTGCTGCAGCGCTGGGGCGATCCACTCTCGAACTGGGCGGTGCGCGAGGTACGCGGCGAGAAACAGTTTGTCATTCCTCGCTGGCAACTGGGCAAGTTGATGCTGATGCCGCAGATGCCTCGCGGTGGAGAACCTGGCGCGGGTTATCACGACGCCGCGCTGCCACCGGACCATCTCTATCTCGCCGCCTATCTATACTTGAGAGACAGCACCCCACACGCGTTGATCCATTTCGGCACGCACGGCACGCAAGAGTGGTTGCCCGGGAAGGATCGCGGATTGTCGGTGAACGACTATCCGTTGCTGGCCATCGGCGATCTGCCCGTGTTCTATCCCTACATCCAGGACAACATCGGCGAGGCGCTGCAAGCGAAGCGTCGCGGGCGCGCCGTCCTGATCAGTCATCAGACGCCGCCATTCGCCCCTTCCGGGTTGTACAAGGAGCTGGCGGACATTCACACGCTGCTGCACGAATACATTCAGCTGGATCCCGGGCCGGTGCGAGATCGGACCGCGGACAACATGCGGCAGCTCATTGTCGAGCACTCGTTCCACAAGGACATGGACTGGAGCGAGCAAGCCATGCGCGAGAACTTCGACGCCTTCCTGGATGCATTTCACGATCACCTGCACGGCCTTGCTCGGCAAAGCGTGCCGTTGGGTCTGCATACGTTGGGTGTTTCGCCCAGCCCGGAGCACCGCGTGAGCACAGTGATCCAGCAGCTGGGCGATGATTTCGCAAAGGCCGCCACGTCGCAGATGCAAGCGGTCCACGCCGCCATGGGCCACGCAATGACGGGCAATGAAGCGTTCGCCACGGGCGGCTCGCAGTTGGCTCAGACGCCGCCGTATCAATTGCTTCAGCGGCATGTGCGCGATCGAGTGCCGGCGACCGAGATCGCTGATGCGACGTTGCGCAAGTTCGTCGAACGAGCCGTGCAACTGGATCGACATCTGGCGACGAACAATGAGCTTACCGCGTTGTTGCACGGCCTGGCCGGGCGGCTCGTGTTGCCGGGACCCGGCGGCGATCCGGTGCGCAATCCGGATGTTCCCAACGGCCGCAACCTGTACGGCTTCGAACCGGACAAGCTGCCGACGCGCAGCGCTTATGAAGCCGCCGAAACCGCGCTGAATGCGCTCATCGAGGATTTCCGTGGCAAGCACGATGGCGCGGCACCAACCAAGCTTGCCTTCAGCTTGTGGTCTGTCGAAGCCATGCGTCACATGGGCGTCACCGAAGGACAGGTGTTGCACGCCATGGGCTTGCGTCCGCGCTGGGACGAAGGCGGTCGAGTGACTGCACTGGACATCATTCCGGCCACCGAGTTGCGCCGGCCACGCATCGATGCCGTGGTTCAGGTTACTGGTGCGTATCGCGACCAGTTCGAAGGATTCATGCGCCTGCTGGCGGATGCCACGGAGCGACTGTCTAGGCTCGATGAGCCTGGCAATGTGATCGCGAAAAACACCCGTGCGGCGACGGCGAGCTTGAGAAAACAAGGACTGGATGCCACGAAGGCTCAGCGCCTCGCGGCCGTGAGACTGTTCGGCAATCAAGCGGGCGATTATGGCGTCGGCCTGGCGGATGCTGTGCTCGACTCCACTGCCTGGAACGACGATGCTCCTTTAGCCGAGCAGTACCTGGATCGATTGCAATATGCCTATGGCAGCCAGGATTGGGGCACTGCTATCGCGGGCGTCAATGTCTACGCCGAACAGCTCAAGGGCGTACAGGCCGCCGTGCTTTCACGCTCTTCCAACTTGTATGGGCTGCTTACGGGCGACGATCCATTTCAGTTCCTCGGCGGGCTGTCGCTTGCCGTTCGACACATCAATGGCAACAGCCCCGAGCTTTATATTTCCGACCAGCGACGCCCGCAGGGTCGCATCGCTTCGGCCGCGAGCTTCCTCGCCGAAGAGATGCGTACGCGCTATCTCAACCCGCAGTGGATCAAACCCATGCAGCAGGAAGGTTATGCCGGCACGCTGGAGATCGTCGACACCCTCAACAATCTGTGGGGCTGGCAAGCGCTCGATCCAAGCACGGTGCGCGCCGATCAATGGCAGTCCATGCATGACGTATATGTCATGGACAAGCATCAGCTCGACATGAAACGTTGGTTCGAACAGCACAACCCGACCGCGCAGGCGCAAATCCTCGAGCGCATGCTCGAAGCGATCCGCAAAGGCTATTGGGATGCTGCCGAGCAGACGCGACGCGAGATCGCGGAGCGTTGGCAGGAGCTTGCGGACCGCGGTCTCGCGACCGGTGCGGCTGAGACTCGCGAATTCGCCCAGGAGATGGCTGCTGGTTTTGGACTTCAGCCCGGCGTCACTACCCAAAGGGCGACGACGCCGAGCGCGAGCCCTGCTCAAACAGAAACGGTGCGCGGACAGGTGATGCAGGAAACGACTGCAGCGGACGTCGATGAGCCGCTTTGGCGAGTGTGGCTGGCGTTACTCGCCCTCGTGCTTTGTTTTGTCGGTGGCGGCGCGCATCAGCTGCGCCAGTCCCTGCCCACTCGCGCTCCGCAATTTCGAACCTGACCTGGAGATGATCTGGCATGACTGAATTCGAAGCCACGCTGTACTCGCTGACCCGTCTGTTCCTGACGCCGGTGTTGATACTCATTGTTGCTGCCTTGGTTTATTCCTTTGTCTCGCTCGGCGCGTTTGTGGTCGAGGCGTGGCAGCGACGGCGCGGCGCATACCGCTCGCCGCTTGGCGAATATCGACGCCAAGGCGCATTCGGCAGCGACGATCTGGAGTTGTGGATCATGAAGCGGCTGGAATGGCTGCGCATCACCTCGCGTAGCGCGCCGATGCTCGGCCTGGTGGCCACGATGATCCCAATGGGCCCGGCGCTGCTGGCGTTGACTCGCAGCGACGCTCAAGGCGTTGGCGACAACCTGGTGGTGGCCTTTTCCGCCGTCATCCTGGCGCTCGTCAGCGCCAGCATCACCTTCTTCGTGCTCACGATAAGACGCCGCTGGCTGCTGCAGGAACTGCGTGACATCGAGCGCACGCAGGAGGTTGCGTGATGCGTTTTCTGGAGCACGATGAAGCCGACGATCCCATCCTGTCGCTGGTGAACCTGATCGATCTGTTCCTGGTCGTGATCGGCATCCTGCTGATCGTCATCGTTCGCAACCCGCTCAACCCCTTTTCCAGCACCAATGTCGTGGTCATCGAGAATCCCGGGGAAGCGGACCAGCGCATGATCGTCAAACAAGGCGAGGAACTGCGGCGCTACGAGGCCGGAGACGAGATCGGCGAAGGCGAAGGTGTGAAAGCGGGCGTCACGTACAAACTTGCCGACGGGCGGCTGATTTATGTCCCTGAAGCCGGCGCTGCGGGCGCGCTTGAACCCTGACGCCTTGCGCAAGGAGTCCCGGCTCGCCAGGGCCGGGGCTCCCTGATAGATTCGCGTGGTGAAACCCGCGACGCGCATGCTGCAATCCGGTTCCGTTTCGGTGATCGACTATCGATGCACCTGCGGGCCTGCGGATCGCCCCTTCACTGAAACTCACAGTCGGCATTCGATTTCCTATGTGCGCAAGGGTTCCTTCGGCTATCGCCACGGCGCACGCTGTTTCGAGCTCGTTGCGGGCTCGGTGCTCGTCGGTCATCCCGGCGATGAGTACATGTGTACCCACGAGCATCATCACGGCGGCGATGAGTGCCTCTCTTTTCAGTTCAGCGCCGAGCTGATCGAAGAGCTCGCTCCCCATTCCGTGTGGCGCGTCGGCGCGTTACCGCCGATCGCTCAGCTGATGGTACTTGGTGAATGGGCGCAGACAGCGGCCGATCCCCGCAGCGATATCGGCCTGGACGAGCTGGGCCTGATGCTGAGCGCACGATTGGCGCAGGTGACCACAGGCAAACGCGCTGCGACTCTCAAACCCACTTCGCGCGACCGGCGCAGGGCCGTGGAAGCGGCACTCTGGATCGATGCGAATGCCCGGGACGATATCGATTTGTCGACCGCGGCGAAGATCGCAGGCTTGAGCAGCTATCACTTCCTGCGCGTGTTCGCAGCCGTCGTCGGTGTGACGCCACATCAATATCTGGTTCGGGCGCGGCTGCGCAACGCCGCGCGGCTGCTGGTCGAGAGCGAGCGGTCGATCACCGAGGTCGCCTTCGACGTCGGTTTCAACGACATGTCGAACTTCGTGCGTACGTTCGGGAGGGCAGCGGGCGCATCGCCTCGCGCCTTTCGACACGCGGCCCGCGGCGATCGCAATTTTTTCCAAGAATCGGCAGTGATGCGAACCTAGCATCGATGCCCTCACTGGAGGGTCCGCTATGTTCGATCACGTTGGCTTACACGTTCTCGATCTCGAAGCTGCACGCCGTTTTTATCGCGCCGCGCTCGCCCCGCTTGGGCATGTGCAGGACGATTCTGGAACGGGCTTTGGGCCCAAGGGCGAACCGGCGCTTTGGCTCTATGAGTCCGAAGGCAAGGAAGCGTCGCGAACGCATCTCGCGTTTCGCGCTACCAATCGTGAAGCAGTGGAGCGCTTCTATCGCGCCGGCCTCGAAGCCGGCGCCCGCGACAATGGCAAGCCCGGCCTGCGCATCGATTACAGCCCCACGTACTATGCGGCGTTCCTCATAGACCCGGACGGCAACAACGTCGAGGCAGTCTGCTACTCGGAGACCTGAGATGGCCTCAATCCGCCGAGAAGTGCTGCTGCACGCGCCCCTAGATCAAGCATGGGACGCGCTACGTGACATCGGCGCGCTACACACCCGACTGGTCCCGGGCTTCGTCGTCGACACGACGCTCGAAGACGGCGCCCGAATCGTGACGTTCGGCAATGGCATGGTCGTGAAGGAGCTCATCGTCGATATCGATGAACCGCAGCGCCGGGTCTGCTGGTCCGCGGCAGGCACGGCACTCACGCATCACAACGCTTCATTCCAGCTCTTCAAGGAAGCTGAGGAGCGGACACGCGGTGTCTGGATTGCCGACCTGCTGCCCCACGAAGCTGCGACAGACGTCGCAGCCATGATCGAGGAAGGGCTGGCGGCAATGAAGCGCGTGTTTGGATAGCAAGCGGCAGACGACACGAGATGGCTGCTGATCTTAGCGAGGCCGAGCATCACGGTTGTCGATGCAGCGATGTGGAGAGCTCGCCCAGCAGCTTCGCTCCATCACCACGCCAGGCGCTGCCGTGCATACAAGCCAGGGTCGTCGGCCGCTCGCGCGCCAGTCGCTCAAGGATGGCGCCAGTCCCGGGTGAATGCGCAAAGTAGTCCATCATCAGGCGAAAACTTTCGCTGGGCCCGAGGATGTCGGATTCCGTGAGAGCTATCTCACCTCGACCACCCTGCGTGAACAAATCGCCGCAGAACAATGTTTCGGTGGTTACATCCATCATCAGGCCGCACTCCCACGAGTGTGGCGTGTGCGGTGTGTCGAACCACCGTATCGTGCGACCACCCAATGTCAGTTCCTCCGCGTCTGCAAGAACCCGCGCCGCACGCTCTGCAAAATCGTCGATCGCGATCATTGCAGCGACCCTGCTGCAAACCGGTACCGCCTGCGGAGCCACGGAAAGCAAGGAGTTCAACGCCCCGCATTCATCAGCTTCGAAATGAGAAAACCCGATATAACGCAGCCGCTCGACGGGCAGCACTGCATCGATCGCCTCCCGCACCGGCGCAAACAGCCGCCGCGGCCCGGTGTGGAACAGCATGGGTGCGTCGTCGACGATCAGATACTGGTTGAAATTGAACTTGCCCGCGCCATCGGGCAGAGCGATCGGGGTGTTGATGCGATAAATCCCGTCCGCCACTTCGTGGATGTTGGTGCCGGATTGCGCATTGGTCATCATGGCCCGACTCCGAGTTACCCGAGACAGGTAGTGTAACGAAGCGACGGAACGTCCGACAGCTTCGCTGCTATGCATCGCCAGCGAAACGCGCCCGATACTCTGTCGGCGTCACACCGAGCAAGAGGCGGAAGGCGCGCCGCATGCTTTGCTCGTCGGCGAAACCGCATTCACGGGCGACCCGTTTGGCGCGCGCCGCGCCACTTTCGATCCGGCTTCGGGCCTGTTCGACGCGCAGCCTGCGGACGTACGCCGCGGGCGGCATGCCCATGCGCCGAGCAAACAATCTTGCGAAGTGTCGCGGGCTCATGCCGGCGCGCCGTGCGAGATTTTCGACGGTCAGCTCGGCATCGAGATGATCGAGCATCCAGAGCTCGAGGTTTCCGAATACGTCGTCGCGGCGTTGCGCGGTCAGATGGCGACTGAACTGCGATTGGCCGCCGGGCCGCTTGAGATACATCACCAGCTCTTGAGCCACCGCGAGCGCAACCGCCTTTCCCCTATCCGCCTCGACCATGGCCAACGCCATATCCATGCCGGCTGTGACGCCGGCCGAAGTATAGAGATTGTCGCTTTGAACGTAGATCGCGTCGCGCTCCACTCGGGTGCCGGTCGCGATTTGCGCCAACCGATCGCAATAATCCCAATGGGTCGTCGCGGATTTCCCATCGAGCAGCCCGGCGGCCGCCAGCAACAGCGCGCCCGTGCAAATGGAGCCGATGCGCTCCACCTTGCTTGCCTGATTCCTGATCCACTGCAAGAGCTTGCGATCCTGCATCAGCGCTGCGTACCCGATCCCTCCAGCGATGAGTAGCGTGTCCGCCCGGCGCGTCTCGGTATAACGGCGCGCGGCGAACAGCGCCAGGCCTCCCGATGTTTCGAGCAAGCCTGGCGACGGTGCAATCAACTCGATCTCATAGGCGTTTCGCTGTAGATGATGATGATCGCGTAGCCAACGCGCGGTGCGGGCGAACACTTCGAGTGGGCCGACGATGTCGAGGATCTGCGCCTGTGGGTACCCCAGCATCACGACCCGATGCAGGCGCCTTTGTTTGCGAGTGCCACGATGCATGAATCGCTCCTTTGATCGCTGCTCGTAGGGAATGGCAGAAATTGACGCCTCGTCGTCCGATCGGCCACGCCCGGGACGAACCACAATGCGCCCATTCCGCACGGAGAGTCCAGTCATGCAACGTCGAACTTTCCTGTCACGATCCGCTGGTGCAGCTTCCCTGGCCATCTTTGCCGGTTCCGCGCAGGCCGCTCAAAAGGGTGCTTCCAACGCAACCGCCCTGCCCCGTCGCGAACGCGTTCGCGTGGCTTTCATGCTCGGCGAGGGCTCGAATGTCATCGATACCGCTGGACCTTGGGAAGTGTTTCAGGACGTGATGCTCGGCGGGTCCGAAGGGCACCACCACATCCAGCCGTTCGAGCTGTTCACGGTCGGCCCGGCAGACAAGACGATTCTGACGATGACCGGTGGTCTGCGTGTTCAACCTCAGTACAACATCGAGAACGCGCCCCAACCGAATGTCATCGTCGTGCCCGCCCAGAGTGCCACCGATGAGGCACGCGGCTGGCTGCGCAAGGCTTCGGCCGGCACCGATGTCACAATGTCGGTTTGCACCGGCTCCTTCCAGCTGGCCCGCGCCGGCTTGCTCGAGGGACTGACCGCAACCACCCACCACGAGTATTGGGATGCATTCGCGAAGGAATTCCCCAACATCGAACTGCGCCGGGGGTTGCGTTTCGTCGACAACGGCCGCATCGCCACCGCCGGCGGACTGACCTCGGGCATCGACATGGCTCTGCACATTGTTGCGCGCTACTTCGGCGTCGAAGTCGCGGCCGCCACCGCCAAGTACATGGAATATTCCAGTGAGGCTTGGCGGACCGACTGAGCGGCTCAGGGTGGCGACGACAGCGTGTTCGCCGTGACGAACTGCGGAGCGATGTCGACGGGGACTTTGTCGAGCTGATCCAGCACGCGCTGCACTTCAGGCCGGATCACCGACATGCGATCGAGGAGAGTCTTGACGCCGGCGTAATCTCCATGCGCCTGCAGGGTCATGATCTGGCGCGTGAGTGCTGTGACGGCGCGTTTTGCCTTGGCCACATCCAGCGAGAAGCGGCCGTCGGAATCGATGCGGACGGCGCCCGCATCCAGCAGATGATTCATCTGCAACGCCATACCCTTGGCGTGCGCGGCGTTCAAGCCGAAGCGCAGCGTGCGGAACGTCGAAGCAAGGAACGTGACATACATGTTGCGTTCCTGTTTCTTATCGAGGAAGCCCTTGTCCATCAGGTACTGAAGCGCCCAGAGCCCGGAGACATCGGCCTTCGCCTCCTCCAGCGGTCCGTTCAATTCCTTCAGCTCCTGCCGCACCGTGGTCTGGCGACCGTCGACCTGGATGGTTTGCGGTCCGAGACCGTGCATCAACTCGTGCATCAGGATGTGAGTGAAGAACGCGTCGAACGAGACCAGCGCACGGTCCTTTGGCGCCAGGGCGACTTCGGAGATCGGCGTAAGCACCTTGTCGAACTTCGCCTGCTGGAAGTTCTTCAGCAGCACGCGCTTCGAACCTTTCTCGGCCACCACGCGCTCATCGTTGGGCAGATTGAACGCCGCCGTCTGCACGCCGTGATTAGCGTCACCTGCTGCGAACACGACGTTGACGACGCGGATTGGCGAGTAGCCGCCGATCTTTGGCTTGCGGAACTTGGGATCGATGGGCAAGTGATCCTCGATGTCCTGCAGCTGCGAGCTGAATCGCTTCAGCTTGTCGGTTTCGTCGGCATCGGTCACTGCGATGAACGATTCGAACGCGGCCTTGAAGTTGAACCACTCGTCCTCGTACACCTCGTAAGGCCCGATCGTCGGCTCGATCGAAGCGTCGAGCTCCATCCACGCCACATCGCTGGCGTAGTAGTCGTTGGAAACGAAGGCGTCGGCGCGCTTCTGCAGAAACGCTTGCAATGTCGGCTGCTGCGTGAGCGCCGCGGCCTCGCGTAACAGACGCGACATTTCCATCAGCTCGCCCTGATATTCGAGGGAATACGGCACGGCCGCGAAGTTTCCATCCGCGTCACGTCGAATCGTCGTGAAGAATCCCGTGGCTTCGGATTTCTGCGCCTGTGGCAGCCCTTGCATCCAGGCGTCGATCTGCTCGCGCGTCGCATCCGCCGGATAGTAATTCGCGCCCTTCGGCTTGGTAGCGACGCCGGGCAGGAACGGTCGATCCTCATCCAGCTCGGACCACGGACCCTTGTTGAGCAGGAAGTAGTCGAGCCTCGCCTTGCCAAGCGCACTTTCGTCGGAAAGCAGTTGGAACAGCAACGCATTGTTGCCCGCAAAACGCTGTCGCATGAACAACGCATCGACATACCGCGACGCCTCGACCAACTTCGCCAGCGCGGCCCTCTCCTGCGCCGGCAGGTTCGACAAATCGACCTTCACCTCGACCGGCGCGAAGCGCCCGGCCATCACGGTCAGCTGTTCCGGGTTGGGCAGATCTTCAGCCATGGATGCTCCGGGCGTCAGACTGTACACAATCGCGGCGAGAACGGCGGGAATCGAACAGCGCATTGGCCATGGCCTCCACGGCGTGAACAAGGCCGCTATCTTAGCCTTAGTGGCGCTATGGAAGAGCAACGCCGGTCGACTCGAGGAGCTTGTCCATCAGGCGGTCTTGGAAATCGCGGTCCAGCGCATCGGGGGCGGGTTGCCCTTGTTGCCGGTGATGCCAGTAGCCACCGCTGACTTTTGCAGCTGGATCGTCGCTGACCGCGAGCCACGTTTGTGTGAGGTGCCCCTGCTCCAGATCGTCCGGCGCGCCGGGCCCGCCCATCTTGGTCGGCACCCAACCCGGATCGACGGCGTTGCTCAACACCTTCGGCCATCGCCGCGCGAGCGCCATCGTGAGGGCGGTTACATACAACTTGCTTTCGGAGTAAGCGAGACTCGGCTCCCACCGACGCTCGATCCAATCCATATCTCGCAGCGAACCGTCACCTCCGCGATGCATGCCGCTGCTGAGATAGATCAAACGATCCGGCCGCTCGATGAGCGCCGTTAGGATGTATGGAGCCAATGTATTGACTGCCAATGTTCTCGCGTGCCCTTCCGGCGTCGTTCCACGGCTGCGCTCGAGGTAGATGCCCGCGTTGTGAATCACCGCATCCATCCGCCCGATCTTATTCACCTGCTCCGCAACCGCCTTCGTCGCATCCGCGCTGCTGAGATCCCCAATCACCACCCCCGCCGCCTGCGACTCCAGTTCCGCAAGCACTGCAGCTCGCTTCATGGAACGTGCGTGAAGAACGACCTCATGACCTTCGGCCATGAGCGTACGTGCAGCTGCGAGCCCAAGACCGTCGGTGGAACCGGTGATGAAGATGCGCTTCATGGGACACCCACTTGGATGATTCTTGCCGATACTCGCGCGTACATCGCCGCTGCAACCAGCAGAAGGTCTATGGGGCTCCGATTCCTTTCATATACGCGCGCTGACACAGCTTAGCACTGCCGGCACGCCTTGCGAGAAGCCGCACCTGCCGCCTATATGGCTCGATATTCACTCTGAAGAGCGTTACAAGTCGGCGAACGCCTCAGTGAAACAGGTGCAGAACGTCATCGCGGTCGGATAGCCGCAGCTAAGGCATCTATATCTCGGTTAGCTAACATCGGGGGGTAGATCATGCCAACAAAAGTCCGGCTGGCAGCGGGCCTGATGTGGCTCATGTGGGCAGTGGGCGCCGTTTACATGCTTGGCGGGTGGCTGGTGGTGGTGCGAGCGGGTCTGCCCAACACAGTGTAGCTGGGAAGCATCCATGTCGCTGTCTTGGTCTATTTGCCGTTCTGATTCGGGCGGTCGCTTGGGTCGGAACTGGGCACGCCTTGCTTACTCCGCAATAGCAGTCGTCGCCGTCGGTTCGATTGTTCTGGAATGGTCTGCCGGCGGCTTGACGATAAGTCGGTTGCTGTTCGGAGCTGGGCTGGTCATCGTGTACTTCACTGTTGTGGGTTGCTTGTTTCATTCCACTTCCCGAGCCTGGTTCGATCAATCAGGCCGGAATGCTACGAACAAGAGAACGGAACCGACGGGTGAAACTCAGGCTCGCGTGGATGTCGGCTCATGGGTGTCGCTCACCAACGGAGGCAAGGATGCGCAGGCTGCTTGCAGGAATCGTTCAGGTGTTTGCAACGCTGCTGGTGTCGGCGTGCAACTGGTCTCCAACACCTCGCACCCCGAACGCTGCCGTAGAAGCCATGCCGGAACTGGGTGGTGATCCGCCCGTTTCCGTTCGGAGTTTCAAGGTGCTTGCGGGCACCCCAAGCCCCATGTCGCGTGCCGATGCTCTTGCCGGGTTGAAAGACGCGCTGCCTTATCTCCAACAGGCGGCCAAGCAAAGCGAGCTCGAGGGGAAGACGCCCACCGGGTCGTTCGTAAACACCTTCGTGGCTCTGCCAGACGGCACGGTCCCGATAATGATGGAGGGACAGAGCCGACTGAACGGCGGCGATCCGAACGGAGTCGTCAAAGGGTTCCTCGAACTAGCGATGAGCAACGAGTGGCGGTTCCCCGCCAGCGGCGGCAAGACACTCATCGAGGTCGAGTTCGTAGTCGGCCGGCCGTAGCGAAACGGCGCACGTGCCGCGGCAACTACCAACCGGGAAGTCATACGTCTTCGCGTAAGCCTTGGTTGCGACGTGATCGCCGCGAGAACTGCCAGCTTCAGTTAGACGGGCGAGTCAACCTCAAGGTGTTCTGGTGCGAGCTAGCATGAAGATCTCCGGTGTATTGCGCATGCCGCGACAGATCTGGCCGCTCTGTTGACGGAGAAAAAATCGCTCGCACTGGATTGCATGAGTCACCGAAGATGGCCAACGTATGGACATTGGGACGGCGATGTTCTCGAACAAACCGCACCGTGGGTCTCACGGAAGGTTCGTTGCAGCACCAGGAACGATCGGGAATCTCTCCGGTGAGATGCAATGCCAGCCACGCATTGATGACTCTGAACTGGCAGCTATGGTGAGCACCATCAGTGCACGGGCAGCTTGGATTTGCTATGCGGACGGGCCTGTCGATCGGCCTTCATACTGTGCGAACACGAGCGAATCACAGCTTCGTTGCGGACTGATCCGGACACGCATCCGGCCGCATATGGAGCTGCGGCCCCTGCGGGCGTGCAGAAGTTCATCCCAGACGATCGAATACGCGGATGGATTATTTGACGCTCTCTACACGCTCGAGGTGCGGCTTCGTGGCGATGAACCTGGAGCCTCCTGAAGCGGGCCTTGAAAGCACCGCTGTCGACTCCATTTACAGCACCTGACGAACACTTCCGATGGCCATTTACGATTTGCTTGGGATGGCTTTTTAATACTTGTAATGTTCGTCCGGGCGCGATTACAATGCGCGCCCTCCTGTTGCGGGGTGGAGCAGTCTGGCAGCTCGTCGGGCTCATAACCCGAAGGTCGCAGGTTCAAATCCTGCCCCCGCTACCAACTTCGCTGGTTCGCTGAACCAACGAAGTGCACGGTCACTGCTTCACCGTGCTGGCACAACGCCTCTGGCTCTCAGCAGCCTCCACACGAATCGAACGAGTCGCCCGCTTCGGGCGCTAGATACTCGGGTTCCGCCTGGGCGTAGCTTCGTCCCGCCCGATTCTTTTTGTCCTACACAGCGCCACGCATCGAACCCGATACGTGGCGCTGTTCCGCTGGCTTGCTGTTACGGCAATACCCGAGCGCAAAGATCCAGCAATACCGACGGGAAAATGCCGAGGGCCAGCACGGCGAGGCCGTTGGCGCTCAGGACGGTCCGGAGGGTGCCGTCGGCCTGGATGGCGTAGGTGTCGGAGGGCTCATCGAAGTACATGAGCTTGATGATGCGCAGGTAGTAGAAGGCGGCCACCACGGACAGCAGCACGGACACGGCGGCGAGCCACACCAGGCCCACATCCACCACGGCGCCAAGCACGGCGATCTTGGCCCAGAAGCCGACGAACGGCGGCACGCCGGCGGTGCTGAACATCAGCATCATCATCATCGCGGCGAACCACGGGCTCTTGCGCTGCAGGCCCTTGAAGTCTTCCAGCTGATCGCCTTCAAAGCCTTCGCGGGATAGCAGCAGGATCATGCCGAACGAGCCGACCGCCATGATCACGTAGGTCAACGTATAGAACATCGCGGCGCGGTAGCCGTCATTCGTGCCGGCGAGAATGCCGAGCAGGATGAAGCCGACGTGCGAGATGGTCGAGTACGCGAGCATGCGCTTGAGATTGGTCTGCGCAATGGCGACCACGTTGCCGACGATCATCGACGCGACGGAGATCGCGATCAGCATGTTCTGCCAGCTCGCCACCATCGCATCGAGGCCTTCGGCGAGCACGCGGATGGCGAGCACGAACGAGGCGATCTTCGGAGCGGAGCCGATGAACAAAGTCACCGGCGTCGGCGCGCCGTGATAAACGTCCGGCACCCACATGTGGAACGGCACGGCGCCGAACTTGAACGCGATGCCGACGATCACGAACGCCAGGCCGAAGACCAGGCCGAGATTGCCCGCCCCCACTTCGCGCACGCCCACCGCCAGCTCATCGAGCTGCAGCGTGCCGGTGACGCCGTAGAGGATCGAGAAGCCATACAGCAGCGCGCCCGAAGAGATGGCGCCCAGCACGAAATACTTCATCGCCGATTCGGCCGCGACACCCGAGTCGCGATCGAACGCCACCATGGCATACAGCGACAGGGACAGCAGTTCGACGCCCAGGTACACGGTCAGCAAGCTGCCGGCGGACACCATCACCATCACGCCCAGCAGCGCGACCAGGGCGAGGATGAAGAACTCGCCACGGAACAGACCGTTGCGCTTCAGATAGTCGTGCGAATAGAGCAGCGAGACCGCCACCGTTCCATAAGAGAACAGCTTGAGCACATCGCCCATGGGATCGGCGACAAACATGCCGTCGAACGCCGTGACCCGGCCATCCACCGCATACTTCACCGTGACGAACGCCGAGCCCGCCAGGGTGAGCAGGGTCAGGCCGTAAGTGATCCAGCGCTTGCTGTCGCTCAGGAACACATCGACCAGCAGGATCACGCAGATCGCCGTCAGCAGAAAGATTTCCGCCGCCGCAGCCTGCATACCAAAACTTGTGACTACTTCTTGCATCGTACAGGCTCAATAAAGTCAGAGCTTGGACACGGTGATCTGCTGCACCAGGTTCTCGACCGTCGGGCGCATCACGTCCAGCAGCGGCGCCGGCCACAGGCCCAGCCCCAACACGGCGATCGCGAGCACGCCGAGCACCAGCAGCTCTCGCCCATTCACATCCTTCAGCTCGGCCACGTGATGATTGGCCACCGGGCCGAACACGACGCGCTTGACCAGCCAGAGGGTATAGGCGGCGCCAAGGATCAACGTCAGGCCGGCGAGGAACGCGTACCAGAAGTCGGCACGGAAGCTCGCGAGGATAACCAGGAACTCGCCGACAAAGCCGGAGGTCGCGGGCAAGCCGGAGTTGGCCATTGCGAACAACACCATGAAGGCTGCGAACACCGGCATGGTGTTCACCACGCCGCCGTAGGAGCTGATCTCGCGACTATGCACGCGGTCGTACAACACGCCGACGCAGAAGAACATCGCGCCGGAAATCAGGCCGTGCGAAATCATCTGCACCATCGCGCCGTCGATGCCCATCGCCGCGCCCGTCATGTCACCCGAATTCACGCGCATCAGCTCGAACGTCAGGAACGAGCCGAGCGTGACGAAGCCCATGTGCGCGATCGACGAATACGCGATCAGCTTCTTCATGTCCTGCTGCACGAGGGCGACGAAACCGATGTACACCACCGCGATCAGCGACAGCGAAATCACCAGCCAGTCGAGCGTGTCGCTCGCATCGGGCGTGATGGGCAGCGAGAAACGCAGGAAGCCGTAGCCGCCCATCTTCAGCATGATGGCCGCCAGGATCACCGAGCCGCCGGTGGGCGCTTCCACGTGCGCGTCCGGCAACCAGGTGTGCACCGGCCACATCGGCACCTTCACCGCGAACGCGGCGAGGAACGCGACGAAGATGAACAGCTGCTCGTTCAGGCCGAGCGGCAGGCGCTGGAAGTCGGCGATCATGTAGCTGCACTGCCCCGCGTCGCAGGTCTGCAGATACATGTAGATCAGCGACACCAGCATGAGCACCGAACCGAGGAACGTGTACAGGAAGAACTTGATCGTGGCGTACACGCGGCGCGGTCCGCCCCAGATGCCGATGATGATGAACATCGGGATCAGCATCGCTTCCCACAGCACGTAGAACAGCATCGCATCGAGTGCGGCGAACACGCCGATCATCAAGCCTTCGAGGATCAGAAACGCGGCGTAGTACTGCGCCGGCTTCTTCTCGATCACGGTCCAGCCGGCGATCACCACCAGCGGCGTGATGAACGCCGTCAGCACGATCAGCGGCATCGCGAACCCGTCCACGCCGAGCGCGTACAACGAGTTGAACAACGGGATCCAGGTGCGCTCCTCGACGAACTGCATGGACGCGGTCGTGGTATCGAAGTTCGTCCACAACAACGTCGAAATGCCGAACGTGACGGCGGTGGTGATGAGCGCGATCCAGCGACCGAGCGCGATGCCCCTGTCGCCGAGCGCGAGCATGGCAACGCCGCCGGCGATGGGCAGCCAGATCAGAACGCTGAGAATGGGCCAGGTAATCGTCGACATAGCTTTTCTTACAGTGAATTACCGCAGCACATACCACGCCAGCAGCACCGACAATCCGATGATCATCGCGAACGCATAGTGATACAGATAGCCGGACTGGAGCCGGCGCATCACGCCCGACAGCCAGCCGACGACGCGCGCCGAGCCGTTGACCGCCGCGCCATCGATCAGGGCCACGTCACCGACGCGCCACAGCGCAGAGCCGAGCCCCACGCTGCCCCGCGCGAACACGGCCTGATAGATTTCGTCGAAGAAGTATTTCTTGGCGAACAACTGATACAGCGCCGAGAACTTCGCGGCGATCACGCCCGGCAGGTCCGGACGCTTGATGTACAGGAACCACGCCGCTGCCCAACCGGCGAACGCCAGATAGATGGTCGGAGCCTGGAACGCGTGCACGATGAACTGCAGCGGACCATGCCAGGACTCGCCGACATGACCGAGCGTGTCGTGAGCCTCTTCGACGTACAGCACGCCGTTGAAGTAATCGCCGAACAACATCGGGCCGATGGTGAATGCGCCGATGAACAGCGACGGAATCGCCAGCAGGATCAGCGGCAACGTCACCACCCACGGGCTCTCGTGCGGCTCGACCGGGCCATGATGGCCGTGATCGTCGTGACCGGTCGCATGCGCCGTCGCATGACCATGATCGTCGTGAGCATGATGACCGTGAGCGTCACCGTGCGAAACATCCGGCTCGTGGCCCGCATCCTTGTCGGTCTTCACATGCGTGCTCTCGTGCGCCGAGTGAGCGTCATGAGCAACTTCGCGGAAGCGCTCCGGACCGTGGAAGGTCATGAACACCAGACGGAAGCTGTAAAACGCAGTGATGAACACGCCGAGCGTCACGCACCAGAACGCATAGCTCGCGCCCGGAATGTGCGCAGCGTGCACCGCTTCGATCAGCGCGTCCTTAGAAAAGAAGCCCGAGGTGCCGGGGAAGCCGATCAGAGCGAGCGTGCCGATCGCCGAGGTCCAATACGTGATGGGCATGTACTTCTTCAGGCCGCCCATCTTCCGCATGTCCTGCTCGTGATGCATGCCGATGATGACTGAGCCGGCGGCCAGGAACAGCAGCGCCTTGAAGAACGCGTGCGTCATGAGGTGGAACAGAGCGCCGGCGTAAGCGGACACGCCGAGCGCCACTGTCATGTAGCCGAGCTGCGAAAGCGTCGAGTACGCGACCACTCGCTTGATGTCGTTGTTCACCAGGCCGAGCAGGCCCATGAAGAAGGCCGTGGTCGCACCGATGACCAGCACCGTCGACAGCGCCGCTTCGGACATCTCGAACAGCGGCGACATGCGCGCCACCATGAAGATACCCGCGGTCACCATGGTCGCCGCGTGGATCAGCGCCGAGATGGGGGTCGGGCCTTCCATCGAGTCCGGCAGCCACACGTGCAACGGCACCTGCGCCGACTTGCCCATGGCGCCGATGAACAGGCAGATGCAAACCACCGTGATCGCTTGCCACTCCACGCCCGGGAAGATTTCCATCGTGTTGGCGGCGATGGCGTCGCGCGCCGCGAACACGGTCGCGTAGTCGATGGAGCCGGTGTAGTACGCGATGCCGGCGATGCCCAGCACGAAGCCGAAGTCGCCGACGCGGTTGACCAGGAACGCCTTCAGATTGGCGAAGATCGCCGAGGGGCGCGTGTACCAGAAACCGATCAGCAGGTACGACACCACGCCCACCGCTTCCCAGCCGAAGAACAGCTGCAGGAAGTTGTTCGACATCACCAGCATCAGCATGGAGAACGTGAACAGCGAGATGTACGAGAAGAACCGCTGATAGCCCGGGTCGTCCTTCATGTAACCGATGGTGTAGACGTGCACGCACAGCGACACGAACGTCACCACGGTCATCATCATCGCGCTGAGGTTGTCGATCAGGAAGCCGACTTCCATGCGGATGTTGTCGCTCACCAGCCAGGTGTAGACGGTCTCGTTGACGACCGGCGCGCCATCCAGCAGCAGCTTCAGCACGTAGGCCGACAGGCCGAACGAGATCGCGACGCCCGCGATGGTGACAGTGTGAGCGCCCACGCGGCCGATGACCTTGCCGCCGATGCCGGCGAGCAGGCACGCCACCAGGGGCGCCAGAACGATGGTCAGGAGTACGGATTGAGAGATCATTTCTTGTGAGTCCGGGTCTCGTTAATCCGGGCCTAGCCCTTCATCGTGTCGAGCTGCTCGACGTTGATGCTCTTACGCTCGCGGAACAGCACCACCAGGATGGCCAGGCCGATCGCGGACTCGGCGGCCGCCACCGTGAGGATGAAGAACACGAACACCTGCCCGCCCAGGTCGCCGAGCTGGCGCGCGAACGCGATGAAGTTGAAATTCACCGCGAGCAGCATCAGCTCGATGCACATCAGCAGCAGGATGACGTTCTTCCGGTTGAGGAAGATGCCGGCGACGCTGAGCGCGAACAGGATGCCGCCCAACATCAAAACGAAGTTCAGTGAAATCATGGCTGCTTCTCCCCTTGTTCGCTGCCGGCAGGGGGCTCGATCACAGGGGCCATCTTGACGACCCGGATGCGGTCCTTGGCGCGCACCGACACCTGCGCCGCCACGTCCTGTTGTTTCAGGCCGACGCGTTGGCGCATGGTCAGCACGATGGCGGCCACGATGGCGAGCAGCAGGATCACGGCCGCGAGCTCGAACGGATACAGATATTTGGTGTACAGCAGCTCACCGAGCGCGCCGGTGTTGCTGTAGCCCTCCTCCACCGCCACTTGAGCCACGGGGGTGACTTCAGTGCCGAGGCTCTTCACGTACACCACGCTGCCGATCTCGGCGACCACGATGAGTGCGATCAGGATGCCGAGCGGCGCATAACGGGTGAAGCCTTCACGGACCTGCGCGATGTTGATATCCAGCATCATCACCACGAACAGGAACAACACCATCACCGCACCGACGTACACCAGCACGAGCACGATGGCGAGAAACTCCGCTTCCAACAGCAGCCAGAGCACGGCGCTGTTGATGAACGAGAACACAAGGAACAATGCCGCGTGCACCGGATTGCGCGCGGTGATGACCCCGACGGCCGACACCAGCAGCACACCGGAGAACGCGTAGAACAGGATTTCGGTGATGCTCATGGCTTAGCGGTACTTCGCGTCGGCGGCCTTGTCGGCCGCGATCATGGCTTCGTAGCGATCGCCGATGGCCAGCAGCTTGTCCTTGGTCATGATGTTCTCGCCGGGATTCTCGAAGTGATATTCGTGAATCCGGGTTTCCACGATCGCGTCCACCGGGCACGCCTCTTCGCAGAAGCCGCAGAAGATGCACTTGAACAGATCGATGTCGTATCGCGTGGTGCGGCGGGTGCCGTCAGCCGCCACGTCCGACTCGATCGTGATCGCAAGCGCCGGGCACACGGCCTCGCAGAGCTTGCACGCGATGCAACGCTCCTGGCCGTTGGCGTAGCGACGCTGCGCATGCAGGCCGCGATAGCGCGGCGATTGCGGCGTCTTCTCCTCCGGGTACTGCACGGTGACGTTGGGACGCGCGACGAACTGTCGCATCGTCACGTACAGACCGACCAGCAGCTCGGTCAGGAAGAATGTTTTGAAAAAACTGGCAGGCGTTTTCATGACTCTCTAGCGCCTTATTTCGACCATGGTCCGATGTCGTAGGCGAAGAACACGCCCAGCACCGCCAGCCACACCAAGGTGACCGGAATGAACACCTTCCAGCCCAGCCGCATGATCTGGTCATAGCGGTAGCGCGGGAACGTGGCACGGAACCACAGGTAACAGAACAGGAAGAACGAGATCTTCAGGAACAGCCAGTGGAAGCCGCCGGCTCGCAGGAACTCCGGCATGAACGACCAGCTCTCGAACGGCGACAGCCAGCCGCCGAAGAAAAAGATCGAGGTCAGCGCCGAGATCAGGATCATGTTCACGTACTCGGCCACGAAGAACACGGCGAACGCCATGCCCGAGTACTCGACGTGGAAGCCGGCGACGATCTCCGACTCGCCTTCCACCACGTCGAACGGCGCGCGGTTGGTCTCGGCCACGCCGGAAATGAAATACACCACGAACAGCGGGATCATCCACCAGAAGAAGTAGCTGAAGTGGCTGCCCGCCTGTCGATCGATGATATCGCCGAGGTTCAGCGAGCCGGCCGCCATCACCACGCCGACCAGCGCAAAGCCCATCGCGATTTCATAAGCAACCATCTGCGCGGCTGCGCGCATAGCGCCCAGGAACGCGTATTTCGAGTTGGTCGCCCAACCGGCGAGGATAACGCCGTACACACCGGCCGAGCTCAGCGCCAGCAGATACAGCAAGCCCGCGTTGATGTCGGCGACCGCGAAGCCCGGCCACAACGGCACGACGGCCCACGCGGCGAGCGCGGGAATCACCGCCAGCAGCGGGGCGATGATGAACAGGAACTTGTTGGAAGCCGTCGGGATGACGATTTCCTTGAGCATCAGCTTGAGCACGTCCGCAAACGGCTGCAGCAGACCGCCCGGGCCGACGCGGTTCGGACCGATGCGGGCCTGAATCGAGCCGATCACGCGGCGCTCGGCGAGCGTCAGGAACGCCATGGTCAGAATCACGCTGATGAACAGGATCAGCGCGACCACGCCATAGAACACCACGGCGCGGATCCATTCCGGCAGGAACGGCAGCAGCGTGTTTACAAAATCAGGAATTGCGTTCACGCGCGCACTCCTTCTTGAGCGCGGGTCTCGCGACCTTCACGCGTGTTCTGTAACGCTGCCGAACGACGCACCATCGCGTCGACCTGATAGATCGGAACGTCGCGCACCACCGACGCACCGGTCGCGGCTTCCGCCTGCAACGTGCGAGTGACTGCCTTCGCCGTGAACGCACCCGCCTCATCGAGAGCTTTGCGAATGTCCGCCGTGATCTGATCCGCCGCGGTGTATTCGAACCCCGGCAGATCCAGCAGATTGCCCAGCACGCGGAGCACCTTCCAACCAGGACGCGACTCGCCCACCGGCGCAGCGGCGCCCGGCACGCTCTGCCAGCGGCCTTCGAGGTTCACATAGGTGCCGGCCGTTTCGGCGAACGTGCCGATTGGCAACACCACGTCGGCGAACTGAGCCGCGGTCGAATACGGCGACAGCGCCACGACGAACTCCGCGCCATCCAGCGCAGCGGCTGCGTTTTCAGCAGCGACGTCGAGCTTGGGCTCGATCGCACCGAACAGGATGTACGCCTTGAGCTTGGCGGCGAACATATCGGCGATGTTCAAGCCCGGCGACGCGACAGTCTGACCGCCCACCGTGCGACCCGGCAGGAAGCCCACCAGATGCGCGCCGACAGCATTGCCACCTTCTGGCAGGTAACCGAGCGTCGCGCCCGTCACTTCAGCCAGCGCATTGGCGACCAGACGCAGATCCGCGAACGCAGGATCGCGCTGAGCGATCGCGCCCAACAGGATCAAACGGCGCTCGCCTTCGCTCAGCTGTTGAGCGATGGCCTTGTGCGTGTCATTCGGTTGAGCTTGAGCGACGCGGGCTGCAATCGATGCAGGCGCGCTCTTGCCGCTCGCAGTCACCGCAGCGGCCGCGACCGCAAGCAGATGCTCGAGCGAGCCGATGCCGTTCGAAGCGAGATAGCCAGCGACCGGGAACAGGTAGTCGTAACGCTGCGCGTTGATGAACGACACCTTGCCGCCCTTCAACGCCGCCTTGCGAATGCGATGTGCGAGCAGCGGCACTTCCTTGCGCAGGTTCGAACCGACCACCAGTACCGAGTTGGCGGTCTCGAGATCCTTGATCGCAACGCCCAGCGACGGGAACAACGGATCGCTCGCCTCGTCACGGAAGTCGGAGCGACGCAGACGATGATCGAGGTTCGCACTGCCCAGGCCACGCGCGAGCCGCGCGAGCAGATGCAGCTCTTCGAGCGTGGAATTCGGAGACGCAATGGCGCCGATCTGAGCGCCGCCATGTTGTTTGGCGATGCGGCCCAGCTTCTCGGCGACCTTCTGCAGCGCCGTTTCCCAATCCGTTTCCTGCAGCACGCCGTTTTCACGGATGGAAGGCTTCAGGAGGCGATCGTCGCTGTACATGCCCTGATAGCTGAAACGATCCCGGTCGGCGATCCAGGTCTCGTTCACGTCCTCGTTGGCGCGAGGAACGATGCGCATCACGCGCCCACGCAACACGTGCGCGTAGATGTTTGTGCCGACGGCATCGTGCGGAGAAATCAGCGGATGCTGAGTCATTTCCCAGGCGCGCGCGCGATAACGATACGGCTTGTTGTTCAACGCGCCGACCGGGCACAGATCGATGATGTTGGCCGACAGCTCGTGATCGACGCTCTTTTCGATGAAAGTGCCGATCTCGGTCATCTCGCCGCGGCCGACGGTGCCGAGTTCCTGGAAGCCCTGCACGTCCTGCGTGAAGCGCACGCAACGGGTGCAGTGAATGCAACGGGTCATGTCGGTGGACACGAGCGGGCCCAGGTTCTTGTCCTTGACCACGCGCTTGCGCTCGCTGTAGCGCGAGATGTCGCGACCGAAGCCCATCGCCAGATCCTGCAACTCACATTCGCCGCCCTGATCGCAGATCGGGCAGTCGAGCGGATGATTGATGAGCAGGAACTCCATCACCGCGCGCTGCGCGGCGATGGCCTTCGGCGACTTGGTGAAAACTTTCATGCCCTCGGCCACCGGAGTGGCGCACGCCGGCAGCGGCTTCGGCGCCTTCTCCACTTCCACCAGGCACATGCGGCAGTTGGCGGCGATCGGCAGCTTCTCGTGGTAACAGAAACGCGGCACGTACACCTCGTTCGCGTCCGTCACCTGGATCACCATCTGACCCTTGCGCGCCTTCATCGGCACGCCGTTGACTTCAATATTGACCTCGTCACTCATGGGTCATCTCTCAGGCGGCAACGGCCGCACGGCGCTCTTTGTCGACCATGCTGTGACCGTGCTCGATCAGGTATTCGAACTCGTGGCGGAAGTGCTTCATGAAGCTCTGCACCGGCCAGGCGGCGGCGTCGCCGAAGGCGCAGATGGTGTGGCCTTCGATCTTGTTGGCGACATCGACCAGCATGTCCAGATCGGACTTCTTGCCCTGCCCCGCCAGCATTCGCTTCAGCATGCGATTCATCCAGCCGGTGCCTTCACGGCACGGCGTGCACTGCCCGCACGACTCGGCGTAATAGAAACGTGAGATGCGCTCGAGCGCTTTCACCATGCAGGTGGTCTCGTCCATCACGATCATCGAGCCGGTGCCCAGGCTCGAGCCGGCTTTACGCACGCCGTCGTAGTCCATGGTGGCCGTCATCATCACGTCGCCGGGCACGACCGGAACCGACACGCCGCCGGGGATGACTGCCTTCAGTTTGCGGCCCTCGCGCACGCCGCCGCAGATCTCCAGCAGATCCTTGAACGGGATGCCCAGCGGCAGCTCGATGTTTTGCGGCTTGTTCACATGGCCCGAGATCGAAAAGATCATGGTGCCGCCGGCGTTCGGCACGCCCAGATCGGTGAACCACTTCGGGCCCTTGCGCAGGATGGTCGGCACCGACGCATAGCTCTGCGTGTTGTTGATCGTGGTCGGCTTGCCATACAAGCCGAAGTTCGCCGGGAACGGCGGCTTGAAACGCGGCCGGCCCTGCTTGCCTTCCAACGATTCCAGCAGCGCAGTCTCCTCGCCGCAGATGTACGCACCCGCGCCGACGAACGCATACAGATCGAAGTCCACGCCCGAGCCCAGCAGATTCTTGCCGAGCAGACCCGCGGCATAAGCTTCCTTCAACGCTTCTTCGAAGCGCGGCACCGGCTCATCCAGGAACTCGCCGCGGATGTAGTTGTAGCCGACCGTCGCACCCATCGCGTAGCCGCCGATCGCCATGCCTTCGATCAGCGCGTGCGGGTTGTAGCGCAGGATGTCGCGATCGTGGCAGGTGCCAGGCTCGCTCTCGTCCGAGTTGCAGACCACGTACTTCTGGCCCGGCGCATTGCGCGGCATGAAGCTCCACTTCATACCCGTCGGGAAGCCCGCGCCGCCGCGACCACGCAGACCGGAAGCTTTCACCTGTTCGATGATCTCTTCCTTCGGCGTCTTCTCGCGCAGGATTCGCTCCCACACTTCGTAGCCGCCGGTCTTGCGATAGGTCTCGATCGACGACGGACGCTCCATGCCGAGCGTCGCGAAGCAGACGAAGTTGCTCGGATATTTTCCGAGCACGAGTTTGTTGGATTCGTCAGTCATGTTGGCGATGGCTATCGTTGAGCGCGCTGCGAACGATCACTTGTGACGATCGAGAATCTCGTCGATCTTCTCGGGCGTGAGATTCTCGTAGTACACGTGATCGACCATCATCATCGGCGCGTTGTTACAAGCGGCGAGGCATTCTTCCTCGCGCTTCAGGAAAAAGCGGCCATCCGGCGTGCTCTCGCCCACCTTGATACCGAGCCGCTTCTCGACGTGCGACAGCATTTCCTCGCCGCCGCACAACATGCAGGAGATGTTGGTGCACACCGAGATGCTGTGCCGGCCGACCGGCTTGGTCTCGAACATCGAATAGAAGGTCGCGACTTCGTACACCTGGATCGGCGGCAGGCCGATGTACTCGGCGACCGCATCCATCGCTTCCTTGGTGAGATAGCCACCGATGTCGTGCTGAACGGCGCGCAACGCGGCGATCACCGCCGAGCGCTTGCGGTCCGGCGGGAACTTGGTCAGCCAGTGATCGATCTCGTGGCGCGCGTGCTCGGACAGCACACTGCTGGCGCCGTGAGGCGCGCCGTGACCGACCGTGCCGGAATCCGGCTCGCCGGGTCCGGGCGCGCTCTTGCCGCCGTCATGTCCGGTCTGCCGACCGCCAGGAGCGGGTTCGTGCCCGGATGGAGGGTTGTAACTAGTCACCGGTCGATTTCCCCGAATACGATGTCCTGCGTGCCGATCACCGCCACCACGTCGGCCAGCAGATGGCCTTTGACCATCTCCTCGAGCGAAGCCAGATGCGGGAAGCCCGGTGCGCGGCACTTCAAGCGATAAGGTTTGTTGGCGCCGTCGGACACCAGATAGATGCCGAACTCGCCCTTGGGCGCTTCGACGGCGGCGTAGGTCTCACCGGCAGGCACGCAATAGCCTTCGGTGAACAGCTTGAAGTGATGGATCAGCGATTCCATGTCGCCCTTCATCTCTTCGCGCTTGGGCGCCGAGACCTTGTGGTCCTCCAGCATCACCGGCCCAGGATGCTTACGCAGCCAGTCGACGCACTGCTTGATGATGCGGTTCGACTGACGCATCTCCTCGACGCGCACCAGATAACGGTCGTAACAATCGCCGTTCACGCCCACCGGGATGTCGAATTCCATGCGGTCGTAGACCTCGTAGGGCTGCTTCTTGCGCAGATCCCATTCGATGCCCGAGCCGCGCAGCATCGGGCCGGTGAAGCCCAGCTGCAGCGCCCGCTCCGGCGACACTACGCCGATGTTCACCGTGCGCTGTTTCCAGATGCGGTTGTCGGTGAGCAATGTTTCATACTCGTCGACGTTGGCGGGGAAGCGCGCGCAGAAGTCGTCGATGAAATCGAGCATGCTGCCGGAACGACGCTCGTTGAGGCGCGACACGTCGGCCTGCGAACGCCACTTCGAGGGCTGATATTTCGGCATGCTCTCCGGCAGCTCGCGATACACGCCGCCCGGACGATAGTAAGCGGCGTGCATGCGAGTGCCCGACACCGCTTCGTACACATCCATGAGGTCTTCGCGCTCGCGGAATGCGTACAAGAAGACGGTCATCGCGCCGATATCGAGCCCGTGCGCACCGAGCCACATCAGGTGATTCAGGATGCGGGTGATCTCGTCGAACATCACGCGAATGTATTGAGCGCGCTCCGGCACCTTGATGCCGAGCAGCTTCTCGATGGCCATCACGTAGGCATGCTCGTTACACATCATCGACACGTAGTCGAGACGGTCCATGTACGGAATGGACTGATTGAACGGCTTGGACTCAGCCAGCTTCTCGGTGGCCCGATGCAACAGGCCGATGTGCGGGTCGGCTTTCTGAATGACCTCGCCTTCCATCTCCAGCACCAGGCGCAAGACGCCGTGGGCGGCAGGATGCTGCGGGCCGAAATTGAGCGTGAAGTTATGAATGTCTGCCATGGCTGATCTCGACGACCTCAGCGCGACGCGGCGGCGCCGACCGGCACTTCTTTCAGCACCTGGTCGTAACGGTTGTCATCGCGAATCACGCGAGGCACGAGGGTGCGCGGCTCGATGCTTACCGGCTGGTAGACGACCCGACCCTTGTTGGTGTCGTACTTCACTTCGACGTTGCCGATGAGCGGGAAGTCCTTGCGGAACGGATGACCGATGAAGCCATAGTCGGTGAGGATGCGGCGCAGGTCCGGATGATTGCGGAACATGATGCCGTACAGATCGAATGCTTCGCGCTCGAACCAGTTGGCGCCGCTCCAGATCTCGACTACGGAATCGATCACCGGCGGCTCGCCTTCATCAGTGAAGCTGCGCAGTCGCAGGCGCCAGTTGTTGGAGATCGACAGCAGTTGATAAGTCACCGCGAAGCGCTTGTTCTGCGGCTCGCCGACCGTCTCCTTGATGCGATTCACGCCGCGACTGAAACCAGTGGCGGTAGAGCCCAGCGTGTTCCACTCCTCGCGGCCGTAGTCGAGATAGTCGACGCCCGCCAGATCGATCAGCTGCTCGAAGCCGAAGTCGGCGTTGTCGCGCAGCTCCTTGCACACCGCGAGCAGATTCGCTGCGTCGACTTCGAACGCTACGTCGCCCGGCAACGCCGGCAGCGCACGCAGCTCTTGAGCGAAGCGCGCCGACAATCGCGAGGCCAATGTCTCGATACGTGAACTCATCCCGTACTCGCTAAAAACCAAAGCCCGCCATCAGCGGGCATGAATACGACGCGCGCTCACCGCGCGATCGTGCTGGTGCGACGGATCTTGTTCTGCAATTGCAGGATGCCGTACAGCAGTGCTTCGGCGCTGGGCGGGCAACCCGGCACGTACACATCGACCGGCACGATGCGGTCGCAGCCACGCACTACCGCGTACGAGTAGTGGTAGTAGCCGCCGCCGTTGGCGCAGGAGCCCATCGAAATCACCCAGCGGGGCTCGGGCATCTGGTCGTAAACCTTGCGCAGCGCCGGGGCCATTTTGTTGACCAGCGTGCCGGCCACGATCATCACATCGGACTGGCGCGGGCTGGGTCGGAACACCACGCCGAAGCGATCGAGGTCATAACGGGCCGCGCCCGCATGCATCATCTCCACCGCGCAACAAGCCAGGCCGAACGTCATCGGCCACATCGAACCGGTGCGAGCCCAGTTGACCAGCGAATCGACCGTTGTCGTCATGAAGCCGCGCTGTGTTACCGCGGCGTCCGGTGTCTCGGCTGTGGGAGCAGTCAATCCCATTCCAGAGCCCCTTTTTTCCACTCGTAGACGAAGCCCACCACCAGGATCAGCAGGAAAATGCCCATGGCGGCGAGCCCGACCATGCCGACGGCGTCGAGCGCCACGGCCCAGGGAAACAGGAAGGCGATTTCCAGATCGAAGACGATGAACAAAATGGCGACGAGGTAATAGCGCACGTCGAATTTCATGCGCGTATCGGAGTAAGCCTCGAAGCCGCACTCGTAGGCGGAGAGCTTTTCGGCGTCAGGCTTGCGAGGGCCGAGCAAAAAGCCCAGACCGATGAGCACTGAGCCGAGCACGCCGGCCACGCCCAGGAAAATGAGGATGGGAACGTAGTTTTGCAACATCGCGTAAGCTGCTGACGCGCCGGGTCCGGCGGCGGCGCGCATTGTATCAGGACGGTCCAAAAAGGGTTCTATAAGAATTGCACGAAGGCTGCCTTCTTCGGCCAAGAAGGCATGGAACCCTAAAGAAGCCGAGAAACTGGTGCGGCTGAGAGGACTCGAACCTCCACGGATTGCTCCACTACCACCTCAAAGTAGCGTGTCTACCAGTTCCACCACAGCCGCACTGAAAACGACTTCGCCAAACGCTCGCCGGGACGGTGCCCGCCCGAACAAATGTTACTGTTGTTGGGTCGGCTCGCCCTGCGTTTGCTGGGCCGGTTGAGGAGCCGGCTCGCGAGGCAATTCGACCGCTTGATCGGTGTTCGCCGCCGGCGCCGCGGGCGTGGCCGAAGGCAACGCCGGAGCACTGTCCGGAAGGTTCACTCGATCGATCACACTCTTCGGCGCCTCGCCGGGGCGACCGCCGAGATACGCCAACGTCAAACTGGTAGCGATGAACAGCACCGCCAAAGTCGCAGTGGTGCGCGACAGGAACGACGCCGAGCCGCGAGCACCGAACACAGTGCCCGACGCGCCCGCGCCGAAGCCGGCGCCCGCATCGGCGCCCTTGCCCCGCTGCAGTAACACCAGCGCTACGATGGCCGCGGCGAACAACAGGTGAGCAATCACCACCGCCGAATGTAACCAGTTCATACGATTCAATTCCGATTCAATGCGCCTGTTTCAGACCGGCTCGCTCGAGCAGCCACTTCAAGTGGCCGTCAATGACTTTGGGCCGCGGCGCAGATCTTCAGAAACTCATCCGCTTTCAGCGACGCGCCGCCGATCAGTCCACCGTCGACGTCCGGCATGGCGAAGATCTCCTTCGCGTTGCCGGCTTTCACGCTGCCGCCATAGAGCACCCGTAAACCGGCCGCGATATTAGCATCACGAGCCGCCACCTCGGCGCGAATATGTGCGTGAACTTCCTGCGCCTGGGCCGGCGTCGCATTTTTGCCCGTGCCGATCGCCCAGACCGGCTCGTATGCAAGCACCGCCTGCTGGAGCGCGCCTGGGGCAGCGACATCCAACACGGCTTTCAACTGCCGGGAGACCACTTGCATGGTCTGCCCTTTCTCCCGCTCCTCCAGCGTTTCGCCGACGCAGAGGATCGGGATCAGACCCTGCGACTGCGCCGCGAGAAACTTGCGCGCCACCAGCGCGTCGTCCTCGCGATAAATCGTGCGCCGCTCGGAGTGGCCCACGATCACATACGTGCAACCGACATCCTTCAGCATGGCCGCCGAAGCTTCGCCCGTGAATGCTCCGATCGCCTCAGCGCAGACCGACTGCGCGCCCAGTTTCACGATCGAGTCCTTCAGCAGCCGCCCCACTTCCCACAGGTACACGTTGGGCGGACAGACGGCGATATCGAAGTGTGTCTGCGCCGGCAAGCCGAGCAGCAGCCCCTCGATCAGCTCCGCGTTCTCCGCGCGCGAGCCGTGCATCTTCCAATTCCCGGCAATGAATGGCCGGCGCATCGCGTACCTCCACAGTTGGGGTTCGGGCCACCCTGCGTCGGCCCGTCGGGCCGCCCCTGCGTCGGCCCATCGGGCCGCCCCTGCAAAGGGCGCGGAAGCTTAGCGGCGCCCTCTTCCGAAATCAAACCCGAATGCAATCAAAAGGAAGCGGCCGGGTGGCGCTTCAACCCACCGCCACCTTCTGTTCGGCGGACGCGGCCACGATGGCGGCCAGATCCCGGCAGATTTCCTTCACCAGCTTCTCGTCACTGCCTTCGACCATGACACGGATCACGGGTTCAGTGCCCGAGGGACGCAGCACGATCCGACCGTTGCCGGCCAGCTTGCTCTCGGCCTTCGCCACTGCTTCGGCGATCTGCGGCGAGCTGAACGGATCGATTTTCTTCGCGACGCGCACGTTCTGCATCACCTGCGGATAGCGCGGCATCGGCGCGGCCAGCTCCGCCAGGCTGCTGCCGGTTTCTTTCATAATGGCCAGCACCTGCAGAGCGCTGATCAACGCGTCGCCGGTGGTGGTGTGATCGAGACACAGCAGGTGACCCGAGGTCTCGCCGCCCAGCGTGCCGCCGGTCTCTTTCAACAATTCCATCACATAGCGATCGCCGACCTTGGCGCGACGGAACTCGATGCCCTCTTTCTGCAGCGCATGTTCCAGGCCGAGGTTGCTCATGACGGTGCCGACCACCGGACCTTTCAGCAGGCCCTTACTCTTGCGAGCTCGCGCGATGATGTACAGCAGTTGATCGCCATCCACGGTGCGCCCAAGGTTGTCGACCATCACCAGCCGATCGCCATCGCCGTCGAGCGCGATGCCTGCCTGCGCCTGCACGCCCGGCACCGTGAGTTGCAACAGGCCCGGCGAGGTGGAGCCGCAGTTCAGATTGATATTGCGGCCATTCGGCGAGGAGCCGATCGGCACGATCTCCGCGCCGAGATCCGCGAGGATCCGCGGCCCCACTTTGTAACCGGCGCCGTTGGCGCAATCGATCACCAGCTTGAAACCCGACAGATCCAGGCCCGGCACGGTGCTCATGGCGAATTCCTGATAACGCACGCGCGACTTGTCGACGCGCGCCGCCTTACCCAGTTCGCTCGAACTGCGCGTCACCGGCGGATCGTCCAGGTACTGCTCGATCTGCGCTTCGATCTCGTCGGACAGCTTGCCGCCGTTACGATCGAAGAACTTGATGCCGTTGTCTTCGTACGGATTGTGAGAGGCGCTGATGACCACGCCGAAGTCACATTCGAAACGTTTGGTGAGATAGGCGATGCCCGGCGTGGGCAGCGGGCCGATCAACATCACGTTCACGCCCGAAGCGACGAAGCCCGCCTCGAGCGCCGATTCGAACATGTAGCCCGAGATGCGAGTGTCCTTGCCCACCAGCACCGTGCCGCCGTTGGGCGCGAGCACGCGCGCCGCCGAGCTGGCCAGCTTCAAGGCGAATTCCACTGTCAGCGGATGCTCGCCAACGCGGCCTCGCACGCCATCGGTGCCAAAGTATTTACGGCTCAAAGTAACCTCGAAGTGACTAGTGACTACTGACTGGTCGGGAGTAGCCGGCGGCGCGTAGGGCGTGGGCCACCTTCACTGCGTCGAGCGTCTCGGCTACGTCGTGGACGCGAAGGATAGCAGCCCCGGCGAGCACGGCGGCGGTCGCGACCGCGAGGCCACCGGCCAGGCGCTGCTCCACAGGCCGCCCCAGCAGCGTCTGGAACATGGATTTGCGGGACACCCCGACCAGCAGGGGCAGTCCCTGGTTCGGCCCTGGACGGCCCAGGCGCGGCAGATGGGCCAGTAACGAGAGATTATGTTCGAGCCGCTTGCCAAAGCCGATGCCCGGGTCGAGCACCAGTCGCTCACGGTCGATGCCGGCGGTCAGGCATGCCCCGACGCGCTGTTCCAGAAAGGTGGCGACCTCTTCGACCACGTCGTCATAACGTGGCTCGTGCTGCATGGTTCGCGGCTGCCCCTGCATGTGCATGAGACAGACGCCGGCGTTGGTGCGGGCGGCGGCTTCAAGTGCGCCCGGCTCCCGCAGCGCCCTCACGTCGTTGATCAGGCTCGCGCCGGCCGAGACGGCTGCGGTCATGACGGCGGCCTTGCTGGTGTCGACGGAGATGGGAATGGAAGTGCGAGCGGCGAGCGCTTCGATGATCGGCACGACCCGGCGGATCTCCTCTTGCTCGCTGACATCGGCGGCGCCAGGCCGTGTGGACTCACCGCCCACATCGATCATGCCCGCGCCCTGCTCGATCATGCGCTGCGCATGTTCGAGCGCTCGCGACACGTCGACGAACCGTCCGCCGTCGGAAAACGAATCCGGCGTGACGTTGAGGATGCCCATCACGATGGGCGAGGACAGATCCACCGTGTGACGGCCACAACGCAAGTAGCTGGCTGCTGGCAGTTGGCTGTTGGTCAGAGCTGCATTGCCAGCCATGATTGGGTTCTTGTCAGGTCGCATAAACGGAAAGAGGCGCGTTGCCGCGCCTCTTCTCTAACTCCTTCCTGCCAACAGCTAACTACTAGCTCAGTGTTGGCTGGCGGGCTTGCCGATCGGGGCCTCGCCCTTCTCGCGGTCGCGGCCCTTGCCGTTGCCGCCGAACGGCGCGCCACTGTCGTCCCAGCCCGCGGGCGGCTTGGGATCGCGGCCTTCCATGATGTCCTTGATCTGGATCTCGTCGATGGTCTCGTACTTGATCAGCGCGTCAGCCATCTTGTGCAGCTTGTCGAGGTTGGTCTCGAGAATGTCCTTGGCGCGCTTGTAGTTCGTGTCGATCAGATAACGAACTTCCTCGTCGATGGCGTGCGCGGTGACATCCGACACCTGCTTGTGCTGCGTGACCTGGCGACCCAGGAACACTTCACCCTGGTCTTCGCTGTAGGTCAGCGGGCCGAGCTTGTTCGACAGGCCCCACTTGGTGACCATGTTGCGAGCGATTTCAGTCGCGCGCTCGATGTCGTTGGAGGCGCCGGTCGTGATCGACTCGGGTCCGAAGATGATCTCTTCGGCGATACGACCGCCGAACAGCGTGCTGATGCGGCTCTCGAGCCGACGCTTGCTGGTGCTGTAACGATCGGCTTCCGGCAGGAACATGGTCACGCCCAGCGCACGGCCGCGGGGGATGATCGTGACTTTGTAGACCGGGTCGTGCTCGGGCACCGTCAAGCCGATGATGGCGTGACCCGCCTCGTGATACGCGGTGAGCTTCTTCTCCTGCTCGTCCATGACCATGGAGCGGCGCTCGGCGCCCATCATGATCTTGTCCTTGGCGCGCTCGAACTCGTCCATGGTCACCGTGCGGCGATTGGCGCGAGCGGCGAACAACGCAGCTTCGTTGACCAGGTTGGCGAGGTCCGCGCCCGAAAAGCCCGGCGTGCCACGCGCGATCACCTGCGGCTTCACGTCTTCGGCGAGCGGCAGCTTGCGCATGTGAACTTTCAGGATCTGCTCGCGACCACGCACGTCCGGCAGCGGCACCACGACCTGACGATCGAAACGGCCCGGACGCAGCAGCGCCGGATCCAGCACGTCGGGACGGTTGGTGGCGGCGATGACGATCACGCCCTCGGTGCCCTCGAAACCATCCATCTCGACCAGCAGCTGGTTCAACGTCTGCTCACGTTCGTCGTGACCGCCGCCCAGGCCGGCGCCACGATGGCGACCGACGGCGTCGATTTCGTCGATGAAGATGATGCACGGAGCGTGCTTCTTCGCCTGGTCGAACATGTCACGCACGCGGCTCGCGCCCACGCCGACGAACATTTCGACGAAGTCGGAACCGGAGATGGTGAAGAACGGGACTTTCGCTTCGCCGGCGATGGCGCGGGCGAGCAGCGTCTTACCGGTACCGGGCGAGCCGACCATCAGCACGCCACGCGGGATCTTGCCGCCCAGGCGCTGGAACTTGCCCGGGTCTTTCAGGAACTCGACGATCTCGACCACTTCTTCCTTGGCTTCATCCACGCCTGCGACATCGGCGAATGTGACCTGTACCTGGTCCTCGCCGAGCAGGCGTGCGCGACTCTTGCCGAACGACATGGCCCCCCTGCCGCCGGCGCCGCCCTGCATTTGACGCATGAAGTACACCCACACCGCGATCAGCAGCAGGATGGGGAAGGAAGAAATGAACAGCTGCATCAGGAACGACTGCCGCTCCGGCGCCGCGCCCGAGAACTTCACATTGTTGTCGAGCAGCGTGCCGATCAGGTCGGAGTTCTCGGTCTCGGGATTGTTGACCGTGAACTGCTCGCCATTGGTGCGCACACCGCGAATCACGTCGGTGGTCTTGTTCAAGGTGACTTCGGCGATGCCGCCGTCCTTCACCTGCTGCAGAAAGGTGGAGTACGGCATCTCCTGTACTCCGCCGGATCGCGCGCTGAAATTGCTGACCACCGTGGCCACCACCACGGCGATGACGATCCAGAGTACGATGTTCTTGGCTAGGTCGTTCAAAGTCCCATCCTCGTGCGCCGCGTCCTTTTTGACCTCGGACAATGGCAGCAGCCTGGAATAAGTAAGTAGGCGCAGATTGACACTACACCACCGGACCGGGACGCGCCATAACCGACTTCCTGATCCGCTGCAATCGAAAAGCAAGCCAAAACCTGAAACGGACCAGCTTAAGCCTTAAAGTCGCGCCCCAGCAGGTAAAGTTCCGGACTTCGCTGGCGCGAGGCTGGCGGTTTTCGCACTTTGACCGTCGTGAAGCTGTTTCTGAGCTCCTTCACGAACGGCTGGAAGTGCCGGCCCTGGAACACCTTGACCAGGAAATCGCCCTTGGGGGCCAGGTGTTTGCGGGCGAAATCCAGCGACAGTTCAACCAGATGCATCGAACGGTCATGGTCCACGTCGGCGATGCCCGTGGTATTTGGGGCCATATCGGACATTACAAGCTGCGCTCGCTCGCCGCCGAGCATTTGTTCGAATTGTTCCAGGACCGCATCGTCGGCGAAGTCGCCTTGCAGGAAATCGACGCCGACGATGGCGTCCATGGGCAAAATGTCCAGCGCCACGATCCGCCCTCTGCCCTGCAGAAGCTTGGCCGCCAGCTGGCTCCAGCCACCCGGCGCCGCGCCCAGATCCACGATGGTCATGCCGGGCCGAATCAGCCGGTCGGTGCGCTGAATCTCATCGAGCTTGAACACGGCGCGCGAGCGATAGCCGGCCTGCCGGGCCTGCTTCACGTACGGATCGCTCTCATGTTCGGCGAGCCATTGCCGGCTCGATTTAGTACGCTTAGCCATGCCTACGATTCAGCAGCTTTCCGAAAAGCAAAAGAAGTACCTGCGCGGCCTCGCCCACGGTAAGGAACCTGTCATTCTCATCGGCTCGTCCGGCTTGTCGCCTGCGGTCGCGAAGGAGTTCGACATTGCGCTCGGCGCGCACGAACTGGTGAAAGTCAAAGCCCGCGTCGGCGATCGCGACGAGCGCGACACCATTCTCGCCGAACTGGCCAAACAAAGCGGCAGCGCCCTGGTGCAGCGGATCGGCAACGTGGGTGTGTTCTATCGCCCGCACAAGGACAAGCCGAAAATCATCTTGCCGGCGGACTAGCTGCTACGCGGCCTGCCGGGTCTTCCAGACCAGCGCCAGCGCGCTCACACACGCGATAAAAAACAGCGCGGCGGAAACACCATGAAGCATGCCGAAGCGCGCCATGTCGTTCGCGCTTCGGGCCGCATCCATCATCGGGCCCAGGATCAGCTCGCTCGCGAGCGGCGCGCCCGCGGTCAACACAATCAGCCAGAGCACCGCTTTGCTGCTGGCGAAGGCCTTACGCGCGGCCAACAGCGCAATCAATGCGATGGCGATCACGACGCCCAACCAGGTCTCGATATGAAACAGCCGGGCCGCCATCTGCCCTGCAAGGCGCCGCTCCGGCAGCGTCGCGAACAATTGGGGCGCGACGATGCCGCACACGGTCCATAGCGAGCCGGCCCACAGCGTGACCAGAAATGTGACGCTGAAATCGAGCCACTTGCGCGGCGCGACCCGAGCGGCCGGTTCCGTAGTGACCATGCTGCCGTTGATCTCTGAATTTCCGGGCCGGCGACAAGCTACGAACGAACAACCCCGGCGGCGTTACAAATAACGGACTTCGACGATCTCGTAGCTCTTGGTGCCGTTGGGCGCAACCACATCCACGACGTCGCCCTTGGACTTGCCGACCAGGGCGCGCGCGATGGGCGACGACACCGAGATCAGGCCTTGTTTGATATCGGCCTCGGCGTCGCCGACGATCTGATACAGCAGCTTGTTGCCGGTGTCCTCGTCTTCCAGATCGATGGTGGCGCCGAACACCACTTTGTCGGTGGCCGGCATGGACGCCACATCGATGATTTCCGAGTTCGACAGGTGCGACTCGATATCCTTGATGCGTCCTTCGATGAAGCTCTGCTGCTCACGCGCGGCGTGATATTCCGCGTTCTCGCTCAAGTCGCCATGGGCGCGCGCCTCGGCAATCGCCTGGATCACGCGCGGACGATCCTCGCTCTTCAAACGTTTCAGCTCGGCGCGCAATTTCTCGGCGCCTTTCAATGTCAACGGCAGCCGCTTCACGATGCGATCTCCACAGCCTTCACCGCAGTGTCATAGCCGGCTTGTTGCGCGATCTCTCGATGCAGATCCTGCAGTCGGTTCACGTCGACCTCATTCATGTGGGCAATGGCGTCGCAGGTTGCCAGTCCGGCCGCCACAGTCGTGTAGTACGTGACGCGCTTGTGGACCGCTTCGCGCCGAATGGAGCGCGATTCGAAAATGGCCTGCTTGCCTTCGGTGGTATTGACGATCAGCGAAATCTCGTCGTTTTTTATCATGTCCACGATGTGAGGGCGACCCTCACGCACCTTATTCGCTGTGCGGCATGGAATTCCCGCATTGCTGATGGCTTCCGCGGTGCCAGACGTTGCAACGATTTCAAAGCCCTGCGCGACCAGGCGGCGCGCCAGTTGCACCGCTGCCGGTTTGTCGCGGTCGCGCACGCTGAGCAAACAAACGCCGCGAGTCGGCAGAATCACGCCGGAGGCGAGCTGCGCCTTGGCATAGGCTTCGCCGAACGAACGGCCGGTGCCCATCACTTCGCCGGTGGATTTCATTTCCGGTCCGAGGATCGGATCGGCTTCGGGGAATTTGGCGAACGGGAACACCGACTCCTTGACTGCGAAGAACTTCGGCACGCGCTCTTCGGTCAAGCCGAGATCTTTCAACTTGGCGCCCGCCATGACGCGCGCGGCCATTTTCGCCAGCGGCACGCCGGTCGCTTTGGAAACAAACGGCACGGTGCGCGAGGCGCGCGGATTCACTTCGAGGATGTAGACGATGCCGCTCTGGATGGCGAACTGGATGTTCATCAGACCGACCACCTTCAAGCCCCGGGCGAGCTTGCGCGTCTGTTCCTTCAGTTCGGCCTGGACCTCGGCCGACAGGCTGTTGGGCGGCAGCGAGCAACCGGAGTCGCCCGAGTGCACGCCGGCCTGCTCGACGTGTTCCATGATGCCGCCGATATAGACGTCCTCGCCGTCGCAGATCGCATCGACGTCGACCTCGATGGCCTGATCCAGAAAGCGATCCAGCAGCACCGGGCTGTCGTTCGACACTTTCACCGCATCGGTCATGTAGGTGCGCAGGTCGTCTTCGTTGAAGACCACTTCCATGGCGCGCCCGCCGAGCACGTACGAAGGCCGCACCACCAGCGGGAAGCCCACGGTCTTCGACATGCTGATGGCCTGCTCTTCGGTGCGCGCCGTGCAATTCGGCGGCTGCTTCAGATTCAGCTGCTGCACCAGTTGCTGGAAGCGCTCGCGGTCTTCGGCCACGTCGATGGCGTCCGGCGTGGTGCCGATGATCGGCGCGCCTGCCGCTTCGAGCGCGCGGCACAGTTTCAGCGGCGTCTGGCCACCGTACTGCACGATCACGCCTACCGGCTTTTCCTTATCGATGATTTCCAGCACGTCTTCGAGCGTGAGCGGCTCGAAGTACAAGCGATCCGAAGTGTCGTAGTCGGTCGATACCGTTTCGGGATTGCAGTTGACCATGATGGTCTCGTAGCCCGCATCGCGCAGCGCCAGCGCCGCGTGCACACAGCAGTAGTCGAACTCGATGCCCTGTCCGATGCGATTCGGACCGCCGCCCAGAATCATGATCTTCTTGCGGTCGGTCGGATTGGCTTCGCACTCCTCGTCGTACGACGAATACATGTACGCCGTGGATGTCGAGAACTCGGCGGCGCAAGTGTCGACACGCTTGAACACCGGGCGAATGCCCATGGTGATGCGCTTACGACGCACGCTCGCTTCGTCGACGCCAACCAGCGTCGCGAGACGACGATCGGAGAAGCCTTTGCGCTTGAGCTGCCACATACGATCGCGGGTCAAGGCTTCGAGGCCTTGTTCCTGCACCTTCTGCTCCTCGAGCACGATGTCGTGGATCTGGGCGAGGAACCAGGGATCGATGCGCGACAGCGACTGCACTTCGTTGAACGACAGACCGCCGCGGAACGCATCGCCGACGTAGCGCAGGCGATTCGGCCCGGGCATGCGCAGCTCTTCGCGCAGCTTGTGCATCTGTTCTTCGGCGATCGGCAAGGTGAGCAACGGATCGAGTCCGTCGGTGCCCACTTCCATGCTCCTGAGCGCCTTCTGCAGCGACTCCTGGAAGGTGCGACCCATTGCCATGGCCTCGCCCACCGACTTCATCTGCGTCGTGAGCCGATCGTTCGCGCCCGGGAATTTTTCGAACGTGAAGCGCGGGATCTTGGTGACCACGTAATCGATGGTCGGCTCGAACGAAGCCGGCGTGGCGCCGCCGGTGATGTCGTTCTTCAGTTCATCGAGCGTGTAGCCGACTGCGAGCTTGGCGGCCACTTTCGCGATCGGGAAGCCAGTGGCCTTCGAGGCGAGCGCGGACGAGCGCGACACGCGCGGATTCATTTCGATGATCAGCATACGGCCGTCGGCGGGATTGAGCGCGAACTGCACGTTCGAGCCACCGCACTCCACGCCGATCTTGCGCAACACCGCGATCGAGGCGTTGCGCATCATCTGATATTCCTTGTCCGTCAGCGTCTGCGCCGGCGCGACCGTGATCGAGTCGCCGGTGTGCACGCCCATCGGATCGAGGTTTTCGATGGAACAGATGATGATGCAGTTGTCGGCGCGATCGCGGACCACTTCCATCTCGTACTCTTTCCAACCGATGACGGATTCTTCCAGCAGAACTTCCGAAGTCGGCGAAGCGTCCAGACCGCGTTCGACGATGGTGACGAACTCTTCGCGGTTGTAGGCGATGCCGCCGCCCGAGCCGCCCATGGTGAACGAAGGACGAATGATCGTGGGAAAGCCGATCTCGGCCTGCACTGCCAGCGCCTCATCCATGCTGTGCGCGATCTTCGAACGGGGCGACTCCAGACCGATCTCGCGCATGGCATTGCGGAATTTCTCTCGATCTTCAGCCATGTCGATGGCTTCGCGGGACGCGGCGATGAGTTCGACGCCGTATTTTTCCAGCACGCCTTCGCGCACCAGATCGAGCGCGCAGTTGAGCGCCGTCTGGCCGCCCATGGTGGGCAGCAACGCGCTGGGACGTTCCTTGGCGATGATGCGCTCCACCGTGCGCCAGTGAATGGGCTCGATGTAGATGGCGTCGGCGGACTCCGGGTCGGTCATGATGGTGGCCGGATTGGAGTTCACCAGGATGACGCGATAGCCCTCTTCCTTGAGCGCCTTGCAGGCCTGCGCGCCGGAATAATCGAATTCGCACGCCTGGCCGATGACGATCGGGCCGGCGCCGATGATCAGGATGCTTTGGAGGTCAGTACGCTTGGGCATGTGAAGTGTGAATCAACCTTCGGCGGCGCGACGGCCGGTATCGTTCGCGGCGGTGCTTTTGGTACCGACCTGCTGAGCGAGGCGCTCGTGGATCATGGCGGTGAACTTGGCGAACAGCTGCCCGACATCCTGCGGGCCGGGGCTGGCCTCGGGATGGCCCTGGAAGCTGAACGCCGGCCGGTCGGTGCGCTCGATGCCCTGCAACGAGCCGTCGAACAGCGACTTGTGAGTCACTTTCACATTCGGGCCAAGCGTGCTCTCGTCGACCGCGAAGCCGTGGTTCTGGCTGGAAATCAGCACGCGGCCGCTGCTGGTGTCGAGCACCGGATGATTGGCGCCGTGATGGCCGAACTTCATTTTCACGGTCTTGGCGTCGCTCGCCAGGCCCAGCAGCTGATGGCCCAGGCAAATGCCGAACACCGGAATGTCGGTCTCGAGGAATCGCTTGATCGCCTCGATGGCGTAGGTGCACGGCTCCGGATCGCCGGGGCCGTTGGACAGAAAGATGCCTTCGGGATTCATGGCCAGCACTTTTTCCGCTGGCGTCTGCGCCGGCACCACGGTCACGCGGCACCCGTGATCGGCCAGGCAACGCAGGATGTTGCGCTTGATGCCGTAGTCGTACGCGACCACGTGCACGCGCTGTCCCGGACGTGACTTCGGTCCGTTGTGCTCGCCCCAGTTGGTGCCTTCGTTCCATTGATACACCCGCTTGGTGGACACGACCTTGGCCAGGTCCATGCCTTTCAAGCCGGGGAATTTGCGGGCCGCATGCACCGCAGCCACCGGATCGGCTTTCTCGCCGGTCATGATGCAACCGGCCAGCGCGCCCTTCTCTCGCAGAATGCGAGTCAGCTTGCGAGTGTCGATGTCCGCAATGGCGACCACCTTGCCGCGCTGAAGAAAGCTCTCCAGCGATTCGGAGGCGCGCCAGTTGGAATGCAGGGCCGGCAGATCGCGAATGATCAGACCTGCCGCATACACGGCCGGCGCCTCCAGGTCTTCCGGATTGGCGCCGGTGTTGCCGATGTGCGGATAAGTGAGAGTAACGATCTGTCTGCAATAGGACGGGTCCGTGAGGATTTCCTGGTAGCCCGTCATGGCGGTGTTGAACACCACCTCGCCCGTCGTGTTGCCCTTGGCTCCGATGGACCGGCCGTGAAAAACGGTGCCGTCCTCGAGCGCCAGTACAGCGGCAACGTGTTCGGAGTGGTTCATGAAGCTCCCGATGTCAGCTGTTTCAGACACGCATGCGGAAGACGAGATGGGCTTTCAAGGCCCGATCCCGCCACAAGTGTTTTCACCGCGTGCTGAAGATGGAAGTGTACGCGAGTCGCTCAAGTCATGAAAGCAAAAAACGCGGGTCTGTCACTCGCCTGACCCAGACTGGGGGCCGCCCAGTGGAGTTAAAGGCCAGTGGAGCGAAGCGTGTGTTACAGACCGAGCACGTCCTGCATGGAATACAGGCCCGGCGTGCGGCCGGCCAGCCACTGGGCGGCTTTGACCGCGCCCCGCGCAAATGCGAGGCGATCGCTGGCGCGGTGTGTCAGCTCGATTCGCTCACCAATACCGGCAAACGTGACGGTGTGGTCGCCCACAACATCGCCGCCGCGAAACACCGAAAAGCCGATGGAGCCTCGTGGGCGAACGCCCGTGTTGCCGTGACGGGCGTGCTCCGCCACCTCCGCCAATTTGACATCACGGCCTTGAGCCGCGGCGGCGCCGAGCGCGAGCGCCGTGCCTGAAGGCGCATCTTTCTTGTTTCGATGATGCGCCTCGAACACTTCGATATCGTAGTCCGCGTCCAGCTTGGCGGCGGCCAGCTCGACCAGCTTCAGCAGCAGGTTCACGCCGAGACTCATGTTGGGCGCCATCACGATGGGAATCTGCCTGGCGGCCGCGGCGATCTCGGCTCGCACCGCTTCATCATGACCGGTGGTTCCGATGACGATGGGACATCGGGCGCGGACGCACGCCGCAAGATTCACGGAAGTCGCTTCGGGCAGCGTGAAATCGATCGCCACCTGCGCGTTGCGCAATGCCAGCGCGGGATCCGATTCGATCGGCACATTGCGCTTAGCGCCGCCGCCCGCCTCGCTCGCGTCCTTGCCCAACCAGCGACTGTTGCTCGATGCAGTAGCGCCGCCGAGCGCTGTCGCCTTTGCTTCATCGATCGCCGTCAGCAATGCACGACCCATGCGGCCGCTGACGCCGAACACGGCGATCTGCAAAGAGTGTTGCGCCATCAGTTGCGGCCCGGTCTGCGAGGGAGGATTGTTAGTTACGAATGGTGTCGAAGAAACGCTTCACGCCATCGAGCCAGGTGCTCTCGCGCGGGCTGTGACTGCGGCGGCTGTTTTGCATGGAAGCGTCGAACGCTCGCAGCAGCTCTTTCTGCTCTTCGGTGAGGTTCACTGGCGTCTCGACCACGACGCGGCAGAACAGATCGCCCGTCGGCCCGCCACGCACGGGCTTCACGCCCTTCTCTCGCAAACGGAACACGCGGCCGGACTGCGTCTCGCTCGGCACCTTCAATTCAACATTGCCGCCCAGCGTCGGGACTTCGACCGTCCCGCCGAGCGTCGCTGTGGTGAAGCTCACCGGCACTTCACAAGAAAGATGGCTGCCGTCGCGCTCGAAAATAGGATGCTCGCGCACGCGGATCTCGACGTAGAGATCGCCCGGCGGCCCGCCGTTGCGCCCGGCCTCGCCTTCGCCGGTCAGGCGGATGCGATCGCCGTTGTCGACGCCCTGCGGGACCTTGACGTTGAGGTTTTTCTTTTGGCGGATCCGGCCCTGCCCGAGGCAGGAATCGCACGGCTGACTGACGATCTGGCCGCGGCCTTTGCAACGCGGACAGGTTTGCTGAACGGCAAAGAAGCCCTGCTGCATGCGGACCTGGCCCGCGCCGTTACAGGTGTCGCAGGTGACGGGCTTGGAGCCAGGCGCGGCGCCCGAGCCCGAGCACGGCTCGCATTCGGCGAGCGTGGTGAATTCGATATCCGCTGAATGGCCGAACACGGCCTGCTCGAGATCGAGCTCGAGGTCGTAACGAAGATCGGCGCCACGGAACACCTGCTGACGTCCGCCGCGACGACCGCCGCCGAAAATATCTCCAAAGACGTCGCCGAAGATGTCGCTGAACGCGTCGGAGGCGCTGAAGCCGCCGCCACCGCCGCCACGAGCCGCCAGCCCGTCGTGGCCGTGCTGATCGTAGATGGCGCGCTTCTGCGCGTCGGTCAGCACTTCGTAGGCCTCCTTGGCCTCCTTGAATTTCTCTTCGGCTTCCGCGTCGTTGGGATTGCGGTCGGGGTGATACTTCATCGCCAGACGGCGATAAGCCTTCTTGATCTCGGCCTCCGTGGCCGTGCGGGCTACATCGAGCACCTTGTAGTAGTCGCGCTTGGACATTAGCGGAAAAGGACCCCACCCAGACTGCCGGGCATGATGCCTGCCCACGCGGGCATCACGCCACCGAAAAACACTCGGGCCCAACAGACAGATCTAGATCTGTCTGCCAGGCCCGGCGGATTGCTTACTTCTTCTTGTCTTTGACTTCTTCGAACTCGGCATCGAGCACGTCGTCGTTGCCGCCAGCCGCGCCGCCTGCACCGGCAGAGGCCTGCGGGCCCGCGCCCGGACCGGCTGCGCCGGCCTCGGCCGACTGCTGCGCCAGAGTAGCCGCCAGACGGCTCACTTCAGCCGCCTTCTTCTCGATGATGTCCTTGTCGTCGCCGCTCAGTGCGCGCTTCAGATCCGACACGGCATTTTCGATGTTGGCGCGATCGGCCGCCGGCACTTTCTCGCCCAGCTCCTGCAGCGTTTTCTCGGTGCCGTGCACGAGCGCGTCGGCCTTGTTGCGGGCTTCGACCAGCTCGCGGAACTTGCGATCTTCCTCGGCGTGCGCCTCGGCGTCCTTCACCATGCGCTGGATCTCGTCCTCGTTCAGGCCGGAAGACGCCTTGATGACGATCTTCTGTTCCTTGCCGGTGGCCTTGTCCTTCGCCGACACGTTCAAGATGCCGTTGGCGTCGATGTCGAATGTGACTTCGATCTGCGGCATGCCACGCGGCGCCGGCGGAATGCCTTCCAGGTTGAACTGACCGAGCGACTTGTTATCGGCCGCACGCTGACGCTCACCCTGCAGCACGTGAATGGTCACGGCGCCCTGGTTGTCGTCGGCGGTCGAGAAGGTCTGATTCGCCTTGGTGGGAATCGTGGTGTTCTTCTCGATCAGCTTGGTCATCACGCCACCGAGCGTTTCGATGCCGAGCGACAGCGGCGTCACGTCGAGCAGCAGCACGTCCTTCACTTCGCCGGACAGCACGCCGCCCTGAATCGCGGCGCCCACGGCCACGGCTTCATCGGGGTTCACGTCCTTGCGCGGCTCTTTGCCGAAGAAATCCTTCACTGCCTTCTGCACCAGCGGCATGCGGGTCTGACCGCCGACCAGGATCACTTCGGACACGTCCTTGATGGACAGGCCCGCGTCCTTCAGCGCGATCCGGCACGGCTCGATGGTCTTGTTGACCAGGTCTTCGACCAGCGACTCGAGCTTGGCGCGAGTCAGCTTGATGTTGAGGTGCTTCGGACCGGAAGCGTCCGCCGTGATGTACGGCAGGTTGATCTCGGTCTGCTGGCTGCTCGACAGCTCGATCTTCGCCTTCTCCGCCGCTTCTTTCAGGCGCTGCATGGCGAGCGGATCGCGACGCACGTCGACGCCGCTCTCCTTCTTGAACTCTTCGCCGAGATAGTCGATGACGCGCTTGTCGAAGTCCTCACCGCCGAGGAAGGTGTCGCCGTTGGTCGCGAGCACTTCGAACTGACGCTCGCCGTCGACGTCGGCCACTTCGATGATGGACACGTCGAACGTGCCGCCACCCAGGTCATACACCGCGATCTTGCGATCGCCGCCCTGCTTGTCCAGGCCATAGGCCAGCGCGGCAGCGGTCGGCTCGTTGATGATGCGCTTGACGTTCAAGCCGGCGATGCGACCGGCATCCTTGGTGGCCTGACGCTGCGAGTCGTTGAAGTACGCCGGCACGGTGATGACGGCTTCGGTGACCGTGGTGCCGAGGAAATCCTCGGCGGTCTTTTTCATCTTCATGAGCACGCGAGCCGAGATTTCCTGCGGGGCCATCTTCTTGCCCTGCACTTCCACCCACGCATCGCCGTTGTCGGCCTTGGCGATCTTGTACGGCACCATGTCGACGTCCTTCTGGACGACGTTGTCTTCGAAGCGGCGACCGATGAGTCGCTTGATCGCGAACAGGGTGTTCTGCGGATTGGTCACGGCCTGGCGCTTGGCCGACTGGCCGACGAGCACTTCATTGTCCTTGGTGAACGCCACGATGGAGGGCGTGGTGCGGTCGCCTTCGCTGTTCTCGATCACGCGCGGCTTGCCGCCTTCCATGATCGCGACGCACGAGTTGGTCGTGCCGAGGTCGATGCCGATGACTTTGCTCATGGCCAAATGTCTCCTGCGAAATTTCCGTTAGTTGTGTCTTGAATGTCTGTAAATCTGGCCTGTTGGAGCCAAAGTTCGTTAACTGGGCTCGTCAACCGGCTGTCTTGCTGCGCTATCTGCGGATCCCCGGATGATTTACAAGGCCCGGCGCGCCTCGCGGCCTCAGGGCGCCTTGGCGACGATGACGCGCGCGGGGCGCAGCAATCGGCCATTCAGCGCGTAGCCCTTCTGCACCACCTGGGTCACGCTGTCGGGGACATGCTCGGCCGAGGGTTGCATGGCCATGGCCTCGTGCTGCTGGGGATCGAACTGCTGGCCCAGCGGGTCGATCTCGGTCAGACCGTTCTTCTCGAAGGCGTTGGTCAGCTGCTTCAGCGTGGCCTCGGTGCCGGCGCGCAGGGTCTGCGCATCGCCGGCGGCCAGCAGCCCCAGCTCCAGGCTGTCCTTGACGCCGATCAGATCGTTGGCGAAGCGGTCAACGGCGTACTTGTGAGCCTGCTCGACATCGCGCGCTGCACGCTTGCGGATATTCTCCATCTCGGCCAGAGCGCGCATATACAGGTCGCGGCTTTCCAGGGCCCGGGCCTCGGCGGCAGCCAGCGCGGCCTGCAGATCCACGGCGCCAGCCTCAGCGGTTCCCTCCACCCCCGGCCCGTTCGCGGGGCGATCCTGCTCGTTGGGCATGCTCATGACCTGTCGTTCTCCTGTCGCAAAATGGGGTCGATCCCCTGGCCCATGGGCGAGCTGGGGGACGCGGTTTATTAAAGGGGCGGCATTCTGCCTGATTGGGCGGCCGACCTCATGCCCGACCGCGCGCGGCGACACCCCAATCGATGGACAAGGCGATCGGTCGGGGGCCGGCGTGCCGGTTCAGGCGCGCAAGGGATGGCGGCTCAGGAGCGGGAATTCAAGGCGGAGCCGAGCAGCTTCGCGGTGATATCGACGATGGGAATGATGCGCTCGTAGGCCATGCGGGTCGGGCCGATGACCCCCAGCACACCCACCACTTCCTGATCCAGGGTGTAGGGCGCGGTGACCACGCTGCAGTCGTCCAGGATGGTGTAGCCGGATTCCTGGCCGATGAAGATCTGCACGCCCTCGGCCTTCAGGCTCTGGTCGAGCAGATGCAGGATGTCCCGCTGCTGCGTGAACGCTTCGAACAGACGGCGCAGCTTCTCGACGTTGGACAGCTCGGCGAAGTTCATCAGGTTGGTTTCGCCGGCGATCACGTATTCCATGCGAGAGCCGCCGGAGGACTGCGGCATCACCACGTGCTGCGCGAGATGGATCGCATCCAGCATGACCTGGTTCAACGATTCGCGCGTTTCTTTCATCCTGCTGAGCAGATGCTCGCGCACCGCGCTCAACTCCTTGCCGCCGAACTCCTGATTCAGATAGTTCGAGGCGCGGCGCAACTCTTCGCCGCTGTAGTGACGGTCCAGCTGCACGATACGGTTCTGCACTTCACGGCCGTTCACGACCATGACCGCGAGCACGCGGTTATCGGACAGCGGCACGAACTCGATCTGACTGAGCGAGGAATGACTCTGGCGCGGCAAGGTCACCACGCCGGCGAGCCGGGTGACGCTGGAGAGCATCTGCGAAGCCGCCGCGACCAGCGCCTTGTGATCGGCGCCGTGCTCGCCGAAGCGCGACTGGATGGCCGCGATCTTTTCGTCGTCGAGCGGCTCATACTTCAACAAGGTATCGACAAAGAACCGATAGCCCTTGTCGGTGGGCACGCGGCCGGCGGAGGTGTGCGGAGAAGTGACGAAGCCCAGCTCTTCCAGGTCCGCCATGACATTGCGGATGGTGGCCGCGCTCAGGTTCAAGCCCATGTCGCGCGATAGCGTGCGCGAGCCGACCGGTTGGCCGTCGCGAATGTAATGCTCCACCAGCAACCTCAGCAGTTGCTGGGAACGTTCATTCAGGGTTTCGTCGTGAGTCTGCGTGTGCATCATTCGGTTCGTGGGCAAACCTATGTGACAGAAGGTTATTTCACGCCCATCCGCAGTGCGCTGACCCGCTGTCCAAAAGAAGCTAAGCAGCGCGCGGGACGCTGTCAAGCAGACAGTCCTACGAGCCGGAAGGTCGCCCGAAGATCGCTGCGAATGGGGGTCTTGTACCCTATCTGGGGACGCGTCGCCGGGTCACAACGGGATTCGCATGGCTGGCCGCCATGAGTCCGTGCTACAAACCGCACCCATGCCTGCAGCGCCTGAACCGTTCCAAACCATCGCCATCATCGGCAACACGCGAGACGCCCGTGTGGTGGAGTCATTGCAGGTCCTGGCCGTTCATCTGCACAGCCGCGGCCGGCGCGTGCTGGTGGATGCGGCGACCAGCGTCGACTATCGCGAAGCCAAGGTCGAGCGGCTTGCTGAATCGGAGCTGTGCGCCCAGGCGGACCTGCTGATCGCGGTCGGTGGCGACGGTTCGATGCTGCACGCGGCGCGACTCGCCGCCCCGCGCACCATCCCTGTCCTCGGCATCAACCGCGGGCGACTCGGCTTCCTCGCGGACATCGGTCCCGCGGAGCTGACCACGCGCGTCGATGAGATTCTCGCCGGTCGCTACGTGTCCGATCGGCGCGCGATGCTGCAAGCGACCTTGATCTCGCCCGGCGTGCCTGACCGCCACTGCAACGGCCTGAACGACGTGGTGCTGCAGAAGTGGCAGACCGGTCGCATCCTCGATTTCGAGACCTACATCGACGGGCGTTACGTGAACACACACGGCGGCGATGGCCTGGTCATCGCCACCGCTACCGGCTCGACGGCTTACGCGCTCTCCTGCGGCGGCCCGATTCTGTATCCGGGCTTGGACGCCGTCGTGCTCGCACCGATCTGCCCGCACACTCTGTCGGATCGGCCCATCGTGGTTCGCAGCAGTTCGGTCATCGAGGTTCGTCTGCTCGATCGACCGGACAGCAACGGCCAGGTGACCTGCGACGGTGTGTCGCTGGGCGCGCTGTCGCAAGGCGACCGACTGATCGTCGAACCGGCTGCCGAGAATGTCACCCTCCTGCATCCGGCCGATCACGATTACTATCGCACGCTGCGCTCGAAGCTGCGCTGGGGTCGCGGGGACCGCACCGCCCCCTACCCAACCTCGGAATAAACCTTCTCTTACAGCGAAGATGCTCACTCATATTCAGATCCGCGACTTTGCCATCATCGACGCGGTCGAGCTGGAGCTTGGCCCGGGCTTGACCGTGCTGACGGGCGAGACCGGCGCGGGCAAGTCCATTCTGGTCGATGCGCTGCTGCTCGCGGCCGGCGGGCGTGCTGGCGCCGAGGTCGTTCGTCATGGCGCGGAACGCGCTGAAGTCTCAGCGACGTTTGCAATCGAGAAGAACGCCGCCGCGCACGCGTGGTTATCCGAGCAGTCCATCGAACATGAAGGCGAGTGCGTGCTGCGTCGGGTGATCTCGTCCGACGGTCGCTCGCGCGCGTACGTGAACGGACAAGCCATGCCCGTGCAATCTCTGCGGCAACTCGGCGAGACGCTCGTCGATGTGCACGGTCAGATGGAATATCAATCGCTGGTGCGACGCTCGGCGCAACGTGAGCTGCTCGATCAAAGCGGCGAGCATCGCGAATTGCTCAGCGCCGTCTCTGAAGCCTGGCGCACTCTGTCGCAAGTGAAAGATGAACGCGATCGCGCGGCGGCGTCCGCACAGGATCGCGAAGCGCGGCTCGAACTGCTGCGCTATCACTTGAGCGAGCTCGAGGCGCTCGATCTCAAGGAAGGTGAAGGCGAAGAATTGAGCAGCGAACGGCAGCGCTTGTCACAGCGTGGTCGACTCGCATCGGGTGCGAGAGAGATCATCCAGCTGTTGCGCGAAGCCGAGGATGTGAGTGCCGAACAGGCGATCTCACGCGCGCTCACGACAGCGCGACACGTTGGAGAGCTGGACCCGAAGTTCGCTCCGATGGCGCAGCTGATCGAAGAAAGCCTGATCGCGCTTCGCGAAGGCGTCGAGGCGGTCGAGCGCTACGAGTCCGATCTCGATGCCGATCCGCAGCGACAGGAATGGGTGGAGCAGCGGCTCGCGGCAATGGAGTCGATCGCCCGCAAACATCGCATCGAGATCGGCGGTCTGCTCGGTCTGCAAGCGGAGCTGCGGCAGGAGTTCCAGCGCCTCGATTCGCTCGAAGCGTCGATGGCGCAGATCGAAAAGCGCCTGGAAGAAGCACAGCGCAAATTCAGCGCCGCATGCGCCAAATTGTCTGCGGCTCGCAAATCGGCCGCAAAGAGCCTGGGCGAAAGCATCAGCGCGCTGATGCAGACGCTCGGCATGCCAGGGGGCAAGTTTCAGATCGATGCGCGGGCGGCCGAGTCCGCCGGAGCGAACGGCGCGGACGACATCGAATTCCTGGTCAGCGCCAATCCGGGTCAGCCGCCTCGCCCGCTCGCCAAGGTCGCCTCTGGAGGCGAATTGTCACGCATCAGCCTGGCCATTCAGGTGGCCGCCGTTCAGACCGACGCCCTCGCCGGTTCGCTGGCCTGTCTGGTGTTCGACGAAGTCGATGCCGGTGTTGGCGGCGGCGTGGCTGAAATTGTCGGCCGCCAGCTGCGTACCCTCGGTGAACGAGCTCAGGCGCTGTGCGTCACTCACCTGCCCCAGGTCGCGAGCCAAGCACACGCGCACGTGCGCGTCACCAAGCTCACTGACGGCAAGACCACGCGCACTGCTCTCCATCCCCTGACGGCCGATGAGCGGGTAGAAGAAATTGCCCGCATGTTGGGCGGCATCAATGTGACCGATAAGGCACGGGAACACGCGGCGGAGATGCTTCGGCCGGCGCCTTCGAAGAGCTCGGCTAAAGCGTCTGCGGGACCCTCCAAGGTTCCGGCCAAAGACGCCGCGCCCGCGCGTAAGAAGCCGGCTCGGCGCTAGCTGGGGTCCCAGTCCGGCAGCAGTCGCACCGGTTGCCGGATGGCTCGAAATGGCGGCCGAAAGGCGCCTAATTGCGATTTTTGACGTTGCGGGCCGGGCAATCCGGGCGGCTGCAATAGCCGTACAGGATCATGGAATGATCCTTCAACTCGTACTTCAGGCGGGCCGCCACCTGGCGTTGACGCTCTTCGATGCCGGCATCCATGAACTCTTCCACCCGACCGCAGCCTAAGCAGACGATGTGGTCATGGTGCTGGCCCTCGTTGAGCTCGAACACCGCCGTGGTGCCCTCGAAGTGATGACGCGTGACCAGCCCCGCGGCCTCGAACTGCGTCAGGACGCGGTACACGGTGGCGAGGCCGATATCCTCATGGGATTCGAGCAGGTGCTTGTAGATGTCTTCCGCACTCATGTGTCGCGGCGTGGCCGTGCCGAGAATCTCGAGAATTTTGATACGAGGCAGCGTGACTTTGAGCCCGGCCTTGCGCAAATCGCTGGTTTCCACGTGCTTGGTCCTCAGATCGAACGTCGGCGAGCGTCCCGCTGCGAGATCGATCGCTTTTGAGTATCATCCGGGCGCATTATCTCGCAGCTGCGCCGCTGGCTCCACTCCGAAATGACACTGACCAACCTCTTCCGCGTGCGGATTCTCGCCTCGCTGCTCGCAGTCCTGATGGCAGGCGCCAGCCTGACAGGATGCGTCCACCGCATCGATATTCAACAAGGCAACTTCCTCGATACCGAGGACATCGATCGGGTGGCCGTGGGCATGACCCGCGTCCAGGTGCGATCGCTGCTCGGTACGCCAATGGTGGCGGACCCGTTCGTCAACACGCGCTGGGACTACGTTTACTACCTCAAGCGCGGGCGCTGGACCGAGGCGCGCAAGCGGCACTTCATTGTGTATTTCGATGCGGCCGACAAGGTGGAGCGCATCGAGAAGCCCACGGACACCACCAAGCCGACGGTCAAGACCGCCGCGGCGAAATAACTTATCTTCGACGTTGCGCTTCGGCGCGGCTGCGCTCCGCCGCAGCGCGCCTGCTCTGCTTCGGATCGACGAGCAACGGCCGCAGAATCTCGATGCGATCCCCATCGCGCAGCTCGTAGGTCAACGGCACTGCCCGCCCGAAAATTGCGCATTCCAGCGGACGGGCCGCCGCTTCTGGAAACTTCTGCAACAGCCCGGATCGCTCGACCGCCTCGGTCAACGAGGTGCCCGGCGGCAGTTGCAGATCCACACTCTCCTGCCGATCCGCCAGCGCGTAGATCACGCGGATGCGCAGCAGCTCACTTTTTTCCATAGATGGCGCGGGCGCGATCGACGAACGCATCGATCATCTCGCCGCAATTCTTCTCGAAGGTGCGCGACAACAGCATGCCGAGCATGGCGTTGGCGAATTCGAAGCGGATGCTGAGCCCGACTTTGACGCCGCGGTCGCCCAGCGGCGTGAACGTCCAGCGACCCTCGAAGGTCTTGAAAGGACCGTCGACCAGCGTCATTAACATCTCGGTGGGACGTTTCAGAAAATTGCGCGTGGTGAACGACTCCCGCACGCCGGCCTTGTGCATTTCCAGCCGGCCGGTGACTTGATCCGGCGTGCTCTCGAGCTTTTTGGCCGCGGAAATCCACGGCACGAATTGCGGATACTGCTCAATGTCCTCGACCAGCGCGAACATCTGTTCGGCGGAATATGGGACCAGGGCACTTCTAGTTACTTCGCGCATGCGCCGGCACGGTACAATCCGCGCCCTCTATGAGCAAGCAGAAAGCCAACGACAATCCGACCATCGCCGAGAACCGCCAGGCGCGCCACGAGTACTTCATCGAGGAGACTTACGAAGCGGGCATGGCGTTGCAGGGCTGGGAGGTCAAGAGCCTGCGCGCCGGTCGCGTGCAGCTGAAGGAGGCGTACGTGTTCCTGAAGAACGCGGAGGCCTTTATCTTCGGCGCGCACATCTCTGCCCTACCCACCGCCTCGACGCATGTCATTCCCGACCCGATCCGCACGCGCAAGCTGTTGCTGAACCGTGCCGAGCTGAGCCGGCTGGTCGGCGCGGTGGAGCGCAAGGGCTACACCCTGGTGCCGCTTGAAATGTATTGGAAGGCGGGCCGCGCCAAGCTGCGCATCGGCCTGGCCAAGGGCAAGAAGGAACACGACAAGCGCGCCACGTCCAAGGACCGCGACTGGCAACGCGAGAAGTCGCGCTTGATGAAACATTCGAAACGCTGACTACCCACAAAAACTCCTCGACTACCCTCGCTAGCGTTGTCGCCGAACAGCGGCCGGCGCTAAGGTCGCCGCACATCGCATCGATCCCGAATCGTCTGTTCCGATGATGGCAGCTCCTCGGCGATCGAGATAAATCGCTCGCGGACCAATCGAATCGGGGGACCAGGTGATCACACGAGCCATTGCCATCGGATGGATACTCGCTGTTACGTGCGCCGCATGCAGCCGGCCGGCCATTCCGCCGGTGGCAAACGCCGACTCGCTCTCCGCCGCGCAGGTCGATGCCGCGAGGATCGTGCATGCCGACCAGGACCCTGGCAATTGGCTGAGTCACGGCCGCACTTATTCTGAACAGCGCTTCTCGCCGCTCACCGAGATCTCAGTCGAGAACATCGGGCAACTCGGCCTTGCATGGTCGCTGGATCTCGACACGAAGCGCGGACAAGAAGCAACGCCGCTCGTCATCGACGGCGTGATGTACTCGACCAGCGCGTGGAGCAAGGTGCAGGCGATCGACGCACGCACCGGCAAACTTCTGTGGCAGTTCGATCCGCAAGTTCCTGGAGAAGTCGGCGCAAAGGCGTGTTGTGACGTGGTGAATCGCGGCGTCGCTGCGTGGGACGGTCGAGTGTTCGTCGGCACGCTCGATGGGCGACTCATTGCCATCGACGCCGCGACAGGCAAGGAAGTCTGGTCTGTCGTCACCGTGGATCAAACGAAGGCTTATACGATCACCGGCGCGCCTCGCGTCGTGAAAGGCAAAGTCATCATCGGTAACGGCGGCGCAGAGTTCGGCGTTCGCGGTTACATCACCGCTTACGACGTTCGTGACGGCAAGCAGCTCTGGCGCTTCTACACCGTGCCTGGCGATCCGTCGCAGGGCTTCGAGCATCCAGCGCTCGCCGATGCTGCAAAGACCTGGAAGGGAGAATGGTGGAAGCTCGGTGGCGGCGGCACCGTGTGGGATTCGATGGCCTACGATCCCGAGCTCGATCTGCTGTACATCGGCACGGGCAACGGCTCGCCCTGGAATCAGAAGATTCGCAGCCCCGGCGGCGGCGACAATTTGTTTCTGTCGTCCATCGTGGCGCTGCGGCCGGATACCGGCGAATACGTCTGGCACTATCAAACGACGCCCGGCGAAACCTGGGACTACACCGCCACCCAACACATCGTGCTCGCCGATGTGAGCATCGCGGGCGAGACTCGCAAGGTGCTGATGCAGGCGCCGAAGAATGGATTCTTCTATGTGCTGGATCGAGCCAACGGCAAGCTCCTCTCGGCGGAGCCTTACGCCACGATCAACTGGGCCAGCAAGGTGGACCTCGCGACCGGTCGCCCGATCGAGAATCCCGACGCGCGCTATCCGGATCCGAACAAGGCGTGGTTCGCGATGCCCGGCGCGCTCGGCTCGCACAACTGGCACCCCATGTCGTTCAGTCCGCAGACCGGACTGGTATACATCCCGGTGAACGATTTGATGTACGCGTACATCGATCGGCCGGGCTTCAAGCCCTCGCCTGTCGGGTTCAACACCGGCGTCGATCCGACTCGCACCCGAATGACGCAATCCGACAAAGCCGCGGCGAACGTTCCCGTGCGTGGCTACCTGCGTGCGTGGGATCCGATCAAGCAGAAGGAAGTCTGGAGCGTCGAGCATCCAGGCCCATGGAATGGCGGCGTGCTGTCCACGGCAGGCGGCTTGGTGTTTCAAGGCAACGCCGTCGGTTTGTTCAATGCTTACGATGCGCGCGATGGCAAGTTGCTTTGGTCCTCGCCGGCGCAGACCGGGATCGTCGCAGCGCCTGTTACTTATCGCGTGGGCGATGAGCAATTCGTCGCGGTCGTCGCTGGCTGGGGCGGCGTGTATCCCAATGTCGCTGGTGAAGCGAGTCGCCGCGGCAGCCTCGCGGTGAACCGCAGTCGAGTATTGGCGTTCAAACTCGGCGGCACCGGTCGGCTGCCCGAACCGGTCGAACCTGTCGTGCAGCTTCAGCCCATCCCTCGTGTCGGCGACGACGCCACGGCCGCCACCGGCTTTCGCATCTTCCACGATCACTGCTCTCGCTGCCACGGCGCTGGCGCCGTGGGCGGCGGCGTTATCCCCGACCTTCGCTGGTCCGCCTTCGCTCGCGACGGCGAAGCCTGGAAGTCGGTCGTGCTCGACGGCATCTTGAAGGACCGCGGCATGATCAGCTTTTCCTCGGTTCTGAGCGCCGCCGACGCCGAAGCACTGCGCGCCTATGTGACGCTGCGCTCGAATCAATGAGGGTTTAGTGACCTGGCGCCCTTGTGATCCTGGCGTTTGGCCTTACACTACCGACCGTTGCCGAGAGTGGCGACACCTGTGGGGGCGACCGGCTTCGACGTGGGTGGCGAAACTCCAGGTGCATGCGGAGTTGTAGGTAACTCCTTAAACTGCTTACAAACTTATAGTTGCAAACGACGACAACTACGCTCTGGCGGCTTAATCCCGCCTAACCTCCGCCTGGTATGTGCTTGTGCATCCAGATTGGGGGACGCGCTCACAAGCTCGCGAGTCGGTGTGCTCCAGGCCGCCTCGTTAAAACGCTCTGCAGCTGGTCGTGCGTCTTCCCTGCCCTTCGGGTAGCGCACGGCGAGATACAAAGAATGGGCTAAGCATGTAGGTCCTGTAGCGTAGTGCTTGCGGACGCGGGTTCGATTCCCGCCGCCTCCACCATCCCTCCTTGAAAATCAGTTGGTTATGCGCATCTCTGCGCGGTACCCAACATCCTCTCCAACATCCTGGTTTGTGCTGCCAGTCTGCGGGCGTCCGCGCTCGCGGTATGAAGCGGCCGAACCGAGTGTTACGAGCACCCGGCCCGGCCTGACCACCACGGTGACTTTCAAGGAGTCAACGCAATGGCTGCGCCCATTATCCCCCGGCTGGATCGGGGTCGTCTCTACTTCCAGATCGACGTTTCGTGTCCACCTCTCGGCGGCACTAGCCACTGTTCGGCGTTCGTCGCCAAGCGCGGTGACGCATGAACGCCTCCCCAGGAATCGTCAGGGAGATCGCCGAAGCACGTGCCACGGCGATCGTGCTACGGGCATCGGCCAAGGCATGCGGCCCCGAGCAAGGTGCACTGAAGTTCCGCCTAACCCGCGCCGCTGAAGCGCTGAACTCGCTCGTGCTGCTGGTCGTGCGCAGCCTGGAGCGTATTGGGGGACTCGAAGCGAAACTGCGCGAGCTTGGCTGCGATCCGGGAGTGCAGCCATGAGCCGCAACAACATCACAGTGCAGCCAACATGCACTAAGCAGAGCGCGGCAGCGGAGCGCTGCAAGCAGATCAAAGCCGGCATAGACGCGGAGCTGGGTCAGTTGCACAAGACGAACGCGCTGCTGATCTGTGCGCAGTACACGGCGAACTATGCCGGGGATGTGGAGATCGATATCTCCGATGCGCTCGCTGCGATTATCGCGCTTCGAGCAGCACATCGCGACGCTGGATCTGCTGGCACTGGAGGCATGCGATGAATAACAGCATTCGTGCCGAATCCCGTGACTACTTCAAGGCGCTCGGTGCGCATATCTCCTTTCTGCGAAAATCCCGAGGGTACACGCAGGCCGAGCTTGCGCGAGCCCTCGGCGTTTCGCAGCAAGCGGTGTTTGCCTACGAACTGGGCGAGCGTCGAGTGTCGGTGCTCATTCTCGCAAGGCTTGCCAAAGTGTTTGCCGTCCCGATCGAACAACTGATCGGCATGGCGCGGCCGGTGCACGATCCCAAGCGACGACTGTCGTATCGCGCGATCCGCCACGCGGAGCGCCTGATGGCGCTGTCGAAGACACAGCAACGCTTTGTCGTCAGGATTCTCGATCTGCTGGAGGACAAATCCACTGCTGGCAAATAGCGGAATCATCTGCCTCAGTCTCGACGGCAATCGCCCTGGTGCTCGCGGCCGGGGCTTCTTCTATTCATCGATACATCCTCATCAAGCCCCCACAAGATACCCTGATGTTGAAGTGGGATGCGGTGCTCAGATTTCACACGATAACCGACTACCCTTATGGTCGACGAGGACAGTGCAGCTTCGCGCGCTGCATGAATCCGTTTCGCTATCGCAACACCGAATGAGAAACAGCCATGTGGAAGGTATATCTCGCCCTCGCCATTGTGCTTACCAGCAGCAGAGCGAATGGAGAAGCGGTCGGCACATCATCAATCATCGAGGGACGCTGCAAGTACGCAGATGACTCATCCATCGATAGAATCAAAGCAACCTTGCAGTTCTTCGATCGTATTCTGCCGAATGTTCCGCCCGAGGAAGAAAGATATCTGTCGGCAGAATCGGAAGCGCTGTTTCGCAACCATCGAGATGAACTGGGCTCGAATCACCCTCACGATTCGACCTACCGCCGACAAGAAAGCCTAGCATCTAGGCGCCTATACTACGTCTGGAAAGCCAGAGGCGAGTTGTCTCAGGTCCGCGCTAAGCTCGACCTCCTGCTACTTAATCGTGACAGCACGGGCAAGGCTTGGCTTGATGGGAACCACAACGCCGATCTAAGCATCTATGCCAGCGAAGAAGCGAATAAATTGAACCGCGCGGCCAACATCATTTCCGACGTGAGCGACCTGCAGCTGTCGCTGAGGGAGCTGTCGGCCCATGAGACGGCTCGACAAGATTCCTTCTTAACACGTGAGACCTCCGGCGAGTTCTATGTGTCGATCCTGGCTATGGACAATTACCTGTCGGCTTTCATCCAATGCAAGCTGGCAAAGATTGCGCCGGCGAGATGACCGCACGCTCGCAAGCGGGCGTCTATTCAATCACTTGCTTCTGCCTTCGTAACACTCTGGACAAGAAGCGAAGTGTCAGTCTCTGCCCGCCCTTGTAAGCGTTGTGTGCGATGAGCGCCTTACCTTGCTCACTCTTTGGGCCCGTCGATTGCTCCCATGGTTTCCAACGGCGAATCAGCAGAGCCTGCCGCTGACGGCGCTCCAAGGTCCAACCGTTTGCCATCGGTCCCCTCCAATAGTTCGTTCGGCGCAATTTCAGATTCCCGCGCGCGCGAGGCAGCCGGCGACGGTACGTTGTTCACCTGCTGCGGTCCGTGAGCGATGTTGGCTTGGCGCACGAAGGCAACGGACGCGGGATTCTTGATGGCCGCGAGCGTTTCCAGCGTCGCTCGACACTGACTCTGCGCCTTGAGCGCGAGACGCATATAGGTTTCCGCGGACTGCAGATACTGCCCCATGTTGAGCCCCGCCCGGCGCGCCAACTCGTGGAAGAGCGCTTCCAGTGTATGGGCCTGTGCGATCAGCATCGCCTCGGCCCGCTGCAGGTCACCCCTCGTCACCGTGCCAATCTGAGCCGACAGTTCGTCAGCGAGAGTTGTTAGATCCAGCTCGCCCCAAGCTGGCTGAGCGAACGCCTGGATTGTTGCCGCCGCCTTTACGCTCGGCCGCAGTACGACCTTCGAAAGCATCGCGGTTTCCTCGATGCCTGGTTCCGCCGCGATCTTCAGAACGTTACTAGATGTGGCGGCCGGCTTCGACTTACCAGCCTTCCGGTGATCTGCTGCCATAGCTGATTATTCTCTGAAGCCGAGATACGCTCGCCCCGATGAAATGACGAAACCCGAGTGATACGATGCGAATGCGACTCCGCTCCCGTATCACCCGGGCCGGCAGCATCAGTTGCTGAGTGTCGGCCCGTTGCTGCATAGGCCGATTCGGTTTGTCCAAGCGCGGCTCGCAAGCTCCTGAAGCACAAGGCACAAAGAGCATGACAGGCAGGAGCAGGTTCAGGAGTTGGAGCTGGTACTGGCAAGGGAGCATCATTGCGACCTTCCCAGCAGTTCGGCTATCACGCTGTACTGGTTGATCTCGTGGAGATGCTTCTGGTCACGGTTCTTGGTGACGGTGTGCACCCTCACTCGCAAAACCATGTTGGCCAAGCTGGCGATCGGAATCCGGTCACGCCGCACACGCTGCCTCAACGCGACGGACAGCTCACGGACGATATCGCTGCTGTTATAGGCGGCAATGCGTCCTCGGGAGTGAGTCACCCGATACCAGCGAGATAACGTGATGCCGGGGCTCTCAAGAAGCCTGAAGTCGAGGCGAACCTTCTGCTGTGTCTTGCCGAATATCCCGTTGTAGCAAACGTAGCGGATATAGACCGCGTCGTACTCGCCGGGCGAGACGAGGAATAAGCCTGGCTCACCCTCCCCGCGGTTGGAAGGGAGCTTTATGACGTTGGTCATCGCAGGCCGGCGCGCCGCTCCGTGGTCGCGCATCACGCAGCACTCTGCTGTTTGGTCGCCTCGTGACGTTCAATCTCGTCTTTGCGCCAGCGAGTGGTGCCCGGTGAGAGCTGGACGGGCTTGGGCAAGAGATCGCGATTGGTCCATCGCCAGATAGTGGAACGGCTAACGTGGTATCGCTCGGCGAGCTGCGCGTCACTGAGATACTGCTGCACTGTTGGTCACCTCTGCGCACCGTGGCGCGATGAGGAGCCAGACTAGCGTGCGGTGTCTCGCTGCAATAGACGCACGTCCATGCACGAGCGCGCATGTGCGCGGAAATGCGCGTAGGCGCCCCCACGCGCGGTCCTTACGATGGCCTTGAACGACTCAACACGCGACCAATCTGCGAATCGCTCAAGCCCACTTCACGCGAAATTTCCTTGCGCGATTTGCCGGCCGCGTACAGATCATGGATACGGCGGTCTCGTTGAGCATTCCGGGCGCGCCTTCTCTCAGCGCTGACTGCCGTGGCCCTTCGAGTCTTTGTAGCTGCCGACTCGTTGATGGGATCGGGAGGACTGCCGCGTAGATCCGTGGTACGCGGCTCAGTCAGCACGTGAGCCACTGCCATTCCCTTCAGTTCATCCGGAATCTTCCAACCTACCGACAGTGCATAGGCGGCGAACTCGGAAAGACTTACTTCACTGTGCACCGGGTCGTCCAGGCTTACCGCCGTCCGACGAAGCTCCCGGTTTCGCTTAAGCACGAATATACGGTCGTTGAACTCCTCTGACTCCAGGAAAAGATGAGCATCTGCCATCCATCCGTGCGGGTGGTGGTTCACCTTGTCCGGCTCGATATTGAGCGACAAGGCGACGCCCTCCCAGATCTCAACATCTGGCACGAAACGCCACTTGGCCCAGTTCGGGCGCCGATCATCGACCGCTGTCATCGTGACTTAGCCCGCCTGATGGGTACCACCACCTGCGCCGCCGTGCGCGGCACAGTGGTGCAATACTTCGCCCAGTCAGTCATGAGCCGCTGACGTTGGGGCAGCAACTCGTCGCGAGCATATGCGGCCCGAGTGGCATCACTGTTCACATGCGCCAGCGCCAGCTCCGATACTTCATCTGGATATGCCGTCGATGTGCGGCACCAGTCCTTGAACGAACTCCGGAAGCCGTGAGGAACAACATCGAGCCCCATGCGGCGCGTGACGGCACTGAGGCTCATGTCGGAGAGCATCCCGCCACGTGCGGCCGCGAACACGTACGGCGAGCCGTCAAAGCGCGGCAGCGCCTTCAGCAGCTTCAGCGCGGGCTCCGACAACGGGATGCGGTGCTGTTTGCCAGCTTTCATCCGCCCGGCCGGGATAGTCCACAGCTTCGCTTTCAGGTCGATTTCATCCCAGGTGGCGCCTCGGACCTCTCCGGAGCGTGCCGCCGTCAGGATGGCGAACTCCAGTGCTCGGGCGCCCATGCCTTCTCTCTTCCGAAGATCCGCCATGAAGCCGCCGACCTCCTGCCACAGGAGCGCGGGGTGGTGTGCGACCTTCCGAACCTTCGCGGGCTTTGGGAGTGCGTGCTCAAGGTTCCCTTTCCAGCGTGCGGGATTGTCTCCAGTGCGAAACTTGTTAACGGTTGCCCAGGCGAGTACCGACTCGATGCGCTGACGGACGCGCGTCGCGGTCTCGGTCTTCGACGTCCAAATCGGCCCCAGCACCTTCACCAAATGGGGCAAGTCGATCTCAGCGACGGGAACCGAACCCAGGTCCGGAAAAGCGTAGCGATCTAGCGAGTTGATCCAGTCGTCCTTGTGCTTGGAGTTCCGGAACTCGCTCACTTTGGCGATGTGGCAGGCCTTCGCTGCTGCTTCGAAAGTCAGCGCGCGCGCTGTGGCCGCACGTAGTGCCAACGCTGCCGCTTTCTTGGCCTGCCGTGGGTCGATGCCACCTCGGATCTGCTCGCGCGCCTCACGAGCTCTATCACGCGCCTGGGCGAGCCCGATCTCTGGGTACGAACCCAGCCCCAAGTCGGCCCGGTTTTCGCCAATGACTACGCGGAGAATCCAAGACGCTGCCGAATCAGAGGTGACGGCCAGATGAAGCCCAGCGACGCCACCGACAGCGTGAAAGCCCAGCTCTCTGCTCGATCGCTTCACTTCGAGCGCTGATAACTCCCGCGCTTTCTTGGGCATGACCGAACTCTTGACCCCAACGACATACCCAACATAGCATCGGCCATTGGTTGCAACAAGCTGAGACGGGAGAGAACGGGAGACAAGCTGAAGGTCCTAGAAAATTAGGGCTTCATGCAATGAGGTGCGACAGGCTGCTACGTGTCCACGGTGGACGCCGCCTCCACCATCTCCTTTTTCGTCCGAGGACAGTCAAGAAGAACTACCAGTCCTCGGCGGGTTCAGTTGGCTCGCGATGGAGATGAACGCGTACGTCCAATCGCGCTTCGCACAGTCCGTGACGCCCTACTACGACTCCAGCAATCCAGCGAGAGCAGACGGTCGCCGCCGCCATAGATCGGCGCTAGTAACTTCGGCAGTTCCGATATCATCTGGACGATGAGGCAGCAAGAGATAGAGCGCAGGCTTCGCAGAGCGCTCCGATTCCCCCGCGCATGGTTTACCACCGGACTGATGACAGGAGAGCTGATGCATCTTCAGTTCTCCAGCTTGCGAAGACGGTATGGAACCCGCTCCAGGCCAGTAAAATCACCCGAACACTGGCGTTACGGCGCATTTTTGTATTGCCTGCGCAGGGTGAACAACGAGGCAGATTTGAATTCCCTCATGCTGGCAGTGCAAAGCGACCCCGACAGGCCGATGGCGAAAGCAATGATGAGAGAAATCTCGGCGCACCGCTTGTACAGCCAGGTACACACGCTATAGAAACACGTAGTGGGGTGGCGCAGAAGCGCGATATTCACGGCAGGCAGTAGAAAGCAGAAACGTTTCCGCGGAAACGTACTTAGACTCATTTCCCAAATCGCGCGTAAGTCAGACCCGTCGCGCACTCGGAGGATTGCCGCTGCTACCATCGCTTTCGCTATTCGACGGATGGCTAATCGGTTCGCGAAATCTCTGGAAAAGCACGCTCAGATCTGGCTGCGTGCGTTATCCAAGACCCGGCGCGCAGCCGAACTGCGCGCCGGTCAAGTCAGATCAATTGGCGGCCACCGCCTTCTTGAACTCCTCATCCGCGAACAGCTTATCCAGCAGTCGCGAGTACATCTGCGTGTACTGATTGATGGCTTCCGGGATCGCGATCGCGCCGATGAACGATGATTCCCACTCGTGAGTGGCGCTGATCGACTTGTCATAGATGCTCGCGCCGCCGCGAGTGACGACGAATTTGGCGCCGACCGTCGCGTCAGCTTTCGAAAAGCCCGCGGCATTGAGCTCGTTTTGCGTGAGCTGTCCGGTGATCACGGTGCCCGCAGCGGGGTCGTACTTTCCAGCCGAGCGCAGGTCCTGGATGAGGGAGTCCCGGAGGTACGCTGAGAACGAGTTCGCTGACGGAGACTTCAGTGAGCTGCCGCGAACGCTGACGCTCTTGTCGCGTGCAGCCTGCAAAGTGGGAGCCGGCACGAACTCGCCGACTGATGCCGCGGCCATGTTCGATTGGCGCAACGTCTGGACCGTCTCCATGCTTGACTGATGCGCGCCGATCGGGCCGGTGGCACAGCCGGTGAGCGCTAAAGCGGCCAGCAGCACCAATAGATATTTCGCGCTCATGAAGCCTCCTGCGGGCCGAACACCGGATCGGCGGAAAGATGCTTCAGCCCCTCTAGGACGATCTGGCGTGTCATCGTGTGTACGGCTTCTTCGAGGTTCTTGGCCTTGATGCCGTTAGGCGGCGCGCCCTTCGCTCCCATGGTTGCGTGGATCGCATGACGACTGGTGGTGGTGACCTTGTTGGTCGCCCCCGGCGGCAGATATTCCATTGTGCAGATGTAGCCGTCCGTGACGGCGCTGCCGACCAGGCCGAAAGTCAGGCCGGTCGCGAAGCCCTTGGCCGCCGCGTCGCCCTGATCGGTGATGGGAACGTTGTTGATGGTCACGCTGAGGATCGCGCCGCTGAGTGACGGATCGGGGCCTAGCGTGGCAAACAGGCCCGACGCGGTAATCACCTCGGTCACATCTTTCTTCAAGATGTCAGTCGCCTTCGCGTTTGCCGTGCCCTTGCTCTGGAATTGAAACAACAGCTGGACATCTGTGGGGCGCGCCGGCTTACGAACGTCCGCGACGCTCGCCTTCTGCAGCCCGCCGTCGACGTAGGCCGTCACGCAGCCGCTGGTAGAGAACGCGATGAAAGTTACAGCCGCGCAGATGCGCAGCACCCGCATGAGGCGCCTTCCCATCAACATGTTTCAACTCCCTGCGAGCATTCCGCCCGCTCTCTTGTTAGTTATCTAAGGACCGCTGAGATGATCGTGAGGGCCGCCTTTTGTTTGTATTGGCGCCTCGGCTCGAAGATTGACAGAAGTACTTCCAGGGGGCAAGAAATGCGCCGGCGTCCGCGTTAGATCTTTTCCGGCCGCTTTCGTCTACGACGGTCGGCGGGTGCATTTCCGTGTGATCGATGCTCGGCCAGTCAGATCCGGAATCGCCGCGGCGTTCAAGCGAAATTGGCGCCGCCGCGATCCACTCCTCCCGGAGCTCCGCTGGCGCTTCAAAACATCTAACGCGCGGCCACACTGAGGCAGATGTATCGGCCGCATTATGTCGTTATACATTCGCTCGAACGGCCGATCCAGCCCGCTGATACACTTGCAGCATAAGGTTCGGAACGCCAACAAAACATAAGGGTCAGCGGGCGTGCATAAACAAGTATCACGTTGGGTGATAGCGGGACTGTTGTGTCTGCTCGCAGCGGGCTGCGGCGGAGGCGGAGGTGGTGGTGGTAACGGCGGTGGCCCCGGCAATCCGCCACCTGTGGACACGACCCCCAACGCATTCGAATTCCAAAAAGTCGGCAATGCGACGCGCGGCTCATCGGTCACCTCCCACAGCGTGACCATCACCGGCATTTCGGCGCCGGTCCCGATCAGCATCACGGAGGGCGAATACTCCATCAACGGCGGAGCCTTCACCAGCAGCGCCGGAACGATCAGCGAAGGCCAGTCACTCACGATTCGCGCACGCGTCTCGACGGACTACTCGCGCGCAACGGTGGTTCGTCTCACCGTGGGTTCCGCAACCGTCGAGTTCGAAGTGGTCTCGGAAGTGCCCGACTACGTTCCCGACAGCGTGGCGTTCGACGGCCAGGACGTCATCTACCTGTTGAACAACAGCTACGGCCTGGTGTTCCGCTGGTCGCTCAACGAAGAGCGCTATCTGGATGCCTATGTCGTCGGCTCCAATGGCCCGACGCCGGCCAAGATGGCGTATTCGAGCGCTCATCAGCGCCTGTACCTCGGCCTCAACACCGGCGCCATCCAGTACATCGATGTGACTTCGGACAGCAAAGCGCTTGTTCCGTTCGCGAACGTATCGGGCACGGGCGGTCTGGTGGCCGTTGGCAACTATCTGCTCGCCCAGAGCCCAGGCAGCCCACACACTGTGCTCGATGCCTCCGGCCGCGTGACGAACCAGGGCGGCAGCTGGTATTCGAGCTACCCCTCACGGGAATACGCATGGGACCCGTCCACCTCGCGCGTGTACTTCTTCCGGGACCACACCAGCCCGAATGACCTGCACTTTGAAGTCATCGATCAGGCGACGGGCCAGATCACCTCCGCGGGGGAAACGCCCTATCACGGCGCCTACTCGATTCAACCGCCGATTCGCGTCTCGAACGGCGGCCAGCACGTTCTGCTCGGCAGTGGCGACATCTATAACCAGAACGGCCTGACCTGGATCGCCTCGTTGGGCTCGCAGATCACCGATGCGCGCTGGTTCGCCGATGGATCATTGGTGACGCTGGCGAGCGCGGACAACCAGACCACGCTGCGTCGTCTGAGCGGCGAGCGCCTGACGAATGTCGAACAGCGGACCTACCCCGGCCAAGGCGTTCGCATCGTAGGCACGGACGCGAAGATGGCGGTGATCGTCGTAAACGGCGAGGCGGTTCGCATCAGCATCTACGTTCCGAATGACGACAGCGATGGCGACGGCGTGACCAATACGCAGGATGCCTTTCCGCTCGATGCCGCCGCCTCCGTCGACACCGATCGCGACGGTTATCCCGACGCCTGGAACGCCGGCCGCACTCAGAGCGATAGCACCACGGGCCTGACGCTCGACGCCTACCCGCAGGACTCGGCCTGCTACCTCGGCTCGCATGGCGACGGAGTGAACTGCGACTACGGCGCCACCATCCCCAGCTACGCGCCGGATCAGGTGGTCAGCCACGGCGATACCATTTACCTGTTGAGCACCGCCAATAAACGCGTGTATCGCTGGTCGATCGCGAGCGGGCGTTATCTCAATCCGTTCGTGGTGGGCATCAACCAGGGCTTCGGCGTTATTGCGCCGACCAAGATGGTGTACTCGAGCTCGCATGAGCGCTTGTATCTCGGGTACACCACCGGCGCGATCAGGTACATCGATGTGGCCGCCGGCAACGGAGCAGAAGTCGAGTTTGCCAACACGGCGAGGGCTGTCGACGGCCTGGCGGCCGCGGGCAACTACGTCATGGCGCAGGATGGCAGCGGCGCATGGGCGACGCACTATGTGTTCAGTAGTACCGGCGCCCTCGTGGCCAACGCGGATTGGAACTACTACTCCAGGGAGTACGCATGGGATCCAACAACTTCGCGCGTCTATTTCTTCAGCGACGGCATCAGCCCGAATGATTTGCACTACGAAGTCATCGACCAGAGCAACGGCCAGATCACTTCCGAGGGTGAGACGCCCTATCACGGCTCGTACAACATTCAGCCGCCGATCCGCGTGTCCGCGAACGGTCAGTATGTCCTGCTCGGCAGCGGGGATATCTACAATCAGAACGGGTTGACGTGGGCAGGCTCGATCGGCATGCAGGTTGCCGACGCGCGCTGGTTTGCGGACGGCTCGCTGGTGACACTGACGAGCGCGTCCAACCAGACGGTGCTGCGTCGATTGGGCGCCAATCTGCATACGCTCGAGCAACTGACCTTCACCGGCCAGGCGCTGCGTATCTTAGGCTCGGATACACGCATGGCGCTGCTCGTCGTCAACAACGGCGCCGTGGAGTTCCATATCTACGTGCCCAGCGACGATAGCGACGGCGACGGCGTTCCGAACACCTCGGACGCCTTCCCGCTCGATCGCGCCGCCTCGGTCGATACCGATCGCGACGGCCATCCCGACGCGTGGAACGCGGGCCGAACGCAAAGCGACAGCACGACGGGATTGACCCTGGACGCTTATCCGCATGACGCGGCCTGCTATCTTCTCTCCCACGGCGATGGCGTGAACTGCGACTACAGCGCCACCATCCCGAACTACGTGCCGGATCAAGTCGTAACTCATGGCGACACGATCTATCTGCTCAGCAGCGCCAATCGACGCGTCTATCGCTGGTCGATGGCCTCGGGCGCGTACCTGAATCCCTATCTGGTCGGCCTCGACCAGGGCTTCACCACGCTCGCGCCGACCAAGATGGCCTACTCGAGCGCGCATCAGCGTCTGTATCTCGGCTACAGCACCGGCGCGATTCGTTATATCGATTTGAATTCGAGCAGCGGAATCGAGACGCCGTACGTGAACCTAGCGATGGGCGTCGGCGGCCTCGTCTCTGTCGGCAACTATATGCTGGCCCAGGATCCCAGCGGCGCGTGGGCCACCCATTATGTGATCGACCAGAGTGGCGCCATCGTGGATCGGGCCGACTGGAATCAAGTGTCGCGCGATTACGCCTGGGATCCCGTCAGCTCGCGCGTGTATTTTTTCCGGGATGGCATGAGCCCGAATGATCTGCACTACGAAGTCATCGACCAGGCCACCGGCGCAATCACCTCGGCCGGTGAGACGCCGTATCACGGCGACTTCCCGAGTCAAGTTCCGATCCGCACCTCGGGGGATGGCAAATACGTGGTGTTGGGCAGCGGCGATCTCTTTTTCCAGCAGACCATGCGATTCGCGGCCTCGCTGGGCCGCTCGATCAAGGACGCGCGCTGGCTCGACAATCTGCTGATCGACCTCGACGTCAATGACCGGGTGGAGATCCGAGATGCGCAAAGCTTCGCCGTACTCGCCAGCTACCAGTATGCAGGCCAGCCCGTCGCGCTGACATTCGGAGCCACGGAGGCTTATCTGGTGCATGTGGTGAATGGCGCGACAGCGTTCGTGAGATTGCCCTTCTACGATCAGGACAGCGACACGCTGCCGCGCTGGTGGGAGCAGTTGTACGGGCTGAGCGATTCGAACCCTGCGGATGCGCTGTTGGATCTGGACGGCGACGGCGTCAGCAACCAAACGGAATATCAACATCACTCGAGCCCGGCGCTGATTGACACCGATGGCGACGGCCTGACCGATCAGCAGGAGATCGTCAGCCACTCCACCAACCCGTCGCATATCGACAGCGATGGCGACGGGCTCGATGACTACGCCGAAGTCATCACGCACCTGACCGACCCCTGGGACCGGGACACCGACGGCCATAGCTTCAACGACCTGGACGAAGTTCTCTATGGCGGCGATCCCGCCGATCCGGCCGCATTACCCCAGCCATTGACCAGCTACAGCGAGTCCTTCGAGAACGACCCGGCCCTCGCCGCCTGGGCGACGCCGGCTCTGAGTAACGCCGGCTGGGCTATCGATCCGACCACCGCCTGGCACGGCTCGGCGAGCTACAAGAGCGCAACGATCCCCGGCAACAATCAGATCGTCAGCACGCGCTTCAGAGGTTACTTCGTGGCCGGGCAACTGAGCTTCCAGGCCAAGGTCGACGCCCACGGTTGCTGTAGCAGGTTGTCTGTCTTCCTCGACGGAACCGCAGTGGGCAGCGCCCCCGGCGGTAATCAGTGGAATCTGGTGACCATCACAGTGCCGGCGGGGCTGCACGACATCGAGTTCCGCTACGTGAAAGAGATTCACTACGACGTCAGTGGCGACGCCTGGATCGACAATCTGATGTTCACTGCGCAATGAACAAGCCGACCCTTTACGGAACGATCGCTCTCGGGGCGATCATCGCCGGCGCGCTCTATCTGAACTCGGCGGACCGTAACACCGAGGCGCCCGCATCGACTCCTCAAGCGGGCTCGGCCTCACTGGCTCCGAATGTGCGCTCCGATGCGACTTCATCGGGCGGCACCTTCGCGCCGCCCGACCCCGTTGGACAATCACGACACGACTCGACGCCGCCAGCGGACCCGAGGCTCGCGGCGCTGGCCGTCTCTCCCGCCAACGACCTGCTGGAATTCGTCACGGATGGCAGCGGCAAGGTGATCGCTGAAATCGACAAGGATCCCGCGAGCATCAGCTTCAAGAAACCTTTGCGCGAGTACACGTATGCCGGCGAGCGCATCATCGGTGTGACCGTCTACCGCTACCTGCCCGACCACGTCGAGATCAGCCGAACCCGCGTAGCATACAAACCCGACGGCAGCGTCGATGAGTTTGCACAGACGACGAGCTATAGCGACTCTGCTATGAACTAGCTCGTTTCATCTGTCGTCCGCATGATTTCGCAGGCCCTCCGGGCCGCGCGCGATTCGCGAACCAACCACCTCACGACTTTTGCTTCATCTTCAGCGCTGCTTCTTTGGCGGCACGCTCGATCGTGCCGGCGACCACCTTGGGTTGTGTCATGAAGACCGCATGGCTGGCCGACACCTTGGTGATGTTCGCTCCGATGCGTTCCGCCATATGGATCAGCATCGCCTGGTCGAATGCCTTGTCCTCGGTGGCGATCACTGCCCAGCTGGGCTTGGTTCGCCAGGCTGCATTCTTGAGCCTGGTTTCGAACACCGACATGTTGATCGGCACCTGCGAATCGCGCATGAACGCCGCATCCGCGTCGCTCACGTCGTGGGCAAAGCCGGCTTTGAACTTCTCCAGGCTCAGATAGCCGAAGCCGTTCTTGTGCGTTTCGATCACGAACTCAGGTGTGGCTGCGAAGCCCTGATACTGCTGTGCCGTCGACTCGCCGGCATCGGGCGCGAGCGCGGAAACGTAGACCAGGCCCACTACATTCTTGTGCGTGCCCGCTTCGGTGATGACCGTTCCTCCCCACGAATGGCCGACGAGAATGGTGGGGCCGTTCTGGCGATCGAGTGCAGCGTCGGTTGCCGCAACGTCATCGGCCAGCGAAGTGAGCGGGTTCTGCACGATGGTGACGCGGTAACCTTTCTTGGTGAGCTCGTCATAGACCCCGCGCCAGCCGGAGCCGTCCGCAAACGCGCCATGCACCAGCACGACGTTCTTCGCCGGACTTCCGCTGGACGTCGCGGATGGTGACTGCGCGTGCGCTGTGGTATTGAGCGCAGCCGCTGCAACGACGGCCGCAAGGATGGGTGTGTTCTTCATGACGCTTCTCCGCCGAAAAAGTGGCTATGGAGATGCCATGGTCGAGAACTCCCGTTGAATCATCTTGTACGAGCGGGACGCGGCTGGAATCAGCGTGCCCAGAACTGCATCGGAAACAATCCCGGCGAACCAGCGCTTGAGTCATGGGGTGGCACTGAACGCTCCTCCATGCGGGAGATATGTACTCAACGTCGCCGCGACGTTTGATCAATCGGAATCCATCGGGTGATGAATTCGATCCTATCTAAGTGGAGAATGCGAATCGGCTCGGCCCCCGGCCGAGGTGGTACGCTTTGTGCCCGATACCCAGCCGATCCACCAGCATGACGGGAGCAAACGACGAAAGCCCGGCGCCCGCCGGCGGCGACGCCGGTCGGGGCCGCAAGGCGGCCTGGTATGCGCTCGCTGTGATTGCGTCAGCAGCCGGAGTGCTGCTGCTGTGGGCCATGTTCTGGCCGGCGGACGAATGCGACCGACCGAGTTGCGCGCGCCAGCGCTATTCGGTGGCGCTGGAGATCGATGCGCTGGGGCAGGTCGAGCCCATCAGTTTCGAGGTGGCCGAGACCGACAATCCGGTGTCGCTCGAATCCATCATGCGAGGCGGCGGCATCGAGCTGATACCCGGCGTGGACCAGACCGGGCTGCCCTATGATCCGGAAAGCGGCCCGCTCGATCGGGCCGACCTGTTCCAGTTCGTCACGGCCTGGCGCAGCAACCCCACGCAAGGCGTGGACGCCTCGCTGTATGCGTTGTTCGTGAATTCGTTGATCGCCGACAATGGCGAGGAATTGTTCGGGATCATGTTCGATACCGCGGGCCGCGAGGGTTTCGCCGTCGCACCGAGGACCACCGAGCGATTCTTCCGCGAACATGCGCCAACCCTCATCGGCACTCTGCAGCTAAGGACCTTCGTGCACGAGTTGTTGCACGCATTGAACAGGGACCACGCGGATGCCGCCCAGATGCTGGATGGGCGCCTGACGCTGGAAGCCCCCACCCGCTGCATCTCGGAGCAGCAAAAGCGTGGCTGGCGCCTGATCGAGCCACCGCTGATGGAACTAAGCCCGCAGACCATCCGTTTTTTTCAAACCGCGGCTCCGCGCGAAGTGCTGCCGGGGCCCGACAATTCCCCGTTTGCACATCGGCGGGTGTCACCCACCGAGTGCGAGGACGTGCGGGAGCAGGTTCCCGCGCTGGAGGACCGTTCACGCTGGGGAGTGGCGATGCGCAGGTTGAAGAGATTGATGCTGCTGCCCACAGCCGCGGCGGCAGAGCCCGATGCGAATACGGAACAAGACGAAGAAGTCCCGTTCGCTGAAATCCGCTTGCAAGCCCAGCCGGCGCCCTATCCGCTGGGCTATCCGGTCGGAGTGCGGGTGATGGTGACGAACCGCGGCGAGGAGGCGCTGCCCATCGTGGGGCGATTGAACCCCCGCTATGGCATGTTGACGTTCGACTATCGCGAGGCCGGCGCTGAAGAATGGCAGACACTGCAACCCATGAGCTTCTTCGAGCCCACCAACGATGAGGACGCCCTGCTGCCGCCGGGCGCGCAGACCGAGCAAACCGTTCCTGTCTATTACGGTCAGGATGGCTGGACCTTTCCGGCCCCCGGCGACTATCAACTTCGCGCGCGCCTGCAACTCGGACCGTCAGAAAGAGAAATCATGAGCGAGCCGCTGCAGATTTCCGTCACCGCTCCCACGACGGACCAAGACCGCGAAGCACTCCAACCGTTGCTGGACGCCGACGGCCAACTGGCAAATGACATCGGCCGCCTGTTGTATTTCGGTGGGCGCATCGGGGAGCGCGATGACATCGCGCCGCTGGAGATGACGGCACAACAGTTTGGCCATACGGCCCTGGGCGCGGCCATGCGCCTGACGCTGCTGTCGCATCGCTTGCGCAAGCCGATCGATCCCGCCACCGGGCTGCGGCCACCGCCAGACTTCGAGCAGGCTCGTCAGCTTCTGGAGGACACGTGCACCGACAGTGGTGTCGCAGCCATGACGTCGGACGTGCTGGAGCAGAGGCAACGCTCGCTGCCCTCTTCTCTCCAGCGACGCGCCGAAACCGATGCCGCGGCCTGGGATGGAACGACATCCGCACAGACGCCGTTGGCGACCTACTCGGACCCTTTGCTGGTGCGCCAAGGCCCCTCGCTGCATTTCTGTTTCAATGAGGCGGGGCTGCGTGCACCGGTTCGTCGAGCGACTTCAAAGCTTGCACAACGCTTGCGCCAGGCGCGGCCCGCGCGAATCGTCGTGGTCGGCCACAGCGACTCCGTGGGAACCTGCCGTTATAACGAAACGCTCGCATTGAAACGCGCTCGCGAAGTGCGACGGACGCTCATTTCTTCCGGCCTGCGCCGCGTGCCGATCGAAGTCGTCAGCGTCGGCGAACGCAGGCCGATGAGCTTCGCCGCCGCGAGCGAGGCGCAGCAGTTGAATCGACGCGTCGAGATTCTGATGGAGGGAGAATTTGACCAGGAGCTCGCGGACGAACCCGTGATCCCGAAGTGTCCGACGCACGCTCCCAAACCAGCTGACCTCACTGCCACGAATACGACGCCAGCCAGCCATCGCCCGTGAACCGTTACGAAACAAACTCCAACCCTGCTTCCGCGGCACTCCATCCAGGATCGGTTTGGTCAAGCGGTGCGATCAAGTACGCCCTGTGGATCACGCCATTGGCGTACGTGCTGCTGCTGTGCTGGCTCGACCCGGCCCTGCCCTGGCCATTGACCTTGTCGACACCACGCATCTGGGGGCTGGCCGCGCTGAACTTGTTACCCGTGCTGATTCTCAATGCCGCCTTCCTGGTGATCACGCGACGGCTTCTTCTGTCAAACTGGCTGACCGTCCTCGCATTGGGCGCCGTGTACTTCGTCAACCATCTGAAGATGCAGGAGCTGGCCACGCCGTTGCTGCCCGACGACTTTCGTTTCTTGAAAACACTCGGCGTGAGCTACTCGTTCTTCGCGCAGTATCTCGCCAGCTCACGAATGCAGCTGTGTTTTGCCATCCTGACATTGTCCGTGACGCTGTTGCTGGTCCGCAGGGAGCCGACCATCGAGTTCTTGAAAGGTCGTTCGCGTGGAGCGATCGCATTGGCGGCAGTTGTTCTGGCGATTTCGCTCGCCCACGGCAGCGCTCCGTGGAAAGTGATTTACAACGCCGGCAATCTGGAGTTCGAGCCGTGGGCGCCTCGCGACAGCGCTGCGCGCACGGGCATCATCACCAACATGCTGCTGTTCTATTGGGAGTTGGCCGACGACTCGCCAGATTCAGTCAACCTCGAGCAAGCGCGTCGCGTCCTTCACGATCGCAGCCTGCTCGCTCCGCTGCCCGTTGCAGCGGTGGAGCGAACCGAACTTCCCGACATCATCATCTTCCAGAGTGAATCGCTGTTCGACCCGAGCCGTCTCGCCGGCGTCGACTACGATGCCCTTCCACGCTTGCGCGCCGCCATGAGCCGCGGCTGGTCCGGGAATCTGCATGTCCCGACGTTCGGCGGCGGCACGATTCGAACCGAGTTCGAGGTGCTCACCGGATTGCCGCTCGCCGCGTTCGCACGCGTGAGATATCCCTATCTGCAGCTCAGGCGCTCGGAGATTCCCGGCTTGGTGCGCGAATTGAAAGCGCGCGACTATCGAACGTTGGCGCTCCATCCCAACGGCGGCGCGTTCTGGAATCGCAACGACGCGTTCCGAGCCATGGGCTTCGACCGCTTCATCAATGGCCCGGCTTTCGATGGCGCCGAGCGCCATGGTCACTATGTGAGCGATGCAGCGCTGGTAGAGCGCGTCATGGCGGAGATGGACGACGATGGCGCGCCGCAGATGATCATGGCGATCAGCATCCAGAATCACGGCCCCTATGACGATGTGCCACTGGCGTCGAATGAGCGACCCGAGATTCAAATCGCCGGGTTGGATGCTACGACACAGTCGGCTCTGCAAACTTATATGGCCATGGTTCAGGCCACCGACCAGCAGCTTGCCCGGTTGATCGATTTCGTCGAATCGCGGCAGCGCCGAACGCTATTGCTCGTCTACAGCGATCATATGCCGCCGCTCAATCGAGTGTTTGCGCAAGTGCCGTTCCAGAATGGCAGGCGGCCTGAAGAACAGGCCGTGCCGTGGCTGCTCCTCGACAACGGCTCCGACGAAGTGCGCACCGACGATCACCCATCGTGGTTCCTGCCGGCTGTCGTGCTCGAACGCGCAGGCATCCGCGACGTCGCGTATTTCAACCTTCTGCAAGAAATCCGGCGCCAGGAAGTTTGGAACTGCAGCTGCGACGCCCCGAGCGAGACAACGACCGCGCTCGCGCACCTACGCTACTTCGATCAGATCGAGTCCGCGATGGCGTCCGACGAACTGCTGTAATCCAAACCCGCCTCCGCACAGGCAATCTGAAATCGATCTGCTCGTACATTGCTTGACAATAAATGCCTCGTCCGTTGAGATCGGCGACGCGTAACGCACAAGGAGGTTCGCCATGCAGGTCAACGAGATGTCGCTCGAGCAGCCACTGGAGCTCGGTACCGTCACTGAAGAAACAAAGGGTATCGGCGGTCGCGATCACGAATTCAACCCCGCGGGCTGCGAAGCAAACAAGACGTGGTGGGGCAACGAGTGTTGATGGGCCGGTAACGAACCGAACGTGTGCGGCGCTCGAGCGCCGCCCGCGTCGCCATGCAACCGCCGCTTTACCTGCAGCCGCACATCTTCATCTGCAGCGTTCCCGATGTGGTCCTGCTCGACCTCAAGCGGAATCGGTATCTCGCACTTCCCAGGCACCAAACCCAGCTGCTCGCGAGACGAGTTCCGGGCTGGCCCGCTGCGAGCACGCCGCCAGCAGATCGCAGTTTGTCGCCGCAGACCGCGGACGGGATCATCGATGACTTGATCGCGCAGGGCATCCTGACCAGAACGCCATCACACGGAAAAGCCGCAACGCCCGCGAGCATTCCTACGCCCCGCCGGGCATTGATACCCGAACCCCAGCTCATTCCACAACCCCCTGCATCGACCTGGCAACGTGCCGAGTGCTACTTGCCGGCGATGATCTGGTCCACGATCAAAGCGAAGGCCGCGCTTCGCTTCCAATCGATCGAACACATCACACACAAGATTGCGAAACGCCGCGGCGACTCTCGACCCGACGCCGACCTCGCATCACTACTGGAGGATTTCTACTGGCTGCGGCCGTTCGTGTTCAGCGGCCACCAACGGTGTTTGTTTCAGTCCCTGACGCTGCTGTACTTTCTGGGGCGCTTCGGTTGGCAGCCACGGTGGGTATTCGGCGTTCGCCAGGCCCCGTTCGGGGCTCACTGCTGGTTGCAAGATGGAGAGGCCGTACTCAACGATACCCTCGACCGCGTGGCGTTGTTCACGCCCATCATGGTCGTTTGACCGCGCATCGATCGATGTTCCGCTTTCTTGCCGCGACATGGGATCCACGCAGCGAGAGCGCGCGCATCAACGCACGCGAGCTTGAGCGTCGCCTTGAGTGCTCATCGGATCGATGGACCACCGCGATGGATGTCCCTGGCTTGCGCGTGTATCTCACCGGTTTGCGGCCGCCATCGACCGAGAGTATCGCCTTCCCGAGAGGCGACGGCCTCGTGCTGGGTACTTTGTTCGATTGTGCGACGCTGGAACGCGAGCCCGGCGCTCGAGTGCAGCTCTCCGAGTCGGAGTCGGATCGAATCGTTGCCAGCGGCGGAACGCACCTGGTCGATCGCTACTGGGGACGCTACGTCTCGTTCATTTGCTCCACCAGCAACTCGACGCTGCGGGTCCTGCGAGATCCGACCGGCGTTTTGCCGTGTTACTACGCAGCGATTTCAAACCTGTTGATCTTCTTCTCCTGGGCGGACGATGCGCGCATGGCCGGGCTCGATGGCTGCACCATCGACTGGCACTACATCGCTCGCCATCTCTGCTGCGCGGACCCACAGAGCCGAGCTACCGGACTCCGGGAGATCAGCCAGGTTCATCCAGGCGAATGCATCGAGCTGCGCGATGGCAAGATCACGGCCAGTCGACAATTGTGGGACCCCGTGAGCATCGCCCGTCGCGAGTGGCCCAACAGCATCGAAGAAAGTACCCGACACGTTCGCGCACGCACCGAACAGGTGGTTACGGCGTGGGCAAGCAGGTATCCACGGATCGTGCATCTGCTTTCCGGAGGGCTGGATTCATCGGTACTGCTTCACTGCCTGGCCTCGGCTCCATCGCGCCCACGGATCACCTGCTTGAACTACTACGGCCTGGCGGGTGTGAACTCCGACGAGCGCTTCTTCGCTCGCCTCGCATTGAGCGGCCATGACTGCGAACTCATCGAGCGCCCGTCGCAAAGTCCGGCGCACGATTTGCGTGGCATGCTCGATTGCGCCAGAACGACTGTGCCACTCGGCCTCATCTACCGAACGCTGACGCAAGAAGTCGAACGAAAGCTCGCGCAGGACACGGGCGCGGCTGCCTACTTTACTGGCGTTGGCGGCGATGCCGTCTTCTACCAAGGACCTGTCCCTCTCGCATTGGCGGATCAGATGCGCGCACACTTCGGGACGAATGGATGCTTCGATCTAGCGCTTTCGATCGCCCGCATGGACAACCTGTCGCTGGGGTCGGTCCTGTGGCAGGCCTGTCGGGCTTTGCTTCCCATCGCTCGTGTCGATGAGATGGTCAAGTCCGTCCGTGAACGTTCGGTGGTCAGCCCAGACGTACTTCGCGCGGCAGCGAACGAACCAGACTTCTTCTGGCACCGATACACTGCGACTCGTGGACGGCTTCCTCCGGCGAAGTTGCGACACCTGTATCAGATGCGCGGCTACGGCGTCTATTTCTATTCTCCCTTCGCCGAGCGCGGAGATCCGGAGTACGTTTGCCCGTTGATATCGCAGCCGCTTGTGGATCTGTGCTTGCAGATTCCCGTTTACATGCACACCGCGGCCGGTTGGGACCGCGCTCTGGAGCGTCGGGCATTCATGGACGTGCTCCCTTCAAGAGTCGTGCAGCGACGTCGCAAGGGCTCGATCGGCGTGGCCATGAACGTCCTGTTACAAAACAACCTGGAGTTCGTCAGGGAGCTGATGCTCGAGGGACAACTTATCGAACATCAGCTGTTGGATCGGCGCAAAGTCGAGGCTGCACTCACCGGCGCCAACGTCGGCCTGAGCCCGGCCGCTGCGGAGATCATCGGGGAGCACCTCAGTACCGAGGCGTGGCTGCGGCGCTGGAGTTTTAGCGACTCCGCATAGACCAAAGAAAATGGCGGAGTCCTTGCGAACTCCGCCATCCCTGCTCGAAGCAAACTACGTGCGAACCAAGGTCATCCGCACGGCAACTGCATCGGAGCGTCCATCCGTTGGACCCGGTCGCGCGCGTGACGAAAGCCTGCGCGCATCCTCTATGGCCTCCTGGCCAGCAAGAGGCACCGACTAACGCCGATGAACCTCGCTACCAACCAGCGCCCCTAGAGACGCGGCCGAGCCAACGTTTAAATGTGCCACTTGGATCACCTCCTTTGGTTGCCGTGGGCTGATGTCGGCGCGTGCCGCCCACCGAAGCCGCGCGCCCATATCGTTACTGTATAGCGCCCTCGATGGCGACGCGACCCGGAATTTCAAGTCGCACGCCTTTCTCAAGTGACTGCCATCGCAAAAGCACCTACGACCGCGGCGCCGGCGATGACCAGCGGCACGATCAGCCTGTGATTCGAATAGAACAGCAGCCCGGCGGACACGAGGAACACCGCGGCAGTGTAGGCATCCTTCACAGCCGCCATCAGTAAGGCCACAGCGGTTCCGGCGATCAGGCCGACCACTGCGGCGGTGATCCCATCCAGGAAATCTCGGATGCGAGTATCGTGGAGCAGACGATCGAGCGGCTCGTGGATCAGGATGGGAAGCACGAACGCCGGAAGAAAGATCGCGACCGTCATCACGATGGCTCCCGCCAGCCCCCCGCCCGCATAGCCGACGAACGTCGAGAAAATGATCAGCGGCGCCGGCAGCAATCCGGATAACGCGATGCCGTCCATGAACTGCGCGTTCGACATCCATGCGCCTTGAGACACCGCATCCCGCTGCAGAAATGGAATGACCGTGTACGCGCCACCAAACGTGAGCAAGCCGGCTTTGAGCCCCGACCAGAACAGTGCTGCCAGAGAGGCTTGCCGTAAGGCCTCGGAGCCAAGCGCGTCGACCACGACGGGCTGCGTCAGCGGCGATGAATCGAACAAGCCGTAGATCCCATAGCTGCCTACGAGTCCGGCAAAGCAAAGCACCAGCAGGACGACGGTCAGTGTCGGGTTGAAGCGCTGGATGAAATAGATGAGCCCGCCGCACGTCAACAGCACGGCGAAGTGCACGCCCATGAGTTGCCCGAGGAAGCTGCCTACACCGATGCCCCATAACCATGGATTCAGCAGGACATGGCTGCCGATTCGATGAACGGCACGGACGATGAGCGCGATCACCGCCGCTTGCGCTGCTGCAAACAACAGCGACAGATTGCCGCGCAGGTCCAGACCCAGATGAAAATACGCCCACGACAATACCAGGATCAGCAGGAAGCCCGGCAGCATGAATCCGAGGCCTGCGAGCAAACCTCCGATGCGGCCGCGCGCCAGAGTGCCGAAATACACACACATCTCGTGCGCTTCCGGTCCCGGCAGCACCTGATACAGCGCCAGAATGCGGTTGAAGTGCTCCGAGGAAACCCAGTGTTGTTCTTCAACCAGCGATCGGCGCAGCATGGCGATCTGCGCCATGGGGCCACCCCACGCCATGGCGCCGAATTTCAAGAACCTCAGGAACAGCGCACTCAAGGCTTCCTGCGGCGCCCGGTCCAGACTGGTTGTTATCGTCTCATCGGTGCCTACGCTTGCACGTCTTGGGTCTGGAGCCATGAGTGAGTGTCATCCCGCGCGCTTCAGCGCTGCACGACTCCACTATACGGCTTGCCCTTGGGTGCAGGTCAAGCTAGCGCCCGATCGAGGTGGTCAATGCGTGCTCCGTCAGCCAACTGGCGAGGATCGCGAAGTACTCCGCCGCTTGCGGCGCTTCCTCGAGAGTGCGGGCGGGATCCATCTGAACCTGCACGGGCACTGACAATTGCATTGCGTGATCAGCGCCGGCGATGACCGCAATGTCGAGCTTCGGATGCGCGGCTCGCAGCCGCTTCACTGAAACGTCAACTGGCACGACAGGATCTGCGGCTCCAAAAATCACCAGCGCCGGGATCTTGACGCCCTCCAGCGTTTTCAGTGGATCGAACTCGATCTCCTTACGCCAGCGCGAGGTCGCGCGGTCCGTCACCGTCTCGCCCATGTAGAGCAGCTTGAACCAGGGCTTGATCTTCGCCGCATCGACCAGGCGCTGAGCGGTCGCGCGATCACCGGAGCCGCGCATGTAGTCATCCACAGCTTTGCGAGTTGCGATCATCTGGTCGATCTCGGCCTGCGGGTAACCATGCACGCGCAGACTGTTGATGGAGCGGAACATCATCTGTACGTCCGGAGTCACCAGCGGCGCCGACACAGAAATGACAAAGGCGGGCTCGGAACTGCGCGATGCGGCCAGAAGCGCCAGCCAGCCGCCCTGGCTGAGTCCCCAGATTCCAACGCGTCGTGAGTCGATACGCGAATCGGTCTTCAGCATTCGAACGGCGGCAATGGCGTCGTCAGCGAGCATCGCGTAGTCGCTGGTTCGCAGATCGCCGCCCGATTTGCCGCTGCCCCGCCTGTCGTAGATGAAGACGGCAATGCCAAGCGCGGGAAGCATCTGTTTCAAATGCTGATAAAGCGGTAGATCGCGTTGTGCGGCGGCGGCTGAATGCGTCACGACGATGGCCGACTGGGGCTTGCGATCTCGAGCCACGTAGAGCGTTCCGCTGAGCGTCGCTTCCTCATTCTCGAAAGTCCTTTCTTCTTCCACCACGCTCACGGACGCTGGCGCGCTCCATGGTACGGGCGTGGCGCTCGGCGCCTCCTGTCCTGGCGAGCAGACGCTGAATGTCAGTCCCAACAGAAGTGTTGTCCACGCCACCCAATGAACCGCGGAGTCTCGTTGTTGCTGCCTCATGAACGGATCCGATGCATCGAACCCGCGACGGGTTTATAGAGACGGGAGCAAAAATCGGAACGGCGATGGCTCACTGATTGCTCATCTGCGGCGGAAACTTTTCTCCGAACGGCAACTCGACGCCGACCCGATTAGTCAGCACCAAGGGGCAGTTGTAGAACTCGGAGTGCGCGCACAAAAAGCTGTACGCCAGATTGAGGTCAAAGGTGACCGACGCCGGCGGCGCGCCTTTGGGAATGGCGATTTCGACGACCCGGCCACCGCCGTAGGTCGTCTTGCCCGACGTGCCGTCACGTAACAGTAACAGCAGGAAATCGATCTCCTTCCATCGATTCTTGTAGCTGACGGTCTTCAGATCGTACTGCTTGCCTTCGATGGTCGCCTCGATCACACCGACTTCGTACATGGTGCCGGCCTGGTCGCGCGAATCGAGATAGCTCACCGCGACTGGCTGCTCGTTGCGTCGAAAGCGGCCGGTGATGCGGCCGCGCGGATCGTACGGATAGAAGTCGAGCTGTTTGAAATTCCGTTTCGCGGGTAAGTTGGCATCGTAGAGCCAGAGCTTCAGTGTCTTGTCTCGCAACAGCGTGCCTTTGACCGCGAGCCCATCGCCCAACGGCACCGCTTTGCCCTGGGTTTGCAACAGATCGGTCGATTGAATGCCTGGTCCGCTGACGATGGCGCGCTGATCGGCAAATTTCACTATGGCGAGCGCTGCCGATGCCGGCTTTTTCAACCAGCGCAGGTTGTCTTTCTTCTCCGCAGATTGCCTCGCCGGCAGATGAGCGCTTTCGCCCGCGCCCAGCTCGATCATGTCCTGAATTGCATACATGCCCGTCGGCCCGCCGGCTTCCGCCTGCATGGCCTGCTTGAACTTCAGCCATTCCTGATATCCCGCCGTGTCATCGGCATGGCAGGAAAATGCGAGCAATACCAGCAGTCCGTGTAACAGCCGTCGCATCCAGCACCATCCATTCGGAGCGATCCTCTCGTCGCGTCGGCAGCGTAATCCTTCCGATCGGGCGTCGCTAGCAGACGATCACGACAGATTCGACCATTGGATGGCTGCGTAGAGGCCGTTCTTGCCTGAATTGTCCCAACGTGTCCCTCGATCGCTGAATGTGCTGCCGGCGGCGCCGACCGCCAGCACCATCTCGTCAGGACGAACCGGATGGCCGAGATTCACCCGCATCTCCCCGCTCGGATGCATGGTCGGCAAGGGATCCACGGACATGTGCAGGATGCCCGGAATCTCCGCGGACCGCGTCTTGCCGTCGATCTTGAAGGTGATGGGCACCTTGGTCACGCCGAGATTCTTGCTGATCAGCGGCGTGAACGCCGCCATCGGGCCTCCGGCAGCACCGCTGAAGATCGCAGCCAGCGCCTCGGTCTGCTTGTCATCGGCGCGCTCATCGATGTAAGTGGCCAGTGACCAATTTCCCTCCGCCATCACACCGGGTGCCTGAAGAACCACCAGCACATTCAGGCCATCCAGCACGACCTCGTCGTAGTGGCCACTCTCGATATGAAAGATCAACGGGACGTTGCAAAAGCCCTCGGTGGGTCGCGCGCTCAACGGCGGACCCGCCGACACGAGACAGGGGCATACCACGCTGCAACTGCAGTTCTCGAAGTAGTCGCCAGAAAGGCGCCACGCGACCGGATCTGCCATCGCTCTCTCCCGCTGAATCGAAACAGGACAGCGTTCGGCTTCAACTATGCGCAAGACATGCTACGCCTCTGAAACTCGCGCCCGCAAGCTCATCGAAGCTCAGAACGTCGCGCGCAGGCCCAATGCCCATCGGGCTCCGGTGTCGATATAGCTGAGCACCTGATTGTCGAAGCGGCCGGTGGTGATGATCTCCTCGCCGAGCACGTTGGTGCCCTCGAGAAAGGTCTGAACCTGGTCGGTGAGCATGAAGCTAAGTCGCAAATCCATCTGCTCATAAGTGCGACGGTACACGGGATCGCCGCCCTGACCGGAAGTGACCAATTGCTCCAGAAATCCGTCGCGCCAGTTATATGCGACGCGCACCCCAATCCGTTGGTACTCGTAAAACAAGGTCGCATTGCGCGAGTCGCCCAGACCTTCCAGCGCAAACGACACCGTATCGGATTCGGGTGCGAAGGCCACATTGCTTTCGACAAACGTCGCATTGAGCTGCGTGCCGAATCCGCTCAGCCAGCCCGGCAAATTCGTGAATGAGTAGACGAGGTTCAACTCCGCGCCACGCACCGTCGCATTATCGAGATTGCGCGGTCGACGCACACTGAACCTGGCTTCGTTCGGGCCCGTGATCAAGCCGCCGACCGGCAAGTTGCCCGAGTTGATGATAGTGAATGTTTCGTCGGCGCGCGTTTGCACGATGAAGTCTTTCACATCCTTGTAGAACAAGGCGGCGCTGAGCATGGTGGTTCTGTCGGGATACCATTCCAGCGAAACATCGTAGTTGTCGGCAGTGTACGGCTTCAGATCCGGATTGCCGCCGCTCGCCGCCAGGCTCGCCGGCCGCAGCGTGTCGATATTCGTGCGAGGCGCGAGGTCCTGCACCTGAGGACGACTGAGCGTTCGCGATGCCGAGAACCTGCCGACGATTTCGGGCGTCAGCTCGAGCTTGAAGTTCAGGCTCGGCAGCACGTCGTTATAGCTGGAGCTGCGTCGCGTCGGCTGTGGATCGCCGTCGTTGGCGAACACGCCCTGGTAAATCGTCGGATCTCCCGCCACCGGCAGAATGTCGATCAGTTCGAGCTGCTGACCCGCGGCATCGATCTCGGTGCGCGAGTAGCGCACGCCAAGGTTGAGGAACCATGGCATCGATCCCAATGTTCCGCCGAAGTCGAACTCGACGAAGCCCGCGAGCACATCTTCGTCGATGCTATAGGAGCTCGATTGAGGAACCGCAACGAAGCCACCCGCCTGCGCCAGCGCGGCTGCGCTCGTGCCTGGCGCCACGCCCCTCGCCGCGTCGAGTGCCGCCGCCGCCTGGGCACTTTCGAGAAATGCGAAGTAAGCCTCGGGGTCATATGTTTGAAAACGCTTGGGCACCGATCCGCCCCCGCCGAGGAAGCTGCCGAGATCCAACGGGCGCAGCAGGCCGGGATCGGTCAGCGTGGGATAGCCGCAGTACAAGCAAGTGATGTTGCCATCGGTCGCTATGGACCTTGTTTCCTTCTCTCGCCGCGTCAACAGCGCGCCGATTCGCGCGGCTTCAAGGAAATCGCCTTCCGGACTCCACTCGAGCTTCAGCTTGGACTCGACCACCTGCTCTCGCTGATCATCTCCGCTGCGCTGCGCGAGGTGCGTGCGGCCGACGTTTGGATCGGTGAGGCTGGATGAATAGCCGAACACCGATGGAAATCCGCTGCCACTGGCTTGAGTGAAGCTGTACGGCGTGGCCACGCCAATCACCGTGAAATAGTTCTTGCCACCGGCATCGTTCTCGGACTCCGACCATGCTACGTCGGCGTCCAGGCCGATCGCGTCACTCGCCTGCCATTCCATGTTGAACCCGAGTGCGCGCGTGGTGACATATCGATTGTCCGCCTCCGCGATGAAGTCGGCGTTGCCATTGGTGGTCAGCGAGGTCACGGTGCGATTGTCGTCAATGGTCGCGGCGGTGTAGTTCGACGGTTCGAACCAGCTGCCCAGCGAGCGCATCGAAGACTCGACGTCAAACTTGTTGTACAAACCGTCGAGCGTCAAAGTGAGATCGTCCGCCGGCCGGTACTGCGCGGTGATGTTGACGCCGCGACGTTTGCGATCCTGAGTCTCCTGACCGACATCCAGATTGCGGGGCGCGAATACGTTGGTGAAGAGCGGCGCGCTGGGCGGCCCGACGATGGAACGCGGCAAGTAGCCGCTGTTGCGAATGAAATTGATGAGCGACTTGCGCTCCTGATACGACACCGCGCCGAGTATGCCGAACTTGCCATCGGCAAAGACATCGCTCAGCAATGCGAAGCCTTGGGGCGCAACGTCCTCGCTCACCTCCTCGTACATGCCCTTGCCAGACACGATGGCGTTGAAGCCTCCCAAGTCCAGCGGCCGCGGCGTTCTGACGTTGATCGTGGCTCCTATGCCGCCGTCGGGGACGCTGGCCACGGCGCTTTTATAGATGTCCGCGCCCGCGATGAGCTCGGCCGCCAGCAGATCGAAGCTGAACTCGCGACCCTCGTTGTCGCTGGCGAAGGTGCGTCCGTTGAGCAGCACGTTGTTGAACTCCGGCCCAAAGCCGCGCACGGTCACGAAGCGACCTTCGCCGTCGCTGCGATCGATGGCGACGCCAGGAATGCGCTGCAGGGATTCGGCAACGTTGGAATCGGGGAATTTTCCCAGGTCCTCGGAGCTGATCGAGTCCAGGATGGAATTCGAGCTGTGCTTGATCTCCGCCGACTCGCTCAAGCTGCCGCGGATGCCGGTGACGACGACTTCTTCCAAAGCTTGCGCGGCGAGCACTTCGCTCGGCGCTGCGGCCGCCAGCACGATCAGGCCGCCGCCAGTGAACGAAGCAATACGCGATCCATACACGATGCGCTGCCTGGCTCTCATGCATCCCCCGTCCGTGTGGTTGTGATCCGTGCCCGCTCACTGTAACTAATTTGTATGACTAATCAAGCGAGCCTTGCGTCGCGCACAAGCGCGGGGCTACGGTGCTCGCAGCGCCTGCTGATCATGGACATCGAATCGCATATGGATACATGCATCGCTCAGCCTCTCGATTCGAGCCGCCACCGTACGTTGCGCGTCGGCGCCTTTCCGGACTACTCGCACTCGAGTCGGCAACAACACGCCATCCTCGGTTGGAGCGAGATCGCGCTCGCCGCCGCGGATTATCCGTTGGCCTTGCTCAAGCACACCGAGACAGGTCAATTCAACGTCGTCGCTTTGTATGGTTTTCAGCCAGGTCGAAATCTGTATGTCGCCGGCTCGCATTGGTATGCGACGTACATTCCTCAGAACTCGTTGCGCTACCCGTTCTTTGTCAGCGCTACCGGTGCGCTGGGCATGGCCATCGACGAGCGCAGCGAGGTGTTCGGCGTGCCCGACGGCGATCGGCTGTTCGACGATGCTGGCGATCCCACGCCCTACGCTAAGCAACTGGCCACTGCACTTTCCAAACTGCGCCAGGACTTCGAAGACATGCGGGCGTTCGTGAACGAGTTGACGCAGCTACAGCTCGTGCGGCCGCTGGAAGTCATATTGCGCATGGAAGATGGCGCCGAAGCGCGCGTTGGCGGCTTGTACAGCATCAGCGACCGCGCTCAATCTTCCCTGCCCGCCGAGTCGGTCGTGAGGCTTCATCGCGCAGGCTATCTGCAAGCCCTGTCGATCCTGATGGCGTCGCTGGCGCAAATCAACCGATTGCAGCAGCTCCACAATGCTCAGTCGGATCCCAGGATCCGTGAGCTCGACTTGGTGCTGAGAGACTGAGTTCGGCGTCCCACACCCTGAATTCACCCGCATCGCGCTATGATTGCGTGATGCTCCAGGCCACCTCCGCTTCCACCGCCGACGACACGCCGCCGGTCTCGGCGTTGTCCCCGTTCCGCTTTCCGGTGTTTCGCTCCATCTGGTTCGCCAGCGTGCTGTCGAATCTGGGTGGGTTGATTCAGACGGTCGGCGCGTCGTGGATGATGACTTCGATTGCGAAATCGGCCGACATGGTGGCGCTGGTGCAGACGTCCGTGGCGCTTCCCATCGTGTTGTTCTCGCTGTTCGCCGGCGCGATGGCCGACAGTCTGGATCGGCGGCAGGTACTGCTGGGAGCGCAGATTTTCAATCTGCTGGTTTCGATCACGCTCACGGTGTTTGCCTGGTTGGGCATGATCTCGCCTTGGCTGCTGCTGCTGTTCACATTTCTCATCGGCTGTGGCGCGGCGTTCAACGGGCCAGCGTGGCAAGCATCGGTGGGCGACATGGTGCCTAGATCGCATCTGGCAGGAGCGGTCGCGATCAACAGCATGGGGTTCAACATCGCGCGCAGTGTGGGCCCAGCGATCGGCGGCGCGATCGTGGCCGGGGCAGGAGCGGCGGCGGCGTTCGCGGTGAATGCGGCAAGTTACATTCCGCTGATCTGGGTGCTGACCCGCTGGCGCCCGGTTCGCCCACCGCAACTGCTTCCTCGAGAAACGCTCGGCATCGCCATCGCGGCCGGCCTGCGTTACGTTTCGATGTCACCCGGGATCAGGAGAGTTCTGGTCCGAGGCGCGGTGTTCGGTATTGGCGCCAGCTCCGTGATGGCGCTGCTCCCGCTGATCGCACGAGATCTCCTCGGCGGTGGACCGATGACATACGGCTTGTTGCTCGGCGCGTTCGGCGCTGGCGCTGTCGGCGGCGCCTTGAGTAGCGCACGATTGCGTCAGAGACTTTCGTCGGAAGGACTGGCGCGAGTCTCCTGCATCGCCTTCGCGATCGCGGCCGCTGTTTCCGGAATCAGCCCGTACATCGCCCTCACCGTCCCGATGATGGTGATCGCCGGCGCAGCCTGGGTGCTGACGCTATCGACGTTCAACGTGACAGTTCAGCTGTCGACACCGCGCTGGGTCGTCGCACGCGCACTCTCTTTGTATCAAGTCACAACGTTCGCCGGCATGGCGGGTGGCAGCTGGTTGTGGGGCGTGATCTCCGCGAGCGATGGAGTACTGCTCGCCATGGTCGCGGCCGCCATCGTCATGCTGATCTGCGCGGCCATGGGCCTTCGCATTCCCCTTTCCGAAACAGACGACTTGAATCTGGACCCGCTGCGCCTGTGGCAGGCGCCGGAAACCGCCGTCCCTGTCGAGTCGCGCACCGGCCCGGTGGTGATCACCGTCGAGTACAACATTCGTGAAGAGGACGTGCTCGAGTTTTTGAACACCATGGCCGAGCGACGGCGCATTCGTAAGCGCGATGGCGCGATGAACTGGATGCTGCTGCGAGACCTGGCCGATCCGCACGTCTGGGTCGAGCGCTTCACAACGCCGACCTGGCTCGAATACATCCGCCACAACAATCGCATGACGCAGGACGATGCAAACATTCCGCAACGTCTGCGTGAGTTGCACCAAGGCCCTGGCCTGCCGGTCGTCCGGCGCATGATCGAGCGTCAGACCGGAGCACTGCCGGCGGGCCATGTCTCGACGCCGCACGACCTGGCCGAGCCTTTGACCGACCCGTCACGCTCCTCTTGAGGAAGCAAGCGCCAGCGACTCTGTCTCGGAGAACTCGCGGAACGCTCGGATCGACGGGCCCGGCGGCGCGGGCAGCTTGTGTATCGCCGCCCGACCCGCTATCTTCCCGCCCCGTCACTGGGGAGTAGCCGCCTTACGCAACGTAAGGAGCCGACGTCAACAGACTTGGTCGAAGACCATGGCGTCGGCGGCATCAGCTAGGCGAGACCTTTGACTTTGCCCGCGGCCGGGGCCGGCGGTGGGGCGAAGTCATGGGTATTCGAGCCGCTGGCCCCTGGAGTCATCCGTGGAAGCCTTGGTTACCTCGCTCGGCATGGTTGCAATCGCCGAGATGGGCGATAAGACGCAGCTGCTGTCGTTCGTCCTGGCCGCCCGTTTTCGCAGGCAGCCGTGGATCATCATCGCCGGCATTTTTCTGGCCACCATCGTCAATCACGCGCTGGCCGCGCTCGCCGGCGATTGGGTGGCCACCACCGTCAACCCCGAAGTCTTGCGCTGGATCCTCGGGCTCGCCTTCTTTGCGTTCGCCGGCTGGGCCTTGGTTCCCGATACGCTGGACGAGTCCGAGCAACCCACCACGAAGTACGGCGCTTTCGTCACCACGTTGGTGATGTTCTTTCTGGCCGAGATGGGCGATAAGACGCAGCTTGCGACCGTGGCGCTCGGCGCCAAGTACGCGAGCCTGACCGCGGTGGCCATTGGCACCACGCTCGGCATGATGGTCGCAAACATTCCCGCCGTGATGCTCGGCGAAAACCTCGCCAAGCGTTTCCCTCTGAGCAAGATGCGGTTCGTCGCCGCTGCGTTGTTCGCGATCTTTGGCGCGTTGATTTTGCTCAAGGTGGGTCTGGGACTGGGCTTCGGCGGCATGTGATAGCCGCCGTCGTCTACGCGCGAATATCTCCGTCGACGTACCACCAGCGGTCCGCTTCCTTCACGAACCGGCTTCGCTCGTGCAACCGCGCAGCGGAGCCGCCGCCGATGCGGTAACGGGCGATGAACTCCACTTCCGCGGTGGTCGCCCCTGTCGAAGTGGCTTCGACGATTTTCAGTCCAAGCCACTTCTGATTTGTGTCGAAGGTAATGGAGTTGGGCCGCTTCGTCGGATGCCAGGTGGCGAGCAGATATTCCTCGTTAGCGAGCACGAACGCCGAGTACCGGGATCGCATCAACGATTCAGCGTCCGGCGCGAGCCCGCCGCGATGCCAACGTCCACAGCAGCGCTCATACTCCCGAGCCGAGCCGCACGGGCAATTCATTTCGATTGGTCGCTTCACCTCGCCATTCTCAAGAAGACTGGCGCTGCCGCGCAAGCCCACCGGTCTTTTCCTGAAAGCGCCGAACCGCCGCGTCGATGGTGAAAAAGAAATGATCGCCGCCGAGCGCGGTGTACAGCCCCGAGCGCTGCATGACCCGACGCACCGGCGCTTTCACGCCGGCGATATAGAATGTGATGCCCTTCTTCTTGAACTCATCGGACAGCTGATGCAAGGCCGTGTCCGCCGAGGAATCCAGGTCGTTCACTGCGCTGGCGTCGAGAATCAGCGCCTTCAACTCGCCCGGGTAGGTCCGACAGACCTCGTGGATGCGCTCTTTCAGGAACACCACGTTGGCGAAGTACAAGGACGCGTCGATGCGCAGGATCACCAGGCCCGGCATGGTCTCGCCTTCCGGGAAATGCTCGACATTGCGGAAGATGTTGGTGTTGGGCAGGCGGCCCAGAATGGCGGTGTAAGGCCGGGTATTCAGCGTGATGAACAGCAGGATCGACGCGACCACCCCCATGAACAACCCGGTCATCACGCCGAAGATCAGCGTGGCAAGGAACGTGAACACCAGCAGCAGGCCCTCGGTGATCTTCACGTTGAACAGATAACGGATCTCGCGCGTGTCGATCAGGCGCAGCGAGGACACGACCAGGATGGCGGCGAGCGTCACGTCGGGCAAATAACGAAACACGGGTGCCAGAAACAGCAACGTCAGCAGAATGCAAAGTGCGGTGACGATCGCTGCGATCGGCGTCTTCGCGCCCGCCGAGGCATTCAGTGCGGAGCGGCCGAGGCTCCCCGAGACGGCGTAACCCTGCGATACGCTCGAGCTCACATTGGCCAGCCCGAGAGCGGTCAACTCGCGATTGGCGTCGATGTCATAACCGTGTTTGTTGCCAAGCGACTTGCCCACCGACACAGTTTGGGCGAAGCCGACCAGCGCCATGGTCAACGCCACCGGCAGCAATTGCTCGATCTGGCTCCAGTTGAGATCGGGCGCGCTCAGCTGCGGCAGTCCTCGCGGCACCTCGCCAAGCACGTCCACGCCATGTCGTTCCAAACCGAACAGAAACGACAAGGCCGTGCATACGGCCACCATGGCCAAGGGCCCGGGCGCCTTCGGCGACAGCTTGCTGAAGCCCAGCAACAGCAGAATGCAGCTGATGCCGATGGCAAGCGTCGCGACATTGGCCTCGCCCGCGCGCGACATCACATCCAGCATCGCTTCGTACAAATAAGGAAACTGTTGCTGGGGCACGCCCAGGAAGTGATGCAATTGGCCCAACGCGGTGATGACTGCGATGGCGGACGTAAAGCCAGCGAGCACCGGATAAGACAGAAAGTTGACCAGAAAGCCCAGGCGCAGCGCGCCCATCGCGAGCTGCGTAACGCCGATGACCATCGTCAGCAACGTGGCGAGCGCGATGTAAGCGGCGGTCCCCGCGATCGCCATCGTGCTCAACCCCAGCACCAGCATGAGCGAGTCGACCGTCACCGGTCCGACCGAGGCGTGCCGGCAACTGCCCGTGAGCGCGTAAACGATCATGGGCAGAATGGATGCATATAACCCCATCACCGGCGGCAAGCCCGCCAGCAATGCATATGCGATGCCTTGCGGGACCAACAACGCCGCCACGGTGAGTCCCGCCATGAGCTCGGTGCGCCACTCGATCGTTCCGTACAGCTCGCTGGCATTGAAGATGGGCAGCAACCGTTTCCAGAGGGCTCGCCAGTCACGCACCTGGGTTGCTTCCTTGACGGCGACCCCCGCCCGGCTGACGGCGCTCTGTACGCTCGCACCCCGCTCTTGCTGGTGATGTTGTACATAATGATCGGCGGCAGCGAACAAGGTGCGCTCGCTGGCCGAGTTCGGCGAAGGCACCTGCACCGCCTGCACGATCAGTTCGTAGGGGCCGATCTTGATGCGCTCACCGGGATGCACCAGGTGTCGCTGGATGCGCGAGTTGCCCACGAACGTGCCGTTGGAGCTGCCGAGGTCTTCGACGATGCAGCCGCTGGCGTCATTGACCAGCACGGCATGTTTCCAGCTGACCTGCGGGTCTTTCAGATGGATGTCGCTGTTGGGGTCGCGCCCGATGACGATGCTGCCGGCGGCCAGTCCGTAATCGCGGTGGGAGCCGTCGACGCCTCGCACGGTGAGTTTATTCATGGATGCTCCTGCGCATCCCGTGCGCGCGCACTCTTTGTTCTGACGCCCATGATACGCCGCGGCGAACGGCGGTGACTACGCCCGTCCGGGCAGCGGAATTCAGTCTTCGACGTCGACGCGCCGAAAAGCGTACTTGTCGCGGATGTGCTCGTTGAAGAACTCGCCCTTCGAGAACGACCGGCGCATGGCCTGATAGGTCTCGCCCGCAACGTCCTGGTAGATGTAACTTCGGCCGGAGCGAAACAGCACGTGCAGCTGCCGCGTGCGGGCGTCGTACTCGAACGACTGGATGACGGTCGAAGGCATGCGGCCAAAACGTGTCCGTCGCGGGCCAGTTCCGGGCCCGCGTCTCCCGGAGCGGGCCTTGCGGCTTCGCCTTATTGATTCGCGGCACAGCTGGCTTGCGTAATGCTCCTGGCGGCCCCATGGTGCATCGTGTGGGGACGCCGCTGTGGATCTTTCCCCGACCGGGAACAAGTCCACCGCCGTCCGAGTCCTTTCATAGGCTAGGCCCCATTCCACAGTCCCGGGGCCCGAAGGAAGCTCGCATGCAGGTACAAGTCAATCACGACAATCGCGTCCGCCTCGCCGGAGACACCGCCGAACGGCTGTCCAGAACCGTCGAGGATTCGCTGGCCAAGTTCGCCGATCGCATCACCCGAGTGGAAATGCACCTTGGCGATCTGAACGCAGGCAAGGGAGGCCCCGATAAGCGCTGTATGCTGGAAGCACGCATGTCGAATCTGGCGCCCATCGCCGTGACTCACCACGCCGAGACTTTACAACTGGCCATCGATGGCGCGCTGGAGCGGCTGGATCACGCGCTCAGCCACGCCATCGGCAAGCTGGAAACACACTGATCGCCGCTAGTTGATTCGCGTCGCGATCCCGCCGCTGGCGCTCGCGGCGGCGGGACCGTCTTCTGCTGCCGGAATGGGCTACACTCGCAGCTTCGATGGACTGCGAGCATTCCCATGAGCTCAGCCGACGTCACCATCTACCACAATCCCGCCTGCGGCACGTCTCGCAACACCCTCGCGCTGATTCGCGAGGCCGGCATCGAGCCGCGCGTGGTGGAGTATTTGAAGACGCCCGCGGATCGTAAAACGCTGCTGGACTTGTTGGCGAAGATGAAACTCACGCCACGCGAACTGATGCGCGAGAAGGAAGTGGCGAAGCTGGGCCTCGGCGACTCCTCGAAGTGGACCGACGACGAGATCATCGATCAGATGGTGAAGCATCCCGTGCTGATGAATCGTCCCATCGTCGTGACCCCGCGCGGCGCCGTGCTCAGCCGGCCGTCGGAGACCGTGCTGAAGATCCTGCCGTCCCGCTCATAGCGGCAAGACTGTCACCACACGTAATCCAGCTGCGCCCAGAACTTGGTGGTGTCCTGATAAGCCGCAGGCGTGCGGCCTTCATGGGATTCGTAGAGCGCGACCTTGAGTAATCCGACGAAGCGACGATATCTCGCCTGCAGTTGCAGATCGATCTCATCGCCCAGATCCTGCGCCAGGCGCTCGGACTCGAAGTCGCGGTACACGACGGTCGCGGACAGATCATCGAGCGCGGCGACGCCTTTGGCGAGATAGCCGAGGCTCACATAGCGGTCGTCGATGCCATTGGCCGGCGTGGTCAAGAACTTGTCCGCCCAGCCGTGAAAGCGATGCATGGTGGCCAGGGGCGTTGCGAACCCCACCGTGCCATCCCCTTCCATGACTTCCTGTCCCAAGGTCATGCTGTACTGCCGGTACGTGCCGGTCAGCTCCACCGAGTAGTAATCGAGATCGAAGGCGAAGGGATTGCTGCCATGGTCGCTTTGTCGTGCCACGGTCGCGGCGTACGCGACCTGGAACTTGCTCAATGGTTGCTCACCGGTCAGGCGCACGCCGAACGTTTCATTCGACACGCGTGTCGGATCCAAACCGCCTTGCAAGCCAGCAGCCGCATCGAAGTCGAGCCAATAACCGAAGGCGCTGAGTTTGCCGATTGCAGATCGATACGCCGCATTGGCAAGCACGCCGTCACCGTGATATCGCCCCTGCGGCGAGTCGCGACCGAAGATGCGGTTCACCTGATTCAGATACGTGGCATCCAGAGTGAGCGCCGGCAGCGACTTGTTGACGATGCGCACGGCGTCGAATGTTTGCTCGTTCTGACGCCAGCCCACGTTGCCCACGAAGCGATGATCGTCGAGCACGATACGCTGCCGCCCCAGGGTCACGGTCGTGCCCGGCAGCGCGGTGTTCACCAGTTGCAGCCGATTGATCTCCTCGGTCTCGGGATCCGGAATGACCGGGTAGTTCAGATTGCGTGCTCGCGCCGTGTCGTCGCGATACCTGCCCTCCAGCTCCGTGATGAGTTCGCCCTCGGCCAGAAAGCTCGTGCTCCAGGCCCTGCCGGTTTCGAAGCCGAGGCGCATGCGTAACGTCTCAACGTGAGCATCTTCAACCAGCGGGGTTTGATCGACGCTCTCATAGCGGACCCGCGCATCGATGATGGGCTTCGACTGCGACAGCGCGTTCCCCAGCACTCCGAAATCCGCAGCCGCACAAGGAGCAGACATCGCCGCCACGAGTGCGCCCAAACCTGCTCGCCGACTCCATGAGCTCATCATTCCGCCTTACGTGCATAGGTGGACAGATCGTTGGGATCGAAGCGCGCGCCGTCGAAGAATCCGTCGCGCCCCTGCGACTCGCCTTCGATCTTGGTGTCTGACGTGGGAATCTCCGCGGCCGTGCCCGACAGGGCCAGCCGATACAGGTCGGGTCGATAAGTCGCGCGCACTTGCGGGACATGCTCCGGATCGAAGCCAACCTGTCCCCAGCGAACCATCTGCGAGTAGAACCAGAGCGCGTGACTTACCCACGGAAACGTGGCCAGCCGCGAGGCGGGCAAATAGAAATTCTCAAGTCGCTGCGGCTCGCCTCCTGGCTGCATGCAAAGGCGATTCGACAGCCCGCGCAACAGGATCTCTGCCGGCGCGCCCACGAAACGCGGCTCCGCCAGCAAGCGCGACAGCTCCGCATGATTCTCCGGCTGCTCGCACCACAACGCAGACTTATAAACGGCGCGCACCAGCGCTCGCAGTCGGTCCGGATGGCGCTGCGTCCACTCCAGACGGCAACCCAGCACCTTCTCCGGACTCAAGCGCCAGATCGCTGTGGTCGGCAAAGCAATGCATCCGACGCCGGCCGCCACCGCGAGACTGTTCCAAGGCTCGCCGACGCAGAACCCATCGATCTGCCCTTCGCGCATGGCATCGACCAGCAACGGCGGCGGAATCACGATGACGCGCACATCGCGGTCCGGATCAATCCCGCACGCTGCAAGCCAGTAACGCAGCTCATAGTTGTGACTGGAGAATGGATAGACCATCGCAAACGTGAGCGGCTGCCGTTGCGCTCGCTCCCGAGCGCGCACGACGGTGCGAAGAGCTTCGCCCAGCGCACGCGGACTGGCGGACAGCGACGCACCCTCCGCCGTCATCGAGTCCCACAAGCCCAGAGAAACGGTGATGCCACTGCCTCCGAGGCCGAGCGATAGAGGCGCCGCCATCGGCACCTTGAGGTGCCCCACGCCAAGAGTCGACGCGATTGCCATGGGACCGAGCATGTGCGCGGCGTCGAAATGACCGACGACTACGCGATCACGAATGTTGGCCCACGAAGTTTCTCGCACCAGGCGCAGGTCCAGCCCTTGTTCGGCGGCGAACCCTTTCTCGACCGCAACGGCGAGCGGCGCGCAATCCAGCAGCGGAATGAATCCGACGACCGTGGTTCCGTGTTCGATTTGAGCAGGATTCATTTCAACAGGCTCGCTGCGGTCACCACGCTTTGCGCGACCTCGCTCAAGCGCCGATTTTCATTCATCGCCGCTTTACGCAGCAGTGCATACGCGGCCTCCTCGCTCATGCCTCGCTGCTTCATCAGAATGCCTTTGGCGCGGTCGACGATCTTGCGCTCATCGAGCGCCTGACGTGCGTTATCGAGCTCCTCGCGGAGTTTGTTGAAGGCATGGAAGCGACTGATCGCCATATCGAGCACGGCCTTGACGCGCTCCTTCTTCAATCCGTCGACGACGTACGAGCCCACGCCTGCGTCCACGGCCGCTACGATCATGTCGGTGTCGGAGCGATCCACGAACATGGCGATGGGCCGCCGCACCACGCGCGACACCTGGAACATCTGCTCCAGCACGTCGCGGTTCGGATTCTCCAGATCGATGACGATGACTTCCGGATCGAGGTCGACGATCCGTCGCATGAGATTGTGCATCTCACGCAGCACCGTCACGTTCACATAGCCGGCCTCGCGCAGCCCTTCCTCGAGAATGCTGGCGCGCATGACGTTTTGATCGACGATCAACACGCGCAGAGTGGGCTCGGTTTTGGGCGTGGCTTCGGGCATCGGATCCATGGGTTTGCAATGGCTGTGCCAGCGGTCAGGCCCCTTGCATGCCGGATGCATCACGGCGTGGCGCGCAAGCGTTCGCACCACTTTAAGTGCGTTGCGAACGTCACACGCACCACATCTGAGCAAGCGCAGCCACGCAGGGCCGATAAATCGCGGACGTCGCGGCCCCATCAACGTGGCATACCGTTTGCAACGCTACTGGCATCCTGGCTGCTCCAATGATGGGCGCAGCACCAGCGAGTGCCTCGAGACACCTCCCGCCGCGCGCGGCCTGTCGCAGCTCGCTGTCCCTCACCACCCTTCAAGCAAACGAATCGTTGCCCGCCACGCCGGGCGCTCGATCATGGGTGAAAGATGTCAGCGAAACAGCTGGTCGTGATTGGCAATGGCATGGTCGGACAACGGCTGCTCGAGCGGCTGGTGGCCGCCTCGACGGCATTTGAAATCAGCGTGCTCTGCGAAGAGCCCCGCCCTGCTTACGATCGAGTGCAGCTCACCAGCTTCTTTAGCGGCAAGAGTGCCGCGGATCTGTCGCTGGTTCAGGAAGAGTTCTTCGAGCGCAACGACATCGCGCTACATATGAACGACAGGGCGATCGGCATCGATCGCGAAGCGCGCTGTGTGCGCACCGCCCAGGGCCGCACCTTGCCCTACGATCAGTTGGTGCTCGCCACCGGTTCGTTTCCATTCGTGCCGCCCATTCCGGGCCGCGAGCGCGCCGGCTGCTTCGTCTATCGCACCATCGAAGATCTGGAGGCGATTCGCTCGGACGCCGCGAACAGCAAGGTCGGTGTCGTCATCGGCGGCGGTCTGCTGGGACTGGAAGCGGCCAAGGCGCTACGCGATCTGGGATTGAAAACTCACGTGGTCGAGTTCGCGCCGCGTCTCATGGCCGTGCAGGTCGATGATGTCGGCGGTCGCGTGTTGCGGCAGAAGATCGCCGAGATGGACGTCGGCATTCACACCGGCAAGAGCACCACTGCCATTGTCGATGGCGAACAGTGCCGTCACAAATTGCAGTTCGCCGACGGCACCTCGCTCGAAGCGGATATGGTGGTGTTCTCGGCAGGCATTCGCCCCCGCGACGAACTGGCTCGCGCCTGCGGGCTGAGCATCGGCGAGCGCGGCGGCATCGTAATCGACAACGACTGCCGCACCTCCGATCCGAACATTTTTGCCATCGGCGAATGCGCGCTGTGGAATGGCAAGCTGTATGGCCTGGTCGCGCCGGGTTACCAGATGGCGAACGTCTGCGCGGCGCGCCTGCAGGACACGGCGGAGCCCTGTTTCACCGGCGCCGACATGAGCACCAAGCTCAAGCTCATGGGCGTGGACGTGGCCTCACTCGGCGATCCTCACTGCGCGAGTCCCGGCTCGCGTGCGTATGCCTTCGTCGACGAACGCAAGCAGGTTTATAAGAAGCTGGTCGTCAACCAGGACGGCACACGGCTGCTGGGAGGCATCCTGGTCGGCGACGCCGAGGATTACGGCATCTGGCTGCAGATGATGCTGGATGGCACCGCCCTGCCCGCCAACCCGGAGGAATTGATTGTGCCCAGCTTCGGCGCGAGCGAGCAGCCCAAGCGTGCGGGTGTCGCAGGCCTGCCGGCGACGGCGATGATCTGCTCCTGTAACAACGTCAGCAAAGGCGCGATCTGCTCGGCCATCGAAGCGGGCTGCACCACCATGGGCGCTTTGAAGTCCTCGACCAAAGCGGCGACTTCGTGCGGCGGCTGTAGCACGCTGGTCACTCAGCTACTCAAGGCCGAACTGGCGAGCCGAGGCGTCGCGGTCAACAACAACTTGTGCGAGCACTTCCGTTACTCGCGCCAGCAGCTGTTTCATCTGGTTCGTGTCGGGCAGCTCAAATCGTTTGGCGAAGTACTGGAGAAGCACGGTCGCGGCCTGGGCTGCGACATCTGCAAACCCACCGTCGCCTCCATCCTGGCCTCGTGCTGGAACGAGTTCGTATTGAAGCGCGACAAGGCGACCTTGCAGGACACGAACGACTACTACCTCGCCAACATGCAGAAGGACGGCACGTACTCGGTGGTGCCGCGCATCCCGGGTGGCGAAATCACGCCGGACAAGCTCATCGTCATCGGCGCCGTCGCCAAGAAGTACGGTCTGTACACCAAGATCACCGGCGGCCAGCGCATCGATCTGTTCGGCGCGCAGGTGCACGAGCTGCCGCTGATCTGGCGCGAGCTCATCGACGCCGGCTTCGAGTCCGGCCACGCCTACGGCAAAGCATTGCGCACGGTGAAGTCCTGCGTCGGTTCGACCTGGTGCCGTTATGGCGTTCAGGACAGCGTCGGCTTCGCCATCGACATCGAGAACCGATACAAGGGCCTGCGCGCTCCTCACAAGATCAAGTTTGCCGTCTCTGGCTGCACGCGCGAGTGCGCCGAGGCGCAAAGCAAAGACGTGGGCATCATCGCCACCGAAAAAGGCTGGAATCTGTACGTATGCGGCAACGGCGGCATGAAGCCTCGCCACGCGGACCTGCTGGCTGGGGACCTGGATCGCGAGACGCTGGTCCGTTACATCGATCGCTTCCTGATGTTCTACATCCGCACCGCCGATCGACTGCAACGCACTTCGGTGTGGATGGACAATCTCGAAGGCGGCCTCGACTACTTGAAGCAGGTCGTGATCGAAGACCAGCTGGGCATCGCGGCCGAGCTCGAAGCGGACATGGCGCGCATCGTCAGCACCTACGAGTGCGAATGGAAGAAGGCCGTGGAGGATCCGCAGACCCTCAAACGTTTCCGTCACTTCGTCAACAGCGACCGCACCGACGAAAACGTGGTGTTCGTACAGGAGCGCGGCCAGATCCGCCCCGCCACCAGCGACGAGCGCGCCCAGCAGCGGGAGGCCGTATGAAACGCACTCACATCTGGAGCAGCGTGTGCTCGTTCGATGACGTGCTGCCGGACAGCGGCGTCGCCGCCCTGGTCGATGGTCGGCAGGTCGCCATCTTCCGAGTGGGCGATGTGGTCTATGCGCTGGATAACTACGATCCGCATAGCGAAGCCAACGTGCTGTCGCGCGGCCTGGTCGGCGATCTCAATGGCGAGCCGGTGGTAGCCTCTCCGATCTACAAACATCACTTCAATCTGGCGACCGGCCGTTGCGTGGAAGATGCGGACTACTCGGTGCGCGCCTGGCCGACTCGCGTGAGCGACGGCAAGATCTGGATCAAGTCCCAGCCGCTGCGCATGACGAAGCGCCGCAAGCTGGTCGTGGTCGGCAATGGCATGGCCGGCATGAAGGTGGTCGAGGAGCTGATTGGCATCAGCGGCCAGCCCTATGACATCACGGTGTTCGGCGCCGAGCCCTACCCCAACTACAACCGCGTTCTGTTGTCGCCTTTGCTCGCCGGCGAGAAACGATTCGACGACATCGTGCTCAATCCGATCGAGTGGTATCGGGATAACGGCGTGACACTGCACCTTGGCGATCCGACCGTTTCCATCGACCGGGTACGCCGCAAAGTGCGCTCGCGCAGTGGCATCGAAGCCGACTACGATCGCCTGCTGCTCGCGACCGGCTCCAATCCAATCATTCTGCCGGTGCCCGGCAAGGATCTGCCCGGCGTTGTGACGTTCCGCGATTTGCAGGACGTGAACACCATGCTCGAAGCCGCCCGCACCCATTCGAAGGCGGTGGTCATCGGCGGAGGACTGCTGGGCCTTGAGGCTGCGCACGCGCTCCTCAAGCAGGGCATGCGCGTCACGGTGGTGCATCTGCTGGAAACACTGATGGAACGCCAGCTCGACCCGGTGGCCGCACAGCTGTTGAAGCAGTCGCTCGAAAAACGCGGACTGCAGTTTCACATGCCGGCGAAGACCACCGGCATCCTGGGCACGGATCGCGTCCGTGGTGTTCAGTTCGCGGATGAAACCATCATCGAGGCCGATCTCGTGGTCATGGCGGCGGGCATCCGACCGAACATCGACCTCGCGCAGGCCGCCGGTCTGCGATGCGACCGCGGGGTGCTCGTCAACGACACCATGCAAACATTCGATCCTTGCGTGTACGCCGTGGGCGAATGTGTCCAGCATCGCAACAACACGTACGGCCTGGTCGCGCCGCTCTACGAACAAGCGCGCGTCTGCGCCACACATCTCGCGGAGCACGGCGTCGGTCGTTATCGCGGTTCCATGCTGTCGACGCATCTCAAAGTCACCGGTATCGACCTGTTCTCCGCCGGAGATTTCCTGGGCGGGCCAGGTAGTGAGGCGTTGGTGATGCGCGACGCCAAGCGTGGCATCTACAAACGCATTGTCATCGAGAACAACAAACTGCGCGGAGCAGTGTTGTATGGCGACACACGCGATGGCGCCTGGTACTGCGAGCTGATGACCGAAGGCCGCGACGTCGGCGCAATGCGAGACAAATTGATCTTCGGTGAAGCGGTGGCCGCGCGTCAGTGAGCATCAATACCACCTGCCCCTACTGCGGCGTCGGTTGCGGCGTCATTGCCCAAGTGGACGCCGCGAACAACATCGTCAGTATCGCGGGCGACCCGGCGCATCCCGCCAATTTCGGTCGCCTCTGTTCCAAAGGCTCCGCGCTGGGTCAGACGCTGGGTTCTGAAGGGCGTCTGCTCTACCCGCGCATCAACGGCCAACGCGCCAGCATGAACGCCGCGTTGGATCACGTCGCCGCTGGCTTCCAGCGCGTCGTCGACGAGCATGGCCCCGATGCAGTGGCGTTGTATGTTTCCGGCCAGCTGCTGACCGAGGACTACTACGTCGCCAACAAGCTGATGAAGGGTTTCATCGGCACGGCCAACATCGACACGAATTCGCGGTTGTGCATGTCCTCCGCCGTGAGCGGTCACAAACGCGCATTCGGCGAAGACCTCGTGCCGGTATGTTACGAAGACCTGGAGCTGGCGGATCTGATCGTGCTGGTCGGGTCCAACACGGCCTGGTGTCACCCGGTGCTGTATCAGCGCATCGCCCAGGCGAAGCAGCAGCGCCCCGGTGTGCAGATCGTCGTGATCGACCCACGGCGCACCATGACCTGCGAGATCGCCGATCTGCATCTGCCGGTGCGCGGCGGCAGCGATGTCTGGCTGTTCAACGGCCTGCTCGCGTATTTACATCAACAAGGCCATACGGCGCACGACTTCGTTACCGACCACACCGAAGGCTTGGACGAAGCGCTGCAGGCCGCGCTGGCATCCGCCGGCGATCTGGAAGGCGTCGCTGCTGCCTGCGGCATCCATGCAGACAGGCTGCTGGAGTTCTATCGTTTGTTCGCGAGTCGAGCGCGTGTCGTTACCGCGTTCTCGATGGGTGTGAATCAATCCACCGCCGGCACCGACAAGGTCAACAGCATCATCAATTGTCATTTGCTCACTGGCCGCATCGGTCAGCCGGGCGCCGGCCCGTTTTCGATCACTGGCCAGCCCAATGCCATGGGCGGTCGCGAAGTGGGCGGCCTGGCCACCATGCTGGCCGCGCATATGGACATCGAGGACGCTCGTCATCGCGAGCTGGTGCAGCGTTTCTGGCGCAGCCCACGCATGGTAGTCAAACCCGGTCTCAAGGCGGTCGAGCTGTTCGACGCCATCCACGACGGCAAAGTGAAAGCGGTCTGGATCATGGCGACCAATCCGGTGGTGAGCCTGCCGGATGCAGACAAGGTCAAAGCGGCGCTGCGACGTTGCGAACTGGTGGTGGTCTCGGATTGTTTTGAAAACACCGACACCAATGAATTCGCGCACGTTCTGCTGCCCGCCGCGGGCTGGGGAGAGAAAGACGGCACCGTGACCAACTCGGAGCGCCGCATCTCGCGTCAGCGCGCATTCCAGCCGTTGAGCGGCGAAGCGCGGCCCGACTGGTGGCTGATCTGCGAAGTCGCGCGCCGGCTCGGCTTCGACAACGGCTTCAACTACGACAACGCGCACGAGATCTTCCTCGATCACGCCGCGCTCTCGAAGCTCAACAGCGGCGAGCGCGCCTTCGATATCGGCGGTCTCGCAAAGCTCACTTCAGCCGAGTACGACGCGCTCGAACCGGTGCAGTGGCCGGTGCCGGCACGCGGCCACGCTGGCACGCCTCGCCTGCTCCAATCCGGACGTTTCTATCGGCGCGAGAGCAAGGCGCGCTTCGTACCCACTGCACCGCGCGCGCCCGTCAATGCGCTCCAGGAAGAGTTTCCCTGGGTATTGAACACTGGCCGCATCCGAGACCAGTGGCACACGATGACGCGCACCGGCCGCGCGCCGACGCTGGCGTCCCATCTGCCCGAGCCATACATCGACATGCACGCTCAAGACGCGCTGTTGTCAGCGGTGAGCGAGGGCCAACTGGCTCGCGTCGAAACCCAGTGGGGCGCCCTGGTGGCGCGCGTGAAGACCTCAGGCGAAATGCCCAGAGGCATGGTGTTCGTGCCCATTCATTGGAACGGCGCCAATGCCTCGGATGCTCGCGTCGGTGCGCTCGTGAACCCGGTGGTGGATCCCGTGTCCGGTGAGCCGGAGTTCAAACACACTCCCGCGCGCGTTACACCCTTCACCGTGAACTGGCACGGGTTCGTTCTGGCACGCACACCGCTCCCGAACCTGGACACGACATGGTGGACGGCCATTCGAGGCGAACATTTCATGCGCTACGAAATCGCGGGGCGCGGCCGCCCGCCGAGCGCGGACTGGGCGCACGAACTTTTGCATGCATCCTCGAGCGATGCCGATTGGATCGAATATTCGGATCCGGCAAGCGGCGTGTTTCGCGGCGTGCTGCTGATCGAAGAGCGCATTGCCGGTTGTGTGTTCATTTCGCCGCGCACCGACCTGCCCTCGCGGGCGTGGCTGTCGAGCCTGTTCGCGAAGAGACGCGTCAGCGATAAAGATCGCGTGTCATTGCTGAATGGCGGGACCGCCGCGGCCGCGGACGATCCCGGGCCGATGGTGTGCTCGTGCTTCGGCGTGGGGCGCAATACCCTGTGCAAGGCCATTGCGCGCGAGCGACTGGCGACGCCTCAGGACGTGGGACGCAAGCTCAAGGCGGGCACGAACTGCGGCTCGTGCCTGCCCGAAATCCGCCAACTGCTGGCGCAGTAGTTACTGGAACAAGCCCTTGGACTTGCCCTGACGCAGCACGCCGACCACGATGCCTTCGATGATCAGCGATTGTTCTTTGAGGTCGACGCGGATGGGCTCGAACTCTTCGTTCTCCGGCAGCAGCCACACGATCTTGCCGTCCTGCTTGTAGCGCTTGACGGTCACTTCGTTGTCCAATCGCGCGACCACCACCTGGCGATTGCGCACTTCCGGCGTGCGATGTACGGCCACCAGATCGCCGTCGAGAATGCCGATGTCCTTCATACTCATGCCGCGCACCTTCAGTAGATAGTGCGCGCGCGGCGCGAAGATCTTCGGATCGATCTGATAGCGCCCTTCGATGTGTTCCTCCGCGAGCATGGGCCTGCCGGCTGCAACTCGACCAATCAGCGGCAGACCCATTTGCTCACGAAGAGAATCTTTCAACTGAATCCCGCGCGAGGCGCCCGGGATGATGTCCAGCACGCCTTTTTTCTGAAGCGCGCGCAGGTGTTCCTCGGCGGCGTTGGCCGACTTGAAGCCCATCGCGCTGGCGATCTCGGCGCGGGTCGGGGGCATGCCGTTGTCACGCACCGATTCCTGAATCAGCTTGACGATTTCGCGTTGACGAGGGGTCAGTTCTGACACAAGTCACCTGTATGGATAAACACCATTTGACTATATATACAGGAGGTGCTCCCAGGCCTGCAAGTCCGGCGCGTGCGCCGGCAATTTGACGATATCAAGCGAGCTCATGCCGCTGATCCGTTGCCGTTGGCCGCTGATCGGCATGCCCGGCAGGCCGGCCAGGCGCTCTTTATATTCCCGGCCCCATGACGCCAACCCATTTGTACAAGCCACCGGCACGCATGGCCGGCTTCACGCTCCTCGAGCTGATGATCACGGTGACGGTCGCGGCCATCCTGCTCGGCATCGGGGTGCCCGCCTTCAGCGACATCATTCGCAACAACCGCCTGACCGCGGGCTCGAACGATCTGTTGCACTCGACCCAGCGGGCCCGCTCCGAAGCGGTCAAGCGGCAGACCACGGTCGCCGTCTGCGCCACGGCCAATGCCGAAGAGGAGCAGCCGTCCTGTAGCAATGGCGCGTTCTCGCAATGGGTCGTGTTCGTGGATAGCGACGGCGACTGGATGATCGACGACGAGGAAGAGGTCCTCGAGCGGCACGGTGCGCTGCCGGCGTCCGTCACGGTTCGCAACGATAACGGCGGCATCGTCAGCTATGCGGCCAATGGCTTCCCGACCCCGCCGCCCGCCGGTGGAGTATCGCCCACTCGCAACGTCGTGATCTGCGACTCGCGGGGCAATCAGCAGATCGGCACCAACTCCACCGCTCGCGCCATGCTGATCGAAGGCACCGGCCGCACGCGCGTCAGCAGGAATTTCGACGAAGTCACCGCCGCCATCGGCCAGACCGGAGACTGTCCGCGATGAAAACTCATCGTTCCCTGGGGCATCGCTCACTGGCGGGCTTCAGCATGGTCGAGGTCATGGTCGCCCTAGTGGTGCTCGCCGTGGGCATGCTGGGCATCGCGGGGGTGTATGTGACGACCTTGCGCTCCAGCGGCAGCGCCATCTCGCGTTTGCAGGCCGTCACCCTCGCAGGCGACATGGCCGACCGCATCCGCGCCAATCGCTGGGCTCGCGGCACCTACACGAATGCGACCGGCGAAGAACAGGAATGTATCTCGGCCGGCAACTGCACGCGCGATCAAATGGCCCTGCACGACGTATTTCTGTGGAAGCAGCAGATCGAGGATCTGCTGCCCGGTGACCCGCAGGGCACGGTGCAGTTCGTGCAAGGCGTGCCCGGGCCGCCGAAAACGCCAGACTCCTACACCATCACCGTGAGCTGGAAGGAACCGGGCAGCGGCGACGGCGACGCCGAGGACGACAACCGGCTCAGCTATGTCCTGACGATGCAAGTGGAACCATGAGCAAGCTCAGCAACCTCCCGATGGTCCGATCGAGACGCTCACCGTCGCGTGCACGGCTACGCGGCGTGAGCTTGATCGAGCTCATGGTCGCGCTGGTGATCAGCTTGGTGCTGATCGCGGGCGCCATCCAGGTCTATCTCTACAGTCGCGAGAACTACGAAGCCAACGAAGGCTTTGCCCGGCTGCAAGACACCGCGCGCTTCGCGCTGTCGGTGATCGAGCCGGACATCCGAATGGCCAACTCGTGGGGGCTGGTCAAAGGCGCGGGCTTCGTCGAAATGCGCAACTTGAACACGGAGTGCGGACTCGCGCTCGCCGTCGACGATCCGGATAACACCAAGGACGTCATGGCTTCTCTGGATGGCAGCAACAATCAATATAACTTTGGCTGCGCGGCGCGGGGCAACGGCGCCGTCGCGAGCTCCGACGTGCTGATCGTTCAGCGCGCCTCGGTCGCTCCTTCCACAGTCTCCGACGATCGCCTGCTGGTGTGCTCCACCCGCACATTTGCGCGACTGGTGGATAACAGCACCGATGCGACCATGTGCCCGCTGCCGGACATCGGTCAGGTAAACGATCTGGTCGCGAATGTTTACTACATCAATCGCGACGCCGAACAGCGCGAAGGCCTGCCCACGTTGCGCCGCTGGGGCCTGGTGAACAACGGCACGGCCCCGATGACCGACATGGACGAGGTGGAAATCGTTCCCGGCGTGGAGGACATGCAGATCCAGTTCGGCATCGACCCGAGCGGCACCAGCGGCGTCGCGAGCGGCTACGTGAATCCAGGCGCAGTTCCGGATGGTGCGCAAGTCGTGTCGGTGCGTGTGTGGCTGTTGATCCGCGCGGATACGCGCGACCTCAGCTACACGAATAACGAAACCTACGAATACGGCGATCGTGACGCCGAAAACGGCACCACCAGCGATCTGAACGACCCTGGCGCCGGCGGCAGGGCCTACCGGCCGGAAGACAACTTCAGGCGCCTGCTGGTCACCCGGACCATCCAGGTCCGCAACTCCATGGGAACCTGACATGCGACCCTCGTCATTCAACGATCGAATGCCCCGCCGCCAATCGGGTGCGGCTCTGGTGGTCGGTCTGCTGTTGCTCCTGGTGCTCACGGTGCTCGCCATCTCGGGCGCCAACACCAGCAGCCTGAGCCTGATCGTCGCCGGTAACGTCCAGTATTCCCAGAACGCCTTCCAGGCCGCCGAAAGCGGCATCGAGAAGTCGATCGTGCTGAACAAGTTCAATCCCGCCGACGAAGAGGAGCAGCGAGGCACGGTCGGCGAGGACAACAGCACGTTCGTCGCCATGACTCGCCCGCAGCTCGACGGCGCCTCGCAGCCGGCGCTGCCCGGCTCGAGCCTGGACGATTACTCCACCTATCACTTCGAGATCGAAAGCACGGGCCAGTCGCAACGAGGCGCGATCGCGACCAACGTCCAGGCGGTCGGCGTCATTGCCCCGGCCGATACCACCATTCCGCCGCTGCCAGCCGCACCCGGTGAAGGTGAAGAGGGCGAAGGCCCCGACACCGAGCTGCGATAGCAAACATCAGGTAACCCATCATGGTTCAAACATTCACTCGACTGTCTGCCATCTTCCCGCGCGTCGCGGCCATCGCATTGCTGGCCACGGCATTCGCCGCGCCACAGGCGCTGGCGCAAGCCAAGCCGGCGCCGATCAAATTGCTGGAAGACGCGATCGAAACCAGCACCGATGCGGTGATCCTGCCGAGCAGTCAGCCAGGCAGGCTCACGTTCCGCAATTGCGGCGAGCCCTGCAACATGCGCGCGCTGGAGCTGACCTCGGAGTCGAAGATTTTCGTCGGCGGCACGGAAGTTTCCATCGCCGATTTCAACGCCTTCGTGAACCGTACCGGTCCGCAGTTCCTGATGGTGTTCGTGCAACCCAACCGCACCGCCATCACCCGGCTCATGGTTTACGGGCGAATGCAGTAACGGCGCGTTGCCGGCACCACGACTTCTCTTCATCCAGCTTTGCCAACATCCCCAAAGAACATCCTATGAACCGTTCCAACCAACGGACTTCGAGTCGACTGGGCGCCTGGCTGCGCCTGCTGACTTTGGGCTACGCCACGGCGGCCGCGCTGATCGGCACGGCGCGAGCGGACGACTCCGAGATCTACATCTCGACCTCCAGCGTGCCACCCAACATCATGCTCATCCTCGACACCTCGGGAAGCATGCAGGGTCGGGTGTCGACGCAGGAGCCGTACGATCCAAGACGAGACTACGTGGCGGAAGCGACCGGCGCCTGCGCCGGCATCTCGGGCCGCGTGTACTACACCACAGGCTACGATCAGGGCGTTCCGCCGACCTGCGAATCGCTGGCCTGGGTCAGCGAGGCGAATCAGCGCTGCCAGGACGCCGTCGGGCCCCTGGCCTCCTCGGCCGGCTCGTTCCGCGGCGACCGCTTCGCGCAGTGGCGCACACAGGGCACCAATGAGCGCCGGTGGCGCGGTTTGCTCAGCGAGGGCGACATTCCAGCCAGCGGCGTCAACGCGCCGATCGACTGTGAAAACGACGGTGCGCCCTACCCGGACGTCAACGGCCGCAGTAGCAACAACACTCCGGTCTACACCAACAACAATCGGGATTCGTACTTGCGCAACAACGGCGGCACGCTGGCGACGCTGTATTCCGCCAGGTACATCGCCTACTTCAATCAGTTCTCGCAGTACACCTACTTCGGCACGCGACTGGAAGTGATGAAGCAGGCGGCCACCTCGCTGTTGAACGGCGTCACCAACGTCAACGTCGGTCTGATGCGCTATAGCGCGAACGTCAGTGGCGCCACTCAGACCAACCCCAACGGCGACGGCGGCGGCCTGGTGCTGCAGCCAGTGGCGCCAATCGCGGACAACAAAGATCAGATGATCTCCAGCATCAACGGCCTCATCGCCTATGGCAGCACGCCGCTGTCGGAGACGCTGTATGAGGCGCATCAGTACTTCAGCGGCGGGAGGGTCGACTTCGGCAACACCTCGCGAGTTTGTACGGCATCGACGCCCTCCGCGGACGGCACCACCACCAACTGCAGCGGCGATATCAACGAGTTCGACAGCGTCGCGTCATCCCGAAGCGACGACAACTACCGCAGCCCTGCCAACCAAAGCTGCCAGAAGAACTACGTGGTCTACCTGACTGACGGCCAGCCCACCAGCGACAACAAGGCCGACCGCAGGATCGAAGGCGCAAACGGGTCCGGCGGACTGCCCGACTTCAGGACCACGGTCACGGGAGGCGCATGCTCCGGCTCCGGCCCCGGCCGGTGTCTCGGCGCGCTATCGGAATACATGTACAACCGGGACCTGCGCTCGGACGTGGACGGCACCCAGAACGTCACGAGCTTCTATATCGGCTTCGGCGACGCGTTCGGTGGCACCGACAATCCGGCCTTCGAATACCTGGAAGACGCGGCTCGGCGCGGTGGCGGCCAGGCTTATCAGGCGGGCGACCTGTCGCAGCTGAGCAGAGTCTTCACCGACATTTTCGCGAACATCACCGAGGGCAGCTCCACGCTGACCGCGCCGACCGTAGCCGTGAACGCATTCAACCGCACCCAAACGCTCGATGACCTGTACATCTCGCTGTTCATGCCTACCGCCCAACTGCATTGGCCCGGCAACCTCAAGAAGTACCGTATCGTCGAAGGCAAGCTGAAGGCGAAGGGCAACAGGGACGCCATCGACAGCGACGGCGCGTTCGATGAACAGTTCAGCGATTACTGGTCGGAAACCGGCGGCGACGGCCCCGACATCCTGAAAGGCGGCGCGGCGATGAAAATCCCCGCTCCGGCCGATCGGAATCTCTATACATACCTCGGCAACAATCCGGGAACGCCAACCGGCGTCGGCCTCAGAGGCAACGGCCAGGCGGCCGTGCACGTCGACAACGCTCTGCTCACGCCCGCCCTGCTCGGCACCGATACCAGCAATCCAGAAAGGGACAAGCTGATCAACTGGGCCCGCGGCGCCGATGTCGACGATGTCGTCGAGCGCTCCGACCAGCGCAACGCCATGGGCGATCCGATGCACTCGCAGCCTGCCGTGGTGATCTATGACGGCGATCCGGTCGCCCAGACCTACAACGCGGTGGTGTTCACCGCCACCAATGACGGCTATGTGCACGCCATCGCCACCACGGAGCGTCAGACCGACAATGCCGCTGACGGTCGGGAGCTGTGGGCCTTCATTCCCAAGGAAATGCTCCCTGGTCTCAAACCGCTCTACTTGAACGAAAACATCGCCAACAAGAACTACATGATCGACGGCGACCTGCGCGTGCTGAAGTACGACGTCGACGGCGACGGCAATGTGGAGCCCGCCGACAACGATCGCGTCCTGCTGTTCTTCAGCACCGGCCGCAATTCGTCCATCAGCCGCTACTACGCGCTCGATGTGACCGACAAGAACGCGCCGCGCTTCCTCTGGTCGATCGGCCCCGAAACCCTCGATGGTTTGGGTGAAGCCTGGTCGCGCCCCGCGATCACTCGCGTGAACATCAGCGAAGGACAGCAGAACACGCAGAAGCTGGTGCTGGTGTTCGGCGGCGGTTATGACTCCGTCGAGGAAGGCTACTCCTATGTCCCCGAGACTTCCGTGGGTAATCGGGTGTACATGGTCGACGCTCTGTACGGCCGCGTGCTGTGGACTGCCGGCGATGAGGGCACAGACCTCGAGCTCGAGCGCATGAAGCATTCCATTCCGTCGGGCGTGAACGTGGTGGACCTGGATGGCGACGGCTTCGGCGACCGCATGTATGTCGGCGACATGGCCGCGCAGCTGTGGCGCTTCGATATCTTCAATGGCAGGACGCGCAGTGAGCTGGTCACCGGCGGCGTGATTGCATCGCTGGGCGCCAAGGATGCACAGACAGTGAGCAGGGCCAACACTCGGCGCTTCTACAATACGCCCGATACGGCGCTGCTACAGGTCGGCAACGCGCGGCCGTTCATCAACGTCGCGATCGGTTCGGGCTACCGTGGCCACCCGCTGTCGACCGACAACCAGGATCGGTTCTACGCGATCCGGGACCAGGCGCCGTTCGCGATGTTCACTCAGGAGCAGTACAACACGTACGACATCGTCACCGAGGCGGATCTCGAGGACATCACGGAAGATCTCAATCCGAACCTGCCCGCGAACATTCGCGGCTGGATGTTGCAATTGAACTTTCCGCAGTACCAGGGCGAGAAGGTGCTGGCGCCGGCCACCACTCTGGACAACATCCTCATGTTCACCACCTATCTGCCTGACGAAGACAACGGCGCCTCGTGCTCGCCGGCGCAGGGCGTGAACCGGGCGTATTTCCTCAACGCGCTCGACGGCTCGGCCGCCATCTACATCCGCGACGGCGAGACTGAAGACGACGAGGGCGGCGAGAACGGCGGCGGTGGCGAGACCCGCATTCCCCAAGATCGTTGGGAAGAAGCCGGCAGCAACGGCATCGCGCCGGGTGTCACCACCCTGTTCCCAGGCGAAAACAAAGTCACGTGCCTGGCGGGCGTGAAAGTGCTCAACGCCTGCAAGGACTTCGGCAGCCGCATCAAGACCTACTGGCGTCAATCCAATGCGAACTAAAGCTCGTCGATCCGCGCAGCGGGGTATCACACTCATCGAGCTGATGGTGGTGGTGGCGATCGTCGCCATCCTCGGCACGGTGGCGGTCGCCAACTATCGCAGCCAGGCGCTGCGCTCCAACCGGGCCGAAGGCAAATCGGCCCTGTTGCGGGTGCAGGCCGCGCAAGAGAAGTACTATTTGAGCGCGCACGAATACACCGACGATCTGGACGATCTGAAGCTGCCCGCCCAGACCGAGCGGCAGCTGTACCGCATCGAGCTGGTCGTGGAAGACGACGGCGATGCATATACCGCCACCGCGACTGCCATCGGCAGTCAGGTGGCGGATGAGGATTGCCCGGTGTTCAGCATCGATGAAACCGGTCAGCGCCTGCCGGCGCTGGGGGCGAGCCGATGCTGGCAGTGAGTGTCGCGTACTCACGACGAAAGCGCGGATGTGCTTTATCGTCTGAGGCCAATCTTGTATCCTCCGCGCTCGGCTTCGCTGGCAGCTTTTACAACTAAGAAGCTACTAAGCCTGATACACGGGAACCCGCCATAACTCTCGTGTATTAAGAGGCCGTGAAAATTTGTCGCTCTGGTCCTTTTTAATCCGACCCGTACGAAGGGGAAAGAAGTCATGAAGAAAGCCATCTCCACCACGCTGAAGGCAGGTATTGCTGCGCTGGCCCTCGTTGCCGCCAGCGGCTGCGTGTCGCAGAAGACTGTCGATGAAATCAAGGCCACTGCCGACAAGGCGGTGCAGGATGCCGCCGCTGCCAAGGCTGCCGCTGACTCGGCTGCCAGCGCCGCTCAGTCCGCTCGTTCCGCTGCCGACAGCGCGCAGAGCGCTGCCAACCAGGCGCTGCAGGCCGCTCAGGCGAGCCAGGCCTGCTGTGACGCTACGAACGAGAAGATCGACCGCATGTTCAAGAAGTCGCAGTCGAAGTAATCGACTCGAGTTCGAGCGAACAAAGACGCCGCGGAGCAATCCGCGGCGTTTTTTTATGTCCGCAAGATTTCGCTATGAAGAGCGATTGCATAGGCACATGGATGTGCCGAATTCGAGATTCGAGGCGGATCCCACAGCCTTGGCCATGGACTAACTCGGTGGTTTAGGTGACCTCGGCCGCGGGATCCGCGCGCGCAGTTTAGCAGCGCGCGTCAGAACGCGTTGCCGACTATCTCCCAGCCGTATCGTTGATGACCTGCACCGTCGCGGGCACGTCTTCGGCGGGGGTCGCCGGACGCAGCATCACCGGCTCGGGGATGCCGCTGGCGAGCTCGAAGGTGCGCTCCGCCTTGGCCCAGTCGATCACGCCGGCCGCGCCGATGTTCGGGCGATCCTGAGTCGCCGCCACCAGCAGCTTGGTGATATTGGTGAGGTTGTGCTTATCGGGCGCGCTGCTGCCTTCCAGCGGCGTATGCACTTCCATGAACAGCTCCCCGCCGCGCCAGCCCATCTTGTAGGGCTGATCGATCAGGCGCACGGCCGTGTTCACCGGCACCATCGGGTAGAGCTCCTTGATGTCCTCAGGAAACATGCGCACGCAGCCGTGCGTGACTTGCATGCCCACGCCGGAGGGACGATTGGTTCCGTGGATCAGATAAGCGCCACCGGGAATGCCAAGGCGCATGGCGTAATCGCCGAGCGGATTGTCCGGCCCCGGCGGCACCGCTTTGGGCAGCGGGCGCCCTTCCGCCGCGTGCTCATCGAGCACCGATTTCGGCGGATACCAGATCGGCTTCTCGCGCTTGCTGGTGATGCGCGTCAGGCCCAGCGGCGTATGCCAATCCATGCGCCCCACGCTGATGGGATAGGTGTGCACCACCGCGGCCTCGCCCTTCTTGGCGGGCGGGAAATAAAACAAACGATGTTCGGACAGACTGACGACGATGCCTTCGCGCGGCCCGTCGGGCAGGATGTAACGCGACGGAATGAGCACCTCGGTGCCCGCCCCCGGCAGCCACGGATCGACGCCTGGATTGGCGGCCACGATCTCTTCGTAACCCACGCCATAGCGGCGGCCGATATCGAGCAGCGTGTCCTCGTGCGCGGCGACCACCTTCTGCACTTCGCCGACGACCGTATCGTCGCCCACCGGCAAGGTATAAGTGGCGGCCAGAGCGGCCGGCGCAGCGGCCAGCAGCAGCACGGCCCGGAGTACGGTTTTCAGCGGACGCATCTTCGAAGGAAGGGACTTCATGAGTAAAAAGTCTAGCAGCTGCGCGCCATCCAAAGTGTGAGCCGGGCAGTCATGCCGGCCGAAACCTTTGCACCTGTCAACTTCTTAATTATGCGATTGTGACCGATTTCAAGCCACTGCCGCGGCCTGCGCCTTGAGCAGGTTGGCGATCTGGGTGGGCGCGCCCTTGCGCGCTTCGATCAGGCCGACCCTGATGGCATTGGCGAACGAGATGGTGTCGGCGCTGCCGTGGCTCTTGATGACCACGCCGTTCAGGCCCACCATGCTGGCGCCGTTGTAGGTGCGGGGATCGAATTCCTTACGCAACGAACGCAGCACCGGCCAGGAGGCCACCGCACCGAGATAACGCAGCGGGTTGCGGGTGTATTCGGTTTTGACCGCGCCGACCAGCATGTTGGCGAGCCCCTCCATGGTCTTCAGCGCCACGTTGCCGGTGAAACCGTCGGTGACCACGACATCCACCTCGCCGGAGAAGATATCGTCGCCTTCCACGAAGCCGATGTAGTTCAGCTTGCTGGCGGACAACAGCCGCGCAGCCGCCTGCACCACACTGTCGCCCTTGGTTTCTTCTTCGCCGATATTGAGGATGCCGATTCGCGGCCGCGCGATGCCGTGCAGATCGCCTGCCACCACCGAGCCCATCACCGCGAATTGGAATAAATGCTCGGCGGTGCACTCAGAGTTCGCGCCCAGATCGAGCATGTGAGTGTGACCGTGGCGCGCGCGAATGCGCGAAATGATGGCGGGCCGATCGATCCCTTCGATGGTCTTCAGCACGAAGCGCGCTGTGGCCATGAGCGCGCCGGTGTTTCCTGCGCTCACGCACGCATCCGCCTCGCCGTTTTTCACCAGGTCGATGGCGACGCGCATGGACGAATCTTTCTTTTTCCGCAGAGCTTCCTGCGGCTTTTCGTCCATGGTGACGACCTGCGAGACCTCACGCAGCTGAATACGCGACAGCAACGTTGCAGCCGCGCCGTTCAACAGCGCTTGAACCGGATCTTTCAGGCCGACCAGCGTGATTCGCAGGTCGGCATCGCGCTGTAAAGCCGCGAGCGCCGCAGGCACGGTGACCGAGGGGCCGTGATCGCCCCCCATGGCGTCCACTGCGATGGTGACCGGCCGGTTGCTCAGATGCGGTGCTCGGATGTGAGTGCGGAGTACGGACTCGTCCGTGACTGATTCCGTCACTTATTCCGTCACATTATTCCGAATCGGGCTTGTCGCGGCTCTCGATCACTTTCTTGCCGCGATAGAAACCATCCGGCGAGATGCGATGACGGGAATGGGTTTCACCCGAGGTCGGGTCGACCGACAGCGCCGGGCGCTCGAGGCCGTCGTGCGAGCGGTGCATGCCGCGCTTGGACGGGGTCTTTCGGCTTTTCTGAACAGGCATGACTTATCTCCAACTCTCCAAATACGGCTCACAACGCGCAGTCACTGTTTGCGCAGCAGATCCCGCAGATTCTGGAACGGGTGATGGGTCGTCCCCGCTTCCGGGTCCGACTCATGTTCATCTGCAGCTGCCGGCGTCGCTGCAGCTTCGTCAGTTGCAACGGCGGCGGCGCAATCCACGTTCTCGTGCATCGGCACCAGCGGCAAGGCGAGCAGCACCTGCTCCTCCGCCAGCCAGCCCAGATCCAGCCGCGAGGCTTTGACCACCACCGGCTCGAAGCCGCCGGGCTCGTCGCTGCGTTCCTCGTCCACCAGCAACACCTGAAAGGTGTCGTCGATGTCCACGGCCACGGGCCGCATGCAACGCTGACACGTCAGCACGGCCACGCCATGCAGCTCGCCTGCCACGGCAGGGCGGCCATCGAACTGCGAAAACTGGAATTGCGCCTCGATCGCCGACCCGTCGTGGCCGCCAGCTTCGCGCAGGCGCGGCAGCTCAGCGGCGGAAAAACGTCGTGCAATCGTACTTCCCGCCCGCGCGCAGACCTCTGCATCAACGATTTTGTCTGCGTGGACGGCCGGGGGTCGCGGCATGGGGCGCGTATACTAGCGGTGCCCCCCCATGGTGTCAAAAAAAGAAAGGCGTAAATGTTTGTTTTCTCACAGCTTGTAATCCGGGACGTGAACGGATTCATGGATTCACCGAGGCCGGCCCGTGGCGGGCGCCTGGAGCGCCGGCCATGAGCACCCCCGTGCCCCCCTCCTCCGGGCTCCGGCTGGTGCTCGCTTCCACCTCCAGCTATCGCCGGCAACTGCTGGAACGGCTGGGTATTCCTTTCACGGTGGCGGCCTCGAATGTGGACGAGGAGCCGCTGCCGGGCGAGTTGGCGGTCGACCTGGTGCAGCGATTGGCCCGGGCCAAGGCCGAGGCGGTCGCCCGTCGTCATACCAATAGCCTGATCATCGGCTCGGACCAGCTGGCCCTGTGCGGCCGGGACGTGCTGGGCAAACCCGGCTCCGGCGAGCGGGCCATTGCGCAACTGAAATCCCTCAGCAGTCAGCGCGTGGTGTTCCACACCGCCGTGCATGTCATCAACACCGCCGAGACCACCCATCTCAGTCACGTCGATCTGACCACCGTGCATTTCCGGCAGCTCAACGAGGATGAGATCAAAAGATACGTCGCGCGCGACAAGCCCTATGACTGCGCCGGCGGCTTCAAGGTGGAGTCGCTCGGCGTGGCGCTGTTCAACCGCATCGAATCGCAGGATCCCACGGCGCTGATTGGCCTGCCGCTGATCTGGCTGGCCGGCGCGTTGAGAAAAAACGGCTTCGACCTTCCGTGACAAGCCCCTGCGTACACGCGCGCAGCGCGCGTGTACGCCGGCTAGCTCTTGAGCCCCTGCTTCAGCTTATCGATCACCGCCTGCCAGTCGGGCGGTGGCGGCGCGCTGACGGAGAACGGCTTGGCACCCTTGCGCTCGAAGGTCAGCGAGTGTGCATGTAAGAACATGCGGTTCAATCCGAACGGCTTCAGCTTCGCGTCGCGCTCGCGATCGCCGTACTTCTCATCGCCCGCGACTGGATGCCCGGCGTGCGCCGCATGCACGCGAATCTGATGAGTGCGGCCGGTGCCCAAGGAAATATCCAGCAAAGTGGCCAGTTTGCCGAAGTGCTGAAGCGGCTTGAACGTGGTGATGGCCTGCTGACCGTCGGCATGAACGCGCACCACGCGCTCACCGCCCTGTTTCAAATTGGTCTTCAGCGGCAGATCGATGGTCTTGGCGCCAAACGGCCAACGTCCCACCACCAGCGCGAGATAACGTTTCTCCATGTCGCGCTCTCGAAGCAGCGCATGCAATTCGCGCAACACCGCCCTGCGCTTGGCCACCAACAGCACGCCGCTGGTGTCGCGGTCGAGTCGATGCACCAGTTCCAGCTCTTTCAGTTCCGGATGCGTGGCGCGCAGAGCCTCGATGACGCCGGCGCTGAGCCCGCTGCCGCCATGAACCGCGACGCCGGCGGGCTTGTTGACGACGATGAGATCGCGGTCCTCGTGAATGATTGCGCCGCTGACGAAATCACGCAGTGAGCGCGAAGGAGCGCTGCGCTCGGCGGCGCGCTGCTCGTCCGTTTTTCGCTGCAGGGGTGGCAGCCGAATTCGATCGCCCGGCGCCAAGCGATGCTCGGGCTTGGCGCGTTTGCCGTTCACGCGCACTTCACCGGTGCGCAATATCCGATACACCAGGCTGCGCGGCACATCCTTCAAAATACGGCTCAGAAAGTTGTCGATGCGCTGCCCGGCCTCGCCCTCGCCGGCCTCCACATAGCTGACACCCGTGCCGGTGGCGCTGGCGGACGCAGGGGTTTTATCGAGGCGAGAGTCGGTGGGAACGGACCTGGACATGTGGCTTTATCGCGTCGGCTTGGGAAGCGCTCGTAACCTATTGATTGACCATTGATTGGACCTTTTGCCTGTGATATGTTCCGCGACGATTTCAGGTCCGCGCGCGTACCGACACAGATCCAGACACCGATCGGTCTCGCACGCACGCGTACCGATACGCGGTGCTCCGAAGGCTTCGCTTCGAACCGAAGGGCGCCGCATCTTAGTTGGTTCTGCTCAGACCTGCCTGCTTGAGTCCGGACAGGGTCGCAGACCATCGCTCGGCCGCGCGAACGGCGATGCCGGAATGACGCACCTCGTATTCCGGGTCGACCGCCCACGCTCACCGTGCGGGACCGCCAAAGCGACAGGATAAAAAACGCGCCGGATTTCCCCGGTCACATCAGGGGGCCGCGCTGGCAACATCGGATGAAGACATTCCCCGATCGCCCGTTTCTGCCTCCATGGCTCGCGCCCGCCGTGCGTGCTCGCCCGGCCCTTTTCGAATCCTTAGAAGGGCCTCATGAAGAGAATGTTAGTCAACGCGACTCAGGAAGAGGAGTTGCGCGTCGCACTGGTTGATGGACAACGAATTTACGATCTGGATGTAGAAGTCCCGTCCCGGGAACAAAAGAAAGCGAACGTCTATAAAGGACGCATCACTCGCGTCGAGCCCAGCCTGGAGGCCTGCTTCGTCGACTACGGCGCCGAGCGCCACGGTTTCCTGCCGCTGAAGGAAGTCTCCCGCGAGTATTTCAAGGACGGCCAGTCGCCCGGCGGCCGCGGCAACATCCGCGACCTGTTGAGCGAAGGTCAGGAAATCATCGTCCAGGTCGAAAAGGAAGAACGCGGCAACAAGGGCGCCGCGCTCACCACTTTCATCAGCCTCGCCGGGCGCTTCCTGGTGCTGATGCCGAACAATGCCCGCGCCGGCGGCGTGTCGCGCCGGATCGAAGGCGAAGATCGCGAGCAGCTGCGTGAAGCGCTCGACCAGGTGCAGATTCCCGAAGGCATGGGCGCCATCGTGCGCACCGCCGGCGTCGGTCGCTCGGCCGAAGAGCTGCAGTGGGATCTGGACAATCTCAAGGAAGTCTGGAACGCGGTGGCCCAGGCCGCCGAAGGCAAGCCTGCCCCGTTCCTGATCTATCAGGAATCCAAGGCCATCATCCGCGCGCTGCGCGATTATCTGTCCGACGACATCGGCGAGATCCTGATCGACAACCAGGAGATCTACGCCGAGGCGCAGCAGTACATGCAGCGCTTCATGCCCGCCGGGTTGCGCAAGCTGAAGTTCTACGAAGACAGCGTGCCGCTGTTCACGCGCTTCCAGATCGAGAACCAGATCGAGTCGGCGCACTCTCACAAGGTCAACCTGCCCTCGGGCGGCTCGATCGTCATCGACCCTACCGAAGCGCTGGTCGCCATCGACATCAACTCCGCCCGCGCGACGCGCGGCACGGATATCGAAACCACGGCGCTCAACACCAACCTCGAAGCTGCCGACGAAATTGCGCGTCAGCTGCGACTGCGCGACCTCGGCGGTCTGATCGTCATCGACTTCATCGACATGGAGTCGCAGAAGAATCAGCGCGCCGTGGAAGATCGCCTGCGTGACGCCGTCAAGCAGGATCGCGCGCGTATTCAGATCGGGAGGATCTCTCGCTTCGGCCTGCTCGAGCTGTCCCGTCAGCGCCTGCGTCCGTCGATCGGCGAGTCCGCCAGCATCAACTGCCCGCGCTGTAACGGCATGGGTTCGATTCGCAGCGTCGACTCGCTGGCCCTGGCGCTGTTGCGCCTGATCGGCGAGGAAGCTCGCAAGGACCGCACCGTCAAAGTCATTGCACAACTGCCGGTGGAAGTCGCCACGTATCTCATGAACGAGAAGCGTGAGTGGCTCAACAACATCGAGCACAAGAGCGCGGTGCAGGTCGTGATGGTGCCGAACAAGTACCTGGAAACGCCGGCGTACGAGATCCGCCGCGTGCGCGATGACGAGGCGAACCTGCCGGAAAATTCCGCCATCAGCCATCAGATTCCAGTCGCGCCGCAACCGTCGGCAGAAGAGATCGCGAGGCGCGAAGAGCGCGCCGTCGCAGCGGCTCCAGCCGTGGTGACTTCGACGGTGCCCTCGGTTCCGCCGCCGCCCACGATTGCGATGGAGACCACCATCGCTCCGCCGCCGAAGCCGGCCGAGCAGATTGGCATTTTCGTCAAGTTGTGGCGCTTCTTCTTCGGCACCGGTACGCCGCCGGCGCCTGAGCCCGCGCGGCGCGAAAGTCCGCGGCGCACCGATCAACGTCGTGATCGAGGCGACAGCCGTCGTGGCCGTGATCGTGGCGATCGCGATCATCAACGCGGTCGAGATCGTGATCGCGGAGGCAAGCACGAGAAGCAGGAGCAGCGTGCGGAGAAGCCCGCGCAGGAAGCGCGCCGGGACGGCGGCGGTCATCAGCAACGACAGGATCGCAAGCCGCGCGAACATGCGGCTGAGGGCGGTCGCCATGACGGCGGTCGTTCACAACAGCAGGCAAAGCAGCAACAGCCACAGCGCGCCCAGGCTGCCGCGGCGCCGGCATCAGCATCGGCTGATGGTGCTCCGGCCGCTGCTGCCGCCGCCGCAGGCGATGCGCAACGCTCCGGTGATCGCGGTGAGCGCTCCGGCGAGCGTGGCGAGCGCGGCGGTCGGGGTCGTCGCGGCCGGCGTCGCCGTGGTCGCGGTCGTGGCGGTGAAGATGGTGCCGTAGGCGGCCAGGGTGACGAAGGTCAGGCTCAGGGCGGTGGCGCACCCAGCGACAATGTTTCCTCTGCGCCTCGCGAGTTCAGCAGCGGCGGCAGAAGTGGTGGCGATTTCGGCGGCAGCTCCGCACCGAGCCGGTCCGACTCGCAGCCGCGCTCCGAAGCGCCACAGCAGCCCCGCTCGGAATCGCGTTCGGATACACAGCCCCGCTCGGACGCACAGCCTCGCTCGGAAGCGCAGCAGCCCCGTTCTGATGCGCAATCTCGCCCGGATGCTCAGCCTCAACCTCGTTCGGACGTGCAGCCTCGCCCGGAAGGATCACAGCAGGCTCGATCAGAAGCATCGCAGACCCGGTCGGACGCGCCGCGCGAACATGCACAGTCTCGGGACCATGCGGCGCCTCGGGAACAAACGGCATCTCGGGATCATGCCGCCCCTCGTGAGCAAGCGCAGCCGCGCGAGCACGCGAGCGAGTCCTCTCCTCCGCCGCCGAAGCGCGAACCGGAAGCACACGCTTCCGCCGCGTCCAGCGGTGGTGAGAAGTACACGGTGTGGAGCTCTACGCCGAGCAGCAGTAGCAGCTCGTGGGGGGGCGGCCCATCCGGCACTCGCCGCGAGGAGTAGTCGATCCTGCTCGATCTAACAAAGGGCCGACGGGCAACCGCCGGCCCTTTTTGTTAGCCGCCGAGTTTGTTCAGGACCGATGCATCGAGCGCAGCTCCGACACCAGCCCGCGCGCCGCCTCTTCCAACAGATCCAACACCTCTTCGAAGCCCTGCGCGCCGCCGTAGTATGGATCGGGCACATACCGCGAACTGGCCTGCGGCGCGAACTCCATCATCAGACGAATGCGCTCGCGATGAGCCGCCGGCGCGCGCCGCCGCAACTCGAGCAAGTTGTCCTCGTCCATCGCCAGGATCAAATCGTAGTGAGCGAAATCATCGACTGCGACCATCCTTGCGCGCAGTTGTGACAAGTCGATCCCCCGCCGCCTCGCCGCCTCGATGGCGCGACGATCCGGCGGCGAGCCGACGTGATAATCGTGCGTGCCCGCCGAGTCGATCTCGATCTGCAAATCCGGCGCTTCCGTGGCGAGCACCTGCCGAAACACCCCCTCCGCGGTAGGCGAGCGGCAGATATTTCCCATGCAACAGAAGAGAATGCGCGTGACGCTACGTGTTGCCATGATGCTCCTGGCCTGGTGCCGAGTGCTGCGGACATTGTAGTCGCTCCCCTAGTCGGAAATGCTCATGGGCGACCTTCCAGGGGCTGCGTACAAGAACGCGAACTTCCAATCCGATGACTCGAGTGCCCACTTCAAAACATGACTTCGCGGAAGGCGATCGGGTGCGTGCGCAGCGGCGTCCTGAATTTCCTGACGGTACCGTGCTGCGACTGATGGACCTGGGTTATCTACTGGTCCGCTGGGACAGCGACGTGTTGGAGACCGCGCACCATTCCGAGCTCACCAAGGTCGCCAACGGCGCGCCTCAAAAGTGACATCACAAATCAGCCGACTCCGAGCACGGCACGCACGCGGATCAAATCGCTCTCCGTATCCACGCCTGCCGGCGGCGGCACGGAGGCGGCAGCCACCACGAGCTTCATCCCGGCCTGCAAAGCGCGCAGCTGTTCAAGCTTCTCCGTGAGCTCCAGTTCGCCGGGCTGCAACGCGGTCACGCGCTGTAACGCATCCACTCGATACGCATAGATACCCAAGTGACGTTGCGCGCCCGCGAAAATCGTCTGACTGCTCAAACCCTGGGGCGCACCGTCGCGTGTCCATGGGATGGGTGCGCGACTGAAATACAGCGCCGTGCCGTTTTGCGCTGTCACGACCTTGACCACGTTGGGATCCAGAAACTCATGCAGGCTCGTCACCGGGGTCGACAGCGTGGCGATGTCGGCATCTTCGTGCCGCGCCAGCAAGTCGGCGGCCTGCCCCACCAATCCCGGCGGCAACAGTGGCTCGTCGCCCTGCACGTTGACGACGATGGTCCGCTCATCCCAACCGCGCAGGTGGGCGACCTCGGCGATGCGATCGGTGCCCGAAAGATGATTCGGGCTCGTCATGACCGTCATCAGACGAGAATCAGGATGAACCGCCGCAGCCGCGATACGCTCATCGTCGGTGGCGACCAGCACTTCGTCCGCGCCGCTTTTCAACGCCGCCTCGATGACCCACTGGATCATCGGCCGCCCACCGATATCCAGCAGCGGTTTGGCAGGCAATCGAGCCGACGCGTAGCGCGCCGGAATCACGACTTTGAAGCTCACATCAATCCTTCAGCAGAGGATCCATGGGTTCGAGCGTGCGCGCCTCGTCTTCGAGCATGACGGGAATGCCGTCGCGAATCGGATAAGCCAGCCGATCGGCGCGGCAGATCAGCAGCTGCTGGGCCTTCGCATACTGCAAGGGCCCCTTGCACAGCGGACAGGCCAGAATGTCGAGCAATTTGGAGTCCATGGACGCTCCGGTCACTTGAGAGGACCGCCGGTCGCGAGCACGCGATCGAGCAGTCGATGGATGGCTTGCGCGTCGGCTTCGCTCATCGCAACGTCCAGGCGCACGGCCCAGCAGTTCGCGAGCCCCGCAGCGTCGGCCCCGGAGCGGCATTTTACTGCATCCTTCTCGGTCATTAGCACTGGTCCGCCATCCGGGAATGCGAGGTCGGCAACAGTCAGCCGCGCATGGTCCGGCAACGGGTGCGCATCCACGGTCAAGCCCAGCTCCGACAACGCATCGAAAAACGCCCGAGGATTGCCGATGCCGGCGATGGCGTGCACGCGTGTGCCGACGAAAGTTTGCAACGAGCGGCGTTCGCCGGTGCCCAGCGACACGGCATCCCCGAGCACCGGAGTGGCAATGACCGCATTCGGAAACGATGTCGACGGACGATTGTTTCGAGCACGCCGGGTCAAAACTTTCACATCGACGCTGCCCAGCCGCTTTGCGGGCTCACGCAGTGGCCCCGAGGGCAGCAACCGACCGTTACCCAAGCCACGCTGCTCATCGATAACGGCAATCTCCAGATCGCGCGCCAGTCGATAGTGCTGCAAGCCGTCGTCACAAAGGACGACCTGCGCGCCCAGTTCGATAGCGCGCTCCGCGTCCGCGACCCGATCCGGCCCCGCCACCACCACCGCTCCAGTTCGCTGCGCCAGCAAAACCGCCTCATCGCCGACTTCATCGGCCGCAGTGTGCTCAGCGACATCGCGAGGCCACTGTGTCGACGTGCCTCCATAACCACGCAGCACGATGCCAACGCGCAAACCTCGCGAGCGCAGTTGCTCCGCCAGCCAGATTGTCAGAGGAGTTTTGCCCGTGCCGCCAACGGTGATGTTGCCCACGACAATGACGGGACGGGTCATGCGATACGACTGCGACCAGCCTCTTCGATACGCCAGGCGGCGCAGGCCTGCGATCACGGCAAACAACCAGGACAGCGGCAGCACCAGCAGCGAGAACCACTGGGATCGGCGCTCGTACCAGACTCGCTGGAGAAAAGCGTCCACTGCTCAGGCGTTGAACTGCAGCCGATGCAGCGTCGCGTACTGGCCTTGCTGCGCGATCAGCTCGGCGTGCGTGCCGCTTTCGATGATCCTGCCCGCCTCGACCACCAGGATGCGGTCGGCGTTTTCCACCGTCGACAGGCGATGCGCGATCACCAGCGTGGTGCGGTTTTGCATGAACTCTTGCAGCGCCGCCTGAATGATGCGCTCGGACTCGGTGTCGAGCGCCGACATGGCTTCGTCCAGAATCAGGATGGGCGCGTCCTTGAGCAAGGCGCGTGCGATGGAGATGCGCTGTCTCTGTCCGCCCGACAGCAGCACGCCGCGGTCGCCGACCATCGTATCCAGACCGGCCGGCAGCTGGTTCACGAACTCCATGACGAGCGCGGCCTGCGCGGCCCGCTCGATCTGCTCGTCGGTCACGTTGCGACCGAATGCGATGTTGGCGCGGATCGTATCGTTGAACAGCACCACTTCCTGGCTGACCACGGCGATCTGCTCGCGCAGGTTGTGCAGCTGATATTCGCGCAGCTCGTGGCCATCGATCAGGATGCTGCCCGAATCGATATCGTAAAACCGTGGCAGCAGATTCACCACGGTCGATTTGCCGCTGCCGGTGCGGCCGACGATGGCCACGATCTCGCCTGGCGAGACTTTCAGGCTCACATCGTGCAGCGCCACGCCCTTGCCCATCGGGTACGAGAAATAAACGTGGCGATATTCGATTTCGCCGCGCGCGCGCTCGACCACCAGATCGCCGCCGGGCGGCTCGGGATGCTCATCGATCACTTGGAAGATGCTCTGCCCGGCCGCAATGCCCTGCTGCAAAGGGCCCGACACGCCGACCAGCGATCGCAGCGGCTGAGCGATGCCCACCAGCGCGACAAAGAACGCCAGCAGATCGCCCATGCTGGTGCGGCCGTTGATGGCGTCGGAGATGGCGACCGACAGCACGATGGCCGAGCCGGTGGCCGTGACCATCTGCACCACCGGGTTCGACAGGCCCTTGGTGAGCACCAGGCGCATGTACGAGCGCCGATTGTGCTCGTTCACGCCTTCGAACTGCGCGACTTGATAATCTTCGGCGTTGTACACCTTGACGATGCGCGGCGCCTCCAATGTTTCCTTGGCGATGCGCGTGATATCGCCGATGGAATCCTGAATGCGGTGGCTGTAGCGCCGGAATTTCTTGTTGATGATGCCGATCAGCCAGGCCACCAGCGGGCCCATGATCAGCGCGATGGTGGCGAGGCGCGCATTGAAATAAAACAAGGCGATGATGGAGCCGATGATGGTCAGCGCCTCGCGCAGCGTGATCAGCACTGAATCGGTAGCCGCCTGGCCGATCTGCTCGGCATTGTGGGTCAGCCGGGTCAGCATCACGCTGCTCGAATTGCGATCGAAAAAGCCGATCGGCAGATGCACGATGCGCTCGAAGATCTGACCGCGCAGGCGCTTGACGATGCGACGGCCGACATAGCCCATGCAGTACGTCTGGGTGAAATCGCCCAGCCCGCGCAGCAGGAACAAGCCGATCAGCGCCAGCGGCAGCCACACGATGGTGCGTGGGTCGCGATTCTCGAAGGTGCCGTCGCCGAACACCTTGGCGAACGCGGTGAAGCTCACCATGCTGATCGAGAACACGACGGCGCCCAGCATGCCCAGCAGGAACATGCCGCGATGGGGACGCACGTAACCGATCAGGCGTTTGTAGGTCTGCCAAGCGTCGGCTGGAATGGGGGCCTTCGAGCCGCGATCGGAAGGTGCCATGGTCGCGTAGGCGTCGTTCTTGGTCTGTTGTTCGGGCCCCTTATTGAGCGGGGCCCGTGGTGCTCTGGTCGTTGACTGTGGCAATACTGATGGCCTTGAAACCGAGGCGGCCGAGCACGTCCATGGCCGTCACCACCGATTGATGCGAGCTGCGCGCGTCGGCGCGGATGGTCACCGGCAGATCGCGGCGTTCGCCGGCCAGCTTCGATACCGCGGCCGACAAGGTCGAGGGGCTGGTGTTGATCAGCACCTGACCGTTGACACGATACTCGCCGGTGGCGGTCACGGCCACCTCGATGGGATCTTTCTTCTGCTCCGCCGCCGGCTCGGTGCTGGCCTGGGGCAGTTGCAGCTTGATGCGCGACTCGTCCACGAAGGTGGTCGAGACCATGAAAAAAATCAGCAGCAGCAACACCACGTCGATCAGCGACGTGAGGTTCATTTCCGGCTCTTCGTGATCCTTCGGCCGCAGGTTCATCAGCCGACTCCGTGCTCGGCGCTGAGCTGCCGGGCCTGAGCTTCCAGCGCCTCGACCAGCTTCATGGCCTCTTTTTCCATCTGCACCACCAGCGTCTGCACGCGGCCCCGCAGATATTTATAGGCCAGCAGCGCCGGAATAGCGACCGTAAGGCCCGCAGCGGTGGTGATCAACGCCTCGGCGATGCCGCCCGCGAGACTCGCCGGATTGCCGATGCCGGCGGTGGTGATGGCATTGAAGGTGCGGATCATGCCCAGCACCGTGCCGAGCAGGCCCATCAGCGGCGACAGCGACGCGATGGTGCCGAGCGTGCCGATGAAGCGATCCAGCTCATGCACCACGTGCCGGCCGGTATCCTCGATAGCCTCGCGGATCACCACGCGATCGCGATACCGATTGGTCAGACCCGCGGCGAGGATCTTGCCGAGCGGCGAGTTCTGCTGAAGCGCCGCGATGTGCTTGTCCTGGATCTGCTGCTGCTCGACCCAGCGCCACACCTTTTCGGTGAGCTCGCCGGGCAGCACGCGCTTGGTCTGCAAGGTCCAGAGACGTTCCAGAAAAATGGCTGCGGTCACGATGGAGGCGAGAATGATCGGCCCCATCATGATGCCGCCGGCTTTCACGAGTTCGAACATGACTTGTATGAATGTCCGTGGGTTGGCGGATTATTCCGCCGCATGTTAGCAGCTTTCGTCGCAGGGGCATCACTACCGGGTCCAGTAACGTCGCTGTGTGTGACGGTGCTCAAAAACTCGAGCGGCAACTCGGCCCTCGTGAGGGTCGAAGGTCACGCGGATCGCGCCGCTTGCGCTGGTGTCGTAGTTGCGCGCGCCCGCTGCGCGCCAGCGCTCGACCACGGCCGGACGTGGGAAATTCCAGCGATTGCGATAGCCGGTGGAAAAAATCGTCACATCCGGTCGCAGGCCGGCGACGAATAGCGAACTCGAGGAAGTGTCACTGCCGTGATGAGGCGCGACGACCACGCTTGCTGGCCGCAGCTCACGCTCCAGCAGCTCGCGTTCGGCGGCTGCCTCGATGTCTCCGGTCAACAACGCTGAACCGTCGCGGCCGCTGATCCTCAGCACGCATGACCCGTCGTTGTCGCGTCGAGATTCAGCCTGCGCTCCGGCACCGAATTGCGGATGCAGGACCGTGAAGGTCACATCGTCCCAGCGCCATTGTTGGCCGCGCTCGCATTCGATCCTATCCGGCGGCGCCTGATTGACTGCAGCGCCGACCGAGACCGCGCGCACTGGCAGAGCTGCGAGCATGTCACGCAGCCCGCCGCTGTGATCCTGATCGCCGTGACTGACCATCAGCATATCGATATGAGTCACGCCGGCATGACGCAGAAAAGGCAGCACTGCCAGCTCGGCAGCCGAGCGCCCGGATTGAAACGCCGGGCCCGTGTCGTACACCAGCACATGCGAATGCGTTCGCACCACCACGGCCAGCCCCTGCCCCACATCCAGCACCGTCAGCTCGAATGCGCCAGGCGCCGGAGTGGGCGCGCGATAAAACATCATGGGCAAGCACAGCAGCGCGCCCGCGATCCGTAGCGGCCAGATTGCCGGCAGCATCGTCAACGCCACTCCCGCGACCAACGCAACGAACACCGGCCACGACGGCTGCGGTGCATGCCACACCGCCAAAGGATGTCGAGCCAGCCATTCCAACAACGGCCAGCCCGCGTCCAACAGCAGCACCGGAAATTGCAATAGCAGTGCGCCTGCCGCCGGGTGAATCGCTGCCGCCAACGTTCCCAGCAACACGCCAGGGACGATCAACACGGTGAATGCCGGCGCCGCGACCGCGTTTGCAAGCGGCGCGACCAAGGACAAGTTGCCGAAAGCGACCAGCAACACCGGGATCAATCCAATCGTCACGGCCAGTTGCACTCGGCAGAAGCTGACGATCGCACCCTCACGCGTGAGCCGACCCGATACGGCCATCAAGATCACCATTACCGCGACGAACGACAGCCACGCTCCCGGCGCGAGCGGCGCGAATGGGTCGAGCAGCAGAATCGCGACCACCGCCACGCTCAGCGATCTGCCGATGCCCAAGGTGCGGCGCCGCCAGCGCAGGCCGAAATAGATACATAGCATCACTAGCGTACGCTGCGTGGGAATCGACAGCCCGGCCAGCACCGAATAGATGACCGCCGCCGACATGCCCGCGAGCACCTGGCCATGCATGGCCGTGAGACCAAACGATTGCGCACCACGCCAGCGAACAATGTTTCCACCGCACCAGGCCGCCAGCATGGCGACCATGCCGACATGCAAACCCGAGATGGCCATCAGATGAGTGGTGCCGGTCGCAGTGAATACGCGCCACTGATCCACTGTCATCGTGCGGGTGTCGCCGATCGCCAATCCCTGCAGCACACCGAGCATCTCGTGCCCGCCTGCGGCTTCAGCGATGCGGGAGCCGATCCATGCACGGACTCGGGCGATCACATAGCCCTGCGGAGAACTCTCCAGGCGCCGGTTGTCGCCACCGTCGCGGACATAACCGGTGGCGCCGAGACCTTCACGGAACAAGTAACCTTCGTAATCGAATCCGCCCGGGTTCGCGAACCCACTGCGACGTTTCAAACGAACGGTGAGCTGCCAGTGTTCGCCAGGCTGCGGTGCCAGAGGTGCGCGATACCAGGTCAAACTCAGCCGCATCGGAACGTCGGGCGCCGCATCGACGACCTCCAACACGAACTGAGGATCGACACTCGAGTCCGGCAACGAAGCGATCCAGCCACGCACGACCAGATCCTGACCTTCGAGCGCCGCCGGCAGATCGTTCGCCAGGCGCAGCGCTGCATGACCCCAAGCCCACGACACCCCCAACAATGCCGCCATCATTGCCGTTCGAACCGCAGTTCCGCCTCGCCAGCGCGCCGCGAAGCGGCCTCCCGCGAGAGTAGTCATCAATGCGAGCACGAGTATCGCCAGCCCGGCCCGCCCAGGCAGCCGCGACAGGTTGTGCACGGCGCAGTGACCCGCAAGAAATGCCAAGGCAATCGCACCCATTGCGCCTCCTTGCGCGTGCGCCAACTCCGCCTTCCCAACTGCGCGGAAACTCACCACGCGCACAGGAAGAAATCCATCGCGGCGGACTGCCGCCGCTGAGATAATCCCCGTCCGTTCCTCGCACGGTCACTGCATGCCCAGACGCGTCTTCAAGCCCCTGAGCCGCCAGCGCCACCGCTGGAAGGAACGCTGGTTCATGCGGCCTTTCCGCCTGCTGCTGGAACATCCGGCGTACTGGAGCTTGAACCGTCGCAGCGTCACGCGCGCTTTCGCGCTCGGCCTGCTGATCGCGTTCGTGCCCATTCCAGTGCACATTCTTCTCGCCACCCTGCTCGCGCTGTTGTTCCGCTTGAACGTGCCGGCTGCGATCGTGGGAACGTTTCTAACCAACCCGCTCACCATGGTGCCCATGTACATGGGCGCTTACTGGGTGGGCTGCAGCCTGCTCGGCATCAGCGGCGGTCACATCGCCTTCGAAATGAGCTGGGAGTGGTTGAGCACGGCGCTGCTGCCGATCTGGAAACCGTTCCTGCTCGGGTGCCTCGTGCTCGGCATGGCCGCGGCGCTCAGCGGCTACGTGCTGTTGGGCGGAGTGTGGCACCTCAGCCTCGTGCTCAAATATCACGAGCGCAAAGGCGCCAAGAGCAAAGTACCAAAGAATAACGACTGATTTTCGCTGCTCAGCCGGAGAGCCGTATCGGCAAGCTGTCAGGTTGGGTGGAGTTGCCCATCGCTCAGAGTCAGCGAGCGTTGCAGTTGAGCGGCGAGCTCCGGCGCGTGAGTCACGATGATGAGCGCGGTGCCCAGCTCGCGGTTCAATTCCAACATCAGATCGAAGACCTGGCGCGCATTCGCGCCGTCGAGATTGCCGGTGGGTTCATCGGCGAGGACCACGGGCGGCTTCGTAACCAATGCCCGCGCGACCGCCGCGCGTTGACGCTCACCGCCTGACAGCTGTCCCGGCCGATGCTCGAGTCGCGCGCCCAAGCCCACGCGTTCCAATAACTGCCGCGCCTGCGCACGCGCCTCCGCCACCGACACACGTCGAATCAGCAACGGCATCGCGACATTCTCCAGGGCCGTGAACTCGGGCAGCAGATGATGAAACTGATACACGAAGCCGAGCGCGCGGTTGCGCAAGTCGCCGCGCTCCTTGTCCGAGAGCTGATTGATCTGTTGCCCAGCGATGCTCACCGTGCCGGACGTCGGCAGATCCAAGCCACCCAACAGCTGCAACAACGTGGTCTTGCCCGACCCGGAAGCGCCGACGATGGCGACCCGCTCGCCAGGATGAATCGCAAGATCGATGCCCTTGAGCACATCCACGCGGGCATCGCCCTGCTGGAAATATTTGGTCAGGTTGCTACAAGCCAGAACCGGATCGGACATTTCTCTAGCGTTCTCGTTGGGTTTTTGGTCAGTCATGCCGCAACGACTGCGCCGGCTGAGTGCGGGCAGCGCGCCATGCCGGATACAGCGTGGACAATGAGCACAGCAGGAAGGTCGTCACACTGATCTTGATCACATCGGCCCATTGCACCGTGGCCGGCAGATCGCTGATGTAATACACCTTGGCGTCCAGGAAATGCACGCCTAGCAGCGCTTCCAGGCCGTGAATCAATGTTTCCAGATTCACCGAGATCAGCACGCCCAGCGCCACGCCCGCCACCGTGCCGATGAATCCGATGGCGGTGCCCTGAGTCATGAAGACCGTCAGGATGCCGCGCGGCGAGGCGCCGATGGTGCGCAGGATCGCGATATCGGCGCGCTTGTCTTTGACCACCATCACCAGCGTGGACACGATATTGAACGCCGCCACCGCCACCACCAGCAGCAGGATCAGGAACATGGCCGACTTGGTGAGCTGGATGGAGCGGAAGAAGTTGGCGTGCTTGCGGGTCCAGTCGTCGATGTAATAACCGCCGCCGAGCGACAGCGCCAGCTCGCGCACCAGCTGTGGCGCAAGAAACATATCCGAAAGCTTCAGGCGCACTCCGGTGACCTGATCGCCCATGCGATACAGGCGCGCGGCGTCCTCCATGTTCACATACGCCATGTTGCGGTCGAACTCGTACATGGCGGCATTGAAGATCCCGACCACCTTGAAACCGCGGTGGCGTGGCATCACGCCGACGGGAGTCGTGTTACGCAGCGATGTCACGACGATCACGCGATCGCCCAGCGAAACCTCGAGCGCTTTCGCCAGCTCCGATCCCAACACGATGCCGTAGCTGCCCGGCTCCAACGCTTCGAACGAGCCCGACGCCATCTTCTCGGTGATCGAGGTGACCTTGCGCTCATGGTCGGCCAGCACGCCGGTCATCACCGCGCCGCTGCTCTTCGAGCCTGCGATCAGCAGCGCCTGCGCTTCGATGTAGGGCGCGGAGGCAACCACCTCCGGATGCTCTTCGATCTTCGCGGCCGTTCCCTGCCAATCGGGCAAGCCGGAGCCGAACGCGCTGATTGAAGCATGCGAAGTGAGGCTGAGAATGCGGCCGCGCACTTCACGCTCGAAACCGTTCATCACCGACAGCACCACGATGAGCACCGCCACGCCGATGGCGATGCCGAGCATGGAGATCGTCGAGATGAAAGACACAAACCGGTTGCCGCGAGTGGAGCGCAGATAGCGACGGCCGATGAGAAATTCGTAACGCTTACTCATAGCGCAACGCTTCCGCCGGCTCGGTCGCCGCGCCACGCAGCGAGGGATAGATCGTGGCCAGCACCGTGAGCACCAACGCCGTGACCGTAATGGTGATGACCTGTGGCCACTGAACCTCGGAAGGCATGTCCGAAATCACGAATACGGTGGGATCGAATACTTTGACGCCCGCCAGGCCTTCGAGGAACGGCACGATGGTACCGACGTTGAAGGCCAGCAGCAGACCGACGATCAAGCCGAGCAGCGCGCCGAACCAGCCGATCAGCACGCCTTGAGTCATGAACACGCCGATCACGTCGCGCGGCGTCATGCCCACGGTGCGCAGGATGGCGATGTCGGTGCGTTTCTCGTTCACCACCATCACCAGCGCGGCGACAATGTTGAAAGCGGCCACGGCGACGATGAGCATCAGGATCAGGCTCATCATGGTCTTCTCGATACGCACGGCGCGGAAGTAGCTGGCGTTCTCGATGGACCAGTCGCTGACTTTGAGTTGGCCGCCGAGCGCTTGATTGATTTGTGGCGTGCGCACCGGCGCGGCGAAGATATCGTCGAACTTCAAACGCAGTCCGCCGGGAATGCCGTGCGTGCCGGCGAGCCCCGAGGCGTCCTGAAGGTGGACCAGCCCGAGCACGTTGTCGAGTTCCTGCGCGCCAGCCTCGAACACGCCGCTGACGATGAAATTCTGAATGCGAGGCTTCAGGTCGATGCCGGCGATGGCACCCTCACCGCCATTGGCCATCGCGGGCACCAGCACCGTGATCTCGTCTCCCACTCGAGCGTCGAGCGCATACGCGAGCCCTGAGCCCAGAATGATGTGCTGCTCGCCTGGGATCAGGTCGCTGAACCGACCCACCTGCATATGGGCGCCGACGTCGGAGACCTGCGATTCCAACTCGGGATCCACGCCGCGAATCAGCGCGGCGCGCATGTCTTCGCCACGACCGAGCATGCCCTGCAGATCGATGAACGGTGCGACCCCCACGACACCCTCTTCCTTGCGGATGCGCTCGGCCAGCTCCGGCCAGTCCTCGAGTTGTTCAGGTTCGCCGGACAGGGTGGCATGGGAGGCCAGGCTGAGCAGCCGCCCCCGCATCTCGCCCTCCAGCCCGTTCATCACCGAAATGACGGTGATCAGCGCCGCCACCCCGACGCAGATGCCCAGCATCGAAACCCAACTGATGAATGAGACGAAGAAGCCTTGGCTGCGACTGCGCACGTAGCGCAGTCCGATGTAGAGCGGCAGGGGGTGGAACATGTGCCTCCTTTGGGCGCGCAAGGCTACCTTGCGGCGTGCCTTATGGAAACTGCCGCCAAAACTGTGAACTGCGACCACAATTCGGGGCGCCGCGCTTGGCCCTTATGTAAGCCCTGCTATACAGTCGCCGCGGCCCTTGCGCCGTCGGCGGCGCATCGAGAAGGCGCTGCGTCGGCGGCGCATCGAGAAGGTGCGCCGTCGGCGGCGCACGGTGAACATGGGTCAAAAAGGAATCCCGCTTGGGAGGGGTGTATGAGCTTTCAGATTCGCCCGAAACTGCGTAACAAGCTGCCACAGCTGCTGGCCGGTGTGGCCATGGCCATTGGCGCCTCGATGTCGGTGAGCGCCGACGTGCTGACCACCCCGTCGGCCCCCGCGGCCGAGCAGGCCAATCGCCCTGCCCGCGGCATGTCCATGGACAAGGTCGAAGCCACCTATGGCGCCCCCACCCGCCGGGAAGCGGCCGTCGGCGAACCGCCGATCACCCGCTGGGAATACCCCGGCTTCGTGGTCTATTTCGAGCATCACCTGGTCATCCATACGGTCGCCATCGGCTAGAAGTGACTGACGACTGGTGACTACTGACTGGTCAGAGTCGCCTCTGCCCAGGTCATCCCCAGTACCCGGCTCTCCTCTGCTACCCTTGCCCACCTCGGGGACGCCTCACGGCGTCGTCCCGAGTGGCGTGTATTGCATTCCGCCGGCGAGACACCACTTGGCCGGAGGCCACGCTGCGCCCTTCTGACCAGTCATTAGCCATCCGTCAATTCTAATGTCCGAACGTCCGCTTCTTCCCAGTCGTACGCAACTGCAAGTTCGTTGGGGCCAGCTGTACGGCTCCGCGACTTCCCTGTGGTTGGCCGAGGCTGCCCGCAAATCCTCCGGCCCGCTGCTGGTGATCGCGCACGACGCGCGCCAGGCCAGCCGCACCGAAGACGAGCTGCGCTTTTTTTGCGAGCCCGGCACGTCGATTGAAACCTTCGCCGGCTGGGAGACGCTGCCGTACGACCTGTTCTCGCCGCACCCCGACATCGTTTCGCAACGGCTGCGACTGCTCTCCACCCTGCCCCGGCTGACCCGCGGCATCGTCATCGTTGATCTGGAAACGATGCTGCAGCGGTTGCCGCCGCAGGCTTATATCGACGCGCATGCTTTCGATCTGCGCGCCGGGGAGACCTTCGATGTCGCCGCGTTTCGCGAGCGGCTGACCGGCGCGGGCTACGTCTCCAGCTCGCAGGTGATGGCCCCGGGCGAGTTCGCGGTGCGCGGCTCCATCGTCGATCTGTATCCGATGGGCAGCGACACGCCTTACCGCCTCGACATGTTCGACGACGAGGTCGAGTCGATCCGCAAGTTCGATCCCGAGACGCAACGCTCCGGCGACAAAGTGCCCGCGCTGCGTTTGCTGCCGGCGCGCGAGTTTCCGCTCACCGCCGAAGGCATCCAGAACTTCAAGCGTCGCTTTCGCAATCGTTTCCCGGGCGACCTCACGCGCATGGCGATCTATCGCGATATCGCCGAAGGCGCGCCGCCACCGGGCATCGAATATTACCTGCCGCTGTTCTTCGACAAGACGGCGACGCTGCTCGACTACCTGCCGCCGAACACCATCATCGCCGCCGAGCGCGAGATCGATTCGATGGCGACGCAGGCGTTCACTGAAGTCGAAACGCGTTACGAGCAACGCGGCCACGACGTCGACCGTCCCATCCTGCTGCCGCGCGAAGTGTTCATGCCGGTGGCGGAGTTCATGCAGCGGATGACGTCATATCGACGCATCGAGCTGTCGCGCGTGGAGCTGGATCCGCTCACTCAGAACCTGCCCTATCAGAATTTCTCCACTCGCCAGCCGCCCAGTCTGCGCGTCGATCAGCGCAGCGAAGAGCCCGCGCGCGAGCTAGTAAACTTCCTCGGATCCTTCTCGGGCCGGGTGCTGCTCGCCGCCGAGTCGGCCGGTCGCCGCGAGATGCTGATCGACCTGCTGACCAAGAGCCGCTTGAAGCCGCAGTTGGTCGACAGCTGGTCGGCGTTCAACACGGGCAAGGACCGCGTGGCGATCACCGTCTCGCCCATCTCGACCGGCTTGCTGCTGGACGAGCCGCCGCTGGCATTGATCGCCGAAGAACAGTTGTTCGGCGAACGCGCGCGTCAGGAACGGCGGCGGCGCCGGCCCGAACGCGATCCGGAAAAAATCATTCGCGACCTCACCGACCTGCATCCCGGCTCACCGGTGGTGCACGAGGAATATGGTGTAGGTCGCTTCGTGGGACTGACCACTCTGGACGTCGGTGGCCTCACCAGCGAATTCCTGGTGTTGGAATACGCCGAAGGCGACAAGCTGTACGTTCCGGTGCAGGCGCTCGATCTCGTCAGTCGCTACACCGGTGCGCCCGCCGATCAAGCGCCGCTTCACAAGCTCGGCGGCGATGCTTGGGAAAAGGCGCGCAAGAAAGCCGCGCAAAAGATCCGAGACACGGCGGCCGAGCTGCTGGACTTGTACTCACGCCGCGCCGCGCGTCAGGGCGAACAATTGGTTGCGCCTGAAGACGACTTGCGCGCGTTCGAAGCGGCGTTCAAGTTCGAAGAAACACCCGATCAGGCCCAGGCCATTCGTTCCGTGATCGAGGATCTCGGCAGCGGTCAGCCGATGGACCGCGTGGTCTGCGGTGACGTGGGCTTCGGTAAGACCGAAGTCGCTCTGCGCGCTGCGTTCGTCGCCGTGCAAGCGGGCAAACAGGTTGCGGTGCTGGTTCCGACCACCCTGCTTGCGCAACAGCACTATCAAACATTCGCAGATCGCTTCGCGGACTGGCCGGTGCGAGTGGAATCGTTGTCCCGATTCCGCACCTCCAAAGAAGTGAACCAGGTGTTGGAGACGCTGGAGTCCGGGCAGACGGACATCGTCGTCGGCACGCATCGCCTGCTGCAATCAGGGGTGAAGTTCGCGCGGCTCGGCTTGCTCATCATCGACGAAGAGCATCGTTTCGGCGTCAAGGACAAGGAGAAGTTGAAACAGCTGCGCGCCGAAGTGGACGTGTTGACGCTCACCGCGACGCCAATTCCCCGAACGCTGAACATGGCGATGGGTGGTTTGCGCGAGCTGTCGTTGATCACCACGCCGCCGGTGTCGCGACTGTCGATCAAGACCTTCGTTTCGCAATGGGATACTGCCACCATTCGCGAGGCCTGTCTTCGTGAGCTCCGCCGCGGCGGTCAGATTTATTTTTTGCACAACAGCGTCGACACGATCGAGAAGACCGCACGCACGCTGGCCGAACTGGTGCCCGAGGCGCGTATCGCGGTGGGCCACGGTCAGATGCGCGAGCGCGAACTCGAGCAAGTGATGTTGGATTTTTATCATCAGCGGACCAACCTGCTGGTGTGTACCACCATCGTCGAAAGCGGCATCGACGTGCCGTCGGCGAATACGATCATCATCGATCGGGCCGACAAGCTGGGTCTGGCGCAGCTGCATCAGCTGCGTGGGCGCGTCGGTCGATCGCATCACCAGGCATATGCTTATTTGATGACGCCGCCGCGCAATCTCATGACTGCAGATGCCGTCAAACGGTTGGAAGCGATCGAGTCGCTCGAAGATCTCGGCGCGGGGTTCACGCTCGCAACTCACGACTTGGAGATTCGTGGTGCGGGCGAGTTGCTTGGCGAGGAACAGAGCGGACAGATCCAGGAGATCGGTTACGCGCTGTATATGGAGATGCTGGAGCGCGCGGTGAATGCGCTGAAGTCGGGCAAAGTGCCGCAGCTCGACGAGCCCATGCACCAGGGGCCCGAGGTGGACTTGCATGTGCCGTCGTTGCTGCCGGACGAGTATCTGCCGGACGTGCATTTACGACTGGTGCTGTACAAGCGAATCGCCGCGGCGAAAACCAACGAAGAGTTGCGTGAGCTGCAGGTTGAGATGATCGATCGTTTCGGTCTCTTGCCGCCGCCGGCGAAGAACTTGTTCCGTATTGCCGAGTTCAAACAGGCGGCGCGGGCGTTGGGACTGCGCAAGATCGACATCGGGCCGGGCGGCGGCTCGGTCACATTCGAGAGCGACACCAAGGTCGAGCCTGGCACGCTGATTCGCTACGTTCAGCGCAATTCGCGGACGCATCGGCTGGAGGGTGGCAACAAGCTCAAGTTCACCATGAACCTGGAGCAGGAGGAGCTGCGCTTTACGCAAGTCGAGCAGTTGCTCTCCGAACTCAGCCGCACCACTCCCACTCCTGCCGAACTCGCCGCTGAGAAAGCTCGCGAGAAGGCCATCGCCGCGGCGGCCTCGAAGTCAAGTGCGCCAGCGAAGATTCCGGCTCCGAAGCCCACCGTGAGCTACAAATCTTCTGGGTCGGGTAAACGCTTCAAGAGGTAAGGTCGATGGCCACTGGCACCGTTCATCTTCCTTGCAAAACCTTCCGGGATCCGGGAGCGGCGGGCAGCTGGTAAACTTTCGCCATGAGCCATTCAGCTTTGTTCGGTCGTTGGGCGCGCACACGTATGCTGGGCGCGGCGGTGTTGATTGCGTCCCTGATGTCGGTGGGGTCGGCGGTTGCACAGCAGGCGGCGCCGACGCAGTCGTACGATGTCGAGCTGCTGATCTTTCGCAATCTGACGGGCAAAGAGACGCCCGAGGACTGGGGCGTGGAAGCCGCGGGAGCGGCGCAGCGACTCGACATTCCGGAGGACGAGCTGTCTTCGAGCGTGCTCGAAGCTGTACCCACGGTGGCCGCACCGACCGTTACGTTCCCTGCTCTGCCTGCGTCGAAGATGAAACTGCAGGCCATCGAGGACACGATGCGCCGCAGCCGCGGTTATCAACCGATCGCGCACATCGGCTGGACGCAGCCGGGTTACGCCCGCAACTCCGCCAAGTTCCTTTCGGTCAGCTCGCTGGTGCCGGCGTCGTCCGGTCTACAGGGCCAGATCGCGTTGTCACGCGGGCGCTATCTGCATCTGACATTGGATCTGGTGCTGGACGGCGCCGCCAGTGGCGACGGTCAGCGCTACGTACTGCGACAGACGCGTCGCATGCGGAGCAACGAGCGGCATTACATCGACAGTCCGAAATTGGGCGTGATCGCGATCATCACGCCGAGCACCGCGAGTGGCGCTGATTAATCAGCCTCCCGGCTGACCACGCGATTGCGGCCGAGGTCCTTGGCGTCTCGGAGCGCCTGCAAGGCCAGCTCGTAAACGCGTTCGGGGGCGGCGTCGTGCGGGGGCACTAGAGAAACAACGCCGGCGCTTGCGGTCACATAGCGGGACACAGGCGAGCGCGGATGATGAATAGCCAGATCTTTCACGCGTCCCAACACGGCTTCGGCTAATTTGGAAGCCTGCGCCAGATCCAGACCGGTGGTGACCGCGGCGATCTGATCCTCATCGAAGCGGCCGCACAGATCGCTGGCGCGACGGAAACATCCGCCGATGACGCGAGCGATGCGCTTGAAGGACTGATCCGAGCCGTTCTTGCCGAATGTTTCTTTGTAGGTGAAGTAGCAGTCCAGGTCGAACAGCAGGAAGCTGAGCCGCCGCGATTCGCGCTGCGCCAGGCCCCAGTCGCGCTTCACCAGCTCGTCGAAATAGGTCCGTCGCAGCAGGCCGGTGAGCTTGTCGTCGCGCAGATACGCCAGCATGGTCTGCGTGCTCAGCGAGGGATCGGTCTTCTCGGCGGACTCGCGCAGACGCAGGCGATCGCCCCCCTCGCGATGAAAACCTGCGAAGTGCGTCACATTGCCGTTGGCGTCGCGCAGCGGCTGAATGGTCACTTCGTTCCAGAACATCGTGCCGTCTTTGCGATAGTTGCGCAGCGTGGTGTGACACGATGTGCCCTGCCGGAGCGCCGAGCGGATCTTGTCCAGGCCTTCCTGTTCATGATCCTCGCCCTGCAGGAAGCGCAGGTTGCGGCCGCGGATATAATCGGCGTCGTACCCGGTGAGCCGCTCCATCGCGGCGTTCAGGAACACCACCGGGCGGTCGGCGGCGCGAGCGTCGCAAATGACCATGCCGTCCGGGGCGGCTTCTACCAGGCTCTGCAGCAGTGTTGCGTCGACGCTCATAATTGTTACGAATTCAACCGGAGATCCGGCCGCTCCATGCAGCCTTTGACGGCCCCCTCGCAGGTCTGCCAGTCGCTCGAAGCGTGTAGCGCCTCCCGGGTCAATCCCGGCTTGCCGTGCAGGCGGGCCATGCGGACTTGACTTAAAGGATCCCCGCTCCCCGTCAAAGATGCGACGACTTGGAGCACACCTTTGCGATCGTTGGCCATGCAAAGCACGTCACAACCGGCCGCCAGCGCCGCTTTGGCGCGAGCCGGCATGTCGCCGATCACACTGGCGCCGGCCATCGACAGATCGTCGGTGAAAATCGCGCCGTCGAAACCGAGCCGGCCGCGGAGCTCGTTTTGCAGCCAGCGGCGCGAGAAGCCGGCCGGTTTGTCGTCCACGTCGCTGTACACGACATGGGCCGCCATGATGGCGGGTAGCCCATTGTCGATCAGCCGGCGGTACGGGATCACGTCGTCGTCGATGTCGACCAGCGGCCTGCGGTCCACCGGCATGGCCACGTGCGAATCCGGGGCCACGAAACCATGGCCGGGATAATGTTTGGCGCAGGCGGACATGCCCGCCTCGCGCATGCCGCCCATGAACGCGATGGCCAGCTCCGAAACCACTCGCGGATCGCGATGGAAAGCGCGATCGCCGATAACGCTGCTGGCGCCATAGTCCAGGTCCACGCAGGGCGCGAAGCTCATATCGATGCCCACGGCCCGCAGCTCCGCGGCCATCAGCCAGCCGCACTGGCGGGCCAGCAGCTTGCCAGCCGCTGCATCGAGGTCATATTCGCGACCGATCAACCGCATCGAGGGCAGCACCGTGAATCCCTTGCGGAACCGCTGCACCCGTCCGCCTTCGTGATCGACCGTCACCAGCAACGGCGGCGAGCGGACCGCGCGGATGTCGGCGACCAGCTCAGTCAGCTGCTCGACGCTCTCGAAATTGCGGGTGAACAGGATCACGGCCCCGACCAGCGGATGGGCCATCAGCTCCCGATCCTCCTGGGTCAGGGTCGTGCCCTGGATATCGATCATCAATGGACCGAGGGTCATACTGATCACTTCGTGAATAATGCGGCCGATTCGACGTGCGCCGTATGCGGGAACATATCCATCACACCCGCCGCCTGCAGCTTATAACCATGCTCGTGCACGAGAATACCCGCGTCCCGCGCGAGACTGCCGGGATGACAGGAAATGTACAACACAGTGTCGGCTCCCGACTTAGCGACCACCGGCAGCACTTCTTTAGCTCCGGCGCGCGGCGGATCCAGCAGAACCTTGTCGAACCTGCCGGCCCATGGCGCCGTGAACTGAGCCATGGCGATGCTTTCGTCGGCGAGATTGGCCGTGTGAAACTGAACATTTGTGAGCCCATTGCGAGCGGCATTCGCGCGGGCGCGCTCGACCAGCCCGGCCTCGCCTTCCACGCCGATCACCTGCCCGGCCCGGCGCGCCAGCGGCAGGGAAAAATTGCCCAGGCCGCAGAACAAATCGAGAACGCGGTCATTTGCGGCGGGTGCGAGCAACGTCATCGCCCGATCGATCATCTGCAGATTGAGCGGGCCGTTGACCTGCACGAAATCGGTCGGCAGGAACTGCAACGTGAGATCGAACGCGGGCAGCCGATATTCCAACGGCGCGGCCTCGTCCATCGGCGCGACGGTCTCATAGCCACCGGGCTGCAGAAACATTTGCACCGAGTGCTCGCGACCAAAACCACGCAGCAACTCCGTATCCGACTCGGTCAACGGCTCGAGCACGCGCACGACCAATGCGACCGCGTTATCCGCCACCGCGACTTCGATCTGCGGCACGCGATTGCGAATGCTCAGCGCGGTCACCAATTCGGACAGCGGGACGAGCAATTGGTCCATCGGCGGCTGTAACACCTCGCAGCGCCGCAAATCCGTGATGTATGGGGTGCTGCGCTCTCGAAAGCCGACCACTGTCCGATGCTTTTTCGGAACCCAACGTGCAGCGAGTCGCGCACGCCGGCGATAGTTCCAAGTGCTCGCCTGCAACGGCGGCAGAATGTCCCGCGGCGTGACTTTGCCGATTCGGGTTAGCGAATCCATCAGCTGCTTTTGTTTGAATTGCAGCTGCTGATCCACGGCCAGGTGCTGCAGCACGCAGCCGCCGCACATGCCGAAATGAATGCAACGCGGCTCGACGCGATCCGGCGAAGGCTCGATCACTCGCAACAACTGGCCTTCGTCGAAATTGCGGCCGCGCTTGATGCGTCGCCATTCGACCAGCTCGCCCGGCAGCGCGTCGTCGATGAACACAGTCTTGCCGTCGACATGTGCGACGCCGCGGCCTTCGTGCGACAAGTCGGTGATCTTCGCCGTCTCGGGCTGGGCCGACGGCCGCCCGCGTGCCCGTGCGTTCAACGCTGCGTCTCCCAGGCCGTGGTCTCCCATGCCGACAGGAATTCCTGAAAGTGAGGTTTGCCCTGCGCCGCCAGCACGTCGCGCACCCTGGCGACTTCGGCGTGATATTCCTCGCGCAGCAGCCGGCCGCGCATCATCTCGAAGCGCAGATAGATCAAAAACGTATTCAGCACGTCGGTTTCACAGTAATTGCGGATGACCTCCAGCTGCCCATCCAGGTACGCATCCCAGACTTTGTCGCCGCTCATGCCCAGCTTGCCCGGCAGCCCGAGCAACGTGGCCGCAGCTTGCAAGCTCACGCGCGCGCGGCCCTGGTAGCTGGACAGCACATCCATCAGATCCAGATGCCGGCAGTGATAGCGGTTCAAATAGTTGTTCCAGCGGAACGCCTGGTCCTCATCGCCGCTCTCCCAGTAGCGCGGCGCGACGATGCCGTGACGAAGCGCGCGATAGTGCAGCACCGGCAGATCGAACCCGCCGCCGTTCCAGGACACGAGATCGGGCGTGTACTTGTCGATGCCGTCGTAGAAGCGTTGAATGATCTCCGCTTCCGACGCGCTCGGATCGCCGAGCGACCACACCTTGAACGTATCGCGCGAACGCAGCGCCACCGAGATGGCGACCACGCGCTGCTGCTCATACGAAAGGAACTCGCTGCCGGATTCCTCGCGGCGCTTGGCCTGCATCACGTAGCCGACCTGCTTGTCGCTCAGGTCGCCAAGGTCGTAGATGCGCCGGCCAAGCTCGACGTCCGGGATGGTTTCTATGTCGAAAACAAATACGGGCATGTTGGAGTCGCACTCGACAGCGCAGTTAAACGTTTCGCCGCATCAATATCGCCACCGCTACGACCAGGCCAGCCTCGTCCGTCAGCGTGATGTGTCCTTCGCCGATGCCGAGGCGCTCGCGCAGTTGCTGGCCGCGCTCGGACCAGATGATGTCGGGTCGGCCGAATTCGTTGGCGGCCACGCCGATGTCGCGAATCCACAGTCCGTGCCGGAAGCCGGTGCCCATGGCTTTGACGATGGCCTCCTTGGCGGCAAAGCGCATCGCCAGGAAGCGCGCCGCTCGAGACTGGGAGCGCGACTGGGCGCGAAATGCCTCGAGCTCGGCGGGCAACAGCAAGCGCTGCACGAAATGCTCGCCGTACCTGGCATGCAGCCGCTCGATGCGCTCGATCTGCACGACGTCGGTACCGATCCCAAAAATCATGTCAGTAGTGGGCTGTTCGAGACTGGCCGTTGACCAGCGAGGCAGCTGCCGAACAACCGCCGATTGCTGGCAGCCAACGCCTGCTCAACGCCCCGCCCGGGCGGCCAGCATCAGGCGCTTCATTTCCGACACGGCCGTCGCGAGCCCATGAATCACGGCGTGCGCGACGATGGCATGCCCGATGTTCAATTCGACGATCTCGCTGATGGCGGCGATGGGCTGCACGTTGTGATAGTGCAAACCATGGCCGGCGTGCACCGTCAGTCCCAGCTGAGCCGCATGACGAGCCGCAACCTCGATGCGCTTGAGCTCCTTGGCGCGATGCTCGCCGAGCGCTTCTGCGTACGCGCCGGTGTGCAGCTCGACCACTGGCGCGCCGACGCGAACGGCGGCTTCCAGCTGGGCCGGCTCCGGATCGATGAACAACGAAACGCGGATGCCTGCCTCGCCGAGCCTGGCGCAGATGCGCTTCAACGACTCCTGCTGGCCGAGCACGTCGAGCCCGCCTTCGGTGGTGACTTCGGTGCGCTTCTCGGGCACGAGACAAACATCCGGCGGCCGCACTTCCAGCGCGATGCGCACCATCTCATCGGTGGCGGCCATCTCCAGGTTCAGCCGCGTCTGCAGCGCATCCTTGCACATGCGCACGTCGCGGTCCTGGATATGCCGACGGTCTTCGCGCAGATGAATGGTGATGCTGTCCGCGCCGGCCTGCTCGGCGATCAACGCCGCGAACAGGGGATCAGGATAGGTAGTGCGCCGCGCCTGACGCAGCGTGGCCACGTGATCGACATTGACACCGAGGTGAAGCATTTGAGAATGCTGTCATTTTCCCTTTCGCAACGCCAGCATCACTTGCCGGCTGCGCAGCTCGCGACCATCCAGGCAGCGGTCCAGGGCGTCCCGTAGCAGCCGCCGGGCCTCGGCGCACACCTCGGCGTCGGACAACTCCTCGCGGCCCAGCGACAGCAGCGTTGCGCCGGAATAAACGCCGCTATAAGCCGGAGCACCTTCGGCGACGCCTTCCACGCGCACCGGCCCCTGCTCCATCCGGTAGTGATAGGACGCGCCGGGCTCGATCTCCGCGCCGCTTTGAACATCGCGCTCCAACGCGAGCCCGTAACCGATGGCTTCGAGCAAGCGCTTCTCGAACAGTCGCAATGGGCGGATCGCGTCCACGTGTTTCAGATCTTCGAGGGTCCGCGAATACAAGGCGAACACGTCGGGATGGCTGTCATGGCGCGCGAACAGCTTCAGCAGCAGCTCGTTCAAATAGAAACCGTGCACCAGCCGATCCGGCGGCAGCGGCGTCATCGCGCCGTCGAACTCGGCGCCGGTCAGCTGCCCTGCTTCGCCGCGGCCGGTCCAGGACACCAGCAGCCGATTGAACGGCTGCAGGATGGACAGCAGTGAAGAATTGGATTTACTGCCGCCGCGCGCGCCGCGGGCAAACACCGAAACGCGACCATGATCGCGTGTGAACAATTCCAGAATCCGGCTCGTGTCGCGATACGGCCGGTGATGCAGCACATAGGCAGGTTGTAACTGTATGCGGCGAGCGTCGCTCACATCTCGTAGCCGAGTTGTTTCAGCGCCATTTCGTTATCGGACCAGTTTTCCTTGACCTTCACCCACAGCTCCAGGTGCACCGGCTGGCCGAACAGATTGGACATTTCGATGCGCGCCGAGCGGCCCACTTCTTTCAACTGCTCGCCGCCCTGGCCGATGACGATGGCTTTCTGGCCGGTGCGCTCCACCCAGATCACGGCGTTGACCAGCAGCCGTCCATCCTCTTCCTTGAATTGCTCGATGGCCACGGTCAGCCCGTAAGGCAGCTCCTGCCGCAGACGCAATGTGAGTTTCTCGCGCACGATCTCGGCGGCCTGGAACTCCGGGCTGCGATCGGTCACCTGATCGGGCGGGAAATGCGGCGGCGACACCGGCAGATGACGCGCGATGATCGACGGCAACTGTTCGAGATTGCTGTTCTTGAGCGCCGACAGCGGCACCACTTCGACGAACTCGGCGCGACGGCTCATCTCGGTGATGTAAGGCAGCAGGCGCTCGCGCGGCGTGACCTTATCGACCTTGCTGAGCACCAGAATGATGGGACGCTTTTGCTGTTTCAAAGCATCGAGCACGCGCTGATCCTCGTCGGTCCAGGTGAGCGCTTCGACGACGAACAGATTGATGTCGGCATCGGCCAGCGACGACAGCGCGGCGCGATTCATGTGACGGTTCATGGCGCGACGGGCCGTGGAATGAATGCCCGGCGTGTCCACGAAGATGATCTGTTCCTCGGGCCGGGTGAGGATGCCCAGGATGCGATGACGGGTGGTCTGCGGCTTGGGGCTGACGATGCTCACCTTGCGTCGGAGCAAGGCGTTGAGCAGCGTCGACTTGCCGACGTTGGGCCGGCCGACGATGGCGGCGAATCCACAGCGATACGTCCCGGGGACGTCGTGGCCCTCGGCGCTCGCGTCGGACTCATTGGCGTCATCGAGCTCGGGGGATTCTGGAGGCTGCTCGCTCATCGGATCGCAAACAAATACATCAGGTGGAAATTCCTTGGGCTTCGTGGAACGCGTTCAGCAGCAGCTGAGCGGCGGCCTGTTCCGCACGGCGCCGGCTCGCGCCGCTCGCCGACACCTTCAGGCCCAGCGAGCTGACCGTACAGCGCACCTGGAAGACCTGATTGTGCGCCTCGCCGGAAATGGATTCGACTGCATATGATGGCAGCGGCAGACCGCGGGCCTGCAAAGCCTCCTGCAGGCGCGTCTTGGGATCCTTCAATTCATCCGCGCTCGGCAGCTGCCCCAGCCGGGGCTGTACCAGCCGCTCGATCACGCCGGCGGCCGCTTCGAACCCACCATCCAGATACACCGCGCCGAACAGCGCCTCGAGCGCATCGGCCAGGATGGATTTGCGTCGGAAACCGCCGGACTTGAGCTCGCCCGAGCCGAGCCGCAGCTGGCTGCCCAGGTCGATCTCGGCGGCGATCACCGCCAGCGCCTCGCCGCTCACCAGGCTGGCGCGGAAGCGGGACAGATCGCCTTCGTTGGCGCTGGCGAATCCGTGGAACACCAGCTTGGCGACCACGCAGTTGAGCACCGCGTCACCGAGGAATTCCAGCCGCTCGTTATGCGAGCCGCCGGCGCTGCGATGCGTGAGCGCGGACTCGAGCAGAGCCGGGTCCCGGCACTCGTATCCAAGCTTGTCTCGCAGCCATTCGCGCGCGGTCTTCAATGCGGACTAGGTCCCCGACAGGTTGCCGCTGCCGACCGGCACGCTCTTGTCGAAGTCGGCCACCAGCGAAATATTGGAAATGAACGGCACCTCGGCTCGATACCAGGCGCGCATCACGAAACCGTTGCCGGCGCGTTTGATCTCGATGTCCTTGGGATCGATGCTCTTGATGTCCTCGACCGTCCAGCGGCGGATCAGCGAGGTGCGCAGCGTCTGCTGGCTGGCGCCGGGATTTTCCTTGGCGGTCTGCTCCAGGGCCCGCACCACCGCCATGTATTCCATGTACAGGGGCACCAGGCGGATCACGCCGTAGATGCCGAAGCCCAGGACGGCGACGATGCTCACCATGCCGAGAAACGTGGCGCCACGCTGACGGGAACGCATGCTTGCAACTCCGCTAATGGCCGCTTGGGGCCGGAACTGGCGCGAAAGATACCCCAATCAACGGATTGGATCGCCGATCCGGTCCCAGATTGGCGCCGCCGGCAGGTCCCAGTTGAGCCAGATCCGCACCGCTTTGCCCACCAGGTTGCGCTCGGGCACGAAACCGACCTCGAAGAAGCGGCTGTCCCGGCTGTTGTCCCGGTTGTCGCCCATGAAGAAATAGTGCCCGGCCGGGACGATCTCGTCGTAGTCCCGCGATTCGCCGGCGCGACGCGGCAAGTACAGCACATGGTGCTCGACGTCGCCGAGATACTCGGTGGCCAGCTCCGCATCGCTGTAGCCATGGCCCCGGTAGCTGCCGTTCTTCTCGACTTTGACCCGCTCGCCGTTGATGTACAGGTTCTGGCCACGCACCACGATGTGGTCGCCCGGCAGGCCGACCAGCCGCTTGATGTAGTTGGTGGCCGGATCCTGCGGCAGGCGGAACACGATCACGTCGCCCCGCTGCGGCTCGCCGATCGAAACGATCTTGGAATTGAGCACCGGCAGCCGCAGGCCGTAGGAGAACTTGTTGACGAAAATGAAATCGCCGTCGAGCAGCGTCGGCATCATCGAATCGGAGGGGATGCGGAACGGCTCGAACAGGAACGAGCGGATCAGCAGCACGATCAGGATCACTGGAAAAAACGAGCGTGCGTACTCGACCAGCATCGGCTCGCGGATGTTGTCGGGCGCGACGCCCTTGGCGCTGGCGGCGGCCACGCGCTGCGGCTTGAAGGCCAGCGTGTCGATGCCCCAGATCAGGCCGGTCAGCAACGTCGCCGCGACCAGAATGAAAGAGAAGTCGTAGATCATGCTGTGTCCACTTATTCTTTCTTGGTCTTGCCGACCTGCAGGACGGCCAGGAACGCCTCCTGCGGAATCTCGACCGAGCCCACCTGCTTCATGCGCCGCTTGCCTTCCTTCTGCTTCTCCAGCAGCTTTCGTTTGCGCGACACGTCGCCACCGTAACACTTGGCCAGCACGTTCTTACGCAGCGCCTTCACGGTCGCGCGGGCGACCACGTGACTGCCGATCGCGGCTTGCACGGCGATCTCGAACTGCTGCCGCGGAATCAGCTCCTGCATCTTGTCGACCAGCTCGCGGCCGCGCGCATATGCATTGTCGCGATGGACGATCAGCGACAGCGCGTCGACGCGGTCGCCGTTGATGAGCACATCCAGCTTCACCAGCGGCGCGGTTTCGAAGCGGTTGAATTCGTAATCGAACGAGGCGTACCCGCGGCTCACCGATTTGAGGCGGTCGAAGAAGTCCAGCACCACTTCCGCCATGGGCATTTCGTACTGCAGGGACACCTGATTGCCCACATACAGCATCTTGGTCTGCCGACCGCGCTTCTCCGTGCACAGCGTGATCACGGCGCCGACGTACTCCGGCGGCAGCAGAATGTTGGCTGTGATGATGGGCTCGCGCAGATCTTCGATCTCATTGCTCGGCGGCAGCTTCGATGGATTGTCGACGTTGACGGTGGTGCCGTCGGTCTTGAGGATCTCGTACACCACCGTGGGCGCGCTGGTGATCAAGTCCAGGTTGTACTCGCGCTCCAGGCGCTCCTGCACGATGTCCATATGCAGCAGGCCGAGAAAGCCGATACGGAAGCCGAAACCCAGCGCGGTCGAGACTTCCGGCTCGTAATGCAGGGCCGAGTCATTGAGCTTGAGTTTGGCGAGCGCGTCTCTGAAGTTTTCGTAATCGTCCGACTGCACCGGGAACAGGCCGGCGAACACGCGCGGCTGCACCTGCTTGAAGCCCGCCAGCGGCTCGCTGGCCGGACGATTGTCGAGCGTGATGGTGTCGCCCACCGGAGCGCCGTTGATTTCCTTGATGCCGGCGATCACGAAACCCACCTCGCCGGTTTGCAGCGTTTCGCTGGTCAGCGACTTGGGCGTGAAGCGGCCGAGCTTGTCGACCTGATGCGCCCGTCCCGTCGACCACACCCGTATCTTCTGACCGATCTTGAGCGAGCCGTTCATGACGCGCACCAGCGACACGACGCCGACATAGTTGTCGAACCACGAATCGATGATCAGCGCCTGCAGTGGCGCTTCGGGATCGCCCTTCGGCGGCGGAATGCGCGCGACCAGTTGTTCCAGCAGCTCGGGCACGTTCTCGCCGGTCTTGGCGCTGACGCGCACCGCGTCGCTGGCCTCGATGCCGATGATTTCCTCGATCTCCTTGATCACCCGGTCCGGATCGGCCGAGGGCAGATCGATCTTGTTGAGCACGGGCACCACTTCCAGGCCCTGCTCGATGGCCGTGTAGCAGTTGGCGACGCTCTGCGCCTCCACGCCCTGCGCGGCGTCCACGACCAGCAGCGCGCCATCGCAGGCCGCGAGCGAGCGGGACACTTCGTAGGAGAAGTCCACGTGGCCCGGCGTATCGATCATGTTGAGCTGATACGTCTGGCCGTCGCGCGCCTTGTAACGCAGGGACACGCTTTGCGCCTTGATGGTGATGCCGCGCTCTCGCTCCAGATCCATGGAGTCGAGCACCTGCGCTTCCATCTCGCGGGCTTCCAGGCCGCCGCACAGCTGGATGAAACGGTCCGCGAGCGTGGATTTGCCGTGATCGACGTGCGCGATGATCGAGAAGTTGCGGATCAGCTTCATCAGAAGGCTTGTATTTTCTAGGCCGGAGAGTCTGGGCTGGCCGGGGGACTGGCCGGCGGCGGCGGATTATAGCGGGGTTGGCGTCGCACTGTGGCGGCTTCCGCCGCCGACTTAGGACCGTGTGCCGGTAATCAGCCGCACCCGTTCCGGGTCCAGCCGGTAATCGCAGACGAATTCGTCATCGGCCAGCAGCACCGGAATGCGGTGACCGTACTTGCGAGCCAGGGCCGGGTCCTGGTCGACGTCGAGCACCTCGACCCTGGCGGCCTCGGCCGGACTGAGCTCGTGCGCGAGCTCAGCGAGCAGCTGCTCGCACAGGCTGCACTCGGGACGGCCCAGCACAGTCCACTGAGTCATAGCGGGAGTTACTGCCGGAATTACTGCTGGGGCGGTGGCGGTCCCGGCTGATGGGCCGGGGCGGGTGGCGCGGCCGGCGCCGGCTTGGCGCCTTCTTTGGCCACGCCAGCGGCAATGGCTTCCAGCGTCACCGGCGGGACTTCGCCTACAGCGGTCACCTGGTGATCGTCGAGCGCGCGGGAGAAAGCGAAAGCGGCGCCCACCTTGGCGAGCCCCTTGATGGGCTCCGCCTGCGGATTGCGCGGCTCGATGAACACCGACACCGACGCCAGGCCATCCGAATACACCAGGTGCTGCACTGGAACGCTGGAGCCTGCGATGAACTGGATGCGCCACGCCGTGAGCCGGAAGCCCGCGGGCGGACGAATCACGCCCCAGTTGCCGGTCTGACCCGCGGCCAGCTGCGGCTGCGCGTCCTGCCGGATCCACCGGAAACCTTCGCCGCTGATCGACGGCTTGAGGCTGTCGGCGGGAATGCGATCACGGAAATTCAGCTCCGCGAACAGGATCTGTTCGATCACCCTGCCCTCGCGATCGCACAACTGCGACTTGAGCGGCATCGCGGTTTCATCGTCCAGCCACAGCCGATAGCCGTACCGGAACTGGTCGCGCGGCGTCACATTGATGACCTGGGTCCGGCGACCCAGCGCCTTGGTGAACGGGCCACGCTCGATGTTGTAGTGAGTTTCGAGCTCTTCGTTGTAAGCCGGCACTGCGGCCAACAACGTGTTGTCGTCGGTGCGCTTCTCCACCAGCACCGTGCGACGGTCCGGCAGATAGCAGATCACTTCGGTCTGGTTGCGGATGATCTCGCGGCCGCTGCCGTCGAGCGAGACGAGGCGCTCGGTCACCTTGCCTTTATCGACACGGTGATAGATGCGCATCGCCTCGGAGCGCGAATCGCGCAGATGGAAGAATCGGCCTTCGTAGTTGCGCGTGGCCAGCGCTTCGGACATCCGCTCCAGCCACTGGCGAGCTTCTCGATCCCCGGCGTGAACCGTGGACACCAGCATCGCGGCAAGCAGACTAACCGGCCATCTCAGCGCACGTTTCATGAACAAGGGCGGGACAGTGGCGCGCAGTGAAGCCATCAACGTTCCGGAGCACCGTGATTGCTAATGGAAATCTTGACTTCGGCTTCGCCGGCTTCGAGCGCCTGCGCCTCCTCGTCATCGGCCAGCACGCCGCTCCACACCGAGCGCCGGCCGAGCGGCGAAGAGAACTCGCCGTGTGCGACTACGTAGTTGGTCAGACGCGTAGCCGGGATGAATGCGTTGTTCGAAGTTGAGGTCGGCACCACGTAACTCGACTCGACATTGGTCACGGCGATCGAGGGCTCGTTGGCGGCCGGCTGATTCGCCGCCACCAGCGGCGTGCTGACGCTGCCAACCTCGGGCTGACCGACGGGCTGCATGCTGAGCACGGCGACCGCGGCGACGCCGGCGGCGATGGCCATGCCAGCGGCTGGCCGCAGATAACGGAGTGCGGCGGGAGAAATTCGGGGAGCGCGCACGGCCGCGGCCGGCCTTTCTAGGCGCTTCGGCGCGACGCTCGTAGGAGTGGCCGATTCCTCGCGCGCGGGCTCGGCGGCCACTGCTGCCATTACTTTGCTGGCGAAATCGCGGGATGCGATCGCTGGGCGCTCGGCCCGCATCGCCTCGCCGATCAGCGAGTAGCGCCCGATGGCGGCGCGCAGCTCAGCCTCCCGCTCCACCCGCTTCAACAGCAGATCGAGCTCTGCCGCCGGCAGTTCGCCGTCGAGGCAGGCAGAAAGCTGTTCGTTCAGAGCATCGGTCATGCTGTCACCGTGATCATCGACACGCTCACCACATCGGGCAACATTGCCAGTAATCCACAACTCAATTCAATGCACTCCCAATCCATGCAATCCGGCCATGCTCGCCATCCAGGCCCCGCGCCACTCAATCGAGCAGCGGCTTGAGCTTTTTGTCGATGGCCTCGCGCGCCCGGAAAATGCGGGATCGCACCGTGCCCACCGGGCAATCCATCGCTTCGGCAATCTCCTCGTACGACAAGCCTTCCAACTCGCGCAGCACGATGGCGGTGCGCAAGTCCTCAGGCAGCTGTTCCATGGCTTCCTCGACCACGCCGCGAATCTCGTCCGTCAGCAGCACGCCCTCCGGCGTATCGGCTTCCTTCAGTTTCGCCTGCCGCTCGTACTGATCCGGATCCTGCAGATCCAGGTCGAAGTCCACCGGTCGCCGCCGCTGCGACACCAGTGCGTTCTTGGCCGTATTGATCGCGATCCGATACAGCCATGTATAAAACGCACTATCGCCGCGGAACGACGCCAACGCCCGATACGCCTTGAGGAACGCCTCCTGGGCGACATCCTCCGCCTCGGCCGCGTCGTTCACGAACCGACCCACCAGCTTCAGCACTCGATGCTGATACTTCAGCACCAGCAGGTTGAACGCCGTCTGGTCGCCCGCCTGCACGCGCCGGACCAATTCCTGGTCGGTGGTGTCATCCGCTGTGGTCGTCAAGCGCCCGCTCCCTGCCTGTCAGGCGGAAGCGCACTCAACGGGAACGCAACGACTGCTCCCATAGACTGATGGGCCGCGCGAAAGTTCGCCGCGACATAAGCTTCCCTGAACACTCGCTGAGCGAATGCGTGACGGCCTTCAAATTTCATTGTTCAGACACCGGCGCAGCGCGCTTCAGCTCGGCCCGGCTGACGGTAAACGGATTCCAGGCGCAGCCGCACGCCCAGTCGGCGCAGCTCGTTGCCGGCGACATCCCCCTGGAGGATCAACATCGAACGGCTGCGCGGTCCGCCTGCCAAGCCATCGGTGCGCCATCGGAGCCACAGCCACTGGCTGCCGACCCGCGAGTCGGCGGACAGGTGGGCGGGAATATTTTCTTGTCTGCCGTCGCTCAGCAGCCAGCGACCATCGGCATTGCGGCGGATCTGGGTGACACGCCGGGCGCCACCAAGCCATCCATGCCACCAAAGGCCGGCGGCCAGCAGCGCGCAGGCAAAGATGACAAACACGGCGGCAAGGTGGGATGACACAGGCAGCAAAGGGCCGCAGGCCGCCACTGCCAGCAACGCGAGCACGCCGAGCCGACGCTCGCAGCGTCGGCCGCGGACGTCAACGATCAGCGGCTGATGTGCCGCTGGAATCAGCGTTGCGTAATCTGGCAATGACATGCGCCCATTCCGGATCTTCCGGCACCTCGCGTTGCACTACATAGGCAAACAGCTGCGGGTCTGGCGCTTCCAGCAATGCTGCAAAGGCCTGTTGTTCGGCAGCCGGGGCCGAAGGATACCGTTCCTCAAGATACCGTTCGAGCAGCACGTCCAATTCGCGCATGCCGCGGCGGCAGCGCCAGCGCAGCGCGCCAGTACTTGGCTGTTGGGGATCGGGGGTTGGTTCAGAATCGCTCACGCCGCGCCTCTTCTCTGCTCTGGTCTGGCCAACCCCTGACTACTCAGCCGCCAACTACTGGCCTCAGTGGCGACGCTCAGCCATTTTCTTCTTGATCTCAGCGATCGCTTTCGCAGGATTCAGATCCTTCGGACAGGCCTCGGTGCAATTCATGATGGTATGGCACCGATACAGCTTGAACGGATCTTCCAGCTCGTCCAGCCGCTCGCCGGTCGCTTCGTCGCGCGTGTCGACGATCCAGCGATAGGCCGCCAGCAGCGCCGCCGGGCCGAGGTAACGATCGCCGTTCCACCAGTAGCTCGGGCACGAGGTCGAGCAGCAGGCGCACAGAATGCACGCCGCCGGGCGATCGATCTTCTCCTGATCTTCCTTGGACTGCAGCCGCTCGCGATCCGGCGGCGCCGGCGTCCGGGTCTGCAGCCAGGGCTTCACCGAAGCGTACTGCGCGTAGAAATTGGTGAGATCCGGCACCAGGTCCTTGATCACCGGCATGTGCGGCAACGGGAAAATCTTCACCGTGCCCTTCACGTCTTCGGTGGCGCGCGTGCAGGCCAGCGTGTTCACGCCGTCGATGTTCATCGCGCACGAGCCGCAGATGCCTTCACGGCAGGAGCGACGGAACGTCAGCGTCGGATCGATCTCGTTTTTGATCTTGATCAGCGCGTCCAGGATCATGGGCCCGCAGGTGGCCATGTCGACTTCGTACGTGTCGTAGCGCGGGTTCTGACCCGACTCCGGATCGAAGCGATAGATGCGGAAGGTCCGCACGTCCTTCGCGCCGGCCGGCGCCGGATAGGTCTTGCCGACGCCGACAACGGAGTTCTTGGGGAGACGGAATTGCGCCATGGTCAGTACACCCTCGCCTTGGGCGGAACGGGCTCCACGTCGTTGGTCAGTGTGTTCAAGTGCACCGGGCGGTAATCCAGCGTCACCGCGCCCTGCGGATCCACCCACGAGAGGGTGTGCTTCATCCAGTTCACGTCGTCGCGATTCGGATAGTCCTCGTGGGCGTGGGCGCCACGACTTTCCTTGCGGTTCTCGGCGGAAACGATGGTCGCCACCGCCTGGCTGCGCAGGTTGTCCAGCTCCAGGGTTTCGATCAGGTCGGTGTTCCACACCATGCCGCGATCGCTGACGCTGACCCGCTCGAAGGACTGAAAGACTTCCTGCATCTTATACACGCCTTCCTTGAGCGACTCGGAAGTGCGGAACACGGCCGCGTGGTTTTGCATCACGCGCTGCATGTTCAGGCGCACCTCGGCGGTCTTCAGCTCGCCCTTGGCGTGACGGAAGCGGTCGATACGGCTGACCGCGAAATCGCCCGCATCCTTCGGCAGCGGCCGATGTCGGGTGTTCGGCTTGACGATCTCGGCGGCGTGACGCGCGGCTTCGCGGCCGAACACCACCAGGTCGAGCAGCGAGTTGGAGCCCAGGCGATTCGCACCGTGCACGGACACGCAGGCGGCCTCGCCCACTGCCATCAAGCCCGGGACGACCGAGTCCGGGTTGCCGTTCTTCAGCGTCACCACTTCGCCGTGATAGTTCGCCGGGATGCCGCCCATGTTGTAGTGGACGGTCGGCAGCACCGGGATCGGCTGCTTGGTCACATCGACGCCCGCGAAGATCTTGGCGGTCTCGGCGATGCCCGGCAGACGTTCGTGAATCACTTCCGCACCGAGGTGCTCCAGGTGCAGATAGATGTGATCTTTGTCAGGACCGACGCCGCGGCCTTCGCGAATCTCCATGGTCATGGAGCGGCTCACCACGTCGCGCGAGGCGAGATCCTTCGCGTTCGGCGCGTAGCGCTCCATGAAGCGCTCGCCTTGTGAGTTACGCAGAATGCCGCCTTCGCCGCGCACGCCTTCGGTGATCAAACATCCGGCGCCGTAGATGCCCGTCGGGTGGAACTGCACGAACTCCATGTCCTGCATCGGCAGACCGGCGCGCAGCACCATGCCGCCACCATCTCCCGTGCAGGTGTGAGCCGACGTGCAAGAGAAATACGCGCGACCGTAGCCGCCCGTCGCGAGGATCGTTTGATGGCCGAGGAAACGATGCACCGTGCCGTCCGCCATGTTGATGGCCACGACGCCGCGGCACTCGCCGTTGTCCATGATCAGGTCGACGGCGAAATATTCGATGAAGAACTGCGCCTCGTGACGCAGGGCCTGCTGATACAACGTATGCAGCATCGCGTGGCCCGTGCGGTCGGCCGCTGCGCAAGTACGCTGCGCGGTGCCCTTGCCGTAGTGCGTCGTCATGCCGCCGAACGGACGCTGATAGATGCGGCCGTCCTCGGTCCGTGAGAATGGCAGGCCGTAGTGCTCCAGCTCGATCACGGCGCCCGGCGCTTCTTTACACATGAACTCGATGGCGTCCTGATCGCCCAGCCAGTCCGAGCCTTTGACGGTGTCGTACATGTGCCAGCGCCAGTCATCCTCGCCCATGTTGCCGAGCGCCGCGCTGATGCCGCCCTGCGCCGCCACCGTGTGGCTGCGAGTCGGGAAGACTTTGGTCACGCACGCGACCGACAGGCCGGAATGCGCCAGACCGAACGTGGCCCGCAGGCCGGCGCCGCCTGCGCCGACGACCACGACGTCGTAGTAGTGATCGATGAATTGATAGGCGCTCATGCGGCGCTCCCAAATGCAACGCGCAGCACGGAGAAAATGCCGAGAGCGCCCAGGATGAAGTGAATGAACTGCAGCGCCAGCATGCTGACGATCTTGGAGCCGTGATCGCTCACGTAGTCCTCGACCACCACCTGCACGCCGAGCAGCGAGTGATACACCGCCGTGCCCACCAGCAGCGACAACATCACGGCGTTGAATGGATCGTGCATCCACGAAGTGACGGTTTCGTAGCTGCGATCGGGCAGACCGATCAGTGCGATCACGAACCAGAGGCCGAGCAGCACCAGCGCCACCGAAGTGACTCGCTGCGTCCACCAGTGGCCGACGCCCTCGCCCGCCGCGCCCAGGCCCAGCACACGTCCGACCGGACTACGCAGACTCATGCCGCACCTCCAGTAGCCACCAGGACCCACAGGATCGCGGTGAGCACGATCGCGCCCAGAAACACCAGCCAGCCGGTGGCGCGGGCACGCGGCTTCTCGAAGCCGTAGCCCGCGTCCCACACCAGGTGCCGGATGCCGTTCAACAAGTGATAAAAGAACGCGAACGAGAAACCGACCAGCAGAACGCGAGTCAGCGGATGCGCGAACACGCTCTGCGCTTCGGCGTATGCCTCGGGGCCGCTGGCCACCGCGACCAGCCAATAAACAAACAACAGCAAACCGGCGGTGAGCGCGCAGCCGGTGACCCGGTGCAGGATCGACAGGGTGTTGCTGTACTGCCATCGATACATCATGAACGGCGACAGCGGCCGCTCGAATTTTGGATTGCTCATGCGAGTTGTGCCTGGCGAATGACGTATCAGAAATCGATGCAGCGACCGGCTTTTTCCCAATCGCCGAAACGGGTCGGCTCCGGCCCGTCGCGACCGCCGATTTCTTTGCTTCGGGAACCTGCCGCCGCGGGCTCGGTCCCTTTATCGGTAGCGGTCGGATGCTCCGCGGCTGGGCCGGTCCCAGGCGCTAGATCTGGCCGTGAATTTGTATCTGCCATGGAACCGGACGATGATGTCGGGTGACCGTATGCAACGGCCGGTAGTGTGCCAGAAGCCCCCCGGTGCCGGAACGGTAACCTTTTCGTTTGTGACGACGCTTGATTTCGGATTTCACGAATGACTTCCCCGATTAATGCCGCCGCGGGCGCGCCGCCGCTGCCCGCCGCGATTCAGTTGCCCCGGCTCGCCGCCATCCTGGTGACCGGCGCCGACGCGCGTGGGTATTTGCAAGGTCAGCTGACGGCCGATCTGGACAAGCTCTCCCCGGATCGGGTGCAACTGGCTTGCTGCAATTCCCCGCAAGGGCGCGTGCAGGCGGTGCTCTGGATGCTGGATCGTCGCGATGGCATCGCGCTGGTGCTGCCGGCCGCGCTACTCGATGGCACGGTGCTTCGTCTGCGTAAATATGTCCTTCGCGCCAAGGCGAAGATCGAGCCTGCCGGCCATCTTCAGCTCGCTTCGCTCTCCCGCTCCGCCCTGCCCGCGGATGTGACTTTGCCCGAGGCCTGGTCGCATTGTGAGCGCGGCGATGTGAGTTATTTCACATTGCCCGGCGTTTCTGATGTGATGGCCCTTGGCCCGCTCTCTGCTTCTGTGGACGTCGCGCACGAACGTGAGTGGCATTTGTCACAGCTGCGCGCCGGCTTGCCGCAGGTCTACCCTGAAACTCACGAAGCGTTCGTGGCGCAGATGCTGAACATCGACCTGCTCGGCGGCATCAGCTTCGACAAAGGATGCTACACCGGCCAGGAAATCATCGCCCGCGCCCACTTCCGCGGCACTGTCAAACGGCGGATGTTTCTTTTCCACAGCACCGGCCCTGCACCCGCGCCCGGCACTCGCGTCCTGGCCGGCGAGCAGCACGCTGGCGACGTCGTCGACGCCGCCGCTACAGACGATGGTTGCGACATCCTCGCGGTCATCAGCCTCGCTCAGCTCGATTCGCCGTTGCATGTCGATGGGCAGACGGCGCTGCTTAGTCGGAAGTCGATGCCGTACGCGGCGACCTAACGACGCCGATCACGCTCGTGCGTTTCGCACATCGCGTGCGTAGGCTCGTTAGAACTAGAACGGCACAATTGATTGGCCGTCATTTTCGGAGATTCGATTCAAACAGGAAAAAATGGGAACGGCGCGTTTCCGCGGAAACGTCGAATGTTAAATCCGGCAGAGCGGGCTGACAGAAAGGCCTAAGAAAGCCCGGTTCCGGCTGTCGGTTCGCCGGCAGCGATTGCTCACCCAGATAAATTCACGGATCTGGACGTGCGGATTTGCGACGCACGGCCGATCCGTGTGTGCCCCCACACAGCCTGCCCGGAGCGTGAAGCTCAGAGGAGCGCCTAGCGCGCTTCGTCTGTACGGATCAACGCACCGCGCCGCATGCCGCGGGCATAACACCGTCGGCGAAGCGTCGCGACAGCGACAAACGCTCACGCCTCCGGCCGCATATACGGAAACAACAGAACGTCGCGAATCGACGGCGAGTTGGTGAACAACATCACCAACCGATCGATGCCAACGCCCAGCCCCGCCGTAGGCGGCAAGCCGTACTCGAGCGCGCGGATGTAATCGGCGTCGTACTGCATGGCCTCTTCGTCGCCGGCGGTCTTGCGAGCGAGCTGGTCTTTGAAGCGCTGGGCCTGGTCTTCGGGATCGTTGAGCTCGGAGAAGCCGTTGGCGAGTTCGCGGCCGCCGACGAAGAATTCGAAGCGATCGGTGATGAAAGGATCCGAATCGTTGCGACGAGACAGCGGCGATACTTCGGTGGGATAGCCGTAGACGAAGGTGGGCGCCAACAGCCGGTGCTCGGCGGTCTTCTCGAAGATTTCGATCTGCAGCTTGCCCGGCCCGTCGCCGGGTGAATATGGGATGCCCAGCTTATCGCAGTGAGCCCGCAGGTATTCGAGATCGCGCAGCCGAGCGCGCTCGATGCCCGGATTGAAGTGCACCACCAGATCTTCCACGGTGACGCGACGGAATGGCTGACCGAAGTCGAACACCTCGTCCTGATACTTGATCTGGCGCGTGCCGAGAATGGTGTCGCACAGGCCCTGACACATGCGCTCCACCAGATTCATCAGATCGGTGTAGTCCGCGTACGCCTGATACAACTCCAGCATCGTGAACTCGGGATTGTGCCGCGTCGACACGCCCTCGTTACGGAAGTTGCGATTGATTTCGTACACGCGCTCGAAGCCGCCGACCACCAGGCGCTTCAGGTAAAGCTCCGGCGCGATGCGCAGATACAAATCGATGTCGAGCTGGTTGTGATGCGTGACGAACGGCCGCGCCACAGCGCCACCCGCAATCGCCTGCATCATCGGCGTCTCGACTTCCATGAAATCCTGAGCGTCCATGAAGTCACGCAGGTACTTCACGATCCGCGTGCGCGTGCGGAACGTGTGCCGACTCTCCGGATTCACGATCAGATCGACGTAGCGCTGACGATACCGAATCTCCTGATCCGACAGGCCGTGCCACTTATCCGGCAGCGGGCGCAGCGACTTGGTCAGCAGTCGCAGCTTCTCGACCTTGACCGACAGCTCGCCAGTCTTGGTGATGAACAGCGTGCCTTCGGCGCCGAGCACGTCGCCCACGTCCCAGGTCTTGAACTCGTCGTACACGGCGCCGATCGCCGCGCTCTGCACGAACAGCTGAATCTCGCCGCTGCGATCCGCGATTTTGCAGAAGCTCGCCTTGCCCATCACGCGCTTGACCATCATGCGGCCGCCGACTTTCACGCGGACCGTGTTCTTATCGAACCACTCCGGCGCGCGATCGGCGTAGGCCGTGAGCAATTGATCCGCCAGCGCGTCGCGACGGAAGTCGTTGGGGAACGCGACGCCACCGGCGCGGATCTTGTCGAGCTTGGCCCGCCGCTCCGCGATCAATTTGTTCTCATCGACCGCCGTCTCGCCCGACTGCGGAGCCGCGCCTGCGGCCTGGTTCGAAGGATTCTTGGGTTCGGTCATGGTGGCTTACAGGCCCTGCTTGAGGCTCGCTTCCAGGAACGGATCGAGATCGCCGTCGAGCACCTTGTCGGTGGCGCCGACTTCGACGTTGGTGCGCAGATCCTTGATCCGCGACTGGTCGAGGACGTAGGAGCGGATCTGGTTGCCCCAGCTCACGTCCGATTTGGCGTCCTCGAGCACCTTGGCGGCGGCGTTGCGCTTGTTCACTTCGAGCTCGTACAGCTTGGCTTTGAGCATCTTCATCGCCTTGTCGCGATTCTTGTGCTGGCTGCGCTCGGCCTGACACGCCACCACGATGCCGGTAGGCATGTGAGTGATACGCACCGCGGACTCGGTCTTGTTCACGTGCTGACCGCCGGCGCCGCTCGAGCGGTACACGTCGGTCTTCAGGTCCGCCGGGTTGATGTCGATCTGGATGTCTTCGTCCACTTCCGGCGACACGAACACAGAGGCGAACGACGTGTGCCGCCGCGCGTTCGAGTCGAACGGCGACTTGCGCACCAGGCGATGCACGCCCGTCTCGGTGCGCAACCAGCCGTATGCATACTCGCCGTCGAAGTTGATGGTGCAGCTCTTGATACCCGCGACTTCGCCGTCGTTCACGTCGACGACTTCAGTCTTGAAACCGTGCTGGTCGCCCCAGCGCAGGTACATGCGCATGAGCATCTGCGCCCAGTCCTGCGCCTCGGTGCCGCCGGCGCCGGCCTGAATGTCCAGGAAGCAGCTGTGCGGATCCATCTGGCCCGGGAACATGCGCTGGAATTCCAGCTTCTTGAGCTGCGCGTCGATGCCGGCGAGGTCGCGCTCCACATCGGCGACCGCCGAGGGCTCGTTCTCCGCGATGGCCATCTCGAGCAGCTCGGCCGCATCCTTCAGGCCATTGGTGACCCTGTCCAGGGTGCCGACCACCTGCTCCAGGCGGGCGCGCTCCTTACCGAGCTCCTGGGCCCGGTCGGGCGTGTTCCAGATCGCGGGATCTTCCAGCTCGCGGCTTACTTCCGCGAGGCGTTCGCTCTTGTTGTCGTAGTCAAAGAAACCTCCTAAGCGCCCCGCTGCGCTCGGTGAGGTCTTCGATGGTACGGCGGATGGGATTCGTTTCCATGTCTTGGGCGTGGCGTCAGTCGCGAGCAATTCAATTGCGGGACGCGGATCCTAGCAAAACTCGGCGCTCAAAGGACCCGCAAATACTCGACCACCAACTGCAGCCGCTCCGAACCGTTGAACCGGTTCACGTCCAGCCGATAGGCCAGCTCGACCCGGGAGTCCGGCTGCACGTGCGGGGCGTCGTCGTGGTCGAAATGCCGGAATGCGATGGCTTCGCAGCTGGCCGCGCCCAGGGCGCCGTGGCCGTCGGCCCGGACCTCCAGCTTCAAGTGACGCTCGCCCAGGATGCGCACATTGCGCACCTCGAAGCAGCCATCGAACAACGGTTCGGGAAACGACTGACCCCACGGGCCGGCCTGCTGCAGCAGGCGAGCGACATCGAGCGTCAGCTCCTCGTGTTGCAGACTGCCGTCGGAGTGCACCACCCCGATGGTGTCATCCACGCTCATCCAGCGACGCACCTCGGCATCGAACTCGGCTCGAAATTGTTCCAGCGTCGCCGCCGGCAAGGTCAGGCCGGCCGCCATGGCGTGGCCGCCGAATTTCTCGATCAAGCCCGGGTGGCGAGTCGCCACCGCATCGAGCACGTCGCGAATGTGTACGCCAGGGACCGAGCGCGCCGAGCCTTTCAACATGTTCGCATCGGCTCGAGCCAGCGCGATGACCGGCCGATGCACGCGATCCTTCACACGAGAGGCGACGAGCCCGACCACACCCTGGTGCCACGTCTCATCGAACAAACACAAACCGAGTGGCAGCTGCGGATCTTCGGCGCGCATATCCGCGATGGCCAGCAGCGCTTCCTGCTGCATTTGCAGCTCGAGCTCCTTGCGATCGCTGTTCAATTGAGTTAACCGCGCGGCGAGCAAGCGCGCCCGGTTGGGATCGTCGGTGAGCAAACATTGAATGCCGACGGACATGTCGTCGAGACGCCCCGCCGCGTTCAAGCGAGGCCCGATCTGATAGCCCAGATCCGCGGCCACGACATTCCCGGGGATGCAATTGGCGACTTCGAGCAGCGCGCGAATGCCGGCGATGCAACGACCGGCGCGAATGCGACGCAGTCCCTGATGGACGAGCACGCGATTGTTTCGATCCAGCGGCACGAGATCGGCGATGGTGCCGAGGGCCACCAGATCGAGCAGTTCGACCACCGCCGGCGGATTGGCGCAAAGCCCCCGCTCCTGCATGGCTCGCGTCAGCGCCGCCATCAGATAAAACGCGACACCCACGCCCGCCAGAGCTTTGCTCGGAAATGTATCGCCCGGCGCATTCGGATTGACGATCGCGTCGGCCGCGGGCACCGATGTAGGCGCAAGGTGATGGTCGGTGATCAACGTCTGAATACCGAGCGCAGTCGCCGCCGCAACGCCCGCATGACTGGATATGCCGTTGTCGACAGTGACGATCAGGCCGGGCTGCGCTTCGGCAGCGAGCTGCACGATCTCGGGCGTGAGGCCGTAACCGTACTGAAAGCGGTTCGGCACCAGGAAGTCGACATGTTTGAAACCGAGACCTTTCAGCTGACGGACCACCAGCGCCGTGCTGGTCGCCCCGTCGGCGTCGAAGTCGCCGACCACCACGACGCGGCTGCCGCGACGAAAGTGTTCGCAGAGCAGATCGACGGCGGCATCGACGCCCCCGAGTCTGCTGACCGGAATCAGCCGCGCCAGGCCGAGATCGAGATCCTCGGGTTGGGCCAAGCCTCGGTTCGCGTACAAACGTTGCAGCAGCGGATGCAGATCGCTCGGCAATGCATGGACCGCAGCTGCCTCGCGTCGACGAATCGTGCGGTTCAGCATGCGGCCCATTTCGCCGGCGGCAATTCGCGGCGCCACAGTTTGAACATGGCGGCGCGGTCAGCCGTCACATGCCATTCGTCCAGAATCAAAGTGAGTCGCGCGATGGCGCCGCCCAACAGTGCGCGATTCAAAGGAGCGAGCCAGCGTGTTTCGAACGTTGCTTGCATGGGCGCATCGATGAGTGCGAGCGTGGCGCCCGCGACCTGCTTCAACAGTTCGGCGGCATCGACAGGCTTGGCGTTCACGGGCTGATCATGCAGGCGATAGACACCACGCAAATAAACATCGTCGCCCCACGCAGCGGGCAGCGATTTCGCCTTCACGTCACTCAACATTCCTTCCCCATGCACCCATATGGCATTCAACGCCGGCAAGCCTCGGGCCTGGCGCTGCGCGTTGACCGCATGCTCGTGCAACAGCATTTGCATTTCGGTCATCAAGCGCCGCAACCCGCCTGCATCTTGGCCGCGCGGTAAAATCGGTTCGTTCGGATTGGTGGCCGCGAACTCCGGACTGACGGTCTGCACCTGCAGCGGCTCGCTGCGCAGAAGCCACTCGCCTTCCGCGCCGTCGTGCAACTCGAAACCGGTGCCCTGCAGATGCTCCGCCAAGGTGGGCGACAGCGCGGCTCGTTCAGCGGCGCTCATGCGAGCGGCGCCTCGCAGCGGCACCGTCGTCAGCCGATCCAGACCCGCTGCGAAGTGTATCGGCTCGGCGCGCAGCCAGAAACCACTGGCAGGCGCGCCCTCGACGGCGGTACGGATGACCGGTCCGCTGGGATAATCAGCATCGCGCAGTTGAAGAGCATCGAGCACGGCCGCATGCACGGCATCGAGGCCGGAGTGACTCTGACGCCTCACCACTGAACCCCGCCCGGCGAGCCGCGCGAGCTGCGGCCATCGAGGGGGATCTCGCTCCTCCTCGACGCGCAGAGGATTCAAGCCGGGAACGATCAAGGTGAGCGAGGGAGTCAACGTGTTCAACATCTTCAGCGCGGCGGCGACGAGCTGCGCTATGGTAGCCCAATGAAACTGACCGACGAGAAGATTGGCGGTATCAACATGATCCGCTCCTACGCCCCGGGCGAGATTCGCATCGGTGAGACGGTGATTCGCGGCAGCTGCCTGGTAACCGCGGACCAGATCGTGAGCGACTGGCGTCCACAGACCGCCGCCGAGCTGACGCTCGAGGATCTGCAACAGGTGATCGCGATGCAGCCGGAGGTGGTGGTGATCGGCTCGGGCCCGCGCCAGCAGTTTCCCGCGCCCGAGGTGCTCGGTGCAGTGTTATCGCGAGGGATCGGTTGCGAGGTGATGGATACGGGTGCGGCCTGCCGGACCTATAACATCCTCGCTAGCGAGGGACGCACTGTGGTCGCAGCGCTGTTGGTCGGAGAAAGTCACAGCCACGGATTGTAGAACCACCGTGGGTACATCGATGTACCCCGCCGCCGCAGGCGGCGGCGAGAGGCAAAGGTCACGTCTTTTGCCGACTCGCACGAGGGTCGTGGCAGGATGCCCGATCCCGAGTTTTATCAAGTCTCTCCCGGTCACCCTGAACCAGGGCGACCGGGAGAAGACGCGGGACTGAAGATCGTTCGACCCAACTCGCCCGGTGCGCCCCAATGGAGGTCGTCGCCTGACGAAATATTCTTTTTCTTTTGCTTTTGTTCTTCTTCGCGCTGTTTCCTCGAATCCCCCTCCGCCCCCGCGTCTTCTCCGAGTCACCCTGATCGATCATCCCAGCTCGATCATCCCAGCTCGATCATCTCAGCTCGGGTGTATGTAGGAGCCGACATGTTGGGGGCGGATTTAGACACACGATCGCGCATAGCGCAACCCTTGTTCGCAGCGCGAAAGTCACAAGGGCCGAAGGGTGCTCATGAACGGGGCGGCAGCAAGGTCAAAGGATTGCCCGGTGTACCGTTGATTCGAATCTCGAAATACAGCTGTGGCGCGCCCTGCGGCCCGGCGCCCATGGTCGCGATACGTTGGCCGGCGCTCACTGCATCCCCTTCTTTGATCAGAACTGACTGCAAATGAGCGTACGCGCTCAGGTAGCTCTCGTTGTGCTTGACGATGACCAGTTGCCCGTAGCCAAGCAGGCCTGAACCGGTATACACCACGCGACCGCCACTCGCGGCGCGAATGTCTGCTCCGAGTCGGCCGGCGATCATCAGGCCATGCCCGCCGTTGGGACGATCGGTGAGCGTGGCGGTGCCGCCGCTCACCGGCCATTGCCATTTCACCGGCGGTCCCGTGGGAGTCGCAGGCGTTCGTGTCGATGGAGGTTTCGCTTTAGGTTTTGCCTTCGCTGGCGGCGCCGCCGTTCTGCGTGGAGTCTTGGGCGCCGGCGTGGATGCGCTCGCACTCCTCGCGTACGGTGGATACAAGCGCAGCGTCTGGCCAGGATAAATCACATAATCCCCGCCGATACGATTCCATCGCGCCAGGTCTTTGTAATCGAGCTTGTGACGAAACGCGATCGAATACAGCGTGTCGCCGCGCTTCACCAGGTAGGTCGCCGGACGCTCGCCGTTGGAAGCGCAGCCCGCAAGCAACGCCAGGGCGAGCAGCAGCGGGGCGAGCCATCGGCATATCATCCGCCCTGGCCCGATGCTCGTGGGCCGAGCCCGGCCGGCCTCATCAGTTGAGACCCTTCAGCAATGGCACGAAGCTGACCAACCCCAGCGTCTCCTTGTGAAATTCGTCGCCACGACGAGTGATGCGCACCAGTTGCTGGCGGCCTTCCGGCCCCACCGGCGCAATCAAACGACCGCCGTTCGCCAGCTGCTGGAACAACACTTCGGGAATCGCCAGGGGCGCGGCCGCCATCAGGATCGCGTCATACGGCGCGTGCCCGCTCCAGCCGATGAAGCCGTCCCCATGGCGTAAATGGACATTGGAGATATTCAGTTCCCGCAGGCGCTGGCGCGCGCGCTCCTGCAACGCGCCGATGCGCTCGATGCTATAGACGAAGCGCACCAGCGGCGACATCACCGCCGTTTGATAGCCGCAACCGGTGCCGATTTCCAGCACTTTGCCCGGCGTGCCCGCTTCGATCATCGCCTCCGTCATGCGCGCGACCACGAACGGTTGCGAGATCGTCTGGCCGTGCCCAATGGGCAACGCGGTGTCTTCATAAGCGCGCGTGGCGAGCGCTTCGTCGACAAACAAATGTCGCGGCACGTTGCGAATCTGATCCAGCACCGCGGGATTGACGATGCCCTGATCGCGCAGACGCTGAACCAAACGTTCGCGCGTGCGCGCCGACGTCATGCCGATGCCAGCTCGATTGCCGTTGGTTTTGGGTGGCGCAGGCGGCTTCATTCGTGGCGCCCCTGCAGCCAGCTGCGCATGTCCTCGAGCATGGAGTGCCGAGTCAGATCGATCTGCAGCGGCGTGACCGACACATAGTTGTTGGCCACTGCATGGAAATCGGTGCCCGGCCCCGCATCCTGACTGCCGCCCGCCGGACCCACCCAATACACTGGCCGGCCGCGCGGATCCGCCATGCGAACGATAGGCTCGGAGCGATGACGGAAACCGAGTCGCGTCGCCTGATAGCCCCGGAGCTGTTCGTAGGGAACATCGGGAACATTCACGTTCAGGATGGTGGCCTGATGCAATGGTGCGCGCTGAATGCGCATTACCAATTCAGCCGCGACGCGCGCGGCCGTCTCGAAGTGGTTGCCGGAGTCCGGCTGAATCACCAGCGACATGGCGATGGCCGGCAGGCCAAGGAAGCGTCCCTCGATAGCGGCGGCGACCGTGCCCGAATACAGCACGTCGTCCCCCAGGTTGGGGCCGTCGTTGATGCCCGAGATCACCATGTCGGGGTCGTCCTCGCCTTCGAACAGCCCCGAGATCGCGAGGTGCACGCAATCGGTGGGCGTGCCGTTGACCACTAGGAATTTGCGCTCCTCGAACTGCATCACGCGCAGTGGCATGTCCAGCGTCAGCGAGTTGCTGGCGCCGCTACGGTTGCGATCTGGCGCCACGACGGTAATGTCGGCCAGAGGCGCGAGGGCCTCGCCCAGGGCACGCAAGCCCTCGGCGCGATAGCCGTCGTCATTGCTGAGCAGGATCTTCACGAGTTGGCCAGATCGATGGGTACTTGCGGCGCGGAACTATACTGGAAACCGGGCCTCAACTTCATGACGCGGCTCGATTTATGGAGTATTGGGTGAACGACGATCGAGATCACGACCGGCAGACCTTTCGCGAGGCGATGCGCGATGTGCGCCGCCTTCGGAACACCGACAAGCTCCCGCCCTCGGGGCCGAAGCCGCCGCCGCGTGCGCGTTTTACCCGGGCCGATCAGCTCGAAGTCCTGAAAGAAAGCCTGCTGCCGCCGAGCGATGAAGCCGCGCTCGCCACCGGCGATGAACTGAGCTTCCGTCGCCCGCACATCCCGGAAGCGGTGCTGACCAAGCTGCGCCGGGGCCACTACACCGTCGATGCCGAAATCGACTTGCACGGCATGACGGGCGCCGAGGCCAAAGCCGCCATGCGCGAATTCCTGACGGACGCCGTGATTCGCCGGATGAGCTGTGTGCGCATCGTTCACGGCAAAGGTCGCCGCTCCGGTCCTCGCGGCCCGGTGCTCAAGAACGTCGTGAATCAGTGGCTGCAGCGCATCGACGCCATTCAGGCCTTCGGCTCGGCGCGCCAGGTCGACGGTGGCAGCGGCGCCGTGTACGTGCTCCTGAAGGTGAGATAACGCTTCAGACATCAGCTTCGGGCGTTTCCGCCGCAAAGGCGTTGCCGATCAGCTCATGCAACACCGCGGTCGCGAACGAGCCTCGCTGCAAACGAAACTGCAGATGCAGATCGGCGCCGTCCAAGCGCCACTGCAACTCTCGCACCGGCACACGCAGCGGTCGTCGCTCCGGTTCGAGCTTCGCCTTCGTCAAGCCAGTCGCGAGCACTGCATAACGCTGCGCGGTGCGCGCCTCCAACTCCGCTATCTCACCTCTGGATAGCGGCGCGTCGCCGTGCCACATCGGCCCGGTAGGATGCACATCGAGTTGCTCACAACGCTGGCGCAAAGTGTCGTCGACGAGCTCGGGCACAAAGAAACTGCCGCTGCCATTGAGATTGACCACGTCCCCTTCGATCAGCTGGTTCCAATTGCCCGCGGTGATGCGCTCGGCCAGCACTGCGTTGAAGATCACCGAGCGAGCGGCGGACAACGCGAAGCCTCGGTCCATGCGCTCCGGCGCCGGACCGCCTTCGAACCATGCGATCGCGGTCGCGACGTTGTGGCCCTCATGACCGAAGCGTTGCGGCCCGAAATAATTTGGCGCGCCCGATGAGGCGAGCTTTTGCAGACGTTGCTCGAGCACGGCGGCATCACCAACGAAGTCGCGCAACACCACTTCGAAGTCATTGCCCTTCAAAGCGCCGCGCTTGAGCTTGCGACGAATCCGCTCGGCGCCGAGCACTTCGAAACCATCGCCGGTGAGACCCAGCCAATTGGAGACTGCCGAGCGCGCCGGCACGGTGAACGATTGTTCGGCCACTGCGTCCCGGTCCTTCAGACCCGCGAAGCCCACATCGCGCGGTGGGATCTTGCCCAGCCTCGCCAGCTGCTTGGCCACCCACATCGTGTTCGCGCCGCGCTTGCGGACTCGCAGCAACAAATGATCGCCGTCGCCATCCGCACCGAAGCCCAGCCACTCGCGTACGATGAAATCTTCCGGCGTGACGCGCAAACGCGCATTGCCTGCCGGTCCACCGTGCGCGCACGGCAGATTCATGAGCTCTGAGAAATTCATGCGGGGCAATTCATGCGGGGATGTGCTCGATCAGGGCGATGGCCTGACACGCCAGGCCTTCGGCGCGCCCGATGAACCCCATCTTTTCGCTGGTGGTCGCCTTGATGTTGACGCGAGTGATATTGACGCCGAGGTCGGCGGCGATGTTGGCGCGCATGGCTTCTCGATATTTACCCAGGCGCGGCGCTTCGCAGATGACCGTCGAATCCACATTGACGACGACGTAGTCTCGTTCCTTGAGCAAGTCGCGAACGTGACGCACGAACGCGCGACTGTTGGCGCCCTTCCAGCGCGGATCGGTATCGGGAAAGTGCATGCCGATGTCACCCAGCCCGGCAGCGCCAAGCAGCGCATCGCAGATGGCATGCAGCAGCACGTCTCCGTCGGAGTGCGCGAGAATGCCGTGCGAGTGTGGAATCTTCTCGCCGCCCAGCGTGACGTAATCGCCAGTGGTGAACGCGTGAACGTCGTAGCCCTGGCCTATGCGCAATTGAGAGGTCATGCAGCGCTCCGTGATCTCAAGATGCGCTCGGCGCGCAGCAGGTCTTCGGGCAACGTGATTTTGATGTTGTCGGCGTCGCCGGCCACGAGCTTGGGTTGCATTCCCAAGGCTTCGACCGCCTGCGCCTCATCGGTCACGGCGGCGCCTCGCGACAGCGCACTTTGCAGAGCCCGTTCCAGGATGTGATATCGAAACATTTGTGGCGTGAGCGCGCGCCAGAGCTTGTCTCTGGGGACGGTCTGCGCGACTCGATCGTTAACGTCGGCTCTTTTCAGCGTGTCCACGACCGGTGCGGCTAGCAACCCGCCCACCGCATCGTCGCTCAACTCGTTCAGCAAATGATCGAGATCGCTGGCCGGCAAGCAGGGCCTGGCCGCGTCGTGCACCAGCACCCAATCGTCGGGCGCGACGCGCTCCTGCAAAGCGCCCAGGCCGGCGAGCACGGAGTTCATACGTTCGGCGCCGCCGATGGTGGTTGTGATCTTCGAGTTGCTGGCGAGTGCCGTTTGCGACCATCGCTGATCCTGGCTCGCCAAAACCACCACGACGCCCGCCGCATGCTGATGCGCCAGAAACGGCGCGAGCGACCACTCGATCACGGTTCGGCCGGCCACAGAAAGATATTGCTTGGGTACAGCATTCCCCATGCGACGAGCACTGCCCGCCGCGGGCACGACGACCCAGAATCTGTTCTGCACTCCCTTAAGACCCTCGCGCCTGAACCAGCCGGCGCCCGCCGTCAATTCGCCGCGCGCGCCTGCATGACGCGTTCCGGCTGGTCTTCTTCCGGCTCGCGTTCAGGGCTGGGCTTGGGCGCAGGCTGGATGGCCGCCTTGGGCTCGACCACTTGATAGAACGTCTCGCCGCGGCCGACCATGCCGAGATCGGTGCGCGCCCGCTCCTCGATGGCGACTGTGCCCTTTTTCAGATCCTGCACTTCCGCCGCCAGGGTGCGGTTGCGCTCTTTCAGCGAGCTGTTCTGCTCGCGCTGGGCCTCGATCTCGGCGCGCAGACGGTGAACTTCACGCATCCCGCCGTCGCCCAGCCATAACCGGTACTGCAGGAGTACCAGCACGGTGACCAGAGCGGCGGCGAGAACTTTCATGTTTGTATCAGCAAGACACGCCGGGCAGCGGCACGGGCAGCGCTTCGATGCCCGCATACTTCGCCTCGCTACCCAGCTCCTGCTCGATGCGCAGCAGCTGGTTGTACTTGGCGATGCGATCCGAACGTGACATCGAGCCGGTCTTGATCTGAGTCGCGCGGGTCGCGACCGCGATGTCGGCGATGGTTGCGTCCTCGGTCTCGCCGGAGCGATGCGACACGACGGCCGCATACTTCGCATCGGCCGCCATGTCGATGGCCGCGAGCGTCTCGGTCAGGGTGCCGATCTGATTCACCTTGATCAGGATGGCGTTGGCGATGTGCTTCTCGATGCCCTGCTTCAGGAACCTGGTGTTGGTGACGAACAGATCGTCGCCCACCAGCTGCACCTTTTTGCCGATGCGATCGGTCAGCAGCTTCCAGCCGTCCCAGTCGTCCTCGCTCATGCCGTCCTCGATGGTCACGATGGGATAGCGACCCACCAGTCCTTCCAGATAGTCGACGAACTGCGCCGAGGTGAACTTACGATGCTCGGATTCGAGGTGATACACCCCGTCCTTGAAGAACTCGGTGCTGGCGACGTCCAGGCCGAGGAACACCTGTTTGCCGGCCTTGTAGCCGGCGCGATCGATGGCTTCGAGAATGGTTTCCAGCGCCGCCTCATTAGACGGCAGATCCGGCGCGAAGCCGCCCTCATCGCCCACCGAGGTCGCGAGCTTGCGCTCGTGCAGAACCTTCTTGAGCGTGTGGAAGATTTCCGCGCCGTAGCGCAGCGCTTCAGAAAGCGAAGGCGCGCCGATCGGCAGAATCATGAATTCCTGGATGTCCACGCTGTTATCGGCGTGCGCGCCGCCGTTGATGATGTTCATCATCGGCACCGGCAGCGTCTTGGAAGTCCCAAGCCGACGGAACAGGGATTGCTTGGTTTCTTTCGCCATGGCCTGCGCATTGGCGAGCGACACGGCGAGCAATGCATTCGCGCCCAGGCGCGACTTGGTGTCGGTGCCGTCGAGCTTGATCATGGCCTGGTCGATGGCAGCCTGATCGCCCGCATCGCGGCCCACCAGCAATTGCTTGATCTCGCCGTTGACGTTGGCAACGGCCTTGAGCACGCCCTTGCCGAGATAACGCGACTTGTCGCCGTCCCGCAGCTCGATGGCTTCACGCGCACCGGTGGAAGCGCCGGAAGGAACCGCCGCTCTGCCCATCACGCCGGAATCCAGGAATACATCGGCCTCCACGGTGGGATTGCCGCGCGAATCGATGATCTCGCGGCCGCGGATGTCGACGATCTTGCTCATAGCAGACTTTCCTCGTAAGGCCGTGACTTCACGGCTTGGTCCAGTTCTTTCAGTGTTGTCAGCAGCGATTCCATTCGCGCCAGCGGCCAGGCATTCGGGCCATCGGACAGCGCATTGTCAGGGTCGGGATGCGTCTCCATGAACAACCCTGCGATGCCAGCGGCGACGGCGGCGCGCGCCAGCACCGGAACGAACTCGCGTTGACCGCCCGACGCCGTGCCCTTGCCTCCCGGCAGCTGCACGGAGTGCGTGGCGTCGAACACCACCGGCGCGCCGGTCTCACGCATGACCGAGAGCGAGCGCATGTCCGACACGAGATTGTTATAACCGAAACTGAAGCCGCGCTCGCACACCATGATCTGCTCGTTGCCGGTGGAGCGCGCCTTGTCGACCACGTTCTTCATTTCCCAGGGCGACAGGAACTGACCCTTCTTGATGTTGACGGGCCGCTGGTGCGAACAAACGTTGAGGATGAAATTGGTCTGCCGGCACAGGAATGCCGGGGTCTGCATCACGTCCACCACTTCGGCGACTTCAGCGAACGGCGTGTCCTCGTGCACGTCGGTGAGCACCGGCACGCCGATCTGACGCTTCACCTCGGACAGGATGCGCAGCCCTTCCTCGATACCCGGGCCACGGAAGCTCTTGGCCGACGAACGGTTGGCCTTGTCGAACGACGACTTGAAAATGAACGGCACCTTGAGCCGCGAGCTGAGCTCCTTGAGCTTGCCCGCGGTGTCCAGGATCAGCCCTTCCGTCTCGACCACGCACGGGCCGGCGATGAGAAAGAACGGCTTATCCGGCCCGACCTCGAAATTGAGCAAACGCATGATTGTCAGCTGACCCTCTTGACCATCTTCTAACCGCCAACCGCCAACCGCTTCTCTTCAGGCTGCTGGCTTTGATGATACGCGCGCGCCGCTTTCACGAAGCCCGTGAACAACGGATGCCCGTCGCGCGGGGTCGAGCGGAATTCCGGATGGAACTGGCTCGCCACGAAGAACGGATGCGTCGGCAGCTCGATCATTTCCACCAGCCCGTCGCGCGAGAAGCCCGAGAACCGCAACCCGGCGTTCATCAGCTTCTGCAGATAACGGTTGTTGAACTCATAACGGTGGCGGTGACGTTCCATCACCGTGTCCGAACCGTAGATCTGATGCGCCTTGGAGCCGTGCGACAGGCGCGCTTCCTGAGCCCCCAGGCGCATGGTGCCGCCCATGTCCGACTTCTCGGTGCGCTGTTCGACCTTGCCCTTCTCGTCCTGCCACTCGGTGATCAGCGCGACCACCGGATGCGGCGCGCCCCGATTGAACTCGGTGGAGTGCGCGCCCTGCAGGCCGGCGACGTTGCGAGCGTATTCGATGATGGCCAGCTGCATGCCCAGGCAGATGCCGAGGTAGGGAATCTGGCGCTCGCGGGCGAACTTGATGGCCGCGACCTTGCCCTCCACGCCTCGCTCGCCGAAGCCGCCCGGCACCAGAATGGCGTCGACGCCTTCCAGGCAGCCAGTCCCGTGCTTCTCGACATCCGTCGCTTCGACGAACTGGATGTTCACGCGCGTACGAGTGCGGACGCCGGCATGGGTGATCGCTTCGGACAGCGAGATGTAGGAGTCGCGCAGATTGACGTACTTGCCGACCATGGCGATGGTGACGCTCGCGTCCGGGTTGGCCTTGGCGTTCACCACCTGTTTCCACTCGGTGAGGTCGGCCGGCGGCACGTCCAGACGCAGCTTGTCGACCACGATGTCGTCGAGCCCTTCGGCGTGCAGCAGCTGCGGGATCTTGTACAGATCGTCGGCGTCGACCGCGGTGATGACCGCGCGCTCCTCCACGTTGGTGAACAACGCGATCTTGCGACGATGCTCGGGCGGCAACGCGTTCTGCGCGCGGCACACGAGAATGTCCGGCTGGATGCCGATGGAGCGCAGCTCCTTCACCGAGTGCTGCGTCGGCTTGGTCTTGATCTCGCCCGAGCTCGGGATGTACGGAATCAAGGTCAGGTGCATGTAGAGCACGTTGTTGCGACCGAGCTCCACGCCCATCTGACGGATCGCCTCGAGGAACGGCAGCGACTCGATATCGCCCACCGTGCCGCCGATCTCGACCATGCAGATGTCGGCGTCGCCCGCACCCATGCGGATGCAGTGCTTGATTTCATCGGTGATGTGCGGAATGACCTGCACCGTCGCGCCCAAATAATCGCCGCGGCGCTCCTTGGCGATCACGCGCTCGTAGATGCGACCGGTGGTGAAATTCGAATTACGTGAAGTCGTGGTGCGCACGAAGCGCTCGTAGTGGCCGAGGTCGAGATCGCTCTCGTAGCCGTCGGTGGTCACGAACACTTCGCCGTGCTGGAACGGGCTCATGGTGCCGGGATCGACGTTGATGTACGGATCCAGCTTCACCATGCTGACCTTGAGCCCGCGCGATTCGAGAATGGCGCCCAGGGAAGCCGCGGCAATGCCTTTGCCCAGCGAGGAAACAACACCGCCGGTCACACAGATAAAACGCGTCATCGTAAAGCACCGTCGCAAAGAAGGAGGGGATCAGGGTCGGTGACCGTGGCCCGTCCAGCACATTTGGAGGCCACATCACTAGGAATCACGACGGGAGCGCAGTGTACCTCAAGACGCTCGGTGACGATAGACGAAGACGCATAGAAATCCTCTATGCGTCGGTTCGGCGTCTTGTTAGCAAAGGTGCTAAGCGTCGGCCCGATGCCGGGCGAGCACGTGGGGGCGCGGCTCCCACACGATCGACATGCCAGGCTGGCCCGGCGGCGTGGCGAACTGCGCATCGATCCACAAATCGCCGACAGCCACGAGCTGCTCGCCCGCGTAGATCAGCGGCAGGCGTTCACGCCACCACGGCAGCACATCGGCTGCCTGCAGGAGCTTCTTCAGCCTGTGGTGAAAAGCGTGCCCGACGGGCTGCAGGAGCTCGCCGCCTTCTCGAAAGCGCACCGACAATCTCGGCGGCAGCTTGGCCGCATCGAGGCGGCCCGATTCGGTCGGCGCGATACGTAACGTCCCCAGGCCGGCCGGCAGATCGAGCGGCGCATCGCCGGGCCAGTCAATTGCCTGCTCCAGAGCGAGCGGCGGCAAATGGTGTTCGCAGTACAACCAGCCGCGATGACGGCGGATCTCCCAGCCATCCCACGCCACGCAGGGGACTCGATCCGCGCTCGCCGCCAGCATGTCGTGCTCGATAGCGGCGAGTTTGCGCGTGGACGGGGGTCGAGCCCCGCGTCGGCGGATCCAATAGCGAAGCAGGTTTCGACGTCGCTCCGGATTGAGCGCGGCCAGCCGGGCAACGTCGAGGCACTCCTCGACCATCGCGCCTTCGGCATCGATTGCCGCGAGCTGCTCCAGGGTTCGCCACGCTTCTTGTAAGTGTTGCGTGGAACGTAATGCCGTCGACGCAGCCGCCGGCCAACGCTCGCGGAGTGCAGCGACGACACGATGGCGCACGAAATTGCGATCGAGCGCGAGGTTGTCGTTGGAAGGATCGGTAAGCCAATGCAGGCCCTCCGCCCTCGCCCATTGCTCGAGCTCGGCTCTGGTGAAATCCCACAGCGGTCGAACCATCGCGCCGGCGGCGAACGGCTCGTACATCTGCATGCCGCTCAAGCCCAGCACGCCGGCGCCGCGCATGAGCGCGAGCAGCAACGTTTCCAATTGATCGTCGGCATGCTGGCCAACCAACAGGTACTCGTCAGGGCGCAGCTCACTCGCGAACGCGGTGTAACGCGCTTTCCGCGCGGCAGCTTCGAGACCGAGCTCATCGATGCCCGTCACAGCGACGCGCAGCGACGTGAACTCGACGTGTAGTGCTCGCGCCTCGCGCTCACAGTGATCGCGCCAGAGTGCCGAATCGTCGTGAAGTCCGTGATCGATGTGAACTGCGCGCACGCTGTAACGCGAGTCGGCGGCAAGCCGAGCAAACGAATGCAACAACACCGTCGAATCGAGACCGCCGCTGAAGGCGATGCATAGATCGGCGTCGGCCGGCAGCAAGGCTCGGCCGCCGGCGGTTTTTTGCAGACGATTTTGCAGCTCACGTGGCGAGAACATGAGCCAGGACGCCTTTAGCTGACGCTATAAACTCCGTAGCCGCGCAAGCGCTGCTCGCGGGCCTTCATCAGTTGCTCGAGCGGCTTGGCCTGCAGCTCGTTGAGGTGACGCAGCAGCGCGTCCTTCAAGGTATCGGCCATGGCCTGCGGGTCGCGATGCGCGCCGCCCAGCGGCTCCTTCAGCACTTCATCCACGATGCCGCCGAGTTTGGCGATGCGCTCGGCGCTCACGCCCATGGCCTCGGCCGCCAGGTCCTTCTTATCGCCACTGCGCCACAGAATGCCGGCGCAGCCTTCCGGCGAGATCACCGAATAGATGCTGTACTGGAGCATCAGCAAACGATCGGCGACGCCAATCGCGAGCGCGCCACCCGAACCGCCTTCGCCAATCACCACACTGATGATCGGGGTTTGCAGCGTGGACATCTCGAACAGATTGCGGGCGATGGCTTCGCTCTGGCCGCGCTCTTCAGCGCCCACGCCCGGATACGCGCCCGAGGTGTCGATGAAGGTGATCAGCGGCAACTGGAAACGCTCGGCCATGTGCATCAGGCGCAGCGCCTTGCGATAGCCCTCGGGCTTGGGCATGCCGTAGTTACGGCGCACGCGCTCCTTGGTGTCGCGGCCCTTCTGCTGGCCGATCAGCATAACCGGCTTGCCATCCAGCCGCGCCACGCCGCCGACGATGGCGTGATCGTCCGCATACATGCGGTCGCCATGCAGTTCCTGGAAATCGGTGAAGATGGAGCTGATGTAGTCCAGCGTGTAAGGACGCTGCGGATGACGGGCAAGCTGCGCGATCTGCCACTGGCTGAGGTTGGAGAAAATGCTGGTCGTGAGCGCCCGGCTCTTGGCGCGCAGACGTGCGATCTCCTCGCCGATATTCACCTCGGCGTCGCTGGAGACGAACTTGAGCTCGTCGATCTTCGCCTCCAGCTCGGCGATCGGCTGCTCGAAGTCCAGGAAATTCATTGCCATGCAAACAGTTGCCTCATCCTTTGGAGGCGCGAACATAGCGGGCGGGACCGCCGAGGGCAAGCGCAAGAGCCCCAGTTGGCGCAGCTCGCCCGGCTGAACGGGCCGGCCGCTCGACCCGAAACGCCCGGGTCGCCCGTTTAAAGCTGTCAGCCGCCCTTCAAGGAGCTGATATGCGCCCGTTCTCGTTGCTGATGCTCACACTGGCCACCGTCCTGCCCTGGCAGGCGCAAGCCAGCCACGACCGCGCTCCGGCCTATATCCACCGCTGGGCCCGAGTCGAAGTCTTCGATCGGACTGCGGGCCATCCTCTGCCCATTTACGTGCACCACGACCGGCTGTACGTGGCCGGCGAGCCAGGGCATCAATACGAACTGCGCATCACCAACCGTTCCAACGAGCGCCTGCTCGCGGTGACCAGCGTGGATGGCGTGAACGTCATCAGCGGCAAGACGGCGCAGGAAAAGCAAAGCGGCTATGTGCTCGACCCATGGGGCGGCGTGCATGTCGAAGGCTGGCGCAAGAGCCTGAACGAAGTCGCGACGTTCTACTTCACCCGTTGGTCTGATTCGTACGCGGCCCGCACCGGTCGGCCGGAGCATGTCGGCGTCATTGGAGTCGCAGTGTTTCGTGAGCAGCCGTTCTGTTGTCATCGTCCGCACTTCGGCGGCGAACGGACCACCGGGGCCGCGCCCGCCCCTTCGGCGCAAGCAGACGAGCAATCTTTATCGCGAGAAGAGAGCGAGCGGCTCGGCACCGGCCATGGCCATCGCGAAGGCTCGCCCGCCCATTACGTCGATTTCCAGCGCGCCTCGAACACGCCGGATGAGACCATCGTCATCTACTACGACTCACGAAAGAATCTGACGGCCCGCGGCGTGATTCGCGAGTCACATCGCTACGCAGAGCACACACCCCCGAATCCGTTCCCGGAGGGCATGTTCGTGCCCGATCCGTGATCGACTATTCGGTATCGGGCGCGCCGCCGGCCTTGGCCAGGTCCTGTTGATTGACCTTGTCGACGTTGAACTTCGCCAGTCGCTCTTTCATGGTCTTCAGCACTTCCGGCAGCGGCGGCGGCTCGTCCTTGATCCAGCGTAACGGATTGATCCGCGCCACCACGAATGCGCGCAGATACGGGCTGACCAGGCCGCGCTTTTTCAACTTGTCGATGATGTCGGCGACCTTCTCGTCCAGCTCGAACAGCTGATCGGCGTACTTCTGGTGAACCTGCAGCGACTTCTGCAACGACTCTGAGGAGAACTCTTCGAGCCTGCGCAGAATCGGGTGATACGCGCCACCGGCGAAGTTGCCCTTGCGCTCGTAACACAAGCCCAAGGTCACCAGTGCGGCCTCCTCCAGATAGAAAGCGAAGTCGTGCTCCGGCCGGCGCGGATCCTCCTCGATCAGGCCTTTGTAGATACGAATCACCTCCAGCGCCCGCTCGCGCAGGTTGTGTGCCTTCTCTGTGTTCAGAGCCAGGATCTGCCAGGCAATCTCACGTTTGGGCACCACCAGCGCGATGATGGCTTTGGCGCCCAGTCGTCGCATCGCTTCCAGGCGGTGCCGACCGTTGGGCGTCCAGAAACCTTCCGTGGGCGCGGTGATGGCGATCACCGGATCCAGAAACAAACCGGTCTTGTCGATCACGCCCGAGAGCTTCTTGTAATGAGCATCGGACAGGTCGCGCTGAAACGGCGTGGGCTCCACCTGATCGATGGGCAACGCGGCAAGCAATAACGGATTGCGTCCCAGCGGCTCGCAGTAGCTGCCTATCACGTAACCGCCCTCCCGCTCGATGCGCGCGACGACGTCCGCCGCCTCGGCCGGCAATTGCTCGATGCGACATTCGCTCGGCAACACGCCGCGCGTGCGCGGGGCTGCTTTTTTCGGTGTTTTCCGCCGGGCCGGAGCGCGCTTGCGCTTTGCCGTTGTTTTGCTTTTGGTGGCCATTACCACTCCGTCTGAAGCGCAGCGTGCAAAGGATATACGGATACACCAAGTGGAACCTGCCGGCAATTCATGGCGTTGTTTTTGCGAACCGGGCGGACCGTCTTACCTAAGTCCACCCCCAGCTCGCAAGTTCCAGGAGGCCCTATGAATCTAGGTAAGCGAAACGGCGCTTTTGAATCACCCATCCGGCACCTGCGCAGGGATCTGCAGAACGTTGCACGCGATGCCGAGGAGTTGCTGCGAGCCACGGCCGATATCACCAACCATCGGGTCCAGCGGGCTCGGGCGCGGACCGAGAAAACGGTGAAACAGGCGTTCGATCATCTCTACGACCGACGCATGAAACGGCGCGTCCGCAAGTATGCGCGCGAAACCGATATGTATGTCCGCGAACACTCGTGGGGCATCATCGGCGCAGTGGCCGGCGTCGCATTGCTGCTCGGTCTGCTCGCGGGCCGTCGCGATTGATCGACGCCCCGAGGTGGAGCGCGCTACTTCTGCCCCAGGTTGAGCAGATTGGCGGGCGAATATTGATCGGTCAGGATGCGAGCGTCGCGCTCCCAATCCTGCTTGCGCGAGAACAATGACAGCAGCTTGCGCGTGCTGACGCCGAACGAATCGAACGTCTCCTCGAAGCGTTCGCTGTTGGCCCGCAGCTGCTTTTCGTTCGGCAGTGGCCCATTCGCCGCGATGATGACGCGGTTCTCCCGCTTCAAATTGAAGAACTCGGGGAACACCGAAGCGTAAGTCGTGGACTCGTGATCGTACAGCCGGCTCGATGAGAAGGTGTTGGCGGCGAGCACGCCGCCGGGCGCGAGCAGCGCCTTCACTTCCTGCAGGAACTCCCGCGTCAGCAGATGCTCCGGGATGTATTCGTGATCGAATGCATCCAGCATGATGATGTCATAGCGCTGCTGCTGACGAAGCGCCCGCTTCACCTGCACGCGCCCGTCCGCTTCGATCACATTGACGGCGCTGGTATCGCCAAGATCGAAGAAACGACGCGCCACCTTGACGACCGCCGGATCGATCTCGACCACGTCGATGCGCGCCTGAGGCACGACTTCACGCAACGCGCGCGGAATGGTGCCGCCCCCGAGACCGATGATCAGCACCGACTTGGGCTCCGGCTTGACGAACAGCGACGCCAGCATCATCTGCGGATAATTCATCACGATGCGCTCGGGCTGCTTCACGTCCTGGCAGGTCTGCCGACCGATGCGACAGAACCGTGTGAAGCAGATACAGCGCACCCCACCTGCCTCATAGACCAGCACTTCGCGATACAGCGAGCGCTCCGAGTGCAATAACTTCATATCGTCCGCGCGCGCCCCAGCGATTGCGAAAATGCCAGCGGCGAACCATAGCAACGCCCACCCGCTACTGCGCATTCGCTTCTCCGCGTACCAGAATGGCTGCCAGGCCCAGGCTGCCGGAAATCGCCATCAATGCGATCAGGATGTGATTCACCTCCATGATCAGCACCAGATAGAACGAGGTCAGCAAAGTGCCAGCGGCGCTGCCGAATGTCGACACGAAATACAGCTGCCCGGCATGACGACCGGAGCTGGAGCGATCCGGCACGATGAGTCGCACCGCGTACGGCGAGATCATCCCGGAGAACAGCGTGGGAATGAAAAACAGCGCAGTCGCGCCCACCAGCGAGCCCCAGCGCGGATCGGGAATCGCAGCGGCGATCGAATCCAGCATCGGAACAGCGAACAACAGTAGCGGCAGCACTGTGAGCGCAGCCACGATCAAAATGATGCCGAGCTTGCGCACGCTGGGCCCGTTCATGGACAGGCGACCACCGGCGAGATAACCGATGGACAGCGCCAGCATGAACACCGTGATGATCGCACCCCACACATAGATGCTGCTGCCGAAGGTCGGCGCCAGCAGGCGCCCGCCGAGCAACTCCACCGCCATCACGAAAAATCCCGACCAGCCCGCGATCGAATAAGTTAACGCCAGCCGCATGCACCCGCCGTTCTATGAGTTACGGAGCGAATCGCCGCCATAGGATCATCGCCCCTCGGCTGCCGCGTCGGAGATCGACATCTCACCCGAGGCGGCCACCAGAGCGAATGAATCCTGAACCTTGCCGCGCGCCCCGGGGGCCGCGCCTCGCATCCAGATCGAGCTGGAAAAATCGCGCGCCTGGCCGGGAGGAATGGCGATGGAGATCCAGTGCCGATCCTGCCACAGCACCGCGCAGCCAGTGGGATCCAAGGCGCCCGGGTAGCAATCGCGACGCATGACCAGCAACGTCACGGACTTCAACAGGACGTCCGATTTGTTCTCGATCCGCCCTCGCAGTTCGAACGGCGCGCCGCCGCCCGTCAGCTGCAGATTGTCGACCACCACCTGCTCGGGCGCGATCGCCTGCATGAGGGTCGCTGGGGAGCGTGGACGTCCGCGCTGTTGCAAGGTGGGCTGGGCATCGTCATTCGCACCCCGTAAGCGTTGAACCACAGCCCATGTCAGCATCGCACCGAGCAGCACGCAACCGATGACACCAACGGGACGCAAGCGTGGCACGGCGAGCGCGACCACGATGAAAATTGTAGCGAGTATCCAGTACACCTTGAGAGCATACCTCGTGAGGCCGGCCTGTTGCTCACACCGGCGGCGGAACCTCCGCAGCAGGCGGGCGTTTTACCGGGCAGTGGCGCTGACGAACGGAGGATGGCTCATGGGTACATCGCGTAACGAAGGCGAAGGCAACAAGACCGCCGATCGCAACTATCGTAAAGCGACGCAGGAGTTCGTCGAGTCCGAGCGTGGTCAGCGCGAGATCGAGAACGCCGGCAACGTCTCGCCGGGCGAGGAAAAGGACATTCGCCGCGCCGAGGAGCAGGCCAAACAGCGCGCGAAGGATCACGATCCGGCCGAGATGACACGCGGTGACAGCGGTCCGGGCGCTAGCGAAAGCCGCCCCGGGTCGGGCTCGGAGCAACAAGATTCGTCTCGAGGTTCACGATCCGCACATTGACGGTCCGACGGTGGGTATGACGCCGTCGGCCTGAGCAGGTCGTGAATTTCGAAGCGGTGGCGCGGACGATCCGGCGCCGTGCACCGCTTTCTTTTTGGCGCTTCCTTTTGCGCGGCGTTTTCTTCACCATCCCCGGTCGGGCCCACTAACAACACCACCAAGTGAACGATAGCGCGGGGATCGCGGCTTCCAACAGCAGAGCCACACGCTTCCGAGCCATCTTCGGCGGCTCGGTGGGCAACCTGATCGAGTGGTACGACTGGTATACCTACGCGGCGTTCGCGATCTATTTCGCGCCCAGTTTCTTCCCCAAAAGCAACGATACCGTGCAACTGCTGAACACCGCGGCCATTTTCGCGGTGGGCTTCTTGATGCGCCCGATCGGCGGCTGGGTGCTGGGCCGCTATGCAGATCGTCGTGGCCGCAAAGCTGCGCTCACCTTGTCGGTGACGCTGATGTGCCTGGGCTCGCTGATCATTGCCGTCACCCCGACGTACCAGACCATCGGGGTTGCCGCGCCGATCCTGCTGCTGATTGCACGATTGCTACAGGGCTTCAGCGTCGGCGGTGAGTACGGCACCAGCGCCACGTACATGAGCGAAATCGCGACGCGCGGCAGCCGCGGTTTCTACTCCGGCATCCTGTACGTCACGCTGATCATGGGGCAACTGCTGGCGCTCGGCGTGCTGATGGTGCTGCAGTTCTTCGTGCTCGATGCGCAACAGCTCGAACAATGGGGCTGGCGCATTCCGTTCGTCATCGGCGCCATCGCCGCGCTGGCCGCGCTCTACCTGCGACGCAATCTGGTCGAGACCGATGCATTCAAGAACAAGAGCCAGGCAGCGCGAGCGGGCGAGCTCACCCTGCTGCTGCGTCATCCGCGCGAAGTGCTGATCGTGATCGGGCTCACGATGGGCGGCACACTGTTCTTCTATACGTTCACCACGTACATCCAGAAGTTTCTGGTCAACACCGTCGGGCTCACCAAAGGCGAGTCGACCCTGGTCGCGACCGCGAACCTGTTCATCTTCATGTTGATCCAGCCTTTGGTGGGCGCGATCTCCGATCGGGTCGGCCGGCGGCCCATGCTGATCTTGTTCGGTGTGCTCGCGCTGTTTGGCACGGTGCCGCTGCTGTCGGCCTTGTCACAGGCGCAGGACGCCTGGACCGCGTTCCTTCTGATATTGATCGCACTGTCGATTTCTTCGCTGTACAGTTCGATCAGCGCGGTGGTGAAAGCCGAATTGTTTCCAGTCGAAATCCGCGCGCTGGGCGTGGGCCTGCCCTACGCCATCGCAGTTTCGCTGTTCGGCGGCACGGCCGAGATGATTGCCCTGGCATTCAAGAACGCCGGTCACGAAGAGCTGTTCTACTGGTATGTGACTGGCTGCGTGTTCTGCTCCCTGCTCGTGTATATCTTCATGCGCGAGCCGCAGCGCGAATCAAGGATATAACATGAACCCGGAAGCCGTGGGTCTTGCAAGCCACCGTCTGCAACAGATCGAGCGTCATCTACAGCAACGTTATCTCGAGCCCGGTCGCCTGCCCGGCGCGCTGACCCTGATCGAGCGTCGCGGCGAGCTCGCGCACTTGAGCGTGCAGGGTCACATGGACGTGGAGCGTGCGCGTCCGCTGCAGCAGGACACGATTTTCCGGATTTATTCCATGACCAAGCCCATCACCAGCGTCGCGCTGATGATGCTGGTGGAACAAGGTCAGATCGCGCTCGACGATCCGGTGCATCGTTATATTCCTCAGTGGCGCAACCTGGGCGTGTATGAAGCCGGCTTCGTCGGCACGTTCCGCACGCGAGCGGCGGCTGCGCCCATGCGCGTCGTCGATCTGCTTCGGCACACTTCCGGCCTGACCTATGGCCTGCAACAAAGAACCAACGTCGACGCGGCCTATCGCAAATTCGGCTTCGGCGATCCGGCGGGCAGCGGCACGTTGCAAGGCATGATCGAAGGCCTGGCGAACATCCCGCTGGAGTCCTCGCCCGGCGAGGTCTGGAATTATTCCGTGTCCACCGACGTGCTCGGCTATCTGGTGGGCAAGATTTCCGGGATGCCGTTCGAGCAGTTTCTACGAGAACGTATTTTCGAGCCGCTCGGCATGATCGACACCGATTTCCATGTGCCTGCGGCGAAAGCTGCTCGGTTCGCGGCCTGTTACATGCTCGGGCCGGACGGCCGCATGAACTTGCAGGACGATCCGCAGAACAGTCCTTATCTGAAGCCGCCCTCTTTCGTCTCGGGCGGCGGCGGCCTGGTTTCCACGGCCGCGGACTATTTGCGCTTCTGCCGGATGTTGCTGAATGGGGGCACGCTGGACGGCGCCCGTCTGCTCAGCCCCAAAACCATCGAGCTGATGACCGCCAACCATTTGCCGGGCGGCAAGGAACTGCCCGAGATGTCAGTCTCGCTGTTCAGCGAGGCGAGCTATTCCGGCGTCGGCTTCGGTCTGGGCTTCGCGGTCACCACCAATCCGGCGCGTACTCTGGTGCCCGGCAGCGTCGGCGATTACTCGTGGGGCGGCATGGCGAGCACCTATTTCTGGATCGATCCACGCGAGCAGCTGATCGTCATCTTCATGACGCAGCTCATGCCGTCGACGATCTACAACTTGCGCCGCGAGCTGCGTACGCTGGTGTATTCCGCCTTCACTTGATGAGATGAACGACGCATGCGATCTCCGATGACCTGGATGATGGGCGTGGCCATCGCGTTAGGCTTGAGTCTGCAAACCAGCCTCGCGGCCCAAGGCGAATTTCAGGTGCCGCCGGCGCCGCCACGAAACGATGGCGAAGGCCCCTACCCCCAACTCATTCTTCGCAGCGCCACGATCATCAACGGCACCGGCGCACCGGCGTTCGGCCCGGCGGACATCGTCATCGAAGGCAATCGCATCGTCGAAGTGATGTCGGTCGGCGCACCCGGCGGCGCGAAGGAAGATCCACGCCGGCCGCGGCTCAAAGCCGGCGGTCGAGAGATCGACCTGCGCGGTCACTATGTGCTGCCCGGCCTCATCGACATGCACGGCCACATCGGCGGCCAGGAACAAGGCGTGCCGGCCGAGTATGTCTACAAGCTCTGGATGGGCCATGGCATCACGACCATCCGCGACCCCGGCTGCGGCAACGGTGTCGAGTGGTGCGCCAGTGAGACGCGCCGCAGTGAGCGCAACGAAATCGTCGCGCCACGCATCTTTCCGTTTGCATTTCTGCGGCCGGACAAACCTTTGACGACGCCGGAACAGGGCCGCCAGTGGGTGCGAGACATCAAGGCCAAAGGCGCCGTCGGCATGAAGTGCTTCGGCTATCGCCCGGACGTGCTGGAAGCCATCTTCGGCGAGCTGAAGCAACAAGGCATGCGCAGCGCTTGTCATCATGCGCAGCTCGACGTGCGTCGGGTCAACGTGCTGACCACGGCGCGCTGGGGCCTCACTTCCATGGAACATTGGTACGGATTGCCCGAAGCGTTGTTCGACGATCGCACGGTGCAGGACTACCCGCCTGACTATAACTACAACGACGAGCAGGATCGTTTCGGCCAGGCGGGTCGGTTGTGGCGCCAGGCCGCCAAGCCGGGCTCTGAAAAATACGAGTCGGTGATCAAGGAGCTGCTCGCGCTCGACTTCACCCTCGATCCAACTTTCACCATCTATCTGGCGTCACGCGATCTGATGCGCGCGCGCCGCGCCGACTGGCACGAGGAATACACGTTGCCGCAGCTGTGGGACTTCTACACACCGAATCGTGACAACCACGGCAGCTTCTTCTTCGATTGGGGCAGCGAGGACGAGATCGCCTGGCGAGAAAACTATCGGCTGTGGATGGCGTTCGTGAACGATTACAAGAATCGCGGCGGACGCGTCACCGTCGGGTCCGATTCGGGATTCATTTATCAGCTGTATGGCTTCGGCACGATCCAGGAACTCGAGCTGTTGCGCGAGGCGGGCTTTCATCCCTTGGAGGTTCTGCGTTCTGCCACGCTCAACGGCGCTCAGGCCCTGGGTGCTGAAGATCGCCTCGGCTCCATCGAGCCGGGTAAGCTCGCGGACCTTGCCGTGCTCGATGAGAACCCGGTCGCGAATTTCAAAGTGATGTATGGCACCGGGCATGTGCGCCTCGGCGACGACGGACGCACGCATCGGGTCGGCGGCGTCAAGTACACCATCAAAGATGGGATCGTCTACGATGCCAAACGTTTATTGAACGACGTGCGCGACATGGTGGCCGAGGAAAAGCGCAAGCGCGGAGTTAAGCAGCTCGCGCAACCCTGATTCCCTCCTCCGTGGCATAAGTCTTATGCGCGTGATTGCGGGCCTCTGACGCGTCCACAGATGCCCGCCGCAGTTGCGTCGGCTGACGAAAGTAGCAACACTTTCGCCTCATGAAATCCCAGCTGGAAACCGTGCGCCGTCCATGACGTCTTCTCGCAAGGCGCCGTCCGATGGTGGCGGCATCGTCTACTCCACCGACATCGGCGAGCGCTGTCCCAACTGCCTGCGCGCCGTGCGCGAGTGTGTCTGCAAGAAAGGCACACCCGGAAAGGTGGCGAGCGACGGCGTGGTGCGCGTCAGTCGCGAGACGCAGGGTCGCAAAGGCAAAGGCGTGACTGTGATCACCGGTCTGGGCCTGCCGCCCGACCAACTGGCGGCGCTCGCCACGGAGCTGAAGAAAAAATGCGGCTCGGGCGGCGCGGTCGACAACGGTCGCATCGAGATCCAGGGCGACCATCGCGACAAACTGGTTCAAGAGCTGACCCAGCGCGGCTTCAAAGCCAAGCGCGCGGGCGGCTAGTGCCTCGCTTCCCTTCTTTCGCCCATCGGGCATCCCATCTGGAGACTCTTGCATGAAAGCTTCGTCCCTTCTGCTCGTGGCGGCCGCTGCTCTGACGGCCGGCGCCGTGAGCGCCGCCCCGGTCAAATACAACATCGATCCCAACCACACCTACCCGAGCTTCACCGCCGACCACATGGGCGGCCTGTCCAACTGGCGCGGCAAGATCAACAAAAGCTCCGGCACCGTCACGTTCGACAAGGAAGCCCAGACCGGCACGGTCGATGTGACCATGGAAATGGCGGAGATCGACTTCGGCCACGACAAGATGAACGCGCACGCCAGGTCCAACGAGATCTTCGACGTGGAGAAGTTCCCCACCGCGACCTACACCGGCAAGCTGGTGAACTTCAAGAACGGCGCGCCCACCGAAGTGGACGGCACCCTGACCCTGCACGGCGTGACCAAGCCGGTGAAGCTCAAGATCAACAGCTTCCTGTGCAAGCCGAATCCCATGAACAAGAAGGAAACCTGCGGCGCCGACGCCGTCGGCAAGATCAACCGCGAAGACTTCGGCGTGAGCTACGGCAAGGCTTTCGGCTTCAAGCAGGATGTCGAACTGCAGATCCAGGTCGAGGCCGTGAAGGCGGACTGAGCTCGGCTCATCGGCGCTCGCGCGTAGCACTTCACCCTGCTACGCGCGAGGCACTCAAGACGCTGCCGCCTCTCTCTGCGCGGCGCGTTCGCCTAAGACGGAACACGTCAGTGCGACGAGCACGAAAACGAAACCGACCCAGCTCATGAAACGCGGCGGGACCAGGGTCCAGGCGGTGGCGCCGATGCTGGCGCCGACGGCGATGCCCAGATAAGTGACCGCTGAATTCAGTGCGATGGTCGCCGAGGCCAGCATGGGGGCGACGGCGACGAGTCGCGCTTGTTGCACGGCTGGAAAGCCGGAGCTGCCCAGGCTCCAAAGGAACTGGGCGACATAAATGGCGCTCGCCCACAGCGAGAACAGCGGCCATAGCAGCAACATGACCGCCGAAGAAATATTGCAGCGATACGCCACGACGGTCGCCCCATAGCGCCGGACCATCGTTACGCTGAGCAGATTGCCGAGCAATGAACCCACGCCGGCGACAAACAACAGCAACGCGAGCGCCGGCCCGGCGATGCCCTGCACCGACCCCACGATGGGCGCGATGTAACTCATCATGACCACACTGCCCACGTTGGCGAACATCGTGGCGGCGGTGAGAAAACGCAGCGCCGGCGAGCGCAGCACCTGGAACCAGCGGTGCCAGTTGAGCGGCGGCACCATCACGTTGGACGGCAGCGAACGCCAGATGAAAAACGCGATCACGGCGCTGGAGACGCCGATGAACGCAAACGACATGCGCCACGACGATACAGACGCAATCAATACGGACAAGGGATTGCCCAGCACCGCGCCGACCGACCAGCCGACCATCAGCTTGGCCAGCGTGGGCGCCCGCTCCTTCTCCGGCATGAGCATGCTGAGTGTGGCCGCGACCTGCGGCGTGTAGACGGCGGATGTCACGGCCGCCAGCACGCGAGCCAGCAGCAAATGATCGTAACTTTGACTGAGCGCCGCGAGCAGATTGGCGAGCGCGCAGACGGCCATGGAGCCAGTCAGCAGCTTGCGGCGATCGATGGGAGATCCGAGCGTCGCCAGGGTAGGCGCGCAAACGGCGGCAGCGATGCCGAAAGCAGCGATCAGCAACCCGGCCTGTTCAATCGGCACCTGCAGGGACGCCGAAATATCGCTCAGCAGACCGCCGACACTCAGAAAGCTGGTGGCGACGAAAAAATTGCCGGCGATGAGGACGAAAAGTCGCTGCGGAGGCACGAGGCAGTGATTGGCTGTTGGTAGTTAGTGAAGACACACGCTTTGCTCGCCCATCATCTCCGACCAACCCCCAACCGCCAACAGCTATCTCAGTGGCTTCCGCCTGGCGGGCCGTAGATCAACTTGAACCCGTCGTGCCCGCACAGCTGCGACAGCCGCTCGGTGAGCTCGCGGGTGGGTTTGACCTGCCATTCCTGAGAGAGCACCAATTCGGCGCGCGCCAACGAACCGGTGTAATAAACGGCTACCGCGCAGCGCCCGCCGCGGAATGGACGCAGCGTCTGCTCGAGCTGTTTGAGGAAATTGCGCTGCCCTTGCGTATCGAGCCCCGGCGGCCAGCGGATGGCGAGTCGCTTGCCGTGCTGCTCGCGCGCCTGATCGATGTCGATGACGCGCTTGGCGTTGAGGCGCCAGCCCTCGATGTACTCATCGAACCGCAGCTGACCTTCGACGATCACGATGGCGCTCTTGGCGATCACGGTGCGGTACTGCTGCCACACATCTTCGAACATGGAGGCTTCCATGCGGCCGCTGCGATCGTCGAGCGTGAAGATCACGCGCTGACCTCGCTTGCCCACATCGAACACCATGCCCGCGACGGTCACCGGCTTGCCCTTGAACTGCTGGAAGCCGCCCTCCCCGCCGCTGGGTGCCGGGCGATCGCTGGTCAAGTCGACAATGCGGCCACTGGTGATCGGCTTCACCTCCGCTTCGAACTCTTCGAACGGATGGCCGGTGAGATACAGGCCGAGCGTGTCGCGCTCGCCATCGAGGCGCACTCGCCGACTCCAATCGGGCAGCACTTCGGTGACCACGGCTGGCGCGGCGGTCGGACTCGTGTCCATCAAGCCAAACATATCGTCCTGACCGACTGCACGCGCCCGGATCGTTTGATCGGCAAGCTGCATCGCCGATGGCAACGAATGCATCAGGGTCGCGCGGTTGGCGCCCAGCGAGTCGACCGCGCCGGAGCGAATCAGCGCTTCCAGCACGCGACGATTCATTCGATTCGCATCGCTGCGTCGGCACATGTCCGCAAGGTCGCGATACGGTCCGCCCGTCTTGCGCGACTCACACAGCATCTCCACGACGTTCTGTCCGACGCCCTTGATCGCGCCGAGACCGTAACGAATGGTGCGCTCGTTCGACACAGTGAACATGAACTGCGAGGAATTCACATCCGGCGGCTCGACCTTCAACCGCATGCGCCGCGCTTCGTCAATGAGCGTCACGACCTTATCGGTCTTGTCCATATCGGAGGACAGCACCGCGGCCATGAAGGCCGCCGGATAGTGCGCCTTGAGCCACGCGGTTTGATACGACAGCAGCGCGTATGCCGCCGAGTGCGACTTGTTGAAGCCGTAGCCGGCGAACTTCTCCATCAGGTCGAAGATGTGTTCGGCCTGTTTCTGATCGACGCCGCGCGCGGTCGCGCCCGTGACGAAAATGGTCCGTTGCTTGGCCATTTCCTCGGGCTTTTTCTTGCCCATGGCGCGCCGAAGCAAGTCGGCGCCGCCGAGCGAATAGCCGGCCAGCACCTGCGCGATCTGCATCACCTGCTCTTGATACAGGATGACGCCGTAGGTCGGCGCGAGCACCGGCTGCAGATCGGGATGCAGATAGTCGATCGGGCCGGTCGTGGTGCCGCGCTTGCGCGCGATGAAGTCGTCCACCATGCCCGACTCGAGCGGGCCGGGACGGAACAGCGCCACGAGCGCGACGATGTCTTCGAAGCAGTCGGGCTGCAGGCGCCGGATCAGGTCCTTCATGCCGCGCGATTCCAGCTGGAACACGGCGGTGGTCTCGCAACGCTTCAGCAGATCGAAGGTGGCCGCATCGTCCATCGGCAGCGCGTTCACATCGAGCGGCGGCTGACCTTGCTTGGCGCGCTCGACATTGATGACCTTCACCGCCCAATCGATGATGGTCAGCGTGCGCAAGCCGAGGAAGTCGAACTTCACCAGGCCGGCCTGCTCCACGTCGTCCTTGTCGAACTGCGTGACCACGCTCTGGCCGTTCTCGTCGCAGAACAGTGGCGAGTAGTCGGTGAGCACGGACGGCGAGATCACCACGCCACCGGCGTGCATGCCGGCGTTGCGCACCAGACCCTCGAGCGACATGGCCATGTCCAGAATGGCGCGGGTCTCTTCTTCGGTTTGATAGCGACGCCGCAGCTCTTCTTCCTTGGCGAGCGCGTCTTTCAACGTGATGCCGAGCTCGAATGGAATCAGTTTGGCGATCGAATCGGCAAAGCCGTAGCTCTGACCGAAGACACGCGCCACGTCGCGCACCACCGCCTTCGCTGCCATGGTGCCGTAAGTGATGATCTGCGACACGCGCTCGCGCCCGTAACGATGTGCCACGTACTCGATGACGCGATCGCGTCCGTCCATGCAGAAGTCGACGTCGAAGTCGGGCATGGACACGCGCTCGGGATTCAGGAAGCGCTCGAACAGCAGGTCATAGCGCAGCGGATCGATGTCGGTGATGCCCAGGCAAAAGGCCACCAGCGAGCCGGCGCCGGAGCCACGGCCCGGGCCCACCGGCACACCGTTCTCCTTGGCCCACTTGATGAAGTCGGCGACGATCAGGAAGTAGCCGGGGAAGCCCATCTGAATGATGACGCCCAGCTCGATCTCCAGGCGCTCCTGGTATTCCTCGTCGGGAATGACGCGCCCCTGCACCGGCGTCGACTTGAGCTGCACCAGACGCTCCTGCAGCCCCTTGCGCGATTGCTCGCGCAGGAAGTCGTCGACCGGCATGTCGCCGGGCGTTGGAAACTTCGGCAGCACGCTCTTGCCGAGCTTCAGCTCCAGACTGCAGCGACGCGCGATCTCCACCGTGTTCTCGATGGCCTCCGGCACGTCCTTGAACAGGTCGGCCATTTCCTTGGGCGACTTGAGATATTGCTGCTCGCTGTAACGCCGCCGCCGTTTCGGATCGGCGAGCAAGGCGCCGTCATGAATGCAAACACGCGCTTCGTGCGATTCGAAGTCTTCTTTGCGGAGGAAGCGCACGTCGTTGGTCGCGACCACCGGCACGCCGCGCTCGATCGCAAGATCCAGCGCACCCTGCACGTGGCGCTCGTCGCCTTCGCGGCCGGTGCGCTGCAATTCCAGATAGAAACGATCGCCGAACAGGTCGAGCCAGAAATCCAGCGCGCTGTTCGCCTCGTCGAGCCGGCCGCCGAGAATGGCGCGACCGATGTCGCCTTCGCGCGCGCCCGACAGCGCGATCAGTCCTTTCAGGTCGTCGCGATTGAGCCAGCTGCGATCGACCATCGCGACGCCCTTCTTCTGGCCTTCCAGATAGGAGCGGCTGACCAGCCTGGACAGATTGTTGTAGCCGACGCTGTTCTGACACAGCAGCACCAGCACCGACGGCTCGACGCGATCGCCGGTCTCATGGATGCGCAGATCGACGCCGATGATGGGCTTCACGCCGGCGGACTGCGCCGCCTTGTAGAACTTCACCATCGCGAACAGATTGCTCTGATCGGTGAGCGCCACCGACGGCATTTTCGCGGCCGCCACCGAGTCCATCAGGCCAGGGTTGTCGCCCTCGCTGGTGATGCGCACCACGCTGTCGACCAGCGAGTACTCGGTATGTAAATGCAGATGAACAAACATCGACGCTAGAGACCCGCCATCGATGCTGTCTCGCGTTCGCCGGCGAGCGCCTCGGACTCATCGACGAGCGACGGCTTGCGCTTCTTGCCGGCCGATGCCTTCGGCGCGCCGTTGGCAGGCTCGGGCTTGGGCTCGAGCGGCGGCATATACAGAGCGTGCGTCGGCGATAACCGCGAGCATGCGATGCGCACCGGCTCGAAGCTGCGTCGGTGGATCGGCGTCGGGCCATGCTGGTCCAGCGCTTCGTAGTGCTGAGGCGTGCTGTAGCCCTTGTGAGACGCGAATCCGTAATTGGGATAGATCGCATCCAGCTCGACCATCATCCGGTCGCGCGTCACCTTGGCCAGGATGGAAGCCGCACCGATGCAAGTGCGCAGCGTGTCGCCATCGATGATGGCTTCGTAGCTGCACTTCATGGGCAATCCGATGAACGACGGACACAGGTTGCCGTCGACCTGAACGTGCCCCGGATGGATATGCAGCCCGAGCAGCGCGCGCCGCATCGCCAGATGAGTAGCCTGCAGGATGTTGTGGCAGTCGATCTCCTCCACGTCCGCCCAGGCCACCGACCAGGCTAGCGCCGCGCCGCGGATCTTGATCGCCAGCGACTCGCGCTCCTCGGCCTCGAGCTGCTTGGAATCTTTGATGCCGCGAATACGGCGACGCGGATCGAGGATCACGGCCGCCGCGACCACCGGGCCGGCGAGCGGCCCGCGCCCCGCTTCGTCCACGCCCGCGACCAGGCCGGGCGCCTGCAACGGCAAAGACATTGTCCGCTGAGATGCTGCCATCGCTTTTCTAGCTCGCCACCGACAAACGCCGCTTCACCAGGAGATCCACGATGGCATCCGCGGCGCGCGCGCTGGCGTCGCGTCGGAGGGTCTCGTGGATGGAAGCGAAAGTTTGCACGAGCGACGCGCGATCGGCACGCTCCAATTGCCGCAGCACTGCCGGACCCAACACGTCGGCGCGCACTTCGGCATTGAAGTACTCGGGCACCAGCTCCCGCCCGGCCAGCAGGTTGGGTTGCGCGAAGAATGGCGCCTTGAACAGTTTCAAATGCTTGAGCAGAAAACTTGTCAGCCACCCTAAGCGATAGGCCACCACCATCGGGCGCTTCACCAGCGTCGCTTCGAGGGTCGCCGTGCCAGAGGCGAGCAACACGGCGTCGCTGGCCGCCATCACTGTCTGCGCCTGCCCGTCGACCAGTGTGACCCGGTCGCGCAATTCACGGGTGCCACCGGCCGCTTTGTCGAGCGCGGCTTCGAAAATCCTTCGAGTGGTGTCGCTGGTCAGCGCGGAAATGAAGCGCAGCTCCGGGCGTTGCTCGTGAAGCCACGCGATGGTCGCGGCGAAATCCGGACTCAAGCGCGACACCTCGCCATGTCGACTGCCAGGCAACACGGCGACGTACTGACCCTCGATGGGAATGCCCAGCTTGTCGCGTGCTTCGGCGGCGCTCATCTGCATGGGCACTTGATCGGCGAGCGGGTGCCCGACGAACTCGGCATGCACCGAGTGTGAATCGTAGAACGGCTTTTCGAACGGCAGCAGACACAACACCAGATCGACTGCCCTGCCGATGGTATGCACCCGCCCTTGCCGCCAGGCCCACACCTGAGGGCTGACGTATTGCACGGTGGGAATGCCTGCTTGCTTGAAGTGCGGTGCGATGCGCAGGTTGAACTCTTTCGCATCGACGCCGACGTAGACGGCCGGCCGCTCGGCCAGCACGCGCTCGATGAGGTTGCGACGGATGCGCAGCAGGCGCGGCAGATGAGGAATGATTTCGAACAGCCCCATCACCGAGAGGCTTTCGGCGCGCTCCCACGGTTCGCAGCCAGCCGCAGCCATGCGCGGCCCGGCAATGCCGGCAAAACGGGCTTCAGGAATGCGTTGGCGAAGCGCCGCGATGAGTTGAGCACCGAGGTTGTCGCCGGAGGTTTCTCCAGCGACCAGGACAATCAACGGTGTTTCGTCAGATCGAGCCACTTCGTTTCGAACGCTGCAGACGGAAGGCGCCGCGATGGTGCGACTGTAAACACGCCGGAGGCACCGACTCTACCTGACGATACCGACGCGCTCACGCCGTGGCGTGGAGTCGTTGAGAAAATCGAGCAGCGGCTGCAGTTCGGGCTGCGACTTGGCGCGCAGTTCGATCTGTTCGGTGGCTTCGATGAGCTTCAGCTGCGAGCGATACAGGATGCGATACGCATCGCGAATGTTTCGGATCTGCTCCGCCGAGTAGCCGCGACGCTTCAAGCCTTCGGAGTTCACACTGTGCGGCTCGGCCGGACGACCCACCGCCATCACGAACGGCGGCACGTCGCGAGTCACCGCCGTGTTGTTCGCAATGAACGCATGCGCGCCGACCTGACAGAACTGATGAATGCCGGCGAAGCCGCCCATGTGCACCCAATCGCCGATGATCACGTGACCGCCGAGGGTCGCGTAGTTCGCCAGCACGCAATGCGAGCCGATCACGCAGTCGTGACCGACGTGCGAGCCGGTCATGAACAGGTTGTCGCTGCCGATCTTGGTGACCAGCTGGTCCTTGGTCGTGCCGCGATTGATGGTGGTGTTCTCGCGAAACGTATTGCGGTCACCGACTTCGAGCCGCGTCGGCTCGTTGTTGTATTTCAAGTCCTGAGGCGCGGCGCCGATCGAGGCGAACTGAAAGATCTTGTTCTCGCGACCGATGCTGGTCGGCCCGTCGATGACCACGTGCGGCCCGATCCAGGTGCCGGCGCCGATTGCGACGTTCGCGCCGATGACCGTATAGGCGCCCACCTCCACGTCGGGAGCAAGCTGCGCGCTGGGATCGATCAGAGCTGTCGGGTGTATGGCCATCGTTGGCGCCTTTCGCATCACTTCCTGGTTTCGCCCGGAGCCACCATCATCTCGGCGCTGCACGCTTCCTGCCCGTCGACTTCGGCGATGGTGGAGAACTTCCAGATGCCGCGGATCGAACGTTCCAGGGTGGCTTTGAGAATCAGCTGATCGCCGGGCTCGACCGGGCGACGAAAGCGCGCCTTGTCGATGCCGACGAAGTACAGCTGACGGTGCTCGTCCGGGTACACGCCGGCGGTCACGAACGCCAGGATGCCGGCGGTCTGCGCCAGCGCTTCCAGGATGATCACGCCCGGGAACACCGGCCGGTGCGGAAAGTGGCCTGGGAAAAACGGCTCGTTGATGGTGACGTTCTTGAGCGCGCGAATCTGCTTGCCCGAGGTGCATTCGAGTACGCGGTCCACGAGCAGGAAGGGATAGCGATGCGGCAAACGTCGCATCACTTCGTGAATGTCCATCGTCAGCACATCGCCCGTCGGTTGGTCGCTGCTCTCGGTCATCTGCAAGCCTTGTTATTCCCCGTTTGTTGGATCGGACGCTGCGTCGTCGCTTTCAGGACCGGCGCCCCGCTCCCGGCGGACCTCGCGAACGAACTCGTCCAGGCGCTGGAAGCGGGCGGCATTCTTGCGGAAACGCGGCGTTTCGTCGACCGGTATGCCGCTCGAATAGTAGCCGGGCTGGCGGATGCTGCTGTTCACGAAGGATTTGCCGGTGACCACCACGTCGTCGCAGATGGTCAGGTGCCCGGCCACGCCCACCATGCCGCCGATCATGCAACGCTGGCCGATGACGGCGCTGCCGGAAATGCCGGCGCAGCCGGCGATGGCGGTGTGTGCGCCGATGCGCACGTTGTGACCGATCTGAATTTGATTGTCCAGTTTCACCCCGTCGCCGATCACGGTGTCGTCGATGGCGCCGCGGTCGATAGTGGTGCTCGCGCCAATCTCGACGTCGTTGCCGATACGCACCGTGCCGACCTGCGGCACCTTGAGCCACTCGCCCTGGTCGGGCGCGAGCCCGAAGCCATCGGCGCCGATCACGACGCTGGGATGCATGAGGCAGCGGCTGCCGACGACCACGCCCTGACACAAAGTCACATTGGCGGTGAGTCGCGTGTCCTCGCCGATCCTCACATCGTCCATCACGACGCAACCTGGGCCGATCACAGTACGTGCGCCCACGCTCACGCGCGCGCCGATGACGGCATGCGGACCGATAGAAGCGCTGGGATCGATGTTCGCTGTTGAATCGACGACGGCTGTCGAGTGCCGTCCCGGAGGCGCCGCCGGCGCTGGATATAACAATGCCGCGATACGCGCGTACGTCGCATAAGGATTTTTGGCCAGCAGCGCATTCACCGGGCAGGCATCGGCCAGCTTCGGATCGAGCACCACCGCGCCCGCCTTGGTCTGCTGCAGATAGCGTCGATAGCGGGGATTGGCCAGAAACGTGACAGACGCGGCGTCCGCGCTTTCCAGCGCGGCCACGCGCGTCACGCGCACATCGGGATCGCCTTTGAGAACACAGCCAAAGCGGACGGCGAGCTCGCCCAGGCTGAGGCCGGGCTGCGCGGACATCGCCGTCGCCCGGCTCAGAGGCGCAACCCGGAATGCAGACGTCCGGGTCGTGCGTGAGTAGTCATGATCACTGCTTCGCCGGCGGGCTGGCGGGCTTGGCGGGTGGAGAGGCCGGCTTCACGCCGCCACCGGTCTTGGCGCGCGCCTGCAGAGCGCTCAGCACCTGCGGAGTGATGTCGAGCGATTCGTTGACGAACAGCACGCCGTCGCCGACCACCAGGTCGTAACCCGACTGGCGCGCGTAGGCCTGCACTTCCTGCAGCAGCTGCCGCTGCAGCTTGCCGAGCTCTTCGTTACGACGCACGTTCAGGTCTTCGACGTATTCGTTCTGCTTGCGAGCCAGATCGCGCTGGCCGTCGCGGAAATCCTTCTCGGCATTGCGGCGCTCGTTCTCGGCCATCACCGCGCCGTCACGCTGCAGCTTCTCTTCCTTGGCTTTCAGATCTTTCTGCTGAGCCGCCATTTCGCGCTGACGCGGAGCGAACTCGTCCTGCAGCGCCTGCATGGCCGCCTTGGCCTGCGGCGCCTCCTCGAGCAGCCGGGGCACGTTGACGACGGCGATCTTCACTTGAGCCTGGGCGCCAGCCACGGGCGCAAACAGCGCCAGGGAAAGCGCCAGCGGAGCGAGCAGAACGGGGATGCTCAAACGTGCCATGTATCCAACCTCGAAATATGTCCCATTATCGTTAGGATCGAATCGTCGCACCCGGCAATGGCGCTCAAAACGCCTGTCCGATCGAGAACTGGAAGCCCTCGGTCTCGTCGCCGTAGCGCCCGGCAGTATCGCCGCTCATCTTCTTGAGAGGCACTGCGTAGCTGAACCGGAACACACCCAGCGGCGCCAGCCATTGCACGGCCACGCCGGCGGAGTGTCGGAGTTCATCATAACTGAAGTGGTACTCCACCGGCTGCCGAATGCCGGTCTCCGGGTCGGGCGGTCCGAAGAACTGGACGTCCTGATTCGAGAACACGTTGCCGATGTCGTAGAACAGGCTGAAACGCGCGCTGTTGCGCCATTTCTCCGGCATCGGCAGCAGCAGCTCGGTCTGCGCGATGGTCTTGATGTTGCCGCCGTACGGGCGACCGAAGTTGTCCTGCGGACCCAGGCGGCTTTCGCGGAAGCCGCGCACCGAGTCCGGACCGCCGCCGAAATATTGACGGTACGGCGGCAGCGCGGTGGTGTCGCCCAGAGCTTCACCATAAGCCAGCTCCACGTTGAACATCAGCGTGAAGCTGCGCCAGATCGGAACGAACTGCAGGAAATCGTACGACGCGGTCCAGTATTCCACGTCGCTGCCCGGCACCGTGTAGCCGATGTTGAAACGATGCCGCGCGCCGCGGTCGGCGAAGATCGCGCGATTGCGCGAGTCGTAACGCCAGCCCAGATTCAACTCCAGCGTGTCGAACTCGCTGCTGTACAGGAAGTACTCGCCCAGGCTGGGTTCGCAAACGCCGTTGTTGTTGAAGTAGTCCACGCAGCGCGTGCGAGCGTTGCCGTTGGAGCGCACCCACTCGGTGGCCTGCTCGGCGCTGCCCCCTTCGCTGGTGACCAATTCGGCGCGCTGCGCGGTCAGGCCCACGCCGAGATACTGATATTCCGTGATCGGCCAGTCGTAGTTGATGCCGAGCGTGATGGTCTCGGTGTCGAAGTCGGAGGTGGCCGAGGTGAACTGAGTCACGTCGCGATAACCCAGCGAGAAGGTTCGCTGCACTTCGTCGATGGTGGTGTAACGATCGGTGTGCGAGAACGTGAAAGCCTTGGCGTAGCGGCCGGAGTTGATTTCCATGGCCACGCGATTGCCGGTGCCCATGAAGTTCGAGTGCACGAAGTTGCCGTTCAAGATGATCGACTGCGATTCGGAATAACCGACGCCGCCGCCGAACTGGCCCGGCAGACCCTCCTCGATCTCGAAGTCCACGTCCACCAGATCGGCCGCGCCCGGCACCTGGTTGGTTTCCACTTCGACCTTCTGAATGAACGGCAGACGCTGGATACGCTGCTTGGAGCGCTCCACCGCCGCGTTCGACAGATACGAGCCTTCGAACTGGCGCATCTCGCGCCGGAACACTTCGTCGTTGACGCCCGAGGTGCCGTTGAAATTCACGCGGCGCACGTACACGCGATTCTTCGGATCGACCACGAAGGTCAGCGAGATTTCCTTGGTGTCCTTGTTCGGCGTCGGCACCGGATCGACGGTGGCGAACGCATAGCCGTCCACGCCCAGGCGCAGCTTCATCGCTTCCTGGCTCGCGGTGATCGAGCGCAGCGAGTAGGTGTCGCCGGGCTTGAAGAAAATCAGCCGGCGCAGCTCCGACTCGGGCACGACCATGTTGCCGGCCATCTTGATCTCGGAGATTTTGAAAACATCGCCTTCTTCGACGTTGACGGTGACGAAGATGTCGTCCTTCTCGGGCGCGATGGCCACCTGCGTGGAAGTCACGGCGAAGTTGGCGTAGCCGCGATCCATGTAGTACGAGCGCAGCTTTTCCAGGTCGCCCGACAGCGATTCGCGCGAGTAACGATCGTCCTGTTTGTACCAGGACAGCCAGTTCGGCGTGTTCAGTTCGAACTCTTCGCGCAGCTCCTCGTCGCTGAAAGCAGTGTTGCCGGCGACGTTGATCTGGCGGATGCGCGCACGCTTGCCTTCGTTCACGTCGATGGTCAGCTTGACCTTGTTGCCCGGCACTTCCTCGACCTTGGTGTCGACGCGCACCGCGTACTTGCCGCGAGAGAAATATTGGTCGGTGAGGTATTGCTTGACCTCGTCCAGCACCGACTGATCGAAGGTCTTGCCGGTGGCAAGACCCACGTTGCGCAGGGACTTCTGCAGATCTTCGGTCTTGATGTCCTTGTTGCCCTTGATCTCGAAGCTCTCGATCGAGGGTCGCTCCAGCACCGCGACGATCAGCGTGCCGCCCTCGCGGCGGATCTCCACGTCGCGGAAGAAGCCGGTGCTGTACATGGCGCGCAGCGCTTCCTGAACGCGCCGCTGATCGATCCGATCGCCGATGTTGACCGGCAGGTAGTTGTAGACCGTGCCTTCGGAAATGCGCTGCAGGCCTTCGATACGAATATCGCCGACCGTGAAGCTGGACTCCGTCGCGCCTTGCGCCACGGCCACGCCCTGCCAAACGCCTGGCAATGCGCCCGCCGCTGCGACCGCGAGCGTCGCGTGGATGATGGACTTCAACCGCATCAGGTCCTATGCCCCTATGTTCTCGTTGGAATGCGACGCTGCGTCTCGACCCTGTCTTTCCGGCGCCCGGGTCATTGCAGATGTCGCGCGATGTCGTTGTAGAAGGCCAGCGACATCATCAGGATCAACATCGCGATGCCAATGGTCTGCCCCAGCGCCTGTGCTCGTTCTGAGACCGGCCGCCCCTTCACCAGTTCCGCCAGCTGATAAACGATCTGTCCGCCGTCCAGGATGGGAATGGGCAGCAGGTTGAGCACACCCAGGCTGATGCTGATCAGCGCCAGCGTGCTCAGGAAGATGCGCCAGCCCTGGCGAGCCGCGAAACCGGTGGTCTCGGCGATGCTGATCGGTCCGGAAATCGCCTTCAGCGACACATTGCCGGTGACGATGCGGCCCACGATGCGCAAGGTGAACACTGAAGTATCCCACGTCTTGGTGGCCGCCTGGCCGACCGCGGCCAGCGCGCCGTATTTCTGCAAGGTGAACAGATCCTGCGCCGTGCGGCCGGTTTCGATGGGCTCGTTCACCGGCACCACGCCGATCATGCCGCTGCGGCGACCGCCAGCGGTGCTCTCGCCGATGGTGATCGGCAAGCTCAGCAGCTCGCCGTCGCGGCGGACTTCCAGCACCACGCTTTCGCCGGGCCTGGGTTTGACCTGCGCCACCAGATCGCTGAAATCGGCGATTTTCCGGTCGCCGACCTTGACGATCTCGTCGCCCGCTTTGACGCCGGCGCGCAGCGCCGCGCTGTCGTCCATCACCTTGGCCACCTTGGCGGGGACTTTGGGCTGCCAGATATCGAAGCCCAGGCCGGGGAACAGCGCTTCCGGCTGCGTCAGCTCGCGGCTGCGGTCGCCAGCGTGCAGCGCCAGATCGCGCTCGCCGCCATCCACGCCTCGGACGCGCATCTCGATCGTCCCATCCGCGGTCAGATCTTCGAGAATGCCGAGCGTGGCCGCTTCCAGCGTATCGGTGGGCTTGCCAGCGACCGCGATGATTTGATCTTCGTAACGCAGGCCGGCGCGCGAGGCGATCGAGTCCGGCGTCACTTCGCCGATGATCGGTCGCAGCGCAGGGACGCCTGCAGTGAACAGGATCCAGTACAGAAACACCGCGAAAATCAGGTTGAACAGCGGCCCGGCGAGCAGCACGGCGATGCGTTTCCACACGGGCTGACGGTTGAAGGCGCGTGGCACATCCGCGGCTGGCACGTCGCCTTCGCGCTCGTCGAGCAACTTCACATAGCCGCCCAGCGGAATGGCGGCGATGGCGTACTCGACCTTGTCCTTGCCGCCGACGTGTTGCCACAGCGGCTTGCCGAAGCCGATGGAAAAACGCAGCACCTTGATGCCGAGCCGGCGCGCGACCCAGTAGTGCCCGAACTCATGCACCGCCACCAGCACGCCGATGGCGACGATGAACGCGAGCGCGGAGATCAACCATTCCAGGGGACTGCTCGGAGAAATCATGCACACACTCCCGCGGCTGCCCGAAGCGCCGCATGCGCCTCGTGGCGCGCCCAGTCATCGGCGCTCAATACGTCATCGAGCGAGCTGGCCGGCAAGCTCGAGTGACGCGACAGGACGCGCTCGATCACTTCCGGGATCTCTAGGAAAGACAACCGTCGCTGTAAAAATGCTTCAACAGCGACTTCATTCGCCGCGTTCAGCACCGCTGGCATGGTCCCGCCGGCCTCGGCGGCGGCCCGCGCCAGGCCCAGGCACGGGAAGCGGGCCGCATCGGGCGCTTCGAAGTCCAGTCGGGCGGTCCGCACGATATCGAGCGATTCTACACCGGAGCCGATGCGCTCCGGCCAGCCGAGGGCGTGCGCAATCGGCGTGCGCATGTCCGGGTTGCCCAGTTGCGCCAGCATCGAGCCGTCGATGTACTCCACCAGCGAGTGCACGATGCTCTGCGGATGGACCACCACCTCGACCTGCGCCGGCGGCAAGGCGAACAACAGGCAGGCTTCGATCTGCTCCAGTCCCTTGTTCATCAGCGTGGCCGAATCGACCGAGATTTTTCGCCCCATCACCCAACGCGGATGCGCGCAGGCTTGTTCAGGCGTGACGGCCCGCAGGGCGCTGGCCGGCGCGCGCAGGAAAGGACCGCCCGAGGCGGTCAACAACACCCGGCGCACATCGGCGCGGGTCACGCCGGCTTGGGTTGCGCCCGGGCCACTCATGCATTGGAACACCGCGTTGTGCTCGCTATCGACCGGCAACAGCGTCGCCCCGCCCTCGCGCACCGCTTGCATGAACAACGGGCCCGACATCACCAGCGCTTCCTTATTGGCGAGCATGATGCGCTTGCCGGCACGCGCGGCGGCGAGGCTCGAGCGTAGCCCTGCAGCGCCGACGATGGCGGCCATGACAGCATCGACCTGTTCGTGAGCCGCGACTTCGCTCAGCGCCGCTTCGCCCGCCAGGACACGCGTTTTGCAGCCGGCTGCAAGCAGGTCGGTCGCGAGCCTGGCGGCCGCGGCCGCATCCACCACCACTGCAAATTGCGGACAGTGGGCAAGACATTGCTCACGCAACTTGGCCACATTGTTGTTGGCCGTGAGCGCGAACACCTCGAACCGATCGGGGTGGCGGGCCAGCACGTCCAGCGTGCTCAGACCGATGCTGCCGGTCGAGCCCAGCACGGCCACCTGCATCTTGCGGCTCATCGCAACAACCCCAGCCGCTCCAGGCCGATCAGAAACACCGGTGCGGCGGCGGTCACGCTATCGACGCGATCCAGCACGCCGCCGTGCCCGGGCAGCAGGCTGCCGCTGTCCTTCAACCCGGCGTGACGTTTGAACAGGCTCTCGGTGAGATCGCCGACCACCGAAGCGATCGCGACCACCACGCACAACGCCATGAACGGCACGGTGTCCATTTTGAACCACCATACGCCGACCGCGGCCATCAACGCCGAAGCCAGCATGCCCCCGCCCACGCCTTCCCAGGTCTTGCCGGGGCTGACCCGCGGCGCGAGCTTGTGCTTGCCGAACGCGCGACCGGCGAAATAGGCGCCAATGTCGGCCGCCACCACCAGCAGCAATAGAAACAACAGCAATTGCGGAGCCTGGGCGTGCAGCCGAACCAGTGCGAGCCACACCGGCACCAGCACAAACAGCCCCGCGATGGCGGCGGTGGCGCGATTCACATTGCCCGGCGCGAAGGCGATCCAAAGCAGCGCCAGCACCCACCACACCAGCGACGCATACAGCAGCAGATTGGACTCGACGCTGTTCACGCCGACGTACCAGGCCGCGATCACACAGCCAGCGATGAACGCCACGTAGCCCAGCCGGGCCGACTGCCGGGTGAAGCCCGGGAATGCGGACCATTCCCACGCGCCCGCAGCCACCAGCAGCGCCAACACGGCGGCGGTGACGGGATGCGGGATCCAGAGGATGACCAGAAAAACGAGGGGAGCCAGCACCAGCGCCGTAATCACCCGCTGGCGTAGCATCAGCGCGCCCCCGCCTGGCCCGGCGTCAGACCGAAACGCCGCTGACGGCGCGAGAAATGCCCGATGGCGGCTTCCAGCTCACGCTCGCCGAAATCCGGCCACAGCGTGTCGCAGAAGTACAGCTCGGTGTAGGCGAGATTCCACAGCAGGAAGTTGCTGATGCGCTGTTCGCCGCCGGTGCGGATCAGCAGATCGGGATCGGCGAGACCTTCCGGAACATGTCTCGCCAGCGACAGCTCTGCGTCGAGCGCGCCTTCATCGATCGCATCGATCTGCATCTGCCCAGCGACACAGCGGCGCGCCAGCTCGCGAGCCGCGGCCGCGACGTCCCAACGGCCGCCGTAAGCGACCGCGATCACCAGCGTCATGCCGGTGTTGTTCGCGGTCAGGGTCATGGCCGCCTCCATGCGCTCGCGCAGCGGCGTCGACAATTGCGGCAGATTGCCAATGAAGCGCACCCGGAAGCCATTGCGATGCAGGCCCTCGATCTCGTCGTCGAGCGCTTCCAGGAAACGGTTCATCAGCATCGAGACTTCTTCGCGCGGCCGCTGCCAGTTCTCGCTGGAGAACGCGAACAGCGTCAGCACTTCGATGCCACGGCGGGCGCAGATCTCGACGACCTGCTTCACCGTGCGCACGCCCATGCCATGGCCGGCCGAGCGCGGCAATGCGCGGCCCGCGGCCCAACGGCCGTTGCCATCCATGATCACCGCGATGTGCCGCGGGATACCGCCGGAGCTTGCGTTCTTCACGAGCGACTCGAGACGCGCACTCAAATCTGCATCAGCTCTTTTTCTTTTTCCTGCAGCACCTGCTCGATCTCGGCAATGTACTTGTCGGTGAGCTTCTGCACATCTTCGCCGGCGCGCCGCTCGTCGTCCTGCGACAGCAGCTTTTCCTTGAGCATGTCCTTGATCTCGGTGTTCACGTCGCGACGCACGTTGCGAACCGCGACGCGCGCATTCTCCGCTTCGTGACGCACGACTTTGGTGAGATCGCGGCGACGCTCTTCAGTGAGCGGCGGCATCGGCACGCGAATCACGGTGCCGGCGGTGTTCGGCATCAGGCCGAGATCGGACTTCATGATGGCCTTCTCGATCACGCCCACCATGGTCTTCTCCCAAGGGGTGACGGTGATCGTCCTGGCATCTTCCAATGCGATATTCGCGACCTGATTCAACGGCACTTCGTTGCCGTAGTACTCGACGCGAATGTGCTCGAGCAGACTCGGATGGGCGCGCCCGGTGCGCAGCCGTTTCAGTTCGTTGCGAAACGCGACCACGCATTTCTGCATGCGCTCGACGGCGTCTTTTTTTACGTCTTCCAACATGTTCGTTCTCCAGAACTTTGGTTGCGTGCCGCGGCTCAGCCGTTGGTCACCAGCGTGCCGACATCTTCGCCGCGCACGATGCGCAGCAGCTCGCCGGGGGTGTTCAAGTCGAATACGCGCAGCGGCAAATTGTTGTCGCGGCACATGACGATGGCGGTGGCATCCATCACGTTCAGGCGGTCCATCAGCACCTTGTCGAAGGTCAGGCGATCGTAACGAGTGGCGTTGGGATTCTTGATCGGATCGTCCGAATAGATGCCGTTCACCTTGGTGGCTTTGAGCAGCAGGTCGGCTTCGATCTCGATGGCGCGCAGCGAGGCGGCCGTGTCGGTGGTGAAGAACGGATTGCCCGTGCCGGCGGCGAGAATGCACACGCGCCCCTTCTCCAGGTGCCGCACGGCGCGCCGCCGGATGTATTCCTCGCAAACCTCGTTGATGCGGATCGCGGACATCACACGCGCGTACAGGCCCAGCGATTCGATCGCATCCTGCATGGCCAGCGAATTCATCACTGTCGCCAGCATGCCCATGTGATCGCCGGTGACGCGGTCCATGCCGGCGCGGGCCAGACCGGCGCCGCGGAAGATGTTGCCGCCGCCGATCACCACCGCCACCTGCATCCCCAGGCTCATGACCTCGCGGATCTCCATCGCCACCCGCTTGAGCATCTTCGGATCGATGCCGTAGTCCTCATCGCCCATCAGCGCTTCGCCGGAGAGCTTGAGCAGGATGCGGCGCAGGCCGTTGCCGGTGGGGGCGGGATGGGCGGGAGTGGCTGCCATGTAAACCTTCGTTCAGATAAAACTGCCGGCCATTATAAAGAACCCCGCCGAAGCGGGGTTTCTTGTTTGCAGCTCAGGATCGGGCATCCTGCCACGAGCTTCGCGCGAGTCGGCAAAGACGCGACTTTTACCTCTCGCCGCCGCCGCAGGCGGCGGGGTACATCCTTGTACCCGAGGTGGCACTCGAATGCCACGTGGGATCGGTCAGGCCTTTTTGGCGCTCTCCACCTGCTTGCGGACTTCCTCGGCGAAATCTTCCTGCTTCTTCTCGATGCCGGCGCCGACCTCGTAACGCACGATGGCCTGCACTTCGCCGCCCGCCTTTTTCAGGTACTGCTCGACCGTCTGCTTGTCGTCCTTGACGAACGGCTGGCCCAGCAGCGTGATCTCGTTCAGCCACTTGCGGACCTTGCCCTCGACGATCTTCTCCAGCAGCTCGCGCGGCTTGCCGGCGTTCTTCGGATCCTGCGCGGCCTGCTCGACGAACACGCCCTTTTCCTTGGCGACCTGGTCGGCCGGCACTTCGGCCGACGTGATGTGCGCCGGGTTGATGGCGGCGACGTGCATGGCGATGTCCTTGGCGACGGCGTCGTCACCTGACTTCATCGCCACCAGGGCGCCGATGCGCGTGCCGTGCAGGTAGGCGCCGACCACGGCCGGAGCCTCGACCAGCTGGAAACGACGCACCGTGATGTTCTCGCCGATCTTGGCGATCAGCGCACGGCGGGTCTCTTCGACCGACTGGCCGCCGGCGATGGCCTGCGAGCCCAGCGCTTCGACGTTGGCCGGGTTCTTCTCGAGCACCACCTTGGCGAGCTCGTTGGCGAAGTTCTGGAAGTCCTTCTCGCGCGCGACGAAGTCCGTCTCGCAGTTCACTTCGACGATGGCGGCGCGCTTGCCGTCGGCCGAGCGCTCCAGAACGATCACGCCTTCGGCGGCGACGCGCGAGGCCTTCTTGTCGGCCTTGGCCAGACCGGCCTTGCGCATCGCTTCGGCGGCGGCGTCGAGGTCGCCATTGGCTTCGACCAGCGCCTTCTTGCACTCCATCATGCCTGCGCCAGTGCGCTCGCGCAGGATCTTTACTGCTTCAGCTGTAACGGCCATGGATCGATTACTCCGTCGCCGTGCCGGTGTCCGTGCCACCAGTCGCTGGCGCGACGCCAGCAGCGGGCGCGGCGCCGGTCGGCTTGCGCTTGGCCAACGCCGCCTGGCGACGGGCCATGAACTCTTCGGGGGACACATCGCCTTCGACGTCATCGACCTCGGCGGCGACCACTTCTTCGACCTGCCCTTCCGGCAGCTTCTCCGGACGGCGGCGCGCCGGGGTCTTCTTCTTCACCGCGGCCGGCTTGCGGTCGCGGCGGGGCGCGGGAGCGCCAGCAGCCTTCGGCTTCGGCTTGCCTTCCTCGTCCAGCTCCACGAACTCGTCCTCGCCCGCCGGCACTTCCGGCTGCGCCGAGCGCCCCTCCAGCACCGCATCGGCGACGCCTTCGACGTACAGCTGGATGGCGCGCATGGCGTCGTCGTTGCCCGGCACGACGTAGTCGACGTCATCCGGCGTGCAATTGGTGTCGACGATGGCGACCACCGGAATGCCCAGCTTCTTGGCTTCGTGAATCGCGATCTTTTCGTGACCCACGTCGATGACGAACAGCACGTCCGGCAGCGATTCCATCTCCTTGATGCCGCCCAGGCTGCGCTCCAGCTTCTCGCGCTCGCGACGCAGGCCCTGGGCCTCGCGCTTGCTGTGCTGTTCGAGCGTGCCGTTGGTGGCCATCTCGTCCAGATTGGTCAGACGCTTGATCGACTGACGCACGGTCTTGAAATTGGTGAGCATGCCGCCCAGCCAGCGATGGCTGACATAAGGCATGCCGGCGCGCAGCGCCGCTGCCTTCACCGCCTCGCGGGCCGAACGCTTGGTGCCCACGAACAGCACGCGGCCGCCGTCCGCCACGACCTGACGGATGAAGCTCGCCGCCTCGTTGTACAGGGGCAGCGTCTTTTCGAGGTTGATGATGTGAATTCGGTTACGCTCGCCGAAGATGAAGGGAGCCATCTTCGGGTTCCAGAAGCGGGTTTGGTGTCCGAAATGAACGCCCGCTTCCAGCATCTGTCGCATGGACACGCTGGTCATCGCAAAAACTCCTAAGGGGTTGAGCCTCCACCCGCCCCAGACGACGACCCCTTCAGCCTACTTATTACCTCGTAAGGCGAATGGGCACCCCGTCGACTGTGTCGGTCAGGTGTGAGAAATCAGTTGAGAAAGAAAGAGATTCGTTGCCAAAAAAACGCGCGCTTTATACCATAAACTCCATGATCGTTCACAAATTTTTCTGCCGGGTCGCAACCTCATGATGCGTGGGCTGTTGCAATCTCTGCACCGGCGCGCCACGGGCGCCGACTCTGAACCCGGCTCGGCCGCCCTGACCTCCGCCCCACACTCCATGCAGGTGACGATCAAAAATCCCGCCGAACAGGAAGCCATGCGCGTCGCGGGGCGCCTCGCGGCCGACGTGCTCGACATGATCGGGCCCTATGTGGTGCCTGGCGTGACCACCGAGGAGCTCAACGTCCGCTGTCACGACTACATCGTGAACGTGCAGAAGGCGATCCCGGCGCCGCTCAACTATCGCGGTTTTCCCAAGTCAATCTGCACATCGGTGAATCACGTGGTCTGCCACGGCATCCCGAGCCCGGACAAGCGCCTCAAGCAAGGCGACATCATCAATATCGACATCACCGTCATCAAGGACGGCTGGCATGGCGACACCAGCCGCATGTTCGCGGTGGGCAAGATCGCGCCGGCCGCGCAGCGGCTGATCGATATCACTCACGAGGCGATGTGGACCGGCATCCGCCAGATTCGTCCGGGCGCGCGTCTGGGCGATCTTGGTGCAGCCATTCAGGCGTTCGTCGAGCCTCAGCACCTGTCGATCGTGCGCGAATATTGCGGACACGGCATCGGTCGAATCTTCCATGAAGATCCCCAGGTGCTGCATTATGGCGAGCGAGGCCGCGGCGTGGAGCTGGTCCCCGGCATGACCTTCACGGTCGAGCCGATGGTGAACGTCGGCAAGCGCCATGTGCGGCTGTTGCCCGACGGCTGGACCGTCATCACCAAGGATCACTCGTTGTCCGCACAGTGGGAACACACGGTTCTAGTGACTGACACCGGCTACGAAGTGCTCACGCTCGGCGCAGCTCAGCGCTGAGCATCCGGCGCTGAGTATCATAGCGACCTCTTCTGGTTGGTAGCTGGCGCCCATGCCTGTCGTCACGCCCGATGACCTGGACGAACTCGCCTCCACGCAGGCGAGCGATCCCTCGTGGGACTATCTCGGCACGCTCCAGGCTTCTCTGGGTGCGCAGCCGCGCGATATCACCACCTTTCGCAATGCTCTGAGCGAAGGCGACAACCGCCTCAAGCAGCGCTTCCTCGACGACGAGCCGGTCGAGCAACTGGTGCGCGACCGTGCGCGCCTGGTCGACTCATTGTTGAAAACCGCGTGGTCGATGCACGTTGGCGAACACGTCCGCGAAGTGGCGTTGATCGCAGTCGGCGGTTACGGCCGCGGCGAACTCAATCTCTGCTCCGACATCGACATCATGATCCTGCTGCCCAAGAGCGAATCCGCTCCGTGGCAGGGCTCGCTGGAGAAGTTTCTCACCTTCATGTGGGACATCGGCCTGGAAGTCGGCCACAGCGTGCGCACCATCGACGATTGCCAGCGCGAGAGCGCGGCCGACGTGAGCGTCGCCACCACCATGATCGAAGCGCGCCTGTTGCAAGGCCCGGAGCAGTTGTTCGAAGCGATGCGTCGCGCCCTCGCCCCCGAGCGCGTGTGGCCGACTCGCGATTTTTTCGAAGCCAAGGTCAACGAGCAGACCGCGCGTCATCACCGTTATCACGACACCGCCTACAACCTCGAACCGAACGTGAAATCGAGCCCGGGCGGGCTGCGCGACATCCAGACCATCGGCTGGGTGGCCAAGCGCCACTTTGGCGCCGAGTCGCTCGATCAACTGGTCGAACATGGCTTTCTCACCCGCAGCGAGCTGCGCAAGCTGAAAAGCGCTCAATCGTTTCTGTGGAAGATCCGCTTCGCTCTGCACGTGTTGACCGCGCGACGTGAAGATCGCCTGCTGTTCGATCATCAGATCCGGCTCGCCAAGATGTTCGGCTACGAGGATGCGACCTACACCCTCGCCGTCGAGCAGTTCATGCAGCGCTACTATCGCACGGCCATGGACGTGAGCCTGCTGAACGAAATGCTGTTGCAGCTGTTTCGCGAGGCCATCACCGATTCGAACGAGCCGCCGGTGCCGGTGAATGCGCGCTTCCAGATCAGGAACGATTTCCTCGAGGTCACCAACGAGGACGTGTTCGATCGCTACCCTTCGGCCATGCTGGAACTGTTCGTCATCATCGAACAGAACGCCGACAAGATCCGTGGCGTGCGTGCGTCGACCATCCGGCAGCTCACGCGGCATCTGTGGCTGATCGACGAAGAGTTCCGCCAGCATCCCCGCAACCATCGACTGTTCTTCGAGATCCTGAGCGCGCCGGTCGGCGTGACGCACGAGCTGCGTCGCATGAACCTGTATGGCGTGCTGGGTCGCTACATTCCGGCATTCGGCCGCATCGTCGGCCGCATGCAATACGATTTGTTTCATGCGTACACGGTGGATGCGCATACGCTGTTCGTGGTTAGCAACCTGCGCCGCTTCGCCATTCCGAAGTACGACCACGAGTTTCCGGCGTTGTCGCGCATCATGCAGTCGCTGCCCAAGCCGGAGCTGGCGTATCTGGCCGCCATCTTCCACGACATCGCCAAGGGTCGCGGCGGCGATCATTCCGAGCTCGGCTCGGTGGACGCCGAAGCTTTCTGTCTCGAACAGGGCCTGTCGCGTTACGACGCACGCCTGGTCGCGTGGTTGGTGCGCAATCACCTGGTGCTGTCGGTCACGGCGCAGAAAAAAGACATTTCCGATCCCAAGGTCGTCAACGAATTCGCCAAGCACGTGGGCGATCAGACGCACCTCGATTACCTGTACGTGCTGACGGTCGCGGACGTCCGCGGCACCAATCCGAAGCTCTGGAACAACTGGAAACAGTCGTTATTCGCGGAGTTCTACGAGCGCACGCGTCAGGCCCTGCGGCGCGGTCTGGAAAGTCCGCTCGACAAGGACGAGCTGATCGCCGAGACGCAGTCGCGCGCGAAAGAGCTAACGACGCGGGCCGGGGTTGGCGAGATCCTGCGCCAGTCGGTGTGGCAGCGCTTCACCGTCGATTACTTCTTGCGGCACACGCCCGAAGAAATCGCATGGCATACGAAGATGCTGTCGGAGCGCGACAGCGACGACACGACGTCGCTCGTGTCCGTTCAGCAGTTGTCGGGGCGCGGCGGTACGGGCGTTTCTACTTACACGCCGCAGACTCAGCACAGCTTCGCACGCACCACTGCCCTGCTCGATCAGTTGGGTTTGAACATCGTCGATGCGCGCATCACGCCGACCGCCGACGGCTTCAGCCTCGATGTGTATCACGTGCTGGAAGACACCGGCGCCGAGATCACCGATCAGGCGCGCATTCGTGACATCGAGCAGCAGCTGTCGCATGCGCTGTCGAAGCCCGATAACGTCGCGGTCACAGTGACACGACGCGCGCCGCGCCAGGTGCGGATGTTCACGACCGCGACGCAGGTGACGTTCAGTGAGGATCCGGTCAACGGCCGCACCATCGTCGAAATCATCGCTGGCGATCGGCCAGGTCTGTTGTCGCAAGTCGCCAAGGTGTTCATGGCCGAGGACGTGCGCATCTACACCTCCAAGATCATGACGGTCGGCGAGCGCGCCGAAGACGTGTTCTATATCACCGATCACGCCGGCGGCCCGCTCAGCGAGCAGGCCAAGCAACGGCTGGCGCAACACATCACCGAAACACTCGACCGCCGCGTATGAATCCCGCTCTGAACAAGCTGCAGCCGTATCCCTTCGAACGGCTGCGGGCGCTGCTGGCCGGCGCACAGCCGCCCAGCGATCTTTCTCACATTGCGATGTACATCGGCGAGCCGCGTCATCCCTCGCCGCCTCTGGTGGTCGAGGCCCTCACCAAAAACATGGAAGGCCTCGGCAGCTATCCGCTCACCGCGGGCTTGCCTCAGCTGCGCGAGGCGATTGCGAATTGGCTGACGCGTCGCTTCAAGTTGCCGGCGGGCTCAGTTTCTCCAGAGACGATGGTGCTGCCGGTCAACGGCACGCGCGAAGCGCTGTTCGCATTCGTGCAGGCGGTGACGGACCCGAGCAAACAGCCGCTGCTGGTCATGCCGAATCCGTTCTATCAAATCTATGAAGGCGCGGCGCTGCTGGCGGGCGCTGAGCCGTATTTCATGCCGAACGATGCCGAACATTCGGCGTTGCCCGATCTGGACGGCGTGCCGGCCGAGGTGTGGAAGCGTTGCCAGGTCCTCTTCCTGTGCTCGCCCAGCAATCCCACGGGCGCGGTCGCGAGCATCGAGTATCTGCGGCGTGCGTTGCAGTTGGCCGAGCAATATGACTTCGTCATCGCCTCGGACGAGTGTTACAGCGAAATCTATTTCGACGAGACCCAGCCACCCGCGGGCCTGCTCCAGGCAGCGGCCGCCGCTGGCAACACGTCGTACGAGCGCTGCATCGTGTTCCACAGTCTTTCCAAGCGCTCCAGCGTGCCTGGACTGCGCTCGGGCTTCGTCGCCGGCGACGCGAAGCTGCTCAAGCCGTTCCTGCTCTATCGCACCTACCACGGTTCGGCCATGCCGCCGCCGGCGCAGTTCGCCAGCATCGCAGCGTGGAACGACGAAGCGCACGTGCTGGAGAATCGCAACTTGTATCGGAAGAAGTTCGCCGCGGTGATGCCCATCCTCGGTGAAGTCATGCCGGTGCAGATGCCGCAGGCCTCGTTCTATCTGTGGCCTCGAGTCGACAACGACGAGCGCTTCGTTCGCCAGCTGTTCGAGCGACGACACATTACGTTGTTGCCAGGCAGCTACATCGCACGCCCGAATTCGGACGGGGTCAACCCGGGCAGCGGCCGCGTCCGCATCTCGCTGGTGGCCAAAGTATCGGAGTGCGTCGAAGCGGCTACGCGCATTCGCGATTTCTTCCAACAAAGGAAATAATGGCACCACTGACTTTCGTCAGTGTCGTTTGTCCATTTCGGCTACACTTCCGGCCATGATCGAGCTAGCAAACATCATTGACGACGCCTTCGAGCGTCGCGCCGAATTCAATCCCAAGAACGCACCCACCGACGTCCGCGGCGCGGTCGAACAGGCTCTGACGCTGCTGGATACCGGCAAAGCTCGGGTCGCCGAGAAACGCGACGGCAAGTGGGTGGTGAATCAGTGGCTGAAGAAGGCCGTGCTGCTGTCGTTCCGGCTGTATGACAACCGGCCGATGGAAGCGGGCTTCACACAGTTCTTCGACAAGGTGCCGCTGAAGTACTCCGACTATGATGAGGCGCGCTTCCGCGCCGAAGGCGTGCGCGTCGTGCCGCATGCCATCGTCCGCCGCGGCGCGTTCGTGTCGCCGAACTCCATTCTCATGCCCTCCTACGTCAACGTCGGCGCCTTCGTCGGCGAAGGCACCATGGTGGACACCTGGGCGACGGTCGGCTCCTGTGCGCAGGTTGGCAAGAACGTGCATCTGTCCGGTGGCGCCGGCATCGGTGGCGTGCTCGAGCCGCTGCAGGCCAATCCCACCATCATCGAAGACAACTGCTTCATCGGCGCGCGCTCCGAGATCGTCGAGGGCGTGATCGTCGAGGAAGGCGCGGTGATTTCCATGGGCGTGTTCATCGGCGCCAGCACCAAGATCTACGATCGCGAGCGTGACGAGATCACGTACGGCCGCGTGCCTGCCGGCGCGGTGGTCGTCGCTGGTTCTCTGCCTTCCGCCAATGGCAGGTGCGGCCTGTATTGCGCCGTGATCGTCAAGCGCGTCGATGCGCAGACGCGCTCCAAGGTCAGCCTGAACGAGCTGCTGCGCGACTAGCTATTTCTCGGGCGTGCCGGCTTCGGCGTGTTTTGCCTTGTGGCGCACGTCTTCGCCGCTGGCGACGAATTCGACTTGCTCGGCGATGTTCTTGGCGTGGTCGCCGATGCGTTCCAGGCCTTTGAGGGCGAACACGGTGTCGATGGTGGCGCCGAGGAAACGCGCGTCTTGCATGGCGAGGCTCATGATCTGGCGCAGGGCGGCGGCGAATTCGTGGTCGAGCTCGGAATCGCGAGCGCGAACCGCGCGCGCCATCTCAGCGTCGGACTCGTCGAGCGAGCGGACGGCGTCGCGGAGCATGCCGTTGGTGAGCTCCGCCATATGGCGCAAGTAAGGTGAGACAGCGAGCACAGGGCCCTGGGGCTCGCCGGTGGCCAGGCGAGCAGCGAACTTCGCGATCTTCTTCGCTTCATCCCCAGCGCGCTCCAGTTCGATGGTGATGCGCGAGACGGCCTTGGCCATTCGCAGATCGCTGGCCATGGGCTGATGAAGCGCGATCAACTGAAAAGCTTCGCGATCGACGAACCGCTCCAATTCATTGACGGTATGTTCTCGCGACAACACGAGCTCAGCGACCGTCGCATCGCCATCGAGCAGCGCGCGAACAGCAGCGGACACCTGATCGATCACCAGCCCGCCCATGCTCACGATTTGCAGCCGCAGATCGGAGAGCGCGGCGTCGAAGGCCTTGGCGATGTGGCCTTCGACCGGATCGGGCAGCTGCGCCATCGCGAGCTCAGCCGTAACGGCCGGTGATGTAATCTTCGGTCGCCTTCTTGCTCGGGTTGGTGAAGATCTTGGCGGCCTCGTCGAACTCGATGAGCTCGCCAAGGTACATGAAGGCGGTGTAGTCGGACACGCGCGCGGCCTGCTGCATGTTGTGAGTCACGATCAGCACCGTGACCTGGTCGCGCAAGGTCGAGATCAGCTCTTCGATCTTCGCAGTGGCGATGGGATCGAGCGCCGAGGTCGGCTCGTCGAACAACAGAATTTCCGGCTTAGTCGCCAGCGCACGCGCAATACACAGACGCTGCATCTGACCGCCGGACAACGCCAGCGCCGAATCCTGCAAACGATCCTTCACTTCATCCCACAGCGCGGCGCCGCGAAGCGCCTTCTCCACTTCCTCAGCCAATGTGGCCCGGCTGCGAACGCCGCGCAGGCGCAGCCCGTAAGCGACATTCTCGAAAATGGTTTTGGGAAACGGGTTCGGCTTCTGGAACACCATGCCGATGCGCATGCGCACCTCGATCGGATCGATGCCCGAGCCGACCAGATTGAGGTTGTCCGGATGCAGCGTGATGCTGCCTTCGTAACGCGTGTCCGGCTGCAAGTCGTGCATGCGATTGAAACATCGCAGGAACGTGCTCTTGCCGCAGCCCGACGGGCCGATCAGCGCCGTCACCTGCTTGTCCGCGATCGGAATCGACAGGTTCTTCAGCGCGCGATTCTGGCCGTAGTAGAAATTCAGGTTCTCGACCTGCGCTTTGACGCTGGTGATGGCGCGCGCCTGGCGCGTGTCGTCCACAGCGATGGCAACCCGGGGCGTCGCGGGTCCCACCGACGACTGGCTCGAGCGGGCAGGTTCTTCGTTACGCAAGGCAGTCTCCTGGATGGGTGCGCCGCCGCCTGATTTCGCGGTGCCTGGTTTGGCAGTGGTTTCCATGGCGGTCACCAATTGATCTTTTTGCGGAAGCGGTAGCGGATCCATATGGCCACCGCGTTCATGAGCAGCGTCATGGCGAGCAGAATGGCGCCGGCCGCAGCCGCGTTGGCCTGGAAGGCCTGGTCGGGACGCGACACCCAGTTGAACATCTGAATGGGCATGGCGGTGAACGGATCGTTCAGCCACTGAAACGAAATAAACGGAAACTCGCTGGTGAACGGCGAGCTCGGCAGAAACGCGATGAAGCTCAGCGCACCGATGGTGATGATGGGCGCGGTCTCGCCGATGGCGCGCGACAGGCCCAGGATCATGCCGGTGAGAATGCCGCCGGTCGAATACGGCAGCACATGATCCTTGGTCACTTCCCAACGCGTCGCGCCCAAACCATACGCCGCCTCTCGAATCGACTTCGGCACGGCGCGGATCGACTCACGCGTGGCCACGATCACGATGGGCAGAATCAACAACGCGAGCGTCAGACCCGCCGCCGCAATGCTCTGCCCCAAGCCAAACTGATACACGAACAAGCCCAGCGCCAGCAGGCCGTAGACGATCGAAGGCACGCCCGCGAGATTGGTCACGTTGATCTCGATGATGGCGGTGAACCAGTTCTTCGGCGCGTACTCTTCGAGATAAATCGCGGCGGCCACGCCGACCGGCACCGCACAGAACGCCGTCACCAGCATGATCAGCGACGTGCCCACCCAGGCGCCCAGGATGCCGGCGCGCTCGGCGCGACGTGACGGGAAGTTGGTGAAGAAGTCCCAGCCGAAGCGCTGCGAGCCGTCGATCACCAGATCCAGGAACAGCACCGCCAGGATGCCCAGACAGGCCAGCATCAGGATCAGGCCGACCAGCACGAACACCTGATCCAGCGTTTTCCGCCGCGACAAGCCGCGACGGATCGAGTCCGGGTTCAGATACGCGGGCACGTTGCCGTGAGGGATGCTCGACATCAGTACGCCTCGCGGAATCGACGCGTCAGCGAGAAGCCGATCACGTTGAAGAACAGAGTGATCAACATCAGCACCAGACCGGCGGCAAAGATACTTTGATAACCGATGCTGCCGTGAGGCAGATCGCCGAGACTCACCTGCACGATGTACGCTGTGATGGTGGCGGCCTGCTCGGTGGGATCGAAAGTGAAGTTCGGCTGCATGCCAGCGGCGATGGCGACCACCATGGTCTCACCCACCGCACGCGAGATGCCGAGAATGAAAGCAGCGGCGAGTCCGGAGAACGCGCCCGGCACGACCACGCGCAACGCCGTCTGCAAGCGCGTCGCGCCCATCGCGTACGAGCCTTCGCGCATGTAGCGCGGCACGGCGCGCATCGCGTCTTCGCTCACCGACGCGACATATGGAACGATCATGAGTCCGATCACCAGACCCGCGCTCAACATATTGAAGCCCGGCAGCTCGGGAAAGATCTTCTGTAACAGCGGCGTCACCGCCATCAGCGCGAAGTAGCCGTACACGACCGTCGGCACCGCGCCCAGCAATTCCAGGATGGGTTTCACGGTTTCGCGTAGCCGATGCGACGCGAACTCGCTCAGATAAATCGCGATGGCTGTGCCCACCGGCACCGCCACGCACAGCGCGACCATGGTGGTGGTGAGCGTACCCGCGACCAGCGGCAAGATGCCGTAATGGGCGTCGGCGAACAGCGGCGTCCACATGGTGTCGGTGAGAAATTCCTTGAGCGAGACATGCTCGAAGAACGCGGCGGATTCGATCAGCAGGATGGCGACGATGGCCAGCGTGGTGAACACGGCAACCAGGGCGGATGCAAGCAGCAGAGTCTCGATGATGCGGTCGCGGACCTTGCGATAACGCAAGCCGCTGCGCGATATCAGCTCTTCGGATTTTGTCGCCGCCATAAACACTGCGCCCGCGAAAAGGGCGCCATTGTAGTGGCATGGCGCCCGCTAGCCCAGACTTGGGCTCACATTCGGGCCCCTCACCGGGGGCCCGTACCCGATTGATTTTAGAGCTTGCCTTCCCGCGCCAGCAGGTTGTCGATGGTCACGCCGACCTCCGGCACGCCGCCGAACACCGTGCCCAGCTTGCGGTCGTTGAAGTGCTTCAACGCCACTTTGTAAGCCTGCTCCGGCAGCGGCACGTAGCCCACTTCCTTGGCCAGGGCCGCGCCCTCGGTCAGGTAGAACTCGATGAACTCCTTGAGGTCGGCGCGGGTGGCGGCGGTGTCACGCACGTAGATGAAGAGCGGGCGCGACAGCGGCTCGTACGAGCCGTCGTTCACCGCCTCGATGCTCGGCATCACGGCCTTGCCCTTGGCGTTCACGATCGGCACCGCGCGCATCTTGTCCTTGTGCGCGATGTAGTACGCGTAGCCGAAATAACCGAGCGCGTTCTTGTTGTTCTCCACGCCCTGCACCAGCACGTTGTCGTCTTCGCTGGCGGTGTAGTCGCCGCGGCTGGCCTTGGCCTTGCCGTTCACGGCTTCGGAGAAATAATCGAACGTGCCCGAATCGGCGCCCGGGCCGAACAGCATCAGCTGCTCCGCCGGCCATTCCGAGCGCACCTGATTCCATTGGGTCACGCGGCCCTGCGCTGCCGGCTCCCACATCTTTTTCAGGTCCGCCGGGGTCAGCGACTTCACCCAGGTGTTCTTGGGATTGACCACGACGGTGAGCGCGTCGAACGCCACCGGCAGCTCCATGTACTTGATGCCGGCTTTGGCGCAGGCCTCCATCTCTTCTTTCAGGATGGGGCGCGAGGCGTTGGAGACATCGGTCTCGCCACGGCAGAAGCGCTTGAAACCGCCGCCCGTGCCGGCGATGCCGACGGTGACGCGCACCTTGCCTTTCTTGGAGATCTGGAATTCCTCGGCGACCGCCTCGGCGATCGGGAACACGGTGCTGGAGCCGTCGATCTTGATGACGCTCTGAGCGTGCGAGAACTGGGGGGCGGCGGCGACCGCGAAGCCCGTCAGGAGCACGGACGCGCTCAACTTGTGCCACAACTTCATCAACTTGAACCTCGTTTCGGAGGAGGACCGACGATTCGACTTGCAGCAGTTTGAAGAGCTTCCATGACAGTCGTATGACAGCCAGCAACATTTCGACGCGGAGTCGTCATGAAGGCGTAACACACCCGTTTGGGCGGAAGACCCATCCCCTAACACCCCTCCCCGAGACGGGACCGCCAATCCAATCCTGCAGGGCCGAGTCATCGCCAACCCGATTCGGAGTTGCCAGGTCGTAGTGGCTTAGCGGACGCACTTGCGAGGTGGGTCAACCCTGGCTATAAGACCGCGCCCGCTGCCGCTTCTCGCCTGGAGTTCACGCCCTTGCCGACCCCTGCCGACGACCCGACGCTGCTGCTCACTCAGGAACTCATCCGTCGTCCCTCCGTCAGCCCCGAAGATCAGGGCTGTTTGCAACTGATCGCGCAACGGCTCGAGGCAGTCGGCTTTCGCATCGAGCGCATGCCGTTCGGTCCGGTGGAGAATCTGTGGGCCTGTCATGGCAAAGAGCGCCCGCTGCTGTGCTTTGCCGGGCACACCGACGTGGTCCCGACCGGGCCGCGCGAGGAGTGGGCGACGGATCCGTTCGAGCCGGTGATCCGCGACGGGATCCTGTACGGCCGCGGCGCGGCCGACATGAAGAGCGGCCTGGCGGCGATGGTGACCGCCACCGAGCGCTTCATCGCGCGGCACCCCAATCACAAGGGCACCCTCGCCTTCCTGTTGACCAGCGACGAAGAGGGCCCGTCGGTCGATGGCACACGACGCGTCATGGAAGTGCTGGAAGCGCGCAACGAAAAGATCGACTACTGCGTGGTCGGCGAGCCCAGCAGCACCGACAAGCTCGGCGACGTGATCAAGATCGGCCGGCGTGGCTCGCTGTCCGGCAAGCTGACGGTGCACGGCATTCAGGGCCACGTCGCCTACCCACACCTGGCGGACAATCCGGTGCACGCCGTGGCGCCTGCGCTCGCGGAGCTGGCTTCGCGCACCTGGGACAAGGGCAACGAATTTTTCCAGCCGACGACCTTCCAGATCTCCAACATCGCCGCCGGCACCGGCGCGCCGAACGTGATTCCCGGCGAGCTGAAGGCGCGCTTCAACATCCGTTTCTCCACCGAGCAGACGGTCGAGAAGCTGCAGTCGACCATCACCGAAATCTTCAATCGGCACAAGGTCAACTACACGCTGGAATGGTTCGTGTCGGGCCTGCCCTTTTTCACCGCGCCCGGCGCGTTGTCGGCGGCGGTGGTGCAGTCGATCAAGGAAAAGGTCGGTCGCACGCCGGAACTGTCCACCACCGGCGGCACCTCGGACGGCCGCTTCATCGCGCCGACCGGCGCGCAGGTGGTCGAGTTGGGTGTGCTCAACGCGAGCATTCACAAGGTGAACGAGAACGTGCGCGTCGACGATGTCGTCACGCTCTCGGGAATCTATGAGCGTGTGATGGAGTTGATACTGGCGAAGTAGCCCTGGACAGATTATCTCGGCCGGGCGGCGATATTCACGATCACCGCCCACGCGCTCAGCAGCGCCAGAGAAATCAATACCCACCAGGGCATCGACAGGCCGAGCAAGGTCCAATCGACCTTGCCGCACTCGCCCGAGCCGGTCAGCACTTTGTTGACGACTTCGGTCACCGGCAGGATGTCCAGCAGATAATCGAGGTCCGCGCCACACGCCGCGACCGTTCCCGGCGGCTGCGCCTGGATCCAGATATGGCGCGCCGAAATGCCGACGCCGATCAGCGCCGCCAGATCGATCAACACGCCGTAGCCGATCGAGCCTTTGCCCGACGGGTTATGCAGCGCGGCGATCAGGAACAACACGCCCACCACGATCACGGCCACGCGCTGAAAGATACATAGCGGACACGGCGCCAGACCAAGCACGTGCTCGGCGTACAGCGCGTAGCCCATCAACGCAGCGCATGCGACGAAGCCCAGCGCATTGCCCGCGCGACGATTCATGGTCAGCATGGGTGATCAGCGAGCAGGCGGTGGTTCGGGAGATTTCGAGGAACGCGACTGCAAATGCTTTTCGACATCTTCCATGGACAGATGGCGAATGTCCTTGCCGTGGACCATGTAGACCACGTATTCGCAAACGTTCTTGGCGTGATCGCCGATGCGCTCTAAAGCTCGCGCAACCCACAGCACGTCCAGCGCCCGACGAATGGTGCGCGGATCTTCCATCATGAACGTGATGCACTGGCGCTGAATGGCCTCGTACTCCTCGTCGATCAGACGATCTTTCTTGGCGATGGCCACGGCGCCGATTGGATCGAGCCGGGCGAAAGCGTCCAGCGCTTCGTGCAGCATGTCGCCTACCAGGCGACCGAGATGCTTGATCTCTCTATAACGGTCTGCCGGACGCTCCACCGCCGCGAGGCGTGAGCCGATGTAGCCGATCTTCTCCGCCTCGTCGCCGATGCGCTCGAGGTCGGTGATGGTCTTGATCACGGCGACGATCAGCCGCAGGTCGGAGGCTGCCGGGCTGCGCGTGGCCAGGATGCGGCTGCAGTCGTCGTCGATGGCCACTTCCATGGCGTTCACTTTCTGATCGCCGTGCGCCACCTGTTCGCCCAGCCGGCTGTCGCCCTGAACCAGCGCCTGCACCGCCAGTTTGAGCTGCTCCTCGACGAAGCCGCCCATCTGCAGCACGTTGGTGCGCACTCGCTCCAGGTCGTCGTTGTAGCGACTCAGAATATGATGAGAAAGATCGGACTTTTCCATGCGAGTCTCAATAGATGAGGCACTGGGCTGTATACCCGTCGCGGCAACCGGCCGCAAGCGCAGGGTGAGCGTGGGTGCCTTTTCGAGGCGACTTGACGTCGCCTCGAACCACGCGAACGCCGCTGCACGGATGTAGCGGCTGGCTGACGTTCCATGGACGGCTGCTTGCGGCGACGTACGCGACTAGAACTTCACGCTGAAATCCAGCTGCAGACGCTGGTAATCGACGTCCCGCTGGCCGGCGCGGTTGGGCGCGTCGACGTTGCGTTTGTTGAGGAAGTAAGTCGCGTTGATGAGCGAGTTACGCACCGGCGCATAGCCGGCGCGCAGCACCCAGCCCTCCGCGTCCGACACACCGGCCGCGAAGTCCGAATCGATCAGCTGCGCGAACAAAGCGTCCTTCTCGATGACCTGATAAAAGGTGCCGAGTTCCCAGGTGCGATAGTTGGACGCCTTGCCAAACAGCACGCCGGCCGACCAGGCCGTGTCCAGCTCGTCCGGGTCCTGGTTCTGCGCCACGTCCGCCCACAGCTGCATCGGCAGCTCGCCCAGCATGGCGCTGTATTCGGCGCTGAGGTTGACGACCTGATAGTCGTAGATCAGCTCGTTGTCGGCTGTCACCGAGTTGCCGTTAGGATTGTCGGCGAAGAACGGCGCGCGTCCCTGCCCTGCGCTCAGATCGTAGTAATGAGCTGCGAGCATCAGGCTGCTCGCGCCTAGCGGCAGACGCGTGCCGATCTGCAAGCCGTAAAGCAAGGTGTCCGCGGTCCGTGTGTTCTCCGGGCCGCTCTCTTCGTTGATCCAGTAGTTGTAGGCCGTGCCGAACCACATGCCGCTCTTGAAATTGACGGCCAGCCCTTCCGGATTGATGTCGTTGTCCCAGAACAGACTCTGACCGGGCTTGACGAACGGCTGTTTCATCTTGCCGCCGATCAGATGACCCCACTGGGAGAATTCCCAATCGAAATACGCCAGGTCGAGATCCAGGCTCTTGCGCGAAAACACGTCGTTCAACGACTGATTCGAGGAACGCGGATCCCCGTTCTCCGCCGTCGCCATGCCGATGCCGAGGGTGATGCTGTCAGTCGCTTCCACCGTCGCATTCAGCCGCGCGCGGATGCGATCGCGATAACGATCGGCGGTCTGGAGGCCGCTGCTGTTCAATGTTTCATCGCTGATCGCTTCGTAGCGATAGCGCAAGTCGCCGGTGATCGCGACTTTGCTGGCCCAGTCCGCGCCTTTCACCTTGCCGACCTCCACCGCCTGCTGCGCGGTTTCTTTACGCAGGCCGCGCGCTTCGGCCTTCAGATACTCGCTTTGCGCCTGCAGCTTCTCGTCGGTGGCCTTGAGATTCTCGTTCTCGGCTTTCAGCGCGTTGTTTTCCTGCTCGAGCTTGTCGACCCGCTGGATGAGCGCCTCGAGCTGCTGGCGGATCTCGGCCAGCTCGTTGGAGCTCGCGGCGCGGGCGCCCATCGACACGGTAAACAGTACAGTCGCAAGGGCGACTGCCAGGACGAGATTCTTCACGACTGCTCTCTCCGTTCGATGGCCGTTCGACGGCCGTTCGTTGCGTGGGAAAACGATTCCGGCGGCCCGGGGGGTCCCCACGCCGGAGCGTTATACGGAGGAGTTATTACAGTTATGTTGCAGTCGGCGCTTTCAGACGCTCGAAAATGACACCTGGATGAAGAAAATGTTGCAAGTCAGGCCGTGGCCAGTGCGCCGGCGCTTCGGGGGATGATCCGGGAGCGCGGAAAATGACAGGTGAAGGTGCTGCCCACCCCTTCTTTGCTCTGGACCTGCAACGTGGCGTCGTGCCTTTGCAAGGCGTGCTTGACGATGGCCAACCCCAGCCCCGAGCCGCCCATGCTGCGGGCCCGGCCCGGATCGACCCGATAGAAACGTTCGGTCAGACGAGGGATATGTTCTTCGGCGATGCCGACGCCGGTGTCGCGCACCGACAGATGAGCGCCTGCTTCATCGACCCACCAGCGCAACTCGATCTCGCCCTCGGGCGGCGTGTACTTGACCGCGTTGCTGATCAGGTTGGACGCGACCGAGTGCAGCTCGGACTCCACTCCCTTCAGCAGCACATCGCTCTCCAGCAGCAAACGAACATCACGGGGATGCTGGTCGAGCGCCATCACCTCCTTGCGCAGCAGCGCCAGCATGCCGGCCATGTCCACCGGATGCTCGCCCTGCGTGTGCTCGCCCGATTCGAGCTTCGACAGCTCGAGCAGATCCTTGATGATGGTGCGCATGCGCTCGGCCTGGCGACGCATCTCCAGCACCGGTGTGTTCCAGGTGGGATCGAGGTTGTCGTCATCCGCGAGTGCGTCGAGATAACCGCTGATCACGGTCAGCGGCGAGCGCAACTCGTGCGACGCATTGGCGACGAAGTCTTTGCGCATCGACTGCAGTTGCTGCTCCTCGCTCACATCGCGAACCATCAGCAGCTGTCGCTCGGCCGTGCCGGTGCGCACGATGTTGAAGGCCAGCCAGCGATCGCTTTCCAGGTCCTGCACCAGCGCGCCTTCGGTGGGATAGCCGGTCTTCAGATACTCTACGAAGGCGGGATGACGGACCAGATTCTCGATGCGAATGCCCACATCGCGCTTGCGTCGCAGTCGTAACCATTCGCCCGCGAGCCGATTGAACCAGAGGATTTCATGCTCCGGTCCGAGCAGCACGGCGCCTTCCGGCAACGCGGTGGTCAGGCGTCGAAACTCACGCAGCAGGCCGGTCACGCGCGCCCGATGATACTGCTTGCGTCGATATATGCGGCTGATGATAGTCACCACTTCTCCCCACACACCGCTGATGTCGGGCGGCGATTCGACCCGGCGGTGGCGCAGCCAGAACTCCAGGCGCAGCACGTTCCACAGCTGCACCAGCGAATAGATGCCGAACGTGATGGCGAGCGCCAGGGCGACGCGGCCGGCCATCAGACCGATCAGAAGAGCGACGATGAGCGCGATGCCGAGCCGCGAAACCGATTGCCAGCCCGACGGCGAGAAGGTGCTGAATACCTTCTTCAACGGCTACTCCGCGCGCGTTGAGAACCTGTAGCCCGAGCCTCGCACGGTCTGAATGAATCGATCGTAGTTGAATGCTTCGAGCGCCTTGCGCAAGCGACGGATGTGCACATCGACCGTTCGTTCTTCCACATAAACATTGCCGCCCCAGACGCGATCGAGGAGCTGGGCGCGACTGTACACCCGCTCCGCATGCGTCATGAAGAAGGACAGCAACCTATATTCGGTCGGGCCGAGCTGCACCGTGCGATCGCCCACCGTGACGCGGTGGCCGGCGGCGTCCAGCACCAGGCCTTCGGCTTCGATGATCTCCTCGCCCGTGCCGTTGGTCGACCGACGCAGAACGGCGTTGATGCGCGCCAGGAGCTCGCGCGGCGAGAACGGCTTGGTGACGTAATCGTCGGCGCCGCTATCGAGGCCCATCACCTTGTCCTGCTCCTCGGCGCGCGCAGTGAGCATGATCACCGGCACTTCCTGCGTGTCCTTGTCCCGCTTCAATGCGCGGGTCAGCTCCAGCCCGCTCATGTCGGGCAGCATCCAGTCGATGAGCACCAGGTCCGGTCGCTGGTCGGCGATGCTGGCCCGGGCGGCGCCCACGTCGGCCGCTTCGCGCACTTCGAAGCCGTTACGTCGCAATCCGAACGCAATCATCTCGCGGATGGGGCGTTCGTCCTCGACGATCAGAATCTGCTTGTTAGCCATGTAAATTGCGCAAATATGACCACGTACGCTGCGGGTTCACGCCACAAATTCAAAGACATGGACCACGGAGCACATTACAGCAACGAAGTATTACAGTCCGATGACGTGGTCAGCGAAAATTTGCCTGGACATGACAAAGCTGCGAACCCCGCCCCCCCGCGTCGCTTCAGTTCACGTCGCTTTAACGTGGGCAACCTGGTCGCGGACATAGACGGGTTCGGCTTCTGCGGCGGGTTTCGCGCGACCGGCGAGGAACTCGGCTTCGGCGAGCAAAGCGATGTCGCTCGCGCGCGGTAGCGTCGATTCATGAATGACGCGGCCTGCGGTGGCCAAACGTGATCGCAGGTGGGCGTAGGCTTTGAAGCCCGTGCCCGCCAACGTAGTGTAATCACCGTCAGGCACCGCATCGGGCGCATCCACCCGCTCCGGTGCGAGTGAGGTGACCAAACCCGTGATGGGGTCGCGAACGAAGCTCGACCAGTACACCTGCTCCATCCGGGCATCCATGCAAACCAGCACTCGATCACCAGGCTGCGCAACCTGTTGCGCGACGGCCGCCAGATTGGAGATGCCGACGGTATTGAGGCCGGCGCCAAACGCCAGCCCCTGCACGACTCCGACCCCAATTCTCACGCCGGTGAATGCGCCGGGCCCGCGCCCATAGGCGATTCCATCCAAGTCGCTGAGCTTGACACCCCCTTCCTGCAGCCCCGATTCCACCATTGGTAACACGAGATCGGCATGACCGCGCGGCTGTTCGCTCACGCGCTCGATGACTCGACCGTCAATGCGCAGAGCGACGGAGCAGCGTTCGGTAGCAGTATCGATGGCAAGAAGGATCATTGAAGTGACTGATGACTACTGACTGGGGACTGGTCAGAGAAGAATCTGGTTACCAATCGAATGCCGCGGCTGGATTCATGGCATCGGGGTCGGGCGCCAGGCCGATGGCGCTGAGCCTCTCATATAAGAACTGCTGAACATCCACCAGGTTCTCGGTGCGCGGCATCGACGGCAGACTGTCGAGGAAAATCCGTCCGTAGCCTTTGCTCCGCACGCGTTCATCACACAGCATGATCACGCCGAAGTCGTTCGGATCGCGCATCAGGCGGCCGACGCCCTGTTTCAGCGTGATCACCGCCTGCGGAATCTGCTCTTCGAAGAATGCGTTGCCGCCGCGACGTTCGATGGCCTCAAGGCGCGCCTTGAGCACGGGATCGTCGGGCGCCGCGAACGGCAGCTTGTCGATGATCACCACCGAGAGCGCCGCGCCTTTCACATCGACGCCTTCCCAGAAACTGCTGGTGCCCAACAGGACCGCGTTGCCACGCTCTCTGAACTTGGTGAGCAGCACCTCGCGAGGCGCGTCGCCTTGCACCAGCACCGGAAATGGCAACGCCGGTCCGAGCCGCGCAAGTAACAAGTCAGCCGCTTCACGCAATGCGCGATGACTCGTGAACAGAAGAAACGCGCGACCGCCACTTGCTTTCAACACGGGAATCGCGGCGTCGATCACGCTCGCTGTATGCCGTGGCGATGACGGTGGCGGCAGAGCCTTCGGCAGATACATGAGCGTCTGCGATTCATAATCGAACGGGCTGCCAAAGCGCGCGGTGCGCGCATCGCGCATGCCGACTCGCTGCATGAAATGATCGAAGCTCTCGCCGATCGCAAGCGTCGCGGACGTGCATACCCACGCCGCCGAGTGAGCTTGCACCAGGCTGCCAAGCTGCTCGGCCACATCCAGCGGCACGAGATGGAACGACACGCCCTGCCCCGCGCCCCGGCTGGTGCTTTGCGCCCAACGTACGCTGGGCACGCTGCTTTCAGACTCTTCTTCCATCATCGAGTCGAGGCGATTCGCCAGCTCGACGCTGCGACGGCGCAGATTCGCAAGGCCGGTGCTGTCCTTGGCGGCCTCCGTCAGCGACTGAGTGAGATCGTCGAGCGAATGGCGCAAGTTGGCGAGCGCTTCGAACGTGAGCGAGGGCCAATCCTTGAACTCACAGCGCTCGCGCCTGGCCCCGAGCGAATCCTGCAGATCGACGATCTGCCTTTCGATGGTTTGCGAAAAGGCAGCGGAGACGGACTGCTGTGGCCCGCTCAGCATCAACTCGCTCGCGAGATCCTTCGCAAGGGACTGCAGCTGGCGGCTGGAAACGGTGAAGCCGAGAAAGTTCGCTGCGACTTCCGGCAACTGATGCGCTTCGTCGATGATGATGGCGTCCGCGCCGGGCAGCAGATCGCCGAAGCCTTCCTCCTTGAGCACCAGGTCGGCCATCAACAAATGATGATTGACCACCACGATGTCGGCGCCCTGCGCCTTGCGACGTGCGTTGACAACGTGGCAACGATCGAACACCGGACAGTCGGGGCCGAGACAGTTGTCCCGCGTCGAGGTGACCCAGGGCCACACCGGATCCGATTCGCCGAGCTGAGCCAGCTCGGAGATGTCGCCTCCTTTTGTGACATTTGCCCAAGCTCTGACCCGGCTGAGCGCCGCCGCGACTTCGCGCCGCAGGCCGCGGTCCGCGGCTTGATGTTCGGCGAGATCGAGGCGATGCAGGCAAAGGTAGTTCGCTCGCCCTTTCAGTAGCGCGACCTGCACCGGCCGGCCGATGGCCGCGGAAACGGTCGGCAAGTCGCGATGGAACAATTGATCCTGCAGATTGCGCGTACCGGTCGAGACGATGACCCGCCGTCCCGACAACAGCGCCGGCACCAGATACGCAAAGGTCTTGCCCGTGCCGGTGCCCGCCTCGACGATCAACCGCCCCTGCTGCCGCAGCGCCTGCCATACATGCTCGGCCATCGCGATCTGCTCATCGCGCGTCGCGAAGCCGGGGATTGCTGTCGCCAGCGGTCCGTCGGCGCCGAAGATCTCTTCGAAGTCCTGCATCAGTGGAAGGTAGCGCGAAATCGCACGAGCGCGGTGGCTCCTGGAGCTAACGGATTGCGCAGCTGCCAGCGAATGTGGGTATAGCGCTCCGGCGGAGCGCGCGTGCCGTCGGGAAGCTTCAGGTCCTCGGCGCGCGCGAAGCTCTGACCGCCGTCGATCGAGAACTCCACGTCCGCGCCCGGTCCGCCGGCCGAACCCACCACGTAAGTCGTATTGGCAGGAATCAGCTGACTCACCTGGACCTTATTGGCGAATACCGGCGTTGGGTTGGTAATTCGAACCGTGTAGTAGACCACCTGGCCCTGCGCCAGCCGGGTCGCTGGGACCATGCGAAAGGTCGGACGCTCCGGCGTGCCGCCCGTCTCGCGAACCTCCGCGACCAGCTGAGTGCGCAACTCGACCGCCTCGGTGGCCCCAAGCACCGTGGCGAACGTTGTCATCAGACAAGCGGCTAAAACTAGGACTTTCATTCAGTTACGCAACACTCTGGCATCTCTGTCGCAAGATGTTGTCAGGCTATGCAGACCGGTGATGTCAATAAAAGCGACAGTCCATGCAGCGCGGAAAGTGCTGGGTATAATCACTACCACTAATACATCTATGAGTTTTCATGAAACCGTGAGGTTGCCGCTGTAATGACCACGTCTAATGCATCGCTCAAACGCTGGGTGGACGATGTCGCCCGCCTGACCCAGCCTGCATCGATTCACTGGTGCAACGGGTCGGATGCCGAGAACACCGCACTCATCGAAGCGATGCTCAAGAGCGGCGATCTTATCAAGCTCAACCAGGACACCCATCCCAATTGCTACCTCCACCGCTCGCACCCTTCCGACGTGGCGCGCGTGGAGCATCTGACCTTCGTCTGCACGCGCAACAAGGAAGACGCGGGTCCGAACAACCACTGGATGGATCCCACCGAGGCGCACCGGAAGATCGATGGCCTGTTCGCCGGCGCGATGCGCGGCCGGACCATGTATGTGATCCCGTACTGCATGGGCCCGATCGACTCCCCGTTCGCCCGCTGCGGCGTCGAGATCACCGACAGCCCCTATGTCGTAGTGAACATGCGCTTGATGACCCGCATGGGCGACGCTGCCCTGACGCGCATCGAGCGCGAAGATAAATACGTGAAGGGCCTGCACTCCATCGGCGACCTGGATCCCGATCGCCGCTTCATCATGCACTTCCCCGAAGAGCTCACCATCAAGAGCGTGGGCTCGGGCTACGGCGGCAACGCCCTGCTCGGCAAGAAGTGCCATGCGCTGCGCATCGCCAGCTGGCAGGCGCGCGAAGAAGGCTGGCTCGCCGAGCACATGCTGCTCATGGGCCTGCAGAGCCCCGAAGGCCGGACTCATTACGTCGCCGCCGCCTTCCCGTCGGCGTGCGGCAAGACCAATCTCGCGATGCTGGTGCCGCCCGCTTCCATGCCGGGCTGGAAGATCTGGACCCTGGGCGACGACATCAGCTGGCTGCATGTCGACGAACAAGGTCAGCTGCGCGCCATCAATCCCGAATCGGGTTACTTCGGTGTCGTGCCGGGCACGAACCGCAAGACCAACTGCAATGCCTACGACATGATCCAGCGCGACACGATCTTCACCAATGTCGCGCTGACGGCGGACAACCAGCCGTGGTGGGAGGGTCTGGAGAACGGCACGCCCGTGCTCGATTGGCAGGGCAAGCCCTACACGCCGGGCAATGGTCCGGCGGCGCATCCGAATTCACGTTTCACTGTATCCGCGAAACAGAACCCGATTTATTCCACGCTCGCCGATGCGCCGGAAGGCGTGCCGATTTCCGCGATTCTGTTCGGCGGCCGTCGTCGCGAAGTCGCCCCGCTCGTCTATGAAGCGCGCGACTGGGCGCACGGAGTGCTGGTCGGCGCGGGCATGGCTTCGGAGACCACCGCCGCTGCCGTCGGCCAGATGGGTGTCGTGCGTCGTGACTCGATGGCCATGAAGCCGTTCGCCGGTTACAACTTCGCGGACTACTGGAGCCACTGGCTCAAGCTCGGCAGCGGCGCCAACGCGAGCAAGCTCCCGAAGATCTTCCACGTGAACTGGTTCCGTCAGGACCGCAATGGTCGCTTCATGTGGCCCGGCTTCGGCGAAAACCTTCGCGTGCTGCGTTGGATCACCGATCGCTGCGAAGGCAAGGTGCCCGCCATCGAAACCCCGATCGGCCTCCTGCCCCGCAAACAGGACCTCGACATCTCCGGCCTCGACATGGATCCCTCCACCCTCGAGACCCTGCTGTCCATCGACGCCGGCGCCTGGCGCCAGGAAGTCGACGCCATCAGCAAATATCTCGATGAGTACGGCAGCCGCGTGCCGAGCCAGTTACGTGAAGAGCTGAAAGGCGTGGCGAAGCGATTGGAAGCGGCAAACGCGGCCTAGCTCCGCTTCGGATGAGATAGGGGCGGCGACACCGAAAGGGGTCGCCGCCTTTTTCTTGCAGCCGCTGCCAGCGCAACCCGGAGGCAGGTTCGCACGCATCGTTATGTTCATAAGAAAACTGCGCGCGAACTGAACGAGAGCGCAGGCCCTTGAACAAACCGGGCGGTGGATGAAGAATCCACCGCCCGTCTGTATCGAACGTTACGCCCAGGCTAGGACGTCAGAAGCTCATCGTCAGCGACGCCGAGAACGTCGTGCCGACGTCGTAACGGTTGTAGAACACCGTGTTCGGGCCCCGCTCCTGGAACTCCTTGTAGTCGCGGCCGAAGATGTTGCGAATCTCCAGCTTGCCTTCCAGGGCCGTGTCGAACAGCGTGAACGCCTCGCGCGCCACGAAATCCACACGCAGGCCGGGCGATTCGTAGATGTCCGGCAAGCCTGTGGCGCCGCGGCTCGTCACGCGATCGCTCGCATACGACAGCAAGATGGTCTGCTGCGACAGGCGGCTCGGGCTCTCCAGCCCAAACTGCAGATTGACGAGATGGTCCGACTGACCCGTCAGCTGACTGCCGTCCCTGAACACATTGCTCGCCGGCTGCGCCAGCGCGCCGAACACACGCACCGTGTCTCCATCTTCCACGTTGATCTTGGAATCCGTGAAAGTGTAGTTGCCGATCACAACCGCGCGGCGCGAGCCGAGGAACTCGTTTGCGAACAGGTCACCCAGCGGGAAATACTTTTGCACCTCGAACTCCACACCGTACAGCTCAGCCTCGGGCGCATTGGCAAAGCTGGTTTCCGGAGTGTTGTCGGTGAAGCCGGTGAACGCCTCGATAGGATCGTCGATGGTCTTGTAGAACCCGGCGACCGAGAAACGCTGCTCCGGAGCGAAGTACCACTCGTAGCGCACCTCGCCATTGAAGAACTCGCTGTCCGTCAGCAGCGGATTGCCGCGATAGTAGCGGTTGTATTCGGGATCGAAGTACAACTGGAACATGAGCTCGCGGAACTGCGGGCGCGCGATGGTCTTCGACGCGTTGAAACGCAGCTGCATGTCATCGTTGAACTTGTAGGTCAGGGTTGCGGCCGGCAGCACATAGTCGTTCTCGATGCTGGTGGCGGCGCCGGAGTTGATGGCGGTCGTGAACACCTGCAGCGGTCGCACATCCTGCTCGCCTTTTTCGTAGCGGGCGCCGGCACTGAGCTCCAGCCCGTCCATCAGTTCCGCCTGCAACTGCGCATACGCCGCCTCGGTGCGCAAACTGGCGGTGAACGCCGGGTCGGTCTCGGTGGTCTCGATCAGTCCGATATCGTACTCATCGATAATGGTCCGGCTCAGCAGCAGATCCGGTCGAAGCATCGCAATGTAGTTGGGCAAAGTCGACGGAGCGACGATCTGAAACTCGCGTCGCGTGGAGTCGCGCTGCGTGTCGGTGATGTCCACGCCGCCCGAAACCGTCAGGCGAGGCAGAACTTGCGCGGTAAGATCCACGCCGGCCGACCACAGATCCTCATCCAGATCCGAGAAGGCGATGTCGGCATAACCGGTGTTGCCGTTGTCCAAACGGTTGATGAAGTATTCGCCGTACGGGCTGGTCGCCTGGTTGGTGCGCACGTAACCGATGCCCAGTTCGTAGGGCGCTTCCCGCTTCGAAGTGGAATAGGAAGCGCGTGGGCTGAGCCTTACCACGCCAAAGCCGAACCCGCCGGTCAACTGCGTGCTCAGCAGTTCGCGCTCGTACAGCGCGGTGCTTTGATCGCTGAAGTCGGCGCCCGGCCGGGAGTTGTTTTGCCTGCCTTCCGCGAGACTGGTGCGCTTCAGCGTGTCGTGGATGTACAGGTTGGTCCAGCGCAGCGTATTGCCTTCGCCGAACTCGTAGCCGACGCCGATCATGGCATTGGCCACGGCGCGATTCTCGGTTGCGACCTGCCGGAAATCCCTATCGATGACAGACAAGTCGGCGCTGGCGGGCGTCTGCTGCGTGTTATCGCGGGTGCGCCAGCCGTTGCTGAAGCCGGCCGTGGCGACCAGGCCAAGCTCCGAATCGCTCAGCTGCCATGTGTTGCCGGCAGTGATGTTTCCGGAGAAGTTTGGCGCAGTGTCATCCATCTTCTGCACCAGGCCGTTGTTGCGGCCGACGAGCTGGCCGGCGATCTCGCCGGTATCCACCCCGCCCTGGCTGATGCGTTGACCGCTGTTGAAGAAGGCCTGGAGCGCGGCTGGCGTGTCGCGATTGCCGTAACCCGTCCAGTCATATTTATTGCCGTAGTAGTCGTAGCCAAGCTGGCCAGTCGTTTCAGTGTCGCCGCTCACACCGACATTCACATCGAGAAACGGCTGGGTCGGGATCGCCAGCGTCGTCAGGTTGATCACGCCGCCACCGAACTCGCCAGGGAAGTTCGGCGAGTACGTCTTCTGCACCAGCGAGGATGCGATCACATCGGTGGGAAACAAATCGAGCGGTACGGCACGGCGCATGGGCTCGGGGCTGGGTAGCGGCGAGCCGTTCAGCAGGGCGAGCGAGTAACGATCGCCGAGACCGCGAACGTACACGAAGCCGCTGCCCACCACGCTCAAGCCGGTGACGCGTCCGAGCGCGCCGGCGATGTTGCCTTCACCGGTGCGAGCGATGTCTTCGCTCGAAAGCACGGTGATGACCTGAGTCGTTTCCCGCTGCACTTCACGTTCGCGGCGACCGACTACGGTCACGGTAGGAATGCCGCCAGGCATGGCGACATCGACAGATTGCTGTGCGACGGGCTCGGAAGCCGCCGACGTCGCGGACACATCGGCCGCGTCCGCCTGCTGAGAACCATCGACTTCGACCGGCGCCTGAGCAAGGGCCTGAGTGGAAAACGCGGTTGCGGCGAGCAACATGCTCCACGTGCGCGGGTTGGCCATATAAGTACCTGACTGCTTTCAGAGTTATAAAACTTGAATGCGGCGGGTCGCGACTCGTCATCGCAACCCGCCGCACACCGTTGGCTACATTACTGAGCGAGCGAGGGCAGCGTGGTGCACGCCGTGCTGGCGCTACCGAAGCTGGCCGTTGCCGAGTTGCAAGTCCAACCCGCATACCAGGTGTCGTTGGCATCGCGGACCGCACCGATGTACGGCGTGGTGAGCGCGTCGAACTCCGGATCGATCGTCTGCGGATTGACCGCCACCGCGGCCGTCTCGTTCGCACCGTTGATGAACGTGCCGGTCAACGTCGGCGAGAACGTGGTGTTGTTGTTGGTGCCGGCAGCGAACAGATCCAACGCCTGCTGCGCTGTCACACCGCTACCGTCGACGGTCGGGGTGGTGCCGCACGACATCACGACGGAATGAAACACCGGCGGGCCGACCTTATCGATAGCCGGGTCGGTCGCCAGAATATTCGCGCCGTTCAAGCGCAGGCACGCCATCGGGCTGGTCAGTACGCCGTTCACCATGGTCACGTCCGCGCCGCCACGGAACAGCATGGCAGCCGTATTTGCCGTGCCCGGATTGCGATGGACGAAAGTGAAGTTCGCGACCTTCATGTGAGTACGCGGCGTCTGGCTCTCGTTCGCGTTGGTCGAATCGAGCTCGATGATCGAGTCAGCCGCGCCCGAGGTCTTCTGAACCGCGATCAAGTACTGGATGGTGCCCTTGTAGCCCGTGTCCAGATCGATGCTGTCGTCATCCGCGCCCGTCACCACGATGTGACGCATGTGCACGCGGCCGCCGAAGTTCTCGAAGCCGTCGTCGGAGCTGTTGTGCATCTGGATGTGATCGATGATCGTGCCGCTGCCCACGCCTTCGAGCGTCAGCGCTTGCAACTCGGAGTTCGCGCCGAGCACATATCCGGAATAGCGGATCTGCACATAGCTCATCCTGCCGCTGCTGTCCGTCGGAGTCGCGCCACCGTACAACGCGAGCGCGGCGGATCCTTCGGTCTGTCGATCGCAATCGACAGCGCCCGGCGTGCCGGTGCGGCAATCGGTGATCGGTGCGCGGCCCATCAACACGACGCCGCCCCACTGACCTTGTGAGTCGTCGGTCGCGAGGCCGAGGACGTTGTCACGGCTGGTGAATACGATCGGCTGCTCTGCGGTGCCGACCGCTTGAATCCTGTTGCCGCGATTCACGGCGAGCCAGGACGTACCGGCTTTGCCGAAAAGTACCACGCCCGGCTCGATCGTCAGCGTGACCGAAGCTTCGCCAGCGGTCGGTGTCGGACCGAGGTCGGTGCCAACGTCGACGCGATCGTGAAGCGCATACAGCAGGCCAGGAACACGAGGGAGCGTCGAGCTCGCAGTGAAACGGGCCGGCAAGTCACAGACTCGGTAGGTGCCGGTCGGGCCTTCGATGGTCCCGGAATTCGTGAGTGGAATGGGGTTGGCGATCGTCGGGCAACCCGCCGCCGGCTGCACGCCACCGCTGCCCGGATCCGGATCGGGATTGGGCCCCGGATCGGGATTCTGCGCCGGAGGATTGTTGATCGTAATGTTGCCGCTGCTGCCCGCCGATGAAATCTCATCCGAGCCACAGCCCGCGAGAGCCACCGCCACGGCGCTCGCAATAATCCACTTGTAGGTTCTCATCTAGTCGCTCCCGACGACGACACTTTGAAAGAAAGTGCGCGCAGTGTGTCGGGGGAATATTTCAGTTCAGCGACAGTTGGATTGCGGTTTTGTATCTCGTGATCTTTTTGTTGCCGTTAGCCGTTTAACAGTATGCGAACTTAAGGCACTGCCGCGCATGCGCGGGGCCGCGAATCTTTTATTGCAATTTGATGACGGCGGGCTGAATGCCCGCCCAGGCCGCGGCGTCGAGGGCGCTACTCTACTCTTCGCAGACGTAACGCACGGTCAGCGACGAATTATTCTCCGGGACGCGACCGAAGCCGATCAGCCCCTCCCCCTTCAACTGCATCGTGTCGCGACGAACGAAGGCCTCTTCGCCCTCGCGCGTGGTAACGAACGTGCCGTTGGTGCTCTGGTCCACCAGTTGAAACTTGTTGCGGACCAGTTCGATCTTGGCGTGCAGGCGCGAGATCAGGTTGCCCTTCACCACGATGTCGTTTTCTTCAGCGCGACCGATGGCGATGTTGGCGCGACTCTCGTCGACCACGATCTCCTGCCCCTGGAAGCGCAAACGCAAACGCCGCGAGCGCTGCTTGTCGCGACTGGCCGCCGCGGCGCCGAGTGCGATCGCGGGCAACATGCTGGTGGCGTCTTCCTTCTGCCACAGCACCTCGAACAATTCGTCTTCGCTGGTCTTGCCCTTGAGCGTGGCCACGTCGATCTGCCGAACCGCCGACTGCCACTCCGGCGCGAGCCGCTCGACCATGGCGCTGGTGATCATGATCTGCCCGGCCTTGGCCTGACTGGTCATGCGGTTCGCGGTGTGGACCGCCGCGCCGAAGATATCGCGATTCTCGAGCACCACTGGCCCGAAGTGACCGCCGATGCGAATCGCGATGGGCTGGCCCTCGACCTTGAGCTCGGCATGGATGCGAATGTCGTGCTGCATGCGGCTGCCGGCATTGATCGCGTCGTTCGCCGTCGGGAACGTCGCCATGATCTCGTCGCCGATGGTCTTGATGACCGTGCCGTGGTTGTGCTCGGTGGCGGCCCGCATGATTTCCACGCAGGTCAGGATCATGTCCCGGGCGCGCAAGTCGCCCATGACTTCGTAAATTCGCGTGCTGCCGACCACATCGGCAAACAGGATGGCTAGTTCGATGTCCTTTCCCATGACCTCTTGGCGCTCATCGTCGTCTCCCCGCCTCGTCGCCGCCCATTGGTATCCTTGCTGTTCTGCTTGGTACCGGCCGTGCGCCCCATCGCCGGGCGTAGGCGGAAGTATATACGACAACGCTACATAACCCTGCTGGATCCATGCTTTAGATGGGGCCACAGGGGGCAACAAGGAGTTCGGATGCACGAAATGGTTCCCCTCACCACCCGCTCTGGGCGTTCCACGGCTGGTTTTTGCGCCATATTTTTGGCGCTTTTGGCGATTCTGGCCGGGCAAGTCCGCCCGGCCTCCGCCCAATCCACGCCAGTGGCCGACTGGACCGAGGCGGACCTCGCCACGGCAGCCGCCCTGCGCGACCGCGCGCTCAAAGGCACCTCGGCCTACGAGCACGTGAGCTCGCTGGTCACCGAGGTGGGCCCTCGTTTGGCGGGGTCCGCGGGCGACGAAGCTGCGGTCCGCTGGGCCATGAACCGGCTGGGCAAACTGGGCTTTACCGGCGTGCGCACCCAGGACGTGCTGGTGCCACGCTGGATTCGAGGCAGCACCGAGGTCACTTTGCTGGGCCCCGCGGGCCAGCCGCTAGTTGCGGCCACCCTCGGCGGCAGCATCGGCACGCCCGAAGACGGCATCGAGGCCGCAGTGGTTGAGTTCGCCACACTGGACGCGCTGAGCGCGGCTCAGGCCGGCGACGTGAAGAACAAGATCGTGTTCATCAACGAGCGCATGGAGCGCACCAAGGACGGCTCGGGCTACGGCAAGATCGTCAAGAATCGTGTGCAAGGCGCGAGCGTTGCCGCGAATCTCGGCGCCGTCGCGCTCGTCATCCGTTCCGTCGGCACCTCCGACGAGCGCTTCGCGCACACGGGGCGAATGCAGTACGACGTGAATGCCCCGCGCATTCCCGCCTTCTCACTGTCGAATCCGGATGCCGATACGCTGTCACGTCAGGTCAAAGCGAACAAACAGGTGCGCCTGCGCCTCAAATCCACCGCTCGCGAGCTGCCGCCCGCGTGGTCGGCCAATGTGATCGGCGAAATTCCCGGCACCGATCGCGCCAACGAAATCGTGTTGCTGGGCGCTCATCTGGATTCGTGGGATCTGGGGCAAGGCGCACTGGACGATGGCGCTGGCGTAGCGATCGTGGTCGAAGCCGCTCGCTTGATTTCGCGACTCGACCGCAAGCCCTCGCGCACCATTCGGGTGGTGCTGTTCGCTAACGAAGAATTCGGTTTGTCGGGCGCGAAGGAATATGCGCGCCAGATAGGCGATGAGCACAATCGTCACGTGCTCGCGATGGAAGCCGACACTGGCATCGGCCCCGTCGTGCGCCTCGACACTCAGGTCGCCCCCGAATCGCTCGGCGCGATCGAAAAGATGCGCAAAGCCATGGAGCCGCTGGTCATCGAAGGCGGCAGCAACACCGCCTCCGGCGGTGCCGACCTCGGCCCGCTCCGCTCCCTCGGCGTGCCGGTGCTGGATCCCGTGCTCGATGCGAGCCTGTACTTCGACGTTCACCACACGATGAACGACACCCTCGCCAAGGTCGACGCCAAAGTTCTCGACCAAAGCGTCGCGGCCTACGCGGTCGCCGCGTATCTCGCCGCCACCAAGCAGGGGAATTTCGGTCGGCTCGCGCCGGTGCCGTTCAATCGTTGACTTGTAGACTGACGACGGAAGACCGGAAGACCCACCCGCAGAATTCCGGGTGGGTCTTTTAACGACCACACTTTGCCGCCAGGATTCCGAGCGAGCACTGAAGAGATCGTTCCCATCGACGAACGCGGCCGATTCGCGGGCCTTTTGCCAACCATGTGCCGCGCTCGAATGGCGGCGCCCGGTTCGTCGTAGACGGTACCGCCTGTTGATTAGGCGGCTTGCACGATGCGCAAGGCTTCTGTCAGCAGGTTCGCTCCGGCGTCGGGTCGACCTGCCCCTTCAGAAATGAATCTTCGCCACGATCGCACCCTGGGCAGGCCGGCGTACAGTCCTTGCACATGCTTCACCATGCTGCGCAATCGGTGTCCCTCAGCCAGTCGGCTGCGAACATAGTCCGCATATTGTTCGATCACTTGCTCGCGCGTCGGCAGATTCCAACCCGGATCGAACACCGCCTGCTGAAGCTGCGCCAGCAAGTACGGATTCTGATAGGCCTCGCGCCCGATCATCACGCCATGGAATGTTTGTAGATGCCTCTGCACTTCTTCAACGGTGCGGATCCCACCGTTGAGCACGAATGTGAGGTTCGGAAACTCCACGCGCAACGCAACCGCAACGTCGTACTTCAACGGCGGAATCTCGCGATTCTCTTTCGGGCTGAGCCCCTTGAGGATCGCCTTACGCGCATGCACGACGAACACATCACAGCCCGCGCTCGCCACGGTCGCGATGAACTGCTTCAAGAACTCGAATTCATCAGCCGCTCGCGGCATGGGCTCAATGCCGATGCGACACTTCACTGTCACGGGCACCTTGACCACCGCACGCATCGCGCTCACACACTCCGCCACGAGCGCCGGCTCTCCCATCAAACAAGCCCCAAATCGCCCACTCTGCACGCGATCGCTCGGGCAACCGCAGTTCAGGTTGATCTCGTCATACCCCGCCTGCTCTCCCATGCGGGCCGCCAGCGCCAACTCTTTCGGATCGCTGCCGCCAAGCTGCAGGGCCACCGGGTGCTCCGCCTGGTCATAAGAGAGCAGCCGCGCCCCGTCGCCACGAACCAGCGCGGCAGAGGTGAGCATCTCCGTGTAAAGAAGAGTGTCGGGGCTGAGCAGGCGCAGGAAATACCGACAGTGGCGGTCGGTGTAGTCCATCATCGGAGCAATAGAGATGCGGCGATCTAACTCGTTCATACAAATCGATTTTTTCTCGGCTGTCGGTGTGGTCGAGACTGGACCGACAAATCAAGCTCTGGGAGTCTTCGCGGATCGGAACTCATTGAACTCTAGAGAACTCCGAGCATCTACTGCAGCGACTCCGCTTGGAAGTCTGGGAGTAAATCACATTATAGCTGGTACAGAATTGGCACAACGCACTCGTGTACCAACTCTGAAGACTGGCGCCTGGCCGGTTCGTATTTCCCCGAAGCCAAGGCGCGTCAGTCGGCATGTGTCTCCCCATCTCCACCAGATCGGCTACGTAGCTTCCGTCCGCAGGTGTGGCCTAGCCATTCCTGGACATCGCGAGATGCTCAAGGCGCTCGCAGTGTCTGCATGGACACACCAAGCCGATTCTGTGCGGGACACGACGGTCAACTCTTCAACAAGACGTTCAAAGAACTCGCCGCTCTCGATGAACGCCAAGTGGGTGTTGAGCGTCTCCTGTAAAATCAGCAGGTGATCGTGCTCATCGCTCCAGTCGAGGTCATCCACAACGGCTAGACAAACGTGTCCGGTGTTATCGATTCCCAACCAATCTATGACGCCGGTCTGAGCCACTGTCATGGTCGCTTCACTACGACTTGGGTCGGCGGTCCAGCCTCGCCAGCCTTCTCGCCTTTGCAGCGAATCAACTTTCGATCTTGAATCCAATAAACTCCGACTCCAATATTTTTGTCAGCTCAATGGGTGAGACATCCATTATCCGCACATACTCGAAGATTGGTTCTGTCAGGTAGAAGAAATCGGTTTCTTCAGAGTCAACCAACGCACAGAACAGCATCCTGTTTAGCATCGCTTCTCTTGTCGCGCCGGCATTGTTTCTGAGGTCTCGGTTCAAGTTCGTGAGACTCGCGCTCCTGAGCTCCTCAATTCCCTGCTCCTTGAAATCCTCTCCACGCAATTGCTTCTGTCGTTCCTGCAGGACGCCCAATGCCTTCTGCGGAATCTCCTCTTTGAACAAAAAAAGCAGCCTGATATACGTTCGAAGAAATGGCTCTATATCCCGCAGCGTCCGAGATGTATCCAGATATGAGGCGAAGCGCGTCTCTATAGCACCGACGTTCATTTCTTCATTCTACTCCACACCCATGGTTCTCTTCACATTGCTGTTGTTGGCATAGGCATGAGTGTTGCTTCCCGCCGTGAGCACCCGGTGCTTGCGGGTCGCATCGTATCCTGATCTCTATCTCGACATCCATGTGACCGACGGTGTCGACCATGTTCATGACATCACCTTTTCGTTTCCTGGCTGGGGCGGCCGCAACGCGCGCAGCCCGGCGGGCGGCGAGTGGCTGGACAAGGTGTTCCGCCCCGAAGTCGAGCGAGCCCTGGAAGCCAACGGCCATCTGCCCGCGCCATATATCAGCGCGATCGATGCACGCGCTCCCGAAAAGGGCATACGCATGCGCCCGGGGCGCGCGCGAACTTCGACTGGTTATGGCGATTTGCGCCGGCTTCCCACGGTCTTCGTGGAGAACCACTCTCTCAAACCGTATCGTCAACGCGTCCTGGGCACTTACGTTCTGATCGAGCAAGCGCTCAAGACGACCGCGAAGCACGGCGCGAAGTTGCTTCAAGTGGGGCCTTGCGCCTCCATGCTCGCCTCGTCGATGAAGGCGAAGCCGGATTTGCGTCCCGCGCCGAAGCGTCGAATGTCCCGACGCTAGAGTCCATCGACGTGACGCGAGGACGAGCCTTGTGGAGGAGCATATGAGAACGACCTGTGCCCCCCGCTGTTGATTGCGATCAACGCGGCGGTTCCGTTCACACGCCCAGAATCGGAGCTTGCCTGGCTGTGCCAATCCACCGCGCATCGCGCTGGGTAGCCTGATCCGCTCGGCGGGGCACCGAGTCCAGGCCTTCGAGTCACCGGCGGATTTCCTGTCCCGGCACTGTCACAGCAGTAACGGCTGTCTGGTTCTCGATGTCCGGCTGCCCGGCATGAGCGGACTGGACTTGCAGAGGACGTTGCGCTCGGCGGGTAACGCCATTCCCATCATCTTCATCACCGGACACGGCAACATACCGATGACCGTCCGGGCCATGAAGGGCGGTGCCGTCGAGTTCCTGCCCAAGCCGGTTCACGATCAGAAGCTGCTCGACGCCGTGGACCAAGCGTTGCGTTCGAACCAGTACTCGCAGCGACACACTAAAGAGCTGGATGTACTGCGCTCGCGGTGTGCTGCGCTGACCGCACGCGAAAGGCAGGTTCTGGCTGGAATTCTCGACGGCAAGCGGAATAAGCAGGTCGCGGCCGAGCTTGGCGTGAGCGAGATCACAGTGAAGATTCACCGCAGGCACGTCATGAGCAAGATGTCCGCGGCGTCGCTTGCCGGCCTGGTGTTGATGGTTGCACGCATGTCCGCTGCCGGGCTGCAGCCTTGGATACCCAGTTCCGAATCGCGACGTAACGAAAACGGCGAGGGAATCGACGAAACTCGTGAGCGGCCGATCGGCGAAGGCTGACTTATCCGGCGTGGCGGACGCTCGTCGCTCGCTCTTGAGAGGCGAAGCTGGACGTGTACAGCTTGACGGTCCGTGACACCCTGCCTGATGCATCGGTCGGCGCGAGTGAACTTCTCCGCCGCGACTCTGCCGAGGCATGCTCGAGTGCGAGACGATCAGTGATCCGCACCTGCCGCGAGTTCGCCAGCGTGATCGCGCCTTGGGCTTTCAATGTGGTGATGGCACGGCTCACCGTCTCCACGGCCATCGCCAGGTAATCGGCGATCTCGTATCGGGACATCGGTAGCACGAGATCATCGCCGATTCCTACCGAGGGCCGCTCGGCCATCTCGAGAAGGAATGCACTTACTTTTTCCAGGGCGTTGGTGCGGCCTAGCAGGACCATGCGCGCTTGCAGGCGCGATATCGACTCGAAGGCTCGCTGTCGTATCGCGCTAGCGACTTCAGCGTCCGCAGACGCCAACTCCTCGGCCTGACGTCGGGGGTAGCGTGCGAAGGCCGTGCCATCGACGATGATCTCAACCGAGAATTCATGCCTGGATCGCGCACAGAACCCAAACAGATCGCCCGGCAACAGAAAGTTGACGATCTGTCGTCGTCCGTCCGCCGTCAGAACGCATTCGCAGGCCGCTCCCGTGAGGAGTCGATACCACGAATCGGCGGCATCGCCTGCGTTGTACAATGGTTTGCCTGTCTCGGCACCGGCTCTCGTGGCGAGAAGCTCCAAGGTTTCCGGCAACCGCCCCAACGGCGCGCAATCAATCCAACCGGCAGCAGCGCGATGCGTTCCCTTGGAGATCGATACGGCCATCTGTGCACTCCCAGACTTTGGCCATGCAGCATACTGGTCGATCGCCCGTTGCTGTATCCACCCTTGGTATAGGCGGGACCGACCGCACGGCGCTCGCGATTGTGGTGGTCAAGTCGAATGGTAATGCCAGGCGCTTGACTCACGGCTTCTATGCCGGCAGGGCCGCTACGTGCAATTGATACAAACTGTCGGACGACGAACGCGACAGCACTCACGCTGCGAGCACCTGCCATGAACAGCTTTAGTGAAGCACTGAAGCTCACCATGCACAGCAGCGCACGGAAGGCGTGGATAGGAATCGCCGGGTGATCCGGGACACGCTCGCGATGTAGTTGGTTTCGAGAATGGAGGGCGAGCTTGGACTGGCGGATGTTCGATGATCGCACAGCCAGAGGATCGACTCTGCCGGCATGCTGTCGAGATGGAGACATTGCGCACGCCGCGCACTGTGCGTGTCGAATTGCAGTGAGTCGTCAATAGACGTAACGATTCCTGCGCCGCCCGCAGGAAATCACCGCACTGTCATTCAAGCCCCGACTTGAGGTAGCTCGCCGTCCCGTCGATCCAGTCCTGTCGTACCGGAGTGAAAATATCGATGTCGACGGTCCCGTCCTCCAGCGCGCGAAACTCGTGCGGAACGTTCGCGGAAAGACGATGACCTGTCCGGCGGAAACGAAGAACCGCTTGCCCTGCGAGAACACCTCGACCGAGCCCTTCATGACCCACGTGATCTGTTCGTTCGGATGGTGTGTAGCGGAACGACGGCTCCTTTCGCGAATACCCACTTGGCCATCGTGCTCTGCGCACCATGGATGGTCTGACGCGTGACGGCGCCCAGCCGCTCGATCGACGCACGCTCGAAGTCGTAAAGATCCGCAGCGTGTGACGGAATGGCGAGAGTGTCGGCTGCTCGCCGCGTCCGCGAGCGTCGGTTATTGCGGGCTCGCCCGCGATGACGCGCGCCGCCGCCAAGATCGCAACGATCAACGAAGGGGTAGTGGAAAGGTCATGATTGGTCCTCGATCGGTTGCGAGAGGTGCACACGGCAACAGCGAATGCTGTTGCCGCCACTGTAAGGTGAACTTTCGATGACGTGGGATTCATGCAGGATCGGAACGCGTCATCAATGAACCGTCGATCAGAAGCCCTCCAGCACGATCTTGCCCCGCGCCTGATGACTTTCGATCAGCCCATGGGCACGTCGCAGGTTCTCCGCGGTAATAGCGCCGAAGTGTTCGCTCACCGTCGTGCGCAGGGTGCCGGCGTCAATCAGATTCGCGATCCGCTCCAGCAAGTCGTGCTGGCGAATCATGTCCGGCGTCTGGAACGTCGATCGCGTGAACATCAGTTCCCAATGCAGAGAAATCGCTTTGCGCTTGAGCGGAACCGCGTCCAGCGACGCAGGATCGTCGATCAGGGCGAGCTTGCCCTGCGGCGCGAGGATCTCGATGAGCTGCGGGTAGTACGTGCTCGTGTGCGTGAGGCTGGCAACGTACTGAATCTGCGGAATCCCGATCTCCTGCAGTTGCGGCGCGAGCGGGCGGTTGTGATCGATGACACGATGTGCGCCCAGCTCCTTCACCCACTCCTGCGACTGCGATCGAGAAGCGGTGCCGATCACCGTAAGTCGGGTCAGTTGCCGGGCCAGCTGAGTGAGGATGGAACCCACGCCCCCGGCTGCGCCGATGATGAGCAGCGTATCGCCGTCTCCGCCGCCTTCAGCAATGCCCAACCGGTCGAACAGAAGCTCCCAGGCCGTGATCGAGGTGAGCGGCAAGGCGGCAGCTTGTGCGTCATTCAGCGTCGTCGGCGCGTGTGCGGCGATCCGCTCATCCACCAAGTGGTATTCGGCGTTTGCGCCCGGGCGATCGATGGACCCGGCATAGAACACGCGATCTCCCGGCTTGAACAGACTTACCCGCTCGCCGATCGCCTCCACGATGCCGACAGCATCCCAGCCCAGCACGCGAGGCGCCTGGGTCGGCGCGTTGGTACGCACCTTGGTGTCGACCGGATTCACCGAGATGGCGCGGATTCCGACCAGTAGATCTCGCGGGCCTGGCCTGGGCTGAGGCAACTCGATCTCGTGCAATGAACGCGAATCTTCCGGCGGCAGGCCGTGTTGACTGTAGACGATGGCTTTCATGGCGTTTGGTCCTTGGCAGCTTGCGAGCCGAGACGACTCGTTCGATAGGCCGGTATCGTGGTCTGGTGGTCGCGGCGGAAACAGGCGCACAATCGGAGAAGACTTTCACTATAGGAATGAAAATGATCCGGCTCGATGACTTGGCGCTGTTCGTGCGGACAGCGGCACTTGGCAGCTTCACTCGTGCCGCTCGTGAAGCCGACCTTCTGCCCGGCCAAGTCAGTGCCGCCATTCAGCGCCTGGAACGCGAGTTGGATATCCGCCTGTTCGCACGCTCCACTCGAAGCCTTCGCCTGACGGCTGAGGGCGAGCAGTACCTGCCTTATGCAAGAGAGGTACTAGCCACGCTGGAGGAAGGTCGCGACCGGGTGCACGGCGACAAGAACGAGCTCGGCGGTGTGCTGCAGATCGCAGCCCCGTCCGACGTGGGACGCAACGTGCTGCTACCCTGGATCACCGAATTTCGAAAGGCTCACCCGAAGCTGGCGCTGCGCCTGTTCGTATCCGATTTCGTCACCGACATCTTTCGTGACCCGGTGGACGTCGCCATCCGTTACGGCAGCACCCAGGATGCAAGCTATATCTCGCTGCCGCTCGCACCCGAGAACCGCCGCGTACTGGTTGCGTCACCTGCATATCTGGAGAAACACGGCTATCCCCGCAAGCTCGAGGACCTGCTCCATCATCAATGCCTGTTGTACTCGTTGAGCGGCTCCGTCTACAACCGCTGGGTGTTCCCCGATGGCAACGGCCAGAGCGACCTGCTCGTCTCCGGCAACTTCGTCTGCGATGACGGCGATCTCGTGCGCCGCTGGGCGGTTGCCGGGCAAGGCATCGCATACAAGTCCTGGCTGGACGTTTGCGAGGACGTGCGCGCCGGACGGCTGAAGGTGTTGCTCCCGGAACAGCCGGGCGAGGCGGCGCCGCTGAATCTGATCTGTCCTCATCGAAAGCAGTTCGTACCAGCGATCCGTCAGCTGCATGAGCTCCTGAGGAAGCGATGTGCGGCGCTCTCGGCGGAGCAAGCTTCGTACAATTTCAATGGCAAGCCAGCCGCATCCGCAAAGAATGTGAAACGCCGATGAGCGATTCTTGTTCACGCGATGGCATCGATGCCTCTACCGTTGACGTGACCGTAACGGAGTGCGAAGTCACCTTGTCAGGAACGGTGAGCTCACGGGAGGAAAAGCGCCGTGCCGAGGCCCTGATAGAGAGGCTTGCCGGCGTGAAGGATGTGAATAACAGCTTGCGAGTGTCAGGCCGCACCGGATAGGACAATCGGCAGCAGCATTCGGTGTTCGCTAAGAGGGACGAAGCGAGCCACGCCACACTTACCGGCCTCAAGCGGCGAGATGACCTGCCAGGCTTCTCTCCGGATCACAAGCTGAACTAGTCACGGAACAGCCGGGATTCTACGGCCCACCTCGCCCGCCTACAGCGCCAAATATTTGTCCAGTGGAGTAGCTGGACTCCTGAGACGCGAGCAGCACGTATAGCGGCGCCAGCTCAGCGGGCTGCCCTGGGCGCCCTATCGGAGTGTCGGCGCCGAACTGCGGCAATTTCTCCGGCTGCTGACCACCACTCGGCTGCAACGGAGTCCATACCGGTCCAGGAGCAACGCCATTCACTCGGATGCCACGCGGTGCCAGCTGTTTGGCGAGGCCTTTCGTGAAATTCATGATTGCCGCCTTGGTCGCCGAGTAGTCCAGGAGGCCTTCAGGCGGATCGTAGGCAACCACAGACGTTGTATTGATGATGGCTGCGCCCGACGGCAGATGCGGCAACGCTGCCTTCGTCAACCAGAACATCGCATACACGTTCGTTTTCAAGGTGTCATCGAACTGTTCCGTCGTGATCTTCGCGATGTCATCCACGGCGTGCTGACGCGCGGCGTTGTTCACCAGGATGTCGAGGCCGCCAAGGTCGCGAACCGATCTCGCAATTAGATCCTGGCAGAACGCCTCGCTGCGCAGATCGCCGGGGATCGCGACAGCTCTGCGCCCTGCTTTGCGAATGAGCTGCACCACATCTTGCGCATCGGACTCCTCCGCCGGCAGATAGTTGATCGCCACGTCGGCACCCTCGCGCGCGAACGCGATTGCAGCTGCCCGGCCAATGCCGGAATCGCCGCCCGTAATGAGCGCTTTGCGCCCTTCGAGCCGACCCGAGCCTTTGTAGCTCTCTTCGCCATGATCCGGACGCGGCTGCATCTTGCTGACGAGCCCCGGCCATTCTTGCTGCTGCTTCGGGAACGGCGGTTTGGGATAAGCCTGCGCTGGATTGCTCAGGTCCGCCCCACTCGCCCTCACTTTACGAGTGCCAGACGTATTCTGCGCGAGGACCGGCGACCCAAGCCCCGCCATTAGACCCATGCCTACGCCACCAATGAACACGCGCCGGCTGGGGTCTGTCGTTTGTGAGGACATCGTGGTCTCCGGTTCAGGATGATTTGTTTCCAGGCTCGTGGTATCTGGTATCGTACGAGTCACTGCCGCAGTTCGGACACTTCGGAATGTTGTGTCCCTTGGTCACATGAGTCTGCTTGTGACACTTCTGGCAACGGAAATCACCCGCCTCCCGCGCCGTCTCACCTGCTCGTGCGGCCATCGATTGCTCCAGAACAGTTCAGTCGCGAGTTCAGGGATGCGGCAGGAGTTCGACCTTCGTCCAGCCGCTGCGCCGCTTGTCGAACGCCTCATAGGCGCTGATCACATTATCGAGTGGCTCGATCTGCGTAAGTATCTGCTCAGGTTCGATCACGCCCGATCGCACCAACTCGATCAGGTGCGGGATGTACTTGCGATGATGGCAGTTGCCCATCTTGATGGTCAGGTTCTTGTTCATTGCCTGGCCGATGGGAAATGCATTGGCGGCGGGCGAGTACACACCGATGATCGCCAGTGTTCCCGCCTTGGCGAGCGCCTCGACAGACCACTGCAACACCTGGCTCGGCGCGTCACCAGGGCGCCAATTGCCATCACCCGCCTGCTCCGGCGCAATCGACTGTACTTCCTTTTTGAATTGTGATTCTTGCTGTCGCGCCTTGTCTGCCGCGGGGCCGTGGTGCGGATGCATCGCATCGATACCAACAGCATCGATGGCGCGATCCGCGCCGATTCCGCCCGTGAGTTCGATGATCACGTCGATCGGATCTTCTTTCTCGAAATTGACCACCTCGGCTCCTTGCTTGCGAGCGATCGCGAGCCGGTCGTCATATTTGTCGACGGCGATCACTCGGCCCGCACCGAGTAGCTTGGCGCTGGCGATCGCGAACTGTCCCACAGGTCCGCATCCAAACACGACAACCGTGTCGCCATCGCGAATCTCCGCAAGCTCCGCACCGAAATAACCCGTGGGGAAAATATCCGAAAGCAATATGGCTTGGTCGTCCGTGACGTCGTCCGGCAATTTGACCAAACCCACATGCGCGAAGGGGATTCGTGCCCGCTCAGCCTGCAGTCCATGAAAGGGGCCACTCGCAGTAGGACCGCCAAAGAATGCAGTACCCGCGCGCTTCCCATGAGGATTCACGGTATCGCATTGTGCGAAGTAGCCGGCACGACAGTACGAGCAATAGCCGCACGCAATCGTTGAAGGGATAACCACGCGTTCGCCGACCTCCAAGTTGCGCACCATAGGTCCAAGCTCTTCCACGACTCCGACGCCTTCGTGCCCGAGGATCGTACCTTCCTGCATGCCGGTGAACGTGCCGCGGATCATGTGCAGGTCCGTGCCACAGATGGCGCTTGCGGTCAGCCGGACGATGGCATCGGTCGGCTCTTGAATCTTTGGCTCCGGGACGTCGTCCAATCGAATATCGCCCACGCCATGAAATACGACTGCCTTCATGCCAATAGCTCCTTCGATCTACGATGCATCATCGACTCGTGCGCTCACTCTGGGTTGCGGGCGCGGAGGCCTCGGCGTCACAATCCTGCCCATCCCTCATGTGAGTGCACTGCGCAGAGCCTGAATGTGCGCGAGCTGAGCTTGTTCCCGACTTCCGAGTGTCTTGTTGCATTAGTCTTCCGTAGTCAGGCGAGCGGACAGAGCACGCAACCGTTTCAGTCCATGCTGACTGCCGACGGAACTCACGAGGAGCACTCATGCCACTTCACAGCTTTCAAGCACTGCCATTCCAGGATCTCTCCGGCTGGAGAATGGCCGGTCGGGGATCGTTTGCTCCTGTGGAACCGGGCGTCATCGAGAGTCGTGGCGGACCGGGCCTGCTTTGGTACGCCGCTCAGGTTTACGAAAACCTTGTGCTCAGGATTTGCTGGCGCGTGCAATCACTCGAGGACAATTCAGGAATCTTCGTTCGCTGTCCACCTCTGCAAGATGAGATTCAGCCTGCCATCGACCGCGGCTACGAGATCCAAATCGACGAGCGCGGTCTCGACCCCGAGCGCAACGTTCAAGGAAGCGCTTATCACATGACTGGCGCCATTTACACAGTGTCACCGGCCGTCTGCAAAGCGTCCCGTCCGATCGGCGAGTGGAACGAATTCAACTGCCTAGTGCAGGGTTCAATCATCGAAGTCGAGTTGAACGGTGTGCGAGTTGCATCGCTCCAATCGGCGTCGCGCGAGCCTCGCGGCCACATCGCGCTACAAGCGCATCACGAAGGCTCGCTCGTTCAATTCAAAGACCTCCGGATCCGCCGCCTGGATGATTGATGACGCCACGTTGATGCCGGGACTATCTGCAGTTAACTGTCATCGTTCAAATCTGGAACCGTTTCAGATCCCAGCGATTGGAGAGCTTGATGCAACGGTGAGGCCGCTCACGGCTGTGCTTGACGGCGGCGTTTCCCTTCCCCAGGACAGCTTGTTAGGAGCACTATCAGATGGACAACTACATCGAGAAGTCGATCAATGTTCGCGTGCCAGTTCACACGGCGTACAACCAGTGGACCCAGTTCGAGGAGTTCCCGAAGTTCATGAAGGGTGTCAAGGAGATTCGTCAGTTGGACGACACCCATGTGCATTGGGTCGCTGAGATCGCAGGCAAGCACAAAGAATGGGATGCTGAGATCACCGAGCAAGTTCCTGACCAGCGCATCTCATGGCGCAGCGTCGCGGGTACTGGCAATTCCGGTGAAGTCCAGTTCCGACCACTCGGCACGAGCGAGACAGAAGTCAGAGTTCGAATGGGTTTCGAACCGGAAAGCATGGTAGAGAAAATCGGAGATGCCCTACACGCGCCTGACCGCCGGGTCGAAGGCGATCTCGAGCGATTCAAGGAGTTCATCGAATCGCACGGTCAGGAATCCGGAGCATGGCGAGGCGAAGTGCATGGCGGTGACCGTACCGCCTGAGTCAGATCTGCCGCAGGTTCCTGTCGGCCTGCAGGTCAACCTTTTCGCCTGATCGGCCGGCCGGACACTCCAAACTTTCGTCGCGTTCCGCTCCCCTTCTCGGCGATTTGCAGCCGCGGCGTTCAACAAGAACGCCGCGGCATGCGATTGGCAAAGAGCACGATCTATCGTGACGCTGTGCGCGCCGGCAGAGCGTTCCGTAAACCCCGTCACATCGATCGAGGCACCGGAAAACAGCCCCAGATCTCGGATGGTCGCGTTCGCAGGCTGGCCGACCAGATCATCGAATCACAGCAAGCGAGATCGCCGAGATGAAGTATCTGGTGAGCGACATCGAGGCACGTGAGTAACGCGATGTCGCCTTGGAGCTACCGTTCGACCAGTTCCAAGGCGGATTCGTGTGGGACTGGGTGGACCAGAGCATGTACCGCTACACGCCCGATGGCCGTCGGTACTGTGGCAACGGCGGGGAGTACGGCCCCAATTCGACCGGCGATATCGAGTTCGGTGGCGGCGTCATCCAGCCGGATCGCACGCCCAATCGGCAGTGTATACGAGTTGTAAAGGGTTTATGCACCTGTACACTTTGTCGCGGTGGATGCAGACCGGGGCGAGTGAAAGTCATCAATCGACATGACTTCCGCCGATCTGAGCGGCTTTGCGTTCGATTGAGAAATCGCTGAGTACGGCGTCGTCATTGCCCGTGCTCAAGGCCCTGCGCTTACGACAGCAGCGCGCAGCGAGGAAGAGCTCACGCTGTCCATGCCCTCGTTCGTGCGCAAAGCCGGCAGCGAGTATTTCTTGAAGGTGCGCGCCACTGCACGCAACGACTCGATTCCGCTGGTTCCGGCCGGACACGTCACAGGGTGGCATTCCGCCTCGAATCGCCGACGAACCCGTCAATCGGCAAGCGTCGGTGTCGCACGCCGACAGCCAGTCGTAGTTCATGCGATCGACCGTAGGGCAGGCTTTGGCTATCCCTCGGGCGAGTCATCAAATCCAGGCTCGACAAAAATCAATTCCCTGCCTCGATGAAGAATGTGTGGATACGGCGCGATCTTTTCATCGAACGGCACATAGATATAAACCCACATCGGCAGGTGCGCACTCAGTCTTCTTAGAATCTCGCGTCGCTGCCTGGGCTCGAGGTCTTCGGCCGTCCAGGGATAGCCGGCGAGCCAGCTGTCTCCGTCGCTCAATGTTCCCCAGAAATAGGCCTCATAGGCGCCGAGAAATTCTGGCGCTTGCTGTACGCGAGGCGGCCGAAGGTAATTGGCGAACGCTCCCGTACGAAGGGCGCAATCCTTGCAGCCCGGCAAGTCCACCCGAATGTACCGCTCATGATGAATGTATCTGCGACCCAGTGGGGGATCCTTCTCGGTTTGCCTGTGAATGAATTCAACCTTCGCTTCGGGAAGCGCGGCCGCGACGGCATTTGCCAAAACGTGCCCTAGCACGTTGATTGATTCCGGTGGCGACGCCGCCATCTCGCGTGGCATCCACACGAGCAACCGTGGCGAATCTTCAAGTCGGCGCCGGGGGCCGGACGTTGCAAGCAGAAGTGCCACTTCCGCGCCTAGAGGAAGGCCAGGAGCGCCCTTGAACACGCCTGCGACAAGGCCGGCGGCGTGCAACGTCTGCAAAGGCGAACCTTCAGCGTCAAGAAGCGAGCGCAGAACTTCCGGCGAGATATCCTTGATGTTCTCGAATCCTGCGGCTCTCGCGATGACCAGCGCTTCGGAAGGTGGCCGAGCATCTTTCGATACAGGTGCGACGCAGCCAAACAGGCCGAGCGCACAAGCCGACATCAGAATCCACTTTTCGAGATGCATTGCACCACCGTCGCTTCCTCAACCACATCGGTCATCGCCGTTTTCATGGACCGAGTGCATACGGCCAACTTCGCCAGCCATTTCCCGAGCAGCCGGTAAGCACGGAATTCCTCCGGAGTGAATGACTGCCGATAAGTCGACTCCATAGGAAAGGAGCAACGCTCAGCGGGCGGGCTGCCCTCGCACGCGGGCATCATCCCATTCCAGTTCTGCTGCATGAATCGCTGCACCTCAGGTGGATAGTGAAGACCCATTACGCGATCAACACCGAGCCTGACTAGTTGAATGTGAACTCGACGGCTGTCCTGCTGGAGCTCCGCTTCCCAAACATGATGAGGCAGATCCCAAAGTTGCTCAGCGTGCTCTGGCGGAAGCTGGCGGCTTGTCACAGCACGCAGTTCACCACCTTCGCTGATCTTCCATCCCGCTTCCTGGGGCAATCTGCTCGTGAACGTGTTCCATGCTTGGAATGCAGAGCCGTCGTCGCTGCCTGAGCTGTCGAAGACCAGAATGTCCGTGCAGCCACGTCTGAGCAACGGCAATAACGCCAGCTTTTCCGTGAAGCCACCATCGGCCAGATGAAAGCTCACATCCCGGCCAGACGCCGCTCGCATTTGAAAGCTGCTGCCAACGCCGATATTCAACATTTTCGCGACGACGGGCAAGTCGAGCGCCGCGGCTGAGATAGCAACCGCCTCGCCTGTTGTGACTTTCCGTGAGAAGTCCGAAAAGTAACCAATGGCCGGCGAGCCGCTCACATCCGGCGACATTTCGAAGTAGTAGTCGAAGGTATACTCGTGATCCGCGCCCGGTTGCATTGTACCGATGCTGCCGCTGGCACCGAAAATCGGCATGGGAAAGCCTTGGATCTTGTGAATGTCCCGGGCTCGGTTGAATGATCGCCTTCCCGACGGCTGCACAGCCGTGCCACCAAACGTTTGATCGATTTCGACGATATATTCGGTTTGCAGCGAGCCGGAATTGCGTGCGATCACGGCACCCGGCAGATCGAGAGCCTGGAACGGCAGCCAGAAATAGAGAGCTGCCTTGCCAATGAAGTCGGCGTTGCGCTCCACATCGGCAATGAATTTGCCACGTTCCCGCAACAGGTCGCGCAGCGTCATCTTGTCCCGGATCATTCGCTCCAGCAGTCCGTAAACCGGATAACCGCCACCGGATACAGTGGAAACGAGCTTGAAATGCTCAAGCGCCTGCTTCTCGTGCAAGCCTTGAATGGCGCCGAGACTGACCGCGCCGGATCGCAATCCCCCCGCCGACATCGCGAGGCAGCTCAACCGTGCGCCTGCCTTCTCGGCGGGCACGGTTCCGGATTCCCGCAGCGGCAGTCCGGAACAGGCGCTTATGACGATAGATGCCAGCGCGACCGCGACCTGCTTGCGGATCGTTGCGATGGTCAGGGAGCCTCCAACGCCGTGTCCGCCACATCCGCGGAGGACCTGTCTTGCAAGGACGATAGCCCACCCGAGGGACGAACAATATTGCAGGATGCGGCGCTCAACGTCGCCAGAATCAAAACCACAGCAGCTAGCCTGATGAGCATCTGACTCTCCCTCTACTTCACCGTGCCGAATAAGCCGGCGACGTTCTCGAAAATGAAATGGAGTGTCGGCAAGCCCCCCGTTAGCAGGGCGCACATGCCAACCACAAGTAGAACAATGTAGAAAGCCGCCCGCACCTTGATCAGCGTGTCAGTGAACGCGGTCGTAGGCGTCGCGAGGAAGCGGTGGAAGAAGTCTTTGATCGCGGGCGCCGCCTGCGAGGACAACAGAAGTCCGAGGTAGAGCAACAGCATCCGCGGCGCGAATTTCGACACGGCTTCAACAAGTGAAAGATCATTCACTTGCTGACCGGAGAACGAGTCCGTGCCAGCTGCCCACCACATCAATAGGAAACACGCGCAGATGCCGATGATCCACAGATGCAGCCGGAACGAGCGAATGCGCACTTGCGGCAGGGTTCCAAGGATCACTCCCACGCCCACCACGAAGACAGCGCCGATGAGGTAATACGTCGACAGCCAATCGAATCGCGCATTGGCAACTATGGTCGCGTAGATGAATGTCAGCCCGACGATGGATAGATTCAGCATTACAGTAAGGGTGAGAATATTTTTTGTAGAGTTGCGACGCGCGGCTCCACATCCGCGGGGTCTTCCCACGGGTGCTCGGCATCCAGCTCGACCACCGAAAACAAATCGGTGGACGGAATCTTTCGTAGGGCACGGATGCGCTCCTGCAAGTCGTTCCGGTTCGAAATCAGAATCACTCGAGGCAACGCTCCGAGCAGTGGCGGCAATATGTCTTTCAGCCAACCGCGACGACTGCAAACAATGGGCATGGGTGCCGTCTCCTGCACTCCGTCCAGGACGAGAAAATCGATGCGAACTTGTGACTGGAGCAGCCCTGCGGCGAGTGATGCGCCCATTGATGATGCGTAGATCCCCACTTTTTCATAACCATGGCGCTGCCGATAGATAGCCAGGCCCGACGCGATCCGCCGAACGATCTCATCAGAAGCTACAAACGCCGCTCCGGGATCGACGCCTGGCTGCAGGTATGGGTATTCGAAGACCGCCACCTCGGTTCTGGCTGGCACGGCCCGCTCGATATTCTCCAGCAGATACGCCGGATGAAAAGCCGATCCGGGGAGAACCAGCAGCAGATGGGAGACCTGTCCCTTTCGGGTGCGATTGGTGAAAACAAACGACGAGGCATCGGGTTGGCCGAACGGCTCCCTCAGCACGTTGAACGCATCCCGCGGAGTTTTTCTATTCGACGCATCGAAAATCTTGCGAGAAGCCAGCGCGAAATCCCGTTCGAGCCACCGCATGCATAGCGGCTTGCCTGAAGCGTTCACTGGCGCGAGCAACGGCAAAATGGCCGCAACCGAAGATGCGACGGCAGACCAGCGCCGCACGTTCCCCGCGCCACCATGCGACCGATCCCTTTGCTGATTCTTGGCACGCATGACCGGGTATCGAATTCGTGGTTGTCGCCAATGGCAAGCAATTCATTATTTATGACATACAGTACGGAGTCTTATACAAAAGGTCTGAAGCGTCGTCGATGCTGCATAGCAAAGGGTCAGCTCGAATCGTTCCTTCCTTGCGCCGATCTTCGGCGCCACCTGTATCAGGCGATTGGCGGCGGCTGGCAACCGGCCAGGCGGGGCGCGCTTTGGGTAATCCAGGCATTTCCCGCTATCACTGAGGCTATTCAGGCCCATAAAGTGTGATAAAGTCACTTTCGGAGGACACTTAACGGCGCTTAACTTAGGGGTGTCGAGAAGTGAGTCAGCGCATTGATCCTCCGGTCTCGGCGATGGCCGCGGCGACGGGCTGTCGAGTCGTCGATCTGGATTTCGTCATCGTCGGCGGCGGCATTCTGGGAACCGCCGTGGCGGCCGTTGCCAGCCAGGCCGACTACCGCGTGCTGGTGCTGCGAATGACGGACCGTGGTCGCCCCAGGGCGGACACGCTGCGCAATCAAGGATGGTTGCAATCGGGCGTTTTATATCCGATGGGCATATTTAAGGACGAAGCAGAGTATCGACTCCTCGGCACGATGACCTACTTCGGAGGACGCGAAATGCTGGCACGGTGCGGCATGGAGCCTTCCAACGAACGCGCGGTCGTGCGAGTTCGAGATCCCGTGCGGGTTCGCGAGATCGAGGCAAAGGCAAAGTTGCTCCGCCTGCGATCTGAGAATTTTCGACGCCTGGACAGCGCCGATGCGCAGGCGTCGCTGGGTGCGCTGTTCGAGCGTGGGTCGGCCTATTTTCTTTGTCCGGACTGCCCGTTCGATGAGGCGGCCGTCCTGACGCATTTTCGCGGCGAGGCCGTGAAGAATGGTGCGCAATTTCTCGAGATCGACGAACCCGTGAAGCTGTTGCGCCGTGGCGATCACATCGCGATCTGTTGGGACGGGATCACGCTCGACTCGCCGGTGACATTGATCACCGCCGGCGCCGGAGGACTGGAACTGCTACGCCAGATCGAATGTGCGGTGCCTGCGGAAATACGGCAAACGCCGCTGCTGGTGCATCCGAATTCCTGTGGAGTGCCGGTGCCCATCCTGGTGGACTTCGAGCGCCAGTTCTCGCTGGTGAAACATCCGTGTACGCCCGCCGACGCGCTGGTGATCGGCACCAAAGTGCATCAACAACCCGTCAGTTTCATAGCACCCGAACAGCGGCGAGTTTCCAAGTCCGATGCCGCCTCGTTTCGCCGCTTTCTGCATCCGCATCTGGAACAAAGCATGCAAACCGGTCGCTTCACCGCAGGCTTCGAAGTCATGCCGACCGCAACGGCCGGCGTGACCCATCTGGAGCCGTTCGTGAAAACCTTCGACAACGTGGTGTTCGCGAGCCCCGGCCGAGCCACGCTGGCGCTGCAAGCCGCGGAAAAAGCGTTCTCCGCGACCCGCGCGATCGTCGATGCCCGCGGCCGCCGCCGTTTCGAATTTGTTGCCAGATCGAGCCGCGCCTGGTGCGATCCGATCGACATGCATTATCAGCCGACCTATCAGTTCAATGATGCGGAGGTCTGATATGACCACTCGAGCGACCCTCAGGACCATCGTTCCCATTAGTCCCTTCGCGGCCGCGTTGCGAGGTCTGTTGGATCGTACCGGACTGTTCACGCGCGCCGAATGGGCGCGAGTGCTCGGCATCTCTACGGCCGCCCTGTCGCAATGGGTGAACGACAGGACCTTGCCGCGCGCCGAACTGTTACGACAGATCGTCGACATCGTACGAAATGCCGACGGCGTGCCGCCTGAGCCGCTGGCGGACTTCGAAGAACTATCGCAACAACCCGCCGACCATGTCTCGCCGTTGGGACAGCGGATGCTGCCCAATGTTTCAGCGTATCTCCGCGGAGGACGCTTGAGCCAACTCGGCAGCGAGCTGCGCAAGCTCACGCCTTCGGAGCAGCGGTCATTTCTCGAGGATGGTAGTTGGCCGGCCACAGCTACCATCACGGTGGCAAACACCGCGCCGACAGCTCCCGACGTGCAACGTCGTCAGGAAGGGATGGACATTGCACTCCTTCCGCCGGTGGAGCGAGACACTGCACATGACGGTCGTCGCGAACGCTTGAGTTGGGACACTGTACTGGGTGCGCCCCGCGTGGTGATTCAAGGCGGCCCCGGCGCCGGCAAGACGTTGGTGATGCGCACGCTTGCGAAAGTGCTGCAGGAAAGCGAAGGATCCACGGTCAAGATGGTCAACGCGGCCGACTTGTGGGGAGAGACGAGCACCTCGAGCGTTGCGGAAGCATGCGAGTCCGGGCCGCTCTGTCTCCTTCTAGATGGCCTGGATGAGGTGGGTTTCGAATATCGCCACGTTGCCACTCGTGAGATCGCGGAAGCCGCGCAGCGCTTCGAGGGGGTGCGGATGATCATTGCAACCCGCCCTATTCCAGAGTTACCGGAGCTGCAAGGCTTCGAATGGATGTCGCTTGCGCCGTTGACGGACTTGCAGATGGTGCTGTGGATCGAGCACATGTTTCATTCGGCGAACCGCTTCCGCGCCATGGAGGAGTTGGAGCTTTTCCTATGTCAGCTCGCGGAGCGCGAGAGCCTGCGCGACAACGCGAAGAGCCCATTGTTTCTAAGCATCGCGACCAAGCTTTTCGAAACCAATGCCGTGACTCCGTTCTCCGAGACGGAAATTCTGGGTGAGTACCTGCGCGTCCTGCTCGGCGGCTGGGGGCGCGAGAAGAAGGTGGTACGCGCACGCAAGCCCTGGGCGTTGCCGCACAAGCTGCTCGCCGATCTGGCCACCCTCTGCTTCCATCTGTTGGCGGAGGAACGAACCGAGTTCAACACCGCCGACGCCAGTCGCTGGCTCAAATGCGAGGCCGGTGACGACGGCATGATGCAACTGTTGCCTCTGCTTTCTATCAAGAGCGGTGTCTTTAGAGACATCGGGGAAGGCAGATGGCGTGTGATGCGCCAGTACTTCGTGAGCTATCTTGCCGCCGTCCACGCGGTCGGCAGATCCGCCGATGTCATTCGTCGGCTGCGCAGATTGGAACAACACGACGCGGTGCCGGATGTATTCAGATTGGCTTGTGGCATCAGCGACGATGCAACTTCACTTCTGCGCTACATGATCCATGATTACAGAGAATCTGAAGCCGAACGCAGCATGCTGCTATTCGAAGCGCTGGCCCAGCCCATCGTTGCCAAGCAAACAGTATTCGAAGCGGCGTATGCATTCGCATTGCGGTGGCTGGACAACACCTGCGCGCGGCTGCGCGTCGTCGGTACCGATGAGGGCGATACCGTCGATCGTCGAGCGCTATGGAAGCTTCGCGCGAGCGGCCGACTCGGAGGCGAGGACGTGCGAGAGTACCTCTTGCGAGCTTTGCGGGCGATCTATCGCGCCAGGTCGGGCCCGGCGCGCGACTTCCTCGCGGAACAACTGAAGAGTCGTTGTCGGCTGCTCGCGGAGTTTTCTGGCTCGATGGTGGTGGAAGGCCGACTGCATATCGAGCTGCATCCCGGACCGCGGTCGGATGCGCTCAGTGTTTCTGTCGTCACTCCGCAACTGGACTGAACCTTATCGCGAGATTCATTTCAGCCCGGTGCATCCGACCAGCAACCACCAACCTGCCACAGCTGGCAACGGCACCCACCTCGGCTTTCAAGCGCGCAGTCGCGAGGCGGTCGATGACGTCCACGGTGGCACTCAGGAACGGCGGCCGCAGCGACGGCGCCTCTGGCATTCGCAGCGAATCGTCATTGCCAACCACGACTGCCGACCGCCCCGCGACGCTGACGTAGCGCTGCTCCCAAGCCAATGTTCCATCGGCTTGCAATGCGTAGGTGTAGCCCAGGGAGTCCGAGACGTACAGAACACCACTGCGACCCAACGACCGCTGACGGCTGCAGAGGGCTCTAGAGCGCTACCACTCGGCGGGTGCTGGCGGCCCAGAGCAGACTGGCAGCTGACTGAGAGCGCAACAATGGCCCATGAAAGGTGCTGAGCTTTGCGATTCTGTGGCGCAACGGCTAAAGTGGTAGCGGTAACAGACGAAGGCGGTCGACTTGGGCGGTGCCTTCCGAAGCAGGGGCAGACGATGCGGTTGTACGTTGGAATGTGGATGCTGTTGGCGGCCCTGGCAACCGTGCCGGCGGCCTACTCATGTGACTCGCCGGCATCGGTCTGTCCCACCGGAAACGCGCGCAGTTTCGCTTTAATCAAAGCCGGGCAGCCGGCATCCATCCTCGTTGACTCGCTCGCGGATCCCGCCGTGCAACATGTCGCGGAAAACTTCGCCGCCGATCTGGAGCGTGTTGGCGGCAAGGCTGCGCGCCGCATAACGAGCGCTGGCGAGGCGAGCGGAAATGTCGTCGTCATCGGTGTGCTCGGTCAAAGCGCAGTCATCGAGGAGTTGGTACGGGCCGGCAAGCTCGACGCGCACGACATCGCCGGAGAATGGGAGGCATTTCGGCAGATCGTGGTCGAGCATCCTTTACCAAACGTTGCGCGAGCATTGGTCATCGTGGGCTCGGATCGCCGGGGCGCGGTCTACGGAACCTACGATATCTCCGAGAAAATCGGCGTCTCGCCCTGGTACTGGTTCGCCGACGTTCCGGTGCGACGGCAAGCGAACGTTTACATCACGGCCGGATCGCATCGTGACGCGCCGAAAGTGAAATACCGCGGCTTCTTCATCAACGATGAGGATCCGGCGTTCAGCAGCTGGGCGAACAAGCGGTTCGGCGGCATCAACGCCAGGATGTACGAGCACGTATTCGAACTGTTGCTTCGTCTCAAGGGCAATTATCTCTGGCCGGCAATGTGGCCGCCGAAAGCGTTCAACGATGACGATCCGCAGAACAAGATCGTCGCGGACGCGATGGGAGTCGTGATGGGCACGTCGCACCACGAGCCCATGACACGCGCGCATGATGAGTGGCATCGAAACAAGGAGCAAGGCGTCACGGGCGGCAAGTGGGACTATGGAACGAACGCCGCCAATCTGCGCGCTTTCTGGCGTGGCGGCATCGAGCGGATGATGTCGAAGGGTAATGGCGAGCGCTACGAGAGCCTCGTCACGATCGGCATGCGGGGCGATGGCGACGAAGCCATGGCAGAAAGCACGGCCACTCGGTTGCTGGAAACCATCGTCGCCGATCAGCGTCGCATCATCGAAGAAGTGACCGGCCGACCTGCGGATCACACCCCGCAGGTCTGGGCGCTCTACAAAGAAGTGCAGGACTACTACGACCACGGCATGAACGTTCCGGACGACGTCACGCTGCTGTTCGCGGACGACAACTGGGGGCAGATCCGCCGCCTGCCGACCTCCAACCTCGATCGCAAGGGCGGCTATGGCGTTTATTATCACTTCGACTACGTAGGTGCGCCTCGCAACTACAAGTGGCTCAACACGGTCCAGATCGAAAAGACCTGGCAGCAGATGGATCTTGCGTACGCACGTGGCGCCAGAACGCTGTGGATCGTCAACGTGGGCGATATCAAGCCCATGGAATTCCCGCTCAGTTTCTTCATGGACCACGCGTGGAACCCTGAAGCGATGACGCTGGACGCACTGGAGCGCTATCCCAGGGATTGGGCCCGCGCAACGTTCGGCGCGTCACAAGCAGATGCGATCGCGGATCTGATCACACGTTACAGTAAATACGCTGCGCGCCGAAAACCCGAGTTCATCGACGCCAGTAGTTTCCGGCTCGGAGAAGGCGTTGGCGACACGCTGAACGGCGGCGAGTTTGGCGCACTGGTCGCCGAATTGCACGACCTCGAACTGGACATGATGAAAGTGAAGGCGGCGCTGCCAAAGGATCAACGAGCCGCGTATCTACAGCTGGTAGAGCACCCGATCGCGGCGCTGTCGAACCTGTATCAGCTCTATTACGCGGTTGCTTGGAACCGACGGCTGGCGGCGGCCGGAGACGCACGAGCCAACGCCTTCGCCGATCAAGCGCTCGAGAAATTTCATCGCGACCAAGCGCTGACGGATAACTATCATCGCGTCAACGGCGGCAAGTGGGACGGCATGATGTCGCAGACTCACATCGGCTACACCAACTGGCAGTCACCACCGACGCAAGTGATGCCCGAGGTGACGCGCATTCCGGCGCAGTCAGTGGCGAAGCCGATCGTTTTTGCATCCGGGCCTGTTCACGACGAAGCGAGCGACGTCATCGCTATCGAAGCGCCTCATTACACCAGGGCCGTCAACGGCAGCGGCCTTGAGTGGCGGACCATTCCGAATCTCGGTCGCACGCTTGGCGGTATCACGGCTTTTCCGCAAGGTCGCGGTCCGACGACGCAGCAGGATGCGGTTCGAGTCGAATTCGACATAGAGGTTCGTCGTGCGGGCGACCTGACGGTGCAGCTCTACTTGTCACCAACGCTGGACACGACCGACAGAGGCAGCCTTCGAATCGGCGTCTCGATCGATGATCGCCCCATGCAGACATTGATCGACAAGTTGCTTCCGTCTCCGACTGCAACCACGCTGCAAGAGCAGCGCGATTGGAACCGGGCGGTCGAAGACAACGCCCGGATCCTGCAGGCCGCATTTCCTGACATCGGTGCGGGAAAGCACACTTTGAAGATCTGGCGTCTGGATGACAATGTCGTGATCGAGAAAGTCGTCGCAAGCACCGGGCCGATTCCGTTGACCTACCTCGGTCCCTCACCCCGTGAACCGAGGCCTAGCGCGGCCCTTCGTCCTTAGTGGACGAAGACAGGCGCAGCAATCCTGCGGCGGCTTCGCTGCTGAGGCAGCACCTGCGTTGGCGTGAATGCGGCGCCGATCTTCGCGTCGCTCCTGGCCCGCCTCCTCACCAGTTGCGTGCGCCGTTGCTGCCGCTTCCCGCGAAGATGCACGGCGTTGGGCACGAAGCAGTGCCGAGAGGTTCTCCGTGGGAGTCCAGAGCAACTGACCGCGCCACGCGGGTTCGTGTGGCTGGTGTGGATCACAGCGATATGAAACAATCGTTGAAACGTTTCAATATCACACATCACGGCGCGATACTTCGCAAGTTGTAAGGGGAATGGAACTGTTGCATATAGTACGCCACGGTGAGCCATGATCCTGGTCGCAGGTTCCGCCAATCTGGACTTCGTGGTACGCGCGTCGCACATCCCAGCGGCGGGCGAAACCGTGCTTGGCTATGACTTCCAGACGTATTCAGGCGGCAAAGGCGCCAACCAGGCGGTCGCCTGCGCCCGTGCCGGCAACGCAGCCACATCCATGCTGCTCGCTCTCGGCGAAGATGCGTTTGCGGCGCCGATCGAAGCGTCGCTCAGCAATGCCGGCGTTCGCACGTACATTGTCCGTACTCGCGATCGCTCGACGGGTACGGCATTCATCTGTGTGTCAGCGGTCGCGGAGAACGCCATCACGGTGGCTCCTGGCGCGAACGAAATATTGGATGCGTCCCACCTTCCGCCATTGCATGGCTACACTCACCTGCTACTGCAGCTCGAGATTCCCCTGCAAACCGTCATTGCCTACGCCCGCGCCGCGAAGATGCAGGGACTCACAGTGGTGCTCAATGCCGCGCCCGCCCAGTCGTTGCCCCTCGATCTGCTCGCGGCAGTCGATGTTCTGATCGTCAATGAAGTGGAGCTCACGGCAATCTCCGGGCGCGATGGCGATATTGCGCACCGTCTCGAACGTATTGATGTGCCTTGCGTGATCGTCACGCTCGGTGCGCGAGGCTGCTGGGCCCGCCTGGCGGGCGAACTGATGATGCAGCAAGGCTTTCCGGTGACACCCGTCGACACGACGGGCGCGGGTGATACGTTTTGCGGCGTACTCACCGCAGCGCTCAGCAAAGGACTGCCCATGGCGGAAGCCTTGCGCATGGCGAATGCAGCGGGCGCCCTCGCCTGCACGCGACCTGGGGCGCAATCGAGCATTCCCACTCATGCGGAGCTGCAGGAGTTTATGCTCGCTCAGCGCGCGCATTCGGACAGTCCTCTCGGTCAATGACTGTGCTTCACGAGCGTGGCAGCGGTTGGCAATCCAGGCGCCAAAGGCTGGAAACGCGATTGGATCGAGGCGATTGCGCGCACTGATGTCTGCTAACGCTTTGCGGGCCGCTGTACCGAGCCACGCTGCACCAGAGCGGTATCGAACACGATCTTCCGGCGCAAGTCGGCTTGTTCATCGGTTCTGCGCAGCAGGGCGGCGACCGCCTCTGCCGCCATCTCCCCCAAGGGCATGTCGATCGTGGTCAGCGCGGGAGAGGTCATCTGCGCCCACGGCACATCGTCAAATCCGATGACCGACAGCTGGGCAGGCACTTTGAGCTTGATGGATTGCGCGTACTGCATGACGCCGAGCGCGATAAGGTCGGCGCCGACGAACACCGCCGTCGCCGCGCGAGAACGAATGGCCTCTTTGACCTTAGGTTCCAGATCCGTCGAAAACGCGTTCACGACCCGATACGCAAGTTTGCCATGCTGCTGGATGTAACTGGCGGCGGCATCGCACCGCTGACGCATGCTCAAGACGTCGGTCGGACCGGAGATGATGCCGATCGAGGTGTGGCCGGCCTGCACCAGATGCTCCGCCGCCAGCCGCCCGCCGCCCGCGTAATCGGCCTGTATCGACTCGAAACCGGGGATGGTGCGGTCGATCACCACCGTGGGGACGCCGCTCAGCAGGGTTCCTGCGGTATTTCTGTCACCCACGGGAAACCAGACGATGCCGTCGACGCCGTGCTCGACCAGCAGCCGGATCGAAGCGATCTCCAGTTCCTCCGAACCTTCGGTATCCGTGACGAAGACGCTGTAGGAGCGTTGCCGCGCGGTCTGAATGACTGATTGCGCAAGCGTGGGAAAGAACGGATTGGTAAGATCGGGCAGCACCAGGCCGAGAGCTCCGGTCTTACCGGTACGCATCGCGCGCGCGCTGAGATTCTGGCGGTAGCCGAGCTTGTCGGCCACCTGCAGGATGTGATCCCGCGTCGCCTCGCCCAGCGAGCCGGTGCCATTGAGCGCATAGGACGCGCTTGCCAGCGACACCCCGGCGGTCTTCGCCACTTCTTTGAGCGTCGCCCGCTTCTGAGCCGGCTTCTGCGGGGGGCCGAGTGAAGTTTTTTTCGAGCTACGCTGCATGGATTGGACTTCTTCCCTTGAAGGCACGCATGGTGCGGGGAGCGGCCGAGCCAATCAAGCCCGCGCGGCGCCATGAAGAGAGTGAAACGTTTAAGTTCGTCTGGTAGGATCATGGCACACACGGCGCCACTACACCACGGCGATTAATAGGAGACAGCAGCGCATGTTCCGCGTCGATCTGCATACGTCGCCGGGGCCTAGGGGGCGCCTTGGCTGGTACTGAAATCGCACGCGCGGCGCTTGGTATCGGCATATTCGTGGCAGTCGCCTGGCTGGCCTCCGAGCAACGGCGGCGCTTCCCGCTCAAACCGATCGTCATCGGCCTGGCGAGTCAATTCGTGCTGGCCCTGTTTCTGACACGGGTGCCGGCAGTCACGACCTTCTTCGGGTTCATCGCCAGAGCCGTGGATCGCATCCAGGCATCCTCGGTCGCCGGCGCCAAGTTCGTGTTCGGCTATCTGAGCGGCGGCCCACAGCCATTCGTGCTGGCCGAGCCGGCGGTCTCCAGCGCCGTGTTCGCGTTCCAGTCGCTGCCAGCGATCATATTCGTCAGCGCCTTGTCGGCGCTGCTGTGGCACTGGAAGGTGCTGCGCTGGTTCGTACGTGGCGCCGCCTGGCTGTTCGGCCGACTGTTCGGCGTGAGCGGTCCGGTGGGTGTTTCCACGTCGGCCTGCATCTTCGTAGGCATGATCGAGGCGCCGCTGCTGATCCGGCCGCTGCTGCCTCGGCTCAGTCGTGGCGAGATTTTCATCATCATGGTGGATGGCATGTCGGTGCTGGCCGGGTCCATGATGATCATGCTGGGCGCCATGCTGGCGCAGCGCGTTCCGGACGCGTTCAGTCACTTGCTGATCGCCTCCTTCATCAGCACTCCCATGGCGATCGGACTGGCGCGCGCAATCATTCCAACCGAGGCGCCCGCGGCCGATGAGCGGCTGACGCTCGAGAATCACTACCGCAGTAGTTTGGATGCACTCGCGCACGGCGCGCTCGTGGCCGTCAAGATGGCTGCAAGCATCGCGGCGCTGCTCATTGTATTCATCGGCCTGATCGCGCTGTTGGATCAGATTCTCGCGTTGTTCCCGCACGAGGGCGCACCCCTCACCCTGGCAGGGATTCTCGGCGAGTTGCTCGCCCCTGTCGCCTGGCTGATGGGCGTGCCGACCTCGGATCTGAATACCGTCGGAGCGTTGCTCGGAACCAAGGTCGCACTCAACGAAGTCGTCGCCTACGGGCAGTTGCTGGCGCTCGAGCCGGGCGCGTTGAGCGCCAAGGGTGAGCTGATCGCCACCTACGCACTTTCCAGCTTCGGCAACATCGGCAGCGTGGCGATCCTGATCGGCACGCTGAGCGCCATGGCGCCGGAAAAAAGCGGCGAGATCGTGCAACTGGGTTTCAAGGCCTTATTGGCCGCCACTCTGACCACCTGCCTCACGGGTACCACCGTGGGGATGCTCAGTTCCATATTTATCTAAGTGACCTCCGGAGCATTCGTGCCTTTAGAGTTGCCCGCCTTCATTGCATTCACCGGCGTCGATCGGCTCGACGTTCGCGACGCGCTCGGCGCCTTGTCGGCACGCTACCCGATCGAATGGGGCATCCTGGTCGATGACGAGCGCCAGGGGGATGCACTATTTCCCGATGCGAGGACACGCGCGTCGCTGCTCGCAGGATCTCCACTACGCTGGGCGGCACATGTCTGCGGAACACAAGCGCAACGGATCGCGAACACACCCGAACAAGCTCAGGTGGATCTGGCGGGGTTTCAGCGTGTACAGGTCAACCATAGCTTTTCCGGCAGCAGCGAGATCCACGTAGCAAGCAGTTGCAGCTTCGCACGTCGCCGAGGTCTCCGGCCCGTTTTGCAATGCTCGGGAACGTTTCCGATGGACTGTCGCGTCGACTGGTTGTTCGATACCTCTTTCGGCAAGGGTTCCCGTCCGAGCGCCTGGCCGATGCTGCCGATCGCGGGGCCGTTCTGCGGATTCTCCGGCGGCCTCAATCCGGACAACGTGCGCGATACCATCGAGAGGATCGCGGCGCCACCCGGAGCGCTCTATTGGATAGACATGGAGTCCGGTGTGCGCACCGACGGATGGCTGGATGTGAGCAAGTGCGAGGCCGTGTGCCGAGCGGTTTATGGATAAGCACCAGATCCTGATCGATACGGATCCGGGCGTCGACGACGCCATGGCGCTGCTCTTCCTGCGCGCGCTGCCGACGGTCCGGATTGCGGCGATCACCACGGTCTTCGGCAACGCTGACATCGGCACGACGACGCACAACGCTTGTTATCTGGCCGAACGATTCGCCATCGAGGCGCCGGTCATCGCGGGCGCCGCCCAACCTTTGTATGTGGATCGGAGCGCCGCTCCAGTGCACGTCCACGGGCGTAATGGACTGGGCGATGCCGATCTGCGCCTCGAAGGCCGACGCGCAATCGATCCGGGCCCTGCCCACGAACGGATTGTGGAGTTGATTCGCGCTCGTCCGCATGAGCTCACGATCCTGGCCATCGGCCCGCTTACCAACCTCGCGCTTGCGCTGCGCCTCGATCCGGGCATCGCCTCGCTCGTGTCACAGGTCGTGGTCATGGGCGGCGCGTTCGGTTGGAATGGCCGTCGCGGCAACGTCTCACCGGTTGCGGAAGCCAACATGCGTCATGATCCGCACGCGGCGGACGAAGTCCTGGCAGCATCGTGGCCGGTGACCATGGTCGGCCTCGATGTGACTTCACGCTGCGTTTTCACCACCGAGGAAGCGTGCCGGCTGGCGGCGCAAGGCGGTGAGGCCGGACAATTCCTATGGGACATTTCGCGAGGCTACGAAGCGATGTATCGCACCCATGATGGAGTCGAAGGTTTTTGTCTTCACGATGTGGCCGCCGCCGCCTACGTGATCGCTCCTGAGATCTTCGCAACAAGCCGCGGTCCCATCCGGGTCGTAACCGAAGGGATCGCGATCGGCCAGACCATTCAGCCCGCTCCGGGCCATTCGTTTCCGGCCGGCGCGTGGGATCACGTGCCCGCGCAACGAGCCTGCAAAGATGTGGACGCGCCCCGGCTGCTGGGACTCTATGCGGACACGCTGATTTCTCATGCGCACTCCGCCTCGCTCGATCGTCGTCCCAGCCCGGCAAGTCAAAGCGGCGCCTTGCCCTGAGGCGGCGCGTGCGCATCTTTCCCGGACTCATTGCCTGCTGCGCTCTCAGCGCCACCTTCGCAGCAGCCGGCGCCGAACAGTGTGCAGCGACTTTACGCTTGATCGACGTGTACTCCATCCCCGCCGGGACTCGGGTGAATGGCGATCTTCTCGGCGGCATCTCGGGCATCGACTACGACGCTCGTACACGCGAGTGGCTGCTGCTGAGCGACGATCGTTCCGAACACGGGCCGCCGCGGTTCTTCCGGGCGCAGCTGCAGTTCGATTCGCACCAACTCACGAACGTCGCCCTGCTGGGCGCGCAGCATTTGAAGCATGCCACGGCCTCCAACGAGGACTGGATCGATCCGGAGAGCATCCGCCTCGACCCGCGTCGTAACGAATTGCTCATCGCCTCCGAAGGCGACGCGCAGCGACGCACTGGACCGTGGGTACGTCGCGCCGATAGAACGGGCCGTTGGCTTGGAGAAATTCCGTTGCCGCCAACGCTCGATGCGCTGACAGCTTTCGGTGAACGCGGTCCGCGACCGAATCGCGCAATCGAAGGGCTCGCCTTCGCTCCGAACTATCGAACGCTTTGGATCGGGCTCGAAGCACCGCTCCTGCAGGATGGCGAGCCCCCCAATATGCATCATGGCGCCGATATTCGCTTTACCCGCATGGCATGGCCGAGGGGCGCAATCAAACAGTATGTGTACGCGGCGGAGCCAGCACGTCGTCATCAGCCAGACGAGTCGGCGGACAATGGCATCAGCGAGATCCTCGCATTGGAGCAAAACGAGTTGCTCGTGCTGGAGCGCTCAGGGATCAAACTCGCTGCCGGTGGATTCCGTTTTCACACTCGTCTGTACTGCGCCAGCGTGGCGGATGCGACCGACGTAGCCTCGTTCGATTCCCTCGCCGGCGGCACGTACACCAGGATGAACAAACGTCTGCTGCTCGATTTCGACGACCTGCCGGACGTGACCGCAGACAATCTGGAAGCGATGGGCTGGGGGCCGAAGCTTGCGAACGGCAGTCGCTCGCTGGTTCTCGCCAGCGACAACAACTTCTTCGCGAACGTTGCTACACAACTGTGGATCTTCGAGGTTCGTCCCTGAACACGCATGGCGCGGCCCGGGCGTTCCCGGGCCGCGACACGCTCAGAATCTCGCGCGCACCGAGAAGGTGACGGTCCGCGGCGCCCCGATGAAATAGCGATCGAGCGTGCGCACCGTCGGCCCGGTGAGCAATCCGAATTCCGGTTGGGTGGCCGTCGCGCTCGACACGGCGCCGAGGTATTCCTCGTCCAGTAGATTGTCGACGTTCAATTGCAGCCGCAACTCTGAGAGCCAGCCGACCGGAAGGTCGTAGCTCACATTGGCGCCGAGCAAGGTGTAGCTGGGCAGCTGTTCGACCCCGGCCGGTATGAAGGTGGTGGGCGCAATGATGTGACCGCCGACACGCTCGCCGACGTAGCGGCCGTTCAGCTGGAAGCTCACGCCCTTGAACGGTCCGATTCCAATCTGGCCGTAGAAGCTGTGCGTTGGAATGTCACGTACGCGCTCGCCGCCGATGACGCCAACGGCAGCAAGATTAGCGCGCGCCTGCGAGCCCGCCGGCGGATCGTCGTGCTTGGCATCCTGGTACGAGTAGGCGCCATAAACATCGAACCAGTCGAAATCGGCGATCGCCGTGAGCTCGAGGCCGAGCGTCTCCAGCCCATCGATGTTTGCTGCCCGAGTCGCGACGTTACCACGCACGATTTCGTCCGGATCGACCACTGTCGGGTCGCGCGGCACGATGCCGATGTTGTTCTTCAGCTCGACCGAGTAGCCCTGTAAAGACAAGACGTAGTTGCCGCCGGTGTAACGCACGCCCAGATCGAAGTTCTCGGTTTCGATCGGATCCAGGTCGCCAGGATTGATGACCGCGGTCGAGCCGAGGAAAGCATCTTCCGGAATGCCGGCAAAGTTCTGCGCATAGCCGCCAAAGATCTCCAGCCCCACCACGGGCTGCCAGCTCAACGCAACTTTGGGATTGAGGTTCGATTCCTGCGAGAAGCTCACCGCCGCCGCGTATTCCAGCGGCGACTTGGCACGATACTTCACATCGAACCAGGTCACCCCAAGGTCCGCGCGCAGCGTGTCGGGCAGCAACTCGATCGAGTCCTGAGCGTAGAACATCGTGGTCTCGAGCGTGGTCGAGCGCTGATACTCGACATAGTTCAGGCGGCCACGATCGAAATCGATGCTTCGTGCGGAATCGATCAGCGGATAGAAGTTGCGATCTTCAGTCGAGTCGCCGCCTTCCCACCAGAATCCCAGCCGCACGGTATGGCGTGAAGCGATCTCGCTGAAACGGGCCTCGCCGGTCACGCCGTAGCGCTCGCGGTCACGCGGCGTGACACGCATGTCCGCCGGCCCACCCAAGGCGTTGCTGTTGCGATTGACAATGACCGCTGGGCGAATCGCACCGCCGGTCGGAGTGTAGCCCGTCACCGCCCGAGGATCGCCACCGGCCAGTTGCCGAGATCGATCCTGATAGCGGAAGGATTCGCCGTCCAATGTTTGATAGTAAGGATTGAGGGTCAGCTGCGTGTTGTCGCCGACCTGCCAGAGCCCGTTGACGTACGCGAGAAAGTCCTCGCGCGTACCACCAAGGGCGCCGCCGAAATCGACATCTCGTGCCGGGATGCCGGCCAGCGTGTCGCTCGCTCGATCGTTGTCCGGATCGGCGCGAAACTCATCGAGCGTGATGATGTTGAAGTCATTGTCGCTCTGATCGTTGTAGCTGGCGCGTGCTTTCAGGAACGAGCCGTCCTGCCATCGCTTCACGACCTTGAGCTCGCCGTGATCGCGCTCCGAGGAACGATTTTTCGGACCCGCCCAGATGTCGTTCTCCTGATAGGAGTAGGAAGCCATGGCCGACCAGCCGTTGCTCGACTCGCCGGTATCGGCCCGCAAGTAGCCGCGGTAGAAATCATCCGAGCCCGTGCCGAGCTCCGTAGTAAGGCCTGCATCCCTCGCGGGATCGTCGGTCTTGAAGTCGACGAATCCGCCGAGCGCGAAACGTGACGGCGCGCCGATGTCGCCGGCGCTCTGCGAAACCTCGATCGAGGCGATATTGCTCGAGTCCATGAACCGCTGCGGCGGTGAGCCGCCGTTGAAACGCGCATCGCCGGTCGGAATGCCGTCGATGGTCAAGCCGATCTGTTCCTTGTTCAGTCCGCGCAGGTACAGCTCGAATGAAAAGCTGCCGCCACGCGCATCGCCCGTCGAAACCTGCACGCCCGGAACCTTCGCCAGGCTTTGCGTGACATCCGCACCGAGCGGACGCTCGGCGATGTCCTGCCCGGCGAGCACGAACGTGGCGCGGGTTTGACCCGAACCGATCTTCGTGGCCAGCACTTCGATGACCTCGATCTGCTGCGGGACCGGACCGGTGTCCGCCGCGTTGCCGACCCCCGCGGCCAGCGTGGCCAATGCCGTCAGGCCGGTTCTTGTTGGATACGCCTTCGTCATGCTCCCCTCACTCTCACTCGATGCCAGAGGACGCCAGTGTGCACCGATCGTGTTACTGAAACGTTTCAGTTATGATTCACGTTATACGGCCACGACTCGGTCGGAATCAAGCGGAGTGCATTTGCGCAAGCTGGCTGTCGTTTCTGGCTACGCCACGGTGGACTACCCGGTCCGGCTGGCTGCGCCACTCTCGGGCGCACAGACGGCCACCGTAGAAGCATTGGGGCGCGATGGCTGGCCACGTCCCGGTGGCGCCGCGTTGTACGCGTCACTCCGCCTTGCAGCTGCAGGGCACCGGGCGAAGGCGTTCGTCGGATTGGGAGATGACGCGAACGGTGCTTTGTATCTGAGTGCTTGCGGGGCGGGGAACGTGGAAGTCGAGGCTTTCGCATGCGATTCGCAGACACACACGCCGTGGTGCATGCTGCTCTATCACGATGATGGCAGCTACACGTGCCTGCTGGATCGAGGCGAGATGGATGGCGGCTCGCTTACACAGGCACAACGGCAAGTGCTGGCGCACACAGACCTTGTCTGCATCGCGGCCGGACCGGCGACGCGCACGGCCGCGCTCCTCGATAACATATCTGCCAGATCCATCGTTGCCTGGATCGCCAAGCGAGACTCCGTCTCCTATCCGCAGTGGCTCAATGAGCGGCTTGCCCAGCGCGCCGACCTGATTTTTTGCAACACCTCCGAGCGAGCCATGGTCGACTCGGCCCGGCTCGGCGATACGCGAGCCGGACAGTGGATCATCGAAACGCGCGGTGCCGATGGAGTGGTGCTAGAAGGAAACAGTAGCAGAATCGAGTTGTCATCCGCTGCGGTCCGCGTCCGAGACGCTACCGGCGCCGGCGATACATTCGCCGGAGAGGTGCTCGCGGCATTGCTGGCGGGGAGCTCGGACATCGAAGCCGCAGCTCGTCGTGGAATCGATGCCGCGCGAGCATTGCTCCTGACTCGCGCTTATTGATGAAGGCCAGTCTGCTCACAGTAGCGCTCGATGTCCTGCAGATGCAGGGCGACACTGGTCCTGCCGCGTTTTGAGCACGGACATGCCCTGGTAATAGATCGACAGGAAATCGTCCAGGCGCTTGAAGCGATACGCCGCTCGCACCTCCTCGACCGACCGAAGCGGCAACGCGACCGGTTGCGCGCCGCCAGCTCGAACAGCATCGCTGGCTCCAGCGAACCTTCCAGATGCAAGTGCAACTCCGCCTTGGGCAGGCCCCGAATCCAGGCGTGCCGCTCGCCGTGGCTGCTGGGCATGGCTAGTCCTCGCTGCAGATCCGTTTAACTCAGTGAAACGTTTAACGCACTGCGCTATATCGCGTCAACCTCCGCAACAGCCATGACTGTGGACAGCACGCAGGACGTGGACTATTTCAGTTATACCGCGCAATTCGGTCAGGACGTATTCGTGCGCATGGCCGATGCGTTCGGCCCCAACGAGTGGACGCTGGAGTAGTTCACAGGCAGTTTCTGGGCGCCGATCGGGGCGAACCCGGACTCCATGATCTCCAATCTGCCGACGCCCGCCACGATTTATCTGCGTGTTTCGCCGACTGCTTCGGCGCCGCTGAACACAGCGCACACATACCGGCTCGTGGTCGGCTTGTTTGTTCGCGCGTCGGACATGGTGAATGTGTCGAGACCGGAGAGTGTCGTGGCCGTGCCGCTCGGCGCCACGCCGCTCGGACTCTGCGCAAGCTTAGAACGGAAACTTTGGCACGGAGAAGCGCGCCGCAGCGTTCGCTTCGATCTGATCCATCATGGCCCATCCTCCCATGCCATAGAGTTTTCGGAGGTTCGAAGGGTCTTTAGCGTTGTTGTATTTTCCGCTGGGGCCGTGGTCGAGCAGATATTTGCGCAGGTCCACCACTTCGGCGAAATTCTTCGTGGGAACGTCGAAGCGGCCAATGCCGTTGCTGAAGCCATTGGTGCCGCGGTCCAGCGCGATCATGCGGCTGGTGGTCTCTGCCACGGCATTCGCGGCCGACGTGAGCTCGGCAAGCGCGAGTTGCAACGTGGCCCGTTCCTCATCGGAAAGCGCGTCGCTCCCCTCCAGAACAACGAGCTCACCGTTGGATACAGAAAATCCCCAGTCCTTCTGCAAAAGTTCGGGTGACAAGCCGGCAGTCGCAGTGTCGTACGCGCTGCGCAGCCCGGCGGACACCGCGGGCAGTTCCTTGAGCCGCAGTTGCAGCGATGCGATGAGCATCCGCTGGTCTTCATCCGGCTTCGAGTCCCAGCTGTAGGCCTTGATGTCTCCCCGCCCGGCGAGATCCGAGGTGCTACCCGGCTGCGAAGGATGGTAGATCGCGGCGGGACGGGGAGCGCTGGTGGCGGCTGTGGACTGTGCGACCTTTGTCTCCCGACTCAACCGGGAGCCCGCGGACTCGGCGGCGCCGAAATGAATAGTCGAGTTCGCCATACTGTTCAATCCGTGAATCGTCATCTCGGCCCGTCCTGAGAAACTGGCTTATTCCTCAGACGGCAGTCCGCACGATTTCTTGAGACCGTGCTCCACAATTCAGGTCAATCACACCATCCGGCGCGATCTGCTCGCTGCCGAATTCGCTCAAGGACTTGGTCACGAGCACACTCACTCGCGCCAGAACCGCTCCGACTTCCAGGATCCAGTGTGCCGGTTGAATCGATGACAGCTCCCACGGGTAGAGATACGGTTCCGCAGCTTCTCCAGGCACGAACCCGCGGACGCGTGACTCGAGGAGTGGGTCCGCCGATCCGAAGAATTGGCTCCGGCCTCAGAACATCATGCGGAAGCCGAAGTTCGCGCGCAGGCCATCCCTTTCTCCCTCGGTTGCCTTCTGATATCGCATATCGAGATGCAGTTCGACACCCGAGAGCACGTTGCCCGTGAAGCCGACGCTGACGTCGCCTGTAGTATCAGGGATCTCGTCGTTGAGCGTGGTACCACCGATCGTCACGGCGCTCGCGCGGCGGAAGTCGTGTTGGACGCCCAGGCCGATGTAGGGCGAGGCATTGCTCATGCCGAGCCAATCGCTTGGAGCGCGCAGCAAGCGCAGATCCGCACGCGCACGAACACCGTCGTCGTCTGCTCCGTCGACGCCGGAGACACCATCATGGAACGCATCGAGCTCGAGTCGTTGATAGGCAACTTGCGCTCCCGGCTCCAGCAACCAGCCCGTGGCACCGAGCGCATACGTATCACCGATCTCGGCTGCAACCGTTCCGCCCCACCCGCTTTGATCTGCATCCGTGAGCGTTTGATCACGGTAACGATTCGTGTAGTGCAGCGCCTGCGCCGATAGATCGATATAGGCGCCGTTAGCAGCGTAGTGCGTCCAATACATGCCGACGCCCTTCGCATCCGTCTCCATGTCGCCCGCGAGTGTGGAGAGTCCGGCGATGGCGCGCGCTCTATCAAGCAGCGTAGCGCGGCTTTCGCCCACGCTCGCCATCAAGCCGAAATGTGTGCTCGCATCACCCGAACCACTCGCGTAGATGTCCGTGCCGAACTGCACCGTCGTCATCTGCAGGTCCTGTGCTTCGAAGCGAGTACCGCCCACGTCAAGCTCATCCGCGTATACGCGCATCCAGGCATCTGATGTTCGCTCGCGAGCCTGGCCTTCTATCATGCGCCCTTGATCGCCAACGCGCCCCCGCAGATTGCCGAGCGCGGTGAAACCGTACTCGAGATTCGCTTGATGTCCGAGCACGTAGCCAGGCACGCCCGCACGGAACGCGGGCGTCGGTGGCTCCTCCCCATCATCAGGCGGATTGCTGGGATCGATCAGCTCGGAGCGCAGATACCAGTCGTTCGCATCGGAGCTGCCGCCCTGGTAGAGCAGATACTCGTATGCGCCGGCTTGCACCGCCTGGCCGAGCTGGAAACTGTCGGCCGAGCTCGTGCCGTCCACCTGGATGACTTCGATGCCGTCGCCTTGCGTCATCGCGCCATCGCCGCTCCAGCGGTTGACGAGCACCGTGCTCGTGCCGCTCACGTTGCCCTGGATGACCAGTCGACCGGTGTCGGAAGTCTCGTTGCCGAGTACGGTGTTGACACGTACTGTGCCGCCGCCGCTGTAGTCGCCCGCGATCGTGAGCGTGCCGAACGGCAGGTTGGCGGTGCCCGGTGCGACAACGCCACCCGCAGGCGCGTTCACGGAGCCGACAGTGCCGATGCCGGAAAGTGTCGCGCCCGGGTTGATCGCGATCGCGCTCGGCAGCAAGCCGTTCACTTCCAGCGTACCCGCCGCAATCTGTGTGTTGCCGCTGAACGTGTGCGTACCGCTCATGATGAGCGTGCCGGTGTTCTCTTTGATCAGCGTGCCGTTGCCGGAAATCACTCCAGCGTAGGTGCCTTCGGCGGCCTGATCGAAGACCACCGTCGCCGCGTTCTCTATGTTGCCGCCGAAGTTCTCGCTGTCTCCGATCAGGGTACCTTCCGCCACCGTCCAATCGTTGCTGCCCGCGCCGGTCAGCCGCCACGCCCCCGTGCCTTCCTTTCGGAACTCATCGAAGTTCTGGAACACCGTGCCGATCAGGCCCAAATCGAAGCTGTCCTCACCGGTGCCGGCGAGCACGAAGCGATCGTTGCTGGCCGCGTTCGCATCGAACACGCCGGTGAATGTCACATCGGCGCCCGTGTTCACGGTGAGCACATCATCACCTTCGAGCAGATCGACCGCACCGCTACCAGCGAGCGTGCCGGAGAGCGTAAACGAGTCTGCATCGGCGGTGCCGTGATAAGTCCCGTCGATGGTCATCGTCGCGCCCGCATCGACTGTCGTCGTCTGCGGATCAACGAGTGCGCCGGCCGTGATCTCGAGCTCGCCTTCGCGCACGTGCACGGTGTCGAACATGGAGTCGGCGGGGCCGGCGATAGTAAACACGCCGACACCTTGCTTGATCAGCGTCTCAAAGCCGGTGGCGCCGCCAAGCGTCGCTTGGCTGGCAATGTCCGCGGTCAGCGTGTCAGTGCCGGCGCCGCCGTCGAGCGCCGTGGCGAGCCCGCTCAGGTCAGCGCCGTCACGCAAGGTGAGCTCATCGTCGCCGTCGAGCATGTCGATTGCGCCGAGACCAGCAACAATGCCTGCCACCGTGAAGGAGTCGCCGCCGGCGGTGAACAGGAAGTCGCCCGCGAGGTTCAATGTCGCGCCCTCGCTCACCGACCCGGTGCTCGCTCCGATCGTGGCGCCGGAGGCGACATCGAGCACGCCCTCTTCAACGAGCACCGTATCGAACGTGGCGCTCGAACCGACATTCAGGGTTCCGAGGCCGGCTTTCGTGAGGTTCTCGAAGCTGTTCACGCCGCCCAGCGTGGCGCTCGTTGCGATGTTTGCGATCAGTGTATCGTTGCCCGTGCCGCCATCGAGCGGACTGGCCAGACCGCTCAGGTCCGCGCCGTCCGTTAGCGTCAGCTGATCATCACCGTCGAGCATGTTGATCGAGGTTGCCCCTGTGATCGTGCCTGCAACAGCAAACGTGTCACCGCCGGCGGTGAAGTCAAATGCACCGTCGACGTTCAAGATTGCACCGGCGCCCACGGTAGCGCTTGTGATGCCCGTGATGCCCCCACCCGCTGCGATATCGAGCGTGCCGCCGAGCACGTCCACCTCGGCCAGATCCGAGGTGCCGGGGCCGCTGATGTTCAGCACGCCGGAGCCCGTCTTCGTCAGGCCCTCAAAGTTCGTGAGCGCACCAAGCGTGGCGGTGGTATCGATGTCGTAGACGCGAGTGTCGAGACCGTCGCCGCCGTCAACCGTGCCGGTAACCACCGTGCCATCGTGCACGACGAACGTGTCGTCACCCGCGCCGAGGAAGAACGTACCGCTGCCCGTATCGAATGTGCCGGCCACGTCGAGCACATCATTGCCGTCGCCGAGGTCGCCGGTTGCACGCAGTATGCTGCCCGCGTTCACGAACACTGAGTTGACCCCGTTCGCGCCGGTGATCGCAGTTTGCGTGCCGCCGGACGCCTGTACCGTGCCATCGATGTTCAGCGTGCCATCGTCCGCGAGTGTCATCGTGGCGGTCTCGAGCGTGCCGTCCACATCGAGCGTGCCGCTACCGATCGCCGTGCTGTCATACGCGTGTGCGCCCGCGAGAGTTGCCGTGCCGGTGTTCTGCTTCACCAGCTGCTCGAATCCGGCGACGTTTGCACCATCGAAGGTGAAGTCGGAGGCGTTGTCGAGCACCACGCGATCGCCGCCAACCGCATTCCCGCCGTTCACCGCTATATTCAAGACAGCGCCATCCTGCAGGGTCAGCACGTCATCGCCGTCGGCAAGGTCGATGCTGCCCGCCCCGCCGACCGTACCTGCAACAGTGAAGGTGTCGTCGCCGGCGCTGCCAGCGTACGTGCCGTCGACGTTCAACGTCGCGCCCGCGTCGACAGTCGTCGTCCGCACCCCTGTCACGCTCGCCGCCAATGCGATGTTCAGCGTGCCACCTTCGACCGCGACTTCAAGCAGATCCGTTGGGGCCGGGCCGTTGATGTTGAGCGTGCCGGAATTGCGCTTGGTCAGGCCCTCGAACTCCTGCAACGCACCGACGTTCGCGACCGTCGTGATGTCGTACACGCGCGTGTCGTTACCCGCGCCGCCCACGACCGTGCCATTGACTGTCGTGTTATCGCGAATGATGAACGTGTCATCGCCCGCGCCCAGGTTGAAAGCACCGCCGCCCGCATCCAGCGTGCCGCCGACATCGAGCACGTCGCTGCCGTCACCGAGATCGCCCGTCGCCGCCACCATTGCACCCGCCGACACCGTCACCGTGTTCACGCCCGTGCTGCCGGTGATCACTGCTTGCGCGCCACTGGCACCTTGCATCGTGCCGTCAACATTCAGGATCGTGTTGTCGGCGAGCGCGGCTGTATCGGTTGCAAGCATGTCGATGACATCGAGCGTGCCGCCAGCGACGGTTGTGCTGTCGTAAGTATGTGTGCCCGTCAGAATCGCCGTGCCGGTGTTTTGCTTTTCCAGATGCTCGAATCCGGCCACGTTCGCTGCGTCGAAGTCGAGTGCAGCGGCGTTGTCGAGCACGACGCGATCGCCGCCCACGTCGTTCCCCGCATCGATCACCATGCCGAGCGAAGCGCCATCCCGAATCGTCAGAAGGTCATCTCCGTCGCCTAGATGGGTAGTACCTGCGCCGGTGAGCGTGCCCGCCAGAGTGAAGGTGTCATTCCCCGCGCTCCCGGCGTAGCTGCCGTCGACGTTCAATGTCGCACCAGCGGCCACCGTCGTCGCGGAAACGTCTGTGACGTTTGCACCGACGGCAACATCAACCGAGCCACTCTGCACGTCCACTGTTCCGAACGAAGTGCCAGCGGGACCTGCAATTGCGAGCGTGCCAGCGCCTTGCTTTGTCAGCGTCTCGAAGCCGACCACGCCACCGAGCGTGGCTGACGTCGTGATATTCGCGGTGAGCGTGTCGTTGCCCGCGCCGCCATCGAGCGAGGTGGTGAGTCCACTTAGATCTGCACCGTCGAGGACGGTTAGCTGATCGTCACCATCGAGCATGCTGATGGTGCCAGCGCCCGTTACGGTACCCGCAACGGTAAGCACATCGGCGCCTGTGGTGAACCCGAAGCCGCCATCGACGTTCAAGGTTGCGCCGGCGCTCACGGTCGCAGTCTGCGTCTGGATGCTGCCGCCCACGTTGATGTCGAGCAGGCCCGCCTGCACCTGCACGTCCACGAAGTCGGACGCGCCGTTGATCTCGAGCGCGCCGAGGCCCGATTTGCCGAGGGACTCGAAACCGGTAGTGCTGCCGAGCGGCACGAGGCTGCCCGAATCCACGTTCACGTTCAGCAGGTCGTTGCCGTCGCCCGCGTCCAGCGTGCCGATGACTTGCGTCGTGTTGTGTACGACGAACGTGTCATCGCCTGCGCCCAGCGAAAACGTGCCGCCGCCCGTGTCGAGCGTGCCTGCCACGTCAAGCACGTCATTGCCATCGCCGAGATTGCCCGAAGCGAGCAGCGTGGCGCCGTCATTCACTATGACCGTGTCGACCCCGCTGCTGCCAGTGATGGCGGTCTGTGCGCCGCCAGTCGCCTGGACGGTGCCGTCGACGTTCAGCGTCGTACCGTGAGCCAGGCTGATAGCGTCAGTGTTGAGGGTCCCGTCGACATCGAGCATGCCGCCGGAGATCGTTGTGCTGTCGTATGTGTGCGTACCTGCCAGCGTCGCGGTGCCTGAGTTCTGTTTTTCCAGGGCTTCAAAGCCTGTGACATTCGTGCCATCGAACGTGAGCGCCGACGCATTGTCGAGCACCACGCGATCGCCGGTCGTGGCAGCACCCGCATCGATGTCGATGTTGACGGCCGCACCGTCTTGCAGCGTCAGCACATCATCGCCTGCGCCGAGATCCACGCTGCCACCGCCGCTCACGGTACCTGCCACCGTGAAGGTGTCGTTGCCCGCGCTACCGTTGTAGACGCCTTGTACGTCCAGTGTTGCGCCGTTTGCGACGGTGGTCGAAACGGCATCGATGATCGACGCTCCGGAGGCCACATTCAGCCTGCCAGCCAGCACCTCGACCTCGGCGAGACTCGATCCCAGCCCATTCAGGTTGATCGTGCCGGTGCCAGTCTTCGTCAGTCCCTCGAAGCCAAGCAGCGAACCTACGTCCGCGGTGCCGTTGATGTTGTACTCGCGCGTGTCGAGCCCCGCTCCGCCATCGATCGTTCCGACGACGTTCGTACCGTCATGGACGATGAAAGTGTCGTCCCCATCGCCGAGCGACAGCGTACCTGCGCCTGTATCGAGCGTGCCGATGACATCGAGCACATCGGCGCCCGCGCCCAGATCGCCCGTTGCCAGCAACGTCGCGCCATCGTTCACCACGACGGTATTGGCGCCGGTGCTGCCGGAGATTGTGGTCTGTGTCGCGCCGGCAGCTTGCACGGTGCCATCGACATTCAGCGTCGTGCCGTCGGCCAGGGCAACTGTCGCTGTGCTCAACGTGCCGTCGATGTCCAGCGTACCGCTGTCGATGGCCGTGCCAACAAACGTTTGTGCGCCCGTCATGGTGGCGATGCCGGTGTTTTGCTTGATGAGCTGCTCGAAGCCGGTCGTGGCACCACCGCCGAACGTGAGCGCCGATGCGTTGTTGAGGACCAGCCGATCGTTGGTGCCGGCCGCCGCATCCACGCCGGCGCCAGCGATCGATGCACCGTCGTTCAACGTCAAGGTGTCATCGCCGGCGCCCAGGCTCAGTGAGCCGGCGCCCGTGCTCAGTGCGCCGCTCAACGTCACGATGTCGGTGCCGTCGCCGAGATCGCCTGTGGCGCGCAAGTTTGCGCCACTGTTGACGAGCAGCGTGTTCGCGCCTGCACTGCCGGTGATCGTGGTCTGCGTGGCGCCGGCCGCTTGCACAGTGCCGTCGACGTTGAGCGTCGTGGCATCGGCCATGGCGAGCGTCGCCGTGCTCAGCGTGCCGTCAATGTCGAGAACGCCGGCGTCGACTGCGGTAGCGGCAAACGTCTGCGTCCCCGTCATTGTGGCAGTGCCAACGTTCTGCTTGCGGAGCTGTTCGAAGCCGGACGTCATCGCACCGTTGAACGTCAATGCCCCCGCGTTGTCGAGGACGAGCACGTCGCTCGTGATCGCCGCGCCGCCATCGATGCCAGTGCCGCTGATGGTCGCGCCGTCTCTCAACGTGACCGTATCGTTTCCTGCGCCCAGGCTGAGTGGACCCGCGCCCGTATCGAGCGCACCAGCGATGGTCACGACGTCGCTGCCGTCGCCCAGATTGCCGTTCGCGCTCAAAGTCGCACCCGCGTTCACGAGCACGGTGTTCACACCCGCGCTGCCGGTGAGTGCGGCCGTCGCAGTCAGCGTGCCATCGACATTCAAGGTGGTGTTATCGCCAAGTGTGACCGCGCCGGTGTTGATCGTGCCGTCCACGTCGAGCGTGCCGGCTGTGACATTCGTGCCGAGGCTGTAGGTCTGTGTGCCCGTTAGCGTCAGCACGCCGGTGTTCTGCTTCGTGAGTTGCTCGAAGCCGCTGAAACCGGTGCCGTCGAAAGTGCGGTCGGCGACGTTGTTTACTTGGAGCGTATCGCCGCTGACGGCGCTGCCCGCATCGACGGTGCCAGTGATGGTCGCGCCGTCATTCAACGTGAATGTGTCGTCGCCCGCGCCGAGGCTCAGCGTCGAGCCGCCCGTATCGAGCGTGCCGACTACGTTGACATGATCGCTGCCGTCGCCGAGATCGCCGGCGGCGGTAAGCGTGCCGCCTGCATTGACGTTGACGATGTTGGACGAAGCGTCGCCAATGATCGTGGCAGCGACGCCGTTGCCGTGCACCGCGCCGTTGACGGTGAGCGTCGTCGCTTCGTCGTCGTCGAAAGTGATCGTGTCGGTCGTCAGGTCGCCGTCGATCTGCAGCGTGCCCTCGCTGATCCTCGTGGTGCCGGCGCTGTTGGTCGCCGTCAGCACCGTCGTACCCTCGCCCATTTGCTCGATGATGCCCGGGCCGCTGATCTGGCCGGCAAAGTTGAACGTATCGCTGCGGTTGAAGCCGAGCGTGCCGGTGTCGAACGCGAGGATCACCTGGCCGGTGCCGACATTGCCCGACATGCCGCCGTTGCCGATGATGAGCTTGCCATCGTTGATGACCGTGTTGCCGGTATAGGTATTGTTGGCGGTCAGAATCCAGGTGCCGGCGTCATTCTTGGCGAGGCTGGTCTGGGCGGAAGCGCTCTGATCGCGGATCGTCACGCCCATGATGTTGTCGCCGGTATAGGTGCCGCCGAGCGTGAACGTACGCGCGCCGGTGCCTGAGAAGCCCATCAAGCCGCCGCTGTTGGTGAAGTTGATCGCGCCGGTGCCGGATGACTCGATCAAGGTCGTGCCGGTACTGAGCGTGAACAGCCGGTTGGTGCTGTCGCCGCTGCCCACATAGCGCAGTCGCGCATTGGTGCCGATCCCCAGCCTGTTGGCGTCCGCAGTCGAGGCGCCGATGCTGCTTGCCTGCCCTCCGTCGGCCAGCTTCACCACCTCGAGCACACCGTCGCTGATCGAGGTGGCGCCGGTGTAGTCGCTGCTGGTGTTCGTCAGCCGCCAGGTACCGGCCTGCTCCTTGACCAGGGACGTAGCGGAAGCACCGTTGTCGCCGAGCTCGGCGGCCATGATGTTCGTGGCGGTGTTCGCGCCGCCGAGACGCAGCTGGCGAGTGCCTGTGCCCGAATAGGTTACCGGCGCGGTGTTGGTGAACGCGAGCGCGCCGGTGCCATCGTTGCGGACATAGTTCACGGCTGCTCCCAGCGTGAAGCGCCGGTTGGTGCTGTCACCGGAACCGGTGTAACGCAATCCAGCGTTGCCAGGACCGCCGATGACGAGATTGCTCGCGTCCGCGCTGGACGAGCCGATGGAGCTGTTCACACCGCCATCCCTCAGACAGTCGGCGTAGATCCAGCCGCCCTGGATGATGGTCGCGCCGCTGTAACTGTTGCCGCAGCCACCCAGTCCCTGTTCACCGCCGGTCTTTATCAGATCACCGGTGCCCTGAATGCTCCCGAAGAACCACTGCCCCGAGCCAGCGGTGAGTGTCAGATTCCCCGAACCCAGCAGCAGGGTGCCGGCACTCACGTCGGCGGCGTCATCCAGTGCGCCAACCGTGTTGGAATGGTTTGCCAGATCCACGGTGGCACCGCCATGAATCGTCAGCAGACCGGCTCCCAAGGCTTGCGTCGAGCCGGCGATCAGAGTGCCGCCTCTGACCAGTGTGGCGCCGAAAGTGTTGGTGCCAGAAAGTCTCAGCGTGCCGGCACCGTCTTTCACCAGGCCGCCGCCCGAAGCGTTGGTGATATTCCCGGTGAACTCGAGCGTGCTAGCGGCGTTCGTCACGTCGATACCACCCCAACCGTCGGCGAGATGGAAACCGCGATCGGTGATGACACTGCCACCGGTATATCTCAGAGTGCCGTTGTTCGCGAGGACCAGATTGCTGGCGGCCGCGCCGGATGCGCCGATGCCGCTGTCCACGTTGCCGTTGCGGATGCAATCGACGCTCAGCGTCCCGGAGCTGACTATCGTTGCGCCCGTATAGTCATGGTTGCAACCGTTGAGCGTCTGCACGGCACCGCCCGTAACGGCGAGCTCGCCAGCTCCCGTGATCGTGCCGGTGAACTCGGCGGTCCTGGTGTAGAGGGTGAGCCTCGTCCCAGACGCGCCGAGGTCGACGGTGCCGCTGCCGAGCAGCCCGCCCACTATGTTGCTGAACGTCGCAAGCTCCAGCCGCGCTCCTGACGCGACGGTCATGAGGCCGATATCCCGGCCGAAGGCGGTTCCGGAGCCGGCGCGCAGCGTGCCGGCTCTCACAGTGTTGCTGTTCTGGGTGTTGTTTCCGGCAAGCACCAGCGTGCCGGCACCTTCTTTGACAAAGTTGTTGGCGCCCACCGCGTTTCCGCTCAGCGTCAGCGTGGTATCGGAAGAGGTCACGCTGATTGTTGCGCCTGAGGTGCCGGTGCCGAGCGTGAAGCCACGGTCGCTTTCATCGGTGACGCCGTCATACTGCAGGCGCGCACCGTTGCCGATCACCAGATTGGACGAAGAGTTGCTCGAGGCTCCGATGCTGCTCACCTCGCCACCGTTGGCGAGCGTGGTTACGGCCAGCGTGCCTCCTCTGATAGTGGTAGCACCGGTGTAGCTGTTGTTGCCGTTGCTGAGTGTCAGCGTGCCAGCGCCCGACTTGGCAAGGCCGGCGCCGTCGGAGCTGACGACCTCGCCACCGAAAGTGAGGTTGGTTCCAGATTGCGTAACCTCGATCGTGCCATCGCTAACGGCGCCCGAGCGCATCAGCGTGAAGCCGCGATCCGTCGCGACGCTGCCGCCGGTATAGCTGAGCGTGCCGCCTTCGAGCACCAGATTGGATGAATGCGCCGAGGAGTCGCCGATGCTGCTTGCCACACCACCATTGGCGAGCGTTCCGACGGAGAGCTTGCCTCGTGTGATCCAGGTCGCTCCGCTGTACGTGTTGGCTGCGTTGCCGAGCACCACGCTGCCCGTGCCTGTGCCACCGATGGTGAGACCCGTCGCGCCGCCATTGTCGACGATGGTGGAGTTGATAGTGAAAGTGCCGGCGCTGTTCTGCTGGATGCCGAGCACGCCGCCTGCAGCACCCCTCACGGAGCCGCCTGAGATCGTCTGGCTAGTCGAGCCGACATCGTCGGCGATGATGATGGTGCCGTCGACGCCGAGCGTCTGGCCGGCCGCAACGTCGACCTGCGAATTGCGCTGAGCCGTATAGCGGAGCCCGCCGAGCTGCACGATGTTGTCACCGCCGGAGTCGCTCACAGTGCCTGTGAACGGCGAGTCCGTCGTGCCTCCCGTATCCGTGACGACGTCGTTATCGCCCCAGGTGCCGGCATCGTCCTCGAGATCGTAGTCAGTGAAGGCGATGATGTTGTTGTTCTCGTCCAAGTCGGCGTAGTCGGAGCCGTTCACCGTCGCCCAGCCGCCGAGCGTGGTGTCCGGCGCCACGCTCATCGTGACCCCGCTGCCGATGCCGAAGTCGATCTGGCCGCCGCTGCGCGAGACGTCTCCAAAATTGATCGTCATGCCCCCACTACCGGCCGTCGCCGTGATCCTGTTGCTGCCGGCTGTGATATTCAGGCCGTCGAACGTTTGGCTGTTCGCCTCGCTCGCCGCGCCGATGATCTGCACCGTGCCACCGGTCATGTTGAGGGTGGACGAGCTCGAAATGATGTTTTCCGTCGGCGCGCCGGCAACGCCGAAATTCAGCGCGAGCGTGCCACCGCCGACAATGGTGTCGCCGCTATAGGTGTTGGCGCCGGTCAGTGTCAGCGTTCCGTCGCCCAGTTTGCTGAAGCTGCCGGGACCGGTGATGGCGCCGCCATAGATCGGGCTTTCGCCCGTGGCGACGTCAACTGTCAGGTCGCCCGTGCCGAGTGCAACGGTGCCGCCCGTGCCGGAAAGGGTCCGCATCGTCACGTCGAAATTGTTGAGATCGAGAGTGCCGCCGTTGACGACATAAGAGGTCGAGGCGCCGAACGCACCGGCGGTGCCCGCGCGCAGCGTGCCGCTGTTCACCGTCGTCGCGCCAGAATAAGTGTTGGCGCCCGTCAGTTCCCACACGCCGTTGCCGGCGCTTGCGATGCCGCCCGCACCCGAGATGACACCGGAGGCAGTGTTGGTTCCGTTATGGGTGCCGCCGAGCGTCAGCGTCCCGGTGAGTGAGACGTCGCCGGTCATGCTGAGTGCACCGTCGCCGTCGTTGACGATCGACGCGGTGCCGCTGCTCGTCACGGGCCGGTCGGTGCTGTTACCCGTGCCCGTATAGCGCAGGGTGGTACCGGTTATCGTGACCAGCGATCCTTGTCCGAGTGAGCTGGCGAGCCCGGCGTTCGCGAGAACCGAAGCGTTGATGACGCCACCACCACTCAAGGTGACATTACCGGTGAACGTGTTGGCTTCGCCGAGCGTGACGCTGCGGCCCGAGCCGGCCATGAAGGTAACCCCGGGAGCGCCGCCGCTGAGTACGCCGAGCAGTTCGAAATCCGCGCTCGCGGCCTCGAACCGGGTGCTTTGCGCCAGGTTGAAAGCGCCGCTGAGGGACAGCGTTCCCGTCCCCTCATTGAGGAAACGGCGCAGCCCTCCGCCCTCCATCACCCAATCCCGGTTCGAAACGTCGCCATCGCCGATATAGCGTATGAGATCCTGACCATCTCCTCTGGTGAACGTGATGGTTCCGCCAGCGCCCAGCGAACTCGCCTCGCCGACGTTGCGCACCGAAGTGAAATAGATGCTCCCGGTGTTCCCGTACCACCCGCTGAGCGTGACCGTTCCGGTGAAATCGTTGTTGTCGTTGCTGAGCGTCGTGCCGAAGAAGGCGTTGAGGTTGCCCGAACCTGTGAGCAGCGCCGATCCTGCGCCGGCGCCGTTCAACGTGAGCGTTGTGCCTGCGCCAATCGTCACAGTTCGGGTCGTCGAGCCCGAATCGATGGTCAGCCCTGCGTCGGCCGTGGTCGTGATCGTGTTGCCGATCGCGCCGAGCGCAGCATCGTTGCTAGCGCGTAGTGTACCGCCACTCAGCGTGATGCCGCCGCTGAACGTATTCGGTCCGTTCAGGAATAACGTGCCCGCTCCTGTCTTGGTGAGCCCCGCCGAGCCGGCGACTACAGCGCTGATAGTGGAGGTGGTACTGGCGCTGCCATTGACCGTGATGGTCGGCGTCGTGCCGGCAAGCGTCAGAATGTTGCCGCCCGTTCCCGAGATCGTATAACCGGTGGTGTCGAAGGTCAGTGCGTTGACGGTGATCGGCGCGCCGAGGGTTATCTCACCAGCCGTGCCGCTGAAGATTGCGTGATCGAGCGCCGCATTGTTCCACGCTTGGTTGTAGGGGCCGAGCGTATCGCTGGCGTTCGGGCTCCAGTATAGATTGCTCAGATCCCAGAGGCCCGATCCGCCGCTGCCGGGCGCCGTTTGATTGACGTCCCAGTATCTATCCACGGCCCATGACGTCGAGGCAAGGAGCGCCGCGAAGCCGCCGACGAACAGCTTGCTAACGATTGGAGCCGCAACATCCACGCGCGAGCGGCTGCGCTTGCCATGCGACTTGGTCAGCTCCGAAGCAACCACCCACGCGCGCTGCGCCTCGGACCAGATGACACGATAGATGCGATTCATGCGGATTCTCGACTGGCGTTCTTGACCACTCCATTGCGAACGGCGAGGCGCTCCGATTGAATCATCGGCAAAGCCGCCAAAGGCCGCTGTGGCCGATGTGACGCGGCGAACCTGTGTTAGCCGCGCAGGCGCGCGCGCCGGCAATGAGAGTTGATCGAATGTGCCCGGAAATCGATGCTAGTGAGCTGTAATGAACTCAAGTGCGCAGTATGTCGCACTACGGCAGCGCGCTGACTCTGGAGGGAGGTCAGTTGCATTCAAATTGCATGGAGCCGAACCGGATTCTCACCAGATTGAATATATCTTGAAGGTCGCTCACCACGACCTCTGGGGACCGGGCCACTCAGGTGCGCGGCGCAAACGCTCGACGTGCTGGATGTAATCAGCGCCCATGATGATGTTGAACGACAGCGTGCTCCCGATCTGGATGGTGAGCGCGCTGCTGCCCGCCGCGGCGCCGCTCTCGAAGAACGGCCGGAAGTCCCATCGGGCAGGCGGAGATCCCCCCTTGGCTCGCGCGGCAGACGCAGCGCTCTTTGCCTTCATGGTTTGTTTGATCAGGTCGACGGCCGACATGATCGATGCCTCCATTCGCGAGCGAGCCAGCTTCGAAGTGCGCGCCACACCGGTCAGTGCGCGCCAGGCACATCCAATCGCAACTCGTATTCAGGCACCACTCGCGCACGGACCACTTCCGCAAGTTGACCGTCTAAGGCGGAGGACGAGCGCGCGCGATGCTCGATATAGATCGGAGCATCGTCCCGCAGCGGCAACACGGTGAGCGTCAACGGCTTGCGAATTTCCTCGTGGAATCGTTTCAGGCCGACGCGCCATGTGATGCCATTGTAGTAGTTGTCGTCGATCAACGTGGTGCCGGCGAACAGCCGCCCGACGTCGCCTTGATAGTCGATATCCAGATAGGCATCGCTCACGGCCTCAAGGGCGTTCGGCGCGACGGTGACGGTCCAGGCCGCCGAACGGCCGAACTGCTCGGGAGCTGGCTGAAGCGCAGCGTTGGCAGTACCTCCCACCATGATCTTGGGTGCTGCATCGGCGGCACGGATTTTCTGGACCGTCACTGCGACTTGCCTCGCCGCGGTGCGCGCCTCGAATGTCTGAAACAATCCATCGTTGCGTTCCCTGCGCAACGCCAGATTGCCGCTGGGCAACGGGTCCAGCGCCGGAAGCACTCCGATTCGGAATGTCGGCTCCTCCAGATTGCGCACGATCAGCCCCGAGTCGGAGCTCAGTAGCTGTCCCGAGGTGAGAATGCCCCGCCGACGGCCTCCCAGGTCAGTCACCCAGAATTGGCGTGATTGTTCCTCGCTCAACACCATGATCCGGATGGTGTTCCCCGCGGCGTCCACCACGCGCAGCGCCTCAGCGGTGCTCGGCTTGATCCCAGCAGCGACAACGACTCCCTTGTTCGCCAGGGCTGTCCGCTTTGCCGATCCACCGCTGACCTTGCGCACGGTCGCCTGGTCGAAAGCGAACTCTACTGGGATGCCCGGCTGCGCGAAGAAGACGTACAGCGGCGTCCCCTGATCGTCCAGACGAGTGACCGGCTGAGCAGTGGCATAGCGCAAGTTAACGCCAGAGAGCGACAGGTTGATGGGCCAAATGAAATAGGCGCCGGAAGGAATGTCGATCGGCTGCTGTGGAAACACCAGCTCGCCGCTCGGCAGCTTGACGGAGAATTGCACGTCTTCGCGAGCTGGCATCGGATATTGCCGAACGTAGTTGCTCGCGAACAAGAAGCCACGGTCGCCTTGGCCACGCACGGAGAAGCGCAGCGTGCCGAGATCCGATGGCGATGCCGGCAGTCTGGCTGGGGCATGCACATGCATGGGAGCGAGCGACGACCCGAATGCGTCCAGGAAATGATGCACACGGCGAATTCGCCCCAGCGACTCGTGCTGCGTACCGTATTGGCCAATGGGGGCCTGGAAATCGTAGCTGATGATCGGCGTGTCGTTGTAACCACCGATCAGCGTGCTTTCTTCCAGCGTCGTATGGCCCTGCGGGTTACTTCCGCCGTGAAACATATAATAGCCATAGAGATTCACGCCGGAACCCAACTGCACGGGCAACATCGCGCCGATGTCATCCGCGGTGATGTGGGGGCGGCGCCGATACATCGCTGGAACGCCGCCACCGAACTCCGCCCCGAGAAACGGAGTCTTATCCGCATCGAGTACCCAGCTGCCCTGCCCGGCCGCCGCCGTCAAGGTGCCCACGTTGCCGGCAACTCTGCTGTCGAAGCGAAAAGCGTACACTTCCTTCGGCGGCAACATGCTTGCACTGCGATCCCAGGGATCGTCGGGATAGCCGGCAAAGACCGGCAGCACTTCGCCCACCGGATAGAGCGCGCCATCCCATCCCGTCACATTGTAGTAAGGCACGTCGAAGCCGATCTCCAAAGCCAGTTTTTTCAGGGTCGAAATGTGCTCGGGGCCCCGTCCCTCGCCCGCCAGGTTGTACTCGTTCTCCAGTTGCACACCAATGATCGGTCCGCCGTCTTTCCACAAACGGCCTTGCAGTTGGTGGCCGACTTGCCTCCAGAAGCGCTCGGTGTATTGCAGATAAGCGGAGTCGTTGCGCCTCGTGGGCATCATCGTCACCACCCAGTCGGGGGTCCCGCCATATCGCGCTTCGCCGTGAGCCCACGGCCCAAGCCTCACGACTACATAGAGATCGAGCCTGCCGCAAAGATCGACGAACGCGCGCAAATCCCGGTCGTCGTTCCAATTGAATTCGCCGGCGCGCTCTTCATGATGGTTCCAGAAAACATACGAGGCCACGATCTGAACGCCGGCTGCCTTGATCTTCCGCAATTCCTCCTCCCAATACGCCCGTGGATAGCGCGTGTAGTGGAATTCGCCCATGACAGGAAACCAGGGTTTTCCGTTGCGAGTGAGATATCGGCTGTTGACTTCGAGCGTTTCGCCGCGAGGTGAGACTGCCGTCCCCATCTTCAGGTGGCCGGTTTGCACGGCTGGCCCGGGCCGACTGGCGTCGACCTCCAGCAGCGACGCCGCCTGCACCGGGCCAGCAAGCGAAATGCACAGGATCGCTGCGCAGCCGAGCATCAGGCGCGGTGAGATCCATCTGACGTTGAACATTAGCCCCCCGAACGATCACACCAGGATGCGCCGGGGTGGTTAGAACCCCGGACCGTTTGCTCTCAGCAGCTCATCGTTCGTACGCACCCAAATCGGGAGCGGCGCCCGAGTATGGGAGCCCCACGTTCGTGCCTCGATCGATCATCCGGCTGCCGGCTCGCAGCTTCAGGAAGTTCAGATTGGGCAGGCTGCCGTCGGTATTGCGCGGCCCCATGAAGCCCGAATCGGAGAGACTCTCGAAATCGCTGCTCGCAGGCGCTAGTCCGAGGTCCCAGGTGTTGAAGGAAGATTGCACTCCCTGCATGTTCCTGTTGCTGTTCGGATAGCCGATGTTGTTCCTCATGCGGTGGACTTTGTCGCCCGTCAGAATCACGCCGTCGGTCCGATTGCCGTTGGCATCCCAACTGCTGGCGAGCAGGTCGTACTGAACACCGTTGTTATAGGACGTGTTGTTGAACCAATCGTTGCCGCCCGCGGAATGATTGGCATAAAAGCCCTGGCTGCGGTTCCCCCACGCCAGATTGTTGCGAACCACGTGACGAATGCCTGTCTTGCTGCTGCCGATCTTGAAGCCGGCGCCGTTGCCGTCCTGCGCACGCGCGGTACCAGAGTTGATGTAACCGCTGCCCATGGCCCAGCTGTTCTCCACGATGACCGGCACTTCCTGTGAAATGAAATCCCAGCCATCATCCGAATTCCACCAGGCGCGGCAACCACGGAAAACAGTGACATCTCCCGCCGTCTGGTAGTGCACGCCAAATCCATCGCCGTTCTGGCCATCTCCCTGGTGAGAACGCGGATCGTAGTTGTCATGTGAATCGGAATTGAGGATCAGGTGTCCGCCGCGGGTGGTATGAATGAACATGCCGGTACCCTGGATATGATGGATGTCCAGCAACTCGAAGATGTTGCGATAAGCGTCGCCGCCCACTCTCACGCCCGTGTTCGAACGCGTGTTCATCGGGACATTGCGGATCTCGAAGCCCTTCAGATGCAGGTATGAGCCGCTGACGAGGACGCCGAAGGTGTACTCGGGATCCGGCTGGATGCGAAGATTCGAAAAATCCAGCACCGGACGCTCGCCCGGGTAGGCGAAATATCGGATCCGGTTGCCATCCGAGCTGCCGCTCTTCCAGAAATTGATGCCGGCCGAGGGTATCGCCGGATTGGTGATGTTGTAGACGCCACCGCGAACATACACCAGGTCGCCCGGTTGAGCGACGTCGATGGCTTTCTGCAAAGATGCAAATGGCCTGTCGATGGTGCCGGGGTTCGAGTTGCTGCCGCCGGGCGCCACGTAATAGTCGCCGTCGGTGCCGGCAGTACCACAATCGGCCGCCTGCGGGGCGCTGGCGCCCGTGATAGCCAACCAGTCGATATTCGCCAGCCCTGCACTGGTCGTCGCCTCCAGGCGGATGCTGTTTCGCCCCGCGCTCAGGCTGAGCATCGTATTCACGGTCGTCCAACTGTTCCACGCGCCCGTCGACGGAAATCCCACCGTGGTCACATTCGCGCCGTTGATCTTCAAGGTGCCGGGTCGATCACTCGCACCGTTGGCAAAGCGCCATTCCAATTGATAGACGCCGCTGGCCGGCGCATTGATACTCCAATCGACACCCGCGCCGCTAGCATTATTGGCGTTGGCAAACCCGGCGCCGGTGAACCCGCCGTGGTTGCTGTCGACGCTCCCTTCCACACGGCAAAAGCCCAGCGTGTTCTCCTGAATCGTCACGTACTGAGCTCGAGCGCTGAACGAAATGCCGAGTAGCAGGACTGCGGCAAACGTCGCACCCATCGTTTTGAATGGCTTCATGGGACCTCCTTGCCTGGCCAAGAAAGTGAAGGTCGAGCCCGCGTGTGCGGGCTCGACTGCGTCAGGCGCTGGTTATTGACACGTAGTGCCTGCAAGTTGCGATGCAGGTTTGGAAGGCACGGGCAGGCCGGCTTCCCGAGCAATGCGTGCGTACTGGTCCATGTCCGCGTTCGTGGAGTACACGTTGTTGCTGAAGTTGAACGGCTTGGTGTCGCCCCACGCCGTCGGCTCCCAGATGAATGTGCCCCAACCCATGTTGTTCGGCATGTTCCGGATGGTGCTGTTGACCAGATCCCGACGAACGTTGGTGTATTCGCAACTCATCACGGGTTTACGCCAGTTCGTGATGACGGAGGTGAACATATCCCGCCAGTCCGCGCCGTTGTTGGTGGTTCCATAGGTCGAGCCGCAGACGACGTCCGCGTCGATTGGCGGGTTGCTGGCAAACATCCTGTTCAGCCAGTTGGGAAAATCACCGTCGGGGCGCGGCCGACCATGATGCACCACCGTGATGATGTTGGGGTCGGTGTCCCGCACCGCTCTGAGACAGGAGTTCATCACACCGGAGAATCCCGCCCAGTTGTTATAAGAATAGCCCGAGATGTGAGTGTTGTTCTCGTTGCCGCATTGGACCATGTCCGGCTTCACACCCGCCGCCACCATCTGGTCGAGCACGCCCTTGCTGTAATTGTATGAGGCGGTGCGTATCTGCGAATCGCTCATCCCCTGCCACTGAGACGGCCGATACTGGTGACCGATGGATGCCCAGGTATCGCTCAGGTGAAAACTGAGGAAGACACCCATGCCGCAGGTCTTCACTCGCCTGGCCAGGCTGATCGTATGGGCGGTGTCGTTCCAGTTCTCAGTGGGGCCCGCACCGGAATAGAGATTGTCCAGGTAACCGCCAGGGCATTGCGGACAGACGAAGGTGCGGATCCGAATGTAGTTGAAGCCGTGGTCGACCAGGATCCGCTCGATGGACTTGAACTGCCCGTTGTCGCTGTAGCGCCGGCCGATGGACTCCTGCTCGTGAGTCCAGCTGATATCGGCGCCCAAGATGTAGCTGGGCCTGAAAACTCCTCCGCTGCCACAGGAATCGGCCTGCACCGTACCGCCTCCGGTAACAGTCAGCGAGTCGACATTCGCCAAGCCGGCGCTGGTGGTTGCCTCCAGTCGGATCCTGTTCCCACCCGCGTTGAGGTTGACCGTCGTATTGACGACCGTCCAGCTGTTCCACGCACCTGTCGATGGAAATCCCACCGTAGTTGCATTGACGCCGTTGATTCTCACGCTGCCCGGCCGGTCGCTTGCGCTGTTGGCATAGCGCCATTGCAACTGATAGACGCCGCTCGCTGACACGTTGACGCTCCAGTCGACGCCCGCGCCGACGGCATTATCGGCGTTGGCGAACCCGCTGCCGGTGAAGCCGCTGTGATTGCTGTCGACCGAGCCCTGCACGCTGCAGAAGCCCGCAGTGTTTTCCTGAATCGTCACGGCTTGCGCGCTCGCCACTGTACCCCAGAGTGCCGCGCTCACGGCGACAAGGGTGGACAAGAGAGCCACGTGCCGCCTTCGATGGATGAGATGTTTCCTGATTTGTTCCATGACTACGTTCCCTCGGTGATGGATTGTCCGCATGAATGCACGCGATCGCATTCGATCGCCGCCGGTATCTCGACGAAGCGCACTGCAACCTGGCGGGTCGTGCGCCAAGTCGCCTGGTGCGCGTCATTGATTTTCGAGTGCGTTCGTTTCACCTCCCTCCGAGCTTGCCATTCCGCTCGATGAAGTGAGTCACCATTCGAATTCGTTCAACGGTCCACTCGCGGCCACTTCGCGCCGCGTGTGCAGGTAATTCAGATGGATCGCGCTGCTTGCCGTGAAAGGAAAAGGCGGTGCCGCGGTTCTCGAAGTCAGTGATATCGGATAGTCGGCCGCGGCATTCGCCGCGCCCTCCAGCGATTGACGCGAGACCATCCGTGAATACTGGCGCATACGGTTCCCCCCGATGCTTTCGAGCCGTCGATCGCGCGCCCGGCTCGCCGATATGAGACACACCGTAGCGGATCTCGATAAGTAATACAATTGTCGCACCAGCCATAGCGTAGGAAATTCCGCGCGACGCGCCGGTGACCCCGATCCCGATTGACGTTAACCACTATTTATATTATTTACGACGAGGACCAGGGAAACGGCACCCGCTGCATCCGCATGCGTGCGACAACCACTACGGGGGGTCAAGATCATGGAAAGATGTAACTTTTTGCCCCGCCACCGCGACTCCTGGCGGAGATCCGGTCAACAACGCACCAATCGCCACGGTTTGTTTCCAATCCGCGAGTTCATGCACGGCTTCAGCAGCAGCCCGCAGAAATCGCTGGCGATGATCAGACCACTCGTCGCGGCGGGCTTCGTCGTTCCGTCGTTGTTATAGCTTCCAAAAAATAAAATAAATCAGTGAGTCGTACATAACGGATGAACGTCAACAAGGGGAGACTATGCTCACTAGAGAAGTAGAGTCGGATAACTGGGTCGGATTGTCCCTGTTCCGCCGCGCCGCTGCATTGGCCGCGCCAGCACTACTCGTCACCAGCGTTTCGGTGCTGGCGGCCGAGAAATCCGATTCTCTAGAAGAAGTCGTGGTGACAGGCATTCGCGCCAGCCTGAACGAGGCGGTGGACTTGAAACGCGATGCTGACGTGATTCAGGACAGCATAGTTGCGGAAGATATCGGCAAGTTCCCCGACCAGAACGTGGCGGAGTCTCTGCAGCGCATTACCGGCGTTTCCATCTCTCGCGTGAACGGCGAGGGTTCGCAGGTGAGCGTGCGCAGCTTCGGTCCCCAGTTCAACATGGTGAAGCTCAACAGCCGCTCACTGGCGACCACCACTGGACAGCGCAGCTTCGATTTCCAAGTGCTGCCCTCCGAGTTGATCGGCGGCGCCGATGTTATCAAATCGCCTACCGCGGACCTGGCGGCAGGCAGCATTGGCGCGTACGTCAATATCAGAACGCCGCGTCCATTGGACGACCCCGGCTTCAATGCCGTAGCCGCAGTGAACGGCAATTATCACGACCTGGCTCAAGACGTGAATCCCGAGATGAGCGGCCTCCTCAGCAATACCTTCGCCGGCAACACGGTCGGCGTGCTTTTGGGTGTCACCTATAAAGAATCCGAAGGACGAATCGACAGCTACCGCGGCAGCATCTGGAACGAGTACGCGCCCAACGGTACCGGTTACGGACTACCCATGGGAGATCAGACCCTGGGCGAGGACGGTCAGCCGACTACTTTGGAGGGCAGCCGCGGCCCCGGTCGAACGCGCTACAACATGGTCGATGAGAGGCGCGAGCGAGCTGGTGCCGTGGCAGTATTCCAGTGGGCGCCAAGCGATCACTTCGTCACCACCGTGGATCTGTTCCACACCCGGTTGGACCGTGACTTCCTGGGCTCGGGCTTGCAGGTTCCAAACCAGGTACTGTCCCGCTACACCCGAGCCGTGGTCAGCGACTCCGGCACGATTCTCCAATCGACCATTGCCAACACCGACGTGGAAATGAACGTGGTCTATGGTGATGAAAAGTCCACCACCGATGCGTTTGGCCTGAATAGCCTCTGGACTCGAGGCGCTCTCACGCTCGCGTTCGATGCCTCCTACTCCAAAGCGGAAAGAGATTTCGAGGGCGACGATTCGACGGCCCTGCACTACACACTGTTCAATGACGCCGGCGGCATCGACCCGGGCGAGATCAGTCTGGACTACAGCACGGACATCCCCTCCATGACCACCACAGGTGGCCTGGATGTGACAGATATCTCCAAAGTACGCGCCGCGTGGCAGCGTCATGCGGCCGAAGAGGTCGAGGATGAGGTCAGCGAGCTGAAGCTGGACGCGTTGTATGAAGTCGATGCCGGGATCCTCAGCTCCGTGAAGGTCGGCGTCGCTTACGAACAACGCACCATCGGTTTCGCGGATTTTGGTACCGAGTTCGATGCTGCCAGCGGCGGCCAAACCTGGAACGGCGCCGGCATGTGGATCGGCGACGGCAGCACCTGGGGAACCGACCCGAACATCGGTGTGTTGCCGAGCGGCGTGCTGGAGCTGAGTGACAGCAACTTCATGCGAGGCATCAGCGGCAACTTCCCGCGTCAGTGGGTGCAAATCCGGGACATCAAAGCGTATCGCGCGGCAACCCAAGCCTACCTGGAGCAGTTGGTGGCCAGCGACCCCACACAAGCATGGCGTGCCGACGTCGTCAACGCAGGTTGGGATACGGTCTACCCCGGCCCGGGAGGTACCTACGAGAACGACGAAGACACCCTCTCGCTCTATACGCAATTCAACCTGCGAGGCGACATCGGTCGTGTCGGCTGGGCCGGCAACGTCGGTGTTCGCTACGTCTCCATCACCAACACCAGCATCGGTACGGCCTCCACCATCGATCTGCTAAGGCTCGATCCGCAGGCGTCGAACTTGCCGGATCACGTGGTCAACACTGCCACGACTTCTCCCAAGGTCCTGGAAGTCGAAACCGACGAAGATCATTTTCTACCGAGCTTCAACCTGAGGCTGGATCTTGGTGGCGGCCACTACCTGCGCAGCGCCGCCGCCAAAACCATTACGCGCCCGGCGTTGGGCGACCAAGGCGTAAACCTGCAGGAGTCAGGCGGAGTGAATGCCCCCACGGTGGCCATCACTGGAGGCAATCCCTATCTGGAATCCTATGAGGTCAGCCAGTTCGACCTGTCTTATGAATTCTATTCTCAACAAGACAGCGCCTACTCGATCAGCTACTTCTACAAAGACATCAGCAAATTCATCTCGACCATCAACACCGTCGGCCCCTGGGACGGTCCGATCGAGCCGGCGCTCGCCGCCGCTTACGCGGCCAATGGCCAGGTCGTCAACTTCGTTTCGACGCGCAAAGAAAATCGCCCGGGCGGTGTGGTCCAGGGCGTCGAGCTGGGTGCGCTTCACTACTTCAGTTATCTTCCGGGGTTCTGGAATGGTTTCGGTGTGCAGGCGAACTACACCTTTGCCGATAGCGAAGATAAGGACGCCGCCCCGATCAACCAACCCGGGGTTCCAGAGCCCGGATCGAGTCTGGAAGGCTTTGCCGAGCACTCCTATAACGTCGTTGGGTTCTATGACAAAGGCAAATTCCAGGCGCGTCTGGCATATAACTGGCGCGACAACTTCATGAGCAGCCGCACCGGCGACGGCCTGCAGCCGGAGTACACCGAGGATTTCGGTCAGCTGGATTTGAGTATGTCTTACGACGTGACCGACAACCTGACGGCTGCTTTGGAGGCCATCAACCTGACCAACGAAACTCGCCTGATGTACCTGGGCCAGCGAGATCGCGTCAGCTTGGTGGAAATGTCGGGCGTGCGCTATCAGCTTGGGCTTCGAGCCACTTTCTAAGCGCCAAAGACCCTCCTGCGCCGCGAGACGGTGCAGGAGGGAGCCGATGCAAATCGATCACAGTTAAATCGAATCCTATCTCAAGCATGGGATATTTCCGCGCGACTACAGCGCGGCCGTGGTCGCGTCCGATTTCAACAAGAAGGTTTCCAAGCTGCTCCAGGATGTGGAGCATTCCCTCGAGCACTCTGTCAGCCAGCTGCACTCGCACCAGGATTACTTGCGAAAGTTTGCCGCACGTTGAAAACGCCGCGCGCCCCGCATGAAAGCGCTTGCAAACGCCTGATCATGCCTATAAATGTGTGCAATTCAGAGCGATCGATGGTGCATGTTGATGCCCGCAGCCCGCCGGAATTCCCCAGCACGAAATCAAGACAGCCCACATGCAATGCCAACGATGCGACGTTCGGTGCTTGGCGGACTCACCCAAGCCATCGTTCAGGACCTTGGGGTCGGCATCGTCACGGGCCGGTTCGGGCATACCTCTCTGCCCACCGAAAGCGAGTTGTGCGAAACGTACGGAGCGGCGCGCACCATTTTGCGCGAAGCCGTGAAAGTACTGGCTGCCAAGGGGCTCATCACTTCACGCCCCCGGCACGGTATCAGTATTGCACCCGAGGACAACTGGAACCTGCTCGATCCGGATGTGTTGCACTGGACGCTCGCGCGAAGATTTTCGCTGCCATTGCTGATCGAGTTCACACAGGTCCGCCTGACGGTCGAACCGGGAGCCGCCGCGCTGGCGGCCGTTGCGGCGTCGGAGGCCGATAAGGCCGCGATACGGCAAGCCATCGCCAGGATGTATGCAGCCGAGCGCGGCGACGACGATGCACTCGCTTCCGATATTGCGTTTCACGTGGCAGTTCTCCAGGCAAGCAACAACCGCTTCTATCGGCAGTTGCGCGAAATGGTCGCCACGGCTCTGCAGGTCAGCATCCATCGCACCAACCAGCTCAAAGGAGTCAAGATCGCGAGCGCCCGCGCTCACGAGAAAGTTGCCAAGCTTATATTGGCGGGTGACGCTGATGCAGCTGCCGAAGCCATGCGCAAACTGATTCAGGGAGCGCTGACTCTATTCCAGCGTGCCGCTCGCTAACGACGCAAGTCCGAGGTGTTGCGACAGGTCGGTATCATCGAGCTGCCCGTGTCAACCAGCCATGCGCTGATGAGCGGCGTCGACTACGTGGAATGGAAACATCACATCTACTGAAGTTCGCAAACGATACGAAGCTGGCAGCAGCCAGCGCTTCGCTAGTGTGACCGAGACGAAGGCGAGCTGCCCCCCTTATAAGTCACATTCAAGCTCTCGAGCCTCTGAGGTGAACCCGTCGCGACGAGATCCACGATCTGTGTATCGCGGAAATCTGCGACAACGTCGGTGCGCGCGCCCGGTTATCCCGCGAAGGGTTCAGATCCCTACTGTTCGCGAGGAGCGAACTTTCGGAGTGATCTCATTCCACGCAGCGTCGCGCTGATACGCCATAGCATGGGTCGGCACTGCAGCGCCACGGATCCTCGTCCCGCGCTCAGCGCGTCTTTTTCTCCCCAAGCGCAGCGGAAAATCCGCGCGTGTCCGTCGTAGCTGGATTGCCCGTAGGCCGTGACCGCGAGCAAAGATTGCCCGATCGCGCCGAGGCTGACGAACACGCCGCGGCCACCGCGAAACTGAACTCTCATGACAGCTCCCCGATTTTATTCTTCGCTCACGCGCAAAGGTGGAGCCGTGGCAAGGAATACGCTTGGCCGGACGCCGCGCACTTTTGACTTTTTTGAGCGCCGGCGTTGCGTGCTCGATGCCTTGATGTGATTGGCTAGACCAGTGCGTGCCCCTCGCTCGCTCAGTCATGGGCTCGCCGGGGTTGTCTCAACCCATGGCCGAGTGACACGTACCCAGTCCGAGAGATTTACACGATCATTTCTGCCGGTCGACCCACCGGAGTTGCCTTACCCGGATCCATGGCAAGGGGGCTAATCCTGATCTCAGCCCCAAGGTCAACGCTCACACTGTGACGCGTTTCGCCACCTCGTCCCAATTTACATTGGCAAAGAACGCATCGATGTACTTGGCTGCCGCCGCGCCGAAATCCATGTGATAGGCATGCTCATACATGTCCATCACCAACACCGGCCGTGTGTGTGGTGGATTGTGTGCATGGTCAGCCATCCAATAGTTCTCGAGCAGTTGCAAGTGCTCGTTGTAGCCCAGGACAACCCAGCCCGAACCGCCGCCGAGCCCCTGCCCGATCTTGCGAAACTCACTCTCCCAGGCATCGAACGTTCCGAACGATCTGGCGATCGCCGATCTGAGCTGTGCGGGCGCCTTGCCATCGCCGCCCAGATTGCCGAAATACAGCTCATGCAATACGACCGAGCCCGTGCGGATGAGGTGTTCCCGCTTCAGATCGTTATAGATGTAGGGCGGATCTTGAGACGCCAGCTGCGCGCGCAGCCTCTGCCGGACGATATTCAGCGCCTTGACGGCACCTCCATAGTTGTTCTCCCAGTGAGAGACGACCAGCTTCTCCGACAGACCGTTGAGATTCCTGGCATTGAACGGCAGAGGCTTCGGCTCGATCGTGCGCGACCACGCAGGCCCCGCAGCCCCCGAACTCTGTTGAGCTACAGCATCGGTAGTGGCAAGCACAGCGACTCCAAGCGCGGCTGTTTGAAGGACTTCTCGGCGGGTAAGGTCGGTCATGCATTCACTCCAGTTCGAGGACCTCAGCGGTTTCGCAATCGCGCCGCTGGCGCGGCCCCAGCCGCGGCTAGCGGCACGATAAGTTTGTGCCTCGAATAGCACAACAATGCCAGCGCGATGATGAACACCGCAGCCCCATACACATCCTTGACGCTCGGGACCGATAGCGCGACTGTAGTTCCCGCGATGAGGCCGACTACCGCCGGCGTCAGGCCGGCCAGTGGCGAGGCTCGATCAGCCGTCGAAGCTGCCCGGCTGTGGCATCGAAGCGAGAAGAGCCTCTATGGCCTCGAGCTCGACCGGCTTAGTCAAATGAAAGTCGAACCCCGCATCCAGTGCGAGCTGCTTGTCCTGCGGTTGACCCCATCCGGACACGGCTATCAGTACCATCCGTCTGCCACTGGCATTGCTGCGCAGTGCCCGCGCCACTTCAATACCGTTCATCTCAGGCATGCCGATATCGATCATGGCGACTTCTGGAGCGAACGTTTCGGCGATCTCCAACGCCTTGCGCCCATTGTGCGCGACGCGCACTGAATGCCCCACGAGCTCCAGCAAGGCAGCCCAGGTGATCGCCCCGTCCTCATTGTCGTCCGCAATGAGGATGCGGCGGGCACTTGTCCGCTTGGGCTCAGCGGAGTTTCGATGATCCGGGCCTGCCGTCGCAGCTTGATCGAGGGCGAGCGGAAGTCGCACAACGAATTCGCTGCCCTGGCCAATTCCGGCGCTGTGCGCGCGCACGCTTCCGCCGTGCATTTGCACGAGGCTTCGAACCAGCGACAGCCCGATGCCCAGCCCGCCGTCCGATCGGTGCATCGCAGGTCGGGTTTGAGAAAACATCTCGAAAACGCGATCCAGATCTTCCGGTGGAATGCCGATGCCCGTGTCCTGCACCGATATCACAACCTCACTGCCGACGGTTTCGACGCGCAATCGGACTCGCCCGACAGCATCGGTGTACTTGATGGCATTGGTGAGCAGGTTGACCAGGATCTGCGTTACGCGAACGCGATCGGCATGCACGCGTGGCGACACTTGCGGCAATTCCACCGAGAGTTCATGGGGCCTGGTCGCCAGCAATGGCTTGATCGTTTCCAGCGCCGCGTCGATGCAAGTCTGCAGAGGAATGTATTCCTTGGTTAGATGTACTCGTCCATGAGTGATGCGCGCGACGTCAAGCAGCGCGTCGAGCAAATGCGCCATGTGCGCCACCTGGCGCTGTAGGGCGTCTCTTGCAAGTTCCGCCAGGTGGGGTTTCTGTGAAGACTTGGCCAATAGGTGTGATGCGGCCGAAAGGGCAGCCAGTGGGTTGCGAAGCTCATGCGCAAGGGTCGCAAGGAATTCGTCCTTGCGGCGATCAGCCTCCCGCAGGGCTTCCGCTTGTCTGATCAGGTCCCGTTCCAGCCGGCGGCGTGCGGCCACTTCGTGAAACACCAGCACGACGCCGAGTAGTTCGCCATTGCTCACCTTGATGGGGGCTGCGGTGTCCTCGATGGGCAGTATCTCGCCCAGCCTGCTAACCAGCACGGTGTGATTCGCCAGCGCGACGATGCGACCTTCACGCAGGACGCGTCTTACCGGGTTGTCGACCGGCTTGCCGTGCTCCTCATCGCGGATGACGAACACCTCCTCGATAGGCCGTCCCAACGCTAGTCCGAGCGGGCACTGCGTGTGCGCCTCGGCGATGGGATTCATGAACGTGATGTTGCCGCGGATATCGGTCGTAATGACCGCGTCACCGATGCTGGCAAGCGTCACTCGCAGCAATTCACCTTGTTCGAGCGCGGCGCGCTGTGCTTGCCGCCTCAGCGCCACTTCGTTCGACAGCTGTGCGATGCGCTGATTGAGCGCCACGAAGTTGTTCACCGATGTGGCTTTGGATACGAACCGCAGCAGCACCAGTGGATTGCCGTCCGTATCGCGGGCTCGGAACGAGACGCCCGAGCAGCGGCATTCGATCATCGCGGCAGCGTGCCGGAATGTCAGCGAGCCCGGCAATGGATGGCTGCTGCGCGAACACAGCTTCAGGTAACTGAAGACCTTCTCTGGCGCGTTCTCCACCAGATCGGCAAGCATGTCCTCGCCAGCGGCGTGCCTGCCAGCCAGGAACTCGTGCTCGGCGACCTGATTCGCGGCCCAGACGCGTCCGCCACTGGAGACTAGCAGCATCGGTTCGGAAAGGAGGTTCGCAAAGCGCGCGAACTCTTCCGTGAACATCGCCTGCTCAGCTCTTGAAGTATTCGCGGCCGGCAGCCGCCCGGGCTTCCGGCGTCTCCTTCAGATAGACGACCACCCGGCAGCCCGCTGCGCCCGATGCGATGGTCTCTTCGAGTACTACCTTCGCCTGACCAAGATTTTCGGCGGCGATGACGCCAAAGACATTGGAGGTCATCATGCACATGGCGGGACGGCCGATCACCTTCTCGGCGAATGGGCACCGGCGATTGCCGAGAACGATTTTCTCGTCGGTGACCTCGATCAGATAAAAGTCGCCCTGGATCCGCCGCTTCAAATCGACGAGGACCTGGGCAACCTGGTGGCTATCGAGAGCCGCTGTGCCGAGAGCATCCCGGTATTGTTCGTTGATCTGATCGCCGATTCGTTGCCCCACCACGCTGATGTACCCGGCGGCCTCTTCCAGCCCGACGACCTCCTGAAGGGTGCCGGCCAGCTCCCGAATCAGGGTTCTCAGAAAAACGTCGCGTTCCAGCGGGACTGGCAACGAAGGGATGTTCTCGACAGGCGCCGGTATGTCACTCATAGGCTGATTCCCAATACTACTACTAAAACCCTGTAAGAATGACCCGTCTCGTCGGTGCAAGTGGGGCCCGGTTATGGCTTCTCACCTGAAGCGCATTCCACAAGCACTGTGGAGCGAGTTCCCCCGGGCGCCTGCGGCTGCAGCATTGTGCCGGTTCTCTGCGAACCCGTACACAGGGGTCGGAAAGATCAGTACTTGCGCCGAACTGGCTCATGCATTTTCGGGGCGCCGCCGCGTCATTCGTGACTTCGATGTCTCGCACGCGGCGCATGCCTTCACACGAGCGGCTGCTGGCAGCCCAGCTGCAAGCCACGTTGCTTGGAACCTCCTTGGCAGTATCGGGTTCAGTCAACACAGCCCTCAACCAGTACACATCTCCGGAAGGCACAATGACGAACACGCCACAGGACCATCCTGGACAGGCAGCGCCTCGTTGCTGGCGAAACGCATCATGAGAATCGGATCATCGATCTGAATCCGGCCGAGTTGGACCAGGCACTGAGGTTGCAACGCAAATGGACCGGCTTCGCGTCTGGTTGGAAAAGCTCAGAACCGGTCTGTGGCCAATACCACTGGGCATGGCTGCAGCTGCGCTGCTCTTGTTCAACGGCGCACTGGCACTGGACGGGCTGAATTGGAGCGAAGATGTCTTGAGACGGTGGCATCTTTTCAGCGGCAGCGGCGACGATGCTCGCAATCTCCTATCGACGCTGGTGGGAGCGATTATCACCATGTCCAGCGTCGTCTTCTCCATCACCATCGTGGTGCTATCGCTGGCCGCCAATCAATTCGGGACCCGATTGATTCGAACGTACATGGCTAGCCTGCGCACCAAGCTAACCCTTGGCTTGCTTGCCATGACGATCATCTACTGCCTTGTGGCCCTCCGGTCGGTGCAGAAAGACATGACCACGGATGCGGTGCCGCACGTTGTTGTGAGCGCAGCCTGGCTGTTGGGGGTTGCCTGCGTCCTCGTGCTGCTTTTCTTCCTCCACTTTGTCTCGCGGTCCATCATGGCCGATGAAGTCATTCGCTGTGTCGCCAACGAGCTGACCAGGATAGTGACGCAGCTTCCGCCGCTTGAAGCAGCCACCGACTCCTCAGAGCAAGCGACTCTGCCCGGCGACTTTGATGCCCGCAGTGAGATCGTGCGCTCTCGTCACGAAGGTTATGTCCAGGCCGTGAAGTACGAGCAGCTGTTGACGCTCGCCTCTAGACACGACGTCCATATCCAGCTGGGCTTTCGTGCAGGCGCATTCATGTGCAAGGACGGCTGGCTCGGACGCGTGTATCCGCGCGAGGCTCTGAATCAGGAACTAGCTACCGCTATCGACGAGCAGATCCTGATCGGCCGCCGCCGCACACCCACCCAGGACTTAGAGTTCATGATCCGGCACCTGGTCGACATCGCCCTGCGCGCGTTGTCCCCCGGCATCAATGACGCGAACACCAGCCTGGTCGTTATCGACCGTCTCAGGGGTGCACTCTGTCAGCTCGCCGGCAAGCACATCGCTTTACCTATCTATCGGGACCAGAACGGCGTGGTGCGAGTGGTCGGCAAGCCCAACAACTACGCCGGCGTTCTTGGCGCCGCGCTTAACCAGATAAGACAGGCGGCGGCCGAGCACCCTGCAGTGATCATCGAGCTGATCCGTGCGCTCTCACGCATCGGAGAACATGCACGCCTTGCCGCCCAGCGCGACGCTCTGGTTGAACACGCACGTCTCGCAAGAGACGCAGGAGTGCGCGCTACCCCGGACGCGTATGATCAGGCGGCAATCGAAAGGGCCTTTGATGACACCATCGAGAAGCTGAACAGTCTGTTTCCAAAGGCCTGAGTAGACGTGCCGGCAGGTGCGGCACCGGCTGCAAGGGATCGTGCTCATGCTCCGGAGCGATGCGAAGAAGAACGGCGCGGGTATTGTCAGGATCCAGGGGATGGAGCGATCCACAGGGCAGCGCCCAGCCAAGCTCGCCTGGCAACTCTTCGATCGACTTCAGCGACGTAACCCGCCTCGTTCGGTCGGCCGGAAACCTTCTACAAGTGGCAGGCCAAACACATCCATTCGCGGTGCACTCAGCCGTCCTCGAAACTAGAGCGGCCGTAGAGGCGTTCTCGGGACGTCAGGCTGAATCGAGTGTTTCTTGCATGGACATCCAATTCCTGTATGGAATCCTTAACCTGGGATTCTGGGGCTACGTCCTAGCCGCGTTCGCGATGGTCCAATTCACGTTCATGGCCGTCACGTTGTATCTGCATCGCGATGCGACCCATCGCAGCGTTGACTTGCATCCAGCGGTGCGCCACGTGTTCCGTTTCTGGTTGTGGATGAGTTCCGGCATTCTGACGAGGCAATGGGTCGCGGTCCATCGCAAGCATCATGCAGCCTGCGAGACCTCCGAGGATCCACACAGCCCGCTCGTCTATGGGCTGAGTAAGGTGTTGCTCGAAGGCGCCGAGCTGTACCGGGCCGCGGCCGGCAATCCGCACTTGGTGGAAAAGTATGGCCGAGGCGCGCCCGACGACTGGATAGAGCGCAATCTATATAGGCGCCACCGCCACCTCGGCATCGTGTTGATGGTGACGACCGATCTGCTGCTGTTCGGCGTTCCAGGGATCATCATCGTCGCGGTACAGATGTCGGCAAACCCGTTGTTTGCGGCGGGCATCGTCAATGGCTTGGGCCACCACACCGGCTACCGGAATTTCGAGGGCCCAGACGCCGCTCGCAACATTGTTCCATGGGGACTCCTGATCGCCGGCGAGGAGTTGCATAACAATCATCACGCATTCCCCAGCTCCGCTAAATTCTCGATTCGACGCTGGGAGCTCGACATCGGTTGGCTGTACATCCGTTTGCTACAGGCGGTCGGCCTGGCGAGGGTCATTCGCATCGCTCCACAACCCGTGAAGGTCGCACCGCGAAAGCACGTTGACTTGGAGGCGCTACGCGCAGTGATCATCAATCGTATGCACGTCTCGCGGGAGTACGCATGCAGCGTCATCTTGCCTGTGTTTCAGGAGCAAGTACAACGGACACGAGGCACACTGAACCGACGGTCTCGAAATCTGCTGATCCGGGATCCCATCCTGCTGACTGAGCAGGCCCGCGTGAGACTGCAGGATGTGCTCGCCGCCAATCAAGAGCTCAAAGCCGTTTACGAATTCCGGGAGCGCCTGCGCTTGCTGTGGAGTGCCGACCACGTCAGCAATGAACATCTCTTGCAGCATTTTCGAGAGTGTCTGGCACAAGCCGAAGCGAGCGGCATCCGAGCGCTGCAGGATTTCGCGCAAACCCTCCGCAGCTACGCGTTGGCACCGACGTCTACTTGAGAACGCGCACCTGGAAGGTCGAACTGTTGGCGTACCTTGAACCGGAATTGCTGGGCACGGTCATGGCCATCGCTGTTCGCGCCCGCAACGACCCTTGCTCAAATTACCTCTTGCGCCGATCAGTCTCTGACACAGCCCGAGCCGTGGCTATGAAATCCCCGGTCGCATTTCCACGTGTCGCCCGAGTAGCCCAAGTGAGCATTCGGCGGGACTTCCACCGGGACGCAAGTGGCTTGATCGCGGCGGAAGCCTCGGTCGCACTCCCAGCTGCGTCCGGAGCGCGACAGGAATGCATTCGCCGGTATCTCTATGGGAATGCACGCTGCCTGCGAGAGCTGGAAGCCGCGATCGCACTCCCATCCTTGACCATAGGAGGAGTCAACGGAGTGCGCGTCTTTGGGAATCTTTACAGCCACGCATCGACCCTGCGCCTCGCGATAGCCGCGATCGCACGTCCAGCCGCTGCCGAATGAATGATCCAGGTAGGCATGCTGCGGGACTTTCACCGGCGTGCATGCATCATTTGTTCTCACGTAACCCCGGTCGCATCGCCATTGATCCCCTGATGCATCCAAGTAGGCATTGGCCGGCACCACCACGCGCGCGCAGCGATTGGCGACTCGCCCGAAGCCCGTCATGCATTCAAAACCGGTTCCGTAGCGACTTGCAACGGCGTTGTCCGGCAAAGTGTCCGCTGCTTCTGTCAGTGACGATGAACCCAAGGGCGTGAGCACCATCAGCAGCATCGCCAGCAAGCTTCCAGCGACGCATCGCATACTCGTCGGTGTCCCCGAGACTGATCTGCAAATCATTTACTGCTCCTGGCAACCAAGCCGCAGTATGTGGCGAGTGCAAGAAAACATCCGTGCGCTGACGAACATAGTCCCGCCCAAAGCTCCCGCCAGCACGCACCAAGTTCGCTACCGCACCGACGATATAGTACTGCCCTGGCGCACAGTCGTGCTTCGACTCGTGGCTGGAGCGGTCCTTGTCCTCACTCGGTCATGACTTTCGAAGATTCGGCTACCGAGCCACAACCGGGTTCGACGCGTCGAGGTGATCATCGAAGATTCATTGACGTCGGTGCCACGGCCCGGTGTGACAACGCCCGTAGCAATTGGCAGCGCGAATCTCAGCCACTGCATCATCAACCTCGTTACGGAGGCACTCATGAGCCGCACTACGATCAGAAGCCGCTGGAGCACGCCGCGGCGGCAATACTCAGGAACTTGGCGTCAGAATCCGTGGATCAATGCCTGCCGCAATTCACGGGGTGGCAGCGAAGCCGCTAACGCAGCGGCAACGGTCGTCAGTGAGCCCGCCGCGCATCGCGAGCACGCCGGCTCACCGCTCTCGCCCTCCTCGCTGCACGACGGCGGTACCCAGGACGGGCTGCAGAAGGCCGCTATCAAAACCTGGGAGGATGAAGGCGGCAGCATCCGCACTGAAGGCGATGTGCGCCGCTAAGTGACCCGCGCCCGAGTGGAGCCTTACGTCGTCGCGATCGCAGTTTATTCGGCGGCGCCTTACTCACCCGACACTTATGCGCCAGTTTGCGCGCCCGCCTATGTGCGCCAGCGTACCGAGATCCTGGATACGAAAGCGCATCGTGTCTGCAATCAAAGCGGCCTCATCCGGGCCGCTGCACTCCAGACCGTGAGGCAGCAATGAAATCGTCCGTCCCAGCCCTCAGAAACCTGTTTTCCCCTCGCAGCGTCCTCGCACTGCCTCTGGGCATCGCCATGCTTGCCGTACTCAGCGCCTGCACTGGAGTATCGGCGATCACCAAAGAACGGGTCGCCCAAGGCGAAACCTCGGTTCAGCAAGCCCAACAGGCGCTTGGGCGGTCAGAGCAAGGCGCGCTCGAACTACAGCAGGCCAGAGACAAAATTGCCGGTGCAAAGAGCGCGCTGGCGAATGGCCAGCATGAGCAAGCAGAACGTATGGCTGCGCAAGCCCACCTTTACGCCGAGCTTGCGGTGGCCAAGTCGCAGAGCGACAACGCGCGCAAGGTCGCCGATGAAGTGCTCGCGAGTCTGGAGATGCTGCGGCTGGAATCCGAGCGCAACTCTCCGATGACACGCTGAGCGATAGGATCGAAGACATAACCGAGGAATATATGAGTTTGAACAAACAGATTGTCCTGACCGTGGCGGTCGCTGCAGTCCTGAGCGCGTGCTCCGCCACTCCCGAACGCAACGAAACTCTGGAGCGCGCCCGCACACTGGTGTCGCAGGTGGAATCGTCCCCTCGCGCCGGCATAGCGGCTGCCGATATCGCCAATGCGCGTACCTCCCTGGACGCGGCGGATCGCCTCGCCGAATCCAAAACACGGGTTTCGGATATGGAGTTCGAAGCGACTAATGCGGCGCTCAGCGCGCAAATCGCCAATGAAAAGATCCTGACCGCGGAGGCAAAGGAAGCGGTCGCGAACGGCACAGCGCAACGCCAGGCGGTTTTGATCAAGGCGCGTGAGCGTGACGTACAGAAAAGCACCGACCAAGCCGACGAGGCTCGTCGCCAGGCAACTGCGTCGCAGGCGCGCGCCGATTCTCTCGAAACGGAACTTGCCGATCTGAAACTGAAGAAGACCGAACGCGGCTTGGTCCTGACGCTCGGCGACGTCATGTTCGACACCGGGCAGTCAACGCTGAAACCTGGCGCCTATGCGACGCTGGATCGCCTCGCCACGGCATTGCAGCAGCAAACGCAGCGCAAGGTGCTCATCGAAGGTCACACCGACAACGTTGGTTCGAGCGACAACAACCAGGGACTGTCCGAGCGCCGCGCTCAGTCCGTGCAGATGGGCCTGACGCATCGGGGAGTCGAACGTAGCCAGATTACGGCACTTGGCAAGGGTGAGAACTTTCCCATCGCCGGCAACGATACCGCCGATGGCCGCCAATCGAATCGTCGGGTTGAATTGATCTTCACTGACGCGCCGGCGCGCATTGCGGCGGATCCGGGCCCGTAATCCTGCACCTGACGGGGCGGTCACCTTGCGACCTCCTTCCGAGAGATAGAAAGACATATGGCGCCAGCGACGAGTAACGCGAACTAAACACGCTCGACCTCGCGCCGTCGCGGAATCGACAACATGACGCTCGAGCAGTTCCTCGCCTTCGCGATCGTCACGGGCATGATGGCGCTGTTCGTATGGGGGCGCCTGAGATATGACGTCGTCGCTGGGCTCGCGCTACTGGCTGCGGTAGCGGTCGGCGTGGTGCCCTTCGACGCCGCTTTCAACGGCTTTGGCGACGACATCGTTATTATCGTAGGCAGTGCGTTGCTGGTCAGTGCGGCAGTGGCGCGCTCCGGCATCATCGAAGCGCTTTTGTATCCGCTCGCACCGAACATCACTTCGACACGTGCGCAGCTCGTCCTGCTAGTCACGACCGTGACCGTGCTTTCGGCATTCGTAAAGAACATCGGCGCGCTCGCGATGATGCTGCCGGTCGCTTTTCAGATGGCAAAGCGCTCCAAGACCTCACCGTCGGTGTTTCTGATGCCTATGGCGTTCGGCTCGCTGCTCGGCGGACTTTCAACGCTGATCGGCACGTCGCCGAACATCATCGTTTCGCGCTTGCGGGCCGAGATCACGGGGGCGCCGTTCGCCATGTTCGATTTCGCACCCGTGGGTATTGGGCTCGCGGCCGTTGGAATCGCATTTCTCGCGGTCGCATACCGTCTGGTGCCGCTCGACCGCAGGGGAGCGCAGACATTGGGCGAAGCCATGGACATTCATGACTATCTCACCGAAGGTCGCGTACGCGCGGGGTCCGCGATTGCCGGCAAGTCGATGGCCGACGTTCGCAAGTCGGCGGGCACGGAAGTCACCGTGACGGCGATCGTTCGCGACGGGCAGCAAACATCGCCACTGCCCGATCTGATAATGCGAGAGAACGATATCGTGCTGCTGCAGGGGCAACCGGCGGCTCTACAGCAAGCGGTCGCGCGGGCTGGACTCGAACTGGTGGGCGAGGATCGCAGCACGAGGAGCGATAAGGCCAGCGAGGAAATCGGCGTGGTCGAAGCCGTGATCGGTCCCGGCTCGCTGCTCATCGATCAGGCTGTCGGACACCTGGCTCTGCATGCTCGATTCAACGTGAATCTGCTCGCCGTGAGTCGCAGTGACCAGCGTTTTGCGGATCGACTGCGTGACATCCAGCTGCGTGCGGGAGACATCATCGTGTTGCAGGGATCGCTCGCAGCCATGCCCGCGCTCTTGCGAGATCTAGGCTGCCTGCCACTAGCAGCCCGCGAGATCATGCTCGGCAATGTACGACGGGGCGTGATCCCGATCGCAGTTCTTGCGGGCGCCATGTTGCTGGCGGGCACCGGTTTGGTGCCGGTGGGCTTAGCGTTCTTCGGCGCTGCATTGCTCGTAGTGCTGTTTGGTTCGCTGTCGTTGCGTGAGGCTTATGCGACGGTCGAGTGGCCGTTGCTCGTCATGCTCGGCGCTCTGATTCCGGTGAGTGAGTCGATTCGTACCACGGGTGGCGCGGATCTCATTGCGACCGGTCTGTCGAACCTCGCCCATTCACTGCCGCCGTACGGGGCGCTCGCGCTGATCATGATTGCAGCCATGGCGCTAACACCGTTCTTGAACAATGCGGCGACCGTGCTCGTGATGGCGCCAATCGCCGCGAGCTTCGCTGGCCGCCTCGGCTTTCAATCAGATGCATTCCTTATGGCTGTCGCGGTGGGGGCGGCCTGTGACTTCCTCACGCCGATCGGGCATCAATGCAACACGCTCGTGATGGGCCCGGGCGGATACAGGTTCAGTGACTATGCACGTCTCGGTGCGCCGCTGTCTCTACTCGTGATCGGGTTGGGCGTACCGCTGATCCTGATGACATGGCCACTGACGCGATGACGTGCGCCCAGCCGTCAGTGCGCCAGCGAACATTGCGAGCCGCTGCCTGGACAGACCTGATCACAGCCCGCATGTTGGCTGGCGCACGGACCGAAAGACTTCCCCGCTGTACCGTGTGTCATGGTTGTTGGTTCCGAAAATCGCTTGCTGGCTGCGCTGCCCCGCGAAGGGCGACGACGCTTCGTCGCGAGCTGCGATCACGTCGAACTGAAGCTCCACGATATTCTCGCCGAGGCAGGTGAACAGATCCACCATGTGTACTTTCCGACCGCCGGTTTCATCTCACTGATCGTCACGCTCGACAACGGCGCGCAACTGGAGGTCGGAATCATCGGTAACGAAGGCATGCTCGGCTCAGCCCTCACGCTGGATGTGAGCGTCTCGCCGCAACTGGCGATCGTGCAAGGCGTGGGGACTGCACTGCGGATGAGTGCGCCGGCGTTCCGGCGTCAATGCCAACAGAACGCCAAGCTTCGTGAGAGATTGGCGCGCTACGTCTATGTCTCGATGCGCCAGCTGGCACAAATGTCGGCATGTACCCGATACCACCAAGTGGAAGCGCGTCTCGCTCGCCGGCTGCTCATGAGTCGCGATTGCGCTGGCGCGAACGAGCTTCATCTCACGCATGAATTCCTCGCATCCACGCTGGGCGTACGGCGCGTCGGAATTACCCAAGCCGCGCGGGCACTGCAGGCGCGCGGGCTGATCCGCTACAGCCGCGGTGATATCACCATCACCGACGGAGCGGGTCTGGAGATCCGCTCATGCGAGTGTTACGGGCGAGGAAACCATATGTACGCGCAAGGGTTAGATTCACTTCGCACGCGCAGCAACAGTTGCATGCGACCCAGCGCTCGGGGCCCGCCGACCTAGCGCGTTTCGGTCCCACGCTCTGCCACCCCATCTCACCTATGTTCGCTAGCGAACGGAGATCCGAAGTACGCCGGCGCACCATCCTCGGCTCCACAAGCCAGCAGCGTTGCCGGGCGCTGGTTATACAAAGGCCACTCTGTGGAGGATCGCATGAAGCATAATGACAGCCAATACGACCACGACGCGTCGCTCGCTCGCATCGATGCGATAGCCGCTTCCGCGCTCTCGAGCAAGTTGCTGGTACGCTACCAAGCCGACAAGCAAGTGCTGTTCGCCCGTAAACGAGACGATGCGGCCATCAGCCCAACACTCGCGCCGTTCGTCTCAGATCCTGCCGAGAGAAGCGACCGAAGCGCTTCAATTTTTCGCTGCGGGAGCGGGCCGTGAAAGCGGCAACACCCGTCGCTGCAGGACCACCGCCGCGCGATCTCGTAACGATCGCTACGCATTTACCGCAGCGAAAAGAAAGACCGGATCTGCGAGCCGAGGCAGCTGCTTCCGCCAAGCTGACGAGTAAGCTTGCTTCCGATCCGTCCTCCGCTCTGCCCTGTGTGCTCGAAATCGCCCACGAACTGTGTCACGCGGGCACTGCTGGGTTTAGCTTGCTCCGACCGGATCGAGCCGACGGGACGACAGTACGATGGGAGTTGGTTCACGGAAGCCTGGCATCCTACCAGGGGATCGACGCGACGCGCACCAAAAGTCCTTGTGGCCTATGCCTGGATGCAGGTACGACGATTTTGGTGTCACGACCGACACGTGTATTCGCGTGGCTTGAAGGCACCCATCCCCCCATCATCGAAACATTGATCGTCCCGCTACTGGACGACACAGGATGCGCGCACGGCACACTCTGGATTGCTCATCACGAGCCCGACGCTCGTTGTACCTACGATGATGCGCGTATCGTAGAGCAGCTCGCACAGCAGATGATGCTGGCGCTGCGGCTCCAGGAGCATGCAAGAGACCGCGAGCGCGCCTTCATTGTGTTGCAATCACTTCAGGTGGCGCAGCGAGCTCTGCTCTCCCATGATGTGGAACAGGAGCGCATCCGGCGCGTGCGGGCCGAAGCTGCTGCACGGGAAAGCGCGCGCGCTCTGCTGTTCAAGGAAGCAATGGCCAATGAAGTAAACCATCGAACCAAGAATACGTTGCAGGCGGCGTCAGCCCTATTGACCATGCAAGCCAAAGCGACGTCCTCGGCGGAGGCGCGGCGAGCCCTGCTCGACGGCCACGCACGACTGCAACTGCTGGCCGAAGTGCACTCATTACTCTGCATCGAACCGAACGATACGCAGAGCGTTTTCATGCCGCGCCTGCTGCAAGCCGTGTGTGATGCGCTCGCAAGATCATTCGGCCAAACCTGCCCGGGCGTGCGACTGGAAGTCTCGTGCGATCCGATATCGCTGTCGGCGGACGATGCGATTGCGATCGCGCTGCTCTCCAACGAGGTAGTCACAAATGCCTATAAGCACGCGTTTGCAGATCAATCCTCGGGTGAGATCAGCGTGCAGCTGCACTGCTCCGCCGGGCAAGCACTGGTCCTGCGAATCTCCGACACCGGCACTGGAACTGGCGCGAACCCCATGAACAGCAAACACGGCATGGGCCTGAAGCTGATGCGCCTTCTCTCGGCACAAGTGGGCGGTGTGCTCGATGTTGCCTCACCCGCCACCGGAGGCGGGACTACGGTCACATTGAAACTCGATCGCGCTACAACTTTCGATCGAGTGGCGGAACCTGTCGTTCGACCGGCACCTGCAGCAGGAACGGCGGCGTGAGCGGCACGCGTGATCCGCTGGACATGACTGCGTGCAAGGACACGGTCGCGAGTTATCAGCATGCCTCGACGCCGTGTGCGCTTTGGCAGCTCACAAACACTTTCGCCCCGTACGCGCTCTTATGATGCGCAATGTACATCCGAGCCCGCGCATTCCTAACTATTATCTGCAGAGATGCCACGACAGCGTCCCGCTGTTCCGGCAGGTGCCGCCGATCACGCTCAAGGCAAGTCTGCAATCCCTGAGATTTTGTTTTTGGGATGAGCAAGGCAAATAGCTCGTTGGCTACGCGCATCTGCGCCAACTCGAAGCGGAACGCGTCAGGGCTCGATGGTTGCCGGCAGCAGCCGATCGAACTCCTTCTTGACGACGGCGTAGCACTCGCAAGTGCGAGCCTCGAGACCTGTGCGGTCGAGGACCGTAATGTGCCCACGGCTGTACTGGATCAAACCCGCGTCCTGCAGGTTGCCCGCTGCTTCCGTCACGCCTTCACGGCGCACGCCGAGCATATTTGCGATCAACTCCTGCGTCATGACGAGCTCGTTTCCCACCAGCCGATCGAGGCTCAGCAGCAGCCACCGGCATAGTTGCTGATCGAGCGAATGATGCCGATTGCACACCGCGGTCTGGGCCATTTGCGTAAGCAGGGCCTGCGTATAGCGCAGCAACAGGTGCTGCATGGCGCCGCCCCGAGTGAATTCATCCTTGAGGACCTTGCCGGACAGTTGATAGGCGTAGCCCGTGCTCTGCACGACGGCTCGACTCGGCGTCGTTTCCCCGCCCATGAATAGTGAGACGCCAATGATGCCCTCGTTGCCGACCACCGCGATTTCGGCCGAGGCGCCGTCTGCCAGCATGTACAGGAGCGAGACGATCGCAGTCGTCGGAAAATAGACCGCGCGCTGACGACTGCCGGATTCATAGAGCACTTCGCCAAGCGGCAACGGCACCAGAGTGAGCCTGGAGCTCACGCGCTCGAAATCGGCCGGCGACAGCGCGGCCAGCAGGTGATTCTGACGAGGACAATGAGCAGCCGACATCCAGTGTGTCCTTTCGACGTATGGGCTCCAGACTTGGCCGCGTGTGCGCCACCGTACCTAACGCTGGTCGGCAAACTAAGTTCGTCGCGCGAGGCGGCTTGGGACGCCCCCGCATAGTAGTCGCTTCGAATGCAGTCGTGTTGACCGGAGACGGAAACTGCAAGTTAGACGAGAGTTGAGATGCCGCGGGCTCCGTTGCCTCGTCCGGTGCGCAGAATCACCCGCGCTCCTCACATGCTTGCTGATCCACTTGCAGGCCCAGCGCGATCCACTTCTCCAAGAGTTCCGCCGTGCGCGGAACCGTCGAGAGCATCTGGGTCACATCCTCGCCCTCGTTGAATCCCGCCAGCTCTGTGAGCAACATCCCTGGTAGATTTTACACGCAACGACTGCGGCTGGACGGAATCGAAATGCGCGCGGATACTCGCGATGGGCGGGCCGTTAGGTTGCGGTTCCCGCCCGCGCCAACATGGCGACGATCCATTCAGAAAGCTTGACTACATCGTACGGCTTCTCCAGAAACGGCTCGCCTTTGCAGCGTTGGGCCGCCAGCTCGGCATTGTGGCCGCCCGAGGTCAGTATGACAGGCAGGCGCGGGGTCCGTGCGCGGATCCATTCCACCAGCCCGAAGCCGTCGAACTCGCCCGGCAAGGTGATGTCGGTGAACACCAGGTCGACGGCGTTGGCTTGCAACAGCGCGGTGGCTTCGTCCGTATCGCCGGACTCCAAGACAGTGAAGCCGAAGTCGCGTAGAGAATCGACGACGTGCATGCGAATCAGCACCTCATCTTCGACGACTAGAATGGTTGGCTGGTGAGCTGAGGGGCTGAGTTCTGTTGACATATTACAGCGAGATGATAGCGACTTGATCGACAGCGCGGACCCACTGCAGGCGCGCGCCCCAAGTTCAAGTCCTAGATCAGTATGGCTTTCGGAGGTCTCAATGGCCAATCTCATTTGGCTGCAGGGCGGAGCTTGTTCGGGCAACACGATGTCGTTCCTCAACGCCGAGGAGCCCAGCGTGTGCGATCTGGTGACGGATTTCGGAATCAATGTGCTGTGGCATCCGTCCCTCGGCATGGAGTTGGGCGACCGGCTGCGCGACCTGCTGCGAGCCCTGGTGGCTGAGGAGATTCCGCTGGACATCTTCGTCCTGGAAGGCACGGTGATCCGCGCACCCAACGGCACTGGCGAATGGAACCGCTTCGCCGGTCGTCCGATGATGCAATGGGTGCAAGAGCTGGCGGCCAAGGCAAACTACACCATGGCCATCGGCGATTGCGCCACGTGGGGTGGCATCCCAGCCACTGCGCCCAATCCAACAGACAGCATAGGGCTGCAGTTTCTGAAGCGCGAGCAAGGTGGATTTCTAGGCAAAGACTATCGCTCGCGCGCCGGCCTTCCGGTCATCAACGTCCCGGGCTGCCCGGCGCACCCGGACTGGATCACGCAGATGCTGGTCGCGCTCGCGACCGGCCGAGGCGCAGATCTGTCGCTCGACGATCTGCAACGGCCGAAGACGTTCTTCAGCACCTTCACGCAAACCGGCTGCACCCGAAGCATGCACTTCTCCTATAAAGTCTCGGCGACGGAGTTCGGCCAGCGCAAAGGTTGCCTGTTCTACGACCTGGGCTGCCGAGGTCCCATGACGCACTCGCCGTGCAATCGCATACTCTGGAACCGCCACTCCTCGAAGACCCGCGTCGGCATGCCTTGCCTGGGCTGTACTGAACCGGAGTTTCCATTCTTCGATCTCGCGCCGGGAACCGTCTTCAAGACCCAGACCGTCATGGGCGTTCCCCGCTCCCTCCCCACAGGCGTGGAGAAGGTGGGATACGTGAAGATGCTGGCCGTCTCGAAGGCCGCGGCGCCCCGCTGGGTTGAAGACGACATTTTCGTAGTTTGAGTTGCGCATGGCCGTGATCGAAACGTTGGATATCTCCCCTGTCGGCCGCGTCGAGGGCGATCTCGACGTTCGCGTCGACATCGAAGACGGGGTCGTCGTGAACGCCTGGACGCAAGCGGCGCTGTTTCGCGGCTTCGAAGTGATCCTGCGCGACAAGGACGCGCAAGCGGGCTTGATCGTCACGCCTCGCGCGTGCGGTATCTGCGGCGCCTCGCATCTGACCTGCGCCGCGTGGGCGCTCGATACGGCCTGGCAAACGGAAGTCCCACGTAACGCCATCCTGGCCCGTAATCTCGGACAGATCGCCGAGTCCTTGCAGAGTCTCGCGCGGCATCACTATGGGCTGTTCATCATCGACCTCACCAACCGTAAGTACGCCGGATCGAAGTTCTACGAGGAAGCGATGCGGCGTTACACGCCGTACACGGGCAAGCACTACGAGATCGGGATCTCGATCTCGGGCCGTCCGGTCGAGATCTATGCGTTGTTCGGGGGACAGTGGCCTCATTCCAGCTACATGGTGCCTGGCGGCGTCATGTGCACTCCCACGCTCACCGACGTGACCCGCGCCTGGTCGGTTCTCGAACACATCCGTCGCAGCTGGATCGAGCCGATCTGGCTCGGTTGCTCGATGGAGCGTTACGAGCAGATTCGCTCGTATGAGGACTTCATGGCATGGCTGGAAGAAAGCCCGGCGCACGCCGATTCGGATCTCGGACTGTTCTGGCGCATGGCAGAGGACGTGGGCCTCGGAAAATTCGGTCGCGGCGCCGGTCGATATTTTTCCTGGGGCTACCTGCCGCACGAAAACAAATACAACAAACCGACCATCGATAGCCGCGGCGCCTGCGTCATCATGAAGGGCGGCTTTTACGACAGCAGCACGGACCAGCACAAATCGATCTCGCAAGATCAAATCCGCGAGGACACGATGCATGCCTGGTATGACGAGACGAGCGGCCTGCATCCGTTCGACCGCGTGACGACGCCCACCGAGCGCAACTCGACCGATTTCGGGGGTCGTTATTCCTGGTCGACCGCGCCGAGGCACGCCGAGCTCGGGCGCCTCGAAACGGGACCGCTGGCGCGGCAGCTCATTGCCGGCGGCAAGCACGGCGACTCGTGGCAGCACCACGATCCGTTGATTCTGGATATGTACCGTAAGCTTGGCGGCGGAAGCGTCCTGCTCCGGCACTTCGCCCGCATGCACGAAGTTGTCACGTTGTATCGGCAGGCCGAGCGCATCTTGCGCGAATTCCGCCTGAAGGACCTGTGGTACATCAAACCTTTGGAGCGCGACGGCCGGGGCTGGGGCGCCACCGAGGCCATCCGCGGCGCGCTGTGCCACTGGATCGACGTGCAGGATGGCAAAATCAAGAACTATCAGATCATCTCGCCAACGACCTGGAACATCGGGCCGCGATCGGATACGGGCGAGCTGGGTCCCATCGAACAAGCGTTGATTGGTACGCCTGTGGCGAACGTGCACGACCCCGTGGAAGTCGGGCATGTGTGTCGCTCGTACGATTCGTGTTTGGTCTGCACCGTGCACGCACACGATAGCCGCACGGGTGTGGAGCTGGCCCGCTTTCGCACCGCTTGAAGCAGGAGCGTGTGATGAGCAACGACGATCACGGCGCGACACTCGATGCGATCACCAGGTTGCTGGCATCCGGCCTGGAAACGCAGGTCGAGCCGTTTCCTCCGACCGAGAAAGAGTTTGCCGAGATTCTGCGGGAGCTGCGCGGCCTCGCTCCGGATGATCTGAAGAGCAAGCTCATCATCAGTGGCTTCAAAGATCATCCGCACGGTCCGGACAACGCCTCGTGCGCGGATTGCATCTACTTTCTGGCGAATCGCAAGTGGTGCGATCTGCCCGAGCTCGCCGTCCCCGTCGAGCCGGATTGGTACTGCAGATTGTGGCGAGTGTAATGATTGCGATCATCGGTTGTGGCAATCCCACGCGAGGCGACGACGGCATTGGTCCCGAGGTGATTCGATCACTCGCCAAACGAGATTGCGCGGCGTACGCGGGAGTGCGGCTGCTCGATGCGGGGACGGACGGCATGAGCGTCATGTTCGCGGCTCGAGGTTGCCGCACGCTCGTTCTGATCGACGCCTGCCGCACCGGCGCCGAGCCCGGAGCGGTGTTCGAAGTGCCCGGCGCGGAGCTCACACAGCAGTACCAACCTTCGATGAACTTGCATGACTTTCGCTGGGAGCACGCGCTGTTCGCCGGTCAGAAAATCTACGGCGAGCAATTCCCCGCGGACGTTACAGTGTTCCTGGTCGAGGCGGCGACGCTGGACTTCGGTGTCGAACTTTCCCCACATGCGCAGCGTGGGGCGGCGATAGTAGCTGACCGCATTGCTGCACTGGTCCGCTCGCGATGTTTCCCGGAACAGCATGTCACAAGCCCCATCTGACTCAGGTTCAAGCGGTCTTGAAGGGCTGCTCCGTATGGCGCATGCCGCGGCCAATGATCCCACCAGCCCTGCGGCCGAACGCGCGGAGATGCTGGTGGAGATCGCGATGGGCTTGCAGCAGCGACCGAAGACGCCGCGGCATCTCACGTCCGCTGTTGAATTGTATGAACAAGCGCTCTCGCTGTGCCCGCACGAGGCGGAGCTGCTTCGCGCCCGGATCACGGCCCGCAAGGGAACCGCGTTGCAAGCGGTACCCGAGCAGGGCACTGCCTCGCTAGAAGAAGCCCGAGCCGCCTACGAGCAAGCCCTCCCCGTGCTCAACCGTCTCGGTGGGCCGGAAGAGATCGCCGAAGCCGAGATGAATCTTGGTCTGGTGCTTCAATATCTCGCGGGGTACGGTCGCGCCGCCATCACCGAGGCAATTTCTGCCTACCAGCGCGCGCTGCGCACATTCCACCGACAGCGCTTTCCAGCGGAATACGCCATCCTGCAAAACAATCTTGCGACCGCCTTCCTGTCGATGCCAGTGACTGACGAGCGCGCCAAGATTCGCGAGGCGTTGGCCGTGCAATGCTTCGAGGATGCGCTCGAGGTTGTGAATCTCATCGATCATCCCGTCGAGTACGCCATGCTTCAGAACAATCTGGGCAACGCTCTGCAGTATGCGCCCTCGAGTCACCCGGTCGAAAACAACCTGCGTGCAATTGCCGCTTACGATCAAGCATTGAAAGTGCGCTCGCGCGCGAACGCGCCGCTCGAGTACGCCAACACCATCGCCAACAAAGCGAATTGCCTGTGGAACCTGCCGGACGAACTGGAACGCCCCGAAGCAGGCAATCGCGAGAACCTGCGGCATGCGCGGACGTACTACGAGGAGGCTCACGAAATCTTCACCGAGCACGGCGAAGCTGGCAAGGCGCATCAGGTTGCAGAAGCGCTAGCGCAGCTCGCGCATGAATTGGACGGCCTTGGCGAGCAACGCCATGAGCATTGACCGGCGCCCGACGCAACGCGAAGACCTTTCCAGCCTGCTCAAGGACATCGCAAGCCTGGAAGGAATCTTCGCCACCTGGGATGAGGATCATCGCGCTGCTGCCAGCGCTTATCGTCGCGCCATCGATGGGCTGCACGCGGAGGCCTTCAAGCGCCTGATTCGCGCGCTCAAGAGCGAGCCAGCCGCGGTCGCAGCGATCAAGGAAGCCGTGCGCGATGAGGTGGTGTACGCGGTGCTCCGCCATCACGACATCATCAAGCCGAGTGTCAACGAGCGCGTCGAAGCGGCATTGGCTGGCGTTCGACCGATGCTGGCTGCGCACGGCGGAGATGTGCAACTCGTCGCCGTTGAACCGCCGAAGATCGAGCTACAGCTCATTGGCGCCTGTGACGGCTGCGCCGCGTCGGCCCTGACATTTCATGCGGGAATCAAGTCGGCGATCGAGCAAGCGTGCCCGGAGATCACGGAGGTCGTGCACGTCAAAGGCCTGGGTGGCAGCGGGTCGTCCAATTTCGTCAGCCCATTCGCTGCGAAGTGACGGCCGATGAGCTTACGCATTTCGCTGGGACCGCCTCGAGAGCAAGCGCTTATGCTTGGGCCGCAGCCCGCAGCGCAGCCGCTGCTGCGCCCTGAAGGTGCGCAGATCGTGCTAGGTGCGCGCAGCACGCCAGAGGCAGTGGTGAAGCCGCTTGCACCGGACGCGCACACTATGTTCGGGCCGCGCGGCGCCTGCCTCGTCGAACCTGATGGTCCCCTGCTCGTCTGCGATACTGGCCATCATCGGCTGCTGGTTTGGCGGAACGCACCGACGCAAGACCATACGCCGGCCGACTTTGTTATCGGTCAACCCGACATGCGTTCGGAGGGCCGCAACGGGCGCGGCGACGCGCACGCGGCGAGCGTCAACGTGCCGACTGGAATCGCCAGCGACCGTGGGGTGCTCGCGGTCGCGGATGCATGGAATCATCGGGTGCTGCTCTGGCACGAGTTGCCGCGCCAGGCCAATCAGCCTGCCGACGTCGTGCTCGGGCAGGAAGACTTCTCCAGCGCACTCGCAAACCGCGGTCTGCCGATACCGCGAGCGGATACGCTCAACTGGTGTTATGGCGTGGCCATCGTAGATGGGCGCCTGTGGGTTGCAGACACGGGCAATCGGCGTGTGCTGATGTGGCAACAGATACCCACCCGCAACGGCGCGCCGGCGGATCTGGTGCTTGGGCAGCGGGATTTTACGGGTCGCGACCTTCACATGCGTTGGCCGCACGCGATCGCCGGCGTCGGCAATCGATTGTTCATCACCGATGCTGGCGCCAGCCGCGTGATGGTCTACTCTCGCTTCGACCGCAACGATGCCCCTTACGATTTCGTGCTCGGCCAACGCGATTTCGACTCGGTCGAGCACAACCACTCCTCGTACTATCCGACTGCTACGTCGATGAACATGCCATACGGCGTAGCCGTGCAGGACAAACATCTGGTCGTGGCGGATACCGCGAACTCACGCCTGCTCGGGTTCGAGCTGTCGAACCTTGCGATGGGCGCCCCGGCCGATTACCTGTCCGGGCAGAGAGGGTTTACGGAAAAGGGTGAGAACCGCTGGGAGTCACCGTCGCGAGACACGGTGTGCTGGCCTTACGCTGTTGCGGCCTGCGGGCAGACGATCGTTGTCGCTGATAGCGGCAACAACCGAGTGCTGTTCTGGGGCGCCCGATGAGCCCGTCCCTGCCCTCGCATGCAATCACGCCCATCGGCCTGGAAATCCGAGTCCGTGGCCGCGTGCAAGGCGTCGGGTTCCGGCCCACCGTGTGGCGCTTGGCGCGCGACCTGGGTCTCTGCGGTGAGGTGCAAAACGACGCCGAGGGAGTGCTCATTCGCGTCAGCGGAGCGCGCGAGGCGATCTCCTCGTTTCTGGAAAGATTGGAACGAGCAGCGCCGCCGTTGGCGCGCATCGAGCGCATCGAGCCGCAACCCATCGAACCGCTGCTCACAGACGACTTCATAATCGCAGAGTCGCACGAAGGAGTGGTTCGCACGCAGATCGCACCGGATGCCGCCGTATGCGCGGACTGCGCGCGCGAGACTCTCAATCCTTTCGAGCGCCGCTATCGCTATCCCTTCACGAACTGTACGCATTGCGGGCCGCGCCTGAGCATTGTTCATGGCATTCCATATGATCGAACGGCGACCACTATGTCGTCCTTCGCACTGTGCGATTCGTGTGCCGCCGAGTATCGCAATCCAGCGGACCGCCGCTTTCATGCCGAAGCGATCGCGTGCCATCGTTGTGGGCCGCGAGTGAAACTGTTGCGTCTCGACGGCGGCATCGACAGCTTCGAGCGTCACTCCATGCTCGATGAGGTCGATGCGCTGTGCAGTCTCATGCACAAGGGGCATATCGTCGCCCTCAAAGGACTGGGTGGCTATCAGCTCGCATGCGACGCCACTCAGTCGCCGGCAGTGAGTCGGTTGCGAGAACTGAAGCGCCGGGGCGCCAAGCCGTTCGCGCTCATGGCGCGCGACCTCGACGTCATCCGCAAATACTGCGACCCGACGACTGAGGAGATTCGACACCTGAGTAGCGCCGAAGCGGCCATCGTATTGATGCGTGCCGCGGGTCCAGAGCGGTTGCCCGATGCGGTGTCGCCGGGACTCTCGACGCTCGGCTTCATGCTGCCCACCACGCCGCTGCATCTTCTGGTGTTGCGCCGTATGGAGCGACCGGTGGTGATGACCAGCGGCAACCTTGGCGAGCAGCCGCAGATCATCGACGATGCAGCGGCGCTGGAGCGACTTGCCGGAATCGCGGAGTATGCGCTCGTTCACGACCGCAACATTGCCACTCGCGTCGATGACTCAGTGCTGCGCGTGACCGCCAGAGGGGCCCAATTCCTGCGCCGTGCACGCGGATTCGCTCCGGCACCTATTGCGCTGCCGCCGGGTTTCGAATCAACCCGAAATATTTTAGCCATGGGCGGCGATCTGAAATCGACGGTTTGTCTGTTGCAAGACGGTCAAGCGATCCTTTCGCATCACATCGGCAATCTGGACAACGCCGCCACATTCGACGACTACCGGCATACGCTGGGACGGTATGCCGAATTGTTCGATCATGTGCCCGACGCGCTCGCCGCCGACCTGCACCCCGAATACCGCTCATCCAAGCTCGCACGCGAGCGTGCGGATAGCACGGGTTTGCCGCTGTTCGAGGTGCAGCACCATCACGCCCACGTGGCTGCGTGTCTCGTCGACAATGCACGAGCCCTCGCGGCACCGCCGGTGCTGGGCATCGTGCTCGACGGGCTCGGCTGGGGCGCCGACGATACGCTTTGGGGCGGCGAATTCCTGCTTGCCGATTATTCGATTGCACAGCGCCTCGGCACGCTCAAGCCAGTCGCGCTGCTCGGAGGTGATCAGGCAGCACGCGAGCCGTGGCGCAACCTGTATGCGCACCTGCGAGCGCAGATGGGTTGGGGCGAGCTCGCAATGAACTTCTCGGAGCTGCCGCTGTATGAATTCCTCGATCGGCAGCCGCGCTCGATCCTCGATGCCATGTTGAAGAATGCGATCAACGCGCCACTTGCCTCCTCCTGCGGCCGATTGTTCGACGCTGTGGCTGCGGCGCTCGACCTCTGTCGCGAACGACAGAGCTATGAAGGCGAGGCTGCGTGCCGCCTGGAATCGCTCGTGGATGACCGCACGCTGCGCGAGGAAAGCGACGACCTCGCCTACCCCTTCACGTTCCCAACCCTTGCGGGCACTGGATTGCCGTACATCGAACCGCTAGCGATGTGGCGGGCCGTGCTGGGCGATCTGATTCTCGAAACGCCGGCGCCGGTCATCGCGGCACGTTTCCACAAGGGACTGGCCCGAGCGCTCGCAGCGATGGCGACGAAGCTCGCACGCCGCGACTCACAGCGCCCGCTGTTCGATACGGTCGCGCTCTCGGGAGGCTGCTTTCAAAACGTGGTGCTGTTCGAGCAGACCGCGCATCGTCTCGAAGCAGCCGGGTTCACCGTGCTGTCGCATCGCTTGAGCCCCGCGAACGACGGTGGGCTCGCGCTCGGCCAGGCGGCCATTGCGGCCGCGCGGCTGCTGGCGGACGATCACGAGCGAGGGCAGCACTGATGTGTCTCGGAATTCCCGGCAGGATCGTCCGCATCGACGATGTCGATCGTAAGCTTGCGACCGTCGATGTTGCCGGCGTGAAACGCCAGATCAACATCGCCTGCATCGTCAATGAAGCGCACCCGGTGGAACATTGCGTCGGCGCTTGGGTGCTCGTCCACGTCGGATTCGCCATGGCGAGGATCGACGAGCGCGAAGCAGCGCTGACGTTGCAGATCCTCCAGGAGCTCGGCGAAGCGCAAGCCGAACTCGAGGCGATCGCATCATCCCCTGGGAGTTCGCCATGACCGGCTCGGATGACCTCAAGGGCCTGTATCCGTTTCTTCACGGAATCGGCCACTCCGAACCCGACCTGGAAAAGGCGTTGCTGGAGTCGGCGCTGCAGAAGGCACGCGATTCGCGCGCGGCCAATGAGCGTCTGTTTTCGGCGCAGGCCGCCACTCTCGTTCAGGCGGCCAAGGCGCTGGCAAACGTCTATCGCACGGGCGGTCGGCTGTTCTGCATGGGCAACGGCGGCTCGAGTTGCGATGCCGCCCACGTCACCGTCGAATTCCTGCATCCGATCACTGCCGGTCGGCCCGCGCTCCCGGCGATCAATCTTGCAGCGGATACGGCGATGCTCTCGGCGGTCGGCAACGATCTTGGCTTCGAGCACGTGTTCGTGAGACAACTGCTCGCACACGGGCGCGCGGCCGATGCTCTCCTTGGAATCTCCACGAGCGGCAACTCCGCGAACCTGATTGCGGCCTTCACGACCGCCAAGCGGCTCGGCATGGCAACCATCGGACTTGCCGGCGGCGACGGCGGGCGGATGAAGAGCGCCGGAGTCGTGGATCACTGTCTGGTGGTCGAGGCTGACTCGGTGCATCGGGTTCAGGAGTGCCACGTCACCGCCTTCCACATTCTGTGGGATCTGGTGCACACGCTGCTTGCCGACCAGCGCGGATCTGCGGGCACGGGGGCAAGCCCATGAAGTACGTTGATGAATTCCGCGACAGAGACAAAGCTGCGGCGCTCGCCACGGAGATCGAGAAACTGGCGTGCAGCATCGAAGGTGGCTCGACGCCGATTCACATCATGGAAGTCTGCGGCGGGCACACACATTCGATCTTCCGCTACGGCGTAGAGGAGCTGCTGCCCGCGCGCATCGAGCTCATTCACGGCCCGGGCTGTCCTGTGTGCGTGCTGCCGATGGGACGCGTCGATGATTGTGTCGCGATCGCCGAGCAGCCGAACGTGATCTTCACGACCTTCGGCGACGCCATGCGTGTCCCGGGTTCGCGCAAGAGCCTGATGCAGGCACGCGCCGAAGGTGCGGATGTGCGCATGGTTTATTCGCCAATGGATGCGCTTGCACTGGCTCGAGCGCATCCCGATCGCGAAGTCGTGTTCTTCGGCCTGGGTTTCGAGACCACGATGCCGGCCACCGCCTTGACCATATTGCAGGCGGATCGCGAAGCCATCGATAACTTCACGGTGTTTTGCAATCACATCACCATCATCCCGACCATCAAGGCGATTCTCGACAGTCCCGACGTGCGGATCGACGCCTTTCTCGGACCCGGCCACGTTTCCATGGTGATCGGCAGCGCGCCTTATGACTTCATCGCACGCCACTACCGGCGGCCGTTGGTCATCGCGGGCTTCGAGCCCCTCGATGTGCTCCAGTCGATCTGGATGGTTCTGAAGCAGATCAAGGAAGGTCGCTGCGAGATCGAGAACCAGTACGCGCGGGTCGCAGCGGCAGGTGGCAACGTCGCGGCTTTGCAGGCGATCGCGCGCGTGTACGAGTTGCGGCCCTTTTTCGAATGGCGTGGCCTGGGCTCGATCGACCACTCGGGCGTCCGTCTGCGACCGGAATACGCGCGTTTCGATGCCGAGCGCCGCTACGCGATCCCGAACGCGCGTATTGCCGACCCCAAGGCGTGCCAATGCGGCGAGGTTTTGAAGGGGGTGCTCAAACCCTGGCAGTGCAAGGTCTTCGGAACAAGTTGCACACCGCAGACCCCCGCCGGTGCGCTGATGGTTTCTTCGGAAGGCGCGTGCGCCGCGTACTACCAATACAGCAGCGCGAAGCAGCGGACTGGTGCCCGTGGGTAAAACTCACATTCGCCCGCAGCGGGTGCTCGGCAAGTTGCAAGTTGCCACCGTGACGCTGGCCCACGGCGGCGGCGGCAAGGCCATGAAGGATCTCATCGACGATGTGTTCGTCGCTGCGTTCGACAACAGCGACCTCGCCCCGATGGAAGATCAAGCGCGCCTGGACCTGGGCATGCTCGCGGCGGCCGGGGACCGGCTCGCCTTCACCACGGACGCGGTCGTCGTCGATCCGTTGTTCTTCCCTGGGGGTGACATCGGCAAGCTTGCGGTGTGTGGAACCATCAACGATCTCGCCGTGGGCGGCGCCATTCCGCTGTATCTCTCTTGCGCGGCAATCATCGAGGAAGGCACGTCCGTCGAGCTGTTACGGAAGGTTGCTCAATCGATGGCGCATAGCGCGCAACTCGCGGGCGTTCGCATCGTGACCGGGGATACCAAAGTCGTGCCGCGCGGCGCATGCGACAAACTGTTCATTACGGCCTCTGGGCTCGGCGTTATCCCCAAAGGGGTGCAACTCAATGCTCATGCAGCCCGGCCAGGCGACGTCGTGCTGGTGAATGGTTTGCTTGGCGAGCATGGCGCCGCCATTCTCGCCGCGCGCGGTGAGATGGCGCTCGACTGCACGATCGAGAGCGATTGTGCACCTTTGCACGAACTGGTCGCAGCGTTGCTCGCTCGCGCGCCGGGCGTGCGCTGCCTCCGCGACGCTACGCGAGGGGGCATTGCAACGGTGCTCAATGAGATCGCACAAGCCTCTCATGTCGGTATCGAGATCGACGAGGCTCAATGCCCCATGCGTGAGCAAGTCCGCGGGTTCTGCGAAATCCTCGGATTGGATCCGCTCTACCTGGCGAACGAAGGCAAGCTCGTAGCCATCGTCGCGCCCGAGGATGCGGACGCCGCACTGACAGCTTTGCAAGCGCACCCACTCGGCGCCGAGGCGCGCATCGTGGGCCGCGTGACTGAGCTGGAGCCGGGCCGTGTCGTCATGCGAACGCTGCTCGGCGGACATCGCATTGTCGACATGCTCGTGGGCGAACAGCTGCCCCGAATCTGTTGAGGTGCTCGGAAGATGCATGAGCTGGGCATCAGCCGTAACATCGTCGCGATTGTCGCAGAGGCGGCGGCGGGACGTCGGGTGCGGCGAGTGACCGTGGAGATCGGCAAGCTTTCCGGCGTGCTGGCCGATGCGGTTGCGTTCTGTTTTGAAGCCGCCGCGCACGGCACGCCGCTCCAGGGCGCCTCGCTCGACATCGTGGAGATCGAGGGCCGCGCCCGCTGCCTGTCCTGCGGCGTAGAGTTCAACTTGCCGAGCTGGAGCACGCCATGCTCGTGCGGCTCGCAACGGCTGGTGCCTCTGGCCGGTGAAGAATTGAAGATCAAAGCGATGGAAGTGGATGAGGTGCGCTGATGTGCGGTGTATGCGGTTGTGACGATGACGCGGGCGCGACGGCGCTCAACATGCAAACCGGCCAATTGATCGTGCTGGGCTCGCATGAGCACGTGCACGCTGACGGCACTCGCCACAGCCATCCGCCTCACCGCCTGCATCCGGGATCACACCATCTTCACGACCATACGCACGACCATTCGCACGACCACGGATCGAGCACGGTGGTGGAAATCGAGACGCGCATTCTCGCGAAGAACGATGCACTCGCGAGCGCCAATCGCCATTGGTTCAGCTCCCGCAAGGTGTTGTCGATCAATCTCATGAGCAGTCCCGGCGCGGGCAAGACAACGCTGCTCGAACGCACGATTCGGGATCTGGGGAACCGCACTCCGCTGCTGGTCGTGGAAGGCGACCAGGCAACGTCGAACGATGGCGAGCGCATTCGTGCAGCCGGCGCGCCGGTGGTGCAGGTGAATACCGGCACGGGCTGCCATCTGGATGCGCAGATGGTCGCGCGGGGCGTCGAGGAGCTCAATCCGCCAGCGGGGTCGATCCTGATGATCGAAAACGTCGGCAATCTCGTGTGCCCTGCCCTGTTCGACCTGGGGGAACACCGCAAGGTAGCGATCCTTTCGGTCACCGAAGGCGACGACAAGCCGGTCAAGTATCCACACATGTTCCGAGCGGCGGACCTGATCCTGATCAACAAGATCGACCTGCTGCCCTATGTCGATTTCGATCTGAGCCGGGCGCTTGCGCAGGTCCGCGCGGTCAATGCGGACGCCTCCGTTCTGTACACCTCCTCCCGCACCGGCGAGGGCCTGGATGAGTGGTATCGCTGGCTGGAGAGCCAGCGGCAAGCGCTGACTACGAGCGACGCAAACTGAGACGCGCCTAGGTTGCGCAGCTGCGCGAGGTCATTGGCCCACGGCCTGTACCGGCGCCTCCAAGGTCCACGAAGCACCCTCTTCAGGAAAGTCGAGCCGAGCACGACCCTTGAGATCAGCCCCGATCGCCTCGGCGATGAGTCTGGAACCGAAGCCTTTGCGAGTCGGTGGCGCCACCGGGGGGCCGCCGCATTCGCGCCAGGTGAGCCGGAACATTGCATTCGCGGCGCCTCCGGTAACCGACCACTCGATCAGCACCTTACCGGTTTCGGTCGACAGCGCGCCGTATTTAACGGCGTTCGTGCACAGCTCGTGCATTGCCATCGTAATGGCGAGGGCGGCCTTGGCGCCCAGATCAATCATCGGACCGCTGACGTGAATCCGCCGTGACGCCGTGTTGTGAACCGCGATCGCCCCCTCCACGACGTCCATGATGGGCGCAGTGCCCCATTGTGTTTGCGTGAGGATGTTGTGAGCTTTACCGAGCGCGAACAAGCGCTCGTTGATGACCTGCATCGCCTCCTTCGGCGTGGCGGCGTTGCGCAGCGACTGGGCGACGATTGCCTGCACCATCGCGAGCGTGTTCTTGACCCGGTGCGCGAGTTCGCGGTTGAGCAGTTGTTGGCGTGCTTCCGCGCGTTTGCGTTCGGTGAGATCGATGAACGTGCATACAGCGCCCTGAATCTCCCCGTCGCGGACGATCGGCAGGGCCCAGTACTCGACCGAAAAGCTCGTCCCGTCGGCACGAAATAGCAACTCATCGGGCACATGCATGTGCCGCCCCGAGTGCACCGCGCGGTAGATCGGGCAATCCTCTTTTTGGCAAGGCGAACCGTTGGCGCGGGCATGATGAATGATCTCGTGGAGGTCCTTGCCGATCACATCTTCCTCGCGTGCGAACCCGAGCATCTTCAAAAAGCTCGCGTTGCACAGCGTCGTCAGACCATCACGATCGATGCAGTAGACACCGTCGGCCGAGGACTCCAGTAACAGCCGCAGATCGGGCCGGCCGCGGTTGAGCGGCCGTTCCGCTCGCCGGACCGCATCGATGTTCTGAGCGACCACCAGCAGGTGCTGCGCCTTACCCTCGTCGCGAGCTACAGCAATACTGTTGCGCGTCCACACGTGGCTGCCATCCGGCCGCAGGTGACGGCATTCGATCAGCGCGGGAGCGCCGGTGTCGATTGTCCGGATCAGCGCATCCAGTGCGACAGCGAGATCCTCGCTTTGGGTGATGTCGTGGAAGCGCTTCTGCAGGAGTTCCGCGCGGGTGCGCCCGAACATGCTGGCGTACGCTTCGCTGACGAATAGATAGCGGCCGTCGAGATCGATCTGCGCGATCCCGACTCCCGCTTGGTCGAACATTGGTGCGAGGGCATGCTCCGCCCCGCTGAGGTTGGTGGGGATCACCGCTGTCTCCCGCCATACGTAGGCGGCGGCGCCGGCCATCGCATGGGAGGCTTCATCGCGGTCGGCCGAACGGTCGTATTCACGCTGCGCGAGCGGCGCATGCAACGTAGCAAAGGTGCGATATCCAGCAGAATAGTGGTGGGCGGCACGCGTGCGGCACTGCCTGCATCGGCCGGTGAGGTCGCATCAACGGTCGTCCCCTTAGCCGCGCATTGCAGGGCGTACAACGGCCTTCGCGACGAACGGACACTGGCCATCGCCGAACACGATCCTCTCCTCGGACTTTTCGCTGACGTAGCAATCGCCCTGGATCCGCAAGAAAACGTCGCGTTCCAACGCGCGTGGCAGGGAAGCTGCGTTGGCGTGATCCGCCGGCTGTTGCGACATGCTAAATCTCCTGCAAGAGGCCTGCTAGCCTGCCCGGTCCATTTCCTCAGGTGCGCGGACCGATACCTGGGGGACATTGATACCGGCAACGCTGCATGCTGCCGGGGGTGGCTGGTGAATGAAAGTCTTTGAACGCCTTACAAGTTCCCATCCGGTCGACGATGCGTCGACGCCCAATCCGACGAGCTTAGGATGCCGCAGACGTAGGGGTTGCGCCGGGTACGGACGTCGATGCAGTACGAGCCTGCCGGCCCCGACCAAAGCCGAGTCGCTTTCGCTGCAACCCCAGGAGCAGAACAACACTCGCGAGCGCCGCTGATTAGCCAGACCAGTACGCCCAACTGCCCTTGAGCCGTCGCTTTTACGTCAGCTGACTTGGCGTCATTCTCGCGAACGGCGACGCTGCCTTGCGCATGGTCAATATCATCATGGGGATGACCGCCAGGCGCATCAGTGTATTCGGATACCGCAACGCCGTCATCCGTCAGCTGGCGGCGCCTGAAGCGCCAGTGATCTACGGTTACGGCGCGACGTTAGGCGGGGGCCCGCGCCAACGTTGACGCGCCATCAAAAGGCTTCGTCGAAGGCGACCTCGCCCTGCACGCCAACTTGATAAGCCGAGACCCGCCGCTCGAAAAAATTCGTCAGCTCCTGCACGTCCTGCAGTTCCATGAACGCGAAGGGATTGCGGACGTTGTAGCGGGCCGGCAACTGCAACGCACGCAATCGCTGGTCAGCGACGTACTCCAGGTACTGCCGCATTTCGCGCCTGGTGAGCCCGACCACGCCGCCGGACAACACGTCCTCGGCAAAGGCTGCCTCGCACTCGACCGCCTCCTCGATCATGGTTTGCACTTGCTCCGCCCAAGAGGCGTCGAACAGGTGGGGCTCCTCCCGCCGCACGGTGTTGATCACCTCGAAGGCGAACGCCATGTGCGCGCTCTCGTCACGAAACACCCAGTTCGTGCCGGCGGCCAGGCCGGGCAACAACCCACGGGAGCGCAGAAAGTAGACGTAAGCGAACGCGCCGAAGAAGAACAATCCCTCGATGCAGCTGGCGAAACACGTCAGGTTGAGCAGGAAGCGCCGCCTGTCCGCCTCGCTCGCGATCTGTTGCAGTCCGAACACTTCATCAGTCCACTTCTGGCAGAACTGCGCCTTGCGACGGATCGACGGAATGTTCTCGATGGCGGCGAATGCCTGCGCTCGACGTTGCTGATCCGGGACATAGTTATCCAGCAGCGTCAGGTAGAACTGGATGTGCAATGCTTCTTCGAACAACTGGCGCGACAGGTACATCCGCGCCTCGGGCGAGTTGATATGCCGATACAGGCTGATGACCAGATTGTTCGACACGATCGAGTCGCCGGTCGCGAAGAACGCCACCAATCGCTCGATCAAATGCCGGTCGGCCGGCGTCATGCGCTGGCTCAGGTGCCCCAGGTCGATCTGGAAATCGATCTCCTCGACCGTCCATGTGTTCTTGATCGCAGCCCGGTACATTTCATAGAAGCGCGGATAACGCATCGGCCGCAACGTGAGGTCGAAACCGGGGTCGAGCAACGAGGCGTTACGGGAAGTCATGACGGCGCTCACTGGCAGGCCTCGCACATTTCAGGATTTTCCAACGAGCACACCACCGCCGCCGAGTCGCTGACCTGCGCCTGCGTTGCCTGCACGGTCGTCTTGGCGATATTTGTCGCGGGGCGCGAGCGCAGGTAGTAGGTGGTCTTCACGCCGCTCTTCCACGCGTACATGTACATGCTGGAAAGCTGGCCGATGGTGGGATTGGCGATGAACAGGTTCAGCGACTGACTCTGGTCGATGTACGCACCGCGCGCAACGGCCAGATCGATCAGCGCGCGCATGGGGATTTCCCAGGCCGTTCGATAGATCGCACGTAGCGCCTCGGGAATTTCGGCAATGCCCTGCACCGAGCCGTCGGCGAGCTTGATCTGATTGCGGATCTCATCCGTCCACAACCCGAGCTGCTTCAGCTCTTCGACCAGGTAACGGTTCACCTGCAGGAAGTCGCCCGAGAGCGTCTCGCGCTTGAACAGGTTGGACACCTGCGGCTCGATGCACTCGTAGCAACCGGCGATCGACGCGATCGTAGCGGTCGGCGCGATGGCGATCAGCAGGCTGTTGCGCAAGCCATGTGCCTCGATTTCGTCGCGCAGCGCATTCCACAGCGCCAGATCCGATGGCGTCACACTCCAGCTGTCGAACTGCAGCTCCCCGTCCGACGCTCGCGTGTCTTTGAAGGCGTCGTGGGGTCCCAGCTCGCGCGCCAACTCCATCGAGGTTCGCAGCGCGTGAAAGTAGATCGTCTCGGCGATGCGCGTCGAAATTTCCTTCGCCTGCGGGCTGTCGAAGGACAGGCGCAACTGGAAAAACACGTCCTGCAGGCCCATCACGCCCAGTCCGATTGGTCGCCAACGCATGTTCGACGCACGCGCCGTGCCGATCGGATAGAAGTTCAGGTCGATGACGCGATCGAGCTGACGCACGGCGGTCTGCACGGTTTGTGCGAGCTTGTCAAAATCGAACGCACCGTCGGTGAGGTGACGGCCGAGATTGATCGAGCCAAGATTGCACACGGCAGTCTCGCCTTCACTGGTAACTTCGAGGATCTCGGTGCAAAGATTCGACAGGTGGATCGTATTGCCGGCGCGGGCAGTCTGATTGCCAGCACGATTACACTTGTCCTTGAAGGTCATCCAGCCGTTGCCGGTCTGAGCGAGCGTGCGCATCATCCGGGCGTACAGATCGCGGGCACGCACCTGCTTGCGCGCAACACCCTGCGCTTCGGCTTGAATATAGGCCGCTTCGAACGCCTCGCCCCACAAGTCGGGCAGCTGCGGCACGTCCTTGGGATCGAACAGCGACCACATCTCGTCGGCCTCCACGCGACGCATGAACAGATCGCAGATCCAGTTGGCAATATTGATGTGATGCGTACGGCGGCCTTCGTCGCCCGTGTTGTCGCGCAACTCCAGGAACGCTTCGATGTCCGCGTGCCACGGCTCGAGATACACGCAGGCCGCACCCTTGCGCTTGCCGCCTTGATTGACCGCCGCGACCGAGGAATCAAGCGTCTTCAACCACGGCACGATGCCGTTCGACAGGCCGTTGGTCGCGCGAATCAGCGATCCTTCCGAGCGCACGCGGTGCCATGCGACGCCGATGCCGCCGGAGAACTTCGATAACAGCGCGATCTCCTTGTACTTGTCGTAGATGGACTCGAGCGAGTCCGAAGGCGAATCGAGCAGGAAGCAACTCGACAGCTGTTCGTGCCGCGTGCCTGCGTTGAACAGCGTCGGCGAGCTGGGAATGTAGTCGAGCGACGAGAACACATGATACAGGTCGATCGCTTCGTGCACGTTGGTGCTCAACGCGCAAGCAATCCGCATCCAGAACTGCTGCGGAGACTCCAGCGCAAGGCGGCGCGTCGGATGCTTCAGCAAGTAGCGATCGTAGAGCGTCTTCAGGCCGAAGTACTCGAACTCCTGAGTCCGACGGGCGTCGATGGCGTCATTCAGCTTACGAGCATTGCTCTCGACGAAGCTCATCACGCGCTCGTTGATCAGCCCCACATCGAAGCCAAGGCGGATGGACTGCGAGAACGAATACACGCCCATCCCCTGCACTTCCTTGTCGATGAAACCCGCGAGCAGGCGAGCCGCGAGGCGCGAGTACTCCGGCTCTTCGAACGTGAATGAGGCGGCCGTGCGAATCGACAACTCGTCCAGCTCGCGCGTGGTCGCGCCATCGTACAGGCCGGCAATGGTCTTCAACGCGACGCGCATCGGATCGACCGCGTCGAGACCATCGCCACAGCGCCCGACCGCTTTGACGATCTTGTTCACATCGACGGCTTCACGCTCGCCATTGCGTTTCGTCACTCGCATCTGCGTGCGAGCCGAATGCGGTGGTGTGAGATGAAAGTCGGCCTGAGGAGAGTCGGCACGCGCAGGCGCTTTGCCTGCGGTGGCGGGAGCGAGCGTTTCCATCGTGTTCTTGTGTCCCCGAAGCGTTGGGGCTCGCAGCATGAAGGACGACGAACGGCTCTCGCGCGTTGGCACGAACCGGTACGGCGGCCTTCGCTCCCGCGAGCGAAATCGGGTCATCGATGGAGGAATGCAAACAACGGAAGGCGCGATCGCTTGCGAACGTAAGCGATGCGAACATCCGCCAGCCCTTTCCCACGAGAGCCCGACAGCCTGTACGCGCCTCTTCGACGCGCGATCCTCGGCAGGTCTTCGGGCTCATGGGCTTCGGCTAGTCTGGCCGACCTACTTGGCGCCGCTTCCCAGGCTTCTCGAGCCCAGTGCGATTCACGCCGTTCGTTCCCAATTACCGCTGCGGGGCAGCCCCGGAATGCGCGCCAATTCTACGGCGCGGTCACCGGGTTCCCTTTTCAGCCCGCCCCACTAATCTTGGGGTGGGCACCGAGAATGGACACAAGATATTGTGGTTGAGGGTGGGGCGTCAACTGGATTGTGAGGCGACAGGCCACGATGGGATGCGTGGTTGAGCGAGATGGTCGCGCGAGCGAACGTCGCCAACGCACGCTGATCCGGCACAGAAGGTGGCGAGTGCTGTTCGAAGACGGTAATGCCCAACATGCACAGAACGCCCATCGCAACCGTTGCAACCTGTAACGAGTCGTGACGAAAGCCGCGGTGTGAGTGCAGAGAAGGAATGAAGTCGGCCGCCGCGATATAGATGAAGCCGCCCGCCGACACCGGCAAGAGGTACGGCATGAGCGCGTTGGCCGCCTCGGCAATCAGCAGGGTGAAAAGCACTCCCGCGATCACGGTCAACGCACACAGAAAGTTGAGAAACACCGCTCGCCTCGGCGAATAGCCGCCGTGAATCAGTGCACCGACGTCCCCGATCTCTTGCGGAATCTCATGCGCGATGAGCGCCAGCGTGGTCGTGACCCCGACCACCGGGTCCACGCTGAAACTGCCGGCGATCAGGACTCCATCGATGAAATTATGAATGGCGTCGCCAACCAGGTTCATGCGCGCCATCGCGTCGCCGCCACCGTCCGCCGCAGCCGCATCGAAGACATCGTGGCGATGACGCCAGCGCACGACCTTCTCCACGCCGAAGAACATCACCATACCCGCCAGCACGTAGAGGCAGACTTGAAACACCGAGCCAATGCTCTCGACCGCCTCCGGAATCAGGTGCAGAAACGCATCGCCCAACAACACACCGACGGCCAGACTGACCAGCACAGGCACCACGACGCGCAGCCGCGCGGGCCTGATCCACAGAGTGAACGCGCCGATGAGCGAGATCGATGCGACGGTCAGGGCGGCGAGCAGCGGTAGCCCCCAGTGATTGACGAGATCCATGGCAATAACCAACTTCGGCGAATCTTTCGTTGATGTTATACTATAACACCACCCCATCGCAGCCTGCATGATCACCGGGCCGCAGCTGGGTGCACTCGGCTTCGATATCGATGATCCGCGAGTCCGGCCGAATTTTCTCAGCGCTGGCCATACTCATCGTGGCGACGCCACCAGACTCCGGTCTCGTTGCGTCCCTTCGGGGCGCGATCGAGCCAGTGATACACGCCGAACAACGGGTCGAGGCCGCGAGCGTAACTCGAGTATGTGTGGTACACGGCGCCCTCCTCCAGCACGAACGCACTCATGCCAGGCCTGTCGCGATGATATGAGGCCACATCGGTTCCGGACATGGCGGCCAACCTGGCCTCCGCCGAATCGCCCCCACCCTCCTGACCGTTGCGCCACCGGAACAGGTCGCTGCTGGGAGGCTCGCGTTGATAGTTGTATTCGATCTCCCCATCGCGTTGCTGCGACTCGGTGAACCAGACGTTGAAGTCGGCGTTGAAATCGCCCCCGCCGGAGGACGCCCAGGGAAAGGTCCAGCCCAGGCGCCTCTTATACGCCTGCAGCTTCGCGAGGGGCGCACGCGAAACCGCCCAGAACATCACGTCGTGATTGGCCAAGTGGATGTAGGAGCCGTCAAATGCGTCGGCGATCATTGAGCACGACGCGCAGCCCGCCTGCCAGTCAGGCGCGAACATGAAGTGATAGACGATCAGTTGCGAGCGTCCCAGAAACAGGTCCTTGAGCGAGACGCTTCCTTCATCCGCCTCGAAGCGATATTCCTTGTCGATACGGACCCAGGGCAGCTCCCGCCGCTTGCGCGCCACTTCATCGCCGCGCCGGGTCAGCTCCTTTTCTTCCTTGAGCAGCTCGATGCGGGCCTTCAACCACTCTTCGCGCGTTCCGGTCTTGTGTGAAATCATCGCAATTGCTCCTGTCGTGCCGTGCGCCGGTCACGTCGTGTTTTGGTGTACTGATGTCGAGCCTTCAAACCGCCTGGCGAAAGTCGCCGAGCTGAGCGTTCAAAGCGCGTATGTAGGCGGGCCGGGCCGTGCAGCGCTCGAAATAAGCCGCAAGGCGCGGAGCGCGCTTGCGAGCGTCCGCATGGAAGCTCAGCACCGACGCCATCATCAGATCGCCCGCCGTGAAGCGCTCCCCGTCAAGGTACGGTTGGTCGCCCAGTCTTGTCGCCAAAGCGTCGAGCCGTGCGTTCATGAACTCGACCGCGCCTGGCCGGCGCAGTTTCGCCCATTGTTCGTTCGGGAAGATGAAGTCGACGAGGAACACATCCCAGATCGGCGGTTCGACGCTATTGAGCGCGGCGATCAGCCATTGCACGGCCCTGGCGCGTGCCGCCGGCTCTTTCGGCAGCAGAACATCGGACTGTTCCGCAATGTGCAGAACGATGGCGCCCGATTCGAACAGCACCTGCCCGTTCTGCTCGAATACGGGCACCTGCCCGAAGGGCTGCAGCGCGCAGTATTCGGGCTTCTTCTGCTCGCCCTGCTGGAGCAGACGGACCTGATACGGAAGCCCGACCTCCTCCAGGGCCCAGCGCACCCGCAGATCGCGCACCAATCCCTTGGCGAAATCTGGAACATCGTCGAAAGCGGATATGGTGATCAACTTCTATCTCCAGTCTATGCGTGCCCCGAGTTGCCGAGGTCGCGTCGCGGGTTCGTTCGTGAGATAGCGTATGGCGCGGACGGTCGGTTGTGAGAGTGACAAATGTGGCGCGCTTTCGATCGCGATGACTGACGGCCCCCGTGACTAGCTGCGCTCTTGCGATACGGACGGCTGCCCTCCGCGCCGATCTGACGCCGAGCGCGCGAACTCTCGTACCCCGGGGATTCGAATGGTGACAGGCGCTAACGTCGCGATGCACAGAACATGAGCGCACCGTCATCGGTGAATCTATCGAGACGAGCACGATCCAGCAACGTCAGGAGTGCTCGTTCCAGCACCGCGCACCCGCCGATGAGTGCAAGCTGCTCGCGCCCCACCCTTTCAACTTTGGATATATCGATTCCTTGAAGCAGCAGGCGATGCGAGTAGTCGATGCGAAATCCGCCGAGCGCGACAAACGGAGCAGCGAGGCGGACGGCCTGCACACACGGGTTGTGCACAAGACCTCGCCTGCGATCGATGACTTTGAGCCAGCCATCGAAATCCATGGCGACCTGTTGCGAGGGGTGACTAACGTCGTACCAGGTGTCGAGGACGAATACTGCGCGACGCGCAACCCGTGCAGCTTGATAGAGCGCTTGCTCCAGGAACTCGAGGTGATGGGCCACATAGTCGAAGACGACTACATCGTAACTTCCATTCGGGAATGGCAGCGCCTCTGCACGGCCCTGTCGCAAGTCGAGCCCTTGTGCGCGGCCCGCGAGAACCATGGACTCATCCGGCTCGATCCCGGTGCACCTTGAACATCCCGCCGCTGCCGCGGCCCGCAGCAGCGCTCCTTCTCCGCAGCCAACATCGAGCAGCGACTCCGGTACATCGCTGAGCACCCGTTGCAGAAACTCGCGCTTGTAGATCGCATGGGGACGAGCCTGTTCCTCCATCTTCGACCGCACGCTCATCTTCGACGTGCCGGTCCCCGGCGCTGACGGTTGCATACCTTGCTCGTAGTTGTATTGGTTCGAGCAGTCTGGCCAATGCTGTGCGTGTCTGATACAACGGATTGCGACACGCAATATTGGTAATCGGCCATGAAAGCGAACCGCGCGGAGGCTCACTCCCCGCAGGATGGAACTGCCTGCGTAGCAGTGGAAGGGACTTCCTACGCATCAGGTTTTCGAAGTGAATGGCACCACCACGTCAGCGCTCAGCTCATCTATCCGAGTCGGGGTACGATGACGATCCATACCGGGAAAGGGACGTGGGTCATTCCACCGATGCGGGCCTGCTGGCTGCCTGCTCTCGAGGCTCACTGCGTAGAGACCTCGACGCGCCTTGACATGCTCAGCGTGTATTGCAGAGGTGATGTACTGCCGCTTCTGCCGCGCGACACGAGCGTGGTGCAGGTATCGGGATTGCTGCGCGAATTGATCCTCGCCGTGCAGGAGTCCTCGCCTGCCGCCAGCACCGATCAGCGCTTCAGCCGAATGGCAATGGTGCTTGCCGACCAGATCAAGCCGCAGCGGTTTCCCGGTATTTCCATGCCTCCTCCGCTTTCTCTGCGGCTTAGGCGCATTGCCGATGCACTCGCAACCGATCCTGCAGATTCACGAACGTTGCACGCGTGGGCCGAAGAACTAGGTATCTCAACACGCACCCTGGCGCGAACATTCGAAAGGGAGGCGCGGATGACCTTCGTGGAGTATCGGCGACAGGCTCGCCTCTACGCCGCTGTAACGAAACTGGCGGCCGGTGAGCCGGTGAGCTCAGTGGCATACGATGTCGGCTTCAGCTCCACGAGCAATTTCATCACTGCCTTTCGCAAGGCGACCGGTGCCACGCCCATGCGTTATTTTCGCGAGGCGGGCACGCGGGCGTAGCGATTCGAACTCACCGACGCCGAAATGTCATCGGCGCCTACAGCGCCGGCACAGTGATCCTCTGCAAATCCAGCTTCGCCTGCAAAACATAGTTCTTGCGAACAACGGGCACGACTCGCGTCAGGCGAGGATCGAAATAGTCCTTGAACAACGGCGGCCTTGGGGCGCGGAGATAAAACGCTCGATCCTGTTTGACATCCGCAGGCAGCAGGAAATCGGTAGCATCGCCATCGGAGGCATCGGTCAGCAGGCAAGGAACGTGGCTGAATCCCAGTTCACGCAACACGTACACACGGTGCGAGCCATTCGTCAGAACGATCCGCTTACCGAACCGGGTCGCGCTGATCACGTTGTCGCTGAAGCCAAGGTAGATGACGATCGCATGGCTTGCCGCACCGAACGGCTCGTAGTGTTGAATGGTGGCGGGATCGACGGTGACAACATCCAGAAAGCGCAAGTCGTTGGACTCAGAGCCGAAGGTGTAGCCGCTCTCGGCTTGCAAGCAACGAACTGGCGGATGTGAACGACCGCCGCTGCAGGACGCGAGGTCGATGACATCCTGTACGCTCGGAACGCCAGGCAGGGACGCTTTCAGCTGATCCACATGGCGCTGATTGATCGAGTCCTGAAAGACCACCAACGGATCGATCTCCACCATGCACCAACGCCGCGGCACCAGTGAGAGCAATCGGTGCATCGAGGGTCGGCGCAACACTTGCTCGGCCAGAGGCTGCATTTCTTCCGAAAGATCGCGCACCTCGATGCTATCAGCGCTACCTGCTTCATCCTCGATGACGCGAAGCGCCACGGCCCGCGCCTCTCGCCACTCGGCCATCAACGCAGCATCATCGAAGCTCCGCGGCGGACAACGTTCCCTGACGAACCGAATGAACTTCGGCAGTGGGAACAGGCCTTTGAGGATCAGTGTCGGATCGCGTTGATCGGCCTCCATCTCAGTGCTCATTCGGCCACGTCCTGTGTGATTCTCTCCCTGCACCTATGGAATGTTATACCGTAACTCCATCTATCCAACAAGCCAACTCTGTCAGACGCACGTCGGTCGCATGTCACATCTGGACGCCGCTGACCTCACCCCTGCATGAGCGCCGATGCACCTTGCGGATTTATCGACAGTTATCGGCGAATCCGAACACGCGAGTCTGGTTGCCACGCACACCGTCGTCACACGATTGCAGGAGTCGACCCCGCGACTCTCGATAGCCACGCCGGGAGTCCTTAGATTCGGCTTCATGCCCGGCGTTGCTTGCCGGGTATTTCCACGAACCGAAGGAGAAAGTTATGGACGAGCTGATCGAACTGGGCATGGTGGTCGAGGAGACCCAAGCGCATTGGCACGGGACTCTGGTCGAGTTCTTTATCATTCCGACCACATCGCCCTGATGTCTTGCTGATATGAGTGCGTTCCCGAACGCGCCGACGGTGCATGCAAATCATGCACCGTTGTCGACCCTCACTGGAGCAAGAGCCAGCCATGAGCATTTTGCGGTGGCGCCACCTTATCTTCTGTCGCGGCGCGCACATGCATGCCTGAGCGGCGACTCGGTAGTCATATTGGATGAGGTGACAGGCCGATACTTATCGATCGACGGGGAAGCGGCGGCAAGCCTCGGCAACTTCGTTTCAGGCTGGCCGATCGTGTCGAAGAACTGCAGCCCTCCGCCAGTGCTCCAGTCGCTGCTCGATCGCCGCCTGATCACGCAGGATCCGGCGCTGGGAAAATCAGCCGCTCCTGCCACAGTTCAGCTTCCGACGAGCTGGCTGCAAGATACTCAGCCTCGAGGTTGTCCCGAGATTGGAGCGAGCGACTTTGCCAGGTTCTCGCGCGCAACCGCCTATGCCCTGTACAGCAAACGATTCCGGCCGTTCCGGCAGACGGTCTTGCGGGTTCAGAAGAGAAAGCACGCCGCGCAAGGGCGGCAGGTCGACATCGGGCAACTGGCGGCCCTGGTTCGTGTGTTCGACTGGCTGCGACCGCTCGGCTTCAAGAAGACCAACGAGTGCTTCCTGTACTGCCTGGCGCTCAATGAATTCCTGTCGAACTACAGTATCCATCCGACCTGGATATTTGCGGTTCGTGCACGGCCATTCGCGGCTCACTGCTGGTTGCAGTATGGCGATCAGGCCCTGACCGATATCCCGTTCAACTTGCGTCGCATGGTCCCGATTCTTGTTCTGTGACGAGCGCAGCACCAAATGTACCGATACATCGCAGTCTTCTGGAACAGTTCATCGGAGCCGGCAGCGGTGCAGGCCAGGCATGTCACCGAGAGAATTGCGAGCAGGTTTCCAGGCATCGCCTGCGCGTTGCAAGCGGCGGGCGCCGCCATCTACCAGCAAAGCGACGATCAAGCGGTTTTCGAATGTAGCCGCGCGGGTTCGCTCGTGGTCTTGGGGAAGATCTTTACCAAGAACTTCGGCATCGACACCGTGCCAGAGCGCGCCGCGCTCGACACAGCTGCCGCCACAGCGGCCTGCAACAGCCTCGGTCGCGTGCTCGTACAACGCTACTGGGGAAGATATGTCGCCTTCGGCCACGACGCGCCATCGCAGAGATGGTTCGCAGTGCGCGACCCGTCGGGGGACATTCCATGCTACATGATCACCAGCGAACATCTGACGTTGCTGTTCTCCAACATGGAAGATTGTTTGCAACTGCGGTTGAGGAAGTTTTCCATCAACTGGCAATACCTCGCCTACTCGCTTCTGCTTCCCTTTCGAGATGCCCGCCAGACCGGCTTGCGGGAAGTCACGGCAGTTGAAGCCGGAGAGGCGGTCTGGATGGAGAATGGCAAGCCTGCGGCTCGGCATTGCTATTGGGATGTGGTCGCGGCGGCGGCGGACGATCCCATCACGGACTTGAACGAAGCCGTCCGGTTGGCAAGGTCCACGCTGCTCGGCTGCATCGGTGCTTTGGCTAGCCAGCATACGCACATCCAGTTGCGATTGTCCGGTGGGCTGGACTCGTCGATCGTCCTGGCGGGCCTGCTCCGCGCGCCCTCGCAGCCCGAGGTGCAATGCATTCACCTCTACGATTCCGGCATTGGAGCGGATGAGAGAACATTTGCAAGAATGGCGGTAGCAGGCGCCGGCCGGTCCGCCGGCAGGAACTGCGAGCTCCACGAATATGAGCGAACGCCACATTGTTCTCTGGAAGAGCTGCTGAAGTTTCCGCGCACCGCCAGGCCTGCTCACGGTTCCGGTTATATTCTCAATCGCAGCGTCGGCCCTGACGCCGCTTCACTTCGCACGGCCCAATTCACGGGAATCGGCGGCGATGCGGTATTTCTGCGGTTCAAACGCAATGCCGGTGCAATCGACTATGCCTGGCGCCACGGAATCGATTTCAAGTTGCTGCGTGTCGCGTTCGAATCCGCTCAGTCGGGTGACTCCTTTTACGGCGCCCTGAAGGATGCCTTCCGTCACGGCGTGCTCAAGAAATCAGTCAAACTCGACAAGACCTGGGGGAATCCCTGCGAGTGGATTCGCGCTGGCGCCCACCCTGCCGACATGCAGCCCGCCTGGCTGCGACATGCACTCGAGCAAGGTCATGCGGTGTCTCCCAGCAAATTGGCTCACATCGCTGGAATGGTTCCGCCAAAGAATATCTTGGACCCGTTCGAAGGCGCCGGCAGCTGGCATGGCGCTGCGCCCATCGGCGCACAGCCCGTCATCGAGCTGTTCGCTCGCATCCCCCTGTACGTTCTCATGGCGGACGCGGAGGATCGAACGATTGCACGCCGTGCCTTTGCGGGATTGCTGCCGGAGCCCGTGCTTTCTCGCAGGGTGAAGTCTTATCTCGACGATCATTCGGTCACGGTGACCGAACACCATCGGGACTTCATCAGAAGCATGCTGGTCGATGGCATCCTGGCGAAACATGGATTCATCGACAGCGCCGCCGCCGACGCCGGCATACAAAGAGTCAGTCCGGACCATTCCTCACAAGTGCTCGGGATCTTCGGACCGCAGCTCAATATCGAGACGTGGCTCAGAAGGTGGTGGGACCGGCGCGGCGACTTGGAAATGGCGGCCAGCTAGCGCTGCCGCCCCATTTCCTCCAGGTACAGGCTCTCCAGATCGTTCGCCGTGATCTGCGCTGCGTCCAGGGTCCGTCGCAGCCGGCCTGCCTGCATGAGGCCGATGGTGGTGGCCACTTCCCGCGCGCGAAACAGGTCGTGAGTCGCCATCAGGATCGCCGCTCCACGATCGCGCAGACGCACGAGCAGGTCGTGAAATTCAGCCGAAGCCTCGGGGTCGAGACCCGAAGTGGGCTCATCGAGCAGCAGGGCCTTGGCTTGCTTGACGATGGCAAGCGCAATGCCCACCTTCTGTCGCATGCCCTTTGAGTAGTGACCCACCCGCCGGTCGAACGCATCGGAGGCCAAGCCCGCCGCCGCCAGGGAATCGCGCAGGCGCATGGATGAACGTTCCTTCACGCCGGCGAGCCGCGCGAAGTAGTCGAGGTTCTCGTAGCCAGTCAGTTCGTCATAAAGGGCGACCGTCTCTGGTATGTACAGCAGCCGGCGCCGCACCGCTTCGGGCTCTCGCTGAGGGTCGAGACCATCCACCTCGATGGAGCCCGAGGTCGGCTTCAAAAAACCGAGGAACAATTTGATGGTCGTCGACTTGCCGGCGCCGTTCGCCCCGAGCAGGCAATAGATTTCTCCCGCCGCTATCGTGAAGCTCACGTCATGCAGTGCCCGATGAACGCCGTGATCCTTGGTCAAGCCCTTTGCCGACAGCATGCGAGGTCCCTTATGGCGTTGCCGCCCGGGCGCGCAACGCTCCGGCGACGATCAGGATGAGCACAGTAACGATGGCGAGCGCTGCGAAATCCGCCAGCACGCCCGCTTGAAAGGCGCCGCCCGGTTCGCGAAACCGGAAGCGTGGCGCCTCGTCGAGCTCCGCGGGAGTCAGTGGGGCGTCGCGATCCAAGCGATCCTGGGTCCACCGCTGACTTTCCGCTTTGAACTCGAGCGCCTGTTGCTGGAACGCGAGCGCGCGATCGGCGTCCGATCCGGCAATGCGGTCGAGAGCGTCTTGCACAGCGACCGACGGCAGAAAAAATCGCACTCTATCGAGCAGGTGACGACGCGCATCCTTCGCTTGTTGATGCGCCTCGACCATCGGGGCGAGTTCGCGATCCGCGGCGACTCGGTCCGCGTAAAGATCTCGCATCCCATCGGGAATCCTCGGCGCGGGCGAGCGGACCGGTGTTGGATGGGCTGCTCGAAACAGGCGCTGGCGTTCCTGAATCTCGGTCGTTCGAGCCTTGAGCGCAGTGGCGAACCGCATCTCCGAGGGCGGCGGAGCGACCAGATCGACGACTGCAAGCGTCAGCGCTGGCGCCATGACCACGACCGCCAGCCAGATGGCGCCGGCGGCGATCGCTGCCTCGGTTGATCGACGCGCGAACAGGCTGATGATCACCACCACCGCCAGCCAGAAGCAGCCGTAAGCCAAAACCGCCAGCGCCAAAGCTAACAGGCCAGCCAGCTCTCGCGCTCCGGCCCAGGCGGCAGCAACGAGGATGATTGCTGCCGACGGGAGCAGCACCATCAAACCACGCGCCAGCGCCTTGACGGCGATCAACGACCCGACCGCGACAGGCTGCGAAAGCACCATGGCGTCGATGCCGCGCTCGCGCTCGCGCGACCACAAGTCATAAGTCGCGGCGAGCACGACAAGCGGCAGCAAGAAGACGATGACGAAGGCAAGATCGAAGCGGCCGGCGGCGCGCACCGTTGGGTTGCCGATGTCTGCCGACAGTCGGCCGAAGATCTGCGAGCCGGCCGTCACCATGATGTCGGCGGCGAAAGGATAGGCTTCGGCCTGGCCGATCGATAGCGGCGCCATCGGGCCTGTTGGCAGCACGGGGCTCCATCGCGACGTGGCGACCGGCGCCTTCTCGGCGATCCGGCGCACGAACTCCACGCCCTTCTGCTCCTCAGCCTTCACCAGATCGATCGCCGCGTTCCGCTGGCGGACCCAATCCGCGCCATTCCAGGCTGCATAGCCACTGAGCATCAAGAGCAGCAGCAAGAGCGCCGGCACGGCGCGGTCGCGCAAGAGACGACGGACTTCGTACGCGCCAACAGCGAAAGTGCTCATGACAGGCGCCCGAGACGCAGGGCCGAGAGTGTCGCCAAACCGAGGGCGACCACGGCCCAGGCCAGCAGGATCGCGAGGTTCTGTACTTGCGCTGTCGCGACTTCAGCCAGACTCTCCACGCGCGGCGCATAGACGACTTCACGCGTGATGGTCGCAATATCGGCGAGGTGATATCTCTCACCGGGTGGCGGCTTGTGCTCCTTCACCTCGCGGTTCAGCCTCTGTATCAATCGGTAGCGGTAATCCTCAACGCCGCGAAGATAGTTCAAGTGGGCGCCGAAGTCGGTGGCGGCGAAGGCGCGCGACCAGGGTTGCAAGGCGACGGTCGGTGAGATGATTGCGAATGCGCGTTGCGTGGCGTCCTGCCGACGATACACGGCGTACAGACGCTCGAAATGCCGATTGTAGGTGTCCGTGGAGTTCTTCTCGCCAAACTCCAGAGAGACGCCGCGGAAGTTGATCGGCAGGTCCGCAACGTCGCTGACCTTATAGCGCGCCAAGAGCTCGGCCCTGAGGGCGTCCAGCCGCTTGTCGGCGGGGTCATGACCGCTGACGCCATTCTCCGCTTCCTCCGTGACGGCCGCTTTGAACGCCGGGGCGGAAGGCGTCGGCTCCAAGCTCTCGGCTACAGCGGGCGCGACACGCGGAGCAAGCAAGGTTGCCACCGCCCAGAAACCGAGTAGGACGACCAGTGCCGTCCGCGCCGAAGCGAACAGTCCCGAGGCGGCAACGGTGAGTGCGCAGAATGCCAGGAGGTAAAGCGCATAGGCGCCGCCGATGGCCGCGAGCCCTAGCATTTCGGTCTGGCCCACGCCCTGCAGAAGAATCGCTGGAAGGCTCACGCCGATCATGGCGAGCGCAAGCAATCCTGCCGCTGTCGCCAGAGCGATCAACCGCCCTCCGACCAGCGCCGCGGCCGAAGCCCCGGCGCCGAGTTCCTGGCGAAGCCTTTCGCGGGCAACGTCACCGGACATGGTGGCGAAGCCGGCGAGAATGATCAGCAAGGGCGCGACGACTTGCAGCGTCCAGGCTGCCGAGAATCCGCCGAAACGGCTGAGGGCGGCGCCCGCCTCGATCGGCCTGTGCCGGGCGATGTTTTGCGAATGGCCCTCGATAAACACCGAGGAGCCCACGAAGTCGGACAGTCCCGGATCGAAGGCTGCCAGCGGCCGCACCGGCGCGGGCACCGCGCGGCCCACATGGGCGGCGTCGTGAGGATCAATCACGCCCTGGCTGTCCCAAAGCCGCGCCTCCTCTTCTGCCACAGCGCGCCGCTCTTGCGCCTGTGCGGACAGGCGAGCCGCGCTCGTCGCGACCGATGCGCCCGCAAGCAGCAGGACCGTGAGGGCGAGCCAAAGCAACCGCCGCTCGCGCCACATCAGCCTGATCTGCGTCACGGCAACGGCGAAGGTCTGAGACAGCGCCGACATCAGACCGCTGCGCTCTTCATCCCCTGCTCTGCTTACCATTGATGCGTAACGGCCAACGCGATGAAGCGACCGATGGGAGTGGCATTGATAGGATCGAAGCCGGTGCCGCGAAGATTCACGACGAACGGTGGATCTCGATCCAGAAGGTTGTTGACGCTCAGCCCGAGACTGGTCTTTCTTCCCAACGGCGACGCGAAGTCATACGTCACGTTCATATCCACGGTCAGCCAGGAATCCACTTTCGGGTCCAGCAGACTGGACGGATCGCGATAGCTGTCGACGTAGTTCACAAACACCGCTCCCCTCACATCGTGGCGTGTGAAAGTCGCACCACCGCGAACTTTGAGATCCACGGGCAGATACACAAGGTTCAGCGCATCGGCTTCGGGGGCCACGCTGGTCACTCTGCGCGTGGCGTCGATGACGTACTGCCCTGCGATGCTGAACCCAATCCGGCTCTGTCCGACCTCGACGGCATACGACGCATCCAAGTCGAGTCCCCGCTGCGAGGTCTCTGCGATATTCCGCACGCGGTTATCGAGAATGAGCTGCACATCTTGTTCGCTCATGTCGGCAGGGACTGCAAACGGCCCGGCTCGCACCACCAGAAACGAAGCACCCGCCAGCCCGAGCTGACGAAACTCCTCGATCTGGGCCGATCCGGGATTGAAGGTCAGTATCGGCGCATACGGCGCGGTCGACTGCAAAAGAAGCGTCGTGATGTTGCCGGCGAACCCCCGATCGATGCGATCGGAGTAGTCGATGTCATAGTAGTTGGCCTGAACCACGAGATTGGGCGCCCAGTCCGGCTTGATCGTAAACCCGGTGGACCAGGTCTTGGCGCGCTCGGGGCCGAGTTCCGGGTTGCCGCCCGCGGCCTGCATGGTCAGCGTGCGGCCGGTGGGCGAACCTGGATCGGGCAGGTTGAAAACAACGACGCTGGTGCGGTTGGCCTGCATGTCTTCGAACGCCGGAGCTCGGAACGATCGTCCGTAGCTCGCACGAAATAACAGTCCTGAAGCTGCTTCCCAGAGCACGCCGATCTTAGGATTGGTGGTGGAGCCGAAGTCGCTGTAGTCGTCGTAGCGTGCGGCAGCGGTGAGGGACAGGTTGCGCGCGCCCCGCAGGCCTTTCAGCAGCGGAATGTTCAACTCGCCGAATGCGGAAGTGATGTCCCGAGTTGAATCGAACGGCTGTTCGAGGCTCCGGTGATCGAAGAAGTCGTAGCCTTCGCGCCGATAGCTGGCGCCGACGGCGGCCCGCAGGCCGCCCGCTGGCAGCGAGAGCACTTCACCATCCGCAATCAAGTCGAGGTAGCGGATGTCCGAGTTCATATCCGTTGGAGGAGCCGTCGTTACCGAAGTGGCGGTGGTTTCGGTCCGCTCGTATCTCACGTCGCTCTGGCCATAGCCTGCAGTCAACCGAGCCTGCCATTGGCGAGGCAGGTCCAGCGTCAGGCCGGCGAAAAGATCGTACTGCCGGGTCTCGGGTACCAGGTGGGTTGCATCGGTCGGGCTCGAGATCGTGGTATCCATGTCGCGTTCGGCAAAGAAGCCCGACAGGTTGACGGCCAATGCCTCGTTGATGCGCTGGGCACCATCGAGATAGACGCTGTGCCGCTTGGAGCCCGGGTAGAGATCGAACGGACGGGAAGTCACATTCCTCGCGAAATCCCGGTCGGCAGCAGAAAGATTGTCCTGCGACAGGAACTCGTAGCTGGCCAGCGCGTGACCGCCGTCCCACGACCAGCCGGCCGCTTGAGTTGCTTGATACTCCTCGAGATCTCCCGCGGTGACCGTTCCATACCGCAAGCCCGTTTCGTAGCCAGTGAATTCCTTTCTCAGGACGATATTCACGACGCCACCGACGGCATCGGCCCCGTAGATGGCGGAGGCGCCGTCCGTCAGGATCTCCACGCGCTCGACGGCGCTCATGGGAATCAGCGATACGTCGACATACTGGTATCGGTTGGATGAGCTCACCCGGTGCCCGTTGACCAGGGTCAATGTCGTGCCAGTGCCGAGACCGCGCAGATTGATCGTCGATCCCTGACCGAAATTATTCCCGGTGTCGCGATCCACGCCCAGATTGGCGACGTTGGCGCCGTTGGCGCCGCCACCGAAGTTCTGCGGCAGCTTCTCGAAGAACTGCTGCATCGTGGCGACGCCGGTGGCCTCGATGTCCTGCTTGCGGAAAATGATCATCGGCGAGGGCCCTTCGGCGGCGGCACCCCGAATGTGACTTCCGGTGACCACGATTTCCTCGGAAACGTCCTCCGGCACGAGCGATTGCCCCTTGTTGGGGCGCATGGAGGCCGCGCTGCCCTCTTGTGCTACGGCGGACGCGCCTGCAGACAGTACGACCAAGGCGCCAGCAGTCAGTAACGTGTTCAGCCTCGCCCGGCACTTCTTATCCAACGCCGGCCGCGCGACCAACCCCATGTATGGTTGTTTCATTCAGGTTAACTACCGAAAGCAGTCCAATGCGAATTGACGGCGTTATCTGGCCTGGCGCGATCCTGGCGGCATGAGATGACTCGCATCCTTGGAAATGTTACATCATAACAATCGTGTGCAGCTATCGAGACCGGTCTTCGCACCCAGGTCATCCCCTGAAGCCGACAAGGTCGAGCGCTCAGGTCGTGCTACGCTGGCCGGAACTGCAATCTTGTTCGATGTACTTGAATGTTACAACATAACAGCAGCGAGCGGGAGGGCGTCACTGGGGATCTGTCATTTAGTCCGTTGCCGTGCCGAGGACGCCCCACCGCCACGACAGCGGCGGGCACGATGGCCAGCAGCATGCACAGCATTGCAGCGCTCCGTTTATCGGTCGCGCGCGGCGGCGCCGGCGATCGTCATATGGTCGATCTCCGCTCGCATTCGTTATCTGTCGATGAATCGCCGGCGACTCGGCGCCTTGCGATGGATGCTGCCGGGCTGGGGGCCCCTCAGACTCTCTTGTTCTTGGCGCGAGTATGGCAGGCGTCGCAGATGCCCTTGATCTCGATGTCGTCCATCTGGACCGTGAAGCCGGCGGCCCGGGCGCGCTTGGCGACGATCTCGGAGATCACGTCGTCATCGAGCTCCATGACTCGCTGGCAGTCGCGGCAGATCAAGAACTGCCCGACATGGGAATCATGCGGGGATTCGCAGGCCAGATACGCGTTCAGGGCGTCGATGCGGTGAATGAGCCCCGCCTCCAGCAGGAATTCCAGGGCGCGATACACGGTTACGGGCGCGAGCGCCCCTTCACCCTTCTTCAGACTGGCGAGGATGTCGTAGGCCCCGATGGGTGCGTGCCGCTCGAGAATGAGCTCGAGTACCCGGCGCCGAATCGGCGTGAGCTGCAACTGCTGCTCCTCGCAGATGCGCTCCGCGTTACGCATGGCTCGGTTCATACACCGCTGGTGATCGTGCTTGCCGCGGGATTCGGCAAATTTGACGCTGGAAGCTTTCATGAGAATGACATGGATGATGCTGGAGCAATAAGGGGTGGACCGCGAGCCCAGGGAAAAACCGTCGCAGGCGGCGCGAAGCTGCGTTCCTCGACAGGCATGAGGCGCGTGCAGAACGCAGTCGCCCTGCGCGGCATCGACACAGGCTCATCGAACGTAGTGGCTGCTGAAAATGTGCAGCAGTAAGGACAGATCAGACGTTCGCTGCTGACACTGGGCTTGGACTCGTGCTGATGGGCAAAGTGAGCCGACAGGTTCAGCAGGAAAAGCGCGCACAACAACGCCTGCATAGCACGCAGGATTGGCGAGTTGACCCGGAAGTTCTCCAGTATGTTCATGCGGGCCGGCGTCGATGATGCTGGCATTGGCTGCGGGAAGTATAGCATTGGCTGGTTGCCGGCCTGCTTCGGCCCGACCACCGCCTGGTGTGTGACATACGCTGGCTTCGGGCTGTCGCCTGCGTTCGTGAACCGACGCACTGACGATTGCCTCCGCCGCGCAAGGCGCGTACCAGGCTAAGACAATTCTCGAATGACCGAGACGCAGCGCGCGACGTGATAGGCAGCGCTACGTACGAGACAGTACGCCGGGAGATCGCACCAAGAACCGCTGGTTCAGCAGCCTGACCCCGGTGATCTGTATCGCGAATTCTGCCGGAGGGTGCTGCGTGAACAGCACGTAACGGCCAGCGTTGGGCAACAGAACGGGGAAGCGCATCAGCCCTTCTGCGTGCAGCATCAGCCGCTGATGTAATGCACCCGGCAACACGACCTGACCGGGCTGTCGATCGACCGCATCCGTCAATAGCAAGCGCGAGGCGTGCTGCTCCAGGTCCTTGAAGAAGATGCCTCTATCGCGGTCGACACGGAGTAACACCAGCGACATGGATCGATGCAGTCCCGGCGCAGCCTCCAGCACGTGCATCTCACCCTGGCGCTGGTACATACCGACCCACGTGAAATCGGGCGCAGGATCACGCGATTCCGACTGGGGCCGAGTCCCTTCCGCAGCGACAATGTTGAGTGCTTCTCGTCGGGACCGCATGTGCGACCTGTCTGGTCGAATGCTCAGATATCGACGAACAGCGTCGCCGAGTAGCGGCGCCCATCGCTCAGGCTGAAACTGTTGCTGGCGGTCACGTCCCAGAAGAACTGGTCCGTGACGTTGCCCACCCACAAGCGCAAGGTAGCGGGTCTGCCTCCGAACTGCATTCGATAGCGCGCGCCGATGTCCAGGACCGTGTAGTCGGGCAGCACGGCCAACCCATCGTTGGATGCGACTCGCTCACCGTAATTGGCAACGGCGAGATCGACGGAAAGCGCGCGGAATGCTGGCGGACGATACTCGAGGTTGAGTCGTAACAATCGCTCGGTTTGACCGACGGGCTTGCGACCGATGCGTCCCTCCCGCACTGGTTGACCAGTGACGCGCGGTTCCATCAAAACTGCACCGGCAACCAGGCTCCAGTCCGGATGCGGCTTGCCGTTCAGGCTGACCTCCAAGCCGCGATGACGAACCTCGCCGAGCGTGGTGAAGATGTTGCTTTCATTGGTGTTGAAATAGGGTTTCTTCACTTCGAACAGACCGGCGACCAACTTGAGATCCTGGGTCAAGGTCCAGCGCGCTCCACCATCCGTCTGTTGAGTGCGAATCGCGGGCAACGCAGCGTTGCGATTGGCGGCAGTATCGGGTGCGATACCAGTCTCCTCCAGTCCTCGCGTATAGCCCGCATAGAATGCAAGACGCGACGATGCATGGGCCGCAAGCGTCGCACTCACCAGCCATGGATCGTCTTCGGTACCGACTTCCGGCAATCCGGGCTGCTGAATGCGCTTCTCGTATTCGGCGCGCTGCACTCCCACACTTGCCTCGCCCACTCCGCGCCAACGCAATTCATACCCCAGCCCCAGAGTCGTTTGATCCACGAAGTCACGGGTGCGTTCTCGGAACGTAAAGCTGGATGGACGATCGACAGGAACCCGTTCGCCGAGCATGCGAGGCCCCAGGTCGAGCACGGTCGATCCACCGTATGCATTCTCCAGTTCTCGCGCACGGACCGACATATGAATCGTGTGCAGCCGAGGACCGGCCACAAAGCTGCGCGAGGCCCGGATCTCACCGCTCGTAGAGGCGTAGCGCTGCTCTGGATCGGCGATCAAACGTTCGTTGGTCAGACCGCCGCGCTGTGTCCCTGCATAGATATCCGCAAAGCTTTTCAGATCTTCCTGCACAGAGCGGAACACGCCCGCGGCGATAGCCCACGATGCGCCGATGCGAGCCTTGCTCAGCACGCCATACGTGGTGCTGTCCGACTCGTTCTGCGCCCAAGATTGACCGAAATAGCGGCGGCGCTCGATTTCAGGCGGAGCGAACGATCCCGAAGTCACGATGGTGGGGGCGACCTCCTCGTCACGGCCGCGGGTCAGCCCCCAGAATGGAATGACTTCGAAGTTGTCGGTGACCTGCCAGCGCGGGATGAAGGCAGCTCGCAAGTAGTATGCGTCGGCCCCATCATAATATTCCTCGTGCGCGTACGACACGCCGCCGGCGATACCAAACCGCTCCGGGATCAGTGGAATCTTCGCGTCTACTTCGATCGACGGCGCCGCATAAGGATCGAAGCCCGCGGCCACGCTTACGACGTTCGCGTCGTCCACCTTGTGCAATCGATAATCGACGATGCCCGTAGGGGCGGGAAATGGATAACCCTGAGCGGCGATGCCCACATGAATGGTCGAGCCTTCGACCAGGCGGGTCGGCAACCAGGCTTGCCGATCGAAGTACAAGCCTTCCAGGCGCACGTTACCAGCGGCCACCGGAGAGAAGCCTCGCACCCGCGAGGTCGAATACAAACCAATGCTTTCATCGCCCAATGTGGCGCCGAACGCATCTTCCGCCGCGGTGACGGCGTTATCGTCAGCTCGCTGCGCGAATACGAGCTGCGGTAACAGCATCGTTGCAGCATAAAGAAAAGCACGACCCTTCATAGGTCCTCCCACCCACCGCGCCGTCGCACGCGGGCATGGCCAAAGCTCGCCTCCTGCATCGGCAGTCAGGCGACCCACTGATTTTTGTTTGAAGCGCCAAAGCCACGGATCGGCGGGCGCTCTCGGGCCGTACGCGATCAGGCTCGTCGGCAGTTCCGAGCTTCAGGCAGCGGGAGGACCGCGGGAGAGATAGAAAGAGGGTGCCGCTCGACCTGCAACGATCGCATCGTCGAAAGCGACCACCATCGCGGCAACGACGATGTTAGGAGGCACACGCAGTTCTGGGGCCGGAGCGGCACTGCCCGAAAGCGCAGAACAGTGCGCACAATGAGCCGAGTCGGCGTTGCCTGCGTCCGGATCGTTCGCATGCAGATGCATCGCCGCCGCGACCAGCCAGGCACACAGCACAACTGCGAGCGCAACGACATTGTAACGTCGCGCCCGATCGGACGTGCGGAAGAGATGGCCAGATCGCGTCATCGCACCAAAGTGTCGCGCTGAGCTCAGGGGGCCGTCAAGGTCATTTGAATGAATGAGCGCGTCGTTGACCGGAAACAAACGTCTCAGAACGGCGAAGCCTTCCGCGGCACAAACATTGTGGTATTGTCCGCGCCGACCCGGTCGCACAAAAAAATCCATCGTGGGACTTCCGTCCTCATTACTGCCGTCTCACCGCCTGCAACGACGCCTTGCCGTCCTGCTGTCGATGATCCTTTGCCTCTGGATGCTGGCGTCCGCGACGCACTTCCATGTACAGGCGGAAGAGCTCAGCGGTCATCACACCGCAAAAGAGCTGTGCGGATTTTGCGCCTCGCTGCCTGGCGCGGGCGCTGCTCCCGCCGTTTCCGTATTTATCACCACGGCTGAGCGCCAGCAGGTTGCGGCGCCCGCCGAGATTCTGCCAATCGCCCCCTCTCTGCCTGCTGCCTCCTATCAAAGCAGAGCGCCTCCCGTCGTCTGACCGAAGCTGATTCGCGTGCCATTGCACAGACGGGCCCGTGCCGGCTGAGCTGGCCGCTGTTCCATTGGTCGCACCTCTCGGTGACTGTTGCCAGTCCGAGCGGGCACCGATGGTTCGCAACTTCTTTGCAGACGGTGTTTCGTGCGTATTTCATCAAAGCTGATCAAGTCGGCGGCTGTGAGCGTGCCGGCGATTTCTCTCGCGCTCATTGCCACTTCCAACGCCCATGCTCAGGAAGCGGGCAGCACCCTGGAACAGGTGATCGTGACCGGCGTGGCCGATCGCCAGCTGTTGCTGGACGCTCGCACCGACACAGGCAGCCGTCTCGGGCTTACCGCCCGAGAAACCCCGGCCATCGTCGATATCTTGTCCGAACGGCAAATCGCGGAACTCGGCGCCCGCACCAACGTCGAGGCGCTGAACCGCGCGCCCGGAGTGACATCCTCTTTGGTGGCGACGAGCCCCGGCGCACCGACGATGCGGGGGTTCAGCGGCGGGGCGGTGGGCTTGCTCTATGACGGCATGCGAGTGGCGACCCCGGGCATTTTTTCACGCGCCAGCGACAGCTTCATGTTCGAGCGCATCGAGATTCTGAAGGGTCCCGCGTCGGTGCTCTACGGTGAAGGAGCGTTGGCCGGCGCGATCAATCTGGTGCCCAAACAGGCCGAGCTCGGCGCAAACGAAACAAGAGCGCTTGCAAGCTATGGAAGCTTCGAGTCGCTGCGCCTGGCCGGCGATGTCAATCTACCGGTAGGCGACCGCGCGGCGCTTCGTGGAGTCGCGACCCACGGTCGTTCGGAAGGATATGTACGCGATACGGACTCCGAGTTTCTCGCCTCCAGCCTGAGCGCGACACTCAGACCGACGGATCGACTGTTGCTGGAGTTCGCAGCCGACTACAGCGAAGACGATTACGAGACCGCCGATTTCGGCCTCCCCTTGATTCCCCGCGCGCTCGCTCGCGATCCCTCTTCGGCGGCGACCGGACCGGGTGATCTCGTCATCGACCGCTCCTCTCGCAAAACCAACTACAACGTCACCGACGCCGTACTGGCTTCCGACACGCTCTGGCTACGCTCACGCGTGCGCTGGGAGATCAACGATGCGCTGACGTTCAGCAACGATTTCGGCACCTATCGCTCCGACCGGCGCTTCATCAACGCAGAGATCTTCAACTTCAACAACCCGAACGGCCTGCTCGATCGTTCCACGGGCATCGTCACTCACGACATCGAATACACCATCGAGCGCCCCACCCTATCCGGCGATATAACGATCGGCGGCCTGCGCAATCGCTTCGCCATCGGCGCGGAAACCAGTTCGCTCTCGTTCGCCACGCGACGCTATTTCTCCAGCACGACCTCGGTAGATTTGTTCGCGCCAGTGCGCGGCACGTTCCCGGGCGGCACGGGCTCTCTCCCGCCGCCCAATCAGAAATCGGACGTAGACGTCGCGGCCGTGTTCTTCGAGAACGCGCTGAACTTGAGCTCCCGCTGGATCATCGCCGGCGGCCTGCGCCACGACTGGATCGACTTGGATCGGCGCCTGCTCAACTCGGCGCCTTTCGATCGCGAATATAGCGCCCTGTCGTATCGGCTCGGCACTGTGTACGACCTCGCGCCGAAGACCCAGCTGTTTGCCCAGTACAGCAAGGCGGTCGCCCCGATCGGCAATCTGCTGTTGATATCGCTGGCGAACTCGCGTTTCGATCTCAGCGAAGGCGATGCCATCGAGGCGGGCGTCAAGAGCAGCTTCTGGGACGATCGCGTCGACGTGACGCTGGCCGGCTATCGGCTGGTCCAGGACGACATCATCACGCGCGACCCGTCGAATCCGACGTTGAGCGTGCAAGGCGGCCGGCAGTCCTCGCGCGGCGTCGAACTATCGCTGTCGGCAGCCCTTACCTCGCAGCTGCGAATCGACGCGAACTACACCAAGCTCGACGCGCAGTTCGATGAGCTGATCGAAGCGGGCGGTATCAGCCGCGAAGGAAAAACGCCGCCACGCATTCCCGAGACTGTAGCCAACTTATTCGCTTTCTATAGCTTCGATGCGCTCCCTGTAACAGTCAGCGCCGGCCTGCGTCACGCGGGGCGTTTCTATACTGACAACGCAAACACGATCCGCGCGCGCGGCTATACCACCTTCGACGCGGCGGTCGGCTACAAAGTCAGTTTCGGGGAGATCACGCTGCGTGGTCGCAATCTGAGCGACGAGTTCTACGTCGATTACTCCGACGTCTCCTCGACGCAATTCCAGGTCGCGCAGCCGCGCACCGTCGAGATCGCTCTGCTTGCCAGCTTCTGAGATGAACCCAGCGCCTGAGATGAACATGTCCGCACTTCGGCTCGATTCCGTATCCATCTCGTTCGGCCCGCTGCATGCGGTCGAGGATCTGTCCATTCAGCTGCAACCCGGCGAGGTGTATGCGTTACTGGGACCGAACGGCGCCGGCAAGACGACGACGCTGAACATGATTCTGGGCTTCCTGCGGCCGGAGCGCGGATCGATCACAGTCGCGGGGGTGGACGCGTTGACCGATCCACTCGGCGCGCGTGCACGCATCGGATATCTGCCTGAGACCGTGATGCTTCATCCCACGCTCAGTGCGATCGAGAATCTCACTTATTTTGCGCTGCTGGCGGGCCGCAAGATCGATGTGACAACCGCGCGCAAGCTGCTCGGGGAAGCGGGTCTGCAGTCCGACGCACACGAGCGCCATTCCGGCAGCTTCTCCAAAGGCATGCGGCAGAAGGTCGGCGTGGCCATCGCGCTGGCGAAAGAAGCGAACCTGCTGCTGCTCGATGAGCCGACATCCGGGTTGGATGCAAGCGCCGCCAACGATCTCTCGAACGTCATTCGCGCAGCGTCCAGTCGCGGCATCGCGGTACTCATGGCGACGCATGATTTGTTCCGCGTGAAGGATGTGGCGCACCGACTGGGCATTCTGCGCTCGGGAAAGCTGGTCGACGAGCGAGACGCCGCGACGCTCGACCCGGTGGCGCTGGAACAGCTGTATCTGCAGAGGCTGGCATCGTGATCCTGCCGCTGCTTCATCTGGAGATTGCGATGCTCCGGCGGGACCGCCGGGCCTGGTGGTCGTTGCTGGCCCTGGCGATCGTCGTGGTGCTTTCGTGTGTTTCCATCGCGGTCGACAACGTCCGCGTAGATGCCAGCAAGCAGCAAGTGGCGGCGGCCGAGCGTCAGCGCTGGTTGGGCCAAGGCGAAAAGGATCCGCACAGCGCCGCTCACTACAGCATCTTTGCGTTCAAGCGCGCGCCGGCGCTGAGTGCGTTGGATCCTGGTGGCAATCCATTCCTCGGCCAGACCGTCTACCTCGAAGCGCACCATCAAAACGACATGCTCTATCGACCGCAGCAGAACGCCTCGCCGCTGCAGCGGATCGGATTTGCCAGCCCGGCGGCGTTGATCGCCGGCGTGGCGCCGCTCGTCGTGTTTCTGCTCGCGTTCACGCTCGTCGCTCAGGAACGCGAACGGGGTACGACGCGGCTGGCGCTCGGCGCGGCCATTCATCCGAGCATGCTCGTCGTCATCAAGATGCTTGCTGTTTGGGCCAGCACTGCCGGCCTGCTCGTGCTTCCTGTTGCCGTGGTGACTGTCGGCCAGCTCGCGTTTACCGGCCAACTGGATCGGGATGCGCTGCTGCGAGTATTGGCGTGGTCAGCAACGTTTGCGGGCTACCTCGCGGTGCTCGCCGCCATCGGCATCGCAATCTCACTTCGCGCCAGCAACGCAAGATTGGCCATGACGACGCTGTTCGGAGTATGGATCGCGTTCTCACTGGCGCTGCCACGGGCGGCCAGCACTTTCGTGGATACAGCGCAGCCCCTGCCCTCGAGCCAATCGATCCGGCAGCAGATGGCGAGCGAAGCGCCCGCCTTCTGGTCCGATGAGCAAGGGCAGCGAAACAAACAGGAGCTGCTGGCCCGCTATGGCGTGAGCAGCCTGGAAGAGATCCCCAACCCCCGCATGGCCGAGCTCGACTTGATGGAGCGGCACAGCCATGAGGTGTTCGATCGCATCCTCGGTCCCTTCTACGACCAGGTCGAGCGCCAGGATCGCTGGTTCGCCCTGCTCGGCTTTGTCTCGCCCACCATCGCCATACAGGCTGGCTCCGCGGCGCTCGCCGGCACCGACTTCAGCCATCACCGTCATTTCATCGACACGGCCGAGCGCTATCGGCGCGACCTGGTCAATCGCATGAACGCCGATGGCATGGCGCATCGGGCCCACGGCAGCGAGCGGCATACCAACGACGAACGGCTGTGGTCGCAGATTCCAGAGTTCGTCTATGCCGCCCCAAGGTTGGGAACGCCTGCGATGCCCGCATGGCCCGCTTTCGGCGCGCTGCTCGTGTGGCTGGGCATCGCTGCATCCGTGCTCACGATCACCGCTCGGGAGCTGCGCCCATGAGCGCGCCGGCATTTCGCGATCTGTTCGTTTGGGAGTGGCGCCACGTCGGACGTTCGCCGCTGCTGTGGTCCATCGTCGTCATTCTGCTGGCGAGCTTCTGTTGGGGCGCCCTGACCACCGCTTTCAAGCACAACGAGCAGAGCGCCGCCCTGGAGCGCGCACGTGCCGACGATCAAGCTCTCATTGCAAGCACCGCCGAGCGCGCGGTCGCATACCGGGCGAAGATCACCGAGGATGCCGGCCAAGTGGCGTATTGGCAGGATCCGACCAACGTCGCCGGTTACAGCGAATATTTCGTGCGCCGCCATGCGCTCAAACCGCACTTGCCGCTTTCGCCCCTGGCGACTGGAGTGAGCGATCTCGCACCCAGTCGTCTGGAGATCAAGCTGAATACGCCGTTCGGCTTCAACGACACTTACGATTTCGAGAACCCGCGCGGACTCGCGCTCGGACGCTTCGATTTCGCCTTCGCCGTCGTGGTGCTGCTGCCCATCGGATTGCTTCTGCTGTGCGCGTTGCTGATTACCTTCGAACGTGATCGCGGAATGTTGCGATTGGTCGCGGCGCAAGCGGTGGGGCCGCGTCGTTGGATCGGCGCTCGCATGGCGGCCATCCTCGCCTGGTTCGTTCCCGCGGTGCTGCTTGCACAGGTGGTCGCACTAGCGATTGCCGGCGTTCCGTTGGGACAGGTTGCGGCACCGCTGGCGGTCAGCCTGGTACTTACGCTCCTTTATATATTCTTCTGGTCCGGCATTGCGCTGTTCGTGCTGGCGCGCCAACCCTCCGCGGGCGCGGCACTGGGCATGTTCGGCGCGATCTGGGCACTACTCATCATCGGTTTGCCGATGGCGATCTCGGCGCTGGTGGCGACTGTCGATCCACCGCCTTCGGCGGTCGAGTACGTGGATGCTCAACGCAGGGTTCGGGATGAAATCGATGCGGAGCGAGACGCGTTGCTGACGCAGGCCCTCGGCGCTCGCCCCGATCTGGCTGCTCATGTGCACAGAGCGACCAGCCTGGACTACGCCACTCGCCTGAGTTTCCTCGTCCCCGAAATCGAGCGCCGCCTTTCGCCCCAGCGAGTCGCCATGGAGGATCATCGTGTGCGACAGGAGCGTATCGCCTTCGCCACGGGTTTTCTGCTTCCGACCCTCGGCATCGAGTCAGCATTCGCCGCGCTCGCCGGCACCGATCCGGAACGGCAACGCCGATTCGAGCAAGCCGCGCGAGAGTATCAGCAGCAGCTTCGCGCTTGCGTGTATCCGCTGGTGCAGGCGGAGATCACCAAGCCACCGGCGCCGCCGGTGCGCGAGACCCGCGGGCGACTCAATCTTCCGGAGCCGCTCGACTTGCCCGAGTTCTCGATGACGGAAGCATCGAACGCTGAGCGCATTCGCAACGTCCTTCCGTTTGCGTTCTGGCTCGCGCTGCTCGCAACAGTGACATCGATCGCCGGCTGGCGTCGCGCGGATCGATGGCAGGTGACTTGATGGTAGCGGCTGCTCCCGAGATTCCGTCACGCGCAACAGCCGTAACACACGCCTATGTGATACTTCGAGAGGGCCAACGACCATGAGCCGTGGGAAACGGACCTTATTTGTCACATTGTTGTGCGCGACGGCGACCTGCGCCGCCGCCGAAGATGAAATGTTCGAGGATCATCACGCTCATGAGCACGGAGTAGCCACCCTCAACGTGGCAGTCGACGCCTCGCGGCTCGCGTTGCAGTTTCGCTCGCCCGCAATGAACCTGGTCGGTTTCGAGCATCGACCGCGTACGGCACAGGATCAGGCGGCCGTCTCGCAGGCGCTTGAGTGGTTGCGCGATCCGGCTGGGCAGTTTCAGCCATCCGCCGAAGCAAGCTGTCGGGTTGTGAAGTCCGAAGTCACGCCGCCCGATTGGGAGGACCCGAGCGGACATTCCGAGTTCGCCGCCGACTACGAATTCGATTGTCAGAAGCAGGCAGCCCTACAGCATCTGTACGTACGGCTGCTCGAGCATCTCGAGGCGGAAACGAAAATCGAGGCTCAGGTCGCCGCGCCGGACGGACAACACAGCACCGAGCTGACCCGCGCCAACACACGCCTTGTTCTGCGGAAGCCGGTCAGATGATCGAGCTGAACGATGTTCGCTTCAGCTGGTCAGGCGGTGAGCCGCTGCTCGCGATTGCATCGCTGCAGGTAGCGCGTGGCGAGCGGGTCTTCATGCATGGTCCGAGCGGCTCTGGCAAAAGCACTCTGCTCGGCTTGTTGGGCGGCGTCCTGGAGCCACAGCGTGGCAGTGTGCGCATCGATGGCTTCGAGCTCTCCGCCGTGAAGCGGTCACTGCGCGATCGATTTCGCGCAGAGCACATCGGCTTCATCTTTCAAATGTTCAATCTGATTCCCTACCTGAGCGTGCTCGACAACGTTGCGCTTCCGGCACGCTTCTCCGAGCAACGCCGAAAACGCGCGGCTGATATATCGGGCTCGCTCTACGACGAGGCGCGACGCCTGCTCGCGGCGGTGGGCCTGGATCCGACGGTCTATGCCGACCGCCAGGCAACACAGCTCAGCCAGGGCCAGCAACAGAGAGTGGCTGCCGCCCGCGCCCTGTTCGGCCGCCCGCAGCTCATCATCGCGGACGAGCCCACCTCGTCTCTGGATGCCGATACTCGCGAACGTTTTATAACGCTGCTGTCGAGCGAATGCCGCGCGAGCGAGGCGACGCTGATCTTCGTGAGCCACGATGCGAGCCTGCGCTCGCAGTTCGATCGGCAGATCGCGCTCGCGGACATCAACAGCGCGGCACGATTGGAGACCGCGGCATGACTTTGCTGCCGCTCGCCGTACGCAGCCTTTGGAATCGCCGCGCCACTGCCGGGCTGACGATCCTATCGATTGCAATCAGTGTCGCATTGCTGTTGAGCGTGCGCCAATTCAGCGAGCAAGCGCGCAGTGCATTCGCCAGCACCATCTCTGGGACGGACCTGATCGTTGGAGCGCGCAGCGGCGACATCAATCTCCTGCTGTACTCGGTGTTCCATCTTGGCAGCGCGACCAACAATGTTTCCTGGCCGTTCTACGAGCGCCTCGCCAAGCATCGGCAAGTCGCATGGGCCATTCCGCTATCGCTGGGCGACTCGCATCGAGGCTTTCGCGTACTCGGCACCAACGACGACTACTATCGCCACTACCGATTTGGCGACGATCGCAAGATCGAGTTCGCCGCCGGCCGCGCTCCCGCCGATCTGTACGATGCTGTGATCGGCGCGGAGGTCGCGCGGACGCTGGGCTACAAGGCAGGCGAGCAGATCGTGATCGCGCACGGCGCCGGCAGCACCAGCTTCGCCGAGCACGCGGACAAGCCATTCACCGTCGTCGGCGTCATCGCACCTACTGGGACCCCTATCGATCGCACCGTGCATGTGAGTCTCGCGGCGATCCAGGCCATTCATCTGGATTGGCAGTCGGGCATGCCTGCGCCGAAAGGACAGCGTGTCAGCGCGCAAGACGCTCGCCAGCAGGACCTGACTCCGGACTCCGTTACCGCGATTCTGATTGGACTGAAGTCGAAGATCGATACCTTCCAGATCCAGCGCAGCATCAACGAATACCGGGGCGAGCCGCTGCTCGCCATCCTGCCTGGCGTCACGTTGCAAAACCTGTGGAGCATCGTCGGCAATGTCGAAGTGGCGCTGCTGGCCGTCGGCTTGCTGGTCACGGCAGCCGGACTCGTTTGTTTGCTCGTCGCCATCCTCGCGAGCCTCAACGAGCGACGCCGGGAGATGGCCATCCTCCGCTCGGTGGGAGCGAGACCAGCTCACATCTTTGCGCTGCTCGTCAGCGAAGCCGTGGGCGTCGCTGCGCTTGGAATGTTGGTTGGCGTTCTGTGCACGTACCTCGCACTGGCGATTGCACGACCGCTCGTTCAACACACGTATGGGCTGCTGTTGCAGTGGCCGGCCTGGTCGCTCACCGATCTCGCCATTCTGTGCGGCTTCTTGACGGCTGCGACGCTCGCCGGAGCGATTCCGGCCTGGCAAGCCTATCGGCGCTCGCTTGCCGATGGCCTGACCATCAGACTGTAGAGGCAAGACATGAAATGCGCATGGTTGGTCCTGCTGCTCGGCTCACTGCTGCTGCCGTGTGTGTCGCATGCACTCGATCCGCCCAAGCCCGAGTCGAGCGCGAAGAGCGCACCCGGCACGCCTGCAGCGCCACGCGAACTCGGCTGGGAGGATTTGCTTCCGGAGTCCGAGCGCTTCGCGCCACCGCTCAATTCGCAGCGAGTACGACCGCTGTTCGATGACGAATCCGGCCCGGCGGCCGAACAGGAAGGCTCCGCCCAGGTCAACGCCAAGCTCGACGGCCTGACCATCCGCCTGCCGGGTTTCGTCGTGCCGCTCGGCGTCGACAAGGAATATCGGGTCAGCGAGTTTCTGCTGGTGCCGTATTTCGGCGCCTGTCTGCACGTGCCGCCACCGCCTCCCAATCAAATCGTGTACGTGAAGATGGCCCAGCCCATGCGATTGCAGAGCATGTACGAGCCGGTGTGGGTCGTCGGGAAGCTGAGCACCCAGCGGGTGAGCTCGCAGCTGGCGGAAGCGGCTTACTCGATCGCCGGCGTACGCACCGAGAAATACGAGGAGCCCTAGCGAACACAAAACGCTCGCCGCTAACCCCTTCTGATTCGTGAACCGCGTCACGTTTCCGCGATGCTGGCGCGTCGCTTGGGGGATTTGCTGATTGGTAAGCGCAGCCGGAACGCCGATATGTCGGGCCACTTCTACAGTTCAGGCTTCACAGATGCAGATTCACCGCGCCGCGTGGGCGGCGATCATCGGATGCGCAGTTCTAGCGGTGTACCAGGCACCAGCAAGCGCCCAGAATGCTGGCGGACTCCCTACTCGCGTGATCGTCAAGCTGCGGCCCACCACACCACCGGCGGGCGGCTCCGCTCAGCAGGTTCTCGCACAAGAGCGCGCGCGCCCTGCCGACCACGTGCTCGCTTCACTCAACGGGCGAGCAGGTGTTGCACTTTCCTGGGTCCGGTCGCTCGCCGATGGTTCTCACGTGTTCACGCCCGATCAGCTGGCCGGGGATGCCTCGGCTGAAACGATCGCCGCCCGCTTACGTGCCGAGCCGGGAGTCGCGCGGGCGGAAGTCGATGTAACGTTGACCCCGCAAACGACGCCCACTGATCCGTATTGGCCCTCGTTGTGGGCGCTACGGGCGCCGTTGGTCGGCTCCTACGGCGCTGATTTCGAGTCCGCGTGGCAGCTACAGACTGGCGCGAGCAACGTGATTGTCGCTGTCATCGACACGGGTATCCTGCCGCATCCCGATATGGTCGGCGCGCAAGGCACGGGCGCTCTTGCGGATGAGGGCTATGACTTCATCACTGACTGCCGGATCCGCGCGACCTGCCCTGCATCCACTGCCAGTGCGTTGGCGGCCGTCGCGCCGCAGCCGCAAGCGCTCGATCGGGGCGACTGGATATCGGATGCCGACAGGGCCACCGCATTCTTTTCGAACTGCGATCGCGTCTCCAGCAGCTGGCACGGTAGTCACACGAGCGGCACGGTGGCGGCATTGGCGAACACCGAGGGGGTCATAGGAGGCGCGTACGGAGCGAAGATCTTGCCGGTTCGCGTGCTGGGGAAGTGCGGCGGCTACTTGTCCGACGTGACGGAAGCAATCCGATGGGCTGCGGGCGTGCACCCCACGATCACGAACCGGACACCCGCTCGTGTCATCAGTCTGAGCCTCGGCGCGACCGGAGCCTGCGATGCCACCATGCAATCAGCCATCGATGCCGCGACCGCTGCCGGCGCGCTCGTGGTGGTTGCAGCGGGCAACGATGCGGATGACGCAGCCAACTCGATGCTGCCCAGTTGCTCGAACGTCGTTGCAGTCGCGGCGAGCACGATGGGCGGCGACCTGGCCTACTACAGCAATTACAGCAGCAGCCGCATCACCCTCGCCGCGCCGGGTGGAGACATGCGGATCACGCCCACCGCAGGCATTCTTTCTATCTCCAATACTGGCGCGACCACTCACGATGCGAGTGGCTGGTCGTACAAGTTCTCACAAGGCACCAGCATGGCCGCCCCGCATGTCGCGGCCGCTGCGGCGCTGATGGTGAGCAGAAACAGCACCCTTTCCCCTGCCCGCCTGAAAACTCTATTGGCCGCGCCGAGCTCCGTGACCCCGTTTCCGTCCGGCAGCCGTTGCGCCACTGATGCCGTGTGTGGCGCTGGTCTCTTGAACGCACAGCGCGCAGTCAGCAATTCGTTGTCGCCGCTGCATCCGTCGACGGATGAACTTGACTTCGGCTCCATCGCGCTTGGCAGCGTCGCCACTCGGGACTTGCGCATCACGAACGAGTCCACCGCAGCAACTGCAGTTGGATCATCGCGTCTGAGCGGCGCCGCGGGATTTTCGATCACCAGCGATGAGTGCTCCGGCACAACGCTCGCCCCTTCGGGATCCTGCGACATGCAGGTGACTTTCAGCGCCGCGAGCGAAGGTATCGCCGATGGACTGATTGAAGTGCCCACGAGCGCCGGCGCGGAGGCCGCGGTCACAACCGTGCAGCTGACGGCGTTTGCGGGCTCTCGCCTGACTTCCGCTACGCCCACTATCACGTTGAGCAACTGGGAAGTCGGGGAGACGCGCAAAGTCACCGTGACGTTCCAGAGCCGATACGGAGTCAACGAGCAGCTGGGCTCCGTCTATGTATCGGACACCGAGCAGGCGGCCCTCTCTGCGGACAACTGCAGCAACATCGAGCTGCCAGCGGGCGCCACCTGTGCGGTGGAGCTCACTATCACTCCGCTGCGAACTGGAGCCTTCGCGACACAGGTGGTGGCCAACACCGCAGGAGCCAACGATGTTCCCTTTGCTGTCGTGATCGATGGTGAAGTGAACGCAGCTGCGCCTCCGACCCCTGTCGATACGGGCTCTGGCGGAAGTAGTTCCAGAGACACCACGTCGAGCTTGAACAGTTCCGGTGGTGGTGGGGGCGGCGGCGGACTAGCTCCCATGTTTCTATTGCTGCTTGCGAGTATCGCTCTGCTTCCACGGCCTGCCGGCAGACGCCGCTCACGCGGGGCGCGCTGACTCAAGCGCGCCGGCGTGCGCCGGTTGGAGATTTGTCAACGCCCTTTCCGTACCTCGTGGAGCGCCGCGCAGCCAAAAAGCCGCCAAAAAAGGCGTCAAATTGGCGCTAATTGCCGGAGCGAGTGTGACAGAAGGCTCAGAAGCCGCGTCTTCCACCCTCCTACACTGCCCCGTGGTCGTCTAACCAAGGAGCAACTCAGGCGCAACAAGAAGACGACGGCTCATTCGTCACGCGTCTGTAGAGAATCAGGACGCACGGCCGCGGCAGCTCAACGCAATGTCACCGGGTCGTGTGGGGTGCCTCGCCGAGTAACTTGATTGTCGGCGCGCCCGCGTTCGCGAAATCGATTCGTCGCGCGCCCGGGCAGTCGCACATGAATTGTATATTTCGAGTCGTCTGGTCTGAGGCGCAGCGCGCTTGGATTGTTGCTTCCGAGCTTGCTACGCGTCGCAAGGGCCGCTGCACAGAAAAGCGGTCCGCGGGATCCGTAGCGATATTCGACCGCAACGCCGTCGAGCGCCCCACGCCGGCGTTGATGCGGCCACTACGACTGGGTGTTCTCATCGCGCTCGGAACGTTCAACGCTCCGGCACGCGCAGCCGATCTTTATTGGGATGTCAACGGCAGCACGGTCGGGCTCGGCGGCACCGGCGTCTGGGATCTTTCGAGTCTGTTCTGGGGCACGAACAGCGACGGCACCACCCTGCCGTATAGCGCCTGGAACAATCCCGCGCTGGACAATGCCTTCTTCAGCGGCACGGCCGGCACGGTCACCCTGGGTGTGCCGATCACCGCGCACAACCTGCGCTTCCAGGTGAGCAGCTACAGCGTGACCGGCGGCACGCTGACGCTCGCCGGAGCGGCGCCGACCATCTACATGGCCCACAACACGACGCTCAGTTCGACGCTCGCCGGCACCAGCGGCGTGACATTCAATGGGCAAGGCTCGACCAGCAACTACCTGTGGCTGGCCGGCACCAACACGATCACCGGCGGTATCACGCTCACCAACGGCGCCTATCTGGTGGTGACGGGCAGCAACGCCCTCAACGGCGCCAACAACATCGTTACGGTCAACCCCGGCACCATCCTGCGCATCGACCACAACAACGCCTTCGGCGGCGATACGGCGGCGTCGCGTCTCCTGCTCAGCGGCGGTCAGCTCCGGCTCCTGGCCGGTCGCACGCTTGCGCACGACCTGACCCTGACTGGCGGAACCTCGACCATCTACGAGGAAGGCTCCGGGATCGGCACCTGGAACGGCACTGCCGTGCTGACGGCCAGCAGCACATTGAATCTCGGCGCGGAAAGCACGCTGCGGGTCACGGGCAATCTGTCCGACACGGGCGCGAACGTGCTCTCTCTGAACGGCTTCGGCGGCGCGCGCTTGTCGGGCGATCTGAGCTTCTCCGGCAATTTCACCTTATCGGGCGGGGCTACCTGGTTCGATGGCGGCACGCACACCTATACAGGCGAAACCATCCTCACGGGTGGTCAGCTGGTGCTGAACTCCGCGACCACGCGATCACAGTTCACCAACTTCCGCTTCGACGGCACGACCGCCAATCTCCCTCTCATCTATGGCACCGCGGCGGTGCCCAACATCACGTTGCCGCTCGGCAGCGCCGACGGTCAGATCAGCTGGAGCGGCACGGGCGGCTTCTGGGCGCTCGGCGCCGGCCAGGCCGGTGGCGGTTCGGATGTGACGGTCAACCTGGGCGGAGCTTCGGCGCCGCTGACCTGGGGTGTCGGCGGGTTCGTGCCCGATGGGCAGTGGTTGATTCTCGGCACCAACGAAGCTAGCAGCAATGCGCGCCAGATCGATTTCCAGAACCCGATCGATTTGAACGGTGCGGTTCGCACCGTGCGCGTGGACAACGGCAACATCACCGACCACGCCTTGCTCAGCGGGCAGCTGACAGGGACCGGCGGCTTGTTGATCACCAGCGACGGCGCGCTGGAGATGACCCACACCGGCAACAACTACAGCGGCGCCACGATCGTCGGCAATGGGGTGAGCGGCAGCTTCGGCAACCTGATCCTCAGCGCGCCGGGGTCGCTGTCGCCCAACTCCAACCTGCAGATCAACGGCGCAGGCTCCGGCAATCTGGTCCAGCACGGCGGTTACGTGCTGCTGAACGACACCAGTGGCTCATTCACCAGAGCGGTCGGCACCGGAGCAGGTCAAGTGCAGTGGACCGCCTCCGGAGGCTTCGGCGCCATCGGTGCGCCGCAGACCGTCGACCTTGGCGGCGCGGGGGCGACGCTCACCTGGGGCAGCGGCGGCTTCGTGCCGACCGGGCACGCGCTGCGCTTCGGCGGCAACTGGGCGAACTCCACGATCAACTGGCAGAACGGCATCGACCTGGGCGCGGCCGACCGGGTGATCAACGCCAACGAGGGACAGGGCGCCGGGCACGTCAGCACGAGTGACCTGGAAGTGAACCTCAACGGTGTGATCCAGGGGACCGGGGGGCTGATCCTCAATGGCGCCGGCGACGTGGCCCTGAATGCACTCAATACCTACGAGGGCACCACCTGGATCGGCGGCACGAGCGTCAGCGGCGACGGTGACACAAAGTGGGTGTGGGCGAACACGTTGGCCAATACCGGCACGGCCAGTTCGCTCGGTGCGGGCTCGACCGTGGTCTTCGGCTCTCATGCGGGCGGCCTGATCTACACGGGCGGAACCACCAGCACCAACCGCACGCTGGCGCTGCACAGAACGAACAGTGCTCTCCACTATCTGTTCAATCGCGGCAGCGGCGCGCTCACCTGGAGCGGCAACATCACCACCACTGGCTCGGGACTGAACACCCTGAGACTGGGCGGCACGTACACCACCAGCGACGCCGACGGCGATGGCATTGCCGATGCGCCAAACGTCATTTCTGGAATCATTTCGAACGGGACCGGAGTCACGGAGATTCAGGGTTCGACGGGCGGCAACTGCTCTGCCGGCGGCAGCGTCTGGCGTCTGACTGGCGCCAATACCTTCACCGGCAACGTGAATCCCCTGGGTTGCGTCATCGAGGTCACGACCATCGGCAATGCCGGCGCGGCCTCGGCTGTAGGCGCCGGCACTCTGATTGCGGATTTCGTCGGCGGGAACGGCACGCTGCGCTATATCGGCGCAGGCGATACGTCCGACCGCTCGTTCTGGGCTTGGGGCGATTCCCGTCTGGAATCTTCCGGCGCCGGGGCGCTCAACCTCACCAATACCGCGATTGTGGTTTCCCAGAACGCCGGCTTCACCTTCACCCTGGGCGGTACCAACACGGGCGACAACCGTCTGGCAGCGACGCTCGTCGATGGGCCGACACCGGCGGAATTCGCCTCGAGCTGGTTCCGCCTGGTCAAGCAAGGCCCCGGCCTGTGGGCGCTCGTCACTGACAACAACGCACGCGCGAACGCCTATTCCGGCATGACGCGCATCTTCGGCGGCGCGCTGCGGTTAGACAATGCCGGCGCGATCACGGGTGGACTGGGAGTTACGTCCTCGCATGGCGCGACCGGCTCTTCCCAGCGCAGCAGCGTAATCCGCTTCGAAGGCGCCGCGGACGGTAGCGGTGGCGTGCTCGGCCTCACGGCTGCGAGCGGCGGTTTCTTCCGTGGCCTGACGACCATTGGAGGCGAGGCTCTTCAGAGCAACAACGGCACGACGGTCGGCGCCGATCCGGACGGCGCCGGACCGTTGCCTGCGTACGGCATCGAGGCGCTCGACGACGACATCTATGTGCACGGCGTGCGCTGGGTCGGTTCGGGCGGCTTCGCTGCCTGGGATGGCACGCAGACCGTCGATCTGTTCGGCGATGCCCGCGAAGTGACCTGGGGCACTGGCGGCTTCGTGCCAGCGGGCCACCACCTCATGTTCGGCTATGTGACCGCCGACGGCACCGTCGATTTTCGCAATGGCATCAACCTCGGCGCGGCAGTTCGCAACGTCCTCGTGAATGACGGCCTCGCCGAGCGCGATGCCATCATGAGCGGGGTGTTACGCAGCACGTCGGCAGCGGGCGGCTTGACCAAGCTCGGCGCGGGCACGCTCACGCTGACCGCAAACAACACGTATACCGGCTCCACTACGATCAGCGCGGGCACATTGGAGGTCGGCAACGGCGGCACCACCGGCACGCTGGGAAACGGTGCGCAGGCAGACGTCGCCGGCGGCGCGACGCTGGTGGCGAACCGTTCCAACGCCTACACGCTGACCCAGAACGTCAACGGCGACGGCACGCTCGTTCAGCGCGGCTCCGGCACGACGACCATGACGGGGAACAGCAACATCGATCACGTCGTGATCGAGCACGGTCGGCTCGTCACGCCGGGCTCGCTGTCGGTTGACGACATCACGTTCAGCAATGACGGCGGCGCGGCGCTGCAGGTAAGCGGGACGCTGCAGACCGCGGCTGCCGGCGCCACGCTGCTTACCGGCGGTACCGGCGCCGACACGGTGCAGATCAACACGGGCGCAAGTCTGCGGGCGAACGGCAGTCTCGGCGACGGCAACGACACGCTGGATGTCGCCGGAACGTTAGACACCGGCGCAGGCACGCTCGATCTCGGCATCGGCAACGACACGTTCGTCGTCCACGACAGCACAAATGTGATCGGCACCGTGATCGGCGGCGCAGGAGTGGACACACTCAACACCGACATTGCGACCACCGCCAACCTTCAGGTCGTGCAAACGTTCGAAACGCTGACCAAGACCGGCATCGGCACGCTTAACGTCAACGGTCCAGGCACTTCCGATTTCAGCACCATCAACGTCAACGCCGGTACGCTCAACGTTGCCGTAGGCGCCGATATCTCGGCGGCCCCCGCCGGCACGCTCGCCGCCACGGTTGCAACCGGCGCTACGCTCAACGTCAATGGCGCATTCGGCTGCGGCACGGGCAGCGACAGTCTCACCATTGCTGGCAACGTCACCGGCAACGGCACGATCGACCAGTGCGGCGGCGACGATCTGCTGAGGCTGCGCGACGGCGCCAACCTCAGCGGCTACGCGGGTGTGCTCGATGGTGGCGCGCATACGGTCGGTGTCGGAGATACCGTGGAGCTCGACATCACGACGAGCCTCGACTTCGCGCAAGGCACGGTCAGCAACTATGAGAATCTGCTCAAGAGCAACGTCGGCATTGCCACGCTGAGCGGTGCACACGGCTACGACAGCACGACCATCAGCGGCGGCACGCTGAATGTGAACGGCAGCCTCACCACACCAACGATCGCGTTTACCAATGTCACGGGCACGACTGCGCTCACCATCGAGGGCACGGTTCAGGCAAGCGGTCCCACCCAGACCCTGATCAGCGGCAGCACGGGTAACAACTCAGTGACCGTTGCCGCAGGCGGTACGCTGCTCGCAACAGGTGATCTTGGCGCCGGCGACGACACGCTCGATTTGGCCGGCACCCTGAACACGGGCGGCGGTGTCTTCATGCTGGCGGATGGCGACGACCAGTTCGTCATCCATGACGGCACCAATCTCATCGGCACCGTCGATGGCGGCACGGGCTTCGACAGCCTGAACGCGAACATCGCTGGCGTTGCCGAGTTCGGCGCGGTGAGCACCTTCGAGCAGCTGATCAAGAGCGGTGTCGGCACGCTGAACATCAATGGCCCGGCACCCTCGGACTTCGTGTCGGTGGACGTGCAGGCTGGAACACTCAACATCGCACCGGCCGGCTCGTTGAACGGCATGCAAAGCGCCGCCGTCGCGAGCGGTGCGACACTGGTCGTCGACGGCTCGCTCACGTTCACGTCCGGTGCAGATCTTTTCACCGTGGCGGGCGAAGTCAGCGGCCTGAGCACGATCGACATGCTCGACGGCGCGGACACGCTGACGATTCGGGATGGCGCCGACCTGAGTGGCCTCGCCACTTCGATCAGCGGCGGCACTGGAACGGACACGCTGACCGCGGACATCGCCGGCAGCGCCAACCTTGGCGGCGCGATCGACTTCGAGACGCTCATCAAGACCAACGTCGGCACGTTCAACATTCTCGGTCCAGCGGCGTCGCAGTTCGACACTGTGCTCGTGCAGGGAGGCACGTTGCATGTCGGCGCCGGCGCAGTGGTCGATCCGCAGACGACGGTCGTCGATGCCGGCGCAACGATGACGGTCGACGGCACCTACACCGGCACGATCGACGATGACACCTTCACCGTGTCCGGCACGGTCAACGGCATCGGCACGATCGACCTGCTCGCAGGCGACGATGTGCTCACGATCAACGACGGCGGCGACATCAGCGGCTTGACCCATCCGATCGACGGCGGCGCCCACACACCCGCCGGCGATTCAGTCGTGCTCAACTTCACGAGCGGCGGCACGTTGGCCGGCGGCGACGTCATCAACTTCGAAAATCTCGTGAAACAGGGCGCCGGTACCGCGACCCTGACAGCCGCTCACGCGTACAGCGGCGGTAGCGCGGTTCAAGGCGGTGCGCTGACAGTGTCGGGAGTCCTCCAGACGCCAACCGTGTCCCTCGCCGATAACACGGCTCTGAATGTAAATGGCAGCGTGGAAGCGAGCGGCGGATCGATGACCACGATCAACGGTAGCGCCGGCGCCAACGCAATAGCGGTAGGCGTTGACGGAACCCTGCTTGCCACGGGCGATCTCGGTGACGGCGTGGATACGCTCGATGTGTTCGGCACGCTCGACGCGGGGGCCGGCACGTTCCTGCTCGGCGACGGAAACGACAACTTCATCGTCCACGACGCTACGGTGGTCATTGGTACTGTCGATGGTGGCGCGGGCTTCGATACCCGCACTTACGATATCGACACCACTGCGAATGTAGGCGCCCTGGTCAATTTCGAAGGAGTGACCAAGGCCGGTACCGGCGTGCTGAACATCATGGGGCCGGCCGCGACGTCGCTTGGAGCTGTCGACGTGCTCGGCGGCACTTTGAACATTGCTGCAGCGGGCAGCGTGGTCGCGCTCCTCGGCGGCACTCTCGATACCCTGGTCGGTGCCGGCGCCACGCTCCACGTGGACGGCAGCTATGGCTGTGGCAACGGCAACGACACGATGCGCGTGTCCGGGACTGTGTCCGGTAGTGGCGTCGTCGACCTGTGCGGCGGCGAGGACACGTTGACCTTGAGTGACGGCGCCGTGCTGGCGACCACCATCAGCGGCGGCGCGCACGGCAGCGGCGATACGGTGGCGCTCGACATCAGCAGCACCTACAACTTCGACGACAGCGCGACGATCGATTTCGAGAACCTGGTCAAGCAGAACATTGGCAACGCAACTCTGATCGGGACGCAGAACTGGAGCCAGGTCGATATCGCCGGCGGCACTTTGACAGTGAGCGACGTGCTGGAAACTCCGGTCGTGACGCTGGCGGATGACACCACGCTCACTGTGAGCGGCACGCTGCACGCAAGTGGTGCGGGATACGCCATCATCTCTGGCAGCGCAGGCGTGAACACGGTGACTGTGTCCGCTGGAGCGACATTGCGCGCCAGCGGCGACCTGGGCGACGGCGCGGACATGCTCGACGTTGCAGGTTCGCTCGACACCAATGGCGGCGTGTTTTCGCTGGGCGCAGGTGACGATACATTCATGGTTCACGACGGCACGGCAGTGCTTGGCACAGTCGATGGCGGCCTGGGCAACGACCTGCTCAACGTCGAAGTCGGCGCCGGCAATACCGTGCCGCTCGCAAGCATGCTGGGCTTCGAGTCCCTGGGTAAATCGGGGCTTGGAACGCTGCAGATCACTGGTCCGTCCACGTTCATCGACGTCGATGTGACCGCGGGGTTGCTGCAAGTGAGCGCTGGCGGAAGCGTCGCGGCGCAGAACACCACTGTGGCCGCCGGCTCGATTCTGCAGGTGACAGGCAGCTACACAGGCACGGCCGGTAACGACACGATGGTGGTGGCTGGGACGGTGACCGGCGGCGGCACAATCGATCTCGCCGACGGCAGCGACACTTTCACGATCCAGCAAGGTGCCGACTTGTCCGGGCTGAGCGCACCGGTGAACGGTGGCGCAGGCATCGATGCGTTCATTGCAGACATTGCCGGCGACGCTACGTTGGGCGGTGCGATCAACTTCGAGACACTCACCAAGACCAACAGCGGCACCTTGCATGTCGACGGGCCGGCGAGCTCGGCATTCAGTATCGTCAACGTGAACGGCGGCACGCTGGACATCGGCTTGGCCGGCAGCATGAGCGGCGTCGCCACGACCACGATCGACAGTGGCGCCACGCTGCACGTCGACGGGAGCTATGGCGGCAGTTCGGGCAACGACACGTTCGTGCTTTCCGGAACGCTCGCAGGCGCGGGCCCGATCGACCTGGGTGATGGCGACGACGTCTTGACGATCAACACGGGCGCGACGATCGGCTTCACGGGTGTCTTCGATGCAGGAGCCGCGACCGCCGATCGCTTCGTGCTCTCGGGCACGGGCAGCGATGACTTGGACGCGAGCCTGCTCGGCACGGCGTTCCAGAACTTCGACGGGTTCCACAAGGAAGGCGTGGGCACCTGGCGACTGACGGGCACCAGCGATCGTGACTGGACAGTCTCCGAAGGCACATTGATCGGCGACAGCGCGAGCTTCGGCGGCGATATCGCCAACGCGGCAACCGTGATCTTCGATCAGACGGTCGATGGGACGTACGGCGGCGTAGTCTCCGGCAGCGGCACGCTGATCAAGCAGAGTGCTGGCACATTGATCGTGTCGGGCATCCACACATTTACCGGCAGCACGCAGGTCGCCGCCGGGACTCTCCAGGTAGACGGCACGTTGCCGGGCACGACGACAGTCGCGAGCGGCGCGATTCTTTCAGGCATTGGCAGCGTGGCCAATGTCATGACGGTTCCGGGCGGATTCGTGGCACCGGGCAACGCGGCGACGCCGTTCGGAACACTGACGTTGGCGGGCGACTACGCGGGCACCGGCACTATCAGGATCGATACACAACTTGACGATGCAAACTCCGCGACGAGCCGGCTGGTCGTTCGAGGCAGTACGAGTGGCGCCAATTCGACCGTCCTCATCAACCGCATTGGCGGCGACGGCGCGCAGACGGCCGGCGACGGCATCGCGATCATTGAAGTCGGTGGCGCAAGTCCCGCGGACAGCTTCCGTCTCGCGCGACCCGTGCAAGCGGGCGCATACGAGTATCTGCTCTATCAGGGTGGTGTCTCGGATGCGAACGATTGGTTCCTGCGCTCTCAACTCACCGATCCGCAGCTTCCCGATGAAGAACCGTTGCCCGCCTATCGTCCGAGCGTCGCCGGATACGTGCTCGGCCCGCAGGCCAATCTTGAATATGGATTCACTGCGCTCGGCAACTTGCGCGCACGGGTCGGCGACCAGGGGCGCGTGACGGAAGCGAAGCGTGAACGAGCGACGGACGATGTTTGGATGCGTGTGCACGCGGACGAGATCGACGCAGTCGGCAGCCGCTTCCAGGCACTGGATCTGAGCATCCAGACTTTGCAGTTCGGCACGGACATTTATACATATGAAGTGGGCCAGACCGCCGCGCACGTCGGCGTGATGGCGAGCGTCGGCGAAAGCCGCGCAACGTTCTTCGATGCCGCGCGCTCGATCGCGGGTCTGACAACGCGAGCCGGCATCGTAGAAACAGATGCCCAAGGCGCGGGCGTGTACTGGACCGGCTACGGCAAACGCGGCGGCTATTTCGATGTGGCCATGCAGCTTCTGTACAACCGCAACCGCTATCGTGATGCTTACCTCGGAACGGGCAACCAGAGCGGATGGAGCGGGACCGTCTCTGCAGAGATCGGTGCGCCCTTCCCACTCGGTGCGACGCATTGGCGGATGGAGCCGCAACTGCAGCTCGCTTATCAGCGACTCGAGCTCGATGATTTCAGGGATGAAGTCGCGACCATTTCCGAGGTGAAGGACGATGGCTTGCGTGCACGCGCGGGCGTGCAAGTGTTCCGCGTACCCACGTCCTGGTTTGGCATGAACGAAGCGTCGCCCTACGTGGGGCTCGGCGCGCAGCGAGATTTCGCAGACGCGCCCTCGGCCACGATCGGCAGCACTACGATCCGCGAGGAGCTTCCTGACACGACAGCCGATGTGAGCGTCGGGTTCACGGGCAGCATTCAGCCGGGAGTCGCGCTGCACCTCGACGTGCGTTATCAGCAATCGACCGAAGGAGAGAAGGACGGCGTACGCGCGAACTTTGGATTCCGCATGAGCTTCTGAGCCTGCAGGACATGCCATCGTTCGAGCGTTTCGATCGGGCAGCCGATGCCACCGCTGGCGTGCGCTACCCTGCCCGCGCCACGTCAGCGAGTTGGATGCGAAGGGTGTCCGTGAAGGAAGGCCGCTCGCTCATGTCCAGCAGCAGTTGTCGGCAGCGCTCCGGCTCCAGGGGCCGGCTGAAGTAGAAGCCCTGCGCCGCCTCGCAATCGTGTCTCGCGAGTGCATCGAGCTGGAGCGCGGTTTCCACGCCTTCGGCGATGACGGTCAGACGCAAGCTGCGCGCCATCGCCATGATCGCAGCCACGATGGCCTCGTCAGTCGCATCGACGCCGAGCTGCCGAACGAAGCTGCGGTCGATCTTGATCGCATCGATGGGCAGACGACGCAGGTAGGCGAGGCTGGAGTAGCCCGTGCCGAAGTCGTCGATCTGCACGCGCACACCCGCCGCGCGCAGCTGTTCCAGCGTCTGCGTATGTCGCGGCAGATTGGCGATGAATGTGCTTTCTGTAAGTTCTAGCGCCAGCTTGTGTGGCGGCATGCCAGTGTCGCGCAGTATGCGACGGACCTGCTCGGCGAAATTCTCCACCTCCAGTTGCGCCGGGGAGACATTCACTGCAACGCCGACTGTCGGCACGCCCTCCTGCTCCCATCGCATGACCTGCTCGCAAGCGGATCGCAGCACGAATTGACCGAGCGGCACGATCAGTCCGGTTCGCTCGGCGACCGGAATGAACTCCCCCGGAGGGATCTCGCCGAGTTGTGGATGGTGCCAGCGCGCGAGCGCCTCCAAACTGACGATGCGGTGCCCCTTCACTGCCACCACGGGCTGGTAATGCACGCCGATCTGCCCTGCCTGCAGGGCGCCGCGTAGTGCGGCTTGCTTCAGCACATTCCAACGCTTCGATTTCTGTTCGTGTGTGACTGCCGACCCCGCGGTGTTCCTGATGTGCCCGCTCGCCTCGTCGACCTCGGCGTTGCGCAGTTGCAGGGCCTGCAACTCCTTGCCGCGTTCGGCGATCCTGCGTTCGAGCGCGTCGATGCGCCGCTGCTCTTCGCGTGCGACATGCCACTTCTGCGAGAGGCTTGCCGCGAGCTGCATGACCTCGATGCTGTCGAATGGCTTTTTGAGAATGAGCAATTGATCCGAGCGCCGGAGCCGGCCATTGAGATCGTGCCAGCTGTAATCGGAAAACGCAGTGCAGATGACCACTTGCACTTGGGGATCGAGCTTCCAGATTCTCGCGATCGTCTCGACACCGTCGATCCCGGGTGGCATTCGCGTATCCACGAAAGCGAGGGCATAGCGGGCGCCGCTCTCGACCGAACGTCGGACCAGCTCCACCGCCTCTTCGCCCTGAAAGGCGGAGTCCAGCTGGAATTCCGGTCGAACGGCGCTCACCCGCGCCTCGCCGAACAAAGCATTTTCGTGCTCGTTCAAGGCCGAGGTCGCATCATCCACTCGTCCCAGAATCCTGCGAAAGTTCTCATGAATCGCAGGATTGTCGTCGACGAGCAGAATGCGGCGATTGCAATGATCTTCTGAGAACATGAAAACTCTGTCCGAAAAAACTGTGCTCGCCCCATTCCCTGCTCGGCCCCATCACGCAACCGACGGCAAAGCCGCCGTCGGTTCCGTGATGGGCAGCTCGAGAATGAAGGCGGCGCCACACCCGACGCCCTCACTGAAAGCGCGCAGCGAACCACCAAGCTCGCGCGCGGCAAGCGCCCCGCTGTGCAGCCCGAAGCCATGACCATCGCGCCGGGTGGTGAACCCGTGCGCGAAGATTCGCGTCATGTTCTCCGAAGCGATACCGACCCCGTTATCGGCGACGCTGACCTGTATTGTCTCGCCTTCGCGGGAGATTCCGATGGTGATGCGCTTGCCCTCGCGGCGCGCTTCGGTACAGGCAAACTTGGCGTTGCGTATGAGGTTCACCAGAATCTGCAGCACCTTGTGCTTCTCGGTGGTGATGACCGGCACGGCCTGGAAATGCCGGACGATATCGACCTCATGCCGCTGCAGCGCCGTGCTGTTCATGCGCAAGGCATCCTCGATCAGCGCGGCCACATCTACCGACTCCTTCAGCCCGGAGACCGTCGCATAGCTTTGCTGCACGGATACGATTTCCTTGATGTGGTCGACGTTGCTGCGCAGGTGCTCGAGTTCTTTCAGCATGCTGTCGCGCTCGACAAGCAAGTGACCGGCCAGTTGCACGAGGTACTCTGGCAGACGCTTGCCGCGTGCATCGCCGGTAAGATAGCTGCCGAGGTCCGCGGAGTGCTCCTGAATCAGAGCTGTCGCCTTGGACAGGTTCTGTGCGCGTGACTGGGTCACCTGCTCCATGACCGTAGTCACTGAAACATTCACGCTATTCAGCACATTGCCCACGTTGTGAAGAACGCTCACCGCGACTTCGGCCATGCCAGCCTGACGCGAGGTCTCCAGCAGTTGCCTGTGAGTTCTCTCCAACTCGGCTTGCGCCTGCTCGCGCTCAGCCGCTTCCTCGCGCAAATCGCGCGTGCGTTCCTCCACCCGCTGTTCGAGTGAAGATCGCGCGTCCTGCAATGCCTGATCCTGGGCTCGAATCTGATCGAGCATGGCGTTGAACCCGTCGATCAGGCTGCCCAGCTCGTCCTCGCCCTGCTTGCTGGCGCGAATCGAGTAATCGTTCTCCGCCCGCACGCGGCTCATCGTCGCGGCAAGATCGAAGATGGGGCGGGAGATCGCGGTCTGCAACTTCTCCGAGAGCAGAAATGCGACCAGTGACGAGGCGACCAGCACGAGCACACCGATCAACCAATAGCGCCACAGCCTCGCCTGCAACTGCCGCATGTCCGACTGGATGTACAGCGCTCCGGCGGGCTCGCCGGCAATCGCGATCGTCCTGAACAGGCTCAGGTGATCGTCCCGGAACTCGTGGCCATCGGCCTTGGCGCGCTCCGGTACCGATCCGGCTGCATTCGCGTCGCGAACATAGCTCGCGAACAGCGCCCCCTCTCGATAAACAGCAGCGCTCGTGATGTTCCGATGCAGATTCAGCGAGCGCAATGTTTGCTCGGCGGACTGAGGATCGTTGAACGCCAGCGCACCGGTCATGTTGTCGCCCACGATCGCCGCGGTCGAAGACAGCTCGCTGACCATCACCCCGCGAAATGTCACGAATTCGTAGGCGATGAACGCGAGGCAGGCGAGCAGCAGCGCCACGCCGCTGGTGAGCATCGTGACGGCGGTGAGCTTATTCTTGATCGGGATATCGCGGAAGGCGGCCATGCTTCACCGGTGGACGGCAGCCGCAAGCTTCTGCAACTGCGAGCTGATACGGACTTGGGATCGATTGGCGGCGCCCACGTCGATTTCGAAGCGCAGCTTCTCGTCCTGTTCTACGAAACAGATATGCGCGAGCGCCGTTCTGCACGGCTGCGCATCGGTCACCGTGAGCAGTGCAAGCTGTTCGAGCTCGGGGCGCATGCGGGCAAACGTATCGTGCTCTTCCTTAGCGATGAACAACATGTGGACCGTCGCAAGCTCCGCCGGAGCCTTGACCGCGACCACCAGGATCGGCCGTCCACCCACGCGTCGATCCGCCACCAGAGCGGACAACGATGCGCGCAGCGCGGCGCCGCCCAACACTCCCACCTTTATCGGCTCCTCGGGTGTTCTGAACCGCTCCGCGGGCCACTCGACGAAGCGCGTGAAGTTGTATAGGAACGCGGACTTGACCCGATGCTCGCTCACACTCTCAGCGCAGGCGGCCGATGCGAAGCTCAGCGCTGCTGTCGCGACCAACAGGCTTCCTAGCAAGCGCTGCACGGCCGACGTACGCGAACGCCCAGCCTGCCGGCCGGCGCGCGCATCACGACCACTACAGCAAGCTTCTGCAATCACGGCTTCGACCCGAATCGCACCAGCAGGCGGCCCTCGACAGTGCGGCCGTTCTGCTCGATCGTGCTCTGCAGGTGCTCGCTCGACGCTGGATACTCCACTGTCGTGTCGAACAGGTTATAAGCACCCAACGATAGCTCGATGGCACGCGCGAATGGTCGTGCCGTGAGGTGCACATTCGTGAGCAGGAAATCTTCCGATCGGGTGCGAGCCAAAGTGAGGGAGCTGCTGCGATACTGCAGCTCGATGCTGGAGACCAGTCGCTCACCATGCAACGGCATGATGAGGTTGAGCTTCGCCAGGTGCCGCGGCGAGCTGCTCAGCTCGCGCCCTGCCGACTCCACCTCCGATTTCTGGAGTGCGTAACTGCCGCGCAACTGCAGCCCGGACGCGAGCTTGCCCTCCACTTCCACCTCTACACCATGGGAGTGAACATCTCCTTCATTGATGTAAAGCTGTGCTCCGCCCTCGACCGCCTGATACGACGTGATGAGGTCCTGCACCTCGTACTGATAGGCCGAGAGACTGAACCGATACTTGCCGAAGTAGCGCTCGTAAACGACCTCATAAGTATCGATCGTTTCGCTGCTCAGCTGGTGCGGATGCGCACCCTCGTGTTCCGCATGATGCTCCGCGGAGCGCTCGTAAGGATTCGGAGCGCGGAATGCCTCGCCATACAGCAGCTTGACCGCTGAGAGTTCGGTCGGGTTGTAAACGAGACCCACGCGCGGCGTGACGGCTCTTTCCGAGATCGCACTGTAGTCGTCGAGCCGCAACCCGAGCGTCAGGCTCAGATTCTCCCGCAGCTTCGTTTCCGACTGCGCGAACAGACCGTACATACGGCTGGAATGCCTGTCCTCGAGGTGATAATTGCCTGGTTCGCTGATGTCATAAACCAACTGGTCCTCGCGCAGGTGCTCGCGGAACTCGCCCCCAAGCACCAGGGTATGCCGATCGGCGATGCTGGTCGTGAGTTGCGCTTCCGTCCCTACCCATTCACCTACGATGTCATAGCGGGTGATCGTGCGATCGACTGGCTCGCCAGGCGCAGCGAGGTTATAAGGATGGAACCCCTCGTAGGTGTAGTTGTCGTAGAAGGCGCGCGCGCTCAGCTGCAGATCATCACTCAACGGCAGCTGATACTTCACGTCTGCATAGCTGCGCCTGTCGATAGTGCGATTTTCGGGGTCGTTGAAGAGAGTGCCAAAAGGCGCCGTGGGTACGGCCTTCTCGCGATGGTTGTAGTACATCGAGGCGCTGAGGCCGCCGTAACGCAGGCTGGTGAAAAACTTGGATGCCTGCTCGCCATCGAGATCGTCGGCGAAACCATCGTTGCTCGCGCCCGGCGCGTCGCTGATGCGCTGGTCATAAGCGGGGTAGTAGATCCGGCTCGCACCCGCGCTGTCGTAGTGTGACCCGGACATCAGCCAATCGAAGCCACTGGAATGCGTGGTGCCGTAGGTAAGGCGGCCCGAATAAGTGTTCAAGCTGCCGGCGCTGCCCTCCGCCTCCAGACCGCCGACGTGCCGGCCGCGCTTGGTGATGACGTTTACGACGCCGAAAAAAGCACTGCTGCCGTACAGAGACGAGCCTGGTCCGCGGATCACCTCCACTCGCTCGATCAGGTCGACATCGACCATCCAGGTACGATCCACCATGCCCGCGTCGCCGACGTTGTCGTTGATGCGGTGACCGTCGACCAGCACGAGCACCCGCGAGGTGTAGTCGCCAGGGCGCTGAAAGCCACGGAAGCCGAGATAGCCGTAGTTCCGATCGTTGCTTACGAAGAGACCTCGCACGCTGCGCAGAACCTCGTCCAGCGTCCGATGGCCGGACTTGCGGATCTCATCCGCCGTCACGATGCTGATCGAGGACGGCGCTCGCGTGACTGGCTGTTCGTATTTCGAAGCGCTGTAGATCGAGTCGACCTTCAACTCCAGCAACTGCTCGATGCTGAGCTCGGCGAGGTCTTCTGTCTGTGCATTCGCCACGGACGTTACGGCGAGCGCGCAGCTCAAGGCGCAGCGGAGAACGGGCAACCGGCGGATATTCATGCGAGTGGAGCGAGTGACATCGAGCTCGTTGCAACAGATGCTAAGTGCGTCGGATCTTCCACGGCAGCGGCGATTCCCTTAACCAGCACCGAGGAACTTCGCAATGCACACGGGGTGTGATGCAGTTCGCCTATGGCGCTCATCGGATCTCCTCCGGCTTCAGCTCGACCGGCTTGGCCGCCTGAACCAGGACCTTGACTTTTTCCGCCAGCAGGCTCGATCCGAGGTTCCGCAGCCGCTCCAGGAATGTTTCCGACACTTCGAAACCGCGAGGGATCAGCAGCGTGCCCATGTGAGTACGAACGTCGGTGAGAATGGTCATGCCCGGACGGACGTGCCGCAGTGGTATGTTCTGAACTTCGTCCACGCTGGGCACGGAACCGATGAGCGCAGCGAATTTTTCCAGCAACTCCGCGCCGAAGCGTGCCGCCTGCGTACGTAATGTTTGTACCGCTACCTCGGTGCTGTGCCCCTGCGTAAGTAGCGCGTCATAGCCGAGCACGATCAGAAGAATGCGCGCGCCCTGGCCGATCGTGCCGTCGCCCAGTTTCTTCAGGCGCTCCTCGGAGTACTGGGTAGCCATCAGAATCTGCAGGACTGGCTCGAGTCGCGGAATGTGCCCGAGGAGCTTCATGGCGACTTCCGGCGCTGCCGAAACCAGAACCTCTTCTTCAGGCGTGAGACGCTCGCCGTAGTAGACCTTCTCCACTGTTTCCACCGGCAGCGACAGATATCCGATCTGAGACAGCATCGCCGCGGCCTCCAGTTGCCAGAATCCGGGGATGCTCAACGCCTCCGCAAAATTCATCGCGAGCCGCTTGATTCGACTGGCGCGGCCGAAGGCGACGGGATTGGCGATCGCCAGCACATCGAGCAGCGCCTGGATGCAGCCGATCAATGTTTCTTGCATGAGCAGGCGCTCGGCGTTCATCAGTCGATGCTGAATCACGCCGGCCTCGACCGCCGCCTTGATCCGATCCGGCGGACACGGCTTGGTCAGGAACCGGAAGATCTGCCCCTCGTTGATGGCAAGCACGGCGGCGTCACGCCCCGGCTCGCCGGTGAGCAAAATGCGGGTGGCGTCGGGATAGCTGCGCATCACCTTGCGCAGAAACGTGGCGCCATCCATCCCCGGCATGCGCATATCCGACACGACCACGGCGGCTCCGCCGATCTCTTGCAGCTTGCGCAGTCCCTCATCCCCGCTCAGGGCGGTGTGCACCTGATAGTCCCTGCGCAAATGCAACGCCAAGCCTTCGACGACGCGTGCCTCATCGTCCACGCACACGACCGTCGCCTGTTTCTGCTCGCTCATCAATGCCAATCTCCGGATGCCTCGTCGGCGCGCCGCTGGGCCTCGCTCCAGTCGAATGGCGCATGCAACGACTGAAGAAGCTTATTGTTCGATTCGACGTCCGCGCCGGCGGGTCGACCGGCTTGTGCGACGATGGTGTGCGCCATTGCGATGGCGGCCAGCGCATCGAAGTGGGTGTGCTCCACGTGATCCGGCATGTATTGAAATGCCACTGCATCGACGACTCCATGGGGCAGCCCCCACAAGCCGAGCAGGTAAGCCCCGATCTCCGCGTGCGAAGCCCCGATGATCTGACGCTCCGCTATGTGCAGCGGAACGGATTGCGTCCGCGCTGACGCCTGCGCCTCCGTCAACAGTCCCGGACACTCACCGAGCAGGACACGATAGCCAATGTTATGCAGCAGCCCGGCGAGCATCGCATCGTCAGCGAAAGCGGTGCCGGCGCTCAGTGCGTGCGCCGTCGCCGCCAGGCGCTGAGCGCTGGCTTGCAACTGCTCGGGCTGCAGGCCCGGTGCGCTGGCCTCGCGCGGCCATTGGGAGAACACTTCTTCCGAAAGCACCAGATTGCGAACCGCCGCGAAGCCGAGATAAGTGATCGCATCGCTGATGCGGGAGATCCGGCGCGGCAGGCGGAAAAATGAGGAATTCACCACCTGCAGGATCTTGGCGGCGATTCCCGAGTCGGCGGACACGATGCGCGCGACCTCCTGTACCGACGCGTTCTGCCCATTCACCATGGTACGCAGCTGCGAATACACCCGTGGCAGAGTCGGCACGCGGCGCAAGCCTCCTACGATGGCCCGTAACCGTGGCTCCTGCAGCAGGTCGTGCATCTGCACGCATCGGCTGAGCGCATTCTCGATCTGCTGCGGATCGCAGGGCTTGCTGAGATGTTGATGTGCGAGGATCGGCAGGCGGACCGATTTGTCTTGCTCCGCATAGCCTGAAAGCACGATCCGCACGATCTCCGGCCAGCGCTCCGCCACGATGGCGAGCAATTGAGCGCCATCCATCACGGGCATGCGCACGTCCGTCACGATGATGTCGAAGCCGCGATGTTCGATTTCCGTGATGGCGCGTGGACCGCTTTCGACGAACACCATGTCGTAGGCGCCACGCAACGGATGCAGCCGCGCACGCAGGCCATCGAGCAGCGCCCGCTCATCGTCGACAAACAACACGCGTTTCATGAACTCTCATTTGCTCCAGAAGATTTTCGCCGGCGGGCGCACGCACGCGAGTGCGATTCGTCGGCTCGTCAACCGTCGGGAACCGACCGACGCGCGCACTGCGTACCTGCGCGCATGTTTCGAATGTCGGCGGCGCTCGAGCCGACTTGAGCCGCTAGGCGAGAGACTGATGGGGTGACGGGGAGATCGTCTCAGTTGTTATGTCCACGAGACCGTTCGGCGTAGTTGAATTGCCTTCATGCCGCCGCACCGCTGCGCGTTTCTCTCACGCTCCGACTCGTGACTGGATGAACGACACGCGATGAGTATTCCGGTATCTAACATCCTGTTTGCGAACATCCCTTCGAGAAAGTCACATCGGCAGTCAGCTCAAGTCGCGCTCACGCCTGCCGACATCCAATTGCGCTCACCTGCTGCCCTTCCGTGTGCTTGCTCACTCATCCGCAACGGCAAACCTCCATGCACCCCTATCCCGCCTGCATCCGACAGATTGACGCGCGCCGCATCCACTGCAATCGGCAATGCGGTGCAGACTTCGTGAGGGAGATCCGATGAGCGCCGTCCACGCACTGCCCACCGCGCGCATCCTGGTAATCGATGACAACGAATCGATTCACCGGGATTTCCGCCGCATCCTGCTGCCATCGCAGCAGGATGCAGTGGCGCTTGCCGAGCTCGAAGAAACATTGTTCGGCTCGACTCAGCGACTGTCACGGACGGGCTTCGAGCTCGACTCGGCCTACCAGGGCGAGGAAGGACTGGCCATGTCGATCCGCGCGCAGGAAGAAGGCCGGCCGTACTCGATGGCTTTCGTCGACATGCGCATGCCGCCGGGCTGGGACGGTGTGGAGACCATCGCTCGTCTGTGGGAGCGCGACCCGGAGCTGCAGATTGCCATCTGCAGCGCTTATTCCGATTACTCCTGGCAGGAGATGGCGCGCAGGCTCGACTTGCGCGATCGCCTGCTGATCCTGAAGAAGCCGTTCGACAATATCGAGATCTATCAACTTGCAACCGCACTAGTGGCGAAGTGGCGCATGTCCCGCGAAGCAGCGGCGCGCATGGTGCAACTGGAAGCCGCGGTCGAGAAGCGCACCAGCGAGCTCCGCAACGCGAACCAGGAGCTGCAAACACAGATCAGCGAGCGCCGCCGCCTGGAGGGTCAACTCGCGTTACGCCATAAGCTCGAAAGCATCGGCCAACTCGCCGCCGGCGTCGCTCACGAGATCAACACTCCGATTCAATACATCGGTGACAGCATCCATTTCCTGCATGCCGCGTATTCCGATCTCGCGACCCTCCAGGATCAGTACGAAGGGCTGCTCGCGTTGGAGCATGAAAGCGTCAAGGCCGCCGAGATGTGTGCGAACGTCAGACAGGCCCTCGCCGGCACCGACGCGCACTTTCTGCGCAAGGAGATCCCGCTTGCCTGCGAACGGGCGCTCGCGGGAGTCGATCACGTCGCCAGGATCGTGCGCGCCATGAAGGAACTTGCACATCCAAGAACTCACGAACTGGCGCCGGCGGATATCAACGAAGCGATCAAGTCCGCCCTCCTCGTCTCCCACAACGAATACAAATACCTGGCGCAGCTCGAGACCCATCTCGGCGAGCTGCCCGCGGTTGTCTGCAGTGTGAGTGAATTGAGCCAGGTGCTGCTCAACCTGATCGTGAATGCCGCGCATGCCATCGAGGCCGCAGGCAGGGACGTATCGACCGGCCGAATCGTCATCCGCACTGCCCTGGACGGCGACCACGTGACGATCGCCATCAGTGACAACGGCACTGGAATTCCTACGGCCATCGCCGACAAGATCTTCGATCCCTTCTTCACGACCAAGGAGATCGGCAAGGGCACCGGCCAGGGGCTGGCGATCGCCTTCGCGGTCGTCGCGAAGCACCGGGGCACTCTCACGTTTCAAAGCGCCGAGGGTCAGGGCACGACATTCACCGTACGCTTGCCAATCCAGCCGGCCGATGTGGCCGCTGCAGTTTTCGAGTAGTGTGTCAGATGCTGCTTTCTCGGGGCGGATGAGCGTCAGCCCGGCGCATCCGCTGGTCATCGATCAGACGACGCACCATGGGCGCCAGCTCCTCTATGGTGTTTGGTTTCAAGATGACGTCCCGCACTCCGACCTCGCGAGCACACGCAATTTCTTCTGGCCGCAGGCAGCCTGAGGTCAGTACCACGTCGGCATCGGGACGTATGTCGAGCACCTGCCTGGCCAGGTCGACTCCGGATACGCCTGGCATGTTGGAATCGGTGATGATGAGATCGAACGCGGTAGGATCGTCCCGGAACGCGCTGAGCGCTTGCTCCGCCGATGTGTGGCCGATCACTCGGTAGCCGCGACGTTCAAGCAGCCGCTGAGTCAGAAACACCAGCTGCTCTTCGTCATCGATGTACAAGATACGTTCGCCTTGGCCCCGTGCCTCATCGACGGGCGCCAATACTTCCGTTGCGCCAGCGGCCTGGTGAATGGCTGGGAAATACACATGAAAGGTCGTGCCGACGCCAGGCTCGCTATCGACTCGAATCGCCCCGCCGTGCCTGTGAACGATGCCGTGAACGATCGATAGGCCGAGCCCCGTGCCCGTTCCGGAGGGTTTGGTGGTGAAGAATGGCTCGAAGATTCGCGGCAGCGTTGCTGGGTCTATGCCACAGCCGGTGTCATGCACGGACAGCCGGACATACTCGCCAGCGGGCAACTCGACGGTATGCGTGGCACATGCGGTCTCCAGCACCAATCGTTCCAGACGTACATCGATCCGCCCGTTGCGCCCCTCCAAAGCGTGCCACGCATTCGTCGCCAGGTTGAGAATGACTTGGTGAACCTGTGAAGCATCGGCGCGAACGCTCGGCAATGGCGCAGCAGACGAAAATACAATCTCGGCGCCGGCCGGCAGGACCGCGTGGAGCAGGCGCACGACCTCATGCGCAACAACCTCGAGGTCCACGGCCTCCGACGATTGCGCCTGCGGCTGACTGAAAGCCAGGATGCGTTGAACCAGGTCCTTCGCACGTCGGCCCGCTTTCAGGATCTCATCGACACTTTCGTGCACAGTGCTGCCTTCGATGGCGTCCTGTCGCGCAATGTGCGCATTGCCCAGGATCGTCGTCAGGAGATTGTTGAAGTCATGCGCAATCCCGCCGGCGAGTGTTCCCAATGCTTCCATCTTCTGGGCCTGTCGCAGTTGCGCTTCGATTTCGATGCGCGCCGCTTCGGCCTTCTTTCGTTCCGTGATATCCACCAGGACGCCGCGCAGCCGGTGTGGCTTGCCTTCGATGACCTCCACGCTGACGAGATCACGAACCCAAACGATCTGCCCATCACGTGCGCACATCCGGTATTCGATATCGTGTACTTCGCCACGTGCGATGCATTCCATGGTGTGGCTCAGCGTCTGCTCCCGATCCTCGGGATGGATATGATCCGACCAGAATCCTGGCTGGTACCACTGCTGGACGGGGTAGCCCAGCAGACGCTCGGCGAAATCGCTGACGAACGTCAGCTGAAAGCTGCTCGGATCGGCTTCCCAAACGACGCCTTCGATTTCGTTGACGAGCGCCCGGTATCGCTTCTGGGAGGCTTGCAACGCCGCCTCCGCGCGCTTGCGCTCGCTGATATCTATCCCCATGCCGATGACGCATCGCTTCCCGTCATAGTCGATGAGCCGGCCGGTGAAGTAATAGGGTTGTGCGGCGCCGTCCTTGGTCACAAGGTCGGCTTGAATCTCGGCGGGACCGGCCTCGAAGACCTGCGCGATACGCGCTTGCACCCGCTCCACGTCGGCGCCGCTGAAGAACTGCAAGGGATTGAGAGCGGCAATTTCCTGGGAGGTATACCCGCTGACGCGCTCCAGATTGTCATTCCACCGCAGGTAGCGGCCCTGCTCGTCGAAGATGTAGAAAACGCCGGGCAGGCTGTTGACGATCTGGTCTGAGAGATCTCGATCCCTTGCGAGCTGCTCCCGAACAGCCCGGTACTTCGTCACGTCGAAGTATGCGCCCGCGAGCCGCGAGGCCAGCCCAGCCTCATCTCGTATGACGCGACCACGCGCGCGGATCCAGCGCCACGACTCATCCGCGCCCCGCGCCCGGAATTCGGTCTCGAAGATTCCGACGGGATCTTTCAGATAAGACTCGAAGTGTTCCTTGAGCCGCAACGAGTCATCCGGATGCAGCAGATGCCGCCACAGTCTCAATACCCGACTGACGTCGAGTTCCGCGAAGCCGAGCCCACCACGCTTCTGCCGCGAGAACCAAACCCTTTTCAAGTGCAGGTCATAGCTCCACACACCGGCCTCGGAAGCCGCTAAGCCGACCAGCACCCGATTCAGCAATTGTGTGGAGGCCCCCTCGGAGCGGGCAATCTCCAGGAGCAGAGCAGCGGGGCGCCTCCTCCGATGTTCCTGCTGAGCGAGCTGCTCGTAGATCGGGTCGTCAGGATTCACGCGTCATGTCGACTCTGGCCATGGTGAGACAGCAACCATCACAGACTGACGAGAAGGAAGGAGTACGCGAAAACCCTTGTAAGGAATCATCGTCCTCAAAGTGCTGAGTTCTCGATCGTGTGGCCGTTGTGTTTGCTGGTAATACGAACCGAGACCGTCTTTTAATCCAGGAGCGGCACATTTTTACCGCCAACCCGAAATGTGACCGCACTTACATCTAACCGGCGGCGGCCGAGTGCGATCGATGCGAACCGCGCGCCGTGGAAGAAACGAGCCTCTCGCGACGTAGTCCTCCGGACATCACTCTTCATCCGGAGTCTTCGATGAGCGTTCAACGTAGTTTGCTTGCGATCTATTCTCTGATCCTCGCCACGGCCGACGCCGGCGCCAGCGCCGCCGAGACCCGCTCCGCCACCCTGGGCGTGCAAGGCGACGAACTCGGCAATCGCGAGTGGCTGGGCAAGCTCGCCTTCTCGCTGGGCGAACATGCGTGGGTACAAGGAACGTTCGGTAGAACAGATCTGGCGCTGGCCGGGGCGGGCAACAGGCGACTCGCCGGCGCGGCTTTCGGCTTGAGCGGGCAAACGTTCAGCGCTGCCGTCGAGTTCGCACAGCGTTCGGACGATGCGCGGTTCAAACAGCAGACCTGGGTCGCGGCGCTCGACTGGCGTGGTGTGCGGGGTGGCTTCGGCGTGGATGCCCTGGCGCGGTCCACCGATGCGCAGACGACACAAACGATGCGGTCGGGCGGAGCTTTCTCATCGCCCGTGAGCACGACGATCAAAGAGTCCGCGAACGGCACTGGATTCGGCATTCATGGAGATTGGCAGCTGACGGCGCGCGCGAGCATAGTTGCTGGCTTGATGCGCTATCGATATGACTTCGATCTCCGCTCCGACGCGGCTGCACCCTCCTCGCCGCTGTCCTCCCTGCTGGGCTTGAACGCGATTCCTGCCGGCGTGTGGCGCGAACAGGCATTCATCGATCGTTCCTATCGGATCGGAGGCAAATATCACCTGCAACACGCGAGCATCGGGGCTCAATATTTCCGCGATCGCGTCGCGCGTTCGGATGCGACCTCGAGCACCTGGCAGTTGCAAGCTGACCTACCCGTTGGCGAACACTGGCTCGTCAGCCCGCTGATAGGTTATTCCTCGGGTGTCGGATCGGATGCCACGGGCTATGGCGGCCTGAGTCTCAACCTTAGGTGGTAGCTCGTCCGCGGGGCCTTTCAGCGGTAGGGAGCGAGGTTTCGTGGAACTTCGCACAGTCCGGCCCGTTCGATGGCGAGAACGGGAGAACGAGGATGCGCAACCCTCATAGTCCTCCGTCGCCGGACAACGCCGCCGCGGATGCCGAACATCAGCGTGCATTCGCCGCGGGCCTGGCGACGTTCGGAAACGAGCCGGTGCTGATACTGGCTCATCACGATGCGGACGGGCTGGCATCCGCGACGCTCTTTGCGAGAACGCTGCCGGCGATCGGGCGGCAATCCGAAGTTCGCTTGGTTGGGCGCGGCGAGAATCCGTGGTCGGCGGAGATCCGCGCGGAGTTGGCACGTCGAAAGATCGGTGGCCTGATCGTTGTCGATCTGGGCGCGCGCGACGGAGTTCTCCGCGAAGGCACGCCGACTATAGTGGTGGACCACCACGTTCCCCAAGGCGCTCCCGCGGCAGCCACTCTGATCACTGGATTCGGGATGAGCCCGATTCCTACGTCCAGCCTGCTCTCCTATCGATGCGCTTCGATACTGGCGGACGCCACGCACCTGCTCTGGCTCGCTGCAATTGGAATCATTGGCGACATGGCCGAGGGCCTCGGATTCCCGGAGATGGATCAAGCGCGAGCCCGCTATGGATTGACCGTACTGCGAGCAGCGACCACGCTCATCAATCAGCCGCGTCGCTCGTCATCGGGCGATGCCACCCCCGCGCTTGCGCTGCTGCTCAAAGCAAAGCACCCGCGCGAAATCGTTTCGGGCGAACATCCAGAGACCGCGCAACTCATCGCCGCTCGCGACGAAGTCAGAAGCGAGCTCGAGCGCGTGCGCCGAACCGCTCCCCGAGTCAACGCCGAGGTGGCGCTCATACAATTCGCTTCGGCTTGCCAGATTCATCCGCTGATTGCGCAGATGTGGAGCCAAAGGATGAAGCGCCGCGTCGTTATCGCCGCGAATCATGGATTTCGCGCGGGCTGGGTTCACTTCGCGGCCAGAGCGGCCGCAGACGTGGATCTCGTGGCATTCCTTCGCGATCGCGCCCCTGCAGTGACCGACGCCAGCTACGGCGGCGGCCATCGCAAGGCGTCGGGCGGAGCCTTGCAGGTTGCCCGGTGGAACGAGTTCGTTGGCAATCTCGGCTTCGGCGCCGAAGCGCAGGTTGCCGAATGAGCGCCCCGGACTTGAGGCTCGGCTTCGCCGTGAAGGTGCTCGGCCAGCCCGATCTGAAGTCCAATGACTCGCGTCGCTGGGCCAACCACCCGCACTTGAAAGTCTCCCTCGGTTATCTCGACGCGATCTTCGATTATCTCGCCAAACATCAGATCCGCATGTACCGGATGTCTTCGGACCTGGCGCCTTACGCGACCCATCCCGACATGCCGCAGTTTCACGGAATGGTCAAAGAGAGCGCGAGCGAACTGCGCGCGATCGGAGCAAAGGCGCGGCAGCTCGATATCCGGCTGTCATTCCATCCTTCGCAGTACGTCGTTCTCAACAGCCCCGATTCGACATTGACCTTCAAGAGTATCTGGGACCTGACCTCGCAGGCCGAGATGCTCGACCTGATGGAGCTGGGGCCGGAAGCCGTGATGGTGATTCACGTGGGCGGTGTCTATGGCGATCGAGCGGCGAGCAACCAGCGCTGGGTGGAAACCTGGCAGCGTCTGCCGGAACCGGTGCGCCGTCGTATGGTGCTGGAGCACGATGACATCCGCTTCAGCGCCTCCGACACCCTGTGGATCCACGAGCACACCGGCGTGCGGCTGGTCTTCGACCATCAGCACTTCTGGTGCTTGAACCCGGACCGATTGGATCTGCGCAGCACGCTGGCTCGCATGGTGGCCACGTGGCCCGAGGGTGTCCGCCCGAAGATCCACTTCTCCTCGCCACGCACGGAGCTGCGCGAGCTCAAGCGAAAGGATCCCGCGACACGCAAGAACACGATCATCAATGTCGCGCCCGTCTGGACTGGCCACGCCGATTTCTGCCACCCCTTCGAATTCATCTCGTTCATGCGCCTGGCCCAGGGGCTCGACTTCGACGTGATGCTCGAGGCGAAGGCCAAGGATCTTGCGTTGATCCGATTGCGGCCGGATCTGCTTCGCTACGCTCCCGACGTCGCCTCGCGTTTCGGAATACGCGCGGCGGATGCCCAAGAGCTCGAGCGTGAGAAGGACGCATTGATGAGCGAGGGGCCAGAAGGCGACATGGATGCGACGAGCACAGTCGCACCTTCCAAACCGAGCGCCCGCGCCAAAACCGTTCCAACCAAAACGGCTCGCCCCCGTGGCGGCGCGGGTGGCAAGCCGGTCCGGGGCCCTCGCAAGCACCGCGTCGCGAACAAACGAACCGCCCCCACGAGGAGCAAGCAGCAACGCTGAGCCGCCAGGCGCGTGCGGCGCTGATCATACTCGTGTGGCCCAGTTTCCAGTTTCAAGCCTACGTGGGCGGGCACGTACATTTGTGCCGACAGCTTCAGCCGGCAGCAATCGAGGGAGGCCACCATGCTTTGCTGGTAGACTATGCGTGGCCCGCCCTGTGAGCGGCAGACACCTTAGCCGCCGTTGCCTGGCCACTCACTAGTCGAGACCCCGACTGAGGAGACCGACATGTCCAACGTAGAAGAATTCCCGCTGGCTGCCCGGCGCCCCACGGAATATGAGGCGCTGGTCGCGGCGGGCGCGAGCGCGCTCGATGCGATTCCGGGCGCAGTGTATATCTGCGACAACGAGGGCTGGTTGGTCGCGTACAACAGCGAAGCCGCAAAAGTATGGGGTCGCGCTCCCGAGTTGGCCGAAACCAGGGAACGCTTCTGCGGGTCTCATCGCCTGTTCCTGACGGACGGAGCACCGTTGGCGCACGAAGTCTGTCCCATGGCGGAAGCGGTCCGATCGGGCGTCGAGACCAGAAACGCGGAGGTCGTGATAGAACGACCGGATGGTTCCCGGTGCGTCGCGCTCGTGAATATCCGTGCCCTCAAGGATCACCGCGGCAGGATTCAAGGAGCGATCAATTGTTTCCAGGACATCACCGCTCACAAAGCGATCGAAGACGAGCTGCGCCGCAAGCACCAGGATCTGGAAGATTTTTTCGAGAACAGCGCAATCGCGCTGCACGTCGTCAGCGGCGACGGCATCATCCAACGGGCGAATCAGGCCGAGCTGAACTTGCTCGGGTATTCACAGCACGAGTACGTGGGGCGGCACATCGCAGAGTTTCATGCGGATGCGCCGGTGATCGGTGACATCCTGCACCGGCTGGCGAGCGGGGAACAATTGGAGCGCTACGCCGCGCGCCTGCGAGCGAAGGACGGGTCGATCAAGCACGTCCTGATCACGTCCAATTGCCGTTTCGAACACGGACGGATGATCAACACGCGCTGCTTCACTATGGATGTTACGGAGACTTACGAGGCCGAAGCCGCGCGACGCGCGAGCGAAGCCCGCCTGGCGGCAACCTACGAAGCCGCGACAATCGGGATCGCCGAAGTCGACGAACATGGCAGGTTGCTTCGTGTCAACGACGCGTTATGCAAGATGCTGGGGCGCTCCCGCGAAGAACTGCTCACGATGAGCTTCCTCGACTATACGCATGAAAGCTCCCGCGAACAGGACTCGGCGTTTTACGCGCGTCAAATCCGGGGCGAGATCGACAACTACGTCATACGCAAGCAGGCCATCAGGCCCGATGGAACGTCGCTTTACCTCGATGTGTACAGCTCGTCGGTGCGCGGCGCGAATGGTCGCTTCGGTCACGGAGTTCGAGTCGTCCAGGATGTGACGGCTGCAAAGCTCATGGAAGATCGGATCCGTGAGAGCGAACAGCATATGCGCGATCTGCTCGAGGCGCTGCCCGCGGCGGTCTACACGACCGATGCGGAAGGTCGCATCACCTTCTTCAACAAGGCCGCGGTAGAAATGGCTGGTCGGACGCCGCTGGCCGGGCAGCAATGGTGTGTGACTTGGCGCCTGTACACGCCCGAAGGCGTGCCGCTGCCGCACGATCAGTGTCCGATGGCAGTTGCTTTGAAGGAGGATCGTCCGGTCCGGGGTGTGGAGGCCGTGGCGGAGCGCCCTGATGGCAGTCGCGTTCCTTTCATTCCCTACCCGATGCCCCTGCACGATGCGAACGGCAGGCTGACCGGCGCGATCAACATGCTGGTCGACATCACCGAGCGCAAGCATGCCGAGAACCGGCAGAAAACTCTCATCGACGAGCTGAACCATCGCGTAAAGAACACGCTTGCGACGGTGCAGTCGCTGGCGCTGCAAACAGTGAAGCACGCCGGGAGCCTGGCGGATTTCGCAAACAACTTCCAAGCGCGGCTGCTGGCTCTCGCTCGAGCGCACGATTTGCTCACGAAACGCCATTGGCAGAACGCCCCCCTTCGCACGCTGGCAGAAGAGGTGCTTGCCCCGCTGGCCGGTGGTGCGCAGGCACGCATGACCATCGAAGGGCCTTCGATCGACCTCACCCCGCGCGCCGCGTTGAGCTTCACCATGGCGCTCGGCGAGCTTGCGACGAACGCGACGAAGTACGGTGCGCTCTCGTCCGAGAACGGCACTTTGTCGCTTCGATCACAGCGGATCGAGACGGCACAGGGTCCAGCGTTGCGCATCGAATGGCGCGAGCGCGACGGCCCGGCCGTAACACCGCCAACTCGGCGGGGCTTCGGCGTACGATTGATGGAACGCTGCATCGAGACTGATCTCGGTGGTCAGTTCGAACTGGTGTTCGAGCCCAGTGGTGTGTTCTGTCAAATGATCCTGCCCATCGCGAGCTGTGCCGAGAATGGTTGATTTCACCGGCCTGCGGGCGCTGATCGTCGAGGATGAAGGAGCCATCGCGCTGCTCATCGAGGACATGCTGCTGGATCTCGGTTGCGAGATCGCCGCGGCAGCGGCCGAGCTGGGCAAGGCCTGCGAGCTGGCGCGTACGGCTCGAATCGACTTTGCAATCCTGGATCTGAACCTGGCGGGCGTTTCGGCGCTGCCCGTCGCCGAAATCCTGCGCGAACGCGGCATTCCGTTCATGTTCAGCACCGGCTATGGAACGAGCGCAGTATCGGGAGTCTTCGAGCGCTATCCCGTCGTGGCGAAGCCGTTCGTGATGAACGAATTGCGCGACAAGATCGCCGCCGCCCTTGACCTTGCGAAAGGACGCGCTGGCTAGCGATTCTCGCCAGCGGCGCTACGACGGCCCGCTTCGGTCATCAATATCTCGGTGAGTCGCGCAACGCGTAGCGGCTTGGCGACGTGGACGTCGAATCCAGCGGACTTCGCCAGGTGTTTGTCAGTCTCGGATGCATAGCCGGTGACCGCAATGAGTAGCGCGGCGCTCGTTTCAGAGCTCTGGCGAAGCGCGCTCGCGACGTCGTAACCGTTCATATCGGGCAGCCCGATATCGCACAGCACGACATCGGGCTTGAAAGAAGTCGCGGTCTCGATACCAGCGACTGCGGAGTGCGCAACGGCGACTTCGTGGCCGTCGAACCGAAGTGCTTCGGCAAGGGTCACAGCCGCATCCACGTTGTCTTCGATGATCAGTATCCGATGTGCGGCCGCGAGCGCGACTGGCACATCGGGCGCTACGGCATTCGCGTCCTGCAGTGTCGAATCGGAGGCCTCGAGCGGCAGGCGAACCGTGAACTGCGCGCCGCGACCTGGTCCGTCGCTATGCGCCTCCACCGTACCTTCATGCAGCGAAACCAGCGCCCGCACCAGCGCAAGGCCCAGCCCGAGGCCGCTGTTGGTCCGCGCCAGCCCGGTGATGCCCTGACTGAACGGCTGGAACAGACGGTTGAGGAGATCCGCCTCCATGCCGATGCCGTTGTCGGCCACTTTGACCACCGCCGCACCGTGCGCGTGATCGATACGCACCGAGATCGTTACGCGACCCGACGTGTCACAGAACTTCAAGCAGTTGTTCAGCAGGTTGCCGATCACCTGACAAAGCCGAACTCGGTCACCCGCGACCATCACCGGGCTGTTCGGCAGATCCAACTCCAGCGCGATTCCCGCCTGCTCGAACGCCGCTCCAAGGTCCTCGACGCACGTACGCACCACCTCGATCAGATCGAGCAGTTCGCGCTGGATGTGGATCTTGCCTTCGCTGATGCGCGTGATATCCAGCAGATCGTCGATCAAGCGCACCAGATGCATTGCCTGACGCTCGATGATCGCCTGAGCCTTCTGCGCGCTCGAGCTTCCCGGCGGTACCTGCTTCAGAATGACGAGGCTGTTGGTGATAGGCGCCATCGGGTTGCGCAGCTCGTGAGCAAGCACGCCCAGGAATCGGTTCTTGCGCTCGTCGGCATCGACCAGCGCGGCCGCATGCCGCCGCAACTCGTCGCTCTGCTGAATGAGCTCCTCGTTCTGTGCCTGCATCTCCTCGTGCTGAAGCTGCAGTTGTTCGCTTTGCGACTGGATTTCCTCGCTCTGGGCCTGGATCTCCTCGTTCTGGACCTGCAGCTCTTCGTTCTGTGCCTGTATTTTCTCGTTGCTTTCGCGCACTTCGGCGAGCAGCGCCTGAATCGCCTCGACCGAGCGGACCTTCTCCAGCCCGATGCTCAATTGCGTGGCGCTGGCGGCAAGAAACTCGCGTGCGTCCTCGGCAAGCTCGCCCAATGCACCGACCAACAGAACCCCGTGGAGCGCCTCGCCCACCACGAGTGGCAACGCCGCGAGGACGCTGGGCGGCGCCGAGTCGTAGCCCAGTTTGATTTGAAACTCCGAGCGCGCCGGGATGCGGTCGATGTAAATGGGCCGACGTTCCAGCGCCGCCTGCCCTGGAATCCCTTCGCCAATGGCAAACGGCCCCACCTCGGCCGTCGCGTAATGGGCAAAGGGCACCAGCGTGTTCGAATCTTTCGCCCAATAGACGATGCCGACGATCGCGCCGAGATAGCTCGAGATCGCCTGCAGCGCTCGATTCGCCAGCTCCTCGCGCTCGAGAGTCGAGGCAACCGCGCCCGCCAGCGCACCATCTGCGCGTAGACGTTGTTCTCGACGTTCGAGCGCAACCGCAGCGCTACCTATCGCATCCGCAAGACGCCTCATCTCGTCTCTCGATCTGCCCGCCGCCCCGACCAGCGGCGCGAGATCGAGCGCGGGTTTCCAGTTCCCGTTCTTCATTGCGTCGGCGGTGGTCACCAATGCCTGCGCTGGCCCACTCACGGCGCGCGCAGTGAGCACGGCGAGAGGCGTGAGGATGAAGGCAGCCGCAAGCGCCATGGCGACGAGCCCTTTGGAGATACGTTCGCGAACCTGTGCGATTTCAGCTAACGCCGCGGTCGCTTTGCCTGCCTGGATGTCTTGAAATGCGCCTGTAACACCGAACAATTGCTCGCGTAATCGCGCAATGGAAGCCTCGGCCTCCAGATCGACAGGCCCCGTCAGGCGTCTCCGGACGATCGCGCGGGCCTGCAGGAGATACTCGCCCGTGATTGCTTCAATCTGCAGATACGCGCTGCGCCCATCCGCCTCCATCACGGAACGAGCAAGGTCATCCAGCCGGGAGCGTACGCTCGTCACCTGTTCCTCGAACGCTTTCACCCGGGCTGGCTGCGGATCGAGCAGGACCGAACGCAGAGCGATGCCAGTGTTGAAAATGCCTCGTTCGAGCGCGACGGTGCGATCACGCAGCGGCACAACTCGCTGGGAATACGTTTCCTGCATGCGTGCGCTGCTTGCATGCCAACTGAAGAAGACCGCCAACATCGTCGCCACGATGACAAAGAACAAACCGAAGCCGATCGCCAGGCGCTGGGCGATGCTGAGATCAGGCCAGCTTCTCATGAGTGGGTGATTCCAGGGTACAGACGAAAGATTCTTGTCTTGTGGGGCAGCGGCTGCAGACTGGCCGCGAACTGGGGCATCGGCCACTCGGCCTCACCCAGGCAGAGAAATCCGCCGGGACGAATGAAACGGAGCAACGTGGACAAGGTGTGCTCCTGCATCTCGCGTTCGAGATAGATCAGCACGTTGCGACAGCAGACGAGATCGTACTGCCTCTGCAGGGAGGCGGCCGTCAGCGCCGTGATGTCCTGGCGCGTGAAACCGACGCGCCGACGCACAGGATCGCAGACTCTGAAGCGCTGCCCCTCGGGCTCCAGATAGCGCTGTCGCAGCTCCGGCGGCAGTTCATCGAGCGCAGCCTCGTCGTACAGACCCACAGCCGCCGCCGTGAGGGCCTGCGAATCGATATCCATTGCCTCGACCGTTCCGGGCACTCCGGCATCCTCGAGCAACATCGCAAGGGTGTACGGCTCCTCTCCCCGCCCACAGCCGGCGCTCAGGATTTGCAGCGGCGAATCGCAACGCCGGGCCGCCCACTCGGCAATCACCTGCTCGCGCAAAACATCGAAAGTGACCGCGTTCCGATAGAACCGGCTGACCTTGATCGTGACCCTGCTCAACAGGTGCTGCGCTTCATCCGCATCCGCTCGCAGCAGGCGCAGGTAGTCTTCGAAGGTGCGCGTGCGCGCGGAGAGCATCCGGTTCAGGACGCGTCTGCGTACGGTGCCGAGCCGATAGCGCCGGAAATCGACCCCGGAACGCTCGCCCAGCACACCCAGGATGGCGGCAAAGGCATTCTCGTCTTGCGCTGATGGAATCTGCTCCGCGCCGGCGGGCGCAGCCGAGGGCGCTAACATGCTTCGGAGTTACTAATTGTCCTACGATGGATGACGGACTGTAACTCTTTCCGCCCGTCGGTTCCACGCCACCCCCAATCGCAACCTTCGTCGGCACTCGTTGACTGATCGGGATGGAACAAATCTCCCAACACGGGAGTTGGGCCAGTTGGCCTGCAGTTCTGCACCGGCCAGCAAACAAGAAGGCCGGATGCGAACGCCTGGTAGCCACCGGTGCGCCACGCACTTCAGAGGAGCTCATTCAAGCTCAGCTGCCCGAGCGATGCCCAGAACTGTTACGGGGGCGAGCTGGCTGACAGGGTCCAGCAGGACTGGCCGGGGCTGCGCGTCTCTATGCGACCGGGCGAAGCGCACTCTGTTGGGCGCTGTGCACTCTGATCCCGTGCGTCGTCGCACTCCGGCAAGGCGTCGGAAGCTGCCTCACCTCATTTGCTGCACAGACGTACTCGACCACGAGTGCCGTCGCGGAAACATCTTCGGTTGACGCGCATGCACGTTAACTTCGATGTGAAATTCCTCGCCACGCGGAACGGCCATAGCTTCTATACGTTGCACACGGGTCATTCACTCAGTTGCAGAGAGGCATTTATGAAAACCCTGAACTTACTTACGCTGATTCTCACAATCGTGGGCGGGATCAATTGGGGTCTCGTCGGCTTCGCGGAGTTCGATCTGGTCGCCGCGTTGTTCGGACCTGGATCGGGTTTATCTCGTACTGTGTATTCGCTGGTCGGATTGTCGGCCTTGTATCAGCTCATCCCGCTCACCAAGGCATTCAAAATCGACGAGCCACACGCCGAAGCCGCCCACCGCGTCTGAGCAGCGCGAGCGAGCAGTTAACGGGTCGAAACATAGCCTTCGACCCGTTCCTGCAGGCGCGACCTGGCGCCGCAGGCGGGAAGCAGGCGGTAACCTACTCCGGCCTCAGTCACCAGGTGCTGCAGGCTGGACGTTGTTCCTAGTGAGCGGAAGGTTCGGGCGCCGCCTCTCGGCTCAATGAATCCTTCGCAATGTATGTGAGCCAGAACAACGCTGCCCCCGCGGCGATGACCAACGGCACTAGCAATAGAATGACTCGGCCGCTGCTCGCGCCGGCACCTAGCGCCAGGCCCACGAGCAACGGGCCACTGATCGCACCGACACGCCCGACCGCCACGGCCGCTCCTACGCCGGCACCGCGCGCCTGGTGTTGATACAGACGAGGTGCAAGCCCGTACAGCACGAACTGCGAACCGAGCACGAAGTAACCGGCGGCAAGGGCCGCGGCCCACAACGTTTCACGCCCCGATGCGATCGCCAACGCGGACAACGAAACCGCCATGGCCAGATACACAAGAAACATCGGCCAGCGCACCCCGAAGCGATCGCAGGCCCGCCCGATAGTAAAAGAACCGATGATGCTGCCGACGTTGACCACCATGGTCGTGATGAACGCATCCCCGGGCGCAAAGCCCCGGTTGATCACCAACGAGGGCAGCCAGTTGAGCAATAGCGACAACTGCAGCAAAGTCAGCGCAAACACCACCCACAGCAGCACCGTGCGCAGCGCCTGCCCTTCGCCGAACAAATTATGGACATAGCCCGGTGATGCTTGTCGCTGGCGGTCGCCACGCGCGGCGGCAGTCTCCTTCAAACTCAACGCCAACAGCGCCGCGACAATCAGCGGCAACACGCCGCCAATGACAAACAGCCCCTGCCAGCCGATGGCACCGGATGCGAAGCGGGCCAGCAACGCAACCAGCACACCGCCGAGCGGCATTCCGCAGAACATGAGCGACACGGTCCCGGTGACCCTGCCCTTGGCCGCCACTTCCGAGACTACCGCGATGAGATTTGGCATGGCCCCACCGATGCCGAGTCCAGCCAGAAAGCGCATCGCCAATAGCGAGTTCACGTCTCGTGCCAGCGCTGCCGCCAAGGTGAATATACCCAGCACCACTACCGAGCCGATCAACACCGGCTTGCGTCCAAGTCGATCCGCGAGCCAGCCGCCGTAGGCCGCGCCGAAGGCGAGCCCAATCAGGCTGGCACTGAAGATCCAGCCCATCTGTTGTGGCGTCAATTCGATTGCGGCACGAATCGCGGGCGCCATGACGCCGATGATCTGCAGATCGAAGCCCTCCAGCACCGCGACACAGAAGCACAGGACGATGGTGACGGTTCGGTTCGAACCCGAATCGCGATGCTTGATCTCGGACATCAACTCTCCCCGAACTCACAGCGCCCGTGCCTCACGGCGCCAGCGCGATCACATCCAAAGCGTAATGCGCGTTGCCGCCGGGCGCTGCGTTCGCGTTTGCCACGCACACGGCGATCCTCGCTGGCGGATTCTCCGGGAAGAACTCGAGCCAGGCACGATGAAACGGCTTGCGCATCTCCAGATCATGCAGATAAAGCGTGACTTTGACCACATGCGCGAGCGTCGCTCCGGAGGCGCGCAGCACAGCCTCGAGGTTGGACAACGCTTGCACCGCCTGCTCGTAGCCATCGTCGGGCATCGTATTCGTTTTCGGATGCCGACCGCGAATCGCCGAGAGAAACAGGAATCCGCCCGCGCGGACGCCGGGTACCATGCCTGCCATGCGATCGGGCGCATCCGGCGACTGAGGCATCGAGGCGCGATCGAGTTGTGTCGTCATCGGGCGCCCTCGCGTGCGGCGACCAGATCCAAAGCGACGTCCACGATCATGTCCTCCTGCCCGCCAACCATGCGTCGCCGGCCGAGCTCGATCAGCACGTCTCGCGTATCCAGGCCGTGGGACGCCGCCGCCTTCTCCGCGTGCCGCAGAAAGGAGGAATAGACGCCAGCATAGCCAAGTGTCAGCGTCTCGCGATCCACGCGCACTGGCCGATCTTGCAGCGGGCGGACTAGATCTTCGGCCGCATCCATCAACGCAAACAAGTCCGTGCCATGCTGCCAGCCATAAACATTCGCCGTGGCGATAAAAACCTCCAAAGGCGCGTTGCCGGCGCCCGCACCCATGCCTGCGAGGCTCGCATCGACTCGGATCGCGCCGTTCTGGACCGCAACGACGGAGTTGGCGACGGCCAGCGAAAGGTTGTGATGCGCATGTACACCTCGTTGCGTCTCGGGCTTGAGCACCCGGTCATAGGCTTGCAGGCGAGCAGCATAACCATCCATGGTCATTGCACCCCCGCTGTCGGTGACATAAACACAGTGGGCGCCGTAGTCCTCCATCAACTTCGCCTGCTGAGCAAGCGCTTCTGGCGCGGACATATGGCTCATCATCAGAAATCCGGACACGTCCATGCCCAGACTGCGCGCGGCTTCGATGTGCTGTTTAGAAACATCCGCTTCGGTGCAGTGAGTCGCCACTCGCACGGAGCGAACACCCAGATCGTAAGCGCGCTTCAGGTCATCTACCGTGCCGATCCCCGGCAGCAGCAATGTCGTGAGTACGCTGTGTTCGAGCACTTCGGCAACCGCGCCGATCCATTCCCAATCGGTGTGCGCGCCAAAGCCGTAGTTGAATGACGAGCCGCCGAGTCCATCGCCATGCGCGACTTCGATAGCATCCACTTTCGCGGCGTCCAATGCCTTGGCGATTGCCTTGACGTGCTCGATGCCATACTGATGACGGATGGCGTGCATACCGTCACGCAACGTCACATCTTGAATGTAGAGCTTGCTAGTGCGCGGATCGAAGCTCATGCCGCCGCCTTCGCTTGCAAACGAAGCGCAATCTTCTCGGCGGTCTGCAAGGCCGCCGAGGTCATGATGTCCAGATTGCCGGCGTACGCGGGCAAGTAGTGCGCGGCGCCTTGCACCTCGAGAAACGTCGAGACCTTCCAGCCGCTGAACGCCGCGTCCATCTCGGGGATGCGCAAGGGGCTGGCGGCTTCGATGCGCTCGAACTGCACCTGTTGTTTCAGGCGATAGCCAGGCACGTACTTGCGCACTTCCGCCACCATGGTGTCGATGGAGGCTGCGATCGCGGCCGTGTCTGCATCGCCCGTGAGGCAGTAAACCGTGTCGCGCATGATGAGCGGCGGCTCGGCAGGATTGAGCACGATGATGGCTTTGCCGCGCTGTGCTCCGCCCAGTTCCGCAATGGCCCGTGCAGTGGTCTCGGTGAATTCGTCGATGTTCGCTCGGGTGCCCGGGCCCGCCGACTTGGATGCGATCGAAGCCACGATTTCGGCGTAGTGGACCCTGGCTACCCGGCTGATGGCGGCCACGATAGGAATGGTCGCCTGGCCGCCGCAGGTGACCATGTTGACGTTCGGCTCATCCAGACAAGCATCGCCGTTGACCGAGGGGACCACATAGGGCCCGACGGCCGCTGGGGTCAGATCGATCGCGATCTTGCCATGCGCTTTGAGGATTGCGGCGTGATGTCCGTGCGCACTCGCCGAGGTTGCATCGAAGACGATGTCGACGTGCTCGAACTGCGGCATGGCGAGCAACCCTTCGATCCCGCGCGCCGTGGTCGCGACCCCCAAGCGTTCAGCTCGCTTCAAGCCCTCCGAAGCTGCATCGATACCGACGAACGCGCTCATCTTCAGCACGCGCGACAACCGCAGCACTTTGATCATGAGATCGGTGCCGATGTTGCCGGTGCCGATGATTGCGACATGGGTGTCAGGCATCGCCGCTTTCCTCCAGGCCGAACGTCGCCTTGACACTGCCAAGGCCGTCGATGCGGGCTTCGAACTCATCGCCCGGCTTCACACCGACCATCGGGCCAAGCGCCCCCGCCAGCACCACGTCACCACTGCGCAGCGGCTTGCCCAGGCTTGCCGCCGTCTTCGCCAGCCACAGCACCGCGGACAAGGGACTTCCCATGCAAGCCGCGCCGTTGCCCGTCGAAACCACATCGGCTCCTCGCGTCATGCGCATGGTCGCATTGACAACGTCGCATTGGGTGAGCCGACGCAGCTCATGGCCAAGAACAAACATCCCCGACGAGGCATTGTCGGCGATGGTGTCGACCAGCTTGATGTCCCACTGCTGGATGCGCGACCCGACGATCTCGATCGCCGCGACGGCGTAATCGACCGCGGCCAGGACATCCGCGCTGGTGAGCCTGGCATCGTCGAGATCGCGACCCAGGATGAAGGCCACTTCGGCTTCCACCTTTGGCTGATGCAGCCGCCGGTAATCGATCGGCGCGCCCAAGGGCGCATCCATGTCATCGAACAACATTCCGTAATCGGGCTGATCCACACCGAGCTGCCGCTGCACGACGCGCGAGGTGAGACCGATCTTGCGACCGATCACGCGCCGGCCTTCAGCCACAAGGCGCGCCGTCCTCACTTCTTGAACGGCGTACGCGACAGCCACGTCGTCAGCCGGCAGAAGATGACGCACCGGCGCGCAGGGCTGTCCGCTAACCCATGCCTTCTGCAACGCTGCGGCCGCTGCGGCGATTGCCTGCTCGCGCGCCTGACTCATATCGCTGGCTGTTAGAACTGCCATGTCGCGCTCAGGCCCCACTCGGCCGGTCGGCCTGGCGATTGCGACACCGTGCCCAGCACGTTGGTCCGACCGTTGGTGCCGGTCGTGATGTACTCCTCATCGAACACATTGGTGCCGAACGCGGCCACTTTCCAAGCCGCGCCCGAGTCGTATTCCAAGCGCACCGTCATCACTCCATACGACGGCAACAGAATGGAATTCGACGTCGCGTTGTTGGAGAACTGTTGGTCCTTGTATGCGTAATTGGTGCTGAAATTCAGCTCGCCCGTCGTGAGCGGCAGCGAATACTGCGCGCCCGCGGTGTACGTCCACTCCGGCGAGCGGGCCAGTGGCTGCGCGTCGCAACGCTCGAAAGTCAACGGGCCGCCGGGGCAGCTGCCTGGAATGAGCAGCGGGCTGTTGGGCGGCAGCTCGACGTAGTCGATCTTGGTGTAGCCGACGTTCGCACTCAAGGTGAGATTGTCGGTCGCCGCGACCGTGAACTCGCCTTCGAAGCCGTAGATGTCGAGCTTACCGGCGTTCAGGAACAATACCTGCAGCGCGCCTCGCGAGAAGTCGGCGAGTTGCACCACCAGGTCGTCGTACTCCATGAAGAAGCCGGTGAGATTGGCGCGAACCCGGTCATCGAACAGCTGCGAACGAAGCCCGAGCTCGTAATTCACCACCGTCTCGGGATCGAACTTGGTGACTTGGGGCGGCGCCGAGCCGATCGAGGTGATGTCGATGTTGAACCCGCCGGACTTGAATCCTTTCGACACCGTCGCGTACGTCATGAACAGGTCGGTCCATTGATAGTCGAGCGTCAGACGGTAATCGACTGCATCCCAATGGCTGCTGTTGCCCTGGGGCGATCCGCCTGGCGGCAGCTGCGGGGTGAAAATGCCAACCTTGCTGATCAGCACGTCCTTCTCGTCGTAGCTATAGCGCAAGCCGGCCGTCACACGGGCCTTGTCGGTGAATTTGTAGGACGCCTGGCCGAACGCAGCGTAGCTATCGGTGGTCAGTTGCACGTCGGCATCGAATCCGATGCAGCACTCTGCTTGCAACGTCGCCGAATCGCGGGTGAGCTCGCGGTTATACCGCCGCTCCGCCGGCGTCTCGTGGAAGTAATAGAGCCCAACGACCCACTGCAGGTTGTCGTGATCGCCGAGCAGCTGCAGCTCCTGCGAAATCGAATCCATCTCGTTGACGGTGAGATTGGTCTGCGCGCCGAGCTGGCCGTAATCGTCCTGGTCGACGTCGGTGCCGTGGTTGTAGCCGGTGAGCGAGCGCAGCGCCAGCGTGTCGGTGAGCGTCCAGTTGATGTCGGCTGCGAGGAAGGTGTTCTCGGTGCTGCGATGAGCGTTGCAGAGCTGGTCGTTCGGGAACGCGTTCGTCAAAAGATTGGGCGCGTTGCCGAAGCGGCTCGCATCCACCGTCACCCGATCCATGATGCAGGTGTCATAAACCGAGTAGCCGTCCGGCGAAACGAAGTGCGGGTCGTCGATGCCAATCGCCGGTTGTCCGATGCTCTGCAGATAGGCACTGTACGCCGCCACCGGACCGATGGGAAAGCCATTGGGTTGGGTCAGACCGACGCCTGTGATCACGGTCGGAGAACCATTGCTCTTGTTCTTGGTGTAAGCGGCCGTGAGATCGACGGTGAGATCGTCGATTGGCTGCAAACGCAACGCCGTGCGAATGGCATAGTCGTCTTGATTGCCGCGCGCTTCGTCGGTACCGATGATGTCCACGTAACCGTCGCGCTTGAAATACGCCGCCTGGCCACGGAACGCCGCCTTCTCCCCAAGCGGAATGTTGATCAGGCCTTCGATGTCCGTCCGATCGAACGAACCGACCGTGCCGGTGAGCTTGGCTTCGAACACATCCTTCGGCTTGCGTGACATATAGCGGATCGCGCCGCCGGTGGTATTGCGGCCGAAGAGCGTGCCCTGCGGGCCACGCAGCACCTCGATGCGCTCGACATCGAGCAGATTCAGGATCGCGCCGGTGGAGCGTGGATAGTAAATGTCGTCCACGTACAGACCGACGCCCTTCTCGTTGTTCGCACGCCCCGAAGTCTGGCCCACGCCGCGAATCGTAAAATTCGGCGCCGAGTTGCCGACGGGCACCGATCCGCCGATCGATACGTTGGGCAGAAACGTCTGCAGATCGTCGACATTTCTGATGTTGGCTCGCTCGAGATTCTCCGCCGAGAACGCGATGATGGAGACCGGCGTTTGCTGGAGCGATTCGCTGCGCCGCTCTGCGGTGACGATCACCTCCTCCAAGCCGCTGCCACCCGCGGCAGGCTCGGCCGTGCTCTGCGCGTACGCCTGGCCGCCCAGCATCGCCATAGCAGCGACCGATGATAGCTTTCTATACGTCGTGTTCATTCCGCCCCCGTTAACAACTTGCGCGTGCTCGTTCTATTTCCGCGACGTGCGCGTCATTCAGATCGGCATCGCTTCTCGAAGTATTCCCACGCACGCGCTGCTGGCGCCTCGCCCAGCAATGCGGCCACGGTTTTGTCGATCTCTCCGGCCGATAGATACTTCACTTCGCCTAGTGCCCGCGATTGCAGATCCAGGCTCGCATTGACACTTAGATAAATGGAAGTGAGCACTGCATTGCGTACCGAGCTGCCGGTCACGACAGCACCGTGCCCGCGCATCAGGGCTACCGTGTTGCTGCCGAGCTTCGCCGCGAGATCCCGGCCTATCGCGTCGTTGGTCACGAGCAGCGATGTATCGCCGAAATTCTCCGCGATATCCCAGACCGGCACCTTGGCGCCGATCGCGCCGGCGACATGAATCAGGGGGCGGATCGGCGTCGCCGTGACGCCGAATGGAATCAGCTCGTGCGCGTGCGAATGAACCACAGCCTGCACATCAGGACGGGTCTGGTAAATCGCGCCGTGAATAAACCGCTCGAGGTAGGGCGAACGGGCGTCCGAACCGATGACATTGCTCGACAGATCGAACTCCATGATGTCTTCGGCGCTGACCAGCGCCGGGCTGCGCGAGCACGACAGCAGGAATCGATCCGGACGCTCCGGGTGGCGCGCGCTGATATGCCCGAAGGCGTCCACCACTCCCTCGTGAGCGAGGATGTGATTCGCGGTCGCGAGCGCCGCCCGCATGTCGGCTAGCGCGCCCACTATTGCAGCCCTCGCTTGCGATATTCGAGGACGTACTTCACGCCCAGCGTGCCGGCAAAGTTACGAATCAGCAGTGGATGAAGCCCCCACTCGTACAATGTCGCGACATCGCGCGCGATCAGCACATCGCGCTCGCGCTGGTCCAAGTCGAATCCATCGAAGCACGAAGCGTCGTTCGCCTTGAACGCCTCTTGACGCGCGGGCTCCTTGTCAAACCGAAACAAGAAGCCTTCCAGACCGGAGCGGCTCATAGCAGCAGCTCCGTGACGCCGATGCCGGTGTTCCAAGCGGCGACCGGCTCGTACGCCAGCACCTTCGCTCCCTTCGATCGAGCCGCGGCTGCGGCCATGATCCAGTTGCGAATTTCGGCGGCGCCATTACCGGCCGAGTCGATCACTTCATCAGAGTTCCAACTCGCAATCTGTTCGCAACGGCCGGCGGTAAACAGGTCGAGAAACCTTTGGTCGAAGTCGCGATTGATGGTGCCCGTCTGCGGCATTCCCACCCAGTGGCTGAGGCCGCCTGTGCCGACGATGGCGACTCGCTCGATCGCTTGCTGACGACGCAGCACGTCGCCCAGCGCCGCGCCGAAATCGAGACATCGTCGCAACGACGGCAGTGGCGCGATGGTGCAGTTCACGTACAGCGGCAGGATGGGAAGATCCCAGCCGTCCAGCAGCAGCTGCAGCGGACACGAGAAGCTATGGTCGAGCTTCATATCGCGTGCGCTCACCAGATCGAATCCCGCATCGACCATGCCGCCGTGCACGGCCGCGCCAAAGCCGGCATGCCCGCGATAGTCGCGCTTGGGAACGCCGAACTCGCCCCAGCCATCGAAACGCTCGCCCGCGCCGAGCGCGAATATCGGCAGCACGGTGTAGTCGAAGCTCAGGAAATGGTCCGTCGCGATCACGATCAAGACATCTGGCCGGGCCGCCTTCAACGATTCGCCGAGCGTACGAAATCCCGCGAAGACGCGCTGTGCTCTTTCGAGATCGTCGTTGTCGCCCGCGGGCGCGCGCATCATCGCACCCGTGTGAGCCGTCGCCGCCGCCCAAACCAGCTTGCCCATGACGATTCAGTTCCGCTGCAAAAAGTCGATCAGGATGCGATTCACTGCCGCGGCCTGCTCGTACTGCGGCCAGTGGCCCGCGCCTTCCACCAGTTCGAACGACGCGTTCGGCATGATCTCCGCGACGCGCTTGGCCACGCTCCACGGGGTCGTGGGGTTGCGATCGCTCCAGATGATCTTGGTCGGGATCTGAATCCTGGCGAGTTGTTCCTCGGTCAACAGATTCCGTCTGTTGTCCGGCCCGGCTTGCTCGGCCACCAGCTTGGCCATCGCGGCTCGGCTATCCGGCAGCATGAACGCCGTGTAGCGCGTCTCGACCAGCTCGTCAGTGACAATCGACTTGTCCAGCATCAGCCACTCGAGCCGCTCGCGTACCTTCTCTCGGGTCGGCTCTTCGCTGGCCTTCTTGGTGACGGCCTGCACTCGCGCGTGGATCTCCTCGCTTTCCTTGCGGCTGGCTTCATCGTCGAGCAGGAAACCGGCGCCGGTGATGGAGACGAGCGATGCGACTCGCGACGGGTAAAGCTGCGCAAAGTTGAGCGCCGTCCAGCCACCGAGCGACTGCCCGACGAGATGAACCTTCTGCGCCCCGATCGTATCGAGCAAGCGCTTCAGGTGTTCCACGAATAGCGGAGAGTGGTAAGTGACATCGGTAGGCTTGGCCGAGAAGCCGTGCCCGATCGCATCCATGGAAATCGCTCGGAAGCCCGCCGCCGCTACCGGCCTCACGTTGCGAATGAAACCTTCGGCGTGACCGCTCAAGCCGTGCATCATGACCACCGGCACGCCCGTGCCCGATTCGATCACACGCGTGCGCCAGCCACCGGCGTCGTAGTACTTGATCTCGCAGCCCAAGGCATCGGTCCAGAGAGTCATCGTGCGCTCCGATCCGCACGCGTCGCGCCCGGATCCAAATGTTGATGAAAGAAGGAGACAAAGCTGTCGTAGGTGGCGCGCGCCGCCGCTGGGTGGTAGCGCTCGATGGTGCTATCCATGTAGGCGTGTCGCGCGCCGGCGTGAATGTGGAAATCCACGGGATGCGGACAATCGCGCTCCAGCGCTGCTTTCAGCGCGAGCGTCTGCTCGAGCGGGATGGCCTCGTCGTTGTCGCCGAAGTGCAGCTGCAATGGGCAGCCGATCTGTTTCGCCAACACGAGCCGAGAGCGCTCCTTGCCATCGGGTGAATACGCCGGCGGCAAGACGGGAATGGCGTACAGAATCACCGCGCACGCCAAATCCTTCGAGCGCGCGGCCCAAGCGAGCGCGGTGCCGCCGCCGAGGCAGTAACCGATTGCACCGATTCGCGTTCGATCCACGCGCGGCAGGGATTTCAGATACTCGAGCCCTGCCTGCAAATCGGGTACCGCGGTTTCATCCTTGGCGGCCAGGAACGCCTTGCTACGCCTTTCCTCCGGCGTCGAATAATCCTGCGGAGGCCGGCCGCCGATGCGGCTGTACATGTCGACGCTCAACACGACAAATCCTTCGCCTGCGAGCCGGCGCGTTTCCGCCTGGCGATGCTCGGTGACGCCCAGATTTTCAGGGGCCGTCACAATGGCGCCGACCACCCGGTTTCCAGCAGGCTCCGCAAGATAACCCCGAACCAGGTCGCCGCCACTCTGAAAGGTCACCCACCTGGCGCTTGCGTCGTTCATGACGCGACCTCGATATCGAGCAGCGAAGGCTCGCCCTTGCGCCTGACTTCAACGTCGAGCAGCTTCGCGCAGGAAGGACAAGCATGCCGCACGACTTCCAGATCCGCGTGCAAGCGTACTCGCGGTCCCAAGTCACTCGCGCTCGCGACCGACTGCCGCGCGTAGTCCTTCCAATTCTCGTTGGCCGGCGCCAACGGCACGCCGCAATTGCAAACGAAGTAAGTGGAGCCACCCGCTTGAATGAACTTCGCCACGTCTCCGACGATGGCTTTCACAACCGCCTCGGGGCCGATGAGGGGCGCGCGCTCGAGAGTTTTGGCTGCAGGCCATTCGAGGCGCTGTGCGCGTAAGCGGCGACGACGCGCCTGTGTCGCGATGATGTCGAGTTCGTCGTCTCGTGTGATGACGCCGAAGATGGTCTCGGCAACGGCCGCCGAGAACACGCCGCCCTTCACGTCGGCGGCAACGTCCTCGGGCGAACGCTCCAGCGGATCGCCCCAACCGCCACCGGCTGTCGGATTGCACTCGTAGACATCGTCGCGATGGAATTCAAACTCCGGCGGCTTGGCGGTGAAGACGGTGTCCTCGCCTTGTAGCGACGCGAGACTGTCGGGCAGCTCGCCTTTCGCGAGCAACTCGCGAATGTTCGTGTGCCGCAGGAAGCGGCGATGATTGCAGCCGCTCGGATAGCCACCGAACAGGCCGCGAGAGGTGGGCGATTCATAGCCATGACACGCCACCAGCGACTCGACTTCATCGACTCCGTGGAGGATGAACGCCGCGCCCGCGGCCTGCCCGCCGACGTTGCGGCCTGCGCCGCTCGAATCGGTGATGATGCGACGATACAGATAAAGCACCGGCAGCTTGAGCTCGGTCGCTTCCACATTGGGCGCGCGACCCGCAGTGATATTGCGCTGACCTGAAACAGTGATGCCATCGCGATGCTGATAGGCCCCGCCGCCCGACAGCATCACTTCCAGGACCGGCGCGGTCGCCGGTTCGCCGTACTGATTCTTGCCATGAATATGAAACAAGTCCGGGCCGCTCGCCGGCGCCGCCTGCGCCTCGGCGACATACTTCGGATGCGTTGCCATGAGCTTCGACATCACTTCCGTCGTCGTCACCTCCACCAGCCACATCGCACCGAGCGGCCCTTGACTGCACGGCGCGGGGAACTTGCAGGAAACAACCGATCCTTCGCGCGACTTCACCTCGATGGGTCGCAGCAGGCCGTCGTTCCACGGCAAGTCATATGCGATGATGGGCAGAATGCCGGCGTAGATGCCCGCCAACAAACCAGTGCGAGTCGCGTTGATGAAACCCGGCGCCTGATCGTCCGAGCCGGTGTAATCGAACACGATGGAATCGCCCTGTTTGCGCAGCTCGACGTGCACTTTGTAGAGCTTGTTCTGGAAGCCGTCGTGATCGAGAAATGCTTGGGCGCGAAACACGCCGTCGGGCAGCTCCTGCAGGCGCTTGCGCATCTTGGCCTCGGACAGCTCCATCATGCCGTCCATCACGGTCAGCACGGTGTCGATGCCGTACTTCGCGATCGTGTCGTGCAAGCCTTTGACCCCGACGTTGTTGGCCGCCATCAAGCCCTTCAAGTCCAGGCTGATGTTGGTGGGCAGGCGCGACATGCCGGTAATGAAGTTGAGCACGTCGGTGCGCAGCTCGCCGCGATCGACGAGTTTCACAGGCGGGATCAGCATGCCTTCCTGGCGGATGTCTTTCGCCATCGACGCGAATGAGCCGGCCACCATGCCGCCCACGTCGAGCTGGTGCGCGCAGCCGCCCGTCCAGCCGATTCTCTTGCCCTCGTGGAAGATCGGTGCGAGCACGCCCACGTCCGGACAGTGCAACGCGCCCTTGTGCGGATGATTGACGATGAACATGTCGCCGGGATGGATGCCCGGGCTCTGCTCGCAATCCTCGATGACGTGTTTCACCATCAGCGACAGCGATGCCGCATGGAAGGTCACCGTCTTGCCCATCGTGACCACTTCGCCGAACGAGCGGTACAAGCCGGTGTTGAAGTCGGTTGCCTCGTTCACCAGCGAGGAGCCCGACACCGAGGCGAGCGTCACTGCCTGCTCATCGGTGATCGACAACAGTCGATGGCGGATCACTTCGAAGGTGATTGGGTCGACTTCCTTGCGTGAGTACTCGTAAACAGAAGATCGTTCAATATCCAGGCGCTGTGCATTCATGGCGCACCAATCGTCAAAATGATGTTTCCGTAGGGCTCCATCTCGGCGCTCTGCCCCGGCCCGACCACGATGGTCGTATCCGGGCGCTCGATGATGCAGGGCCCGACGAGCCGTGCGCCCGGCCCGACCGATTCGCTGCGGTAGACCTGCGTCGGCAAGAAGCCTCGACCGAAGAAATAAACCTGCCGTCGATCCGAGGGTTGATTGGAGTGCCCGGTGCTCCGCACCTTGCGTGCGCTCGGCTTGATCACCGGCGAGGTGCCTTCGACACGCAACACGGTGAACTCGACGCCCGAGATGCGTAGCGCCGTGTTCTTGCCGTAGATGCGCTCGTACTCCACCTCGAAGGCGTCGACCAGCGAGTCCACCTGGCGGCCATCGATGCGCCCCTCGGGCACGGGCACACTGATCTCATGCACCTGCTGACGGAAGCGCATGCCGACGAAGCGTTGAATCGTGACGCCTTCGCCCAATGCCTCGCGCGCTCGAGCCTCGAGTCCCTCGAATCCGGCGTTGAAGGCTGCAAGGTCGATGTGATCGGAGGCTTTCCGAAATCGCGCCGGTGCGTGCTGACCGAAAGCGATGGAGAACGACCGATGCCGATCGCTCGTGACAGTGCCGTATGCGGAGTGCGCAGGTCCGGTGTTCGGCACCACGACAGTGGCGATGCCGGCAACTTCCGCGTATTGATGAGCATGCGTGGCGCCCGCTCCACCGTACGCCATCAGTACGAAATCGCGAGGATCGAAGCCGGCGCGCAGCGTCACTCGTCGCAACAGATCAGCCATCTGATTGTTTGCGACTTCACGAATGCCCGCTGCCGCTTGCGCCACGTCCATTCCCAACGGCTCAGCGACATACTTTCGGACAGCCTCGTGCGCGGCCTCGACATCGAGACGCATGTTGCCGCCGAGGAAGTACTTCGGATCGATGATGCCCAAGACCACATCTGCGTCGGTGATCGTCGGCTCGACGCCGCCGCGCCCATAGCAGGCCGGACCCGGTGTCGAACCGGCGCTCTCCGGGCCGACGGTCAGGTGGCCGTCTTGCACGCGAGCGATCGAGCCGCCACCCGCGCCGATGGCGGTCACCTTGATGGAAGGCAACGCCACGTGAAAGCGGCCTTCTTCACGAACGGTCTCGAGCAGCGGCTGACCGTTGACGATCAATCCGACATCGAAGCTGGTGCCGCCCATGTCGGCGGTGAGAATGTTCTTGTAGCCAAGCAACTCACCGAGCTTCTGTGACGCGAGCACGCCGCCGGCCGGACCGGAGGTCAACAGGTTGGCTGCTTGAAACGCCGCCTCCGACGCTGGCAGCACGCCGCCGCCGGACTCCATGATGGAGATCGGTCCCTTGAAGCCATAATCCCGTACGGCACGCTCAAGGCCGTTGATGTAGCGATGAATGACCGGCCCGAGATAGGCGTTGATGGACGTCGTCGAAGTCCGCTCGTATTCGCCGATGACCGGCACCAGTAACGAGCTCATCGTAACGAACATGCCAGGCGCCTCTGCTTCGACGATTTGCGCCAGGCGTCGCTCGTGAGCGGGATTGCGGAACGACCAGAGCAGGCAGATCGCGATCGACTCGACCCCTTCAGCCAGCAGTTCGCGAATGGCCTCGCGAGCCTGCGCCTCATCCAGCGGCGCGATCACCTCTCCCTTGTAGTCGACGCGCTCGACGATGCCCCTGACCAGATGCTGAGGAACGATGGGCACCGGCACGCGGCGCTTGGAGAAGTGCGAGATTTCGTGGGTCGGCATACCGATCCAGCCACCCATCGCGCGTTGAATGCGCAACGTATCCTCGAAGCCTCGCGTGGCCAGCAACCCCGTGCGAGCGCCCTTGCGTTCGATGAAGGCGTTGGTCGCCGCCGTGGTACCGTGCGAAAAGTATTGCAGCTTTCCGACCAGCTCGCCGGAGGACAGGCCAAGCGCGCGTGCGGCCAATTCCATCGCATCCAGCACGCCGCGGGTGCGATCCTCCGGCGTCGTCAGCGCCTTGAAGATGCGCACGTCACCGTCGTCGGTGAGCAAGACAAGATCGGTGAACGTCCCACCGATGTCGGTGCCGATATAAGCCACGAACCCCCCTTCGCCATGAACCTGCGGTGGCCGTATGCGAGCGGCCAGCCGCGATGGATTGCAGAATAGGCAGGCGGGGAATAGATTGTCGGGGCTTATCTATAAACGATGTTTATACAACGGCGGTCGCCCGCTCGGACTCATGGACACCAGCATTCAAACCCGGCAATTACTGTATTTCGTCGAGGCCTCGCGCAGCGGCAGCCTGCTCAAGGCAGCCCAGCGACTCGACGTAACGCAGCCAGCTATAACCAGCGCCATTCTCAAGCTGGAAGCCACGCTTGGCGCCAAGCTGCTCGATCGCAGCCGGCAAGGCGTCACTCTGACCGCATACGGGCGCGTTTTCATTCAACACGCGGTCAAGGTGCTGTCGGAATTGAACGTAGGGCTGGCGCGGGTTCAGGCCACGCGCAACGCCGAGTTCGGACATGTCAACGTGGGAGTATTGCCGATTACAGCTTCGCCGCTGCTGCCGCTCGCGCTCGCAAGTTTCAAGCGCACACATCCACGGGTCGTGGTCACCGTCGTACCGAGCCACAACGACAACTTGTTGCCAGCGTTGCGTCTGGGCGAGCTGGATTTCGTCATCGGCTATGCGGGCACCTCCGAGCAGATGGCGGAGCTCGACCATCGCATCCTCTTCAACGAGCGGCTGGTGATCGTCGTGCGCAAGGGGCACCCGCTGACCAGCAAAAGATCGCCTCGACGCAGCGAGTTGCTCGATTATCCGTGGTTCATCGCGCATCCTTATCGAGAGTTTCGCGACCCGGTCAGCGCGCTGTTCGCCGGACAAAAGGTGCCCTTCCCCACCAACTTCATCGAAGGCAACTATCACATTGCCAACGAATTCCTGCGGGAGTCCACCGCCATCGCCGTCCTCCCCCACAACCTCGTGGCGCGCGATCTCGCAGCCGGCGACCTGGTGGAGATCAACACACGTGAGCCGCTAGGTAGCTGCGCCGTGCACATCAGCCGTCGCGATCGCGATGACCTGGCCTCACCAGCAAGAGCATTGATACGCGAGATCGACATGACGGCCACTCAGCTACAGACACGTGGCGCGGTCTTGCCGGTGGATGTGGATTGAACGATGCCGACTCGACACATCCTTCGAAAACCTTCACGGCCGTGAATGGCTGGGAATCACACTCGATCACGCACCACGCAGCGCAATCCGATGTGGCTCGTCGAGGTATCGATGGCATGCGCGTAACGTGCGGCGGGGCGGTACCGCTGACAGTAGTTGGGTGCGCATAAATGCGAACCGCCCTTCAACACTTTGCGCCCGATGCGGGCCAGGGGCATGTCCGGGTCATAGCTGTGCTGCTCGAGCCCGCCCCGGGGGTTTGACGGAATGCAGCAGCGGCCGTGATGTTTGTTATCGAGGCTCGGCAGCGCGTACCAATCGCAAGTCCATTCCCAAACATTGCCGATCATGTCGTAGAGCCCGAACGCATTCGGAGGAAAGGTACGCACGGGCGAGGTGCGCTCCCATCCGTCGAGCAGCTGGTTTTGGTGCGGGAAGTCACCCTGCCAATAGTTCGCCAGCATGCGCCCTTCCGGGGCCAACTCTTCCCCCCACGCAAACTCCGTCTCGAGTCCGCCGCGCGCGGCGTATTCCCATTCGGCTTCAGTTGGCAGCGACTTGCCCGCCCACGCCGCATAGGCATCGGCATCGGCGTAGGCGATGTGCACCACCGGATGATCTTCCAGCCCGGAAAGCGAGCTGCCCTCGCCTAGCGGCTGCTGCCAGCAGGCGCCGAAGCGAAACTGCCACCATCCATGAAACGCATCGGGATTCACCGCGCCTTGCGGTCGCTCGAACACGAGCGAGCCCGCTCGTGCCATCTCTGGTGGCATGCCTGGAAAATCAGCGGGATCGGGCGGCATTTCCGCCAAGGTGCGATAGCCGGTGGCCGCTACGAACGCTGCGAACTGCCGATTGGTCACCGGCGTCTCGTCGATCCAGAAACCATCGACACGCACGCGTCGGCATGGACGCTCCTCGGGGTAGAACCGATCCGAGCCCATGATGAAATCGCCACCGGGAAGCCGGCGCATGCCATGACTGCGTGCGCCGGTATTCATCTCACCGACTTCAAAAGGTCACATCAGAACGACACACCGAAGGTCGCGCCGAAGTAGCGGTTCGCTTCCTTGGGAATCGTCGCCTGCAAGTTGTTGGGCGTGACCAGTGCCGTGGAGAGCGTGGCCATGCGCCCCATCAACGTCACGTAATGCTCGTCGAAAAGATTCTTGACGAAGAACGTAACGCGATAGCGCTCGCTCGGGTCGCGCAGACCGATGCTGGCGTCGACGATCGTGTAGCTGTCATGCACCGTGAGCGGGTCCTGTTCGATGACGAAGTTCATCTTCGACTGGGCATTGCCCGCGAGCTGCACGAAGCTGGTCCAGCTGGTGCCCGGCACATCGAAGTCATAGCGCGCCGTCAGATTGCCGCGCCACTCCGGCGAGTTCGGCAATTGGCCACCGCGCACGTTCTGCACCGGATTCGCCCCCACTGCCGGGCGATAACACAGATTGATCGGCCGCGAGCCGGTGATGACCGGCGCCGCCGCCTGCTCGGACAGCGGACAGTTCAATCCATCGATGTCGACACTGCTGTCGAGATACGTCACGCCGCCGCTCAAGGACAATCCACCGAGGGGACGGAACGCAAACTCCATCTCCACACCCTGCGTCGTCGAGCTGCCCGCATTGGTGGTCGCGAATCTCACGATCCCTAAGTCCGGGTTGCCGCGATTGGCCTGCACCTGCAGATCCTCGTACTGCGCATAGAACAGCGCTGTATTGAGCGACAGCAGGCCATCGAACAGCTGGGATTTGAAGCCCAGCTCCCACGATTCGGCTTCTTCGGGGTTGATGGGCTCCTGGTTCTCGAAAATGGTTGCGAACTCCACTTCGTAGCCGGCGCCCTTGTAGCCGGTGGACCAGGTCAGATAGCCCTGCGCAGCGTCGCTGAACTCATATTTCAAGCCGAGCTTGCCGGTGACCACCGTGTCGTCGGACTTGCCTGTGCCCGAAGAGGGCGTGAATCCCGGCAGCGGCAGATCGCCCGGAACGACACGCTCCGCGGTACGGCGGCCGTCGTAAGTGATCTCTTCGTACTGCAGCCGCGCTCCGGCGAGGCCGGACAGGTTGCCCACAATGGCGAAATCCGTCTGACCGAACAGCGCGACGTTGCGAGTGGTCGTGTTCGCGAGGAAGCCGGCCTGAGAACGATACAAAGGCACATTGCATGGCAGGCCGAACGCTGCCGGCTCGCCGCCCGGCGCGCAACTGCCGACGCGACGCTCGAACCTGCGGTCCAGGTCCAGGTCCAGGAAATAAAGGCCCGCGACGTAGTTGAAACGCTGCTGACCCGGCGAAGTGACGCGGAACTCCTGCGTGAACTGCTGAATGTCGATGCTGCCGTCGTTGATGTCGAACCAACCATTGGTCACGGGCAGATACAACGGCGTCGGCGTATCGAGGCGGTCCACCGGCTGATCGTTCTCGACGAAGAAGTCCTGATACGCGCTCAACGAAGTCAGCGTGACCGCGTCGAGCTCGTAGTTGGCTTCGATGGACAGCGTGGTTTGCTCGGTGCTCGAGGTGGCAATGCGATTGTCGGTCTCGAGCCGGTTGTTGAAACTCGCCACGACCGGCAGCATCAACTGCGCGAGCAGCGGGTTCTCCACGGAAATGATCTGGCTGGAGCAGCAGGTAGTATCGTTCTCGCGATAGTCCGCCATGAACAGCATGTTGAGCCGGTCGGTCGGATCCCACTCGAGCTTGCCGCGAAAGCCCAGGTCCTCGTGGCCGTTCACGTCGCGATCCACCGTGATGTTGCGGATGTGACCGGCAACATCGTTGTAATAGCCGGTGAGTCGTGCGCCCACCGTATCGCTGAGGGGACCGGACACGGAGCCGCGCACGCGATATTCATCTCCCTCGGCCACCGTGACATCCATATCTGCTTCGAAGGTCGTGGACGGCCGTTTCGTGACAACGTTGACCACGCCGCCGATCGAATTCTTGCCGAACAACGTGCCCTGCGGTCCGCGCAGCACCTCGACGCGCTCGATGTCGGCGAGATCGGAAAAGCCCTGCGCGGCGCGCGCGAGCACGATGCCATCGACGACCACCGAGACCGAAGGCTCCAGACCCTGGCCGAACACGGCCGTGCCGATGCCGCGAATACGAAAATTCTTGTTGGCCGGATGCGCGCCTTCGGTGAATGTCAGCGAGGGCGTCATGTTGGTGAGGCTCGCGGTATCGTTGATGCCCGCGCTCGCCAGTTGCGCGCCAGACAATGCCGTGACCGCCACCGGCACGTCCTGGAGACGCTCTTCGCGTTTCTGCGCGGTGACCACGACTTCTTCCAAGGCCGGTTTGTCTTGCGCCGCCGCCGTCATCGCCGCCGCGGACATGAGCGCGCTGGAGAGCGTTCTCATGCGCCGTAGCTTGCGACCGTTCCCCGCCAGGTACACGCTCGAATGTTGTTTCATTTCTGTCTCCGGATTGGGTTGGGCTCCCGAGCACAGCGGCGAGCTCCGCAGACAGATCTCGATGGTGTTGGCGTTGATCTGGCGGAACGTGAGCTGCGAATCGAGGAGCATCTGCTCGAGCGCTGCGGCGATCGTGAACCGGCCGACCAGAGGCGAAGCCTCACGGCCATCGGCGACATCCGAAAAGAAAATGATCTGAATGCCAGATTGTTTGGCGAATGCCTGCAGCGCTCGCGCCAGCGGCTGGCGCTCGATCTGCAGGTCGTGCTCGCGACTGATGGCATCGCTCGCTGCGGCCGTGCCCACGGGCTGCAGCCAGGCAGCTACGCAAGCCACCGCACCGACCGTGAAACTGGTCTGTCGCGGCATATCCCCCTACCGTCTGTTATCGATCGTTCTTCATGGTCGCCTGTCGCGTCCGGTGAACCCGACGATTGCGCTCTCCAACCCGTAGAGCGCTATCGTAAAACTTTGGGCCCCTCCCCGCCCTCCGGCAGCGACACTACGTGATGTCCCGCCGCGCTGGTCGTGACCCGCACTCCCGGAATGTTGGCAATGAATGCGAGGAACGACGCCGAATCGTTCGCTTGAAACACGCCGGTGACCGATTGCGTACGCAGGCGCGGCGACTCGATCAGGATGTGCTGGCGATTGTAACGATTGAACTCTTCGGCCACCTCGGCCAGGCTGCGATTCTCGAACACCAGTTGACGTTGAGTCCACGCAGTCACCGGCGCAATGTCCGCAATGTGCTCGGGTTCGCTCATGCCGGCCTCCGTAACCACCAGCCGCTGTGCTTCGACCAGGAACTCCGTTGCTGGCGCATCGACCGCGACCGCCTCGTGACCTGACGGTTGCGGCTTGCCCGGTTGCTCGGTCATGACCTGCACCTTGCCTTGCACGACCGACACCGTCGTGCGATCGGCGCGCCGGTCGATGTTGAATCGCGTGCCGACCGCGCGCACCACCGCCTTGCCGGTATCGACATCGAAGGGCCGCTGCGAATCGTGCGCCACCTCGAACAGCGCCTCGCCTCGCACCAGCCGAATCAAGCGGCGGCCATCGGTCAACTTCACTTCGATCTCCGACGCGGTATTCAGCGTAATCAAGGAGCCGTCGCCCAACAGTACCGAGCGCTGCTCACCGATCTCGGTCTGAAAACGCTGCGGTGTCCACAGGAGCCAGGCTACTACGAGGACACAGCAGATCGCCGCCACGCTGGCATACGTGAACCTGCGGGCACCCACAGACGCAGACGGACCAGGCGCGCGTGCCATCGGCTGGGAGCGCCCCAGGGGAATGATCTCTGCCGAAGACGCGCGCGCCGCGCGGATCAGCTCGTCGGGCGGTGTGTCCGGCCACTTGCGATGTTTCGATTGCAGCGTGCCCATCATCATGGTCACGCGCAGATAGGCTTCGACCCGCTCCGGCGAGCGGCGCACCCAGGCGGCGAATGCTTCGCGATCCTCTCGCGTGCACGACTCTTCATGCAGCACGATCCACCAATGCGCGGCCTGCTCCGGCACGGTGGCCGATTCGATCGCATCAGGAGAATTCAGGCGCTTCATGACGATACGTCCTGCAACGCCCGCCGGAGAATCTCATAACCGTGCGCCAGCTGCCGCTTCACCTGACGCTCGGTGAGGCCGAGATCCCGAGCGATATCTTTACAACTGCGGTCGTCGCGAAGGCGCAGTAACAATACGGCATGCATCATGGGGGCAACGCTGGCGAGCGCCTCGTCGATACGACGCTGCGACATGCGCGCATCCGCCTCCGCTTCCAGATCCATCCGTTCGGCGGCGAGGCTCGTTTCGTCGAAGCTCGCGCTGTCGAAGGGCTGCTGCCGTTGCTTCCATTCCGAGATCACATGACTCGCGACGCTGATGAGGTAGGCCTCGGGATTGTGTACGTCATCCAGGTCTCGGGCCCGCAATAGCCGCAGGTAGGTTTCCTGGGCCAGATCCTCGATGTCCTGGCGGCGGGCGCGACTGCCCAGGAACCGCAACAGGTTGCGATTCCAGCGCGCGCGCCAACTCATTAATAAGGTGCCATTGCCCATGGTGTCCGCCCTTGCCTACTGTAGAGCGGGAATCGCGAATTTTGGGCCCCGGCGACGGCCTTGTCAGCGTCTCGGTGGGGTTTCCACCGCGTTCGTGCCCCGCCCGACGACCGGCAGCGGCATGAATGGCTTGCCCTGGTCATGCGCCGACTGCTTGGCACGGCTGTCCGGCAGGATGTCATCGAGCCGATCGAGCCGATTGGGCTCCACCAGCCAGGCCTCCGGGTAAGGCGCGGCGCCGGTTCCCTCGCGATGGCGGCGGACACTGCCGATCGACAGGCGCTGCGTGTAAGGGATGGTGTGACGGCCGTTGCGATCGGCCAGTTGCTCGAACAGCGCCTTCCTGAGCTCGATCTTGGCGTCCAGATACGCCGGATCGTTGATCAGGTTGTGCATCTCGTCGGGATCCTTCACCACATCGTACAGCTCGTCGGTATCGTAGATGCCGTAGTACTGGATGTACTTCATGTTGCCCCGCTGGATCGCGAAGGTGCCGGGGGTCATGGGGAACGTCCATTCCCAATAATACTCGTACACGAAATCCTGCGGCTGCCATTGCGCCGCCGGCACGCTGCCCTTGATCAACGGCCAAGCGCTACGCCCTTCGAACTGCGGCGGGCTTGGCACACCGGCGATATCGAGGAACGTCGGCGCGAAATCGAGATTGCGGATGCGTCCTTCATTGGTGACCCCAGCCGGGACGGTGCCGGGTCGATACATGACCATCGGCACACGCACCGAGGGCTGATAGGCATTGCGCTTGTCGATGAGGCCGTGCTCGCCGATCAGAAAGCCGTTGTCGGCGGTGAACACCACGAGCGTGTCCCGCTCGAGGCGATTTTTCTTCAGCCATGCGAGCAGGCGACCGACGCTGTCATCGACCGCCGAGAGCGTCGAATAGTAGTAACGCAGGTACTCCGTCATCTTCATGTCGGAGTTGTAGAAGAAGTCGATGCCGTGCCAGGTGTTGCGCTGGTTGTAGACCCACATCGGCTTGCCGGCGTAGTTCTCCGGCGTGTTGGCGGCGCTTGCCGGGATCTTGAACTCGAAGTCGTCGTACTGATGCGCATGGCGAGGCGCCGGCAGAGGATCGGAATGCACGGCCTTGTGGCTTAGATATAAGAAGAAGGGTTTACCCTTGTTCCGCTCTTTATCCAGCCATTGCAGCGCATAGTCGGTGAGCTCATCGGTGATGTAGCCCTGTTGCGCGACTTCCCGCCCGTCGACATTGAGCGTGTGGGTGCGCCCGGCCTTGACCGCTTCGGGCGACAGGCCCGTCGTCGGATAATAGGAGCCTTGGCCTTTGAAACTCACCCACTTGTCGAACCCGGGGCGCGGTGCGTCCGAGCTCTGTCCCATGTGCCACTTGCCCAGGAACGCGGTCTGATAGCCCGCCTTCTGCAAATAGCTCGGAAAGTAGATGAGCCCCTCTTCCGAGGCGTCGTTGTTATCCACGATCGTGTGATTGCGCGCCGTCTGACCGGTGAGGATGGTGGCGCGACTTGGCGAGCACAATGAAGACGTCACGACAGTGTTCGGGAAGTAACTGCCACCGCGCGCCAGTTGGTCGATGTTCGGAGTCTTCAGGCCCGGCTGCAAGAACCCCATGCCGTCGTAGCGAAGATCGTCGACCAGTATGAAAATGACATTGCTGGGCCGCGTTTGTTGACCATCGCCCGTTTTCGGCGCGGGCTGCGCAGAATGCGCACTGAAACTCAAGGTGGCGATCACGCCGAACAGCGCGCCAAACAAGGTTGCCTTCATCGATCTGCTCATCACGATAATCCTCAAGCCCGGCCCGGCGCCGCGCGCGTGCCTCGTAGCAACCGCTCCAGATCGAAAATCGGTCGGTGCGGATCGTAACTGCCTTCGAGCGTCTGAATCAGATACGTCGCGGCGTTGTTGAGATATTCATTTCTGTCGTCGCCCTCGGTCATCTTGCGCAGGGCAGGCAAGGCGGCGCGCGAGGCCGGCCCGATCCTGGTAAGGGCGTTCACCGCCTGAAGTCGCACCGGCATGCCTTCTGCCGCTTCGAGCAGCGAAGTGAGTGCTGCGAGGCTCTCCTCCTTGTCACCGAGCATGGCACACGCTTCCGCCGCAACGATACGCACTTGCTTGGATGGATCGGAGCGCATTGCCGCCTGGAGTGCAGCAGTCGCGGGCGCCGCGCTCGCCCCCAGCATCAATAGTCCCATCGCGGCCCAGTACCGCACGACTTCGTCGCGATCGTCGAGCGCCTTGCGCAGTGTCGCAAGTTTGCGAGGATCGCGACGTGCCCCCGCCTGCGCCACCCGCATCACACGCTGTAACGGATACGCGCCCTTGCCGCGACTTGGCTCGTAGCCTTCAAGGCTCGAGCCTTCGGGGATAAAGCCATTGTCGTTGATCTTGATCATGTGCGCATCGAGCGCGCTGCGCATCGCCTTGATACGAATGGCGTGTGCGACATCGGCGATTCGATTGTCGATCTGGTCGGGATCCGCGTGCAGATCGTAGAACTCTTCGTACGGGCGCTGCTCGAACGCTCTGCGCTGAGCAGGTGTCAGCTTGCCCGCGCGTTGCAGCTCGTCCCAATCCTGATAGCCCCGCGCCAGCCACGCGAACGCCTGATTCTGCACGGCCGGCAGGAATGGCATGTAGTTGCGGATGTAGCGATAGCGACCGTCGGTTACGGTACGCACGAAGTCATAGCGCTCGTCCATACGATTGCGCATGCCGAAGGCATATGGCTGAGGCTTGGCGGCCGCAGGCCCGAGGAACGCCTTGCCCTGCATGGTGGCTGGAATCGCCAGCCCGGCCAGGGAAAGCAAGGTCGGCGCGAGATCGACGAAGGTCACTGGCGCATCCAAGGTGGCTCCCGGCGCGGCTGGCGCGAGGTGCGCCCACTTGGCTGGAAGATGTACCACCAGTGCACAACGCAGCCCCTCCTCGTAGCAATATCGCTTGGACCTCGGCAGCACACCGCCGTTGTCAGAGTAGTAGAAGACGATGGTGTCCTCCGCAAGCCCGGCGGCCGAGAGCTCGGCGAGCTTCTCGCCGACTTGCGCGTCCATCTTCTCCATCAGGTTGTAGTAGCTGGCGTGATTCTCCCGCATGCCCGGTGTGTCCGGCAGATACGCTGGAATGCGCACATCCTCCGGTTTGATTCGGCCCGGCGTGGGCTTGAACAGCTGCGACTCGTGCGTGGTCTCGAAATTGAACACTGCCATGAACGGCCGGCCGTCGGGACGGTTCTTCCAATGAGCCTCGCGACTGCTCGCGTCCCAGAGCTTTGCGGGATCGGCATCGCAGTTGTAGTCGGTCTTGGCGTTGTTGGTGCAGTAGTAGCCCGCCGAACGCAGCAACTCAGGATATGTACGCAGCATCGCGGGCAACTTGGCTACTGCGCGCATGTGATTGGCGGGCGCGCATGTCTGCGAGTACATGCCGGTAAGAATGGTGAAACGCGATGGGGCGCACACCGGCGCATTCGAATAAACATTCCGATACAGCAAGCCCCTGCTTGCGAGCGCATCGATGTTCGGCGTGTGGGCGAGCCGATCGCCGTACGCGTGAATGAAGGGGTTGTTGTCCTCGCTGACCAGCCAGAGGAAATTCGGTCGCGCGTTGTCGCGCGCTCGAGCGAGCGGAACATTCGAGGCAAGCGCCGCTGTCGCCAGGGCGCCCGCCTTCAGAAACTCTCGGCGCGATCCTGACATCAACGCACTTCCTGCTGTGCCGTGGGTTCCGGAGGCGGAATAAGGTGCGGCGGTATGGGGGCGCGATCCGGACTATCGTCGAAGCGCTCGCGAACTCGAAATCTTTCCGGCGCTTCGGCCAGGGGCGGCGTACTGTACTTGCGCGCCTCGCTCCACCACAGCTGCTTGAGCTCTTCCAGTTTCTCAGGATAGCGTGCGGCAAGATCGGTGCTCTCCGAGAAATCGGTCTCCGTGTTGTACAGCTCCCACTTGTCGGTCGCAAAATCTGTGAGCTGCTTGTGAACAGCCAACGCGCGCCAATGACCCGAAGTGATCGCACGATTGCCGCGCAGCTCGAAATATTGCACGGTGCGTGCACTCGGCGCGTTGGCGGACGTGAAGCTGGCCTGAATCGATTTCCCGGCGACCGGAATCTCTGCGCGGCCATCGAGCGAGGTGGGAAAACTCGTATCGGCCGCCTCGGCGAGCGTCGGTGCGATATCGACGACATCGACATACTGATTGCGAATCGCCCCGCCATCGCGAATGACCTTCGGCCATGACACGATCAGCGGCGTGCGCACGCCGCCCAGATGCGGCCAGAGCTTATAGCGGCGAAACGGTGTGACACCCGCCATGGCCCAGGGCCGCTGATATTCCGACTGGGTCTTGACCGTGCCCAGCTCATCGAGACGCGCGAGCATCTGCTCGGGCGTCAGTGTGTTGGGTCGATACAGCCGTTCGAAAGAACCTTTCTGGCCCGCTTCCGACGCCGCACCGTTATCCGAGAAGAACACGATCAGCGTATTGTCATATTGCCCGGTCGCCTTCAGATGCGCGACCAGCCGGCCGATCTGCTCGTCGGTGTGCGTGAGGAATCCCGCATAGACGGCCATGAAGCGAGCGAAGACTTTCTTCTCCACGTCGGAGAGAGCGCTCCAGGCGCGATCGCCCGGATTGCGCGGCGGCAGAACGGTATTCGCCGGCACGATGCCCATCTGTTTCATGCGCGCGAGCCGTTCCTCGCGCAGCGCGTCCCAACCCTTTTCATAAACGCCTGCGTACGCGTCGGCGTATTGCTTCGGCGCTTGGATCGGAGCATGGGCGGCGCCATACGCCAGATATACGAACGTCGGCTGCCGCGGCCGGCCCGGCTTGGGCGTCAGCGCCGCAATCGCATGATCGGTGATATCGGTCGAAAAGTGATAGCCGGCGGTGTCCGGCGTCGGAATGCGGCGATTGCCTTCGATGAGATTGGGGCGATATTGATCGGTCCAGCCCAGGAAGAAACCATAGAACTGGTCGAAGCCGCGTTGCAGGGGCCACGAAGCGTTGTTGCCCGGCGACCCATCTTCGCTTTCGGGCGCGAGATGCCACTTGCCATAGCCATGCGTCGCGTAACCGGCCCGTTGTAGCACTTGCGCAATGGTCTGCGCGTTCTGCGGCAACTCGCCGCGATCGCGAGTGAAATCGTTCGGGTCGAGTTTGGTCGCGGGCAGATCCGCCATGCGCACCGTCTGCGGATTGCGCCCCGTCATCAGCGCCGCCCGCGTCGGCGAGCATACGGCCTTGGTATCGAATCGGTTGTAACGCAGCCCGCCGGCCGCGATGGAGTCGATCGCTGGAGTGCGGATCTCGGACCCGAACGAACCGATGTCCGAATAACCCACGTCATCGAGCAGGATGACGACGATGTTCGGACGCTGATCGTCCCGAGCGGGCGCGGCCGCCGAGCACAGCTGGGCAATGAACAACAAAGCCAGCGACACCACAGTGCTACGCATTCATCCCCCGAGAAACATGGTTTTGTCGGCGGCAAATTCGTTCCATCGGCAATGGAAGTCAAGGTGGGGGCCCAAAGTCGCGCGCCGGCGCTCTTCCCGATTTGGCCCTGCTGTTTCCGCAGGGCCCCAACAACTATTCCGCTCGAGTCAGCTCAGGGGCAGACATTCATGCAACTCAAAGCGTTTCCGTTGCTGATCGCCACGCTCGGCGCATCGACCGCGCCCTCGATCTATGCCTCCGATGCCAACTCCACCGAAGCTCGCTGGACGCGCGCGGAGAAACGCGCCGCCGCCACGGTCAAGCAAATGACCGCTGAAGAAAAAACCGTGCTCACTCACGGCATCATGCCCCTGCCTGTCGGCCCCAATCCGCCACCGATTCCGGCCGATGCCATCCCTGGAGCCGGTTATGTGGCCGGCATCGAGCGACTCGGTGTGCCAGCGCTGAAAGAGTCGGATGCCAGCCTCGGCGTTGCCTATGTGTTCGGCTTGCGCAAGGACGGCGCGACTGCCTTGCCATCCGGATTGGCGATGGCGTCGACCTGGAATCCCGAACTGCTGCGTGAAGGCGGCCGCATGATCGGTTCGGAGGCGCGCGCCAAAGGCTTCAACGTGCTGCTCGCCGGCGGAGTCAATCTCATGCGAGATCCGCGCAATGGCCGCAACTTCGAGTATTTCGGCGAAGACCCGTGGCTGGCGGGCACCTTGGCAGGCGCGTCGATCGCCGGCGTTCAGTCGAACGATATCATCTCCACGATCAAACATTTTGCCCTGAACGGACAAGAGACCGGCCGCAAGTTCGTGGACGTGAAGATCAGCGAGAGCGCGGCGCGCGAGAGCGACTTGCTTGCGTTTCAGATCGCCATCGAGATCGGTCAGCCGGGATCCGTGATGTGCGCTTACAACCGCGTTCACGGACAGCCAGCGTGCGGCAGCGACTGGCTGCTCAACAAAGTACTCAAGCAAGACTGGGGCTATCGAGGCTTCGTGATGTCCGATTGGGGCGCGGTCGCAAACCTCGAGGCTGCACTGAACGGCCTGGACCAGCAGTCCGGAGCACAGCTCGATCCGCAAGTGTTTTTTGACGAGCCGCTCGCCGACGCCATGAAGAAGGATCCGGCATACGCCGCGCGCGTCGACGATATGAACAAACGCATACTCACTGCGATCTACGCGAATGGACTGGATACGCATCCGGCAACGCCCGGCGGCACCGTCGATCTGCAGGCCAACGCCGCCGTGGCCGAGAACGTGGCCAGGCAAGGCATCGTGTTACTTCGCAACGAGCGCAACACGTTACCTCTTTCTCGCAGCATCAAGCGCATCGCTGTGATCGGTGGTTATGCCGATACGGGCGTGCTATCTGGAGCAGGCTCCAGCCAAGTGCAAGGCGAAGGCGGTCCTGCAGTGTCGATCCCGCTCGGCGGCCACGGCCCATACGCACCGTTTCTCACTCAGGCATACCACCGCTCGGTCCCGCTGGATGCGATCAAAGCGGCGGCCAAGAAAGCAGATGTGCGTTTCCGCGATGGACGTTACGTCAGCGAAGCAGTGACTCGGGCCAGGCAGGCCGACGTTGCTATCGTCTTCGCGACGCAGTGGTCGGCCGAGGGCTTCGATCAACCGGACCTGAGCCTGCCATATGGCCAGGACGCGCTGATCAGCGCCGTAGCGGAAGCCAATCCAAACACCGTCGTCGTACTGGAAACCGGGGGCCCGATTCTCATGCCGTGGCTCGATCATACTGCCGCAGTCGTGCAGGCCTGGTACCCGGGTGCGCGCGGTGGCGAAGCGATCGCGGCTGTATTGTTTGGCGATGTCAATCCGTCGGGACGACTGCCCATCACTTTCCCCGCCAGCGAGAACGATCTGCCACGAACCAAGATCGACGGCTTCGACACCCTCGATCCCGATTTTTCCGGCAGCGCGCCCAGCGCGGATGCCCGCCTCACCGCCGACTATGACATCGAAGGTTCCGACGTCGGATATCGTTGGAATGCGCGCCACGGCCATCAGGCGCTGTTCCCGTTCGGGTATGGACTGTCCTATACGAGCTTTGTTACTTCAGGCCTGAAGACCGACGGCGCGACCGCCAGCTTCGAGGTGAAAAATACCGGCGACCGCCTCGGCGCGACGGTCGCTCAGCTGTATCTGGTCTCGCGGCTTGGCGCGACCAAGCGACGGCTGGTCGGCTATGAGCGCGTCGAACTCGCGGCCGGCGAATCTCGCAAGGTGTCGCTCACCATCGACCGTCGCCTGCTCGCCGACTGGCGCGATGGCTCCTGGCAGATGCCGGCTGGCGCATATGAGTTCGCGCTCGGTGAGCACGCCGAAGCGCTGGGGCCGCCGGTGGTTGCAAACATGAAAGCACGACGCTGGAAGGACTGAACAACGCCGAATCTCCAATCCGACCACTGCGCGACGCCGCCGCCTGCGCTTGCCGCGGCAGAGCGCAATGGCCCCGCATGCCTGATCCACCTCTGCAACCTTCAACCCGGAACCTCACTGGGCCCCAGTTTGCTCCTCCGGCGCGCTGCCGCCTGAATGCGCCTTCGTTGGTTCGTTCACGCGCTTCGCAACTCCTCCGCGTTGATCGGCAGCTTCCGGATCCGCTTACCTGTGGCGGCGAATACCGCGTTGGTAATCGCAGGCGCGATCGCCGAGCAACCTGGCTCGCCGATCCCTCCTGGACTCGCCGTGCTCGGGATGATGTGCACCTCGACGCGCGGCATTTCGTTGATGCGCATGATGCGGTAGTCGAAGAAGTTGCTCTGCTGCACTCGGCCGCGGTCGAACGTGATCTCGTTCCACAGGGCCGCGCTCGCGCCGAATACGACGCCGCTTTCAATCTGCGCGACGATCGTGTCCGGGTTCACCACTTGGCCGCAGTCCAGTGCGCACACGACGCGCTCCAAGCGAACATCACCTTCCTTGCCGACCGATACCTCCGCGATTTGAGCCATGTAGGTGCCGAACACGAACTGCGCCGAGACGCCTCGGCCGAAACGTCGCTCGGAAGAGGAGCGCAGCGGCTCAGCCCATCCTGCTTTCAATGCAGCGAGTTCCAGCACTGCGCGCAGACGCGGCACATCGGCAAGCAGCGCCCGACGGTACTCGACAGGATCTTTTTTCGCCGCCGTCGCCAATTCGTCGAGGAAGCTCTCCACGACCCACACGTTATGTGTGGCGCCGACGCCGCGCCAGTACGCGGTCGCAAATGGCGGCTCGTGTCGCACGTACTCCACGCGGATGTTTGGGATGCCGTACTTGAGATCCCGCGCGCCCTCCACGGCATCCGGGTCGAGTCCATCCTTGAACCAATCCGGCGCGTATCGCGCCGTGATCGAGGACCCAGTGACTCTGTGTGTCCACGCGCTCGGCATCCCATTCTCATCGAGCGAAGCAGCGAGCCGATCGTAGTAATAAGGTCGGAACACGCCGTGCTGGATGTCCTCCTCTCGCGTCCACACGACTTTGAGGGGCTCCTTCATCTGCTTCGCGAACGCAACCGCCTGCGCCACGTAGTCCACTTCGAGACGCCGACCGAAGCCGCCGCCGATATAGTGGTTATGCACTTGAACTTTCTCGAGCGGCAGGCCTGTGATCTTTGCGGCGATGCTTTGGGCGATCGCAGGTACTTGCGTACCGCACCAGATCTCGCAGGCGTCCGAACGAACGTGTACCGTGCAATTCATCGGCTCCATCGTCGCGTGAGCGAGAAAAGGCATCTGGTAGATCGCTTCGAGCTTGCGCCCAGAGTCGGTGATCGTCTGTCTCGCATCGCCGTCGTCGCGCGCAACCACGCCTTCCTTGCTCGATGCAACGGCCATCTCCGCCACGATCGCCGCAGTCGTCAATTTCGCATGCGGTCCGTCAGACCACGTTGGCGCAAGCGCGGCGAGCCCCTGTCGTGCGCTCCACATATGATCGGCGACGACGGCAACGGCATCATCGAGCTTCAACACCTGGTACACGCCTTTAACGCCCAGCGCTTTGGCATCCTCCGTGCTCTTCAGCTTGCCGCCAGGAACCGGGCTGGCGGCGACGGTAGCGATCCTCATGCCGGGCAGCCGCGCGTCGATTCCGAACTTCGCGCTTCCGTTCACCTTGGCGGGCGAATCCAGGCGCTTGTGCGCCTTGCCAATTAGTTTGAAATCGGCAGGCTCTTTGAGTGGAACGATTGACGGCGGCGACAGCTTCGCCGCGGCATCTACGAGCTGACTGTAATCGAGCGTGCGGTTCGTCTCCGGGTGCGTCACCGTGCCATTGCGAGCGACGCAGCTATTGGCGTCAACGCCCCACTCCTGTGCCGCGGCTTCGATGAGTACCATGCGAGCTGCAGCGCCCGCGCGACGTAGCGGTTCCCAGGCACCGCGGACGGATGTTGAGGCGCCCGTGATTTGGCCGCCAAGTATAGGGTCAGCGTATAGATCGTCATTTGCAGGCGCTTGCTCCAGTTTCACCCGCGAGAGATCCACTTCCAGTTCTTCCGCGATCAGCATCGGGATGGACGTGAAAGTGCCCTGGCCCATCTCGACTTTATGCATGACGAGGGTCACGCTGCCTGAACGGTCGATACGAATGAAAGCGTTCGGGTTCAAGCCCGGCGCCTCGCGTGTGACGTCTGCACTCGCTGCGCCAGCAGCAGACTCGGCCGACCTCTCCCTGGGTCCGCCGCGATCGCACCCTGGGATCGTGAATGCAAGAACGAACGCGCCGCCCGCCTGAAGCACCTGGCGACGAGTGGCGGAGCGCGGGGCACTGCCCTTCATGTCTTTCATACCGATGTCACTCTTGTGCCGGCCAGCTTGATCGCAGCGCGAATGCGCGCATAGGTACCGCAGCGACAAAGGTTGCCGGTCATCGCGGCATCGATGTCGGCGTCGCTGGGCTTCTGATTGGTACGAAGCAAGGCCGTCGCGGACATGATCTGGCCCGATTGACAGTAGCCGCACTGAACCACGTCGAGCTCACGCCACGCTTCCTGGACGCGATTGCCGACCGGATCGTGCTCGAGTGCTTCGATCGTCACGATGCGCTTTCCCGCGACGGCCGCCACGGGGGTCACGCAAGAGCGGACCGGTTCGCCGTCGACATGCACCGTGCAGGCGCCGCACATGGAGATCCCACAGCCGAACTTCGTACCCGTCAGCCCCACCACGTCGCGGAGCACCCAGAGAAGCGGCATGTCTTCGGAGACGTCGACCGCGTGCGATTCTCCATTGATGTTGAGCGTAAGCATGATTGGTATATCCGGATGATCGTTGGAGGAAATATGCTGCCGAAGCTAACGATGACGGTTCTTGTATGAGCATGACGCCCGTTGAACAATCGGGCCGCGAGGCAGTCGACGTTCGTGGCCGATCGAGGCCACTGGAGACTGTGCGCCCTCAGCGTTGGTGCATGCGTCGCCACGCACCTGGGCTCATTTGCAAAGAACGCTGGAAGATGCGGGTCATGTGGCTCTGGTCCGCAAAACCACAATCCAATGCCACGTCGGCCAACATTCGGCGAGAGGTCGTGAGCAGTTGCTTCGCCCTTTCTACTCGAAGCTGAAGCAGCCACGCGTGCGGCGACATCCCTGTCGATCCGCGGAATGCTCGCGTGAAATGACGGATCGACAACTCGCAGGCTTTCGCCAAGTCGGCCAGCGTGATGTTGCCGGTGAGATTTTCAGCGATCAGCTCCTTGGCGCGTCGCTCTTGCCAACGCGCCAGCATCCCTGCATGCGCGTCCGATCTCGCGCGCATGCCACCATAGGTATGTGCAACGTGAGTCGCAAGCGCCATCGCGACGTGATCCACAAAGAGTTCGCTCGCCTGTTTGGGCGCCGACAACGCCGGCCGAATCGTCTGCAACAGATGCCGAGCGACTGGATCTTGTAACGCCCTGCCGGGTTCATGGCGAAGCTCGTCGATGGCAGACGAGTTCGCGTCCTCGGCCAGGGCATCGAGCGACCTGCGCGGGATGTAGAGATCCACTGCATGAAACGGATCGCGACGATCGATCGACAGGTTCGTTCTGAGGTCGAAGATGGCGACCGCGCCTGCGTCAAACTCGCGTGGACGGATCAAGCGGCCATCTGTGTACAGGTCGAAGTCCGGACAGGCCCGAAGCTGCAGCGCAATCAGGAATGCATCGTCGCGAATGGGTTCGGTCGTCGCGATATCGTCGGGACCGGCCGCAAGCTCGATGAACGTCATCCCCGATTTGCGCGCGGCGCTCGTCCGCAAGACCGGCGCACATTGCAGCTTCAACGAGTCGGTGAGGGCTCGCAGCCCAGATGATTCTCGTTGTCCGATTTGAGCCCTGTTGTGCCCGCGCATGGCATGTCCTCAGTGGACCCGATCACGCGACCGCCGGCCAATCCGTCAGCCCCTTCTCGGTGCTCCCGTAGAAGGTGGCAGGATCCGGCGGTGTCAGAGGGATGCCTGCACGCAGTCGCTTGACGAGGTCGGGATTCGAAATGAACGGCCGGCCCAAGGCGACGAAGTCGATCTGCCTATTCCTCAAGCGCTGTTCTGCCAACGCTAAATCGTAGCCATTATTGCCGATGAACGAGCCTTCGAAGCGGGTCCGCAAGAGATCCAGATCCACGCCTTCCGGCCAATCACGTTCCGCACCTAGAGCGCCTTCGACGAAGTGCAGATAGGCCAGCCCGAATCGATTCAGTTGCTGGATCAGATAGCCGTAAGTTCCCATCACATCGCTATCCAACGGCGTATCGCCCAGCTGCCTCGTGATCGGCGACAAACGGATGCCCACATGCCCTGCCCCCCAGACCTTCACCACGGCATCGACCACTTCAAGGATCAGCCTCGCCCGCTTCTCGGGCGAGCCGCCATAAGCGTCATCTCGGTGATTGGTAGAGTCTCGGATGAACTGATCGAGCAGGTAGCCGTTCGCAGCGTGGATTTCAACGCCGTCGAAGGCGGCGCGTTTGGCACACTTTGCAGCATGGACGTACTGATGCACGATGCCAGGCATCTCTTCCGTTTCGAGCGCACGCGGCATGGAGGGCTCCACTGAACCGGCGGACGTGAAGACCGTACCGCCGGCACGTATCGCCGATGGAGCGACAGGCGCGGCGCCGCCAGGCTGCAGGTCGACGTGAGAGAGACGACCAACGTGCCACAACTGCAAGAAGATTTTTCCGCCCGCCGCGTGGACAGCGCGTGTGACCTTCTCCCAGCCTTCGACCTGTTGATCGTTCCAGATGCCCGGAGTGCCAGCATACCCTCGGCCTTGCGCCGAAATGTTGACGCCCTCGGTGATGATCAGGCCAGCGCTCGCTCGTTGAGCATAGTACGTGACATGCATGTCTTTCGGGATGCCATCCTCGCCGGCACGCGAGCGGGTCATGGGTGCCATCACAAAACGATTGGCGACGTTTACGGAACCGATCGTCGCCGGCGAAAAAAGATCGATGATCTGCTGGTCGTTGCTCATGGCAATAAGATCTCCTGTGTGGTTACGTGGAAGGATCTGGTATCTCGCTCGAAAACAGTGCCGCTGACTCGGCGCCTGCCCGCTGAGACTTTTCCGAGGCCAGGAAGGGATAGTCGATGTAGCCGCGAGCGCCGCCACCATAGAACGTCGATCGGTCGTAGCTGTTGAACTCGGCACCGTGACGCAAGCGCTCGGGTAGATCGGGGTTGGCGATGAAGAGCCGGCCGAATGCCACTGCATCGGCGCCTCCGCTGGCAATGACCGCTCTGGCGGTGTCGCCGCGATAACCGCCGGCTGTGATGAGCTGCCCGCCGTAGCTCGACTTCAGCTTGGCCGTTAGCTCCGGCGCATTGGGATCGAACGCCTTGCTATTGCTGCTCCAGATCGCGCGAGGTTCGACCAGATGCAGATACGCGAGGCGACGCTGGCCGAGCTGGTCTGCGATGTGCTCCCAAAGTGCCCACCCGTCCGTATCGAAGATTCCGTAGGCACTGCCAAAGGGTGACAAGCGAACGCCGACTCGCCCGGGCCCCACCGCCGCAGACACCGCGTCGATGACTTCGAGCAGCAGTCGACTACGATTCTGGACGGAGCCTCCATAAGCGTCGCGACGCTGGTTGGCGCCGTTCTGCAGGAACTGATCCAGAAGATAGCCATTGGCCCCGTGCACCTCGACCGCGTCGAAACCGGCTGCGGTGGCATGGTTCGCTGCTCGGACGAAATCGGAAGCGATCTGTTGTATCTCTTCGAGAGTCAATTCTCGCGGAACCTCGGCCATCACCAAGTCGCCAGTGGCCGCGGTCACTTTGGCTGGCGCCGCAATCGCCGAGGGCGCAACTGGCAAGGCAGCTTTCGGCTGAAGTGAGGAATGCGAGACTCGCCCGGTGTGCCAGATCTGGTTCGCGATCAACCCTCCTTTGGCATGGACCGCGTCAGTAACCAAGCGCCATCCTGCGATCTGCTCGCACGAGTAGATTCCGGGCGCGCCACGATAACCGCGTGCTTGGGGTGAAATGTCGGTCGCTTCGGTGATGATCAGCCCGCCCTCGCTCGCACGCTGGCCGTAGTACTCCGCGTTGAGCGCCGTTGGCACGTCCCCGGGCTTTCGTGATCGAAGCCGCGTCAATGGAGCCATGACGACACGGTGCTTGAGGCTCAGGACACCGAGTTGCAGAGGCTGGAAAAGAGGATCGAGGTTCACGAGCTGGCGCACTAATTTCCGGGATGCGCTACTCTATGAATTAACGCTCCCTGTTATTAGCCGTCGCAAGCGTGAAAGTTTTTAACGAGTTTCGTTAGCAGCTCATGGATATTGGCGATCTCGAAATATTTGTAGCTGCCCTGGCCGCGGGCAGCCTGTCGGGCGCGGCTCGGCGTCTGAAACTCACCCCCATGTCTGTCACCCGACGCATCGGGGCCCTGGAGCAAGAAGTGGGTGCACGCCTGATCCACCGGTCCACGCGCTCCATCTCTCTGACTCCGGAGGGCGAAGCCTTATTGCCTTTCGCGATGGAGATCGTCGAGGCGCAGGAGGCCGCCAAGGCAGCGGTGATACCCTCTGCAAGCGGTGCTGCCGGCCTGCTCCGCATCAGCGCGCCGATCACACTCGGACGAAAGGTGATCGTACCGTTGCTCCCTCAACTCCTGGAGGAGAACCCTGCGTTGCGCATCGATCTGGGGCTCAGTGACGCCATGGTAGACATCATCTCCTCCGGAATCGATGTCGCCATTCGCATCGCGCCACTGAAGGACTCTGGACTGATCGCGCGTCATCTGATCGACAATCCCAAGCATCTATACGCCACCCCTGGCTACCTGGCCGTTCGTGGCACGCCGAGAACGATAGAAGATCTCGAATCCCACGAATGTCTTGCCTTTTCCGAAACGACGCACTGGCACTTCCAGGTCGACGGCGAGGAGCGCTCAGTCCGCATCGCAAGTCGATTTACGTCCAGCGGCGTAGATGGATTCTTGGGTGCGTGCGTGAGTGGGGTCGGAATCGCGCGCCTTTCGTGTTGGGACGTGCGCGACGAACTGCAATCCGGAGCTCTGGTACGCATCGATCTGGAACGCACCATTCCGCAGGATCTTTCAGTGTGGGCGGTGTATCCCACGCGACGGCAGATCTTGCCGAAGCTGCAGGTTTTTCTTGCCAAACTGCAGGCCAGCCTGAAGGAGTGGCGCGCTTCGGCGCCGTGACTCCAACAGCGACGCGTGTCGAGATGCTCGTAACAGAGGAGACGCCGAGTACCCCGTCGATACCGAGCATCCCATCAAATGCCGTGCGCCTGCTTGATGATCTCGGCGGCACGCTCGCCGATCACCACGCACGGCGCCATCGTGTTTCCACTCGGCACGTTCGGCATGATCGAAGCATCCGCGATCCGCAATCGGTCCACGCCATAGACCTGCAATCGACCGTTCACCACGGACATGGAGTCGTGCCCCATCTTCGCCGTACAGGCCTGGTGCCAGAACGTCACTGCCGAATCGCGAATATAGCTTTCCATCTCGGCCGCACTTAGATCGCCCGGCATGGCTTCGCGCTTCAGCAAGTGGCTGAATGCCGGTGCACGCGCCATCTCTCTGGCGATCTCGATCGTCGCCATCGCGCTTCGCACATCGTCAGGATGCGAAAGGGTGTTGGCTTCGATGCGAACGGGGTGGTGAGCGTCCGACCCGGTGAGATGTAGTGACCCTCGACTCTTTGGATGCGCGAGCCCCGCAAAGACCATCCAGCCGTGTTCCGGCACACCGCGATGCGCGGTTTCCGGCGTCGCCACCGGAAACTCGAGTTGGCAGTGGAATACATCGGGGGTGTCGAGGCTTGGATCGGTCTTCCAGTAGAGCGTCGCCTCGGATCCACCGTTGCCCACTGCGAGCGGTTGCTTCGACTCGAAAATACAACCGAAGGAGACGTGATCCTGATGATTGCGCCCAACACCAGGCAGGTGCTGGATGACGGGAATGCCGTGCGGACGCAGCTCCGTTTCCGGACCGATGCCGGATTGCATCAACACCTTGGGTGTATTGATCGCGCCCATCGACAGGATCACTTCGCGATCCGCCATGATCTGCGTGCGGTGAGAGCCTTGCATGACTTCCACGCCGACCACCGTAGTGCCGTTGAAGACCAGCCGGGTCACTTGCGTGTGCACTAGAACAGTGAGGTTCGGCTGGTCCATGCGCGGCAGGATGTAGGAACGGAACATCGATGAGCGCAGCCCGGCTTTGACGATCAGATCGTTGAGTGCGACACCGCCGCGGCCCTCCATCATCGAACCGTTGGGACTATCGAACGCAGGTATGCCGAGGGATTCGGCTGCTTGAACCATGGCCATTGCCACGGGTTGCGGGCTGCGAGCAGTGTCGACGTGCACTGGACCGCCGACGCCGCGACGAATGGCATCGGGTGCGCCCTGCCAATCCTCGATTCGGCGATAGATCTCGAGTACCGAACGATAACCCCATGCTTCGTCGTCAGCCTCTTGCGCGAAGTGGTCCCAATCGTTCTGGTGACCGCGCGCCCATACCATGACGTTGATGCTGGAACTGCCTCCAAGCACCTTGCCCATGTTGAGCGGGATGGCACGTTGATTCAGATGTGCATTCGGCTGTGCCACGAACTGCCAGTCGCGCTCGGATCCCAGATTGAGCGGCCACTGCCCTGGCGTGAGTACCTCGGGGACGTCGTCCGTGCCGCCGGCCTCGATCAGCAGGACGCTGACACTGGGATTCTCCGCTAGCCGGCCCGCCAGAGCGCAGCCCGCAGAGCCCGCGCCGCAGACGATGAAATCGTACCGGTCTGCCAACTGCGAGTTGCCCAGCGTGGGTCGAATACCTGAGATATTGGAAATCGTCGACATGGTGATTACCTGGAGTGCCGTTCTTCCATCGAGAGAAAGCATGCTGCCGTAGCCAAGCGCGATGGTCCTGAACGAGCGGGACGCCCGTTGAACCATCGAGCCGCCGACAGCGCCTCGTTACTTTTGCTTCGATTTCAGTGCGGACTCTTTCGCGGCACGATCGATCGTGCCGGCGACCACCTTTGGCTGCGTCATGAAGACTGCATGGCTGGCAGACACCTTGGTGATGTTCGCTCCGATGCGCTCTGCCATGTGGATCAGCATCGCTTGATCGAATGCCTTGTCCTCGGTTGCGATCACCGCCCAGCTGGGCTTGGTCCGCCACGCTGCGCTCTTGAGCTTGGTCTCGAAGACCGACATATTGATCGGGACCTGCGAATCCCGCAGGAACGCCGCATCCGCATCGCTCACGTCGTGGGCAAAGCCGGCTTTGAACTTCTCCAGGCTCAGATATCCGAAGCCGTTCTTGTGCGTTTCGATGACGAATTCGGGCGTCGGCGCGAATCCCTGGTACTGCTGCGCCGTGGACTCGCCGGCATCCGGCGCGAGCGCCGAAACGTAAACCAGGCCTACCACGTTCTGGTGCGTGCCCGCTTCGGTGATCACAGTTCCTCCCCATGAATGTCCGACCAGAATGGTCGGGCCGTTCTGACGATCGAGGGCGGCTTGCGTAGCGGCAACGTCATCCGCGAGCGAAGTCAGCGGGTTCTGCACGATCGTGACGCGATATCCGCGCTTGGTGAGCTCGTCATAGACGCCGCGCCAGCCGGAGCCATCCGCAAAAGCGCCGTGTACCAGGACGACGTTCTTTGCGGGATTCCCACCGGACGCAGCCGCGGGCGATTGCGCGTGAGCTGTGGTGTTGAGCGCAGCCGCTGCGACGACGGTCGCGAGGACCAGTGTGTTCTTCATGACGCTTCTCCGCCGGGAGGTTGTTACGGAGAAGCGATGGTCGCGAACTCGAGGCTCGCCTATCCTGAACGAACAGGCCGTCGGTTGAACGATCGGGCCGTGAGTCGAACCTTCCTAGCGCCGATGCATGCGTTGCCAGGCGCCGGGACTCAGGCCCGCGGCACGCTGAAATACACGGGTGAAGTGACTCTGGTCCGCGAAACCGCATTCGAGTGCGATGTCCGCCAACATACGGTGAGAGCTCTTCAGCAAGCGCTTCGCCTTTTCAATCCGCAACTGGAGCAACCACCCATGCGGCGACATGCCGGTGGATTCCCGGAATGCACGTGTGAAATGGCGAATCGACAACTCGCATGCCTTCGCTAAATCAGCAAGCGTGATGCCACCGGTGAGATTCGCAGCGAGCAGTTCCTTCGCGCGTCGCTCTTGCCAATGCGCCAGCGCGCCGCTCTTCGCGTCCGACCTGGCACGCATGCCGCCGTAGGTATGCGCTACGTGAGTTGCCAGGGCCATGGCGAGATGGTCGACGAACAGCTCGCTCGCTTGGACAGGCGCTGCCAATGCCGGCCGAATGGAGAGCAACAGGTGGCGCGCAATGGGATCTTGCAATGCCTTCCCCGGCTCATGGCGAAGTTCGTCGATCACGGGCGCGTTCGCATCTTCGGCAAGCGCGTCAAGCGACTTGCGCGGGATATACAGGTCCACCGCATGGAACGGATCCCGACGATCGATCGCGAGATTCGCTCTGAGGTCGAAGATGGCCACCGCGCCTGCGTCGAATTCGCGAGGACGGATCAAGCGACCATCCGCGTACAGATCGAAATCCGGGCAAGGCTGAAGTTGTAGAGCGATCAGGAAGGCATCGTCGCGAACCGGTTCGGTCGTACCGACATCCTCGTGGCCCGAAGCGAGTTCGAGAAACGCCAGGCCCGACTTGCAAGCGGTGCTGGTTTGCAAGACGGGCGCGCGCTTCAGATTCAGGGAGTCGGTGATTGCGCGCGGTCCAGTGGACTCACGTTGTTCGAATTGAACGCTGTGACTGTAACCGCGCATGACATGCTTCCCTTTGGACCCAACACGACCGCAGTGACCCCGCTCGACGGTGACATTCTGTACCGAAGCCGCACGGCGAACCAGCAACTTTTGGCGGTGCTCGGCCGCTCAGACAGTCGGCACGGTCCCGCCGTCGATGACGTATTCCACCCCCGATATGGAGGCCGCTCGAGGCGAGACCAGAAACGCAATGAGGTCTGCGACTTCGTGTGGCTGCGCAGGCCGTCCTAACGGGATGCCGCCCAATCCCTTCATGATGATCTGCTTGCCGCCTTCGTAGTCCGTACCCGCTTCGGCGGCGAGGCGCTCGGCCAGCGCAACTGCGGCTTCGGTCTCGATCCAGCCCGGGGAGACACGCACGACGCGGATGCCTTTGGGCGTGACTTCTTTCGAGAGCGCCTTGCTGTATGTCGACAAGGCGGCCTTGGCAGCCGCGTACGCGGTCGTCGCGTCCGGCAATGGCAACACCCGCTGGATCGAGGTGACATGGATGACCACCCCGGATCGCTGCGCGATCATCGAAGGCAGCAGAGCGCGGTCGAGACGGACAGCGGACATGAGGTTCTGGTCGAGCTCCTTCGACCACTCCGAATCATCGAGCGCTGCGAACCCACCCGCTGGCGCCGATGAACCGCCAACCACGTTGATGAGGATGTCGATGCCGCCGAGATGCTGACGCACTGAATCCGCAGCGACATGAGCGCCTTCCGCTGTCGAAAGATCCGCGGCGACATAGCGCACGTTCTCGACCGGGCGACTCGGCAGCGAGCGCGCGGCAGCTACGACTCGTACGTCCGCTTCCACCAGTGCCCGGACCACCGCCGCACCAACGCCGCGGGCCCCGCCAGTGACCAGGGCCCGCATGCCCGCGAGTTGCAAGTCAAAGCTCATGGCTTGATCTCCAACGACGAGATCTTGCCGCGCTCGAGCGTGAAGGCGTACTGGAGATCAACGGGACTGCCCGGGAAATCGCCCGTCACTCTGCTTGTCACAATGTACTTGCGATCCTTTTGCTCCAGCGCAAAGGGTTCGGCGAGGTACGAAAACTGTGCGGACGCTGCAGTCTTCCAGGCTTCGATGGCGGCAAGACCTGCGTGCGTCCGCCCCTCGTCGAAAACCGTCGCGTCGGCGGTGAAACAGCGCGCCACGGCCTGACCGTCGCGTCGGTCGGCTTCGAAATACGCCTCGATAGGCTCAGGAAGGCTCAAGTCTTTCATCGCGGTCTCCTCGAGTTGGAGGCGCCAAGATGGCTTACCTCGACCGCTAAGAAAATCGCCTATTATCTACCCAGGCTATGAAGAGATCAGTGCACAATGCGTGGATCCGAATTTGCCGAGCTGAAAGCATTCGTCGCGGTGGTCGACCGGGCGAGCTTCGCCCGCGCCGCCGATCATCTGGGTGTATCGCGCTCGGCGCTGAGCCAGATCATTCGTCAGCTCGAATCTCGTCTCGGGGTTCGCCTGCTCAATCGAACGACTCGCAGCGTCGCACCCACGGAGTCGGGACGGCGTCTTCATGCGCGCATTGCGCCGATGCTCCGCGAAATGGATGACGCCGTCGCGCAGGCGGTCGGTGCAACGAGCCGACCCGCTGGAACTCTGCGGATCAACACGCTGAGCATGGCGGCGAAGAAGATCATCGCGCCGCGGCTCGGGCGCTTTCATCAGATGCATCCTGACGTGGTGCTCGACATCGTGATCGACGATGGCCTGAGCGATATCGTGGCCGGCGGCTTCGACGCCGGCATTCGCGTGGGTGAGCGCCTGCAGAAAGACATGATCGCCGTCCGACTCACGGCAGATATCAAACTCCTTGCAGTGGCGTCGCCTGAGTACCTCGCCCGTGCTGGTGAGCCCAAAAGCCCGGCCGATTTGCACCGTCACGCGTGCATCAACTGGCGCTTTCCGGGCAGCGGCACCATTGCTCGATGGGCGTTTCGGAAGAAGAGCAAAAGCATCGAAGCGGTCGTTGCAGGCCCGGTGATCTCCAACCACCAGGACATTGTCGTGCCAGCCGCCCTGCAGGGACTGGGCATTCTCTACGCGTATAACGACGACGGCATCGCAGACGCGTTGGAAGACGGTCGGCTGAAGCGCGTCCTTACTGATTGGGCACTCACGATGCCGGGCCTGTATCTCTACTACTCGAACCGCCGTCACGTTCAGCCTGCCCTGCGCGCCTTCATCGACTGCCTTCTCGATCGGGATGGAGGCAAGGCTCGAAGTGTTTGATCTCCGGCGAAGCGGTGCTCGAGTCTGAGGCGTTTGCGACGGTGCCTAGTGGGGAGGCTGCGACGTACGGCCATCACGCGCTGGCCATTGGGGCTGCTGAATTCCTCTGAACTTCATTGCAGCATGGGAAACTCCCGGCGCTCCTGCGTCCCGGCTTCGATCTACGCAATGTCGAATGTATTGCCCGACCTGTTGTTTGCGCCACAATAGGGGCAGACGATCGCGGTATTGAGCAGGAAGCGCCCACAGTCGGGGCACTCGATCAGCTCCTTCGTCAGGTCCACTTTCCCATCGGCTTCACCGTCCAGAAGGTCCGTGCTTTCCACGTACTTCCTGAGATTCAATTCCGAGAGCTCAACCCGATCCTTCAGCAGTCGCCACAACGCCAGGGTGACGAGCTTCAATTGTTCGTGTCTCTTCTCCAATTCCAGAAGACGCGCCTCCACAGAGCCTACTTGACTGCGCAGCGAATCGGACTGCGCTTCGCGGCTCGCGACACCGGATCGCAGCCTCTTGATGTCATCGTCCTGAAACAGATTCCAGATCAGATCGAGCATGGCGCCTTCCCTTCGATAGTGCCGTGGTTCCGTGGTCGTCGGCAGCGACAGCGGCAGCACGATCTTCCTGCGCGCACATCGGCGCAAGTGAGGGATGGACTCTATTCAGCCATGCTCACCGGTCGCGGAGTTGTAGGCTAGGCTACCACCGTTGAGTCGAGTAGCAACAACATGCATTCTTCAGCCCGATTATTTTCTGTAAAATAAATAACTTACACCATTTAACCTGGGAAAAAACTCAGATAGAGGACAAATCGGGTCTCGTTGGCTGCAACGAAAGATGTCTTCGCACACTCGGCGGCTAAAGCATTCAACTCGAAGCTGATTCAGCGGCGTGAACTCGAGGGCTGCGAACCCCTCGGATATTTGCACCGTTGAGTACACCGTCACGTTGCCAATCGCGCTGCGCGTTTGCGGTCCACTCTCCGCTGATCCCCAGCGCATCTGCAAAGCGCACCAGTTCGGCAAACGTGCGTGCTTCCATCTTCTGCATGATTCGACCACGATGGATTTGAACTGTGATCAGGCTGATTCCCATCCTCGAAGCCACTTGTTTATTCAGCAAGCCGGCCGTGAGCAGCGGGAAGACCTCGCGTTCGCGCGCAGTGAGCAAACGATACCGGCGCACCAACTCGGCGAGGCGTGCCCGCTCGGCTCGACGAAAGCGATCCACCTCGATGGCATCGTGTACCGCGCGAGCCAGACCTGCGGGATCCACAGGTGTAGTGAGGTAGTCGACGGCGCCCGCTTTGATTGCCCGCACTGAGTGCCCGATGTCCACCCGGTCGGAGACGAAGATGATCGCAGGTCCAATGTTCGCGAGACGCTGCTGGAGGTCTGCTCCGCTCATATCGGGCAATTGCATCCCGAGGATCAGGCAGGCTGGCAAGCCCGATTCTGGCTTGCGGAGGTATTCCCCTGCCGATCCCAGCACAATGGGGCTGAGCCCGCCCCGGGTGGCCGCCGCTTCAATCATCTCCCGGATCGCGGGATCCCCGACCAGCACGTAGACGACGAAATTTTCCGAGCTCATGGCTGTCTTTTCTCACGAGATAGCATTGAAGCCCGCGTGCGGACCCCTCTCTGCTTTGACGATCGGTCAGCTGCAAACCAAACAGGCGCTTTATCTGTGCGGTGATGCGGAGTCGTCCGAAGTCACGACGTATCCGCCGGATCCATCGCCGACGACGCGTACGCCCGGCTTGCTCGCGAGCAGCGCGACGAACGAGCTCACATCGTCGGTGCGAAAAATTCCTGACACCTCCTGCTTGCGCAACGTGTCGCTTTGAATATGGACTTGCGCAGCGTTGTAGCGATTGAACTCCTCCGCGATCTCACCCAACGGACGACGCCTGAAGACGAGTTGCCGCCGCGTCCAGGCCGTGGCGTCGTCTAGCTTTATGCCCTTCTCGACAGCACCCAGTCCCGTGCTGTCGACGGTGATGCGCTCACCCGCAGACAAGAGGTGAGGCGCTGCGGCCGCGGCGGAAGTAACAGCGACGCGTCCCTCCACCACTGTCACGACCGTGCGGTTGTCTCGGCGGTCCACTTCGAACTGGGTGCCGACTGCACGCGCAACGGTGTCGTCGATGCGCACGTCGAACGGACGTTGCGCATCGTGTGCGACCTCGAAGAGCGCCTCACCTCTCACGAGATCGATGACGCGCCGATCCGGGCGCAGGCGAACTTCGATCCGTGACGCGGTGTTGAGGGTGATTCGCGATCCATCATCGAGCATCACCGAGCGCTGCTCACCGATCTTCGTTTCGAAGCTCTCGGCGCGGGACAGCGCGAACCAGCTCACGCAGACAGCCAGTAAAACAGTGGCGGCCAAGCCGAAAGCGGCGACGCGAACCGGCCGGCGAGTCGGTTCTGGTCGCGACGATCGAGGCGGCCATAGCGGCACGACGGTGTCCTCGCCGGCCGTCTTTGCGGCGCGAATCAGCGCCTCCGCGGCGTCCTCGGGCCAACGCACCTGCCCTCTCGAGAAGGCCCTGTGTATTTGAGCGAGGCGCAGCATCTCCTCGATGTGCTTTGGCGACTCCGCTACCCAAGCGGCGAATGCCCGCTTCTCGCCCGCGGAGGGCTCGTCATCCTGCATGACACGCCACCACCGTGCCGCTTGCTCCGGGACCGTCAACATCTCTTCGTTCACTTCCGTCATCTCAACCCTCGATGGCCATGCGCAGGCGCGCGTAGCCGTTCTCCAGGTGTCGCTGCACCGTTCTCATGCTGATGCCGAGGTCATTCGCGATCTCCTGGCAGGAGCGCTGGTCCCTCAACCGCAGCAACAGCACCGCTCGCATCGTGGGAGAGCACGCCGCCAGCGTTTGCTCGATGCGTTGCTGAGTCAGCCCGGCATCGAGCTCCAGCTCCGGTAACTGCTCATCGATGAGATCCTTCGCTTCGACAACGCCCAAAGCTGCGTTCCTCGCCTGCCGATTGCCCCATTCCAGTGCAACGTGGCTGGCCACCTGCAACAGATAGGCGAGCGGCTTGCGAACGTCGCTCAGATCGCGAGAACGCAACAAACGCAAGTACGTCTCCTGCGCCAGGTCTTGCACATCGACCGATGAGCGCACGCGCCGTTTCAGGAACTGGAACAGGCTGCGGTCCCACCGCCGCCGCCACTCTAGAAGAAGATGGGTGTTGGACATACACGCAGCAGGAGCATTCTGTAATGTGTCTCTGACAGAATAGAGCGAAGAGAAGACGACTTCCCCCCTCCCCCTCGACACCTTTTTGTCGATCCGGGGCTCCACGGGAAGTCGATACAACAGCTGCCAGGGATCATTGAGAACGTGAAGACGATTGTCGCCGCAATCGCTATCTCGCTTTCATATGCGTCGGCCACGTTGAGCGCCGAACGTGCCGATCCCAAGTGTCACCTGGATGTCAACAGCGCGCCGCTGGAAGAGATGCTGCTGGACGTGGGTCGCCAGTGCGGCGTCCAGATCCTCTATTACTCCGAACTTACCGCAGGACACACGGCCCCGCGCCTAACCGGTGAATACGCGGTCGCCGATGCGCTCCGTCGGCTGCTCCAGGGGACCGACCTCGCGTTCCGGCACGTCAACGCAACGACGCTCGAAATCAAGCGTTCCGATGCGATTGTCCGTTCTACCCATCGTGCGGGACGCAGTTCCGCAGCGAGCAAGCCGGACATCGAGGAGGTCGTCGTCATCGGCACCACCGAGGACCTGGTCGCTACGCGGACGGAGACGCCCCTTCGGGAGATCCCTCAATCGATCTCCATCATGTCAGGTGAGCAGATGCGCCAGCAGGGGGCTCTCAATATCTTCGACGCCATGCAGGACGCCGTGGGCGTCAGCACCGTGCGGTGGGATTCGTTCTTTCTGGAGCTGCACACACGCGGCTTCCAGATTTCCAGCTTCATGCTGGACGGCGGCGGAAACTTGCGTGGAGTACCGCAATGGGAGTTCATTGGAGCGATCCTGTTTACTCCGGACCTCGGCGAGTTCGACCGCATCGAGGTCCTCCGAGGTTCCAATGCACTCTTCGGTGCGGATGCAAATCCCGCCGGAACGATCAACCTGATCCGTAAGCGTCCACTGGCGGATACCAAGGTCCATTTCTCGGCAACCGCGGGCAGCTGGGAAAACTATCGGCAGGAAATCGACGTTACCGGTCCGATCACCGAGGACGGCGCCCTGCGCGGACGCATGGTTGCAAGCAACGCGAGCCGTGAATACTTCTATAAGAACGCCGATGACCGGCGCCAGAGCATCTACGGCGTCGTGGATTACGATCTCACGGACGATCTCGTTGTGACGCTCGGTGGCAGCTATCTGAAGAGCCGCGGTCGCCCATTCGTGTATGGCGGGCCGCCGAGCTACACCACTGCCTCGACGCCCGAAGACCCCAAATTGCCTCGCGATCTCGGCATCGCATTCGACTGGTCGCGCTGGGACACCAGGGTGGCGGAAGCCTTTTTTCGCCTGGACCACGCCTTCGGCGATGATTCTCGCCTGCGCCTGAGTGCAACCTATCTCGACAACAGCGCAAGTTATCGAATCGGCTATCTCGTTTTCATCGACGGCGCCACTCGACTGGCCTACGGAACTTCGCAATACACGCTCGAACCGGTCGAGCAACAACACTGGAGTGTGGAAGGCACATTCACAGGGGCCGGCGAGTGGTGGGGACATCGCGTCGAGTGGGCACTCGGGGCAGACCTGATGCGCAACTCGTCCAGCACAGATCTGGGCATTCACGATTTCCGCACGGACATCGATCCTTACAACTTCGATCCCACGATGCCGCCCTCTCCCGCTCGAAATTTCAGAACGATGAGCGACGACGTCGACGTTCGCATCGGTGGTGCTTTTGCGTCCCTGCGAGCACAGCTCACCAACCCGTGGTTCGTGACAGCAGGCCTGCGAGTGAGCAGCCAACGGCTCACGGACAGGAACGTTTATCGCATCCAGCATCCGACGGAGATGGATTTCGAACAGGAGTACACCAAGACGCCCTACTTCGGCACGCTCTATAAGCTGAACAGCACGTGGTCGCTCTATGCAAGCTACGCAGATATTTTTGCTCATAACGGCGGCGCCCGCCGACGCCGCGACCTGTCGCTCATCGACGCAATCCAAGGTGTCACCCTGGAAGCGGGCATCAAAGGCGCTTTGGGAGAGGGTGCGCTCAACAGCTCACTGGCGGTTTACAAGACCGTTCAACGCGGCATAGCTGTCTCGGACCGGCAACCAGCACCGGTGCCGCGCTGCTGCTATCGTGCCAGTGGCAGACTCGAGACAACTGGAGTCGATCTGGAACTGAGTGGACACATCGGACGAGACTGGCTCATTGGAGCCGGCTACACGTACAACGGGCGAGAGCGAGTCGTACTACAGACCCAACCGACACCCCGCCACCTGCTTAAAGCGTGGACAGACTACCCACTGCCTGGCGCGTGGCATCGCTGGACCATCGGTGGGTCGCTCCACGCGAAGAGCACGTTGACACCCAGGTCGCAATTCGCAGGCCAGAAATCCTATGCAGTGCTCAATCCCCGCGTGAGCTATCGGTTCGACGAACACTGGCAGGCTGCCCTGACCGTCAACAACGTTTTCGACGAGTACTATTACGAGGATTTCCTCGGTGCATTCTGGTACGGCGAGCCGCGCAACTATTTCCTGCGCATCGACGCGCGCTTCTGATCATGGATTAGCAGAGGTTTCATCACAGTGCTTCTCTGACGCGGCCATACCGCCCTTCCATGTAAAACCCATCATTGCTGAAGACTATCGTTAGGTCATGACCGGTGGTATTGGCGTAACCCTTCCTCGGCACGGCTCCGTCTAGCTTCCTTCGATCTGCCGCTTACACGCATCGGCGTCACCTTTGAAGCAGAACCCGCCTGAATCATACGAAGCACCGGGCTTGTTCCACACGCCGAGGAATCCAGCCCTGATGCAAAAGTTGTTTTTATGGCCCGCGGACCAGCCAAGCTGGCGGATGGGCACTATCTGATCGCACTTCGCAGCGCCAGATGCTGGCTGCGACATCGTATCGTTCGTGGCACATAGAGATTTGTCCTTCGCGCACAGCTTCGCACAGAGCACGTCCAATCCATCGATTAGCCTTGTGTACCGCGGCGCGACGGCTTCATCCACAATTCCCGTACCTAGAATCGTCTGCAAATATGCTGCCTCTGTTTGGGCTTGCGGGCGGCAAGGATCTTTAATAATCCGTTCCACCGGCCCGCTTACCAGCCTGAACTCCAGGTCGCTCTTGCGGACCGTCAAGTCTGACCGTCTAAGGTCGAACTCAAGGATGCCGAATATCAGAGCCCCGATCCCTCCCAAGAGACCAGTAAGCAAGGTGTTGGCTAAGAACGTCTGCCGGAGCTTTTTCTTCTCGATCGCGAGCTTTTCCCGTTCGATCTCAATTTGTGCCGGATCCATCGATGTTCCCTTGTGACTGAGAATCGCCCGATGATCTGTAGTGGAGCTCGAAACGATCTCATCATTGATCGAACTTCGGTCCGACATTCATGAATTGGCATCGAAGTGATCAGCTCATCCGGGGCTCCAGTGCCGCGGTCAAGGGTCGAGCTGGCTCAATCCGGCGACCAGGCTGCGCATTTGACCCGAGATCAGCGCAAGCTCACGCAAGCTGCCCGCTGCGAGCTTGCGCAGAGTCGTTTCTCCCTTGGGAGTGATACTCAGCATCACTTTGCGGCGATCCTCGTCGCACCGATCGCATTGAATCAGGCCCAAATCCCGAAGACGCTCCGCCAGCTCGAGGGCACTATGATTTTTGATGAGCAGATGGTCCGCGAGCTCCGTGACCGATATGACTTCCCGTCCGGGATAGCCGGCCCGGATGGATAGAAGCGCCTGGTGCTGCTGTGCTGTAAGCCCCGCGCTACGCGCATTGCGGCCCACGGCAGCCAAGTAGCGCCTGAGGGCGTACCTGAAGGACGCCAATGCCTGGTACTCCGCATCTGTTGGATCGCGTCCGGTCGCCCTCGATTTCATGTCCTGATGCCCTCTTTCGAGCAGTACCTGTCGCAACGTTCCGCTGGGAACAAACCTGACCGGAGCGCATTCGTGATTATATCGGGTCACGATGTGTTTCGCAGTCGAGGACCGGACGACGGGCGCCGCTCGGCTCGGGGCGGCCCATCGTCCTTTGGCGCAACCGGGAGATTGTCATGAGAACCAGGGCAGGAGTGGCCGGTCATCCCTTGCATCCCATGCTGGTCACCTTACCGCGAGGCGAACTGGTCGATCGGCAGGCCGTCCCGGTTGAGAAGGCGCCCGAATGAAGTCTCCATCACCCACCAGCGGGGATCGCAAGGCCCACACGTTCGTCGTCGTGATCGTCGGTGCGTCCAGTGGCATCGGACGGGCGACTGCTGTTGCCTTCGCGCGAAAGGGGGCGTGCGTCGTTGTGGCGGCCCGTCGTGCCTCGGCACTTGAGGATGTTGCACGAGAGTGCGCTTCGGAAGGCGGGCAAGCCATGGCGGTGCCGACAGATATCACTGAACCGGAGCAAGTGGATGAGTTGGTAAGAGCCGCCCTGGCGCGATTCGGCCACATCGATGTTTGGATCCATTGCGCCGCCGTGCTCGCAATGGGGCGGTTCGATGACGTACCCGCCGATGCCTTCCGACGCGTCGTGGAAACCAACTTCTTCGGCCGCGTCCAATGTACACGGGCTGTCCTCAAACATTTCAGGACGCGCGGCGAGGGCCTGATCATCGATGTGAACTCCGTCCTGGGCCGCGTAGCTCAGCCGTACGCCAGCGCCTATGTCGCGAGCAAGTTTGCTGGACGCGGGTGGGTCGAGTCCCTCCGCGAGGAGTTGCTCGACACTCCCAAAATTCGCATCTGCTCGATCTATCCAGCGCCAGTGGATACTCCGATCTACTCGAGCGCAGCAAACTTCACCGGTCGTGAGATCCGGCCCATCAGGCCCCTGCTGGATCCCGCTGCGGTCGCACGGCAGATCGTCGAGCTCGCCTTTGGTTCCAAACGGGAAGCCTACGCTGGGCGCATCGGGCCGACGATCAATCTCGCCCATGCGCTGGCACCCGGACTCACCGAACGGTTGGCGCGCCTCACCGTGGACGTGATGCAACTGAGTCGATCCGAAGAAACCGTTAGCTGGGGCAACCTCGTGGAGCCCTCATGGCGCCGTGCGGAGGTGAATGGAGGCTGGCGCTCCACAAGGAACAAGCCGCCGCGTTGGTTTGTGTTGGGTGCTCTGGTTGCATTCACGGCGGGTCTCGCGCTAGCGGCCCGATCGCAGAGAGTCCGGCCGTATGCGTTGAGCGCGGCACGCCCACTCACAAGCTCTCGCCCGGCAGCTCCGAGATGACACCTGACAACCGCGACCTGGAGAGCACGAAAGCATGAGCCGATCCACGAGCGAAGTCTTCTTCGATCATCTGAGGCTGCGAGCCGAGTCGAACCTGGAGGAAGACCTCAACCGAAACTATTCCGACGAGGTGATCCTGATACATCAGTTCGGCGTAAAGAGCGGGCGATCCGGAATCCGAGAGTCAGCGCAGCGATTGCGAGAGCAACTCCGCCGCGGGGGAAAATACGAGTATGTGGCGAGGCATGTCGAAAGCGAGTACGCGTTTCTAATTTGGCGCGCAAGCTCGGAGTGCGCACGGATCGAGCACGGCGTGGACTCATTCGTCATACGCGACGGTCGGATCGTGATGCAAACGGTCCACTACGAAGTGCTGTCGGTCTGAAGCGCGGAGACGCCATCGCATCCCGACCGAACGCGCTCCTGGCTCGTGCCCGAGATTCAGGGAACGACTGATAGGGCTGCAGGGAAATCCTCCTTCAAGTTTTGCGCACATGCGCCGCCAACCTCTGCATTGCTTCGCCGCACACCAGCGGTCGGCGCAGCGCCCGGACCGCGACCAGAAGATACAAACTGCGATGCCGACTATGAAGCTCAGTACCAAGTTGCCGCTCACGTTTGCAGCCGTGTTGCTACTGCTGGCCGCCGCCGCTTTCTTCGGCTTCTGGAAGATGAACGCTGCGCTCGACACCTTCCAGACCGAAGTCGCCGATGCCGTGCAGAGCGAGCGTGAAGCTCGCGAGATGCAAAGCAAGTTCAAGGAGCAGGTTCAAGAATGGAAGAACGTGCTGATCCGAGGCAAGGATCCGGAGCAGCTGGAGAAGTACTGGAGCGCTTTCCAGCATCGTGAGCAGGAGGTCTCACAGCTGGCGCAGCGTCTGCATGCTCGCGTCAGCGAGCCCCACGCGGCAGCGCTGATCGGTAAATTCGCCGCTGCTCATGCGACCATGGGCGCGAGTTATCGCAAAGGCTTCGAGGCCTTCAGAGCGAACGATTTCGCGGTCGACAAAGGCGACCAGGCAGTCAGGGGCATGGATCGCGAGCCCACGAAACTGCTGGAGGAAAGCGCCGCAGCCATCTCCGAACAGGCGGCAGCGGTCAGCAATGAAGCAGTGGCTGCCGCCAGGTCCGCCGAGCTTGCCAGCCTCATCGGGATGAGCCTGACGATCGTTGCCGGAATTTTCCTGGGCCTGCTGGCCAGCCGCTCGGTCGTCGCACTGCTCGGCGGCGAGCCTTCCGAAGCAGCTGCGGCGGCACACGCGATCGCGCGAGGCGACTTGACGACTTGCCTGGTGACCCGCCCTGGCGACACGACGAGTCTGATGGTGGCGCTCACTCGCATGCAGGGCAGCCTCGTGAAACTCATCGCCGAGGTTCGTCGGAACACCCAGGCGGTCGCGGCCGCCTCCTCGCAGATTGCCCAAGGCAACGACGATCTTTCCAGGCGCACTCAGGAACAGGCCGCCGCGCTGGAGCAAACTGCCGCCAGCATGGAAGAGATGTCCGCGACCGTGAAGGTGACCTCGGACAACATCCATCGCGCCAGCGATCTTGCCCGAGGGGTGCGCGGTCAGGGCGATGCAGGCGCCGGCGTCGTCAGCAAGGCCGTTGATGCGATGAGCGATATCAACTCCTCCAGCTCCAGGATCACCCAGATCATCGGCGTCATCGACGAAATTGCGTTCCAAACCAATCTGCTCGCGTTGAATGCTGCTGTAGAAGCGGCTCGCGCGGGCGAGCAAGGCCGAGGCTTTGCGGTCGTCGCCTCCGAGGTACGCAACCTCGCACAGCGCAGCGCGGGCGCGGCCAAAGAGATCAAGACGCTGATCAACGACTCGGTTCAAAAAGTGTCGACCGGTGCGGCGCTGGTCGATCAGCTCGGCTCCAACCTGGGCGAAATCCTGTGCAATGTGCGAAAGCTGACCGATGTGGTGACCGAAATCTCGGCCGCGAGCCGGGAACAGGCCGAAGGCATCGACCAGATGAACCACGCGCTCTCACAGATGGACCGCGCCACTCAACAAAACGCGGCGCTCGTCGAAGAGAGCGCTGCCGCGACCGAGAGTTTGAAGAATCAGGCCGACAGCCTCGTGGAGTCGGCCGCTGTCTTCAAGCTGAGCGGCGAGGCGGCGCCAGGCCTCGAAGGCATGGCTGCCGAAGGTGCGCAGGTCCAGGCGGATCCAATTTCCTACGGACGGCAGCGGATCGCCGCTTGATACGAAAACACCGATCATAACAGCAGGCAACATCGACAAGCGCGTCGCGACGACGTGGGTGATCGCGAGTGCTGCTAGGATGCGCCTGCGCGGGAGCGGCGAACGACTGCATGAACCAGCGCGAGTCACTTCGACCAGGTGCCCGCTGCACGATTGCAGCGGGACCCGGCACGAGAGCTTAGATGGCTCGCGGCGAAGGCCTACCAACGTTTGGTAATCGCCACACCGAACAAACGAGGCTCGAGCAGTTGCACGTTGCGCGTCAGGCCGAGCTGCTCGGACTGTACCTCCAGGCCGACGATCACGTCGTCATCGGCGAGATTCTTGCCATACACCTGCACGTCGAGATCCCAGGCGAGATTGCGGAATAGCAGACTCGCGTTGTAATTGTCCCAGCTGTTCAATTCGTAATCCGGGGTATTGAAATGCGACGCATAGGATTCAGCCTGACGATAGTAGTCGGCGCGCAGCGTCGCTTGCCAATCGTTGCCCAACGCGAGCGTGTACTGCGCCCCGAAGGACGCCGTCCACTCGGGCGCTCCGGGCAGCTGATTGCCTGCCAGATTGACCGGCACGCCCGCGCTTCGGTTGAGACCGAAGCCCGAATTCAAGGCTGCTGATCCGCACAGCCCCGCGTTTGGCAATGGGGCGAGCGCTGCGGCGGGCAACGCTCCTGCATTGACTGCGGCGATCACGCGTTCCAGTCCGGCCCGGTCGACGACACAGCCACCTTCGAGCGACTTCGCGTAGTGCAATGACGGATCGCCCTGCGTACGATCGAAAGGATCCACCGAGCTGCCCGCGGTGATTTCGCTATCCAGGTAGCCGATCTGCGCATTCAAACGCAACGCATCGATGGGCGACCATACAGCCTCGATCTCGATGCCGCGTACCTCCGCATCGAGATTGTCGACGAGACTTGCGAAGCCATCGAGCTTGCTGAACTGATAGTCCTGATAGTCGTACATGAAGCCGGTAACGTTGAGCGTCACGCGTCCATCGAACAACGAGTTCTTGGCCCCGATCTCCACCGCATCGACGGTCTCGGCGTCATACGGCGCAGCGGAGCCCATCGTTGTCGGCGTATTGAACCCACCAGCCTTGTAGCCGCGGCTCAAGGTGAGATACACCAGCGTATCGGCGGTCGCTGCCCAGTCCAATGTCACGCGACCCGTTGTCGCATTCGACTCGAGTTGTTCCGGAACCACGCGACTCTCGTTCCAGCCCGGCGCACCCACGACTCCGCCCTGCCCTGCCGGCGCCAGCAGATTGACGGGATAATAGATGCGGCTCTTCTCGTCTTCGGTGTAGCGTGCGCCGACGGTCAGTTTGACCGTGTCGGTCACGTTCCAATACAACTCGCCGAACGCGGCCTGCGATTCGAGCTGGTATGGCGTGTACACGAAAAAGTAATTGTGGCCCAGACCATTCACCGGGATGCCCGGGGTCGCATCGTAGAAGCTCGCGTTGCCGGAAGCCCGATGGAACGCGTTGGTGGCGTTGGTCGAGGTGAAGGTGGTGGTCGAGCGGTCGAGATTCAGGGCGAACACGCCGACGTTGAAATTGACCGCGCCATCGAAGCTCGATTGCAGGCGCAACTCGCCGGTGCGCTGAATGTCGTCGTTGGTGGAGTAGACGAGCGTGCGTACTCCGGCGCCAGGACCGCCCTGCGGGTCGTTGAACACACCACCCGGCGTCACTGCCGTATTGTTGAATCCGATCTCGGACTGTTGGCTGCCGCTGGCTGACAGCGCTTCATCGCTCGTGTACGAGGCCAGGAAGGAAAGCGTCAACCCATCGGCGATATCCCACTGCGTTTCCAGCTCCAGCAAATCGTTCGTGGCGTCATAGCTCGGATCGCGATACGCGGAGGAGCGCCGCAAATCAGGATCACCCATCTGACCGGCGAAAGTATCGCCGGTCGTTAAACCGAGCACGTTCGAGAACATGCCGCCGAACGTTGCAACGCTATTGACCGTGCCGAACGCCGAAGGCTGATAGATCGAGCCCTGCAGGCAGCCGCGACTCAAGTAATTGCGGGCCACCGCATTGTTGACTGGAGTCGACCCGACCATCTCGGGCCCTGGATCCTTGATGCACAAGGTCCTGCCACCGCCGTTACGCGAGTCGTCTTCTTCGAATCTCTCGTACAGCACATATGCCCTGAAATTGTCAGTCGGCTGAAACGCGAGCGTGGCGCGTGCGGACCACAAATCGCGCGAATCGATATCGTTGCCTGTTGCAACGTTCTCAGTGTAACCGTCGCGCTGCAGATAGTTGCCCGCGATTCGTAGACCGAAGATATCGCCGATCGGCACGTTGACGTGGCCCTTGGCTTTGCGAGTGTCGTAGTCGGCATACTCCAGCGTGGTCGATGCGTTGAATTCGGCCAGGTTTGGCCTTGCGGTGATGACATTCAACACGCCACCCGTGGCGTTGCGGCCGTACAAGGTGCCTTGCGGACCGCGCAGTACTTCGATGCGCTCTACGTCGTAGAAATCCGCGACGCCGATGCGGCTCACCGTCAACGGCACATTGTTGTGATGAGGCAGCACGCCGGAGTCACCGGTCGAGCCCGTGCCGTTGGCCGAGCCGACGCCGCGGATATTGAAGTTTGGCGTCGAGCCGGTGCCACCGGAGAAAACCAGGTTGGGAACCGCATTCTGCAGGTTGTATGCGCCATCGAGCCGCTGCTCTTCCAGCGCGTCCGCCGAGAACGCGGACACGGCGATCGGCACGTCCTGGATGCTTTCCGCACGCTTTTGCGCGGTGACGATGATCTCCTCGAGGCCCCTGGCTTCCTGAGCTTGCGTTGGAATGGCGAGTAATCCGGTGGTGACACTGATGAGCGTGCCGATCGCAATTCTTGATCTCATGTTTCCCCCATGGACTGACGACATGCGGGCGATCACATCGCTCCGCGTTCCGGTCGACTCTCACACCATTAGCGAACAGACCCCATCGCGATCCGTCCGCGATGCTCTCGCGCCGACTTCGTGCTATCTATGAGCTTCTTTTCTCAACACCGGCGCACTTTCGGCGCGGTCGACCCTACGTCTATTTAACCTCTTTATTGACGACCTCACCAGTACTGATTCGAGCCCGTGTGTACTGCTGCTTGCTTCGCCCGCGGAGCGAAACCGGGCCGTACGTCGGGATTACTTGGGTCGTGCGGCGGGCCGCTGATACAACTCGATGAGGTAGCCGTCAGGATCGCGTACGAAGTTGGTTCCATCGCCGATGGGACGTGCGGCCCGATAGCCCGCCGCGACGACACGCTCCGCCATCTTGCGCCCGTTCGGAACCACAATGGTGATCGAGCCGAACTCGGTGGCGCCTGGCTTCACCTCGCCCTTGCGAATCACGACCAATGTGTCCTCGCGGATGTTGCCGGTGAGGCCCAGCAGGTACTCGTAAGGCTCCCCTTCTGCTGGCACTTTCGCGCCGACTTTCAGGCCGAGCACCTCCGTATAGAACTTCTTCGAGCGTTCCAGATCGCTCACACGTATGCCCAGCCCGGACACACGGATTGGTTTGACTTCGTCACCCGCCGCCGCATCTTTGTCTCTGCGAGCACCGGTGCAGCGGCAATGGCTAGCGCGGCGATAAAAAAGCGCGACATTCTCACCTTGCTCATGAAGCGCATCGCGTCTACTCCTTCGCTGTGGCGAGGTTCGCGGGCGGCACAATCACGGCATCCGGTCCGGCCTGCTGTTGCGCCTTCGGATCGATGAACAACCCGTCGACGACTTGCGAGAACAGTCCCGCCGTGCGGCTGGTGTCCGGAGGCGCGATAGACTTGTAAGACTCCACGGCGGCGACCTGCTGAGCGGCGTCTGGCGTCATGACAAACGCCGGCAGCGCATCGACACGCAGCGCATATGAAATGTGAGTCTTTTCGCCCTTCGCCCCGCTCGGGCTGTAGTCGGCATTGCGACGTAGCGCGTAATAAACACCGGGCAGTTGCACCCACGTGAGCGCCTCGATCACCGGGCCTCGCGCGTTCACCCAGCCTTTGTAAACATGCTCCCATGGCCGATAGCCACCCACGTAACCGGTCAGCGAGCCATCAGGTTGCATCGTGAGCTTGATTTGCGCGCGTTCCAGCTCGAGATCGCGCCAGTACGCCGGCTCGCGCAGTACGCCCGAGACCGGCTTGGTGGAAGTGATCACGCCGTTGTTCACCCGAGCAGGAAAGATCGCCTCGTACCTGGCGTGCGGCTTGATACTGAAGGTGTAGTCACGGGCGATGTTGCTGTTACCGTCCTTCACCATCTTGTCGTCACTGGCATAGAACCCGACGGTGACGTTGCTGTCGTTCATCGGGTCGTCGCCCCGGCCCGCGACCACGATCAGCGTCGTCCAGGCGCCGTTGCGCATGGAATCGTTGAATTGCAGAGCGCCGCTCGATAGTCGCCGTGGACCGCGGTAGGTCTTCCAACAGCCGAGTGTCTTATAGAAATTGTTGTCGACGCCCTTCTCACCGTCCGGGCTGGTGAAGCCGGTGGCGTCATCGCCATCCAGATCGATGCCTTCGGCGATCGTCCCGCTCACGCCCACCAGACCGGGATCGGGCGTCGAAGTCGGGTTGACGTAAACGTTTGCACGGTCCTTGCCGCGAAACGCCAATTGATTCTGGCCATGCACGGGACTGCGCGTTGGATTGGCCGGATTACGCAGCCACTCCGCCTCCTCGCGCGTATAGCCGGCATCCATCATCACCTTGACCCAATCGATCTCAGGATTGGTGCCCGAAGGACAATCCGTGCCGGGATCGATGACGCCGCTCTTGCCGCCGTAGTACATCGCCGGCTCGTTCCACTCGACGACATACGTTTTGGTCCATGCCGCCATCGCAACGCAGGGCGCCGCGAATGCAGCCACCGCAAAGAAGGCTCGCTCGGTCCGCTTCATGGTGCTCGCCCTCACGCGATCACTTCGCCAATCGGGTTGGAGGTCTTCATCGACCCGACGCCGAACTCGCCGACCGGCGCCCCGGCAAGCTGCATTGCCGTGAGCGATACGCGGGTCACCGAATCGCCCTTGCCGGCGATGTGCTGTCCGGCCTTGTGCCGTCCACCGGCCCGGCCGGCGAGGAACATCGGAATGTTTTCGATCGCATGGATCTTCGCGTATCCCGTATCGCTGAACGCCAGCACGATGGAGTTGTCCAGCAGCGTGCCCTCGCCTTCCTTGATCGCGTCCAGCTCCCCCAGAAACACGCCAAGCCCCTTCATGACCTCGCTGGCGAGCTTGCTGGTTTCCGGCTGGTAGCCAAGTTGCGCATCGGTCGGCTCGTCGTGAGTGATCTGGTGATAGATCTTGCTCTGGCCGGGCAGATAGGTTTCCGAGGCGCCGGAGGTATGCACGAAAGTGAACACGCGGGATTGATTGCAGGCCAGGCCCATCGCCAGCAGCTTCGCCATGACTTTCGTATTTGAATTGACGATGTCGACCGATGAGACACGCGTCGGGTCCTGCGGCGCTTGCGGCAGCACGCACGCTTCGCGCTTCTCCGGCTTCTGCAGCTGAACCGCGAGCTGATTCTCCAGGTCGCGGACCGAGCTGAAATACTGATCCATCTTCATCTGATCTTCCTTGCCGAGCCCCATCATCAATGCCCGACGCTGCTCGGTCACGGCAGACAGGACGCTCTGGCGCAACATGATCGAGGGGTTCGGCTTCCAGTCATCGCTGTTCGGATCCTGGAAGTCCGGACCGAACAAACGTGTGTACAGCGCAAGCGGCGTCGCATCGGGAGATGCGAATGTCGAGCCGGTGCGTGTCGAGTAACTCACCGGCTGGCGCGACACCGAAGCGTCGATGTCGATGGACTTGAAGCGAGTGGACGTGCCGATCGCATCGGCGACCTTAGTGTCGAAGGACGCGGCGTCGAACCTGGTCGCCGTCGCGGGTGCGACCCCGGACAGGATCGCAGCATGCCCGGTCCAATGAACGAGGTTGGCGCGCCCGTCGCCGATGACCCGGAATCCGGAGAAGACGGAGACTTTGTCTTTGACCGCCTGGAGCGCCTCGAGCTCGGGCATGAGCTCGTACCCCGGTCCCACTTTCGTCGGCACCCAGCGGGTACCGCCGGTCGGCGTATCGGTCAGGCCCAATCCCCAGAAGTATGTGCCGAACCTGACCGGCAGCGGCGCACCGCCTGCGAACGCCGTGCCGTTGCTGTTGAGAAATGCATCCAGCACCGGCAGACCGACATAGACTGCCGAGCCGCCGAGCATGCCCTTGAGAACCGAGCGACGATCGAAACGCAGTTTCATCGAACTACTCCACCGTGGATTGCAGCTGCGTGACCGTTGCCTCGGCAACGGGCGCCTTGGGTTTCGACTTCGGTGCGATCACTTTGAAAAATTCGGGGCTCGAGGCGACCTGCCGGACCAGCGCGGGAAAGCGATAGCCGCTCGCGATGAAGGCCTTGGTCTGCTCTGCCAGGTACGCCTTGTCGCGGCCGTAGGTCTTCTCGCCTACGCCATACGAATACACATTGCGGACCAGACATGCCGGCACCTTCGGCTCGTTGCGCAAATATTCCCCGACGCCGCGAGCTCCCTCGATGGTTATGTTCTTGAGCTGCGCCGTCACATCGATGGGCACGCCGTTCTCCATCGTACGCAGCTGTCCGAGGCCGTCGAAATGCTCCAGCGCAAGTCCGAGCGGATCGGTGCGGCGATGGCACCCCGAGCAGCCTTCGTTTTCCATATGGTCGAGCAGGCGTCCGCGCACGGTGCCCTTGGTGCTGTCTTGCACGGTCGAGAAATCCACGTTCGCCGGTGGCTGCGGCGTCGCCTGGCACATGAAAATTTCCAGCACCTTGATGCCGCGCCTGGTCGGCGACGAGGTGCCCGGATGGGCATGCAGCGCCAGAAAGCCGATGTCCGTCAGAATCCCGGAGCGCTCCGAATCTTGCGGGAACACATACGTCATCCACTGCGCCCTGGACGCGTAAGGAACCTGATAAACGGCAGCGAGCGAGCGGTTCAGGAAGGCGTCGCGTGCAGTGAAGAGGTCACGGTAGTCGCCTTGCCTGCGCACCAGCAGATCGATCGTACGCAACAGCATCTGCTCGCGAGCGGCCTCCGCCACGGACTGATCGAACTTCGGATAAATGCTCGGATCCTTGACCAGATTGCCGAAGCCATCCAATTGGAACATGTCGGCGAAAAAGGCCCGGGCGCCGTCATTAAACTTCGGCGCAGCTAGCATGCGGTCGACCTGTCGCTCGAGCTCATCCTGCGAATGGAGCGCACCGCTGCGGGCGGCGGACAGCAGCTCGGCGTCCGGCGTGGTGTCCCACAGCAGGAAGGACAGGCGCGTCGCCTTGGAGAATGCATCGAGCCGGTACTGGTGGGGGGCTGCAGGGTCGGGCTCGGCCGACTCGATCCTGAAAAGGAACTCCGGTGCGACCAACAGGCTCGTCAATGCCAGCTCGAGGCCGGCGTAGAAATCTCCAGTCTGCTTCGCTCCGCGCGCCGAGATGTTCAAGCGGCTTTGAATCTCCGCGGGCGTCAGCGGGCGACGAAACAGCAACTCACCATAGCGCGCTACAAACTGGCGAGCGCATTCAGCGTCGGGTTTAGCGGCATCTGTGGGCTGGCAGGCAACGGCAGTCTCGCGCCCCTGCTCGCTCAGCACCTGCTCGGAGATCGATCTTGCGAGCGCGAAGTACTGTTCGAAGCCCGACGAGGTGAGCGACAGCATTGCGCTGCCCAGGGCAAGCAGCCCTTCTTCGCGGCGCTCGGGCTCGAAACGGGCCTCGACTTTGATCGCCGGGCCGAATACGTCGGCGATGGTATGTCGGTATTGCGTCTCGGTGATCCGGCGTACACCCACCGTCATGGCTGGCGCCTGCGCAGCGCCCTGCACTGGCGCGGCCTGAATGGCGAAGCCGCCGAGAATGTTTGCTCCGAGCAGCGCAAACACTGAAACCGTCTTCTTGACCAATGTCCGTCCCCCCGGCGGCGGCGCCACTGATCGAGCGCCGCATCGCACAGACCGACCGTAGTACATTACTGGAGCGACCGTCAATTACCGTTACGGCTCCGAAAAACATTCTTGACGTAACCAGGGTCGGTCCGGTCTTTTTGGTTCGACAGATTTCCTTTCCTGCGACGCAAAACCCAGATCTGCGTGCATTCTCGGTATGCGCTGATCCTCCTGGCAGAACAGGACAGCCAAGACGCGCGCGCTACGATCAATCGTCCTCGGCGCGGAACGACTCGTGACATTTCTTGCAGGTTTGTCCGAGCGCTCGCCACTGCGCTTTGATCGCCCCGATATCATCTCCCGCAGCGACCTTCGCAAGTTTTCCTGCTTGTTCGGCGAAGGCTGTCTGCGCGGCCTGGAACTGCGCGGGCTGTTGCCAGATTTCCGGCTTGGCCGCCGTTTCGATCTCCGACTCTGGTCCGGTGCCGGCCGGAAACCAGAATCTTTGCTGCCTGGTCAGATCGTCTATCTGCCGCGCATACTGACGAATCGTCGGCAACGAGGGCGCGGTCTTTTTCAGTTCATCGGTGATTCCTTTGAAGGCCGCGCCGATGTCGCGCAACGCTGATTGCCGACCTTCGATCACCGGTTGCGGATCGAACTCTTCGTCGGCGAGAAGACCACCGGCGCCGGAGCAGATACCGATAGCCAGGAGGATGCTGAGGCTGAGCTTGGAATTCATGTTTGTTTGTTGAGCCGAGCGGTGACCGAACAGGTGAGATCGAAGCAGCTTCAGCTGCGCTTGGTCCAGGACACGCAATGACCCGACGCGCTCACCGGACTGGTGAGAACCTCGCAAGGAGCGCAGCTGTCGCCGGTTTTGACGGGTTTGAAATAAGCACAGTCTCTGCAGGCCTGACTGGCGTCCGGCGCGCTGTCGGTGTATTCGAGAGACTCGCGCATGCTTTGCACGCTGCCACTCATTTCGTCTGGGTCGACGCACGCCGCGCGCGCCGATGCGCTTGCAAGGATGAGCGCCGAAGCACGCAATCCGTAAGTGATGAATCTGCGACGATCGCAACTGGCCATGAGTCCCCCGCCCGATGTGATTGTGGCAACCGACGGCGGGCATTTGAATCATTAATGGTTAGATAGTCAACTCTCCGGCGCGGCCTCGCTCCGGGTGCACGCACTCGAACCGTACTGCAGTCGACGCGTGATTTGACTGTGGCAGCCCGGACCGCTAGGGTCGCTGCATTCCACACCTCCGCCCGATGAATCGCACGATGAGCCGCAAAGCGCCGATCACTCTGACTCGCAAGGAGCTGTACCGGCGCGTCTGGTCGAAGCCGATCAGCGCGGTGGCCGACGAGTTCGGCTTGAGCGGCAATGCCTTGACGAAGATTTGCAATCGCCTGCTGGTGCCCTATCCGCCGCGGGGTTACTGGGCGAAGGCAGCCGCGCGCAAAAGCGTCACCAAGCCGCCGTTGCCCCTCGCCCCGGATATCAAAGCCACCCATATCATTATTCCTGGCGAACGGGCCGCGTCGCGTCGGGTACGCACCCGCCTGGATCCGCAAGCTCGGCGCGAGCAACTGATCGAGATCGCCCAGCAACTCGTCACTGAGGGGGGCGTGCATGCGGCGACGATGAAGCGCATCGCCGCCGTGGCCGGAATCAGCGAGACGCTTGCGTACAACTATTTTGGTAGTCGAGAGCAGTTGTTCGTGGAGCTTGCGCGGCGCGAGTTCAAGCGGATCCGCGAAGCGCGGCAAGCCGATGAGCAGCGCTCCAACGATCACTATGAGCGGATCACCCGCATGACCAGGACATATCTGCGCCACATCGGCCGACGGGGAGCGTTATTGCAAACGCTGATCAGCAATCCCGAGGTGCGCGCCTTGCTACGCAGCGAGCGGCGCAAGGAACAGGACGATAGCTTCCATGCACATGCGGAGGAACTCGTCTCGCTTTACGGCATTCCCAAGCCACTCGCCCTCGGCACGACTGTCGTGCTGACGACCTTGTGCCTGCGTGCTGGCAAGATCGTCGCCGACGGCCGCATCCCGGTGGAATCCGCGGAGCGGCTCTGCCTGAGCATGATGCTGCAAGGTTCTCGCGACCTGGTCAGTCGGGAATCTTCACCTTCTCGGGCGCCCTGAGCGCCTTCAAGCAACTCAGAATGAGGCTGTGACAGATCTGACGCGCGGTGGTTTGATCGAGCTCGCGATGGAATACCAGCCGGCCGGCCTCATCTGGAATGGCGGTCATCATCTCGATCGCCGCATGGATCTCTTCCCGGCTGCACGGTAGCTGGCTGGCGGCAAGGCGCGTCAGGCGCTCCGCAATCTGCTCGCAGGAGCGACGCACCTGCGGACTCAAGTGCCCCGCCATATAAAGGTCCGTCATCAGAATGTTCAACAACGGACCGCTGCGCGCCACGTGCTCGAAATAGAGCATTGCGCACAAGACGGCGGCTTGTTCGAGATCTTGTACCTGGGAGGCCGTGTCCAGGCCACCGAGCGACAGGCTGTGAATCTCGCGCTCCAGCAACGCGTTGAACAGGTCGTACTGCGACGGGAAGTAAGCGTAGATCAGTCCCTTGCTTGCGCCCACCTGGCGCGCGAGTTCCTCGACCGGCAGCGGCAGATAGCCCTGTTCCACGATCATTTTCGCTGCCGCATCGAGCATCTGGGCGCGCCGCACTTCAGGAGCGAGGCGCTTGGCCTTGGTGGTTTCGGCCTTTTTCTCGGTTGTCGTGGGCGAGCGCGTTTTCATGCGCAGCCCTTATAGCCCGCGCATGCTGAGTTGTTCAACTTCTACAGCGTGGCGCCCGCCCCGGGGGGCCGAGGGGCTGTAAATCGCACATCAGCTACGGGCGTTCGCCGTCGACGGTCCGTCGGGAATCGTCTTCGACTTCACGATCCGCGCCGTTTCCTTGAATTGCAGCGTCGCATCCGTCGCCTCGGTATGAGCCGGCCACGTCACATCGCCGGCGCAGCGCAGGGCCTTGGCCTTGGGGTCCATCTTGTAGAAGGCGATCCAGCACGACTGCACCCGTTCTGCGACCGCGCGATCCGCGGCATCAGCTTTGCCCGAGGCGCTCGCGGCCCAACTGGATGTATCGATCGAGTCGAATGTGAACATGAGCTCTGCGGAATGGATGGCGCCTTGTTGCCACTCATCGCGCCGGAACCCGGGCACGTAAGCAAAATGATAAAGCCATGCGCTCGCGCCTGTATCGCCGGTGAGACGCGCAAGAGCGCGCGCAGCATCGAATCCGGCTTCCCCGCTGTTCGATCCCACCATGACCGGCACATCGATTTCGGTCCCTGCGTTGAGCGCCTCGCCGGTCGTAGTCGTTCGGAATCGGTGGTCGATCGGGGTTGCCACGCCTCTGCGCGTCGCCTCGGACGAAACAAACGTTTGCGCCGACACGGCGCGCAGTTGTTCTACGGTGACATCGGCGGGCAAGCCGAGCGCTTTCACAGCTTCCACGCCCCGACTTTCCGCATCGGCCATGCTTTGCCCCGGCCGAAGCAACGCGCCAGATTGGATTATCGCTTTGTGATACAAACCCCTGGCAGAAGGAATCGACAGCAGGTTCACGACCATCGCACCCCCTGCGGACTGGCCGGCGATGGTGACGTTGTTGGGATCGCCGCCGAACGCAGTGACGTTGTGCTTGACCCACTGGAGCGCCGCGACGGCGTCGGTCAAAGCGAAATTGCCGAGCGCGTCCTGAGCTCCGGCCGTCCGACTGAGCGCCGGATGAGAAAAGTTCGCTAGTGCACCGAGCCGATAATTGATCGAGACAGTGATCACGCCGCGCCTGGCATTGGACGTGCCGTCATAGGACCCAAGCTGACCCGAGCCAAGGAATGCTCCGCCGCCATGGAGCCACAGAACCACGGGCGCGCGGTTCGCCTTTGCTGGCGCATAGATGCTCAGATATAGACAATCCTCGGACTGTGGCCCGACGACACCGCCCGCGTTGGCGGACTTGCCGTCGATGTTCACGGGCTGAGGACATGGCGGTTCATGCGCAATCGCCGCGCGCTCACCGGGCCAACTGTCGGGCTGTTGTGGCTGCTTCCAACGCAAAACTCCGATCGGAGGCTTCGCGTACGGCACGCCTCTGAACACATTGACGCCATCACGGCTTTCACCCCTGAGAACGCCAGAGTCGATCTTCACGATGACGGGCGCCGGCGCACCTTCCTGCGTTGCCTGCGATTGCGCGAGTATCGGCGCCGAGGTCGTCGCCGCGATTACCACGGCGGTCATCCACATTCGCATCATAGGTCCCCCCTGATCGGAGAAAAGGATCTCTGCAACCGAGCAGGTGCAGAGATCCGCTCCAGCCGTGCACGCGCACGACCTCTAGTGGGACTTTGGAGCCGTGCTACGCGCCTGCGCCGGAAAAGCACTCGACCGGCAATGGGCCATTAATATTCTTTACTGGTGCTTTCGTCAATTACCCTTTGCAGGGCGGCCAGCTCGTTCCACGATGCGAGCATCAGCGTCGTTCACGGCTGCACAGAGACAATGATTTTGTGAGAATCCGGCCGGCCCTGGATTGTCACCAGCACTGTGTACACGAGACAGCCATCAATCGCGCTTCGCCGCGCTCGCATGCTCACTGATCAGCCTGACGATCTGTTGCAGCTGGACTGGCTTGGTGAGATGCGCATCGAACCCCGCTTCGAGCGCGGCTTGCTTATCGTGCGTCTGTCCCCAGCCGGTGACTGCAATCAACAGCCTGCGCGCGCCCGAGGGTGTCGCTCTCATTTGTCGTGCGACTTCATAGCCGTTGAGCTCGGGCATGCCGATGTCCAGCAAGGCAACATCGGGCTGGAATTCAGCGCCAACCTTCACGGCGTCCGAGCCGGTATGGACTGCACGGGTATCGAAACCTTCGAGCTGTAACATCGCAGACCAACTTTGCGCGCTGTCGACATTGTCATCGGCGATCAGTACTTTCAGCGTACCCAGCCGCCCTCCTGCATCGACCGTGCTGCTTGCCTGCCTAGCCGTCGCTCCAGGCGGCGGGCCAACGAGCGGCAGTGTGACGATGAATTCGCTGCCATGGCCGATGCCCGCGCTCCTTGCCTCGACCGAGCCGTCGTGCAGTTCGATCAGCCCTTTGACGAGGGCAAGGCCGATTCCCAGACCGCCTTCGGAGCGCTCCAGCGCGGGCTTCAGTTGCGAGAACATCTCGAACACGCGCGACAAGGCTTCCGACGAAAGTCCGATCCCGCTGTCCTCGACCGTCACGACTGCCCGATCGCCCTCTGCGTGCAAGCTCACTCGTATCGATCCTCCCGCGTCCGTGTATTTCGCGGCATTGGTCAATAGATTCGAGAAGACTTGCGCAAGGCGCACGGGGTCCGCATCGACCCACAACTTCTCAGGCGAACGTTGGACGGTCAACGAGTGCCGCTTCGCATCGATCATCGGCCGACATGTTTCGAGCGCCGCGTCGATCGTCTCCTGCACCGAAACGACGGATCGACGAAGCTGCAGCCGTCCATGCGTGATGCGAGCAAGCTCGAGCAGATCGTCCAGCAATCTGGCCATGAGGTCGACCTGCCGAGTCAACGCGTCGCGCGCGATCGCCGCCACCGCCGGCTTTTGCTCCGCTCGAATCAGCAGTTGCGCAGCCGAGTACAACGCAGCGAGCGGATTGCGCAACTCGTGTGCGAGCGTGGCCAGGAACTCGTCCTTGCGCTTGCTTTCGTCCTGGAGCTGAAGCTGCGCACGCACACGGTCGGTGACGTCGTAGCCTTCCGCAAGCACCGCAGGTTCTCCACCCCCGTGTGTCATCGGGACGTAGACGAAATCGACATAGCGCTGCTCGGGCGGCAGACCTGGCATCGTCTGCAGCAAGACCGGCATCTCGCGACCGACAAACGGCGTGCCGGTTACCATCACCTGCCGCAACAGCTGCGGATAGGGCTGATCGGCGAGCTCCGGCATTGCATCCTCGAGACGCTTGCCGATCAGCTCCCGATATCCGATGAGCCTCTCGTACGCGGGATTCGCCAGCTCGAACACCAGATCCTCGCCGCGCATGACCGCCATGAACGAAGGCGTGTTCTGGAAAATGCGCTGGAGCTCATCGCGCTGCAGACGCATCTGCTCATGCGCCGCTCGCCAGCGCAGGCTCTCCGCTTCCTTCAGAACTCGCTGCGCCTGTCGGCGCAATTCGGCCAATCGAGTGTGAGCCACGATGCGCGCCCGCAGCTCACGCGCGCTGAACGGCTTGACGAGATAATCGTCCGCACCGACATTGAGTCCTTCGACTCTGGCTTCCTCTCCGGCGCGCGCCGACAGCAGGATCACAGGGATATCGACGGTCGCGGAGTCTTGTCGCAACGCCTGCAGCAGCGCGATGCCGTCCATCCTCGGCATCATGACGTCTGAAAGCACCAGGTGCGGCGGTCGCGCGCGAATCAGCTCGAGCGCTTCAACTCCATCGTAAGCCGTCACGACATCGAATTGCGGGCGAAGCAGACGACTGACATATTCGCGCATATCCGCATTGTCGTCGGCCACGAGGATCCGCTGACGATCCATGCTCGCATCGACCGGAGCAACCTCCGGAGCTTCGCGCCGCTGTGCCGCTTGCACCGATGGCGGCAGCTCGTTCCGCTCGTCCTCGCGCCATGCGCCGATCTCTTCGAGAAAAGCACTGACCGTAGTCGACGGTTCGCGCAGCTCGGGGTGCGTGCGCACCTGCTGACTCGGCAAATGGTTCGAGCCGAATGGTATTTCGATGGTGAACGTCGTGCCGGCGCCTTCGGTGCTTCGAACGCAGATCGAACCGCCATGCAATTTGACGAGTTCGCTCACCAGCGCAAGACCGATGCCGGTACCTTCGTTCGATCGCCCTTGCGCCTTGGGCACTCGGTAGAAGCGCTCGAACAGGTGCGGCAGCTCGGACTCGGCAACGCCCGTCCCCGAATCTCGCACTTCCAGTCGAGCGCCGCTCGCGGTCTCGCGCAGGGACAGAGCGATCGTGCCGCGCCAGGTGAATTTGAAGGCGTTCGACAGCAGGTTGAAGACGATCTTCTCCCACATGTCCCGGTCGACGTACACGGCGCGACTCGAGGGCTCGCATTGCACCTCGAAGCGCAGCCCGGCTTTTTCTATCGCCGAACGGAAGCTGCTCGCCAGCTCGCGCGTCAGCTGCGCCAGGTCGGTTGGCTCGTAGTTCGCCTGTATGCGGCCGGCCTCCAGCCGCGCGAAATCCAGCAACGTGTTCACCAGCTTGAGCAATCGCATTGAATTGCGCTGGACGTACGTGAGCAGCTGACGTTCTTGAGGGTCGAGGTCGGCGCGCTGCAGGATTTCTTCGAGGGGCGCGAGCATCAACGTAAGCGGCGTGCGTAGTTCGTGGCTCACATTGGAAAAGAACGTGGTCTTGGCGCGATCCAGCTCGGCGAGCATTTCGGCGCGTTTGTGCTCGTCCTCCACTTTGCGCGCGCTCGCGATCGCGCCGGAGATATTCCCGGCTACGAGCCGAATGAAGTCCAGATAGTGTTCGTCCAATGCGCGACGCGGACTGATCCCTGCGATCAGGTAGCCTGGCGACGTATTGCCCGCAGCCGCGAACGGCAGCACGACTGCCTGCCTGATCGGCTCGGGCCACGACCCGGCATGCAGCGGCCCGAAGCGCTCGAGATCGACGCTCGACAGCACGATCGCTTCCGCATCCAGTTTCCACCCCGACTGCGCGCCTGATTCGATCTCGAGCGGCGCTGCCGGCGACTCCTGCGGCAATCCGACCCGCGCGGCAAGCGTCAGGCGCGATCCGTCGCAGGGCGCGTACAGTAATGCGAAGGGCAGATCGGTCGAGTAATTCGCGAGCACCTCTGCGGCCGCGGGATAGACATCCGCTACCCGACGAGCGTTGCCCCCGATCTGACCCAGATCGCGCAGCGCGCGCAGACGGCGCTCCCCGATCACGCGTCCGGTTGTCTCGTTGACGATGCAAAACACGCCGCCGACGCGGCCAGTCTCATCGCGCACCGGATCGTATGAAACGCCGAAATAGGTCTCCTCCAGATAGCCGTAGCGCTCCATGAAGAACGGCCGATCTTCGGCCCAGAACGCTTCGCCCGTCGTCAGCACGCCATCGAAGATCTCCTTCAAGCCGGCGCGCCAGAGCTCGTCCCAGGAGTCGCGGATCGGTTTGCCCAGCGCATCGGGATGCTTCGCGCCGAATACCGGACGATAGGCATCGTTGTAGAGCGTGATCAGCTCTTCGCCCCAGAACAACGCGATCTGCGCCTTCGAGGGCAACAGGATGCTGAGCGCGCTGCGCAGGCTCTGTGGCCAGCCCTCGATCGGTCCCAACGGGGTTTTGGACCAATCCAGGGCGCGAATGAGCTCGCCCATTTCGCCCCCGCCGACCACGACGTCTGCGGCACGCAGCGCCGTTGCGTCGGATCGCCCGCGGGAGCTTCCGACCTTGTTGTCTGGCTCCATTACCCTTTTTCATTCGGTAACTACGCTGGGCCAATATCATAGCCAATCAGCGCGGCATCTCGCAGGGGAAGGTCGAACCGAATCCAGATCAGGTCACTTCTCGCAGTGGAGGGACCGGCGCCGTCACCCGCTGTGATGAAAGCGAATCCCGAGGCGCGGGAATCGTTCATAGAGCTCAGCTACACAACGAACGTGCTCGGCGCGCGTGAGATCGAGTGGCTCGTGTGTGGTCCTGACGAGCCATGCACCGCCTGCTGTTCGCTGCGAGCGCTGCAGCAGCTCGCGATCCCGATCCGGATCGGGAAAGCCGAGCCAGCGAGCCGTGGCCTCCGACCAGTAGTTCGACCATCCAAGCCGCTCCGGCTGCAGGTCCGACTCGCGAACGCCGCCGACAGCGGCAGCCTTGATCGCCGGTATGCGCACATCGAGCTGCTGCATGAGCTCGTGCAGCGGCCGAAGGCTGATCTCGGTTCGCTGCCGTCCCGGCGCTTGCGCCGGCCAGTCGGCAAGACGGAACAAATCCATGAAGGTGAGCTCGGCTCGTCGGGGCGTGAGCTCGCCGCTGTGTGCCTGCAGCGTGTCGCCAAGCTCGGCGAGCAGCTGTTCGCGCACGCTCCAGGCAACGGCGGGAAAATAGATCGACAGATCGAACGACGACTGGTTGGGCGTCATGAAATTGCCCTTCACAAGCACTCGGCCAGAATCGATCGGCGCGCCTGCCCGGGTGTAGCGAATGCCCCTGCCGTTGGAAAGAATCACCTGCCGGAAGGGATCGCGCAGCGTGTCCTGAAGGAACGCCAGCCGGTTCTCGACGATCTCCTCGCGATCGGTAGAGGCGATATAACCAGTGCGAATCGCCACCTGAGGCAGCTCCGCCCTGCGCTCGAGAAGGCTGCATGCCTCCTCGAAGCGCGCGGCCCACGAATCGGCCGTCGCCGGTATCCACAGGCGAAGCATCGTGGGCTGGTCGGCATCTTCCATCGACAACATGACTCGCGCTCAGCAACCGTTGGGGAACACTCGCGCCGCGTCCAGCGGATTGCCAGCATCGTTGATAAAGAAGTTCTGCATGTCCAGCATCAGAACGGGATCGCTGACGCCAAAGCCGAACTCGATGCCGCACAGCCCGGAAGGCACCCGCTCGCGATAGAAATCATAGATGGCTTTGCCGAGCAGCACATCCAGGAATCTCCTCGCCGAGGGGCGATTGCCGGCAAGCGCCCAGATCACCGAGTAGAACGTACCGGTCTTGATCTCGTAGAGCTTGTCCTCTGCGACGATCCAGCCGTCGAACGCAATATCGCGCAACTCGACATCGACGCCGGGGAAGTCCGTGTACCGGTCCGCACACGCATTGTGTCGCAAGGTGAACGGCGATGTGCCGCCCTTGCGCCGGTTCATCGGCTGCGGCTGGCAACTGCAATCGTCTTCCACCTCAGCGAACGCGAGCCCCGAGAATGCCGCCGCGACTGCGGTGAACGTCGCCCTGGCCAACGGCGCCACGGCACGCGCACCCGCCACGAGAGCCGCTCCGGCCACGGGCGCAACGATTGCGAGCAACGCTCCGACCAGGATCACTTCCACCACCACGGTGGCAAGACCGACGCCGTTGAAGTTGTAATCTTCGTCGACCAGGTAACCAAACAGCAGCCACCAGATGAAGGAGATATCCGGCACGGTCACGCGCACGGGCTGCGTCTGGCGTCCGCAGGCTTCGTCGTCGAAGTTGCCGCTCAACCCGCCACTGACCCGATAGTCTGCGGAGCCGGTGTGCGGATCCATCATGATGTAACCGCTGCCGGTCCATGTTCCGTTGGTCTGCGTGAACTGCGGGATCACGACTTCCAGACCGGCGGACACGGCATTGTTGATATCGGCCATCACGTCCGGGGAGTGCTGCAGCCTGGGCCTGACGCTCGCCAGGTTGGCAGCCGTGATGTGGAAGATTGGCACGTTGTTGCTGTTCGCCAGTTCGAGCAGCCGCATCGTGTTGGAGCCGTGGCCGATGCGCTTGCCGAAGACCTGCTCGATCACGGCGCCTTCGATCGAAGACAGCGTCATGCCCGTATGCATGACGAGTCTGCGTGTCTTCTCGGCATCCCCGTCGAGCGAGGAGGCGCTCATCTGTGCGAGCTTCACATCAACCTGACGCGAGTGATAGCTCGCGCGGCGAGGTATACCGAAGCTGTAGACGATGCTGATCGGCGCGGCAAAGATGCCGACGGACGGCAGCCGCGCGACGGCAGCATTGCTCAACTGCGCCAGCAGGCGTTGCTGGAAATCGGCCTGCGTCCAGAACACTTTGTTCGCGACATACAAATTGCCTTCCGCGGAGTCCAGACCGGTGCGGTTGCGCAGCTCGAGGCCCTGATCCGGCGTGAGCCCGCCGCCGTTGACGCCGATCTGCACTTCGTCGCCCGCGACGATGGAGAACTGTGCCGACCTCACAGGACCGCCGAACGGTCCCTGGAAGCTCACCCGCAGGACCAAATCTTCGCCGAGGCCGATGGAACCCGACTCCGCCAACAGATTGCCGTTGAGTGTCAGCCGCGAGCGGGCGCGTATCAAATAAGCAGGAAACTCCGTCGCACCCGCTGACGTGTAGCTATCCCACGTTGCCGCGTCATCCGGCGTGGCAGGAACATGCGTCAGGTGGAGCGATCCGTAACCGAGCGTCGGCAGGGGCAGACTGGCAGCGAACAACTGCGCGCCATCGTCGCCGTGCAAGCCCGCGTTCAGCAATTCGACTCTGGCGATCACTCGTTGAGATTCCGGCAACGCCGCCCAGGTCGGTCCGCGCGCGACGACGCGATAGGGAAGCGATGCGCTCAGGACCGGAGCCGACGTGGCGATGATCTCTCTTCCGCCGACGAACTCCTCCAGCATGAACTTTTCGCTGGTCCCACCGACCAGCGCGGCGACCTGCTCCTGAAACGCGGCCAGCGGTTGCTCGAGCGCAGCGGTATCGAAGCCGGTCAAGGCTCCATCGGACCCCTGTGCGGCTTGCAGATACTGGTTGGCTACAGCTTGCAACTCGGCGGTGAGCTCAGGCGTGATCAATGCCGGAATCGCACGGTACTGCTTGAAGCTCGCATCCATCGGCACCCACGTGTCGGGCGTGCGATTGCGAGCGCCGCGGCTCGGCACGAAATCCACGAATGCCTCGACCCAGACGTGTTCCATGCGTGCGGCACGAATGACGCCTCCCTGCGCGAGGCCGAGCACCGGAACGCCGCCCTGAGCGAGATGATCGAGTGCGGCATTCGGCGATGTCATGCCTCCCACCCAGTTCATCACTTGAGCGATCGGCACTTCGATCGTTCCATACGCATACCGCGCCGGAATGCCGGCAGCGCGCAACAGTGCGATGAGCAGCGACGCGATGTCGAACGCGTTACCCTGCCTCATCTCCAGGGTCATCGCGCTACCCTGGATGCTTCCTTGCGTGGGCACGTACTGCACGTTGTTGCGCACCCATTGATAGATCTCGACCGGATTGTTGTTCAGCTGTTGCGCGAGCTCGCTAATGGCAGGCGTCAGCTGAACATCCACGGTGGCTGCAAGATGTTCGGGTCCGGGAACTGTGCCGCTCGCTTGCGCAGCTATGAACACCGACGCAGGATGCAGGGACGCAAGCTTCACGCCGGCGACGGGCTCGGCAAACATCGCAGCGAATTCATCCGCGGCAGTCTTGGGTTGGCGCGTCTGTTTTGCAGGAGTACGGAACGGCAGACTGGACGGGTCCAGCCGCTGGTGGCGACGCTTCGTCTGTGTGCGCTCGAGCCGCGTGCGCAGCGTGGTCGCCGTCTCGCCGAGCGCGGGCGAATTCTCGGCGGCCCCATCGATCTCAGCCAGTTCGGCTTGCGTCTGCTCCGCCTGGGCTTTGAAGCGCGCCACGGTTTCGCGATGGCGCTCCAGGATCGATTCGGGCAGCTTTCTGGCTTTGATCTCCTGCTCGTCTGCTTCGAGCTGCGCCAACTCCTGTGCCTGCAGGGCCGTGAGCTCCGCCGCAAGCTGCCGCAGCTCCCGCTTCTCTTCCTGCAGAGACTGCTTGTCGACGTGCTGCTGTGTAAGCGACTGCAACCTTGAACGCAGTCGGTCGAGATTGTCGGCATGCGGATCCGCGAGCGGCTGCACGACGGTAGGCAACGCAGGCGGAGGCGCAGGCATCGACTCCGTCGCTTGCGCCGCAGGCGATAGCGTCACGGTGCAATAGGCGAGCAAGGTGACGCACGAAACGATCCGTGTGAAGAGACAGCTCTCGGCGCTGACGATCGTGTCGGACTTCGACGGTTCCTTGTGTTTTGCCATTGCCATTACGCATCCTGGTTTGATGTCAAAGCTGCTTGCCTACCACCCAGATCGCATCGTCGATCTGCCAGCGCAGCTGTTGCGATTGGGCGTGCGAGACCTTGATGACCTCGCTGCTCGCTTGCACGAGGCTCGCCAAGGCGAACTCCGGGCGGCCGCGATCCAGCCAGAACTGCGCTTTGTCGAGCCAGAATTTCACCAGCAGAAAGCGGATGCTCGTCTGCGCCGTCGCGCGGGCGTCCGCGACGGAGTCACGCTCGACTGCGTTCAGCGTCAGCCGCGGCTGCGCCTGATCGACGAAGTTCGGCTCAGCGCCCGATTGCACTCCAGCGTCGAAGGTCACCGCGCCGGCACGATTTGGCAGGCGGACCCAGGCGCTGAACGTCAGCTGCTCGTTCTCTCTCAGCTCGAAGCTCCACGACAGCACGCCATTCGTGACCTGCGCATCGCCCGCGTCGACCAAGCTGACACCCGCTGGCAGGGGCAGCAGCGCCCGACCTAACGTCGCCGTTGCGCGGTTCTGGATGGTCAACCGCAGCGGAACCACGCCATCGGCGTGGGCGGTTGTAACTTCCGGCGCCACGTGAGCGAGCGCGTCGACTAACAACTGCGCATGCAGGCTGTCCTTGCCAGCGTGAGTGGCTTCGGCCAGCAGGTCATAACCAACGTACACGCTCTTGCCGCGACCGTAGGTGTACGAAGTAGCAGCGGCATCTTCGGTCTGCCCGTGGCCGCCACGATCGTGCTCGCGTCCACGGTCACGCTCGAAGCGAGCGATCTGCTGCGCGCCCTCCAGCCGGATACGCAGCGCCTTGTTTTCGGTCGCCAGTGCTACCGTGCCCATCGTGCTCCACGGCGACGTGATCGTCACCGACTTTGCGTGCGAGTGATGGCCCACAGGTTTGATGCCCAGCGCCGCATCGAAGCTGTGATGACGATGATCGTGCTGACCCGCATCGAGCAACCCTTCGCCGCGATACACCGCTTCTCGCAACTCCTTCTGCACTTGTTCATCGAGTTTCTCGTGTTCGGAGAACAATGCGTACTGCGCATACTGACCCGAGCGCAGCTCTCGCTCGAACGCCTCATCGTCCGTCACGATCTTGTACGACCAGCCCTGCTCATCGAGCCGTTCCTCCAGGAAGGCGCGTTGTTGAGCCAGCGTCGGCGATGTCGAGAGCGGCGCCGGCAATCCGGCGCCGGAGCGCGTACGCCCACCGGAGCAATGGAAGTCGCCGAAGCGCGCCCCGATGCCCGCATGCCAGCCGCAGCTCGAGCCCATCACATTGCTCTCGATCACGACCGGCGGCAGCGAATCTGCGCTCGCCGTGGCCACGATGCGATAACCTGCACCCAGGCCAGCCCCGCTCGCCACCTGCAACGTCAGTACATCCGAAGACACACCGACGATGCTCAAGTCAGCGGCCGACCCGCGCCGCTGATTGACCGTGCCGCGATAGTGCCGCAGTGCTACCGATTCGAAGTCCACGCGGCGGCCTTCGTCATCGAGTAACTCAACATCGACGCGCGCATCCGCAGGCAAGCGCGTGCGGAACGGTGTCCACAGTTCCACCTCTCGCAGCGGCGTGCACGGCCAACCACCCTTCTCATCCATCAACACCAGCAAGCGACCGCGACCTTCGCTGGTCAACGTCGCATCGATCCGGATCGCAGGTTGGACGACCTCGAAACCGACCGAACCGAGCTGCTGAGTACGGCCGTTATACGTTGCCGTCAGCACGCAGGCATAACCGCCCTCTTCCAGCGCACCGGTCGCAATACTGCGAGTCAGCAGATGCTGTTGCCTGCCGCCGAAATCGCGCGTGACCAGAGCGGACTGCAAGAGCTCTCCACTGTCCAGATCCACCAGGTTCTGAGCCAACACGACCCCAGGCAACGCACTTGCCGCCATGTTGGTGACCGAGTCGGTGCAAACATTCGAAGCACCTCGCTCGACCTGAGTTCTCTGCACGGTCACAGCGCCCCGCAGCGCCTGCAATTCATCGCGCTGCACTTCGAACTGCGTGGTCGCGGTCGCAAGCAGCGCCCGTGAGAACGCATCGCGAACGAATAGCTCCACGCCATACGCGCCAGTAGCAGCATCGGCGAGCCCGACATGATCGAGGACATCGCGCAGTGTGAGCGGCGGCATCGAGCTCACCGGGTAGCTGCCGGTGAATATCACTTCGCCGGCCGGGCTGCGCACGGTGAGCTCGGCGATGCTGTCCGCCAGGATGACGTTCGCGCTCGCGTTTCGAACCCGTCCCGTCAGCTGCACGGAATCCCACGCCTGATACACAGGCTTGTCGGCAGCAACGACAGCGGACACGACCGGACCTTGATGCACGACCTGGAACGAAGCCACTGCCTCGCTCGTCATCACGGACGCGCTGTTGAACAACTGACCATACACTTGATAGCCGCCCGCCAGCAGCGCGCCGGTGTTCCACGTCGCAGGCACAGCGACAGATTCGCCCGTCGTCAGCGCTCCCACCGAGAGCGGCGGCAGCTCAGCAACGATCGAGCCGTCAGGCGCACGAATCAGCAGTCGCAACTGCGCAGATGCGGAAGCCGGTCCCGCGTTAGTGACAACGCTGCTGATCGCAACCTCCGAATGCGCGCCATAGGCGCTCTGCCCGGTGCTCAGCGAAAGCACCAGGTCGCTCTCGGCGCGAACCGTCGGAATCTCCAGATCCGAGCGCAACGTTTCGCCAGTGAACGAATTGCTGAACTGCAGATAGGCCGCAGCCGCGACCGGTCGCGTTTCCCGATAGCCCATGTTCGACAACGTCGCGTCGAAGCTCACGGTCCGCGCGTTCGCGGTCACGCCTTGCATCGACCACCGATACTCCGTGCCTGCCGCGACCGGCGTCTGCGATGCCGGCGCCTGGCTCGGATTGGAGAGTTGAATGTCAGGCGGCATCACCACCGTCAGATCGGTGTCGATGCCACCGAGGCGCTCCAGCGCCAGCGGCAGATACGCCATGACGAAGCTGGTCGGTCCCAGCCGCGTCTGGAATACGTTGTTCTGAACTGGCCAGCTGAAATCGGCGCTCTGTTGATTGAGCAGATATGCGATCGAGTTACGGATCACCGGATCGTTGACCGACGGATGCGTGTACTCGAGCGCGAGCCCGACGAATGCGGTCGTGTATGGATCGCTGACAGTCCCGCCGTTCGCATAAGCCCAGCCGCCATCCGGACGCTGACGCTGCCTCAGCAAGTTGTCGATATAAGCGATCGCCGCGTCGATCTGCGCCACCAGCGCCGGATCGGCGACATGTGGCCGCGCTTCCGCGAGGGTGATCAGACGCATCGCATGGATGTCGCTCGCACTGTTGGTCTGGTGACGAGCGATCGTGAAGCGCGCGATGCGCGCCAGCGCAGGAGGAATTTGCGCGAGCTGCGGCGTAGCCAACGGCTGCGTCGCCACTCGATAGAGACGGCGGCTGGATTCATGACTCAAATACAGCTCGTCGTCGATGAAATTCAGCGCGCTGTAACCGAACCGATTGGTGGAATCCATCGTGACCAGGCGCTCAACCACGCCGTCCGCATCGATTCGCCACAGCCCGGACGGCGAGAAGCCTTGATTGTTGAGATGTTCCGAGTTGGCGTAGAACGCGCCGTCTGGACTGCGTCGGATCCACACCGGCCGATACGGCAGGCCCGGTGCGAACAACGCCACCTGCCCCGCCGGCGAAATGCGCAGGATGTTGAAGCGGCCGTAGTTCGCCACATACAGGTTGTTCTGCTCGTCGAACACCAGGCCCACCGGCTGAGCCATCAGCCCGCCCGAGGCGAACACTGTGAACGCTCCCGCCTGAGATACTTTCAGAATGCGGTGATTGTTGAAGTCGGCGACATACAGGAAACCGTCAGCAGCGAGGACGATGTCGAGCAGGTTGGCGTTGCCTCCGACATTCACCAGATCGCTGCGCGTGCCATCCGGGTTGATGCGCACGATGCGCGAGCCACTTGTCACGAACGCGGTGTTGTCGGCGAGCATCGCCAGGCCATAGGCGTTGGTGATTCCAGTGGCAACGGTGCGCCGTTCGCCGGTCTGCAGATTGCGGGCATACAGCGTACCGGCGTACTCGACGTACCATACGGTGCCGTCCGCGGTTTGCTCGAAATCCATCAGGTTGGCGCTGCCCAGCTCGTGCGCAGGCTGCAACGTGTAGTCCGTCACGGTCTGCGAGCCGAGCTCGGTCGACATGCGCAGCAGGCCGGTCAAGCCCTTGGTGGAGGCCATCGTCGGACCTTCGTTGTTGCACCACCAGCCCATGCAGTGATTCGAGGTCCAGTAAGACTGGTCGCCCGACGTTGTCATCGTGCTCAGCTGGAAGCTGGCCGCTCGATACATGGTGCGGAACACTTGAGGCGCATCGCGCCACCCGCTCAGGGACCAGACGCCGAGGGAGTTGGTGACGGAACTGAATTCCGGATGGCTGGCGATCAAAGCGCCATTACCGTGCGCCGCGCCGGCGATATCGTTGTAGAGATATTTAAGAGCGGCGGGATCGATGTCGGCCTTATCGACGCTGGCCGCCAATCCCATGATGCTTTGGGTTTGGATGTGACATCCCAGGCAGCGATTCAACTCGTTCCACGCAGGCGCCTGCTGAGCCACGTACACGCCTCCTTTGCGGACGGCTTCACGTACGGCGAGGAAGAGCGGATCGGTGCTCGTACCGGTGCGCACATCGACGCCCCGCATCTGGATGCTTGCGCGGACTGTCTGCGTGCCCATCGGCACGACGCTGCGATCGACGGTGAACGTACCGGTCGCCTTGTCGCCGACGTACAGCACGCCGTTGATCACACCTGTAACGTCGGCGGTCTGCGCCGTAATGGTCACGGGCAGATCGCCCGTTTGCGTCGGCACCCAAGTGCCGAAATCGAGCGACGTGCTGTTGCCAACGTCCAGCATCGCAGCGACGGCCTGCACGGTATGCAGCGTCGCTCCGCTGGCCGGATCGAGAACGCTCATCGAGAATGCCTGGCCGGTCAGCGGCACGTTGCCTTGATTCATCAGGACCGCTGACAAACGCACAGGCTGCGTGGAGCCGGCCTGAGCGAGCGGCGGATCGAAAGTCATGCCGCCGCCAATCCTGCTCGTCGCATTGACCGTTCCGGTGGTTTCGCCCTGCGCAAGCACAACACCGCCGGGCAATGCCATCGTGTTGGTGCCGGGCTCGACCACACGCACGCGAACTCGGTACGAGCCAGGCGCGAACTGGGCGGTGTTCCACGGGATGGTCAACTCGAGCGTCTCGCCCGCCGCGAAGTTGAACATCGTCGCAGGCGTTTCAGTACCGACGGCGAAGGGCGTCGAGGTCGCGACTGACTCATCCGACGCATCGAACACCTCCGCAATCACCAGCGCAGCTCTCGCTTCGTCGCTCAGGTTGGCGATGCGAGCAACGAAACGTTGCTGAGTGTGGGCGCCGGTGTTGGTGTGCGTCGGCACGACGGACACGACATCGAACAAATCGGTGACCGCGCCAGGCTCACGCGTCAGAGTCACATCGACCGAGTAGACACCGTGCTGGCTCAACTTGACGTCGTATCTGCGCTCGCTGTAGCCACTGAGTGCTGCACTGACCGTGAACTCTCGCTCCACGATGCCCGTCAGCTCGAATGAACCGTCTGTGCCCGACGAACCGGACACAGTAGTGCCGGCAACTCGAACGCTCGCGTTTGCAAGCGGTTCGCTCGTCACGGAATCCCGCACCACACCACGCAGCGTCGAAACAGTTGCCTCAGGATCGCCGCCGAGCGGAGGCAACGCAAATGTGCCGGCGACTTCGCCGAAGCCGGAAGCGGAGAGCGCGAACGTGCGCGTTTCATGACCCGGCGCCGACACGAGCAGATCGAACTGCAGAAGCGTCAAACCCTCGAGCTCGAAGCGGCCTTGGTCGCTGGTTTGCGTTGTCGACCCTGTCTGCACGACCTGCGCAGTGGCGCCCCCAAGCGGTCGGTTGTCGAGACCGTTCACGACCGTACCGACCAACGTAAGCGTGGAAGCCGCAGAATCGGGTGTTGCTGCGAAGATCGGCAGGTCGCCGAGCGCACCAGCGGCGCCCGGCGCAAGCAAGAACGAGTAGGTTGCACCTGTGTAACCCGAAGCGCTGATCTCGATGCGATGATTGCCTCGTTCCACTGCGGACAGTTGGAACGCGCCATCCGCTTGCGATGAGCCGGCAGGCGCGCCATCGAGCGTAAGTTGCGCGTTAACGACAGGCAGACGCGTGACGCCGTCGACCACGCGGCCCACGAGCGTGACCGGACTTTCGTCCAGGTACGCACCTTCACGCGTCATGCCTTGCTGAATCGATGCGATCGAACCGGACGGCGCGTCGAGCGTGCCTGTGCCGCTGTAATACCCCGAGCGTTGGAAATTTACGGCGTAAGTACCAGCGGCAATGCCGCCGATCTCGAACTCACCTTGGGCATTGCTCGTTACTGTCGCGCTCGCGGGGCCCGTGAGGGTGATCGTCACACCGGCCAGCGCGCTCAAGTCATGCGCGTCGTAGATGCGTCCGCGCACGAGCGCGTCTTGCACCGACTGGCCAAGAAGAATAGTGCCTGCGTTGCTGAACTGGCCGCTTATCGCCGTGACTGCACGAGTCGCTGCGTTGTAACCGCTCTTTTGGATCGAGAGCGTGTGCTCACCCGCCGGCACACCGGACAGGACGAAATGTCCCTCGGAGTTCGTGAGCACCTGAGCGCCGGCGGCCGAGACCGTCGCGCCTTCGATTGCTGCCGATGATCCCGCGCGCAAAACGTAACCTGTGATCGCGCCGCCTGTGGTCGGAACACCCGACCCGCCCGACCTTGCATCGAAGATATGCGACGCGCGTAGCGCGAGCGCGGTCGCATACACGTCATTCGACCAACTCGTGTTTACGAGACGCCGCGCGCTCAATGCCGCTTCGCTCTGATGCAGCTGGGAAACGTCGCTGAGCGTCATCGACAGTGTCAGCAACGCCTGCGCACTGGCGAAATCTTCGCCCCACAGCGCATCCGCGCCACGGCGCGAAAGCAAGAAGTTATTGCCGCTGGCGATCACCGCCTGAACACCGGCAAACCGCGCGCGATACGGATGCAACGAGCGCACGGCGAGCGCCGTCGTATATAGATCCGAGCTCACATCGCCAAGCTGCCAGCCGCCATCGCTTCTCTGCGTCTGAAGCAAATATGCCAGTGCGTTGCTGGCGGCGGCATGGTTCTGATATGCGGTGGAGGCCAGTGCTTCGAGCGCGAATGCAGTGTCCAGCGCCGTGCTGTGATATCCCACCTGCTCACCGAAGCCACCATCGGCGTTCTGGCGCGTGAGCAGTTCGGCGGCCAGAGCATCGACCGGCATGGATGCTTCGGCAGCCGCGAGCATCTTGCGGCTCAAATATTCCGTGCCCTGGTAGGCCTGAGCAGCGAGATGGGCCTGCGGAGCATCGACGTTCGCTGCTTGCGCCAATAAGCGAAGGGAGCGGACTGCTTCGGCGGTGCTTTGAAAAGGAGTCGCGGTGTCCGCGTTGCTAGCGATCGAGCCGTCCGCCTGCATTTGCGCAAGCAACCACTCCGGGCTCGCCAGCACGTCGGTAAACAGCGCGCACAGCATGACCACGGCCAAAGCGCGGTACTTACTCACAATCCCGCTCCTCCCGATCCACGCAATCGCGTGCAGGGAGGTTTGTATGACGACCGTCCCTGGCGCCGCGTGGCTTGTTCTATTTGCGATCAGTCCGCTGATCTAACGGCGCTACGATGAAGCAACCTGAAGGAACCCGTCAACGACAATGCACCATAACGCGAACCGGGCTGGGGGCAATGCCAGGCGAGCCAACTGCGTCAGCTGCTAGAGCGGATGAAGTCGACAAACGCACGCAGGGGCCCCGGCAGGTAGCGACCGCTCGGGTAGTACAGAAAAGGGCCGGAGAAGCGCAACCACCATGGCTCCAGTACTGGCTCGAGCGCACCGCTATCCAGATGCGGGCGCAACCAGTCCTCGAACAGATAAATGATGCCGACACCCGCGACAGCAGCCTCGACGGCAAGGTCGGTGGCGGCGCCCACGCGCACGATCAGCGGTCCCTTGGGCTCCACTTTCACGATCTCACCGTCGCGTTCGAACTCGAATTCGGTCAGCGCGCCGCTCGCAAAGCGACCACGCAGACAGGCATGACTCATGAGGTCGCGCGGATGCTCGGGACGACCTTTGCGATCGAGATACGAGGGCGCCGCCGCCGCCGCGAAGCGCTGCTGGCGCGGGCCTATGGGGATCGCGACCATGTCCTGTTCGAGTCGCTCTTCGTAACGAATCCCGGCATCGCAGCCTGCGGCCAGCATGTCGACGAAGCTGTCGTCGGCGATGATTTCGAGATTGATGTCCGGGTAAGCCGCGAGGAACGGCGGCACGATCCGGGGAAGGACCAGCCGTGCAGCACTGATCGGCACATTCAATCTCAGCGTGCCTGCCGGCCGATCGCGAAAGCCATTCACCACATCCAGCGCCGTCTCGATTTCCCCCAGCGCTGGGCCGAGCTTCTCCAGCAGGTGCGCGCCCGCTTCCGTCGGAACAACGCTGCGCGTGGTTCGATTGAGCAGCCGGACGCCCAGTTTTGTCTCCAGCCGGCGTACCGCTTCGCTGAGACTGGATGCGCTGCTGCCTACAGTGCGCGCCGCGTCCCGGAAGCCGCCGGCGCGCGCCACCGCGACGAACGCGGCCAGGTCGCTCAGGTCGGCCATCATCGTTCGAATTCCCGAACAGGTTGTGCAGGTTGAGCCAGATTATCGCACTCGGGACTCCTGTGTACGCTTCCTCCCATCGGCAAGGAGACACGATATGACTCACCTCGACTCGACCTTCAAGCTCGGCGACCGCACCGTGAAGCGGATGGGCTACGGCGCCATGCAACTCGCCGGCCCCGGCGTGTTCGGCCCGCCGAAAGATCGGCAGGCAGCGGTCGAAGTGCTCCGTGTGGCCATTGCCGCCGGGGTCAATCACATCGACACGAGCGACTTCTACGGGCCGCACATCACGAACCAGATCATTCGCGAAGCGCTGAGCCCGTACCCCGACGACCTGGTCATTGTCACCAAGTTCGGCGCGAAGCGCGGCCCGGACGGATCCTGGAATGTCGCATCGTCGGCCGACGAAATCGCGAGCGCCGTGCATGACAACCTTCGCAACCTGGGGCTGGAAGCGCTCGACGTCGTCAACCTTCGCATCATGTTCGATGTGCACGGGCCGGCCGAAGGCTCCATCGAGGCGCCGCTGGCGGCGCTCGAGAAACTGCAGCGTCAGGGACTGGTCCGTCACATCGGTCTGAGCAATGTGACGCGCAGGCAGGTGGATGAAGGGCGGGCGATCGCGAATATCGTCTGCGTGCAGAACTATTACAACCTGGCACATCGCGACGACGATGCTTTGATCGACTATCTTGCGGCGGAAGGCATCGCCTATGTGCCCTTCTTCCCGCTCGGCGGCTTCTCGCCGCTGCAGTCGGGCGTGCTGTCCGATGTTGCAAACAGACTGGCCGCCACGACCATGCAAGTCGCTCTCGCGTGGCTGCTGCAGCGTTCGCCGAACATCCTGCTCATCCCCGGCACCAAGTCGGTGTCCCATCTGCGTGAGAATCTCGCCGCCGCTAACCTGCAATTGCCGACCGACGCACTGGACGTGCTGAACCGGATCGGATCCCCCGAGCCGGCGCCATGAGATCCATCGATGTCAACGGCCCGCATCGGGCAGCGCCCACATCACCCCACGTCGATGGCACGTTGACGTATGCAGTTCCCGCCAGCCCCTCGGCAACGGCACGATCGCGTATTAGGTCTGGCAACGCATTCATCCGTGCGGGCGTCCCGAGATGAATATCGTCCTGCAGGCGACCATCGATCACCCGTTTGACAATCCACCGGCATGCGCTCTTAATCGAGGCTCGGAACCTGGTCTATTGCGACAGGAGGCACCATGCGGATCGAGCTACAGTCATTTGTTGCAGCAACGCTCGCGGTCACACTCCTTGCGGCATGTGGCGAGCGCGCCGAAGAAAGCACCGCTGCCACGCCCGCAGCCGAGCAACAACCTGCGCCCTCCCCCGACACTGCACCGGGAACGACGACCACGTTCGGGGAGTCGACCCCCGAACCGCAGCAACCCCCGGCCCAGTAACGCCTGCGGCGCCAGGCACCAGGCCATGGACGGCCCAGGCCTCGCTTGTGCCATCTGCCATCTGCTCGCGACGGCTCCGACGATGTTGTAACAAGTGTAGGTCACGGCCGCGAAGGCCCACGTCCGTTGGTGCATCGAGCGCGAAGTTCGCCGCGATCCGATCGCCGAACTTCCCGGGGTCAACACCAGGAACAGCCCAAAGACGCCATACAGGAAGAACGAGACCCACTTGAAGAGCTGCTCGACCGACGCGTTCCCCCCGCACGATCAACAAACGACAGAAGATCTCGAAGGCGATCCAACCGCGGCCGAGCAGATGACGGAAGAAGGTCCGATAGTCCTCGCTCTGCGCCGCCCGGGCGAAATTCTCTACTCAGGACAGTCCGGATTGGTCCGACCCACCTCCTGAATCTCCGTGAGGTTCTCGATCGCTTGATCGCAGTACAAATCACGGTGCGGGAGCCTTTGAAGGCGAGAGAAATAGCCCGGCAGCTGCCTCATGACACTACGATGACAGGGAAGAATTCTGCGCGAGTTTGAGTGGTTCGGAAAGCAAATGTCGGATCGCGTCAATTGACTCTGCCAGCGTAGGAGCGCTGACGCGGCTTTTCTCCAGGAACGCAATCCATTGTCGCCGCTTCACCGCATCGTCCGCGAATTTCGACGTGAGTCCTACGGGCCAACTATCCGGCAAGACCGTGTTCCGTTGTTGAAACGTAGCCTCGAGCGCCTTGGCAATGGCGGTCGGCCTCGCATCGCATCCCTGCGAAAGCGACCAGAGGTCGTAGTAGTCCTTCAGGCGACTGTTGAGCATTCCGAGGACCGTGATCGCATGGAACTTCTCGGCAATCACGGTCGCAGGTGTATAGGCCTTCAATCTAGGCTTCGGCAGATTCAAAAGGCTCGGATATTCGATCCACTGCGGCGCCGGCACGACAGCGTCGCCGACGCCGATGTCTATCTGCACTCGCAGGCGGGCAGCACCCATGCGAGCCATCAGCGTCACGCGATGACCGCCGTAATCGTCATCGATGCGGATGGGCTCCAGCCGCATCGTATCGGCGAGATAGGTCATCGCGTCGGGTTCCACCGGCACTGTACAGATCTCTGCGAATATCCCAGCCAGGGACTCAGGTGATACGTCTCCGAAGCCAAGCATGTCCGCATCGCGCGTTGCACGGAACGAGTCTCCCATCCAAGCGAGCATCAAGAGCGCGCCCTTCAAAACGAACTTCTCGGAATGGGCAGAGCGCGACAGTCGATAGAGATAGCGCTCAACAGCGTAGCGGGTAAGCACGAGGTTGGGGTCCGCGCTGATGCGCTTCGCGTGCTGCGCCAGCTTGACCTGCAGCGACCGTGCGAGCCCATCGCGCGCCGAAGTCATCCGACCAAAGCTTCGATGTAGGGCCGCATCACGAGCTGGACGCGGCAAACGCGTGCATAAAGATCCAACTCGTCCAGGGTGAAACGGCGTGCCCGCCACCCTTCGCGCAGAGCTTCCAACGCCACTTCAATCCCAATCTTGTTCCGATACTTGAAACAATCGGCGATCGTTTTCGCTGCACTGTAGATTCGCACTGGCTGCCCTTCAACCCGGTGTGTTTCGATCCCTTCGGTCAGCGCGGCGCCACTGTACCGAACGATACGTATGGGCGGATATTTCAGAGCAGGTCGTCGCGCTCGACGGTCGAGAGCAATCCATATCTGAGATGGAAGCTGCGTGCCAATCTCATGGAATTGCAGCGCGCTCAACAAGGTGATGGTGCTCTGAGGTACTGCGGCAGCAACGACAGCTAAGCCCTCGTGCTCGGTGATTGACCGGTCGGGTAGACGATATACGCCCCGAGAAACGCGCTCCAGATGCCCGGATGCCACCAATCGGGTAAGGACCTGGCGATGGATCCCCGCCTCAGCGTAATCGCGGGCGGTCGCGCCTCCCCGCCGGCCTGCGAGACGCAGCACCCTGCGCTTGATCGAGCTTGCCATGTGGCTGAGTGTAAGCAGATGTCTACAACTGTCAACACTTTGCCACAGCCCGATCCCGGGCTAATGCGCGCACCGAGGGTCAGACCGCCATGACGCGCCATCGAAGTCGCGGGTCGCCCATTTGGTGGATTTGTTTCTCGAAGGCATCAACGTACGTTGAGCCTGTCACCGCAACGCGCCCGGCTTCACCTAACTCTGCCCGGCGTGAGTCACTACTTCAGGCATACGGATTTTTCAAGGCGCAAAGGCTTTCTCAAGTCAAGGCCAGGATGGAATCCCTTGTCCGCGGTGAGCCTCCATCCTTGCTCCAGCTTTTGCATGGCGCCGGGCATGACCTGGCGATTAGACACCCGCTTCGATCGCTTCACGATGACTTTCTTGAACAGAGCATATGTCGCGCGCGCCCGCTCGGTATCGCCGTGAGTATCCAGGATGCTACCGATCAAGATCCGCGCTCCCAGCTCACCGCCCAAGGCGATGTGAACCGAGTCGGGGTTCGAGCTCTGATCGAGTGTCCGCTTGAAGCCGGATCCGTCCAACATCTCGATCCGGCGCGTGGTGATCGTCACCGACCTCTCCGTAATCATATAGCCGGCGCCCCGATCGGGAGTATCGGGAGTAACTATGCCGACCTCCATGAGCGACAAAGGATCGCGGTACTCGGCAAGCTCGGCATTGACAGCGCCTGAAAGCGCGGTGTAACGAAATTCGCCGAGCTTCCTGAAAGCTTCGAGGGTGAGCTTCAAATCCTCCAGGTCAGCGAAGAACTCGGTTCGAAGCGCCACGTTCACTCGTCCCTTTGCAGATGGACAACACTGACATAGATATTCGCCGTTGCTACTCGGCTTGCATAGCCCTTGTAGCTCATGCTTTCGCCCGGATATGGTCGATCAGTGCGCGGAGCTTCGGTGTGACCGTGCGGCGACTTGGGAAGAAAAGCGAGAAGCCGGCGAACGGCGGCAGCCAGTCCTGGAGGATTGACACCAGTTCACCGCGTGCCAGATAGGGCCGGAATGTTTCTTCGATGCCGAAGGTGATGCCGCCATTGGCCAGAGCGGTGCGGATCATGAGGAGCATGTCGTTGGTCGTGACCTGCGGTTCTACGTCCAGCGCGAACGATTCTCCGTCGCGCGAAAACTCCCAGCGGTGCGGCTGTGAATCGAAGCTCGGCCGCCAGCCGATGCAGCGATGTTTCACCAGGTCACGCGGATGTTCCGGCACACCGTGGCGCGCGAGATAGGCTGGAGTCGCGACCGCCACCTCCTTCTGCTCGCCGGTCAAAGGCACAGCGATCATGTCGTGCTCGATGGCCTCCGCGAGCCGCACGCCGGCATCGAAGCCTGCGGCGACGATGTCGAACTCATCATCGGTCACGGTCACATCGAGCGTGATCTCGGGATAGGCATCGCAGAAGGAAGCGATCAACGGCCCCGACAGAAAGCGCTCGGCGATGGAAGTTGCCGCCACGCGCAGCAGTCCCCGAGGCGCTTCGGCCGATCCCGATACTTCCTCCACCGCGGCGTGAATGTCGCGCAAAGCATTTGAAACACGGCCGCGAATCGCCTCGCCCCGCTCGGTCAAGCGAACGCTGCGAGTGGTGCGCAGAAACAGCGGCTGGCCGATCTCCGCTTCCAGCCGGCGGATGCCCTGGCTCACCGCCGAGCGGGTCAACCCCAGCCGGTCAGCCGCGGCACTGAAGTTACCCGCTTCAGCCACCGCGGAAAAAATCGCCAGCAGATTCAGGTCGATCACCATGATTGCACCATTGTTCAATCACACGCGACACCGTGTCGCCCGTGAGTGCCTGTATTCTACGGCCGTCTGCCTGCACCCTTGCAGCACCCGGGCATCGACGCCCGCGAACAGTTTGATCCAATCGGAGGGTGCATGGGCAATCCGTTGTTTGTATCTCTTGCGATGGCCGCTCTGAGCGGCGGCGCCCCGGCGTGCCCGGTTGAAGGTTCGGGCTCCGTGGCAGATCTACACGCCGCCTGGATTCTAGAAGGTTGGGAGCGCCGCGAGGGCGACCCACGCTTCGTGTTCGAGGAAAAATTGGGCCGCTTCTATGACTTCGACGGCAAGGGCGTCGTGATCCACGATTCCTGGGATCCGCAGAAGCGCGTCGCACGCAGCGCGCGTCAATATGGATCGTTCTTCGAAGCGACCTTCGACAGCTTCAAGTCCGCACGTCATGCCGTCACCGACGGCCCTCATGTGATCCATGGCCGCGACCTTGCCACCAGCTCGCTGGAGTTCATTGCACGACTGGAAGGTCGGGATGGAAAGGTGAACGCCGCGCGTGCGCAATCGCAAACGGTGTGGCGCTGTACTGATAAAGGCTGGCGGATCGTGCGCGAGCAAAACGCGGTAGACGACCTCGACGTTGCGCGGGCAGATGCCATCCTGCAAAGCCAACCTCGGTTGACGCCTACGATCATCATCGAGCCCGGCGCACGAACCGACGAGCGACGGGCGGTCGCGGTACTGCGCATGGCTTTTGACGATTGGGCGGCCGGCGGCAACTCGTTCTTCAACAACGTGCTCCGCGACGACACTGTGTGGACGATCGAAGGCTCGGGCCGTTACGCGAAGACCTACTCATCGCGCGAGGCATTCTTGGCTGAGGCCGTTGCTCCCTTCGCCAAGCGCTTGAAACAGCCGATGCGACCCACCGTGCGCCAGATCCTGTCCGGGGGCAATCACGTCGCGGTCGTTTGGGATGGCTCAGGCGTGGCCATTGATGGACAGCCCTACGCCAACAGCTACGTGTGGTTGTTCGAAATGGACGGCGACAAGGCGTCGCGCGTCACGGCCTTTCTCGACCTGCAGGCCTACGAGGCTGTGCTCCAAAGAATCAAGCTGGGAGAGACATGATGTCCACCAGCAATGACGGCAAGCGCGCGCCGAGGCCAATCAGCAATCCCGAACCCGGAGGCATGCCTCAAGCGGCTCTTGTGGGATCATGATCGACACCTCGGATCAAAGACGTTTCGCAAGGAAGGCCGAACTCGCTGGGCACAAACCGGAGAACTCGGGCGTGGATCGAATGGCAGAAGGCGCGCTGTCTCGGGTTGCGACGAGATAGCCACGCGCTCGAAAGAAAGACTCGGCAGTGGTTGTCAGCAGATAGATAGTCCTCGCGCCTTGCTGACGTGCATGCTGCTCGGCGTGCTCAACCAGTCGTTGACCCAGCCCATGCGCTCGATGCCCGGGACTCACCACGAGGGATCGCAGCAATGCGTCAACACCGTAGAGCTGCACGCCAACGATGGCCAAGGGCGCCATCGCTGGTCCCACATAGAAGAAATCCTTCATGGCGTCGTCCGTGAGGTCGCACGTCGGAAGTGCTGCACTTTCCAGCAGCGGGACGATGTGCGCGCGTTGCGGCCTGGGGTGAATTGCCCATTCATTCGACATGGCTACCCAACCTTCTTCCGCTTGCTGCTTTTTGACAACGCAGTGGGCTTGCATGCAGTGGCACACGCATTCTCGGCGCTAATGGCGCAACAGTCCTCCGTCAGATAGCCGACCAGGCTGTTCATTGCGCCGAAATGGGCCAGAGCCCCCAGAGCTTCGACTGCACGCTGGGTTTCCATATCTCTACGATATTACGAGAATCATCGTAATGCCAAGGAACTGTCCCACCCGCCGGACCTTGGGCGCTTGGCAGCCCCGGAGTTTCGCGACGCCAATCTGATAGAGACGAGAGGCGAGCTGAAATCCCCCCTTGCGAGTCACATCGCGGCGGTCGCGCCTATAAACGTGAGCTAGCTGCGTGGATTTCCGCAACGATTGGCGGTATGAAGGGCGAATGGCCGAATCGCTGGATGCCTGGTTTGCGCGTGAGATCCTGCCGCTCGAAGCGGCATTGCTGAGGTATCTTGCGCGCACCTGGCTGCGTCGCGACGAGATCCACGATCTGCGCCAGGAAATCTATGTTCGCGTGTATGAGGCGGCGGCGAAGTCACGTCCGTTGTCTCCGAAGTCCTTCGTATTCACCACCGCTCGCAACCTCATGACCGATCGCATCCGTCGCGGGCGCGTGGTCTCGATCGAGGCGACTGCGGATTTGGAGGCTTTGAACGTCCTGGTAGATGAGATATCGCCCGAACACCGAGCCAGCGCGCGACAGGAGTTGAGCCGGCTCGCTCACGCGATGGATCGGTTGCCTCCGCAATGTCGCAACGTGGTCTGGCTGCGCAAGGTCGAGGGCATGCCGCAGCGGCAGGTCGCCGAGCGCCTCGGGATCAGCGAAGGCGCCGTTGAAAAACAAATCACCAAGGGGGTCAGACTTCTGGCGCGAGCGCTGTTTGGCGACAAGGCGTCGGAGCGTGGCGCCGACGCGCCGTTGCAGGTACAGGATGACGAGTATGAACAGCAGCAGCGCTCAGATTGAAGCGCAGGCCGCTCAATGGCTGGCTCGACGCGACTCGGGGCAACTCACCGCCACAGAAACCGCGGAGCTGGCTGCCTGGCTCGACGCGTCCACCGCGAATCGCGTTGCTTTCATTCGCCTGGAAAGCGCCTGGCGGCAGGCCGACCGACTCAAAGTGCTCGGCGCCGGACTCAAACCAGGCGAGCTTCCATCGCCGGGTGAGTGGCGTCACTCGCCGTATTTCGCGACCCGGCAGGATGAGCTTCCCGCCACAACGACGCCACCCGCCCAGCAAGCAAGTCGGCGCCCTTCCCTGCGAGCAATCACGGCGGTCGCGGCAAGCCTGGTGCTGGCGATCGTCGGCGTCATGGCAATGCTTCACTGGTCGCGCGGCTCGACTTATGAAACTGACATCGGCGTCGCCTCATCCATACCGATGCCCGACGGTTCCAAGGTGACGTTGAACACGGACAGCAAAATTCGCGTGGCCGTGACCGACACCGAACGGCGCGTCGAACTCGAGCAGGGCGAGGCATTCTTCGAGGTGTTCAAAGATGAGCAGCGGCCTTTCGTCGTGGTCTCCGGATCCCTGCGAGTGGTCGCGGTGGGAACCAAGTTCGCCGTGCGTCTGGACGCCGATCAGGTGCGCGTGCTCGTCAGCGAAGGCCGCGTGCGAATCGAAAAGCAGGAAGGCGATCAGAAGGTCCCATTGGCGCAGATTGCTTCCGGCGGCATCGGCTACACCCGAGGAGGCGAAGGCGTGCTCACGCAGACGCAACCCGTCGAGCGCGTGGAGGAAGCGCTGAGCTGGCGCACCGGTTTCGTGGTGTTTCATGAAACGCCGTTGATAGAGGCCGTCCAGGAGCTCAACCGCTACAACACCCGCCGGATCGTGATCGAAGATCCGAGCATCGCCGACACACGCATCAGCGGTAACTTCCGGGCTGCCAACGGCGACGCGTTTGCCCGCCTGCTCGAGGATGGATTCGACATTCGGGCTGAATTCAGCGACGCACGCATCGTGTTGAGAGCGAAGTAGCGTCCCCGAGCTGCGGATTTGTCCGAGTCGTTCGTCCCGGTATCCAAGGCCGCAGACACCCAGTCGGCCGCAGGGGGACGAGAATGACCAGAACACGATCCTTGAAGGCCGCCATTCTGCTGTGCTTGATGATACGGGCCGAGGCCTACGCGCAAGCGCAAGCCGTCGATATTCCGCCCGGCGACCTGGCGGCGACATTGGAGTCCTTCGCGAAGCAAACCGGGATGGAACTGATCTTCTCGGCGGATCAGCTCGAAGGCTTGCGTACGCAAGGCGCCAAGGGCGCGCTGACTCCGGAACAGGCGATTTCGAAGCTCATCGAAGGCACGTCGCTCACGATGCGCATCGATCCCTCCGGAGCGATCCTCATCGCGAAGCCACAATCCCCGGCAGCGGTGGCGCCCGCGGCGGATCCCAGACAGACCGCGAGTGACGCCCACCCTGGAAGCTCGCTCGAAGAAATCATCGTCACCGCGCAGAAGCGCGCGGAAAACATCCAGGATGTTCCGCTCGCCGTCACGGCGGTGACCGGTGAGCAGCTCGAGATAGCCAACGTACGCGAGTTCGGCGAGCTGATGAAAGTTTCGCCCTCGCTTTCGATTCGCCCCGCCGACTCCGCCCAGAACGCATCCATCAACATTCGTGGCATCGGCACGTTCGCGTTCAGTATCGGCGTCGAATCCGCCGTCGCCATTCAGATCGACGACGTGCCGCTCGCCTTTCAGGCACGGGCGTTCTCCGATTTGACGGACATCGAGCGCATCGATGTGCTGCGCGGTCCGCAAAGCACGCTGTACGGCAAGAACGCTTCGGCGGGACTCATCAACATCGTGACCAAGGCGCCGGGCGACAGCTTCGCAGGTCGCGCCTCGATCAGCGCCACTTCGGACGACGAATATGCCGGAAACATTTCTCTCTCGGGTCCCGTGACGGAGGAGCTTTCCATCGGATTTGGCGCAGCCTACCGCGAGTTCGACGGCAATGTCTCGAACCTGACGACCGGCGAGACGGTCAACGGTTCGGAGAACTCCAGTGCGCGCTTGCGTGCGGTGTGGGAACCCTCGGCTGGAATGTCATTCGATCTCAACCTCAACTATGCCGAGGTCGATTCCGATCCTGTTTATACCTACCGGGTGCTGTCACCCGATGTGCGCCTGCGGGGCAATGCGACCCAGACGCGCGACATCATCATGCCGGGCATCACGCCGGGATCGGACAACCTGCAGGTGACGCTCGACGATCAGCCGTTGTTCCGCTCGGAAGCTTTTGGCCAATCGTTGCGGGCGAGCTTCGATCTGCCGCAGGGTTTCACCCTGCTGTCGATCACAGCCTACGATGAATATGAGTCTTTCGATCGCATCGATTCGGATCGCACCCAGACGACCGTGCTGCGCAACTTCGCCGACGGCAGATTCGACGCCGATTCTTTGACGCAGGAGATTCGGCTGCTCTCGCCATCGAGCGGAGCCGTGCGCACTACCGCGGGCCTCTTCTACGCAAACTCGGAGCAACGCCGCGAGTACAAGCGTGGCCCTGCCTTCTCATTGGCGGAATGGAACGCTACCGCGGGCTCAGAGCAGATTGCACTCTTCGGCCAGGCGGACTGGGAATTCGTGCCTCGCACGACGTTGACCCTTGGGCTGCGCGGCCAGCGCGAGAAGGTCGACTACACCTTCAATGATTTGCGCACGACGCCCGTCGCGCACTTTGCGGGAGACTCCACCGACGAGGTGACCACCTATCGCGTCGGCGTGAAACACGATCTGAGCGACGATCTGATGATGTTTGTTTCATACGCCCGGGGCCACAAGGGCGAGGCTTACGACCTGACCACCGGCTTCAATCAGACACGCGCGAATCTCGGCCCGATTCTGGCGGAAAAATCGGACGCCTATGAAGCGGGCTTCCGCGCCCAGATGTTCGATCGTCGTTTCACCCTGAACGGCACGATTTTTCATACCGATTATCGCAATCTGCAGATCCAGTCGATCGAAGACATCCAGGGCGTTCCCACCTTCAGGCTGACGAACGCGGGCGAGTCGCGGACGCGCGGCGTCGAGGTCGACTTCATGGCGCGCCTGTTCAACAGGTTCAATCTGTTCGGCGGCCTCGCCTATCTGGACGCCGAGTTCATCGACCATCCCACGGCAACCTGCTACCCCGGGCAGACCGCCGCGCAAGGCTGCACCGGCACGCCTCCTCGTCAGGATCTATCGGGCACGCGGCTCGGCGTGCCGCAATGGCGTGCAAACACCGGCTTCGATGTCACTGTGCCGATCGCCGGCGACCTCGAGGGTTTGCTCAGCGGCGCATTGAGCTGGCAGAGCCGCACCCCCAGCGTCGATCCGTCCACACCGATCGACGCCTACACCATCGTGAATCTCAGCGCGGGCGTGCGCATGGTCGATCGCGGATGGACGCTGCGTCTGTTCGTTAACAATGTTTTCGACGAGGGCTACGTGGTGGCGATCGGCAATCAGTCTGGCACCTTCGGTGGGCAGCCGGCCGTCGACTTCCTGCCACCGCGCGACTTCGAACGCCATGCCGGAGTGCGCTTGACCAAAGAGTTCTAAAGCTGCCTCTGCAAAACCCGGCCTGCCAGGAAAAGTGTCCCACATCTGAACCAAGGAGAAGGAAGATGGGCAACGTGCGCCTGCGCGTGGGTGTCACCACGCTACTCGCTCTAGGCTTTTCGGTTGCTGCTGCGGATGATGCTCGCGGCAGCGGCGGCCCTCGTGCGCGACCGCTTGAGAATCTCGACCGCGGCATCGTCGCTGTGCGCGCCAGCGATACGCAGGTGCTGGTGAGCTGGCGCCTGCTCGGGCTGGATCCGAAGTTCCTCACCTTCGATGTCGAGCGTTCAACGCATGGTGGCCCGTTCCGCAAACTCAACAAGAAGCAGCTGAGCGGCGGCACCAATTTCCTCGACACCACCGCCGACTTGAGCAAGATGAACGCCTATCGCGTGCGCCCCACGCTCGGTCCGCTGAAACTACCAGCCAGCGCTGCGTTCAATCTGCCGGCCAATCGCGCGATCGAGCCGATCGTTCGTGTTCCGTTACGTGCCGGTCCTCCCATCAAGTTTGTATGGGTGGGTGACCTCGACGGCGACGGCGCCTATGACTACGTACTGGACCGTCAGGCCGTCCCGCAGCGTATCGAGGCGTATCGCAGTGACGGAACCTTTCTATGGGAAGTGAACCTCGGACCCAACAGCACCAATCAAAATAACATCGAGGGTGGTTCGTCCACCGTCAACGTCGGCCATAACGACGGCGTCACAGTGTTCGATCTCGACCTCGATGGCCGGGCCGAAGTGGCCATCCGCGTCGCCAATGGCGTTGTCTTCGGCGACGGCAGCACGCATACGGAAGTCGACGACCTGCATCAGTCCATCGCCATTCTCGATGGCCGCACTGGCGCGGCCAAAGCGACGGCGCCGGTGCCGGACGATCACATCGTGGACGGGCCGATGTATGCTCGCTTCGGCGTAGGTTACCTCGACGGTCTGCGCCCAAGTCTGATCGCCTACATGAAGAACCGCGTCGGCAATGGCGGCTTCAATCTTCAGTACACCGCCTGGAGCTACAACGGAAGCTCACTGACCCAGCGTTGGAAATTCGATCGAGGCGCAAGCGGATTGGATCTTCCCGACGGACACAACACGCGCATCGCCGACGTGGACGGCGACGGCAAGGACGAAGTTGGCGAGATCGGGTTTCTGCTCAACGGCGATGGCTCTCTGCGCTACACGCTCGCCCCGCAGGGAATCATTCACGGAGATCGTTGGTTCCTCGCCGATATCGATCCCGCGCGGCCTGGACTGGAAGGCTATGGCATCCAGCAGGACCACCCGAGTGGGATGCTCGATTATTACTACGACGCCAACACCGGCAGCATGATCTGGCAGCACTTCGCAACCGCACCGGGTGCGGATGCCGGTCGCGGAATGGTGGCTGACATCGACCCGCGCTTCCCCGGAATGGAAACGTGGTCCATCAACGGCGAGGTCAATTACACCAGTACGCCCAATGGCGTGTACAACGCGGCAACCAATCAGCTGGTCGAGCCCGATACATCCAAACAGCCGTGGCCGCACATGGGCGTGTGGTGGGATGGCGACCTGCTGCGGGAACAATTCGCCACCGATCCCACCCCGGCCAACCGAGACGCCAGGATCGTCAAATGGGATCCCGCGAACCCGGCCGATCCGTGGGCCCTGCCCCGTCTGGTGACTACCTCGGACTACGGCGCCGCCACTGCTCTGGGCAACTCCGTCTACCCGCTCATGATTGCCGACATCCATGGCGACTGGCGCGAAGAGGTGCTGCTGACCAACGCGGCGTTCGATGAGTTGCTCATCTTTACAACGGATCAGCCCACTGACATTCGGCTCTACACGCTGGCCCACAACCCTCAGTACCGCAATGACATGACCCTCAAGGGCTACTTGCAGTCCAGTAACGTCAACTATTTCCTGGGCCACGGCATGACGACTCCGCGCATGCCGAATATCAGGTACACGGCGCGGCACCACTCACGTTGAGAGGATCCCAGCGGGATGCAAGAGAAGACCATTGGGGCGCTAGCCGCCGCTTGTGTAGCGGCGGCGCTGTGGGGCACTCCCGCACGCTCACATGACGCGTCGAAGGTTGTTCCCTCGGAACGTGCGACCTACAACTTGAATCACGGCTGGCGCACTTCAACCGGCGACGTCGTCGGTGCTCAGCACGAGCAGTTCGAGGACTCGGGTTGGAGCGTCGTTACGCTGCCGCATGCCTTCAACGAGAAGGAGGCCTTTGCGCGCGATATCAAGAAGTTGTCGACCGGCGTCGTCTGGTATCGAAAGCGCTTCAGCCCCCCCGCGCGCTGGACAGGAAAAGCAGTCCTCGAGTTCGAAGGCGTTCGGCAGGCCGCCGAGGTGTGGGTCAACGGCCGATCGATCGCTGTTTCGGAGAACGGTGCGATGGCGTTCGGCGCCGACATCACCGAGGTGCTGAACCCCGGGACGAATGTCATCGCCGTGCGCGTAGACAACGACTGGAAATATCGCGAGCGCGCGAGCGGCAGCGGCTTTCAATGGAACAACGACAACTTCAACGTCAACTACGGTGGCATCACCAAGAATGTCAAACTGCACCTGACGCCATCGATTCATCAAACCCTGCCCCTGTTCGCCGGCCTGGGCACGACGGGCCAGTACGTCTGGGCCGACCAGTTCGATCTCGAGAACCAGGCAGCCACCATTCATGCCCAGTCCGAGGTTCGCAATGACGACGCCGTGCGCCGCGAGGTCTCCTATACCGTCGAGGTGCGTGACCGCGCCGGGAAACGCGTCGGCAAGTTCGATGGCGATCGCGCCGTGCTGGAGCCTGGCGAAATGCGCACATTCGCGGCCGCTGGACGGCTGCAGCATCTGCATTTCTGGAGCTGGGGTTACGGTTATCTCTATACGGTGACCACCAGCCTGATCGAGAACGGTCGGGTGATCGATAGTGTGGACACCGTCACCGGCTTTCGGCATGCGCGTTTCCAGAACGGCATGGTCGAGCTCAATGGCCGAGCGATTCAGATGCATGGCTACGCTCAGCGCACTTCGAATGAATGGCCCGCGGTCGGCGTGTCAGTGCCACCCTGGATCAGCGACTTCTCCAACGCGCTCATGGTCGAGAGCGGAGGGAATCTGGTGCGCTGGATGCATATCGCTCCCTCCAAGCAGGACGTGCGCTCCGCGGATCGTGTCGGATTGCTCCAGGCAATGCCGGCCGGCGACGCAGAAAGCGACGCAGAGGGCCGGCAGTGGGAGCAGCGCCTGGAGCTGATGCGTGACGCCATCATCTACAACCGCAACAGCCCCTCGATCCTCTTCTACGAAGCGGGGAACGAGAGTATCAGCGAGACGCACATGAGCGAGATGAAGGCGCTGCGTGATCGCTACGATCCTCACGGCGGTCGCGCGATCGGATCGCGCGAGATGCTCGACAGCCAGACTGCCGAGTACGGCGGCGAGATGCTCTACGTGAACAAGAGCGGCGATATCCCGATGTGGGCGATGGAATATTCCCGGGATGAGGGCGCACGGTTGTACCAGGACAACTTCACCCCTCCGTATCATCAGGACTCTCCGGACTACAATCGCAATCAGGACAGTCATGCGATCGAGAGCGTCCGACGCTGGTACGACTTCTATCGCATCCGCCCGGGCACCGGAGATCGGGTCAGCTCAGGCGGGGTCAACATCATCTTCTCCGATTCCAACACCCATTTTCGCGGCGTCAACAACTACCGTCGCTCGGGTGAGGTGGATGCCATGCGAATTCCCAAGCAGGGCTTCTACGCTCACCAGGTGATGTGGAGCGATTGGGTGGACAGCATCACCCCGGCGACTCACATCATCGGTCATTGGAACTATGTGCCGGGGACCCGCAAGGACATCAATGTCGTCTCGAACGGCGAGTTCGTCGAGCTGTTCGTCAATGGCCGCTCACTCGGACGCGGCGCCAGGAGCGCTGGTTTCCTGCACACATGGAAGGCTATCGAGTGGTCCGCGGGAGAACTCCGCGCGCTGGCAACGCACGCCGATGGCAGGCAATCGGAACATCGAGTGGAAACTGTCGGCGCGCCGGCAGCATTGAGGCTGACGCCTCGCACTTCTCCTCGCGGCTTCGTCGCCGATGGTGCGGATATCGCGCTTGTCGATGTCGAGGTGGTCGATGCCAAAGGCCGGCGCGTGGTCACCGCTAACAACATGATTAAATTCGAGCTGGATGGACCCGCCGAATGGCGCGGAGGGATCGCGCAAGGCGATTCGTCGGGGAAGGGTCGCCTCGATCGTCCCGCCCAGGAACCCGGCGCAGTGAATCCGCAGACGCCCCACAAAGACGCTGTCACTCACTTTCCAGGAACGGCGCGTCACCAGGACAACTACGTCCTCGCAACGAAACTGCCGGTCGAAGCGGGGATCAACCGAGTGCTCCTGCGGGCCGGGACGCAACGCGGCGTCGTTCGCCTCTCCGCGACTGCCGATGGTTTGAAGGCAGCCACGGTGCGCATTCCCACCGTCCGCCCGAAACCTGTGGTGAATGGCTTGTCGCTGGATTTTCCCGAGAATCATCAGCCGGGCCTGCTGACACGCGGACCGACTCCCGATCTCCCCACCTTCCGCGTCAGCCGAACCACGTTGAAGCCCGCCGCAATCGTTGCTGGCGCGAACCAGTCCGCCGCGGAAAAGACCACGGACGATAACGAACTGAGTCGCTGGACCAGTGATGGACATCCAGGGTCGGCGTGGATCGAGTACCGCTTCGATCAGCGGGTGTCGCTGAGCGAGATCGAACTGAAGCTGGTCGGCTGGCGTTCACGTTCCTATTCACTCGAGATCACAGTGGACGGGAAGACTGTTTGGGAAGGCGAAACCGAGCGATCGCTCGGATACGTGCATCTGCCCTTCGCTCCGATTCGTGGCTCCGTCGTGCGCGTGACACAAACAGCCCCGGTCCAGGACCGGGATGCCTTTGGAAACGTCGTCGAACTGAACAATCCTCGCGCCGCCGGCGACACGGGCGCCGACGCCGTTCCACCCGGCTGGACGCTGGGCATCGTCGAAGCCGACTTTCACGGTCCAGTCGAGCGCTGATACCGGAGTGTGGGGTCATCTGACAGGGGAACTTCAGGAGCAAGTGTGCCTGCCGTCTCGGTGGGGACCATGCCATCGTGGCCCGATGATTTGCCACGTGGTTGACTAGTCATGATGCACCCGACCCAAAAAAGCGCGCATCAGCGCCGCTGCTTCCTCGAGGTGAGTCTCCAGTAGCCAGTGGCCCGCATCTTCTAAGAGATGCAGCTGCGCGTCGGGTAGATCGCGAAGATATGCCTTCGCGGCGCCGGCCGGCATGTATCCGTCGCGCGGACCCCATACGATGAGTGTCGGCGGTTTGTATTCGCGCAGATACGCCTGGTAACGTGGAAACCAGGCGGCGTTATCCCACCAGCTCGCAATGACATCGATATGAATCTCGCGACGTCGAGGCGTCGTGAGCGCCCAATGCAATGTCCATAGGTCCGGCGCGATGCGTTTCGCCACCTCACCTTCCGAGCCATTCAAGAACTCCTCGCGATACCCCTCCTCGCTCACAGCCGCGGCGAGGCTGGCTTTCGCTTCGGGCGACGGATCACGCCGGAACTCCTTGAGCGATTCGTACTTCGGCCCGAGCTCGTCTTCATAGATATCTCCGTTCTGAATGATCAGCGCGGCGATTTGCTGGGGCTCGCGCATTGCCAGGCGCAATCCGATCCAGGTCCCGAAATCGTGCAGGTATAGCGCGAATCGCTCAGCACGCACCGCCTGCGCAAATGCCGACAAGAAGGCGGAGTAACCATCGAAGTCGTAGGCGAAATCCGCGGGCGTGGCGCTATACCCGCATCCGGGAAAATCCGGCGCGATCACGCGCCACCGATCGGCAAGCAATGGGATCAGGTTGCGAAATTCGTACGACGAGCATGGATAGCCATGCGGCAGCAGCAGGACCGGCGCATCCTTACGCCCGGCTTCCCTGTAAAACACGTCGATTCCGTTCACATCGGTCCGCAGATGCTCCACATGCGTCATGGCCTGACCTCGCGGAAGAAAGACCAACAACGCACGATTCGGAAACGAAGTTCTGCCGGTCGCGGCTCACAGATGTCGATTTTCGCCCAAGGCTTCGTATAAAGGGGCGGAACACCACCTTCGACGAGGAACGCCCATGAACAGGCGAGCGCTCCTGTAGCGTCCTAGCTGGCTTCCGAGAGGGGGACTACGTCGAGCATGGTTCCCCGGCACGACCGAGCCCCGCATCTGCACAGATAAACCTTCAGATCTTCGGGATCGTCGCCGCTGTCCCAGGTGAGCCGATAGTCGAATACCAGCTCCTCGCCCACCTCGATGTCGCGCAGCGCCTCGAGGAAGATCCGACCCTCATCGTCGACAGCTTCGCAATTCGGCTCGCAGCTATGGTTGATGAATCGGGACACGTTGCCATTGGTGCCACAGTCGATCACGGTGTCCTCGTCCACATAGAACATGAACGTGTGACCGGCCTCGGTCTGCTTCTCGTCGAAGCGGCGATCCGACTCTTCACTGGAGATGCGCTCGCCCACGATCTCCACGATGGTCTCGCCGGCGCGAATGCGCTCGACTACGTAAACCCCGAGACCGTGAATGCTGGACCGACGCGCTTCGATCTTAAGTGTCTGCTCGCTCATCTCGTCTCGACGCCAAGGCGGGACCCTGCCCGAACAAAGCGGCGGATGATATCGAGAAGCGGTGCTCAAGATCCATCACCCTGCGTGCGGCGGGAGATCCCGGGCAGGGTATTGACAGTCGCTCGTAGCGGTGATCGTGCGGCCGTGGGTGCGCGCTACAGCAGATGGGCTGTCAACATCAGTATCAGCAAGGAGGTCGGCCGCGCGTCGTCATCATCCTGACGCAGCCAGTAAGCGTCGACGGAAACGGAGCGCCCAAAGTCGAAGCCTAGTCCAGCCCCGAACAAGTTACGAAACCACCCCCGACCGCCGTTCTCATAGAAAGCCTCGTCGAGCAGCTGCACGCGCATGACATGCCCATCCAGGCTCACCGGATGCGTCAATCGAATCCGGTTTCGGTATCGGGTGGCGCCGGCATCGCTGAACACCCAAAGGTTCCGATCGTCAATGCGAATCGCGCCCAGATCCAGAAGCAGCGTGGCGGCCGTCCGAAGTTGCTGCTCGGTCTCGCCTCCCTCGATCGCCACAATCGTCGGCGCGGCGGTCAACTGCAGATGCGAGGACACCATGGCTCGCGCTTCGACAATCCCGAGGCCGGCATCGGTACGACCGTGCACGCCGATGCTCATCGCGTTGAGGGAAAATCTCGGCGGCTCATCCGCGAGCGCGGCGCCACTCGTAACCGACAGTCCGGCTGCGATACCTACTGAGCAGAGCAACTCGCGCATCGAGCGTTACATCGTGAAGCCGTCGATGCGCTCGATTGTGACCGCGAATCCCTGATCGCTGAATCATATGTTCCTATCACGTAGCTCGGCCGCTATGCCTCCCCGCGGAGCAGTTTCAGCCTCTAGCGGGGCGCAGCCGGCTTGGTGCGGCTTGCGAGAGGAGAATCGCAGAGAGCCGGGGCGTCGCCGCCGGCGTCTACAACTTCTCCAGCGCGTCGGTCAGCACCAGCGTATTGATCTTGCGCAGCTGCTCGCTCAGAAACTTCGTATCGTTGAAGAACTCCTCGATCGGGCGGGCGTCCAGATTGCGCCACACGTGCTTCTTCAGTTGAGACAGGGTGAGCTTGCGGTAGACACGCTTACCCTCACGATTCTCGAGCATGACGTTGGCGTCCAGAATGGGAACCTTCTTGTCGAAGTCGTCTGGAAACGGCACCAGGCCGTAGTTCTGGATGCGCACCGTCAGTGTGGCGTCCGCCTGCTCCTCGCTGCCGACCACTTCGTAGCCTTTGGCAGTGAGCAATTCCATCGCCTCGAAAGCGACATTCGCGGCCACGTCGATGTTGTTATCGGCCAGCAGTTTCGCATACGCCGCTTCGATATCGGTGGTCTTGCTCTCGGCCAGGAACGCTCCCAGTGGGCCGCCGAGCAACGCGGCAGCAACCCCGCCTCCGCCGACGATGTCTGGCTTGGGCGGCAGCTCGACGGCGCCGACGTAAATCCGTTTGATCTCGGCCTTGCCAGCGGCTGCCGCGGCCGGGTTCCATGGCAGCAGCACGATCGAGAGCAGCAGCGAGAACAGGCGCATGCCTTTCATATATCTTCCTTGTGCAAACAGCCCCGAGCGGCCAGGGCGGCCACGCCACCTTCTGGCCCGAATCAGAAGATCATATACAACCCGATCTTACGGAGGCCACTTTCAGACGTTAGATCCGTGACGCACTCGGCAGGCGTATCGCTTCATGATCGAAAGCCGGTTCAGGCCAGTGCGGCAGCGGCGCACGTTGAAGCTGTCGCCAGCAGGTTCGATATCTGTTCGGAAGATCGACGTATGCGAGTCAATTCGATGTCCAACTTCAATCTGATACGTGTTCCCACGGGAGCTGCGCGTGAGCGCTTGTTACCGCTGCTCTTGCTGGCGGATGAGTCAGTGGAGCAAGTCCGCTCTTATATGCAGTCGGGTGAGCTTTACGCCTATTCCGCGAGCGCCGATACAGACCAAGTTGCGGGAGTTGTTCTTGCGATTCCTGTCGAACAGGACACGGTCGAGCTCAAAGCAGTGGCGGTCGACCGACAACTGCAAGGGCGAGGCATCGGAAAGCTGATGTTGCAGAGGGTCCTCGAGGATATCCGAGCAAGCGGCGTCAAACGAGTTCTCGTCGGTACCGCCAACGCGGGCATCGGTCAGCTCGCCTTTTATCAGAAGGCGGGCTTCCGATTGCTGCGTATCGAGCGAGATTTCTTTTCGCCCGAGCGAGGTTACCCGGAAAACATGGAAGACAATGGCATTCGCCTGCGCGACATGGTGTGGATGGATCTCGTCTACCCAACGGCCACATGAGTCGGCTCCGGACTGAGGCGAGGCGGGTTCGCGCAACTGTCAAAGCTGCCGTCCCCGCCACCGCCCTCATGGAAGCCTCAAATCGTCTTCGCCAGCGCCTCCAGTTGCCGCGCCGTCTGGGTCCAGCCCGGCTCGAAGCCCATCTCCTGATGCTGCTTCTTGGTTTCCTCGTTCCAGTGACGAGCGACGGCTCGGTAGCGCGTCTTGCCGTTGCCGAGGTCCTCGAAGGTGATTTCAGCGATCATGAACGGGCCCGACGGCCGGAAGTCCGGCGTCACCGCATCGGTAGTCACGATCTTTTTGTTTGGCACGACTTCCAGATAGATGCCGCCATTGGGGAACTCCTGGCCTTCCGGCGAGGCCATGACAAAGCTGAAACGCCCGCCGGCGCGAGGCTCGATGTCGACGCTCTTGATGGTCCACGGCTCGGGCGCGAACCACTTTTTCAGCAGGCTCGGGTCGGTGTAGCAGCGAAACAGCTTGTCGGCCGGTGCGTCGAGAGTGAGATCGATGGCAAGTTCGTGAGTCATGACAGTTCCTTGGCTTGATGTCAGAAGAAAATTCGTGTAGCCGACCTGGCCCGAGAGCCATTCTTGGCAGCTGACACTAGGACGTCGGACCTGGCCGGATTCCGACATCGCTGGATCACTTCGTTCGCTCTCTCAGTTTAACAGAGCCGGCCGTCAAACCTTTTCAATGGCACGCGTACCTTGCGGCCGGCGCGACCACCGGCAGAGAGTGTTCCCATCGGGCGAAGACAGCAACGCTGGAATCCAGATTGACGGGATCGTGCTATATGAGGGCATCGCGCCCGAGCTGAACCTCAGCTCGGCTTCAAGCTCGAATGTCGACAACTCCCGGCATTCGCCAGCCTCTCGTTCGGAACGTTCACCTTGCTGCCGAGCGGACCGGGAGCTTCCGGATCTCACCCCCTGCCGAACGGTGAGTTGCAAGAACCGGGCGGATGGAATTGACTGGTTCGATCGTGAACTGCCAGTGGACGGCATGATCGTCGACTTTTGCTCCAACGCACCCCGACAGTTAGCGGCACCGAACTGCGGACAACGGTCATTCGCCGTCGGTCGACACCGTGACCGCCTCCCATGCACGAATCTCATCCTCAAGCGCCGACAGCTTGGTTCGCACGAGACCGAGCGCATCGCTGCCGAGTAAAAGATGTGCAGGCGGGCTATCGGCATCGATCGCAGCGAGCATGGCGCGCGCAGCTTTGCGAGGATCGCCCAATTGCTTGCCGCTCTTCTCCTGACGAGCTTTGCGAACCGGCTCGAAGATCGGATCGTAGTCCGCTATCGAACGAGGCGTTCGCACCATCGAGCGGCCGGCCCAGTCGGTGCGGAACGACCCGGGCGCCACGGCGGTCACCGAAATATTGAACGGCTGCACTTCCTTGCCGAGAGCTTCGGAGATGCCTTCGAGCGCGAACTTGCTCCCACAGTAATAGGCGATCCCCGGCATCGTGATGTAGCCGCCCATCGACGTGATGTTCAGAATGTGACCACGGCGGCGTGCTCGCATGAACGGCAAAACAGCCTTCATCATGGCCACCGCGCCGAAAACGTTCACATCGAATTGCCGACGCAATTCCGATAGAGGCGATTCTTCCAGGATGCCTTCGTGGCCGTAGCCGGCGTTGTTGACCAGGACATCGATGGGCGCCACGCTCGCCTCGATCTCTGCCACCACGCCGCCGATGGCGTCGAAGTCGGTCACATCGAGTACTCGTCCGAAAGCCGCCGCGGACAGCGATTCGAATTCCCGCTTCGCCTCCGCTTTTCTCACCGTGCCGACCACCCGATGACCGACCGCAAGCGCCTGTTCCGCGAGCGCCCGACCAAAGCCGCTGCTGACGCCGGTGATGAGCAGAGTTTTACTTGAAGCCATCGTTGCACTCTCCCGATTGTTGCCCGGTGGGTGCATACTCCTCTGACGAGCGGGGCCAAGAAAGCGCCGATTCGCTGATTCTCTTGCACAAAGCTATGACCCCGAAGCAGGCTTCCCAGCACCCCGAACTCTCCGCGGCCAGTCGCAAACGCATGATCTCCCTGCTGCGTCAGTTGGCTCCCAACGAGGGTTACAACCTGACACCGATATCGAGCGTCCGCATCCTGCGTTCGAATCGAGCGCTGTCTCGCACGCCGGTTCTATACGATCCCGGCATAGTCATCGTTTGTCAGGGGCGCAAGCGAGGTTACTTCGGCGGCCAGCTGTACCTATATGACGAGCATCATTACCTGGCCGTGTCCGTGCCTGTGCCCTTCAGCATGGAAACGGACGCAACGCCGGAGCGCCCCCTGCTCGCGCTATATCTACATCTTGATTTCACAATGGCCGCTGAACTGGCGGCCCAGATCGACCGTCAAGAGGCCGCCGAGCCCGTGCATGCGCCTCGAAGCATGACCTCTTCGCCAATGGATGAAGCGATGCAAACATCCGTGTTGCGCTTCCTCGAAGCGATGCACCGACCGCTCGAAGCCGCCATCCTCGGGCCAAGTCTGTTGCGAGAGCTGTACTTCCGTGTGCTCACCGGCGGCCAAGGGCGCTCGATGCGAGAAGCCTTGGCCATGCGCGGGCAGTTCGGGAAGATCGGCAGATCGTTGCGCCTTATTCATGCAAGCTACGCGCAGCCGCTGGATGTGACGCAGCTCGCCGAGGAAGCGGGCATGAGCGTCCCGAGCTTCCACAGCCACTTCAAGGTGATCACGCAGGTATCGCCGATGCAGTACGTGAAATCGACTCGGCTGCATCAGGCTCGCTTGTTGATGGTGCGCCAGGACCTGACCGCGGAAGCCGCGGGTCACGCGGTCGGTTACACCAGCCCGTCCCAGTTCACCCGAGAGTTCAAGCGGCTTTTTGGCTTGCCGCCAGCCGCCGAGGCGAAGCGTATGCGCGAGAGCTTCGCCATTCCAGCGGCGTTCGCCGACGCGACGTATGTATCGTCGCATTGAGCCCACACGCTACTCTCGCGCCGCCCGGCCGCTGCGGAACGATCTCTTGTGATCAGCGCGCGGTGAGCAACCAAAGAAGGCTTTGTAGGCACGACTGAACGCCGCTTCGGACTCGTAACCGATGGCAATGCCCACCTCACCTACCCGAGCGCTGCGCTTCACCAGCATGTCTCTGGCCAACGTCAGGCGCCACTCGTTCTGATATCGCAATGGCGAGCGCCCCACCAGCGCAGTAAATCGTGCGCTGAAACTCGATCTCGACATCCCTGCGACTGATGCAAGCGCCTCGATGCCCAAGCGTTGCAATGGCTGCTCATGAATTTTTCTTAATGCGCGAGCGACCCGGGCGTCGGCGAGCCCACCGAGCCATCCGGCCGCGTGGCCCTCATGCACCCAGGTGCGCAAGGTGCGGATGACGATGAGATCGATCAGCCGCGAGATCATCAAAGCGCCTCCCGGTTGCCCATCGTCGACTTCGCGCAGCATGTAGTGGACCAGGCCCTCCAGCCACGCGGCGGCTTCCTCTCGCCTGATTCGAATGAGCCAGGGCAGAGCGAACAGCATCGCCCGCAGACTCTGAGCATCGAACCAGAATCGGCAAACGACCAACGCAGCCGGGCCCTTGACCGCTGCGATACGCAGATCTTCAACATCGTGCGGGAGCAAAAACAGATCGCCGGAATCAATCGTCGCTGGAGACTCCACGCCGCGCGACACCTGCAAACATCCTTTCTGGAGCACACACACGTGCGCCGCCCGCGCCTCCAGTTTCATGCGGCCCTTGGCCGGCAGTCGGCACGAATAAACTCGATCCCCCGTCAGCCGGATCTGCGACAACACCTGCGACAACAGGTCTCCGGTGGCGATTCCTTGCAGCTGCAGCTCCGGACGAACGATCAAGTCTTGCAGCGATTTCATCATGTCAATGCCGGCGGTCTGCCACTAACTTATCGCCTGCAGTATAGCGACTACCACGCTGTCACATAGGACCCCTACGATGTTTGGCATTTCTCCTCTGGGCTGGGTGCATACGCTCGGCAGCTTGCCCGCCATTCCTTTGGCCATTTACATGTTCGCCCGCCACGGTCGCATCGTTCCCAGATCCCGACCGGGTGCGATCTATTTCGTCTCGATGTCGATCGGCGCCGCCTCGGTGTTCCTGGTGGCGCATCAGCCGGTAAGCAACGCGATCGGCCTGGTCACGCTCATAGTGCTGTTGGCGGGTTACGGCGTCGGCCTGACGAAGCGGCTCGGGCGTGCAGGTGTGTATATCGAAACGATTTTGCTGACTCTCTCAGCGTTCCTGCTGATGGTTCCCACCGTCAGCGAGACACTGCGCCGCGTGCCTGATGGGCATCCTTTGGTCACCGATCTGAACTCGCCGCTACTCCTCGGAGCGCAAGCAAGTCTGCTGGTCGCGCTCCTCGTTGGCGTCACGGCGCAGGTGATCTACTTGCGGAAGCGGCGAATGAGCGGCGTCGGCTTCTGAGTGCCCTGGTCAGAAGCGTGCACGCACACCGGCGGTGATGTGCCGCCCGCTATCCTCCAGGTGCAGCAAGCGCTCTTTGAATGCGGAGTAGCTGCGAGTACGTTCGTCGGTCAGGTTCACGCCCACACCGACCCAGCCGAGGGACAGTGAGCTCGCGCCAACAGCACTGGCCGGATCACTTGCACATGGCGCATCGCTCAAAGCTTGGCCATTCGTCAGAACCTGCCTCGGAAGCCGGCGATGAAGCGTCGCTCATAGCCGAACTGATAGGCCTTTTGACTTTCCCATTGGAAATAGTAGTTCTCGTACTCGTTGGTCAGATTGAGGCCTTGCAAATACGCCGTGAAACTCGGCGTGATGTCGTAGCTCACCGAAGCGTCGATATAGCTGGTGGAGGATTGATAGACCGTGAGCCCCTCGGTTCCCCAGACTTGGTTGAAGGCCTCGGCTCGCTTGCTGCGATAGTTCTGGGCGATGCGCGCTTGCAGGCGGTCGCTTTCGAACCACAGCACGAAGTTGGTCTGATGCTTGGAGTTGCTCGGGAACGGCAAGTCCTCGCCCACGATATCCGTGCGCCCGGAATCGCTCGGCGAGTACGTGTAGTTGGCGTCGACACCGAAGTTGCTCCAGATACCCGGCAGTTCCGAGAACGCGTGTTTCGCCGAGAGCTCGACACCTTCCAGCGTGCCGCCCTCGCTCTGCACATTCGTCAGCACGTTCACGGTGCGGCGAACGACGCCGTCCTGATCGGGCAGCTCCATGGGCACCGTGCCGCGTTCAATGAAGCTGTCGACCTCGATGTGGAACAACGCCGCGGCGAGCATCGTCTGGTTGTTCACATACCATTCGATCGAGCCGTCAAAGTTCTTGGAGCGCCACGGATCGAGCTGCGGATTGCCGTTCGAGTTGGCGCCCACGATGATGAATCGTCCGCCCTCGGCGTTGGAGATCGCATACGACGGCGTCAGCGCGCCGCCCCATTGCTCCAGATCCAGCAGCGTCATGGTCTTCGAATAGCCCATGCGCAACTTGACGGAGTCGCTCAGATCGAACGTGAAATTGAGCGACGGCAGATAATCGTTGAATTCTCGATCGGTCATCACGTCGCCGGCATCCCTATTGGCTGCGCCATAGGGCTGAGGCGCACCGACGCTGTTCTGGACCACGTTCAATTTGGTCTTGATCAGGCGCAGCCCGAGGTTCGCCGAGTACAGCACATCCTCGCCGCCGTTCAGTCTACCTTGCAGGTACGCGGTCGTTTGATCGACGTCCACGCCGAACGAATTGCCCGGGTTCATGACTTTCACATTGCCGGGGAACAGGTTGTTGTGGAACGCGAGCGGGTTGTCCATCGCTTCGGGATTCAGGACGTACATGGGTGGCACGCCCTGCGCATTCCCGTAGTCGGTAATCCGGATCACGTCATTGCCAAACGAGGACAGTGGCATGCGGCCGAGCGCAGTGTAGAAGCCGCCCGCATCGCCCGCCGTACACGCGCCGTCGATGCCGCCGCCGCTCAACACGACGTCGGTCGCTTTCCACTTCACCAGACATCCGGTGCCGTTCGAGGCGGCGCCGGCGTAGAAAGGCGCGAGATAGTCGTAGCCCAACTGCTGGGTTTCGCGTTCGCTGTAGCGGATGCCGGCATCGAGCGCGAACTTCTCGGTGAACTCGTAGCTGCCATCCAGGCGAAACGCAGCCAGCTCTGCTTCGCGGTCGAAATTGTTCTCCGAGGACAGAGCGCCGATCGAGTACGCGTCGAGATTGTTCACGATGTCGGGGATCCCCGAGAAGCGCACGTGCTCGCCGCGATAGTCGGCCGTGATCTGCGGAAAGCCCTCGTAACCGTTCGGATAGGGATTCTGCACGCCGCCCGGATAGTAGTTGTTCTGAATACCCCACTGGCTGCCGTTGGCAAGATCGATGTCGGCGAAGCTATTGACGATGTTCTGCTCGGCGTCGGCCAGGATGGCGCGAGCGCTGCCTTTGAACTTGCCGCCGTTGTCGAAACTCAGCTCGAGGTTGAAGTTTTTCGAGTTGGCGTCGGTTCGCGCCACTTGCGAGAAGGACTTGAAGCGCCGTGTGTCGAGCAGGAATCGATCGACCAGGATGAGCTCGCGCAGATCCTCGACGGCCGGATCGCTGTCCACGTCGATCATGGCGCCACTGCCCCGCGACGATAGCGGCGTGAACCATTCCCATCGCTGCCACTTATCCTCGGCGGACATGCCGGCGGTACGAACATACTGTTCCTGATCGGTGTAGAACGCATCGGCCGTCAGCTGCACGGCGTCCGTGATGCGCACCTGGAAGGATGTGTTCAAACCGATGCGATCGCGCTCGGTGAACCGATTGAACGCGGTGTGACCTTGATAAGAAATCACCACGTCGTTCGTATCGCCGTCGCCGTTCACATCGCCATTCACGTCGCCCGGCCAGGCGCTGCCCTCGTTGGGACGGCCGCTCCAGCCATGGTCGCCTTGCATGCCGCTGTAGTAATTGGCCAGATTCACATTGGAATAGGCGACCGATACCAGCGCGCCGAAGCGATCGTTGTTCCAGGCAACCATCAGATTGCCCTGCGGATCCAGCTCTTCAGCGCCATCGCCATAGGTACCCTCGATCGCGGCCGAGGCGGTCAGGCCTTGAGGCAGATCGAAGGGCCGACGGGTTCGCAGATCGACGGTGCCGGTCAAGCCGCTGCTGAGCAGGCTCGCCGTGGCGGTCTTATAAACATTCGCGCCCGCGAACAGCTGTGAGGGCACGTCGGTGAAGTTGGGTTGTACGGTGGTGATCGAGTTAGCGCCGAGAAACTGCTCGCCATTGAGCAGCGTAGAGACTTGCGGCAAGCCGCGCACCGCGACCTGACTGCCTTCGCCGGCATCGCGGCGAATCTGGATGCCGGGTATTCGTTGCAAAGAATCGGAGATGGTTACGTCGGGCAGCTTGCCGATGTCTTCAGCGGAGATCGCGTCGACGATCTGCTGCGAATCGCGCTTGATGTCGATGGCGGCCTGTTGAGCAGCGCGCACGCCGGTGACCACCACTTCCTCCAACCCGCCCGCGCTTTGATCCTGCGCCAACCCGACATTGGCGAACAGCGCTACGCTCGTGGCCGCCATCCATGGACCACGCCGCCACCGCACACTCCGTGCTTGCATCTTCAGCCCCCCTGTTCGATCGATCCGTTGTTTGCCGGCCTTCGCACGAGGCCCGTTGAAGGCGATTCTGCTGCCGCGCTTTTGGCCTTGTCAATAGATTCTTATATTTGTTTTATTTAAATATCCGAATGTCGCCGAGGCAAATCTACAGGGTGGGCTCAGGAATGTTTGCTGGCGAGCGCCGATTCTTCAGCCGGACGCAATGACGTGGCGCTGAACTCCGCGATCGCAGCCACCAGGTGATACAAAGAGCTGGCTGGCGCAGGCTCCTCGACGAAATCCGCTCGCTCGTTCATCCGATCGCGCCACAGCCCAGCCGTCTCGGTGCGCAGATAGCTTTCGATGGCCGCTGCAGAACGTTGCGCGTTATTCAGATAGCGTGGCGAACGCGTCAACGCCCAAGCGGCACAGTTCGCTTTCAACCTTTCGGTCTGTGGCCATAGCCTGGCCTGCACATCTCGCACTCTCCCGTCGAGCCAGATGGAGTTGATCGCCACGTCTCTCGTCCGATCCACGCCGCGGCTTTCTGCGCCATCGATAAGCGACGTAGCGAGCTTTGCAACTCGCTCCTCCTCTGTTCCTGAGCACCACCGTAGCAGCAGCCAGGCCCATTCGAACTGGTGCCCCGGCTCCACGATCGAACCGGTCTCGTCATTCGCGGGATGCCAGTCGTCGGTGTAGAACTCCCGGATCTGCGAAGTCCGCGCGTCTATGAGTTTGGTGCACGCGAGTTCCACGACGTTCGCGGCGAGGCGGCGCCATCGCTCGTCGTGATCTATCGCCCGCCACGCGAGCGCCGCTTCCAACAAATGCATGTGAGAGTTGCTCGTGGCTGCGAGCCTGCGATCGGGAGCTTCGAAGAATCCACCCGCTGGATTGGCGAGACGACCGTGTAACGTTTCCAGCAATGTATGGGCACGCTGACGAAGCGATAGGTCGTGGAATACGCCGTAGGCGCTCGCATAGCCCAGTAGCGCAAACGCTTGGTCGTAGAGCAACACGGAGTCATCGACGCAGCTGCCGTCGGGCGCGACACAGGTGCGAATCAGCTGATCGGCCCGCACGTAATGCGACAAGAAGAAATCCAGAGCGTGCGCGACCGCCGGTTTCGACATTCCATTCACGCCGAACTCATCAGCGAGACTGAATGCGAACATCTGCCGCGGATGCAGTCGCGCACGGCGCGGGCTGGTGACAGGTTGGCCGTTCTGCTCGAGACGTTCGTGAAATCCGCCGTGCTGCCGATCTGCGCCGCGAGACCACCAAAGTGGATAGGCGTCTTCAACGAGCCAGCGCACCAGACGCGCCCTGCTCGCATCGAGTACTGTCAGTTCAGCGGCCATAGCCTGGCCGCGCCCCTGACACCCGAGGAATCTCCCCAGCGTGCCTGCACGATACGCGGCTCCCAGGCATCGGTGAACACATACGAGCGCACCACCGGCGGCAGCTTTTCGTACAGCTCGCGAACATTCGACATGCCGCCGCCGATCACAATCGTGTCCGGGTCGACGATGTTGCAAATGACCGCGATCCCTCTACCCAACCGATGGATGTAACGGCGCACAGCGCTCAGCGCAGCATCCTCGCCGCTGCGTGCCAGCTCGATGATGTTTTCCGCGGACCTCTGAATATTCGTTTGCATGGCGTAGTCCCGCTGCAATCCGCTGCCGGACACCCATGTTTCCAGGCAACCTCGCTGGCCGCACCAACAGCTCGGTCCTTCGACTTCTTCATGCGACGGCCACGGCAACGAGATATGTCCCCATTCACCGCCGACGCCGTGCGCACCTTCGACGAGTTGCCCATTCACGATGAGTCCACCACCGCAGCCTGTTCCCAGGATCACGGCGAAGGCAATCTTCGAGCCTGCCGCCGCTCCGTCGGTCACCTCGGAGAGCGCCAGGCAGTTGGCGTCATTCGCGATCCGCACCGGTCGTCCCAATGCAGAACTCAGATCCTCATGGAATCTGCGTCCATTCAACCAGACCGCATTGGCGTTGCGCATCGCGCCGGTGCGCGGCGAGATAGACCCGGGTGTACCGATCCCGATGGTGCAATTGCTTGTTCCGGCTTGCCGCTCGGCGCCTTGCACCAGCTCGCAAACCATCTTTAGGGCAGCATCGTAGTTCGCCGGCGTCGCACTACGGATGCGCGCACGGAATTCGCCGTCGCCATCGATGGCAGCGGCTTCGATTTTGGTCCCTCCGAAGTCGACGCCGATTCGTATCAACGCTCGCCCCCGCCGCCGGCGCGTTCCCCCATGAATGCGCTGAGCCTACTTCGGCGAATTACAAAAGTAAATTTATTTAATGAGGCCGGACATCGGAAAGACAGGCCGATGGAACTAGTCGGCGGAGACTTTCATCAGCGCCGAGCGGGACGGCAGCAGTCGTTCCTGAAAAGGCAGAATGGCTGCGCCGATGGCGGGAGCGTCCGTAGCCATGGCGGCTCGCATGACCGGTGCGATCTTGGGAACATCGCCTGCCCTGCTGCGCAGTCGCTGGTTCAGGCGTTGCGCCAGCTCATCCACGAGCTCGCCCGGCAGTCGACCGCCGATAAACACCGCCTTGGGATTGACGAGGCAGCTCACTGCCAGCAATGGATCCGTCAAGAAGTCCGCTGAGTCGGCGATCCACTGTGCGACGACTGCCTTGCCCTTCGCATCGAGAGACAACAGATCTTCCGGCCGGGAGGTTGTTCGCTTCTTCTCGGCCAACAATTCATACAACGCGGACAACGACACCGCCGCCTGCAACGAATGGGCCTTGGTACGACGCGAGCGCAGCGGCAGGAAACCGATCTCGCCGCTACGACCGTCCGCGCCACGGAAATAATTGCCGTCGATGACCAGACCACCGCCCAGGGAAGCGCTGATCAGCAGGTAGAAAAACGTCGGGCTGCGCAGGCCGTGTCCAAACTGCAGCTCGCCGATGGCGGCGGCCGCGGCGTCGTTCTCGACCAGGATGGGTTCCGGCAGGACGTTAGCCAGCATCTTGTTCACATCCACGGTGTTCCAGACGCCGTAGCTGGCAGGACGATGCGGCAGGTCGATCTGGCCAAGATCGTCGGGCAATGCCACGCCCGTTCCGATGATTTTGCTCCTCGCGAACTGGCGCGTTCGTAGCATTTCTTCCATCGCGGTTCGAGCGAAGCTCACCACGGCGTTGGGCAGCGCGAAGTCGATCTCGTCGGTGATGCGCGCCCGGACGTTGCCCGTCACATCCATCGCCACGACGGTGACGTGGTCGCGATCGATGTTCAAGCCGATGGAAAAGGCGCCATCCGGGTTGATGGCCAGGCGCTTGGCGGGTTGACCGCGTTTGCCACGCAGCCGCCCCATTTCGACGATCAAATCCTCTTGCAGCAGACGATTGGTGATGTTGGCGATCGAGGGCGGAGTCAACCCGGTGATACGCGCCAGATCCTGCCGGGTGATCTCGCCATTCACGCGAATCGCCTGCAACGTCACCCGCTGGTTGTAATCCGCCGCGCGCTCGAGGTTGGTGCCTGCAAGACTGCTGTGTTTGGGAGGTCGCTGAGCGGCCCGGCGCACACGGTGGTTGATTTGCATGGCGCTTGACTCTACTCAAACACCTCCGCCGTGGCCAGCGCCGTGCGTGACTGGTCCAGCCCGCCCACCACCAGCACCTTCCCATTGTGAAGCGGCGTGACCGAATGCAAGAACCTAGCGGTGGATAAAACCGGGCCATCGCGCCGGACTCCATCGACGCTCACGATCTCGGTTGTATCCGTGGCGCGGCCCACCATTCCGTGAAGCCCACCCACGAGCAGCAGTCGCGAGTCGACCAATCTGCCCACGTCGAAAGAGACGCGGGCGGTTGCCATCGAAGCGAACGGCGCAAAGGTACTTGCGGCGGGATCGAAGCGAAGGATGGAGCCGGTCGGCTCATCGTCCGCATTCACTCCGCCCAGGATGAGAACGCCGCCATCGACCATCGTATGTGCTACGTGTCGCGCTCTCATATCTGGCTCGGCCATGGGCAGCAACGTCGAAGTAGCAGCCACTGGATCGTACAGCTCCGGCGGCGCGGGCTGGCCATCGACGGTGTACCCGCCATAGATGAGCACAGCGCGTTCGTTGATGCGGACTGAAGTGTGTTCTGCCCGCCCCACGTGCAGCGGTCCCGCCAGCAGCGTGAACGTGCCCGTCGCAGGATCGTAGATCTCGACGGTGTTATCCGCGAGCCCGCCATTTCTCAGACCGCCGGAAATGAGCACCGTGCCATTCATCAGCAGACTCGCGGCCGCATACACCCGATCCGTCGACGGAGCATTGGCCAGCGGGCTGACCGCCCCTGTTTCGCCGTCGATCAGTTCAGCGCGTGGCGAGCCGGTTAGCGCTCGAAGACCGCCGGCGAGGAGCACGTCACCGTCGTACAACTTCACAGCGATAAAGCCGACGCGCCCGGTGGCAAGTTCGCTGATTTGGGTGAAGCGCTCTGTAGCAGGATCGAATGCCCAGACGGCGTGAGGGAACACGGAGCCGTTGTCGTCGCCACCGAATATGATGACGCGCCCATCCTGCAAGGTCGCTGTCGCGTGTTCGGCTCGATTGAAAGGCATATCGAGGGCACGCATGCGCTCGCGATAGCTCACATTCAGATCGAGATCGCGCGACACCGACTGCGCGCCGCTGGTAACGATCAACCTGTAACGAATGGTCCGAGTCAGATTGCTGATCGTGATCGGCTGGCCGCTCTGCACCGGGATCTCATCCGGCTGCAGAACGCCGGTTCCATTCGCAAAGACTGCCGTGAGTTGCGCACTGTCGCCCACGTTGTACGCCGAACGATCCGATGTGAACTGAGTGATCGTCGGGCCAGCGGGCGGTGGCGGCGTGCCTCCACTTCCTCCACCACCACAGCCGCCGAGAAAGAAAGCCGTGAAGACGAACGCCGCCGTCCTCTGAAAGAATGCAGTCACACGCCGATCCGTTAAGTGTATGTCGGCGCGCAGAGTGGCAAAAACCAGGCCGCGTCGCATCAGCCGAACGGGCTATTGAACCGAGGGTTCGGGCGCAAAAAGCACCCGCTGCATCGGTATCTGAACCCCACCGTTGGTGGGGTTCAGTGGGCGCCTCGGATCAGCGGGGCGTCAGTCGCAGCAGCCGTCCTCCGGAGCTGCCTTGTTGATCTTCCAGAACCCATATCGCTCCGTCCGGGCCTTGCTCCACTTCCCGAATTCGCTGGTTCAAATTGATACGCTCGACCTCACGCGCCGTGGCGCCACTGATTGCCACGCGGATGAGCCCTCGCGCGGAAAGACCGCCGATGAGCGCGTTGCCGCGCCATTGCGAGAACAGATTGGCGTCATAAAAGATCAGACCCGCAGGTGAAATGACTGGATTCCACCAGACTTCGGGAGCATTGAACTCGGGCCGGGTGTGGTGATCGGGGATCACCCTGCCATCGTAGTGATCGCCGTTGGAGACGATCGGCCAGCCGTAGTTGGAGCCGCGCTCGATGATGTTCAATTCGTCGCCGCCGCGAGGCCCCATCTCATGGGACCAGAGCCGGCCCTGTGAATCGAACGCGAGTCCGTAGACGTTCCGATGTCCCAATGACCAGATCTGCCGGGCGACGCCGCCCTGACTCACGAACGGGTTGTCGGCCGGGATGGAGCCGTCATCGTTCAGCCGCAGGATCTTGCCCAGGGTCGTGTTCATCTGCTGCGCCGGTTCGAATTGATTGCGCTCGCTGGAGCTGATCCACAGACGGCCGTCCGAGCCGAACGCGATACGACCGCCGAAATGGTTCGGTCCCGTGACCTTCGGCGACTGGCGCCAGATGACTTGCACGTTGGACAACGAACCGCCGCTTTGCGGACTCAAGCTAAGCCTCGCACGCGCCACTGCTGTGCCACGCGTGTTGTTCGCACCGGCTTCAGCGAAACTGAAGTAAACGAGATTGTTCGCCGCGAATGCCGGATGCAACACCACATCCAACAATCCACCCTGTCCTCCATAGGACACGGCGGGCACACCCGTAATCGTGGCTGTCGAACCGTCCACCGTGTACACCTTCAGCTGACCTCTCTTTTCGGTCACGAGCAGTCGGCCATCGGGTAGAAACGTCATTGCCCAAGGCTCGTTGAACTGCGCCATGGGCGTCGCTACAACTGCCTGCGCGGCTATCAAAGGAGCGGCTGTGGCTTTACTGCTGACGGTGCCGTAGACGGCGAGAAGCACAACGGTGGCTGCGAACCCTGTAACTTTCCTCAGGTTCATGCTTGACTCCTCCGTGAGATTTGAATGGGGCCGGAGCGGAATGATCGGCCCCGCGCGCAAGTTCCCGCTGCGAGTCGGAGCCGGAGCGTGGCGCGCTTCCGATGCTCGTCTCTAGAGCTTGCGCAGCCAGATATTACGGAAGCGGACTTCGTGCGAATGATCCTGCAGGCGTATGGGCATATCGCCGTGAGCTTTGTAACTCGGCGCGCCGATGTAAACTGTGGCGCCTTTGAGCGACACATTGTTCTGGATCAACACGCCGTTGTGGAGCACGGTCATGCGCGCCGGCGATTTCAAGGAACCGTCGGAAGCAAAACGCGGCGCTGTGAAGATGATGTCGTAGGTCTGCCATTGCCCCGCCGGCAAGCTCGCATTCACCAGCGGAGGATATTGCTTGTAAATGGCGCCGGCCTGGCCATTCACGTAGGTTTTATTCTCGAAGCTGTCGAGCACCTGCACTTCGTACACGTCCTGCAGGAACACGCCGCTGTTGGCCCGATCCTGATCGACTTTGTCGGCCGGCAAGCGCGGCGCGAACCATTCCACATGCAGTTGCACGTCGCCGAAGCTGTCGCGCGTTTGAATGTCGCCCGCGCCAGGCGCGACCACGAGCTCGCCCTTCTCCACCCGCCACTGCGCCGGTCCGCCGTCCTTTTCGCTTTTCCAGGCATTCAGATGTTTGCCATCGAACAAAACGATGGCGTCGGCGGGCGGCGCGCCGGCAGTCGTTCCCGGGGTTACTTTCGCCGGCACCGGCGACCATACCTCGGTGGCTTTCGGATCCCCAGCAGGCGCATTCGCGGCGTGCGCGACCGATGTCAGCAGCGTCGCTAGCAATGCCATGCTTGTCAATCGAAGCAGAGTCTTGTGCATCAAGCGTGATCCTCAGTATGGAATTTCAGCGCGGCGTTGGCGCCCCAGAGTAATGTTGCCCGAGATATTCGATGATCGAGCTCGCTTCCTGATCGGTCACGGGCGCACCGAAGACATCGATCATCTTTCGAACACTCTGCTGCCACGCCGAGCGATTCATTACCGGCGCGACCATGGTGATGTAATCGAGGCTATGACAAACGGCGCAACGTGATGTCGTCACATCGTGGCCGGGCGCCTCCTTCAGTCGTATGTCCTGCTCGCCCGCGAGCGATGAACTTGCAACCAAGGCGCAGACCGTGAAGGCGAATGCCAGCGCATGCTTCCTCATACAACCTCCAGCTGCAGCGTCTGGATGAGGTTGTGGTGATACCCCGAAGGATTCGGCGTGAGCTTGTCGGTTTGCCGAGTGCCGTCGCGACTGGTTGCGCGCACCGAGATGTTGATTGGACCCATCTGCGTGGTATCCAGCGGCAAGCTGAAGCCTCGCCACGCGAAACGCCCGAGATCCCGCCCCAGCGTCGTGTCTCGCCACGAGCGACCACCATCCAAAGAGAACTCGACCTTGGCAATGCCCGCGCCGTTGTCCCATGCCCAGCCGCTGATCTCGACGCCGCGACCGCGTCTCAGACGAGCGCCGGACTCATGACTCGTAACCAGCGAGTTCACGACCATCTCCGTGATCGGAGTCGTATCCGACCGCTCCTGACTTTGAAACCGCGCGCCGGGAAACACGTTGGTGGGCACTCGATACGCCTTCTGCATCCAGAAGCCGTCGTACGGCTTCGGCACGATGCGGATCTCGGTGAGATGCTTGACCCAGTAAGTGGCTGTCCAGCCCGGCACGACCAGACGCGCCGGCGCGCCATTCCAGTGTGGCAGCGGCTGGCCGTTCATCTCGAAAGCGAGCAACGTGTTCTCATCGAGCGCGCGCTCGACCGGCAAGCTTTTCACGAAGTCCGGCGTCTTGGGCAGCAGACCCGCATCCGCGCCGTCGAACACGACTTCGACTGAATCGGCGGCCACGCCGACCTTGCGCAGCACATCGCGCAAGCGCACGCCAGTCCAGAGCGCGTTACCTATCGCGCCGTAACTCCATTGCACTCCGGGGACACGCGGGCTGAACAGTCCGCGCCGATTCCCCGAGCACTGGTTGATGGCGGCAATGCTCACGCTCTCGAAGCCGCGCTTGAGATCGTCGAGCGACCATTCTTGCGTACGCCCCGCGCCAACCACTCGCAGCCGCCACTTCCGCACATCTACCTCCGGGACTTGCGCGAGATGGTATCGAACGAAGAAGGCGTCGTTGGCTGTGAACTCCGAGCGCAGATCCGCGAGCGGCGTTTCGAAGTTCGGCGGTCGGAAGGTGCGCTTGATCAGCGGCTTTTTCTGCGACAGGGCGACCAGCTCGGGTGGCGCAGTCTCGGCCGCCGCCGCATGGCCAGCAAACAATCCGGCTTCGCCGAGCAGCAGCGATCCGCTCAGGCCGGCGATCATTCGACGGCGTGTCATCATGGGTGATTCCCAACCGGTCATTTCGGGTTCGGTATGTAAGGTAACGTATCCACCCACTGCGTGCGACATTGACGCATTTCCGAGCCCACGCCGCGCCAGCACGTCCGAAATACGTAGCGCACGTGCCGATGTCCCGTGTCGACGGTGAAGCCCCATTGCTTTTCGAAGTGCACGTGCTCGCGGGGGCCGAGGCGATGGCCGCCCTTGGGGTAGCGCCAGTAGTTCTTGATATCTCCCAATCCGCTCGGAGCGGCGTTGCCGACGCTCGTCAGCATCACGCTCTCGATCTCGACTTCGCGCTGGCTGGTGTTCTGCAGCGTGACGCCGAACTTGCTGTGGTCGAAGACTTTCACGCCATCGACCTGCAGTGTCGTATCCGGCTCGTATCGCGGCGTGTTCGGATGGAACCAGAGCATCACCGGCCAGTCGGGGCGTTCCTGGCTTCGCGTGAGCGATGCGATGAGCTCCTGAGTTCGACGCGCCAGCTCGCCGTTGCCCATTTTGTCGGCGAGATATTTGCGCCATTCCAGGGCGCGCAGGTCGTAAGGATTCTCTTCGAGCGCCTTGTCGATCCAGCGGACCGCGCCCGCGCGATCGCCGGCTTCGTTGTAAGCCTCGGCCAGCGAGAATTCCAAGCCTCGTCCGATCGATTCCAGCGCCGGAATCGCCAGTTCCGGGAAGCCAAGATAACTGGCGCGCTCGGCGATTGTTTCAAGCACCAACGGATCGCGTGGCGCCAGTCGACGCGCCTTCTCGTACTCCGTCAGCGCCTGAGGAAACACGAAAGCGTTTCGCAGCCACAGCTCCGCTCGCCAGAATGCAGCCATCACGTCGTCGTCGCGATCGAGCGCATCCAGCCATCGCTGCAGCGGCACGTCCCGCAGCGGCACTGCCGCCATGTCGAAGGAGCGGCCTGAACCGAACTGCTTCAGACCGAAGGCGTACGGGGTATTGGAGTTGCGAAGAAAATAGTTGCCGTCTTCATCGAAGAACAGGTTCTTCCAGGTCTCCACCTGATCGATGCGCCACAGCCCTTGCTCGCGATGGAGCAGGACCGGCACGAAGCCGTGCGCCGGGCGCTCGCTGGTCGCCACCGCGTAGTCGCCTTCCACGATGTACCGCAATGGTTTCGATGCCTCGATGCGCTCGAATCTGCGCAGCTCCTCGAAAGGCGCCAATGGATAGTGTTCGCGCATGAGGCGCGAGCCTGCCGTGAACAGCTCCAGGGTCGGGTCGCCGGCGAAGTCGGCGGTGGCGCGTAAGAAAGCCTCGACGGATTCCTTCACATCGCCCGATGGTGCATAACGCGCTCGCAGCTCAGGCGGAATGGTGATCTTCAGATCGGCGTCCATCGGCACGTTCGATAGCGCCGTTCGGGCGCCCGCGCCGCCGGATACATATCGCTCATATTCGAGATACGCTTTGGCGGTGCGCATGTCTTCGGGCAGAGAGATGCGCCCGAGCGCCGCTGACAAATAGACGTGGTCGCGCAGATAGTGGAGCACGTCCATGACGGCCATTCCGGCGGCGCCGTAGGAGACATACGGCGCCAGTTGATCGCGTGCAATGCGCCCCATGTGCATGTCGGTCAAGGCGCCCTCGAGCGTGTATCCCACCTCGATGCGCGCACTCGACAGTCGTGGATTCAAGATGATCAGCAGGCCGCCGACCGCCGCGTCCCGGCCGATCTGCTGTTGTTCGAAAATCTCGTTGGCCTGCACCTCGATCGAGGTCGCAGCCTGATCGGTCGTGATCACTCGGACATCGATGCCGAGATCGGCGAGAAAGGCATCCGCCATTCTGCTCAGCCTTGGGACGAACGGCGCCAAGAGTGCAGCCTCGTCCTGGATGCTCGACTGCTCCGATTGAGCTTCCGACGCGGGCGCGCGGGCCGGTTGCGGCTGGCTCGCGGGCGCAACCGAGCTGGGCGCCGCCTCCGTGACGGTGGTTCGTTGGAAATGCCAGGCTCCGGCAGCGACGATCACGAGCAGAGCAAGCAGAAAGACAGTTCTACCGGGCATCGCGCTTCCACTGCGAATTCAAGAAGCGCGCACTCTAATGGACAGCCGCTCCGGTCCGCCAGGGGGCGGCCTTTTTTGGTGCGCTGAGACTTCGATCTTCTAGTTCAATCCGTTTGACTCTGCCGTCCGCACACTCGCGTGGGGTCTTTCGCGCTCAGGATTCGTTCTTCATTTCTTTTGCACTCGGGCCGACGGTGTCCGCCGAGTACGCGCCGCGTGCGCCCTGTGGCTTGGGTGCGCCGGTCGTGGTATCTCGCCTGGTTTGCCGCTCCAGTTCGGAGTTGATCTCGGCGCCCAGGATGACGATGAAGCCGCTCAGATAAAACCACATCAGCAGCACGATGACGCCGCCGATGGCACCGTAGGTCTCGCCGTAACTGTCCGAGTTCCTCACATATAGGGCAAACAGTGCACTGCCGATGAGCCACAACGTCGACGCGATCAGCGAGCCGGGTGTGACCCAACGCCAGCGAGCCTCGTGGCGATCGGGCGCGAACCGGTAAACGATCGCCAGCCCAAGCACCGCCACACCGAATAACAATGCCCAGCGCGCCAGCAGCAACACGATCTCAGCCGCCGGGCCGAGCGGCAGCATCGACAGTACCAGGGGCACCGCCACCCCGAGCAACAGCACTGCGAGAAAACCGATGACGGCGCCGATCGTGAAGGCCAGCGAGACCAGCAGTTGTTTGAAGAACCCGCGCTTCTCTTCTTCGTCGTAGGCGACATTGGTGGCCGTGATCAAGGCCACCATTCCTTTGCGCGCGCTCCAGAGCGCCAGTGCGATACCGACGATGATGCCGATGCTCAATCGATCTTGCGGATGTTGCGACAGCTGCGTCAGTTGCTGCTGCAGGATGCCCGCCGCATCCTGGGGCAGGACGGCCGAGACCTGCTGCATCTGATTGGCGATATCGGCCGGCGATGCGAACAACCCGTAGATCGAGACGGCGGCCGCGAGCGCCGGAAACACCGCGAGCAGTGCATACAATGCCAGCCCGCCGGCAATGATATCCACGTTGTCCGCGGTCATCTCTTTCTTGACACGCAAAACGATGTCCCACCAACCCCGTGCAGGGATGTCTTGGGGCCGCTCGGCGGATCGTCCACGATGCTCGACGCCGGCGCCGCCTGGAGATGCGTGACGTGCCATGTGCTTTCTGTATGCAAGCGCTAGAACCGCAACCGCTCAGCGAGCACAAGGTTCCTCGCGCCCGGCACTTTCGGCAGCAGCCCCCATCCTGCAGCTGGCGGCGAGTTGCGTTGGCAACGAAAACAGCTTTGAAAATATTCTTGGCAAATATTGTCGAATGGGCTTAAACAAGGGCCTTCCCGGGGAGCTAACAAACCACAAATCGTCCCATCACGCCACGGAGGGTTCATGATGCGATTCAAAGCGCTGTCCTGGATGGCGGCCGCCACGCTTGCGGTCCTTACCGCGCCTGCCGGCGCCGCGATGATATTGAAAATGAATCTAGGCCAGCTCACCGACCGGGCCGACGCCATCTTTCGGGGCGAGGTCCTGTCGGTCGAGCCGGGCAAGATAGCGATCGGCGGCGGCACGCTGCCCACGGTGACCTACCGCCTGCGAGTCGACGAGGCCTTCAAAGGCCAGTTCGAGTCCAAGCAGAACGGCTCCCCCGAGGTGCAGATCACCATGCTCGGCACGTTCAAGGCAACCGCCCGCAGCGGCAGTCAGACGCGCCTCAGCTCTTCGTTGCCCGAAGTGCCGAAACTTCGCGTGGGCGAAAGTTACGTGCTGTTCACGACCGCGCCTGGCGCGAGCGGGCTGCGCTCGCCCGTGGGAATGGGCCAGGGCAGCTTTCGTATCTTTGCGGGCGCCAACAAAACGGAGCTTGCAGTGAACGAGCTCAACAATCGCGGCCTGTTCGAAGGCACAGGGCCGGCGCGGCGCGCCGCGCAGGCGTCTGAAGGACCGGTGAGCTATACCCAGCTCGCCACCGCCATCCTCGCCGAACTCAACCAGTAAGGGGACTGCCATGAACAAGAGCAAACGTTCCCTCGCGCTGGCGGGGGTTGCCGCCCTGCTGCTGTCTGCTCCGCTCGCGCATGCGGGCGGCCCGATTGCCCTTTGCGCCAACGGAGAGCCCTATCTGTGGGCCAACGGCGGTGCAAACATTCCATTCAATCCGGACCTCGGCGACCTGGGCCCGCTCACCAACGCGCAGGCCGTCGCCGCCGTGCAGGCCGCCTTCGACGTCTGGGCCGCGGTTGGCACTTCAACCGTCAGCTACACCAATGCCGGCTCGCTGCCCGTGGACGTCGATATCACCAATTTCGTGCCCTATTACGATGCGCCGGCGCCCGACGGTGTGTCCGCCATCGTGTTCGACGACACCGGCGGAATCTTCGATCTGCTGTACGGACCGGGCTCCGGCGTGCTCGGCTTCGCCGGTCCCGAATGGGGCGACGGCGCCACTTGCACCATCACCGAAGGTCTGTCGTTCCTGAACGGCCCGTCGTTCGACGATCTGACTGCGGCCATGGACGTGATGGTGCACGAGTTCGGGCACTACACGAACCTGGCGCACACCGTGGTCAACGGTCAGATCTATCTCGGCTCGGTGGGCGGCGACGATACCGGCCCGACCCCGTTCTCGCCGTATCCGGCGCCGGCGGATCCGCTGGCTGAAGAAGTGGTCGAGACGATGTACCCGTTTTACTATGGGCCGGGTATCGGCACGCAGACGCTGCATCGGGACGACATCGCCACGGTCTCCGCGTTGTATCCAACCCCGGATTTTCCGACCACCACGGGCACGATCTCCGGCGCCATACTCGCGGCGAACGGAGTGACGAAGCTGACGGGCGTGAACGTGATCGCGCGCAACGAAGCCGATCCGTTCCAAGACGCGGTATCGGCCATCTCCAGCGACTACACCGAAGACTTCGCGCAGAGCAATCCGCTCGCCGGAACCTACACGCTGTTCGGCCTGACGCCCGGCGCAAGTTATCGCGTCTATGTCGATTACTTGCTGGCCGGCGGCTTCTCCACACCGCCCGCCTCTCTGCCTGGACCGGAGGAGTACGCGAGCGGCAGCGCCGAGTCCAACAATCAAACAACCGCGGATCCGCCGGCACAGTTCGCGTTGATCTCACCGGGCGCCGCGGATGTGAATGTCATCTTCAATTCGCCACGACCGGGTGATCCGCTCCCGGTCGGCGAGGACGGCTCGTTCGAATTGCCGCTGCCCTTCCCGTTCACCCTGTGTGAGCAGACTTTCAACTCGGTGTTCGTCAACGCCAACGGCAATCTCACATTCGGCGCGGCGAGCACCGATTACACCGAGTCGGCAAGTGAGCTATTGAACGGTCCGCCACGCATTGCCGCCTGGTGGGACGACCTGAGTCCGTTCAATCTCGCCACCGGCGCGGCGCAGGGTGTCGTCACATTTGCAGAAACGAGCGATGACTTCACGGTGTTCTTCCGGGATGTGCCTGAGTACCCGAACGCGGGCGCCAACAGCTTCTCGATCAAGCTTTCACGCGACGGACGCGCCAGCAAAGGCGCAAACATTCACGTGACCTACGAAGGCATGACCGCCGTGGACGGCGTCGCCGGTGTGTCTTGCGGAAACAAGGTCACCGCCGGCAACGAGGCGCCGACCGACCTGAGCACGCAGCTGTCCACCATTCTCGAACTGGCCAGGTCGCCCGGGATCTACGAGGCGTTCACCGCGAGCAATCCAAACGATCTGGCGGGCGCGTTAGTGAGATACAACAGCAAGGCCAGCTACAGCGATCGCTGGGCTGGGTCCAACAATACGCAGCACACGGCGACGGTCATCTCCCTGCCCTTCAGCTCGGCGAACCCGAAGCTGTATACCGAGATCGATCCGGCCGGCGCCGACGTGGACTTCTATCGCATCCAGGCCTCGGCCGGTGACGCGGTAGTCGCGGAGATCGTGTCGAGCTCGCTCGATACCGTCATGGTGCTCCTCGACGTTTACGGCAACATCATTGCGCAGGATGACGACGGCGGCGCTGGAGCACTGTCGAGAATTGCGACGTTCGTACCGAGCACGGGCAAGTACTACCTCGGCGTCAGCACCTATCCGGACACTGACTTCACGGGCGACGGCGAAGGCTCCGGCCGATATGTGCTGAATGTGACAACGGCAGACCGCATCACGCTCACGCTCAGCGACGATGGAAGTCAGGAGGTCGGCATTCCGTTCGACTTCCCGTACCAGGGACAGAACTGGTCGACGGTGTTCGTGAACGCCAACGGCAATCTGAGCTTCGGCCTCGGCAACACCGATTTCAGCGAATCGGTCGCCGAGTTGCTGAGCGGCCCACCGCGCATCGCCGCGCTGTGGGACGATCTGTCGCCGCAGGAGGGTGAGGTCTACGTCGAGGCGGACGCCACGTCATTGACCGTCCACTATGTGGATGTTCCGCAGTATCTCACGGGCGATAGCAATTCGTTCTCGATCACGCTGTCGTCCGACGGGGGCGTCGCCATCGACTATGGCGACGTGGCCGCACTCGACGGTGTCGTAGCTGTGACGGAGGGCGACGGAGCAACGAATGGCGGTGAGACCGATCTGTCGGCCGGTGCTCCGCTAGCCGCGGAGGGCACCACTCACGAACTGTTCACCGGGGCGGCCGATCCTTTCGATCTCGCCAACAGCACGCTGAACTTCGTGCCCTGAGTTCGAGACCACTACAGTGGCGGGCTTCGGCCCGCCACTACCTTCCCCGATCCAGAACGTCGCGCACGCGAGTGGCCAACTGCTCGAACGTGAATGGCTTGCTGATCAGCTGCACGCCCGGATCGAGACGACCGTGATGAACGATCGCGTTCCTCGAGTAGCCGGTCGTATACAGCACTTTGAGACCGGGATGAATTCGAGCGGCGCGTTCGGCGAGCGCGCGGCCGTTCATCCCCGGCAGGATCACATCGGTGAACAGCAGATCCAGTCGTTCGGCCCCTTCCAGGAGCTGTAACGCGGTTTCTGCCTGCGCCGCTTCCAGCACCCGATAGCCCAACTCCGTCAGGATCATCGTGCTGTAGCCACGCACTTCATCGTTGTCTTCGACCACCAGGATGGTCTCGCCGCGCGATGCGCCAGGTGCGATCTTCCTGACCGGCGGCTCGGGCTCGTTCTCCGCGCCGATGAATCTGGGAAAGTAGAGCTTGACGCTGGTGCCCTGCCCCGGCTCGCTGTAGATCGTGACGTGGCCGCCGGACTGCTTGACGAAGCCATACACCATGCTCAGCCCCAACCCGGTGCCGCGCCCCGGCGCCTTGGTCGTAAAGAAAGGCTCGAAGACTCGCGCCAATGTTTCCTTGGACATGCCGAAGCCGGTGTCGCTGACGGACAGCATCACGTACTGGCCGGGAATGACTTCGACGTCGGTTGCCGAATAAGATTCGTCCAGCGCCGCATTGGCCGTCTCGATGGTCAGCTTGCCTCCCAGCGGCATGGCGTCCCGTGCGTTCACGGCGAGGTTCAGGATCGCCGCTTCCAACTGGTTCTGATCGGTCTCGATGCGCCACAAGCGCGGCGCCAGCACGCCTTCGAGCTCGATGTTTTCGCCGATCGTTCGATGCAACAGATCGGTCATGTCCCGGACCAGCACATTCACATCGATGGGCAGAGGCTGGAGTGGCTGACGACGCGAGAACGCCAACAGACGCGAGGTGAGATTGGCCGCGCGTTGCGCGCCTTGCAGGGCCATGTTCGCTGCCCGTTGAATGCGCGCGGTATCCTCGGGACGCGCACGCTTGATGGTGTCGAGACCGCCGATGATCGCGGTCAGCAGATTGTTGAAATCATGCGCGACGCCGCCGGTGAGTTGGCCGATGGCTTCCATCTTCTGTGCCTGACGCAAGGCTTCTTCTGTCTTGAGGCGCTGTTCGACTTCGCTCGCGACCCGCTCCTCGAGAGAAGCGTTGAGTCGCTGCATCTCCACTTCCACCTGCTTCTGTTCGGTCACGTCGATCAGCACGCCGGAGAAGAATCTTTGTCCCGAGGGCTTGATCTCCATGCGGCCGCGCGAGAGCACGACTCGTTCCCGGCCCAGACCGAGCGTGCGGTATTCGGCTTCGAACGGCGCGCCCGTGCGCACGGTGTGTTCGACGAGTTGCGCCGCGCGCTCGCGATCATCCGGATGGATGCCGTTCAAAAAGCTCTGCAAAGGCAAGCCTTGCAGCGCGTCCTCCACCGCCACGCCAAAGATCTCGGCCATCGGGCCCTGCACGCTCAGCCGGTCCGTATCCACATCCCAGTCGTACAGCGCGACGCGGCCAGTGGAGAGCGCAAGCTCCAGGCGTTCCCGAGTCATCAGAAAACGCTGTTCGCTTTGCATCACCGCGCGAGCCGCCTCACGACGCACCATGGCCATCTGGATGTTGCTGTTGACGCGAGCAAGCAGTTCGCGGGCGGCGAAAGGCTTCACCATATAATCGTCCGCGCCCGCATCCAGTCCTTCGATCTTTGCCTCTTCGCCCGCTCGCGCCGAGAGCAGCACGACCGGCACCCCGGCCAGCATCGGATCCTGCCGGATCGCTCGCAACAGCCCGAAGCCGTCGAGCTGCGGCATCATCACATCCGTCAGCACCAGATCGGGCTTGGCGACGTGCGCTGCATCCAGCGCCTTCTGACCGTTCTCGACGGCTTCCACCACATAGCCGTTGGCTTGCAGCAGGCGCCGCACATACTCCCGCATATCGGGATTGTCGTCCGCAAGCAGCACTCGCTTGCCGGCGCCCGACAGAGCCGCACGACTCTCATCGGTATCGTTGCTGAGCAACGGAATCTCCGCAGGCATTTCCACCGACGAAGGCGGCAGCCAGCGCAGCGCTTCCTCCACGTAAGGTTGCGCTTTGATCGGGGCGGACACCGAACTGGCCGATTGCACCTGTGCGCTGGGCAGATGCGCTCGACCGAAAGGAATCTGAATGGTGAATGCAGTGCCTTTGCCAGGCGTGCTCTGCGCGGTGATGGTGCCACCATGTAGCCGCACCAGCTCGTTGACGAGCGACAGCCCGATGCCGCTGCCTTCGAAACTGCGGCCACGCGCTCCGGCAACGCGATGGAAACGATCGAACATCTTCGGCAATTCCTCGGCGGCGACGCCGATGCCGGTATCCGCAACGGTGACGCGCGCCGCGTTGCCGTCTTCCGAGCGAGCGATCGATACCGCGATCTCGCCTTCGAACGTGAACTTGAACGCGTTCGACAACAGGTTGAGCAGGATCTTCTCCCACATGTCACGATCGACGTACACCGGCTGCCCGAGCGGCTCGGCCTCGATCCGCAGGCGCATGCCTGCCTGTTCGATGGCCGAACGGAAGCTCGAGGCGATCTCGGCGCTGAAGGTCTCCAGATCGGTCGGCTCGTAGCTTGCGTCGATACGTCCGGCTTCGATACGCGAGAACTCCAGGAGCGTGTTGACCAGGCGCAGCAGGCGTATGCCATTTCGGTGCGCGAGCTCGAGCTTGCCGCGGATCTCGTGCTCGGCGGTCCTGCCGGTCGCGAGCAGATCCTCGATCGGTCCGAGCAGCAACGTCAGAGGAGTGCGGAACTCGTGGCTGACGTTGGAGAAGAAGTTGGTCTTGGCTCGATCCAGCTCGGCGAGCGCCTCGGCGCGTCGGCGCTCCTCTTCATAGGCGCGAACGTTCGCCAGCGCCGAACCGATCTGGCCCGCGAGCAATTCGATGAAGCCGCGGTAATGCTGATCGAACTGACGATAGGGATTCACGCCGGCAATGAAAAAGCCGGCGATCGAGACCTCGTGTCCGCGCTGGGGGATGGGCACGATCAGCGCTTGATGGGGGGAACGATCCCAGGCTCCCTTCGGCAACGATTCGAAACGCGTCGCCAGGTCGTGCAACAACAGCGAGGAAGACGCCGCATCGAGCTCATGCAAAGGCCACGGCGCCTGATCCACAGCGAATTCCGGCGCAGCCGCCGGATGTGAAGCGTCGATCCCGGTCGCGGCCACCAACCGGGCGCCACCGTCTTTCCACACATAGCAGAGGCTGAAAGGCAAATCGTGCAGATTGGCGCCGAGCTGCAGCCCGACCTGGCGAAACAGCGCCGCCTCGGTATTGACTGTGGCGAGCGCCGACGACAGGTTGCGCAGCGTCGCCAGCCGCCGATCGTTGATGACGCGCTCGCTCTCCTCCACCACGACGCAGAGCATGCCCGCGATGTCGCCGCTGTCGTCGAATAGCGGGCTGTACGAGAACGTGTGGTAGGTCTCTTCGGGAAAGCCGCTGCGTTCCAGCAGCAGCAGCATGGCTTCGTGATAGCTGGCCTGGCCGGTGCGCATCACTTGTTCGATCAGCGGACCGATGTCGTGCCAGATCTCCTTCCACACGATCGACGCCGGACGCGCCAGCCCCCACGGATGCTTCACGCCCATGGTCGGCCGGTACGCGTCGTTGTAAAGGAAGGCGAGCTCCGGGCCCCACCCCAGCCACATCTGGAAGCGCGAGGTGAGCATCATCCGAATGATGGAGCGCAGGCTCTGGGGCCATCTCTGCGGCGGCCCGAGCGGCGTGGCTTGCCAATCCATCCCCTGCATCAGCTCGCCGAGCTCGCCGCCTCCCCGGAACAGCGAAGCTCTGGCCGCTTCCAGCTCACTATTGACGTTCAACCGCGCCTCTGACCTGTTCTGTGATTCGGGCTGTCGTTCCGCCGAGAAGCCTCAGCAACGATCGGCCGGGAGGCTTTGTTCCGCCGCCCGAAGACGTCCCGCGGTTGATCACTTGACTTAGGCAAATGATTAACTACGATAGCCCCCATGACTGCCAAATCAAGAGCGCGTGGAGATTCGACGCGCGATGCCCTGGTTCGGACCGCCGTAGAAGTGTTCGGTCGCGACGGCTATCACGCCACGCGCACTCGAACCATTGCTGCGGAGGCTGACGTCAATCAGGCATTGATCGGGTTTCACTTCGGCGGCAAGGAAGGGCTGTACAAGGCCGCCCTGGCGCTGGTGTCGAGCGGCATCTCCGAAAACATGGCGCCGCTGATGGAAGCGATCCGCGCCGAGCTCAGCGATGGACGCGATACGTTTCCCAGCCAGGCGGCGCGCCTGCGCTATCACCTGCCCCTGGTGCACCGTGTGACGGACGCCTTCGTCGCGATCTTCACTTCGGAGGAATCGCGCTCCTGGGCACGCCTGATCCTGCGGGAACAGCAGGACCCGAGCGACGCCTTCGACGAGTTCTTCGAGCAATCGATCGGCAAGGTGCTGACGATGTTTGCAGAGCTGATCGGGCGCGCCCAGGGCAGCTCCAGCACCGATCGACAGGTGCGCCTGACTGCGCTCACCATCGTGGGCCAGGCGCTGATCTTCCGGGCCGCATCCGCCGGCGCGCGGAAGTTTCTCGGCCATCCATTCGGCAGCAAGGATGTCGCGGCGATCCAGGCGGTGATCCGCCGCAATGTGGAAGCAATGCTCAAGGCCGGAGTCGCAGCATGAATAAGAAAGCCCGAATTGCCGTGGTTGCCGCGCTCCTCCTGGCGGGTGTGGCGAGCTATGCCGGCTACAACGCGTGGCGGGCGGATCGTGACGCGAACGCCCTCACCCTCTATGGCAACGTCGACATCCGCGAAGTCGAACTGAGCTTCCGCGTTCCCGGTCGACTCATGTCGATGCAACTCGACGAAGGCGATCGGGTCAAGGCGGCGCAACCGCTCGCGACACTGGATGCGCAACCGTATCGGGACGCGCTCGCTGTGGCCGAAGCTCGCGTCACACAGGCCGAAGCGAACCTCGAGAAGTTCAAGAGCGGCAACCGCCCGCAGGAAGTCCAACAGGCGCGCGCCGCCGTTCGCGAAGCTGAAGCGGCATTCTCAAATGCTGAACGCGATTTCCGACGCCAGACCGATCTGCTCAAGTCCGGCGCGAGCAGCCAAAAGTCGCTGGATGCCGCGCGTGCCCGTCATGATGAAACGGCTGCGCGATTGGTCAGCGCCCGCGAAGCGCTCGCATTGGCTCGAGAGGGCTTTCGTCGCGAAGAGATCGCGGCGGCAGAAGCGGAACTCAGCGCCGCTATCGCGCAGCGAGATCAGGCACAAACGCAGCTGGCCGATACCCAGCTGCTCGCGCCCAGCAACGGAACGATCCTGGCTCGCGTGCGCGAGCCGGGCGCGATGCTGCAGCAAGGTGCTCCTGTCTATACGTTGTCGCTCGACCATCCGGTGTATGTGCGCGCTTACATCAGCGAGCCCAACCTGGGCAAGATCGCACCGGGCGCGACCGCTTTCGTGATGACCGATTCGAGCGACAAACGCTATCGCGGCCAGGTCGGATTCATTTCACCGCGCGCCGAGTTCACTCCCAAGTCCGTCGAAACCACCGACCTGCGCACCGACCTCGTCTATCGACTGCGAATCGTGGTGGAGGACGCCGACCAGGCATTGCGTCAAGGCATGCCGGTCACGGTGCAACTGCCGCTCGAGCGCGAGGCCAACTGACATGTCGGCCGCGATCGAACTTCGTGGCGTAATCAAAGAGTTCGATGGCGCACGCGCGCTGCACGGGCTCGATGGGGACATTCAAGCCGGACAGCTCACCGGCCTGGTCGGGCCCGATGGCGCCGGCAAGACGACGTTGATGCGCATCATGGCCGCGCTCATGTCGCCGACCTCCGGCTCGGTTCGGGTGGCCGGTCACGATGTGGCAACCGAAGCCAGTGGCATCCATGCCGTCGTCGGCTACATGCCTCAGCGCTTCGGTCTCTACGAAGACCTGTCCGTGATGGAAAATCTGCGGCTCTATGCACAGCTGCGCGGCGTTGAGCGCAACTCCGCGGAGAGCAAGTTTGCAGAGCTGCTGCGATTCACGGGGCTGGCGCCCTTCACCGCCCGGCTGGCCGGCAAACTCTCCGGCGGCATGAAACAAAAGCTCGGGCTGGCCTGCGCGCTGATGAGTGGCCCCAAGATTCTGCTGCTCGACGAGCCGAGTGTCGGCGTCGATCCGGTGAGTCGTCGCGATCTGTGGGCGATGGTGCATGAGCTCTCCGGCGAAGGGATGGCGGTGGTCTGGTCCACCGCGTACCTCGATGAAGCCGAGCGTTGCCAGGCCGTACTGCTGCTCAACCAAGGCAAGCTGGAATTCAGTGGCGAGCCGCACGATCTCACCCGCCGCATTTCGGGCCGCAGTTTTCGCATCGTGGACGTCGATCGAGATCGGCGCGGACTGCTTGCGGAAGCGCTCGAATTGCCTTCGGTTCGCGATGGCGTGATCCAGGGCGCCAGCGTTCGAGTGGTGCTCGCGCAGGATGCGTCGCGTGACCAGGTCGAACAGGTCGCGACCCGGCGAAGCGGCCGCATCGAACCAGTGGCGCCGCGTTTCGAGGATGCATTCGTCGATCTGCTCGGCGGCGGCCCCGGTGGGCACTCGGTGCTCGCCGACAAGATGCCGATGGCCCACCTCGATACGGAGGTCTCGGTGACGTGCCGCAATCTCACCAAGCGCTTCGGCGATTTCGTGGCCACGGACAACGTCAGCTTCGAAGTTCGCAAGGGCGAAGTCTTCGGGCTGCTGGGCCCCAACGGCGCCGGCAAGTCGACCACGTTCAAGATGCTGTGTGGCCTGCTCAAGCCGACCGCGGGAGAAGCGAAGGTCGCAGGTCTCGACCTGCGTCACGCGCCGGGCGAAGCCAAACTGCGCCTCGGCTACATGGCCCAGAAGTTCTCGTTATACGGCTTGCTGTCGGTGCAACAGAATCTCGAGTTCTTCTCCGGCGTTTATGGCCTGTCCGGCGCCCAGCGCCGCGAGCGCATCGAGGAGATGATCGAAACATTCGATCTGAAGCGTTATCTCTCCACCTCGCCCGACATGTTGCCGTTCGGCTTCAAGCAGCGCCTGGCGCTCGCCTGCGCGCTGATGCATCGACCGCCGGTGTTGTTTCTGGACGAGCCGACTTCGGGTGTCGATCCGATCACACGGCGCGAGTTCTGGAGTCACATCAACGGACTGGTGCGCAAAGGAGTGACCGTCATGGTGACCACGCACTTCATGGATGAAGCGGAGTATTGCGATCGCGTGGCTTTGATGTATCGCTCCAGGTTGATCGCACTCGATTCCCCAGATGCGCTCAAAGCCAGCGTCGCAAGCGCCGAGCTGCCGGATCCCACCATGGAAGATGCCTTCATTCGACTCATCGAGAGCGCGGACGCCGCCGAATCGCGGAAGATCGCATGAGCACATCACCTGCTCGAACGTCGTTGAGCCCACGACGGGTGTTTGCACTCGCGCGCAAGGAAGCGCTGCAGATCATTCGCGACCCATCCGCGGTGCTCATTGCGTTCGTGCTGCCGGTCATTCTGCTGTTCTTGTTTGCATATGCCGTCTCACTCGATGTGCGCGCTGTGCGCATCGGCTTGGTGGTCGAGAGCGACGCCGCTGGCGCGCGCGAGTTGGCTGCTGCCTTCTCCGGCACGCGCTACTTCGAGATCACGCCGGCGCGCGACCGGCGGGAAGTGGCGACACGGTTGGTTGCTGGAGAGCTGCGTGGCTTCGTCGTGATCCCACAGGATTTCGACAAACGACTCCTCGCGCGCTCCGGCGGATCGCTGATTCAAGTCATCACCGATGGCTCGCAACCCAACACCGCGAACTTCGTCAGCAATTACGCCCAGGGCGTGATCCAAACCTGGCTCGGCTCGCGCGCTGGCGCCGTTCAGCCGCAGGTCGCTGTGGAGCAGCGCTTCTGGTTCAATCCGGAGCTCGAAAGCCGACGATTCCTGGTGCCAGGCGCCATCGCCATCGTCATGACCATGATCGGCACGCTGCTGACGGCGCTGGTGATCGCTCGCGAATGGGAACGCGGCACGATGGAAGCCGTCATGTCCACGCCGGCGCTCGCAATCGAGATTCTGCTGGCGAAGCTGTTGCCGTACTTCGTTCTCGGTTTGGTCACCACCCTCGGTTGCGCGCTCCTGTCGATTGGCGTGTTTGGTCTGCCGCTGGAGGGTTCCTGGTTCGCGCTGCTGGCCATTAGCTGCGCATTCCTTGTGCCCGCGCTCGGCCAGGGGTTGTTGATCTCGGCCGTGACCCGGAATCAGTTCATCGCCGCGCAAGCCGCCTTGTTGTCCGGATTCCTGCCCGCGTTTCTGTTGTCGGGATTTCTGTTCGAGATCGACAGCATGCCGCTGCCCATCCAGTGGCTCACCTCGATCGTACCGGCGCGCTACTTCGTCGCCTCGCTGCAGACGGTGTTTCTGGCCGGCGACGTGTGGCCGCAGTTCATGGTCAACATGCTGGCCATGCTCGCGATCGGCACGGTGTTTTTCGTCGTGGCTTCCAAGAAGACTCGCAAGACGCTCGACTGATGAACACGCGACTCAAAGCGCAGATCGTCAAGGAGTTGCTCAGCTTCCTGCGCGACCCGAAAAGCCGCTTCATGCTGATCGGTCCGCCGCTGATGCAATTGCTGATCTTTTCCTTTGCCGCCACCCTCGAGGTGCAGAACGTCGACGTGGCCGTGTTCAACGAAGACAACGGTCGCGGTTCGTACGAATTGCTGTCGCAGGTCGGAGCCGCCAGCTTCGTCGACGAAATCATTCCGGTGACCAGCACTGCGCACCTGGCAGAGCTGGTAAATCGGCGCAAGGTGCTGGTTGCACTTCATATACCGGCCGACTTCTCCAGAAACATCGCGGCCGGTCGGCCGGCGCGCGCGCAAGTGCTTGCCGACGGCCGCAGAGGCAATTCCGGCCAGATCGCCCTCTCCTATCTGAGCTCCGTGATCACTCGAGTCGGCGGTGAGGCGAGCGGCACCGGATCCGACCCGGCGCCGCTCGCGGCGGTTCGCAACTGGTTCAATCCGAACCTGACTTACATGTGGTTCATCGTGCCCGCGCTGGGCGCGATTCTCACCATGCTGATCGCGTTACTGGTCACCGCGCTATCCATCGCACGCGAGCGCGAGCTCGGAACGTTCGATCAGTTGCTGGTCTCGCCGGCGACACCGCTGGAAATCGTGATCGGCAAGATGGTGCCGGCATTGATCATCGGTGTGGTGCTGGCGACCGTCATGGCCGCGGCCGGCATTCTGCTGTTCCGCGTGCCGTTCAGCGGCTCCTATCCGCTTCTGTTCCTGTCGTTGATCGTGTTTATTCTGTCGGTGGTCGGCGTGGGCCTGGTGATCTCCTCGATCTGCCAGACCCAGCAGCAGGCGATTCTGGGTGTGTTCGCCGTGGCCGTGCCGACCATTCTGATTTCCGGATTCGCCACGCCGGTGGAAAACATGCCGCTGGCGTTGCAGTACCTCGCGCAGGCCAGCCCGCTGAAACATTATCTGATCATCGTGCATGGCAGCTTCCTCAAAGCGCTGCCCGCAAGCGAAGTGTTCGCGAACCTCTGGCCGCTAGCCGTGATCGCCGCGGTCACCCTGTCGGCCGCGGTCGTCATCGTCCGGCGTCGCCTGCAGTAAGCTTCCCCTCCGCCCGGTCCGACCCAGTCCGGTTTAGTGCGGCCATTCCTCTTCGAGGATTTCCGCTTTGCCCTCCATGAAACGAACTTCGAGCGCGGGCTTCTCGGGCGCTCCGTCCGTGAACAGCTCGTAGATCACGCTGCCATCAGTCTGTTTGCTCTCGATCACGCGCACCGGCTCGAACTTGTTCTGCGCGCCCGCAGCCGCGTCTCGTGCGGCCTGTGGAGCCTCGCTCCATGCGATGTCACGCTGAATCTCGACGATCTTGAAGGCGCCGCCCTCCTGCAGGATGTCGAGCTCCACTTCGGAGCCGTCGGCGCGCCGACCTTCCACGTCGTAGTAAATGCGATCCTCTCGCTCCTTGCGCTCGGCGCCCTCGATCTGCATGTCGGGGACCTCGCTCTTGACCAGGCTCACCAGCTCGGGCGGCAAATCAGATGCGGCGATGTCGGTCACCGTCGTGGGAATGCCCGAGCTTTTCGCCGGCGCCGCGCTGTCGGCGCTCTGACGGTTGCCGTCGCAACCGGCGAGCCCTGCGAGCACCACGCACAGCATCGAGAGGTGATGTCGTCTCATAACTGGATACTCCTGCTTTGTTGTCCCGAGTCAACGCTTCGATTGTCCCGAAGACAAAGATCGGGCGCCGCGTTCGAGCGGCATGCTAACCGAAAAAATCGTTGAACTGATCCCGGTCCCGCACACAAAATGCGCACCCTATGAAGACCGCCGCCAGCCTCCTGCTTTCGCTGCTCGCCTTCCTGGCGAGCCCGTTCCATGCTGCCGCCGCCGACGCTGCACCTCCCGCCATAGCGGATCGCGAGAAAGTGCTCGACGCCATGAAGCGCGCCACCACCTTCATGACCGACAAGGTCGCGTACAAGGGCGGTTATGTCTGGACCTATCTGCCGGATATGTCGCGTCGCTGGGGCGAGATGGAAGCGCGCGAGACCATGATCTGGCTGCAACCGCCGGGCACGTCGAGCATGGGTCACGTGTTCCTAGACGCCTATCACGCCACCGGCGATGAGTTCTATTACCGTGCGGCCGAGCAAGTCGGCGCGGCTCTGATCTGGGGCCAGCACCCGAGCGGCGGCTGGAACTACGTGGTGGATTTCGGCGGCGATCGCTCGCTGCGCGACTGGTATGCGACCATCGGCCGCAATGCCTGGCGACTCGAGGAGTTCCAGCATTACTACGGCAATGCCACTTTCGATGACGAAGTCACCGCCGATGCGGCCAAGTTCCTGCTGCGCCTGTATGTGGAGAAGCACGATCCGCGTTACAAGCCGGCGCTCGACAAGGCGATTCAGTTCGTGCTCGACAGCCAGTATCCGATCGGCGGCTGGCCGCAGCGTTATCCCTTGAGCGAGGAGTTCTCGAAGCATGGACGTCCGGACTACACCTCGTTCCTCACCTTCAACGACGACGTGTCGGCACAGAATGTTTATTTCCTGATCTTCTGTTACGAAGCGCTCGGCGATGAGCGGCTGCTCGATCCGATCACGCGCGGCATGAATTTCTTTTTGAGCGCGCAGCAGGGTCCGCCGCAACCGGGCTGGGGCCTGCAATACACGTTGGACGTTCGCCCCGCTGGCGCGCGCAGCTACGAACCGAACTCGCTGGCGACGCATACCACCGCGAGCAACATCGCGCACATGATCCGGTTCTACGAGCTCACGGGCGATTCGAAATTCCTGGCTCGCGTGCCGGAAGCGCTCGACTGGCTGCAGTCATTGCGCCTGTCGAACGCGGGCGGCGACGGTCAAGCGATCACGGTACCTACGTTCATCGAGCTGGGCACCAACAAGCCCTTGTATGTGCATCGACGCGGCTCGAATGTCTTGAACGGCGAGTACTACGTCGACAACGATCCTCGCCGCACACTGGGACACTATTCGCCCACGCGGCGTATCGATATCGCAGGTCTTCGCCAGCGCTATGAAGCCGCCAAGGCGAAATCGGCGCAGGAACTGGCGAAAGAATCTCCCCTGTTCCCCGGCCCCGACGCCACCGAGCTGCCGCGCCTGTTTGCGACGATGTACGAGCCGGTGCCGAGCGGCGACATCCGCACGCTTGCGGCGTCATCGCTCGGCTCGCTCAATGCCGAGGGGTACTGGCCCGCGCCGCTGAGAATGACCAGCCATCCCTACAAGGGCGACGGCTCGAAGCAAGTGGCCAAGGGCGACTTCGCCAGCACGCAGGTGGGGGACGAGCACGACACCTCGCCCTTCCCCCATCCCAACCCGCCGATGGGCATCTCGACCGCCGAGTACATGAAACACATGAATGTGTTGATTCAATGGTTGGATACGGTCCCCAGCGCCCGATGACCCGTTGAGGGCGGGCGCCCTCGAACAAGTCGAACAAAAGTAGCGCCGCCGCGCGGATCGCTGCGATGGGCGCCGTCGAGCGCCCTGGGCCCTGCACATCATTTCTATCCGACTGCGCTGCTCCTCAGCCGAACATGCGCGCGCGCCAGGCTGCGATGTTGAACCATCTGCGCCACTGCATTTACACGCATGTGAGCACAGGCGATGTCGCACGGGAGAGTTCTGGAACAAACGTCGCTGGATGCGTCTGACATAGCCGGTTCTTTGATCAGCCCGGTGCTGCTAGGCACCGCCGTGGCGGGGACCGCGGATATCCTGGCCGCCATTACCGTCTGGACACTGCGCGATGTTCCAGCGATACGCGTCCTGCAGAGCATCTCCAGCGGTCTGCTCGGCAGGGACGCCTTCTCTCACGGCGCATCGACCGCCTGGCTCGGTCTGCTGCTTCACTACGCGATCATGGCCGTGATCGCCTTGGTATTCGTGCTCGCCAGCCGACGCCTCGATATTCTGATTCGCCATCCCCTCGTGGCCGGCGCTGCATACGGCCTGCTCGTTTTCACGGTCATGACGTACGTCGTCGTGCCGTTGTCCGCCAGCCCCCTCAAGCTTCCACCGCCACTGCAGGTGCTGGAGCAAATGTTCATTCACATGGTCTGCGTGGGCTTGCCGATTTCGCTGGCGGCGCATCGCTTCGGTCGCCAGCTGCTCGCCAACTAGAAAACATCTGGGAGGGATTGATCATGAGTAACACTGCAATCGGAAGGGCAGTGCGCGGAGTGCTGTCGGCCAGCGTGGCGGCACTCGCCGCGCCAACGGTGATGGCTGCGGACGCGCCCATTCAAGAAGTGGTCGTGACTGGCTCGCGCATCTCATCGCCGAACATGACCAGCATCAGTCCAGTGACAGCCATCAGCTCCGAAGACATCCAGGTCACGGGCAAGGTGCGCGTTGAAGACATCATCAATCAGCTGCCGCAGGCCATGGCGGCACAAGGCTCGACCATCTCCAACGGCTCGACCGGAACGGCCACGGTGGACCTGCGCGGCCTCAACGCCAAACGCACGCTGGTGCTGATCAACGGCAGGCGCCTCATGCCCGGCAATCCGGACAGCGCGCCCGGTGTGAATTCCGGCGCGCCCGATCTCAACCAGATTCCGCGCGCGCTGATAGAGCGCGTCGAAGTGCTGACGGGCGGCGCCTCGTCCGTGTACGGCGCGGACGCGGTGGCAGGCGTCGTGAACTTCATCATGAACACCCGTTTCGAGGGCGTGATGGTGGAAGCCAATTACAGCTTCAATCAGCACGAGAACGACAACGCAGTGGCGGATATCGTGCGCGACAAGGGGTACGCATTGCCGAAGAGCAACGTGAGCAACGGCTATACCCGCGACTTCTCGTTCGTCATGGGATCGAACTTCGCCGACGCGCGCGGCAACGCCACCTTCTACGCCACCTATCGCGACGTTGAAGCAGTGCTGCAGAAAGATTTCGATTACAGCGCGTGCAGTTTCAATTCGGGTGACGTGTTCAGCTGCGGCGGCTCGTCCACCACCGACCCGACGCGCATGCAGGTTCGCAACCCGATCACCGGCAACCTGGCGAACAACGTGATTCTGGATGCCGACGGCGGCTTGCGGCCGTATGCGGGCGCCACCGACGCCTACAACTTCGGCCCGCTGAATTTCTATCAGCGCCCGGATGAGCGCTACACCGCCGGCTTGTTCATGGACCTGGACGTGGGCGAGTCGCAGACCGTGTACAGCGAATTCATGTTCATGAAAGACCGCTCGGTGGCGCAGATCGCGCCCAGCGGTATCTTCAACCAGGAATTCACCGTGCCGTGCAATCACCCCTACTTCACCGCCGACGAACAGCAGGTGTTCTGCCAGCAGTTCGGCCTGTCCGCAGCGCCAGACTCCACCGACACCGTCAACATTCGGATCGGCAAGCGCAACGTGGAAGGCGGGCCGCGGAAAAGTGACATCACACACGAGGCCTTCCGCGCTGTCGTAGGCTTGCGCGGTCAGCTGACCGATGCATGGTCGTACGATGCGTACGGCCAGTTCGGTCAGACAGAGTTGTCGTCGCTGGCCACTGGCGATTTCTCCATCACTCGCATCGGTCGCGCGCTCGACGTGGTGCGCGATGCGAACGGCAACCCGGTGTGTCGATCCGTCATTACCGGCGTCGATCCAGCGTGTGTTCCCTACAATCCCTTCCAGCTGAATGGCATCACGCCGGAGCAGATCAATTATCTGCAGATCCCGCTGGTCCAACGCGGCACGAATACCGAGCGCATTCTGAACGCGTCCGTGACCGGCGATTTCACCGGTTACGGCTGGAAACTGCCCTCGGCCGAGTCGGGCTTGATGATGAATTTCGGCGTGGAATGGCGTCATGAAGAATCGGAGCTGACGCCGGATCTGGCGCTACAGTCCGGCGACGGCGCCGGCACGGGTGGCGCCACCACTCCTGTGGAGGGCAGCTACACGTCTCGTGACTTTTTCATGGAGGCGCGACTGCCGCTGGTCGAAGGCAAGTCGTTCGCGCAGAGTCTGTCCGCCGAAGCCGGTTATCGCTACTCCGATTACGATCTGGACTTCAGCACCGACACCTACAAGCTCGGTCTGGAGTGGTCGCCGATCAGCGATATCCGCGCTCGCGCCAGCTATCAGCGCTCGGTACGCGTGCCGAATATCACAGAGCTTTACGGCATTCAGGCGGTGGGCCTGGACGGAACGATCGACATTTGCGCCAGTGACGTCGCGGGCGGCGAGTTGCCGGGGGCATCGCTCGAAGAGTGCGTTCGCACCGGTGTCGCGCCCGAGGACTACGGCACGATCCAAAACAATTCCGCGGCTCAGTACAACGGCCTGATTGGCGGCAATCCCGATCTGAAGCCGGAGACGGCCGACACGCTCTCCTTCGGTCTCGCCTTCCAGCCGCGGGCGTTGCCCGGGCTGCGCATCAACATCGACTACTTCGATATCAAGATCGAGGATGCGATTCAGAATCCGAATGCGGATTTCACATTGCTGATGTGCGCGCGCACCGGCGATCCGCAGACCTGCAGTCGCATCCAGCGCGACGCCGACGGCTCGCTGTGGCAGTCCGTCAACGGTTATGTCGTCGACACGTTCGAGAACATCGGCGAGATCAGCACTTCGGGCATCGATTTCGATGTTTCCTATGCATTCGATCTCGGTGGCGGCGGCCGGCTCGGCCTGGATTTCGTCGCCACCCTGCTCGACTCGCTGGAGTTCACGCCGCAACAAGGCGTCACTTACGACTGCGCCGGACTGTACGGCTCGGTGTGTCTGGTGCCCGCGCCCGAATGGCGTCACAAATTCGATGCGACCTGGCGCACCCCGTGGGCCGGCATCGACTTGACGCTCAGCTGGCGTTACTTCGACGAGGTGAAACGCGACGCCGAGGACAGCAACCAGTTCCTGTCGTTCCTTGGTCAGGTGGAGGGCGTGCTGCCCACCGACTCGCGCCTCGGCAGCCGCAGCTACCTCGATCTCACCAGCGCCATGACGCTGGCGGAGCGCTACACGGTGCGTGTGGGTGTGAACAACCTGTTGGACAAAGATCCTCCGCTAAACGGCTCCAGCAGCTGCCCGACCGGTCCATGCAACGGCAATACCTGGCCGCAGGTGTACGACGCCATGGGTCGTCAGATCTTCGGGCTCCTCACCATCGACTTTTAAAGTCGAGTTCGGGCGGCGAGCTGCGAATCGTCGTCCCTCACCAGCCCTCCTTCGCCAACGAAGGAGGGCTGATTCTCAGGGTGCTGAGCCCTGCCACTGCCGCAAATTCAGAAACTCGCGTCGCGTGCGCGGACCGTGAGTCGCGAACGAAGGATTGGGCGCTTCCGAGTACGCCAGGCGACTACGCGCCACAGCGTCGCCTTTCGTCTGTTCGAGGATGTCCGCCGGCGAGAGATTGTACGGCTTGGCTGCATTCAAGCCGAAGACCTTCGCTCGTAGCTCCGGTGTCATGGTCGGATAGCCGTGCGCCTCGCGCAGCTGCTCGGCAATCTGAAATGTGCGGAACGCCTGGATCTGATCCTGCGGCGAGCCATACCAGATCGAATCCGTTCCCCACAGCACGTTGTCTTCGCCAACGTACTTGAACAATTTGCCGAGCGCGTGAGCTGCGCTGGTCGGATCGCGCATGGATAGAAAGCGCCACGTCGAGCCCAACTCGGCGTACACGTTGCTGTTGGGCTTGACCCCAGCCGAGAGCAGCGATGTGACCAGCGCGTCGATGCCGTCGGTGCGCTTCGGATCGTACACGCCCTCCTCCTGACCGACGACATAGCCCGAGTGATAGATCAGAAAGTTCACATCCGGGAAGCGCTTGGCGATCGGTCCGATGTCGCGGCAGGTCGAATGCTCGTAGCTGCGTTGGCCGAACGGCAGCCCCTTGTGGATGCAGATGTTTCGTACGCCGACTTGCCGCGCCTTCTCCACGAAGCGGATGCCCGCGTCGTCGGTCATCCAAAAGCCTTTGCCGTCCGGACCCCACTGCGTATAGGTCTTGAACGCGACGACACCCAGCTTGGCCAGTCGCTCCATGTCCTCCACGTCTCCCGGTTGATTCGGATTGACGCGACCGTGGATCATGAGCCGCTTCGTGCCTTGCATCTTTTCCACGATGTCACGCGTTGCGAATGCCTCCTCGATCGTCAGCGGCTCGCCCTCGCGCGTCGACGGCACGAAGCTCAACACCATGATGTCGGTATCCGAATCCAGGAAGACATCTTTGATGAACTCATCGGCGCCGAGGCATTTGAGATAGCTGCGCTCGCCCGCGGCCTGGGAGAGCTCGCACGACGCTTTCGGAAAATCTGACAGCGGCTTCGCGCCTTCCGGCACGGTGCGCAGCCACGCGCCGTCGGGGTTCACGAAATGCCCCTGCACGTCGAAGATGAATTCTTGCTTGCCCAGTTCGGCCGCGGCGAGCTGCGGCTCGAGCGGCGCCTCCTTGGATATTTCAAAGAACCCGCCGGGCCGACGGTCGCGTGCATGAGCGGCATTGAACGCCAACAACGTGGACGCCGCGCCACATGTTGAAACCAGAAATGAGCGACGGCTGCGATTGACCTTCCGTGCAAACGACTCCGCCCATTGCGAGGCCAGCGCATTTGCCGCGCGCAGCGAGTCGCTCAGCGGCACCGGGAGGAATTCACCGTTCGACGTGGAATCGAGCTTGATGGGCAGGCGCTGTCCGTGCGGATCTGCATCTCGGCCGGAGCTACGTCGATCTTGCATGGCTGCCTTCCCCGCGCGATGGTCGGTCTGCGCAGGGTGCACTGTCCGGCAAGATGGTTCAAGACGGGAGTTTTTCCAGACGTCCTCAGCCATAATAGGGACGCATGAAACTTCTCGATCGACGAACCTTCCTCGGCGCCAGCGCAGCCGCCGCCCTGGTCTTGCATCGACCGACCGCGCTCGCCGGTCCATCCCAGACAGTGTGGACCTTCGATAACCTGCAACGGATCGGCGGACACGCCGCGCGGCTCGAAGGCCAGCCGCGACTGGTGGCCAGTCCGTGGGGCAAGGCGGTGGCGTTCGACGGTCGGGAGGACGCGATCTTTATCGACAATCATCCGCTCGCCGGCGCAGACACTTTCACCTTCGAGGCGGTGTTTCGTCCCGATGGCGGCGCGTTCGAGCAGCGCTGGTTTCATCTCGAATCGGCCGAACAGCCGCCGGTCGACCCGGGCAAAGGCAACACACGGATCCTGTTCGAAATCCGCGTGGTGCGCGACGAGTGGTATCTGGACGCGTTCGTCAAAGGCCCCGGCTACAGCCAGGTTCTGATCGTGCCCGAGAAACTGTTCCCCACTAAGAAGTGGTACCACGTCGCTCAGACCTATGACGGCACAACCTACCGCGCCTATGTGGATGGGCAGCTGCAAGCGGAAGCGGCGATTGCCTTCAAGGCGCAGGGCGCCGGGCGCGCGTCGATCGGGACTCGAATGAACCGGGTGAATTACTTCAATGGGGCGGTTCGCGAAGCGCGCTTCACGCACGCCGCCTTGCAGCCTGCGGAATTCTCGCGGCCTTAGACGGACGTCTAGAATCCAATCGGCACCCGCGCCGAATAAATCATGGATGAACGCGGAACTGAATCGAGCGGAAACCGAGGACTGGACGCAATGGGAACGCCAGATCGTGAATGGCGTCTTTCCCTTGCGCCGTCTGCTCGGCCATTCGGCTCACGGCGCCGTGTTCCTGACCGAACATAAGTCAAAAGGCCTCGCCGACGCCGCGATCAAACTGGTGCGAGCCCATGGTTCGCAAGCACAGGTGTTGCAGTCGCAGTGGCAAGCGGCCGCCGCTCTCTCCCACCCTCATCTGATTCGTTTGTTCGACGTGGGGCGGTGCCAGTTGGCAGGTCACGAGTTCGTGTTCGCCGTGATGGAACATGCCGATCAGACCCTCGCCGGCATCCTTCGCCACCGCCCGCTGGCTGCCGAGGAAGTTCAGGAGCTGCTGGTCCCCACGCTCGAAGCGCTCACCTACCTGCATCGACGCGACCTCGCGCACGGTCAATTGAAGCCGTCGAATCTTCTGGCTGCAGGCGATCAGCTGAAGCTGGCGAGCGACACGGTTCGTGCCGTGAGTCATGATGTTTCCACGGCGGACGATATGTTGAGTCTCGGCATGACCTTGGTCGAGGCGCTCACTCAGCGCAGGCCGGCGCTGCAGGGATCGGCGCCGAACTTACCAGACGCTTTGCCGAGCGAGTTGGTGGATACCGTGCGCCGCTGCTTGAACAAGAATGCAGCGGAACGTCCCACCGTCATCGAGCTCAGGACGCAATATAAACTTCCGTCGCCGCCAGAATCGATTCCGAAGCCGCCTCCGGGCGCATTGACCTCGCGCGAATCCATCTCAGAATCGACCGCGCCCGTGAAGGCCGCGCGCGAATCCATTCCAGAATCCACCGCGCCTGTGAAGGTTGCGACTGCGCACGAATCAGATCCAGCGCCACAGCCTCATGCGCCGAAAGCTGCGCAAGAAGCCACCCCGCCGCAGAGATTCGGCGAGCGCTCGCTGACCTTGCCGGATCGACCCGCAGCCATCGCAGGTGTATTCGCAGGGGCACTTCTAATCGCGCTCGCGGTATGGATCGGTTCGCGCGCCACGCCGACTCCGCAAGCCGACCTGCAACCAGGAGCCGTTCCTGCTCCCTCGACCTCAACTCCTTCCGTCGCAGTCGTACCCACGGATCCGAAGCCATCGAGCGAGCTCGCTGTTCCGCCAACTCCATCGGCTCTGCCGCCGGAGGTCTTGCATCAAGTGCTGCCCGACGTTTCGCAGAACGCGCTGAGCAAAATCCAAGGCCGCATCTTCGTCATGGTGCGAGTGCTGGTGGATCCTTCCGGCAATGTGGTCGGCGCACTCATGGAAGACCCCGGCCGCAGCAAACATTTCGCCCGCGCCGCGGAGAACGCCGCTCGAGAATGGCGTTTCGTTCCTTCCGACAAGCAGCGCCCTCGAGTGTGGATCCTAAGATTTGCCTTCACTCGCGACGGCGTCACCACCCGAGTGATCGAGCAGTGACGATTGCGCCTTCCGGTGCACGCCGAGGCATGACACCACGCTGAGGAACACCAGCGTGAACGCAACGGTTTCCAAGGGAGTGGGCAAACGTTGCTCCCAGACGAAGCCGTAGATCAATGCAAACAAGGTCTCGAAAAGAATCATCTGCCCCACCAGTGTCAGCGGCAGAAGCCGGCTCATGCGATTCCACAGAGCATTGCCTGTGATGGAGGCCAACACAGCCACGCCCGCCGACACACCGGCGAGTTGCGTCCACGCGGCGGCCGAGTGAGATCCGTCGGAGAAAGCAAGAGCAAACGGAAGCAGCAACAGCGCCTGCGCACAGGTCATCACGCCAGTGAGCAGATTCCACTCATGACCAGACACTTGCCGAAGCTTGGTCAGCCAGCGACTGTTCCAGACGGCGTAGCACGTCCACGACACCAGTGCGCCAATCGCGCACAGCAGGCCTGCGGATTGCTCGACGATGGACGCGGACGTCGCGCCTGAGAGCGCTTCCGCTCCGATGCATAAAGCACCGAGCACGCACAGAGCAAGCGATGGCGCGAGCTGACGAAGCGGCACTGCGCCTTGATCTCGGCTGCCCACGATAGTGACGGCGACAGGTAAGAAACCGATGACCAGCGACGTCATCGCAATGCCGCCCAGTCGAACCGCGCTCGAAAGCAGCACGTAGTAAAAGATATTGCCCGCGAAGGCGAGCCAACCCAACGCAATCCACTCGCGTCGGCTCAGCTTCGGCATCACCCTCCGCCACAGCGGTGCGATCAGCAGCACCGAGAACACACCGTAGAACAGATAGCGGCCGACCGTCAGGTGCAACGGGCCGAATTCCGGGACCAGCTCCGGCGCCAGAAAAACCAGCCCCCACAGCGCGCCCGCGCCGATGCCGCAAGCGACACCTTCGAGAACTTTGTTGTTGGACACGCGTACCTCCGCCATGGCGCGCAGGGTATGCGTCACATGGCCACTGCATCTTGATCGGAAATCGCGTGTCTTAGGCTTGGGCTCTTGCCTGACGCCGATAGGCCGCGGGAGTAAGCCCCATCGCGTTGCGCATGGCGCGGGTCAGCGCGCTTTGGTCCGCGTAGCCGCAGCGATAGGCGAGCTCCGCAATGGGCAGCTCAGTGTCGACCAACAAACGACAGACCAGATTCAAGCGGAACTCGGCGAGCCAGGCGCGCGGCGACTTGCCCAACTCTTCCTGAAAGATGGCATGCAGCCTGCTGGCGCTCACCCCCACCTTCCCCGCCATGACTTCGACGGTCCAGTCCAGCGCAGGATTTGCCTCGATGGCTGCAAGCAATCGGGCCAGCCGCGAAGCGATGCGAGGCGCATCGCCCAGCAATGCATCCACCAACAGCGGCACCCAAAGCTTCAACCTGTGTGGAAGCATGCGCTCGCTCGCGACCATCGCGCCCATGTAGTCAATCAGGTGAGTCGCTTCTGGCGTCACTGGCAGGTACGGACGCAGAGCCAGCCGGTCGGCGGCGCGTGTATCGAGGTCGTTTGGATAAAAGTCGAGAATCAGCGATCGATTCACTCCATGGCTGACCTGGTCGTGCCTGGAACCGGGCTCGACATAGGCGGCCCTGGAGCGATCTAGCACCGACTCACGCCCCGCGATGTCCATGGACAACTCACCCTCGAGCGGCAACGCGATCTGCGCGAACGCGTGACTGTCGGCGGTGCTCGCCGATCCATAGGAGCGGATAGCGATGGAACAGCTGGGGGTGAACATCTGGGACAACGGCCGAGGCTCGAGAGAACTGTCGCGGATTCTACCGGCCAGCAGCTGTGATCGCTCTCAGGCGAACCCCGGCGCCGAGCGCTGCACTTTATACGTATATCTCCCGATGAGGTCCCCTTGTACGGTCCCTGACACCGGTGTCAGGGGGGCGACACCCGGTATCCAAACCAGGTCGGAGAGGCAATGTGTGCCGAAGGATCAGCACGCAATTCGGGTTCTTGCGCCCGTGTTTTTCCGCTGTTTCAGGCCCGCACTGTCGCTCGGCTTAGGACTCGCTTTGTTCCAAACATCCAACGGACAGGAGATGGACAATGATTCGCAAGTTGTTTTTCGGGGGACTGCTGCTGGCGACCGCCGGCACGGCCTTTGGCGCGATCAACCTGACGGCGTCGGCCGGTAACGGCCAGGTCTCGCTCAACTGGTCGTACTCCGGCAGCACCGCCACCACTCAGGAGATCTATCGCGATCTGGACTCGAATCCGAACGGACGCGTGCGCATCGCAAGTGTGAGCGCGAGCACACGCAGTTACGTCGATACCGGCGTGAGCGGAGGCACGACCTACTACTACTGGATCAAGAACACCGTCAACGGCGTGGCTGAGAACTCCAACACCGCTTCGGCCACGCCCTCTGGCGGTGGCGGCGGCGGTTCGATCACCGGTTCTTCATGCGGGACTGGCGGTGCGCAGACCACTGTGAACGCGACCATTCGCGTGACCAGCGGCACTTATGACGGTGGTTGCCAACGCTTCAACGCAGGCTCGGCCTTGGGCGACGGCAGCCAATCGGAAGGCCAGCAGCCGGTGTTCCGGGTCGAGAACGGCGCTACCCTTCGTAACATCGTCATCGGCAACAATGGCGCGGACGGCATCCACACCTACAACGGCGCCGTGCTCGACAACATCTACTGGATGAACGTCGGCGAAGACGCCATGACCATCAAGTCCTCGGGCACCACCACCGTGCGCAATATCGAGGGCTACGACGCCGACGACAAGTTCTTCCAGGTGAATGCGGCGTCCACGCTGAACGTGAGTAACTGCATCATCCATCGCGCCGGCAAGGCGCTGCGACAGAATGGCGGTACGACCTTCCGTGTCGACGTGACGTTCGATCGCTGCGATATCAATAGCATGAACGAAGGGGTGTTCCGCACCGACAGCTCCAGCAGCACGGCGCGTCTGACCAACAGCCGCCTGCGCAACGCCGGCACCATCTGCATCGGCCCGTGGGCGAGTTGCGCGCAGTCGGGCAACACCAACTACTGATCGCCAGCATCGAGCTGGGAAACCTCCGCGCCGGGAGCCCGTGTCCCGGCGCACTCTTTCCCCACTGCGACAGGCCGCAAGGCCCCTCCGGCGCGCACGCGCTACACTTCGCCCCTTTCGGCTCACGACTGACAGGAAGGCTGTAGATGGGTGGAGTGCAAATTCCTCGGCGCGCTCGCGCGACATTGGCTGCGGGCGTTGCCCTAGCGGTGACTTTGGGCTTGGGCGCATGCGCCGAGATGTCGCAGATTCTGGAGGCCAGCGCGGGAACCGCCGGCACTTCCAATCAATCTGCCTTGGCTCGCGCGGTGAAAGAATCGCTCGAACTGGGCAGCACGCGGGCCGCGGACATGCTGTCCAAGACCGGCGGCTACCAGAACAGCTCGATCTACCGCATCCGCTTACCTGAACCCGTGCAGCCCATCGCCTCGCGGCTGCGCCAGTTCGGGCTGGGCGGGCAAATCGATCAGATCGAGAAGCTGATGAATCAAGGCGCCGAGCGCGCCGCGCTCGAGGCCAAGGGAATCTTCATTGACGCCGTGCGTAACATGACGGTTGCCGATGCGATGGGCATCGTGCGCGGGAACGATACCGCGGCGACCGCCTACTTTCGCCAGAACACTGAATCACAGCTGCGCCAGAAGTATCTGCCCATCATTCAAAACAATCTGCGGCAGATCGGCTTCTACAACCAGTATCAGCAATTGCTGACGGCTTACAAACAATTGCCGCTGACCAACAAGCCCGATCTGGACCTGGAGCAGCACGTGCTCACGCAAAGTCTGAACGCCCTGTTCACCCAGGTCGGTGAAGAGGAGAAGGCCATTCGCAAAGACCCGCTCGGCCGTGGCAGCAGCGCCATCGCGGCCGTGTTCGGTCGTTAGCCGGTCGGCGACTCTGTGTCGGCCCGTACGGTCATCTGCTGCGTACGGGCCGCACGGATCGCTTCAGCGAGCTCCAGCACGGCGGTGGCATAAAACGTCGAACGGTTGTAGCGCGTCACCGCTTCGAAGTTGCCGAAGCCGGCGATGTATTTCGACGGCTTGCCCGGCGTGGGCAGCTCGACCACCGAGCACAAGCCCTCGGGCAGCTTCGCAGCGGCGAACTTCACGCCTCGCTCCCGCAGCTCGGCCGCGTCGTGCGCACGTTCCAAGCCTGTCACCAACTCCGCTTCAGCGCCGGCGGGCAACTTCACCGCCACAGTCGCCGCTTCACCTTCGTTCCAACCATACGCTTTGAGATAGCTGGCGACACTGCCGATGGCGTCGGCGGGACTGCCGATCAGATCGATGGACTGGTCATCGTCGAAATCGACGGCGTAGCGTCGATAGCTCGACGGCATGAACTGCGGCAGGCCCATCGCGCCCGCATAGGAGCCTTTGATGGCGAGCGGATCGATATTCATGTCCCGCGCGAGCAGCAGCAGTTCCTTCAACTCGTCGCGGAAGTATTCCTGCCGTCGGGGGCCGTCGAACGCAATCGTCGCCAGTGAATCGACGACGCGGAACGACCCGGTGTTTTGACCGAACGCAGTCTCGACGCCCAGGATGCCGAGGATCACCTCTGCCGGCACGCCAAACTGCGCCTCCGCGCGGCGCAGATATTCTTCATGCAGGTCCCAGTATTGGGTTCCGGCAGCGATGCGGACCTGCGTCAAAAACTTCGCTCGATATCGCGGATACGAGCGCACCGGCGGCGGCGCCGTCTTCGGCCGCTCCGGCCCGATCAAGCGCACCACCGTGGGCTGATGGCGGGCACTACCCAGGATGCGTTCGAGCTCCGCCACATCCAAGGCGTGCTCGGTCTGCATGGTCTCGATGAAGGACCGCACTTCCGGACGCGACAGATACTCACTGCTGCCCGCCATGGCGGACGGCGCACTCAGGACCAGGCCGACGAACGTGGCGCCGGCACTCAGCCAGGTTGCCGCATTCCGCAAAAAGTTGATCTGCATCGCTGCTCTCGGTGGTCGTGTTTTGCCGAGAGCCGCGTTACTGGCCACCGCCGGGCGGCTATGGCTGTTGTTTGCTCATCGGTCGACGACGAGCAACATAATCACAGCGCGGCTGGAACGAAGTGATGATTTTCACAATCTGCAGCGTGCATGCGGCGCGCATGTGATGGCCTTGAAGCCGGTGATGAGGCATCGGATGAGTAGCAGGTCAGCCCTTCGCGGACGCGCTCGATCTTCCCTCGCCGACTACGGGCTCGACTGAATCTGGATCACGATCTCCTCGCCGCCGCCGCCGTCGACTTCAACCGCGCCAGCCTGCCCCCGCGCATGTGCCTGCAACCGAAACTTCCCCGCCGGCAGCGCGACGGTGAAGCGACCGTCGGCGCCGCTGCGGATGCCGATTTCGGGAGTGGGTGCGGTGCCTGAGACGACAGCGACCACCGCACCGGCGACGGGCCGGCCGGATGCATCCAGCACTCGACCGGCACGACTCACCGTGACCTTGCGTCCCTCAGTCACGCGGTTGCGTCACCGTTTTCAGCCATCCATTTGCGGATCTGCTCCAGCACTTCCGGAACGATGCGCGGAGCGGAGTTGGCGAGAATGCCGAAGTCCGCTGGCGTGCCGCCGGTGCCATAGGCGTGGATGCCGACGACGACGGGCACATCGGAGCCGTCTTCATAGATCCACACCGGGGAGCCGCTCTGCCCGCCGAAGGTGTCGACGTCATAGAAGACCCGTCGCGGCCCGACGCGAAGGATGCGATTGGCGTGGAAGTATTGTTCGCGGCCGTCACCCCGATCGCCCGGATAGCCGCTGATGTTCACCAGTGCATTCTGCAGATCCGCATTGGACAGCACCGCCACCGAGAAGCTGCCCAGACTGTCGGGCGCCGGCTGGTCCAGATGGATGCAGCCGATGTCGTAGTCCGGATCCTGGCTCTGGACCCATCGATCGACCGAAGAGAAACGACTGGCCTGCAACGAGCCGAACGGCTTTGCTTCTCCGCTGCGGCCCGGCGTCACGGTGATACTCGAGGCCCAACCGTTCATCTGCGTGCTGTCGAACACGCAGTGGCCGGCGGTGATGAGCGTCTTGGGCCCGACGAACCAGCCGGTGCCGATGAAAGTGCCGAAGGCAGACTCGATTTCCAATGCACAGATCTGACGCCAGGGCGCCTGATCGGTATCGAGAATGCGAGTGCGATCGTCCTGACCGAGAATGGTTTCGAGCCCGCCCAATCGCGGACGTCTGCGTGGCAGTGGCGCCTCGCGCTTGCCGCGTACGACGAGGAACTTCTCGGATAACGATGGCCCACCAGTCTCGGCACCACGACTGCCTGTGAGCACCACGCGCCGAGGCGCGGCCTCAGTCACTTCCGTGACTGGTCTCGACATCGATTTCAGTTGCATATCGCCACTCCTTCTTCGTCAACGGCCAGGAAAGCAAAGCGATCACGCCACACATGCGGCACTGACGTAGGAACTCGGATTGCGATGTCGTGGGCTCACTCGAAGCATGATGAGAGCGAGCGAGCCTTGTAATGGAGCAAACGATGTTTCGCGGAAATCATGCAACCAACGCAGCGACGCAATCAAGGGACCAATGAACGAGCACAGCTGTTGCGGCGCATGCCCTGCTCATCAGTACCTGTCTCTGTATCGAGATTGCGAGATCTCTCTTCAGTACTGAGCCAGCGCCGCGAAAACGCCGATGTCTAAGTAAGCACCGGTACGAGAATCATGGAGGTGTATCGCGCGCGCATCGCCAATCGTCCTCGCAACCTGGAGAAGCGAAACGCATGCGACTGAACAACGAGATCGAGCGTCAGCTGCACCTGGCCTGGGCGCGCCGAACGCGACGAACTCTATCGGCTCGGTCGCGGCCGTCGACTGCCTGAAGAAGTGGTCCGCAAACTGATTCGTTAGATCGACCTGGTCGAGGCGCCTGCAAGCATGAGCTCGCTGATGACTGAAACGCGTCGACGCGCGCTGGCTTCGTAGGGAAACTCTTCAGGCCATCGCATTGCGTCGTCGCGCTCCGAAAACATGTGCCACGAAACGTGACGCACGTCACATTCGAACCGGAACTTGCCTGTGCACGGAACGATAGCTCTCCTGGGAATTGTTTGTTGGGCCGAACCTGGGAGATTTCCATGTACGCGGAAACCTGGCCGATCCGTGTCACTCGGATCGCTCGACGATTGACTGACGAAGCTGTACTGACAAATCTACTGTCGATTTTCTTTATAACTTTTCTCGCGGCTCCGTTCGCCTGGGCCATGCCGCCCGTGCTCGAGCCGACGGCGACGCTCAGAGCGCCGGACCCACGCTTCACCGAGACCGAATCGGTCGCCATCGATGGCGACTACGCAGTGGTCGGCTTTGCGGCGGAAGAATGGGACATGGAAGAAGACGAGTTTCTGGTCACGCATGTGGCCGTTGTGTACCGTCGCGCCAGCAACGGTTCATGGCAGCACATGCAAACGTTGGCGCCCGTGAGCTACCTGGCCGAGTTTCGACGACCTGGATACGTTGCGATACGCGGCAACGTCATCGCGCACATCGTCGGCGAGCTGTACGTCTTCGAGCGCACCGCTTCGGGTTGGCAACCCAGTCCTGTTCAACCACTCGCTCTCGGTGGTGCAGCGTTCGATCTTGACATCGACAGCGGCACGATCGTCGTCGCCACGCTGACTTGTTCGAATGCTCAGGCAGAGGCATTTCGCAAAAATGCGAGCGGGACCTGGGTCCGTGTCGGCGTAGCCGCCAGCGCGCCCGTCAGTTGCGACGGAGGCTCATATGCACTGGCAGCGATATCGGGAAACACGACCTTGCTGGCTGCCCCGCGACTCAACGATGGCACGGCCGCCACTTATTTCTTCAACGGCGCACCGGCCACCTGGACCGCACCTGCGCAAACGGTGAGTTATCCCATCGGGCAAGGTGTGCCCATCGCCATCGCGGGCAGTCTGGCCATTCTCAATGGCTCGGAGTTGTACCGGCGGTCCGCCGGCATCTGGAGCTTCAGTCAACGCCTGGAGCGAGAGGAATTCGGCGTCCCGGCTGCTGAAGCGAAGATCAGCGGTACTCTGGCCGCGCTGTTGTTCAATCGAGTGATCTCTGTTTTTGATCTGAGCACTTCCGGCGCCGCCACCGAGATCGCGCGCCTCACTCGGCCCGGCGGAGAAATAGGCGCTCTCACCCTCGATATCTCCGGCCGTCGCGTCATCGCTCTGGATGCATTCCGCGATCAAGGCGCGGCCTATGTTTTCGAAGTGCCGAGCACGCTGCCATCGCAACCGTCCATGATCCAGGACACCTTCCAATCCGGCAACGCGTCGCGCTGGACGCCGCTCGCCGGTGGCAGTTGGTCCGTGGCGACGACCCCCGCTTCGCGCGTTTATCGACAATCGAGTCTCGCTGCGGATGCGACCTCGGTGTTGAGCAACAGCGACTGGACCGATCAATCCATCCAGGCGGACATCCGTCCCACCGCGTTCTCCGGCAACGATCGTTGGTTCGGCCTGGCCGTGCGTCGACTGGACGCGGCGAACTACTATTATGTGACTGCTCGTAGCTCTGGCGTAGTGCAGTTGAAGCGAATGGTGAACGGAGTTTTCCAGACACTCGCATCGGCGAACCTGCCGGTGACCGCGGGCGCCGATTACCGAATCCGCCTCGAAGCGATTGGCACCACGATCACGGCGTATGTAAACGGCGTCGCTCTGTTGAATGCTGTCGATGCTTCACTAAGTCACGGACAGGCGGCGCTGCTGATGTATAAGACCGCCGCCGACTACGACAACGTGATCGTCACTCCGAGCCCACAGGCCACGCTGTTCAGTGAGAGTGATTTCATACGCGAGGCATTGTGGACACGAGTGGCCGGTCAGTGGAGCGTTCCTCTCTTCCCCGCCGAGCCGATGCACTTTCAGACCTCCACCGCCGGCGGCGCAAGTTCCTTCACCGGCCATTCATCGACGGATCAGAGCATCTACGCACGCCTCCGCCAGGACGCGGTCGGCACGGGTACTCAGCCGTGGTTTGGCTTGTTCGTCCGTTATCGAGACGCGAGCAACTACTATTACGTGACAGTTCGTAACAGCAACGAGATCTCGTTGCGACGCTTGGTGAACGGAGTCACCCAGGTGCTCGATTCGGCTCCTTTCACCGTTTCGACCGGCACCTGGTACCCGCTGCGTCTGGAGGCGATTCGGGATCAGTTGCGTGTGTATGTCGGCAACCGCCTCGTTCTCGAGGCCACGGACTCGGCGATCAGCGAAGGACGTTATGGCGCTGTCATGTACAAGTCGGCCACCACCTATGACGATGTCGTGGTGACGCAGCCCTGAGCTCGAACTCGGCGGGCGTTCATGTGACGCCCGCCGAGCCCTGCGCCAGCGCATTCTGCGAGATGAAATCCACGATCAGCTCGGCGCAAACCCCGGCGTGGGTCTCGAGAAGAAGATGGGGACCGTCGAGGACGTGGGCTTCCATGCGCGGCAGGTCCTGGATCCAGGACAGGACTTCGGCGATGTCGAAGAAAATGTCGTGTCTTCCCCAGAGCATGAGTGCAGGAGGTTGATGCTCGCGGAGGTACTCGCCGATTTGCTCGAATCGGGCTGCGTAGCGGCCGTAGTCGGCGACCAGGGCGCGGTTCAGTTCGAGATGGCCGGGCTGGTTCATTGTGCGCCAGTCTTCGATCCAGTATTGATCGGTCACGCGCGAGGCCACGTCCTCCGGGATTCCGCCGATGTATTGATCTCGCACGCCTTCGAATGTGAGGTGCGCGGTGGCGGCGCGTTCGGTTTCCCGGGAAGGGTTGTTCCAGAAGTTGATGGTGTCCTGCCATTGGGGGCTGAAGCCGGTGCGATGAGCGTTGGCATTTTGAATGATCAGGCCCAGTACACGGCTCGGATCGCGCATCGCCAGTTCGAGTGCGACGGGTGCGCCGAAGTCGTGTACATATAGATAGGTGCGCTCGACGCCGAGCCTGGCCAGTGAAGCTTCCATCAAGTCGGCGATACGGCCGAAAGTGGCATCCGCGATGACGTCCGATTGGCCGAAGCCCGGCAGGTCGGGCGCGACTGCAAAACTTGCGTCGGCCAGGCGGGGAATGACCTTTCTGAACGTCTGCGCCGAGCTGGGGAAACCATGCAGCAGTAGGACCGCGGGGCTGTCGCGCTGGCCGGCGACGAGGCAGGAAATCTTGCAGCCTTCTATGTCGAAGGTTTCGCGACGCGCAGGGCTCGTTGTTTCCATTGCCGGACTCCTTGAACTTCAGCGAGCGGCCTTTTTCCTGGCCCTCCCCGCCGTTTTCTTCAACGCGGCGCCAGCCGGCTCTCCGCCTGCGTCCAGCACCTTCAACATCCGAGCCAGCGCGAAGTGTCGATAACTGAACAGCGCCAGCGAACGAATCTCGCGCCAGTTCGCATCCTTGGTGACATCGAGCGCGATCCAGCCATTGTGCCCGATGTAGGGTGGGATGCTGAAGTGCTGGTCGCGAATCAATAGCGCCTGCTGATCGACGCCCACCCAGAACGCCAGCGTCAGCTTGAGATCGCTTCGATAGCAGTAGGCTTGCGCAAACACCTTCTTGCCCGCACGCCACACCGGGTTGCCAAACTGTTTGCTCTCGCTCGTCTCGGGAAGAGACAAACAGATCGCGCGCAGCTCCTCGAGCACGGTCTGGGCGCGCTTCGATTGCAGCGGATCGATGTCTTCAGGCTTGAGCTTGGCGGTAGGCGGTGTGATTTCGATGGTCTTGCCCAACGACCTCGTCAACGCAGGAGGCGCCACTTTCTCATAGGCCTCGCGAACCAACCGAGCGACCGCCTTCCAGGAAATGCCTTTGTCGAGGTTCACACCCAGCCAGCCGCGAGGGCCGACGTAAGGCGGCACGAAGAAATGCTTCGGCTCCTCTTGCACATAGTGTGCTTGCGCGCCTCGAGGCGCATTCAGCCATAACGCAACGCGACCGTCGCCGTGATGATTGATCGCATAGGTGGCGAATGTTTTGCCTTTCACCCGAAAATCGGGTGAACCGTGCGACATCACCTCTTCGGTTTCCGGAAACCAGAGGCAGATTTCACGCACCGCTTGACTGATGTCCTTGTTCTTGGCCATGGCCGCCCTGCGGACTGCACTTACATCCGCAGGGAAGCCTACCACGGCCCCGATATCAAACCGAGAACTTGCGCCGCCCGCGCTCTGCCGACAATCGATGCGAGCCCGTCAACGCAGTGCTGCGTGATCGGACGGTTCGCATGAACAGCCACTCGCCGGTCACACGCTGCGCAGTGATGTCGATCATCATGTAGCCGCGCTGACTGGTATCGGCCCATGCCAGCTCAGGATTCGTGGCGATGAAGGTGCGAGCCACGTCTTTGGGATCGGCCGAAAATCCACCTTCCATGCCAGGCGACGTGACACTATGCCCGGCGAACTCGACGCCGGCAGGCTGACCGTCTTCCAGCAGCGAGTACGCCCAGGCGTTGTGACTGTCGCCCGACAACATCACCAGATCCGCATCAGCGCGTTGCGCAGCCTTCAGCAGGCGTGAACGAGCGACTGGATAGCCGTCCCATCGATCCATCCACATCGGCACGCCGAGCTTGGAGCCGCGCACGTCGTTCTTGAACTTCTTGACGACTTTGTCGCTCGTTCCGGGCCGCAGCCAGTCGAGCGACGCTTCGGGCATCAGGGTGCGACCCATGATCGTTCCCATGCCCACCAGCTGCCAGACCGAAGCAGCGGCATTGCGCTTCAACTCGTGTGCAAGCCAGGCATCTTGATCGGAACCAAGCATGGTCGCCGTTGGATCGCGCCAGGCGCCGTCGCGTAAGGCGCGCAGAGCGGCATCGGGATCGCTCGCTTCGTGAGCCTTCGCCAGCTCCGCATAGATCGGCCGCGTGCGAGCCAACAGGCGTGACTCGGTACGATACAAAGTGGCGAGCGAGCCGATCTGGTAAGCCTTCCATGGATCTTCGGAAACCGGCATCCATTCACGGTAGGCCTGCATCGCAGCCGCCCGACGTGCGTTCCAATCGCCTTCGGTTTTCGACTGGTGATTCTGCGCCCCGCCCTGCCAACTGTCGTTGGTGATCTCGTGGTCGTCCCACAACGCCACCATGGGCGCCCGCTGATGCAGCTTCTGCAGGTCCGGATCCGCCCGATAGCAGGCAAACCTCAGGCGATAGTCGAGCAGGCTGACCATCTCATGATCGTGCGCCGGCAGGACCTCACGATCCGCAACTCGATCCTGCTCCTGGTACGAACCGATGCCGTACTCGTAGATGTAATCGCCGACGTGCAACCACAAGTCGAGATCGTCGCGAGCCGCCGCGTGCGCATAGGCGTTGAACCAGCCCACCGGCAAGTTGGAGCAGGAGAACAAACCCAGCCCGAAGCGATCGACCGCGCCAACCGGCAACGTCCGGGTTCGCCCAACCGGGGATTTGCTGCCGTCCGGCGCAATGAAGCGATACCAGTAAGTCGTGCCTGGCTGCAGACCGTCGACAGTCAACTTGGCCGTCCAGTCGCGATATGCGCCGGTGCGCAGACTGCCGCCTGAGACCACGCGAGTAAATTCCGGATCGAGCGCAAGCTCCGCATCCAATCTGATTTCATCGACACTCGCGGACGGTACATAGCGCGTCCACAGCAACATACGATCGGAGCTTGGCTCGCCACTCGCAACATTGTGGGTGAAACCCCGAGCGCTCATGATCGCGGACGCAAGGCTGCGGCCGATAGGAAGCGCCAACGCCCCCAAACCCAGCGCTCCCCCAAGGACGAGGCGCCGGCGGTCGATGTTCATTGTCATGGCCGTTCCTTTACTGGAGCGAACGGCTGGTGCGCATCGCCCGTCCATCGCATCAAAATCAGATCCGCGGTCTGCGCGCCTTTGCTACCCGAGTTCTGCGAGAGATAAAACAATCCGCCGCCGACCGGCTGGAAGCCAACATCGCCCTTTTGATTCCAGCCTCGCACACCTGTGGCAGCATCGCGCAAGCCATCATCCGCCAGCTCGAGCACCTTGCCTCGTTCCCAACCTTTGGCGTCGGCGGCCGGCACGCCAACGAGCTCGCGCCACGTCGGCTGGCTCCGCGCATCGACCGCAAACAGCAAATAGTTCGGAAAACTCGGTTTCTTGCCTCGGTAGACGCCCAGGAACCAACGCTGCAACGAATCGTCATAGGAAAGGTTCTGCACGCCCCAGGTGGTGTTGCCGGTGCGCACGAAATACTTGCCTGCGAGCGTATCCGGGCCGCCGCGGTGTAGATTGGCTTCATCGAGCGGTTTCGCGTACTTGCTCCAGTCGCTCACGTCATACTGCAGCAGCACTTGATGATCGTTGTCGTTGCGCTCGGTGTCGCCGTAAACGCCATAGCCAACTGTGAGATAGCGCGGGCCATCGCTGCGGCCGAATGCAGGACCGAAGCCGACGCCATCGATGCCGGAACACCCATAACGATGATCCACGTTGCCATCGAACTTGCCGTCGCCGTTCACGTCGGCGGTGAAGTCCTTGGCGACTTCCGGCAGGTAGACGGTGCGAAAAATGTCCGTACCGGTCGCTTCGATGCCGACTCGGTCGAGCCGGCTGCCATCGATCACGGCAATGTAGAAGGCGTTCTGCTTGCCGTATTCGAGCGAGCCATACACCTTGCCGTCGCCGGGATTGAAATCGAGATCGCCGAGGTGTCCGCTCCAGCCCACCACGGTGCCGATCAACTTGCCGCTGAAGTCGTACTTCGCCAGCAGGTTGGTGAACGAGTAATAGATGTAGCCGCCTTGCACGTCCACGGCGATGCCTTGCACGTGCCCGGAATTCCAGGTGCCGCCGTTCTGAGTGAGCGGCAACCGTGCCGAGGAAGCCGTGGCGACGGGCTCAGCCGTCGCCACGGAATTGCAGATGAGCAGCGCGGCCAGCGCAGCCAAAGTACGCATCATCAGAAGGTCACCTTCACCCCGAAGTTCCACATCGAGCCATAGACGGTGTACTGCTGCACCCGGCTCTCGATGTTGGAGTAGATGATGTCGGGCTCGTTGAAGATGTTGCGGCCCGCGAGTTGCACCTCGACGTTGTCGCTGTACTGATAACTCGCGCTGATGTTCCAGAGGTCGCGAGAGGTGTGATACAGGATGCCGTTGTTGGCGGTCGTCGGCGTGTTGCCCAGGGCGCTGACCCGATACTTCGACTGATAATTGCCGTTGATCCTGACATCGAACGGCCCGTAGCTGTAACCCAGACCCCAGTTGGCCGACCGTTCGGGCGTTTTCACGCGTTCGCCGTCGGTTTCGATCCGAGTGATCGAGCCGAACACGCTCAAGCCCTTGAAGGCGCCCGGCAGGAAGGTGAGCTGCTGACTGTACTCGAAGGTCAGACCTTCGTTGGTGCTGGTCCCCGGAACGTTCCGAGCGCTGCGGAAGGTGTAGCCCAGATATTCCTCGGGATCGAAGCCGACATCGCCAGGATTGACCGACAGCCCGGTCACCTGCATGTCCTTCATATCGAGCCGGTAGTACGACAGCCCGACCAGGCCGGAGGGCTCGAGGAAATATTGCAGGCTGGCGAAATACTTGGTGGACTCCTCCGGCTTCAGCTCCGGGTTCGGCACGGTCACGACCTGCGTGTCCTCGTTCACCGAGACCACACCGCCCAGGTTGCCATAATCGGGACGAAGGATGGCTTCGCTGAAGGCGAGCTGACCCACCAGGCGGTCGGTGAAGTCGTACTTCACGCCGCCGCTCAGGAACCAGTTGTCGTATTCGCCGTGGCGGGTCGAATACACGCCGTTGTTGTATTGGTACAGCAGGCCTTCGACGGTGCTGGTGGACAGACCGGCCGCTGCCACCTCGCTCGCCGGCCGAATGTTCGCGATCCGCGCGGCCGTCCTGGTCTTTTCGTAGCGCAGGCCCAGATCGAAGCGAGCGTCACCGACGCGTGTCTCGGCCTCGATGTATGCAGCCTCGATCTCTTCCTCGATGCGCTTGTTGTTGTCGAGCCTGCGCTTCAGGTTGCCGACGGTGTCGGGGACGAAGTACTCGGGGTGCGATTTGTAGATGTCATAGACGGCATAGTTGCTGTCGGCGCGCCAGTTCTGCGCGTTCATGTTGCCGGCGTTGAAGCCGAGGATCGCGAAGTCATAGTGCTGCGTCCAGGGAATGACGGCGGCGGGATCCCGCTGGGTCAGATCGCCGTTCGGGCCGACATACTGGAACTGCTGCCAGGAGCCTTCCGTGGTGCTCCATTCGTTCTTGCGGCTGCCCAGGCCGCCCATCAACGTGACTGGCAGAGCGGCGATGTCGACGTGCTTCTTCAGGTCGAGATTGAGGCCGTACTGCTCGTTGATGGCGTCGGACTCCGCGGTGCGGATGTTGTTGCCGATGTCCGCGTCGAGGTTGAAGTTGCGCGGATCGCTCCAGTCGCGGCCGGCGGTCTGCGTGATGTTCCACGCGTTGGACGTGGTCGATGGACGATCGAGCGTGAAGCCGATGCCGGTGAGCCAGCTGTCGGTGCGCTGAAAGAAGCCTTTGCTGGTGTCGCGGAAGTTGAATTCGGAGCGCGAGTAGCTCGGGCGGAACGTCGCTTCCAGGGTGTCGCCCTTGAACTCCAGCTTCGGCGCAATCGTGTAAGTCGGCGTGCCGGCGTAGCGATGCGAGTATTCCGTACGGAATCTGGTGTTGGTGCCGTCGGGATTCACCACGATGTGAGTGGGCGTGGAATCCGGCGTGGCGTACGATCTCGTGGTGGTGCCGAAGTACAGGAACGAGTATTGGTTGAAATACTCGACGTCGTAGAACGAGTAGGTGCTGCGCCAAGACAGCACCCACTCGTCGGTGAGCTGATAGTCGGTGCTCAGATTGGCGGCGAAGCGGCTGGTCATTTTCGGTCCGGGACGCCACATCACGCGATACGGCATCACGCGCCCGTCGGGCAGATACGACCAATCCGTCTGAATGCGGTCCTGCTGCACGTAGTTGGCGTTGTAGCTGGTGTTGAACGCGACGCCCAGCCGGCCGTCCATGAACACATCGCCATAGCCGAACTGGGCGGACGGGTAGATCGTCGAATGTTTCTTGTCGTCCGGAAAATAGATGCGCGAGGTTTCCGAATCGGAGGTGCCCACGGCGCCGAGCTGGAACACCACCTCACGATCGGTGCGATCGAAAGCATACTTGCTGCGCAAGTTGATCTGACCGCCCGGCGAGTCGGCGTCCATGCGCGCCGTGAGCGTGTTGTTGAGCTCGATGGCCTCGATGCCCGTGATGGACATCTGCTCGAACGAGTTCTGACGGCCATCGTTGTTGTTGGAGGTGGCGGTGGCCATGCGGGCGCCGTCCACCGTGAAGGTGGAATATTTCGGATCGAGGCCGCCGATGCGCACGGCAGTGGCATCCACCTCGGTGTAGTCGAGCGAGATGCCGGGCATGGACTTCATGAACTCGCCCACATCGCCCATGGTGAGCACGCCGTAGTTGTCGGCGGCGACCACGTTCTTCGCATTCATGGCGGCGCGGCGCTCCATGATCGCGCTCGCCTGCCCTTCACGACGCGCGGTGACAGTTACCATGTCGATGCCAGTCGCATCGACGCTCACGGCGCCATAGGACGGCACTTGCAATTGAACGTCCAGCGTCACGACCTGATTCGCGACGACGGTCGTCGGTGTCCTTGCCTCCTGCAGTCCCGTGTATCTCACGACGACCGTGACATCGCCCGCCGGCACGCCGTTGAGACGGAAATTGCCGCCGTCCTCGGAATAAGTGACGATCGTCGTGCCTTCGACACGAATCTCGGCATTGCGCACGTACTCGCCGGTTGCAGTGTTGAGAACGCGACCGCGCACACCGCCGGTGCCCACAGTTTGTTCGGACCGCGGCCGCCCGGATCCGCCGCCCACTCGCTGCAGCAAAATAACGTTGCCTTCGTCCGACTGGATCGTCAGGTCGGTTCCCGCCAGCAACATGCGCAGCGCCTCGCGCGCATCCATCTCGCCAGCGATCGCCGGCGTACTGATGCCTTCGAGCGAGCCGGCCGGCGCGATGATTTGCACTTGTGCTTGTCGGGCCAACTCGGGGATCGCCGTGACCGCGGACTGGGCGGGCACTTCGAAATGGCGCGATTGCGCATTGGCTTGAGGGGCTGCGGCCAACGCGGCGGCAACAGCACTGGCCAGCAGGACGTTCTTGTACCGATTCATGCTCAATGTTCTCGACTGCGTAATGGGCAGGATGAGAACAGAGAGAGCCGATGAATCCTTTTCCGCTAGCTTGTCAAAAAAAGTTCAACGACGGCGTGCGATCACGATGCGATCGTCTTCGTGTCGCACTTCCGCGTCGAACACGTCTGCGACCGCGTGGCTGAATCCCAATGGATTGTTGACAGCGAACAAACCGGTAACTTGAGTTTGCGCGAGCTCGGGATCGGAAATAACGATGGCCGTGTCGCTGTAGCGAGCATACAGAGCGACGGCCTCGGCCAGCGTTTCACCCTGCAAGGCAATCTTGCCTTCTCGCCAGGCGAGCTCACGACCCAACTGGCCCAGCGACAGGGCCTGCAACTGCCATCCTTGCGCTTCGCCTTCCAGCAGCGAGGCGCTGGTGTTGGCCGCCAGCGGCAGGGACGCCGACGGCGTTTCTTCGGCCAGAACCACGCGACCTTCCTGCACGAGCACCTGCGCCGGTTGCCCGTCCAGCTTGCGTACTACAAACGTCGCGGCTGAGGCTTCGACTTGCTTGTCGCCCACCTCGACCAAGGTCGTGGCGTTCGTGCCCGCTTCGATCAACACTTCACCGTACAGGACGCGGATCCTTCGCCGGCCCTCGTCTTCGTACACTTTGATGCGCGTAGCGGTGTTGAGCGTGACCGTGGAGCCATCTCCCAAAGGCACCGCGCGCATCTCTCCTTTCGCTGTGGCGTAGGCCGTGGGGATTTGCAACGAAGCCACCAGCATCACCACGATCACGAGGGAAGCCGCCAGAGCACCGCTCCAGCTCACGAAGCTTCGGCGGCGCTTTACAGGCGGCGTTGGCGCTACTACCGGTTGGAAGTTTGTCGGATCGTATTGCGGACCCAGCGCACGCGCGGACTCACTGCGCATCCAAATGGCTTGGGCGCGCACGTACGCGCCGCGGCGACGCGGGTCGCCGGCCAACCATTGCTGCAATTCCACCGCTTCTGCGTCGGACAGCGGAGCACGATCCATCCTGGCCACCCATCGGGCAGCGATTCGATCAATGTCCTGGCTGGATTCGCGCTCGTCCACTCGCACGCCTTTTTTCCGGCATCGATCCATTAGAGGTTTTGGCGGGTGAGTTTCCGCCATTGGCCAACCAATCTCCCAACCAGCGGATGCCGCGCACGATGTGTTTCTCGACCGTGTTTTCCGACAGCCCCATGTGCGAAGCGATCTCCCGCTGCGACAAGCCGCGGATGCGGCGGAGAACGAAGGCCTCGCGAGTCTGCCCGGGCATGGTGGCAATGACTTCGGCGAGCTGGCGCAAATCGTCGTGCGCGATTGCGTTTTGTTCTGGAGTAGCCGCGCCGTCCGGCATATCGACCATGCCGAGATCTTCGACTGCCAGGATGGATACGATCCGTGCCCGACGGATGTTTCGAACCACCAGCGAATGGGCGACCTGGAACAGATAAGCGCGCGGATTCAGGATATCGTCGAGGCGCTCGCGCTCAGCCAGCAAGGCATAGCTTTCCTGCACGATGTCGTCGACGTCGAAGGCGGCCGGAGAGCGTCGACGTGACAGCCAGCCTCGGAGTGCCGCCTCATGCGGCAGGATGTGCCGCATGAACCAACGCGCTCGTTCAACATCATCGAGGGCGACGCGTACGTCGCCCGCTGCAGTCACTCGATCAGACAACCCCGGCTCCCGACATCCGCCCGGTGGGCGAAATGTCGCGAGATGCTATGCGGGGCACATGACAGTTGTGTTGCAGCCCGCCCGAGAAGCTCGGGTGCGTGATCCAGTTACGGGCGGACGACCGGCGTGCTCCACCCGAATCGATCCGGCGTCTCGCCACGTTGCATGGCGACCAGAGCCGCGCGCAGGGTCTTGGTGATTTCGCCGACCTCGCCATTGCCCACCCGGTGCTCCTCGCCCTTGTGAATCAGAACACCGACGCCGGCCAGGACTGCAGCAGTGCCGGACAAGGCCGCTTCACCATCGCGCACCCAATCCAACATCTCGCGCACGTCGATGGCGCGTTCTTCGACTTCGTAGCCTTCGCTCTTCGCGAGCGTGAGCAATGAATCTCGAGTGACACCGTGCAGGATGGCGGAGTCCAGCTTGCGAGTCAGCAGCTTGCCCTTGCGGATCAGCACGAAATTGGCCGCGCCGGTTTCCTGCACCTCGCCGCCGGGCGCAAACAGGACCTGGTCGGACTGATAGCGACGTCGTGCTTCGAGCGTTGGACCGAGCGCGGCGGCGTAGTTGCCACCGGTCTTCACGCTGCCCATCAGCGTAGCGCTGCGTGCGTGTGCGTCGTCGACAAAGATGCGCAGCGGCTTCAATCCGAAGTAATCCCAGACCGGGCTGGCCAGCACCACCAGCAAGGCTTCCTCGCTCGGGGTTCCGGCCGCGCCGATGTTTGGCGAAGTGCCGAACAACACCGGTCGCAGATACAACGCGCCCGGCGCTTCGGGCACGGATTCATGGTTCACCCTGACCGTGGCGTGAATCATCTCGGCGAGCTGCTTCGCATCCGGCTCGGGCAGAATCAACGATCGCGCACTCTGACGCATCCGTTCGATGTGACGATCCACGCGAAACAGGTTGATGCTGCCATCGGCCCAGCGGTACGCCTTGAAACCTTCGAAACACGTGCTGGCGTAGTGCAGGACGTGCGCCGCCGGGTGCAACTCGATCGCTCCCGTCGGCCGCATCTCGGCCGGCTGCCATTGGCCATTCTGAAAGCGGGCGACCGCCATGGTCGGAGCAAGCACGGTGCCGAACGGAGCGCGAGCCGCAGCTGAATCTTTGGGCGTTTGCATGAGCTTGAAATCCCGACTCGCTGGGAGGGCGAGCTTGCGAGGCGCCTATTATGTACCGAAAACGCCGCGCCCGGCAGCGCCGCCCGGCGGGATCGACGCCTATTGATCTGGGTTCGAGTTGTTGTATACCGGCCCGGACGAGCCAGGCCGGTCCGGACGCCGCGCGTGTCAGCGTCCGTGATCTGCGAAAACGGTTAGGACTCGGTGTCAGTCTTCACTCCAGCCCCACCACGACGACCGACTTTGCAGGAATCCGCAACGCCAGCTTGCCGCCATTGAGCTTCGCGCCTTTGAATACGACCGGCTTGACCGTCTCGGCCGCGCCCATCTCGTTGAGCGCATCCATCTTCGATGCTGTCAGCACCTCACCGGACACTTTGCGCGCCTGCAAGCTGCCGAGATTCACAGACAACGACAAATCGTCATCGACGGTGAGATTGGTGACGGCGAGGTAGGTCTTGCCGTCCTTGCCCCTGGCGGCCGAGGCATTGAAGCTCGGGATCGCCCGGTTGCCGGAGGTGACCAGCGGCGCACTCACGTCCAGCGGCAGATACACCGAGTCCTGGAAAGGAACATACATCTTGAAGGCATAGTAGGTCGGCGTCAGCACCATTTTCGCGCCATCGGTCAGGATCATCGCCTGCAGCACATTCACCGTCTGAGCGATGTTGGCCATGCGCACGCGCTCGGCATGTTTGTGGAAGATATTGAAGTTGGCCGCCGCGACCACGGCGTCGCGCAGCGTGTTCAACTGGTAGAGATGTCCCGGGTTGGTGCCCTCCTCCACGTCGTACCACGTACCCCACTCATCGACGTACAGGCCGACGATCTTCTCGGGGTCGTGCTTGTCCATCACGGCGATGTGATTCTTCAGGATCTCGTCCATGCGCAGCGTCCAGTGCATGGTGTCGTACCATTCCTGGCGGCTGAAGCCGGTGGCGGCGCCTTTCTTTTTCCAGTCGCCGGTGGGCAGCGTGTAATAGTGCACGCTGATCGCATCCATGCGCTTGTTGCCCACGTTCTTCATCACCACGTCGGTCCACTCGGTGTTGGAACCGTTGGCCCCGGAGGCGACGCGCACCGCCGGGTTGTCGGCGTTCTTGTGGAAGAACTCCTGAAAGCGGCGATATTCGTTGGAGTAGTACTCCGGGGTCATGGCGCCGCCGCAGCCCCAGGACTCGTTACCGATGCCCACGAACGGCACCTTGAACGGCTGATCGCGGCCGTTACGACGCCGCTCCCTGGCCAGATCGTCCTCGCCCGGCGAGGTGAGATATTCGATCCATTCACGCATCACGGTCGGCGTCGCCGAGCCCACGTTCACGGCCAGATAGGCGTCGGCGCCGATCTGTTCGGCGAAGTCGAAAAACTCGTGCGAGCCGAATCGATTCGTTTCGGGCGAGCCACCCCACCAGTTGTTTTTCCTCACCGGGCGTTTGTCGCGCGGGCCGATGCCGTCGCGCCAGATGTATTCGTCGGCGAAGCAGCCGCCCGGCCATCGGATCACCGGCACCTTGACGGCCTTGAGCGCGGCGACCACGTCGTTGCGAATGCCACGAGTGTTGGGGATATCCGAATCTTCGCCGACCCAAACGCCATCGTAGATGCCGGCCCCCAGATGCTCGGAGAACTGCCCGTAGACATATCGCGAGATCTGAGGGCCGGGCTGGTCGGCGTGCAGTGTCGCCTCCGCAGTAATGGTGGCCGCGACCGCGTTCCAACAGAACATTCCGACGGCCGCGCCCACCGTGCACTTCATCGATGTTTTCAGCATTGTTTCGCTTTGTGACTAACGCCTGGAAATCGGGTAATAAAGCTTCGGCGCCCGCGGCAAGCCCATGCCCGTGCCCAGGAAGAACGACGGATGCGGCGGCTGATTGTAGGCGACGTTCTGCCAGGCGATGGCAAGACGATACACCGGGTCATGCATCAGCGTTCGCAACTTGTGTTGTGTGGGATCGCTGGTCGCGTAAATGCGCAGCTCGCTGCTGTCCTGCGAGCGCCAGATCACTTCTTCGCGCCAGTCGCCCAGCAAGTCTGCCTGCAACGCCGGCGTCCCCTTGGTGTAATTGTTCGAATAGGTGCCCTCGGCCTGCAGAATCGGCACGGCGACGCCGTTCTCGTAGTCCCATTTGTCGATGCGGCCCACACCGGCGCCGACGCCGGCATCGAAGTTGTGATCGAGCAGCTCGCGGGAAAGATCGCCGTCCCACCAGATCGCGTAGTTGATGGAATTTGGCACCGCCGTCGTGATCAGCTGGCCGGTGGCCGACGACAAGCCGCCGCTGCCGGAGGACCACATCTCTTCACCTGCATACCTCGGATCCAAGTCGGCGGACAGACCGCGGCCCGTGTCGATGCCGGTGGAGCGGCCCCACAGAATCTGGCCCGTCGCCGCGTCCCAGAGCGCCAGGCCGTAGGGCGAGGCTCTGTTTTCCATGACTTTGAAGACTTCGAGGCCCGGATGGTCGGGATCGAGATCGCCCACGTGCAAGGCGTCGCCGTGACCGAGATTGGTCGCGTACAGCACGGTGCCGTCGTCGTCGATGGTCATGGCGCCGAAGATGATTTCATCCTTGCCGTCCCCATCCACATCCGCCACCGACAGCTGATGATTGCCCTGCCCCATGTATTGCGAGCCGGCGATGTCGGAGTCGAACACCCACCGTTGAGTGAAGCGTCCATTGCGCCAGTCCCAGGCACCGATCACCGTGCGCGTGTAATAACCTCGGCTCATGATCAAACTGGGACGACGCCCATCGAGGTAGGCGACGCCGCCCAGGAAGCGATCGACCCGATTGCCGTAGCCGTCTCCCCACGCCGGGACCGAACCACGCGGCGGCACGTATGGAATGGTTGCCAGGGCTTTGCCGGTGGCGCCGTCGAACATGGTTAGAAATTCGGGACCGTCGAGCACGTAGCCGGCGCTGTTGCGATAGTCGGCAGCGGCGTCGCCGATCACCCTTCCTTTGGCGTCGGTGGTGCCATCGGCAGTCTTCATCGCGACTTCGGCTCTGCCATCACCGTCGAAGTCGTACACCATGAACTGGGTGTAGTGCGCGCCGGCGCGAATGTTTCTTCCGAGGTCGATACGCCACAGCAATGTGCCGTCGAGCTCGTAAGCATCGATGAACACGTTGCCGGTGTAGCCCGACTGCGAGTTGTCCTTGGCGTTCGATGGATCCCACTTCAAAACGATTTCGTAGTCGCCATCGCCATTGAGATCGCCGACGCTTGCGTCGTTGGCATGATAGACGTACTCCTCGCCCGCCGGAGTCACTCCGCCCGCCGGTCGTTGCAACGGCACCGGGTGATATCCGTTCCAGACCCGCGCTGAATCGCGCCCCAGACTGGGCAGCTCGAAGCCCGCGAGCACGGCTCGAACCTTGTAAACCGAAGTTTCAGTACCGGCCGGATCCAGGTAGTTGGTCGCGCCGCTCAACGGCCGACCATTCAGGCGACGACCGTCGCGATACACATTGAAACTCAATCCGTAGGGCTCGTAGCCCAGCAGGCGCCAGCTGACCAGGACGCCATCGGCGCTCTTCACCGCCAGCACACCGCGATCCAAAAACTCGGCTTGCCTGAAGCCGGGCCCCGCGGTGGTGGGACTCTCCGCTGCCGCGTGACTGGCTGGAAACAGGGCGGCGGCCGCCGTCATCGCGATCAATCCCCCGAGCTTGGATCCGATCATTGCTCTCTCCTTGTGCTGCAAATGACTCAACGCAAGTCGCAATCGGGCCGCAATGTAATTAGTCAGACAATTCTGCGGCTGCACGAATTTGCCGCCTTTTGACTCCTTTTGCAACTACGGCGCATCAGAACGGGGCAGACGCGGGGATCGACGCGGTCTTATTGCCGCTTCTTCGGACAAAATCTACACGAACAAGCAAGTTCGATCAGAACTGGTAGGCCACACGGCCGGCTTGCGCCGGCACGTCGGGCGGGTGGCCGAAATCGCAGCGAGTCAGTCGAAGATGTCGAAAATCGAGCGCTTCTTGCGATAACCGTAGCCATATTCGCCACGCTCGCCGCGCTCCCCATATTCGCCGCGTTCTCCGCGTTCGCCATAGCCGCGATTCCAATGTTGTGGTGGCGGCGGTGGCTGATGAGGCGGCGCTTGGGTGTGTTGTGGCGGCGCTTGCGGAGCGGCCGCGGCCGCATCGTCGCTCGCAGCAGCCATGAGCTTTTCGAGCTCGCCGCGATCGAGCCACACTCCACGGCAAACCGGGCACATGTCAAACTGCACGCCGGCGCGAGTCACCGTGGTCATGGAGCTGTTGTCGTTCGGACATAGAAGCAATGGCATGGCGCTTTCCTCGAGAAACGGCGGAAAGCACGGACGCGTCGTAAACACGTGGCCCTCACGCCTGGATGAATTGCGTCCGACATCACGACGCCTGGCAGCGTCGTCAGAGGGGCCCGGTCCGCGCATCACACCATATGAGAGGACGGAGCGGGAAATCAAGGCCGCCTCGAGAGAGCAATGATGATGGTCCTGGACGACGTGTTGAGCCCTGTCGAGATCGGGCGCATCTGTGAAAGCCTGGCGCACGTGCCGTTCCGTGACGGCAAGATCACGGCCGGCGCTGCTGCGCGCTCGGTCAAATCCAACGAACAAGCGGAGGGCGGCAATCCGGAAGTCGTCGCGCTGGCGCGCATGGTCCGAATGGCGCTGCAACGTCACCCGATTTTCTACGCCTATGCGAGACCGTTTCGATGGTCCCACCTCATGTTCTCGCGCTACGTTTCGGGGCATCGCTACGGCCCGCATACCGACGACGCCTCGATGATCGACGAGCATGGCTGGCCACTGCGCACCGACCTGAGCTTCACTTTGTTTCTTTCGAGCCCGGAGGATTACGAAGGCGGCGCGCTGCGATTCGTAGACGATACGAACGACAGGAGCTTCCGCCCTGCCGCTGGTTCGGCCGTGGTCTATCCCACCGGAGTGCTGCACGAAGTCACTCCGGTCACGCGCGGCGTTCGCCTTGCCTGCGTGGGCTGGATACAAAGCTTGATCCGTCGCGGGGATCAACGCGAAGTTTTGTTCGACCTGGCACATGTGCGCTCCGGGCTGAGCGGCGACGCTGCGCAACTGCGCCTCGACAAGGCGATCGGCAATCTGCTCCGAATGTGGAGCGAGACATGAGCTCGCGTCATTCCGCACCACCCCGGTTCGGGGCGTCGAAGTCTTCGCGGGTCAATGCGCGATTGATTCCGAACGCGGCGCGTGCGCCCTCCGCCGCCGCCACAATGGCCAGCTGCACATCCCCGATGATGTTGCCTGCGGCGAATACGCCCGGAACGCTGGTCGATTCGTACTGGCCGCATTTGATGCGGCCCTGACTGGTGACGGCGCAGCCCAATGCCTGAGCCAGTGTCGACTGTTCCGAGGCGGGCATATCGAAGAACAGCGCGGTGCGTGGCAGTCGCTCGCCATTTCGAAACAGGATCGCTTGCAGCTGGCCGTTGTCGCCTTCCAATCGCTCGATGCGCTCTGCTCGCAGCTCGATGCCATTCTGGCGCAGTTGTTCCAGTTCCTTCTCCGAAAGCCCAGGCGCCCCGTCAGTACAGAGCACAATGTCGTCGAACCACGCAGTGAGCGCGCGCGCCATTTCGAAGCCGCGCTGACGCTTGCCATAGGCTGCAACGGGCCGGTCCCGCATCTCCCAACCGTCGCAATAGGGGCATTGAAAGACGCTGGTGCCGAAGAATGCTTCGATATCTGGCAGTGGCGGCAAGTGGTCCAACACGCCGGTGGCGAGCAACACCTTGCGGCTCAAGACCCGGCTCGCGTCGCCCAGGGTCGCTTCGAAACCGTGGTCCACTGCGCGCTTCAGCTCGGTCACTTCGACATCTTTGATGACAACGCCCGAGTACCGTGCCAGTTCGCTGCGAGCTTGCTCCCGGAATTCGGTGGGATCGATGCCGTCGCGACTCAGATAACTGTGGATCGCCTTCGATGCCCAGTTGCGCGGCGTGCCGCTGTCACAAACGAGGACCTTCCGGTGCGCACGTCCTAGAACAAGCGCAGCGCTCAGGCCGGCAGGGCCAGCGCCGACAATGGTGACATCGAATCGATCAGTGGCCATGGGGGCGCCCGCGTGAAGAATCTACGCGGGCAACGGCTCTGATACGTATGTAGTTCCAGCGCATGCTCCGCCCTTTTGTAATCGGACGCTGTCGGCGCCCTGGCGATTCTTGCAAAGGCGCATGCCGTTCTCTCCTATGTTGTTGAAGAGTGGGCTTGTCCGGCGAAAAATAGCGGCCGAAACCGGATTCTGAAGAGCATCAATGTCGCCCCCGACATCCCCCGGCCGTGCTGCCCCGGCCTCCGCAACGGCCCAGGATCGAACCATCGAATCGTGGCTCGACCTGGCACATCTGATCGACGAACTGGCGCGTGAAGGAACAACCTGGGTCTTTCGCGGCGAGCCGGCCACTACCTATGAGTTACGCCCTGCCTCTGGTCGCGAAGGCACGGACGATCACTCGGCGCGCACGCTGAAGTACGACGTCGAGCAGGAACGCGCGGCGCTTCGTCGCTTCAAGCACGATGCGCAGCCGTATGTAGGCTTTCGGCCGTTGTCGGATCTGGAATGGCTCGCCATCGCGCAACACCACGGCATGGCGACGCGTTTGCTGGATTGGACCGAGAGCCTGCTGGTCGCCGCATTCTTTGCGGTGGAGCACGCCGGCAGCAAAGGTCACGCGCTCATTTATGGCGTTCGTGACCTGCCCATCCTGGATCCGGATGAGCAGCATGATCCATTCTCACTCGAGGAAGTTTATATCTATCGGCCGCGTCATCTGAACGCACGCATCTCCGCGCAGCGCAGCGTGTTCACGGTGCATCCGGACCCGACGGTCGCGCTCACATGCGACCGGTTGCAGCGGTGGACCATTTCGCAGAATGCCTGTCAGGACTTGAAGCTCGTGCTCGATTCGTGCGCCATCAACTATGCGTCCCTGTTTCCTGACCTGCACGGGCTCGCCCGGCACGTGGGGTGGCGTTACAAATGGGGATTGCCGCAGGGGCCGGTGAGCTGAGGCGGTCCGTTGTCTGTCGTTTAGGCGGAAACGATCGTCACGCAGAGCGACGCTATGCCGGCGGCTGCAATCGCGCTACCGCTCCATTTGCGCAATGTGAGCTGCTTTAGCGGCAGCAGAGTGTTGGTCGTGAGCAGGACACCTGTTGCGTGCAGTAGGGCCGTTGCAATCATGAATCCCATCGCGTACGGCATGGCGGCCAGGCCCGCGGCCATCTCTGTGCCATGCGCATGCCCGTGAAACATTGCGAAGCCCGCGGTGAATGCAATCATCAGCGGTGCGCTCAAGGAGCGTCTGGTCACCAAAGCGGCCCCGAAGGCGATCAGCGAAAACGCAATGGCTGCCTCAACGAACGGCGCCTCGATGCCATTCGCCCCGAGCACTGCGCCCATCGCCATCGCGGCCACAAAGCTGCCCGGCAACGCCCATCTCATCCACCCGCCCGCGCACCCCGCCAACAAGCCTACCGCGAGCATGGCCATCAAATGATCCACCCCACCCAGCGGATGCATCACCCCCGCCACAAAGCTATGCACCTCCCCACCCGTATGCGCCGCCGCCACACCGGGCAACAGCAGCGCCACCGACAGACCCGAGGTTAATTTGCGAAGTGCCATGACGTTAACAAACATATCCTCAAACGCTCATCAACCCGACCTGCCCCGCACGCTCGCATCGCCCCACGACCAAGCCAGCATCGCGGCCCACCTCCGCGCCAGGATCGAAGTTGAAGCTCACCTTCCGTCCTGCCGCCGCAGCAACGACAAACACATTAGCCTGCGTCTCGCCCCTGTGCGAGCAGCGGCACATCGGTCGCTCCGGCCGCCGCGCCAAACGCGGCAAAAAAGAAAAAATTTCTGGCCGAGGCCGCGCCAGAGCGCGGTAACGAGGCGCAGCATGCCCTCAATACCACAAACGCGCCCTGAGTCAAATGACGTAGGCCTCTCTCAACCGAACCATAAGATACTCCCGCCACCAACAGCGAGGTACCAGACATGCAAAAAGCCGAGGTATTGAGACTGGGCGTCGGCGGCCCGGTGGGATCGGGCAAGACCGCCCTGGTCGACAGCCTCTGCAAACGCATGCGCGACCATCTCAACATCGCCGTAGTCACCAACGACATCTATACCCGCGAAGACGCCGAGTTCCTGATCCGCAGCCAGGCCCTCCCCGCCGAGCGTATCCGCGGCGTGGAAACGGGCGGCTGCCCGCACACCGCGATAAGAGAAGACGCGTCGATGAACCTGGCCGCCATCGACGGCCTGATGCACGACTTCGACGGCCTCGACATGATCATCGTCGAGAGCGGCGGCGACAACCTCGCTGCGACATTCAGTCCAGAGCTATCCGACCTCACTCTATACGTCATCGACGTCGCCGCCGGCGACAAGATCCCTCGCAAGGGCGGCCCGGGCATCATGCGATCGGACCTGCTGATCATCAACAAGATCGACCTGGCCCCCCACGTAGGCGCCTCACTCGAAGTGATGGACCGCGACGCGCGCAAGATGCGAGGCGACCGGCCGTTCATCTTCACGAATCTCAAAACCGGCCAGGGCCTCGATCAAGTGATCGCCTTCATCGAACGCGAAGGCATGTTGAAACCGAAGGCCGCTTAACGCGCCAATGTGCGCACCGCCCGTGCCGCCGCCGCGGCTCGATTCTCGACGCCGAGCTTCACAAACACCTGCTCCAGGTGCTTGTTCACGGTGCGCGGGCTGATACTCAGAATCTCGCCGATCTCACGATTGGACTTGCCTCGGCTGATCCACAACAACACTTCCGCCTCGCGACTGGTCAGCGACAACGCCCGCTGCAACACCTGTTCATCGTTGCGAGTCCCGACTTCGGCCAGTCGAAACAGCAACTCATCCGGACCGATACGACTCAACACGGAGATCTCCAGCCGCCGCGCCCCGATCTGCATGGTCGCGCTGCTGGCGCTCTTCGTCCCCTCACCCCGCAGCCGCATGAGTTGCTCCACCAGTTCCGCCGGCAAGCTCGCCGCTCGTTCGTTCTGCGCCGGAAAGAGCTCGGCAAGCAGCGCGCGCGCTTTCGGCGTCCACCACTGCAATTGCCCGCTCGAATCGGTAGCCAAGAGGAAGCGGCCAGTTGCATCCAGCGCGGCGTGCGTGCCATGCGCGATTCTCGCATTCGCGAGATGCACTCGAATGCGTGCCAACAATTCGTCGATGACGATGGGCTTGGTGACGTAATCGACGCCGCCTGCCGCGAGCCCCTCCACCACATGTTCCGTATCGCTCAGCCCGGTCATGAAAATGACCGGCAGATGCGAGAGCAGTTTCTCCCGCTTCAACCGCCGGCAGGCTTCGAAGCCGTCGATGCCTGGCATCACCGCGTCCATCAGCACCAGATCCGGCGTGATCTGATCGACCAGCTCCAGCGCACTGTCGCCGTCGGTGGCGATCAACACCGTGAAGCCCGCCTGATCGAGCGTGTCCGTCAAAAAACCGAGCGTTTCCGGCGTGTCGTCCACCACCAGCACGGTATCCCGCCGCGCGCTTTCGTTAGGGTTCATCATTGCGCATGGTTTCCAGCACGTTCATGTAACGCTTCAAGTCGAAGTTCGCCACCAGGGCCTGCATGTGCGCGGTGAAGGCCTTGCTCCCCGGATCGTCCGCTTCGATCTGCCGCAGCTTGGCCTGGATTCCGCGCACGTGCCCGATCCGGCCGAGTTGATACAAATCGTTGATGTGATGTCGTGAGTCCGGCGGCAGCTCGCATGGTTCAGCGAGTTCTTCCGCCGCGTCGCTCCCGGTCTCGTAATTCCATTGCAAGCCCAGCAACCCGGCGATGCAATCGAGCAGCGCGTGCATATCGACCGGCTTCATCACGAAGCCATCGTGCGGATAGTCGGGACCGCCCGGGCTGTACTCATGAGCGTTGGCGGACACCATGACAATCTTCATCGGGCCGAGCGAGGTGCACTCTCGCAACTGTTTGGCCACTTCCCAGCCCGACAGATCCGGCATGGAGATATCGATCATGACCAGCGCGGGGCGATGCTCCATGGCCAGCGCAAGCCCCGTCCTGCCGTTCGGCGCGGTGACGACGTCGAACTTCAACGGTTGCAGCAGCCGCCGAACGATGTCGAGGTGCGCCGGATCGTCGTCGATGAGCAGTAGCTTGAGAGGCGGCCCATCATGGCCGGTGATGCGGCCCGTCTCTGTCGATTGATGGACCGCATGCATCGCTTCGGACAACAGCAGTCGCACTGTAAAAGTGGTGCCCTCACCTACCGTACTGCGAGCCAGCAGCTCGCCGCCCATGATCTGCGTCAGCAGCTTGGTGATGGTGAGCCCGAGCCCGATGCCCGGAACAGCGCGCACCGTCGGCGTCTCGCCCCGCTCGAAAGGCTGAAACACACGCTCGAGATCGGCCTCCGCGATACCGACGCCAGTATCGGAGATCTCGAACTCGGCCACCTGATTCCGATAGCGCACCACCAGGCTGGCGTGACCACGCTCGGTGTACTTGATCGCATTGGACAGCAGATTGATCAGAATCTGACGCAGCCGCTTCTGATCGGTGTACACGTGCGCCGGCAGATGCGGCGGCCGCTGGAAACGGAACTCGATGCCGCGATTCGAGGCCTGCAGCCGGAACATGTCCACGATCTGATCGAGAAACTCGACCAGCTGCACCTTGTCGCGATTCAAACGCAGCATGCCGTTCTCGATGCGTGAAATGTCGAGCAAGCCGTCGATCAGATTGGTGAGATGCTCGGCGCTGCGCCGGATCACGCGGGCGGCATTGTCCGCCGGGCCCGCCATGTCGCGCTCGAGCAGCTGTGCGTAGCCGAAGATCGCATTCAGCGGCGAGCGAATCTCGTGGCTGATGCCCACGATGTAACGCGTCTTGGCCACGTTGGCGGCCTCGGCAACTTCCTTCGCCTTCTGCAAGGCCGCGTCGGTGCGCTTGTGAGCTTCGATCTCGTCCATGAGCATCGCGGTCTGCCGGGCCGACTCCGCCTCGGCGCTTCTCCGGCTTTCGTGCGCCAGCACGATGAGCCAGGCAGCGACGCCGGTCAGCACGAACAAGCTGATGAACACCAGCCACAAAGTCATGCGGATCGCCTCGCGATCCGCCGCTGTCGTGCCGCTGTACTGATGGTAGATGAGAGACAGCAGCAGACCGATCGCCAGATTGAACACGATCAGCAGCCCGAAAAAATGTCCGCCGCGAGTGTTCAACGCCAGCGCCGCGCGTTCGGGCAGGATGCTCGCGAAGAACCCGTGCAACTGCTGAGTGAAGCGGCTGTCGGTCTTGCACAGATCGTGACAACGGGCCTCCAGCGTGCAGCACAACGAACAGATCGGGCCCGAGTACGCCGGGCACATGGCCATGTCATTCCGACCGAACACGTTCTCGCACATCGTGCAGCGGATCTCCGGCGCATTCTCCGGCAACCCCTCGGGCTGTCGCGCCAGGTAGTAGCGCCCCTTGGTGGCCCATGCGATCACGGGCGCGGCCACAAAGGCGACCAGCAACGCGACGAACGGCGACAGGATCTGTGGAAATGTGCCGAACACGCCCAGAAACGCCAGGCTGGAGAACACGATGGACAGCAACAGCGCGCCGACGCCGACCGGGTTGATGTCGTAGAGATGCGCGCGTTTGAATTCGATGTACGGCGGGCTGTAACCCAATGGTTTGTTGACCACGAGATCGGCGGTCAGTGCTCCGATCCAGCCGGCGGCGAAATTGGCGTAGATGATCAGAATGCTCTCGATGGCATTGAAGATCCCGGTTTCCATCAACAGCAGCGCCAGCAGCACGTTGAACACCAGCCACACCACGCGGCCCGGATGGCTGTGGGTCAGGCGCGAAAAGAAGTTCGACCACGCGATGGAGCCGGCGTAGGCGTTGGTCACATTGATCTTGAGCTGGCAAACGATGACGAAAATGCCGGTCAACAGCAACGCGAACGTCGGCGACTGCACGGTTTCCCGGAAGGCGAGGAAATACATGCCGGTGGGCTCGTCCGCCTGCGCCGGCAACACGCCGTGGCGCAGGGCCAGGAACGCAAGGAACGAGCCCGCGAGCAATTTGAAGCCGCCCATGAACACCCAACCGGGTCCTGAGGCAATCAACGCCGTCCACCAGGCCACTCGGTTGCGACGGTCGCGATTGGGCAAAAATCTCAGATAGTCCACCTGCTCGCCAATCTGCGGCAGCAGCGACAACAGCATCGACACGGCCATGCCGAACAGCAGCAGATCGAGCGAGCCATCCGCGGAGCCCTGCTCGCCGGTGAAGCCGGTCCACGCCGCGACTTCGGACGGAGACTTCCAGGCGATGTAAGCAATGGGCAGAAGCTGCAGCACGATCCACACCGGCTGCGTCACCAGCTGCATTTTGCTGATCAGACTGAAGCCATAGATGGCGATCGGAATCACCATCAGCGAGCTGATCAAATGGCCGATGGCCAGCGGAATGCCGAACAGCATCTGCAACGCCAGCGACATGATGCTCGCTTCGATGGCGAACAGCAGAAAGGTGAACGACGCGTAGATCAACGACGTGATCGTCGATCCCATGTAACCGAAGCCCGCGCCGCGCGTGAGCAAATCGATATCCACGCCATAGCGGGCCGCATAGGAGCAGATCGGCAGGCCAATAACAAACATCAGCGCGCAGAACGCGACGATCGCCCAGGCCGTGTTGGGGAATCCATAGGCAATCGTCAGCGCGCCGCCAATGGCCTCGCAGGCAAGAAAAGCGATCGGGCCAAATGCAGTGTTGCCGACACGGAACGCCGACTTGCGCGCGCGATCCGCCGTGTAGCGCAGCGCATAGTCTTCGAGCGTCTGGCTGGCCACCCATTGGTTGTACTGCCGGCGCTCGCGAACGATCCGTTGTCGTGCCGTCATTCTTTAGTGTTCTTTCATCGATGGGCTCACCTCAAGCAAGCCATGTGCCAGGCCACGTTCTGGAGCAGTGCACGGGCCTCGAGCGCCAAAGCTGGTGCAGGTTGGTGCCACATCGAGGTGCAGCGTTCAGGGTCCATGCACAGGGATGGATCATCCACGACGCGCGGCCGCTGTCTCTACGTCAAACAGCCCAGATGCCCCGACCGCGAGTACGTCAAATGACGCGTACCCGAGCATGGCGCACACGCATAGCGTTCCACCATCTGGCCACGCGAACAATCAACCACAACTCAGGGAAGCTTTTCATGCGACGTGAATCGATCCGTTTCCGACGTGCTGTGCGGTGGCGCGCCGCCGCCGTCAGCGCCGCGCTGGCGATACCTGTGAGCGGCGCTCTGGCCGCCGATGTGACTTTGCCTCCGATCTCTGTCGGCGCCGGCGTCCGCTCCAGCTTCACGCACACCGATCCGGACTTCGGCGAAGACATCAGCGATTTCGAGCTGAACAGCGCGCGCATCTACATCAGCGGCAAGGTGACCGAGAACATCAGCCTGATGTTCAACACCGACTACAACGCGGGCGGCGCGACGCCGGAATCGATGCGCGTCATCGATGCGGTCGCGCAGTTTTCGTTCTCGGAGCAATTCAACATCTGGGCGGGCCGCTTCCTGCCTCCCAGCGACCGCGCCAATCTGTATGGACCGTTTTACGCCAATCATTGGGGCGTGTACCGGGATGGAGTGCAGGACGGCTATCCGTTCGAGACCGAGGGCCGCAACGACGGCGTGATGTACTGGGGCCAGTTCGGCATCGCCAAGGTGTCCGCCGGCGCGTTCGACGTGCAAGGCCTGAGCAAAGGCAGCTCGGACGTGCTGTACGCCGGCCGCGTGCAACTGGATTTCTGGGATCCCGAAGGCGGCTATTACCTGAACAGCACTTACTACGGCGAGAAGGATCTGCTCGCGGTGGGCGTCGCTGCTCAAACCGCCGCGGGCGACAACGCGTACTCGGTGGACTTCCTGCTGGAGAAGAAACTCGCCAACAGCGGCGTCGTAACGCTCGAAGCGGAGTACGCCAAGTACGACGGCCTCGGAGGCTATCCCAGCCCCGCCGCTCCCCTCGCCTATGACTCCAGCGACGGCTTCTACGTCCTCGGCGCGTATGTGTTCCCCCAGACCGTCGGCATCGGCAAGTTCCAAGTGCTGGCCAAGCACGGCGAGACCACTTACGACTACGGCGTGTTGGGCGACATCGACCAGACCACCAGCGAGCTGAACCTCACTTATCTGATCAAGGACTTCAACGCGCGCGTCACGCTGTTCTACATCGACTCCAGCTTCGACCCCAACCTGGGCCGCGACAACACTCAGATGGGCGTCGGCCTGCAAGTCCAGATCTGAAGAGCGAAGTGACTGATGACGATTGACGACTGACTGGTGCAAGCAGGGCGGCTGTTTTATCTCTCGGGAGAAACCAATTCATGCATAACAAATTCGGAAAACTACGCGGACTCGGCAAGCTTGCCGTCGCCGTCGCTCTCATGGCCGCCAGCGCGGCGCACGCGGCCGACACCATCAAGGTCGGCGTGCTGCACTCCCTGTCGGGCACGATGGCGATCTCGGAAACCACGCTCAAGGACACCGTGCTGATGCTCATCGAAGAGCAGAACAAGCGTGGCGGCGTGCTGGGCAAAAAGCTCGAGCCGGTGGTGGTCGACCCCGCCTCCAACTGGCCGCTGTTCGCCGAAAAGGCCGAGCAGCTGCTGGTGAAGGACAAGGTCTCGGTGGTGTTCGGCTGCTGGACGTCGGTGTCGCGCAAGTCGGTGCTGCCGGTATTCGAGAAGAACAACGGTCTGCTGTTCTACCCGGTGCAGTACGAAGGCGAAGAATCCTCGAAGAACGTGTTCTACACCGGCGCCGCCCCCAATCAGCAGGCGATTCCGGCGGTCGACTATCTGATGAACGACGTGGGCGTGAAGCGCTGGGTGCTGGCCGGCACCGACTATGTGTATCCGCGCACCACCAACAAGATCCTCGAAGCCTATCTGAAGTCCAAGGGCGTGAAGGACGAGGACATCATGATCAACTACACGCCCTTCGGCCATTCCAACTGGCAGCGCATCGTCGCCGACATCAAGAAATTCGGCTCGGCGGGCAAGAAGACCGGCGTGGTCTCGACCATCAACGGCGATGCCAACGTCCCTTTCTATAAGGAGCTCGGCAACCAGAAGATTTCCGCCGAGGACATTCCGGTGGTGGCCTTCTCGGTGGGCGAAGAGGAGCTCTCCGGCATCGACACCAAGCCGCTGGTGGGCCACCTCGCGGCGTGGAACTACTTCATGAGCGTCGATACGCCGGAGAACGCCGGGTTCATCAAGAAATGGCGCGCCTTCATCAAGAACGACAAGCGCGTCACCAACGACCCGATGGAAGCGCACGTGATCGGCTTCAACATGTGGGTCAAGGCGGTGGAAAAAGCCAACAGCACCGAGGTGAACAAGGTGATCGACGCGATGGTGGGCATCGAAGTGCCCAACCTGACCGGCGGCGTGGCCAGGATGCTACCCAACCATCACCTCACCAAGCCGGTACTGATCGGCGAAGTGCGCGCGGATGGCCAGTTCGACACGGTGTGGCAGACCGAAGGCCTGGTGCCGGGCGACGCGTGGTCCGACTTTCTGCCGGGCAGCAAGGACATCGAGGCCGATTGGGTGAGCCTGAAATGCGGCAACTACAACACCAAGACCAAGAAGTGCTCCGGCCAGAACTACGAGTGACAGGTCCGCAGTGAAACTTCTCGGCTGCATGATGTCTTCGATCCCGGGTGTACGCCCGGGATCGCTTCTCCTGGTCCTGCTGCTGGCGGCGCTCTCGCACTGCGTTGCTGCATCGGAAGCGCCCTCGTTCGAGCAAGCGCTCGGCGCCCTGGCGACCAGCAACTTCAAGCAAAAGGAACGCGCCGCCGGCGAGTTGGTTGGCGTGCGTCACGCCAACACCCGCGCCGTGCTGGACGCGCTGCTCGAAGGCAACCTGTACTATCGAAAAGCAGACAAACGCGTGTTCATCGCCGTCACTCAAGAGGCCGGACTCGAACTTCGCGATGCTCTGACCTTGCAGTCTGCCGGAACGGCCGACGCTGCGGACTTCTCCAAGATCACCACGAACAATCAGCTGCGCAAAACACTGAGAAGCGCACTGGCCAGCTTCGATCTCACCGACCCCGACGCGCAGGTGCGGCTCGGTGCGGTCAACGAGATGCTGCGCTCCCTGGATGCGGACAGCGTTTCCATCCTGCGAGCTCGCGAACGAGATGAAAAGGACGAGTCGGTGCGACAAGCCATTCGCACCGGCCTTGCCATCGCCGACCTGAATCATGAGGACGCTGCCCGACGACTGAGCGCCGTGGAGCAGCTGAAAGGCAGTCTGAATCCCGAAGTCTTCAATCGCCTGACTGCCCTTGTCTCGACGAGTGACGATGGCAGCTACACCGAGCCCGACGCGAAAGTGCGTAGCGCCGCGCGCGCCGCCCTCGCTGGCATCGAGAACTCGCGCAGCTTCTACAGCATGCTCGAAACCTTGTTCTTCGGCCTGAGCCTCGGCTCGGTGCTGGTGCTCGCCGCGATCGGGCTCGCCATCACCTTCGGCGTGATGGGCGTCATCAACATGGCGCATGGCGAACTGATGATGCTCGGCGCATACACCACATACGTCGTGCAGCTGATCATGCCGCAGCACATCGGCGCATCGGTGCTCGTTGCGATTCCGGTGGCGTTCGTCGTAGCGGGCGGCGTCGGCGTACTCATCGAGCGCGGCGTGGTTCGGTTTCTCTACGGGCGCCCGCTCGAAACTTTGCTCGCCACGTTCGGCGTGAGCCTGGTGCTGCAACAGATCGTTCGCGACATCTTCACTGCGAACAATCGCCCCGTGGAGACGCCCTCGTGGATGTCAGGCTCGCTGCAGATCAATGAAGCATTCTCGATCACTTACAACCGTCTCTATGTCGTGCTGTTCATGCTGATCGTGTTCGTGATTCTGCAGTGGGTGCTGAAGAAGACATCGCTCGGTCTGAAAGTCCGCGCCGTGGCTCAGAATCGCGCGATGGCCAAATCCATGGGTGTGCGCACCGAATGGGTGGACGCCCTCACCTTCGGGCTCGGCTCGGGCATCGCCGGCGTCGCTGGTGTGGCGTTGAGCCAGCTCACCAATGTCGGCCCGAACCTCGGCCAGGCCTACATCATCGATTCCTTCATGGTCGTCGTGTTCGGCGGCGTGGGCAATCTGTGGGGCACGCTGATCGGCGGCATGTCGCTCGGCGTGGTGAACCAGTTCCTCGAACCCCATGCGGGCGCGGTGCTGGCGAAGATCCTGGTGCTGATCGCCTTGATCCTGTTCATCCAGCGACGGCCGCGCGGCCTGTTTCCACAGCTAGGCCGGGCCGCGGAGGGTTGAACATGCAGACATCCGCTTCTTCCAATTTATGGACCCGGCTCATCGCTGGCGAGCGCGGCACGCAGGTGTTTCTAGCGCTGCTGCTCACCGTCGGCGTGGCGGTGCCGATTCTGCATCTGGCGTTTCCAGAAGGATCGTCGCTGCACCTGTCCACCTACACGGTGACCCTGATCGGCAAGTACATGACCTATGCCCTGCTGGCCATCGCCGTCGATCTCGTGTGGGGCTACTGCGGTATCTTGAGTCTGGGCCACGCCGCGTTCTTCGCGCTCGGCGGCTATGCGATGGGCATGTATCTGATGCGCCAGATCGGCACGCGGGGTGTCTACGGCGATCTGGTGCTGCCGGATTTCATGGTGTTCCTGAACTGGAAAGAGCTGCCGTGGTTCTGGTACGGCTTCGATATGTTCTGGTTCGCCGCCGTCATGGTCGTCATCGTGCCGGGCCTGCTGGCGCTGGCGTTCGGCTGGCTCGCCTTTCGCTCGCGCGTCACCGGCGTCTATTTATCCATCATTACTCAAGCGCTCACTTATGCGTTGATGCTCGCGTTCTTCCGCAACGACATGGGCTTCGGCGGCAACAACGGCCTGACGGACTTCAAGGAGATCGTCGGCGCCGACATCAACGCATCGGGAACAAGAGTCGCCTTGTTCCTGGCTTCAGCGCTGGCGCTCGCGCTCGGTTATTTAGCGTGCCGTTACATCACCCTGTCGCGGGCCGGGCGAGTCGTACAGGCGATTCGCGATGCCGAGAGTCGCACGCGATTCATCGGTTATCGCGTCGAGTCGTACAAGCTTTGGGTGTTCGCATTCTCCGCAGTCCTCGCCGGCATCGCCGGCGCGCTGTATGTCCCGCAAGTCGGCATCATCAATCCCAGCGAGTTCCAACCGATCAACTCGATCGAAGTCGTCATCTGGGTGGCCGTCGGCGGTCGCGGCACGCTTTACGGCGCCGTCGCAGGCGCAGTGCTCGTGAACTACGCAAAGACGTATTTCACGGCTGCCCTCCCCGAGCTCTGGCTGTATGCGCTGGGCACGATGTTTGTGATCGTCACGCTATTCCTACCGCGGGGCGTCGTCGGGCTGGCCGATCGTTTAACGCCTCGTCAGCGCGTCGAACAAGCGGTGACTGCATGAACGCCAGCACCTCGTTGCGCAACGGCTGGCAGAAGGTGTTTGGCGCCGGCGCCAAGAGCGAGCGGCCGCCGCCCGGCGACACTTCGCATGGCACGATTCTGTATCTGGAAGACATCAGCGTCAGCTTCGACGGCTTCAAGGCGCTCAACGCGTTGACGCTCTACATCGACGCCGGCGAGCTCCGCTGCATCATCGGGCCGAATGGCGCCGGCAAGACCACCATGATGGACGTGATCACCGGCAAGACGCGGCCCGATGCGGGCTCGGCGTGGTTCGGCCAGAACACCGACCTGCTGACCTTGACCGAGCCGCAGATTGCCGAGGCCGGCATCGGGCGCAAGTTCCAGAAGCCGACGGTGTTCGAGCAGCACACCGTCATGGAGAACCTGGAACTGGCGGTCGCAGGCAACAAAGCGATCTGGAGCACCCTGGCCTCACCGCTCGATTCTCGGCAACGCACCCATATAGAAGAAGTGCTCGAAACCGTCTGCTTGCAGGATCGTCGCGACATGCGCGCCGGCATGCTCTCGCACGGCCAGAAACAATGGCTGGAGATCGGCATGTTGCTGGCTCAGCAACCGCAACTGCTGCTGGTGGACGAGCCAGTCGCCGGCATGACGCCGCAGGAAGTGGAGCGCACCGCCGAGCTGTTGTTGTCACTGGCGGGCAAACATTCGGTGATGGTGGTCGAACACGACATGGACTTCGTCCGCTCCATCGCGCGCAAGGTCACCGTGCTACACGAAGGTCACGTGCTGGCGGAAGGCAGCATCGATGAAGTCCAGAACGATCCCCGCGTCGTGGAAGTTTATCTGGGCGAGTGACGGAGACGACCATGCTAGAGATCCGGCGGCTCAACCAGTTCTACGGTGGCAGCCACATTCTTTGGGATGTGGATATGAACATCACCGCGGGCTCGTGCACCTGTCTCATGGGCCGCAACGGCATGGGCAAGACCACCTTGCTCCGTTGCATCATGGGCTTGCTGCCATCGAGTGGTGAAATGGTGTACGACGGGCAAGACCTCGGCCGCCTTGCAGCCGACCGCCGAGCGGGCCTCGGCATCGGCTACGTGCCCCAAGGGCGCGAGATTTTCTCTCAGCTCACCGTCGAGGAGAATCTTCGCATCGGCCTCTCAGCCCGTCGTAACAAGCTGCGGGATATTCCCGAACAGATCTTCGAGCTGTTCCCGGTACTGAAGAAGATGCTGCGGCGGCGAGGCGGAGATCTGTCCGGAGGTCAGCAACAACAGCTCGCCATCGGTCGGGCGCTGGTGCTGGAACCGCGCCTGTTGATTCTCGACGAACCCACGGAAGGCATTCAGCCCAACATCGTGCACGAGATCGGCGACATCATTCTTCGTCTCAACAAGGAGGCGAACCTCACCGTGCTGCTGGTCGAGCAAAAGTTGCCCTTCGCCCGGCGCGTGGCGAGCGAGTTCCGCATTCTCGACAAAGGCCGCGTCGTAGCGAGCGGCAAGATTCCGCAGCTGACGGATGAGCTCGTGCGCCAGCACTTGACCGTATGAGTGCGACACTCGAACATCCGTCGGCTCAGGGGTGGCGAGCGCAGCTGCAACTCACGTTCGCTCGGCGCGCCGGTCGAACGCGCATTGTCGAGCGACAGCACCGCGGCCCGTTGCTCGTGCAGCGCCCCTTCTATCCCGAAGAGGACGTTTGCCACGCTTATATCGTTCACCCGCCAGGCGGCGTCGTCGGTGGAGATGAGCTGGCCTTGAATGTCGATGTTCGAGACGGCGCACACGCATTGATCACAACGCCCGCGGCGGCGAAGTTTTATCGTAGCAATGGCCGCACGGCGCGACAGCAACAACTGCTTCGTTCGCACGACACGGCCCTGGAATGGCTGCCGCAGGAAAGCATCTTCTATCCCGAAGCGAAAGTCCGCAGCACCACTCGTATCGAGTTGAGCGCGGGCGCGAAGTTCATCGGATGGGAGATCGCCTGCCTGGGCCTGCCGGCGCGCAGGCAGCAGTTCATTGCGGGCGAGCTGCATCTACACCTCGAGTTGTGGGTCGACGGCACGCCATTGCTTATCGATCGTCTCCGCATCGCCGAGGGTAACCAGTGGGGGCTCGGCGGTCACGAGGCCATCGGCACGATGGTCGCCTATCCCGCCACACGCGCGATGGTCGACGCCGTTCGCGAGCTGACCCCAACCGGAGTCGAGACGGGCGTGACGCTCGTGGATAAAACGTTGATCTGCCGTGCGCTCGCCGCGCAGGGCGAGCCCATCAAGCAGGCATTCATCGAGAACTGGCAAACATTGCGCCCTCAGTTGCTCGATCGAGCGGCAACGCCGCCACGAATCTGGGCGACCTGAGTGAGCACCGCAGAGACAGGCCATGGAATTGACCCCGAGAGAAAAAGACAAACTGCTGATCTTCACCGCCGCGCTGCTCGCCGAGCGGCGCAAAGCACGCGGCTTGAAGCTCAACTATCCCGAGGCAGTCGCACTGATCTCGGCCGCGATCATGGAAGGCGCGCGCGACGGCAAGAGTGTGGCGGAGCTCATGAGCTACGGAGCGACCATCCTCACCCGCGACGACGTGATGGAAGGCATTCCGGAAATGATCCCGGACGTGCAGGTCGAGGCCACGTTTCCAGACGGCACCAAGCTGGTGACCGTCCATCAGCCCATCGCCTGAGTCGACGACGCGAGGACGCATGATTCCCGGTGAAATGTTTCCAGCCGCGGGCGAGCTCGAGCTCAACGAAGGCCGCGCCACGATGCGGATCAAAGTGGCCAATACGGGCGACCGGCCGATCCAGGTCGGTTCGCATTATCACTTCTTCGAAACGAACGAGGCGCTCCATTTCGATCGTCCGGCAACTCGCGGCTATCGACTGAACATTGCCTCAGGTACCGCGGTCCGCTTCGAACCCGGGCAAGAGCGAGAAGTCGAGCTGGTGGCCTACGCGGGCGGTCGCGTGGTGTATGGATTCAATCAGAAAGTGATGGGCCCGCTATGACTTCCATCAGCCGTGCCGCCTATGCCGAGATGTACGGCCCCACTACCGGGGACCGCGTGCGCCTGGGCGATACCGAGCTCATCGTGGAAGTCGAGCGCGACCATACGATCTACGGCGAAGAGGTGAAGTTCGGCGGCGGCAAAGTCATCCGCGACGGCATGGGACAAAGCCAGCGCAAGGCTGCCGCCGTGGTCGACACCATCATCACCAATGCGCTCATCATCGACCATTGGGGCATCGTGAAAGCCGACATCGGGATCAAAGACGGACGCATCGTTCGCGTCGGCAAGGGCGGCAATCCGGACGTGCAGCCAGGTGTCGATATCGTGATCGGCGCCGGCACTGAAGTGATCGCAGGCGAAGGCTTGATCGCCACGCCCGGAGCCATCGACTCCCACATTCACTTCATCTGCCCCCAGCAGGTCGAAGAGGCGATGATGTCCGGCGTCACCACCATGATCGGCGGCGGCACCGGACCAGCCACCGGCACCAACGCAACCACCTGCACCTCCGGGCCGTGGTACATCGAACGCATGTATCAGGCGCTCGAAGCGCTGCCCATCAATTTCGGGCTGCTCGGCAAGGGCAACGCCAGCCTGCCTGGGCCGCTCGAAGAGCAGATCGAAGCCGGCGTGATGGGATTGAAGCTGCACGAGGACTGGGGTACGACGCCCGCGGCCATCGACAACTGCCTTTCCGTGGCCGACCGCTACGACGTACAGGTCGCGATCCACACGGACACGCTCAACGAGTCCGGCTTCGTTGAGGACACGCTCGCCGCGTTCAAAGGTCGCGCCATCCACACCTATCACACCGAAGGCGCCGGTGGCGGTCATGCGCCCGACATCATCAAAGCGTGCGGCGAAGCCAACGTGCTTCCCTCGTCCACCAATCCGACGCGGCCGTACACCGTGAACACCATCGACGAGCATCTGGACATGTTGATGGTGTGCCATCACCTCGACCCGGGCATCGCCGAGGATGTGGCGTTCGCCGAATCCCGGATCCGTCGGGAGACCATTGCGGCCGAAGACATCCTGCACGACCTCGGCGCGTTCTCTATGATCTCTTCGGATTCACAGGCTATGGGTCGCGTCGGTGAGGTCATCACGCGCACGTGGCAGACAGCGCACAAAATGAAAGTGCAACGCGGCGCACTCGCACCGGACACTGCGCGCAATGACAACTTTCGTGTTCGTCGTTACATCGCCAAGTACACCATCAATCCAGCGCTGACTCATGGAGTCGCGCATGAAGTCGGCTCGATCGAAGCCGGCAAGCTGGCCGACATCGTGCTGTGGCGTCCGGCGTTCTTCGGCGCCAAGCCCGCCATGATCATCAAAGGTGGCATGATCGTCGCCGCGCCCATGGGCGATCCCAACGCGTCAATTCCTACACCGCAGCCTGTGCACTACCGAACGATGTTCGGCGCGCTCGGTCGAGCGCGCACCGCCACCTCTGTCAGCTTCGTTTCTAAAGCCGCGCTCGATCGCGGCATGGCGGGGCGCCTGAAACTGGACAAGCGACTGGTCGCGGTGCAAGGCACGCGCACGGTGCGCAAACGCGACCTGGTGCTGAACGGCTATCAGCCCAGAATCGAGGTGGATTCACAAACCTATGAAGTGCGCGCAGACGGTCAGTTACTGACGTGCGAGCCTGCCCAGGTGCTGCCTCTGGCGCAACGTTATTTCCTTTTCTGAAATGCTGCCGTGCTGAACATCACTTACAAACTTCCCGCCTCCGATCGTCCCGCCAATGCGCAGCTGGTGCTGCCTTTCCAGCTGCGGAACAAGAGTCGCCTACGGACGGCGCTGGCAAGCGGCGAAGAAGTCGGCCTGATCCTCGAACGCGGCTCGGTGCTTCGCGACGGCGACCTGTTACTTGCAGACGACGGTCGCATCGTCGCAGTCGTCGCCGAGCCCGAAACAGTCTCGACGGTGCGGGCCTCGGACCCGCTGGCTCTGTGCCGAGCGAGTTATCACCTGGGGAACCGGCACGTCGCATTGCAAATCGGCGCGGGCTGGATCCGTTATCAGCATGACCATGTGCTGGACGAGATGGTGCGCGGTCTCGGCTTGCAGGTCGTTGTCGAGCAGGCGCCGTTCGAACCGGAGGCCGGCGCTTACGGCGCGCATCCTCATGCCATTCTGGCGGCGCATGCACACGGATAGGACACGTCTGCTGCGCATCCTGCATCTGGCCAGCCCGGCGTTGCCAATCGGAGCGTTTCATTTTTCGCAAGGCCTGGAATATGCCGTCGAGGCCGGCTGGATCAAGGACGAAGCTGGCGCGCTCGAGTGGATCGGCGGCGTGGCGCAGCAGGCTATCGCCACGCTCGATCTGCCTGTGTTGCTTCGTTTGCACCGGGCTTGCGTGGTCGGCGATGCCAACGAACTGCAGCGCTGGAATCGATTCCTGCTGGCAGCCCGCGAGACAGAAGAGCTGCGCGCCGAAGATCGTCACATGGGTGCTGCGCTCGCACGCATCCTTCGTGAACTGGGCGCAGGTGATTCTCTCTCGAACGAACAGCCAGCGTCGCTCGGCTATGCCGCGATGTTCGCTTTCGCCTGCGCCAACTGGAACGTTTCGGAGCACGAGGCACTGCAGGCGTATGCATGGACGTGGGCGGAAAATCAGGTACTCGCCGCGGTGAAACTCGTACCGCTCGGACAGAGCGCGGGACAACGCATCCTGCATTCTCTCGTTCCACGACTGGAGCAGCTCGCAACGCAAGCTCTCAGCATCCAAGAGGAGGACATCGGGGCTTGCGCCATCGTGCAAGGCCTGGCAAGCGCACGCCACGAATCTCAGTACACGCGACTGTTCCGATCCTGATCTTCAGCTGCTCTCACCGTTGCTTCTCAATCGCTGCATCAGTCAGATCGCGAACATCACAGAAAATGATCTTCGGCTCTGTGCCGACGGGAAGCCCGGAGAGCGCATTGTTCTTCGCCGACTCAACCAAATGATGGGGGCCGCGGCCCACTATTCCCCAATGGCAGGAAGCGCGGGCCGGGAGGGCTTGCGTTTTGCGTCCTGCTCGGCAAGTTGCGCAGGCGTGAGCATATATGTATCCAGGATCCGCCGTGCGATGGGAGCGGCGAACTTCGAGCCGCCGGCGGGCGCATTCTCCACGATCACAGCAACAGCGATCTTCGGCGCTTCGACGGGAGCGAAGGCGACGAACAATGCGTGATCACGGAGATGCTCCTGCAACTCTCCCGGCTTACGCACGCGCTCCGTGAGCGCGACTGTGAAAACCTGAACGGTGCCGCTTTTTCCCGCCATTCGGTATTGCGGGGTCGGCAGCAGAAAATACCAGGCACTGCCCACGGAAGAGTTCACCACATCCATCATGCCGCCGATGGCCACCTCCCATGCTGCGGGATCCGATAGTTTGACGGGCGGCAATGCCACAGGTGGCAGCTCACGAATTCGACCGGTGCGAACGTCTCGGATGGCTCGGACCATTCGTGGCTGATAACGCACGCCGCGCGCGGACAACGTCGCAATCGCATGGGCCAACTGCACAGGTGTCACCAGCATCTGTCCCTGCCCGATGCCCACGCTGATGGTGTCGCCCGGAAACCAGACCTGCAGCTCCGGTCGTTTGAAAGCACGCTTCTTCCATTCGGTCGACGGCAAGATGCCAAGCCGTTCGCCTTGGATGTCGATACCCGTGGGGCTGCCCACGCCGAACTGCGACAGGAAGCCTGCCATCCGATCAATACCCATCACTCGGGCGATGTCGAAGAAATAAACGTCGCACGATGTGGCAAGCGCCTTGCGCAAGTCGACGGTGCCATGGCCCGCCGGTTTCCAGTCGCGGCGTGCGCGTCCGTATCCCGGCGATGACCACATGCCCCGGCAATAAAGTGTATCGTGCGGAGTCACGATGCCATGCTCGAGGGCCGCGAGGGCGAACAAAGGTTTGACAGTTGATCCGGGTGGATAGACGCCGCGTAACGCGCGGTCGTACATCGGCCGCGTCGGATCTCCAGTCAGCGCCAGATACTCGGCGTGAGTCAGACCCCGCGCGAAAAGGTTCGGATCGAATGCCGGCGTACTCACGAACGCCAGGACGTCGCCGTTGCTCGGGTCGAGTGCGACCACCGCCCCGCGCTGGCCACGTAAGCCCTCCTCGGCAGCCTGCTGCACTCGCTGATCGATCGTTAGAAACAAATCGTTGCCCGCGATCGGCTGGCGAGTCTCGAGCGGCACATCTTCCCGACCGATGCGCTCGACGCGCCGACCCCGAGCGTTCACCAGCAATTGCCTGACGCCGGGATAGCCGTGCAACTCGCTTTCGAAGGCGCGCTCCACGCCGCTCTTGCCGGTCAGGGTGGTGCCGGCGTAGCGAGTCATGTCGAGGCTCTTTTCGTCCTCTTCGCTGATTGCGGCCACGTAACCGATGGCGTGGACACTGCTGCTCGCCATCGGATAATGACGAGTCAATCGCGGTACCACCTCGACGCCCGGAAAGTGATGTCGGCGCGCGGCGAAGCGAGCCAGCTCCTGTTCAGTCAGCTGCAGCTTGATGGGCACCGAATCGAACGAGCGACGGCTGCCAATCTCCTTGCGCAGCCTGGGCAGATCGGAGCTCTCGATCAGCTCGAGCTCGGCCAGTTGCGCCAGGGTGGCATCGACATCGGCCACCTGCTCCCGGGTGAGCTCGAGCTGAAAAGACGGTGCGTTGGTGGCGAGCGGCAGACCGTTACGATCCAGGATCAGGCCCCGGTTGGCCGGAATCGGCTCGACCTTGATGCGGTTGCCTTGAGATTCGCCGACGTAATAGTCGTAACGAACGACCTGCAGCCAGACCAGCCGGGCGATCACGGTCCCCAACGCCAGCACCATCACCACGGCCGCAAACAGGGCCCGGCCCTCGAACAGCTCCTGTTCAGCCCGATGATCCTTCAGGCGAATGGATTTAGACATGGAGCTGAACCGCGACCGTAGCGTGATCCATGCGCAGCGTCCGTGATGACCGGGGTCAGGCGGCTATGTTAGATGTTTTCTGTTGGAAGATCTCCGGGAAAGCTTCAGCACTCCTCGCGGGTGGCGATCAGCTCCTGCGACGACGCGCCAGACCCAAGCCCCACAGGCCCAGCGCGAACAACGCCAAGGTGCCGGGTTCAGGTACGTTGTATGTAATGCCGCCGATGCTGGCGCTGCCCATGAAGCCCCCGAAGATGACCCGGGCTATGTCGCCAGTGTCGCGAGCGATCGTGAACGTGGAGGAGTGTCCACCGAGACCCGACGTAACGATCTGAACGCCGTCGCAGACCCTGTTTTGCTCGTTGGCCGTACACCAGAACAGGCGTTCGCCGGCGCTGTTGAACGCCATGAGGGAGGATGCATCGGAGCCCCAGGCTGTCTCGACCTGCAGGAAGTCGGTGGGGTTCTCGAACGTCATCTCGAGCACCGTGAAGCCGTCACGGCAGTAGCTCGAACCCAGCCCGGCCTGCGTGGCTGAGAGGCACCAACTGTTTCCCTCGATGCGGCCGAAACCTTCAAGCACGCTGCCGGAGGGCGACAGGAAACCGAACTCGCGCTCGCCATTCAGATTGCCACAGCGGAAATCGCAATCGGCCGCGACGATCGGCAGATAGACCGGTGCGTAGAAGCTGTTCGGGACCGGATCACGGGAGGTATTCGCCTGGTGTAGCGCCTGCAGGGTCAGCCCGGGCGCGATCTGCGACAGATCCGTGCCGTGCGCGTAGTCATCCGGATCGATAGTAATGAGCGTGGCATGAGCGCTGAACGACGCCAACAGGCACAACCCAGCCGCGAAAGCCTTTTTCATATTCTTGTTCCCCCGGTTCGTTGCAAGCCAATCCAGGCCGGCAACCACGTTGCAGCTTTCGGGCCATCGCACCTTTGTTCCTTGCGCGATAGCTCTTTGGCGGTCCCCGTTTTACTTCGGAACTCCAATGTGTAAGCAGCGTCGACGAGCTAGCTCGCCTGCACCTTGGAATGAGCTGCGACCAGGCAATCGGCAAACGCACGAACCACCCGTGAAGGTGCGGGCGAGCGGCGGATGACGCTGGCGAAGCGACAGGAATAACGAAAGCGTTGCGGATTGACGGCGCGCAGCTGCCCTGCTTTCACGAAACTCTCGGCGTAGTGATCCGGGAGGAAGCCGAGATACGCGCCGGATAACACCAAGGTGGCGATGGCTTCCTGATCGTAACCGGTGGCGGTGCGCTCCAGGCGGGTGCGATGACTCAGCTCCATGTTGGGCGAGTGATACCCGAGTCCGGCAAATGGCAGCTTGCGCAGCCTGGCCCAGCTCAATGTGTCGTTGTTGGTGTTGAACAGAGGGTGCCGCACGCCGCAATACATCAGCATGGTCTCGCCAAACAGATCCGTATAGGACAGCGTCTTGGAACTACGGTGAGTGGGCATCACCCCCACGTGATAGGCGCCGTCCAGCAGGCCACGCTCGATGCCGTTAATGGAATCGACGTGCACACTCAAACGCACCTCCGGCGCCAGCGCCGAGAACCGCTCCACGGCCACGTGCACACGCGCCTCGGGGTTGCTGACGATCTTGTCGAACAGCGCGATCTCCAACTGACCGCCCATGCGCCGATGGATGTCGTCGATGCTGCTGCGAAACGCCTCCACCGATCCGAGCAGCGTCAGGATCTCGCGATAAACGCGATCGCCTTCGGTGGTGAGTGCGAACCCGCCCCGCCCGCGGCGGCATAGTCGCAGCCCAAGACGAGTTTCCAGATCCTTGATGTGCCGGCTCACGGTGGAGGTGCCGATGTTCAGCTCCAGCTCCGCCGCCGCCATGCCGCCGCACTCGGCGACCGCCTTGAAAACCCGCAGCAGACGCAGGTCCAGATCGCTGACCTGGCCCAGCAGGGCGCGTTCCCGAGGCTGCCGGCTTACTTTCATGGATGCGCAACTAAAGAGTGACGTTTGCCCATTTGCAAGAGTACCGGTTTTGCCAATCATATGCCTCGAGGCCCCTTACTCGAGTTCGCACAATGACCCGTCTCGACGCTTACTGGATGCCGTTCACCGGCAACCGCGCTTTCAAACAGGACCCTCGCATCGTGGTGCAGGCCGAGGGCGCTCATTTCATAGATGAAACGGGCCGGCGAATTCTCGATGGCCTGTCCGGTTTGTGGTGCACCGGGCTCGGCCATTGCCGCAAGGAAATCACCGAAGCGGTCTCGCGGCAGATCGCCCGGCTCGATTACTCGCCGGCCTTCCAGTTCGGTCATCCGCTCGCGTTCGAGCTCGCCGACAAGATCCAATCCCTGATGCCGGGCGGCCTCAATCGCGTGTTCTTCACCGGCTCGGGCTCCGAAGCTGCGGACACATCGCTGAAAATGGCGCGGGCTTACTGGCGCGCCAAGGGACAGGCCAGCAAGACGCGGCTCATCGGCCGGGAAAAGGGTTATCACGGCGTGAACTTCGGCGGCGTCTCGGTGGGCGGCATCGTGGGCAATCGCAAGGTGTTCGGTCCGGGCCTCGAAACCGATCATCTGCCGCACACTCTGTTGGCGGCGAATGCGTTCTCGCGAGGCATGCCCGCCAATGGCGTCGAGCTCGCGGATCGGCTGCTCGATCTGATCGCGCTTCACGACGCTTCGAACATCGCCGCCGTGATCGTCGAACCTTTCTCCGGATCGGCCGGAGTCGTCGTGCCGCCGCAAGGTTATCTGCAGCGTCTGCGTGAGATCTGCTCCGCTCACAACATCCTGTTGATCTTCGACGAAGTCATCACCGGGTTCGGCCGCTGCGGCGCCATGACGGGCGCGGAAGCGTTCGGCGTGGTGCCGGACATGATCAATATCGCCAAGCAAGTCACCAACGGCGCTCAACCGCTGGGCGCGGTGATCGCCAGCGAGGCGATTCACGACGCCATCATGGATGCCGGCGGCCCCGACTACGCGATCGAATTTCCCCACGGCTATACCTATTCAGCGCACCCGGTCGCCTGCGCCGCCGGAATCGCAGCGCTGGACGTGCTTCAGAAGGAACAAATGATCGAGCGTGTTCGCGAGCTCGCGCCCTACTTCGAGCAGGCGGTCCATAGCCTGAAGGGCTCGCGTCACGTCACCGACATACGCAACTTCGGATTGGCAGCAGGCATCACCATCGAGGCGCGTCCGGGCGAGCCCGCGCGACGTCCGATGGAGGCCGCATTGGCGGCATGGCGCAAAGGCGCTTACGTAAGATTCGGCGGCGACACGCTACAGCTCGCCCCTCCTTTCATCGTCGAGAAATCGCAGATCGATCGGCTGATCGAGACTGTTCGAGATTCGTTGCAAGAGGTCGAATGACATGAACGCAGCTCAGGCAGTGGAGCGCCCCAACCTCGTCCAGCATTGGATTGGAGGACGCCTGGTCGAAAGCACCGGAACGCGCACTCAGCCCGTCTTCAATCCAGCCACCGGACAACGCGTCCGTGATGTAGCGCTCGGCAGCACGCAGGACCTGCAGGCTGCCGTCGATGCCGCTCTGAAGGCGCAGCAGGCATGGGCGGACAGGCCGCCGATCCGCCGCACTCGTGCCTTGCTGGAGTTCCTGCAGCTGATGAATCAGCAGCGCGACGCGCTGGCCGCGGCGATCACCGAAGAACATGGCAAGGTGATCTCGGACGCGCGCGGCGAAGTCATGCGCGGCATCGAGATCGTCGAGTTCGCCTGCGGCATCGCCCCGATGCTCAAGGGTGACTTCACCGATCAAGTGGCTACCGGCATGGACAACTGGACCCTGCGTCAGCCGCTTGGCGTAGTTGCGGGCATCACGCCGTTCAACTTCCCCTGCATGGTGCCGTGCTGGATGTTTCCTATCGCCATCGCGTGTGGCAACACCTTCATTCTCAAGCCCAGCGAACGCGATCCCTCCGCCTCGTTGTTGATGGCGCAGTTGCTGAAGCAGGCTGGCATCCCGGACGGCGTCTTCAATGTCGTCCAAGGCGACGCCAGCGTCGTGAACTCGATCCTGCAGCATCCTGATATCAAGGCGGTGAGCTTCGTGGGATCCACCCCTGTGGCACGACATATCTATATGGAAGGCGCCCGTCACGGCAAGCGCACCCAGGCTTTGGGCGGCGCCAAGAACCATATGGTCGTCATGCCCGACGCCGATCTGGATCAAGCCGTGGACGCGCTGATCGGTTCGGCCTACGGCTCCGCCGGCGAGCGCTGCATGGCTATCTCGGTGGCGGTGCTGGTGGGCGACGTTGCCGACAAGATCGTTCCGCGACTCGCCGAACGCGCGCGCTCTCTCAAGATCGCCGACGGCGCCGTCGAAGACGCCGAGATGGGCCCGATCATCACTCGCGATTCGGTGCAGCGGATCAGCCGATGCATCGAGGAAGGCCAGGCCAGCGGCGCTTCGCTGGTGGTGGACGGCCGCATCGATCCGAAGTCCGGCGCACCCTTCACGGTGGCTGGGCGCGAACAAGGCTTCTGGCTGGGCGGCACGCTGTTCGATCACGTTCAGCCCAGCATGAAGATCTATCAGGAAGAAATCTTCGGTCCGGTGCTCGCGTGCGTGCGAGTCAAAGACTTCGCCGAAGCGGTTCGCCTGATCAACACTCACCAGTTCGCCAACGGCGTGTCGTGCTACACGCGCGATGGACACATGGCCCGCGAATTTGCCCGACGCATCGAGGTGGGCATGGTCGGCATCAACGTGCCCATTCCCGTGCCCATGGCCTGGCATGGTTTCGGCGGCTGGAAGAGCAGCTTGTTCGGCGACATGCATGTTTATGGACGGGAAGGCATCCGCTTCTACACGCGCCAGAAGTCCATCATGCAGCGCTGGCCGGAGAGCACCGCCAAGGGCGCCGAGTTTGTGATTCCGTCGTCCATCTAGCTCCGTTCGGCAGTAAGAGCGCTGCGCGCGGCTCTCGCGCAGCGTCGCATTGTGACCCGCGCACGTTCATGCCGGCGCTGATCCAGGCACTCTAGCCGCTTTGCGAGCGCCTACCGAGTTCCAGCGGCAGACTCGAACTGCCAAGCGAGAGCAACAGGGATGTGCGAACGCCTGGACCGTCGGCAGGATCTTCGATGAGCTCGTATCGTCACTTGCGTGGCGCAGCCAGTCTGGTTGCGATGTCTCTTCTCGCTGCTTGTGGTGGTGGTGGCGGCGGTAAACGCAGCACACCCCCGCCTTCGGCGCCTCCTCCTCCGCCACCGCCCGCTCAGACCTACACGCTCGGCGGCACGGTGAGCGGGCTCAGCGGCTCGGGCCTCGTTCTCCGCAGCAACACGGGCGAAGCGCTGCCGATCGATTCGAACGGAGCGTTTACCTTTCCTACCGCCATCGCCAGCGGGGCTGAATACACAATCGGCATAGCAGCTCAGCCCGTGAACCCCGCGCAGACGTGCGTCGTCAGCTCCGGTACCGGCACGGTCGAGGATGCGAATGTGACGAACATCGCAGTGAATTGCACCGTGAACACGTTCACGGTGGGCGGCTCTGTCACCGGACTGTCGGGCTCCGGGCTGGTTCTGAACAACGGTCGCGAGCAAGTCACGGTCGACTCGAACGGCAGCTTCGCCTTCCCGAGCGCACTGCCGCCAGGGACGAGTTATGACGTCGCCGTCGACAATGCGCCCGCCAACCCGGCGCAACGCTGCGTTGTGAGCAACGGCCGCGGGACGGTGACAGCCGCGAACGTGAGCGATGTCACAATCCACTGCGAGACGCCTTATCCCAGCTTCGCGTATGCGCTCAATCGCGCGGACGGGACGATGGCGTCGTTCGCCATCGATGCGGCCACAGGACAGCTGCGCGCTGGCGTCGTGACGAAAACAGGCCACGGCCCCGTCGCTGCCGTCACCTACAAGACCGCCGATGGCAAGCAGTTCCGATATGTGATCAACCAGGACGACGATAGTGTCTCGGCGTTCTCGTTGGGCGCTCGTGATGGCAGTGTCGTCGAAGTCGCTGGCAGCCCGTTCGCGACCGGGGATGCGGGGCCGACGACCGCCTTGCGACATCCGACTCGGCCCTTCCTGTATGTGCCGAACGAGAGTGGTTCGAGTATCGCTGCGTTTCGCATCGACACCACCAGCGGCGCACTCACTTCCGCAGGCGTGCTTGCCTCCGGTGCGCAGCCCCGATGGTTCGTCATCGAACCGAGCGGACGGTTCGCATATGCAGCCGGTGCCGGCTCCGAGCTGTACACCTACGCCATCGATCAGACCTCAGGCTCGCTCACTGAAGCGCCGGCCAGTCGCATTTCAGTTGGCGGCTCGAGCGGCGGACTGGTGATGGAGCGACAAGGTCGCTACTTATATGCCTTCGATCCAGCGGCGGGCGCGATTTCCGCGTTCGGCATCGACGCGACCAGCGGCATCCCTGCGCCCATCGCCGGCAGTCCGTTTGCGGCGGGCCCGAACGCCACGCTGGCGTTACTTCATCCGAATGGCCGCTTCATCTATGTGAAACATCCCGCCTCCGCGAGCTCCGGCGCAGGCCTGTCGGCTTTCACCATCGACGCTGCGACGGGATCGCTCTCGAAGGTCCAAGGCAGCCCGTTCGACAGTAGCGCCAACCCAGTAACGGTTCAGTTCGATCCGACCGGACGGTATCTCTATGCCGGCCACGCCGCGAGCGGGCCTTCGTTCAATCTTCGCGCTTACGCAGTGGATACCGCGACCGGCGCGCTCACTGCAGGTCCAGGCAGCCCGTTCTCCACGCCCTCATCACCCACGAGCCTCAACGTCGATGCGAGCGGCAACTATCTCTACGTCACACACGAGAGCAGCAATCAGCTGAGCTCTTATCGCATCGAGACGGAGACGGGCAGGCTGGCTGCGCTACCCACCTCGCCCGCGACAGTGGGTGCAATGCCTGGCGCGGTCGGCAGCGAGGATCAGCCGGAACCGCTGAAGTTCGTCACCCGGAACGCATATTTCACGGACGCCTTGTTCGAGAAATTGCATCGAATCGATGTTGACGCGAACGGTACCCTGACGGTTCGCGATCACATCAACTCCTTCGGGGCGCCCAACAATGTCGCCATCGATCCGCTCGGCCGTTTCCTCTACGTGCCCGATGCGGTGACGAACCACCTCTGGGGGTATTCTCTAGACCCCTCGAGTGGCGCGCTGACTGGACTGCCGGGCAGTCCATTCGCTGCCGGGATCGATTTCACGTCGATACTGTTCGAGCCGCAAGGCCGCTTTGCATATGTGACCAGCCAGAACACCAGGACGATTCAGAGATTCGTCGCCGACAGCGACAGCGGCGCGTTGTCTTCACTAGCGAGCGTCGCAACGCCGGTCGAGGCCAGCGGCGTCACCATTCACCCGAATGGCAAGTATCTCTATACGTCGACTCCGGTGACGTCCGGCGGCATGGTGACTCATCAGGTGCAAACCTACGCGATCGATCCGGACACCGGCACGCTCACTGCTACCAGCACGGAACCGGCTGGCGAGGCGCTGTCGGTGGTGCTGGATCCCAGCGGACGATATGCCTATGTCAACGTTCGCGACTTGCCCGGAGTGCGCGCCTACAGCATCGATCCGCAAGATGGCTCGCTCGAGCCCCTTGCGGAGGTGAATCCCGTATTCAGTCCATACGGCATGGCCATGGACCCGGCAGGCAAGTTCCTGTTCGTCACACGCCGCGATCACGGCACCGTGGAAGTCATGACCATCCAGTCCGACGGCTCGTTGAATTTGACCGGCAGCTTCGGCGTCGGCGGCGAACCCATTGCAGCCACCGTGGATGCCAGCGGCCGATGGTTGTACGTGACTCAGCTCGCCGGACGCAGCATCGTGACATTCGAGATCGACCGCGCCAGCGGCGCCCTCGGGCTGAAGCAGATCACTTCGACGTTATGGCAGACATCGGCGGTGCCGTCGCCGCTAACCTTAACGTCGTACACCCAGTAACGTATCAGGCGCTCGCGGCCGCCTGAGGCGGTCGAATCACGATCAGCTTGTCGTCCGGCTCGATGCGCAGATCGGCGTCCCAGAAATTGAAAGTGTGGTGCCCGCGCACCACACGAAGAATCCGCGAATGGATCTCGGCAGGATGCCGCCCCACCTCGTCTTCGCGAGGAGCGCGTTCGATCAGCGTCACCTGGCCGCCGGCGCTGATCAGATCCATCACATAAGTGGCCAGATGATTCGACTCGATGGAGTCGGCCATGAGAATGCCGCCCACGCGGGAAGGCAACACCGTGGAGTTCGCGCCGCTCTGGCGCACGAGCTTGTCGTTCTCCGCCTCTTCGACACGCGCCACGATGCGAACGTCCGGCGCGATGTTTCTTGCCGTGAGCGTGATCAACACATTCGTGTCGTCGCGATCCGTGCAGACAATCAAGGCTCGCGCCTGTGGCAGCATGGTTTGGCGCAACGTTTCCTCGCGACTGGCGTCACCGAGAATGCCGATGTAGCCGTGCTCCGCCGCATCCTCCAGCCGTGCGTTGTCCAGATCGACGATCAGGATGTGTTGCTTGTCGATGCCACGTGCGGCTAGCTCAGCGGCGGCGCATCGACCCGAGTGCCCATATCCGCAAACCACCACGTGCCCTTGCAGCCGCGCCTGAAGTCTGCGCATGCGAATGTCCTCGATCAGATGTTGGAGCACGAACTGATAGGCCGTGCCGACGAAAATCAGCCAGACGAATAACCGGATCGGTGTGACGAAGATGGCATCGACGAGCCGCGCCTGCGGCGTGACCGGTACGATGTCGCCATAACCGACGGTCGTGACGCTGACCATGGTGAAGTACACGACGTCGATGAACGAGATCTCGCCATCGTGATTGTCCCGCAGACCGTCCCGATCCAGCCAGAACACGCCGATCACCAGCACGAACAGAAACACCACCAGCGCCGCGCGCAGCAACAATGTGCGCCGGACACTCAGTTCGCCGCCGATGAACAAGCGCCGACCGGGAAGTCGCGCGCGACGATTCAGCGCCTCGGACGCCCCGTGTATCGGCTGCTCAGGCATGCTCATCAACAATGATTCGTTATCGCCAGTGATCGACGCTCGTGCGCCGCCGTGCGGCTCGTTGACCTGCGAAGGCCAGCAGCGCGGCCAACGCTGCGGTCACGCCCAACGCCAGCGGACGATTGCTCGTGAACCGCCACTGCCAGCTGTGGCGCCGGGCCTCGCGATCGAAGCGCCCATGCGCGCCGGGGTTATTGTCGCACGGTTCATATAGATTGGCGCAGGCATCGGCGGGCAGCGGCTCCGGTGTGATCTGGCCCGAATAGCCCTGCTTGGCGAGGATGCGATCGAGCAAGCCGGGGAAAAGTTTGTTCCCTGTGACCGCCTTCACTGCCGGCCAGCCGACGAACACTTCGCGACGGCGGTGGCGCGCCGCCCATACGATGGCTTCCGCCGCGAGTTCGGGTTGGAATATCGGCGGCACCGGCATGGGCCGCTTGCCCACCAGGTTCAGCGCCCAGTCGAACTGCGGCGTGTTGAAGGCCGACAGATGCACGGTCGTCACATGCACGTTGCTGCGATCGTGGAGCAACTCCGTACGCAGTGAATCGGTGAAGCCGCGCAACGCATGTTTGGCCGCGCAGTAAGGTGCTTGCAATGGGATCGCTCGATACGCCAGCGCCGAGCCCACTTGAACGATCACGCCACGATTGCGGGCGCGCATACGCTTCAATGCACTGAGCGTTCCGTAGACGGCGCCGAGATAAGTCACATCGGTCGCTCGCTTGATCTGCTCGCCGGTGAGCGAGCTGATCGGGCCGAAGATGGTGGCCATCGCGTTGTTCACCCAAACATCGATGCGCCCCCACTCCCTTTCGACCTGTGCTGCCGCCGCTTCGACCTGCGACTCGTCGGCTACATCGACCGGGATCGCGAGCGCCAGCGCGCCAGCAGCTTCGACTTCAGCGCACGCCGCCTCCAATCCGCGCTTGCCCCGCGCCAATAAAGCGATGCGTGCTCCCGGCCGAGCAAAGGCGTGGGCCGTGGCCCGGCCTATGCCGCCCGAAGCGCCCGTAATGACGACGACTTCATCGGTGTGTGGATTGGCTGCCATACCAACAAAGCCACCGGACGCGGGGTGCGTTCCAGGAACTTCGAGGCAGCCGGACGAGTTGTAATTTATTCCGCTTCCGGTCCTCGCCCTGTGACATTGGAAGCTTTGCTTATTGCAGCCAGGGTCGGTGTCCAAGCCGGGTGAATGCGACGTCGACCATGGCAAACGCGAGCGTCACGATGATCACCTGTACCGGCTCGAGCGACAGCGCTCCCGCAAACAGCACCAGCGGCAACAGCGCTTCGCCGAGCTGATCCAGCCCCAGAGATTCAGCGCCAGGCGCAAGCTTCATGCGTCGCTTGACCATGCTCGACAACGCGTCGGCCAACAGCGAAACCGCCGCGAACGCCGCGCCGAGCCATCCAGGCAAATCCATCAGTTCGGCTGCAGCCGTAGCCGCGACGATGCCCGAGATCAGACCACGCCAGGTTTTGTGACTGCCGAACAGCCGCTCGCCATCGGGCAGTACATACCCGAAGTCGAGCGGCCATGCCCAACGGTCGTTGACCAGCTTCCCCACCACCACAGGCACGGCATTGGCCGTGATCAGCAAGGCAAGCGCTCGGGCAGTTTCAATTCCGGCACTCATTCGCCCACCGCGGATTCCCTGGCTTCAGCATAAGGGAATGCGAGCATCCCCGCGTAGGAATAAGCAGCAAGGCAAGCCGGGAGTTCCGTTGGCTGCGCCAGGCAGCGACTCATGCCCTCCCGGCAGTCTGGATCATTTCACCCCGGCAACGCGCGGCGCGTCCTTCTCGCTCACCGGAGTGGCGATCAACTGCAGGCCCGCCGGATGGGCCACGATGAACGTATTGGTGTCAATGCCTCGCGCGCTCCAGTTCTGCGCAACGACGACGGCAGGATGCTGACCCAGCTTCTCGCCGGCCACGGCATTGTCGGCAACCGCCACGCTCGTTGTGGTGGCAACGGCGGCAGCAATCAAAAGTAAACGCAATTTCATCAGAGCAACTCCCGAAGGTAGGTTTCGAAAAGGCGCGTACCTTATTCGTGACCGACCCGCGGAAACAGGGACCAGCGCGCACTTGATTCATTCCACTCGCGCAAGAATCCCTGAAAATGTCATGAGCTCATGACACAACGATCTCATCGAGCCCCAGGCGAAACTCAGCGGACCGTGAACACCACGCGATCCAGCACCTTGCCCCGCTCGTCGCCGAGCTCAAGTGCGTAGGAGCCTGCCTCGGGCGTCCACAGCGTGACGCGGTCGGCGCGGGCGAGCTCGGCGCCGTTGAGCTTCAGGCGCATGGAGCGAGTGGCGCCTTCGGTGCTGATGGGCAGCTTTTGATAGGCGGTGGGAATATCTGGATCGACCGCGATCACCATGCCGTTGGCTGGGCTCGCAATGCGTGGGATGGGGGCCGCCAGGGCGACCGTCGCCTGCGGTGTGCTTTGTTGATCGCGAGTGAACCATTCGCGGCGAGGCGCTTCGAGGTTATTGGCGAACCGCGTGGATACGGCAACGACGTCGGCTGGCGGCGTGGGCGCGATGGAAGGCACATCACGATGCAATCGGCTCATCACCTCTCGCCACACCGGCGCGGCCCCGGTGACGCCGCTGACATCGTGCATGGAGTCGCCTTCGAAGTTGCCGACCCACACCGCGACGGTATAGCGCGAAGAAAATCCGACGCACCAGTTGTCGCGCATATCCTTGCTGGTGCCGGTTTTCACGGCGCTCCAGAACGCGGTGTTCAAGTGATTGTCGACGCCGAAGGTGAGCGTGCGCGCCGCCGGATCGCTCATCATGTCGGCGACGATGAAACTCACATCCGCCGGCAGCAGCGCTCGCTCCTCGGCGCGGTGGCCTCCGGGCAAAACATGCAATGGCGAGCTGCGGCCACCGCGGGCCAATGTACGGTACGCTCGAGCCTGCTCCCAAAGACTGACTTCGGCGGAGCCGAGCGCCAACGAGTAACCGTAGTAATCGCCGGATTCGGTGATGTGTTCGTAGCCGAGCTCATAGAGCCGATCGCGGAATGGCTCGACGCCCACCAGCACCAACGTGCGCACCGCTGGAATGTTCAGCGAGTTGCCCAGCGCCGTGCGCACGCTCACCAGGCCTTTGTAGTCCTTGTCATAGTCCTGAGGGATATACGCGCCCGTGGCGGTGTCGAGGTGGACGGGCAGATCCTTCACCAGGGACGCCGCATTCAGATATCGCCGCTCCATGGCAAGCGCATAGAGGAACGGCTTGAGCGTCGAGCCCGCCTGCCTCAGCGCTCTCACTCCGTCCACGTACCGGGCGCTCGAGCGAGGCCCTGCCGAACCGACGTATGCCAGGACATCTGCAGACTCGTTATCGACGACCAGGATGGCGCCGTCGCGAACGTTCTCATCCGCAAGTCTGCCGAGCTGCTGTTCCAACACGGCGCGTGCCGTTCGTTGCAGACGGGCATCGATGGTTGTTTTCACTCGCTGACCCGGCGAGCGAAGCAAGGTATGCGCAAGTTGCGGCGCCAGCTGAGGTGCGGCCGATCGCTCGACTCCATTCGACAGCAGCGTCATCGCCGCAAGCTTGATCTCGCCGCAATCGATCGCGATGTTCGCAGCGCGCGCACGATTGCAAGCGCGGGCTGCGACACGCTCGGGCGACGCGCCCGGCTGCGGCAACAACGCCGCGATCACAAGGCTCTCCGAAAGGCTCAATCCCGACGGCACCTTGCCGGCAAGCACCTGCGAAGCCGCCGCGATTCCCTGCAGCTCGCCCCGGTAAGGTAACAGATTGAGATACGCCTCGAGGATCTGCTCCTTGGTCCAGCTCGCTTCCAGCGCACGCGCCATTCGAATCTGATTGCGCTTGTGCGTCCAGGCTTGCAGGCCAGAGCGAAGTCGAGGCGTATCCCGCAGCAGCGAAGCGACTTGCATGGTGATGGTGCTCGCGCCCCGTTGCTTGCCGCGCAGGTAACGATCTCTCATCGCACCCAGAACGCTTCGCCAATCGATTCCATCGTGCTCATAGAATCGAGCGTCCTCACCTCGAATCACCGCGGATACAAACGCCGGGGAGACGGCGCTCAGCGGTTGCCACTCGTACCGGCGCACCTTCATATCGATGCGTACGGCGTCGATCACCTCGCCATTGCGATCGAGCAGAAACGCATCAGACGGGGTGAATTGCGCGCGCACGTCCTCAAAAGACGGCGCGCGCTCGGGCCATAAGATCACGACGCCGCATAGTGCGATCAGTGCCGCAACAGCGCCGACGATGATGACTCGACGCGACTTCACTGCTTTGGCTCCACTACCAGGACAGGGTTCGGCAACTCACCGAACATCTCGGGCGCATACATCGCCTCGACTCGTGTCGCCGGCAATTGGAACTCGCCAGGATTGTTCAGGCGCACCGTGTACTCGACACTCCAGGTTCCCTTGGGAACGAAGCGGTAGTAAGCGCGGAACGCATCGAAGCGGCGTTCCTCGAAGGCGAGCGACGCCCAGCCTTCGCGGCGTTCCTGCCTGGTCAGCAACTCCGACTGGCCGCCCAACCCGCTACCCAGAATCGTCGAACCCGCCGGCACCGGATCGTCCACCACGACCCAGGTCATGTCCGACTGCGCTTCGATTTGTAACGTCACACGCGCCACGTCGCCACGCGTCCATCGACCCGGGTGCTGCTGCTCGATCGGAGTCACGGTGCGAGTCGTGTGGAAACCGGAAGACAGCGGCTTGTCGAGCGGCAACGCCGCCGTCGCACGAACCATCGCCCACGGTGCCCCCGTGCCCTGATGAGTGATATCGAGCGACGCTTGTCCCTCGCGCCAAGGCAAGCTCACTTCTTCGCTCTTCGCATTCGCCGGCCATGCGACCTGCTGCTGCTTACCGGCATAGCGCACGTCGGTAGCGCCGGTCACTGCCGTGGATTCGAAAGCGGCGGAGAACTTCTCCAGCGCCAGCGAGCCCCACGCGTTGGCAACCGTTGTGTTCCAACGTCCGCTCAACTGCCTGCCCATGGCGCCGCGGACCAGTCGCGGGATGTCTTCGCGCCATTGCGGCTCATCGAGCACGCCGAGCAGCATGCGGTTCGCGTTCGAGTCGCCCGAAATCATCAGCCACCAAAGCGCGTCATTGCGCTCCGTGGCGAAACCCATGGTGGTGCCCTGAAAATTCAGACGAGCGCGCAGAATGCCCAGGGCCCGTTGGCGCTGCTCCGAGGCAGAGCGGATGTCGGGCACGCGACGCAGGATGTTGAGCCAATCCAGCACGGCCGAGGTGGGCCACAGATCCGGCTCGATATCGATGCTGTCCAGCATCTGCGCATTGGCCGCTTCGTAACGAGACAAAGCTTCGATGGCCGCGAGCTTGCGAATCGCCAGATCGGCCGTAGGCAGAGCCGAGCCGCGCACGATTCGACCAGCCACGAAGCCCTTCAGCGCCTGAATCAGTCGATCCCTGTCCTGCTCCACCAGCTGCCAGCCCGCCTCATGCGCAATGGCCAGCACATACGCCGTCAACGTATCGTCGCCGCGCAACCACTCGCTCGGGAAATATTTCAGCAGACCGTCGGAATCCATGTAAGCGGGCAAGCGCTCGGTCCATGATTTCCACAGCGAGTCATCGCGCAGAACCACGGCGCGCGAGAGCTGCTGTTCCAGGCAGACGTATGGATACATCCGCATGTACTCGCGAACGCCGTCCAGCCCATCCCCCAGCCGTGCCCGCAATGTGACTTCCAAGCCGCCTCTGCCCTTCACCGAGCCCGCAGGCCGCTCGGCGGGAATCGATAGCGGCTCGGTGAGCTGCGCAATGGTCGCCTGATAAGTCCGCACTGGATACGCGGCGATCACGTCCTGCTTGAGCTTGATTCGGTCCGTGGCCGAGTCGCCGGCTTTGGCTCTTACATCCCAAGTCAGATGGGAAACATCGGTGGGGACCACCACTTGCCAAGTCACATCGCGCGCCTGCCCGGCTGGAAGCTCCACTTGCTGCGGCGGCAACGCACGCTCGCCCAGCTCTGCAACCGTAGGTTGCGCCTCCACTAGCAATGTTTGATCACTCGTATTTCGCAACGTGAAGGTCGCCGCAAAGCGATCACCTTCGCGCACCAGTGGCGGCAGCCCCGACAGCAGCATCAGATCCTGACTGGTGGCGATCCAAGCGGTGCCGGTGCCGAACAAATCGTCGGAGCCGCTAGCCACCGCGACGATGCGGAAGGAAGACAGTGAATCGTTCAGCGGAACTTGGAGCGAAGCATTGCCCTGCGCGTCCAGATGCACGCGGCCTTGCCACAGCAGCAGGCTGTTGAATTGCTCACGAGCACGGTCGCGATCGCGACCACCGCCGCCGCCATGGGCCACGGCTTTGCGTCCGTAGTGACGTTTGCCCACCACCTGCATCTGCGCGGTGGAAGTCCACACTTCGATGCCACGCTCACCCATCATTGCGCTCAGCAAATCCCAGGTCGGATTCGGCGCGAGCTCGAGCAGTGCCTCGTCGACGGCTGCAAGCGCGATCTCAGTCCCGGCGGGCAGCGGCTGACCGTTCTCACGTTCGACATGGACCTGCACCGTCGCCTTCTGAGCGACCTTGTACACGCTGCGATCCGGCGTCACGCGCACGTTCAGACGATGCGGCTTCCAACCCACGTTGATCTTCGCCATGCCCAGTCGGTACGCGGGCTTGTTCAAGTCAACCAGCGCCGTGATTTCTTCCGGACCGCCAGCCGAGGCTTTGCGCTTTTTCGTTTCGACTCGGCCGCGCACGGCTAGCACCGACACGAATACATTGGGCGCGTAAGCATCGGCGATCGGCACCTCGACGATCGGCGCCTGACCCTTCAGGCGCACAGTGAAGCTCGACAGCACACCCTCGCGCGCAACGGTGACCAGCGCAGTCGCCTCTCTGAAAGGCATGCGAACCTGGAAGCGCGCGGTGTCGCCCGCGTCATACTCTTTTTTCTCGGGCAGCACATCCATGCGATCGCCCTGCGTGCCGGAGAACCACCAGTCGTCTTCGCCCGCCACCCAGAACGACGCCGTTGCGCCGGCAATACGCTGCTGGGCATCGGCCGCCTCGGCTCGCACCAGCACTTCGCCGCTGACACCCGGAGCCACATCGCAAAGGACCAGACCCTGTTTGTTGGTGACACCGGTGCAGGCCGTGGGCAGCCGCTTGGTCTCGCGCGTCGTCTCGTAAGCATAAAAGCCGCCGATGAGACGCTTGCGATATGAGTACGCGGTCGACTGATACATCGACACCGTGACCGGCTGATTGGCACGCGGCTTACCGTCGAGCCCGAGAACGACCACGCGAAAACGCAGCTGCTCGGTGCTTGCGACCCAACCGTCGCGCCGGATACCGACGCTCAGTTCGGAAGGAACCAGGCGCACCCGCCCGGTCGCCGTCAGCAGTTCGCCATTGGCGTCGGCGTACTCGAGCTCGGCAGTGAGCTGCGCCGGAGTGTCGAGCCGTGGTAGCCCCGTCACAGTCACACGCGCCGACCCTTCACCATCCAATGTCACAGGCAGCACTTGCACTTTCGCCGTCGCTGCCGGCGCATCGCTTTCCTCGTCCGAATAGAAATAGGAAGTATCGCCGGTGCGGATGCCTTCCTTCACCGGCGCGCCGCCGAATTGATAATCCGAATAGCCTTCGAATCGCATGGCGCGCGGCTCGACCACGGTGCGAAGTTTGGTCGCGAGCCCAGAGGCGCCACCGCCCGACATATAGGCGACGTGCAAATCGAGCACGGCGGAATCCTGCTGGACCAGCGGCTGCGCCGAGCCCACCACGCTGGCGCGCATCGAAGGCAGTCGGAACTGCTCCACCTTGAAAGTCGCGCTCTGATGAAAGTCCTTGCCGTCGGCAAGCATGATGGAATAGTCGCCGAGCTTGGCCTCGGCGGGAATGGTCCATTGGTTTTCGGCCACGCCGTTGGCGTCGAACTGCGCCTTCAGGTCATATTGCTGACCGCTGCCGTTGTGCGTGATGCGCACCTGGCGCGCGCCCGCGACCGACTCGGGCAAGCTCACGCCGGTCGAATCGTGCCGGCGCAGGAAATGTTTCATCGACACGGTCTCGCCCGCACGGAACAGCGCCCGATCGAGCACGCTGTGATAGATGCCGGCTTGCCACCCCGAGGAAGTCCTCAAGCCGAACCGATGAGGCGCGATGCCTTCGGTCCAGCCGGATTGGGTGAAACTGAAATCCTCGCCATGTTGAGCAAAGACCAGCAGCGGCGACGGCGACCAGTTGCTGCAATAGCCGCTGTCATGCGGCTCGCCCAACGACATATCGATCTTGGCGATGCCGTCGCGATCGGTGCGTGCTTCCGCGCGCTTGGCGCCGCCGCAGTAGTTGACGATGGTGATGGCCGCATCCTTCACCGGCTGACCGTTATCCAGCCGCGTGACCCACACGGACGAGCTTTCGCGCCCCCAGTTGAAGTGCACGCCGAGGTTGGTGACCAAAGCCGAAGTGACCACATAGCGCAATTCATCGCGGCCGAGCAGCGACTGGCCGAGCAGTCGGCTGCCGATTTCCACCACATGAAAGCCGGGCTTCTGCAGCGGAATGCCGATCACTTCGGCCGGCTTCTGTCCGGACGGTTTGGTCAGCATGAAGCTGGAGGTCACGTCCTGGTCGCCGAACACCGAAGTCGAGCCGGTCGATTCGCGCCAGATGACCTGCGGCTCGTCTTCGTTATTGGCGGCCGGATTGGGAACATACTGGCCTGCACGCTCCTCCGCCTTGCGCACTCGCTCCAGCCAGTTGGCGATCGCCGCTGGATCCGCACCAACGCGCAACGACTTCGCCGGCAGCTCCACTTGCCCGCCGAACTCGGGCTCGACATTGCGCAGAGTGACCGGCAGTACGCCGCCTTCCTCCGCTTCGAGGATGCCGAAAGACGCCGGGAATTTGGCCAGCGCCGGATACGCGTCGATGCGTAGATCGAGCGGAAAGCGCGTCGCGTTCTCCAGCGTGCGACCGGCGTCATCGCGAAGCTCCACCGGCATCACGACCGCGACCGTCGACTCTTCCGGGAAGGGGCTGGCGAACGTGATTTCTTCCAGCGTAGGCGCCGCTTGTTCGGAGCTTTGCGGAGTGAGTTCCTTCCCGTCTTGCGTTCTGATTCGCACGGCAAGCGCCAGCTCGCGTGGCACTGGCGCACTGAAGGCCACGCGAACCGGCTGCATCGGCATACATCCAGCGCGCGCATTGGTACGGGTACATTCGACGCGCGCGGTAAAAGCAGGACGAACCTTGAACGCGAGCGTCTGTGTGCGGCCCATCGGCACACCGCTCACGGTCTTGACCCCCTTACCCCAGTGCAAACGAACCTGTGTCGCAGGCGGCAGGCGACGCTTGCATCGAACCACCGCAATCCGTTCCTCCGCCTGTTCGATCTCGTCCTTGCGCAGCCGCGCGGTCGAGACCATCGCGTCTTTCCACAGCAATGTGAAGTACTGGTAACCGAGCGAGCCGCGCTCGGCGAGCATCGCCGATCGTTCCTCGCCGGTCAGCACTTCCACCGGAATCTGTTCTTCGATGCCATCGACCACACAGTGCGCGTGCGCCTGGATGGAGTCGGTGGCGGCGGGCGCGGCCAGCTTGAGCAGGAAGATCTGCTGTTCGTCCACCTGGCCCCAGCGTTCGTCGGGATACGAGCTCAGGATGGCGGGCCCGCCCGTCGTGAACGCGAAGGAGCGCGTTCCACCCAGCGCCTTGCCACTCAGGCTTCGCAGATCGTCGCGCAGGCGGAACGTGCAGTTCAGGCCCGCTGGCAGATCGGCGTCGAAGTCGTAGACCCAGTTGCGAGCGTCTGCCCAGCGACCTTGACCCGGACTGGGACAGCTCACCACGAACGGATCGGGCAGACGAGGATCGCCGAGCGCCACCATCGGCACCGAGAAACGCGCGGTGGCCTGTCGCACATCGCGCATTTCTCCTCGAGGAGAGAACAGTTCTACCGTTGGGGCGGGCTCCGGCGGCGCCTCACCCACCTGGGCGAAAGCGACCAGCGCGACGAGCTGCAAAGCCAAGCCGATCCCTGCGAACTTCATCTCGATCCTCCGCGTGCATCGCTGCGGATGTTCACGCCGCAGACTTACCGGCCGATGTCCGCATTCGGACCGACCAAAGACGAATCGTGGCAATTTGTGGCGGGGACGTCTGCTGAAAGAGTCACAGCTGCCCGACTCGCAACAGCGAACGCGCGAGCTGCCCTCTCCTTATTAATAAGTATTCATCTGGCGCGGCCCATTCCGGGTGCGCTTCGCAAGTCCTGTCCTACGGGCTTGTCACCGGTGTCATTTACTAATACCCTAATGTGAAATCGAGTTTCATATTATGGGATTCGGAAACTCGACGTGTTTTTAAGTTGAGTCATCCAGGTCAGGGGGATTGATAGTGCGAAAGACTTCGAATCGCAGCCTCGTGCGTTGGGCTGTCCGCTCCGCCATGACTGCTGCTGTGTCAACGGCCGCAGTCGCTCCGTTTCATGCATTCGCTCAGGGGGCCGCTGAGCAGCCTCAAACGCAGACCAGCGCCGCTCCCGCCGAGCAGGGTCCCGAGGAAGTCGTGGTCACCGGCTATCGCATGAGCCTCAATCAGGCGCTCGAAGCCAAGCGCGCCGAAGTGGGCGCGGTCGACGCCATCATGGCCGAGGACATCGCCGACTTCCCGGATCTGAACCTCGCCGAGGCCATCCAGCGCATTCCCGGCGTCACCATCAATCGCGAAGGCGGCCAGGGCCGCACCATCACGGTTCGCGGTCTGGGTGGTGATTTCACTCGCACCAACATCAACGGCATGGAAACCGTTGCCGGCACAACGGGCAACCGCGGCCGCACCTTCGACTTCAACGTGTTTGCGTCCGAGCTCTTCCAGAGCATCGTGGTACGCAAGACTCAGTCAGCGGAGCTCGACGAAGGTTCCCTCGGTGCGACCGTCGATCTGCAGACCGCGCGGCCCTTCGATTTCGACGGCTTCCGCACGGCCCTCTCCGGCCAGGCCAGCTACAACGACGTGACCGAGAACACCAATCCCCGCGCCGCCGGCCTGATCAGCTGGGCCAACGACGACAAGACCTTCGGCGCGCTGTTCTCCGCGGCCTACAGCGAACGTAATCCTTTCGATGAAGGCTTCGGCACCACGCGTTGGGAAGACAACGGCTACGCCGCCTTCGAGCGCTCGCGCGTCAGCCCCGACCAGGTCTTCAGCCCGCGGGGCAACTACGCCGGCTGCGTTCCTTGCACCTCGCAGGCCGAGATCGACGCAGTCAACCAATCGTTCCATCCGCGCATCCCGCGCTACGCCGAGAGCTTGCTCGAGCAGAAGCGCTACGGCCTGACCAGCGCTCTGCAGTGGGCGCCCACCGAGAAGACACAGATCAATTTCGATGCGCTGTACGCGTACTACAGCAGCCAGACGGAGAACGCCAACGCCGGCTCGATCTCCTTCAGCCGCTTCAACGCCGCTGGCATCAACGAAACCATCGTGCGCGATTATGAGATCGACGCCAGCGGCAACATGGTCTACGGCGTGTTCGACAACGTCGACCTGCGCTCCGAGAACGGCTTCGAACGGCACATCACCAAATATCAGCAGTACACGCTGAGCGGCTCGCACGAGTTCAGCGATCGGTTCCGCATGACTGCGCTGGTCGGCACCAGCGAGAACGATCTGGATACGCCGTACAACTTCTCGTTCGCCTATGACGCGATCAACGTCGACGGCTACACCTACGACTTCCGCAGCAACAGCCGCTTCCCGCAGCTGGTGCACGGCATCGACATGACCAACCCGGACCTGTGGACCCTGGTCGCGGCTCGCCGTCGTGAAAGCTCCATCGTCAACAGCTACGACACCGCCAAGTTCGCGGTGGAGTACGACCTGACCGACAACCTGAGCCTGAAGGGCGGTGCGCTGGTCAAGAGCTTCGAAGTCGACATGAAGGACTTCTCCTCCGGCGGCGATCTGGCGGCGGATCGACGGCTGGTCGGCGTGGGCGCCATCGCCCGCAACTTGCCGATCGGCCGCGACATGGCCATTCCGGCCGGCTCGGATCGCAATTACATCGTGCCGGACGTGTGGAAATCGGCGGGTTATGTCGGCCTGTTCACCGACCCGTTCTACGCGCTGAATGTTTCTGGCACCGATACTCGCAACGTGCAGGAAGACGACGCCAGTGCGTTCGTGGCCCTCGACTTCGAATATGACGTGTTCGAGATGCCGCTGCGGGGCTCGGCCGGTGTTCGTTACGCTCAGACGGACGTGACTTCGCGCGGCATCCTGCAACTCAGCCCCACGGTGTCGCAGGTGGCGGAAGTCGAGAACGACTACACCGACACCCTGCCCTCGCTGAACCTGGTGCTGGAAGCGACCAACGACCTGCTGATCCGCGCGGCGGCGGCCAAGGTGATGGCACGACCGGCGCTGGGCGATTTGACTCCCGGCGGCAACATCGACAACACCTCGCGCACCATCCGCTTCGGCAATCCGCTGCTCAATCCGTTCCGCGCCACCAACTACGACCTGGGCGTCGAATGGTACTTCACCGACGAGGCGCTGATCGGCGCCGGCTTGTTCTACAAGGACATCAAGTCGTTCAGCGTGCGCCAGACCGACGGCATTCCCTTCAGCCAGACCGGCTTGCCGATCGAACTGGCGGGCGGCAACGATCCCTCGACCTCTTATGAGGTGTCGCGCATGGTCAATGGCGACGGTGGCTGGATCCGCGGCATCGAGTTGCAGTACCAGCAGCCCTTCACGTTCCTGCCGGGCGCACTCAGCAACTTCGGTTTCATCGGCAACTACACGTACATCGAGTCCGCCGTGCAATACGATGGCGGCCAGCGCAACGACCTGCTGAACCTGTCCAACAATGCATGGAACACGACGCTGTACTACGAAACCGACAAGTTCAGCGCGCGCGTCTCCGCTGCGTTCCGCGGCGAATATCTGACGGCGTTCCCGGGCGGCAACGGCAACACGGAGGAAGGCGTGAACGATGCGACCACCATCGACGCATCGGTCTCGTACAACATCACCGACGACCTGACCGTCTCGCTGGAAGGCCTGAACCTCACGGACGAGTACACTGACGCGTATGTGGGCGACAACAACCTCGTGTCCCGTTATCGTCATACGGGCCGCGAGATCCTGCTCGGCGTACGCTGGAGCTATTGATCGACCGAGGTCGGTCTCCGCTCTCTTTTGTTCAATTTGATTCTGTTTGTCTGAACGGGCGCGCATGAAAGCTACACGCAACATTGGAATGCTGGTGGCGCTCATATCGAGCGTATCGATGCTGGCAGGCTGCTCCGCCCCCATCCTCGCCTCCCAGGGCGCGCCCGTTCAGGCCCCTTCCTCCGGAGCCATCGACGAATATTTCAGCAATTGGCCCGCGGAAGCAGATCCCGCGCTGGTGGGCCGGCGCATCGCGAACAACTTCGTCGCGCGCAACTTCGATTTCCAGATCAACTCGTTTCATCGCTGGATCATCTATCCCGAGGTGTGCGCGTGGTATGGCGCTCTGCAGGTCGCGGAGCTCAGCAAGGATCAGGCGCTGAAAGAGCAACTGATCGGGAAGTTCGATCAGTTCCTGACGCCCGAAGGCGCTCGTCGCCTCAGCCCGCGCGCGCACGTCGACTACCGCATCACCGGTGTCGTTCCGCTGGAAATTTATCTGCTCAATGGTGAGCAGACATACCTCGAGATCGGCCGTGACTACGCCGACAAGCAGTGGGCAACCACCACGCCCGACGGCATCACCACCGAAGCGCGTTACTGGGCCGACGATCTGTACATGCTCCCGGTGCTGCAGGTGCAGGCGTATCGCGCTACCAAAGATCCGAAATATCTGGACCGCGTTGCCATGACCATGGTCGCGTATCTGGACAAGCTGCAGCAGCCGAGCGGCCTGTTTCTGCACAGCCCCGACTCGCCCTTCTACTGGGGACGCGGCAACGGTTGGGTCGCAGCCGGCATGGCCGAAGTGCTGTCGGTGTTGCCGCCGGAGCATCCCAACTACGCGCGCATCATGCAGAGCTACAAACTCATGATGGCCGGCTTGCTCAAGTATCAAAATCCCGAAGGCCTGTGGCTGCAGCTCATCGAGCAGCCGGATTTCTGGCCGGAAACCTCCGGCAGCGCCATGTTCGCCTTCGCCATGGTGGAAGGCGTGAAGCGCGGCTGGCTGGATGCCAAGACCTATGGTCCCGCCGCTCGCAAGGCGTGGCTCGGGCTGGTGAAGTACGTCGATTCGGCCGGCAACATCAAGGAGGTCGTGGTGGGCACCAACAAAGCATCCAACGAAGTCGGACCGGATCTGGAAGTGCAAAAGAAGTTTTATTACGACCGGCCGCGCAAGACGGGCGATCTGCACGGGCAGTCGCCGATGCTGTGGACCGCGGCGGCGTTGCTGCGATGAGCGCTCGTCGTATGACTGCTGGCCTGGCCAGCGCCATTGCCGCCGTCCTGAGCTTGCACGCCCCCGCGGCGCTCGCCAGCAAGGCCACCATCGTGCTCCATAACCAAGGCAAGCTGGCGCGCACTGCCGAGACCATCGTCATTCCCTATGCGGAAGTGAAAAAAGCCCTGCCCGACGTTGCGTTCGATCAAGTCATCGTGCGCGACGCCAAGGGTGCGGTCGTGACATCGCAGGTGACCGCGATGAAGCACATCCATCGCGGTCCGGCTGAATATGACGATCTGATCTTTCAGCACGACTTCGCCGCGGGCGAACAGCGCGCCGAGCTGACGATCGAGACGACCGAGAAGCCTCAGCCGCCTTTCCAGAGCAAAGTATGGGTCGGCTACGTGCCAGAGCGCCACGACGATATCGCTTGGGAAAACGATCTGACTGCGCACCGTGCCTACGGTCCAGCATTGGAACTGCCGAGCGCCAAACCGGATCAAATGACCAGCAGCGGTCTCGATCTGTGGACCAAGAAAGTGCCCTACCTGGTGCTGGATCGCTGGTATCGCAAAGGTCATGACGGGCTGCACGCCGACACCGGCGAAGGTCTGGATTTTTACGAAGTCGGCCGCAATCGCGGCGTGGGCGGCACCGGCGTCTGGGACGGTCAGCAACTCTCCGTCTCCGCCAACTGGCGCAAATATCACATCTACGCCAACGGCCCGGTGCGCGCGATCTTCGAGCTCAGCTATGAGCCATGGGACGCGGGCAAAGGGGTCCAGGTTCGCGAAACCAAACGTTTTATCGTGGACGCCGGCCAGCAGCTGGACGAGATTCAAAGCACCTTCGATTTCACCCCTGCTCCCGGATCCGACGGCACCGTGACCGTCGCGGTGGGCGTCACCGAGCACCCCACCAAGGCGGACGTCGCAGTGACCCGCAACGAGCAAGGCAAGTTCATTGCGCTATGGGAGAAGTATCACGATCACCCGTCGCACGACGAGCTCGGCTCCGCCATCATGCTCGCGCCGGAAGTGAAGCTCGCCGGCATGGCGCGCACCACGCCCCCGGCGAAGGGCCGGCCCGACAGCTTGTTGCTGGTCAAGGTCAAGCCGGGCGAAACGATCCGTTACTTCGCGGGCGGCGCCTGGAAGCCGGCAGGCAAGATCACCACGGCTGCCGCCTGGAACGATTATCTGACTGCAAAAGCGGCGCGGCTGGCCGCGCCGGTCCGCGTTGAGATCAATGCGACGGCCGCTCCGCCCACACCGTGATCGGGCTGGCGCCGATCAGGCCGGACGGCAGCGGCTGCAGGTTCTCCATATCCTGAGGCTGGAAGCGCTCGCCATAACGCAGGTTCAACAGCCGATAATCCGGCGCGCTGCGCCCAGCGAGCGTGTTGATGGCGAGATTGCCGACGCGCAGCTCGATATCGTTGGTCCCTACTCTTACGTACCGAGTGATGTCGAGTTCGTAAGGCGGCGCCCAGATCGATCCGGCACGCCGTCCGTTCACGAACACTTCGGCAGCTTCTCTCACCGGGCTTTCCAGCCACGCGCGACCGCCTCGTTGCTTGTCATCGAACGGCACGGGCGTGCCCTGCCCCAGATCGAGAATGTAACGAGCATCGGTCTTCGCGATCTCCAATGTTCGCCGGTACGAAGCGACGCCGGAGTAGAAGCGAGTCTTCGGATCATCAGTCCACGAGGCCAGTCTGCTTTCGGTTCGCTGCAACTGCAGGGGCGCGAACTCGACCTGCCAGTCGTTGGAAAGATCCGCGAGCGCCGTTCTGGAGCGGCTGACAGCCGTCTCTCGCCCGCTCCTGGCGCCGAACACGACGATGGTCGACTCATATGGCGCGAGTTTGAGACTCACCTCCTCGCCCGCGAGCGTCGTCATCGCGCCAGTCATGGGATTCCACAGCTGCGCGGGGCGATTGCGGCCCTCACGGAAACGCGCCTCGGCCGTGACCGGTTGGTTGGTTGTATTGGCGACGAAGTAGATATCGCCATTTTCGAGCTTGCGATGAATGAAGCCGACTGCCGACTGTTGCCGATCGAGCAGCAGGTCGGGCGTGAACAGTTTGCGCAGCGTTGCGCCCAGCTCGTTCTCGGCGACCACGCGGGTGCGCGATCGGGTGCGCAACAATCTTTGTGTGGTCGATTCGACCTGCATGGACTTCACATCGGCGGCGCGATGGCCGGCGCTCAGCTTCGGTGGCTCGCCGACCACCATGACCACTCCGCCCAAGCGCGCGAATTGCTCGACCTTCTGATAGGCGATCACGTCGATGCGGTCCATGTTGGGCAGCACCAGCACCCGATAACGCGACAGCTTGTCGAGCGATTTTCCATCGATGTAGTCGAAGCCGTAGCCCGCATCGAGCAGCTGTTCGGTGAGAGTGCGCGTCACCTTGTTCTTCACCTCGTCGCTGACCGTGGCGCGACCCGGCTTGGTCGCGGCCCACGCATCTTCGGTCGGCAGCAGGATGGCCACGTCGTTGGCCGGACGGCCCTGTCGCAACACGTAGCTCACCCGCTGCAAATATCGGGAGATGTCGGGCATCGCAATCCACCAGGGATTCTGATCGCTGAACACGGCCGCTGCGTAGAGACTCCAGCCCGGCGGATCGACGCCCGGCGGCGTGTACGGCCAGCCGTGACCGATGAGCTGATTGATGCCCTGGAGAAACAACAGGTCCGCCTCGGCTTTCATGTCGAGCGGCGTGGCGCGAAACGACGGCGAATGCAGCCACGTGAACGCTTCGGCGGAAGTCACCTGGCGATCGAACAAATGACTCGCGGAAGTCGCCCAGCGTGTCGTGGTGAATGCGCGCCAGTCATGCCCCTCGCCTTCGGGCAACGCGACCAGGGCATTGCTCGACAGAGTCACGGGCGGAAAGCCATACGTTTGCGAACGAAACCGAGTGCGATGCCGCTTGGCCCAGTCGTCGACCGGCGTGAGATAACGCTCGTCCACCAGCTCGGAAAGTGTCTGGCCCCAATCGTGCCGGACGCCGGCAGTCTGCTCCGCCGGCGCCAGGAACAGCGCCGGCAGGAATGGCAGCAGGTCATAACCGCGCCGACGTTGAAATTCCTCGGGCAGATCGTCCGTCCAATCGGCTCGATACACCTCCAGGCTGTCGCTGAACACTGCCGCGGGCGGTTGATCGCCGAACGCCTGCATCAAACGATCGCCCACGGCGCTCAAGTGAGTATCGATGGCGGCGCGACTCATATGATCGAGCACGAAGCCCTCGCCGCCGATGCCGGGGCGCTTCACCTGCTGGCCGGTGCGACTTTGCAAAAAGAACAGCACGGTGCGTGCGGCGTCCGCTTTGGATTCGATCTCCAGGCGCGGCTGCGACGGCAACGGCAAACGTTTGGCTGCTTCGGATCGAACGCTGTCGACGTCGCCATCGGCGATGAACACGGCGAGCAGCTTTTCTCCCGGCCCCACTCGCGGCGTGGGCACCGAAACTTCGCCCGGCGCGACCCGTTGTTTTTCCATTCGAACCTGCGACGCGGCCTGCGTCACGGGCACATGCGGCCCTCCGAATGGCCAACCACTGCCAAGTGTGATATCCACACGCAGCCCCTGCTCGCGACCCTTCTGCGCGGCGAAGCGCACGGCATCGATGAACTCATCGGACAGATACGTGAGATTGCGCAGGCCGGTGTCGGGATCGTCGAGCGACAGCGGATACACCGGTTGAATCTCGAAGCCGCCGAAGCCGCCCGCTTTCATCGCGGCGATCTCGCGCTCCAGCTCGGGTTTGCTGACGGCGGGACCGAACCACCACCAGCGCATCATTGCGCGCGCTTCGTCGGGCGGCGCCTGAAATGCAGCGCGAACCTGCTCAACGTTCGCCGGCGCAGTCGTCTGACTCGCTGCCCACAACGGCCACAGCAGGAACCATTGCAAGGCGAGCGCACTCACATGTCGGGTGCGGATCGTGATCATTCCACCATCCTATTTGGGATAAGTCACAAGCGTCAATGCGACGCGTCGGAGGTAATAGATGCGAACTAGTCTGAGCGCGAAGCTCACGGTGCTGACGACCCTGTTGACCATGGGTGTTGCCAGCACACTGCCGGTGCACGCCGCGCAGCCAAAACAGGCCGCGCAGGCGGAGCCTCCTACCGAGTGGATCGATCCCGACACTGGCCATCGCGTGGTGCGGCTGTCGAAGGAGCCCGATACCGCCAGCCTGTATTTTCATCAAAACAGCTTCTCGCCCGACGGCAAGAAGCTCGTGGTCACTACCAAGGACGGCATCGCGACCATCGACCTGGCTACGCGCAAGACCACCACCATCGCCAAGGGCAATGTGCGCGTGATGGTGACGGGCCAGAAGAGCGGCAACGTGTACTACACGCGCCCGGACGAGAAAGACAGCAACGCGCGCTGGGTCTACGCCACGCACATGGACACGCTGAAGACGCGCAAGATCGCAAAGATCCCGCGTGGCAACCTCAACAAGGTCAACGCCGACGAGACTCTGCTGCTCGGCTCGTGGGTCAATGGCGAGGAGATCCAGGTGGGCCCGCCGCCCAAGGAACAGCAGTACGGACCGGACGGCAAGCCCATCACGTATCACCAGGCACGCGGCTTGCGCATTCGCCAGGTGTTCGAGCAGCGGCTCGAGCGCACCATCTTCACGGTGAACATTGCCACTGGCGAAATCAAGAACGTGCACACCGCGCGCGATTGGCTGAACCATCTGCAGTTCTCGCCCACCGATCCCAACCTGATCATGTTCTGTCACGAAGGACCGTGGCACGAAGTGGATCGGCTCTGGACCATTCGCACCGACGGCACGCAGCTCACCAAGGTTCACGAGCGCACCATGCACATGGAGATTGCCGGCCACGAGTTCTTCTCCGCCGACGGCAAGACGATCTGGTACGACCTGCAGACACCGCGCAGCGGCGTGTTCTGGGTGGCGGGCTACAACCTGGAGACCAAGCAGCGCACCTGGTACAACCTGACGCGCGATCAATGGTCGATTCATTTCAACGTCAGCGCCGACGGCAGCATGTTCGCCGGCGACGGCGGCGATGAAGTGCAGGTTGCGGAAGCCAAAGATGGCAAATGGATTTATCTGTTCCGTCCGGTGCTCGCCAAGAATCTCGCCACTGGGCCGGTGTCCAAGCAGAACCTGATCCATGCCGGACACTTCGAAGCCGAGAAGCTGGTCAACATGAAGAACCATCACTACCGGCTGGAGCCGAACGTGATGTTCACGCCCGACCAGAAGTGGGTGGTGTTCCGCTCCAACATGCACGGCCCGACGCATACGTATGCGGTCGAAGTCGCCAAAGCGGACGCGGCGCCAGCGGCCCAAACCTCCTCGACGGCTGCTCCCAAGCAGCCGATCGACCGTCAGGCGCTCACTAAGCGTCACAATCCCGAGCTCACCAGCGTCGATCCCTCCGCGCCGCTGATGGTCGGCAATGGCGACATCGCCTTCACCGCGGACATCACCGGTCTGCAGACGTTTCAGGAGCAATACTCCCCGCTGGTACCGCTGATGACCCAGGCCCAATGGGCCTGGCACAGCTTCCCGAATCCGCAGGGCTTCACGGAGCAAGACGGCGAGACGATGGTCGACGTCCGTGGCAAGAAATATCCTTACGCGTACTACTCGGACTGGAAGGACTCGTCCAAACCCGCGATCGCCTGGCTGCGCGAGAACCCTCACCGGTTCTCGCTCGGCCGCCTGGGTCTGCACTTGAAGTCGCGCGATGGCAAGACCGCGCAATTCGCCGACCTCACCGACACTCGACAAACTCTGGACCTTTGGAGCGGCTCTCTGCAGAGCCGCTTCAACTTCGACGGCAGCGAAGTCCAGGTGCGAACGCGCGTGCACCCGACCTTGGACATGATCATGGTCGAGCTGACCTCGCCGTTGCTGGCGCGCGGTCAGCTCGGCGTGGATCTGAAATTTCCTGGCGTGTCGACCAAGATCAATCCCGATCCGGCCGACTGGGAGCATCCGGACAAACATCGAACCATCGAGCGCAGGCGCGATGCCCGACAGCTGAGCCTGGATCGAATTTTGGACGACACCCGCTATTACGCCGTCGCGCGCACCGACAGCGATGTGACTTTTGCGCCTGCCGGTCCGCATAGCTATCGCATCCTGCCCGCCGGCAAGCCCAACAGCCTCACGCTGATGGTCGCCTTCTCTCCCGAGCCGATTGCACAGCCTCTGCCCGATGCGGCAGCGGCGCATCGTGACGTCGAGACTCATTGGCGCGACTACTGGACCAAAGGCGCCGCGGTGGATTTCACCGGCAGCACCGATCCGCGTGCGGCCGAGCTCGAACGTCGCGTCGTGTTATCTCAATACCTGATGGCCTTGAACGGCGCGGGCACTCTGCCGCCGCAGGAAGAAGGTCTGTTCTCCAACAGCTGGAACGGCAAGTTCCACCTGGAAATGCATCTGTGGCATTCGGCGCATTTCGCGCTGTGGGGCCGGCCGGAGCTGCTCGAACGGAGCATGAACTGGTACCTCGGCCACTTGCCCGAGGCGAAAAAGCGGGCCGCGAAACACGATGTTCGTGGTGCATGGTGGCCCAAGATGGTGGGCCCCGAAGGACGTAACAGCCCGAGCAAGGTGTCGCCCTTCATCATGTGGCAGCAGCCACATCCGATCTACATGGCGGAGCTGCTCTATCGCGCCAACCCGAGCCGCGAAACACTGACCAGGTATCGTGAGCTGGTGTCGGAGACGGCGAACCTGCTCGCCTCCTTCCCGCACTTCGATAAAAAGCGCGGCCAGTATGTGCTCGGCCCACCGATCATTCCCGCGCAGGAAGTATTTCCGCCGCTCACGACCTTCAATCCGACGTTCGAGCTCGAATACTTTCGCTTCGGCCTGGCCACCGCGCAGAAGTGGCGCGAGCGACTCGGCGAGGCGCGCAACCCGGAATGGGATCGCGTGCTGGAAAAGCTGTCGCCACTGCCGCAGAAGGATGGCCTGTATCTGGCTACCGAGTCATTCCCGACGCTGTGGGACCAGGCGCGCAGCCCCGAGTGCTCGAACGGCAGGACCAAGCCCGAATGTTTCAATCGCGATCATCCGTCCTTCCTCGGTGCGTTGGGCCTGCTACCTGGCGTCAGCGCCGACAAAGCGACCATGAAGCGCACGCTGACGGCGGTCGAAGAGCATTGGGACTTGCGGCAGACCTGGGGCTGGGACTATCCGCTGATCGCGATGACGGCGGCGCGCGTCGGCCAGCCGGAGACCGCGGTGAAGTTCCTGATGTTCGACGCCAAGAACAATCAGTTTGGCTCTAGCGGCATGACGCCGCGCGTGCATCTGGATGAGCACGCCGACAGCTTTGTTCCCACCGCCGAAGGCGCGGCCAAGCCTGTCGGCCCGGATGGCCCCGGCTACACGCGGGCCGCCGAGACTTATTTTCCTTCGAACGGCGGCTTGCTGCTGGCCGTGGGCATGATGGCCGGAGGATGGGATGGCGCATCGGGACCTGCGCCGGGATTCCCCAAGGAAGGTTGGAAGGTCAGAGCAGAGGGCTTCCGCCCCCTGCCCTGAGCGTGACTGCTAGCGCACCAGGCTGTTGAGGTACAACTCGACGTTGGTGTAGCCGCCTTTACCGACGAGCGACGCATCGGACGCGTCGCTCGGATTCAAACGATGTGACTTCTCCCACGCGTCCGGCATGCCGTCGCCATCTGTATCTGGCGCAGCCACACCGCTCCGGATCTCGGGCCAACCACCTACTTCCTTCTGGCTGTTGATCAGGTTTCCCGTATCCTTGCGCACCGACTCCACCACGCGCCGGTCCACTGCATCCCGTTCCTTCGAAGCCCCTGCCGATGCAAGCACGCGCTTATACGCAGCAGGCGCCGACTCGGTCTTCACAGGCGCGAACTCGAAAGGTTTCTCGGCCTTGAACGTCGGCGGATTCTGCGACGTCACCACCAGCGACCACTGGTCTTTGACCAGCTTGCCGTCCATGTAGTTGCCCGAGAAGTGCGTCTTGCCGCTGGCGTTGCGGATATACATCGCGACCGGCCCGCCCGTCGCTGAACCCTGCTGATACCAGTTGTTGACGAAGTTCGAATGGGTATTGGCGTTGCTGTTGAGATCCGCGCCGGCTGAGAATCGCGAAGTATTGTCCGGCCGACCGTAGAACGGATCCATGTTGTAGCCGCGCTCCAGGCCCGGCTGCCAGTTGTAGAAGTCCGTGGTGGCGCCCGGACCCCAGTTGTAGAAAACGTTGTTCCGGAAGTCGATGATGACGCCTTCCGGATCGTCTTTCGCACTGGCGTAGTTGCCGATGCGAGGCATGCGCGCCTGGTGATGCGCCCACAGATTGTGGTGGAACGAATAGCGCGCGCCGTACGAGCCCTGGATCAGGCTGCCGTAGCCGTGCTGACCCTTTTCGTGGCCGGCGTCGTTCAGGGATTCGGAGATGATCGACCACTGCACGGTCACGTCGGTCAGATGTTTTAGCCCAGGCTGAAATCTCTGAGTCACCGACAGCGTCTCGTCGTTGGACCAGCTCACCGAGCAATGATCGATGACGATGTTACGACCCTGGCCGACCGACAATGCATCCGTCTCCAGTTTCGTCTCATCGCCCAGGCGGGCACGGATGTATCGAACGATGACTTCGTTAGCGCTGATATGTATCGGAAAATCGCGCAGCGTGATGCCGCCGCCTGGCGCGGACTGGCCCGCGATGGTGATGAAGTCGTTGCGGATATACAGCGGGCTCTTGAGCTGGATTGTGCCGTCGACGTCGAACACCACGATACGCGGTCCCTCGGCATCGATTGCCGCGCGCAGCGAGCCAGGCCCGGCATCGTTCAAGTTGGTGACCTTATAGACCTTGCCGCCGCGGCCGCCCTTCGTGAAGCGGCCGAAGCCTTCTGCGCCTGGGAAGGCAACAACGCGCTCTTCTTTAGCTGCGCTCGCGTGCGTTACCGACGCGCAGCTCAAGGCTGCCAGCACCGCACCGCTGACGAGTGAGCCGAATCTGGTTGCGCTGCTCATCACAGCCCCTTGATATTGGTGGATTGCTTCACGTCCACCGACTTGCCGTCCAGCGACAGGATGGTCACGTCCTTGAACGTGAAGTTGTCCGCATTGGCGATGCTGCCGGCCGACCAGGTGTCGAGATGCATGCGCTCGAAACGGAAGTTCTTCAGCGGCTTTTCCGGATACGCCGAGATCTCGAACGCGGTTTTGCCGCCCTCGGCCTTCACATCGTGCACGTACACATCGCTCAGCTGCGGGATGCCCTTCTCCTTCGGCACCGGCGTGGACAGCGTCTTCCAATAGTCCGGATAGTCCTTGATGCCCGCGGGGATCTTGGCGTAGCTGTAAGCCGGGTACCAGTTCAAGTTCACGCGCATGACCACCGGCACGTGATGAGTGTAGATATCGGAGATCTCGATGCCCGAGATGTTGCCGCCGCGCGTCTGCGCGGATTTGAACAGGATGCCCACCGGCGTCGGGTGATAAACCTTGATGTTCGAGACCTTCACATTCTTGAAGCCACCAGACGTTTCACTGCCGAACGTCACGCCGGCGGCCGCGTCGCGGACGATGCAATCGCGAATGACGATGTCTTCGGTCGGCCGCGCCACGCGCAGGCCGTCGGCATCGCGCCCCGCCTTCATGCACAGCGCGTCGTCGTTGCAGGTGATGTCGGCTTTCTCAACGAGCACCTTGCGTGACGAATCGATGTCGATGCCGTCAGTGCTCGGGCCACGACCGCCTTCGTTGTTACGAATGATGACGTTGTAGACCTCGATGTTCTGCGAATAGCAGATGTGCACCGTCCAGAAACCGGAGCGATACATGGACAGGTTTTCGATCCTGACGTTGTCGGCTTCGAACAGCTGGATCAGGCGCGGCCGGCGGCAATCGTAATCGGCCGCCCAGCGAATGCCCTTCGGGTCGTACTCGCGACGCTTGGCCCAGTAACTGTCCCAGAACACTTTGCCGTCGCCGTCGATGATGCCGTCGCCGGTCAGCTTCACGTCGCGTTCCTTGTAGACGTTGATCAGCGCGGCGGGCCAGGTCATCTCGATGCCGGCGATGCGGGTGGGCAGCAGCGGATAGTCGTCGATGTTCTGCGAGCCCAGCAGGCGCACGCCCTGATCGACCTTGAACGTCATGCCGGCCTTTAGAAACAAAGCGCCGGTGCGATAAGCGCCGCCGTCGAAGATCACGGTGCCTTTGGTTTTGGCCGCGGCGTCGATGGCGTCCTGGATGGCCTTGGTGTCCAGCGTCTTGCCGTCGCCTTTGGCGCCGAAGTCTTTCACCTGGTAAGTGTTGGCCTGCTTCGGAGCAATGCTGGCCGCGGCGGCCGTGCCTGAGGCCAACGACGCCGTCACGCCCGTGAGTGCGGGAAGCGCAACCGGCGTGGCCGCCAGAGCTTGCAGAATGGATCGACGCTGAATGGACATAGTTGAAGTCTCCAAATGCAGGCCCCGGGGCCTACTCTGCAGTGAAACGATACTGACCCGACGCCACTTCTACGACCGCTGTCTGGCCATCGCGCGTCAGTAGACGCACGTCGGCGCGGCCGTCGATGGAGCGACGTCCTTCCTTGATGGTCTGTGTGCCCCGCGCGGGAATATGAATCTCGCCGCGTGTATTTGCCGGCAGCGCGACGTCGAGCTGATAGGCGCCGCTGTCCAGCACGCGCCAGTCAGTCGCGATCGTGCCCGTGATCGCTTCGTACATTCCGCCACCGGCGCTCAGACGAGCATCTTTGAGCGGGCGAATTCGTACTCGCTCGAATCCAGGCGTCGCGGCATCGATGCCTGCCAGTCGTCGGTATAGAAAACCTACGACAGCGCCCAGGGCGTAGTGGTTCAGCGAACCGGTGATGACGCCGTCTTTGATGCCGTCCCAGCGTTCCCATGGCGTGGTCGCGCCGTTGGCGAACATGAAACCCCAGGAAGGAAACGTTGTTTGCAGCAACAAGCTGATCGCCAGCGTGGCTTCGCCATGCTCGGCCAGCGCGTCGAGGATGTACGGCGTGCCCAAGAAGCCCGTCGACAGATGCGTGTCACGCCGTCGGATATCGCCCGCCAACTGCTTGATCGCGACCGGTCGCAGTTCCGGCGGGAGCAGATCGAACTTGAGCGCCAGGACTGCACTGGTCTGGCTGCCGTTGCCAATGCGCATCGCCGCGCCCGTTCCGCCGCGGACGCCGTTCTGCGCCGGCCCGGCCATTTGATCGGTTTCCGGAGTCACGAAGTGCGTGACGAACGCACGTTTGATCGCGGCGGCGAGTTGAGCATAGCGTTCGCTGTCGGCTCGACGGTCAATGGCCGTCGCCATTTGGGACATGAGCTGCGCGCTGTAGGCCCAGTACGCGGTGCTGATCAACTCGCGCGGCGTGGTGATGTCTTCTCTGCTCTTGGCATCGACTGAAAGCCAGTCGCCGTAGTCCAGTCCGCGACTGTTACGCCACACGTAGTCGGGATTCAGCTCGAGAAGCCGCCGCTGCCACCGGTCCATCGCCGCCCAATTCTCAGCGATGACTTTGGTGTCGCCATAACGCTGCCAGCTGGTCCACGGAAGAATGGCGGCGGCATCCGCCCAACCCGGCGTGTTTTCGCCGAGTTTCCAGAACGGCGCCGTGTCGGGCATCTCACCGGTCGGCAACTGCCCGGCCCGAATATCACTCATGAAACGATGCGTGAACGCCGCGATGTCCTGATTGAACGCAGCTGCATCCCAGATGATCTGCGCGTCTCCCGTCCAACCCATGCGCTCATCTCGCTGCGGACAATCGGTGGGCACGCCAAAGAAGTTCGCACGCTGACTCCACAGCGTCGCACGCCACAGAGCCTCAATCGTCGGATCCGACGACCTGAACTTGCCCGCAATGGCCAGATCGCTGTGAACCACCGCCGCTTCGATGTGATCGAGCTGCCAGGTCGCCTCACCCTCCGGCGCATCCGCCGTCACCTCGACATACCGAAAGCCGTGATACGTAAAATGAGGCTCGAAGGTCTCTACCCCCTCGCCGCGCAGAATATAAACATCCGTATTCGCGGCCCGACGCAAAGTAAATACATCGAGCTCGCCGTTCGGCTTCAGCACTTCCGCAAACCTGAGCCGCAGTCGCGTGCCCGCCTTGCCGCGCACTTTGATCGCGGCCCAGCCGGCGATGTTCTGCCCGAAATCATAAACCCGCACACCGGGCCGAGGTTCATTGACGGAACGAACCCTCAGTCGTTCGGAGACACGAATGGGCGCGCTGATCTGCGGATCCAGTTTGCAAGACGGCGTCGAGCCGACCGACGCCGGAGCAGCCAACGAGAAGCCGACCTCATTCCAGCCACGCTGCTCCAGACGAGCGTCGTAAGTCTCGCCATCGTAGATATCCGACGCGACGATGGGTGACGCTGCAATTTGCCACTGCGGTCCGGTGCTCACGATCTGCCGCGAGCCATCCTCGAACCAAATCTCGAGCTGCGCCTTGAGCCGCCGCGGCGGCGGGCCAAAGGAATAACGCATGTCGAGATAGCTGAACTTGCTGGCGAACCAACCGTCGCCGACCATGAAGCCCAGAGCGTTGGCTCCCGCCTGCACCAGCGAGGTCACATCATATGTTTGATACAAGGCCCGACTGCGGAAGTCGGTGCTCTCCGGGGCAAGCTTGCGATCGTCGACACGCCGACCATTGATGCTGGCCTCGTATGCACCCAACGCTGTCGCATACAACCGCGCGCGAACCGGCTTTGCCTTCGCAGTGAATTCAGTCCTCAGCAAGACAGCCGGCGCAGGGAGCCATGGATGACACTCCGGAGGCTCACGCACGGGCTGCGCTCGGTTCCACGCCGCATCATCGAAGCGCACCTGTGTCCAATCATCGAGGGAATTGCGGGGAGCCAGAGTGGTTCGCCACTGGGGCCCGGTGGGCAATCGTTCGACGCGCTGATCCGCATACTTCAATCGCAGATAGCCCACGACCGCGCCTCCGAACACTGGCCGCGGTTGATCTTTACGTGTGGTGACTTCGAGCGCGATGACGTGCGAGCCGGCATTGGCGAGCTGCGCAGTGAGATCCAGCCTGGTGAACATGCCCCAGGAGGTCCACTGCTTCGGCTCGGGCCGCAGCAGGGGCTCGCCATCCATCCACAAGCCCGCCAGCGTGTCCTTAGCCGAAATGAAAAAGCTCGCCTCCACCGGCCGCTCACGCAAAGTAAACGGCCAGCGAAAACGTCGCGGCGACGCCAGCGGCTCCTCGCCCCAAATCCAATTCAAACCTATGGCGCGCTCAGCAAGCGTCTCGGCGTCTTCGGCAACGAGCCAATCGCCTTGCCAATCGTCCGGTCCGAGCCCCGTTTCCCACCATGAGCCTGCGCTCTGCAGCTGCGTGCCCTGCTCGTCCCAAACTTCCACCCGCCAATGCGCCCTCTCACGCGACCTGAGCGCGGCGCCACCATACGGAATGGCAAAGGAGCGATCGCTATCGACCCGCCCGCTGTCCCAAAGATCGGCATCGACAGACGACAACGCAGCTTCACTGCGTGCGACTAGAATTCGATATGCAACCTGCCGCGCGCCACGGCGCTCGCTGCGCATCTTCCACGACAGCAACGGCGCAGTCGCCGCCGTGCCCAACGGGCGATCGACGTAATCGACGCGCAAATCTTCGATATGAGCGACAGACTGCGCGCCCGGATCGACAGGCGTCGTCTTGCATCCGCCGACGAGGACGGCCGTCGCGGCCGCCCCCTGCAATGCCTGACGACGAGTGAGCTTCATTTCACATCCACTTCTTGCAAGCGCGGCGACAAGACATGGATCAGCAGCAACGCGACCAGATAGACCGAGCCCGCGATGATGAACATCGGCGTGTAGGTGCCGAGCTTCTCGAGCACATAGCCGACGTACTTCGCCATCAGCATGCCGCCCAGCGCGCCGAACATGCCGCCGACGCCGATCACCGAGCCCACCGCGCGACGTGGAAACACGTCACCCGGAATGGTGAACAGATTGGCGGAGAAGCCCTGATGAGCCGCCGCTGCCAGGCCCACGATCAGCACTGCCAGCCACAGCGAGCTCACCTGCTGCGCGAAGAACATCGGAGTGACCATCAGCGCACACACCAACATGGCCGTCTTGCGAGCGAAGTTGATCGAGCGGCCGCCCCGAATCAGCTTCAGCGAGAACCAGCCGCCCGCGATACTGCCGACGTCGGCCAGCAGATACACGACCACCAGCGGCGGCCCATAGCTCTTGAGGTCGAGGTCATAGGTCTTGGCGAAAAAGTCCGGCAGCCAGAACAGAAACATCCACCAGATCGGGTCGGTGAGAAACTTGGCGATGGCGAAGGCCCAGGTTTCTTTCTTTCGCAGCACCGTGCCCCAGCCCACCGCCGCGACCGGCGGATCCGGCGGATCGCTCTCGATGTGCGCCAGCTCGGCGGCGCCGACACGCTTGCTCAGCCGTGGCGCGCGATAAAACATCAACCAAACGACCAGCCACAACAAGCTGACGACGCCGGTGATCACGAACGCCGCCTGCCAGCCGAGTGCGATGGTGATGCTCGGGATGATCAACGGCGTGATGATGGCGCCGACGTTGGAGCCCGCATTGAAGACACCGGTGGCAAAAGCGCGCTCGCGCTTAGGAAACCATTCCGTTACGGCCTTGAGGCTGGCCGGGAAGCTGCCCGCCTCGCCGACGCCAAGCGCCACGCGAGCCGCGATGAAGTGCGCGACGCTGCTCGCACCGGCGTGGGCGATGTGCGCCACCTGCCAGATCGCGAAGGCCACGAAATATCCCCAGCGCGCGCCGACGCGGTCGACCGTGCGGCCCCACACGACATACGCCATCGCATACGCCGCCTGGAACCAGAACACGATGTTGGCGTAATCGACTTCGCTCCACTGAAACTCGTCCGACAGCACCGGCTTCAGAATGCCGAGGATCTGCCGGTCGACATAGTTGATGACGGTGGCGATGAACAGCAGCGCGCAAATCACCCAACGGTGCCGGCCCACGCGCGTGGAGCTATCCACCTCCTCGAAAGTCGGGACGGCCGATTCAGAGCGCATTGCCGTACCCCACGATCACCACCGACAGCAGCAGTACGCCGATGCCGAGGAACACTGTCGCCAGCGTGCTCTTGCTCACGCCACGCCACTCTTTCAGAAACAAGCCCCACATGTTGCCGAGCGCGATGATGAACGCCATGTGCAGGATCCACGACGCCGCGCCGTTCGACAGCTTGCTCTCGCCCATGCCGTAGAAGAAAAACTGCAGGAACCAGGTCGTGCCCGCGAGCAGCGCGAAGATGTAGTTCTTCGCGAGCGGCGCCTCCTTGTTGGTGTAATCCGAGAACGAGCGGTTGCGCGCCGCCAGCACCAGACACCACAACAGATTGGTCGTGAGGCCGCCCCACAGCACCACCACGAACACCACGTTGTTTCGGAACAGCGGATTGGCGCCGACCGCTTCGGCCATTTGCGCCATCGGCTTGCCCGCTTCCAAACCGAAGTTGAAGCACGCGCTCAGGATGCCCGAGATCACCGCGACCGTCAGGCCACGGGCCAGCGCGAACTCCTGCACCGATGCGGTTTTTTCCGCCGGCGAAAGCTCGCGTTCTTTCATGACGCCGGCACGGCCGCAGATGGCGATGCCGACCAGGCAGACGAACACGCCAAGCACGACCAGCTGGCCGCCGGTCTCCGCCATCAGGCCGGAGAATGTTTCTCCCTCCAGCCCCGCGATGTCGCGATAGATCGGCGGAATCAACGCACCGAACGCCGAGCAGAATCCCAGCACGACTGACACGCCGAGCGACAACCCGAGATAGCGCATCGACAACCCATACGTCAGGCCGCCGATGCCCCACAGCAGGCCCATGATGTAGGTCCAGAACACCGTCGAGCTTGGCGTCTCGCGCACGATGTCCATGTAGCCCGGAACTGTCAGCGTCGCGGCCACCCAAGGCGCCAGCAACCACGAAGCAATGCCGCCCACCAGCCAATAGGTCTCCCACGACCAGCGGCGCACGTTCTTGAACGGCAGATAGAAGCTCGCAGACGCGAAACCACCGATGAAGTGGTAGATGACACCCAGGAGAATTTGCATCAGACGCGGTAGATCCGTTCGGCGTTGGAAACGAAGAGCGCGCGTTGCTCTTGCGGAGAAGCGCTGGCCACGATGTCCGCGTACGCGTGCCACAGCTCCGCGTAGTTGGCGTGCAGGCCGTCGATGGGAAAGTTGGAAGCGAAACACGCTCGCTCGACGCCAAACGCATCGATCGCGTCCAGCACGCACGGGCGCAGGCTTTCGATGGTCCAGAGATGATCGAACATCACCAGGCCGCTGATCTTCACGGTGACGTTTGGCAGCGCCGCCAGCAGGCGCAGGCCGTTGCGCCATTCGCGCCAGCCGGTCAGCGTGCGATCCACCCACATGCCCGCGTGGTTCAATATGAAAGGAATATCCGGATTCTCGCGGATCACTTCCGCCGCGAGCGGCGCCTGCGAAGGATAGATCTGCAGATCGAACGACAGCTTGTGCCTGGCCAGCAGACGCAGGTTGGCGCGCCACTGGGTGTCCTGCATGTAATGCCGGGACACATAGTCATAGAGAGGATTCGAGTGCACGTTGAGAATCTGGCGGATGCCGCGCAGATTCGTCGATTCGGCATGCGCAGCCAATGCGGTGCCGGCGTCCGGCTGCGCGAGATCCACCAGCGCCACGATGCCTTGCGGGTAGCCGGTCGTATCGGCGAGAGACTGTAACCAGCGTGTCTCCGCCACGGCGTCCTGCGGATTCGCTTCGACGTTGATGACTTTGAGGACTTCGACGTCCCCCGCGCCAGCGCGCAGCTCACTCGGAGTGAACGTACGCGGCAGCAGGCGATTGTCACCGGAGTAAGCGACGCTCGCGGGCGACAGCCAGGGCAAATGCACTTGCCCCAGATCCCACAGATGCACGTGTGGATCGACTACTTGCACTCGTCCCCCTAAATTCCGAACGACCCGCGACGGCTAGTACGTCGTGCGGCCGCCCGAGATATCGAAAGTGGCCGCCGTGCTGAACGAACATTCCGCGCTCGCCAGCCAGCAACACAACGCTGCGACCTCGTCGATCTCGCCGACGCGGCCGATGGGAATGCGCGAGACCATGTAATCGATCTGCGCCTGGGTCAGTTGCTCGAGAATCGGGCTCTTGAAAGTCGCCGGCGTCACGCAGTTCACGCGAATGCCGGTTTTCGCCAGCTCTTTGCCCAGCGATTTGGTCAGGCCGATCACGCCGGCCTTGGACGTGGAATACGCCGACGCGTTGGGATTGCCTTCCTTGCCCGCCACCGAAGCGATATTCACGATGCGACCGTAGTCGCGCTCCTTCATGTACGGCACGATGAACTTGTTGGTGTAGAACACACCGTTCAAGTTGATGTCGATCACGCGCCGCCAGTCTGCCGGTGGATAGTCCCACAGCGTGGTCGTCGGGCCGGTGATGCCGGCGCTGGCCACCAGAATGTCGATGCGCTTGCCCAGCGCCTCGTAGGACGTGGCGGCGGCCTTTGCGACCTGCGCTTCGTCCGAAACGTCGACTGTTTGTATGTGAACCGCGCCGGAAGTCTGCTTGGCCTGCTCCAGACGCTGCACGTCCCGATCCCAGATGCTGACCTTCGCGCCTTCTTTGGTGAAGCGCTCGGCCAGCGCGAGCCCGACGCCCGAAGCGCCGCCGGTGATAACCGCGGTCTGCCCCGCGAAGCGACCCTGATAAATCGTCACGCTCATCAGCCCCGGCTCCAAGCGACCACTTTCTGTTTCTGCTCGCCGAGCTTGTCGATCCCCAGGTGCATGGTGTCGCCGGCCTTCAACCAGATCGGCGTGGGCTTCTGTCCCAGGCCCACGCCTGGCGGCGTGCCGGTGGTCACCAGATCGCCGGGCATCAAAGTCACGAAGCGGCTGAGATACGCGACGATCTGCGCGCAGTTGAAGATCATGGTGTTGGAGTTGCCGGTCTGCATGCGCTTGCCGTTCAGATCCAGCCACATGTTCAGATTCTGCGGATCGCCCACTTCGTCGGGCGTGACCAGCCACGGCCCGACCGGACCGAAAGTATCGAAGCCCTTGCCCTTGTCCCAGGTCGGGCCGCGCTCGAGCTGGAAGGCGCGCTCGCTCACGTCGTTCACCAGCACGTAGCCGGCGATGTAGTCCAGCGCTTGCGACTCCTCGACGTAGCGCGCCTGCTTGCCGATGAAAAAGCCCAGCTCCACTTCCCAATCGGCCTTGGTGGCCTCCTTGGGCAGCATCACGTCGTCGTTCGGGCCGTTGAGACAGGAAACAAACTTGGTGAACACCGGCGGCTCGGTGGGAATCGGCATGTTCGATTCGCGCGCGTGATCCGAGAAGTTGGTGCCGATGGCGAGGAACTTGGAGATGCCGTTCACCGGAACGCCATAGCGCGGCGTGCCGGACACGGCGGGCAACGACTCGGGGTCGAGCGCCGCCAGTTTCGCGAGGCCTTGCTTGGAGAGCACCTCGGGAGTGATGTCGGCGATGTGACCCGACAGATCGCGGATGGTACCGGTCCCGTCGAGCAGCCCGGGCTTTTCCTGGCCCTTCGGGCCATAGCGCAATAACTTCATGAGCGATCCTGCGAATTGGGCGAAACTTCAGTGGGTGTAGGGACGGTGCAGCGGGCAGTCCGGATTCAAGCGGACGCCGAAGCCGGGGCGATCGAGCTCGCTGGCCTTGAGCCTGCCGTTCACCGGCACCGGCTCCTCGAGCAGCAGCGGATTGAACATGGGCACCACGCGGTCGGCCTTGGGCGCCATCATCAGGAACTCCGCGAACGGCGAGTTATGACGCGTGATCACGAAGTGATAGCTGTACACGGAAGAGCCGTGCGGAATGACGAGCGCGCCGCGAGCATCGGCGAGCGCGGAGATTTTGATGAGCTCGGTCATGCCGCCGCACCAGCCCACATCCGGCTGAATGATGTCGCAGCAACCCATCTCGAGCAGCATGCGGAAACCCCAACGAGTAGCTTCGTGCTCGCCAGTGGTGACCAACATGCCCCGAGGCGCCTGTTTCTTCAGCTCGGCATAGCCCCAGTAGTCGTCGGGTGACAGCGCCTCTTCGATCCACTTCAGATCGTATTCGTGCGCCGCCTGCGCAAGCCGGATGGCGTAGTTGAGCTCCAGGCTCATCCAGCAATCGAACATGAGCCAGAAATCCGGGCCGACCTTGGCCCGCATCGACGCCAGCTCTTCCAGATTCTTGCGGAAACCTTCGGCGCCTTCGGCGGGGCCGTGATGCAAAGGCATCTTGCCGCCGATGAAGCCCAGCTTCTGCGCCAGATCCGGACGCGCGCCGGTGGCGTAGAACTGCAGCTCGTCGCGCACCGCGCCGCCGAGCATGTGATAAACGGGTTCGTTACGCAGCTTGCCGTTGAGATCCCACAGCGCCAGGTCGACGCCGCTGAGCGCATTCACCACCAGGCCCTTGCGGCCGTAATATTGAGTGGAGAAGTACATCTGGTCCCAGATCTTTTCGATCTCCGTGACCGGCGCGCCTTCCAGGAAGCGCGCGAGATGCTTTTCGACGATGTAGGCGGCCGGCTCGCCGCCCGTGGTGACTGCGAAACCGACGGTGCCGTCGGACGCTTCGATCTCCACCACCAAGGTGCCGAGTACGTTGATGCCAAAACTCTGACGGCTCTGGCGATACTGGGGATAACGACTCATGGGCGTGGCGATGTGATCGTCGATCCAATGCCCGCCGCCCTGGTCGTGATAATCCGCGCCCCCTCCACGCACCACGAATGCGCGAACCTGCTTGATGGTGGCCGGTTTGTTCATTTTCCCCTGGATCTCACTATGTGGGATGAGATATTATAAATTGGGACCAATGAGCCAAGCAACCGTTAAACTCACCTCCAAGGAAGTTCTTATGAATACGGTCAGCCCCAAGAACAAAGGTAAGCCTGCGCCCGCCGCGAGCCAGCCGAGCGGCTCGCAAACGCTATTTCGCGGCCTCGATGTGCTGGAGGCGGTCTCCGGCGGCACCATCGGGCTCGCGGAGCTCGCCGAGCAGCTCGGCCTCACCCGCAGCACCACGCATCGCCTCGCCTCCGCGCTGGTGGAGCGACGTTATCTCACATTTGCTCCGGGCGAGGGCTACAGGCTCGGCCCGAAGCTGCTCGAGCTCGGCTACAACGCCAACCTGCAGATGGATGTGCCGCGCGTGGCGCGCCCCTATCTGCAAGAGCTCGCCGATGCGAGCGACGATACGATCCATCTCGGCGTGCTCGAAGAATGGCGCGCTTTGTATCTCGACAAGATTCCTGGACGCCGCCGCATCGAGATCAGCTCGCGCGTCGGCGAGCGTCAGCCGCTCACCACCACCGGCCTCGGCAAGGCCCTGATCCTCGATGAAAGCGAAAGCCGCTGGCGCGAGCTTTGGAAAAGCGAGTGCGGCAACAAGGCCTCGAGCGCCGATTGGGAAACGTGGTTGAAGCGCATGCGCGCCTACGCGCAGCAAGGTTACGCATTCGACTTGGAAGAAAACGAAGATCGCATTCGCTGCGTCGCCGCCCCGATTCGCAGGGCGGGCGGCCGGATCGTGGCGGCGATCAGTGTGTCGGGCGCCGCTCAATACATGAGCGACGCCCGCATGGCCACGCTCGCCGCGACGGTCAAGGAAACCACCGCGGCGATCAGTGAGCAGTTCGGTTGGCTGCCGGAAGAGGACCCTGGCAAGACCAACGCCCCTCGCCCACCCGACAAGGGACGTCGCATTTGAAGACAGGCTCCATCGATGTTACTGCAAGATAAAGTTGTTCTGATCACCGGCGGCTCGCAAGGCATCGGCGCCGGCGCCGCTCTCGGTTGCGCCGAGCACGGCGCGCATGTCGCCATCAATTACCATGGCAACAGCGCCGACGCCGAAAAAGTCGTCGCCGAGGTGCGCAAGAAAGGTCGCCGCGCCATCGCCGTCAAAGGCGACGTGGCCGACGCGTCCACTGCCACCGCCTTCGTCAAAGCCGCCGTGCAGGAGTTCGGCAAGGTCGACGTGTTCGTCAGCAATGCCGGCATCTGCCCGTTCCATTCGTTTCTGGACATGCCGCAGGAAACATTGGAACGCACGCTCAAGGTGAATCTGCACGGCGCCTACTACATGACTCAGGCGGCCGCGAACCAGATGAAGGACCAGGGCCATGGCGGCTCCATCGTCGCCATCAGCTCCATCAGCGCGCTGGTCGGCGGCGAATATCAAACCCATTACACGCCCACCAAGGCGGGCGTGCACTCCTTGATGCAGTCGTGCGCCATCGCACTCGGTCGCTACGGCATCCGTTGCAACTCGGTGATGCCGGGAACGATCGCCACCTCCATCAATAAGGAAGATCTGGCGCAGCCAGGCAAGCGCGAATACATGGAAGGCCGCATCCCGCTGGGCCGCCTCGGCCGCCCCGACGACGTCGCCGGCTGCGTGGTGTTTCTCGCCTCCGACCTCGCGCGCTATGTGACGGGCGCGTCGGTGCTGGTGGACGGCGGCTTGTTCGTCAATCTGCAATAGCTTCGCTCGGGCGTAACCTGCGCCCGTCCAAGTCGCGCCTCGATCCTTCAAGTATTCCTGCTGTCGCGGGTGGAACATCACCCGCGACAGTCGAGACGATACGTTGGGAGGCGCTCCATGAATGCGGACGTGCGTGCGGACAGCGCGGACTCGAGACAGACCAAGGTCTACATGACCGAGGACGGCCGTGCCGTCATCGAGCAATCCAAGGATGCGGTAGTGGTGCTGACCTCGGAGCAGATCCTGACGGTTATCAAGGAACTGCACGTGTGCTACGACTACTGCGCGGCATGGAAGCAGCCGCAATGATCAAGCCCACTCGAATCCTGCTGCAGACGACCATCGAGACCACGGACAACGACTGGCACATCGGTCGTTTCTCGATGCTGCGCGAATATCTGACTTCGCTGCGAGCCCCTGACGGCTCGCCGCTGCTCCAGGTCACGGCTCGAGATCGCGACGCGGTCGGCGCGCCGGACTCGGTGCTCTCGACGCTGGATCGTTCCTCATATGACGAGCTGTGGTTGTTTGCAGTCGATGTAGGCGATGGCCTGCACGAGGAGGATGGTGCAGGGATCCAGCGATTCCGAGCTCGCGGCGGCGGACTGCTGCTGGCACGCGATCACATGGACTTGGGCTGTTCCGTTTGCACTCTTGGCTCGGTCGGCGCGGCCAATCTGTTTCACACGCACAATGTCACAGGTCCGGTGCCGCCGCCGGACGATCGCGGTACGCCACAGATCCAGTGGCCGAATTTTCACTCGGGTGCAAACGGCGATGTGCAGCGTGTGCGAGCGGAGCTACCGGTGCACCCGGTCATGCGCGATACAGACGCGGAAACGGGCACGGTCATGTATCTCCCTGCCCATCCGCACGAAGGCGCCGTCATCGCACCGGAATCGGATCCTTCCGCACGCGTGATTGCAACCGGCACCAGCCTGGCGAGCGGCCAGCGCTTCAACATTGCGGTCGCTTTCGAGCGCTCGGACACGGCCGGCCCGGCGATCGTGCAATCCACATTTCATCACTTCGCCGACTACAACTGGGATCCAACTCGCGGCTCTCCCGACTTTGTGAGCGAAACTCCCGTGTACGTCCTGCCGAACGACGCTCGTGGGATGGCATCGATCCACCGCTATGTTCGCAATGTGGCGATGTGGCTCGCCGGCAGACTCTGATCGACCTGGACGCTTCTCGCATGAACGCCATCCCACGCTGCTCGCTTCCCGAACCCCGGCCCACGGACATCGCAACTGCCCTCGAGGATTGGTACTGCGACCATGCGGCGATTCGCCATCTATGGGCGGTCGAGACGCCGTCCGCTTTGGTGATATCCGTTCGGCTCGAACCCACCGCGGACGGGGATGATCCGCTGCCGGTCTGGCTCGCGCACCAACATCTCTGGAGCAAGGATCTGCGCGTGCGCACCCAACGCGAGGTGCAGCTGAAACTGATCATCGCCGACACCTTCCCCACCGGCGCAGACAGCAGCTCCGCAATCGTTGCGGAGCTGAGTTGGCGAGATCCCTGGTACTTGCAGGCTTAAACCAGGGTGAAGCCGCCATCGATGGCGAACACCTGGCCAGTCACCCAATCGGCGTCGCGACTGGCCAGCGCGACAATCCAACGCGCCACGTCCTCGGGCACGCCACGACGGCCGATCGGAATGACCTTGCGCTCCTGTTCCTTCACCGCTGCGACTTCGGCCGACGAGAGCCCCATGCGATCGCGCAGGAAATCCGACTCCACCGGCCCGGAGGCAATGGCGTTCACTCGCACCCCGTGTGGCGCCAGCTCCAGCGCCCAGCAACGCGTCAGTTGTTCCAAAGCCGCTTTGCTCGCACAGTAGTCTCCGAATCCGGCCACTGCCTTGGTGCCAAGGCTGCTCGAGATATTGATGATGGAGCCGCGCGATTTCACGAGATGTGCAACGGCGGCAGCCGCGAGCAGCGTCGGACCCATCGTGTTCACGGCGTAGATCGACTTCAGATGTTCAAGCGTTGTATCGGCTAGCGCCATCGGTGCGCCTGCACCCGCGTTGTTGACCAGCACGTCGATGCGGCCCCACAGCTCGATGGCCCGGTCAATGGTACGTTGCGCATCCTGAGGATCCGCGACATCGGCGATTAGCGATGCGATCCGAGGCTCCTGCCTGGTGGTCTCTTCGAGTTTGGAGGCGCGCCGGCCGGTGATTAAAACATTCGCGCCGGCGCTGGCGAACAGGCGCGCTGCCGCCAGGCCGATGCCAGCGCCGCCACCCGTGATGACGACGGCTTGATTCTTCACGTTCACTAAAGACATCTCCTTGGAAAGATTCACGCCGGCGCGCCCATGCGCGCCCGACGCCAAGCGCGCGGGCTCTCGCCCACGATTCTGCGAAACAGTCGAGTCAGGTGCGATTGATCGGCCAGGCCGCACTCCAAAGCGATGTCGCTCAGAGATGCATCCGTCGACAACATGAGTCCCTGCGCGCGCTCCACACGACGCCGGATCACATACTCGTGCGGAGGCTCGCCGAAGCTGTTTCGGAACGCACGTCCGAAATGTGACGCATTCAAGCGCACCAGCTCGGCCAGCTCGCCATTGGTGATGGGCCGATCCAGATTGGCTTCGACGTGACTGGTCACCTTGCGGATCTGCCACGGCGACAAGCCGCCGCGGATGGGTTGCTCCGGCTTGGCAGCAGCTTCGGCGCCGCCCATTTTCTGCAGAACTTCAGTAGCACGCCGCAGGCTCTCCTCGGCCGTGACGCGCTCGTCGTCGAGCGCGCACCTGACGGCGGAGCACAGTTCTGCCATCACCGAGTGCATTTGTGAGAGTGAAAAGCCGTGCTTCGACTCCGAAGTCGAGTAAGTCGCAAGGCCGAGGCTGCCAGGAGGGTCCGCGCTCGTGAGCGCGAACGAGAGCATTGAGTTGTCCATGTTTTTGATCTCAGCTACGGAGGAAAGCGAGTAGATCCGCGTTGATCCGATCCAGATGGGTGGCGGTCAGACCATGCGGCGCGCCGGGGTAATAGATGGCCTTGGCGCCCTTGATGAGCTTTTCGGATTTTCTGCCGGTCTCGTTGACCGGCACGATCTGATCGTCTTCACCGTGCATGATCAGCGTGGGCACATCGATCTTTTGCAGATCTTCGGTGAAGTCGGTCTCCGAAAACGCCTTGATACACTCGTACGCGTTCTTCAGGCCCGCCTGCATGCTCCACAGCCAGAACTGATCGAGCGTGCCTTGCGAGACTTTGGCGCCGTCCCGATTTGCGCCGAAGAACGGGATCGCGAACTCCTGGTAGAACTGCGAACGATCCTTGGCCAGGGACGCGCGCAGACCGTCGAATACTTCCAGCGGAATACCTTCGGGATGGGCGGCCGTTTTCACCATGAGCGGCGGCACTGCGCCGATCAGCACGGCTTTGGCGACGCGCTTGGTGCCATGCCGGCCGATGTATCGCACGACCTCGCCACCACCAGTCGAATGCCCCACCATGGTGATGTTCTTCAGATCCAACGTCTCGATGACGGCGGCCAGATCGTCGGCGTAACCATTCATGTCGTTGTTCGAAGACGCCTGCTCGGACCGGCCGTGACCGCGGCGATCGTGTGCGACCACGCGAAATCCCTGTTGCGCCAGAAAATGCATTTGCCCGTCCCACGCATCGGAGTTGAGCGGCCAACCGTGGGAGAAGGTCACCACCGGACCGCGGCCCCAGTCCTTGTAATAGATCTGGGTGCCGTCTTTGCTGCTAATGGTGTTCACTGCGGGATTCCTATGGATTTGAGATTTTCGGGGCGTTCCGGTGTGGCGAAGACTTTCCCACCTTGGCGCGTGCTGCCCAAGTTCAGCCCCGTGAATCGGCGTTAAACGGCGTTAAGCGCCTGCTGCCCCGTGCAAATCGGCCCTTCGCCTGGAACCGGCCGGCGGCGTGGTCGTTGCGTCTGTATCGCCACAGGAACCATCGACGCGAAAGGGCTGCCCACATCATGGCCAAGAACAGCTCAGCCGAAATTCTCAACATCGCGGATCGCGAGGTGACGATCTCGAATCCGGACAAGGTGCTGTTCCCCCAGCCCAAGCTCACCAAGCTCGACCTGGTCCGTTATTACATCGCAGTGAGCGAAGGCGCCCTGCGTGGCGCCGGCGGTCGGCCCAACATGCTGGTGCGCTATCCGAACGGCATCGAGGGCGATCACTTCTATCAGAAGCGTGCGCCGAGCAGTCGGCCGCCGTGGATCGAAGTCGTGGAGCTGCGCTTCCCCTCCGGCCGTGCCGCGGACGAAGTCGTACCGCGCGACGCTGCGGCGCTTGCGTGGATGGCGAATCTCGCTTGCCTCGAGTTGCATCCGCATCCAGTGCGAGCCGACGATCTCGATCATCCCGACGAGCTGCGCGTCGATCTGGACCCTGTGCCTGGCGTCACATGGAAACAGATCCAGCAAGTCACCGCGGTGGCTCGAGCGGTGCTCGATGATTACAAACTGGTTGGCTGGCCCAAGACATCGGGTTCACGCGGCATGCATATCTGCGTGCGTATCCAGCCTCGTTGGAGCTTCGATGAAGTGCGACTTGCAGCTCTGGCGCTGGCACGCGAAGTCGAGCGCCGCGCGCCGAAACTCGCCACCAGTGCGTGGTGGAAAGAGGAGCGCCAGGGTGTGTTCGTGGATTACAACCAGAATGCAAAGGATCGCACCGTCGCCGCTGCGTATTCCGTGCGGCCGAAGCCGGACGCACGTGTCTCGGCGCCGCTCACGTGGGATGAAGTCGATCATTGCGAGCCGGAGGATTTCACCCTGCTCACACTGCCCGCCCGCTTCAAGAAGCTGGGCGACCTGCACGCCGGTATCGATGAGCATGCCGGCTCGATCGAGGGGCTGCTTGAATTGTTCGAGCAGCAGGGTCTGGGCGATGCGCCCTGGCCGCCTCATTACCGCAAGCAAGATTCGGAGCCGCCGCGCGTTCAGCCGTCCAAGCGCAAGTCCACCCGCAAGCCCAAACTGCCGCTCATCGAGATCGGGCGCGCCCGGCGCAAGGAAGATGCGTTAGCGGGTTTGGAGCGCTGGAAAGCGCGGCACTCGGAAGCAGCAATGCATTTACAGCCCGCCGACGTTCTGGTGGATGCAATGCGCGGCCGCTACAGCACCTGGACTCGGATCCGCATCAATCTACAGCACGTTCCGGAAGCGCTGCGGCCGGCTCAGGAGCCGCTCGATCCAGATGAAAAGATTCGCTCCAACTCGTAGGGCCTGGTGACTTCGAGCTGATCGTAACGACAATCCTCGGGTGGCTTGTCGGGGCGCCAGCGAAGGAAAATGGCCGCATGCCGGAAGCGGTCGCCCTGCATGTGGTCGTACTTCACTTCGCACACGCGCTCGATCCTTAGCGGCTCCCATGACAGATCCTTGCCGGCACTCCAGCGACTCTGCCCACCGGGCATGCGACTCGCTTCGGCGGCGGCTCCGCCCCACTCGCGCCACGGATGATCTTCCATGGCATTCTTGCGAAGTGGCGCGAGCTCTTTGACGAGTTGCTTGCGCACCGCCATCGTGAACGAGGAAGTCACGCCCACGTGCTGAAGCACTCCGTTGTCGTCATATAGACCGAGCAGTAACGAACCTACTGCATCCTTGCCGCTCTTGTGCCAGCGGAACCCGGCGACCACGCACTCGGCGGTGCGCGCGTGTTTGACCTTGATCATCGCTCGCTTGCCCGGCTGGTACACCCCCGACTCCGGTTTCGCGATCACGCCGTCCAGTCCGGCGCCTTCGAAGCGCGTCAGCCAGTCGAGCGCCGTGGCTCGATCTCGGGTGACCGGTGTGACGTAGACGGGCACCTCGACATCGCCCAGCAATCTCTCGAGCGCCGCACGTCGCTCGGCTTGCGGTTGCTCCATCAGATTGCGCCGTGCGGTCGCGAGCAAATCGAAAGCGACAAACGACGACGGCGTTTCTTTCGCCAGCTTCTGCACGCGAGACGCCGCCGGATGCAGCCGCAGCTGAAGCGCATCGAAGTCGAGCCCCCGCTCCGTCGCGATCACTATTTCTCCATCCACCACGCAGTTGCGCGGCAAGCGCTTCAGCAATGTTTCGTGCAATTCCGGGAAGTAACGATCGAGCGGCCGCGAGTCGCGGCTCTGGATATACACATCGTCCTTGCCCCGAAACACGATGGCCCGGAACCCGTCCCACTTGGGCTCATATAGGTAGGCGCCCTCCGGCAGCTCGTCGGCCAACTTGGCCAACATCGGCTCCACCGGCGGCTGCACCTCGAGCGTCTCGGTCCGTGCACTGGCTTTCATCGATTGGCGATCCCCGGTTCCCGCTGCCCAAGCGTGAACGCGCCGATCCCGATCAATGTTTCGACATCGCAGACATCGGAAGACGCTGGAATTACTGCTGCAGCCAGTGCCAGGCCACCGTAACGCGGTTTCCTTTGGCATCCCTCACCGCCGTACCCCGCGCGATGTCGCCGATATGAGCCCCCGGCAGAGCGTTCTCGACGAAATGCCGTGATTCGTTCGGATCGGCGATGATGTTTCGCCGCCCTCCCCGAACGAATTGCCCCTCCGCGCTCAACGCTATCCACAGCTCCGTTCCCTTGGCGAGGCCAACGTTGAGCGCGGCCGGATCGGCGCGTTCGATCATGAGGCGCTCATTGTTCGTTTTGTCGATCAGCAGCGGCTCCAGCCAGCGGCGGTCCCGTTGGATCGCAGACAGATCGATAGCAGGCGCCGCCGCGTCGAGAGCCGTGGCGCCTGGATTCACTCCCAGAATCACCATGGCCGGGTTCGGGCCGAATCGCATCGAGGCCAGGCTCAGTTGTAGAAACAAGGGAGTCGTGGCGGCTGGCTGACCGAGCAGCTCGACGAACATGTTTTGCAACTCGTCGCTGGGAATCGGATTGTCCTGCCACGCGGGCCGAAACTCGAGGTGATGGCGAACCACGCGGCCGTCCTTGTCCGCGGCGATGAATACAAACGGCGTCTTGGACCGGTCGGTGTTCAACATGCCCGGCTCGAAGTGGGCAAGGACCTCCACGAGCGACTGCCACTGCAGTTCCAGCTCCTTCTGCGGAGAGAGCACGCGAGGCACGCCATCGACTGATCCTGCGGTCCGATGCGGTGTCCACGGGCGACCGGCGGGCGGATCCAATGCTGCAGCGGACGCGCAGATCGCCATGGACGCAAGCGCGAGAAGCGCGGTCAATGGCTTGTCGTGCGCTCCGCGCGAACGGAGCATCGATCGGATTCTCTTCTCGAGCGACGATGCAGATTCGATCAGCGCCGGAACGACAACCCTGTCGTGTGCGCCTAGTGACGCCGCATCGACAAGCACCTGACCGTACTCGCCGGCCTCGAACCGAGTTCGGAGCACGCGTCGATCGCAATCCAGCTCGATGGCCAATCGCAGCTTTTTGAGGTGCCACCACAGTGCGAGGTTCCAGGGAAAAACAATCAACACGCCGATGGCGGCGCCAATCAGCCATTGGTCCTTCGCTCGGACATGCTGCAGTTCGTGCGCAATCACCATCTCCCGCTGGCGGGCGCTCATCTGGCGAATCCACCCCGGAACAAGAATGACTGGATTCATCAGGCCGACGACGGCAGGCCCGATGCTTTCAGTGATCACGACCTGGTGACCCGCAACGACGGTGACCTCCCCAAGCCGCTGCTCTCGCCTCACCGCATGAAGTCCGAGCGCGAACATGATCGATGCCGCTGCCGATAAACATAGCCAGAGGGCACCCAACCACTGGTCGATCGCCTGCGTCCCGACGTTCTGTATGAGTGGCGCCTGGATCGAAACTCCGGACGAGCCCATGGCATCGAAGTTGGTGACCGCCGGAGCTCCCACGACCTCCAGAATTCGCTCGCTTACGGGAACCGGCGCGAACGTTTGAATGAGCGGAATGGAGACTGACAAGGCCATTGCCGCTACCCACGCCCATCGGGATGGGAATCGACCAAGCGAGGCGGCACGTTCCCAGGCAACCGCAGCCAGACCGGCCAGCGCAGCGACCAGCGTCGCATACAGCATCCATTTCAGCACTTAGGTCTTCCTTTTCGAGTCCGCGTTTTCGTTCAGGATCGCTTGAATGCGCTGCAGCTGATCTTTCGACAGCTTGTGATCGTCGACCAGCTGAGCGAGCAGTAGATCAGCCGATCCGCGGAACAACCTCTTGGTGAGCTGCCGCACTGCTGTTCGCCGCAGAGCCGCCTGGTCCACAATCGCCTCGTAACGATGCGCGCGGCCTTCGACAGAATGTCGCACGCACTTCTTCGATTCGAGATTCTGCAGAATCGTGAGCACCGTCGTATACGCAAGCTTGGCGCGCAAGCCGCTCAAGACTTCGTTGACGGTCGACGGCCCGCGCCGCCAAAGCACGTCCATTACCTCACTCTCCCTGCTGCCAAGCGAAATCTTCATACCGCCTCGACTGACTACTAAGCACATAGTACACGATAAATACTATGTGTATAGTAGTAACGCCTCGGATCGGGTAAAGTGAGCTCGACAGGTAAACGGACTTCGGCGCCATGCGTTTGCTCACCAGCATCATCCTTCTGTGCATCTGGTCCTCGGCCCAGGCGCAGGTCGCCAGCATTCCGGCACCCTCCCCTACCGTGGGATTTCGGGATGCCGCGGTTGGCGGCGAAACGATTCGTTATATGTGCCAGGGCGCCGGCAGCCCGACGGTGATCGTCGAGCAAGGCGGCGGCATTTCGCTCGAAACGGTTTTTTCCTGGAAGCGAGCTGTAGGCTGGGCCGCGCTGGCGCCAAAGATTGCGGCGGCGACACGGATTTGCGTTTACGACCGCGTCGGGCTGGGCCGCAGCAGCAAGGCTGAGCGTGCACGCACCAGTTTTGATATTGCAGCCGAGTTGCACGCGCTGCTCGCCCAAGAAAAGATCGCTGCTCCGTACGTGCTGGCAGGTCAGTCGCTGGGCGGCATGAACGCCCTCGCCTTTGCCACTCAATATCGCGCCGAGGTCGTCGGGCTGTTGCTGGTGGACTCATCGCATCCACAACAACTGGCGCGGACCAATGCCGTGCTCCCAGCGCGAGGCGACGACGAATCGGACTTGATGCGGGCGTTTCGTGAAGGGCCTGACAGAACTGGCATGGGTGGAGAATGGTTCGACTTCGCGAAAAACAGCGCTCGGTTCGAAGGCGGCATGAGCATCGGAACGCTTCCATTGGTCGTGCTCACGCGCGCGCCACAATCTCCCGACGATAAAATGCCCCTGCCCCGGGATTGGCAGATCGCGATCGAGTCCGTGCATCAGCAGCTGCAACGGGAACTCGCCGGCGTTTCCATGAACAGCAAGCACATTGTTGCCCGGAAGGCCGGTCACAATATTCAGCTGGACGAGCCACAGCTCGTGCTCGATGCAATCATGAGTCTCATCGAACAGTCACGGGAAGGCGACAAGCAATGATTCAGGGTGCGTGTCTGTGCGGCGCCGTTCAGTGGCGGTTCGAGGGCGTGCCGGATGGGGCCACGGCATGCAATTGCACGGCTTGCCGTCGCTATGGCGTGCTGTGGGCGTACGACTATGAAGGCGAAGGAATCACCGTTTCGGGGTCGACGCAGGCATATATCAGAGGCAAGGCGCTGAGCTTCAATTTCTGCCCCACCTGCGGCTGCGTGACGCATTGGCGAGCGCTGAAACAAGATGAGGCTGGGCGGCGGAGAATCGCGGTGAATCTGCGGCTGGCGGAGCCGGAGGCGGTGGCCGGGATCGCCATCGATCACTTCGACGGCCTGGACACCTTCGAGGACCTGCCGCGAGATGGGCGGTGTGTCGCGGACTATTGGTTCTGATTCGTGGATAATGCCCGCACATTGCCTCATGCATTCGGGTGATCGACTTGACGGAAACACCGGGCCGCGAGAAACCGCTCTACGAAGCCATCATTGACGCCCAGAAACTCGCTTTCGCACCGCTATCGTTTCATGCCGCGCTGGCCTTGAGAGACCTGGGCATCCTGGCCATCCTCGCCGATCGCAGACAGGAAGCGCTCACAGCCGAACGCATCGCGGAGCTCGCAGGACTGCCGATCTACGGGGTGAAGGTGCTGCTCGAGTCCGGCGTCGTGTGCGACCTGATCGCGCTGGAAGGCGAGCGCTTCCGCATTCGACAGCTTGGCATGCTGGTGCTTCGAGATCCGATGACCCGAGTCAACATGGATTTCACCGCGGACGTTTGTTATCGCGGCATGGCGCGTCTTCAAGAGACGGTCACCACCGGCAAGCCCACGGGGCTGCGTGAGCTGGGATCGTGGAACACGATCTACGAAGGCCTCACCCAATTGCCCCCGAAGACCCAGCAAAGCTGGCTCGCGTTCGACCACTACTACTCGGATCCGATGTTCCCGGTGGCGCTGCCGCTGGTGTTCGCGGACAAGCCCAAGCGACTGCTCGACGTCGGCGCCAACACTGGCAAATTCGCGCTCGCCTGCCTGGAGCACGATGCGCAGGTGAACGTCACATTGCTGGATTTCCCCGGACAGCTCGAGCTGGCGCGGCAGGACATCGCGGCCAAGGGACATTCGGCGCGCGCGATCTACCACCCCATCGACTTCCTGGACGCGTCGGCCGAGTTCCCGCCGGATCAAGACGCCATCTGGATGAGCCAGTTCCTGGATTGTTTCGGCGAAGACGAGATCGTTTCGATTCTGGAGCGCGCGCGACGCGCCCTGGCGCCGAATGGTCGCATCTATATCATCGAAACGTATTGGGACAACCAGGAGCACGCGGCCGCGCGTTTCGTGATCGCGATGACGTCCTTGTATTTCGCTTGTCTCGCCAACGGCAACAGCAAGATGTATCGCGCCGACGACATGCGTGGCTGCGTGAAGCGCGCCGGACTTCAGCTCGAGCGCAAGCTGGAGCGGTTCTCCAACAGCCACACGATGTTTGTTTGCCGCCCGGCCTGAGCGCTCAGGCCTTTCTCGGCGGCACCACCTCTTTCCAGGCTGGGTTCGATTTCCAGCCTGGTTCCAGCGGCGGCTGATCGGCGCGGGGAACATAGGGAGAAGGCTTTCCCGCCGCCAGGTCCGGAATGTAACGCGGGCAATTGGGAAAGATGTCGATCGGCGTGACCCGCACCAACGCCTGCGCCCCTACGAACTGCTCCATCAGCGGATCTTCGAACGCGACCTCTGCGCGCCCGTTGACGCGCAATCGCTTGGACGCGTCTCCCATCCGAATGAACAACAGCCCCACGAATGGATTGAGGCCGATGTTCCCAAGGGTTTTGAACATGCCATTGCCGTCGTAGTCCGGCCAGACCAGCAGATCGGGTTGCACCACGCGCACGAAGCCCGGCGCCCCGCCCTTGAAGGAACAATCCGGATGTCCGTCCGGCGAGGCGGTGGCGACGAAGAAAAAATCCAGCGACTGAATGAACTGCCCGTCCTCGTCGGTGAATGCGGAGCGACGCAGACACTCGACCAACCGATCGGCCAGCGCGGTCGAACCGAAATGCTGCTGCAGATCTCGGTTGCCTCGATGAAACATCGCCATGGGATGCCTCCGGCTCGCTTGGAGCAGGCCGGAAGCATACACCTTGTCCGCCACCCGCTAGCTATGCGGTTTCAAGCAACAGCTTCGCCGCCCGCATCGCGCCATCGTCGATGATGGTGTCAGCGACTGCGAGCGCCCGCACACGAGTGCCCTCGGTCAGTGCGCATTCGAGCGCGGCGGAAAACGATTCCGCTGTCGGCATCGGGCCGTCATGGGCGGCGCCGATGCCCAAGTCCCACACCCGGCTGGCCCAGTACGGCTGATCCATGAGCTGCGGCACGACCACCTGCGGCGCGCCCGCCCGAGCGGCGGCGGTCGTTGTGCCGGCGCCGCCGTGATGGACGACCGCAGCTACGCGAGGGAACAACGCCTGCTGGTTGATCTCACCGATGATGAAACAGTCTTCACGATCATCCACGAGAGCCAGATCCGCCCAACCGCGCGAGATGAGAACGCGGCGACCGTGCGCTCGCACGACCTCGACTGCCATTCGCGCGAAATCTTTTGGCGCAGGCAGGCTACCGAAACCTATGTAGACCGGCGGCGTACCCGCATCGAGAAAGCTCATTAGATCATCGGGCAGCGGCCGCTCATCGGGCCAGATCCAGGCACCAGTCTGCACGACCTCGAGCGGTGCCGGTCGCTTCCACGGCGCAATCACCGGATCCGCGGCAAGCATCGGCCGATCGGTGTAACAGTGGTCGCGTATGTTATCGAGCTTCGGCAAGCCGACAGAGTCGCGCAAAGGATGCAGCCCCTCACCGAACACCTCATTCATCACCTGCACATCTCGCTCCCACAGCGCGTGGTTGTCGGTCACGCCAGGCGGATGAGGATGGTTCGGATATTCGTGAGGTCTCTGATGGGGCGAAGGCAAAAAAATCGGGCAAAACGCAGCCAGCGCATATCGCATGCCTCGCTTCTCCGCGACCGATCGTGCGGCGGCCACTGAAGAAAACAGGCCGGTGGCCACCATCATCTCGCAGCCCTCTGCCGCCGCATCGATCGCTTGGTACTGCGCAGCCATGACCTGCGCGGCGAGTTTGGGCAGCGAGATCGTCGCGCGCTTCGGCATGATTTCCGCGAGCCACTGACGCACGGACGTGAACGCCGGCAGCAACGGCACGCCGGCGTTGGCGAACAGCGCTTTGAACTCCTCATCCGGAGGTGCACACACCCGTGCATCCGTCCCCAACCTGCGCAAAGCGACCGCAAGCGCGAGCACTGGCTGAACATCTCCACGGGATCCGAAAGTGGTCAACAACACACGCATGGCACCGCTCCCTTGACGACGAGGCCGGCGATGCTGCCCCAGCGCCGGGGCCTTCCAGCAAGATCCCTCCTGCGGTATATTCTCAGCACGGCGAGGGGGACTCGGTTTCCGATCGCAAAAAGGCGTCTCATCGAGACGCCTTTTTATTTGCCGCACCGACTGTTAACTCGACATCGAGAGCCAGACAAAGGTCGCGCCGACGGCATAGGCGGCTGCCGCCGTCCAGAACAGCACGCCGCTCGCCCGCCGCAATTTCATGCAAGCGCTCGCAGCCGCAGGCTCCGACGGGCACGGCAATCTCGCCGCGACTCGTAGCATGATGCCGCTGATCAGGAGCGCTCCGCCGGCCACCGAAAACACCAGCCCCTTGTGTTCGCTGAGCCAGACGAGCTGAGGCACTGCCGAGACCAGGCCGACCAACACCGCGCCAGCCCCCAGCGATACCAGCAATGCCGGCAATACGCAGCACACCAGGGTCGCCGAACTCGCCAGCAGCGCGGCCACTGACGCACCGAGGGTTCGCTTCAGCGTGACCCTCATTGGCTCTGCTTCAACCGCGACCGCAACTCGTCCATGGAGCGCTGCGTGCGTTCGATGGCCTTGACGTCGTATCCGGCGTCGGTGAGCGCCTTGCGCAAGTCAGCGTCGGCGATATCGGTTCCGTCCTTGGTGACGATGGCCACCAGCCTGTTCTCGAGACTCACCAGCACGTCCTGCGTGGCCGGGTTCTTGCGCAAAGTTTTCTCGATGCCTTGCGCGCAGAAGCTGCACACCAATCCATTCACCTTCATCTCGATAGTAGTAGCGTCCGCGCCGGTGGCGAGCAGCGTGAACGCCAGCAGGAAATTGGAGGTTCTCATAACGATGTTTCCTAGAAATTGATCATGAGCATGGCCTGCAGCTTGCCTTCGCGGGTCGCGCCAGCTTCCAACCATGCGTTGCCTTTGAAGAGCCGCAGGAGAGCGGCCCACTCGGTGCCGTTGAACAGATCGCCGGTGTATTCGCGAGCCTGGACGACGAACCAGATCGCGAGCGTTTCGTAGTCGTGGGCGTACGGCGCGACGCCCAACTGCAAGGTGTCGATCCTGTGACTAAAGGCGCTGCCATCGTGATAATCCGTGCGGAGCGAGGCGTACACACGGCGAGTTTCGTAATCGAGCTGCCCGCCGGCATGCCAGGCGAACTGGTTATCGCCCGTCTCGCCGATGTGCGCTCGCCCGAGTCCGCCCCAGACGAACACGTTGGCCTGTGCCGATTCCAAGTTCCAGCGCCTGGGCAGGTAGTTGAAACGCAAATAAGTGATATCTCGGGTGTCGTCGTCGACTTCGCTGTTCAGCGCAAGATGGCCGCCGCCTACCGAGTACCGAAAGGTCGGCGCGTAGAACGCCTGGAACTCGGTCATCGTGCCGGCGCCGTATTCCGACATCACGGTGGTGCCATCGGCGAAGGCGATAGGTTTGGCCACCGCACTGACGCAAGTGGCGCAACTCAGGAACGCCGTCGACAGTGCGAGGCGCCCAGGAAGATGCTTCATGGGATGACTCCAAGAGGTAACGATGCCTGCGGCCTGGGGCCGCGATGGTTACGAGCTCGGAATCAGGCGATCGGCGGGGGGACCCACGGTGCGTAGCTGAGAGCGGCGAAGTCCGGCTGGACGAAGGAAAAGTTCGTACTGTAGCTCGCGAGACGAACCGGAGTGGCGACGACCAGGAAAGCTTGCGACACGGTGCACTGAGCAGTGCAGCTCATGCCGGCCATTGCTCCATCGGGACAGCAGGCACAGTCCTTTTGCATGACCTCATGACCGGCGCAGTGCTGCTCTTGTCCATGATCCGCCGGCATGCCCGCCCCCACGGCGACGACGCCTTGCAGTATCAAGGCGATGAACAGCATCCAATGGAAGACGTGCCGGCGCATAAGGCGACTGCAGTGTAGCGCATGACGTCGTTCGCATCCAAGTCGCCTTAGTTCCCTTCAAGCGCACGCCCCCCTCATCGCCGACCATGCTTCCGACGAAGCTGATCGGAGCGGCAGATCATGAAAATCGTGGTGGTTGGCGGCAGTGGCCTGGTGGGCGCGAAGCTGGTGAGCAACCTGCGGCACCGAGGTCACGAAGTGGTGCCGGCGTCACGGCGATCCGGCGTCGACACGCTCACCCGTGAAGGTCTCGCTGAAGCGCTCGCCGGCGCCGAGGTGGTGGTGGATGTCACCAACTCGGCTTCGTACCACGACCCTGAAGTCACTCAATTTTTTCGCTGCTCCTCCCGCAACCTGATCGAGGCTGCACGGGCCGCGCGCGTGAAGCATCACATGGTGCTGTCGATCGTAGGCACGGATCGTCTGCTCCAGAGCAGTTACTTCCGCGCCAAGATGATCCAGGAAGATCTGGTCAGCTCATCGCCGATTCCTCACACCATTCTGCGTTCGACTCAGTTCTACGAGTTCATGCCGCGCATTCCCGAATCGGATGCGGACGAGCGCACCGTGCGTGCTTCGCCTGCTTTGGTTCAGCCGTTAGCGTCTGGTGAAGTCGCCGCTGCGCTCGCCGATCTGGCAACGACAGCGCCACGCAATCGCATGATCGAGTTCGCCGGGCCGGAGTGCTTCCGACTCGATGAGATCGTGCAGCGCGTGATGCACGCTTATCAGGATCGACGTGAAGTCGTCACAGACACGCATGCCCGATATTTCGGCGCGCTGCTGGCCGAGGACACGTTGACGCCGGATGAAGGAGCCATCATCGGCGTGGGAACGTTCGAAGATTGGTTGAAACACTCCGCGGCTCGGGCAACCCAATCACGCAGCAGCGAGTTGTCCGCGATGAGTGTTTGATCATTGCCCGCCCTAGCAACGAAGAAGACGGGCTGTCAGGTCGTCGAGGGGCCGTTCGTGAAGGCGCATTTTCCACCCGTTCATGCGCGATTCCACCCTGCTGGCGCCATCGCCACGGGGCGGCGAATGGTTACACGACGATGCGACGGCGGGCATTCCCCGGCTCCACTGATCCAGATCGCAGACCCATCGCCCCACACGCATCCAAGTCACCGCCGGCTTCGCCAAGAGATCCGACGCGGCGCCGAGCAGGATGGCATCACACGGCACTCGTGTGAACTCGACCCGACAACAGCGTAGGAGCAAAGTATGAAAATCGTAGTGATCGGCGGCACGGGCCTCATCGGCTCGAAGCTCGTCAACAAACTTCGCCAGGCGGGGCACGAGGTGCTGGCCGCGTCGCCAAACTCGGGAGTCAACACCATCACTGGCGAAGGCCTCGCCGAAGCGCTCACCGGCGCTCAAGTCGTGGTCGACGTGGCCAACTCGCCATCCTTCGAAGCTGCGGAAGTGCTGAAGTTCTTCGAAACCTCCACCCGCAATCTGCTCGCCGCCGGGGAGCGCCTCGGCATCAAACATCACGTCGCCTTGTCGGTGGTGGGCACCGATCGCCTGCAGGACAGTGGTTACTTTCGCGCCAAGCTGGCGCAGGAGAAGCTGATCAAGGCCTCCTCCATCCCCTATACGATTCTGCATTCCACGCAGTTCTTCGAGTTCATCAACCGTATCGCGGAGTCCACGGCCGACGGCAAGAGCTTGCGTGTCTCGGACGCGATGATTCAGCCCATTCTGTCGGACGACGTCGTCGCCGCACTCGCCGATATCACTCTCGGCGCACCGCTGAATGGCACGGTGGAAGTTGCCGGCCCGGATCGCTTTCATCTCGACGATCTCGTGAGGCGCACGCTGAAGGCCACCGGTGATAACCGGGCAGTGATCACGGACAAGAACGCCGGCTACTTCGGCGCTCTGTTGCAGGAAGAGTCGCTCACTGCGAGCGCCGGTGCGCGCATTGCCGCGACGCGTTACTTCGACTGGCTGAGCTATTCGGCTGCTCAGCCTGGTGCGCAGAAAGCCACGAGCGCGGCAGCCGCATCGGCTGCCCGCCACTGAGGCGGGGATCCAGGTTCGATGCGCCTGCCTTGTAGAGGCGCATCGATCGATGGACCCGGAGAAACATCATGAAGCTGTACTACTTTCGAGGCGCCTGCTCGCTGGCCGACCACATCGTGCTCGAATGGACCGGCGCCCCATATCAAACGGTCGAGATGAGCCACGCCAATCTCAACTCGCCGGAGTACCTGGCGCTGAATCCGGCCGGCACCGTGCCGTTGCTGATCGACGGCGACTTACATCTGACCCAGAACGCCGCGATCCTGACCTACCTCGCCGAACAGTATCCGCGAGCTCGCCTGCTCGGTCGTGGCAGCGTGCGAGAACGGGCCGAAGTCATGGATTGGTTGAGCTTTCTCAACTCGGATGTCCATCCCGCGTTCAAGCCCATCTTTTCGCCCGCTCGCTTCCACCCCGACACCAAACATTCGTCGGCCGTGGCCGATACCGCGCGGGATCGCGTGCGCGCCTACCTCGCCATTCTCGAGTCGCGACTCGAAGATCGGGACTGGCTCAACGGTGAGCGGTCGATTGCCGATCCTTATCTGTTTGTCATGCTGCGCTGGGCGCTGCGCCTGAAGATCGGCCTCGACGCATACAAAGGTCTCACCCGCTTTCTCGATCGGATGTACGCCGACCCTGGCGTGCGCGCCGCTGTCCTGGCCGAGGAAGGCACTTTCGCAAACGATCTCCAACCGAGGAGCTGATCATGTTCAAACTCAAGCAATGTGGAATGGCGCTCGCGGCCGCGTGCGCCTTGATGACGACCGCGCAGGCGAACGATGTCGACGCCGCTCACCCCAAGGTGACCGAGCTGTTCACCAAAGCGCTGTCGGACTATCCGGGCAAGGAAGCACTGATGATCACAGTGGAATTCCCTCCGGGCGCGATGGACCCCGTACACAAGCACGATGCGCACGCCTTCGTGTACGTGGTCGAAGGCTCGATCGTGATGGGCGTCAAAGGTGGACGCGAAGTGACCCTGAAGGCCGGCGACACGTTCTACGAAGCGCCGACCGACATCCACACGGTTGGCCGGAACGCCAGCAAGACCGAGTCGGCCAAGTTCCTGGTGCTGCTGCTCAAGAATCAAGGCGAGCAGTTCTTCAAACCGCTGAACTAGCCCCGCGGGCGTGGCGCCATGAAACCTTGGATCTCGCGAGCGCTCTGGCCTGAGAGCGCTCGTCCAATGGATCGACGCGCGCTATCCCTTGAGTCGCCTGGTGAAGCGGGGGCGCAGATGCGCCCCCGCCTCTTTTTACAGCGCGCCGTTGTCCCAGGGACCGGTGATCGCAAACGTGATGCCTGGCGACTGCAGGTTCACGAACATCCACTTCTCGTAGAAGCAGGCTCCGCACCACTCGCTGCCGGAGTAGTTGCCCGGGCGAACGGTGCTGAGGATCTTGCCGCCGGCTTTGAAGATGGCGTCGGCGCGAGCGATCTGACCCTGGTTCAGATTCACATTGTTTTCAGCGAAGACGAACGTTCCGCCGCTCTGAGTCAGGCCGCGCAGGCGCTGGATGTTGTTGCCACCGTCCTCGCACAGGATGATGCCGCCACGCGGACTCACCGCAATGTTGTCCGGATTGTTACATTCGGTGTTGCTGACGCCGCTGCCCATGGAGTTGAACACCATCTGCAGCTGCTCGCGACGCGGGTCGTAAACGAACACTTGCCCCTGGCGCGCCATGCCGCCATTGGTGCAAGTGAAATAGATCTTGCCGCTGTCGTAGAAGCAACCCTCGGGGCGAGAGAAACACGCGCGTCCCGGCGCCGAGTTGTAGATGCGACCGTTGATCGCTTCCACGTCGGTCACGCGCACCCACTCCACATCCCAGGTCGTGCCCGCGGGGAAATCGACATACGCGCCATTCAGGCCGCTGAAGTTGAAGTCGTCGGCGCCGACCACCTTGAGCGCGAACAGTTCGCCACCTTCCGCCAGCTTGCCGTACTTCTTCGGCACGAACTTGTAGAAGCCGCCCGGAGTCACGTCCTCGGTCTGATACACGTTGCCGGTGGCAGGATCCACCGCAACCGCTTCCCAGTCGGACTTGCCCATGGCGCGCAGCGGTCGGCCGGTCGCCGTCCCATACCCCGGCACTTCGAAGATCCAGCCGTGCCGCACGCCTGCCGGAGAAACGTTGCCCGCTTCTTCGCAAGTCAACCACGAACCCCACGGAGTGCGTCCACCGGCGCAGTTACGAATGGTGCCGGTGAGCGATGCATGCGAGCTCAGGAACTTCCCGGCCACCGCGTCGAACAATACGTTGGTGGTGCCGCCGAAGCCGTAGCCCGGATCGTAGGCGGCCGGCGCGTTGAAGGCGATGCCGCTGGTGCCCTGTTCATGGTTGCGGACCAGCGCGATTTCATTGCCGCGCGCCGCAACGACGTCCATGCCATCATGCACGGCCGGTGTGCGCTGGCCATCGGCCATGACGTGACCCGTCCAGCCGTAAGTCATATAGGAGAAGCCGGCCGGCAACGAGATCAACGGCAGGCCGGTGGTGAGGTCGCGCACCGGCGCGACCGGACCGTAATCGTCCGAATACGGCAGCTCCACGGCATGGGCTTCGCGACGCGCCAGCATCGCGGCGAAAGAAATCGACGCGGCGCCGACGACGCCGTTCCTGATGAAGTCACGACGGCTGGTCACCGGCCGCGCTTCGTCGGCCGATTCACGCAAAGAATCGCTCATGGCTAACCCCTTATCTTCTTGACAGATGAACGCGAGACTGCCGCTTGCGTTCGCGCAGCGAACACGGCAACAACGTGCGGAGGGTGAGCCGAATATGTTTAACTACCGTGTCATGGGAACGATAATTGTGTGACGAGCGTCGCTTGACTAAGATTGCCGGCATGAAACAAACCGACGCCAGCGCAGCGGCCTCCGCATCGGAACTCATTTCAAAAAGAATCGCGGAGCTGGGCGACTGGCGCGGCAAGACGCTGGCCAGAATGCGCAAGCTCATCAAGGAAGCCGTTCCCGACGTGGTCGAGGAATGGAAATGGATGGGCACGCCGGTGTGGTCGCGCGGCGGCATCATCTGCACCGGCGAGTCCTATAAAAGTGTGGTCAAGCTGACCTTCGCCAAAGGCGCGTCATTGCAGGATCCCGCCGGGCTGTTCAACTCGAGCCTGGAAGGCAACGTTCGCCGCGCCATCGACATTCGCGAAGGCGAAGAGCTCGATGCCTCCGACTTCAAGGCGCTGGTGCGCGAGGCGGTCGCGCTGAACGCCGCGGCTAAATCGAGCAAGGCCAAGACCACCAAGGCCAAAGCTGCACCCAAGAAGAGAGCGAAGTCCGCGAACAAGAAGGCTTAGCACGGGCTGCAGCCCGCGTTCAGCGCTACCACCACGGTAATGCTCGAAGCCCAGATCGATGTTGTCCGACAGGTAGGGATCGAGCGCGGGGTTGTTCAGGTCGCCTGCGACACATCGGCGTGCGAATCGATACGCCGGCCCACATGTCAGTCGGATTTGCCGCGGGTCATGGTCTTGGACGCTCCAGTGCACTACTGCCCAGGCTTGGGAACGTATCGGCTCGCCTCCCATTGGGCCGCGAAGCTCGCGGTGAACCGGCGGTAGTCCGACTTCGGCACTGCAAGCCATTCCGCCATCTGCCGCAGCAGCGCCATACGCTCCCGGTCCGGCGGACCTTCCACATGCGCCATTTTGGCGGCGGCGAACAGTATTGTTTCCTTGCGCTCCGCCGCTACGTCCCGCATGACAGCCATGAGCTCGGGCCACCGTTCACGCGTCGCGCCGACCACGAACCATAGTTGCTATTCCAGGCTCTCCAACACGGCTTCGGGCGCCTGCTCCCGAGCGGCAATGCTCAGGAGCAAGACCATTTCGTCGATCTCGTTTCTGGTCAACTCTCCATCGGACGCTGCCATCATGATCATCGCGACCATGCTGTGAGCGATGACTGACCTTTCATCCACGTGCTTGCCTCGCATTTCGATCTGGCAGTCCGAGCGGCCATGACTGCCATGATTGTGCAAGCAGCAACGCCTGCTCCGCGAACTGGAAGGCCTCGTCCGGTGTGCTGGCGCGAATCGAACGATCCATCGCTGCGTGCAGCCGATTCGAGCGGGGCGATAAGACCCTGAACAGGCGCTGTAGCATTGCGCAGCTATGCTCCCAGCAAGTCATCGCGCATCTGACGCAACATCTGCTTCAGCTGCGGATCGGTAAAAGCAGCATGTGAATCGAGCTCATCGATCCACACCAGCGCTCGCGTTCTGGAAACATATTGACGAGTCGCGGCGATGTACAAAATCAGGTGCGTCGGGCCGAGAACGCGTTTCGCGATGCGCCACGCGCCGGTCTCCGCATCTGCAGCGCCTTCCGCGCGGGCACGTTGCGCGAAACTGAGTGAGAGCTCGTCCATCAGCTTTCGATGCATCTTCAACCCGTGCCCCTGCGCCACCTGCTCGGAGGCGAACTCCTCGAGACTGAGTGCGCGCACCGGCTTGAAGCCATTCAACGGCGCCCAGCGATCCAACCAGCGACGCCAGCGCGGCCGTTGAAAAATCGAAACGTTGTTACATCCGGCGCACCACGCGAGGGACATCGTTGTCGACGGCTCATCCAGTACGCGAGCATGGGTCGGTGACGCGGGCGTGGTCTGCAAGTACGTCGCACATGCAATACAAGTCACATAGGGCCCGTACACATTTTGTTTCCTCGAGGGGGCCGACGGCGCGTTGCCGAGCATGTCACAGCCCTTTATAGTTTTGTTACTCGCGGAAACCGCGGCGGCAGGGAGTCACATGCAGACTGAAGCAGCACCGGCGCCAAAGTTACTGGTCTCGGCATCCCGCGCCGACATTCAAGCCGCGCTGCAAGCGGCGCTCACACCGGAGCAACTGCAAAGCATCAAGATCGAGCAGAGCCCGGAACCGGAGAATCCGTTGCTGAGACGACGCGGCGTCGACCCGGAAGCGCTCAGCGCGGTCGTCACATTCGTCAGCGGCGCCATGGCTGGCGGCATGCTCTACGATCTGGTGAAGCAGACCATGCTCGCGCTGTCCCGCAAGCTGGGAAAAGACCGCGTCAGAGAGGTGCGGCCGGATGAGTGACGGCTGCGCTCACTGCGGGCACTCGTTCACCGAACCGTACGGATACTTCTCGGTCGACTTCGCCCGCTACTACAGCCGCAAGCCGCTGTGTCTATTCAGCTGGTGTTTCCAATGTAGCCACATCACCGTGGCCAGGCAGCCTTGGTATTTCCGGCTGGTTCGCATGCCACTGTGCAAAGTGCAGCGAACGCTGCCATCCAGCGCACTGGTCGACCTGCCCCGCTGTGAAGCGAACGATCCGGAGGCGGGAACTTTCGTCGGCTCTCACCTCATGCGCATGGTCTGGCATTGCGTCAACGCGCGGGTGGCTGCAGAGCGCGGCCATGAGGATCACGAAGCGGCGCTGCACCTTGCTCTGGAGAAGCTCGCACCTCGCGAGGTCGCGCTGATGATCATGATGACGGTGGCAGCGCGGCGGTTGATTCCGCTCGAGCAGCAGATCCAGGAAGGGATGTACCTGAAGGATCTCTTCACGGTGGGACGCTTCAAACAGTGGCTTGCGACCTGTCGTGATCGCCAGGCCGCGGCAGGAACTCTGGAAATGCTGCGAGCTTACGAGGCGTCCGGAACCGAAGACGCGGGCGCGCCCTGAGCGGAGTCGCTACGAGTACGTCGCGGCGCGTACCAGCAACACACCAGCACCGGCACAGCCAATGTGATCCAGGCGAGGACGTCGCCGGCATCGTCTGAAACCAGCGCCGAGATCAGCCCGATCGAAGTGAGCACTGCCAGGACGATGGGCGCCGTCCACACCCGTATGGGACGTTTGCCGCTCATGACGTCGCTCCTTCCGGCGCCAGCATGCCCAAGCGCGCTTCGACCGGAACATTGCGCTTCTTGAGCCACAGATACACGCCACTGCCGAGCACGACGATGGCGAGAATGTCGAGCAGCGCCCACAAAATCTTCAGCACCATGCCGCCGTAGTCGCCGAAGTGCAGCGGCTGCGACACGAGCAGCGCCTTCACATACCACGGCATCGAACGACTATCGATCATCGCGCCGGTGCTCGCATCGATCAGCACCGGGGTGAGCAGCTTCGATGTGAGCGGTGTCGAGCCATGCATGAAGGCGATGTAGTGATGCGGAGTGGCGTAGTCGGTGCCGGGGAACGCCATGAAGCTCAGATCGGCGTCGGGCACGGTCGCCCGCGCCGTCGCGACTGCCTGATCGGCGGAGCTGAACTGCGTGAGCGGCGGCTGGCCCTTGTACTTCGCGGTCATGTCGGTGACCTCGTTCTGTTGCCACAAGCCGAGGATGGGAACCGCGAGTGTGTTGATCACGCCGGTCACGCCCACCACCATCAACCACATCAAGGTCGCGATGCCGAGCAGGTTGTGCAGGTCCAGCCATTTGATGCGCGAGGAACGTTCATGCCGGACCGAGCCGAACGGCAGCTTGCGCATGAAGGGACCGTACACGACGGTGCCCGACACCAGCGACGCCGCCAGCAACAACCCCATGAAGCCGAGGAACAACGTGCCCGGCAACCCGGTGAACATGTCGTAGTGCAGGCGGAACATGAAATTCATGAAGCCCTGGTTGAGCGGATACTCGTGCAGGAAGTCGCCGGTGCGCGCGTCATACATATAGAAGGCCGACGACTCGGGTGAGCTCGGCGTCTCCGCCATCGACAGGAACCACGCCTCCGGTTCATCGGCATCGCGGAACAAGTAGGTGACCACGTCGTCCGGGCGCCGCGCCCGAGCGTCCGCGACGATCTCGTCGATGCTGACGCGCGTGGTCACACCCGGCATTTCGGGCGGCTCGATGGAGTAGCCGGTGGCATGGTCGATCTCGTGATAGAAGATCAACGGCAGGCCGGTGATGCACAACATGAGCAGAAACAGGGTGGACACCAGACTGGTCCACTTGTGCACCCAGTACCAACGGCGAATCGCGGTCGCGCTCAGCATGAGATCCATCCCTAAGAGTAAGCCGTTGTTATACCGTCAGACGGCGGTCAGATTCAAATGCGAACCATTTCCGGCTGATAATAGTTAGCATCCATGTCGTCCTGAACAGCGCCCTGTCGGCGCTCTGCCAGGACCTCGGCATTAAGATCTAAGTTATTGATGCGCTTCGGATTCCTTGCGGACGCCATGGTCACCGCGTGGTTCACGGGTCGCGCTGATCCACAACGCGTGGTACGAGCCTCGAGCGGAGCGCCCAGGTGCTGCGATGCGCTTCGGCGTTCCGCAAGAGAGGCTCTGTAGAATGTCCGCTCATGACGAGCGAACCCGCCGACAAACAAGTGACCGTGGAACTAGCCGACACTCTCATCGTCGCCCGGATCCGGGGTCAACCGACCGACGCGGTATTGCAGGAATGCCAAGCGGAGGTCTTACAGCTGGCGCGGCACAGCGGGATACGCAAGGTCCTTTACGACGCCTTGCAGATGGACCCGCCGCACTTCAGCGTGCCTTGGGCGCAGAGGGCTCTGGATGAGCAGCTGGTGGATATGAAACTGCGCCGGGCCGTCGTCGTGCCGAACAGCAAACTGGCGTTTCTGGCGCGACTCGCCTTTGGCGAGGGCGACTATCGTGTTTTCTATGAAGACGCGGCAGCGGCCAGGCAGTGGCTGATCGAGCCAGAGCAGTGAGCAGGCAGGGTCGTTGCCGAGCCCTGCCGCCCAGTCAAACTCAGCCGATGGAGCCGAAACGTTCGATCAACGCGGCTTTGCAGGCCGCGTCGTTGGCGGGCACCGAGCCTGGCGCGAAGGCCGAAGGCATCGAGCCGGACCACGTCGACAAATCTCTGCCGAAATCGAAACGATAATCGCGTTCGGAGCCGCTGCCGGCGACCGCCTTCAACAACAGCGGGCGCACGCCGCCGGCGACTTCCACGCCCAAGGTCAGCGTGTGATCGTCGAGCAGGCTCCAGTGACCGCCGACGAGCAGCGCACCGTTAGGATCGGTGCTGCTGGTGGTGTCGAAATCGCCATCGTCGCCGGTATAGCGCACGCACACGTCGATCTCGCCCGAACGCGCATTCGCATCGCCGCTCAAGAAGAACAGCGCCGCGCCCTGCTCGTCCGGCTCGTTGACGGCCACGCCGAACGAAGTGTTGACGAGCGCCGCGAAGGTGCTGGCCGCCTCGGCCGGAATCTTCGCGCTGGCGCTGACCGAGTTGGACGCCGGATCGAAGTTGAAGGCCGGATCGATGAGCGCGCTCAAGTCCATATCCGCCTCGCCCAGCGCCGTGAGATCGGCGCCGAGTCGATTGCCCTGAGCGAGCTGGTTGCGAATCCAGTCGCTGAGGTCGCTCAGCTCGGGATCGTGCGGATTGGCCAACGCGCGCTCGGCCGCGATCATCTGCACGCGCAGAATCGCTTGCAGTTCTTCGATCGACGCCGCGCCGTGCACGCTCTCGATGAGCTCTTCGTTCAGACCGACGAGATCGGCGGCGAACTGAACGAGGTGGGAGTAGGACGCCGGATTGGTCAGCTGAAAATCGTTGGTGAGTGTCCGTCCCGGATGCAGCGCTGCGAAGATCGCCTCCCGCGCGGCGGCCTCGACGACAGCAGGATCGGAGAATGCATCACCGAAAGAAGTACCCTCGATCGTCCCGATCTGCCCGGCGATGGCGATATAGCCGGACGCCCAGGCGGCATGCTCCACATCCTCGAAGCTCGAAGACGACAGCGATAGATTGCCGACCTCGCCGAAGATGCGCGATAGGATCGCAGCCATCTGCGCCCGCGACGCGTTCGCCACATCGAGCAACGGATCGTCGTCCATCGTCCCCTCGAAGACGCCTGCATCCACGAGCGCCTGGAACTTCTGCTCCGGCGTTAAAGAGTCCGCCACCATGCTGGTTACGGGCGTGATCAGGCGCAGGTCGTCCCGATTCAACTCGCTGGAGCGCAGGCTGAGCACACCTTTGAACGGCAACTGCGTCACCGTGTCGTAGCCGCCGGTCACACGGATCAGCACGGTTTCGTTCGCATCGATCGCACCGCGCAGGCAGTGCTGTTTGAGTCCACCGGTTGCGCAGTAGTCGATTCCCGTCTTGTGGTTGTACGAGAAGTAACCGTCGACGTCGGTGATGGCGCGAGGTTCGAAGGCGTCGAGCTGACCGTTGCCGTTCACGTCCACATAAACGTTGGCGCCAGCGAGATAACCGTCGACGGCGCGCGCATGAAACGTGCGGCTGCTCGCGCCGCTGCCGTTGTTGCTGCTACCGCCGTCCTGCGTGCCCTGGCTGCCACCGCTGCACGCAGCCAGTCCGAGCGAGGCGATGGCGGTCGCACCCGCCAGAATCCTGTTACGAATCTTCATTCTGTTCTCCATCTCTTCCCGATCAATAGCTCATCTCGAACCCGAGGTTGAACGCCATGGTTCGAGGCACAGAGCTACCGTCGATCTTGGTCGATTCGAGGCCGCAGGCCACGTCCAAGTGCACGCTGCCGAAGAATGTGAAGCCCACCGAGGCCGAACTCAGTTCGGTGCCCGCCAGGTTCTTGCGATAGCCCAGACGGAAGTCCGGCAGCCAGTTCGTTTCCGTCTTGTAGCCGAGCGCGACCTTCAGGTTCTGGTTGAGATCGCCGACCGGATCGTGCACGTCGTTGAGATCGACGCTGGCCGCGAGCGAGCCCGCGCCGGAGCCGAAGAACATCGCGCCTTCCAGCGTGGCAAGACGTTCCAGCGTCCAGGTTTCGTTGAGCGCGATGCGGTCGCTGTAGAAAGCAGCCGTGTAGCAGTTGTACTGCGCGCTGCCGCTCAGAGCGCCGCAGTTGCTGCCGATGGCGCCATACTTGAACTCGGGCTCGGTCAGATTGGCGAGCGTCACGCCGACGCGATATTTGGAGAAGTCGAAGATGGCGCCGACATCGAGCGTCACGTTGCTCGACTTGCGCTCGTTGGCGTCGTAGCTGTCCTTGAGAATGTCTTCGACATCCTCGTCGTCTTCGACCGAATCCAACGCCACGACCTGTTTGCTGAGCTTGGCCTGCAGATAGCGCAGGTTGCCGCCGACGATCAGCTGACCGGCGCTCGGCTTCCACACCGGACGGCTGAAGCCGACCGCAATCTCGTTGATCTGCCCGGCCTTGACGTACGCGGCCGACGCGGTCTCGACTTCTTCGGCGACCGGGTTGTAGGTCAGCGGCGCATCGAGAAATCCGAGTCGCGCCTGAGCGCTGAGGTTGGCGTCGGCGGTGAACACGCCGAAGCTGCTGCGATAGAGCATCGGGAACAGCGGCACTTGCACGCCGCCATGCACCTTGACGTAACCGTCCCTGCTCAGCGGTTCGAGGATGCCGTTGAAGCGCTCGACCAGCGCGTTGCCTTCGGATAGCGAAATGTTGTCGCGATCGAGCTCGTCGATCAGATCGTCGATCTCGTCGGCGAAGTTGTCGACCGGGCCCACTTCCGTGCCCAGGCCGAACGAGCTGAGGATGCCCATGCGAAACTTCGCGTTGGGCGCGATCGCGAATTCGGCGCCGGCCGGATTGCGCGTGGCATACAGCGAGGTCCATGCGCCGGATGCACCATTGTCGGAAAGATTGGGCCCCGCATCCAGGAACCCGGGCGCCGCCATCGACGCGCACGAGAACAACACCGCGCCAACGGCAGCGGCAACAACGAAACTCTTCACAGAAATGGACCTCCGACTCGCTTTGCTTGGTCGGCTTCGCAGCGCGCCTGCCAGTGTCGATGGCGCTGTGCCGGGAGCCTTCGGTGTACAGCGGCGCTGATTCATGCAACTGAAGCGGCGCGGCCGAGTGGGTTCGAATTGTTTGACGCCGATCACACGACAGAGCGGCGAGGCATCGACGACCGTCAACGTTCTGTCGCGCTGCGGGTCCGTTAAAGTCCCGAGGCAACCCTGTATCAGATGTGCTAACACAGCTCACGCTGCATGTTGACCATGCAATAACGCGAACCTGTGCTTGTGATTCCGGGGAGATTCCTATGACCACCAGAACGAAGGCATCCGCCTTGCTCAAGCCCGCGCTCCTCACCTGCCTCGCACTCGCCGCAACCCTGGCGAGCGCCAGCGACGACAACCGTAACAACGACAGCAATCGTCAGACGAGCGTAACCGCCTCGTTCGGCCGCGGGCTCAACACCGCTTCGCCGGGCAATCCTGTGAATCACGTGGTCCTGCCGAAGAGGATCCATGTGAAGAAGGGCGGCGTCGTGGACTTCGGCGTGGCGGGATTTCACGACATCGTGATATTCAAACCGGGCGTAACCCTCGAGGACTTGAACGACGGCAGTGGACAACTGCCGGTATTTCCACCGGTGTTCGTGATCCCGCCGAACCCGACCACTCCGCTACCGGCGAGCAGCGCGTTCCTTGCGGACAAGATCTATTACCGCGGCATCAACCCCGCCGGCGGACCACTCGCCACCCCACCTGTAGTGGATCCCCTCAACGCCCAGAACCGCAGCGAACCCGTCGCTTTCCTCGAGGCCGGAACCTACCTCGTGATCTGCAACATCCGCCCGCACTTGCTGGATGGAATGTATGGGTACGTAAGAGTGAGCAACTGAGCTCGCTCCGCTGCGCGAATCATCAGGCCACAACACCGCATCCCCTCCCGCCCGGGAGGGGATCCAATTCATTCAGAAAGGTACTGCCAACCTCGAGCGACGTTCGAGCTGTCTCCTTCCTGGCGAAGCGCCACCACCAACCTCGAGGCGACGTTCGAGCTGTCTCCTTCCTGGCGAAACGCCACCACCAACCTCGAGGCGACGTTCGAGCTGTCTCCTTCCTGGCGAAACGCCACCACCAACCTCGAGGCGACGTTCGAGGTGTCTCCTTCCTGGCGAAACGCCACCACCAACCTCGAGGCGACGTTCGAGGTGTCTCCTTCCTGGCGAAGCGCCACTACCAACCTCGAGGCGACGTTCGAGCTGTCTCCCTTCCTGGCGATACGCCACCACCAACGTTGAGGCGACGTTCGAGGTGTCCTCGCTTCTTCCGGCAGCGTCGAACAAGAGGGACCTTGTCGCCGCAGTGCGCCCAGGGACGGGACCCCTCGGGCGCGCTTGCGCGACTGAGGGGAGCACGGTGCCGGAAGGAGCGAGGACACCTCGGACGGCGCGAGCCACCGCCCCCTCTTTTCGTAACTGACCCCGCCACCAACGCAACTAGCCCAAAGCAGCGCCCCAATCTTTCCCTCTGAACGGGGTCAGGTTCGCTTCGGCTGCACGTTAGCATTCAAGCGAAACAAATTCGTCGGGTCGTACTTGGTCTTCAACGCGACCAGCCGCTGATGATTGCCCCGATAATTCGCATTGATCTGAGCAGCCGTCGCCTCACGCGGCATATCGTTCACATAGAACCCACGAGTGAACTTCTCGAGCCCCGACCAGTACCGCCGCGTCGCTTCGATGTGATCGGCAGGATCCTCACCATGGGCCCAGCCACTCAGAGTCATCATGTTCGCTAACGCATATCGATGAGCGAACGCCGTGGCGTTCTCCGGCACTCGTGAACACGCACCACCGCAGTGCTGGAAGAACAACAAAGTGGCCCGCCTCGGATCGCCCTTGATCCCGCCGACCAGTGCATCGATGAGCTCACCGGGCATGGAAGAAATGAACCCACCTTTGAGATAAGTCCCTAGCGCCCGCGGATCGGCGATATCACCCGAGCGCTGCACATCGACATAGTCCATCGTCGTGACCGTGTCCGCCACCGGCGTCCCCAACTTCCGGATCGGAGCCAGCGCACGCTCCGCATCCTTCACCGGCCCGCTGTAACAAATTTCGAGCTGCACGATCGCGGGCGCGCCGCCGGGCGGCATCATCACCACGGGATCGAAATAAAGCTCGTCCGGCGCCGCGGGCGCATAATCCGCCCACATGCTCAACGCATCGCGCATGCTCTCGAACGGGAACGTCAGCTTGCCCGCCACCACCTCCCGTTGCATCGGGTGCAACTTGAACTCGAAGTGGGTCACGACACCGAAATTGCCGCTGCCGCCCCGCAATCCCCAGAACAACTCCGCATTCTCTCTGGCACTCGTGTGGAGCAATCGCCCGTCCGCGGTCACCACATCCATGGAAGTGAGATTGTCGATGGCCATGCCGAACCGACGCGCCACTCGCCCGAAGCCGCCGCCCAAAGTGAGACCGCCGACGCCCGTGTGTGACACGGTACCAAGCGGCGTCACCAAGCCGTGCGGCATGGTCTCGCGATCGACTTGGCCGAGTAAGCTGCCACCTTTCACCGATATCTTCCGGCCTGGCGCATCCAGCTGAACACCGCGGAAGTTCTTGAGATCGATCTGCAACCCGCGTTCGCAGCTCGATTGCCCGGAATGGCTGTGGCCACCGCACTTCACCGCCAGCAACAGATTGTGCTCGCGGGCGAATTTCACCGCGTTCTGTATCCCCGCCACGTCGGCAGGCTGAGCGATCAGGGCGGGATGTTTGTCGAACGACGGGTTCAGCAGCAGCCGCGCCTGGTCGTACCCGTTATCGCCGGCCAACAGCAGATGACCCTGCAGCTTCTCGGCGAGCTCGCGAATCTCCGCGCCACGAAGCGTCACTTCGCGCCCGTCACCGGTGATCGCGGCCACGTCCGGAATGGGCCCAGAGCGCGCCAAGGCAGGTACGAACTTGAAGGCAGGAAGCGTGGCCGAAGCCAGTAGCGCAGATCTCACGAACTCGCGGCGTTTCATAAAGGCCCCCATGCAATTGAATGGCACAGTCCGTTCGAGTTCTTCTTCAGCGCGCCGTCCCTGTCGGCACGCCGGCAGTTGCGAAGTAGATGCCCCTGCCGGTTCGAATGCAACCGACTTTGGTACGGTGCCCCGCCACGCCTGGGACTGGACATTCAACGCCACTGCAGCAATCCTGGGCATCTTTCCGACCCCCAGGATGGCGCTCATGACTGCCGCTGCCCGATCGCAATCCGCTCCCTCCGCCACCGCCCAAATGGACGATCCGAGCGTGGGTCTGCCGGCCTGGATCTACCACGATCCGGAGTTTTTCGAGCTCGAGAAGCGCTCGATCTTCCGCACCAGCTGGCAGTTGGTGTGCCACGGCAACGACATCCCCAAACCAGGCGACTATCATTGCTTCGACCTGCTGGGCGAGTCGATCGTGTCGGTCCGCGGACGCGACGGCCAGATCCGCAGCTTTCACAATGTATGTCGCCATCGCGCCTCGCGGCTGCTCGACGGGCCGAAGGGACATTGCGGCGGACGCATCACCTGCCCGTATCACGCGTGGAGTTATTCTCTCGACGGACGGCTCATCGGGGTGCCCTATCGCGAAACGTTTCGCGATCTGAATCCCGATCAGCACGGACTCGTGCCACTGGAGCAGGAAATTTTCATGGGCTTCATCTTCATTCGGCTGGAGCCCGGCCTGCCGAGTGTGAGCGAAATGCTGGCACCGTACGTCGACGAGCTCGCCGCCTATCGCATGGAAGAGCTCGTGCCCCAAGGTCGCGTCACTCTGCGACCGCGCAACGTGAACTGGAAGAACGTCGCCGACAACTACTCCGACGGCATGCATATCGACGTGGCGCACCCCGGGCTCAACCGGCTGTTTGGTCGCAGCTATGGAATCGAAGCGCAACCGTGGGCGGACAAGATGTGGGGCCTGCTGCAGGAGTCGCCCCGCAAGAGCTGGTCGGAGCGCATGTATCAACAGCTGCTGCCAGCCGTCGAGTGGCTGCCGCCGGAGCGGCAGCGGCTTTGGACCTACTTCAAGCTGTGGCCGAACCTCGCCTTCGACATCTATCCCGATCAGATCGACTTCATGCAGTTCATTCCGATCTCCGCCACCGAAACCATGATCCGCGAGATCGCCTATGTGCATCCCGACGACCGGCGCGAAATGCGCGCGGCGCGTTTTCTGAACTGGCGCATCAATCGACAGGTCAACAAAGAGGACACCGCGTTGATCTCTCGCGTGCAAGCGGGCATGTATTCGAGCAGCTATACGGTCGGGCCGCTGAGCGAAAGCGAAGTGTGCCTGCGCAGTTTCGCCAAGCGCATGCGCGCCATGATTCCGGAGAGCCGCAGTGCCCGCAAAGTCTGACGTTCTGATCGTCGGCGGTGGCCACAATGGGTTGGTGTGCGCGGCTTACCTCGCCGCGTCGGGCCTGAAGGTAACGGTGCTGGAGCGACGCCATGTGGTCGGCGGCGCGGCAGTCACTGAAGAATTTCACCCGGGCTTTCGCAACTCCGTCGCCTCGTACACGGTCTCGCTGCTCAATCCGAAGGTGATTCGGGATCTGCAGTTGCAAGCGCATGGATTGCGTGTCGTGGAACGCGAGATGTCCAACTTCCTTCCCACCGAGGATGGGCGTTATCTCGCCACAGGCGGCGATCGCACCAAACGTGAAGTCGCGAAGTTCTCACAGAAGGATGCGGATCGACTGGACGCCTACGGCGACCGGCTCGATATCATCGCCGACCTGCTCCGGGACCTGGTTTTGCAGACGCCGCCGAACGTGGTCGATGGCGGCTGGCGCATGGCGTTACCGGAACTGGTGCACGCGGCCAAACTGGGAGGTCGTTTCAGCAAGCTCGACATGGCGATGCGCCAGGAATTGTTGAGCCTGTTCGTCACTTCCGCCGGCGACTATCTGGACGGCTGGTTCGAGAGCGCGCCGATCAAAGCGGTCTACGGTTTCGACGGCGTCGTCGGCAACTATGCGAGCCCCTACTCTCCAGGGTCCGCCTACGTTCTGCTTCATCACGTGTTCGGTGAGGTAAATGGTAAGAAAGGTGCGTGGGGTCACGCCATCGGCGGCATGGGCGCGATCACGCAAGCGATGGCCAAGTCGGCCGCCAGCCGCGGCGTGGACATTCGCGTCAACGCGGGCGTGCGAGAGATCATCGTCGAGAACGGCAAAGCTGTCGGCGCGGTGACCGAGTCGGGCGAAACGTTTCATGCCGCTGCCGTCGTCTCGAATCTGAACCCCAAATTGTTGTATACGAGCCTGCTCGATCCGGCGGCATTGCCTGCCACCTTTCTGGAGCGCATCAAACAATGGCGCTGCGGCTCCGGCACATTTCGCATGAACGTCGCGCTGTCCGAGCTGCCGGACTTTTCTTGCCTGCCCGGGAAGCAGCGCGCGGCTCATCACACCGCGGGCATCATCATCGCACCGACGTTGGCTTATATGGAGCGCGCCTACTTCGACGCCCGCACCCATGGCTGGTCGAAACAACCCATCGTCGAAGTGCTCATTCCCTCGACCCTGGACGACAGCCTCGCGCCTGCCGGTCAACACGTCGCCAGCATGTTCTGCCAGCACGTCGCGCCAACGCTGCCGAACGGCGAATCGTGGGACGCGCATCGTGAAGCTGTCGCCGATCTCATGATCGATACAGTCAACGCGCACGCGCCCAACTTCAAGGCCGCCGTGCTCGGTCGACAGATCATGAGCCCGCTGGATCTGGAACGCACCTTCGGCCTGATCGGCGGCGATATCTTCCACGGCGCGCTCAGCCTGGATCAAATGTTCTCCGCCCGCCCCATGCTCGGCCACGGCAACTATCGCGGCCCGCTGCATGGCTTATATATGTGCGGCTCCGGCACACACCCCGGCGGCGGAGTCACTGGCGCACCGGGCCACAACGCCGCTCACGAAATTCTCAGCGATTTCCGCCGCCGAGTGCTTCGGCGAGTCGCCTGATCGGGCGGGTGGGTCTAACCCCGACCCACGAACGGCATCTTGGTCGCCATGATGGTCATGAACTGCACGTTTGCATCGAGCGGCAGGTTGGCCATGTAGAGCACGGATGAGCCGACGTGCTCGACGTCCATCAGCGGCTCGACCGCGATGCTGCCGTTGGCCTGGGGCACGCCGTGGGCCATCGGCGCCGCGAGATCGGTGACTGCATTGCCGATGTCGATCTGTCCACAGGCAATATCGTATTTCCGGCCGTCGAGCGAAGTGGACTTGGTGAGCCCGGTCACGGCGTGCTTGGTCGCCGTGTATGGCGCAGAGTTCGGTCTCGGCGCGTGCGCCGAGATCGAACCGTTGTTGATGATGCGCCCACCGCGCGGCTGCTGCGCCTTCATGAGCTTGAAGGCCGCCTGCGTGCAAAGAAACATTCCGGTGAGATTGACGTCCACCACGTGCCGCCATTGTTCGAAGGTCAATTCTTCGAGCGGCACAGGCGGCGCGGCGACGCCGGCGTTGTTGAACAGCACGTCCAGACGACCGAAGTTGGCCTGAGTCCTTTCGAACAACGCCTGCACCGAACCAGGATGGGCTACGTCTGTCGGAACCGCCAGCGCCCGAGAGCTATCGACCCCCGCCTGCGCGATCACCGCCTCGAGGGGCTCCTTGCGACGTCCTGCGAGCACGACGCGATAGCCGTCCCGGAGCATCGCCAAGGCCACCGCCTTGCCAATCCCCGTTCCAGCTCCCGTGACGATCGCTACTCTTTCCCGTGCAGTCATTGACAACCCCTGGCGCCTGGATTCAGCCATACTACCGCCGTTGGCCGCACCTTCGAAACGGCCTGAACAGCGGAGCGTATCGTGACGCCAGTCTTTCGTTGCAGCGACTACTTCGAAGCCCACCTGCTCGCGGGGCTGCTGCGAGAGCATGGCATAGATACGTTCGTTCAAGGATCGTACTTGCAAGGCGCGCTCGGCGAAGTGCCCGCGATCGGCTTCCTCGCGATCATGGTCGACGAGGAGGATCGGACCGCCGCGAAACGTATCGTCGACGCTTATGAGCGCGGCGACCTGAAGCTGGACGATGCACAGTTCGAATGAACCGTCGTCTCAAGGCGTCGGTCGATAGATTCGATCGTACACGTAGTCCGCGACCCGCTGGCCTTGGGTGATTTCTTCGTACTACACAGACACGCGCCGCGAGCCACGCGCTGATAGCTCGGATATCACGCTTGCTCCCGAGCAAACAAAACGCCGCCCGAAGGCGGCGTTTCGTTTCCAGCCGACCGCACCGACGCGCGGCGACCGACCCTGCTCAATCCGTACAGATCTTTGCTTTGTAGTAGCCATCGGCCCACGCATTCAAGGCGGCAGCCTGGTTGTGACGAAGCGCGTCGCTTCCCTTGCCCTGACTGGTGAGGTTGCGCAGCACATCGGCCACACACGCCTCGCTGCCACAGTACTGTGTCGCCCAATATTCCGTATGGTTCTTCCAGAAGCCCGGGCTGCAATCGTTCAATTTCGGCGGCGGCGGCGGTGGTGGCTCCTCACCACCGTCGGGCGCCGTGGCTGAAGCGAAATAGCCCAGTGACATTCCTACTCCAAGCGCGGCAACGCACAATGTGTTTCTTATCAGCTTACTCATGACAAACCCCTTTGTTGTTGAAGCGCCCGCGATTAATGCAAGCCACGCACCGTAAAAATAAAACGATCGATAACGTCCCGCGTTAACGGCTCGAGAGCACCATGACGCGTAAGCGGCATGTATCCAATCTCGACGGTGCAAGCGCCACATGCCCGCGCTCTCCCATTCAGCGAGTTCTTGTATGATGCCGCCTCGATGGCAGTTTCCCGTCAGGAAGTCGGCAGGTCCGAGATGAAGAAATATGGCGTGCTGTTGGCGGTACTGATGCTGGCCGGTTGCTCGGCGCAGCCCACCGTGAAGTCATGGATGGATCCGGTGTCGTCGGTCACGATCACGGCGCAGACCGAACCGATGGTCATGATTCGCGCCGAGCCGCCCCCCGTGTTCAACGAGCGCGATTACGCGCAGCTGACGGCCATCGAAGTCAACCGCATGGGCGACCGGCGACTGTATCTGGTGGCGATTTTATGGACCACCGCCGACTTTTCACCGACGGTGCCGCAAAAGCTCGAAGCTTCGTTCCAGAACGTCGAGGTGCAGGTCGGCGATCGCGCACTCTCACTCGCCCGCCACGCAGGCACTGCATCCGAACTGGGTATCAGCCAGTCGGCGCTGCCGCTGCCCATTCCCGGTTCGACTCACATTTATTTCCCGATCGAGCGCGAAGATCTGCTGGCGATCTCGCGCTCGAATCGCATCCTGCTCACCGCGCGTGGTGTTCCGGACGCACCACGTCGTTATGAGGAATTCAGCGATGGCCGCCAGAGCCTCAGCGATTTTCTGAGCCAGCTGCCGGGCGAGTCGAGCCGCTCCGGCGGCTAAGCGCCGGCGGCTCTGCCGATGATCACGTGGAGCACCTGTTCAGAAGTTCGACGCTCGATCACCTCATAGCCGAGCGCGCCAAGATCCAGCCCCTGGAATAGCGACTCGCCCCGGCCCAGCAGTCTCGGCACGATCGCCAGGTGCATCTCGTCGATGAGTCGGGCCTCCAGGAACTGCCGGATGGTGGAAGCTCCGCCGCCGATCCGCACATCCTTGCCCTTCGCTGCTTTGACTGCCTGCTCGAGTGCGGCGTGAATGCCCTCGGTCACGAAATGAAACGTCGTGCCGCCGGCCATTTCGATCGGAGCGCGCGGATGATGGGTCAGCACGAACACCGGCACGTGATACGGCGGATTCGTTCCCCACCAGCCCTTCCACTGATCGTCCGGCCACTCACCGCGAATCGGACCGAACATGTTCCGTCCGAGGATCCAGGCGCCCATGTTGTCGAAACCGCGGGCCAGAAAGTCATCGTCGATGCCCGTGCTGCCGCCTTCGCCACCGTGCATTCTTTTGAACGTCCGGGTGGCGACCGCCCATTCATGCAATGACTCGCCACCGACGCCGAGAGGATTCTGCAGCGACTGGTCGGGACCGGCGCCGTAGCCGTCCAGTGAAACAGCAAAGCCGGCAACGCGAATCTTGCTCATGCAGTGGGTTCTCCTTGAATCGACCGATGATCGGCGGATGAGATTTCAACGCAGCGCCAGCCTGGCGGCGCCGGCGATCGCGCCTTGATTCTTCCGCTGCAGGATGACGGCCACGCCGGTCGCATCCTGCGGCAATTCCGTGATCGACGCGCTCATCCGCTGCGGCTTGCCGTTCCAGGTGCCAAGCCGCTTGAACGAGCGAACCACGTTGTAATGTTTCAGCGTGCGCCGAGCGTTTTCGCCGGCGGCGATCTTGTGCGTGGCCTCGGCCAGATAGGAAACCAGATAAACATCCATCGACTCGCGCCAGGCTTCGGTGAACTGAATCTGCAGGTTGCTGCCGACCTTCGATAACCTCATGGCCAGCGCATCCCGGTCGCCCGCGATGGCCTGCTCCACCGCCTGGCGATTCGATCCCACCAGGCTGGTGTCGCCACTCACCACGATCTGTGGTGTGAACGCGCCGGCGCGCGACAACCGCCTGATGTAGCCCTTCTGCCGCTGCGTGGCCTCGGGCATCGAGAAGCGATCCTTCCAGCCCTGATCGTCCCAGTAGTCGACGTGATAGGCCAAGGCGATGACGTCGGGCCGGCGCGCCAACTCGCCGAGCAAGGCGTCAGCCGGCGGACACGAGCTGCATCCCTGCGAGGTGAACAATTCCACGACCACGGGTTGTGCGCCGGCGCTTACCGAGAGCAGCAGGGTGGCCAATGCCGACAGCATGAAACGTCTCATGAAAACATCCTGGCACATCCGTCGCCCTCACCGCATCTCATCGTGCGCACCGGCACCCGTGGGGAGACTGAGCGTGGCATCGTCCCAACATAACGCTCCGGACCGCGAGCGGCAAGCGCCGCCCAGGTTTGATATAAGAGCGCCCGGCGCCCTTTGTCACTGGAACTCATCGCATGCTTCGAATCGTGCTCCTGCTGCTGTGTCAGTTTGCCGTGCAGACCCTGTGCATGGCCCAGGCGAACTATCCACAACCGGTCGAAGGCGACGTGGTCCTGCGCAACTTCCGCTTCCAATCGAACGAGCAGTTGCCGGAGCTGCGCTTGCATTACCGAACGGTGGGCAAGCTCGAGCGTGATGCCAAAGGCGTGGCGAAGAATGCGGTGCTGATCCTGCACGGCACGGGAGGCAGTGGCGCTCAGTTCCTGCGCGCCGATTTCGCGGATCGACTGTTTCGCGTCGGCGGCGTCCTCGATGGAACGAAATATTTCATCGTCCTGCCGGACGGCATCGGTCACGGCCAATCCAGCAAACCGAGCGATGGGTTGCGCGCCAGGTTTCCGCGTTATGGCTATCTCGACATGATCGAGGCGCAGCGTCTGCTGCTGAAGGAGCTTGGCGTCGAGCATGCGCGGCTGGTGATGGGCACGTCGATGGGCGGCATGCACAGCTGGTTATGGGGCGAGCTGCACCCGCAGTTCATGGACGCCCTGCTGCCCCTCGCCAGCCTTCCGGGACAGATCTCGGGGCGCAATCGCGCGTGGCGACGCGTGGTCATCGACGCGATCCGCAACGATCCCGAGTGGCGGCAAGGAGACTATAAGGAGCAACCTGCCGCGTTGAAGACGGGTCTGCAGATGCTGTTCCTGATGGGCAGCAACCCGGTGCTGCGCCAGGAGCAGATGCCGACGCTGCGTCGTAGCGATGAAGTGCTGGACGCTTACGTCAGCAACGCGTTGAAGACCGCCGATGCCAATGACCTGCTTTATGCGCTGTCGGCTTCGGAGGATTACGACCCGGCCCCGCAGCTGGAGATGATTCGAGCCCCGCTACTGGCGATCAATTTCGCCGACGACCTGATCAACCCTCCCGAGCTGCAGATCCTCGAGCGCGAGATTCGTCGCGTGCCGAACGGCAAGGCGCTGCTGATACCGTTCAGCGACCAGACGGCGGGCCACGGCACTCACACGTTGGCGGAAGTGTGGGAGCAGCACCTGGCAGAGTTGCTGCGGCAGTCGGAGCGAAGCTGACTGCCGCAGCATCGCAGCGCTATCGATCGTTCAGCCGCTGGAACGATACCGCCGGCGCATTCGGGTGCTTGTACTGCGAAGTCTTCTGGTCCGACACATGGGTCACGCCAGGCACTTTGGCCCATGCCTGTGCATCCGCTCGCGTGTTGGCGATCACCAGCACGCGACGATGGCCGAGATTGCCGAAAGGCCGGTTCGCGTATTTCACATGCCAGGGCGACAGCGGCTTGGGATGCTCGAGCACCACGCCGTCGACGTAGCGTTCCCCTTCAAGCGCTTTGATATTGCCCGCTTCCCACACGTTGTTGTTCACGATGATGAAACTGGGCTTGATTGCCCGCCGCCGCGCGTCCAACCGGCGCATCAGATCGATGTTGCCCTTCGCATAGGCGTTCTTTTCCGCCAGCGGCCAGGAGTTCCACTCCGCCAGACTGCTCCAGGGTCGCACACCCACGCTATCCACGAACACGCCATCCACTTTGCCTTCACGCATCAGACGCTCGACGTAGCTCACCACGTAATCCGCCCAATCCGATCCCGCGCGAATGTCGGTCATGCGCGTGTTCGCCCATGCGCTTCTCTGGCCATACGTCGGATAGGGCCACAGCGGCACCTGGCCGATGTCGTTCATGTAGAACTGCGTGTCGAGCGCGCACACGAAATGATCCGGCCGCGCTATCGGATTGATATAAGCGAGCACCTCCGCCCCCTTCTGTCTCGCGGCCTGAAATGCCGGATCGTTCCGATTGCACCGCCCCGCGATCAGCATGCCCGTCGGCTTGCCGTATAAGTGGACGTTGGTGACGTTCTTCCAAGCGATCCCCAACGGATTCGCCGCGCTCGCGGACTCCACCGCGACAACAGACAGCAATAGTGCGCTGGCTGCAACGAGTGCATGCATTCGGAACATCTCTCTCACCCTTCTTAGTCTGATTGCTAGTGACAGCCGGTCACGTGCGGCCCTCGGCGTCGCCACCGAAGACCGATCACAGATTCTTTGGAATATGCGCGTGCCCGACGATTCTTCTGAGTTGCGCGCGCGACCCTACGCGCGATCACTCGTAGTGCGCAACTGTCGCTGAAGCTCCACGCCGGAAATCTTTTACTGGAAAAGTTACAGAGGCGCGTATTGCAAGCGAGCTTCATGCGACGATTTCGCGTGACCCAGAGCGGTCGCCGATGCGATCGCCCACCAAGAAGCACCACCCGAATGAGCCGCTATGGTTGATGGCTAGCCAGACACCTCGAGTGGGATTCCAAATAATTGCTGGCTCGTGCCTTGTCTCATCCGATGAGCACGGCGAGGCGGACGGTTCGATCCATGGTGCTTACCGTACGGTGACGCCGGCCGCGACGACTTGAATCTACATTCGGCGTTTCGAAGGAAACGTCGACTGTTGAATCGCCGCCGGCTTTGCGGAGGCACATTGGCGGACTATGCAGACGTTGCTTTATCTCATTCGTCGCCGGACTGAAACATCCCGCGTAACAGGATTGCTCGCGCGGTCGCGGGTTGCGAGGCGACGGCTTCGTAGAACGCGAGCGTTGAAGTGCAGCGCCGGTGAGGTTCGTCGGCAAACTGTTCTGGCGCCGCGACGACGTCGAGAATCGATGGGTCGAGCGCCTCGGCCACCGGCAGAAGCGCCTGTTGGAACTGCCCAGCAGACACCGTCGCTCGCGGCACGGGGGATGCAGCAAGCTGCGACAGGCTCCACTGCATCTCCTCCTCGATGAGCTCGGGTGCGAACACCTTTGTTACATCGAGTTTCGAATCCAGGAACAGGCCACAGGCATCCGCTCCCAACTCGCTTGCCGCGCTCAGCTGACGAATCGACAAATTCAGAAATGCCTCGAGGCCGGCATCGTCCGCCGTGGCGAGGAGCTGCGGGTAGATGTCGGACAGGATCCGACGGGCCGCGGCAGAAATATCGCCGTCGCGAGCGCCGGACTGATACTGCGCCCAGGCTGCATCGATCGCTTGATCGACCGTCCCCGGAAAGCGCCTGTCCATAGCCTGCATCAGCGGCAACGATCGATAAGCCTGCTCGAGCTCCGAGCGTGAGCCAAACTTGGCAGCGAGCATGGCGGCCTCGCCACCGAGCGAGACACGTGTGAGCACACCGTTGTCGATGAGCTCATCGCGCGAGGGATACCACATCTGCTCTGACTTGGTGTTGCGAATCCGATCGAGGAAGGGCTCGGAGATGCCCGCCGTGCGATAGTAGGCGAGCATCTTGGTAAGACCCGCCTGATAATCACTGGTGCCAGCGAAGGAAGGACGATGAAAGCCGATCTTGGCATTCGGCGTGGCGGCGCGATCCTTGCCTGCAAGGAACAAATAAGTACACGCGCTCGCGCACTGCCCCTCAACGTAGGTATCCAGGCCTCGGTCGCGAACCATCTCGGCGAGCTGCTCTGCTTCACGAATGCGTCCGCCCTGTGAGTCGAGCACGATCGTGCGAACTTCAGGCGCCGCTCCGAGAACTTGATGCACGTACTCGTAGCTGCCGGTGCCAATCGTGCCCTGTAGCGTCAGGATGGTGCCGTCAGCGGAGAGTGTTGCATTCACACGCTTCAACGAATCGTAGTTGAAGGCGATCGACGCAAATTCGCCCATCTGCGGACCCAGCTGCGTGCCCACCCTGGCTACGAAACTGAGCGCGCTCAAGCAGGTAACGACCTGGGCCGCAATCGCCCAGCCGGCGCTGCCCCCGCGACTGGCGTGCTGATTGGCCGATCGCAAGATGCCGACGGTCGACCAGATGGTCACCAGGATGAGTAGCGACATCAGCCCAAGCATCACAAAGGCGGTGGTGCGAAGTTCCCAATCCTTTGCCAGCTCGGCCATGAGCAGAAACAGCAGCCCGAGACCCAGGCCCAGCAGCGAGCCATTCACCCAATAGGAGATCGGAAGCGACAACTCACCGCGCCAGTGCCGGATGAAGTAGTTGCGGCTCGCGGGCGCCTCGACTGATTGCGCGCTCTGGGCTGCTTCCCAGGTGCTCGGCTCGTAGTTCTCATCTTCCGCCTTCACCTTGCGAAGCGCGTACAGATTCCACGCAAAAGGCGCTGCGAACAGTGCAACCAGGAGCGCGATGGCGGCAGCTTTCGCATGCAAGCCTGTGTTCAAGAACAGTGCGACCGTCGATGCCGCAAAACAGAACAGGCCGAACACATTGAGGCCGAACGCCCAGCCGTAGAGCGAGCCGCTCGGTTGGTCGGCCGCGCGCATTGTGAGGAAGGGTACGACGAGCCAGATGGAGGCAGGCAAGGCGCCGCCCAATCCACCGCCCATCGCCGCACCCACGACGGCGAGCGCAAACAGAGCCAGCAGAATTCCATTGACGACTTTCAGCGCTCGATTCATCCGTATCCCCTGACAATGTTCTAGGAATGTTTGGAGCAGGGATGTGCTCGGGCGAGGAATATTCTCACAAATTCAGAATAGTTTGTGGTTCGGCTAAACGGACCTTCACAGGGAATGGGATCGCGCGGCTGCGAGACGCGCTTGGTTATGTCTAGCCGGGCGCTACGCGCCCGGCCGACAGGAAAGCCGTCTCAGGCCGCGCCGCGAACGGCTGCTTCGATGGCGGCGATGTCGATCTTTTTCATTTTCATCATCGCGTCGAACGCGCGCTTCGCGACGGCAGGGTCGCGATGGGTGGTGGCTTCGATCAGAACGCGAGGGCTGATCTGCCAGGACACGCCCCATTTGTCCTTGCACCAGCCGCAGACGCTCTCGGCGCCGCCGTTGCCGACGATGGCGTTCCAGTAGCGATCGGTCTCGGCCTGGTCTTCGGTGATCACCTGAAACGAAAACGCTTCACTGTGCTTGAAGATGGGACCGCCGTTCAGGCCGAGGCAAGCCACGCCCAGCACGGTGAACTCGACCGTGAGCGCCTGCCCTTGCTTGCCGCCGGGGAAATCGCCCGGCGCGGAGTGGACGGCCGTAACGGCACTGTTCGGGAAGGTCTCGGCGTAAAATCTGGCGGCTTCTTCCGCCGTGCCGTCGTACCAAAGGCAAATGACATTCTTGGCCATGGAGGTCTCCGAGGATTCATGAGTGAGCGAGTCTGTCGAATCCAAGGACGGGCGAGCGGCGGGACAACCGACAGCTCGCGCCGAATTTTTTTCGCGGCAGCGACTGGGCTAAAAGACGGAGCGCACGATCCACTCGCCGAGCGTCCCCGCCAGCGACATCACCAGGGCGCCGCCGAGCGCCCAGCCGAAGCCGTCGATCTTCAGGTGGTCGGTCAGCTTGTCCGTGATGACGAGCAGGATGGCGTTGATGATCCACCGCGTGATGAACGCCAGCAGCCACGCGATGCCGAGAGTCGCGACGGTGAAGACCGCGAACAGCAGCCAGCCCAGCAGGAAGTTGAGCACGCCAAAAATCGCGGCCACCAGCAAGGCGCTCTTGGCGCTCTTGATATGGAAGCCCGGCAGGATGGCAGCCGTGATCCACACGGCGAACGAGAGGATCAACCACGAAAGAATCAGGCTCATGCTTCAGTCTCGCTGCGTTGGGCTCGTAAGACTAACACCAGAACGCAGCCTCGCCAGCTTCGGAAATCGGCGGCTCAGTTCGCCGCAGGATGAGCCGCAACGCAAGCTTTGAACCTGGCCGCGGCATCCGGGGCGTGAGCAGTGTTCGTCGTGGCCCGGAAGGGCTTTGGCGGCTCGCCGGCAACGGATCGGTGACCACTGAAGACGAGTTCCGCAGGCTGCATCAACCTGTCTACGAAGGCGAGCGCTGCGGCTCCTTTCACGGTATCCGCAGAGTATGTATACGTTGCAGTCACCTGAGTTGTCGCCCTGGTCAGCGGCACTGGCTCACCATCGATGACGAGACGCGTGGACCTCGGAACATCGAAGGCCCCGACAAGTTTCAACGTCATCACTGGCGTGGGCGATCCGTCCGCGCTGCTTCGAACAGGCACCGGAGGCGTTCCATAAACGTAACCGAAGCGGAGCTCGGCGCCACCCTCCAACAAATGATCGATACCGCAGTACCACCCCGAGTCGGAGAAGTACCAAGGATTGACGATCTTGCTGATTGTGCCGTCGCGGTAAGCGCGCAATATTTCCAGATCGCTCTGCTTGCGAGCGCCCGTTTCGCCACTGAGGATGCCTGTGCCGCTGCATGCGTGGGTGCGGCCCTCCTCGAGAAATAGCAGGTACAGCTCACCGATCTTGAAAGCAATGTCGCAGGTGTCCGAAACGTAGCCGGCACTGGCAGGACGCTGCTGAACCCGAGCCTCTGAACCCTTCAAGTTTTCGATGGTATCGAAGGTCCAGCCGTGATCGCGGCACTGTCCGTCCTGTGACAATCTGTCCGGCGCGCAGCCGGTGATCTTCGCGATCAGGATGTGATCGGCACGCTGATAATGCTCTTCCAAGCTCAGGCCCGGTCGGCACGTGCAGGCGGACGCGACACGCGACAGGCCGGCCAGCAGCAAGATGAACAACAGCATCCACCTTGCCATGCCCGCTCACCTCTTGTTCGGCTTGGCTCGGCTGGCCACGGCCTTCTTTTCGAGTCGTTGAGGCACGATGGTTTCGCCCTTGGCAAGCATCGCGACCAGCGTCTCGATCTTCTTCGCGCGCCCGGCGGGCGTTTTCATGTTGTTGGTGCGAAAGGTCAACGCGAACAGGTTCTGGCGGTTGAGCAGTTCAAAGGTCTTGCGGGCGCGAGCGTTCGCATCGATTGCGGCGCGCAGGTCTTTCGGAATGGTGTCTGCGGAGGCGCTGCGGATCGGGGCGTAAGCGGCATCCCAGCGACCATCGGCTTTGGCGGCGTCGATCTGCTTCTGGCCGTGCGGAGTCATGCGGCCGGCCGCGATCAGGCGCGCAACGTTCTCGCGATTGATGTGGCTCCAGATGCTCTTGGGCTTGCGCGGCGTATAGCGTTGCAGAAACGAGCTGTCGTCATAGGCCTTGCGTATTCCGTCGATCCAGCCCCAGCACAGCACGACATCGAGCGCCTCGGCGGTAGTCACGGTCGGTTTACCGGAGTCCTTCTTGTAAACCCGCAGCCACAGCTCCGTCTCCCGGTCGTGATATCTGCTGAGCCACTGCTCGAAATCGGCCGCCGACCGGAAGCTCTTGATCTTTTTCGGATCGGGGATGACCTGCGCCATACGTTGACCGCTCGTTACTGCCCTGTGCCCCAGAAAACGAACTTCGGCGGTGCTGCCGCGTTCCACCAGACGATTCGTCGACTGGGTACGGGTCCTGCACCGGAAAACCATGGGTTCGCAAACACACTGTAACACCGAAGACGCCGACAGACTCGACCGGCGCCGGCAGGCTCACCGATGAGTCTCAAAGTCTGGACGGTCGGGCACTCCACTCGATCGTGGCAGGAATTCGTTCGGCTGCTGTGGTCCTATGAGCTTCAGGCCGTCGCGGACGTACGGAAGCTGCCGGGCTCGCGCCGGCTGCCGCAGTTCGATCACCAGGCGCTACGCGAACAGCTGCCGGCCAACGGGTTCGCCTATCGCTGGTTTCCTGCCCTTGGAGGCAGGCGACGAGCGCACAAGGACTCGGCAAACACCGGCTGGCGCAATGTTTCTTTCCGAGGTTATGCGGACCATCTGCAATCCGAGGAATTCGAGACGGGACTCGCAGAGCTACTCGAATTGGCCAGTCAGGAACGCACCGCGTTGATGTGCGCCGAAGCCGTCTGGTGGCGCTGTCATCGTCGATTGATCGCAGACGTATTGGAATTGCGCGGCGTGGAGGTCATCCACATCATGGATGAAACGCATGCAAAGCGCCACGAGATCGCGCCGCCGGCGCGCGTGGTGAACGGCGAGCTCACCTACCCTGGCGATGGCGGCGATGGATCGGCTTGAAACGCTCCGCATTCTTGCGCCCAGGCCAGGCGCTGCGTGCGATTCAATTTCTTCAGCGCCGCCTCTGCCTTCATTGCCTCGGACTTGCTAGCAAAAGCGCGCGCCCCCAGCACGCGGGTCGGTGGATTGGAACGCGTGAACTTCGCGCCTTTGCCGCTGCTATGAGCGGCAAAGCGCGCAGCAACGTCGATCGCGATGCCGGCGTAAGTGCGACCATCGCGGCAAGCGAGCAAATACAGCCACCAGCACTGCGTCATCCAGAAATCTTAGCAGTGTTGACTAGCGCACTGGCTGTCCCGATTAGCCCTTGCGCCTCGACGATAGCAACACCTTCTCCCGACACTTTTTGAAGCGCTCGAGCAGCGGTGCGTACACAGTCTCGTCCACCGGACCCACGCCCAGCCATTCGAGCGTCAACGAATCGATCTCATGTTCGTCCGCCTTCACTCCCTGCCCCATGCTGTCTCTCAGCCGCTGCATTTGGTATTCACGGCGGAGCGTCTGGTCGTCCGAAGGGGTCGGAGTATCAGTCGAGATCTCGGCGCGGATACAGAGCATTCGTAATGCGCGCTCGTTCGCGGCCACATCGTCGTCGCCTGCGCGAGCGAGCGTGTTCTTCACAGCCTCCAGGCCACGCTTGGGCCACTTGGTCGCGCCAGCCAGGCGATCTTCCGCAGCCTGTTTCAGCGCCTGACTCTCGGCAGCATCGGCATGACGAGCGAGTGCGAGTCGATAGGCGCGGACGGCGTTGGCCGCATCGAACAGATCGGTCCAACCTTGCTCGGCATCGAGCGCATGCTGACGAGCCACTGCGTGGTGACAGCGATCGAATGCGCGCTCGAATCTGTCCTGCAACTGCCGGGCCTGGCCCTTGGGCAGTTCGCCAATCTCCTCGAACGCGAGCCACATCTCGGGAAGCTTTCGGGCCATGCCGAGCAATTCCTGGCCGGTGCAAGCGGCCATCCTGTCCAGCTCTTCGCACAACGCGACCACCTGGGATTTCTTGCCCTCGATGGCTTCGTTCTGAGTCGCAAACTCCTGCTGACGCTTTTGAAACAGGGTATCGCATTGCTGTCGAAACTCTTCCCACAGCTTGCGATCTTCGTCGCGCGGCACAGGACCGACGGATTTCCATTGCTCTTGCAGTCGCTTGGCCTCTTCGATGGCCTTGCGAATATCCGAGGATTGCAACAGCCCCCGCACCCGCGCGATGAGTGATGTTTTCTCCTTCACGTTGCGCGCGTATTCGGCATCGATACGACTTTGCAGTGACGAAGTGAGCTCGTTGAACTTGCGCTGCAGAGCCTCGGCTTCGGCGGGATCCACGGGCGAGTGCTGGCGCCACAGTTGACGGGCTTCGCGCACCGCGGTGATCACAGTGCGCCAGTCCGGCTGCTCCCAGTTGTGCTGCGCCTCGAAATTGGCGAGCCGTTCGAACAGCAGGCCGCGCTGGCGCAGGTTTTCCTGCTTCACTTGCGCCTGAGCTTCGAAGAATTCGCGGCAGGGTTGATAAGCCTTTTGCGCGGCCTCGTGGAAACGATGCCACTCCGCCTCCGCCTCGCCCGAGCCTTTGCTCAACGTGCGCCACTGTTCCTGCAAATCCTTGATGTGCCCGGCGAGCGCCGACGGATGCAGAGTCGCGCCGATCAGCGACTCCATCCGTTCGATCAGCTCGAGGCGCTTCGGAGCGACCGAGAAGCTGCGCCAGTCGGCCAGCTCCTGCAGCTTGGCGTCGAGCTGTTTCAGCTGATTGGCGAGGTGCGCCGGCAGCGGCGGAACCGCGGGCAGCTTCTCTTCGATGGCACGACGCAGGCCTTGAGCCGTTCTGCTGCTGCCCGTGGCCAGAGCCCCATGCGCCTTGCGCAACAGTCCGCCGATCTGGCGCAGAGCCTGTGCTTCCGCCTCGGCTTTCTGTGCTTGCGCCTTGCGCTCCTCTTCGATGAGGTGCGCTCGTTCGGCCGCAGCTGCAGCCGCCGCCTGCTGTTCCGCTTCGCGTTGCTTCTGGGCGAGAGCTGCGGCGTTGGCAGCGGCGAGTTCGCGAGCGGCGTCAGCGGCAATCTGTCGCAAGTGTTGCGCGATGACCTCGCGCGACCGATCGATGGCCTCCTGAGTCGCCGCGGCAACGTCTTGCCCGGCGTGCGCAGCCACCGCTTTCCAACGACTTTCCAATTGCTCGAGCGTCGGTGTGAACAAGGCGTCGTAGTGCCGATGGCTATGTCGCTCGATAGCGGCGGAAACCGCAGCGACCTCCTCATGCAGATGCTGAACCTCTCGCTCATGCGCGAGCAGAGCGTCGCGTTTGCGGGTCAGAATCTTGTAGACGCTCTTGTCCTTGCCGCCGCGCGCATCCCTGAGGAGCTGGCGAATCTGCGCGGGATCTTCAACTGCCTCGGCGGCCCGCTGGCGGATCTTGGTGGACGTCCCCTCGATCACCAGCCTGGCGACGGTCTGGGCATCCCCGGCCGAAATGGCCGCGGTCAGACTCTGCTCCTCCTGCACGGCGAGCAAAGCGGGCTCGGGCGCGCCGGGTGCGGGCGCGCTGGGTGCGGGCGCATCCGTAGGAATCTTCTCCGACGACTGCACCGGTGCTGCGGGAGGCGGCGCCTTTCGGAAGCGCGAGAACAGGGACATCGAGTGATCCTGGACTGAAGAACCGGGGGCGGCGCGCTAGTTTAGCGGATCGTCATTTCGGTTTTAGCAAACGTTGGCGGCACCACCCGGCCGCCCGGCCCCGAGGCCATGAAGTTGATACCGCTACCATCGCGCCGTGATTGGTGTTAGCTTCCAATCGTCCGACAGACAGTTTCAACGCTGCACTATAAATCCTGGGGGATAGACCATGAGCATGGACTCTCGTGCGTTGCTGAGTGCGTGTGTGTTTTGGGCCGCGCCACTGGCCGCCGTGGCGCAGACCGAACCCATCATTGTCGAAGCGGAATCGGCCACTGTCAGTTCTGGCTATGCCGTCGGAACCGCGGACGGCGCCACCTACGTCACCATCGTCAACGATTCACCGGGCTTCGGCCCGCCCGCCACTGCCGATGGCGCGCTGACCTATTCGGTCACGTTCCCGGCCGCGGGCAACTACGATCTGTACGCCCGGTTCCGCGTCGGCCCCGGTGGCGGCAGCGACGATAGTTTCTTCATCGGCAACGGCTTTGGCGACAAGGTCGGCACCAGTGAATGGGTGCTGGTGAATCAAGTCGATGGCGGCGGCTTCACCGCGCCAGCCGATACGGTTCGCAATGGCGGTCCGGCCACCACCAATGTTTTCAAATGGTTCAGGCTCACCGGCTTTGCCGGCCCGGCCACCTGGACGGTGCCCGAAGGCAATCTCACGCAGGTGTTTTCCGCCGCCGGCCGCGAAACCGGCAATTTCATCGACAAGTTTGCCTTCGGCCATCAGGGCTCGTGGTACACGGTGAACGATCTGGATACCGGCTCGGCCGCCACCGGAACGCCACCGCCCCCACCTCCTCCGCCGTACACACCGCCCGGTCCACCGATCGCGACGGGCAAAGCGAAGTTCCTGGGCAGCGCTCACAGTCCGGCGCAGACGGCGAATTTCGCCGCGTACTGGAATCAAGTCACGCCCGAGAACGGCGGCAAATGGGCGACGGTCGAGAGCACGCGCGACGTCATGAACTGGGCCCAGGCCGACGCGGCGTATCAGATGGCGCGCGACAACGGCTTCATCTTCAAATGGCACGTGCTGGTGTGGGGCAATCAGCAACCGGAGTGGATGCAGAATCTGCCGCCCGCCGAACAGCTCGAGGAGCTGCGGGAATGGTTTGCCGCCATCGCCGAGCGCTATCCCGATCTGGAGCAGATCGAGGTCGTCAACGAGCCGCTGCACGATCCGCCGCTCGCGCCGGCCAATACACCTGCCGGCCAGTCATGCGGTGGCTGCGGCAACTATTACGAGGCGCTCGGCGGCGCCGGCGCCACCGGCTGGGATTGGATCATCAACGCCTTCGCGCTGGCGCGCGAGTATTTCCCCGACGCGAAGCTGATGCTCAACGATTACAGCATCGTCAACGACGGCAACGCGGTCCGGAACTACGTCGACATCGTCAAGCTCTTGAAGGCGCGTGGACTCATCGATCTGGTCGGCATTCAAGGTCATGCGTTCTCGACGACCGAGCCGGCGCCGATGCCCAACCTGCGCGCCAATCTCGACTATCTGGCGAGCAAGACCGCGCTGCCGATCTACGTGACCGAGCTCGACATCGACGGCAACGACGATCCGGTGCAACTGGCGGGCTATCAGAAAATCTTCCCGGTGTTCTGGGAGCATCCCGCGGTGCGCGGCATCACCTTGTGGGGTTATCGCCCGGGCCACTGGCGGACTGCTCAGGGTGCCTGGCTCGTTTATGAGAATGGTGCCGAGCGTCCAGCCATGCAGTGGCTGCAACGTTACGTTCGTAACGACCGCGCTGAGGTCGTGCATCAGTGGCTGTCTGTAGCCGGAAACGCGCCCACCGGAACGGTCGTCGGCACCGCCAACGCACGCGATGCGGACACGGACACGACGCTCTCAGAGTGGCAAACGGAATATTCCTCCGGCGGCATATTCGCGATCGACGCGGATACGGGCGCGATCACCGTGGCGGATGCCGCTGGGTTGAGCGCTGTACCCAAAGGCACCGAGCTGAAACTGTTCGTGTCGGTGTGGGACGGCTACCAGCGCAGCGAACCGGGTAGCGTGTCGATCGTGGTGAGATAACGCGGCTGAAGCAGGGTCGACCCACGGTCGGCCCTGCTCTCGCGCGAAGATCAGCGCAGTTGATCCGACGGCGAGGTGATCAACAGGCACATGCAGCCGGTTTCACTGTACACACGCTGATCCGCCGTGCCAGGCTCGGCTCGGTTGAAATCGCCGGGATACAGTTTCCGGTCTTCGATCCACAGCTCGCCTTCGAGCAGATACAACTCCTCGACGCCCGCGTGCCGATGCGGCGGATACGAGACGCCCGGAGCGAGACGCACGAGCATGCTCACACGGTCGCCTTCCTTGTCCGTCGATAGCAGCTTGACGGTGATGCCGGGTGCGGCTTGTTCCCACTGAGGCTCATGCCAATCCTCCGCGCCGGACCATGTCACCTTGGGCGCTGGAGCCGATGCCTTCTTTTGCGACGCCTTGGCGATGCGCTCGGCGAGCTCGTTCCAGATCGGCGCGGGAGGCGGCAACGTTTGAGTGCGCCACGCCGTCAAGGCGCCGGTGAGCGGCCCCAGCGAGTAATACTCCTGCTGACACTCCAGGCAGGCGGGCAAATGCTCCGCCATCAGCCGCGCTTCGGCGCTATCCAGAGCCGCCAGCGCATACGAGGCGACCAGGTCGGTGCGCTCGCATCGATTGTTGCGCGATGACGAGCTCATGATGCCGCACCTTGTTTTTGGAAGGCCAGCTGCAGCTTCGCCAGTCCGGCTCGGAGACGACTCTTGATCGTGCCAATGCTATCGCCATGTTGGGCGGCGAGCTCGGAGTACGACGAGCCGTTCAGGATAGTGGCCTCGATGGCCTCGCGTTCATGCATGGTCAGCGTCTCGAGCGCCTCTTTCAGTCTCAAGTCCTCGGCGACTCGCTCCGCATCGCCGGGCGGCTTGCCGGCGCGTGGATGATGGAGCGCGTGGGCTCGGGCTTGTCGCATGATCCAGCCGAGCACGGGGCCCTCCGCAGCCGCAAACACCGGCGCTTCGCACCAGATCATTTGGTAGATGTCGAGAACCAGCTCTTGAGTCAGCTCGCGGTCGCCGGTCAAACGCACCAGGTAGGTGAAGACCAGCGGATGAGTTTTCTCGTACAGCGAGCGCAACGCCGCCTCGTCGCCAGCGGCAATCGCGTGAATCAGGGCGAGCCACTCCTTCTCCCCGATTCGGGTGACCGCTGGATTGGCGTATAGCAACTCACCCAGGGTGAGAGTGGCTTCATTGGTGGCTTCGGCGCTCACAGTTGTAAATCGTGCCGTGCGCCGCACGCAAGTTCAAGAAGCACGTGCATCCATGGATATCGAATGATAACTGGGTCGCTGCTCAGAACCCGACCTTGGCCGCAGCCCGCCGGAACGACTCGCGAGTCTCCGATGTGAACCGAAACGCGCGGAAAAAGTCTTCGATCCCGTAGCCCGGCGCCACGCGACGCAGCGCTGCCACCTGCGCACGAGCTTCCTCGAGTCTGCCGGCGGCGGCGAGCCAATTGATGGCGACAGCCTGCACGTTCACATGGGCGTTGGGCCGCACGGCCGCTTTGCTGGCCCAGTCCGCGGCCTCTTCGAAGCGCTGCAGCCTGAACAGAGCCATCGCGCGCGAGGCCAGCATGGCGAACATGAGTGGATCGAAGGGACTGAGTCGGCGGGAAGTATCGCTCGACTCGATGGCGCTCTGCGCGTCGCCTTCCTGGCTCTGCACGAATCCCAGCGTGTAGTGGCCGAGCGCAAAGTTGGGGCTCAGCGATACCGAGCGCTGCAGCTCGAAGACCGAATCGTCGACATGTCCACGCAGCCACTGCGCTCGGCCCATGGCCCAATGCGCGGCAGGGTCCAGATCGTCGGCGACCACGCTGTCCGCGGCTGCCGCATAGGCGCGTTCGATTTCGCGATCCCGCTCGGTGCTCCAATGCAGGAACACATTCTGGAAATGGGTGAACGACAGGCCGGCGTGCGCGCGCGCAAAGGTGCGATCCTGTTTCACCGCAAGCTGAAAATAATGAGCCGCATGGCGATTGTCGTCGGCGTTGAACCGATACATGTGCCATAGCCCGCGATGATAGGCCTCCCATGCATCGAGGCTGTTGGGAGGCTTGAGCACGGCGCGATTGCGTTCAGCCGCTTCGATCTGCCCGGCCAGACAGATCACGATGCGATTGCCGATCTCCTCGAGCACGTCGAACGCGGCGTCCAGGCTGTAACTGAAGTCGTCCGCCCACACGATCCGGCCGGTGGCCGCTTCGGCCAGCTGCGCGGTGACATTCAAACGCCCCTGATACCGCCGCACCGAGCCACTCGCGACGTAGTCGACCGCGAGCAGACGAGCAGCTTCGTCGGGCGGCACGTTCCGTTCGCACAACGCGAACACACTGCCGCGTGCGATCACGAACAAAACGCGCAACTTGGCCAGCCGGGTAATGATGTCTTCCGTGAGCCAATCGGCCAGGCCGCCGCGAGCGCCCGGTTCCAGAGAGTGATCGGAGAACGGCATGACACAGATGGAGGCGCGACGCGGCTTGTTCGTGGACGACTCCGCCGCGACGGCGGCTGGAACAGCGGCGTTCACTTCGATTCGGGGCGTCTGCACGTGCTGCGACGCATGGCGACGCGCCGCCCGCCAGCATTCACGGATCGGCAGCCACTCCACTCCTTCGGCTTCGAACAACCGGATCGTTGCCTCGAGATGCGCCTCCCCCTCCTTGATCCGGCCCGCCATCGACAAACGCTGCAGCAGTGACTCGTGGGCGCGTCGGTCGAACGGCGCAAGTTGCAGCCATTTCTCGAGACAGGCACCCGCTTCGCCGTGCTCCTGCTCGCCGAGGCGCGAGACGAGCTGTTCCAGCACGGCCACATGATCGGCGCGAAATCGTCGTCGTTGTGAACCAAGCCAGCTTGCGAACTCCGGATTGCGGTCGAGCTCCAGGCCTTCGGCGAAATCCCCGGTGTACAGCTCGCCGAGCTGGCGCAGCTGAGAAACATTCAATGTTTCCAGACCGGGCTCCCTGAGACGAGCGATGTGGAACACGTCCACATCGCAATCGGAGAGATCGAGAGAGATGGCGTCCGCGGCGGCATCGACCCGCGGCTTCGATGCATCGTCGAGCACCGCTCGAAGCCGGCTCAGGCACCAGCGCAGCTCACCGCGTGGATCGCTGGAGGAATCGCACAGCAAGTCACAAACGCGACTACGCGGCAGCGGCCCTGGCGTCACGGCCAGGAGTGCCAGCAACCCTCGCACCTTGCGTGACGAGGGCAAGGGGATCTGGACGCCTTGCCTGCATAGCGTCAGCCGACCCAACAGTCGCAACTGGACGGGATGGTCGGTCACGAACCCTCCATTTCCCATGGTTTTTACCACGGTCGCTGCCACGCGCCGAGCCTAAGTTGCAGCCCGCCATTCATACCAACTTCTGGGAGATCACCATGAGCAGACTTCGAGGCCTGTGGGCCGCAACCGTGTGTGCGTTCGCCGCCTGGACCGGGCCCGTCGCCGCCGACGCAGTAACGGACTGGAACGAAATCACCATGGCGGCGGTGGCGGCGGGTCGACCGGGTCCGGTCGGATCGCTGGACACCGCACTGGTCCAGATCGCCGTGCACGATGCGGTGCAAGCCATCGAGCGACGTTTCGAGCCTTATCACATGGAGGTGCGGGGCGCGAAAGGCAGTCGTTCCGCAGCCGTCGCGGCAGCCGCGCATGATGTGCTGGTGGGCATGTATCCCGCGCAGGCTGCGTCGCTTGACGCCACTTACTACAACTATCTGGCCAATCATGGTCTCACGGGCGACCCTGGTTTGACCGTGGGCCAAAAGGTTGCTGCCGGCATCCTGCCGCTGCGGCGCTCTGCCCCCGAACCGCTGCCGCCGCCGTTTGTGGGGGGCATGGATGTAGGTGTTTGGCGGCCTACCGATTCATTCCAAGGCACGCCTCCCGCGCCGGCGCCGTTCTCGTCGATGGTGGCGCCGTGGATGTCCACGACCGATCCGTTCACGTTGACCAGTCCGAGACGCTTTCGCGCCGACCCACCTCCGGCCCTCACCAGCGAGCGCTATCGTCGCGATTACGATGAGGTGAAGTCGCTGGGCGCGCTCATCAACAGTGGGCGTTCGGCCGAACAGACCGATCTGGCTTACTTCTATAACGACAATATCTTCGCCCAATGGAATCGCGCGCTGCGCGCCATCTCGGCGAAGCATATCCACCGCATCGGGACAGCGCCCGACTGTTTGCGCTGGCCAACATCGCGACGGCCGACGCCGTAATCGCCTGCTGGGACAGCAAGAAACATTACGTCTTCTGGCGCCCCATCACGGCGATCCGCGAGGGCGACAACGATACCCATCCGCAGACCGTGGGCGACCCCGCCTGGCAGCCGTTGGTGAACACGCCGAACTATCCCGAATACACCTCGGGCGCCAACAACGTGACCGCGGCGATGACCCGAACCCTGGCGATGTTCTTTGGTCGCGACCGCATGACGTTCGAAGTCACCAGCCTCGCACCGATGGTCCAGAAGAAGGTGCGGACGTACGAGAAGTTCTCGGACGCCGCGCGCGACGTGGTCGATGCGCGCGTGTATCTGGGTATCCATTTCCGCTTCGCCGACGAGGCGGCGCGCGCGCAGGGCAACCGCGTGGCCGAGTGGACCTTCAAGCACTTCTTGCTACCGATCGAGAACAAACGCGGCGACCACCACCGCGACTGACGCTCACCGCGAGCACGGGCTTCGCGGGCTTCACTCGCGAAGTCTGTGCTCCGGTTGTTTGCAATATGCCGAGAAATGCCCGACGCTTATCGAGCAGCGGGAGCACCAACGATGAGCACCAAGCGCCGGCGGATCGGCTGGCTGATTCTACTTTTGCCTCTGTACGCGGCCTGCTCGGCCACCTACATCGGTCAGTCGGGACGACTCGGCGGCAGCGACTGGCGAACGGCGAGTCGCGAGCCGGTCGGGCTTGCGCCGGATCCGGCGACGACACCGGAAGCCGTCGTACAGGTATACGCGGCGCGCACGATCAGCTGGCGCGGCTATTTCGGCGTGCATACATGGATCGCGGTGAAGCGCAGTAACGCCAGTGAATTCACCGTGCATGAAGTCATCGGCTACCGTCTGCGACGAACAGGCACCACCGTGGTCACTCGCGTGCGTCCGCCGGACGGTCGCTGGTTCGGCGCTGAACCCGATCTGTTGAAAGACGTGCGCGGGCCAGGCGTGGACGCATTGATCGACCGCATCGAAACGGCCGTGCAAAATTATCCCTACGCCGACACTTACCGCATCTGGCCGGGACCGAATTCGAATACCTTCACCGCGTTTGTATTGCGAGACGTACCGGAATTGCGCGTCGACTTGCCACCCACCGCCATCGGCAAGGATTATCTCGGCGTCATGCCGGTGGCGCTCACGCCCAGCGGCACCGGCGGGCAAGTCAGTGTGCTCGGCGTCGCCGGCGTGGCGGCGGGTTGGGAGGAAGGCGTGGAGCTCAATCTGCTGGGTCTCACATTCGGCCTCGACCCCCTGAGCCTGTCGCTGAAGCTGCCGCTGCTCGGCCGCATCGGGCCGGACGAGCACGAGCCACTGATCGTCGATTGATCATCCATCGATCATTCACCGGGTGGTGCATCACTGTGCCAGTGTGACGTAACACTGTCACAGGCTGACACATTCCCTGCCGGCGCGGGCGTGACGGAAAATTACAAACAAAAGAATCCAACGCGCCGAATGTCGCTAGAAACATACTGACTGCGCCTTACGCACCAGCACAAATCCAAATGGCATAGGCCTTGCTACGTCTGAGTGCAGCGAAGAGCCAACACGTGCTCGCAGCGACGACGAGCGACCCGATAAGCGATCGCCCCGGCGATCGAAACAATCCAGGGGGAAAGCCATGCGGACGACAGAGCGCAGGATTGGGCCAACTCATTGGTTCTGGTACGCAATCGGGGCCGTCATCATGACGCTGCTGGCGGGGCCGCCGGCCGCCGCGGTCGAAGTGGACGCCGGCGATTGGAAACTCACTGCCTCGGGCAACGTCAACGTTCATTACATTCATTCCAGTTGTGAGGAAGAAACAGTGGCGGCCGTCACCGGCGGACTGGCGTGCCGGGGCGCGGCCGGCGAAGACAAATCTTCCTCGATCAGCAACGGTCTGCTGCCAGCGGCGCTGGCCATCGGCGCCTCCACCACGCAGAACGGCTACGACCTGACCGTCACCTTCGGCTTCTATCCGGGCATCAGCACCAACGACGGCAGCCCGAATCTGCAACAGGGCGCGGACCTGTTGAACACGGCGCTCGGCACCACCTCCATCGACATGCGTCAGGTGTTCATGACGTTCGGCAACGACAGCATCGGCACGTTCCTGCTGGGAAGGAACATCGGGCTGTTCGGCGCGGATGTGATATTGGCCGACATGACCTTGCCCGGCGTGGGCGCGGGCAACGGCAACTACGCGGCGCCGGCCAATACTTCGCTGGGCTCGATCGGCCTGGGATATATCTATACGGACTGGCTTGGGCAGATCAATTACACCACGCCGGATCTGAGCGGCTTCAAACTCACCGTCGGCATTTTCGATCCGCTCGAGCCCATCACGCAGGGCGTGGCGACCCCCGAAGGCAGCCCGGGCTATCACGCCAAACTGCAGTACACCAACGGGCCCATTTATCTCTCCGCCAGCTTCATCGGGCAGAAGCATGAAGGCGTCACGAATGCGGACGACTTCGACAGCCGCGGTTTCGATGTCGGCGGCAAACTGACTTTCGGCGGCCTGGAGATCATGGGCTGGTACTACGCCGGCGAGGGCATGGGCACGACCGCGTTGTATCTGTTCGGCGCGGCGCCCGGGGGCGAGGAGCGTGATTCCGACGGCTTCCTGGCGCAAGTCACATACAAGTTCGGCGACACCAAAGTGGGCGTGAACTTCGGCCAGAGCAATCTCGATCTGGCCCCGGGCGAACCGATCTCGGCGCTGGTCGAGAGCAACGAGAAGTACACGGTCGGCGTGTATCACTCGCTCACCGAGAATCTCACCTTGCTCGCCGAGTTCACCGACACCAAGGCCGAAGCTCACAACGGCATCGAGAACGACAGCAGCAATTTCAACGTCGGCGCCTATCTGTCGTTCTGAGTCATCGTTTGGAGTGGAGCGGCGCTGCCACGGCCCGATCTGCAGTCCCCCTTCTGCAGATCGCGGTCGTGGCGCTTTGCCAATAGTCCAACTCCGATCCCGCTGAGCGTTCATCGCGCTCGCCTGTCTCACATCCATTCGGATCGTGACGTTTGTTGGGAAATCAATCGCTTGATCCCGTCTGCTCTCGGTGCGAATGAATTGACATTTCGGTGCACTACTGCCCATTCATGGCACGACAGCGCCCGCCCTGGTATATCCGCTCGGCCGTGAATTCCAATCCGATCGACTTGCAGCTGCAGAACGGAACTCGGCAAAGCTGAGCAGCGCCATTGCCGGCGCTGCGCTTCATCCACATCGCTTCGATATCAGGGGAACCACATGGAAAGGAACAACTCCCGTCGGCGCTTTGGTTTGGCACTCGGCCTGCTCTTCCTGGCCGCCAGCGCACACGCGCAGTATCAAAAAGGACCGGATCCCACCTCCGCTTCGTTGAACGCCACCAGCGGCCCGTTCAGCGTCGCCACCTCGTCGGTGTCGAGTCTGGCGGCGGTCGGTTTTGGCGGCGGCACGATCTACTACCCGACGACCAGCGGCACGTATGCCGTGCTTGCGATCTCGCCGGGGTTCACCGCCACTCAATCGTCGATCGCATGGCTCGGCCGCCGGATCGCCACGCACGGCTTCGTCGTGATCACCATCGATACCAATTCGACGCTGGATCAGCCACCCAGCCGCGCCACGCAGCTGATGGCAGCACTGCGACACGTTACCCAGTCGAGCAGCGCCACGATTCGTAGCAGAGTGGACGCTTCACGACGCGGCGTCGCCGGTCATTCCATGGGTGGCGGTGGCTCGTTGTACGCCGCCCGAGACAATCCTTCCTTGAAGGCGGCCGTACCGCTCACGGCGTGGAGCACGACCAAGACTTTTTCGTCCATGCAGGTACCGACCCTGGTGATCGGCGCCGAGAACGATTCGGTCGCCTCGGTCACGTCGCATTCGATTCCGTTCTACAACGGCTTGCCGAGCTCGCTCGACAAAGCGTATGCGGAGCTCAATGGCGCCAGCCACTTCGCTCCGAATTCGACCAACACGCCGATCGGTCGCTACGCGGTGGCGTGGGTGAAGCGCTTCATGGATGAAGACACGCGCTATTCGCCGTTCCTGTGTGGCGCGCCTCATCAGAGTTACGCCACGGGATTGGTGTTCTCGGACTATCGATCGACCTGCCCGTATTGAAACGTTCGCACCGGGATGGCGGCTTCGCCGCCATCCTTGCAGGAGAGCCCGCCATGCAACGAAATCTCATATCAGCTGTGTTGGTTGCTGCAGCGGTCGGCGTCGCCGCGTCGTGGTGGTGGCGTGCGGACGTACCGAAAACAACCGAATCTCTTCCGTTGAGAGACCAGCCCGCACCCGCACCGACGGTAACGGCGAAGGCTGAACAAGACGTCGCGGAGCGCGAGCCGAACATGGACGCTGCGACCTCCGGGACTGCCGCGACGACATCGGAACAAACTGGATCGCCCGCAAAGACCGATCCGGAACAACCGTTCCGCGTCGACAGTGCAGGCAAGCTCGTGGTCGATGAGCAAACACGACTCAACATGGAAGCCTTGTTTGCGCAGACCGATGCAGCGGACCTGGGCGAGGCCCAGCAGAAGATCACGCAGCAATTACCCGCTGCCGCAGCAGCGGAGGCTGTGAGATTGCTCGAGCGCTACGACAATTATTCGAAGGCGCAGCGACAGGCTTATCCACCAGGCGTCGCGCCCGCGACCGAAGAAGCGGCACTAGCCGAGCTGGAAGGTCTGCACGCGCTTCGTGTAGCCCACTTCGGCCCCGAAACAGCCATGGCGCTCTACGGCAAAGAAGAGGCGCTCACGCGCTCGCTGATCGAGCTGATGCGTGTGGAAAAGGATCAGGGTTTGACCATGGAAGAAAAAGCCGCGCGAGCTCAGCAGCTGTACGACTCGAGACCAGAGCTCTCGCCGGGGGATCGCGGACCTTGATATTCGCGGGCGCGCTTCAGCAACCGCGCCGCTCCAGCAGGAAGTGCCGAACCGCCGCATCTTCGCTGAGCTGAATCGCGCGATCGTAAGCTTCCGCCGCCAGCTCGGCGCTGCCAAGCTGTTGCAGGAGATGCGCGCGCACTGCCCAGTAGGGTTGATACGAACTGGTCTCAGGCTCGAGATGATCTAGCAACCCCAATCCGGCCTGCGGCCCGTGCAACTCGGCATGCGCCGCCGCTCGAGCCACGGCAGCGCCGATCGAGGGAGCGAGCCGCAGTAGTTGATCGTAGAACGCGGCGACCGCGACCCAATTCGTGCTGCCCCCGAATGCGCGTTCTGCATGAGCCGATTGGATGGCCGCTTCGATTTGGAATCGTCCCAGGCTCTGCATCCGCGCGGCTGCGGCCAGCTCACGCTCGGCCTCGTGGATAAGCGGCATCTGCCAGCTGTGTGGATCCTGCTCCGACAATGGCACGTAGCGTCCGTCGGCACTACGACGCGCCGGCCGTCGGGCCTCGCAGTGGAGCATCAGCGCGAGCAGCCCGCGCACTTCCGAGTTGTCAGGAATGTGGTCTCTCAACACGCGGGCCAGCCAGATTGCTTCCTGACCGAGCTCCGCGATTCGATGGTCCGCGCCCGCCGCATCTTCCCAGCTGTTCCCGTACGCGGCGTAGATGGCGTTCAGCACGGCTTCGAGCCGTTCGGGGATCTGCTTCGCGGAAGGAATTTCAAACGAGATGCGCGCCTTTCGAATCTTGTTCTTGGCGCGGACCAGGCGCTGTCCTATGGTCTTCGGCGCCACGACTAAAGCGCGACCGATCGCCACGGCGTCGAGCCCGAGCACCGTTTGCAACATCAGCGGAGTATGCATGTCAGGATCGATCGCAGGATGCGCGCAAACGAACAGGAGTTTCAGACGCTCGTCCGGCAACGTGTCCGGATCGGGTGTCTCTTCCAGTTCGCGCATCATCAGCGCCAAAGACGGCGCACTCAGGTCATGAACCTGCTGATGTCGGATGCGATCCAGCAGCCGATTGCGCGCGGCAGTGAGCAGCCAACCTTGCGGACTGCGCGGCACACCATCACGCGGCCATGTCAGCAATGCAGATACGAGCGCGTCCGCTAATGCGTCTTCTGCGCCCGCGACATCTCGCGTGCGCGCGGCGAGCACGGCCACGAGTCGTCCGTAAGATTCGCGCGCGACTTCTTCGATCGCGCGCTGGACGTCACCATTGCTGGCGTTCACCAGTGACGCTCTCATCCGTCTCGCTTGACACAGGTCGCACTTCGATCGCGCCATAAGCCGCGGCCGGACAGCGCGCCGCCCAATCCAGGGCTTCGTCGAGCGAGGGCAGCTCGAGCACCATCAACCCGCCCAACTGTTCTTTGGTGTTGGCGTACGGACCGTCCTGGATCAGCCGCTTGTCCTCGCGCAGCCGAACCGTCGTGGCGTTGTCGGGACTTTCCAGCGCGTTGCCGCCGACGTAGATGCCGGCATCGGATATGGCACGGAAGTAACTGCGCCAGGCGCCGATATATGAATCCGCCACGGCGGGATCGCGCCGCTCCCAATCGTCGGGTCTCTCATAAATCATCAAGGCGTAAAGCATCTCGTCCTCCGCTGTGCGAGCGTGTTGCTGCCCCTACGATGACGGTGGAGCCGCGGTCATTTCGACAACTCTCTCGCGCGCCGATCGTCGTCAATTTGGCGCAGACACTCGCGTCTCATCGCCCAGGGCTCGGCCAGAATCCGACTCACCAGAAGAAACCCCGTCGAGTGATCTAAGCCATGGTGATGCTCGAACTGCTACGGATGCAAGCACAGAGACAAGCCGAGCTGCTCTCGAACTGTGTGCTGGCACTGGCGCGCGATCCTCTCGCTCCTGAACAGCTGAACGCCTGCGCGGCGGCCGCGCGCTCCTTCGAGGGAACCGCGCAGACCGTCGGACTCGAAGCTGGCGCCGAGCTGGCGCGAGCCATGGAAGAGTGTTGCGCGGCCGTTCGCCGCGGCGAGATCGAATTGCAGCGGGAGCTGATCGGCATGATGGTTCAAGCCGTCGACCTGCTCGATTGCATGGCCCGCACATCGCCCACCGCGCCGCCCTTATTAAGAGCGATCGATGGCGAAGACGAGGACGACTTCGAGGAGCCGTACCTGGAGAGCGCCCGACACAGCAAAGGCAAGCCAGTGCTGGTTGTGGACGACTCGGAGGAGACTCGCGAGCTCGAGCGCAAGCTGCTCAAGTATCAAGGCTACGAAGTGGTGGTGGCCGCGGACGGCATCGAAGCCTGGTACGCGGTGCTCACCGGCGACTTCGATCTCGTGCTCACCGACGTGGAGATGCCATTGCTCGACGGCATCGAGCTCACCCGGCGCATCAGGAGGGATCCACGCTTCGAGCGCCTGCCCGTGTTGATCGCATGCGACAAAGGCAACCTTCAGCAGCGCTGGCGCTGCTTCGACGCGGGCGCGAACTACTATGTCATCAAGGGCACCTTCCACGACACGCTGGTGGAAGCCGTCGCCACGCTGATCGGTCCTGCGCGCAAATAGGGCGGTGCTGCGAGTTGGAACCCGCGTCAAATTGACTCAGATTGGATGGGCGCACCCAGCGCGTCGAACTGCGCCACGACCATTGCGCGAAACTGCTTCAGCTCGATTTCAAGCGCCTGGATTGCCTGCTCAACCTGAACGGGCGACTGCGGCTCCAGGCGCGCCGCCAACGCTGCCAGGCGTTCAGCCCCCACCATCGCGGCGCTCCCCTTCAAAGTGTGCAGTGTTTCCACGCGCGCGGCGGCGTCGAGAACACTCAGCTCGCGGATGAACCCCGCGGCATTCGCAATAAACTTGCTGTATATCGCGGCAACTGCGACAGGCTGACCCAGGCTCCCCAGGAGGTCTTGTAAGACATCCACATCGAGCACCTTGGCTGAGGGCTCGATCGCGGAGGCAGCCCCGGACTTCAGTTGATCCATTGAATGTGACATATCGCGGGTGGTGTCAGCAGTGGGTCCGGATAGGGTACATTGCACGCGTCTACCTGTCGGTCAGGTATACGGTACAGGACCACGGATGAAATCGCAGTCTGCCGACGCTCGTACGAACGTTGATACGGCAAGAGGTCGTGTCCTAGTCATAGACAACGACTCTTCGATGGTGCTGTGGGTGCGCTCGGTACTGCAGGCGCGCGGTTACGACTGTTACCCCGCGCACAGCGGTGAGGAAGCGCTCGCGATCCTCCGCACTACGCCGGGAATCGTAGTCGCGATCAGCGATATCCACATGCCCGGAATGGATGGCATCACCCTGCTACAGAACATTGGCTCCCTGCAGGCCACGCTCTCGGTGCCGCGGTTCATTTTTCTCACCGCCTACCCCGAGATCGAATTCGCCGTCGCCGCCTTGCGACTGGGCGCGCTGGATTTTCTGGTCAAACCGGTGCGCCCGCAGGACCTGCTGAGCGCGGTTCGAACCGCGGTAGATCGCGTGGATCGCAATCAGATCGCCATGCAGCTCACCGATCAGGCGGCGATGCTCGCTCAGCAGGCTGAAGCTCTGGCTGCTGCCTTGAATGCTTGGAAACAGACACCGGAGCAGGTCTCGCGAAGAAGCGGCGCGCCGGGAGGCGATCTCACGCTCCTCGGGCTGGATCACTTCCGCCGGCCGCGGCAGGCTGTCGCGCCGCTCGGTGAGCTCGACGACGTCGCGTGGGACCTCTTGCGCGAACTACTGCGGGCCGAAAAAGCGGGTCAGCGCATTTCGGTGTCCGCGCTCAGCATCTCCGTGGAGCACATCTCGCCCACCACTGCCTTGCGTCGGATCCGCGAGCTGGTGAAAGCGGGACACATCGTGCGCAATCCCGACCCAATGGACGCGCGCCGCGACTTCGTCACACTGGAGCCGGAGAGTCGCGCCGCTTTGCAACAGTACTTAGAACAAGTGGCCAAAGAACTGGCTGCTGCAGTCGCCTCGCGCTCATAACCGCAGATTGGCCTCAGCCCGTACCACGAACCGTTACCGGCTCACTTGTTGTAATCACGCGTGTTCGGTAGAAACACGCCGCAAATATTGTCGCATGCCGACAAACGGAGGAAGCGATGGGGAAGATCGTTCGGCGCAAGCGCTGGCTGGTGGGAGCTGGCGCTCTCGGTGCAATTACTCTCGCGGTGTGGTTTCCGCGCGCAGAGGACACATCGCCTACTCCGAAGCCGGCCACGCCTCCATCCGTAGAGTCCGCGATTGCCATTGCAGCCCCGCCACCGGATCCGGTTGTAGGTACAACGGGCAACGCAGTACAGAGTGCTCCCATCGGAGTGCGTCAGAATTACATAGTTCAAGCCGCGAGCACGGAACTAGCGCGACGCGCAGTGACCCGCGCCGGCGGCGAGATCACGGGCGACCTCGGAATCATTCGAGCTGTCGGGGCCGCTCTAGATGGCAACGAACTCGCCAGGCTTTGGGAAGAACCCGTGGATGGTTTGCGCGTGTATGACGACGCGTCGGTCACCTCGAGCAGCACTACTAGTGCGCCTCCGGAGACGTACTATCCGACGCAGGTCGGCGCCGCGACGATGCATACGGGCGGCGTCACAGGGCGAGGCGTCACAGTCGCGGTGCTCGACACGGGCGTGTGGGCGGACAAGGGCCCGCTGCAGCAGTCGTCCTCTGGTCGCAATCCGCGAGTGCTCGCGCAGTACGATGTCATCCTCGCACGCGAAAATCCCCAAGCTTATCCTCTGCTGTCGCTAAACAAGTACAGCCGCGATATCGACGACCTGAACGGTCACGGGACGCACGTTTCTTCCATCATCGCCAGCAGCGCCATCGCATCCACGGGCCGCTACCAAGGCGTGGCGCCCGGCGTGAACCTCGTGTCGGTGCGCGTGCTCGACAGTGAAGGCATGGGCCGTTACTTCGACGTCATCGCCGGCATCCAGTGGGCAGTGAACCAGCGCCTCGCTTATGGCATTCGCGTGCTCAACCTCTCGCTGAGCGCGCCGGTGCGTTCACACTACTGGGACGATCCGCTCAATCAAGCCGTGATGGCGGCGTGGGCTTCGGGCGTAGTCGTCGTGGCCGCCGCCGGCAACGAGGGTCCCGCACCCATGAGCATCGGCGTGCCAGGCAACAACCCGTATGTCATCACCGTCGGCGCAGTCACAGATGCGTATCACCCGTACGAGCCAGGCATGTATCGCCTTGCCTCGTTCTCGTCCGCGGGACCGACCTACGAAGGCTTCGTTAAACCTGAAGTCGTCGCGATGGGCGGTCACATCCGCGCGTATGCGCCGGACGATGGCACACTCGCGCAAAGATTCCCGCAGTGGCTCGACACTCGCTATCCCGATATGACTATGTCGGGCACCTCGCAAGCCGCCGCGGTGACGAGCGGCGTCGTCGCACTCATCCTGCAAGCGAATCCCGGACTATCGCCGAACAGCGTGAAATGTCGATTGATGGACGGCGCGCGTCCCGCTGTGAAAGGCGACGGCACCCTCGCCTACACAGTGTTCCAACAAGGCGCTGGCCTCGTGAATGCGCAGGATGCGATCTACAGCACCGCTACGAACTGCGCGAATCAAGGTCTCAACGTCGCGGCCGATCTCGCGGGGCTGCAGCACTACGGTGGCCGCGCGAATCGCGACGAGAACGGCAATTACTACATCATGGAAGTTGAGCAGACTCCCGGACTGTTGACACAGCTGCTGAGCCCGCTGGGCAGCCTGCCGCTGCTCGGGCAGTTGCTGGTGGGGCTGGCTTCGACGCTCGATGGTCTGTTGTGGGACGGCAGTCCGCCCAGCAGCGACTCAGTCACCTGGAGCGAAGGTTTCACCTGGAGTAACGGCTTCACCTGGAGCAACGGCTTCACCTGGAGCAACAACTACGCCTGGAGCAATGGCTTCACCTGGAGCAACGCCTCGGCGAGCAGTTCCAGTGTCGAACCGGCGCCGCAGGAATAAGCAGTAACCGAGCCGTGGCTCATCGCGGGCTCAGATGCATCGCTGCCCTGCTCGCCTGCGCGGTTTTCACCACCGCGCAGGCAGCGCCGCCCGTGCCCGAAGTGCGGCCCATGTACTTCGAGCATCTGACGATGCGCGACGGTCTGTCGCAGAGTACGGTGATGAGCATCCTGCAGGACTCGCAGGGCTTCCTGTGGCTTGCGACCGAGAGCGGCCTCGACCGCTATGACGGTTACTCCATCCGCGAATATCGCCGCGAGCGCGGCAACGAGCATGGGCTCGCGAGCGACTACATCTGGTCAGTTGCGGAAGATGCGCGCGGCGACTTGTGGCTCGCCACCCGAGGTGGCGGCGTAGCGCGATGGGACCGCCGCCACGATCGCTTTCAACAATTCCGGCACGATCCAAACAATCCGCACTCCCTCGGCGACGACGCTGTGCGCACCTTGCACATCGATGCCGCGGGCATGATCTGGGCCGGCCTGGAGCGACAGGGTCTGGATATGCTCGATCCTCGCACCGGTCGCGTGCGGCACTTTCGCAATGAGCCCGGCAATGCACGCTCGCTGCCTTCAAATGGAGTGTTTGCGCTTTATTCGGATCGCGCGGGTCGGCTTTGGGTTGGTACGGACCACGGCTTAAGCCGCTACGAACCCGATACCAATGATTTCTCGAACGACGTTGCATTGGGCAGCCCACTGGATGGATCGCGAGTGCGCGCCATTCTGGAGGATCACGCGGGCGCACTGTGGGTTGGCACGTTCGAACGCGGCCTGCACCGGATCGATCCGAGCACTGGCGAGGTCACTTCATTTCGCCGAGATGCAAACAACCCGCGCTCGATCAGCAGCGATCGCGTACGCGCCTTGATGCAAGACGACGCGCAGCGGCTGTGGATCGCCACGTCCGACGGGCTCAATCTGTTCCAACCCTCGTCCCAGACCTTCGTGCGCTATGGCCGGGATCCAGACAATCAGCACAGTCTGCGCGACGACGATGTGATGTCGCTGTATCAGGATCGAGGCGGCGTGCTATGGGTCGGCACGCGCGCTGGCGGCGCCAGTCATTGGAGCCCGAAGAGCTGGACGCTCGGTCACTATCGCAGCAGCCTGTTTGCGAACACCGCGGTGAACGCATTCGCGGACGATGGCGAAGGCACTGTGTGGGTTGGAACCGCCGACGGTCTGGTGGAGATCGACACGATCCAGCGAACCGAGCGCCGCTACACACGTGAGTCCAGTGGGCCGCTACGCCTCCCTGACAATGGCGTGATGGCTCTACTGCACGATCGTGATGGTGCATTGTGGATTGGCACGATGAGCGGCGGCCTCGCCCGCTTCGACGTGAAAAGCGGCACGCTTCGCACCTACCCCAGTGTTCCAGGCGATCCGACGACGTTGCCCGTCGATGGCGTGATGTGCGTCTACGAGGCGCGCGACGGAACGATCTGGGTCGGCACCTACGGCGGCGGACTCGCGCGGATCGATCGTGCGACCGGCAATCTCACGCGCTATCCCTACGGAACGGATACGAGTTCGCTCAGCAATCCGGGCGCGAGCGCCATTGTCGAAGATGTGCGAGGCAATCTTTGGATCGGCACCATCGGTGGCGGCCTGAATCTGCTCGATCCCCGCACGGGTCGTTTCCATCACTTTCGTCGCAATGACCGCGATCCGAGCAGTCTGAGCGACGACACCGTCTACGCTCTACACATCGATCCGAGCGGCACGTTGTGGGTCGGCACCGCGGGCGGCGGTCTCGATCGCGTGGTCGGCGGATCGGATGAGCCGGACGCTGTGCGCTTCCGTCGGGACGAGCGGTTGACGAACATGCCCAGCCAGGTGGTGTACGGCATCGAGTCGGACCGCGAGGGCCATCTGTGGCTCAGCACGAACAACGGTCTCGTGCGCATCGATCCGCGCAGCGGCTCGAATCGTTTGTTCCGCGAACCGCACGGCCTACAGGCGGATGAATTCAATTTCAACGCTCATTATCGTGGGCGCGACGGCACGCTCTACTTCGGCGGCAACGGCGGTTTCAACGCCTTTCTGCCGGATGCCGAGCCCTCGCCCGCGCCGCCGCCGCGTGTGGCGCTCACCTCAGTCGCGATCCTCAATCAACATCTGCCGTTCGCAGAATTTCCCGGTGCGGATCGCCCTCTCGTCCTCGCGCACGACGACAAGCTGGTAACGTTCGAATTCGCTGCGCTCGATTTCATGTCACCCGCGAACAATCGCTATCTGTACCGGTTGGAAGGCTTCGACCCAGATTGGGTGGAAGCGGGTTCGGCGCATCGCGCGACATACACCAACCTGGACGCAGGCGAGTACATCTTCCGGGTCCGCGCCAGCAATGCCGATGGCACATGGAGCGAGCAGGACCTCACCATTCCAGTTCACGTTACCGCCGCGTGGTGGAATACCTTTGTCGCACGCGTGATCTATCTCGCGATCGTTGTCTGCGCCCTCCTATACGTGGGGCGATTGCTACGACTGCGGCGCACGCGCGAGTTGATGCACAAACGCCAGCTGGAAGAAATGGTCGCCGTGCGCACTCGCGAGCTGGAAGAGCGCAACCATCAGCTGCAAGTGCTGAGTCGCGCCAAGAGCGATTTCGTGGCGCGCATGAATCACGAACTGCGCACGCCCATGAATGGCGTACTCGGATTGAGCGAGCTGCTGCTGGATACGCGACTGGACCCCGTGCAGCGGCGGTTCGCCGACGGCATCCATCGTTCAGCCGACTCGCTGCTGGCCATCGTCGACGACGTGCTCGATTTCTCCAAGCTCGAAGCAGGTCGTCTGCAACTTGCGCCGGTCGATTGCGACCTCGTATTGCTGGTCGAGCAGACCGCGGAAATGCTCGCCGCGCGCGCATCCGGCAAGAATATCGAGCTCATGTGCGATACCCCGCCACGACCATTACCGCGAGTAAGAGTCGACGTGGTGCGCCTCCGGCAGGTCCTCGTCAACCTCGGCGGCAACGCCGTGAAGTTCACCGAAAGCGGCGAAGTCACATTGCGAGTGAGCTCGCCCGGCGTCGAAGGCGACCGATTGCGCGTGCGCATCGACGTGGCGGACACCGGCATCGGCATCGCGCCGGAGAATCAAGCGCGGATCTTCGAGGAGTTCGTACAGGAAGATGCATCGACTACGCGCCGTTACGGCGGCACGGGCCTGGGCCTGGCGATAGCACGGCAACTCGTGGATCTGATGGGCGGCAAACTCTCGCTGGCGAGCACGCCCGGCGCCGGCTCGACATTCACTGTCGACCTCTCGTTGCAACTGGCCGAAGCCGATGCGCAGGCGCCTGCACCGTTCGCGGAGGTGGTCGGACTACGGGTTCTTGTCGCGGACGACAATGCAGCCGTGCGACGCTTTCTCGCTCACACGCTCGATGAGTGGGGCGCACACGCCACGGGCGTAGGCAGCTTTGCTGAAGTGATGAGAGAACTGCGCGCGACTGCCTACAACGCCATGGTCATCGACCACTCGCTGTTGGATGGCGCGTCCATCCAACAACTGCAGGCCGTGATCGCTGAACGCGCAGTGCGACCGCGAATCATACGTCTGGCTAGCTTCGTGAATCTCGGGCCAACGCCGCGGAACGACCTGCAGTGGCTCGATGCGGAAGTCACAAAGCCGGTGCGCCTCCAGCAGCTACAACGCACGCTGATCGGTGATGCCAGCGTGGATACCTCGCAAATCGGTGCACATCCCGTTCCCATGAAACCGCTGGCGCCGGGCGTGCGTGTGCTGGTGGTCGAAGATCAGGCGCTCAATCGGGATGTGGCGGAAGGCATGTTGAGTTCGCTCGGCGTCGACGTAGATACAGCGCACGATGGGCAGCACGCCCTCGAAATGTTGGAACGCACGTCTTACGACGTCGTGCTGATGGACTGCCGCATGCCGGTGATGGATGGGTTCGCGGCCACCACGGAGTGGCGGCGACGCGAAGGCACAGGCCGACACATCCCTGTCATCGCATTGACCGCCGATACCACGAGCGCAGCTCGCGAAGCCTGCTTCGCCGCCGGCATGGATGACTACCTTGGCAAGCCTTTCAGTCGCGCCACTTTGCGCGCTGCACTCGCGCGCTGGGTGCCCTCGAAGCCGTCCGTAACGGACGCTGCCATGCGAAGCAGCAGCGCGGAAGGTTGATTCTCAAATATCTATAAAGCTTCTGCTGTAGCGCGGCAAGTACCAACACACCGCGCGCTGCGGCCTTCCCTTTTGCGTTCCTCGGCGAGCGAATAGAGAATCGCGCCGGGAACGGCGATAACAATTAGAGAAGGATCCATCATGTCGTCATCGACTGCGGCGCTGAGCGGGTCATACGATGTTCTGCTCGTCAGCCTGTCGGTTGTGATTGCGATTCTCGCCGCCTATGCGGCACTCGATTTCACCGTCCGAATCAATGCGGCGCGCGGCTCCCTGCGCCTGGTGCGTCTCGTCGGCGGAGCCATCTGCATGGGTGTGGGCATCTGGTCGATGCACTACGTCGGCATGCTCGCATTCCGATTGCCAATTCCGGTGCGCTATGACTGGCCCACCGTGGTGCTGTCCTTGCTCGCCGCAGTGTTTGCTTCCGCCGTCGCGTTGTTCGTGGTCAGCCGCAAGCAGATGGGGCTGGTGCGCGCCACGCTAGCCAGCATCGTCATGGGCGGAGGCATCGCGACCATGCACTACGTCGGCATGGAAGCCATGCGGCTCGCGGCAATTCATACCTATTCTCCCAGCCTGGTCGCGCTGTCGGTGGTGCTGGCGATCGTCATTTCGTTCGTGGCGCTGTGGCTCACCTTTCATCTGCGCGCCGACCCCAAGGCGTGGAGCCGAAAGAAACTCCTGAGCGCGCTGGTGATGGGCGCCGCGATTCCGGTGATGCATTACACCGGCATGGCAGCCGTGACATTCATCCCTTCCACTACGCATCTCCACGATGTATCACGCGCGGTCGGCGTTTCGGCGCTCGGCACGGTGGCCATCATCGTGATCACGTTGCTGCTGCTCGGCCTGGCGCCGATGGCGAATCTGAAAATCGATTCGCTGTCGCACACCCGGCAACTCACGGTGCGTCATTTTTTGTTTCTGGCGGTGCTGGGGCTGGTGTCGATCCTGGGCATCGTGCTGATCGAGCAGGAAGGCCGGCAGCTGGCGCAGGATTCCCGGCTGATCAACGAAGCCAGCCGGCAAATCATGTTGAGCCGGGAACTGTCCAGGGATCTGCTGCTGGCGGCCCGCCCTCTCGAGAACACCGAGGCAGAGGAACTGGCGAGACGTGCACGAGAGACGTGGGTCCTGTGGAGACGCTCGCACGAATCCTTGAAACAAAACCACCCGGACGGTGCGGCGGCGATGCTCATCGGCGGGGTGAAAAAGAGAGTCGGCGGCGCCGCCGTGCATGCGAACGTCGAGCCCGAGAACACCGGGACTTTCGCAACGATCGATGCCGCCTACGTGGCCATGAGCCGGTCGGTGCAGCGCTTGCTTGGGCAGCTGTCATCCGCGGAGATCGGCTCCCTGCTAAACGAACTGCTCGGTCACGAGCAGAGTTATCTGCAAAGGTTGAGCGAACTCGTATCGCACTATGAACAGAATTCCGAGACTCGCCAGGCTCGCCGCGATCGATTGTATGTCTTCATGCTCATGTCGCTGCTGGGTGTACTGTTGTTGCAAGGACTGGTGGTGTTACGGCCTGCGCTATCCAGGATTCAACACGGCATTGGCGAGCTCGAGCGAACCACGCAGGCGCTGCATCGGCAGGTCTCGTTCGTCGAGTTGCTGCAGTCGGTGGCGGTCGCGGCCAACGAGGCGACATCGACGGACACCGTGCTGCAGTTTGCACTCGACCGGATCTGCGCACACACCGGTTGGCCGGTGGGGCACGTGTATCTTTGCGCACCCGATTCCGCTGACCTGATTTCCAGCTCGCTGTGGCACGTCGACGATCCGGAGCGATTCGCGTCGCTGTGCAATGCCACCCAACGAACCCGCCTGCACGCCGGCATGGGACTGCCCGGTCGAGTCGTGAAAACCGGCAAGCCCGCATGGATCCGTGATGTGAGGGACGAAAGCAGTTTCGCGGCGGATGTCGAAGTGGCCGCGCTCGATGTGCGCGGCGCTTTCGGTTTCCCGGTGCTGGTACAAGGCAAAGTGGTGGCGGTGCTGGAGTTCTTCTCGCACCGGGTGGAAGAGCCGGACGATGAGCTGCTCAATGTGATGGCGAACGTGGGCACCCAACTGGGTCAGGTCGTCGAGCGCGCTCGCGCTCAGGAGGAGATCGCCCGCAATGCCGAAGACCTGGCGCGTTCCAATGCGGAGCTCGAACAATTCGCCTATGTGGCTTCGCACGATCTGCAGGAGCCGCTGCGCATGGTGGCGAGTTTCACCCAGCTGCTGGCGCGTCGTTACCGCGGTCAGCTCGATTCAGAGGCCGATGAGTACATCGGCTATGCCGTCGACGGCGCGCAGCGCATGCAAACGCTGATTCTGGATCTGCTCTCATACGCGCGACTATCGACCAAAGGTCAGTCGCCGCAGCCCATCAACACCGCCACCGTGTGCGAAGCCGCGCTCGCGCAGCTCAAACAATCCATCAAAGAGCGCAACGCCGTGATCACCGTGGAACAGTTACCTACCGTGGTCGGCTATGCCACGCAGCTGACTCAACTGTTTCAGAATCTCATCGGCAACGCGCTCAAGTACTGCAACCGTCAGCAACCGGAGGTGCATGTGAGCGCGCAAGCGACGCCCGACCACTGGATCTTTTCGGTGCGCGACAACGGCATCGGCATCGAGCCGCAGTATTTCGAGCGCATTTTTCAGATGTTCAAGCGACTGCACACGCGCGAGCAATACTCGGGCACCGGCATCGGTCTGGCGCTATGTAAAAAAATTGTGGCGCGCCACCGCGGTCAGATCTGGGTGGAGTCGCAACCCGGCAAAGGCTCCAACTTTCTGTTCACGATTCCACGCACCGAGGGTCTGACCTCATGATCACGGGCGCCGTCGAGATTCTGCTGGTCGAAGACAATCCGGGCGACGCCCGGCTCACCCTGGAGGCCTTCAAGGAAGGCAAGGTCATCAACAATGTGCACGTGGTGCGCGACGGCGTCGAGGCGCTGGCCTACCTGCGACGCGAAGGCAGATACCGCGAGGTCCGGCAACCGGATCTGGTGCTGCTCGATTTGAATCTGCCCCGCAAGGACGGCCGCGAAGTGCTGGCCGAAATCAAGGCGGACCAACATCTGAGGCAGATCCCGGTGGTGGTGTTGACGACCTCCACCGCCGAGGAAGACATCGCGCGCGCCTACAGCAGTCACGCCAATTGTTATATCAGCAAGCCGGTGGACCTGGAGCAATTCCTGCGAGTCGCGCATTCCATCGAAAGTTTCTGGCTCAACTTCGTCAAACTTCCCCCGCACGGAGCCAATGATGTTCGATAGGCGGATCCGGCTGCTGCTGGTCGAGGACAGTCCAGGCGATGTCCGCCTGTTCACGGAGATGATCAGAGAGGCGCGTGCGTTTCAATTCGAGCTCGAGCACCGCGACACCATCGACAAGGCGCTCGGCTTCCTGGCCGGGACCTGCCCCGACATGATCGTGCTGGATCTGGGGCTGCCCGACGGCGGCGGCGTCGATGCAATCCACAGGGTGCAGCGGGCCGCGCCCAACGTGCCATTGGTGGTGTTGACCGGTCTCGACGACGAAGCAGCGGCGATCGAGGCGCTCCACGCCGGCGCGCAGGATTATCTGATCAAAGGTCAAATGAGCACGAGCCTGCTGGTGCGCGCGTTGCGTTACGCGTTCGAGCGACACGGCATGCAGATGGCGTTGCGCAAGGAATCGACTCTCGACGAGCTCACCGGCCTGGCGAACCGCCGCGGCTTTCTGATGCGCGCCGAGCAGCACGCCATGCTCGTGAAGCGTACTGGCGAGCGCTTTGTGGTGGTGTTCATCGACATGGATCGTTTGAAGCCCATCAACGACACTTTGGGTCATCAAGCCGGCGATGCCGCCATCGGCGAGATCGCGGACGTGCTGCGTGTTTGTTTTCGCGAGTCGGATATCATCGGCCGCCTGGGCGGCGACGAGTTTGCACTGCTGCTACCCACGACCGAGGGCAATAGCGAACACCTGATCCGCGAGCGCCTTCACCAGGAGCTACGGCGCAGAAACATGCAACCGGAGCGACGCTTTCACCTGTGTGTCAGCGTGGGCATCGTGACTTCCGATCCGCATCAGCCGCTCTCGGTGGAGGAAATGCTCGCGCAGGCGGACGCCCTCATGTACGAAGAAAAGCAGAAAGGACGGCTGGCGCGGCCCCTGGCTCGCTGAATGCTATGCAGGCAGCGTGAAGTGCAACTCCGCGCCACGATCCTTCTCCGCCAGACCATGCTGTCAAAGCGCTAATCGGCCATCGCCGTCTGTAAAACGCACACGAACAGCACCATCAACGTGAGTCGCACCATGACCTTTGCTTCCGCGTCTGGGTATCGACGCACTACAGGGAGCGAAGATTGCGCTCCATCCGGAGCTGGCTGTGCAGGCCGACTTTCGCCTGCCATACTTCGCTATTTCACGCGCAGGAACCGCAGTGACCTACACTCTTTATTACTCGCCCGGTGCGGCGAGCATGGCTGTGCACTGGATGCTCATCGAAATGCAGCTGCCTTTCGAGGCGAAGCTGGTCAGCATCGATGCCGGGGAGCAGCGTTCTGCCGAATATCTCAAACTCAATCCGAGCGGCCGCATTCCGACCCTGATGATCGACGGCGCTCCGCGCACCGAATCGACCGCGCTGCTGATGTCGTTGGCCGAACGTCATCCAGACAAGGGGCTGGCGCCGACGCCTGGCTCCGCTGCCCGCGCTGAATGGCTGGAGACGATGATCTATCTGGCAAACACGGTGCTGCCCGCCATGCGCGATTGGTTCTATGCGGGAAAGGACGGCGATCCCGCCGGTGCCGAAGCGGTGCAAGCATTGGCCCGCCGCCGAATCGAAGGCGCATGGGACCTTCTGGATGCGCGCTTGAGCGACGGTCGCAGTCATCTGGTCGGCCATCAGTTGAGCACCGCTGATCTGCTGGGCACGATGCTGATGCGCTGGTCGCGAAACATGCCGCGCCCTGCAGACACCTGGAAGAATCTCGCGCCCTACATTCGCCGGATGCGCTCCATGCCTTCCTTTATCGAGCTCAACCGGCGCGAAGGTCTCACCGACTGGTCGAACTGAACCCCGTATTGCGCAGATGTGACGCCCGCGAGCGGAGCACGTCGCGCTTTCGTTTTGCTCAGAAGAATCCGTGCAGCTGCGCAAAAAACAGCTTGCGGTTCTGCAGGTCGTTTTGCGGGATGCCGTCGTAGATGCGCGCGCCTAGCCGCAGTTGCACGAACTGGAATGGAAACAGTTCATAAACCAGGCTGTAGCGGTTCTGCTCGTCTTCGTCAACGTCGGTGTCCGGCTCGAACACCTCGGCGGTGAGCTTGAGGTTGTGACCTTGTGAGATCCACCAGTTGGCTTCGATGAGCCCGACCCACTGCTTGCGCTCCTCGGGGCCGAGCGTTTCATCCGTGAGGTAGTCCGCCTCGGCCAGCCATGCGATGGGCCCGGTGCGAAGACCGGCAAAAACGCCTTGCATCTGACGGTCGCCCGCGTCCGTGTGATTCAGATTGAAGCCCGCCCCGACGCGCCAGACTCTCTGCACATGCTCGGCGCGCAAGCTCACCTGCTTGCCTTCGTCGGGCTCCGGCCCGCTCGCCGTGCCGTTGGACACGGCAAGTTGTGTCGACAGCGAGCCGGACTCGTATCCCACCTGCACGCCGCGATCCGGGGTCGCGAAGTTGATGCCAGTCACCTGCCGAATGAAGGCCCCGTCGTCCTCGAGGCGCAGCCCGTACGGCAAATAGAATTGTCCGGCCTGCACCTGCCAGCGTTGATCCTCAGTTGTGTAGCGAGCGAACGCTTCCAGGTTGGTGCTGCCGCCGGGTGCGAACCGTTGATCGAAATAGACCGCCAATCGATCCGGTATGGGCGTGATCGCAAGGTAGGCCCGCCCCTCTTCCAGATCGAACTCGGACCGAGCGTCGTTGTCCGGCACATCCGTATGAGTGGCGTTGGCTCGCAGATTGCCGCCGAGCGCGAAGAAGCGATTCACCACGCCCGTCCACGCATCGGATTCTATGCCTTCGATGCGACGGGCCGGCAGTGCGGTCTGCGCCCAGCCATTGCCGAAAGCATTGCGCATGCCGCCGCCGGCTGCGTTGAAATGACAGTTGCTGCACTTGAGCCCTTCGCGAACGGCGAAATACGGCTCGGCTCGAACGCCAGCCACGCTGGCTGAAAACAGCGCCACGAGCGCACAGATCTGCAAGAACACAGCGCCCGCCCTCATCGCGCCGTCTCCACTGTGAAGCGCAGAACGAAATCGCCTCCGGCGGTACCGTCGTGATCGCCGTCGATGGGCCGAGCCGCCAGGTCCGCGAGCGCTACCGGATCGCTGCCGCTGATGCGCAACTCATATTCGTCGGCGGCCAGAGGCGTCACGCGTGGCTCGATCGCCAGCACCGACGGTTGTGTGGATCGAACCCTCACCTGAACGGGCACGGTTCGCTCGTTGCCCGCTGCGAATTCGCCATCCCCGCCGCTGACTCGCAACGTCACGAGATCCGATTGCAATAAAGACGTGTCGAGCTCGGTATCCGAGGTCACAACGATCTCGCGCATCGAAGCCGGCGCGCTCTCGAAGCGCATGGGCGACACTGCGATCAGGTGCGCGAACTCGATACGAGTTTTCTGGCTCCCGCCTCCAGAGGTATTGGGCGCACCATCGGCAATCCATTGGCGAATCACATCGACTGTCGCCTGCGGCAGCGGTGGCGCATTGAGCGGCATGCGAGCTCCCACCGCAGCTGTTCCTTCGATTTTCTGGATCAGATAGCTCGCATCCGGATTGCCCGGCTGAACGCGCATCAGCGCAGGCACTTCGACACTGGGTGCATTCACCAGCAGTGCATACGAAGCGCCTTCATCGAGTCGTAGGCCGAGCGGCGCGGCCGCGCCTGCGTGGCATCCAGTACAAGCGGGCGTGAACACCAATGACTGGATGGATTGGAAAGTCGGTTGCAACGTGCCGCTGTCTTCCCCCGCGGGCCGACCGTTCTCGTCCAGCCCTTCTCCGTCTCCAGCGCACGCGACCAGTGTGCACGTCATACACAACGCAGAAAAACTCGCCAGCTTCATGCACACCCCTTCCGCTTCCAGCGCCAGATCGTTGCTGGCTGGCCCGTGAGTGCCTCGATGCCCTCGCGCGGTTCATTCCTACTCTTTGAACCTCGCGATCGCACTCGGGCACTCATGTACAGACAAGTGACGCAGAAACATCGACGCCACGCGGAGAGCGCAGACATGCGCATGCAGAGAAGAACGAGCATCGATTGGCGATACTCCTCGCTCGCAGTGATGCTGATCGCTCCATGGATACTGAGCGGTTGCGGCGGCGGGGGTGGCAATGGCGGCGGAGGCGGCGATTCGCAACCCGCCGCCCCTACGGTGTCGCTCACGGCGCCGTCCGGCGGTTCGGTCAACAGGACCGTGCAGCTGACTGCAAACGCCACCGCAGGAAGCGGCGTGAACCGCGTCGAGTTTCTTGTCGATGGCAATGTGATCGCCACCGACACCACCGCGCCCTACTCCACCGATTGGGACACGTCCACCGTTGCTGACGGTGCGCACTCAGTGACTGCACGCGTGGTGGACGCAGCCAATGTTTCTGCCACGTCCGCCGCAGCCACAGTCAACGTGCTGAATTCTCCCACGATCAATGTGGCGGTCAGCTCCGCCGAGGTATTTCCGAGCACCAATTCCACCGCGACGGGCACGGGGCAGCTCACATTCAATCTGGTGACCGGCGTGGTCACAGGCGGCGTCACACTCAGCGGCATCACCGCAACCCTCGCGCACATTCACCACGGTATCGCCGGCACGAACGGACCGGTGATCGTAGATTTCCTGGCGAGCGCAGCCGATCCGAATCGTTGGGAGGTCGAAACGGGCGATGTTTTGAACGCCGATCAGGTCAACGCGTTGCTCGCCGGCCAGTTGTATGTGAACGTTCACTCCGCCGCTCACCCCGGCGGAGAGATTCGCGGTCAAATCAAACCCCAAGGCGTTGTGGTCGGGATCGCCGGTCTCAGCGGCGCCAACGTGGCGCCGCCACAGACGAACACGGCGACGGGTTTCGCCGCGATGACAATCAACGAGTCGTCGAACACAGCCACCGTTCACGTGCAAACAACTGGAGTCGACGACGCAACCGAAGCTCACGTGCATAACGCGCCCGCGGGCGAGAACGCCGCAGCTCCGCTACTCACATTGATGAAAGATCCGGCGGTCGCATCCCACTGGTTGCTGGAGCAACAAAGCATCACCCAAGCGGAGCGCGACGCGCTGGCAGCCGATCGCCTCTACGTCGACGTGCACACGCCGGCCTCGCCGGGTGGCGCTCTGCGGGGACAGTTGTCGACAGAAGCTGAAGCGCCGGCCGCAGTGACATTGACGCAGTTGCAAACCACCATCTTCACACCCAGCTGCGCGGGTTGTCACACCGGCGGAGGCAGCTCGCTGCCTGCGTCCATGAATCTGTCGAACGCGGCGGCTACGCACGCCGCCATTGTAGGTGTCGCAAGTACAGAGCAGCCGTCGTTGCAGCGAGTGACTCCCGGCAATCCCGACGCGAGCTATCTGGTTCGCAAGATCGAAGGCGGTCCCAGCATCACTGGCGCACGCATGCCGTTGGGCGGAGCACCGCTCGATGCAGCGTTGATCGCCGATGTCAGAGCCTGGATTACCGCCGGCGCAGCGAACAATTGAGATAGCGCTTCTGACAGTTCTCATTGGGCCGTGGCAGCGCGTATGCTGTTCGCACCGAGAGTCTCTCGGACGAACAGCACGCTGACGGCCCGACATGACCAGGCGTCTTTGTAACGATGCGGCGAGCGACTCGCGGCAAACAACGTTGCCGCCGTGGGCTGCCTGCAGCGTTCTTATTTCGGGCCTGGCGCTGGCCGGCACGGGCCATGCCGAAGTGAAATGGAGCGGCTCGCTGGCGTTGACCAGCGACTACGTTCAGCAGGGCCTGTCACAGACGCGAGGCGAACCGGCGCTGCAAGGCGGTTTGCGAGCCCAGCTCGACGAGCACTGGACCGTGGGCGCCTGGGCTTCCAGCATCGATCGCTACGACGGGCCCGGAGCCAACCTGGAAATCGACCTGTACGCCGCCCGCGCCTGGCGGATCACGCCAGAGTGGATCGGCACGCTGACGGCCACACATTATTACTATCCGGACGACGTGCCCTATGTTCAGTACGACTATGACGAACTGGCCGCCTCGCTGGGCTATCGCTCCGCCCTGTTCGCTACCGTGGCGTGGTCGCCCAACTACGCGGATGCAAGCTACCGGGGCGTGGCGGCCGACCGATCGGCCCTGTCCTATGAGATCAGCGCCAATCAGGCCATCGCGGGTGGCTGGTCCGGCAATGTCGGCGTGGGTTATCGGGATCTGAGCGAGCTGTTCGAGCAACAATACTGGTATGGCCACGCCGGGCTGATGCATTCGGCGAATCGACTCACCTTGCATCTGACCTATACCTATATCGATCGGGCCGCGCGCCAGTTGTTCGGCCACGAGCGCGCCGCCAGTACCTGGTCGGGCACCTTGATCTGGAGATTCGGCGACATCGATTGAACCGTGCGGCTCGCAACGGGTACTTACCAGCGTGATGACGCGCACCCACAATGATACGAGCGCGAGAGTGGCGTCGCTCGCCAAGCCATCGCTCAACAACAACGAGGCCGAGCTGGCGCTGATCCGGCGCATCACCCTGCGCGATCGGGGCGCGCTGCGCGAGCTCTACGTGTTGTATCACCGTCGCTTGTCGCGCTTTCTGATGCGGCTGACGCAGCGACAGGACCTGGCCGAGGAAATCATCAACGATACCTTGCTGGTCGTATGGAACAGCGCCGACCGCTTTCGAGGCGACTCTCGCGTTTCCACCTGGATCGTCGGCATCGCCTATCGGCGCGCACTGAAAAGTATCCGACGCCGGCGATCGTTCGAGCTGATCGAGCAGGAAGCCGACGACTCGCTGGTGGGCGCGGACGCCCTGCAGGACTGCGAGACCCAGGAATGGATCGAAGAAGCGCTGGAGGAGCTGCCCATCGAGCAACGCCTGTGCCTGGAGCTGGCGTACGTGCTCGGTCATTCCTGCGAGGAGATCGCGGCCATCACCAGTTGCCCGGTGAACACAGTGAAGACTCGCCTGTTCCACGCCCGCCGCAAACTCAGCCTGCTGTTGCCTCGCCTGGCGGGCAATCCCGACCTATAGAGAACGCACATGCACCGAGTGCATTCCAATCATGAGCAGTGCTGGGAGTTGATCCCGTGGGTGGTCAACGGCCGCGCCAGTGACGCAGATCAGCGCGAAGTGCTCGCGCACGTCGAGACGTGCACCGAATGTCACGACGAGTTGCAACGGCATCGGCAGATTTACATTCAGATGCGTGGCAACGACGAAGTCATCGCCGCCCCCAGCGCATCGTGGCAGAAACTGTTGGCGCAACTCGATCGGCAGCCCGCTGCTGAAGTCGCCAAGCCAGCGCGAATCAAGCGCATCTGGCTGGTGGCAGCGCTCTGGCTGCAGCTCGTTGCGATCGCGGGTCTTACTGGCGCGTTGTTCCGATCTGCCGCTGCTCCACAGCCACAGTACCAGACACTCTCGAGCCCACAGCCGGTGGACCACCGCGCGGCCGTGCGGGTCGTTTTTGCTCCGAACGCTCAGCTGGAAAGTATCAACCAGTTGTTACGAGACGTTGAATGCAACATTGTCGCCGGACCGAGCGAAGCTGGCGTCTACACGGTGGCCACGAAGGACGGCAATGACCTGCGTCGGATCATTGCCTCCTTGCGTCAACATCCCGAAGTGTTGTTCGCGGAGCCCAGCCCCACAGCGGTTGGCACGATCCGATGAAGCATGTCGCTGCACTCCTCGCGATGCTCACACTCGCCGCGTGTATGCAGTTCGCGCGCGAGTCGGCCGATGAGGAGCTGATTCGGACCCATCCCGAACGTTTCATCCTCATCACTTTGCGCAACACTGAAGGAATGTCTGCCACTCGTGCGGGATCCTCGCCGCGCGACTACGGCTCGGCCATGCAATACGCCATTGCACCCCGCACTCGTGCGACGGCACGAGAACTGGCGACGCGTTATCGACTGACTCCAGTGCGCGAATGGCCCATCTCACAACTTCGGGTCCATTGCATCGTGTACCGAATGGATCCCGGCGAATCGCAATCCGACTTGCTCCGCAGACTGCGAGACGATGCGCGAGTCGAATCCGCCCAGCCCCTGAACTCGTTCGGAACGCTCAGCGGCACATACAACGATCCTTATGCAGGACTGCAACGCAGCCTGCCTGCCATGGGCGTGCCTCAAGCTCACACCTGGTCGCGAGGCAAAGGAGTCAGTATCGCGGTGATCGATACGGCCGTGGACATCAATCATCCCGACCTCGCTGCCAGCAAGATCGCGGTCAGCAATTTCACCGGCCAACGTACCCGGGGAGCTGCGCATGGGACCGCTGTCGCAGGCGTCATCGCCGCCACGGGCGGCAACTCGGTCGGCATTGTCGGCATCGCGCCGGAAGCTCGAGTGCATTCGCTGGCGGCCTGCTGGTCGGAATCGGCCAGCCCGGCGCGCGCCGTTTGTGACAGCTTTACCCTCGCCGTCGCGTTGAGCAGGGCCATCGAGATGAAGGCCGATATCGTCAACTTGAGTCTCGGCGGCCCGAGCGATCCCCTGCTGCGCCGACTGGTGGAACACGGCCTGGCGCGCGACATGATTTTCGTGGCGGCGCTGCCGACCGAAGGCGTGGCCACCGGCTTCCCCTCGGAAATTCCAGGCGTGGTGGTGGCGGACGCCGTGGGACATAAACACGCGGCCGACAATGTGCTGCTCGCGCCGGGCATCGACGTGCTGACCCTCGTGCCTCACAACGGTTATGACTTCGTTTCGGGCAGCTCGATGGCGGCGGCCAATGTATCCGGCGGCATCGCTCTGTTGCTGTCACATCGCTTGCAAGCAAACGAAGTGCGGGATGTGCTGGCGCAGACTGCGGCCAACGGCAACAGCATCAATCTCTGTGTCGCCCTCGCCGGCTCGGAAGCCGAACAGCACTGCGATTCCGGAGAAGTCGCCGGCCGTGCACATAACTCGCTGAATTCACCCGCACGACGCTAATTTTTTGCCGAAAACTAGCCACACAAAATTTCACTCTCCTTTTTCCCCCGGGCTGGGACTACTCTATCGGGAGGCGCATCCAGTGGGGACACCATGGCGCTTCCTGGCCTGCTCGAAGCACGAGAGCTGCTCGAGGCAAGAGATACGAGACGTGTGCTCGCCGCCGTCGCGTCGGGAGCGTTGCACCTCGGGATTTTCCTGGCAGCAGTGGTGTTCGGCGGTCGGCACGACGGCGTCGGCGAAACCGAGCGGGTGGCCTCGCAACTGGTGTTCATCGAAGCGCCCGATGTCGATCGCAGCGAGGGTCTGGAGCTCGCGCCACTGGAGCCGAGCTTCGCCGCCGAGTTACTGGCCGAACAACTGGGCCAGGATTCCGAGCCGCCCTCGCCCCTCGAGGTGGCAGAAGCGAGCACCGAGCCAGTGCAGCCGCAGCCGGTGCTGACCGAACTGCCGGCCGACAGCAGTGCCACCGCGAGCATTCTGGAAACCGTCGAACCGGCGCCCACCTACGCAGCCTCGAAAGAAGAGCTGGCTACCCTGCCCGAGCGCCTCGCCCGTTTGATCGAACAACAAGCCGGCAACCCGGACAGCCAGCTGCAGTGGGAAGACAACGGCAAGCAGTACACCGCCAGGCTGGTCTGGGAACGGGCCAAAGACGGCACGGCGCTGGAGCACGTCATCGCGCAGATCAGCGCATCCGACCAGGGCAAGTTGCTTTCGACGCGGATCATGCTCAAACGCCTCGCGTTCTCGCAATTCACCCAAGTGGTGGATCGCTGGGATCCGATGGTTCAGCTGCACGACGACGTCATCGTCGGCCGCTTTCACAGCAATTCCCAGTTCAATGTGATGCACGACTCGCGCGTCGGACCGAAGTTTCTAGGGAAAGTCACCACGGCGGCGCGCAGCTTCGAGATGTTCTCGAGCGGCCGCGGACGCCAGGCCGAGATTTTTCCCGGCGGCTTGGAAACACGCACCAGCCGTATCGACCTGCCCAAGGCAGTGCAGCCGTCCGCCTGGGCGCCCGAAGATCCGAACTCACGCATCCACGAACTCAGCAGCGACACTCGCATCCGGTTTTTTGCCGACGGCAGTTACATGTGGCGCACCAACGGAGCGCCCGGTGCAGGCTATCTCAACTCACCGTCCGAGCATCCGGTGTATTTCATCGCCACACCGGGCACGACTTTGGCGGTCCAGGGCGTGGTCGCGGGCAAGATCCTGGTCTATTCGCCTCACCGGATCGTGATCGAAGACGACATCGTCTACGCCCGGGACCCGCGGATTGTGACGGACTCGCGCGATTATCTCGGCATGGTGAGCGACAAGTACGTCGAAGTGGCGTCTCCCGGCACCACCGGCCCCGGCGATCTGAATGTGCATGCGGCGATTTTCGCTGGCCGGCGCTTTGTGGTGAGAGACATCGACCATGGCCGTTCCGCCACGTTGCGGATTTATGGCAGTCTGTCCGCCGGCAGCTTGTCGGCCAGCGAGCCGCGCTACGCCACCGAGATCGAATACGACCCGCGCTTCGAAAAGCGTCGGCCGCCCGGCTTCCCCTTCACCAGTCGGTTCGAAGCCGAAACGTGGGATGGTCAATGGGTGGCCACGTCGGAACGAATGGCGGAAGAAACGTTCTAAGGACACAGGAAATGCGATTCGGGCCGGCCGCGGCCGAATCATCGGGTAAAGGATGGGGATTCACGAGCCTGGCAACGATGTCGAGGGAACCATGACCCCGCGTCTGTTCGTGACTGCGCTGACGGTGCTGCTCGCACCACTGGCCCTGTTGGCCAATGAACCGGCCGATAATGTCGATTTCAAGCCGAATGTGCCGGACGCTTCGAGCGCACCTGCTATCGTTCCACCGCTGCTGGATTCGCCACTGCTCATGCCCCCGCCGTCGGGCGTGGAAGAGTTGGTGGTCGAAGCGCCGGAGCCGCGCTACGTCGCGCCGACGCTGCGAGATCGGATCGGCCGAGTCTGGGCGCCGGTTTATATCAACGGCAAAGGCCCGTTCCGCCTGGTGCTCGATACTGGTGCCAACAGCACCGCCGTGGTGCCTTCGCTGGCCAGGCAGCTTGGCCTCAGCAACGAATCACGCACCGTGAAGTTGCTGGGCGCCACCGGCTCGGCCGTGGTGCCGATCATCAAGGTCGACAGCATCGAGGTTGGCGATCTGTGGCTCGGTCAACGCCAGGTCGCGGTCGTGCCCGACGTGTTTGGCGGGGCCGAAGGCGTGCTGGGCGCCGACGGCTTGGGCGACAAGCAGATCCGCATCGATTTCAAGAACGACGAGATCTCCATCATCCGCTCCACCGGGCCGTTCCGCTCGCTCGGCTTCAGCCGCGTTCCAGTGAAGCTGCGGCATGGTCATCTGCTGATGTTCGACGTGCGGCTCGCCGGCGTGCGCACGCGCGCCACACTGGATACAGGCGCCCAGGCCACCATCGGCAACAAGAGTCTGCAAGCTGCGCTGGCCAAGAAATCCCAGGGCGTCACCAATGCCGTGATCGGCGTGACCCTCGATGTCCAACACGGCGAGACCCTGTTCGCGCCGGCCGTGGACATCGGCGACATTTCTATTCGCGGCATGCGAGTGACGTTCGGCGACATGTATCTTTTCGACGCTTGGAAAATGAGTGGCGAGCCGGCGCTGGTCATCGGCATGGACATCATCGGCCTGCTGGACACGCTGGTCATCGACTACAAGCGTCGCGAGCTGCACTTGAAACCGCGCCGCGCGTCGGATCGGCAGACGCTCACGGATCGCATGTCGAATTGAGCTGCAGCCGTTTATGAACGTATGCCTTCGCTCGGCGACAGGCTGGCTCCATCGCCACTCCCGCTGCAAGAAGAGCTGCGATGGCGGAGCTTAGGGCGCAGCCCGTGCCACGCATGGTCGTGCTGAGGCGTGCCGAGCTCAGTATCGAAGCTGGTCCGTCGCTCGAGGCGAGAACATCGGTCGCATCAGTTCCAGATCCATGCCCGCCTTTGAGCAGTACATGTTCCGGCCCGAGCGCGAGCAGAGCTTCAGCTTGCCTGGACTGTTCCTCACCGGTACTCGCCACCTGCTGCTCCAGCAACAACGCCGCTTCGAGCAAGTTTGGCGTGATCACCGTGCAACGAGGCAACAAACGATCCCTCAGCAGCGAGACTCCGTCCGCGTCCAGCAACGCCGTGCCGGATGAAGACGCGAGCACCGGATCCAGCACGATGGGAATGCGCTGTCGGTCGGGCAATTCGTCCAGCACTGCACGCACGATCGCCGCGTTACCAAGCATGCCGATCTTGATTGCGGCAATGTCACCCGACCGAAGCGCCGCGCTGAGTTGCTGACGAACCAGATCGGCGGGCTGCACACATGTGGCTTCGACCTGGCTATGCGTCTGCGCCGTTACTGCCGTAACCACGCACGCGGCATGCGCTCCGAAATCCGTGATGACTTGAACGTCTCTGACCAGACCGGCGCCGCCACTCGAATCCGTGCCGGCAATGACGAGCACACGCGGAGGCATTCAGCGCTCCGCTTGCAATGCCAGCGCTGCGCGCGTTGCGATGATCCACTGCTGTGCTCGCGACTCTGGCGATGGATTGCGAAGCACATCGGACACGACCGCCGCACTATCGGCTCCGGCCTCGAAGACGTCCGGCACGCGTTCGACGGTCAAGCCGCCGATGGCAACCAGAGGTAAAGGCGCGATGCGACGTTTCCATTCGGCGATGCGGGCCAATCCTTGAGGAGCCCAAGGCATCACTTTCAACGTGGTCGGATAGATCGGCCCCAGTGCGACGTAGTCCGGATTGAAACTCAGCGCTCGATCGAGTTCCGCATGGCTGTGCGTACTGATGCCGACGCGAACGCCGGCGCGCTGCAAGGCTGGCACGTCCGCGTCATCCAGATCGCTTTGTCCCAGGTGCACGAAGTCACACCCTGCGTCGAGTGCGATCCGCCAGTAGTCGTTGACGATCAAACACGCGCCTGCTTGTTGGCACAGTTGCTTGCCGAGCAGCACCTGGCGTCGAACCTCGGCCTCCGTCCGTTCTTTGATGCGCAATTGAACGAGACGAACTCCCACGGGCAGCAGGCGCGGCAACCATGCGATGTCGTCCACGATCAAATAAAACGGATCGAGCTTCATGCAAGAAACGCCAGGCCAGCTTCGGGCGTCGAAGGAATCGCAACATCGCTGGGCATCATCGGTTCGGCGAGATACGCCGTGCGCCCAGCCTTCACGGCATAGTTGAACGCCCCCGCCATGGCTGATGGATCACCCGCACGCGATACGGCTGTGTTGATCAGAACTCCGTCCATGCCCAACTCCATGGCGCGCGCCGCGTGCGATGGAACGCCGATGCCAGCGTCGACGATCAGCGGCACGCTCGGGAAGCGGGCCCGCATGGCTCGCAAGCCCGGCACATTGTTCAAGCCCTGGCCCGACCCGATCGGCGCCCCCCAAGGCATGAGGACACGACAACCTGCGTCAAGCAGCTTGTCTGCGACCACCAGATCCTCGGTGGTATATGGAAAAACCTGGAAACCTTCGTTGGCAAGAATCCTGGCGGCTTCCACCAATCCGAACACATCGGGCTGCAACGTCGCACGATCGCCGATGACTTCGAGCTTGATCCAGGTCGTTCCGAACAACTCGCGCGCCATGTGGGCAGTGGTGACCGCTTCCTTCGCGGAGTGACATCCCGCGGTGTTGGGCAACACGCGCACGCCCAAAGAGCGAATGATGGAGAAGAACCCCTGGCCCGAACGCTCGCTGCTCGACTCCCGCCGCAGCGATACTGTGACCACGTCGGTGCCGGACGCCTTGACCGCCTCCGTCAGCACGGCCGGCGAAGGGTATCTCGAGGTCCCCAACAGCAGCCGCGAGGTCAACTGAGTGTCATAGACGAGCACTTCAGCCTCCTTGCATGGGCGCCACGACTTCGATGCGATCGCCTTCGCCGAGTCGTTGGTCACGCCGCTGCGTCTTGGGAATGAAACAGCCGTTGACGGCGGTCGCCACGAAGCTCTCGGTATAACCGAGCTCGCTCAGCGCTTGCTCCAGCGTCGTGGCCGCGACATCGCGATCCTCTCCATTAAGCGTGATTCTCATAAGCCACCTGACGACAACCTTTCTCTTTCAGAACAGCGTCGGCCGCCATCTGCGCGAAGGCCGGAGCGAGCAGATAGCCGTGCCGGAAAAACCCATTGATGTAGATGCGGTCCCGCCGCCAGACGATGCGCGGCATGTTGTCTGGGAATGCCGGACGCACCTGCGTACCCAATTCCAAGACTTCTGCTTCGCCGAAGGTCGGATGCAGCGCATAGGCCGCGCTCAGCAGTTCGAGTACTGACCGCGCAGTCATGCGAGTGCTGTCATCGCTTTCGATCATGGTGGCGCCGATCATGAACACACCCTCGGCGCGCGGCACAATGTACGCCGACGTTTTCGGGTCAACCAATCGCACCGGGCGCTGAAGCACGATCTCGTTCGAGCGCAACAACAACATCTCACCCTTCACGCCGCGGAGGTCCTGCAACTGGTGTCGCGCGGCCAGACCTGTGCAATCGATCACCAGATGATCGCCCTGCGACTCGTCCGTGCATGTGATGCCGAAATGAATGCGACCGCCGAGGGCGATCACCCGGTCAGCGAGATATCGGAGCGCACCACGAGGATCGATGTGCGCTTCGTCCTTGAAGAACAACGCACGAGGAAAACGATCGGCCAGCGACGGCTCCAACCGTGCGACCGCCGTGCTGTCCAGCCATTCGTAGTGCGTGGTGCGACGGCTGAGCGCCACCAGTTCGGACAAGTGTCGACCGTGTGCCACGACCAGGCTGCCTCTCTGCACTAAGGCAGGCACGCGCCTGGTCCACCAGGCAAGGCTCTGCTCACCAAGCTTTGCGATCAGCTCCGCCGAATGCTCACACTCGCACCACGGCGCCAGCATCCCGCCGGCGAACCACGAGCAGCTTTGCGGCCCGAAGCCCTGACCCTGCTCGAAGACTTCAACGGGAACGCCGCGCTCTGCGAACTCGACGGCGCAGCTCAAGCCGGCGATGCCCGCGCCAACGATGGTGACCCTCATGGTCAGCTCGCGCTGGCTTCAGGCTGCGCCGGATCGATGTAGATTTCGCCTCGCTCTCTGAATTTCAGCGCCATTTCATTCATGCCCGACTCGCGCGCGGCGGCTTGCACTTCGTGCGAGATGCGCATGGAGCAGAACTTCGGTCCGCACATCGAGCAGAAGTGCGCGAGCTTGTGCGCCTCACGCGGCATGGTTTCGTCGTGGAAGGCGCAAGCGGTGTCGGGGTCGAGCGAAAGGTTGAACTGATCCTCCCATCGGAAATCGAAACGCGCGCGCGAGATCGCATCGTCACGATCACGCGCACCGGGATGTCCCTTGGCGAGATCGGCGGCATGCGCCGCGATCTTGTAAGTAATGACGCCGGTCTTCACGTCGTCTCGATTCGGCAGGCCCAGATGTTCCTTTGGCGTGACGTAGCAAAGCATGGCGGTTCCGAACCAGCCAATCATCGCTGCGCCGATGGCGGATGTGATGTGGTCGTAGCCGGGTGCGATATCGGTCGTCAACGGCCCGAGGGTGTAGAACGGCGCTTCCGAGCAATGCTTGAGCTGCTCGTCCATATTCTCTTTGATCTTGTGCATGGGAACATGGCCGGGGCCTTCGATCATCACCTGGCAATCGCGGCTCCAGGCAATCTTGGTCAACTCTCCGAGCGTGCGTAACTCGGCGAACTGCGCCGCGTCGTTCGCGTCCGCGATGGATCCCGGCCGCAGCCCGTCGCCGAGCGAGAAACTCACATCGTAGGCCCGGCAGATGTCGCAGATCTCCTCGAAGTGCTCGTACAGAAAACTTTCTTTGTGATGCGCGAGACACCACTTGGCCATAATGGAGCCGCCCCGGGACACGATCCCAGTCACTCGATTTGCCGTCAGCGGGATGTATTGGAGGCGGACGCCGGCGTGAATCGTGAAGTAATCCACGCCCTGCTCGGCTTGCTCGATCAGCGTGTCACGAAATATTTCCCAGGTCAGCGCTTCGGCCACGCCATCGACCTTCTCGAGCGCCTGATAGATGGGCACGGTGCCGATGGGCACCGGTGCGTTGCGCAGGATCCATTCGCGAATGTTGTGTATGTTCCGCCCGGTCGACAGATCCATCACCGTGTCCGCGCCCCAGCGGATTGCCCATACCATTTTGTCGACCTCTTCCGCCATGCTGGAGGTCACGGCGGAATTGCCGATGTTGGCGTTGATCTTCACCAGGAAGTTCCGACCGATGATCATCGGCTCGGACTCGGGATGATTGATGTTCGCCGGGATGATGGCGCGACCCGCCGCGATTTCCGAGCGCACAAACTCCGGCGTTACATACTCTGGCACATTCGCGCCCCACGAGTTGCCGTCGCGACCGTTCGCTGGCACGGCACGGGAGCGACCGACGTTTTCTCGGATCGCGACAAACTCCATTTCCGGCGTGATGATGCCAGCACGCGCATACGCCAATTGCGTGACTGCCGCGCCGGCTTTCGCCCTCAACGGAGCATGCCTTGTTGGAAATTTGACGCTCGAGGATGACTCGACGTCGTTACGCGCGCGAATCCATCGTTCGCGGATGCGAGGCAGACCTTGCTCTATACTAATGTTGACCCGAGGATCGGTGTACGGCCCTGAAGAATCGTAAACAAAGACATCGGGCTCGCGCGCGGACGGATGCAACGTGATGGCCCGCATCGGCACCTTGATGTCGGGATGCAATACGCCCGATGTGTGAACCTTGCGGGAGGCAGGCAGCGCGGTCGTGGTGACAGGTACCGTGGTGGCGTTCATCCGATGCTCCGTGATTGGAGATCCAGACACGCCGGGTACGAAGCAGCGCAGGCGCAACGTCGCTGAGACACGTGAAAGTCACGGGAATGTCACAGGGAACACATCGCATCGCGCTTAGCCTTTCCTACGCCAGTATGACCTGGATCAGGTTCAAGGGTCGTCATACTGCGCAATGCGCCAATGACCTCTCAGCCCCTGCAGGGGCTCCCCTAGCGAGCGCGACGTTAACTTGCACGGGCGCGCGGAGTCAAGCTGCGCCCTTCGAGTCGGCAGAGGCATCAAACATTGCTGGTGTCGCTAGATATACTCCAGCCACCCATCCAGCCCGTGAATGAACTTCTTCAATTCACTTCCATCCGGGCGCGCACGCGCCATGTGAGTGAGCAGCACGCCGAGCGATCCGTGCTTCTCTGCATATCGCAGCAACTCGATCACCTGAATGCTGAACGTGCCGCTGGGACTGAGTTGATGTAACGACACTTCCGCATAGTCCTGCGCCAGCAACGCCAACTCCTCGGGCGTGAACTCCTGCTCCACCAGATTGCGCAGCTGCGCCATTTCGTGTGCGCTCACCGCGAGCGGTCGGCGCCATGAGGGCGATCCAGGAGTGTCCACCGAGCGTCGCTCCAATGCATCGTCCACTGCGCGCGCCAGTCGTTGCACGAAGAACTCTGCATAGACGGGAACAAGCTCGGAGAGCATTCGGCCCGAACCGCGCGAGGTGCCTCGATCGTACAGGAGCTTGCGCAGCGAACGTCCATGCAACTCATCCATCCCGGCTTCCCGCGCCAGGCGTGCAAGCGCAATCAGATCGGCGGCCGAGACGCCGAGTTGAAGCACGGCCTGCTCCAGGATGGTGTAATCGTCGAGACCGAGCTCGGCCGCCGTTTCCTGCAACAGCGCGGGGCGTGACCGCAACTCGGCGCGCACCGACTTCTGCTTGATCAGTTGCACCAGCCGCTGATGAGTCGTGACCTGAAAGTCTCGAATGCGCCGATAAGCTACCACCCCCAGCCGCTCCCGGGCCTGCCCGACATTCTCGGCCAATGTTCCTTCCTGCTGCATCTTTCGATACAAGCGCAGCGTTGCGACTCCCGCGCTCAGGGTGCTCATGAGATCGCGCAGGCTGGCCGCTATGTTCAAAGCCTCGCTCATGATCCGGATGGCGGCCGTCAACTGGCGCTCACCCTCCAGCAAAAAGCCCTTGCGCAACATCAACGCCAGGATCGCCGGCCGATCGCCCGCTTGTTCTGAAATTTCGAGTCCTCGATCCAGCACCGCATGGGCTGCTTCGAAGTTTCCGAGCAGCTTCAAAACATCGGACTCGATTTCATAGAGCGGACTCGGCCGCTCCGGTCGCGGACGCTCGCGCACCGCGGCCAACGCTTCAGCGAACAAACCATTGGCGATCAGCGTACGCGCACGCTGCGCCGCTTGACGCTCCCAGATCGCCAGGTCCGCGTGCGCTCGCAGCTCGGAGCTGAGCTCGATGCCCAGCTTGTCCGCCAGCCAGACCTTGCTTTGAGGCTCGAGCTCTTCATAGGCGCCACGCAGGTGAGGCGCGAACTCGGGACGCCACAGCTTGTCGAGCTCATCGAAGCTCGCGCCGATCCACAAGCGATGATAGATCTCCTCCGCTCGTCCCAAGGTCGTGTCGCTTTTGCTGTAGTACTCCGCGGCCAGCTTGTGAATATCTTCGACCACCGCACCCAGGGTGGCCCTGAGATCGGGCAGCATGATTCTGCGCAGCGCGGGGAGATGCCATAGCGCGCCGTGCTCGAGATATGGATCGACCAGCCCCACTTCGCGCGCCAGTTCATCGAACAATCGTGTCGGATGATTCGCATCTACGAGCTGGAGTTCGCAAGGCGCCGCCAGCACTTTCTCGATGATCTCCGGCGTGATCCGGCGCAGGATCAGCCCGGGACTGGCCACTTTCTCCAGCTCCGGGTCGTGCTTGCGGACGTGCGCGAGAATGCGTCGATACAGCATGCCCTGCTGCTGTTCCTGCTTGATCCTTGCAAACAGGCGCCGACGCCCGACTGCTTCGCGCAGCGCTGCGAGATCTTCACTCAGCACGACCTTGGCCGCGAGCACCAGGTTCAAAGGCACCGTGCCAACCAGCTCGACGATGCTCCTGGCGTCGGCTTCGCTGATCGGCCCGCCTTGCATCTTTTGTGTGCGTTTGACGATCAGCTCGATAGCGGCCTCCGTCGGCAAGCCAGTCAGCTCGACGGGTTCGCGCTGCAGATCGTTCGCCAGCGGCGAGCGCCCGGCAGTCACGATCCGCAGTCGGTCGACGCGCCCGAGCAGCTCCGCGAGCAGTGCCCAAGTGACCAGCATCGCGGTGGTGCCCTGATATTCCGCCTCTTCGAGTGTATCCAGAATCATCAACACCGGCTGCTCGGTGCGTTGAGCAATCGCATCGAGCAGCCGACAGAATCGATTGATCAGTCGCTCGCCACCGCTGAAATGAGACGACTTGGATGACTCGTGCACATCATGGCTGCCTTCCACTTCCGCCACTTCGGAGGACAATGACCCCAGCACGCCGTCGAAGTCGGGGAACTGCGCGAGCAACTGCCGGATCGCGTCTTCCAATAGCGTGTTCGGCCGCCGCGGATCGAGCGCACCTCGGTCGAAATCGAGGTAAACGAACGGCATGGGAGGCCGCGATGGATCGCCGGCGTGTTGCAGTATGAAACGAGCCAGCAGCGCCGATTTACCCATGCCCCCAGGGCCGAACAGATGCAGCGGCGGGCGCTGATGAAGCAGGTAGCGCACGTATTGCACATTGCGGCGGAATCTTTGCCACGTGCTTTCGGGCGGCAACACACCCACGTAGTCGGTGAGCCGCGCAAGATAGTCCTCGCGGTCCACGAAATTCTCGCCAGCGAGTTTTCGCATCGGTTCGAGCTGACGTTGTCGCTCGATATCCGCCGTGATCTGCGCACGCGATGGTAAGTTCGGCAGGATACCTTCCAACCACCGCGTAGCCCGCTCGAACGCGAGCAGCTGCTCGAGCGAAAGTGTTCCCAGCGCGATCGGGTCGTTCGAATCGATCAGCGTGTCGAGCGCCTGTTGCAGCGGATCGGGTGCATGAACAACGTTGACGGCGCGCGCACGTCGCATGCCCTCTCGGTCTTTCAGGCGGCGAAGGCCCATGCGGCGCGCCGACTCTTCGAGCTGCCAGCAGTCCACATTCGATTCCTGCACCGGTCGCGCGAAATTGGTCAGCTCGATCAACGCTTCGTTTCTATTCTCATTGGCGCGCGCATCGACTGGCTGCAACGTTGCCAACTCGAACGTCGACAGCACTGCCGCGGCATCGAGGAAGGGAGCAATCAGGCGCTGCACCTCGCGATCGGCGGCTGCGCCATCCAGCCAGGCGAATGCGTTGCCGCGGCCGTCGTCGAACTCGATATTCACGGCAGTGTTCCCTGCCTGATGCGTTCACAGGTGTCGTGCAATCGGCTGTGGAACTGCTTCCAGTGATCGTGATTTGGATCCACCGGCAACAGTGCATCGAGCGCGTCCACCGTGGGCTTCAATACAACGGGATCGTCGGAACGTCCCGCCGTGCGGGCGAACCACCGAATGAAATCTTCGATATCCGACCGCTCCGGCCGATGCACGACGTCCAATGGAACATACGGCGCCACGTGCGCGCTCAGCTTGGTGGGTTCCAGGCCGAGCAGGAACAACCAGAGGTTGGGACATTCGTTGCCGTCGACGGCCTCGCACAGTTTGCAAAGAAATTCGACCGCGCTCTTGTCCAGGTTCACCAGGTCGAGCTCGTCGATCACCAGCCAGGTTCGATCCGGCAATGCCGCCAGTCGTGCGATCAATTTCGCTGCCAGATCCTTGGTGACGCGCGACACCTGGGCCCACTCGTCGACATCGGCGAGTTGATCGCCCCACAGGCGGGAAACGATGGCGTTGGCCAGCGACACACCCGTGACATCGAGCACGTCGCCACTGTTGGCTTCGACGCGAACCATTCGCGCGTAGTTCCTGCTCGGATCGCAGATGTAACTGATGGGCCATCGTGAATACGATTTTCCCACCCCGCCGTTCACTGCGAGCACGCGACCGGCAGGCGCCCCGTTCGCCAGGGAGCTCAGCCGATCCCAGAATTGTTTGCGATTCAACACCGGACGCGTGTTGATGAAGAACGGACGATGCGGCGCGCCCGGAGCAGTCTCGGTGGTAGTGACCTTGGCGAGCAGCGTCGCGGCGAAACTGGCGAAAGCTTGCTTGGGATGATGATTCTGGAACGCTTGCAGCAGCGACGTGAGCCGGCCGTTGTCCTCGGCCCACACGATCACCAGCTGACATTCCATGTCGAAGTTCTTGCCCGCGGGCACCACGCGCTCGAGCTCTATGTCGAGCCAGTCCTGCAGAAACAGATCGAGCGCCTGCCGGTCGAAGGCCCCGATCATCTCCTGTCGCAACTGCCGTCGCTGCTGGTTGTCCAGCGCCATGCGCGCGTCCTCAAGTCCAGAACTTAGGTACGCCTCGAGCTGCCATCCGCTGCACGATCAAGTCTAACGGAATTCCCTGGTTATATCGGCCCAGCAGCCGCGAATAGTCGGGATCCCCCGCATGATGCAACACGACGGCATGCAACCCTGCATCCAGGCCCGGCGAGCCGGAGGAGCCGCGTTCAGTGTTGGTATCGTAGAGCAGCCGCGTGCCGTTGCCATTTGGCTCGAGCACCGCGCCGATAGCCAACTTCAACGGCTCGAGCTGCGGATGTTGACCTATGAACAGGATGGATTTGGCCGCGGGCCGCGCCCGACCCGAGTCGATCTGGATCCAGCCGCGTGGCTGGCCGGCAACGTTTCCCTCGCCGATGGCTCGTTGCAGGCGCAGCAGCGCATAGTCGAGATGATCGGGATCGGGCACACCGCCGGCATCGCCGGGGTCGTGCGGACTATACGGGCTCCAATCCACCAGCCATTTCGGCGCTGCCGCCAGTTTCACCGCCACCGGCGCCGCCGAACCGACGGCAAAATCGAACAGACAAGCGATGTCTGCAGGGTCCTGCTGCGCTTGGGCGTGGCGCTCGATGACGTGATAGTTGGTGAGCACCAGATCCCTGGCGACCAGAAAGCCGGTGCCGCCGGCCATCTTCAAGTTGTCTGGATACTGGATGCGGCAGATTCGACGCCCGATGTCGGTCATCTTTTCGATCCACAGGCCCCAGTCGGCGAAACCGCCGTCGACTCTCACCAGCCGCTCCAGCCCGCCGCTCGCCGGAGCGACCGCTGTGACTCTCTGTTCAAGAGCAGCCACGTCGACGATGGCTGCCGTTTCGAGCGAAGCACGCAGGCCGCGCACGCGGGCGTTGTTGGATGTTCGCTCCGCCGCGGCGATGAGGCGGTCGGTCCAACCTTCCCGTTTGGAAAGATTGATCAGGTTGAACACCATCGCCTCGAAGCTTGCCGCCGGGACCAGCGTGGCCAGTGGCTGCAGGTCGAGCTCGTCTTGCAGCAACTGGTCCAGGGTCTGCGCCGTGAAGGCGGCGAGGAAGGCGTCGCGAACGATCCTGCGTTGCGGACCACTCAGCTCATTCAGATCGAGGGCCATGGCCACTCCTTGTTGTCGGAACGGATTGAGGGAAGCCCTGAATCGTTGTCCTAATCGTTGCCCTGAGTCGTTGCCCCTGAGTCGTTGTCTGGAGCACGCCACGATTTTACTTAGATGGCGAGCCGGCGTCGGCTTTGGGACGGACCTCTCACAATCCGGGGCCGGCCTACCGTAATTTTTCCGTCATCGCTGCCGATGCAGAGCAGCACACGGATCAAACGCAGCGGGTGAATGCCCACCCCGAGGGCTGGCCTGCCTATGACATGTTGAAGAAAATCGCCATCTCTGAAGTTCGAACCGGAATGTTCGTGGCTTCGGTCGACGGACCGTGGCTGAAACACGGTCTGTGGAAGACCCGTTTTTTGGTGAAGGACGCCGAGGCGCTCGCCCGCCTGAAGAGCTCGGGCGTGGAGCAGATCTGGATCGATCTGTCCAAAGGCATAGATGTGGCGCCTCCCAAGGAGACGCCCTCGCCTTCGATCACGGTGCCTGAGCCTCAGAGCGCGCCCACGCCGAGGAAGCGCGGCTCGATGGCGGACGAATTGGACAACGCCGCTCAAGTGCTCAAGCGTTCCAAGGAAGCCGTCACTTCGCTGTTCGCAGAAGCCCGCATGGGCAACGCCGTGAACACCAGCAACTGCGCGCCGCTGGTCAACGACATCGTCGATTCGGTGGATCACAACTCAAGCGCGCTGGTCAGCCTGTGCCGGCTGAAGACCGCGGACGAATACACTTATATGCACTCGGTGTCCGTGTGTGCGCTCATGGTCTCGCTCGGCCGCCAGCTCGGCCTCGATGATGACACCGTGCGCGACGCCGGCATGGCCGGCCTGTTGCACGATCTCGGCAAGGCGGTCATGCCCCAGGACATCATCAACAAGCCGGGCAAGCTCACCGACGAAGAATTCGCCATCATCAAATCGCACCCGGTGCGCGGCTACGAGATGCTGCTCGAAAGCGGCGTCGACAACGAGCGCGTGCTCGATGTCGCTCGTCATCATCACGAGCGCATCGACGGCAAGGGCTATCCCGACAAGCTGCCCGAGGACAAGATTTCGCTGATCGCGCGCATGAGCGCGGTTTGTGACGTGTACGACGCCGTGACTTCAGACCGACCCTACAAGGCGGGCTGGGATCCGGCGGAGTCGGTGTCGAAAATGGCTTCCTGGGAAGGACATTTCGACCCGAAGGTGCTGCAGACCTTCATCAAGACCATCGGCATCTACCCGATCGGCTCGCTGGTGCGCATGGCGTCCGGCAAGCTGGGCGTGGTCGTGGAACAGAACGCCGCCAAACTCACGGCCCCCAAGGTGAAATTGTTCTTCTCCACCAAGTCGGGCCTGCCCTTCGAGCCCAAGCTGCTGGATCTGATGGACCCGTTCGCCAACGATCGCATCGTGGCCCGCGAGCCCCCCGAGAACTGGAGCTTCGGCTACCTCAACGACCTGTGGGCCAACCACATTTCGTGATCCGGCGCGCGGCCTAGCCAGCCGCGCGGCGTCGAGCGTCCGGCAGCCAGATGGCGAGCAACCCCAGCAAGGGGAGCAACGCACTCAAGCGATAAACCGCTTCGATGCCATGCACGTCGGCCAGATGCCCGAACGAGGCAGCCGCCAGCCCGCCGACGCCGAACGAAAAGCCGAACATCATTCCCGACACCATCCCGACTCGCGCGGGCATCAGCTCCTGTGCAAACACCACGATGGCCGGAAACGCCGACGCGATGGTCAGCCCGATGAGCACCGTCAGCACCTCGGTCCACGCCAGCCCCGCGAACGGCAACAGCAGCGTGAATGGAATCGCGCCCAGCACCGAAAAGCGAATCACGTTCTTGCGGCCGAAGCGGTCGCCCCAGTAGCCGCCGGCCAGCGTACCGACAGCGAGCGAGCCCAAAAACAGGAACAAATGCACCTGCGCCTCGATCACGCTCATCTGAAAACGCTCGATCAGGTAGAAGGTGTAGTAGTTGCTCAAGCTCGCCACGTAAGCGAACTTGGAAAAGATCAACAGCAGCAGAATCGCCATGCCCTTGGCCACATGCCCGCGTGGCAAAGCAACTTCCAGCTTCTGTGGCGCGCGCAGTCGTTGCAGGCGAGGCAAGCCGTGATGTTTGTACCAGAGACCCACGTTCCACAGGATCGCGGTCGACACCAGGGTCAGCAGCGCGAAAGCCACCAGGCTTGATTGCCCCCACTGCACAACCACCAGCGCCGCGAACAGCGGTCCGATGGCCTGCCCCGCATTGCCGCCCAGCTGAAACAGCGACTGCGCGAGCGAATGACGATCGCCCGCCGCCATGCGTGCGACCCGCGAAGCTTCGGGATGGAACACCGATGATCCCATGCCGAGCATCATGGCCCCGACCAGGAGCCCCCAGAAACTCTGAGCCAACGCGAACACCGCCAGCCCGGCAGCGGTGAACAGTGTTCCTGTGGGCAAGGAAAACGGCGCCGGCCGCTTGTCGGCGACATAACCGATCACCGGCTGAAGCAACGACGCGGTGGTCTGATATGCCAGCGAAATCCACCCGAGCTGCGCGAAGCTCAGCGAGTGACTGGCCTTGACCATGGGATAACTGGCCTGCATCAGCGACTGCATCATGTCGTTCAACAGGTGGCAGCAGCTGATCGCCAGAATCACCGAAAACGCAGTGTGATCCCGCACGCTGGCGGGATCGCGAACCTCGACCGAAGAATTCAAGCAAACGCTCCGTGCGACCGACGCGATGAGTCGCGTCGGTTCGACAGCTGGTGGGATCTCATGTCCTCAGTGTATTCAGTCTCGGGCGTTGCGTCCGTGACAGTTGGGACATGTTTCGTCGAGACAGGGCGCTACTCGCCCAGCAGATGCAGGACCACTTCCCGCTGGTGCGGCCGCTGGCGGTGCTCGAACAGGTAGATGCCCTGCCAAGTCCCGAGCACGATCTGGCCGTCCATCACGGGTATGGATAACTGCACTTGGGTCAACGCCGTGCGCAGATGCGCCGGCATGTCGTCCGGACCTTCGTCGTCGTGCGCATAGCGGCTCGGATCCTCGGGCGCGATCTGCTCGAAGAACGCTTCCAGGTCGGTGCGTACTTCCTTGGCTGCATTCTCCTGGATCAGCAGCGATGCCGAAGTGTGCCTGCAGAATACCGTGAGCAAGCCGGTGCTCACCTGCTGAGCGGCCACCCAAGAGCGAATCTCGCGGGTGATCTCGACCAGACCCCGGCGCGAAGTGCGAATCGAAACAACGTGAGTGAACTGGCGCATGATGCTCTCGACCCCGGCCTCAGACCCTTGCCTCAGACCCTGGCCTCAGACGTTGACTTCAAGCCCTGACGCCTCGGCCGGCCTTCCTGCCGGAGATAGTCGCACCGACCGCGCGTAAACAGAAAGCCACGATGCCCTCGACCAGTTCCTTCCGCCCTTCGCGCTTGGCTCTTGGCGCGATGGGCCGGATCAAGGCTTCGGTGAACGCGCCGACGATGCACGCCGCGCCGATATCGACCGACTGAGCCGGAAACTCGCCGGCCTCGACGCCCTCGATCAACAGCGACTTGAATACTTCGCCGAACCGCTTGCGCCCGAGCAAGCGAGCCTCGTCGACCTCCTGCTCGGCAGGCTCCGCGATGAAGGCATAGGCGAGGTACGGACCTTCGAGCGCACGATTGGCGAACGACTCCACGCAGCCCCGCAGCCGGCAAGTCACATCTCCCGCCCCCTTGGCGATGGCCTGCAGGATGGCGATTTCGTGATCGATGGCGGAAGTCAGCACTTCGACGAACAGCGCCGCCTTGGAGGGAAAGTAACGATAGATGGCGCCGGCGGACAGCCCGGCGCTGGCCGCCACGGCAGCGATGGACGCGTGATTGAACCCGCCTTCGGCAACCAGGGCGCGCGCGGCTTTCAGGATGCGCTGCCGATTGTCGGCCAGCCGCTCCTCCATCAAGAACGAACGCCGGTAGCTCATGCGCCGGATCCTACCCCGGTCCCGCGATGAAGTGAATGCTCATTTTCTTTGTGAATGCTGATTCACTTCTTGGCCGCACACTCCTACAATCGGGCGCGAAAGATGCCGGTGTTGTCATCAGGGGGCCCATGAACGTCATTACGTCCAAGCTGCGCACCAACAGCGATGAATATCGCGCCAACAGCGCCGCTTTGCGCGCGCTAGTCGATGAGTTGCGTGAGAAAACCGCGACGGTTGCCTTGGGTGGCTCCGAGAGCGCCCGCCAGAAACACACCGCTCGCGGCAAGCTGCTGGTCCGCGACCGCATCGATCTGTTGCTCGATCCCGGCACGCCGTTCCTCGAATTCTCGCCCCTCGCCGCGCTCGGCATGTACGGCGGCGATGTCGCCAGCGCCGGCGCGGTCGCAGGTGTCGGTCGCATCAACGGTCGCGAGTGCGTGATCGTCGGCAACGACGCGACGGTCAAAGGCGGCACCTACTACCCCATCACCATCAAGAAACATTTGCGCGCCCAAGAGATCGCGCGCGAGAACCGCCTGCCCTGCGTCTATCTGGTCGACTCCGGCGGCGCCTTCCTGCCCATGCAGGACGAAGTGTTCCCGGACAAGGAACATTTCGGCCGCATCTTCTATAACCAGGCGAACCTGTCGGCGCTCGGCATTCCGCAGATTGCCTGCGTGATGGGCTCGTGCACCGCCGGCGGTGCCTACGTGCCGGCCATGAGCGACGAAGCCGTGATCGTGCGCAACCAGGGCACCATCTTTCTCGGCGGCCCGCCGCTGGTGAAAGCGGCGACGGGCGAAGTCGTGAGCGCGGAAGACCTGGGTGGAGGTGACGTTCACACGCGCATCTCCGGCGTCGCCGATCATCTTGCCGAGAACGATCATCACGCACTGGCCATCGTTCGTCGCATCGTCGGTAATCTCGGACCTCGCGAAACAGCATTCCAGCAGCAAGCGGTCGAAGATCCGCTGTACGACCCGGACGAGTTGTACGGCGTGATCCCGGCGGACACACGCAAGCCCTTCGACGTGCGCGAGGTCATCGCTCGGATCGTCGACGGTTCACGCTTCGACGAATTCAAAGCGCGCTTCGGCAACACGCTGGTCACGGGCTTCGCGCATGTGTACGGCTATCAGGTCGGCATCATCGCGAACAACGGCGTGCTGTTCTCGGAATCGGCGCAAAAGGCCGCGCACTTCATCGAACTGTGCTCGCAGCGACGCATCCCGCTGGTGTTTCTACAGAACATCACCGGCTTCATGGTCGGTCGCAAATACGAGAACGAAGGCATCGCGCGCCACGGCGCCAAGATGGTCACCGCGGTCGCGACGGCCCAGGTGCCGAAGTTCACTGTACTGATCGGCGGCTCTTATGGCGCGGGCAACTACGGCATGTGTGGTCGCGCTTATTCGCCCCGGTTCCTCTGGACCTGGCCGAATTCCAAGATATCGGTCATGGGCGGCGAGCAGGCCGCCAATGTGCTCGCCACCGTGCGCCGTGATGCACTCGAAGCGCAAGGCAAGCAGTGGAGCGCCGAGGAGGAAGAAGCCTTCAAGGCGCCGACGCGCGCCCAGTTCGAGACGCAAGGCAGCGCCTATTATGCGACCGCCCGTCTCTGGGATGACGGCATCATCGATCCCTCGCAAACGCGACGCACGCTGGGGCTCGGCCTCGCCGCTGCGGCCAATGCTCCGGTCGGTGAGACACGCTTCGGCGTGTTCCGCATGTAAGCGAGGACTCCATATGTTCACCAAAATCCTGATCGCCAATCGCGGCGAGATCGCATGCCGGGTCATCGCCACCTGCCGCAAGCTCGGCATTCGCACGGTCGCGGTGTATTCGGAAGCGGATGCGGGCGCGCGTCATGTGCGTCTTGCGGACGAGGCTTACTGCGTCGGCCCAGCCGCTTCGCGAGAGAGTTATCTGCGCGTCGATCGCATCATCGAAGTTTGCAAACAATCCGGCGCACAGGCGGTGCACCCGGGTTATGGATTCCTGTCCGAGAATGAGCACTTCGCGCTTGCTTGCGAGCAGAACGGCATCGTGTTCATCGGCCCGCCGGTGAAGAGCATTCGCGCCATGGGCCTGAAGTCCGCGGCCAAGGCAATCATGCAGCAGGCCGGGGTGCCGCTGGTTCCTGGTTATCATGGCGCGGATCAGGATCCGGCGCTGCTGCAGCGAGAAGCTGACCGCATCGGCTATCCGGTGCTCATCAAAGCTTCGGCGGGCGGCGGTGGCAAGGGCATGCGTGTGGTGAATGGGCCGGACGAGTTCGCCGCCGCGCTCGCCTCCTGCCAACGCGAGGCACGGACTTCATTCGGTGACGATCATGTGCTGATCGAGAAGTATCTGCTCCAGCCGCGTCACATCGAGATTCAGGTGTTCGCCGACAAAGCCGGCCACACCATCAGTCTCCACGAGCGCGACTGCTCCTCGCAGCGTCGTCACCAGAAGGTGGTCGAAGAAGCGCCCGCTCCCGGCGTCGACGCCGATCAACGCGTAGCCATGGGCAAAGCAGCTTGCGACGCCGCGCGCGCCGTGGGTTACGTCGGTGCAGGCACGGTCGAGTTCATCGCCGACTCGGCGGGCAACTTCTACTTCATGGAAATGAATACGCGGCTGCAGGTGGAGCACCCGGTGACTGAAATGATCACCGGCCTCGATCTGGTCGAGTGGCAGCTGCGCATCGCGGCCGGCGAGGATCTGCCCCTCACTCAAGAGCAAGTGCCGTTGAACGGGCACGCCATTGAAGTGCGCATCTACGCCGAGGAACCCGAGAAGGGCTTTCTGCCATCGGTCGGCCGTCTCGTCTGCTTCCAGGCGCCAGCTCCTTCGGCGCATGTGAGGCTCGATACGGGCGTGGAACAAGGCGACGAGATCACGCCCCACTACGACCCGATGATCGCCAAACTGATTGTTTGGGAGCGCAGCCGCGAAGCCGCCATCGAGCGCATGCTGGGTGCGTTGGCCGAAACGCGCATCGTCGGCGTCGGCCACAATGTGAACTTCTTGTCCCGGCTCGTCGGTCATGCCGCGTTTCGTGAAGGCCGCGTCGACACGGGTTTGATCGAGCGTGAGCGCGCTACGCTCATGCCGAATGCCACCGAGTTGCCGGCTGGAGTATTCGAAGTGGCCGCGCTGGCGCAACTCTCGTTCGAACGCGAACAGAGTCGCTCGAGCTCGCCTTGGAGTCTCACCGACGGCTGGCGCATCAACGGCGCGCAGACTCGCTCCTTGCAGTTCGTCGCCGGCGAACAAACGGCCAATGTTTCGATTCGCTACTCCGGCGACGGCTATGTCGTCGGCGACCAGCCGGCGAAGGTGCAACGTCTGTCCGAATCCGACCTGCGCATTTCCATCGGCCAACGCCACATCAACGCCGCGGTGGTCAAAGCCGGAGAGCAGCTGCATGTATTCTTCCGCGGCCGGCAGTATGTGCTCACCTATGTCGATCCCCTACTGCATGCCGGGGAGACGGAAGAAGTGCACGGCGGCCTCAGTGCGCCCATGCCTGGGAAGATCATCGCCCTGCTGGCCGAGCCTGGCGCGGAGGTCGCCAAAGGCGCGCCGCTGCTGGTGATGGAAGCCATGAAGATGGAGCTCACGGTGTTCGCCCCCGGCAAGGGAAAAATCGTCAGCTACCTGTGCAATGCCGGCGACCAGGTGAAAGAAGGCGTGCCGCTGGTGGACTTCCAGGCCGGCGCATAACAGCACTGACGCACAAGCAGAACGGCCGCATCCACGGCAAGCTCCGACCGAGCAGGAACCCGCGCGACGCCGCCGCGTTCCACGGATCTATCGCATCGGAGGGTTGTCATGGCGAAAGTGCTGGTTCTGTATTATTCCTCGTACGGGCATATCGAACAGATGGCCCAGGCCGTGGCCGAAGGCGCACGCTCTGCCGGTGCGCAGGTGGATGTGAAGCGCGTTCCCGAGATCGTGTCCGAAGAAGTAGCGCGCAAGTCGGGGTACAAACTGGATCAGCCCGCACCGATCGCGACGGTGGAGGAACTGCCGCAGTACGACGCCATCATCTTCGGTACCGGCACGCGCTACGGCAACATGACGGCCCAGATGAAAAGCTTCATCGATCGCACCGGCGCGCTGTGGGCCAGCGGCGCGCTGGTCGGGAAGGTCGGCTCGGTGTTTTCCTCATCCAATACTCAGCACGGCGGCCAGGAATCCACCATCCTGACATTCCATCCCGTGCTGCTGCACCTCGGCTTCATCATCGTCGGCCTGCCCTATGCCTTCCAAGGCCAAATGGGCGTCAGCGAAGTGATGGGCAATACGCCCTACGGCGCGTCGACCATCGCCGGCACCGATGGCAGCCGGCAACCGTCCAGGATCGAGCTGGACGGCGCCCGCTACCAGGGGCGACACGTCGCCGAAATCGCCGCGAAAGTTGCCGGGCGTTAACCGGCCGACCAAGGGCCGCCGAGCGCCTTGAACAATGTGATCGAGGCGTTCACGCGCGCGAGCCTGGCTTGCACCAGCGAATCCTCGGCGTTCAATTGCGAGCTCTGGCTTTCCAGCACGGTCAGCAAATCTTCCGAACCGGCCTGATACCGTGAGGTGGCAAGGCGCAGCGCCAGCTGCGCCTGCTCCACCGTTTCAGTCAGCAGCTCGGCTCTGCGCTCCGCGGTGCTCACAGCCATCAAGCTGTCGTTCACTTCCTTTACACTGGTGAGCACGGTTTGCAAATACGTCTCGACCAGCTCGCGACGCGACGCGTCCGCCAGTTGCACCTGACCGTTGAGCTCGCCGCCATCGAACAACGTTTGTGACAAAGAAGTCGCAAGCGCCGCGAGCGTCGATGAGCCGCCCGTCACCCAGTCAGTCACCAAACCCGTGGCGCTCAGCTGCATGCTTGGATAGAGCGCTGCCCGAGCCACGCCAACGTCGGCGTTGGCGGCAACGAGCCCTGCTTCAGCCGCCCGAATATCGGGCCGACGCTGCAACAGATCGCCCGGCTGACCCGGAGCGATCGACGGCGGGATCGCATCGGCGAGCGACTCGGTGCGAACGCTGAACGCTTGCGGCGCCCGGCCGAGCAACAATGCCAGCGCACTCTGTGTTTCGGTCAGGCTCTGCTGCAGCACCGGCAGCTCTGCTTCGATGCTGAGCAGAGCGGTGCGCTGCTGGGCGACGTCCAGACCACTGACCGCGCCATTCGAGTAGCGGACTTGGACAAGCGACATCAGCGAACGCGCCGCTTCCAGATTTTTCCGTGCGATCGCCAATCGATCCTTCAGCGCGAGTGTCTGAAAGTAATAAGACGCAACGTCGGCCTGCAGCACGAGCTTGGTGCTTTCGAGGTCGTATTCGCGAGCCGCCACCCGCGCCGACGCCGCCTGCACGCTGGCTCGATTGGCGCCCCATAGGTCCAGCTCATAGCTCACGGAAAGCTGCGAATCGTCCGACGACGCCAGCGTACGATTGCCACCGATTTCGCGCTGACGCGAACCCGACACCGACAGCGATGCATATGGCACCAATCTGCTGCTGGCCATCTTTGCGGTCGCTTTCGCCTGCTCAATGCGGGTCGCCGCGGCGGCGAGATCGTGATTGGCCGCGAGTGCCTCAGCCATCAATTGTTCCAGTTCGGCGTTGTGAAACAGCTCACGCCATTCGGTCGGCGCGGCGTCACTGACTGCCGCCGTCTGTTCCGCCCAGGACTCGGGCAGACTGGCACTCGGCCGCTGATACTGCGGTGTGAGGCTGCAGCCCGCGAGCACACCGACCGCGGCAGCCATCAATGCGCGTTTTAAACAACCATGCACTTTCATCTTGATTACTCCGATGCCAGCGCGACGACAGGATCCATGTACGCGGCCTTGCGGGCCGGCAGATAACCGAACAGCACGCCTGTCAGCAGCGCCGAGCCCAACGCGAGTAGCGCGGGCGTCGGCGTGAAGGCGACGTTGGTGCCAAGCGCCTGAGCAATGAATCCCGCCGTGAAGCCCAACGCCACGCCGATCACTCCGCCGATGCCGCAGACCACCAAGGCCTCGGTGTTGAACTGCAACAGGATGTTGCTGGCTCGCGCACCCGTCGCCATGCGTACGCCGATTTCGCGCGTCCGCTCGGTTACGCTCACCAGCATGATGTTCATCACCCCGATGCCACCGACGATTAGCGATATCGCCGCGACACAGCCGAGCAACAGCGTCAGCGTGTTTTGTGTGGAAGCGGCAGCGGCCATGAACGAGCTGGTGCTGCGGATCTGGAAGTCCTCGAGGTGATGGCGTGAGATCAACAGCTGCCGAATCTCTTCCTGCGTGGCCGCGGTCTTCGCATCGTCCGCGAGCTTTACGTTGATCGAAGCCAGATACTGCTGACCGAACAAACGACTGAAGCCGGTGGACAGCGGCACGAACGCCGCATCGTCCATGTCGGAGCCGAAGGCGTTGGCGCCCTTGCTGGCCAGCACGCCGATCACTTCGAACGGCGTATTCGACACCAGGATGAACTTACCGACCGGATCTTCATCATCGGAGAACAGGTTTCTGGCGACCGTCTGACCCAGCACGATGACCGTGGCGTAGCTGCGAACATCGTCTTCGGTCACGAACGTGCCACTGGCCATCGGCCAGTTCTGAGTGATTTGATAGCTGGGCCACACCCCGGTGATGTTGCTCTGATAGTCCACCGAGCCCATGCGCAGCGTGGCGCGCGTTTTGCGCTCGGGGGACACGGCGACCACGTTGTCCAGCGTTGCAATTTCCCGAGCATCGGCGGGTACGAGTGTCGCGATGTCGCCGGAGGGGCGCGTACCGGGCGCCCCCGGAAACACCAGCAACAGATTGCTGCCCATGGAGGCGATCTGTTGCATCACCGCCTCTTTGCTGCCATTGCCGATGGCCAGCATGGTAACCACGGCCGCCACGCCGATCATCACGCCGAGCAGCGTCAGCGCACTCCGAAACTTGTTGGCTCGCAGCGAGCGCACGGCCATTTTCATGGCCTCCTTCAGATCGTCGAGCCAACCCGCCTGCGCAGGCTGCAAAGCGCGCTCGGTGATGGCGCCTGTCGCGACCCGCTTCACCCCGGAGTCCTCGACGATGCGACCATCCTTGATATGAAGGATGCGCTCGGCGTGTTCGGCCACCGCCGCATCGTGAGTGATCAAGATGATGGTGCGGCCATCCGAATGTAGCTGCTTCAGCAGCGCGATGACTTCAGCGCCGCTGCGGCTGTCGAGCGCGCCGGTGGGCTCGTCCGCCAGAATCACTTCGGCATCGTTCATCAGCGCGCGGGCAATCGACACGCGCTGCTGTTGACCGCCCGACAGTTGATTGGGCCGATGGTCGGTTCGATCGCCCAGACCGAGCTTCGCCAGCAAGCTGCGTGCGCGATCCCTGCGTGCCTGCTGCGGCATGCCTGCGTAGATTGCGGGCAACTCCACGTTCTCAGCGGCCGTCACTGTGGCCAGCAAGTTGTAACGCTGGAACACGAACCCGAACGTATCGCGACGTAGCGCCGCCAGCTCGTCGGGATCGAGCGTGCCCACGTCCACGCCGTTCACTTCGTAACGACCAGCGTCGGGACGATCGAGACAGCCGAGGATATTCATCAAGGTCGACTTGCCGGAGCCGGATTGACCCATGATGGCCACGAACTCGCCGCGACGGATCTCGAGCGACGCATGGTCCAGCGCGCGAATCTCGGAATCGCCGCTTGCGTAGACGCGGCTGGCGTCCACGACGCGGATCAGCGGGGTGTCGTCTTGATGTTTCATATCCTTGACCCAGGCAGTGAGCTCGCTTTACAGACGCGGTCCCATCTGCCGCATGCGACCGCCCGCCGCCGCAGAGCCTGCAGGCGCGGCGTTTGTTACAATCAGCCGATCTCCCGGCAGCAAGCCCGAGACGATCTGCGCCGTCGAACGATTGGTGAGACCGATCTTCACGTCGCGCTCGACGATGCCGTTGTCCGTCAGCACTTTTGCTTTGTAAGCGTTGGCCCCAGCGTCGCGCCGAGCTTGCAGAGCATTGATCGGTGCGAGCGGCACATCCTTCGCCTCGCCGAGTGTGAAGAACACCTGCACCGTCATCTGCGGCAGCAGCTGGCCCTCGCGGTTGTCGACATCGATCAGCACGTTGTAGAGAACCACGTCGTTCTCGACTTCCGGCGTGGGATACACGGCGCGGACCTTGCCATGCCACTGTTTGTCGGGCATGCCGAGCGTGGTGAAATGCGCCGGCATGCCGACCGAAATGCGGCTCACATCGGCTTCGGCGACCTGCGCCCACACCGTCATTACATCCATGTTGGCGACTTGCACGATGACGGGCGCGGACTGCGAGGCATTCACCGTCTGCCCTTCGAGCGTGGTTTGCGAAACGACGGTGCCGTCGAGCGGCGCGTAGATCTTGGTGTAGCCGAGATTCGCCAGATCGCCTTCGAGTGTCGCCTCGGCGGCCCTGATCTGCGCGCGTGTGGCGCTCACCGTTGCCGCCGCGACCTTCGCCTGCGCTTCGGCCTCATCGACGGTGGTCTGGCTGACGGCGTCGGCTGCGCGCATTTCCCGATTGCGCCTCAACTGAGTGGCGGCGAGCGCGGATTCGGCCAACTGCTGTTCCAGCTGCGCCTTGAGATTCTCGAGCGTGGCACGATCCTTTCGGACGGTGGACTCGTACACTGTCGGATCGATCTCGGCGATCAGATCGCCTTTGGCCACGCGATCGCCGATTTCCACATGGATTTTCATGACGCGGCCCGACACCTGCGTGCCCACGTCGACATAATCCTTGGGCTCGATCGACCCTACGGCGGTGATGCTTTTCTGCAGGTCGCCGCGCGTGACGGTGACTGTCTGCAGTCCGTTCGCGTCATCCTGCCCGATGTAATGACACGCCCCGGCGATCACCGCCGCGCCGAGCACCGCCGCCAGCTCCATCTTGCGCCAGCCGCTGAACACGCCGGCGGGCGCTCTCGTTTGCTTCATGTCCGAACCCCTGCCCATCGAAGTCACCATGGGACGAGCATGGGCGGCAAACGTGGAGAGAAATTGAAGACTTTGTGGAGTCGCGAGCGTTGCCGCGCCCCAAGCCTTGCCGAACCCCGAGGGACAGGTCTTAATGCCGGCCCATGAAATGGAGCATCTCGACCAAGCTGTTCCTGGTCCTGGTGGCGATCAGCATCGCCACCGTGGCGGCCATGGGCGTATCCGCCCGGATCAGCTTCACGCGCGGCTTCATCGGCTATCTCAACGAGCAGAGCGGCGCATACGCCGATTCAGTCGTGCCCCGATTGGCAGAGGCCTACAGAACGGAGGGCAGCTGGAGGTTTCTGCATCACAACCCGCGCGCCTGGTATCGCCTGCTGGACAATCGCACCCGACGCGAACGCGATAGCGGGCCGCCACAGTTCTCGGAAGTGGAGTTCAGCGCCGTACACTTGCGGCTCACTTTGCTCGACGCCGACAGGAACATCGTCATCGGTAACCGCGACGTGCCCCGCGACGCTTCGATGCGAGCGGTCGTGGTCGACGGTCGCACCGTCGGCTGGCTCGCCCTGATTCCATATCAGCAGGCGACTGCCGCCGCCGACGTGCGCTTTCAACAGCGACAGCTCACTCAGAACTGGCTGATCGGCTGGGGCACGGTCATCGTCGCCGCCCTCGCCGCCTGGTGGCTGTCGCGCTTGCTGGTGACGCCGCTCAAACGAATCACGGCAGCGACTCACAATCTGGCCAGTGGCGACTACAGCGTGCGCATCCCGGTCACCTCCAAGGATGAGATCGGCGGCTTGTCGGAAGACTTCAATCGTCTGGCGCAGGCGCTGGCCCACAACGAGCAGTTGCGACGCTCGTTCATGGCGGATGTTTCACACGAGCTGCGCACGCCGTTGTCGGTGTTGAAAGGCGAGTTGGAAGCCATCGAAGACGGCGTGCGGGCCATGACGCCCGCGACGCTGGCTTCCTTGCAATCGGAAGTTACAACGCTCAACAAGCTGGTCAGCGATCTTTACGATCTGTCGCTCTCGGATATCGGCGCGCTGAGCTATCGCATGGCGCAGATCGAAATCGACGACGTGCTGCACGCCACCCTCGCCGCATTCCAGCAGCGGCTCGCCGAGCGAGAGCTCAAGGTGCAAACGGACATTGCCCGGTCCGTGATGGTCAACGGCGACGAAGGACGATTGCAGCAGCTGTTCAACAACCTGCTCGAGAATTGTGCGAGGTACACGCAAGCCGGTGGCGTCGTGCGCGTCGGTTGTCGCATCGACAATGCTGAGGTGCTGGTCGAGATCGAAGACTCAGGCCCGGGCGTTCCTGCCGACATGCTGCCTCGTATCTTCGAACGATTCGTGCGTGCCGAGGCCTCGCGCAATCGTTCGCACGGCGGCGCAGGGCTCGGCCTCGCGATCTGCCGCAATATCGTCGAGGCTCATGGGGGTACGATCACTGCCAGCGCCGCGCCACTCGGCGGATTGCTGATGAGCATCCGCCTGCCGCGGCTTCGTGAGGTGCAGGTGTGATATGAGCGACAGTGCCAGCCCAGCCAGAATCCTGATCGTCGAGGACGAACCGAAACTCGCACAGCTGCTGGCGGACTACTTGACCACCGCGGGCTATCACACACAGATCGTCGGCGACGGTCGCGAAGTCGTGCCGGCGCTCAAGGCATCGCACTTCGATCTGATGTTGCTCGATTTGATGCTGCCGGGTCGCGACGGCCTCGAGATCTGCAAGGACGTGCGCAGCTTCAGCAACATCGCCATCGTCATGGTGACCGCGCGCGTGGAAGAGATCGATCGCTTGCTCGGGCTGGAGCTCGGTGCGGACGACTATATCTGCAAGCCGTTCAGCCCTCGTGAAGTCGTGGCGCGCGTCAAAGCGATTCTGCGTCGGACTCCGCAGCAGGCTCAGGCGCAGGTGAACTCCAGGCTCAGCATCGACGAAGCCCGGTTCAAAGCCGTGCTGAATGGACAGACGCTGGATCTCACGCCGGTGGAGTTTCGGCTGCTCAAAACCTTGTCCGCTTCGCCGGGCCGCGTGTTCTCTCGCCAGCAACTGTTGAATACGCTGTATGAGGATCATCGCGTCGTGACCGATCGCACCGTCGACAGTCACGTGAAGAACCTGCGACGCAAGCTGCAGCAGGCTCACCCGGGCGATGAAATGATCGAATCCATCTACGGCGTGGGCTATCGGTTCACGTTGTGATCAGTGCTCGCGCCGGCTCGGCGGCGGCATGCGAAGCTCGTGCTTGCGCACCGACTTGAGATAACGATGCACCCGTTCGGCTTCGGCGCTCTTCAGTAGGTCGATCGGCCGGCCGCCCAGCACGTCGTTGGCCGTGCCGAGCCACTGCTTCGCGCGCTCCACACTGCCCAGCACTTCGATACTGGTTCGGAACAGGCCGACCACCTCGAGCGCCGCTTGCCATTCCCGACGTTGCGGATCCAACTCGCGCGTGCCCGATTGCAACTGAGCAACTTCTTCGGGCCCGGCGCCGAGCATGGACGGCAACGGGTCCGCCAGGCCGAGCTGCTCGACGGCGCGCAGCAGCGCCTTGGTCAATAGCGCCGGAGACAGGGTGGTCTGTTGATATTGTGACAATTCGAGATACTCGACTTGATGCAGCCGGGTCAGTCCAGGCCGCGCAACCAGCTCCTGGCCTCGTCCAGCGTGAGGCCGAGCTCCAGGGCCTTCGGAATCTCCTCATCCGAGTCGGTCGTCGCTTTTTCAATACCCTTTTTGGGGCGCCTCCGCAAATCGTTGTGTCTATGGACTCAGCAGGCAGGCAGCACGAAATAGAAGGTCGCGCCCTGGCCCGGCTGCGACTCCGCCCAAACGCGCCCACCGTGTTTCTCGATCACCGATTTGACGATGGTCAAGCCCAGGCCGGTCCCCTCGAACTCGCGCTCCGAATGCAAGCGCTGAAAGGCCCCGAACAGCCGCGCTGAATACTTCGGATCGAAGCCCACGCCGTTGTCGCGAATGAAATACGCTCGGGTCTGTTCCACCTCCGTCGCCCCGATCCAGACCTCCGGCGACGGCCGGGTCTGCGAGAACTTGATGGCGTTGGAAATCAGATTCCTCAGCGCCAACGTCAGCAACCCCGGATCTGCTCGCACGCAAGCAGACGACAACGAAATATGAACCTGCGTGGAAGGCTGCGGGCCAAGCTCCGCGACCACCTGGCGCATCAACTCGCCCAGATCCAGATCCTGCGTCTGCAACTCACGTTGCGACACCGACGCCAGTTTCAGCAGATGATCGATGATGCCATCCATGCGGCGGGTGGTCGATGCGATCCCGTCCAGATCACGCTGGGCCCTGCTCGACAGCGAAGTACCGAGGTTCTCCGCAAGCAACGCCGAGTAGCCCTTGATCGCTCGCAGCGGCGCACGCAGGTCATGAGACACGCTGCGCGTGAATGCTTCCAGATCGCGATACGCCACTTGCAGGCGCCGATTGGCCATCTCGAGTTCCTGCGTACGCTCACGAACCCGCTGCTCGAGTGTCGCATTGAGCTGCCGCACCTGTTCTTCCTGTTGCCGGCGTGCAGTGATATCTCGCAGCGATGCGAAGAACACGGTTTTGCCCCGTCGCAAAGTCGACGCGATCGAGATCGCCACCACGATCTCGACGCCATCTTTGCGAAGCGCCGGCATTTCCACTCGTTTGCCGAGCACGGTATGAGGACGCGTATGAAACTTCCTGACCGCCTCCATGTGCGCCTCGCGCATGCGCTCGGGCACGATGATGTCGGCGAGCTGGCGCCCGAGGACTTCACTCTTGGTCCAGCCGAAGGTGTGCACCGCTTGTTTGTTCCACTCCAGGATCCGGTCCTGTTCGTCGATGACGATGAACACCTCCAGCGAATTTTCCAGAATCGTCGCGGCATCCCGCTCCTGCTGCAGCAACCGTTGATCCGCGAGCACACGTTCGCGGAGCATTTGCCGGCTGCGCGCCATCGCAAAACCGAGACCGCTCAACAGCAGCGTGCCGAGCGCTCCGCCCACCCACACCATCCACGCGGGAACCAGTTGATTGGCTCTGATCATCGAGGGCGCGGCGGCGATGCGCAGGGTCCAGTGATGACCGCCGACGGCTACGTAACGAAGCAGATGGATGCTGTCCGCGGCAACGCGCTCATGAGCCGAGCGCCGATACATCAAGCCCGAGGCGCGAATCTGCTGGCCGTCATAAACTTCGATCTCCACATCCCTGGGATCGGTTGCGAACACGCTTTCCATGAAATCGCCCGCACGAAACGGACTGTAGACATACCCGAGCAGCGCGTTGCGCCGCTCCGGGACCGTGGCGACCGGCAAGTCGCGCTGATACACCGGCACATACATGAGAAAGCCGGGCTGCGGCGACGAGTCGATCTCCTGCACCAAGGTCACTTTGGCGGTAACCGCCGCGACGTTCTCATCGCGTGCACGCTCCATGGCCGCGCGACGCACCGGCTCGCTTGCCATATCGAAGCCCAGCGCTTCTTTGTTTCTTTCGTCCTGCGGCTCGAGGAACAGGATCGCGGTCTGCGGATGATTGCCGCGTCCGGCGCGATTGCTCCAGAACCCTCGCGGCAGCGGGCTCATCTCCCTGGAGACGAGCTTGTCGACCACGGCCGCGTATCCAAAACCCTGCACGCCCGTGAGCACCTTGGCGAGATTCAGCGGTCGCGAGAAGCGACGCCATTCTTGTTCAGTGATGGGCCACGCGTTGTCGATGAAACCCGCCCCACCGCGGAGCACGGCCTCGCACGCCGACAAGCGTTCTTCGATCGCATTCTGGGTGTGAGCCGCGCGCTCTTCGAGCGTGCTGCGAGTGAGCGTCATCGCCGCCCGTTCCATGGACAGCACAAAGGCCGCCGTGATGGCGGCGCCCAAGGTGAGAATGCCGAGCGCAACGATGACGGGGAGCAACCATCCCGCGCGCCAGGATTCTTGCGGAGTGTCCAGACTATCGGGCAAGAATTGCCAATCGCGTACGCTCATCGGACGACGGTCGCTGTCCTGCAGCCCCGGACACTATCGCCCCCCGCAAAAACCCGCATGCGGAGAAATACGGTCGTGGCATCACACGGCTACATCAAGCGTGCAATCTCCCCCGCATCGGCGCATTTCTCCAGCGTGAGTATTTGCTCGACCCACCGGTCGATGAGGGGTGGCGCCGGCTCGGAGCGAGCGCGACGGCAACAATCGCGGAACTTCTCGATGAGCGCGGCCTCCGAGGCAGGTCGGCTGGGACTGCCGGACGGCTGGTCGATTTGCAGCTTGACTCGACGGCCACCGGACAATTCCAGTTCGACAGAACCTCGCAACACATCCGGACCCGCCGTTCCACGCGCGGGATCGGCGGAGAAGTTCGCGCGACCGGCTAGATCAAGCACGGCCGCATCCTGCAAGGCGCGATCGGTGAAATCATCCAGCGTCACGGTTCCACACCGCAACGCCGTTGCCACGGTGAATGGCAGACTGAACTTCGCGTCGATGGCTGTTGCAGGTCGGCGCTTCTGAGCCACCGGTTCGGCGAGCATCAGATTGAGCCGACTGCCGACCAGTTTGATGCTGACGATGTCACTCGAATCGATCCGATGTTCCCGAACGAGCTGGGCCGCGGCCTCGATATATACGTGTGTGCCCCGGCATGAGGGATACGGCTTGAACGAGATCCGGTCGATCGCGAAGCTTTCGCCAAACGCGTGAGTGACCGTTTCAGGCTCGTAAGCGCCTCGCGCATACAGAGCGAAGAAGCCGGCGCGACCTTCGAACGGACGATCGAAGCCCCGTACGCCTTTGCGCGCGAGCAGCACCGAAGTCACGGCGATCTGCGCTGGGAATGCATCGCGTACGGCGCGAATATCTGAATGTGGACTGAACTTGAGCTCAGCGCTACAGGTTGCCTGGCCGAGCGTCAGCGAGAATGCATCGATGAGCTGCTGCTCATTGAGCTTTAGCAGTCTACCAACGGCGGCGGTAGCGCCAAACGCCGCGATCATGGGCGGCGGATACCATCCATACTCATCCAGCGGCACGCGCAGCGCGAGACTCAATCGGCAAGCGACATCGCACCCGAGAACGAGCGCCGCAATCAGCTCTTTGCCTTCGATCGGCCCGAACGCTTCGCAGACGGCCAGCGCCGCAGGAATGGTTGGCGCATTCGGATGTAGCAGCGATTCGTCATGCGCATCTTCGAAATCCAGTGCGTGCGCCAGCGCACCGTTGGCAAACGCCGCCATCGCTGCGGGCAGCCGAACTCCGCTCGCGAACACTGTGCTTTGCGTATGCCCGCCCTGCTCCATCGCATGCTCGACGAACGGTCGACATACGGGAGCGAGGCCGGTCGCGGCGAGCGACACACCGAGGCCATCGAGCAGGCAGCGCTTCGCCATCTCGCGCGTGTGCTCGGGGATATCCTCGTATCGTGTCGAGACAACAAACGATGCCAAGGATCGGGAAAGTTCGTTGGATTCTGTCATCGGTTACTTGTCGATCACCGGGGTCGCGTTCGGCTGCAACCCATTCGTAGAGTCATCCGGAGTGCCGGGAGTGCGGGCGCGCGAGATCCAATGCAACGTCGCGAATGCCGCGACGTAGAACGCAGCCAGCGTCCAGACCACGCCTCCGAAGGATCCCGTCGAATCGTGCAGATTGCCGATCAAGGGATGCGCGAAGACACCGGAGCCGCTACCCACAACCGTGATCATCGCGAATGCCGCCGCGGCCGCGCGTCCCTCGAGAAGCTGCATGGCCAGCGCCCAGAACACGCCCTGAGCACCGCCTGCACCGAGGCAGGCAAGCAAGAATGCAGCGAATGCCAGTACCGTATTCGCCTCCTGCAACGCCGCCGAGAGAAAGAATCCCAGCGTTGCGATCGCGACTGACACTCGCAACGGAGTCGCCCGATCCTTCACCTTATCCGAGCTGCGACCGGCCAGCAGACAGCCGATGCTGAAGGTGATCCACGGCAGGCTGTTGAGCGCGCCCACCGCGAGATTGCCCGCACCGGACACCTGCCGAATCATCAGCGGCATCCAGATGGTCATGACATTGATGGCCAGCACCATGGTGAACAGCACGAAGCCCAGCGCCCAGACCAGCGGATTGAACGCCGCCTCACGAATGTTGCCAAGCGCGCTCGACTCCGCGGATTTGTCGCTGACCGTGCCGAGTTCCTCAATCAGCCACGTGCGCTCCTGCTCCGTCAGAAACTTCGCATCGGCCGGCGTATCTGGAATCAGCTTCAGGCACAGCAGCCCCATGAGCACCGACGGCACACCTTCCAGGATGAACAACGACTGCCAACCGTGAAAACCGGCCCAGTCCACGCCCAGCAATGCGCCGGAAAGCGGCGACGCGATGATCATGGAACACGGCACGGCGATGAAGCTGAGGCCGACGGCCAGGCCGCGTACCCGCTTGGGGAAAATCCTGCTGATGTAATAGATCATGAAGGCGTGGAAGCCCGCCTCGGCCACGCCCAACGCGAAACGGTTCACCAGAAACCAGAACTGATCCGGGACGAACGCCGTGGAGGTCGATACCAGGCCCCAGGCGCAAGCGATGATTGCGAACCCGCGGCTTGCGCCCAGGCGCCGGAGCAGCTCGGCGTTCGGCGCTTGAAATAGCAGGTAGGCCAGCGTGAACAAGCCCGAGCCCCAGCCGAACACTTCGGCGCTGAGCCCGAGCGCATCGTTCATTTGCAAGGCGGCGAAGCCGATGTTGCCGCGATCGATGGCGAAAAAGAAATACAACAGAAACACCAGGCTCGCGACGTGGAGCAGCAGTTTCCGTTCGACGCGCTTGTGGATGTCCAACGTCATTCTCCCGCCTGGTCGCGACGCGCAATCGCTTGCTGATATCGAGCTGGCGCTTCGGCGACGATGGCTTGTGCATCGCCCGGCAGCAACAGGCGATCCTTTGCCAGCGCACTCGCCGCCTGCGCCACCGCCTCGACATAAGCGTGTTGCGATTCGTAGCGCTCTTCGATGGACGGCCTCGGGTCTTTGCGTTCTTCTCGCTCGCGTCGAGTCGCGGCGAACGGCACGTGCAGGCCGGTCGCCATGCACAGATCGCCTTCGCCGAATCCTGGCTTGCGCACATTCCATCCCGCATTCGTTGCGAGCGGCACGCTAACGAACGGATGCCGCACGCCCCCGATCATCAGACCATCCGCGTCCGCTTGCGGCACAAGCAATGGATAGGAGCCCATGCGCTTCGGCGGCTGCTGGCTGAAATCGTAGTAATGCTTCGCCGAGAAGGCGCCCACATAGCGGGCCTCGGGAAGCTGCGGAAACTTGTAAGCTGACTGTGGCACCAACTCGCCGCGCGCGACAGTGGGATAACGGCCGTCGGGCGGTGTTTCATCGTTCGTCACCCATCGATCCAACGCCACGAACAACGCTCGCGCGAATCCACTCCATTCGATCATGGCTGGCGCCGGCGCCGCACAGAAACGTGGGCTGGCGCCGGGGCGAGGCGCGGCATTGTGCTCGGTCCCCGCGAACACGAACACGCGCACGTTCTCTGGGAAAGTCAGGTCGCGCCCATTCATATCCAGATAAGTGAGCGTGCCGCCGTGCCAGAGCTCATTCTCCGAATCGATATGAATGATGCGCGGGCAAGAGCCCGCCGCCGAGCAATGGCTCAGCACGCCGTCGGTTCGGCGACTCAGCGGATCGGTCGTCACTGGATAGCTGAAAGGAAACTCGTCCCCGCGCAGCCCCCAGCTCGAGTGTTGCGCGTCCTTCAATCCCGGGCGCGCGAACGCCGAGTTCACTGAATTGCGGCCGGCGCCGGAGATCACGATGTTCGCGCCGTCGAGCACTTTGCGTCCCGACTCGTCTTCATTGAAGTGCGACACCAGCTCCTTCAACGTACGGCCCGTCTGGGATGCGCCGAGTGCGATGACCTTCTCGATGGCCGCTCTACCGCGCATGCGTACCGGATTGCCCTCGGCGTCGCTGTATCTCAAGTAAGAGACCAGATCGCGCATGGAGGCCAGCGCCAATCCATAGACCACCGGATCGCGCGCCTGATATACGAACTCGAACAAGGCACCGGGGGTCGTGCCGGCAGGCTTGGTGACTTCGATGCGCCACGGATCGAGATAACGCCATGACAATCCCGGCGGGCTGATCGGTGGATCCGCGTCACGCTCGCGCATCGTCAATGTTGCTTTCCCGGAGAGATCGGCCGCGGGATAGGTGAGATAGCCGATGAATGTGCCGGCGGAACCCACATCGAAGAACTGCTCTCGCGTGACACCGGTGAGTGGGGCGCCATTCGCCTCCCTCGCGACCGGCAGTCGCGCGCTCAGCAAGGTTGAATCCGGCGCACGCGGCAAACGACTGCCCAGCGCGACGGCCATCGGCGGCGCATCCTGCAACGGATACTCGGCTTGCCAGCCGCTCATGACGACGGTGAAGCCTGCGTTCATCAGGAATCCGTCGCCGGCATCCGGCTCGCCAGTGAAGCTTCCGCGGCTGGCGCCGGGCTCGACGCGATTCAACAGGCCGATGCTCAACGGCCGGCCGCGATTGACCATCTCGTACAGCATGCGGCCATTGCCCTTGGCCATGTCGGCCGGCTTCAGGATGATGACGTCGGCGTCGAACGCCACACTTCCCTGTTCGTCACGAGGTGCACGATCGATGTTCACCAATCCCGCGTTCACTGCGAGCGCCGGATCCACGCGATAGTGAGCGACGCCGCGGATGATCTCGTACGAGCCAACCTTGCCGAAGGTCCGACCTGCGAACGCGGGCTCGGTGGATTTCACTTCGAACCTGATGACCTCGGCACGAGCAGCGGCGCCGATGAAGGCGCACGCGGCCAAGCTCATGATCAAACGTCGGGGCCACTTTGCAACCCAGCAGTTCATGCATCCACCGCTTCGAGTAACAGTTCGTCGCCCTGGACGATGTAGCGCGCGTTGAGTCCTTGGCTTGCGGTATGCCGCTCCAGGTATGCCCGCACTTCTTCGAACCTCGGATCGGCGGCCTTCAGGATTTCCGGCTGTGACATCGGCCCGATGCAGGTGGGCAGCAAGGTGATGCGCGGTGGCTCGCCACGCTTGAGCACGCATTTGACGATGGCTGTGTGCCGTGAATCCGGTGGGAAGTTATAGGTGATGGCGAAGTTCGGCTCCCATTCCGGATGCAGTTTCTGAATTTCCCGGAAGCCCTTGCTGCGCGCATGCTTCTCGTCCATGTGCAGATCCATCGCGAAATTGCACAGACTGTAGAAGATGGGCTTGCTCTTGTAGATATCGACGCCCTTCAGAATGTGCGCGTGGTGACCAAGGATCACGTCCGCGCCAGCGTCGATTGCCGCCCGCCCGACGTCGCGTTGATAGTCGGCGATGACCCCTGGAATGAAGTGGATGCCCCAGTGCAGCGACACCGCGACGAAGTCCACCTGATCTCTCACCTTCGCGATGTCTTCGGTGAGCGCACGCAAATCGTCGCGATTGGGAAAGGTGTGGATTCGCGCCGGTGTGCCAGGCTGATCGTGCTCGACCTGCTCGTAAAGCGTCCACGCACGCATCGGCGCACAGCCTGGACGATTCTCTTCGGCCCAGAAGCCCATCGGCAGAATCGAGCTGTACGCCAGAAATGCGATGCGCCGGCCTTTGGCTTCGGCGATGACTGGCTGGCGTGCTTCGATGATATTCGCGCCGACGCCCACGACGCTCAATCCGCTCTCGCGCAAGGCGTTCACCGTGTCGAACATCGCCTCCGCACCCCAATCCATGCAGTGATTGCCGGCCAGCGAAGCGACCGTGAAACCTGCCCGTCGAAACGCAGGCGCTGCGGATTTCGGACTGCGATCGGTATGCCGGACCTGGGGCAAACGAGCGCCACGCTCCGAGATCGGCAGCTCGAGCTGCATGAAGGCCACGTCCGCTTGTTGCAGCGTGGGACGCACATAGTCGAACAAGGTGTCGGGATCCGGGCGGCTGGGACCCACGTCTCCCACCGCATAGAGCAGGACGTCGTCTGAAGAACTCATGGCGCTACACACTCGAAGTTTTCAGCCCGGTTTGTATCGCCCGCTCCCTTGTACCGCGCGCGCTTGGGGTATGGACACAACGGTCGTGTGCGCGTCACCTGCCCTTCCTGCACATGACTGGCGACGATCTGCTCGGGCGCCGCGCCCCGCTCGACCCATTGTTCCAGCGCCATGAGAACATCGTGCCGAGCATCGAGCACCGGCGGATCGCCGGCATTGCCGAAGCTGTTCGGGCCCGGGCCGCCGCGACAGTGATACATGCCGGGAACCATGAACATGCGAAAGAAGCTATCGGTTCTCTGCGCGCCGACCGTGCTGCGGACGGCTTCGTAGTAATTGATGCTGTTGTAAGGGGATGGACCGGAATCATCCCAGCCGTGATACAGGATCAGTCGAGCATTGCGTCGCTCGAAGGCAGAAAGGTCCACCTCGTCCGAGATCAGCGCCTTCAGTCGCTGTCGCGCAATCGGCAGATCCCGCTCCAGCACGAACGAGGCCGGATCCCAGTTTTTGTCCTGAAACACGGCGTAGCGATACATGTCGGCGCCCAACTTGCCGCGGCGTGCGAGCTCCGACACCGGCAATATCGTGCCGATCGCCGGCGGCGGATATATCTCGTTGCCCGCGGCATCTTGCAGCGGCGAGAACAAACTGCGCAGATTCGCGACCTGCGCCCTGCTCAAGCAGTGCCCCTGCTCGGCGCCGCTGCAAGTCAGTGAGTCGAAGTCGAATTTGCACGACGGCGGGTGTTCGATGAGCCCGTCTTCCACGCCATCGTTCTTGTCACACGCAGCCACCATCCGGCGCACCGCATGCTCCATGTCTTGTTGCGTGAGTTGCCCTTCCGCATTGGCTGCGTTGGCGCGACCGCTGAGCATCACGTACGTCGACATATCAGGAAAGCTCGTGCCCGGCGCACCGGATACGATGCCGTCGTAATCCGCGGGATAGCGCTGGGCAGCCGTGAGCCCCTGCTGCCCGCCGTTCGAACATCCCATGAAATACGAGTAGCGCGCCGGCTTCGCGTAGTACGCCTTGAGAATTCGCTTCGCGGCCGTCGCGGTCAGATGCTGTGCTCGGCCGCCGTAATTTTCGATCCGTTCAGGATGCCCCAGAGCCCACGATGCATCCGCCGGCCCGCCCTTGTGACCCGTGTCTGTGGATGCAGTGGCATAGCCGCGCTTCAGGCCGTGCGCGAGCGAGCTGTAGTTGATGAAGCCTGCGTAACCGCCGTTACCGACGCCGAGATGCTTGCCATTCCAACGCGACGGCGGCGGCAACCACAATTCGAACTCGATCTCTGTTTCGATGCGTCCCTGAACGCGACAGAACGGCTCAGTGACCGACACGGGACCGCGCGTGAGCGTGTCACTCTCCAGCGTCCACTGCGGCGAGGGAGCGATCGGCGTTGCAACGAGCTTCGTGTTCTCCAACCTCAGCGATTGCAGATTGGAACACGCCTGATCGGCCGCCTGGGCGCCATTGGCGGACGCAACGATGAGCAGCAGCGCCGTCATGCCGAAACTCTCGGTCATGCACATCCCCCGATGAAAATATTTCTAAAGTTCTTTCGCCCCTCCATAAGCAAACGGAGATGGCCGCATAAGCGCTTCGTATGACCCGGCGTCGACTCGATGCGCAACGCGGACGATTGTTTTCTCTCGGCTTCGCCGGCGTCAATACGCCATAAGGAATTCATTTGGACCGACATTATTTTTATCTCGATGCCTTGCGCCGTTTTTTTGTGTGCTACAACTTGCGGCGCTCGACTCGAACTACGAATGACGATTGGGGGACTTCATGGCGATCCATGTATCGACACTGGACGGCGCGTCGGCGCGTCGCACGTTTCATCGCGCGCTCGGTCTTGCATTCAGCGCGGCAGCTCTGAGCACGCCACCTGCGTTCTCGCAGAACGAAACATCGGGCGAGAGCTTGAACGAGGTGGTGGTCACTGGCAGTCGCATTCGCGGCGTGGAGCCAACCGGCTCGAATGTCATTGCATTGGATCGCGACGTGATCGTCGAAACAGGCGCGCCGAGTACCAGTGATCTCATTCGCAAGCTGCCGCAGGTCGTTGGTCTCGGCGCTTCGGAAACAGCCTCGGGCGCGCAGAACGGCGCAGCCAACGCTACGCGCGGCGTCGCCGTGAACCTTCGCGGCATTGGTTCGAACGCAACCTTGCTGCTGCTCGGCGGTCGCCGCATGCCCCCTGCGGGCACGCAAGGTCAGTTCACCGACGCATCGGTCATTCCTTCCATTGCGATCGAGCGCCTGGAAGTCGTTGCTGACGGCGGCTCCGCCATCTACGGCTCGGATGCGGTGACGGGCGTCGTGAATCTCGTGCCGAGGCGCGAGTTCACCGGTGCGGAGAGTGCTGCTCGCTATGGCGTCGCCGACGGTTATTACGATTGGTCGGTCGGGCAGATCGGCGGTTTCAATTGGAGCTCGGGCCGCGCCATGGCAGCTGTCGAGCACACCTATCACAGCGCGCTCGAAGGCAAGGATAGAGATTTCTACACATCGGATTTGCGCCGCTTCGGTGGCGACGATCTTCGCTCACAGCAATGCGCACCCGGCACCATCCTGGTTGGCGGTGTTCCTTACGCCATTCCTGCGAACTCCACCGGCACGGGCCTGACACCGGCATCGTTTACGCCCAACACGCGAAATCTGTGCGACAACCTCAAGCGCGGCGACATCATTCCGGATCTCAGGCGCACCAGCGCATTCGCCGCGGTCTCACAAGATCTGGGCGACGCGGTGACGTTGTTTGCCGAGGGCTACTTCTCACGTCGCACCTTCTCATTGAAGGATTCGCAGGTCGTGTCGAATCTCACGGTGACCAGCGCCAACCCGTACTACGTCAACCCTACCGGCGGCACCGGCCCAGTCATCGTTCAATATGACTTCGCCAACGACGGCGGCATTCCCGAGAACCCGGGCGAAGCCGAGTCTTGGGAAGCCGTGTTCGGTGCGCGGTTCAACCTCTCTACTTCCTGGCAGGCGGAAGCCTATGTGGCGCGAGGCAAGAGCGAAGACTTCGTGCGACGTACGCAGAATCTCAACACCACGCCTGGCGGCATCAACGCGGCGCTGGCCAATCCCAACCCAGCGTTGGCCTTCAACCCGTTCGGTGGCGGCGGCATCTCCGATCCGAATACGGTGGCGGCGATTCGCAACGGCATGTTCATCATCCAAGGGGACACCGAGATGATCGTGGCGGCGGTACAAGCCGACGGACCGATCGTGTCGCTACCGGGCGGCGACTTGCGGCTCGCTGTCGGTGCCGAGTATCGCGACGAAGGCTTGGGCGGACTGCTCACGCAAGGTTCGACGGTGGCGCCCGTGTACGTGCCGAGCAATATCTCACGCGACGTGAACGCGGTGTTCGCTGAAGCGTACGTGCCCATCATTGGAGCGAACTCGTCCTCCGGTCAGGAACTCGGTATTTCTCTGGCGGGTCGTTACGAGGAGTACAGCGACTTCGGCGATACCTTCAATCCAAAGATCGGTCTCACCTGGCGACCGTTGGCGGACCTCGCGTTGCGCGGCAGCTGGGGTACTTCGTTTCGAGCGCCCGGGCTCGCAGAAAACGATCCGCGCTCGGGTGGCTATGGTCTGTATGGCGACACTCTGCCCTGCAATCACCGCCCACCTGCGACGACGTGCCAAGGCATTGGCATCGCAGGCGGCAATCCAGACGTTCAGGCGGAGGAAGCCACGACGTGGTCCGCCGGGCTGGAATACACACCGCAAGCGCTTCCGGATCTGCGCGCCTCGCTGACTTACTTCAGCATCGATTATGAAAATCAGATCGTCGGGTTGCGCGGAACGGCGGGCTTGCTGACGAATCCGATTTACGCGCCATATCGCATTCTGGATCCCACACCGGAGCAAGTGGCCGCGCTGCTTGCGTCAGGCCTGCCGATCAACTCTTCCATCAATCCTGCGCTGGTTACATACATTCAGGACGGACGCCGTCAGAACCTGGGCCAGACCATCGCCAAGGGCATCGATGCCGAACTGAGCTATCGCTGGGATCTTGCCGGCGGCCAGCTCCGCGCCGGCTTCAACGGCTCCTACTTCACCGACCTCACCACCTCCGCCGCCCCCGGCGCGCCGCAAGTCTCCGTCGTCGGCACTCTCAATTACCCTCAACGCTTCCGCGGCCGCGCCGAGCTCGGCTGGAACCGAAACGACTTGAACGCGGTCGCGTTCGTCAATCACGTGAGCTCGTACGATCAGGTCGGCGTCGCCGTTCCCCGCAGCATCGACGCATACACCACTGTCGACCTGCACCTCGGCTACGACCTCACGCAATTCTCCGACGGCCTCACCGTCGCCCTCGACGTGCAGAACCTCGCGGATGAGGATCCACCGTTCGTAAACATCTCCGGCGGCTACGACCCCCAGTCCACCAGCCCGCTCGGCCGATTGTTTGCAGTGAGCTTCCGTAAGACCTGGTGAACCCTAGCCCGCGGCCGCGCGATCACGCCATAATAGCCATGCTTTCCAAACATCACCTCTACATCCTGACAGCCCTGCTGATCTCGACAGCATCGATCGCAAGCGAGACCTCCGGCGTGAAGACGATAGACGCCGAGCTGACGGGCAAGCCGCCCTCGGGCGCCTACGGCGTCGTGGTAGAACACGACTCGAGTCTCTCGACGCACACGCTCTATCGCCCCGAGCGCTTCGGCGGCATCAAACATCCGGTGCTCGCCTGGGGCAACGGCGCCTGCAAGAAATCCGGTCTGTTGTTCGCCGAATTCCTGGCGGAGATCGCCTCGCACGGCGTGCTCGTGATCGCGGACGGCCCACCCATCGCCGGCGAGCGCCGCGTTCGCCCCGACAACGAGGTTCGCCAGCCAATCGAGCGACCCAGCAAATCGCCCAAACCCGACGGCACCGCCCTGATCGCCGCCCTCGATTGGATCGAAGCTCGCAATCAAGACCGCGACAGCCGTTACTTCGACAAGATCGATATGAGTAACGTCGCGGTGATGGGCATGTCCTGCGGCGGCTTGATGGCCTACGGCGCCTCCGGCGACAAACGCGTCAAAACCGTGGGCATTTGGAACAGCGGCCTGCTCGAACCGAACGCCGCCATCTTCAGCGCGCTGCACAGCTCCGTGCTCATCGTCACCGGCGGCCCAAGCGACGTTGCGCATCCCAACGGCCTGCGTGACTTCCAAACCATGCCGACGAACATTCCGGTGTTCCATGCCGTGCGCCCCGACGTCGGCCACTTCGGCACCTATTCCTCCGACAACGGCGGCGCATTCGGCGAAGTGGCCGTCGCGTGGATCCAATGGCAACTGCGCGGCGACGAATCGTCCGCCGCCAAAGGAATGTTCGTCGGTGATCGCTGCACACTGTGTGTGAACCCGCAGTGGCAGGTCCAACAACGATCGCTGCGCTAGAAGTAGTCCATCGCTGCGCCGCACGCGAAAAATAGGCAAGTTTGCCCTTTATGACCCCGCTGCACCGACCTATCGTCAGCGGGCGTCCTATCAAAAAGGGGAGAACCTGCCGTGAATACACTGCAACGAGTGCTGTCCTTCGCCGTGCTGCTTACCGTGCCGCTATTGACAACAGCCGGCGATCAGAACGCGACTGAATCATCGCGGGCCTCGACCAACAGAGGATCGTCACCGCTCGTCGAGAAAGTGAGACAAGCGACAGCTCGCTATAGAGACATCAGCGTCGCGATCGCCGAGGGCTGGGTCCCCGCGACTCCCTGCGTGAGCGGTCCAAACTTCGGCGCAATGGGCGTGCACTTCGCATTGCCCGCTCGCGTGGGCGACGGCGAGATCGATGGCGCTGAACCCGAGCTGCTCATCTACGAACCGCAATCAAACGGCGCGATGCGCCTGGTGGGTGTAGAGTTCCTGGTGATCGCAGCCGACTGGGCGAAGAACAATCCGGATGGTGGCGCCCCATCCGTCGACGGTCATCTGATGCACTTCGTCGGCGAGCCCAATCGCTACGGCTTGCCTGCGTTCTACGAACTGCACGTGTGGGCGTGGGAACGCAATCCCGATGGCTTCTTCGCCGATTGGAACCGGCTGGTGACCTGTAATAAACAACCCGCGTCATGATGCCCATGTTTGTGCCGCCCTTCGTCGCGCCGTGACAGCCCGACGAAGGGCTCACATCGCGCTCAAGCGAACACCGCGTCCAGAAACATCATGACCGCGAAGCCGCCGAGCAACGAGAACGTCGCGATGTCTTCGTAACCGCCGCGATGAGTCTCGGGAATGATTTCATCGCTGATGATGAACAGCATCGCGCCGGCGGCGAGCCCGAGCACCACTGGCATGGCCGGTCCGGCGATCCACACTGCCGAGCTGCCGAGAGCACCGCCCAGCGGTTCGACCAGGCCGGTCAATGCGGCGACCATGAAAGCCTGCGACTTGGGATAGTCGATGGCAAGCATCGCGGCCGCCACGGCGAGTCCTTCCGGAATGTTTTGTAATCCGATGCCCACGGCCAGCGGCGTAGCCTTGCCAACGTCGCCGCCGGCGAAGCCGACGCCCACCGCCATGCCCTCGGGGAAGTTGTGCAACGTGATGGCGATGACGAACAGCCAAAGCCGCTGCATTCGCAAGCTGTCCGGCCCTTCCTTGCCCAACACGAAATGCTCGTGCGGCACGCGCCGATGCACCCAATACAAGCCGAGGGCGCCACCCAGCAACCCTGCGATTACAACCAGCACCGCGAGCGGCTTGGAGCTGATGTGAGATTCGGCGTGATCGAGCGCCGGCTGCAGCAGCGAAAAGAACGTTGCCGCCAGCATCACACCGGCGGCCCCGCTCAGCAACGCGTCCTGCGCCTTGGGGGACGGCCGCCGAAAAAAGAACACCCAGACCGCTCCGAGCACCGTGCCCATGCCGGCGAGAAAACTCGCGGCCAGGCCTCGCCAGAAAAGCTCATGCTCTTGCATGCACCACCGCGGAGCGAATGTTGAAACTCATCACCGCGAGTGCTCCATGAACGTCGCCACGCCGTTCAGGAACATCTGCACGCTGATCATCACCAGCACCATGCCCATCAAGCGCTCCATCGCCGTCAAACCGCGATCGCCCAGCGCCCGATAGAAGAACGGTGCGGCGATCAGGATGGCCGCGGTCGCCGACCACGCGATCGTGGTAGCGAGCCAGAGCTCGAACATGCTTTCCGCGGTTCCACGCAGCAACAGCAACGTTGCCAGTGTGGACGGACCGGCGATGAGCGGAATGGCCAGCGGCACCACCAGCGGCTCGCCATCGCCCGAATCGTCGAAGCCGCCGTGCTGTGGGAAGATCATGCGTAGCGCGATCAGGAACAGCACGATGCCGCCGGCCATGCTGATGGTTTCCTGCTGGATCTGCAGCAGGGCCAGCGCCCGTTCGCCCACCAGCATGAAAAACACCAGCACCGCGTAGGCGATCAGGCACTCGCGAATCAGAATCTTCCGCCGACGCTCGGGCGGGACGCGCTTGAGCACGGCCAGGAATACCGGCACATTGCCCAGCGGGTCCATGATCAGCCACAGCGTGATGACGGCGGAAAGGATATCCATCTCTCGAAATTCTCAGGGCTTGAGGTGCGGATGTTGTTGGCGCTGCCGCTCGAGCGCCGCGTTTGCGACAGATTCTGCCACGCCGTTGCCACAATCGGCACGCACCCTGTTCGAAAGCGGCCCATTCGAACGAGGTAGCACATGGCTCAGAGCGGCAAGATCCGGGTTGGCATCCTGTTTGGCGGCCAGTCGACGGAACACGAGATTTCTATACTTTCCGCGCGGAATGTGCTTGCGGCCCTGGATCGCACACGCTTCGAACCGTTGCTCATCGGCATCGACAAAGCCGGGCGCTGGCTGCTCCAGGACGAGCAGAAGCTACTCGCCTGCGCCGCCGATCCTCGCCGGGTCGCGCTCGGCGCCGGTCGGCCTCTCGATATGCCCGCGACTCTCGCTTCGGCCGATCCGGATTCGAACCTGTCCCACCGGATCGATGTCATCTTCCCGGTTCTGCATGGAACGTTCGGCGAGGATGGCGCCCTGCAAGGGTTGCTCGAGATCGCGGGTATTCCTTACGTGGGCGCCGGGGTGCTCGGCTCCGGCATCGGCATGGACAAAGATGTCATGAAACGTCTGCTTCGTGACGCCGGCATTCCAGTGGCCAACTTTCGCACGGTGCGTCGACCTCAGTTCGACGCGGACCCTCGACGCGTATGCGAGGAGCTCGCCACGCTCGGCTTCCCGATGTTCACCAAGCCGGCCAACGCCGGCTCGTCGGTCGGCATCCGCAAGGTCGCTCAGCCAACGGCGCTTGCCGAAGCGATTCGCTTCGCCTTCGAATTCGATACCAAAGTCATCGTGGAAGCGGCGGTCTCGGCAAGAGAAATCGAGCTTGCGGTGTTAGGCGGCAATCCAGCCACCGTCACGGTGGCCGGTGAGATCGTCGTCGATCATCCCGATGGCTTTTACTCATACGACGCCAAGTACGTCGACGAGCACGGCGCCCGCCTCGATCTCCCCGCGCGCATCTCGCCCGACCAGCAATGGGAAGCTCAAGCCCTCGCATTGCGCACGTTCGAGGTCCTGGAGTGCGACGGCATGGCTCGCGTGGATTTGTTTTTGACCAGCGACGGCAAACTTCTGGTGAACGAGATCAACACGCTCCCGGGATTCACCGCCGTCTCGATGTACCCCAAACTCTGGTCACTCTCCGGCGTCCCTCCCACCGAACTAATCACGCGCCTGATCGAGCTCGCCCTTCAGCGCAGCCGCGCCCGCGCGGGCCTCAGACGCTCTGTGCCGCGAACTAGGTGAACAGCCGAAACAATCGCTGAATGGCGTTGACCTTCGGCGCCGGCTTTGGCGTGGGCTTGTAGGCTTGGGTGCGGATGGTCTTTTCCCGCCATTCGAAGTAGGACGGGCTTTGGGGGGAATCTTCGTCGTCGAGCAACGCGAGTCGTTCGTTGCGAGAACGACCGTTGCGGGGGGTTTGCATGGGCGGGCGGGCGCGGGTTGACATGGCATCAACTTAGGGCCGCGCACATGCAGCTTACATAGGGCGGCCGCTGAACCCACTCCACGGCGGTCCCGCTGTGGAGATTTTGCACTCAGCTCGGGCCGGCGCACACAATCGAACAATCATCGTGCAGTTTTGTCGGTTCTATTTCACGACCATTCGACCTAACGTAAGGAGCTCGAAACCCCTACGGGAGAGCCAGCATGCAGATTGGATTCATCGGCCTGGGCAGCATGGGCGCCGCCATCGCCCGCAACCTCGTCAAAGCCGGCCATGAGGTACGAGCCTGGAATCGCTCGCCGGTCGCGCCTGAAACCGTCGCTGGCATGACGCTGATCGACCACCCGGCAAAAGGGTTCGACGCCGAGGTGGTCTTCACCATGCTCTCGGATGACGCGGCGATCCGGGAAGTGATCGTCAGTCCTGCCCTGCTCCAGCGCGCACGCGCAGGACTGATCCATGTTGTCACTTCGACCATCTCGGTCGCCTTCGCGAAGGAACTCGAGAAACTTCACGAGGCAGCTGGCGTGGGTTACGTGTCAGCGCCTGTGCTCGGCCGGCCAAATGTGGCTGCCGCAGGCGAGCTGCACATCCTGGTGGGCGGCAAGCCTGACGCCGTCACAATCATCGAACCCCTGCTCGCCGTGCTCAGCAAGAAGGTCTGGAAGCTCGGCGAAATCCCAGCCCAGGCCAACGCCGCCAAGATTGCGGTGAACATGATGATCGCCATGGCGATCGAGGCCATGGCCGAAGGCGTGGTTCTCACCGAGGGCGTAGGTCTTGAACGGACGCGCTTCTTCGAACTGATCCTGGGCACGCTGTTCAGCGGGCGCGCTTACGAGAGCTACAGCGCTCAGATCGCCGAAGGCTCATTCGAACCCGGGTTCAAGCGAGGCTCGGCCTGAAGGATCTGCGGCTTGCCACCGAAGCCAGCACTCAGCTCGGCCGCACCCTGCCGATGCTCGAAGCGGTGCGAACAAGAATGGTCGAAACCGTCTCAGCTGGGCTCGGCGAGAGAGACTGGTCGATCATGGCGGACGTGACAGTGCGCGGTGGCGTCCAATCGGAGTAACCACCGCGCTCGGGATGACGGCGCGATCACTCCCACTCGATCGTCGCCGGCGGCTTGCCCGAAATGTCGTAGGTCACGCGCGAGATGCCGTTGACCTCGTTGCAGATGCGGCGAGCCACGAGATCCAGGAACTCATACGGCAGGCGGGACCAGCGAGCAGTCATGAAGTCGATGGTCTCGACCGCGCGAAGGGCGATGACGTAGTCGTAGCGGCGGCCATCGCCCATCACGGCAACGGAGCGGACCGGAAGGAATACGGCGAAGGCCTGGCTGGTGCGGTCGTACAGGTCGTGTTTGCGAAGCTCGTCGAGGAAAATCGCGTCAGCCTGACGGAGCAAGTCGGCGTATTGTTTGGTGACTTCGCCGAGGATGCGCACGCCCAGGCCCGGGCCGGGGAAGGGATGGCGGTAGACCATCTCGCGAGGCAGACCGAGTTCGACGCCGAGCTTGCGCACTTCGTCTTTGAACAGCTCGCGCAGCGGCTCGCAGAGCTTCAGATTCATCTTCTCGGGCAAGCCGCCGACGTTGTGGTGGCTCTTGATCACGTGAGCTTTACCCGTGCGGGCGCCGGCCGACTCGATCACGTCCGGATAGATCGTGCCCTGCGCGAGCCAGCGGATGCCTTGCAGCTTGGCAGCCTCTTCTTCGAACACCTCGACGAACAGGCGGCCAATGATCTTGCGCTTGCGCTCCGGATCGACTTCGCCCTTGAGCGCAGTGAGGAAACGTTCTTCGGCATCGACGCGAATGACGCGCACGCCCATATGTTTGGCGAACGTTTCCATCACTTGATCGCCCTCGCCCTGCCGCAGCAGGCCGTGGTCGACGAATACGCAGGTGAGCTGATCGCCGATCGCACGATGCAACAGCGCGCCGACGACAGATGAATCCACGCCGCCGGACAAGCCCAGCAGCACATTATCGCGACCGACCTGCTCGCGCACGCGAGCGATCGAGTCGGTGATGATGTTGCCCGGACTCCAGCGCGCTTCGCAGCCGCAGATCTCGCGAACGAAACGTTCCAGGATCTTTTCACCCTGCAGGGTGTGAGTCACTTCGGGATGGAACTGAACGCCGTAGTAGTGCCGCGATTCATCGGCCATGGCGGCCAACGGCACGCTGTTGGTGAAACCGACAGCCACGAAGCCAGGAGGCAATTCGTCCACGCGATCGCCGTGGCTCATCCAAACATCGAGCAGTGCGCGGCCCTGCGCGTCCTTGTGATCGAACATTCCGTCGAACAATTTGCAGGGAGCGGAAGAAGTCACCTGGGCATAGCCGAACTCACGATGCGTTCCTGCGGTGACACGGCCGCCGAGCTGCGCGGCCATCGTTTGCATGCCGTAGCAAATGCCGAGCACCGGCACGCCGAGCTGAAACACTGCCTGCGGCGCTGTAGGCCCTTTTACATCGGTCACGGACTCCGGGCCGCCCGAAAGGATGATGCCTTTCGCGCCGAACTCGCGAACTTCGGCATCCGTGATATCCCAGGGAAGGATCTCGCAATACACGCCGCTCTCGCGCACGCGCCGGGCGATCAGCTGAGTGTATTGCGCCCCGAAATCAAGGATCAGAATACGGTGCGCGTGGATGTCCGAGCGAGGCAGATTATCGGCTGACACGGTAGTTGGGTGCTTCTTTCGTGATCGTCACATCGTGCACATGGCTTTCGCGCACACCGGCGTTCGTGATTCGCACGAACTGCGGGCGGGTGCGCAATTCTTCAATCGTCTGACAGCCGGTGTAGCCCATGGCCGCACGCAGGCCGCCGGCCAGCTGATGCAGGATGGTGACCACGGAGCCCTTGTAAGGCACGCGACCTTCGACGCCTTCCGGCACCAGCTTTTCCAACTCTTCGGTCGCGTCCTGGAAGTAACGGTCCTTGGAGCCGTGCGACTGCGACATGGCGCCGAGCGAGCCCATGCCGCGATAAGACTTGTACGAGGCGCCTTGATACAACTCGACATCGCCGGGCGATTCTTCGGTGCCGGCGAACATGCCGCCGCACATCACCGAATGCGCGCCAGCCACCAGGGCTTTGGCGATATCGCCGGAGAAACGAATGCCACCATCGGCGATCAACGGCACGCCGGTGTTCTTCAACGCTGCAGCGACGTTGGCCACCGCGGTGATCTGCGGCACGCCGACGCCAGCAACGACGCGAGTCGTGCAGATCGATCCGGGACCGATACCCACTTTCACGCCGTCCGCGCCTGCTTCGACCAGCGCCAGGGCGGCGTCAGCCGTCACGATATTGCCGCCGATGACCTGCTGATCGCGCCAGGTCTTCTTGATCTCACGCACCATCTGAATCACACCGCTGGAATGGCCGTGCGCGGTATCGACGACGATCACGTCGACGCCGACCTCACGTAACGCGGCGACGCGCTTCATGGTGTCCGCACCGGTGCCGACGGCGGCGCCGACGCGCAGTGCGCCTCGCTCATCCTTCGCCGCACGCGGGAATTCGGTGGCCTTCTGGAAATCCTTGACCGTGATCATGCCTTTCAAGTTGAAGTCGCCATCGACCACCAGCACCTTCTCGATGCGATGCTTGTGGAGCAGCGCCAGCACTTCATCCTTTGGCGCGTTCTCACGCACGGTAACCAAGCGCTCCTGCGGGGTCATGACTGTGGAGACCGGAGCGTCCAGCTTGGTCTCGAAACGCAGGTCGCGATGCGTGACGATGCCGACCGCCTTGGAGCCCACCACCACCGGCACGCCTGAAATGTTCTTGGAGCGGGTCAGCTCCAGCACTTCGCGAATGGTCTTGTCGGGGGAGATGGTGAACGGGTCGTGGATGACGCCGCTTTCGAACTTCTTCACCTTGGCCACTTCGCGCGCCTGGGCCTCGATGCTCATGTTCTTGTGGATGATGCCGATGCCGCCCTCCTGGGCGATGGTGATCGCCAGCCGCGCTTCGGTGACAGTGTCCATGGCGGCGGACAGGACCGGTAGGTTGAGGCGGATCGAGCGGGTAAGTTGCGTGCTGAGGTCAGCGTCGCGCGGCAGGAAATTGGAGTAAGCCGGGACCAGAAGCACGTCGTCGAAGGTGAGTGCTTCCTCGAGAATACGCATGGTGGGGTGCCCGCGGGTAATCGATGAAAGCGCGCCATTGTACGCGGCGCGGCCCCTCCGGTAAATGTTCCTGGCGCCACCTTGGGTGAAGGGAGCCGCCCTGGGTACAGGGATGTACCCCGCCGCCGCAGGAGGCGGCGAGGGTCGTGGCAGGATGCCCGATCCCGAGCCAGAAAAGCGGGATTAAGCCGGACGTGCGCGGCAGGGACGTAGGCTGTAGCCTTCCGGGGATGAATCGCGAACTGGAATTCGACTTCTCGGCGCCACCGCCGGCGCCCAAACCCCCGGAGGAGCCGGCGCCTGCCTCGCGCCCGGCCGCCGAGCCCGCGCCGTCCGTCGCAAAACGACCGGCAGCCCCGCCGGCCAGGAAGGTGGCGCGCGAGCCAGTCCGAAAGGCGCCGATAGAAGATATCGATGACGCGCCGGCCACGGCCACCGAGCCTGAACGGGATGTCTACACTCCCGCTCGCCTGAACAAGGAGGCGCGCACGCTGCTCGAGCGCGGCCTGCCGTCGCTATGGCTGGAGGGCGAGATTTCCAATCTCTCCCGCCCCTCGTCCGGCCACTGGTACTTCTCGCTCAAGGACGAGTCCGCACAGCTGCGATGCGCCATGTTCCGCCAGAAGAACATGATGGCGCGCTTCACGCCCAAGGACGGCATGCATGTGCTGACGCGTGGGCGCGTGAGCCTGTACGAGCCGCGCGGCGATTATCAGTTCATCGCGGATCATATGGAGGAAGCCGGCGAGGGCTTGCTACGTCGACGCTTCGACCTGCTGAAGAACAAGCTGGCCGCTGAAGGTTTATTCGATGCCGCTCGAAAGCGCCCGCTGCCGCGATTGCCCAAGCGCATCGGCGTTGTGACTTCGCCCACCGGCGCGGCGATTCGGGACGTGCTGAACATTCTGCATCGGCGCTTCTGCACGATCCCGGTGTTGATCTATCCCGTTCAGGTGCAGGGCGCGAGCGCGGCCGGCCAGATCGCCGCGACGATTCGACTCGCATCGGCGCGTGCCGAGTGCGATGTATTGATCGTCGCGCGTGGCGGCGGCTCGCTGGAGGATCTGTGGGCGTTCAATGAGGAAGTGGTGGCCCGCGCCATCTTCGATTGCCGGATTCCGGTGGTGTCTGGTGTCGGTCACGAAGTGGATTTCACAATCGCCGATTTCGTCGCCGACGTGCGCGCGCCGACACCCTCAGGCGCTGCTGAGATGGTCGCGCCCGATTGCAACGAATGGAAACGCAGCGTCGCCCTGTTGAGCAGGCGCGCGAATGCGGCAATGGTTCGTCACGTTGCGGGTTGTCAGCAGCGTTTGGTGTGGCTGGAGCGTCGACTCGCGCAAGTTCATCCTGGCGTCGAGCTGAGGCAAAAGGCGCAGCGCCTCGATGAGCTGGAACAGCGTTTGGTTCGCTGTGCTCGCGGTGGCTTGCAGGAGCGCAAGAGCACCCTGGTTCATCTCGCCGCGCATTTGCGTCAGCACTCCCCTGCCCTTCGCGTTGCCGCTGCCCGCGGTCGATTGGAAATGGCCAGCAAAACATTGGGCACGTCGCTCCAGCGGCGGCTCAGCGTGCTCGACAATCGCTTGCGCCATGCGGCCGGCAGTCTGCGGCAACACTCGCCGGCCCTGAGGATTTCGTCACTGCGCGGTCGGGTGGAGATGGCCAGCAAGAGCATGGACACCTTGGTGCATCGTCGACTGCATAAGCTGGACGCGCGCCTGCGCCTCGCAGCCGGCAAGCTGAACGCTGTGAGTCCGCTGGCCACGTTGCAACGAGGCTACGCCATCGTGACTGACGCGCAGGGAACTGTCGTGACGGATGCGAGGTCAGTCAAACAAGGTGATGTGATCGAGACGCGTTTGTCCCGCGGTGCTGTGCAGGCTCGCGTCGAGAAGGTCACGCCGCATCGAGATGACGAGAACCCATGAATTCGAAGCTCAAGTTGCATTTGTTTCGTTTCGCCCTGCCCTTTGTCGTTCTCGCTGGGTTCAGCGCCGGCGCGGTCGCCCTTCCGAAAGAGAGTCGAGTGCCGGGCGGGATTGCGCTGGTTCCCGTGCCGGGTGGCGAGATGCCGCCCACGGTTCAGTTCAACGCCTATCGCGTCGCGGTCGTTCGTCGTGACGATCAATGGGTCGCCGTGGTTGGCATTCCGCTCGCGGAAAAACCTGGCGAGCTGAAGTTGAAGGTGAGCACGCCGGAGGGGACGACTGAAGTTCCCTTTCGAATCGCCGACAAGAGCTATCGCACCCAGCACTTGACCATCAAGGATAAGCGCAAGGTCGAGCCGAATCCGGAAGATTTGAAGCGCATCAGTGCGGAAACGAAGCGATCGGAGGCGGCGTTGTCCAAATTCACGGCCACGGGCACGCCGGCGTTGCAGCTGATTTCACCCGTTGAAGGTGTGCGGTCGGATTCATATGGCTCGCGGCGAGTGTTCAATGGTCAGCCCCGCAATCCGCACTCCGGAATGGATATCGCCGCGCCCACCGGCACGCCGATTCGCTCGCCGGCCGCGGGGGTGGTCGTCGAAGCGGGAGATTTCTTTTTCAACGGCAACACCTTGTATATCGATCACGGCGACGGGCTCGTGACCATGTACTGCCACCTCGACACCATCAAAGTCAAAACCGGCGACCGCCTCGAACCAGGCCAACTCATCGGCACCGTCGGCGCCACCGGCCGGGTCACCGGACCTCATTTGCACTGGGGCGTGGCGTTGAATCGCGCGATGGTGGATCCGGCGTTGTTCATCGGCAGCAAGTAGTTTTCCGTCCGGCCGGCATCTGCATATAGCGCCCGGCGATGTTGGATGCCGCAGCGAAGGATTACACTCTGCGGTCCGAACACGCCGTACCCGCGAAGCTCATGGCCTCAGCCCGCAAAATGCTCCAGCTCGACCACCCCTTCCCCATGCGCCGGGGTGGCGCGCTGCCGGACGTGCAAATCGCCTACGAAACCTGGGGCGAGCCGAGCTTCTGCAACGACAACGCCATCCTGATCTTCACCGGCCTGTCGCCCTCGGCGCACGCCGCTTCCTCCACCGAGGATCCGGCGCCGGGCTGGTGGGAAGACATGATCGGTCCGGGCCGCCCCATCGATACGCGGCGCTTTTTCGTCATCTGTGTGAACTCGCTGGGCAGTCCGTTCGGTTCGACGTCGCCGGCCTCCATCAACCCGGCGACCGGGCAATGTTATCGACTGACATTCCCGGTACTGACCGTCGAAGACATCGCGCGTGCCGGCCATGAGGTCGTGGCATCGCTCGGCATCAAGAAGCTAGCTGCGGTGGTGGGTCCGTCGCTCGGCGGCATGACTGTGCTGGCTTACTGCGCCTTGTTCCCCGAGGGCGCTCGAGCGCTGGTTTCTATCTCCTCTGCCGCGCGCTCGACGCCTTTCGCGATCGCCCTGCGCTCACTGCAGCGGGAGATGATTCGTCGCGATCCGGCGTGGTTGGAAGGCAATTATTCGCCGGACGCGATTCCCGTGCAGGGCATGCGCCTGGCGCGCAAGCTCGGCATGATCACTTATCGATCGGCGAAGGAATGGCTGCAGCGCTTCGGTCGCGAACGCGCCAACGCCGAGCGCAAGCCGGGCGATCCGTTCGGCATCGACTTCGAAGTGGAATCGTATCTGGAGAATCACGCGGTCAAATTCATCGGTCAGTTCGATCCGAACTGTTACCTGTACATCTCGCGCGCCATGGATTTATTCGATCTCGCCGACCACGGCGGCTCCGTCGCCGAAGCGCTGCGCCGCTTCACGGTGGAGCGTGCTTTGATCATCGGCGTGGAAACGGATTTGTTGTTCCCGATCGAACAACAACAGGAACTGGCCGACGGGCTCAGCAACGGCACTCGCGCCGTACAATTCGCCCGCCTGCCCTCCATTCAGGGCCACGATTCCTTCCTGGTCGACATGGACCGCTTCCGCCCCGTGGTCGCCGACTTCCTGGCCGAGCTGAAGCTGGCCAATCCTTGAAGTCTCAGCTCCTTTTCTTGACCCGCTTCATCAAGCGCTGACGCGACCGCCGCTGCCGCGGGGTCAAAGGATTCCGCTTGCCCTTGAAGGGATTCTCGTCGGTGCGAAATTCCATACGCACCGGTGTGCCTTCCAACCGGAAGTTCTTGCGAAACACGTTCGCGAGATAGCGCTTGTAAGCGTCCGGGATGTGCTGAATCTGGTTGCCGTGGACCACGATGATGGGCGGGTTGCGACCGCCCTGATGCGCGTAGCGCAGCTTGATGCGCCGGCCGCGAACCAACGGCGGTTGATGTTGTTCGATGGCCGTCTCGAGCACTCGAGTCAGCTCAGGCGTCGCCAACTCACGCATCGACGCGTCATACGCATGTTTGACACCGCGCATGAGCTCACCAACGCCCGTGCCATGCAAAGCCGAGATGAAGTGCACCGGCGCGAAATCCAGAAACGGCAGCCGCAAATCCAACCCAGCGCGAATCTCATCGCGCTTGTCCGAAGGAATGCCATCCCACTTGTTGACCGCGATCAACAACGCGCGCCCTCGCTCCGCCACCATGCCGAACAAGCTCGCGTCCTGCTCAGTTACAGCGTCGTGCGCATCGATCACGCCGATCACCACGTTGGCCGAATCGACGGCCTGCAGCGCCTTGATGACGCTGAACTTCTCGATGGCTTCCTCGACGCGCGCGCGACGGCGCACGCCCGCGGTATCGATCAGCATATAGTTGTGCCCATCGCGCTCGAACGGCACGAACACGGCGTCCCGCGTCGTGCCCGGTTGATCGAACGAGATCAACCGCTCTTCACCGAGTAGACGATTGATGAGCGTGGACTTGCCCACATTGGGACGTCCGATCACAGCGACGCGAATGTCATCCTGGCCGCCGGCGGCCGCCGCGCCCTCCGCGAGCTCGATGCCTTCCAGCGCGTCATCCATCAATCCCTTCACGCCATCGCCATGTGCGGCGGAAATCGCGCGAGGCTCGCCCAACCCTAGCGCATAGAAATCGGCGCCAGCGGTAGCGGAGTCGACACCTTCGGCCTTGTTGGCGACGATGAAAACTTTCTTGTTGAGCTTGCGCAGCGTCTGCGCGATGTAGTGATCGTCCGGGGTGACGCCGCTGCGCGAGTCGACCAGAAACAAAACCCGGTCGGCCTCCTGCACCGCGCGCAACGCCTGCTTGACCATCTGCTGCTCGACGCCGCGCGCGTCTACGACCAGACCGCCCGTATCGACCACCACATACGGCAGCGAGCCGACCTTGCCGTAACCGTAGTTACGATCGCGGGTCAGCCCCGGCATGTCCGCGACCAATGCGTCGCGGGTGCGCGTCAGGAAATTGAATAAGGTCGATTTGCCGACGTTGGGGCGACCGACCAGAGCGATGACAGGCAACATAGAAGTGACTGATGACTAATGACTGGTGACTGGCCAGAGCAAATGATTGGAAGCAGTCAGCGCAGTCACGGCTGACAGGCGGCTACTGGCCGCTGTCAGCCGTTTTGACTTCGCGGGCGGCGCTGCGAAACACCAGCAGCTTGCCCGAATCCGTCTGCACATACACGCGCTGGTCGTCGCTGACCGCCGCGTTGGTAATACGTTCGCCATCGGTCTTCTGGCGCGCCACGATCTCGCCGGTGGCCTTGTCGAGCCAGTGCAGGTAACCCTCGAAGTCGCCCACCACCAGTGCGTCGCCGTCGATGGCTGGTGCGGTCAGGCCGCGACGTTTCATCGTGTCCTGCTCCCACTGCACGGCGCCGTCACTGCGGCGCATGGCGATCACCACGCTGTCCGCGTTGGTGAGATACAGATTCTGTTCGTCCATCGCGAAGCCGCGATAGCTCGAAGCATCGCGCGCCCACCAGATCTGCCCGGAATCGCGCGCCAGCATGGCGACGCGGCCCTGGAAACCGACGACGAAAATGTCGTCACCCGAAACGCGCGCGGGCGCGTCGATATCGGTGAGACGCTCCAGCTCGGTACGGCCGCGGGGCGCGTTCACGATCGTGTCCCACAGCACGTCGCCGTTGCGAGGATCGATGGCCAACACCTTGCCGCTGTCGAAGCCGGCAATGATGCGATCGCCCGCCAACACCGGCGGCGCCGTGCCACGCAATGTCAGCCTCGGCACGGACTCGTCGACCGCCCACTTGGTGGCGCCGTCCACCGCGGATAAAGCCTCGATGTGACCGTCGACGGTGCGGATCACGACGGTGTCATTCACGATCAAGGGTCGAGCGAGGATTTCGCTGGCGATGGACTGACGCCAACGCTGCGCGCCGTTGGTGGCATCGAGCGCGATGATGTCGCCGTCGCTGGAGCCCAGCACCACCAGGCCTCCGCCGACTTCCGGACCCGCCGACAGTGCCAGCTTGGTCTTGGCGATCCACTGGCGCTTGCCGGTGTCGGCCGCGATCGCGACGACTTCCCCGTCGTGAGAGGCGGCATACACCACGCCGTCCACGACATTCGGTTTGAGCGCCAGACGCAGCCGCTCCGAATCGCCGCCCAGCCCCACCGTCCAGAGACGCTGCACGTCGCGCGTGGTCGTGATCTCGGTGAGCTCCGCCGGCGGATCGACCTCCTTGTCGTTGTCACAGCCGAGCATGACCAGCAAGGCCGTCGCGGCGGCGGCGATCCGCGCACCCCGATATAGACGCGTCAAGGAAGTCTTCTTGTCGATCATGGTTGACCCTGGGCCGAGGCTGGTTCGGTCGCGGGCTCGGCGGCTTGCTTGTCGCCGCCCACGTCCTGCAATTTCATTTCGATCAGGTTGCGGTCGATCATGCGCTCCGCGCCGCTGATGTTAGCCGTCAACGCCGCCGCATACTCGGCCCGCGCCGCTTCGGGATTGCCTTTCGCAACCTGCGCATCGCCTCGGATCTCGCGGACTTGCGCGGCGAACGCGCCCGCCTTCTCTGGGTTCAGCAGGCTCAACGCCTCGTCATGCTTGCCTTGCTGAATGAGCAGACGAGCGACGCGCGTGCGCGCGACCCACGCCAGCTCGTCGTCTTTCGAGGTGTCGACCACCGCACGCAACAGCGGCAGCGCCTCGTCGAACTTGCCCGCATCGACATGTTTCTTGGCCAGCAGCAAGCGACCGTGCTGGGTGTACGGCGAATCTTCGTGGTCGGCGACCAGCGTACCGAGCGAGCGGTTCGCCGCATCCAGCTCGTTGCGCTCCAGGGCGCCACGAAACTCTTCGTACAGGTTGGCGGCCGCCGCGGCCTGGTCGGCCGAGTGGATCTTCCAGTACTGCCAGCCGCCCAGCAGCGCCAGGCCCAGCACGATGCCGCCGAGGATCCAGGTCCAGTTTTCGCGCCACCAGTTGCGTAGCGCCTCTTCCTGATCGCGATCGGTCAGAAATTCATCGACCATAACTTGTGTCTTGCTTGTAGTAAGAAGTGGAAAGGCTAAGCCGGCAGTCCATTCGAGTGTTGCGTCGAGTCTTGCGTCTGGCCCTGGGCCAGCCGTGAGCGCAGCTCCTCGGCCAGTCGCTCCCAGGCGACTTCCACCTGGGGCGCCCCCACCCGCAGGGATTTCAGACCGGCGACGCGCTTGTCGGTTTCAGCGTCGCCCAAAATCAATGCCCAGGCGGCGCCGCTCTTGTCGGCCCGCTTGAGCTGCGATTGAAAGCTGCCGCCGCCGCAATTCATTTCGACGCGGATGCGCGGCACCTGATCGCGCAGCGTTTCGGCCAGACGCAGCCCTTCGGCCTCGGCCCGCTCGCCCGCGATCACAAAATAAACATCCGGCGGCGTGGCGCGCACTTCACCGGTCTGTACGCGCAGCAATTCGACGATGCGCTCCTGGCCCAGCGCCCAACCGATCGCAGGCGTGGGCTTGCCGCCCAGCTGCTCGACCAGTCCGTCGTAACGTCCGCCCGAGCACACCGCGCCTTGCGAGCCGAGTTCGGTCGTGACCCACTCGAACACCGTGTGCGAGTAGTAATCCAAGCCGCGCACCAGCAGCGGATTCAAAACATATTTGATGCCCAACGCATCGAGGTGGCGGCACAGCCCGCTGAAGTGCTGACGCGATTCCTCGTCGAGGTGCTCGGTCAGCATCGGCGCGTTCTTGATGATGTCCTGCAGCTCTGGATTCTTGCTGTCCAGGATGCGCAGCGGATTGCCTTCCAGCCGACGCAGGCTGTCCGCGTCCAGCTTGGACTTGTACGCGGTGAAATATTCCACCAGCTTCTCGCGATACACGCGACGCGAGGCCGGCGTGCCGAGCGAATTCAGGTTGAGCTCGATACGTTGCACGCCCGCCTTGGTCAGCAGGCGCGAGCTGAGCAGAATCACTTCCGCATCGATGTCCGGGCCGGGATAGCCGAAAGCTTCCACATCGAGCTGATGAAACTGACGGAAGCGCCCGCGCTGTGGCTTCTCGTGACGGAACATCGGGCCGGCGCACCACACTCGCTGCTTCTGATTGTGCAGCAGGCCGTTGCTGATCATGGCGCGCACGATGCCGGCGGTGGCTTCCGGACGCAGGGTCAGCGAGTCGCCGCCCGGGTCCTGGAAAGTAAACATTTCCTTGGACACCACGTCGGTGAACTCGCCGATGGAGCGCTTGAACAGGTTCGTGTGCTCGACGATGGGCACGCGAATTTCCTGATAGGCATACGAAGCGAAAATCTCGCGCGCCAGATTCTCCAGGCGCTGCCAGGCGGCCATGTCCGCCGGCAAAATGTCGTTCATGCCGCGAGGCGGCTGGATCTGCTGCTGGCTCACTCGCCCGAAACCTCACCGGTCATGGTCCCACTCATTTCAATGGCGCCGCCGGCGGCGACCACGAACCTGGTCGAATCTTTGCCCGCCCTGCGCGGCACCACCACGGACTCGCCGTTCACCTGAACCGAGACCGCGGACGCATTGCCGAGTGTGATTCGAATCGGCGGCGTGCCGGAAACATTGCGCACGCGCCCACTCTCACCCAGACCGAACATCAACCTCTTTCCCGTGGCGTCGTAAATCTCGGTCCACGACGCATCGCTGAATTCCAGCCGCAGGCGGACGGCATCTGCTGCCGGCGCATTCGCCGGCTGCGAGCTCTGCGCAACCGCTGAACCTGGAGCCGGCGAAGTCGGCGCTGGCGAACTGGTGGCAGGCGAGTTGGTCGCCCTCGAGGGCTGCACAGGCGCAGGCGGACTCGTAGTCGTGGTCGCAGGCGGCGCTGTCGTAGTCGCAGGCACAGTTGTTGTCGTCGCAGGCGCTGGCGTCGACGCCTCGACCGCCGACGGCGGTGGCGTCACCGGCTCGCTCGCGACTTCAGACTGGGCTTGCGACTCCGCAGCGAACTGCTCATCCAACGCAGCCTGCACCGGATCGCCGGGCGTCGCCACTGTCGCCCAGATCCACCAGCCCAGCATCAATGCGATCAAGCCCACGCCCAGCCACAACGGGCCGGCCAGCGAGGGACGTTGCATGGCCACCGAGGTGGTGGCGGATGCAGGGATGGGCGGCGGCGCTTCCTGCCGGCCCGTCACTGCTTCGTAACGCTCGATGATCAGCTGCGGCGACAACCCGAGCAGCGTCGCGTACTGTCGCAAATGCCCGCGCGCATACACTGGCACGCCCAGCTCATCGAAACGATTCGTTTCGATCGCCTCGACCATGCGCACGTCGAGATGCAGCTCTTCGGCGATGTGCAGCTGAGAGAGGGAGCGCCGCTCGCGCTCCCGGCGCAGCAGTTCTCCGGGCGTCAGCGCGTCGTTGGTCGGCTCGGCAGAGCCGACCTGTGCATTGTCGAGCGCGTTCTGCTCGCTGCTGTTGCCAGCTGCATTCATCCAGGATTCCGCTCGGACTCGATCAACTCCTTGGTCTGAGCGGCCCTCGGGTATTCCAGTTTCAAACGTTCCGCATAGTTCTTCGCGGCGGCGGCATTGCCCAACGCGCGTTCTATGCGTACGCCCAGCCACAGCGTCGCCGGGCTGGTGCGACCCACTTCCGTGTACCGTTCGAGGAAACCGCGAGCGGACAGATAATCGGTTTGTTTGAATTGCAGATCGGCCATCTGGTACAGCGCGTCACTGAACTTCGGCCTGATCGCCAGCGCCTTGCGCAGATTTTCCTCGGCGGCCTTCATGTTGCCGCCGGCGGTCGCGCAGCTGGCCGCGTTGAGATACGCCACTTCGGGCGTGCGATACAAGGGATTGGCGGCCGCCTGGAGCATCAGCTTCTCGCCACGCTCGTGCTTGCCCTTCTGGCACAGATAAGCGCCGTAGTTGTTCTGGATCTCCGGGTTTTGCGGATCGAGCGCCAACGCCTTGGAGAAATGCGACTCGGCTTTGCTGGTCTGGCCGAGCCGCTCGTAGAGCATGCCGGCGGTGATCTGCGCGTTCGGATTGCGCGGATTCTGCTCGATGGCCTTGTCGATCTTCTCCTTGGCCTGCGCCAGATTGTTCTTGCGCAGGTAATCGGTGCCCAGCTGCAGATTGATTTCTGCCGCGCGCTCCGAATCGGGCGTGCCGAGCGTTTCCCGCGTGCTCATGCACCCCGTGAGAGCGGCAAGCACGACCACGGATAAAGCCACTACTGCGTTGTTCTTCATTGCACTGCCACCGAGATCAGCTTCGAACCCAGACGGACCGTCGTTCGATCGTGCACGCGCCCGACCAGCTGCCCGCAGGCCGCATCGATATCGTCGCCGCGCGTCCGACGCGTGGTCGCGATCACTCCGTTCGCATTGAGGATGTCACGGAAGCGTTCGATGGCCGCGGCGCTGGAGCGCTTGTATCGCGTGCCCGGAAAAGGATTGAACGGGATCAGGTTCAGCTTGGCCGGCCGGCCCTTGAGCAGGGCGACCAGCTCGTGCGCATGCTCGGGATGATCGTTGACGCCGTCGAGCATGACGTATTCGAAAGTGATGCTGCGTGCGTTCTGCTTGTTCACATACACCCAGCACGCATCCAGCAGCTCGGCGATCTTGTGCTTGCGATTGATCGGCACCAGCTCGTCTCGCAACGTATCGTTCGGCGCGTGCAGCGAGACGGCCAGCGCGCAATTGGTCTCTTCAGCGAGCTTCAACATCTGCGGCACCAGGCCCGAGGTGCTCACCGTGACCCGGCGACGTGAGATATCGAAACCCAGATCGTCCATGAGAATTTCCGTAGCGGGCACGACGTTGCGATAGTTCGCGAGCGGCTCGCCCATGCCCATGAACACGATATTGGTGACGACGCGGTCGCCGCCGTGCTGATAGCCCAGTTCTTTGTTGGCAAGCCATACCTGACCGACGATTTCGGCGGCGGTGAGGTTTCGGTTGAAGCCTTGCTGAGCAGTTGAGCAAAACGTGCAGTCCATCGCACAACCGACCTGGCTGGATATACACAAGGTGCCCCGGCCAGGCTCGGGGATGAACACCATCTCGATGCCCTGCTTCACTCCCTCGCTGGTATTCATGGCGAGCAGCCACTTTCGAGTGCCATCCGTGGACACCTGCGTCATGGTGATCTCTGGCACCACGACTTCGGCCACTTCGCTCAGCTTGGCGCGAAAGCTCTTCGCCAGATCGGTCATCTGTTCGAAGTCTGCGATGTGGCGCTTGTACAGCCACTTCATCAGTTGCCGGGCGCGAAACGGCTTCTCGCCCATGTTCGCGACGAACGCCTCCAGCTCGGTCCTGGTCAGACCCAGCAGGTTGGTCTTGGCGAGCGTCGCGTTCATGAGTGGTCAGCCTGCGCGAAACTTAAGCGCGCGGGCAGAGATCGGCGGTCGCGAAGAAGTATGCGATCTCGATCTTGGCGTTGTCGACGCTGTCGGAGCCATGCACCACGTTTTCTTCGATGCTGGTGGCGAAGTCGGCGCGAATCGTGCCCTTATCGGCCTTCTTCGGGTCGGTGGCGCCCATCAGCTCGCGGTTCTTGAGCACGGCGTTTTCACCTTCCAGCACCTGAACCATCACCGGACCGGAGCTCATGTACTTGACCAGGTCCTTGAAGAACGGGCGCTCCTTGTGGACCGCGTAGAAGCCTTCGGCCTGGGCCTGGCTCAGATTCAGCATGCGCGCGGCGATGATCTTGAGGCCGGCCTGCTCGAAGCGGCGGTACACCTCACCGATCACGTTCTTTTGCACGCCGTCGGGTTTGACAATGGAAAGTGTGCGTTCGACCGCCATGGAATCGTCCCGTTAATCAATGAATTGGAAAAGGTTTGCGAGGCCCGCCCGAACCGCTGTCGCCGGGCGGCGGCAATTGCGCGCGCGCAGTCTACCCGGCAACACCGGGAGCAGCAAGAAAATGAGTCGGGACGCGGAGTTAGGTCAGAGCCTTACGACTCATACCGAGAAGGACTCACCGCAGCCGCATTCGCCCTTGGCTTTCGGATTGCGGAACCGGAAGGCTTCGTTCAGGCCCTGCTTCACGAAGTCCACCTCGGTGCCGTTGATGTAGTCCAGGCTGTCGCGATCGACGATGACCTTGACCCCCCGATCCTCGAACACCACGTCGTTCGAGCCGATGTCGTCGGCATAGTTCACTACGTAGGCGAAACCTGAACAGCCGGTCTTCTTGATCGCCAGACGCAGGCCCAGGCCATGGCCCCTGCGTGTGAGGAAAGACTGGACACGATCGGCGGCGGCGGGAGTCAGTGAGATGCTCATAGCGGGTACAAGCGTGATGGCGGCAGCGCGCTGAATCAAGTGCGAGGGTCATGCCAATTCGGCTCGACCCGGGGTGGATTATGGAATAAGCCGGGCCCAGGCTTCACTCAGTGCGCGCACGGCGTCCTCCAGAATGAGAAGTCGGCCACGCTTTTGCATCGGGAACTGCAGCGCCTGGTCGGCGGCGCGCCAGTGCCAGGCCCGCAGCTCCGGTTGGGTCAGCCCCACCAACTGTTCGGTCAGCCACGAGCCGGCGGCGATGCAATGCGGGCAGCCGTACGCTTCGAAACGCACCGATTCGATCCGATCCGCGGCGACGCGCGCACTCAGAACGAACATCGTGCCCTGCTCGAGGCTGCCAGCAACTCCCTTGATGACCCCCTCACCCGCCTCAAAGCGCCCGCCGTTACGAGGGTGTTCGAAGTGGTCGACGACGGTGGGGGAATATTCAGGTTCCATTTGAATCCGCCGTCGGAGTCAGGGCCCGCAACCTGGCGACTTCCCGGGACACGATGGCAATCGCGCGATCGACATCGTCCGCGGTCGTGAAGCGCCCCAGGCTGAACCGAATCGAGCTTTGCGCCAGCTGATCGCTCCTGCCTAGCGCGCGTAACACATACGACGCCTCGTCGGAGCCTGAAGAACAGGCCGAGCCCGAAGACACCGCGAGCTCGCGCAATGCGAAGCGCAGGCTCTCGCCTTCGACATCGTGGAAACAAACGTTGAGCACGCCGGCGACGCGCTCGGACGGGTGACCGTTCAGCTCGACGCCGCCAATCGCCGTCAATCCCTGCCACAGCCGCTCGCGAAGCACGGCGATGCGGGCGACGTCGGACTCGCGATCGCGCTCGCCGATCTCGAACGCCTCGCCCATGCCGACGATTTGATGCGTCGGCAGCGTGCCGGAGCGCAGGCCCAACTCCTGACCGCCGCCATGAAACAACGGCTTCAGCCCGAGCGGCGGCCTGCGTCGTACATACAGCGCGCCGACGCCCTTGGGGCCGTAGCTTTTATGCGCCGTGAGCGACAGCAGATCGACATTCATCGCCTCGACGTTCAACGGCAATTTGCCCGCGCTCTGCGCAGCGTCGACATGAAACGCTACGCCTCGCTCGCGGCAAATCGCGCCGACGCCGGCAACATCCTGAATCACGCCGGTTTCGTTGTTGACGTGCATGAGCGAGACCAGCTGCGTGTCGCTGCGAAGCGCATCACGAACCTGCTCGGGCCGCACGATGCCGTCGACGCCGGGCTTGAGCCAGGTGACTTCGAAACCTTCCTTTTCGAGCTGCTTGAAGGCGTCGAGCACGGCTTTGTGCTCGGTGCGCGCCGTGATCACATGCCGACCGCGATCGGCATGGAAGCGCGCCACACCCAGAATGGCGAGGTTGTCCGACTCCGTGGCGCCGGATGTCCACACGATGCATTCAGGCCGTGCGCCGATCGAGGCAGCGACTTGCTGTCGCGCTTTCTCCACCAACGCGCGAGCGCGACGACCAGGTTCATGCCCCATCGACGACGGATTGCCATGCGGCCCTTCGGGGCGCAGGCACTCGATCATGACCTCGGCGACCCGCGGATCCACCGGCGTGGTGGCCGCGTAGTCGAGATAAATCACAGGCGCGGATTTCGCGGGACTGCTCATGCTATTCATCGGTCGGTGTTCATCCGTCGCCTCGTTGGCTCTTCGATCCGGCTACGCGTCTGCGCGCCTGCACGGCTGTCAGAATCCCACGAAGAATGTTCATTTCATTTTGATCGAGCCGCGCACGATTGAATAAACGACGGATGCGCGCCATCAGTTGGCCGCCGCCGGTGCGGTCGCGAAACTCGACCTCTTCGAGCACTCGTTCGAAGTGCTCGTACAGCAGCTCCATCTCGCGACCGGTCGCGAAGGGAACGTCGGGAGGCGGTGGAACCGGAGCGCCCGGCCGCGTCGCCAGCAGGATCTCGTACGTGATGACTTGCACCGCCATGGCCAGATTCAGTGACGCGTAGTCGCCGGCCGTCGGAATGGTGACCAACCGGTGGCACCGGGCCAGCTCGACATTGAGCAGTCCATACTTTTCCGAGCCGAACACCAGCGCGACATTGCCGACCTGCGCGGCCTCCGCAACCAGGTGCGCGCACTCGCGCGGCTCGACCAGATCGAAGGTCAGATGCCGCTGGCGCGCACTGGTGCCAATCACCAGGCCGCAGTCGGCGATCGCGTCCTCGAATTCCTCATGCACCCGAGCCGAGTCCAGCACGTCGTCCGCGCCTGAGGCGCGCGCGGTCGCCTCCGCATCCGGAAAAGCCTTAGGCCGCACCAGGTGCAGCTGCGTGAGCCCCATGTTTTTCATAGCGCGCGCGACCGCGCCAATGTTACCGGGGTGCTTGGGATCGACCAGGACGACACGAATACTCATCGTAAGTGCGCTATTCTAGCGTCCCCCAGGCGAGCGGTCCCCTCGAGTCTTGCGCCCTTGAAGTGCTCCAGGACGCCGCCACGCTCTTTACCATTCCCTGCCCCGCCCCGTTCGCGCTCGAATTGCGAAGGGGAGTGATTTTTCGAGGTCGTTACATGCAGCCTTTGCTCAATATTGCCGTCCGCGCCGCCCGTCGTGCCGGTGAAGTCATCGTCCGTGGCATGAACCGCGTGCATCGCCTCGATATCCGTCAGAAGGGGCAGAACGATTTCGTCTCGGAGATCGACACTCAGGCCGAGATGGAAATCATCGAGACGGTGCGCAAGAGCTACCCGGATCACGCCTTCCTCGCCGAGGAGAGCGGCTCGCACGGTGGCTCCATTCACAGCGAGTTCGTCTGGATCATCGATCCGCTCGACGGCACCACCAACTATCTGCATGGCTTCCCGCAGTTCGCCGTCTCGATTGGCGTGCAGCGTCGTGGTCGAATGGAGCATGCAGTGGTGTACGACCCGCTGCGCCAGGAATTGTTCACGGCTTCTCGGGGCGAAGGCGCCCAGCTCGACGGCCGCCGCATCCGAGTGAGCCAGCACGTTGGGCTGGAGCGCGCGCTGATCGGCACCGGCTTTCCATATCGAACCAACCTGCACTGGATCGACAACTACATGGGCATGTTCAAAGCGGTGACTCAAGCGACTGCCGGCATCCGTCGCCCCGGCGCCGCTGCTTTGGATCTCGCTTACGTGGCGGCCGGTCGCCTCGATGCCTTCTGGGAATTTGGCTTGTCGCCCTGGGATACGGCTGCGGGCACCCTGCTTATCACCGAAGCCGGCGGCATGGTGAGCTCGCTCCAGGGCACTGAATACAAACAAGGTGGCAACATCCTCGCCGGCACTCCGAAGGTCCACGCCCCTCTGGTGGAGCTGCTCGCTCCCTTCGTACCCCCCGAGCTGACCTGATCCCTTGCCTCCGCCTTCGGAGGCGTCCACCGAAAACATTTGTTTCTTCTTCGGGCCCTCCCTTCGGGAGGGCCCGAAGAGCCGCACGAGATGCCAGGACTGCGCAGCGCAATGGGGCCCCTCGGGCGCGCTTGCGCGACGAGGGGAGCACGGTGCCGGGAAGAGGGAGGACACCACGGACGGCGCCAGCCAGAACCTCTTCCTTCCCCTCAAATAGAAACGCGGCGCTCTCCGTCAGGGAAAGCGCCGCGTTCAGCATCAACGACCTATTGGCTTTCGGTTACGCGATTGCCGATGGGGCTCTTGCGGTAGCCGTACAGCGCGTAGACCACCAATCCAAGGCCGGCCCACAGGAAGAACGTGAGCTGCGTGCGCAGGGGCAGTGAGAACATGAGGAACGCGCAGCCGGCCATTGCGAGCGGCGCGACGATCCAGACGCCGGGTGCGCGGAAGGGACGGTGACGTTCGGGGTCGCGTTTGCGCAGGATCATCACACCGGCAGATACGGTAAGGAACGCGAACAACGTACCGCTGTTGGAAAGATCGGCGAGCACGCCCACCGGGAAGAACGCGGCGAACACCGTCACTGCCAGGCCAGTGACAATGGTCACAACGTGCGGCGTGTGGAACTTCGGATGAACCTTGGTCAGCGCCTCGTTGAAAGGCAGCAGCTTGTCGCGCGCCATTGCGAAGAAGATGCGCGTCTGACCGAACAACATCATCAGAATCACGGAAGGCAGCGCGAGGAACGCGGCCAGGCCGATCAGCTGCGACACCTTCTTCCAGCCGAGCTGATCGAGCACGTGCGCCAGCGGCTCACCGCTGCACACGAGCTTCTCGGCGTTGTCCGGTTGACGGCACGCAATCGCCATGTCGGCGCTGCCCGGCTCGTAAGCCAGGTTGGTGGCCGGATCGATCACCGGCTGCGCGCCGATCGAACCCACCGCGCCGGAGGCGACCAGCACGTAGAAGATGGTGCAGATCACCAGGCTGCCGATCAGGCCGATCGGCATGTTGCGTTGAGGATTCTTGGTTTCTTCCGCCGCGGTCGAGACTGCATCGAAGCCGACGTAAGCGAAAAAGATGGACGCCGCCGCGCCCGCGATACCCATGCCGGAGATTTCGCCGATGAAACCGTTGGGCGAGAACGGCTCGAAGTTCTCCATGTTCATCACCGGAATTGCGAGGATGACGAACAACGTCAGCGCCGCGACCTTGATGCCAACCAGGATCGCATTCACCGTCGCGCTTTCACGCGTGCCCAGCACCAGCAAGCCGGTCACGAGCAACGCGATGACCGCGGCTGGGACATTCATGATGCCGCCGACGTGCAGGCCGCTGGTGAACGCCGCCGGTATGTCTATATTCAGCGACCGTTCCATCAACCCGACGAAGTAATTCGACCAGCCCACCGACACCGCGCTGGCGGCGACGGCGTATTCGAGGATCAGCGCCCAGCCCACCATCCAGGCGATCACTTCGCCAAGCACGGCGTAGGAGTACGTGTAGGCGGAACCCGAGACCGGCACCATCGCCGCCAGCTCGGCATAGCACAGCGCGGTCACTGCGCACACGAAGCCTGCGATCACGAAGGACATCATCATGCCGGGACCGGCCTTCTGCGCGGCCTCCGCCGTCAGCACGAAAATGCCCGTGCCGATGACCGCCCCGATGCCGAGCATGGTCAGCTGAAACGCGCCCAGGGTGCGAGTCAGCGATTTCTTCTCGGCGCTCGCCAGAATCTCGGCGAGGGGTTTGATACGCCAATTCATTATGTCGGTTTCCTCGGGTCTGCAATGCCGGTGGAGTGTGAACCGGAATCAACGGAATCGCCGCATGCTTGGGTACCCGCAGGTAGCCACGCGGTGCGGATCATAGGCGCATCCGGCAGCGGACGTCATCCAACCAGCGACAGTAATTGCGGTTGCACCGCTACGGCTCGTCGCGCCCATTGCGCGCCCCCAAAGCGCGCGCCACAGCTCGCCGATATGGGTAAAGTGCCGCCTCATCGCTGGTTGTCGGAACGCTTGCCCGCCATGAGAGATGTGTTGTTCGTGATGTTCGGCGTCACCGTGACGCCGTGGAAACTGGTCGGTTACACCGGCGTGTTTCTGTTCGCCGGTCGCTGGTTCGTGCAACTGGCGGCCTCCAAAGCCTCCGGCAAACCGGTCATGCCCACCCTGTTCTGGTACATGAGCGCCCTCGGCAGCATCCTGCTGCTCGCCTATTTCATCTTCGGCAAGAACGACTCGGTTGGAGTCATGTCCAACCTGTTCCCGCTGTTCGTCGCTCTCTACAACCTGTATCTGGATGGCAAGAACAAGAAGGGTGCGGCAGCCCTGGGTTGATCCCTCGGCAGTTGCGCCCGCGCCTGTTCTTGCTCGCCTATTCTTCCTCGATCGCCTTGCGCAGCTTGACCGGCTCCTCCGGAGCCTTGGTCGTGCGCTTGCGCACCTGCATGTTGAGCATCTCCACCACGACCGAGAACGCCATCGCGAAATAGATGTAGCCCTTCGGGATGTGGAAGCCGAGGCCCTCGCCGACCAGCGCCACGCCGATCAGGATCAGGAACGACAGCGCCAACATCTTGATGGTCGGGTGACGGTCGACGAAATTGCCGATCGGGCCGGCAAGAAACATCATCATCAGCACCGCTACGATCACCGCCGCGATCATCACTTCGACGTGTTCGGCCATGCCCACCGCGGTGATGACTGAGTCGAGCGAGAACACGATGTCGATGATGGCGATCTGAATGATGATCGACATGAAAGTCGCGCCGCCTTTGACTGCGCGCTCGCCGCCGCCCTCACCTTCCCCTTCGAGGCTGGTATGGATCTCCAGGGTGCTCTTGGCGATCAGAAACAAGCCGCCGCCGAACAGGATCAGGTCGCGCCCGGAAACGCCGCGGCCCATGACCGAGAACAACTCGTCCGACAGGCCCATCACCCACGTGATCGACAGCAGCAGCAGGATGCGCGTGATCATCGCCAGCGCCAGACCGAAGGTCCGGCCGCGGGCGCGCTGTTCGGGCGGCAGGCGTCCGACCAGAATGGAAATGAAAATGATGTTGTCGATGCCGAGGACAATCTCCAGGGCCGTGAGCGTCACGAACGCCAGCCACACCTGGGGATCGGTCAATAGTTCCAAGGTTCAGCCCTCATGCATATGTTCGGTTGGCTATCCCGCGCCCTGAATCGTTGCACAGGTCGACCATGCCGGCCGTGCTCTCGCGTCGTGACACCCACGCAATGATGCCAATGACGAGGAGCGCGTCGGGCGCGACCCGCCAGCCGAACCAGTGATGCTCGTAAACGCCGTACACCAGGCCGGCGAACGACAGCGCCACCATGATCCAGACGACGGTCCTGCCGAGCGCCTGGCGCACGCTCATTTGCTTGGATTCGCGATGCAGGACCACCAGGTCCAGCGCCAGCACCCCGAGGTAGAGAACAAAAAGTGATGATCCACATCATCGAGCGGGGCGCCGTGTACTTGACCGTCAGTGAGTACGCTTAACGGTCAAGGCAGGGCATCCAGTTCCGGATCGTCGTGTTTCACCGGCATCAGGTCCTGGGCGTTGACTCCCAGGTCGTGCGCCAGCGCGCCGGCCACGAAGATGGAGGAATAGGTGCCGATCAGCACGCCGATGATGATGGCGATGGAAAAGCCCTTCAGGCTCTCGCCCGCGAACGCATACAGCGACACCACCACGAACAGCACCGAAAAGCTGGTCATCAAGGTGCGAGACAGGGTCTGGTTGATGGCGGCGTTCAGCACCTGGGTAGGCGTCGCCTTGCGCATCTCCCGGAACACCTCGCGCACGCGGTCGAACACCACGACGGTGTCGTTGATCGAGTAGCCGATCACCGCCAGGACCGAGGCCAGCACCGACAGGTCGAAGGTGAGCTGGGTGGCGGCGAAAAAGCCGAGGATCACGATCGGGTCGTGCAACGCCGCCAGCACCGTGCCGGCCGCCATCTTTTTCTCGAAACGGAAGCCGACGTAGATCAGGATGCCGATGAAAGTGAACAGGATGGCGAGGCCGCCCTGCTCGGTGAGATCTTCGCCTACCTGCGGCCCCACCACCTCGGTGCGGCGGACCTGCACCCCGGGATCGACCTGGGCCAGCGCCGCGGCGACCCGCCTGCTGACCTCGTTCACGTCCTCGTCGTTTTCCGGAGTGACGCGCACCGCCAGGTCGCGCGAGCTGCCGAACGACTGCACCTGCGCCTCCTCGAAGCCCGCCTGAGCCAGCGCGTCGCGGGCCTGGTCGACGTCCGCCGTGTTTGGATAGCTCACCTCGACGACCACGCCGCCGGTGAAGTCGATGCCGAAATTCAGCCCGCGGGTGGCGAGCAGAACGAACGAGCCGATCATCAGCAACGCGGTGATCACATAAGTGATGCGCCGCTTGCCCATGAAATCGATGTTCGGAGTGCGCCGGAAAAATTCCATCTGACTTGCTCGATGCGCGTGCGCGACTTGAAGTTAAACGGGCAGTGTGGCCAGACGCCGGCGTCGACCCCAGATCAGGTCGATCACCACGCGGCTGGCGACCACGGCGGTAAACAGCGAAGTGGCGATGCCGAGCACCAGGGTCACGGCGAAGCCCTTGATCGGACCGGTGCCGAACGCGAACAGCACGATGCCGGCGATCAGCGTCGTCACGTTCGAGTCGGCGATCGCAGAGAACGCCTTTTCGAAGCCCACCGTGATGGCGGCGTGCGGCGAATTGCCATTGCGTAGCTCTTCACGGATACGTTCGTAGATGAGCACGTTGGCGTCTGCGGCCATACCGATGGTGAGCACCACGCCGGCGATGCCCGGCAGCGACAATGACGCCTGCAACAACGACATCAGCGCGACCAGCAACACCACGTTCATCACCAACACGAGGTTGGCCACCAGGCCGAAGACCCGGTAGTAGACCGCCAGGAAGATGAAGGTCAGCACGGCGCCGATGGCCAGCGCCATCATGCCGCGATCGATGTTGTCCTGGCCGAGGCTCGGGCCGATCGAACGCTGCTCGACGATGGTCTGCGGGGCGGCCAGCGCGCCGGAACGCAACAGCAACGCCAGATCGTGCGCTTCGGCCGATTGCAGACCGGTGATGCGGAAGCGGGACGACAGCACGCTTTGAATGGTCGCCGCGCTGATAACGGTCTCTTCCACGCAAGTGTCGCCAGAGCGCGTGCCCTTGCACTGCTCGCCTTCAGCCAGGCTCTTGGTTTCGATGTAAACCACGGCCATGCGCCGGCCGACGTTGTCGCGCGTGGCTTCGAGCATCTCCTGGCCGCCGCGCGCATCGAGCGTCACGTTGACCTCGGGCGCACCTTCGGAAAAGCCGGTGGTCGCGTCGCTCAACTGCTCGCCGGTGGCGATCAGATCGCGCTTCAGCAAAATCGGACGGCCGGCCTGGTCGCGATACAGCTTGGAGCCGATCGGCACGCGACGCGTGGTTTCGGCTTCATAGGGATTGTTGTTTTCATCGACCAGTCGGAATTCGACAGTCGCGGTGGCACCCAACACGCGCACCGCCTGGTTGGGATCGCTCACGCCGGGCAACTGCACGATGATGCGATCGGTGCCCTGACGCGCCACGATCGGCTCGGACACGCCCAGCTCGTTGACCCGATTGCGCAGCGTGGTGATGTTCTGTTCGATGGCGAAGTCCTGGCGCTGCTTCAGGCGTTCGGGACTGAATGTCACATTGAGCACCGTGACTTGCCCCTCGGCGCCATCGCGCTCACTTTCGTTGATGACGATACCCGGATCGCCGCCCTGAATGGTCTCGCGCGCCGCAGCCACGTCCGCCCCCGGGCGCAGCGCCACGTTGACGGATGTTCCTTCCTTGATCACTTCGGTGTAGGGAATGCGCGCCTTTCGCAATTGCGCGCGCACGTCCTGCGCCATGCGCTCGAACGCCAGATCGACCGCGCCCTGCACATCGACCTGATACATGAAATGCACGCCGCCGCGCAGATCCAGGCCAAGGCTCATGGGCTTGAATCCCATCTGCCGCAGCAACGTCGGCGTGCGCGGCACGTCGGTCAGAGCGATCACATACTCGCCCGGGGCCGCGTCCTCGATCGCGTCGCGCGCCTTGATCTGATCGTCCACGTGCCCAAAACGCAGCACCAGTCGCCCTTCTTCCAGGTAGGAGGCGGTGGGCACCACGCTGCGCGCCTCGAGCATGCCGCGCACTTTCTCCATGCCCGCCGTGTCGATGACGGCGCGATCGTCGCGCGCCAGCTGAATGGCCGGTTCGGTGCCGAAGACGTTGGGCAGTGCGAGCAGCAGGCCGAGCAGCAAGGTGACGGCCACGAGCCAATATCGCCAGCGAGGAATCTGGTACATGCGAGGAAGCGCTGCGTTGGGTGGTTAGACGCTTTTCAACGTGCCCTTCGGGAGCACCTGGGCCACGGCGTGCCGCTGCAGCTTGATGTTGACGCCGGAGGCGACTTCGATGGTGATGAACTGCTCGCCCACCTCGGTGACCTTGCCCAGGATGCCGCCGTTGGTGGCTACCTCGGCGCCCACTTCCAGGGCCGCGACCATGGCGCGATGTTCCTTGGCGCGCTTGGTTTGCGGTCGGATCAGCAGGAAATAGAACACGACGAAAATGAGGACCAGCGGCAACATTTGCATGAGCGCGCTGGGCTGGCCGGCTGCGCCGGTCGCCTGTGCGGCAGCGGTGGAGATCAACCAATCCATCTTGCAATGCCCCCGAAAACTGGGAAAAACCTGGCCATAGAACCGGGGCCAACGACCCGGAATACCTGTAGGAACCTCTTAGCCGGCGCGGTGTGCGCCCGCCCGGCAGCCGCCGGGGTCGGCAAAGAGCGGCGCATTATACACACCACCCTTCAGGCCACTATCCAGGGTCGGCAGGACGGGTTGCCGCCCCGGCGCAGGCCGGCTGCCGTACACTGTGCAGCCCCTTGGGTGAGGCCGCTTCCGCCGCAATGTCCCGCGACGTACTGATTCTGCTGCTGCTGATTCTTTTGAACGGGTTCTTCGCCTTGTCGGAAATGGCGCTGGTCGCCGCTAAGCGCGCGCGCCTGCAGGTCGCCGCGGAACAGGGCCGCGCCGGCGCCAAGTCGGCCCTGGCGCTGATGGAAGATCCCACCACCCTGCTGTCGGCGATCCAGATCGGCATCACCGTGATCTCGTTCGTCACGGGCATATTCAGCACCAACGTGTTCGCAGAGCCGCTGGCCCAGCGACTCGTGCCGCTCGGCATGCCGGTCGATTTCGCCGACGACCTTGCAACGGCCGTGGTGGTGATCATCGTGACCTTCGTATCGCTGATCCTGGGCGAGCTGATGCCCAAGCGCGTCGCGCTGCTGCACGCCGAATCGCTCGCAACCACCGTGGCGCCGCCCATGCGCTTGTTCGCGACCATCATGGTGCCCGCCGTGTGGTTGTTGCGGGTGACCGTGAATCGGCTCCTCAAACTGCTGCCCGTCTCTTCCGCCCCGCAGGCGGCAGTGACTGAAGACGATGTGCGCGCACTCGTCGCCGAAGGCACCCACGCCGGCGTGTTTCTCGCCTCGGAGCGACGCTTGCTCGAAGGCGTGCTGGCGCTCGCCGATCGCAAGGTCGGCTCGATCATGATTCCACGCCAGGATGTGATCTGGCTGGACGTGGAAGAGCCCATCGAAGTGCTGTGGCAACGAGCCAAGGAAAGCGGCCACGCGCGTTTTTTGGTGGCGCGCGAGAAACTCGACAACCTGCTAGGCGTGATCACGCTGGCCGATCTGAGCGAGGCGATGCATCGGGGCGCGCTGGATATCGAGAAAGACCTCGATCCGCCGCTGCACATCCCCGATTCGATTTCAGTCCTGCAACTGCTGGATCAGTTCCAACGCTCCAGCACCCACCTGGCGGTGGTCACCGATGAATACGGCGAAATCGAGGGCATCACCACGCCGATCGATATTCTGAAAGCCATCGCGGGCGAGTTGCCCGACCTGGGCAGTCGCGAGCGCGCCGAATGGGTTCAACGCGAGGACGGCTCGTATCTGGTGGATGGGCATATGCCCATCGAAGAGTTGCAGCAGCGGCTATCCCGTCGCGACATGGGCGGCCGCGACTATCATACGGTCGCGGGCTTCGTGCTTGCGCGCCTCGGCCGCATTCCCAAGGCTGGCGATACGCTCACCTGGCGCGATCTGAAGATCGAGATCGTCGACATGGACGGCGTGCGCATCGACAAGATACTGCTGCGCAAGCACTCGACTGTTTAAGGCGCCTTGCTGCTCGCCCTCGTCTCGACCGCTGTCGAGGGCGTTGCAAGGGTGGTGTTGGCCGGCGTCACAATCACCGGCTCTTCCTTGGTGGAATGTTCCTCCAGCCACTCGCGCCAGATGGCGAGCGACACCGCCAGCAGCACCGGACCGATGAACAAGCCGACCAGGCCGAACGCCAGCACACCGCCGAGCACGCCGAACACCACCAGCAGGAACGGCATGCGCGTCGCATTCGAGATCACCAGCGGACGCACGATGTTGTCCACCCAGCTGACCAGGATCAGGCCCCACAGGATCAGGCCGACGCCGTTGACCATGTCGCCGCGAACCAGCGCCCAGACCGCGAGGCTGCCCCACACCATCGGCGCGCCGAAAGGAACCAACGCGATGAGCACGGTGACGGCCCCCATCAACACCGGCGCCTCCACTCCAAAAATCCAATAGCCAATGCCGGCGACGGCGCCCTGCGCCAGTGCTCCCAGCATCAACGCATAAACGACCGCTTGCGTCGTGTAACCGGCCGCATCGAGATAGTCGTGCACGCGTGGACCCAATATTCCTTCCAGCACCGCGCGCGCCTCTCGCATCAGCCGCGGTCCGTCTCGCAACAGGAAATAGAGTGAGAACACCGCGAAGAACAGTTTCGCGATGTTACGGCCCGCGCCGCCGATGAGCCTGGTCACTTCCACCGAGGATTGCTCCATCAGCACCAGCACCTGGCCACGCAAGGCAGTCGGATCCGACGCCAGCTGATCGAGGATCTGCTGGGCTTGCGCGCCCACATACGGCAGATCGCGGATCGCTTGCGGCAACACCGGCTTGGTGGCCAGGAATTCCTGAATGGCCTGATAGGCGGCCAGCGCCTCCACTCGGGCCAGCAGGATCAACCACACCAGCGGCACGACGATGATCACCGTGACGATCAACGTGGTGATCAGCGAGGCCACCGAGCTGCGATTGCCGCACATCTTCAGCACGCGCAGATGCATGGGCCAGCTGACGTACGCCAGGATGGCGCCCCAGATCAGCGGCACGATGAACGGCTGCAGGACCGTGAAGGTCAACAGCAAAATCCCCAGGATCAGGCCGGAAACCAGCAGGCGGCGAAACCAGGGTGCGGTAGGCAAATCGGCGAGCATGAATGCTTGTTGAACTCGGCGGTGGCTCAGATCGGACGCGGTCGGCGCATCATTCGCTCGGCTCGCCTCGCGACCGGCGCGCATAAAAATCCGCGACGAAGGCTTTGAAGCGATGCTCCTCGATGGCAGTGCGCATCGACTGCATCAGGGACAGGTAGAAGTGCAGATTATGAATGCTGCCGAGCCGCGCGGCCAGAATTTCCCCGCAGCGATCCAGGTGTCGCAAATAGGCACGGCTGTAATTCGTGCAGGTGTAGCACGAACATGCTTCATCCAGCGGGCGCGTATCGGTCTCGTATTGAGCATTGCGGATGCGGACCACGCCGGTGCTGGTGAACAGATGGCCGTTGCGCGCGTTGCGCGTCGGCATGACGCAATCGAACATGTCGACGCCCCGGCGCACCGCTTCGACCAGATCCTCCGGCGTGCCGACGCCCATCAGATAACGCGGCCGGTCGGTCGGCAGATGCGGCGTGATGCCATCGAGCATGCGCTCGCGCTCCTGCTTCGGCTCACCCACCGCCAGACCGCCGATGGCGTAGCCATCGAAGCCGATCTGCTGCAAGCCCGCCGCCGACTCCTGACGCAGCGCTGTATACATGCCGCCCTGAACGATGCCGAACAGCGCGTTGGGATTCTGCAGACGGTCGAACTCGGCGCGACTGCGCTGGGCCCAGCGCAACGACAGCTCCATCGAGCGGCGCGCTTCGGCTTCGGTCGCCGGGTACGGCGTGCACTCGTCGAAAATCATCACTACGTCCGAATCGAGATCGCGCTGGACCTGCATGGATCGTTCCGGTGTCAACAGCACCGCGTCGCCGTTGATGGGCGAGCGGAAGTTCACGCCTTCCTCGGTGATCTTGCGCATGGTGGCGAGACTGAACACCTGGAAGCCGCCCGAGTCGGTGAGGATGGGCTTTTCCCAGTGCATGAAACGATGCAAGCCGTCGTGAGCCCGGATCACCTGCATGCCCGGGCGGAGCATCAAATGAAACGTGTTGCCGAGGACGATCTGCGCCCCCATGCCGACGAGCTCTTCCGGCGTCATCGCCTTCACGGTGCCGTAGGTGCCCACGGGCATGAAGATGGGCGTCTCGACCACGCCGCGAGGGAAAGTTAAACGACCGCGGCGCGCGCCGCCGTCGGTTGTGAGCAATTCGAACTGCATTCCCATGAGCTATCGACGCTCCAGAAACATCGCGTCGCCGTAACTGAAAAATCTATAGCGCTGCTCGACCGCGTGCCGGTAAGCGCGCATGACTTCATCGAAGCCGCCGAAGGCGCTGACCAGCATCAATAAGGTCGATTCGGGCAAATGGAAGTTGGTGAGCAACGCATCGATGACGCGGAAGTCATAACCCGGCGTGATGAACAAGCGGGTTTCGCCTTCGTAGGGCTGCAACGCGCCGACCAATGACGTTCCAGATTGGGCGGCCGACTCCAGCGTGCGCACGACTGTCGTTCCCACCGCGACCACTCGCCCACCGCGCGCTTTGGCTGCAGCGATGGCTTCGCAAGCCTGCTCGCTGACACTGATGCGCTCGGCGTGCATGCGATGCTGTTGCAGATCCTCGACGCGAACGTTTTGAAACGTGCCGGCGCCGACATGCAATGTCACGAACGTCGTATCGACGCCCTTGCTCTTGCAACGAGCGAGCACCTCATCGTCGAAATGCAAACCCGCGGTGGGCGCGGCGACGGCGCCAGGCTTCCGTGCGTAGATTGTTTGATAACGCGCGGCGTCGTCGGCTTCGGCGTCGCGCTCGATATACGGCGGCAACGGCATGGCGCCGTACTGTTCGAAATATGCGAGCGGCTCGGTGCTCAGCTGCAGCTCGAACAAATCGTCGTGTCGCTGGATGAAGCGAGCTTCGACTCCGCCTGGCAACGACACCGGCGCTTCGGGCCGCAGCGGCTTGCTGGCGTGAACGTGGGCAAGGATGCGATTGGCATCGAGCACGCGCTCGAGCAGGATTTCCACCTGCCCGCCCGTGGGTTTCACCCCACGCACGCGCGCCGGGATGACCCGCGTGTCGTTGAAAACCAGCAGGTCGCCGGCGCGCAGCAGGTCAGGAAAGTCGGTGAATTTCAGATCCTGGACCGGCGCCGCCTTGGGAACGTGCAGCAGCCGCCCACCGGCCCGGTGGGCCGGAGGGTGTTGAGCGATCAGGTCGACCGGGAGGTCGTAAGCGAAGTCGGTGCGCCGCATGGGGCGCGCACGGTAGCAGAACAGCGCCGCCGGCGCTGCCCGCAGCTCACCGGGCGCTCAGGAGCGCCTCAGGCCCTCTCGTCCATGATGCTGATGACGCGCTCGTGCCCGTGCTCATGCGGCGGCGGAGGCGGCGGCGGTGCGCCCGGACCCGGAGCGATGACGAAGTCCTGAAATCCCCGTTCCGGGCCATTGAACTCCTGGTGGAATATGAACGGCTCGGTGCGGGCCGCGGACGGCTCGTCCGGGATGGTGATGTCGAATGACATCTTCTTTTTCTGCCGCAACACGTTGAGCGTCAGCCTCTCCCCCGCCTGATACGAGCCGAGAATGCGGAAGGCATGCGACGGGTTCGCGGGGGTGCGCCCGTCGATATCGACGATGACGTCGCCGTCTTCGAGTTTGAAGCGGCTATCTTCCGGCGCGCGGACCACGAGCAGGCCCTTGTCGGTGCCGAAATACTGGCCCAGCTTCGGCGTCAGCGGCACCAGTTCAGCCGAGCCGAACACACCGGCCGCGCGCATCGCGACCAGCGGCGGGAAGCGAAACTCTGGTCCAGTGAACTTCCCGCGCACCGCGACCGGCGGGATCCCGAACAAGCGATCCGCAGCTTGCGCAGTCACCGTGGCGATCGCGACCTTGTTGTCGCGGCGATAGCGCAGCCTCACTTTCTCGCCGGGCTTCACCTTTCCCATTTCCTGCATGAGCACTTCGCGGGCGGACAAGTCTTCCGTGCGCGTGAGCTGCTTGTCTCCGATGGCCAACAAGACGTCGCCGGCCTTCAAACCCGCGCTTTCAGCCGCGCCGCCGGGACTGACGCTGGCCACGGAGACCCCTTCCTTCAGCTCTTCGCCACGCGGACCGAGATTGATGCCCAGCATCGCGCGCGGCGCGGTAAAGCTAGTGATGTGCCGGAAGGCGGGCACCGCGTGCTCCGACATCGACATGCTCAACTCGGCGACTTCGCGCGCGGCCACGTCGAGCCTGCGGCGCGCGTCTTCGAGCTTCTTCTCCATTTCAGCCTGCGATTCCGCGGACTTTTTCTCCACCTCGGCTGCGGTAACCGAGGCCGTCGCCACGGCCGCTGCAACGGCCACTAACGCGACGCGCAGTCCCGCACGCAACTTACCGTTCATAACGTGTACTCCCATGATTAGAACCACACCGCCCCGGCTTCGGCGTAACGAACCTTCACCAGCGAATCCATCAATTCCACCCGCTCGCGCCACAGTTGCCGCGACTGTTCCTGGCTCAAAGTGCCTTCGGGGACGTTCGTGAGCTGGAAATCCAGCCACTGAATGCGTTGCTGGATGGTGTCGATGGTCGCGGCGGTGGACACGCGTTCGATCCGCGGACGCTCCGGCAACTTTCTCAACAATTGCTCCAGCTGCTGTGACTGCGCGACCAACTCATCGAGGCGCGGGACGACCTCTTCGGGCGATGTCCCGCCGTGTACCGACACCGTCGTCACCTCGGTGCTGCGCCGATCGGCGTAACTCGCGATCAATGCGATCACCGACACCGTGACCACCGCCGCGGCGGCTGCCGCGAGGCCCACCTTTCGCGGTCGCACGCCACGCTCGCGGTACGAGATCGCATCGCGAATCCCCTCCCACGCGAACTCAGGCGGTTCGAAGTCGGGCAAGGCCTGCATCTCCGCACGAATCGCAGTCAGGCGCTGTAACTCAGCTGTGCAAGCCGGACACGCCTTGAGATGCGCGGTCACTTCCACCGGGACCGGCTCGCCGTCCCGAAGACTTAACAAGTGCTCGATGCGTGCGTGCATGACGTTGATTCCGCCGGTTGCTCCAGTAGCTCGCGCAAGCGGATATGCGCCCGCGCCAACTGTGACTTCGAAAAACTCGCCGTGCGTCCGAGCAGGCGTCCAATCTCCGCGTGTGTGTAACCTTCCACGTCGTGCAGCCAGACGACGCTGCGCGTCAGCGCCGGCAGCGCGGCCAGCGCACGCTCCACATCGACGCTCGCCATCGCCTGCGCGTCGGGATGCGAGGCCGCGTCCAACAGCACGATGGGCGCGGCGGCCGAGTCCTGATCGTTGTCCAGGTACAGCAGGCTTCGGTGCCACGGCGATCGCAGGTACATCAAGCACTTGCTCACCGCGATACTGCGCACCCACCCGCCAAACGCCCCCTCGCCCGAGTACGCCCCGATGTTCCGCAGCACCTCCACGAAGGTCTCCTGGAACAGCTCGTCCGCCACGGCCGGCCGCACCACCAGGCGCCGGATCAGGTTGTAGATGGGCCGGCGACAGGCCACATAAATAGCCTCGTGGGCCCGCGCCTCGCCCCGCTGGGCTGCCCGGACCACTTCAACGGCGACCTCGATCCCCTGAAAGTGCGACATTGCCTGCTTTGATGCCCCGGCCGGCAAAAAGGTCGCAAAAAAGACGTTGCGGCTGGCCAACGACATTCCGCTATAATCGCCGCCCTTCGCTCCCCGGAGCCGGTGTGGCGGAACTGGTAGACGCAGCGGACTCAAAATCCGCCGCCCTTAAAAGCGTGTGGGTTCGATTCCCTCCACCGGCACCATCTGAGCATCCGACACCGTCCGTCGGCATCGCTCAAACCAATAGAACACAAGCATTTTCCGCGAGATTTGGCTCGCGGCTGTCTGATGCCGTCCGGGGGCAGCAGAGCGTTACCTCTGACTGAGACTGCAGTGAAGGCCGTCAAACCTGCAGACAAGCCATTCAAGGTGTACGACGGGTGGCCTCTTCTTGTATGTGCCACGGACGGGTGCGCGACTATGCGGATGAATTCGATACGGTGGGCGCGAAAAGCTGCTCGCCATCGGCGAGTGGCCTCACACCACGTTGAAGCGAGCACGAGAGCGCATGGAGCAGGCGCGCAAGCTACCCTCTGATGGAATCGATTCCGCGGCAAGAAGAAGGCGGAGCGACAAGCCATAGCCGACACCTTCTCTGCACTCGCGAAAGAGTATCTGGACACCAAGCGCAGCTCGTTCAACTATTCGATCGAAATGATTGTCTGACGAGACACGTCTAGCTTCTCTGCCAAGGATTGCTGCGATCAGCCCTTTTCCTCACGGAGTTCTCTTAGCCGGTTATTCAACGGTAGCGCCGATAGAAGAGCCATCCACCGAATCCGTAGAGAAACACGATGCTCGTCGCTATCGCATATGCCGGCAATTCAGGCACGAGTTCCATGAGCTCCAGCGCGCCCCAGCTGAATGTAAACAACCAGGCGACAACAGCCGCGAATGCAATGGCTTCGAACTGCACGCGTCGGTATAGCTCGTCCTGTTCCCGGGTTGTTCGGAGCATCCCGAAGGCTATGAGAAGCGCTGGCGGAAGTACGGATAGTGCACCGAGGATGTACGGCCAAGGCTCAGGGATATCGAAGCGACGTAGAAGAAGCGCCACAGCCGCCGTTGTGATGAGGAACAGAATCATTCCGAGATACTGCATGAGCGCACCTATCGAGAGGCATGTAAAGCGTGCTTTACTATGCCAGTAATCGAACGCATGTCAAGTGACCTTTACCTAAGCGACCGGAGCGCATAACAACGCCATGCACGCGACGTGCGAAGACGCGCGAGCGTGATGGGCGGCGTTAGAACTCAGAATGGCTAGAACACTCGTGATGCTCGTTCTCGTGTGCGCCTGGCAAACGAGCCAAGCCTGCTCGTGCGTACCAACGCCATCTGTCGATGAGGCGTTTCGCTCGTCCCATGTGGTTTTGGATGGAACTGTGGTTGCGGTAGAGGATCGCCACGTAGGCCTGCGCAGAGCGAAGGTATGGCTCCAGGAACTCTTCGGGTATCTCTACAGCAATCCCGAGGAAATTGGTCTCTCCGTCCGCCTTAAGACACATGAAGTATGGAAGGGTCCGGAGAGGTCCGAAGTGGTGCTCTTTACCCACAAGAGCTCCGCGACGTGCGGCTATCCTGTGCGCGCCGGAGAAAGATACCTCGTTTACGCGTATAAGCTCGAAAGCGAGGCTTACGAGCTTTCGCTCTGTAGTCGCACAAGAGAAAGAGCAATGGGAGAAGAGGATGCGATTGCGCTCAGAAGTCTCTCTAAATCGAAGAGTTCCTAACAAGCCGTTGCAACCGATCGCGCGCGAAGACGCGCGCTCCGGTGCGCACGCCGGCACGCTGGTCGAAGCGGATGCGCAGGATCTCTTGGACTTCACAATCGCACTGCTAGAACGCGTCTACACCGAACCAGAACGTCTCCGAATGGCAAAGGAGAGAAGAGATGCTCGGCGTGGGAAAGCGCAGCGGCGCCCAACAAGGCCATGCAGACGACGCGCGAAACGCGCGCGCCTGATGGCTGGCGTTAGAGCTTAAAGCATGAAAGAACGCACGTCGCAAAAACTGCTACTGGTCGAAGCCATCACCTTGCTGGCGCCGATCACGCTCCTGACGATCTTCTACTCGCTCGCCCTCCTGGCCATGTATCGGAATGGCCTATCCAAAGAGCCGGCGGGTGCCCACGTCGTTGCGGCCTTCACATTCCTGGGGCTCATTCTGCAACTTTGCGGATGGCGAATTGTCATCGCGTTTCTGGCGAAAGGGAGGCGTGGCATAGCAGACGTGCCGTTCCTGTATTTCTATGTTGTGGGGCTCGGAGCGGTCCTGGTTTTGGTTTCCCTGCTGCTGTTGATTCTCGCTGCAGCCGGCGTCGACTTGCCGACCTATGCGTACGAGCTCATGGTGAACTACATTGCGGCGCCGGCCCTGATACCGTGCTGTCACGTGCTTGCAGAAAGAGGATTTGCGAGGCAACGAAACGTTGCGGATCCAATGCCTGATCACGTGCTCGCCCCCCGAGCTAGCGTCGGCAACAACGTCAACACGACAGCTCCAGGTGCAAGCATTGTGGCGGTCAAAGCGGCAGTCATGGTCGCCGCCGGTGGTTCAGTGATTCTCACGATCAGTTCCTTATTTTCTGGCATACCAGCGTCAGGCACGATGCTGGTTGGCTTGGTGTTTGGCGGCGTGGGTACATTCGCGTTCATGTTTTTCATTGCGCTCCTTCCGATGCCCGCGGCGGTGCTGTTTAGGAAGTACCTGCCGCAGATGCCTACTCCCGCGGCTCTCGCGCTTTCGCTTGCGATTAGCCTATTCTTGGTGATTGCGGCTCTGTGGCTGATCGAGACGCCGTCCGTCGAAACGGACGGGGGATCGACGGTTTATCGGCATGCTGGCCCTACACTCAACGCGTCGAAGAACATCTCGTATTATCTGTACTCGCTCCCAATAATGTTCTTTGCATTGGTGAGCTTTTATTGGTTGTGTGGAAAGCATGGACGCTCTAACAAAACAATGGAGCCGACGCGGTGAAGCAAATGCGCCTTTCCTCAACCGCATCTTGCCGCGCGGCTCATTGTTTTCGTTGACCACTATCATGATCTGGCCTCACAAAGATTCCTTTCCATTCAAGCAGCAGATCGTGATCGTCTCCTGCGCTATGTCCGCACTTGTGGCGGCACTTCTGCCCGGCCTCTCATGGGTTCAGCGCGTTACGTCTCCCTTGGCCGTTCTCATCTGTTTCCTATTGTCTTATTTCTTTGTGCGGATAGTCTTGGCGGTCCTCGGGCTTGTGCGGCCAGTTGGGAAGTTTTATGGATTCTTCGTGTTCTACGGAATGCTGGTGGCGTGCGTGACGTTCGTCGTCCTGTTTCCCGTGATCGTTTTCGATCCGGAAATATCCGATCCTGGGAAGCGCGCGTACATTGTCGTCTGTGCAGTTCCCGGGGCCATGGGAGCATGCGCAGCAGTGCTCGCTACCTTCCGAAGGTGGGGCGCTGGTGGCTAACAAGCCGCTGGTTCCGACTCGCACAGGCGAAGCACCTGTGCTCGCGGCACAGCGGCGGCGTTGATATGACTTCCGCCATCAAGCAGAAGATGAGTTTGATCGGGGCTGCTTTAGCTCAGCAGAGGGAAGCGGCACAGATGCAGCGCGAGAGCGCACTCCGCGAAGAACTTGCGCAGAGCCGCTCTGAGCTTGCTCTACTTGCAACTCGAGACACGTTCCGTCCGCTGTCGCCCGGCCTACGATCCACCGTATTGGACTACTTTCGTGCTCTCTCGAAGCAACCGACGGCGAGTGCGCTCAAGTTCCGTATCTCTGGTTCCGACTCGCAAAAGCGAAGCGCTTTCGCTCGCGGGACAGCGGCAGAGTTGGCAACATGAACAAGAAAGAGGCGAGAATCGCAATTGAGCGATCGCTGGCTAAGGAGAGTGCTACGCCTACGCTCGGAACGAATGACAGAGATACCTACGTTCGGGAGAAGGCTAATGAGCTCCGCGAAGCTCTCATCGAGCCAGTGCCGATCCGCATCGTTGGCGAGTCATTCGAGTACGGTGCCAAGAAGGATCTCGAGCGGATCGCGCTATATGTTGTCGCTCGTCAGGGCGACAACTGGCTGGTGTACTCCCCTGAGCGCGAGGTCTTCTCGCTTGCCTTTGGAACTGACCCGACAGCGTTATCTATCCTTGGTTTCGTGTCGGACGACGCATTGGCGGAGTGGCTCGGTTGAGCGGCTCTGCCCAACAACGCGTTGCAGCCGATGGCCGCGAAGACGCGGCTTCGGCTGAACGCAGACGTTTTCTTGATGAGCCGCTACGCATGAGTTGGAGCAAGTCCTTTTCGAGTGTTTGCTGCCTGGGCCTGCTCTTTCTCGTCTGGGGCTTCACTGACGGCTGGGCGTCGGCGGCACGACAATGTCTCGCTCTGTCATACTTCCTGGCGGTCGTATGCCTTGTCATTGCCGTCGCATCCGCGGCGTCCTTTGGTCAAGTTGCACGAGATCGGTTCGTCTGGACACTGAGTGCGTTGACATTGGCTCTTGGGATTGCGGACTACGTAGTGCTAGGGCCACGACCGCTCTACTATGCATCGTTGCTGGGTGTAGGCTGCGGCGCAATTCTAGGGCTCGGAATGCGCTTCGGTATGTCCAGGACAGGTCGTCGCCTTGAGCGAAGTGAGCGGCGAATCATTAGAAAGGCGCAACGCGCGCTACGGCTCACGAGGCGTCGTGAGGAAACATAACAAGCCGGCTGCTTCCGACTCGCACCGGCGAAGCGCCCTGCTCGCGGCGCAGCGGCGGCGTTATGCATCATGAGCTCGGAAGACGACTACGAGCGGTTGGTAGAGCACTTCCAGCACCTGGTCTGTCACGTCTCGCGTCGTATGAACGCTAGGTTCGACACAACGCTCCGGCGCAAAAGCGCTCAGGCCAAAGCCTCTGGCGCAAAAATTCATACCAGCAGCGCTCATGTTTTATTCAGCCGCCCCAACTTTTCTTAATTCTAGGCGAGCTGGCGCAATTCTTTCTTAACAGCGCCGTGCTTTGAGCCCGGCGTTTTGGAGATCACGCCTGGAAGACCGGATGGAGGCTCGGGCCGGGATCGAACCGACGTGAACGGCTTTGCAGGCCGCTGCATAACCACTTTGCTACCGAGCCCAATCGGGACAAATGTTCTACTTGGTGACTTTCGAAGCGAGCAGACGTGCGAACTTTATATCTGCTCGGCCCCACGTGATCAACTCCAACTTGTCGGCACCGATTCTCGCGGCCAGCTCGCCCACATCCAACGCGCAGTGATCCGGCAGACGATTCAGCGCCGACAACGCGAGCTGAAATCCCAACGGCGAACCGAAGGTCTCGGATTGTTTATTTTCCAGACGAGTGTCCATGGCGTGTCCCTATATGGATTATCACTTTTGATACGGTCTACACCATTGCCGACGATGGCGCTGCCGATTCCTCCGCGGCGCCCCGCAATGCACGCATTCTCAAGCTGATCTCCGCGTCGCGAAGCGAATCCAGGCGCGCTCGCAACGCCCGCACTTCGAGCAGCAGTCTCGGCACATCCTGGCGCGCGCTGGCGATGAAATCCTGGTCCGCCACCGTCCCGCCGATCAACTCCATGGATCGGAACGAACCCAGCTCGTTGCACGCGCCGAGTTCGATCCAGCTCGACCCGTCGGCCGCATCGCGTCCGGCGACATACGAAAACCACGGCCCCTGCGTTGCCGCTTCGGCCAGCCGTTCGATGCGATCCAGCTCCGCCTCCGACAATCCCTCATATCGTTGCAGCGTCATGGCACCCTCCGTCTCGACTGATGATCGCGGGCTAAGCCCTGGCGTGAATGATGCTGGCCAGCTCGCCGATGTTCTCGGCCTTGGCCATCGTGCTCAACGGGATGCGCAGTGCGAGCGATTCGAGCGTCATCATGATGATGTCGGCGCGGTCGACCGAGTTCGCGCCCAGCTCGCGCAACGAATCGGTCAACGTGAAGCGATGCGCTTGCAGCGCCGGCACCACTTCCCGGGTATGGCGCACGATTGTTTCGAAGATCTCGGCTTGGTTCATTGCGGTTCTCCTACTTTTCAGACATGGGCTCGACGCTGTTCGCATCGGTGTGCTGCGAGGTGAGCTGATACATCGCCACCTCCTGTTCGATCATGCGTGGCATCTGCTCCCGAATGGAGCCGACCAGATGGTTCTTGAGCGTGACCAGCGAAAACCGCGGTTTCTCGGCCAACGTCCTGGCGAGCTCCAGGGCACGGGGCAACACGCCTTCGCGGGGCAGGACGGCGAAGGGAATGCCGCGCTTTTGCAACTCCTCGCCGCGGTATGCCGATGCGCTGAGCATCATTTCCTCCGCCAGCGTGAACCCGAGCTTCCTCGGCAGAATGAACGTCGCTCCCATCCCGGGAGTGAAGCCGTAGTTCATGCAGTTCGCCGTGTAGACGCTTTCGCGCGCCAGAATCGTGAAGTCCGCGAACGCGCCGAGCACGAAGCCGCCGCCGACCCCATCGCCTTGCATGGCCGCGATCACCGGCACGGGGCAATTCAACGCGAGACCGCCGAGATCCTTGCTGGTGAATTTGAACTTGCCGGCGAACAGATCGCGCAATGCCTCTCGCGTGCTGCCGCTGGAGAAATAGCCGTCGTAGCCGGTGAGGATCACGACCTTGCAGTCCGTGCTCCTGTTGATGGTTGCGAAGGTACCGGTCAGACCACAGATGAGCGCCTCGGTGAACGCGTTTCTATGGACCCGGTCCTGCATTCTGACCTGTGCCACGCCGTTGGCGAGGTCCTTCAATTCGATGATCGGTTCTGACATCAGGGGCCTCATGGGGAACTTCAGCGGGTCAGCGCGACGCTGGTCACGACACGTTCGTCGGGCAGCAGACGAAACGCACCCTGCAGGCATGTTCTCGCGGGCAGGCTGTCGGCCAGTCCATAGTTGGTTTCGAAACAGATGCGGCCACTGGCAAGATCGACGCTACGCACGGTCACTGCGTCGAAGTCGAAATACCGTCCGACAGTGGCGAAAGCCGCTTTGAAGAAGCTTTCCTTCAGCGAGAAGATCAGCGTGAACCACGCCCTTCTCTCATCGGGCACGCGAGGCAAGAGCGCACGCTCGCTGCCGCACAACACAAGCCTCTCCAGATTCTCGATCGTTGCATCAGTGACGTGGTTCTCGATGTCGATGCCGATGCCGCGGTACTTCGGATTCGCGCTGACCGCCGCCACGGCGGACCCGTCGCAGTGACTGAGCGATCCGACGATCGAGTGCGGCCACAGCGGCGCGCGATTAGGGCCAATAGCGATCTGGACGGCGCATCGTCCAAGCGCACGCAATGCCATGCTGGCGCAATAACGTCCGGCCAGATATTCGGCGCGTCGCTTCGCCACGGATCTTCGAACGCTGGGCGGACAAGCGATGCCGAGCTGCTCGAACAGCAGGTCATCGAAATGCGCGAGCTCGAAATCGCATCGATACAGCGCGATATCGGGTGCGAACCAGTCGCTCCGCCCTTCGCTGACAACGAAGCGCGCCTGATTCGGCAGGTCCGGTACGGTAAGCGTTGACGGTTCCGAGAACAAACCCGAACTCCTTGGATGCGCTCGGGTGATCGTCAGACCTCGATGACGATCTTGCCGCAAGCATGTCCCTGCTCGAGATAACGGATGGCGTCGGCTCCATGCTCGAGCGGATAACGCCGATCGATCACGGGGCGCAGCTTCCCGTCCGCGAGCAGCCGAGCCAGAAACATCAGGTCATCCGGCAACTGGGGCGTCGCGGCACAGCGCCAGCGTTGCCGGCCGCCGAGCACTGACATCCACAGCACAGCAAACATCGGTCGCAGCGGGCCCAACCATCGATCGGTATCCGGTGCACCGACCCAAACGTAAGTCCCGTGCGTCGCCAGCACACGCCGACAACGTCTGACGCTTTGGCTGCTGACCATGTCCACGATCAGGTCGTAGGACACGCGCTCGGCAGTGAAGTCCTGCTGTCGATAGTCGATGATGCGGTCCGCGCCCAGCTCGCGAAGCAACCCGCCTTTGCTCTCGCTGCAGACAGCAGTCACCGTGGCCCCGAAGTGCTTCGCGAGTTGCACCGCGAACACCCCTACTCCGCCGCCTGCGCCGTTGATCAGAACATGCTGGCCGGGTTGTATGCGACCGCAATCTCGCAAGGCGTGCAGTGCCGTACGTCCGGCCAGCGGCACAGCGGCAGCTTCGGCAAAGGAAACATTGCTCGGCTTGGTGACGACGCTCGCCGCGGAGACGCGAATGTATTCGGCAAACGAGCGCGTCACGTCGCTGAACTGTCCCGCCACCTCTCCGAATACCTCATCGCCGGTTCGCAGCGCGTCCACGCCGCTGCCGACCCCCTCGACCACGCCCGCGAAATCCTGACCGATACCATTGACTTTCGGCCGAGTCCAGCCACTCATCATTCGAAACACATAGGGGCGGCCACGCATGAGATAGTGATCCGCGGGATTGACCGACGCGGCACGCACGCGCACCAGCACTTCGCCTGCCCGCGGCACCGGCTTCTCGATTTCCTGAACTTGCAGGACCTCCGGCGCGCCGTACTCATAAAACACGATCGCCTTCATGGGCGATGGCCGATGTCGGTCTCGATCTTCACGATCGTGCCTTGCGCCACGGCGACCAGCATCGATTCCCGGCCGCGAAGCACGTGAACCTTGCATTCGCAGACGGCCTGGCGCAGGGCGAATGACAATACCGTCGACTTGGCGATCAAGAGCTCCCCGATGGTCGGCATCACGTAGTTGATCTTGAACTCCGACGTTACACATGCACCGAGGACGGTGGCGCCAGCAAACGTCAAACAGTTGTCCGCGAGGTAGCTCACGACGCCGCCGTGCACGTATCCATAACTTTGTTTGAAGTCCTCGCGGATGCGCAGCGCGAGCTCGGCATAGCCCTCGCGCAGGTCGCGCAGCTCGGTGCCCAAGAGCCGGCTGAAGGGCTGCGACACCAGGACCTGTTGCCCCTGATCGAACAGGCGCTCGCCTCTTCTCAATTGCAGAGTCATGCGCTGCGGACCTCGGCCACTCCCAGACTGCGCAGGGCATTGTCAAAGGAACGGTTGTCCTTGCCAAAAGTATTGATCACGTCCGTACACACCGAGAGGGTGCCCGTGGGTAACAAGTATTTCGTGAAGGTCGCGAGCGTGCCGCTCGGCCCTACATCGACAAAGTGAAAGTCGCCTCGACGCAGCAGTGCCTGGATCGTCGTGTCGAATGCGATCGGATGGCGCAGCACGGACCAAAAATGCCGAGGCCACTGTGCGCTATCGAATCGCGTATCGAGCACCGCACCGTCGAGGCTGGAGACGAGCGGCATTCGCAATGAGCGGCAATCCATGCGCCGCGCCAGCTCGGTGATCGAACGCTCCATTGGCTGCAGCATCTCGCAGTGAAATCCGACATTGACGGCGAGTAGCTGGCATACGATGCCATCTCGGAGCATCGCTGCCCGTATTCGTTCTACCGCCGCCACCGGCCCGGACACGACAAAGTGACGATCGAAATTACGCGCTGTAATCCAGCAACCGCCCGAATCAGGCGTGTATCGTGCCATGATGGAAGGTGTATCCAATACCGCGAGCATGCTGGCCCGCGGACTTTCCGCCTCGAGCACCTTTGCGCAATCGACGACGAAGCGGACACCCTGTTCCAACGACAACGCACCGGCAATGACGGCTGCGCTGATCTCTCCGAGACTGTACCCGAGTACGTAATCGGGTTTGATACCGCTTTCGATCAAAACGCGCGCGAGACTGAACTCGAAACACAGCAATGCCGGATTGGTGTACAGGAGCCGGTCAAACCGCTCGCTCTTGTCCGCGCCTCGATACAGCAGGTCGCAAAGCGACCGCTCCATCAACGGCAGCGCAATCTCGTCGCAATGGTCCATCCACATCCGGAAGCGCGCGTGGCTGTGGTACAGCTCACGGCCCATCTGGTAGTACTGCGAGCCCTGCCCGGAGAACATGAAAACGACAGCACGGCGCATGGCGGACTCACGCAGCAAGAATTTCGTCCAGATCGAAGTAACCGTTGTAGCGCTCCATGTAGACCGCCGCGCGATGACCGAACAGCACGATCGCCGGCGTGCGCGTGACCAGGTCACCGTAATCCAGCACGCGCGATCGGACCTTGGTACCGACCGGATGACGCTGGTTCCATGCCGCCACTTTCTGCTCGGCGAGCGCGAACGGATTCTCCTGTTGAGCTGCAGAGGCAACCGCGGGCGTCGGGGCGTTGCGCGCGACCTTCGCCAGCTGCTCCTTGATCTTCGGGATCATCTTGGTCAGGACGTCGCCATGCCCCACTTCGATGAGCTCGATGTCCGGCTCGAGGCTTATCAACGACTGAATGGTGTCGCTCCATAGCACCGTGCTGCAGATCTGGTTCGACAGGTATTCCGCGACCGCGGCCCCGCCCGGATACGGCTTCGCCGTCCAGTTCGCGATCACGGGGATCTTCGGCTCGGCGAAGCGGTGGCCTGCGAGGAACCGCTGGAACTCGCCCTGGGCGGGCAACATCAGCCGTGAATGAAAGGCTCCGCTGGTATTCAGCGGCACGAACATCACTTTGTCGAACTGGAAGATGCTTTCGCATGCGGTGATCTCATCGAGCGGCCCCGAAATCACGATCTGCAGCGGCGTGTTGTAGTTCGCGATGTCCACGCGGTTGAGCCGATTGCTCTTCAGCAGCGCCTCCACCTGGGAGCGCGTTGCGTTCAGGATCGCCGCCATCGCGCCTTCCGTCGCCTGGCTCATCAGCTCGCCGCGTTGTTTGACCAGCTTCAGCCCGGTTTCAAAGTCGAAACATTCCGCTGCGAGTAAGGCATTGAACTCGCCGAGGCTGTGGCCCGCCACGAAATCCGGCTGCTCGCCCGCCAGCTGCACTCTCTTGTAGTACGACAGTGCGTTGACGACATAGAGCGCGGGCTGGGTGAATTGTGTTTTGTTGAGCTCGCGGCGCGGATCGCTCAGGCACAGCTCCTTGATGGAGTAACCCAGCACGCGGTCGGCCTGGGCGGTGAGCTCCGGAAATTCGTCGAACAAGGACGCGCCCATGCCGCGCGCCTGCGAACCTTGCCCGGGAAACAGATAAGCTTTCATTCGATCTCCTAACCAATGTCAGTCGTTGGGCGGCGTGCGTCAGCAGCGTTCCACGCACACCGCAGTATTGATGCCGCCGAATCCCATGCTCATGTTCAGCGCGCGCTGGATGACGTGATCGACAGGCTGCGCCCGCACCCATGGAAATGCCGGGTCCAGCGGTTGCTCGAGATTGCGCGAGGGATGTAACTTGCCCGCATTCATCTGCAGCAGCACCGCGATCAGCTCGACGATGCCGGCGGCGCTCAATCCATGTCCAATGATGGATTTGGTCGTATTGATGTACGCGTGCGCGAGACCGCAGCGACGCAACGCATCCAGCTCCGTTTCGTCGCCGACGTGCGAGCCGGTGCCATGGGGATTCACGTAATCGATCGTGTCGGCGTTCAGGCTCGCATTCGCGAGCGCGCGCCGTATCACCGTGGTTTCTCCCTCCAGCGACGGGTTTGGATTTCGATTCGCATCCCAGGCCATTGCCCACCCCAGCAGCGCTGCGTAAGGATCGCGTTTCGCCCGTACCGCTGTGCCGGCACGCTCGATCACGACGGCGCCGCACGCTTCTCCATAAATGAAACCGTCGTGATCGCGATCGAACGGCCGGCATGCCAGCGCGGGCTGGGCCGCGAATCGATCCGAGCCCATTGCACCCAGCGAGCGCAAGCTCTGGCACTCGAAGTAGGACAAGTCCATCAAGGCACCGAGCGCGATACAGACATCGACCTGCCCGGACTTCAGCGCCTCGATTGCTTGAATCACGGCCAGCTGGCCACTCGCCGATGCTCCACCCGTGGTGAACGCGAGTCCGCGGATGCCGAACAGCTCGCTGCACAGGCCGCACAGATCGGAATCCATGAATGACATGCCGTAGGTCGGCCGCAAGAAAGACACCTGCTCGCGATACTGCCGCTGGATCTGCACCAGTTCGCGCTGTTGAATGTTCGACCCGCCGATGATCAACCCGACTCGCTGCGGATCCACATCGCCCAGACACGCGTCGTGCCAGGCTTCGTGCAACGTCGCGAGTGCAACTTGCGCCGACCAGGAAGCATTGCGCAGTTTCGCGGCTGGTATGTCGGCAGGCAGCACCAGGTTCGCGATCTCCGCTCCAATGAATGAGCTGCCCGAGTCCGTCACTTCATCCGGCACTTGCCGACCCGGACGCGTCATCACGTCGAAGCGATGCGCGCCCGTCAGCAGTGCCTCGGTGAAAGCACCTCGTCCCTGGCCGATGGCCGCAGTGACGCCGACACCGCTGATGACGATCTGCTCTTGCTCATGATTCGACATGGATCCGCTCGCTCAGTGCCGGAACAATTCTTCGATGCGAGCTTTCACTTCCGGCTGTGGGAACGTGATGGCATGCATCGCCACTTCCTTCTCGACCATGCCCGGCAACGCATCCCGCAGCGAGGCATTCAAATGTTCCTTCAATGTAACCAGCGACAGGCGCGGCTTTTCAGCCAATACCTGGGCCAGCTCCAGCGCACGTATCATGACCTGGTCCCGAGGCAGCACCGGAAACGAGATACCGCGCTGCTGCAGTTCCTCGCCGCGATAATTGTTTGCCGAGAGCATCATTTCAGTCGCCAGCCCAAAGCCCAGCTTCTGCGGCAACACGCAAGTGGCGCCCATGCCGGGCGTAAAGCCGTAGCGCATGAAATTCGCGGTATAAATGCTTTCGCGACTGAGTATCACGATGTCCGAAAACAGCCCGAGCACGAATCCGCCGCCGATGCCGTGACCTTGCATCGCCGAGATCACCGGCACCGGGCAGCGCAGTGCGAGGCTATACAGATCGCGATCGGTGAAAGCGCCGTGGCCTGCCGAGAGACTCAGCAGCGCTTCTTGCGTGCCTCCGCTGGCAAAGTAGTTGTCGTAACCGGTGAGGATGACGACTTTGCAATCGGAGCGCGCGCCGACCTCTGCAAAGGTCTCGATGAGCCCCCGGGTCAACGCTTCCGAGAACGTGTTCTTGCTGACGCGGTCCTGCATCTTGATCTGCAAGACGTGCCGCTCCACGGTTTGCAATTCGACGACGCTGTCTGTCATGAGTCGCCCTCCCACGGAAACTGACCCGTGCGCACATAGCGCGCAATCCTTTGCAGGTTCTGCGAATCCGCAAACACCTCGCGGTTCGCCGTGATCGCTGCGTCTTCAGCTGCATCGATCGAGCCATCGATCGCATGCAAGTAGCGCTTGTAGCGGGCGACGCCGGTCTTGTTCAGTCGGCGCAGGCGCAACAGGTTCTTGCGCAGCAGGTTGTCGCTGTTTTCTTCATACGCGTCGACCAGGCCCCACTCTTGTGCCTGCTGCACTGTGACCGGCTGCGTCATCAATGTCATGTAATTGGCTTTCGCGAAGCCGATGCGCCGGATCAGGAACGGCAGCACGCAGGCCGGCATCAAACCGAACAACAGCTCGGACAGGCTGAACACCGCCGCAGCATCCGCGAGCACGATGTCGCAAGCGGCAACGAAACCGATTCCGCCGGCGTTGGCCTTGCCGCGAACGTGAGCGATCGATACAAAAGGGCCGGTCGCAAGTCGCCCCCACAGCGCATACATGGGCCTTGGATCCTGCTGCCGGCTCTCGCCGCCTTCCGAGCTCTGCTCCAGCTCCTTGAAATCGGCTCCAAAACAGAACACTTCCGGCAGTCCCTCGATGACGACGATCTTGCAACGCGTATCGCACACGTCGAGCGCCGCCGTGAACTCCCTGATCAGTTGCTCGTTGATCGTGTTGTTGGCTTGCGGGCGGTGGATTTGCAGGTACGCGATGTCGCCGTCGAAACGGGTGCGCAGCGTCGCGCAGGCAGGCGTGTCCATCAGCCGATCCACTCGTATTCGCGGTGAAATTCCTTGATTTGTTTCAGGAACAGCACCGGCTTGCCGAGCGCGCTGCGGGCACGCGAGATGAAGCTCGTGTCGAGCTCGACGTTGCGGGTGCCGAGCTTCACGGCGTTGTTGCCGACCAGCAGGCGGTCATATTCGTCCAGGGTCAGCTCGGTGCGCCGATCGAGATGTTGCTTGATTCGCATGGCCCGCAGGCGCTGCTGACCTTCGGCGCGCACCACGCCGCTGAAGAATTCAGAGCAGCAGCCGGAGCCATACGAGAACACGCCGACACGACGTGGCCGTTCGAAATTGCCGTGCTCGATCGTGCTCGCGAGCGCCAGCGATGCTGTCGCACCCATGATGTTCGCCACGCGCTGACAATAGATCATGCCTGGCGTGACGCGGCGCTGAAAATCATCCTCGATGACCTGCGGCTTGGCTTGCAACAGCTTGCGCATCATGTTGCGGTGAGCGCCTTTCACCATGCCGCCGAACGGACAGTGATACGCGAGATACGTGAACGTCTCCGCATAGTTCGCGTCGGGCACGCGCTTGTTGTATTCGCGGAAAGCGTTTTCGCAGCAATCCAGGTAGGACAGCAACGAGAGGTCCGAATCGCCGGCATCGCCGTCCGGCGTCGGGCGGCAGGTGTCCATCACTTCATAGCCGTAATATCCGTTGGCGCCCACGTCGACTTGAAAAACGTGAGGCTGCTCGCTGATTAGCATGGCCACCGCGCCCGAACCGCTGCTCGGCTCGGCAAACGACCAGTCGGCAGTCAGCGCATCCCCGCCTTCCTCCACCATGAAGCGCGACACATCGGTCGCGATCACCAGCGCCTTGGCCCCTGGCGAGGCCTGGGACAGCACGAAGTTCACCGCGGCTTGAATGCCTGCGACACCCGAGTAACAGGCATTCTTCAGCTCGAACAAACGGCAGTTGCGATTCAATCCGAGCAGACTATGACAATAGGTGCTCATGGACTTGCCGAAGTCGAACGCCGACTCGGTGCACGTGATCACCATCTCGATACGGTCCTTTTCCGCGGCGCTCAACGCGTCGACGATTGGCTTCGCGGCATTGACCCCGAACGTGATCGGATCCTCGTACGGCAGCGCTACCGATTTTTCCTTCATCAGCAAGTTCTCGAAGCGCGCCGTATCGAGCTTGCGGTGCTCCGCGAGCTTCCTGACGTCCAGGTACGCTGTGCCGGCGAAGGCGTTCATCGCTTCTATCCCGACGGTTCTCATCGCAATTCTCCACAAAAGAAATGACCAGACGCCTCGACCCTGCGCCGCCTCAGGCGTGCAGCAGCTGCCAATCCAACTTGGAACCCTTGACCCAGAGCTCGGCGAGCTTCTCGACCTCGCGGGTCTCCACCAGGCGCTGCATGAACTCCTGACCCGCCTGCGTGTCGCCGACGTCGAGATTGGCGTCGGCGCCCAGCTTCACCGAACCCCGAAACACCTTGCGGTGATAAAAATTCTCGCGCTCTTGCAGGAACCCCTCGAGCAACTCGCTCCATTCCTCGATCGTGTTGGCGACGAACGCGACGCGTTCCTGCATTTCCGCGCGGCCCGTTTGCAACGTATAGGCAATGCGCTGGAGCGTGAGCGGCGAAGGGTCGGTTCTGCGCAGGAACGACGGATACGCTCGCAGTGTGTTGTACAAGGCGTCCGCGTTGCGCGCCGAGAACACCAGTAGTTGAGGTGCAGCGCTGTCGGTCGTTGCGACAGCTGCCGAGTCGGGCTCGATGTATTCCTCGACGACGACGTGCGCATTCGCTCCGCCGAAGCCGAAGCTGCTGACACCTGCGATGCGGCTCTGCCCCGCCGCTACGATCCAGTCGCAGGCCTGTTGTGCGATCTTGTAAGGCGTGTCGCTCAAGTCGAGCAGCGGACTGATGCGCTCGCAATGCAAGCTCTGCGCGATCCTGCGATGGCGAATTTGCAGGATCGCCTTGATCAGTCCCACCACGCCCGCGGCATATTCGAGGTGGCCGATGTTCGATTTGATGCTGCCGAGATAACACGGGTCGGTCTGCTGTTTCTCGACGGCGCTGCCGGCCTCGAGCAGCTCCTTCGCGACAGCCTTCAAGCCGCGCACTTCCACGGGATCGCCCAACTCGGTGCCCGTGCCATGGCATTCGATGTAGCCGACGCGACGAAAGTCGATGCCGGCATCCTCGATGGCTTTTTTGATCACAGCGGCTTGCGCATTGGGATTCGGTGCCGTCAGCGACGTGGTTCGTCCACCGTGATTCTCTGCCGCGCCCTTGATGACAGCGTAAATATCGTCGCCGTCGCGTCGTGCCGCGGCCAGTGGCTTCAGCATCAACATGCCGACGCCTTCACCGCGCACGTAACCATTCGCTTTATCGGAGAACGTCTTGCAGCGGCCGTCCTCGCACAGCATGCCGGACTTGGTGAAGCTCACGTAGACGTCGGGGCCGAGCAAGGCGTTGACGCCGCCGATGATTGCCTGATCACAATGCCCCTGGCGCAGCGCTTCGACCGCGCGATGAACAGCCACGAGCGAACTGCTGCACGCCGTATCGATCGGGTTGCTCGCTCCGTGCCAGTCCATGTAGTAGCTGATGCGGTTGGGCCCCACCGACGATACATTGCCCGTGACCGAGTACGCCTCGATCGGCAGATGGCTCATCAGGCTCGCGTAACTGCTCGGGCCGCAGCCGATGAAGATTCCGGTGTTGGTGCCTTTGAGACTGTCGCCGCCGTAACCGGCGTCTTCGATGCACTTCCAGACATACTGCATCATGAGGCGTTGCTCGGGATTCATGTACGCGGCCTCGGCCGGCGAGATCCCGAAGAACAGCGGATCGAATTCGTCCATACCGTCGATGAACGAGCCCCACTTGCTCACGCCCGGATAGTCGCGCCAGTTCCAGCGTTCGGGCGGAATCTCTCGAATCGTGTCGCGGCCTTCGTCGAGCATGCGCCAGAACTCATCCGGCCCTTCCGCGCCCGCGACCCGGCAGCTCATGCCGATGACAGCAATGTCCTCATCGCGATAGCTGCGCTGGCTCTTGTAAGCCCCGTGAAACCGGCGCGCGAACTGCGTAACGGATGGATCGTCCGCCGCTGCCTCGGCCGTCGCGGTACGCGGCAATGGTTTCGCTGGCGCTGCCGAGCCTCGGGCAGTCGTCGGAGCGAGTTTTTTCATCATCTGCGACGCATGATTCTCCGCGAGGAAGCGACTGAACCGTAGCAGGTTGGACGCCTCGAACATCGCCGTCGGCATCAAGTTCAAGTCGTACGCGTGATTCAAGTGCGTCACGAAGCTCGAGATCAGAATCGAGTCGAACCCAAATGCGGTCCAGTCCTCGCTGTCGTTGAGCTGATTGGGTTTGAGCTTCAGATGCTGTGCCGCTTGCAGGCGCACGTCCTGCAGAATGTCTCGTTGCAGCTTGTCGAGCTCGACCGATGAATGCTGCGGCTCGCTCGCCGTCTTGGGAGGCGCGAACAAAGCAGCCTGCAAATGTTTCTGGCCGTAGAGCGGCAACACGCGGGAATGGGAGCTCGCCATGATGAGACGCAAGGCCGCCAATCCTGCGCTGCTCGGCAACGGCTTGATCGCGAACGTCCTGGCCAGAGTCTCGCGAGCGGCAGCATCGAGTTGCATGCCGCCCTCCTCCCACAGAGGCCAATTGATACTGATCGAACGGCCGGGTGCCCGCTGTGCCCGTTGTTCGATATAGGCATCCATGTAGCCGTTGGCGGCGGCGTAGTCGAACTGCCCCGGATTGCCCAGTGCGCCGGCAACGGAAGAAAAGGCGACGAAGTACTCCAGCTGACACGCGGCAGTGGCACGATCGAGGTTTTCGATGCCTCGTACCTTCGGCCCCAGTACGCGATCCACGGCTTCGCCGCTCTTCTGCGCCACCCAGGCATCATCGATCAGGCCCGCAGCGTGCACCACGATCTGTATATCCGGATGCTCGGCGACGATCGCCTCGACCTGCTCCAATTGCGCCACATCGCATTGTCGGTACACCACGTCGGCGCCGAGTTGTTTCAATGCTTGAATGCGAGCGTCGTCCGAGCCGTTGGGTGGCCGCCTGCCGAGCAGGATCAGTGTGCTACCAAGCGAATGCTCCGCGATGTCGCGCGCGACCAGGAAGCCCAGGGCGCCGAGTCCCCCGCTGATGAGGATTTTTTTGCCGTTCGGCCAAGCGAGCTCCCGGCTGTCCAAGGTCGCTTCGGTATGTTCCAGCGACAGGTAGTCATTGCCGACCTTCAACCGAAAGTCGATGTGCGAATGTTCCATCGCGATCGTTCTCAACGCGGCCCACAAGCCATGCGCGCATTGATCTCGAGTGTGTGCGCGGAGCTCGATGACGTGCTGCTGAGATCTGTCCTGCAACAATGATCGAGCTGCGTCCAACAAGGCTTTGGTAGTCGCAACGTAATCGGTGCCTGCCTCGACGATGAGAGGCTCGCGCGCGTCCGAGCGCGCCGGCGCCGCAGTCACCTTCCACTCCGGCAGGTAAAAGCTCACCCTGTCCTGCCTGGCATTCAGATCGATCTCGCGCGTCTGAAAGCCCTCGATGATCACGCGAACATTTCCGGACTCATCGGCGGCGATGTAGTGCATGCCATCGGTGTGCTGCCGGATGTAGACCATCATCGTATCGGCGAGCGCGTCGAGCACCAGCGTATTGCTGACTGCAAACGGCACGACGTTGGCTTCGGGATTGCTCACCAGCGCGATGCCACTTTGAATGATGCTATCCAACATGCCGGCGTCCATCGCCATGCCTCGCGCGGCCGCGCCGGGCAGGCGAATCTTGGCGAGCCCAGCACCCTTGCCATCGAGCCAGATCTCCTCGACGCCCCGATGCGACGGCCCAAGATCGACGCCGCGCTTGCTGAACCTTTCATAGAACGCCGCCTTGGTGGGGCCGGACAAGGTGCATTCCTCTCGCAACAGCGCGATATCCAGCTGCGGGGCATGACCTTTGGCTGCCAGAAACTCGCGCTTCTTTTGCACCGACACTTTGGATTGAAAGTGCACGCCCTGCTCGGTGCTGACTTCCACGCCAAACGATCCGGCGGCGCCGGGATAGACCCGTGTAACGACCGATCGCTGCTCTCTTACGGTCAGCGCGTTGACGAATACGCTGTTGCTCAAAACCAGCATCGAATCCCTGGGCAACGAGATCGATGCCGCCACCGCGGCGCGCGCGATCTCCAGATACGCCATGCCCGGAAGGATCCTTTGACCCTGGATCACATGATCGGCCAGGAACGGCTCGCTGCCGGTGAAGACCGACCGAAACTCGCCGACCGGATAGTCGCGCGGGGCGCTCGTTGCTGCGGATGACTTCATGAGACTGGAATCCTGACGACAGGCGGGTGGCAGCCTTTTCAGGCGGTGATCCGTGCATGCGAATGCACGGCGGCTTCCTGCGGTACCCAGGCCCGCACGCAGAAATTGGTGATCCTGACCAGCGGCTCGCCGCTCTCGCTCAGAATGTGAATGTTGAATTGCAGGATGTTGGCGCCACGGCTGCGTTCATCGTCGGCCTGCTCGATCAACGCATGACACGAGGGCGTCAACGTGCTCAGGATCTCGATCGCATCGATCGCGAACGGCAGATGCATTCCGGCGGCGTGATTGCCTGTATCGAGCAACGCCGCAATCGATTGCAGCGCGCCGTCGATCAGGCAGGGATGCAATATGTACTGTTCGAAGTCAGCCGCCTGCTCAGCCGCAAGCTGCAGCTTCGCAAGCGCGCAGCCGTCGCCCAGCAACACTTCTTTGACGACTTGGAACGCCGGCCCGTAATCGATGCCGAGCCGCTGGAAGCGTTGGTAATACATCGTGGCTGCGCGATGTTCACGGCAGCGTTGCTGCCATTCTTCGAGTGCTGGCGCCGCCGCTGGTTTGGTGACGGCCCCATCTTCGAACACCACGCGTCCCTCGCAGTGCACGACCCGTTCCTGATCGTCATCGAACGACACCACACCGAACTCGGCGCTATCACCGATGACCTTCGACAAGCACACCTGCAGATGCTGCGACCCACGGTTGAATGCGAGGGGTTGCACCCAGACGATGTCTCGCAACTGACGCACCCGCTGTTCACCAGCAATGGTCGCCGCGACACAGGCCATTTCGATGAACCCAGCTCCGGGGAACACAGGCTGTCCTTGGATCTTGTGGTCTTGCGCGTAGTACTGATCATCCGCGAGCGCTGCATCGAAGCTCACTTGTCGCAGCGTCGATGAGTTATGAGAGATCAGCGGATGTAAACGCGGAGCGGAGGTCGGTTCGGCGACATGGGTCGTGGTCCTCGACGCGCTAATCCAATGTCGCTCGCGCGCGAACGGATAGCTCGGCAATGCAGTCTTGTAATGCGGCTGTTCGCCGTAGAGACGCTGCCAATCGACATCGCTACCCTGCACCCACAACTGAGCCAGCGCAGTGAGATCATGCGCGGCACACAGTTTGTGCATATGTTCGCGCGCTTCGCGTGAGGCCTGCTTGGAGCCACGTTTCTGATCGACGCTGCCGCGCCATACGTGCACCGTCGAGACCAGCGGGTCGTGCTGCTCGAGCCAGTGCTGAAGCGAGGCGCGCAATTGAGCGACGCTTCCGACCAAGAGCGCCAGTCGCTCGGCCATCGCTTCACGGCCGACCTGCACGGTGTAGCAGAGACTTGCAATGTCGCCGCGAGGATTCCGCTCCAGGAATTCAAGATATCGAGCCGCGTATTCTCGCAAGCGCGGCTCGTTCTTCGCCGAAAGCACGAAAAGAAAGTCACCTGTTGTTTCGTGCCGCACGCCCGACTCCGTCGGCACATACTCTTCGAGCACGGCGCAAGCATTGACGCCTCCGGCGCCGAACGCATTGATCAATGCACGACGGGGAAACTGCTCCGGGGCCGGCCACGGCGTCAAAGTGGTTTGCAGAATGCACGGTGAGCGCGCGAAATCGATATCGGGGTTCGCGACCTCGGCATGAATGCTCGGCGCGATCTGATGATGTTTGAACTGCAGCAGGATCTTCGCGATGCCAGCAATGCTGGTCGCGGATTCGGCGTGGCCGATGTTCGCCTTGACGGAACCGAGCGCGCAGAATTGCTTATCGGCAGTGTGTTGACCGAAAGCCTGGGTGATCGCCGCTAGCTCCAGGCTGTCGCCCATTTGCGTGCCGGTGCCGTGGCCTTCGATGTAGCTGATGGAGCGTGCGGATACGTTGGCCTGCGCCAGCGCCTGGCTGATGACCTGCGCCTGCGAGTTCGGATTCGGCGTCGCATAGCCATTGGAGCGACCGCTGTGATCGAACGAGCTGCCGCGGATCACCCCATAGATGTGGTCGCGGTCGCGCTCGGCCAGGCTCAGAGGCTTGAGCACCAGCGTACCGACACCTTCTCCGGGAATGAAACCATCGTCGCCCGCACCATAGCTGCGGCACTGGCTGCCGACGGCGAGCATGCGACGCTGGCAGAACGACTGATATTTGGCGGGATGCAAATACAAATTCACGCCGCCGGCCAACGCAACCTGACACTCGCGCCGACGCAGGCTTTCGCAAGCCAGGTGCACGGCCACGAGCGATGACGAGCAGGCCGTGTCGACGGGCAGGCTCGGGCCTTGGAAATCGAAGTGATACGACACCCGATTCGCAATCGACCAAGGCATGGCACTCGGCGTAACCATCTCGCCGCGCTGCCAGGCTTCCGGTGCGAGCAAGTGATAGGAGTTCGTGGTCACGCCGACAAAGACACCGACGTCGGCGCTCTTGCCCTTGGGATACAGCTGTTTCAAACGCTCGCGCGTGTAGCCGGCGTCTTCGACGGCAGCCCACGCCGATTGCAGGAACCATCGCTCCTGCGGATCGATGATGTCAGCTTCTGCGCTCGAGATATTGAAGAGCCCGGCGTCGAATCGGTCGAACGCATCCAGGAAGCCGCCCCACTTGCAATAAATCTTGCCGCGTTCGGCCTGCGCGGGATCGGCGTCGAAGAACTGGGCGTAATTCCACCGGTCGGGTGGCACGAGCTGGATCAAGTCGTCGCCCGCCTCGAGATGTTCCCAGAATGCATGCAGGTCTTCCGCCTGCGGGAAATAGGTGTGCACGCCTACGATCGCGATTGGCTCGTTGTGGGTCAGCGTTACCGGTGCGACGGCCTCGGTCGCAGGCTCCTGCGGTAAGGCGCGAGCTGACGATTGCGTCGTGACTTCAGTGCGCAACTTGCGGCAGAGCGCTGCCGGGGCTGCTTCGCACAGATAGTCTGCGAGCTCGGCGACCGTCTCATGTTCATAAAGCAAGGTCTTCGGCAGATCACCCAGGTCGCGCTCGAGCGCCGCATTGAAGCGGCCGATCATGACGGAATCGAAACCGAATGCTTCGAAGCGCTCATTGAGATCGACGCGTGCCGCCGGGATCTTGGTTTCCCGCTCGACCAGCTCGCACAAGTACTGTTGTGTCGACGTGCGCAGCAACTCCGGGGCGATCGCGGCTTCGTTCGTCGGCGGCTGGGACGCCAACTCGGCGGGCGGCGAGCAATACGCGGCAATCGTCGACGGATAGCCGTACAGCGCGAGCGCATGTGTCATATCGGAACTCAGCAGCGTTTCCCAATACGACAGGCCGATGTCGGTCGGCAGGGCGCACATTCCGGTGCGCTGTTCCGTGCGCTGCAGATCGGTCGCCGGCAACTGCATTCCCCCGTCCTGCCAGAAGGGCCAGGCGATGGACAATGTCTTTCCGAATCGCTGACGCCGCCCACGGCGGGATTCGCGGTGCTCGGCGAACGCGTCCATGAAGGCATTCGCATACGCATAGTCCGTCTGGCCGACATTGCCGAAGCTGCCGGCACCCGACGAAAACAGCACGAACAGATCCAGGGGCTCCGCCGCGGTCAGGCGGTCGAGGTGCAACGTGCCTTGCACCTTCGGCGCCAGCACCCGCCGCAAGCTGTCACGTTCCTTTCTGATCAACAGTGCATCGTGATTCACACCAGCGCTGTGAAGCACACCGTTCAGCTGTCCGAACTGTGCCTTCGCTGTTTCGATCAGGCTGCGCGCTTCATCGGCATCAGCGACGTTCGACGGCACATACATCACGTCGGCGCCGAATGCACGCAGCCGATCCAGCTTCCGCTGCGACTCCTCATTCGGCGCGGAACGGCCGCTCAACACCAGCCTGGCTCGATAGCGCTCGGCGAGATGACGTGCGAACAAGTATCCCAAACCGCCAAGGCCCCCCGTGATGAGGTAGACGCCGCCGTGTTTCAACGGCAGCTCCGCGGCCACCTGCTGTTCGGGATGTTGCTGTTCCAAGCCAAGCACGAACCGTCGAGCCGGGCCGCCATTGCCTGCCTCATACCGAATCGCCGTTTGCCAGGGTGCCGGCGACTCCAACTCTTCGATGATGCAAGTGACGGTGTCGATGGCGCTGCGCTCGGCATCGATACATCGGTGATCGAGCTCCAGCACGCGACCGTTGTAACGATTGTTTTCGAGCGTCAAGGATCGATAGAACGCGGCCAAGGCCGCGCAAGGCGCCGTGTTCGCCGCCTCCGCCGCGTGAAAGTAGGATACGAAAGTGCACGGCGACTGCTGCGACCGGCTCGCCACCAGGGCCTTGCAAAGCGCGAACAAGCCTTCGACACCGACCTGCAGCGCGCGCTCCAGCGTTTGATCGTCCCCATCGACTTGGCCGTCGTTGGACAGCAGGCGCGCGCCATTCAAGTTGTGGATCACACGCGTGGGATGCTTGCCTTGCGCCCGCAAAGTCTCGATCAGCTTGTCGAAGTGCTCCGGCCTGCCGGCGTCGACACTGAACCGATCGGCGCTGTGTTGCTGATACGTGCCGGCCAGCTGTACCAACACGATCGCCTGCAACGGCGTGGCGGTGAGGAGGCGAGCTTGCACCTGCTCGAACAGCCGATCGTCGGCGTCCAGAATCAACAGCGTATCTTCGTGGCCAAACGGCGCGTTGCGTGGCGGCAAGGACGATGCACGCCACTTTGCCGCGTAATATGTTTTCTGCTTGCCTTCCTTCGGCTCGGCGAGTGGCGCTGCCTCGCTGGACGACTGGGTCGGCTGTACCCAATATCTCTCTTTTGCAAACGGATAGCCGGGCAGATGCAAGCGTTGGGGCAACGTTCCGGCATAGAGCGACGACCAGTCCACGTCCGCCCCTTCGGTCCACAGTTTTGCAATGGATGCGGATTGCTGCAGACCACCGCCTCTTCTCAGCGATGCCAGTTGTTCTGCCAATCCCGCGCTGTCTTGCGTGCGAGCCACGGCGCCGCGATACCCGCTGACGTTCGCATCACTCGCCAGGAACGCACGCAATTGCGCCTGCAACTCCTCGATCGAGTCCACGACCCAGGCGCAGCGCTCTCGCATTGCATCCCGGCCGACCTGCAACGTATATGCGAAGTCGCGCAACGAGACGTTACAGTTGGCGCGCTCCAGAAACACAAGAATGTCCTGCGCCCGCGTCCTCAACTGCTCGGCACTGCGCGCCGATAGCGGAACGATATATGTCTGCGGAGGAACCGCTTCTTCGCGCGGAGCGGCCGTGTACTCCTCGATGACGACGTGCGCATTGGTCCCGCTGAATCCGAAAGCGCTGATGGCGGCGCGTCGCTTTACTCCAGGCGCCGCAGTCCAATCCCGCACCGTCTGGTTGACGTAGAACGGCGAGTTGGCGAAGTCGAACAGCGCGTTCTCCTGCGTCATGTTCAAGCTCGGCACCAGCTTCCTGTTTTGCAAACACAGCAGTGCCTTGTGCAGGCCGGCCACGCCGGCGGCGCCTGAAGTGTGGCCGATGTTGGTTTTGACCGCGCCCAATGCGCAGAAGCGCTGCTGGCTGGTGTGTTCTTTGAACACGGTCGCGAGCGCTTCGAGCTCGATCGGATCGCCGAGCTTGGTGCCGGTGCCGTGCGTTTCGACATAGCTGATCGAAGCCGCATCGATCTGGTGCTTGCGATAAATCTCGCGTTCCAGCTCGATCTGGCTGTTCACGCTCGGCGCCGTGATGCCGTTGGTCTTGCCGTCCTGATTGATGCCCGAGCCGATGATGACCCCATAAATGCTGTCGCCGTCGCGTTCGGCATCGCTGAGGCGCTTCAACACGACCGTCCCGACACCCTCGCCGGGCACGAATCCGTCGGCGCCGTTGTCGAACGTCTTGCATTGCCCCTCTCGCGACAACATGCCGGCCCGGCACATGCCCACGTACGAATCTGGAACCAGGTACAGGCTGACGCCGCCGGCGAGGCCCATGTCGATCTCGCGATTCAACAGCGCCTGGCAAGCGAGGTGGACCGCGACCAGCGATGAGGAACAGGCGGTATCGATCGGGATCGCCGGTCCCTTCAGGTTCAAGTGATAGGCGATGCGCGCGGCGCCGATGGCGAAGCTGTTGCCGGTGGTCTCGACGTTCTGCGGATTGCCCTTGGCGAGCAGGAATGCGTATTCGTTGCTCATGATGCCGAGGTACACGCCGCACTTCGTGTTGCTCAGCTTCGTGCTCGAGTAGCCAGCGTCCTCGAAGGCGCGATAGCTTTCCTGCATGAACAGGCGGTGTTGCGGATCCATGATCTCGGCTTCCGACGGCGAGATCTGGAAGAACAAGGGATCGAAATGCTCCGCACCCTCCAACACGCCGAGCCATTTGCAATACACCTTGCCGAGTTTGCCGGGCTCCGGATCGTAGTACGCGTCGACGTCCCAGCGGTCCGCCGGAATCTGCTGGATCGAATTGCGGCCGGCGACCAGGTTGCTCCAGAACTGCGCGAGGTTTTCGGCACCGGGATAGCGCCCCGCCATGCCGACGATCGCAATCTTCTCTTGATGCCTGTTCGGCTCTTCGTCGCGTTGCGCGCTGGCAAGTGTTGCCAGTGTGCGCGATCGGCGCTTCAAAGCGGGCAATTTGACTGTGGCGACGCGAGCGGGTGGGCTGATCTCGACTTTTGGGGCGGGGACTTCGATGGGCAGCCTTGCCAGCTCGGCGTGCACGAGGCCCGCGAGGGCTCGAATGTTTGCATAGTCGTAAACGCGGGTCGCCGGGATTTGCAGGCCGTAGGTTTTATTGATCGCCTTGACCCATTCGACACCCACGATGGAGTCGAGCCCCAGATCCACGAACGATCTGTCGCTGTCGATCGCATCGACATCCAGGTATAGCGCCCGCGCCAGACTCAGCTGCAATTCCTGCTGCAAGCGCTCGACGCCGAGCGGCGCGGAATCCAGGGCTTTCACGACCACGGCCGGCTCGTTGGTCGGCAATTGACTCTGTATATATGTGCTGAGCGCGGCAACGCTCGCGTGATCGTAGACGCGAGTGGCGGCGATACTGAGCCCAAGCTCCTTGTTGATGCGCTTGACCCATTCGACGCCGACGATGGAATCGAGCCCCAGATCGACGAACGACCGATCATCGTCGATGCTCGCCTCGTCCAGGTACAGCGCTTGTGCGAGCGTGCGTTTCAGGAGCGTCTTCACATCAACGCCAGCGGTGCGCGCCGACACCTGCTCCACAGGCATTTGTGTGACTACCGCGGCTGCGACGACCGGTGCCGATACGCTATCGACGCGCGCAATCGTGGCGGGTGCATCCTCCAGAGCAATCAACTGTGAGATGTCTGGTTTTGTCAGCGCAGTTTGAGCAATGGCCGGCATGGCCGAAAGCTCGGCCAACGCAACCGCGCTGGGCTTGGTCAAGCCATTGCCGACTGCAGCAGGGACAACCTGCACAGTGACTGCTGGTGCATCGTCTTCCCTGTGCGCCGATACAGCCAGTGACAATCCACGCCAACGCAGACACACAGTTCCAGAGGCGTCGCACCAGTCCATGTCCCAAACATTCGTGGCGCCGTCACGCCACCGTACCCACACCCGCATGCTGGGCGTACACGCAAACATCACACACAGCGATTCGATCATCTCCGGCGTTGCATCGCCGATGTGCAGCGCCGTGGCCGCGGTGTCGAGCACCGACTGCACCAACGCGGGGGGCAATGAGCATTCATCGGGATCCGACTTGCCGACATCGCCACTGTCGATACCGATCAGCATTTCCTGCGCGCCCAGCCAAGCGCGCCGAGCCGATGGCGATGGATTCGATGACAACGGCACCTCATGCAGGCGCCTCTTGATGGCATCGATGTCGATCCTTTCGCTGCGCACGGACGTCGTGAAGACGCCGCTTCCCTGGCTGTGAACGCGCTCGCCGGCATCGTTGCTATAGATGTCGAAATCGATCACGTCGTCCGCCGACGGATAGAGTGCGATATGCAACGCGCGCTCACCGTCAGCTACGAAAGATTCGCCAAAGCGCAGCGACCGCAATTCCAGCGCACCAGCTTGCGGGGCCCTGCGCGCCCGATTCAGCGCCGCGCACGCCATCTCCAACAACATCGAGCATTGCATTGCCGACGGCGTGAGCTCATTGGCGTGAAAGACCGATGAGAACCTCAACTGCTCGAGATCCGAGGTGTTGGCATGCAGTAGCGGATGGATGACCGTCGGAGTTTGAGATTGGCTCGGTACATCGACAGGGAACAACCCCTTGTTCGGATCGATCCAGTATTTGTCTTTCGCGAACGGGTACGACGGCAGATGGGCGCGCCGCGGCCGTTGCTGACCGTAAAATTTCTGCCAGTCGAGATCCAATCCCCGCACCCACAGCTCCGCCAGCTTGGCGAGGCTGCGCTGCTCGATCCACTGGTCGAGCGCCTGTTCGAATGCGGCATCCGCCGCGAACAGCGCCAACGTCTCCTTATGCGCTTTGACGTGACCGCGGAACACCTCTCCGGTATCGCCGTCGAGACAGGCACGCAGTACTCGCTCCAGCTCCGGCACGGACTCGACGACGAAGCACAGGCGTTCGTCCATCGCCTCGCGACCGACTTGCAGCGTATAGGCCAGGGAAGTGAGATCGATGCGCCGACCGCCTTCAGTCCGCACGAAGTCCAGAAGGTCACGCATCTTCTGGGTCAACTGCTCGGCAGTACGTGCCGACAGCGGCACGATCACCGGCGCTGCCATGGCCTCGTTCACGATCGATTCTGCGGCGTTGTACTCCTCGATCACGAAGTGAGCGTTCGCACCGCCCGCGCCGAATGAAGACAATCCAGCGATGCGCGCGACCGGCTTGCCATCGACGACAGGAGCTTCCCAGTCGCGCAGCTGCTGGTTCACGATGAACGGGCTGCACTCGAAATCGATGTTCGGATTCAAACGTTGCGAATGCAGCGACGGCACGATCTGCCGGTGGCGCAGCTGCAGAACCACTTTCGTCAGCCCCGCAATGCCCGCCGCCGACTCGCAGTGCCCGATGTTCGACTTCGCCGAGCCGAGCAAACAGAACTGCGTGTCGCCCGTGTACTGCTGAAACGCCTTGCTCAACGCCGCGATCTCGATCGGATCGCCGAGCTTGGTCCCGGTGCCATGCGCTTCGATGTAACTCACCTGGCGCGCACTGATGCCCGCATCCCGCAACGCCTGCCCGATCACCGCCGCTTGTGCTTGCGGATTCGGCACCGTGTAGCCGTTCGTCTTTCCGCCGTGATTCAGCGCGCTGCCGCGGATGATGGCGTAGATCGCATCGCCATCGCGCTCGGCATCCGACAGTCGTTTCAAAATCACCGCGCCCACGCCTTCGCCGGGAATATAGCCATCCCCGCCTTCACCGAAGCTCTGGCAGTGCCCCGCACTCGAGATGAACTGCCCGGCGCTCAGCATGCTGTACTTGCCCGGATGGATGCTCAGGTTCACGCCGCCGGCAATGGCCAGATCCGTGCCGCCGGTGCGCAGGTCCTGACATGCCAGATGAATCGCCGTCAGCGACGATGAGCACATCGTGTCCAGCGTCATGCTCGGCCCGTGCAGGTTCAGCACATACGAGACGCGATTGGCGATGCTCGCGAGACTGCCCGAACGGTTGTATTCGCCGTACATCACCCCGACGTACACGCCCACCTGCCCCGCCAGCCCATTCGCACGAGGAACCTGCAGGCTCTTGCGCGTGTAACCCGCATCCTCCATCGCCATCCATGCGTGCTGCAGGAACAAACGTTCCTGCGGATCGATATACGGCGCCTCGCGCGGCGAGATATTGAAGAACTGCGGATCGAATTCATCCGCGCCGCTGATGAAGCCGCCCCATTTGCTGTAATGGCCGCGCTGATCTCGATCGCTGGTGTAGAAGTCCTCCCATCGCCATCGCTCGCGCGGTATCTCAATGACGCAATCCTTGCCGTCTAGCAGATTGCGCCAATAATCCTGTACGGTTTCTGCTTCTGGATAACGGCCGCTCAGGCCGATGACGGCGATCGGCTCCGACGCTGTGAGCCTGCTTGGCTGAGCCCTCGTGATCGCAGGTAGCGATGCCGCCTTCCCTCGCATTGCGAGCTTTTGCGTCGCACGCGGTGTTTGTTTCTCCACCGCTCGCACCGGCTCCGTCGTTGCAATCTTGGCCGGGGCCAACAGCCTCTGCAACGCGGGTTCGTGCGCATGGGCCAGATGCGCGCTGAGCTCGGCCAACGTCTGATATTCGAAGAACAGCGTTTTCTGCAGCGGCCCGAGCTGTTGCTCCAGCTGGCGCGTCAGGTTCATCGCCAGAATCGAATTGATGCCGTAATTCTCCAGCGGCTCGTGCACATCGATCTGTGCGGCCGCGATCTTGAGAATCGGCGCAAACTCCTTGCGCAGGAACGCTTGCGTCCTGGCGAGCAAATCTGCAGAAGTTTCCAGCCGCTCGGGATTTGGCAATGCGGGTGGGGTGTGCTCCACCGTTCTGGATGCGGCAGGCGCATCGAACAGTCGGCGCAACTTTGCACCATCGCCTTCCAGTGCCACGATCTGCGCGTCTTCACCGGCCAGCGCTCGATGCAGGACTGCCATTGCCGAAGCAGTTTGCATCGGCGCCATGCCGGTCTGCGCCTGCAACCATTGCACGCTGTCCTCGGCGGGACGCATGCCGCCTTCTTGCCACAGCGGCCAATTGATCGCGACCGTCCTGCCCCGACGCAGCTGCTGCGCTCGCAATTGTTCGCGTCGACGCGCGAACGCGTCCATGAAACCGTTGGCAGCCGCATAATCGGCTTGGCCAACATTGCCGAACACTGACACGCCGGACGAAAACAACGCGAAGAAATCGAGATCCAGGTGTTGAGTCGCTGCATCGAGGTGCCACGTGCCGCGCACCTTCGGCTGGAGCACCTGCGCCACTTCTTCAGCGGTCTTCTTGATAATTACATTGTCACTGCGCGCTCCGGCGCAGTGGAAGACTCCCTGAATGCGGCCGACGTTTCTCAGCACGTCTTCGATCGTCGCCGTGCAGTGGGCAAGATCGTTCAAATCGAGCCGGCGGTAGTGCACCCGCGTTTCGAAACCGACCGCCATCATCTGCTGCTGGATCTTGGCGTCGAGCGGTGCGCGCCCGGTGAGCACAACCTGCGATCGCTGCGTTTGCCGCAAGATCTCCCGTGCAAGCAGCCGACCCAAGCCACCGAGTCCGCCGGTAATGACATAGACGCCCTCTTCCTTGTACAGAGGATCCGCAGGTTCTACGACCGGTGGCGACTGAACCTTCCAATCGAGAGAGCGCCATTGGTCCGCGCTGTATTGAATGGACGTGATCCCGGCCTGCGTGCTCGCATGCGACAAGTATCCTTGAACTTGCTCCCATGAGGCCTGCGCGTTCGTAATGATCATCTGCGTCGTCAGCGCTGGATTCTCCAGGGTCGCGGTCTTCAGCATCGAGCTGAGTCCAGCGAGCAACAATCCCTCCGCGGTATCCGGAATCACGCACTGGACCAGCGCCTTCGAGCCCGCGTGCTGCTTCAACACCGCCTGCAGGTGCGCGAAAACCTGCAGGGCTGCGGACTCGTAACTTGCGGCTGGGTGTTCCTGGCCGGCGCACAAGATCGTCGCAACCTCGCCGAGCGTTCGCGTCGGCGCACTGATGTCGATCGCTGGGAAATCACATAGCAATGCTCGCCGATGAGCGAAATCCAGCGCGGCCGGCCCGGAATTTTCGACACGTCGATACGCGCCCCACTCCGGGACCGCAACCAATATCTCCACTGCTGCTGCATCCAGACGGCGTGCACGGAAGCCCCGCATTTGCACGCAGATATTGCCGTCTCGATCACACAGATCGAGATCCAGCACCAGCGGGCTGCCGCCCTCGACCGCCGGCTGAATTCGTCGGACAAAGGCATAAAGTGCGTCCCCGCACGGGCCGAGAATGCACAGCGAATCCAACGCAAACGGCAGCAGAGATTCCGAAGGGACGACGTCGCGTCTACCCAACCCGATTGCCGCCTGCAACGCGCTGTCGAGCAACGCCGGATGCAGCAGGTAGGCGCTGTTGTCTTCGCCGGCGAGCGCCTGGGGTAATGCGAGCTCGGCCAGCACCTGTTCCTGGCCGCTATGCAACTGCACGATGCCTCGATGCGCCGGGCCGTATTCGATGCCCACACGCGAATACTGTTGATAGACCGATGCGCAGTCCCAGTGCTCGCGTGCCATCTGCTCACGAATGCTCGCGATGTTCAGCGGCGCAGCCTCGACGGTATCGTACAAGCGCACACGCCCCGAGGCATGATCGGTATCCTCATTGCCAGCGTCCTGGCTGAAGATCCGAAACTCCAGGAAATCCTCGCCGGCGTCGATGTCGATATAAACGTCGCGCTCGCTGTCGACGACCAAGGGCGACAACCACAGCACATCTTCGAACGCAACCAGCGAGGCTTCGACCAGATTGGGCACGGCGTCCGCGACCGCCGCTCTCGCCATCTCCAAATAAGCGACGCCCGGCAGAACTCGCGCCACGTTGCCGCCCGGCATCCGGATCTGATGATCGCGCAGAAAGAACTCTTCTCCCGTCAGGCGCGTGCGATAGCGCTGACGAGTCAATGTGGAAACATTGCGCTCCACGAGCGGATGCAGACGCGGGTTGTCGGTCGGACGCGCGAAGAACTGACCGATGAGATCCAGCGCCTCGACTTTCGCCAGGCGCTTGCTCTGCAACTCGGAAATCACATACTCGACGAAATCGACCATGGCACCATCTCTTGCGTTGCTTGGCACTGGCTACGCCAGCGATTTCACGCGCTTGACCACCTCGCCGGTGGTCACCTTCCCCTGCTCGAGCTCGGTGAACAGCTCGGCAATGGAATCCAGGCCCTTGCCGAGCCGCCGGTGGGGTGTCGGCAGCGGAACCACTCGTGCACTGTCGCTCGATCGCAGGCTTTCTTTGCTCGAAAACCAGCAGCGCATGCGCGCGAACGCATAGGTCGGCAAATGCATCAGGCGAATCTTCTTGTCACCATCCATGAGACTGTCGTCGGCACTCGCATCCTGGCGGTACCCCTGGTCCGCGATGTCGGCGACCTTTTCGTGCAGCAATGGATGAAACTTCCGCGGCAGTTCGCTGCCTCGGACCGAGACCGCATCGATCGATGGAACGGTCGGCGTAACCCAGTACGATTCCGCGGCGAACGGGTACAGCGGCAAACTGATCGAGCTGGGTCTGTGCGAGCCGTACAGTTTGCGCCAATCGAGCACGAGGCCTTTGACCCATAGCTCGCAGAGCCTGCTCATGCCGCCCTCGGCGATGCACTTATCGATGACGAGCGTCCGCACATCGTCGTCCTCGCTGAACAGTCGAATGCTCTCGCGGCCCTGCTTGATGTTCGCCGCGAACAGCTGCACGGGCAGTGGTTTTCCCGCAGCGGCGGCATCGATATAGATACTCAGGTCATCGATCGCCTGGGGAACATCATGGGCGACGAAACAAAGACGCTCCTCCATGGGATCGCGGTTCAGCTGCAAGCTGCTGCTCAACTCAGCCAGTGACAAGCCGCGTTGTGCTTGCATGAAGTCGCGCAAATCCCTTGCCTTCTGCAGCAGCTGTTCGGGCGTGCGCGCCGAGATCGGAATGACGAAACCAGCGTGTGGTGCCACGACTGATGTGGCGGCTTGCGACACGGGCGGCGTGTACTCCGTGAGCACTATATGGGCATTCGTACCACTGAAGCCGAACGAGCTGATCGCCGCCTGACGCGGCACCTCGACCGGCGTTTCCCACTCGCGCAACGCGGTGTTTACATAGAACGGACTGTTGTCGAGGCCGAGATGTTCGTTCGGCGTTTCGAAATTGATGCTGGGCGGCAGCTGTCGATGACGTATCGCCAGCAGCAGCTTGATGAAGCCGGAGATGCCGGCCGCCGTCAAACAGTGTCCGATGTTGGTCTTCACGGAACCGACGGCGCAGTAATTCCTGTCTTGCGTCGCTGCCGAGAACGCCGACTTCAGCGCTTCGATCTCGATCGGATCGCCGAGCTTGGTGCCGGTGCCGTGCGCCTCGATCAACTGAATCTGCCGCGGATCGATCGAGAACCTGGAATAAACATCCTTGATCAGGCGCTGCTGCGAATCGGCATTCGGTGCGGTGATGCCGTTCGTCTTGCCGTCCTGGTTGACACCCCATCCCCGCACCACCGCGAGGATCCGATCGCCATCGCGCTCGGCATCCGCCAGGCGCTTCAAGAGCACGATACCCACGCCCTCGCCCGGGACGAAGCCATTGGCGCGCTGATCGAATGTATAACAGCGTCCGTCCGGCGACAGCATGCCGGCATGACTGGTCTTCAAGAACATGTCGGCGTTCGCCATGACATAGACGCCGCCGGCGAACGCGACATCGGAAGCGCCGGTGATCAAGCTGTCGCAGGCGGTCGCGATGGCGACCAGCGAAGACGAACACGCCGTATCGATCGAAATGCAAGGTCCTTGCAGGTTGAGGAAATATGCGACACGCGCGGCCAGAATGGATGGCGCGCCGCCGGTGAAACCCAATGCACTGATTTGCTGTTCGCGTGACAACAAGTTGTAGTCGCCGTGCGCACAGCCTACGAACACACCGCATTTGCTTCCGGACAGTCGCTCGGCGGTGTAACCCGCGTTTTCCATGCCGTGCCAGCAACATTGCAGGAACAGGCGCTGCTGCGGGTCCATGGCCTCGGCCTCGATCGGCGATAACCCAAAGAACAGCGGATCGAACTGGTCGTGGCCTTCGAGCACGCCCATCCACTTGGAGCTGCTTTGACCGAGCACCGCTCTGCCGTCCACGAACAGCGCGTCCATGTTCCAGCGCGACGGCGGCACTTCGCTGATGCAGTTTTTTCCGTTGGCGATGTTGTCCCAGAATCGCTCCAGGTCCTTCGCCATGGGGAAACGCCCCGCCATGCCGATCACGGCAATGGCTGGCGCCTGCGCCGGCGTTGAGTGCGAGGTGCTCGCAGCGACGCTGCTGTCATCTCGCCACGAGGCAAGCTTTTCCCAACCGACGAACGTCGCGCCGGCCTTCTTGATTGCAACGGGCGTCGGCACCCGCTCCACCGCAACCTCTGCCTTGGGCTCGATGTGCGAAGGGCCCGGTATGTTTGCATGCGCCTGCGAGAGCTCACCGATGTATCGACTGAGCTGCTGCAAATTGGGGTGGCTGTAGATCTTGGTCGCCTCGATCGCGAGCCCGAACTCGGCGTTGATCTTGCGGATCCAGGTCACCCCCGAAATCGAGTCCAACCCCAAATCCACGAACGGCGTACGTGCCTCGATGTCGCTTTCGCCGAGGCGCAACTCCTCGGCGAGCAAACGGCGGATGGTCGGCAATACATCAACGCGCTGCGAAGATGCGGACGAGAGGCTTACCTCTGCCTTCGCCGGCGCAGATGCGCTCGGCGAAAAACGCTGCTCGATGCGCGCCAGCGTGTCGGTCTGACCGACCAACGTAGCCTCGTGCATCGCGACTTCGCGAGCAAACAAAGCTTCCCAGGCAGCCAGCCGATGCGCAGTGCTTGCGGCTTTCCAGGCAAGCAGATCGTTGCGGTCGTGCCGGCTCAGCGAGCGAGCGATCGCCATTGCGTCCGACAGCACCTGAGCGCGCGGCACGACTGTCAAGAGTGGATTGCGCTGCTGGATCTCGCTACCCAACATTTCGCGACCGGTGAACAGGCTGTCTCGCGCCAGATCGAGGCCAAGCTTCAGCGGCAGCACGCCGGTTGCGCCCGCGCCAGGCGTGAACCCGAAGTTCATATAGGGGCTGACGTATCGGCTCTCTTCACTGAACACCATGCAATCCGCAAACAGTCCGAGCGTCCAGCCTGCCCCGATGCCGTGGCCCTGCATTGCCGCCACCACCGGCAGCGGACATCGCATCGCCAGCTGAAAGACGTCCAGGTCGGTGAAGCGCACCTTACCTGCGTGAATCGCTTTCAATCCGTCGCGCGTGCCGCCGGACGCAAAGTAAGTGTCATAGCCAACGAGCACGACAGCTTTGTATGAAAGCGACTGGCGTACATGTTCGAACACTTCCTGCAGGCCTGCGATCAGCGCGTCGGAGAACATGTTCTTCGCGTCGCGGTCTTCCAGATGCACCAGCACGACACCGTCCGCATCGACGCTCGCGCGAACCACACTCGACGTCAGCGCTAATCGCATTTCCTGAGTCGGCAGCGCGTCAGCGGTCGCCTGCTCGACATACGGCTGTTCGCGCTGCCTGATGCGGGCAACGAGCGCAGTCTTACGCCGGAAAAGATCTCGTGACACAGCTGATAACGTGTCGGCCAGCTGCTGCGCTTTGTCCATCACCGCGTCGGCGGAACAAACCTCCAGCATCGGCAAACGCTGCCGCAGCTCGCATGCGCCACTCATCATGCCAGTCAATGTCCAGACGCTCGCCCAGACTCCTAAGCGTTGCCGCGTGACTTCGTCGAGCAGCGCCAGATGATCCCGATGATCTCGCAACGCGAGTCCACCGTAGCGGCCGCCCTCGCTGTAAACGGCGGCATCACATGCCAGTGCCAGCAGGAACCCGGCATTGGTCGCATTCCGATCCAGCACCGCGATGATGGGTGCGTTGAGTTGCAGCACTGCAAACACCAACTGCTGCAGTGTTTGGCTGTGCCGAGCCGCGTCCTCCGGCAAGAACTCGTTGAGCTCGCTGCTCAGGAGGACCGCGCTGGCCCCGCTACAAGCTTCAAGCGCGACGCGCAGTTCGAGCAGCGCAGCGGCAGTACCCGTTCCATTTCGCGATCTCAGTCGCAGATGGACCTGGTTGTTGTCGCTGCGAACAGATTCGACACAGCTCGGAGCCGACGTCGCCTGCAACACAGATTCCCGGGGCGCACTGATCGCCCGTGAGCTTTCGGCTGAGCTGAGTTCGGCAACCCGCGCTTCGAACTCCATCGCCATGTGTTGCTTGAGTAGACGCAGCGCGCTTTGCGTTTTCTCGCCGAGGCCCTGGCACAACTCCTGTACGACACCATCGACCTGAGCTTGCGCAACCACGCGTGCACCCCAGCCCGCGTCCCGCAACTCCCGGCCGAGGAGATTGCTGGTGTTCATTGCCAGCAAGGCCGCGAACGGCTCGCCAAAGCGCGCGTCGAGCCAGTCTCTTTGCCACGCCTGCGTCAACGACCATCCATCTGCCGTCTCGAGACCGTAGGACTGATCGTCAACGGCGACAACAAAATCGCACACACACGCGATCCAGAATCCCGCGCCCGATGCCGCCTTGGACAGTACGGCCACAGTTGGATATGGAAACGAAGCCAAGGTGTGCCAGAGCGCGCGCGCCGCTTCGCTGGCGAGTACGTCTTGGTCGGCGCTCGGCAAACGCTGATCGTCGCTCTCGATCACCAAGGCTTTGATCGTTGGCAGGTCACGCGCGCGTTTCAGGGCCTGTTCGAGCTCGCCGATCAATCGCTCATCGAATCTGCCTTCATTGCGTTGCAAGCGCAGAGTGAAAATGCCCGCGCCTCGTTCATCGAGGACGATGGACACACCCTCATCCAGGTCTCGCGCGTCGGCCCGTGCCGCCAGAGCCAGCGCGGGCTTGTGCAACGTCGATGAGACAGCCAGCGCATCGATTTCTTCCGGTGTCGTCAGATCGATCGCGGTGGGTTTGTCGAGCGCAGCGAACGCGCGATCCGGGGTGTGTATGGTGGGTTCGGACGGTTCGGCGATCGGCGCATCGATCTCGGCCGCGGGCTGAAGCTTCGCTGCGACTAACGTCAGCTGACCGAAAGAAGCGCAGACGTTGCCATCGGCATCGCAAATCGTCACATCGACGCTGAACGCATCATTCCTTGGCTGCGCATTCGAGAGCTGAATCCACGCATACTGCGGCTGCTGACTCGCAACATTGCATCGCAGGGTCGCGATGCTCGCCGGAAGATACAGGCCATCGCCCACAGGACGGCGGAGCCATTGCGCAGCAATCAATGCGCCGTCAAGCACCGCCGGCTGTACCACGAAGTCAGCGAATGCTGCTCGGGAAGCGTCCGACGACTCGAACGTCAACAACAATCCATCCGTCGCCTGATGCACTGACGTGACAGCTTGATACAACGGCGCGATCTCGAGCCCGAGCGACTGACACGCGCTCGCGACCGCGTTCTTGTCACCAAGCATCGGTGAAGCGCGTCTTAGCAAACTCGCAACGTCGAGCACGTGAGCCGGTTCGTCCGCGCACTCTCTCGCCAGCCCCTGACACAGCACCACCGGTTCGGCGCTCTGACTGGTGATCTCGAACGCGACATCTTCGGGCGCTGGCCGTCGACCCTGGCCCGGCAGCAGCACCGAGATCTCAACGGGAACGTGCTCCAGCGTTTCAACGGGTGAAGCGAGCCTTACGTCGTGCAGTTCCAAAGCCGAGCTGCGCTCGAATGACGGCAACGCGTCCTCGAGCGCCGCACGCGCCGCTTCGATCAGAACACCGCGCGACAAGATGGGATTGCCGAAAAGCTCGATGCCTCTGTAGCGCTGGCCGTCCACGCCGAGCAAGCTTCGATAACGTTGTTGACCCGGCTTCGAGATGTTTTGCTGTAGCAGCGAATGACCGGAGAGAGGCACCACGATGGCGTCGGTGCGTTCATCGGCATCTTCACGCCAGTATCTTTCCCGCGCAAACGGATAAGTAGGCAAGTGCAGGCGCCTGGGCACAGACGACGCATACAATCGTCGCCAGTCGATTTCGAGCCCTTTGGTCCAGACATCCACCAGGCGCGACCACTTGCCGGCGCGGAACCAGCCATCGACACTGGCCTGCAAATCCTCATCGGCGCTGAACAGCGCCATGGCGTCGCGATGGCGCTTGATCTGGGCGTAGAACATGTCATCGGCGAGCGCACCGTCATCTTCGCTCGCGCTGGCAGCGAACAGCGCCAGCCGTTCGAGCAATTGCTCTCGTGAAGACACCAGGATGCCCACGCGCTCATCCATCGCTTCGCGGCCGATCTGTGTGGTGTAAGCGAGCGATAACAGATCGATGTTGGGATCGTTGTCGATGAACGCTTTGAGATCGCGCGACTTCTGCTGTAACTGAGTGAGCGTTCGCGCCGACAGCAGGACGACACAAGGCGCGCTTTCCTGCACCGACTCATGCTTCAATGGCGCGGTGTATTCCTCGACCAAAAGATGCGCGTTCGCACCGCCCGCGCCGAATGAAGACAAACCAGCGATGCGCGCGACCGGCTTGCCATCGACGACAGGAGCCTCCCAGTCGCGCAGCTGCTGGTTCACGATGAACGGGCTGCGCTCGAAGTCGATGTTCGGATTCAAACGTTGCGAATGCAGCGACGGCACGATCTGCCGGTGGCGCAGCTGCAGAACCACTTTCGTCAGCCCCGCGATGCCCGCCGCCGACTCGCAGTGCCCGATGTTCGACTTCGCCGAGCCGAGCAAACAGAACTGCGTGTCGCCCGTGTACTGCTGAAACGCCTTGCTCAACGCCGCGATCTCGATCGGATCGCCGAGCTTGGTCCCGGTGCCATGCGCTTCGATGTAACTCACCTGGCGCGCACTGATGCCCGCATCCCGCAACGCCTGCCCGATCACCGCCGCTTGTGCTTGCGGATTCGGCACCGTGTAGCCGTTCGTCTTTCCGCCGTGATTCAGCGCGCTGCCGCGGATGATGGCGTAGATCGCATCGCCATCGCGCTCGGCATCCGACAGTCGTTTCAAAATCACCGCGCCCACGCCTTCGCCGGGAATATAGCCATCCCCGCCTTCACCGAAGCTCTGGCAGTGCCCCGCACTCGAGATGAACTGCCCGGCGCTCAGCATGCTGTACTTGCCCGGATGGATGCTCAGGTTCACGCCGCCGGCAATGGCCAGATCCGTGCCGCCGGTGCGCAGGTCCTG
>NZ_JAEVLS010000030.1 GCF_016801985.1 Steroidobacter gossypii | reverse complement strand
AGTTGCACCAGTTCCTCGCGCAGCTGCCACAACAGCGAGCGCCCCGAGGCGCTGAGCTCGTTGCAGCCGTCCTCGAGAATCTGTGGCAATAGGCGCCGCAACACTCGGATTCCTTCTCCGACGGTGATCCCGAACTCACGCAGAAAGCCTCGAACCTGGTTGGCCAGCGCAGTACGATCGGCAACGAGGCGGCTACGAACCCGATGCATCATCTGCACCTCCTGCTGAGCGACGCTTTTGATCGGAACAAAACGCATCTGCGGCCGGGTCACCGCTTCGCAGATCGCCTCCGCATCTCGTGCATCGTTCTTGTTGGTCTTGACGTACGGCTTCACATACCGCGGATTCATCAGCCGCACTTCGTGACCCTGCTGACGCAGCCAGCGACCTAGATGATGAGCCCCTGAACACGTTTCCATACCGACCAGACAGGGTTCCAGCCGCGCCAACCAATTGTGCAGGGCTTTACGTGTGAACCGCCGTTCGATCACGGTGTGGCCCGCCGCGTCCACGCCATGTACATGGAACACGCTCTTGCCTAGATCGATCCCCACTACGGTAATCTTGTTCATGGTCTGCTCCGCTTCCGATTGAGACGTAGGAATCCCAATCATTGGCCTTATCCGCCAAGTTGAGAAGCGGGGCGGACCATCCCATTAGC
>NZ_JAEVLS010000029.1 GCF_016801985.1 Steroidobacter gossypii | reverse complement strand
GATCGCCGTTTAGATGCGCCGCCGTCGTGTCCACCGTGCTCTCGGTGGGGCCGTAAACGTTGAAGAAATCCGTCTGAGCGCTTTTCGACAGGCAGTTCCACAGCTCCGGATCGATCGGCTCGCCTCCCACCAGGACGATGCGCAAGGGCGTTTCAGCTCCTGCAAGAAGACCTTCCGCAATCCAAGATCTGAGCTGCGATGGTGTGCAGTCGATTCCTTCGATCTGGTTCTCTCGCAGGAACCTCGTTAGCAGCACTGCATCCCTGCGGATCGTCAGCGGCACCAGAACCAACGTTCGGCCCGATAACAACTGCGTCAGCTGTTGAACGGATGCGTCGAAATTGATCGATGCATTCAGGCCGACGCGCCCGCAGTTGTCAGCCTGGGAATAAAACGCCTCGAGCCCGCACCACAGGTTCAACACACTACGATGCTCGATCATCACGCCCTTCGGCTTGCCAGTCGAGCCAGAAGTGTAGATCACATACGCCAGTTGCTCGCCGCCGCCTGCCTGCGCCGGCAGATTCTCCGAACCCAATCGCTCGATCCGCAACCAATCGCCATCCAGCGCAATCACCTCCGCTGAGGTGGCCGGCAGCATGGCGCGCAACCCCTCCTGCGTCAGCACCACGCGCGGCGCCGCATCCTCCAGCATGTGCTGCAGCCGTTCGGCCGGATAGTTCGGATCCAATGGCACATAGGCGCCACCGGCCTTCAGTATCCCCAGCAATCCGATCACCATCTCCAGGCTGCGCTCGA
>NZ_JAEVLS010000028.1 GCF_016801985.1 Steroidobacter gossypii | reverse complement strand
GCTCTGGTCTTCATACACCACCGCCACTGCATTCGGTGTGCGTGCGACCTGCTCCTCGAACAACTCATGGATCAGCTTCCCTTGCGGATAGGCTCTCTGTGTCGCGTTGAACTCCTCCACCACCCGGTGACGCTCAGCCTCACTCAAGAACGACAACTGGCTGACCCGCAACTGCGGCTCACTCACCATCGCCCGCAACATCACCTCAAAGCATTCCCTCCAACGCGCCACCGTCTGCGCGTCAAACAGGTCCGCCGCATAGTCGATGCTGCCGCTGATCCCCTCCGCGGACTCCTCCAACGACAACCCAAGATCAAACTTCGCCGTCTGCGTTGCCACCTCCTGCTCCCGCAACGTCGTACCCGCCAGATCCAGCCTCTCTCGCGGCATGTTCTGAAACGCGAATACAACCTGAAACACCGGACTGTGGCTCAAAGTCCGGCCCGGCTGCAGCGCCTCCACGACGTGCTCAAACGGAACATCCTGGTTCGCATAGGCCTCCAGCAGCGCCTCCTTCACTCGACCCAGCAGCTCGCTCACCTTCGGGTCGTCTTCCAGACGCACTCGCACCGCCAGCGTGTTGACGAAAAACCCGATCAGCCCTTCCAGCTCGGCACGATGACGGTTCGCAACCGGCATTCCAACCACGATGTCCGATTGACCACTCAACCGACTCAACGTCATCGACCACGCCGCATGCAGCGCCATCACCAGCGTCACTTCATGACGACGCGCAAACTCCTTCACCCTCCCGCTCAGATCAGCGCCCAACGATATCGGCACACTCCCACCGCGAAAGCTTTGCGTCGCAGGCCTCGGCCGGTCCGTCGGCAACTCCAGCAGCCCCGGCGCTCCTCGGAGGTGCGCCACCCAGTAGTTCAGCTGTTCCTCGAACTCCCCCCGGGCC
>NZ_JAEVLS010000027.1 GCF_016801985.1 Steroidobacter gossypii | reverse complement strand
AACGGATCGCGCACGAATCGCTCCGCCGTCAGCGACGCCCGGTTCAGATACCCGCGCGCTACGCCGGCTCCGCCAATGTACAGCTCCCCAGACACTCCAATCGGAACCGGCTGCAGATGACGGTCCAGGATGTACACGCGCGTGTTGTCAATGGGTGTGCCGATATGGACTGTTGGGTTAGCGCTGACGATCAGTCCGGACGTTGCAACGACTGTTGTCTCTGTAGGGCCGTAGTTGTTGAACAATTTGAACGATGCATCGCTCGGCCGAGAGCGCAACTGGTCGCCGCCTGTCAATAACGTGCGCAATCGAGGGTTGTGCAAACCGCGGCTGAACGCAAATTCGGCCAAGGGTGTGGGCAAGAAGCTGATTTCCAACGGCTCAGCGGCCCACCATGCGAGCAATTTCTCTGGATCACTCACCGTCGGCGGCGCCAGCACGAGGCTAGCGCCCACGCGCAATGGCATCCATATCTCCCACGTTGCAGCGTCGAAGCCCACGGCCGCGACAGCGGAGCAGCGGTGGTGTTCCTTTATATCGAGAGCCGCGCAGGTCCAACATATCAAATTAGTGAGATTTCGATGCTCGATCATCACGCCCTTCGGCTTGCCAGTCGAGCCAGAGGTGTAGATCACATACGCCAGTTGCTCGCCGCCGCCTGCCTGCGCCGGCAGATTCTCCGAACCCAATCGCTCGATCCGCAACCAATCGCCATCCAGCGCAATCACCTCCGCTGAGGTGGCCGGCAGCATGGCGCGCAACCCCTCCTGCGTCAGCACCACGCGCGGCGCCGCATCCTCCAGCATGTGCTGCAGCCGTTCGGCCGGATAGTTCGGATCCAATGGCACATAGGCGCCACCGGCCTTCAGTATCCCCAGCAATCCGATCACCATCTCCAGGCTGCGCTCGA
>NZ_JAEVLS010000026.1 GCF_016801985.1 Steroidobacter gossypii | reverse complement strand
AACGGATCGCGCACGAATCGCTCCGCCGTCAGCGACGCCCGGTTCAGATACCCGCGCGCTACGCCGGCTCCGCCAATGTACAGCTCCCCAGACACTCCAATCGGAACCGGCTGCAGATGACGGTCCAAGATGTACACGCGCCGGTTCGGCATCGATCGGCCAATGTGAGGCTCGCTTCGATCGCCGTTTAGATGCGCCGCCGTCGTGTCCACCGTGCTCTCGGTGGGGCCGTAAACGTTGAAGAAATCCGTCTGAGCGCTTTTCGACAGGCAGTTCCACAGCTCCGGATCGATCGGCTCGCCTCCGATCAACACCAAGCGCAAACCAGGCGTTGTGAGCAATCCTGCTGAGATCCACGACTTCAGTTGCCATGGAGTGCAGTCGATGGCGTCGACCTGATGCATGGCAACGAATTTCAACAGTAGCCCTGCATCCCAACGCGCATCGTCTGGAACCAGGACCAGCGCGCGTCCTGACAACAATTGCACTAGCTGCTTGACGGATGCATCGAAGTTTATCGATGCATTCACCGCCACTCGCGAGCAGCCGGGCTGGTATTCGTAGATCTGCTCAAGGCCCTGCCATAGGCTGCTTACGTTGCGATGCTCGATCATCACCCCTTTGGGCCGCCCGGTCGAACCCGACGTATATATGACATATACAAGATGATCCGAGCGCAGACCAATCTCATCTGTAGCTATGTTGGCGTCAGGCAGCTGCTTGATCTCGTCCCAGCAAACATCCAATTCGATCGTTTCAAGGGCTGTAATAGCTACACCTCTTTGAAGTCGTGACTGCGTGAGCAGCACCCGCGGCGCCGCATCCTCCAGCATGTGCTGCAGCCGTTCGGCCGGATAGTTCGGATCCAATGGCACATAGGCGCCACCGGCCTTCAGTATCCCCAGCAATCCGATCACCATCTCCAGGCTGCGCTCGA
>NZ_JAEVLS010000025.1 GCF_016801985.1 Steroidobacter gossypii | reverse complement strand
AACGGATCGCGCACGAATCGCTCCGCCGTCAGCGACGCCCGGTTCAGATACCCGCGCGCTACGCCGGCTCCGCCAATGTACAGCTCCCCAGACACTCCAATCGGAACCGGCTGCAGATGACGGTCCAGGATGTACACGCGCAGATCGGGAATCGGTACGCCTACGGGGCTGCTCGAATCATGATGTATTTCTTCCTTGCTCAACGAGCGGTAGCTGACATGCACTGTTGTTTCAGTGATCCCATACATGTTAACTAGCCTAGGCCGCTCTACATCATTGCGCTCTATCCATGGTCGCAACGTACGCAACTCCAGCGCTTCGCCGCCAAAGATCACGACCCGCAGTGAATGCTGGCGAGGCTTGCGCTGCTCGGCATCGAGCAGTTGCAAGAATGCGCTCGGCGTCTGATTCAAAATAGTCACTTTTTGTTTGCACACCAACCGGTAGAACTCACCCGGTGAGCGTGCCGTGAGGTACGGCACTACGATTACACGCCCTCCGTAGAGCAGTCCTCCCCACAGCTCCCATACTGAAAAATCGAATGCGAATGAGTGAAACAGCGTCCACGTATCCTGTGGACCGAAGTTGAACCAATGCGTGGTAGCAGCAAACAACCGCGTGACGTTGCGGTGCTCGATCATCACGCCCTTCGGCTTGCCAGTCGAGCCAGAGGTGTAGATCACATACGCCAGTTGCTCGCCGCCGCCTGCCTGCGCCGGCAGATTCTCCGAACCCAATCGCTCGGTCCGCAACCAATCGCCATCCAGCGCAATCACCTCCGCTGAGGTGGCCGGCAGCATGGCGCGCAACCCCTCCTGCGTCAGCACCACGCGCGGCGCCGCATCCTCCAGCATGTGCTGCAGCCGTTCGGCCGGATAGTTCGGATCCAATGGCACATAGGCGCCACCGGCCTTCAGTATCCCCAGCAATCCGATCACCATCTCCAGGCTGCGCTCGA
>NZ_JAEVLS010000024.1 GCF_016801985.1 Steroidobacter gossypii | reverse complement strand
AGTTGTTCGAGGAGCAGGTCGCACGCACACCGAATGCAGTGGCGGTGGTGTATGAAGACCAGAGCCTGACGTACGGGGAGCTCAACGCGAAGGCGAATCAGCTGGCGCGCTACTTGAGGCAGAAGGGAGTGGGGCCAGATCAGCGCGTCGGAGTTTGCCTGGAGCGCAGCCTCGAGATGGTAGTGGCGCTACTCGGCGTCCTTAAATCTGGCGGCGCTTACGTGCCTATCGATCCGAACTATCCGGACGATCGCCTCGAGTACATGACTGGAGACGCGGCACCCTTAGTGCTCCTGACACAGAAGAAACTCGAAGCGCGACTGCGGCCGATGGTTGGCGATCTGTTGGCCGTGGACGGCGATCTTGGCGAGATGTCCGGCCTGGACAGGAGCAACATCGATGCTGGATCGATCGGTCTGAGCTCCAGGAACTTGGCGTACGTGATCTATACATCGGGTTCGACGGGTAAGCCAAAGGGAGCAATGAATGAGCATCGGGCCGTGGTCAATCGGCTTCACTGGATGCAGGCTCAGTATGGAATGACATCTTGCGATCGAGTGCTGCAGAAGACTCCATTTAGCTTCGACGTATCCGTTTGGGAGTTCTTCTGGACGCTGCTCAGCGGTGCGCGCCTGGTTGTCGCTCGGCCAGAAGGTCACAAGGACCCAACATATCTGCAGCAGCTGATCGAGGCAGCGGGGGTAACCACACTGCATTTCGTACCCTCGATGTTGCAGATTTTTTTGGAGCAGCAGACCAAGCCTTGCTCATCGGTCCGGCACATCGTGTGCAGCGGAGAGGAGCTGCCCGCGGCTTTGCAGAACAAGGCTCTGCGAAGGCTGCCGCATGTGAGGCTATCCAATCTATATGGTCCTACGGAGGCGGCCATCGATGTCACTTTCTGGGAGTGCAAGCTCGATGAGTCTTGCAGTCGGGTTCCAATCGGTCGACCGATATCGAATGTGCAAATGTATGTATTGGACCGTCATCTGCAGCCGGTTCCGATTGGAGTGTCTGGGGAGCTGTACATTGGCGGAGCCGGCGTAGCGCGCGGGTATCTGAACCGGGCGTCGCTGACGGCGGAGCGATTCGTGCGCGATCCGTT
>NZ_JAEVLS010000023.1 GCF_016801985.1 Steroidobacter gossypii | reverse complement strand
CACACTCCCACCGCGAAAGCTTTGCGTCGCAGGCCTCGGCCGGTCCGTCGGCAACTCCAGCAGCCCCGGCGCTCCTCGGAGGTGCGCCACCCAGTAGTTCAGCTGTTCCTCGAACTCCCCCCGGGCCAACCGTTCGCGCTGCCACTGTGCATAATCAGCGTACTGAATCGGCAATGGTGGCAATGTGTCCCGCTTACCTTCGCGATATGCGCTGTAGAGGGCTGTAAGTTCCCGGAGAAGCACTCCAACGGACCACCCATCGGACACGATATGGTGCATGGTTATAGCAAGCACGTGCTCAGCTTCTCGCAGACGCAGGAGCCGACCGCGAATCAGTGGCCCTGAGCTCAGATCGAAACGAGTTGTCGATTCCTCACGTAACTGCCGGTCTACCGCAGCTGACTGTGCGGTTGGGTCAAGCTCCGACAAATCCACATGCACCAGTGCAAACGGGGCGGTCGGCTCGATCTCCTGAACGGGCTCCCCGTCGACCTGAGTCAAAACTGTGCGCAATATTTCGTGCCGCTGGACGACCGTTTCCAGCGCTGCCTGCAGCGCACGACGATCCAGATTTCCATACAGGCGTACGGCGATGGGTATGTTGTAGGCGGCGTTGCTGTTCTCCAGCTGTTCGATAAACCAAAGCCGTTGCTGCGCCCCGGAAGTCCGAACCCGAACTTTCGCAGCCTTCTCTCGTGGGTAGCGAGTGATGATTTGCTGCCGAGACCGTTGAGCTCTCTTCTTCTCCAGAAGCAGTTGAAACAGTTTTGCCTGATGCTCCGACAGGGTGCGCAGCTTTTCTTCCGCTTCAGACCTTCTGATCACGTGGTTTCCTCCAATTTCATTGCCTGAAGCAGCTTCCTGACCTCGTCCTCAGACATCGATGCAATTGCTTCAAGGAGCTGCTCTGCTTCAGCGTTACCATCCGCGCTATCAGCGATCAGCTGCGCACGACGCATCTTTTCGATATGTTCAGCAAGATCCCGTAGCACCGGAAAATCAAATAGAGCTCTGATGGGTACTTCGATGAGCAAGCAGGATTGCAGCCGTGCACCCACTTGCATTGCCCACAGCGAGTGCCCGCCCAGCTCAAAAAAGTTGTCCTGGCGACCCACCCGCTCCACATGCAACAACTCCTGCCAGATCCCCGCCAGCACCTCCTCCACCTCGCCCTGCGGCGCTTCATACTCTCGACT
>NZ_JAEVLS010000022.1 GCF_016801985.1 Steroidobacter gossypii | reverse complement strand
TGAAGCGGTCAAGGATTTCTTGGACACACGGTTGCAGGTAATTCGTTTCTCTCAGGCGGCCAGTTTGGTGCTGGCGGCCAAGTACTCCCGTCGGACCTGCGCCGGTGACCTGTGCTGATGCCGTTCGATCATCCAGCGCTCGTTGTAGAGTTCCGACCACTCGATTAGAGCGCGGCGCAGTTGCTCGATCGTCGCAAACGATCGGATCCACAGCAGCTGTTCCTTGAGCGTACGGATAGCGCGCTCGGCGCAACCGTTGCCTTCCGGGGATCGCACGAACGAGGGACTCGACTGAATGCCGAGGAAGGCGATCTCCTGCTGGAACGCGTCGCTCATGTACTGGCTACCATGGTCGTGCCGCAGCTCGAGCCCGCAGGCGACGTTGCGTCCGATCGCTCCGAAGTGTTTGCGCACGCCTTGGCGGATCGGTTCCAGCGCCTCCCAACGCGTCGCGCGCTTGACGGCGTGGATACCGACGATCTCCGCGGTGTAGTGATCCACGGCCAGTAGCACCGACGCCTGGCCTTCCTCAAGCGTGAAGGTCGTCGTCAGGTCCGTGCCCCAGCGCAGATCAGGAGCGTTCGGAATGATCGTGCCCTCGTGGCTCTGTGGTCCGCGTGGGCCACCGCAGCGTGTCGGCGCCTGCAGACCGTGCTCGCGCATCAATCGCAGCACCCGAGGCTTGCTGGTGCGAATGCCCGCTAAGCGCAGCTTCGCCCACACCTTGCGATAGCCTTCGCCCACGAAGGGCGAGCTCTTCAGCTGCGTGCGAATCTGTTCCACCAGCGCCTCATCGCTCCAGCGCGTTTTCGGCCCCCGGCGCACGCCCGACACCGCATCCCGAGATCGGCGCTGCGCGTACACGCTGGAGCGTGCCACGCCGGCGCTCTCGCACACCACGCTCAGGCCGCAGTGCTCGTTGCGGGAAATCGAAACCGCGGCTCTCACAGCTTCGACTTCCCATCCGCTAAAGGGCCCGCTTTCCTCTCGTACACGTCGATCACTTCACGGGCGATCTCCAGTCGCAGCGCCGTCGCGCCCAGCGCCTTCTGCAACTGCGCGATCTTCTCGTCGCGTAAATCCACCTCGCGGCTCTTCAGACCCGCCAGGCCATTCTCAAGAAAGATATCGCGCCAGCCTGACAAGGTCGCAGCATTCACCTTCAGCTCCCGCGACAACGTATCCAGGTCCTCACCCTTCAGCAGTCGTAGTACCGCCTCTGATTTCCTCTTGGCCGACCAGCGGCCGCGCTCTACGTCATTCGCACCAGAACTCTTCTTTGCCATCGGACACTCCTTCGGCCACTACTTTGGCCCAAAATGGTGTCCAAGGAAATTCTAGGCCGGCCCA
>NZ_JAEVLS010000021.1 GCF_016801985.1 Steroidobacter gossypii | reverse complement strand
ATGTACCTTCCAGTGCTGCGGCACGTACTCGAGGACTTCAGAAACATCTTCGCCGATCGCGCGCAGCTTGCCACCGCACTTCGGGCACTCACAGGTGCCGCTGGCAGGCTCGTGGACGTGCGCTTCACGCGGTAACTGCTCGGGCAGCGCCTGGCGAACCGGCTTCGTTGCTCCCTGGGACGTCGAATCTGCAACGTTGGGTGTTGCTGCGGCATTGGCCTCCAGCTCCTCCAAACTCAGTTCGAGCTGCGCGATCTGCGCATCGAGTTGCTCGGAGGAGCGACCGAACTTCAATCGCTTCAGCTTCGCCAGCTGCAGCTTCAGTTGTTCGATGAGTACGTTGCGGGAGTGTAGTTGGGCAGACAGGCTCTGCACCTGATCGCGGGCGGCGTGCAGGAGCTGTTTTAAGCTCTCGACATCGTTGGGCAGCGAGTCTGTGCGAGGCATACCCCAATATAACAACAGGCATATGCCGATGCCACACGCGCAACCCGCAAGAAACAAATAAATCACATCACACCGCCAGCTGAGGCTCGACAGTGCGCACAGGTCGGCGCCAATCGATCCCTTCGAGCAACATCGACAGCTGTGCCGCGGTCAATGTGACTGCGCCGTGCGTGGCCTGCGGCCAGATGAAACGGCCGCGCTCCAGACGCTTGGCGAAGAGGCACATCCCATCGCCACTCCACCACAGGATCTTCACTCGATCACCGGCTCGGCCGCGAAACACGAAGAGCTGTCCAGAGAAGGGATCTTCCGCTAGTTGCATCTGAACCAGCGCTGCCAGCCCATCGAAGCCTTTGCGCATGTCGGTGGCGCCAGCCACCAGCCACACCGTCACTCCCGCGGGCAGAGCGATCATCGTCGTGACAACTGCTCAAGAATCCGCTCGAGCACGGCACGCTGCGCCTCGCCGTACAAGCGCACGCGGGTGCCCTCGGTCAGGACGAGCTCTAACAGCGACTCGCTGACCGGGGCGGCATCTGTCGGGCGCCTGGTGCGCTTGCCCTCACCGCGAGTTGCCGCCGGCTCAGTCGGCGTTAACGTCGGCGTAGCGATCTTCACCGGCAGCAGCGGCGGTGGCTTGGCATGTCGCTGTTCGCTCAGCAGTCCGCTTCGGTGCAGGCGCAACCAGCCAAACAGCAGGTTCGCGTTCACGCCGTGCTTGCGGGCCACGGCAGCCACTGAGCTGCCGGGCTGGAGTGCCTCCAGCACCATGGCCTGCTTCTCTTGCAGGGTGCGCATCCGGCGCCACGCACGCTCGCCGGTCGTCTCTTCGTCACGCTTGGCTGTAATGTCCATCTGAACCTCAAGCGGACACGTACACTCTTGCCGCTTCAAGCGACATGATGCGTGACCACTTGCGTCAGGCTAGAGGGTGATGGGCGGACGCTTAC
>NZ_JAEVLS010000001.1 GCF_016801985.1 Steroidobacter gossypii | reverse complement strand
TTGCCTAGATCGATCCCCACTACGGTAATCTTGTTCATGGTCTGCTCCGCTTCCGATTGAGACGTAGGAATCCCAATCATTGGCCTTATCCGCCAAGTTGAGAAGCGGGGCGGACCATCCCATTAGCGGAAACGTGTTTCGCACTGAAGGGCCCCGCCGGCCCGGAAAAACCCTCTAAAAACGGACGGCGGCAGCGGCATGACGCATTCTTAATTGCGAGTCATTCTTGTTTGCGAATAAAATCGCAGTGTCCCCGCCCGTGGCGGGCCGCACCTACCTCTTACAAAAGCGACCCTCATGCTCGCATCCGCTTTCAAGTCCGCTGCCGCGGCTGCCCTGTGCTTGTCTCTGGTGACCGGCTGCACGCGCACCGAACCCAAGGACGAGCGCATTCCGGTGCTCGAGAACTACGCCAATATCGTGCTGGCGACCTACGAAGACACGATCGCGACGGCGCGCGAGCTCGACGCTGCCATCGATGCATTGCTTGCGAATCCGAGCGAGGAAACATTGAATGCCGCCCGCGAGCGCTGGCGTGCCGCGCGCATTCCGTACGCTTACACGGAAGCGTTCCGCTTCTACGGCGGCCCCATCGATGGCGAGAACGGTCCGGAAGGGCAACTCAACGGTTGGCCGCTGGACGAGAACCACATCGACGCCGTGGTCGTGGACAAGTACAACGCGACGCCCGGGCTCAACATCATCGGCAACCCCGAGCAGTTTCCGGAAATCACGCCCGAGCTGATCGCCGACCAGAACGAAGCCGGCGGCGAAAAGAACATCGCCAGCGGCTATCACGCCATCGAGTTTCTGTTGTGGGGCCAGGACTGGAACGATCCGCCGGAGTCGGCGGGCCAGCGTCCCTACACGGACTTCATTCCGCAAGGCGATCCGGCCACGGATGTGAATGCTCGCCGCGGCGAGTATCTGAAAGCCGCGTCCACGCTGATCTTGAGCGATCTGGAATCGGTGGCCGCGCAGTGGCGCGAGTCCAAGGAGCGGAACTATCGAACTGAATTCCTCACCGGCGACGTTTACACCAGCATGAAGCGCATGTTCACGGGCATCGCCGCGCTGTCGGAGGTCGAGATGGCCGGCGAGCGCATGAACGTGCCGCTGCTGTCCTCCGACCAGGAAGAGGAACAGTCCTGCTTCAGCGACCTGACGGCGGAGGAACTGCGCGCCAATGCGGTCGGCATCGAAAGTGTTTATTTCGGCACCTACAAGCGTCTCGATGGCTCGACCGTCAAGGGACCCAGTCTCGCAGACCTGGTGAAGGGCAAGGACGCGCGCGCCGCTGAGGAAATCGAAGCTCGTCTGGCGCGCACACGTCAAGCGCTGTCCGAAATCAAGAATCCGTTCGATCGCGAGATTCTCGCCGAGAACGCCGAAGGTCGCGCACGGATGCAAGCCGCGATCGATTCGTTGCGCGCTCAGGCGTTGTCGTTCTCGCGTGGCGCACAAGCCATTCAGATCTTCCTTTCCGATCTCGAAGGATTGGGTGATTAGGTGGTGACCCGCGCGGCCCTGTGGGGCACGATGCTGCTGCTCGGCGCCTGTTCGAAAGGCATATCGACGGACGATTTGTTACAACCGAACTCGGGCGGAGCCATGACGGTGAGCGAGTCGTCGCGGCATGCGTTCTCGCGCCCGGCGACCAACCTCAGCGTCGCGCAGCGCGGTGAGTTTTTCATCGGCAACGCCTTCTTCAACAGTCCGTGGGTGGTTGCTCCTGCGAGCGCCAGCGCGCGGGATGGCCTTGGTCCGCTGTTCAACGCACGCAGCTGCGATGGTTGTCACAACAATGACGGCCGCGGTGTACCGCCACTCAAAGAGGATGAACAGCCAGTATCGCTGGTGATTCAGTTCGCGACCTCGACCCCGGGCGACAACAACGAGCCGCAGGCCGATCCCAACTACGGCGTGAACTTCAATCCGTTCGCCATCGGCGGCGTGCCCCCGGAAGGCAAGCTCCGTATTCGTCATCGCCAAATCGCGGGCACCTATGCGGACGGCACGCCATACACGTTGCTCGCACCGGAATATTTGCTTGAAGAGCTGGCCTACGGAGAGCTCGCGGCCGATACGAAATTGTCGCCGCGAGTGGCTCCCGCCGTGTTCGGCTCGGGGTTGCTGGAAGCCATTCCAGAGCAGCAGATCCTGGAGCGCAACGATCCTGAAGACGCCGACAAGGACGGCATCTCGGGTCGCCCGAATTACGTTTGGGATCCGCTGGTCGGCCGCGCGGTGCTGGGCCGGTTCGGCTGGAAACTCAATCAGCCCGACATCGCGCATCAAACCGCGGCTGCCTTCTCCAGCGAAATGGGCATGACCTCCTCGTTCCGTCCGCAGGAGATCTGCATGCCGGTGCAAACCGAATGCGTGAACGCACCGACGGGCGGCCAACCGGAGATCAGCGACGAGATTTTCGATCACATGGTCAGCTACCAACGCATGCTGGCCGTGCCCGTGCGTCGCAACCTGGACGCGCCGGAAGTAAAGCGCGGCGCGAAGTTGTTTCTCGACAGCGGCTGCGAGTCTTGCCACCGCGCCTCGTTCAAGACGGGCAACGTCGAGGGACAACCCTGGCTGAGCGGACAAACCATCCATCCGTTCACCGACATGCTGTTGCACGACATGGGCGAAGGCCTCGCCGACGGTCGCGCCGACTTCGCCGCGAGCGGCAGCGAATGGCGCACCTCGCCATTGTGGGGCTTGGGGCTGCAGAAGACGGTCAACGGCCACACGCGCCTGCTCCACGACGGTCGCGCACGTGATGTGAGCGAAGCGATTCTGTGGCACGGCGGTGAAGGCGAACGCGCCAAGGAGGCATTCCGCAATCTGTCCCGGCAGGATCGCGAAGCTTTGCTGAAGTTCATCGACTCTCTATGAGAGGCTCGAGTATGCCTGTCTCCAAACTCTCTCGCCGCCAGTTCCTGCTGGCGTCCGCTTCGTTGAGCGCCGTTGCCGCTGGCGGATTGTTGTTCTCATCGGAAGGAAAAGCTCGCACCGGTACACTGCTCTCCGCCTTCGAAGATGCCCGCGGCGATCAATATGTCGGTGGCCTGTCGTTGCAGGATGAGAAGGTTTTCGGCGCGCGTGTGCCCATGCGCGCTCACGGTTGCGCTGTTCATCCCACCGATCCGAATCGCGTTTTGTTTTTCGCGCGCCGCCCGGGAACGCAGGCGTTCGAGCTGGATCGCACGTCCATGCAAGCGCGCGTCGTATTCACGACGCAGCCCGGTCGTCATCTCGCCGGTCACGGCAGTTATTCAGCCAATGGCGATCTGATCTTCACGCCTGAACACGACTACGAGCGCGTGCGCGGCGTTGTAGTTGTCCGCGATGCGCGCAACTTCGAGGTCGTCGGCGAACTCGACACCCAGGGCATCGATCCGCATGAAGTCGCCTGGATGCCCGACCATCGGTCGTTGCTGGTCGCCAACGGCGGCATCATGACGCATCCGCGCACCTTTCGTCGCAAGCTGAACATTCCCACCATGGATCCGTCGCTGTGTGTGCTCGATGCAGCCAGCGGCGAATGCCAGGAGCAATGGCGTCTGCCGGATCATCTGCTGAGCATTCGCCATGTCTCGATGACTGCCAGCGGCATTACTGCGGTGGGATTGCAATATGAAGGAAACAAAGAACAGGCGCCGGGCATCGTCGCGCTGTATCGTCCAGCGGCGGCGGGCAAGCAAGCGCAGTTTCGCCTGTTGACCGCGCCGCCCGAAGAAACACCGCGTTTTCAAGGTTACGTCGCGAGTGTCGCCATCAGCGAAGCGCACGACCTGATTGCAGCGGCGTGCCCGTACGGCGGCGGTGTCGCCTGTTGGTCGCTGCGCGAGGAACGTTATCTCGGCTTCATCGCCGCGTCGGAAACATATGGTTTGTCGCGAGTCGCCGACGGTTCCATCGTCGCGTCACAACGCGACGGCACGGCGTACGATCTGGATGAAAGCAGACTGCGTTCACAGTTTCTGAACATCGCCAGCTCGCAACCGATTCGCTGGGACGATCACTGGGTCGCGACCGCGTGAGCACACGGGCATAATGGTTTGACGAGTCGCCGGGGCCCGAGGCCTCAGCGACGACGACGCCTGCAACCGGAGTGCCCACGTGATTCCTGAACGCAATGTCGGATCGAGGCTGAGTCAGCATCTGCTCGCGAGCGTGCTGCTGGGCCTCGCGTTGAACGTCGCGCAGGCCGCCGACAACAAGCCCACCAACGACAAGCTGCCTGACTGGGCGCCGCAGCCCAAGCCTCACGTGGTCGAAGATCGCTTTCGCGTCGAAGTAATGACGCTCGGCGCCGCCATCGACACCGATCTGCGCATCGATCGAACGATCGCAACGCCCGGCACCATGGTGAGCGCCGAGGACGACTTGGGGCTCGACGACATGAAGATCCTGCCGCTCGGCGAGATCACTTTGCTGCCGGGCGAGCGTCACCTGCTCCGGCTCAGCGGCTTCGGCTTGCGTCGCAACCAGGAGCAGGCCATTGGCCGCACCATCGTGTTCGACGAGCAGACCTATCAGCCGGGCGAGGTTGTGGACAGCACACTCAACCTGACACTGGTCGGGCTCACTTACGGTTACAGCATCGTGAAGCTGAGAGAGTTCGATCTGGCGCTCACCTTCGGCATCCAAGTGGTCGAAGTGGAAGCGAACGCGGTGGTACGCAGTCGCGTGGTGCGCGAGGCGGAGACCGGGGTCACGCCGCTGCCGCTAGCCGGCATCGAGGGTCGCTTCGATTTCGACGACAGCTGGTCGGTGGAGGCGCGCGTTCAATATCTGTCCGTCGAGTTCGACGAGGTCGACGGCTCGGTGCTCGATGCGCGCGCCGCGCTCACCTGGCGCATGAATCCGCACCTGGTGTGGGGCCTGGGCTATCGCCATTTCGCCGTGGAAGTGGACTCGCGCGACGTCGACACGCCGGGATTCGTCGATCTGCAGATGGCTGGCCCGCTGCTGTTCCTGCGGGCCAGCCTCTAAACCGGTGCTGCGATCCTTCAGTTCTTGGCCCGCATCGAGGGCGGCTCGGCCGACTGGATGATCACCGGCGGCTGCTCGTCCTCGCCATTCACGTCGAGGACATGCGGGTCGGGCGTGGGGGCCCGCATGTCATCGATAAAAATGCGCGAGGCATAGTGCAGCCAGGACAGCGAGGAGCGCGCCTTCGACTCGTTCTGCGGCGTGCGCAACGTCTTCGACGGCGATTCGCCGAACAGCGCTTTATAGTTGCGCGCGAACAAACTGAAATCCCAGATGCCGTACCGAGCGGCAATGCGCGTCACGGTGTCGCGCTGAGGATCGGCCCGCAACAGCGCGGCGCGAATCTCACGCAACTGACGAACCTTGAGCAGCCGCATCGGACCCACGCCGAAGAACTCGTGGAAGATGTTTCTTAGCGTGCGCTCGCTGACTTGCGTCGCCCGGCACAGATCGTCCACGAACAGCGGCTGACCCTCGTTCGCTTCGATCAACTGCAAAGTGCGCGCGATCACCCGGCTGCGTGAAAACTGCGGCCGGCCGACGTGCCGGTCCTGCACCTTCATGCTGCGCTCGAGCACGTGAGTGAGGCACAGCGCGACCTCTTCTTCAGCCGCCGCGATCGCCGCCGGCTCGCTGAAATCGATGTCGCTCGAGATGGCCCGCTCGGTGACCCAACGCAGCCGATTCAGATAAGGCAGCGCCGAGCGCGTGCGCGGCCCGGTGCCCGAGCGCGTGTTCGCAAACAGATCGAGAGGAATCAACTGGGTGTCGGTGGGCACGCTGACGCCGGCCCAACGCACCACGTCATGGCCAGTGAAGGTGAATGGCTGGTCTTCCTGCAGCACGATGAACGCGTCCTCTTCGAGGAAGTGTCCGTCGATCCGGATCTGGGTGGCGTCGGTCATCGGCAGGCCCAGCGTATAGCGACCGGGCTCGCCGTCGCCGGCAAACGTGGTCGCACTGCCAATCTGAATCTGTTGTAGTGAAACGGAGCCCGGCCGCACCGCTTCGGACCACCATTCCGCGGTCGAACGCGCCGTCGGAATGAATCGCCCCTCTACCCCCGTGATTGCTTCGGCAAACTCATCGAAGTCCCGAAATACCAGTCTTGCCATCGGCTTCTCCTCCCTTGCCTGACTGAAGTCCGCTCAACGCTCCGTCGAAATATCTATGTTGCCGTAATCTGCCGTTAACTTCTTATCGGCCGGCAATTGTTGCCGAATCCTCACAGCCGTACATACGCGGAATGGGCAAAGTCGCGGATTTCCGGATACACCGCCATCGATCGTTTGCGGCGTCTTTCCCGTGCGACAGCCGATCCTGATGTCATTGCTGGTGTTGTTAGTGATCGCGCAAGGCGCCGCGCTGGCCTTTTGGGCGCTGCGCGCCCGTCGCCGGCGCTCGGCGCGGCGCGAGGCCCAGCGCCTGCGAAGCGCCGACACGCACGCCGGCAGACTCGCCCTGGTCGGCGAAATCGCCGGCTCCATCGCGCATGAGATCAGCCAGCCGCTGAGCGCCATCCTGACCAACGCCGACGCGGCCGAGAGCCTGCTGAACCAGCCGCACCCGCCGCTCGAAGAAGTCCGCCGCATCCTCGCCGACATCCGGCGCGACGATCTGCGGGCCAACGATATCGTGCGTCATTTGCACTCCTTGCTGAAGCGACGCGAGCTGCACACCACCATGATCGATCTGAACGAAGTGGCGGCCACCGCGATCAGCCTGATTCAGCCCGTAGCGCGCAAACGACGGGTGACGGTGCGCAGCGCGCTCGATCCGGCCCTCCCGCCCATCCATGGCGACTCCATTCACATCGAGCAGGTGCTCCTCAATCTGATGATCAATGCCATGGATGCGATGTCTTCCAATACCGCTCCAGGGGCGAGCGAGCGTATTCTGGACGTCGCGACCAGCCGTTATGACAAATACTCGGCGGCCATCACGGTCACCGACACTGGACCGGGCATCGCGGCGGCGTATCGACCACGGATTTTTGATTCATTCTTCAGTACGAAACAAGAAGGGATGGGGCTGGGGTTGGCCATTGCACGCACCATCGTGCAGGCTCATGGCGGCAGGATCTGGCAGGAGGGAACCCCGGCCGGGGGCGCCGTCTTCAAGTTCACGATTCCGCTGCAGACGGCGTGAACGAGGGGCAAAACAGGAAGGGGAACGGGACACATGGATACAGGGGGAGGTTTCGAGCTCGAGCCGCGGCTCGACGCGGCGCACGGCTTCGCGGTTCATATCGTCGACGACGACGACAGTTTTCGACTCAGTCTGCTGCGGCTGTTCAAAGCAAACAACTTGCAAGCGCATGGCTATGGCACGCTGGCCGAGTTCGAGCAGGCGCACCTGGACGGTGGGCCGGGCTGCGTGCTGCTGGACATCTGCATGCCGGACGGCGACGGGCTGGAGCTGTTCGAGCGGCGCGTGAACGATGAAGTGCTGCCGGTGATTTTCGTCAGCGCGTTCGCCGACATTCCCATCAGCGTGCGAGTCATGAAGTCCGGCGCGCTGGACATCCTGGTCAAGCCGGTGCCCTCGGAAAAACTACTCGCGACCATCGCGCACGCCCGCCAAGTCGCTGTGCAACGCTTCATCGCGCGCCGTGAAGCCCGCGAATTGCTGGAACGCTATAAAACATTGACCGAGCGCGAGCGGGTGGTGTTCGCCGGCGTGGCCGAAGGCAAGCTCAACAAACAAGTGGCGGTGGAAGTCGGGGCCTGCGAGCGCACCATCAAGTCGGAGCGCGCCAAGATGATGAAGAAGCTGCAACTGACGCGCCTGGTGGACGTGGTGCGCGCGGCCGAGACGGTGGGGCTGAAGCTGTCGTTCGACGACTCTTCGGGCTCTACAACTGGAAGGCAACAGTGAGCAGCACGCCTTCGGCGATGTCGCGCAGCAGGCTGGGCGGTTCGGCACGATAGGCGTACCCCTGCTCCGCCGTCGCGGCGATCCATTGCGCCAGCCAGTCGATGGAAGGCCGGCCATAGAACACCACCGCGGCTTCGTGGTTGAGCAGCAGACTACGCAAGTCCAGATTGATGGAGCCGCACATCGCCAGCGTTTCATCGATCACTACCGCCTTGGCGTGCACCATCTGCGGCAACAGCCGGAACTCGACGCCGGCCGCGGCCAGATCGCGCATCGGCCTGGAACGCACGAAATCGGCCAGCAGATGATTGGAGCGCTGGGGAATGGCGATGGTCACCTTGACGCCGCGACGAGCCGCGAGCCGCATCGCCGCACGCAGACTGTCATCCGGCACGAAGTACGGCGTGACGATTAAAAGCCGACGGCGCGCGCGATAACAGCCGTCGATCAACAGCGATTGCGCGGTGTCTTCCACCTGATCCGGCCCGCTCGGCAGAAACTGCGCGAGCTCGCCGCCTTCGACGGTCACTGCTTGGCGCTCGCGCAGCGGAAGGCGCGGATGCGTGGTGCTCCAATCGAGGTCGAACTGACGTCCGGCGGCAACAGCGACGGGCCCTTCGAGATCGAAAGAAAGGTCGGGCCAGATCCTGCCCCGCGCGTCGCCGAGGAAATATTCGGCGGCCAGATTGCGACCGCCGCACCAAAGATAACGATCGTCGGCGACCACGAGCTTGCGATGATTACGCAGGTTGCGTGGACCGAGGCGGCGGAAGCTGAAGAACGGACGAAACACCGCCACCTTGGCGCCAGCGGCTGTCAGCTCTCGTTTGTAGCGGCGTGGTGCGAGGATGGCGAAGAAGCCATCCAGCATGAGCCGCACCTCCACGCCTTCTCGGGCGCGACGCGCGAGCCTCGCGACAATGTCACTTCCGAACGCATCGTTGCCGATGATGAAGGTGCTGACGTCCAGCGTACGAGTCGCCTCGTCGATGATTTTGAACAGCGCAGCGCGCGCCTCGACGCCATCGGCATGCATGCGAATCTTGCAAATCGAGGGCGGCGCCAGGCCAAAGCTTTCGATGAGCTCTGCCGCCCAGTGCGGCCCCTCCACGACCACGCCGGCATACGGAATGGCCACGGGCTTGAGCTTGCGCTGGCCGAATAACAGGTACAGCGGCAACACGAGATACGGCAGCAGCGAGAGGCCGAGCACCCAGGCGATCGCCGACGTCGGCGCGCGCCGCTGCTCGCTGGCGCGACTGGTGAGAATGTAAACAAGGAGCGCCACTGCGCTGACCAGAAAATGCTGCGAAGGAGTCGGCAGCCAATCGACGATCATTAAGCTTGCATCCCTTGTCCCGGGAGGTGCCGCAGGGTAGCAGATTGGCGATGCGCGACTGCAGCAACTGGTTGTCAGTTCGAGGCGCCGGACATTCGCTTCATGTATTCGGCGGCAGCCTGGGTGTCGCCGGCGTCGCGCGCGTAGGCGGCCAGGGCGCCGAGCAAGTCGCGATCGGTGGGATGGCGGCGAAGCGCTTGCTCCAACGTGGCGATCCCTTCTTGCTTTTTGCCGGTATCGTAGAGCGCGACTCCGAGCACATAGGCGTAGCGAGCATCCGTTGGCGACTGCTTGGCCGCGGTCCGCAGCTCCGCGATTGCATCGTCGTAGCGCCGCTCACGAATCAGGGCGAGTCCCATCGAGTGATGTAATGCGGCGGTCTGCGGACCTTCGGTGGGCTGCGCGTCCAGCCCTGCCTGCAGCACGGCGATGGCCATGCCATTGTCGCCCGCACGACTTTTGAGATCTGCCAGATTCACATATGCGGGGCTAAATGTTTCGTCGAGTCTGATGGCGGTTTGATACGCAGCCTCGGCCTCAGCCACGCGGCCCAATGAGGCGCGCATGTTTCCGATGTTGATGTGAGCGCCTGGCTGATCCGCGTTCTCCAGCTGTGCCCGCTCGTACTCCGCAATCGAGTTTGCGTTCAAACGCTCGGGCGGCGCGGACGTGATCGCCGCCAATCTCACTGCGCGCACCGGATCATTCACTAGCGGCAGTACGGCCGCACGTTGCGCCGGCGGAAACAGAGTGAACGCATCCGCCGCGGCCATGCGTACTAACGGATCGGCGTCACGCGTCGCGGACTGCAGCACATTCAATGCGGCCTCACTCGGATACGCCTGCAGGCGTTCGATAGCGGACGCACGAACAATGGCCGGCATGCTTGCATCGCTTGCGATGCGTTGAAGCTCACGATCCGGCGTGACCGCTGCCGTGGCTGGCGACGCCTGTGCTGCAGGCGATCGCGATGCGCGCTCAGCGCCGGAGACATCGAATTGCGCGCCCTGGGTCATTGCGAAGGCATCCGCAACTGTCACTTCCTGACGCCGTTCCGGGCCGTACCACTTCGCCACTTGCTCCGCGGCCCACTTTGCCGATCGTTTCTCATGACACTCGGTGCAGGCATCGGGCGTTCCTAGTCGATCAGAGATATCGGGGCGCGGAATGCGAAAGCTGTGATCGCGCCGTGGATCGACTTGCATGTACACGCGCGACGGCGCATGGCAGTCCACGCACTGAGATCCCGGCTTGCCCGGCTCGTGGAAGTGATGCGCCTTCGAGTCGTAGTCCTTGTGCTGCAAGCCGGATACATCAATGCTGGGCCGGGCCGCCGGCGCGCCCGCATTGTGACAACCCGTGCACAGCTGATTCCCCTCACGACGCAGCTGCAACGAATGCGGCTCGTGACAGTCGCTGCAGCGAACGCCCTTCGCATGCATCTTCGACTGCAGGAACGATCCGTACTCGTACACCTCGTCCCGAATCTGTCCATCGGGAAAATACAAATCCGCCGTGAGCAGCGAAGGCAAATGCGTCTGCATGAGCCGCTCGCCGTGACGATAGTCACTGGAGATCACGGATCGCCGCGAGTGGCAGCGAGCGCACGTCTCGATCTGCGCGGTCGCATCGGCGGCGGCAAAGTCCAACGAAAAATCCTGCTTGCCCGGCGAATTCGACGTCACATGATTCGATGCCGGACCGTGACACGCCTGACAGCCCACATCGATCTGCTGCCAGCTGGTGGAGTAGCTGCCCGTGCTCAGATCGAAGTGTTTTTTCACGTCAGTGGAATGGCACTCCGCGCACATGAAGTTCCAGTTCTGCGCCGGTCGGGTCCAGTGCAGCGGATCGCGATGGTCGATGCGCTCCTCCGGATACAGGTGAAACCAGCGCCGCTCGTTCACGTCCCAAGCGACCGTGAACGCTTGCAGCCGACCGCGTTCCAGCGCGAGCAGATACTGCTGCAAAGGTTCGACCCCGAACGTGTACTTCACTTCGAAGTCGGTGGGCCGGCCGTCTTCGCCATCGGTATTGATCCAATACTTGCCATCGCGCTTGAAGAAGCGCGTGCGCACCCCGTCTTTGCTGAAAGTCGCGTTGTCGAAGTTACCCAGCACCGTGGCGTCGGTTGCCTCCTGCATGGCGAGGTCGTGATGCGAGCCATGCCAGGCCTGAGCCTGCTCGGCGTGGCAACCGGCGCAGGACGATTCATCGACGAAAGTCGCAGCGGGACGAGCCGCTGGAACGGCAGCGACGGACGGAGGAGGATCGACGGGCGAACGCGACTGCCGATAGAACAGCGCCGCGATCACCGCGACCAAGATAAGGATCAGCGACGCGCCCCACGCGCGCCGCCCACGCCAGTTCATTTATTTCTTTGTATTTGGTGCCGACTCGGTCGGCGGCGGTTGAGGAGCGGCAGCTTTCGGCTGTTGCTCCGGAATGTTCATGGGCTGCAGCATCACCACGTCGGGAGATCTGGCCTGATTCGCCGCCTCCTCTTCTGCGGCGGCCGCCGCGGCGGCAGCCTCGGCGGCTTCATAGGCCTGCTGTTGCTCGATCTGCTCGGACACCGTGCCCAGGTATTTATGGAACACCGTCAGGAAGCTGTCCACGGCAAACAGGGTCAGCACGATCGGAATGGCGGCGATCGCCAGCGCCACCGTCCACTTGAGCGGCTTGGGACGACGCTCCTCATGATCGAGGGCAGCTTCACGTTCGACGGACTCCTGCGCGCGCTGCTGAATGGCTTTCTGCAGGTCGTATTGGCGCCCCTTCAAGTGCAGGATGCGCGCGCTCGGCGCACCAGCCGGCTCAGTGGAAGCTGACTCAGGCAGGCGCTCTTCGGACTGTTGACTCATGAGAGGGCACTTCGGTGACAGGCGCGGCTGGACACACGCAGCAGCATAACGCGGCCGGCCCCCTGATCAACTACTGGGGCCGCCCGCAACGAGGAATTCTTGCCATATGGAACAGACCGGCGCTTAACCATTCCAGTTCCCGCGTGATTCGTAGAACTTTATCGGGCACATGGATGTGCCCCGCCGCCACAGGCGGCGGCGAGCCGCAAAATTCGCGCCTTTTGCGGTCTCGCACGAGGGTCGTGGCAGGATGCCCGATCCCGAGGATTAACTAGTACCTACGTCCAGGATGGCTTGACGGTCCACGACCCGCTGGCGACGATGCTGCAAGCAACGGCGGGGCGACGACAAAATGAACGGCAAAGCCTGGGTCTGGTTGGGAAGTTTATGCGCGGCGCTGACGTGGCTCGGTGTCAGCGTCGCCGACGAGACCTCCAGCGCGCCCGAGCGCGTCGCCAAGCAGACCTCATCCGTCAAGAGCGCGCGCCAGGAATGCATTACCCAGTGCGAGCTCGCCAACGGCACTTGCAACAGCGAAGTGCGCCAGGCCCGTCAGGAGTGTTCGCGCAATGCCGCCAACAGCGGGCGCGATCCCATGACCATGCGCAATAACGACTACACCTACTTCTGTAGCTACTTCCGGAACCCGGGCCGCCGGACCGGCCCAGGCGATTTCGTCGCGCGCTTCACTCACCACTACGACGTGTGTCTCGACGTCATCCAACAGAACATCGCATCGATGCGGTATGACTGCTATCGCAACGAGCGCGATGCGCAGAACGTCTGTCGCACCGAGCTGCGCCAGTGCCAGGCGGCGTGCCAGTAGCGAACAGCGAAGCGAGCGTTAAACGCGCTCGATCACCATGGCGATGCCCTGTCCCACGCCAATGCACATCGTGCACAACGCAAAGCGGCCGGAAGTTTTTTCCAGCTGATTGAGCGCGGTCGTCACCAGCCGTGCGCCGCTCGCACCGAGCGGATGTCCGATGGCGATGGCGCCACCGTTCGGATTCACGTGCTCCGCATCGTCGGGCAAACCGAGCTGACGCGTCACCGCCAGACCCTGCGCAGCGAATGCTTCGTTGAGCTCGATCACATCCATCTGACCGATCTCGAGCTTCGCCAGCTTCAGCACCTTCCGAGTCGCCGGCGCCGGGCCGATCCCCATGATGCGAGGAGGAACGCCCGCCGTTGCCGTCGCAATGACGCGCGCCCGCAGCTTCAGGCCGAATCTTACGGCCGCTGCTTCACTGGCGAGCAACACCGCGCAACTGCCGTCGTTCACGCCGGATGCATTGCCGGCCGTCACCGTGCCATCCGGCTTGACCACACCTTTCAACTTCGCGAGCGCTTCGATCGAAGTCTCACGCGGATGCTCGTCGGCGCTGAACCTGATCGGATCGCCCTTCTTCTGCGGAATGTCCACTGGCGTGATCTCCGCTTCGAAGAACTTCGCGGCATGAGCTCGGGCGTAACGCTGCTGACTCCGCAAGGCGAACGCATCCTGATCCGCACGACTGACGCCGAATTCGGCAGCGACGTTCTCCGCCGTCTCCGGCATGGAATCGATGCCGTATTTCGCCTTCATCAAAGGATTGACGAAGCGCCAGCCGATGGTCGTGTCCTCGATCTTGGCGGTGCGTGAAAATGCACTGTCCGCCTTACTTATCACAAACGGCGCGCGGGTCATGCTCTCCACGCCACCCGCGATCACCAGTTCGGCTTCATTGGAACGAATCGCGCGCGCCGCCAGATTTACCGCGTCCAGACCCGAGCCGCACAAACGATTGATGGTCGCACCGGGCACCACATCCGGCAGTCCCGCCAGCAGCGCTGCCATGCGAGCCACGTTGCGATTGTCTTCGCCGGCCTGGTTGGCGCAGCCGTAGTAAACATCGTCCACGGCGGCCCAGTCGACTTTGGCATTCCGCTGCATCAACGCCCTGATCGGAATCGCGCCGAGATCGTCGGTGCGCACACTGGCGAGAGCCCCGCCATAGCGGCCGATGGGTGTACGAACGGCGTCGCAAATAAAGACCTGGCGCATGACTTCGATCTCGATGATTTATAGCAACCTGAATTCTAGCCGCGTTACACGGCGACGCGTAGCATGCGCTCATATGCCCGCCAAAAATGTCCGTGGAATCCTCTGCATGCTGGTCGCGGTCGCCTCGTTCAGCGTCCTCGATCTTTGCATGAAGCGCCTCGCCGAAACTTATCCTGCCATGCAGGTGACGTTTATTCGCGGCCTGGCTTCGTTGCCAGTCATCCTGATCGCGACGGCGTACTTCGGCCGCTGGAAAGATCTCATGCCGAATCGCTGGGGACTGCATCTGCTCCGCGGCGTACTGCAGGTCGCGACCCTGTACTTTTTTGTCTACGCCGTGAGCCGGCTGTCGTTAGCGAACGCGTACACCATTTTCATGTCCGGACCGCTGCTCATCACGGCATTGTCCGTGCCTTTCTTTGGCGAGCGTGTGGGCTGGCAGCGCTGGGCCGCGGTGGCGGCGGGCATGCTCGGCGTGCTCGTGGTGGTACGCCCCGGCGGCACAGAGTTGGAATTGGGCGGAATGGCCATTCTCGGCGGGCTGGCGGCCATCGCATCCGCCACGGCATATGCACTCGGCGTGTTGCTGATCCGCGTGCTGCAACCGACCGAGACCAGTATCGCCACGATGTTCTGGGCGCTGTCTCTCACTGCAGTTTTCGCCGGCGTGCTCTCCATCCCGGCATGGGTGCCGGTGCTATGGGATCACTGGTACTACATCGCGATCATGGGAGTGAGCGGCGCACTCGGCCAACATTTCTTGACCGAAGCGTTCCGACTCGCGGCCCCTTCGGTGGTCGCGCCGCTGGAATACACGGCCCTTGCCTGGGGCATGCTGTTCGATTGGTTGCTGTGGATGACGGTGCCGAGCGCTCGCATGCTGATCGGCGCCGCCATCATCGTCGCGAGCGGCCTGTTCGTCATTCACCGCGAGCGACTGCTGGCGGCGCGCGCTTCACAAACGACATCAACCGCGCAGGCGTGAACACACCCTGGAACAACACCAGGCCGACACCGACCAGCACCAGCGCCGCAGCGGTCACGGCGAGCGGCGTGAGCCGCTCATTCAGTACCAGCGCACCGAGCAGCAACGCTACCACGGGGTTCACGAGCGCATACGTCGCGACCTTCGGAGCAGCGACGCGAGTCAGCAGCCACAAATAACAATTCAGCGCGATGATGCTGCCGAACACGATCAGATAAACGATCGCCAGCACGGAACCCAAGCCCACTGACGACGGCTCGAAGTGGGTCCATTCGCCATCGATCACCGACATCAGCGCCTGAAACAACGCGCCGAATATCATTTGCGCGCAGGTGAAGCTCAACACCGTGCCGGGCTGCACGGCTCGCTTCTGAACCAGGGTGCCAAAGCTCCAACCGACCGTCGCGATCAGCAGCGACAACACGTACCAGATATTGGCATCGCCGGACAGCGAGCGCGTGTGCGTCACGATCGCGACCACGCCGATCACCGCGATGGTCGTGCCGATCAACGCCTGCCGGGTGGGAGCGCGTTTGCTGAAGAACGCCCAATCCAACAACAGCACGATGACCGGCACCGCGGTGACGATCAGCGCAGCGATGCCGGACGGAATGCCCTGCTGAGCCCACAACACCAGGCCATTGCCAATGCCTGACAACAGCACGCCGGTGAGCGCGGCCATTTTCATGTCCACGTTGGCCATGGGCCGCGGATCGCGCCAGCGCAGCCATACATACATCGCCAGGCCGGCGATCAGGAAACGTACCGTGCCGCTGATGAACGGCGGGATCTCCTTGATGGCGACCGCGATGGCGAGGTAGGTCGTGCCCCAGATGAAATAGATGGCGGCGAAAGCGGCGAGCATGCCCACCGACAATCGGGCGGTGCTGGAGGAAGACATGGAAGGTCCTTTGACTCGGTTGCGTACTCTAGCCGAGGCTGGCAAGCAGTACAGATTCAGGTAGACTGACCCGCGACCAATACAGTTGAGGTCGAGCATGTCCGTCGAAGAACCGCTGCTCTACGAACGCGTCGCCCGCCTGGTCGAAGCGCAGATTGCCAGTGGAGCGTTGCGGGGAAATGAACGCATTCCTTCGGTGCGCTCCATGAGCCGCACCGCCAAGGTGAGCATTTCCACGGTGGTGCAGGCCTACCTGCACCTCGAAAACATCGGACTCATCGAAGCGCGACCGCAGTCGGGCTTTTATGTCCGCCCGCCGGCGCGTGCCGCCGTGCCACCGCCGCGACCCAAAGTTTCTCGTTCGCGTCGGCCCACTTCCATCGCGACCGAAACGCTCGACACGTGTCGCGAAGCATTGGCGCGACCGGACATCCTGCAACTCAACGGCGCGTTCACGTCGCCTGCCTTGTATCCGAATCAGCGACTCAACAACCTGATTCGTGAGGTGCTGCGCGACCACCCCGCGCACGCCGGCGAATGTTTGCTGCCGCCCGGGCACGAAGAACTGCGACGGCAAGTCGCCAAGCGAATGACCTTCGCGGGCGCGCCGGCCGATCCGGCGCACGTCGTGATCACGAGCGGCACCATGGATGCGATCACAATGTCGCTGCAGGTGCTGTGCAAGGCTGGCGACACCGTGCTGGTGGAATCGCCCACCTACTTCGGCGTGCTGCAAGTGGTCGAGTACCTCGGACTGAAAGTGGTCGAAGTGCCCAATCACACCAGCACCGGCATCGACGTGGATGCCGTCAGAAACATCGCGCGCACCACGCGACTTGCCGCCGCGGTGTTGATGCCCAATTTCAACAATCCGACCGGCAGCGTCACGCCCGACGATGCGAAGCGCGAGATCGTGTCGATCCTGACGGCGGCCGAAGTGCCCATCATCGAAGACGACATCTACGGCGACCTGCATTACGGCAACGTGCGCCCCACTTCGCTGCGCGCCTACGACGAAGCGGGCATGGTGATCACCTGCGGCTCCGTGTCCAAGACGATCGCGCTCGGCTATCGCATCGGCTGGGCAGTGACGCCGCAGTTCCATGCCGATATCGCGCGCGCCAAATTCTTCTCGTCGGTCGCGTGCCCGACGTTGCAACAGTTGGTGCTTGCCCGTTACTACGCGAGCGGCGGGTACGATCGCTATCTGCGCCGCGTGCGCACGACGCTCGCCGCCAACTCGCAAAGCGCGGCCGACGCGATCATTCGTTACTTCCCGCCTGGGACGCGCGTGTCGCGCCCGAACGGCGGCATCGTGCTGTGGATCGAACTGCCGTCCGGCGTGGACGGCGCGGAGTTGTTCCGAACCGCGCTCGCCAGCCGCATCGGCATCGCGCCCGGCCTGGTGTTCTCCGCCAAGGCGGACTACCGCAACTACATTCGCATCAGCTGCGGCATGCTTTGGACGCCCACCATCGAGCGCGCCATCGAGAAGCTCGGTCGGCTGGTCCATCAGCACGGCTGATGGTGGCCCCACGCGCCGGTGGCATCAGTGCCGCCCGGAGCATCGCGCAGACCGATCTTCAACATTGCCAGCACCGCCAGATCCAGAACCAGCGCCGCGGTAAAGGTGATCAATACGAAGACCATGGCGATTCCCTCCAGTCCAGGATTGAGTCGTTACAGCCTGTTGGCAGTCCGCACGCGCTGACTGTCGAGCTCGGCCTGCGCCAGCGGCGCGACCGAAGTCGGTTCCTCGATCTGGACGATGGTCACTTCCCCGGCGGGCAGATGCCGGTAAGTGTTCCACTCCAGAACGCTCAACGTAGCGAGGCTGATGGCCACGGCCACGACCAATGTCAGTGACGTTCTCATGACTGTTCCCTCCATAAAGGCTGCTGTGAAAACCAGCGGGCAAGAAGCGATTGCCGAACCGGGTGCGAGGCTGGCGCGCGGCGCGGCTCGGGCTCGGCCCACTGCAGTCGCAGCTGCTCGGGATCGGGCTCGGCGCGGCGCGCTTCACGCTCCAGCTTCAGTCGGTCGGCTTTCAGCTTGGCCAGGGTCATGAACAGGTACTCGTCCATAGAAGCCTCCATTGAGATATGCATCTCGGTTATGGAGACGTAGCGTAGTCCTGGCGTTTTCCCGCGAATAGCGATACTTTGTGACCGCGATCTATGATTTAAAGTCACAGCAGAAGCGATTTATGCGACCGTCATGAAGCGCATCCCAGTGGGCCCCCTGCGGGCTTTCGATGTGGCCGCCCGGAACCTGAACCTGAGCGCCGCGGCGGAGGAAATGAACGTCACCCATGCGGCCGTCAGCCGGCAGGTGAAGCAGCTGGAAGAGCGGCTGGGGGTGAAGCTGTTCGAACGTTTGCCGCGCGGCTTGCGGCTGACGGCTCAGGGCGCCCTCTTGGCTGAAGGCACCCGTGCCGCCTTCGACCGACTGGCGTCGGCGCTCGAAGATGTATCCACGCCGACGGTGCGGCGGAAGCTGACCGTGTCGACGTTCTCTTCTTTCAACGCTCGCTGGCTGATGCCTCGGTTGCGAACGTTCTCTATGTTGTTCCCGGACGTGGATCTTCAAGTTATTACGACGGCGCAGCTGGTGGACTTTGCGCGCGAAGATGTCGATATCGGCATTCGTTTCGGGCGTGGCAATTACCCGGGGCTGCACGTTGTGCCGTTGTTCCGGCCGCGCGAGATCGTGGTGTGCGCGCCGGCGCTGCTGAAGGGCGGGCCGCCGTTGAAGAACATCAACGATCTGCGGCACTTCACTTTATTGCACGATGATTCTTATCGCAGCTGGACTCGTTGGCTCGAGGCGGTTGGAGCCAAGAACGTCAATCCTCGGCGCGGGATTATCTGCGGCGATCGCAATTCGCTGCTTCAGGCGACGCTGGAGGGTCAGGGTGTTGGGCTCGCTTCGGAAGTGTTCGCTGCTGGCGAGCTCGCGGCAGGGCGATTGGTGAAGGTCTTCGAGACGGAAGTGAAGTCCGAGTACTCGATCTACGCGGTGTGCCTGCCACGCCGGCTCAATGACCCGATGCTTGCCGGGGTCATGGAGTGGCTGGAGAAGGAGTCGAAGTCTTCGCACGATGTTTATCCGCCGCCCAGCGATTAGTTTGTCACCTCAGTGGCCTGCGGAAGAGAGGCGTCAGTGGCCTGCGGAGCTGCTCAGGCCTCTTGGATGGCGAGTGAGAGGGTGTGAGCGCGGTTTATTTCTTTTTGCCAAACAGCGCTTCTAGTTCGGCGCGGGCTTTGTCGGCCGCGGAGGGTTGGGGTGTGGGGTCGGCTTGTTTCGGGCGGCCGAATAGAGCGTCGAGTTCGGCTTGGGCTTGGGTGGCGGCGGCGGTGTTGCTGGTGGAATAGGCGTCCGGGCGGGGTTTGAAGTAGTCGCAGAAGTTCGCGCGCTCCTTATCTTTGACTTCCTCGGCCACAGTCTCGCGACAGTGCTTGGCGACGCTGAGGCTGTACCACTCGCACAGCTTGCAAACGTGAAGCTCGGCGTGACATTGACGGCATTCTTCGAGGCGGCGCAAGGGCAGCGTCAGGTCTGCGAGGGAAGCGCCGCATTTCCAGCAAACTAAGCCAGCCGTGGGCGCCACGGTGTCACCGCTGTTTCGAATCGTTCTGGGTAGCGATTTCGTCGTAGCCGCGGCCGATGAATTCGATCAGGCAGATGCCGTGGCCGAACGGGTCGGCGAGCATGGCGATCTTGCCCCAGTTGTTGGTCTTGACCTGGGTCTCGAGTCGGGCGCCGGCGTTGCGCGCCCGATCCAGGGCGCCTTCGATTTCGTCGACCACGAAATCCAGGTGCACCGGCGTCCAGTGACGCGCATAGGAGCGCAGGTGCCGGCTGGTTGCGGAAGCCACGGTGCCGTTGGGCTTCACCAGCAGATAGATGGGCGACGTCGCGCCCAGCAGCTCGACAGCGTCAGTGCCGAAGCGGCGGCCGACGTGCAGGTTGAAAGCTTTGCAATAGAAGTCGGTGGCCTTGGCCAGGTCGTCAACGTCGATATTGACCAGCATTCTGGCGGTCATCGAGAACCCTCGTCAGTGGCGGCGGCGGAGCGCCCGGTCAATGTGTGAGCAAAGTCACGAGATTAACGCGTCGCCGCTCCGAACACAGTAGTCGCCGGCGGACGACTCGCTCGCGAACGGCCATCGGATCGAGGTGCCCGCCGGCCTCGCAGATTTCACGATGCATGCTGCGGCGTGATAACTGTCATGCCTTGTAGGCCGCAGATGCGCCTCGACAAGCGTGTCAGGATACTCCCATGAACGCCATCAACACCTTAGCTTCGACGACTTCCCCCGCCGAGCCTCGGCGCGTGGCCCGACTGGTGCAGTCCGTGAGCACGCTGGAAGGCGGCGGCTTTCCGGTGCGCCGGCCATTTCCAACGCCCGGCTTCAGCCACTTCGATCCGTTCCTGCTGATCGATCACCTCGGCCCCGTGACATGGCCGCCCGGCGGCCCGATCGGCGCGCCGGATCATCCGCATCGCGGCTTCGAAACCGTCACTTACGTGCTGGCCGGTGAGAACGAGCATCGCGACTCGTTCGGCAACGCCGACGTACTGCGTCCGGGCGACGTGCAGTGGATGACCGCCGGCGGCGGCGTGATCCATTCCGAGATGCCCACCGAGCGCTTCCATCGCGAAGGCGGTTTGCAGGAGGGTTTCCAGATCTGGGTCAATCTGCCGGCCGTCGACAAGATGATGACGCCGCGCTATCAGACCTTGCGAGCCACGGATATTCCGCAGGCGACAACGCCTGACGGCCGCGTCCTCGTTCGCGTCATCGCCGGCGAGTCTTGCGGCAAGGCTGCGCGCATCGACACTCGAGTGCCGATTCAGATGCTTCACTTCACCATCCAACCAGGTGGTGAGTTGTTGCAATCGGTGCCCGCCGAGCAGAGCGGCCTCGTGTACGTGTTCAAAGGCAACGCGACGATCGGCAGCGATCAGCGCGCCGTCGCCGAAGGCCAGGCGGCGTTGCTCGGCTCCGGCGACTCGGTACAACTGAGCGTGGCCGGTGATGCTTCCGGCCCGGCGGAGATTTTGCTTCTCTCCGGCAAGCCGTTGAACGAGCCGGTGGCAAGGTATGGCCCGTTCGTAATGAACACGCGCGAGGAAATCGAGCAAGCGTTCCGCGATTACCAGAGCGGCCGCTTCGGCTTGATTCCACCGCGAACCTGATCAGCCGATACCACCGCCGCGCATCCGACAGGGGCTCGGCGGCGCCTTTCAGCGAAGCACCGCTTCGCTCCGCCGAGCGGGTGTACATGGATGGACACCCTGGGCTTGCGCGGAGCAGGACTGCGAAGCGCAATGTCGGCCCATTAGCGCTACAAGGATGTACAAGCGACGCGCGGCGGGTACAGCGGTGCCGAGGAGGAGATACCCCGCCCCGGCGCTGCAAGCCACCGACCTAACTCTTACTCTGCTGCTGCTCCGGCAAGGAAGCACTCGCCACCCCCGCCTTCACAACCTTCCGATTGTCATCCGGCAACCGATCGATGAGCTTGTTGTAAGGATCGACACCCACGTCATAGGGCATGGCGTCGACGGTCACTGTGAGCGAGCCGCGAGGCTGAGTGATGTGGCGGCGCTCGAGGTACAGCACCTCTTCATCGCGCTCACTCGCGCCGGGAACGCGAGCGAACACACCGACTTCGATGAAATCGTCCAAGGCGACGTCAGTCTCCCGCCCCATGCCATCACTCTCACGCTTGGCCGCCTCATACTCGATGGTCACATCGAACTTACCATCGCGCGGAGTCACCGAGACCGAGACCACGCGGTTGTCGTAGAAGATGATCTTCGCCAACAACTCATCGATGAGCGTGTGCTTGTCCAAAGGCGCCTGCGCACGAATGTAATCGAGCAGCTCGAGCGTCGTCGTGTACGGCGCCTGCTGGAACGCCTTGTCGCGAATGTAATTGGCCAGCGCCCGATTGAGATTCTCCTCGCCGATCTCGTCCCGCAGCCGATACAGCACCAGCGAACCTTTGGCGTAGTGAATGTACTGCTGATCTTCAACCCGCATCAGTGGCAACTCTTCGATCAGCTCGCCGCCACGTCCTCGTAGATAACGATCCAGCTCGTACTTGAGGAAGCGACGCATGTGCTCGCGACCGTACTCCTTCTCCATGACCATGAGCGCCGAGTACTGCGACAACGACTCCATGAGCATGGTCTGCCCCTGCACATCCGCGCCGATGACTTGATGCGCCCACCATTGATGCGCCATCTCGTGAGCAGTCACGTAGAACACATAGTCGATGTCTTCCGGATCTCTCAGATCGGCAATAAAGCCGATGCTCTCCGAGAACGGAATCGTGTTCGCAAAGCTCTGCGCAAACTTCGCATAGCGCGGAAACTCCAGAATGCGCACCTGCTTGTGCTGATACGGCGAGAAATTGACCGTGAAATAGTCGAGCGACTTGCGAGCCGCATCGATCATTCGATCGACGTTATAGGCGTGTTTGGGATGGTGATAGATTTCGATGGGCAGACCGTTCCACTCGCCGCGCCTCACCTCCCAGCGAGCCGACAGGAAACAATAGAACGGCAGCATCGGCTGATCCATCCTGTAATGGAAATAGCGCCGACCGTTCTCCACCCATTCGCGCTGCAGGTAGCCCGGGGCAAGCGCGATCTGGTCCGCGCTGGTGCTCACCGTAGCTTCGAAGTTGATCCAGTCCGAATCGACCATGCCCATGCTGTAGCGCGCCTGCTCGTCTTCCAGCTTCGCTTTGCGCGGCACTTCACCCAGACCGCGCTTGCGACGCTCGTTGCGATCCAGGATCTGCCGCGATTCGTCGTAACCGAAGTGCGGCAGCTCGTTGCTGTTGAAGAAGGTGCCATTGGCGTTGAGCGTGGACCGCATGTCGCCCGCACCGGTCGACGCCGGCATGCCGTTGTTGGTGAAGCCGCGCTCTGCTCGTTCGAGAACGAATTGGAAATCGAGCGCAGCGCCGGCAGCCAGCGGCTCAGGCAACGCATAGATCCTCATGCCGGCTGCACGGTCTTCATGCTTCACCACCAAGCCAGCGGGCGCCGTAACTCGCAGCCGTGAGCCCACTTGGGTGTAAACGTGCAACTCGGGAATCGGCGCCTCGTGTTTGTTGATCAACCGATAGTGGCCGCGGATCTCGTACCGGCGCTGTTCAGGGAAGATGTCCACATCCGCCCGCACGTCGACGATGCGTGGCTGCGGCAGCCCTTTGAACTGGCGATATTGCTTTTCGAAGTGCGCCTGTCGATCCAGTGCCACGTCTTCGGGCAGATATTCGTTCACTACGTTGGTGTTATAGAAGATCCAACCGCCAGTGAGCACCAACGCAATCACCAGCGACGCGAGCACCGCGCTCTGCGAACCACGCATCTCTCTGAGCGCCTGCCGCCAGCGCGTGCTCCATTTCGAGGCGGTGCCACGCACCCAGAATGCATTCGCCAGCACCACCAACACCGCGGCAAACAGGGTCCAGTAGCTTTGGAACCAGGCCCACGGCTCGAGCAGATGACCATAGCCGTTCATGTCCGAGTACGTCATGAACGGCGCGCCGGCGTAGAGATACAGGTTGTGCTCGTAACCGATCTGGCTGAGCACGATCTGCGCCAGCAGCACCAGGATGAGCAGCAGATAGCCGAGGAACTTCTGATTGCTGATGATCTGCAGAAACAACGCAAGCACACCCATCAGCACGAACGGCCAGGCGTCGATGACCGCCGCCTGCAGATACAACAGCGGCTCGAGATTGGTGTAGCCGTGCCACAGCTGGAAGCCCATGGCCGCGAGCACGCCGAAGAAAATGAACGCGATCACCACTGCCGTGATCGCGCCAAGCTTGGCCAACAACGGTACCCAGTTCGGCACCGGCAGCGCATCGGTCACTTCCGACATCCTGGCATCGCGCTCGCGCCACAACACGTCGCCGGCATAGAAGGTCACGATGATGATCAGCAGAAACTGATAGCTGCCCTGCATGGACTCCATCATCAGCGCCGTGACTGGATAGATCGGCGTGCCGAACATGTTGTCCATGGCGAGCGAGCCGCCCAGATAATTGAACATCCCGAATGCCAGCAGCACCAGGAACGGAATGCTCCTGAGCACCGCCTTGGTATCGAACCAGACCAGGTGCGTGAACTGGCCGAACGCGGTCGCGCTGTCGAACTTTCGAGGCGCCGCCGGGAGCGCCACCGCAGATCGAGCGACGGCGCTCGAAGACGGGATCGCGCCATCCTCCAGCTGCCGCGAACGTTGCCACCAACGTTGCTTCGCGCGCTTTCGCTGAGGCTTGAAGAGCAGCTGCGTGGCGACCAGCAGCACGATGGCCACACCCGTCCAGAGCAGCCGATTCAGCAGCACCAGCCCAGTGACCTCCGGCAACTGCACATTGCGTTCGGCGACCGACCAGTAACGCATCACCTGCGAGATGGCTTCGCCACCCAGCGGATCGATGAGCGCGGAGATGGTGTCGTATTGAATGTCTTCGGCCAGAGAACCGGCGATGGACCACAACACCAGAAAGGCCACCACGCCCAGAAACACCAACAGCAGCCGCCGCGTGGTCACGGCCAGCAAGGCCAGCAACCCACCGGCGAACAGCAGGTTGGGAATGACGATGACGCCCAAGCCCCAAAGATACGGCTGCCACGAGAATGGCCCGAGCCGCTGCGGATCGATCCAAGGCATGAACGAGCCTAGAATCATGCCGAGCGTGGTGATGACCATCACGATCACCGCCATGGTCCAGCCCGCTGCAAAACGGCCCCACAGATAACTCGACTTGCGCACAGGCTTGCTGAAGAACAGCTCTTCCGTACCCATTTCAAAGTCGCGCAACAGCGGCTGGGCCATCAGCGCCACGGCCACGAACATGCCGAGCGTCGAAAACACATCGAGAAACGTGAGAATCACATACGGCGCGTTCCGATGAACGTTGCCGATGCCCTCCCCGATGGTGATGATGTCGCTGGTGGTCGCAGCGAAAGCCAGTAGCGCGAATACCAGCGCGATCACCCACGGCAGCGGCGACCGAAGCTGGTAACGCAGCTCGAAGCGGAAAAATTCCCAGAGCATGTGCGACTCCTACTCAGGCAGCCGCTGCGTCGGTGCGCATCGCGCCGTGCTGGCGCAAGCGCTGGAAATAAACGTCCTCCAGATCGGGATCGACGGCCGCGAAGCCATCTTCAGGTCGCGCTTCGCTATACACGTGGATCAGCGGCTCGCCGGCGATCAGGCGCGTGGAGAGCACGGTGTAGCGCGACTGATACTCCGGCAGCGCCGACTTGCTAACCAGTTTGCTCCAAACGCGATCGCGCATCGCTGCGATGGCCTCGCGCGGCTCGCCGCTCATCAACACTTCGCCACGACAAATCATGGCCATGCGCGGACACAGGTCGGTCACATCCTCGACGATGTGAGTCGAAAGGATCACGACCACTTCGTTGCCGATGTCCGCCAGCAGATTCAGGAAACGATTGCGCTCTTCCGGATCGAGACCGGCGGTGGGCTCATCGACGATCACCAGCTTCGGATGGCCGAGCAGCGCCTGAGCGATGCCGAAGCGCTGGCGCATGCCGCCGGAGAACGTACCCAACTTGCGCTTGCGCACCTCCCAGAGATTGACCTGACGGAGCAATGCCTCCACCACGTCGGCGCGCTCGCTGCGATTCAAATAGCCCTTCAACACGGCCAGGTGGTCGAGCAAACCGAGCGCGCTCACTTTGGGATACACGCCGAAGTCCTGCGGCAGATAGCCGAGCGTGCGCCGGATCGCCGGCTTGTTCGCCAGCACGTCGATGCCATCGAAGGTGATGGTGCCGGTGTCGGGATCCTGCAGGGTGGCGATGGTGCGCATCAGCGACGATTTGCCCGCGCCGTTGGGCCCGAGCAGCCCGAACATGCCCGCCGGGATCTGCAAAGAAACATCGCGCAGGGCGGCCACATTGCCATAGGACTTGGACAGGTTCCGGATCGTGAGCACGAGCGTCTCCTTTGCGCCGGCCCGGGCGGACAGCGCATCCTTTTCGATGACAGTTTGTTGAACGAGTGCTGCCGAACAGATGCGAGAAGGGCTTACAAGGTTGCAGGGCCTTGCGAATATCGGCTGTTCCGCTCGCGCGATTCCTGCTCCTGCTGACGCGCTTCGAGGTGCCGGCCTTCGACGCCGTAATAGATGAGATAAGCGAGGCCGATGCCGAGCGGCACCAGACCGAAGACCACCGGCAGGTCATCGCCGATGCTGAGCGAGCCGGCGACCATGGCCAGGCCGATGAAAAACCACACCAGGCCGGGCAGCAGCGAGCTGCGGGGGCGGCTGCGGCCGTCGATCAACTCCAGCGGCAACGGCGGCACTTCCATGCCGCGCTCGATGGCGGCCATGCGCTCGATATGGTTCAGCTCCATCAGGCGGCGCCGCTTACGGTAATTGAGCGCGATCCACAGGATCGGAATGGACAGCGGCACGCCCACTCCGAACATGATGGCCACCAAAGGAACCAGATCACCCATATACCTGCCTCGAAAAAGCCGGACTGCGTAGCACTTGTGGCTTCAGACGCCGCAGCCCCCGTGCAAGGTTGCACCGGCCCCGTGCCGAAATTTCGCCGTCCATTCTCATGCAACCGCGGTGTTCTCTCGAATTGCTTCGCCGGCCCGGAGCGGAACTGGATGCGGGTGTGCACATGTCTTTCTCATGCATGGGAAAAACAACAAATCTTTGCTCCTCCTCCCGTCCTGGGAGTGGGTCGGGGGTCGTTCTTCTCCGCGGTCGGCCAACAACGGGATGTAACCGGCCGACAGCGGCGGTGTTAGGACGAATAAACCGCTCACGTTGCTACAGTGACACCCACTGCAACCTTCCGGCCACCCCGCACGTCCCAACCGCCAATGACGTCCTCGTCAGCTTCACCTGCCGACGCCGACCTGCTGGAGCGGCTGCGGGCCAAGCAATATCGCGAGGCGTTCGCGCTCTTGTTGCCACGTTATCGGGATAGGGTTTTCCGCCTCATATTCAGCATGTTACGCGATCGCGCCATGGCCGAGGATACGACTCAGGAAGTGTTCCTGAGGATCTGGCGCGCGCTGCCCGGGTTCGCCGGGCAGTCGCAGCTGTCGACCTGGATCTACGCCATCGCCAAGAACGGCGCGCTGTCCGAGCTGCGTAAACGCCGGCCGACGGTGTCGCTGGATCAGCACGACGATGAGGACGGCTACAACCCCGTCGCCAGCGCCCTGGCCGCGCCTGAAACCGACGATTCGGCCACGGTCAGCGTCGGCCAGTTGCTGGACCAGTTGCCCGAGCGGTATCGCCAGGCCGTGGTGCTGTTCTACATGGAGGACAAGTCCTACGAACAGACCGCCACCAGCCTGGGTCTGCCGTTGGGGACCGTCAAAGCCTTGCTTCATCGCGCCCGCAAGCGCCTAATCGAGCTGACCAAGGAGGCGGAGGCGACCGCCGCCGCCAGTTGAGCCATGCAGCGACCGAGCGATCATTCCAAGTGGCACGACAGCCTCCAGGACTGGCTGGATGATGAGCTGAACGACGCCGATCGGGCCGCGTTCGAAGCTCATCTGGGTCGCTGCGAGCTGTGCCAGCAGCAGCTTGGCGAGTTCCAGGAGCTGGACGCCGCGTTGACCGAAGCGGCGCCGCCGATGGCCCTCGACCCGGCCTTCGATCAGCAATTGTTCGCCAGGATCGACGCCATCGACGAGAGCCAGCGCGCCGAGGCGCGCCGCCGGCTGGAGCAGGAATGGCAGGAGCAGGCGCAGGCGCTGGCCCGTAACTGGCGTCGCACCCTGGCTCTGGTGATCCCCGGCATCATCGGCGGCATTGTGCTCGCCTTTGCCCTGATGAGCTGGCTGGACAGCTCCGGCATCACCAACAACCTGGTGGCCCAGGGCGCCGCCGAGCTCGGCGGCAGCTCCATCGACTATCTCCGTCTGGGCATTACGGCCGTGGTCGGCGCCGCCTTCGGCATGCTGGTCGCGCCCTGGCTCGCCCGCCTCGCCGAGTAAACTGCCGAAAACCGACTCTCTTCCTGCCCCTCGCGCCGGAATCCTCTAGAATCCCGCGCCCTCGGCTCCCCGCCGCCATGCCTCGCGTGTAACAACAACATGGGCATTCGTTCGTCCGACTCCGCCGTCGCCGACCGCAACGGCGCGGATCGCAAGCTGATGCTGGTCGCTCTGGGCGTCGTGTTCGGCGACATCGGCACCAGTCCGCTGTACGCCCTGCGCGAATGTTTCAATCCCGATCACGGCATCGCCGTGAACGAAGCCAACATTCTCGGCCTGCTGTCGCTGATCCTGTGGTCGCTGGTGCTGGTCATCTCGATCAAGTACGTGGGCATCGTGCTTCGCGCCGACAACCGCGGCGAAGGCGGCGTGCTGGCGCTGAGCACGCTGGTCTCGACAGCCACGCCAAACTGGAAACTCTGGGGGCCGGTGAGCGCAGTGGGTTTGTTCGGAGCGGCGCTGTTCTTCGGCGACGGCTTCGTCACGCCCGCGATTTCGGTCTTGAGCGCGATGGAAGGGCTGGAGGTCGCGTCGCCGCAGTTGGAGCGCTTCGTGTTGCCCGGGGCCGTGGCCGTTCTCACCGGGTTGTTTCTCATGCAACGGCACGGCACGGGCGCGATGGGTCGCCTGTTCGGGCCGGTCACGTTGACCTGGTTTCTCACGCTCGCAGCGCTGGGCCTGCTGCACATCGGCGAATCGCCCGGCGTGCTGTTGGCCATCAATCCCATGTACGCCGTGCATTTCTTCATCAACAACGGTGGCATGGGCTTCGTCACGCTGGCGTCCGTGTTCCTGGCGGTGACCGGCGGTGAAGCGCTGTACGCCGACATGGGCCACTTCGGGCGCGCGCCGATCCGCAAAGGTTGGTTCATGGTGGTATGGCCGGCACTGGTGCTGAACTATTTCGGCCAGGGCGCCCTGTTGATGAACAACCCGCTGGCCGTTGCCAATCCGTTTTATCTGCTCGCGCCGGGCTGGCTGCTGCCATTGCTCATCGTGCTCGCAACCTGCGCCACGATCATCGCTTCGCAGGCAGTGATCTCCGGGGTGTTCTCGGTGACGCGACAGGCGTTGAACCTGGGCTACCTGCCCCGCTTGCGAGTCAAACATTCGTCCGAACAAGAAATCGGCCAGGTGTATGTGCCGACCGTCAACTGGCTGCTGTTCGCCGGCACGCTGACGTTGATCATCAGCTTCCGCTCCTCCAGTGCGCTCGCCGGCGCGTACGGCATCGCCATCTCGAGCACGATGCTCATCGACACCATTCTGGTGATGATGTTGTTACGCGTGCGCCAGGAGCCGCACAACCGCAAGATGGTCGCGCTGTTGACGCTGATCCTGATCGCAGAGCTGGCGTTCTTCTGCTCCAACCTGCTCAAGTTCGACGATGGCGGCTGGCTGCCGGTACTGGTCGCGATCGGCATCTATGTCTTGATGAGCACCTGGCAGGAAGGTCGCCGCACCCTCGCCTGGCTGATTGCGCGCGAGCAGATGCCGGTGCGCGACTTCCTCTCGATGATCGAAAAGGATCCGCCGCTTCGAGTGGAAGGCACAGCGGTGTATCTGGCCGCCGAGGCCGGCGGCATGCCGCGCGCATTGTTGAACAATCTGAAGTTCAATCGCGTCCTGCATCAACGCAACGTGCTGCTCACGTTCGTGCGCCCGGAAGTGCCGTTCGTGCAGTCCGAGGAACGCATCGAAGTGCAGAACCTCGGCGAAGGTCTGTGGCGCGTCACTGCGCGTTACGGATTCATGGAGACTCCGAACGTGGTCACGGCGCTGCGTGGGGCGGAAGAAAAAGGCCTGGCCTATGAACCCGAGTCGACCGTCTATGTGGTGGGCCGCGAGAATCCGACGTTCACCACCGGCTCCGGCATGCCGCTGTGGCGCAAACGCCTGTTTGCTTTCATGGGCCGCAACAGCCAGCTCGCGGCCATCCATTTCGGCGTGCCCAGCCATCGCTTGCTCGAAGTCAGCAGCCAGGTGAAGCTGTAGCAGTGCTGTTCTGGTGCAGCCGGCGCTTCGACTGCACCGACCTCGCACGCGATCGAAGCGCTCGTCAGTTCAGCAACTCTGCCATCTCGATCACCGACCTGGCCACATCGCCCATACGACGATTGCGCTCCATGGCCATGCGCCGGAGCGTGTGATACGCCTCGTCTTCGCTCAGATTGCGCGCCTTCATCAACAAACCCTTGGCGCGCTCCACGAACTTGCGCTCGGCCAGTTTCTGTTGCGCCTGGCCCAGCTCGCTGCGCAGCCCGGAGATGTAATCGAAACGCGCCAGCGTCACTTGCAGAATGGCAGGCACACGCGCCGCTTCGAGACCATCGACGACATACGCCGCGGCGCCTGCGCGCACGCCATTTTCTATGGCCTGCGACGAGGCTTCGTGCGCGAACACTGCGAAGGGCACGGCGGTGTCGCCCATGGCGTCGAGTAAACGATCCAGCAGGTCGATGGAAGGCGAACGCGCCTCCAGCAACAGAACGTCGGGCTTGCTCCGCGCCAGCGCGGGCGACAAGGCACTATCGAGGGGCACAACGTCGGTCAACTCATGGCCGCCGAGTTGTACGCCCGCTCTCAAGATCTCCGCACCATCGGGGGATTCAGCGATAACGAGCACACGCACGATGCACGCTCACTCTTGCGTAGGGTTCGATGCCTACCGAGTTGCAATGAGTGTGCCAGTGCGGTCTGACCAATTTGTGACAGGGCGGGTCAGTCCGCTTCGAGCCGCGGCCCCGGATCGGTGAACGCAGTGGCCAAGCCGAGCAGTGCCGGCAGCTCGGCTCGGATCAGAAAAGTCGGCACGCGCGCCACATAGTCGGTGAAGCGGCCCTTGTCTTCGAAACGATCGCGGAAGCGCGAGCTCGTAAACATCGGCCCGAGTCCGGGAGCAATGCCGCCGCCGATATAAGCGCCGCCGAGCGCGCCCAGAGTAAGCACCAGATTGCCGGCCATCGTGCCGAGCAAGGCGCAGAACATGCTGACCGTTTCGAAACACAAGCGGCAGGTGCCTTCCTGCGCGCGCTTGGTGATCTCCGGCGGCGTGAGCACTTCGGCCACGACGCCTTCGACGCCGCAAATGGCGTCGTACAACGTCACCAATCCCGGCCCGGAAATCACGCGCTCCGCCGAGACATGCGAGAAGCGCTGTTGAAGCTGCTGGAGCACGGCGACTTCACGTTCGTTCATCACCGACAACGTCACATGGCCGCCCTCGCCTTGCAGCGGGATCCAATGCTGGCCGCTGGGAATCAGGCCCGACACGCCGAGGCCCGTGCCTGGACCGATGACCGCGATCGGTGCATTGGGCTGCGCCTTGCCGCCGCCGATCTGTTCCAGATCGCTGCCTTTGAGATGACGTACGGCCAGCGCCAGCGCGGTGAAATCGTTGAGCACGATGAGTCGACGCAACTTGAGCTGCTGACGCGTGTGAGCGGCTGAAAATTGCCACACATGATTGGTCATGCGGATGATGTCGCCGGTCACGGGACCTGCGATCGCGAGCGCCGCTTCGAGCGGCCGGCCGCGAACGCTGGCGCCGACGCGCTTCAAATATTCCTCGGCGGCCGAGACCAGATCGGGATAGTCGGCGCAGGCGAGCACGATCTCATCGCGTCGCTCCATGCCGTCCAGCAAAGCAAAACGCGCGTTGGTGCCGCCGATGTCCGCGATCATGCGGGGCGGAACTGTCGATTGAATCATGTGCAGTGGCCTTGGTTGAGAATCACGGCGCCCAGTAGATGTCGATGGGCGCTTCCTTCTGCTGCAGCACCGAGCGCACCGGCAGCTCGGCCACCGGCCCGGCGGCTTTGGCGCGCTGATAAACCTGCCACTTCGACTCTCCTTCGATGTGCAGAATGATCCGGCGTGAGTCCAGCAACGCCGACAGATTCAAGCTCAGCCGCGCATGCGGCGCCGTCAGCGCGTTGATGGCGACGCAGCCCGGCGGGGCCGAGCGATCCAGCGCCTTGGTCAACGCCAGTGAGCCGGGGAACAGTGATGCGGTGTGACCGTCTTCGCCCATGCCCAGCAGCACCACGTCGAACGGCTGCGGCACTCTGGTCAACGCGCGAGCGGCCCAATCGGCACCCGCTTCGGGCGCCGGCGCCGGATTCTTCAGTCCCACGAAATGGGCTGCCGCGGCCGGGCCGGTGAGCAGCGTTTCCCGCACCAGTTTTTCATTGCTGGCGGGCTGATTGGTCTCGACCCAGCGCTCATCCGCCAGGGTCACCCACACCTTGGACCAGTCGAGCTTTTCGGTGCGCAGCTGCTCAAACAGCTTCACCGGAGTGCGTCCGCCGGACACCACCAGACTGGCGGCGCCACGCTCCTGAATGGCTTCCTCGAGATCCACCTTGATCTCGCCCGACAGGGCGTGCGCCAGCGCCAGCGAATCCGGAAAGCGGTGTTCGTGAAGCCAGCTCATGGATGTCTCACCGCCGGTACCCCCGGAATGTCCCGAATTCCCGATTGGCATGAATGCCCAGTTATTTGCAGTTATCTCAGTTCTGGTGACGGCTCGCCAGTTGCGACCATTTCTACAGCTCGTTGCGCCAGGCGAACCCGTCCCGGCCCAGCAGGGCGCTGGCCGCTGCCGGCCCCCAGCTGCCCGCGGTGTAGGTCTTGGGCGCTTCGTCGGCCTGATCCCAGGCTTCGCGGATCGGGTCGATCCACTCCCAGGCGGCATCCAGCTCGTCACGGCGCATGAACAGCGTCAAGTTGCCCTTGAGCACGTCGGTTAGCAAGCGCTCGTAAGCGTCCAGGCGCGGCGCCTTGAAGGTCTCGGAGAAATCCAGGCTCAGATTGACCGGCCGCAGCCGCATCACCTCGCCCGGGAACTTGGCCAGCACGGTGAGCTCGATGCTCTCGTCCGGCTGCAGCTGAATGACCAGGCGGTTCAGGGCCTGCGGCGTGTCCGGGCGCTCGTAGATGGACAGTGGCACGTCTTCGAACGTCACCACGATCTCGGACAGCTTCTCCTGCAGACGTTTGCCGGTGCGCAGATAGAACGGCACGCCGACCCAGCGCCAGGAGTCGATGTCGACGCGCAACGCGACGAACGTTTCGGTCTTGCTGTTGGCCGGCACGTCTTTCTCGTCCAGATAACCGACCACCGGCTTGCCGCCCGCCGCACCGGCCTTGTACTGACCGCGCACCGTTCGATGCAAAACGTCGCGACCGCGCAGCGGACGCAACGCGCGCAGCACCTTGAGTTTCTCGTCGCGCATCGCATCCGGATCGGAAGTGGCGGGCGGCTCCATCGCGATGATGCAAAGGAGCTGCAGAAGATGGTTCTGGACCATGTCGCGCAACGCGCCGGTCTCATCGTAGAACTGCGCACGGCGCTCCACGCCGAGCTCTTCGGCCACCGTGATCTGCACGTGCTTGACGCGACCCCGCCGCCACAGCGGCTCGAACAGCGTGTTGCCGAAACGCAGCGCCAGCAGGTTCTGCACTGTCTCCTTACCGAGATAGTGGTCGATACGGAAAATTTGCTTTTCGCTGAAGATGCTGCCGACGCGCTCGTTGATCTCGGCGGACGACTTGCGATCGTGGCCGAGCGGCTTCTCCAGCACCACGCGCGAGCACGACGTCACCAGCTCGTGCTGGGCGAGGCCTTCGCAGATCGGGGCGAACAAATCCGGCGCGGTCGAAAGGAAGAACGCGCGCACGTGATCGTCACAACCTTTCAGCTTGGTGGCGAGGCCGGCGAAATCCTCGGCCGAGGACGCGTCCACCTTCAGGTAGTCCACGTGTTGTGAAAATTCTGCCCAACGTTTCTCGTCGTAATCCTTGCCGAGGTGCGTCTGACAGCTGGCTTGGACCTGCGCCAGATACTCATCGCGCGACAACTCGCTGCGCGCCACACCGAGCACGCGCGATTTGGGCGACAGATGGCCGGACGCCTTGCGGCGATATAGGGCGGGGAGCAGCTTGCGCATGGCCAGATCGCCAGTGCCGCCGAACAGGACCAGATCGAAAGTCGGGAGAGGTTGCATGAATACTGACGCCTTGCAGGAAATCCTCGATCGCGCCCGCTAACTTAGCGTCCTGGATCGACGCCCGCAAACCACGGCTGCGCGATTCTCAGCTGCCGCCGCCGGCTGTAGTCGATACGGGCACGAGACATTTGTGGACATTTGTTTGGTGCGAGCGTGGCCACCGCGGATCCGATTCGATTGCGAGGGCGCGGATGATAACGTGTGCGCTTGTCCCGAAGCGATGCGACAGCGAACTCGTTAGAATCCAAGCATGACCCAGCCGACGCCCAAAGCCAGCCAGACCCCATGAAAACCAGCGCACCCTTGCATGAACGCGTGCGCTCCGTAACCGAGAGGATTCGCGAGCGCAGCCATCCGACCCGCAGTGCCTACCTGCAGCGCATGCGCGAAGCACGGTCAAATAAGCCCACGCGGGGCGGGCTGTCTTGTACCAATCTTGCGCATGGCTTCGCCGGCATGGACGCGCAGGACAAGGACACCCTGCGCGGCGGGCGCTGGCCTAATGTCGCTATCGTTTCTTCTTATAACGATATGTTGTCTGCGCATCGCCCGCTGGAGCGCTATCCCGAGCTGATCAAGCTGGCTGCGCGCGAAGTCGGTGCAGTCGCGCAGTTTGCGGGCGGCGTACCGGCGATGTGCGACGGTGTGACACAAGGTCAGCCCGGCATGGAGCTGTCGCTGTTCAGCCGCGACGTGATCGCCATGGCCACGGCGGTCGCTTTGTCTCACAACATGTTCGACGCGACGTTGTGTCTCGGCGTGTGCGACAAGATCGTTCCCGGGCTGTTCATGGGCGCGCTCACCTTCGGCCATCTGCCCACCATCTTCGTGCCCGGTGGTCCCATGACTTCGGGCATTCCAAACAAAGAGAAGGCGCGCATTCGCCAGCTGTTCGCCGAAGGCAAGGTGGGCCGCGACGCGTTGCTCGAGTCGGAAGCGCAGAGCTATCACTCGCAGGGCACGTGCACGTTCTACGGCACGGCCAACAGCAATCAGGTGATGATGGAAGTGATGGGCCTGCATCTGCCAGGCGCCGCTTTCGTCACACCCAACACGCCCCTGCGGGATGCGCTGACCAGCGCGGCCGCACGTCGGGCGGCGAAGATCACTTCGCTGGGCGATGAATACCTGCCGATGTGTGACACCGTCGACGAGCGGGCGATCGTCAATGCCATGGTTGGATTGCTCGCCACCGGAGGTTCGACCAACCACACGTTGCATCTGGTCGCCATGGCGCGAGTGGCCGGCATCAATATCAACTGGGACGATTTCAGCGATCTGTCCGAGATCGTGCCGCTGCTCGCGCGCATCTATCCCAACGGCGCTGCCGACGTGAACCACTTTCATGCCGCGGGCGGCATGGGCTTCCTGATTCGTCAGCTGATCGGCTCGGGGTTGTTGCATCAGGATACGGTGACCGTCGTCGGTCAGGGCCTCGATGCGTACACGCGGGAGCCATGGCTGTCGCCGGACGGGCTGAGATGGCGTCCGGCGCCGGAGCAAAGCGGCGATCCCGAAGTGCTGCGGCCGATCACAGATCCATTTGGCGCTGATGGCGGACTGAAAGTGCTGCGAGGGAATCTGGGTCGCGGTGTCATCAAGACGTCCGCTGTTCAGCCTCAGCATCGCGTGGTCGAGGCGCCGGCGCGTGTGTTCAACGATCAGGAAGATGTGATCAAGGCGTTCAAAGCGGGCGAGTTGTCGCGCGATTGCGTGGTGGTGGTTCGTTACCAAGGGCCTCGCGCCAATGGCATGCCGGAGTTGCACCAGCTCACGCCTACGCTCACGTCGCTGCAGAGCAAGGGATTCAAGGTCGCGTTGGTGACCGACGGGCGCATGTCCGGTGCGTCCGGTGCGATTCCCGCGGCGATTCACGTTACGCCGGAATGTCTCAACGGCGGGCCGCTCGAGAAAGTGCAGGATGGCGATGTCATCCGGCTGGACAGCTACACCGGCATGCTCGAAGTTCGCGTGCCCGATGCGGTGTTGCGCGCCCGTTCCGTGCCCAAGCCCGATCTGAGTCGCAACGCTTTTGGTGTAGGCCGCGAGTTGTTCGCCACGTTCCGCGCGGCGGCCGGCGATGCCGAAGCCGGCGCTGCTTCGATTTTCGGCGGCACTTGATCTCTTCCATAGTCATCAATCACTCCTCTCCTCCATGAATATCCGATCGATCCTCGCGCTGGCTCCCGTCATTCCCGTGCTCACCATCGAGCACATCGATCACGCCGTGCCTCTGGCACGTGCGCTGTGCGCCGGTGGTTTGCGCGTGCTGGAAGTTACGTTGCGTACGCCGGCGGCGTTGCCGGCCATTGAAGCAATGCGGAAGGCGGTGCCGGATGCCGTTGTCGGCGTGGGGACGTTGGCGCGTCCTGGCGATTTCGTTACTGCCGGCAGTGCCGGCGCTCAGTTCGGCGTGAGCCCCGGACTCACTGCCGAGATGGCGGCGGCCGCGCGGGCGGCGTCGTTTCCGATGCTGCCCGGGATCATGACGCCGACCGAGCTGCTGGCGGGCTTGGGCTGGGGTTACGACACATTCAAATTGTTTCCTGCTCAGCAAGCCGGTGGCATCGGCATGCTCAAGGCCCTCGGCGCACCTTTCCCCGAAGTGGTGTTCTGCCCCACCGGCGGCATCACTCGCGCCACCGCGCCGGACTTCTTGGCCCTGCCCAATGTGGCGTGCGTGGGCGGCTCCTGGGTGGCGCCGACGGATAAGATCCGGGCGGGCGATTGGGCTGCGATCGAGCAGCTCGCCAAGGATGCTGCCGGGTTGGCGAAGGCCAAGTAATTCTTTGTTCCGAGTGGCGTGCTCGTGTTGGAGCCGCCGCTCGGCTTGCCTATAGATCACTGCCGCATCTTCGGTCGGAACGATCGATTGATGCTGGGGGTTTTTCGGGGCTTATTTGGCGTTTGCGGCGCGCTTCGGCTCGGCGGCCGGATCTTGCAGCAGCGCCAGCTTCACCGTTGGATCTCGTGACGCATCGGACGTCGTGTCCGGGGCCGGGGTCGAGATCAACGACAGCGCTTCCGCACCGCTGAGCTCCTCACCATTCCGATGCGTTGGCTCGGATTTCACTCCGGGCCACTGCATGGTCATCCATTGTCCCGTCGCCAGCAATGCGAGCTCGCTGACGCTCTCGTTGTTCGTCGTCGGCCCGGTGCTTGTGACCTGTGCGCTATCCCTGCCCTGCTCGTGCGCGACGCTCGATTCAGGGCTTGTGGCTGCGTTCTTGTCCACTGCCGGTCTCGCACTCACGAGCGTCGCAGTCGCCTTTGCAGGCTGCTCGTTCGACGGAGCCTGCGAAGCCTCCGCCGCCTTCGCTGTGAACGCAGCAAGTCGCAAGGTTGCATTCGCCAATGCCTGCGAAAACATTCCCATCGGCTGCGGGCTATCGAACGCCGTCTTCTTGACCGGCTCAGCGACAGGCGACGGCGCAGGCACATCTTTCTTGCCCTGCTCGGCGACCACCGACGGTACGGCTGCCGAAGTCGGCGCGGCCTTCGCTTGCGTTTCGGCCGCCGGCGCAAGCAGATCTTTCTTAGCCGGCTCGGCGGCAACCGACGAGGCGGCGGGCGGAGACGACGGGGCGCTCGATGGTTCGTCGAGCGTCTGCGAGACGGAGTCTTGCCTGGTGGAGACCGAGCTAGATACAGGGATGGCGTGAGCTTGCGGGTCGAGGAACAACGCAATCTCTGGGAGCATCTCCGGCAGCTCTAAACCGACCGCCTCCGCTTGCACCGGCTCGGCCGCCGGGGCGGGCGACATAGTCGACTCGATGGGTGGCAGCAGTGTGATTTCCGGGAGCAGGTCCAGCGGCGGCGTGCCGCCGAGATCGGCGACCGACGGGTCCACGGGGGCGGTTGACGCATTCAGCTCAGCCGCAGGCAACAACGAAAAGTCCGGCAGCATGTCCGGAGCATCGCCCGACGCCTTTTGTTCGGCCGTGGGCGCGCCCGGAACACCTGGCGTGGCCGCCTGCAACAGCGCGCTTTCCGGCAACATCTCGATCGGTTGAGTGCTGCCAATGTCGAGCGGCTCGGCGTCCGCGGCCGAGATAGGGGCGGGAGACTTCGGCGGGTCAGAGCTGACTGCCGCAGCAGCAGCCATCATCAGATCGGCCGCCGGGATGCCCACTGCAGCCTTGGTGACCTCGGGTGCTGGGATATTCGTAGCAGCCTTCGTGACATCGGGCGCTGGGATATTCGCAGCAGCCTTCGTGACATCGGGCGCTGGGATATTCGCAGCAGCCTTCGTCAAATCAGGCGCTGAAATATTCGCGGCAGGCTTCGCCACATCGGACGTTGAGAGGCTCGCGGCAACCTTCGCCGACTCGGGCTTCACGGCTGCGGCGGGCTTGGTGGTCTCGAGTGCGAAGTCGAAATCATCGGCGATCGCAGGCGAAGGCGACGCGGGCGGCCGAGTAGCAGGCGAAGCCTTAGTAGCAGGCGGCCTCGTCACCGCAGCCGGCGCCTTCGGCGCGGCGACAGGGCGTGACGGCGGGGTGATGGGTTGCAGCGCGGCCATGCGAGCCGCTTTGAGAGCGGCCTGTTTAGCAGCGTCCTGAGCAGAAACGGCAGGAGCCGGCGCTGAAGAGGAAGCCTTCTTGGAAGAAGCAGCACTGTGCGAAGCGCGAGGCGCAACGGGAACCTCGGCCGCCAGCAACTCGGGCGACAACAACTCCTCGGTATCGTCGGCGACACCGCGCGCCCGTTCCGTCATGGGCGTTTCGGAGCTGGCCGCCTTGGCCTGCTCAACCTCGAACACCTGCAACACATCGCCGACCGACTTGCTCGCCGCCACCTGAGCAGCCAACTCGGCCTCGCGCTTCTTGCGTTCCTCTTCCTGTTCGATACGCCACTTCGGCAACTCTTCGGGCGCGCGCTCGGCAACCTTGGATTCGAGCGAATCCGGATCGGACAGGTCGACCACTGTAATGGGCTTGCGCTTGCTGGCATTCATCTCGGCTTCGCTCGGCAGGGCCGGCGGCACCGTGAGCGTGGCATCGATCTCCGGCGTCGGCAGATCGTTGCTGACCAGCGACTGACGCCCGATCAAATCGTAATAAAGCTGCAGATATTTCTGCAGCGAGCGCACATACACATAGTTGGCGAGCGCGTGCTTGCGTGCGCCCTGCGCCAAGTGGGTCCGTTTCTCGGCCGACAACTGCATCACTCGTGTGATGCCTTTGACGAACGCCGCCGGATTGCCCGGCTCCACCGCCACACCGTGCTGCCCGATGACCTCGCCCTGCGCGCCAATGCCAGTCGCGACACAAGGCACGCCACACAACATCGCCATGACGACATTCATGCGCGACTGATCGTTCACCGCGCTCGAGCAAACAACATCGCACGCGTTATAGAGCGCATTCACGTCGGACCATTCACCCAGCAGGTGCACGCGAGTCGCCAGCGCGCCGCCGCCGATGAGCGCCATCAGGGGCGCATTGCCCTTCTGCACGCCGTGCCCCGCAAGCACCACCGCGAGGTTGGGGTTGATTTTGACCAGCTCGCCAATCCCCTTGAGCAAGGTGGAGTGATCGAACTCGGGCTGGAACGGCGCCGCCATGCCGATGACGAATGTTTCACCCGGCAGACTCAACTCCTCGCGCAGCCTGCGACGAGCAGCGAAGTCGGGTTTGAAACGGGTGGCGTCCACGCCGGGGGGCACGGTCTCGTGACCGCCGTCCGGGAAGCCGACGCGTCGATGCTGAGCGGCTGCGGCCTCGGACGTATAAACAATGCGATCGGCGCGCGCAGCAAACTTGGCCGCGTACTTGAGTTTCTGTCGATCGATGAAGCCCGCATTCTTGGTCAGCGGAGCGGTATCCGCGAGACTCCACACCAGCCGCGGCTTCCAGTCGCAGCGCTTGCGAAGCATGGTGGAGAGAATCTGCGCGGTGTGACCCCAAGCCTGGATTACATCGGGGCGGAAGTGACGAGCCGATTGCACCAGCTCACCGAACGCCGTGGGCGAGAAACGTTTGCGTGACAGCGCCAGATCGAAGGTCGGCACACCATTCTGTCGCAACACCGCCGAAGGCACGGCGCCCGGCGACAAGCACGCGACCTGCGCCTTCACGCGCTGACGCGGCAAGCGCGTGAGCAGAGGCATGAATAGCGAGGGCTGCAGACTGTTCGCAACGCCACCGGCGCTCACGATATGCAGCACGCGAATTTGTCGAAGATTGGCTTCCGACACGAGCAGACCGTTGCTGGCAGACCTTCCAAGGAGTATGTCCGAAATCGTAACAGCAGTCGGTTTCAACCCGCGCGAGGCAGAGTCTCAAATTGTTAAACCCGGCACAGTTCAAGTGACGCTGCGAGGGTGACAAGAATTGGCAGTTGCTGTACAGGAAGTGGCAAGCCGAGAGAGCGGTCACAGTTGGGTGTAAAAGACTGCCCGTTCATTAGTTCTCGGCGGCGGCGAGCGGGGCTTGGGCGTGGCTGGTCACGCCGCCGATCAGCACCAGGCGCATGGCTTCTTCGACCGACAGCTCGGTTTCGCGAAGCTCGTCTTTGTGCAGATACATGGTGTAGCCGCCGATCTGATAACTCATCGGGAAGTACACCGCGACGAGGTCCTGTTCGGCGGCGCCAAACAGCTTGGGATTCACCTGCTCCTCGGTGACGAAGCCGATCAGCTGCGCGCTGCCGAAGCGCCACAGCACCACACGTTTCAAATCACGGGCCTTGCCGCCGGCGGGCAGGAAACGACTGAAATCCTTGAACGCGCCGAAGATGGTTTTCACGATGGGAATGCGCGCGAGCACCGACTCGCCGAAGCGGAACAGGCGCCGCACGATGTATGCGTCGACCAGCAGCCCGACGATCAGAATCAGCAGGAACGCGGCTAGCAGGCCCAGACCCGGCCAGTAACGATCTTCGGGCAGCAGCGCACGCAGCGGCTCGCCGAGCACCGACTCGGCGGTCTTCGCCAGCCAGAACACGACGTAGACGGTGAGCGCCACGGGCAGCACCGCCGCCAGGCCTTTAAGAAAGGTGTTCCACAGTCGCCGCATCGTCGTTTGCCCAATGGTCTCCAGCCCCGGAAGCGCGCAGTATGCGGCGTACCCGTACAGAAGAACATGTGGAATGCTGAAAGCCCTCGTCGCGCTGGTCGCGTTCATCGCTGCTGTCTTTCATCCGCTCGCATGGGCGCGCGAATCGGTGCCGCCCGCCGTGCTGCGCGCAATGAACCGCGTCGGCATCCCGGCCAAGAATCTCAGCATCTATGTGCGAGACGCCGCCACCAACGAAGACATCCTGGAAGTGAACGCCGATCAGCCGCGCAGCCCGGCGTCGGTGATCAAGGTGCTGACCACCTATGTGGCGTTGGACACGCTCGGTCCGGGCTACACGTGGAAAACCCGCGCCTATGTCGACGGCCGTATGTCCAACGGCGTACTGGACGGCGATCTGTTCGTAGTCGGCGGCGGTGACCCGTACATCACGGCAGAGCAGTGGTGGCGCTTCGTTAACAGTCTGCGTGAACGAGGCCTCGGCAAGATCACCGGCGACTTCGTCATCGACAACGCCTACTTCGCGCCCGCCGCGGGCAATCGCGGCGATTTCGATGATCAGCCGTTCCGCAGCTACAACGTGCTCCCCGATGCGCTGATGGTGAATTTCCAGACCTCGCGCTTCACGCTCATCGCCAAGGAGCAGCAGGCGCGACCGATGATCCTGGTCAATCCCCTGCCCGCCGGCTTGCAAATTCAGAATCAGGTGCGGCTGATCGGCGGCAAGTGTTACACCTCCGGTGTCACGTTCGCCTCGCCTGATCCGATCGACAATCCGAATCTGATCGTGGTCGGCGGAGTGCTGCCGGCAGCATGCGGCAGTTACTCCATCAGCCGCGCCATCATGACCGCGCCCGACTACGCGTACGGCACGTTCCGAACTCTATGGACACAGTCGGGCGGCGTCCTGGAAGGCGGCATGCGAGTCGAAACATTGCCGTCCGAGGCCAAGCTGTTTCATGAACACGAGTCGGCGCCGCTCGCGGAAGTGATTCGACTGGTGAACAAATATTCCAACAACGTGATGGCGCGGCATTTGATGCTGACGCTCGGCGTAGAGAAGTACGGCCCGCCGGCCACGGTCCAAAGCGGCCGCAACGCCATCCGTTTGTGGCTTTCTGAGCACGGCATCACCATGCCGGGACTGGTGCTGGACAACGGTTCAGGCTTGTCACGAGCTGAACGAGTGACGGCGCGCGGTCTGGGCGAAATGCTCGACCAGGCCTGGCACAGCCCGTTCATGCCCGAGTTCGCCGCCTCGCTGCCGCTGTCCGCGACCGATGGAACATTGCGCAATCGTTTCAAGTCGCCCGGCATGCAGGGACGCATCCGGTTGAAGACCGGTCATCTGGACAACGTCAGCGCGCTGGCGGGATTTGTGAACGCGGCTTCAGGCAAAACTTACGTCGTGGTGATCATGGTCAATCACCCCGGCGCGCAGACCGGCAGCGGTGAAGCAGTGCATGCCGAACTGATACGTTGGGTATTTGGTCAGTAGCGCGGACGCCGCAGGGAACCGCCGCATCGACAAAGCGTTTTGCACACGCGAGTTGCAAAAGCGGAACGCTGCTATGCCGGCCGGCGGGCAGCTCGTACTTTTAATACTCACAGGAGAGTGTGCATGAATCGCGTAATCATTGCGGCAACACTGCTGGCGCTCGGCTCGGGAGCCGCGTACGCGCAGTCCCCGGAGAACGACGAAGGCTTGTATATCGGCGGCGGCGTCGGCCAGTTCGATATCGAAATCAACGGCGCGGACACCATCGACGAAGCCTTGGGTCGTCTCGACGACGACGATACGGCATGGCAGGCATTCGTGGGTTGGCGCATCAATCCATATATTGCTTTGCAGGCAGCGTATGTCGATTACGGCGGTCCTGAAGACGACTTCAGCACCAGCGGTACCAGCGGCAACTATCGCGCGGAGCTTGCAGGTTTCGCGCCGTCGGTGATCGGCACGTTCCCGCTCGGACCGGTCGAGCTGTCGGCCAAGCTGGGCTATTATTTCTACGATCTCGATATCACCGCCAACATCGACGATCCCACCGACCTGGATTTCGATTCGAGCGACAGCGGCGAGGATCTCATGTATGGCTTCGGCGTCGGTGCTACGTTCTTCGAGCGCCTGCACGCCAAGCTCGAGTGGGAGGAGATCGATCTGGAAGATGCGGAGAATTCCAACGCGATCTGGCTGACGGGACAGTGGCGCTTCTAGCGGCCGCGTGTCGAACTGAACTGAAGAGCTGAGCGACAGCCCGCCGGCGACGATGTCGGCGGGTTTTTTTGTTGCTGGCTTTTGTCGCTACCGGGCGCCCGCCGCCAGACGCACCGGCATACGTTTAGCGCCCCACTTGCCCGCGGCTCCATCGAACACGCCCGGCAGCTGCGCACCACAGTGCGAACATTTGCCGCGTGCATCGAGCTTCCATTCCCCCAGCTCGTACCAGTCGCGTTCAATGACTCGTTTGTTACAGCCCGCGCAGTAGGTGCTCGCCCCCTCGGAGTCGTGAACGTTGCCCGTGTACACATAGTGCAGCCCGTTGGCACGCGCAATGTTTCTTGCGCGAGTAAGGGTGGAAGCCGGCGTGCGCGTTTTGTCCAGCATCTTCCAATCCGGATGGAATGCCGTGAAATGCAGCGGCACGTCCGGCCCCAGCTTGTCCATGATCCAGCGAGTCATTCGATCGAGCTCGGCGTCCGAGTCGTTCTCGTCCGGAATCAGCAGCGTGGTGATCTCGAACCAGACCGAGGTTTCCCGTTTCAGATACTCCAGCGTGTCGAGCACCGGGCCCAGTTCGGCGCCACAGATCTTTTTGTAGAAGCGCTCGGTGAAGCCTTTGAGGTCGACGTTGGCGGCATCCATGTGCTTGTAGAACTCGGCACGTGGCGCGGCACTCATGTAACCCGCAGTCACGGCGACACTCTTCACCCCGAGCGCGCGGCAAGCGTCGGCAACGTCCATCGCATACTCCATGAACACCACCGGATCGTTGTAGGTATAGGCGACGCTGGAGCATCCGAGCCTGTTTGCAGCCGCCGCCAGCATCTCCGGCGATGCCTGGTCGGCCAGCGTGTCCATCTCGCGCGATTTACTCATGTCCCAGTTCTGGCAGAACTTGCAGGCGAGATTGCAGCCGGCGGTGCCGAACGACAGCACCGAGGTCCCCGGCAGAAAATGATTCAACGGCTTTTTCTCGATCGGGTCCACACAGAACCCGCTGGATCGTCCGTACGTATAGAGTTTGACCTCGCCGCGTTCGACACCGCGGACGAAACAAAGACCGCGCTGCCCCTCGTGCATGCGGCACTCACGCGGACAGACGTCGCATTGAACGCGGCCGTCCTCCAACACATGCCAGTACTTCGTAGGATGAATTTTCATAAGCGGACATTCAGAGTCGAGCGGCCGGCAGGCGAACTTTCATCGAACTGGCGACCGGCGTATACATACGTGCGTTTCACATCATGCGCCCGATCGCTAACCGGGGGAACGCGGAAAAAGTGAGCACCAAGGTTCGATCGCCGGCCGTGGCCGGCCTGTTCTATCCGGGCGATCCGGCCGAGTTGCGCGACTCGGTATCGGAGTATTTAGCACAGGCGCCCACCGTGGCGGGTCCCGCCCCCAAGGCGCTGATCGTGCCGCACGCGGGCTACATCTATTCGGGCGTCATCGCCGCGGCTGCGTACGCACAGGTCGCACATCAGCGTAGGCAGATTCGTCGCATCGTACTCATCGGCCCCAGCCATCGCGTTTATCTGCGAGGCATGGCGGCGCCTGCGGCCGAAATCTTGCAAACGCCGCTAGGTATGGTGACAGTCGATCGGGAACTCAAGCAGCGGGCGCTCGCTCACGAGCAGATGATCGAGTCGGACGCGCCGCACGCCAGCGAGCATAGCCTCGAGGTGCAGCTGCCCTTTCTGCAAATGCTGTTCGATGATTTCACGCTGCTGCCCATCGCGCTTGGCTCGGCCTCCCCGCCCGCCGTGGCGGCGGTGCTCGCGGACGTTTGGGGCGGCCCGGAAACATTGATCCTGGTGAGCTCCGATCTGAGCCATTACTTGCCTTACGACGAGGCGCGCGCCGTGGATGCGGAAACCATCGAGGCGATCTTGCGCAGCGAGCCGTCGTTGACCGGCGAACAGGCGTGCGGCTGCATCGGGATCAATGGCCTTTCATTTCTGGCTCGGCAACGCGAGGCGCGCATCTCCGAGATCGCCCGCTGCAACTCTGGCGATACGGCCGGCGACCGAAATCGTGTGGTGGGCTACGGAGCTTTCGCTCTCCATGAGTCTGGGTCCACGACAACGCACTGAGCTGCTCGCGCTCGCGCGTGCATCCGTCGAAGCGGCATTGCCGAGCGGCGAGCTCGTTCCTGCACCCGGCGAGCCCTTCGATCCGGAGTTGGATCGCCCGGGCGCCTCGTTCGTCACGCTGCGCATCGGCGAAGAATTGCGCGGCTGCTGCGGCACCATCGAAGCAACGCGTCCGCTGCACGTGGATGTTTGGAACAATGCGTGGGCGTCGGCGTTCGCGGATCCAAGGTTCCCAGCGCTCACGCCGCCGGAATGGGCCGATGCCGGCGTGCAGATCTCGGTACTCAGCGAGCCACAACCCTGCGACGTCCGTAGTGAAGCGGAGTTGCTGGAGATCCTGCGTCCGGGTATCGATGGCGTGATTCTTCGAGCCGGCCTCAGACGCAGCACGTTTTTGCCAGCGGTGTGGGAGCAGCTGCCCGATCCGCGCCGCTTCATCCGTCATCTGAAATTGAAAGCCGGCTGGCCCGCGGACTTCTGGCCAGCCGACATGCAGGTTTTGCTCTACACCACCGAAAGCTTCGACTAGCCGCTGCGCGACTGATCCAGCAGAGCGTCGACGGCCGCCGCGATCATTTCCGGTCGCGACGCCAACTCGGTTCGCAACGCGTACACCGAGCGAATGATCATGAACAGTTTCAGCAGCCGCTGCATGCCCGCCTCGTCCGAGGGCAGCACGCCAGACTCGGCCGCGCCGCGACGATAACCCTTCATGAACGCCTGCGTGGTCAACTGCAGCCATTGCGCAAGCTCCGGCTCCAGGCGCTCACGCTGCTCGGGGCGATGCGTGAGCGCATGCTCGAGCGCCACACTGCTGGCGTAATGGAACGAGATCAGCACGCTGGCGACATCGTGCAGCGGCGAATCCTTCTGCCGGCGTTCGGCGATGGGCAAGCTCATGTCTCCTTCGAAGCCCGTGAGCAGGAAATCGTCGGCCACCAGCAAGATCTTCGCCAGATGCAAATTGCCGTGCACTCGCGTGCGCAGGCCGTTGATGGGCTCGGCCGTCAGCTCGCGAATGTGAGTCAACAAACGTTCACGCTCGCCGAGCAACTGCTCGGCTCGCGTGCGCGTCGCTTCCGGCAAGGTGGACACACGTTGTTGGAGCGCGTTCAGCGCGGCATCTGCTTCGAACTGCACGGCGCTGTACCAGCGCGACAGATCCTGAGAGCGGATCGGTTCGGGCGCGAACGCCACATCCTGGGCCTTGGCCAGAATCGCATGCATTTCACCGATGCGCCGGCCGAGCGTCTGCATCTGAGTGGTGAACAATGCATGCGGCTGCTCGGGCGTGGCGGCGTCCTGCGCAGAAATCAATGTCACGTAGCGCTCGAGGTGATTGAGCGCGTACGTCCAAACGTCGCCCTGGTTGCCCACGTACGAGAACAGCGCAGCTAGCGGGGTGGTCTCCTCCGCCTCCCAGACGATGTATCCGAGCAACGGAGCGATGGCCCTGAAGCCCGCTTCGGTCAGCAATCTCGTCATCTCCAAGTCCGGATTCGGCCCGGTCTCGGCACGCCGATAAGCTTTCAGGAACAACGAATCGTCGATGATGATGTTGGTGTTGGTCGGCTCCGCACCGACATGGCGCACGTGCTGCAGATCGGCTTCTGGCAACGCCGGCAGCGGCGCGAGCGCATGGAAGCGGATCTCGCCGCCGGCGAACGGCAGCGTCGCGCCATTGGCCATGTTCTGCACCAGCCCGACACAGAAGAACGGATCGGCAAACGCATCGATCATCACACCGGCGCGCGCATGCTGGCGAACTTTCGCCAGCGTCCATTCCGCCGTGCGCAGAATGTCGTCGGAGCCGTCCTCCCAACCGATGGTGAGCGGGAAGACATGGCGACGACGACCGCCGCTGGCGCCCTCGACGTCCACGAAGCAGAGCAAGTACGAGCGCTGCTCGTAGCGCCACACACTGCGCGGGCCGAGGTGCAGCGCTGTGATATCGCCGCGATTGTGCGAGAACCAGCCGCGAGCCCTGATGAATTCCGGCAGCACTTCGGTTTCGAGCTGTTGCAACGTGCGGCGCATGAGACCGCCGCTGGCGGCCTGGGTGACTTCGGGGAGGAAGGTCGCGAGCCCCTCCGACAACACCAGCACCGGCAACTCGGTGGCAGGCAGGCGTTCCACGTGCCATGCCGGCGGCGCCGCCGAGTCGCTCAGCTGCAGCCAGAAAAAGCCATGCGCCGGCAAGGTGAGGAAATACGGCAGATCGCCGATCGGCGGAAAGGCGTTGCGTCCCATCAGCTCCACCGGCACGCGGCCTTTGTACTTCGACAGATCCAACTCCACCGCCTGCGCGGTCTGCGACAGGTTGGCGACGCACAGGATCAGCTCGTTGCCGCAGCTTCGCACGTACGCAATGATCTTGCGGTTCTGCGGCCGTACGAACTCCAACGAGCCGCGACCGAAACATTGAAACTGCCGGCGCACCGCCAGCATGCGGCGCGTCCAGTTCAACAGCGACGACGGATCGCGGCTTTGCGCTTCCACGTTGACGGCCTGATAGCCGTAGATCGGATCCATGATCACGGGCAGATACAACCGCTGCGGATCGGCGCGCGAGAAGCCGGCGTTGCGATCGATGCTCCATTGCATCGGTGTGCGCACGCCATTGCGATCGCCGATGTAGATGTTGTCGCCCATGCCGATCTCGTCGCCGTAATAAATAATCGGCGAACCGGGCATCGACAGCAGCAGGCTGTTCATCAGCTTGATGCGGTCGACATCGTTGCCGAGCAGCGGCGCGAGGCGGCGACGGATGCCGACGTTCACTCGCATGCGCGGCTCGGCTGCATACATCCGGTACATATAGTCGCGTTCGCGATCGGTGACCATCTCGAGCGTCAGCTCGTCGTGATTGCGCAGGAAGATGGCCCATTGGCAGTTTTCCGGGATATCCGGCGTCTGGCGGATGATCTCGGCGATGGGATAGCGATCCTCCAGCGCCACCGCCATGAAAATTCGCGGCATGAGCGGGAAGTTGTACGCCATGTGGCATTCATCGCCCTCCCCGAAATATTCGCGCACGTCTTCCGGCCATTGATTCGCTTCGGCGAGAAACATGCGGCCGGTATAACTTTCATCCATCGCGGCGCGCATGCGCTTGAGCACGGCGTGCGTCTCGGGCAGGTTTTCGTTGTTGGTGCCTTCGCGCACGCACAGATACGGAATGGCGTCGAGCCGCATGCCGTCCACGCCCAGGTCCATCCAGAAGCGCATCACGCGGATCACCGCCTCGACGACCTCGGGATTGTTGTGGTTCAGGTCCGGCTGATGTGAAAAGAAGCGATGCCAGTAGTACTGGCCCGCCACCGGATCCCAGGCCCAGTTGGAGGTTTCGGTATCCGTGAAGATGATGCGCGTGCCGGCGAACTTCTTGTCGTCGTCGCTCCATACGTAGAACTCGCGCTCGCGCGAGCCGGGCGGCGCCTTCCGCGCGGCCTGGAACCAGGGATGCTGATCGGAGGTGTGGTTGATGACCAGCTCGGTGATCACCTTCAGCCCCCGGCGATGCGCTTCATCGATGAACTGGCGGAAGTCCTCCAGCGTGCCGTAGTCGGGGTGCACGTTGGTGTATTCGGCGATGTCGTAACCGTCGTCGCGCAGCGGAGACGGATAGAACGGCAGCAGCCAGATGGTGTTGACGCCCAGCTCCTGGATGTAGTCGAGCTTCTGCGTCAGGCCGGCGAAATCGCCCATGCCGTCGCCATTGGCGTCGTGAAACGCCTTGACGTGCATCTGATAGATGATCGCGTCCTTGTACCAAAGCGGGTCGTCAGTCATGGCGGTGGTTGGCGGCTCGAGTGGATGGCGGTGGATAGGTTCAAACGCGTGCAACGGGTTGTCGGGTTCCCCCCGACGCCGGCCGGCCGCCACAAGTCGGCTCCGGCGCCGCGCACGGGTGAACCCGGTCACAGAACGGCGCGAAAGCTTCCGGCCTTTCACGAATCGAGTGCAAGCGCTGACTCAAGATCGCGACGGCCGAGCCGATTCCGCCCATGGGTGAGCTTCGCCCGAATCCGGCTGGCCGCGAACTAAGATAACCACGTATGTCGAGCACCTTGGACCGTTTACTCGCGCCCGGAATCCGCTTGATGCAGGTCGCTCGGCTGCCGATCAAGTTCGCCATCATCAGCACCGCTTTCATGGTGCCGCTATGCGTCGCGGTGTACGGCGTGGCCAGCTATTCGAAAAGCAATATCGAGTTCGCCCAGCAGGAGCAGCTGGGTACGGCGCATGTCGCGTCCATGAACGAGTTCATGGCGGCGTTGGCGGCTCGACGTGCCGGCGGCGACGCGAGCGCCAACGGATCGCAGGCGCTGGACAAAGCGCGTGCCTTGAACGAATCGCAGGGCGACGCCCTGGCGCTCAAAGATGAACTGCGCGCGCTAAGTAGCAGCTGGGGTGGCAGCGACGTCGACGATCTCGCCGCGCAGGCGCTCTCGCTCTATGGCTTGATCAGCGATAACTCCAAGCTGACGCTCGATCCGGATCTGGATTCCTACTACGCGATGGCCATTGTCATGGACTATGCGCCCAAGCTGGCGGAAACGGCTGCTCGGCTGGATGCCATGGCGCTGAAGATTCAAGCGGCGGGCTCGGTATCCGGCGCGGACGACGTCGCCATTCAGTTCATCGCTGCTCGCGCCTCCACGTATCGTGATTCGCTCGCGCTCGCCATCAAGCGCGCGACGGCGGCGAATCCTTTGCTGATTCCCAAGCTCGACAGCGGCGCGTTCGAAGCGGTTTACGCCGAGTTCAAGGAACATGCCGAGCGGTTGCGCCGGGGCGAGCCGGATGCGGCACGAGTGGGTATTGGCGGCAAGCTCAGCGAGCAAACTCTGGCGATGTCGGCCGCGGCCACAGCGGTGCTCGATGAGTTGCTCGCGACTCGCATCGAGGGTTTCGAGCAACGCCGGAATCTGCTGCTGGCGATCACGTTCATCGGTTTGTTCCTGGCTGTCTATCTGATCTCCAGCTTCTACGTTTCCAACCTGCGTGGCTTTGCGGCGCTGATGACTCGCATGCGCAAGCTCGCACAAGGCGACCTCACTACGAATTACCCAGCGCGCGGTACGGACGAGATCGCGCAGCTCATCGATGCGTTCAACGCCAGCCAGTCGCAGTTGCAATCGCTGGTGCTGAGGATTCGTGAGGTCACCGGCGAAATCGACGGCGCGGGTCAGCAGATCGCCAGCTCCAACGACGAGCTCGCTCAGCGCGAAGCGTCGCAATCGTCCGCTGTTCGTACTACCGCGGAGCGCGCTCAGCAGGTTCAAGAGAACGTGCAGCGCAATCTCGACAATGCCTTGAATGGCGAACGCGTCTCGGACGACGCGCGCGAGGTCGCCTCCCGCGGCAATCAGGCTGTGGGACAGGTGGTGCAGACCATGCAGGCCATCACCGGATCGTCACGAAAGATCGGCGACATCATCGGGGTGATCGACGAGATCGCTTTTCAAACCAACTTGCTGGCGCTCAATGCCGCTGTCGAAGCGGCCCGCGCCGGGGAGCAAGGCCGCGGCTTCGCCGTCGTCGCCAGCGAAGTTCGCAATCTCGCTCAGCGCTCGGCAAGCGCCGCCAACGAGATCAAGAAACTGATCCATGCTTCGCTCGAAGACGTGGAGAAAGGCGCTTCGCTGGTCAATGGCGCCGGCCAGACCATGCAGGAGATCCTCAGCTCGGTGCAGAGCGTGTCGCACATCATGCAACAGATCGCCATGGCGAGCCGCACCCAGAGCGACGACATCGCCCAACTGCACCAAGCCATCGATCGCATCGATGGTGACACTCAGCAGAATGCCGCTCGCGTTGAAGAGACTGCCGCGGTGGCGCAATCGCTGCGCACTCAGGTGGAGGCGCTGCTGGATGCCGTTGGGATGTTCACCCTCAGTACCGACGTCTCGCGTTCAACCGCGGCTACTTCGCAGGCCACGGAAGTTCGGCAGGCGGAAGCAAAGGAACGTTTTCGCTCGGCTGCCTGACTTTGCGGAAGACGACCCCTCCCCCGTGACCCGCTCCCGCGCACGGGCAATAGGAAGGCCCGGCGCGTAGATCTGCTGCCTCGCGGCCGGTGCATCCACAACCCGTGCCCGGCCGAATACCTCGATCAAATAAAGGAAGCACGCGGCCAGGTAATCGAACGGCCGGCGAGCGACCGCGAGGCAAATCATGAGTACCCGAGCCCTGCTGCAGATCCTGTTTGCAGCCATTCTGCTGTCTCTGCTCGCCTACACCGCGTGGGCCAGCATGCAACAGCCCGTGTGGCAGTGGCAGGGCCTCACGCAGGGGCCGGATCGCTGGTGGACTCTGGCGACCTTGATCGACGCCTACTACGGCTTTCTGACCTTCTACGTCTGGGTGTGCTTCAAGGAGCGAGGCCCGCTGGCGCGGCTGCTGTGGTTCGTGCTCATCATGACTCTAGGCAACATGGCGATGGCGAGTTACGTGCTCTGGCAATTGCACAAGCTCCCACCCGGCGCGCCCGCCAGTGACATCCTGACTTCTCGCGGAGTCACCCAACGATGAGCCCGTGGTTGCTCGTCACGCTCGCCACGCTGCTGGTCTTCGCGATCATGACCGCGCTCTGGTTGCTCGGCATTCGCAATCGTAACTTCAGCTACGTCGACATCGGCTGGTCCGGCAACTTCGCCGTGCTCGCATTGTTGTACGCGGCGCTCGCGAATGGCTGGGACACACGCAAGTGGATCATCGCCACCATGTACGCACTGTGGTCCGTGCGCCTGGCCGGGCATCTCGCCAAGCGCATCATCGGCGAGCCAGAAGAAGGTCGCTATCAGGATCTCCGTCAGCGCTGGGCGAGCAATCTCAATACAATGTTCTTCGGCTTCTTTCAGCTGCAGGCAGCGCTCAACGTCGTGCTGGCCCTGCCACTGCTCATCGCCTGCCTCAATCCCGAGCCGCGTCTGCATGTCCTGGAGGTCATGGGTGTGGCTATCTGGCTGACCGGCCTGATCGGGGAAAGCATCGCCGACAGCCAGCTCGCGTCTTTCAAGCGCTCTGCATCCAATCACGGCGCGGTGTGCGATGTAGGGTTGTGGCGCTACTCGCGCCACCCGAACTATTTCTTCGAATGGACGATCTGGATCGGCTACGCCGTGTTCGCGCTGGCTTCCCCCTGGGGCTGGCTGGCACTGGCGATGCCGGCGTTGATGCTGCACTTCCTGATCAACGTGACCGGCGTCAAAGCAACCGAGGAGCAGGCGTTGCGCTCCAAGGGCGAGCGTTACCGGGAGTATCAGCAGCGCACCAGTATGTTTATTCCGCTGCCAAGTAAAAGTTGAGCCATGACCGCCACAGCCATCACACCGCGTCCGGCCGATCCAGCCATTTCTCTGCCGTTCCGCCTGCTCGCGAGGGACATGCTGCCCGATTCGCTGGTGCGCTTCGGCATTCGGCGACTGCTGGCGGAGCGGCTGCGCGAAGAGAAACGCACCACTGAAGAGGCGCAACAGCGCCACCTGATGCGCTTCATCGCGCAACTCAAAGCCAGCCCGATCGCCATCAACACGCGCGAAGCGAACGAGCAACATTACGAGCTGCCGTGCGAGTTTTTCGAAATGGTCATGGGCAAGCACATGAAGTATTCATCGTGCTACTTCCAGCCGGGCGTCACCTCGCTGGACGACGCCGAGGCGGAGATGCTGGCGCTCACCTGCCGCCGCGCCCGCATCGCGGACGGCGAAGACATCCTGGAGCTCGGCTGCGGCTGGGGCTCGCTCACCTTGTGGATGGCGGAGCGCTATCCGAACGCACGCATCACCGCCGTCTCCAACTCACGTACGCAAAAGCAGTTCATCGAAGCTCGCGCCGCGAGTCGCGGGCTGCGCAACGTTCAGATCATCACCTGTGACATGAACGACCTGGCGCTGGAGCACCAGTGCTTCGACCGCGTCGTCTCGGTGGAAATGTTCGAGCACATGCGCAACTACGAACAGCTGCTGGCGCGCATCAGCTCCTGGCTGCGCCCCGGCGGCACGTTGTTCGTGCACATCTTCACTCACCGCGACTACGCCTATCCGTTCGAGGTGCGCGACGAGAACGACTGGATGGCCCGTTACTTCTTCACCGGCGGCATCATGCCGAGCGACAACCTGCTGAGTTATTTCCAGCGCGATCTGCGCCTGCAGGAGCACTGGCGCGTGGATGGCACGCATTACAGCCGCACCAGCGAGTGTTGGCTGGCCAACATGGACGCCAATCGAGCTCGGGTCGAGCCGATTCTGGCGGCCACCTACGGCGCCGAGAACATGCGCCGCTGGTGGGTGTACTGGCGCGTGTTCTTCATGGCCTGCGCCGAGCTGTGGGGCTATCGCGGCGGCCGCGAATGGTTCGTATCGCACTATCTCTTCAGCAAGTGAGCACCACGGAAAAGCTCATCTTGTGCGGGCGCGGCTCGAGTCGTAGCCTCTCGTCATAGCACGCACAACGAGATCGAGATGAGCTTGGGGGGTGGGTCATGAGAATCAGGCAACCGTCCAACGCCTGGTTACGAACGCTCAGGCTGGGCATGTTGCTCGGCCTGACCACGCTCATGATTCCGGCCGCCGCCGCGCCACCGCTGCCGAAGCGCCCCGAAGCGCAGCAGGAATTCTGGGCGAGCTATGACAAGCGAGATTGGACCGCGGCCATCGAAGAAGCGCACAGCCTGGTAGAACAGGCGCGCGCCAGCAACCAGCCCGAACAGCTCGCCAACGCGTTGACGCTTCTGGGCAACGCGCAGCTCAGCGGCGGCGATAAGGTCAACGCCGAGACCTCCTATCGCGAAGCTTTGCAGATCATCGAGTTGGCCGGCGTACGCAGCGGCGTGGCGTTGCTCGATCCGCTGCGCGGCCTGGGTTATTCCCTGGCGTTGCTCGACCGCCATCAGGAAGCGGTGCCAGTGCTGGAGCGCGCACTCAACATCAGCCATCGCACTCACGGGCTGTTCGACCTGAGTCAGCAGGGCCTGCTCCGTCAACTCGCCACCAGCCTGTTCCAGACCGGTCGTCTGGCCGACGGCGCCAAGCAGATGCATTATCTGCAGCGTGTCGGCGAACGCACCCATGGCGCCAAGGACCCACGCATGTCGCCCGTGCTGTGCGTGATCGGCGATTGGTATGTCGACACCGGCAACTTCATGCTCGGTCGCGAGCGCTATCGGGACGCGATCGGAATCCTCGAGCGCAAGCTGGGCAAGCACGACCCTGCGCTGGTTTTGCCGCTGCGGGGCCTGGCGCGGAGCTATGTGCAGGAAGTCTATTACGCCACTCAGGGCTATCAGTCACTGCACGACCGGCTGCTGCCCGATCCGCAGCCGGCCGAGTCCAAGGGCGTCAATCCCAAGTACATCAGCAGCGATGGCGAAAAGTCGTTGCAGCGTGCGCTGGACATCCTGGAGGCGCGGCCCGACGCCTCACCGGCATCGATGATCGACACACTGATCCAGCTGGGCGACTGGTATCAGCTCAAACAGCAGTCGCAAAAGGCACTGACCCACTATCGGCGCGCCGCCGCTTTGGTGGAGAGCAGCGATCAACCGCGGCCGGAACTGGCGGCAGTGCCGCTCAGCTTCCCGGTGCGGATCTACTATCCCCTGCCGCAACTGGCGATGCGCAATCGCCAGTTGCCGCCGGAAGAGATCGAAGAGAAATTCGTGGCCGTGCAGTTCACGGTGAACGACAAGGGCTACGTGGAAGACGCCAAGGTGATCGAGCAGAACGGCACGGAGCGCCAGGCATCCGAAGCGCTGCATGCGGTGCGCTCCTCCCGCTATCGTCCGAAGTTCGTCAACGGCGAGCCGGTGCAGACCGAAGGCCTGGTCAATCGCGAAGTGTTCAAGGTCCGTAAGCAGGCAGACGAGGACGAGGACGAGGAAGGTCGCTCGTAACCCACCGCAGTTCCGTCAGGAGACGGGCGGCGTCAGCGCGACCGCCTCGGGTTCGGGCAGCGGCCGGTTCGTTTTGCCCTGCTCGTCCTGCTGCTCCACCTCTTGTTCTTCGGCGGGCAGTTCGCTTGTCGCCGCATCTTTCTTCTCGGGCTCGCTGCTCGGCGCGGCGGCCGGCGCTTGTCCCCCTGCGCCAGCCGGCGTCTGCTCCTTGGGCTCGCTCTTCTCGGCAGGAGCTGCAGGCGTAGTCGTAGTCGTAGTCGTCGGCGCGACGCCAGGAGCGGGCGGCGTGCCACCAGCCGCAGGCGAATCGGCCGTCGCCGACTCTGGCAACAGTCCACGCATCACGGCCTGTTCGCGAAATTCGACCGCGAGCTTCGCGCCCGCATCTCGCATGGCCAATGCAGTCGCTGTGGAAAGCGGCGCCTCGCTCGACAATCCCTGCGACGGCGAGGTTCCGTAACCGGTGAAGCCCCAGGAGTCGGCGAGCTTGCCGTCGGGCATGTAGACATTCACGCGATATTTGATGCTGACCGCATAGAAGGGCGAGCCGGCGTCACGTGGCGTGACGAACGCATACTCCTCGATGCTCGGCTCGAGGATCGCGGCCACGCCGCCAGGAACCTGCGTGCCCGCATTCACGCTCTCGACCGGCACCACCCGCTCGAACATCGCGGCCATCAGACGCGAGATGCCTTCGGTCTGCGCCTTGCCCAGATCGACGTGCCACTTGGTGCTCCAGCGCTCTTCCTTGTGCACGTAGCTGGAGAATTCGGTGGGCATGAACAACGCCACCGCGACGGGAATCTTCACCACCAGCGGCGGCGGGATATTGGTGTTCGCCACCAGCTTCACGGGGCCGCAGCCCGCCAGCAGCACCAGCGTGGCGCTTAATCCGCACGCCGCGGCCGCCATCAACTGCCGCCGCCGTGCGTGCAGCCACGAGTTCGAGCGAGACAGCAGGCGATAGTCTTTCACGGTGACCTCATGAGCCCGGCGTGGCCTGGGCGAGCGCTTGGTTCGCAGGCTTCGGCGCGGCGAGGTTCTCCCCGATTCGAATGCGGGGGCCGCTGCGCGCCGGATCGTCCAGACCGACGAACGAACCGCCATTGCGTTGACAAAGGATTCGCATCAGCGTCGCAAAGCGAATGCTGGTGTACTGAGGCGCATCCGGGCGCACTGGAAAACCGATGGCGTGAATGCGCACACGCCGCTCGCCGGTGGAGTCTTCGCGATTGATGATGTCCACGCCCTTCACCACCGAGTCGATCGACGAGCCGGTGAATTCGTCGCCGAACACGTACAGGCTGATTTTCTTGTCCTTGGAGTAATAGGTGCGGATCGCCTCGACGATGCCCTCGATCGGACTGGAATTGGAGAATGCATTCCAGGTGCGCAGCCGATCCAGCACAGTGCGCCGCTGGCTGGGCGTGTCAGGAATCCACTTGCCGCGATAACCGCTGAACATGTACGTGCCTTCGTCGTTCATGATCTGGAAGCCCTTCACCTGCGGATACACGTTCAGGGTTTCCTCGACCTTGGCCAGCATCATGGGCCACACGTAGTTGAACATGCTGCCCGAGGTGTCGATGATGAAGATGATGTATTCGCTGTCTACCGGGATTCCGCCGATGGCGTCGTCCTTCTTGCGGCGAAAGCCCTCGCCGAGCAGGCGCTTCATCTCCTCCGTCATGGTCTGCTGCGCGGAGGCCAGCCGCCCCTCGAGCTGATTGGCGACGTCCGCCTCCTGTTTAGACGCCTGATACTTGCCGCGGATGTCGCTCAAGTCGCCCTGCAGGCGTGCGATGCGACGCTTCTCTTCGGACAATTGTTCCTGCTTGGCGGTCAGGTCGCGGTTCAGGATTTCCGCCTGGCCTTCGATCTCGATCAATTCGTCCTGCAGGCTCAGCAACTGCTCCTGCAGGTCTTCGTCGGACTGCTCGATGCTCGGCGTACGGATCTGGCTCAACACCAGCAGCAGCACCACCGAGCCCAGGCCGCAGGTGATGCAGTCCAGGAACGAGATGCTGAAGATCTCGGTTTCGCGGCGGGCTCGCTTAGCCATGCTGAGCTCCCGGCCGGCTGGCTTGCCGGCTCATGGCCAATCCTTGGACGGGCTCATGAACGAGCCGCCGGTGTCGCGCGCCGCCACCCAGAACGCCGCCGGCGCCATCGGATCGCCTTCCATGGGCATCAGGATCACGTTCAAAGGCACATCGCGCGGATACTTGGCGAAAGCGCGCTCGAACAGTTTCAAACGCGCATCGCCATCGATGGTCTTGCGGATTAGCGGCGCCGACGCGCCCTGCGTCGGCAAACCGTCGGTGACCATGATGACGTTGTCGGGTTTGGGATTGAGCGCGCTCATGGCGATGAACGCGTTCTCGATGCTGGTGCCGTCGGTCGGCACCGTCTTGCGTAACTTTTCGATTGCGTCGGTCAGCGCGTTCGGATCGTTGGTCTTGAGCCATTTGCCTTCCGAGCCTTCCACCAGCGCATAGGTCTTGGTGTTGAACGCGTAGATCTGGAACTGGCCTTCCATCGGCATCTGCGCAGCCAGCCACTCCACGGTGGACACCGTGCGACGCCACTTCTGCGCCATGAGCTTCTTGGACTCGGACATGTTGCGCATACGCAGGACGTTCACGACGGTCTCGTCCAGCATGCTCGCGGACACATCGACCAACAGCAGGATGCGGTCGCCGCCAACGCGCAGGCCCGTCAGGTACTGACGGTCACCGGTACCGACGAAACCGCGCACGCGTGTGCCAGTGGCGCTGGCGTCCTTGCTCGCGCCCTCCAGCCGGCGCGCGCCTTCTTCCAGCGATTTCAGATCGGCCTTGAGCCGCTCGATGGCTTCGCGGCGGGACAATGTTTCCTTGGTGGCATCGGCCAGCTCGATCTTGAGTCGCTCGGTCTCGCTCAGCACGCGCGTGCCCATGCCTTCGGTGCGCACTCTTTCCTGGTCGGTCTCGATCAGCGAATTGCGCAGCACCACCAGCTTCTGGTAGCCCTCCAGCACCTTCTCTTCCATCTTGGACACTTCGGCGCGCTGGCTTTGATCCATGGTCTGCGCGCGCAACCCGCCCTGCGCATTGATCAACGTATAGACCAGCACCACCGACCCGAATGCACAGGTGATGCAGTCGAGGAACGACATGCTGAAGACTTCAGTCTTGCGGCGCGCCATCGTCGTTCACCAGTTGAATCAATTCGAGCGTGATGCCGGGCGAGCCCAATCGCAGGCGATCGCCCACGGTGAGCGCCGTGCGGCCGACGACTTTTTCGTCGTTGACGAACGAGCCATAAGTACTGTGGTCTTCGATCATGACAGCGCCATTTCGTCGGACCAGCGTGCAATGCGAACGAGAGATACCTGGCAATGCGCTTGGCAAAGTCAGCGCGCGCGGGCGACCTTCCACGGCCCAACCGATGGTGAGCGGCTGTTCGTCGATGCTCCAGGCGCGGCCTTGAAATAAAACATGAGTCGGGCGCAGCTGCGGCGGCGTCGCTTCGAAATCGGGAGCTTGCGTCTCGCCGCTCTCGGCGCGCGACACCGGCAACTGGTACACCAGCGCCAAAGAGTCCGGCGCACGCCGGATACTGGCTTCGTATTGAAGTGCACCCCAGGCGGCGGCGGCTGGCGGCAGCACTTGTATCGTGCAGTCACGCAGGGTGCGGAGCCGATCGAGCAAGCCCGGCATGGAGGCGACGCGCTGTGACACTCGCAAATCGATGGCCATACCTGCAACACGCGCGCCCTGCACAAGCCGTAGCAGTTCAGCGTAGTGAGGCTCGGCGGCGGCGATCAGTTGCCCGCGCTCCATTTCCAACTGCAGCTCGCGCTGGTCGAATTGGAACGACAGGGTGATGGTTTCAGCCTGCTGCAACTCGCTCAACCACGCCGGCAATCGATCGTGCAGGCGCTGCTCGCTGCTCGCTTCGTGCAAGGGATCGAAGCGCGTCTTGCGCACGAAATTCTCGGCGATGAACTGCATCAGGGTCTGCTGAATCCCCAGCAAGCCGTGGCGCAAGGCGATCTCATAACGGCTGCGCTTCAGGCCCGGATGCTCGCCGCCGGAATATTCCAGCACCGTGAGCAATGCCTGATGCAGCTCCAAATCGAGATGCAGCACTCGGGCGGGTGCGGGCTCCAGACTGCACGCGGCCAGCGCTGCGTCCACCAACCCCGCGACGCGCACGCCGGTCTCGTTGATCACACCCAACAGCAGGCCGAGTTGCTCACGGGTGTAACCTGCCGGCACAGCGAGCAACACGCTTTCGCTGCCCTTGAAACGACCGAGCAGCTGCTCCGCTTGTGCGAAAGCGACGTCGGCCGTGGTGCCCGCGACGCGCGACGGGCGGGTCAACGGCTGCGTGCTCAGGGCGCGCCAGAAATTGGTGTTCGCCAGCAGCGGCTTGACTCGCAATCGCTGAAGCGCGTCGACACCCGTGACGGTGGTTTGATCTTCCAGCAATGCGACGCCTGGTGCGTCGGCAACGACGTCGACGGCGTCGCCGTGCTGACGGGCGACAACCAACGCGGCATCGATGAGCTCCAGTGCTAGCACTACCTCACCTGCATGTGGCGAATCAGGTGCTGGTCGATCCAATGATCGGTGTCGTGCACGAACTGCTCCTGCGCCTGCTGCAGCTGGTGCAGGAAGAACATCAGGATCAGGGTCAGCAGCAGCGCCACGAACGTGGCGTTGAACGCGATACCCAGGCCCGAGGTCACGCCGGTGATGTCGCCGGTCACCGCCTTATGAGCCTGCAACAGCGCATCGCCGATGTGACGCACGGTGCCGATGAAGCCGATCGCCGGGATGGCCCAGGCAATGTAACGAATCATGGCCAGCCCGGAGTCGAGCCGGTCGGCTTCCGAATCGCACACCGCCTTGGATGTTTCGGCCGAGTCGCGGATGCTGCGTGTCGCGGAGAAGCGATCCAGTGCCCGTTGTAACGCACGCACCACCAGCATCGATTTGTCTTCTTCCGGTAACGCCTCGAGTTGGCGTGCGTAGTCCTTCGCATCCTCGGGCAAGACCTTGATGCCCTCGGGCACGTGGATCAACTCGCGCTCGAGCAGCTTGCGCTCGCGCCGAACCAGCACGGCCTTGTAACCGAGAATGAGCAGCGCCCAGATGAAGTGGATGATCTCCACTTCCTGCTCGGGGGCGTTGATCACCAGGAAGAACGAACGCTCCGGCACGTAGTCCGGATCGGCTTTGAGGCGCGCCTGTTCGGCCGCGACGATCTCATCGCCGGTGGGGTAGATCCATGACACGTACAGCGCGTGCACGACCAGGATGGTCACGATCAGCGCCAGCACGTTCACGAAAAACTCGCTCGGATACTGGACCGGGCGTTTGGAGCGAGGAGCCGGTGCTGCTGCGGTTACCATGAGTGTGTCCTGTCGTGAAAGCTCGATTCAAAAAAAGTCAGATATCGATGGGAAAGGACACGTCGAAGTCGGCGCGAACCTGTTCCGACGGCACGAAGCGCTCGGGCGAGCCCTTGCCTGGCGCTTTGGGCTTGGCGGCCGCCTGCTGTTCCTCGGCGTCCCCGTCATCCTCCACAACTTGAGTACCCTCGGCTTTGGTCGACGGTTGGGCAGCCGAAGATGGTTCGTCCGCCTTCGGCGCCGCGGATTCGTTAGACGGCCTGGTCGCCGCAGGTTCGGCCGCCCCCGCGCTCGACATCATCGTGCCGAATGCGCAACACGCAGCCAGTATGGTCAGCAGTTGTAGCGCTTTCATATGTTGCCCCTCACCTACTCCGCGTCATCTACTCGGCATATCGCGCGACCCGGAAACCGACGTCGTTACGCTGACTGTCACCGAAATCGCGCGCCGACAAACGCAGGTCCGTGACGCTCGACTGTCGCCAGCTCGAGCCACGAATCACGTGCTGCTTGCCGTCGGCCGGACCGGTCGGATCGACGGCGACTTCGCTGCTGTCGGCACTCACAGTGTAGTAGTCGTGCACCCATTCGGCGACGTTGCCGCCGAGGTCCAGCAGGCCCAGTGGATTGGGTGGAAACCGGCCGCTCGGTGCGGTCGCGGCGAAGCCGTCGTCGTAGTCAGGAATGACATCCTGAACCAGCAAACGTGCGGTCACGTCGGCGTAATTTCCGGACCGTGGCGCCACCGGCAAGGCGTCGCCCCACGGATAGCGTCGAAACTTGCCGCCGCCCTGATAACGGGCGGCCCATTCCCACTCGGCGTCGGTGGGTAACCGATAGCCCGTGGTCAGCGGCTGCACGGCGACCAGGCGGCCGTTCTTGTTCTCGTAGGCCGGCGGCAAGCCTTCCTGTTGCGACAGCCAGTTGCAGAACAGGGCCGCTTCGGTCCAGGTGACGCCGACCACCGGCTGGTTGTCCAGGTCCAGAGTGTGCTGGCCGACGATGCCGGAGCGGTGCTCGGACTTGAACTTGCGGAACTGGCCGTTGGTGACTTCGCTCACGCCCATATAGAACGGACGTTTGAACTGCACATTACGTTGCGCCTCGTTGGCGCGGCGGCCGGGCTCGCGACGCGGGCTGCCCATGGTGAACGAGCCCAACGGCATGAGCTTGAGCTGCTGGTCGGCCTTGTTGGTGATGAGGGCGGGCGTCTGCGCCATCTTGGCCTGCGCCGGGGTCAGCAGCGTAGTTTCGATCTTCTGCGATACGCCGGGCCGCGGCGTGATACTGGTCTTGTAAGTCACGAAACCGGTCTTGCGAATTTCGATGTCGTGCGTGGTCGCGACCAGTCGCAACTTCTGATTCGCCGCGCCCACCGACTTGCCGTTGACGAACACCTCGGCATCCGCCGGCTGCGCCTGCACCGTGACTTCGCCGAACACACCCGACAGCGGCACCGACAACGCGCGATTTTCGCCGGCCGCCAACGAAATCTGCCGGGTCGCGGCTTCGTAGCCGGGCAAGGTGAGCACGACGTTGTGAGAGATGTCTGGCCGCAGCTCCAGCGACACCGGCGTCTGCCCGCGGTACACACCGCCGACCGACACGCTCGCGCCCGACGGCTCGGAGCGCAACGCCAGCTTGCCGTCCGGCAGGCCCAGCCGGACCGGGCCGAGACTCATCGGCTCGTTGGCCTTCACCTGCACATCCGTGGTCCACGATTTGAAACCTTCGAGCTGCAGCTCGATGGGATGATTGCCGGCAAGAATCTGCGTCGTTAGCGGCGTCACACCGCGCTCTTCACCATTCACGAGCAACTTCGCGCCCGCGGGTTCCGAAGTCACTGTGACTTCCGCCCACGCCGGCACGAGCTGCGGTTTGTATGTCTGGCTCTTGCCTTCACCCATCACCTCCAGCTCGCCGGAGAACGGCTGGTAGCGCGCGGCCGCAATGACGATCGTGTGCTTGCCCGGAGCGATCGTGAACTCGCCAGGCGCATCGCCCAGCACCTTGCCATCCACAGTGACCCGCGCCTGCGTCGGCACGTCGACCCGCACGCGGCCGGGAAGCTTTTGCAGTTTCAACGAGAACGACTGATTGCTCTCGTCCGTCACCTTCGCCTGTAGCTGCGCGGGCGAATAACCTTCGCGCGTGGCCTTGATCAGATAATCGCCTGGCCGTAACAAAACGCGATCGCCGAAGCGAAGCGCCGGCAGCGAACCTTCGATATCGACCACCGCCTCGGCCGGGTCGGTTCTGACGGCCACCGAGGTCGCAGTGAAAATGAACCACAGCACCACCGCGGCGATCGCGGCGGCGAGGCCGATGACGATCTTTTTCACGTCCAGCGTGGCGCCGGGCCTGGCTTGGACCTGGCCGGTCGGACGAAACTGCAAGGCGTCGATGCGCTCGGCATCGTCCTCGCCTCCGCCCGCCAGACGCGATGAAGGATCGATGATGGGTGGCGCGGTGATGTTGCCGCTGCTGCCGTCGTCGACCTCGACGACGCGCTGATTGTCACGTTGCGCGAGCAGCCGCAGGCGCGCCGCGCCGAAATTGATCACGTCGCCGCTGCGCAGCCACGTGGAGTTGCGAACGGGCACGCCGTTGTGAAGCACTTCGGCGCCGTCCGCCGGCTGCACGAACAGCTGATCTTCGTGTAATCCGAGATAGGCTTCGGCGCCCTCGGGCCGACCGGCCATGACGATGGCGCTGCCCTGGCCGCCGACAGCGATAGGAAAATCCGTGGCCGTGAATCGGCGTTCACCCAAGGCCTCGCGAACGATCAGCTCGCTCAAATCTTGTCCTCGCAGCGAATCACGACCGGCTCCGGCGCTGCTCCCGGCATGACGCTGATTTCGCGCCTGACATCGCGATAGCCGGGTCGGGTGCCGACCACGGTATAGCTGCCAGGAACGAGCTCGAGGGAACGCTGTTCGAACGCTCCCAAGGCGCCAACGCGATAAATGGTCACTTGAGTGATGTTGTCCGAACGCAGGGCGACCGGCACCGGCACGTCGGCGCGCGCCAGCCATTCGCCCAATGTCTTGACCTGCCGGCTCAGGATCGGGCCGGGATTGGCGATGCCAGCGGCGCGCGCCAATGTTTCTTTCGCCACCGCGCGCACCGACTGGCTGAACAGGCGCTCCGGTTGCGTGAGATACAACTCCAGTTGCTCGTTCAATGTCGCTCGCGGGGCAGTGCGCGCCACGCCGTCATTGGCGGCCGCTACGGTCGAGTCCAGCTCGAGCACGCTGCGATATTCCTTGAGCGCTTCGGCCCATTTCTCCTGCGACTCGAACTGCTGCGCCTGTTGCAGCTTGACGTTGATGACGCCGGTGCGTTGCTCCTGCTCGATCTGCCGCAACGCCTGCGCGATCTCGGGCGCATCGGGACGAATGCGACGCGCGGCTTCGAATGCTTCGCGCGCCTGCGAGTAATTCGTCGCGGCGAGCGCGCTGTAACCTCGTGCCATCGAGCTCGCGAATGCATCGGCCGCCTGACGCGACGAGATGCGCGCGAGGCCCTCGGTGGCGCGAGTCGCTTCAGCATCAAGTGACAATGCCTTGCGGAAATTATCCGCGGCTTCGGTGGCATTGCCTTCTTTCTCCTGGCGCTCGGCCGTGGTCAGGAGAGCGAGCACCTGATCCAGCGTGCCCGAGCGTTTCAGGCCGCGCGAGGCAACTTGATTGTTCGGTTCGATCTTCAACGCGAGCGTAAAGGCGGCCTTGGCATCCTCGGACCGCCCCTCCTGCAGTGCTTTGGCGCCTTCTTTGAGCTGCTCGGCCAGCACCTGCGGCGCGCGTTCCTCGACTACATCCAATAGCGGCACGATTTCGTTGAGCTTCTCCTCGGCGAGCGTGTACTCGCGTGCAGTGAAGTCCGTATCCGCCGCAGCCAGCAGCGAGTTGATGCGGGTGTACTCTTCACCGCCCCACTCCGAGGCCGCGCGCTCGTTGAGCTTCTGCAGCCTTTCGTCGATGATGGCTCGCACTTCTTCCGCGGCCTGCTTCGCCTTGGCCAGTGCGGCGAAATCGATCTCCTTCTTCTCGGCCGCTGCCTTCTCCTCGGCCTTGGGCGCCACCACTGCGGCGGCCGGCTGCTTGGCGACCGGCTGATCGCGAGCCACCCACTTGGGCAACACGAAGAACACGATGGCCACGGCCGCGATGCCTAGGGCGACCAGCGAGGCGCCCAGGCCGCGACGGAAACCCTGCCGGCGCAGCTCCTCCTCGGTGACGCGCGGACCGGTATTCCGTTGCCATTCGCTGCGCAGGGGCTCACCCTGACCCGGGGGCGGACGCAGACCGGGAGGCTCGATCCTTACCGAAGCAGGTTTGTCAGCAACAGGCTCGTTCATACTGCTCATCATCGCAGGCGGCGGCAGACTCGCAAGCGCCGCGCGCAATTCTCTTTCGACACTCCGCATGTCCGCCGGTCGGTCCTCGGCCCGGCGCGCCAATAGCTTCGCCAGCATCTGCGCCATGGTCGCAGGCACATGAGCCGGCGGAGGCGCGGGCTCCTGCTCGACATCTCGCGCCGCTGCCGCGTCGGGATAGAACGGCGGATAGCCCGACAATAGCTCGTACAGCAGCGCGCCAAAACCATACATATCGTCAGCGATACTGGCCGGCGCACCTGCGAGCTGCTGTGGGCTGGCGCTAAACGGCGATCCGGTCGTGTGTCCACCGAAATCCGCCAGCAGCGGCACGCCTTCCGCGCTCAACAATACATTCGCGGGCTTTACGTCGCGATGAACGAGGCCGGCAGCATGTGCCGCGGCCAGTGCCGAGGCCACCGGAATGGCGACTCGCAGGATCTCGCCGCAAGCGCGACCTCGTAGCTGAGTGAGGTCGCCACCGGCGGCATAGTCCATCGCGATCCACGCGTGACGCGCCGACCGGTACAAACCGTCGATTCGCAGAACATTCGGATGGCCGAGCGCCGCGACACGTGCGTATTCGTCTCGTAACGCGGCACAGGTTGCAACGTCCTGCGCCAGCGTCGCTGACAAGATCTTGACAGCGCGCAAGCCGCCGCGTTCACGGTCTTCGACCAGCCATACTTCGCCGCTGCTGCCGGCGCCGAGGCGGCGTACCAGCACTAGGTTGGCAGACAGTTCCTGCCCGCGCTCCAGCATGACTAAAGTTCGCGGGTTGAGCGCCTCGCGTCAGCCGCGGGTGCCGGTTTTCGCAGCGGTGTTTGAGGTCGTCTCCTCGGGCACCGGCGCCACGGGCACCTGCGTGCCGGTTTCGTTTTCGTAGAGCTCTTTGAGCAAGCGCCGCCACTCGGTGTACTGCTGTTCCGCGGTGCCCTTGAGTTGCAGCGTGCGGCCTTCCACTTCGACCACCATGGGCTGGACTTCGGCCTGGAACGATTCGCCGAGCTGCTTCAGCGAATCGGAGTGCAGTTTGACTTCCGCGCCCTTGTCAAAGCCGCTCTTCACGGCGTACGCGCCGCCGAAGATCGCGCCGGTGGCCGCGGCTTGGCCGGCATACGTATTCGCTTCCGCGCCTACCATGAGGCCGCCAACGATCGCGGCTGCGCCGAGCAACTTGCGGGTGATGGATGCTCGGCGTGCTTCATCTTTCGCTTCCAGCTCGGAATAGCTATAGCGGCGCCAGTTCGTGTACGGCTCGGACATGTTTTCCGCGAACAGCGAGTAATGTTCGTTGATGGTGTCGAGCAAGGCGTAGTCGCGCTCACGGATGCGATCCATTCGTTGCAACATCGGATCGTCTTCTGCCGGCAGGCGCACGACCTGCATCATGCCCTTCTTGTCTTCCTGCACGTAGCTGCTGAATGCGTACGGCGCGAGATCCGAGGCGAAGCGCAGCTCCGAGACGCGCCGCACGTTTTCGAGATCGGCCGCCGTCATCTGCTGCCTATACATCAGCATGTCGTTGGCCAACGTGTTGTACATGTTCTGGAAAGGATCGCGCGGTTTGCCGCTTTGATCCTTGTACGAGCGCGTGTCGGCGAGCTGTTCGTACTCGCGTTTGAACCACTGGCGACCGGTCGCATCGGTCACCGTGATTTCGGCGCGAAGCATCTGACCGGTGGACTCGATGATCTTGCCGGAGACGTAGACATCCAGCGCCTCCGCATCCTCGGGCATCACACGGACCTGGCCCCACTGACCGGTGCCCTCCAGCGTGTTACGCAGTTGCATGGGCAGGAAGCGCGCCTCGGCTTTGCGCACCTCGGGGAAGATGTGCCGCTCCTCCATTTCCTTCTCGTCCTTGGGAAGGTTCTCGTCGAACAGCCGCACGCCGACGTCGAGCAGCTGCGATTCGGGAATTTCGGTGGCAGCCTGGATGGCCTTCACCCGCTGTTGCGGGCGAGTTTCGTGCATCACGCAGCCGGTCGCACCCAGTGCCGCTACGGTAAGGACAATTAGAGCAAGCGTGCGCTTCATAACTTTCAACCTGAGTCGTTCTTATCGCCGTGCCTGACCTGCCCCATCATGACCCGATCGTTCCGCCAGTTTGTTTTATTCAACCCATCCCGCCAACCGGCCCTGCCCGGTCGGAACCGGCCTCAGCCGGTCCCTTTCTTATAATTCCGATACTCTTCCCAGAGTTTCTCGCGCAGCTCCGGATCGGTTTCATTCATGGCCGCTTCGCGCAGCTGCCGCGCGACGATGTCGTCGTCGCTGCCGTCCGGAATGCCGGCCGGAACGGTGTTCGGACCGCCACCACCGCCAGCGCCGCCGCCACCTACACCACCGCCGCCGCCTTGCTGGCCACCCTGGCCCTGGCCTTGGCCTTGGCCTTGGCCTTGACCTTCGCCCTCGCCTTGACCCTGACCGCCGCTGCGGCCCTGTCCTTGTCGGCCGCTACCGCCGGCGCCTTCACCCGCGCCGGACCCTTCGCCCTCGCCAGCACCCTCGCCTTGTCCGTTCCCGGACTGGCCCGCGGCGCCGGCACTGGTGCCTTGTCCACCGCCTGAACCGCCGCGGCCGCCCCGTTCGCCGGCGATCGCCGCCTGCTCGGAGCGCATGCGGCCGTCGAAGATGCTGAAAGATTCATCGAACTGACGATCGATCTGCGCCGTGCGCTCGCCGGTCGTCATTGCTCCACCGCCCGCGCCGCCGCCACCGGCAGTGCCCCCGGCCGACGGGAACCCGCCACCTGCAGATCCGCCACCTTGAGCGCCGGCTCCACCCGCGGCGCCACCGCCGCCTGCAGAACCACCGCCTTGCATTCCACCACCACCGGCTGCGCCGCCTTGGCCGCCGCCGGCGGCACCACCGCCCGCCGCGCCACCGCCGCCTTGCATTCCACCGGCAGCTCCACCAGCGCCACCCGCAGCACCACCCATTGCGCCGGCCGCGCCACCGCCGCCCATTGCACCTCCGGCCGCGCCTGCCGAGCCCGAGGCTCCGGACGAGCCACCGCCGCCGCCGCTAGATCCCTTGAAGATGCTTTCGTTACCAGAGCCGCCGCCGGATGTGCCGCCCGCGGAAGAATCTGGCATGCCACCGGCGCCGCCGCTGGCACCGCCGCCGCCAGCACTCGACGAGCCACCCGAAGCGCCACCGCCGCCCGTGCTGGGCAGACCGCCACCTGAAGCGCCGCCACCGCCGGTGCTCGGAGAAGGCAGGCCCACAGAAGGCAGGCCAGCGCCGGGCAGCGAAGTGCCCACAGTTACATTGGGGCTGCCGGAGCCACCTTGTGAACCGCCCGACGCGCCGCCGGACTGGCCACCCGCGCCGCCTGCGGAGCCGCCGGTAGATCCACCACCACCCTGACTGCCGCCCGAGCTGCCACCGCCACCGGAAGCACCGCCACTCTGACCGCCTGAAGCGCCGCCGGACGAACCGCCCTGGCTACCGCCCCCCTGCGAGGAAGAAGGCATGCCCATCGAACCGCCGCCACTCGCGCCGCCGCCAGCGGACGGCAAACCGCCACCGGATCGGCCACCGCTCTGGCCACCGCTCGGCATGCTGCTGCTGGAACCGCCGCCACCCGAGGAGCCGCCACTGGAACCTGAAGAGCCACCGGACGACCCGGACGAGCCGCCGCTCGGCATGCCCCCGGAAGGCATGGAAGAAGAAGAGGATTGCTGACCGGCGCAGCCACCCATCAGAAAAGCGGAAACGGAGCTCACCAGCACGCAATGGACGGCAACCGTCAGCACACGCCGGGGCGTGAGCGACGAGCGCGGCCCGGCGGCGGTGGCCCGGGTGGGTTGTCTCTGCATGTCCTCTCCTTCCATTCCCCTGCGCGCATGAGGACGCATGTGCACTTAAAAGGGAACTCTGCGACCGATCAGCTGAACCAGTGCTGACCATGTCAGTGCGCATCGACCACTTTCAATGAGTGGCGACTGCCGGATTCCAAAGTTCAACGCGCGAGAACGCGAATCGGCTACTGCGGCGACACCGCCGCGGTTTCCTCATCGCCCGCGCCCAACAAAAATGCCTTCAGCTGACCCGCCAATCGGTCGCAGGCCGTACTCTGCACCGGCGCGATCAGCGGAATCGGAGCGATGGCGCCGATCATCACCGAGGTGCCTTTCACGTCGGTGGTGAGACTGCCGGCACTGATGCCGTCGCGCAGGTCCCAGATCGTCGCTTCGTAATCGGAAGATTTTTCCCACCAGCCCAGCCCCAGGCAACCCGCGCCGCCAGGCCCTGCCGCGCAGGCGATGCTGCCGCCGCCATCGGTCTTCTGGGTTACGCCATCGACCCACACGATGTAACGCACGCCCATTTCGCCGACCCGCTCGGCCACGCCGGGGCGGGCGAGAAAGGCGCTGAAGCCTTGCGCGTTCGCCGGCGCGGTGCTCGGCTCGAGCCAGGGATACAGTGCGTCGACGAAGTGATGGTCCGCGTAGATCTGGAACGGTCCCTTGCTCAGATTGCTGCGAGGTTCGAACTCCTTGCCCGCGCGTTGCCTCTGGGCAACGTCGGCGGAGACCGCTTCACCGACCAGCTCGCGTTCCAGGCAATCCAGGAATTTGTCTTCCGTGCCCGTGCCTTCCAGGTGTGGCTTGGCCAGCAGCACGATCGCTTCGTGCGAGGCGATTTGCGTCGGCGCCTCACGCAGCTCTTCGATCTTGGCGGTCATGCAACCGCTCATGCCACCACAAATGATAAGAGTCGCGACGGCGCTCGCGAGACGTGCGGAGACTGTGCCAGCAGAATTCATGATCATCTCCAGGATTGCAGGTCTTGCAGAACAATCCGTCCTGAAGCGTTCGCCAGCTCGCCGCGATCCGATTCGCATCCTGCTCGAGATCGCGTCGGCCGCGTCGCGCCCGACCTTTACGATCGAGTATACGCCAGCCATTCATACGTCAATGCCGGGAAAACGCGCAAGCACAGCGGGCAACAACTCGAGAATAAAATTGCAATGTCAAATGGCTGAACTGCCACTGAACGGCGTGCGCTGCGCGGGCCGCTGCGCCGGCGCTTCAAAGCAACGACAATTGCCGCGAGTCTTCCGCCGTTGCAGTGGAGCCCGCAACAAACAACTGCGTGTTGTGGACAAATCTCTCGCGATGTTTGAGCCCGTATCGCGCGCATGCCGCCGCAAAACGTTGCGCCAAGAGGTCGGCGTATTGCCCTTCACCGCGCTGACGATGACCCCAGCGCGGGTCGTTGTCTCGGCCTCCCCGCATATCGTGCAATCTCGACCAGACGTGCTTGGCCTTGAGCGGCTCGTGCTGTTCCAGCCACTCGCCAAACAGATCCTTCAACTCGTAAGGTAAACGCAGCAGCACGTAGCCGGCCGAGCGCGCGCCGGCGACCGCCGCGGCCTCGAGGATTTTTTCCAGCTCCGAATCGGTGAGCACCGGAATGACGGGCGCGACCATGACGCCGACTGGAATGCCCGCCTCGCTCAAGCTGCGAATGGCTCGCAAACGCGCGGCCGGTGAAGCGGTGCGCGGCTCCAGCGTGCGCTTGAGGTCATTGCTGAGCGTGGTCACGCTCATCAGCGTGTACACCAGATTGTCCTTGGCGAGCGGCGCGAGCAGGTCGATGTCCCGCTCGATCATGGCGCTCTTGGTGATGATGGAGAACGGGTGTCGACGTCGCGCCAGCACTTCGATGATGCTGCGAGTGACGCGGTATTCGCGCTCGATCGGCTGATACGGGTCGGTGTTGGCGCCGATGGTGATGGGCGAACAGCGATAGTTCCGCGCCGACAGCTCCTCTTCGAGCAGGCGCGCCGCGTCCGCCTTGTAAAACAGCTTGGTCTCGAAATCGAGACCGGGCGACAGATTCAGGAAGCCGTGCGACGGCCGCGCGTAACAATAGATGCAGCCGTGCTCACAGCCGCGATACGGATTGATGGACTGATCGAACGGGATGTCCGGCGATTTATTGTGTGTGATGATGGAACGGGCCGGCTCCGGCTGCACCGTGGTCTGAAGCGGGGGCAGCTCCTCATCGAGACTGCCCCAACCGTCGTCCACGGCTTCGGCGCGCGAAGATTCAAAGCGCCCAGCAGGATTCGACACGGCGCCGCGTCCGTTGCGAACAGCAGGGCGAATCGGGCTGGGCATGGGGGGATGATACTGTACGTATACCCAGGATGGAAGCGCCCCGTCGATCCTGCGTTCACTGTCTTTTTGGAAACTCCTGCATGCGCCAGAGCACCGGAAACAGCCGTGTCCACAATCCAGTGACAATCAACGTGGCGACGCCGCCGATGACCACCGCGCGCACCGCGCCCCACCACCTGGCCATCAAGCCCGATTCGAAATCGCCCAATTCGTTGGAAGCGCCGATGAACACCGCCGCCACCGCGCTAACCCGGCCGCGGATGTAATCGGGCGTATCCAGTTGCACCAGCAGCTGTCGGACGTAAACACTCACCATGTCGGCCGCACCCAAGATCACCAGCGCCGCCATCGATAGATAGAAATTCGTGCTCACGCCGAACACGATGGTGGCCACGCCAAACAACGCCACGCCGCCAAACATCCATGGGCCCACGTGTCGCGAAATCGGGCTCAACGCCAGCATCAGCCCACATACAGCGGCGCCGATGCCAGGCGCGGTGCGCAGCAGGCCCAGCCCGGCCGGACCGGTATGAAGAATGTCGCTAGCGAACATTGGCAACAGCGCCGTTGCGCCACCAAACAGCACTGCGAACAGATCCAGCGAAATGGCCCCGAGCACGATGGGCCGCGAGCGCACGAACTTCAGGCCCGAAAGGAGGTTTTCCAAAGATAGCGGCTCGCGCTTCACATTGACCCGCTCGGTCGCGCGCCTGATCTGAAACATCATCAGTGACGCCGCCAGCGCCAGGCCCATCACAGATGCATAAACCACCGCCGGGCCGGCCAGATAAAGCACGCCGCCGACCGCCGGCCCGATGATGTTTGCAAACTGTTGCGTCGAGGAATTCAGCGCCACTGCGCGACTGAACGATTCGGGCGGCACCAGATTGGGCAACAGCGACTGACTGCCCGGCATGGAGAATGCGCGCGACGCGCCGAGCAGCATCATCACCATGAACACTGGCCACACCGACAGCACTCCGCGCAACGTGATGATCAGAAGCAGCAGAGCGCAAACCGCATTCGCGAGATAGCAGGTCGTAACGATGCGTGCACGATTGTAATGATCCGCAGCATGACCGGCTGGCAGGATCAGCGTCACGAATGGAATGAACTGTGACAGGCCAATCAATCCCAGATCGAGCGGATCGCCGGTCACGTCGTACATCTGCCAACCCACCGCCACGATCTGAATCTGCGCGGCCAGGGTCGCCAGAAAGCGGGCCGAGACGAAGCGCGCAACATTGGAATTGCGCAGCACGGTTTGCGTCTGCGCGCTCAGACTGGTCATGGGGATGAAGCGGCAAGCTCTGGAGCCCGGCAGGATACTGGCCGCGAGGCCGTGCTGACCAGATTGCGACAGCTAAACTGAAACGGCCGGTATTGAAAGTGATATCCGGCGGCGCGCTGTGCCCCCGGCGCTCAGGCCGACTTCGTGCGCTCCGGCGCCGGTGACGGCTCGGCTGTTGGCGCGCCTGCCGGCGCCATGCCGGTCGCACCGTGACCGGTAGCATGATGATGCACGCCATGGTGGCCGGCATGCTTCTTCTCCGCCGTCTTGACTGGCGCCGGGAATCTCACCTGCACCACCGTGCCATCGTCGGAGCGCGTTTCCAGTTCGCCTCTGAGTTGCCGCACGAACGCCTCGATCAGCGAGCGACCGAGGCCGCTCTGATCCTGCGTGCTGGCCGCCATGTCGAAACCGGTGCCATCGTCGCGAATGGTCAAGAGCAGCGATGCCGGCGACTCACGCGTCACCCGCACGCTGATATGGCCGCCATCGCGTTCGTTGAACGCGTGTTTATACGCATTGGTGATCGCCTCGGTCACCAGCAATCCCAGCGGCACGGCCACGTCGGGACCGATGACTTCACTCGGCGCTTCCACATTCAGTTCGACGTTTCGACCGCGGGACAGACCGCCTCGACGCAACTCCGCGCAGAGATCGTCCAGGAACCATCTGAGATCGATCTCCTGCAAGCTCTCCGATTCATACAAGCGACGATGTAACGTCGCGAGTGCATTGATACGGCTGCGCGCTTCGGCGAACGCGACCTCGGCACGGGGATCACGAATGCGCCGCGCATGCAGGTTCAGCAGGCTCATCACCAATTGCAGATTGTTCTTCACCCGGTGATGGATCTCGCGCACCAGGATCTCTTTCTGCGCCAACGAATCGCGCAACTCATTCTCACGCGCGGACAGCAGGTCCGCCATGCGCGAGAACGTTTCACCCAAACTGCGAATCTCCGCCGGCGCAGCGCTCACGCGTTCAGGCCGCACACTATGCCGGCCGGCCGCGTAAGCCGAAGTGATGCGCTCCAGATAGGTGATCCAGCGGACCACCAGGTGCTCGATGCCGAACCACACCACCGCGATCGCCAACGCCCACATCAACAATGGCGTGAACACGCCCCACGCCACCTGCAAGGCCAATGGGCCGATGGCGGTCAACACCGGGGTGCCGAGGATCACGAAGATCCGTCCGCCCAGCAGCGGGCTGATGGCATAGAGACGCCAGACTCCATCGTGGCCACGAGCGCGGAAGGTTTGGGTCTGGCCGCCCTGTAAATGTTCGCGCAGATGCTCATTGACGATATCGCGCCTGGGCAGCGGGGAACGCGCCGGCGAGCGCTCCGCTTCACCGGTGATGATCTCGCCCTGACTGTCGAGCAGTGCGAACGCCGTGTCGTCGGTCTGATTGCTCGAGTGATACCGCCGCGTCAGCCAATCCAGGCCGATGAACAACGCCACCGCGCCCCGGATGACGCCGTCATCGTCGACCAGCGGCACCGCCGTGCTGATGCCCCAAGTGCCGAGCCAGCGACTCACGATCAGGTCGCTGATCACGAAGCCATCGCCACTCATGACCGAAATGAACCATTGCCGATCGGCGACATTGACGCCGCTGCGCGTCGGGCTCGATGCACACGTGAAATTGCCTTTGGCGTCCACCACGGAGGCGCCGGCGTATTGATCCAAGCCGCCAATAGCTCGCTGCAAGGCGCGACGGCACGCGGGGCCTTGACCGGCGCGAACGTCGGGCTGCGCGGCCAGACTGGTGAGAATGTCGCGCGACGCCGAGATCATGTTGACCTGCTCGGTCGCCGACAGCTGCGCGGCCTGGGCGAGATTCTGCTCCAGGATCCGCATGCTGCTGTTGTAGCTGGAGATCGCTTGCAGGACGGCGAGCGCGCCCGGCGCCAGCATGGCGACGCCGACGATGAGCACGAGCCGGGGCCGCAGACCGGCATTGCGTCCGAACCATGAGCGCGAGGCGGCGACGATCTTTGCGCTCTTCAAGCAGCGACTCCCCCGTGACCCCGCGCTCAGGGTAGTCGATTGCTCAAGGCATCTTTGGCTTCACCGAGCGAATTCACCGCAGGCAAAGTTCCGGTGACCTGAGTCGCGTCCTCGCCCAGCAGCTCGACCAGTCGGTCGCGCGCGCGCGCAATGCGGCTCTTGATGGTGCCGACCGCCACCTGACAGACATCCGCCGCTTCTTCATACGACAGTCCCGTGGCGCATACCAGCACCAGTGCTTCGCGCTGATCCACCGGCAATTCCTGCAAAGCGCGATTCAGATCCCGCAAGTGCAGCTTGGCGTCGTGGTCGGGCGCAATGGCCATCTGAGAGGCGCAGATCCCGTCCGGATCTTCGATCTCGAATTTGCGATGACGCAGCTCCGAGTAGTAACAATTGCGCAGGATCGTGAACAGCCAGGCCTTCAGATTGCTGCCCGCCTGAAACTGTTCGCGATTGGTCCACGCCTTGAGCACCGTGTCCTGCACGAGATCGTCGGCCCGCGCCGGATCGCCGCACAGCGAACGACCGAACGCTCGCAGGGCCGGCAGCAGCGCGGTGACCTGATCTAAAAACTTGTCCTGGCCAGTCATGGTCGGCTTCCGCTCAGTGCCGGGCTCCGCCGTCTCGGGCTGGGTCGCTAGTCTGGTGCCGCTCAAGCGCCACGCTCCTTGTCCTCCAGCTGCTTGAGCAACTGTTTGAACTCGTCGGGCACGGGCTCGTCCATCACCTCGGTAAACATGCGCTTCAGGCGTGCACCGAGCCAATCAGGGACTTGCTCCGCCGCGCTCGCAACCGGGGCTTCGACGGGCTCGTCAGGCTTGGTTTGCTCAGTCATGATCATGGCTGGTTCAGGGTAATAGGCGAATGCGACCCGCAGGCCAGTTTCGTGGGGGCTTGAACGCTCCGCGGCGTGAAAAAGTTCCAGGGAGTAAGGAACCTTCCACCGTCTTCGTACATAGTATTGCTGCACTCATTCGAGCGCGCCGATCTCCGTCCATAGAGCGCCCCGAAGCTGCGCCTATAAAGAAACCGTTTTAGGAGTCTCCATGGCCTTAGCTCACGCCATCGCCGAACATCTGCCGTATCTGCGTCGGTACGCCCGCGCGCTGTGCGGTACGCAGAAAAGCGGCGATGCCTATGTCCGGGCATGTCTGGAAGCGATTGTTGCCGATACTTCGGTGCTGGACACACGTCTGTCGCCGAGGGTGGGGCTATACCGACTGTTTCACAAGCTGTGGAACAGCGCGCACATCGAAGTGCCCGCGGCGTCGGTAAAGCGCGACGCCGACGGTGTCGAACGGCGTTTGAGCGAGCTCACACCGGCGCGCCGCCAGGCCCTGCTGCTGACCGCGATGGAAGGCTTCAACATCAGCGACGCCGCCAAGATCCTCGGCGCCGACGAAGAAGAAGTGAAGCAGATGGTCGGACAAGCCGTCCGCGAGATGTCCAATCAACCCAGCACCAAGGTGCTCATCATCGAAGACGAGCCCATCATTTCGCTCGACCTCCAGAGCATCGTGCGCGAGATGGGTCACACGGTCGCCGCCATCGCCACCACTCGGGACGAAGCCGTGCGCGCCGCGCGCAAGACCGAACCGGGCCTGGTGCTCGCCGACATCAAACTCGCCGACGGCAGCTCCGGCATCGACGCCGTTCGACAGATCCTCAGCGAACTGGACGTGCCCATCGTCTTCATCACCGCTTATCCGGAACGTCTGCTGACCGGCGAACGGCCGGAACCTACGTTCCTGGTCACCAAGCCGTTCGTGCCGGAGACGGTGCGCGTCGCGGTCAGCCAGGCCTTGCTGTTCGCCTGAGGCGCTCACCTGATCGAAAAAAACGGGGCCTTGCAGGCCCCGTTTTCATTTCCGAGCTTCATGGCCAGCTCGTCACACTGCATGGGTGGATCACACTGGTGGCCGTCCGCGCAAAGCGCCGCCAACCAGCGCCACCAGCGTCAGCACCAGGAAGATAAAGAACAGGATCTTCGCAATACCCGCCGCGGCGCCGGCGATGCTGGTAAAGCCCAGCACTGCGGCGATGATCGCGACGACAAAGAATGTCAGCGCCCAAGACAACATTTGAACCTCCGTACCCGTATCCGCAATCCAAAACCGCTGCAATTTCCAGCTGCGGCCATCATGCACCGCACACCGCTTCAGTCAGGGAACGCGCGAGCTTATGTCCGGTTCCGACCGGAACTGCTCGGAACTTCCCGCGTGCGTAAACGTTTTTCTGACGAGTTGTTGGCAATCAAACATCGTGGATTGAACCAGGGGCGGCGCCAGCGCCGTGGAGGAAACATCATGAAGTCGAATGCAAAATTGCTGTGGTCTGCGCTATTGGCCGCGACCTTGGGCGTCGGCCTGGCGGCGTGCGATAAGAAGGGCCCGGTGGAGCAGGCCGGCGAAGAAGTCGACGAAGCCATCGACACCATGAAGCGCGGTGGCGACGAGTCAACGTCGAACAAAGCGGACGATGCCGTTGACGAAGCGCGTGAAGGCGCCGAAGACACGGCTGACGAGTTGCGCAATAACTGATTTCGCTGCGTCGACGCTGCGAAGTCGACGCAACGGAGCAGTGGGAAAGGGCCCTTGCCCGGCGGCAAGGGCCCTTTCGTTTGTCACTCAAGCGCGCGTGCCGTCGAGAAACTCTTCGATCACAGCCGCCACTTGCTCGGGCCGCTCGTGATGCATCATGTGGCCGACGTCCGGGATGGTCGCAAACCTGCCGGTTCGAAACAGCGCGCGGAGTTTGTGCTCTTCGAGCTCATCGCCCATGCGTTTCACCAGATCGGATTGCTCTCCGAGCACGAACAGCAGCGGCGCCTCGATGGCGCGCCAGCACGCTTCCGCTTGTTCGCGTGAATACAGCACGGGGTTCACTCGTTTGTGCTTGGGATCGGCGCGCAACTCGATCGTGCCGTCCTCGCGCTCCTGCCCCCAGGAGCGCGCGATGAAATCAAGTCGGTCTTGTGGCGTGCGCGGATTGCGACGAGCCAGCACGCGCACCAGCTGCTCGTAACTTTGATAAACATTGAACTCGCTGCCGTGCTTCACCTCGTCGAGCCACTGGGCGTAGCGGGCCGGCGCCTGCTCGGGTGTCGTGCGAGACATGCCGAAGCCTTCCAGACTGATGACGCGCCTGAGGCGCTGTGGCCGCACGCCCGCGTACAACATCGCGATGTTGCCGCCCATGCTGTGCCCGACCAGATCGATCGGTGCATCCGGCACCAGCTGATCCAGCAGCGCGTCGAGATCCGCGAGGTAATCGGGAAACCAATAGCCGTCCACCGGTCGCTGTGTGCGCCCGAAGCCGCGCAGGTCGATGGCGATGCAGGTGCGCTCGGCCGGCAGACAATCGACCAGGAACTGAAAGGTCTCGCCGCTATCGCCCCAGCCGTGCAGCAGGACGAGTGGATCCGGGTCGGCGCCGGGCCAGCGATACAGATGGAACTTCAGCCCGCGCGCCTCGATGCTGCCATTTTGCGGGGCGCGCAGCGCGCGATAGGTCGTTGAGTGGCTGCTGGTCAATGGTTGATCGAGGGCGGACGAGGGGTTGAGGGGTTGAGGGGGCTGACTGCGAGGGGTGAGTGACGATGCCGCGCACCCGAGGGTGCCACGGCATCGCTCCACTCAAGCAGTGGATTTAGGTTCGCTGCGGAGTGCGAACCACGTTCGCGCCCGCCTTGCTCACCTTCTTCTTGCTCGCGACCTTTCGCTTGCCGGCCTTTTTCTTGACGGCCTTGCTGGCGGTCTTGCTCTTCACCGCCTTCTTGCTGGCCTTTTTGCTGGCCTTGCGCTTGGTTGCCACGTTTTACCTCCAGGTTAGTCCCACTTTCAGTTTTAATCACGTCTTCGACGTGCCTCACCATATTACACGGTGACACCCAGCTGATGCATGATGGCGCGCGATGGAAAACGGCAAGAACATCCACGAACAAGTTACGACCATCGTCGCGCACGCCCGAGGCCTGGGCACGCGAGACCGGGGCGAGTACGTGCGCCGCGCCTGCGGAGCCGATGAAACATTGCTGTCGCACGTCCTGCAGGCGCTGGCCGATTCGCTCGGCGAAAAGGCCGCGCATGAGCAAGGTTTCTGGGACGAAGTCGCCGTGGGCGAGCGCAACTCCCTCGCCCTGAGCGAAACGCTGGAGGGGCAACTTCTCGGCCGCTATCGCATCCTGCGCAAGCTCGGCTCCGGCGGCATGGGCGACGTCTACCTGGCGGAGCGCGCGGACGAGGAGTATCAGCAACGTGTCGCGCTGAAAATCGTGCGCGGCGGGCTGTTCTCGCCGCAGATTCAGAGCCGCCTGCGAATGGAGCGCCAGATCCTCGCGACGCTCCAACACCCGAACATCGCACGCTTGCTCGACGGCGGGCGCGCGCCCGACGGCACGCCCTACCTGGTCATGGAGTACATCGATGGCGAGCCCATCGACACTTACTGCGATCGGCGGAGGCTGTCGGTCGAAGCGCGCCTGCAGCTGATCCGAACCATCTGCGGCGCGGTCCATTACGCGCACCAGAACCTGATCGTGCATCGGGACCTGAAGCCCAACAACATTCTGATCACGCCGGACGGCGTGCCCAAGCTGCTGGATTTCGGCATCGCCAAGCTGCTCGACTCGCGGCATTCGGCGCACACGCTGGCGGTCACGCACTTCGAGTACCGGGTGATGACGCCCGCGCACGCCAGCCCAGAGCAGGTGCGCGGCGATGTGATCACGACCGCCAGCGATATTTACGTGCTGGGCGTGCTGCTCTATGAGCTGCTGTGTGGGCGGCGGCCGTTCCTTCTGGTCGGCACCAGCCTCACCGACATGGAGCGGATCATTTGCGAGCAGGAAGCGCCGACGCCAAGCTCGATGGTGGCCCAGGTGAACGCGGATGCGCCCGAGTTGATGGCCGACATCGCGTCGCGCCGCTCGACCACGCCAGCCCGGCTGCAAAAGCAGCTACGCGGCGACCTCGACAACATCATCGGCATGGCAATGCGCAAGGATCCCGAGCGCCGCTATGCATCGGCGGAGCAGCTCGCAGCGGATCTGGAGCATCACCTGACGGGGCAGCCTGTTCTAGCCACGCGCGACACGTGGCTGTACCGGACGCGAAAGTTCGTGAAGCGTCACTCGTTCTCGGTGGCCGCCAGCGTCGTCGCGGTGCTTACGCTCGCCGCCTTCTCGGCGGTCACATACATTCAGGCACAACGGATCGCTGCCGAACGCGACGTAGCGACGGCCGAGCGCACGCGGGCGGAACAAATTTCGTCATTTCTGGTGGAGCTGTTCGAGCTGTCCGATCCTTCGCGCAGCCGGGGCAATCAAGTGACCGCGCGCGAGATACTGGACATCGGCGCGCGTCGGATCCGCCTCGGCTTGAACGAGCAGCCGGAGACGCGCGCAACGTTGTTGGGAACCATCGGTCGCGTGTACGGCAGCATGGGGCTGTATGAAAGCTCCGTCGAGCTGCTGGAAGACGCGTTGCAGTCGCGCATCCGTATTCATGGCGAGCGACATCCCGACGTAGCCCTTGCGCATGCGAACTTGGGAGCCGCGTTCTGCGATCGGGGTCAGTTGGATGCGTGCGGGGAGCAGCTCGACAGAGCATTGGCCATGCAGAAAGAACTCCTTGGCACTGAAGCCGTCGCGATCGCGCCCACGCTGCTCGCGCATGGTCGCCTCGCGCAGTTGCGTGGGGAGTTGGACAATGCCGAGCAGTTCTTCAAGGACAGCCTGGCGGTTTACCGGCTGCATCAGCAGGAGCGATCGTCGGCAGCAGCTTCGGTCATGAACGAGCTGGCGGGTCTGTACACGTACCGGAATGAGTACGAGCGCGCCGCCACGCTGTATCGCGCGGCACTCGATATCGATCGGCAGGCGCTGGGCAATGACCATCCGCAGGTCGGCATGCATGTGCAGAACCTGGGCTTTGTTCTGCAATCGCAAGGCAAGCTGAGCGAAGCGGCGCCGTTGTTTACCGAGTCATTGCAGATACTGAGCAAGGTGCTGGGCGAAACGCATCCGATGACCTTGGACGCCACCGCCAACTATGGCCGCTTCCTGCATCGTCGCGGCGATCTGCAGCAGGCGGAACAGGTACTGGTGCGCGTCGTCGATCTGAATCGTAAGGCTCGCGGCGAGCAACATCCGTTCGTCGGGCACGATCTGGTGAATCTCGGCATGCTGCGAGTGGACGCCGGCAATCCTGCGCTAGCTCAGCAAGACTTCACCGCAGCGCTCGCCATTTACGCCGTTGCGCTACCGCCCGATCATCCTTTCGCAGTCTCAGCGCTCTCCGGCCTGGGCCGCGCTCAACTCGAACAAGGCCGCCTCGAAGAAGCCGAGCAAACGCTTCGCAAGGCCTCGCAACTCGGCGCCAGATCTCTCGCCGCCGACAGCCCTACTCTCGCCTCCGTCCATAGCTCGCTCGGTCGCACTCTGCTCGCCCTGGATCGGGCACAGGAAGCGTCGCCGTTGCTTCAGACCAGCTATCCCATCCTGGCGAAGGCACAAGGCGAGGATGCGGCGATCACCAGGCGGACCAAAGAAGCGCTGGACAGCGTGAGCGCGCGATGAGCCGACCGGGTCACGCTCCGAGAAACATCTTGTACGCCGGGTTGTCGGTTTCTTCCGCGTAGACGTATTTGAGCTCGCGGACGTGCAGCTCGAACTCCGTGCTTTCGGCAGGAGGGATCTGGATGCCCACCATGATGCGGCCGTAGTCGGAACCGTGATTGCGGTAGTGAAACAGCGTGATGTTCCAACGCGTGCCGATAGCGTTCAGGAATTTCAACAATGCGCCGGGGCGCTCGGGGAATTCGAAACGGAACAGTCGCTCGTGACTGAGGCCACGGGCGTGGCCGCCGATCATGTATCGGACGTGCAGCTTGGCGACTTCGTTGTCGCTCATGTCGTGCACGGTATAACCCGAGTCCTTCAGTGACTTGATCACCGCTTCTTTTTCGCGCCGGCCATCACTGAGCCCGAAGCCGACGAACAGCTGCGCCGAGGTTGCATCGCTGAAGCGATAGTTGAACTCGGTGATGCTGCGCCGACCGAGGGCTTCACAGAAGCGCAGGAAGCTCCCCTTCACTTCCGGAATCTCCACCGAGATCAGCGCCTCGCGCTGGCCGCCGATATCGGCGCGCTCGGCCACGTGACGCAGCCGGTCGAAATTCACATTGGCGCCGCAGTTGATGGCGACGAAAGTGCGGTCACGACACTGCTCACGCGCCACGTAACGCTTGATGCCGGCGACCGACAACGCGCCCGACGGCTCGACGATGGTGCGATTCTCTTCGAAGATGTCCTGCATGGCCGCGCAGATCTCGTCCGTGCTGACCAGCATGATCTCGTCGACGTACTCACGCACCAGACGGAATGTTTCTTCGCCCACCCGACGCACGGCGACGCCATCGGCGAAGATGCCGACCCGATCCAGCGTGATGCGCTTGCCGGCCTGCATGGACTGGTACATGGCGTCCGCATCGTCGGGCTCGACGCCGATGATCTTGATCTTGGGAAACAGGTACTTCACATACGCGGCGATGCCGGCGATCAATCCGCCGCCGCCCACCGCGACGAATATGGCATCGATCTGCTCGCCGGCGCACTGGCGCAGCAGTTCCATGCCGATGGTGCCCTGACCGGCGATCACATCCGGATCGTCGAAAGGATGAATGAACGCCAGCTGGCGCTCGCTCATCAGCTTCATCGCATGCTCGTAGGCTTGATCGTAGTCGTCGCCGTGGAGCACCACTTCCGCGCCATGATCCAGCACCGCCTGAACTTTGATCTGCGGCGTGGTCTGAGGCATGACGATCGTCGCCGGGATACCCCGGCGCTTGGCGGCAAGCGCCACGCCCTGCGCGTGATTGCCCGCCGAAGCGCAGATCACGCCGCGTTTGGCGGCAGTGTCCGACAGGTGTGCGATCTTGTTGTAGGCGCCACGAATCTTGAACGAGAACACCGGTTGCAGATCCTCTCGCTTGAAGAGGACCGAATTGCCCAAACGGCGGCTCAGCCGTGGGGCCGCGTCCAGCGGCGTGGCGATGGCGACGTCATAGACGCGCGCCTTGAGAATACGCTCGAGGTAATCGTGGGACATACAGGCCAGGATACCGCATCTCTGCGATAATGCGCGCCGCTCGCCACCCGGCGGATGAACATCTGAACGTCTTACTCTGCAACGACTCGGCCGTTACGACCTCATGAACGATTCGACCGCCCGTCTCACTCGCCGCGACCTGCTCGCCACCAGCCTGATGACGTCGCTGGGCGCTGCCGCCCTGGGCGCGGCGTCGAGCGCCGGCGCGCAGCCCATCGGCAGCATGCCCTCCACCACCAAGGAGCTGTGGCAGTGGTTTCGCACCCAGCCGGTGCTGGATCTGCAAAGAACATATCTAGACGTGGCCGGCGCCGGCCCAACGCTGCGCGCGGCGATGGCGACCGAATATCGTGTGCGTGACTCCCAGAGCTTGAACATCGCGGCCTTCGCCGACGGGCAATGGAGCGCCGAAACCACGCGTATCGCGACCGCCTTCGGCGGCTTCATCGGCTGCGACGCCGACGAAATCATGTTCACTCGCGGCACTGGCGAGGCGATCGCCACCGTGGCGAACGGCCTGGATCTGAACGCGGGCGATGAGATTTTGACCACCACTCGCGAGCACCCCGCCACGCTCAGCCCCTGGCTGTTGCTGGCCCGACGGCGCGGCATCGTGGTCAAGCAGATCGACCTGCCCGCGCCCATGGAGGGTCCGGAACAGGCCTTGGGTCTGTTTGCTGGCGCGGTGACCGATCGCACCCGAGTGCTGCTGTTCTCGCACGTTCAGTACGCCGACGGCACGTTGATGCCGGTCCAGGATCTGTGTCAGTTCGCCCGCCAGCGCAATCTGATCAGCGTGGTCGACGGCGCGCAGGCGCTCGGCATGCTGGATTTCCAGCTGCGCGACCTCGGTTGCGATTTCTACGGCACGTCGTTTCACAAGTGGCTCGGCGGCAGCAACGGCACCGGCATGTTGTACGTTCGCCGAGACATGCTCGATCGCATCTGGCCTTCGCAGCCGCGCGGCATCGACGCTTCGCCGCCGGTGATCACGCCCACGCAGTCCAAAGGTCACATGGGCGTGCCGGCAGCGCTGCACAAGTTAGGAAACATCGTGCCGCTCACGTGGCCCTCGTTGCGTGGCGCTGAAGTGGCGCTCGACTTCCATCGTCAGGTGCTGCGCAGTCGCATCGAAGCGCGCATTCGTGAGCTGACCATTTACGCGCGCCTGCGCCTGCAACAGCTGCCGGGCTTGGATTTGCTGACACCGGGCCGCCCTGGCTTGTGGGCCGGCATTCTTTCGTTCCATGTGCCCGGCCGTCAGGCGTCCGATATCACATTGGGGCTGGTGCGCGGTCATCGCGTCTTCGCGCGTGACATGCAGTGGCCGGGCAAGAGCGAAGGCGCGGTCCGCATCTCGCTGCACGCGTTCAATACGCACGACGAAGTGGACAGGTTGTTCAACGGCCTGCAGCAGGTGCTGCGTTGAGCGGCGCCGGGATCGATCCGTGGAGCTGAGTTATCTTCTGCTCATGGGCAGCCTGAGCGGCCTGGCCGCGGTGCTGGCCCATTCGGTGCTGTATTCCATTTATGAGATGATCCGCTGGCGTGGCTCGAGCTTCAGCACGCTGAGCCTCACCGATGCATTCCTGCACCTGATCTGCGGCACGGGGCTCGGCCTGTTGTTCTGGCTGAGCTGGGGGCTGGCGGGGATGGTCGATGTGCCCTGGTGGTTCCGGGGTGTGTCGTTCGCGATGCTGTGCTGGGTGCCGGTATCGCTGCCCGCAGTGGTGGGCGCGTGGATCACGTCGCCGCCCGAGCGCGGCCTGTCGGCGAAAGCGACGGCAATGATGGCGTCGCGCTGGGCGATGACCTGCCTGATCGCAGGCCTCACCTGTGCCTGGAGCTGGGAACGCTCGGTTTGACCGAGCGCTGACCCAGCTCGATCAGGGTTCACCGATCGAAGAACTCGCGAGCCACCGAAGTGAAGCGCTGAGGCGCGGCGCTCAGGAAGCCCTGGCCGTAGTCTGGCAGGTCGAGCATCGAGCCATTCGGCAGCGAGGCGCGAGCGCGGCCTGAGTGCTCCCAGAACTCGTCCTTCAGCCGCAGCACCAACGCCGACTGCTTCACCAGCGGCAGCCGCTCCGACACCGGATACTCGATCATCGACACCAACGCACGCCCGCCACTGCTGCCAGCGCGCAGACGATCGGCGAGTTCGTCGGTCAGCGCGCCGATGGGTGCGCCTGGACCGCGACGCTCGAGCACTCGACGCCACTCCTCACTTACGTCGCTACCGTCTTCACGCGACCCCGGCGAGGATACGTTCTGCAACAGCGCCGCCCGGTCCTGAGCGGAGTAAGAAGGCACGCCCCACAGCAGCACGCGACGGATCAGTTGCGGCCGAGCGATGGCGAGCTCGGCGGCGATCAGCGCGCCGAGCTGAAAACCGGCGAGATCTACCGTGCGCAGGCGCAGCCCGTCGATGAAATCTGCGATGGCCGCGGCGAGATCGGCGACTGTCGCCTTGCTGCTGGCCGGGTCGGAATTGCCATGACCGGGAAGATCGGGCGCATAGACGCTGCGGTCATGCCCCAGCTCACGCAGGATGGGTGCGAACAGCCGACCCGAACCGCCACTGTGATGCAGACAGACAACCGGTGTACGCTCGTCGAAACCGCCGCCCGATGGGTAAGCCGTAGACAGATGAATCTGGCCGAAACGGCTCTCGGCGTAGGAGCGGCGCACATGCACGACGGCAGGTTGCGGCAAAGGCAGGCGGTTGCGGTATTTGGCTTGGATCACTCGAAGTCCTCTTTTAGGACGCTCCATGCGGTCGACGCCTCCGTGCGAGTTGAGCGTGGCTCGTCGCGAGCCCGCGCGAAGCTCGCGTATTCAAGCGAGGCCGCGCACTTGCTGGACAGTCGCGAGTGTACGTAGCGATGCCTGCGAAGAAATGGATGCACTTCTCAGATGCACAGCGCAGGTCGGCCGCTTGGTTAGACTAATGTCAATTCACGATTGATTACATGGGCTCAACACGAGGCACACCGATGATTTGCATGCCGTCTCTTCGCAGCTACGAGCGCAGGCATTGTCATAAGCAAAAACCGCACAGCGCCCTGCGGTCCTCCATGCGGGCCACGCTCGCGCTGATGTTCGGCATCGCCCTCGCCGGCACGACGCACGCCGAGCCCTACAGCGCGGCGGCGATGTGGCAACTACAGCGGCTCGGCGAGCCGGATATTTCTCCCGACGGCCGCCTCGCGGTCGTGCCGGTGACGCGCTACGACGTCGACAAGAACAAGGGCGAGACGGATCTGTGGCTGGTGCCCACCAAGCCTGGCAAGGCGCGGCAGCTCACCAGCACCGCCGGCTCGGCGTCTTCGCCGGTGTGGAGCCCGGATGGCGAGATGATCGCGTTCGTCGCCAAGCGCGGCGACGACAAACAACAGCAGCTTTATGTCATTGCCGTCGACGGTGGCGAAGCGCGTCGGGTGACCAACGTCCCAACCGGCGTGATTGCTCCGAAGTGGTTTCCCGATTCGCGACGCATCGCCTTTCTGTCGCAGGTCTGGACGGATCTGGCGAGCTGGGCCGAGATGGAAAAGCGCATGACCGAACGCAGTGAAGCGAAAATGACCGCAAAGGTTTGGGACAAGGCGCCGGTGAGTCATTGGGATCATTTTCTCGACGATCGCCAGACCCATATTTATTCCATCAGCATCGACGGCGGCGAACCGCAAGCCATCACGCGCAACTCCGGGGTCGCGCTGGATCGCGCCGAGCCGGATGCCAATTCTTATGACATCTCGCCGGATGGCGCCGAGGTCGCGTTCGCGGTCAACACCGATCGCAGCGGCATCGATCCCAACTTCGATGTGTTCACGCTGCCGGTGGAAGGCGGCTCGCCGCAGAATCTCACCAATCTCACTCAGGACAATCCGGCCGACGACTTCGGTCCGCTGTACAGTCCCGACGGTCGATCGCTCGCGTTTCGCCGGCAAACCATCAAAGGTTTCTACGCCGATCGCGCGCGCCTGATGTTATTCGATCGTCGCGCCAGCAAGCTGCGCAACCTGACCGAGAACTGGGATCGAACGGCCGATGGGCTGGTGTGGGCGCCAGACAGCGGATCGTTGTTTGGCTCCATCGACGACGCCGGTACGCGTCGCATCTATCGCTTCGACATCGGCGGCGGTGAACCCAAGGCCGTGACTCGCGAGCACAGCTTCGGCTCGCTCGCCATCGCCGGCAGCGGCCCGGTGATCGTCGGCTTGCGTCAGAGCTTCAGCGAGCCGCCGACGCTCGTCAGCATCATTCCGCGCACGGGCGCCGCCACCAAGCTGTCCGATTTCAACGATGCGCTGCTGGCCAAACTCACGCCGGGCAAGGTGGAGAGCGTCACTTATAAAGGCGCGAACAACGAAGACGTGCAGATGTGGGTGGTATATCCGCCGAACTTCTCCCCGGACCGCAAGTGGCCACTGTACCTGTTGCTGCATGGGGGCCCGCATAACGGCGCCATCGACGGCTATCAGTGGCGCTGGAACGCGCAGATCTTCGCCAACTGGGGCTACGTAACCGCCTGGCACAACTTCCATGGCTCGAGCGGCTTCGGCCAGGCCTGGACCGACTCCATCACCAAGGAATGGATGGCGCTGCCGTACGAGGACACCATCAAGGCCGCCGACTGGTTCCGCGCCCAGCCATGGATCGACACTGAACGAATGGCCGCTGGCGGTGGCAGTTATGGCGGCTATCTTGCGTCTGCTCTGTTGGGCAAGCCGCATCCGTTCAAAACATTGGTAGCGCACGCAGCGGTGTACAACTCATATACACAGATCGCCAGCGACTACGGTGCGGACAAATCGCGCCATGGCGAGTTCTGGGAAGACGTCGAGCGCTTCACACGCAACTCGCCGCACAGCTTCGCCGCGAACTTCACTACTCCGACGCTGGTGATTCACGGTCAGCTCGACATGCGCGTGCCGGTGAATCATGGCCTCGAGCTGTTCAACACCCTGCAGAACCGCGGCGTGCCCAGCAAGCTGGTGTACTTCCCCGACGAGAACCATTGGATCTTGAAGCCGCAGAACTCGCTGTTCTGGTACGAGACCAAGCGCCAATGGCTGGAGAAATACGTGCGCCCAGGACCGGGCGAAGCAACCCCGGTGTCGGCCACCGGCAGTGAAGCCACTCAAACACAGGTGTCGCAATGACTATCAATCGACGCGAAGCTTTGCTGATGGCGGGCGCCGCCACGCTGCTCGCGGGACAAACATTCGCCGCGAGCAACAAATCGAAGCCGCTGAAGGTGTTGATCCTCGGCGGCACCGGCATCAGCGGCCCGCACCTGGTGCGTGAACTGCGCGCTGCCGGTCATCAAGTCACTCTGCTCAATCGTGGCAAACGCAATCCGGGCTTGTTCAAGGACGACGTCGAGACGCTGATCGGCGATCGCGCCGGCCCGCTCGACATGCTCAAGGGTCGCGACTGGGACGTGGCCGTGGACAATTCCGGTTACTTCCCCGCCCAGGTGCAGCGGAGCGCCGAGCTGCTGAAGGATCACGTGCAGCACTACATCTATGTATCGAGCATTTCCGCGTACGCCGATCTCACGCCACCGGGCATCGACGAGGACTACAAACTCGCCGAGCTGAAAGATCCGAACGCCACGGAAATCACCAATGACAACTACGGAGGTTTGAAGGCGGCCTGCGAAAAGGTCGTCGAACAAACTTTCGGCGCGCGTCAGGCAGTGATTCGGCCTTCATACATCGTCGGCCCGGGCGATTCGTCCGATCGCTTCACTTACTGGCCGGTGCGAGTGGCGCGCGGTGGCGAGATGCTGGCGCCGGGCACGCCGTCGGATCCGGTGCAGTTCATCGACGTGCGCGACATGGCCGAGTTCATGCACGCCTGCGTCGAACGCAAGATCCAGGGCCGTTACAACCTTTGCAATCCGCCGGGCGCGGTGACCATGGGGCAGTTGCTCGAGGCCAGCAGGCGCGTCTCCCGATCGAATGCGTCGTTCGTGTGGGCGAGTCAGTCGTTTCTCGAACAGCACAAGGCGCTGGAGAGCGGCGAGATTCCGATCTGGGCGCCGCCGGTCGGCAAGGAAGCGGGCGCGACGCTGGTCAGCTCGGCGCGAGCGGTCGCGCAGGGTCTGCGATTCCGCGACCTCGAGGTGACCATCAAGGACACGCTGGCCTGGCACGAACAGCGTCCCGCCGAACAAAAAGCCAAGCTGCGCGCCGGGCTCACTGCTGAACGGGAAACCGAGCTGCTCAAGCAGTTGAAAGCCCTGGCGTGATTCGAATGTGACATATATCCGGCGGCGATCACCAATCGCCGCCGTGGTCTCATCCAACTCGCCGCGCCCGTCGAACAGAAGTGGACTCTCGTCCTCACCGGAGTGACGATAGTGTCCTGCTTCTGGAGACCGTCATGTCGTCAATCGTCATCCGCTCGGCAGCCCGATCCTTCCGCGCCCGCCTCGCGCTCGGCTGTATCGCGCTGGCCGTGCTCAGCGCATGCAACCACGGCGGCAACGAGCCGACCGCGGCATTGCCTGGCGAGCCGGCCGAAATCGCTTGGGCCCGCAGCGCGCTGGAACGCAATCCGCGTTACGAGGTGCTCGCGAGCGATACCAGGACGCGCGTGTTCACCGTACGTGATCGCACGACCGGTCAGGTTCAAACGATCCATCTGAACGACCTGGCCGCCGCGCCAGTTGCGCAGCTGAATGCTCCGACTCCTGCCATTGCAGCGGCTGCTCCGCCGGCAGCACCAACGGCAAGTACACAGCCGGCCGACCCTGCACCGTTGAACTATGCCCCGGCGCAAGCTCCGACTGCCGCCGAACCAGCTACTCCAACGCGCGCTGCTGAAGAACCGGCGCGAGTCGTCGACAACTCGCCGGCAGCCGCTGCCGAACGAGCGCAAGCCGCCGAAGCGGCCTACACCATCGAACGCACGGGCGGACAGCTGCGGGTCTCCGGTCCCGGGGTCAGCATCGTGAGCTCCGGCAAGAGCTCGGCGTCTCAATCGCGCAACGTCGCGGGCACGCAGCCCAGCGAGCCCATCATTTGCGAAGGCAAGCGCATGTTGAAGCTCGACGACCGCAAGATCTATGTCGAAGGCGACGCCATCATCGCTCGCGGCGGTTGCGAGCTTTACATCACCAACAGCCACGTGGTCGCCACCGGCACGGGCCTGATCGTCGAAGACGCGATCGTGCACGTGGCCAACAGCCACATCGAAGGGCTCAACGGCTCGTTCAACGCCACCGACCGCGCCAGGATGTTCGTGCGCACCTCGACCTTCGAGGGCGTGCCGCGCCGGGCCGAGTTCGCCAGCGTGCTCGATCAGGGCGGCAACGAGTGGCGCTGATCCAGGACCCAAGCGCCGTCTGACATTGGCGGCGCATCGCGCGGCGGCACTAAACTAGCGCCGCCGTGCAAGACTCGACTCCTCCAGCGCAGCCCCGCGCCAACCGTTTATTCACCGTTCGCCGCGTGGCGGGCTTGCTGCTGCTCGCCACGCTCGCGGCGTACCCATTCCTGCGCAGTTGCTCGCCCGAGGAGCCCGAGCCTGTCATCCCGCCCGCGCCGATCAGGGAAGAATTTCACGCCAGTAAACCTTTACGTCTGGAGCTGAGAAGCGAGGCCGACAATCCGGACCTCTCGTGGTTGCGCCTCGAACTGAATCACCTGCTGACTCGCGGCAAGATGCACATGACCGCGATCTCGACCGATCCGGCCGCCGAGCCGAAAATCTTCACTCTGCGCATCACGTTCAGTGGCGACGGGGAGCAGGCGACGCTCGCCTTGATCGCGCCCGACGATGTCGTCGATCGGCAGAATGCGCTGGCGTTGCCGAATGAATCTCGTCTCGCTGTCATGCGCGCCTTCGCATCTGAGTTGCCGCGGTTCCTGAATGCCGCGCACGCCACTGGCGATTGGACCTCGTTGCTGGGCACCGACGATGACAAGGCGTACGACACGTTTTTGACCACCTCGCTGGAGTGGTCCGGTCCGGAAAGCTCGGGCTTCACGCAACCGTCGAACGCGCCTCGCCGCGCCCGTTCGGTGGAGCGCCTGGAAGGGTTGGTTCGTAGTCATCCCAAATTCGCTCGCGCGTGGGGCTCGCTGGCTACCGGCTATCTCAGCCTCGGTGGCGAAGATGAAACATCGCTGACGCAGCTGGCCGAAACCACGGCAGAGCACGCGCTCACACTCGATGAAGCCAGCGCCGAGGCGTACGCCGCGCTCGGCCTGGTTCATTTACGTCGTAACGAATGGGTTGCTGCTCGCGAAAGTTTTCAGCGCGCCTTGACCCTCGACGCGCAGACAGCCGCCGCACTGGAAGGCCTCACCTGTTTGCTGGTCGATGCGGGACGCTATAAACAAGCCGCCCCGCTCGGCGCCCAAGCCGTCGCTCTGCAACCGCAGAGCACGGGCGCGACCGAATGTTTCGCATATACGCTGACCACCACCGCAGCGCCGCCCGCGATTCAAGCGGTGCCCTCGACAGTGCAGGCGTTGGAAGCCCTGCTGGCGGGCCGACACGATTCGGCCAGAAACATATTGAAAGCGTCGATCGGCACGCAGGATTTTTCGCGCTGGGGCGAGCCGCTGCTGCGCGCGGCGGAAAATCGTCGTCGCATCCCGCAGGCGTTGCAAGCCGTCACGCTCGCGGCGAGTGAGCAGCAGATCGATCCGGCCACGGAGATTCTGTGTGGCGCAGCTTTGAAGCAGCCGGAGTTTGTTTTCAATCGCATGTCACGTCTGCAACGTCAGGGCGAAAGCCTGCCGCTGCGAGTGCTGTGGATGCCGCAGACCAGATTCCTTCGCGACCACTCCCGCTTCGAAGAAATCGTCAGCGCGGCCGGCCTGCCCGCGTTCTGGCAGGAGCAAGGCGTGCCCGATGTCTGCTCCGCCGAGCCCGCGCTATACGGCTGCAAGATCCAACCGAGCACCGCCAGCAAATCCACGGCGCGGCGCTGATGATCGCCGCAGCTAAGTCGTTGATTACCGGTCGGTAGAGAACCCGCGGTGCGGAATTCTTTGCACTGCGGTAAAAGCCCTCAAAGTGCGCCATAATGCCCGCCCCGCGACGTTGAGCCGATTCGGCGGAACAACCCCGCCGAGCGCTTTATTCCGCCTCGCGGTCCGATCATTCAAGCCACAGGAGACGCACCGATGGGGGCAATCAACGCTGTGACCGACCTGTCCGTGGAAGACGGGATCGCGATCATCACAATCAACTATCCGCCCGTGAATGCGCTGTCGCATGCGGTCCGCGAAGGCATCGTCCAGGGCGTGCAGCAGGCCAGCGCGGACGCTGCGATCAAAGGACTGGTTTTAATTTGTGACGGTCGGACCTTCATGGCCGGCGCGGATATCACCGAGTTCGGCAAGCCGCCGAAATCGCCGTGGCTGCCCGAGGTGATCGAGGTCATCGAGAACACCAGCAAGCCGGTGACCGCCGCCATCCATGGCACTGCCCTCGGCGGCGGCCTGGAAGTCGCGCTGGGTTGTCACTATCGCGTCGCTGTTCCTTCCGCCAAATGCGGTCTGCCGGAAGTTCATCTCGGCTTGCTGCCGGGCGCCGGTGGCACGCAACGCCTGCCTCGCATCGTCGGCCCGCAGAAAGCGCTGGAGATGGTCACTTCCGGTGCTCACATCGACGCCAAGACCGCGCATGCCGCGGGTCTCATCGACGAACTCGTGGCGGAAGGCGGCCTGCGCGCGGGCGCGATTGCCTTCGCCAAGAAAGTCGTCGCCGAGAATCGCCCGCTCAAGAAAGTGCGCGATCTGAATGACAAGGTCGAAGCGGCGCGCGGCCAGCCGGAAATCTTCGCCGATTTCCGCAAGGCCAACGCTCGCAAGTTCCGCGGCTTTCTCGCCCCCGAATACAACATTCGCTGTATCGAGGCTGCGGTGAATCTGCCGTTCGATGAAGGCCTGGCCGTCGAGCGCAAGTTGTTCCAGGAACTGATGGGCGGCGTGCAGTCCGCCGCGCAGCGCTATGTGTTCTTCGCCGAACGCGAAGTGTGGAAGATCCCCGATGTGCCGTCCGACACGCCGACCCTGCCGATCGCCAAAGTCGGCGTCATCGGCGCGGGCACCATGGGTGGCGGCATCGCGATGAACTTCGCGAACGTCGGCATTCCCGTGACCATCGTCGAAACCAAGCAGGAAGCGCTGGAACGCGGCCTCGGCGTGATTCGCAAGAATTACGAGACTACCGCCAAGCGCGGCAAGCTCAAGGCCGAAGATGTCGAAAAGCGCATGGGCCTGCTGACCGGCACGCTGGAGCTGGAAAAGCTGGCCGATTGCGACCTGATCATCGAAGCCGTGTTCGAGAACATGGACGTGAAAAAAGACGTGTTCGGCAAGCTCGACAGGATCGCCAAGCAAGGCGCCATCCTCGCTTCCAACACTTCGTATCTGGACATCAACGAGATCGCCAGCGCCACCTCGCGCCCCGAGTGGGTCATCGGCCTGCACTTCTTCTCACCGGCCAACGTGATGCGTCTGCTGGAAGTGGTGCGCGGCGCGAAGACTTCTAAGCCAGTTATCGCCACTTCCATGCAACTGGCCAAGAAGATCGGCAAGGTCGCGGTGCTGGTCGGCGTGTGCCACGGTTTCGTCGGCAATCGCATGCTGGCCGCGCGTCAGGCGCAGGCCCAGGCCATGCTGATGGAAGGCGCGATGCCGTGGGATGTCGACAAGCCGTTGTATGACTTCGGCATGCCCATGGGACCGTTTGCGATGGGCGATCTGGCGGGCCTGGACATCGGCTGGAGCAAAGAAACATCCAAGAGCTCGACGGTGCGCGAGGTGCTGTGCGAAATGGATCGCCGCGGCCAGAAGACCGGCGCGGGCTTCTACGACTACGACGAGCAGCGCAACGCCAAGCCCTCACCCGTCACCGAGAAGATCATCAAGGACTTCATGGCCAAAGCCGGCGCGACGCCGCGCCAGATTTCCGAGCAGGAAATCATCGAGCGCTGCATCTATCCCATGATCAACGAAGGCGCCAGGATTCTCGAAGAGAAGATTGCGATCCGTCCGTCCGACATCGATATCGTCTGGATCAACGGCTACGGCTGGCCGGCCTATCGCGGCGGCCCGATGTTCTATGCCGACACCGTCGGGCTCGCCACCGTGGTTGCCAAGTTGAAGGAACATGCGCCCAAGCTCGGCGCGGGCTTCAGCATCTCGCCGTTGCTCGAGAAGCTCGCCGCCGAAGGCAGGAAGTTTCAGGATCTGAAGTGAACGCTCGGCGTACCGATAGACCAACCAAGGAATCCACTCATGCGTGAAGCAGTCATTGTTTCCACCGCACGCACGCCGATCGGCAAAGCCTATCGCGGCGCGTTCAACAACACTCAGGGTCAGGAGCTGGCCGGTCACGCCATCGCGGAAGCGGTGAAGCGCGCCGGCATCGATGGCGCGGAAGTCGAGGATGTGATTCTCGGCTGCGCGCTCCAGCAAGGCTCGACCGGCGGCAACGTCGCTCGTCAGGCGCTGCTGCGCGCCGGCCTGCCCGTCACCGTGTCCGGCATGTCCATGGACCGTCAGTGCTCCTCGGGCCTGATGGCAATTGCCACGGCCGCGAAACAGATCGTTCACGACGGCATGCAGATCGCCATCGGCGGCGGGGTCGAATCGATCTCGCTGGTCCAGAACGACAAAATGAACAGATTCCGCGCCGCCGATCCATGGCTGGTGAAGAACATTCCGCAGATCTACATGACGATGATCGAGACTGCGGAAATCGTTGCCGAACGCTACGGCGTGAGCCGCGAAGCGCAGGATCAGTATGCATTGCAGTCTCAGCAGCGCACGGCCGTGGCGCAATCCGAAGGCCGCTATGACGCTGAGATCGCACCGCTGGCTTCAGTGATGATCGTGACGGACAAAGAAACCGGCGCCACCTCCGAAAAGCCTGTGACTCTGAAGCTCGACGAAGGCAATCGCCCCAAGACCACGCTGCCGGACCTGCAGGGCTTGCAGCCCGTGTTCAAGGACGGACAGCGCATCAAGGAAGGCAAGTTCATCACCGCCGGCAATGCTTCGCAGCTCTCCGATGGCGCGGCGGCGCTGGTGTTGATGGAAGCGAAAGAGGCCGAGAAGCGCGGCCTGAAACCGCTGGGCGCTTACCGCGGCATGATGGTCGCGGCATGCGATCCGGACGAAATGGGCATCGGCCCGGTGTTCGCGGTGCCGAAGCTGCTGAAGCAGCATGGCTTGAAAATGGACGACATCGGCATCTGGGAGTTGAACGAAGCGTTCGCGAGCCAGGTGCTGTACATCCGCGACAAGCTCGGCATTCCCAACGACAAGCTCAATGTGTCCGGCGGCGCGATTTCCATCGGCCATCCGTATGGCATGTCGGGCGCACGCATGACGGGCCATCTGCTGATCGAAGGCAAGCGCCGCGGCGCCAAGTACGGCATCGTGACCATGTGCGTGGGCGGCGGCATGGGCGCAGCGGGCTTGTTCGAGATCTTCTAACACGATCTTGTAGACTGGCGGCCGTCAAGGGCGGGACGAAGGTCCCGCCCGGAGATCACCGCGGATGTCTGCTTCGGACAAAGAAGTTACAGCGCCGCCCTCCTCCGGGCGGCCCCGCAAGTCGGCACGGGCCGGCAGCAAATACGCGCGCAAACAACAGACCATCATCGCGGCCGCCAGCGAGATCATGAATCGCGACGGGGTCAAAGGCATGACGCTCGCCGACGTGGCGAGTCGCGTCGGCCTGCTCACCACCAGCATCACGTATTACTTCCGGAAAAAAGAAGATCTGGCGGTGGCCTGCTTCCTCGACGCCATTGGCCGCACCGAGGCGCTGGTCGACATGGCGGCGCAGGAATCCGAGGCACGTGAGCGCGTGCAACGACTGCTGCAACTGTGGCTGCAACTGCGCCATCGCATCGTCGCTGGCGAGGAGCCGCCCGTCGCACTGTTCGGCGACATGCGCACGCTACAAAAGCCACAGCGCACCGTGGTCGGCGATGCGTACCGGCGCTTCTTCGCAAAACTCTGCGCGCTGTTCGAAACGCCCGAGTGCTCGTGGATGACCGCAACTCAACGTGCCGCGCGCGCTCACATCCTGAGCGAGCAAGTGTTCTGGGCGGTGATCTGGTTACGACGTTATGACGTCGACGACTTCGAGCGCGTGCACCGGCGTATATGCGACATCCTGTTGAATGGCTTCGCCGGCCGGGGCCGTACCTGGCGCAATGTGCAGGTGTCGCTCGATGACATGCTGCCCGCCGCATCCGGCTCCGCCGCGCAGGAAACGTTCCTGATCGCGGCTACGCGATTGATCAACGAGCGCGGCTATCGCGGCGCTTCGGTCGAAAAGATTTCCGAACGACTCAACGTCACCAAGGGCTCGTTCTACTACCACCACGACGCCAAAGACGACCTGGTGGTCGCCTGCTTCCAGCGCAGCTTCGACACCATGCGCCGCATTCAGCGTACCGTGCTTGCGCAGAGCGACGATCAATGGGAACAGTTGATGACGCTCGCGGCGGCGTTGATCGTCTATCAGATGTCGGAGCGCGGCCCGCTGTTGCGCACTTCAGCGTTGGTAGCGTTGCCGCTGTCCATGCGCCAGGAAATGATCGACGCTTACGCTCGGGTTTCGAATCGCTTCGCCGGCGTGATCGCCGACGGCATCACCGCCGGGTCGATACGCGCGATCGACCCGATGATTGGCGCGCAAGTGTTTTCTGCGACTTTGAATGCGTCCGCGGAATATCGCTGGTGGGTGCCAGGCGCCACCGGCGAGCAAACCCATGAGCTGTACGCCAAGCCCATGCTGATGGGATTGTTCGCGAAATAACGCTAGCGAATGAATGCGGTGGCCGCCACGTCCGTGGCGGCTCCGAAATCGGCCTAGAACATTTCCGAAGCGTCCGGCGGGCGGATCTGCGTCGGCGTATTGCGAGAGTTGATGTGCTGGCCGGTGATCATTTCATCGTAGGCCTGGCCGGGGCCGACCATCGGATACACGCCCGCGTCCGGATCGATCATGACTTCGAGGAACGCCGGGCCCTTGAACTCGATGAACTCGCGGACCACGCGCTCCACATCTTGTTTGCGATCCAGGCGCACCGCGTATTGGAAGCCATCCGCCTGCGCGGCCTTGATGAAATCCTTCTTGTGCAGCGACTTGTCGCTGGCCGACAGGCGGCCCTTGAAGAACAGCTTCTGCCACTGCTTGACCATGCCGTCACCGCAGTTGTTCAACACTACGATCTTCACCGGCAGGTCATAGGTCGTGACCGTCTCCAGCTCGCCCAGGTTCATGCGAATGCTGGCGTCGCCGTCGACGTCGATGACCAGCTTGTCTGGATTGGCGAGCTGCGCGCCGATCGCCGCCGGCAGACCGAAACCCATGGTGCCCATGCTGCCCGAGGTGAGCCACAGGCGCGGGTTACGGAAGTCGAAGTATTGAGCGGACCACATCTGATGCTGGCCCACACCGGTGCTGATGATGGCTTCGCCCTTGGTCAGCCGGTTGATCTCTTCGATGACGTGATACGGCTGAATCAGCGTGCTGTCGCGATCGTAGTTCATCGCATGATCGCGACGGAGCTGCGCGCAATGCTCGACCCATGAGGTCCAGTCGCGCTTGAAACTGGCGCGACGGCCATACGTGAGCAACGTACGTAGCGCTTCGGGCAGCATGCCGACGTGGTGCCACTGCACCGGCTTCACCTTGTTGACTTCGGACGCGTCGATGTCGATCTGCGCGATGCGCTTGGCGTTCGGCGCGAACTTCGGCGGATTGCCGGCGACGCGATCGTCGAATCGCGCACCGAGCGTGATCAGGAAATCGCAATCGTCGACGGCATAGTTGGCGAAGGCCGCGCCGTGCATCCCGAGCATGCGCATCGACAGATGATGAGTGGTATCGAATGCGCCGAGACCCATCAACGTGGTGACGACTGGGATGTTGAATTCGATGGCCAGCTCGCGCAGCGCCGGCGCTGCGCCGGATTGAATCACGCCACCGCCCGCATAGATGAGTGGCCGTTTGGCTTCGCCAAGCATGCTGAAGAATTCGGCGCACTGCGTCTCGGACAACGTGCTGCGCAGGAGCCGGTTCATGCGATGCCGATAACCCGGCACTGGCAACCGGCCTGTGCCTTGGAAGGCGCCGCGCCAGTTCTGCACGTCCTTGGGAATGTCGATGACCACTGGCCCGGGCCGACCGGTGCGGGCGATCTCGAACGCGGTTCGCACCGTGGCTTCCAGCTTTGCAGCGTCAGTCACCAGGAAGATGTGCTTCGCCACCGAGCCCATGATGCTGGCCACCGGGGCTTCCTGGAACGCATCGCTGCCGATGGCGCCCGTCGGCACCTGGCCGCAGATGACCACAATGGGGATGGAATCCGCCATACAGTCCCGTACCGGGGTGACCGTGTTGGTCGCACCCGGACCGGAAGTCACGACGCACACACCGACCTTGCCCGTGGCTCTGGCGTACCCTGCCGCCATGAAGCCGGCGCCCTGCTCGTTCGCCGGCACCACCAGCGGCATGGGCTGGCGGCCCTCTTTCACGCCGTCGCGGTTGTGGACGAAGATCGCGTCGTATGTCGGCAGGATCGCGCCGCCGCTGTACCCAAATACCGTCTCCACGCCCTCGTCGGCGAGCACCTGAACGATGATCTCGGCGCCTGACATCTGCTTGCCGGCAAGCGGGTGGCTGGCGGCGGAGAGCGCGGCAGGACTATGTTTCACGTCTGTTTTCCGGAAAAAAATGCGCCCGGGGCGCGTGTGGCGACCGGGTTTATGCGACCGGGGGAGCCTACAGCAAGCTGAGCCTCAGCGTCCATTTGGCACCCCACCCCCTCTTTCCCGCTTTTCGCCCCCGGTATTTGACGTGTGGCTCCCCTCGCGGCCAGAAGACCCATCCCTGCCCCCTCCGGTGCATGGCCCCGTGCACGGGAGGGAGAAGATAATTTTGATTTTTGCCTGCGGCGGACTTTCGGAACAGAGGTGTTCGAACGGTTGCCGCCGACGGAGGCGGCGTGCGCCCCCCGGGCCCGCGAGCCTCTTTCCAAACGACACACGCCACCGCAACGCAGATGAGCTAGGCAACCCGCCACCGCCTCCCCTATGCTCTCCGACCCTTTCGCCTGCCAACAGTGGCGCGACCGATGACATCTATAGTGACGCCTCGACCCGAGGCCTGGACCACTCCTGCGACCGCCAAAGGATCCGCGATGAGCACCCGCAAGCGCCACATCGTTTCCATCCTGCTACAGAACGAAGTCGGCGCCCTGACGCGCGTCGCCAGTCTGTTCTCCACGCGCGGCTACAACATCGAGTCGCTGAACGTGGCGCCCACCGAAGATCCGACCGTGTCGCGACTCACTCTGGTCACGACCGGCACCGAAGCGGTCGTGCAGCAGATCGTCAATCAGTCGCTCAAGCTCATCGACGTGGTGAACGTCGACGACGTGACGCGCGATCAGCACGTCGAGCGCGAGCTTTTGTTACTTAAATTGCGCGTGCCGGCCTCGCAACTGGCCGCAGTCAACTCCGCTGTGCAAAAGGCCGGTGGAAAAGTCTTGTCGGATGACCCGGAAAGCTATACCGTCGAACTCACCGATAGTGAAGCGCAGATCAACAGGTTCATTGCCGAAGCGGGGAATCTCGGCGAAGTTCTTGAAGTCGTGCGCAGCGGTGCACTGGCGATGCTGCGAGGAGCGACCACGCTCCGCGCCTGATCGACTGGCGTCAAGGAGTTCTCTGCAAACATCACGGGCAGGATGTTTCGGGGACGCGCTCAATTCTTTGAACGTGTGCCTGCAAACCTGGACCTGCGGATGATGCTTGGGAGAGACGATGTATCGCCTGTATGACTATCTGCCCTCCGGTAACGGCTACAAAGTGCGCTTGGTGCTCAAGCAGCTGGCGCTGCCGTACGAGCTGATCCAGCTCGATATCAAGGTCGGCGCCACGCGCACTCCGGAGTTTCTGGCGAAAAATCCCAACGGTCGCATTCCGGTGCTGGAGATTCCGGGCAAGGGTTATCTGTCCGAGAGCCACGCCATCATTTCTTACCTGGCCGAAGGCTCCGCGCTGATTCCCGAAGACGCCTATGAGCGCGCGCGCATGTGGCAGTGGATGTGCTTCGAGCAATACAACCTCGAACCCAACCTCGGCACCGTGCGATTTTGGCTGAAGATGCTCGGCAAGACTCGCGCGGAGCTCGGCGAGAAGCTGATCGAAAAGAAAAAGATCGGCTATGCCGCGCTCGACGTGCTCGAAGACGGGCTCCGCGAACGGACCTACCTGGTCGCCGAACAGTTCTCGCTCGCAGACATCGCGCTGTACGCGTACACGCATGTCGCGCACGAAGGCGGTTTCGATCTCGCGCCTTATCCGAACATACGCAGCTGGTGCGACCGCGTGTCGTCGCAGCCGCGGTGGGCCCCCATCACCTCGACCTGATCGATCTCAGGGGACCAACACTGTGGAGCCCGTAGTGCGACGGGCTTCCAGATCCGCGTGCGCGCGGGCCGCTTCTTTGAGCGGATACGTCTGGCCGATCTGCACTTTGATCGCGCCGCGAGCCATGAGATCGAACAACTCCTGCGCGGCCTTGCTGAGCGCCGAACGCGTTCCAGTGAAATGGAACGTGGTCGGTCGTGTGAGATACAGCGAGCCGCGCTTCGACAGCTCCAAGGGCGAGATCTCTGGCGGCGGGCCGGATGCATTGCCGTAACTGACCATCATGCCGCGCACTCGCAACGTATCCAGCGAGCGCATGAAAGTGTCCTTGCCGACAGAGTCATAGGCCACCGCGACGCCTCGGCCGCCCGTGATGGCTCTGGCTTGCGCGACCCAATCGTCGTCGCTGAGCAAAACGTGTTGTGCGCCCAACTCTCGCACCATATCCGCCTTCGCAGCAGAGCCGACTACTGCGATCACGACCGCGCCGAGATGACGGGCCCACTGCACGAGAATCGAACCAACGCCGCCAGCTGCAGCGTGCACCAACAGCGCATCGCCTCTGCGCACTTTGTAGACCTGACGCAGCAACATATGCGCAGTCAGGCCTTTGAGCGTCGCGGCGGCGGCCGTGTTGTCGTCGATGTCATCGGGGATCTTCACGAGCCGATCGGACTGCATCACGCGCGCTTCGGCGTAAGAGCCGGAGCCGCTTGCGGAATACGCGACCCGATCGCCGACCTGCACATATTTCACGCCGGGCCCGACGGCTTCGACAATTCCGGCCGCTTCCTTGCCCGGCGTGCCCGGCAGCGGCACCTGATACAGGCCGTTGCGCTCGTAGACGTCGATGAAGTTCAGGCCTACCGCGGTATGGCGCAATCTCACCTGGTCGCGCGCAGGCTCGGGCAGCTCGATGGATTCCCAACGCAATACGTCGGGACCGCCAGTCTCGTGGAAACGAATGATGCCGGTCATGCGGGCATTCTAGCCCGAGCCGGATCTCAGGCGGCGGTGCGCGCCGCCTGTGGTGGGTGCATCTACTTAAAGAGCTTGATCGTCCGCTTCGCCGGTACGGATACGCAGCACACGCTCCAGATCCGTGATGAAGATCTTGCCGTCGCCGACCTTGCCGGTCTTGGCCGCGCCGATGATGGCCTCGACCACCTGATCGACCAGAGAATCGCGCACGGCGACTTCGATGCGGGTCTTGGGTACGAAATCGACCACGTACTCGGCGCCGCGATACAGCTCGGTGTGACCGCGCTGCCGGCCGAAGCCCTTGACCTCGGTAACTGTCATGCCGGACACGCCGATTTCCGATAACGCGGCACGAACGTCGTCCAGCTTGAACGGCTTGATGATGGCGCTGATGAGTTTCATTCCCCGTGGCTCCTGTCTCGCTTGCGCTATGGGTTTTTCATTTCCGCCGGATCGCTTGGCGTGGCCAGACTACCTTGCACTACCGCGGCGAGGGATTGCAATGCACGTTCCATGCCGCGCGTTTCGACCCGACGTGATCACTGGGCGTCAGCTTACCAGCCGATCGCCGGTAAAAGTCCGATTCGGCCCGCACCAGTTTGGCGCGCGTGCCGCAGCGGGCGCGCGGAATTGGTGCGTCAGCAGGCCTCCCCAAAGTGGAATATTCATCTCACTATTCAACACTTGCCCGTGATCGAGATCGCGTCCCGAACAACCAGGGCCTTTCGTGCTGTTGCCCGCGGCGCGCCACTGTGCGAAAAGGTCGGCCGGCATCTGGGAAGCAAGGTCGAATCAGTGATCGGGGGCGACAGGCGCGACAGCGCAACCAAGTTCGGACAACCCTGGCACTGGCTGGCTGCCTTCGCGCTCGGCACCGTGACCGGCGTCGCGCTCGGCGCCGAACAGGACGACACCCGCATTCTTTACTTCGAGCCTCTCCGGCTCGCCACTCCGACCGGCCAGGTTCAACGAAAGTCGTCGCAGACGCATGCGCTGCAGTTCGATGCCTATGGTCGGCGCTTCGATCTGACGCTGGAACCGAACGAGCGGCTATCCCCGCTCCTGACCGACCAGCCGAACATCGAGCTGTACCGTGGTCACATCAACGGCGAGACCCAGTCATGGGTGCGCCTTTCGATCACGCAGGGCCAGCTCGCAGGCATGATTTGGGATGGCGCCGAGCTGTATGTGATCGAGCCGGCTGCCGAGCTGCGCGCTTCGCTGCCCGTCAACGCCAAAGTCGCCGCGGACACCACGGCCATCTTCCGCCTCAAGGATGTGGAGATGGCGCCGGGGTCGGCTTCGTGCGGCGTCGATACCACGGCCATCGCCGGCAACGGCTCGGACGCCTATCGATCGATGGTGAGCGAACTGAAGGGCGCGCCAGCGATCATGCAAGCGGCCGGCGCGACCCGGCGGATCGAGCTTTCGGTGTTGGCGGACAACCTGCTGCGGAATCAGTTCACGAGCGAGAGCCAGACGCGCGAGCAGATCCTGCAGCGACTCAACAACGTCGACGGCATCTACAGCTCACAACTGGGCGTGCAGATCAGCGTACCGTCGATCGATATCGGCGATTCGCTATCGGCCACCACGGCTCCATCATCGTTGCTCAGCGAGCTCGCCGATCTGCGCCGACGCTCTCCAAATCTCAATGCGCGCGGCCTGACGCATCTGTTCACCGGGCGCAACCTGGACGGATCGACGGTCGGCATCGCGTACATCAGCTCCGTCTGCGATCGGCAGTACGGCGCCGGCCTCACGGAAGCGAGCGGGCGCAATGCGTGGATGGAATCCCTGATCGCCGCTCACGAGATCGGCCACAACTTCGGGGCACCTCACGATGGCGACGTCGATGGCGCTTGTGCGAGCACGCCGACTGGCGTGTTCCTGATGTCCTCGAGCATCAACGGTAACGACAGGTTTTCCTCGTGCAGCTTGAGCATCATGCAGCCGAAGGCCAACAACGCGAGTTGCATCACTGCGCTAGCCAACGCCGATATAACCGTTGATAGCAGTCTGGGCTCCGCGCGGCGGCCGCTAGGTCGGAACTTCGATTGGGCGCTGACGGTACGCAATGCCGGCGGGCTCGCGACCACCGACGCGAGAGCGGAAATCACACTGCCGTCTGAGCTCACGATTGTCGAAGCATTTGTGAGCGGAGGCACGTGCACCAGTGGTGGCGGGCGCGTGAATTGCGAGCTCGGCAACATCGCTGGAGGCAACTCGACTGCGGTCCAACTGTCTCTGCGCGGCGCCCTCGTCGGGTCTTATCCCATTGCCGTGGACGTAAGCGCAGCCAACGAAGGCAATCTCGCCAACAACCACGGCGAGGGCACGATCCAAATCGAGACCGAAGTGGATCTCGGCGTGAGCCTCCAGGCGCCCTCCTCCGTTGCCGCGAATGAGCCCTTCAGCGCGAGCTTCTCGGCTCGCAATGAATCGGAGCGCAGCGCCGGCTCCGTGACGCTCACAATGGCCCTGCCAAGCGGAGTCTCGGCATCGAGCGCGACCCTCGCTGGCGGCAGCTGTTCGGTTGCAAGCGGCACGGTCACTTGCTCGCTGCCTTCGCTGGCTTCCGGGGCAAGCGCCGCGGGCACCGTGAGCCTGACCGCGGGCGCCATCGGTAGCGTTGGCTTGCAAGCCCACGTTTCTAGCAGTCATCTCGATCCGGACACCGCGAATGACCGGGCGAGCACTACGGTGAACGTGACCGCCGCGGCGGTGACCAACTCCTCGTCGGGCTCATCCGGCGGCGGCGGTGGGGGCTCCTTGGGAACCGGCCTGCTGGCTCTGCTATTGGGAACGCTGGGCCTGAAAAGTCTCCAGCAGCGCCGCCGCCACACCCGGCCCGCGGACGCTTGAAAGCGCGCTTGCAAGCGCCATTTACGACGCCAAGCACACGCAATCCGTGTCTCCGGCCGGCAACTTCTGGCCCGGCGGAGCGGACCGCGTAAATTGATCGCCATCAGTCGCTTGCAATCTTCCGGGCGCGTGCCTCACGGGCCCGGGCATGAGGTGTCATTTCGCCGTGCCTGAATACAAGGACTACTACAAGATCATGGGCGTCGCCCGCGACGTCGGCCAGGACGAGCTCAAGCGCGTCTATCGCCGGCTTGCGCGCAAATATCACCCGGACGTGAGCAAGGAAAAGGACGCCGAGACCCGCTTCAAGGAAGTGCAGGAAGCCTATGAGGTCCTGAAGGATCCGCAAAAGCGCGCCGCGTACGATCAACTCGGCAGCAACTGGCGTCAGGGCCAGGACTTCCGTCCGCCGCCGGACTGGGGCAAGAACTTCGAGTTCTCGACCGCGTTCGGCGACCAGGAAGGCGGCTTCAGCGATTTCTTCTCGTCCTTGTTCGGCGGCGCTGCTCGAGGAGGCCCGCGTGCGCGTGGCGCGGGCGGTGCTCGCGGCTTCGCGATGGCGGGCGACGATCAAGTCGCGTCCATCGAGATCGATCTCGAAGATTCGTTCCGCGGCGGCACGCAGACCATCGAGCTGAAGAGCCCGCAGACCGGACCGCGCACACTCAAGATCACGATCCCTCAAGGCATCGTGGAAGGCCAGCGCATTCGTCTCTCCGGTCAAGGCAGCCCCGGCCACGGCGGCGGACCTTCGGGAGATCTGTATCTCGAAGTTCGGTTCCGCAAGCACAAGTTGTATCAAGTGGAAGGCCGCGATGTGACATTGACGTTGCCGATCGCGCCGTGGGAAGCCGCGCTCGGCGCCACGGTGCCGACACCAACGCTGGCTGGACCGGTCGACTTGCGCATCCCCGCGAACGCGAAAGCGGGACAGCGCATGCGACTCAAAGGCCGCGGTCTGCCGGGTTCGACGCCGGGCGATCAGTACGTAGTGTTGAAGATCGTATTGCCGCCCGCCGATTCGGCGAAGGCGCGCGAGCTATACGAACAGATGCAGCGTGAGTTGCCGTTCGATCCGCGAGCGGAGCTGCAGTAAACATTCGGACGGTCGATCGGCCGGAGACAACCGATCAATGCACGCCGGGAGCCTCGGCGTGCTGTGAATGATCGAGCAGATAGGCGACGCGACGCACGATGGAATAATCCACGTGCGTCTTTTCGATGAAATCCACCGCCCCCTCGCGCATGGCCGCCACCGCGGCGCGCACGTCTGCATCCTCTCCCAACAAGATCACCGGCGTGGACGCGTGCCTGGCGCGCAGCTGCTTCAACAGATCCAGCCCGGACATGCCCGGCAGGCTCATGTCGGTGATCAGGCAACTGCCGTGAATTCCGCCAGGCGAGGCGAGATAGCTTTCAGCGCTGTCGTAATCCTGAACTTCCGCGTTCAGCTTACTCAATAAGGAACAAAGCATTCGGCGGTCCGTTGCGTCGGCTTCGATCACTGCAACGATGGGGCGGGAGTACGACACAACCAGGAACGAATCTTTTGCGCTGAGTATGCTGAGAAAAAAGCGGCCACGGCCACTGTTGCGGGAAAGCCCGAGCCGCAGGGAGGATTGGGGGCGGTGGACTCGCCTGTGGGCCGTGGTCGCATGTTGTTATCTTGGCCGAGCGCCACCGACGAAAAAGTCGCACTTGTACTTAAGGAAAGGCAGCGCCGCTGAACGCTGCACTCGCCGGAAATTAAAGTTGTTTCATACGTTCGCTCGTCGCGATCCGCCGGCCAATCGCAAGCTTCTGTCACAGCAGCAAAATCAGATGTCCCACATGCACGGATGCGTAGCCGCTCACACTTGCCCGACTTCGAGCACCATGCGCACCAGATGTGCAAGCGAGGACGCCTGCATCTTCTCCATGACGCGCGCCCGGTGGATTTCCACAGTGCGCTGGCTGAGCTTGAGATCGCCGGCGATCACTTTGTTCGCTTTGCCGTGCACGACCAGATCGAGCACTTCGCGCTCACGCGGCGTCAGTGTTTCTAATCGGCGGCGAATGTCGTTGCGTTCACCCAGCGCGGCGCGGTTGCTGGTGTCCTTCTCGAGCGCCTGGTTGATGCGATCGATCAGATCCTGATCTCTGAACGGTTTCTGAATGAAGTCCACCGCGCCGGCCTGCATGGCCTCTACCGCCATCGGCACGTCGCCGTGTCCAGTGATGAAAATGATCGGCAGGATGGAGTGCTTTTCGTTCAACTTCTGTTGCAGCTCCAGACCCGACATGCCCGGCATGCGGATGTCCAGCACCAGGCAGCCGGGCCGGTCTTCGCTGTACGCTTCCAGGAATTCCGAGCCTGCTCCGTAGGTCTCCACGGATTGTCCGACCGACCGAAGCAGCAGCTTCAGCGCGTCGCGCACCGCGGAGTCATCGTCGACGACGAAGATCGTGGGCCGCTGATTGGTGACGCTTGCTCTCATCATCATTGCTGACTCCCTGCTGACGCCGGCACGGCCGGCAGTGTGAAAAAGAATCGCGCTCCGCCGCCGGGATTGGCGCTGCACCACAGCTTGCCGCCGTGAGCGCGAACAATGGATCGGCTGATCGACAGGCCGAGTCCGGTGCCGCCGGGCTTGGTGGTGAAGAACGGATTGAACAGCTCGGCCATGGCCGCCGGGTCCACGCCCGTGCCGCGATCGGCGACCATGAATTCCACATCGCCTTCGCCGTCCACCGTGGTTCGCAACAGGATCTCACGGCGCACTTCGGGCACCGTCAGCATCGCATCGATACTGTTGCGAACCAGGTTCAGCACCACTTGTTGAATTTGTACCGCGTCCGCCTGCACCTGCGGCGCTTGCGGCGATGGTTCCAGCACCAGGCGCACGCCGTTGTGTCGGGCGTCGGTCTGCGCAAGCGTGACCACGTCCTCCAGCAGACGATTCGCCTCGATCAACTCTCGCCGCACTTCCCGGTTTTTTACAAACGTTCGCAAGCGACGAATCACCTCACCGGCGCGCAGCGCCTGCGCGCCGATGTGATTGAGCGCCGCTTCCACTTCTTCCTGCGAAAAGTCGTTGGCCGCGATCAGACGCTGGCACGCTTGCGCATAGGTCGCGATCGCCGTGAGCGGCTGATTGACTTCGTGCGCGATGCCGGCAGCCATTTCACCCATGGTGGATATACGTCCGAAGTGCGCGATGCGATCCTGCATCTGTCGCGCTTCGTCTTCGGCACGGCGTCGATCCGTAATGTCGTGCAATGTTCCCACCTGTCGCAGCACCCTGCCGTCCGGTCGCCTCGTTGTCTGTGCAATGTGGTGCACGTAGCGGAGCGAGCCGTCAGGATGGATGACGCGATACTCGATGTCCATGGAGCGGGCGCTGGTCTCGAGCTCGTCGCGTGCCGCCTGCCAGCGTGCACGATCTGCAGGATGCACCATCGGCTCCAGGTATTCGTAGACGCCGATGTAGGGCTCGCCATAGCGGCGCCCCAGCACTCGATACAAATGCGGCGACCAGTAGTCCTCGAACTTGCCGTCCGCATGCACGACATAGTTGCCGAGGTTGGCGATCTCTTGGGCGATGGTCAGCTGGGCTTCGCTGCGGCGGAGCGCCTCTTCCGCATTCCGGCGCACGGTGATGTCGCGAATGAAGCCGACGAAGCGCGGCGGATCCGTGCCCTGCACGCGGCCAACCGCGAGCTCGGCGGAGAACTCGCTGCCGTCGCGGCGCTTGGCGAGCAGCTCGCGACCGATGCCGATGATGCGAGGCTCGCCCGCTTCGATATAGTGACGGAGATAGTCGTCATGCTGAGAGCGGTACGGTTCGGGCAACAGGATGTTCACCTTCAGCCCGATGACCTCCTGCTCGTTGTAGCCGAACATGCGCTCGCCGGCATGGTTCAGCAGTTCGATGCGGCCCTCGTGATCGAACAGCACGACCGCGTCGACGGCGGCGTCCAAGACCGCCTGAAATTCGCGCTCCAGTCGATGCGCGCGTTCTTCTTGGGGCTCGGCGACTCGCAGTAAGGTCATATTACCGATCTAACCACGCATGGCAGCAGCCGTGGAAGTAGTGCTGGCCGCGATCGGTTCCCCGCGGCCGGCCCACGACACCCCTGCCCGAGTCTGGACTCGGTTCAAACGGGCACGATCTAGGCGAGCACCACCAGCAGGTCCTTGGCGTCGACCGTTTCGCCGGGTTTGGTAACGATCTCACCGATCGAGGCGTCGCGGTCGGCCCGCACCGATGTTTCCATCTTCATGGCTTCGATGGTGAGCAGCACGTGGCCGCGCTTCACCTTGTCGCCCTGGCGGACCGCCACGGTGGCGACCGTGCCGGGCATGGGCGCGCCAACGTGATTGCCGTCGGCCGGTTCCGCCTTCCGCCGCGGCGGCTTGAGCGCGACCTGGCTGCGGTCGGGCACTTTGACCGACCGAGGCTGGCCGTTGAGCTCGAAGAACACGGTGCGGGTGCCATCTTCATGAACGTCGCTGACCGCCACGAAGCGCACGATGAGCGACTTGCCGCGATCGATCTCGACCGTGACTTCCGCGCCTGGCTCCAGACCATAGAAGAACAGCGGCGTGGGCAGCACGCTCACCCGCCCGTATTCGAGCCGGTTGCGCATGTAGTCGAGGAACACCTTCGGATACATCAGGTATGAAGCGAACTCTTCGTCGGTGATCTCGCGCCAGGTCTTGCTCTGCGCCTCCTCGCGGGCCTTGTTCAGATCGATAGGCGGCAACACCTCGCCCGGGCGTCCGGTCATGGCTGCGGCGCCCTTGAGAATTTTCTCTTGCAGGGCTGACGGGAAGCCGCCGTAGGGCTGACCGAGATCACCACGGAACAACGAGACCACGGATTCCGGGAACGCGATCTCGGTGTTCGGATCAAGCACCTGCTCCGGCGTGAGATTGCTGGTGACCATCATGATCGCCATGTCGCCGACCACCTTCGAGGTCGGCGTCACCTTGACGATGTCGCCAAACATCTCGTTGACCTTGGCATAGGCGCGCGCCACTTCCGGCCAGCGCACGTCATCGATGCCGAGCGAGCGCGCCTGCTCACGCAGATTCGTGAACTGTCCGCCCGGCATGCCGTGCACATAAACTTCCGAGGCGCCGGACCGCAGATCGCTTTCGAACGCGCTGTAACAATGGCGCACCTGCTCCCAGTAGCTGGAGAGCACTCGCAAGTTCTCAGGATCGAGACCGGACTCACGCGGACCATGCCGCAACGATTCGACGATGGAGCCCAGATTGGGTTGCGAGGTGAGTCCGCTCATCGCATCGAGCGCGCCATCGACCGCATCGGCGCCTGCATCCACCGCGGCAAGCACGCTCGCAGCAGCGATGCCACTGGTGTCATGCGTATGGAAATGCACCGGCAATCCGATCTCTTCCTTCAGCGCCTTGACCAGCGTGTAAGCGGCTCGCGGCTGGCACAGGCCCGCCATGTCCTTGATGCCGAGAATGTGCGCGCCCGCCGCCTTCAAGTCGCGCGCCATCGACAAGTAATACTTCAGGTCGTATTTGGTTTGGCGCGGATCGGTCAAATTGCCCGTGTAACAAATGGCGGCTTCGCACAGCGCGCCCGTCTCTCGAACCGCATCGATCGCGACGCGCATGTTTTCGACCCAGTTCAACGAGTCGAATACACGGAACAAGTCGATACCCGATTGCGCCGCCTGCTTGACGAAGTAGCGCACCACATTGTCGGGATAGTTGGTATAGCCGACGGCGTTCGCCGAACGCAGCAACATCTGCAGCAGCAGATTCGGCATGGCGCGCCGGAACTCGTTCAAACGTTCCCACGGGCACTCGTTGAGGAAGCGCATGGCCACATCGAAGGTCGCGCCACCCCAGCACTCGACCGAGAAGAGATTGGGCAGCAGGCTCGCGTAGTACGGCGCGATCGCCTTCATGTCATAGGTACGGAAGCGCGTCGCCAGCAACGACTGATGCGCGTCGCGCATGGTAGTGTCCGTGAGCAGCACCTGCTTCTGCTCCAGCATCCATTGCGCGAACTTGTCCGGCCCCAGCTCGTCCAGCTTCTGTTTGGTGCCGGGCGCAGGCGCGGGCAAAGCGACTTTCGGCAGCTTCGGCGCCACCAGTCGCTGCGGTCGCGGACGTGACTTCACCTCCGGATTGCCGTTCACCACCACGTCGCCGATGAAGTTCAACAGCCGCGAGGCGCGATCCTTCTTGCGCGGAAAGCGGAACAGCTCCGGCGTCTGATCGATGAACTTGGTGGTGTACTCCGCCGATGCGAACTGCGGATGCAGGATCAGCTGATCCAGGAACCGCAGATTGGTCACAACGCCGCGCACGCGGAATTCCCACAGGGCGCGATGCATGCGGGCGATCGTTTCAGCAGGCGTTGGCGACCACGCGGTCACCTTCACCAGCAGCGAATCGTAGGAGCGCGTGATGATCGCGCCGGAATACGCCGTGCCGGCATCGAGGCGGATGCCGAAGCCGGCCGGGCTGCGATAGGCGCTGATACGGCCATAGTCGGGAATGAAATTGTTCTCGGGGTCCTCGGTGGTCACGCGACACTGCATCGCGTAGCCATTCAGACGAATGTCTTCCTGCTTCGGCACGCCGCTGTCGGCATCACCGATCCTGGCGCCTTCCGCGATCCGGATCTGCGCTCGTACGATGTCGATGCCTGTCACCGCCTCGGTGACCGTGTGCTCGACCTGCACGCGCGGATTGACCTCGATGAAGTAGAACTTGCCCGAGTCGGCGTCTTGTAAGAATTCAACGGTGCCGGCGTTGAGATAACGCACCGCACGGCCAATCTTGAGCGCTTCATCGCATAGAGCCTGGCGCTGCGCGTCGTCGAAGAACGTGGCAGGCGCGCGCTCGATGACCTTTTGATTGCGCCGCTGGACCGTACAGTCACGCTCGAACAGATGCACCAGGTTGCCATAGGCATCGCCCAGCAACTGCACTTCGATGTGCCGCGCACGGCGCACCAGCTTTTCGAGATAGACCTCGTCGTTGCCGAACGCCGCCTTGGCTTCGCGCCGCGCGGTGGCGACCATTTCGAGCAATTCTTTTTCGGTCTCGACGATGCGCATGCCGCGACCGCCACCACCCCAGCTCGCCTTGAGCATGACTGGAAAGCCGACTTCGCGCGCCATGCGCAATATTTCTGCTTCGTCTCTCGGCAGCGGCGGCGTGGCCGGCATCACCGGCACTCCGGCCGACACGGCCAGGTCACGCGCCATCACCTTGTTGCCGAGGCGGCGCATGATCTCCGGAGTCGGTCCGATGAAGATCACACCGGCGGCGGCGCAGGCTTCGGCGAACTCGGGATTCTCCGACAGAAAGCCATAGCCCGGATGGATGGCGTCGACGTGCGCCTCGCGCGCTATGCGCACGATGTCGGCGATGTCCAGATACGCTTCGACCGGCGTTTTACCGGCGCCGACGAGATAGCTCTCGTCTGCCTTCATGCGATGCAGCGAGAAGCGGTCTTCCTGCGAGTAGATGGCAACCGTGCGAATCCCCAGCTCGGCCGCCGCACGCATCACCCGGATAGCGATTTCGCCGCGATTGGCGATCAGCAGACTCTTGATCCGCCGGTGATTGGGCTGCTTGGAGACTTGGGGCATGACAACACTCGCCGCCCGCGCCAGACGGGCTTGTAGTAGTCGATGGATGAAGCTGCCCGAGCACGACAGAAGGCAGCGAGAGCCCACGATCATAGCCGCACGACCCGCCCCTGCAAGGCCGAGGCCAATTGGCTTTGACGATCGGATTATCGTCAGCGGAGATGACAGCGCGCGACGTTGCTTCGTCAGTGGGCCGTGTTCGCCACTGGCTTGTCTTTGCGGAACGAGCCGGTGGTGAGCTCGCTGTATTCCTTGTCCATGATCACGATGCAGTTACGGCCGCGCTCCTTGGCGGCGTACAGCGCCTCGTCGGCGAGCTGGATGAAGCCGAAGTGACTGCGATCGCTCATCGGCTGGACACAGGCGATGCCGATGCTCACCGTCAACCGGTTGCTGGCGTTCGCCGCCGCGTGAGCGATGGCGAGCGAGTCGATGCCGATCTGGATCTGCCGCGCCATGTCCTCGGCGTGTTGTCGGCTCGCGTCGTAGAGAACCATCGCGAACTCCTCGCCGCCATAGCGGGCCGCAATATCCAGCGGACGACGCGCATGACTGCTCAACGACCACGCCACGCGTCGCAGACACTCGTCGCCCGCCTGATGGCCGAAGCGATCGTTGTAGGCTTTGAAGTGATCGATATCGATCATCAGCAAGGTCAACGGCCGGCCTTCGCGCGCCGCCTGCGCCCAGACGCGGTCCAGGTGCTCATCGAAAGTGCGTCGATTGGCGATGCCGGTCAATCCATCACGCCGCGCCGTTTCCATCAGCAGCTGCGACTCGAGAAAGTTGGTGCGGTTGGCGCGCTCCAGCGAGTAACAGACGATGGCGCCGATGACGTTGGTGAACAGCAATACACCTACATCGACCAGGCGCTGCGGTCCTGGAATCCCGGCCAGCGTGGCGATCAACGGATACGACAGCAGCACCAGCAACGACGTGGTCAAGGCCGGCCGGAACGACAGGCCCAACATCAGATAGTTGTAGATGATGGCGAGCACCACCGACGCGATCAGGCTGACACCCTGACTCGCCGCGATCACGGCGAGCACCACCACGCCCACGCCAAAGAGCGTTGCGCCATAGGGACATATGATGGGATACCAGCGCTGATACAGGCGCGTGTGCACAAGGATGAGTGCAATCAGGAACACCGGCCCGAGCACCGTCAGGCGGATCAGATCCAGCGGCCGGTTCACCGGCCCTGGCAAGACCAGATGAGTGAGTGCCGAGAAGCCTACGACGAAGCCGATGCCGAGCAGCAGATTGCGGCTGATCTGCGCGCGGCTGCGGGCCAGATGCGAACGGCGGAATTTCCGCTCCAGGTCCGGATCGTCGAACTTGAGACGGGGAAAGCCACGCGCGAGCTGCTGCCCGTAAGCAGATTGCGGGGCGCTCGGCGCCTGAGCGCCGCTGGTAAGGCTCGCCCCGGGGGCGAATTGTGCCGCCGGCTCGGGGATTAGTTCGAATCCTGCTGTTTGCGACGATCGCGCGCGTCCTTGATCAAGCGTCGCCATACTTCGTAGGCATCCCAGCCCCCGGTGGATTCGATATTGGGCTCGACGACCGTGTCGACGCCGATCTCGGGCGGCACGCGCAGACTGATCGCATCTCCGAGTTGATCGGCATTCGCCGCCGATCCTCCTCCGCTGATCATCTGGCTCACGACAGGTTTGATTACAGTGCTCATATAAATCAGTCGGCGGAGCGCTCTCACGCTACTTCGGAAGAAAAAAACTGCCCATGTTATTTCTCGTCCGACCGTGAAAGCGTGCGCAGTTCTCAGTTGCGGAACCTGGAGGTCTTCTTGAACGACTTCCGTGCGCTGGACACTCGACAGACGTGGGTACGCGTTTGAAGTCGCCTCGTTATGTTCAAGCGACCAACGCGCTAGCCAGGGTGCCGAGATTAATCCTCGTGCTTCGCTTGTGCTAGTCGGCGCGAAAAATAAAACTCACCCGCTAAATCGCGGCGCTGCGATATCCGGATTCGCGATCGATTCGAATTATTCGATCCGCGTACTTGACATTTTCCATGATCGAAAGTGGCCGAGGCCCTTTCGATTACGCCTCGCAAAAGGCGCGACTTTTGCAAGTCTTCTCCATGATCGAAAGCGGCCGAGGCCCTTTCGATACGCCTCGCAAAAGGCGCGACTTTTGCAAGTCTTCTCCATGATCGAAAGCGACCGAGGCCCTTTCGACACACCTCGCAAAAGGCGCGACTTTTGCGAGTCTATCCAGCGAAGTACTTGACCAGAAACTGGTCGAAAGTCATGTCGTCGGCGGCTTCGAGGGCGGCCTGGCGTTGCAACGACTCTTCGGCTTCGGCACTGAACTCCGCCAGGCGCTGCTCGTTGGGCGGATACAGGTCCAGAAAGTACGCTTTGTGCACGCGGGACATCCGCAGCGCGAACTGCGCGAAGCTTTCGCCGGTCGTGCGCAGCTCCTGCAGACTGCGCGCCGAAGGCGTGCGGTCCGGGTCGTCGATCTTGGTCTGTTGCAATTCCAACGCCGCCGTGTATTGCCGGCGCTCATCGCCTTCGTCGAGCAGCTCGCAGATGCCGCGCATCGAATCGATCAACTCCAGCGCCCACTGCCGCAATTCTACCGACCGTCCATTGCGGTTGAGTTTCAGCCCGGGCTCGCGGCCGCGACGCGCGACGATGGCATGGTTGGCGTCCAGGTGCGCCTGCTCGCTGGCCTCGATCGGATCGCTCTGCTTCAACACACACAGCGCGGCGAACGCTTCGAGAAAGCGCAGTTTGTTCTGATTGACGCCGACCGGATCGAATGCGCTCACATCCAGCGCCCGGAACTCCACATATTCGACGCCGCCCCGACGCAACGCCTGCGAGGGGTGCTCGCCCGAGCGCGCCACCCGCTTCGGCCGGATGTAACTGTAGTACTCGTTCTCGATCTGCAGCAGGTTGGTGTTGAGCTGTCGATATTCGCCGTCGACCTTGACGCCGAGCTTTTGATACTCCGGGTGCGGAGTGCTGACGGCAGCCGTCAGATCGCGGACATATTCGTCCAGCCCGTTGACCGAAATCTGCACGCCCGCCTGGCTCTTGTTCCGATACCCCAGGTCGCTCATGCGCAGCGACGTCGCATGCGGGGCATAAAGCGTGCCGGCAGCAAACTTTTCCAGCTGATGATCGCGGCCGCGCACGAACGATTCGCACAGCGCCGGCGAATTGCCGAACAGATACAGAATCAGCCAGCCATGGCGGCGGTAATTGCGCAGCAGACCGAAGTACTGGTCGGAAATGAAATCCTGGCCCGCGTTACGTTTCTGCAGGGCTTCGGCCAGCACCGGCCAGAACTGCTGCGGGAACGAGTAGTTGAAATGCACGCCTGAAATCGCCTGCATCATCCGGCCATAACGATGCCCGAGGCCCAGCCGGTACACCTCTTTCATGCGCCCGATGTTGGAGCGGCCATAGCGCGCGATGGGAATGTCCGCGTCGCCTTCGAGCATGCAGGGCATGCTGGTGGCCCACAGCAGTTGCTCGCCGAGATGGCGATACACGAACTGATGCAGATCGCAAAGATATTGCAGCAGCTGCCAGCTCTCGCGGAACGCCGGTGTGACCAGCTCGAGCAGGGCTTCGGAATAATCGGTGGTGATGTGCTCGTGGCTGAGCGCCGAGCCCAATGCCTGCGGGTGCGGGCTGTGCTCGATGCGGCCGTCGGGCGAGACGCGCAGCGATTCTTTTTCCACGCCCTTCAAGCCATTCTGCAGCACACGCGGCTCGCGGGTATTGATCAGCGTCGCCAGGCGACGCTCGAAGGCGCGGTCGATGCCGGAGCTGCTCATGTCACATCAGAACTCGAAATGGCCGGCAAGTTTCCGGCAGCCTCGTCGAACGCGTCAAGCGCCAGACCTTCGGAAATGGCGCGGAGATTGCAACCATCCGGTCACAACACATGTGAATCATGCGCGGGTCTTTCGTCAAGTCTGATACCGCAAAGCCGGTGTTTATGCTCTGATTGCACACTCGATGCGCCTGCTGGAGATCCGTGGAGCTTTCGTCCGCCCTCGCGCTTGAATTCGCAACCTCATACCTGTCGATCGGAGTGGTCGCGGCGCTGGCGGTGACGGCTGTTGCTGCCCTGGCCCGGACCTTGTGGCTGCATGCCCGCCTGAAGCGGCGGACGCAGGAGCTGGAAGCCGAACTGGCTCAGCGCCAGCGGGCCGAAGCCGAGCTGCAGACCGTTCGCGACCACCTGGAGAGTCGAGTTCGCGAGCGCACTCACGCACTGGAAGCGCGCAACGAAGAGCTGAGCCGCCTCCGCCTGGCGCTGGAAGCCGCCAATCGACGACTCAAGCGCATGGTGGCGCTCGACCCCCTCACCGCCATCGCCAATCGGCGCCATTTCGATCGCGCACTCGATCGGGAAGTGCGCCGGGTGCGGCGCGAGCAGCTGCCATTGTCATTGATCTTCCTAGACCTCGACGAATTCAAGCAGTTCAACGACACCCACGGTCACGCCGCCGGTGACGAGGTCCTGCGCCGGGTCGCCCGCACACTGGATGAAACCTTCCGCCGGGGCGGCGATCTGGTCGCCCGCTATGGCGGAGAAGAATTCGCCGTAATCCTGCCCGCTGTGGACGCACGCCGCGCCGGCCTGTACGCCGAACGGCTGCGTCGACGCATCTGGCGCATGGCCATTTCGGTGGGAGCAGCCGAGAGCAACAAGCGCATCACCATCAGTGGCGGTGTGGCCACGATCGTGCCGGGCTCGCCAGGCTTCATGAATGCAACGCCCGATGTTTTGTTACGAACGGCCGATCAGGCGCTGTACCGGGCGAAATGCCTGGGCCGCAATCGCATCGCCATGGCCGCCAACCCTCCGCCCGCGGATCGCGAGCGCCCTGCCATCGAGCTCGCTTCTTGAAGCATTCGCCGGCCCGGTCCGCCGGCCTGGCCCCAGTCTTGCTTGTCATTTGACGCGACCACCCCGCGCGTACGCCATTCATGCGGGGTGGGCGTATAGTCGTTTCGTCGCATTCATCCTCGAGAACAACAGACAAGGAATGTGGGTCGCGGCTGCGATTGGCGTTCCTTCCAGGAGAATCGCATGACAGCCAAGAAGACGGTTGGCGGCGTGACGTATCAGAACGCCGGTGCGGACTACTTCGCCAAGCGCAGCCTCAGACGCCACGCACGAGTCTGGTCGTTATGGGCGCTGGGCGTCGGCGCGGTCATCTCGGGTCACTTTTCCGGCTGGAATCTCGGCATCGGCGCCGGCGGCTGGGGCGGACTGTTCATCGCCGCCATCATCATCGCCATCATGTATCTGGGCCTGATCTTCAGCCTGGCGGAAATGTCGCCGGCGCTGCCCCACACCGGCGGGGCTTATTCGTTTGCTCGCAGCGCCATGGGCCCCTGGGGCGGCTTCATCACCGGGCTGGCCGAGAGCATCGAATACATCATGACGCCGGCGGTGATCGTGTTTTTCATCGGCTCCTACCTCACCGGCATCTTCGAAACTCCCGCCGCGTTTCAGCCATTGTGGTGGATCGGCTGTTATCTGCTGTTCGTGGCGCTCAACTACGCCGGAGTGGAGGTCTCATTCAAGATCTCGGTGGTGGTCACCATGCTGGCGCTGGCGGTGCTGGTGGTGTTCTGGATCAGCGCCATTCCGTACGCGGACTTTTCGCGCTGGGCGCTGAACATCGCGGTCGGCCCCGATGGCAATCTCATGGAGTTGCCGCAGGGCGGCGGCAGCTTCCTGCCGTTCGGCTGGGGCGGTGTGCTGGCGGCCATGCCGTTCGCGGTGTGGCTGTTCCTCGCGATCGAGGAATTGCCGCTCGCAGCGGAGGAATCGGTGGATCCGAAACGGGACATGCCCAAAGGCCTGATCTTCGGCATGTTCACACTGATGGTGTCGGCGCTGATGATCATGTTGCTGAACGCATCGATCGGCTCGGCGGACCAGGGCAAGCTGCATGGCGCCTATTCGCTGGCCACCTCGGCCGAGCCGTTGCTCGACGGCTTCCGCGTGATCTTCACCGGCGACATCGCCAAGCTGCTGTCGCTGCTCGCGGTCATCGGGTTGATCGCCAGCTTCCACACCATCATTTTCGCGTTCGGCCGGCAGATCTATTCCCTGTCTCGCGCGGGCTACTACCCGGCAGCGATGTCGATCACGCACGGCTCGCGCAAGACTCCTCACATCGCATTGTTCACCGGCGCGGCCATCGGGCTCTGCGTGATCCTCGTCGTTTGGTTCTCGCGCGGCGCGGAGCAAGGCGGCGCGATCATCGGCGCGACCTTGCTCAACATGGCGGTGTTCGGCGCCATGATTTCTTATGCGCTGCAGGGCGTCTCGTTCATTCTGTTACGCAAGAACATGCCGAACATCGAGCGCCCGTATCGCAGCCCGTTGGGCATTCCAGGCGCGAGCGCCACGGTCCTGATCGCACTGGTCACTTTGTATTTCCAACTGCAGGATCCGGTGTATCGCGCCGGTGTGTACTCGGCCCTGGCGTGGTACGTCGCTGGCCTCATCTATTTTGCGCTGGTGGGCCGTCACCGGCTGGTGCTGTCGCCGGAAGAGGAATTCGCGCTCACTGGCGGCCAGCATGGTCATCCCGAGCGCGAGGGTTACGGCACCACCAAGGTTGACACTGCATCATGATGGAACCTCGCCAGGTCAAGAATGCCGCCGACGCCAAAGCCATCGTCGAGCAGCGCGGTCTGTCGCACGTCAAAGTCGGCGTGTTCGACGTGGACGGCATCATGCGCGGCAAATATATGTCGCGCGCCAAGTTCGTTTCGGCGCTGGAGAGCGGCTTCGGATTCTGCGATGTCGTGCTCGGTTGGGACTGCCAGGATCAGCTCTACGACAATGTGAAATTCACCGGCTGGCACACCGGCTATCCGGACGCGCCGGTGCGCATTCTTCCGGAGACCTGCCGGCCGCTGCCGTTCGAGCACAACAACCTGCTGTTCTTGAGCGAGTTCACTGGCGGGGCGGAGCAGATCTGTCCTCGCGGCGTGCTTCGACGCGTGCTCGACAAAGCGGCCCAGCTTGGCTTCCAGGCGTACGCAGGCTTCGAATACGAAGTGTTCTTTTTCGACGAGACGCCGGAGTCGGTACGCGCCAAGCACTATCGCGATCTGAAACCCATGGCGCCCGGCTGGTTCGGCTATTCGGTGCTTCGCAACTCGACCGCGGCGGAATTCTATCGCCACATGCTGGAGACCTGCGAAGCCATGGATTTCGGCATCGAAGGGCTGCACGAGGAAACCGGGCCCGGCGTGATCGAAGCCGCCATCGCGTTCGACGAGGCGCTGGCCTCGGCGGACAAGGCAGCGCTGTTCAAAACGTTCGTGAAGGTGCTCGCCCAGCGCAACAACATGATGGCCACGTTCATGGCCAAGTGGTCGCGCGACTGGCCGGGCCAGAGCGGACACATTCATCTGTCGCTCAAGGATAGCGGCGGCAAGCCGGTGTTCCACGATCCCGACCAGCCGCATCAGATGAGCCAGACCATGCGTCATTTCGTCGGCGGCCAGCAACAACTCATGCCGGAGTTGCTCGCCATGGTCGCGCCGACCGTCAACTCTTACACACGTCTGATTCCCGGCTTCTGGGCGCCCACCGATTCCACCATCGGCGTCGAGAACCGGACCTGCGCCTTGCGCGTCATTCCCGGCAGCGCGAAGTCACAACGTGTGGAGTATCGGGTGGCGGCAGCCGACGCCAATCCATACATCATTCTGGCTGCGGCGCTGGCCTCGGGCTTGTGGGGCGTCGAGCATCGCATCGAACCGGAGCCGATGGTCGAAGGCAACGCCTACGATCACAAGTTTCCAGAGCGCCTGGCGCTGCCGCGCACGCTGTGGGATGCGGCTCAGCGTTTGAAACAATCGCGCATGGCGCGCGAGTACTTCGGCGATGCCTTCGTCGATCACTTCGCCGCGACCCGCGAGTGGGAAGAGCGCGAGTTCCGCAAGCATATTACGGACTGGGAGCTGGCCAGGTACTTCGAAATCATCTGACTGGTGTCCCGGGAACGGAGAACAGTCGAAGGCGCGGCCGGCACATTGGCGAGCGAGCATATGCAGAAGACGATCTCTCCTATCGATGGCAGCATCTACGTCGAGCTCGAGCTGGATACGCCCGCGATCATCGATGAAGCACTCGACGCCGCTCGCGCCGCGCAGCGCGCGTGGCGCGATACGCCTGTGGAGGATCGCGCGGCCATTCTTTCGAGGTTTTGCGATCTGTTCGAGGCCCAGCGCGACGAGATCGCCACCGAGCTGACCTGGCAAATGGGCCGGCCGATTCGCTACACGCCCAGCGAAGTGAACGGCACGCTGGAGCGCGCGAGACACATGATCGCCATCGCGCCACAGGCGCTGGCCGACATCGACGCGGGCCCGAAAGAAAACTTCACCCGCTTCGTGCGTCGCGAGCCGCTTGGCGTCGTGCTCACCATCGCCGCTTGGAATTATCCGTACCTGATCGCGGTCAACAGCGTCGTTCCCGCATTGATGGCCGGCAACGCAGTCATCCTCAAACATTCGGCCCAGACACCATTGTGCGCGGAGCGCTTTGCGAGCTGCTTGACCAAGGCCGGCTTGCCTGCAGGCGTGTTTCAAGTTCTGCATCTCACTCATGCCGACACCGAGAAGATTGTTCGCGACCGACGCATCGACTTCGTCGCCTTCACCGGCTCGGTGGCTGGCGGCCACACCGTGCAACGTGCGGCTTCGGAACGTTTCATCGGTGTGGGACTGGAGCTCGGCGGCTGCGATCCCGTGTATGTGAGACATGACGCGGATCTCGCGCACGCCATCGAGAACATCGTGGATGGCGCCTATTTCAACAGCGGCCAGTCGTGCTGTGGCCTGCAGCGAATCTATGTGCACGAACGCGTGTACGACGACTTTGTCGCCGGCTTTATCGATCTCACTCGTAAGTACGTACTTGGCAATCCACTGGATCCGAACACGACGCTAGGTCCTGTGATTCGCACCTCCGCCGCGGACACGATTCGTCAGCAGATCGAAGCGTCGATCCGCGCCGGCGCGTCGCCTGCGATCGATGCAGCGGCTTTTCCTGTCAGCAAACCCGGCACACCGTATCTGGCGCCTCAGCTGCTGCTGGGCGTCGACCACTCGATGACGGTGATGCGCGAGGAAATTTTCGGGCCGGTTGCGGGTCTGATGAAAGTGAGCTCGGACCAGCAGGCCGTCGAGCTCATGAACGACACGGTCTTCGGACTCACCGCGGCGATCTGGACACGGGATCAGGAGGCCGCGCTGGCCATCGGCGATCGCATCGACACCGGCACGTGGTTCATGAATCGCTGCGACTATCTCGATCCGGCGCTCGCATGGGTCGGCGTGAAGGATTCCGGCCGCGGCTGCACGTTATCGGTGGTGGGCTACGAACACCTGACTCGTCCCAAATCGTTTCATCTGCGCACGCGTACTTGAAATCATGCGAGAGTTCATCATCAAACCGGTTCGCTCGAAGGAAACCCTCATGGCTTCACTGCGCGGCAACTGGAACTATCCTACCTCGGTGCGCTTCGGCCCGGGGCGTGTCGCAGAGTTGGCCGACGCATGCAAATCGCTCGGCATGAAGCGTCCGCTGCTCGTCACCGATCCGGCGCTGGCGAAGATGTCGATGATCGAGAATGCCGTCGCATCGTGTCGAGCCGCGGGACTGAGTTGCGAAGTCTTCAGCGACGTGCAGGCGAATCCGGTGGAGTCCAACGTCACGAATGGCGTCAATGCCTATCGCCGGAGCTCGCACGATGGCGTGATCGCTTTCGGCGGCGGCAGCGCGCTCGACACCGGCAAGGCGGTGGCGTTGATGGCGGGACAGACGCGCCCAATCTGGGACTTCGAAGATCGTGAGGACTGGTACACGCGTGTGAATGTCGCGGGAATGGCGCCGACGGTGGCAGTGCCTACAACGTCCGGCACCGGCTCTGAAGTCGGACGCGCCGCGGTCATCACCGACACGCGCGACCACACCAAGAAAATCATCTTTCATCCGAAGATGCTGCCCGCGGTGGTGATCGCCGATCCGGAGCTGACCTTGGGCCTGCCGCCCAGCGTGACCGCCGCGGTCGGCATGGACGCGCTATCTCACAATCTCGAGGCGTATTGCTCGCCTTCCTATCACCCCCTGGCGGAAGGCATTGCACTGGAAGGAATGCGTTTGATTCATGACTGGCTGGCAACGGCGGTGAAACACGGCAGCGACCTCGAAGCCCGCTCGCACATGATGGCGGCGTCGCTGATGGGCGCGACCGCGTTTCAGAAAGGGCTCGGCGCCATGCATAGCCTGAGCCATCCCTGCTCGGCCAACCTGAACACGCATCACGGCCTGACCAATGCGGTGGTCATGCCTTATGTCCTGTCGTGGAATCGACCGGCGCTGAGCGAGAAAATGCAGCGCCTGGCGGCCTATCTCAATTTGCAAGAACATTCATTTACCGGGGTGCTGGACTGGATCCTGGGCCTGCGAAAAACCATCGGCGTGCCGGACACATTGGCCGAGCTGGGCGTTGAACCCGAGCACGCGAACCGATTCGCGCAGCAGGCGTTCGACGATCCCTCCACTGGCGGCAATCCAGTGACGCTCACCGTGGCGGACTTCGCCCAGCTGTATCGAAATTGCATCGAGGGGAGACTGCATGCGTCCGCTTCCTGAGTTAAGCCGGCGTTCATTGGCAATTCATGCGCGCGGAGGCATAGTGAGCGCCATGCGTATCCCCATGCTCATCGCATCGACGATTCTGGCGGCGGCGGTCGCCATGCCGGCGCATGCTGACGGCATGCGTTGTGGTGGACGTTTGATTCGAGACGGGGATGCACGCGCCGAAGTGCGCGCCTTCTGCGGCGAGCCGGCCGACGTGCAGACGCGCACCATCCTGCGGCGGCCTTTCTATAACGTCAGTGGCCGGCTTGTTTATTTCGGCGACGGCCTGGTGGAAGTCCCGGTGGAAACCTGGACCTACAACTTCGGCCCGAACAAACTGATGCGCCGGGTGCGCTTCGTCGACGGCATCGTCGAAGAGGTGGAAACCCTCGGCTACGGTTACAACGATCCGCAGCGCGGCTCTTATATGGGCCGCTGACCCGCACTGTCGATGCGCGCTCTGGTGACGCGCAGGTAGCGAACGACCAGCAGGATCGCGCTGACCGTCAGCCCGACGTTTAAGCCGACCCACACCAGCACCGGCCCTTCGCCCCGGTAAACGCCGTAGTGATACGCGAAGGTGAATCCAACCACCCAGTACGAGAACACGCACATCATCATCGGGATGGTCGTGTCCTTGAATCCGCGCAGCGCGCCGGCTGCGCCGACCTGCACGCCATCGGAAAATTGAAACAGCGCGGCCATCAGCAGCAAGCTCGCGGCCAGCTCGCGGACCGGCACATCGCGCGTGTACAGCGCCGCGATCTGATCGTTCAGAAGCAGGATGACGATGGCGGAGACGGTCATGACGATGGCGCACATGCCGACGCCAATCAAACCTGCATTGCGCGCTCCCAGCACATCGCCGCGGCCGAGCGTGTGACCTACGTGAATGGTGGTGGCCGAACTGATGGCCAGCGGCACCATGAACATGAAAGCGGCGTAGTTCAGCGCGATCTGATGGCCGGCCGCCGTCACCGCGCCCATGCTGCCCATCATCAATGCCGCCGCGACGAACAAACCGCCTTCGGCGAGGATGCTGCCGGCGATGGGCGCTCCGATGCGGGTCAACTCGCCCAGCACCGGCCAGTTCGGCCGATCGACGCGTGCGAAGAAGTTGAAAGGTCGATAGGCGCGATGGGTTCGCACGTGTAGAAACATTGCAAAGAACATGAGCCACATGGATATGGCGGTGGCCACGCCGCAGCCCACTGCGCCAAGCGCCGGGGCGCCGAACTTGCCGTACATGAAAATCCAGTTGCCGATGACGTTCACGGTCAGGCCGAGAAAGCCTGTGAACATGATGGGCTTGGTGCGGCCCAACCCTTCGCTGGTATAGCGCAAAGAAAAAAACGCCAGCAGCGCGGGCATGCCCCAGCTGATGGCATGCACATAGCCGATCGCCACCGGCAGCACCTCTTCGGCGATGCCGACTGCCGGCAGGAACCAGTCGGCCTGCCGCATGCCGAGGAACAGCAAGATTGAAAGCGCCATCACCAGCCACCATGACTGGCGGGCATAGGTCGTGACTTGCTGCCGGTCGTTGGCGCCGAAGGCGTGCGCCACCGACGGCGAAGTCGCCATCAGCAGGCCGAAGCCGGTGAACATGAAAAGGTTGAAACTGGCCGCGCCGACTGCCAGGCCGGCCAGGTCGACCGCACCGAGCTGGCCGGCCATGATGGTGTCGGCGAACGCCATGCCGGTGATGGAGAGGTTATTGCCTAGCAACGGTCCGCCGAGCGCAACAATAGCTCGGGCGTCCACGACCAGGCGGTCGCGGCTGGTGATAGTCATGCGAGTCGATGGCCGTCGCGGACGACGGCGAGTGTGGTTCCGGATCGCGGCCGCACAGCGTACGGGCTTTGTGCCGCCGACGCCAACAGCAGATGAACAGCGATCCCAACGATGTGTTCCGACTATGAATCGAGTGACGACGGCTGGCATGCTTGCGGCCCCACGTTGCTCGCAATGGAGCCGCCATGCTCGTAGGTTCTTCCATCCGCCGCGTCGCCATCATCGGTGGCACACGGATTCCGTTCGCGCGCTCGATGGGCGTGTATGCCGAAGCCAGCAACCAGGAAATGCTTACCGCCTCGCTCAAGGGGCTGGTGGATCGATTCAACCTGCGCGGTGAAACGCTCGGCGATGTCGGCGCCGGCGCGGTGCTCAAGCACTCGCGCGACTTCAACCTGACGCGTGAAAGCGTGCTGGATAGTGGCCTCGCGCCGGAAACGCCTGCGTTCGATCTGCAACGCGCCTGTGGCACGAGCCTGGATACAGCCATCGTGCTGGGCTTGAAGATCGCCACTGGCCAGATCGACTCGGCCATCGCCGCCGGTGTGGATACCGCGAGCGATGTGCCCATCGTCTACCCCACCGCGTATCGCAAAATGCTTCTGCGCAGCGCGCGAGGTCGTTCGCTGGGCGAGCGTTTGTCGCCTTGGGCGGGATTCCGACCCGGCTTTCTGAAGCCGCAGTTGCCGGGAGTCAGTGAGCCGCGCACCGGCATGTCCATGGGCCAGCACTGCGAAAAGATGGCGCAGACCTGGCAGATCTCGCGCCTCGATCAAGATCAGCTTGCTTACGAGAGTCATCGCAAAGCCGCGGCTGCCTGGGACGAAGGCTTCTACGAAGATCTCGTCGTGCCGTTCCGCGGGCTGAACCAGGACAACAACATCCGGCGCGATACTTCGATCGAGAAGCTCGCCAAGCTCAAACCGTCGTTCGCTGCGAACGGCACACTCACGGCCGGCAACTCGACTCCGATGACGGACGGCTCAGCCGCCGTGCTTCTCGCCAGCGAAGAATGGGCGAAGGCTCGCGGACTGCCTGTGCTCGCCTATCTCACGTATGGCAAATATGCGGCGGTCGATTTCGTGCAGAAGGAAGGCCTGCTGATGGCGCCGGCCTATGCCGTGCCGCGCATGCTCGCGGATGCGAATTTGAAGCTGCAGGATTTCGACATTTATGAGATCCACGAAGCGTTCGAAGCGCAGGTGCTGTGCACGCTCAAGGCGTGGGAGTCACCCGAGTTCTGCCGCGACCGGCTCGGACTGTCGGCGCCTCTCGGCAGCATCGATCGGAGCAAGATGAATCTCAAGGGCGGCAGCGTCGCCATGGGCCACCCCTTCGCCGCCACGGGCGCTCGCATCCTTGCCACGCTGGCCAAGCAACTCGCCCATCGCGGCGGCGGCCGCGGCCTGATCTCGATCTGCACCGCCGGCGGCATGGGCGTCACCGCGATCGTGGAACGCTGAAACCGTCGCCCGGAAAAACGGCGGTCGGCAGGGGTTGGTGGCACCTACCGACCGCCCTCCGGACCGCAGAGGCCAGAATAAGTTAATCCGGCGTTCGGTCCCCTGCGCGAAGTGCCGCGATCCCGGGGAGGGGGCAGTAATGAATCGCGACACGTCGAGCAATCGGCTGGTCGATGAGAAGGTTGGCGGGCGACCCGCCGCTGAACCAGAACTGGAAATAGGAAGATGAAAGGGCGTCCCTGCCCGGATGCATGCCCCGACCTTGCGGGTCCTTGTGAAGGCATCCCTAATCACACGCACGCAGATCCTAAAGGGTATAGCGACAAACCGAGGTAAATACCCTCACAGCGCGACGCAGTTTTCGCTCCGCCGAGCCTGCGACCTCTCCTTGCAGTTTTCACAATATGGAAAAACGCATGCTGCCTTGCGCGTCGGTAAGCATTACACCGACGCTGGGTCAGACCTGCAGGAACGCACCGCCGCTCGCGCAATCGGTTGAATATTCAGGAAAATATTGCCCGTGGCATACCGGTTGCTTTGGCTTGGTGCACCTTTTCACCGGAAGTCATACCAACATGAAGCGACTTTTTGCCCTGGCCCTGCTCGCGCTCGGTTTCGCCGGCTCCGCGCAGGCCGATTTCATCCCCGCCACCTGGACCGACTCGCTCAACGGCGGCAGCAACGGCATCTACATCGGCAGCGGCCAGTCGTACACCTATGTGCACGACCTGAACGACAACGGCTTCCGCCCGCTCAACGACGTCATCTCCGACTTTCATCTGTCCATCAACCTGGCCGATGACAGCCGCAGCTGGTTCGACGGCCTGGAGCTCGCGTTCGTGGATCTGCCCGGCGTGAGCGGCGACAGCCTGGTGTGGGACTTCGGCGCCGGCGGCGAAGAGTACGGCGGCTGGTCCATCGTCGGCCTGCTGCAGCTGAATGTGCTCGGCACGCTGACCGTCACCATCAGCTCGGTGTTCGGCGACTTCGACCTGATCAGCTCCACCCTGACGGCGAACGGCCTGAGCAACGTTCCCGCGAACGTTCCGGAGCCGGGCGCGCTGAGCCTGCTCGGCCTCGGTCTGGTCGGCATGGCGGTGAGCATGCGCCGCCGTCGGCAGACGCGCGCTGCCTAAGGCAGCGAAGCAATCGCTCCTCGGTAGGGAAGGCCCCGCTCCGGCGGGGCTTTTCTTTTATGCAGGTGCCTCCGAATCGTCGATGGCGGTGATTGCCACGGACTGTTGCTCGCACCGGGGGCGACCTCATTACACTGGCCGCCCCTGAACGACGAGTCATGAGCGGTGCTGGGCAAACCCACTTACCTTGGCGATCCCTCCCACCAGCACGGCGCCGCCGATCGCCTGGGCGTACTGCTGGTGAACCTGGGTACGCCGGATGGATCGGATCCGTCCTCCGTCCGCCGATTCCTGGCCGACTTTCTCGGCGATCCGCGCGTCATCGAAGCGCCCCGTTGGTTGTGGTGGCTGGCTCTGCACGGCGTGATCCTGCGAATCCGTCCTTCGAAAAGCGCTCACGCCTACCAACAGATCTGGACACCTCAAGGCTCACCGCTGCTGACTCATAGCACCGCATTGACCCAGCGCGTGGCGGAAGCACTCGCTTCCCAATGGAATGCCGCCGTTGCCCTCGGCATGACCTATGGCTCGCCATCCATTCCGAAGGCCGTAGAAGAACTCCGCCGGCAGGGCGTGCGTCAGCTCGTGGTGCTGCCGCTGTATCCGCAGTATTCAGGCTCGACCACGGCCTCGGTGTTCGAACGCGTGACCAAGGAGTTGCAACGCTGGCGTTGGGTGCCCGAGTTGCGCTTCATCGGCGACTATCACGACGACCCCGGTTACATCGACGCCATCGCGGCCAGCATCGAGCGCCATTGGCGGACAAACGAACGCCGCCACTTGTTGTTTTCGTTTCATGGCGTTCCCCAGCGCTACGCCGCGGCGGGCGATCCTTATCAGTATCACTGCACTCAGACCGCACGACTGATCGCGCAACGACTGTCGCTGGGCGAGAAAGATTGGACCCTCAGTTACCAATCGCAGGTGGGCCGCGAGGAATGGCTGCGCCCCTACACCGATGAAACACTGCTCGAGTTCGGACGCAGCGGACCGAAGCGTGTCACGGTCGTGTGCCCCGGATTCGCCACCGATTGTCTCGAGACGCTCGAGGAAATCGCGCTTCGCAACCGGGAGGCGTTTCTCGGCGCGGGCGGCGAAGGGTACGATTACATCCCCGCATTGAATGCCGACGAATCGCACGTGGCAGTCATCACCAACCTCGTCAATCGTCACGCGCAGGGCTGGCAGCCAGCGTCGCGTGGCTCGGCGCCGGCCGAGCAACCAACCCTACGCAGCGGCGCCCAGGTTTGATGTTCGAGCGATTCCTGGAAATCAGCGTGTACGCGCCACAGATTCGCGAGTCTCTGGCGTTCTACGAATCGCTGGGCTTCGTCCAGGCGCCGGTCGGCGAGGCCTTGAAGCATCCGTACGCGGTGGTCACCGACGGACGGTTGTTTCTTGGGCTGCACGATCAGCCCATGGCCTCCCCGGCGCTGACCTTCGTGATGCCGCGACTCATGCATGGCGTCGATCAGTTGGAGCAGATGGACATCGAGCTCGAAGACATGAAGCTCGGCAACGAAGTGTTCAATCGCGTGAGCTTTCGCGATCCTTCCGGCCAGCTGGTCAACGTCTTCGAGGCGCGCACCTTCTCCCCACCGCAGTTCGAGACTGCGCCCGCCACGACTTGCGGCTATTTCACCGAGTTCGGCCTGCCCGTGCGGGAGCAGGGCCCGATGCGCGTGTTCTGGGAAGCGCTCGGCTTCGTGGCGTGGGATGAGCAATTGGAGCCATTTGCGCGTACGGCAATCACCAGTGACCATCTCAACCTGGCGTTGTATCGTTCGCGAGCATTTCGCCAACCGGTGCTGACGTTCGAAGACCCGGACATGCGCGAGCGCCTGACCCGGCTGAAAGAACGCGGCTTCCGGCTATCGGACGAGATGCCCGACAATCTCGACGAATCGTGCAACGCCATTCTCATTGCGCCGGAAGGAACGCGGCTGCTGCTGTTACAGTCCGACACCTGATCGCGTGCGCCGGAGCACGCAGCCGTTCGCTGTATACATTGAGGGAGAATTCGATGTTACGAAGCCTCGCAGCCGCGTGTGCGGCGCTGTTCGCCACCGCAGTCGTGGCGGATGAGGGCATGTGGACCTTCGACAACGTGCCACAAGCCGCCATCCAGAAAAAATACAACATCACGCTCGACAAGCCCTGGCTGGACAAGCTGCAACGATCCATCACCCGCTTCGAAAGCGGCTGCACCGGCTCGTTCGTGTCGCCCGACGGCCTGGTCCTGACCAATCATCACTGCGCCATGTCGTGCCTGGCGGAGCTGTCCAGCACCAGCGCGAACTATGTCGACGACGGCTTCCACGCCGGCACGCGCAGCCAGGAAAAGAAATGCCCGACCCAGATCCTGTCGGTGCTGGTGGAAATGGAGAACGTGACTGCCAAAGTGGCGGCCGCAACCGCCGGCCTCGCCGATGCGCAAGCCAATCAGGCACGCAAACAGGAACTGAGCAAGCTGGAGGCCGCCTGCACCAGCAGCTCGAAAAACAGCCGCGGCGGCCCGCTCGCCTGTGAATCGGTGACCTTGTATCAGGGCGGCCAATATTACTTGTACAAGTATCGCCGCTACGACGATGTGCGCCTGGTGTTCGCGCCTCATCACGCCATCGGCGCCTTCGGTGGCGATCCGGACAACTTCAACTTCCCGCGCTGGAGCCTGGATTTCAGCCTCATGCGCGTCTACGACAAGGGCAAGCCGGCGCGCACGCCGAATCACTTGAGCTGGCGCATCGAAGGCCCGCAGGAAGGCGAGCCCACGTTCATCGCCGGGCACCCCGGCAGCACCAGCCGCCTGCTCACCGTCGAACAACTGCGCTTTCAGCGCGATGTCTCGGTGCCCTCCTATCTCATTCGCAACTCCGAGCTGCGCGGTCGAATGATCCAGTACGGCAAGACTGGCGACGAGCCGGCGCGCATCGTGTCGGATTACCTGCAGAGCGTGGAGAACGCGCTCAAGGTGTATCGCGGCTTTCAGACGGCGCTGCTCGACGATGGTTTGTTTGCTCGCAAGACCGTGCAGGAGCGTGAACTTCGCGAGCGCGTCAAGACGGATCCGAAGCTCGAAGCCGCCGTCGGCGAGGCGTGGAAGGATGCGGCCGACGCGCAGGAACGCTACCGACAGATCTATGACCGTTATCTCTTCCTGGAGAGCGGCGCCGGATTCAATAGCAAGCTGTTCGGTTATGCGCGGCAGCTGGTGCGCGGCGCGGCGGAGCGCGGCAAGAGCAACGAACAACGATTGCGCGAGTATGCCGAATCGAATCTGCCGAAGATTGCTTCCAGTTTGCTCGCGACCACACCGCTCTATCCCGAGTTCGAGCAGGTGACGTTGTCGTTCTCGCTGGACAAGCTGCGCGAAACGCTCGGCCCGGACGATTCAGTGGTTCGCAAACTGCTGAGCACCGAGTCGCCCGAGTCGCTGGCCGCCAAGTTGATCACGCAGAGCAAGCTGGGCGATCCCGCCGTTCGTAAGGCCTTGTGGGATGGCGGCGCCGCGGCCGTGGCGGCCTCCAACGATCCGATGATCGCGCTGGCGCGTGACATCGATGGCGAAGCCCGCGCCGTTCGCAAGATCTACGAAGACGAAGTGCAGGCTCCAGTGGCAGCGGCCCAAGAGCGCATCGCCAAGGCTCGCTTCGCGGTGCTCGGCACGAACACGTACCCCGACGCTACCTTCACTCTGCGACTCAGCTACGGCGCGGTCGCGGGCTGGACGGAGAAAGGTCAACCGGTCGAACCGTTCACCCAGTTGTCGCGGCTCTATGAACGCACCACCGGCAAGGATCCGTTCCGTCTGCCGCAAGTGTGGCTCGACGCTCGCGACAAGCTCGACATGAGCACGCCGTTCTGTTTCGTGACCACCAACGACATCGTCGGCGGCAACTCCGGCAGCCCGCTGGTCGACAGCCAGGGTCGCCTGGTCGGGCTGGCCTTCGATGGCAACAAACATTCCATCGCGGGCAGCTTCTGGTACGACGGCGAGATGAATCGCACCGTGGCCGTGCATCCGGCGATCATCATCGCTGCGCTTCGCGATGTGTATGGCGCGCAGGATCTGGCGAAGGAACTGTTGGACGCTCGTTGATTCCTCGAGGGCGGGGCATCAGGCCCCGCCCTGCTGTTCGTGCTTAGCGCTTCACCGCTACCAGGTCGAAGCGCACGCGTAATCGGTCCTGCACCGCCAGCGCCCCCAGCGCCACGCTGAAGGGCTTCATCCCGAACTCCGTCTGCAGAATCTCGAGCTCGCCACGGGCCGTCAGCCGCTTGCCATTCAAAGCGATGCTGGCCGGCACGACGACCTCGCGACTCACGTCCTTGATCGTGATGCGCGCGGTGATTCGGGGAGCCTGCAAGGAACCGGAGATCGAAGCCGACCTGAACGTGACCTTGGGATACTTCTGCGCATCCAGCACTTCCGGCCGGAGCATGTTTTTCTTCGTCCCCTCCTGATCCGCCGTCGGGATCTCGGGAGGGAAGTCGCTGCCGGCGGCCTGGCGGGCCTGGGGATCGTCCACGACCAGCTCGGCCACGGGAAACGACAGCTCGAAACCGGAAGCTGTGAACCGAGGGTGTAGCCAGGCACGGCCGGTCACCGACCTGCTGGTGATCACGTGATTGTGGCCGAGCCGCGCCAGCGTCCCACCGCGGAACACATGAATATGCACGACGGACGCTTGCGTATCGATCTCATAAAAGTCCGTCGCCGAGTCGGGTGGCGGCGACGAAGGCGCTGAAGATGGAGGCGGCACGCTCGGCGCGGGCGGGGGCGGCTGCACTGGTCGCGGACAAGCGACAAGTCCCAGGCACAGAACTAACAGCACGACCACGCGGCTCGCGGCACTCAGTGCTGTTCGACTTCCTAGCGTAGCCATTCCGGGGTGCCCCGCACTGTGTCAGATTTGCAGCCGATCGAAGCTTCGCGTGGGCCCCGCCCCGCGAATCGCTTACACTTGTTGTCTCTACGTGAGCAGGGGTCGAAGTGATGCAACTGAAGAACGACGAATCGCGCTATGGCGTCGTCGCGCAGTTATTTCACTGGGCCATCGTGGCGCTCATCATAGTTCAGTTCATCCTCGCCAACCGCGCCGACAACCTGCCGCTGGGCCCGGCCAAGATCGGCGTGCTGGCCCAGCACAAGTCATTCGGCATCACCATCCTGGCTCTGGTGCTGCTGCGCCTGATCTGGCGCTGGCTCAACGTGGTGCCGGGCGAGCCGAAGGATGTGCCCACCTGGCAGCGTATTGCCGCGCGCTTCTCTCATGTCGCACTCTATGCGCTGCTGCTGATCACGCCGATCGTCGGCTGGCTCATGTCATCGGCGCGCAACTTTCCCGTAAGCTGGTTCGGGCTGGTGACGCTGCCGGATTTCATCCGGCCCAGCAAACCCGCCTATGAGTTCCTGCACCAGACTCACGAGCTGTTGGCCGGGACGCTGTTCTGGCTGGCGTTGCTGCACGTGGCGGCGGCGCTCAAACATCATTTTTGGGACAAGGACGACGTGCTACGCCGTATGTTGCCCGTCAAGCTGACACAGGAAACGACGCGATCATGACTGTTGCCCAGAACACCCGGAACACGCCTCATCGTCTGGCCGCCCGCCTGGTGGTGGGCTTCGCCACCGGCCTGGCCGCCATGCTGGCCTTCGCGGCCGCGCAATGGAGCATGCAGCCCAAGGAAAGCAAACTGACGTTCGTCGGTGAACAGGCCGGCGCGCAGTTCGAAGGCGCCTTCGAGAAATTCACCGCCGACATCCGCTTCGACCCGGCCGATCTGACCGCCAGCCGCTTCGACGTGAAGATCGATACCGCCTCGGTGAATACCCAGGACGGCGAGCGCGACGACACCATCAAGAGCGCCGATCTGTTCGACGTCAAACGCTTCCCGACCGCGCGTTACGTCGCCGACAAGTTCACCAGCAGGGGCGGCAACAAATATTCCGCCACCGGCAAGCTCACCCTGCGCAATGTGACCAGGGACGTGCCGATCGAATTCACATTCGAGAACAAAGACGGGGGCGCGTGGCTGAAAGGCTCCGCCAGGATCAAACGTCTGGACTTCGGCGTCGGCCAGGGCGACTGGCAAGACACCGCCACCGTCGGCAACGACGTGCAGGTGCGCTTCGCGCTGCGTCTGAAAAGCGCTTCATGAGCCGCACGCGCTCGACCATGCATTCTCGAGCCGGGTGACCGCCCGCCGATGTCCGCATCCTCGCCGCTTCGATTCACGGCGCCCGACGACTGTGTAGAGGCCACTCTCAACCGGGTCGGCAAGCATGTGGTGCTGGGCTTGCCGGTGGCGATCGGCAAGCCCAATACGTTGGTCAACGCCTTCGTGGCGCGCGTCGCCGCCGATCCGACCCTGAAGCTCACCATCATCACTGCCTTGTCGTTGCGCGCGCCACGGGGGCGCAGCGAGCTCGAACGGCGCTTCATCGAGCCGTTCTCCCGGCGGGTGTTCGGCAACTACCCCGAGCTCGAATATCTGCAGCTCATCGAACGGCAGCAGCTGCCAGCCAACATCGAGGTGGTGGAGTTTTACCTCGAGCCCGGCGCCTGGTTGCGAAACGACGTTCTGCAACAGAACTATCTGAGCAGCAACTACACGCACGTGGCGCGCGACGCCTTGCGTCGTGGGCTCAATGTGATTGCTCAGCAAGTCGCCGCCCCCCCGCCGGACGAAGCGCCCGGCCTGCTCAGCCTCGGCTCGAACGCCGACATGACCGCCGATCTGCTGCCACAGATCGCCGCCATGCGCGCCAGTGGCAAAGGCAAGCCGTTCACGTTGATCGGACAAGTCCATCGCGAAATGCCGTTCATGTACGGCGACGCGCTGGTCACCTCCGACACCTTCGATTTCCTGGTCAAGGATCCGGACACGGCGTTGTTCTGCCCGCCGAACATGCCGATTCCGCCCACCGAGCACGCCATCGCGCTGAACGTGAGCACGCTGATCCGTGACGGCGGCACTCTGCAGCTGGGCATCGGCGAGCTGGGCGACGGCATCTGCTACGCCTTGCAGCTACGGCAAAAGCAGCCAGCGCTGTATCGCGAGATCCTGGAATCCAACGGTCTGTTGGCGCGCCACCGCCGACTGATCGAGACCGAAGGCGGCACCGCGCCCTTCGAACGCGGCCTGTATGGCTGCACCGAGATGCTGGCCGACGGCTTTCTCGACCTGTACCGCAGCGGCATTCTGAAGCGGCGCGTGTATCCGAGCGCCAAGCTGCAGCGGCTCATCGACGAAGGACACGTCGACGAACGCGTCAGCCTGCACACCCTCGATGCGTTGGTCGAGGCCGGCATGAGCCGCATGTCCTACGCCGACTTCCAGGAGTTCCGGGAAATAGGTTTGTTTCGGGACGACGTCGAGTATGACCGTGGCGTGCTCATCACTCCGGATGGCCAGCAGCTGCGCGCCACCTTCTCCGATCCGGAACAGCGCGCTCAAATCGCCGAACACTGCCTGGGAGACACGCTGAGAAATGGCGTGCTCGCCGACGCCGGCTTCTTTTTCGGTCCGAAGAGCTTCTATGCCGGCCTGCGCGAGCTGCCAGCCGCTCAGCGCAAGCTGTTCGCCATGCGAGGCATCAGCTTCATCAACGAGCTGTATGGCCACGAATGGGAATTGAAGTGCGCACAGCGGCGCTACGCGCGTTTCGTCAATACGGCCATGATGATCACCGGCCTGGGCGCCGCGGTGTCCGATGCGCTCGGCGACGGTCGTGTCGTGAGCGGCGTCGGCGGCCAATATAACTTCGTCGCCATGGCGCACGCCCTGCCCGAGGCACGCTCCATTTTGTGCGTGCGTGCTACGCGCATCTCCCATGGGACTACAACATCCAACATCGTGTGGAGCTATGGGCACACCACGATTCCACGCCACTTGCGAGATATCGTCGTCACCGAATATGGCATCGCCGATCTGCGCGGCCGAACCGACCGCGAAATCGTCGAAGCCCTGGTGGGGATCATGGACGCACGTTTCCAAGGCGCCTTGGTGAGCGACGCGAAGCGCGCCGGCAAGCTGCCCCGGGATTGGGCCATTCCGGATGCAGCCCGGGCCAATACGCCACAACAGTTGGCCAATAAGTTCGCGCCGTGGCGCGAGCGAGGTTTGTTTGCCGAACTGCCGTTCGGCACGGACTTCACCGCCGAGGAAATCGCGCTCGCCAAGGCGTTGCGGTCGCTGGAAGCGTCAACGCGATCCTGGTCGGGCCGACTGCGAGTGATGCTGAGCGCACTGTTCGACGGCTCGCCCATCCCGGCCATTCAGCCCCACCTGGCGCGCATGGGCCTGGCAGAAGCCCGCGCCCTTCCGCAGCTCGTACAACGTCGGCTGCTGGCGACTGCGCTTCGCAAAATTTTGCAGAGCGGCTGAGCAACGCCTAATCTTTGCTTCCCCTCAAGCGGAAACGGGTGCGGGCCCGAGTCCGCGACAACGCTCCCAGCGAATGGGTGCGTTGTTCCGTTTTACTTAAAATGAACAGGACGTCTTCATGAACAAGACAGGGGCGCAGCTTCTCCTGATGATTTTGTTAAGCAGCGGCGCAGCGTGGGCGGAGGATTGCAAGTTCTCCTCCGAGCGCGCGGCGAAGTTCAACGGCCCGGTCAAAAAGGTCGTGGTCTCGGCCGACGCGGGCTCTCTGAAGATCCACGGCGACACGAACGGCGAGCTCAAGGCGCTCGGCAAGGCCTGTGCCTCCTCCGAAAACCTGCTGGGCAAGATCGGGCTGGAGAGCCGCCGTGAGAACGACACCGTTTATCTAACGGTAGTGCTCGGCAGCAGCATGACCGATATGTTCAGCTTCAAGCGCTACGCCTACCTGGATCTGGACATAGCCGTGCCGCGCAATGTGGAGCTGGAGGTCACCGATAGCAGCGGCGACCTGGAGCTGAGCGACGTGGGTACGACGCGGGTCACGGACGGCTCGGGCGATCAGCTGCTGAAAAACATCAACGGCAATCTGTACGTCAACGACAGCTCGGGCGTGATCCGCATCATGAGCGTAATCGGCGATGTCGAGGTCGAAGACAGCTCGGACAATATCGACATCGAGGACGTGCGCGGCAATGTGAGAATTCTCAGTGACAGCTCGGGCGACATCGCCATAGCCAAGGTCACCGGCAATGTCGACGTGATGGACGACAGCTCCGGCGATATCACCATTCGCGAAGTGAAACAGAACGTCAAGATCCACAACGACAGCTCGGGGGACATCAACGTGAGCGACGTGGGCGGCAATTTCGCGGTCATGGTCGACAGCAGCGGCAACATTCTGTACGAGCGCGTGTCGGGCACCGTGCGGATCCCCGCCGGTAATTGAGACTCCCGCCGGGCTATTTCAGCTCGGCCAGCAGGCGCTGGACCATCCCCAGCGCCTGCCGCGAATAACCGCCGCCGAACAAGTTGAAATGGTTCAGCACGTGGTACAGGTTGTAGAGCGTGATACGCGTGTTTGCGCCCGGATCCACCGGCCACGCCGCCTGATACGCCGCATGGAACTGCGCGCCAAAACCACCGAATAAGCGCGTCATCGCCAGATCCGTCTCGCGATCCCCGAAATAAACCGCGGGATCGAACAGCACTGGCTGCCCGCTCGCATCCGCGCCCCAATTGCCTCCCCACAGATCGCCATGAAGCAGCGACGGCGTCGGAGCGTAGCCAGGGAAGAAACGGTCGAGTTGCTCGCACAAGCGGTGGCCGCCGTCGATGAGATCGGCGCCGGCGCCATTTCGTTTCGCCAGCGCGAGTTGAGGTTGCAAGCGGCACTCGCGGTAGAAATCTACCCAATCCTTGGTGAGTCGATTCGTTTGTGGCGTCGAGCCGATGGTGTTGTCACGATGCCAGCCGAACTCATCGCGAGTGACGCGGTGCTGTCTCGCCAGCTGTTCGCCAAGTTTCGCTTCGCTGCCGGCGGATGTGCCGCGCAGATCGATCCACTCCAATACCAGGAAGGCGGTTCCTTCGTGCTCACTCACCGCCAGCACTCGTGGAACGCGCACTGCCTGCGCTCGAGACAGCTCGGCAAGACCCTCTGCTTCGGCCTGAAACATTGCCAGGCTCGATGCATCGCCGTGCTTTACGAACAGCGGACCCTGGTCGCTCTCGAAGCGAGAACATGCATTGATCGAGCCGCCCGAGACGCTGCGCTCGGATCCAGCCGCAACCTCGCTACCTGAAGCGCGACCAAGTGCAGCGGCGAGCGACATAACGGGCGACTACAGCAGCTCGCGAGCCTGCTCCTGCAAGCCGCGGATGGTGGTGCGAATGTCGGCGACATTGCCGCCGTTCGCCAGGATGGCTCTTGAAACATTGGGCAACACACGGCCACGCGCCGAGGGCATGCGCTTCAGCACGTCCTGCATCGTAGCGCCTTGCGCGCCGACTCCGGGCGCGAGAATGAAAGACTGAGGAAGCGCCTCGACGGACTCGGCTGCATCGTCGCAGGTCGCACCGACCACGGCTCCGATATATCCAAGACCTTCACCCTGACGTCGATTGCGCAACGTGATCTCGCGGCAGAGATTCTGAGCAACGGTCTCGCCGTTCGCCATGCGCGCGGTTTGTAACTCACGACCTTCCGGATTCGACGAGCGCACCACGACGAACACGCCGCCTTCAGCTCGCACGGCGATGTCGAGAAAAGGATCCAATGCCGCGAGGCCGAGATATACATGCGTGGTCACCGCATCGACTCTTAGCGTCGTGGACGAGGAAAAATAACCCTCGGCGTAGGCGGCTCCGGTCGTATCGATATCGCCGCGCTTGCCATCGAGAAGCACGAGCACATCGCGACTCCGCGCAAGCGTCGTGAGCTCCTCGACCGCCTTGAGTCCGGCGCTGCCGAAGCGCTCGAAGAACGCCGACTGCGGCTTGAGCAGCGAAATCCGAAACTCCGCCGCTTCCAGCACGCGCTTGCCAAACTCGAACGCGCCTTCGGGCGTGTTCGGCAAATTGCACGACTTCAACAACGCCGCTGAGGGGTCAACACCGACACACAGCGGGCTGTGCTCGGCGATTTTGTGTTGCAAGCGGGCCGCGAACGTGGACATGAGCAGGTACCTGTATCAGCAATACGCGATCGAGAGAAATTCTACGCCTGCCGGTCAGGAAGACGGCGACTGGAAGCCATGCTCACGGAACGTAAGCACCAGCGTGTCGCGCACGCCGCCAGGACCGTCGTTCTGGATCGGCGTGGTTTCGTGAATCACCTTGGCGTCGTCGAGCAATAACGCCGTCCAAGGTGAGCTCATGGTGAAGCGAACGCCCGAGATGCCTGCCGCTTCGAAGACTCGCGTCTCGCCACCGCGCACGTTGAATCGATTCACCAGGACCACGGCGACATAGTCGACGCCATCGCGATGCGCGCCTTCGGGCGTCGGCCGGCCGATGCCTTCCGCCGTGTCGATGCGAAACTGATGCGCTTCGATATACCAACGCGGCACCGGCCGCGCCCGAGCAAACAAGTCAGCCAGCCCGCTCACCAGGGCAGTCCACGCCGGAGCCTGCAGGACCTCGCCGGAGATCGGCTCGAACCAGCGTTCCATGCCGCCATGGAGAGCGTTGTATTCGGTGGGCTGCCAATGGGCGCGGTGTGGCGCCAGCTGCAAACTGTCATGCTCGTGAACGAAACAACTGTGACGGCGGAATCGGTAACGGCCACCGTCTCGCAAATGAGCATCGCGCGGCAGTTGGTTCCACGAGGGCGACAGGCTGCTCAGATCCTCGAGCCGGACCCGGCATTCCTCCGCCAGCTCCTCCGGCTGCAACAACACGCAGCCCACCTGGTGCAGTGTGGCTGCCGCGCCTTCATTCGATCGGATCAGTTTCAAGTCGGACTCCCGCCGACGGACAACAGCCGTCGACGCCGCAATTTTACCGCTACTGAAGCAAGAAACGGGACAACTTCGGGCAGCTCTATACAGTAATCTTGCGCGCCTTGTTTTCGCATTGGCCCGTTCACGGAAGCTCCCGATGATCCGTCATAAGTCCGCCGCGCTCGCCTTGCTGGCCTGCTCGTTCGCTCAGTTCGCCGTCGCCGCTGGGCCCGCCAGCTCGCTGCGCACCGTCGCCGAACAATCCGGCGACCGCCGCACCGGCCGCTATGAAGAAGTCGAAAGACTCTGTCCCGCGTTTCAAAAGCAATGGCCGCAACAGGTGCGCTGCTTCGAGTTCGGCCGAACGCCCGAAGGCCGACCCATGCTCGCGTTGGTGGCGTCGGCCGACGGCACTTTGGACGCTGCTTCGGCGCACCGCGCCGGGCGCCCGGTCGCGCTCATGCAGGGAGGCATTCACTCCGGCGAAATCGACGGCAAGGACGCCGGCTTCCTGGCCCTGCGCCAGATGCTCGACGGCTCGCTCGCCAAGGACGCGTTGAAGAACGTCACGCTGGTGTTCGTGCCCGTGTTCAACATCGACGGCCACGAGCGCTTCGGCCGCTGGAACCGCCCCAACCAGGTCGGGCCGGAAGAGATGGGCTGGCGCGTGACCGCCCAGAATCTCAACTTGAATCGCGATTATCTCAAGGCCGAGGCGCCGGAGATGCACGCCATGCTGCGTCTGTTAGGTGAATGGGATCCGATCCTTTACGTCGACCTGCACGTCACCAACGGCGCCAAGTTCGAACACGATATTTCATATAGCGTCGCGCCGACTCTCAATGGGCACGCGCCCATTCGCCAGGCTGCCGTCGAGGTTCGCGACGAGTTGATGAAGCGCGCGGCCGCCAAAGGCTCGCTGCCGCTGGACTTCTATCCTTCCTTCATCAAGGACGACGATCCGAGCACGGGCTTCGCCGTGTCGGTGGGCCCGAAGCGCTTCTCACAGGCTTACTGGGCCGGTCGCAATCGCATCGGCGTGCTGGTGGAAACGCATTCGTGGAAGGACTATCCGACCCGCGTGCGCATCACTCATCACACCATCATTTCGTTGATGGAAATGGCCGCGCGCGATGGCAAGAAGTGGCTCGCCGCCGCTCGGGCTGCGGACGCCGAGGCAGCGAAGATCGGCGGTTCCACTGTTGCGCTGACTTACACCAACACACCGCACGTTCGCACCATCGAGTTTCGCGGCTATGAATATGAGCGCAGGCCGTCTGCGATCTCCGGCACGTTGATGACTCGATACAACGACAAGAAGCCGCAGATCTGGCGCATTCCGTTGTACGACGAAGTCAAACCTGACATCACCGTAAGCGCACCGCTCGGCGGCTATGTCGTGCCCGCCAGCCACGCTCGGATGGTTGGCGACAAGCTGACTCTGCACGGCATCGAGTTTAGGACGCTGACTCAGCCGCTCCGCTCGGAAGTAGAAGTCTTCCGCGCCACCAAAGCCGCTCCCGCCGCCGCGACCTTCGAAGGCCGCAGTGTCTTCAGTGTCGAAGGCGACTGGAGCAAAGAAACCCGCGAAATGACTGCCGGCTCGCTGTTCGTTCCCATCGCGCAGGCCAAGTCTGAAATCCTGATGTCGCTACTGGAGCCTCGCGATCCGGATTCGATGGTGAGCTGGGGCTTCTTCGCCGCAGCCTTCGAGCGCAAGGAATATATGGAAGCGTACGTGGCCGAAGCGGTTGGCGAGCAGATGCTGAAAAAGGACCCGGCGCTGCGTCGTGAATTCCAACAGCGCCTGGAAGACCCCAAGTTCGCCAGCGACCCGAGCGCCCGCCTCGACTTCTTCTACCGCCGCCACTCATCGTGGGACGAGCGTTACAACCTCTACCCGGTGTTTCGCGTCGACGCCGAGCCGCGTTGATCGCTACGGGGCGGCAGGGATGTCGCCCCTCGTCGCGATCACGGCTCAGCTCTTGGCCAGCTTATCCGCCTTGGCCTCGTCCGCCTTGGCCTCGGCATCCTTCCCCATCTCTCGGTAGATGTCGGAGCGACGGTAATAGCCATCCGGCTCATTGGGATCGAGCTCGATGGCTTTGTTGGCGTCGGCGAGCGCCGAATCCGGCTTGTCCATGGAAATATAGATTCGCGAGCGATTCAGATATCCAAACGCATCGCTCGGCTCCAGCTCGATGTACTTGTTTGCATCTTCGAGCGCGGCATCGTACTTGCCCGACGAATCTCGCGCCCTGGATCTCAGCATGTACAACTCCGCTCGCGTCGGTGCTGACTCGATCGCCTTGCGGAGCAGGTTCTCCGCCTCGCGCGGCTGACCTTTCTGCAGGGCCTTCTGCGCCTGCGCCATCATCTCGTCGACGGCTTTGTCCTGCGCCAACGCCAGCGGCGCCGCGAATAGCCAGGCGCCTGCGAGCAGACTGGCGGCCACCATCCTCAATTCCGGGAGAGAAGTAAACGCAACCATAACGACCCCCTGACTTTGCCGAAATGCTTGCCGAGTTGTGATAGCCGATCCCGTGACCTCCGCAGCCGGCGAATCCGCGGCTCACGGCTGACTCCGTCCCGCGACATTATGCGCTCACATTTGAAACCCCAGGTATCCATCCAGCGCGATCAAGCACACTTTTGCGCTCGGCGCTGCTCGACCAGCTGCCGCTGCCGAGCCTTCAGCCGCTCACCTTCCTCGACGCCATAACCCGCCCGCATCTTGGCGCGAACAGCACGTAATCCCCGGTCGAGCCTGGCGCAATCGCTTCGCCGCTCGTTCGGGTCGAGCACCTTGCTGGCCTTGGAACGTCGGGGCTTGGGAGGCTTGGCAGAGGGTGACGGCGAGGCGCGATCGGCCACCGGTTCCGGGGTATAAACCGTCACGCGACTGTCATCGATTTCGTGGGGATCCGCACCCGCCGCGCACGCGCGGTCCGAATACACCACCCCAGCCGGCCCCTCGCAGCGATAGATGACGGGTTGCGCTTCGAGCAAGGGCGCAAGCAACAAAGCTCCCAGTAGGCGAAGAACATGCGTCGTGGCTTTCATGGCAGCTCCTGAGACGGGACATCCAGGATCGCCGGCCGACGCCGTCGAGAATCGCTGGATAACGGAGCTTTTCCCCGGGCAACTGCGTACCCGCGGCAATAAACAGACGCTAGCGGGCCCGCCTCAGTTCAGCGCCGCGATGCGCTCGGCCTGATTGCGGAGCAGGCGCCCGAAGCCGACGGTGTCATAGAACTTGTTGAGATCGCCCAGATCCGGCGGCCGCCGCCGCAACTGCCCCAGTTCCACATCCAGCGGCATATCGCAGGCAATTTCGGTGAGCTGCCGGGCCAGGAACGCAGCCTCGCGATAGTCGCGCAGCTGCCCGCACACGAACCCGGCATTGCGCAGCTTGATCTTCAACACGCGATCCAGGTCGTCGTACAGATGACTCAGCGACTCGAAGTGATGTAACAACGTCGAAGCGGTCTTGCGCCCGACCCCGGGCACGCCCGGGATGTTGTCTACCGCGTCGCCCATCAGTGCGAGGAAACAGGCCATGCGCTCGGCGCGCACCCCGAAACGTCGCGGGATGTCGTCGTAGCCGAAACGCTCGTCGCCGAGATAATCCCAGTATTCATCGCCCGGCCGCACCAGCTGTGACAAATCCTTATCTCGCGTCACGAGCACGACTTTACGGCCGGCGGCGCGGGCGCGAGTGGCAAGCGTGCCGATGATGTCATCGGCCTCGTATTCGCTGCTGACAAAGGAAGCAATGCCCAGCCCGGCGCACACGCGCTGACACTGCAGGAACTGACGTTTCAACTCGACCGGCGCCGGCTCGCGATTGGCCTTGTACGCCGGATACAAGCGATTGCGAAACGAAGTCACCAGGCTCGCATCGAATGCCACCGCGATGTGCTCGGGGCGCACGCGTTCGATCAAGTCGCCGAGGAAGCGACTGAAGCCATGCAACGCGTTGACCGCGTTGCCATCGGGATCCACCAGCTCGATGGGGACGGAATGCCAGGCACGGAACACGAACACCGATGCATCTATGAGATACAGCGGCTGGGAAACCAGGGATTGAGTATTCAGCACTGCAATTTGAGGCGGGCGTGCAACGGGCTGGAGCGAGGAAAGTGCGCGAGCAGATATTCCATCTGGTCCGCCAGCACCCGACGACCTTTGAGATAAATGTACTCGGCGTACGTCGGCTTGAACGGCACGGCGATCAGCTGCAGGCCGGCCTGTTCCGGAGTCTTCGACGCCTTCAGATTGTTACAGCGACGGCACGCCGTCACCACGTTGGTCCATAGATCCAGCCCGCCCTGACTCAGCGGACGAATGTGATCCCGCGACAGCATGCTCGAGGGAAACCGCTGCCCGCAGTACATGCACAGATGCGCGTCGCGTTTGAACAAGGTCTGGTTGTTCAGCGGCGGCGTGTAATCGTGACGCAGGTTGCCGGGATTGTGAGTGTGACCGATGGTGGCGATGATGGAATTCACTTCCACCACGGTTTGCAATCCGGAGCGGGCGTTGGTGCCGCCGAGCAGCCGGTACAACTGCGTGCCGCAGGTATAGGCCACCTGTTCCGTGTGATACAGCCGTACCGCGTCCCGGTAGTCTATCCACTCCAGGGGCATTCCCGAGACGTCAGTCCGCAGGATCTCTTGGGTCAAGTTGTACAGGTGAGGTTGCACGACTCGGACACGACAAGGGCCGGTGACGTAAGATACGCGACTGTTGTGTAAAGATTCAACGGGACAAGTATTTCAGCTTAAAGACTAATGTATCAGCTGTTTCACCGGGACCACGCGGGCGCTTCAGCCCTCCCAGCCGCCGCCCAGGGCGCGGATCAGGGCCACGCTGGCCCGTAATTGTCGTGTTTCCAGGTCAAGGGCGTCGCGCTGGGCATTCAGGGCGACGGTCTGGGACTGCGCCACTTCCAGGTAGCTGACCGCACCCTCACGATAGCGGTTCATGGCGAAATCCAGAGATTGCTGGGCCGAAGTGACTGCCGAGCGCTCGGCCTCTGCGGCGCTCCCGTAGTGATGCAGCAGGGCCAGGCTGTCTTCAACGTCCTGAAAAGCGGCCAGTACGATGCCTCGGTAGGCCGCGCCCGCCTCTTCCAGCACGGCCCTGGCTTGCTCCATGCGCGCCCGACGGCGACCGGCGTCGAACAGCTCGAGCAGCAAGGTCGGGCCGACCGACCAGGCGGCATTCGGGGCGGTCAGCCAATCGCTCGAGCGAGTGCTTTCGAAGCCATACAGGCCATTCAGCGTGATGAAAGGGAAATACGCCGCACGAGCCACACCCACACTGGCGTTCGCGGCTGCCGTTCGGCGCTGTGCCGCGGCGATATCCGGCCGGCGTTGCAGCAGGTTGCTCGGCACGTCGCGAGGGATGCGGGGTAGTTGCAGGGGAGCCGAGCGGGGCTCCAAGGAGAATTGCGAGGGCGATTCCCCCACAAGGGCAGCGATGGCGTGTTCGAGCGTCGCGCGTTGAGCCTGGTTCTGCGACCTCTGCGATCGTGCCGTATCCAACTGCGTCTGCGCTCGCGCGACGTCGAGGCCGGATACGATGCCGGCGTCGTGTCGCTCCTTGGTGAGCGACAAAGCGCGCTCGTAAGCAGCGACGGTATCGGCCAGCAATGCCGCTTCTCTATCAAGCCCATAGAGCGCGATGTAGTAATCGGCCAGTTGAGCTTGCAAGCTCAAGCGCGCCGACTCCAGGTCCGCCGCGGCCGCGCTCGCTTCGAGATCGCCGGCGGCGACGTCATTGCGAACTCGTCCCCAGAGATCGAGTTCATAGGCAGCTTCGAATCCTACGCCGTAAGCGTTGTAATAACGAGGCGCTGCTTGCCCGGCCGGCGGACGAGTTTCCGACTGCCTTGCGCGAACACCGTCGGCGCGCAGGCCGAACGAAGGAAACAAACCGGAACGCAACTGATCCGCAAACGCCTTCGCTTGGTTGTAGCGCGCCAGCGCGGCCTGCAGATCCGGGCTGTTGCGAATCAGTTTCGCTTGCAGGTTGTTCAGTTCGGCATCGCCGTAAGCCTGCCACCAGGCATCGCGCGGCAAACGATCGGCCGGCGCGGCCTCCATCCATGGCGCCGGCTCCTTGTAGGAATCGGCAACGGGAACCTCGGGCAATTCCAGTTTCGGCGCGAGCGAGCATCCCGCCAGCGCGAGCGCCGCTACGATCGAAAGCTCAACTCGACGCATTGGTTTCGAGCACACGCACGGCGCTGCCTGCGATCAAACCGTCGGGTGGCGTGGCGATCACACGATCTTCGGGATCCAGGCCGGTGGCCACTTCGATGAAGGCGCCGTGATCGCGAGCGATGCTGATCGGCTTCATGACCACGCGATTGTCGGACCCCACGGTGGCGACGCGCAGGCCGGCTTGATCAAAGATCAGAGCGCTCGCCGGCACTCGCAGCGACTGCGCACCGCCAGCCAGCTCGAAGCTGACGCTTGCATAACCGCCAGGCAACAACTCGCCTGACCGGTTGTCGACGATGAGCTGCATCAGCGTCGTGCCAGTGGCGACATTCACGGCGCGCGCCGACCCCTCCACGCTCGCCGAATATTCCTTGCCCGGCTGATCGGGCACAGTGATCGTCGCCTTCGCATCCATGTTGAGTTGACTCACATACACCTGCGGCACGTTGACATACACCCGCAGCCGACCGGTATTCGAAACAACAAACAATTCCCGGCCCGAGCCACCGCCCGCGGTAATCAGCTCGCCGATATCGGTGTTGCGCGCGGTGACCACACCATCGAACGGCGCCACGATGCGTGTAAAGCCTTTCATGGTCCGCAACCGCTCGACGTTGGCTCGCTCCGCTTTCACCAGCGCTTGCTTAGCCGCGAGATCGCCGACCTTCTCTTCCACCTCCTGACGCGACACCGAATCGCGACCGAGCATGGACTGCCAGCGCTTGGCGGTACTGGCGGCGAGCGCTGCATTGGCCTCGGCGCTGGCGAGATCCGCTTCCGCTTGTAACAACTGCTGCTCGATGTCCGGCGCTTCGATTTCCGCCAGGAGTTGCCCCGCCTTCACCGGCGTGCCGATATCGACCTTCCACGACTTCAAGTATCCCGACACACGCGCGTGCAGTGGCGCACGCGACAACGCTTCTAAACGACCGGGCAACTCGAGGCGCGCAGCTGCATCACCTTTGGTGGGAGTGACTATGGCGACGGTGGGAATCGCCTGCTCTTCGGTCCACTCGCTCAGTTCGCGACGATCGCTGACGCGCACTCCAATTCCGGACACGACGATCACGACCGCGATGACGGCGATGACGATGCCTGCGCGACGTAGCGCACGATGGGAATCAGTGGGCGGCATGAGGCTCTCCGGCAAACGACGGATCCGTGTCCGGCTTGCGGGCGTAATGACGATGCACGATGCTGAAAACGACAGGAACGAACATGAGCGTGGCCACGGTGGCGAAGATCAGCCCACCGATCACGGCGCGACCCAACGGCGCGTTCTGCTCGCCGCCTTCGCCCAGGCCGAGCGCCATCGGCGCCATGCCGATGATCATGGCCAGGGCCGTCATCAGCACCGGACGGAAACGAACGAAGCCGGCGTCGATGGCAGCCGCAATCGGATCGGCCAGTTGCTCCAGCCGTTCGCGCGCAAAGCTCACGACGAGCACGCTGTTGGCCGTGGCCACTCCCATACACATGATCGCGCCGGTCAATGCCGGCACCGACAGCGACGTGAATGTCGTGAACAACATCCACACGATGCCAGCGAGCGCGGCAGGCAAGGCGCTGATGATCACCAACGGATCGCTCCACGACTGAAAATTCACCACCACCAGCAGATAAATCAGCACGATGGCGCCGATCAGCCCGAAGATCAGTCCGGAGAAGGAGCTGTCCATGGTGCGCGCCTGGCCCAGCAGCTCTACCGATGAGCCTTTGGGCAACTCCTCGGCGTGCGCGTCGATGATCTCTCGAATACGTGAAGCCACCGAGCCGAGGTCGGCGCCCTGAGTGGTGGCGTATATCTGCACCATCCGTTGAATGTTGTATTGGGAGATCACGCCGCTCGAGGTGGTGCGCGTGATATCCGCGATGCCACCGAGCAGATGCGAAGTTCTGGAATTTTCACCCGTCACCGGCAGGGTCGCGAGCGAGCTCAGCTCATCCATCCTGTACTGCGGCGTCTGCATGACGATGGGGTACTGAATGCCGGTTTCCGGATTGAGCCAGAACGTCGGCGCGACCTGTACCGAGCCGGCCAGATTGACCACCATGCTGTTGGTCACGTCGCGCTCGGTCAGGCCCGAGAATTGCGCCCGAGTGCGATCGACATCGACGTTGAACGTCGGCAGGCCGCGCGCCTGTTGAATGCGCGCGTCGGCAACACCCGGGATGCGCTTGATATCTGCAAGCAAGCGTTCGGCATAAGCATAGTTCGCCGCCAGATTGTTACCGCGGATCTGCACGTCGATGGGCGCCGGCGAGCCGAAGTTCAGGATCTGACTGACGATGTCGGCGGGGGTGAACGAGAAACTGGCGCCGGGAAAGCGCTTGGGCAATTCCTCTCGCAACCTGCGGACATACTCCGCGGTGGGCTGGTGCTCTTCCTCCAACGTCACCTGGATGTCGCCATCCTGCGGACCGATGGTGCCGGTGTTGTTGTAGGTCATATTGATGCTGGAGAACGGCATGCCGACGTTGTCGACCAGCAGCATCAGCTCATCCGGCGGAATGATCTGACGAATCACGTCCTGGATGCGGGCCGACAGGTTGGCGGTTTCTTCGACGCGCGTGCCCGGCTGCGCGCGGAAATGGATCATGATCTGGCCGGAGTCCACCGACGGGAAGAAATTGCGCCCCAGGAACGGCACGAGCAGAAACGAGGCGAGCACGAACAGCATGAATCCGGTAACGAACACACGCCGGTGGGACATCGCCAGCGACAGCAACTCTTTGTAGCTGCCGCGGAACCGCTCGAATCGCGCGGAGAACGACCGCTGAAACTTCACCAGCGGATTGGTGGAAGATGCCGTCGCATCTTCATGCGAGTGTGGCCGTAACAAATACATCGCCATCGTCGGCACCAGCGTGCGCGACAGGATGAACGAGCACACCATCGCGAAGATCACGGCCAACGCCATGGGCACGAACAGAAAGCGCGCCACGCCCTCCAGGAAGAACATGGGCACGAACACGTTACAGATACACAACAGCGAGACGAACGCGGGAGTGACGATTTGCGCCGCGCCGTCGAGGATGGAAGTCTTCACATCCTTGCCGTGCTCGAGATGCCAGTTGATGTTTTCGATGGTGACGGTCGCGTCGTCGACCAGAATGCCGACCGCCAGCGCCAGGCCGCCGAGGGTCATGATGTTCAAGGTCTGTCCGGTCATCGACAGCAGAAATACCGAGCCCAGCACCGCCAGCGGAATCGACGTGGCGATGATCACGGTCGAGCGCCAGCTGCCGAGGAACAACAGGATCATCAGGCTGGTGAGCACGGCCGCGATGGCGCCTTCGACCACCACGCCAGTGATGGCGCTGCGAACGAAAATGGATTGATCGCCGATGGGCTTGATCTGCATCGCGTCGGGCAGTTGCGCCTTGAGCTGCTCGGCCTTGTTCTTGATGCCTTCGATCACCGCCAGAGTCGAGGCGGAACCGTTCTTCAACACGTTGATGAGCACTGAACGTCCGCCATCTACATGCACGATGTTGGTCTGCGGTGCATTGCCGTCGCGCACGTGCGCTACATCGCGCAAATACACCATCGCGCCGTCGACCAGCCGAATGGGCAGGCGACCCAGATCTTCGATCGCGGACGGACTGTTATTCAGGTTGATGACGTACTCGAACCCGCCGATCTTTTGAGTGCCCACCGGCGTGATCAGATTCTGCGCCGCCAGCGCATTGGCGACATCCGTTCCCGACAAACCGCGCGCTTGCAACGCGGTGGGATCCAGATCGATCTGGATCTGGCGGTTCTTGCCGCCGAAGGGAAACGGAATGGCCGCGCCAGGCACCGTCACCAGTTGCGTGCGAATCGTATTCAAACCGAGGTCGGCAAGCTGCTGCTCGGTCATGCCTTCGCCCGACAACGCCAGCTGCAGGATCGATACAGTCGACGCGTTGTAGTTGAGGATCATCGGCGGATTCACGCCCGGCGGCATCTGTCGCAGGATGGTCTGCGCGATGGCCGTCACCTGCGCGTTGGCAGTGTTGATGTCCGCGTTCGGCTGGAAAAAGATCTTGATGACACCGAAGCCGGTATACGAATTCGCTTCGATGTGCTCGATGTCGTTGACCGTGGTGGTCAGGGTGCGCTGGAAATTGGTGGTGATGCGCCCCGCCATGCCGTCCGGCGGCAGGCCGGTGTATTGCCACACCACGCTGATGACCGGAATGCGGATGTTCGGAAAGATATCGGTGGGCGTGCGCAGGATGGCCAGCACGCCAAAGATGAGGATGAGCAGCGCCAGCACCACAAAGGTGTACGGGCGGCGCAGAGCGATTTTGACGATACCGAGCATGCGGAGCCGACGATCCTGGAACGACCATTATGGGTCGGCTCGTCGCCGCTTCGGACATGCCGCAGATGAAAGGTTTTTTAGGCGGCCGCCGCCGGCCCGCACGACAGCGAGAACCAGGCGCCGCCGCTGGGATTGTCGATGATCTGCAATTTGAAGCCGTGCAGTTTGACGATGGCGGCCACGATGGACAGGCCGAGCCCCGAGCCGGAAACATCCTTGCTGGTGCACGTGCCGCGGTAGAACCGCTGCAACACCACGTCACGCTCTGTGGTGCAGATGCCGGGACCGCTGTCGATCACGTCGATGCGCACGCCTTCGGCGGCGTCCTGCGTCAGGCGCAGATGGATGCTGCCGCCGGTCGGCGTGAACTTGATGGCGTTGTCGACGATGTTGGAGACAGCCTCCAGCAGCAAATGCGGATCGCCGCGAACCAATGGAATATCGTGCGCCACCTCGAACGAGAAGGTGATGTGCTTGTCTTCGGCCAGCGGGGTGTAGATCTCGCGCACGTGATCGATGGTCTTCACCAGATTCACATCGGTGAAGCCGGCGCGACGGTGCATATCTTCCAGCTCCGAGATACGCAACAGCGCGCGGAAGCGATCCAGCAACGAGTCCACATCGGAGATGGCATGCTCCAGCACAGCGCGATGCGCGGTTTCATCGGCCGCCTCACGGTGCATGCGATGCAACTGCGTGCGTAGACGAGTCAGCGGCGTGCGCAAATCATGCGCGATGCTGTCGCACACCCCTTTGACTTCGCTCATCAGGCGCTCGATCTCTTGCAGCATCGAATTGACGATGCCGGCCAGCATGTCGAGCTCGTCACGACGCTCCGAGATCGGCAGCCGCTGATGCAAATCGCCGCGCATGATGGGTTGTGCGGCGGACTCCAAAGCACGAATCCGTCGCAATGGGCCTCGCGCCAGCCACAACCCGCCGATCAGGCCGGGAATGACGGTGAGCGACAGGCCCCACAACAGCGATCGATAGATGATGGCGTTGACTTCATCCACCACGCTGGTGGCGCGCGCCAGAATCAAAACTTCGCCCGTGTCGAGCCGCGTCGCCAAGCCCCGCGAGCGGATCGGTCGCTGGTCGCCTTCCTTGCGGACACCGCCAGGCAGGAAATGAACCACGCCATCCAGCGACACGCCGCCCGGCATCTGCTCGATGTTGCCAACCAGCTTTCGACCCTGCTGATCGAACAGTCCGTACAGCATCACACCCTGCAGATCCAACGCGACGGTCTGCGCCATGGCCTCGGGCAAGCGCTGCCGGTCGATGTGATTCAGATAATGCATGCGCTGGCGCAGGATCTCGTCGACCACACCGGACAAATAGCGCTTGGTGTCGTACTGCACCCAGCCGACCAGCAGCACGCTCCACAAGATGAATAGCAGGCCGTAGATCGGCAGCAGCCGAACCGTGCTGACGCGTGACAGCTCAGCGAGCTTCAAGCACGTACCCTGCTCCGCGAACGGTGTGGATGAGCGGCTCCCGTTCGGGCGGATCGAGCTTGCGGCGCAGCCGGCCAATGTGCACCTCGATGACGTTGGTGCCGGGGTCGAAGTGATAACCCCACACGGCCTCGAAGATCATGGTGCGCGTCAGGACGCGGCCACTGTGACGCATGAGGAATTCGAGCAGCCGGAACTCGGTGGGCAACAGATCCAGCAGCGTGCCGCCGCGGCGCGCGGTGCGATCGATCAGATCGAGCTCGAGATCGCCGACCCGCAGCACCATGGGTCGCGACGCGTTCGCGTGCCGGCGCAGGAGCACTTCGATGCGCGCAGCCATTTCGTCGGGATTGAAAGGTTTGGTGAGATAGTCGTCGCCGCCAGCCCGCAGGCCCCGCACTCGCTCATCGGCGTCCGACAGCGCACTGATCATCAGCACCGGCGTCTGCACACCGGATTCGCGCAGCCGTGTAACAAGGGTCAGACCATCCATGCCAGGGAGCATGCGATCGAGCGTGATGGCGTCATAAAAACCCCCTCGCGCGCGCTCAAGCCCGGTGTTGCCGTCACCGACCCACTCGGTCTCCAACCCGTACCGCTGCAACTCCGCCCCGATTTCATCGGCGGTCACGCGGTCGTCTTCGATGATGAGTACTCTAGCCACCGCTCCAGCCACAGCATCACGGAACCGCCAGCCTACCGCCCCCGCTCGGCACCGGCAATTAAGGATGCTTTAACAAGCGCGGCGTTCGCTTCGCTCCGCCTGAAGAGATCTGACCTTCCACCCCGCGCCGCGGAGGCTGTGCCGGGGTAGGTTCTCCCGGCAAATGGATAAAACAGGGACGTTTTTCCGTTAGCAGCTACATGGACGTAACGCACGGACCACGCTACGCGTGGGCCGGGCGGTGCGCGGTGCCGGGAGGACCTACCCCGGCACAGCCTCAGCCCCAATCGAAGCCACCCTCTTAAACGACGCCGAGATCAGTGCCCGCCGCCCTCGAGCGACTTCACGGCCTGAATCATCGCCACCATGACCTTCTGCGCATCGCCATACACGAGGTTGCAGTTGTCCGCGAAGAACAATTCGTTCTCCACGCCCGAGTAACCTTTGCCCTGGCCGCGCTTGACGACATAAACCTGCTTGGCCTGATCGACGTTCAGGATGGGCATGCCATAGATCGGGCTGGACTTGTTGGTGCGCGCCGCCGGGTTCACCGTATCGTTCGCGCCGATGACGATTGCCACGTCGGCTTCTTTGAACTCACCGTTGATGTCTTCCAGATCGTAGATCATGTCGTACGGCACACCAGCCTCGGCGAGCAGCACGTTCATATGGCCGGGCATGCGGCCCGCGACCGGATGAATGGCGAACTTCACCTCCACTCCCGCATCCGTCAGCAACTTCACGAACTCATAAAGCTTGTGCTGAGCCTGCGCCACCGCCAGGCCGTAACCCGGCGCGATGATGACCTTCGACGCATAACGCATGTTGATCGCAGCGTCGCCCGCCTCGGCCGGCTTCTGCGAACCTTTGATTTCGCCTTGGCTCTCCCCGCCAGCATCGCCGAAGTTGCTGAAGATCACATTCGACACACTGCGATTCATCGCTTTGGCCATCAGCAGCGTAAGCAACGTACCCGCCGAGCCCACCACCATGCCCGCGATCATCAGCGCGGGGTTCTGCAACACGTAACCTTCGAAGCCCACCGCGAGACCCGTGAACGCGTTGTACAGCGAAATCACCACCGGCATGTCCGCGCCGCCGATGGGCATCGTCATCAACACGCCGAAAATCAGCGCGCCGATAAAGAACGCCGCGACCACACCCGGATGCGCGTGGCCATGCGCCACGAACACGATGTAAATACCCACTCCGAGCGTCGCAAGAAACACGATGCCGTTGAATATCTGCTGGCCGCTCATGCGCCAAACGCCATTGATGCGGCCATCGAGCTTGGCCCACGCAATCAACGAGCCGGACAGCGACACCGAGCCAATCAACGCGCCCGCGATGGCCAGCATCAGCGGAATCGTTTGATGAACCGCGTTGGTTCGTAACAACTCGACCGCCGCAATCGCCGCGGCCGCGCCACCGCCCATGCCGTTATACAAAGCAACCATCTGCGGCATGGCCGTCATCGCGACTCGTTTGCCGCTCCACCATGCCCAGCCGGTGCCGATCACCAGTGCTGTCAACGCGAGCACGACGTTGGTGCTCAAGTGCGGGAGTGCAGCGTCGTTGACGCCAAAGTAATAAAGGAAGCTGGCCAGCACCGCGACCAACATGCCCGCGCCGGCCACCACGATGCCCGAGCGTGCCGTCACCGGCGAGGACATGCGCTTCAAACCGTAGATGAACAGAAACGCCGCGGCGAAATAGCTGGCGTCGATGATGAATTGCGGAGTGAGGTTCATGGGCGCTTATGCCTTCTTCTGGTCGCCAGCGCGCTTTTTGTCGCTGGGTTTGAACATTTCCAGCATCCGCTCGGTGACGACGTAACCGCCGGCGGCGTTGCCCGCGCCGAGCAGCACGCCGACGAAACCGATCACCTGCTCCACAGTCGATGTCGCGTTGAGCAGCGCGTACATCGCGCCGACCACGACGATGCCGTGCACGAAGTTCGAACCCGACATCAGCGGCGTGTGCAGAATCGCCGGCACGCGACCGATGATTTCGTAGCCGGTGAAGGCGGCGAGCATGAAAATGTACAGGGCGACGAAGCCCGTCAGCGTGGTAGCGAGATCCATAGGTTCACCCGACAACTTTCTGTGCGGCTTCGTTGACGATCTTGCCGTCGTGCGTGAGCGCGGTCTTGGCAATGATCTCGTCGGCCCAGTCCAGCTGGATGGCGCCTTCCTTGAGAAACAGCTCGATCAGATTGAACTGATTCTTGGCGTACAACTCGCTGGCATGCTCGCCGAGCAGGCTGGGAACGTTGAGCGGCGCCACGATGGTCACCTGACCGACCTGGATGGTCTCGCCCGGCTGGGTGTATTCGCAGTTGCCGCCGCCTTCCGCCGCCAGATCCACGATCACGCTGCCGGCCTTCATGCCGTCCACCTGCGCCCTGTTGATCAGCTTGGGCGAGGGCCGGCCTGGAATGGCGGCCGTGGTGATGATCATGTCGGCTTGCTGAATATGTTTGGTGACGACGCTGGCGATCTTGTCTTTTTCTTCTGGAGTCAGCTCACGCGCGTAGCCGCCGGCGCCGCGTGCATCCACGCCGGTATCGACGAACTTCGCACCGAGGGACTCGGCTTGTTCCTTGGTTTCCGGTCGCACGTCGTAGCCTTCCGTCATCGCGCCGAGGCGACGCGCCGTCGCGAGCGCCTGCAGGCCGGCGACGCCGAGGCCCATCACCAACGTGCGCGCCGGACGAATCGAACCGACGGCCGTGGTCATCATCGGCAGAATGCGCGCCAGATGCGTGGCTCCCAACAGCGCGGCGTAATAACCGGACAAGGTGGCCTGGCTCGACAGCGCGTCCATCGCCTGTGCGCGAGAGATACGCGGCACCAGCTCCATCGCCAGACTGGTGATGCGCCGGTCGCGGAGCAGCCTGGTGAGATCCGCTTCCTTGTGCGCATAGACAAATGAAATCAGGATGGCGCCCGGCTTCATGGCGTCGACGACGGCCGCTTCCGGTGGCTGCACGCTCAGCACCACGTCGGCGTCGCGCACCAGCTCGAGCGGATCGGCGCTGAATTTCACATTCTTGAACGCGGCATCGGCCAGTTTGACGGCCGTGCCGGCGCCGGCCTGCATGTGAATTTCGGCGCCCAGCTTGCTCAGCTTGTCGGCGACGCTCGGGACCATGGCGACACGTTTTTCGTTGGCGCGCGTTTCTTTCAGGACGGCTATCTTCACCGGCATGCCGAGCAGACCTCCCCCAAACCAGTTCGCCTGCGGATAAAAATTCCCGCCATTGTGGATGCCTTGCCCGCGCTCGGCAACACGCGCATTCTTCGCCACCGATGTCCAACATCAGCCGCTACAAGGCCGTTTCGGCGCTCGCTTACCCGCTGGTCGCTCACTTCGCCGTCATCCACAACAGCATGGCGCTGATCGTGGTCGCGCTGGCGCTGCTGGTTCTAGTACCCATGTTGCCGGCCTTGGCTCGCGGCAGCGTCGCGGCGTGGCTTGCCGTGCCGCCGATCGCCGCTTGCCTGTGGTGGCTGTCTCGCTCCACGCACGCGACGCTGCCGCTGTATATCGCACCGGTACTGGTTCCAGGATTCATGGCCGGCGTATTTGGCAGCACCCTCACCGCCAGGCAGACGCCACTCATCGAACAGCTGATCCGCCTCATCGACCCGGAAGAGCCGGAGCCCGCGGTGCTCGATTACGCACGCAAGCTCACCCTGGGCTGGACGGTGCTGTTCGTGGCGCTGTCGGTCACCAACCTGGTGCTGGCGCTGCTGGCCAAGCCCGATGGGCTGCTGCTGGCGAGCGGCGTCACGCCGCCAGTGACGGTGCCGCAGGAATGGTGGTCGTTGTTCGCCAACGTGATCGGCTATTTGCTGGTCGCGGCGTTCTTCCTGATTGAGTACGCTTATCGCCACCGCCGCTTTCCGCGGCAACCCTACCGAAACATGCTGGACTTTTTTCTACGTGTGCTCGCGGCCATGCCGCGCCTGGTCAGCAACGCCGCTGGCCCTCGCCGCTGAACATGAGCGCCGCCGCCCACGCAACGGTTCTGCGCATCGACGCGAATCATCCTTCGCTGCCCGGCCATTTTCCGGGACAGCCCATCGTGCCCGGGGTGGTGCTGCTCGACTGCGTCCTGCAGGAGGCCGAGCGCTGGCTGCAGCGACCGATGCGAGTGCTCGCGCTGCCCAATGCCAAGTTCACTGCGCCGCTACTGCCCGGTGAAAGCGCCGATTTGCAGCTGAAGCTCGATGCCCGGGAACTGCGCTTCAGCTTGAGCCGTGACGGCGCAGCCATTGCTCAAGGTCTGTTTAGCATCGCCGAGCCCGCGCAGCCGTGAAACAACAATGGCTGGATCGTCCCGAAGCCGGCTCGCCGTTCGGGTATCGGCTGATCAGCACGTTCGCCCTGCTGTGCGGACGCACCGCCGCGCGTCTGGTGCTGTTCCCCATCACTGCTTTCTTCCTGGCGAAACGCGGGCCCGAGCGGCGCGCTTCCCGCGAATATCTGCAGCTTGCGCTGGGCCGCAAGGTGCGCCTGCTGGATGTGGCCAAGCAGTTCTACACATTCGCCGCCGTGATCCTGGATCGCGTGTTCCTGCTGTCCGAGCGCTTCAAACGTTTCGATATCCGCGTGCACGGCCTGGACGAATTGCGCGCGCAGTGGGAAAAGAAACAGGGTGTGCTGGTGCTCGGCTCGCACCTGGGCAGCTTCGACGCCTTACGCGTGCTGGCCGAATTTCGCCGCGATGTGAAAGTTCGCGTGGTGCTGGACGTCGAACAGAACCCGGCGCTGACCCGCATCCTGAATGCGCTCAATCCCGAGCTGGCGCGCTCCATCATCAATGCCCGGCAGGACGGCGCGGTCACGGCGCTGGCCATCAAGGAAGCGCTGGACGAGGCCGCGCTGGTGACGTTGCTGGTGGATCGCGCGCGGCCCGGCAACCAGGTCACCATCGCCGATTTCCTGGGACGCCCGGCGCCCTTTCCCACCGGGCCCTGGCAGATCGCGGCGGCTCTCAAAGTGCCGGTAGTGCTGTGTTTCGGCTTGTACCGAGGCGGCAATCGCTACGATCTGTATTTCGAAGTATTCGCCGAGACTTTGCGGGTGGAACGGGCCGACCGCGAGGCGAGTCTCAATGCCATCGTGCAACGTTTTGCAGACCGGCTGGCCCACTACACGCGCGGCGCGCCGTACAATTGGTTCAACTTCTATGACTTCTGGCAGCTCAATTCGCACTCGGATTCTGGCGGCCCTGCTCGCGATGTGCCTGCACGTCCCGGCGTGGAGCGCGGCTCAGAGTGATTCGACTGCAGGCGATATCGAGTCGACCGAGCAGCGCATCGATGCACTGATCGCGCGTCTGGCGAAGCCCGCGCCGGCGACCATCTCGTTCACGGAAGTGCGTTTCTCCACGCTGCTCAAGACGCCGCTGATCGTCTCGGGCGATCTCGGTTATTCCGGTCCGGAGAGTCTCGATCGGCGCGTGACCACACCTTACCGGGAACACACTGCAATCCGCGGCGAGTCGGTGAAGGTGGAACGCGAGGGCGAAAAGCCGCGCAGCTTTGCTTTGAAACATGCACCGGAACTCAGAGGCCTGCTGTCCGGCTTTTCGGCCATGTTGCTGGGTGACGCCGCCGCGTTACGCAAGTCCTTCAATGTCGAGCTCGGCGGCGACGACGACGCATGGTCGCTCAAGTTGACTCCGGCTGATAGCAAGCGCAGCCGCCGACTGCGACAGATCGAAGTCACTGGCCGGCAGAGCGAGCCGCGCTGTTTCACCATGACCCTCGCCGACGGCGGCTCGAGCGTGTTGCTGCTCGGTAACGCGGCCATGGAGCCCGTGGCCTCCGATGTGACTGCCATTGCCTTGCAGCGGCGCTGCGCCGAATGAAACTCACGCGCTTCGCGCTGCTGCTGCTGTTCCTATGGATCGCGCTGCTGGCCGGCCTCACCTGGTTCGTGCAGCAACAATTGCAGATCGGCACCGACCTGCGTTTGTTTCTTCCCAGTCCGACGACTCCCGAACAACAGCTGCTGTTGGAAGAGATCGGCGAAGGGCCCGCTTCGCGGGTGATGGTGATCGCGCTCGAAGGCGCAACTCCCGAGCAACTTGCCGACAGCTCACGCTCACTGGTCGAGCGCTTGCAAGAGAGTCCGTACTTTCGTCTGGTGACCAACGGCGAGGTGTCGCTCGATAGCGTGCCGGACGACTTGCTGTCGTATCGATATCTCCTGTCGCCCACCTTGGATGAGCGAGCCCTCGACGCGAAATATCTGCATGCGGAGCTTCAGGCGCGCGCCCAAGACCTGGCCTCGCCGGCCGGAGCGTTTCTCGAACCCTGGCTGTCCCGCGACCCCACGCTTGAACTGCTCAAGGTCATGCAACGATGGCAGCCGATGCAGGAGCCGAACCGGCTGTTCGATGTGTGGTTCGACGCCAAGGGCGAGCAGGCCTTGTTGCTTGCACAGACGCGCGCCGCGGCCTTCGATCCAGACCAGCAACGCGTGGCGGTCGATGCACTGAATGCCGAAGCCGAGCGGCTGGCGCGCGAAGATGGCGTGAAGATGACCTTCAGCGGCGCGGGCAAGTTCTCAGTGATGATGGAGGAGCGTACCCGAGGCGAAGCTCAGCAACTCGGCACAGCTGCGACCATCGGCATGATCGTGCTGTTGTTGATTGCCTATCGTCGCATCGGCAGCGTCGTATTGAGCGCGCTGCCACTGGCCAGCGCCGGGCTGGCCGGCCTTGCCGCCGTTAGCGCCTTGTTCGGCACGGTTCATGGCATCACGCTCGCGTTCGGCTTCACCCTGATCGGCGTGGCGCAGGACTACCCCATTCATTTGCTCAGCCATCGTCACGCGACCCGCACTCCGGTCGAAGTCGCCCGAGACATCTGGCCGACCCTCGCCACCGGTGTGGCGAGCACGTGCATTGCCTATCTCACATTCCTGTTCTCGGGCGTCGTCGGGCTCGCACAGCTCGCATGTTTCACGGTAGCCGGCCTGGCGGTGGCGGGCCTGACCACTCGATATGCCTTGCCGGTGCTGATGGCTCCGACAGGACGGGATTTCGGCGATTCGGTCTGGCTCGACCGGCTGTGGCGACGGATGGAGCGATTACCTCGCCCTGTTTGGGCGGGTGCAGTAGCGATTGTCGCGGCCTTGGCTGCCATCGTGCTTGCGCCGCAGCCGATGTGGGAAAGCGATCTGAGCAAGCTCACGCCCGTCCCCAAGGAGTTGCTGATCCAGGATCAGGCGTTGCGCTCGGAACTGGGCACGCCGGATGTTCGCTACCTGCTCGTCATCGATGCCGCGGATGCCGAGTACGCGTTGCAACGTCTCGAGCAACTCGATGAATCGTTGCAAGCGCTGGTTGCAGAGGACGCGATCGCCGGCTATGACCACGCAGGGCGCTATCTACCCACCGCGGAGAAACAACGGCAGCGACAAGCTCGACTTCCGGAACCCGCCACGCTGCGCGCCGATGTCGCTGCTGCCGTGAGAGACACACCATTCCGCCCCGACGTGTTCGAGCCGTTGCTGGAAGACGTCGAGAGGGCCCGGCATCTTCGCATCCTGACCATCGAGCAATTACGCGACTCTCCGCTCGGCGTCAGCGTAGATATGCTGCTGACTCAGCATGGCGATCGGACCACGGCGCTGGTGACATTCAGCGGCGTTCGAAATGTGGCGGCCCTGCAGCGCTTCGCCGCTGCGGCTGGCGCGGACGTGACGCTGCTCGACACCAAGAACGCATCGGAAACGTTGGTGACCCACCAGCGAGTCAAGATCCTCTGGAGTCTGGCGGTTGCCGCCGTGCTGCTGGCGGCGGTCGTGACATTCTCATTGCGGCGAGCATCGCGCGTATATCGCGTGCTTGCGCCGATGGCTTTGACGACTTTGCTCATCATCGGCATCTTGCAGGCAGCAGGCGTGTCGATGACGCTGTTTCATCTGATCGCCCTGATCCTCGCCGCCGGGCTTGGGCTGGACTACGCGTTGTTCTTCGAACACGCGGCCGACGACCCGATGGAGCAGCGGCGCACTTTGCATGCCTTGCTGGTCTGCTCGGCCTCGACGCTCATGGTGTTCGCACTGCTGGCCACCTCGACGCTCCCGGTGCTGCGAGCCATCGGCTTGACGGTGTCACTGGGCGTTGTTTCTAATTTCGTGCTCGCATTACTGTTGACCCGACCGTCTGCCGCCACTCATGTCACGTGACGACATCGCTGCGCTGATTCCGCATCAAGGCGGCATGTGCCTTTGGGAGCACGTCGTCGAGTGGGATGACGCGCGCATCGTACTGGAAACCCGCAGTCATCAGGCTACGGATAATCCATTGTGCTCGAATGGTCGATTACGCTCGGTGCATTTGTGCGAATACGGGGCGCAAGCCATGGCTGTACACGGAGCATTGAAGGCTGCGCCAGAGCGAGCGCCGCCCGGCATGCTGGTATCGCTGCGTTCCGTAACGTTCGCGCGCGACTACATTGACGACTTATCCGGCGCGCTGCGCGTCGAAGCTGTCTGCCTGCAGGCCGGAGAGTCGAGCCAGCAGTACAGCTTCAAAGTCACTCACGGCGATGAAGTGGTGGCGGAAGGCCGAGCCGCCGTGCTGCTCAAGCTGCCCGGGTAAACAGCAACGACTCCGGCGCCGTCCCAGATTCCGGGCTCAACAGCTTGCGAACATCACTGCTGTCGAGCGACGGATGCTCGGAGCAAGCGCGCTCGATGATCTCCATCGCAAGCGAGTCCAGCAGCGCCGTGTACTCGATCATTCGGGCGCGGAACGCCTCATCGTCGAGCTCATCCCGCAGGCCGCGATTCAGCTCGGCGAACCACGGCAGTGACGCCTGATCGAGCAACACCGCATCGTTGCGACGGCCGCTGAGCCGCGACCACTCGCGCATGAACTTCTGCATGACCAGGTTCAAGTCGCGCGAGTGATTCAACTGGTCCGAGAGCCGGCTCAGGCTGTTCATATCCGTCAATCGGCCCTGGAAGAACAACTGGCACAGCACGCCCCAATAGTAGGTGTAGTCCCAGATCACTTTGACCGGCATCACCTCGGGATCGCCGAACATCGCGTACTGATCGGTGTACAGCGACAGCGTGCTCTCGTAAAACGAGAAATACAGCTGCTGATACACATGCGCGCGCCCGTTGATCAACTCGCCTTTGAGATCGCGCGCGATCAGATCGGTGATGTAGGTGTTGCTGATGCCGATGAAGTCGCTGCCCGGCGAGTAGAACGGATCGAGAAACACGCCAGCCTCGCCGGTCAACGCCCAGCGATCGCCAGAGAACACCTGCTTGCAGCCGTAGGAGAAATTGCGCAGGAAACAAAAATCCTGCAGCAGGTGCTGTTTATCCTGCAACTCGCGCGCCAGTCGGGGTTGATGCACGCGAAACCATTCGAGGGCTTTCTCGAAGGTGTTCATGGTCTCCAGCGGATGCGCGACGGCGTCGCAGACGATGCCTACCGAATGCGAGCCCGACGAGAGCGGAATCAACCAGGCCCAGTAGCCTGCGCCGCACAGATGATTGGTGGATAGCCAGCGATACGGCGGATCGCAGCGCCCGAGCCAGGACGAATCCGAGGACCACTCGTCCACGTCGATCCTGGCGCCGATGCGAAACCACACGGCGTTGGCGTTGTGAGCATTGTCCTGCTGCAAGCCCAGCTTGCGCTTGATCAAGCCCGCGCGGCCGGAGGCATCGATCAACCAGCGCGAACGCACTTCATGCTGCACGCCGTCGAGTTCATAACGCACGCAATGTGCGGAGGTTTGTGAACCCATGTCGAAACTGCGCACCACCGCGCCGTCGATGAATTCGACGCCGAGCTCGCGCACATGCTCGCCCAGATAGTTCTCGAATATGCCGCGATCCAGCTGATAACTCGGCGTGGACAGATAGCGACTCGCGCCCAGCTCGGTGACCTGGTCCAGGTCTTCGCGACCTTCGGAAAAGAAAAAGCGGAAGCCGAATTTCTTCAGCTGGTGAGCAGTCAGATGTTCCTTCAGACCCAGTACGGTGTCGAAGTAATGCGCACCGATTTCAACCGACGACTCGCCCACCTTGTGCGCGGCCGGCGGCACCGGATGCCGGCGGCGCTCGATGATCCGTACCGACAAGGTGGGAAGCTGCCGGCGAAGTTGAATCGCGAGCGTCAGCCCTGCCAGCCCGCCGCCCAGGATCACAACGTCGACAGCAGCGCCTTCGCTCGGTGTACTCATGTGCTTCGCTGCGTGAATCGATCAGTTTACTTGGACGTTCAACGCCATTTGTTTACTCAACGCCAGACACAAGGTCCGAGGCTGTGACATGGCGAGGATTTCGAAGAACGGCAAACAGGGCGCCAACGCATTGTCTGCGACCAGTGGAGCAGCCGCTGAGCGCGGCGCTGTCGGACGAGACTCGGCCACAGACTCGGTGGTAAGAATCAAGCTGCGTTGTTTCTGAGCGGCGCTGGCAGGCGCGAGCACCAAAGCCGCACCCAGCAGGCCGCGACTCGGCGCCATACTCGCGAGCGCGCCTTTAGCTTCGATGTCGAACGCGACGTACAACACCGGTCGCTCTTCACACGCCGCTTGAGTCGCCGCTTCGATCAACCCCGCACCGAACGTGTACTCGTAGGCGCTGATCGCGGTGTACGGCGCGAGACTGCCCGTGCCGATACTCCAGTAGCCCGCCGCGGCATTGTGGACCGAGTTGTGAAACTTGATCGGCGAAATCAACGCAGGCGTGGCCGCCAGGGTCGAGCACATGTAATCGCTAATCGCGAGATCGCCGTGAGTCGAGGCGAACACCGAGGGCAGGTCCGAAGGCTTGCGCCCCGCCGCCTCGCAGGCGCGACCTGCCACTTCGAGCGCTACAGCCACTGTATCGGGGGCACGGCGGCGCTCGGTCGGAGCCAGTAACGTCGGTGCTGGTCGAGCGCTGGCCGCTTCCGGCGGCGCCTGTTCGCCGCGGATGACGGCGCGCGCCAGGTCCCAACCCGGCAGTCGTGAGGCCCAGAAGGCGACGCCTTCGATCGCGACCTGCAATGTCATCGATCTCTCCCGAACACCAGCACGCAATTGCTGCCGCCGAAGCCGAACGAGAAGCTCAACGCATGGCTCGCCTCACGTTGTAGGTTGTCGCGCCGGATCTGCGGACCGCAGGCGAGATCGGGAATATTCAAGTTCAACGTGCCCGGCAACAGCTGATGCTCGAGCGCGAGCAGGCTGATGGCCGCCTCCACGATGCCGGCCGCGCCGAGCGTATGGCCCGTCCAACCTTTGGTCGAGCTGGCGCAGGTCGTTGCCGGAAACAGATCGGCCACGAGCTTGGCTTCCACCTCGTCGTTCTTCTGGCTCGCGGTGCCGTGCAGATTGATGTAGTCGATGTCGCTCGGCTGCAGCTCGGCGCGCTGCAAAGCATCGCTGAGCGCCAGCCGTGCCCCCAGGCCTTCGGGATGCGGCGTCGACATGTGGTGAGCATCGTTGGATTCGCCGTAGCCCAGCAGCCACGCCCCGCTCGGCGCTTGTTTCTCCAGCAAGGCAAAACCGGCCGCCTCGCCTAGATTGATGCCACGACGCTGGACATCGAAGGGACGACAAGGCTCCGGCGACACCAGCTCGAGCGAGTTGAAGCCGAACAGAACACTGCCACACAAGGTATCCACACCGCCCACGATGGCAGCGTCCGCGATGCCGGTGCGAATCAAACGTTCCGCCTGAGCGAATACTTTGGCGCTCGACGAGCACGCCGTCGCCACGGTCACGCTGACGCCCGTCAGGCCGAGCGCGTGTTGAACGAAATCACCCAGGGAGTGCGGGGTATGAATGATGGGCCGGCGCAGATCCACGGGATAGCGCCCGTCGGCATCGAGCCGTGCGTACGCTTCTTCGCTGGCGCCGATGCTGGAGGTCGACGTGCCGACCACGACAGCGACGCGCCCAGCTCCGTAACGATTGCGCGCTTCGCGCGCAGCTTCGATGAAACCATCCGCCACCAGCCCGCGCCAGGCGAGACGGTTGTTTCGACAATCCCAATCGGCGAGCTCGGTTGGCAGCGCCTGTTGTTCCAGCCCGGCCACGCGCCCGATCCAGGTCGGGATGGGCGAGGAGCCGAAGTCGTTCTGGGTGAGGCCGCTGCGACGCTCGCGAAGCGCCGCGAGCGTCGCCGCACGTCCTTCCCCGACCGCGGAGCACAGTGTGTAAGCAGTAATTCTCAGTGGTCGGGATGGCATCGCCGGATTCGATGACGGGCTATTCGCCCGCCAGCAGCAGATTGCGGTTGATGTCGGTCACCAGGTTCTGGATCCAGCTCAGATAATTGCGGTGAATGACCTTGACGCCCTTTTTCTCGGCGTACATCAGCTCGCTGGAATCGAGGTAGCGGACCGCCACCTTGGAGGTGTCGTAAGGAATTTCGATCTTGGCCATGTGGGTGCGCAGGTTGAGCGTGGCGGTGATCTTGCCGGGCTGGTCCTCGGTAACCACCCAGGTGCGGCCCACCAGCGCCGCCTTGATGGCCTTGCTGACTTTGGCCTCGGTGAGGCCGGCCGGGACGGCAATCGGTTCCGGATCCACCAGCGGCACCTGGCGCGCGCCCATCAAAAGCGCGAGCACCGGCAGCAGCAACAGACCGGACCACCATCGAGCACGCTGAGAACGAATCATGACGAGACTCCCTTTTTAGGTTGTGTGATCAATCCAATGGGCCGCCGGCCGGAGCAAGGTCAGCAGGCCACGCGCCGGCGAGGCGCCTCAGCCAGTGACCCGATGCGTCTGGATGTGCGCGGCCAGCGAGCGCAGCGAGCTGAAAATGCGGACATTGTTCTCATCGTCCGAGCGCAGCTGGAAACCGTAGCGCTTGGAGATTTCCAGCGCCAGCTCCAGGGCGTCGATGGAGTCGAGTCCCAGCCCGGTCTTGAACAACGGCGCTTCCGGATCGATCTCCGCCGGCGCCACGCCTTCCAGGTTGAGCGCGTTGACGATCAGTTCGGCCAGCTCGAGCTCGGCCGGCGACTGAGCAACGGGATGCTGTGATGATTGAGTTGCTGACATGAACGGAACAGGCCCTGTACTTAAGGCTGAATTGAGCGCTGGAGCGGTGAACCGCGGGGCGCGAAGTGTATCATCCGGCCCGCGCGGCCTTCGAACGGCGCGCACGTTTTCTCTATTCAACCTACAAAGTCATTCGATTCAGTGATGCGCAGCAGTTCCGGCGAGCAGCCAGCCCAGCCCCTTCCCGCCGCGCTCCGCGTTGCCTACCAGCTTCACGGCGTTTCCGGCCATGCTCCGCTGACCGGGCCGGTGCTGGCGGCGATTCGCTTCGGCTCGAATCCGGGACCGGTGACTACCGGGGCCCCGATACTGACCATAGACGTAGGACTGGACCCGCTGCACGGCCCCGCGCCCGCCTTGGCGGAATTATGGTTTGCGACCGGAGCGGTCCACACTGGTCGATGGTCCGATGGCGCCAGCGTGCCGACGCAGGTCCGTTATGCGCACGATGAGCACTACCTGTTTGCAGTCATCGAACTGGATGAGCGCGAGCACGGTGGGATCCTGCTGACAGCCGAGCACGCGTACGCCGCGGTCCGACGTTTCCAGCAACAGTCGGGCTTTGCCCACCTGCTGCGCATGTGGAATTACATGGACGCAATCAACGAAGGCGCTGGCGACATGGAGCGCTACCGCCAGTTTTGCGTCGGTCGGGGGCGCGGTCTGGGTGAGGTTCCGCAGGGTTATCCCTCCGCCACGGCAGTGGGTCGTCAGCGCTCCGACCATATCCTGCAGGTGTTCTGGCTGGCGAGCAAAGTGCCAGGCCGGGCTCTGGAGAATCCTCGACAAGTCAGCGCCTATCACTATCCCCGCATCCACGGGCCGGTGAGCCCGACCTTTGCGAGGGCGCTGATCGCGCCGGACGATTGTTTGCTGATCTCGGGCACCGCCAGCATCGTCGGCCATGTTTCCCAGCATCACGACGACGTCATGGCTCAGCTGGAGGAAACAGTACGCAACCTGAGCTCGTTCGCACCGCATATCAGCCGTAGCCGGACGGCCGACAGCAAGGATTTGCTGAAGGTGTATGTGCGGGATCCCGCAATGACGGACGCGATCGCCGCGCGCTTGCGCGAGCTCTATCCCACCGGCGACATCATTTTCGTCGCGGCCGATATCTGCCGGCGCGAGCTGTTGTTGGAAATCGAGGCGGTGCTGGAAGCCTGAGTGGCCTGAAGGGTTTCCCTGGCGGCCAGCGCTTCACTCGCGTCGCAGGGCGCGCAGGAGATTCTCGCGCGGCAGTTTGCCGACCTCGTTACGAGGCAACTGATCGACGATCAGCAAAGGGCGCGGTAGAAACGCGCTGTCCACGCCTGCCGCCAGCTGATCCAAGACTTCACGCGACGTGAGATTCGGCGCCACCACCAATGCGGCGACCCGCCGGATCGCGCCGACAGCGTCGGGCTCCGGTTGAAACACCGCCGCCTCCCGCACTCCTTCGATCGCAAGCAGCCTTCTAGTGATATCGGACAGGGACGCGCGTTTGCCCGCCACCTCGATCATGTCCGAGCTGCGACCGCGCACCACGAAGCGCTGGCCAGGAAGCAACTCGACCACATCCTGTAACAGCACGGGCTCGACGAACCATGGCGCGTGCACGAGGGTGCCCTCGCTGCGCGGCTCGAGTCGCACGCCTTCATACAACTGCCATTGATCTTCTCGAGCGGTGAGTCGGCTGGCGAACACGCACGTTTCGGTGGATCCAAACATTTCCACCATTTCGCCGCCGAGCTTGGCCGTGACCGCGGCAGCCAGCGGCTGATCCAGCGGCGCGGTAGCGCTGACGATGACATCGACCTGCGGGAATTCCTGCTCCGATGCGACGATGGCCCGCAGATGGACCGGCGTACTGACCAGCACGCGCGGGCGTGGCAGCTCTGCCAGGGCCGCCGCGATATCGGCAGGAAACAACGGCCGACCGGCATGCACAGCCATGTCGCCGATCAACGGCAACAGCACGCTCATTTCCATTCCATACATGTGCTGCGGCGGAACCGTGGCCAGCAGCCACACAGCAGCGTTCTTGTCGGCAATGCCGGCTCGTATGGAAGCGGCGTTGCGTTCGTTGCTGCCCTGGACGGTGCGCCAGAGCTTGGGAAATCTTTTGGGTTGGCCGGTGCTGCCGGAGGTGTAACCCACCATCGCAGTCATATCGGCGGCAATGCGCGTGTTGATGGCGGCCGTAGATGTTTGCTCCAGCGCGGCGTCGATGGCGGCATCGTCGATGCGATAGCTGCCGGCATTCGCCGTCTCGACATCGGCCACGACTTGTTCGGCGCGCGACGAAGGCAAGAGCACCGTGTGCCCCACGCTCAGCGCAGCAGCGTAGGCGACCAGGAAGCGATAACGATCGTCACAAAGATTGATCATCGCCGCGGCCCGTTCAGGCAGCTGAGCGACAACCGAGGCGACGTGACTTCGGAATTCGGCGAGCAACACTGGCGCGCCACGGCGCCATGCGATGGGCCGCTGTGGATCGGCGGAGACGAACAACGGCAGCGTTGCTGCCTCGGAACTGCTCACAACGTTTCAATCGGCCCCGGCCGACCTCGAACCATGGAACTCGACAAGTGCCGCCCCAGACACAAGGATGCCGCCACAGGCGGCGAGCGCAGGGGGAAAAGTCGCGCCTTTTCCCGTCTGCGCCACAGCGCGAGGGCAGGATGCCCGAGTCGCTGTTTCATAACGAAACTCATTCGAAGCGCTTGAACACCATCGACGTGTTCACGCCGCCGAAGGCGAAGTTGTTATTCATCACGAAATCGGTGTGCAGCGCGCGGCCTTCGCCGGTGATGTAATCGAGATCGCCGCACCGAGGATCGATGTTGTCGAGATTCAAGGTCGGCGCGAACCAGCCCGCCTTCATCATTTCGATGCTGAACCAGGCTTCCAGCGCGCCACACGCGCCGAGCGTATGGCCGAGATAACTCTTCTGCGAGCTGAGCGGCATGCGCGATCCGAATAGCGACGAGGTGGCCCGCGTCTCGGCGATATCGCCGTGCTCGGTGGCGGTGCCGTGACCGTTGACGTAGCCAATGACCTCGGGAGAGATCCCGGCGTCTTTCAGCGCCAGTTCCATCACCACACGCATCGTGGCCTCTTCGGGCTTGGTGACATGCACGCCGTCGGAGTTGCTGCCGAACCCGACCAGCTCGGCGTGGATACGCGCGCCGCGTCGCTGTGCATGTTCCAGCTCTTCGAGAATCAAAATGCCCGCGCCCTCGCCGACTACCAGTCCGTCGCGATCGCGATCGTACGGCCGCGGCGTCGTGTGCGGCCGATCGTTGCGCCGACTGGTGGCGTACAACGTATCGAAGGCCATCGCCTCGGTGGGGCACAGTTCCTCCGCGCCGCCGGCGATCATCACATCCTGACGCCCGAACTTGATGGCTTCGTAGGCGTAGCCGATCCCCTGGCTGCTCGAAGTGCAGGCGCTCGAGGTGGGAATGATCCGGCCCTTGGCGCCAAAGAAAATGCCGATGTTGGCCGCGGTGGTGTGCGGCATCATGCGCACATACGAATTCGCGTTCAGCCCGCTGGCGTCGTTGTTGATCACCATGTTGGCGAAGTCCTTGATGTCGGGCGTGCTGCCCGTCGAGGAGCCCGAAGCAACTCCCGTCGCACCGCTGGCGATGACCGGATCGCCGGTCAAACCCGCGTCCTCGATCGCCAGCTCGGCAGCGCGCACCGCCAGCTGCGACACGCGGCCCATGCTCCGCAATTGTTTGCGAGTCCAATGCGAAGGTGGCGTGAATTCGATCGGCCCGGCGAGCCGCGTGTTCATGTCGGTGTAGCGATCCCACTCGTGCATGGTGCGAATCGCATTCCGGCGCGCGCGCAAACCGGCGAGCACTTCCGGCCAGCTCGCGCCGAGCCCACACACGCCACCCATGCCAGTGACCACGACACGACGCATCAGCACAGTCCTCCATTCACCGCGAGGACCTGACGAGTGATGTAGGAAGCATCGCGCGACAGAAGAAACGAGACCGCAGCGGCCACTTCCTCGGCGGTGCCGGCGCGCTGCGCGGGGATGGCCTTGAGGATTTCCTCCATCGGCACGTTCTCGTCCACCATATCGGTGCTTATCAACCCTGGCGCCACGCAATTGACGGTGATCTGTCGCTTGGCGAGCTCCACGGCCAGCGCTTTGGTGGCGCCGATGATGCCGGCCTTGGCCGCGCTGTAATTCACCTGGCCGCGATTGCCGATCAGCCCGGAGACGGAGGCGAGCGTGACAATGCGGCCCGGCGCACGCCGACGCACCAGCGGCATGATCAAAGGCTGCAGCACGTTGTAGAAGGCGTCGAGATTGGTGCGAATCACCCCGTCCCACTGATCTTCCGTCATCGCCGGGAACGCCGCGTCGGAGTGAATGCCAGCGTTGCAAACAACGCCATAGTAAGCGCCATGCGCGCTCACGTCGGCAGCGAGCGCTTGCGAGCAGGCAGCGCGGTCGGAAACATCGAACTGCAGGATGCGGGCCTGTCGGCCGAGGGCATTGATCTGGGCGACCACCGCTTCAGCTTCGTCACGCCGTGACCGGCAATGCACGACAACGTCGAAGCCATCGCTCGCGGCACGCAACGCGATGGCGCGACCGATGCCGCGGCTCGAACCAGTAACCAGAATGGTGTCGCTCATGCCGCGCAGAGCTTAGCAACCATGTCGAGGCGGCGCTCGGGTTCAGCGACGAAGGGATTGCTTTCGTCCCAGGCGTAACCCGCGAGAATGGCGCAGATCATGGAGCGGATGCCGGCCGGCTGGTTCTTCGCGAACATGATGTCCTGGAAGCGCCCGTCGTACCACGCTTTCACATAGGCTCGGAACGTGTCCACGCCTTTGCGCAGCGGGATTTCGAAGTCGCCGGTCCAGTCGACCGTTTCACCGCGCAGCTGACGATTCAGCAAGCCCGCTGCCATACTGGCCGAGCGCATCGCAATCGTCACACCTGAGGAGAACACCGGGTCGAGGAATTCCGCGGCGTTTCCGAGCAGCGCAAACCCCTTGCCGTGCATCGACCTCACGTTTGCGGCGTAGCCCGACAACTCGCGCGCGGGCGTATCCCAGGTAGCGTTCGCCAGAACCCGCGTCAGGAACGGCTCCTCGCTCGCCAGCTTTTTGAGACGCTCATCCAGCGGCGCCGGATAGTTCTCGAAAAATTCCTTGCGGGCCACGCAGCCCAGGGAGCAGCGGCCATTGGCAAACGGAATCAGCCAGAACCATACGTCGCGATGCTGTGGATGAACGATGACCTGGATCTTGTTGCGATCGAACGAACCGGGCGCGGCGCCATCCGCCACGTGCGTGAACACCGCGTTGCGCACCGGGAAGTTCGAGGGCATTTCCAGATTGAGCAGCTTGGGCAGCACGCGGCCGAAGCCGCTGGCGTCCAGCAGGAACTTGCCCTGCACCTCGTACTCCGCGCCCGTGGGGTCGACGGCGCGTACGCGCGGCATGTCGCCACTGTTGTCCACGGCGGTCACGCGAGTTTCATATCGAATCTCGACGCCTTGTTTCTGCGCCTCGTCCGCCAGCACCTTGTCGAACGCGGCGCGCTGCACCTGATACGTCGAATTGCGGCCGGGCGTGAACTTGTCCCCGAAGTCGAAATCGCCGTATTCGTCGCCGCGCACGAATGCCGCCCCGTTTTTGAATTGAAAGTCGGCGCGCTCCACCGCCGGCAGCATGCCCGCTTCGTCGACGAAGTCGAGACAATGCGCCAGCAAACTCTCGCCAATGGAGAAGCGCGGAAAGCGCTGGCCTTCCAGCACTAGCACGTTCCAGTCCTGCTTGTTCAACAATGCCGAGGCGATCGCGCCCGAGGGGCCCGCGCCGATCACGATGACATCACGCTGTTCCAAGGTCATTCCTCACGATGATCCGTCGCTCGCGCCCGCAATGCCCGTTCCACGCGCTCCAACAGCGGTTGCGGAGTTACGAATTGCAGCGCGTGGGTCTTCGCGTCCACCGCTGCCTGCACACTCTGGGCACGCGCCAGACGTTCGCTATCGGCGATGCGGGTGATCAAATAATTCATCACGACTCGGTTGTGCCATTCGACCAGAGATGCGCGCACGCTGAGGCGATCTCCCATGCGCGCCGCGTGCAGATACTTCACGTGCATTTCCACGATGGGCCATGCATAGCCGGAGGCCGCCATGGCGTCGTAGCCGAAGTCGAGATGGTCCATCAGCGCCCAGCGGGCGCTTTCGAAATATTTCAAATAATGCCCGTGCCACATGACGCCGATGATGTCGATGTCATGGAAGGCCACTGTCACGTCGATGCTCGCGCTGATCGCGCCTTCCTTTCGCATGGCAGTCAGGGCACTTCGAATCGGGCCGCCGGCGCGTCAGGCGTTCGCATCGCGCTCGCGCACCTGCCGGGCAGGCTTGGTCCGCGCGAACTTCCGCCACAGCAGCACCGGCAGGCGAATCAACATGCCGCAGGTCAGCCTGATGTGCAGCGTGGTCATGCGCACGTTGTCCAGGAACATGCGGAAGTGCGAGACGCCGTCGATCGGATAGGACACGCGCGTGTCCAGCCAGCGCATCGGAATCTGGCGCCAGTGCATCCGCACCAGGATTTCGGAATCGAAGTCCATGCGCTCGCCGATGTGCTGATGATCGATCAGATCGAGCGTGGCCGCGAGCGGATACAGGCGGAAGCCGCACATCGAATCGATGATGTCGAACGACAGCGTCTGCAGCCACACCATGCCGTGGGTGAGATAGCGACCGTAGTAGCGCGCTTTGGGGATGCTGGCGTCGAACACCGGTCGACCGCAGATGACCGCATCGGGCTGCTCGCGCGCGGCTTCGACGAAGCGGCGCGCGTCGGTGAGCGTGTGCTGACCATCGGCATCGACCTGGATCGCGTGAGTGAAGCCAAGCTTGGCGGCCGCGCGAAAACCCGTGATCACCGCCGCGCCTTTGCCGCGATTGGCGTCATGACGGAACATTGTCACGTCGGGCAGCACGCTCAGGCGATCCAATTCCTGCGCGCAGGCCGGGCTGCAGCCGTCATCGACGAGGATCACCGGCAACCCCTGCGCACGCAGGCTGCTCACCACGGTGCCGATGGCATGCTCGTGGTTATAAACCGGAATGACCACGCAGACCGAAAACTTGGCTGGGAACATGGGCGCGATTTCAGCTGCCACGCTCACGCATTCATCAGCCGTTGCACCACTGACGCCAGATCGCCCACGGTGCGCACGGAACGGAAGTCCTGGGGCGTGACCTTGCGGCCGGTGTGCTTCTGCACTTCGTCCATCAGGTCGACAACGTCGATGCTGTCGATCTCGAGGTCCTCATACAGGCGCGCTTCCGGCGTGATTCGCGCCGGCTCGATCTCGAACAGCTCGACCAGCGTCCCGCGGATGCGTTCGAGGATTTGATCTTGCGACTGCATGAACTGCTCTGTTGGAGAATCGGGAGTTAGCACGTCTGCGCGCGCTGCATCGAGTCCGCGAACTCGGCGCGCAGTTTAATTCGAGGAGCACACAGCGTACAGCCGCGTGGGCTGTGGGTCCCTGTTACGCCCGACCGGCCCGGGGCCGGGCCAATTCCTGCTGAAAATGCCGATGCATGGCCTCGTTCAAGGACCGTGATGCTAACGGTAACGGCGCGTTCCGGTAGGGACTTAAGTCCAGGTCCTCGCCAACAATCAGGCTGAAGTGCGGACGTCGAGCCGGAATCCGGTACCACGGCTCGGCCTTGGTGAGCGTGGTCGGCTGGCAGCGGATGTACACCGGGGTAACCGACGCCGCGGCTCGCAGCGAAATGTTGGCCGCTCCGCGATGAAACACCATGGGCTGGTTGGGCCGCGTGCGCGTGCCTTCGGGGAAGAAAATCAGGGTCTGCCGCTCGCTCAGGGCGGCCGTCGCGCCTTCGATCATGCTGGCGGTCTGATCGTTGGGAATGAATTCCACCAAGGTCACGGCCCAGCGCGTCAATGGGTTGCGCCACAGGCCCTGCTTGACCACGCAACCGGCTCCGGGCACGAATGCCAGCAGAAACACCACATCGATCAAGGTCGGATGATTCGCGACAATCATCTGGCCAGGCTGACCGAGGCGCTCTTGGCCATGGAACTCGTACGTCAGCGCTCGGCCTCGGTGCATGACGCCAATGAACAGGCGGAGCGCCGCGCTCATCACGACGCGCGCGCGTCTGCGCTTCACATCCCGTTCCGCGGGGATGAGCTTCACGATGGGCAGCAACACCGTGCCCACCACCAACGCGCCCAAACCGAACAGGAAAAAGCTGAACCCGGTCATGAACAGCCGCCAATACCACCAGTCGCGCCGCTCGGGGCGGTCGTTGGTAGCGTCAGCGAGGTGCGGTTCGGCATTCATGGGGGGCGAATTATGATGTCCCTGTCATGCACGGCAACCCACAAGCGACAACTGGCGCGCGCACCGGCCTGGAGAGCGGCTCCGCGGACACGGAATTGAATCTGTGGCTGGCGCTGTCGGCCGCGCGTGCGCATTTCGACCGGGCGAAGCTGTCAGCCGAGGACCAGTTGCGGTCCAGCGTTCAGCACAGCGCGCATCGGCGGGCGGACTTCGAGGTCAGCCGGGCCTTGCTTGCGTATGTCGATGCGGGAACAGCGGCCTTCAGCCATAGCCACAGCACCGAACACGCGGCGCTGCTGCTCGGGCCAACGGACTGGCGAGTGGGCGTCGATCTCGAACTAGATAGGCCGCGCGACGTGCTTCGACTCGCTCGCTTCGGGTTCACCGAACGCGAGATTGAGTTGATGGAAGCCGCGTCCGCGGAGGCCAGATCACCGCTGTTCTACACGCTCTGGACCCTGAAGGAAGCGTTCGCCAAAGCACTGGGCCTGGACCTGGTCGACGCGCTTCAGCAGTGTGTGTTCTGGCATGACGCCGGGAAATGGGACGGCCGCGTGCCTACGACCGCGACATGGGGCGCGGCCGTGTTTCAGCCTCGGCCGGGCATCTTCCTCTCCGCAGCCTGGATCGGAGGATCCAGTCCCGCGCGGCTTCAGCAGTGGGAGTGGCCACCCAAGCAGCGCGCCGATTGGCCACTCATTGCGAGCGCAAGCGGTCCCGCAGTTGCTGACGCTGCTCGGGCGTGAGCTGCCTGAACTGCTCGCGCAACTGCTTGCGCTCTTCCGCTGGCAGCCCCTGGAAGCGGCGATAGTTCTCGCGGATCCGCTCCTGCTCCTGCGCCGGCAGCTGCTTGAACTGGTTGAAGGCTCGGCGCATCTCGCGCCGCTGTTTTAGATCCAGCGCCAGCCAGCGCTGGAAGTGCTCTCGGACCTGTTGACGCTGTTCGGGCGGCATGTCCAGCCAGCGCTGCGCACCCCTGGCGAGAGATTGCTGTCGAGCCAGCGGCAGCTCGGCCCAGCGGGATTCGAACGTGGCGAGCAGCTTCTGCTGCTCGCGGGATAACTCCTGCCAGCTCACTCCCGCGTTCTCGGGCTGAGCCGCTCGAGCAGCGGGTGTCACGCCTACGACCAGCGCGCCCGCCACCATCAGAATTGCCGTGAACAAAGCCCTGCGCATGGATCAGCCGCTGTTGTCGCCCGATTGCACGTTGGCCTCGGCCAGCCAAGCGTAGAACTCCACGTCGCGGAGCATCTCGAAACTGTCGGCATCGGCGACGATATCGAAATCATCCAGCGGCAAAGTGGCCGCTTCTGGAACAGCAGGCTCGCCACCGCCTCGAAACATCACCGCAGCAATGAGCGCGGCCGCAGCCAAGCCGCCCAACGGCAAGCCCAACCAGTAGCGGCGCGACGCCCCATTCTTCAGCTCATCGAGTGCGCGTTGCCGCGCCTGGTTGAGCCGCGAACGGGTGCGCGCGTCGAGGCGCTCGACGCTGGCTTCGAACAGCGCGCGGCTGCGCTCCTCGAAAGGATCGGGAGTGTTCACCATGCAGTCCCCAACTGCTCGCGCAAAGCGTGCACGGCGCGAGAATAGTGAGTTTTGACGCTTCCCTCGCTACAGCCCATGGCCGCGGCGGTTTGCGCGACATCCATGCCCTCGAAAATGCGCAACATGAATGCTTGCTGTTGCCTGCGGGGCAATTCGGCCAGCGCACGCTCGAGCTTGACCATCGCTTGGTCAGTCGCGAGCAGATCCGGCGGCAGCGGCCGACCGTCGGGCACCGCTTCGAACGGATCCGCGGCTTCATCCCCGTCGGCCTTCCAGCCGGGCAGCCAGCTCAACAGCCGGGTGCGAACCAGACGGCGACGCTGACAGTCGCGGATCCGGTTTTGCAGAATGCGGTAGAACAGCGGTCGCCACTCGTCGGCAGGGCGCTGGGCATAGTGGCGCGCCAGCTGCAGCATCGCGTCCTGTACGATATCCAGCGCATCGTCGTCGTGGCGTACGGCAATCCGGGCGATGCGAAACGCACGCTTCTCGACGCTGACGAGAAATCGGTCCAGCGTGCGCACCTGATCCAGAGATTGTTCCTCCGTCGCCGGGACTTCGCCCTGCCCGAGGTTGAGCAGCGCCCAGGCCGGGGTTGAGGCTGCGCGGAGAGTAGCAGAGGGCCGCATGCGTTCCAGGAACCTGCTGTGTTGAGCCAGAGTGATGCCTTCAAGAACGCGGCACACGTCTGCAGGTTGACGCGTGCTGGGCGGGATGCCCGAATGCCGGGGCGCTAAGGATGCGCAGCACGGCAACTGCGTCTAAAAATTGATCAAACGGCAAACCGGTCCGTGGATTGAGCACTTGAGTGGTTTCACCCCAAACAATGCACAGACTTTTCCACAGGTTTTGTGCATAGAGCGAACGCCATATCTGGCGGTCGCCATCGACACGCCATTGCGGCAGGTGTTCGACTATCGGGCGCCCGCCGGTACTGCCGCGGGGCCGGGCTATCGCGTGTGGGTGCCGTTCGGCCGGCGGCGCGTCGTCGGCGTTGTCGTCGAAGGCCGCGATGACACTGAAGTCCCCTCGGAGAAATTGCGCGCAGCCTTCGAAGTCATCGACGATGAGCCAACCTTCAGCGCCGAACTGCTCGCATTGTTGACTTGGGCCGCCGAGTACTACCGCCATCCGGTCGGCGAAGTGTTGAGCTCGGCGATGCCGGTTCACTTGAGGAACGGCGCGCCGTTGCGGCAGGAAACCATTCTCTGGCGGCTGACGGATCAAGGCCGTGAGCAAGCGCTCGCGACGCTGCCGGCGCGTTCCGTGCGCCTGCGCGCGATCGCCGAGTACCTGTTGAACCACGCGCAGGCGCCGGCATCTGAAATCCTCAGCGCCACCGAGAGCCCGCTCTCAGCGCTCCGCAACCTCGAAACGCGCGGCTTCGTCGAGCAATTTGCACGCGAAGCGCCCGAGACGGGGCCGGTATCCATCGTTCGCGCGGGCCCGCCGCTCAATGAAGCGCAAGCCGCCGCTGTCGAGAGAATCACGAACACGCTTGGCTCATTCGCCTCGCATCTGCTCTACGGAGTGACGGGCAGCGGCAAGACCGAGGTGTATCTGCACGCCATTGCAGCGGTGCTCGCGCGCGGGCATCAGGCACTGGTGCTCGTGCCGGAGATCTCGCTGACGCCGCAGTTGATCGCGCGCTTCCGTGGACGCTTCGACGCGCCACTTGCAGTCCTGCACTCAGGTTTGAACGACACCGAGCGCATGGCCGCGTGGCGGGATGCACGCGAAGGCACAGCCCGCATCGTCATCGGTACTCGCTCCGCGGTTTTCAGTCCCCTGCCGCAACCCGGCCTGATCATCATCGACGAAGAGCACGATCCCTCGTTCAAGCAGCAAGATGGCTTCCGTTATTCCGCGCGCGACCTCGCGTTGGTTCGCGCACAGCGGCTCGGCATTCCGGTGGTGCTCGGCTCCGCCACGCCTTCCTTGGAAACATTGGCCCGCGCTCGCAAACAGCCGGAAACAATGTCCCGACTGCCGGAGCGCGCTGGCAGCGCGAAACCGCCCAAACTGTTCCTGGTCGACCTGCGCAAGAACGCGGCGACCCAGGGAATCGCCACGCCCACGGTGATGGCAATCCGCCGTCACTTGGATGAAGGCGGACAGGTGATGCTGTTCATCAACCGCCGCGGCTACGCGCCGGTATTGTTCTGCCCGAACTGTGGCTGGTCCGCGCATTGCCGCCGGTGTGACGCGCACTTGACCGTGCACGCGCGAGGCCGTGATCTCATCTGTCATCACTGCGGCTCGCAGGAGCCTTTGATCGCCGGCTGCCCGAACTGTTTCGCCGATGTGAAGCCGGTCGGCCAGGGCACCGAGCGCATCGAAGAAACCCTGGAAAACCTGTTTACCGGCGCTCCGCTCGCGCGCATCGACCGCGACAGCATGCGCCGCAAGGGCGAACTGGAAGCGACGCTGGAGCGCGTAAATCGCGGCGAGATCCGCATTCTGGTCGGCACGCAGATGCTGACCAAGGGCCACGACTTCCCGAAGGTCACGCTGGTCGTGGTGCTGAATGCGGATCAGGGCCTGTTCAGCACGGATTTCCGCGCGCCGGAGCGCCTCGCACAGACCATCGTGCAAGTGGCCGGGCGCGCCGGGCGCGCCGAACGGCCCGGCGAAGTGCTGATCCAGACGGAATATCCGGATCATCCGTTACTTACATTGCTGCTCACAGGCGGCTACGCGGCCTTTGCCGACGGCGCGTTGACAGAACGTGAACAAAGCCACTGGCCGCCATTCGCGCGCATTGCGCTGCTACGCGCGGAAGCCACGGATCAGCAAGCTCCGCTGCAATTCCTGCATTCGGCCCGTGCCCTCGCCGATGACTATCCGGTGCGCGGCGTAAGGTTGCTCGGCCCGGCGCCTTCGCCCATGGAGCGCCGCGCCGGCCGGTTCCGCGCTCAGCTGCTGCTCCATGCCCCTACTCACTCGCCGTTGCAACGATTCATGAGCGGCTGGCTGACGGCCGTGGCCATGCTGCCCGAGGCCAGAAAGGTCCGGTGGTCGATCGATGTGGATGCGGCCGAGTTGAGTTGAGTACACTGTCCCGAACTCACTTTTCCCCAGCTCTTTGTGAAGTACCAGATCGAACGCCTCGTGCAGGCCGCATTGGCCTGTTTACCGGCCGACATTGTCCCCGCGGACCTGCATCCGACGGTGGATGTGGAGCGTACGCGCGACGCCGCTCACGGCGATTTCGCCACCAACATCGCGTTGCAGCTGGCGAAGCCCGCGCGCAAGAACCCGCGGCAACTGGCCCAGGCTATCGTCGATTGCATTCCGGCGAGCGAGCTGGTCGACAAGATCGAGATCGCCGGGCCCGGCTTCATCAATTTCCATCTGTCGCCGCAGGCGTATCAGCAGGAGCTGTCGCGCATTTTCGATCTGGGCGTGGCTTACGGTTACAACAAGCGCGGCGCCGGTCAGAGCGTGGTCGTGGAATTCGTTTCCGCAAATCCAACCGGTCCGTTGCACGTCGGCCATGGCCGGCAAGCCGCGCTCGGCGATGCGCTCGCAGCGCTGCTGCAGTCGCAAGGCCATCCCGTGAGCCGTGAGTTCTACTACAACGATGCCGGCGTGCAGATTCAAAACCTGGCGCTGTCCGTGCAGGCTCGCGCGCGCGGGCTGAAGCCGGGCGATCCCGGCTGGCCCGAGGCTGCTTACAACGGCGAGTACATCCAGGACATCGCCGACGACTTTCTCGCGCGCAAAACGGTTCACGCCTTCGATGGCGAGCCGATTCGCGCGAGCGGCAAAGTCGACGATCTCGATGCAATCCGGCGCTTCGCCGTCACCTGCTTGCGACACGAGCAGGACACGGACTTGCAGAAGTTCGGAGTGCGCTTCGATACCTACTATCTCGAGTCCAGTCTGTATAGCGACGGCAAGGTCGAATCGACGGTGCAGGGGCTCATTGCGAGCGGCCATACCTATGAGAAGGATGGCGCGCTGTGGCTCAAGACCACGGAATTCGGTGACGACAAAGATCGTGTCATGCGTAAATCGGATGGCACTTACACGTACTTCGTGCCGGATGTCGCATATCACGTCACCAAGTGGCAGCGTGGTTTCTTCCGCGCCATCAACGTGCAGGGCACAGATCATCACGGCACCATCGCACGTGTGCGCGCAGGTCTGCAGGCGCTGAACATCGGGATTCCCAAGGGCTATCCGGACTACGTGCTCCACAAGATGGTGCGCGTCATGCGCGGCGGCGAGGAAGTGAAGATTTCCAAGCGCGCCGGGTCGTATGTGACGGTGCGTGACCTGGTGGATTGGGTGGGGCGCGATGCGTTTCGTTTCTTCCTGGTGTCGCGTAAGGCCGATTCGGAGTTCGTTTTCGACATCGATCTCGCGCTGGCGCAGAGCGAAGAGAACCCGGTTTATTACGTGCAGTACGCGCACGCGCGAGTGTGCAGCGTGTTCCGTCAGCTGCAGGAGAAAGGAATCACTCACGAGCGCGAAGTGGGTGAGGCACATGTGCAGCTGCTGAGCGAGCCGCACGAGAAGGCACTGATCCGCCGCCTCACCTACTATCCCGAGCTGCTCGAGAACGCCACGCACGATCTCGAGCCGCATCAGCTCGCGCACTATCTGCGTGAGCTGGCCGGCGATTTCCACACTTATTACAACGCGCACAAGTTCATCATCGACGACGTGAAGCTGCGCAACGCCCGCTTGAACCTGGTCGCGGCCACGCGCCAGGTGCTGGAAAACGGCCTGAAACTGCTGGGCGTGTCCGCGCCCGAGAAGATGGAATCGAAAAAGGCGGCAACCGCTGGCGAGGAATGACGCAGGCGCGCAAACTTGTGATGGGCAGGATGCCCGAATGCCGGGGGCGCATGGACGCGCAGCACCCGCTGCCACCTGAGCTTGGTTTCCTGCGGATCGATTGCTGATTTTTCCTTCATGGCCAAGGACTACAAACATTCCAAACGCCGTTCCGGCGGTTCGTCCGGCTTGTCTGGCACAGCCGGCTTCGTCTGCGGCCTGGCGCTGGGGCTGGCGGTCGCGCTGGGCGTCTATCTGTTCGACCGGCGCACCGAGGCGCGCCTGGCCGCTCAACAGACCACCGCGCCGATGATTCGCGACGAGGCCGAACCGGATAGCAAACCGCGGCCCGCGTCACAGAAGGAAGCGGAGACGCAGCAGTTCGACTTCTACGAAATGCTGCCGAAGTACGAAGTGGTCATTCCCGAACAGGATTCACGCAGCGGGTCGGCTCCCGCGGTGGTCGCTGGGCCGGTGCAGAAGCCCGGCGCTTATATTCTGCAGGCGGGGTCGTTCCGGAATCACAAGGACGCTGACCGCGTGCGCGCGCTGATTGCCATGCAGGGCGTCGAATCCAAGATCCAGAAAGTGACCATCGACAAGGACACCTGGCACCGCGTTCGCATCGGGCCCATCACCAACCTGCAAAGACTCGAAGACACGCGCAGCAAGTTGCGCCAGGCCCAGATCGACGCGCTGGTCATTCGCGTCGGCGAGTGACGGCCTTGCCGCTTCGCTATCGCTCGCGGCCGGCCAAGAATGATTTGTTTATTTCTCCCCGCTTCGCGGGGAAGAGAAGCCGAGTCGAAATCACCCGCCTCGCGGGAAAGGCGACCGAGCTGAAACTCCCCGCTAGAGAGAGGAATTCGTTCCATATGTCGCGTCGGTGAGCGAAGACGCGATGCGCGCCGTGCCGCGCCACATGCGCGAAGGCTCGTGCCGAGCGAATTCCCGCCGCTTCGCCAGAGCAAGAGCTGAGTTTCGCCGCTTCGCCAGCAAAAGAGCTGAGTCGGTTTTCGCCGTTCGCCAGAAAAAGGGCTGAGTCGATTTTCGCCGCTTGCAAGAGCAAGAGACAGGAAGGGACCCAGCGTTGGTAGATCCGCAGTAAGTGAGGACGCCCGCTTTAGCTCGGAGCGGCGACAGCGCGAGCGAGTCGTTCGGGCTCCCCCGCGTTAGCGGGGGAACCAAAACAAAACCTTCCGGGCCGGCCGCGAGCGGTAGCGAGCGGCAAGGCCGCTCAGTCTTCGGCGAGCTGGCGAAAGTCGACGCCGAGGGAGCGAAGCTTGCGGTACAGGTGAGTGCGCTCCATGCCGACGCGCTTGGCCAGCTGGCCGACCTTGCCGTTGCACAGGATCAGCTGCTGCTGCAAATAAGCCCGCTCGAAATGTTCGCGAGCCTCGCGAAGCGGCAGGGCGAGCAAGTCCTGTTTCACCAAAGGTTCAGTGGTAGGCGCATGGGCCGCGAGCTCGCGCTCGATCTCGTCGAGCCGGATCTCTTCTTCGCCGCCCAGGATCAACAACCGCTGAACCAGGTTGCGCAGCTCGCGAACATTTCCCGGCCAGGGATAGTTGCGCAGCCGGTTCTGGGCCGCGACGCCAAAGCGGCGGAACGGCAGATGCTGTTCGTCGACCAGACGATCGACATAGTGACGTAACAAATCCGGCACGTCCTGCGCATAGTCACGCAGCGGAGGCACGTTCAAAGTAATGACGTTCAGCCGTGAGAGCAGCTCGAGCCGCACCCCCGTGCCTTCGGCATTCAAAAAACGAGACGTGGCCGACCCGATGATCCGAACGTTTGTATTCACCGGAGTCGCGCCGCCAACGCGCGTGAAGGTGCGCGTCTCGAGCGCGGCAACCAACAGGCCTTGTGCCTTCGGCGGCAGATCCTCGACGCCGTTGATGAACAAGACACCACCGGCCGCCTGCTCGAACACACCGGCGTGAACGCCGTTCGAATCTTCCGTGCCGTGTAGCGCGGCCGCCGCGCCTTCGTCACTGACGCCAGTCGCGACGAGTTGCACGAACGGGCCCGCAGCACGCGGGCTCAGGGAATGAATATAGCGAGCGAAAGCTTCGCGCCCGCTGCCAGGCTCACCAATGATGAGCACCGGCGTCTCGTGCGGAGCGACCTGCTGAACCTGCTCACGCAGCGCTGCCATCGCGCGGCTCTTGCCGACCGGCGCGATCAGCGGCGGAACCAGCGATCGCGCGCTCTGCCGCTTGTTTCGTCCGGAATCCAGCGCGCGCTCGACAGTGCGCAACAGCTTCGCCAGCGACAGCGGCTTCTCAACGAAATCGAACGCGCCGAGCCGTGTCGCTTCGACCGCAGTCTCGACCGTGCCGTGACCGGACATCATGACCACAGGACACGAGCTGCCATTGGGCTGCACCCACTCACGCAGCAGCGTGATGCCGTCCGTATCGGGCATCCATATATCGAGCAGGACCAGATCGGGATCGTGGGCCGCACGAGCGGCACGCGCCTCAGCGGCGTCCGCGGCGACGTCCACCTCGTAACCTTCGTCCGCCAGGATCTCTTTCAGAAGCCCGCGGATCTCGCTTTCGTCATCGACGACTAGTATGCGCGCTGCACTCATGCCCGCTCCCTCCTCGGTCCGGTGCGCCGTTCGCGAATCGGACCGCCGCCGCGGACCGCAGTCAACGGCAACTCGATAAACACCCGCGCACCTCCTGTGCGTACATTATCTGCATCTATGGCGCCGCCGTGCTCTTCGACTATCTTTTTCACGATCGCGAGCCCCAGTCCCGTACCCTTCGGTTTGGTCGTTACATAAGGGTCGAACACCTGGCCGATCACGTCGGGTCGGAAGCCCGGGCCATTGTCCTCGACCACGATCTCCACCGCCCGGCCCGCGACCCCGCGACTGCCCTTGTCCATCAGCCGCGTGTCCACGCGCACTGAAGGGTTCGCCACCCCCTCGAGCGCTTCCCAGGCGTTGGCCAGCAGATTATGGATGATCTGCCGCATGCGGCCACGGTCGGCCTGGATCTCGGGCAGGCCCGCTTGCAACTGCAGGCTCACGCCCGGCCGGCCCGGCGCGCGATACAGCTCCGCCACTTCGCCAATCAGCTGGTTCAGGTCGAAGCGTGACACATCCATCTCCGGCGCGCGCGCGTATTCGCTGAAGGCGTTGACCATCTCCTTCATGGCCTCGACCTGCTGGACGATGGTGTGGGTGGCGCGGTCCAGCACCTGCCCCTGCGTCTCGTCGATGTGCCCCAGCAGCTTACGGCGCAGCCGCTCCGCGGACAGCTGGATTGGCGTCAGCGGGTTCTTGATTTCGTGCGCCAGACGGCGCGCCACCTCGCCCCACGCCGCGTCGCGCTGGGCCTGCAGCAAGGCGGTAATGTCGTCGAACACGATGACATAACCACTGGGGGTCTGATCTTCGCCGGAGAGCGTGGTACAGGCGCACATCAGGATGCGACGGGTCGATTCGCCCTGTAGAACCAGCTGCTCGCGCCACTCGCTCATGCCCGCGGCCAGATGCGCGCTGCAGGTGGACTGGAACTGCTCGAACAGCACACTGTCACTGCCGGTCTGGGACAGTGGCTTGCCGATCACGTCGACGTCCACCCCGAGAATGGAGCAGGCCGCCTGGTTGGCCGTGCGGATGGTCTGATCGGCTTCCAACGAAATCACGCCCGTGGACAGTCGCGCCAGGATCACCGCCAGATTGGCGCGCTCGGCCTCCACGGCCTGCTGCACGCGGCGCGTCTCTTCGCGAGAGCGCGCCAGCCGCTTGGTCATGTCGTTGAACGAATGGACCAGGATGCCCATCTCGTCGTGGGAGGTCAGCGGCAAGCGCAGATCGAAATCGCCCTTGGCTACCGCGCGCGTGCCCGCGACCAGATCTTGAATGGGACGCACCAGCCGTCGCGCGGCCCAGAAGGCGCCGTACAGCGCGCCGAACAACGACAGCAGCAACACCAACGTCAGCGTCAGCGTGAAGCTGGTCTTCAGCGGCTCGCGCAGGCGCGCCTTTTCGCCATAGCGCTGATAGGAAGACTCGACCGTATCGGCCAGCTCGCCGAGCCGCCGCTCGATCGGATATATCGCCTGCAACACCCGCAGTTCGTCACCGGGCAACACCTGCGGCACACGCACCGCCGTGCGCACCAGATAGCCGCCGCCCGCGGCGGGATCGAGCGCGACGTAATCGCGCCCTTGTCGGACCTGCATGGTCATCTCGTCGCTGAGCGGTGCGGGCACGATCTCGCCCAGCCGATCCGAGCTGGTGGCGAGAATGCGGCTGTTCGAAGCCAGCAGCGTCAACTCCACTGCCTCGTTCTCCCGCCGCAACTCATCGAGCACCTGGAACGCGCCGGCGCGCACGGGAGCGATTTGGGCAGCGACCGAACGAGTCCGCTCCAGATACTCGCGCATGCGCAGATCGAGCGCCGCGCGCGACAGTTTCAAGGCGTCTTCGAGGCCCTGCCGGATCTCGACGTGGAACCAGCTGTCGATACCGCGGTTCAAGAACACGACGGAGAAATAGAACACCAGCAACAGCGGCGCCATGGCGAGCGTCGCCGACATCCACACCATGCGCGCTTCGAGCCGCGAGCCGACCACTCGTTTGCGCCAGTCGCGCACCAGCTGCGCGAGCCGGCCGCCAATCAAGATCAGCAGGACCAGCAGGCCCGCGACGTTGACGCCGACGATGAAGGGATGCAGATCGCTGAAGTGCGCCGATTGCTGAACCGTCTGCGCCATGATGAGTAGCGCAGCCACCCACAGCCCCGATCCGATGAGCACCAGGATCGAGACCAGCGTGCGTTTCAGAGTTGCGGCGACCATGTGTACCACTCGCTGCGCTGCCGCCAGTCATCCGACCAGAACAGCACGAAGCGCAAGGCATCCGGCATCGTGCGCACATCGAGATTGCCACGCACGCTGATCTCGTGCCGCCGCTTGGGCGACACCAGCGCCTGGTCCAGGATGGGCAGGCGGCTGATCACGCGTAGCGCGTCGAGCGCGGCGTCCAGCGTCGCATAGGACGCTTGTTCGCCGCTATTCAAATTGCGCACCAGATAGCGCTCGCTCAGCGCACGGTACGCCAGCTCGTAGTACTGATCCAGGGTTGCGACGGTTTCGTCCAGCCAGTAGCTGCGCTGACGCTTCACGACGATTTCCAGGTGCAGGCTGAGCGGCACGCCTTCACGGATCGCCGCCCGCGCCCCCTCCTGCAGGTCGAAGTTGAGCGTGGCGTTCAGCTCGTAGACGCCCTCGGCCGGCTCCACATAGGCGGAACGCACTTCGAAGCGCGCCGGCGGCGCCTGGGCGAACGCGCCGGTCGCCGCCAGCATGCAGCCGAGCAGCAGCAGCGCCATGAGGCGGAGCGGCCTGCGGCGGAGGCCAAGCACGTCGCGACAGGTTGGGCTTACCGCCACGAAGCGTCCTTAACCGGGATTGCGAGAGGGTGATGCGATTGGGGTCATGTTTGGCTCAGGCCAGGTGCTGGGCCATGCTTCAGCACGGCTTCTCGAGCAGAGCATAATAAAAACCATCCATGCCGGCGGAGCCCGCCGCGATTCTTAAGCCATGAACGCCCGAAGCCGTTCCCACATGCGCCTGACCGAGCGCCTCCGAGGCTGGCAGATCTTGCAGCCTTTGCTCGGTCACGTCGCGCGCGCTCGGTTCGGTGCGCAGAAAATCCTCGATCACAGCGGTGGTCTCCGTTTGTAAGGCGGAGCAACTCGCATAAAGCAGTCGGCCACCCGGCTGCAACAGCGACCACGAGGTCCGCAACAGCTGCGACTGGCGCGCAGCCAGCGCCGCGATGTCATCGCCCCTACGCAGTAGCTTGATGTCCGGGTGACGGCGGATCACACCGGTCGCCGAGCACGGCACATCCAACAGAATGCGGTTGAATGTTTTGCCGTCCCACCAGCCGGCGGGCGCGGCCGCGTCGCCGGCAAGCACCTGCGCAGACATCTGCAACCGCTGCAAGTTCTGCGTGACGCGGGTCAGCCGCTCGGGAGAAACATCCACCGCAGTCAGCACGCCCGGCTCGGGCTGGAGCTCCAGCAGATGGCCAGTCTTGCCGCCCGGCGCGGCACACGCATCGAGGATGCGCTCGCCTCGCTGCGGATCGAGCATATGCCCGGCGAGCTGCGCGGCTGCGTCCTGCACCGACACCAGGCCCTCGTTGAAGCCTGGCAACTCACCGACATCCATGGCACGGTCCAGCAATAACGCCGTGTCCTCGAACATGCTGGCGGCCACGCCGATCTGACTGGCCTGCAGTTGCTCACGATAATTCGCAGGCGTGACGCGCAGCCGATTCACGCGTATCCAAAACGGCGGGCGTTGGTTATTGGCGTCCAGGATGTCGTTGGCGCGCTCGCCCCAATCCTTCCGCAACTTCTCCACCAGCCAGCGCGGATGCGCCGTGCGCACGGCGAGATCGCGATCGATCTCCGGCAACAGCCTGGCATGCTCGCGCTGACAGCGGCGCAAAACGGCATTGACGAATCCCGACGCGCGCGGTTGTTTCAAGAGTCGGGTAGCAGCGACTGTTTCAGCGACCGCCGCATGCTCGGGAATATCCGTGTATATCAATTGGCACAAGCCGACGATGGCGAGCGCCCGGATCTCCGGATCGAGCGTTTGATTGGGACGACTCAGCAGACGGCTGAGCAACGCGTCGAGCCGCACATACCAGCGAATGCTGTCGTAGCTCAGTGAGCGCAACAGCCCGCGTTCTTGTTTAGTCGCCGAGCTCTCGTGGCTCAGCACGGCATCCAACGAGCGGCCGTGCTCGGCGACATCCGCGACGATTCTCGCGGCCTTCGCTCTGACTGCAGCTGACGCGCTCACGAGCCAAGAACCGCGCCCTCGGGGCGATGCGCTTTGAGGAAATCCGCCGCCGCCATGGCCTTGCGACCCGCGGCTTGCACACGAGTGAGTTGCAACGTTCCATCGCCAGTTGCAACTTCGATTCCTGCGCCGCTCGTTGCGATAACGGTGCCTGGCGTCGCCGACGTTTTCTTATCGGCGGGCGTCGCTTCCCACACGCGCAATTGCTGACCGTTCCAGCGCGTCTCCGCGATCGGCCATGGATTGAATGCACGCACCTGTCGATCGATTTCGATGGCCGGCCTGGACCAATCGATCAACGCTTCTTCCTTACGAATCTTGGCTGCATAGGTAGCGCCCTCCTTTGGCTGCTCGCGCGGCTTGGCCTCGCCAGTTGCGATCGCTTCAATCGCTTCCACCACAGCATCGGCGCCCAATGTCGCCAGACGATCGTGCAACGTTTCTGCGGTCTCGCGCGGAGCGATGGGCGTCACTCGCTCGAGCAACATCGGACCTGTGTCCAGACCGACGTCCATTTGCATGATGGTCACGCCACTCTCTTGATCGCCCGCCTGGATCGCACGCTGAATCGGCGCAGCGCCACGCCATCTCGGCAGCAACGACGCATGAATGTTCACGCAGCCATAGCGCGGTGTGTCGAGCACGGTCTTCGGCAACAGCAGTCCATACGCGACCACGATCATCAAATCGGCCGAATACTGCGCGAGCCGTTCGACAGCGGCCGGATCTTTCAGCGTCTGCGGTTGCTCCACCGGCAACTGATGCCGGAGCGCGCATTGCTTCACCGCACTCATCGTCACCTGCTGCCCTCGCCCCGCCGGCCGGTCCGGCTGCGTATAAACCGCGAGCACGCGGTGGCGCGACGCGACCAGCGCTTCGAGCGCAGGCACGGAGAACTCCGGCGTGCCGGCGAAAACAAGAGACAACGGCGGGGACATCGAAAGCTCGGTTCACTTACTCGACTGTGGCGCGCATTCTAGTTGGTCTTCGACTTGCGCACCGGCCGCTGATTGTACGCGCCTGGAGACGGAGGTTTTCCAGGGAGGGAGACGGGAGAGCAAGCCCCCGAACGATCAGGGAGCCAACGGGCTACCTCCGGGACGGAGACTCTGCGACCGCCCGCGCATCGGCGCGGGCGCGATCTCGATGCAGATTCTTAGAGCGCTCTGGACCGGGCCCGAGCCGCCGCATCCGCCTTCTCTTTCCGCTCCTTCTCGAGCTTCTTGCGGATCCGCGTCCGCTTCAGGTCGGAGAGATAGTCGACGAACAGCTTGCCTTCCAGGTGATCCATCTCGTGCTGAATGCACACCGCCAGCAGCCCATCGGCATCGAACTCGATCTGCTTGCCATCGCGGTCCAGCGCCCGCACCCGGATCTGGTCGGCGCGTTTGACCTTCTCGTAGATGCCGGGGACCGACAGGCAGCCCTCCTCGGTCTCCTCCATGCCGCTATGGCTGACGATCTCCGGATTGATCAGCGCCAGGCGCTCATTGCGCTTTTCGCTGATGTCGATGACCAGCACCCGTTTATGAACGTTCACCTGGGTGGCCGCGAGGCCAATGCCGGGCGCGGCGTACATGGTCTCGAACATGTCGTCGATGAGTTTCCGCAGCCCCGCATCCACCTGTTCCACGGGCTGGGCCTTGGTGCGCAGGCGCGGGTCTGGGAATTCGAGAATCGGAAGTAGTGCCATGTTCGAAAACGTCAGAAGGTGGAGACTGACGCCTAGTCTGCAGCCGATTTGGCCAGAAACAAGTGTTTCGTGCCTATGTCGGCCATAGATGAATGGCGGCGGCGCTCCGGGAGCAGGAATGAGAACCACGTCTCGGGCTGGAGGCCCATTTCTGCACTCGTTGCAATGTTGCTGCTAAAGTTCCGCCACGGTTGAACTTAATGTCGGCACGGAGTGGGTTTTTGTGCGTACGCTCAGAGGCTTACGCGACGCCAGGACCCGCCCGGCAGGGATACAAATGGGAGCTCGTTGAGCGCATGAAAACTGCGAATCTGGCACTTCGTCCGGCGATTTTGCTCAGCCTGGTCGCTGGCCTGACCGTCACCGCGGGCGTGCTGGCGCCCCCGAGCATCCTTGCCCAGGAAGGACCGGCTCAAACCGTCGGCTCCGGCAGCAACATTCCGTTGTCCGCCGACGCTCCCGATCAATACGTGGTCAAGACCGGCGACACGCTTTGGGACATCTCCAAGGTGTTCCTGCGCGAGCCGTGGTACTGGCCCGAAATCTGGTACGTGAACCCGCAGATCGCCAATCCGCACCTGATCTACCCGGGCGACGTGCTGAAGCTGGTGTATGTGGACGGCCAGCCCCGCCTGACCGTGGCTCAGCGCGGCGGCGAGAACGTCGAAGGCGGCCGCGGCGGCAAGCGCCTGTCGCCCGAAGTGCGGCGTCAGCCGCTGAGCCAGGCAGTCACCGCGATTCCTTATGACATCGTCGCCAGCTTCATGGGCCGGCCGACCTTGCTGACCAAGGAGCAGGTCAAGAGCGCCCCGTACGTAGTCGCGATGCGCGACTCGCACATGATCGGCGCGATCGGCAATGAAGTGTATGCGCGTGGCATCGGCGAGGCGGCGGCCGAGACTCGCTACAGCGTCGTGCACATCGAGGAGGAGCTGCGCGATCCGGACAACAACAAGCTGCTCGGCTACTCGGGCATCTACGTCGGCTCCGGTCCGGTGGCCACCGAAGGCGATCCCGCCAAGCTCCTGATGACGGATTCGGCGCGCGAAGTCCTGCAAGGCGACAAGCTGTTCCCGGAGTCGGTGGATGTAAATGTGGACTTCGTGCCGCACGCGCCTGCCGACGAGATCGACGCAAGCATCATCGCGGTGCGCAGCCACACCGTGATGGGTCAGTACCAGGTCGTCGCGCTCAACAAAGGCAGCAACGACGGCCTCGAACCCGGACACATCCTCGCCGCGTATCAGCGCGGCGCCGTGGTGCGCGACACCTTCGCTGAAGGTGGTCTCGCAGCGCGTCGCACCAGCCGCAGCTCGAACTTCGGCAAGCAGGTGCAGCTGCCCGACGAGCGTGCCGGCGTGATCATGGTGTTCAAAGCCTTCGACAACCTGAGCTACGCGCTGGTGATGGAAACCACGCACGAAATCCGTCAGGGAGACCGCGCTAAAAACCCCTGAGCGCGTTTCGATTGCGCCTATGTTGACGAGCTCATGGACGAGCTCGAAACCTGGCTGAGCAAGGCGCGACTCCCCGGCTGTGACGCGGAGTCGCTCGACGCACTGATCGCACGACATCGCCGCTGGCTCGAGCGGCCGATGCATCACTTCATTCCATCCGGCTCGCCCCGCTATCCCGCGCTGCTTGCCCAGTTGCCCGATCCGCCGCCTGGATTGTTAGTGCGCGGCGACCCCGACCTGTTGAGTCTGCCGCAGCTGGCCATCGTCGGCTCGCGTAATCCCACTCACACCGGGCTCGACAACGCACGCGAATTCGCTGCGCATCTGGCGCGATCTGGATTCGTGATCACCAGCGGCCTGGCCATCGGCATCGACGCAGCCGCGCATCTTGCCGCTCTGGCGGTTGATGGCCGCACCATCGCCGTGTGCGGCACAGGCCTTGATATTGCCTACCCGCGCGCCAATGCAGGGTTAGCGGAGCGAATTGCATCCAGCGGCGCGCTGGTCAGCGAATTTCCTCTGGGCACGCCGGCGGGTCGAAGTCATTTCCCTCGGCGCAATCGCATAATCAGTGGACTGTCACTGGGCACACTGGTGGTGGAGGCGGCATTGCAGAGCGGCTCGTTGATCACCGCCCGACTGGCCACCGAGCAGGGCCGCGAAGTCTTCGCCATCCCGGGCTCCATCCACAACGCACTGGCGCGCGGATGTCACCGGCTGATTCGGCAGGGCGCCAAGCTGGTGGAGACCGCCGACGATATATTCGAGGAGCTGCGCGCGTTGACCGGGCTGTTCGGCGAGCAAATCCGCGACCCGGGCAGAAGCGGTGTGAAAACCGCTGAAAGCACAGCACTTTTATCCCCGGCATTGGACAAAGGGTATGAAATCCTGTTAGATGCGCTCGGCTTCGAGCCGACCAGTGTCGACGTTTTGATCGCACGCACCGGACTCAAGGCCGACGAGGTAGCGTCCATGCTGCTGATCCTCGAACTGGAGGCGCGCATCGACGCCTGCCCTGGCGGGCTTTATGTGCGGCGCGCGGGCCCTGTCGACACTAAGGCAGCGAAATGAAGGAAAGCGTTCTCGATATCCTGATCTATCTCTTCGAGAATTACTTCGACGCCGATCTGGACTGCGCCCCCGAACCCGACCGCGACACACTCCGGGACGAACTGGAACGAGCCGGTTTTTCCGAACGAGAAGTTGGCCGCGCGCTGGAATGGCTCGAGCAGCTGTCTGCCGATCCCAACCGTGCGGGCGGCATTCCCGGATCGCGAGCGATTCGTATTTTCGACGCGCACGAACAGGCGCGGCTCGACACCGACTGCCGCGGGTACATCCTGTACCTGGAGAACATCGGCATCATCAGCCCGGCGCAGCGCGAATTGGTCATCGACCGCCTGCTGGCGCTCGATGTGCAACAGATCGACATTGAACAGGTGAAGTGGGTGGTGCTCATGGTGCTGTTCAGCCAGCCGGGCCAACAGAGCGCTTACCTGCGGATGGAGGACTTGGTATTCGATAACCGTCTGCAAGTGGTGCACTGAAGAGCGCGGGCCAAGACAACGCAGCCTTCAGCAGCACCGCGGCCACCGCGGTTTCTTTTTTTATGGAGCAGAAGAATCTAGTCATCGTGGAATCGCCTGCAAAGGCGAAGACCATCAAGAAGTACCTCGGAAAAAATTTCGAGGTGCTGGCGTCGTATGGCCACGTGCGCGATCTGGTGCCCAAGGAAGGCGCGGTCGATCCGAAGCGCAAATTCGCGATGCGCTATCAGATCCTGGAGAAGAACGAAAAGCACGTGCAGGCGATCGCCAAGGCGCTGAAAAAATCCGACGCGCTGTATCTGGCGACCGACCCTGACCGCGAGGGCGAAGCCATTTCCTGGCATCTCACCGAGCTGCTCAAGGAACAAGGCGTGCTCGACGGCAAGGACGTGCATCGCGTGGTGTTCTACGAGATCACCAAGAACGCCATCAGGGAAGCGATCGGCCAGCCGCGCGACATTTCGCAGGATCTGGTGAACGCGCAGCAGGCGCGCCGCGCGCTCGACTATCTGGTCGGCTTCAACATCTCGCCGCTGCTCTGGAAAAAAGCCGGTTTGCCGGGCGCCTCGGCGGGCCGCGTGCAGAGCCCGGCGTTGCGCATGATCTGCGAGCGCGAGGAAGAGATCCTCGCCTTCAAGCCGCGCGAGTACTGGACCATCGATGCCGACGCCGAAAAGTCGAAACAAACATTCCCGGCGCGGCTGATCGAGTATCGCGGCGAGAAGGTCGAACAGTTCACGGTGACCACCGAAGGCCAGGCGACCGATGTGCGCACCGCCATCGAGAACGCCGCCAAGGGCAGGCTCAGCGTCGCCAACATCGACAAGAAGCAGCGCCGGCGCAATCCGTCGCCGCCGTTCACCACCTCCACCCTGCAACAGGAAGCCGCTCGCAAGCTCGGCTTCGGCGCTCAGCGCACCATGCGCCTGGCGCAGCAGTTGTATGAAGGCGTGGACTTCGGCGAAGGCGCGGTCGGTCTCATTACTTATATGCGTACCGACTCGCTGAACCTGGCGAACGAAGCCGTCGCCGAGATTCGGCAGGTGATCGGCAGCATGTACGGCGCCGATGCGCTGCCCGAGTCGCCGCGCACCTATAAAACGAAGTCGAAGAACGCGCAGGAAGCGCACGAAGCCATTCGTCCGACTTCAGCGGCGGTCACGCCCGAGCGTCTCGCCGGCAAGATCGACAACGATCAGTTCAAGCTCTACAGCCTGATCTGGAAGCGCGCGGTCGCGAGCCAGATGGAAGCGGCGGTGTACGACACCGTGGCCGTCGACCTGGTGCCTGGAACGAGCGCCAAGCGCGAAGGCTCGACTGCAGTGTTGCGAGCCAATGGCTCCACGCTGGTGAAGCCGGGCTACATCGCCGTTTATAAGGAAGGTCAGGACGATACGGTCGACGACGACAACGATCGCATCCTGCCCGCCATGGAAGTCGGCGACGAAGTGGCGCTGGTCGCCCTGCGTGGCGAACAGCACTTCACCGAACCGCCGCCCCGCTTCTCCGAAGCGAGCCTGGTGAAGGCACTCGAAGAGCACGGCATCGGCCGGCCTTCGACCTATGCCAGCATCATCTCGACCTTGGTCAACAAAAAATATACGGAGCTGGTCAATCGCCGCTTCGTGCCTACCGATCTGGGCAAGATCGTCAACAAGTTCCTGACGCGCAATTTCCATCACTACGTCGAGTACGGGTTCACCGCCAAGATGGAGGACGACCTCGACGAGATCGCCGACGGCCGCGAAGCCTGGGTGCCGGTGCTGGAGCGCTTCTGGAGCGAATTCAAAGAGCGCGTCGACGTGGTCGACGAGACGGTCACGCGTGAGGACGTGTCGGAAGCGCGCGAGCTGGGCAACGATCCGGTCACCGGCAAGCCGATCTCGGTCCGCTACGGCAAGTATGGTCCGTTCGTGCAGATGGGCACCAAGGACGACGAGGAAAAGCCCAAGTTCGCCAGCCTCAAGGCGACGCAGCGCATGGACACCATCACGCTGGCCGAGGCGCTGGAATTGTTCACGCTGCCGAGAACTATCGGTCAGACCGCGGACGGCCATTCGATCCGCGTCGCCATCGGTCGCTTCGGGCCCTACATTCAATATGGCGCGAAGAAGTTCGTGTCCATCAAGGACGACGATCCGTACACCATCGAGCTGCCGCGTGCGCTGGAGCTGATCAAGGCCAAGGAAGAGGCCGACGCCAATCGCACCATCCTGAACTTCGAAGACGCCGGCATTCAGGTGCTGAACGGCCGCTTCGGCCCGTACATCACCGACAAGGTGAAGAACGCGAAGATCCCCAAGGAGCGGGATCCGAAGACGCTGACCTTGGACGAATGCCGCGAGCTGCTCGCTGCCGCGCCGGAACGAGGCAAAGGCCGTTTCGGTCGGTTCGCCAAGAAGACCGCCGCCAAGGCCGATGCACCAACCGCGGCCGCACCGGCCGAAAAGCCCTTGAAGGCTGCGGCGAAGAGCAAGACCACACCGGCCAAGACCGCCAAGGCTCCTGCTTCAGCCAGCAAGGCAGACGGCGCGAATGCGTCCAAGTCGCCTGCCAAATCAGCCGCGCCGCGGGCCGCCGCCAAGACTGCAGCGAAGAAGACGGCGGCGAAGAGCGCGAGCAAGTCGCCCGCCAAATCGAAGTAACCCATAGCAGCAACGCACCCTGCTCGGCCGACAAGGCCGAGCGGTGGCGCTGCCGTGACAGGCTTCCCTGAGCCGTTCCCTGGCCGCATCATGGCCGCGCTCACTCAATGGAGAATGATCTGATGGCCGTCGACGCCGATGCCGTGCTCGCCTACCTGCGTGGACTGCAGGATCGCATCTGCTCGGCGCTCGAGCAGGCGGACGGCGGCGCGCAGTTCATTCGCGATCGCTGGGAGCGAGCCGAAGGCGGTGGCGGCGAAAGTCGCGTGCTGCGCAATGGCGCGGTGTTCGAGCAGGCCGGCGTCAACTTCTCACATGTGATGGGCACGCGCCTGCCTCCGAGCGCGACGGCGCAACGACCCGAGCTCGCCGATGCCGACTGGATGGCGACCGGCGTGTCGCTGGTCATTCATCCCAGCAATCCGTACATCCCCACCACGCACGCCAACGTGCGCTTCTTCTCCGCCACTCCCAAGCACGGCGCGCCCGGCGCCTGGTGGTTCGGCGGAGGTTTCGATCTCACGCCCTACTATCCATTCGACGAAGATGTGCTGCATTGGCATCGAGTCGCGCAGCAGGCATGCAAGCCCTTCGGCGATGATGTTTATTCCCGGCACAAAGACTGGTGCGATCGATATTTCTTTCTCAAACATCGCAACGAGACCCGCGGCGTCGGCGGTCTGTTCTTCGACGACTTGAACGACTGGGGCTTCGAACGCTGCTTCGCTTATCAGCGCAGCGTCGGCGATCATTTCCTGGAAGCCTACCTGCCGATCGTCACACGCCGCAAAGATCATCCCTACGGCGAACGCGAGCGACAGTTCCAACTGTATCGGCGCGGACGCTACGTGGAATTCAATCTGGTGTATGACCGCGGCACTTCGTTCGGCCTGCAATCCGGCGGGCGAACCGAGTCCATTCTCATGTCGCTGCCGCCGCTGGTGCGCTGGGAGTACAACTGGACGCCGGAATCCGGCTCCGCCGAAGCGCGGCTCTATTCAGACTTCCTGCGACCGCGCGACTGGCTGCGCGAGCTGCGATAGAAAATATCTTTCGCAAACAAAACAAAAATTGCGCCTGCTGTGAGGGTGTCGATGTCATTGACACTTTCACCTGTATACAGACTAACTTTCGTCAGTAACGAGCGACGCGCAGCCGTCGCTGGCACGAATTGCACAATTGAATTAGACGCGCCGCAGGAGTAGCGTCGTCGCAGCGATTGCGCATGCGACGTAACACCGTCTGGCCACGGACCTGCAACTGCTGTCGCGCCTCGATGGGGCGTGCGCGCGTGCGATCGTTTCTATTTCTCTGCTCTTCAATCGTCACCAGCGACGATAGTCAAGACCAAGGGGATCACTATGCTAAGAAACATTCGCAGGAGGGCGGCAGTGGGTCCATTGTCGCTCGTCGCCACTGCCGTGCTGACGGTCGTGGCCGCCGACGCCAGCGCCGCTCAGCGTGCTGCGGCGGCAAGCTCCAAACGTTTGGAGACACGCATGCCAGCGCCGGCACGCGCTCAGCTCGACGACGTCTCTCGACTGCTGCGCAACTCCGGGCTGCCCAATCGAGTGCAAGTGGCTGTCTCGCTGAACACCGCCGCGGTGGGCGACGGCAAGGGAACATCCAAAGCCGATGTGCAGATCGAGCAAACCGCATTCATCGGTCGGCTCGCGCAGTCGGCGCCGAGCGCCACCGTGCTCGGCGCGGTGCAGTTGGTTGCCAACACTGTGTTCCTGGAGCTCGACGCCGACGAAGTGGCCGCACTCCACAACGATCGCGCCGTCACGCGCGTCGCTCCGACCGGCAACTACAAGCGCAATCTCACCGAGACCGTTCCTTACATCGGCGCTGAAACGCTGCAAGGTCTGGGGCTTACCGGCAAGGGCGTGCGCGTTGCTGTGATCGACAGCGGCATCGACTACACACACGCGTCGTTGGGCGGTGAAGGCACTGCGGCTGCTTACGCAGCTGCTTGGGGTACATCTGCGACCGACCCGCGCAACACAACGACCGACGGCTTGTTCCCCACTGCCAAGGTCATCGGCGGTTTCGACTTCGTCGGTGAAGCGTGGACGGGCGGCGATGACAGTCCGCCGCTCGCGCCGGACCCGGATCCGATCGCCGCGCCCGATCAAAGCACCTTCGGTGGCCACGGCACGCACGTTGCCGACATCATCGCCGGCAAGGACGGCGTCGCGCCGGATGTGAAGCTGTATGCCATCAAGGCCTGCGCCGTACCCACTTCGGCGTGCAGCGGCCAGGCACTGATGATGGGCTTCGAATGGGCCGTCGATCCGAACCAGGACGGCGATCCCTCCGATCGCGCCGACATCATCAACATGTCGCTCGGCGCCAATTATGGCCAGCCGTTCGATGACGATCTGTCCGCCGCGGTCGATCGAGCCACCAAGCTCGGCGCGTTCACCGTTGCCTCCGCGGGCAACGGTTCCGATAAACCTTTCGTTACCGGTTCGCCTGCAGCCGCTGTCACTGCTTTGTCCGTCGCACAGACCGCAGTGCCTTCGGCGGTGGTCGACCTGATGACGATTGTTTCTCCGGCAGTCACTCCGGCGGAGCGTGGCGCGATTCATCAGTCGTGGTCGCCGGAACTGACCGAAGCGGTGACGGCTCCGGTCGTGTTCACGCCGTCGAATGCTCTGGGCTGCACGCCATTTCCGGCGGGCTCGCTCACTGGAGTGATCGCGTTGGTGAATCGCGGCACGTGCGCGTTCGCCGACAAGATTCGTAACATCCAGGCCGGCGGCGCACTGATCGGCGTGATCGGCATGGTGGACGGCACGGCGCCCTTCGACGGCGCGTATCAGGACGGACCGCCGATCACCATCCCGGGTTACATGATCAGCCTCGCCGACGCCAATGCGATCCGCAGCGGCGCGACCGTCCGGTTCGATCCCGACAACGTGTTCCCGCTGATCAGCTCGGTGGTGTCGACGTCTTCGCGCGGTCCGATGTTCGAAGACCACCGCATCAAGCCTGAAATCGGCGCGCCGGGTGCGTCGGTATCGGCGATGTCCGGCACGGGCAATCAATCGGATGCCTTCGGCGGCACGTCGGGCGCGGCGCCCATGGTGTCGGGCGCGGCGGCATTGTTGAAAGAGTTGTATCCGTCGATCGCCCCGCAGCGCCTGAAACAACTGCTGATCAACAACGCCGAGACCGGCATCGAGCAGCCGGCTAGTGCTTCCAGCGTGATTCCGGATTCGCTCGCGCCGATCTCTCGCATCGGTGGTGGTGAAGTTCGCGTCGATCGCGCAGCCAGGGCGACAGCCGGCGCCTACGGCTTCGACCTCGTGAAAACAGGCACTCGCAGCGGCGGCGTCAGCTTCGGCTTCGTCGATGTGGAACGGGACGCGGTGCTGAAACGTCGCGTGCGCGTCTTCAATCGCGACAAGAAGGCGGCGACCTTCAAGGTTCGAGTGGTTCATCGCTACGCCAACGACGTCGCGAATGGCGCGGTGAAGATCTATACCGCGGAAACCGTGACAGTGCCGGCGAAAGGCGATCGCACCTTCGATGTGACGATGGCGATCAGCGGCGACAGGCTGCGTAACAACCTGATGAACGCGGGTCCGGATGGTCCGAATCCGGTGCCGCTGACATTGCAGGAGTATGACGGCTACCTGGTGTTCGAGAAACAAGGCTCGTCGGAAAGATTCTCGCTGCCCTGGCACGTGTTGCCGCGTAAAGTTGCCAACACCGTGCTCGCGAGCGGGCCGAACTGGAAGAACGGCAGCGGCGGCGTGGGCACCATCAGCCTGAAGAACCGCGGCGTCGGCGCTGCGCAGCTGAATACATATTCGCTGCTGGCGACCAGCCCGAACCTCCCGGAAGGCGGACGTGGCGAAGAAGAGCCGACCCCAGACCTGCGTGCGGTAGGTGTCACGACGTTCCCAGTGCCGGCGGAAGTTTGCACCTCCGGTTATCTGTGGTCGTTCGCGGTGAACATGTGGGAGCGTGAGACGCTGCCGGTCGCGGTCGATCATCGCATCGCGCTGGACATCGATCGCGACGGTCAAGACGACTACTGGCTGCTCAATCGCGACGTGTCGCTGAACGATCTCAGCGACGGTCGGCAGCTGGCGTGGTCGGTGAATCTCGCCACGGGTGACGCCGAAGCGTTCTGGTTCGTCGAGCATCCGACCAACTCCGCCACGACGGTGCTGAACGCCTGCCTGGAGCAGTTCGGCCTGACCTCGGCCGATGTCGATGCGCGCCGCCTGATCGATGTCTCCGTGTACGCCGATGACTTCTACTTCGGCGGTCCCGGCGACGCTATCGAAGGTCTCACCATCGTGCCGTTCGGCGAACGTTACTTCGCCGCGCCGGCTGGCGATCTGCCGGCTGGGGCGAGCGGCGATGTCACGGTGCGTGACTTCGGTCAGATCCCAGGCACGACCAAGGAGCTTGGCGTCATGATCCAGACCGACGGCGATCGTTGCGTGTCCGCGGGCAACTGCGGTGGCGCTACGCAGAGCACCGAAGTGCTGCTTGTCGCCCCGCCGGGCGGTGACATCACGTTCTGATTCGAGTGGTGTTCAGTTGATGCTGGGCCTCGGGCGGCAACGTCCGAGGCCCTTTTCGTTGGTGGCGGGTTATTTGACTGGCCGCGGTTCCTTGTCCTGTTCTTTCACCGGCCGAAACGCCAGGCCGTTGGAGCACACCACGAAGTTGCCGCGACGGTCGGAGTGATAACTGTATTTGTCGCCCGCAGCCTGCAGCACCACGCGATAGCCGGGCACGATCATCTGGGTATACATCTGCCCCGGTTGCGGACACCCCATCGCGCCATCCGACCATTGCTGCTCGGTCGCGCTCGCAACCGTGATGGTCTCCGGTTTCACCAGCGCACGGCGCGCGAGATCGTCCTGAAAGATCGCGATGATCTGCGGTGGCACTTCACCGCTGCCTTGAGTGGGCGCGGCATCGGTGCTCGGTGCGCGTTGTGGTGGATTCTGTTTAGCTGCCTGGTCCACGACTGCCCTCCTCTCATCGACTGATGCAGGCTCCGTGGCGCCAGAGCCGCTGGCGCATGCCCCGAGCCCACTGGCCAACGCCAGCATCGCCAGTGCGGATACGCCACGGAACGAGCAGCCCCGCGCTGGAGAATTCAGTACGATCATCGGTCGTCTCCCGTTAAAGTTCTGCCGTGAATTATCGCCACGCGTTCCATGCCGGCAACTTCGCCGATGTCCACAAGCACATCGTGCTGCTGGCCCTGCTCGAACGACTCAAGCGCAAGCCCAAGCCGTTGTTCTATCTGGACACTCATGCCGGACGCGGCTGGTACGACCTGTTGTCCCACGATGCATTACGTGGCAGGGAATGGCAGGACGGCGTGGGACGCGTACTGCGCATCAACCGCGCCAGTCCTGATCTTCGGCGCTATCTGGATGCAGTAAGTTCCCCGGAAGAAATTTCGGCGATCACCACGCAACGTTATCCCGGCTCGCCGGTGCTTGCGGCGCGCGAGCTGCGGACTGGCGATCGAGTCGTGTTCGTGGAGAAGCAGATCGCGGAAGCGCAGGCGCTGGATCAAGCCATGCGTGGCCGACGAGGCGTGTCCGTCGTGTGCGGCGATGGCTACGCGGCTCTCAAAACCTATCTGCCGCCGCGCGAGAATCGCGGGCTCGTGCTGATCGACCCACCTTATGAATCGGAGAATGAATTCACTCAGGTCGAACGGGCGCTGCTGTTCGGCCTGAGCCGCTGGCCGAACGGAACATTCGCGCTGTGGTATCCGATCAAGCTGGGCCGCGAAACGCAGCGCTTGCACCTGTCGCTGCAAAACTCCGGTCTGCGTAAATTGCTGCTGGTGGAGCTCAACGTACGGCCCGCCGATTCGCCACTCGGGCTGAACGGTTCGGGCCTGATCATCGCGAATCCACCGTGGCAGTTCGATGAAGAGATCGCGCCCGCATTGCGTGAAGCGCACGCCGCCCTGGCCGAGGATGGCGCCGGCGGAGTGAATATCTGCTGGCTCGTTCCGGAATGAACGACTAACGCGGCGCTTTCCCCAACGCCTTGCATTGTTTGTGGCGGAAGCAGCTGGTGAGGTGATCGTTCACCATGCCGGTGGCCTGCATGTGGGCATAGATGATGGTGCTGCCCACGAAGCGGAAACCGCGCTTTTTCAAGTCTTTGCTGAGCGCGTCGGACTCCGGGCTGGTGGCGGGCACCTTGCCGTGCTCGGCGATGTTGTTCTGGATGGGCTGGCCGCCGACAAAGCTCCACAGATGCTTGGCGAAGTCGCCCTGGAAGGCCAGAAAGGCCTTGGCATTGCCGATGGTGGCTTCGATCTTGAGCCGATTGCGTACGATGCCCGGATCCTTCATCAGCCGCGCCACGTCGCGTTTGCCGAATTTGGCGATGCGTTCAGGGTCGAAACCGGCGAAGGCCGCGCGGTAGCCCTCGCGCTTGTTGAGAATCGTCGACCAGGACAGCCCGGCCTGCGCCCCTTCCAGGATCAGGAACTCGAACTGAGTGCGCTCGTCCCAGGCCGGCACCCCCCATTCCTTGTCGTGATACTCGATATACAGGTCGTTGCCGCCGAGCGGCCAGGTGCAGCGGGTGGGTTCTCTGATCGGTTCTCTGGCGGCCATGGGGATAGTATGCAACGGGTGTAGACTTGGATGGTCCATAGTTTGGCAGCCACCCCGGCCGGAATCTGTCATGTTCAATTTGCAGTCAGGAGAATTCCCCCGCACGCGCATGCGACGCATGCGCTTCAACGACTTCTCACGCCGCCTGATGCGTGAGACCTCGCTGAGCGCCGACAACCTGATCTATCCCATGTTCGTGATCGAGGGCCAGTCCCGTCGCCAGGCGGTCGACAGCATGCCCGGCATCGAGCGGGTCAGCGTCGATGAGCTGGTGCGCGAAGCCGAATCGCTGGTGGAGCTCGGCATTCCGGCGCTGGCGCTGTTTCCGGTGACCGATCCTGCGGCCAAGAGCAATGACGGCAAGGAAGCCTGGAATCCCGAAGGGCTGGCGCAACGTGCCGTGCGCGCCGTCAAGAAAGCGGTGCCGCAGCTGGGCGTGATCACCGACGTGGCGCTCGATCCGTATACCTCGCATGGCCAGGACGGCATCACGGATGCTACTGGTTACGTGGTAAACGACATCACCGTCGAGGCGTTGGTGAAACAGGCGTTGTCGCATGCCGAAGCCGGAGCAGACGTGGTTGCCCCCAGCGACATGATGGATGGCCGCATCGGCGCGATTCGCGAAGCGCTGGAACTGGGCGGCCATACCAACACGCGCATCCTCGCCTACGCGGCGAAATATGCGTCCAGTTTCTACAGTCCGTTCCGTGAAGCGGTCGGCTCCGCCGGCAATCTGGGCAAGGGCAACAAATACAACTATCAGATGGATCCGGCCAACTCAGACGAAGCGCTCCGTGAAGTGGCGCTCGATCTGCAGGAAGGCGCGGACATGGTGATGGTGAAGCCCGGCCTACCCTATCTGGATATCGTGCGCCGGATCAAAGACACGTTCGGCGCGCCCACGTTCGTCTACCAGGTGAGCGGCGAATACGCCATGCAGATGGCCGCGTTTCGCAACGGCTGGCTGGACGAGCGCGCCATCGTGTTGGAAACATTGATGTCCATTCGCCGCGCCGGTGCGGACGGGATTCTCACTTATTTCGCCAAGAAGGCGGCGGCCTGGCTCAAAGAAGCGAGATAGTCCCATGAACGACATCAGCGTCGATCGCTACGCAGTGGTGGGCTACCCGGTCCAGCACAGCTGGTCGCCCTTCATTCACGGGCTGTTTGCCAAGCAGACCGGCCAGGCCATGAGCTACACGCGCCTCGCGGTCACGCCGGAGAATTTCGAACGGGACGTTGGCGCGTTCTTCGCCACGGGTGGCAAAGGTTTGAACATCACCGTGCCTCACAAGCAGGCCGCGAACATCGTCACTCGCTATCGCACACCGCGCGCGGAGATTGCGCGTGCGGTGAACACGCTGGCATGGAGAAGCGATGGTTTGCTCGGCGACAACACCGATGGCGCCGGGCTCGTGACCGATCTCACCCGCAATCTCGGATTCGACATCGCAGGCACGCGCATTTTGTTACTTGGTGCAGGCGGCGCCGCTCGCGGCGTATTAGGCCCGCTGCTGCAAGCCGCACCGGAGTGCATCGAGATCGCGAATCGTCACAAAGGCCGCGCTATCGAGTTGGCTGAAGAGTTCGAGCTGCTCGGCACAGTGCGCGGCTGCGCGTTTGAAGAAATCAGCGACGGCACGTTCGACCTGGTCCTGAATGCAACCTCCGCCAGCCTCCAGGACGACATCCCGCCCATTCCTCGCGGCGCTATCGGCCCCGCCACGCTTTGTTACGACATGGCTTACGGTAAAGGCGACACTGCCTTCACTCGCTGGTCCAAGACCATAGGCGCCGGCCGCGCCGAGACCGGTTGGGGCATGCTGGTCGAGCAGGCCGCCGAAGCCTTTCAGCTCTGGCGCGGCGTGAAGCCGGATACCAAGCCCGTGCTCGAAGCCATCAAGGCGCAGGCTTGATGTGCCTGACGCTGCTGATCAGATAGATCATCAACGCCGCTTCCGCAGTGGCGTCGCATAGCTGCGGCGCCAGCAGTCACTTCAGATACTCGTCTTTCACCTTGACGTAGTGCGCGGCCGAATAGGTCAGGAATTCGATCTCTTTCGAGGTCAGCTCGCGCACGCGGCGGGCGGGACTGCCAACATATAAACCGCCACTCTTGAGCACCTTGTTCGGCGGGACCAGGCTGCCGGCGCCGATCATCACCAGGTCCTCTATCACCACGTTGTCGAGCAGGATCGCGCCCATGCCGATCAAGCACCTGTTGCCGATGGTGCACGCATGCAATGTGACTCGATGACCCACCGTCACGTCGGAGCCGACGATCAAAGCACGGCCACCCGGCGCATACGGACCATCGTGCGTGACATGCAGCACCGAGCCATCCTGAATACTGGTCCGCGCGCCGATCTGAATCGAATGCACGTCGCCGCGAACGACCGCTGTCGGCCACACTGACGAGTCGTCACCGATCGTCACCTTGCCGATGACCACCGCCGACGGATGGACGAACACTCTCGCGCCCAACGTCGGCGCAACGCCTTTATAGGTTTCGATACTCACGACTCACCGCGGCGCGCTGAACGCGCCGCATGTTCCTCAGGAAGAAAAATGAAACAACGGCGGCGTCAGGCAGCGAGCCCCAACTGCTTCAGCAACGGCTCGATGGTCGGCTTGCGCCCACGAAACTCCACGAACGCCTCCATCGCATCCCGGCTGCCGCCCTGCTCCAGAATCGACGACAGGAACTTGGACGAGACCGAGCGGTTGAAGATGCCGCCTTCCTCGAAGGCGCTGAATGCATCGGCCGCAAGCACTTCCGCCCACTTGTAGCTGTAGTACCCGGCCGCGTACCCGCCTGAAAAGATGTGCTGGAAGCTGTGCGCGAAACGATTGAACGCCGGCGGCTTCACGACCGCCACTTGCTCACGCACTTCATTCAGTGTCTGCGAGACTTTGCTCGGCGCGCCCGGCACGAATTCGCTGTGAATACGCAGGTCGAACAGCGCGAACTCGAGCTGACGCACATTCTGCATGCCAGCCTGGAACGTGCGGGTGCCCAGCAACCGATTCAGCTCCGCTTCCGGCAATGGCTCGCCAGTTTCGACGTGCGCGGAGATCATCGGAATCACTTCGGCACGCCAGGCGAAGTTCTCCATGAACTGGCTCGGCAACTCCACCGCATCCCAAGCGACTCCATTGATACCCGCGATGCTCGGGTAGTCGACCCGCGTCAGCATGTGATGCAGGCCATGGCCGAACTCATGGAACATGGTCACGACTTCGTAGTGCGTCAGCAACGAGGGCTGCGAGCCCACCGGCGGCATGAAATTGCAGACCAGGTAGGCGACCGGCAGCGAAGTGGCGCCCGCCAATTGCTTGCGGCCGACACATTCATCCATCCACGCGCCGCCGCGCTTCTTGGCGCGAGCATACAAATCGACGTAGAAGCTGCCGCGACGCGAACCGTCGGCATCGAGTATGTCGTAGAAACGAACGTCTGGATGATAAAGGTCCACGCCAGTGCGCTCGGCAATCGTCACGCCGTACAGCTGTTCGGCGACCGAGAACATCCCGGACAACACCCGCGGGAGCGGGAAGTAGGGCCGCAGCGCTTCTTCGGACAGATCGAAGCGCTCGCGTTTGAGCTTCTCGGAGTAGTAGGCGACGTCCCAGGCCTGCAGCTCGTGGCCCGCGAACCTGGTCAGCTCGTCGAACTCCTGCTGCGCCACCGGACGGCTCTTGTCGGCGAGCTGTTCCAGGAAGCTGCGAACTTCGGGCACGGACGACGCCATCTTGGTGGCGAGGGAATATTCGGCGTAGTTCGGGAACCCCACGATGTTGGCGATCTCGTGACGGACCCCGAGGATTCGATCCATCAGCGCGGTGTTGTCCCATTTGCCCTCGTTGCCATCTTGATCCGAGGCACGAGTGGTCCAGCCATGATAGAAGTCACGACGCAGCGGCTCGTGCGCGGCGTGCATCATCACGGCCTGATAGTTCGGCGCGTCCAACGGGAACAGCCAGCCGCTCAGCTGTTTCGCTTCGGCGGCGGCGCGAGCGCGCTCGACGATGGGAGCAGGCAATCCTTCGAGCTCTTTCTGATCCGTGACGTGTCGTGACCACGCATTGGTGGCGTCCAGCACGTTCTCGTCGAACTTCGATTGCAGGGTGGCCAGCTGTTCGACCAGCTCCTTGTATCGCTGCTTCTTGTCCGCTGGCAACGCCACGCCGGCGAGGCGGAAATCGCGCAGCCCATTCTCTAGCAGCTTGCGTTGTCCCGGAGTGAGTCGCGCGCCTTCGTTCTTCAGCACGGTTTCGTAAGCACGATACAGACGCTCGTCCTGCGCGAGGTCGGTGTTCCAGGCCGTAAGTAACGGCAAGCAAGCGTTATAGGCAGCGCGCAGCTCGTCGGTGTTCACCACGCCGTTCATGTGCCCGACTGGGGACCAGGTCCGTGACAGCCGGTGGTGCATTTCTTCCAGCGGCACGATGACCGAATCCCAAGTGGGCGTCTCGGTGGTCAGCAAGCGCTCCAGCTCCGCCCGGTGGCTGTCGAGCAAGGCGCGCAGCTTGCCCTCCACCTCGGCGGGCTTGATCGAAGAAAATACCGGCAGATCTTGCCGATGGTCGTGAGCAGCAGTCACATGGGCAGCAGTCATAGGGACCCCGGATCCAACAGGCTGGGACCTGTCCCGATGCGGGACAGCGGACTGCCGAGTTTAAGGAGCTTGGCAGTCCAATGACACCCGCCCCCTTCCGAGGGCGGCCTGCCGCGAGTGTGGGGATGATTACGCGGATTTCACCCAGTAAGCGATGGCAATCGCGACGCCTGCGACAACGACCACCCAGCGCAGCACCGCCGGCGGCAGTTTGCCCGCCAGCTTGCCACCCAGGGCGCCGCCGATCAGCGCACCGACGGCCATGACTGCCGCGGCGATCCAGACCACCTGATCCGAGAACAGGAAGAACACCGCCGCCGCGATGTTGACGCTGAACGCCAGCACTTGCTTGAGCGCGTTCAGGCGGGTGAGCGAATCATCGAGCGTCAGACCGAGCACTGCGAGCAGCAGCACACTCATGCCCGCGCTGAAAAAGCCGCCATAGATTGCCGCAGCGGCGATGGGCAGGGCCGACAGCGCCATGGTGTGATGCTTGTGTTCGGGATTCGACAGGCGTTTGACGACGAACTTCTTCACCGGCTCTTGGATGGCGAGCAGCAGCGCTGCCGCCAGAATCATCCACGGCACCAGCGCGGTGAAGGTCCGCTCGCCGGTGTGCACGAGGATCATGCCGCCGGCGAGACCGCCCAGCACGGCGACCGGCACCAGCAACAGCAGCTGGCGCCGTTGTCCCTTGAGATTGGGCAATTGCGCGATGGTCGCGCCGAAGTAGCCTGGGCACAGCGCCACCGCATTGGTGATATTGGCCGCCACCGGCGGCACCCCGAGCGCCACCAGCACCGGAAAGCTGATCAACGTGCCGCCGCCCGCCAGCGCATTGATGGCGCCAGCGCCGACCGCCGCCAGCGCGGCGATCAACAAGTCGAAGGACGTCATTGCTTACCTGCTCGCGCCATGACGGCGCGACCTCGCTTTTTGAACGAAAGGCAGGTGGAGGGTGTGTCTTGCATCCTAAAAAGTGCCGGTCGTGCGCGAACGGATGTTGTTCTTGAGAAGAAATTTTTTGAAAACATTGTGGCGGCGTTGTGCGCCTTCACTGCACCCGAAACGCCATGCCCGCCATGCCACTCGCCCACGCTGGAATCGCCTCGTAAAACAAACATTCGCCGGGCGCGCCCGCAATGGCGCCCGCCAGGGCGATCCAGGAGTTTACTTCCAAGCCGCCATTGCCAGCATCCGCGAGGATCTGCTCATTGGTGAGCTTGGACAATCCAGCCCCCTGACCCGAGGCCAGCATGTCCATGAACCAGCGATCCCAGGCTTCGTTGACCTGACCTTCCTCCGGCACACCCAGCCAATGTGACAATCCACCGCCGGCCAGCAAGGCGACTCGTTCTTCGGACTTGCAGTGCTCGGCGACATACGCGCGCAACAACTCGCCGAGACGCCAGCTCTCTTGCGGCGTCGGCGCGGGCGTGTAAACCGTATTCACATACAGCGGCACCACCGGCAACTCGCGTTTCGGATCCACCATGCCGAGTGGAATCATCACGCCATGATCCGGCCGCAAGCGCGGCGGCTTGGCCAACTCGAAGCCGTGATTGACAGCAAACATCGCGAAGCCAGTCGAGAACGCCGCGTCACCGCGAATGGGCTCGGTCGGCAAACCCATGTCGCCATAGGGCGTATAACTGTCGGCCGTACCGATGGCGAACGGCATGGGCTGATCGAGACGGAAGTTGTTCAAATGATCGCTGGTGATGATCACCAGCAAGGTCGGATGCGTCTGGCACAGCTGCTGACCCAATTCCTTCATGCCGACGAACACGCGCTCGGCCTGCTCTTCCAATCCAAATGGCGAGCCCAGCACGTGCGACATGGCGAAGGCGCCCACGATCTTGCCCATGGTCAGCGCCTCGCGAAGTAATAGTCGATGGGGAAGAACGGCATGGTCGGCCGGCCCGACCAGATCAGCCATTTGATCACCAGGTTGGGATGAATCCCGAGGCGTGCCAGGTCATCGCGCCCGCCGGTTCGCAGCACTTCGCGCACGTCGGCAGAGATGCCGAAGCGCTCGAACAACACGTCCGGCGAGGTCCGAATCAAGCCGCGATCGCCGGGCGTCTCGATCAAATGCTCGATGAGCTCATGCACACCCTGCGGCGCGGTTGCCACGTCAGTTCACCGGCTGGGTCAGGAAGCGTTCGACGGCGCCACAGAAATCCGCAGTGCGTTCGATCATGGCCCAGTGACCGCAGTGAGGCACGATGTAACCCCAGCTGTTCTCGAACAGCTCCAGGAATCGATAGGCGCGCGCCAGCGTCGACACGCCGTCCTGCTTGCCGTTGACGACCAGCACGGGTTGTTTGATTTTGCGCAGCTCGTCTTCCGGATAATTCAACGTGCCTTTGCGCGTTTCCGCGTTCACGGCGGCGAGCGCCGCCTTGGCGCCCGGCTCATGAGTCAGGTTGTAACGATACTGCACCAGCTCTTCCGGCGGCGTGTAACTCGGCGACGTGAGACCTGCGATCACACGACGCATGCCGTCCACCGTGAAATCGTAGTTCAAGTTGTGGAGCAACTGCGGTGATGGTTTTTCCGGGATGGGCAGACCGGCGCTGCCCATCAATACCAACCGCGCCACGCGCTCGGGACATTGCAGGGTCGCACCGATGCAAGTCGCCCCGCCCATGGAATTGCCGACCAGAAATGCTTTGTCGATGTCGAGCGCCTGGAGCAAAGACACCAGCTGACGATTGCGCCCCGGCTGATCGTAGGTGTAGCTGTCCGGAGAGGGTTTGTCGCTGCGTCCGAAACCGACCATGTCCGGCGCGATGACCCGAAATTTTCTGGCCAAGATCGGGATGCATTCACGCCAGTTGCCATAAGCGTCGGCGCCAGCGCCACCACCGTGCATGAGCAGCAACGTCGGGCCGCTGCCGGCTTCCAGGTAGTGAGTTCGGATGCCGTTGGTATCGACGAAGCGCGAAGTGAATTCGGTCATTCTGCTCATGGTCCGATGGGGGGCTCGATCAGCGCAGATCCTGGGGAGTCTGAATGCCGCGATTGGCGCGGCTCGCCAGCTTGCGCCAGGCGAGAATCGTGGTATCGGGCTCGCACAACATTTCATCCACCCAGCCATAGTCGTCGGCATAGAACGGCTCGGTGACTTCGCGTGCCCAGATGTCGTCGGCATTGAAGCCGTCCAGACCGTGCGGCTTGTAGATGGATTCGAAGTTGTTGGCGAACTCGGTGCGCTCCTCGTCGGTCTGCACCTGCTGACCGATGGTTTGCACGTACAGATGAGTCTTGGCGTCGAGCGGCACATACCACTCGAACTGAGTCAGCCCCGGCATCGGGAACGATTCGACTTTCAACACTCCCGGCAACCAGATCGACGTGCCAACCGACGCGGAGGTGCCCTGCACCTGCTGGGAACGCGGACCTCGCACCACCACGCGACCATCGATCTCGCCATCCCAGATCGGCTTGTGTTGAGCGAAGTCGTCGATGACACCTTTCGGACCGTCGGCGTCTTCAACGGTTTTCACCGCGCCGGGCAGCGGCGTGTGGCCGATGGGGAAGTTGAACGTGCGGAAGTGACGCAGCGTGGTGTCTTTGTGAATAAAGATGTGGAGCGCGTCGAAGCCGTTCTCCGCACCCAGCCGCCAGTTCGAGTTCACGACGCGATGCTTGCCGAGAATCATGACGTCGTCATCGAGGAACCCGGGCGGCACGTCCTGATTGAGCGGCGGCACCGGGTCGAGATCGCCGATGAAGACGAAGATCAGGCCTTTGGCTTCCTGTACCGGGAAGCTCTGAATCTTGCGACGGCCGATGAGACGGCTGTCGGGCACGGCGAGAATGTTCACCAGCTCGCCCGTTTGGAAACGATAGGTGTAGCCGTGATACCAGCAGGTGATCGTGTCCTTGGTGTAGCAATCGGGCTTGCGCGACAGCGGCACGCCACGATGCAGACAACGATCGCGGATCGCATACACCTTGCCATCGATGCGCTTCAACAGCAGCTTCTCGCCAAGCACCTGCACGGTGATGAGCTGGCCTTCCACCAGCTCGTTGGAAAAGCGCACCGGATACCAGTGATTGCGGAAGCCTATCTTGGCTTCCACGTAGGCGCGCCAGTCGCCCACCGCTGCGGCAACTTCGGGGCGGACGCCTTCCGGGGTTTGCGCGTCATCACTCATGATCTACTGCATCCTCGAACGAAAACTGCTGCGATTCCAATCAAGCAAACTGCACGCCAACCTGGCCGATGCCCTCGATGGTCGCGTGCACGACGTCGCCCGCCTGGATCGACACCATCGGCCCGAGCGCGCCCGTCATCACCAGCTCGCCTTGTTTCAACGGCCGGCCCAATTCACGCGAGCGGCGTGCGAGCCACACGGCTGCGTTGAGCGGACCACCCAAACAATCACGGCCGAAACCGCTCGACACGGTCTTGCCGTTCAATGTCATCGTCATCGCGCAGTTCACCAGGTCCAGACCTTCCAGGCGTCGCGCCGGCCCGCCGAGCACGAGCACGCCCGATGACGCGTTGTCGGCGATGGTGTCGACGATGTCGATCTTCCAATCGGCGATGCGACTGCCGACGACTTCGAGCGCGGGCAACACGCAACCCACGGACGCGATGACATCCGCCACGGTGGCGTGCGCCATATCCAGGTCACGCGACAAGATCAGAACGATCTCAGCTTCCACGCGCGGCTGCTGCAGGCGGGTTACGGGAATCGTCTCGCCCGTGCCGTACACCATGTCGGCGAACAGTTGACCGAAGTCCGGCTCGGACACGCCGAGCTGCTTCTGAACCGCCGGCGAGGTGAGGCCGATCTTGCGACCTACGGGCCGGCGGCCTTGCTCGATCCAGTGCGACACCTGCGCCTGCTGAACGGCATAGGCTGCGCGCGTGTCGCCCGCATCGAATCGACTGCGGATCGGAGGCAGCAGCGCGCCGCTGTACGCATCCAGCAAAGCCTGCGCGGTTTCGCCGACTCTCGAATCCATTGGTTCGCCCTCTTGCTGCAGCAACGTTATATGATTGTATGATAATCATGCAACACGGCCATGTCGGCCGGAAGCGCGGCGGTTACTTAATGCATCGGGCGCGATTGATTTTTCAGGACGGCGCGGAGTTGTCGGTCCCCGTCGAAGCCGGGCAAACCGTGTTGGAGGGCGCGCTCGCCGTGGATGCGCCGCTGCGTTATGACTGCTGCACCGGGAGCTGTGGCAGCTGCGTGGTCCAGTGCGTGGACGGAACGACGGTCGTCGATTCGACGGGCAAAGTCCCGGTGAATGCGGACGAGCTGGCGGAGGGTTTGCGGCCCGCGTGCCTTACCAGGTTGAGCTCAGATGCGACGTTCGAGATGCCGTATCCCCTGAACGCGGCGCCTTCCCTGCCCGCCAAGCATTCGGGAGTGATCTTCAACTTGCGGCTGGCCGCGCCGTCAGTGGCGTTACTTACGTTGAAGCTGGATCGTGCTGAGGGGCTCACTTTTCAGAGCGGCCAGTACGTGCGCTTGGCGGCGCCCGGCGTGGGCGAGGCGCGCGCTTACTCCATTGCGAGTACAGCTGCAGAACTGCCGCTGATCGAGTTGATGATCCGGCTGGTGCCGGACGGGAAAATGTCACGTTGGGTGCAGGACACTGCGAAAGTCGGCGATCGTGTTCGACTACAGGCGCCGCTCGGTTCCTTCGGGCTCGATGATCGCGCGCACCGTCACGTATTCGTTGCCGGCGGCACTGGGCTCGCGCCTGTGTTGTCGATGATTCGTTCGCTGCGCGGTCGCGGGGCGTCGGCGCTTTTGTGTTTCGGCTGCACTAGGCGGCAGGATTTGTTCTACGTGGAAGAGCTGGCGGCCCTGGCCGCGTCCATGCCTGAGTTGGAAGTGCGCATCGCCGTTATGGAGGGTGCAGAAGGCGCTCTACGCAGCGGCACTGCCGTTTCGCTTCTAGATCCCACCGACTTTGAATCCGACACTGTCTGCTACCTTTGCGGCCCTCCCCCGATGGTCGACGCCGCGCGCAAAACACTGAGCGCGCACGGAGTTCCGGCCGGAGCGATTCGCGCTGAGCGGTTCCAGCCCGGAGGCTAAGCGGTTCCCGGCCAGGTCGGGTTGACTGCGCAGACTTTGTATGACAATACTACAACCATTCCCGGTTGTAGGGTGCTGCAGTGAGCTGCGAACGAGCCGCCATGACTCTTGTCGATCGACGCCTTTTGTGTGAGGCGGGTGACGTTGCGCCCGGCGGCATGCTGAAAATCCAGCCCGAGGGACTCGACCCCATTCTGGTGTGCAATGTCGACGGCAAGCTGTATGCGGTCGATGACGAGTGCACCCATGCGATCGCATCGCTGTCCGAAGGGCGGCTGCAAGGGAACATCGTGTTCTGTCCGCTGCACGGTGGCAGCTTCGATGTTTGCTCGGGTAAGGCGAAGAGCCTGCCGTGCAAGCAGGCGCTGCGCACCTGGCCGATCGAAGTTGCTGACGGCAAAGTTTATTTGCTGCTGAAGTGAGAGGCAGCGCGACTCATAACGCCGCCGCGAATGATTCTTCAAAGTTGTTGCGCCGGCAAAGAGACTGCGGCGTGGAGCCGTAGCCGGGCCGCCCGCGGCAGAAGGCGAGGCTTGCAACGAGGTGGTGTGGCGGCGTGCGACCGTAACCGGGTCGGCTCGTGGCTTAAGGCGTAGGCTTGCTCAACTGGTGTGGCGGCGTTGGGCCGCGGCCAAGTTGTCTAGCGGCCTAAGGCGTAGGCTTGCATCAGACGTGGTGTGGCGGCGGCGTGCAGAATTCCATCGGGGCCTCGGGCGGCGGCAGTGAGCCTGCCGGCAGACCATTCTGGCGCGATCTTCACTTTGTGACCGCGGCGACGTAGCTCGGCGATTACCTTCTCCCCGCAGCTCTCTTCAAACACAGCTGTCCCGAGCAAAGCTTCGCGGGGATAGAACGACGCCGGGAAGTGCACGCTATGAAACAAAGGCGCATCGATCGCCTGCTGCAACCCCAGCCCGTGATGAATGTACCGAAGCAGCAGGATGAGCTGCCACTGATCCTGCTGATCGCCGCCGGGCGTGCCACAAATGAGTGACATCCCGTCGTCGCGCACCGCCAATGTGGGTGTCAGCGTCGTGCGAGGGCGCTTCCCCGGCGCGAGGCTGCCCGGCAAGCCGGGCTCCAACCAAAACATCTGCGCGCGCGTATTCAGCGCAAACCCCAACTCGGGAATGGTCGGCGAAGATTGTGGCCAGCCGCCGGATGGCGTGGCCGAAACCATGTTGCCAAAGCGATCGATGACATCGAAGTGCACGGTGTCGCCCGGCTTCAACGTGGGCTTCAGATGCATCATCGTAGGCTCACCAATGCCGAGCCCGGCGCTCTCGTTCGTAGCGATACGCACCGTGCTCAAGCACTTCTCGATCTGAGCTTCGAACCCAGGCACCACACCCGGCCGCAACTCGAGCGAGGCTCGGTCGCCGATCAGCTTGCGACGCTCCGCCGCGTAGCTTTGGCTCAACAAGATATCGAGTGGCACACGCGTGAAATCTGGATCGCCGTAGTACGCCTCGCGATCGGCAAACGCGAGCTTGAGCGCCTCCAACACCACGTGCACAAACTCCGGCTCGCTCGCTGGCATCTTCTCGAGATCGAAGCCGGCAAGGAGCGAGAGTGCTTGCAACAACACCGGCCCCTGCCCCCACGGGCCGGTCTTGCTGAAGGTCCATTCGCCATAGCGGAATGTCTGTGGCGGCTCATATGTCGCCTGCCAGCGCGCCATGTCATCGCCGGTCAGCAAACCTTTGTGGCGCTGACCGCTCGCATCCATCAACTCCTGCGTGCGACAAAAACGATCGATCGCCTCAGCGACGAAACCGCTCGACCAAGCCGCTCGAGCGCGCTCGATTTGTTGTTCGCGCGTACCATCGCCGGCTGCGTCGAGAATCCGTCGCCACGTCGCAGCCAGCATCGGATTGCGAAACAACTGATTCGGCGCGGGCACCTCGTTGTTCGGCAGCCAGACCGGTGCGGACGTCGGCCATTCCTTTCGGAATGCATCGGCAACATCCGCCAGCGCGCGGGACACTCCGGGCAACAATGGGTGCCCGGCCTCTGCGTAATGGATCGCAGGCTCCAGTACATCGGAGAGCCGCATGCTCCCGTGATCGCGCAATAACGTCATCCAAGCGTCGAACGATCCTGGCACGACGGCCGCGATCAACCCCGATCCGGGCACCATTTGGAGATTCATTGAGCGCATGCGCTCGATGGTCGCTGCGGCGGGCGCCACTCCCTGGCCGCACAACACGGTGGGTTTGTCATCGCGAGCCGATCTGAAAATGATCGGCACTTCGCCCGCGGGCCCGCACAGATGCGGCTCGACGATTTGCAGCACGAAGCCAATGGCCACCGCCGCATCGAAGGCATTGCCCCCTCGCTCGAGCATCGACATGCCAACGCCGGAGGCAATCCAATGCGTCGAGGCAACGACGCCGAACGTGCCGCGGATTTCCGGCCGTGTCGTGAACATCACTTGCGCGTCAAATGCGCGTCGCGATTCTCGAATAGCGCCTGATCGACGAAGCCCGCGGTCTCGGGCCGCCCGCGACCCAACACCACCTGCAGATACACCGGCTCGTCGGTTTCATTCACATAGCCATGGATGACGCCGGGCGGACAGGAGATCATTTCCCACGGCTGCAGCTCTTTGCTGACGCGCCGACCGTCCTCGTCTTCGATGAACACTACGCAGCGACCCTGAAGGACGAAAAATACTTCCTCGACTTCGTGGGTATGCGGCGCATTGCCCTGCCCTGGTGGCACCAACATGATGGACAAAGTGAAATTGCCCGCGGGCACCACCTTGCTGTCGTCGTGCTTGCCGGACGCGCCAGCGCCGACGAAACGATGTTGCGCGCGTCGATAGCCTTCAATGTTTGCATCCGAAAACGCATTCCAGTCCGGCACTCGATCGGCGAAGCGCGCGACGTAGCGCTCCATGATCTGCTCCAGCGGAACTCCGACCAGTTCGGGCGGACGAGGATGGCGTGCGATGGCCATGGCGCGGTCCTTCAAAGAGTAGCGTTGGCGTCGCGCAGACTGTCGATCAGACAGGCGCGGCGAATAAAGGCATCGTGCAATTCGGGCTCGGCGGACTGGCGGCGGATGCTGTCCAGCTTGCGCTTGCGCTCGGCGGGATCCTTTTCGCCGAGTGTTTGCTTGTTCTGAATGCTCTGCGCCTGCACGTAGTCGACCTGCGCCTTGCGACGCTGGCGCGTGTAGCGATCGAGCAGCGGCTGCGCATCGGCGCGTCCGAACCAGATTTGTTGCAACTTGTCGGCCAGATTCATGGCGTCGTGAATGCCGCCGTTCATGCCCATGCCGCCGACCGGATTGTTCACATGCGCCGAATCGCCGGCGAGCAGTACGCGACCTCTGTTGAATGTCGCGGCGACTCGCTGATGGACTTTGTAGAGCGCGATGGTGGCGATTTCATATCGGCCTTGCTTCGGGCAGAACTTCTGCAATCGCGCTTCCACGGCGTCTGGGGCTAGCAGCTCTTCGTCGGTTTGTTCCGGCAGCGTCGGGCTCACGGCGCGCCACATGCCTTCTCCGCTCGCGCCGCGCGCTTTGAACAAGTTGAGCCACTCGTCGGGGTCGGAGAAGTAATTGCGATTGGTGAGCTCGGGGCGCAGCCCGAAGAAGTCGAAGCGCGTATCGATCTTCAGGAAGCGCTCCGGCCAGGTGAAGCCTTCGAACTCGATGTCCGCGAGCTTGCGAACGGTGCTTCGGCCGCCGTCGCAGCCGACGAGATATCTGCCGGAGAAGACGTCGCTGCTGCCGTCGGGCAGTGTCACTGTCACTTCGACTTTGTTTGCGTCCTGGGAGATCGCGATGACGCGGGTCGACATGCGGATCTCGGCGTCGGGGTCGTTCTCCAGGCGCTTCAGGACGGTGCCCACGATTTTGTACTGCTCCCACTGCAGTACATACGGATGCGCCGGCCGGTCGCGCATGGCGCCGATGTCAAAGCGGCCGATCAGTTCGCCGGTGACGCGGTCGAGATAGTTGAATACTGGGGAGACAAGCCCTTGATCGAGACCGTCCTCGAGCAAGCCCAACTCGTCGAGCATCGCCACGGTCGGCGGATGACACGAGGCCGCGCGGCAATCAATCTCCGGCGCCGGCAGCGCCTCGATCAGCAGAACCGGGATATCTCGCTGCCTGAGCGCATACGCCAGGATGGCGCCGATGGGCCCCGCACCGACAATGATGACCCGCTCTCCGCCCCGCTCTTTGGCCATGAATCAAGCTTCCGCTGATGTTGGCCCCGAGTGTAGCCAAGCGGACTTTGTATGACAAACATAGAATCATACGTCTCGCACCGTGTCCTCGGAGTTTGCGGGCCGAAGAGGCGGAGGCCAGAGTTTGCGGCCGCCGCCCGCACGTTTCCGCGGAAACGTGCTTCGTCGCCTGATCCAGGACCAGCGGCATCGCCGCTGCTGTATCGCCAGCGTTGGGAAAGCCTCAATCCGTCGCGACGGTATCGCACCGTCCGGGGCGCGCGTGAATACGCAGCGGCGGTGTCGGCAGCGGCAGGGCGGGGTATCTCCTCCCCGGCAAATGGGACCGACAGGGATGTCGGCCCATTAGCGCTACACGGATGTACAAGCAACGCGCCGCGCGACAGCGCAGGCGCGGCGGGTGCAGCGGTGCCGGGGAGGAATATCCCGCCTTGGCGCTGCAAGCCACCGAGGCCCTCTTTAGCCGGAGCGGCGAGTCGCCGCGGCAGCGCGTTCGGGAACGGCAGCAGCAGAAGCGGCAGCCTCTTCCTCCTGCTGAAGCTTGGCGACAATCGCCCGCCGAGCATTGGCAAGATGCTCACCCATGGCCTTCGCCGCAGCCGTGGGATTGCGCTCGACGATGGCCTCGATCAACCGATCCCACTCATGCATGCCATCCTCGAGCCGATGCGGCTCCGCCATCGCCCGCATGCGCAGATAGTTCACGCGCGTCAGCAGCTGCCGCGCCATGTCGGCAATCACCTTGCTGCCGGAGCCATTGAGAATGGTCTCGTAGAACTCGCCGGCCATGATGGCCAGCTCGCGCACGTCGCCCTTGTTGAGCACCTTGCGCAGGTCCTTGTGAATGCGCACCAGCTTCTTGATGGCATTGTCATCCGCCAGCGCCACGAAACGCTTGATCGCCAGCGTCTCGAGCATCTCGCGCATGAGATAGATGTCTTCGGCGTCCTTCGCCGAGACCACCGCGACTGTGATATTGCGCCGCTTGCCGACCTCGATGAGATTCTCGGCCTGCAGCTGACGCAACGCCTCGCGCACCGACGTACGGCTGACACCCAGCGCCTCGCACAGCTCGCGCTCGACCAGCCTCATGCCGGGCGGATACAAGCCGCGACTGATGGCGTTGCGAAGTTTGTCCAGCGCGTGCTCGCGCACCAGCGTCGGATTTTCAACGATTCTTAGATCCTGGTATTCCAAGGCCTTTCCTCAAGCTTGCTGGCCGCTGATTTTACGCCAGCTGCGCGGCGCGAAAAGAAACACCGCGCGCGAGCGGACCCGGCGGCAAAAAAATGCTGGGAATGCTGGCGTCACTGGCTGCATAGCCCGGCAATGGGCAAGGCGCCGCCGAGGCGGGCACATTGCAGGATACTGTACGCTGTCAGCGCCGAAGTTTTCGGATTATCCGCGGCCGCGCGCGCGAAAATATCGAAACGGAAATTCCCGAACGCGCCGCTCGCTTCGATACGGCCGAGCGGATCGGTGACGTTCCGTGACGACACCAAACGCACGTGCGTCGCGTCCATTCCCAAGCCGACCAGAGCGATGGCCACGCCCACGTTGACGTTCTTGGGATAGGCCAGCGCCGCCTCCCGCGCCGAACCGGCAAAGAATTCGCGCTCGGCCTCGGAATGGTTTAGATCCAGCACCTGCTCGGCCGCCGTGCCTCGCCAGGCATGCGGCGGCTTGAAAGAGGTGTAGGTCACCTCCTCCAGGCCGGCCAGCCGCGCGGCCAACAACCCGTCCAGGCCAGCGATCGCCCCGGCCGGCAGCAAGGCCCGCCCGCCACCTTGTTCCGCATCCAGCAGCTCTCGCCTGACCTCGTCGTCGGCCAGCACCCCGACAGACGAGATGATCACATCGATGCCCGCACGCAGCAGGGGCCCGGCAAATTGCTTCACCGCCGAATGCCCCGCGCATTCCAAGACGACCTGCGGACGAGCGGCGATCAGGGCCGGCAGCTCGTGAACGGCGCCAGGCGCTTCGCGCCCGGGCCGGACCAGCACTGCTTTCATGGTCCCGGTCTCGCCGAGCCTGGAAAGCGTCGTCATGATCTCGCGCCCGATGGCGCCGAAGCCGATCATCCCGAGCTGAACATTAGGTCGCATCCGCCGCCTCCGCCCGACCACCAAGTCGTATTTGATAATATTGTATGATCATACTACCTTAATGGCCTTCCTTCACCCGGACACCCGGCATGGCGAGTACAGAGCGCGTCCCAGTAGCGATCATCGGCTCCGGCAATATCGGCACGGACCTGATGATCAAGGTCCTGCGCACCAGTCGCACGCTACACATGGCGGCGATGGTCGGCGTGGATCCGCAATCGGAAGGCCTGGCGCGCGCCCAGCGATTGGGTGTTGCGACCACCTCGGCAGGCATCGACGGTTTCCTGGCCATGCCGGAATTTCAGGACGTGCGCATCGTGTTCGACGCCACTTCCGCCGGCGCGCACAAACATCACGACAGCGTGCTCCGTGCGCATGGCAAGACACTCATCGATCTGACGCCCGCCGCCATCGGTCCTTTCGTGATTCCGCCGGTCAACGGCGAGCAACATCTGGGCGCGCCCAATCTGAACATGGTGACCTGCGGCGGGCAGGCGACGATTCCCGTCGTCGCAGCGGTCGGTAAAGTCACGCCGGTGTTGTACGCGGAGATCGTCGCGTCGATCGCCAGCCGTTCCGCCGGCCCGGGTACCCGAGCAAACATTGACGAGTTCACTGAGACCACGGCACGAGCCATCGAACAGGTAGGCGGGGCGCGGCACGGTAAGGCCATTATCGTGTTGAACCCCGCCGAGCCTCCGCTGGTCATGCGCGACACCGTGTATTGCCTGACGCCACTCGCCGATGAGAGCGCCATCGAAGCCGAGGTGCAGAAGATGGTCGCCGAAGTCCAGAGCTACGTTCCCGGCTATCGCTTGAAACAACGCGTGCAGTTCGAACGCGTCGGCCCCGGCGTCAAGCTGCCGTTCAAAGACGTGGACGCCGCCTTCGTCGGTCTCAAAGTCAGCGTGTTCCTCGAAGTCGAGGGCGCGGCTCACTATCTGCCGGCCTACGCAGGGAATCTCGATATCATGACCTCCGCCGCGCTGCGCACCGCCGAGCGCGTGGCGCTCAATCTCCCTGCGGAGATCGCTGCATGAGCCCGACTAGCAAACTGTACATTCAAGATGTGACATTGCGCGATGGCATGCATGCCATCCGTCATCAGTACGGCATCGATCACGTCAAAGCGATTGCCAAAGCGCTGGACGAAGCGCGCGTCGACGCGATCGAAGTCGCACACGGCGACGGCCTCGCCGGATCGTCGTTCAACTACGGTTTCGGCAAGCACACCGACTGGGAATGGATCGAAGCCGTGGCCAGCGTGATTCAACACGCCAGGCTCACGACCCTGCTCCTGCCCGGCATCGGTACCGTGCACGATCTGCGACACGCGTTCGATCTGGGCGTCCGTTCCGTGCGCATCGCCACTCACTGCACCGAAGCGGATGTTTCTCAGCAGCACATCGAATACGCACGCAAGCTCGGCATGGACGTCTCCGGCTTCTTGATGATGAGCCACATGATTCCGCCCGAGCAGCTCGCCGCGCAGGCCAAGCTGATGGAAAGCTACGGTGCGCACTGTGTGTATGTCACCGACTCAGGCGGCGCGATGACGATGGATGACACCGCCGCGCGCTTCCAGGCATACGATCGCGTGTTGAAGCCTGAGACAGAGCGCGGCATCCACGCACATCACAATCTCAGCCTGGGCGTCGCTAACTCCATTCTGGCCGTGAAGAACGGCGCGATCCGTGTCGACGCGAGCCTCGCCGGCATGGGCGCAGGCGCCGGGAACGCGCCCTTGGAAGTCTTTATTGCCGCTGCCGATGTTTACGGATGGCAGCATGGCTGCGATCTGTTCAAGCTGATGGACGCGGCCGAAGATCTGGTTCGACCGTTGCAGGATCGACCGGTGCGCGTCGACCGGGAAACATTGACGCTCGGCTATGCCGGCGTTTATTCCTCGTTCCTGCGCCATGCGGAAAAAGCCGCGGCCATGTATGGGCTCGACACGCGCACGATCCTGGTCGAGCTCGGCCGCCGTCGCATGGTCGGCGGTCAGGAGGACATGATCACCGACGTCGCGCTCGATCTGGTGCGAGCCCGTGACGCCGCCGTCGAAGACACTGCCATCCGCGCCAACAAACTAGCGTCGTAACTCGAGTCGTAGATCAATTCAGTTCTTTTGAAGTCCGAGATGCCTATGGCCGCCAATCCGAAGCCCGCCGTCCCGCCCAGCCAGAGTTATCAGACCTTGAGGGCCGACCGGCTCACGCCGACCATCGGCGCCGTGCTTTCGGGCATCGATCTGTCGCAGCCGCTCACCGCTCAACAGATCGCAGACCTGAACCAGGCGCTGGCCGATCATCAGGTGATTTTCTTCCGCGACCAGCAGCTCGATCCGCCGTCGTTGAAGCGCGTCGGCCAGTATTTCGGCGAGTTGCAGATCCACGCACTGCAGGGGCTGCCGGATCATCCGGAAGTTCGCAAGCTGCAGGCGGACGCGAATTCCAAGCACGTCGCGGGCGAGGAATGGCACACCGACATGTCCTGCGCCACGATTCCGCCGATGGGCAGCATCCTGTATTTGCACACGCTGCCGACCATGGGCGGCGACACAGTCTTTGCCAGCATGTACGCCGCCTACGATGCGCTTTCGGATCGCATGAAGGCTTATCTCGAAGGCCTCACCGCGACTCACGACGGCAAGCTCGCGTTCGGTCGCTTCAACCCGGACGGCAAGTTCCCCGTAGCCGTGCATCCCGTGATTCGCACTCATCCGGTGACGGGCCGCAAGGTCCTGTTCGTGAACAAAGGTTTCACTGCGCGCATCAACGAAGTGCCGGAGGCGGAGAGCGCCGCGATCCTGCAGTTTCTGTTCCATCATTGCGAGAATGCGTACTTCCAGGTGCGCTTCCGCTGGGAGCCGCATTCGGTAGCGTTCTGGGACAACCGCTGCACGCAGCACCTGGCGATCTGGGATTACTACCCGCAGCTGCGCTCGGGCTTCCGCGTGCAGATCGCCGACAAGGGCGGTCCGAAAGAATCGGCGTAACGCCCGAAATCAAATGTTTGCTTGAGGCTGGCCCGGGCGAACCCCGGGCCTCTTTTTTGTGTCGAGCTCAAGTCACCGAGATCGGTCCGCCGCGAGCGCGTTCGCCGTACGGCCGCAGCATCAGCACCAACACGATTGCGAGCAGGCACAGCGGCACGCCCAGACCCAGAATGGATTTATATGAGCCGGTGTAGTCGTACACGGCGCCGAACGCCAGCGGGCTCAGGCTCATGGCCACCATCACAGCCGAGAACATCACGCCGAAGATCTGGGCGAAATTCGCCAGGCCGAAGTACCGGCTCGTCAGATACGCCAGCATGTCGACTTCCGCGCCCAGGCTCAGGCCCAGCATGATCGCCGCGACCGTGAACGCCCAGATCGGCATCGGCACCGACAATAGCCCCAGGCCTATAGCCGACAAGGAAAAGAATACGAAGGCGATGCGTCGCGCGTCGTAGCGATCGACCAGAAATCCAATCAGCAGACGCCCGCCGAACGCGGCCCAGCCGAATGCCGACGCCAGCCACGACGCCTGATTCACCGGCACGCCGCGATCCTGGAGCATCGGCACCATGTGCGGGATCAAGCCGTACAGCACGAACGCGAGCCCGGCGAAGATCACGATCAAGCTCCAGAAGTCACGTCGCTGCATGGCTTGATTCAGCGAATCGCCAGTCGCGGCTGGATGCGCGGCGGCCTCGTCGGACGCTGCTCCATCCGGGTGCAAGCCGACCGTCTGCGGCCTCTCATGCAACAGAAACACGACCATCGGCAGCGTGAACAACAGCATGATCAAACCGAGCCCGAAGTAACCGCCCCGCCAGCCGAAGTGTGAAACCAACTGTTCGGTGACGAGCGGCACGTAACCGAAGCCCAGGCCTGTGCCGCTGCCGGCAATACCGATCGCCAATCCGCGCCGACGGTCGAACCACGCCGTCAACACTCGCATGTAAGGCACGCTGTTGGTCCCCACGGCGATCGTGCCCATCGCCACATACAGCGCGATGAACTGCCAGTAATTTGAAATCATCGACGCCGCCAGGAAACACAGGCCGAACACCACGATGGACGGCACCAGCACCTTCTTCACGCCGAAGCGATCCACCAGCCGGCCCATGAACGGCAGGGAAAAGGCCGTACACAGCATCATCACCGACACGGCAGTGCTGATGGCCGTGCGGCTCCAGCCAAATTCCTCGCCGAGCGGCCCGCCCAGCAGAAACAACGACGCCAGCCCGAAGGCTGCCGGCCCGGTAGAAATGCCCAGCAGGCATACCACCACGGTCAGCCAGCCTCGCAAGAAGATTTTCTGCTCAGTCATGCACGAAGACGCAGGCACGGCCCGATGCTGGATCGCCACAGCGCCACGTTCATCGGTTGTAACGCGGCTGGCAATAGATAAACGAACGGCGGCCACCCCTCGTGGGAGTGGCCGCCGCATTTTCCCGTCGGATTAGAAACGAGTCGAGACTCGCACACCTGCGGTCATGGGCCGTGCGGTGTACACGCGATAACCGTCACCCGTCACGCGCAAGCCGAGATCCGGCACTTCGTCGGTGACGTTCTCGACGAAGACGCTGGTGTCCCATGCGCCGTAACGCACGCCGAAGCGCACGCCCATCAGGAAGTAGTTGTCCAGCTCCTGATAGTTGGTCGCGCCGAACGAGCGGTTGAACGCGGTGTACGAGACGCTGCGGTAGTTGAAGTTGGTGCTCGCATAGCCGGTCACGTCGGACGAGAAAGGAATCTCGTACTGCGCCGAGCCTGCGAATGCCCACTTCGGGCTATACGGAATGCGGTCGCCTTCGAAGCCGTATGGCGGTTGTGTCGGATTCGGGTCCTGTTCCGTCGGCGGCGGAATCGGCGGCACGGGCATGTCTTCGGACAGACGAGAATCGGTGTACGTCGCGCCGATGCTCAGAGTGAGCGTGTCCGTGGGCTGCGCATTGATCTGCAGCTCCACACCGTTGACGAAGCTCTTACCCGCGTTGCCGATGTACGCAAAGATGGCGTTCGGATCCTGCAATGAGATCTGCTGATCCGACCAGTCGATGCGATACACCGACAATTCGGTGTACAGCGCGCGATCGAACATGTAGCTCTTCACGCCCAACTCGTAGTTCCACAGCGTGTCCGAATCGTACTTCGCCGGTACGGACACGCCGCGCGCGGCGGCCGAGCGCCAATCGTTCACGCCGCCAGGACGGAAGCCCGAAGCGATACGCGCGTAGAAGGTCGTATCGTCGGTGGCCGCATACGACAATGCGAAGTTGTAGCTGATTTCGTCCTCGCTGACCGTTTCAGCCAGCAGCACTCGTGGCTCCGCCTGCGGCGGCCGAGCCAGCTCCTGCGTCTCGATCTTGCCTTCGAAGATGTCTGCGTCGTAGTAGCGAACGCCGAGCGTGCCCGTCCACTTTTCCGAGAACTTGTACTCGACTTCGGAGAACAGCGCGAGCTGATCGATGTTGGTCTCGACGAGCGCCGAATTGATGTCGGTGGAGGCGAAGCCGTTGGCGACGCAGTCGTTGTGAAAGCGGCAGGTAGCGACACCGCTATCGTCGAACACCAGCAGCGCGGCATTCTGACTATCGGCTTCGAGCTCCGCATAGAACGCACCCGCCACGAACTGCAGCGGCCCATCGAAAGTCGAGGCGAAACGCACTTCCGAGGACCAGTTGGATATCTCCTGGCCCTGGTGATACGCGAGATCGAACGGCACGCCGAAGAAGCGCGCGGTCGGCGTGCTGTCACGAGAGAAGTACAGCTCGCGATCCATGTACGAGGTGGTCGCGGTGAACACACCGAAGCCGGTGGTGTAATCCGCCACCAGGCTGAACAGCCGGGTCTCGTCCTCGAACGGCTCGAGCGTGGGAGAAATATTCTGATAATCGGGCTGGCCGAACTCGAAATATTGCGAGCCGTCGGCCTCGCTCTCCTGATACAAACCGGTGGCCGTGACCTTGAGCGCATCGGTCACTTGCGAGGCCAGGATCAGCCGGCCGCCCCAGATGCTGTGATCGTTCACGTTCTCGGCGTAGCCGGCCGAGCTGGTCTGGTCGATGTAACCGCCGCCGGAATCGCCCCACACCACCGCGCGCGCGCCCAGTTTGTCCTGGATCAGCGGCACGTTGGCCATGAACTCGCCTTGATACAGCTCGTTGCCGTCCTTGACGCTGGCGGCCGAGCCGCTGAACCCAAACGAGCTCCGTGACAGATCTGGTTTGTTGGTGATGAAGCGCACCGTGCCGCTCATCGAGCCCGCGCCGAACAGCGTGCCCTGCGGACCCTTGAGCACTTCGACGCGCTCCATGTCGTGCAGTTGAATGTTGGGCTGATTGTCGCTGCCGCCGTCGAGACCGAGGCCGGTGATCACGGCTTCGTCGAAATACAGGCCCACGGTGGGCTTGCCGGACGAGGAGATGCCGCGGACGATGATCTGGTTGTCACCCACGCCGCGGTTGTTGACCTGGATGGACGGATCCAAGCGCGTGAAGCTCTCCAACGAGAACGCCTGGCTTTCGCGAATCGCATCGCCGCTCACCGCCGCGATGGCGGCCGGGGTGTCCTTCATGGTCGTTTCGCGCTTGGTGGCGGTAACGACGATCTCCTCCACGACCGGCTCCTGCGCATTGACGGCCGGCACCGTCGCGGCCGCTGCCAGCGCCACGGCCTGGCTCATCCGCAGGGCGAACCCGCCAACCGACCGGGTAGTGCTGAATCTCATGCAAGCTCCTCAAAAGTTAAGTGATCCCTTGCGGCATCACGATCCCCACACGCGTCAACTTCCGATACTGCGTCCCAGGCAACCTGGGCAATGCAACTTGCATACCACCATTCGAACCGATAATACGATGGTATTTTTGTATGATGTATGACGATCATAGAGAGGCAGGCCGTAATAATTCAAGCCTGATTCACGCCGGGAACGCGGCGAAGATGGTGCACAGGCGCACAGTTCATGCACCGTCATCGCGCTTACGCCGGCCCGGCGAAAAGAATTCTCAACTTTGCCCGTCGAGAGGAAAGCCCGTGCAGTCCACGATGAAAATCCTTGTCCATGTCCTGTTCTCCGTGGCGCCACTTGCTGCGAGCGGTGGCGCGTACGCATCGCAGCCAGCTGCTCCGGTGGCGGCGCTCGATGCTCAGATCGGCGGCGCGATGCAATGCGAGCGGCTGGTCGAGGAAGATTTTAAGAACAGTTTCGAAGCGCCGCTGTCCGTGCTTTCGGCAAGGATGGTGCCGGCCGGCGACGGAACCGGAGAGTATTGCGCGGTCAACGGATATATCCAGCCGCAGATTCAGTTCGAGGTGCGACTGCCGAGCAAGAGCTGGAACGGCCGCTATTTTCAGGTGGGCTGCGGCGGTTTCTGCGGCGTGATCAACATCAACAACTGCGCCGACGCGCTCGCGGCCAACTTCGTCGTCGCCGCTCACAACATGGGGCACGTCGGGCACGCGATCAAAGATCCCATCTGGGGAAGCGATCCTGCGCTTCGCGAAGATTACGCTGGCCGTTCCACGCATTTGATGTCCGTTGCCGGTAAGGCACTGGCCGAACGTTACTATGGCAAGCGGCCGGCGCGCTCATATTTTCGCGGCTGTTCCACCGGCGGTCGTGAAGGTCTTACAGAGGCGCAGCGCTATCCCGAGGATTTCGACGGCATCATCGCGGGCGATCCCGCCTTCCCTGGCCGCTTGGGGGCGATCGCCAACAATTGGGATGCTCAGAAGCTGCTGCGCGACGATGGCTCCGAAGTGTTCACGCCCGCAAAGCTCGCCGTGCTGAACGCAGGCGTGATGAAGGCGTGTGACAAACTCGACGGGCTCGTCGATGGGATTCTCACCGATCCGCGCGCATGCAAGTTCGATCCGGTCAGGCTTCAGTGCAAGAAAGACGATGGCCCCGATTGCTTGACGGCCGAACAGGTCGCAAGCGCCAAGGCTCTGTACAGTGGACCGGTCAACAGTCGCGGCGAGAAACTGATGCCTGGCGCCACGCCCTATGGCAGCGAGCTCTCCTGGAGTGGCGCGGGCCGCCGTTCGCTCGCCGAAGGCTATTTGCGTTATCTCGCGTTCCCGACCAATCCGCCGGCCGATTACAACTATCGCACTTTCGACTTCGACACCGACGTAGCCAAGACCGAACAGATGGCGCGTTTGTATGATCCCGTCGCTCCGTTCGAAGCGCCCGATCTGCGTAAGTTCGAGCAGCGCGGCGGCAAACTCATCGTTTATCACGGCTGGGCCGACGCCGGCGTGTCGCCGATGGCGCTGCTCGATTACTACGCTCACGTGACATCGCGGCAGGGCGGCGGCGAGAAAGTGCGCGAGTGGTTCCGCGTGTTCATGGTGCCAGGCATGTTCCATTGCCGCGGCGGCGACGCGCCGAATACATTCGACTTGCTGCCGGAGATCGTGAAGTGGGTCGAAAAGGGCCAGGCGCCCGATCGTGTCGTCGCCACACAGAACGGCCCGCAAGGGGTGGTTCGCACCCGGCCTTTGTTCCCCTACCCCGCTTACGCGAAGTACACGGGCAAGGGTGATGTGAACGATGCGGCGAATTGGGTGAGCGCGTCGCCGAAGAAGGAGCCGGATGACCGGTTGGATTGGATTCGGGCGCCGAGGTAGTAGCCGCGCTTTTCATCTGCCCAGGCGCGTGCAATCGCACGTCGCCTCGGCGGCTTCAGCGAAGCACCATGGGAAGTTCAGGGAAGGATCGCCCCGCCAGCACGGTCCATGTTCGGCCGCCTCGAGTGCTATCATCCCGCTCATCACAACAGGGCGAACCAGAGCCCGACATCGGGACCTTCGAGGGGCGAAGACATGTTCAATCACGTCATGATCGGGTCGAATGACATCGAGCGCTCGAAGCGCTTCTACGACGCTGTGCTCGGATTGCTGGGGGCGCGTGAACCGCTGCGAAACGTCTCAACTACCGGTCACATCCGACTTTTCTATCGACACGACGGCAGCACCTTTTGTATCAGCCAGCCGATCAACGATGAGCCGGCGACGTTTGCAAACGGCGGAACCATCGGCTTCAAGTGCAACTCGCCGGAGCAAGTCAAAGAATTCCACGACACAGCACTCGCCCACGGCGGCACTTCCATCGAAGACCCGCCGGGACTGCGCGAGGGCAGCTTGGGCCCCATGCATCTGGCCTATGTTCGCGATCCCGACGGGCACAAGCTCTGCGCGATCTATCGCGTGAAATAGGATCGTTGAGCTCGGGAGCCCGCGCCATGAAACGCCATCTCCTGCTGGCCGGCGCGGTCGTTGCGTGCTGCGCGGGTGTGGCTTGGAGCGCCACGGCGATTCCCGATGACCCCATCGAATACAGCGGCTGCATCAGGTGGGGTTTCGAAGAGGCGTTCTTCGTGCCGTTACCCAACACTTCGTATGAGAAATGGTGGATTACGGCTGTTCCCGATGATTTTGCAGAGATGATGACCGGAATACCGGGCGACGGTCATAGCCGAGTCATGTTTGCTCGCGTGTACGCCACGGTTGGCCCCGAGGGCCGCTACGGTCATCTTGGAATGGGTAGCCGGGAAATCGCCATCGGCGCCATCGTCGAGCTGCGGCAGTTCGAAGCGGCGGACGGAAGTTGCGCAATGTGGACACCGCCGCCGCCAGTACCACCGCCAGAGGCCAACACACGGCGGGTTCCGACACGCAACGACAAAGCATCGATGCTCGCGTGACAACCGTCATCGATTCTCAAGGAAATATCATCATGGCCAAATACCTGATCTCCTTTCCCAGCGCCGCCATGGTCGTGCCCGACGGCGAGTGGGATGCGGTAGTCCACGACGCCCATGCCGTGATCGAAGAAGCGAAGGTCGCTGGTGTCTACGTCTTCGGCGGCGGCATCGACGAAAGCGTGGCGCCCGTGCTCGTCTCGGCTGACGGCTCGTTCGCCGAGGGCGGCTATCCATGGGCGCCCCAGCTGAATGGCGGCTTCACCATCCTCGAAGTGCCCTCGCGCGACGAGGCAGTCGCATGGGCTGCGCGGATCGCAAAGGCATGCCGTTGCGCCCAGGAACTGCGCGTCTTCCAATACGACCCGGCGTCGTGATGCTCAAATCTGCTTCCAGCCGCTGTACATGACATCGGAGCGAAGCACGTATTTGATTCCGCTGGTGACCTCGGCGCCCTGGTGCAGGAGCTCGTGCTCGAACAGCAGCGCCATGCCCGGTTTGCCGACGACCGATACGGACTCGAAACGCGTCTCGCCTCCTTGGTACTCCTGGTTCAGATAGATCATGAACGTGAGCCTGCTCAGCTCCCCGTTCGGGCGGATGAAGGAGCCATCGAAGTGCCAGTCGAACCGCTGGCCGGGAGTGTATCGATAGTACCGAAAGCGCTCGTTGAGCCCTCGCACGCGCGTGCCTAGCGTGCGAGGCACGAATTTTCGCACTCGACTCCAAAGCCGTCGCGCGAGATCGAAGTCATCCTCGATCGCTCGATCGTTGTTCCGCATGTCTTTGTCCAGCCGCGGCCCATCGATCGCGTCCACGGTGGCGGCATGAAAACCTCGCCGTTCGGCACGCGCGATCAGCTGGCGGCATTCATCCGCGCCGAGGACGTCACTGATTGTGAAGATGCCGGGTGCAAGGGCCTGCTTTTCCATCGCGGCCACCTGATATGTCGATGAACGTCTGGGGGTCGGCCCAGCATACGCGTCGAGTCAGCCCGGGCGCGGCCGATCGAGAGATATATTGAGGGCCGCCTGGTTGCGGATCTGCTCGATCTTGGTCCGCACTTCCTGCCATGTGCCGCCGGCGATATGCATGGTTCGCTTTCTGCGCCGCCACGCCCTGTCTCTGGACTCGACATGGGCCATGGCTTTCAATATTTCCTGCTCCAGCCAGCTCGGATCGAATCCCGCCCACTCGCCTGCAACGCTTTCCAGGTTCGAGAACAAGACAGGACCGACCTCGAACACACAGATCTCGTCCAGTTGTTCCACCGAGTACGGAAGTTGCGCGAGTGAGCGCGCCAGGTATTCGGTTGATTTCCGTGTCGAGCCAGAGATCCGATAGAAGCACCCACGCTTCTCGTCGACGACTCAGCTCGTGCCTGGAGGTTGGATCGCTCAAGAGCGATGACGGAGCAGAACCATCGCTCCGTGAGCTCCAGATCCGTGCCAGCAAATTACGCATACTCACGCTCAGCTAAGCGCACTGACCATGACGTCGTAACCGTCCGGATCGCGCAACGCGAACTCTCTGGTTCCGCTGGCGGGGTTCACTGTAGCTCCCCTCTCCCATTGGTGGCGACCAAGCAGGACGGTTCCGTTCGTATCAACGATCTGTCGCTGTTCCAACAGTAGCCAAGGAGCAAATCAACCACAGAGCAGAAATAAAAAAGCCGGGCGGAATCTTATCCCGCCCGGCTTCGCTCCGTAGCGCGCGTCAGCGCGTCACCAAAACCTTTTTGACCCAGCCGCCGCCGTTGCTGGATTCGATCTTCAGGTAGCCGTCTTGTTCCTCGCCCATGAAGATCATCTCTTCACCCTTGGCGAGGGTCGCGACGGTGGGTGACGAATCGCTGGCGGAGGCGTAGACCTTCAGGTTGCCGAGCTTCGGCACGATGGTATCGCCTTCGTTGAAGACGGCGCCGCCCTTGGTCTTCCTGCCCGCCTCTTCGGCGAGCGTGCCCACATCGCGCTGCAGGCTCGGCTGGCTGCGAACCGAGCGCACGATGTTGTTGTAGTTGTCCATGAGGCTGGCGGCGATCACTTTGCCTTCGTTGGTCTTGGTGTAGCCGCCGAGCGCGCCGGCTGCGCCGCCGCCGAAGGCCAATCCGCCGAGCTTCAGGTCGGCTTTTTTCGAGCTGCCTTCAGCGGACGCGACCTGAACGCCGGTGCGCGAATCGGTGACCAGCATGCTGGTCTGAGCTTCCTTGAACTTCAAACCGCCGGCGACCGCGCCGAGCACGCGCCCGCTGGAACCGGGAAGCAAGCCGCCGAGCGCGCCACCCATGCCGCCGGCATCGTTCTCCGAAAACACCACAGCAGGTGTGAGCACGAAGTCGGCGCTGACCATCTGGCCGCCGCCCATGTTCGAATTCTGGCGCAGCTCGCCCGACTCCTGCAGCGCTCGTTCCTGCATCATGTTCTGCATGCCGATGCCGCGCTCCACGACGATGAAACAGTTCGACTGCTGCACCATCATGCGGATCAAACCGGTGGGCGACTGCAGGCCGTAACGCGACAGCGACTGCGACACGTAGTCCTGCGGCTCGACCACAGCGATCGCGCCCATCGGCTTATCGCAATGTTCCAGGCCGTTGGCGCCCTGCGAGCCGCCGGGACCGGCCGAACCCTGAATCTCGCTGCCGCCCTGGCCTTTCTTCTGGCCCAACAAGCCTTGCGCGCCCGCCGCGAGCGGCAGACTCAGCAACAACGCGGCGGCCACGCGCACGCCCGACGATTTCACCCCTGAAACATGGGCAGATACCGACTTCATAAAATCCTCCCAACGGATGTGCACACAGGCGCGCGCGCCGCACCGACGCTACGTAATGCTTTATTCATGGCCAGTTGCAGCTGTCGGGCGTCGATCGATCTGAGCATGCACCCGGAAGCGGGTCAAGCGCACAGATCCTGACGCGCGGCGTTGCCTGCAGTCGTGGCGGTCCAGCATAGTCATCGAATGTTCCAGCCCGCTTCGCGGCTGGTAAATGCAACTTCAGTACACTGCCCCAGGCCTGCATGCGCATTCAGCGAACCGTTTCCCAGATCAACGTATTTGCGTTGCTGTTCATGTCACTAGGCCTGCTCGCTGCATGCGGGGACGCAGATTCACCCGAGCAGCAGGTGCGGGCGGTCATCGAACAGATGGAGCTGGCCGCGGAGAACCGGGATGTCGGCGACGTGATGGAGCATGTGTCCGAGGACTATCGCGGCGCCGACGGGATGGGGCCCGAAGAGGTGGCCCGTTACCTGCGCGGCTACTTCATCGCCAATCAGTCGATTCATTTGCTCACGCGCATCGAGGATCTGACCTTCCCGAGCGAAGGCGAAGCGCGTGCGCAGGTGCTGGTCGGAATGGTCGGTCGCGACGCGGCCGCCACCAGGCAATGGGACCTCGCGGCCGACCTGCATACCTTCAGGATCGCCCTGCGCCGCGAGGCCGGCGACTGGAAAGTGACCTTCGTCCAGGTCATGCGCAAATAACCGCCACGGTACTTGCCTTTCGCGCCGCATTGACGCAGGGACCTCACTCTGTAATATGGCTGGCATTCCTTCGGGTTGTATTCAACGCGCTTGTCCGCGTCGAGGCCCTGGCCGGCCTTACGCGCTGCCAACCTTCGCGAATCAGCCCTACTGAATCAAAGACTTAGACCGTGATCGCGGTGCTCGACACCGAGGATCTGACGCCGCGCGCCGCGGCGACGGTCCCGCGCCGGAGCGCCTCTTGGGATGCAGTGCTGTCGCTGCCAGATTCCTGGAGGGATCCGAAGTGCGGCCCTGACCATGCGCGTCGCTCACGTCGACAGGCATGGACAGGTGCGATTTTCCCGACGATGGTTAACGGTAGGCCAACATGAGAAACGGCACTGAAGGGGCCTCCAAGGAAGAGGCTGTGAATGAGGTTGCCCTGACGAAGGGGCGCACCACCCGTCCAGGCAAGCAGGGTCTGTACGATCCCGCTTACGAGCATGACGCTTGCGGCGTCGGCTTCGTCGTAGACATTAAAGGCCGAAAATCGCACAAGATTTTGCAACAGGGCCTGCAGGTCCTGACCAATCTGGATCACCGCGGCGCCTGCGGCGCGGAAACCAATACTGGCGACGGTGCCGGTGTGCTGATTCAGATGCCCCATCAGTTCCTGGTGGCGGCGGCAAAGAAATCGCGCATCGAGTTGCCCGAGCCCGAGCACTACGGCTGCGGCATCGTGTTCCTGCCGCGCAATCCGACGCTGCGTCGGCGCATCGAAGAGCGCTTCGAGCAGATCGTGCAGTCCGAAGGTCAGACTGTCCTCGGCTGGCGCACGGTGCCGACCAACAACTCCTCGCTCGGCGATACGGCGAAGTCGTGCGAGCCGTATATGCGGCAGGTGTTCATCGGCCGCAATCCGGCATTGCCGGATGCGCTCGCGTTCGAGCGCAAGCTGTATGTGATTCGCAAGCGCGCCTACAGCGAGATCCGCACTTCGACCATGGAGGGCGCAGCCTCGTGGTATGTCGCGAGCCTTTCTTATAAGACGCTCGTCTACAAAGGCATGCTGCTGACCGAGCAGCTCGGACCCTACTTCCCGGATCTGCAGGATCCGAGCATGGAGACTGCGATCGCGCTGGTGCATTCGCGTTTCAGCACCAACACGTTCCCGAGCTGGGATCGGGCGCACCCGTATCGCTATGTCGCTCACAACGGCGAGATCAACACCGTGCGCGGCAACGCCAACTGGATGCACGCTCGCGAAGCGCTGTTCCAGTCCGAAGCGTTCGGCGAAGACATGCCGCAGATCCTGCCCATCATCAATCCGAACGGCAGCGACTCGGCGATGTTCGACAACACGCTGGAGCTGCTGGTGCTGGCCGGCCGCTCGCTGCCGCACGCCATGATGATGATGATTCCCGAGCCCTGGTCGAATCACCAGACCATGGACGACGCCAAGCGCGCGTTCTATCAATATCACTCGTCGCTGATGGAGCCGTGGGACGGCCCGGCCGCGATCGCGTTCACCGACGGCAAGCAGATCGGCGCGCTGCTCGATCGCAACGGGCTGCGTCCGTCGCGTTATTACGTGACCAAGGATGGCCTGGTGGTGATGGCGTCCGAAGCCGGCGTGCTCGAGATCGCGCCCGAGAACGTGCTGATCAAGGGCCGGCTGCAGCCCGGTCGCATGTTCCTGGTGGACACCGAGCAGGGTCGCATCATCGAAGACGATGAGATCAAGAAGACCATCACCACCGAGCGTCCGTATCGCCAGTGGCTGAACGATCATCTGGTGCACATCAACGATCTGCCGCCCGCGCCGGAAGTGCCGGCGCCGGATCACGATACGCTGCTGCAACGTCAGGTCGCGTTCGGCTACACGTTCGAAGACGAGCGCATCATCCTCGCGCCGATGGCACAGAATGGTGTGGAAGCCGTCGGTTCCATGGGCAACGACACGCCGCTGGCGGTGCTGTCCAACAAGCCGCGCCTGCTGTACGACTATTTCAAGCAGCTGTTCGCGCAAGTCACCAACCCCCCCATCGACAGCATCCGTGAAGAGATCATCACTTCGGCGGAAACGCGCCTGGGCTCGGAAGGCAACCTGCTGAACCCGCAGCCGGCCGACTGTCGTCGCCTGGAACTGAAGTGGCCGATTCTCACCAACGAGGAATTCGCCAAGGTGCGCCGGATGGATCTGCCGAATCTGCGCGTTGGCGTGCTGCCAAGCCTGTTCCGCGTGACTCGCGGCGAAAAGGGCCTGGTGAAGTCGATGGAAGAAATCCGGCTGATGGCCCGCCGCATGATCGAGGAAGAGGAAGTGAACGTCCTGATCCTCAGCGATCGCGGTGTGAACAAAGAGTTCGCGCCCATTCCGGCGCTGCTCGCGGTCGCCGGCCTGCATCACTACTTGATTCGCGAAGGCCTGCGCACGCGCGTCAGCCTCGTGATCGAAACCGGTGAAGCGCGCGAAGTGCATCACTTCGCGTTGCTGATCGGCTATGGCGTGAGCGCGATCAATCCATACGTCGCGTTCGAGACCATCGACAGCATGATCCGCGACGAGCGCCTGACCAACATCGATCACAAGACCGCCTGCAAGAACCTGGTGAAGGCCGCGACCAAGGGCATCATCAAGGTGATGGCGAAGATGGGCATTTCCGCCATCCAGAGCTATCGCGGCGCGCAGGTGTTCGAAGCCGTCGGTCTGCGTCAGGATGTGATCGACGAGTACTTCACCTGGACGGCCTCGCGCGTCGGCGGCATCGGCATGGACGTGATCGCGCAGGAAGTGCTGGTGCGTCACCGCGCCGCGTTCCCCGAGCGCCCCACCGATCGTCACACGCTGCCGGTCGGCGGCCAGTATCAGTGGCGCGCGGATGGCGAATATCACCTGTTCAATCCCGAGTCGATCCATCGGCTGCAGAAGTCGGTCCGCAACGACAACTTCAACCAGTTCAAGGAATACTCGCGGCTGGTCAACGAGCAGGCCACCAACCTGTGCACCTTGCGCGGCCTGCTGGACTTCAAGTTCGGCGACGCCATTCCGCTCGAGGAAGTCGAGCCGATCGAGAACATCATGAAGCGCTTCAAGACCGGCGCGATGTCTTACGGCTCGATCAGCCAGGAAGCGCACGAGACACTGGCGATTGCCATGAATCGTATCGGTGGCAAGAGCAACACCGGCGAAGGCGGCGAGGACCCGGCGCGCTTCAAGCCGCTGCCCAACGGCGATTCGAAGAACTCGGCGATCAAGCAGGTCGCGTCGGGCCGCTTCGGCGTGACCAGCGAATATCTGGTCAGCGCCAACGAGATTCAGATCAAGATGGCGCAGGGCGCGAAGCCCGGTGAAGGCGGCCAGCTGCCTGGCACCAAGGTGTATCCGTGGATCGCCAAGACCCGTCACACCACTGCCGGCGTCGGTTTGATTTCGCCGCCGCCGCATCATGACATCTACTCGATCGAAGATCTGGCCGAGCTGATTCATGACCTGAAGAACGCGAACCGTCACGCCCGCATCAGCGTCAAGCTGGTGGCGGAAGTGGGCGTTGGCACCGTTGCGGCTGGCGTCGCCAAAGCGCACGCCGATGTCGTGCTGGTCAGCGGTCACGATGGTGGCACCGGCGCGTCGCCGGTAACGTCACTTGCTCATGCCGGTCTGCCGTGGGAACTCGGTCTCGCCGAGACTCACCAGACGCTGGTGATGAACAATCTGCGCAGCCGTATCGCTGTCGAGACTGACGGTCAGCTGAAGACGGGTCGCGACGTCATCGTCGCCGCTCTGCTGGGCGCTGAAGAATTCGGCTTCGCCACGGCGCCGCTGGTGGCGACGGGTTGCATCATGATGCGGGTGTGTCACTTGAACACCTGCCCCGCCGGCATCGCGACTCAGGATCCGCGTCTGCGCGAGAAGTTCGCGGGCAAGCCGGAGCACGTCGTGAATTTCATGCGCTTCATCGCCATGGAAATGCGCGAGCTCATGGCACAGCTCGGCTTCCGCACCGTCGACGAGATGATCGGCCGCGTCGATCGTCTTGAGCCACGCAAGGCTGTGAATCACTGGAAGGCCAAGGGCCTGGACTTCAGCAACCTGCTGTATCAGCCGGAGTCGGGCGAGAACACGCCGCGGTTCAAGCAGATGGAGCAGGATCACGGGCTGGAAAAGTCGCTCGACATGACTCACCTGCTGGAGCTCTGCAAGCCGGCGATCGAGCGTGGCGAGAAGGTCGTGGCCGAGTTGCCGATTCGCAACGTGAATCGCGTGGTCGGCACCATCACGGGCAGCGAAGTCACTCGCAAGTACGGCTCGGCCGGGCTGCCCGAGGACAAGATCCAGATTCGCTTCAAGGGTTCGGCGGGCCAAAGCTTCGGCGCGTTCCTGCCGCGTGGCATGACCTTCTATCTGGAAGGCGACGCCAACGACTATCTCGGCAAGGGCTTGTCGGGCGGCAAGCTGATCCTGTTCCCGCCGGCCGGTTCGACCTTCAAGTCGTACGAGAACATCATCATCGGCAACGTCGCGCTGTACGGTGCGACCAGCGGTGAGGCGTACATCGGCGGCATGGCGGGCGAGCGCTTCTGCGTTCGTAACAGCGGCGTGCACGCTGTCGTCGAAGCAGTTGGCGATCACGGCTGCGAGTACATGACCGGTGGACGCGTCATCGTGCTCGGCCCCGCCGGTCGTAACTTCGGCGCGGGCATGTCCGGTGGCGTCGCGTATGTGCTCGACGAGCACGGCGACTTCCACACCAAGGTCAACAAGGAAATGGTCGATGTCGGCCCGCTGGAAGAGCCGGAGGAAATCGCGGCCGTCGGCGCGATGATCGAGCGCCATTATGGCTACACCAAGAGCGGCCGCGCCCGACAGGTGCTCGACAACTGGAATGACATGGTAAAGAAATTCGTGCGCGTGCTGCCGCGAGACTACAAGCGCATGCTGGCTTGTATCCAGCGCGCCCACGAACAAGGCCTCACCGGTGACGACGCCATCATGGTGGCGTTCGAAGAGAACGCCAAGGACACGGCGCGCGTGGGAGGTAACTGATGAAGAGCCAGGCCATTGCGACTGCCTGCGTGCGTGTCCCGCTCAAACGCGGCGACGCGCGCGCACTCGCAGTCTGACCGTCGCATTCATCATTTAGCTAAGAGCCAATCTCGTCATGGGTAAGCCAACAGGGTTCATCGAATATCTGCGCGAGCTGCCGGTCGATCGCACGCCGCAGGAGCGCGTCAAGGACTGGAAGGAATTTCATCACCACATGGAAGACAAGCGGCTGCGCCACCAGGCCGCGCGTTGTATGGATTGCGGTGTGCCGTTCTGTCACACCGGCAAATTGATCAGCGGCATGGCCTCGGGTTGTCCGGTGAACAACGTGATTCCGGAGTGGAACGATCTGGTCTATCGCGGGCTGTGGCGCGAAGCGCTCGACCGCCTGCACATGACCAACAACTTCCCGGAATTCACCGGTCGCGTGTGCCCGGCGCCTTGCGAGGGGTCGTGCGTGCTGGGCATCAACAATCCTCCCGTCACCATCAAGACCATCGAGAACGCCATCGTCGATCGGGGTTGGGAAGAAGGCTGGGTGCTGCCCGAGCCGCCCAAGACTCGCACCGGCAAGAAGGTGGCCGTTATCGGTTCCGGCCCCGCGGGCCTCGCCGCCGCCGCACAGCTGAACAAGGCCGGTCACAGCGTGACCGTGCTCGAGCGCGCCGACCGCCCGGGTGGTCTGCTGATGTACGGCATTCCGAACATGAAGCTGGACAAGCGTGAAGTGGTCGAACGGCGTTTGAAGCTGATGGAAAAGGAAGGCATCAAGTTCATTTGCAACGCCAACGTGGGCGACAACGTCGAGCCGCAGTTGCTGTTGCGCGACTTCGATGCGATCGTGATCTGCACCGGCGCCACTCAGCCTCGCGATCTGCCTGTCGAAGGCCGATCGTCGAAGGGCATCCATTTCGCGATGGAATATCTCACCGGCAGCACGCAGGCCTTGTTGAACGGCGGCGCGGACCACGCGTCGATCCATGCTCGCGGCAAGGACGTCATCGTCATCGGTGGCGGCGACACGGGCACCGACTGCGTCGGCACCGCCATGCGCCACGGGTGCAAATCCGTCACTCAGATCGAAATCATGGCCCAGCCGCCGGTGGATCGCGCTGCTGACAATCCCTGGCCGGAGTGGCCCAAGGTCTACAAGATGGACTACGGTCAGGAAGAAGCCGCCGCCAAGTTCGGCTCCGACCCGCGCACTTATCTCACGACCGTGAAGCGCTTCAATGCCGACGATCAAGGCGCGGTGAAGGAAGTGGTCACCGTGCAGATCGAGTGGCAGAAGAATGACAAGGGCGGATTCGTTCCGGTCGAAGTGCCGGGCACGGAGAAGGTTTATCCGGCTCAGCTGGTATTGCTGGCCATGGGCTTCCTCGGCCCGGAGCAGATGCTCCTGAAAGATCTCGCCATAGAGACCGACGCTCGCAGCAACGTCAAAGCCGACCACGGCAAGTTCAACACCAGCCTCAAAGGCGTCTTCGCCGCCGGCGACTGCCGTCGCGGCCAGAGCTTGATCGTGTGGGCCATCAACGAAGGCCGCGGCGCCGCGCGTGAGTGCGATCGATATTTGATGGGAACGACGGAGCTTCCCTGAATTTCGCTGACAAGAAGAGGGGGCTCTTACCAGCCCCCTCCTCCGCTTGTAGACTCCAAAGCGGACGTGGAGGTGCAAGATGGCGATTGCGGAGCTGGGTTGGCTGTAGCGTCCTCATCGAGGACGGCATCTATGTCCGCTTCGATGTCCGCTTGCCAGGCTACGTGATCGCCAGCTGAGCCTCCGCCTGACTGCACTGCCGCCACGGATCCTGCGCGGCCTCAAAGCCGACGCGTTCGCCGTGAACGGCTGGGCGGGTGTTTCTTCGAAGGTGCTTTCAGCTTCCGTTTCGAAGCGGCGCCGGAGATGGCAGCGCTGAGCAGGCGGCGGAAGGTTGGGCATTCCATGTGAGTTGGGGCGGGGCAGGCGGCGGCGTGGCGGAGGCCGTCGCGCATGGCGCTTAGTTTTCGAATCGTCGCGTCGAGTTCGTCGGCTTTGAGAGCAAGCAGTTTGCGATCGATGCGCAGATTGCCGTCGGGAGCGAACATTCGGGCGATCTCGTCCAGGGACAGGCCGGCGGACTGGCCCAGTGAGATAAACGCCAGTCGCTCCAGCACCGAATCCGCGAACAGACGGCGCAGCCCGTGACGGCCGATCGAGGCGATCAGGCCTTTTTCTTCGTAGTACCGCAGCGTCGACGCGGCAACGCCAGACTTCCTGGCCACCTCAGCGATATCCATTCCTCTTGACCTCAAGTTGACTTGAAGTGGCACTCTGCCAAGCATCGCGAAGCTTTTGAAGAGCTATACATTGAGCAACCTGCTGTCAGTGGTTTCGATAGGCGTCGGCGCCACGATCGTCATGGATCTCTGGGGCCTGGTCCGCAAGCGGCTGCTAGGCATGCCGCCGCTCGACTATGCACTGGTCGGACGATGGGTAGGTCACATGACGCACGGCAAGTTTCGACATGATCGGATCGCGACGGCCTCGCCGGTGCCTGGCGAGCGAGTACTCGGATGGGTTGTTCATTACCTCACAGGTGTCGTGTTTGCAGCGGCGCTCGTGTGGATCGGGGGATCCGAATGGCTGAGCCACCCGACGTTGATGCCAGCACTGACGTTCGGTCTCGCCACGGTGCTCGTGCCGTTCCTGGTGATGCAGCCCGCCATGGGCGCGGGCATCGCGGCGTCACGCACGCCGAATCCCACTTCCGCACGACTGCAGAGTTTGATCACTCATGCGGTGTTCGGCCTGGGTTTATGGGCCACCGGGTGCATGACGAGCTACTTTGGCTAGAGCTTGTCGACAGCTCAGCAAGGGACGCGCTGAGTACCTCGACTCACGGCTCGTCGTAGACGAGCACGATCTTGCCACCGGGAGCGAGCCATGGCTCGAGTAAGGAACGAGCCAGGGAAGGATCGCGATGGAACAAACCGACGCGCACGGCGAAGATCTTGTTGAACTTGCGGCGACCGGGTTTGTAATCCACCACGTCGGTCACGTGAAACTGCGCCCTACCGGAAGCCACATGCGCGTGGTTCCGACGTACGGCAGCATCGATCATCTTCTTCGACTTATCGATAGCTACCAAACAGCCGGAGCGCAGCCGCTCGCAGACCATCCCCGCCGCCAACCCGTGGCCGCAACCTATCTCGAGCACCCGATCGCTCGCCTGGATATCCAGATCGTCAACAATCGCTCGCAGCCGTTCGCTCATACTTCCTTCCCAGCGATGCCCCACACCTTGTCCGCACAGAAGAAACGCACCTGAAGCCGCGAGCTCGTTGTCGCACAAACGATCCGTGCGCCGGAATGCCGGATGGCGCCTCTCATACTAAGATAAGCGACCGCTGATCAGGAACAGATCCACATGCCGCGCTACGTTGCCTTCCTCCGGGGTGTGAGCCCGATGAACGCGAAGATGCCCGAGCTGAAGCGAACATTCGAAGGCGCGGGCTTCACGAATGTGAAGACCGTGCTGGCCAGCGGCAACGTAGTTTTCGATGCTTCCGCAAAGGCGGAGGCGACGTTGGCGCGACAGGCCGAGAACGCCATGCAGGAAAACCTGGATCGCACCTTCATGACGATCGTGCGCTCGGTCGAATCTCTCCGAGCGCTGATCGACGCCGACCCGTACAGTGCGTTCAAACTGCCGCCGAAATCGAAACACGTCATCACGTTTCTGCGCCAGCCTTACACGTCGACATTGTCACTGCCGATCAAATCGGGCGATGCCAGGATTCTGGCCATTCGCGGCCAGGAAGTGCTCACATCCTATGTGCCCCACCCAGGATCGCCCGAGTTCATGCGCCTGCTCGAGAAGACGTTCGGCAAAGACATCACCACGCGAACGCTGGACACAGTAAAGAAGTGCGCGACTGCCTGACTCAGCCGCGCACTCCCTGCTCTATCTAACCCGCACCGGCAACGGCGGCGCCTTCACGGGCGGCGGCGGATTCTTCTCCAGCTCCGCCAGAGCGATCTCAATGGCACGGTCGAGCTGCGGGTCGCGGCCGGCGTTGACTTCGTGGGGCCACTGTTCCACTTCCACGTCGGGCGCCACGCCTTCGTTCTCTACCCGATAGCCCTCTTCGTTCCAGAACGCGATATTCGGCGCGGTTACGCTGCCACCGTCCATCAGCGTCGGGAAGCCGAGAATGCCGACCAGACCGCCCCAAGTCCGCTTGCCCACGATGGGCCCGAGCTCGAAGCGTTTGAACATCCACGGCAGCAGATCGCCGCCTGAACCTGCATTCTCCTCGGCGAGCAGCACCTTCGGACCGAGCAAAGCGCCGCGAGGGCTGATCAAGTCGCCGCCGTAGCGCATCTTCCAATGTGCGATGAGCGGTCGGCGCAACACGTCGATGTAGTAATCCGCGATCTGGCCGCCGCGGTTGAAGCGCTCATCGAGAATCAGGCCTGCCCGCTGCGACTGCGGATAGAAATAACGCTTGAACATCGTGTGCCCGCCGTTGGCGGTATCCGGCACGTGCACGTAAGCGAGCCGACCACCGCTCTTCTCGGACACATACCGGATGTTTCCTTCCACCCAGTCCATGTAACGCAGCGTGGTTTCATCGGCGACAGGCACGACAACAACATCACGAGCGTTCTTCCCGTCCGGGGTCGGGCCGACGGTGAGCCGGACCTGTCGATCTGCCCGGTTCTCGAAGAGCGAGTACACACTGGTCGGCGCGCGCAGCTCGACGCCATCCACCGCCAACAGATACTCGCCGGGTTTCACATACACGCCGGGGGCCCGCAGCGGCGAGCGCAGATCCGGATTCCAGTTCAGACCGCCAAGGATCTTGCTGAAGCGATAACGGCCACGCTCGATCTCATAATCGGCGCCGAGCAAACCCACACTGATCTTGGCCGGCTTGAAAGGATGATCGCCGGGCGTCTGATAGCTGTGACCCACCGACAGCTCGCTGAGCATCATCTGGATCACCCGCTCGAGATCGGCGCGCGTGGTCAGGTGCGGCAGGAACGCGCGATATTTCTCCCGCATGGCCGGCCAATCGGCGCCGTGGAAGTTGTCCGCATAGAAGTAATCGCGATTGATCCGCCATGCCTCGTCGAGGATCTGCGCCCATTCGGCGCGCGGCTCCACGGCGACACTGACCTTGTCCAATGCCAGCTTGCCCTTGCCCTGAGGCAATTCGTCCGCAACGTCGGTGACGAACCAGTCCTGACCGACGCGATACCCGATGCGCTTGCCATCGCGCGACAGATGGAAATCCACCACCCCTCGAGCGAGGGTTTTCATCTCGCGCTTCTCGAGCGTGTAGCGCTTCAGCTCGCCAGGATTGCTCATGGCTTCCTGCGCCGTCGCTCCCGTGCCTTCGATGAAATAGATTTCACCGCTCGCACCGACGCGCAGGCTGTGCCGCGCACCGACGCCCACAGGCAACGCAATGATGCGATCTTCGATGCCAACGGCATCGATACGCACGACCGGCGGCTTCTTGGCGTCCTTGGCTTTGTCGTTCTTCGCGGGCTCTTTGGCTTTATCCGCAGATTCCGGCGCAGCAGGCGCCAGCGCCGTGAGATCGACTTCGTCACTTTGCGGCGGCACCGCGCTGGGGCCCTCCTGCCGCAGCGTGATGGCATACAGACCGAAGCGCACCGGGCTGTCGATGTTGATCTGCGAGAACCAATCCTTCACCGGGCCCGCATCGGTGGACGCCAGCACATACATGAATTCGCCGTTCGGATCGAACACGGGCTGGAGCATTTCCGACATGCCATCGGTCACCTGGATCGAGCGGCCCGACTCCACCGACCAAACATTCACTGTCTGAATCAGCCCCGCCGCCTGGACGGTATAAGCCAGCCAGCGCGAATCCGGCGACCAGTTGGCGCGCATCGGATTGAGCGGCGAGTACACCGGCTCCGAAGCGATCTTGATGTTCTTGCCGCTGGCCAGTTCGATCACCCACAGCGACTGACTGTTGTCCCGATAGGCAATGCGTGCGCCATCGGGGGAGAACAACGGCTGATCGTAAAAGCCCGCGCCCGACAGCCGGTAGCGCCGCGGCTTGCCCTTGCCGTCCTGCTCGCCCACCAGCAACTCGTATTCGCCGCTCTCGTCGGAGAACCAGGCGATCAGCTTGCCGTCAGCGGACCACGCCGGCGAGTGATCGTTCGCACCGGTCGAGCGGGTGAGCTGCCGAGCATCGCCCTTCTCTGCCGGCACCGTGACGATCTCGCCGCGATAGTTGAAGGCCATGCGCTTGAGATCCGGCGATGCCGCCGCCTCCCGCACCCACTTCAAGTCGCTCGCCAGACGCGGGCGCGTTTCGATCAGATCGGAGATCGCCGAGATACGGATGGGCTGCACGCTGTTGTCACGCGTGTCCAGCCGATGCAGATATCCGCCGTGCTCGAACACGATGACACCCGAGCCATCGGTGGTCGGCTCGGTCACGGGGAAGTCCTTCAGCTGCGTGAGCTGAGTCGCGCCGCCGGCATCGTTGCGAAACAGATTGAATTCGCCGTTGCGATCCGAATTGAAGTACAACGTGCCGCCGATCCACATCGGATCGGTATCGTTGCTCCCGCCCGCCGGCTTGGGTACTTCCTGCACGGAATAATCGGCCATGTTCATCAGCCAGAGGCGGCTCTGCGTGCCGCCGCGATAGTTTTTCCACTGGCGGAACACCTCACGAGCCGGCGTGTATGCCAGGGTGCGCCCGTCGGCGGACAGCGCCGCCTTGGTCCCCACCGGCACTGGCAGGCGCGCCGGGACGCCGCCGCTCACTGCGACCGAATAGAGTTGGGTGGTCTGCGGCACGAATCGTCCGCGTTCGGAATAAAACATGACCCGCGCGTCCGGCGTGAACCCGACCACGACATCGCGCCCCGGATGCCAGGTAAGGCGCCGCACCTCTCCGCCTTGCGCCGGCATCACGTAAACATCGGTGTTCTCTCCATAGTTGGCGCTGAATGCCAGCCATTGACCATCCGGAGAGAAGCGCAGCGCCGACTCCTGCCCGGGCGCGTGCGTCAAACGTCTCGCGCTACCGCCGGTCACCGAGGTCAACCAGATGTCGCTATCGCAAACAAAAGCCAGGTTCCGTCCGTGGACAGCCGGACTGGACAGCATTCGTGTATTGCTTGCATCTACTGCGTAGCTTTGCGGCGCCAGGGCTAGACCGAGCACCGCAAGCAGCGTGGTATGTTTCATGAAATCTCCGATTTACCCATTCCGTGATCCGCCTGGTCCGCATGATAACGACGCGGCACAACCGCCCGACAGCCGGCGCTGCTGCCGAAGGGTCGCATCCATGGTCCAGATCGAGGCTCGCCATTCGTTATCGCGCCAGAGCCGGTTGGACGGTGGCGCCGGGCGAAAGGTTGCAACCGGTCGAGGGATGGTCGGGATATAAGGGCCGCATGGGAGTGTTTATGATCGGCAGGTCGACCGATCCCGCGTCGACGGAGAATGGCTGCCATCATGGAACCAGAGTTCGCCCCCCGCTACTCGCCCGAGGAGCGCCGCCGACGCGTGCTCGTGCATGGTGTGCTCTGTGTGCTGCTGCTTGCAGCGCTGTATTGGTGGGTCGTGCCTGGCTTCAAAGCGTTCGTGCCCGAGGCGCCCTGCGAAGCGGTTTTCGGTGTGCCTGCTTCCACGATATTGCTGTATGCGGCGCTGGTCGGCGCGCCGCTGGCGGGCGCGGTCCTGTTGGTCATGTTGACCGCCCGCACGTCCATCCATGCGATCGCGACACGTCGTTATCCGCCGCCAGGGCACAAAGTGTTCAGGCGCGTGAAAGTGAAGCGAGGCTGGCAGGCCGTTGCGTTCGCGCTGATGCCGGCCATGGTCATCACCTATCTTTGCATCCTCAGCGGCCAGGGGATGATGACGGCGCACCAGCTGGCCCGCGAGATCGATCGTTCTGCGGATTGTTCCTCCGAGCAAGCGCCGCAGCGAAAGCGCGATCAGCAGCCGCCTACAGGAAGTCGCGGGCGCGAGCGTCCGGCTGGATCGCAACGGTCAGACGGTCTATAACTGCGCTCGTCAACCGCTCGGGAGCCGTCGCATGTTGAAGTGCGTGAAGTTTGCCGAACTGCCCGTTGCCGATCAGGATCGCGCGTTGAATTTCTACACCGAGAAGCTGGGCCTGCAAGTGGCCCAGGACGCGCCGTACAAGGACGACTGGCGCTGGATCGAGCTCGCCGTGCCCGGCGCCGAGACTCGCATCCTGTTGACGCAGCAGACCGGCGAAGTCAAATCGGACATGCCGCGTCTAGTATTCATCGCCGACGACGTCGAGGCCGCCTACCGGAAGCTCAGCGCGCGTGGCGTGGTCTTCACCAAAGAACCGAGCAAGGCTCCCTGGAACCCTGGCCAGACCTTCGCGCAGCTATGCGATAGCGAAGGCAACGGAATCGTCATCAGCACCAGCTGAGTCAGTCACATGCATGAGCTCATAGAACTCGAGCAGCAAGGCTGGCGCGCCCTCGCCACCGCCGGCGACGCGGGCCGGAAGTTCTATGCAAGCGTACTCCGCGAGGATGCGGTGATGCTATTTCCTGGCGGCATGCGAATCGAAGGGCGAGAGCGGATATTGGAATCTTTGGGCGCGCAGCCGTGGGAGTCATTCGAGATCGACGATCCGAAGGTGATTCAACTCAGCGAGGACGCTGCTACCGTTGTTTATAAAGTGGCAGCCCGACGCAAAGGCACTGCGCCCTATACCGCGCTGATCAGCAGCACGTATGTTCGTCGAACGACCTGGCAGCTGGTCGCTCATCAACAGACCCCGGTCTGAACTTCTCTCAAGTGTGACGCCCGCCGGACGAACGCGCCTGCCGTGGCTCGCTGTCATCACCTGGAAATACGACGGTGACAACAGATCGAGTTCTACGAAGATCCGGAATGAGAAGAGCTGCAGCGGTCACTCGCGCGTGCCGACCCCTCGATGCAACAGCCAGACGCAGCTTACATATAGGACGACCGCGGCCCCGATCATGATGCTGTACGCCAGCCCGACGTTCACATCCGAGACGCCGAGGAAGCCGTAACGGAAGGCGTTCACCATATACAGAATCGGGTTGGCATAAGAAATGTGCTGCGCCCACTGCGGCAGCAGCGTGATGGTGTAGAACACGCCGCCCAGGTAGGTCAGCGGGGTCAGCACGAAGGTCGGAATAAACGAGATTTGATCGAAGTTCTTGGCGAACACCGCGTTGATCATGCCGGCCAGCGAGAACACGATCGAGCTCAGCAGCACCGCGGAGATCACCACGCCCACGTTGTATATCTTCATGTGCGTGAACAGCAGAGTGATGATGGTCACCACGCCGCCGACGATCAGGCCGCGCATGATGCCGCCCATCATGTAGCCGCCCACGATCAACCAGCCGGGCAACGGCGACACCAGCAGCTCCTCGATGTGCTTGCCGAACTTCGCGCCGAAGAACGAGGATACGACGTTGCCATACGAGTTGGTGATCACGGACATCATGATCAGGCCGGGCGCAATGTACTGAATGTACGTGTAGCCGCCCATGTCCCCGATGCGCCTGCCGATGAGGCTGCCGAAGATCACGAAATACAGGGTCGCGGTGATCGCCGGCGGGACGATGGTCTGACCCCAGATGCGAATGATGCGGCTGAACTCGCGAATCACGATGGTGTTGAAACCGACGATGTTGGTCTTCAACAGCATCGGCTCCTGCGTGGCAGGCGCGAGACTGGTCGGGGAGTTCACGGCTTTATCCATGAGCGGCTTGACCTTCTTTCTGATTCACCAGCCGCATGAACAGTTCTTCCAGTCGGTTGGTCTTGTTGCGCATCGACAGCACGTCCACGCCCGAGGCCGACAGCTGCGAGAAAATGTCGTTCAGGCTCTGGTCCTTGGAGACTTCGATCTCGAGCGAATGATCGTCGGGCATGCTCACCGCATAGCCGGGCAACACCGGCGGCGCCGCGATCGGGTTGCGCAGGTTGAAGACGAACACTTCGGTCTGCAGTTTGCGCAGCACCCGGCTCATGCGATCGTTCTCGATGATGCGGCCCTTGTCGATGATGGCCACGTGCCGGCACAGATTTTCCGCCTCTTCGAGATAATGCGTGGTCAGGATGATGGTGGTGCCGGCTTCGTTGATGTCCCGCATGAACGTCCACATGGTGCGGCGGACTTCGATGTCCACGCCCGCGGTGGGCTCGTCCAGAATCAGCAATCGCGGCTCGTGCATCAACGCGCGAGCGATCATCAAACGGCGCTTCATGCCGCCGGACAACGTGCGTGACACCGCGTTCCGCTTCTCCCACAACTGCAGAGCGGTCAGGTATTTCTCCAGGCGCTTGGAGGCGACCTGCCGCGGGATGCCGTAGAACCCGGCCTGGTTCAACAGGATGGTGGTGACGGTTTCGAATTGGTTGAAATTGATTTCCTGCGGTACCAGACCGATGCACGACTTGGCCGCCGCGAGCTGGGTGTCGATGTCATGGCCGAACACGTGAACTTTGCCGCCAGTCTTGTTGACCAATGAGGTGACGATGCCGATGGCGGTGGTCTTGCCGGCCCCGTTGGGGCCGAGCAGTGCGAAAAAGTCACCCTCCTCCACCGCCAGATCGATGCCTTTGAGCGCCTGAACGCCGTTCTTGTAGGTCTTGGTCAGCTGCTGGAACGTCAGTGCTTGCATGGCTTGGGCGCCGCTGGAAGGTGGCGGCGACGACCTTGATCGGAATGGAAAAAGTGGCTGCGAAGGGTATCGGTCCAGGGGCGGGCCAGCAAGGCGCGGGCGGTCACCAGAGTCGTGCCCGCGGCGACCTGCCGGCCGCTGATCGGCATACTGTCACCGGAGCGGCCGCTCGAGCGAATGGGGCCTTGGGGAGCGGCGACGGCTTTTGGCCCTCGATTCGCTTGACGGTACCATTCCAGGGCGCATCATGACGGCCTTGCGATAACGCAACCCAGCATGTACACAAGCTTTTTTGGCCTGGGCGAGAAGCCCTTCGCGATTACGCCGGACCCGCGTTACCTCTTCATGAGCGAGCGGCATGCGGAGGCGCTCGCGCATCTTTTGTACGGCATCACCGAGGCCGGCGGCTTCATTCAGCTCACCGGTGAAGTGGGCACCGGCAAGACCACCATCGTGCGCTCGCTGCTGGAGCGCATGCCCGGCCACGCCGACGTGGCGGTGATCCTCAATCCACAATTAACGCCGGTTGAGTTTGTACTGACGATCTGCGAAGAGCTGGGCATCTTCATGCGCGATGAAGACGCCACCAGCATCAAGGACCTGGTGGATCTGCTCAATCGCCGCCTGCTCGAGGCGCACGCCAAGGGCCGCCGCATCGTGGTGATCGTCGACGAGGCGCAGAACCTGACGCCCGCCACGCTCGAACAGGTGCGCCTGCTCACCAATCTGGAGACGGCCTCGCAGAAGCTGCTGCAGATCATCCTCATCGGCCAGCCGGAGCTGCGTGAAGTTCTGGATCGGGTCGAGCTGCGTCAGCTGGCTCAACGCATCACCGGGCGCTATCACCTCGCGCCTTTGTCTCGTAACGAGACGGCAGCGTATGTGAATCACCGACTCAAGGTGGCGGGCGCCAACGGCGAGATCTTCAGCAACGCCGCGCTGCGCGAAGTGCATCGCCTGAGCGGCGGCATTCCCCGCATCATCAATGTGATTTGCGACCGTGCGCTGCTCGGCGCGTTCACGCAGGAACAACCTCGAATCGGCCCCGGCATGATCCGAGAAGCGGCCGGCGAGGTGTATGGCCGGTCGTTCAGTCCGCCGTGGATGAAACTGCTGGCCGGTTCAGCCGGCAGTGTTGCAGTCTTGGGTCTGGCGCTTGGCGTGTGGCAGCTCACTCGCAATGTCGAGCTCGAGGCGCCGTCGGTGGCGGAGGCCGCGTCGGCCGAACCTGCTCCTGTGCAGGTCGCGCAAGTCACACCGCCGGTGGTGCAGTTGCCGGTCGTGTCTCGCCCGCAGGATGTCGCGCAAGTGTTGCTGGAAAAGCGCGGCATGACCAACACGGAGAGCGCTTTCGGGCAACTATTCGCCTTGTGGGGCGGCAAGTTCATGCCCAAAGGCGGCCGGCCTTGCGATCAGGCCAAGAAGCAGGGGCTGTCGTGCGTGTATCAGGAAGGCTCCTGGGCGGAGCTGCGCACGTTGAATCGACCCGCGATCCTGACCTTGTTCGACGATGAGGGCAATGCGCATCAAGTGGTGGTGTCCGGCCTGGTGGGCGACACGGCCAAGATCAACTTGCCGGACGAGACCGAGATGGTGTCGATCTCCTCGGTGTCGCGACTATGGTCGGGCGAATACCTGGTGTTGTGGCGACCGCAAGTGAAAGCGTCCACGTTATCCGCGGGCATGCGGGGTGACGGCGTGCGCTGGCTGCGCACGCAACTGAATACCGTGGCCGGTAAAGAGGACGTGGAGCCGGCCAGCGATTATTTCGATGAGGATCTGGTGAAAATGGTCGAGGACTTTCAGCGTCAGTATCGCCTGAACGTCGACGGCATCGCCGGCGTGCAGACGCAAATCGTGCTGGACGCACTCGGCAACACGCCGGGCTCGCCCTTGCTGGTGGCGGCGGCGCGGGGAACGAGCTGATGAGCTTCATCCTCGACGCCTTGAAAAAGTCCGAGAACGAGCGGCAACGGCAGCTCGGGCCTTCGCTTGCGGACGTGAGAATCGTGCGCCGTCGCACCGAGCGGCCCTGGTGGGCCGTGGGCCTGGCGGCGCTGCTGGTCGTCAATCTCGGTATCCTGTTGTTTGTTTTGATCCGGGATGGCGATGCGATGCCGGCCCCAGCGCGGCCACAGCAGGCTCAGGCGCCCGCACCTCAGCAAAGTTATAACGTCGCACCGCCGCCTGCGCAGGTCGCGCCTCAGCAAAGTTATAATCCTGCGCCGCCCGCGCCCGCTCAGCAGTATCAATATCAGCAGCCGCAAGCCTCGCGGCACTATCAGCCCGAACTGGTGCCGACCGATCCGTCGGTCCGCTCTCTGGCGGACGAAGCAGGACTGGTAGATCCCTACGCCGATCCATCGACCAATCCGAATCTGGCCGGTGCGGCGATGGTGCCCGACCGTTCGCCCATGGTTCGGCAGATCCAGCCACCCGCGGTTTCGCCGGCGCCTTCAGGTGCAGCCTTCGAAGCACGCACGCCTGCGAATGCGCCGGCTGCCGGGGCCCTGGCTGGGAATGAGATGTTGCCCACGCTCAACGATCTGACCGCAAGCGGCACCACCCTGCCCGACTTGCACCTGGATATCCACGTGAATGCTGCGAACCCGAGCGAACGTTTCGTGTTCGTGAACATGCGCAAGTACGTGGAGGGCGAGACGCTCAAGGAAGGCCCGACCGTGGAACGCATCATCGCCGAGGGCGTGGTGCTGAATCAGCGCGGCCTGCGCTTCCTGCTGCCAAGACAATAGCCCTACCCCGCGGCGGGGAACCGGAGCTGTTCCCCTTCTCTGGTTGCCCCTCCCAACGGCAGGGGCTAGGGGTGGGCCTTACGAAATGAATCCTGGCAGCCTTACGCCACGAACCGGCGTGGCATGTCCCAACCTGTTCTGGAACTGAACGGCGCCCGCTTGAGCCGCCTGTTGCGAGCCGGCATCCAACGCCTGCTCGCCGATCGGGAGCATCTGAATCGCATCAATGTATTTCCCGTGGCCGATGGCGACACGGGAACCAACATGGCGCTCACCATGAGCGCCGTGCTGACCAGCCTGCGGCGCGCCGCCGACGATCACGCTGGAACCACGTTGGCTCGCGCAGCCGACGCTGCACTCGACGGCGCTCGTGGCAACTCCGGCGCGATCCTGGCGCAGTTCCTTCTAGGCATGGGCGACAGCGCCGCTTCTCATGCAGCGCTATCGACAGCTCAGTTCGCGACCGCAGTGACAAACGGCGCGAGTTACGCACGCGAGAGTCTGTCCGAGCCCAGAGAAGGAACAGTCCTCACCGTCATCACCGACTTCGCCGCCGAGACGGCTCGTCTTGCCGCCACCGGTCTGCACGACTATCTGAGCTTGTTCTCGCAAGCACTCCACAAAGCCCGCACATCGTTGCAAAGAACGGCCGAGCAGCTGGAAGAGCTGCGCGCGGCGCGTGTCGTCGATGCCGGCGCGCAAGGCTTCGTGGATCTGCTCGAAGGCATGTTGGAACATCTGCACAAGGACGTGGACGCGGAACCTGCCGAAGCTCTCATTCACTCTGCGGATAACGAAGTGACAGCCGGCGAAGTGCACGATCTGTCGCATCGCTTCTGTACCGAGTGCACCATCACCGGCGACAACATCGATCGTCGCCGGTTACGCGAACAACTCGCCACGCTGGGCTCGTCATTGGTGCTCGCTGGAACCGCGCGCAAAGCGAAGATTCACATTCACGTCAACGACCCTGCCGAAGTCTTCTTCGTGGCGAGTCAGTTCGGCGTGCTGACGGCGCAGAAGGCCGACGATATGCAGCGCCAGCAGCAGGCGGCGCATGATCGGCGACGGCGTGTCGCTATCGTCACCGACTCGGTGGCCGACATCCCCGACGAGCTGCTGGATGAACTGGGCATTCACATCGTGCCGCTGCGGATTCAGTTCGGCGAGCAGAGCTACCTGGACAAGGTCGGCTTGTCGGCGCAGGAGTTTCTTGCCGAACTGGTGCGTAATCCCCAACATCCCAAGACTTCTCAGCCGCCGCCTGGCGATTTCCGTCGACAGTTCGAGATCCTCGCCTCGCACTTCGACTCGGTGATTTCCATCCACGTCACGGGAAAAGTCAGTGGCACCCACAATGCCGCGCAGTCCGCGGCGGGTTGGGTGCAGCGCTCGAACAGTATCGAGGTGCTCGATTCATTCAATGTTTCCATCGGACAAGGATTGCTTGCGATTCGCGCTGCCGAGCTAGCCTCGCAAGGCTTGAATGCGGATCAGATCATGGCAACGATTCGGAAATTGATTCCGCTCACTCGTACGTACGCGCTGATCGGCTCCATGGAATACGCAGTTCGTGGTGGGCGCGTGAAGCCTGCAGTCAGATCTATCGCGAATGCGCTGAGCCTTTCGCCGGTGCTGGCGACCCACCCAGACGGTCGCATCGCTCCGGCCGGCATGTTGTTCGGTCGTCGCAATCGGCCCGATAAGCTCGTTCGATTCATCGTTTCAAGGATGAAGCGGGGCGAGTCGTATCGAGTCGGCATCGGCCATGCGGATGCTGAAGCCGGAGCTCATGATCTATTGGAGCAGTTGCGGCGTGCGCATTCGAAGATCGAGAGCGCGTACGTCATGCCTCTCGGCAGCACGCTCAGCGTGCACGGCGGGCCGGGTACGCTCGTCGTTGGCGTGCAGCCTGCTCCATCGTCGTAATCTGCGTATTCCCGTCGCGCAGGTTGAGCTGCACATAAGGCATCCCATCTCGATGGGGCTGGTCATCATGCCGGCGCACACTTCAAGACATCGATTTAGTTATTGACACTGTGTCAACGCAGGCTCACCATACCCTCCATGTCCTACATCGCCGATCGCCGCCAGGAAGAAAAAGACCGCCGACGCACTGAAATCGTCGACGCCGCCGAGACTTTGTATCGCGATCTGGGCTGGGATGCGGTGACCATGGACAGCGTCGCCCGCAAGGCGCGGCTGAGCCGCGCGCTGGTATACGTCTATTTCAAGGACAAGAACGAGCTGCTGCTGGCGATCACCGAGCGCGCCATGGAAGTGCTGCGCAGTCGCTTCGAAGAGGCCAGTTCGCGGGCCCGGATCGGCATCGACCAGATCGAGTCGATGGGTCGGGCCTATATGGCCTTTGGTCTGGAATTTCCTCATTATTTCGATGCTTGCGCGCGCCTCGAATACCGCGCCACCGAAACTCCCGAGCAAGGCTCGACCGAAGCCGCGGTGCTGAATATGGGCCACAAAGTCCATGCAGTGGTGGTCGCCTCCCTCGAAGCGGGCCAGCGCGACGGGAGCATTCGCGCCGATATCGGCGACCTCGCGGTCACTTCGCGAGTGCTGTGGGGCTTCACTCATGGGCTGACTCAGATCGCGATCACCAAGGCTCTGCCGCTGGCCGAGGCGGGGATCAGTGTGACTCAGCTGACGCAGCAGGCGATCGCAATGATCCGTTACACGCTCGCCGGCAAGCAGCCGGATCTGGCCGGTTAGCCCTGGTTTTTATTTGGGCAATTTTTGACACTTGTCTAACTACTGAACAACTGTGGAGACCGCATGAATCGCGCAGCACGGACCCTCGCAACCTCGTCCACAGCGCTGGACGGCTGAATCATGCGAGCGGCGCGATACCTGGCGATACTCGGCGTTGGCCTGAACGCTTGCGCGGCGAACGCGCAGGCGCCGGTGGCAAGCGACTTCGACACCGTGGTGTCGAGCTACGTGGCCGAGGGGCTACGAAGCAACCTCGCCTTGCAAAGCCAGACGCTGGAAGTGGACAAAACGGCGCAGGCGCTCGCCGAGGCGCGCGCCCGTTTCTTTCCCCAACTTTCGTTGGAGGCCCGATATACGCGCGCCGACGGCGGTCGTGTGATCGACATTCCCATCGGCACGGCGCTCAACCCCGTTTACTCGACGCTGAATGAAATGCTGGTGGCGCAAGGCCAGCCGGCGCGCTTCCCGCAGATCTCCGATCAATCCGTTCCCTTCCTGCGAGAAGAAGAGCAAGACACCCGGCTGGTGCTGCGTCAGCCTTTGTATGCTCCGGCCATTCCTGCCGCCGTTCGTGCACAGCGCGCCTTGTTGGATGCGAGCAGCTTCAATCGCATGGCCTTGGCTCGCGCGCTACGTCGCGATATCACAGTCGCTTACGTGGATTGGTTGACGGCGCGCAGCTCCGTCGAGATCGTTGCTGCCAGCGAAGCGCTGCTCCGTGAAAACCTGCGCGTCAACGAATCGTTGTTCAGCAACGGCAAGATCACCGAGGACCTGGTGCTGCGAGCCAAAGCCGAGCTGCTCGACGTCGAACAACAGAAGCGCGAAGCCCAGAACCTGGCCACTCAGGCCCAAAGCTATTTCAATTTCCTGCTCAACCGACAGCTGCAATCGCCGATCGAGCCGACATCTCCGCCCAACAATGCTGGCGCGAGCGAGGCCGCACTCGAGCAACTGTGGTCCATGGCGCTCGACCGGCGCCCGGAAATCGCGCAAGTAGAACAGCTGCGCCGCGCCAGCGAGGAGCAGATTCGCATTGCTCGCAAGCAAAAATGGCCAACCCTGTCGCTGGGTGTCGATGCCGGCACGCAGGGCGAAGAGTATCGTTTCGGCGAAGGTTATAACTTCGGCACGGCGTCGCTGATTTTCACCTGGCGCATCTTCGATGGCGGCGGCGACACCGCTCGCGTTCATCAGGCCCGCTCTGCCGAGAGACAGCTCGTGTTGCGACAGGAAGAGATCGCGCAGCAGATCCGGCTCGAAGTGCAACAGTCATACGATCGGCTGATCACGGCGCGAGATTCGCTTGCGACCGCTGCCGCGCGTGCGGATGCGGCTCGCGCCGCGTTCCGAATCGCGAGCCGCAAGCGCGACGAAGGCGTGATCAGCCAGGTCGAGTTCATCGACGCGCGCAGTGCGCTCACCAGCGCCGAACTGAATCACAACCTCACCCGTTTCAACGTGCTCGCACGCCGCGCCGAGCTGGAATATGCGACCTCGACGGGAGACATCCCGCTCGATCCAGGAGTTTGATCATGCCGCGCCTGTTTAGCATCCTCCCACCGCTGATGCTGTCCGCGAGCCTGCTTGCGATCGCCGGCTGCAACAGCACCGCGAAAGATCAGCAACCCGTCGAGCTGGCTCGCGTTCGCACCTCGCCCGCCGTCACTGGCCCCGCCGCGCCATCCATTCGCACCAACGGCCTGCTCGCCAACGAAGACGAGATCCGGCTTTCGTTCAAGGTCGGCGGCGTCATTCGCCGCCTGTCGGTCTCCGAGGGCGATCAAGTGCGCAAAGGCCAGAAGCTGGCCGAGATCGAACAGGCGGAAATCGATGCAGAGGTCGAGCAGGCATCGCAGGCTTATGAGAAAGCGCGTCGCGATCTGGAACGCGGAGAGCGACTGTATGCCGACAAGGTGATCAGCCTGGAGCAGTTGCAAGATCTGCGCACGCAGCTGGCGGTCAACGAAGCAGCGTTGAACTCCGCCAAGTTCAACTGGAGTTACGCAACTATCGTCGCGCCCCATGACGGTACGATCCTGCGTCGGCTCGCCGAAGAACGCGAGCTGGTGCAGGCGGGCAATCCCATTCTGGTGCTCGGCGCGAAGGACAAAGGATTTGTGGTGCGCACCGGACTGGCGGATCGCGAGATCGTGCAAGTGAAGCTGGGCGACGAAGCGCAGATCCGCCTCGACGCCCTCCCCGGAAAGATTCTGACCGGCAAAGTCACGGAGGTGTCGGGCGCGGCCGATTCGGGCAGCGGCATGTTCGGCATCGAAGTCTCGCTCGATCCCACCGATCTGCCGCTCAAGAGCGGTCTGGTCGCGAAGCTCACCATCACACCGTCCACCGCTAAATCCGGCGAGCGTGTCTATGTGCCCATTGGCGCAATCGTCGAAGGTGACGGTCGTACCGCGCGCGTGTTCGTGCTCGATCAGAAACATGCCCGGCGGCGCGAGGTGCAAGTTGCCTTCATCGAAGGCGAGGCCGTGGCGTTGAACGAAGGACTGCAGGCCGGCGAGCACGTCGTCACCGACGGCGCTCAATATCTGGAAGACGGGGAAGAGGTCACTCTGGTCGATGCCCCCGTGGCCGCCAACCGGGAGTAGCCCATGAGCTTCCTGGAATTTCCCATCAAGCGCTACCAATTCACGCTGGTGGCGTTCGCCATGCTGGTGGCGCTCGGCGTCTCTTCGTTCCTGAGCATCCCCCGGCAGGAAGATCCTTACTTTCCGATTCCGATCTATCAGATCATCGTCGGTTATCCCGGCGCCGAGCCGCGCGACGTGGAGCGGCTGGTGGTCAAGCCCATCGAGGATCGCATCAGCGAGCTGGACGACATCAAGAAGATCGAGTCGTTCAGCAACGACGGCCTGGCGATGCTGCTCACCGAGTTCTACAGCTCCGCCGACGCCGAGAAGAAATATGACGAGGTGGTGCGAGAGATCAACGCACTGCGCCCTTCTCTGCCGGCCGAGCTGACGCGCCTGGAGATTCGCAAGAGCAACCCCGGCCTGGTGAACATCGTGCAGTTCGCGCTGGTGTCGGAGGATGCTCCGTATCGCGAGCTCGAAGATCAGGCGCGCGATCTGAAGGACGTCCTCAAAGCAGTGGACGGAGTGCGCACGTCTGAAACATGGGCCTATCCCGCGCGTGAGTTGCGTGTCGCTCTCGATCTGCCTCGCATGGCCGAGCTGAAGCTGGCGCCAAGCCGCGTCATCGAGGCGTTGCAAAGCGAGAACACAACGGTGCCCGGCGGCGCCATCGATATCGGCAGCCGCAGCTTCAGCGTGAAGACCTCTGGCAGCTACGAATCGTTGGACGAAGTACGCGACACGGTGGTCGCCGCGGTCGACGGCCAGACCGTGCGCATCCGTGATATCGCCGAAGTGAACTGGGACACGCAGGAGCACACGTATATCGGGAGGTTCAACGGCAAGCGCGCGGTGTTTGTCACAGCCAACCAGAAAGACGGTTACAACATTTTCGAGGTGCGCGAGCGCATTCTCGCCGCTGCCGAGAAGTTCGAGCAGCAACTGCCCAAGCGCATCAAGCTCGAGCTTGGCTTCGATCAGTCCGAGAACGTCGCCACGCGCTTGAATCGGCTGACCACGGACTTCGCCATCGCCATCGGCCTGGTGGCGATCACGCTGCTGCCGCTCGGGCTGCGCGCCGCGAGCATCGTGATGATCTCGATTCCCCTGTCGCTGGCGATCGGCGTATCGACCTTGCACATGGTCGGCTACTCGCTGAATCAGATTTCCATCGCGGGCTTCGTCGTGGCGCTGGGCCTGCTCGTGGACGATTCCATCGTGGTGGTCGAGAACATCGCACGCTTCCTGCGTGAGGGACATTCCCGCACGCAGGCGGCGATTCTCGCGACCCGCCAGATCTTCCTCGCGATCCTCGGCTGCACGGCGACCATTATTTTCGCCTTCCTGCCTCTGATGATGTTGTCGGGAGCGTCGGGTAAGTTCATTCGCGTGCTGCCGACGGCGGTGCTGTCCACCGTGCTGGCGTCGCTACTCATTGCACTCACCATCATTCCGTTCCTTGCGAGCCGCATTCTCAGCAAGCACGAGAAGCCCGAAGGCAATCGACTGCTGCAGTGGGTGCAGCGGAGCATTCATCGTTTCTATCAGCCTTTGCTGCATCGGGCGCTGGCCAAGCCGAGGCTCACGGTGTGGGGATCGCTGGCGGCTTGCCTGGTCATCATGATCGGCGTCGGCGGCTTGATCGGCTTCAGCCTGTTTCCGAAGGCCGATACGCCGAACTTCATCATCACGGTCGAGACGCCGGACGGCAGCAGCCTGGCCGAGACCGATCGGGCGCTGAAGTTCGTCGAAGGTCGGCTGACGGAAATGCCGGAGGTGGCGTCGTATTTCACCAACCTGGGGCGCGGCAACCCCAAGATCTATTACAACGAGTTCGGCAACGAGGGCGCCAGCAACTACGGCGACATTTTCGTCAAGCTCAAGGAATACGACACCACCGAGACGCCACAGAAGCTCGAAGAGCTGCGCCGCGAGCTGAAACGTTATCCGAACGCGCAGATCTACGTGCGGGAATTCCAGAATGGCCCGCCCATCACCGCGCCCATCGCGATCCGTGTGGTCGGACCGGAGCTGGACGAATTGGATCGGCTTGCGACGCGCGTCGAGCAGATCATCAAGGAAACTCCGGGCACGCGCGATGTCGAGAACCCGGTGCGCATCAAACGCACCAACCTGCAGTTGAAGATCGATTCGCAAAAGGCCGCGCTGTTCGGTGTACCGGCCATCGAGTTCGATCGCGCCGTGCGACTCGCGGTGGCCGGCATTCCGGCGAGCCGTTACAAAGAAACCGACGGCGAGCAGTACGACATCATGGTGCGCACTCCGATCGCCGAGCGGGCTGACATCCAGGCGCTCGATCAGGTGCGCGTGACAACGCTGAGCGGCGCGACGTTGCCGCTGAGCCAGCTGGCGCAGGTCGAGTTCGCCACGGCGCCGACGCAGATCGATCGTTACAACCGTTCTCGCGCCGTTACGATCAACGCCGAGGTTCAGAACGGCTACAACACCGATCGAGTGACCAGCGAAGTGTTGCGCCGGCTCGATGAGATGCAGTGGCCGCGCGGCTATTCATATGTTCCCGGTGGCGAACTGGAGAGTCGCAACGAAAGTTTCGGCGGCCTGCAGGCAGCCACTATCGTCGCGCTGCTAGGCATCGTCGCGGTACTGGTGCTGGAGTTCGGCAGCTTCAAGAGCACGCTCATCGTGTTGAGCGTGGTGCCGTTTGGTATCGCCGGCGGCATCCTGGCGCTGGGACTCGCTGGCTACAGCATCTCGTTCACAGCCACCATCGGCTTCATCGCGCTCATCGGCATCGAGACCAAGAACTCGATCCTGCTGGTCGACTTCACCAATCAATTGCGAGCCGAAGGCATGCCCCTGGATGAAGCCATCGAGCGCGCCGGCGAGATTCGCTTCCTGCCTATTCTATTGACCAGCGCTACCGCCATCGGCGGCCTGCTGCCGCTGGCCCTGCAGAATGCGGGTATGTATTCGCCGCTCGCGTGGGTGATCATCGGTGGATTGATCTCATCGACGCTGATCGCCCGTATCGTCACGCCGGTGATGTACAAACTGATTCCGCCGACCATCGAGGCCAAGAAGCCCGCTGTCGAACCGGCTAGGAGCGATGCGCCCGGTCAGATCTCCCCAGAGACGCCATGATCATGGGCAGGTGCCCGCTGGCGGAGTAACTACTTGACTAGCGGACGCTTCTGCTTCTCCCAGGCTTCCATATCGCCGTCCAGGTGCAGCAGGCGAGTGAAGCCGTTCTCACGCAGACGTGAAGCGGCCTGCTCAGAGCGGATGCCGGTCGCGCAGTAGAGAACGATGTCCTTGTCGGCCGCGTCGGCGACTTCGGAGATACGTGCGGGCAGGTGCGTATGAGGAATGTTGATGGCCCCAGGCACATGCCCTTTGGCGAACTCTTCAGGCGTGCGCACGTCGAGAATGACGGTCGAGGCGTCGTTCTTGTCGATGCGCTTTAGCAGCGAGGCTTGATCGATCCGAGGCGTCGTCTCACCAGCGTGGCAGACCGCGGCGATTGCTAACGCCGCGGTTGCCAGAAGTGAGCGCGAAGTAAACATCAATGCTTGCCCGGTTCGAGCTTCACGCCGCGACGTTCCCATGCGATGTAGGCCAGCATGGCCGTCATCCGTGGATCGTCGGCCGCCATCGGGTCGCCTTCCAGAGGATTGCGCAGGCACCAGTTCACCATCTCCCACAGGTTGGCGACCTTACCCAACTGCTTCTGGAACTTGGGGTACGTTTCCGGATGCGTGTTGGCGGCGTTCGGATGGCACTGCGCGCACACCACGCCGTTCTTGCCGATGTCCGGGCTGGTCCACAGATTGCGGCCTTCCTTCACCACGCCGTCGAACTGTTCCTGCCAGCGAGCCAGATCTTCCTTGGTGAATTCGTCGGCGTGGGCCGCACCGGCCGCGCCCAAAGCCAGCACTCCACAAGCAATGACGGATGCGATTTTCATGTTGGTACCTTGGCGTCGTTAGCTGCAGCGGTGCCGATCAGTAATGGGTCTGGGGCGGGATGCGGCTGTCGGGATCCTGATAGGTCTTGTCCTTCGGATGTCCGGCCTGCGCATCGAACGCCACGGTGCGCGTGGTGTTGTTGTACAGATTGAACGTCGCATTGGCGCGGCCGCTGTGCACGTCGATGAACTGCCAGCCGGTCGCGTCGCGCTCGAAGAACGGATCGGCGCGATTCATTTGCACCGTGAGCTTGGGCAACAGCTGCTCGGCCTGCGCGTAGCTCTGCGGATACGGCCAAGGCCATGCGGTCGCCATCGCAGACGTGAACGCGATGTTGCCGACCTGGTTGTACTGAATCTGGTGCACGTGCCCGTAGAACACCGTGACCTTGTCGAAAGGCGCGAGCAATGCCTGAACCTGCTCCGCGTCCTCGGTCCAGAAATTCCAGCCCTTGTAGATTTTCTGCAGCGGCGAGTGCGAGAACACCACGATCGGCGTGTCTTTCTTCACTTTCGCCAGGTCTTTCTTCAACCAGGCGCGCTGCTTTTCGCCCACCATGAACGGCGAGCCATTCGGATTGTCGAGACCGGCCATCTCGGCCATGCGCTGCTCGGCGGTGGGCCAGCGATTGAACGTCCAGTCGTCGTAAGTGAGGATGCTGTTCAACACCACGAAGTGCACGCCCTTGTGGTCGAAGCTGTAGTACTGCTTACCGAACAGCTTCGACCAGTACGCGCCCAGGTCGAGGTAATAGTCGTGCTCGCCCATCACGTGATAGACCTTGCCGTTGAGCTTGGACAGGATCTCCGCGCCGTGATCGAGCTCGGCCTTGGTGCCCATCTGCGCCAGATCGCCGCCGTACATGATGAAGTCCGGCTTGGGCGTGAGCAGGTTGGTTTCGGCGACCGCGCGAATCAGGCCGCGATCCCAGTTGCGCACGAACTGCGTGCCCTTGATGTGCTGAATGTGTGAGTCCGAGATGTACGCGAACGTGAAGTTCTCGCTCGGCTTCGCGAATGCCAGCTCCACCATGGTCAGCGGCAGCACGGTCGCGCCGAGACTCACCGTGGAGGTTTTGAGAAAGCTGCGGCGATCGTATTTGATGTCCATGATTACATCCCCTCTCCGCCGCTTACAGCGCGTGCGGTCTCAACTGCCGGGCTGGCCGCGACCGTCGCGGTCTTCACGTTGCACGACACGGGATTGGCCGAGGCCGCCTTCTGCGCGGCGAACTGCGGGCTGGTCAGCGCTTCCATGAACGCCACCAGATCGCTGATCTCGTCGTCGGTCAGGTTCAATGGACGGATGCCGCCGCTCAGGAAGTCGTTCACCGGATCGTCTTTCTTGGTGACGCCGCCGTTGTTGTAGTGCTCGACCACGTCGCGCAGCGTCTTCAGGCTGCCGTCGTGCATGAACGGCGCGGTCACCGCAACGTTGCGCAAAGTCGAAGTCTTGAAGGCGCCGATCTCGTCGAGCGTCTCGGTCACCGCGAAGCGACCCAACTCCGACACCTTCGGATTGGTCAGCACGGCCTTGTCGACGTCGGTGCCCGCGGCTTTCGCGGTCAGGAATTGCGGCGCGAACTGCGGGATCTCGTTCTGAATGCGATTCACGCCCACGCCGATGTTATGGAAGCGATTGTCGGTGAACAGCGCGTAATCCTGTTCGATGGCGTGACACGACACGCAACGCCCCTTGGTCAGGAACACGTTGAAGCCGCGCTTCACCTGCTCGTTCACGGCGTTCTCGTCGCCGCCGTAGTACCAGCGATCCCACGGCGAATCGCCTGCGATGATGGTGCGCTCGAAGCTGGCGATCGCCTGCTGCACTTCCTTCATCGTGATCTGCTCGCCTTGCTTGTCGAAGACTTTCTTGAATCGCGCCACGTAGTCGGGATCGGTGCGCACGATCTGTAACACCGGATCGTGGTTGACCAGGCCCATCTCCACCGGATTGACGATGGGATGCTGGGCCTGGTCTTCCATGTCCAGCGAGCGGCCGTCCCAGAAGAACAGCTTGGAGTAAGCGGCATTGATCACCGTCGGCGAGTTGCGCGTGCCGGTGAGTTTGTTGATGCCTTCCGACACCGTCAGCGGACTATCGGTGAAGGCTTTGTTGGGATCGTGGCAGGTCGCGCAGCTCACCTCGCCGGTGCTGCTGAAGCGTTTGTCGTTGAACAACTTGTCGCCGAGCGCGATCTTCTCGGGCGTCTGCGGGTTATCGGGCGGAATGGGCACCGGCGGCAAACCCAATGGCTGCGCCATCGCGGCGCTCGCCATCAAAAGGCCAGACAAGAAACTGGCGCACGTCGCCACGCGCACGGTCTGAATCGGCGGTCCCATGCTGGTCTCCCCTGCTCGTTCGGTTCTGAAGCAGCCGAACCCTATGGTTAACTTAGACAAAGTCTAATCAATGGGCGAGCGCTGACAATTGATCTCGTCAATAAGAGCCCCCGAACGAGAGCGGCCATTGCGGCCGACAGCCACGATGCGATCGGCCGCGCGCACGGCGACGCGAGCGAAGCGCAACACTTTGCGACCGTCTTCGGTGAGCGCGACATGAGCACGATCGCGTTCGAACAAACGCACGCCGAGATATTCCTCGAGCTTGCGCAGCTGAATGCTGAGTGTCGATTGAGTCACGGAGCAACGCTCGGCCGCGCGCGTGAAGTTCAAACATTCGGCCAGGGCGAGCAGGTAGCGTAAGGCGCGAATGGACATGCGAGCCTCATTGGTCCAGCACGCTCGACCTCGTTCCGACCTTGAGTCGAAGCGCGCGAACGTGGCGCGAATTATTAGTAAACCCCTTCGATCGGAACGACGCCGACTTCCGGTCGACGCTCCGCCCCGATTCGCGCCAGAAAATACACCCCGCCCGTGTCGGCCGCCAGCACGGTAAATGCACCGGCGATCGTTTATCGTTAGTTATTTCCGATCGCCGTCATCGACAGCAGCGATTGCAGCGCCGAGCTTTTGCAGGGCCGGGCCGGTCACGCGATACATGGTCCATTCATTCATCGGCACGGCGCCGAGGCTTTTATAGAAGTCGATGGCCCGCTGATTCCAATCGAGCACCGACCACTCGAGCCGACCGCAATCGCGCTCCACCGCGAGCCGCGCCAGGTGGCGCAGCAGTTGCTCGCCGAAACCGCGGCCGCGAAACTGCTGCCGTACATATAAGTCTTCGAGATAAATGCCGGGCCTGGCCAGGAAGGTCGAGAAGTTGTGGAAGAACAGCGCGAAGCCGGCCACTTCGCCGCCCGGCTGCAGCCGGCCCATGATCACCTCCGCGCTCGGCTTCGGGCCGAACAGCACCTTGCGCAATTGCTCCTCGGTGGCGGTCACTTCGTGCAGCAGGCGCTCGAACTCGGCCAGCTCGCGAATCAGCTGCAGGATCATGGGCACGTCGGCCGGCGTGGCGGGCGCAATGTGCAGGTCGGTCATGACGGTCTCCCTACTTCACAGCCTGGGCATCGTACCTTGCATCATTAAGTGAATCGATATATTTTCGAGCCGTATCCAAGCATTCCCGTGGCGTTCGGGTTCATGGATTAAAAGAATTTTGAACAAAGCGGCCGACCGATGAGCGCTGACACCAAACTGCCTCTCAATGCGCTGCGCGCCTTCGAGGCCGTGGCCGCGCATTTGAGTTTCACCGGGGCGGCTCAGTCCCTGAACGTCACCACGGCGGCGGTCAGCTCCCACATCAAAGCGCTCGAAGAGTTTCTCGAAACTCCCCTGTTCGTGCGCCACAGCCGCTCGGTTCGACTGACGCCACAGGGTGCTCGCTTGCTGCCCGGCGTGCAACGAGGCATGGGTGAGCTGACGCGCGCGGTCGATCAACTGCGCCTGGATCGCAGCAGCGGGTTGCTCAACATCAGTCTGCTCGGCTCGTTTTTGCAGAAGTGGCTGTTGCCGCGACTCGGCGATTTCTACCAGAAGCATCCGGAAGTGGACCTGCGCTTCAGCGCCAGCCGCGAGCTGGTGGATTTCATGCAGACCGACTTCCACGCCGCCGTCCGTTACGGCTCGGGCAGCTGGCCGCAGATTCAATCGGAGAAGATGCTCGACGATTGGGTGTTTCCAGTCGCGAGTCCCGCGCTATTCGCCAAGCTCGGCGCCATCAATACGCTGGCAGATCTCAACAAGTACCCGCTGCTGCACAGTGCGAGCGAGCCGTGGATCGACTGGTTACGCCGCGTGGGCGGCGACACGACCCGTGTTGAGCGTGGTCCGATTCTCGACGACTCCGCTTCGGTGCTGGCGGCGGCCGAACAAGGCCACGGCCTGGCACTGGCTCGATGGTCGCTCGTGGCAGGCGACCTTGCCTCCGGCCGCCTGGTGCGGCCGTCCGGCCAAAGCGTGCGCCAACACAACTCTTATTACTTCGTCGCGCCGGCCCACAACTTCGAAGTGCCCAAGGTCATTCGGTTCCGCAACTGGCTTCGCGAAGTGTGCAGCCAGTTTCCGCCGCCCGAGGGCGAGCGGCTCGAACCGCAATGAGTGGACTGGGTGCTCAGGCACGCTCCACTGGCAACTCGTTCTTCACCCAGGCTTCGAAGCCACCTTCCATCTCGACGACGGGAATGCCGGCGGATGCCAGCTCGACGGCAGCGGCCGAGGCCAGCTTGCAGGTCTGGCTGTAGCAATACAGCACCGCCGTTCTATCTTTGCGAATGCCGGCCAGCGTGTGCCACTTGCCCTGCGGCAGATTGATGGCGCCCGGAATGTGTCCGGCCTGATAATCGCTGGGCAGCCGCACATCGACGATGGTGATCGGCTCGTTGCGACGGATCTGTCCATTGAGCTCGTACGGGCCGGTGAGAAAGGCCAGCCGCTGAGCAAAAAAGTCGCGCGCCTGGCGAGTATCCTGGGTAGACATGGCAGCACCTTTGGAGTCAGCCGGGCGACGCCCGACCGGAGGAGTGCTACGTTAGTCATGCCCCGGTGCCGGATCATCGGCCCTGGCGGCATGGGATTTATTCCGCGAATCGCCCCAAATGCAAAATCTCACCGACATCGCCGTATTCGTCAAAGTGGTCGAGCTGTCCAGTTTCACGGCGGCCGCGGAGGCTCTGGAAATGTCACAGCCCGTGGTCAGCAAGGCAGTGACTCGCCTGGAAGAAAAGCTCGGTGCGCGTCTGCTGAATCGAACCACGCGCCGCCTCAGTCTCACCGAAGCAGGCTCGGAGCTGTACCGCCGCAGCGGCAGTGCGCTTCGTGAGATCGAAAACGCCGAACTGGAAGTAGCGCGCTTTCAAACCGAGCCACGCGGCACGTTGCGAGTATCGGCGCCGATGAGCTTCAGCATCCTGCAACTCGGCCCCGCCATACAAACATTCATGGAGCGCTATCCGGGCGTGACCGTGGAGCTGAACATGGACGATCGGCAGGTGGATCTGGTGGAAGAAGGCTTCGACGTGGCGATTCGCATCGGACGCTTGCGCGATTCGAATCTCATCGCTCGCAAGATCGCACCCACGCGGCAGGTCATCTGCGCATCGCCTTCGTATCTCGCCAAGCACGGTACGCCGGAGCGGCCCGAAGATCTGCTCGAACACAACTGCATTCTTTACTCATTACTCAGCGCACCACGCGAGTGGCGCTTCACGGACAGTGAAGGCGGCGAGCACGTGGTGCCGGTCAACGGCACTCTCCACTCGAACAATGGCTTGGTGAATCGCGCGGCCGCGATCGCCGGCGGCGGCATCATTCAACTACCGACCTTCTATCTTGGCGATCAGCTGCGCTCGGGCGAGTTGAAGCCGGTGTTGTGCAAGTTCCGCCCGCCCGAGATCGCCGTGCATGCCGTGTATCCCGAGCGGCGCAATCTCATGCCGAAGGTGCGCGCCTTCGTGGACTTCGTCGCCAGCACGTTCGGGCCCGAGCCGCCTTGGGAAAAGGGCTGGACGCTCGAGGATTGAGCGACCAGCGACTTGCCCCATCAGAATTGTTTGATCGCGGACACCTTGAAGTAACGACCCAATGGATTGCCGATGAACGGGTCGTAGCTCAGGTCCAGACGCGCCAGCGGCGGATCGCGATCGGTCAGATTGATGACCGCCGCGCTCAAGGTGGTCTCGCCTGGCAACTGCAAGCGATAGACCAGATCGTGCGTCAGGAACGAGCCGATTTCTCGAAAGCCGTCCGGCACGCTCGAGCGCACATCGGTAACACCGTCGATGTAGCGTGAAGTCCAGCGCACGGCGTGATTGCCCGAGCTGAAATCCAAGTACCACGAGCCGCGCAACTCAGGCAACGAACCCAGGCCGGCGCCGCCGCGAGTGCCGGCGTAGTCGTCGGCATCGTTGATCAAGATGCCTTCCACGAACAGCGCATCGCGCTCGTACTTCAAAGTGTACGAACCGTCTACGCCGACCAGCAGCTCGCCGCCGAACCAGCCATCGAACAGATACGACAGGCTCGCATCGAGGCCGGAAATGCGCTCCTCCGGTCCGTTGATCACATTGACTCGAGTGCGCGTCAACGTGCTGGCGCTGCAGATCGGATTGCCGGACGCATCCTGCGTGAACGTAAAGCGCTGCTGCAGGTTGTCGTAGGCCGGGTCGTCGCAGAAATTCGGATCGCCCGGATCCACGCCGAAGAACGCCGCCACCAGCTCCGTGCCGCCCTCGGTGCCGATCGGATTCTTGAACTTGAAATTCCAGTAATCCAGCGAGGCCTTGAAGTCACCGGCCTGCACGATGGCGCCGACGTTGAAAGTGTCCGCCTCTTCCGGATCGAGATCCGGATCGCCGTAGTTGTCGTAAGGTTTGTAGCCGCGATTCACGCCCGTATAAACCAGCGTGGTGCTGAAGCCATCCAGCAACTGGGTCTGTTGCGGACCGCGGAAGGTGCTGCCCGCCGAACCACGCAGCGCCAGCCAGTCGAGCGCCTGCCAACGCAACGAGATCTTTGGATTGGTGGTCGAACCGACCAGGCCGCCGTAATCTTCGTAACGCACCGCCAGTTGCGCCTGTAACGATTCGAACAACGGCAGATTCACTTCGCCGAACACGCCGTACACGTCGCGGCTCAAGTCCTGATTGCGCAACGGACCGAAGAACGTGAACACGCCGAATTGCGTGTCGCAGCCGGTGTTGCCGTTGATGGGCGTGTCGACGCACGGATTCTGGTCGATGTCGGTCCAGAAATTCACCTTGCGCTCGAAACCTTCGTCGCGATACTGACCGCCGGCCGCCCAGCCGACGGCGCCGCCCGGCAACGACCATGACAGCTCGCCGTTGAACACCAGGTCCACCGCCAGGGTCGAGGCGGTGTCTTCCCAGCCGTTGTCCTCGAACATCCAATCGATCACGGCCGGATTGTTGGCCAGCGACGGATCGTAGTTGAAATCGTTGACCCGGCCGGTGGAAGGGTTGCCCGCGAACGCGTTCGAGAATGGATTGAAGAACAAACATCCCGCCGAGCCCGCCGTGGCGCCGGCCGGACAGTCCGGTCCGCCCAGGCCGTTCAGCGCGAGCTGTAAACGATACGCAAGAATGTCGGGTGTATTGGTCTCGCGAGTGTTCTCGCTGTAAGTCACCGCGGTGTTCCAGCCGATGTTGGGGCCGAACTCACCGTCGAGGCTGGCCGAGACGCGGAAGCCGTCGAACAGTCGCTCATCCTTCTTGCCTTCTCCAGTGAGCGGATTGCCGCCGTTACCCAATGGGCGCCACTGCAGGCCGCTGGCGACCACGAAACGCCGAGCTTCCACCGCCGCGCGATCGGTAGCGTCGAGCAGCGGCAGGATGGCCCGCAAGCCAGGATTGCTGAGCGGCACGATGTAGTTCGGTGAAACAAGATTGCGGGTCGGCGTCGCTGTCAGATTCGCGCCTTGCTGCGGACCGTAGGAAGGCGAGGAATTTTCTTCCGGCGCATCGTGCACAGCGTACAGCGCCTCGATGTGCAGACCGGTCTTTTCGCCGATATCCATGTTGAACTCGGTGTAGAGCTGATAATGCTCTTCGCGCTCGGTCAGATTGTCGAAGGTGACGTACTGAAAGCGGCAGCCTTCGTCATCGATCCCGAATCCGCCCAACGCGGCGCAACCCGGATCGCGAAAGATCTGTGCGTCCGTGGTCGGACCGGCGGTGACGTTGTATTTGCCAGGGTTACCGAAAGATGAGTAGCCGCCTTGCGGATTCTCATCGAAGCTGCGCACGGCCCAATCGCGGTCGGTGGTGTTCAATTCGGAACGATGCCGATAGCCACCCGCGACCATGAAGTTCCACGTGTCCGCACGATGGCCCCACAGCACGTTGGCGCTGTAGTCGCCGTCGGAACCGTCGATGTAACTGTACGAAGCGTCCAACGACAGACCTTCGACGTTGGTTTTGGTGATGAAGTTGACGACACCGGCGACGGCGTCGGAGCCGTAGGTCGCAGCGGCGCCGTCCTTGAGCACTTCGATTCGACCGATCGCTGCCATGGGCAACAGGTTGGTGTCCACTCCGTTGCCGGTGGGCGATCCCGCCAAACGTCGGCCGTTCATCAACACCAGGGTTCGCACAGCGCCGATACCACGGAGATTGATATTGCTGCTGCCGGTCGATTGCGCCGATCCGAACTGATTCGATTCGCCGAGCACGCCCTGCACGGCCGGAATCGATTTCACCAGATCCACCATCGACGGCGAACCTTGCATCTGCAGATCTGCGGCGGTGAAAACATCGACGGGCAGCGCCGCATCCTCGGCCGTGCCTTCGATGTAAGAACCGGTGACCACCACGACTTCCAGCTCTTCCACCGCGCCGGACTGCTGGGCAGGCACTGCGAAACTGCTCAGCAGAAGCGAACCTGCGAGCACGTTGCGTACGCTGGCGCGTAGCTTGTTTTCGATGGCGACTGGATTGCGGGGCGTGCGAACGCGCCGGATCCACGGACTGCGACTCGGAATCATATTGTCCCCCACTAGAAGCAGCTGTGCCCGCCGCTCGACGAACACCGCTCGGAATGTTTCCGTCTTCAGGCGTTCGCAGGATCCACGCCACGCACTCATTGCGTTGGCTCGTGGTCGCCGCGAACTTTTTTCGTGTGTCTTCCCTGGCCGCTGTCACGGCCAAGTTGTGTGAAGCACTCGGGGTGTTGTACGTGACTGTGTCAGCGAGGGTCAACGCGCTTAAGAAATCATTGCAAAGCCGCGCACGTTTCTATTTTTATTTCTGTACTTCGGAACGAGCGGCGGCGATCTCACAATGTCACGTGTGAAATAGCGATCAGCTCGCATGAGGCGCTCACGCGAGCGCGTTGACTTTTCTTTTCAACTCTCGGTGCGTGTGCCGATGCTTTGTTCGATGGCGGTGGTGAGCGGCTTCATGAAGAACGAATCCTCGGGCATCAGGCGCACCGGGATATCGTGTCGTTTCAGCGCATCGGCCACGACCGGACCGATCGCTGCCACCTCGGTTTTTTCGAATGCCGCCTTCACCAGCTCGAGCGGCGCGACCGAAAACAAACGTTCCACTTGCGGGGTGCTGGTGAAGGCAATGATGTCGACCTGGCCGGCAGCCATTCGCTGCATGAGATCCCGAACAGCGTCATCGGCAACTTTGTCGGCGTAAACATAAGGCGCGACAGAGAGAACCTGTGCGCCGGCCGATTGCAGGAACTCGATCAACGGCCGATTGGGCTCGGTGCCATACAACTGCACTCCGACTTGGCGACCTTGCAGGTTCTCCGCTCGCAACGACTCGATCACTCCCTGCGTGGTGGGCGATGCCGCCGCGACGTCGGACTTCAAGCCCAGCTCTCGCAGCGCGCGTGCCGGTTTGGGGCCCCGGGTGATCTTTCTTATGGCGCCCAGCCGTTGCACGAAGGGTTCGCGCAATGCGGGCTCGTTCTTGTCGATGCAGCTGAGCAGTCGACGCAAGCCTTCGCCGGTCAGCAAAATCAGGTCGTCGCACGAGCCTGCATTGAAAGCGCGCAGCCATTCGAGAACCGGTTGCGGATCCGGTGCATCGAGGATCGCCACCAAGGGACAGCGCAAGACTGTCGCCCCGCGACGTTCCAGCATGGAAGAGAAGACGTCCAGTTCCCGGGTTTCGGGGACTGCAATAGTGCGACCGGTGAGTGTTGCCATTCCTCCTGCTATACCATCAACGGCATCGCGGAGGCCAGACCTCGCCGGCATTGGGCGCGAGGTCCATCAGGAAGATCTCTCCGGAGCGCTCGCCATCGCGTTGGGCGAACAGCAGGCGGTCACCACTGGGTGACAGTAAAGGGCCGACCTGAAAATGCTCTGCCAGCGCGGGAATCTCGCCGATCTCTACCCAGTGTCCGCCGCGCCACTTGTACTGATAGAGATGCGAACGCTCGGTTCGGTTCGCGACCACCACCATGGTGCCGCCATCGCGTGACACTTCCGCTTCGTACTCGAAAGCCGGCGTGTTCACCGGTGGACCGAGGTTCTCAACCTGCCAACGGCCGTCGGCGGCGGCCGTGGCCATGTAGATGTCGCCCTGGCCGAGCCCACCCTCGCGCGCCGATCCGAAATAGAGACGACCTTGCAGATCCTGTCTCGGCAACAGCTCGGAGGCTGAAGAATTCACCGGTTCCGGCAGGCGCTGCGGTTCGCTCCAATCGCCACCGGCGTTGCGCTCCACGTACCAGATGTCGAAGTCCTCGTGCTTCGGATCCTGGCGAGACGAAATGAAGTACAGCCGCTTGCCGTCATACGTCACGAATGGGTCCGCCTCGATCACCGGCAGCGACTGTGCGAACGACGGCGTCTCGGGCTTGGTCCACGCACCGTTCTCGCATCGAGACCTCATGATGCGGTACTTGCTGAAGCTGGCGTCCGCGCTGAGGAAGTACATCTCTTTTCCGTCCGGCGTGAAGGTCGGCGAAGATTCATAGCCGGACGACGCAATCGCCGCCGGCGTCCAGCGACGCGGCTGGTTCGCCTGTTGCGCCGATGCACTGTGGATCACGAGAATGCCGGCCGCCAACTGCAGGCAGCGGAGTGCGACGATGGATGCGATTGACATGCAAATAGTTTCGCTAGTGCGTACGAATGCTCGGATGCCGCTGAAGACCATCGCCGGCAAGGTGAAACTGGCGCGCAGCACGGTGCGCGAACGCTTGATGAAGCTGGAGGAGTCCGGTGTCATTCTCGGTTATCACGCGCGCGTCGCCGATGCCGATCGGCTGTCCGCCCTGCTTCTGCTCAAGCTGGCCAAAACACCCGCGCCTCGCACTGTCGCCGCCATCACTGCCTTGCCCGAAGTCTGTCGTTGCTATTCGTTGAGCGGCGATATCGACCTGGCCGTCGAGATCGAGTCGCGCACCACGTCGCAGCTCAACGCCACCCGCGACCGTATCGCCACGCTGCCCGACGTGATCGACGTCACCACTTCGCTGATCCTGAAGCGCGACAAGGACAGTTGAGCCACCGCGACGGCTTCGATGTCGAGCAGCCAGAGTGTGCCCGGACCGACCGACTTGCACGCCGACCAATTGCCGGGCGCGCCGCCACTTCGGCGGCAACCGATGCGATGGCTTTCGTATTTGCCGACGCCAGACTTTGGGAGATTCACATTGTGAGTCCGCGGGCAGACGCGTGACACTCGAGAGATGAGCGTTCTCACGTCCTCCACAGCATACGTCGCGCTGATCTTTCTGTTGGCCGGCGCGGTGAAGGGCGTGGTCGGCCTGGGACTGCCGACGGTTGCGATGGGCCTGCTCAGTTTGGCGATGCCGCCGGCCGAGGCTGCGGCCATCCTGTTGTTGCCTTCGTTCATCACGAATGTATGGCAACTCGCCGAAGGCCCACGTCTGGACGATCTCATTCGACGCCTATGGCCGCTGCTGCTCGCGATTTTCATCAGCACGGTCATTGCCTCAGACGTCATCGCATCGACCGGGTCAGCCGAGGCGAGTGTCGCGCTCGGTGGCGCGTTGTTGCTCTACGCTTCGGCGGGACTCTGCAACTTTCACATCCATGTGTCGGCCGCAACGCAAAGATGGGCTGGTCCGCTGGTGGGCGTCATCACCGGATTCATCACTGGCGCGACCGGCACCTTCGTGGTGCCTGCGGTTCCTTACCTTGCTGGCCTGGGTTTGGCTCGTGACGAACTGATACAGGCGCTCGGGCTGTCGTTCACCGTGTCGACTGTAGCTCTGGCGCTCGGTCTGCTCTGGCACGGCGCATTCGAGATGAAATCCGTCTCCAGTTCGATGGTCGCGATCGTTCCCGCGCTACTCGGAATGATGCTCGGCGGTCAGATCCGCCGTCGTGTCTCGCCTGAGCGATTCCGCCGCTGGTTCTTTCTCGGGCTGTGCGCTTTGGCCGTGCACCTGATCGCGCGGGGCGCCTTCCGCTCATAAGGGTTAGCTCGGCCTTTCATTTCCTGAGGCTCATCACGAGCGCCGATCGGGCCGAACAGTTGCGCCGGAATTCACTCCAGGCGACGCCGAAGCTGAATCGAATAAGGCCGACCATTACGAATATGTGGGCAATTGACCCGCATCGTCGGGTGCATTAAACAGGCTGGACGTCGAAGGGTTTTACAGGTGGAGCCGGGGTCATCGATCTTGCTGTCCGCTAGCCGATTGTTCGGTAACATAATCGCGTGGGTGCGGCGCGAAAACTGCAATCGGAAACGACTGGAAGCATTGATTCGCGGGGCTTACGACTTCCACCTACAACGCGGACGGCCGCCAGCAAACCCCGCATGAGGACCAGGAGGAACAGCATGGCCAATCTGAGAGTGCTCGCACTCATCCCTTTCATGTTCGTATGTGGCGTTGCCAACGCAACGCTGGTCACTTTCGACGCATACGACTACGCGGCGGGCACCAATCTCACCGACTTGTCGCCAGGGCTGCATCTGCAAATGATCGCCTCGCCCCCTGGCGGTCCGGTGCAGATCGGCAGCTACGACGTGCGCTCGGCTCACAATCCCGGCGGCATGACCCCGCCCGGCTACTTCGCCGGCATCGGCTCTCCGTTCGGCGGCGCTTTGACCGAGATCAGCACCGGTTATGGATGCTACGCGGCGTCTGTATCAGGGCAGCCGATGAGCTCATTCTGCGATGAAGGCTTCTCCTTCCTGGAGCTGACCTTCGATGTCGCCACCGATTTCGTCGAGATCGTCGGCGGGTTCGGCGACAGCCTCGGCGGCACGCTCTACGCCTTCGATGCCGCCGGCCAACTCCTTGGCACCGCCGGCGTCGGCTCCATCATTGGCGAGGGTCAGTTCGCCAGCTCGCTCACCCTGGCCCAGGCCGCCATCACTCGCGTGGTCTATGGCGCCAGCCTCGATGCCGGCGCCATCGCCGCCGGTCGCATCTCATACAACAGCTACAACATCCCCGAGCCCGAGACCCTGCTCCTCATGCTCACCGGCCTTTCGGGTCTGCTGCTCGCCGGCCGCCGCCGTAAGAAACTCGCGGCCTGAATGTTGGTTACTGGCGTCGCTGGTCGAATACCAGCGACGCCAGTCCCGCTAGTCGCCCAAATGATACTGAACCGTGACAGACAGGGCGGCAAATGGGCCGAATTCCGCATCGGTCAGCGGTGACAGCGTTCCGTTCTCGAATTTGAGAAGGTCGATGGCTGATTGACCTGGGTGGACCCTACCAACGATTTGCACACCGGGACCGACGGCAAAGCCGTCGCCAGACAGTGCCGCGGTGACGATGAGGTTCGGGATGCTGCTTCGTGCAGCAAGGGGCAGGCCGACGATCCGTGCCTGGCCGACAGCCGAAGTTTTCCCACTCATGGACACATAACACGTCGCGTTCAGCACGCCACCATGGATTGAATAGCAGCCGCTCTGGTTCGTGTAGGCCAGCGCACCGGCGTAGCCGCCGAAAGCGATTGTAGGCGTCCAGCTGTGGACCAGCCCCAACTCTCGGAGATCGACCGATCCTTGTGTCCGCCGGAAGCTCAGCGTGCCGGTTTCGTAGTGATTGGCGCCGATCAGGCAATTCTTTGGCCAATGAATCGCACCTTGCGCGGTCACGCCAAACCGACAGTCTTGAACCGACCCGCCCACGAACTGAACGCCCGCATCGACGTATATGGCCCAGTCCGGGCCCACGAGGCCTGCATTGCCATACATGGTGCACGCCTGAAACTGCACGCCCATTGCGTACTCGCAGTCGATGAACACATGAGACTTTCTCGGTGCGAGGGAGCCGCTTGCGAGTGCGCTCGCGTTCTCTTCGAGATAGCAGTTCGTGAACGACCACGACTGGATGCCGTGGGTACCGGTGATTCGAATAGCGTTTTTGAGATTCAGCTCGAAGTTGCAGGTATCGAACGACCACGCGGTTGCGAGGTCACTGAATGCGTGGTTGACCAGCACGCCGTTCTGGCCGTTGGCGGCGAATCGACAGTTGACGAACTTCTGCACGGAGCAATTGTTCGTCCCGTTCAGATACAGGCCATTCTCGATCGATTCCACCGCGACCACTCGATCGAAGGTGTTCCAGATGGTTCGACCTTCCAGATGGATGCCATGACGCATCTGAAAGATGTAGACGTCCTTGAACGAGAGGAAGTCGCATAGCCGTTCCGCCGAAACGCCGCGCACGTGAATACCGTCGGCAGAGGTGTAGGAGTTCTTGTCCCGATTGCGGAGATACACGCCTTCGAGGACGAAGCCTCGAATGTCGCTGACGCTGTTGTCTATCGTGATGATCGCCGCGTTCGCGAAATTTCGGAGCGTGGTCTGCTCGCGTCCCATACCGCGAATCTGCACCCCGTAAGTCGTGATGGTGAGATTGACGTAGAACTCACCAGCTGGCACGGACACCTCAGCCGGATGCGCCGCGATCGCCCGGTTGAAAGCTACCGTTTGGTTGGTGATGGCAGCGGGCGGACCTTGATACGCAACGGCGCCGTACCGCCTGACGTCTCCAGGTGGATACGACAAATCCGTTGGCACCACCATCGCATCGATTTCTGACTGCGTCCTCGGATAGCACGCCGGGGTGCAAGTTTGAGCCTTCGCCTCTGCAGACAACAGTGCGGAACCGGCCGCGGACGCTATCAGAATTTTGGATAGATCCCTACGTTGCATCGTTCACTCCGTGCGAAGCATTTCCCTGCAAATGGATGAGTCAATCTCGATCGGCACTCATGAGGTGGTCGATCGATCCGATACTCAGGCCGCGTGGACCGCAAGCCAAGGCCAGAATCCTAAAGACCTGTGGCCAACGGAATGGGCGATGAAGCAGGAAGGATCTTCGATGCTCGTAACGGCCGCTCGTCCATCGGCCGACCGACCTCTGAGGCGTGATCGAGGGAATGGCGCGCCCGACTGGATTCGAACCAGTGACCCCTGCCTTCGGAGGGCAGTACTCTATCCAGCTGAGCTACGGGCGCGTTGCGAGGAGTGTAGCAGTCACCACCCGAGCTTGGGGCCTGCGAGGCAGGCCGGGGCCGACACCGTGACAGGTGGCTGGCGGCGGCGAGTGGGGCGCGCATCATAGCTGGCCTCGCGGCTAGGCCCAAGCGCGGCACGGGAAGTGGCTAACTTTCAGGGAGTTAAGCTGCTGAGTTTATCGGCAAGGGCGACGCCGCTATACTGCGCGCCGTTTTGCCATGTGGCTTGAATTCGCCCTGTAGCCTGTTGTTGGAGCCGAAGTGAGCGCCGAGCACGATAGAAAGTTCTTTGACACCTTCATGCTGGTTCTCGGTGTCCTGGTCGGCATTGCGGTCCTTCTATATGTGTTGGCGCGCATCGTCGCCGCCAATACCCAGGAGAAGCACGTCGTTTCCGATCCGGCCAATCAGGCCGTGGTGGCTGAACGCATTCAGCCAGTGGCGAAAGTGGCGATCGCGGGCCAGGACAACTCGGCGCTCGCGCCGACGCCGGCGGCATCCGCGGCTCCGGCCGAGGATCTGGGCGGCGAGGAAGTGTTCAACATGGCCTGCCTGGCCTGTCACGGGGCCGGCGTGGCCGGTGCGCCGAAGATGGGCGACAAGGCTGCCTGGGGCCCGCGCATTGCCAAGGGCGCCGAAACCTTGCACAAGCACGCCATCGAAGGCTTCCAGGGCAGCGCCGGCTTCATGCCGCCGAAGGGTGGCCGCGCCGATCTGTCGGATAAGTCCATCATCAATGCCGTCGACTACATGATCGCCGGCTCGAAGTAATCCCGCCTCTTGCGAGGTCGCCGCGACTGCCGCGGCGACCTCGCGTCGACCCGCCAGTCTCCGCCTCGACAGCGCTAGAGCGAATGCTCGCTCGAGCGCACCGATGACGCAGTTCAAACGCGCGAAGAATCCCCGGTCATCGCCGGCACAGTTCGATCCAGTTTTCGCAACGACAGCGCTTCACTGATGTGCGGCGTATCGATGTCAGAAGCCCCTGCGAGATCCGCAATCGTTCGCGCGACTTTCAGCACTCGATGATAGGCGCGCGCCGAGAACCCCAGTTTGTTCGAGGCACGGTCCAGGAACTGTCGACCGCGACTCGTCGGATGGCAGACGCGGTCGATATCTCGCCCTTTCAGCCGCGCATTCGTGCAGCCCTGACGAGTCAGCTGCAGCTCGCGAACACGAGCAACACGAGCCGCGATCGTGGCGCTCGTTTCGGCCGTCGCGTCCTCCGCCCGCAATAGTTGATGAGGAATCCGAAGCACCTCGACGTGCAGATCGAGTCGATCGATCAAGGGCCCGGACAAACGAGTCCGATAGCGCCGCACTTGCTCGGCGGTGCAATGACACAGGCCGCGTTCGTCGCCGAGGTAACCGCATGGGCAGGGATTCATCGCAGCGACGAATTGGAATGAAGCCGGGAACTCGGCTTGATGAGCCGCACGCGAGATCGTGATCACTCCCGTTTCGAGCGGCTCGCGTAGCACCTCGAGCGCGGTCCGCTCGTACTCGGGCAACTCGTCAAGAAACAAAACGCCATGATGCGCGAGTGAAATCTCACCAGGCCGCGGCCGGGAGCCGCCGCCAACCAGAGCCACGGACGACGCAGAGTGATGCGGAGATCGAAATGGCCGCGTTCGCCACCGCGCCGTGTCGATGGGAAGCCGCGCCACGCTGCGCACGGCGGCAACTTCCAGCGCTTCGTCTTCACTCATCGGCGGCAGCAAGCCAGGCAGGCGCTGCGCGAGCATGCTTTTCCCCGTGCCGGGCGGCCCGATGAAGAGCAACGAATGCGCACCGGCCGCCGCAACCTCCAAAGCTCGCTTGGCAATTTGCTGGCCGCGCACCTCGCACAGATCGGCCTCGAGAACACGAGCACACGGAGGAGCCGCACCGATGATGAAATGTAGCGGCGCCTTCCCGGTGGCGTGATTGACCATGTCGGGAAGATTGGATGCGATCGCGATTCGACATCCCGTCACCAAGGCTGCCTCGGCGACATTCGCACGAGGCACGATCACGGAATGATTGACTCGCGCAGCGGCGACGGCCGCGAGCAAAGTGCCCTGCATCGACTGCACCTCGCCGCTCAGCGAGAGCTCGCCATAAAACTCGCAATCGCGCAGCGATTCCGCAGGCAGCTGACCCGAGGCCAGCAGAATGGCGAGCGCGATGGGAAGATCGTAGCGGCCACCGTCCTTGGGCAAGTCGGCCGGCGAGAGATTCACAGTGACGCGCCCCTCGGGCCAAACGAACCTGCAGTTCTCGATGGCGGCCCGAACGCGATCGCGACTTTCTTTAACCACCGCTTCGGCCAGGCCCACGATGGAGACCCGCGGCAAACCGACGCCAAGATCGCATTCGACGCGCACCAACGGCGCTTCCATACCGTGCTGCGCGCGACTCAATACAGTCGCCATCGCCATCCTTGGCTCTCCTCGACATTCATCCCACATCGCCAACCGGCAACTCGGCGCGACGTGGACGCGATTCACTCGGGCCGCGAACATTCGCGGCCCGAGCGATTGGATCACATGGCGAGGGAATGGCAGGCGCGTTAAGCGAGCGAATCGCCGCCTAACCGAACATCCGCGGACAGCGCAGATGCGTTAGGGATTGTTCTTTTCCAGCGCCGCGAGTCGGGCCTCGAGCGCTTCGAGCTTTTCGCGCGTCCGACGCAGCACCGCCGCCTGCACGTCGAATTCCTGCCGTGACACCAGATCGAGCTTGCTCAGCCCGGCCTGCAATATGGCTTTGAAGTTCTCTTCCAGGTCACGGCGCAACGCTGTCACGCCAGGAGGCACGACGGACGACAGGCGACGGGCAAGTTCATCGAGTGAGCGCGGATCCACGCAGAGTCTCCAAGCAGGAAATCGAGGGGGCCATTAAGCCTCAAAATCGCCCGTTCGTGGCGACTGTGCACGAGGACGGCCCGGCCCGGGACGCATTTTGCTCCGAGTTGAAGCAAAGCGCCGGATTTTTCGCACCAGCGGAGTGCGCCTCGGGTCGGTTGGCGGCGACAGCCGCGTTCGTTTGCTTGCACAAATTCGTGGCACAGAAGATGCATTTCCGATGCGGCGCGCTCGGGGAGCGGGGAGCCTACTACGACGATGTCACGACTTGCCCCGAGCACGCGCCCATGAACTCGGAGCCGCAATGCAATGAAGTTGATCACCGCGATCATCAAGCCCTTCAAGCTCGATGACGTCCGACAGGCCGTCGCGGATATCGGGGTTCAAGGCATCACGGTGACGGAGGTGCAGGGCTTCGGACGTCAGCGCGGCCACACCGAGCTGTATCGCGGAGCCGAGTACCGCGTGGATTTCCTGCCCAAGACCAAGATCGAGCTGGCGGTGGACGATTCGATTGCGGAGCAAGTGGTCGAGGCCATCACCAACGTCGCCCGCACCGGAAAAATCGGCGACGGCAAGATCTTCGTCATCGACCTGGCGCAAGCGGTGCGCATCCGCACCGGCGAAATCGGCGTCGAGGCAGTTTGAGCTCGTTTCCCAACAGCAGCACCTGGCGCAACAACGATCTATCTCTTCCGTAGGAGAACGACAGTGAAAAAACCCTTGGCAACGAGCCGCGTGCTCACTTACCTGTGGAGCCTCGCGCTTATCGCGTTCGCGATAGTCGCTACGCCCGACATGGCGCTGGCACAAGACGCTCCGCTCGCCGAAGCCGCGGCTGCCGAAGCTGCCGCGCCCGCTGAAGCAGCCGAACCCGCCGCCGAGGAGACGCCGACGCTGGATTCCGGCGACACAGCCTGGATGCTCACCGCCACAGTGCTGGTGTTGTTCATGACCATCCCGGGCCTGGCGCTGTTCTACGGCGGCATGGTGCGCTCGAAAAACATTCTGTCGGTGCTGATGCAATGTTTCGCCATCACCGGCCTGATGACGGTGTTATGGACGGTGTACGGCTACAGCCTCGCGTTCGACACCACCGGCATGGAGGCAGGCGTCACCAACTTCTCCTCGTTCGTCGGTGGCTTCGACAAAGTGATGTTGTCGGGGCTCACGCTGGACGCGCTTACCGGCACGATTCCCGAGTCGGTGTTCGTCACCTTTCAGATGACCTTCGCCATCATCACGCCGGCGCTGATCGTCGGCGCGTTCGCCGAGCGCATGAAGTTCTCCGCGATGATGATCTTCATGGTGCTGTGGTTCACCGTTTGCTACGCGCCGATGGTGCACATGGTGTGGAGCGGCGACGGCGCGCTGATGTGGGACTGGGGCGTGCTCGACTTCGCCGGCGGCACGGTGGTGCACATCAATGCGGGTATCGCCGGCCTGGTCGCCGCGCTGTTGCTCGGCAAGCGCAAAGGCTACGGCACGGTCAGCATGGCCCCACACAACCTCGGCCTGACCATGATCGGCGCCGCCATCCTGTGGGTGGGTTGGTTCGGCTTCAACGCCGGCAGCGCAGTGGCCGCGGGTTCGAGCGCCGGCATGGCGATGCTCGTCACCCAGATCTGCACCGGCACGGCGGCGCTGGCCTGGATGTTCGCCGAGTGGATTTCTCACGGTAAACCTTCGTTGCTCGGCATCGTCTCGGGCGCGGTCGCGGGCCTGGTCGGCATTACTCCGGCGGCGGGCACGGTCGGTCCGGCGGGAGCGCTGATCATCGGTGTGGCGGCGGGCGTGCTCTGCTTCCTCGCTTCGACCAAGCTGAAGCGCACTCTCGGCTACGACGACTCGCTGGATGTGTTCGGCGTTCACTGCGTGGGCGGCATCGTCGGCGCCATCCTGACCGGCATCTTCGCCTTCCCGAGCATGGGCGGCGTGTGGGAGCCGGCCGAGGGCGCCACCATCGCCAGCCAGCTGTGGGTGCAGACCAAGGGCGTGCTGTTCACGCTGGTGTACACCACCGTCGCGACGGCCATCATCCTGAAGATCGTGGACGCGCTGGTCGGCCTGCGGGTCAGCCAGGAGCAGGAAGAGGAAGGCCTCGACCTGTCGCTGCACGACGAGCGCGGCTACAACCTGCAATAGAGCGGTTCCGGCATGGGAGGAGAACGGGCGCTACGGCGCCCGTTTTCTTTTGCGAGGCCGATAAGGCGCGTCCTACAACGTGATCCAGTCCTCAGTCCTGGGGCATGCCAGGGACTGTCTGAATCCCTGCTCCGGAGCCGTCCTGTTACACTGCCGCCGTTCTTTACATAGGTCCGTGGGCCCTCCGGCGTGAAACTGGTCGTCGCCATCATCAAACCGTTCAAAGTGGACGAGGTACGAGAGGCGCTGTCGGAGGCCGGCGTGGCTGGCGTAACAGTGACGGAGGTCAAAGGTTTCGGCCGTCAGCGCGGGCACACTGAGCTGTACCGTGGCGCCGAGTACGTGGTCGACTTCCTGCCCAAGTGCAAGATTGAAGTGGCGATCGACGACGACCGGGTCGACCAGGTGCTGGAGACCATCGTCTCGGTGGCCAACACCGGCCGCATCGGCGACGGCAAGATTTTCGTGATTCCTCTGGGCCATGCAGTACGGATTCGCACCGGCGAGACGGACGCGCGCGCCATTTGAGCCGGGCGATTTGAGTTTGTGGAGACAGCCATGATCAGACTGTTGTTGCTGCTGAGTGTGGCCGCGGCGCCGCTGGCCGCCGGCACGGCCTATGCCGATGTGTACAAGTACATCGATGAGAAGGGCAACGTGCAGTACACCGACAAGCCGCCCTCACTGCCGGCCGAACGGCTCAATGTGCAGTCTCAGAGGACCGATATCGTGGCCGTGCAGGAGCGCCAGGAAGCCGAGCAGGCCGCACGAGCCCAGTCCGCCTCGAGCTCGCGAGCCCAAGCCAACGCCAGCGCCGAGCAGCGCGCCGCCAATGAGCTGAGCGCCAAGGACAAGGCCGAGCGTTGCATCAAGGCGCGCGAGCGTTACGATAAATACATGACCTCGCAGCGGCTGTATGAAGAAGGCAAGGACGGCGAGCGTCGCTACCTGAGCGACACCGAGCTCGACGCCGCCCGCGCCTCCGCTAAAGCTTCTATGGATGTGATGTGCCAGTGACCCTTCGCGCAGGATTCGTCGGCCTGGGCGCCATGGGCCTGGGCATGGCGCGCAATCTCCACAAGCACGGCTTGTTGAGCGCGGTGTGGAACCGCACGGCTGAAAAAGCCACTGCCCTCGCCCAGGAAACCGGCTGCAAATCTGTCGATAAGCCCGCCGAGCTCGCCGAGCTGTGCGACGTGATCGTCACCTGCGTGTCGGCCGATGCCGATGTGCTTGCGGTGATCGACGAGCTGCTGCCGGCTATCAAGCGCGACACCATCGTCATCGATTGTTCCACCGTGAGTGCCGATACGGCGCGCACGGCCGCTCACCGATTGAATGCCGCCGGCGCGTATTTCCTGGACGCTCCAGTGAGCGGCGGCACCGAAGGCGCCCGCGACGGCACGTTGGCCGTCATGGTCGGCGGCGATGAAAAAGCTTTCGAACGTGCGCAGCCCGTACTGCAAGCGATGGGCAAGGCCGTCACGCATTTCGGGGCGAGCGGCTCCGGCCAGGCTGCCAAGGCCACCAATCAAATCATGTGTGCGGGCGTGATTCAGGCGGTCGCCGAAGCGATGGCGTTCGCCAAGTCCGAAGACCTGCCGCTCGATCGGCTGATCGACACGCTCGGTAAAGGCGCGGGCTCCAGCTGGTATTTCGTAAATCGCGCGCCGAACATTCTCAAGGACAGCTATCCCGCCGGCTTCCGCGTGAAGCTGCACGAGAAGGATCTGAAGATCTGCCGCGCCATGGCCGCCCGCCACGGCGTGCAGTTGCCCTTGATCGAAATGACGTTGGTGCATTACCGACGCCTGATCGAGCAAGGTCATGGCGATGAGGATATCTCCACGTTGTTCCGTCTGAAGGACGCGCTGTTCGCCGCGGCCCGCGACGGCGGCGTGCCGAGACAAAAGCCATAACCGTCCGCGCCATGGCGGCCTCCGCCTCCGACAACCGCGTCCCGTCGCCGCCCGCCACCAAGGCGCCTACCTTTTTCCTGCCGGATTTCTGCGCCTCGCCCGCGGTGTTCGCGGTGGTGCTGATCGCTGAACTGGTGGCGCTGGTGATTGCGCTCGCACGCCAGGCGCTGCACGAGAATTTCTGGGCCGATCTGGCCGGCAGCTCGTTGTTTCTTTTGTGGATCGGACTGACCTGCGCCGCCGTGCTGTGCCGTGCGCGCCCGTGGCTGCAAACCATGCGGGCGTCGCGCGCGGCCATGATCGCCGTCGCGTTGCTGGTCGCCACCATCGGCCTGGTTTCGGAAGTCGTGTTCCAGGTCGGTCAGTTCGTCACCGGCAATCTGGGCGAGGACGGGCCCGGCTTTTTCCCGCGTCAGCATGCCGGCTTCGTGCTCAGAAACATCGGCGTCGGCTTCATCGTGAGCGCGCTCGCTTTGCGATATTTCTATGTCAGCGCCGAATGGAAACGCAGCATCGAGCAGGAAGCGCTGGCTCGCATTCGCGCCCTGCAAGCGCGCATTCGACCGCACTTCTTGTTCAACAGCATGAACACGATCGCCGCGTTGACGCGCTCCTCTCCGGAACGCGCGGAGCAAGCGGTCGAAGACCTCGCCGATCTGTTTCGCGCCAGCCTGAGCGACGCCAGCGCACGCATCTCTTTGAAAGATGAACTGGAGATCGCGCGCACGCACCAGCGCATCGAGCAACTGCGTCTGGGCGATCGACTGACGGTGCATTGGGACGTCGACGATCTGCCGATGCGCGCCATGGTGCCGAGCCTGATCGTGCAGCCGTTGCTGGAGAACGCGGTCTATCACGGCGTCGAAACGCTGCCGCGAGGCGGCGAGGTATCGATCGTGGGCCGGCGCCAGAACGACCAGGTGCACATCGAAGTGCGCAATCCCATCCTGAGCCAGTCCGGCTACGCCAATCGCGAGGGCAATCGCATGGCGCTGGAAAACATCCGTCAGCGCCTGGAGCTGGCCTGGCCCGGCCGCGCCAGGGTGGAGACCGAACAGCGGGAGGGGGAATTTTGCGCCCGGCTGATCTTTCCGTATGCTGGCGACGAACTGGTGCACGGCTAGACGGGTCGACGAGAATGTCATATGAAGGCAGGCCCTCGGAGACTTGCCGTTTTAGTGGGGCGGTAACTTAGACAGATGCGTCTGTTAATTGTCGATGACGAGGCGCCCGCGCGTGAGCGCCTGCGACGCCTGCTGGACGAAATCGAGGACTGCGAGGTCGTCGGCGAAGCCGACAACGGCGAAGTGGCGCTGGCCACTTGCGGCGAGCTGCGTCCCGACGTGGTGCTGCTCGACGTGCGCATGCCCGGACTGTCCGGCATCCAGATCGCCCGCCACATCGACTCGCTGGAAGATCCGCCGGCCGTGATCTTCACCACTGCCTACGATCAATACGCCGTGGAGGCGTTCGAAACCGAAGCCGTCGGTTACCTGCTCAAACCCGTGCGCAAAGAGAAGCTGGCGCACGCCCTGCGGCACGCCGCTCGCATTTCACCGAATCGTCTGGTGAAGGTGGCCGAGACGGCCCGCCTCGAACATCGTCGCGAACAGATCTGCGCCCGGCTGGGCGAGACCCTGAAGCTGATTCCGCTGCCGGATATTTATTATTTTGTCGCCGATCAGAAGTACGTGACGGTGCGCCACAAGGGCGGTGAAAGTCTGATCGACGAATCGCTCAAATCGTTGGCCGAGGAGTTCGCGCCGGACTTTCTGCGCATCCACCGCAATGCCTTGATCGCGGAGAAATACATTTCCGCCGTAGAGCGCACCGACTCGGGACAGTACGTCGTCAGAGTTCGCGAATGCGGCGATGTGCTGGAAGTGAGCCGCCGTCACGCCTCCGAATTGCTCAGGCGCATTCGGGGCGAAAGCCACTAGGCCTCGCGGATCACCCCTGGCGCATACGCATGAGACGTCGCGCCGTGGAATAAACCAATGCACCGCGCGTCGCCCATCGCATCAGTCGCTTCGGGCCGATCAGCGCAACCAGCGCCACACCGCCGACGATCACCGCCGGGTTCTTGATGAGGCGTTGCGCGGCCCCGATGCCTCGATCCAAACCGCTGAGATGATGTTCGATGTCGTGCATCGTCGCGCCCAGCTCGCGACGCTGCATGGCTGCGCGCAGCCGCAGGTTGGAATGTTTGGCGACCAGCTGATTGAAACGTTCGCTGCTCACAAACGCCTCACAGGCGCGCCCGAAGTTGATCGCGATCCTTGGCCAGCTCGGCCAACGTATCGTCGAGCAGCGGCGGCTTGGTGCTCAGCTTGTGCCGCAGGATCAAGCCGCTGACCACCGCCACCGCGACAAACAGGCCGATCATGGCCAGCGACGCCGCCAGCCGGTGCGTGTCCCAGAACACGAAGATCACCGCCAGCGCCGCCAGGAACAGCCCCATCATGGCGGCGAACGCCGCTATGAAGGCCCACAGCAGGATGCCGCCGACCTGCCGCACTTCTTCCTGCAGCTCGGTGGTCAGCAGCTCCAGCCGGGTGTGCACGATGGCGACCAGGGTCGCCACGAACTGGTTCAGCGACTGAAACAGACCGGCGACCGGTCGCGGCGCTTCGTGCGAACCTCGGGGCTCGACGCGCGGATCGTGTGTTTGCACGGCCATGGCGCTGGTGAGAGCGAGCGCTCGGTTAGCGACGGGCCAGCAACAGCCCCAACACCAAGCCGACACCGGCGGCGATGCCGACCGACTGCCACGGGTTCTCGCGCACATACTCATCGGCTGCTTCGGCAACCTCGCGCGCCCGACGCATGGCCTCTTCTTCGACCTCGGTCAGCCGCACCCGCGCCTGGCGCAGCGACTCTTCAGCGCGCGCGCGCACTTCCTGGATCTTCTCCCCGGTCAACGTCGAGGTGGCCTTGAGCAACGCCTCGGCATCCTCCACGACGGTTTTCAGATCCGCGACCAGCTGGTCGGTCGACACTTCGGGTTGGGCATTCATGAGTCGTTCCTCTTCTCGAGCTTCGATGGTAGGGGATAAACAAACCAGCGACAAACCGGCGAGCGGTCGGCGGTGCTAGCATGGCGGCCTTTGCCGCAGCCTTGCGGCCACACGGAACGGACCGTCACATGACTCAACCGCCGCCACGCATCGTACCGGCAGGCGATCGGTTCTACGCGCGCACATTCGCATTGGCGACGTGCCTGGTGCTGGGCCTGGCCTTGTTCGAAATCGTCCAGCCCTTCCTGGGTCCGCTGTTGTGGGCGATATTCATCGCGTTTCTGCTGTTCCCGCTGCATGTGCGGCTGGCCGCCCGGTTACGAGGTCGTTCCCAATTGTCGGCGGCGCTGCTGACGGTGCTCACGTTCGTCGTCATCATCGGCCCGCTGACCGCGCTGAGCGCGGCGTTCGCGGCGCAGGTCGGCGATCTGCTGCAGATCGTGCAGACCACGGTCGCCGACCAGACCCAGGGGAACGTGCTGAATCTGGCGAATGTTCCCTGGGTGCGCGACCGGCTGGCCTGGCTCAACGACACGCTCGATGTCGATCTGGCGCAGATCCAGGGCTGGATCGCGCAAGGCTCCCGCGAGACGCTGCAATCGCTCGCATCTCTCGGTGGGCGCGCGTTCATGGGCGCGGTCGGCACGGTGGTCGGCTTCGTGATGATGGAATTCATGCTGTTCTTCTTCGTGCGCGACGGCGCCGAGATGATCGGCACGCTGCGCGAGCTGATCCCGATGGCCGAGGCGCACAAGGCCAAGCTGTTCGACCACCTCGCCGCCGTCACTCGCGCCATGGTGTATGGCACGGGTCTCACGGCGTTGATACAGGGCGGGCTGGTCGGCATCGCCTTCCTCATCATCAACTTCCCCTCCCCCCTGGTGTTCGCGGTGATCGCCGCCCTGCTGTCGCTTTTGCCCGTTGGCGGCACGGCGTTGGTCTGGGGCCCGGCGGTGCTGGTGCTGGCCGCGCAAGGGCGTTGGGGCGCGGCCATCTTCTTGTTGATTTGGGGTGCGCTGCTGGTGTCGTTGGTCGACAATGTGGTCCGGCCGCTGCTGGTGTCAGGCCGCGCCAACGTGGGCACGCTGACCGTGTTCATCGGCGTGCTGGGCGGGCTGGCCGGCTTCGGCGCCATCGGCCTGTTCCTCGGGCCGGTGGTGCTCGCGCTGATCATCGCGCTGATTCGTTTCAGGCTCGAAATGCGGCGCACGGAAAAAGCCATGGCCCTGTCGGCGGAATCTTCGCCCCAATCGAGCTCATGAGTACACATCCATCCGAACACGTGGCCGAACATACATTGCGCATCGCCACGCGACAGAGCCGCCTCGCGCTGTGGCAGGCCGAGCACGTGGCCGGCCTGCTCAGGAACAAACACCCCGGCCTCAATGTCGAGCTGGTGCCCATGACCACGCAGGGCGACCGCATCCTCGACCGCCCACTGGCCGACATCGGGGGCAAAGGTCTGTTCATCAAGGAGCTGGAACTGGCCATGTCGGAGCATCGGGCCGACATCGCCGTGCATTCCATGAAAGACGTACCCAGCGAGATGCCACCAGGATTCGTGCTGGCTGCGATGCTGCCTCGCGCCGATCCGCGCGATGCGTTTGTTTCTTCTCGCTACGGGAGTTTCGAGAGCCTGCCGCAAGGCGCGCGCGTCGGCACCTCGAGCCTGCGTCGTCAGTGCCAGTTGAAACATGCCCGCCCGGATCTGGAGCTGATCACTCTGCGCGGCAATGTCGACACACGATTGCGCAAGCTCGATGAACAGCACTATGACGCGATCATTCTGGCCGCCGCCGGTTTGATTCGCCTCGGGCTGCAAAGCCGTATCACCGAATATTTCGCTGCCGACCGCTCGGTGCCGGCGGTTGGTCAGGGCATCATCGGCATCGAGTGTCGCTCCGACGATGCACGCAACATCGCTTATGTGCGCGCATTGAACGACACACAGGCGTGGCAATGCTGTGTCGCCGAGCGCTCGTTCGCGCAACGTCTGGAAGGCAGCTGCCAGTCGCCGATCGCGGGCTTCGCCACCCTCGACGGCGATCATTTGCAACTGCACGGTGTGATCGGTTCACCTGACGGCAGCGAAATGTATCGCGGCTCGCACCTCGGCAAAATCGACGATGCCGAGGCCATCGGCGTGCGGCTCGCGGAAGAATTGTTGAAAGACGGCGCCGGGCAATTGCTCGAACGACTGCGGCAGGAGTCGCCATGATTCCCAAAGTCATGCCACCGCTTGCCGATCTCACCGTGTTGGTCACGCGGCCGGCGCCACAAGCCGCTGTACTGTGTGAAGAGATCGGCCGCCAAGGCGGCACTGCCATCGCCTTCCCCGCCGTGGAGATCGTGGCTCAGACCGCCGAGATCGCGAGCGGACACGACTTGATCATTTTCGCGAGCGTGAACGCCGTTGCTCACGGCGTGCATCTGATCGAGAAAAGTCCGACCGCTCGCGTGGCGGCGATTGGCAGAGCAACCGCGGCCGCCCTCGCCCAAACCTCGCTGCGCGCCGACATCGTTCCGGAAGCCGGCTTCGACAGCGAGGCCTTGCTGGCCCATCCCGATCTCACATTGGCAAGCGGCGCTCGGGTGTTGATCGTGCGCGGTATCGGCGGCCGCGAACTGATGCGCGATACGTTCACAGCGCGCGGCATGATCGTGGAAACTCGCGAGGTGTATCAGCGCGTTCGTCCCACAATCGACCCTGCCACCCGGGATGCGCTCGAAGTTCGCTGGGACAGCGAAGGTATCGACGTGGTCACCGCCACCAGCATTGAAACTTTGCATAACCTGATCGGGATGTTGTCCGACCGCGGTCGCACGCTGCTGGCCAAGACCCCGTTGCTGGTCGCCAGCCGCCGGATCGCCGAAGCGGCGCAGGCTGCGGGCTTGAACGGCATGATGCTGGTCGCGAACGGCGCCGACGATGCGTCCATGATCGGGGCAATGGCGCGTTGGCGAACGCGTGCTCGGGTGGCCTGACGTACTGCTTCGACGTCAGCATCGATGAGGGCCTCCTGAAAGTCCAAGTGCGCTGCGTGTTACGATAGCGACGTCGATCACAGCGCATTCTTCTATGGCCGAGACCGGTCCGGAAACCATCAGCTCGTCTGTTCCCGGCGATTCGTCGAGGACCCGTCGTGCGCACACTTACAGCCGATTGACCACGGCTATCGCGGTGCTCGCTCTGGCAACCGCCGGCTATACCCTGGTACGGCTCGACTCGATGCGGGACCGGCTGGATACCGCAAATGCGGCGATTGCCGCCGCCAACGTCGATCGGGATCTGTTGCGTGCGGAGTTGAAGAGTCAGGCCAGCCGCGAGCGACAGGCGCATCGGGACCTGAATCGGCGTCTCGATTCGCTCAACGACGCGCCTCAACAGTTGCAGGAGCTGGCGTCGTCGGTCGAGGAGCTGCGTGGTCGCGCCGAAGGGCCGGAACGCGCCTGGTCCCGCGCCGAGGCATTGTTTCTTCTGGAGCTGGCGCAACGCCGGCTCACGCTCGACCGCGACATCGAAACCGCAATCGTTGCATTGGAGTCCGCCGACCTGCGACTGGCCGCGCTGCGCGATCCCTCGTTCGCCTCGGTCCGGCAGGAGATCGCGAAAGAATTGCAGGCGCTGCGCGCCGTGCAACGGCCCGACACGACCGGCATTCTGTCCCGGCTCAGCAGCGCCGAGGAGCGCGCCGCTGAAGCGCCGGTGAAGGGTATTCTGGTTACCGAACGCAGCGCGTTCGATCGCAGCCAGCTTCCGGACGGAATGTTTGCTCGGGCGCGCGCCATGATCGGCCAGACTTTCGCGAACCTGATCGTCATGCGCCGGGTGGACGATCTGTCCGGGCGGGTGATCACCGCGGAAGAAGCGGTGCTCCGGCGCCAGCATCTGCAACTGTTGCTGTTCGCGGCCCGCAATGCCGTGGCTCGCCACGATGAGCAGGCCTATCGCACGGCGCTGGCCGCCGCGCGGCGTTCGCTGGGCGATTTCTTCGATCTCTCCAAGCCGAGCGCGCAGGCTCTGCTTGCCGAAGTGCAGGCGCTGGAGCCCGTGAACATCGATCCCACCTTGCCCAACGTCACCAACTCGATCAACGCGCTGCGCCGGATGATGCCGTCACGTCGAGGTCCGGAGTAACCGCGATGAAAAGCGGCCTGTATATCGCTGCGGCCATGATCGTCGCCGGTCTGCTCGCCAACATCGTGCTGGGCGATCCGGGCTACGTGGCGCTGCGCTTCGCCGGACGTTTGATCGAAATGTCCGCGGTCACCTTCGTCCTGGTGCTGGCGGCGGCCTATTTCGCGGTCCGGCTGCTGATCAGAATCTTCACCGCGCGGCGCTCCTGGAAAACCGCTCAGGAAGCGCGTCGCCAGGAGCGCGCTCGCCGCAGCTTCGCCCAGGGCATTCTGGAATTGTCGGAAGGCAATTGGGAAACTGCCGAGAACACGCTGACTCGTCATGTGCGTGAGGCGGAATCTCCCGCAGCACATTATCTGACCGCCGCGCGTGCCGCCGATCTGCAGGGCGCCTCGGATCGACGCGATGAATGGCTCGCCCGTGCGCTGGAGGTTTCCGGCGATCGCCGCGCGCCGGCGCTGATCATGCAAGCGGAAGTTCTGCTGAAGCACAAGCAGATGCAGGCCGCGCTGGCGACGCTCGAGCAGCTCGAAGCGACCAAGGAACAAAACGCGCGCGGCCTGTTGTTGCTCGCCCGGGTGTATCGACAGACCGGCGATTGGCAGAAGCTGCAGGCGCTGGAGCCGCGTCTTCGCAGCACTCGCGGCATCACCGCCGCGATGGTCGACGAAACCGTGGCGCAAGTGCATCTGGATCGCTTGCAGGAGGCGGGCAGCAAGTGCGATCTCACCGAACTGCGCGCCGCCTGGAAAGAAACATCCAAATCGCTGGCCAGGCATCCCGAGATCGTGGTGGCTTATGCGCGCGCCTCGATGGCTTGTGGCGATCACGAGGCGGCCGAAGCGGCGCTGCGCGATTGCATCAACAAGCAATGGAATGAATCTGCCGTGCTTGCCTACGGCGAGCTGGAGACAGATCAGCCGCTGAAGACGCTGGATCGAGCCGAAGCCTGGTTGCCGGAGCACAGTGACGATGCCGCACTGCTGTTCACTTGCGCGCAGCTCGCAACTCGCGCGGAGCTGTACGGCAAGGCACGCAGCTTCCTCGAAACCAGCATTGCGATCCGTCCGCGGCTGGAGGCTTATCAGCTGCTCGCCAACCTGATGGATCAACTCGGTGAGCGCGAGCGTTCGCTCAAAGCGCTCAACGACGCGCTCGCATTCGCAGTCGGCCGCAAGGCCAACCTTCCCAAAATCCGCGCCCGCCGCTTCCAGGAACGCAGACTCACCGACCGGCGGAGAAGCTAGCTTAACTGAGGCCTATCGGCGCGTCGGACCAGACCGTGAAACATTACACATCAAGTACCGCCCGGGTACACGGACGTACCCCGCCGCCGCAGGCGGCGAGCGAGCGGGCAAAAGTCGCGCCTTTTGCCCTGCTCGCACGAGGGTCGTGGCAGGATGCCCGATCCCGAGTTTTATAATGTCCGTCGCTCGTCCCTATGCGCGTGTCACTCTGCTGCCGTCACAGCAGATTTTGACCGTTGAGCGCGGGGAAACCATCCTGGACGCCGCCTTGCGCGCCGGTTTGAATCTGCCTCACAGCTGCAAGGGCGGGCATTGTTCGTCGTGCCGGGCGCGCATCCGCGCTGGACAGGTGAACTATCCTTCGGGCCGACCGGTGGGCTTGATGGAAGACGAAGAGCGCGACGGTTATGCCCTGCTTTGCCAGGCGCACGCCGCCAGCGAAGATCTGACCGTCGAAGTACGCGAGATCCGGCCGCCCGCGCCGGAAATCGTACTCAAGAGTCTGCCCTGTCGTGTAGAACGGTTGCAGCGCCTGACGCCCGACATCATGGCCGTGTTCCTGCGCCTGCCGGCCAGCGAATATTTCCATTTCGCGCCGGGCCAGTACCTGGACATCATGCTGCCGCAGAACCGGCGTCGCAGCTTCTCGATCGCGAGCACGCCCGGCGAGGGCAAGATGCTGGAATTGCACATCCGTCGTGTTTCAAGCGGCGAGTTCACGCAGCAACTGTTCGACGGCACGCTGGAAAAATCGTTGCTGCGTATCGAAGGCCCGCTCGGGCAGTTCTGGTTCCGCCGGGAATCGCCTCGACCCGCTTTGCTCATCGGCGGCGGCACCGGCTATGCGCCGCTACGTTCGATGTTGCACAGTCTGCTGGAAGTGGGCGACCGACGGCCGCTGCATCTTTATTGGGGCGCGCAGGCCGCTTCAGATCTTTACGAAGATGCGCACATCGAACAACTGCGCGTCGAACATCCCAATCTTCGCTACGTGCCCGTGCTGTCAGCGCCTCGCGTAGAGGATCAGTGGACCGGTCGCACTGGTTACGTGCATGCCGCCGCGCTGGCGGATCATCCCGACTTGTCGCGCTTCGATGTGTACGCCAGCGGGCCGCCGGTGATGGTCGAAACCATCCGTCACGAGTTCACGCAGCGAGGGTTGCCGGCCGAGCATCTGTTCTTCGATTCCTTCGATTTCGCACCCGACGTGCTCGCCAAAGTCGGCAGCGCGCTCTCGAGAAGTGACTGATGACTGGTGACTACTGACTGGTCAGAGGGGATCCAGCTCGTTCAGGTCACCACCTTCGCCACCTTGGTGCCCATGCGCATCAGCTTCAGCAGGGTGGGACGAGGCATGGCGCGGATCTGGTCGTACCATCCCGACACTTCCTCGAGAAACTCGAGCATGTCGCTGATGCGCTGCTTCACCTGCTCCGGCGTGTCGTGATCCTTCTTGGCGTCGGCGGAGCACTCACGCAACATCTGCACCGTCGGATCGATTTCGCGCTTCTTACGGCCGTCCATGATCATGGTGAGCACTTCCCATATATCCTTGCGCGCCTGGAAGTAATCCCGCCGATCGCCCAGTTGATGAGTCACGCCGACCAGATCCCAGGCTTGCAGCTCCTTGATGCTGACGCTGACATTGGAGCGCGCGATATTGAGCGTTGCCGCGATCTCGTCCGCGGTCAGCGGCGAAGGAGCCATGAACAGCAAGGCATGAATCTGCGCCACCGAGCGACTGACGCCCCAGCGACTGGCCATCTCGCCCCAATGGAGCACGCAGCGATGCATGGTGGGAGTAAGCTTCATCGGTCCGACCTATCCGTTATTTCTGTCTTTTCTGAAATCTAAGTATGCAGCGACGACGTGTCAAGCCGTGGGTGGGCTTGCGAGGGCAGGCATGAGCCCGGCCCGTCCCTACCTGTTGATTGCGGGGTGTGGCTACGTCGGCCAACGCCTGGCCGCCCGCCTGCGCGACCGCTTCGAAATCGCGGCGCTGGTTCGCTCGAACGACAAGGCGGCGGCGTTGCAGCGCCAGGGCCTGAAGCCCGTGGTGATCGATCTGGATCGCGTGCGCGCCGGCGCCAGCATTCCCGAACGGCTGGATCAGGAGGCCATCGTGTATCTCGCGCCCCCGCCAGCCACCGGCGAAAGCGACCTCAGGCTCGATCGCTTCCTGCAACTGGCCATCGTGCCGCCGAAAACGTTTGTTTATATGAGCACGACGGGTGTGTATGGCGACGCAGGCGGCGGCTTCGTGGACGAAAGCACTCCGGTGATGCCGAGGACCGATCGCGCTCGTCGGCGGGTCAGCGCCGAAGAGATGACTCGCGTCTGGTGCCACGAGCGCCGCGTTCGGCGTGTGGTGCTGAGAGTGCCGGGGATTTACGGTCCGGAGCGGCTACCGCTGGAACGATTGCGCCAATCCGAACCGGTGGTGCGCCCGGAAGATGCCGGCATCAGCAATCGCATCCATGTGGACGATCTGGTCACGGCCTGCGAGGCGGCGATCATGAACAAAGAGGCGCGAGGGGTTTACAACGTGACCGATGGCACCTCGATCAGCGCGACCACCTTTATCGATATGGTGGCGGAGCTGACCGGTTTGCCGAAGCCGCCGCGCGTGACCATGGAGGAAGCTCAGCTCACCTTCAGCCCCGAGCGCCTGTCGTTCCTCAACGAGTCGCGCCGGGTCGGCAACGATCGCATGCTCAAACACCTGGGCGTAAAGCTGCGGTACGCAGACCCGGTGGCCGGGATCCGCGCCAGTCTGGAGGGCTGAGTCGAGCTCAGCTCGGCTGGCTCTTCTTGCTGTCGAGCCACTTGGTGATGGGCTTCCACTGCTCCCAGTCCGGGCTGGCCAGATACTCCGGCAGCTCGAAAATGCCCATGCCGCGCTGATAGGCGCGCAGATAGTTGGTGGACTGACGCAGCTGACCCAGATACGGCACCTTGAGCTTCTCGAGGTACTGCTCCAGCTCATCGAACAGCAGCGTGTTCTCGCGCACGCGATTCGCCACCATGGCCAGACGGGCCTGCTGACGCTGCACCTTGCCCAGCTCCAGCAATTCTTCCATGAAGCGCAGCGAGGCCTTCATGTCGATGGGCGAAGGCAGCACCGGGATGACGATGGTCTCGGCGCGCCGGACCAGCTCATTCATCTCGGAGCCGTGCGTCCGCGCCGGCGCATCGATCACCAGCACGTCGGTGTCACGCGACACGTTTCGTATGCCCTCATCGAACGCCGGCACACCCGAGATGCGCGGCAGATCTTCGGGGCGCGTGGCTAGCCAGTCGAGGCTGGAACTCTGCGGATCGTAGTCGGCGATTGTCACCTTGCTGTCCTGGCTCGCAAAGTAACAAGCGATGTTGGTCGCCAGCGTGCTCTTGCCGCTGCCGCCCTTGGAGTTCATTACCATCACGTGGCGCATGACCGTCCTCGCTTTGCCGGTAACAAATCGGGATCTTGGGCCCGAGATTGCGGCCCGGCTGTGCTGGATTTCGCGTTGTTGTGAATAAATGGCGGGTAACTTAAAGGCAGCCTCGCCAATTGTCACGGCCCGACGCTGCAGAAAACGCGTCAAGTGACGTATGCTTGGCCCATGCGCCTGTCTTTTACCAAGATGCACGGCCTGGGCAACGACTTCATCGTGTTCGATGCTCCGGCCGGCGCCGAGCTGCCCTCCGCCGAAGCTTTTCGCCGCCTCGCCGACCGCCGCACCGGCATCGGCTTCGATCAGGCGCTGGTGTTGATGCCGCCCAGCCGGGCCGATTTCGATGTGTTCTATCGCATCTTCAACGCCGACGGCTCGGAGGTCGAACAGTGCGGCAATGGCGCACGCTGTATCGCCAGCCTGGTCGCCCGCAGGATCGGCAAGGCGCGTGTCCGGATGGACAGCCCCGGTGGCGAGGTCAATGGCTTACTTGGCGACGACGGCCTGGTCTCTGTCGACATGGGCGTACCGAATTTCGCGCCCGAGTCGCTGCCCTTCGACGCCAACCGTGAGGCGGACGTGTATCCACTGCGCGTCGACGAAAAAGAGTTGCAGATCGGCACGGTCTCGATGGGCAATCCGCATGCAGTCATGCAAGTGCCGTCGGTCCGTGAGGCCGCCGTGGACACGCTCGGACCCGCGGTGGAAAATCATCCGCGCTTCGCCAAGCGGACCAACGTCGGCTTCATGGAAGTGGTCAGCCCGACTCACATCCGGCTGCGAGTTTTCGAGCGCGGCGTGGGCGAAACTCAGGCCTGCGGCACCGGGGCCTGCGCGGCGGTGGCGGTTGGCCGCCGCTGGGGACTGCTGCAGGAGCAAGTGCAGGTGGACGCGCCGGGAGGGCGCATGGTGGTTCGCTGGCCTGGCCCCGATCAGGCGCTCTGGCTCACCGGCCCGGCGGTCACCGTCTTCGAAGGGACGGTGGAACTTTGAAAATCAGAATCGAGGCCCCTGTATGAGCAAGACTCCGGTCCGCGGTGTCGACGCAGAAAATCTCGCGACCCCGATGAGCGCCACCGGCTCGAGCGGCCACCCCGCCGCCGCCAAAGGGCCCAGCGAAACCGAGATCGCGGATTATCTGCAGAACAATGCCGACTTTTTCGAACGTCACGCCGCGCTGCTGACCAAGCTGAAGCTGCCGCACGGTCGTGGCACCGCCACCGTGTCGCTGGTCGAGCGCCAGGTGTCGGCGTTGCGAGAAAAGAACCAAGCACTGGAATCCCGGCTGCGCGAACTGATCGATGTGGCGCGTGGTAACGACGTGCTGGCGGCGAAGATTCATCGCCTCGCCTGCAGACTGGTGCGCGCACGTAGCGCCTCTGCGCTGCTGGATTCCATGGAGACCTCGCTGCGCGAAGACTTCGGCGCTTCCGAATGGTTGCTGCTGCTGGCGCCGACTCGTCCCACAGGCTTTTCGAATATCGACAGCCGTCACCTGCGCATGATCGATGCTGCCGCACCCGAGCTGAAAATGTTCGATACGTTGTTCGAATCGGCGCGGCCCCGTTGCGGCCAGATCCGCGATAGTCAACGTGACTTTCTGTTTGGCGCGGGCACCGTCGAAATCGGCTCCGCGGCGCTGGTGCCACTGGGGCGCGAAATGGGCTTCGGCGTGCTCGCCATCGGCAGCCCGGACGAACAGCGCTTCCATCCCGCCATGAGCACCGACTTCCTGGCTCGCATCGGCGACCTGGTGAGCGAGGCCGTCGCGGCCGCCTGACCGCCCGGGCCAAGCGAGTATCGATGGATGGACGAGTCGTCGCTCGCCTGGCTACCCAAGTTCTTCGAACACCTGTCGGTGGAGCGGCGCATGTCGCCGCACACCGATTCCAACTATCGCCGCGACTTGAAACGTTTCGTCAGCCACTGCGACGCCCAAGGCGTCACCGACTGGCAGGGCGTCGACGACAAACTGGTCCGATCGTTCGCCGCCGCCGAGCATCGCCAGGGCGCCTCACCCCGCTCGATCCAACGCCGACTGAGCGCTCTGCGAAGCTTCTATAACTTCCTGCTGCGCGAGAATGCGGTGAAGTTGAATCCGGCGACGGACGTACAAGCCCCCAAAGCCAAAAAACGATTGCCCGCCACGATCGACGTCGATCAGATGAATCGGCTGCTCAGCTTTCGCACCGACGAACAGCTGAGCGTGCGCGACAAGGCGATGATGGAATTGTTTTATTCCTCGGGCCTGCGCTTGTCGGAGCTGGTCGGCCTCGATCTGACCGACATCGACCTCGCCGATCGCACCGTGCGCGTGCTCGGCAAGGGCAGCAAGACCCGCGTGGTGCCCGTCGGCCGCCACGCCGTCGAAGCCATCACCCGCTGGCTGCAGGAGCGCACCAAAGTCGCCGGCATCGGCAACACCGCCCTCTTCGTCGGCGCTCAGGGTGAACGCATCAACCCGCGTTCCGTCCAGAAACAAGTCGCCGCGTGGGCCCGCCGCCAGGGCCTGGGCGTCCACGTTCACCCCCACATGTTCCGCCATTCCTTCGCCACGCACCTGCTGGAATCCAGCCAGGACCTTCGCGGCGTCCAGGAACTGCTGGGCCACGCCAACATAGCAACCACTCAGATTTACACCCACCTTGATTTTGCCCACCTCGCCAAGATTTACGATGCGGCACATCCTCGGGCTCGCAAGAAGGGCTGAAGAGGCTTGGCAGGGGAATCGAGACAAAAGGTCGCTGGCTGCCGCGCTGAGTTATCCTTCGCCCCTCAACGCCGAACTCTTGGCGCCAACTCCGCCGCGAAGGCATCGGCGTCGCAGTCCGGGAGGAGATATCCCCACCGGGGCGACGCAAGCCACCGACGCCTCTTGGCTCGAGCCGTCGACGCGTCAGACACCGAGGCCCGTCGAACGCAGGCGATACAAAACAGTTTTCGAAAGCGATGCAATGAGCGACAACCAACCACACGCAACCACCATCCTGGCCGTCCGCCGCGACGGCACTGTCTGCATCGGCGGCGACGGCCAGGTCTCGTTGGGCAACACCGTGATGAAGAGCAACGCTCGCAAAGTGCGGCGCCTGTACGACGGCAAAGTGCTGGCAGGCTTCGCCGGCGGCACCGCCGACGCCTTCACGCTGTTCGAGCGCTTCGAAGCCAAGCTGCAGCAGTATGGCAACCTGACCCGCGCCGCCATCGAGCTCGCCAAGGACTGGCGCAGCGATCGCAGCCTGCGGCGCCTGGAGGCCCTGCTGTGCGTCGCCGACAACAAGACCTCGTTCATCATTTCCGGCAACGGCGACGTCATCGAGCCCGAAGACGATATCATGGCGATCGGCTCGGGCGGCGCATTCGCCCAGTCCGCCGCGCGAGCGTTATTACAAAACACCGAGCTGGACGCGCGCAGCATCGTCGAAAAGGCGCTGAACATCGCGGCCGATATTTGTATTTACACCAATCGGAATCTCACGATCGAGGAGTTGAAGTGACTGGTGACTAATGACTAATGAACAGTCAGAAATGGCTCGGCGCATGCCGCCGCCACGGCGCCATAGTCACCCGTCGCTAGTCACCAGTCACTTCCATTTATGTCCATGACCCCGAGAGAAATCGTTCAAGAGCTCGACAAACATATCGTCGGGCAGGGCGCCGCCAAACGCGCCGTCGCCATCGCGCTGCGTAACCGCTGGCGGCGCATGCAAGTCGTCGAAGCGCTGCGCGCGGAAATCACGCCGAAAAACATTCTGATGATCGGCCCAACCGGTGTCGGCAAAACCGAAATCGCGCGCCGCCTCGCGCGCCTGGCGCGCGCGCCGTTCATCAAGGTCGAAGCGACCAAGTTCACCGAAGTCGGCTACGTGGGCCGCGAAGTGGATTCGATCATCAAGGATTTGATGGACGTCGCGGTCAAGATGACTCGCGAAGAAGAAATGGAAAAGGTCCGTCACCGCGCCATGGACGCCGCCGAGGAACGCGTGCTCGACGCACTGCTGCCGCGGCCCAAATCGCTCGGCTTCACCCCCGAGCCCGAACCCAATCCTCGCGACGGCGACACGCGCCAGAAATTCCGCAAGATGCTGCGTGAAGGCCAGCTCGACGATCGTGAAATCGAAGTCGAAGTGCGCGCCCTGCCGGTCGGCGTGGAAATCATGGCGCCGGCCGGCATGGAAGATCTCACTCAGCAGTTGCAGAGCATGTTCTCGAACCTGGGCGGCTCACGCACCAAGACTCGCAAGGTCAAGGTTCGCGAAGCCTTCAAGCTGCTCACGGACGAAGAAGCCGCGAAGATGATCAACGAGGAGGACCTGAAGCTGCGCGCTCTGCAAAACGCCGAGCAGAACGGCATCGTCTTCATCGACGAGATCGACAAGATCGCGCGTCGCCAGGAAACGCATGGCGCGGACGTGTCGCGCGAAGGCGTGCAGCGCGACCTGTTGCCGCTGGTCGAAGGCAGCACCGTGAGCACCAAGCACGGCATGGTGAAGACCGACCATATCCTGTTCATCGCGTCCGGCGCGTTCCACATGTCCAAGCCTTCCGATCTGATTCCGGAGCTGCAGGGCCGCTTCCCGATTCGCGTCGAACTGGACGCGCTCAAGGTCGAAGACTTCATTCGCATTCTGACCGAGCCCGACGCGTCGCTGTGCACGCAGTACAAGGCGCTGCTGGCTACCGAAGGCGTGACGTTGGAGTTCGATCCCAGCGGCGTGCGGCGCATCGCCGAAGTCGCGTATCAGGTCAACGAGCGCACCGAGAACATCGGCGCACGGCGTCTGCACACCGTGCTGGAGCGATTGCTCGAAGCGCTCTCGTACGAAGCCGCCGATCGCAACGGCTACAGCCTGACCATCGACCAGCAATACGTCGACAAACACCTCGGCGAGCTGGTGAAGGACGAAGATCTGACGCGGTACATTCTGTAACTCCCTCGGTTTCAGAAGCCATGCCGCATCCGACCAACATCAAGTCCCGCACCAAGTCGCGCGTACTGCAAGTGAGCTTCGACGACGGCTCGGTGTTCGAGCTGCCGTACGAATACCTGCGCGTGTTCTCGCCTTCGGCCGAGGTGCGCGGGCACGGCCCCGGCCAGGAACAGTTGCAGCTGGGTAAGCACGACGTCGTGATCACCCAGGTCGAACCGGTGGGCAATTACGCGGTGAAGCTGGTCTTCGACGACGGCCACAACACCGGGCTCTACACCTGGGGCTATCTGTACGAGCTCGGTCGGGACCGCGCGCAGAAATGGCAGAGCTACCTGGAGCGTTTGCAGGAATTGGGCATCGCCTATCCGACCGTGCTGCCGAAAAAGCCGGCGTTTTCTCTGAAACCGCCGCAGCGATAAAGCGCGGCGGCGGGCCGCGGATTCGAGTCCAACTCAAGCGCCGGCCTCGAAACTCGACTAAAATGCGTCGTCACCGTTAGCGACGACCATGAGCGACACCCCACCCAACTCATCCTCGACCACCGACTTCGGCTATCAGCAAGTGCCGGTGGCCGAAAAGCAGGCGCGGGTTCGAGCCGTGTTCGAATCGGTCGCGGGCAACTACGACCTGATGAACGACCTGATGTCGGCGGGCACTCATCGGCTGTGGAAGCATTTCACCCTGTCGCAGACCGGTCTGCGTCCCGGGCAGCGGGCGCTCGACGTGGCCGGCGGCACCGGTGACCTTGCCGCCGGCATGTGCAAACAGGTGGGCGAAACCGGCCTGGTGATCCATACGGACATCAATGCCGCCATGCTGGCAGCAGGCCGAGACGCGATGACCGATCGCGGCTTCGTGAATAACGTGCGCTATTCGCTCGCCAACGCGGAGCGCCTGCCGTTTCCCGACAGCAGCTTCGATTGCGTCACCATCGGCTTCGGGCTACGCAATGTCACCGACAAGGCGGCAGCATTGCGCTCCATGCAACGGGTGCTCAAACCCGGCGGTCAGTTGCTCATCCTCGAGTTCTCGCATCCCGTCGCGCCAGGCTTGAAACCGCTCTACGACGCGTATTCGTTCTCGGTCTTGCCGTGGCTTGGCAAAGTCGTGGCGCGAGACGAAGCCAGCTATCGCTATCTCGCCGAATCCATCCGCCGCTTCCCCAAGCAGCAGGAATTGATCGAGATGATGCAGGCGGCGGGCCTCGAGAACTGCAAATATCACAATCTCACCGGCGGCATCGTCGCCCTGCACCGCGGCTATAGGTTCTGACATGCGCCTGACGCCGCTCGAATCGCTGCTCAATAGAAACATCGCTGCGTCGTCGGCGGCGCGTGCGCTGTGCCGTCGCTTGGACACCAAAGTGCTGGCGCTGCACGTCGAAGGCATGCCGCTGAGCATCTTCTTCCGAGCGCAAGGCGAGCAGATGTGCCTCGATACGACCTACGAAGGCACACCGAATGCGACACTCTCCGGAACGCCGCTGTCACTGCTGCGCATGGCGGGTCCAGCGCCGGAAACGGCGCTGCGAACCGGCTCGGTGCACATACACGGCGATGCCGAAGTCGCGCAGACGTTCAGTGAATTGCTCAAGCAGGCGCGGCCGGATCTGGAAGAAGAGTTGTCTCGCGTCATCGGCGACGTTGCCGCTCATCAAGTCGGCAATGCCGCGCGCTCGGCGCTCGGCTTCGCACGTCGGGCAGCCGATACATTCGCGCAGAACGTCTCCGAATATTTACAGGAAGAAGGTCGTGACGCGCCGAGCCGGACTGAAGCCGATGAATTCATCGCCGGCGTCGACAAGCTGCGTGACGACGTGGACCGTTTCGAAGCGCGTCTGGCGCTGCTCGAACGCAAGCGCGGCTGAAGCATGCGCCTGAGAGTTCTTTCCCGGCTGCTGCAGATTCAACGCGTCCTGGTGCGTCATCGCCTGGATGAGATCATCCTGGCCACGCATCTGTTCCGGCCGGTCCGCTTCGCGTTTTATCTTTCCCCGAACACCTGGTTTCGTCGCAAAGCTTCGCTGACGCGGGGCGAGCGGCTGCGCCTGGCGCTGGAGGAGCTCGGGCCGATCTTCATGAAGTTCGGTCAGACGTTATCGACGCGGCGCGATCTGCTGCCGCGAGACATCGCCGACGAGTTGGAGAAATTGCAGGATCGCGTGCCGCCGTTCTCGAAGGAAGCGGCGCGGGCCATCGTCGAAGCCGCGTATGAGCGGCCGACGAGCGACGTGTTCGCACGTTTCGATACCGAACCCTTGGCTGCCGCGACCATCGCGCAAGTTCATGGCGCGCAGCTCAAGGACGGCAAGGAAGTCGTCGTCAAGATCGTACGGCCTGGCATTCGTCAGCTGATCCAGCGCGATGTCGAAGTGCTGTATGCGCTGGCGGATCTGGCCAATCGCTACTGGCGCGATGCTCCCCGGCTGCGCCCGGTCGAGCTGGTTCGCGAGTATGAAAAGACCATCATCGACGAGCTGGACCTGAAGCGTGAAGCCGCGAACGCGGCGCAGTTGCGCCGTAACTTCGCCGGCTCACGACTGCTGTATGTGCCCGAGGTCTATTGGGATTACACGCGTCACAACGTAATGGTGATGGAGCGCGTTCAAGGCGTGCTCATCAACGACGTGGAGGAACTGCAGCGGCGTGGCGCAAACATTCAGCGGCTGGCCGAGAACGGCGTGGAGATCTTTTTCACGCAGGCGTTCCGTCACAACTTCTTCCACGCCGACATGCACCCGGGCAACATCTTCGTGCTGCTCGACAATCCCGATCAGCCGCGTTACGCCGCGGTCGATTTCGGCATCGTCGGCACGTTGGCGCCGCGCGACCAGCACTACCTGGCCGAGAATTTCCTGGCGTTCTTCGAGCACGACTACCGACGCATCGCGCAGCTGCACATCGATTCTGGCTGGATTCCGGCGCACGTTCGCGTCGACGAACTGGAATCGGCGGTGCGCACCGTGTGCGAGCCGATCGCCAACAAGCCGCTGCGAGAGATTTCTTTCGGCCAGGTGCTGATCAGCCTGTTCGAAGCGGCTCAGCGCTTCGATGCGCAGATGCAGCCGCAGCTGATGCTGATTCAGAAAACGTTGTTGCAGATCGAGGGCGTGGGTCGGCAGCTCTATCCGGACCTGGATCTGTGGAAGACCGCTCAGCCGCTGTTGCGGCAGTGGATGGCCGAACGCTGGAGCGTGCGGGCGCTGGTGCGGGATGTGCGCAAGCAGCTGCCGGATATGCTGCAGGCGATCCATCAGTTGCCGCCGCTGGTGGGGAACGCGATTCAGCGCGCCTCGGACGGCAGGTTCAGCGTTCCCGTCGACAACAAAGAGATCGAGCGCCTGCAGATCACGATTCGCGAGGACGGGCGGCGTCGCGATGTCACCCTGGTGACCGCCATCGGCGCGCTCAGCGGAATCATTCTGATCGCTACCGGGTCCGGGCCGGAGTGGCTCGGCTATACGATGCTGGGCGCCAGCCTGGTGGGCCTGCTGACCCTCCGCAAATAACGCCGCCACAAGTTTTCTTTTATTCGCTCTCGCGAACCCGAGCCGAAGAACGGCGTTCTTCGGCTCTTCTCCGTGTCCGTGTCGGGCACAGACCAGTTAAAAACCCGCGGAGGCGTTATGCGTCTGCCGGCTTGGGGCGCAGCATCTCCCAGACGATCGGCATCACCGACACCACGATGATCAGAATCGTCACCACGCCGAAGTTCTCTTTGATCAAAGGCACGTTACCGAACAGGTAACCGCCCCAAATGAAAATCGTCACCCACAGGAAGCCACCGAGCAGGTTGTAGGTGAAGAACTTCGCCCGGTTCATGGCGCCCACGCCGGCGACGAACGGTGCAAACGTGCGCACGATGGGAACGAAGCGAGCCAGCACGATGGTCTTGCCGCCATACTTCTCGTAGAACGCATGCGTGCGATCCAGATATTCCTTCTTGAGCCAGCGGATGTTCCCGCTGAAGGCCCGCGGCCCCACCGCTTTGCCGATGCGATAGTTGGTTGCGTCGCCCAGCCAGGCGGCGATCATCAGCAGCACCCACAACGCCGGCGCATTCAAGGTGCCCGTGTCGTCCACGGCGGCGAGCGCGCCGAGCGCGAACAGTAGTGAATCGCCCGGCAGAATCGGCGTCACCACCACGCCGGTCTCGCAGAAAATGATCACGAACAGGATGGCGTAGACCCAGTAGTGATAGTCGGCGATGAGATCGATGAGATGCTGGTCGAGATGCAGGATGAAATCGACGAACCAGGTGATCAGCTCCATGCTCGACGCCTCAGACCGCAGCGCGCAGCGATTTGATGCGCGGACGGTTCTGGTCGTCCACCAGCACTACCACCGGCTCGTACTTCTCGAGCTCGGCCTCGGTGTACTGCGAGTAGGCGCAGATGATCAGCAGGTCGCCCACCATGGCTTTGCGGGCCGCCGCGCCGTTCAGCGCGATCGCGCCCGAGCCGCGGGGCGCCTTGATGATGTAGGTCGAGAAGCGCTCGCCGTTGTTGACGTTGTACAGCTCGATGTACTGATTCTCACGTAATCCGGAGGCTTCCAGCAGCGTTTCGTCGATGCCACAGGAGCCCTCGTAGTCGAGATCGGCCTGGGTCACGCGCACCCGGTGCAGCTTGGCCTGGAGCATGGTACGAAGCATTTAGACCCTCTCGGTAGACGAATGGCCGGATTTTCGGGGTTCGACCGGCGGCCGAAGGCTGAGGTCTGGGCCCCCGAGTGTCAAGGTGACAGGTGTCAGCTGAATTACTGCGCCGGAGGCGCCGTTTTGGCCGCAGCCTGCAGCTGATCGAGCAGCGGCTCGATCTCGGTATCCACCAGCAGCGCCGCGCGATGCCGGGGCCGCTGAAAGCCCTCGCTGACCGCCAGGTCCAGGAACTGGACCAGCGCGTCGTAGTACCCCTGGTAATTGAGCAGCCCGCTGGGCTTGCCGTGCAGCCCCAGCTGCGTCCAGCTCCAGGCCTCGAACAGCTCGTCCATGGTGCCGATGCCGCCCGGCAAGGTCAGAAAGCCGTCGGAGAGCTCGCCCATCAGCAACTTACGCTCCGCCATGGTCGTGACCACGTGCAGCTCGGTCAGCCCGGGGTGGCCGACTTCCCGATCCAGCAGCATCTGGGGAATCACCCCGATCACACGGCCGCCGGCCGCCAACGCCGAATCCGCGATCGCCCCCATCAGCCCCACCTTGCCGCCGCCGTACACCAGCGTGAGCTGACGTTCGGCAATCAGGCGACCGGTCGCGCGGGCCATTTGCAGATACTCCGGGCGGTTGCCCGGGCTGGAACCACAGAACACACAGATTGAGCGCATCGGGCGATTCTAACCGAGGCCCGATTACGTTAATCGAGACGACGAGCGGTGCGAACCAGCGCACACTTCGACACTTGTACGGCCGGCGTCAGTGTTCTTTGGAGCAGCAGTGCTCAAGCCCGCTGAGCCGAACCCGATATGTTCAACTGACGTCCCGCGGCCGCGGGACAGGACTCTCGGCTTACATGCAAGGGACTCTTCAACACTGGTTGGCGTACCTGCCGATCATCGCCGTCCTCGTGGCGCCCACGATCATCGCCACGTGGTTCGCGGTCCAACTACACCGCGAGCGAGTGTTACGGCGGCGGGACGGCGCCGACTATCTCACCGGCCTGCCGACGCGACGCGCCGCCGCCAGCGTGGCCGCACAGGCGATGGTGGAAGCTCAGCGCACCGACCGGGAATTTGCGCTGATCGTGCTCAACGTCGACCGGCTCAAACCCATCAACGACTCGCTCGGCCATCAGGCAGGCGACGAATTGCTGCTGGCCTTGTCCGAGCGGCTGCGCGGCGTGCTCGGGAGCAACAACGTCCTGGCCCGCCTGGCCGGCGATGAATTCACGGTCATCGCTCGAGGGCTGCGCGGAGCGCTCGACGCCGAAGCGCTCGTTCAGAAAATCACCGAGGCCGTGCGTCTGCCCTTCGTGATCGCCTCGTTCGATATCCATACCTCGCTGACCATGGGCATCAGCATGTATCCGCTCGACGGCGATTCGTTCGAGCTGCTGCTGCGACGGGCGGAGATGGCGCTGCGCTGTGCGAAAGCCGCCAGCCGTGGCAGCTATCGTTTCTATGCGCAGGAAATGTCCAACGCCGCGGACGAGCGGCTGTCGCTGGAGAACGATCTGCGACGCGGGCTCGAACTGGGCCAGCTCGAGCTGCACTATCAACCCAAGGTGGACATCGCCACCAACCGCATTCGTAGCGCCGAAGCGTTGCTTCGCTGGCGTCATCCGACACGCGGCCTGGTGCCGCCGAGCGTTTTCATACCCATCGCCGAAGACACCGGTCTGATCGTGCCGATCGGCGAATGGGTGCTGCGCCAGGCCTGCCGCCAGGTGCGCTCCTGGATCGATTCGGGAATGTCGCCGGTGCGCGTCGCCGTGAATCTCTCGGCCAAGCAGTTCCGGCACGTGGACCTGGTGGCGGTGGTGCGCTCGGCCATCGAAGAGGCGCAGCTGCAGCCCGGCTACATCGAGCTGGAGCTGACCGAAAGCGCCATCATGGACGACGCGGAAAAATCAGCCTCCATTCTGGAAATCCTCAGCACGATGGGCGTGCACATCTCCATCGACGACTTCGGCACCGGTTATTCCAGCCTGAGCTATCTGCGCCGCTACCCGCTCGACAAGCTCAAGATCGACCGCAGCTTCGTGCGCGACGTGATGTCGAACCCGAACGACGCCTCCATCGTCAAAGCCATCATTTCGCTGGCGCATAACCTGCGCCTGCGCGTGGTTGCCGAAGGTGTCGAAACCGCTGAGCAACTCAGCTTCCTGCGCGAGTTGAGCTGCGATCAATATCAAGGTTATTACTGCAGTCCGGCGGTGCCGGCCTCGGCATTCGAAGCGTTGTTGCAAAAGATGCGCGCTGAACGTCCCGAGCTGACCGAGGCCGACATGCTCCGCACCCAAAGTCGGCTGTCGGCGTTCTCTCGCCAAGTCAGCAACTGAGAGCGGCGACTAATACTCATCGGTCGAGCGCCGCCCGCGCGTGTGCCGGCGTTCCTGGCCCGAATAGCCCGCCATCACCATGCCCCAATCGCTGTGCCGACGCGGCCCGGAGCGGCGATCCTTGTGATGTTTGAAACGACAGTTGCAATTCTGGACGTCGCAACTCGGCAGCGGCAGACGCGGCGCCTGTCGCGATAAATACCGCTGACCTGCAAATCGATACGCCGCGGGGCATGCATCGGTACCCGGCACGACCGACACGGCGTGATAGGGATTGGTAGGGGCCGCAGGGCGCTGGGGTGCTTTTTCCGGTTTCCCTCGAAACCAGCGCGCGAACCAAGATTTGGAACTCATCCCGCCTGCCTCCACTGGGCGCGGCTTGAACCCGCTGACGTTACGTAAGAAACAGCGAGCCGGATTGTTCCGACAGCAAACGCGGAAGCGCAACTGGACGATTTACCGTGGCGCGACTGCGACAGCCGCGCCACGCGTTCAGGAAACTTCAGTCTCGCAGCGAGCGCAGAAACTTCGCGGGATCCTCGCCACGCTCCAGCACTTCGACCAATGCCGAACCGACGATGGCGCCGTCGATGTATGGAGTCAGCCGTTGCACTTGTTCACGACTGCGAATGCCGAAGCCCGCGCACACCGGCACCGGCGAGATCTTTTTGACACGCTGAAAATATTCCAGCACTTCCTCGGGCACGGCGACGTTCTTGCCAGTGGTGCCAGTCATGGTTACCGCGTAAATGAATCCGCCGCTGCCCTCGCAGAGCATCTGCATGCGCTCGGTCGGAGTCACCGGAGTCACAAACTGAACAAGAGCGAGGCCCCGGGCGTCCAGCGCATTGCGCAATTCGTCGCTTTCTTCATAAGGCAGATCGGGAACGATGAAACCGGCGATGCCGGCGCGAGCGGCGTCTTCGGGCAACGTGTCCATGCCGTAGGCCAGCAATGGATTCAGATAGCTCATCAACAGCAGCGGAGCCTGTGGCTTTGTTTCGGCGCGCGACAGTTCCTGCAGAATCCAGCGCAACGACACACCCTGCTCGAGCGCCGCGCGGCTGGAGCGCTGGATGGTGGTGCCATCGGCCATCGGGTCGGTGAACGGCACGCCGATCTCGACCACGTCGGCCACGGCAGCGACGGCGTTCAGCTGCTCGATGAAGCCTTCCCGCTTGGGGAAGCCCGCGGTGATGTATGCAATCAACGCCGGCTGACCGGTCGCTCGCCGGTTGCGGATCGCAGTACTGACAGAGTCACGGGCGGGCATCAGAGGACATCCTTCAAAAGAGTACGTTGCAGCGTCGGCATGTCTTTATCGCCGCGGCCGGACAGACAAATCAGGATTCGCTTGCCCGGATTGGCGAGCGCGTAGCGCTTCGCGCCGGCCAGGGCGTGCGCCGATTCGATGGCGGGCAGGATGCCTTCGGCCGCACAGCATTCAGCCAGCGCCGCGAGCGATTCGTCGTCGTTCACTGCTTCATACTTCACGCGATCGATGCTCGCGAGCAACGCATGCTCGGGACCTACGCCGGGGTAGTCCAGACCCGCCGACACGGAATGTGTTTCTTGAATCTGGCCGTTCTCATCCTGCAGCAGCAGAGAGAAACAACCTTGCAGGACGCCCGGCGTGCCGTAAGCGATCGACGCCGCGTTCTGCCCGAGGCCGGCTCCGTTGCCGCCGGCTTCCAGACCCAGCATCTGCACTTCCTTGTCCTTGACGAACGGATGGAACATGCCAATCGCGTTGGAGCCGCCGCCGACACACGCAACCACGAGGTCGGGCAATTTGCCGGTGCGCTCCAGAATCTGCACGCGAGCTTCACGGCCGATGACCGACTGGAGCTCACGGACGATGTATGGATACGGGTGCGGTCCGATGGCCGAGCCCAAGCAGTAATAAGTGCCGTTGGGATCCGACACCCAGTCGCGTAGCGCCTCGTCCACGGCGGCACGCAATGTTTGATCGCCGCTGGTCACCGGCACGACGGTGGCGCCGAGCAGTTTCATACGACCGACGTTGGGTGCCTGGCGCTCCATATCGATCGATCCCATATAAACCGTGCAAGGCATGCCAAGTCGTGCACACGCGGCGGCAGAAGCCACGCCGTGCTGGCCGGCGCCGGTCTCCGCGATCACGCGCTTCGCACCGAGCTTCTTCGCCAGCAGCACCTGGCCGATGGAGTTGTTGATCTTGTGTGCGCCGGTGTGGGCGAGGTCCTCGCGCTTGAACCAGACCTCGGCGCCCCACTGCTTCGACAGGGTTCGCGCAAACGTCAGTGGCGTTGCGCGACCTACCCAGTTGTTCAGCTCGTCATGAAACTCGCGCAGGAACTCCGGATCGCGCAAGTAGCGATCGACGCCCTCCTGCAGACGATTGAGCGCCGGCACCAGGGTTTCCGGAATGTAACGACCGCCGAACGGACCGAAGCGGCCGCGTTCGTCGGGATAAGCGTCCTGCTGGACGTTGGCGAGCAGAGTCTGCTGCTCAGTCTTGCTCAGGGAATGTTTCATTGCGTTGCTCCGTCGTCCGCCGCGCGCGCTTTGCGGACAAACTCATAAATCTTCGTCGGATCCTTCATGCCGGGCCTTGCTTCCACGCCACTGCTCACATCGACGCCGAACGGCCGCGCCGTCGCGATGGCCTCAGCAACGTTCGATGGCTTCAGGCCACCGGCCAATATCAACTGCGTCTGCGTCGCCAACCTGGCGGCAATCGACCAATCCGCAGTTGCTCCGGCGCCGCTGACCGGCCCTTCGAACAACAACCGGTTCGGCAAGGCGCCGGGCAACTCCCGCCCCGCGCGCACGACCGGCGTCACTTGCAACTGTGCCGGCACTCGCAAGGTGGCGAGATCCCCGATGTCGGTTTGCAGTACGTCGGGCCGGAACTGCGACCACACTTCGTCGAGCTCCGCCTGCGACGGATGTAACATTACGGCGACACGCGCGATGTGACGTGGCACATCGCGCGCGAGCTCAGCCGCCTGCTGAGCGGTAACCTTGCGTTTCGACTCGGCAAACACGAAGCCGACCGCGTTCACGCCGGCATCGACCGCCGCCGCGACGGCGTCAGGCGTCGTGAGCCCACAAACCTTGACCCAAATCATTCCTCGACCGCTTCGCCTTTGGCGATGCGCAGCTTGCGGGTCGTCAAGCTCATCGCCGTCTGCCGACCCGTGGCCAACATCTTGCCGAGCAGCTCGCGCGGCTTGGGCGAATTCATCAGCGTGGTGCCGATCAGCGCGACCCGATAGCCCAGGCCCACGGCATTTTCAACGTCATCTGGTGTGAGGACGCCACTCTCGGCCACTGGCGGATAGCCGGAAGGCATGCTGTCGGCGAGCTCGGACAATCGTGAGAATTCAACCGTGAGCTTGTCGAGGTCGCGGCAATTCAGCCCGACCAGGATCTGTTCGTCATGCCCGCGTCGCTGCGCCAACACTTCGCTGGCCACTTCCAGATCCGCCGCGTCGAACGCCTCGAGCAGAACGAACATCTTCAACATCGCCGCGCAATCGAGCAGCGCAGTGATTCGACTCTTGTCGAGCATGCGCACGATGACGAGCACACCGCCCGCGCCCGCGGCGCGACCTTCCATCACTTGATAGGGATCGACAAGAAAGTCTTTGCGCATCACCGGCACGTCGTGCGGCGCCAGCACCCGCGCGGCCCGCGTCAAATGTTCGAGTTGTCCACCGAAGCGCAATGGTTCGGTGAGCACCGATACAGCACAAGCGCCACCGCATGCGTAGTCGGTGACCCGGCTCTCGACATCGCTGGTGTTGGCGGACAAGTCACCCGCCGACGGCGAATGCAGCTTGCATTCGGCGATGATGTCGAATCCTTCGGGCGACAAGCGCAGCGCCGGCGCCGGCGGCATATCAGAAACCCGTGCCCACAACGCTTTTTCGGATTCGCGTGCACGCGCCTGTTCGAGCCGGTCGAGGCTCGATTGAGTCATTTGAGTCAGCAGCCCGGACATGATCAGCGCCCCTGGCTTTCGGCGCTCTGGCGCCGGCCGAAAGCCGTCAATTTTTCCAGCAGGCGCCGCCCGGCGCCGCTTTCGATCGCATCCTGCGCCATCTGTGCGGCATCCTGCGCCGAAGCCGCTTTGCCGAGCAATTCGAGCACCAGCGCCGCCTGCAAGATCAACGCATTGCGATGGGCGCCCTGTTCCCGGCCTTCCAACACGGCGCGCAGATGCTCGGCGTTATAAGCCGCATCGCCGCCTTTGAGCTCCTCGACCGTGCAGGCGGGGAGCATGAATTCCTCGGCGCTGCGCGTGGTGCGCACCACCTTGCCGGGCGTCACGTCGAACAATGTGAAGGGGCCGATCGGCGTCGCTTCATCCCAGCCCGATGCGCCGTGCACGACGTAGGCCCGCTTCAATGGCATGCCCGCCATCGTTTCGGCCATCAATGCGGCGACATCGATGTGATACGCGCCGATCAAATGAAACTCCGGCTCGGCCGGATTGGACAGCGGACCCAGAATGTTGAACACCGTGCGCACGCCCAGCGCCTGCCGGATCGGCATCACGGCTTTCATGGCGGGATGGTAGTGAGGCGCGAAGAAGAACGTGAAACCGGTCGCGCCGAGACATTCCCCCGCGGCCTTTTCATCGAGCGGCAAGTTCAAGCCGAGTGCACGAATCACATCCGCGCTGCCGCTGCGGCTCGACACCGAGCTGGTGCCATGCTTCGCCACGCGAATGCCCATCGACGCAACCAGCAACGCCGCGCCGGTGGAAAGATTGAAACTGCCCGAGCCATCGCCACCGGTGCCGACCATGTCGACCAGCGGGCCACCCTCGGGCAACTCGGGGCGACGCGCAAGCTTGCGCATGCTCTTGGCGAAACCGCGCACTTCATCGGCAGTCACGCCTTTGGCTCGCAACGCTGCGAGCACCGCGCCACCCATCGCCGGCGCCAGTGTGGGATCGGTCAATGCAACCAGCAGCTCCGAGGCTTCCTGTTCGCTCAGATGATTGCGATCGAGCAATCGCTCCAAGGTCTGGCGCATGGTCATGCCGCTCGCTGGCCGGAACGTTGTTGCAGGAAGTTACCCATCAACACCGGGCCCTGCGGCGTCAGCACGCTTTCCGGATGGAACTGCACGCCTTCGATGTTGAGAGACTTGTGGCGCACGCCCATGATCTCGCCTTCGTCGGTGCGCGCCGTGACTTCCAGCGTATCGGGCAACGTCTCTGGCTGCGCGATGAGCGAGTGATAGCGGCCGGCTTCGAACGGCTCGGGCATGTTCTTCATGATGCTCTGACCATCGTGATGCACGAGTGAAGTCTTGCCATGCATGAGTCGCCCGGCGCGCACTACTTTGCCGCCGAACACTTCCACCAGCGACTGGTGCCCGAGGCAGACGCCGAATATCGGAATCTCGCCGGCGAACGATTCGATCATGCGCATCGATACACCCGCGTCATACGGAGTGCCGGGACCGGGCGAAATACACAGATGCGTGGGCTTGAGCGACCTGGCGTGATCCACCGTGATGCTGTCGTTGCGGTGGACCAGCACCTGGGCGCCCAGCACCATGAAGGCCTGCACCAGGTTGTAAGTGAACGAATCGTAGTTGTCGATCAGCAGCAGACGCGCTGTTGGTTGATTGCTCACAGCCCCTCCTCCGCGAGCGCCAGGGCCCGGCGCACGATCGCGCTCTTGGCCAGGACCTCTTGATATTCGGCAGCCGGCACGCTGTCCGCGACCACGCCGGCGCCAGCCTGAAAACTATAGGTATCGCCGCGAAACACCATGGTACGAATGGTGATGGCGTGATCCATGTCTCCGCCATGGCCGAAGTACCCGACGGTGCCGCCGTAGAAACCACGGCGCACCGGCTCCAGCTCGTCGATGATTTCCATGGCGCGGACTTTCGGCGCTCCCACCAGGGTGCCCGCGGGAAACGCGGCAGCAAACAGATCGAACGCGTCCTTGCCGGGCGCGAGCTCGCCATTCACACCGCTGACGATGTGCATCACATGGCTGTAGCGCTCGATGCTGCGATAGGGATTGACGTTCACCGAGCCGGCCTTGGCCACCCGCCCCAGATCGTTGCGCGCCAGATCGACGAGCATGATGTGCTCGGCATTTTCTTTCGGGTCGGCGAGCAATTCTTTTTGTAACAGCGCGTCTTCCACCGAGTCGCGACCTCGCGGGCGCGTGCCCGCGATAGGACGCATCGAGCCACGGCCGCGAGACAACTTCACCAACGCTTCGGGCGAAGAGCCGACGATGGTGGCATCCCCGAGCTCGCAGAAGTACATGTAAGGAGAAGGATTCAGCAGACGCAGAGCGCGATAAGCCTCGAACGGCTCCAGCTCGCACAGGCCGGAGAAGCGAACCGACAGCACCAGCTGATATACATCGCCGGCCGCAATATATTCCTTCACCCGATGCACGCCTTCGATGTACTGCTGCTCGGTGAGGCTACCGACCGCGGGCGCGTACTTGATCTTCTTGTCGCTGGACGGGATCGCCCCGCGCAGCGCCTTGACCACTTCGCGGCGCAGCGCCACGCGTTCGGATTCGCTGCCCGCGTGCAACAGAGCAACGCCGCGAGTGAGGTGGTCAAAAACCAGCAACGAGCGAGGCGCGAGATAGTGGGCTTCGGGGGTGGGTTCAGCGAGTGGCGAGCGCGGCGGCAGTCGTTCGAAGCGTCGCACCAGATCGTAACTGGCCGCACCGACCAGACCGCCGGGCAGCGGCACGCCGGGAATCTGCGGACTGGGCTGCGGGGCACGCGCTAACGCACTGCGCAATGCACTCAAGAGTTCGGCCTGGGTTTGCGGCGGAGGCCCCAGTCGCCCGTCGATGCTCAGCCCGCGCTCGTCGAGCCGCACCTCCAGACAATCGCCAAAGCCAATGAACGAGTAACGCGCCAGCCGCTCGCCGCCCTCGACGCTTTCCAGCAAAAAGCGCGGCTTGAACGGCTTGAGCTTCAGATAGGCCGAGACTGGCGTGTCCAGGTCTGCGGCGATGTCGAAGGGTGGTTGCACGGAACTGTCCTCGGCGTTGACCTCTGCTCTGCGGTCCGTCGAGGGGCGATAAAAAACCCATCTCCGGATCGGTGCGCGGAGATGGGTTTCTTTGGATGCTTGGCTAGTGTGTGTTTGTTACGCCCGGCAAGCTCCAGCGGCCCTCTCCTGTGAGGGTCGCCACCACCAGCGATGAATTGCGAGCGCGTCGATCATGCCGGTGAGTATTACCGGCCGCCCAAGCGCGAGTCAACTTCCTTGTATGCAATCTGGTCCGCGGAAGCCGGCGGCGCAGGCTGTCAAGGCAAATCTGTTGAATGTTTCGTACGACCGCGAGCGTCCGCTTCGGCGACGAAGCGGGCTTCTTTCATGTCAGTCGCCGGTCTGGCCCGAGTCCGGCTCGACACGCTTGCGCAGTGCCCGCCACTCCTCGAGTTGCTTGCGGTCCAGGGGCTTGCGCGGCGGCAGGGCCTCCGGAGCCTGGAGGTCCTCGGGCTTGAGTGCGCCGGGGGTGGCACCATGTACGGAGTTGCCAACGTTGCCGTCGGTTGTCGAGGAATGGTCGTTAGGATCCGTCAGGCCGGGCGGGCGCGGGTACGAACCGGTCTCGGCAATGGACAGGTCGTTCAAGTCCAGCTTCTTCAAGCGCTGCGTATCGACGTCCCGGCTGTACAGGCCGGTTTCCAGCTGAAAGCGATCCTCGGGATGACTCATGAGATGACCATTCGATGAACAAGCGAGGATGGGTGAGCGCGGCGAGTCGCGCAACGACTATTCGGATTCTGTGCTGCTGCAGATGACAAGACAATTACAAAGGCGCTCATGAGCTCGTTGCGTCGACCTCTCAACACTCAACCTGAACTGGCGCGCGGTTTCGCGGGCGTGTTTGCGTACAGCACTCGAGCGTTGGAGCTGGTATGGACCACCAGTCGCCCGCTAACGATAGCGTTCGCGCTGTTGACGATCGTTGCTGGTGCGTTGCCGGCGGCGGTCGCCTATGTCGGTGCACTCATCGTCGATGCCGTCGTGGCCGCCATTCAAGCGGATCCCACCGCGCGTGAAACCTTTACAAACCAGGCACTGCTGCTGGTCGCCGGCGAAGGCGCGCTGGTCGCAGCCATCGCTGGCGCTCAGCGCGGACTGAACCTGTGCCAGTCGCTGCTACGAGCCCAGCTCGGCCAGCGAGTCAACGTCATGATCCTCGAAAAGGCGTTGACGCTCGAACTGTCGCATTTTGAAAACTCCGACTTCTACGACAAGCTCACTCGCGCGCGGCGCGAAGCGTCGACCCGACCGCTGTCGCTGGTGACGCGCACGTTCGGCCTGCTGCAGAACGCGATTTCGCTGTTGAGCTTCGGCTCGCTGCTGTTGCGCTTCTCGCCTTGGGCAGTGGTGCTGCTAATCCTCGCCGGCCTGCCGGCGTTCCTGGCCGAAGCAAAATTTTCCGGCGACAAGTTCCGGCTGTTCCTGTGGCGCTCGCCGGAAACGCGCATGCAGATGTACCTGGAAACGGTGCTGGCGCGCGAAGACCACGCCAAGGAAGTGAAGCTGTTCGGCCTGGGTCCGTTGTTCTTGCAGCGCTATCGCGACATCTTCAGCAAGCTGTACCGCGAAGATCGCAATCTCACCATCCAGCGCGACACTTGGGGCTTCTTCCTCGGGCTGATCGCAACCGCGACGCTTTATGGCGCCTACGCGTGGATCGCGCTGTCCGCCATTGCCACTCGCATCACGCTGGGTCAGATGACGATGTATCTGATGCTGTTCCGGCAGGGCCAGTCGGCGGTCTCGGCCATCCTGTCGGCGGTGGGTGGCATGTATGAAGACAATCTTTATCTGTCGACGCTGTACGACTATCTGGAGACGCCGGTCGATAACTATCGTGGCGCGGCGGTGCGCGGCCCGAAGCCCGACGACGGCATTCGTTTCGAGAACGTGAGCTTCACCTATCCCGGCGCCGAGCAAGCCACGCTGGTGAACGTCGATTTGCACATTCGACCCGGACAATCGCTGGCGCTGGTCGGTGAGAACGGCTCCGGCAAGACCACGCTGATCAAACTGCTGACTCGCTTATATACGCCGACGTCGGGAAGGATCCTGCTCGACGGCCAGGACTTGCGCGAATGGGATGAAGCGGCGCTGCGCGATCGCATCGGCGTGATCTTCCAGGACTTCACGCGCTACCAGCTGATCGTCGGCGAGAACATCGGCGCCGGTGACGTACAGCACTTCGAAGATGAAGCGCGCTGGCGGGACGCAGGCGAGAAAGGCATGGCTGCAGCAATCGTGGCCACGCTGCCCGAAGGTTATCGCACACCGCTGGGCAAGTGGTTCAACGACGGTCGCGAGCTCTCCGGCGGTCAATGGCAGAAAATCGCATTGTCACGCGCATTCATGCGATCGCGTGCCGACATCCTGGTGCTGGACGAACCGACTTCAGCAATGGACGCGAGCGCCGAAGCCACGATCTTCGAGCACTTCCGCACACTCACGCGCGGGCGCATCGCGATCCTGATCTCGCATCGTTTTTCCACCGTGCGCATGGCGGATCAGATCGTGGTAATCGAGAACGGCAGCATCATCGAACGCGGCAGCCACACCGAGCTGATGGCTTTGAACGGCCATTACTCGCATTTGTTCTCGTTGCAGGCGGCCGGTTATCGATGACGTATCGTTAGCTCAAAGTAATAGATGGGAGTCGCTGCATCAGAAAAACTGTTCGACTGGCGCGGCGCGAGCCGATATCGGGCAAACGTCGTGACAGCACCCAGGGTAAATGTTATCTACTTGCGGCGAGTCGCTCTCGCCCGGTGCGCCAGTGAGGGCGCGTCGCCAACGTCCCCGGTCGCGTTCCGGATCATCTCTTAGTCAATCCAATGGCCAGCTCCGAACCCACTGTGCGGTCCTCGACCGCAGTCGATCCCATTGCCCCTGCAGTCAGCGCCTGGCTGACGCCGGCCGAGTTGTTGCTGCTTGGCGCGGTGTGGGGCAGCTCGTTCCTGTTCATGCGCATCGCCGCGAAAGATTTTGGCTCGTTCGCACTGGTGGAAGTGCGCCTGGCGTTGGGCGCACTGATCCTGTTGCCGTTTCTGCTACGTGCCAGGAGCCAGCTGACCCGATCGCATTGGTTGCGATTGCTCGGCATTGGCGTGATCAACTCGGCCGCGCCGTTCGTGCTGTTTGCTTGGGCCGCCCAACGCGCGCCTGCAGGCGTGGTCGCGATCAGCAACGCAACCGTCGTGATGTTCACGAGTCTCGTAGCGTTCATGTTGTTCGGCGAGAAAATCAGCAAGCGTAGCGCGCTTGGTTTGCTTGCGGGCTTCGTCGGCGTCGCCGTGCTTGCAAGCGGCAAGACTTCCGGCGGCAGCGTATTGCCCGCCGCACTCGCCGGCGTATTCGCTTCCGTCCTGTATGGCTTTGGCGCCAACTTCACCAAGCGCTATCTTCACGATCTGCCCCCCAGCGCGGTCGCGGCCGCCACAGTGCTATGCGCATCGATCGTGGTCGCGCCTCTCGCTGTGGCAACTTGGCCGAGCACGCCGATACCGGCGCTCTCATGGTTGTCGGCGATCATGTTAGGCGTGCTGTGCACGGGCATCGCATATTTTCTTTTCTACAGACTGCTCTATCGGATCGGTGCGCCTCGCACGTCGACGGTGACTTATCTGGTGCCGCTGTTCGGCGTAATCTGGGCGTGGGTGTTCCTGGGCGAGCCACTCACGCTCAGCATGGCCGTCGCCGGCGCGTTGATTCTCGGCGGCGTAGCGCTGAGTCAGCAGGCTCGCACCACCAAGCGTTAAGCCCACCGTTCAACGACGCACAGGTGATTCGCGATGAATGCACGTGAACAAGAAGCCGTTCTGACCATTGCGTTGCTGGCCGCATTCAGCGACGGCGACAAGGACGAGCGCGAACGTGAGGAGATCAAGCGCATCGCCCAGTCTCTCGCCGGCGAGGCAGGTTCGCCGCAGCTGGCGCAGATCTACCAGAGCGTCTTGTTGAAGCGCGTGGACTTATCCCAGGCGGCGGCGGCACTCACCGATCCGACGCACAAGCAGCTCGCCTATGAGATGGCGGTGTGTGTCTGCGATGCGGACGCCGTCGCCAGCGACGCCGAGAAGACGTTCCTGCAAGAGCTGCGCGCGGCGCTCGGTCTCGACGTCAAACAAACAATGGAGATCGAGAAAGAAGCTGCAGCGCTCGCCGATGCGCCATTGCCGAACACACCCGTCGCTGCCGCAGCCGCAACGTCGGTGGCGCAGTCAGCGAGCGGCGGTGCGCGGCAAGCGACGATGTCCGACGCCGAGCTCGATAAGTACATCCTCAATCATTCGATCGTGAATGGCGCCATCGAGCTTCTGCCGCAATCGCTGGCGACCATGGCCATCATTCCGTTGCAGGTCAAGCTGGTGTATCGCATCGGCCAGGCCTACGGATTTCAGCTCGACAAAGGTCACATTCGTGAGTTCATCGCCACCGCCGGCGTCGGTCTCACGTCGCAGTATGTGGAACAGTTCGGGCGCAAGTTGCTCGGCGGCTTACTAGGCAGCGTCGCCGGCGGTCTGGGGCGCGGGCTTGGTCGTGTCACGGCGGGCGCAGCGATGTCATTCGCGACGACGTATGCGCTCGGACAACTCGCCAAGCGTTATTACTCGGGCGGTCGCCAAATGAACGCAGCGCTCATTCAACAAACGTATCAGTCCTTGCTTGGTCAGGCGAAGCAACTGCAAGGTCAGTATTCGCCCGAGATTCAGCACAAAGCCAACACGCTCGATGTCGGTCAAGTGATGGCGATGGTGAAGAGCGCCTGATATCGCAACATTCGAGTGCGGCCGAATCGCTCATGCGTGCGTCCGGTGGCTGCTGACACGTCGGCAGCCGACGACAAACATCTTTAAAAAAATCGCGCGCACGGAACCTCGTTCGCGCTTGCGGTATTCCGAAAGCGAGATGCCGCAAGATGAGGAGAGTCTCATGACTTTACGTTCCAAACTGATTCACGCCGCGTTGTTGGCCGCGACCGCAGCAGTCCCCGCGGCATGGGCGCAGGTCCAGGAGCCTGCACCGCCGGCTCAGGAATATCCGTCGCCAGCCACCGAATCGCAGATGCCTCCGGGTAGCGAAATGGATCGCGCCACTCCGGCGCCGGGCAGCGACAGCGCCGCCGCTGCGAATATCACCGATGAGAAAATCGAGAAGTTCGCCGACGCGTATGTAGCGGTGCAGACGATTCAAGAGAAGGCTGCTACGGATCTGCAGACCGCCGAGGATCCCGCCCAAGCGGATCAAGTGAAGGCCAATGCCGAATCGGACATGATTGCGGCGGTGGAGAAGTCGGGATTGAACGTCGATGAGTTCAACCAGATTGTCGAAACTATGACGGCCAACGCTGACGTGCGCGAGCGCGTCGCTGCGAAGTTGCAGGAACGTCAGGGCGGCGGCTAAGCGCCACCCGGCCCCAGTCAGGGCGGCGAACTGGAAGCGTCGCCCGGCTCCTGCACCGGACAGCCCGATGTGAAATCTCACATCGGGCTGTCTTTTTTTCTGGCGGCTGATCGGACTTCCCTGTCGCGACGAGCCGCGCTCGTGCAAAAAAAAAGCGCGGTTTTTTCGCCGAGCTGCCGCCAGGGCGGCGGGGCACATTCCATGTGAGCGGGGGTGGCGTTGTTGAAACGCGCGGTGGCGTTGTTCAACCTAGTTGCACTGTGAGCATCGAGATCGATCCACCATCGACACCTTCCACCGGAAACGTGACTTCGTCTCCCGGCAACTGCGCGCCAAGCACATACAGCAGCGGCAGATAGTGATCGGGCGTTGGCGCGGCAAGCGCCGCGTCCTGACCCAAACTCTCGTAATCGATCAGCGGCTGATGATTTCCGGCCAGCATCCATTCGCGCGCCTGCTGCTCGAAGCGAACCGCCCAGTCGTACGGTTCGATCACACGCCGACCCCAGCCGTAAGCGTGCAGGTTGTGAACTAGGTTGCCGCTGCCGATGAGCAGAATGCCCTGCTCTCGCAAGGCCGCCAGTTGGCCGCCTATTCGATAGTGCGCACGCGCCGGCAGAATCTCATCGATGCTTAGCTGCAGGACGGGCACATCGTGGTCCGGATACACATGGCACAGCACGCTCCATGTGCCGTGGTCCAAGCCCCAGGATTCGTCGAGCCGCACGCTCGGTCCGATCACGTCTCGGATCTCGGCAGCAATCTCGGCGCTGCCCGGCGCTGCATACTGGACCTCGAACAACTCGCGCGGGAAGCCACCGAAGTCGTGGATGGTCGGCGGCGACGGCATGGCCGTCACTCCTGTATACGGGACATACCAATGCGCAGAGATGCAAAGCACCGCTCTCGGCTTGGGAATTGAAGCACCGATTTGGCGCCAGCCGCGCGTGTATACATTGTCGGCCAGCGCATTCATCGGATTGCCGTGCCCGAAAAAGATCGCGGGCAGACGTTGGAATGCACTCACTGGGCAGCTCCGTCGTAACAGAGCTTGCAGTATTGAACGCGGCAACCCAAGTTGCTACGGGCGCCAACGACGCCAACTTCAAGCGGGCAATAACAGGAAGGCGTCCGCCACCGCGTCACGCGGCGACAATCCCTGATCGTAGAGTGGGCGCCACGCGTCCCAATCCACGTCTTCTTCGCCAACCTGTGTCAGCACTTCACTGAAGTCTTCACGAATCAGCTTCACGACCGCCTGTTGCCACTCCAACCAGGACTGCGTATCGGCTTTGTTGTTCATCACTGCTGCTCCCCGGACCCGGTCCGGTTAAGCGCCGCTGAGCGCGCGCAAAGTAACGGCTTCAGGGTGTCTCCAGTTCCCGTCACTGGGAACTGTCGACGCAGCGTACAACAAGCATGTTACAGGCAACCACTCGCGCTTTTTCAGCGCATGTGGCTCATGAGCAACGAGGGCAGCGGGCAGAGTTGCCGCCGAGGCGACACCGCCGGTCAAACCTCGCTGCTGATAGCGATTTCGCGGCGGCGGCGGCGCATGGAGAATCTGTTTCATCCGCGCCATAGCCAGATCCTCCGCGAACGCCTTCCATTCTCAACTGCAGTCGTGCGACGAGTCACATCGCGCAAATCGAACAGCATCGTGGACCTCCATGCTGGAAAAATGCCCTCCCGTCGCCGTGGGGTTCGAGACGAGAGGGCGAACGGATGACTGCTCGCCCAGGGGGGAGTTGGCTTGCAGCCCGCAGGACGCGACGCTTTCGATCGCGGCACCGCTGAGTGGCAATCTACGCAGCGCCGGTCATGCGGTCAGTCGAAGCACGGTCATGGCGCGGTCAACTTTCCGGCGATCCGGCCCGCTGCGCGGTTCAGCGCATGAACAAATAACGACTTGATGGCAGTCGACCCCGATCTCAGTCGACCATGAGTTTGTAGCCAGCGCCCGGCGTGGTCCGCAGCAACTCCGGCGACGAAGTGTCCACTTCGATCTTGTTGCGTAACCGGTAGATCAGCTGTTTCAGCGTGCGGCGCTCGCGAGCAGTAGCGCGGCCCCACAGGTGCAGCAGTAACTTCTCGGCGGTGACCGTGCGGCCGGGCGTCGCCATCAGGAGTTGCAGCGCCTTCGACTCCAGCGGTGTGAGTCGCAGTGGCGGCGCCATGCCGAGTTGCAATGTGCGCTGGTCCGGATCGAGGCGGATATTGCCGACCGACATCGCTCCACCTTCGAACGGTTCCGAACGTCGAATCAACGCACGCACGCGAGCCAGCAACGCGCGCGGACTGAACGGCTTGCACACGTAGTCATCCGCGCCCGAGTCGAACGCTTCGATCAGCTCTTCTTCGACATCGCGCACTGTCAACATCATGATGGGCACAGGCGAGCGACCACGAATTTCGCGACACACCTTCAAACCATTCGGTTCCGGCATGTTGACGGCCAATAGCACCAGATCCGGCGAATCGCGCTGGAATGCCTGCAGAGCACTCTCGCCGTCCACGGCGGTGCTGACATCGAAGCCGGCCTGCATGAGCGTGAATCCAATCAGCGCACGCAAATCGGCATCGTCATCGGCAATCAGAATCCTCATGGCGTCAACGCCGCTCCATAGCTAGCAGCGCGGCCAGTTTTTCAGCGTGGCCGCGCAACTCATGAGCGGCGGTGGCTTCCCAATGATCCGCACGCAACATCGGCCCCACATAGAACAAGTGCGGACCGGGCCAGCCGTCGACATCGATCACCGCGCCGTTCGGCCCAGTTCGCAATCCCAAGCCCAGGGAATCGGGCACACACAATCCACACTGCAGCAGGCTGCGCCACAGCGGATCGGACGAACGCGCGATGGCGTAGTCGGGACCAGTGCAATTGATCACCCGATCGAACTGCTGAGCTCGCATGCGTTGCTGGCCACGCGGCCGCCAGATCAGTTCAATGCGATCCCCGCGCGGAACGATTTCCTTGATGTGGCCGGCGTGGATGGTGAGACGCTGTACATTTCTCAGCGTTTCGATCTTCTGGTTCATCTCCGGCGGCAAGCGATGCCGATGGATATCCCAATGCGCGCGCACGTGCCGTAGAAATCGCACACGATCGCGCTCCGGGAGTCGTTGCCAGATCGTGGGCGCCATGTTTCTTACGAACGTGATCGCCTCGCGCCAATCGCCGCCCATCCGTTCGGCCTCGTGGGCAAGCAAGCGCACCGAGCTGGTCAGCCGACGCAGCGACGTCGAAGCTGCCAGCAGCAGCGCATTGCCATCGCCGTTGAATGCATCGGGCCGAAACGGCGTCTGCCTGGGTGGCACGAGGCCGTGACGAGACAACGCGTGTAGCGTCGGCACTCGCTGCGGATCCGCCGAAGCGACATTGATGATATCCGCCGCTGTAAGACCGGTGCCGATCAGCAGCACGGTCTGGTCTCGATTGAACTTCAGATCGACGGCCCACGGATCGGCGACATACGCCGGATGAGTCAGAACATCTCTGGCCGCGGCGAGCGACGCGGGCTTGGGATTGCCAAGCGCAAGCACGACGTCATCGGCCGTGAAGCGGCGGCCATCTTCCAGCTCCACTTGCAACGGCACATGGCGCTCGAGTCGACGCAGGTTGACGACCGAGCCTTTGACGATCTCCAGCCGGATGTTTGTTGGCGCACTCAGCTGCGCGGCCAGCAACACCTCGCCCAAGTACTCGCCATACAGCGGTCGCGGCAGAAAACCTTCGCCGCTCGCCTTGGGCATGCGACGCCGGGCGAACTCCAGGAATTCGTTGGGCGCAGCCGAGTTCGCCGACATACGGCTTGCCGGCACGTTGAGCAGATAGGGGAAGGCACGCTTCGCGTAGGCGGCGCCGCGCCCCACTTCATCCGCGCGCTCGATCAGCACGAGTCGAGTCGGCCCGGGCGGTGGCCGACGCAGCAGATTGGCAGCGAGCACCGTGCCGCTGAATCCGCCGCCGACAATGACTATGGTTCTCAGCAATCCCGCCAAATCTTTTGCTCCCGGCTTCGGGGAGCTCAGACTAGGAAAATGGCGGTATCAAGTCTGTAACGTCGAAGTCACGAAATGGCGTGACTGACGCTATCGGTGTGCAACCCATTTATAACCAGGTCGGAGGCGCAACGCCGGTATTCAATCGACAACCAGCTTGTAGCCCGCGCCCGGCGCGGTCTGCAGCATCTGCGGCGCAGCCGGATCGATCTCTATTTTGTGTCGCAGGCGATGCACCAGCTGCTTGAGCAACTGCCGATCGCCCGAGCCTTTGTGCCCCCACACCTGCATCAGCAACCGATCGGAGCTCACCGTGTGACCGGCATTCGCAATCAGCATTTGTAACAAACGCAATTCGAGCTTGGTCAAGCGCAGTGGCGCATTCGAGCCGACCTGCACCGTGTGCTCGTCGACATCCAGTCGAATGCGGCCGGCGACAAGTGGAGCAGTATTCTCCATCCCCGCCCTACGCAGCAGCGCTTTGACACGCGCGAGCAAAGTCCGCGGGCTGAAAGGCTTGGTCAGATAATCGTCCGCGCCCAACTCGAGCGCACGCACCAGATCTTCCTCTTCGCCACGCACCGTGAGCATCATCACCGGCACGCGCGACTTGGTGCGGATCGCCTCGCACACCTGGAAGCCCGACGCGCCCGGCATATTGATGTCCAGAATGACCAGGTCCGGCCCTTCGCTCTCGAACGCTCGCAGCGCCTGCACGCCATCGCCGGCCTTGATGACCAGGTAGCCCGCCTGCGACAGCGTGAAGGCGATCAGCGCCAGCAAGTCCTTGTCATCGTCCGCGGATAGAATCTTCATAGACTGTTAGAGATCGCCACTGAGTCGCAGTGTTACTTCGAAACGCGTTCGGCCTTCGGCAGTGCGCCGGGCGGCGATGCTGCCACCGTGCCGCTCGACGATGGATTTCACGATCCACAATCCCAGACCCAGGCCGCCGGGCTCGGGTTCCTCGCCGCCGCTGCGATAGAAGCGATCGAAGATCGAATTGTTTTCGATCTCCGGTACGCCCGGCCCTTCGTCCTCGACCCAACTGGTCACAAATTCGCCGGTATGCTCCGCGCCGATGCGTACGACACTGTCTTCGGGCGCGAACTTGCTCGCGTTGGCCAGCAGATTGACGAACACCTGAGTCAGACGCGGACCGTCGCCATCGACGTTGGGCAAATCCTCGGGCAGGTTCACTGCCAGTCGCTGGCGACGCTGCGTCAACAACGCGCCGATCAATGCCTCGGAATCTTCGATCACTTCAGCCAGCGCCACGCTCTGATGCCGGATGCTGAGCTGACCCGATTCGATGCGGACGCTTTCCAGCAGGTTATCGATCAGGCGGGTCAAGCGCAGCGCGCCCCGCTCCAACGACAGCACCAGCTCTTTTTGCTGTTCTGTCGTCATGGTGTCGAAGCCTTCGCGCAGCAGCTCGATCGAGGCGAGTTGCGCCGCCAGTGGCGTTCGGAACTCGTGAGAAATATTCACCAGCACCGAATCCCGTGCCCGACGCACTCCTTCGAGCTCGGTTTCATCACGAATCACCTGCACCTGCAAGTCGTCCACCGGGCTGGAGCTGGTGATGATGGTGATGCGCGGTGCGCCCTCGCTCAGCTGCAAACGTTCGGTCGCCTGGGAACTGCCTTCCAGCCGCGCGCGCACGATGGGGCAATTGTTTTCACACGGCCGCACGCCATCCACGTCCCGGCACGGCTTCAGCACATCGCCGCAGAAGCGTCCGATGGCTTCATGCGCTTGCACGCCGAGCAACTGCGCTGCCTGCGGATTCAAGTAACGAATGACTCGAGACTTGTCGACGGCGTACACGCCTTCGACGATGCCGCTCAGCACAGCTTGCGCCTCGGCTTCGCGCCGGCGCAGGGTGCCGGTGAGCTCGATCAGGTTGTTGCGCATGTCCTCGATGGTGCGGCTGAGCTTGCCGACTTCTTTGGTGCCGCCCACCGGAATGGAGGTCGAGAAATCGCCGTGACCCAGTTTTTCCACCGCGTCGGTCAAGGTCGAGACCGGCCCGGTTACCTGACGGCCGAGCACGACGCCGGCCAATACCGCGAGGGCGGCGAGAACGATGGCGGTGCCGAGCAGACGCTTGGCCAGCCCGCTGACCGACGCGTCGATTTCCGAAGAGGGCAGTCGGGCTTCGAGGAACGCGATGGCTTCACCCGACACCGCGAAAATCGGAAAGCTCGCGGCATACAGATCCTGATCTTCGAGCCGCGCCACCGCCGAGCGGCCGTCGGACAGGCCGGCCGAGTGCAGCCGATTGAAATCGGTGACCTTGCGATCTTCGATGAACACCCGGTAATTGATCAGGCGAATCTGCGTGCCCACGCGTTCGGTGAGCGTTTGTGCCAGCTTCTGATCCAGCAGGCGTGCAACGTAAAGACGACGCTCGGTGGCACCGCCGACCTGTGCCGATGCGCCGAGTAGCGCATAGGGCGAGCCCAACGGCACCGCCATGAAACGTTCGCCCTGCTCGGCGGCAGAAGAAGCGATCAATTCCCACGGCAGCTCGACACCGGCCTGTGCAACCAGCGCGTCCCGTTCGAACACGGCGCACGAAGTGATGGTGTCCGAATTGCACGAGCGCCGCAGATACGGCCCGATGGTGGCGGCCCGACGATCGGCGAGCAGTCGTTGCAGGGTCTGGCGATCCGCCACCGCCTTGGCGTGAGTCAGCGCGTCTTCGCCGTAACGGCGCAAATCTTCGCGCGCCATCGCGCCCGCCAGCTGCACCCGCGATTTGCCCTGCTGATCGGCCAGGTCGCGGAGCGAGCCGATCGCGGAGATCGAAATGCCACCCACCAGCAGCAGCACGATGGCGACATTGATGGCCGCAATCCAGACCCCGAGACTCGCGCGCGAGGTATCGATCTGCAGCCCGTCGATGAACTGCTGAATGCGGTCGATCACATATGAGAAGAAGCGATCTATCACTTCCTCTTCAACTCCACTAAGGACTTGATTACCAGCGTCAGAACCGCGAGCAAGGTCAACAGCGATGCTACCGCGAAAGCCGCGACGAAGTTGTACTCTTGATACAGGATCTCCACATGCAGCGGCATGGTCGTGGTCAGGCCGCGGACGTGGCCGGAAACCACCGAGACGGCGCCGAACTCGCCCATCGCGCGGGCATTACACAGGATCACGCCGTACACCAGGCCCCAGCGAATTTTCGGCAAAGTGACATGGAAGAATGTCATCAAGCCGCCCGCGCCCAGCGTGATTGCGGCTTCTTCCTCATCGTTGCCCAGCTGCTGCATCAACGGAATCAGCTCGCGCGCCACGTACGGGAAGGTTACGAACATGGTGGCGAGCACGATGCCCGGCACGGCGAAGATGATGCTGATGTCACGTTCCTGCAGCCACAGGCCGAACCAGCCCTGCGCGCCGAACAGCAACACATAGACCAGACCCGATACCACCGGCGACACGGCGATGGGCAGGTCGATCAAGGTGATCAGAAAGCTCTTGCCCCGGAACTCGAACTTGGCGATGGCCCAGGCGGCGGCGATGCCGAAGATGGTGTTCATGGGCACGACGATGGCCGCCACGGTCAAGGTCAACCGGATCGCCGCGAGCGTGTCTTCGTCCTTGAACGCCTCCAGGTACATCTCCCAGCCCTTGCTCAGCGCCGTGATGAACACAGTGGCCAGCGGCGCGAACAACAGCGCGGCGAGGAAGCCCAGCGACGTCAAGACTAAAACATACTTGACGATGGACGAGACGACGGTGTCGCGGCCCGGCCGGCTCGCGATTTCCGCCAACACTTCTTTGGAAGGACCGCCGGCCATCAGCGTCCCGCGGCGACCAGTCGCCGACGGCCCCAGGCTTGCAGCAGGTTGATGGACAACAACATCGCGAACGACATGGTCAGCATGATGAATCCGAGCGCCGCCGCGCCCGCGTAGTCGAACTGCTCGAGCTTGATGACGATGAGCAGCGGCGTAATTTCCGTGCGCATCGGCAGGTTGCCAGCGATGAAGATCACCGAGCCGTATTCGCCCACGGCACGCGCGAACGCCAATGTGAATCCGGTCGCGAGGGCGGGCATCACGGTTGGCAGAACGATGCGACGGAAGATCGTGATCCGGCCGGCGCCGAGTGTTTCAGCCGCATCTTCCAGATCACGCTGTACTTCCGCGATGGCCGGCTGCACCGAGCGCACTACGAAGGGCAACCCGATCAGCGTCAACGCCACCACCACACCGATCCAGGTGTAAGCGACCTTGATCCCGAACGGCGCGAGGTACTGGCCGATCCAGCCGTTCTCGGCGAACACCGCCGTCAACGCGATGCCCGACACCGCGGTCGGCAAAGCAAACGGCATATCGATCAGCGCATCGATCAGTTTGCGGCCGGGAAACTCGTAACGCACCAAGGTCCAGGCGATGATGAATCCGAACACGCTGTTCAACGTTGCGGCCAGCAGCGATGCGCCGAAGCTCAGCCGGTACGACGCCACCGCGCGCGGATCGGTGAGCACGCGAATGAAATCGTCCCAGCCCATGGTCGCGGTCTTCATGACCAGCGCCGCCAGCGGCAACAGCACGATCGCGCACAGAAAGAACGTCGAGAAGCCGAGCGTCAGGCCGAAACCCGGCAGGATCGACGGCTGCCGAAATGTCATCGACGATCGCTCCCGGCACTGGCCATGCCGTAAATGCGATCGAACATCGCGCCGTCGGCGAAGTGCCGCTCATGCACCGTCGCCCAACTCTCAAATACCTGATTGATGGTGAACAACTCGAGCGCTGGGAACTGGTCCTTGTACTGTTCGAGAACCGCGGCATTGCGTGGCCGAAAGTAATGTCTGGCGGCGGCCTGCTGACCGGGCTCCGTGTACAGATATTTGAGATACGCTTCCGCGATCTGCCGTGTGCCGCGACGATCGACCACCGTATCGACCACGGCCACCGGCGGCTCGGCCAGAATGCTGACACTCGGGACCACGATCTCGACTTTGTCCGGGCCCAGCTCCTTGATCGCCAGCAGCGCTTCGTTCTCCCAAGCGAGCAGCACGTCGCCGATCTCTCGCTGCACGAAAGTATTCGTCGCTCCACGCGCGCCGCTGTCCAGCACCGGCACGTTCTTGTACAACGCGCTCACGTACTGTTCTGCTTTCTTCTCCGCGGCCGCGACCTGCTGTTCCGCCGACGGATCGTCGAGCTTGGACCAGTCGCCACCCAGCTCGGTGCGCAACACCGAGCCCCACGCCGCCAGATAGTTCCAACGTGCGCCTCCGGAAGTTTTTGGATTCGGCGTCACCACCGCGACACCGTTGCGAACCAGATCCGGCCAGTCCTTGATCTGCTTGGGATTGCCCTCGCGCACCAGGAACACGATGGTGGAGGTGTAAGGCGAACTGTTGTCCGGCAGCCGCTTCTGCCAGTTGGCGCCGAGGCGCTTGCCCTTGGTCTGGATCGAATCGATGTCGTAAGCCAGCGCCAGGGTGACCACGTCCGCGTCGAGTCCGTCGATGACGGCGCGCGCCTGACTTCCGGAGCCGGTGTGCGATTGTTTGATGGTCACGCGCTGCTGATGTTCTTTCTCCCATTGCTGAGCGAAGCTTTCGTTGATCTCTCGATACAACTCGCGCGTCGGATCGTAGCTGACGTTGAGCAGCGTCACGCGGCCGGCATCGTCACCGCCGCCGCAACCGGCGAGCATGGCCAGCAGACCGATACCTGCCAGGAGTTTTGCTTTTTTGATCATCGGGCCGATCATTCCGACACTCCTTCGCTGTCCCTGCCGGGCCGATACACGACCATCAAGGGATAGGGCGCGCCAGCGGCGAACAACGCGCCGAACGTGTGACGCAACTGCGCCGGATCCGAGACGCCGAGGATCAACATGGGGGCCTCCGAGTCCGACAATTGACGTTGAAGTTCTTCGGCCGCCGCGCCGAAGCGCAACTCCGTCCGCATTTCCAAGCCATGCACGGCCTGTGCTTCGGAGCGCGCATCGAGCAGCGTGCGCACACCGAAAGGACGCTGCGCTTCGCCACTGCCCTCGGGCAGAATGCCGACGTATACCGCCTCGGCAGCCACGTGACGCAAGAGACTGGCAGCCACTGCCAGGGTCGAACGACGCGCCGAATCCTCGGCCCAGTGAATCAACACACGTTGCGGAGACGCCGAATGTGTGGGCAGCACCAGCACTTCGCCTGCGCCGTTTTGCAACAACCACTGCAGTTGCTCGGCCGAGTTCGGGCCGCCCGAGATCACGGCGACGCCCGACACCGGCGCACTGGCCGTCGCGACGCCCGCGGCAAGCGCGCTTTCGACGCGCTTGATGATGCGCGTCTTCATTCGATTCGCCAGCTCCACCAGCAGAGGATGCTGAGCCAGCCGTTCGCAGGCAGCCTCGTCTGCGCCATACGCGGTGTAACTGGAGAGCGGCGTCGGCAGCACGTGAATGCGACGCACGCCAATGGCCACCGTCTGGCCGATGGTCACTGGGAACAGGCGCTGTTCGTGCTGAGTGCGAGTCACATCCAGCAACGCGGTGGGCGAGTGATGGCCGTTCGAGCTGTGAGTTCCGATGTGAGCGTTCGCGGCGCCGTCCGCCATGCGCACCCGCATGCGCTCGAGCGCACCGGTGAACACCGCTTCTTCGACGATGCCGTTCGCGATGAAGTTGGTGCGCAGGTTGTCCCTCGTCGGCGCCAGCTCGACTTCTTCGGGACGCAGCACCGCGACCACTTCCTGTTCGCGACCGCCGTCCAGCTTCTCGACGCGACGCGCATTGACCGGCGTCGTGCCGAAACGAATGCCCTGCTCGGTCTGCCGCGCCAACAACAGATTGGCCGCGCCGAGGAAGGTCGCTACGAAGCGGGTCGCCGGTCGCGCGTACAACTCATCGGGCTTGCCGCTCTCCAACAGACGGCCGAGATTCATCACACCGATGCGGTCGGCCAGCGCGAAAGCTTCTTCCTGGTCGTGCGTCACCAGCACCGTGGTGATCTTCAATTCACGCTGCACCTGGCGAATCGTTCGTCGCAGCTCTTCGCGGATCTTCGCGTCGAGTGCACCGAACGGCTCGTCGAGCAGCAACACCGGCGGCTTGTGCGCCAATGCGCGCGCGACGGCAACGCGCTGTTGCTGACCACCCGACAATTGCGTCGGCAAGCGATCATCCATGCCTTCCAGCGCCACCAGACGCAGCAACTCCTTGCGACGCTCGCGGCGCTCGGCCGCCTTCATGCGACGGACCTTGAGCGCGAACTCGATGTTCTCGCCCACCGTCATATGACGGAACAGCGCATAATTCTGGAACACCAGACCGACGCCCCGTTGCCGCGCCGAGACGTGCGTGACATCGTTGCCGTGCAGAGCGATGCGACCGTGATCGACGCCGGTCAGGCCCGCGATGGCGCGCAGCAAGGTACTCTTGCCGCTGCCGCTGGGACCGAGCAGGACGTAGAACTCGCCCTCGCCGACTTCCAGCGAAACATCGTTGACTACCGGCGATCCCTGATACCGTTTGGTGACTTGATCGAGCGTGATGGACATAGCGGCCGGAGCTTACCGGCCGGCAGTGATAAGGTCAGTAATCGACGGGTTACAAAGCGGTTATAACGTCAGACGCGAACGACGCAGTCTCATCGCTGAAAGTTCTGAAGCGCCGACCCCTCATCGAGCATTTTCTTCATGGCGACCTTGCCCTCTTACGAAGCCCTCGGATCCTTCTATCTTGGCCGCGAGTACGACGCCGAACGCGGCGCGGACCGGCCCGATCTGCTGCTGTACGACTCACGCGATCTGACAACGCACGCGGTCTGTGTCGGCATGACTGGTAGCGGCAAGACCGGCCTGTGTCTGTCATTGCTGGAGGAAGCGGCCATCGACGGCGTGCCGGCCATCGCCATCGATCCCAAGGGCGACCTCGGCAATCTGCTGCTGAGCTTCCCCTCGCTGCGAACCGAAGACTTCGCGCCTTGGATCGACACGGCAGCGGCGGCCCGTCAAGGCGTGTCGCCTGAAGCCGCGGCTGCGCAAACGGCTGAAACCTGGCGCAAGGGATTGGGCGATTGGGAACAGGACGGCGCACGCATCGCTCGCTTCCGCGACGCTGTCGACATCGCGATCTACACACCGGGGAGTGAAGCAGGCCGGCCGCTGTCGGTGCTCCAGTCCTTCGCCGCACCTTCGGAAGAGCAGCGACTCGATGCCGGCGCGCTGCGCGAGCGTGTCAATGCAACGGTTGGTGGATTGCTCGGATTGGCCGGCATCGAAGCCGATCCCATTCAGAGTCGCGAACACATTCTGCTCACCAGCTTGTTCGAACAGGCCTGGAGCTCGGGTCGCGATCTCACCCTGGCTGCGCTCATTCAAGGCGTGCAGAAGCCGCCGTTCGAGCAGCTGGGCGTGTTCGACCTGGAAACTTTCTATCCTGCGAAACAGCGCATGCAGCTGGCGATGGCGCTCAACAACCTGATCGCCTCGCCCAGCTTCGCTCCGTGGATGAAGGGTGAGCCGCTGGATGTGCAACGTTTGTTATTCACGGCCGAGGGCAAGCCGCGCATCTCAGTCATCTCCATTGCACACCTCGGCGATGCCGAGCGCATGTTCGTCGTCACGCTGCTGCTTGGAGAAATCATCGCGTGGATGCGGCGGCAGTCGGGCACGTCGAGCCTGCGTGCCCTGCTCTACATGGACGAGATCTTCGGCTACTTCCCGCCGAGCGCGATGCCGCCCTCGAAGTTGCCTCTGCTCACGTTGATGAAACAGGCGCGCGCGTTCGGCTTGGGCGTGGTGCTGGCGACGCAGAATCCTGTGGACCTCGACTATAAGGGCCTATCGAACGCGGGCACGTGGTTCATTGGTCGCTTGCAGACCGAGCGTGATAAAGCGCGCGTCATCGAAGGCTTGCTTGGGGCGGCTGGGGAAGGGTTGGATAAAGCGCAGCTCGAACGTTTGTTGGCGAACCTGGGCAATCGCGTGTTCCTCATGCGCAACGTGCACGACGCCGCGCCGGTGCTGTTTCGGACTCGCTGGACGCTGTCGTACCTTCGCGGGCCGCTGACATTGCAGGAGATCGCCAAGCTGTCTCGCGCGCCGGCCATTTCCTCCTCAACCATCGCCGCGCCCGTCTCCGCACGTTCGGACACACCTCGTGCCGGCTCGGAAGAGAAGCCCGTCGTTCCGGCTGGAGTCAGCGAGCTCTATCTCGAATCCGACGAGCCGGGCGTCACCTATTATCCTCGCGTGCTCGGCACCGCGCGGCTGCATTTCGTCGACAAGGCGGCCGGTCTGGATGTATGGGAAACGCGCTCGCTGATCGCGCCACTGGCTTCTAATGAAACAGACGTCGATTGGTCGCAGGCAGACATCCATGCGCACGCCGACTTGCAAGGTCAGTTATCCAGCGCCGCGCCGACGCAGAACGTTCACTACGCAAAGACGCCCGCAGCGTTCCTGAGAGCTCAGAACTATCGTTCCTGGCAGAAGGAGCTCGTCAGCTATCTCTATTCCACAGTGACGTTGCCCCTCTTCCATTGCCCCACCGTCGGCCAGGCCGTCGCGCCCGCGACCAGCGAAGGCGACTTCCGCGCCAAGCTCAGCCTTGCTCTGCGCGAGAAGCGCGATGGTGAAATCGAGAAGCTGCGTAAGAAATATGCGCCGAAGCTCGCGTCCCTGCAGGATCAACTGCGCCGTGCCGACGAACGCGTCGAACGCGAACGCGCCGATGTGTCACAGCACAAGATGCAAGCCGCCATCTCCGTAGGCACCTCCATCCTCGGCGCGCTGCTCGGCCGCAAAGCCATCAGCGTCGGCAACGCCCAGCGCATCGGCAGCGCCGCCCGCAGCGCCGGCCGCCTCGGCAAAGAGAACAGCGACGTGACCCGAGCCGAAGAGAACCGCGAAGTCTTGCAACAGCGTCTCGCTGATCTACAAGCCGAACTGGAATCAGAAGTCACCCGCCTCCGCGCCGACCTCGACCCCGCCAACGTGCCGATCGAACAAATCTCCCTCAAACCCCGCAAAACCGACATCGACATCCGCACCCTAGCCCTCCTCTGGGTGCCCCGCTAACCCAAGCAAAAAGGCCTCCCTCAAACGCTCGCCCGCACGTGACAAAAGATTCATATGTACGTTCTTTCGCGCGCGAGCCTGCTGAGCAGGCGTTGGCTCCCGCAGCCGAGCCTCGTGAAACTGCCACCGAGGTGGAGGCGATGTTCGAGGTGACCCCGAACGCTCGCCCGCACGTGACGCAAAAGATCGAGATGTACTTCCTTTCGCCTGCGGCGAGCCGCTGAGCAGGCGTTGGCTCGCGCAGCCGAGCCTCTTGAAACTGCGACGGAGGTAGAGGCGATGTTCGAGGTGACCTCGAACGCTCGCCCGCACGTGACGCGAAAGATCGAGATGTACTTTCTTTCGCCTGCGGCGAGCCGCTGAGCAGGCGTTGGCTCGCGCAGCCGAGCCTCTTGAAACTGCCACCGAGGTAGAGGCGATGTTCGAGGTGACCTCGAACGCTCGCCCGCACGTGACTCGAAAGATCGAGATGTACTTTCTTTCGCCTGCGGCGAGCCGCTGAGCAGGCGTTGGCTAGGGCAGCCGAGCCTCGTGAAGCTGCCACCCACGTAGAGGCGACGTTCGAGGTGACCTTTCTCCTTCCGGCAGCGTCGAAAAAGAGGGACCTTTTCGTCGCAGTGCGCCCAGGGATGGGACCCCTCGACCGCGCTTGCGCGGACGAGGGGAGCACGGTGCCGGAAGGAGAAAGGTCACCTCGGACGGCGCAAGCCACCGACGCCTCTGCGCTCCGAGAACGCGCCGAAGGCGCCCTCTGTCACGCCGCCGAAGGCGGCACAACAACAAACGACTATTGCATCCGAAACGTCTCGAACGCCTCGATAGGAACAGCTTTCAAGATGACCTCCGGCCCCTGATGGAGGATGTCCTTGGAAATCTCACCCGCCAACATCGACTGCGTAGGGTTCGACAACGACTGCCGCAGCAAACCCAACATCTTGGGCCCGGCCACCAACACCAACCTATCGAACTCATTCCTCGCCCGATCGGTCTCGATCTTCCTCGCCACCTCTTTAGCAAACAAAGTCAGCTCATGTTGTACAGTGCTCTTCTCCCCATCGACGCCGTGATGGTGGCCTTGCACCTGGCCGCTGCCATGGCTGACACCAGAAGTACCGCCGTAGCGACGACCCGCGCGGTCGGTTTCTAAATCGATGTCTCGCCGGCCGCCCCGCTCGTTTTGCAGCGAACCGCGCTCCATCAGCGGCGCCTTGGGAGTGACGGCGTCGTAAAAGCTCGCCTGACGTTCATCGGCAACGACAATGCGTACATTCATGACTGCTTCCTTTTAGAAGACGAATAAACAACGACACCCCCTCCCTCGACCGAGGGAGGAGGTGACTGGAACGGCGGGGAATGTCCTCGCCATGGAGACCGACTACTCCACGTCAGAGGCGACCTGGGATTGATTGTCGGTAAAAATCATTTCGACGCGACGGTTCTGCTGTCGACCCGCGGCGTTATCGTTGCTTGCAACCGGCACCGATTCACCTTTACCCAAGGCCGTGATCTGCTCCGAACGCACGCCTCGCTCGAGCAACGCCGTCTGCACAGCCGCCGCGCGACGCTCGGACAGACCCTGGTTGTATTCGTCAGTGCCCACGCTGTCGGTGTGACCCTCGATCATCACTTTACGATCCGGTGCTTCCTTGAGCACATCCGCCAGGCGATCGATGGTGAGATACGCGCCCGGCTTCAACGTAGCCAGACCGGTGTCGAACAACACGTCGCCCAAGGTCAGCACCATGCCGCGATCCGTCTTCTTGGCACGTAACTCGGACAGCTCCTGCTCCAGCGTCGTCGCACGCTGCTGAGCCATTTGCGCCTGCTGTTGAGCAGACTGTGCCGCAGCCGCATTGCGCCGCGCTTCGGCATCGCGCGCCTGAGCGAGCACAGCTTGCCGTTCCGCCTCGCCCTTTTCGATCTCTTCACGCGCCTGCGCAGCCAGAATCTTCTCATTGGCGATCTGCGCGTTCCTGGCGGCGATCTGTGCTTCGTACTCGATATCCGCCAGCTTGCCGCCCTTGTCCGCCATCGCATTGGCTCGATCCAGCGACTTGCGCGCTTCAGAAACATTGGTGGCCGCTACGCCTGCGCGTGGCGAGGCTTCGACTTGCGGCACGATCGCGCGCGCCACTTCGAGGTCCTCGATGCGATCCGGCGTCGAGCTGCAGGCGCCCAGCAGGCCGGCAACGGCGACCGTCATCAACACATTATATGAACGTTTCATCGTGATTCTCCGTTGGTTAACTTGCAGTCAACCATCACTGATCGCTGGCCACGGCGCCGCGGGCCGCTTCCTGACGCAACTGTTGAATGCTGGCCAGCACCTCGTCGGCCGCCTTACGCGCCGCCGCGCTTTGTGATTTCGCCAGCGCCAGCTCCGCGTCGAGTTGCGCCAGCTGCGCATGACGTTCTGCTTGCCGGCCATTCTCCTTGTCGAGCGCCGCCTTGGCCTGATCCAAATGATCCTTGGCTCGTTGCAGCTCGATCGCGCCCGCTTCCGAGCGACCCACCGTTTGCTCGGCCTGCTGCACAGATGTTTCGCTGCGAGCGACGCGCTCCTTGGTGACCTCGGATACGCTGCTGCAACCCGCGAGCACACCCAGAGCCAGTGCACCGAGGATTGGCAGTCCGGCCCGGAAATTCGGGGTTCTCATATTCGCCTCCACGTCGTCGTGATCCGTTTAGTGGTCCGAAAACGCGCCATTCGTCAGCGCGGTTCCGCTTGCGAGATCCACTGTTTCAAATCGTGTCAAGCCCACATCGGGAACTCACGTACCGGACATCGCTGCAGGTTGCAGTTCGAAGGCAGACGCCCGACACTGACGCCAACCCTGCGGAGGATCCATGAACTCAGTGGCTTGGGAAGCTGCCCGATCGGTGTGCTCACGCGTATTGCTGGCCGGTGGCCTCGCCGTGATCGGCGCTTGTGGTAAGCCGGTGGAAGCACCACAAACCGGCGTGTATCGCGCCTCGTTGGAATTGCCGGGCGGCGAAGCGCCGTTCCGGCTCGAGGTCGCACGAGAGAACGGTCGCTTCGCTTTGTACTTAGTGAATGCGACCGAACGCACACGCGTCGACAATGTGACGCTCGCCGATGGTGAGCTGAGCGCGGTATTTCCAGGTTACGAAAACACCCTGCGCGCCACGATGTATCGCGACCGTCTGGAAGGAAACGTCACACTGATCAAGGACGCCAGCAAGGAACAGGTGATTCCTTTTCGCGCGAAGCGCAATCAAACCTATCGCTTCTACAAAGATGCGGTCACCGACAATGCCGATTTCGCCGGCCGTTGGGAGATGACATTGACCAGCGACGGCAAGAGCTCGCCGGCGGTCGCCATCTTCGAGCAACAGCACGATCGAATCACCGGCACGGTGATGACGCCGACCGGCGATCATCGTTTTCTCGAAGGCCAGGCGCACGGCGACGAAGCGCAGCTCTCCACCTTCGCGGGCGGCCTCGCTTATTTATATAAGCTGAAAGTCGACGCGAACGGCGAACTCGAAGGCGATATGTGGCAGGGGCTGGCCTCGCACTCGAAGGTCAGGGCGCACCGCAACGACGATGCCACGCTGGACGGCAAGGGACCGAGCACCGAGCTGCAGGACCAGTCATCCCGCTTCGACTTCACCTTCAAGGACCTGAACGGCAATGAAGTCTCGCTGCACGACCCGAAGTTTCGGGACAAGGTGGTGGTGGTCACGCTCGGCGGCAGCTGGTGTCCGAATTGTCATGACGAGGCCGAGTTCCTCGTGCCTTTCTATCGTGAGTATCAGCCCAAGGGTGTAGAGATCATCGCGCTCATGTTCGAGCGGCATGGCGAGTTCGAGCGTGCGGCCAGCGCTGTTGGCAACTATCGCAAGGATCTTGGCATCGAGTTCACGACGCTGATCGCGGGTGTCTCGGATACCGATGAGGCCAGCAAAGCTCTGCCTGCGCTGACCGGAATCTACGGTTATCCCACCACGATCGTGGTGGACCGCGCCGGCACCGTACGTGACATTCACGTTGGCTTTTCGGGCCCGGCCACCGGCAAGCATTACGAAGAGTACGTGTCGGAGTTTCGCGCGCTCATCGATGAGTTGCTGGCAGAGCCCGCCGCAAGCGCAGTCTCGGGCTAAGGTTCGCCACGGATCTTGTAGGCTTCGTCGATCAGATATGCGTGGATGGCGTGCGCATCCGCCTCATCCAGCTGTTCGGCGAAGCTGGCCATGCCTCGACCGGCCAGCGCGCCTCGCAGCACGATCTCATCGAAGATGGCGTGCCTGGAAGCGGGCAAGCGCAGCAGGTTGGGATAACCGCTGGGCTCGTCGTCGAGCACGTGGCAAACGCTGCAATGCTGTGCGAATAACAACGCGCCGTGCTCCAGCTTCGCGGTGTCGGCCGGCAGCCGCTGCGGTAGCGGCGGAATGTTTGCATCCCAGTCTTTCTCCGGCGGCACCGGCACTTTGCCGCCACCGAGTCGGAAAGCGATGATGCGACCGGCATTGCCATACTTGCGCGCCGCCGAGCCTTCCAGAAACTCATCGAGCTGCGCGCCGCCATAGCCGGCGAGAACGACGATGAACTGCTCATTGTCGACTGCGTAGCTCGCCGGCGCGGCCATGATGCTCGTGCCCACGAACACTTCGCCGGCGAGCTTGCCCGTATCCGCGGCGTACGCTTTGAGATATCCATCCGTGGTCCCCTGGAACACCAGGTTGCCGGCGGTCGCCAGCAAGCCGCCGTTGTAAAACCATGGATAGTCCACACGCCACACTTCGCGTTGCGCGACGGGATCCCACGCCTTCAAAGCGCCTCTGCGCGTCATCACCGCGCGATCGTTCACTTGCGCCAGGTACTCGGCGGCGGGCAAGCGGCCGGTGTTGAATGAACGACGCGGAATATATTTGTAATCGGGATCGGCCGCGAAGTACGCCGTGCGCTCCAGGGTCGGGATATAGACGAGCCCGGTCTTCGGACTGAACGCCATCGGATGCCAGTTGTGACCGCCGAAAGGACCCGGCGCGACGCGCTTGGGACCCTTGGAATAATCGGCTTTGCCGGTGAGCACCGGCCGGCCGGTCTTCAGATCGATGTGGCTGGCCCAATTCACCTCGACATATTTCTCCGCCGACAACAGCTCGCCGGTGGCGCGATCCAGTACATAGAAGAAACCATTCTTCGGCGCTTGCATCAGCACTTTACGCGTCGCCCCGCCGATCTGCAGCTCGGTGAGGATCATGTGCTGAACGGCCGTGTAGTCCCACGATTCGCCCGGCGTGGTCTGATAATGCCAGGCCAGGCGACCGGTATCGGGACGAATGGCGAGAATGGAGCTCAAATAAAGATTGTCGCCGCCCTTCGGACTGCGGATCGACTGCGGGAAGGGGCTCGCGTTGCCAGTGCCCACATACAACAGGTTGAGCTCGGGATCGTAAGCCATCGCATCCCACGCCGTGCCGCCACCGCCTGCTTCCCAGCGGCTGTTGGGATCCCAAGTCTTGGCGGCTGCTTCGAGCTCCGGATGTTCGAACGGCAGCTTCGGATCGCCGGGCACGGTGAAGAAGCGCCATGCCATCTCACCGCTCTCGGCATCGTACGCAGTGATGTAACCGCGCACGCCCATCTCGCTACCACCATTGCCGATGATCACTTTGCCCGACGCAATGCGCGGCGCACCTGTGATCGTGTAGGAACGCGAGCGATCGATGAAGGTATCCTGGCTCCACAACTCTTTGCCGGTGTTCGCATCGAGCGCGATCAAGCGGCCGTCGAGCGTGCCCACATAGACTTTGCCCTGCCAGACGGCGACGCCGCGATTCACCACGTCGCAGCAGGCGTTGCGCGCCCATTGACCGTCCACTTTCGGATCGAAGGCCCAGAGCTCGCGGCCGGATCGCGCATCCAGCGCGTACACCTTGCTCCAATTGCTGCTGGTAAACAGCACGCCATCGACCACCACGGGCGTCGCTTCAAGGCCGCGCTGAGTGTCCAGGTCGTATTCCCAGGCAAAGCCCAGCTGCTGAACGTTGCCGACGTTGATTCGATCCAGCGGCGAGTAACGCTCTTCGGAGAAAGTTCGCCCGGTGGTGAACCAGTTTTGCGGCTCGGCATCGGCCGCAACGACGCGCGCCTGATCGACGCGTCCATAGATGGTTTCTGCGGTAACCTTTGGAGCAGCCGCGTTCGGCGCTGGCTGTTCTTCGCGCTTGCCGCAACTGGCGAGAGTCAGTGCGCTCGCGAGCAGCAAAGCCTGAATCGTCCAACGCACGCTGCGCCCCTGGGTGGATTCCACTGTCAATCCATCATGCTGACACGACGCGGCTCCCGCATGAACAAGGCGGTGACGAACGCCACGCCGCAGATCGCCGCTACATACCAGAAATAGACCTGCTCGTGTCCCGCTCGCTTGCAGAGCAAGGCGATGTACTCGGCCGAGCCACCGAAGATGGCGATGGAAATACTATGCGCGAAACCCACGCCGAGTGCACGAATGTGCTGCGGAAACAACTCAGCCTTGAACAAGCCGCTGATCGACGTGTACAGACTCAGAATGGCCAGCGCCGCGAGCACCAGGAGGAACGCCACGCCCGGGTCCTGCACGTTCGACAGGGCGGTCAGCAATGGCACGGCGCTCAAGGTCATCAAGCCGGCGAACAGCAACAAACATTTGCGTCGCCCGATGCGATCGGACAAGGCGCCCATGGCCGGTTGCAACAGCATGAAACCCAGCATGGCCGCGAGCATCACGTTGCTGGTGGTCTTGATGTCCATGCCGGCGGTGTTCACCAGAAACTTCTGCATATAGGTCGTGAACGTGTACAGGCAGAGGCCGCCACCGGCGGTCAACGACATGACGATGAACAGCGCCTTCGGGTGACGCAACAGCGCGAGCAGGCTGCCCGCGTCCGGCGACTTGGTCGCTTTGGCGTCGGTGGTCTCGTGCAAATGATTCCGCATCAACAGCACGGCGAAGGCCATGACCGCCCCGATGGCGAACGGGATGCGCCAGCCCCAAGCACGCAGCTCGGCGTCTTCAAGCACCTGCTGCAGGGCGACCAGTGTCAGCAACGCGCACAGCTGGCCCGCGATCAAAGTGACATATAAGAATGAAGCATAGAAGCCGCGACGCGCATCGGCCGACACTTCGCTCAAATAAGTGGCGGCGGCGCCGAACTGTCCGCCGGTCGAGAACCCTTGTATCAGCCGCGCCAGCAACAACAATGCGGGCGCCCAAGCGCCGATGCTCTCGTAGGTTGGCAATCCCGCGATCAGCAACGAGCCCGCGCCCATCATCAGGACCGAGGCCACCAGCGCGGCGCGCCGGCCGTGACGGTCGGCAAAACGTCCGAAGTACCAGCCGCCCACCGGGCGAATCAGGAAGCCCACGGCATAAATGCCCGCCACGTTCAGCAGCTGCGCCGTGCGATCTCCTTCAGGAAAGAAGCTCGCGGCGAAGTACAAGGCCGTGAACGCATAGATATAGAAATCGAACCACTCGATCAGATTGCCCGCCGAGCCCGTGGCGATGGCGGCGAGCCGCTGCCGGTGACTGAGGACGAAGCTCACGATCGGGCCGGTCCGCGGGCGATGCCTTGAGTCAGCATGTCATCGATCTCCGCTGTCGAGTAACCGCATTCGCTCAGCACGTCCCAGGTGTCCGCGCCCAACGTTGGAGGCGGGATATCAGCTTCGGCAGTTACGCCGCCGAACACCACCGGCTGCGGCAGCATGCGCTTGATGCCGGGCGGGTAATGTTCGCTCACATGAAAGAACCCGACGTCGTGCAGATGCGGGTCTTGCAGCAGGTCGTCCAGCCGATTGACCTGCGAGCACGGAATATCCAGCCGCGACAGCGACTCCAGCCAGCTCGCCGACGAACGCTGCGGCAACACTGAAGCGATCACGCTGTACAGATAATCGATGTTGGCCTGGCGGCCGTCCGCCTGATGAAACCAGGGCAGGTTCAACACATCTTCACGGCCCGCCTCGATCAGGAAGCGCCGCCATTGTTCACCGGTGTACGGCAGCACCGCGATCCAGCCATCCCGCGTGCGATAAGGTCGTCGGTCCCGCGACAGCACGCGCGAGTAACCCACCTTGCCGTCCTGCTGGAACGTGGCCCCGGCCAGATGCTCGTTGAGAACAAAAGACGTCAACGCTTCGAACATCGGCACCTCGACCCGCAAGGCGTCCTGTCTCCCGTTCGCGCGGGCGACCAGGGCGGCGAGGATACCGTACACGGCATGCAGCGCCCCGACTTTGTCCGCCAGAATAGTGGGAATGAAGCGCGGATCTTCGCCGTTGTGTTCGGCGATGCCGGCAAGCCCGGCCGCGGCCTGAATCACATCGTCGAACGCAGGCCGTCCTCGATAGCGGCCACGCTGACCGAAACCGATGGCCGAGCAATAGATCAACCGCGGATTGATGGCAGCGACCGCATCGAAGCTCAGCCCGAGACGATCGGCGGCGTCCGGCCGCATGTTGTGCAGCAAGACATCGCTGCGCCGGAGCAGCTTGCCGATGATGGCCTTGCCGTTGTCGCTCTTGAGGTCGACGGCGAGCGCGCGCTTGTTACGATTGTTATTGACGTACAGCGCGCCCATGCCCCCGGGCATGTCCTTGCCTTGCGGCTGCGAAGCCCGAGCCACATCGCCGTCAATGGGCTCGACCTTGATCACTTCGGCGCCCAGATCGGCAAGGATCTGCCCGGCGAACGGGCCCATGACGACCGCGCTCAGCTCCAGGATCCGGGTGCCTGCCAATAGAGGAATCATAGCGGCTGAGCATACGGCCGCTGCCCGCCGGGACAGCAATGCAGCGGCGGTTATTTATGCATAGCCGGGCTGAAAGGTATTGCCGATCCGTGACGGACCATGAAACAGTTCGTCTCGATGCAATCGCGCCTGAACCTGCAACAACTCTCGGCATTTTTGACGCTGGCCGATACCGGCAGCTTCGGCGACGCCGCCGAGGCGCTCGGCGTATCGCAGCCGGCGCTCAGCCGCACCATCCAGCAGATCGAAAGCAAACTGGGCACCCGCCTGTTCGATCGCGACACCCGCAAGCTGCGCCTGACGCCAGCGGGCGAGCGGCTCGAACCACTGGCGCGCCGGCTCATCAACGAATATCAGGAAGTGTTCGCGGAGTTCGACGACTTCGTCGCCGGTCGTCAGGGCGTAGTGCGAATCGCCGCGTTCCCGTCGGTCGCCGCCTTGCTATTGCCAAGCACGATCGTGAGCTATCGCGAGCGTCACCCGGACGTGCGCATCCAAATCTGGGAGGACGTGGGTACGCCAGTGCATCGTGCGGTGCTGGATTGTCGCGCCGATATCGGACTGTCGACACCGCCGCCGATCAGCAGCGACCTGCGCTATCGACCCTTGTTGCGCGATGAGGTCGTGCTGGTCTGTCGCAACGACGACATGCTCTCGCATCGTGAGGAGCACGACTGGTCCGTGTTCGCGACTCGCTCCTTTGTGATTCTCTCCCCGGAAACCGGCCTGCGCGCGATGATCGATCGGGCCATGGAAGAAGCCGGCGTGGCCGCCGAGCCGCTATTCAATTGCAAACAGCCGACCACCATCGGCAGCCTGGTGAATGCCGGGCTGGGCATCAGCGCCCTCAGTCGACTCACGTTGGCGCAGTTGGATTCGCCGACACTCGCGTATCGTAAGCTGCGCAATCCGACGGTGGCGCGCTCGATCGGCATCGTCACGCATGCCGCGCGTTCGCTATCCCCGGCGGCGCGTTTGTTTCTAAAAGAGCTGGACGCACAAGCCAAGCTTCTCGCACCGAGCATCAACGGCACGCCGACGCCAGGAGACCTGCTGTGATCAATCGACGTGACGTGCTGTTGGGCACGGGTGCGCTGCTCGCTACGCGCCAGCTCGTCGCGGCGGGCCGGCCACTCGATCTCGCCTATATCAACGCGAAGGTCTGGACCGGTCAGCGCGATGTTCCGCTCGCCGGCGCCATCGGCATCTCTGGCAATCGCGTAGCAGTCGTCGGCGATTCTGAGCGTGTCCGCAAGCTCGCCAGCAAAAGCACACGCCTCGTCGATTTGCGTGGCGCGTTCGTCATGCCGGGATTCATCGACAATCACACGCATTTCCTGCGTGCTTCTTTCGGACTGAGCTCGCCCGAGCTGCGCACCGCCAAGACACGCGAGGAGTTCGTCGGGCGCATCGCGGAGGCTGCCAAGGCGCTCCGACCCGGCCAGTGGCTGCAAGGGGGCAATTGGGACGAACAGATGTGGGGCGGCGAACTGCCCTCGAAGCAATGGATCGATGCAGTCACGCCCGGCACGCCGGTGGCGGTAGTGAGACTCGATCAGCACGTCGCGTTGTTGAATTCGCTGGCGCTGAAACTGGCTCGCATCGATCGCAACACGCCCGATCCCGAAGGCGGTTTGATCATGCGCGATGCGCACGGCGAGCCCACCGGGCTGATCAAGGACAAAGCCAAGAATCTTTTGGATGGCGTGATTCCTCGGCCTGGCCACGCCGATATCGACGCAGCGATTGGCGTGGGTACAGCGCATGCTTTGTCGAAGGGCGTCACACAGGTGCATGTGACCGAGCTCGACTGGGTCACGCACGATTCGTTGCGCCGTTTGCGCCAGCAGCACAAAGTCGGCATGCGGTTTTATTCCTTCGTGCCGCTGGAGGATTGGCGCGAGCTCGATGCGCTGGTCAAGGCGGAAGGACGCGGCGACGACTGGGTGCGCTGGGGCGGGCTGAAAGGTCTGGTCGACGGCTCGCTTGGATCCCGCACTGCTGTGTTCCGCGAACCATATGCGGACGATCCGGCAAGTCACGGTATCTATCGCACGCCGCCGGAGAAGTTACGCGAACTGATTCTGAGCGCGGACGCAGCCGGCTTGCACATCACGGTGCACGCCATCGGCGACGAAGGGAACGATCAGGTGCTCGGCATGTTCGAGGCAGCCATGCGGAAGAACGGCGCCCGCGACCGTCGCTTCCGCATCGAGCACGCTCAGCATCTGCTGGCCAGCGACGTGCCCCGCTTTGCCAGGCTGAACGTGATTGCGTCCATGCAGCCGTACCATGTCATCGACGATGGGCGCTGGGCCATCAAGCCGCTGGGGCCGGAGCGTTTGCACGGCGCTTGGGCGATCCGCTCGCTGCTCGACGCCAAGGCCAAGGTCACGTTCGGTTCGGATTGGCCGGTCGCGCCGATGGATCCATTGCTGGGCATTTCGGCCGCCGTGCTTCGGCGAACCATCGACGGTGCGAATCCCAGCGGCTGGGTGCCGCAAGAGCGCATCACCGTGCAGGAATCGCTGACCGCGTATACGACCGCCAATGCTTACGCCGGCTTTCAGGAAGATCGCCTCGGCCTGATCGCGCCCGGCTATTTGGCCGACCTGGTCATCCTGGATACCGATCTCACCCGCTGCGCCCCCGAACAGATCGAGCGGGCCAAGGTGTTGAGCACCCTGGTGGACGGACAGGTGCGGTTCGGCAGCGACCGAACCTGAGCACAGGCTTCGGGCTGCGCGAAGTGGTAGATTTCGGTCCATGGAAGGACATGGGGAAGCAGCGGCGGATGTCATCACCGGCGGCGTTGTGGCGCGCGCCGTCGAACCTGCCGCGGGCGAAGCCCAAAGCAAAGAAAGCCACAGCGGGGAAGGCCCTGGCAAAGAGAGCCCCAACAATGAAGGCCGCAAAAAAGAAGGACATGCCGCCTGCTTAAACTGCGGCGCCGAGCTCGCCGGTGCATATTGCGCGAGCTGCGGACAGACCGCGCATCCTCATCGCAGCCTGCTGTCACTGGGCCATGACATTCTGCATGGCGTATTTCATTTCGAAGGCAAGGTGTGGAACACGCTTCCGGAACTGTTCCTGCGCCCCGGCCGGCTGACGCGACGGTACATCGACGGCGAACGCGCCAAGTTCGTCTCGCCCATGGCGCTGTATCTGTTCTCGGTGTTCGTGATGTTCGCGGTGTTCCCTTTCACCAGCGACACCATGACCGTGCCGGACGATCCGCTCGGCATTCAGGAGCAATATCGAGAGAACATCGTCACCAATATCGACGACCTCGACGACAGGATCGAAGCGCTCCAGGAAAAACTCCAGGAACAGCCCTTGTCCGCCGCGGAGCGCACCAAGACGCTGGAAGATCTCAACGGATTGCTGTCGGCGCGTGAAGTCATGGACGCGATGCTCTCCGGCGACATGAGCCGGATGGCCGAGTTTCCGCAACGACAGGTGGAGCGCGCCAAAGCCATCGCGGAGGGTAACGAGTTACCGATCGAGCCACCGGCCGTCGAGTCGGCGCCGTCTGGGGAAGCTGCTGACGATCCAGCGTCCGCGGACAATTCAGCCGCCGCGACCGCCAGCCCATTCGGGCGCATCGAAGACGCCTTGAAAGACGCTGGCGACAATCCCGCGCTGGTCGCCTACAAACTCAAGACCGCCGGTTACAAATATTCCTGGGCGCTGATCCCGCTCAGCGTACCGTTCATGTGGCTGCTGTTTTTCTGGCGACGGGACATTCACGCCTACGACCACGCCGTCTTCATCACGTATTCGATCAGCTTCATGATGCTGTTCGTGGTGCTGCTGTCGCTGGCTGCAACGCTCGGCATCAGCGCGGCCATCTGGGGCACCGCACTTGCCGTCATTCCGCCTCTGCATCTTTACAAGCAACTGCGCTACGCGTACCGCCTGTCCCGCTTTGGCACGTGGCTGAGGCTGTTCCTGCTGAGCATCATGATCTTTTTCGTGCTGATCATGTTCGGCATCCTGTTGCTGGCACTCGGCATGACCGGCTGACCTCAACTCGACAGGTCGCGGATCAACTTGGAAGGCAGTATCGGCAGCTCGCGCACCCGGATGCCGACCGCGTCGAACACCGCGTTGGCAACAGCCGCCGCGACGCCGGTCGCACCGAGCTCTCCGATCCCCTTGGCGCCCAAGGGACTGGCGTGTTCGTCGTGCTCTTCGACGAAATGCACGGTGATCGCCGCAGGAATATCTGCATTCACTGGGATCGCGACATTGGACAGGTTTTTGGCCAGCCATCGCCCATGCCGCGGCTCCTGCAAGCTTTGCTCCATGGTCGCCTTGCCCCATTCCCAGATGATGCCGCCGGTGATCTGGCTGCGGGCGGTGAGCGGATTGACGATGCGGCCCGCCGAGTAACTGCCGACTGCGCGACGCAATCTCACCAGGCCCAGGTCGGGATCCACGCCGACCTCCAGAAACACGGCGCCCCAGGTGCGCATCGCATCCGGCGTACCCGCCCCGTCGGCATTGAATGAGGCATTGCCGGGCAGAGCGAAGCGTCCGTCACCGACGATCTCGGCCACACCGATCCTGCGCATGGCCGCTGCGAAGTCGAGGGTTTCCACCGGCTCTCTCGCAAGTCGTGCGACTTTGGCCAGCGCGTCTCGCGCCGCCAGCATCACTGCGCTGCCGACCCCCATGGTTGCCGAGGATCCGTACACCGGACCGGCGTCGGGCAACGTGGTATCGCCATGCTGGATCGAGACGCGAGCGACATCGATGCCGAGCGTGTCCGCGCAGATCTGCGGAAGGATGGTTGTCGTTCCCGTGCCGATATCGTGAGTGCCGGCTTCCACCACAGCCCCGCCGTCATCCTGGAGCCGCACGCGCGCCGCCGCCGGATGACGAAAGGTGGTCATCGTACACGCCGCCATTCCGAACCCGATCCTCCAAGGTCCATCGTGACGAGGCAGCTGCCCACGTTCGCGCCAGCCGAACAGACGTGCACCTTCGGCGTAGGCTTCTCGCAGTTTGTTCGAGGACCAGGGCTTGCCGTGAACCGGATCGGTCTGCGCATAGTTGGCGAGCCGCAGATCCAGAGGATCCATTCGCAGCAGCAGTGCAAGCTCATCCATTGCGCTCTCCAGCGCCCAGCTGCCAGGTCCTTCGGCGGGTGCCCGCATCGCGGTCGGCAGATTCGCATGCACTCGTTCCACACGCTGCGTCAGTTGCAACGCCGGGACCGCGTACAGGCCTCTGGAAATTTCGGTCGCAGCTTCGGTCCAGGTCTCCACGATGGAGGTGGTATTCACCACGTCGTGACGAAGCGCGGCGAGCTTGCCTTCCGCATCGCAGCCGAGCGCGATGTCCTGTCGCACCAGGGGCTGATAGCCGACGTTCGCATACATCTGCGCACGCGTAAGCACTAACTTGACCGGCCGCCCGGCGACTCGCGCCGCCGCCGCCGCAAGAATCTCGTGCGGCCACACCCAGCCCTTGCAACCGAATCCACCGCCGGTATGAGGAGCGATGACTCGCACATTCTTTGCATCGATGCCGAAAACGGCGGCCATCACCGGCGGCAGATTGAAGCCTGCCTGGACCGAGTCGTAAAGAAACAGCGTGTCGCCGAACCATTCCGCCACCGTCGCCGAGGGCTCCATCGGATTGTGATGACGGGCGGGCTGAATGAATCTCTGCTCGACTCGGTGCGCTGCCCGTTGCAACGCGCCTGGAACGTCACCTCTGTTCAGATCTTCTCCAAAACCCATACGAACGGGCGTTTCGCCTGCGCTGTCGCGAGGCACCAGGGGCGACTCCGATCGAGCGCGGACCACGACCGCGCCGGCACCCTCTTCGGCGCTCTCCAGAGATTCGGCGAGCACGATCGCGACCGGTGTGCCCTCGTGCCTGATCACATCGTCCTGCATGGGCAGCTTGAGAATGGCGGATGGAAATGACACCGCGCCGAACCGCGGCATGTCTGAATGTGTCAATACTCGTACGACACCGCGCACCCGCTGCGCCGCTTCGGTGTCGATCGACAACACTCTGCCATTCGCAATGGGTGCGCCGACGAGCACAGCATGCAGTACCCGAGCCAGGTTGTTGTCGGCCGCGTAACGCGCCTTGCCGGTGACTTTCGCGTGCCCCTCGAGTCGGGTGATCGAGCGGCCGATCATGATACGCCTCCTGCTGCGAGCACGGCCCGCAACGCGGCGTTCGCCGCGAGCTGCACCTTGTACTCGTTATGTGCAAGCGGGCGAGCCTGTTCGAACAGCGTCCGGAGCGCCGCCGATATTTCTTCCCGCACCAGGCGCCGACCGATCAAGGCCGCTTCCGTTTCGACCAGCCGCCATGGCTTCTGCGCGACCGAGCCGAGTGCGATGCGAGCGCGCGTAATCAATCCACCATCCAGAGCTACCGTGGCTGCAGCCGAAACCAGTGCGTATTCATAACTCTCTCGTTCGCGCACCTTCAAATAGGCGGAGCGTTCGCCGTCATGGATGGGAATGTGATAGGCCAGGATCAGTTCATCGCGAGCCAGCCGCGTTTCGATCTGCGCTTCATGCGCAGGTAACAGCGAACCCGTGCCCGCCGCTTTGAACATCGCCTGCGCTTCCACCTGGCTCACATGGAAATCGGTCATCGGCAGCATGCGTCGGCGCTTGCCCATCACTTCGGCGCTCGCATCGAGGCATGCGAGCGCCACGGCAGGATCCGATGGATGCGTTGCCACGCAATGATCGGCCCAACCGAGCACAGCGTGAAGTTCGTTCAAGCCGTCGCGGGCTGCGCAGCCCGAGCCTGGCGAGCGCTTGTTGCAACCCCAAGGCAGCGGAGTCTCCGATCGGAAATAGGCGCATCGCGTCTTTTGCAGAACATTCCCGCCGAGGGTCGCTCGATTCCTGATCTGTGGAGAAGCCGCCTTCAAGCATGCATCGGCCAGTACGGTCGCATGGGCGCGGACCAGCGGATGTTCGCCGACTTCGTTCAAGGTCGCGAGCGCCCCGATGATCAAGTGGTCGCCTGTGCGTTCGATCCGCGAATGGCCTTCCATCCCGCCGATATCGATGAGCGTGTCCGGAGTCGCAATACCCAGGCGCATCCAATTCAGCAGCTCGGTGCCGCCCGCGATGAATGCACAGCCGCGGCCCAGCGCCTTCACGGCTTCCTCGGGTCGCGCGGCAGAAACATAAGAAAAGTTTTGCATGCTGGCTGCCTCGTTCACGCCCGTCTAGCAGCGGCGAGCACGGCCGCGGTGATCTGTGGATACGCCGAGCAGCGGCACAGATTGCCGCTCATCCATTCACGCACGCTCGCCTCGCTGGTGGCGTGTCCCTCGGCGATGCAAGCGGCCGCTGAAACGACCTGTCCCGGGGTACAGAACCCGCATTGGAATGCATCGTGATCGATGAACGCTTGTTGAACGGGATGGAGGCTGCCGTCGGGCTGCGCGATGCCTTCGACAGTCGTGATCGCGCGCCCCTCGCATTGGGCGAGCAGTATCAGGCAGGCATTCATACGCTTGCCATCGACCAGCACCGTGCAGGCGCCGCAGGCGCCTTCGTTGCAACCTTTCTTTGTGCCGGTCAGGTCCATTCTTTCCCGAAGGTGATCGAGCAGCGTGGTGCGCGCTTCAACGTGAGCCGAGACAGGACGGCCGTTCACGTTGCAGGTCACGTCGACCATGCGCTCAGCCGTGCGTCCTTTGGGGGCCGCCGTGGCGCCTGCTGGCGTCAATGCGACGCCGACTGCCGCGCCAGATGCGCCGAGAAATTCTCGTCTGGAGAGTGAATCGGTCATTGTTGATGTTTCCTGAGCGCCCGCTGCGCCCGTGTGATAACGCCCGTGTACTGCTTGTTTGGATAGGGTGGCATGGCTGCAAGCGTGGCGAAGCCGGGCATGGATTCCATGTAACGGACCATTCGGGCGCGCATCTCGCGATCCGGTAGCGGTCCGCGAAGTGCACCCATGTTCTGACTGAGATGTTCCGGATTCGACGTAGCCGGCAAAGCGCACGTAACTGCCGGATGAGAGACCACCCATTTCAAGAAGAACTGGGCCCAGTTCTCCGCACCGATCTCCCTGGCGAAATCAGGCAGCGCTCTGCCAGCCACGATGCTGAACAGCCTGGCCTTCTCGAACGGCATGTTGACTAGCACTGCGATGCCGCGTTCAGCGGCAGCGGGCAGGATGCGTTCCTCGGCCTGTCGCGTGTGGATCGAGTAATGCACCTGAACGACGTCGATGTCGTCTCTCTGCACCCAGCGTGCGAGTGCCGAGAAATAGTCGGGTTCGTGGTGGGATACTCCGACATGCCCGATCTTCCCTTCCGCTTTCCACGCATTCAGCAGCGGCACCACCACGTCGGCGTTCACCAAGCTGTGACATTGCATGACGTCGATGCGCTCGCGCCACAGACGCTGCATTGAAACGTCGAGGCTGCGACGTGCGTGGCTGTCGTCACCCAGGAACTCGCCGGTGGACCAGACTTTGTTGGTGATGAACAGTCGATCGCCGATACCGAGTGCGGCGGCGAAGTCGCCGACGTTCACTTCACCCATGCCGTAGAGCGGCGAGGTGTCGATAACGCGCCCGCCCGCGGCCCAGAATCGTCGCATCACTTCCGCCAGGTGCGCGCGCGACTGGCCTGGAAGAGCGTCGAATGTGAGAAAGGTGCCGAGCCCGATCGCCGGCAGCGGCGTATTGATGCGGCGAGCCGTTTTGGTAACCGTGTTGGACTCCTGCGCAAGCGCCGTAAGTGGCGCGGCGGAGAGTAGGCCGGATGCAAGTGTTCCGCCGAGGAAAGCGCGACGACTCACGTGCGCTCCGGTGGAGAACGTGCGATCGGCAGTGGACTTGGCGCCATTCGACACAGGCAAACTCCGGCACTCGATGCAGTGGCAAGAGCCCTACAGTAAGATGGCCGGTGTGCGATGGCGCACCCGATCCTGACCTCAGCCACCCGTTACTCACCGTTCAGCGCCGCGGCCGAGGCAGATCGTTGCTTCGGCGTCGAAAGGACCTTCATGCGTGTCGATCAAATGAATCGTGTGCGTCGGGTGGAGCCGCTGGCGAGCGACTGGCGACATTTCTCGTGGCAAGGCGGGTCCTTCGACATGGCGCAACGGGCGCTCACACCCATCGTGGAAGGCACCATCCGGGTCCCGGAGTATCTGATCTTCGCAACGCTACAGGGCAGTGCGCAGCGGCTCGAGGTGCGCAGCGACTGCGGGCACCGCTACAGCGGCGCGGATCGTGCCGGGATGATTTCGCTGGTGCCGGCGAACTGCGAGCGACGATTTCGTATGCAGGAAGTCCGCTCCAGATGGGCTTCGCTGTCGATCGATCCGGCGATCGTCGCTAGCTTGCTTTCGGGAGAGTCGGCGGCAGTCGCCACTGGCGGCGGTTGCATCAGCAACGTGCGCGACGATTTCCTGTTCGCACTGCTGCGCGAGCTCGAGCGCACCTGTGCGCAGGATGGATGCCTCGACGATGTTTACTGCCAGACAATGGCGGCGGCGGCTGGCCAGCATATTCTCAGGCGATACTTGAGACCGTCCAGCTGCACACACGAGAAAGCGCACGGGTTGACGAAATGGCAACGTCGGCGCGTGACCGACTATGTCGAAGCGCGGCTGCACCTGCAGGTCCGGATCGCCGACATCGCGGCGCTGCTAGGTTACTCCGAAGGCTATCTTCACCGGGCATTTCGCGCCGCCTGCGGATCGACGCCGCTGGAGTTCATCAATCAGCGCCGTATCCACCGCGCAGTGCAAATCTTGAACGACGAACCGGACATTGCGGTGATCGATCTGGCGTTGCGCGTCGGCTTCACCAGTCCAAACTACTTCACAAGGGTGTTTCGCAAGTTGGTGGGCGTGAATCCATCGATGTATCGGCAGCGCTGATCGAGGTTACGTGCGCGGCTCGCTCGCCAGCGCCTGGTGGAAATGTTTTGCAACCGCTTCTGCGGCCCGCTTCGAGGCGTCACGGTCGTAGAAGTCGAAATGCGGCTCGTTGCTCCACACCAGTTGCTTCGCCTCCGTGCCAAGCTTTTCGAAGAACGTCTTTGCATTGCCCGGCAGCGCCGAGTTGTCGCCGTGGATGACGAGGCTGGGAACACGGATGTTCGGCGCGGCGCTCAGCGCATCGAAGTCCAGCCATTCCTCCCACGACATCACCGCGAATCGGTTGGTCCAGGGCAAGATGTAGCCGCGGGAGGCATCGAAGTAGTATTCCATCGGCCCCGAGTGCGAGGCCGTGGCGTCGCCTGGCTTGTTACTGTATGCCAGCAAATACTCGACGTGTCCGTCGGAGCGGTATCGGGACATTGCGCGGCGGCCGGCTTGTCGACGTGCTGCCACACCACTCTCTCCGCCGTAGAGCATTAAATTCGTTTGTTCGCTGGCAAGGTGACTGGCGACCGCGGCAAAAGCCTTGATGCGGGATTCCGTGGCCGTCGCGACAGCCATATACGCGCCGCCAGTGCAAATCCCGAGCCCAGCAATGCGCCCCGGATCGACTGTCGCATGCGTGCTCAGGAATGAGACGGCATTGCGAATATCCGCGACGTGCTGGCGGGGCGATTCGTACTGTCGCGGTTCGCCGCCCGACTCGCCGAAGTTGCGATAGTCGAACGCCAGCGTGACAAAGCCCTGCTCCGCGAGGCGCCGGGCATACAGTCCTGACATCTGCTCCTTCACTGAAGTGAGCGAACCGACGATCACGATGGCGGGGCGCCGCTGGCCGGCCCGACCGTTTTTGGGAATATACAAGTCGCCGATCAGCTCGATGCCGTCGCTATCGAATGCGACTCGATTCACCGCGGCCTCGATGACCGGTGATTCCGCGGCCCGCGCAATTTGAGGTATGCCGGCGAGCACCGGAGTAACAGCGAAGACGGCGGCGAATGTTAGACGCGATATAGCGTCACGATCGGCAGTGAATGTCATGGTGGCGTCAAATTCGCCGCAGCGGCGATGGGGCAGAATGGCTCGAGGACCAGACTACCCGGGATCATTCCTCGAGGCCGGCCCGATCCTGACCCAACCGGCTCGATGCTGACGTTGCGTCGATTCCGCCGCCCTTGACAAAAAAAATTGTCACGGCAAGCTAGGCCCATGCTCGATCTCGAAGTCATCGAAGCACCGGCGGCTGCCGCCGTAGCTTTGGATCCCATCAAGAGCCGCATGCTGGCGGAACTGGTGACTCCTTCCTCGGCCGCGGCGCTGGCTCAGCGCATCGGCATCGCGCGCCAGAAGGTGAACTATCACCTGCATGCGCTCGAAGAACACGATCTGGTCGAATGGGCCGAAGAACGCCAATGGGGCGGGTTGAAAGAACGCGTCATGGTCGCGACCGCGGCGTCGTATGTCGTATCGCCCGTGGCCCTGGGCCCGATCGCCGCCGATCCCGAGCGCAGTAGCGATCGGCTATCGGCTACTTATCTCATTGCACTTGCGGCTCGCATCGTGCGCGAGGTCGGTTCTTTATGGCGTGGAGCGCGCAAAAGTAACAAACGCCTGGCCACGCTTTCGATCGACACAGTCATCCGTTTCAAGTCACCCGCGGAGCGCGCCGCGTTCACCAACGATCTCGCACATGCCATCACTACGTTGGCCGCGCGTTATCACGACGAGTCGGCGCCTCAGGGCCGCCCCCATCGTCTGGTGGTTGCCTCGTATCCCGCACCCAAGGAATCCGGAGGTTGACGCCATGCCCGTCAAGAAAGACGAGACAGGTAAACATTGGGTCGAAATGCACTTCACCGTGCCGGGCACGCCTGAGCAGGTGTGGCAGGCGCTGGCCACCGGCCCCGGCTACACCGCCTGGTTTTCCCAGGCCAGCATCGAAGAGCGAGTCGGCGGCGCACTGCAGTTTCAGTTCGGTCCCGAAGTGATCTCTAGCGGCGAAGTCACCCGATGGGAGCCGCCCCGTTTCTTTTCCTATGTAGAGCGCGACTGGAGCGAAGGCGCGCCGCCGCTCGCCACTGAGATCACCATCACGAGCCGCTCGGGTGGTCAATGCGTGGTGCGCATGGTGCATTCGCTGTTCAGTTCCAACGACGATTGGGACGATCAGATGGAGGGCTTCGAGAGGGGCTGGGTGGGCTTCATCGAAGTGTTGCGCCTGTATCTCGGCCACTATTCTGGAAACAAGGCGGCGTCGTTCCAGGTCATGCACAGCGTGCAGACCGATCAACTCGGGGCCTGGTCGAAGTTGATGGACCGGCTCGGTCTCGGGCGCGCCCATGTCGGCGAGCGCTGGGAGATCTCGCATCCGGAGAAACTCTCAGGCGTGGTCGAACGCATCCAGCAGGATCGAAAGATGCGCTCGGTCACGTTGCGCTTGGACTCGCCCGCTCCCGGAGTCGCGATCATCGGCGCCTATGACACGGACCAAGGCATCAACACCAGCGTCTGCACCTTTTATTACGGTGACGGCGCCGAGGCGCAGGTGGCCGCGAGCCAGCCGAAATGGCTGCAGTGGATTCAGGAGGCCTGACACGCCGAGCGGTGGCGATATACTCACCGCATGACACTACGAGCAGGCATCCTCGGCTTCGGGGTGGCGGGTCGGTATTTTCATGCCCCGCTGTTGCGCGCCGCCGGCTTTTCCATTCCGGCGGTGGTCACCAGTCGGCCCGAGCCGGCACAGGAATATCTGGGCGATGTCGACGTGCTCGGCTCGGCCGACGAGTTGCTCGCGCGCGATGACATCGATCTGGTGGTGATCTCGTCACCGAGCACGCTGCATGCACCCCAAGCTGCAGCGGCATTGCGCGCCGGCAAACACGTGGTGGTCGATAAGCCCGTGGCGGCAACGACTCTGGAAGTCACCGACCTGGAGCAGCTGGCCGATCGCTGCAAACGCAAGCTCGCGGTGTTTCACAATCGGCGCTGGGACAGCGACTTCCTGACCTTGAAGAAGCTGATCGAGGCGGACCAGCTCGGCGCCATCAATTCATATCACGCACGCTGGGATCGCTTCCGGCCGGAAGTTTCGGATCGCTGGCGCGATCGCGACGAGCCCGGGCACGGCATTCTCTACGATCTCGGCACGCATCTGATCGATCAGGTCGTGGTGCTGTTTGGCATGCCGGAATGGTTGTACGCCAATGCGTTCACGCAGCGTGACAGAAGCGTGACCGTCGATGGCTTCGAGATCCTGATGGGCAAGGGCAAGTTGCGCATCACACTGGGCGTCAGTTTGCTCACCGCGGACGGCGGGTATCGGTATCGCGTCAATGGCGCGCGCGCCTCGTATCTGAAGGCCGGCCTCGATCAGCAAGAGGCGCAGCTGCGCGCCGGCGCCGAACCCAACGAGCATTTCTTCGGCGTCGAGCCGGCCGAACAATGGGGCACGCTGGTGTATGGCGAAACCGGGCAGCGCCAGGTAGTCACACCCGAGACCGGCCGCTGGGTTTCGTTCTACGAAGGCGTGCGCGAGGCGATGGAACATGACCGGCCCGTCCCGGTGTCAGCCGCGGACGCCTATGACACAATTCGCATCATCGAGGCCGCGCTCACCAGCAGCGCCATGGGTTGCCGCATCGACCTGCAGCCCGCCGCGCCTCTCGTCAGCCGTTGAAGTGATCTCATGCCCTCCTTCGATATCGTCTCCGAGCTCAATGCCCACGAAGTGAGCAATGCCGTCGACCAGGCCAATCGGGAAGTCGGCACGCGCTTCGATTTCAAAGGCACGGACGCCAGGTTCGAACTGCAGGATCTGGTCGTGACCATGACGGCCAAGGCTGAGTTCCAGCTCAAGCAGATGCTGGACATCCTGATGCTCAAGTTGTCCAAACGCGGCATCGACGTAGCCTGCACCAAGGTGGAAGATCCGGTGGTGCTCGGCCAGACGGCGCGCCAGGTTGTCACCTTGCGCGAAGGCATCGATGCGGAGCTGGGCAAGAAGCTGCAGCGCCTGATCAAGGATTCCAAACTGAAAGTGCAGGCCGCGATTCAGGACAAGCAGGTGCGCGTCACCGGCAAGAGTCGCGACGATTTGCAGGAAGTGATCCGCCTGGCGCGCAACGCCAAGCTGGAGCTGCCGCTGCAGTTCAAGAATTTCCGCGATTGACCTTGGCTTCGAAGGCCGGCGGCGCCGCGGCTACTTCAGGATACGACTGCCAGTCCTTGGCGACGATCAAACGCGCGCCGCGGCCGAACGTCATGAAAGACCAGGCCCACTGCACCAGCACCGACAAGCGATTGCGAAAGCCGCTCAGTCGGTAGATGTGGACCAGCAGCCAGAACCACCACGCGGGCACGCCGGTCAGCTTCAGGCCACGGAACTCGCTGATGGCGCGGCTGCGGCCGATGGTCGCCATCTGACCCAGGTCCACGTACTTGAATGCGGGCCGCGATATTTGCGCCCCTTTGCGGATTTCTTTTCTGATGATGTCCGCCGCGTAGACGCCCTCCTGCATGGCGACCAAAGCCACGCCGGGCAAAGATCGTCCGTTCGGGCCGGCGCGGCTCGACATGTCGCCGAGCACGAAGACTTCGGGATGTCCTTCGATGGTGAGATCGGGGCCGGTGATGACGCGGCCAGCTGGATCGACCGGCGCGCCCAATGATCGGCCGATATCGGCCGCTCGCACACCGGCAGCCCACAGCACAGTGGCAGCGGCGATTTTCTCGCTGCCAACCACGACGCCCTCATCGGTTACATCAGTGACGCGCGCACTCGTCCAGACCTGCACGCCCAACGATTCCAGATCGCGCATGGCGCGCGCGGCGAGCCTGTCATCGAAGCTCGTGAGAATTCTTGGACCCGCTTCGACCAGGATCACACGCGTCTGTCGCGGATCGATGCTGCGAAAGTCACGCGCCAACGTGTAGCGACTCATCTCGCCGATGGCACCGGCCAGCTCCACGCCCGTCGGACCACCGCCGATGACGATGAATGTGAGATGGCGACGACGCTCTTCCGCACGCGTTTCTCGCTCAGCCGTCTCGAATGCCTCGAGCACGCGGCGTCGGATCTCGGTGGCCTGCGGCAGCGTCTTGAGTCCGGGGGCGTGCGCCTCCCATTCCTCGTGACCGAAATAAGCGTGCTGGGCGCCACAGCCCAACAGCAGATAGTCGTATGGAATTTCGCCCGCGTCGGTGACGACTTTGCGGTGGGCGACATCGATGGTTTGCGCCGTGGCCTTCAGAACCCGGATGTTCCGATAGCGGGCCAGCAGACTGCGGATTGGCACGGCGATGTCTGCCGGGCTGAGCGCGGCCATCGCGACTTGGTACAACAGCGGCTGAAACAGGTGATGATTTTCACGGTCGATGACCGTGACCGCGACGCCCTCCACGTTCCCCAGCCGCTTCGCGGCATTCAGTCCGGCAAATCCGGCGCCGACGATGACGACCTGCTTGCTGGCCATTTATGCGGAAGCCTCACCAACATCCAACGTGCTCTGGCGTGGCTCTATGTAGCCGGCCGCCCATTCGATAATGGGGGCGACGCGCGGCGAAACCAGTCGGAGCGCAGCACTTTGATCCACCCAACGGAACTCGTTGTGTTCGGCGCGGCCCAGTGCTTCGATCACCGGCAAGGAGACCTCGCTCGTGCGAGTTTTGGCTATGTAATAACGAGCCACTTTGCCGCGGCTGTAGGGATTGGTCTGGGTGTAAACCTCGCCCCAGGCGAACTCCAGATCCTCGATCAGGGTTTCTTCACGGACTTCGCGGATCGCGGCGGCCAGCGGCTCCTCGCCCGGCTCGACCATGCCTTTGGGAAAATCCCAATGGTTGTAAGCGCGCAATAACAGGTAGAGCCACCCCTCGCGGGTTTCGCGAACGACGACCACGCCAGCGGACAATCTCGTGGGGCGGGGGGACATGGCGGCAAGTATAGCCGCCAGTCCGGATTCTCACACGCTGGCAGCGGCGGCGGCCGAGGCCGCGTGATATTCCAGCACGCCCGCGACGGCGTGAATGACCGACGCGATACGGACCGCGCTCTGGATCTGTTCGCGGCTGATGCCGCCTTCGCGCAGCTTCTTTTCGTGCGAGGTGATGCACATTCCGCAGCCGTTCACCGCGGATACGGCCAGCGACAGCAACTCGAAATCGAGCTTGTCGATACCCGGGTTGCCAATAATGTTCATGCGCAGCCGGGCCGGCATGGTCGAATACTCGCCGTCTTCCACCAGATGGAGGAAACGGTAATAAATGTTGTTCATGCCCATGATGGCAGCCGCGGCACGCGCACCGTTCACGTGCGCATCGTCCAGGTGGGTTCTGGCCCAGCTTTCGATGGCTTCGGTGAGATGCGGGTTGCGGGCGGCGATCGCCGTCGACAGCGCGACAGCGGCAATCTGTTTTTCGCTCAGGCCAGGGGCGCCCTGCGGGGTCAGCACGCTGCCGATGTTGAGCTTCAGATCACGCGCGTAATCCGGCAGCTGATCGCGGATCGTTTCGAGAGACATACCAATCCTCCGGTGGGTGAGGCGCCGGCGCAGAAGATCTCCGCGCCGGCGCCCATTTCGATCAACGAGTCATAGCGAAACTCGCTTCAGGCCATCAGGCAGCCTTCAGCGTGTCCTCGCCCTTCTTCCAGTTGCAGGGGCACAGCTCGTCGGTCTGCAGAGCATCGAGCACGCGCAACACTTCCTCAGGGCTGCGGCCGACGTTCAAGTCGGTGACGTACGCGAAGCGGATCACGCCCTGCGGGTCGACGATGTACGTGGCACGTTGCGCCACACCTGCCTCCGCATCCAGCACGCCAAGCGCCGAGGTCAGCTCGCGCTTGATGTCCGAGAGCATCGGGAACGGCAGATCGCGCAGCTCTTCCTTGTCCTTGCGCCACGCGAGGTGCACGAACTCGGAATCGGTGCTCACGCCGTACACCACGGCGTCACGATCGGCGAACTCTTTGTTCAACTTGCCGAACGCGGCAATTTCGGTCGGGCAGACGAAGGTGAAGTCCTTCGGCCAGAAGAACACGATCTTCCACTTGCCGGCCGAGCTGTTCGAATCGAACGGCTGGAACGCGTTGTTCAGATCGTTCGACACCACGCCGGTCAGCGAGAACTGCGGGAATTTTTGTCCGACACCTAACATGTATCACTCCTCCATCAACAAAATTTAGCGCTGGCAACGAAGCTGGGCGCGGTTGACAACAATGTGCCCCCAAGGCGCTCGTTGGCGAGCACCCTCAAGGCGACGGATGCAATTATGCGGACTGGGGCCGCAATCGCCAATCGATTGTTTGAGTATTTTTGATAGACTAAACCTATGAGCCTATTTTACACACCACAGGTTGCGTCGCCATGAACCTGCGCGACTTGCGTTACTTCGTGGCCCTCGCCGACACCAAGCACTTCGGCAAGGCCGCCGAGCGCTCATTTGTGAGCCAGCCGACCCTGTCGGCGCAGCTGAAAAAGCTGGAGAACTACCTGGGCGTGCAATTGATCGAGCGACAGCCGCGACGGGTAACGCTCACCGAGACCGGCGCCAAGATCCTACCGCTGGCGCGTCGCATCCTGCAGGAGAGCGACGAGATCATTTCGCTGGCCCGCAACGAACATGACCCCTTATCCGGAAAACTCAAGCTCGGCCTGATCCCCACCATCGGGCCCTATCTGCTGCCGCTGGTGGCGCGCCGGCTGCGCAAGCAATTGCCGCAATTGAAGCTGATGTTGTACGAGTATCAGACCCAGCAGCTGCTGGAAAAGCTGCGCGACGGCGAAATCGAAGTCGCCATCCTTGCACTGCCCGTGCCCATGGATGGATTGGATTCGCGCGAGCTGTACCACGAGGACTTCAAGGTCGCGGCGCCCACTACTCATCCGCTGGCGAAGCGAGCTCACATCAAGCTCGACGATCTGACGGGCGAGACCTTGCTGCTGCTCGAAGACGGACACTGCCTGCGCGATCAGGCGCTGGACGTTTGCAGCCGTATCGATGTGAAGGAGAACGAGGACTATCGCGCCACCAGTCTGGAAACGTTGCGACAGATGGTCGCGGCTGGTCTCGGCGTCACGCTGCTGCCGGAGCTTGCGACGCGCGGGCCTTTCGGCTCGGGACAGGGGTTGGCGGTGAAGGAATTCGCAAGGCCGGTGCCGACGCGCACCGTGGGCGCGGTCTGGCGCAAGAGCACCTCGCGTATTCAGGCGATCGACGCCATGTGCGACGTCATCAAGACGACCATGGCGGAACGAGCATAAGGACGGATGAATGATCGAACTGCGACGCAAGCTCATTGTCACATTATTCGCGCTCGTGGCGACGGCTTGCGGCCAAACCGTACGTGAGCCGATCGTGGTGAGCGACGCGTGGTCGAATGCGACACCGGCCGGCGCGACGGTCGCGGCTGCATACATGGAGATCACCGCCGCCGAGGCGGACACGTTGCTCTCGGCAACCACGACGGTGGCCGATCACATCGAGATGCACACCAGCAGCGAAGAGAACGGCATGATGAGGATGCGCCCTCTCGCGACGGCGCCGCTCGAGGCCGGCCAGCCGTTCAAGTTCGCTCCGGGCGGGGCGCACTTCATGCTGATGGGCTTGCGGCAACCGCTGCCCGCCGGTTTGCGCTTTCCCATGGTGCTGCAGTTCGAAAAGGCCGGAACGCGCACGGTACAAGTGCTGGTCGTCGAACCCGGCACACGCTAGCGGCGTTTAGCCACACATGACCCACGCCCCCACCCTGCCCAGCCCGGCCGATTTGCATGAAGACCAGATCGTTGCGCTGCTGCGATCGGGCGCGCACGCAGCGCTGCTGAGCGCGTACTTTGGCGAGCTCCAGTATCGCGAGCTGGCGCAACTGGCGAAACTCGCCGCCACTCGCGGCAACGAGCGCGGCGAAGTGGTTTTCGTGCTGCCTGGAATCATGGGCTCCAGGCTCGGTTCATTGCAGGGCGAAACCACGTCGCTGCTCTGGTTGCATCCGACTGCCATTGCCGAGGGCGGGCTGTCGCAATTGGCCTTGCCGAACGGCGCATCACTGAGCGCCGTCGGCGTCATGCTGCCCGGCTATCTGAAGCTGCGCCTGTCGCTGGAGATCGCCGGCTTCCGTCCGGTGTTTCATCCATTCGACTGGCGCGCCGATCTGGAAACATTGGCCAAGGCGCTGCTGAGCGCCGTCGAAGCTGCGGACGCGCCCGAAGTTCATATCGTGGCGCACAGCATGGGCGGCCTGGTCGCCCGCATGGCCCTGACTCTCGATCGCCAACGACGCATCCGCAAAGTGGTGCAGCTGGGCGCGCCGAATCAAGGTTCGTTCGCGCCGGCGCAAGCGCTGCGCGCTGCATATCCGACCGTGCGCAAGATCGCCGCTCTGGATCATCACAACAGCGCCGAAGCATTGGCTCGCGCGGTGTTTCTAACGTTGCCCGGCCTCTATCAGATGTTGCCGTCGGCGCTGGCGCCCGACGATCCCGATTTGTTCGATCCTGCACAATGGCCACAGGACGATCTGGTGCCGGACGCGACCATGCTGACGCACGCGGCCGAAGTGCGCAGGCGCATGCCGCCGCCGGATGAACGCTGCGCGGTCATCGTCGGCACACATCAGGAAACCGTCACTTCATTGCGTCTGCGCGATGGGGGATTCGAATATTCGATCCGACGCGACGGCGATGGCACCGTGCCGTTGGCGCGCGCGCTCTGGGATGGCGCGGCGACCTGGTTCGTTCAGGAAAATCACGGCGCGCTCACCAACAACAACCAGGTGCTGGCCGCCGTGAACGAAATCCTGAAGCAAGGCCGAACCCGCCAACTCTCGACCGATCGACCGCCGGCCGCCACTGAAATCGTCCGCCACGTCACCGATGCGCAGCTGCGGGCGGCAGCCGTTCACAAAGTGCATTGGGAGGGTCTGTCGCTCGACAGCCGACGACGCATTCTCGATCCCGTCATGACGCCGGAGTTCATGACCTAGCCAACCTAGTCCGTTGCGGGTCACTCGTTCGGTGGCGGTTTGGTTCTCATAGGTATACCCTAGCTTACCGATCGAATTTCCACGGCGCCGGCAACGTTTCGGCGCAGTGTCGTCGTGATAGGGGGCTAAGAGTAGCGGTGCAACCGACCGATACTGGAAATCCTGACTATTATCATCGCGTCGTCGATTGCCAGTGGGCCTGCCCGGCCCATACTGACGTTCCCGAATACATCCGCCTGATTGCCCAGGGGCAGTTCACGCAGGCGTATCTCGTCAATCGCGAATCCAATGTATTCCCGGGCATTCTCGGACGGGTGTGCGATCGTCCGTGCGAGCCCGCCTGCCGGCGCGGCCGCGTCGAACCCGCGCCGAATAACGAGCCGGTCGCCATCTGTCGTCTGAAACGCGTCGCTGCCGATCATCGCGACGACGTGCGTCCGTTCCTACCCAAAGCGCCGGCCCAGAAAAACGGCCGTCGCATCGCCTGCATCGGCGCGGGGCCGGCCTCGCTGACGGTCGCCAACGATCTGATGCCGCTTGGCTACGACGTGACCATTTTCGAGAAGTGGCGCACGCCGGGCGGACTGATGCGCACTAATATTCCGTCATTCCGTTTGCCGGAGCAGGTGCTGGCCGAGGAAATCGGCTACATCATCGATTTGGGGGTGGATCTGCGTCTGGGCTCACCGGTGACGAGCATGAAACAACTGCTCGCCACCGGTGAGTTCGACGCCGTCTTCGTGGGCAGTGGCGCGCCCAAGGGCAAGGATCTGAAGCTGCCGGGTCGCACCGACCCGGCCGCCGCCGCCAACATTCACATCGGCATCGACTGGCTCGAGTCGGTGGCGTTCGATCACATCAAAGCCATCGGTCGACGCGTGCTGATCATCGGCGTCGGCAACACCGCGATGGATTGCTGCCGCACATCGCTGCGCCTCGGCGCGAGCGACGTGAAAGTCATGGCCCGCAAGCCGCGCGCCTTCTTCAAAGCGTCCGAGTGGGAACTGGAAGACGCCGAAGCCGAGAACGTCGAGATCGTGATCAATCACGCGCCCAAGGCGTTCGTGATCGAGCACGGCAAGCTCGCCGGCATGCTGTTCGATCTCATGGACTACGATCTCGACGCCCCACTCGACAAAGGGGGCCGGATTGTCGGCGAGCGCGTGCGCGGCGAAAGATTCATCCCGTGCGACGACGTGATCCTGGCCATCGGTCAGGAGAATGCCTTTCCGTGGATCGAAAACGATCTGGGCATCGAGTTCGATCGGTGGCACGTGCCCAAGGTGGACGCGACCACGTTGCAGTCGACCCGGCCCAACGTGTTCTTCGGCGGCGATGCGGCGTTCGGTCCCAAGAACATCATCTGGGCGGTGGAGCACGGGCATCAGGCGGCGATTTCGCTGCATAAATATTGTCAGGGGCTGGATGTGAACCAGCGGCCGCCGCGCGGCCTGAAGCTGTCCAGCCGCAAGATGGGCCTGCACGAGTGGGCCTACAAGAACGACTATGACCCGCTGGAGCGGCGGCTGATGCCGCACGTCGACCTCAAGGAGCGTTTCAAGAAGATCAACATCGAAGTGGAGCTGGGCTTCACCGCCGAACAGGCCGCCGCCGAGGTGCAACGCTGCCTCAATTGCGATGTGCAGACCGTATTCGATGCCCGGCTTTGTATCGAATGCGATGCGTGCATCGATATTTGTCCCGTCGATTGTCTGACCATGACCGTCAACGGCACGGAGGCGGAGATTCGCCAGCGCTTGAAAGCGCCGACGCTGCGCGCGACGCAGCCGCTGTTCGTTTCCGGTCCGTTGCAACATACGGCGCGGGTGATGGTCAAAGATGAAGACGTCTGCGTACATTGCGGACTGTGCGCCGAGCGCTGCCCGACAGCGGCGTGGGATATGCAGAAATCCAAAATCCGCATTCCTTATGCGAGCGACGAGACCTCTCCATGCAGCACGCCCCAGCCAGCAACTCGGCCAGCACCGACACGCCGGATCGCCTGAACGATTTTGTCATCAAGCTCGCCAACGTGAACGGCACTGGCTCGGCCAGCGCCAACACGCTGTTGATGAAATCCATATTCCGGATGGGCATTCCGGTGATGGGCAAGAACTACTTTCCTTCCAACATCCAGGGCCTGCCCACCTGGTACGAGATCCGCATCTCGCGTGACGGCTACGTCGCCCGTTCCGGTCGCATCGACTTCATGGTGGCGATGAATGCCGAAACGTATGCGAAAGACGTGAGGGAAGTGAGCCCTGGCGGCTACCTGCTCTACGACTCCACCTGGCCGCGGCCCGCACTGCTCAAGCGCGACGACATCACCATTTTCGGCGTGCCTCTGGCCCGCATCTGTAACGAAACATTCCAGGGCGTCCGCGCTCGCATCCTGCTCAAGAATATCGTGTACGCCGGTGTGCTGGGTGCGCTGCTGGACATCGAGCTGGACGTGATGCGTACACTGCTCGGCGAGAGCTACGCGAACAAGAAGTCGCTGCTGGATTCGAACCTCAAGGCGCTGGAGCTCGGCTACAACTACGCCAAGGAACGTTTTGCCTGTCCGCTGCCGCTCAAGGTGCGGCGCATGGATAAGACGGCCGATCACATCATGATCGACGGCAATACCGCGGCGGCGCTGGGTTGCATGTATGCCGGCGCAACGGTCGGCGCGTGGTATCCCATCACGCCTTCGACTTCGCTGATGGATGCTTTCAAAGGTTTTTGTCAGAAGTGGCGCATCGATCCGGAGACCGGCAAGCGCAATTACGTGATCGTGCAATGTGAGGACGAGCTCGCCGCAATCGGCGCCGTCATCGGCGCGGCTTGGAACGGCGCGCGTTCGTTCACGCCAACCAGCGGCCCGGGCATTTCGTTGATGAACGAGTTCATCGGGCTGGCTTACTACGCCGAGGTGCCCGCGGTCATCTTCGACATTCAGCGCGTGGGCCCGTCGACAGGCATGCCGACGCGCACTCAACAATGCGATCTGATGCTCGCGGCCTATGCCTCTCATGGCGATACCCGCCACGTGCTGCTGTTCCCGAACAGCCCGGAGGAATGTTTTTACATGGCCGCCCAGTCCTTCGATCTCGCGGAGCGGCTGCAGACGCCGGTGTTCGTGCTATCCGATCTGGACATCGGCATGAACGACTGGATGTGCCCGACTTTGAAATGGGACGACGAGTATCGACCCGATCGCGGCAAGGTGTTGAGCGCCGAGCAGCTCGAACAGATCGAGAAGTTCTATCGCTACCTGGACAAAGATGGCGACGCCATTCCCTACCGCACGCTTCCCGGCACGCATCCGAAGGGCGCGTATTTCACGCGCGGCTCGGGTCACACGCAGTACGGCGGCTACACCGAAGATTCGACTGAATATCAGATCGTTCTCGATCGCCTGAAACGCAAGTTCGAGACCGCGAAAACGCTGGTGCCCAAAGCGGTGATCGACAGTCGGGGTTCAACCAGTCTCGCCATCGTGTCACTCGGCAGCTGTGACGGCGCGGTCCGCGAGGCCCTGGATCTGCTGCGACATCGCGGCGTGCAGATCGACTACATGCGAGTGCGTGCCTTTCCTTTCGGCCAGGAGGTCGAAGATTTCCTCGCCGCTCACTCCCAGATCTTCATAGTCGAGCAGAATCGGGACGCTCAGCTGCGCGCTCTGCTCACGCTGGAGACAGCGGTCGAGAAATCCAAACTGCATTCCATCCTGCATTACAGCGGCCTGCCGATCTCGTCGACCGCGATCGTCGCTGGCGTGCTGGCCTCCGCCCCCGAACAGCGATTGGCCGTGGGAGTTTGATATGAGTTTCATTGCCAAGCCAAAGGTCGCGCACCCCGGTCTGCCGCGAAACGAGCTGGGGCTCACGCGGCGGGACTACGAAGGCGGCATGTCCACCTTGTGCGCCGGTTGCGGCCACGATTCGATCACGGCGGCCGTCATCGAAGCCTGCTGGCAGATGTCGATGCGGCCGGAACAATTGGTGAAGTTGTCGGGCATCGGCTGTTCGTCCAAGACCACGGCGTATTTCGTCAGCGGCGGCCACGGTTTCAACTCGGTGCATGGGCGCATGCCGTCGATCGCCACCGGCGCGATCGCCGCCAACAAGGATCTTTACTACATCGGCGTGTCGGGCGACGGCGATACGTTGTCCATCGGCTTCGGTCAGTTCGCGCACGCCATGCGCCGCAATCTGAACATGCTCTACCTCATCGAGAACAACGGTGTGTACGGGCTGACCAAGGGACAGTTTTCCGCGTCCGCCGACATCGGCTCCAAGGCCAAGAAGGGCGAGGCGAATCTGCAGCCACCGATCGATCCGGTGCTGGCGGCGCTGACGCTCGGCGGCACGTTCGTGGCGCGCAGCTTCTCTGGCGACAAGGAACAATTGGTGCCGCTGATCATCGCTGGCTTGAAGCACCGCGGCTTCGCCTTGATCGACGTGCTGTCACCGTGCGTGACCTTCAACGATCATGAAGGCTCCACCAAGAGTTACGAGTTCGTGCGTGACAACTACGAAGAGGTGGTGCACGCCGATTTCATTCCGCCGGCGCGCGAGATCACCGCGGAGTATGCGGAAGGCGATGCGATGCCGATCGCCTTGCATGATGGCAGCCGCGTGCTGCTGAGAAAGCTCGATCCCTCCTACGACCCGACGCATCGGGGCAAGGCTTTCAACTATCTGCGCGACAAGTTGGCGCAGAACGAGTTCGTCACCGGGCTGATCTACATCGACGAGAGCAGCCCCGAGTTTCACGACATGAACGGCACCACGACGACGCCGGTGAATCAGCTGTCGTACCAGCAACTGAGCCCGGGGTCGAAGGGGCTGGAAAAGATCTTGGCACGATATCGCTGAGCCGCCCCTGGCCGGGCGGCCCTTCAGAGCTCGAACAACACTTCTGACTTTTCGTAGATCTTGGTGATGCGCTCGCCATCCCACACATAAGCGAGCGCCGCGCCTGCCACGGGAATGCTGACAGCTTGAGGCTTGAAGGCGCCGATGCACTCGCCGCCTTCGTGACGCACGCTCCTGTACACCAACCCCCAGTGACCTTCATCGCGCAGTGGTTTCGCGAAAGCCTGCGACGTGGCGTAGTCGTCGGGGTGATGTAAATGATCGAAGCGCGGGCCGCGAACATCCAGGAACGGTTGCAACGGGCGGCCGACGTAAGCGCGCATGTCGACTTCGCACGGCGGCTCATTCGTGGCCGCCAGGAATTTCCCGCGATGATGCGCCGTTTCGCGGATGGCAGTTTCCAAGGAATGGGCGGCGTAGTAGACGCCGTAGCTGCCGTCGCTGAAGCGGCTTGGAAACCCGATGTGAGTGAACGTGGCCATCACGATGCTCGCGCCCGGACCGTAAACCCGATCCGAATCCGGCATCACGGGCGCTTCACCGCTCTCGTCGCGCAGACGATCGTTGGTGAGGCCCTCGATGAACCAGCCCAGTTCCATTTGTCGGGCCGGCAGAATCCTTTCGAACACGTTTACCGGCGGATGCCGGGTCGCGACGATGCGGTAAATCTTTTGCCAGCGGAGCGTGACCGCGCGTGGCCCGGCCGTCATCCGCGCTGCGCGTCCAGATAGCGGCGCACATCCGCCAGGTCCACTACCCGACCGCCAAGCATGCGCTCCAGCGCGGGCTTGCCGCCGAAGCCGGGCGCGGTGTTGGGCTTTTTCACCCAGGCATCGGCCATTTCCTGCGTCGGCAGCAGGATGTGCAGAGCCTTGTAGATGCCCATGACATAGCTGATGCGCTCGAGCGTATCGGCCGACAGGCGCGCCGCTCGATCGCTTTTCCATTTGAAGAAGGTGGACCGAGGCGGTGAGCCCAGCAAAACCCGCTCTTCCTCCGCTCCCAGGCGCCATGCCGCGGTGATATTGAAAAACGCCGTCAGCGCGGTGGCTCCCAACTCGTCCGGATCGAAGCCGGAGCGCTCGAGACTACGTGGCTGGTACATATCGCAGTCCTCTAATGGAGTGAATGATAAATTACTCCATTGATGGACTGATTTCCATAGCAAGGTTTCCGACATGATCCACTCCTGTTGGGCGTCGGTTCGGTGGGCGCAATTAGATCGCGATTAGACCGCGAGACCAGGCGCAGCCGCGCATGGCTATTTCATGGGTCGAGTCGGGACGACAGAGAAAGCTTCGATCCTTGAAGGCTGACTGTTTGGGGAGGTGTCGAAGCGCAGCCTGCCTGCCGCGCTTCGCGAACGATCGTTCAGTTAACGGCCGGTTCGCCCAGCAATGGCGTGACCGACCGGCACGATTTTCAGCTTCTGTCGCGAGCAGTCAACCACAAGCGGCAGACCGCAGCATTACGTTCAATCGGTGCGCCGACGCGCCGATGTTTGGCGCCCACCTGTTGCAGGCAGCGCGGATCGTGCGCCCACTGTAAAGCGTAGACCATCGGATCCAGGCTGGCGTTCACCAGATCGCGGAGATGCTTGCCCCATTGCTGCGTGGATTTCATAACAACCTCTACGTCTTTCCGATCCAAGAACGTTCCGCTCGCGTAGGCAGTTCCGCAGTGGTCGTACAAGACATCGGCACGAGGCTGCCGCCGTTTAGCGACAGGGCGCACAGTTCCACGCAATTGCTGCGCAATTTCCGGCATGCAGTGCGCTCGACGAAACTTGACGCATTAACTCACATCAATCTGTCATTTAACGGTGGTCTGTTCAGCTTCGCGGTAGGAGCTGCGCGGGCGCTTCGTTATGATCGTGCTCACAACAGACACACTCGATAAGCACCGTTGGGGAACGTCATGACTTCATCTCTGTTCGATCTCACTGGCAAGGTCGCGGTGATCACCGGCTCCAGTCGCGGCATCGGCCGCGCCATCGCCGAACGCATGGCGGAACATGGCGGCAAGGTGGTCGTCACCAGTCGCAAGCTCGATGCGTGCGAGGAAGTGGTCAAAGCCATCAAGGACAAGGGCGGCGAAGCCATCGCGCTCGCTTGTAACATCAGTCGCAAAGAAGAATTGCAGAAGCTGGTCGACGACACGTGCCAACATTGGGGCGGCATCGACGTGCTGGTGTGTAACGCCGCGGTGAATCCCTACTACGGTCCGTCCATCGACATGCCGGACGATGCGTACGACAAAGTCATGAACAGCAACGTGCGCAGCAACTTCTGGTTGTGCAACATGGTGCTGCCGCAGATGGCGCAGCGGGGCGGCGGCTCCATCATCATCATTTCTTCCATCGCGGGTCTGATCGGCTCGCCCACGCTCGGTGTCTACGGTTTGTCCAAGGCCGCCGACATGGCGTTGGCCCGCAATTTGTGCGCCGAGTGGGGCCCGAAAAACATTCGCGCCAATTGCATCGCGCCCGGCCTGATCCGCACCGATTTCGCCAAAGCGCTGTGGGAAGATCCAAAGGTGTATCAGCACACCGTCAAGGCGTATCCGCTGCGTCGTATCGGCGAGCCGGACGAGATCGCCGGCGCCGCGGTGTTCCTTGCCGGGCCGAGCGGCTCGTTCATGACCGGCCAGACCATCGTCATCGACGGCGGCGGCGTGGTGGGCCGAGGCTGAACCGGTCAGCTCCGCGAGCGCGGCACGAAGAAGAAGTCGCCCACTTCGTGACCCGCGCCTTTGATGGATTTGAACTCCGGCCGCTGCACGAACTTGTTGTTTTGCGCAGCGACCTCGACCCGCTTGCGAATCCGGCTGAACAGCTCGGGGCTGGAGAGAATGCCTTGGTTACTCTCCAGTTCGTCCAGGAACGCACGCGCGAACACCGAATTGCCGCCACTGCCCTCGTCCAGCACCGGCTTGTCGCCGCCCGATGAAAGCAGCAGCCGCGCGCGCTTGGGCAGCTTGAACTTGATGTACTCCTGCGAGTAACTCACCTTGTCGTTCAGGAACAGATAACTGGGATCGGTGGACAACAAACCCGCATAACAGGAGTCGGCCACGACCAGCACTCGCCGGGCCGGCAAACGGCCGAGATGGCCGGTGATCTGCTCGTTTGGCACCCAGAACGTATCTTTGGGCGGCGCCTCGGCATTCACCGGCAGCCAGTAGCCCGCCTCGCTCCTGCCGCTCTGCAGACGTGCGCCGTGGCCGGCGTAATAGATGAGCAAATTGTCGTCCGGTTTGAGCACCGCGTTGAGATCGTTGATGGCCTTCAACATGGTGATGTCGTTGGCGTCCTCGAGAATCGATACGGTGAAGCCGTAACGATCGGCCAGGATGCGGGCGGCGCGCTCCGCGTCCGCTTTCGGCGTGGCCAGGCTTTCGATGCTCTGATAATTCTGATTGCCGATGACGATGGCGTAGTAGCGACCGAAGTTCATGCCCGCCAGGGTTCGCTCGTCCGCGGTCGGCGGCAGCTGCGCGAGCTCAGTCGTGCCTCGCGGAGTCCGCGTCCTCGGAATGCCGGCCAGTCGTTCAGTGTTCTTGCGGCGCTCGGCTTGCAGTTGCTCGATCCATTTCTTCAGCGCCTGAATCTCCTTGTTGCTGTCCTCGACGGCGTGATCCGCGGAAGCTTGCCTGGCGAGTTGCGCCTGCAGCTCTTTCAATTGCCTTTGCAGCAGCTCGAGCTGCCCGTCCTTTTCGGCGATGGCGCCTTCGAGTTCTTTGCGCAACTCGTCCTGTTCGCGTTGCGCGGCGGAGGCGTAGATGATGTTGTCTTCGGGCACGCCCCACGCCTGTCGATACAGGTTCAATGCTTTGAGCCCGTCTTGCGGCACGCCCAGGCCCTGCTCATACATCGTCCCCAGGTTGAACAGCGCGCGAGCGTAGTTTTTATCGGCGGCTTTTTGATACCACATCGCGGCCGCTTCGTAGTCAGGCTCCACGCCCATGCCGCGTTCGTAGATTTCACCCACGTTGGTCTGCGCTTCGACGTCGCCCGATTCGGCAGCTTGCAGCCAGATGCGCAGCGCGGATTGCAAGTCGGCACGATCGTATGCGACGTATTCCCCGCCGCGGATCGAACATTCGGACGCGGTGGTTCGGATCGGTCGGCGTTGTGACAGGAAGCTGCGGTTGCCCAGCTGGCGCACCTGGCCGGGCAACAGGCAATCGACGATTTCGAGCTCGGAGCGCTTCACCATGCCGTGGGTCGCCCTGTCCGTGGGCGCCGCAGCTGACGCCATGACCAGCAGACCGGGCGCCAGCAACGCGGCGACGCGGCCCAGAGTCTTCGGCAGATGATGCATTTTCATATCAGAAGCTTCTCTGCAGTCGCAGGCCCAGGCTCACGTCCTGGAAGCTGATGAACTCGAAGCTCTCCAGGCGCTGATACTCGACGTACGCCGAGATTCCGTGGATGAACTGCGCCGACATGCCAGTGGCCAGGCGCCAGTACGATTGGTCTGGATTGTCGGTTTCCACCAGGATGGGCGGAGTGCTGGTGGCATTCGGATCGGCAGCGAAGCGCACGCCGAAGACGTCGACATCGTCCTTGAATTCGCGAACGTAGTCGACACGCAGGTGAGGTAGTAGCACGCCCCAACTCAGATTCCAGGCATAGGTGGCGCGGAAACCGACATTGCCCGTGAACGACTGGAAGCTTTGCTCGTCGTAGATCAGGTTCAGGCCGCCCGCGCCCCTCTCGGTGAAACTGTCGATAGTGGCGTCGATGTAGAACACGCCCAGGTTCGGCGAGAGGGTTAGCCCGCCGATCAGGAAGTCATAGCCGCCAGAAACTCCCGCGCTATACGTCATGCCATCGGTATCGCCGTGTGCATCGACGTTCACCAGGCCTGTGCCATCCACATAGGTGATATTGCGATCGGCGCCGTATTTGGCGTTGGCGACATTCACGATGGCGTCGAAATAGAAGTCACGCGCCGCGTACACGGAGCCATACAGCGAGGCGGCCCAGGTGTCCGTATCGAGCCCGCCCTCCTCGCGCGGGTCGAACTCGATGGTCGATTGGCCATACGCGAGCGACAGTCCGCCGACCCACTTGTCGTTGAAGCGGTAGTCCAGGCCGCCGACCAGCGCCCATTGATCGGCATCGAAGGCCGGCGCATTGGCGCTGCGATCCTTATCGCCGAAGCTGAAGTTGCCGCGCGCCCACATGCCCCACTTGTCGCTGAGCAAGCCACCTGGCTCGTCGGCGCTGGCGCCGCCGCCCAGCAGACCCTTCACCATGTCCTGCAACTGCGCCAGCGGCACAGGTTTACCGTCGACGATGATGTTGAGGCCCGCAAGACTCAGCCCGCGCGCGCCACCTCGCAATGCCATCAAACGATCCATCACGCTTGCGTATTGGGTGTTGGCGAACAACAAAGTTTGAGTGCGAGCGACGGCGAAATCGTCCGCGACCAACTCTTCGAGCGCCGCGACCTGATTCGAAGTGGTGTTGGCGATCTGCAGGCCATTGCAGCGAACCAGCAGGTCCTGCTGATCGGCGGTCAGCGCCGCCCCCTCGTCGCTCGACAGATCTCGCAGCTCACCGCAGATACGATCCAACGCGACCGCCACGCGCCGCTGATTCGGCGACAGGTTGGGGAGCTCCGAAAGTCTGGTGATCGTGCCTGCCCCGATGGTGATAGTGACGCTGTCGGCGCTCTGCAGACCCGAGTTGTCGGTGATCAGCAGGCGGATCAGGTTGTCGCCGTCCGGCAAGCGGACCTGCAGCGTCGGCGACGCACTCGTGCCGAGCAACTCTTCGTTCTCGCCATCGGTGATGCGCGACCAGCGATATGAAACGATCGCGCCGTCCGCATCGGTGGACAGACTCGCATCGAGGGTTACGTCTTCTCCGTTCTCACCGTCGGTATCCGCGACAGTGCGATCGCCACCTGCGTTCGCCGTCGGCCCGGTCGCGTTGCCGACCGTGATTGTGACTTCATCTTCGCCCGCGCCATCGCTCTGGTCGGTGACCACCACGCGCACGCGCGAAACACCGTCGGGAAGCGCAATAGTCGGATTCGGGGCCGTCGAGATGGGCTCATCCGACTCATCGACATACCAAGCGAACTGGAGCAACTCGCCTTCGGGATCGCTGGCGGTCGCAGCGAATGTCACGTTTTCACCCGGCGCGCCGTCCGTGTCGCTTACGGCGCGACTACCGCCGTTGATGGCGACGACCGGCGGTTGATTTGGATCCTCGCAGGCAGCCTCTTGTTGTTCGTTGCCGGGAGTCACGATCCCGGGCCCCGGAGCGTTGACGATCTGGATGCCCGGAAAGCCGGTCGAACCGGTTTCCTGTTGACCGTTGGCCGCGGTCAACGGCGCCGTCAATGTGTCTCCGGCCGATGGCGAGTATTCGACGTTGAAAACGATCACGCAGACCGAGCCAGTATCGCCGCCGAGGGGATCGTATGGCTGAATGGCCAGCGCGGTCGGCTCGCCATTGAGCAGCACCACGCCTTGACCGGTGTCGATGGAGATTGGCGCCGAGCCGCTGACCGCGCCGGCCTGGCGCAGGTTCACGATCACCGCATCGCCCATCGCGGGAATCGGAATATTCACCGAGCTGCTGAACGTCGGCGGCACCGCGTGTGCCAGTGGCGCCATGGCCAGCAACGCCGCACCGCTCATCCAAGCCGCCAACGAGCCTCCCGCTCGCCCGAGCGCCCTCACCTTCATCGCAAGCTCTCCCGATTTGGTATTGGTATTCGATGGCCAGCGGAAACGCTGCACTCCGTGCCGCGCGTATTTATCAGCCAGAATCGCGCGGCGACAATGGACCTTTAGCCCGACTACGAATCGCGTTCGGCAGGAGTGCCCGGGGCCACTCTGCTCCGGGAAGTTGACTTCCGTTGTGATGTCCGTCGCAATCGCATGTCATGAGCCTCGGCATTGCCCTTAAGCACGTGCTCGCCCCGCTGGTCATCGCCGGCGCGGCGATCATCGGCGGCTGCGCCTCGCCCGGGGAACTGCTCGACCGGCGAGCCCGCGCTGCCGGCCTCGAGATCGTTCATGTTTCCTCGGGCGAGTTCCCAAGTCTTGTTTATCTCAAACGCAATGACCGGCTCGCCTCTGCCACGGCGCTGACGATTTTTCTGGAGAGCGACGGCCTTCCCTGGAGTGACGGTCGCACGCCCAGCGCCGATCCCACTACGCGACAGCCGCTTGCATTGGAACTGATGATCCGCTCGCCGGGACCGGCAGCATACATAACGCGCCCGTGCTATCACGGCCTTCGTCCAGAGAAGTGCACAGTGGAACTCTGGACGGGCGCGAGATATTCGCCCCAGATCGTCGAGAGCATGGCGGCCACGGCGCGGGAAGCTCAGCGCCAGATCGGCGCTGCGAATGTTTCACTCGTCGGCTACAGCGGTGGGGGCGCGCTAGCGGTGCTGATTGCAGAGCGTCTGGAGAATGTCACATCCGTGGTGACTGTCGCCGCCAATCTCGATACCGACGCTTGGACCGAGCATCACGGGTATCTGCCGATGTCACAGTCCCTGAATCCCGCATTGAGCGAGCGCCCGCATCCCTGGCCGGAGTTTCATTTGCGGGGCGCGAATGATTCGGTGGTGCCCGCGGCGACCACTGCCAGGTATTTCTCGCGTTATCCCGAAGCACGACAGCGAACCGTCGAAGGGTTCGATCACGTTTGCTGTTGGGTGCGTGAGTGGCCCGGCATCAGCGAGATTGCCACTGCGCGCGCGCCTTGAGCGCGGTATCCGAGAAGTCAGAAAACACGCCGTCGACGCCCAGCTCGAAAAAGCGACGGTACTCGTTCAGCGGGTCGTTCTCATATTCCGGCGCGAGCGTGGCAGGCTCATCTCTGAATGTATAAGTATGCACACGCAAGCCGGCCGCGTGCGCTTGTTCGATTGCCGTCGTGGTCAGCAGCTTGGGCTGCCCGACATCCCGCAGAATTTGCCGCTTCCACGGACCGATCGCGTACGCATAGCTCGCCACCTCGGTCAAGCTGCTGGGACGCTCCCCACCACGAGGATCGCCGTAATCCGGAATGTGAACGCCCACCACTCGCTTGCCGCTGGCATCGTAGATCAGCGAGCCTTCGTCCATCAGCTGCACCAGCGGCAGCTCGGTTTTGCTCCGCAGATACTGGAGGTTGGCGCTTTCGAACGACTGAATGAAAATCGGTGTGCCGGCCCGATTCAAGTTGCGCCGATTCAGGGCATCGATCAAGCGATCTTCCAACGGCAACTGCAGGGCCAGATGAAAGGCCGGATGTTTGGTTTCCGGATAGATGCCGATCGGCCGCCCGCGACGCGTCGACTCCCGTTCCACCAGATCGAGGATCTCCTCGAAGGTTGGCACGGTGTACATGCCGTCGTACTCCTTGGAGCGCGCCGGATTGGCCTGCACCGCTCGCAGTTCGCGGATCTCGGCGAGCGTGAAGTCGCTGGCGTAGAACCCGGCGACTTGCTTTCCGTCCAGCGTCTTCGTGCTCCGGCGCGCAGCGAACTCCGGTCGTGATTTCACATCCGTCGTGTCGTCGAGCAATGGCTCATGGCGCGCGATCAAATGACCGTCGCGCGTCGCGACCAGATCCGGCTCGATATAATCGGCGCCGAATTCGATGGCCAGCAGGTAAGACGCGAGCGTGTGCTCGGGCCGATAACCCGAGGCGCCACGATGAGCGATGACCAGCGGCGGCGCGCCGTCCAACGTCCCCCATTTCTTGTCCGCCGAAGCTTGCGCGTGCGTCGAGTCGCCCATCGTCAATACCATCGCCAGTACAAAGCCGAGTGCCGTCATCGTTGAATCGATCAGTCGACGAAAAAGTCCGGCTGAAACTGTTTGTTGCCCGGCGTAACGGCGTACGGATCGAGATCGGTGACGCCCGCGCTGGCGAGCACTTCGTCATCGATGAAGAAGTTGCCAGTGCAGTTGCGTGGGTCGCGCGTCAGAATCGCATGCGCCGCGTCCGCCATGATCTCGGGCTTGCGAGCGCGCTTGGGATCGGCAAGCGCAATCACATTCAGAGCGGCGGTCGCGATGACAGTGCGCGGCCAGAGTGCGTTGACACCGATGCCGTCGCGACGAAATTCTTCCGCCATGCCGAGCACGCACATGCTCATGCCGTACTTCGCCATGGTGTATGCCACATGCGGCGCGAACCAACGCGGCTTCATGCTCAACGGCGGCGACAGGTTGAGAATGTGAGGATTGCGCCCCGCCTTGGCGGACTCCTGCAGATATGGGAGGCACGCCTGCGAGCATACGAACGTGCCGCGCACGTTGACGCCGAACATCAGATCGAAACGCTTCATCGGCGTTTCGAGCGTGCCGGTGAGCGAGATGGCGCTGGCGTTGTTCACCAGGATGTCCAGGCCGCCGAAACGCTCGGCGCATTTCTTAGCCGCGGCGGCGACCGCGTTCTCGTCGCGAATATCCACCTGCATGGGCAACGCCTTGCCGCCGGCAGCCTCGATGGCCTCGGCTGCGGTGTGAATCGTGCCGGGCAATTTCGGATTCGGTTGATCGCTCTTGGCCGCGATCGCGATGTTGGCGCCATCCTTCGCGGCGCGTAAGGCGATGGCCAGGCCGATGCCGCGTGAGGCGCCCGAAATGAAAAGAGTCTTGCCGCGAAGTGACATACGAGCTCCGACGAGTGAGACGATGCGCCATCATAGGCCCGATCCGCACAGCGAGCATAGCGGCGCCGCGAGGCGTATCGGACACGGTCCAACTGTCGGGCAGTAACTTGCGCTGCGCCGTTATATAGTCGGCCCGAACAAAACGGGGGAACCGCGATGGCCACGGACAGCACGGATATTTGGGATCAGGTCGAGCACCGATACGCCGATGCCGACGGCGTCAGGATCCACTATGCGGCACTCGGCCAGGGTCCGCTGGTGGTGATGATCCACGGCTTTCCCGACTTCTGGTATTCCTGGCGCAAACAGATGCGCGCACTGGCCGACCATGGTTATCGCACGGCGGCCGTGGACCTGCGCGGTTACAACTTATCCGACAAGCCCAAGGGCGTGGAGAACTACGCCATGCCTGCGCTGGTCGGCGACATCGCCGCGGTGATCAAGGCTGAGAAAGTCGACCAGGCAGTCATCGTCGGTCACGACTGGGGCGGCTCGGTGGCGTGGAACGTCGCGATGCGCCGACCGGATATCACGCGCCTGCTGATCATTTGCAATCTGCCGCATCCCGCCGGCATCGCCCGCGAGATCGCCGCCAATCCCGAGCAGAAAAAGAACAGCCAGTACGCGTTCAACTTCCAGCAGCCGGACGCGCACCAATCGATCTCATTGGAGCGGCTGACGCAGTGGGTGACCGATCTGCAAGCGCGGCCGCGTTATCTGCAGGCCTTCCAGCAATCGGACGTGGAGGCCATGCTCAATTATTACAAAGCGAATTATCCCAAGCCCGACGCGCCACCGCCGCCGGCGAACTTCACCTTTCCCAAGGTGCAGGCGCCGGTGTTGATGTTCCATGGCCTGGACGACCAGGCCTTGCTGCCCGGCGCGCTGGATGGCACGTGGCGATGGGTCGAGAAGGATCTGACCATCATGACCCTCCCTGGCGCGAATCATTTCGTCCAGCAGGATGCGGCGGAGACAGTCAGCAATACCATGATCGACTGGCTGTCCCGCCGCAAACCCTGACCCGCGTGAAGCTGCTCTCCCGCCGGAGGCGCCAGGGCGAGTACCTCGTATTATCGAACCACCTTGGTCACCACATTCGAGCCTGAGCTCTCGGTGCCCGACGAGTTGTAGGCGCGAATCGAGAAGTAATAAGTCGCGGGCGACAGATCGCTGATCACGTAACGCGTCAGACCAGCATTGCTGAGCTGCACGGTGCGCGACAGATTGGTCGGGCTGGTGCCGTAGTAGATGCGGTAGCCAGCCAGATTGCTCAGCTGCGTGCCATTGGTGTTGGTGGTCGGAGGGGTCCAGCTCAGCGACGCGGAGCCGCTGTTGCTGCCCGCGGCGGTCACGGCGATGTTGAAGGCCCGCAGCGAGGTGCGATTGGCGCCGTCGCTCGCCGAGATCACGATGTTGGAGAAGGTGCCGACGTTCGAGGCGCTCGGCGTGCCGGTCAGAGCGCCGGTGCTGGTGTTGAAAGCGGCCCAGCTCGGACGATTGGAGATCGACCAGGTGAGCGTGCGGCCTTCCGGATCGGAGCCCGTGGGGCGGAAGCTGTAGGCGCTGCCGGCGGTGATCGAAGTCGCCGGCGTGCCGCTCACGACCGGAGGACGGTTGGAGCCGCTGCCGCTGTCACCACCGGTGGGGGAATACACTTGAATCGAGAACGGCGGCAGGCTGGCCGTGCCAGTGCTGCTTCTCACCGAGATACGGATGTTAGAGTACGTGCCGGCGCGCGCTGGCGTGGCACCTTCGAGACGTCCCGTTTGCACCGAGAACTTGGCCCACGACGGCTTGTTGACGATCGAATAACGCAGCGGCGACCTCGAGGCTGGATCGCTGGCGGCGGGTTGGAAGCTATACCAGCCATTGACGCCGAACCGCGTCTTCGGCGTGCCGGAAATAGTAGGCGCCGCCTCGACCACACTGCTGAGCAAAGTGAGCGCGCAAATGGCGGCAAAAAAAAGTGCGAACGCACCCAACATGGGTGCGCGCAGGGATGAAATGCGCATGGACAATCCTCGCGGGTATGACACGGGAGCTGCACCGCTACGCATGCGATGCAGCGCTCACCCACAGCTGCGATCTGCCGTTCTGCCTGACTCGTCCTGGTCGGCCATCGCATGCATGGAGCTTGTCGATGCGCCGGAGTGTCGCTCTGTGGGCGGGCGCAGTTAACGATGAGAATTCAGCTTGTGCAAAATGTCGTAACGTTCAGACAGTGTCTGCAAATGCATTCACTGCAATGTCACAAAACAAATCGCAGAGATGAAACATGAAAAAAATACTGATCGGCGCGCTCACGATCGCGCTGCTCGCGAGCGCGGCAAGTTATATCTATCGCGACGAAATCCGCATGATGATGGCTTTCAATAAGCTCAAACCCGCCGTGCCTTTCAGGCATGCCAGTAGCCCCGCCTCGCCCGATTACTCGCGCGAGCAGAGTTGGGCAGCGCTGCCGAATCGCGTCGACTCAGCAGATGCCTTACCCGCAATTGGTGTTATGGATCAGCAGGCAAGCGCTGCGGTCGATGTGTTTTTCATCCATCCGACCACTTACTTCGGCACGGACAACTGGAATCAATCGGTGGACGACGCACGAGTCAATCAGCTCACCGACATGTTCGTGATGCGTGGCCAGGCCTCGGTGTTCAACAGCTGCTGCCGCATTTACGCGCCGCGCTACCGCCAGGCCACGATTTATTCTTTTCTGGATCGATCCGGCAGCGGCGCCTCGGCGCTGCAGCTCGCCTACAACGATGTGGAGCGCGCCTTCGACTATTTCTTGCAAAACTACAGCCGCGATCGCCCCTTCGTGCTGGCCGCGCACAGCCAGGGCTCGGCGCATCTGAGCAAGCTGCTGGAGAGGCGCATCACCGGCACGCATCTGCGCAACCGGCTGGTGGCCGCCTATCCCATCGGCTTCAGTCTGGATGCCGAAGCTCTGGCCAGGTCGGCGCCCGATGTGCCAGTGTGCGAGTCCGCCGAACAAACCGGCTGCATGGTGTCGTGGAACGCGGTAGGCCCGGACGCCAAACAGTACGCGGACACGAGCAAGAACATCTGTGTGAATCCGCTTACGTGGAAGACCGACGGTGCGCCGGCTGCGGCGGATTTGAATTTGGGCGGCGTGAGTTATCCCGGCACGTTCAAGGGGACGCTCGCGGATCTGCAGGCGCTGCCGCAGGACTTCATCGACGCCCAACCGATCGTCGAACCGCGCGTCGCCGACGCGCGATGCGAAAATGGAATGTTACTGGTGCGCGAGATCCATTCGGCGCACTACTCGTCACGGCCCATGGGGCGCGACAACTATCACATCTACGATTACCACCTGTTCGCCATGAACCTGCGCCAGAACGCCGAGCTGCGGGTCGCGCAGTATCTGGCCAACCCGCCGAAGCGGGAGATCACGCGGCCGAAGTTGGCGAATTAGCGGCGCAAATCAGCGCGGCATGTCCGGGCAGACGTATGGCACGCTCGCCGTGACATACGTCTGCACCCGGTCCTGTCCGGCGAGCTGCAGGCTCAGATTGTTTTCATCGGGCATGGAGATCGTGGCCTGGATCGGAATGGTGTCTTCGATCCAGCGGATGCGATCGCCGTCCGCGCCCCACTTCGAGATGCGGTAGGTGTCGAAACAGGAATCCATCAGCAGCGAGCGATCCGGCAAGAAGATCAACAGCGAGCCGCGCGAGTGCCCTGGCGTGGTCGAGACCCAGATCTTGCCGATGAAACGAGGATCGGCCGGCTGACCCAGCTGTTCGGTATCCGATGACTGTGCAGGCGGCGGAGGCGGCGCAGCCTGCGCCGTCGGCTCGGGTTTACTGCAGGCTGCCGAGGTCAGCAGCGTCACCGTCATCAAAGCCAGAAATGGATTACGCATGGAAGTTTTACCGCTACGGCTGCACAGGCGTGAGCTGGACGCTGCCGCTGCCGCTGAAGAAACCTCGAATCTGATTGCTATCGCCGCGCTCACGCATGAGGCGCATCTGGGCCTCCTGCAACTTCACTTGCGCCTGCTGCTGTTTCTCGATGGCCGTGCGCTGTTCGTAGGTGAGATACGGCGCGATCGCGTCGAGCATGCGCTGATTGCGCTTCTTGGTGTGCTCGATATGCCAGTCCATGTTGGTGGACTCGAAAGCCACGCCGGCCGCGAGCCGCTGCGAGCCCGCCGCATTCTGCCTGGCTGTGGCGTTATAGGCCTCGAGCTCGGCCTTTTGCGCTTCGGCCAGCGCCTTGAGCACCGGCTTGCTCAACTCTTCGTTCAGCGGCACGCCCTGCGCCGCCAGGGTGCTGCGCATGTCGTCCAGATGGAAGCGCATGCCCATGGTCGACTGATATTCTTTCCAGGCCTGCGCCTTTTCCTGCCCGAAGCGCGCCACGAGCTCGGCTTCGTTTTTCCGCTGCATCTCGGCGGCGGTCTGCTGGAAGTTGCGCTGCCGCTCCTGCATGGCGGCTGGATCGGGATTCTCGCCCGGCGGCTGCATCTCCCAGAACGGGTTCATCGTTTCGTTGGTGCGCATCTGCTGGTCGGCGAGCATGCCGAAGAATTCGTCGGCCTGGCGCCGATCCAGCCCCAGCTCTTCGGCCACGCCGGGATACTGACGCGCCAGATTGTTTCGCGTCTGCAGGCGCATCGCTTCACGATACTCGGGATCCTGCATCAGTTGGCGCTCACGCTCGCGATGTTCGCGCATGGCGCGCATCGCATCTTCCCGCCCTGGCAAGTGCGTCGGGACTGGAGAAGCGACGCTGGCCTGCCCCGCCGCTCGGGTTGCGACTTTCGGCTCTTCCTTCCGCGGCGCCGACTGCACCACGGCTGCGGCGGCAATCGAATCCGTCGGCATCACCGAGAAGATCGGGGTCGTCGCGACCGGCTCCTGCTTTTCAAGCGCAGCCACTTTCTCCTGCAGCTCGGCAATCGTCGCGTTGCCCTCGCGCAACTGATTGACCAGATGCAGACTGGCCAGCCCGAGCCCCACCGTGGTGGCGCCAAGGATCAGAACGACTTTGCTCATGACGACGCTCCTGTCTTCGATGACGCTTGTTCAACGGCGCCAGCCGGACGAGATCAACCGGGCGGCGGCGCCTGCTTGGCGATGGCGTCGCGCAGCTGGCGCAATTTGTCCTTGACCACCTCGGCATTGGCGCTGCCCATGCGGATCAGCAGTTTCTGACCGGAAGAAAGGTTTTCCAGTTGCGGATCGACGAACTGGAAATTCACGCTCGGACGGCTCAGCTTGATCGGCCCGGGGACCTCCGGCGTGGCGAGCAGGTGATCGATCACCTCGACCAGGCGGTCGTTGAAATAGCCGTCGGGATAGCCCAGCGAGACGTACGCCTCCTGGAACAACGGGTAGTACTGTTTGTACATGGCCACCAGCTGCGCCGTGTCGGTGTTCTGCACGATCTTGATCACCGGCTCGTAACGCGCGTAGTTCTCGGGGCTCAAGGTGAGCTCCTCGCCATCGCGAGTTGCCGTGAGCTCGCCGCCGATCGGCTTCACCGGCCACATCTGCACCGACGTTTTCTTGCGCGGCAGATTGTCGATGGTCACGACTGTGTGACGCACGATGTTCTTCGGCACCAGGAACGGATCCAGGGCGCGGCCGAACACTCCGCTCAGCGACTCTTGCACTGGCGGATCGCTCTCGGCCAGCGAGGGCAATGGCTCCGGCGGCGGTGCTTGTTCCAAAGGATTGCGTACCGGCGGCTCAGTCGCCGGCGTCGTTTCCTCCGGTTGTGTGACGGCAGGCGGCTGACTGGCCTGCTGCTCCGCCTGTCGCTGCGAGCGCCCGTACCACAGGGCTGCGCCGATGCCCACCGCGACCACGACGGGAATCGCGTAATACAGCCATTTCTTGGTTTCTTCTTCCACTCGTGGCTCCTCGCCGGCTCAGCCGGTCAATTCGCGGCCGGGCTCAGCGCGGCTTCTGAAACTTCAGCAGGAAGTTGTCGGCCTCGCCGATGGCCTGGTACTTGGCGCGATCCTGCTCGCCCAGGGCCAGGGTCGGTGGCAGCGTCCACACGCCCTTGGGATGATCCTTGGTGTCCTTGGGATTGTTCAGCAGATCGGAGCGGCCGACCAGCTTGAAGCCGGCCTTCTCGGCCAGCTGAATGGTGTAATCCTCGCGCACGTAGCCGTTGGCCGCCTTCGGATCCTGCGGCTTATCGTCCGGCGCACGATGTTCCTCGACGCCCAGAATGCCGCCCGGCTTGAGCGCCTTGTAGAACGAGGCGAACACCTCGTCGGCGGTGCCCTGGCTCATCCAGTTGTGCACATTCCGGAAAGTCACGACCACGTCGGCCGAGCCGGCTGGCGCGGGCTCGCTGGCGTCGCTGACCTTCACCTTGCCGTAGCGGGCCGGGTCGCTGGCGAGCTTCTGCTGCCACTTCTCCGCCGCGCGCGAGCTGACCGCCGTGTAATAAGTGCCCTTGTCGTGCAGATAAGGCGCGAGAATTTCGGTCCAGTAACCGCCGCCCGGCGAGATCTCGACCACCGTCATGTTCGGCTTCACGCCAATGAACTCCAGCACTTGCTGCGGCTTGCGGTATTGATCGCGCGCCACGAAGTTCGGCGAGCGCTGCTCGGAGGCGACTGCCTTGGCCAGGGCTTCGTCCTTGGCGAAGGCGCCCGCGAGGGGCAGCATGCAGGCCGCGGCGGCAGCGGCAACGAGCAACGACGATGGGCGCATGAGGTCACCGTTGGAATGAGGTCGGGCGTGCGAATGTAACAGACCGTCATCGGCGCACACAGGTTCCCGCCCGGCTCGTCTACCATTGCGGGCTTTTGAGCCTTTGCCATCAGGAACCCGATGTCGGCAACTCATCCCCGGGCAGTTCAGCGGAATTTGGGCGCGTGGGCGACCCTGGTGGGCACACTGGCCTTTTGCAGCGCATTCCAAACCAAGGCGGGCGGCCTGTCCCGCGAAGATTGCCGGCTGCACAGCGAGATCGTGGGCGGCAGCGTGGCCGCTCGCTGCGGCTGGCTGTCGGTGCCGGAGAATCGCGAGCAGCCCGCGGGCAAGCAAGTACGGCTGCACGTGGCGGTGATTCCCTCGCTGCGGCTCGAGCCGGTTGGCGATCCGCTGTTCGTGCTCAGCGGCGGGCCCGGCCAGGCGGCCAGCGATTTCTATATCTCCATCGCTCCGGCGTTGGCGCGCGTCCGGCGCGATCGCGACATCGTGCTGGTCGATCAGCGCGGCACCGGTCGATCGAATCGACTCGATTGCACGTTCCCGGACGAAAGCGAAATCACGTTCACCGATCCGAAGCAGCTACGCGAGATCACACGCGCCTGCCTCGACAAGTTGCCGGGTGATCCCCGCTACTACACCACCAGCGTCGCCGTGCGTGACCTCGACGATGTGCGCGCGGCGCTCGGTTATCAGAAGCTGGATCTGTACGGCGTGTCCTATGGAACGCGCGTCGCTCAGCACTACATGCGACGCTATCCGCAGCGCGTGCGAGTCGCGATTCTGGATGGCGTCGTGCCGCCAGAGATGGCGCTGGGACCGGATATCGCGCTCGACGCTCAGGCAGCCATCGACAACGCCTTCGCACGCTGCGGCTCGGACGCGGATTGCAAACGAGTGTTCCCGGACATCGCGACCACCTTCACCTCGCTGCGGACGCGAGTGGAGCAACATCCGCTGACGCTTTCCATTCCGGATCCGCTCAGCGCGGAGCCTATACAAGCACGACTTGGCGCGCCCGAGCTCACCGCGGCCGTTCGCTTGCTGAGCTACTCGGACGAAACGATGTCGGCGCTGCCTCTGCTCATTCAGGAAGCGCAGGCTGGGCAACCGCAAGCGCTGGCCGCGCAGTACCTGATGATCAAGCGCAGCCTGGATGCTCAGTTCGCGTATGGCATGCACTTCGCCGTGGTCTGCAGCGAAGACGCGCCACGCTGGGGCGAGCGGCCGGTGTCTCAGTCCGAACTGGCCAAAACCTATATCGGTGAGAGCTTCATGGCTTCGATGCGCATCATTTGCGAACAGTGGCCGCGCGGCCCGGTGGATGAGGACTTTGGCAAGCCGCTGACCAGCGCCATCCCGACGCTGGTGCTCTCCGGCGGCAACGATCCGGTGACGCCGGCGCGCTACGGCGAACAGATCCTGCCTGGATTGGCGAAATCGAAACATCTGGTGCTCGAGGGCCAAGGTCACGGACAGATCGCGATCGGTTGCATGCCGCGCGTGGTGGCCCAATTCATCAATGCGGGGGCGGTGGAGTCACTCGACGACTCCTGTCTGAAAACCGTCGGCCCCGCTCCTTTCATGCTGTCCCGCTCGGCGCCGGCGCCATGATTCAAGTCGAAAGTTTGAGAAAGCGCTTCGGCGCGGTGCAAGCGTTGCACGACGTTTCTTTTTCGGCCGGCGACGGCCGCATCACCGGCTTGCTGGGCCACAACGGCGCGGGCAAGTCGACCACACTGCGCATCCTGAGCACGGTCATTCGAGCCGATCAGGGACGCGCGCTCATCGATGGCCATGACTGCGCCACCGACGCCTTGGGCGTGCGCCGCTCTCTGGGCGTGCTGCCTCACGCCAGCGGTTTGTATGCGCATCTCAGTGGTCGGGAGAACATTCGCTATTACGCCGAGCTCCATGGTCTGCGCGGCCCCGAGCTCAAGCGTTCCATCGACGAGTTGATCGAGCGCCTCGGCCTCGGCGCGGTCGCCGAGCGACGCGCCAAAGGATATTCACAAGGCGAGCGGCTCAAGGTCGGTCTGGCGCGCGCACTGGTTCACCGGCCGCAGACCATCATCCTCGATGAACCCACCAACGGCCTCGATGTGAATGCCGTGCGCATGTTGCGCGAGTTGATTCGAGGGTTGCGCGAGTCGGGCCGCTGCGTCCTGTTCTCGAGTCATGTGATGCAGGAAGTCGCGGCCTTGTGCGACGACATCGTGATCATTTCGCACGGCCGTGTGGTGGTGCGTGGCACGCCGGCGGAAATCCTCAAGGCCACCGGCGCTCCGGACCTGGAAGAAGCATTCGTGCGCGCTGCCGATCAAGACGAGGTGGCGTGATGGGTGCGATCTGGACGGTGTTCCGCAAGGAAGTGCTGGAGAATCTGCGCGACCGTCGCGTGATCGTTTCCGCATTCTTTTTCGGCGTGCTGCTCGCGCCGGTCATTTTCGGTTTGACCACGACCATGGTGTCGAAGCGCGCGGTCGAGAACCAGGACCGGCCGCTGGATCTGCCCATCGTCGGGGTCGATCACGCGCCCAATCTGGTGGGTTTCCTGCGCGAGAACGGCGTACAGGTCCAAGAGGTGCAACTCACCAGCGATCAAGCCATGGATGTGGTGCGCTCCGGGCAGCACGACATGGTGCTGCTGATCGGCAAGGACTATGGCAAAGGGCTGGCCGCCGGCGAATCCGCGCCGTTGTCATTGGTCGTGGATACATCCAACAGTCGGACTTCACCGAGCGCCGACCGGGCCCGGCAACTGCTCGAAGCGTACGGCCGTCAGCTGGCGGCGCTGCGCTTGATGGTTCGAGGGATCAATCCGGAGGTCATCCAGCCTGTCGGGGTGCACACTCTCGACGTTGCGACTCCGGCCGGCCGCGCACTGCTGGTGCTCGGCATGATGACTTACTTTTGTTTCATGTCGATGCTGGTGGGCGGTTTCTATCTCGCCATCGACACCACCGCCGGCGAGCGCGAACGCGGCTCACTCGAACCATTGCTGTCGTTGCCGGTGCGCCGGTCTCAGCTGATCGTCGGCAAGATGCTGGCGACGGCGGCGTTCATGTCGGTCTCGCTGCTGCTCACGCTCGCGACTTTCGGCGTCGTGCTCAACTTCATTCCGTTGGAAGCGCTCGGCATGTCCGCCAACTTCGGCCCGCGCGTGATTCTGGCGATCTTCGCCGTGATGGTCACGTTTGTTCCAATGGGCGCAGGGTTGATGACGGTGGTCGCGTCATTCACACGCAGCAATCGTGAGGCGCAGTCGTGGTTGTCGGTGGTGATGATGCTACCGATCGCACCCATCATGTTTGCTGTCGTGAGCGGAACCAAGCCGAGCGCGACGCTCATGGCGGTGCCCAGCTTGAGTCAGCATCTGCTGGCTACAAGCCTGATGCGCGGGGACACCATCCCACCGCTGCATGTTTTGATCTGCGCGAGCACCACGCTGGTCCTGGGTGGACTGCTCGTGGCGCTCGCGATCAAGCTGTATCAGCGCGAGGCGATCCTGGGATAGGACAGTGCTAAACCGTCCGGCTCCGATTCGAGCCGCGCTGATGTCGCTGCTGCGCCGGTCGAGCTTGGCCGTGTCCTTGGGGGCGCTGGCCATGCGAGTGACGCTGTTGCTGCGACTGATGGGTTTGCTGAGCTTGCTGCCCGCCACCACCGCCGCCGTTGCGTTTGCGACGACGGCGGCGACCCTCGCCGGCCGGACGAGGCGCGCCGCTCTGCTGCTGATGTTGCGGCCGGGCTTGCTGGCCCTGAGCCGACTGCGGACGCTGTTCACGCCGCGGCTGACGCTGTTGTGACGAAGGCTCGCGTTCATCGCGCTCATCTCGCGACTCGCCGCGAGCCGGCGGCGGAGCCGCTTTGAACGTAGGCAGCGCCGCCTTCGGCACAGGCTTGCGCAACATCCTCTCGATGTCTTTGAGCAGGCCTGATTCATCCGGCGACACCAACGACACCGCGAGACCCGTCGCACCCGCACGACCGGTACGACCGATTCGGTGCACGTAGTCCTCGGGAACGTTGGGCAGTTCGTAGTTCACGACGTGCGGCAGTTCTTTGATATCCAGACCGCGCGACGCCACTTCGGTCGCGACCAGCGCGCGAATCCGATAGTTCTTGAAGTCGGTGAGCGCCGCCGTGCGCGCGTTCTGACTCTTGTTGCCATGAATGGCGGCCGCTTCGATGCCGTCCTGCTGCAATTGTTTCGCGAGCCGATTGGCGCCGTGCTTGGTGCGAGTAAACACCAGCACCTGCGACCAGTCGCCATCGTGGATCAGATGCGACAGCAACGCCCGCTTCTGATCCTTCGCCACCGAGTAGGCCCGCTGCTCCACCGTGTCGACGGCGGTATTCCGGCGAGCCACTTCGATTTCAGCTGGATTCTGCAACAGGCTCTGCGCCAGGCCGCGAATGTCGTCCGAATAAGTGGCCGAGAACAGCAGGTTCTGGCGCTGCCTGGGCAGCAGCTTGATGACGCGGCGAATGTCGGCGATGAAGCCCATGTCGAGCATGCGATCGGCCTCGTCGAGCACGAAGATCTCGACGCGAGACAGATCGACCGTGCGCTGTTGTGCGTGGTCGAGCAAACGTCCGGGCGTGGCAACCAGGATGTCGGCGCCACGACGCAGGGCGTCGATCTGCGGATTGATGCTGACGCCGCCGAAGATCACCAGGCTGCGGTGACGAAGGTACTTGCCGTAGCTGGAAACGCTCTCGTTCACCTGGGTCGCCAGCTCACGGGTCGGCACCAGGATGAGCACGCGCGGCGCCTTCGAAGGCGTGCCGGATTGCAAACGTTGTAACAACGGCAGCGTGAAACCGGCGGTTTTGCCGGTGCCGGTCTGGGCGCCGGCAAGCACGTCGCGACCTGCGAGAATTTCAGGGATCACTCGCGCCTGAACGGGAGTGGGCGCGGTGTAGCCACGATCGGCGAGCGCACGGGTCAGTTCGGGGATGAGCCCGAGGGAGGCAAAAGGCATTGAGACATTTCCTCAACCAGCCTGCCGAAACCTGCGTTTCGGATCCAGTGAGGCGGGAGACAAATCGAGGCGGGCTACACGAAACGAGGAGCCGACGGACCGCGAGGAGTGAAGCCGACCGGACGGCGGCTGACGATGGACGCGCACTCTACCTGGAATGGCCCGCGTTGACGAGGTAATTCTGCAGGGCGACGCTTTTTCCCTAGGGGAGCTGCCAGGGTGGGGTCGCTTTGCCGGAACTCAAGATGCACGACGCCGGCCCATTTGCGAGGATGGCGGATACACCGGGAGGAGCTGCTCATGACAATTGGAATTCGTCCTGCGGCGCTCAAGTATCTGTTGGCCTGCGCCGTCACCGCTGCGCTGGTTGGCTGTCACAAGCCCGCTTCGAATGAGGCAACGGCGAGCAACGAACGCTACAACGTCAACATACGCTGGACCGCGCACGGCGTGCCTCATATCAAGGCGGAAGACTGGGGCAGTCTTGGTTACGGCTTGGCTTATGCAGTAGCCACGGATGCCGTGTGCACGCTGGCGCGCGAGTTCGTGAACGTGCGAGGCGAACAATCCAAGTTCTTCGGCCCGGAGGAAGGTCGGCTCGAGGCGGACATCTTTCACAAGTCCGTGATCACCGATGAAGCGCTCGCGCACGCGGATGCACGCATTCCTTCAGAAATGGCGGCTCTGCAGCAGGGTTACATCGCGGGCTACAACCGGTATCTGACGGATCACGGCGGTGAACAGCTGCCAGCGAGCTGTCGCAATCAACCGTGGGTGAGGCCCATCGACGCATCGGACATGGCGCGCATGGGCATCGGTGTTGGCATCCGCTATGGCGTCGGTCGGTCGCCCGCCGCGATCGCCAACGCTGCGCCTCCCGATAAGAATCAGCAGGTCACGTTGGCGCCGCCAGCGCTGCCTTTAGATGTGACCATGATGGGCTCGAACGCCATCGCGTTCGGCAAGGGCGCCACTACCAACGGCAAGGGACTGATGCTCGGCAACCCGCATTATCCCTGGTCGGGCGGCAGTCGCTTCCACATGGCGCATCTCACCATCCCGGACCAGGTGGACGTAATGGGCGTGGGCTTGATCACCACGCCGTTCATCGGCATCGGGTTCAACCAGGATGTGGCATGGACTCACACTGTATCCACCGGGCTGCGGTTCACTTTGTATGAATTGAAGCTCGATCCCAAGGATCCGCTGTCGTATCGCTATGGCGATGGCACTCGCAAGCTCACGCCTCGCACGGTCAGCGTCGAAGTGCGCCAGCCGGACGGTTCGATCGAGACCGCAGAGCGCACCACTTATCACAGTCACTTCGGACCGGTGCTGGAGGATCCTGATTTGCCTTGGACGCGTGAGCGCGCCTATGCGATTCGCGATTCGAACCTCGATAACAATCGTTCGTCCGAGCAGTATCTGAAGTTCGCGAAGGCCAGGAACGTCGATGAGTTGCTCGAGGCTCTGCAGACCAGCCAGGGCACGGCATGGGTGAACACCATCGCGGCGGATCGGCATGGCAAAGCGCTCTACGCCGATCTGTCGGTCGTGCCGAATGTCGATGAGGCGATGATCAAGGCGTGCTCCAGTGCCAACGTCCAGCGCTGGGGCCCGTGGCGCGTGGTGGTGCTGCGAGGAGAGCCCGATTGTGAATGGCGCAACGATGAGCGGGCCCAGCAGAAAGGAATTCTCACGCCGGAACTGCAGCCGCATTTGCTGCGCGATGATTACGTGACCAATTCCAATGACAGTTACTGGCTGTCGAATCCGCAACAGCCGTTGGAAGGTTATTCGCCCATCATCGGGCCGGAGAGAACCGAGCGATCGCTGCGAACTCGGGCAGGGTTGGTGATGGTGAACGAGGTGTTGCAGGCGAAGCAGTCGAACCGCTTCGATGCCCAGCGCTTGCAGGACCTGCTATTCAGTCATCGCAACTTCAGCGCCGAGCTGGTGCTCGATGATGTGCTCACTGTGTGTCGGCGGGAATCGAAGACGGTCTCTGTTGAAGCGAGCAACGTGGATGTGAGAAAGACCTGCGAGGTGCTGGCCGGCTGGGATCGCAGGCAGAATGTCACAAGCCGCGGCGCGCAGGTGTGGACGGAGGCGTGGCCGCTGATGAGCGCGACGCCCGATCTTTGGAAGGTGCCGTTCGATGTGAAGGATCCGGTGGGCACGCCGAGGCAGATCAACGTCGACGATGCCAAGGTGCGCAAGGCCGTGATGAAGGCGTTGGCCACGGCCACGAAGAAGCTCACAGATGCGCAGATTCCGTTGGATGCGCCGTGGGGTGAGGTTCAGTACACGGAGCGCAACGGTGAAAAGATCGGCATCCCGGGCGGCGCACACGCCACTGGCATGTTCAGCATGATCGGAGCGCAACTCCAGCCCGGGAAGGGCTACACGCCCATCATCACCGGAAACAGCTGGATCCAGGTCGTCACCTGGACCGACGCCGGCGAGCTCGACGCCCGCGGCCTGCTCACCTATTCCCAATCGGAGGAAGCCGATTCGCCCTTCGCGGTCGATCAAACTCGGCTGTACTCCACCGGCCAATGGCTGCACCTGCCCTTCACCCAGGCTGAAATCGCTGCCGATACCGCGCGGAGTATCGATTTGAAAGGAAGCTGACTTCGCGTGCTGAGCGGCGGCTCGGTGTCTGCGGGGCCGGAGAGAAGAGGCTCGGTGGTTCGCGTCGCCGGGAGCGTCCTACCTCCTTCCGGCACCGTGCCCCTCGGTCGCCCAAGCGCGCCCGAGGGTCCCGTCCCTGGGCGCACTGCGACGAAAAGGTCCCTCTTTTTCGACGCTGCCGGAAGGAGGTAGGTCACTCCCGACGCCGCCGAAAGGTCACTTCAACGTCACGGCCAGCAACATCGGAGCAAAGAGCAAAGCTCAGCGCACGTGACGGTTGAAGAGCGGCACCGGAGAACTCTCTATCCCATCTCCTCGCCAAACCTCTCCGGCGTTCAAGCGCCAGCGCAAGAAGGGAGCAGGCCGCGGAGTTTGCTGCGGAGGTCGGCTTCGCGGTAGGGCTTGGCCAGCATGTCGGCGCCTTTTTCGGGGGCGGCGTAGGAGCCGGAGTAACCGGTGGCGTAGAGGACGGGGAGTTCAGGGCGGCGTTCGCGGGCGAGGCGGCCGAGTTCGAAGCCATTCATGCCGCCGGGCATGACGATGTCGGTGAACAACAAATCGATGTCCGACTCCCGATCGACGATATCCAGAGCTCGCGCGCCGTTATCCGCTTCGATGACATTGAACTGCAGTTCCTTGAGCATCGCTGCAGTCACTGCACGCACCCCGGCATCATCTTCCACCAGAAGAATCGTCCGATCCCGCCCGGACAATGACAAGTCCTCTCCAGCCACGGCGCCAGCCGATGGCGCAGCGTCAGTGCGAGGCAGATAGATTCGAACGCTGGTGCCATGGCCCGGCGTGCTGATGATCTTCACATGGCCGCCCGATTGTTTGACGAAGCCATACACCATGCTCAGGCCCAGGCCGGTGCCGTGGCCCATCCGCTTGGTGGTGAAGAACGGTTCGAGCGCACGCTCGAGCACCTCTGGCGTCATGCCCGCGCCAGTGTCGGTCACACACAGCAAAACAAACTCGCCCTCCGGCAGATCGGCGTCGCGCTCGTCGCGGCCGACATTGCGGGCTTCGATGGTCAGCGTGCCGCCTTCCGGCATGGCATCGCGTGCGTTCACGGCAAGATTGATCAGAGACGACTCGACCTGCGCCGGATCGGCCAGCACATTCCAAAGATCCTCCTGCACGAGCACGTCGATGACGATACGTTCGCCGAGCGTGCGACCGAGCAGCTTGGTGATATTCCGGCTCACCTCGCCCAAGTTCACCGCGCTGGGTTGCAAAGGCTGGCGACGCGCAAACGCCAGCATCCGACGAGTGAGCTCCGCGCAGCTCAAAGCGCCAGTCAGCGCCATCTGCGCGCGATCGAAGTTTCGACCCGTACCTTTCAGCGCGCGCGCCAGCGAATCGAGGTTGCCGATCACCACGGTCAGCATGTTGTTGAAGTCGTGCGCGATGCCACCGGTGAGCTGACCCACGGCTTCCATCTTTTGCGATTGAATCAACTGCTGCTCGACCCGGCGTCGATCGGTCACATCCAGGCAACTGCCGAAGATTTCGAACGGCCGCCCCTCGTGCCGAATCAGCACCGCGCGATCCAGGAACCAGCGATGCGAGCCGTCGGCGCACAGCCAGCGGTATTCGGTGGACATGCCACCGAGCACCGGAATGCTCGCCACTTCGTTGAGCACGCGCCCGCGATCATCCGGATGAATGCGATCCACCCACAGATGCGGATCGTTCAGGAATTCATTAGGGGTGAAGCCCACCAGATCCGCGATGACATCGCTGATGAAACGCGGCCCGGAAAAGCCGCCATCCACATCTGCGCTGTACAGCGCGATGGGCAGCGAACGCACGATTGCAGTCTGCCGCTCCTCGACCTGGCGCAACTGACGCTCGGCTTCGAGCTTTTCCTGCCGGATGCGCAGGTTCTCTTCCTGCAGAAAGCGTTCGAGCGCGGCCTTGCGCTCCACTTCAGCGCTCTTGCGATACAAGTCGACCAGCACCGTCACCTTGGAACGCAAGATGACGGGATCGACCGGCTTGAACACATAGTCCACCGCGCCCATCGCGTACGCGCGCGCGATGTGCTCGTCGTCGCGATCGATGGCACTGACGAAGATGATAGGGATATGCCGCGACCGCTCCCGACGCCGAATCAGTTCAGCCGTGGTGTAACCGTCGAGGCCCGGCATATTGGCGTCGAGCAGAATGACGGCGCATTCCTCTCGCAGCAGGAAGCGCAACGCATCCTCTCCGGACGCCGCTTCGACCACCGTCTCTTCGAGCTCCGCCAGCACCTGCGACAAGGCATATCGATTGTTGGCCTCGTCATCGACGATGAGGATGGTCGCTCGGGTGGTCCGTGCTGGGGAATAGGCAGGGGACACCGCGCCGGTCGCTCCTGACGGGAGACCGGTTCCCTGCGCGTCCGCAACCTGCGGACCTCTGTTCACACGCGCCGCAGCCACACGCGCATCATCGAAACGAGCTGATCGACATCGACCGGCTTGGAAATGTATTCCGAAGCGCCCGCTTCGATACATTTTTCCCGGTCGCCCTTCATAGCCTTGGCGGTAATGGCAATCATCGGCAGCTTGCGGAAGCGTTCGTTACGGCGGATCTGACGCATGGTTTCGTAGCCGTCCATGTCCGGCATCATCACGTCCATCAGCACCATGTCGACGTTGCGAGTCTCGTTCAACATGGCGATTCCTTCGCGCCCGCTTTCGGCATGCAGCACTTCGACGTCGTGCTGTTCGAGCACGCCGGTCAGCGAGAAGATATTGCGGATATCGTCATCGACGATCAGCACTTTGCGGCCGGCGAGGCCGGGCTCGCGGCGCCGCGCCTTGTCGATGATCAGGCGCTGATCCTCGGGCATGTTCTCGACGAACCGGTGCAGAAACAGCGCGGTCTCGTCGAACAGCTGTTCATGCGATTCCGGGCTCTTGAGAATGAAAGACTCGACCAGGTTGCGCAGCTTGGCCTCGTCGGCGGGGTTCAGATCTTTGGCGGTGTGAATGATCACCGGCAGCCGACGGGAGGTGTCGCGGCGAATGGTTTCGATCAACTGCACGCCATCCATGTCAGGCAGCACCAGGTCGAGCACGACGCAGTCGAACTGCGTGCTCTGCAGGGCCTGCAACGCCTCGCGACCGGTCGTGACACGCGTGATGTGCACGTCGCCATTGCCGATCAGCTTCCGGATCTCGCCGCTTTGCAGGTCGTCGTCCTCGACCAGCAACAGGTTTTTGACCTTGCGGGCAAGGAACTCTTCGGTGCGGGCCAACGCATTTTTCAAAGTGGCGTGATCGACCGGCTTCTCGAGCACGGAGAACGCGCCCATTTGCAGGCCCCGCTCGCGAGGATCGTCGACGGAGATGATATGAATGGGAATGTGCCGCGTCTCGGCGCTGCGCTTCAGAATATCCAGCAAACGCCAGCCATCCATGTCCGGCAGATTGATGTCCAGCGTGATGACCGACGGATTGAACCGCCGCACCAGCGGCAGCGCGCCGCTGCCGGTCGCCGACACCACCGCCTTGAAGCCGCGATCGTGCGCGAGGTCGAGCAGGATGCGGCCGAACTTCACATCGTCCTCGATGATCAGCAGCACCCGATCGCCCGGCTGGATGTTTTGCCGATCGTCGGTCAGCTCCGAGGCCACCAGCAGCGGCGTCGACTCGCGGCTCACGACGATCTGCGACGGCGCCGCCACCTGCGGTTGCGGGCCCGGCGCACCCAGCATCGTATGCGCGACCGCCGCCTTGGAGAAATCGTGTGTCATCGGCAAGTACAGAGTGAACGTGCTGCCCTCGCCCGGTTTGCTCTCGACTGTGATTTCGCCGCCGAGCAAGCGGCAGATTTCGCGGCTGATGGACAGACCGAGGCCGGTCCCGCCGTACTTGCGGCTGGTCGTTCCGTCCGCCTGCTGGAAGGCTTCGAAGATCACGCGCAGCTTGTCGGCCGCGATACCGATGCCGGTGTCGTGCACCGAGTATGCGACCACCGAAGATGCTGAATTGAGCGACTGATTGGAGGGATTCCAACCGTTGCTGGCGCGATAGATGGACAGCTCGACGCCGCCTTCGTGAGTGAACTTGAACGCGTTCGACAGCAGGTTTTTCAGGATCTGCTGCAACCGTTTCTCGTCGGTGATCATGGTCCGCGGCAGCGACGGATCCAGCTCGATCTTCAGCTGCAGCTTGCGATCGCTGGCCACCTGCTCGAAGCTGCGCTGCAGGTTGTCGACCACTTCGGCGAAGTGCACCGTGCTCACATCCAGGGTCACGGTGCCCGACTCGATCTTGGACAGATCCAGGATGTCGTTGATCAAGGCCAGCAGCTCGGTGCCGGCGCGATTGATGGTTTGCGCGAATTCGATCTGCTTGGGGGTCAGGTTGGCATCGGCGTTGTCGGCCAGCAGCTTGGAAAGAATCAGCAGGCTGTTCAGCGGCGTGCGCAGCTCGTGCGACATGTTGGCCAGGAACTCGGATTTGTACTTGGAGGTGAGCGCCAGCTGCTCGGCCTTTTCCTCCAGCATTTCCTTGGCGCGCTCCACTTCCTGGTTCTTGGCTTCCACCTGCTTGTTCTGCCAGGACAGCAGGTTGGCTTTCTCCACCAGCTCCTCGTTCTTGGCGCGCAGCTCCTCCTGTTGGGAACGCAGCAGATCTTCGGAACGCTGCAGAGTGGTGGCCTGCTGTTCGAGCCGGTCGTTGGTCTTTTTCAGCTCTTCCTGCTGACTTTGCAGCTCCCCGGTGAGCAGCTGCGACTGCGCCAGCAGCGCCTCGGTCTGCATGTTGGCGGCCAGCGTGTTGAGCACGATGCCGATGCTTTCCATCAGCTGATCGAGGAACAGCGTATGAATGGTGCTGAAGCGCTCGAACGAGCCCAGCTCCAGCACCGCCTTCACCTCGCCTTCGAACAACGCCGGCAGCACGATGACGGTCGAAGGCTTGGCCTCGCCCAACCCGGAAGTGACGCGCATGTAATCGTGAGGCGCGTCGGTCAGCAGCATGGAGCGTTTCTCGACGGCGCACTGGCCGATCAAACCGTCGCCCAGCTTCAACTTCTGCGGCGGGCGCCGACGATTCGGCGCGGCGTAACTGGCGACCAGTTCCAGAACGACTTCCGGACCTTCCTGCTTGGTCAGATAGAACAGCGCCTGGTGCGCGTTCACCAGCGGCACCAGCTGCGACAGGATCAGGTTGGAGACGTGACGAATATCGCGCTGGCCCTGCAGCAGCCGGTTGAAGCGCGCGATGTTGGTCTTGAGCCAGTCCTGCTCGTTGTTCTTCTGAGTGGTGTCCTTGAGATTGCGAATCATCTCGTTGATGTTGTCCTTGAGCGAGGCCACTTCGCCCGAGGCTTCCACCGTGATGAATCGTGTGAGATCGCCCTTGGTCACGGCCGTGGCCACTTCGGCGATGGCGCGCACCTGAGTCGTGAGGTTCGCGGCGAGCTGGTTCACATTGTCGGTGAGATCGCGCCACAAGCCGGCGGCGCCAGGCACGCTGGCTTGGCCGCCAAGGTTGCCTTCCGTACCTACCTCGCGCGCCACGTTGGTCACCTGATCGGCGAATGTCGCGAGCGTGTCGATCATGCCGTTGATGGTGCTCGCCAGTGCGGCGATCTCGCCTTTGGCTTCCACCACCAGCTTGCGCTTCAGGTCGCCCTGCGCCACCGAGGTCACGACCTCGGCGATGTTTCTAACCTGGCCGGTGAGGTTCGCGGCCATGTGATTCACGTTGTCGGTGAGATCTTTCCAGGTGCCGGCGACGCCTTCGACTTTCGCCTGACCGCCGAGCTTGCCTTCGGTGCCCACTTCGCGCGCCACGCGCGTCACTTCGGAGGCGAACGAATTCAGCTGGTCCACCATCGTATTGACGGTGCTCTTGAGCTCGAGAATTTCACCGCGCGCATCCACGGTGATTTTCTTGGACAGGTTGCCGCTGGCCACCGCGGTGGTGACTTCGGCGATGTTTCTGACCTGGCCGGTGAGGTTGGCGGCCATCTGGTTCACGTTGTCGGTGAGGTCCTTCCAGGTGCCGGACACGCCTTCCACTTTTGCCTGGCCGCCGAGCTTGCCTTCGGTGCCCACTTCGCGCGCCACACGCGTCACTTCGGAGGCGAACGAGTTGAGCTGGTCCACCATCGTGTTGACGGTGTTCTTCAGCTCCAGCATTTCACCTTTGACATCGACGGTGATTTTCTTGGAGAGATTGCCGCTGGCCACGGCGGTGGTGACTTCGGCGATGTTGCGCACCTGGCCGGTGAGGTTCGCCGCCATGTGATTCACCGAGTCGGTCAGATCCTTCCATGTGCCAGCCACACCCTTCACGTGCGCCTGGCCGCCGAGCTTGCCTTCGGTGCCCACTTCGCGCGCCACACGTGTCACTTCCGAAGCGAACGATGCGAGCTGATCCACCATCGTGTTCACAACGGTGCTGATGCGAAGGTACTCACCGCGCATCGGCCTGCCGTCGACTTCAAGATTCATGGTCTGCGAAAGGTTGCCGTTCGCCACGGCGCCGATGACGCGCGCCACTTCGGAGACGGGATAAACCATCTCGCCGACCAGGCCATTCACCGAATCGATACATTGCGACCAGCTGCCGCTGGCCATGTTCAGGTGGGCGCGTTCAGAAATGCGGCCTTCGCGGCCGATCATTTCGCGCAGCCGGGCGAACTCGCGGGTCATGGAGTCGTTCAGCTCGACCACGTCATTGAAAGCGGTGGCGATCTCGCCATCGATGCCCGCCAGATCCATGGGAAGGCGCACGGAGAAGTCGCCGCGCTTCAGCAGCCGCAACGCCTTGAGGATGTCGCCGCGTTCCAGCGCGGGCGCGGTTTCGATCACAGCTTGAGCCATTTACTCACCCGTCGACGAGGCGCGGGGTGGATGGTCGTTCAGTCTCGGGGCGGCAGCTGAGCCACTGCCGCGATCAACGCTCGCTCCACATCCGCTTCGGTATACGGCTTCGCGAGGAAGCCCAAAGGTTGTGCGTCCTTGACCCGGTCGCCCAGCGATGCCAACGGCGCTCCGGTCATCAGCAAGGCCGGAATGCCATGGCGGGCACGCAACGCGATGGCGGCATCGATGCCGTCCCCTCCGTCGCCGGCCAGGCCAACGTCCACGATCGCCAGATCCGTCGGCGTGCCGGCCGCGAACGCCAGCGCGGTCCGCAGCGACGGCGCGATGCCGCTGACTTCATGGCCGAGATCGCGCAGCACTCCCTGCAGAAACAGGCTCACCAGCGATTCGTCTTCGACGATCAGTACGCGCAGCACTCGGGTGTCGGCGTCCGTTGCGGAGGAATCGGAATTCATTTGCATGCGATGAGCACGTCCACCGCGCCGCTACTCCCGGAAAGTTGTTGCGCTCACCGTAACCGCAGTCACCCGCGGCCACACCCATTGCACCCTGGCTCGCGGCACCTGAGAAATATGTCATTGTTTCGAGCCAGGTCGCGGCGCAGACCACCCAATGCTTGGCAAATGTAGAAAGTTCCGCGTCGCTACGAAACCACGGCAATGGTGTGCCTGGAATACTTACACAAAGTGCGTTATGACGTACTATTCTTAAGTTTTACCGTAAGTTATACGCACTGGCTGCGGCCGTGGAGTACACTGCGGCGCTCAGCGCTCGGGGTCGCCATGGTGGCCACCCGATAAGGACCAACAACCAAACGATCCATGACACATACACAGTCAGGTCCCACCCGCATTCTGATCGTCGAAGACGAGATGCTGGTGCGCATGTTCGCCGTGGATGCTTTAGAAGATGTGGGCTTCCAAGTGTTGCAGGCAGCCGACGCCGGCGAAGCGAGCACCGCGCTGGCGGGGGCATCGGATGTCGCCGCCGTGATTGTCGACATGGGCCTGCCGGATCGGTCCGGCGATCAGCTCGCGGCCGAGATGCGGGCCCAGCGTCAAAGCATGCCCATCCTGATCGCCAGCGGCCGAAGCGAGCGCGAGTTGAAGGACAAGTTCGCGTCCGACAAACGCATCGGGGTGCTGGTCAAACCATACACGGCCTCGATGCTCGTCAACGCGCTGGCGGCCCTCGGCGTACCCGCGCCGTCGCCTCAAGCCTGAGGTCGCGGCCGCGTCAGTGGCTGCGGCTCCACTCGTCCGGCCGGTTCTGTCGCTTCACCTTGCCGGGATTGGCGGCTTCCCCCTTGCGATAGCCACGTTCGAACAGCCGTTTACGAAACACGAAAATCGTCAGCGCAATCGCCAGCGCCAGCAGTATCACCACGGCGATCAGATTCTGTTGGAAAAATTCCTGCATGACGCATACCTCTGGTCCGCGAACCCTGCACGGGTAACGGCCGAACCGTCGGTGATGTTTCGGCCATCCGCGAAAAGTCGCTGCGGGCGCCGGCTGTCCTCAACGTTTGCGACGCGCCCGTAACCAGATCACTACGACGACGAACGCGATGAGCAGCAGGATGGCGACGATGCGCACGCTAGGTCTCCGAGATGCTGTAGGTCGAATCCGATCGTTGGAAACGTTCGGTCAGCTGCACGAGATCTTCGGGAGTGTCGAGGTCGATGGCGGCGTTGGCCATGGGTACGCGGGTCAGGCGGTAGTTGTTACGTTCGAGCACCATGCGAGCGCCCTGGTCGCCGCGTAGTTCGGAGAGCTCGCTGAAGGTGAGCCGCGGGAAGATGGCGGGGACGCCGACGCGCTGGTCGTAGACACTGGCGGCGATCATGCTTTCCTCGCCTTTCCATGCGCTCACCAGGCGCTTCAGGTCGTCGGCCGTGACCGCGACCTGGTCGCCCAGCAGCACCATCGCTGCATGACACGCCGGCGGCAGAGAGGCGATACCGAAGCGCAGGGAGGACGCCATGCCTTCCTCCCAATGCCGATTCACGATGACGGACGCGGGTGAATGCGCGAGTAGATGCGTCATTTCGCGGGCGTTCGCGCCGACCACGACCGTGACGGCGTGGCCGGCGACGGCCACGGCGTTCGAGACCACGATGTGCAGCGCTGGCCGGCCGGCCAGTTTCACCAGCTGTTTCGGCTGACCCAGACGCCTTGAAGCGCCGGCAGCGAGCACCAGAACATGAGGTGTTGATGACATGGTGACTGACAGGCAGGCAGTGGTGACTGTGGGATGACGGGCGATTGCGTTCAGATGGGTTAGGATGGCGATGGTACCAGCAAGCTCCCGAAACGACGTTCCTCAAGCTTTAGCGAGCCGGTTTTAGTCATGGCGGTCCGTCCGGTGTTGAGAATGGGTGATCCCGTGCTGCTGCAGGTGGCGAAGCCTGTGGAGCAGTTCGACACGCCCGAGTTGCATGCCCTGCTCCAGGACATGAAGGACACGATGGCGGCGTTGAACGGCGCCGGCATCGCGGCCCCGCAGATCGGCACATCCCTGCAAGTAGTGATCTTCGGCGTGGGTCACAATCCCCGTTATCCGCAGGTCGAGGAAGTGCCCTATACGGAGCTGATCAACCCCGTGCTGGAACCGCAGACCGACGCGATGGAAGAGGGCTGGGAGGGTTGTCTGTCCGTCCCCGGCATGCGCGGACTGGTGCCGCGTTACACCAAGCTGCGTTATCGCGGCTTCGATCCGCAGGGCCAGCCCATCGATCGCACCGTCGAAGGCTTTCACGCCCGGGTCGTGCAACACGAAGTCGATCACCTGCTCGGCATCCTTTATCCCATGCGCATCCGCGATCTGCGCACCTTCGGTTTCAACGAAGCATTGTTTCCCGGTCAGTCCCTCGTCGACGATTGAGTGTCGAGGACTGAGCCGGCTGACTCTCATTTCCAGTTGGAGCATTTCATGGCCGCCGCCCCACAGAGCACACTGTCCCTTCGCGATCCGGGTCTGTTTCGTCAGCAAGCCTTCGTCGGTGGGCGCTGGGTGGATGCGGACAGCGGCGCAGTGAAGCAGGTCTTCAATCCCGCCAACGGCGAACTCATCGGCACGGTGCCCAATTGTGGCGCCAAGGAAGCGAGAGCCGCGATCGAGGCCGCGGACAAAGCGCTGGCCGATTGGCGCTCGCGCACGGCGAAGGCGCGCGCGCAGCTGTTGCGTAAGTGGTTCGATCTGATCATGGCGAACCAGGAAGATCTCGCCGTGCTCATGACGGTGGAACAGGGCAAGCCGCTGGCAGAAAGCCGTGGCGAGATTGCGTATGCCGCCTCATTTATCGAATGGTTCGCCGAAGAGGGCAAGCGCACGTATGGCGATGTGATTCCCGCTCACGGCACGGATAAGCGCATCGTCGTTCTGAAACAGCCGATCGGTGTGACGGCGGCGATCACGCCCTGGAATTTTCCGACCGCGATGATCACCCGCAAGGCCGGCCCGGCGCTGGCGGCGGGTTGCACGATGGTGATCAAGCCTTCGGAGCTCACGCCGTACTCGGCGCTCGCCTTGTGCGTGTTGGCGGAACGGGCAGGCCTGCCCTCGGGAATCGTTTCCGTGGTCACTGGCGACGCGAAGCCCATCGGCGGCGAATTCACCAGCAATCCGCTGGTGCGCAAGCTGAGCTTCACGGGCTCCACGCCTGTGGGCAAGCTGCTCATGTCCCAGTGTGCCGGCACGGTGAAGAAAATCTCGTTGGAGCTGGGCGGCAACGCGCCGTTCATCGTGTTCGACGATGCCGATCTGGAAGCGGCTGTGAACGGTGCGATCGCATCGAAATATCGCAATGCCGGGCAGACCTGCGTGTGCGCCAATCGGATCTTCGTTCAGAGCGGTATTTACGATCGCTTCGCCGCTCGGCTGGCCGAGAAGGTATCCGCGATGAAGGTGGGCGATGGTCTGGATCAGGGCACGAGCATCGGACCGCTGATCGAAGAGAAGGCCATTGCCAAGGTTGAAGAGCATGTGCGCGATGCTGTCAGCAAGGGCGCCAAGGTGGTCGTGGGCGGCAAGCGAGCGGACGGCAATGGGCATTTCTATGTACCCACCGTGCTGACGGGCATCAAGGGCGACATGCTGGTGCTGCGCGAAGAAACCTTCGGGCCGGTGGCGCCGCTGATGAAGTTCGACACCGAGGAAGAAGTGATTCAGCTGGCGAACTCCACCGAGTTCGGATTGGCGTCGTATTTCTACAGTCGCGATATCGCGCGCGTGTGGCGTGTGGCCGAGGCGCTGGAGAGCGGCATCGTCGGCATCAACGAAGGCATCATTTCCACCGAGGTGGCGCCGTTTGGTGGCGTGAAGGAGAGCGGCATCGGCCGCGAAGGCTCCAAGTACGGCATCGACGACTATCTCGAGATCAAGTACCTGTGCATGGGCGGGATCCAATGAAGGCTCGCATCAAGTGGGTGCAGGACGTGATGTTTCTCGGCGAATCCGGGTCCGGACATTCCGTCGTGATGGACGGCGCACCTGACGCTGGCGGGCGCAATCTCGGCTTTCGGCCGATGGAGATGCTGCTGCTCGGCTTGGGCGGCTGCTCGGCCTTCGACGTCATGCTGATTCTGAAGCGCGGCCGCGAGGCTGTGACCGATTGCGTGGTCGACATCGACGGCGAGCGCGCCACGACCGACCCGAAGGTCTTCACCAGGATTCAGATGCACTACACCGTGACCGGTCACGCGCTCGACCGCAAAAAAGTCGAGCGGGCGGTGCAGCTGTCGGCGGACAAATATTGCTCGGCCAGCGCCATCATGGCCAAGACGGCCGAGCTGACTCACACCATCACCATCGTCGAATCTCAACCCACTGACTCTGGAGCAACGGCATGAAACGCACTGCATCCGCCGTTTGGAAAGGCGGCTTGAAAGACGGCAAAGGCGTCATCTCCACCGAGAGCGGCGTGCTCAGTGACAGCCAATATTCCTTTTCCACCCGCTTCGAGGAAGGCAAAGGCACCAACCCCGAAGAACTGATCGCCGCCGCGCATGCCGGCTGCTTCAGCATGGCGTTGTCCGCTCAGCTCGGTAACGAGGGGAAGACTGCCGAACACATTTCAACCGAAGCCGCCGTGACATTGTTGAAAACCGACGCCGGCTTCACCGTCACCGCCGTCCACCTCAAGGTCCGCGCCAAAGTCCCCGGCTCCACCCCTCCCGACTTCCTCCAGGCCGCCGAAGCCGCCAAGGCCAACTGCCCCATCTCCCGCCTGCTCAAGGCGGAGATCACGATGGATGCGAAGCTGGAAGGCTGGACTTGAGCGAGAAATTCGGCAGCTAGCTTTTCCGAGTGAGCGCTTCCTCCAGACTCGCCGCGGTTAACAACCGATCGCCGATCGCGTCCAGTTCCTCGATGGAGCTGGAGGCAAGCTGCTGTTCCAGTGCTTCATTCAGCGGGCCGAACCGCGCTCTGAGTTGGCGCGCAATCAGCGCCGCGCGCCCTTCCACGCGTCCTTCCGATCGGCCTTTCGCGAAGTAGTGCTTGGCGAAGTCGCTCTGATACTCAACTTTGAATTGAGGCATGGTCCGCTCCAGCAGGTTGCGCGCCGACGCGCTCAATGATCCAAGAATCCGGTCAAAGTACAATTCGGAGCGCTCAGAGTCGAGTCCCACGCTGACCCCCAGGGCCAGGGCAGCAAGCTCGACCGCCTTGAAGTCATCCGCATTCGGACAATGCACCATCGCCGCCAGCACCGCCAATTCCGGATAGGCTGCTGCCTCAGCGAGATCGGTGACTTCTGGGACACAGTCTGGCCCCAGAACTTTCGGGATGAACAGATTCGTACACCCAATGGGAATGGGTTTGCCGGCCCATTGCGCCACCGCAATGCTGTCGCAGACCACGAGCAAACAAACCGGGCACCGCCACCGCGAACGCAGGGTGGCTACGTAGGCCGGCCAGGTGAAACGTTTGCTGTCATCAATCGCCAGCTGAACCTCGAGAATGATACCGAGCACCGGCGCTCCGTTCGACAGGCGCAGTACAAGATCCGTGCGATATTCCGTGGGCTGAATCTCCGTGAGATTCGCGCAGTGAACACTCACATCAGTGTACTTCGGCAGATTTGCACACAACGCCTCGCTCAGCAGTTTAGGCGCGAGCAGCGGTTGATTGCGGAACAGTGCAAGAAGCGTTTCGTGAAGCTGCGACGGCATGCACGAAGCGTAGAGCCCGCGCCCATGCGGCAGCGACCTGAATTTCTCAAATAAGAAAGGTGATCAGCGAACGCGGCACCTCGAAGCTGTGCTACGTGAGCGTGCGGCGGATCCAGAGGTAGCAGAGTAAGGCGAGGGAGGCGCCGGTGGTCATGATGGCGGCGAGGGTGGAGACGGCGCCGTTGTTGAAGACGGCGACGGCGAGACCGCCGAGGGTGGTGAGGGTGGATTGGGTCGCGCCCATCAGGGCGGAAGCGGTGCCGGCATTGCGGCCGTGAGGGGCGAGAGCGAGGGCGGAAACGTTGGGGCTGACGCGACCGACGGTGACGAAGAACAACAACTGCAGCGACACCACGCCCCAAAGCGGCAGATGAAACAAAAGACTGAGAACGAGTAGCGCCGCGCCGAGCACGGGCGAAGCCCAGACATAGCGGGAAAGCACGTCACGCGGAGTCATCGTTCGCAACGCGCGCATGTTGAGCATGCTCGCCGTCATGAACGCCAGGCCATTCAAGCCGATCAGCGCACCGAACTGCTGCGCCGACAAACCATAGTTCTCAGTGATGACCCTGGGCGCGCCGGTGACGTAACAAAACATCGAGGTCATGGACAACCCGAGCAACAGCGACAACGCCATGAACTGGCGATCCCGCGTCAGCCGGCCATAGTTGCGCAGAACATCGACGATGCTCACGGCGCGATCCCGAGTGACGTTGGACTCCCGCAGCACCTTGTGCATCGTCAGCATCAAGACCAGCGCCAGCAGAACTTGAACGATGAACGTCGCCCGCCAACCGAAGTAAGTGACGATGACCCCACCGACGGCGGGCGCGAACACCGGCCCCAGAGCAACGATCATCGTCAAGGTCGTGAACGCGCGCGCCGCCTCGTGCGGCTCGCAGCTATCTCGCACGATCGCGCGACCGATCACCAAGCCGGCACAACCACCAAGCGCCTGCACCACGCGCATCACCGTGAGCATGGTCATGTTCACAGCCAACGCACAGCCCAGCGCGCCGATCATGTAAACAGCGAACCCGAAGTACAGCGGCGGCTTGCGACCGAAACGATCGCTGATGGGGCCGTAGAACAGCTGCCCGACGGCGATGCCGATGATGAACGCCGCCATCGTGACTTCGACGCCGCGCGCGCCGAACTCGCGCTCGATGCTCGGGAAGCCGGGCAAATACATGTCGATCGAGACCGGCCCGACGGCGGTCATCGCCGCAACCAGAATCAGCCAACCCGGCAGTCGTCGCGAACCGGCGCCGGTCAAGTCAGCAGCTGGCGGCCATGATGCCGCAAATGATCTTCCATGAAAGTGGCGATGAAGTAGTAGCCGTGGTCGTAGCCCGGATGCATCCGGAAGTGCAGCTCGCTACCCGACTCCCTGACGGCGTCCGCGAACAGATCCGGCTTCAATTGTTCCTCGAGGAATTTGTCGCGCGAGCCCTGATCGATAAGGATGGGCCGCGCATAGCGCTGCGCGCGAATCAACTCGCTGGCGTCATATTGCTTCCACGCATTGCGATCTTCGCCCAGATATCCGCTGAACGCCTTGATGCCCCAAGGCACCTGCGAAGGCGACGAGATGGGCGCGAACGCCGACACGGAAAGAAACTGCTGTGGATTGCGAAACGCGCAGACCAGCGCCCCGTGACCGCCCATCGAATGGCCGAAAATACCCTGACGATCCATGCGCGCCGGCCCCAGCGATTGCACGATCTCCGGCAACTCGCGCGTCACATAGCTATACATCCGATAGTTCTGCGACCACGGCTCCTGAGTGGCGTCGACGTAGAACCCGGCGGCCACGCCAAAATCCCAACTCGCGTCGTCGCCCGGGAAGCGCGCCTTGCGCGGGCTGGTGTCCGGCGCGACCAACATCATCCCCAGCTCGGCGGCGACGCGCTGCGCACCCGCCTTCATGATGAATGTTTCTTCGGTGCAGGTGAGGCCGGCGAGATAGTAGAGCACCGGCACCTTCTCCTTCTCAGCCCGCGGCGGCAGGTACACTGAAAACCGCATCTCGGAGCGACACTCGCGCGACTCGTGCGAATAAAAGCGCACCCAGCCACCGTAACTGGCGTGTTCCGAAATCAGATTGAGTGTCATGGCGCTCCCCTCCGGGTGAGTTGCGTTACGCGATCAGTAAACCACCACCGAACGAATCGATTCGCCCGAATGCATCAGGCCGAAGGCCTTGTTGATGTCCTCGAGCGGCATCTGATGAGTGATGAGCTCGTCGATGCGGATTTTGCCGTCCATATACCAGTCGACGATCTTGGGCACATCGGTACGACCGCGGGCGCCGCCAAACGCTGTGCCCTTCCACACGCGACCGGTCACCAGCTGGAATGGCCGGGTCTTGATCTCCTGCCCCGCGCCCGCCACGCCGATGATCACCGAAACGCCCCAGCCGCGATGACAGCATTCCAGCGCCTGGCGCATCAGCTCCACGTTGCCGACGCACTCGAAACTGTAGTCCGCACCGCCATCGGTCAGCGACACCAGGTACGGCACCAGATCGCCCTGCACCTCTTTGGGATTCACGAAGTCGGTCATGCCGAACTGCTCGGCCAGCGCCTTACGCGCCGGATTGATATCGACACCGATGATGCGATTGGCGCCAGCGAGCCGCGCGCCTTGAATGACATTCAAGCCGATGCCGCCCAACCCGAACACCACGACGTTCGCGCCCGGCTCCACTTTAGCGGTGTTGATGACGGCGCCGATGCCCGTCGTGACACCACAGCCGATGTAGCAAACCTTGTCGAACGGCGCGTCCTCGCGGATCTTGGCCAGCGCGATCTCCGGCATCACCGTGAAATTGGAGAAGGTGGAACAACCCATATAGTGATGCACAAGATCCTTGCCGATGGAAAAACGGCTGGTGCCGTCCGGCATCAGGCCCTTGCCCTGAGTGGCGCGAATGGCCGTGCACAAGTTGGTCTTCTGTGACAGGCAGGACTTACATTGCCGACATTCCGGCGTGTACAGCGGAATGACGTGGTCGCCCTTTTTCAACGAAGTCACGCCGCGTCCGACATCGACCACCACACCGGCGCCTTCGTGACCGAAAATCGCCGGGAACAGGCCTTCGGGATCCGCGCCCGAGCGCGTGAACTCATCGGTGTGACACACGCCGGAAGCCTTGATCTCGACCAGCACCTCGCCATCGCGCGGCCCGTCCAGATCCAGAGTCATGACTTCAAGGGGCTTGCCAGCGGCAAGGGCGACGGCGGCGCGGGTTTTCATCGATAGCGTGCTGGTGACCAAAGGAGCGAACGATTGTCCTCCTTCGCACGAAGCAGCGCCACCCTGGACGATCGGTCAGAAGTGCGTGGCTAGAAGCGCAGATTCATCTGAACCACGGCGCCGCCGTCCACCGGCTGGAGCGCGAGACTCGCGTTCGGCGCCGACAACCCCATGAAGGCGTCGTTGATAAACGCAGCCATGAAGTTGCCTAGCGCCATGCTGAAGAGCGTGTCCGCCGGATAATGCCAACCCGCTTCGATTCGCGCCCACGACGTACCGATAGTGAGCGCGTGCAAGCCCACATCGAGCGCGGCGCGCGTGCCGTCAGACATCTCGATCGATTGCAGGTTGCGAGACGCGAGCCGGGTATGTACGGCTGATGACGACGTGTGACCGGAAGGGAAGCTCTCGCCGTCGGCGCCATTCGGACGCTCGCGATCCGATGCTTCTTTCATATGGTTGGTGATCTGACCCGTGGCGCTCACGGCGGCGACGCCGACCAACGTTCCTTTCAGTTTATTGAGCAGCCACTCGCCGGGCGCATTGCCGCTCGGTGTCGCGGCAATGGTGACATAGTGAGCGTAGCTGGAGGCGGAGCGCAGATCGTCGCTCCACTGCCTGGCGCTGCGCTCAGAACCGAATACCGGTGTGTGCTCGCGCGCCCAGTCGGACGCGCGTCGGTCGAAGTCGTCGATTTGAAATGCGGCCGCGCCGAGCAATGGACCCCAGGTCCAGGGATCCTTCGCGGCGTTAATTGCGGATGTTTGGACGCGCTCCCAGCCGGGCAGCGGCGTAGCCTCTTCACCCCAGCCCTTGCCATCCGGCAATGTGCCGCATCCGGATAGCATCAGTACGCACCAGACGATCGCACAGCGTGATGGCATGACCCTCACTCATCTGGACCTGCTATTCGTGCCGTAGCGCCTCGATCGGATCGAGCTGCGCGGCGCGCCGTGCAGGGAAGTAGCCGAAGACGATGCCGACGGCGGCAGAGAAAGCAAACGATAGCACCACGATGCCGACGTTCAACACGAAAGGCACGTTGAAAGCGTTGGTCGCGACCGCTCCGGCCGCCAATCCCAGCGCGATGCCGATAATGCCGCCGAATGCTGCCAGCGTGACCGCTTCAATCAGAAATTGCAGTAGTACATCACGCGCCATCGCGCCGACGGCCAGGCGTGTACCTATTTCACGCGTTCGTTCCGTTACGGACACGAGCATGATGTTCATGATGCCGACACCGCCGACCAGCAAACTCACCGCGGCGACGGCAGCCAGCAACGTGGTGAGCACACGCGTGGTGGCCGTCATGGCACTGCTGATTTCCTTCAGGTCGCGGACGTTGAAATCGTCGTCGGCGCCCGGGCGAATCTTCCGCCGCTCACGCATCAGTCGTTCCAGGTCCGCTTGTACCTTTTCCGTCGACACGCCTTCGCGCGCCGACACCATGATGGAATTGACGTCGGCGTTGCCGACCATGCGTCGCTGTAACGTTCGCAGCGGCACCAGCACCAGATCGTCCTGATCCTGGCCGAAGCCGGACTGACCCTTGGCGCTGAGCGTGCCGACGATCTGACACGACAGATTCCTCAGGCGCATGCTGACCCCGATCGGATCTTCCTGGCCGAACAGCTCGCGCTGGACCGTGGCACCGATGATGCAAACGGCGGCGCCGGCACGCAGTTCGGAATCGGAGAAGTTGCGCCCGGTGGCGAGCGGCCAGTCGCGCACTGAAATGTATTGATCATCGGTGCCGGTGACCATGGTCGACCAGTTGGCGTTGCCATAGATAGCCTGCGCGCTGGTGTTGGCACTCGGCGCAACGGCGCGCACGCCGTTGATCTCGTTCTTGATCGCCTCGACATCAGCCATGCTAAAGGGCGGCGAGGAGGAGCGTGCGCCGCCCGGCCCGCCGAAGCCCTGGCCTCGAAATACCTGCAGCAGATTGGAGCCGAGCTTCTGAATGTCGGCCTGCACCTGCGCGGTCGCGCCTTCGCCGATGGTCACCATGGTGATCACGGCGCCCACGCCGATGACGATGCCGAGAATGGTCAACGTCGAGCGCAATACGTTGCGGCGGATCTCGCGCAGCGCGAGAACGATGGCGTTGGCGAACATTACAGTTCCCGCACCGGCTGGTTGACCTGATCGCTTTCGATGTGCCCGTCGCGAAAGCGAACCACGCGGCGGGTCCAGGCGGCGATGTCCGGCTCGTGCGTGACCATCGCGATGGTGATGCCACGCTGCTCGTTCAAGCTGGTCAACAGCTTCATGATGTCGATGCTGGTGGCGGTATCGAGATTGCCAGTCGGCTCGTCGGCAAACAGCACTTGCGGTTGCGAAACAATGGCGCGCGCAATGGCCACGCGTTGTTGCTGACCACCGGACAATTCGCTCGGCACGTGAGTCTCGCGCCCTCCGAGTCCAACTTCCTGCAATGCCTTGCGTGCCATCGCGCGCCGCTGTTCCTTCGGCACATGTCGATATACCAGCGGCAACTCGACATTCTCCAGTGCGGTCGTGCGACTCAGCAGGTTGAAGCCTTGGAACACGAAGCCCAGATAATTCCGCCGCAGTAACGCGCGTTGATCGGCATTCATGGTGCCCACGGGCACGCCAAGAAATTTATACGTGCCGCCGGTCGGTGTATCGAGGCAGCCCAGAATGTTCATGCAGGTGGACTTGCCGGAGCCACTCGGCCCCATGACGGCGACGAACTCACCCGAATGAATGCGCAGATCGATGCCACGCAGGGCACGCACTTCGCCCTCGCCGTGACCATAGATTTTGGTCACTTGCGACAGATCGATGACGGGCGTGGGACTGCCAGGCATGCCGGTCACGGCGTCGGGGCCCCGGAATCGACGATGACTTTGGTGCCCGGCTCGAGCTTGCGCTCGAACGCTTTGCGCATTTCTTCCGGGCTCAAGCCGGCCGCGCCGGGACCGTTCATTCGCATGCCGCCTGCGGGAGGACGCGCATCGCCACCACCTTCCGGACCGCGAACATTCGGCGGGCGCTCGAACGGCAACACTTGAGTCATGCGACCGTCGGTCGCGCCGGCGCGGAACATCACCAATGCCGGCTTGCCTTCTTCAAGAATGTAAGCGCGGCCCATGCGGCGGCCCTGCCCTTGTTGTTGCTGGCCGCGCGGACCGCCGAACCGCATCCTGGGCATGATCATCGAAAGCGGACCTCCGCCACGCTGCGGCGGGGCCTGCGGTGTTTCCGGCGCGAAGCGCAGTGCTGCGTTCGGCACCAACACCGCATCGGTGATGTGAGTGGTGACGATCTCGGCTGTGGCCGTCATGCCCGGGCGCAACAGCAACTCGGGATTGTCGACTTCCAACACCGTTTCATAGGTGACCACGCCGGTCGAGGTCGCGCTGGAACTGGCGCTGCTCGATGACGACGACGCGCTCGACTTGGTATTGCTCGAGGCAAAGTGAACTTGCGTGATGTGCGCGTTGAAACGTCGATTGGGATAAGCGTCCACGGTGAACGACGCTTCCTGACCTACTTCGACTGCGCCCACGTCGGCTTCGTCCACCGACACGTGCAGCTCCATCTTCTTCAGATCTTCCGCCATGATGAACAGCACCGGGGCCTGCAATGACGCAGCCACGGTCTGGCCGGGTTCGACCGAGCGCACCAGGATCACGCCGTTGATGGGCGAGCGGATCTCGGTCTTTCCCAGGTCGGTGCGAATGGTTTCGAGACTGGCGCGCGCCTGGCTGACTGCCGCCTTGGCCGCGGCCAACTCACCTTCGGCTCGCGCCACAGCGGCCTCGGCCACATCCATATCCTGTTGCGATGGCAGCTTGTTGCCGCTCAGCTCGCGGACTTTTTGCAGACGAGCCAGGTTCGCTTTGGCTTCCTTGGCGCTGGCATCCGCTTGCAACACGCGAGCTTGCGCCGACTCGAGCGAGCTCTCGGCTTGCAGCACCTGCGCCTTCAAGCGAGTGGTGTCGAGCTCCGCCAGTACCTGGCCCGCTTTGACTTCGTGGTTCACATCGACATGGACCTTGGCCACCGTGCCGGACAGTTCGCTGCCGATCTCGACTTGATTGCGCGGCTCGAGGTTGCCAGTGGCGGTGACGCTGACAGTCAGATCGCCGGTGACCACGTCCTGAGTCACATAGGAGACTTCCTTGGAGCGGTCGCGACCGAATGTGAAATAGGCCGCGGCGATCAGGATCAGCGCGAGCAGCCCCCATTTGAGGAAGCGCTGCCACGCAGGCGGCTCGTGGAGCCCCGCCCGCAACGTGCGCGACAGATCGGTGGATTGGCTGGTTTCGGTATCCATGCTGGCCTTGAAGCTGGCGATCAACTGCCGGTGGTGGTCGTTGGGAACACCGACCAGCCGCCGCCGAGCGCCTTGTATAAACGAATCAGATTGGAAGTCATCTCGCCATCGCTGATGGCCAGCGAGTCTTCCAGCGAGAGCAGCTGGCGATCCGCGGTCAGCACCGTCTCGAAATCGACCAGACCGGAGTTGTATTGGACCCGCGCCAGCTCGGCGGCGCGCCGGCCGCTGCCGACGGCTTCGACCAGCGCTTGATGACGGCGCTGCTCGCTGCTCCAGGCATAGAGCGCGTTCTCGACTTCTTCATACGCCGCCAGCACCACCGACTCGTACGAAGCCAGCGCCTGATCCACCAGCGCGTTCTGCACTCGGATGTTCTGCCGGAGTGCGCCGCCATTGAACAGCGGCAGGCTCAAGGAAACGCCGCTGCGTTCGTTACGAAAACCGTCGAGCAGATCGCTGGCGGTGAGCGACTGCCAGCTGATCGAGCCATTCAACGACAAGCTCGGATACAAGGCCGCGGTGGCCACACCTACTTGCGCTGTCTGCGCCGCGAGCTGCCGCTCGGCGCTGCGAATATCGGGTCGACGCCGCAGTACATCGGCGGGCACACCGGCAACGATATCGACGGGCGCGATCGGAATCGGCTTACGTTGCTGAAGCGAGGCTTCGAGCGCGCCGGGCGGCTGGCCGGTGAGCACCGCCAGCCGATTCATGTTCTGCACCAGGCTGGATTCCAACAAGGGAATCTGTGCGCGAGTCTGTTCGTAGCTGGTGTTGGCCTGCTCGACATCGAGCACCGTGGTGAGCCCGGCCTGCGCGCGCCAACGCGTGATATCCAATGCTTCACGCTGTGACTCGAGATTGCGCTCAGCGAATTCGAGTCGCGATTGCGCAGTCCGCACCCCGACATAGCTCAGCGCCACGTCGCCCAACAACACGACCAGGACGTCGCGAAGGTCCGCTTCGGTGGCGGCGAGTTGCGCGGTCGCGGCTTCGTACGAGCGTCGCTGTCCGCCGAACAGATCCAGTTCCCAACTGGCGCTGAAGCCGGTGCCGTAACTCTCGCCGACCGTCGTGACCGCTTCGCCGCGCTCGTTGAAGTTCGACTCGGACTCGGTGCGATTGCCGCTCGCGGACGCTCCGATGTTCGGCCAAAAACCCGCGCCGGCGATGGCCCGCTGTGCGCGAGCCTGAACCACGCGCGCATAGGCCTGCTTGACCGTCCTGTTCTCGGCCAGCGCTCGTTCGATCAATTCGTTCAGTTGCGGATCGTTCAGCGTGGTCCACCAGGCTGCCAGCGAGGGCGCATCCGGAGACTCCACGCGAACGCCGGTTTGCGGCAGCTGGTGCCATTCATCCGGCGCGACCGTCTGAGGCGGACGGTAGTCCGGCCCGACGGCGCAGCCCACCAGCGCCATCGCCACGGCGGCAACGATCAGAGGTCGGAACACGGACACGCGTTCTACCGTTCCTGCCGATTCAGACGGCGCTGTCGGGCGGAGTTGTGAGAGCGTCATTGACCTGTGGTGACTGGGGTAATGGCCGGAACGCGACATATGACCGGCCAGCCGGGCTGGCATGGGTTGGTGGCCACGCCAGGAGGCAAGTTCAGCACGGCCCAGGGCGCCATAGTGTTACAAGATTGTAAGCATATGTATCTGAAAAGGCCGTGCTTTTAGCCATGGCCGCGGTGTTCTGGGATTGCTGGGGTGACCTGCTTATAACCAACTGTGCGTGTGGCCGTACCAGTTGCGATATGCAGTCACAGGCCGTTAACGCACAATTTATCGCCCGCGCCCGACGGGTCCGCAGGCCTGCCTGCGACCTGGCGACCGCGACTCGAACCGGCGGGATGTTTCGCACAAGATGACCAGACTGACTCATTTACAACGCCTCGAAGCCGAATCCATTCACATCCTCCGCGAGGTCGTGGCCGAGTGCGAGCGGCCGGTGATGCTGTATTCCATCGGCAAGGACAGCTCGGTGATGCTGCACCTGGCGATGAAGGCCTTCTATCCGGCCAAGCCGCCGTTCCCGCTGCTGCATGTGGACACCACCTGGAAGTTCCGCGACATGATCGCGTTTCGCGATCGGACGGCGCGGGAGCTTGGCCTCGACCTGCTGGTCCACATCAATCAGGACGGTCTGGCGCGAGGCATCGGCCCGTTCACCCATGGCTCGGCCGTGCACACCGACGTGATGAAGACTCAGGGCCTGAAGCAGGCGCTGGATAAATACGGCTTCGATGCGGCTTTCGGCGGCGCGCGCCGTGACGAAGAGAAGTCCCGCGCCAAGGAGCGCGTGTTCTCGTTCCGCTCGGCCCAGCATCGCTGGGATCCAAAGCGTCAGCGTCCCGAGCTCTGGCGCCAATACAACGCCCGCAAGAACAAAGGCGAGAGCCTGCGCGTGTTCCCACTGTCCAACTGGACCGAGTTGGACATCTGGCAATACATCTACCTGGAGAAGATTCCGATCGTGCCGCTGTACTTCTCGGCCATGCGGCCGGTGGTCCGCCGCGACGGCACGCTGATCATGGTCGACGACGATCGCATGCCCCTGCGCGACGGCGAACGGCCGGAAATGAAGTCGGTGCGCTTCCGCACCCTGGGGTGCTATCCGTTGACCGGCGCCATCGAGAGCGAAGCCGCCACGCTGCCGGAGATCATTCAGGAGATGCTGCTGACCACCAGCTCCGAACGACAGGGCCGCGTGATCGATCACGACAGCGCCGCGTCCATGGAAAAGAAAAAGCAGGAGGGCTATTTCTGAGGAAGTGACTGGTGACTACTGACTACTGACTGGTCAGAGACGCCGGCCGCGACTTCGGTAGATAAATCATGGCCCATAAATCAGATCTCATCGCTACCGACATTCAGGCCTACCTGAAGTCCCACGAGCACAAGAGCCTGCTGCGGTTCATCACCTGCGGCAGCGTCGATGACGGCAAGTCGACCCTGATCGGCCGGCTGCTGTACGAATCCAAGATGATTTTCGAGGACCAGCTGATGGCGCTGGAAGCCGACTCCAAGAAGGTCGGCACGCAGGGCGGCGAGCTGGATTTCGCCTTGCTGGTCGATGGCCTGGCGGCCGAGCGCGAGCAGGGCATCACCATCGACGTCGCGTATCGTTTCTTCTCGACGGACCGACGCAAGTTCATCGTCGCCGACACGCCTGGCCACGAGCAGTACACGCGCAACATGGTGACCGGCGCGTCGACCGCCGACGTCGCGGTCATTCTGATCGACGCGCGCAAAGGCGTGCTGACGCAAACGCGCCGACACAGCTACATCGTGTCTCTGCTCGGCATCAAGCACGTCGTGCTGGCCATCAACAAGATGGACCTGGTCGGCTACTCGCAGCAGATCTTCGACACCATCGTCGCCGAGTATCGCGACTTCGCCGCGCAGATCGGCCTCGAGAACATCGTGCCCGTGCCGCTGTCGGCCTTGCGCGGCGACAACATGCTCGAGCCAAGCGCCAATACGCCTTGGCATGCAGGTCCGACCCTGATGTCCTATCTCGAGACCGTCGAGATCGAAGACGACTTGCAACAGCGGCCGTTCCGCCTGCCCGTGCAGTGGGTGAATCGTCCCAATCAGGATTTCCGCGGCTTCGCGGGCACCATCGCCAGCGGCGTGATTCGCAAGGGCGACACGATTCGCGTGCTGCCGTCAGGTCGCACCAGCAAGGTCGCGCGCATCGTCGCGCATGGTGGCGATCTGGAACAGGCCGTCGCCGGACAATCGATCACGCTGACGTTGACCGACGAAGTCGATATCAGCCGTGGCGACGTGATTGCCACCGCCGATTCGCCGCCGACGGTCGCCGATCAATTCCAGTCGACCATCATCTGGATGCACGACGAGCCGATGCTTCCCGGCCGGCCCTATCTGATCAAGCTCGGCTCGCGCACCGTCACTGGCAGCATCACCGCGCCGAAGTACAAGGTGAACGTCAACACCCTGGAGCACCTGGCCGCCAAGCAGCTGGAGCTCAACGAGATCGGCGTGTGCAATCTGAGCCTGGACCGCCCGGTGCCCTTCGATCCGTACACGGAGAATCGCGAGACCGGCGGCTTCATCTTGATCGACAAGGTGACCAACGACACCGTCGGCGCGGGCCTGCTGAGCTTCGCGCTGCGCCGAGCTGAAAACATCCATTGGCAAGCGCTCGATGTGAACAAAGCGGCGCGCGCCGCGCTGAAGGGTCAGCGCGCTTGCGTGCTGTGGTTCACCGGCTTGTCTGGCGCGGGTAAATCAACCGTCGCCAACCTGGTCGAGAAGCGTCTGCACTCGCTGGGCCGGCACACGTACACGCTCGACGGCGACAACGTGCGTCATGGTCTGAACAAGGATCTGGGCTTCACCGATGCGGACCGTGTCGAAAACATCCGTCGCGTCGCCGAAGTCTCCAAGCTCATGGTGGACGCGGGTCTGATCGTGCTGGTGTCGTTCATTTCTCCATTCCGCTCCGAGCGTCGTCTGGCGCGCGATCTGATGCAGCCGGGAGAATTCTTCGAAGTGTTCGTCGACACGCCGCTCGCAGAAGCCGAGAAGCGCGATCCGAAGGGTCTGTACAAAAAGGCGCGGCGCGGCGAGCTGCAGAACTTCACCGGCATCGATTCGCCCTACGAGGCGCCGGAGAATCCCGAGATTCACTTGCGCACGGCGCTGGTTTCTCCGGAAGCGGCCGCCGAGCACATCATGAATCAGCTGCGCGACGCGGGTATGCTGTATCCGGCGGACGAATTGTCCGGCTTGTAGGGAAACTCGCGTGATGCAAGCGGAACTGTTGACGGCGGCGGTGAAGCTGGCCCATCGGGCCGGCGACGCCATCTTGAGCGTCTACAGCGAGCAGTTCGACGTCACGCACAAGACCGACCGCTCGCCGCTGACCGTGGCCGATCTGCGTTCGCACGACATCATTTCACGCGGTCTGCGTGATCTGACACCCGACGTGCCGGTGCTGTCCGAAGAGGCCAGCGATATTTCGTACGAGCAGCGGCGGCAATGGAGCCGCTACTGGCTGGTCGATCCGCTCGACGGCACCAAGGAGTTCGTGTCACGCAACGGTGAGTTCACCGTCAACATCGCGCTGATCGAGAATCACGCGCCCGTGCTGGGCGTGGTGCATGTGCCGGTCACGAACACAACCTATACGGGCGCAGTTGGTCTCGGCGCATTTCGGCAGATCAATGGCGAGCGCCCCGAAGCGATACGCGTTCAGGCGCCCGCCGCAAGTCCGCTGCGCATCGTCGGCAGTCGCTCGCATCGCGGCGATTCCTTGGATAAATATCTGCCGACGCTCGCGCCCTACGAGCTCATCGCGGTCGGCAGCTCGCTGAAGTTTTGCCTGGTCGCCGAAGGCAGCGCGGATTTCTATCCGCGCTTCGGGCCGACCAGTGAATGGGATACGGCGGCGGCTCAAGCCGTGGTCGAAGCCGCAGGGGGCGCCGTCGTCAAAACCACCGGCGAACCACTGCGCTACAACACCAAGCCTGATCTATTGAACCCGCACTTCCTGGTGTACGGCGATCTCAGCCGGGACTGGCTGCAGATCCTTGCACTGCGCTGAAGACGTCGACCGGGCGTGTCGTTAAAGCTGGTGCACGCTGGTCGTGGCGTTCAACGCGAGCTGCTGAATCGCCACCGTGCCGCGCTTGCTCAGCAATTCAGACCGGCTGAAAGAAGGGTCGAGCAGCGCCATCATCATGGCGATGGTCACGGCTCCCCATAGCAACATGATGATTGCGTCGAATGCGCCGACGAGCCGGGTATGGATGTTCACGTGTGGTACTCCAGAGTTGCAAAGTTTTTCCCGAACGTTCCCAGCTGCGCGACAGCAACCCCGCGTCGATCTGGGGGTTGAGCGCGGCGATGCAGTCGTGCAGTGAGGGCTTGTTTTTCATGTGGGGGACTTTGCGCCTGGCTCGTGACGACAAGGTGAGCGAGCGCGTGAAGAACGCGTGAAATCCAGCGTCGGCCCGAAAGGCCAATGTTTGCTTTTTGCGACTTCCTGTCGGAGAACGACGTGCGTCAGGGAACGTCAGCAGCGCTGGCGTCTGTTGATTTGTCTCCGCCGACTCGTATGTACACTTGGGCGCCGCGCATCGTGCCATCGCGCGCCGGCAACATGCTGGTGAGCCGCACGGGATATTCCCCGCCTTCCGTAGGTTGCAAACAGATATTGCGCTTGGAGCGCTTCAGGCCCAATCGTTGCTTATGATCTTGACGCACCGAGATCGATAGCGGCGCGCCGCCGACCGGCTCCTTGCCTGGCCCGGTGGTGCGAATGCTCATCTCGGTCAGACACAGACGCTCGCCGATCGCCAGCTGCTTAATGACTGGCCCGACCTCGACCTGCTCCACCGTGACGTCGGCGAGACTGGCGGAGACCAGATCGGAGGCCGTGAACAATTGTCGGCCGGCTTTTGCCGGCTGCTGGTCGGTCGCGCTGGAGGCCTCGCCGATCACCACCCATACGATCTGGAACAGCGACCCCTGCGCCGCTGCGACTGGCGCGAACCAGGCCAGCATCGCGGTCAGGCAGGCCGCGCTCCAGCGGCAAGATCCGAGGTTGATCCGTTGCACCATACCGAACCAACCCTGGGCTCAGGGGAGCAGTTCCCCTACCTGGCCTGCGCGGTCATACCGGAATGCCGCAGGAACTCCTTGCGTTTCGCAAACAGGCCCTGCTAGATTCATGCACATGCGTACGAACCAGCAAATGTCTGCTCTGCCCCCCCATGGCAGTGGGCTGCTGCGTGCGCGCCTGCACCTGCGTCGCTAGACGCACAACTTCACCCTCCCGCCTCCCCCCTGAAATGGGATCTGGGAACGGCGCTAAAAATAAGTCCTTCGTCTCTTACGCTCTGAAGCGGCTGGCAAGGACCTCTGGCAGGCAGAAGACTCATCTGCTTTCGGCACCGGCAGGTCGCGCAGCTGCGATATAGGAAACGGCACCATGTTGCAGGAACCTTCACGCAAATATCGTTCGTTCGCTCCGATCCCGCTCAAGGATCGCACCTGGCCCGACAAGGTCATCAGCGCGCCGCCTACGTGGTGCAGCGTCGACCTGCGTGACGGCAACCAGGCGCTGATCGAGCCCATGGACGGCGCCCGCAAGCGTCGCATGTTCGATTTGCTGGTCAGGACCGGGTTCAAGGAAATCGAAGTCGGCTTTCCGGCCGCGTCGCAGACGGATTTCGACTTCGTGCGCGAGCTCATCGAGCAGAACCTGATTCCGGACGATGTCACCATTCAGGTTCTGGTGCAGTGTCGCCCCGAGCTCATCGCCCGCACCTTCGAATCGTTGCGCGGCGCGCGGCGCGCCATCGTCCACTTCTACAATTCCACATCCACTGTGCAGCGGCGCGTGGTGTTCGGCCTGGACCGCGCCGGCATCGTCGATATCGCCGTCAAGGCGGCACAGTGTGTTCGTGAGCACGCCGAGCGCCATCCCGAGACCGAATGGCGCTTCGAGTACAGCCCGGAAAGCTTTACCGGCACCGAATTGGATTTTGCGGTGGAGATCTGTGACGCCGTGAACGCGGTGTTGCAGCCGACCCCGGAGCGCAAGGTGATCATCAATCTGCCGGCCACGGTGGAAATGGCGACGCCGAACATCTATGCCGACCAGATCGAGTGGTTCCTCCGTCACGTCAAGAACCGTGACTGCATCATTCTGTCTCTGCATCCGCACAACGATCGCGGCACCGGTGTGGCCGCCGCGGAGCTCGGCATGATGGCCGGCGCGGATCGCGTCGAAGGCACGCTGTTCGGTAACGGCGAGCGTACCGGCAACGTCGACGTGGTCACGCTCGCTTTGAATCTCTACACGCAGGGTGTGAACCCGGGCTTGGATTTTTCCAACATCAACGAAGCGGCGCGCATTGCCGAACATTGCAATCAGCTGCCGATTCATCCGCGTCATCCGTATGTCGGCGATCTGGTGTTCACCGCGTTCTCGGGATCGCATCAGGATGCGATCAAGAAAGGGTTCGCCGCGCGTCGGGACGGGGACATTTGGGAGATTCCGTATCTTCCGATCGATCCGCGCGATGTCGGCCGTACCTACGAGTCAGTCATTCGCGTGAACAGTCAGTCGGGTAAGGGCGGCATCGCTTATCTGCTCGAGCGCGACTACGGCATCACCATGCCGCGGCGGCTGCAGATCGAATTCAGTCAGGTGGTTCAGGCGGTCACCGATGCGACCGGCAAGGAACTGTCGTCGGAACAGATCTGGGCGCTGTTCCAGCAGGAATTCCTGAGCGACAACGGCACCTATGTGTACGGCGGGCATCAACTCACGTCGCTGCGAGATCAGCACGAGGTCGAGCGGCTGTCGCTGAAGTTGAAGTGCAACGGCCAGGGCGCGCTGCTCCATGGCGAAGGCAACGGGCCCATCGATGCCATTGTCGATGCGCTTGGCCTGCGCTTCGACGTGCTGTCGTATGAAGAGCACTCGGTAGGCACGGGCAGCGGAGCGAAGGCAATGGCCTTCGTCGAGATCACCACTCCTGCTCGTGCGACGTTGTTTGGTGTCGGTTATCACGAGAACATCGTGACCGCGTCCCTGCTCGCTGTGCTCAGCGCCGTGAATCGCGCCCTGCAGCGTGGGCTTCTCGACGACGCAATGCCGGTCGCCACCGCGCAGGGCTGATTTCGCCGCGAACACCCACCCCGAACCCCGAGTTCAGGGGTGGGTCCGGGCGGGCCGAGAGCAAATCAGCCGGCGATGTAACGTTCCAGCTGAGTGATCGTTTGCTGCTGCTCCTCGATCACCGCCTTCACCAGATCCCCGATGGAGATCATCCCTACCAGGCGATTCTTCTCGAGCACGGGCAGGTGGCGGATGCGATGCTCGGTCATCAGCTCCATGCATCGATGCACGGCCTCATCGGGCGAGACGGTCTTCACGGGGGACGACATGATCTGCCACACCGGCGTGTCGGAGCTGGAACGCCCGAGCAGGATCACCTTACGTGCGTAGTCGCGCTCCGAAACGATGCCGACCAGCTCCTGATCTCGCATCACCGGCAGTGCGCCGATGTGCTTGTCGGCCATGATCTGAATGGCTGCGAGCACCGGCTCTTCCGGCCCGATGGTCCAGACCTCTTTGTTCTTGAAGGCAAGCACGTAACTGACGCGAAGCATTGTGGCCCTCCTTCTTTGAAGCGAGGACCAGCCTACTCCCAAACTCTGCTGCGATGAAATGCGTGCTGTCGTCAGCCGTACAGCTTGGCGTGAATAGCACGCTCGGCTTCCAACCAATCGTCCAACTCGTGGCCTGGGGAAAAATTGCGGGCTGCGGCCAGATAGTAGGCGGCGGTCGCGATCATCGTGCCCACATCTTCGCGCGTCGGATCCAGGGTGGCCGCCACCACCTGCACTTCGGTAGCGGGTGCAGCCGGCGCCGTTTTGCTTGTCGGCGTTTTACGAGGTGCGCGAGGTTTTTTCACTACCGCGGATGGAGTCTGGGCAGTCACGCCCGCGGCGATTTTGGGCTTGGCGCGAGTGCGCTTCGGAGGTGAGGTGTCAGGGGTGAATTCCATCGACAGCTCCTGCAACGTGTATCACATCGTGAGCAAGCACGGAGTGTGCCAGCGAAGCGAACTCATTCTACGGAGCGGATATGACCGCGAAATGTCGGAAAGTCGCGATCCAACGATGCACGATGCTCCGCCGGGCGCACGACAATGGTGCGCGCGACGAGAGATCGTTTCAGGAATGGATCAGTGGTGATGGCCGCCCGGGCCATGTACGTGGCCGTGCGCCAACTCTTCTTCGGTGGCGGCGCGGACGCCGACAATTTCGACTTTGAAGTTCAGGTTCTTGCCGGCGAGCGGATGATTGCCGTCCAGCGTCACCATGTCGCCCTGAAGGTGAGTGATGGTCACGGCTCGCACACCGTGCTCGGACTGTGCATGTAACTGCATGCCGACATGCAGATTGCCTACGCCCTTGAGCGCACGGCGGGGCACCTGCTGGATGAGCGCCTTGTCGAACTCGCCGTAGCCGTCGGCCGGTGTGATTTTCACGTCGAGCTTGTCGCCCTCGCCTTTGCCTTCCAGTTCGCGCTCCAGGCCCGGGATCAGGTTGCCATTGCCGTGGATGTAGGCAAGCGGCTCCCCCCCGGCGGAGCTGTCGATGGTCGCTCCGGCATCGTCGGTCAGCGTGTAGTGGATCAGTGCGACAGCGTCTTTGGTGATTTGCATGACAGGGGCCCGAAACAGGGGTGGCCGAAATGTCGCATTATGGCCCATCGCGGACCCAAACGCCCGCCCGGTCGCCCTGTCAGGATCCAGTTACCCAATCACTCGCTCGCGGCGCTTACAGCAGCGAAATCGCCATGGACCGCTTCGCCGGCGAACAACGTCAGCAGCACCTTGGTCTTGGAGATTTCGTGCACCGGGATCTTGAACAGGTCGCGGTCGAGCACCACCAGGTCGGCGCTCTTGCCCACCACCAGCGAGCCGCTGCGATCGTCGAGGTGCGAGGCGTAGGCCGAATGCAGCGTGTAGTTCTCGATGGCGCGAGCGAGTTCGATGGCTTCGCCGGGCGCCAGGCGGTCGCCCTCGGTCGCACCGGGGAAACGACGCGAGAGGGCCACTTCGATGCCTTCGAAGGGATTGGCGGAGGCGACCGGCCAATCGGAACCATACGCCACCCGGCCGCCGGCCTTCAGCAAAGAAGCCGTCGGATAGGTGCGATCGAGCCGCTCCTGCCCGACGCGTCTGCCAACCATGACCATGTATTCATCCAGGCAGGCCCACAGCGGCTGGAACACCACCACCACGCCCAGCTCACGAAACCTCGGCAGATCCGCCGTCGAAATCAAATTGACGTGCGACAGCAGATGCCGATGATCTTTGTTGCCGTTACGCTCGCGCGCTTTGGCGTACGCATCGAGCGCAGTACGCACGGCGCGATCGCCGATGGCATGAATGTGAACTTGGAAACCTTCGGCGTCCAGACGAGTCACCGCGTCTTCGAGCAGCGCCGGCTCCATGTGCAGGTCGCCCGTGAAGCCCGGCATGTCTGAATAAGGCTCGATGAGCGCCGCCGTGCGCTGCGCCGGAACGCCGTCCAACAAAAACTTCACCGACCTGGCTTCGACGCCCGCTTCGGCCAGCTTTTGCGCGGCTGCGACCAGGTCTGGAATCTGTTCGACGCCGCGTTTCTTGTCCCAACCCAGCGCCAGGCGCACGTGACCTTTGAGCTCGCCCTTGCTGGCCAGACTGGCGTACGTCTGCGGAACGCCGGGCGGAATGGCCTGCCCGGGCTCTTCGCTGGTGATCGGCACCAACGCATCGTGCCAACCGACGATGCCAATGCTGTTGAAATACTCACGCGCGTAAAGCAGACCATCCTCGCGCGCCTGATCGGAAGGCGGCGGCAGCTTTGCGAGGATCAACTCGACGGCGGCTTCCTGAAACGAGCCCATGGGTTCGCCATTTTTGTAACGATCGATGCGACCGTTGGGGGGATCCGGCGTTGCGCGCGTGATCCCCGCCGCTTCCAGTCCCTTCGAGTTCACCCAGATGCTGTGGCCACCCACCGACGTGAATGCCGCCGGGCGATCGGACACCACCGCATCCAGCAGCTTCTTGTCGGGCGTGCCTTCCGGAACAAACAAACCGTCCTTCCAGCCCACACCCACCAGCCATCCCGAACCGGGCTGCTCCGCCGCGCACTCGGCGATCTTCTTCTGATAGTCGGCGATGGAGTTGCCTTCGTGCAGCGGGCACTGACTTTGACCGAGGCCGCCCCACACCGGATGCGCGTGCGCATCGTGAAATGCCGGCAGCACGAACCGGCCTTGCAGATCGACCACTTTGGTTTGCGGACCGATCAATCCCGCAGTGTCGCCGTCCGCGCCGAGCGCAACGATCTTGCCGGCGCGAACTGCGATCGAAGATGCTGTGGGTTGCCCGGCATCGACGGTGTAGATGTTGCCATTCTTGAACACCAACTCCGCAGTTGGCTCGGCCGCCGGCTCCTGTTTCGCGCACGCGGTCACGAGCGCCGCGATCGTGAGAACCAACACCCGCGCCGAGGCCCGACCGGAGAAGCGAGCGCCGGATTGACGCTCGCCGATGTTCTTTGACTTCATCAAACTTCCCACCGAAAGATCAGAACTTCCGAGTCACGGTGCCGAGGATGCTGCGCGTCTGGCCCGGCGTGCACATGCCGTCGAACGGCGTCGCCCATGCGGCGCAAGTGGCGTAGTACTCCTTGTCGGCCACGTTGTTCGCATTGATCTGCAGGCTCCAGTCCTTGTAAGTAGCCTCGACGCTGGCGTCCACCAGCGTGACCGCCGGAGTCTTCTGGATCTGGTAGTAATCGAGCTTGTCGCCGACGCGCCGCACGCCCGCGCCCAGACGCATGGTCAGATCGTTGTTGATGTAGAGCATCTGACTGAGCCACAGCGAGGCCAGATGATTCGGCAGATCCTCGATGCGATCGCCGGCGGGATGCGACGAGGTGCCTTCGAGCACTTCGGCTTTGGTGTAGCTCCAGGCGGCGTTCACGCTCAAGCCCATCGCGAGATTGACCTGCGCCTCCAGTTCGACGCCCTTGGAGCCGATCACGCCGCTTTGGATGAAGTTCTGCAGGTTGCTGGGATCGCTGGTGAGGAAGTTGCTGTCCTCGATATCGAAGTAAGTGGCGGTGATCAAGCTGTTCGAGAACGGCTGCCATTTGATGCCGGCTTCGTACTGCTCGCCTTGCTGCGGCTTGTAGGCGTTGCCATAAAAGTCGCCGCCGAAGATGGGCGTGAACGACTCCGAGTAGCTCGCGAACGGCGAGACGCCCGGCAACACCTCGGCGATCACGCCGAACTTGAACGTGGTCGCATTCACCGTCTCCTTCGGGCTCAACGTGGCTTCGGACGTGGCGCGGTCGCGACGCGCACCGAACACGAACGAAACACGGTCGGCGAGTTTCATCTGATCCTGCAGATAGAAGCCCAGCTGCGTGCTGCGACTGTCGAACGCGTTGCTATAGCCATAGTTGAACGGCTGCCCGTAGACGGGGTTGTAGACGTTCAGCGGAATCGTCATCGCTTCGAAGCAGCCAGGGTAGAAAACCACGCACGAGTAGCCTTCGCGACGATCCTGTTCGAACAACGTGTAGTCCACGCCGACCAGCACCTTGTGCGACACCGGGCCGGTGTCGAAGTCGAACTGCGCGTGATTGTCGGAATTGACGATGGTGTACGAGTCGTCCAGCAAGTAGAACGCGCGCGACAGCGTGGTCCGCTCCGGGTCGATGAACGTATCGACGCCGAAGTTGAAGGTCGGATACACCTCGCCGTAGTCCACCGTCTGATTCAGATAGCGGGTGTTGCTGCTCACCGCGACCAGCTCGTTGAAGCGATGGTTCACCAGCAGCGTGACCGACGCCTGCTCGGTATCCATGTGATTGAAGTCCGGCTCGCCGACGAAGAAGTCGATGGGGATCTTGGGATTGTCGGCATTGGCCTGCAGCGTCTTGGACATGGGCAGATAGGTCTGCGTGCCCATGTCTTCCTTCTGATACAGCCCGATCAGGGTGATATCGGTCTGCTCGCCCGGCTTCCACGCGAGCGAGGGCATCACGACGTACTTGTCGTTCGCCTGTCCTTCCCACATCAGATCGCCGTCGCGAAGCACGCCGACGAAGCGACCGGCGAAGTCCTCGCCCAGCGGCCCGGTGAGATCCACCTGCAGCTGTTTACGATCCCAGTTGCCGGCTTGCAGACCGATCTCTCCGCCGAATTCCCATTGCGGACGTTTGCTCACTGCGTTCAGCAAGCCGCCCGAGCTGCCCGCGCCGTAGAGCACTGCCGACGGGCCGCGCAGCACTTCGGCGCGCTCGAGAGTGAACGTTTCCTGAGTCGAGCCATACAGACCCTTGGGCGTCTTGTTCAGGCCATCCAGGAATTGCTTCAGCGCGAAGCCACGCGCCGCGAAATAGTCCGAGCGGGTATCGCCACCGGAGAGCTCGGTAGCCACGCCGGCGGAGTAGCGAAACACCTCCTGGTAGGACGTCGCGCCACGCTCCATGATCTGTTCGGCGGTCACGACACTGATGGATTGCGGAATCTCCACCAGCAGGGTGTCGGTTTTGGTCGCCGCCCCGGCGCGGTCGGCCAGCACTGTGACTTCTTCGAGAGTACCGCCCTCGCCACCACTCTCTTGGGCTCGCGCCGCCGAAGCGAGCGCCAGAGTGCAGGCAACGGCCACTGAAAGTTTGTTCATCGTTCGAATCCCCATGGGCTGATCTATCTGCGTCAGCGTTCGAAGCAAGCTATGGCGGGGCTTGAGCGGTGGCTAGTCCACTACCCATCGCGCGGAGCGAACTACCCGCGCGTGGGACGCTCATACCCTTCCAGCGCGCGACCACACACCGTAGACCAGCGACGCGGCCAGCGTCGCGTCGAGTGCGGGCACCGTGGTCAGCGTGAAATAACCTGAGTTGGCGAGCAGTGCAATTCCTGCGGACACCGCCCATGTCACGACGGCGGGCCAATGCACCGGCGCCTGAGTGCTGTTGGAGCGAAACGCGTCGATCACGTAGATCGCCGCTATCGGCGGGATGATCGCGCCCAGCAACAACAAGAACGAAACGAACGCATCGAGGATGCCCGCGACCGCGATCAATGCACCCAGCGCACCCGCGACCAGAGTGAACTTCCATTGCGCCACGGCCGGGAACGTCGCCGTGAGGCTCAGGCTGGCGGAATAGAGATTGGCCGAGTTGATGGTCCAGGTGGAAAGAATCAGCACCAGCAGCGCCGGCACGCCCAGGCCGAAGCCGATGATCAGTCGCATGATATCTATTTCGCCGGTCGCGAGCACCGGAATGGCGGCCGCCAGGGTCAGCAACGGGATCGCCACTGGAAACGACAGCACCATGCCGAGCACCGATTGCCTCGAGGAGCGGATGTAACGTGTGAGATCCGGCATCGCAGCCACGGTGAGCATGTTGCCGCCGATCAGGGCCGACAGCGCAATGCCGAAGCTCATCGGTTCGGGCGGCGTCGGGTCGGGCGCGACAACCATGCCGTACTGCTGCACAGCCATGACCACGACCGCGCCCAGAATCAGTGCAAGAATCGGCACGGCGACCAACGCGAGTCGGTCGAGTGCGCGGAAACCATAGATGGTGGTGATGGCCATCAACAGAGCGCCGATCACGACGAATGCCGGGAACGGTCCGGTCACGCCGAGCACTTCTTGCGTCCCGGCCACCATGGCGTTGCCAAAGAACGCAGCGTTCACACCGAACCAGCCGAAGTGCACCAATGCGATCGCGATGTTCACCAATGCCGCGCCGCTGCGTCCAAACGAGCGTTGCACGAGCAGGTAGGTCGTCAGTCGCGTGCGCACGCTGACCACCGCGGTGAGGCAGCCCATCGCACACAACAACGCTCCGGCCAGCAGCGAAACGACAAAGGCGTCTCGCAAGCCGAGCGCACTCGCGATCTGAGCGCTGCTCAAGAAGCTCGGCAGCGAGATGGCAAACCCTGTGAGAATCAACGCGACGCGCCAGCCGTCGACGGTCTCGCTTTCCGGCACGGGCTCATTGGCGAACTGTTCTGTCTTCGATTCGACGGCCGTGCTGGACATGTTTATTTCCGGACGTTATTTCCAGCCATTGAGCTCGGCGATCGAGCGATACGGTCCGGGCAGTTTGAAGGCGTCGGGGCCGAGCACCGCCAGGGACTCGGCGGATCGCAAGGCGCGAGGCGCGCTGGCGCCGACGACTTTGACCCGCTGACCGTATTTCAGACACTCGGTCACGATGGTCTCGGCCGTTTCGCGGTCGAGAATGCTGATGATGTCGGGGACCAGCGCCCGCACTTGCCCGTCCAGGCGAGCGATCAGATTCTCGTTCTTGAACTCGACTTCCAAACGCTGGCCGCCGCCGAAGGCATCGATCACCGCCCGCCCCACCGAGAAGCCATTGCGCGTCTCGCGTTGCAAATCGACGATCTTGCCGTCGAACAGCACGCCGGCCTGGTCGAAATGGGGCGACGCGCGCAGCGCCTCGAACAAGCCATGGAACGGATCGCGCCCGTTTTCACGGGCGGCACGAATGCCGCGACCGATGCGAAGCGCATCGGAGATGGTGCCTCGAAGCGCGTTGGCTTTCATTTCTCGCGCCGAAGCGCAGTACTCGATGAGATGGCACGAACCGCCCAGCGTCACGGCCGCAGCGCGCGCCAATCGCTCTTCGCTGACGTTATCGACAGTCTCGATCACGACGCAGTTGCCCTTGTCGTCGGTGAGAATGGCGGGCGACGCCTGCTGACCGCGAATGTTGAAGATCACCATTTGCGATTCGGGGAAGGCGCGCCCCATGCCATCGCAGTCCACCACCGGCAGGCCGGAGCGCAAGGCCAACAACAATGCCGCGAGGCCGTTGCTGCCACCGATTTCCACTGGGAACACGGCGTCGACGCGCCGGTTGGTGATTTCTTCCAGCTTGCGCAGGCCTTGCAGCGCTTCGCGTCCGCTCGGCAGTTTCTCGGCCGAGATGGTGGGCGCCCCGATCCAGCCGCAGGGCGCGACGAAGGCGTCGTCAGGCAGTGACTCCAGCTCGATCAGTTCGATGGCGCCGCCTTCGCCGAGCGCTGCTTCGATCTCCATGAATGCCGTGTGAGGATCGCCGCCGCCACCGGAGCCGAGGAAGGCGCAACCGCGGGCGAGATCGGCGACATCTTCGAGCGTCAACGTTCTTTTCGTGTGGCTCATGCGGCGCTCACCGCCAGATCGCCCACGACTTTGGCGCGGATCTGCACCGTGTTGCCCGGCATATACGAAAGAAATGTTTCTTCCACATCGACCAGCCGCACAGTGCTGGCATCGGCGCCGGCGGCGACGGCGCGTTCGGCCGCTTCTCGCTCGATGTCTTGCAATGCCGTCGCTCGATCTTCGTTGTCGTACGCCACGATGCGATCCACTTCTGCGCCGATTTGGGCAATCGCGGCGCCGACGGCATTCGCGACTGCTGCATGCTCGGGACGAAGCACGCGCGCTGCGCCCTTCAATTCGTTCGGCACCAGAACGCTGCCGCCGCCGACCAGCACGACTGGAACATCCGCGGCCGCGGTCTTCATGCGATCGATGCCGTCTTCGAAAATGTTGCGGAAACCCGCGAGGATTTTTTCCATCACGCCGGGCCGCAAATCCGGCACCCTGGCCGGATTGCCGAAGTTCGCCTGACCGGCCTTCACCGCGATGTCACTGGCGGTGAGGGTCGAGCCGCCGAACATATAGGCTTCCTGGGACAATCGATAGCCGACCGAGTCTGGACCGATGTCGATCAGTTGGCCGTCGGCGTCCAGATGGATGCGAGTGCCGCCGCCCAGACCGATGGAAAGAATATCGGGCATGCGAAAGTTGGTGCGCACACCGCCGATGTTCACGGCAATCGAAGACTCGCGCGGGAAGCCGTTCACCAGTGCGCCGATATCGGTGGTCGTACCACCCACGTCCATCACGATGGCATCTTGGATCCCAGTGAGGAACGCCGCGCCACGCATGCTGTTGGTGGGCCCGGAACCCAGCGTTAGCACGGGATACTGTGCGGCATAGTCCGCCGAGATCAGCGTGCCGTCGTTCTGACTGACGTACAAGGGCGCGTGAATGCCGAGCTCGCCGAACGCGGATGTGAACGAGGCCATCACGTGACGCGCCATCTTCGACAGCGACGCGTTCATGATCGTGGCGTTCTCGCGCTCCAGAAATCCAATGCGACCTAGCGCACTCGAGACGGTGATCGACATGTCCGGGGCGACTTCTTTCACCAGCGCCGCGGCTCGTTGCTCCATCGATCGATTGATCGGCGCGAACACACATGAGATCGCAACGGACTGCAACCCCTTGCGACGCAGCTCTCGCGCGGCGTCGCGCACGGCATCCTCGTTGAAGGCCGTGTTCTCCTGACCGTCGAACTCGTAGCCGCCAGGAAGTTGGAAGCTGGTCGCGCCGATGCACCGTTTCAGGTCGTCGGGCCAACCGCTCATCGGCGGCAGCGCTTCGCCCGCCGCTCCTGCCAGGCGCAACACGCCGACCCCCAGCAGCCCTTTGCGCTCGACCAGCGCATTCACAAAGTGGGTGGTGCCGATCATCACGCTGCTGACGGCCCACGGGCTGACCCCGGCGGCGTCGAGCACCGCTCGAGTCGCGTTGACGATGCCGCTGCTCACGTCATCGGTGGTCGGCCGCTTTGCCGACGCCAACACGGTTCGGCCGGCAACCAGCACGGCGTCCGTGTTTGTCCCACCCACATCGATACCCAATCGCATGGTGGGCAGTCTACGTGCCCGGAACCTCGGTTCCGACGCCAAGACGGGTAACGCGTGCCCCGGCGATGGGCAGTCAGGCCGCGACGATGGGTAGCGCTGTTGATTTGCTATGCTCGACGGCCTCCCCGGAACTTACGATTGGATCCGTGAACAGCCTCGGTGATCCCATCCTCACCAAGATCGCGCCTTCGGCTCGCCCGAGCCAGCATGTGCCGCGCGAGTTGCTGTTGCAGCGGCTGGACGATGTGATCACGCGGCGGCTCACCCTGTTGCACGCTCCGGCCGGATACGGCAAAACCAGTCTGCTCGCGCAATGGCATCGGGCGCTCACGGAGCGAGGCATCGAGGCCGCCTGGCTGACCTTGGAAGAAGAAGAATCCGATGCCGCCCGTTTCGCCGAGTATCTGATGGCGGCGATCGGCGGTGGAAGCAGCGGCGAGAGCATGCCGACACGCGCGGCGCTGTCGGCCATCGTGAATCGGCTGTCGCATGCAGATCGTCACACCGTCCTGATCCTCGATGACTTTCACCGTGCCGAGAGCGAGGCCGTCTGTCACTTCGTACGCCAGCTCATCAAGCTCGCTCCCGAGCGGCTGCACATCGTGATCGCCTCGCGTGACTATCCGAAGCTCGGCCAGGCCGTGCTCGCCGCCAACGAGGACCTGGTGGAGCTCGGCGCCGACGATCTGAAATTCACGCTCGATGAAGCGCAAGTGATGTTGAATCGCGGCGCCTCTGCTCCGCTGGCCGAGGACGACATCGCCCGGCTGCTGAAGCGCACTGAGGGCTGGCCTATTGCGCTTCAGATGACTGCGCTTTCACTACGCAAAGGCTGCGACCGTGCCGAGCTGATCGCGAATTTCTCTGGCCCGGCCTGGGAGCTCGCCAGTTATCTGTCCGAACAGGTGCTGGCCAGTCTGCCGCCGGACGTGGAGAACATCATCACGCGCACCGCCATCCTGGAGCGGTTGAATGGCGATCTGGTGAATCTGCTGTGCGATCGGGAGGACGGTCAGTTCATGCTCGAGCAGCTGGAGAAGCAGAATCTGTTTCTGTTGCCGCTCGATGCTCAACATCTGACCTATCGCTATCACCAGTTGTTCGCGCAGATCCTTCGCGATCGCCTCGCGCGTCGCGACCCGGCGTTGTTTCGTCAGCTGCATCGGAAAGCGGCCATCTGGTTTGGCTCGCACGGCCAGGTCGCCGAGGCGGTCGGCCATGCCATCGGCGCGGCGGATGAGGAATTCCTCGCTACCGTGCTGGATGAAGCCGGCGGGTGGCGCATGATTCCCGAAGGCAGGATGGAGACGCTGATCGCGGGGCTTTCGCACGTCTCTAATGCCACCATTGCGCGCTTTCCACGACTGCAGCTGGCGAACGTGTATCGTTTGATCAAACAAGGCCAGATGACCGCGGCGCGCGCCAGCTACGATGGCTTCCGAAATTCTGTGGAACGCGCCAGCTTGCCCGCCGATCTTTGGACTGAGGTGAACCTGGTCGGCGAGGTGCTCTCGGAATATGAGAACACGCCGGTGCGGCTGGAAGATTTGTTGGCCAAGGAAGCGCTGATCCTGAGCTTGCCGTCCAACGATCACCTGATGCTCGCCAATGTTTGCGAATCGCTGGGCGAGAAGTATTGTGACTGCGGCTGGCTCGAGCGCGCTCTTGAACCTACGCGGCGCGCGCGTGAGCATCATCGGGCGCTCGGCTCGCTCTATGGCGAAATGTTTGCTCGCTTGCTCGAAGCTAGGATTCGACTTGCCCAGGGACGCCTGGATGAAGCCCAGGTGGTGCTCAAAGAGGCGGCTGCAGATATTCAGCGGGCTTACGGGCCGCGCTCCGATCTCGCGGCCAATTGCGCCGTGTATCAAGCGGAGGCGCTGTTCGAACGTGACGCCCTCGAGGAGGCCATGTCGCTGCTCGATTGGGCGCTGCCTCACATGGAGCAGTCGGACGGGTGGTTCGAGATCTATGCTTCGGGCTTTTGTACTGCCATTCGCGTCGCCTTCGGCAAGAGCGCATCCGAGGCCGATCGCATCATCGCGCGGATGCGTACGGTCGCCGCGGGTCGACATCTCACTCAGCTGCAGCTGCTAGCTGACATCTACGAAGTCGAGTCGCTGATTCATGCGGGTCGGCACGAGTCGGCTGGTGAACATGCTGAAAAGATTGGCATGCGTCAGTTGGCCGCTGCCATGAGTGAAGAGATGCCACCCTATCGTCACATCGCGCTGGCGGCGTCGGTGTGCCTCGCCAAGGTTCATCTGTGCGGCGGCGACCACCAGGCAGCGCTCACCGAGATCGAGACTACTGAACGCTGGGCTCGTCAGCACGGACACGGACGATTGCTCATTACGCTTTGCATTCTGGCAGCGCATGCGCATCGCCTGGCGAAACAGCCCGAGCAGGCCATCGTGCGCTTCGATGAAGCGGTCAGCATGTCGATGTTCCAAGGCTTCATCGGGCCATTCCTCGACTGCTGGCGATTCATCAGCCTGTCCGCCACCATCGACTCCCGTCACGCGACCTTGCGCCACACCGATCGCTTCCGCGAGACCTTTCTTCGCCGCCTGCGCAAGTCTTTGGAACGCCACTCCGCCCAGAACCGCGACTCCACCCTGCTCAGCGGCCCGGAGCTTTCCGCCCTGCGTCACTTGGACCAGGGCTACACCAACAAAGAAATCGCCCGCCTGCTCAAGATCTCACCGAACACGGTGAAGTATCACCTCAAATCCCTTTACGAAAAGCTCGGCGTCAACTCCCGTCGCGACGCCGTCCGCCTGTCTCGCGAACAGCGCCTGCTGGACAGCTCACCCGACGCCGCGGAGTGACAGAACTATTCCACCGTCACGGACTTGGCGAGGTTGCGAGGTTGGTCGACGTCGGTGCCTTTGAGGATGGCGCAGTGGTAGGCCAGCAGTTGCAAGGGCACGGTATAGACCGCGGACGCCTGGAAGTGGCTGACGTGCTTGGGCATGGTGATGACGGTGACGCCTTCGGAGGGCTGGAAGCCGGAGTCCGGATCGGCGAAGACGTATAACTCGCCGCCGCGGGCGCGGACTTCCTGGAGGTTGGATTTGAGCTTCTCCAGCAGGTCGTTGTTGGGAGCGACGGCGATCACGGGCATGTCGGCGTCGACCAGGGCGAGCGGGCCGTGCTTGAGCTCGCCGGCCGGATAGGCTTCGGCGTGGATGTAAGAGATTTCTTTGAGCTTCAGCGCGCCTTCCATCGCGATCGGGTGCATCTGACCGCGACCGAGGAACAGGGCGTGATGTTTATCGGCGAAGCGCTCGGCGAGTTTCTTGATGGTCTCGTCGAGATGCAGGGTCTTCTCAATCAAGCCCGGGATCTCGATCAACCGCTGCACCAGGCCGCGCTCGCGCTCGGGATCGGTGCCGTGGAACTTGGCGAGAGCAATGACCAGCATGCCGAGGGCGCACAGCTGAGTGGTGAACGCCTTGGTGGAAGCGACGCCGATTTCCGGGCCGGCGCGGGTCAGCAGCACCAGCTCGGACTCGCGCACCAGCGAGCTTTCCGGAACGTTACAGATTGACAGCGTCGACAGATAACCGGACTGCTTGGCCATGCGCAGCGCGGCCAGCGTGTCGGCGGTCTCGCCCGATTGTGAGATCGAGACGAACAAAGTGTTCTTGGGAACGACCGGGCTGCGATAGCGATATTCGCTCGCAATCTCCACCCAGCACGGCAGGCGAGCGATCTGCTCGATGTAATACTTGGCGACGGCGCCGGCGTGGTAGCTCGTGCCGCAGGCCACGATCTGCACGGCTTCGCAGCGACGGAACACTTCGGTTGCCAGCGGGCCGAAGGCAGCTTCGAGCAGCTTGCCGCCGGCGACGCGCTCTTCCAGCGTCTGCGCGATGGCGCGAGGCTGCTCATGAATTTCCTTGAGCATGTAGTGCGCGTATTCGCCCTTCTCTGCGGCGTCGGCCGAAAGCGAGCTTTCGCGCAGCTGGCGCTGGGCGTTGTTGCCTTCGTTATCGAGGATGCGCACGGACGTGCGGCGAATTTCGGCGACATCGCCTTCGTCGAGGAAGATGAACTTGCGAGTCACCGGCAGCAAGGCGGCAACGTCGGAAGCGACGAAGTGTTCGTTCTCTCCAACGCCGATCACGACGGGGCAGCCGGCGCGAGCGAGGATCATGGTGTCGGGCGCATCTTCGGAAACGACCGCGAGCGCATATGCGCCTTCCAGCTCGGCGACAGTTGCACGGACGGCGCGGAAAATGTCGCCTAACTTTTGCTTGTGATAATGGATGCGATGCGCGATCACCTCGGTGTCGGTCTCGGAGGTGAACTGATAGCCGACCTTGGTCAGCTCCTCGCGCAGCTCTTCGTGATTCTCGATGATGCCGTTGTGAACGATGGCGATGCCATCCCGCGAGATGTGCGGATGGGCGTTGCGTTCGGACGGGACACCGTGGGTGGCCCAGCGGGTGTGAGCGATGCCGAGGTGGCCTTCGACGGGGGCTTCGACCAGCGCGTCCTGCAGCTTTCGCACTTTGCCGACAGTGCGCAGCCGGCGCAGGTGGCCGGTGCCGTTCAGAATGGCGAGGCCGGCCGAGTCATAGCCCCGGTATTCCAGGCGCCGCAGGCCTTCGATCAGAATAGGAACGATGTTGCGATCCGCAATCGCGCCGACGATTCCGCACATGGGGCTTCAGGAGGTCCGTTGAGTCGCTGATTTATAGTAAGAGAGTGTAGCCGAGGGAGGTTCCCGAAGGCTGCCGAAAGTCTCACAGGTCGTTTTGTGGGTGTGAAGCGTCCTTTTGCACGCTTTTGTTCGCTTCGGAGTCCTAGAAAGGACGCGTCCGTGGCTCGCCGCAGGCCTGGGGGGGTGGGTCCTCCCGGCACCGCTGCACCCGCCGCGCATCGCTGTCGCTCGCGCGCTGCTTGTACGTCCATGTAGCGCTGCTGGGTCAACGTCCCTGTTGATCCCATTTGCCGGGAGGACCCGCCCCCCAGGCCTGCGCCCGATGCGGCGGTGGTGTCCTTCGTTCCCTTGCCAACCTCTTCTTGGCCTGACAAGACGTTGACTGGTTGCGGCGTTTTCGTCGCTGGCCGAACGCCTGGATTCAGGGCGAGGCGGTCGTGCCCGGGGCGCGAGCGTCCACTATTTCTTCTTTTGCGGGCGTTGCCACCCTTCGATGGTGACCTGGCGGGCGCGGGCCAGGGTGAGTTTGCCTTCGGGGGCGTCTTTGGTGATGGTGGAGCCGGCGCCGGTGTTGGCATTGGCGCCGATTTTCACCGGGGCGATGAGCATGGAGCCGGAGCCGACGAAGGCGCCGTCGCCGATTTCGGTACGGTGTTTGTTCACGCCGTCGTAGTTGACGGTGACCGTGCCGGCGCCGACGTTGACATTTCTACCGACGCTGGCGTCGCCGAGATAGGTCAGGTGGTTGGCCTTGCTGCCCGCCCCGATCTCGCTCTTTTTCACTTCGACGAAGTTGCCGATGTGCACGTTCTCGTGCAGCACGCTGTCGGGTCGCAGCCGGGCGAACGGACCAATCACATTGCGAGGCCCAACCACGGCGCGGTCGATCACGCAATTGGGATGGATCTCGGTATCCGCATCGATGCGGCAATCTTTCAGGTAGCAGTTCGGGCCGATGCGCACCCGATCGCCCAGTTCCACGTTGCCGACCAGTACCGCGTTCACGTCGATGAAAACATCTCGACCCACCGTCACTTGGCCGCGAATATCGATGCGAGCCGGGTCGGCGAGCGTAACGCCGTTGATCATCAGCTCACGTGCCCGCTCGGCGCGTAAGGCGCCTTCGAGCTGCGCCAGCTGAACCTTGTCGTTGACGCCGAGCACTTCTGTTTCGGTCGGAGCAACGACAGCATTGACCTTGAGTCCGCCGCGCACCGCCATGACGATGATGTCGGTCAGGTAGTACTCGCCTTGGGCGTTGTCATTTTTCAGAGCGGCCAGCCACTGGCGCAGCGACGCGGCCGGCACGGCCATGAGGCCGGTGTTGATCTCGCCGATGGCGCGCTCTTTGGTGTTCGCATCCTTTTGCTCGACGATGCGCACCACGTTGCCGGCGTTGTCGCGAACCACGCGGCCGTAACCGGTGGGATCGGCCAGCACGACGGTGAGCAGGGCCAACGCCTTGGGGTTGCATTGCTGCAGCAATGTTTCCAAGGTGGGCTGGCGAATCAGCGGCACGTCGCCGTACAGAATCAGAACGTCGTGATCGTCCGGGATGGCGGGCATGGCCTGTGCCACGGCGTGACCGGTGCCCAATTGCTCCGCCTGCAGCACCCAGTTGACCGGTTCGGTCGCCAGAGCCTGGCGGACCTGCTCGCCACCGTGGCCGTACACGACGTGGATAGCCTCGGCTTTCAGCTGTTTCGCCGTGTCGAGCACGTGGGAAAGGATGGGGCGACCGGCCAGGGGCTGCAGCACCTTGGGCAGCTCCGACTTCATACGTTTGCCCTGGCCGGCGGCCAGGATGACGATGGACAGGGGCATGGGCAATGAATGGTGGCAGGCCGACGCGGCCTCGATGAGCCGCATTATCGGGACATGCGCCCGCCATCGCCAGCGGTGCCGATCGAGCACTGGCCATTCGCCGGGCGGACGCCCGTCGGCGGAACGGGGCGGCTCCGGCTGCGAATTGCGAACTGGCGCACAATCCAGCCCTCAACTCGTGTAGTGCCTGACCGACATAGTCACAGACGGCCTCACAGAAATGGCAGGCGCGTTAACGCTGACACCGGCGTACGGAGTAACGTTGCTCCCTCACGTATAACAAAGCAGCCCACATGAGCGCCACGCCCGATTTTTCACCTCCGCGCCGCGTCCTGATCGTGGATGCCGACACGGGCATGCGCGAGTCGGCGGCGGCGCTGCTCAAGCTGCAGGGCTACGAAGTGGCCGCTGCCGCCGACGGCGTTGAAGCGCTCACGATGTTTGCTCGCGAGTGGTTTCCGGTCGTGGTCACCGACAGCTCGGTGCCCCCGGTGGACGGAATCGAATTCGTGGCTCGCCTGCGTATTCTGTCGCTCGCACCGGTTTATATCATCATGCCCACCGAGACGACGGACGTGCGCGTTCATGAGCAGGGCTACTGCATGGGCGTGGATCAATACCTGATGCGGCAGAACTCTTTATCAGAGCTCGTTGGTCGCGTGCAGGCGGGCATCACCGCGATTCGCCGTCGTCAGTCCTCACGCACGGGCCGAGCCCACGAGCCGGCGACGGTCGATTTGGAGAACGGTGCGCATACCGCGCGACATCTGGTCGGTCGTATGCGAGCGGAGATCGTCCAGGCCGGTCGCTCTCAGAAAACATTGCAAGTCCTGAGCATCGGTCTCGATGCCGCGGATCCCACGGCATTCCAGCATCACGGCGGCTCGGGAGCGATTTCCGATACTCTGTTGAGTGCCGCACATGAAGCCATGCGCCCGAAGCTCGATTGGGTGGTGCGCCTGCCTGCGCCCGCCAACACTTGCCGGCTGGTGGTCGTCATGCCCGAAAGCGGCTCGATCGAAGCCGGCGCGATGGAACAAACGATTCGCAACGCGTTCGTTCACTGGGGATTGAGCTCGGTCAACAGCGGCATTCGGCTGTCGACCGGCCTGGCCGCGTTTGCTGGTGAAGAGCAGGCTCCCGCCGCCCTGGAATTGCTCGGTCAGGCCGAGCGTAACCGCCGCACTAACGACGCGCCCAACGCGAATCGCCGTGCTGCTGAATCCGCGCCTGCGCAGCACGCAGCCTGATCCCACCAACTCACGTTCCGCAGAACGTTTTGTAAGGAACCTCGGACGGAGGCGGCGGCAGCCGATACTCCTCGAATTCCGACTGTCTGTCATACGGCCGTTGCAAGACTGCCAGCAGTCGCTTGAACGGCTGCATGTCGCCTGAAGTTGCCGCTTCGAGAGCGGCCTCGACCTGATGATTGCGAGGAATGAACTCGGGATTGGCGAGACGGAGCGTCTCGGCGCGCTGGTCTGGAGTTTGCGGGTCTCGCGACAGGCGCATGTGCCAATCGCTCAGCCACTCGTCGATCTCGGCGGCACCTGCGAACATTGTTCGCAATGTCGCGGCTTCGCCCGCGCTGGTGGCCGCCCGTGAGATGGCACTGAAGGCCAGAGTGAAATCTGCCTTGGCGTTTTGCATCGCTGCCAGCAATCGCGAGATCAGATCGGCGTCGCCGTCTTCCTCGGACACGAGGCCGATCTTCCGGCGCATGCATTCCAGGAATCGGGCTTCGAAGTGCTCGACGAAGTCTTCCACGACCCCGGTCGCCAGCTCGATCGCTTTGTTGGTGTCGGCGTCGATGAGCGGCAGGAATGTTTCAGCCAGTCGCGCCAGATTCCACTGAGCGATGGCGGGCTGGTTGGTGTAGGCGTACCGTCCGCCCAGATCGATGGAGCTGAATACCGTCTGCGGGTCGTAGCTGTTCATGAATGCGCATGGGCCATAGTCGATGGTCTCGCCGGATAGCGCCATGTTGTCGGTGTTCATCACACCGTGAATGAAGCCGACGCGCATCCAGTCGGCGATCAAGAAAGCTTGTCGCTTCGTCACTGCTTCGAGCAGCGCAAGCGCTGGCACTTCTGCCGCCCCCGCTTCGGGATAGTGCCGCGAGATCACGTAATCTAAGAGCGTCTGCAGTGCTTCTCTGTCGCCGCGAGCTGCGAAGAACTGAAATGTTCCCACACGGATGTGGCTCGCCGCCACGCGAGTCAGCACCGCTCCAGGCAGGATCTGCTGCCGATATACCTGCTCGCCGGTAGCGACGACAGCGAGCGATCGCGTGGTCGGAATACCGAGCGCATGCATCGCCTCGCTGATGAGATATTCGCGAAGCATCGGCCCGATCGCCGCGCGACCATCGCCTCCGCGAGAGAACGGCGTGCGACCGGAACCTTTCAATTGAATGTCGCGCAGAACGCCGTCTCGCCCACGCACTTCGCCGAGCAGAATGGCCCGCCCGTCGCCGAGCTGCGGCACGAACTGCCCGAACTGGTGGCCTGCGTACGCCATCGCAATCGGCGTGGAGTCCTCGGCCAGCTCATTACCTGAGAAGAGCGCGGCAGCCTGAGTCTCGTCGACGTTCGGATCGAGCCCGAGCTCATCCCACAGAGCACGATTGAAAATGACCATGCGCGCATCGGCGGTCGTGGTCGGTGGAACTGCTGCGAAAAATCGCGCCGGCAGCGCTGCGTATGTATGTTCAAAGCCCAATCGCATGGGCCCCATCGTAGCGTGCCGGAGCGCGGAAGCCTATCGATGTTGGACACTAATCGTGGCGCGTATTTCTCCATGGACGGAACACGGACAGGCTGTGAATCATCGGACCTCGCCAGGTGTGGCCACGACGTCCTTGGTTCGGACGCGAATGAATGGGATGAGCATGGGCACGCGCCGGCGGTAACTTTCATACTCGGGGAACGCGCGGATGAGATCGCGTTCTTCGAGCTGGACGGCGATCAGAATGTAAGCCGTCGTCAGCAACGCGAACAGCAGATGCGCGGCCGTCATGATGGGCGTGCACCAAAACGTGAGCAGCCAGGCGACGTAGATCGGATGTCGCACCAGCTTGTACAAGCCGGGAGTACGGAACGAAAGCTCCGAATACGGCCGACCGCGGAAGTACAGCCACGACTGGCGCAGCCCGAACAGATCGAAATGATCGATCATGAACGTGGCCACCAGCAGCAGGATCCAGCCGGACGCATAGCCGGTGTACAGCAGGGCTTGGCCGGCGGTGCTCTCGACGTTCCACACCACGGCGCCGATCGGCTGCCACCGCCAGAACAACAGCAGCAGCGCCAGGCTGGAAAAGAGAACATAGGTGCTACGTTCGGCGGCGGGCGGCACCAGGCGCGTCCACCACCGCTTGAAGGCGGGGCGCGCCATGACGCTATGTTGAAGCGCGAACACCGCGAGCAGCGCGATATCGATCGCGATCGCCTGGCCGATACCGGTGGTGGGCGCAGCGTCGATCGAATTGCCGATGAAGAAGTTGCCGAGGAAGGCCACCGCATAGACGAAAGTGGCAAGGAATACGGCGTAACAGGCTGCGCCGTACAGCAGAACCAGGACGCGTTTCATGGGAGCTCCGGACGTGGTGTGGAACCCGGATAGCATCCGCCCGGCGGTCTCGTGGAAATAGATGAAGGATGTCCCGAACGCAGGCATGATCGGGTGCCGATGCGGGACATTCGTCCCGACTTCGGCGGGCGCATGGGGCACACGATCCGTCAGACCATTCGATACGTCCGGGCCAGCGACGGGGTGCGGCTGGCATGGGCGTCGATCGGCAGCGGGCCGCCCATGGTCAAGGCCGCGAACTGGCTAACGCACCTGCAATATGACCTCGAGAGCCCGGTGTGGCGGCACTGGATCGAGTTTTTCGCCGAGCGTTTCCGTTTCGTTCGTTACGACGAGCGCGGTTGTGGCATGTCGCAGTGGGAGGTGCCTGAAGTTTCCTTGCCGCGGTGGACGGATGATTTGGAGTCCGTGATCGGCGCGGCCGAATGTGATGGGCCGGTGGCACTGCTTGGTATCTCGCAAGGTGCCGCGACTTGCATCGCCTATGCCGTGCGGCACCCGGAGCGTGTTTCTCATCTGATTCTCTACGGCGGCTACGCCACGGGCTGGGCCAAGCGCGGCGACCCGCAGGGTCTGCGTCGCTTCCAGGCTATCGTCGAACTGATTCGTTTTGGCTGGGGCACCGACACGGTGGCGTTCCGGCAAGTCTTCACCTCTCGCTTCGCCCCTGGCGCCAGCCCTCAGCAGCTCGAATGGTTCAACGAGCTGTGCCGGCGCACGACGACGCCGGAGGTTGCGGCGCATCTGATGTTGGCTCGGTCGGAGATCGATGTGCGCGAGCTACTGCCTCAGGTCAAGGTGCCGACGTTGGTCATCCATGCCGTGGATGATCAGGTCACGCCATTGAGTGCCAGTCGCGAGCTGGCCGCTGAGATCCCGAATGCGGAGTTCGTGCAGCTGGATTCGCGCAATCACGTGCTGCTTGCGGATGAGCCGGCGTGGGCGCGATTCAAGGAGATCGTCCTGGAGTTTTGCGGCAGAGGCGCCGCAAATGTGCGTGAAATTGACCGCTTCGGCGCTTTGTCATCTCGCGAACGTGAAGTTCTGGGAGGTTTAGCCGCCGGCCGCAGCAACGCCGAGATCGCCGCGAGCTTGCACATCAGCGAGAAGACCGTTCGCAACGTCGTCTCTCGCGTATTCGAAAAGCTGGATGTTCACTCGCGCACACAAGCGGCTGTGTTCGCTCGGGATCACGGATTTCGGGCGCGGTAAGGAACCTCGAAACTTTTGGATATTGCTCGCGCGGTCAGCTTTCCCAGCGGTCGCTGAACTTCGCATCGATTTCGGCGATCCGCTGCGGCAGCTCGGGATGGGTAGGGCCGAAGCCAGTAATCGCTTCCAGCATCTTGGCCGCGTTAGCAAATGTCACGGCATCCTGCTCGTTGTCGCCGCGAATCTGTCCGAAGGGCTCGCCCGCCAGGTCGATATTCCAAACCAGCCGATACGTCCTGGCATAGTCTTGCAGGAGCTCCAGGATTCGCACGGTGTCGCGCCACGCCATGATGGTGTCGTCCTCGGGCTCGACTTCGCGCGTCTCGCCTGCGTTCGTCGAGTAGGCCAGCAGGAAGATCTTGGTGTCGCCGGCGACCGATCCCTCGTGTTCCCAAAGGCAGATCGGTTCGGCCCACCAGGTAAAGGAATCCACGGCCTGGTCGACTGCTTCGAGCAATCGCGCGCGATCCTGCTGCGGTATCGGAGCCGAGCACGAATAGGACAGGGAGACGCCCATCGAAACTCCTTTGTCTTTATATGATCAGCGGGGAAGTCAGGGGGCCAGGCTTCGGAAGATCGGGCCGTCGCCACGCGTCAAGCGCGGTCCTCAGTAGTGCCTCTTGGCCATAGTCCTCGATGTTGTGAAGCCGGGTGGCGGCCAGATGGCACAGGAGGTCGTACACGGCGTTTGCCTGGCGCGGCGAGCACCATGCCAGGAACCTGTTGCTGCCTGCTTCGAAAGAAAGATGAAACAGCAGTTGGCTGCCATACCAGTCATGGCGTCTGCTACACGCGTCGGGCAGCAAGGCGAAGCGCGCCAGCGCAGGAAACAGGTACCCGATCCCTGCCGCGCTGGAGAAATTGAGTGGGTCCCAGCCACTGCTGCCCAGATCCTCGCGCCGTAGCGTTTCGCGAGTTCTCATCCGCAGCGTGCTGTCGTGCTCCTCGCATTCACTGCAGTGGGTGTGGTTCGTGAAGTGGTCTGGCTTGGGGACTTCGCCGAAGACCTGATCGATCTGGTGAAGCACTTGCTGATCGGCCTCCGCCAATGGCCATGAGGAAGCACAGCTGAGCAGGTGCTCCATCCAAGCCTGTGCCTCCTCGTCCTTGCAGTGGACGAAATGCTTCAGCTCCGCGGTCGCAAGCGTCGTCGATCCGTCGGAAAGCGCCTTGATGATGGCCTGAAATTGCTCGTCGCTTACGACGAAGCGTGGGACCAGGGCCCGGCAGTGCTCACAAGGAAGTTTCGGCGCTGACACGGTTCCATCGATCCAAATGCCGGGATGTTTCGGCGCTGTCAGACGTTTCCGCGGAAACGTCTCGCCGCGATCAGCGGCCAGCAGATCCGGAGCTCGAAGCGCGACTACTGCTTGAGTTTGCGCAGCTTCTCGATGGCCTTGATCTGAGCCATGGCGCGAGCGAGCTCTGCTTGAGCTTCGGCGAGCTCGATCTGGCTGCCGCGATCCTTCAGTGCTTCTTCGGCGCGCTGCTTGGCTTGCAGGGCAGCGGCTTCGTCGATGTCCTTGGCGCGAAGAGCGGTGTCGGCGAGCACGGTGACGAGATGAGGTTGGATTTCGATGGCGCCGCCACCGACGAAGAACAGCTGTTCTTCACCGCCGGGCAGCTGCACGCGGACTTCGCCGGGCTTGAGCGTCGTCAGCAAGGGCGCGTGACGAGGCGCGATGCCCATCTCGCCCATGGCGGCCGGAGCGAACACCATGGCGGCCTCGCCGGAGAAGATCTGGCCTTCGGCGCTGACGATATCGACGTGAATTGTGGCCATACTGTTCCTCTTGCAGAAAAGTGCTCCCGGCACTTTTCTGCTTCGCTTGCGAAAGAAGCGACTTTCGCAGCGCGAATTCGCCTTAACAGGCGGCCGCGAAGGCCGCCGCCTCGCTCCGCGTTACTGGAGAGTCTTCGCCTTCGCGACCGCTTCTTCGATGGCGCCGACCATGTAGAACGCCTGCTCGGGCAGGTGGTCGTATTCGCCTTCGAGGATGCCCTTGAAGCCGCGGATGGTGTCCTTGAGCGGGACGATCTTGCCGTCCTGACCGGTGAACACCTTGGCGACGTTGAACGGCTGGGACAGGAAGCGCTGGATCTTACGAGCGCGCGACACGGTGCGCTTGTCGTCTTCCGACAGCTCGTCCATACCCAGGATCGCAATGATGTCCTGCAGTTCCTTGTAACGTTGCAACACCGCCTGCACGCCGCGAGCGACGTTGTAGTGCTCTTCGCCGATGACCAGCGGATCGAGCTGACGGCTGGTGGAGTCCAGCGGATCCACGGCCGGGTAGATACCCAGCGACGCGATCTGGCGAGACAACACGACGGTCGCGTCCAAGTGCGCGAACGTGGTCGCCGGCGACGGGTCGGTCAAGTCGTCGGCAGGCACGTACACGGCCTGAATCGACGTGATCGAGCCCGTCTTGGTGGAAGTGATGCGCTCCTGGAGCACGCCCATTTCTTCGGCCAGCGTCGGCTGGTAACCCACCGCCGAAGGCATACGACCGAGCAGCGCGGACACTTCGGTGCCGGCCAGGGTGTAACGGTAGATGTTGTCGATGAACAGCAGCACGTCGCGGCCCTTGCCGGCTTCGTTCTTTTCATCGCGGAAATATTCGGCCATGGTCAGGCCGGTCAGCGCCACGCGCAGACGGTTGCCCGGCGGCTCGTTCATCTGGCCGTACACCATCGCCACTTTCGAGTTGGACAGGTCGGCGGTGTCGATGACGCCCGACTCGATCATCTCGTGATAGAAGTCGTTACCTTCGCGAGTACGCTCGCCCACGCCCGCGAACACCGACAGACCCGAGTGCTGCTTGGCGATGTTGTTGATCAGCTCGAGCATGTTCACGGTCTTGCCCACGCCGGCGCCGCCGAACAGGCCGACCTTACCGCCCTTGGCGAACGGAATGAGCAGGTCGATCACCTTGATGCCCGTGACCAGCAGCTCCTGACCGCCGGCCTGCTCGTCGTACGACGGCGCGGGACGGTGAATCGGCAACGTGGTCTGGGTCTGCACCGGACCTTTCTCGTCCTGCGGGGTGCCCAGCACGTCCATGATGCGGCCGAGCGTGCCCTTGCCCACTGGCACGGAAATCGGCGCGCCGGTGGAGTTCACCTTCAGGCCGCGCTTCAAGCCTTCCGACACGCCCATTGCGATGGTGCGCACGACGCCGTCGCCGAGCTGCTGCTGGACTTCCAGCGTCAGATCGACGTCTTCGAGCTTCAGCGCTTCGTACACCTTCGGAATCTGGTCGCGCGGAAATTCCACGTCGATGACCGCGCCGATGATCTGGACAATCTTGCCGGTTGCCATGTGTCGTTCCTCAAAAATTCTGTAATCGCGTCGCGCCGCTCGAGTCGAAACTAAACCGCGGCGGCGCCGCCGACGATTTCGCTGATCTCCTTGGTGATCGCCGCCTGGCGAGCCTTGTTGTAGATCAGCTGCAATTCGTCGATGAGCTTGCCGGCGTTGTCGGTCGCGCTCTTCATCGCGACCATGCGCGCCGCCATCTCGCAGGCGACGTTTTCGACCGCGCCTTGATAGACCTGCGACTCGATGTAGCGCATCAGCACGCCATCGAGCAGCTCGGCCGCGGACGGCTCGTAGATGTAGTCCCACAGCTTCTGCAATTTGTCGGCGTCTTCGGTGACCACCGGCAGCAGCTGGCGCACGACGGGCCTCTGGCTCATCGTGTTGATGAATTCGTTGTTGATCAGGAACAACCGGTCGAGCTTGCCGTCACGATACTGATCCAGCATCACCTTCACGGTGCCGATCAGATCGTTCACGTGCGGGCGGTCGCCCAGGTGCGTGACGGTGGCGAGCGTTTCGACGTTGCCGAGGCGGCGGAAGAACTGCACGCCCTTCGAGCCGATCAGACAAGCCGAAACCTTCACGCCCTTGTTCTGCCACTCGCGCATCGCCGCCAGCGACGCCTTGAACAAGTTGACGTTCAGGCCGCCGGCCAGACCGCGGTCGGTGCTGATGACGATGAAGCCCACCGACTTGGCCTCGCGCTCGACCATGAACGGATGTTTGTAATCCGGATTCGCCAGGCGCAAGTGTCCGATCACCGTGCGGATCTTCTCCGCGTACGGGCGCGTGGCGCGCATGCGCTCCTGCGCCTTGCGCATCTTGCTCGCGGCCACCATTTCCATGGCCTTGGTGATCTTTTGCGTGCTCTTGAAGCTCGCGATCTTGATGCGGATTTCTTTTACGCCTGGCATGTCGTTCTCAGTGCGGGACCCAGCTCGACAAACTCTAGTACGTGCCCGAAGTCGCGAACTCTTCGCAGATCTTCTTCAGCGCCGCTTCGTTCTCCGGCGACAGCACCGGGTTCGAATTGATGCCGTCGATGGCCTGCTTGTAGTTGGTCTTGGCGAACGCCTGCAGACCCTGCTCGAACGCGCCGATCTTCTTGAGCTCGACCTTATCCATGTAGCCGTTGTTGACGGCGTAGATGGACAGCGCCATTTCCGCGACCGACATCGGCGCGTACTGCTTCTGTTTCATCAGCTCGGTCACGCGCTGGCCGCGCTCCAGCTGACGACGGGTCGACTCGTCGAGGTCGGAAGCGAACTGCGAGAACGCCGCCAGCTCGCGGTACTGCGCGAGGGCCAGACGAATGCCGCCGCCCAGCTTGGAGATGATCTTGGTCTGCGCGGCGCCGCCGACGCGGGAGACCGAGATACCGGCGTTCATCGCGGGACGGATACCGGCGTTGAACAGATCGCCTTCCAGGAAGATCTGGCCGTCGGTGATGGAGATGACGTTGGTCGGCACGAACGCCGTCACGTCACCGGCCTGAGTTTCGATGATGGGCAGGCCGGTGAGCGAGCCGGTCTTGCCTTTGACCTTGCCGCCGGTCTGCTTCTCGACGTACTCCTCGTTCACACGAGCGGAACGCTCGAGCAGACGCGAGTGCAGGTAGAACACGTCGCCCGGATACGCTTCGCGGCCCGGCGGACGACGCAGCAGCAGGGAGATCTGGCGATACGCCCAGGCCTGCTTGGTCAAGTCGTCATAAATGATCAGCGCGTCTTCGCCGTTGTCCATGAAGTACTCGCCCATGGCGCAACCGGCGTACGGCGCGAGGTACTGCATCGAGGCGGGAGTCGAAGCCGACGCGGCCACGATGATCGTGTGCTTCATCGCGTCGTGTTCTTCCAGCTTGCGCACCACGCCGGCGATCGAGCTCTGCTTCTGGCCGATGGCGACGTAGATACACTTAATGCCGGAGTTCTTCTGGTTGATGATGGTGTCGACGGCCAGAGCGGTCTTGCCGGTCTGGCGATCGCCGATGATCAGCTCGCGCTGGCCGCGGCCGATCGGCACCATCGAGTCGACCGCCTTGTAGCCGGTCTGCACCGGCTGGGCCACCGACTTGCGGTACACCACGCCCGGCGCGACGCGCTCGATGGGCGAGTTGCGGATGGCCTGGATCGGGCCCTTGCCGTCGATCGGATTGCCGAGCGCGTCGACCACGCGGCCCAGCAGGCCTTCGCCGACCGGCACTTCGAGAATGCGGCCGGTGGTCTTCACCGTGTCGCCTTCGACGATGTGCTTGTATTCGCCGAGCACCACCGCGCCGACCGAGTCCTGCTCCAGGTTCAGCGCCAGGCCGAAGCTGCCGCCGGGGAATTCCAGCATTTCGCCGTACTTCACGTCGGCGAGGCCGTGGATGCGCACGATACCGTCGGTGACCGTGACCACCGTGCCGATGTTCGCCGCTTCAGTGACGCTCGAGAACTTCTCGATGCGCGACTTGATCAGATCGCTGATTTCAGATGCCTTGATGGCCATGAGCTCAATCCTCGGTCAATTCTGTTGTGGCACTGGTGACGGCGCTGGATCGTCCGGGGGTCAATGGGTCATCTCGACCGCCAGCCGGTCGAGGCGCGCCTTCAGCGAACCATCGATGACGAAATCGCCCGCGCGCACGATGGCGCCGCCGATCAGCGATTCGTCCACTTCACAATGCAATCGCACTTCGCGCTTCAAGCGCTGCTTCAGGGCCGCGGCGAGGCGCTGCTTCTGCGCATCGTTCAAAGCCACCGCCGAGACCACCTGCACGTCCGCCGTGTTCTCCGCTTCGGCCCGCAGCGCTTCGTACATCGAGGCGATTTCCGGCAGCAGCGCGAGCCGACGATTGTCGGCCAGCGTGGCCAGGAAGTTGCGGGTCCGATCGTCCATCGACTCACCGGCGATGTCCGCGATCAAACCGGTCAATTCCTCCGGCTTGACCAGAGGATTCGACAGCAGTGGGGCAACGCGCTCGTCCTGCACCACCGACGAGGCGGTTGCCAGCACCGTGGACCAACGCTCGAACGCGTTGTGTTGACGCGCCGATTCGAACGCAGCCTTGGCGTAGGGGCGGGCGATGGTGGCTTTTTCGGCCATGAATGCTCCAGTGTCTCGAAAGATCGGACGCGGTTACCCGCGCTCGATCTCCAGCGCCAGCTTGTCCAGCAAGTCGGCGTGCGCTTTGGGGTCGATCTCGCGACCGAGCAGCTTGCTCGCGCCAAGCACCGCCAGACCGGCGGCCTCTTTACGCAACTGCTCGCGGGCGCGGCCCGACTCCAACGCTGCTTCCTGACGTGCGGTGGCCACCAGACGCTCGGCTTCCGCCGAGGCCACGCCACGCGCCTCTTCCGCCATTTCGGCCGAGCGGCGATTGGCCTGCTCGACGATCTTGGCGGCGCGCGCGTGCGCTTCCTTGATGATGTCGGCGGCCGAGTTCTTGGCTTCCGCCAGGCTCTTCTCGCCCTTCTCGGCAGCCGCGAGACCCTCGGCAATCTTCTTCTGCCGATCCTCGATCGCCGCGATGATGTTCGGCCAGCCGAACTTCATGACCAGCCAAGCCACCGCGAAGAACGCGAAGCCTTGGACGACGATAGTTATTGTGGGATCCATGCTTACTCCGATTCACTGACGGCGGCGAACCCATGCACAGGCGCCGCCTGGCGCCGATCGAACAGAAGCGGCCCGTTAGCCGCCGAGCTGACCGATGAACGGATTGGCGAAGATCAGCAGCAGGGCGATGGCGACGCCGATGATGGGAATCGCGTCCAACAGGCCGGCCACGATGAACATCTTGGTCTGCAGCATGCCGGTCAGCTCCGGCTGGCGAGCCGAGCCTTCCAGGAACTTGCCGCCGAGCAACGCGAAGCCGATCGCGGTGCCAAGCGCGCCGAGGCCGATGAGCAGACCCGCGGCAATCACGGTAAAGCTCATGACGTCGGCAATTTGAGTGATGTTCTCCATTTGAATCTCCGGTGCGTGCAGAAAAACAGCTAGTTGATATCGAACGATCGAAACGGGATCAGTGGTGCTCGGCGGCCATGCTCAGATACACGATGGTCAGCATCATGAAAATGAACGCTTGCAGCGTGATGATCAGAACGTGGAACGCGGTCCAGACGAAGCCGGCCACGAACTGCAGCGGCGCCATCACGTAAGTGAGGCCGCTGGTCAGGCTCGCGCCGAGCGTCATGCAGGCAATCAGGATGAAGATCAGCTCGCCGGCGTACATGTTGCCGAACAAACGCAGCGCCAGCGAAACCGGGCGCACCGCTTCTTCGATCAGGCGCAACAGCAGGTTGGCGGGCGCCAGCAGGATCTTGCCGACGATGTTGGGCGCGTGGAACGGCGCGGTGAACATCTCGCCGACGAAGGTGCCGATGCCCTTGTGCTTCACACCGAAGTACTGGATCAGCAGGAACACGGTCAGCGACATGGCCAGCGTGGTGTTCAGGTCCGCGGTCGGCACGACGCGCAGGTAAGGGATACCCGCCGCGCTGGCCGCCGCCGGCAGCCAGTCCACCGGGATCATGTCCATGAAGTTCATCAGGAACACCAGGCAGAAGATGGTGATCGCCAGCGGCGCGATCAGCTTGCTCTTGCCGTGGAAGGTCTCTTTCACCGAGGTGTCGACGAACTCGACGATCATCTCGATGAAGCACTGGAATTTGCCAGGCACACCCGGGGTCGCGCGACGCGCCACGCGGAAGAAGGCGAACAGGAACACAGCCGAGCACAGCAGCTTGAAAAAGATGCTATCGAGGTGCAGCACCCAAAAGCTGCCCTCGCCCACCGGCATCTCCAAAAAATGGAGATGGTGCTTGATGTAATCGGTCATGGTCGCCGGACCACCATGCTCAGCCATCAACCCCACCTCGCGTACAAAGCTATTTGAAGATTCCCATCGCGACCCAGAACCCGAACTGACTGGCCACCAAGCCCACCAGCAGGGGCAGCGGTTCCATACCGCCGCGAGTCAACGCCAGCGCAAATGCGCCGACCACCCAAATCCACTTCAACAATTCGCCCGCGTAGAACCCGCGCGCCGCGCTGGCCGCGGGCCAGTCTGTGGCGAACAACCGCCATGCGAACACAAGGGTCCCCAACGCGATGATCAACCCACCCGCGACTGCCGAGCGGGCCGCGTTCATGCCGCTCAGCGCCAGAAAGACGAGCGCTGCCAGACCCGTACTTGCCAGCTGTATCGCGGCGAATTTCAACGCCAGGAGCTTGCCGCGGCGCGCAGTCACGTTAATGACGTGTGTGGCACGTTTTGGATTACCGCCCGGCCGGAAACGGCGGCGAATTATACGCAGCGTTTTGCAGTGCTACAAGGAAGATTGGTCGGTCTCGATCGTGACTTATGACTATTCGGCTGGGTTGATGCCGCGCGGGTGGGGCATTTTGTCACTTGACTTCGACTTTGGCGGTTGCGCCGGCCGCTCGCGACGACATGCCAGTTTTACAACTTGTATCGAAACTTGATCAGGAACTGATCCGCGTCGCGCACGTCGGTCATGTCTTGAAACAGCTGGTTCACATGGCGCTGGTCGTCGTCGAGGAAATGGTAGCCGCCGCGCGCGTACACCAGAAACAGCTCCGACATCGGGCCCAGCTCGTAGCGATAGCGCACCTGCAGGCCGAGATTGTTGACCGTGAACGGCGCGACCGGATCGCTCACCGGCAACAGATTCCCGGCCGCATCGGTGCGATAGGCCTGGCGCAGGTCGGCATCGATGCCGATCCATTGCCACTTGATGCGCAGCTCGTGGCGCGGCGCGGGGATCCAGTCCAGTCGGAAGTCGTAGTCGAGTCGCCTGGCGCGAAACGAGCCGAACAGATTGCCTTCTTCCCAAAGCAGCCAGTCCGAGGAGTACTGCGGGAGCAGATCCAGCCGCACCGTCAGCTTTTCGGTGGGATACCAGGCGGCGACCAACTGCAGCCACGCGGAGTAATCCTCGACACCCTGCTGATAAAGATACGAGCCCAACGTGAATTGCCAGTCGCCGTAGCGGGGCGTGGTGATGTCCATGTAGCCGGAAAGGCGATCGTCGAGACGCACCGGTCCGTTGCCGCGGGAAATCAAATCGTCCACGCCGCTGCTGACGTAGCGCAGCTCCTGAAACGCCGTCCACGCACTCGAGTAACTCACATCGCGCGACAGCGCGAAGCGCGATTGCAGACGCTGACCGTCGGTGTTCTCACGATAAAACGTGTAGAGCCGTCGCGTTTCACCATTGATCCGTCCACCGCCGGCATTGGCGACGCGATGATTGGTTTCCCACTCGACCTGCTTGAGCGCGTTGCGCTCCATGTAGCCGAGGTCGTTCATGTCGAAATCGTCGTCGATGTACAGCAGCTTCAGCGTATGCATCAGCGGCGAACTGCGATTGAAATCGGCCTGCAGCCACGACTCGTAACCGTGCGTGTTGATCTCGTACCGTGAGGGCGAGGTGCCGCGAGCGATCGCTATGGCATCGCCCATGAACAGGTTCAGCCCGCTGGTACCGATGTCGGATCGAATCACTTGGCCGCTGATGCGCCAGTCGTCGCTGGTTGCGAGCTCGTAATCGAAGGCATTCAGCAGCGCGTCGCGATCCAGGAACGGCCGGTCGGTCCAGGTGCCGAGATAGCCGACGCGAGCGTTTTCCATCGGCAGCGCGACGCGAGTGGCGGCGAACAAGCGACCGGGACCTTGGTTGCGATAATCGTCTTCCTGCACGACGAAGCCGCCGTACACCAGCGAGCCTGCGGTGCCAGTGAGCTTGAATGCCGCGTCGATATCGGCGGACGCGGCGCTGCCATCGTCCATCGCCGAACCGATGCGCCGCGTGTAGACGAGTTGTCCATTGGCGGGCGTGCGCAGATCGAAAATGCCCTGGTTCTCGGAAAAGAACGGCCGCTTGTCGGTGAACACCACTTCGATGGCCGAGAAATCCACCACCAGCTCGTCGCTTTCCACCTGGCCGAAATCGGGATTCAAGGTGGCCGACAGCCACAGATTCGGCGACGCCTTCCAATTGATGTCGGCGCCGGCTTTGAAGCGCATGTCGTCCTCGACAAAGTCGGAGATGACGGTTGCATACGGCACCACGTCTAAACTTGCGACCGCGGCGTATTGTGAGATCTCCATGCGGCGGAATTCGGAAAGAAACACCGCCGCTTCGCTGGTGATGCCCGGACAGGCGTAGCGCTCGCCGCGCTCGAACAGATAACGCGTTCCGTACACGCCGATGGCGCGCTTCTCCTCGCCCGACTCGCGCATGCTGATGCTGGACCAGGGAATGAACAGCTCCACGAACCATTGCTGCTCGGTCTCGTACACGGCGTGCTGCCAGGCGCCATCCCAGTCGCGATCGAACTTGTTTTGATTGGTGATCAGCCCGTCGCGAATGCCGCCGCCGAGGCCGACGGTGAACTCATAGCCGATCTGCGCGTTGGCGTCGAAGTCCACCATCAGCGACACCGTGTCGCCGATCAAACGTTCCGAGTCGCGCGGCGTGCGCGGCTTGATGCGCCGTTCGCTGGGCGGCTGGTCGATGATAAAAGCGGCCGCCAGGCCCGCCTCGGTGGAAAGTATGTGCAGCTGGTTGCCGTAACGGGGCTCATCGCGTGCGAACGGCAGCGTGCGTCGCCAATCGTCGCAGTGAACGGCCTGCTGCCATTGCGCTTCGTCGATCCGGCCGTCGATCTTCAGTTCGGCGTGCGCCGGAACACTACAGACTGCAGTAAATGTCAGCAGCAACGCACAGGAAATGTAACCAGTCGCAGTGCGCAGCCACTCCCCGATCAGCACTGGAGCCGTTCGCATCTTGAACGGACCTCCCGTGAGCAAACTTCCCTGGAACGCCGAATCATGAACCTTACCTGGTCTGACCTGATGGGCGTGGCGTGCTGTGGACGACGCCGCTTACTGGATGTGCTCGAGAATACCGTCGAGCTCTTCCAACGTATGATAGCTGATGACCAGCTTGCCCTTGCCCGAGGAGGCGTGCTGGAGCTGCACTTTGGCGCCGAGCTTTTCGCTCAGGTCCGCTTCCAGCTTGCGGATATTGGGATCGACGCGGGGCGCCGCCTGTTGCGAGCCGCCCGATGGTTGCGCCGCGACGCGCTTCACCAGCGCCTCGGTATCGCGCACCGAAAGTTTTTGCTGGGCGATCTGCGCCGCCAGTTCCGCTTGCTGCCGCTTGTTCTCGATGCCGAGCAAGGCGCGCGCGTGCCCCATGTCGAGCTCGCGATGTTCCACCAGCCGGCTGGCCTCTTCGCCCAGATCGAGCAGACGCAACAGGTTCGAAACTGCGGCACGAGAACGGCCCACCGCCTCGGCGGCAGTCGCATGCGTCATCTCGAACTCGGTGATCAATCGTTGCAAAGCGCGTGCTTCTTCCAGCGGATTGAGATTCTCGCGCTGGATGTTCTCGATGAGCGCCATCGCGATGGCCGCCTCATCGGGCACGCGCCGAATGACCGCGGGAATCTCATGCAATCCGGCCAGTTGGGCCGCACGCCAGCGACGCTCGCCGGCGATGATCTCGTAACGCTGCTCGGCCGGGCCGCTCTCGCCCGCCTCGCTGCCAATGGGACGCACGACGATGGGCTGCACCACGCCCTGCGCTTTGATCGAGTCCGCCAGCTCCTGCAATGTTTCCTGACGCAGATCGATGCGCGGCTGATACTTGCCCCGCTGCAACAGATCCACCGGCAGCTTGCGCAACTCTTCGTCGGCGGGCCGCAACGCCGTGACCACGGCGGCAGCGGCGGGAGACGTGGCCGCGGCTGGCTGGCCTAGCAAGGCGCCCAGCCCCCGGCTGAGTGAGGGTCGTTTGTTCGCCATGGTTGTCATGGGTTCATCATGCTATGACGCGACCGCATCGGCGGCGGGAGGCGCCACATTGAATGTTTCTTCCTCCCGGCGAATCATCTCTCCGGCCAGCGCCAGATAAGCCAGCGCGCCGCGTGACTCTTTATCGTAATGCAATGCCGGCTTGCCGAAGCTGGGCGCCTCGGCCAGGCGCACATTGCGCGGAATGATGGAGCGGAACACCTTGTCGCCAAAGTGCTCGATCAATTGCGCCGACACTTCGTTCGCCAGGTTGTTTCGTGGATCGAACATGGTGCGCAGGATGCCCCCGATCTCCAGCTTGGGATTCGGGCCGGCCTTGATCTGGTCGATGGTGGCGATCAGCGCGCTCAAGCCTTCCAGGGCGTAATACTCACACTGCATCGGAATCAGCACGCCTTCGGCGGCCACCAGCGCGTTCACAGTCAACATGTTCAGCGCCGGCGGGCAATCGATCAGCACGATATCGAACTGCTCCAGCACAGGCTGCAACGCATCTCGCAGGCGGGCTTCGCAACCCGGCTTGCCCATCATCTCCACGTCCGCGGCCACCAGGTCCTGGTTGGCGGGCATCACTTTGAAATCGGCGTAGTCCACCGCGCGCATCGCCGAGGCCGCATCGCTATCACCGAGCAGCACGTCGGTGGTTGATCGCTCCACGGTGCGCTTGTCGATGCCGCAGCCCATGGTGGCGTTGCCCTGCGGATCGATGTCGATCAACAGCACGCGCCGCTTGGTCGCCGCCAGCGAGGCAGCCAGATTGACGCTCGTCGTGGTCTTGCCGACGCCGCCTTTCTGGTTCGTGATGGCGAGAATGCGATGCATGGAATAATGAATGGGACCAATCCGTTAATGAGTCAGGCAATCGGCTCAACGCTGAATTTGCAACGCTCGAATCTGCGGCTGGAGTGGGGCTCGAATCGCCAGCCGTGGCGCTACAGCCGTTCGTGGCTGCGGCAGATTTCCACAAGATGCCGCTCTTCGTCCAGAGCGGGCACGTTAAGTCGATGGACCGCCGCAAGTTTCCAGCCGCTCGGCAGCTTTTCCAGCTCGGCCGCGGGGTGCCGCCCCTTCATCGCCAGCAGTCGCCCGCCGCCGACACATAGATGACCGGCCCATTTGACGAATTGCTCTACCGGACCGACCGCGCGCGACACCACGATATCGAATCGCTGCGCCGGGCGGAAATTTTCCGCGCGAGTATGGACGGTCTGTACGTTGGGCAACTCCAGCAACCCGACGACGTGATCGATGAACTTGAGCTTCTTGGCGGTCGAGTCCAGCAGCGTGAATTGCCGCGTGGGATTCACGATCGCGAGCGGCAAGCCCGGAAAGCCTGGACCGGTGCCCACGTCCAAAACGCGCTCGCCCTGCAGGAATCGCTGCACGGACAGGCTGTCGAGCAAATGCTTGGTGATCTGCGCGCCGCGCTCGCGGATGGCCGTGAGATTCATGCGCTGATTCCAGTCGTCCAGCTCGTCGAGCAGGCGAACCAGCTGTGCGGCCTGGCGTTCCTCGAGCTCGATGCCCAATTGCGCCGCGCCGGCGACGAGAGTTGCGTCGGCCATGCGACGCTCAACCCGCGATGCGCACGACAGTGCGGCCCGTGACGCTCGCCTTCAGATAATCGTCGAACGCGCTCGGCAACTGCTCGAAGCCGATCGTGCGCGTCACGATGCTGTCGAGATGTCGCGGCTTCAGATCGCTGGCGAGCCGTTGCCATACTTCCAGGCGCAACTCTCGCGGCGTGTATACAGAGTTCACGCCGAGCAGACTCACGCCGCGCAAGATGAACGGCATCACGGTCGTGTTCAGCTCGTGGCTCGCGGCGAGACCGATGCTGGCGATGTTGCCGAAGAAGCCGACGGTGCGCGTCAGCCAGGTGAGCAACTCGCCACCGACATTGTCGATGGCGCCGCCGAACAGCGCTTCTTCCATCGGGCGCCTGCCGGTGTCGATCCGATCACGAAGCAGCACGCGCGCGGCGCCGAGCCGCTGCAGATATTCGGTGGACGATTCTTTGCCGGTCACAGCGACGACGCGATAGCCGCGCGCCGCGAGGATATCGATGGCGATGCTGCCGACGCCGCCGGTCGCACCGGTCACCACGATTTCGCCCGCGTCAGGCTTCTGCCCGTTCTGCTCCATCCGGTGGACGGCGAGCGCCGCGGTATAGCCGGCAGTGCCGATGGCCATCGCTTGGAATTCATCGAGGCCCGCGGGAATCGGTACGACTGCGTCGCTGTTCACACGCGCGAACTCGGCGTAGCCGCCGTCATGCGTTTCGGAAAGGCCACTGCCGGTGACCAATACTTTCTGGCCGGGCTGAAATTGCGGAGCGGCGCTCGACACCACTTCGCCCGCCAGATCGATGCCGCCCACCAGCGGATAACGCCGCAGGATCTTGCCGGCGCCGGTCGCGGCCAGCGCATCCTTGTAGTTGATGGTGGAGTAGCGGACTTTCACCACCACTTCACCGGCACTGAGCGCCTCGAGCGGGATCGTCTCGAAACGCGAGACGATCTTGCCGCCTTCCTGATGAATGCGAAATGCGCGAAAGCTCTCCACCGCGACTGCTCCCGCGCCTTCCGGTCAACGATCGAGGCGCTAACGATTCGAACTGACTTTCGATATGGGCGCGCCGATTACTCGGCCGCGCACTTGCCGTGCTTCTGAATCTGATCGGTCGTGCACAGGGCCTGCTGCCGCGAGAAGAATTCCGCGATGGCCTCGAAGTCCTTCTCGTCCACGCCGCTGATGATGCCGGCCATGATCGGGTTTTTGCGCTTGCCGCTCTTGTAGTCCTTGAGCGCATGCACCAGGTAGTCGGCCGGCTGACCGGCGAGCTTCGGATAGTCCGGCGCAACGGTCTTGGCGCCATCGGCGCCGTGGCAGGCCACGCAGGTCTGAGTGGCCGGCGGCGGCGTGCCGACGACTTCCTTGTTCTGCAGGCCGCCTTCGGCGGCGAAGAAAGCCGCGATGTCGGCGCGCTCTTCCGGCGTCAGGGTCACGGCCTGCGCGTGCATGGTCGGGTGCGGGCGCTCGCCATTGGCGTAGGCATTCAGCGCACTGACGATATACGCCTCATTCTGGCCGCCGAGCTTGGGCACGCGGTAGTTGGGAAAGGCGTTCTTATAGTCCGGCACACCGTGGCAGCCATGGCAGGTGTAAGCCAGAACCTTGCCCTTTGCGGCATCGGCCGCGCCGGCGCCAGTGGTCATCATCGCGCCCAGCAAGCCCAGACCCAACACTGTGACCGGGCCCAATCGAAACGTCATAACCCACTCTCTCCGCTTATTACCGGCGCAGTATTGCCAGAAAACCTCAGGGACCCCGGCCGGCGGGGCGCGGTATGGTACCTGAAAGGTCTGCCCTGGGCACTGCCTCAGGTATACTGCTGGCCAATCCCCCGATTTCGATCCTCGAGGTTCCGCATGGCCCGTATCACGGTTGAAGACTCCCTCAACAACATCCCGAACCTGTTCCAGCTGGTGCTGGTGGCCGCCAAGCGCGCGCGCAAGCTGGCCAACGGCGCCGAGGCGACGGTGGAGTGGGAAAACGACAAGCCGACGGTGGTGGCGCTGCGCGAAATCGCCGCCGGTCACATCGGCCCGGAAATCCTCGAGGAAGCCGAGCAGCGTCCGCAGCCCGAACTGATGCCGGAGCCCGAAATTCCGGGTATGTCCGGCGAGCTGCGCGCGCCTCATCTCGGCCTCGGAGATTGAGTCACGCTATAAAGTCCCCAGCTTCAGCTTATGGACTACGCGTCTTCCATCCTGAATCTCTTACCTACCGGAAGACGCTCCATAGGGGTCAACCAGCTGCTCAATAAGCTGGAGACCTACCTGCCGCCCGCGCAGGTCGACCGGATCCGCGATGCTTATGAATTCGGCGCCGAAGCCCACGAGGGCCAAAAGCGCCTGAGCGGTGAGCCGTACATCGCGCATCCGGTCGCCGTTGCTCACATCCTCGCCGATCTGCACATGGACGCGCCGACCATCGTCGCCGCGATCCTGCACGACGTCATCGAGGACACGCCGACCGCCAAGGACGACATCGCCGAGCGCTTCGGCGCCGATGTCGCGGAGCTGGTCGACGGCGTCTCGAAACTCGATCACATCCAGTTCCGCAGCCGAGCCGAGGCGCAGGCCGAGAGCTTCCGCAAGATGCTGCTCGCGATGGTCCGCGACATTCGCGTGATCATGGTCAAGCTCGCGGACCGCACTCACAACATGCGCACGTTGGGCTCGGTGCCGCCGGCAAAACGGCGCACCGTCGCGCGCGAGACGCTGGAGATTTACGCACCTATTGCGAATCGCCTCGGCATTCACACGGTGAAGTCGGAGCTCGAGGAACTGGGCTTCAAGGCGCTGTATCCGGGCCGTCATCGCATCATCGAAAAGGCGCTGAAAAAGGCGCGCGGCAACCAGAAGCAGTTCCTCGGCAAGATCGCGGACAACTTGCGCAAGGCCCTGGAGAAGGCGCAGGTGAACGGCCGCGTCGAGGGTCGCGAGAAGCATCTCTACAGCATCTATCAGAAGATGCGGCGCAAGCGCGTGCCGTTGTCGTCCATCATCGACATGTTCGGCTTCCGCATCGTCGTGGACTCGATCGATCAGTGCTATCGCGTGCTCGGCATTGTGCACGGTCTGTATCGCCCGATGCCCGGGCGCTTCAAGGACTACATCGCGATTCCGCGCATCAACGGCTATCAATCGTTGCACACCACTTTGTTCGGCCCCAACGGCATGCCCATCGAAGTGCAGATCCGCACCGAGGACATGCATCGAATCGCCGAGTCAGGCATCGCCGCGCATTGGCAGTACAAGACTGGCGAAGATTCCAACGATGCCGGCCGCGCGTATCGCGATCGCGCGAGCGAATGGCTGCAGCACCTGATGGAGATGCCTCACAGCGGCAACTCCGCCGAAGAATTCATGGAGAGCGTCAAGCTCGACCTGTTCCCGGACAAGGTATACGTGTTCACGCCGCGCGGTGAGATTCGTCGCTTACCGCGCAATGCCACCGCGGTCGACTTTGCGTATTCGGTCCACACCGACATCGGTAATCACTGCGTGGCCGCAAAAGTGGACCGCAGGCTGGTGCCGTTGCGCACGCCGCTGCGTAATGGCCAGACGGTGGAGATCATCACTGCGAAGGGCGCGACGCCGAATCCGGCGTGGGTGAACTTTGTCGTCACGGCGAAGGCGCGTGCCGCTATTCGTCACTACCTGAAGGGCCTGAAACAAAGCGAGGCGATCGAGCTGGGCAAGCGCATGCTGAGTCAGGCGCTGCAGGATCTGTCACTGGTGCTGAAGAAGATTCCGGAAGGGCGTCTGCAGGCCGTGGCGGCGGAGCTCAACTTGAAAACACCTGACGAGTTGTTCGAGAAGATCGGCCTCGGCGAGCGGCTCGCGGCATTGGTTGCGCGGCGTCTGCTTCCCGCCGACGGCAGCCAGCCGCCGGAGCCCACCACGCAGGCCGAGCCGCTGGCTATTGCGGGTACGGAAGGCATGGTCGTCAGTTACGCGCGCTGCTGCTTCCCGATTCCGAACGATCCGATCATGGCTTACCTGTCGAGTGGCCGAGGCGTGGTCATTCATCGCGAGGCCTGCGGCAATCTGCGCAACTACCGCAAGCAGCCGGACAAGTGGCTCACGGTTACGTGGCAGCCGAACGTCGATCGTCTGTTCAATGTCGAGGTTCGCATCGACGTCGCCAATCGTATGGGCGTGCTCGCGGCCATCGCCTCGAACATCGCCACGACGGAGACCAACATCGAGCATGTTGCGGTCGACGAGCGTGACGGCGACGCGTCGACGCTGATCTTCGATCTGCAGGTCCGAGATCGGAAACATCTGGCGCATGCGATCAAGAGTCTGCGCAAGATGCCCGAAGTGTTACGCGTGACGCGCGTGATCGCCTAGTTCAAACCCAAGGTGGTCATTGCGCGCGAACGCGCGCAAAATCCGCGCTCCTCGTCATCAACGGTTGGTTCATCATGGCGCGCGAAGTTATCTCCACTCCGAATGCTCCCAAGGCCATCGGCACCTACTCCCAGGCGGTAAAGGTCGGCAAGACGGTGTACGTCTCGGGCCAGATCGCTCTCGATCCGGCCACCGGCGAAATGCAACAGAGCTCGATCGAGGTCGAGATTCGTCGTGTGTTCGACAATCTCAAAGCGATCGTCACAGCGGCTGGCGGTAACTTCTCTCAGGTCACACGCGCTACCGTGTTCATTCTCGACTTCGGGATCTTTCCGACGTTGAACAAGATCATGGCGGAATATTTCAGCGAGCCTTATCCGTCTCGGGTGACGGTGCAGGTGTCGGCGCTGCCGAAGAATGCGAACGTCGAGATCGATTGTATTGTTGAGCTCGACTGAGCTCGGACTGTCAGAGGTTACGGTGGCTCGCGGCGGCTGCCGGGGGGAAGTGTCCTCCCGGCACCGCTGCACCCGCCGCGCCTGCGCTGTCGCGCGGCGCGTTGCTTGTACGTCCATGTAGCGCTAATGGGTCAACGTCCCTGTTGATCCCATTTGCCGGGAGGACACTTCCCCCCGACAGCCACCGCCGAGACGTCCGCGGCGCTTCAGGCGCCTGAAACTCGCGGCATCTGCACGGCTGAGACCATCAGCCACTTCATCGGCACGATCAGCGCGTCTCCTGCCGTACACTATTCAGTGAATGAACCCCTCCCCTTCCAAGAGCAAGCGAACTGAATTGCCTGCGGCTGCGGTGTCGCCCGAAATCCGTCCAGTGACGACGCTGCGGGGCGTGGGCGATGCGCTGGCTGGGAAGCTGGCGAAGCTGGGCATCACCACCATTCAGGATCTGCTGTTCCTGCTCCCGCTACGATACGAAGACCGCACCCAAGTCGTACCCATCGGCTCACTTCGTCATGGCGACCGCGCCGTGGTGGAAGGCGAAGTCCAGCTCGCGGAGATCGCATTCCGCGGCCGACGGCAGTTGTTGTGTCGAATCGGCGATGGATCGGGCTGGTTGACGTTGCGCTTCTTTCATTTCAGCAACTCGCAGTATGAACAGATGACTCGCGGCACGCGCCTGCGGTGCTATGGCGAGATTCGGCGGGGACCGAGCGGAATGGAGATCGTGCATCCCGAATATCGGCGCGTAGCCAGCGATGCGCCGGCTGCGAATGAAGAAGTGCTCACGCCGATTTATCCACTGACGGAAGGCGTGCAGCAGGGGCGATTGCGACAGCTCACAGCCATGGCCTTGCGGGAGTTTGCGAATCGATCGGTGCAGGATTGGATTCCGCCGGCGGTACTGGCGCAGTTGCAACTGCCGCCGCTGCGTGATGCGCTTCAGTACGTGCATCGTCCGCCGCCGGATGCCGATCTGGACTTGTTGGCTACCGGTCAGCATCCGATGCAGCGGCGGCTGGCCTTCGAGGAGCTGCTCGCCCATCAATTGAGCCTGCGGCTTCTGCGACGTGAGATTCAGCGAGATCCGGGCTGGAAGTTCACGGTGAGTGAGCCGCTGATCGATCGCTTCCTGCAAACATTGCCGTTCAAGCCCACGGGCGCGCAAACGCGCGCGTGGCGCGATATCGAGCGCGATCTTTCGCAAGCGAGCCCGATGCTTCGCCTGGTACAGGGCGACGTGGGCTGTGGGAAAACGTTAGTTGCGGCGCTGGCTGCGTTGCGAGCGGTGGAGTCTGGCTTCCAAGTCGCCGTGATGGCGCCGACGGAATTGCTAGCGGAACAACATGCTCGGAACTTCACCAACTGGCTGGCGCCGCTGGAGTTATTCCCTGCGCTGATCACGGGCAAGAGAGCCGCGGCGGCTCGAGCTCGTTCGCTCGCGGATCTTGCGTCGGGAGAGGCGAAGATCGCGATCGGTACGCACGCGTTGTTTCAACAGGAAGTGGAGTTTCGACGGCTGGGCCTGGTCATCGTGGACGAACAGCATCGCTTCGGCGTGCATCAACGTTTGTTGTTACGTGAGAAGGGGCTTGCGTCCGGACGATATCCTCATCAGCTCATCATGACCGCCACGCCGATTCCGCGAACGTTGGCCATGACCGCGTATGCGGATCTCGATGTGTCGGTGATCGACGAGTTGCCGCCCGGGCGCACGCCGGTGAAGACCGTAGCCCTGCCCGAGAACAGGCGCGATGAGGTCGTGCTGCGGATTCGGGACGCGTGCAAACAAAAACGTCAGGCGTATTGGGTGTGCCCGCTCATTGAAGAGTCGGATCAGCTCGAAGCGCAGGCGGCGGAGGAGACTGCCGCGATACTCGCCGAAGCTTTGCAGGAGTTGAAGGTCGGGCTGGTTCATGGCCGCATGTCGCCCAAAGAGAAGGACGCGGTCATGGGGCGCTTCAAGGAAGGTGCGATCGACTTGCTGGTCGCGACCACGGTCATCGAAGTCGGTGTCGACGTGCCGAATGCGAGCTTGATGGTGATCGAGAATGCCGAGCGCATGGGCCTGGCTCAGCTGCATCAGCTCCGCGGCCGCGTTGGCCGAGGCGCCGCGGAGAGCACTTGCGTGTTGTTGTATCGGACGCCGCTCACTGAGGTGGCGCGTGAGAGATTGTCTGTCATGCGGGCTACCAATGACGGCTTCGAGATTTCACGCCGGGACCTGGAGTTGCGCGGCCCTGGCGAGCTGCTTGGGACCAAGCAGACCGGCCTCATGCAGATGCGCGTGGCGGATCTGGTGCGCGACTCGGACCTGTTGCCGAAGGTTCAGGAAGTGGCGGAATTGATGCTTGCCCAAAATGAGGCCAACATTGCGCCGCTGCTGCGGCGATGGATTGGCCAGGGTGAGCGATTCGGCAAGGTGTAGACGGTTAGCTTCGTGACAGACCCACAAAACGCGCACAAACCCGATTCGACGCAGCCCTCGGCCGCGGCGGAGGCTGCGCCCAAGTCGGGCGCTGCGCAGATGGATTTGCTGAACGCTGCGCCTTCGGTGGGTCACCAGCCTGACAAGACGCAGCCGCTTCATGTCCTGCCGCCCGCCTCGGCTGCACCGGGTCAGCCGGCTGGTGCTGCTCCTTCTGCTTCTGATCGCGTGAAGACTGCGGCCCCACGTCGCGAGACTTCTAAGAAGGCCAAGTCCGCGGCGCCTCCGCGCGTCGAGCCGCCGAAGACGGCACCCGCGTCGTCTTCGCCCGCGCAACCGGCGGTGGCAACTGCGGCCGCGGGCCCCTCGGGGCCCGCGCCATCTGATACATCGCCTTCGCATGAGTCGCTGACTAAACCGGCACCCACGACAGCCCATTCCGGACCGACAACATTCGCTTCGGCAGCGTTGGCACACCAGGAAGCCTCAAAGTCCTCCACTTCGGCGCCCTCACCGCCGCACAGTGATGTGACCCCTTCTCCTCCGGCTAGCCCGCCGCCAAATCACGAGCCTGCCGCGCCTCATGTAGTGTCACCACCGCGAAGTGACGTAACCACTCCGCCGCCAGCGATCTCACCGGCGCATCATGAGCCTGCGAAGCCGACCGCGCCTCAAGTAGCAACACCGCCGCCGCTGAAAGATGTGACGACCTCGCCGGCTTCGAAAGCGGCGACGCAACCTGAGACGGCGAGGACGCATGCGCCAGCTGTTGCCGCAGCGATGCCGCCGCGAGTCGAAGCAACGAAAACGCAGGCTCCCAGTTCGCCCACACACCATGAACGTGTGAAAGTCGCAGCGACCACGGCGAATGTGCCGCCTCAGCATGACAATGTAAGGGGCACCCCGAACGCGCCGTCACCGCACGAGACTGCGAAGGGCGCGGCGAAGGCGGGGGCGCATTCATCATCGAGCTCGCACGCTTCGGCGCAGGACGAAACGCCAGCGGCAAAGGCGGCGGCGCCGGCGCAGCCGGAAACGACGAGAACGACCGGCTCGACGTTGGCGGAGCCGGCGAAGGCCGCGAGGGCGGCCGGGGCGGCGGGTGAGTACGTCAAGACGGTGAAGATGGCCGCGGCGAAGCCGACGCTAGCGCCGGACATCGAAATCAGGCAGCCGAGCCAGCCGCTCGCGCCCGTGAAGGAACGTTTGCGTTGGCTCGGTCACAAGATCGCGGCGACGGCATTCGTCACCGAGATCCTGCCAGGAGCAGGGGCAAAGCTCAGTGCCTATGGAGCACTGACGAGATTGAACAAGCCGATCGGTATCTGGCTGCTGATGTGGCCGGTGCTGTGGGCGCTATGGATATCCTCGAGCGGTCGCCCCGATCCACACGTATTCATCGTGTTCGTCCTCGGCACCGTGCTGACACGCTCCGCGGGCTGCGCGATCAACGATTTCGCCGACCGCAACTTCGACGGTCACGTGCAGCGCACGAAAGATCGCCCGCTGGTCACCGGCGCGGTCGATCCGATGGAAGCTATAGCGATCTGCGCGGCCCTGGGTCTCATCGCACTCGGCCTCGCCCTGACGCTGAACGAATTGGCGCAGTGGCTGACGCTGGCAGGCGGCATCCTGGTCGTCACCTACCCTTTCTTCAAACGTTTCTTCCCGATGCCCCAAGCCTACCTGGGCATCGCATTCACCTGGTCGGTGCCAATGGCGTTCGCCGCACAGACCAATCAGGTGTCGCGCATCGCCATCGTGATGTTTCTTGCGGGCGTCGCATGGACCGTAGCGTACGACACCATGTACGCGATGGTGGATCGAGAAGACGACAAGAAGCTCGGCATCCGCTCGAGCGCCATTCTGTTCGGCGACGCGGACCGCTTCATCATCGGCATCATGCAATTGATGACGCTGCTGGGTTTGTGGCTGATCGGGCACGAGATGGAGCTCGGCCTGTGGTACGGACTGGGCCTGGCATTCGCGGCGATGTTTGCTTTGTATCAACAGCTGCTGATCCGCGACCGCAAACCGGACAAGTGCTTCCGCGCGTTTCTCAACAACAACTACTTCGGCATGTCGGTGTTCATCGGCATATTGCTGGAATACACGTTTCGTTGAGCGGGGCGGGCCACGGCCCACACTTCGATCCATTGCGCGCCGGCAGCCCGCAACACCTTGGCGATTTCGTTGACGGTGCTGCCGGTCGTGACCACGTCATCAACGATCGCCACATGACGCGCATCGAGTGGAGCGATGAGCGAAAAAGCACGCTGGGTATTCTTCAGTCGCTCACTACGATCCAGCGCCGCCTGCTCGCGCGTCTCGCGATGGCGAACCAGCAAGTCGCTACGCAGATCGAGTTCGAGCAACTTGCACACCGGCTGCGCCAACTCACGAGCCTGGTTGAAACCTCGCTCCCGATAGCGCAGCGGCGCCAGCGGCACCGGAATCACCAGTTCCGGTCGTGTGTTCCGACCGGCCAGATGACGCGCAAGCAAAGAACCCAGGATCCGGCCGTACGGCAGATCGCGGCGATACTTGAGCCCCTGAATCATGCGATCCACCGGAAAGCGATACAGATACGGCGCGACACCAGCATCGAACACGGGTGGATGGGTGGAACACGCGCCACAAAGCGCCGGCTTGGTCAACTCGCGCGGCAACGGCTCGGCGCAGTGCTCGCAACAGCTATCGTTGATCGGCAGATCGCCTTCGCAACCGGCGCACAGATCGAGATCTTCCTGACCAGATAGGCCGCAAAGCGCACAGCGCGGCGGCCACAGTTGCCGCCCGGCGGCGACCATCAGCCGCGCTATAATGTCGACTGCAGTTCTGAACATCGGTTGACAGGCTTCCCGACCGCCACGAATACTTCCGCCAACGTCCCCGTGGCGGCGGAACGAGCATGGAGCCTGTCGAGCCAGCCACGGCACCGATTAACTCGAGGTTTGTCGTGGATATGACCCGTTCCGAAGCCGCGCGCAGCGCTACCCTGATCGATCGCCTGGGCGCGGTGCGCACCGATTGGTCGCTGGATGAAGTGCGCGAGCTATTCGCGCTACCGTTTTCCGATCTGCTCTATCACGCGCAGCGGGTGCATCGGCTGTACTTCGACCCGAACCAGGTGCAGATCAGCACGCTGCTGTCGATCAAGACCGGCGCCTGCCCGGAAGATTGTTCCTACTGCTCGCAGAGCATCCGCTTCGAGACCGGCCTGAAATCCGAGCCGCTGATGGACCTGGATGACGTGATGGAAAAAGCGCGCGCCGCCAAGGCGAATGGCGCGACCCGCTTCTGCATGGGCGCCGCATATCGCAGCCCGAAGCCCAAGCAGCTGGCGCAGATCGTCGAAATGATCAAAGGCGTGCGGGCGATGGGCATGGAAACGTGCGTGACGCTTGGCATGCTGACGCCGGAACAGGCACATCAGCTCAAGGACGCGGGGCTGGATTACTACAATCACAACCTCGACACATCCGAGTCTCACTACAAGAAAGTCATCACCACGCGCACCTATCAGGATCGGCTCGACACGCTCGAAGCCGTGCGTAACGCCGGAATCAATGTGTGTTGTGGCGGCATCCTCGGTCTGGGCGAGAAGGAGCAGGATCGCGCGGAGCTGCTACATACGCTGGCGACCTTGCCTCAGCACCCGGATAGCGTGCCGATCAATCAGCTCATGCAGGTCCCGGGCACGCCGCTCTATGGCGCGGAAAAGCCCGACGCGCTCGATTTTGTGCGCGTGATCGCCGTCGCGCGCTTGCTCATGCCGAAGGCGCACGTGCGTCTGTCGGCGGGCCGTTCCGGCATGAGCGACGAGACGCAGGCACTGTGCTTCCTGGCCGGCGCGAATTCGATTTTCTACGGCGACAAGCTGCTGACCACTGAAAATCCGGAAGAGGATCAGGACCGCAAACTGTTCGCCAAGCTCGGCATCACCGCGGAGCCGCTGGCCCAGCAGAGCGCGCCGACCTGCTCGCGCCGCTTGGAGGACGAGCAGCTCGCGATTAGCGGGTAAGATTCATCGGGCCATGCCCGATGAGTTCTACCTTGACCCCGCGCGCGTCCGCCGCTCTTTCAATAAGGCCGCGACCGGCTATGACGCCGCGGCCGCAGTGCCGACTGAAATCCGCAATCGCCTGCTCGAGCGGCTCGATCTCGTAAAGCTGCAGCCGAAGGTGGTCTTGGACCTCGGCGCGGGGACCGGTCACGCGAGCAAGGCGCTCAAACAGCGCTACAAAACCGCGGAAGTCATCGCTCTCGACATCGCGCCCCGCATGCTCGAAGAAGCGAACCGCCGACAGAGCTGGTTGAAGCGCTTCCACCGGGTGATCGCCGACGCGCACAAGCTGCCGATCAAGGACGCCAGTGCGCAGCTGGTCTTCAGCAATCTGATGCTGGAGTGGTGCCACGATCCAGACGCCGTGTTCCAGGAGATGCGCCGGGTGCTGCAGCCGGGCGGGTTGCTGACCTTCGCCACCCTGGGCCCGGATACTTTGCGCGAGTTGCGCGAAAGCTGGCGCAAAATCGACCCACACCCCCATGTTCACCGCTTCATCGACATGCACGATCTGGGTGACGCCCTGGTCCGCGCCGGGCTCGCCGAGCCGGTGATGGATACCGAGAGGCTGACGGTAACTTACCCCCACCTCGATGCGTTGATGCAGGAGCTGACGGCAACGGGCTCGACCAACCTGGCGCACGGCCGAAGCCGCGGACTGACTCCGAAGGGTCACCTGGCATCGCTGCGAGAGGCGGTCCGGCCCACCCCGGAAAAGGGCGCACTATCGGTCTCGGTGGAAGTGGTCTACGGTCATGCCTGGGCGACCGAGCTGCGTCCACGGCGTCGGGCCGGCGACGAAGTGCGGGTGCCCCTGAGTGTTTTGACTCGCACGAAACGTTAACTTTTTAGAAAGTCAGCGCGATATAGACCAACAAAGACACATCCGTTCGACAACAGTATCTACACGATGAATGCTCGGGCCGATCTGCCGCCGCCTCGCCCGACCCCGGACGCCAAGCCCGGGGCCCGCCCCGGTGAGCGGGTGCTCGAGCTGATGCCGCATCGCTCGCTCACTCCCAAGACCGCGCGCATCTTCATCGCTTCCGTGGCGGCTCCGACCGTGGTCGTCGCTCTTATGTTTACAGCCCAGGGATTCTGGCCGGTGCTGCCCTTTGCCGGTCTGGAAATCGGGTTGCTGACCTGGGCGGTCCGCGCCTCCATGCGATCAGGGCTGGAGCGGGAAACCATTACAGTGACCCAGGACTCGGTGATCATCAGACACTGGGACCGCCGCGGTGTGCAGTCATCGGTATTTCCTAGACATTGGTCGAGGGTTACACTCCACGCCCCGCCGGCGGCGCTACATCCCAGCCGACTCGTCTTGGAGTCGCGCGGTCGCGCCTGCGAGGTGGGCAGGTTTCTCACAGAGGACGAGCGCCGCAGCCTCGCGGTTCGTCTAAAGCAACTGGTGGGGAATATGAACGAAACGCCCGCGCTATGAAGTAGCGCGGCGTCGGACTGCGGGCGCGTGCGTCGAAAGGGCTTCGGCCGCTTTCGACCGGACAGTCCTGCCACGCATGATTCGCGTTCGTTTTTTATGCAAGGGCGGACGCGGGCAGAACGAAGCACTTGGGAGCAAAAGGGCCAATGAAGATCGTGAAATACGCCGCCGCCGGTTCATTAGCGGGGGCCGCGTTTGCGCCCAGCGGGGCGGCGCTGGCGGCATGGGAGCTCAACATGCCGGTCGGTGTGACCGAGTTGAGCCGCGACATCCACGGCCTGCACATGCTGATCTTCTGGATCTGCGTGCTGATCGCCATCGCGGTGTTCGGCATGATGATTTATTCCATCGTCAAATTCCGCCACTCCCAGGGCGCGGTGCCCGCCAACTTCGACCACAGCACCAAGGCCGAGATCGTCTGGACCATCATCCCGGTCGCGATCCTGGTCGGCATGGCCATTCCCGCCGCCGCGACCCTGGTGAAGATCGAGGACACGCGCGACTCGGACATGACCGTCAAGGTCACCGGCTACCAGTGGAAGTGGCAGTACGAGTACCTGGATCAGGACGTGAGCTTCTTCTCCACCCTGGCCCGCGACAGCGACCATGCTCGTCAGCTCGACTCGGGCGTCGACCCGAACAGCGTCGAGAACTATCTGCTCGAAGTCGACAACCCGCTGGTGGTGCCGGTCGGCAAGAAAGTGCGCGTGCTGCTGACTTCGCACGACGTGATTCACGCCTGGTGGGTGCCGGCTTTCGGCATGAAGAAGGACGCCATCCCGGGCTTCGTGAACGAGCTGTGGTTCCGCGCCGACGAGCCCGGGATCTATCGCGGCCAGTGCGCCGAGCTGTGCGGTCGCGACCACGCCTTCATGCCTGTCGTCGTGAACGTACTGCCTCAACAGGAGTACGACAGCTGGCTCGCTCAGCAGAAGGGCGGCGAACAAGCCGCGCCTGCGGCGGCTTCGGCACAGACGGTTGAGAATGCGGCGCCGGCCACGGCTGCTGCGGCGGAGTAAGAGACCATGGCACACGCACACACGCACGACGCTGCCCACGATCACCACGACGACCACGGCCCGGCCAAGGGCATCGGTCGCTGGCTGTTCGCGACCAATCACAAAGACATCGGCACGATGTACATGCTGTTCAGCCTGCTGATGTTCTTCATCGGCGGCGCGATGGCGCTGGTGATCCGTGCCGAGCTGTTCCAGCCCGGCATGCAGCTGGTCGATCCGATGTTCTTCAATCAGATGACCACCATGCACGCGCTGATCATGATCTTCGGCGCGGTCATGCCGGCGTTCGTTGGTCTGGCGAACTGGATGATCCCGCTGCAGGTGGGCGCGCCGGACATGGCGTTGCCCCGCATGAACAACTTCAGCTTCTGGATCCTGCCGTTCGCCTTCACCATGCTGCTCGGCACGCTGTTCGTTCCGGGCGGTGGCCCGGCCGGCGGCTGGACCATGTACCCGCCGCTGTCCCAGCAGCTGGGCGACGGTTTCCCGATGCTGATCTTCGCGGTCCACCTGATGGGCGCGTCCTCGATCATGGGCGCCATCAACGTGATCGTGACCATCATGAACATGCGCGCTCCCGGCATGTCGCTGCTGAAGATGCCGATCTTCGTCTGGACCTGGTTGATTACCGCGTACCTGCTGATCGCCGTGATGCCGGTGCTCGCGGGCGCCGTGACCATGCTGCTGACCGACCACTACTTCGGCACCACCTTCTTCGAGGCGGCCGGTGGCGGCGACCCGGTGATGTTCCAGCACATCTTCTGGTTCTTCGGGCACCCCGAGGTGTACATCATGATCCTGCCGGCCTTCGGCATCGTCTCGGAGATCATCCCGACGTTCTCGCGCAAGCCGCTGTTCGGCTATGACGCGATGGTGTACGCGACCGCTTCGATCGCCTTCCTGTCGTTCATCGTGTGGGCGCACCACATGTTCACGGTGGGCATGCCGCTGGCGGGTCAGATGTTCTTCATGCTGGCGACCATGCTGATCGCCGTGCCGACCGGCGTGAAAGTGTTCAACTGGACCGCGACGATGTTCAAGGGCTCGATCAGCTTCGAGCCGCCGATGCTGTTCGCCATCTCCTTCTTGTTCCTGTTCACGATCGGCGGGTTCTCTGGACTGATGCTCGCGATCGTGCCGGCGGACTTCCAGTATCACGACACCTACTTCGTGGTGGCGCACTTCCACTACGTGCTGGTGCCGGGCGCGGTGTTCTCGCTGATGGCCGCCGCCTACTACTGGCTGCCTAAGTGGACCGGTCACATGTACAACATGAAGCTGGCCAAAGCGCACTTCTGGCTGTCGACCATCTTCGTGAACGTGCTGTTCTTCCCGCAGCACTTCCTGGGTCTGGCCGGCATGCCGCGTCGTATCCCGGACTACTCCACGCAGTTCGCCGACTGGAACATGATCTCTTCGATCGGCGCGTTCGGTTTCGGCCTGTCGCAGCTGCTGTTCGCGTACATCGTGTTCGCATGCATCCGTGGCGGCGAAAAGGCGACGGACAAGGTTTGGGACAGCGGCCGGCCGCATGGCCTGGAGTGGACGCTGAGCTCGCCCCCGCCGTATCACAGCTTCGAAACCGCTCCTGAAGTGAAGTAATGGCTACCGAGATTCGCGATCCCGAACGTAAACGCGGCGTCCAGCGCACCGTGCTGTGGCTGCTGCTGATCGCCGCGACGTTCTACTTCGGCTTCATCGCCATGGCGGTGATGCGAGCGCAGTGAAGGTGACGTGAGCGACCTGGAGCAAAAAAAGGCCAACCGCTCGTTGACCCGGCAGCTATGGATCTTTGCTGCCGGGTCGTTCGCGTTTGGCTTTGCGCTGGTGCCGCTGTACGACGTGATCTGCGATGTGACCGGCTACGGCGATCGCACCAAGCTGGTGGAAGCCAGCTCGTTCACCGCGGAGGAAGACAAGAACCGCACGATCACCATCGAGCTGCTGTCCGATTCGCCGCAGGTCGGCGATTGGGAGTTCCGGCCGGAACAGGGCTCGCTGCAGGTCCATCCCGGCCGCTTGTACGAGGCGAAGTTCTACGCGCGCAACATGCGGACGCAGGCGGTGGTAGCGCAGGCCATCCCCAGCATCGCTCCGCTGCAAGCGACCAAGTACTTCCACAAGACCGAATGTTTCTGTTTCACGCCGCAGCCGTTCGATGCGCAACAGGAGCGCGAGCTCACGGTGCGCTTCATCGTCGACCCGAAGTTGCCGCAAAACATCGATCGACTGACGCTCTCCTACGTCATGTACGACGGCAAGAGCACCAGCTGATTTCTTGAGAACCGAATCAATTTGAACCTGACTGGCAGACGTTAAAGCTATGGCCCACGCAACAACGACGCACGCGCCGTCCGAGAAGTACTACGTTCCTCACAGTAGCCCGTGGCCGTTGGTCGGCTCGGTGTCGCTGTTCCTCACCGTGGGTGGCGCGGCGATGTGGCTCAACCACTCGAACGCCGGCCCGTGGGTGATGACGATCGGTTTCGCCATCCTGCTGTTCATGTTCGCCGGCTGGTTCGGCGCCGTGATCAGGGAGAGCGAAGGTCGCCTCTACAACGATGCGGTGGATCGCTCGTTCCGCATGGGCATGATGTGGTTCATCTTCTCCGAAGTCATGTTCTTCGCGGCGTTCTTCGGCGCGCTGTGGTACGCACGTAACTTCTCGGTGCCGTGGCTGGGTGGCGAAGGCACGCGCGCCCTAACCAAGATCCTCCGTGGCGACAACTACGAAGCGGCGTGGCCGACCGACGGCCCCGGCGACGTGGGCGGCGACTTCGACGTGATCCCGGCGTTCGGTCTGCCGGCGATCAACACGGCCATCCTGCTGACCTCGGGCGTGACCATCACGATCGCTCACCACGCGATCAAGTCCGGCAGCCGCGGCGTGCTGAACGTGTTCCTCGGCCTGACCATCGCGCTGGGCTTCCTGTTCGTGTACCTGCAGGGCATGGAGTACGTCGAGGCCTATCAGCACTACAACCTGAAGCTGACCTCGGGCATCTACGGCTCGACCTTCTTCATGCTGACCGGCTTCCACGGCTTCCACGTGACCATGGGCGCGATCATGCTGCTGGTGATCTGGTTCCGCTGCCTGAAGGGGCACTTCACGCCGACGCATCACTTCGCGTTCGAGGGCGTGGCCTGGTATTGGCACTTCGTCGACGTGGTGTGGCTGGGCCTGTTCGTGTTCGTGTACTGGCTCTGATCCGACGACGACCTGGTGGCGCGCCCGAGAGAACGCTCCAAGGCGCGCCGCGATTGACGATGAGCCGCCGCTTCAACTGAACGCGGCGGCTTTTTTACATGCCGTGCGGCTTGATCATTCCCTGCGACCACGCCAGGAGCAGCAGCAGGAACAGCAGCACCGACAGCCCCACGCGGACCGACAGTGCGTTGACCATCTTTTTCGACTCACCCTTGTCGTAGACCAGGAAGAACAGGCCGGAGGCGAGACTGAGCACGACGGCGATCAGCCCGGCGAGGATGATGATTTTGACCATGGGACCTCCCGATCCGCGATGGCGGATCGCGACCAGTATATCGTGACCGCTACCGAGACAACTGCAACGAGCCGGACGTTTCGCCCCAGCCTGCTGGGCGTGGTGCTAACGCTGCTCGGCCTGGCGTTGTTCATCCGACTCGGCTACTGGCAACTCGATCGCGCCGACCAGAAGCAGGCGCTCCTGGATCAATACGCCGCTGGCCAGCAAGCGCAAGTCGAGATCACCTCGCAGAATGCTCACAACTTGCCGCGCTATCAGCGCGCGCAGGTGAGCGGCCGCTACGATCCGACACATCAGATTCTGTTGGACAACATGCCGTCACATACCGGACAGCCCGGCTTTCGAGTGCTCACTCCGCTCGAGACCTCGGCGGGCTGGCTTCTAGTGGATCGGGGCTGGTTGCCGCTCGGTGCCTCGCGACAGGTATTGCCCGACATCTCGGTCAGCGACGAACAGCGAACCATCACCGGCACCATCGATGTTCTGCCGCGAGCTGGGTTGCAGCTCGAGACACCGACCATCGACCCCACCCTGCCGTGGCCACGCGTACTCAGCTTTCCGACGCACGAGGGCCTTGAGCAACAGTTGGGGCACGAGCTGCTGCCCGGAGTGTTGTTGCTCGATGCTTCACATCCCGACGGCTACCAGCGGATCTGGGAAGCCCACCTGGGTTTCAAACCCGAGCGCCACATCGGCTATGCGGTTCAGTGGTTCGCCCTGGCCGCCGCGGCTTTGATTCTTTTTCTTGTCACCAGTGTTCGTACCAAGAAGGCAACAGATGCATCGCCCCGCTGACCCGGCCGCGCCGGCTGGCCAAACATCGCGCTCGCGTCGCCAGATCTATATTTTGATCGGTGCATTTTTCGCACCCCTGGCGCTCGCATTCATTCTCTACTACGGCCTCGACGTGCGCCCCCACGGCAGCACCAACAAGGGCGATCTGATTCATCCGCCTGTGACATTGCCCGAAGTGGAGCTGCCCGCCATGGCGGATCAAAAACTTGCAGCGGACGCGCTGCGCGGCAAGTGGAGCATGGTTTATATCGGCGACGGCGCTTGTGACGATCGCTGTCGGCAAGCCCTTACGTTGATGCGTCAAACGAGACTCGCGCTCGGTGACGACCTGCCGCGCGTTCAGCGGGTGTTTCTGGTCAGCGCCAACTGCTGCGACCGGCCCTATCTGGAAGCCGAGCAGAGCGGCCTGTTGCTCGGACGCATCGACAATCCAGAAGGCCAGACACTGTTACAAACATTTCCGGATGCAGCCCGTGCGCCCGGGCTCGGCCGGATTTATCTGGTCGATCCCTTGGGTAATCTAATGATGAAATACGAGCCTGATGCGCCGCAGAAGGGTTTGCTCGAGGATCTGAAGAAGTTACTGAAGCTGTCGCATATCGGATAACTGTGACACACTCGGTGCGCAAGCGAGGGAGTGCGCCACGGCATTTCCTCGCGCGCCATCTTCGGATGGATTGGTTCAACGTATCAAAAGAGGTATCGCGTTAACGGTTGATTGGTTCAGCGAAGCAATCGGGGGATTGCCATGAAATGCATCTACTTTCTGTCACCGACGCTCAAGTGCACTCAGGAAGTGTCGGACGATCTGCATGCAGTGGGCGTCAACGATTTTTATCTGCACGTAATCTCCAAGGACGAGTGCGGCCTCAAAAAACAGCACATTCATTCCGCGAATTATTTAGAAACACTCGACGTTATACGCGACGGCTTCATCGGCGCCGCGCTCGGTTTCATCGTCGGCCTGATCGGCGTCTCGCTGCTGATGTACTTCAAGCCCTTCGGCCCCACCGTCGAAGTTCCCACGCTGGTCTATGCGATTCTGGTCGGTGCGGCGACGCTGTTCGGCGCCTGGGAAGGCGGCCTCACCGGCATCGCCACCGAGAACAAAAAGCTGCGCAGATTCCACGACGATATTGCCGCCGGTAAATATCTGATCCTGGTGTACGTGAGGAAGCATCAGGAAGAGACGGTCCGCAAGATGATGCAAGAGCGTCACGCGGATGCCGAGCTGGTGGCCGTGGATTCTCATTTCATCAACCCGTTCACCGGCGTGGATCGGGTGTCCCAGAGTACCACCCAGAACACGGTTCAGAGCACGGCGCCCAGAATGTAACCAACACCCTGCACTGGTAGGCAGAAGAAGGGGAAACCGCCTATGACGATCGCGATCGCGTTGATCGTGCTGGTAGTGGCCACGGTGCTGTTTCATTTCCTGAGCCCATGGTGGTTCACGCCGATCGCATCCAACTGGCAGACCGTGGATTCGACCGTCGACGTGACCTTCTGGGTCACCGGCGTGGTGTTCGTGGCAGTCAACCTGTTCCTGGCTTACGCCATCATTCGCTACCGGCATCGCAAGGGAAACAAGGCCCACTACGAGCCGGAGAACAAAAAGCTCGAATGGTGGCTGACCGGCATCACCTCGGTGGGTATCGCGGCGATGCTCGCGCCCGGCCTGTCCGTGTGGGCCAATTTCGTCACGGTGCCGGAAGGTGCGGACGTGGTCGAAGTGCTGGGTCAGCAGTGGGCCTGGACATATCGCTTCCCCGGCAAGGATGGGCAGCTCGGCGCCTCCGACGCCAATCTGATCAGCGTCGACAATCCGTTCGGCATGGATCCGAACGACCCGGTGGGTCAGGACGATCATCTGGTCGCCAGCCCCGAACTGCATCTGCCCATCGACCGGCCGGTGAAAATACTGTTGCGTGCGAAGGACGTAAACCACCAATTCGCCGTGCCGCAGTTTCGCGTGAAGATGGACATGGTGCCGGGCATGGTGACTTACTTCTGGCTCACGCCGACCCGCACTGGCGAATTCGACGTGCTGTGCGAGCAGCTTTGCGGTGTGGCCCACTTCGCCATGCGCGGACGCGTGGTCGTGGACAAACAAGAAGATTTCGAGACGTGGCTCGCGGCCCAACCCACGTTCGAGAGAACGCTGATGGCGAGTAAAGGCGATGCCGAAGCCGGCAAAGCCTTGTTCACGGCCTGCACGGCATGTCACGGCGCGCAAGGCGAAGGCAATCGTGAGTTGAACGCGCCAAAGCTCAGCGGTCAGTCCGACTGGTACCTGGTGCGTCAGCTGCAAAGTTTCAAAGGCGGCGTGCGTGGCGCCCACGAGCAGGACACGTACGCGAAACAGATGATTCCGTTCGCGACCATGCTCGCCGACGACACCGCCATCAAGAACGTCGTGGCCTATATCAAAACCTTGCCCGAAGTCCGGCCAGCGGCCAGCGTGGTCGGCGATCCGGTTCGCGGCCGAGAGCTTTATCAGACGTGCACCTCGTGCCATGGAGCCAAGGCCCAGGGCATCTGGGCCACCAATGCGCCGCGACTCTCCAACATGAGCGACTGGTACATGGCGCGGCAGCTTAGAAACTTCCGCGACGGCATTCGTGGCGGACATCCCCAGGACTTTCACGGCGCGCAGATGAGGTCGATGACTCAGATCCTCGCCGACGATGCGACCATCGCCGACGTGCTGGATTACGTACGTACCCTGTAGCGGGCCATCCGACCAATCTGCAAGAGCGCCTCACATCAAAACAGATCGAAGGAGTGTGACTCGATGGCTTTCGTAGCAATCGCCGACCGCGATCATGAGCACGCGCTGCACGATCCGCAGAGTTTCATCCGCAAGTACATCTGGAGCCAGGACCACAAGGTCATCGCCATTCAGTACGCACTGGTGGCCACCGCGATCGGCCTGGTCGCCCTGGTGATGTCGGTGCTGATGAGATTGCAGCTGGGCTTTCCCGATACCTTCAACTTCATCGCGCCCCAGGAGTATTACCAGTACATCACCATGCACGGCATGATCATGGTGATCTATCTGCTGACGGCGCTGTTCCTGGGCGGCTTCGGCAACTATCTCATTCCATTGATGCTGGGCTCGCGGGACATGGTGTTCCCGTACCTGAACATGCTCAGTTTCTGGGTGTATCTCCTGGCGGTGCTGGTGCTGGTGGCTTCGTTCTTCGTGCCGGGCGGGCCAACCGGTGCGGGCTGGACGCTCTATCCGCCGCAAGCCGTGCTGCCGGGGACGCCGGGAGCGAGCTGGGGAATCATTTGCATGCTGGCGTCGCTGGCGATCTTCATCGTCGCGTTCACCATGGGCGGCCTCAACTATGCGACCACCATTCTGCAGGCCCGCTGCCGCGGCATGACGTTCATGCGCATGCCGCTGTCGATCTGGGGCATCTTCATGGCGACCATCCTCGGCCTGCTCGCGTTCCCGGCGCTGTTCGTGTCCGCGATCATGATGGCGCTGGATGCAGTGGTCGGCACCAGCTTCTTCATGCCGGCGATTTCTTCGATGGGCGAGACCACGCGGTACAGCGGCGGCAGCCCGCTGTTGTTCCAGCACCTGTTCTGGTTCTTCGGCCACCCGGAAGTTTATATCGTGGCGCTGCCGGCGTTCGGCATCGTCTCGGACCTGCTCAGCACGCACGCCCGTCGCAACATCTTCGGTTACCGCATGATGGTGTGGGCCATCCTGGCGATCGGCTGCCTGAGCTTCGTGGTGTGGGCGCACCACATGTATGTGAGCGGCATGAATCCGTACTTCGGGTTCTTCTTCGCCACCACCACGCTGATCATCGCCGTGCCCACCGCCATCAAGGTCTACAACTGGGTGCTGACCATCTGGCGCGGCGACGTGCATCTGACGGTGCCCATGCTGTTCGCCATCGGTTTCATTTTCACTTTCATCAACGGCGGGCTGACCGGATTGTTTCTTGGCAACGTGACCGTGGACGTGCCGCTGTCGGGCACTTACTTCGTGGTTGCGCACTTCCACATGGTGATGGGGCTGTCGCCCATCATGGTGGTGTTCGGCGCCATCTATCACTGGTATCCCAAGATCACCGGCCGCATGTTCGACGAGCGGCTCGGCAAGCTGCACTTCTGGCTGACCTTCGTCGGCGCCTACTGCATTTTCCTGCCCATGCATTACCTGGGCATCCTCGGCGTGCCGCGTCGCTACTACGGATACCCCGACGCCATACAGTTCATTCCGCCCTCGGTTCACGAGGCCAATCAGTGGATCTCGATCTCGGCCATGATCGTGGCGGCCACGCAGCTGGTGTTCCTGTACAACTTGATCCATTCGTACTTCAAAGGTCCGGTCGCGGATGGCAATCCATGGCGCGCAACCACCCTGGAGTGGCAAACGCCGGAGACCCCGCCGAAGCACGGCAACTGGGGCAAGGAGCTGCCCGAAGTACATCGCTGGGCCTATGACTACAGCGTGCCCGGCGCGCCGCAAGATTTCATCCCGCAGAATGTGCCGCACTCGGAAACGACTCCGGCCGGTCGTGAGCACGGAGTGCCGACATGAGCTTGACCGTCGCATACGCGGCTCTGGCGACGGGCATCATCGTCTGGATCGTGCTGGTCACCCGATTCCGCGCCAAGCCGTGGGAGAAGCAGGTCGCGGCCACGCCCGAAGGCGGCGCTTTTCCGTTTTCGCCGAAGCGGGTCGGCCTGTGGGTGTTTCTTGCGGTCATCACTTCGCTGTTTTGTTTGTTCGTGTCCGCGTACTACATGCGCATGGGTCAACATGCCGGGCACGGGATGCCGGGCGGCGGCGTGGGCGATTGGGCGGCGATTCGCGATCCTTCCATTCTCTGGTTCAACACGGTGCTGCTGATTCTAGGCAGCGTCGCGATGCAGTGGGCACGCTCCGCGGTGGCCCGCGGCCAGGCCGAGCAAACTCGAGTGTGTTTGTTTGCTGCTGGGTTGCTGACCATCGCTTTCCTGATCGGGCAGTGGCTTGCGTGGCGCGAGCTGCGTTATTCGGAGCTGTTCTCGCCGGCGAATCCGGCGGTCGCGTTCTTTTACGTGCTCACTGCCGTCCATGGCTTGCATCTGTTGGGCGGACTGGTGGTGTGGGCGCGCACCTTGGTGCGCTCGCTGCGTAAAGACGTGGAGTTGATCGACGTGCGCTTGAGCGTCGAGCTCACCACCGTCTATTGGCATTACCTGTTGCTGGTGTGGCTGGGTCTGTTCGCTGTCCTGCTATCGACGTGAATTGGCGACGTGAGAGAGCAACATGAGCAATAACCCGACGACGTTGGAACCCGGCTTTCGAGGCGTGGCCGCGGACTGGTCCGCCGACAAACAGGCGTTCCCGGTGCCGTGGGGCAAGGCCATGATGTGGATCTTCCTGCTCTCGGACACCTTTATCTTCACTTGTTTCCTCACGTCGTACATGAACGTGCGCATGTCGACGCTCGATACGTGGCCCAACCCAAGTGAAGTGTTCGCACTCACCGTCGCGGGCCAGCACATTCCACTGCTGCTGATCGCGATCATGACCATGGTGCTCATCACCAGCAGCGGCACCATGGCCATGGCGGTGAATTTCGGCTACCGGCGCGATCGCAAGCGAACCGCGCTGCTGATGTTTGCAACCGCGGCGCTGGGTCTGGCCTTCGTCGGCATGCAGGCGTTCGAGTGGACCAAGCTGATCGTGGAGGAAGGCGTGCGTCCGTGGGGCAATCCGATGGGCGCGGCGCAATTCGGCTCGGCCTTTTTCATGATCACCGGCTTTCACGGCCTGCACGTGAGCGGCGGCGTGGTTTATCTCACGGTGGTCGCGTGGCGCGTGCTGAGCGGGTTCTACGATCGCAAGGGTACTTACGAAACCGTCGAGATCGCCGGGCTGTACTGGCACTTCGTCGATCTGGTGTGGGTGTTCATTTTCGCATTCTTCTATTTGTGGTGAGCACTGTGGCGACTGTAACCACGCAGCAATCGGGAGCGAGCATGGACCAGGCGGTACGTCAGGAGTCCGTTCCGGAACAGTCGCACGGGGAACACTCCGCGCCCCGTGCGACTGGACATGCATCTGGACACGCGGGTGAGCACGCAGAAGGCCAGCAGCACCCAATCAAACTGTATCTCTGGGTCTGGGTGCTGTTGTTCGTATTCAGCGCCTTCTCCTACCTGGTCGATTATCTGCAACTGCAGGGCGCGCTGCGCTGGACGCTGATCCTGGTTTTCATGTTCCTCAAGGCGAGCGTCATCGTCGCGGTGTTCATGCACATGGCCTGGGAACGGCTGGCGCTGAAGCTGGCCATTCTGGTGCCGCCGCTGGCCTTGCTGGTGTTGATCGCGCTGATGGCGATCGAGGGCGATTACACCTTCCTGACCCGGCTGGCGTCGTTCGTGAATTAGCATCTACAATTTGGGGCCGAGGATTGCTCGCCTCAAGCAGCCGTCCTTGGAGCCTCGGCCAGCCGGTACATCCGTGTACCGTCGTTCGCGCGGTTCAAGGCGACGTTGAGTCGCCTTGAAAGGGCAGCCGCGCTCACCCCCGCTCAAAGTCGCTGTTTGACGCCGCCGTTCATGACATCACGTTTGATCCTGTTTCGCCGCCTGGCGCTCGCCGGCGTGCTGCTCGCGCTGCTCGTGGTCGTGCTGGGCGCCTGGGTGCGCCTGAGCGCCGCGGGCCTGGGCTGTCCGGACTGGCCGGGCTGTTATGGCCATCTGACCGCGGGCAGCGCCGCCGAGAACGTCGATGCCGTGAATCAGGCCTTCCCGCATCGGCCGTTCGAGTATCACAAGGCCATCAAGGAGATGGTGCATCGATACTTCGCCTCGGGCCTGGGTTTGCTGATCCTGGTGCTGGCCGGGCTGGCCATCCGCAATCGCCAGGATCCACAGCAGCCGGTGGCGTTGCCGGTCGCATTGGTGGCGCTGGTGATCTTCCAGGGTCTGCTGGGCATGTGGACCGTAACGCTGCTGCTCAAGCCGCTGATCGTGGTGTTGCATCTGGTGGGCGGGCTGGCGACGCTGTCGCTGCTCGGCTGGCTGGCAATGCGACCGAGCGAGCCGGCCGATCGGTCCACTCCGGCTAGTCATGGCCTGCGCAAACTGGCGGGTGTGGGCCTGGTGGTGCTGGCTTTGCAAATCATGCTCGGCGGCTGGACCAGCAGCAACTACGCCGCCCTCGCCTGCCCGGACTTTCCGACCTGCCAGAACAGCTACTGGCCGGAGATGGACGTGCAGGACGCGTTCGTGCTGTGGCGTGGCCTGGGCATCGATTACGAAGGCGGCGTGCTCGATCACCCCGCGCGCGTGGCCATTCATTTCGTTCACCGGCTCGGCGCCATTGCCGCCGCTCTGATTCTGGGAGCGCTGAGCGTATTGGCATGGCTTCGAGGCGCCTCGCCGGCGGTGCGGACTGCGGGTGCGCTACTTGGCCTGGTGCTTGTCGCGCAGCTGATTCTCGGCCCGATCATGGTGATGCGCGCGTTGCCGCTGTCGTTGGCCACTGCACATAACGGCGTCGCGGCGCTGTTGCTGCTCGCGACAGTGCGGATGAACAGATTGTTACGTTAGTCCTGGGCGATCGACGGCAGGGGGCCGGACCCGACTCACCGGCAAGCGCCAGCGCTTATCTGTAGAATCCGCCGTTGGTCACCGACGCCATCCCTATGTCCGCCGTGGAAACTTCTTCATTTCAGCCGGCCGCCTCCTGGCGCGACTACTACGAGCTGGGCAAGCCGCGCGTGGTCATGCTGATCATGTTCACGGCCGTTGCCGGCATGTTCCTGGCGGCGCCGGGTCTGCCGCCGCTGAATGCCCTGATTTTCGGCACGCTGGGCATCGCCCTCGCTGCTTCGTCCGCCGCCGCCGTCAATCACGTGCTGGACCGCCGTTTCGACGAGCAGATGGCACGCACGCGCAATCGTCCGCTGCCCACCGGCCATGTCACCGAGCGACAGGCGCTTGGCTACGCCCTCGTGCTTGGCGTGGTGTCGATGGTGTTGTTATCGGGTTGTGTGAATGCACTGACAGCCGTCCTCACGTTCTGCTCGTTGATCGGCTACGCCGTGATCTACACGGTGTGGCTCAAGCATGCGACTCCGCAGAACATCGTCATCGGCGGCGCGGCCGGCGCGGCTCCTCCCGTGCTCGGCTGGACGGCCGTGACGGGCTCGGTGGATCCACACGCGTTGTTGTTGTTCCTGATCATCTTCACGTGGACGCCGCCGCATTTCTGGGCGCTGGCCATCGCTCGCCGCGATGAATATGCGAAGGCCGGCATTCCCATGCTGCCAGTCGCCTATAGCAGCGACTTCACACGGCTGCATATCCTGCTGTACACGATTCTGCTGGTGATCGTGACCTTGTTGCCGTATCTCACCGGCATGAGCGGTCTGCTCTATTTAGCCGCGGCCGTGATTCTCGGCGGCGTGTTCCTGTTCCGCGCTCTGCAGTTGAAGGTGCGTCAGGACGCCCGTCTGCCGATGCGAACTTTCGGTTTCTCGATCACCTACCTGGCCTTGCTGTTCGCTGCGTTGTTGATCGATCACTACGTGACCATAAGGTTGCTGTAGGGACGCCGCTCCCATCGTGGCCCCGGCGCGCACACCACGAAGCTTCATTCCCTGGCTGACGGCGGCGGTGATCGCGCTGATCGCCTACGGTTCGCTGTATCCCTTCAATTTCAAACTCGACGCCCAGGACGACCTGCTGGGAGCGCTGCGCCAGCTGTCATGGGCCCGCGCCGGTCGCGGCGATCGCATTTCCAACGTCCTGCTGTATCTGCCGCTCGGCTTTTGTTTGTATCTGTGGCTGAACGAGCGGTTGCGCCGCGGCCCTTCGCTGACTATCGCGACCTTGCTCGGCACGTTGCTGTCGCTCGCAATCGAAGTGGCGCAGGTGTACGTGTCGAGGCGCGTACCCAGTCTCACGGATCTGGTGCTGAATTCCGGAGGCACCTTCCTGGGTGCGGTAGGAGGCGTGGGCTGGGCTGCGCTGACTCATCTGATGCATCTGCCAGCTCGTGCAGAAAAGCAAACACGGGATCCTGGCGCCGCGCTGTTGATCGGTCTATGGCTCGCGTGGCGATTCGCGCCGTTCGTGCCGCAGTTCGATCTGGGCAAGTTGAAGGCGGCGTTGCGACCGCTGTTCAATCCCAGCTTCGATTTCATCACCGTGCTGATCTTTCTCACCTGCTGGTTGGTGGTGAATCAGGCGGTGGCCGCGCTGGTGAGCCGCCCACGGCGCTTGGAAACATTGTTGCTGCTGATGGCGACCGTGCTGATCGGACGCCTGGTGATGGCGAATCAAACGTTCGTGCCCGCCGAGCTGCTGGCGTTGTTGTTGCTGCTGCCGATGGTGGTGTTGATGCATCGGCTGCGGCCTCGGCCACGCCGGGCGACCCTGGTGCTGGCGGTCGTCGCGCTGCTCGTCATCGAGGAGCTGGCCCCGTTCGACTTCTCGCCGCAGGTGGCGCAGTTCGATTTCTGGCCGTTCCTGGTGTTCGCCGAAACCGGCTGGGATCTGGCGGCCATCGACTGGGTGCAACTGTTCGGCAAACTGTTTCTGTATGGCGCGCTGCTCTGGGTGGTGCGCGAATGGGGCGCATCCACCGACTTCGCGTTCGGCGTGATGCTGACCGTAGCCACGAGCGTCGAACTGCTGCAGATCTGGCTGCCCGCCGAGCATGCTTCCATCACCGATCCGCTGCTGGCGCTGCTGATCGGGCTGATATTCCGCTCCTTGTATCGACGTCGACGCCCAGGTGGACTCGAGGGCGCGACGGGCAATCTATCCTTGCGGGAACGGTGATCGCCCGCAGTTACTCACCGACGCGGGCGCATCCAGCGAACTGCTTACCATCCAGCGTGGCGCGAGCGGCGTACGCGAAGTACTCGCCCGACATGTCGTCCTGGCAGGCTTGAGCCTCGATCAATACCTCGATCTTGTGAGCATCGTTGCTCGCGGCGTAGCTCACGGCGCCCTCGGAGTTCTGATTGAGGGGCGCGGCGATGGAGATCTCTTTTGGTTCCTCGGGCTGGCGCCAAAGCAGCGCCGCCTCGGTGATCTCGACGCTCCAGAACGGCTCGTTGCCGCGGGCCGCGACGATGTAGTCCTGAGCGGGTGAATCACAGCCGCGCGTCTGCCCGTCCGGTGCCGCGTACAGCGCCTCTTCAAGCAAGAACGTACCCGCAAAACCGGCCGGAGCTGGCTGGTCCGTGACGCGCTCGCCGTATGCCTCCATATACAACTTCAGCGGCTGGTCCGCGCCATTCGCGTCCTTTTCTGCAGCGAAAGTGCGGGCAAGCACGCCATCGGTTTGATCGACCAGCAGCAGATCGCCCTGCTCGCCGCACGGGCGGAAAGCGCCGTGATCGGGACTCAACGTCAGGATGCCGCGCTTGATGGATAGCCCCGACTCCGCAAGCGGCTCCGATACCGCGGTCGTTGTTCCCTGAGAGGCGGCCGGTGCGTTCGGCAACGTCGTCGCCGGGGGCGCCGAAACGGGCGATTTCGGGGCTTCGGAGCATCCCGCCATCGTCAGCAAAACCGCGCAAGGGGAAAGTAACATCCCGCGCCAACCACGCATGCACGCCTCCCGGCACCGATCCTGGCCGCACAGCATACTGAATCAGCCACCCTGCTAGAATGCGCGGCCTGATTTATACAGCGACTCGGGCATCCTGCCACTCGCGCTGGGGCGCAGAGGGGAAAAGGCGCGACTTCTCCCCCTGCGCTCGCCGCCTGTGGCGGCGGGCACGTCCCTGTGCCTGAGGTGGCTCTTTGCCGAGGTAAACTAGCCCACGTGAGGACTCGCCCTGGACGTTTCCCCTTTACTTGAAGGACTTAACGACGCGCAGCGAGCCGCCGTTGCAGCTCCCCTGGCGCCGACGCTGGTCCTGGCTGGTGCAGGCAGCGGCAAGACGCGCGTGCTCACCCACCGTGTCGCCTGGCTGGTGCAGGTCGAAGGCGCCTCGCCGCACGGCATCCTGGCCGTAACCTTCACCAATAAGGCCGCGGGCGAGATGCGCGCGCGTATCGAGTCCATGCTCGGGGTGCCGAGCGCGCCGCTGTGGATCGGCACTTTCCACGGAATCGCGCATCGCCTGCTCCGCATCCATTGGCGCGACACCAATCTGCCGCAGAGCTTCCAGATCATGGACTCGGACGATCAGCTGCGCGCCATCCGCCGGCTGCTGAGGGCGCAAAACCTCGATGAGGAGCGCTGGGTCCCGAAAGAGATCATGTGGTTCATCAATGCGCGCAAGGACGAGGGGCTGCGCGCCAAACAGATCAAGGATGACGGCGACCCGACGCGCCGGCAGTTCATCAAGCTCTACGAGCTGTATCAGGAGCAGTGCGACCGCGCCGGCGTCGTCGATTTCGCCGAGTTGCTGCTGCGTGCGTACGAGCTGTGGCGTGATCGGCCGGACTTGCTGGCGCACTATCGCCAGCGCTTCCGGCACGTGCTGATCGACGAGTTTCAGGACACCAACACGATCCAGTATCTGTGGCTCAAGCTGCTCGCGGGTCCGGACGGACTGCCATTCGCGGTCGGCGACGACGATCAGTCGATTTATCGCTGGCGTGGCGCACGGGTGGAGAACCTGCAGCAGTACCGCCGCGATTATCCCCACGTGCAAATGTTTCGCCTGGAGCAGAACTATCGCTCGACGGGCAACATCCTGGCCGCCGCCAACGCGCTGATCGCCAACAACAGCGGCCGTCTCGGCAAGAATCTCTGGACCAGCGGCGAACAAGGCGACCCCGTCAGACTGTACGCTGCGTTCAATGAGCGCGACGAAGCGGACTTCGTCATCAACCGCATCCGCGAGTACGTGATGAAGGGCGGGCTGCGCAGTGAATGCGCCATCCTGTATCGCTCCAACGCGCAATCGCGAACCTTCGAAGAGGCGCTGCTGAACTATCGCATTCCGTATCGCGTGTACGGCGGCTTGCGGTTCTTCGAGCGTGCCGAAATCAAGGACGCGCTTGGTTATTTGCGGCTGATGTTCAATCGCACCGACGATGCGTCGTTCGAACGCATCGTGAACCTGCCGACGCGCGGCATCGGCAACAAGACGCTCGACATGGTGCGCAACTATGCCCGCGCCAACGCATGCTCGATGTGGGAAGCCGCCGGCGCCAGCATCAAAGAAGTCGGCCCACGCGGCGGCCAGGCATTGCATGGCTTCATGCTGTTGATCGAACAGCTGGATCAACAGACACGGACGCTGCCGCTGCACGAGCAGGTGGATCACGTCATCCATGCGAGCGGCCTGATGGCCCACTATCAGCAGGAGAAAGGCGATCGCGGCGAAGCTCGCGTGGACAACTTGAACGAATTGGTGTCGGCGGCTCGCGGCTATGAGCCCGAAGGCGATACCGAGGCCTCGCCGCTGGCCAACTTCCTGTCGCATGCCGTGCTCGAATCGGGAGAGGAACAAGCCGGCGCCGGCGAGGACGCGGTGCAGATGATGACGCTGCACTCGGCCAAAGGTCTGGAGTTTCCAGTGGTATTCCTGTGCGGCATGGAAGACGGCTTGTTTCCGCACCAGCGCTCGATCAGCGATGTCGACGGGCTCGAAGAAGAACGGCGCCTTTGCTATGTGGGCACGACGCGCGCCATGAAACAGCTGTATCTCACATACGCCGAGCAACGCCGTCTGCATGGCGTCGACAGCTACGGCACGCCTTCGCGTTTCATCCGGGAAATTCCTGCGCAGTTGCTGGAAGAGATCCGGCCGCGCATTCAGATCTCGAGGCCGATCTACGCGCCACGTCGCAGTGGGATGGGTAGTCAGTTGCGCGAAGAAGCGTCCACTGTCGGCGGGGTGCGCCTCGGCCAGCGTGTGCGCCATGGCAAGTACGGTGAAGGCGTCGTGCTCGAGCTCGAAGGCGACGGGCACCACGCGCGCGTGCAAGTGAATTTCGAGCGCCAGGGCCCCAAGTGGCTGATGCTGGCGTACGCAAATCTGGAACCGGTATGAAAATAATCATTCTCGGCGCCGGACAGGTGGGCCGCACCGCCGCCTCTCACCTGGCGCGCGAAGCAGCCAACGAAGTCACGGTCGTCGATGTGAATGACGAGCTGCTGCGTGACCTGCAGGACCGGCTCGACATTCGCACGCTGGTCGGGAGCGGCACTCAGCCGAGCGTGCTCGAAGCCGCAGGCGCGCGGGACGCGGACATTTTCATCGCGCTCACCAACAGCGACGAAGTGAACATGGTGGCGTGCCAGATCGCCTGGAGTCTGTTCAACAAGGATGCGACACGCATTGCGCGCATTCGCTCCGCCGACTTCGCCAGGCACACCAAGCTGTTCTCGCAGGAAGACCGGGCCTTCGCGGTCGATGTGCCGATCAGCCCCGAGCAACTGGTGACCGAGCACGTCATCCACTTGATTCACTATCCCGGCGCGCTGCAGGTGCTCGACTTCGCCGACGGCCGCATCCGGCTGGTCGGCGTGAAGGCGCTGCAGGGCGGCGCGCTGGTCGGCCAGCAGCTGAAGCACTTGCCGACGCACATCCAGGGTCGCGATGCGCGCGTCGCGGCCATCTACCGCGGCGGTCAAAGCATCAAGCCGGAAGGCGATACGATCATCGAGCACGGCGACGAGGTGTTTTTCATCGCCGCGCGCGAAGATATTCGCCTGGTGATGAACGAGATGCAAAAGCTGGAAGACCCGGTGCGTCGCGTGGTGATCGCTGGCGGCGGCAACATCGGGTTTCGTATGGCGCAGCGTCTGGAAAGCGAGCATCAGGTCAAGCTCATCGAGCGCGATCCGCGTCGTGCACGGCGCGTGTCGGAGCAGCTGAACAACACCATCGTGCTCAGTGGCGACGCCGCCGACGAAGAATTGCTGCTGGAAGAAAACATCGACAGCGCGGACGTGTTCGTCGCAGTCACCAACGCCGAGGAAGCCAACATCCTGTCGGCGATGCTGGCCAAGCGACTGGGCTGTCACAAAGTGATGGCGCTGATCAACCGGCCCGCCTATGCGGAGCTGATGCAAAGTGGCTCCATCGATATCGCGCTGTCGCCACAACAGGTGACCATCGGCTCGTTGCTAGCGCACGTGCGTCGTGGCGACGTTGTTCGCGTCCACTCGTTGAGACGCGGCGCGGCCGAAGCGCTGGAAGTCATCGTGCACGGCGTGCAAGGCGAAGGGCGAGTCATCGGCAAGCGCATAGAGAACATTCCGCTGCCCGAAGGCACGACCATCGCCGCCATCGCGCGCGGCGACCAGGTTCTGATCGCGCATCACGACACCATGATTCAGCGTGACGATCACGTGATTCTGTTCCTCACCGATCGCCGTCATGTCGAAGCCGTCGAGCGTCTGTTCGACGTGCCGCGCCGGCATGCCAGATAAGCGCCCGCGATGAACTTCCTTACCGTCCAGCGCATCCTGGGTCTGCTGCTGATGCTGTTCAGCGTGACCATGCTGCCACCCGTTGCCGTCGGCCTGTATTACCGCGACGGGCACTGGCAACCGTTTCTCGAGTCGTTCGGAGCTCTGGTCGTGGTCGGCGCGCTGATCTGGTGGCCGGCCCGCAAAGCGGTGCGCGACCTGCGGGCGCGCGACGGATTCTTGGTCGTGTCCATGTTCTGGATCGTGCTCGGCCTGGCCGGCGCAGTGCCGCTGCTGATCTCGGACAAGCCGGAGCTCACGCTCACCGACGCAGTGTTCGAAGCGGTGTCGGGCTTCACCACGACCGGAGCGACCGTCATCGTCGGGCTGGAGAATCTGCCGATTTCCATACTTTACTTCCGGCAGCAGATCCAGTGGCTGGGCGGCATCGGCATCGTGGTGCTCGCCGTCGCCCTGCTGCCCATGCTGGGCGTCGGCGGCATGCAATTGCTGAAAGCGGAGAGCCCCAGGCCCACCAAGGATGCCCGGCTCACGCCGCGCATCACCGAGACCGCCAAGGCGCTGTGGGCCATCTATGTGGCTCTGACGGTGCTGTGCGCGGTCTGCTACTGGATGGCCGGAATGACCCCGTTCGATGCCATCGCCCACAGCTTCTCGACCGTGTCGACCGGCGGCCACTCGACGCACGATGCCAGCATCGGCTATTTCGACAATGTCGTGGTCGAGATGGTCGCATGCGTCTTCATGTTTCTCGGCAGCGTCAACTTCGCGCTGCACTTTTTCGTGTTGCGCCATCGGCGGGTGCAGGATTACTTGCGCGATCCGGAGTTTCGCGCGTTCGTGACGCTGGTGGTGGGACTGTTCCTGCTGACCGTGCTCATGCTCACCCTCAAGCAGGTCTACACGCCCGAAGTGGCGCTGCGCACGGCGATGTTTCAAGCCGTTTCGACCCAGACCGGCACCGGTTTCTTCACGACCGACTATTCGTTATGGCCGGGCGCGCTGCCAGTGATTCTGCTGTTGATGACCTTCATCAGCGGTTCGGCAGGCTCGACCTCGGGCGGCATGAAAGTGATTCGCTGGCTGCTGATCTGGAAGCAGGGCATGCGGGAGGTGCAACGGCTGATCCATCCCAGCGCGGAGATTCCGGTGCGCATCGGCAGCAAGCCGATCGACTGGCGCATCATCGACTCGGTGTGGGGTTTTTTTGCCGCGTACGTGATTCTGTTCGGCGTGCTGATGGTGCTGATGATGATCAGCGGCGCCGACCAGGTGACCGCGTTTTCCGCCATCGCCGCCTGCATGACCAACTACGGGGTGGGGCTGGGCGATGTCTCCTCGAATTTCTCGTCGATTTCCGATCTGAGCAAATGGTTGTGCGTGATTGCGATGCTGCTGGGACGTTTGGAAATCTTCCCGCTGCTGGTGATCGCCACGCCTTCGTTCTGGCGTCGCTAACGCGGAGCTTCCTGCGACTTCAGGACTTTGCCGGCTCGTATGACCCACGCAACGTGGCGTCGGCGCCGCGCTCTGCGCATACAGCGCAACCCAGAAGATGAAGCCCACAGGGCCAATGTTTGTAGCGCATGTCCATTGTCCTTGCTTCTGCACGTTCAGCGGGCCGCACCCCGGGTCGGCGGGAGATCGGGGATCGCCACCGCTGGTCGGGCATTGGCGACATGAGCGGCTTGCCGAGCGCCGAAGTGAGAATCAGATTGTACAGTCGCGCCGAAAGAGCCTGGGCCTGCCTGCCGATCTGCGCCCGCGCGCCGCTACATCGGCCAGTAGCCGATCTGCTCTCGGTGGCCAACGAATCCCGGTATGAACGGTCCAATGCTGGGCGGCCAGGGGGCATGGGGGCCGCCGGCAAGGTAGCATGCGTGGCCCAGACCGGTGGACCGGCGGCAGCCGCAAGTTGCCACGGTTTTGCCCGAATTCTGCCGCATGTTTGACGGCGGCAGCCGTAGCAGTGACGACACAGAGTCGAGATGAGAGCACTGAAAAGATACCGGAAGCAGATCTTCGCGGGCGTGGCCCTGGCCTTCGGCATAGCGCTGATTGGCTTCACCGTGTGGGTGTTCACGCTCGATCGCAAGATCACCAGTCAGTTCGAGGGCCGACGCTGGACCTTGCCGGCGCAGGTCTACGCCCAGCCGACCGAGTTGTACGTCGGCCAGGCGTTCAGCGCCGAAACGCTCGAGGAGGAGCTGAAGCGGCTCGGCTATCAACGCGTCGAGAAGCCGCAGCAGCCGGGCAGCTACAGCCGTCGCGGCTCCCGGGTCGATCTGATCAATCGTCGCTTTCAGTTCTGGGATGCCCTGCAGGAGCCGCAACTGCTGACCATCAGCACCAGTGGCAACGCTATCGCCGACATGCGCAACGGTCGCAACGAGGAAGTGCCGATCTTCCGCCTCGACCCGCTGCTGATCGGCAGCATCTTTCCCATTCACGGCGAAGACCGCGTGGTGGTAACGCCCGAGGAAGTTTCGACGTTGCTGCCGGCCGCGCTGAAGGTGGTCGAAGATCGCAAGTTCGATACGCATTGGGGCGTGAACCCATCCGCCATCCTGCGCGCGGCGTTCGTGAACCTGCGCGCCGGCCAGATCGAGCAAGGCGGCTCGACGCTCACCCAACAGCTGGTGAAGAGTTACTTCCTCGACAACCGCCGCACGCTGAGCCGCAAGATCGAGGAAGCCATCATGGCCATGCTGCTGGAGGTGCACTTCAGCAAGCAGGACCTGATGAACGCGTACATCAACGAGATTTATCTCGGCCAGGATGGCCGACGCGCGATTCACGGCTTTGGCCTCGCCAGCCAGTTTTATTTCGGCAAACCTTTGGCCGAGCTGCAGCTGCATGAAGTCGCGCTGCTGGTGGCGATCGTGCGCGGGCCGTCATATTACGATCCGCGGCGGCACCCGAAGCGCGCGCGCGAGCGTCGCGATCTGGTGTTGAAGTTGATGGGCGAGCACGGCGTCATCGATCCAGCCATGGCGCAGAAGGCGGCCAAGCGTCCGCTCGGCATCGTGAGCTCGGGCACGCAGGCCGGCGGTGGTTATTACCCGGCGTTCCTCGATCTGGTGCGTCGTACCCTGCGACGTGACTATCGCGAGGAGGACCTCACCGAAGCAGGCCTGCGCATTTTCTCGACGCTCGATCCGACTGTGCAGACGCAGGCCGAAGAAGCGCTCACGCTGGAGCTCAATCGGCTCGATAAGACCCGCAAGCAGAAATCCAAGACGCCGCTGGAAGGCGTGGTCGTGGTCACCGCGCCTCAGAATGGCGAAGTGATCGCGATGGTCGGCGGGCGCCAGGCCAACTTCGCGGGCTTCAACCGTGCGCTGGACGCCAAGCGTTCCATCGGCTCGCTGGTCAAGCCGGTGATCTACCTGGCGGCGATCGAAAGCGGTCAGTATCACGCCGCCTCGGTGATCGAGGACGGCCCGGTGTCGGTGAAGCTTTCCAACGGCCAGGTGTGGGAGCCAAAGAATATTTCCGAGCAGTACTACGGTCCGGTGCCGCTGGTGCGTGCGCTGGCGCAATCGATGAATCTCGCGACCGTGAATCTCGGCTTGTCGGTCGGGCTGCCGAAGGTGACGCGCGAGTTCGTGGCGCTCGGTTTGGAAAGAGAGCCGCCGCAACTGCCGTCGGTGCTGCTCGGCTCGCTGGATGTTTCGCCGCTGGAGGTGGCGCAGTTGTACAACGCATTCGCCAACGGCGGCTTCAGCACGCCGCTTCGCGCCGTGCGCGCGGTGGTGGATGCGGAAGGTGAGCCGCTGAAGTCGTTCGCGCTCGAAGTCACGCCGGTGGCGAGCCCGGACGCGGTGTATCAGGTCAATCGCATGATGGTCGAAGTCATGGAGCACGGCAGCGGCCGGAGTGCACGGGCGGTGATTCCGCCGGATATCGTGGTGGCCGGCAAGTCGGGCACTTCTTCGGATTATCGTGACAGCTGGTTCGCGGGCTTCTCCGGTCAGCATCTCGCCGTGGTGTGGATCGGCCACGACGACAACACGCCGACCGGGCTCACCGGATCGTCAGGCTCGCTGGCCGTGTGGTCGCGGCTCATGGCCAACCTGGGAACAACTTCCTGGAGTGCGCCGTTGCCGGAAAGCCTGGAGGAAACTTGGATAGAATTCCCTACCGGCCTTGCGGCCCGGCCGGACTGTGGCGAGGAGCCGATCGCGATCGCTGTTCCCAAGGGCACGACGCTGCCGATGCAGCCGGCCTGTGAAACCAACGTTTTCGGCGAATTTGGCGAGCGGGCCAGGGAGTGGTGGCGCGGCATCACGCGCCAGTGACGCTGAACATTGGGGCGAATGCTGAATCGGTTCATGCCCGAGCGACGAACACTTTTTCGATTGGCGACGGTCTAAACGCTTGTGACAACCTGGCTGCGTAAAACTTCTCTGCTGGTGACTGCCATTGCTGTGTCGGCGTGTGCAGTCCCTCCGCCGTATCGTGCCCCGGCGCCTCCGGCTCCCGTTCCTCCTCCGCAAGAGCCACCGGTTCAGACCCACCCGGCGCCGCCGCCCGAGCAACCCACCGAAGTGCCCGAGCCCGTGCCCGCACCGGTGGTTCGCGAGCCGACCTTGAGCCCTGCTTCCCGTGCGCTCGTGAACCAGGCGCAGATTCAGCTGCAGTCGAAGAACTATCCCGTCGCTGCGTCTTCGATCGAACGCGCCCTGCGCATCGAGCCCGGCAATCCTCTGCTTTGGATCGAGCTGGGCAAGGTACGGCAGGCGGAAGGCAACTACGTCCAGGCGGAGAACATGGGTCGCAAGGCGGCTTCAATGTCCGTCAACGCGCCTCGCGCAAACTCGGCCGCTTGGTCTTTGATTGCCGAATCGCTCCGTGCTCGCGGAAAGAATGTCCAGGCTCGCGAAGCCGAGCTTCGAGCGCAGGGCGTTCGCTAAGCGGAGTCGAGCGCGGACTCGGCAGCAGTTGCCGCTGCCGCCCTCGGAGCGAGGTGCGAGAGAAACTGGCGTGTAGCTGTCTCCCACGTGTTGGCGAGGGCGTGGGCGCGGCATTGAGTCGGGTCGAGCGTGAGGGCAGCTAGCGTAGCGGTGCGAAGATCTTCGTCGAGTACGCCGGTGACGCCTTGATTGACGACGTCGATCGGGCCGGTGACGGGATAGGCGGCCACCGGCACGCCGCAGGCCATCGCTTCGAGCAGCACCAATCCAAACGTGTCAGTCCGGCTGGGAAAGACGAACACGTCGGCCGCCGCGACATGCGCTGCGAGTTGTTCGCCATATTTGTAGCCAACGAATTTAGCCGTTGGATAGCGCGCCTGCAGATCGGAGCGAGCGGGGCCATCGCCGACGATGACTTTGGTGCCGGGCAGATCGAGCCGTAAGAACGCCTCGATGTTTTTCTCTACGGCAACGCGGCCCACGTACATCGCAATGGGCCGGGGGAAATCGAGAAAGCTTTTGTCACGCGGCTTGAACAAAGAAACATCCACGCCCCGCGTCCAGCGCACGATATTTCTGAACCCGCGCGATTCGAGCAGCCGTTGCATGGTCGGGGTAGCCACCATCGTCCGCGCAGCGGCCGAATGGAAACGCCGCAAATGCGCATAGCTCAACGCCAGGGGAATGGGTGCGCGAGCACGGAGATATTCGGGGAACTGCGTGTGATAGGACGTGGTGAAAGGCAACCTTTGTCGCAAACACCATTTCCGTGCGGCCGCACCCAATGTTCCCTCGGTTGCGATATGAATCGCGTCGGGCCCGAACTCCTCCAGCAACCCGGACAGCCGGCCGTAAGGCAGCCACGCGAGCCGGATTTCGGGATACGTCGGACAAGGAAACGTTCTGAACTGATTCGGCTCGATGATATGCACCACGTGCCCCAGGGCGCGCAGCCCGTCGGCCGTAGTGCTCAACGTTTTGACGACTCCGTTGGTCTGAGGTCGCCACGCATCCGTAACGATCGCGATCTTCACGCCGCCTGTCCGATAGGCAACGGCACCACCTCAGTATGCGCGACCACCTGTTGCTGCTCGGTCCAGCGCAGCAGCGCCATGCGACCTTGGTCGTCTTCGGTAAGCACGGTGCAGCTCTCGACCCAGTCGCCGTCGTTGCAATAGGTGATGCCGCCGATATCGGCGATTTCGGCGCGGTGAATGTGGCCGCAGATGACGCCGTCGAGATTGCGGCGCTTGGCTTCATCCGCCAGCGCGCGCTCGAAGTTGGAGATGTAGTTCACCGCGTTCTTCACTTTGTGTTTGAGGAACGCAGCGATGGACCAGTACGGGAACCCGAAACGGCGCCGGAAGAAATTCACATAGCGGTTCAGGCGCAGGATGAAGGCATACGCCCGATTGCCCAGCGCTTCGAGCAGCGGGCTCGCCTTGATGACGCTGTCGAATTCATCTCCGTGCAACACCAGGAAGCGCCGCCCATCGACGTTCTCGTGCACGATCTCGCGATGGATCTCGACGTTGCCGAACACCATGCCCGCGTAGTCGCGGAACACGCTGTCGTGATTGCCGGGGATGTAGATGACCCGGGTGCCTGCCTTGGCTTTGCCAAGGATGGTGCGGATGACGTTGTTGTGCTCCTGCGGCCAGAAGAACGCCCGCTTCAGGCTCCACAGATCGATGATGTCGCCGACCAGATAAAGGTTGTCGGTTTGGATCGAGTGCAGGAAGTCGAGCAGGTAGTCCGCGCTACAGCCGCGGAACCCCAAATGCACGTCGGAGATAAAAACACTTCGGAAGCGCAGAACGGGGGTCGGGCCACCCGGTCGGCTCGGAGTCGGGCTCATGGCTCACCTCCCTGCGGCGAGGCTGTGGTTGCGCGCAGCCTCGGGCCGGGACATGACCGACGGATGACAATGGCGGGAAGTTTGTTTGACGGTTCAGCAGGTTGGATGACTGAGACCGGGCGATGGCCGAGCGCTACCGAGACGCTCGAGGCCGCCATATTCGCTTGGTTTTCGCCGTGATCGTAACGCGCTGACCCACACGCTCCGGTGTTCTGCGGGTTAGGCGGTCATTTTTTCCCACCCACACCCAGCCCGTGTCAGCATACGACGTACAAACCTTCCCTGCTCTTCAGTCCGAGCGTGCCCACGATGAAGGTTAGAAAATCTGCGGCTAAGTGGAAACATGCGCTTAACGTATGCCTCCTCATCCGGCCCGGGTGGCAAAACACGGCAGTGACGCAAACTTCATCAACCTTACTCCAGCCTCCGCTATCCTGCCGCACCCAGCTCACTCACGGTTTGCCATGATCGGCCTGCTCCAGCGCGTCACTCACGCCGAAGTGCATGTCTCCGGCCACCAGGTCGGAGCGATCCAGGCTGGACTGCTGGTTTTGGTGGGCGTGGAGCGCGGCGACAGCGAAGCGCAGGCCGACCGGCTGCTGGAACGGCTATGCACCTACCGCGTTTTCCCCGATGCCGAAGGGCGAATGAATCGCAGTCTGCAGGACATTGGCGGACAGCTAATGCTGGTCTCGCAATTCACACTGGCGGCGGATACGCGTAGTGGCACCCGGCCCGGCTTCAGCCCGGCGGCCGCCCCCGAGGAAGGCCGGCGATTGTTCGATTATCTGGTGCAGCGGGCACGTGCGCGGCTGGGCGCGGTCCAAACCGGAGAGTTTGGCGCCAACATGCAGGTCAGCCTGACCAACGACGGGCCGGTGACTTTCTGGTTGCAGGTGCCGCCGGGCCAGAACTGACCGGTCAGGTCGAGCCAGCAGGCTTTTTTCGCAGGATAAGGCTAGAGTTTTCCAGTTCCGCCGCCACGTCGTTACCTGCTTTTGGCGTATGATCCGGCGGCTTTGCGAAGCGGGAGAGTGGAATGGGCATCGGTTTCAAAGAACTTCTGATCATCCTCGCCATTGCGCTGCTGATCTTCGGCGCCAAGCGGTTGAAGACGATCGGCTCGGATCTGGGTGGCGCGGTCAAGGGCTTCCGGAAAGCCATGGACGCCGAGGACGACAAGGAGACGCAGCAGCTCAACTCGCCCCAGAAGGACGCAGACTTCAATACCACCGCGGACAAGACCGGCAGCAAGTCCTCCAACGCTTGATGCTCTGATCGAAGCGTCCCGATGTTCGAAGTCGGTTTCACCGAGATCGTACTGATCATGGGCCTGGCGCTATTGGTGCTGGGGCCTGAAAAGCTGCCCGGCCTGGCCGAGAAGGTCGGCCGCTGGACTGGCCGTGCCCGGGCCATGGCTCGCCAGCTGCGCACCCAGCTGGAACAGGAAGTCACGCTCGATGAGATGACCAAGTCACGGCCCATGCAGGCGCCGCCCTCCACCAGCGAACCCGCCTCGACTGCGCCGACCGACGAACCGTCGCCGACCCAGACCGCCGAGGCCACTGATTCGGCTCCCGCCGCGACGAGCGAGCAACCTGCCGCCAGCGACACACCCCACAATGCTTCCGGACTCGATCTGCAGACCATGGTTTCAGGGATGGAGCCGCCGCCTCAATCGGCAGCCGAGACGCCTCCCGACAAAGCGGTCAAGTGAGTTCGCGCATGAGTGCTGAGGAGCGCGAAGATTTAGCCGAAGGCTCGCTGATTTCGCATCTGGTCGAATTGCGCGACCGGTTGCTGCGTGCCGTGATTGCCGTCGCCGTCATGTTTGTTCCGTGCGCGGTGTTCTCCAACAAGCTGTTCACGCTGGTCGCGACCCCGCTGATCGCGAGAATGCCGGCCGGCACGTCGATGATTGCCACCAGCGTGGTGTCGCCGGTGCTCGCACCGTTGAAGCTCGCGCTGTTCATCGCGTTGTTCATCGCGATGCCTTATGTGCTCTATCAAGCGTGGGCATTCGTCGCGCCTGGCTTGTATCGCCACGAAAAGCGCTTCGCCGTGCCGCTGGTGCTGTCGAGCATCGTGCTGTTTTACTGCGGCGTGGCGTTTGCCTACTTCGTCGTGTTCCCCGCGATGTTCGCCTTCCTGACCATGGCGGCACCGGCCGGCGTGCAAATGATGACGGACATGCAGAACTATCTGGACTTCGTCCTGCTGCTGTTTTTCGCATTCGGCGTGGCGTTCGAGATTCCGGTCGCGACCGTGTTGCTGGCCTCGACCGGCATGGTCAGCGTCGAAGCGATGGGCAAGAACCGTGGTTACGTGGTGCTCGGGATCTTCGTGGTCGCCGCATTCCTCACACCGCCGGATGCGATCTCGCAGACCATGATGGCGTTGCCGATGTACCTGCTGTACGAAATCGGCATCCTGGGCTCGCGTTTGCTACTGAGGCAGCGGCAGAAAAACGGCGAGTCGGCCGCGGCCTGAAGCGGCTCGAACCTCGGTATACACCGAGGTTAAACCGTGCTGCCGAGAGCTCTTAAGCTTGCCCCGCGGCGCATTCTTCGGTGAGACTGCGCCTCCATGACGTTTGTCATGTCTGACAGCCCGCGCCGGTTCTGTCCGTCCCCGCGTCCGGGACGGCTCGCGGCGTGTCCATAACAACAGCCGCTCAAATCTCGAGCCGCAGCAGGGACTCTTCCCGTATGAATGAAAGCATCGAGCGCGATTCCACGCACGGACCGCAGGTCTTCGGTCATCCGCGTGGACTGATGACCTTGTTCTTCACCGAAGCGTTCGAGCGATTCACGTACTACGGCATGCGGGCCATTCTGGTGCTGTTCATGACCGCGGCCATCGCCAACGGCGGGCTCGGGCTGGACGATCGCACCGCCAGCGCCATCTATGGTCTGTACATTTCCGGCACGTATCTGTTGTCCCTGCTCGGCGGCTGGATCGCCGACCGGCTGATCGGCCAGCAGCGCGCGGTGTTCTGGGGCGGCGTGATGATCATGCTCGGCAACGGCTGCCTCGCCACCGGCAACACGCAGCTGTTCTTCATCGGCCTGATGGTGATCGTGCTCGGCGTCGGCTTGTTGAAGCCGAATATCAGCGCCATCGTCGCGCAGCTGTATCCGGAAGGCGGCTCGCGACGCGATGCGGGCTTCTCCATCTTTTACATGGGCATCAACACCGGCGCCTTCCTCGGCTCGCTGCTGGTGCCGATCGCCGCGCAGGAGCTCGGCTGGAACGCGGGCTTCGCCCTGCCCGCCATTGGCATGCTGTTGGGTCTGGTGCAGTTCCAGGTCACCAAACATTATCTCGGCACCTCGGGCGTGGTGCCCATGGGTCAGCCCGCGAGTTGGACGCCGGTCATCGGCTTCGTCGTGGTCGTGGTGGTGCTGATGGCGGCGGCATTGCTCGGCTACATGCAGCCCGATCCCGTCGTCATTTCCGAAGGCCTGAACTGGGCGCTGGTCGCGCTGGCCGCGGGCTACTTCGCTTATCTGCTGTTTTTCGCCGGCCTCGAAACCGACGAGCGCAAGCGCGTGGTCGCGATGATCGCGCTGTTCATCGCGTGCGCCATGTTCTGGGCCGGCTTCGAGCAGGCCGGCGCTTCGTTCAATCTGTTCGCCGATCGTCACACCGATCGCAACGTGTTCGGCTGGGACATGCCCGCCGGCGTGCTGCAAGCGGTGAACCCGATGTTCATCATCCTGTTCGCACCGGTGTTCGCCGCGATCTGGGTGAACCTGGGCCGGCGCAACCTGGATCCCTCGGCGCCGGCGAAATTCGCCGTCGGTCTGATCCTGATGGGCTTCGGCTTTCTGGTGATGTTCATGGCTGCGCGTTACGTGGTCGCCGGCGAGATGGTGATGCCGACCTGGCTGATCCTCACCTATCTGCTGCATACATTCGGCGAGCTGTGCCTGAGCCCGGTGGGCCTGAGCTCGATGACCAAGCTCGCGCCGGCGCGCTTCGTCGGCCAGGTGATGGGCCTGTGGTTCCTGGCCACCGCGCTTGGCAACAACCTTGCGGGTCAGTTCGCGGGCGAGATCGATCCGAACAACCTGCCCGGCATGCCGGGCCAGTTCCTGTATCTGTTCTGGTGGGGCTTCATCGCCGGCGTGGTACTGCTGGTGCTGACGCCGTTCATTCGCAAGATGATGGCAGGCGTTAAATAGTCGGCTCGCATGGAGAGAATCATGATTCGACGTTGCGTGCGACTGACGACGGCGGTAGCGGCCGTGCTTGCGGTGGCCGGCTGTGAGCGCAAGACCGAGCCCGCGGCGACTCAAGCTGAGAACGCCGATGCATTCGTGGAACAACTCAACAGCGAACTGGCGGAGTTGTCGCGCGAGGCGGCAGCGGCTGCCTACGCTTACGCGACCTTCATCAATCCCGATACGGAGTTCTTGAATGCCAAGGCCAACGAGCGCGTGCTGGAATACTTCAGCGGCGCGGTCGAGCGGGCAAAAGCATACAAGCCGGAGCAGCTGAACCCGACCGCCGCACGCGCAATTCAGTTGCTGAAACTCGGCGTCTCCGCGCCCGCGCCCACAGACGCGACCAAGCGCGCGGAGCTTGCCGCGCTCACGTCGAAGATGGAGGGTATGTACGGCGCTGCAAAGTACTGCCCCAAGGGACCGGAGTCCTGTAAGGACCAGACTGAGCTGACCGACATCCTCGCCAGGAGCCGCAACTACGACGAGCTCACCGAAGCGTGGACCGGCTGGCATTCGACCGCCCGTCCGATTCGCAAGGACTACGTGCGTTTCGTCGAGCTGGCGAATGAAGGCGCGCGCGAGTTGGGCTTCGACAATCTCGGCGCCATGTGGCGCTCGAATTACGACATGCCGCCGGATGAGTTCACCAAAGAAGCATCGCGACTGTGGGATCAGGTAAAGCCGCTGTACGGCTCATTGCATTGTTACGTGCGTGGCAAGCTGCAGAAGACCTATGGCGAGCAGCGCGTCCCGGCCGGCAAACCGATTCCCGCGCAATTGCTCGGCAACATGTGGGCGCAACAGTGGGGCGAGATCTATCCGCTGGTCGAGCCTTATCCCGGCGCCACGGACATGAACGTCACTGCCGCGCTCGAGAAACAAAAATACGATCCGGTGCGGATCACGCAATCGGCCGAGAACTTCTATGTTTCTCTGGGGTTCCCCAAGCTGCCGCAGACGTTCTGGGAACGTTCCCTGCTGGCCAAGCCGCGTGACCGCGACGTGCAATGTCACGCCAGCGCGTGGCACATGGATGGCAACGAGGACGTTCGCATCAAACAGTGCATCGAGCCGACTCAGGAACATCTGATGACGGTGTATCACGAGCTTGGGCACGTGTTTTATTACCTTTCGTACAAGGATCAGCCGTACCTGTTCCAAAGCGGCGCGCACGACGGTTTCCATGAAGCCATCGGCGATACGGTGAATCTGTCGATGACGCCGGCGTATCTGCACCGGATCGGCCTGGCGGGTGCGGTGAAGCCCAGCAACGAGGCGACCATCAATCAGCAGATGCGCCTGGCGCTCGACAAGCTGGCGTTCCTGCCGTTCGGCAAGCTGATCGACGAGTGGCGCTGGAAAGTGTTCGCGGGCGAGATCAAGCCGGAGGAATACAACGCGGCGTGGTGGAAACTACGCGAGACGTATCAAGGCGTGGCGGCTCCCGTTGCGCGCACGGAAGAGGATTTCGATCCGGGTGCGAAATATCACATTCCTGCGAACACGCCGTACACGCGTTATTTCCTGTCGTACATCCTGCAGTTCCAGTTCCATCGCGCTTTGTGTCAGGCGGCCGGTTTCCAGGGCCCGCTGCACGAATGCTCGATCTACGACAACAAGGAAGCCGGTCAGCGCTTCCGTGACATGCTGGCGTTGGGCCAGAGCCAGCCGTGGCAGGACACGCTGGAGAAGTTGACGGGCACTCGCGAAATGGATGCTTCGGCGATTACGGAATATTTCGCGCCGCTGCTCGCGTGGCTGGAAGAACAGAACAAGGGCCAAAGCTGCGGCTGGTAATCCAATGAACACACCTGCGACTCAAGCGGCGCCGCAGCTGACTGCGCGCGCCATCATTTTGTCGATCGTGCTCGCGATGATTCTCGCGGCTGCCAACACGTACCTGGGCCTTTTCGCGGGCCTCACGATCGCCACGGCGATTCCTGCCGCGGTGGTCTCGATGGCCGTGTTACGTCTGCTCGGTGGCGGTCACATCCTCGAGAACAACATCGTTCAGACCGGTGCTTCGGCCGGGTCGTCCATCGCCGCCGGTGTGATCTTTACCGTGCCGGCGCTGGTGATCCTCGGCCACTGGACCGATTTCAAATACTGGTGGGTGCTGGCGATTGCCGGTCTCGGTGGCGTACTCGGTGTGCTGTTCTCGGTGCCGTTGCGTCGTTCCCTGATCGTGGATCAGCAGCTCGCGTTCCCAGAAGGCAAGGCCGCGGCTGAAGTGTTGAAAGCCGGTGAGAATCCGGCGAGCGGCATTCGTGTGCTGGCCGCGGCGTCGGGAATCGGCGGCCTCGGCAAGCTGATTGCTGCTAGCGGCCTGCGACTGGTGCCGGATTCGGCGGCGTTCGGCAGCTTCGTGGGCAAAGGCATTGCGTACATGGGTACCAACCTGTCGCCGGCGCTGCTCGGTGTGGGTTACATCGTCGGCTTGAACATCGGCATCGTGGTCGTGGGTGGCGGCATCCTGTCTTGGAACATTGCCATTCCGATTTACAGCGCTTTCTTCCTCGACGGGAATCCCGACCTCGCTGCGCGACTGGCTGGCGCGAGCGCCGAAGATGCGGCCGGTGCGATCTGGAGCGCGGAGATTCGTTATCTCGGCGTCGGCGCGATGCTCGTTGGTGGCGTGTGGACGCTGATCTCGTTACGCAGTTCATTGATGTCGGGCGTGCGCAGCGGTTTGGAAGCGGCGCGCGCTGGTGCGGCGAAGGTTGTCGCCGAAACTGAACGAGATCTGCCGATGAAGGCGGTGCTGGTGGGTCTGATCGCCTTCACCCTGCCGCTGGCCGGTCTGTATCACGCCATCGTGCAAGACTTCGGCGTGTCGGTGCCCATGACCATCATCATGATCGTCGCCGGCTTTCTGTTCAGCTCGGTGTCGGCATACATGGCGGGCCTGGTGGGCTCGTCGAACAATCCGGTCTCGGGCATCACCATCGGCACGATTTTGTTTGCTTCGCTGGTGCTGGCGGTGCTGATGGGGAGCAATGCACCGCTGGGGCCGGTAGCCGCCATCGTGATCGGTGCTGTTGTTTGCTGTGCGGCTGCGGTGGCCGGCGACAATCTGCAGGATCTCAAGTGCGGTTACATAGTCGGCGCGACGCCGTGGCGTCAGCAGGTGATGTTGGCTATCGGCGCGATGTCGTGCGCGCTTGTCATGGCGCCGGTGCTCAACCTGCTGGCCAAGGCTTACGGCATTGGCGTTCCCACGCCGGAGCATCCCGAGCCTTTGCTGGCGCCGCAGGCTACGTTGATGGCCTCGGTGGCCAAGGGCTTGTTTGGTGGGGAGCTGCCCTGGGATCTGATTTGGATCGGCGTCGCCATTGGCGCGGCCATCATCATCTGCGATGAGATCCTGAAGAAGCGTGGCGCGACGTTTCGGACGCCGGTGCTCGCAGCTGCCGTCGGTATCTATTTGCCGCTCGACCTCACTGTGCCCATTTTCCTTGGCGGTCTGCTGGCGCATCTGGTCGAGCGCGCGGCTGGCGTCCACAACGATCCCGCTGCGGCGGAACGCGTTCACCGTAAGGGTGTGTTGTTCTCGGCCGGATTGATCACGGGTGAAGCGCTGATGGGAATTCTTATCGCGATTCCGATCGTTTCCACCGGTCAGTCAGATGTGCTCGCGCTGCCTGAAGCTGTCCGCTTCGGGCCGGGTCTGATCGAGTGGTTCGGGTTGGCGATATTCGCCTTGATGGGCTGGATCCTGTATCGCGTCGCCCGTCAGGGGGCGCTCAACCCCACTGCTTGAGTGCGGATACTCTCCCTCAGCCGCGCCCTCGCGCGGCTGAGGAGTAAGTTCATTTCTTCATCGTAATCACCTCGACGCGACCGCTGTTCGCGATCATGCCGGAGGCGAGCCACGAGGTGATGCTGACGATCAGAGAAGCGCCGAGGGCGGTCCAGAAGCTGCTGATGGTGAAGCCGCTCAACAGCAGCGCCACCAGGCCAAGCATGCCGGCGTTGATCACCAGCAGGAACAAACCGAGAGACAGCAAGGTGAGCGGCAGGGTGAGGATCACGGCGATCGGTCGGACGATGGCGTTGACGATGCCGAGCAGGACGGCCGCCGCAAGTAGCGTGAACGGGCTGTCGAAATTCAGCCCGCCGAAAATTTGAGTGGCCAGCCACAGCCCGAGGGCGACGATAGCGGCGCGCAAAAAGAATCCGGTCATGTTGAGGTCCTCGTAGCGCGGGGCGAGTAAGCTAGTGTCATCGGTCGCCTGACCCGCCGCCGGGCATGATACGTCCGATATGGAGTCGAGCGACAACATCCTCAATGAGGGACCGCTATGCCGTTCGTCGCCATCGTGACCGCCCTGGCCTTGGGACAATTTTTCATGCTCGGCTTCAGAGTCGCGAGGGCGCGCACGCGTTATGGTATCCGGGCGCCGGCAACCAGCGGCAACGAGGTGTTCGAGCGCCATTTCCGGGTGCAGATGAACACCCTGGAACAGCTGGTGATCTTTCTGCCGGCGCTGTGGATCTTCGCCAGCTTCATCAGTCCGCTGTGGGCAGCGGCTTTGGGCGTGGTGTGGCTGCTGGGTCGAGCGATCTATGCGATTTCCTATGTGCGCGATCCGAAGAGCCGCGCGCTTGGATTTGCGCTAACGGCGCTGCCGACGCTTTCGATGATCCTCGGCATCCTGATCTGGGGAGTCCGCGCCATCCTGCTCGGCGCCGCCTGGTAGAGAACGTCTCTAAACATCATTCGGGTGCGCGACGCAGGGCGCGATCCTGCTGCATGTTCTGCTCGGCGAGGATCATGAGCTCCTTGGGATACAGATGATCCTCCGGGAAGTTCGCCGTCCCCACATTCACATTGGCGCGAATCAGCCGATTGGCCACCGAGACCGTGCCAGCGTAAACATTGTTACGAATGCGCGTGGCAATAGCGCCGCCCATGGCGGAATCCGCTTCGACCAACAGCACCACGAATTCGTCGCCCCCCAAGCGGGCCGCTACGTCTGAGCCACGAATGGAACGAGTGATGGCCGCGGCGACCGCTCCCAGAATCTGGCTGCCCGCTTCGTGGCCCATTGTTTCGTTGATGTGAGCGAGGTTGTCCACGTCCACCACGACGATGGTGTACGGCCGGCCGAACCGTTCGGCCTTGCGATGTTCCTGATGCAGGATTTCTTCGAACGAACGCAGGTTCAACAGGCCGGTGAGCGCATCGGTCGACGCCAGATCGCTGATCCTCTGCACGGCGCTGTGCATTTGTTCGATCAACGCCGCAATGATCAGCGCCACCGCCGCGCCGGGAGCCAGCACGGTAAGCAGCTGCACGCCAAATTCAGGACCACCGATTGCAACGTCCGGCGTAAGCGCGCCGAGCAGGAAGCCGATCGCCGCAATCACCACCGCCAATAGCAGCACGACCCACCAGCGCCCGAAAGCGAGCGCGGCGCCGACCAGCGGAATGAGATAAAGCGGCACGATGAAGCTGTGCGCCGCGCCGGTGGCGATAGCAAACAAAGTGATACAAACAATCAGCGCAGCGACATCGATACTGTGCTGGCGAGCAAGTGGGCGTTGTAGAGCAGGCACGATGCGCGCGAACAGCACGCTCACCGTGAGCAGGCCCAATGCAGCGGCGGCCAGCATGGGCCGGCTCACCGAGTTGGGCACGAAGGCGAACTGCAGCGCGCCGATCGCCAGGGTCAGCAGTTCGAGGCACAACAGCGCCCTGGCCGCAAATCCCTGTGTTTGGGCCGCTGCAGGCTGAGCGGAACGCATGAGGTACTACGGCGCGCGACTCTGCCGAATCGCGCCGCGAGCCTTCTGCTGCAGCGTGGTGAGCGCCGCCTGCAGCTCGTAGTCTTCCTTGAGGTCGCCGTAACTGTCGGACACGTCGGCGCCTTCCTTGGGCGTCGGCAGGTCTTTTTCGTCGATGAACACGTCCGGCTTGATGCCTTTCTCGTGAATCGACGCGCCCGAGGGCGTGAAGTACTTGGATGTCGTCAGCTTGATGGCATGACCATCGGACAGCGGCACAACGGTTTGCACTGAACCCTTGCCGTAAGTCTGGCGGCCAACCAGCGTGGCGCGGCGATGATCCTGCAGCGCGCCCGCGACGATCTCGGACGCCGACGCCGAGCCGCCGTTCACGAGCACCACCATCGGGGCGCCTTCGAGCGCGTCGCCAGGATGAGCGTCCATTTCGAAGCGGGCATCGGCGGCGCGACCGTTGGCGGTGACGATGACGCCGTCCTCCAGAAACACATCTGAAACACCGACCGCGGCTTCGAGCACGCCGCCGGGATTGTTACGCAGGTCGAGCACCAGGCCGTTCAACGGAGCGCCGTTCTTTTTCTTCAGCTTGGCCAGCGAACGCTCGAGATCCGGGGCCGTGGTTTCGCTGAAGTGCGAAATGCGGACATAGCCCACGCCGTCGTCGAGCAACTGATCACGCACACTGTGAACTTGCACGGGAGCGCGCGACAGCGTGAATTCGAGCGGGTCTTTCTGATCGGCGCGCGCGATGCTGATCTTCACCGACGTGCCGGCCTTGCCACGCATGCGATCGATCGTGTCGTTGAGATTGTCGACGCTCACCGGCACGTCGTCGACCGCGACGATGGTGTCACCCGGCAGTACGCCCGCTTTCTCGGCCGGTGTGCCTTCGATCGGGTTCACCACTTTGACCACGCCGTTCTCGAGCGCGACTTCGATGCCGACGCCGGAATATTCCCCGGTGGTGCTGATACGAACCTCGTCGAATTCCTGCGGATCGAGGAATGCCGAATGCGCGTCCAGGTCGGCGATCATGCCGCGGATGGCGGCTTCGATCAGTTCCTGGTCGGAAATGTTTTCGACATATTCCCTGCGCACATGCTCGAGCACTTCGGCGAGCAGGCGTGCGTCCTGCCATGGCACGGCCTTCTCGTTATTGCCGATGCGCGGGTCGGCGCTGCTGGCGAGCACCGGAGGATCGATCTGCCGCTGCGCCTGGACCGTCCGCCCCACCGACAGGCCAAAGCCCACGACCACGCCGACCCCGAGGATCAGCGCGAACCGAACCGGCATAACTACCCGTGACATGACACTGAGGGGATGAGACTTCAAGTTGCAGGGCCTTTAAACATAGTACACGTCCAATTGCCGGCGACAATGCGGCCGAAGGCGCGCGAAATCCGGACGCCGTTCAAAGAATGCCCAAGGCGCGACCGACCCGCCGGGCCACCCTCCTCGAACTGTGACTTGGGTCCAAGCGATCAGACCAAGGCTGTCAGTCGGACGGCGGCGGCGGCAATCAGTTCACCGCTGAATCCGCTGACCACGTGGCGCCGACGCCAAGGCAGCTCCTGGACCTGTTCGCGCCGCCGCGCCTTTCCGATTGCATGACTCGCTGGCTACTTCGCCAGCCACGGCCCTGGATCGAGCGCCGTGCGACCTTTGCGGATCTCGAAATACAGACCGGATTTGCCAAAGCCGGACGCTTCGCCGACCGCCGCCAGCGGATCGCCGGGCGACACGCGATCGCCGACGCGCCGATACACCTGTTCGTTGTGACCATACAGGCTCATATACCCGCCGCCGTGATCGAGCACGACCAACAGCCCCAGGCCGGGCAACCAGTCCGCATACACCACGCGGCCATAGTAAGGCGAGCGCACTTGCGTGCCGCGATCGGCGGCGATGACCATGCCCTGCCATTTCAGCGGACCGCCGGCGCGTAGCTGTCCGAAACGCGCCAGCACCGAGCCTTTCACCGGCCAGGGAAGTTTGCCTTTGACTCGCTGGAACGGTTGTTCGGCGAGCTCGGGGAATTCTTCGATCGCGCGTCGCAGTTCTTCCACCAGTTTTTCCAGCGCCTGCGCTTCACGCTGCAGTTTGCTCAGCTCGTCGTTGCGCGTTTTTATTTTGGATTGCACCTGGGCCAGGGTTCGTGCGCGCTGATCGCGTGCGCCGGCCAACGCTTTTACGTCACGCGCCTGATCTTCCTCGAGCGCGCGCAGTTGCTCTGTCTCCTTGGCGATGCCTTCCGACACCAGCTCCAGATGCGCCAGATGTTCGCTGATCGCGGTGATGCGTTCGGCGCGCGCCCGGCCGAAATAACCGTAGTACGCCAGCATGCGTCCGAGCTGCGCCGGATCCTGCTGGTTGAGCAGCAGCTTGAGCTGCTCCTGCCGGCCGTTCATGTAGGCGACCCGCACCTCGGCGCCGAGCGCATCGCGTTCGTCGTCGATCTTCTTGCTGGTGGCCCTTTGCTCGGCCTTCAGATCGGCCAGGCGGTTTTCCGAGGCGATCCGTCGGGCGCGCACATCGGCAAGGCGCTCACGAGCCGATTGGATCTTCAGTTCCGCCTCCCGGACCTGTCCGGCCAGGGCGTCGCGGCGCTCGGCCTCGGCCTGGATGGAGCGGCGAATGGAGTCGATCCGGTTGCGAACCTGCTTGAGCTCGGCTTCCTTGGCGGCGGGGGTGGGCGCGGCGGCCCGGGCTTGAAAAGCGCCCGTTCCCCACCCAACTGTGCACAGCATGGCCGCCAGCCCGAGGGCGAGCACCGGACGAGGAACTCGGCGGAGTGACTCGGCTGTTATACTTCGCGCCCTTTTGCCAGCCTTCCGGGCGGAATCCCGACCTGCTGCAATGAATCGATTTTTTGAGTACACCACCAACCATCCGTTCCTGGTCGCCGCTGCGGCGATTCTCGCCGTTCTCGCCATCGTGATCGAGATGCGTCATCGCGCTCGCGGCGCGAGCAGCATCGGCACGGCCGACGCAGTCCGGCTGCAAAACAGCGGTGCGCTGGTGGTCGACGTTCGAGACGGCAAGGACTACGAGGCCGGACACATTATCGAGGCGCGCCACATCCCTGCGGCTGAAATTGCCAGCCGCGCGGATTCCTTGAAGAAATTCAAGGAAAAGCCGGTCATCCTGTATTGCGATGCCGGCTTCACTTCGGCCGGAGCCGCGCGTCAGCTGCGCGCTTCCGGGTTCAACAAAGTGGTGACGTTGAGTGGCGGTCTGAACAGCTGGCGACAGGAGAACCTGCCCCTGGTGAAAGGCGCCGCCAAGAAGGACGGTAAGCATTCATGAGCGCAGTTAGCGAAATCATCATGTATTCGACCGATTGGTGCGGCTACTGTCAGCGCGCGCGCAATCTGCTCGAACGCAAGGGCGCGACCTATCGCGAAATCAAGATCGACGAGGACATCAAGCAGCGTGAAGAGATGATGCAGCGGAGCGGCCGCCGCACCGTGCCGCAGATCTTCATCGGCGAACGTCACGTCGGCGGCTATGACGACCTCGCGGCGCTCGACCGTGCCGGCGAATTGGATAAACTGCTCGCCCAATTGCCCAAGTAAGATCGCCGTTCGGCAGCGATCGAGCGGCGCCGGGCGGGATGCCCGTACACACGACTATTCGACGAACGCGATAGAGGATCCGACATCATGGTTGACGAAGTACCTGCGGCCAACGGCCAGACCGCCGATCCCAATGCGCCGCAGTTCGCGCCGCAGGCGGTGTATTTGAAAGACGTGTCCTTCGAAGCGCCCAACGGCCCGCGCGTCAATCCGAATACGAATCCGACCATCAAGCTGGACCTCAATACCGCGGTCAACGAGATCGGCGGCGACATGAAGGAAGTCGTGCTGACCGTGCGCGTCGAAGCGCAGGCCGCCGACAAGACGCTGTGGCTGGTCGAGCTGCAGCAGGCGGGCGCGTTCGGCATTCGCAACGTGCCGCCGGCGGACATGGGCCGGCTGCTGGGTATCTTCTGCCCGAATTACCTGCTGCCGTATGCGCGCCAGGTGATTTCCGATCTGCTGATGAAAGGCGGTTTCCCGCCGTTCCTGCTGCCGCCCGTGAACTTCGATGCGCTGTACGCGCAAGCCGCTGCTCGCGCTCAACAGCAGCAGCCGGACGCTCCGGGCGCCACTTCCGTCAACTGATCCCACCATGTCTGTCGCGCCAGAGGCTGCCCGCTCGGCACCCGAAGGCTCAACATCGGTTGTGCTCGGCGCCGGCTCTTGGGGCACGGCGCTGGCGATCCAGTTAGCTCGCGTCGCGCTTCCTACCTTGCTGTGGGGACGCGACGCGGCTCGTCTCGCCGAGTTGCAACGTGAGCGGCGTAACACTCGCTATTTGCCGGATGCGCCATTTCCCGAGCAGCTGCGCATCGAGCCCGATCTGAAAGGCGCTTTGCAGGTCAGCCGCGTTGTCATCGTGGCGGTCCCGAGTCATGCGCTGCGCGGAATGCTGCAGGAGATCGCTCCGCATTTACCTGCGGCTGCACGCGTTGCTTGGGCTACCAAAGGTTTCGAACTCTCCACCGGCTTGCTGCCGCATCAGGTTGCGCGCGAGGTTCTTGGTGAACGCGTGCTCACGGCGGTGATTTCCGGGCCCACGTTTGCTCGTGAAGTCGGCGCTGGGTTGCCGACGGCCATGACCATCGCAGCGTCGGATTCGAGTTACGCGGCGGAACTGGCGCAGCGGTTTTCAGGAGCGAACTTCCGCGCTTATACATCGACGGATGTCATTGGCGTCGAGGTTGGCGGGGCGATCAAGAATGTGATGGCCATTGGCGCGGGCATTTCCGACGGCCTTGGCTTTGGGGCGAATACGCGCATTGCGCTGATTGCCCGCGGACTGGTCGAGATGACGCGCTTGGGTGTGGCGCTCGGTGCGCGTAAAGAAACATTCATGGGATTGGCAGGGTTGGGTGATCTGGTTCTGACTTGCACGGACAATCAGTCGCGCAATCGGCGGTTTGGATTGGCCTTGGCGTCGGGTGAAAAGGTTGACGCTGCTCAGAAGACCATCGGGCAGGTGGTCGAAGGCGTGCTTGCAGCCAAGGCTGTGCGAGATGTGGCGCGGAGTGCTGGTGTGGAGATGCCGATTTGTGAGCAGGTCTATCGAGTAGTTTATGAAGGTGTCTCGCCCAAGGACGCGGTGAAGGAATTGATGAGCCGGGCGCTCAAGCCCGAGCAGGATGTTTGATTTAGCCGGCCGGAAGACCCACCCCCTGCCCCCTCCCGTGAACGGGAGGGGAGAAATATATTTTTTCCTGCGGGGCTTCAGAACAATCCCTCCATCTCGCGGATGCGCTCAAAATGACATGCTGCCGCCTTCGGCAAGCGTCGCACTTGGCCCCGAAGGGCGCGAAACGCCTTGCGATGGAAGGTTCAGGCTCGGGCCTCGGCAGGAGCAGCGGTGCGGGTAGGCTAGGTGGCGAATCCTAGTTGTCGCCAGGCTTCGTAGACCACCACGGCGGCGGCGTTGGAAAGATTCAGGCTGCGATTGCCGGGGCGCATGGGAATGGTCAGACGCTGATCGGCCGGGCAGGTTTCCAGCAGTTCTTGCGGCAGGCCGCGGGTTTCGGGGCCGAACACGAAGGCGTCGCCCGGCATGAAGCGGGGCTGATCGTAGCGGGTTTTGCCGCGAGTTGAGATCGCGAACCAGCGCTGCACCGGCAGCGCTTTGAAACATTCGTCCAGCGAATCCCACGCACGAACATTTGCCAGATCGGCGTAGTCCATGCCCGCGCGCCGGACTGCTTTCTCGCTGATATCGAAACCGAGCGGCCGTATCAAATTCAACGATGAACCGGTGTTGGCGCACAGGCGAATGATGTTGCCCGTGTTCGGCGGAATCTCTGGCTGAAAAAGAATGACGTGAAACAACTCGGCGCCCCTGCAAGCCGCAACTTGATCTTGGCGGCGCTCGACGGCGCCGCCCCACTCGCAAGGAGTTGTCGAAGCGCTGCATCGGCCGCACGCCCTATCCTCAGAGTGCGGAGATTAGCAGCGGCTCTGCCTCGGTGGCAGAGCGCTAGAGATAAGCAAGATCCGCGGCGGCGTTATTCGTCGTCCATCGCCAGCTCTTTGAGCTTGCGGGTCAGCGTATTGCGACCCCAGCCGAGCAACTTGGCCGCCTCCTGGCGGCCGCCTTCGGCCTTACGCAAGGCGGCGCGAATCAAAGTCCGCTCGAATTCGGGCATGGCGTCGTCGAGCAGCGGGGTCTCGCCGGCGGCGAGGCGCTTCTCAGCCCAGTTGGTGAGCTGACGGGTCCATTCGTCCTGCAACTTCGCAGGCCCGGGCGCGCCACCGAGATCGCTGGGAATATCTTCCGCTTTGATCTCGCGACCAGGGGCCGTCACCGTCAAACGGCGGCAGGCATTCACGAGCTGACGCACGTTGCCGGGCCAGTCGAAGTTCGACAGCGCCGCGGCCGCTTCCGGCGTCAGCGTCTTGGGTTCGACGCCGAGCTCGACCGCCGCTTCCATCAGGTAGTGCACCAGCAGCTCCGGAATATCTTCGCGTCGCTGGCGCAGCGGCGGCACTTCGATTCGAATCACATTCAATCGATGCAGCAGATCCTCGCGGAACAGGTTCTGCTTCACTCGCTCGGCCAGATCCTGGTGAGTCGCCGCGATCACTCGCACATCGACTCGCACCGGCGTCTGGCCACCCACGCGATAGAACTCACCTTCGGCCAACACGCGCAGCAATCGAGTCTGTAACTGCGGCGACATGTCGCCGATCTCGTCAAGAAACAACGTGCCGCCATCCGCCTGTTCGAATCGGCCGCGGCGTTGCGCATCGGCGCCAGTGAACGAGCCTTTCTCGTGACCGAACAGTTCGGACTCGAGCAGATCGGCCGTGAACGCCGAGGTATTCAGCGCGATGAACGCCTTGTTGGCGCGAGGACTGTGACGATGCAGAGCGCGAGCGACCAGCTCCTTACCAGTGCCCGACTCGCCCGTGATCAGCACCGTCATGCTCGATCGCGACAGGCGACCGATGGCGCGAAACACTTCCTGCATCGCCGGCGCCTGGCCGAGCATCTCGGGAATGCGTCGCGCCTCCGTCGATGCCTCTTCGACGCGGATGCGCTGTTGAGCCGCGCGTCGCACCAGGTCGACTGCTTGATCGATATCGAAGGGCTTCGGCAGATATTCGAACGCGCCGCCTTGATAGGCAGCCACCGCGCTGTCGAGATCCGAGTGCGCCGTCATCACGATGACTGGCAGTTCCGGCTGGCTATCGCGAATCTCGGTGAGCAGCTCGAGACCGCTGCGACCCGGCATGCGAATGTCTGTAATCAACACGTCGGGCCGATCGCGGCGTAGTGCGGCCAGCGCGCTATCCGCATGATCGAACGCGGTTGGCGCCATGCCGCCCTGGCGCAACGCGCGCTCCAGGACCCAGCGGATGGAGGCGTCGTCGTCGACGAGCCAGACGTTAAGAGGTTTCACCGGTGTCTGCAACATGGAATGGCAACAAAATAGTAAAGATGGTTTGACCTGGCCTGCTCTCGAATTCGATCAGGCCGTCGTGACGACTCACCAGGTCTTGCGCCACTGCCAGACCAAGTCCAGTACCGTCGGCTCGCCCCGTGACGAGCGGATAAAACAAAGTGTCGCGCAGATGCTCGGGCACGCCGGGCCCGTTGTCTTCGAACTGCACGCTGGCGACCAATCGATGCCGGCGTGCGCCGATGTTGACGTTGGTGAGTGCGCGAGTGCGCAACACCAGTCGTCCACCGCGACCGCCGGTTGGATAAATGTTCTGACTCAACCCTTGGGCGATCGCCTGCATGGCGTTGCGCCCCAGATTCAACATCGCCTGAATGATCAGATTGCGGTCCAGATGCAGCGGCGGCAGGCTCGGATCGTAGTCGCGATCGATCACCACGCCGGGTGGCGCATCGGCCGCGAGCAGATGACCCACGTGCTGAATCAGTTCGTGGACGTTGATCGATTCTTTGCGTGGCGCATGGCCCGGGCCGAGCAATGTATCTACGAGCGTCACCAGCCGATCAGCTTCGCTGATGATGACGGTCGTGTACTCGCGCATCGATGCGTCATCGAGCTGCCGTGCCAGCAATTGAGCCGCGCCGCGTAAACCACCGAGGGGATTTTTGATTTCATGCGCGAGCTGGCGAATCATCAACCGGCTGCCACCAATCTGCGTGAGCAAGGCAGTCTCGCGGGTGATGCGCTGATGCTGAGTCGCATCGCTTATTTCGATCATTACCGCGCCCGGCGCGCCGCTCTCTTCATAGGGCGCGACCGTGCAATCGACGATGAGCTCGCCATCGCCATAAATAGGTCGCAGCGCCAGCTCGCGGCGTGAGAAGGGTCGCGATGTCGCCGCGGCACGATCGATCACCGCATCGAGCACGGCCGAATCTTCCAACAGTTCAGCCAGCGGCCGACCGCGTGCCTGATTGCGGCTGACGCCAAACAACGTTTCCGCGGAAACGTTCAGATACAACAGCGAGCGATCGCGATCGACGATCAGCACGCTGGTGCTGAGGCCGTCGAGAATGCGTCCGGGATCAGCCATGACGCTTGCCATCAGGTTGGAGGGCTGTGCAGCCATGGGCGCCTTCACCGCGCCCGAGACAAAGCGACCGCTCGGACGAGCGGCGCGAGATCGGCGAGAAGCGTTACTTGCCGCTGTTCGGAGGAGGCGTCGAGTCCTTGTCCTTGGAGCCGCCAGGATTCTTGGGGCCCGCGGGCAACGTCTTGGGCTTTTCGCTCTTGGTCGGCACCGGAAGATTGGTGCGCGGATCCATCTTCGGCATGCCGCCGTTCAAGGCCGCATAGGTGGGCTGCTTGGTCTGCAGCTTGTTGCCTACGGTGCGTTTGGGTGGGTTCGGGCGCAGTGTCGGACCGACCGGCGGTTGCGCCGCGGACTCCTGTCGCACATGGAATGTCACCGGCGGCGTTTCTTGAACCACCGCACCTTGAATCGTTGAAATCACTGCCTTCACGGTATGTGTGCCGCGAGGCATGTTGGAGAATTCGTAGCTCGTTCCCTGTTTCGGGAAATCTTCCACGCGCGCGCCATCGAGATACAACGCCACCACGTGCGCGGCCTCGATCTGCGGCGAGATGGCCAAACGCACACCGACCACACCGCCGGTATTGACGATCGTTTCGTCCTGCTGTGGGCTCTCGATGGCCAGGCGGGAATAGGCCGGACCCTTTTTGACAGGCGCTTGCTGCGCCGGCGGAGAGTAAGAAGGTGCAGGCTCCGCGGAGCGAGCTGGACCGCTGCTCAGCTCCACCTTCTCGGCCCCGGCCATGGGTTGATCCGAGAAATGAGTGACGCCTTTTTCGTCCACCCACTTGTAAACGGTCTGCCCGGCGAAAGCCGGTGCCGCCAGTGCGAGGAGAACATAAAGCGCCGTACGCATATGTAATGAGCATAGCCGCTCCACCTCGACCTGACAAAAGCGGCGACGGCGCATTTGTGACCGCCGTCACCATTCTCGAAAACCGCATCGACGGCCGCTCCCGGAATTGCTGGTCGGGAGCTGAATTGCCGCTGACTGCTGCGACTGTTTTCAGACGCTGTAATAAAGCTCGAACTCCAGCGGGTGCGTCGACATACGCACCTTGGTCACTTCCTGCATCTTCAACGCGATGTAGGCATCGATCACGTCGTCCGTGAACACGCCGCCGGCCTTGAGGAAGCCGCGGTCCGCATCCAGAGCCTGCAGCGCCTGTTCCAGCGAGTAGCAGACTTCCGGAATGTTCTTGGCTTCTTCCGGCGGCAGGTCGTACAGATCCTTGTCCGCGGCTTCGCCCGGGTGGATCTTGTTCTGAATGCCGTCGAGGCCAGCCATCATCATGGCCGCGAACGCGAGATACGGATTCGCGGTCGAGTCCGGGAAGCGCACTTCGATGCGACGACCCTTCGGGTTCGAGACCCAGGGAATACGGATGGAAGCAGAACGGTTACGCGCGGAGTACGCCAGCATCACCGGCGCTTCGAAGTGCGGCACCAGGCGCTTGTAGCTATTGGTGCTCGGGTTCGTGAACGCGTTGATAGCCTTGGCGTGCTTGATGATGCCGCCGATGTAGTACAGCGCCAGGTCCGACAGGCCCGCGTACTTGTCGCCCGCGAACAGCGGCTTGCCGTCCTTGGAGATCGACTGGTGCACGTGCATGCCGCTGCCGTTGTCGCCGACGATGGGCTTCGGCATGAAAGTCGCGGTCTTGCCGTAGGCGTGCGCGACGTTGTGGATCGCGTACTTCAGCAACTGCACTTCGTCGGCTTTCTTCACCAGCGTGTTGGCGTTCACGCCGATTTCGCACTGGCCGGCGGTCGCCACTTCGTGGTGGTGCACTTCGACCTTCATGCCCAGCTCTTCGATGGCGTTACACATGGCCGAGCGGATGTCCTGGAAGGAATCGACCGGCGGCACGGGGAAATAACCACCCTTCACGCCCGGGCGGTGCGCCATGTTGCCGCCTTCGTAGTTCTTGCCCGACGACCAGGCGGCTTCGACGGAATTGATCTCGAAGAACGACCCCTGCATGGTGGTGCCGTACTTCACGTCGTCGAAAATGAAGAATTCGTTTTCCGGGCCGAACAGCGCCTTGTCACCGATGCCGGTGGACTTCAGGTAGGCCTCGGCGCGCTTGGCGATGGAGCGCGGGTCGCGGTCGTAACCCTGCATGGTGGAGGGCTCGAGCACGTCGCAACGGATGATCAGCGTGGTTTCCTCGAAGAACGGATCGACCACCGCGGTGCTGGCGTCGGGCATGAGCACCATGTCGGACTCGTTGATGCCCTTCCAGCCGGCGATCGAGGAACCGTCAAACATCTTGCCGTCGTCGAAGAAGCCTTGATCGACTGTGTGCGCCGGCACGGTCACGTGCTGTTCTTTGCCACGCGTGTCCGTGAAGCGCAGATCAACATACTTGACCTCCTTTTCTTTCAACATGCTGAGGACTTCAGCGGGGGTCGTCATGAGTTCTCCTCCGGTAGACAGCGAGATTGGTAGGTCCCGGGCCGCTCGCCGCTACGACGCCAGGAAGTTGTTCAAGGGGTGAAATTGCAAAGTCGAAAATTGCAGGAAGCATGCCAGCGCACCGTCATGGCGCAAACGCTGGATTCTGGCCGGGCTCGAGCGAAAAGCTTACAAATCGCCGCCCCAAATTGGAGCACGTGCGGCGGTGCACGCACCATACGTGTGCACGAGCCGCGGCGGCAAGGCCCCAAACTGTGGCAAACCGTCCTGAACCGAGGCCGCACGGTATACTCGCGCGCTTTTCGCCCGCCCACCAACCAACCGGACTCGAGATGGCCGCACCGAAAGCCGTCGTCCCTCCGCGGACCTTTCAAGACCTGATCTTCGCCCTTCAGTCGTACTGGTCGCAGCAGGGTTGCGTGATCCTGCAGCCGTACGACATGGAAATGGGTGCGGGTACCTTCCATACCGGCACGCTGCTGCGAGCCGTTGGCCCGGAGCCTTGGAGTGCAGCTTATGTGCAGCCGTCGCGCCGACCCACTGACGGCCGCTATGGCGAAAATCCCTTCCGGCTCCAGCACTACTATCAATTCCAAGTGGTGCTGAAGCCGTCGCCGCCCAACATCGTCGAGCTGTATCTCGGCTCGCTGGCGGCGCTGGGCTTCGATCCGCTCACCCATGACATCCGGCTGGTCGAGGACAACTGGGAATCGCCGACCCTCGGCGCCTGGGGCCTGGGCTGGGAAATCTGGCTGAACGGCATGGAGGTCACGCAGTTCACTTACTTCCAGCAGGTGGGCGGACTGGACTGCAAACCGGTGATGGGCGAAATCACCTATGGCCTGGAGCGCCTCGCGATGTATCTGCAGGGTGTGCAGAGCGTGTACGACCTGCTGTGGGCCGACGGGCCGCTGGGTCGCGTGACCTACGGCGACGTTTATCACCAGAACGAAGTGGAGCAGTCGAAATATAACTTCGAGCTGGCCGACACCGCACTGTTGTTCCGGCACTTCGACGACCACGAAGCGGCTTGCAAAAAGCTGCTGGAGAGCGGACTGGCGTTGCCGGCGTACGAGCAGATGCTCAAGACCTCGCATACCTTCAATCTGCTGGATGCTCGCAAGGCCATCTCGGTGACTGAACGGCAGCGCTTCATCCTGCGTGTGCGGGCGCTGGCCAAGGAAGTTGCCGAGACCTATTACAAGACGCGCGAGGCACTGGGCTTTCCGATGATGAACAAGGTCCCCGCTGAACGCGCCGCCGCGGAAGTTTGAGCTCATGAGCAAACGTGACTTTCTGGTCGAGATCGGCACTGAAGAGCTGCCGCCGAAATCTTTGTTCACTCTCGCGCAGGCCTTCGCGGACGGCGTCACGAAGGGCTTGGCCGCAGCCTCGGTCCAACATGGCGAAGTGAAATGGTTTGCCACGCCGCGGCGTCTCGCTGTCTATGTGGCGGGTGTGGCGGATCAGCAGCCTGATCAACAGATCAAACGTCAGGGTCCGGCCGTGGCCAACGCGTTTGGTCCCGACGGTCAGCCCACCAAGGCGGCGCTTGGATTTGCGGCGTCGTGCGGCGTGACGGTCGATCAGCTCGTGCAGGTCGATGGTCCCAAGGGCAAGGTGCTGCAGTTCGAAGGCTCCAGGCAGGGAGAGGCGACGACTGCGCTGCTGCCGAACATCGTAAATGGCGCGCTCGACTCCCTACCAATCGCGCGACGCATGCGCTGGGGCGCGGGTACGCAGGAGTTCGTCCGGCCCGTTCATTGGGTGGTGATGCTGTTTGGCTCGAACGTCGTCGAGGCGGATATTCTCGGCATCCGCGCCGGCAAACAAACACAAGGTCATCGCTTCCACGGACCCAAGTCTCTGGCGATTGCCAGTCCGGCCAAGTACGCGCAGGTGCTGCTCGAGAAGGGGCACGTCGTCGCCGACGTGGCCACTCGTCGCGACCGCATCCGTGCGGAAGTGAACGCGATCGCTGAATCGCTCAAGGGTCAGGCCGTCATCGAGGATTGGTTGCTCGATGAAGTCACGGCGCTGGTGGAATGGCCGGTGGCCCTGTCGGGACGCTTCGACGAACAGTTCCTGCGGCTGCCGCAGGAGGTGCCGATCGCCACCATGCAGGACAATCAGCGTTATTTTCCGGTGCGCTCGGCCGACGGCAAGCTGATGAACTATTTCATCACCGTCGCCAACATCGCGAGCCGCGACCCGGATCGGGTGCGTGATGGCAATGAGCGAGTCGTGCGGCCGCGCCTGGCCGACGCAGCGTTCTTCTGGGACACAGATCGAAAGGAACGGCTCGACGTGCGCTTCGCCGCGCTCAAGTCCGTGACGTTCCAGGCCAAGCTGGGTTCGCTTGCGGACAAAAGTAATCGCGTGGCCACCCTCGCGCAACGTATCGCTGAAATCATCGGCGGCGATGCCGAGCTTGCGGCTCGCGCGGCCCGGCTCAGCAAATGTGACTTGCTGTCGGCCATGGTCGGCGAATTCCCCGAGCTGCAAGGCTTGATGGGCAAGTACTACGCGCAACACGATGGCGAGCATGCGGAAGTCGCCATGGCGCTGGAGGAACAATACTGGCCCCGGTTCGCAGGCGACAAATTGCCCGCCACCAAGACCGGTATCGCGCTGTCCATTGCCGACAAGCTCGACACCATCGCGGGCATCTTCAGCATCGGCCAGAAGCCGTCGGGCACCAAGGATCCATATGGTTTGCGTCGAGCGGCGCTGGGCGTTCTGCGCACCATCGTCGAGCACAAGCTCGATCTGGACCTGCGTCGCCTGGTCGATGGCGCCGTTTCGTTGCAGCCGGTGGCGGCTGCCGAGACGGTCGGCGAGGACATCTGGGGCTATTTGATGGAGCGGCTGCGCTCTTCTTATCTTGAAGAATCGGCCGGCCGCGCCGTGACCACTGAAATGTTCGACGCGGTGCTGGCCAGCAAGCCGCATTCACCCATCGACATCGACGTGCGGCTGCAGGCCTTGGAAGGTTTTCTGGCGCTGCCTGAAGCTGCCAGCCTGGCCGCTGCGAACAAACGCATCGCGAACATCCTGCGCAAGGCCACCGGCGATCTGTCCGGTGCGGTGGAAACAGCCCGGCTGCAGGAGCCGGCGGAACGCCAGCTGTTCGATCACGTGGTTTCCATGGAGCGCGCCGTCAATCCGCTGTTCTCACGGCGTGAGTACACTGGCGCGCTAACTCAGCTTGCGACCTTGAAGGACGATGTGGATCGCTTTTTCGATTCCGTGATGGTCATGGCCGACGATCCGGACGTCCGCGTCAATCGATTGGGTTTGCTGGTGCGCCTGCGCGGCTTGTTCCTGCAGGTGGCGGATCTGTCGCGACTGCCTGGGTGAGCGCGGATATCTTTCTGCGCGAACGACTGCACACGGATGTGCTGGCTGGTCGAGACTCCAGGGATGGCTGGTGAGATGAGCTGCTTGAAATGAGGCGCTTGAAGCGCACCGCTTGAGACGAGGACACGATGCAGCTGCTGAGGTCCATTCTGTTCACCACCGCGCTGTTTGCCGGGACTCTGCTGTACGCGGTGGTGGTGCTGCTGTTCGGCTGGTTGCCCAGCCTGAAACTGTACGCCATCGCGCGGAGCTGGGGCCGCGTGTACATGTGGTTGCTGGCGAAGCTTTGTAGCCTCACCTATACGGTAGAAGGTGCAGAAAACATTCCGCCCGGCGCCCATGTGTCGATGTGGAAACATTCTTCGGCGTGGGAAACCATCGCGCAGGCTGCCGTCTTCCCGCCGCAGGCCTGGGTGCTCAAACGCGAGCTGATGTGGATCCCGCTGGTGGGTTGGGCGGTGAAATGTCTCAAGCCCATCGCCATCAATCGCAAGGCCGGCGCCACCGCCGTCACACAAGTGGTCGAGCAGGGCAGACAGCGTTTGCAGGAAGGGCTGTGGGTTCTGATCTTCCCTGAAGGAACGCGAGTCGCCGTGGGTGAGACTCGCAAGTACGGGGTGAGCGGCGCGCTGCTCGCATCCAAGGCGGGCTGCAAGGTCGTTCCCGTCGCTCACAACGCCGGCTACTTCTGGCCCCGCCGAGGCTGGGTGAAAAAGCCTGGAAACATCCGCGTGATCATCGGCCCGCCAATCGACGCCGCCGGCCGAGATCCGCGGGAATTGAATGAAGAAGTGCGCGCGTGGATCGAAAAGAAGCTCGCCACGATCACGCCGACCAACGGTAATGGCGTGACGGAGCCCTCCGGAGCGCCGCTCCGCCCAGCGAATCATTGATTTTTATTAACGATGTAGCGGCGGGATGCAGGAATCCCGCCGCGTATCGTTAGATAAGATTAAATATCGAGATTGGCCACGGCCAGCGCATTCTTCTCGATGAACTCACGTCGCGGCTCGACCTGATCGCCCATCAAGGTTGCGAAAATATCGTTTGCCGCCAACGCGTCCTCGATGCGCACCTGGATCAACCGGCGGGTCGCCGGATTGATGGTCGTGTCCCACAACTGCTCCGGGTTCATCTCGCCCAGCCCTTTGTAGCGCTGGATCAACTGCCCTTTGCGCCCCAACGCCAGCAGCCACTCGACCGCTTCCTTGAAGCTGCCAATCTCCTGCTTGGTGTCGCTCTTGGCGATATAAGCGCCCGGCTGCAGCAGGCCATTAAGGGCCGCCGCCAAATCCGCGATGCTCCGATACTCGGCCGACTCGAAGAACTCGCGGTGGATGTGCTTTTCCGAGGTGACGCCGTGCTCGGTGCGAGCCACCAGCAGTCGCGGCGTGCCGCCGTCGACGGCAGCCATCACCCGCACGCGGTACTTGCGAGCGGCATCGTCGTGGGAATTGAGCTGACTCTCCAGGGTGCGGCCCCACGAAGTCAGCCAGTCGAGCTGATCGTGATTCGCCGGAGTGACCTCGGGCATGTAGAGCAGCTGCTCCAGCACGCGCTGGTCATAGCGGCGGGAAGAACGCTTGATGATCGCCGCCACTTCCATCCAGCGGCGAGCCAGAGTCTCCAGTGCGGATCCCGTCATCGGCGGCTGCGCCGGATCGGCGAACAGCTGCGCGTCTTCCAGCGCGTGGGTCAGCAGCATGGAATCGAGCTCGGCCTGGTCCTTCACATAGTACTCGGACTTGCCCTTCTTCAGTTTGAACAGCGGCGGCTGCGCGATGTAGATGTGTCCGCGCTCGATCAGCTGGGGCATCTGGCGATAGAAGAAGGTGAGCAACAGGGTGCGGATGTGCGAGCCGTCCACGTCCGCGTCGGTCATGACGATGATGCGGTGATAGCGAAGCTTGGTCACATCGAAATCGTCGGCGCCGATGCCGCAGCCGAGCGCGGTGATCAGCGTGCCCACCTCGGCAGACGACAGCATCTTGTCGAAGCGCGCCTTCTCGACGTTCAGGATCTTGCCCTTCAACGGCAGGATGGCCTGGGTGCGCCGATCCCTGCCCTGCTTGGCCGAGCCACCGGCGGAGTCACCCTCGACCAGAAACATCTCGGACAGCGCCGGATCCTTCTCCTGGCAGTCCGCCAGCTTGCCGGGCAGGCCGGCCAGATCCAGAGCGCCTTTGCGGCGGGTCATTTCACGAGCCTTGCGGGCGGCTTCGCGGGCGCGGGCCGCTTCGAGCACCTTGTTCGCCACGGCCTTGGCCTGCGGCGGATGCTCCATCAGGAACTCTTCCAGCTTCGCGCCCACCGCCGACTCCACGATGCCTTTGATCTCGGACGAAACCAGCTTGTCCTTGGTCTGCGAGGAGAACTTCGGGTCCGGCATCTTCACGGAAAGAATGGCGGTCAGGCCTTCGCGAGCGTCGTCGCCCGTCATGGCCACCTTGTCCTTGGCCGAGAACTCCCGGTCGATGTAAGCATTGAGGGTTCGGGTTAGCGCGCTACGGAAGCCGGCCAGGTGAGTGCCGCCATCCTTCTGAGGGATGTTGTTGGTGTAGCAGCTCATGGTCTCCTGGTAGGAGTCATTCCACTGCAGGCCCAGCTCCACCGTGATCGGGCCCTCCTGGGTCCGGAACCAGATGATGGTGTCGTGGATGGCCTGGGCATTGCGGTTCAGGTAGCGGACGAACTCCTTGATGCCACCCTCGTGGTGGAAGGTCTCGTGCTTGTCGTCGCGCTCGTCGATCAGCTCGATGCGCACACCGGAGTTGAGGAACGACAGCTCGCGCAGGCGCTTGGCCAGGATGGCGTAGTCGAACTCGATGTTGGTGAAGATCTCGGCGCTTGGCTTGAACCGGATCACCGTGCCCCGCTTGGTCGTCGTACCGACCTCCGCCAGAGGGGCTTGCGGTTCGCCGAGCCGGTACTCCTGCTGGTGCAGGCGGCCTTCTTTGTGAATGGTCAGCTGCAGGTACTCGGAAAGGGCGTTCACCACCGACACGCCGACGCCGTGCAAACCGCCCGAGACCTTGTAGGAAGAGTCGTCGAACTTACCGCCGGCGTGCAGCACCGTCATGATGACTTCGGCGGCGGAGCGACCCTCCTCCGGATGGATATCCACAGGTATTCCACGGCCGTCATCGGCCACGGTGACCGACTGATCGGCATGGATGGTGACGATCACTTGTGAGCAATGTCCCGCCAGAGCTTCATCGACGGAGTTATCGACGACCTCGAATACCATGTGGTGTAGACCGGTGCCGTCGTCGGTGTCGCCGATGTACATGCCGGGACGCTTTCTGACTGCGTCGAGGCCCTTCAAGACCTTGATTTTGCTTGAATCGTAGACGTCTTTATCTGTCATGGTCCGGCCTAAAAAATGAGCTGCGGAATTATACCATCGGCTCGAATTGGCCCTGTTTCACGTGAAACCTCCGGCCAATGTCGATACCCCTCAAACCGCGCTCGTGGACTGAAGTGACGATCAGCTGGCTGGGGATTTCAGCGATCGCCAAAAGAAGTTTCCCCAAGTTATCCACATCCAGCTCGGCCGCTGGATCGTCCAACATGAGGGTGGTTGGCGTTGCTCCCAAAGCCGTGTGGCACTGGAGCTGAGACAGGATGAAAGCCGCCGCCAACATCTTTTGCTGGCCGCGGGACACTCGGTCCCGAGCGGGAGTGCCGTCGATCAGAAAGTTGAGGTCGGCCCGATGGGGACCGACATGGGTGGTCTTGAGTCGCAGGTCTCTAGAGATGGAGTCGTGTAGGGCTTCTCTCAAGTCGAACTCTGCGGGCCAGCCTCTTCTATACGTAATCGTGGTCTGCGGTCCGACCAGTCGAGCCGCGAGCGCTTCGAAGTGAGGACGAAGCTGTTCCACATAGAAGGAGCGCAACCGATCCACTTCGATACCGGCCGCAACGAGGTCCTGCTCCCAGGCATGGATCAGCTCTTCGGGATGACTGGTTCGGAGCGCAGCGTTCCGTTGCGACAGGGCTCGTTGGTATCGGCGCCAGTAACCGAGAAACTCACGTTTCACGTGAAACACTCCCCAGTCCATCAGGCGCCGACGACGAGCCGATCCCTCCTCCACCAGCCGGTGAACGCCGGGGTCGATAATCTGCAGCGGGAGAACTTCGGCGATGTCTGCGATGCCCGAGATGCCTTGGCCCGCGAGGTGGCCCTGAGTCCGGCCTTGGGTGTGTTCGAGCCCCGCAGTCAGGATGCCGCGAGGCGTCGCCAATCGACCAACGACACGAAAGAAGGTCGTACCGGTTCGCTTCAGCTTGTCGGCCTGGGCACTCCGGAAGGAGCGGCCATGGCCGAGAAAGTAAATCGCCTCCAGCAAGCTAGTCTTGCCGGAGGCGTTGTCACCGATGATGCCGGTCGAGCGCGAATCGAAATCGAGGCTGGCGTGTTCGATGCAACGGAAGTTATCGACCGTGATCGCAGTCAGCACCGACACTCGTCCGTCATCGTCACAGCCTCATCGGCATGACGACGTATTTGGCCTGGGGGGTGCCGCCGGAGCTCAGCAGACAGCTGTTGTTCGCATCCGTGAGGCCCAACTCCACTTCGCCACCGTCGACGGCCGCGAGGGCGTCGAGCAGATAGTTCACGTTGAAGCCGATCTCCAGCTCCTCACCGGAATAGTTGATCTCCAACTCTTCCTCGGCCTCTTCCTGCTCCGGGTTATGCGATTGCAGGACCAGCACACCCGGACGAACGGCGAGACGAATCCCGCGGTACTTTTCGTTCGACAAGATGGCCGCGCGCTGCAGCGCCGAGCGGAGCACGTCGCGATTCGCAGCGATCTTTTTGGTCGGATTGCTCGGAATCACGCGACCATATTCCGGGAAACGACCGTCAATAAGCTTGGAAGTGAAACGAATATCGCCGATCTGGGCGCGAACGTGATTGGTTCCAATCGCCAGCTCGACGTTGCCTTCCCCGGCCAGCAGGCGCTGCAGCTCGAGCACGCCTTTACGCGGCACGATGACCTGCTGAGTGGCGCCCGCCTCGTGCTCGAGCGTGGTCTCGCAATATGAGAGCCGATGGCCATCAGTCGCGACCGTTCGCAGCGTTTTCCCATCAGCTTCCAGCAACATGCCGTTCAGGTAGTAGCGCACGTCCTGCTGGGCCATGGAAAAATGGGTCTTGTCGAGCAGCCGGCGCAGTGCCGATTGCGAGATCAGCAGCGCCTTCTGGGCGCGGATGTCTTCCACAGTGGGAAAATCGCTGGCCGGCAAGGTTGCCAGAGTGAAGCGGCTTTTGCCGGAGCGGACCGTGGCGCGTTCACCCTCGACCGAAACGGTGACCTGAGCCTTGTCGGGCAGGGCCTTGATGATGTCCAGCAGCTTGCGACCCGGCAGGGTGATTTCACCCGGCGTCTGCAAGCTTACATTCGCCTTGGCCACGAGCTCCACTTCCAGGTCGGTGGCCGTAATGGACAGTTGCTCGCCGCGACCCGCGATCAGCACGTTCGCCAGGATCGGCATGGTCTGGCGGCGTTCCACAACGCCGATTACCGCTTGCAGTGGCGCGAGGATGCTTTCCCGCTCAGCACTGAACTTCATCGTGGTCACCTTGAGATTCTTAATTAGAGATTAAGTATTTAAAGAATTTATGATGATTATGAAGGCCCGCGCCGCCTGTGAATAACCCGATATTTCCACGTTCCATCAGCAGCTTACGCCAATCACAACCTATCTGCTAACTTTGCCACAGCCTGTGGCCGCGCTGTGCAGTTGTTGTGGATAAATAAGCTCCACGCACAAACCACAATTTATCCACAGTCATCCAGCCAGGGTTCTCAACAGGTTTGAGTAGTCCTCGCTGGTGCGTGTATTGGACTCGCGCAACTCCTTGATCACGCGGCAGGCGTGCAGCACGGTCGTGTGGTCGCGACCGCCAAAAGCATCGCCGATCTCCGGCAAGCTATGACTGGTCAGCTCCTTCGCCAGCGCCATCGCGACTTGCCGAGGACGAGCGATCGAGCGGCTACGCCGCTTGGACAGCAGATCCGCGACACGGATTTTGAAGTATTCCGCGACGGTCTTCTGAATGTTCTCGATGGTGACCAGGCGGTCCTGCAAAGCGAGCAGGTCGCGCAGCGCCTCCTTGGCGAAATCCATGGTGATGGCGCGGCCGGTGAACTGCGAGTTCGCTACCACGCGACGCAGGGCTCCTTCGAGCTCGCGGACATTGGAACGGATGCGCTTGGCGATGAAGAACGCGACTTCGTCGGGCAGCTCGACGCGCGTCGCTGCAGCCTTGCTCATCAAGATCGCCACGCAGGTTTCCAGCTCGGGCGGCTCGATGGCCACGGTCAGGCCCCAGCCGAAGCGCGATTTCAGTCGCTCTTCCAGGCCGTCGACTTCCTTGGGATAGCGGTCGCACGTCAGGATGATCTGCTGCTGGCCCTCGAACAGCGCGTTGAAGGTGTGGAAGAACTCTTCCTGGGAGCGATCCTTGCCGGCGAAGAACTGGATGTCGTCGATGAGCAGGGCATCGAGCGAGCGGTATGCCGTTTTGAAGTCGTTGATGGTGTTGTGCTGGAGCGCCTTCACCATGTCGCCGACGAATCGCTCCGAGTGCACGTAAGCGACGCGCGCCCGATCGTTGCGAGCTTTGATCATGTTGCCGACGGCGTGCATGAGGTGAGTCTTGCCCAGGCCCACGCCGCCATAGATGAACAGCGGGTTGTAGGCGCGGCCGGGATTTTCCGCCACCTGAAAAGCCGCGGCGCGGCCCAGCTGATTGCTCTTGCCCTCGACGAAATTGGCAAAGGTGAAATCGGGATTGAGCCGACTGCCGAGCACAGCAGGAACATCGCGAACCGGGGCCGCGGCAGGCGCGCTAGGGCGGGCACCAATCGGCTGATGTGTATTGATGGTCATGGCCGGAGCGCTCGGTCGCGAGCCGACTTCCAACACCACGGCCGGGGTGGGTGCATCACCCACCGCGTCAACCAGCTCGGAAATGCGACCGGCGACATTCTCGTTCACCCAGTCCACCACGAATCGGTTCGGGGCCAGCAGGCGCAACGTGCGTCCGTCCTCCACGGCCTGCAAAGGCCGGATCCACGTATTGAACTGCTGCTCCGGCAATTCGACTTCTAATTGCGCGAGACAGCGGCGCCACAACGAACCCTGCACGGAGTCGTCCCCTACATCGTCAAGAAAAAGATTTGTTCTGCGCCAGGTCAACGCGAGAGGCGGCGAGTCTATACCGTTGGACAGCCAGTTATCCACAGGCACGGAACGCGAATTTTGTGCGCGGAAAAGCACTCCCGAGCTTGACACTGCGGGGGGTGGTGCGTAGTCTTGCCGCCCCTCTGTGCGCGCCAGCATGTACTTGTTTTAGCGCGACTTCCGGCCAGGTCACAGTGGCCAGCCGATGTATAAGACACCGTTGAGATGCCCGCATGAAGCGTACTTACCAACCCAGCAAAGTTCACCGTCAGCGCACTCACGGTTTCCGTGCGCGCATGGCTACCCGCGCAGGACGCCAGGTGCTTGCTCGTCGTCGCGCCAAGGGTCGTAAGCGCCTCACGGTCTGAGCGTCGGCTTCGCAGCGGCACTCGCAGCTGTCCGATTCTCGACTTGCCAGCCCCGGCCCGACCGTTTCAACCGGCGCAACGTCTCCGGCATAAATCCGAATTCGATCGCGTCTACCGGGACTCGCGCCGCTCCACCGACGCCTGCTTCGCGATCCTCACTCGCAACAGTGGCGGCTCGATTCCAAGGCTTGGATTATCGATAGCCGCACGCACTATCGGGAATGCTGTGCGGAGAAACCGCATCAAGCGTCTGATTCGGGAGTCGTTTCGTCAGCATCAGCATGAACTGCCCGCGGTGGACATCGTCGTCAATGCGCGCTCCGGCGCTCGCGATGCGGACAATGCCACCATCGTGCGCAGCCTGGAAAAGCATTGGCGTACGGTCATAAAGCAATGCGCGCCGCCACAGTGAAGATGCTGACCGCCGCGATTCGCGCCTATCGCTATTTAATCAGTCCCTTGCTCGGGCCGACCTGCCGCTTCTACCCGAGCTGCTCCTGCTACGCCGAACAAGCATTGCAAGAACATGGCGCGATGCGCGGGACCTGGCTCACGGTGCGACGCTTGCTGCGTTGTCATCCGTGGCATGAAGGCGGCTACGATCCGGTGCCTCAAATCAACAACACGAGTCGCAACCCTGTGAAGCCGGTTCCTCATGGATAACCAACGCGTATTCATCTGGGCCGCGCTTGCGCTGGTCCTGTACCTGAACTTCGTCACCTGGCAGAAGGACTATGCGCCTCCGCCGCCAGCTCCATCCGCGGCAACGCAGACACAGTCTGCGAATGGCAGCACGCCGGCGAATGAAACATTGCCGGATCTCCCGTCGGCTGCCACCGATGCTCCCGCCGCTCCTGCTTCGACGCCGGCCACCAGCAGCGAAGCGACTGCGGCGAATGCCGCTGTCATTCGCGTGAAGACAGATGTTCTGTCGATGGACATCAGCACGCGCGGTGGCGAGCTGATTCGTGCGGATCTGCTGAAGTACCCAGTGGAGAAGAATCGTCCGGATCTGGCGGTTCGGCTGTTCAATCCCACCTCTCCGCTGTACGTCGCTCGTTCAGGCCTGCGCGCCGCCGACCAGCGCGCTGAGCCTACTCATCAGGCCATTTATAAGTCCGCCGCGAACGAATACACGTTGGCTGCGGGTCAAGAAGAACTGATCGTGCCGCTGACCTGGACCGACGATCAGGGCATCACCGTGGTGAAGACTTATAGATTCACGCCCGGCAGCTATCGCATCGACTTGACCTACGACGTGGTGAATACGTCGGGCGCCGACTACAAAGCGGCTTCGTACGTGCAGATCGTGCGTCACTACGAACACATCGAACGTTCCTACTTCAAGGTCGAAACCTATGCGTATCGCGGGCCGGCCATTTACGACGGCAAGGCCTATCGCAAGCTCGATATCGAGGACGAGGAAGATCGCGCGTTCAAAGCCAGCATCACTGGCGGCTGGATGGCGGCGCTTCAGCACCACTTTGTCGCTGCCGCCGTGCCTCCCGTCGGCGCGAACTACGACTATCAGCTCACCCTCGATGCGGACAATGACTATGTGCTGTCCTATCGCGGCCCACTCGAGGTGGTGCCAGCCGGCGGCAGGCACTCTTTCAAGGAGACGTTGTTCGTCGGCCCGAAGCTGCAGGAGCAGCTCGAGCAGGCCGGCCCCAAGCTGGCGCTGGTGGCCGACTACGGCATGCTGACCGTCATCGCGCAGCCGTTGTTCTGGCTGCTCGACAAAGTTCACAACGTGATCGGCAACTGGGGTTGGGCGATCATCATCGTCACATTCCTGATCAAGCTCGCCTTCTACAAGCTGACCGCGGCCAGCGGCCGGTCGATGGCCAAGATGCGCAATCTCGGTCCGCGCATCAAAGCCATTCAGGAACGCTACAAGGACGATCGCGAACAACTCGGCCGGCAGATGATGGAGATCTACAAGCGCGAGAAGATCAATCCGCTCGCCGGTTGCTTGCCCATCCTGATCCAGATTCCGTTCTTCCTCGCCTTCTACTGGGTGCTGCTGGAGAGCGTCGAGATGCGGCAGGCGCCGTTCCTCGGCTGGATCACCGACCTGTCCTCGCGCGATCCGTACTTCATCCTGCCCATTCTGATGGGCGCGGCGATGTTCGCGCAGTTCAAGCTGCAGCCCATGCCGAGCGCCGATCCGATGCAGGCCAAGATCTTCATGTTCATGCCCATCATCATGGCCGTGACCATGGCCTGGTTCCCGGCGGGCCTGGTGCTGTACTGGCTGACCAATACATTGCTGTCGATCGCGCAGCAATGGCGTATCAATAAACTGGTCGCTGCGGAAGACAGGCGGGAAAAGAGCTGAGAGGACCATGACGGCTCGGACCGGCGACACTGACACCATCGCGGCAATCGCGACGCCGCCGGGTCGCGGTGGTGTCGGGATGGTGCGAGTCTCCGGCAGCCTGGTGCCGACGATCGCCAGCGAAGTGCTCGGCGATCTTCCCGAGCCGCGCCGCGCAGCGCTGCGAGTATTCCGTGACGCCGAGGGCGAGATGCTGGATGGCGGCCTCGCCCTCTACTTCCCTGCCCCGAATTCATTCACCGGCGAAGATGTTTTGGAACTGCATGGCCATGGCGGTCCTGTCGTCATGGACATGTTGCTCGCTCGCGTGCTCGAACTCGGCGCGCGCGTAGCGCAGCCCGGCGAATTCACTCAGCGTGCTTTCCTGAATGACAAGCTCGATCTGACTCAAGCCGAAGCCATCGCCGATCTCATCGACAGCGGTTCGAGTCAGGCGGCGCGGGCAGCGCTGCGATCCTTGCAAGGCGAGTTTTCCGTCGCCGTTCATTCGCTGACCGAAGCAGTAACGGAGACGCGCATGCACGTCGAAGCCGCGATCGACTTTCCTGAAGAGGAAGTCGACTTTCTTGCGGACAGCGCTCTGCATGAACGCATTGCCTCGGCCATCGAGCTATGTGAGCAGATCACGGCCAAGGCGCAGCAGGGCGCGCTGCTTCGTGAAGGTATGACGGTGGTGATTGCCGGCCGGCCCAACGCCGGCAAATCGAGCTTGCTGAACCGGCTGGCCGGCTACGAAGCGGCCATCGTGACCGATATTCCCGGCACCACTCGCGACGTGCTGCGTGAACGCATTCACATCGACGGCATGCCACTGCACGTCGCCGATACCGCCGGCCTTCGCGACGACGCCGACATCGTCGAAGCAGAAGGCATCCGTCGAGCTCGCACCGAGATGACGCGCGCCGATCGCATCCTGTATGTAATCGACGCTACTCGCTCGCTGGACGATGAAGGCATGCAGGCTGAACTCACCGGCTTGCCGGCGGATATCCCGGTCAGCGTGGTGCTGAACAAGATCGACATCGCACAGGGCCGATCCCGCTACGAACAATCGCAGCCCCCGCGACTGCATGTGTCCGCGACGACGGGCGAAGGCATGGATCTGCTTCGTGAACATCTGAAAGAGTGCATGGGCTACCAAGGCGCTGGCACCGGCACCATCTCCGCTCGCCGCCGCCACCTCGATGCACTGAACCGCGCCTCCGCTCATTTATATGAGTCTCAGCGCCAGCTCACGGAAAAGCGCGCCGGCGAATTGATGGCCGAAGAGCTGCGCCAGGCTCAACACTGCCTTAGCGAAATCACCGGTGAGTTCACGCCGGACGATCTGCTCGGGCGCATCTTCACTTCCTTCTGCATCGGGAAGTAATCGGCGGCCATGCTTGGCCATCGCTGCAACACTCCCGCCGCAACTGCCGCCGCGCTGCGCGAGATCTTTGGCGAGTCGGTCGATCACATTCGTGTGGTCGAACATTCGTTCTATGCCCGGCTGCATCTCGGCGCGCGCGCCACGACCCGTCGCGGGCGGATTCTATTGAGGGGCTCGGCGGCGGATTTCTGGAACGATCCCGAGTTGGTGTTGCACGAGTATTTCCATGTGATGCGCCAGTGGCAGCCGAGACGGCTGACGATCTGGAGATACCTGACGGAGTCGGCCCGGCACGGCTACTGGCACAACCGTTTCGAGATCGAAGCCAGGGCCTTTGCCGCAGCGCACTGGCAGGCATTCAGGCGGCGATTGCAAACGTGGCAGGATTGAGCGGAGGATTGCGTTAGTAACTTCGCCGGGCTTCGATCTGGATGTGGAGGTTACGATGCAAACTCAGACGGCCAGAACTATTCCTACACGCGCCCTGCTGGCAGGCGCGATCGCCGCGATCCTCACCAGCGCTGCGCAAGCCGATGTGACCATCGAGGAGCGGATGTCCATCAACGGCGCCGGGCTGATGTCGATGGCGAACATGAGTGGCACTACCACCACCACCATCTCCGGACAGCGCGCCCGCACCGAAAGCAATCTGCAATTTCATTCGGGCTTGATGCGCACGTTCGCGCGCGGGCTGGGGGAGTCGGTCGAGATCGTGCGGCTGGATCAGGAGAAGATGTATTCGGTCAATGAAAAGAAAAAGACCTATACCGAAACCACCTTCGCCGAAACCCGCGCACAGATGGAAAAAGTGACGGGGCAGATGCGCGAGGCGCAGGCGTCGCAACGACGAGCGACTTCCGGAGTCGACGATTCCCAGTGTGAATGGTCCGAGCCCAAGGGCGAGGTGCAGCGCGCGGGCGAGACAGCGACGATCGCGGGCTATCAGGCCGAGCGAGTCACCGTGCTCGCCACACAGTCGTGCAAGGACAAAAACACCGGGCAGGTTTGTGATTTCGGGCTGGTCATGGATCAGTGGGTCGCGCCCGACTTCGCGGCATCCGCGGAAGCCCAGGCATATCAGCTCGCCTTCGCCGAGAAGCTCGGTTTGGGCGCGGCGGGATCACGTGATTTCGCTGAACGCGCCGAGTCGATGTTCGGTGGCTTCGAGGGCATGTGGAAAGAGGTCGCGACCAAGATGCGCGACGTCAAGGGCTACCCGGTTCGAATGAGCTTCGGATTGGGCGTCGGTGGTCCCCAGTGTAAAAGCACCCAGGAGATGCAAGCGGCCGGCGGCGCCTCCGCGACGGCGCCGAGTCTGAGCCAGGCGCTCGGCGGCGCTTTGGGCGGAATGTTCGGGAAGAAAAAACAATCTCAGCCAGAAGCGGCGCCACCGCCGGCACTCTTGCCGGGCGGGCTCATGTCACTGATGGGGATGAGCACCGAGCTGATCTCGGTGAATAACAACGCTGTGGATCCGCAAATCTTCGAGGTGCCGGTGGGCTACAAGAAAGTAGCCCACGGCGATTGAGTCGGCTTCAGATCAGCGTGTGCCGGACGCTTTGGGTTGGAGCGTTTTGAGGAATCCAAACACCGCATCGAGCTCGGCATCGCTCATGGCGCGCAGGCTCTCGAACGGCATCACCGCGACGGGGGTGCCGTCCGCCCGCCTGCCACTGCGCATCATTTCTCGAAACTGCTCGGGCGAGGTATAGCGCGTCATCACACCGTCTGGAGCGGAAGTGAGGTTTGCCGCTGCCGGCCAACTCGGAGGCGCGCCCGGGATCTTGCCGCCGGCGAGACCGGCACCATGGCAACCAGCGCAAGTCCTGGCGATGTACTCACCCTGCGAGTGCAAGTCGCTCGGCACTCGGGCCGGCGCGGGCTTGGTGTGATCGATCTTCTCCGATGCGTCGGTCGTGACGCCGAAGGCATACAGGGCTTTCAACATCAGCGGAATCCGCATCTCGGCCTTTCTTTCCGGAGCGGGCGGAAGGGCGCGGATGTATGCAACCAACGCTGCAACGTCTTCGTCGGCCATCTGCGCGTAGTCTTCGCTCGGCATGATGAAAACGGGGGTGCGCGCCGGCTTCAAACCATGACGCAGCAGCGCGATCCAATCGGTATCGGTGTACGTCGCGGCCGCTCCGCTGCCGCCCCGAGTGATATTCGGCGTGTAGACATAGAAGCCGCTGCTGCTATCGTCGATCACAAGCCGCCCCTCGCCTTTGGCGCCGTGACATTCCGAGCAGCCGCGCGTGAGGAAGAGGTATTCGCCACGCTGCATGTTCGGAGTGTAAGAGGCGAGATCGATGGCGCCGACCTTCACATCGACTACACGATTCAATTTGCGTTCGCTGAGGACCATCGCAGCCCCAACGGTCACACCGATGCCCGCGGCCAGGACGACCAGTGTGCCCCCGACGATTTTGATGAGCTTGTTCATGGCGGCGTATTCTGCATATCGACCGCAGGAATACAGCGTACCAACGGGCACCGGACAGTTGCCCAAGAGGGCCGAGCGGTACTGACTTTCGAGAGGGGCCGGTTACACTGGCAACCTGCCTTCGATCCCGCCATGGCCAAACATCGACCGCGAAAATTGCACAGCAAGAGCCGGGAATCCTCCACGCCGGTCGCAGGCGACACTGCGACGTGGGCAAAGAGGAGAAGCGCCATGTCGACCCCAATCTTGAACGAAGAGGACTTGTGGAACGCGGTGCAAAGCCGTGACGCCAGCCGCGACGGTGAGTTTTTTTACGGCGTCATGACCACCGGTGTTTACTGTCGGCCATCCTGCAACTCGCGACGCGCCCTGCGCAAGAACGTTCGTTTCTTCGCATCCACCGAGGACGCGGAGCGCGCCGGCCTGCGCCCCTGCAAGCGATGCCGGCCTACCGGCGCACCAGCCAATGTTTTGAATCAAGTCGTGCACCAACTGGCGCGACAGATCGACGCGGAACCGGAGCGAAAACTCAGCCTCGAGCAGCTGGCGAAGCGCGCCGGCTACAGTCCGTTCCACCTGCAACGCAGCTTCAAGGCCATCATCGGCAGCAGCCCGAAGGAATATCAAACCGCCGCGCGCGTACGCACCCTGAAGAAGGAGCTGCGCAACGAAGCGCCGGTGGCCGACGCGATCTACCAAGCCGGCTTCGGTTCGGGCAGCCGGGTCTACGAAAAGGCCGACGGTCAGCTCGGCATGACGCCCAGCGAATATCGCAGTGGCGGCAAGGGCCTGACCATTTCGTACGCCAGCGGGCAGACGCCGCTGGGATTGCTGATGATCGGCGCCACCGATCGCGGCATCTGCTTCCTGCAATTCGGCGATACCGCTGAAGGACTGCTGAGCGAGCTGAAGCTGCAGTTTTCGGCGGCCACGCTGCAACCGATGCCGGACAGCTCACGCAGCGAGTTCGAATCGTGGATGGCTGCGCTGAATCGGCACCTGCGAGGACTCGAACCTCGCCTGGACCTGCCGCTGGATGTGCGCGGCACTGCCTTTCAGTTGATCGTGTGGCGCTATTTGCAGAAGGTGCCCTACGGCGAGGTCAGATCGTATGCCGAAGTGGCTGAAGCGATCGGCAAACCCAGCGCGGCGCGAGCCGTGGCGAGGGCTTGCGCGACCAATTCGATTGCGCTGTTGATTCCTTGTCACCGCGTCGTGCGCGGCACCGGCGAGCTCGGCGGCTATCGTTGGGGCATGCAGCGCAAGCGCGTTCTGCTCGATACGGAGCGCGCGGCCAGCAAGCGATGATCCAGTTCACATCTTGGCGTCGATTTCTTGCGCACCCAGCGCTCGTGCTGATAATGAGCGCGCATGCGTTGAGCATGCTGCAGGAGGCGGTATGTGCCTGGGTTGTATCGACGACAACGAGTCAACATCGACGCGGCGGGACTTTCTAGCTACGGCCTTGCAGTTGACCGCCGCGACTGCGTTCAGCACCAAGGCCGTGGCGAACACCGCTGCCATTGTGTGGGACATCGAAGGCCGGGGACTGACGATCGATAACGATGGTGTCCTGCTGCCCGCTTACACGGCCGTCCCGATGGGCACGGACAACCGCACCACGGTCGTGATTCTTCACGACAGCCCGGGAATCTCCAAAGAATTGCAAGACCTCGCGCGGGATGTGGCGCGCACCGGATATGTTTCACTGGTAATCGATTGCGCGATGCGCGGCACCGCTCAGATCTCCACGCACCCGGACGCATTGCTTAGTGAGGCGTTCGCTCGTGACGTACAGAGCGACGTGCGCGCCGGCATCGTGACATTGAACGGCAACCTGCCGAATGCCAACCCGGTGGTGATCCTTGCATTCGGCGCCGCGGGCTACACCGCTCTGCGCATGGCATTGAACGATCCGCTCGGCATCGTCGGCGTGATCGCGATGTACACGCCGATCGAAACGCCCGTGAAATCCAATACGGATCCTCGGCCGGATCTGATTACGTTGCTGGCGCGCCTGAATGTACCCGTGCAGTTTCATACAGGGACGGCCGACCCGGCGATCAGTCGGGATCAGATGAACTGGCTGGGAAGATTCGTCGCCGTCGAACCCGATAGACGAGAGCTCTATTTATATGGAGGCGCCGGTCCGGGCTTCTACATGCCCTCCTCGCAGCACTACGACGAGGGCTATCACGTGCTGGCGAAAAAGCGCTGGCAGGAATTCCTCGCCAAACGGTTCAGCTGACCCTCCAGCCGTAGCCATAAGGTCAGCCGATCGATCACGGCTGTACGACGACCTGGCCGTGCCTCATCACGAACACCGGCTTCTCGGTGGCCGCGATGTTGTTCAGCACGTTGCCTCTCACGGCGACGATGTCGGCGATCTTGCCGGCTTCGAGCGTGCCCACTGCAGTGCCGATGCCAAGCGATTTGGCCGCTTCTCGCGTGCCGGACCTCAAGGCGGCTGCGGCCTCCATGCCGATCTCGACCAGCAACGCGAACTCCTTCGCATTCATGCCATGCGGTGATACGCCCGAATCGGCGCCGAACGCAATCGGCACGCCCATCTTCAACGCATAGCGAAACACCTGTTCGTGCTCGGTCAACGTCGCGCGCGCTTTGGCGGCAATGGCCGGCGGATACTTCGCGGCCATTTGATTCACCCAGTACACCGCGAGTCGGGTCGGCACCAGGTAAGTGCCCTTGGCCCTCATCAGCTTCAAGGTTTCATCGCTGAGAACGCTGCCGTGCTCGATCGAATCGACGCCGGCTTCGACAGCTTGTCGCGCGGCCAGATCGCCATGGCTATGCGCCGCCACTTCGCGACCTCCGACTGGGGTGGTGGCGGGACGATACCCGTTCACGTTTCAAAGGAAGACAGGGCGGGTATTTCTGGTGGAAAGCGCATTTATTGGGCGCTTTGGAGCCGCTGCGCGCCATTACTGTGTCGCCGTCCACCCCAAGGAGACTGCGATGAGCACAAGGAACGTGATTTCGTCGGCGCGCGCGCGCCTGTGCCCGATGACTGGGCAACGCGGCCAAGGAATGAGCGAGTACATCATCATCACCGCGCTCGTGGCCGTGGCCGGCATCGGCCTGTTCGCCGCCTTCGGCGATGTGCTTCAGAACCAGATGGCTGGCATGAGCCGCGAGATGGCGGGCCAGTCGGCCACCCAGGACATCAGCGACGCACAGGCGTCGGCCACAACAGCGCAGAACCGCGCCGCTCAGGCGGACAGCCTCTCCAACTATAACCAGCAGACCAATGCTGCTCAGTAATCACCATCGAGGGCAGATCGCTCCTGTCGCGCTGTTTGGCATGCTCATCAGCAGCGCCGTGCTGGTGGTGATGTTCAACACCGGACAGAGAGTGACGGAGCGATCCCATGTCGCCAACGCCGCAGACGCTGCGGCGTACAGCGGAGCTGTGTGGACGGCGCGGCATCTGAATTTCATCGCTTATAGCAACCGGGCGATGATCGCCAACCATCTCGCCGTCGGTCACTTTGTTTCTTATGTGAGTTGGGTTCGGTACCTCAACGACTCACTGGCGGCGATAGATCGGGTGACGCAGTGGATTCCATACGTCGGTCAGTATGTGGACATGGCTGAGCAGATCTCGGCGCAAGTTCGCGATGTGACCGAGCAGTCGGCAGAGATCGCTATACCCGCCCTCGACGCGTGGAATGCAAACATTCGCGCGGCGCAGGCTGAAGCACACGCTTCTCTCGCCTTTCGCCATCTGCAGAACCTGATGTCCGAGACGGGTCGTGCCTACGATCCTCACATCCTGATCAACGATCGGGATGCCCTCTCGCGCATGCCGGTTGAACTGCGTCACATGCTCGATGCCCAGCTGATGACGCAGTCAGCGGCCGTGCCTGCGTTCATTCAGCGCTACAGCGTCGGCCGCGACAGCAATGCCTTGCAAGAGCTCGTCACTGCGAGCGTGCGTGGTAACGAAGACCTGCAGCGCTGGGTTGCAGGTGAGAGAGGCTGGCGCGAGAACCTGCTTGCGGTACAGCTGCGCAAGCGCGGCACGACATCGCATTCACAGACTGCAGATGGCGCTGACTGGCGCGCCGAGGACCAACTTCGATATCGCACTCGCAGTTTGTTTGGCTGGCGCAGCTGGCGCCGGATCGGCGATCGCGTCAGCTCTGCCAGTGCACGAGAGTTCGACTCCGACTACGCAGGCGTGCCCGCCCTCTACAACGTATCGGGCCAGCCAGGCGATAGCTCGCTCCGCATCGCCGCGATCGCCACCAAGGCGCAGGCGCGGATTGCATCTGCAGACCTGCTGGGCATGTCAGCTTCAGACCATCCGTTGGCAGTGGCAGCGACCGCACGCGTGGAATTCCAGCGGCCCCGTGGCTTGGCGTTCGCCGCACTGGGGGAGCGCAGGCACGAGTACGCCAATCTGTTCAATCCTTTCTGGGAAGCGAAGCTCGCGCCCGTCGTCTGGAGCTTTTGATCATGACTGTGAGACTTTCGATTCGCGGCAATGCTCTGGTCGAGACCATCGTGGCCCTGGTCGCGCTGCTGCCCTTTCTCGGAGGCATGGTGCTGCTCGGCAAACAACTGGATATCAAGCACAAGAGTTTCGATGCGCTTCGATATTCGGTCTGGGAACGTACTGTCTGGAGCGCAAGTGACAAAAGCGACTCCGAGCTCGGGGCCGAAGTTCTGGATCGTTCCTTCGGCGATCCGCGAGCTGGGATGTTGCCCATAGAGTCGCTTCGCACCGAAGGCGTGTCGCAGAATCCGCTGTGGCGCCATCAGCGGCAGCCGCTGATTCCTTCGACGGGCGCGATTTCTTCCAGCGTGGGTGACGGCGAGTCGCCGGTCGAAGCGGGGATGATCCTCATGCCGGGGTTGGCGCACGGCACCGGCCCGCTCGGCGCGGCAGCGACTGCGCTCCAGATGGATGATCTCGGGTTGAACCGTCGCTCGTTTGCGAGCGCTTCCGTGTCCGCAACTGTCGAGCGCCTGTTGGCTGATGACCCCGCCCAGTCATTGATTCAACGCGCCACCGGCGCGTTGCTCAGCGATGCCTGGTCACCTCGTGACGAAGGTGAGCTCGGCCGCCGAGTCGATCGCATCACCGCCGACGAGCTCATCGAAACACTCGAACAACCTGGTCGGCCCATCGGCATGCAGGCGTTGGGCAAAGGCGAAGCGCTGTATGGAGAAGGTCAGTATGGCTGGGATCCTCAGCTGCGGCCGCGATCCGATGCCCTTCCCTCCGCATATGTGGGCGAGCGGGAGGCCGAGTGACATGGTTGCCACCCAGCTTTCAATCGCGGCGCTGATCATCTGCGTGCTTGTATGTCCCGCTCGAGCAGAGCCTCTCGCACGTACGACCGCCGCGTTGCCTGACTTGACTGCTCCACCCGACGGCACTGCTCAGTGGATCGCTCGCAGCATGCGCATGAACGGCTTGCCGATGACTCTCAAAGCGTTTCAGTCACGCTTGTCACCCGACGCCGTGCTGGCTCACTACGAATCGGTACTGAAAACCTCGGGCAGTCACGAGACCCGTCGGCTGAGCCGCTCGCCTTGGCAGGTGCTCACATTCAAGTCGCGCGACCATCTGATCTCCGTGCATGCACGAGCCGTGAGTGCCGGAAGTGAAGGGACCATTCTGGTCAGCCCTGCGCTCGAAGCTGCCGCGCTTCGTATGCGCACGCAATTTCCAAGACCACCGACCGCTCGCCTCGTGAACCTGCAGCAGTACGACGATGCGGGCATGGCGTCGGAGCACATCAGCCTGTCGAGCGAACGAGGTCCCTTCGTCGAAGCGCAAGCTTTCTCGCAGCTCCTGATCCGCAACGGCTGGACGATGATCGACACGCGTCCTACGCATCAGATGCATCGCGGTTTCGTGTTGCAAGCTCAGCGTGAAGCCGAGCAGGCGCTCCTGGTCATCATGCCGGACGCGGCGCGCGCATCGGGCACCGCCATCGTCATCACATGGAAAAAGTCATGACGAGCAAGCGATCGCAACGAGGTTGGACCTCGGCCGAGTACGTGGCAATTCTGGCCGGACTGATGGTGCTGTGGCGGGGCTCGCAGATTCTGCTCGAGCTGCTCGCCGAACATCACGATGAATTCTCCTGGGCGCTGACGATTCCCTTCTGATCGCCCGCTTCGATGGCTGATTCGCTCAAGGAACGAGCATGAAAGGCATCTGGATCACGACTCTCATGGTCGGTGGCGCGCTCGCCGCCGGCGGTGGGGCAGCGTACTTCGCCAAAGGCTACATCAATAACGAGATGCGAGCCGAGCGCGAGCAGCTCCATCGTCAATATCAACTGGTGAACGTGGTGGTCGCGAAGGCGAACCTGGCAGCAGGCGCCGTGCTATCCAGTCAGACGGTGGCCTTGCGTGAGGTGCCACAAACGTTCTTACACGCCGATGCCGTGCGTTCGGGGCAGTGGGCAGATATCGCCGGGCGGGTCTTGTCACGCAGTGTGAGGAGTGGCGAGACCATTCTCAACTCGCATCTCGCTCACGGCGTGGGTGCCGGGTTCTCGGCTCTGCTCGCTGATGGCATGCGCGCGCTGACGCTCCCAGTCGATGAAGAAGCTTCGATTGCCGGAATGCTTGCTCCGGGCGATCGCATCGATCTGCTGTTCACTACTGCAGCAGGGAATGACAGCGTCACTGTGCCGCTGTTGTCGACGGTTCCGGTGATCGCAACCGGAGTGCGCACAGAAGCCAACTCGAATTCGCTGCCGGAGCGACTGCAGTCCGCTGCGTTTCGAAACATCACTGTTGCAGTGAGCCCGAGCGACGCTGCCAGGATCACGCTTGCACAGGAGGCCGGACGGATCACTGTGGCGCTCAGGCAGCCGAATGATCAAGACCGCGCTCACATAGCTCGCGTCACGAAGAGCAGCTTGCTGAGCGCGGACGAGCCTACCCGGCAATCGCGTTCGCGGACCCGTGTTCAGATCATTCTTGGCGGAGTTTGAGCTATGAGCGTCATCACTTACGGCGCTTGGTTGCTCGCCGCGCTGATGATGAACAACGCCGAGCCGCAAACGGTCAGCTCGCCGCCGGTCGCCGTGCTCTCGGTGCCCGAAGGACAAAGTCTGGTGATTCGCACACCCGGCGTGAAGCGTGTTTCCGCCGGCGATGGCGCCACCATCGACATCAAAGTGCTGGACGATACGCAGGAGATTCTCGTGCTCGGCAGAAAGGCCGGCACGACCGACTTGCGCATCTGGTCTCGCGATGGATCGAACGTCGCGTATCTCGTGCAGGTGCTTGGGGTCATGGACCCTCTCGCCGCGCCTGCACGCGTGCTGGAAGCGGAGTCCACCATCTTGATCAACGCGAAGTTGATCGAGGTTCGCAAGTCCGCTCTGCGCGATATCGGCGTCGATTGGGCGGATGTCGCCGTGGGTCCATCGCTCAGCACCTCGGGCGGCTTCGATATCACCAGCACTCTCGACTCGGTGATCCATCTGCTGATGGATCGCGGCGACGCGCGGCTGCTCGCCGAACCGACGCTGACTTGCATCAATGGCGGCCAAGCCGACTTTGTCGTGGGCGGCGAAGTGCCGATTCCCGTGCAGAACCAGGATGGCGCGCTCAACGTGGTCTTCAAGCAGTTCGGCATCCTGTTGAACGTCGAGCCGGAAGCCAACGATGCCGGCTTGATTCGCACCAAGGTGGGCGTCGAGGTCAGCAGCGTCGACAAGGCCAATAGCGTGTTGGGCATCCCGGGTTTTGCGACCCGCAAAGCCCACACGGAAATGAATGTGCAGTCCGGCGAGCACATGGTCGTCGCGGGACTGTTCAGCGCCGACGATGCGAAGACGGTCGCCAAGATTCCCGGCCTCGGCTCCATTCCCGTTCTAGGCGAGTTGTTCAAGTCACGTCAGTTCCGGCGTGGCGAGACGGAGCTGGTGGTGTTGGTGACGCCGCAGATCATCGATTCGGCGGCGGTGAGCGATGACATGCAGCGCTTCGATCGACTCAAGCGCGAATCGGATGCCGCGTTGAAGCCCCGACTCAAAGACTGATCACCGATTTTGGCAAGGAAGCGAGCGTCACATGGATGTGACATCACCGACAGGCCGTGCCCGGCGGCAGTGGGGTGCTGCAATTGTCGAAGCGACGATTGCACTGCCGCTGCTGATCGTCGTCATTCTCGCAGCGGTTCAGTTCGGCTTCGTCTATCAAGCGAAGGCGACGCTCAATCATGCAGCTCTTCAGGCTGCGCGCGCTGGCGCTGTTTCCAATGCAACTCCGCAATCGATTCGGCGCGGATTGGCGCAGGGGCTGGCGCCGCTGCGTTCTCCGGACAGTTCGCTCACGAGTGTCGCAGAGGCCGTTGCGCGTGTCGAAGGCGAGCTGCTCACCGATGCGCGGATTCGCATCCTCAACCCCACACAGGAAACGTTCGATGATTTCGCCGTCGAGGTCGATGGCGTTCGCGAGCTACCGAACGATCGGCTGCACGCCCGCGACACACGACGGGGCTCCCGCGGCGGTCTCAACATTCAGGACGCGAACCTGCTTCGCGTCGAGGTCACCTATGGATACGAGCTGAAGGTTCCTCTCGTCGGCGGCCTCATCTCGCGATTGTTGTCGCCGGCGCGTGAGCAGGATTCGTTTCATCAGCAGTTGCTGCGGCGGAATCGATTGCCGATTACGTCGACCGCGACGGTGCGGATGCAGAGTCCGCTGCGGTTTAGTGAACTGCTGGTCTCGCGCGATGCACTTTCTAACGTCGCGCGAGTGGCTCTCGAAGGCGGCAGCCATGGTGGTGGCGCCAGCCACAACGGCGAACAAGAAACGGAAGATGCGCAGAGCGCGCCGGGCTCTTCGTCTCGCGGTAGCAATCTCGGCGACTCCTTCTTTGGTTTCGGCTCGGCTGAGTCATCCGCGGACGATGAGGATTCAGCTGACCAAGGCGGCGACTCCACTGGTCCAGATGAGGACGATTCCTCGGACCAACATCCCGGCGACGATGATGCCGACGGTGGCAGTTCCGCGGGTCCTGGCGGCGATACCCCTCTCTGCTCGGTAACAACTGTCGATCCGGCGCCTGCTGCTGCGGACCGCAGCGCTCTCGGCCGAGTCTGGGACGAGCTACGCAGCCTTGCGACTGATGCTTACGAGTTCGTTCGAGGCTTCTGGGAAGGGCTGCAGCAGCAGATCGGTGATCTGGTTGCTGCGATCACCGATCCGGTTGAGACGGCTCGTGGTGTGTACGAGCTGGCGATGGCCTTCATGGAGGATCCGGCCGGCACGGCGCAGACCATTGGCGCGGCGCTCGGTCATGACCTCAGCCAGCTCATTGAATGCGATGCGTTCGATCGCGGTCGGGTGCTGGGCAGCTATGTCAGTCCTGCCTTCATGCTCAAGCTCGCGGCCAAGCTTGCTCGCTTTGGCCGTGCGGATCTTGCTGCTGCTGCCGATGCGACTCGACGTGAACTGGGCTGCGCGAGTTTTGCTGCCGACACTGCGGTGTCGGCCGGGGCGCGCAGTGTGCCCATTCAGTCGCTCTCACCTGGCGAGTGGGTCGATGCGCGTAACGATCGCACTTATCTCGATCACTCGCGGCTCGTTACTCGGGTTTTCGAGCGACGTGTTTCTACACATCGTGTTGTTGAGACTGAGGGCTCGCGACTCGTTGTTAGTGATGAGCACCCGTTGTGGGTGCAGGGTCGCGGCTGGACGCCGGTTTCCGATGTTGAAGTCGGCGCACCCCTCGCGACGGCCGGTGGCGACACGCTGGTGCTCGTTAATCGGCGTGTCGATGCGCCGCTGCAGGTTTTCAATCTCACTGTCGCGGACGACGCCAGTTACTTCGTCGGCGCCGAGCGTGTGTGGGCGCACAACGCCACCTGCACGATCCGCGTTCCTTACCATGTCCCTCGCAGCCCCAGCAACTTCGCCCTCGGCGCCACCGACGGCGGCCCCGGCACCTGGTCCTCCATCACCCGGCCGGACAATGACGCCTATCGCTACCAGGAACGCATCACCGGTGCGCCTCGCGGCGTCGAGTACAATGTCAACGGCGTCAACTTCGACGGCTACGACGCCACCCGCAACGCCCTCCTGGACGCCAAACATTGGACCCAGGAGTGCCCGCTCGGAGATCGGTGTCGATATGAGCCGCTTAAGCGCGCGATGGCTGATCGCTTGCTTGAAGAGGCGCGACGACAGTTGGATGCGATCAGGGGTCATGACACCCGAATCGAATGGAGAGTGGTGGATGAAGAGATGGCCGTTCGAATCGGAGAAATTCTCGATCGCGGGATACCCGACATTGATGATAGACGTGGGATCACTGTTATCTACACACCCCTCAGCGACATCTCGGAGTAGCTCACATGGATTGTTTTCAGGACGAGACCATTGTTTGGGCAATCTCGAAATTCAAGACCCCAGACTCGCTCCAGATGTTCGAAAACAAGACGCGCTCACTACTGCACGCATTGCGTGACACCAGCCCAGCTTTTGATCGCCTGATAGTCGTCGGCAAGGACAGGACGTCCTTCCTGACCTCCGACGTCGATTTTGGGAGTGTGGTGTCATCGCATGTCTTCGATGCAAGGAACACGGGAGACTACCTTAATCTCCGCAATGAAGAGCTCGGCCCAGAAACACTCAGCAGGATTGGCTTCTCTCTATCCTTCTTGTCTCCTGGCAAGGAGAGCACAACAACTATGGCGGAACCGGGCGGCATCGAGATCAAGCTCCAAGGCGTCTCGGCGGGCGTTGAAAGCAATGCGAGCGCAGTGATCTGCCTATCGAAGAGTTCCGTGTTGAGTCTTACGAAGCCTCCGGTAGTCAGGCAGCTCTTATCGTTACTTATAGAAAAATGGCGATGCGACCTCGCAGGTGTCTATCTTTCGAAGTTCAGGAATGCAATCAGGATGACAGAGCAACCATCATACGCCGGCCAATGGCTCTACTACCTCCCATTCCCTAACCTAGCCACCTGCCTCCCAAACGACATCCATCACGAACCCTTCGCCAACGGCATCCTGATCCAAACAACACCACACATGCCCGACGCCAACAACCCGGCAGACGTAGCTGCCGGCATTCGGGTGCGAGAGGTGCTGGACGAGTTTGGGCTGGTGAACGACGCGACGTACGCGATAGAAGGCTGGCCGCCAGACAGGGAAGAAGAAATATACGAGCAATTCATCAGCGGCGCGCCCGCGAACAGGAAGTACACAGTTCACTGCATCAACTTCGACGGCTATGACAGCCAGAGAAAAGTCCTGCTCTACGCCAAACTCTTCCGACGTCTCAAGAGACATCCAAAGGAGTGGGGCCTGAGAGGCTGGGACGGCCCGGTGTTGAATGAAGCGAAGCGCCAGGTACGGGCGGCAGCGAAAGCCGGTGGGGTGCCGATCGAGTGGCACATCGGCCTGGAGGAACCGGCGCATCAAGTGCGCCAGCTGCTGGCCGACTACACCAACATCACTGACCAGCAGCTACGAGTGATTTACACACCGCTGCAAGAGGCACTGAGCCGCTCGAAGCCGCAATGAAGACGAAGCAGGCGAGCTAGGCAGGGACGAAGCAGGCGACAACGCGCTAAGCAGGGCCGAAGCAGGAACAACAGAGGCAAGGACGCCAATGAAACAAGTCGACCGCACATCGAACCGGCTCCACCCGTTCGACCGCACATCGAACCCGATTCGCCCGTTCGATCGAAGATCGGCTCGCGAGCGGAACCCAAGCTCGGGTGTGCGACCAAACGTACGCATGCGAGAAGGCTGATCGCATGAGCGCCTATCTCCTCGGCAACCTCCTCGGCCGCTTCGTACTCTCCTACGCCCTGATCTGGCTGATCGTGTGGCTGCTCGCGCGCTTGAACTGGCGCGACGCATTCCGACGCGCGAACCACTGGACCGGCCTGGTCGCCACCACGACAGCTTTCCTGATCGGTCTGATCGCGAAAGGAGGCGCGCTATGAGAAACACCATACTTCTAATCGCCTTCTTCGCAATGACAGCGTGCATCGCTGCCGCGAGCACAAGAGCAGGCCGGCCAATGATCATCCACCGCCTGCCTGAACTGAACCTCGAGATCTGGACCGAGCAGGACCCGGAGTGGGAAACGCACCTCAGCGACGTAGGCGACGCATTCACGTTCGTCGCCGAAACCCCGGCGCTCACCTATCCGCCGGCATACATGAGCTGGACCGTCATGCCGCACCTCAAACTCCGTGAGACCGAGCTGGAAGCCGCCGCGCGCGGCGTGCTTCATCAGATTGCCGCCAACTACCGCACTCAACCGCCGAAAGAGATAAGGCAGCGCTCCTTCGGCGACCTGACGGGCTACGAAGCAATCCTCCACGCCAAGTCGGACAAGATGCCCATCGACGTGCTGATCTTCTGTGGCCACCGCGAAGGCCGCCCGGCCGTGGTGATGCAGGCAGTCACCTTGAGAGACAAGTTGCCACACCTGTCGGAACACATCCGCCGTTCATGGACGAACGTGCGTTATCTCGACTGACCCACAAAGGCGAAGGACCGCACGATGACCACCTCGCACGCCGAAATGTCGGCAGCGCTAAAGGAACAACTGCAGCCGTTGGTGCTGCGTGAGCTGGATTTGTTCCGTCGTACCGCACTCAACAATCTGGCCAGCGCGGACCTTCGTTCCGAAGCGAAGCAGGCCATCGAAGCCATCCTGGCCTCGGGAGCAGTACGCCTCCCCGCAAACATCGACGCAACCAGCTTCGTCCAGGAAATGACGGCGGAGATCATGGGCTACGGCCCGATCGAACCCTATCTCCACGACGACTCGGTCAGCGAAGTCATGGTGAACGGCCCCAACCAGATCTACATCGAACGCAACGGTCTGCTCGCCTCGGTGCCAGCGCGCTTCATCAGCGCCGACTCGCTGATGCGCGTCATCGAACGCATCGTAGCGCCCATCGGCCGCCGCATCGACGAGGGCGTTCCCATGGTCGATGGCCGTCTGCCGGACGGATCGCGAGTCAACGCCATCATTCCGCCGTTATCCTTGATCGGCCCGGTGCTCACCATTCGCCGCTTCGGTGGCCAACGCTATTCTATGGAACGGCTCGTGAACATCGGCGCGCTTTCGCAGGCGATGGCCGAGTTCCTGAAAGTCTGCGTCCAATATCGCAAGAACATCATCGTGTCGGGCGGCACGGGCACCGGCAAGACGACCTTCCTGAATGCCCTCTCGGAATATATCTCGAGCACTGAACGCATCGTCACCATCGAAGACGCTGCCGAGCTGAAACTAGCGCAGCCACACGTATTGTCGCTCGAGGCTCGACCGCCGAATGTGGAAGGACGCGGTGAGATCACCATTCGAGATCTGGTTCGCAACGCGCTTCGCATGCGGCCGGACAGGATCATCGTTGGCGAGTGTCGAGGCGGCGAAGCGCTCGACATGCTGCAGGCCATGAACACCGGACATGACGGATCGCTGACCTCAGCACATGCAAATTCTCCTCGCGACCTGCTCTCGCGACTGGAGGTGATGGTGCTGATGGCCGGCATGGAGCTTCCGATACGAGCGGTTCGCGAACAGATTGCATCGGCGGTCGACATCGTCGTGCAACTATCGAGGTTCAGCGATGGCCGTCGTCGCGTCACCGCCATCATCGCCATCGAGGGACTGGAGGGCGATGTGATCCTGACGCAGCCGCTATTCAGCTTCCGGCAAAGGGGAGTGGGTGCTGGTGGCGCAATCATCGGCAGCTATCAGGCATGCGGTCAGCCGCCAGCCTTCTACGAGGCCCTGGAGGAAGCCGGAGTGCGCCTGGATCGAACCCTCTTTTCCGATGCGCCGGAGCGATAGACGAGATGTACTCTCTTTCAAACACCATGTTCGCGCCTGTCGCATGCACTGGCATCGCAGCGGCAATACTGGCGGCTGTCGTCGCACGCGCTGTTCTGAGCTACCAACGCTCGTTCATCGCCACGATCGGCGCCAGTCTGAAACAAAGCTTCGTGCTAACGAATCCGCGCGCCATGTTCCTCTGGAGCATCGCGCTCACAGTGGTCTCAGGTTCAGCAGCCTTTGCCGCCGCTGGGCCCGTCGCCTGCGTTGTCGCCATCATTGCAAGCCTCACCGGTCCTTGGCTGATCGCAAGGCGCATCGCGGAGCGAAGACGCAAACAGTTCGTCTACCAACTTCCGGATGCATTGCTCGCGCTGGGCGCGGCCTTGCGAGCCGGGTCCACGCTGACCCGTGGGCTCGAGTTGATGGCATCGCGTCAGCCGGCGCCTCTCTGTCAGGAATTCAGCATTGTGCTTGCCGAGCAACGAATCGGGCGACCCTTGGCCGAATCACTCGATGACCTGCGCCGTCGCGTGGGCGCGCCGGAGTTGGACCTGATGAATACGGCGATGAACGTTTCGCGCCGAGTGGGTGGCAATCTGGCCGATACGCTCGAGTCGCTTGCGCGGACCCTACAAGAGAAGGCACACGTCGAAGGCAAGATCGACGCGTTGACATCCATGGGTCGCGCGCAAGGCTGGGTGGTTGGGCTGCTGCCCATCTTCATCGGCCTGGTCTTGTATCAACAGCAGCCGGAACGCATGAGTTTGCTGTTCACGCAATGGTATGGCTGGATCGTGCTCGTCATCATCGCCGGGATGATGGCGCTTGCGGCCTGGCTGATCCGCAAGATCGTGCGCATCGATGTGTAATCGCCGGTCGTCGGCTTGGCCACGAAGCAGAGCATCGCGTTGAGATGAACCATGTCGAGTATGTACCTGCCCATGCTCTTAGCTAGCGCGAGCTGCTGCTTGATCGTGCTGCTTCCTCTTGCCCTGCGCAGCGCCACTCATGCGCCGACGACACGCGACGAGGCTTGGCGCGACCGCCTACCATGGTTTCTCAAGGCGCTCCGACCCGCCATGCGCTGGTACAGCGCCTCCGTGGAATCCTCGCTGACGCCGCAGCGGCGCGAGGTCATCCAAACACGGCTGGATGCCGCAGGCGCGGCTTACATGATCAGCCCAGCAGAATTCGTGATCATTCGACGCGTCGTCTCGGTGCTCGGAACGGCGATGGCGGCGGCGCTCATCCTCTTGTTCGAGCTGCGAGATCCACTGCACCTGGCGGTAGCGGCGGCCATGGCGCCACTTTCGTTCCTGTTTCCGGACTTGCGACTGAGGGAAATCACAAAGCAACGCCAGGCCCGCTTCGAGAAAGAGTTCCCGTTCTTCCTGGACGTACTCGTGCTGACCATGAAAGCCGGCCTGAACTTCACTGCCGCCCTGGAGCAAGCGGTCAGCTCGATGCGCAGCGGCCCCGTGCAGCAGGAATTCTCCCGCTACCTGCGAGAATCGAGAGCGGGCTTGGCAAGACGAGCCGCGATGGATCGACTGGCGGCGCGAGTGTCACTGCCGGCGGTGACCAACTTCGTGGCCGCCGTCGCGCAGGCTGAGCAAACCGGCGGTTCGCTCGGCGAAGTGCTGACCGAGCAAGCTCGACAACGGCGGCAGGAAAGATTCCTCCGCGCCGAAAAACTGGCCAATCAGGCGCCGGTGAAAATGCTGTTCCCGCTGATCGCCCTGCTGTTTCCGACGACCTTCATCATCATCGGCTTTCCCATCGTCATTCAGCTGCTGCAGGCCGGGGTGCTCAGCTTGTTCTGATAGATTCTCGATGCAGGAGTGCAAGGACGCACCATGAAGACTGTGGAGTTACGTACCGTGGACGGCCGGTGCATCGCCCGTCACGTAGAGATGGCTTGTTCGTTCCGCTCGCGCTGCCTCGGTTTGCTCCGTCGCACCCGCATCCCCGACCAGCAAGGACTGTTACTGATTCCGGGCGGAAGCATTCACACGCTTGGGATGCGCTTCAGCATCGACGTCGTGTTTCTAAATCGGCAAATGCGGGTGCTTCAGCTCGTGGAGTATGTACCGCCGTGGCGCGTGGTGATGGCGCCGAGCGGCACCGCGCGTGTGTTGGAGTTGGCGGCAGGCAGGATCGCGACAACTCGACTCACAACGGGCACGTATCTCATCGTGCACTCCGCGTCTGCAGATCCAAGCGAGCGGCCTACCATCCGGCAGCCAGCCCTGCGCGTCGTGCCATGTAAGCGCACCTCCCTGCGTTTCTCGTTGCGGCTGCCGATCGACCGACGCTGCACAGGCTCGGTCAAAGCTCCATGCAACGTCGGCGTGAAACCCGTCAGAACCCTGCCGCCTTATCTGCGCGCACTCGACTTTCGCGCAAGGACGAGGCGGAACGTTGAAACTTGAGCGTCTCGCTCTTCGCCGGGCCGTCGCTGAGGATCCGGCGCAGAGTCGCGCGCACGGTTGCGTCGTCATCGTCGAAATCGCCGTGATGTAGCGAGGTCGACGCATCGATGGCGCCGATCGGCCGGTTGTTCGGCGAGATCACCAGGTCGGCATTGCCGCTCTTGAACAAGGTCATCAGTTCCGCATCCTTGCGCAGGAACTTCTCCATGCCGAGGATCGGCTCGCCTTCGCGGAATAGTGGAATGCGAGGCTGGTCCTCGAATGCATGCGAGACCAGATACAGCAGCGACTTGTGATACAGGTTGGCGCACTCGTCGTCCTGCTCCGCCTTGTCCGACAGCGTAAACAGCGCGAATCGCTTGATGCGCTTATTCTTGATCGCGGGAAGGTAGTGCTGCTTGAACAACTTGATGGTGCAAGCCGGCGCCCATAGCGTGCAAGTCTCTATGTCGATGCCCGCATCGTTGAGGGCTGTGATCAAGGGCGCATGCAAGATGCTGCCGGCACTATGGCCGACGATATGAATCTTTGGGGTCTGCGCGCCAGAAAGCTTGCTCAGCAGCCGCTTCAAATGCCCGACGACCGCGCGAGCGCCACCCTTGGTGTTCCGGGTCGCCGCGAGCGCGTTCTCTTTCATTTCGTCCCAGGCGGCTTTGCCCGAGAGCAATCGGGCGAGCGGCTCGAGGGCATCGTCGAGCCGATCCAGCATGAAGTCCTTGGTGGCGTCGAGCGCGCCTTCCGGCCGGCGGCGCTGGAAGGCGTCGTTCAATATGTTCTTGACCGTGGTCCAGTAGTCGCTGTGCCAGATAAACGTGAACGGATAGATGCCGGCCGAGAGCATGGTCGGCCGGTAATCGGCGAGCCGTTGCACGGCTGCGTTCTCGCTGACCAGCCCGCCGTGCGCGTACAGCAGAATGTGTTTATAGCCGGCGTTCTCGATGGCTTTCGGCAGCTCACTTTTGAACAGCTCGGCCACTTCTTCGGCCGAGGTGCCGTAGTTGCCGCCGGCCTTGAATTCACCGTTGTTGCCAAGGCTGATGATATGCGGCCGCAGATCTGGATAGGAATAAGCGGCCGAGAGCCCCGCCGAAGCGGAATGCGCCACGGCGGTCGAACTGCTCTTCTTGAGCTCGATGGGCGCACCCAGGCGAGCGACCCACACATCGGTGGCATTCTGCAGCCAGTCGTCGTAGCTGATGCAAGCAAAGCCTTGATAGCCCCACTGCTCGCCCCAGGAGTTCTGGATCCAAAGCCCGCGCTTGTCATATCCGACGATGGCGAAGGCATGCGCGCCGAGCAGCGTGTCCGACTGCTCGATCATGCCGTCGTCACCCGGTTGGGTCCAACCCTGATGAACGTTCGACGTGGCAAACAACACGCCGACTTCCGCAATGGCGGCATGCAAGGCCACCACGTCTTTGTGATTCACACGGTAGTAGGCGCCAAGCGGGCGGCGCAGAGCATCGGCGGTGCGCGCGTCGTTCAGGCCGCTGATCAGCTGACCCTTATTGCTCTTACTCGGGACCGAGGGCCACAGCGCCTCGGAGCACACCCCGTGCTTGTGCCAGCCCTTCATGGCGCCACGCGCGCTCGAGCCTGAATAACTTTCGCCGGGCCACTCGTCGTAACGCTTGGCCAGCTCATACAGCATGCGTGGGCTGACCGGATTGCAATCGCTCACGACTTTACGGGTCGTGAGCAGGTAGTTGACCACCGTCGCGAGCCCATAGCCGGTGCAGGCGCCTTCGTAGCCCTGATCGAGAATGGGAATGCCATACTCGCGATAACGCTGCAGCTCACGCTCGGTGGGCACCTCGATCAAGCTGGGAACATACATCTTGTCCCGGAAGTCGAGCGTGTCCCGCCGTACGTCGAAGATTCGCTTTTTTTTGGCAGGCTGACGGCCGCGGCTAGCCGCGGCGCTGGACTTGCGCTTCGCCATGGTTGGACCGTGCGAGTTATTTTGTTGAGTGGGTCAGTCCCACATTGCGCGTAGCGCTGCGGCTGCGTCAATTCGTACTTTGGTCTCAGAGGCCTTGCTGGCAGGAGTGTTGGGCACGGCCGGCCATGCTTTCTGTTCGAAACATTGCATGAGCTGATCGGTCATGAACCGGCTGCGCGCGCCGTAGACGTGCGCATCGCCAGTGCGACTCTGCTGAGTGATGTAGTACCTGAGCGGCGCCACCAGATGCAGGTCGTGCTTGGCCCGGGTCATCGCAACGTATAGCAGGCGCCGCTCTTCCTCGATCAGATCCGGACGGCCGGTGGCATGTTCGTTGGGGAAGTTGCCGTCAGCCACGTTCAAGACATACACCGAGTCCCACTCCTGGCCTTTCGCCGAATGGATGGTGGACAGGATCAGATAATCCTCGTCGCGCGCCGGATCGCCGGCCAGGTCGCTGCTGACCTTTGGCGGATCCAGCGTCAGCTCGGTGATGAACTGCTCGCGCGATGCATATTGCCCTGCCAGCCGTTCCAGCTGCTCGATGTCGCCCATGCGCACCCGGGCCGCGTCGTAAATGCGCTCGAGCTGCGGCTCGTACCATTTGCGCAGTCGACCGAGCTGGCCGATCCACTCGCGCGCCTGGGTGAGGTCGTCGACGAGCTCCACCAATCCGGCCCAGTCCTTTTCGGCCGCGGCCGGCATGCGATAGGAAGCGAGCGTCGGCCAGGCGAAGCCGCTGGCTTCGAAGACTTTCAAACAACGATCCGCGACCGCCGGGCCGACCCCGGTCAACAATTGCAGGACGCGAAAGCCGGCGATGCGATGTTTCGGATTGTCCGCCCACCGCAGCAGCGCCAACACATCCTTCACGTGCGCGGCTTCGAGAAACTTCAGGCCACCGTATTTCGTGTAGGGAATATTGCGCCGGATCAGCTCCAGCTCGAGCACGTCGCCATGATGTGAATTGCGCATCAACACCGCCTGCCGGCGCAACGGCACGCCTTGTTCTCGCGCCGCCAGGATCTGCTCCACCACGTACAGCGATTGAGCTTTGTCATCCTGCACGGAAACATAAACGGGGCGACGCGATGAGGCGCGGCCCGAGCGCAGTTCCTTCTGATACTGGCGAGGGCTGTCGCTCATCAGGCAGTTGGCCGCATCCAGAATCGGTTGCACGGAGCGATAGTTGTGCTCCAGCTTGATCACTTCAGCGGCTGGCGAGAACCGCGTTGGAAACTCAAGGATGTTCTCCACCGTCGCGGCACGGAACGAGTAGATAGCCTGCGCATCGTCGCCGACCACGCAGACGCCGGTCCCCTGCGGTTTCATCGCCATGACGATTTCCGCTTGCAGCGTGTTGGTGTCCTGGTACTCGTCGATCAGCACGTGCGAGAAGCGGGCACCGATGTCCTGGGCGAGTTGCCCTTCCTGCACGAGCAGGTGCCAATAAAGCAGCAGATCGTCGTAATCGAGCAGCTGCTGCGAGTGTTTGATCTCGACGTAGCGGCGGAACAGCTTGCCGAGTTCGTCGCCCCACTCGGCGCACCAGGGGAAGAAATCCTGCAACGTCTGCGCCAGGGGCGCGCGGCTGTTCACCTTGTGCGAGTAGATGGCCAGGCACGTGTCCTTGCGGGGGAAGCGTTTCTCTTTCTTGGAAAAGCCGAGCTCCTGCCGAACGACGTCCAGCAGATCGGCGGCGTCGCCTCGATCCAGCACGGAGAACGACGGCTCCAGGCCGACCACGTGCGCGTACTCTCGTATCAGCCGATTGCCGATGGAGTGGTACGTGCCGGACCAAAGCAGACGCGCAGCGTTGATGTGAATCGCCCCGCCCCTCGGTGAATCGGCGAGCGCTTGAGTAGCGATGCGTTCTGCTCGACGAAGCATCTCCTGAGCGGCGCGACGAGTGAAGGTCAGCAGCAGAATGCGCTCGGGAGGCACGCCCTCGAGCAACAGGTGGGCGACCCGGTGCGCCAGCGTGTTGGTTTTACCGGTGCCGGCGCCGGCGATGATCAGCAATGGTCCCGCTGAAAAACCGTCGGCAGTGCGCGCGCCGTACAAAGCCGCGCGTCGCTGAGCGGCGTTGAGCCCTTCTCCGAAAGCCGAGACGGGTGCGGAATCCTGGGCGGTGCTGGCGGCGATACTCATCGCGGCTATGATGGCGCAAAACTGTATATAACGACAGAGGAGATTGCTTGCCGCTGGCGTCCACGGACCGGCAGAATTTCGCGCCATGCTTCATCTAGTGCCGCACCTCGTCACTCAGCGCAGCGCCCGGCTTTGGCTGTGCGTGCGAGGCATCGATGCAGCGCTGCTCGGTTCAGTCTCGCTGCGAGTTGACGGCATCGATGTCCCGGTGCGCGCAAAAGACTGGCAGAGCTTTCCAGCAGGCCAGCCCGGGCAATGGCAACCGACCGCTGCCATGCCGTTGCACTATCAGTTCGTCGACATGATGCATCTCGCACCGGATCGGGCATATCGCGTGAGCGTTGCTGTCGAAGGTGAGGACCAGGCGCACGCTCGCTTCGTCACCCTGCCTGAACAGCTCGGCGATGAAACCAAGCCGCTGCGCGTCCTGTTGTCGTCGTGTTACTTCACCGGCAACAAACGCTCTCGCCTTGCGTCCTCGCTGCTCTCTCAGTTGGATCGCCAGGGATTGCGGCCGCATCTGCGCGTCTGGGCCGGCGATCAGGTGTATTTGGATGCGCCGTGGTACGAATTCGCGATTCAGTCTCATAGCGTGCCGGAGCTGGAGCGGTTGCACTCGGCTACCTATGCACGAACCTGGTTTGCCAACCAGGGTCTGGGAGCTGTCTTTCCGACCGGCGCGAACGTATTCTGCGCGGACGATCACGAGCTATGGAACAACGCCCCGAACCCTAGCGCGGTCGCGCGCGATACACGCAAACGCGCCACGCGTGAAGCGTGGCTGGCCATGGCTCGCGAACTCCTGCAGACATTCCAAGGCGACACTGGAAATGCACAGCGATGCCAGGTGCCGCCGCTGGATTTTCTGGTGCTCGATTCAAGAGTGAATCGTGCCGAATACGGCGGGCGTTTGTTTTCAGAGGCACAGTGGCAACGGCTGCGCGCCTGGGCTGCGGAGCCACACGGGCTGGGCGTATTGATCTTGGGGCAGCCTCTGTTCGAGGCAGCATCTCAGCGCAGAGGGGATTTCGCCGACTATCGTTTGGCGGACTACCGGGCCGAATATGCGATGCTCATGGAGGTGCTCGGTCGCGCTAAGCGCAGCACCGTCGTGCTTACGGGAGACTTGCACTTCAGCCGTGTCGCCTCGGCATCATTGCCCGCGTCGGCGGGAAGTGGCGAGCGTCGAGTCACTGAACTGATCAGCTCGCCGCTCGCTTTGGTTGCCGGCGGTCGCTTGTTATCGTTCCTGGGCGACTGGGCGCCCGCGCCGCAGAAAGGAAGTCTGCCGGCGCTGCATCCGTTCAATGGTGCGACCATACACACGGACGAATCGCTGCGCTCCTCTGCCGAAGGAACGATGCTGCTGGAGTTCTATCGCCGCGGGCGGCGTGTGTTCTGCACGGTGTCGCAATGGCGGCTGGACGATCTCGACACCGGCCGCGCCCGTTTCCGCAAGGAATATTTCTTAGGGAACAGCTCATGAATCTGTCCGGACTGCGTCGCTCCGATGTTGCCATCGGCAATCCTCTGCTGAAAGAAACGCCCGCCGATGCCGTTGCCGACGGGGCGCTCGCGAACTTCGAATGGCTGCAATCGACCGGCTATCGCGATGGCGTGCTGTTGCTGGGAGGCACCGCCATCGTCGATTTTCGAATGCGGGTCGCGCAGTCGGAGCTGCGGCACGATTTATTGCCCAGCTTCTGGTCGACCTGCGGTCTGTTGATCGACGGCCAGACGATGATGACGGCTCGCGTTGATGCCATTAGCGACAGCAGTGCGCGCGTGGAGCGCAATGGCTTGGAAGCAGTCGCGTTGGATGCTGCGTCCCGCTATGGAAGTCCGATGTTCTATCCGAACATCGCCATCCTGCAGTTCACCGAGGATCACGCAGCGATCAAGGAGCATGTCGCGCGGATCGGCCAGGAAAGAAACATCGTTGACCTGTTAGCTCAGGTGGTGGCGTGGCTGGGTTACTGCTGGGCGGTTGGAGGCAGCGGAAACCCGCTGATGCAGGGGCATGGCATTCCGTCTGCAACGCTGTTGGAACGGGCGCACGGATTGGCCGGCATCGATCTGAGCCCCGGGTTGCCCTCTGCATCCAGCTGTCCCGAGGCGATCTGGCAAGCGGCGCGTTGGTGGTACAAAGCGTACGACCCGGTGGAGCCGTCGGCTGCGTCCACGTCGCAGGAGACGGCGTTCACTCCACGAGGTGCGTATCTGATTCGTCAGCCGGCCGCTGCGGCAATCGGCATTCGCGACGATATGCAACGCGATCAGATTGTCCGCACGACTCGCGGTGACGCGCTGATCGAAGGCCTGCGCCGGCGCGGCGACACCGAGTCGCCGCCCCGGACCACGGGCGCTAAACGTCGCCCGGCGGCTAAGAAGAAGTAGGCTGCAGATACTTGCCGTGCCAATCCAGATACCGTTGCATCCGATCCTTTTGGTACGACGGTTTACGGATGCCGTGATTCTCGCCGGGATAGATCACCAGCTGCGTCGGCACGCCGAGGCTGCGCAGCGCCTGATACATCTGCTCGGAGTTCAATAGCGGCACGTTGAAATCCTGATCGCCGCAGAGGAACAAGGTGGGCGTCTTGATGCGGTCTGCGTGCAGGAACGCGTAGGAGTTGTGCAGGTAGGTGTCGAGGTCCTTCCACGGCAAGCCGAGCTCCATCTCGTACTCGCGGATATACATGTCCGTCCCGTAGCCAGCCAGCACGTTCGAGATCGAAGCGCCGCTGGTGGCCGACTTGAAGCGCGTGTCCTTGGCGATGACCACATTGGTCAGGATGCCGCCATAGCTCCAGCCGCCGACACCGAGCCGATTCGCATCGGCGATTCCTTGCTGAACCACGTAGTCAACGGCCGCAAGCACGTCTTCCGAATCCTTGCCGCCCCAATCCTTGTAGATGGCCGTCGTGTACGCCTCCCCGCGGCCCGAGCTGCCGCGCGGATTGGCGGCAACCACCACATAACCCTGTGAAGCGAAGATCTGCCAGGGCAACATGAAAGAATTCGCGTACTGAGAGACCGGCCCGCCGTGAATCCAAAGCAACGTCGGGTAGCGGCGCCCGGCGACAAACCCCGGCGGCTTCACGACGAACCCGCTGACGCGCGTGCCATCCTTGGAAGAAAACGAGATCTCCTCCGTCGTCCCGAGATTCACGCCCGCGAGCCAGTCGTCATTGTGATGTGACAATGCGCGCAATCGCTTGCCTTCCAGAGCGTAGACCGTGTTCGGCGTGTCGACGGTGCTATCGAGCAAAGCGATGCGGCCTTTGCTGCCGAGATCGTAATCGGTCGACTCGCGCCGCCCATTCAACAGCCGGTCGATTCTTCCATTGCCGACGTTTATGCGCGCCAGCACCTGGTTGCGGTCGTCTTCCAGCAGGAAATAGATCGATGCGCCATCGGCCGACCATTGCGGCTCGATTACATTGCGGTCCAGTTCTTTGGTCACGATGCGTGCAGCGCCGCCGCCAGCCGGCACGATGGCGAGATTGTGGAGCGAGTAATAAATGAGCTTGGGATCGCCCGCGGTCAGGAACGCGAGCTCGCGGCCGTCGGGTCGCCATGCCGGCGGGCTCATCCAGGATGTATCGCCCGTATCGCCCTGGAACTTGGTCACCAGCTGCGGGGTTGCGCCCGCCCGCGGCTCGATCGTGTACAGGCCGAACTCGCTGTTGCGATCCGGGTCGTCGCTACGATTGCTGTAGAAGGCGATGCGGCTGCCATCGGGCGACCAGCTCGGCGCGCTCTCATCGAAACGATCCGGCGTCAGGTTGTCGGCCTGGCGAGAGGCGACGTCGAATACATACAAATGTCGTCGCTGGCTGCCCAGGTAGCCACTGCCGTCTTCCTTGAAGTAGTAGCGGTCGATGACGATGGGCGGCGGAGTCTTGTCTTTATCCGCGCCGCGCTGCTTGCGCGGATCCTCGTCTGCAACGATCAACGCCAGCTTCTTGCCATCCGGCGACCAGCTGAACTCGATCACCTCGCCGTTGAATCCTGTCAGAGGCTTGGCTTCCCCGCCCTGGCGATCCAGCAGCCACACCTGTTCAGGCGGCTCGTCTTCGCCGCGAGCCGTCAGGAAACCGAGATACTTGCCATCTGGACTCCAGCGCGGCGAATGCTCGCTGTCTTCGGAGTATGTGAGCTGCACGCTCTGCTTGCCGTCCCAGCTCGACATCCAGATATGAGTATTGGATTTGTCCTTGACCGGATCGGCAGTGCGAACCTCATAGGCGACCCATTGTCCGTCGGGCGAGAGCTGGGGATCGCTTACGTTTCGCACGGCGATGATGTCCTCGGCAGTAAGCAACCGACGCTCGGCAGCCGCGGCTGGCGAAGGCATGAACTGGCAGGTCGCAAGGGCCAGCAACAGGGCATGAAACAAGACACGCAGCGTGGCATTCGACATGAGCACGGCGCTCCCTGGCGCAAAGATGTTGTCGGAAAGCGGGGGACAGCAGAGTGTCGCAGCGCCCATGCCGCGTCAATTCGGCTATCAAATGATGGCTCGAACCAAGGCCCGTCGATGGCCCGATGGATGGCGTGGGGCGGCGTTCGGAACCAAGGCACCGATGAGACGTTCTCTCACGGCAGCCATTCCTGGCGCAGGAGACGAATCGCATGAAGCCTCTGGTGTGGTTGGGAATCGGGTTGGTGGTGGCCTGGGCCATTCTCTGGCTGGGCATCAAGATGGCCGTGTTTGCGGTCCATCTGTTGCTGCTGATCGGCGTAGCGATGATCGGTTGGGGGCTGTTGCAGCGGAGACGGGCCGACACTCCGTCCTGACGGAGTCCGGCGACGGTCCCATGCGCGAGCTGCCGCCTGATCTGCCCGAATCGGTATTGCAGGCTCACCAGCATGCACGCGCCAATGGACTGATCTATGTTTCCGACGCCGAGCCCGGCATCGAGCGTCACAAGCGAGGCAAAGGCTTCTACTATCTGGGCCCGGATCAGAAGCGCATCACTGAAGAGCGCATCCTCGCGCGCATTCGCAGCCTGGCCATTCCGCCGGCGTACACCGACGTCTGGATCTGCACCAAGGATCGGGGCCACCTGCAAGCCACGGGTCGCGACGCCCGTCGTCGCAAGCAATATCGCTATCACCCGGAATGGCGTACCACCCGCGACAACGGCAAGTTCTCCAAGATGATCGAGTTCGGCAGGCAGCTGCCGAAGCTGCGCCGGCGGCTGAAGCAGGATCGGGCGCTGCCCGGCCTGCCCAAGAACAAGGTGCTCGCGGTCATTGTCACACTGCTCGAAGAGACATTGATTCGCGTGGGCAATGAGGAATACGCCCGCACCAACCGGTCGTATGGATTGACGACGCTGCGAAACAAGCATGTGAAGTTTCTGCGGGACGGCCGAGCGTCATTCAACTTCCGCGGCAAGAGCGGCCGTCAGCACGAGGTGGTTTTGGACGACCGCAGGCTGGCGCGACTCATCCGTCACATTCAGCAGTTGCCCGGTCAAGCTCTGTTTCAATACGTGGACGATGAGGGCCAGCGGCAACCAATCGACTCGGGCATGGTGAACGACTATTTGCGCGAGGCGATGGGCGGCAACAACGATTTCACCGCCAAGGACTTTCGCACCTGGGGCGGAACGGTGCGGGCGATCGCTTTCCTGTCGTGCCAGGCGCGCAAGGATCCGATGACCAAGAGCGCCTTCAACTCCTGCGTGACTGCGACCGCCCGTAGTGTCGCCGAGGCGCTGGGCAACACGCCTTCGGTGTGCCGCAAGTCATATATCAATCCGGTCGTGTTCGACGCCTGGAAGGCAGGGCTGGTCGAGAAGCGAGTGCCACGAACCTCCATGTCGCCGCGCCAGATGGAACAGGCGGCCCTGATATTGCTCAAAGTGCAGCAGCGCGCAACTGTTAAGTAGTTGGTTTGCGCTTCGGCCGCCGCTCCAGCAAGATGCGCGCGCCGGGACATACCCCGGCACTCATTCGGTGCGTGCATGGAGCCGGGACAACAAGCCTCATTCCAAGCTTCATCCAAGGCCTTGACCGTCATCCTGGTGTTCGTGTTCGGCGTGCTCGGCGCGGCGCTCGAATCGGGCGGCGAAGGCCTTCTGTTTGGCGCCATGTTCGGCTTTCTGTTCGCTCAAGTGTTTCACTTGCGCGGGCGGGTGCAGTCGTTGCAGGAGCAATTGCAGTCATTGCGTCTCGCGCACGACTTGCGCGACACCAAGGCTCCGAAAGCACCAGCAGAACTCGAGCGGACGCCGCCGGCTCCAACAGAAGCCGCCGCGCCGCCGCCGCCCGAGCCCGCAGTTGTGAAGCCCGCTCCTGCGGCTCCACCGAGGGAAGATCGCGCCGCTTCCGTTGCAGCAGAGATGCCGGACCGCAGCGCCGCTATTCCACCGCCGCCTCCACGACCGGCAGCGCCCCCGCAACCGACCGCGTTCGATCGAATCGCCGGCGAGTTCATGAGCTGGCTCAAGCGCGGCAACCCGCTGGCGCGCATCGGCATCGTGATTCTGTTCTTCGGCGCCACCTTCCTCGCCAAGTACGCAGCCGACAACAGCTTGTTTCCGATCGAGCTGCGCTTCGTTGGCATCGCTTCGGGCGCGTTGGCGCTACTGTTCATCGGCTGGCGCCTGAGGGACAAACGCGCCGTCTATGCGCAACTGCTGCAAGGCGGTGGCATCGCCGGACTGTATCTCACGGTATTCGCCGCAACTCGATTCGATCTGCTACCCACCGGCCTCGCCTTTGGTTTGCTGGTGGTTATCGCATTGGCTGCGGCCATCCTCGCCGTAGGTCAGAACGCGTTGTCGCTGGCCGTCATCGGCACGGCGGGCGGCTTCCTTGCGCCCATCATGGTTTCAACCGGCAGCGGCAACTACATCGCTCTGTTCACTTACTACGCCGTGCTCAATCTCGGCGTGTTCGCAGTGGCGTGGTTCCGCACCTGGCGAGTGTTGAACGTGCTGGGTTTCGTGTTCACGTTCACCATCACCGGCTTGTGGCGCGCCACCGGCTATGAAAGCGCCGATCGGATCGCGGCCGACGCCTTCCTGATCCTGTTCTTCCTGATGTATGTCGGCGTATCGATTCTGAACTGCGTGCGCCAGCCGCCGGATTTAAAAGGCTATCTATCGGGCTCGCTGGTGTTCGGCTTGCCCGTGGTCGCTTTAACGTTGCATGCATCGATGGTCGCGCCGATCGAATATGCGATGGCGTGGAGCGCCCTTGCTTTCGGTGTGTTCTATCTGGCCCTCGGCGCGGTGCTACATCGAACCGGTCGCGAGAGCTTCCGCTTGGTGGTGGAGGCATTCGCCGCGCTGGGTGTGATCTTCGGCAGTCTCGCCATTCCGCTGGCATTCGATTCTCGCGTCACCGCCGCGATGTGGGCGGTGGAAGGCGCTGGATTGTTATGGATCGGCGTGCGGCAGCAAAGAAAGCTGGCGCGAGCGTTCGGTGCGCTGCTGCAGATTGCAGCGGGCATCGGATGCTTGATCGGCTTGTACGGTCATCAGGACGATCTGCCGATCTTGAACAGCGCCTGTCTTGGCACCCTGATGCTGAGCATCTCGGGCCTCTGCAGCGGCTACTGGTTGTTCCGCAACCAGGCGCAGCGGGCGCAGTACGAAACCGGCGCCGACGTCGTGTTCACCCTCTGGGGTGTCATGTGGTGGTTGATTGGTGGCTTGCGTGAGATCGACCGGTTTGTTCTTACGGCGACCTATGGTGTGTCATTGAGCTTCGTGGCGCTGACGGCTGCTCTGCTGGCGCTACTGAGCCTGAAGCGCGAATGGCGACTGCCGCTGGTGATTGCGACTTACTTGCCGGCGGTGTGCGCCTTGTTTGCTTTGACCGGTGCGATCAACTTCGCGCATCCGTTCGTTCAGTGGGGCGCAGTCGGCTGGCTGCTGCTGTTCAGCGCTCACTTCTGGGTGCTGCGCCTTGGCGAAAGGCGCGCCATGCACGGGCTCGACTGGTTCCATGTGGGCGCAAGCTGGGTGCTCACTTTGATCATCGCGTGGGAAGCAAGCTACCAGGTCGGCGAGCGCACGACCGGCGTATGGCCGCAACTGCCCTGGGGCGTCGTGCCCGCCTTGATGGTTGCATGGTTCGGTCGTCGGCAACTGAGCCCGCACTGGCCATTGGCGGTGCGCGAGCATGCGTACCGATTGTTTGGGGCGCTTCCGCTGATCGTCGCGGTGGGTCTCTGGGTCGTCTACATGAACCTGACCAGCACCGGCGACTCGACCTGGATTCCTTATATGCCCTTGCTGAATCCGCTCGATATCAGCGTCGCGCTGTGTCTGGCGGCGCTGGCCATGTGGTGGAGCGCTCTCACCGATCAGCAGCGCGCCACGGCATGGCGCTTCGATCCTCGTGCGCTGATCGCGGCAGTGGCAGGCATCGTCTTCATCTGGCTCAACGCCGCGCTCATTCGCACTCTGCATCACAACTTCGGCGCGCCCGTCACGTGGCATGGCATGTATCACTCGACGCTCGTGCAGGCGTCGCTGTCCATCTTCTGGGGACTGTTGGGCTTCACCGCGATGACCCTGGCCGCGCGGCAGCGGTGGCGATATGTGTGGCTGGTCGGCGCCGCACTGATGATCGTCGTAGTCGCCAAGTTGTTGCTGGTCGATCTGTCCAACATCGGCACGATCGCACGCATCACCTCCTTCCTGACCGTCGGAGTGCTGCTATTGGTGACGGGATATCTCGCGCCACTGCCGCCGAAGAAAATCACCGCGCAGGTGGCGGAGTGATGAAGGCTTGCAACCGGATTCTGGAACGGACTATGAGTGTGCGCTGGCTGTTTGTTTCCCTGAGCTGTCTGCTTGTAACGAGTGTCGGCGCGGCGCCGCCCAGCAAGAACGACTACGCCCAGGGCATGTCCGTGCAAGCCTCCAACACGCAACCGATGATCGAAACGGAGTTGCCCGATATCGTCTATCGACAGGTCACTCGCGCGGACCTCGGCGACTTGCGTGTCTTCAATGCAGATGGCGTGCCCGTGCCGCATGCGATTTGCCCGGCGCCAGAGAACGCCGCTTCGGAAGTGGTCGAACGAGGACTGTCCGTGTTCGTCCTGCGCGGTCGCGATCAGGTGTACACCGAGAGCACGCACGTAAATGTGGAAACATCGTCGGGAACGCGAGTGGATGTGCAGGAGTCTTCGCCGCCCGCCCCTGAAGTCGTGAGCGGCCTGATCCATATCATCGATGCACGCGACACTCAGCCGTTGCGCTCGATTCGTTTCGATTGGAGCAGCCCGGACGGCGTCTCCGCGGTGAAGGTGCGGATCGAAGCCAGCGACGACCTCGATCAATGGCGCACCGTCGTCCCGGAGAGCACGTTGTTGCTGGCCCAGCAGGAAGGAAGGGAGTTGCGTCGTGAGCGCATCAACCTGCCGCTACGCGAGTATGAGTATCTGCGCGTGCAACGAGTGGATAACGGTCCGCCGTTGACCGTGAATTCGGTAACAGCCGAGGAGGTATCGCAGCCACTCGAGTTCGAGCCGATCTGGTTCACCGCGACTCGGCTGCCGGCCAAGCAAGGCGACGAATTGATGTTCGACGCCGAGCACGTCGCGCCGGTGACCTTCGCACGCGTGCGACTCAGTCAGGAGAACAGCACCGCCAGCGTCGTCCTGCAGAGCCGGCCCGATGAAACATCGCCCTGGCGGACGCGTTGGACCGGTGAAAGCTATGTCATCGTCTCGGACACCGTGCGCCGGGAAAGTCCGCCGGCGCGAATCCAGCCTGTTCATGATCGTTACTGGCGCGTGCAGATTCTGAAAGATCCGCAGGTCTATGCCGACAGCAGTCTGGAGCTGGGCTATCGCCCGGCCAGGGTGCGGTTTCTCGCCCGGGGCGACGGCCCGTTTACCCTGGCATTCGGCAGCCGGCGCGCCGAGCTGGCCAAACCGGCGGCATGCGATCAGTTGCTCGCCGACGTGAGTGCTGCCGACCGGGGACGCATGATCGAGCCCGGCTATACCGGCCCGGTGGTCAATCTGGGCGGGGCTACCGCGCTCAAGCCATTACCCAAACAGACGCCGGTCAAAGTAGTGGTTTTATGGGCAGTGCTGGTGCTCGGCGTCGCGCTGTTGGTTGGGATGGCCCTGTCGCTCTTGAAACGCGTGCGGCAGCCATGAAGTAAGCGGCCGGTTCCACTAAACTAGCGCTCCTTTTGTCACGGGCCGGGCGCATACAAGCCCTACTCCCATGCGTTTTCCACAAGATTTCGATGTCATCGTGGTGGGCGGCGGTCATGCCGGCACCGAGGCTGCGCTGGCCTCGGCCCGGATGGGCGTGCGCACGCTGTTGCTGACCCAGAGCATCGAAACGCTGGGGCAGATGAGCTGCAATCCCGCCATCGGCGGCATCGGCAAAGGTCATCTGGTCAAGGAGATCGATGCCCTGGGCGGCGCCATGGCGCAGGCGGCCGATCGCGGCGGTATTCAGTTTCGCACTCTGAACGCCAGCAAAGGCCCGGCGGTGCGGGCCACCCGAGCCCAGGCCGATCGCGTGCTCTACAAGCAGGCGATCCGCTCGATGCTGGAAAACCAGCCGAATCTGACGCTGTTTCAACAGGAAGTGGCCGATCTGATCGTCGATGCCGAGCGCGTGCACGGCGTTGTGACTCAGACCGGCATCGAGTTTCGCGCGCGCGCCGTCGTGCTCACCGTCGGCACCTTCCTCGCTGGAAAGATCCACGTCGGGCTGACCAACTATCAGGGCGGCCGCGCGGGCGACCCGCCGTCGAATCGATTGGCCGAACGATTGCGCGCTTTGCCATTCCGTGTCGGCAGATTGAAGACGGGCACGCCGCCGCGCATCGACGGCCGCACCATCAACTACGAAGGCCTGCTCGTGCAGCCGGGCGATGAGCCGGCGCCGGTGTTCTCATATTTGGGCCGGCGTAGCGATCATCCCCGCCAGGTGAACTGCCACATCACCGCGACCAACGAGCGCACGCACGAGATCATTCGCGCCGGGTGCGATCGCTCGCCCATGTACACGGGCGTCATCGAAGGCGTGGGGCCGCGTTACTGCCCGTCGGTGGAAGACAAGATTCATCGCTTCGCCGACAAGACGTCGCATCAGATTTTCATCGAGCCCGAAGGGCTCACCACGCACGAGATCTATCCCAACGGCATTTCCACCAGCCTGCCTTTCGACGTGCAGCTGGAGCTGGTGCGCTCCATCAAGGGTTTCGAAAACGCGCACATCACGCGGCCGGGCTATGCGATCGAGTACGACTACTTCGATCCGCGCGACCTGCGTTACAGCCTGGAAACAAAGTTCATCGGCGGCTTGTTCTTCGCGGGACAGATCAATGGCACCACGGGCTATGAAGAAGCCGCCGCGCAAGGTCTGCTTGCCGGTCTCAACGCGGCGTTGCTGACGCAAGAGCGTCCGGCCTGGACGCCCCGTCGCGACGAAGCGTACATCGGCGTGCTCGTAGATGACTTGATCACTCGTGGCACTAGCGAGCCGTACCGCATGTTCACCAGCCGTGCTGAATATCGGCTGCTGCTGCGAGAGGACAACGCCGATCTGCGCCTCACCGAGAAGGGCCGCGAGCTGGGACTGGTCAGCGACGAGCGTTGGGCGTTCTTCAATGCCAAGCGTGAAGCCATCAACGCCGAGGTCGCGCGCCTGGATCGCGCAATCGTTCGCCCCCATCACCTCTCCGAAGCGCGCTCGGTCGAGTTGCTGGGCACGACGCTGACGCGCGAGGCGCATGGCTTCGATCTGCTGCGCCGGCCGGAAGTCTCGTATGCAGCGCTGGCCTCCATCGAGCAGGTCGGCTTGCCGGATTGGATGAGCGCCGCCGATGTGGATGAACGCCTCGCCGAGCAGGTTCAGCTGCAGGTGGAAGTGCAGGCCAAGTACACCGGTTATATCGATCGCCAGCAGGACGAAATCGAAAGGCAGCGGCGCCACGAAGATACCCGTCTGCCAGACAACATCGACTATGCGCAGGTTCGCGGCCTGTCGATGGAAGTTCGGCAGCGCCTGCAGGAAGCCCGACCGGATACGGTGGGCCGCGCGGCGCGGGTGCCGGGAGTGACGCCAGCGGCGATTTCACTTTTGCTGGTCCATCTGAAACGCCGCCAGGGCTTTCCCTCACAGCGCGCCGGCTGATTCGCCGGAATTCGAAGATGTTTCACATCTTATGGATCGGGCGTGGCGGCCGGCCCTACCGATCCGTAAAGTCTGCGGGCTTCGGGTCGATTCTTGATCTCAACGTCAACCCTTGAAACGTTCATGACCTGGTTCGTTCTTTTTGCCAGCACCGTGTTCGGCCTGTACTTCTGGCGACGCTACGTCCAGAGGCAGCGGGAATTGAACAGCCCGCTCGCCAGCCATCGCTCCGGCCATAGTCATATCGGCCAGGTGGTGGTGCTGGAGCAGGGCCTGCAGAACGGTTCGGGTCGCATTCGCCTGGGCAATCGCGAATGGCCGATCCGCGGGCCCAACCTTCCGCCGGGCGCCAAAGCGCGCGTCACCGGCGTCGACGGGACGGTGCTGCTGGTCGATCGCGTCGCTGCCTAATCGCCCGCTGTAGCGGGACACCCGTTTTCCCGCTTCGCGCGGGCGCCATGCTCCTTCCATAAGGCATCGGCTTGCTCGATGGCCGCGTCCTGCATTTGCGGAGTCGCGGTTTTGATCAGCGCCGGGATGCTTTGGGAGAAGCCCAACGCCGTGACGATGTACTGATCTCCCATGCAGCCGGCTTCGTTGAGCCGATTGCCGAAGTACTGCCACGCCAGCAACTGGGCGCGCGGAATCTGCCGGCCCCAGGGCATGCGGACCATCGACAGGAATGCCGTCGGCTCGCCGTCGCGCGCGGCGTCCAGACCGAATACCTGAGCGGTGCGCGAATCGGCGGGATGGCCATCGCAACCCAACGACATGCAATTCGCGAGATCGACTTTCGCCTTGGGAATCGAACGGCCCGCGCTTTTGAGCAGCTCGCGAATCTTGCTGACGTTCTCGGTGGTTTCGCCGCGCTGAACGGCAATCAGCAGATTGCTGGCCGCCGCATACATGGCCGGTGCGTAATTCTTGCTGATCGCGTCCTGGAGCAAAGCTTCGCGCTTGGCCGCATCGCGCAGGAACGGCGCCAGTTCGGTGGCGCTGGCAGGGTCGCCAGCATCGGCGGCGGTGCGCAGGCGTGATTCGATCGCGCCGAAATCGAACCGAGCCTTGGCGCAATTGCCCCGCGCCCGCGCCTTGAATTCCGCATCGGCTTTCAGCACTCCCGCCACGCGCGGCGCGCGTTCTGGCGGAAATTGTTTGCCTACCTGCGGGAGCTGGGATTTCCAATCCGCATTACGCCCCGAGGACACACTGTTGCACCAGTGCTGAATGCGCACGAGCGCAATGTCTGCTTGCCGGTTACCTTGAGCCGCGAGCGGGCTCAGTGCAGCGACCGCCTGATCGGCTTCACCGCGCGAGAGTTGATCGATGATCTGCTCGCTGACATTCAGGCCTTTCAGATTGCGGAAGCTGGTCACCCGCTGCAGCACCTGCTGGAACTGGGTCTCGTCGGTGGGGACGATCGTCACTGCCGGCGCTTCCGGTGGTGGCGCGGGCGGCGGGGCTTGCTTCGGCGCCTCGATGGCCTGGCTGGCGCCCGGTACGGCGATCTGTATGAAGAGCAGCGCTGCCGCGAGAGCAGCGCTGCGCGTGGTTCCGTGAGAGCGGCAATTCATTCGAATGAGCCCTCCCAGCGGGCTGAAGTTACGGCGTGCTGTTCGGGATCAAATCGTACTCGACCTGCACGGTGCCGTTGAATCCCATCTGGCCGCTCTGATACGAACCTGCGGCATCCGAGGCCGCTTCGGCGCGCATCATCTGCGTCTTCATCATCGGCATCGGCGGCGGCACGAAGCCGGAGCTGGCCGAAATCGTGCGCGGCGGACCCAGGCGGGCGCCGGCGGCCTTGGCCACCGCTTCGGCATTCAGCCTGGCGTCGGCCACGGCTTTCGCCAGAGCTTCACGCTCCAGGTCACGACGCTTGCTGGAATCCAGGCGCGGATCGCCGACCTGGTTCACGCCCAGATCGAACGACTTCTCCAGCAGCTGGCCGAGCTTGTCGAGATCGCGCAGCTCGATCTCGATCTGGCGCGACACGTAGTAGCCGATCAGGTTGCGCTCACGGGCGTTGTTGTCCCAGTTGTACTCGGGCTGAATGTTCACACGCGTGGTGCGCACGAACTTCTGCTCGATCTTCATGTCACGCGTGAGCTTCAGTACTGCTTCGACCGTTTTGGCAACTTCGGCGCGCGCCTCTTCCATCTTCGGCTTGCGCGCTTCCACGCCCAATGTCACCAGCGCGCGATCCGGCTCGGCCTGGATCTCGCCTTGACCGGAGACGCTGATGGTGCGGGGACGCTCGGCTTCTGCGCCGGAAGCACTTGCGGTTACCAGCAGCGCACACAGCGCAGTGGTGGCAGCGGCGGTGCTGAGCTGAAGAGTTCTGAATCGCATATGAATGATCCTTGATTACTAGCCACTTACTGGCCGTTTACTGGCCGATGACGGGCCGCTCGTCCGCGGCAGGTCAAAAGCTTTGTCCGTGGGCACGCCGGCAAGTTCAGCGCACCGCCGCTCGAGAAAAAAATAATCGTGGGCTCAACCCAACAGGCGGCGGATCAACGTTTGTAGCTCGGATCGGTCGCGTTTGAGCGCAGCGCCGGAGCCTGCGACAATGGTCTCGAGCTCGGTGGTGGCGCGTTCGAAATCGTCGTTCACCACGACATAGTCGAACTCGCTCCAATGTGACATATCCGCGATCGAGTCGCGCAAACGGCGCGCGATCACTTCGTCGTTGTCGGTCTGACGGCCGCGCAAGCGTTGTTCCAGTGCTTCGCGCGAAGGCGGCAGAATGAAAATCGTCTGGCATTCGGGCATGCCGCGGCGAATCTGTTGCGCGCCCTGCCAATCGATTTCCAACAGCACATTGTCGCCGCCGCGGAGCATGCCTTCGACTTGCGGCTTCGAGGTGCCGTAGTAATTGTCGAACACGCGCGCATGCTCGAGAAACTCACCGGCCTCGACCATGCGCTCGAACTCGGCGTGATCGACGAAGAAATAATCGCGACCGTGCTGCTCGTTCGGCCGCGGCTTGCGAGTCGTATAAGAGATCGAAAACCGCAGCGACGGCACGCGCGTCATCAACGCACGCACCAACGTAGTCTTGCCCGCGCCCGACGGCGCGGCAATTACAAACAACTTTCCTCGGACGGCCGTCATCTCTCTGACCAGTCAGTAGCCATTAGTCAACAGTCACTTCTATTCGACGTTCTGTACCTGTTCGCGCATCTGCTCGATCGCGACTTTCATGTCGACCGCCGCGCGCGTGGTCTCGCTATCCTGCGACTTCGAGGACAAGGTGTTGGCTTCGCGATTCAACTCCTGCATCAGGAAGTCGAGGCGACGGCCGGCAGGTTCGGCGGAGCTCAGCACGCTGGTCACTTCATCCAGGTGGGCGCCGAGCCGATCCAGCTCTTCGTCCACATCCATCTTGTGGGTGTACAGCACCAGCTCCTGTTCGAGCCGCTCGGGATCCGGCGTGGTGCCGAGCTGAGCAATACGCTCGACGATGCGATCACGCATGCGACGCGAGACTTCGGGCAGGCGCGCGCGCACGGCTTGGACCTGCGTGCGCATCGTCGTGCACCGCGCGAGCAGCAACTCGCGAATGCGTTGCCCTTCGCGCAGGCGCGTCTCGTTCAACTCGTTCAGTGCTTCCTGCACCAGCTCCAACGCGGCGGCGAGCACCGGCTTGATGTCGATTTCCGCCTCACGCACCACGCCGGGCCAGCGCAACAGCTCGACTGGGCTGACGGGGGCGGGATACTTCAATTGGCCGCGCACCTGATCGACGCGCGCAATCAATTCTTCCAGCAGCTGCGAGTCCAGCTCCAGCGAGCGCTGTATGCCGGCGGCGGACTTCAAGTAGAGATTGGCGTCCACTTTGCCCCGGCGCAGTGCGGCCGCGATGGTCTGGCGCACGTCGTTGTCCAGCGCCTTGAGCTCGTCCGGCAGGCGCAGCGAGGTCTCGAGGTAGCGATGGTTCACGGTGCGCACCTCGCACACCAGCGTACCCCATGGGCCCTGGCACTCGCGCCGGGCGAAACCTGTCATGCTGCGGATCATTATTTCGTGCCTGGAAGAAGATTAAGGCAAACGCTGTCTTACACGGTGAGTGACGCGGTGCTATAAAGCGTCGCCTTGAAAGGGGCAAGTGTAACAGCTGAAGAGCCGACCGGCCGGAGCCCGCGCTTGCGGATCGAGCATGCAGATTTAAGTCTGATCGGGGATCGTGAGGACAACCAGGACCGTGTGACTGTCGCTGCCACCGACAAGGCGGCGTTGCTCGTCGTCATCGACGGCATGGGCGGTCATTCCGATGGCAGTCGCGCCGCGGATACGGCGTTGAAAAGCCTGCTCGATTCCTTTTCACAAACGCCCTTGCCAATGTTCGATCCCATCGGGTTCCTGCATCTGGCGTTGAGCCGCGCGCACGACGAAGTGGCCCGCCTCGGCAATGGTCAGAGCATCGACGCGCGGCCCCGCGCGACCATCGCCGTGTGCCTCGTTCAGGAGGGCGCGGCGTATTGGGCGCACGTCGGCGACAGCCGTATCTATCACATCCGTAACGGCAAGATGCTGGTGCGCACCCGCGATCACAGCCACGTCGAGCTGCTGTTGCGGGAGGGCAAGATCACCGAGGAAGAACTGCCCAACCACCCCATGCGCAACTTCGTCGAGTGCTGCCTGGGCGGCGATCCGGCCATCCCGGAGATGACCATCAGCGGTCGACATGCGCTGCAGCCGGGCGACGTGATCCTGTTGTGTACCGACGGCATATGGGCCAACTTGCGCGACTCGGACATCGCGCAGTTCTTCCGCGACGACACCCAGCAGCTGCGGGCCTGGCTGGAAGCCCTGGGCCGGCGCGCCGTGCAGGCGTCGTCGCCTTTCAGCGATAATTCGACCGCCGCGGTCATGCGCTACCTGAGCAATTGACCCGTCATACCGGTACAGGGACGTAACGGCTGGCCGAACGCTCCAGGACGACTTGCGATACGCTGCAGTCGTATCAACTCAAGGTATACCGATGAAACCCAGGCCCAGTGGCCGCGCTCCGGACGAGCTGCGGCCGATCCGCATTACTCGTCGTTTTACCAAGCATGCCGAAGGCTCGGTCCTGATCGAGTTCGGCGAAACGCGCGTGCTGTGTACCGCGAGTGTCGAAGAATCCATCCCTTCTTTCCTGCGCAACACCGGCCGGGGTTGGGTCACCGCCGAGTACGGCATGCTTCCGCGCGCCACTCATACGCGTAACAAGCGTGAGGCGGCGACGGGAAAACAAGGCGGTCGCACGCTGGAAATTCAGCGTCTCATCGGTCGCGCCTTGCGCGCCGTCATCGATCTAAAAGCGTTGGGCGAACGCACGATCACGGTCGATTGCGACGTGTTGCAAGCCGACGGCGGCACGCGCACCGCATCGATCACGGGCGGCTATGTGGCCCTGGTGGACGCGGTGAACGCACTGGTGCGCAAAGGCGCTCTGCGTGATAGCCCCGTGCACGGCCAGGTGGCCGCGGTATCGGTGGGCATCTGGTCGGGCATCCCGGTGCTGGATCTCGACTACGCCGAAGACTCGGAGGCCGAAACCGATATGAATATCGTCATGAACAACGGCGGCGGCTTCATCGAAGTGCAGGGCACCGCCGAGGGTCATGCGTTCCGGCGCGACGAGCTCGACGAGCTGTTGAATCTCGCCGCGAACGGCTGTGGCCAGTTGCTCGCGCGCCAGCTCGAAGCCCTGAGCGCGGACTGACCAGGCGGCTGGCCATGCGTTTGGTAATTGCCACCGGCAACGCCGGAAAACTGAAGGAGCTGCGCGAGCTGCTGCCAGCGCCGGCGTTCGAAGTGCTGCCGCAGTCGCAGTTCACTACGGTGAGTGTCGAAGAGACCGGCCTGAGTTTCGTCGAGAACGCCATCTTGAAGGCGCGACATGCGGCCGCAGCTTCGGGTCTGCCGGCGATCGCCGACGATTCCGGTCTGGAGGTGGACGCGCTCGACGGCGCTCCCGGCATTTATTCGGCGCGCTACGCCGGCGAAGGCGCGAGCGACGAGGACAACCTGCGCAAGTTGCTGGGGGCGCTCGACGGCAAATCGCCTGCAGAGCGCACCGCGCGCTATCAATGCGCGCTGGCGTTCATGCGCTCCTCGCACGATCCGTCACCGCTTATCTGTCAGGCGAGTTGGGAAGGTCGCATCACTACCGCGCCTCGCGGCACGGGCGGCTTCGGCTATGACCCGATCTTCGAGCTGGCCGATCGTGCGGTGACTGTGGCGGAGCTGCCGGCCGCCGAAAAGAATCTTCTGAGCCATCGCGGCAAAGCGCTGCGCGGGCTGGTCGCACAGTTACGCGAGTCGTATCGCAGTTGAGCCGCCACCCGGGTACATGGACGTACCCCGCCGCCGCAGGTGGCGGCGATAGGCAAAGGCCGCGCCTTTTGCCGACTCGCACGACGGTCGTGGCAGGATGCCCGATCCGGAGTTTTATATGTCCATGACTTTGCCGCCGTTGTCGTTGTACGTGCACATGCCTTGGTGCGTGCGCAAGTGCCCATACTGCGACTTCAACTCGCACGCCGCGCCCGAGCTCGTTCCACAGGCTCAGTACATCGATGCGCTGCTCGAGGATCTGCAAAACGATCTGTCGGCGGTGCAAGGTCGCGAGCTTACTTCGATCTTCTTCGGCGGCGGCACGCCGAGCTTGTTCGCTCCCGAACAGATCGGTCGATTGCTCGAGGCGGTGCGCCGGCAGATTCCCTTCGACTCTGGCATCGAGATCACGCTGGAGGCGAATCCCGGCACCATCGAGCACGGCCGCTTCGCGGGCTATCGCGACGCCGGCATCAATCGCGTGTCGCTCGGCGCGCAGACCTTCAACGAAGAGCAGCTGCGTTTGCTCGGCCGCATCCACGGCGCTCGCGACATCGAGCGCGCCGTGGAGGAGTTGCGGCAGGCGGGCCTCGACAATTTCAACCTGGATCTCATGTACGGCCTGCCTGCGCAGAACGTCGCACAGGCGCTGCTCGATCTGGAGGCGGCCCTCTCCCTTCAGCCGGCGCACATCTCGCAATACCAGCTCACTCTGGAGCCAGGAACCGTGTTCTATCACCGCCCTCCGCCGCTACCGGATCCGGACGACTGCTGGCAGATGCAGATCGAGTGTCAGGAAGTGCTCGCCGCGCGCGGCTACGAGCAATACGAAGTCTCGGCTTACGCGCGGCCGGGCCGGCGCAGTCGCCACAATCTCAATTATTGGGAGTTCGGCGATTACATCGGCATCGGCGCGGGTGCGCACGGCAAGCTGAGTCGACTCGACGAAGGCGAGGTCATCGTGCGAACGACGCGCGTGAAGCAACCTCGCGAGTACATGTCCCGTGCCGCAGATCTGCGAGTGAGTGAGCGACGGGTGGTGCCCGCGGCGGACGTGCCGTTCGAGTTCATGCTGAACAGCTTGCGGCTCATCGACGGCTTCGACGAGCACGAGTTCGAATCACGCACCGGTTTGCCGTTCGCAACCGTGAGTCGTACCGTCGCCGAAGCTCAACGCAAGGGGCTGTTCGAGCTCGATCGTCCCCATCACTGGCGCGCGACGCCGAACGGACAGCGCTTCCTGAACGATCTCCAGGAGATGTTCTTGCCGGAGCCCGAGGGCGCCGGGGCGTAGGCCGAATCCGACCGTGGCGAGACGCCGAATAACTGCATCCGGCACTCGCCGACGACCCGCTCTGTCAGACCAAATTTTCTTTGAAAACCGAATCCTTAGGCCCTCGGCCCGCGGGGTTATGCACACACCTGAAGCGCTGTTGGTTTGCTCCCACGTTGATGACAAAATTACATGCGATATATCAGGAGCGCCTCGTAACCTATTGATTGCGCAGGTAGAAATGCCCTGGTGAAAAATTGAGCAATTTGACAGCGTCATATTTCTGCAAGCTTCGGGCTTGCCATCGCGGTCAGTCATCCACACACTTATCCACAGGCTTTGTGGATAACCGCAGTCAAGTACCTACGAATCCATTGAGCCCCCTGGAGGCGAAAGTTTTTTTCTTGCGAGGCTCCGGATCGGCCGCTACACTGCGCCCCTTTTTTCCGCCCGGCACGCCCACAGATACAGTCCCATGAAAGACGGCATCCATCCCGAGTACAAAGAGATCAACGTGGTCTGCAGCTGCGGTAATTCGTTCGTTACCCGCTCCACGCTGGGTCATGACCTGCAGATCGAAGTCTGCTCCAACTGCCATCCGTTCTATACGGGCAAGCAGAAGATCGTCGATACCGGCGGTCGCGTCGACAAGTTCCGCAAGAAGTACGCCCGCTAACAGGCGACTTCGGGCTGCCCCCAAAGGCAGCCCCCCAGTGCAACCTCCAAGAGCAACCCCCAAGTGCGGCCCGCGCAGCGCCGCCTTAGTGGCAGTCGGCGTTAAGCACGGGTTCAGCAGCAGGGCTCTACACGAGAAGGGGCGCTCCGGTCTTCCGCCGGGGCGCCCCTTTGTCTTTGCGCTGGCAGACCGAACGCCAGGGAATCCACGAGCGAACTCGCGACGATTTGCATCCTCATAGATCTATAGAGTGCAATGGCGTCCCCTGCCGTTGCCGAGACGGACGCCGCCATGCCGCTGAACAAGACTCTTCGCGCCGCATTGTTGATGGCCCTCACCGCAGGCAGCACGGCCGCCCTGCTTGGCGGCTGCGCTTCCAATCCCGTGACCGGGAGCCCCGATCTGGTCTTCCAGAGCGAGGCGGGCGAGATCAAGAAGTCGAAGGAAGTTCATCCGCTGATCGTGCAGCAGTTCGGCGGTCCCTATGAGGACCAGCAGCTGCAGGCGTATGTGAACGAGGTCGGGCAGCGCGCCGCCAAGGCCAGCCACCGGCCCGATCTCGAGTATCACTTCATGGTCCTCGACAGCGAGGACATCAACGCGTTCACCACCGGCGGCGGCTACGTCTATATCACCCGCGGCATCATGAATTACCTCAACTCGGAGGCCGAGCTGGCCGCCGTGCTGGGGCATGAGATCGGCCACATCACCGCGCGCCATCCGGTGCGCCAGCAGAGCAAATCCACGCTGTCGAACATCGGCGCGGCCGCGGTCGGCATTTTCACGGGCAGCGCCGATCTGGCCGGTCTGGCCAATTACGCCGGCGCGGCGCTGGTCAGCGGCTATGGTCGCGACCAAGAACTCGAAGCCGATCGCCTCGGCGCCGAGTATCTGACCAAGACCGGCTACTCGTCGGAGAGCATGATCGACGTGGTGCGGCTGCTGAAGAACCAGGAAATGTTCGAGATCGCCCGCGCCCGCGAAGAGAAGCGCGAACCGCGCGTCTATCACGGGGTGTTCGCGACTCACCCGGACAACGATCAGCGTCTCACCGAAGTGGTGAAAGCGGCGGACAAGCTCAAGGGCGGTCCGACCGACAATCTCGATCCCGGCCGCGAAAAATATCTGAAGGTCATCGAAGGTCTGCCGATGGGCCCGAGCCGCTCGCAAGGCGTGCTCAAAGGCAATCGCTTCTATCACGCCGACCTTGGGCTCACGGTGGTGTTCCCGACTGGCTGGAACGTGGAGAACCAGGCGGACCGCGTGATCGCGATTTCGCCGCAGAAAGACAGTGTCCTGCAAATGCAGACGCAGGCGCCGCCGCCGAACACCGGCCCGCGTGAATTCCTGTCGCGCCTGCTGGCTCGCTCGAGCGCCAGCCAATCCGAACCCATCGAAGTGAACGGATTGCAGGGTTACACCGCGGTCGTGCGCGCGGCCAGCACGCCGTTCGGAATGATGCCGACCCGCTACGTCGTGATCTATCACAACAACCTTGCTTACATTTTTGCCGGCGCGAGCAAGGCGTCCACCGGCACGCCGAAGGCCGATCCGCTGTTCATGTCGACGGTAAAAACCTTCCGTCGGCTCAAGCAAAACGAGTTCGCGCTGGCCGAGCCCTACAAGATCAAGACGATTCGCGCGACTGAGACCACGCGCATCGCCGACCTGGCGAAAAAATCACCCTTGCCCGAGTACGCCGAAGAGCAGTTACGCCTGCTCAACGACCTGTACCCGAACAAGGAGCCGCAGCCCGGACAGCTGATCAAAATCGTCGAATGAGTGAGCTTGCGACCACGTGAAATCAATCTCGTCGAAGAAGTGATAAGCGCGCCTAATAGACAGCGCAGGACTTGAAGGCCACCGATTCGATTCGCCGCAGGGCGTGAATTCCCGCTATAGCGTCGCTGCATCCGCGATGCACAGAACTAATGTCGCCCGGCGGTCATCGTGCTTGATTCGTCGGCGATGACGTGTAAGTCTGCGCCTCCGATTTTTGCGCTTGCAAAAAGCCGCCACGAGCGTCGCCTACGGACGGGCACGATCGTTTTCCACGGCTTGGCCAGATGCTCCCTTACCGAAGCGCCCGGTCAGGCTCCCCTGTGGCATCTGTCTGCGGAATGAGCTTCATGGCTGATAAGAAGTTTGAACTGACCAATCTGGCGACGGGCAAGAAGTCGCTCGCCGAAGTGAAGAGCGGCACGCTCGGCCCCGACGTGCTCAACATCGCCAGCCTCGCCAAAGATCACGGCATGTTTACTTTCGACCCGGGCTTCATGGCCACGGCGTCGTGCGAAAGTAAAATTACTTTCATCGACGGTGACGAGGGCGTGCTGCTGCATCGGGGCATCCCGATCGAGCAGCTGGCCGAGAAGAGCAACTTCCTCGAAGTGGCGTATCTGCTGATCAACGGCGAACTGCCCACCGGCGAGCAACTCGGCGAGTTCACGCACGCCATCCAGTACCACACCATGATCAACGAATCGCTGCTGCGATTCTTCAACGGCTTCCAGCACAACGCGCATCCGATGGCGATGCTGTCGGGCGTGGTGGCTTCGATGGCGGCGTTCTATCACGACTCGATGGACATCCATAACCCGCGCCATCGCGAGATTTTCGCTCATCGCATCATCGCGAAGATTCCGACCATCGCCGCGGCCGCTTACAAGCATGCGCTGGGTCAGCCCTTCATGTATCCGCGCAACGATCTGGATTACTGCTCGAACCTGCTGCACATGTTCTTCTCCGTGCCGTGCGAGCAGTACAGCGTCGATCCGGTGCAGGCGCAGGCGCTGGACCTGCTGTTCATTCTGCACGCGGATCACGAACAGAACGCCAGCACTTCGACCGTGCGCCTCGCCGGCAGCACCGGCGCCAATCCGTACGCGGCGATCTCTTCGGGCATCTCGGCCCTGTGGGGCCCGGCGCACGGCGGCGCGAACGAAGCGGTGCTGGCGATGCTCGAGCAGATCGGCACCGTCGAGAACGTGCCGAAGTATCTGGCCAAGGCCAAGGACAAGAACGACAACTTCCGCCTGATGGGCTTCGGCCATCGCGTCTACAAGAACTTCGATCCGCGCGCGACCATCATCCGCGCCATGTGTCACAAGGTGCTGGCGAAGCTCGGCAAGTCCGACAATCCGCTGTTCGAACTGGCGTTGAAGCTGGAGGAGATCGCGCTCAAGGACGAGTACTTCGTCGAGCGCAAGCTGTATCCGAACGTGGATTTCTACTCCGGCATCATCTACAGCGCGATCGGCATCCCGCAGTCGATGTTCACGGTGATGTTCGCAATCGCGCGCACCGTCGGCTGGGTGGCGCATTGGCAGGAGATGATCGCGGATCCGACCATGAAGATCAGCCGGCCGCGTCAGCTGTACACCGGTCCGGCGAAGCGCGAATACGTCGAGATCGAACAGCGCTGAGTCACTCGGGCAGGCAGCGACGCTTCAGTCGTTGTCTGCCGATTCCAGCAACGATTCCAATTCGGCCGCGTCCGCGCGGCGCATCGGCCGGCCATCCACCGGGCTGGCCGGTGACTGACGAATGCCGTCGATAGGAAACACGACGGCGTCGATCTCGCGATCTCCCGCCACGAACTGCACCACCGGATACGCGACCAGGCGATTGGGCTCGTAACGCAGCCTCCGCTCGGCGAGGTGATGCGGGATGTTCTTGTCCATCAGATGTAGCGTGACTCGCTCCGGGCTGTCCGCGAACAGGTGCAAGTTCACTTCGGAGTGCGCCGACGCCGTGCCGCTCAGCACGGGACCGACCAGCCGCGGCTGAAAGCTGGCCAGCAGCTTCATCGCCTGCAGCGCCGTGCGACGTAACGCGCTCAACGCAGTGGAATGTTTGTGACCTTCGAACAGGCGTTGATGCGCCTCGAGCGCCGCTTCGATCTCGGTGTTCTTGGGCAACACCGCGATGTCGGTGGCGCCGAGCCGCTCGGCCGCCTTGCGTTTGGCCAGCCCGTAATCGTCGATGCCCTGTTCGGACATGATGCGAGCCGCTTCCTGCGCCAGCGCCATGCGCAGCTGCTCGGCGCGTGGGTTGCTTCGTTTGCTCATCTTCGTACCCGTAGTCGGAACAGGCCAGCTCGAACTTTAGAACAGAGAGTCGTCGCTTTCCTTGTTCTCTTCGTCGCTGTCCCCCACCGGCAGAGCGGTGTCGAGTTCGGCCTGCGGCGGCAGATGGCCCGCCATGAATGTCTCGAAAATAGCATCCGGATCGCCGGGGCGCGCCGCCAGGCCGGTGTCCGCCGAGATGCGCATGGAAACCAATCCCGGCGGCGGCGTGCGCCGCTGCTCCGGTACTCCTTTCAACGCTTCGGACATGAAGTAGATCCACATCGGCAGCGCGGTCCGGCTGCCTTCCTCGCCCGGACCGAGCGAGCGCTCCTGATCGAAGCCGACCCAGGCGGTGCCGACCAGCGAGCTGTTGTAGCCGCAGAACCAGGCGTCGCGCCGATCGTTGGTGGTGCCGGTCTTGCCGGCCAGGTCGCCGCGCTTCAATTGCAGGGCGCGCACGGCGGTGCCGCGCTTGACCACGTCCATCATCATGTCGGTCATCAGATAGTCGTTCTGCGGCGAGATGACTTGGGGCGCCAGCGATTTTTCCTGCAGATAGGTGCGGCCGCCCCAGCGAGTCTCGTCGGTGAGGCTGGAGGTGATCGGCGCATCCAGCAGATTGGTGGTGCCGCCTTCGGTTTCAGCCGTGGGCTGCACGCAGTCGGCGCAGGCGAACTTGGGCTGAGCTTCGAACTCGACCTTGCCGTCGGCGGCGATGATGCGCTGGATGAAGTACGGCTCGACGCGGAAGCCGCCATTGGCGAACACTGCATAGGCGCTTGCCATTTCCAGCGGCGACACCTGCGCCGTGCCCAGCGCCAATGAAAGATTGCGCGGCAGGCTGTTTTCGGGAAATCCGAATCGCTCGATGAATTGGGTCGCGTACGCCGGCCCGATCGAGTTCATGACGCGAATCGAAACCAGGTTACGTGAGCGCACCAGCGCTTCCCGCAGCCGCATCGGGCCACCGAACGAGCGACTGTTGTTTTGTGGGCGCCAGCTGCCTTCCAGCGCGGCATCTTCGATCACCAGCGGCGCGTCGTTCACGATGGTCGCGGGTGTGAAGCCGTGATCGAGTGCCGCCGAATACAGGAACGGCTTGAACGACGAGCCTGGCTGACGCTTGGCCTGCACCGCGCGGTTGTAGTTGCTGGCGAAATAATCGAAACCGCCGATCAGCGCGGAGATCGCGCCGTCCTGCGGATCGACTGCGACGAACGCGCCCTGCGCTTCGGGAATCTGCACCATGCGCCAGTTTCCCGATGTTTCCTGAGCGATATAAATAATGTCGCCGACCGCGAGCACGTCGCTCGCACGTTGCAGCTGCGGTCCCACGCTGCCATCCGGCAACGGGCTGCGCGCCCAACTGATCGCGCTCCAACCCAAGTTCACCCGACCGACATTGCGTGAGAACGCGACCGCGCTCTTTTCTTCGGTCGAAACGACGATGGCGGGCTCCAAGCCGCCGCGCACTGCATATTCTTCGAGCGCCTGCGACCACTCTTTTTCTCGCGCGCCGGATGGCAACGTCGCGCGTCCCGCAGGGCCGCGATATCCGTGACGTTGATCGTAATCGAGTAATGCGCCGCGCAGCGCTTTGACTGCGGCATGTTGCAACCGACTGTCGACGGTTGTCACAACCTCGTAGCCCGCGGTGTACGCCTCGGGGCCAAGACGATTGAACAACTCAGCTCGCGCCATCTCGGCGACGTACGGCGCTTCCACTTCGACAGCTGGACCGTGCAGCTTCGATTCGACCGGCGCTTTCAATGCCGCCTGATATTCCTCTTCGGTGATGTACTCCTTTTCGCGCATGCGACGCAGCACGTATGAACGGCGCTGACGCGCCAGCTCGGCATTCGCGACCGGATTGTCTCGAGAGGGCAATCGGAACGTGCCCGCGATCACCGCGATTTCCGGCAGCGTCAGCTGGTCGACCGACTTGCCGTAATAAACTTCCGCTGCCGCGCCGATGCCGTAAGCGCGCTGGCCGAGAAACATCTTGTTCAGATACAGCGCCAGGATTTCCTGCTTGGTGAGCTCCTGCTCGATGCGAAACGTGGTGAAGATTTCCACCATCTTGCGTCGATAGCTCTTTTCCGGACTGAGGAACACGCCACGCGCCAGCTGCATGGTGATGGTGCTGCCGCCTTCGGCTTTGTTGCCGGACAGGAGATGTCGCAGCACTGCGCGCGCCAGGCCCGGATAGTCGACGCCACCGTGCTGGAAGAAGCGATCGTCCTCGGCCGCCAGCACCGCGTTGATCATCTGGCTGGGAATGGCCTCGAACGACAGCGGAATACGCCGCTGCTCACCGAACTGAGCGATCAACCGGCCGTCCCGGCTGAACACGCGCAATGGCACCTGCAGCCGGATGTCCTTGATGGTGGTGACGTCGGGCAGCCCGGGTCGCAGGTACTGATAGGCCCCGAGCATGCCGAGCACCCCCGCGCCGGTCACGCCCAGCAGTCCCGCGAGAATCAAACGGAGGGGGGATTTGAAGTAACGTCGCATGACAATAAGAGATCCTAAGTCCTTGCTTCGCCGTTTGCTTTATCAAACTGCGCTGGGCAATATTAGCTGTTGTACATAATCCGGGCGACGATTTGGGGCGTCGTTCGATCGGGCCACAGCCGGGTTCGACTGTAGTGCCTGGCAATGGGTTCGTCTGCCGGTTCGTCCCAGGATTCGGGGTTCGCCTGAACGCGGCGATAAGACTCTGATCTGCTTTGGCTCGCAGTGGATGAACGCGATGAAGCGCGCTTAATACTGTAAAAAAAGCAGTTTTGCTGCGGGAATACCGCGATGGTATTTCGTGAGGCTCCTCACATTCAACTTAAGTCACGGCTGTATATAGTTGCCGCCCGTGTTTCGCCTCCGCTCTACGATCGTCACTTAAGTGTCTGATCAAGAAAGGGAACCAGCGTGCTGTTAACCGCAAAATCCCGGCCTCTCCTGGGCCTGGACATCACTACCTCCTCGGTCAAGCTCATCGAATTGAGCATGAGCGGCGGTCAATACCGTGTGGAATCCTATGCAGCGGAAGCCACTCCGCCCAATTCGATCAACGAAAAGGCCATTGTCGACGCCAACGCAGTGGGCGAAGCCATCAAGCGCGCGGTAAAGCGTTCAGGCGCGCGCGCCAAGGAAGCGGCGGTGGCGATCAGCGGCGACGCCGCGATCACCAAAGTCATTCAGATGCCGCGCACGCTGGGCGATAACGAGCTGGAAGGCCAGGTCGAGTTGCAGGCCGACCAGTACATCCCCTTCCCCATGGAAGAAGTGAGCTTCGACTTCGAAGTGATCGGCCCTTCCGAAAAAGATCCGGACATGCTCGACGTGCTGCTGGTCGCGACCCGCTCGGAGAATGTCGAACAGCGCCTCGCGGCCTGCGCCGCTGCCGGTCTGACCGCGCGCATCGTCGATGTCGAAGCGTTTGCACTGGAGAATGCGTGCCGTCTTCTGACACACCAGATGCCGGACGGCGGCCTGGGACGGGTGATCGCGGTGGTCGACTTCGGCGCCAGCTCCACCACGTTCAGCGTGCTGCGCGATCTCAAAGTGATCTACACCCGCGACTTCGCCTTCGGCGGGCAGCAGTTGACAGAAGAAGTGATGCGCACTTACGGCCTGAGCATGGAAGAGGCCGGGCGCGCCAAGAAAGAAGGCGGTCTGCCGGGCAATTATGAGACCGAAGTGCTCGGACCCTTCATCGACGACATGTGCCAGCAGGTGAGCCGCTCGCTGCAGTTCTTCCTGGCTTCCGGCGCCGGCCGGGAGCAGCCTGAACAGATTTTGATCTGTGGCGGCTGCGCCAACATCCCGGGCGCGGCGGAAATGATCCAAAGTCGCGTCGGCATCGAATCTCACCGTGGCGATCCTCTGGGTCAGATGAAGGTAAGTCAGAAAGCCAAGGCGCAGGCGGTAAAGAAAGACGCGACCGCATTATTGACAGCGTGCGGCCTCGCTTTACGGAGCTTCGACTGACATGCCAAGAATCAACCTACTTCCCTGGCGGGAAGCGGAACGCAAACGCAAGCGTCAGGAGTTCGGCGTCGGCGCGGTCGGCGCCCTGGTGCTGGCGGCCGTGGTGTACTTCGCCGTCAACTGGCAGATGCAGTCGGCGATCGACGAACAGTCCGCGCGCAACGCGTACTTGAAACAGGAGATCTCGGAGCTCGACAAGCAGATTGCCGAGATCCTGGATTTGGAAGAGCAGAAGAAACGTTTGCAGGAACGCATCGCCGTGATCGAACAGCTCGAATTGAGCCGGCCGGAAATCGTGCACGTGTTCGATCAGCTGGTGCGCACTACGCCCGATGGCATCTATCTCACGTCGGTGAAACAGACCAACCGTAAAATCGAGCTGAAGGGCATCGCGCAGTCGAGCACGCGCGTGGCCTCTTACATGCGCAACATCGACAGCTCCGAATGGCTGACCGATCCGGCGCTGCAGATCCTGGAAACCAAGGGCAAGACCGACACCGGCTCGCAGTTCACGCTGAGCATGATGCAGGAGAATCCGCAGCTGGCCGCGGCCAAGACCGAAGAGAAGATGAGCGCCCGGCCCGCAGCCAAACCGGCCGGCAAAAAGGGCGGCAAGACGGGAGGTGCCCGGTGAGCTCGTTCGTCGAACAGCTGCGCGACCTGGATCCGAACGATCCGAGCCGCTGGCCGGTGGCGTTCCGCCTCGGCGCCATCGTGCTGATTTTCGTGCTGGCCGCCGGCCTGATGTCGTACTTCATGGCCTGGAAGCCGAAGAAGCCCGAGCTCGATGCCGCGCGCGACCAGGAGGTCAAGCTGCTGCAGACCCTGAGCGAGAAGGCCAAGAAGGCCGCCAACCTGGACGCCTACAAGGCGCAGCTGGCCGAGATGGAGCAGTCGTTCGGCGCCATGTTGCGCAAGCTGCCCAACAAGACCGAAGTGCCCAACCTGCTCACCGATATTTCGCAGCAGGGCGCCGGCGCGGGCCTGGATCAGAAGCTGTTCCAGCCCGAGGCGCAGATCAACAAGGACTTCTATGCGGAGCTGCCGATCAAGATGAAGCTGACCGGCAGCTACCATGCCATCGGCGCGTTCGTCAGCGGCATCGCTGCCCTGCCCCGCATCGTGACTTTGCATGACGTGGAGATCCAACCCGCGGCCAAGGATGCCGGCAACGATCAACTGCAATTGAGCGTCACCGCCAAGACCTATCGTTATCTCGACGCTGAGGAACAGGCGAGTCAGCAACCGCAGCAGGCCGGCAAGGGCAGGGGCAAGACCCCGCGCAAGCCGCCGAACTCCCGCTGACGCGGCCCGACACTGGATAACGTCAAGAGCAGTCAGTTATGACGGTACACAGCACTCACCTTCGAAGCTTCGCGACCGGCGCGCTCGCCCTGTTGTGGCTGAGCGGTTGTTCCACGGACATGGACAAGCTGCAGGCGCAAGTCGCCGAAATCAAGAACAGCCCGGGCGAGCGCATCGAGCCGCTCCCCGAAATCAAGGCTTACGAAAGTTTCACGTACAACGCGTCGAACCTGCGCTCGCCCTTCGTGCCGAGCGCGCCGGCGCGTAACGACGTAGCCGCGTCGGTGCGCCCGGACAGCAAGCGCACGCGTGAATTCCTAGAACAGTTCCCGCTCGACACCATGCAGATGGTCGGCACCCTGCAGCTGCAGGGCCGAAACTTCGGCCTGGTACAGGGCAAAGACGGACTGGTGCATCGTGTACTGCCGGGTAATTTCATGGGCCAGAACGACGGCCGCGTGGTCAGCATCACGCCCACGCGTATTTCCATCATCGAGATCGTGCCGGACGGTCTTGGCGGGTACATCGAGCGGCCAGCGGCGCTGGCGCTGAACGAATGATTCTCAGGGAGAAACACAGAATGTTGTTCTCAAGCTCAGCCACGCCCGCACGCTCCAGTCGTGCGCTAGGAATGTTCCTGGCGGTGGCCGCATGGGCCGGCCTCGGCGCGCAGACGGCGCTGGCGCAGTCGGCCAATCGGTTGGAAAGCATCCAGGCGCAGGCCACGGCAGGCGACAAAGTGGAGTTGACGCTACGTCTGAGCGACACCGCTCCGACGCCGCTGACGTTCACGGTCGACAACCCCGCGCGCATCGCGCTCGATCTGCCCTCGACTTCGGTCGCGATGACCTCGCGCCGGGTCGACGTAAAGCAGGGTGTGCTCGACACGGTCAACGTCGCGGAAGCGAACGGCCGCACTCGAGTCGTCCTGAACGTCGACACGCTGGTGCCGTACGACACCCGCGTTCAGGGCAACACCATCATCGTTTCCTTGTCTTCTCCAGGTACCGGTCGCTCGCTGCAGTCGAGCGCCGCGCCTGGTGGCCTCGCCGCGGCCGCGCAGCGCCCCAGCGCAGCGCCCTCCGTGCCTGGCGTTCGTAGCGTCAACAACATCGACTTCCGCCGCGGCGGCGATGGCGCGGCTCGCATCATCGTCGAGCTGACCGACTCCAAGGTGCCCGCCGACCTGCGTCAGGAAGGCGGCAAGATCGTGGTGAACTTCGCCAAGACCGCGATCCCTGAAAACCTCCTGCAGCGTCTGGACGTGGTCGACTTCGCCACGCCGGTGAGCAGCGTGGACGCGCTCCGCGTCGGCGACGGCACCCGCCTGGTGATCAGCGCGTCCGGCGACTACGAGCAGCTCGCCTATCAGTCCGACAACGTTTACACCATCGAAGTGAAGCCGGTGGTGAAGCTGCCGCCCGAGCTGCGCGACAAGAAGGAATATGTCGGCGAGCGTTTGACCCTGAACTTCCAGGACATCGAGACGCGCGCGGTGTTGCAGCTCCTGGCTGACACCAGCGGCCAGAACATGGTCATCAGCGACTCGGTCGCCGGCAACGTGACCCTGCGTCTGCAGAGCGTGCCCTGGGATCAGGCGCTCGACGTGGTGATGCGCACCAAGGGCCTCGACTCGCGTCAGGAAGGCAACGTGATCTTCATCGCGCCGGCCGCCGAAATCGCCGCCCGCGAAAAAGAGCTGCTGACCGCCCGCAAGGAAGCTCAGGAGCTGTCGCCGCTGCGTACCGAATATCTGCAGGTGAACTATGCCAAGGCCGCCGATCTGGCCACCCTGATCAAGTCGGGCGCCGGCTCGCTGATCTCCGAGCGCGGCAGCGTCGCGATCGACGAGCGCACCAACACCCTGCTGCTGCAGGACACGGCCGAGCGGCTGGCGGACATTCGCCGCCTGGTGTCGACGCTGGATATCCCGGTGAAGCAGGTGATGATCGAAGCTCGCATCGTGATCGTGAGCGACGACTACAGCCGCGACCTCGGCGTGCGCTTCGGCGCCAACGTCGCCTTCAGCCAGGGCGGCAACGACGGCCTGGGCCTGCTCGGCCGCGCGCTGAATTCCGACGATCAGATCGTGATCAGCCCGAACCCGGCAGTGGCCGGCAGCGACGGCAATCCGGTCGGCACGCCGGCCATCGGCAACGAAGGCCAGCTCGGCGGCTTCGGTCTGCCCGAGAACGCGGTCGATCGTTACCTGGTGAACCTGCCGGCGGCCAACCCGGCCGGCCGACTGGCGCTGGCGCTGCTCGACTCCGACTACCTGGTCGACCTCGAGCTGTCCGCGGCGCAGGCCGAAGGCCGTGGCGAGATCATCTCCTCGCCCCGCCTGATCACGGCCAACCAGCGCGAGGCGACCATCGAGCAGGGCGTGGAAATTCCTTACCAGGAATCTTCGTCCAGCGGCGCCACCACCACCCAGTTCAAGAAGGCGGTGCTGAGCCTGAAGGTGACTCCGCAGATCACTCCGGACAACCGCGTGATTCTCGACCTCACCGTGTCCAAGGACAGCGTCGGTCAGCTGGTCGCCAGCGCCACCGGCGGCTTCGTGCCCTCGATCGATACTCGCGAGATCGTGACCCAGGTGCTGGTCAACGACGGCCAGACCGTCGTGCTCGGCGGCATCCTGGAAACCGAGCGTCGCGACGCCGAGACCAAGGTGCCGTACCTGGGCGACATCCCGGTGGTCGGCCGTCTGTTCAAGCAGACCACCACCACGGACAACAAGGACGAGCTGTTGATCTTCGTGACCCCGCGCATCCTGCGCGAAGGCAGCAGTCTTTATTGATTCGGGATCGGGCATCCTGCCGCGACCCTGACGCGAGCGGACAAGAGGCGTGACTTTTGCCCGCTCGCCGTCCCCCTGGGGATGAGGTACTTCCCAGTCCCTCGACCGTACTAGTAACGGCTGCGGCCGCCTTCGGGCGGCCGCTTTTCGTTTATAGTCCGTGATCGCAATGACCTCCCAACCGACCACGCCCCCGCGCGGCAATAACGTCTTCCTGATCGGGCCCATGGGCTCGGGCAAGACTGCCGTGGGCAAGCAACTGGCGCGCCTGCTGCATTTGCAGTTCTACGACAGCGACGCCGAGATCGAGCATCGCACCGGAGTGGACATTCCTTACATTTTCGAAAAGGAAGGCGAGGCGGGCTTTCGCGAGCGCGAACGCGAGGTGATCGATGCGCTCACCCAGATGCAGGACGTGATCGTCGCGACCGGCGGCGGCGCGGTTCTATCGCCGCAGAATCGGGAGCATCTCGCCACCCGCGGTCGCGTGGTGTATCTGCAGACCGGCGTCGACCAGCAGCTGGAGCGCACTCGCCACGGGCGCCAGCGGCCCCTGCTCTACACCGAGGATCCCGAACGTAAACTGCGCGAGTTGATGACATTTCGCGCGCCGCTGTACGAATCCATCGCCGCCGTGGTGGTCTGCACCGACGGCCGGCAGGTGCGCGCCGTCGCGGACGAAGTCGTGCAGCGACTGCAGGAGCTGTCCCCCTCATGAGCCACCAACCGCATCAACGCGTCGACATCCCGCTCGGCGAGCGCAGTTATCCCATCCTGATCGGACCGCATCTGCTGGGGGACGACGCGTTGCTCGCCGAGCACATCGCGGCACGCAATCTGCTCATCGTCACCAACGAAACCATCGCGCCGCTGTATCTGCGGCCGCTGGAAGCAGCGTTGCAGGACCATCGCACCGCATCGGTGGTGCTGCCGGACGGCGAGCAGTACAAAACGTTGGACACCATGTCGCGCATCATCGATGCGTTGGTGAGCGAGCGCATGAATCGAGACGCGGCGGTCGTTGCGCTCGGTGGCGGCGTCATCGGCGACATGGCTGGTTTTGCGGCGGCCTGCTATCAGCGCGGTATCGATTACATCCAGGTGCCGACCACCCTGCTTGCGCAGGTGGACTCGTCGGTGGGCGGCAAGACGGCGGTCAATCATCCCCGCGCCAAGAACATGATCGGCGCCTTTCATCAGCCACGCTGTGTGATTGCCGATACAGCGACTCTGCATACCTTGCCGGAGCGCGAGTATCGCGCCGGCATCGCGGAAATCGTGAAATACGGGTTGATCTACGATCCGGTGTTTTTCAGTTGGCTCGAAGCCAATGTAGAACCTTTGTTGGAACGCGTGGATGCCGCGGTGATCCACGCGGTACGCCGTTCGTGCGAAATCAAAGCGGAAGTCGTGGGCGTCGACGAGCGTGAGCAAGGCTTGCGCGCCATTCTCAATCTGGGCCACACGTTCGGCCACGCGATCGAGACGGCTTCGGGCTACGGCAACTGGCTGCATGGCGAAGCTGTTGCTGCCGGCATGGTAATGGCTGCGGATCTGTCTGAACGCCTCGGCTGGTTGCCGGGCGTCGATAAAGAACGCACCGTGACTCTGCTACGACGATTCGGTCTTCCGGTCGAGGCGCCGCGAATCGGCGCGGAGCGCGCTCGTGAGTTGATGGGGCTCGATAAGAAGGTGCTCGACGGCAAATTGCGGCTGGTGCTGTTACGCAGCCTCGGCAAGGCGGATGTCGTCAGCGACTACTCCGGCGAAGCGTTCGCCGCCACCATGCGGACGCATTTCGACGCTGCCGCATGAGCAACCCAGCACTCGCGCCGTACGCGTCCTGCGAGACCCGCTCGAAGGGACGCCAGTATCCGGAAGATGCGCCGCGCTATCGTAGCGAGTATCAGCGCGATCGGGATCGCATCGTGCATTCCACGGCGTTTCGACGCCTGGTCTACAAGACGCAGGTGTTCGTCAATCACGAAGGCGATCTGTTTCGAACGCGACTGACGCATTCCATCGAGGTGGCACAGATCGCGCGGACTATCGCGCGATCGTTGCAGCTCAACGAAACGCTTTGCGAGGCCATCTGTCTCGCGCACGATCTTGGGCACACGCCCTTCGGTCACGCAGGGCAGGACGCGCTCAATGCCTGCATGCGAGATTACGGCGGCTTCGAGCACAACCTGCAGTCGCTGCGCGTGGTCGATGAGCTCGAAGAACACTACGCCGCTTTTGCCGGTTTGAATCTTACTTTCGAAACGCGAGAAGGCATTCTCAAGCACTGCTCTTTGAACAACGCGCGCAGGCTGGGCGAGCTGGGTGAACGTTTCATTCGCCGCCGGCAGCCGACGCTGGAAGCGCAGATCGCCAACCTTGCCGATGAGATCGCTTACAACAATCACGATCTGGACGATGGGCTCCGCGCCGGGCTCATCACCGTAGATGAATTGCAACAAGTGCCGTTGTTCAGGCGCCAGTACGATGTCGTCATGGCGGAGTATCCATCGCTGAACGGACGGCGCTTGGTGCACGAGATCGTTCGACGCATGATTGCGTACGTCGTGACCGATCTCATCGAGAACACCGCCGCCCAACTACGGGCAGCCGCTCCCGCAGACGTTGAAGCTGTGCGCAGCGCTCCGGGGCCGTTGGTGAAATTCAGTGAGCCGGTGTTGGCGGAACACATGGCGCTCAAGCGGTATCTGCTCGATCACGTGTATCGTCACTATCGCGTCCTGCGCATGACCAACAAGGCGGATGCGGTCATCAGCAGTTTGTTCAAGACTTTTTTTGCACGCCCCGACCTGCTGCCCACGGAACATCAGCAGATCGCCAGCCAGATGGAAGCCGAATCCGGCGAAGCCGGCCGCGCTCGCGCCGTCGCCGACTACATCGCCGGCATGACAGACCGCTACGCCATCGTCGAGCACGAGAGATTGTTCGATCCCGCGAAGCGGAGCTGACTGTTTGGCGGTGTTTGGTCGAGGTGGCGCGTCAGGCGAAAGCGCCGCGCAGAGCTGCTAAAGTCGCGCCATGACTACGCCCGCCCGCCCCGCCCTGACCAACGATCTGCTCCTGCGCGCCCTGTTGCGGCAGCCGGTGGAGCGCACTCCTGTGTGGATGATGAGACAGGCAGGGCGGTATCTGCCGGAGTACCGCGCTACCCGGGAGCGGGCGGGGAGTTTCTTGAAATTGTGCATGACGCCGGAGCTGGCCTGTGAAGTCACTTTGCAGCCGCTGAACCGGTATCCGTTGGACGCGGCGATTCTGTTCTCCGACATCCTCACCATCCCGCACGCCTTGGGCCTCGGACTGCAGTTCGAGACAGGCGAAGGGCCGCGAATCGAGCGGCCGGTGCGGTCCAAGGCAGATGTCGATAGGCTTGGCGTGCCCGATCCGAATGTCGAGTTGCGCTATGTGATCGACGCGGTGAGTTTGATCCGTCGCGAGTTGAAGGGACGCGTGCCGCTGATCGGCTTCGCTGGTAGTCCCTGGACGGTGGGCACCTATGTCGTCGAAGGCGGCAGCTCGCGCGAGTTCTCGAAGATCAAGACGATGATGTACAACGAGCCGGCAACCTTGTGCGCGTTGTTACAAGTGCTGGCGGACTCGACTCGCGCGTATCTGAATGCGCAGATCGCTGCTGGCGCGCAGGCGGTGATGATTTTCGATACGTGGGGCGGCGTGCTCACGCCCACGCAGTATCGGGAGTTTTCCTTGCATTACATGCGATACATCGTCGATGGTTTGACGCGCGAGGCTGAGGGCCGTCGCGTGCCAGTGATTCTTTTCACCAAGGGCGCGGGCGCGCAGCTTGCGGTGATGTCACAAACGGGCTGCGACGCCCTCGGTGTGGATTGGACCACCGACCTGGCGGACGCCCGCCGCCTCGTCAACGACCGCGTCGCTTTGCAAGGCAATCTCGATCCGAACTGCCTCTACGCCGCACCGGAACGCATCCGTGAAGAAGTCGCTCGCGTGCTCGCCAGCTACGGCCAAGGCCATGGCCACGTCTTCAACCTGGGCCACGGCATTCACCCCGCCATCCCGCCCGAACACGCTGGCGCCATGATCGCCGCCGTCCACGAGCTGAGCCCGCAATATCACGTCCAGCGCTAGCACCCGTGCCGGGACGAGAGACCTCCTCCCGGCAGTTGAGAGCAGCCGAGCTATTTCCCCTTCAGCTCATCGCGCAACGCGCGGCGGAGAATCTTGCCGACGTTGGTCTTTGGCAGCTCATTGCGGAAGTGAACATGCCGGGGCACCTTGTAACCGGTGAGTTGCTGACGCGCGAAATCGATGAGCTGCTGTTCGGTGAGCGACGGATCTTTCTTCACGACGAATAGCGCGACGACTTCACCGGAGCGCTCATCAGGCTGCGCCACGGCGGCAACTTCGAGCACGCCGGGATGCGCAGCCATCACGCTCTCGATCTCGTTGGGGTACACGTTGAAGCCCGACACGAGGATCATGTCTTTCTTGCGATCCTCGATGAACACATAGCCCTTGGCGTCTATCCGCCCGATGTCGCCGGTGCGCAGCCAGTCGCCGAGCATCACTTTGGCCGTCTCGTCCGGGCGATTCCAATAGCCTCGCATCACCTGCGGGCCGCGAATACAAATCTCGCCCACCTTGTCGATGCCCAGATCGTTGCCCTCATCGTCACGGATGCTGATCTCCGTAGACGAAATAGGCAGCCCGATGGAATTGTTGAAGTCCTCGCCGAAAGGATTGATGCAAGCTGCGGGCGACGTTTCGGTCAAACCCCACGCTTGCGTCACCACGCAACCCGTCACCTTCTTCCATTGTTCGGCCACCGGCGCCTGCACCGCCATGCCACCGCCGAGTGTAATCCGCAGCGCGCTGAAATCGATCTCGCTGAAGCCCGGTGTATTGAGCAGCGCATTGAACAGCGTGTTCACACCGCTGATGTAAGTGAACCGATGTTTCTTGAGCTCCCCGACGAACGCCGGGAAGTCCCGCGGATTCACGATGAGCACGTTGTGCGCACCCAGCTTCGCGAACACCACCCAATTCCCGGTGAGCGCGAAAATGTGATACAGCGGCAGGGCAGTGATGATGGTGTCCTGTCCCACCGTTGCCGACGTGCCGATCCAGGACTCCGCCTGCAGCACGTTGGCCACGATATTCCGATGCGTCAGCATCGCGCCCTTGGCCACGCCCGTGGTGCCGCCCGTGTACTGCAGGAATGCGATGTCTTCATGGTCCAGCGACACCGGGGTGAATGTTTCGAAGTGACCGAGCTGCAGCGCCTTGTTGAAGCGCACCGCGCTCGGCAGATCGAAGCTCGGCACCTGCTTGCGCACATGGCGCAGCACCAGGTTGACCAGCGCCGATTTCGGAAAGCCCAGCTGATCGCCCACGCCGGTGACGATCACATGCTCCAGCTGAGTCTTATGGATGACTTCTTCGAGCGTACGCGCGAAGTTCTCCAGGATGATGATGGCCTTGGCGCCCGAATCGGTGAGCTGATGCTCCAGCTCGCGGGCCGTGTACAGCGGATTCGTGTTGACCACCGTCAGCCCCGCTCGCAGGGCGCCGTACAGCGCGATCGGATACTGCAACACGTTGGGCATCATGATGGCGATGCGATCGCCCTTCTGCAGATGCAGGATGCTCTGCAGATACGCCGCGAAATCGCGAGCCAGCCGCTCGTACTCCGCGAACGTGATGGTCCGGCCCATGCTGGTGAAGGCCGGCTTGTCGGCGAACTTGGCGCAGGCGCCGTCGAGGAGCTCGACCGTGGAGCGGTACTGCTCCGGATTGATCAGCTCCGGCACGCCGGCGGGATAGCTCTTCAACCACGGCTTGCCCGTGTGATTGCTGGACATCGACGCCTCCTGCGGTCTTGCGTTCATTTTTTGAGTACCTTGCTCAGTGCCGGCCACAGATTGTCCAGCAATTTGGGTTGGGCGGCGGCGTTGGGATGGATGCCGTCGTCCTGCATCAGCGTGTCATCCAGCGCCACGCCGTCCAGAAAGAAATCGACCAGCGGCAGGTCGTATTTTTTCGCCAGCTCGCCGTACAGCGCGTGGAACGAGTTGGCATATTCGGGTCCGTAGTTCGGCGGCATGCGCATGCCCACCAGCACCACCTGGGCCTGGGCCGCCCGAGACTTTTCGATCATGTACTCGAAATTGCTCCGCACCTGTTTGATCGGCAGGCCGCGCAGGCCATCGTTGCCGCCCAGTTCCAGCACCACCACCGCCGGCTTGTGCAGTTCCAGCGCGCGCGGCAGCCGGCCGCGCGCACCGCCGGTGGTTTCGCCGCTGATACTGGCATTCACTACGCGGTACCCGTACCCTTGCCTGGCCAGTCGCTGTTCCAGCAAGGCCACCCAGGTGGCATCCACTTTGACGCCAAAACCGGCGCTCAGGCTGTCACCGAGCACCAGGATGGTGTTGGGCGTGCTGGCGGCATGAGTGGCTGCCGACAGCGCCAGTCCCAGGCTCAGCAGCACCCAGCTGAAACCGATCGTGACAGCTGCGCGTAAGTTTCCGCTAAGTGTGCGCTGACAAACTGCGGCGTCCAGCGCCCGCACCCACTTGCCCAACGATCCAGATCCAGACCTCGACATGAGCATTGCGCCAACGGTCCTCAAAGCCGAAAAAATCAGCAAGCAGGTTAGCAGTCCGGAGGGAACGCTGACCATCCTGGCCGCGGTCGATCTGAGCATTCACGCAGGTGAGACCGTGGCCATCATCGGCGCCTCGGGTGCCGGCAAGTCCACGTTGCTGGCGTTGCTTGCCGGATTGGACGAGCCGAGCGAGGGCCGCATCTGGCTGAACGGTTCGGAGCTCACCGCGCTGGATGAAGATGGCCGCGCCGCGGTGCGCGCCAAGCACGTCGGTTTCGTGTTCCAGAGTTTCCATCTGGTGCCCTCGCTCACTGCGATCGAAAACGTCATGCTGCCGCTGGAACTGGCGGGCAAACCGGGCGCGCGTGACGCGGCGGCCGAAGTGCTGGCGAAAGTGGGCTTGGCGCCGCGGCTCGAACATTATCCGCGCCAACTTTCTGGCGGCGAGCAGCAGCGTGTCGCAATTGCACGAGCATTCGTTACGCGGCCGGCGTTGTTGTTCGCCGATGAGCCCACCGGCAATCTCGATTCCGTCACCGGCGAGCGCATCATCGAATTGCTGTTCGAACTGAACCGCGCCACGCAGACCACCCTAGTGATGGTCACTCACGACAACGCGATTGCGCAGCGATGCGGACGCACGATTCGCATTGACGCCGGAAAGGTTGCCGCATGAAAGCACTACGGCTAGCTCTTCTCGCGCTGGCGCGCGACGGAAAATCCGGCGAGCTGCGAGTTTTGATGCTCGCATTGCTGGTCGCGGTTTCCGCCTTGACGGCAGTCGGCTTTTTCACCAGTCGTGTCAGTCTCGCAGTCGATCAACAGGCGGGCGAAGTGCTTGCTGCCGATCTGCGCCTGCAGTCACGTTCCCCGCTGGATCCTGAATATTTCCAGATGGCCAAGGATGCCGGCCTGCGAACCGCCGAGCTGTCCAATTTCCCGAGCGTCGTATTCAACGGCGATGACAGTGCGCTGACGGCCATTCGCGCCGTATCGGAAACGTACCCTTTGCGCGGGCGACTCAAAGTGGCCGACGTGCCATTCGGGCCGGCGCAGGAGACACAAACCATCCCCGGCCCCGGCGAAGCGTGGCTGGAAGCGCGCCTGTTCGCGCAGCTGGGCGCCAAAGTGGGCGACACGATTCGCGTCGGCTCCGCCGAGCTGACCGCCACGCGCGTGCTCGACTATCGGCCCGATCAAGGTTCGCAGTTCGTCGATCTCGCGCCCACCTTGCTGATGCGTCTCGACGAAGTGCCCGCCACCGGTCTGGCACAGCAGGGCAGCCGCATCTCTCACTACGCGCTATTCGCGGGCGAGCAGCAGGCAATCGCGGCTTTCAAGGAACGGCTCACTGCCATCAAAAAGCCGGGCCAGCGCATCGTCGATCTCGCCGACGCCAGCCCGCAAATCCGTTCCGCGATCGATCGCGCCGGCCGATTTTTGAATCTGGCGGCGCTCGTGACCATCTTGCTGGCCGCCATCGCGGTGGCTATCTCCGCACGTCGCTACGTCGCTCGACATCTCGACACAGTCGCGCTGATGAAAAGCATGGGCGCACCCCAACGACTGGTGCTGGCGATCAGCGTGCTCGAGTTGCTGATGATTGGCTTGCTCGCTGGCGTGATCGGCGCGGCGATCGGATACGCCGCGCAGGAAGGCATTGCATTTCTGCTGAAAGATCTGGTCCGCGGCGAATTGCCTTCGCCATCGTGGAGTGCTGGCGGCTTGGGCATCGTCACTGCCGTGCTCATTCTGATCGGCTTCGCGCTGCCGCCCTTGTTACAGCTGCGCTATGTCCCCCCGGCGCGCGTGCTGCGTCGAAATCTGGAGCCGCCACCGCTGAAGTACGTCACCGTTTATGGAACCGCTCTCGCGGCATTGATCGCTCTGCTCGGCTGGCTGGTTCGCGATGCGGATCTGCTGTTGTATGTATTCGGCGGCACGTTCGCGACTTTCGCAGTGCTGATGCTGGCAGGCTGGGTCCTGGTGCGCGCCTTGAGCAGCCTGCGCGGCAGCGTTGGCGTGTCATGGCGCTACGGCATGGCGAACATCGCGCGTCGCGGTCGTGACAGTGTCATTCAGATCGTCGCATTCGGCCTTGGGCTGATGGTGTTGCTGTTGCTGGCCGTGGTCCGCAACGATCTCATGCAGGAATGGCGCGCCAGCCTGCCGGAGAACGCCCCGAATCATTTCATGATCAATATCCGTCCGGACCAGACCGGGCAGATTCGTGAGTTCTTCGCCGAGCATGCGGTGACGCCGCCGCAGCTGGTGCCGATGATTCGCGCGCGGCTGGTGAAGATCGGCGGCACTCCGGCCGGCGAGTTGAGCCTGCAGAGCGATCGCGGTCGCGATTTCCTGGATCGCGAAGCCAATCTCACCTGGGCCGACACCATGCAGGAGGACAACAAACTGGTGGCCGGCGAATGGTGGAATGCCAACGATGGCGGCGGCCCGCGCGTGTCGGTGGAGATCGAGCTGGCCGAGGCGCTCGATCTGAAGATCGGCGACGAGATCACCTACGACGTGGCTGGCGAAATCATCACCGCCAAGGTCAGCAGCTTCCGTGAAGTCCAATGGGACTCGTTCCGGCCCAACTTTTTCATGGTGTTCTCGCCGGGCACGTTGAACGACAGCACCGGCACTTACATCACCAGTGTGCACATTCCTCGCGAGCAGCGGCCGTTGTTGCTGGACTTCGTGCGCAAGTTCCCGGAGGTCACGGCCATCGATCTCGAGGCGATTCTCACCCAGGTGCGCGGTGTGATGGATAAGGCTTCGCTGGCTGTGCAGTATGTTTTCGGTTTTACCCTGCTGGCCGGCGTCACCGTGCTGCTGGCCGCGATCCAGGCAACTCGCGACGAGCGACGTTATGAGAGCGCGATGTTGAGAACACTGGGTGCGAGCCGGCGCGTCGTATTGCAAGGAGTGGCTGCGGAATTCACGACGCTCGGACTCTTGTCGGGCACGCTCGCCGCCATTGGCGCGACTGCAGCGGGATATTTCCTCGCGACCAGGCTGTTCAATCTCGACTACACGTTCGACATCACTGTGTGGGTCGTGGGTCTGGTAGCGGGCGCGGCGCTGGTCGGCATCAGCGGTACGCTGGCGACCCGTTCGGTCGTGAATCACCCGCCGGTCGCCACGCTCCGCGGCGGATGATGCCTACTCCAGCCCGAGCATCATCCAACCCACTTCCTGAGTCTGGCCGCGCCAGTTATAGCCATCGACCTTGACGAGATAGTTGCCGGGGCCGAACGCGGACGAGTTCAGGGTGAAGCGCACTTCCTTGTTGGAGTCGCGCATGATGCGCTTGATCTGCATCACTCTTACGCCATCGCTCTTGTCGATGGTGATCTGATACTGAGTGATCCGGCCTTCCGAAGCATCGATGCTGATGTCGAGCAGTTGGGGCGGCGTCAGCCAGCCTAGCGCGAAGGTGGGCTGCGAGGGCTTGGCTTTCACCATTTGCAGCTTGTAACGCTGCACGCTGCCGGGCGGCTGCAGCTGCGTGGCCGTCATTTCCTGGGCCGTATCCTGCAGCTGTTCGGCCAGCGAGCTGGCCTGCAGTTTGAACACCACGGCGGCGGCGATCGCACCGGCCAACCCGACCAGCAGCGTCAGCACCACCACCCGATTGAGGCCGGCGCCGAGGTTCTTCCAGCGCGGCTCTTCATCGGGTTCATCCGGATCGAAGTCCTCGTCCTCGACCACTTCCAGCGCAGCCCGCGTGGTGCTGGAGGGAATGGCTTCGAACACGCCGGTTTCGCTGCCCTCCACGGGCCGGCGCGCCAGCCGCGTTTTCAAGCGCACCGGAATCGGCAGCGCCTGCAGGTAGGCGGGATTGTCGAGACAGAATTTTTCGAAGTCGCGCGCTTCGCGCACCGTCAGATCGCCGGACAGATAGCGATCGACGATGTGCTCACTCTCGATGTACTTGCGGTCCATCCGGCTGCCCGATTGCCATAACGCGGCCGGAGGGTAACCCAAAGGTGTCGGCGAATATGTCGCCCGAGTCCGCAAAATCCAACAGTAACGAGACCCACATCACACTTAATTGATGCTCGGGAGCGGGCATCCTGCGACGACCCTCGTGCGGGCCGGCAAAAGACGCGACTTTGCGTCCCGCCGCCTGCGGCGCGGGGCACATCCATGTACCCGGGTGGCGTCGATCTAGCGCGCGGCCTCGGCGGCGGCCTCATCCGCCACGCACTTGGCGCACTTCGGCCAGTAGCCCTTGGCGATGTGGTCCAGGGTCCAGCGGTTGCCCTCGGCGAAGAACTTGCGCATCGCCACCGACTGCGGCTCGTCGGTGTAGCCCAGGCCGATGATGCGTACCTGGGTCATGTTGTCCCCAGCCGGGGTCAGATAAATCACATTCCAGGTGCCGGCGATCGCGTCCGGATAGGGGAAGTCCGCCGGAGCCTGCTTGACGCGCGTGGCCAGCATGCGCTCCGGCTCATAGGCCAGGATTTCGTTGACGATAGTTCTGGGGTCGCCCAGCTGTCCCTTGGGATCGTAATGGGTGCGAATGGTCCCGCCGATCTTCAGATCGACCTCGGCGTGCGCCACCCCCATCTGTTTGTAACCTTCGGCGGTGGTGAAGATGCGCCACACTTCAGGCGTTGCCGCGTTGATGAATCCTTCCGTCACCTGCGGCTCGGCGGCGTGCGCGGCCTGGCCCATCCACAGCCAGGCGATGCCGAATAGCAGGCCGGGAAAGCGGCGTGCGCAGCGCTGCATGAGCGCGGCGAGCGGGGAAGCGATTGTTTTGTCGGGGGAGTGCGGGCGGATGCGCGTCATTCTTGCAGACCTCTGGCCGATACTGCGATGCTAGCTTTCGCTGGTGTAATGCCGGACCGGTACGTTCCGGGACGGGCCGCGGAGACGGCACGATGAGAATAGTATTCCCGCATTGGGCATTCATCGACTGGCGATCTGGGACTGGCGGATTGGCATGATTCTCACCTTGGAAGTCACCGGCCCGCAGGCTCAGGAAATGGGCGCTGGCGCGCGCAAGGCCTTCAAGGCCATCGGCGGCACCATCGGCCGGCTGCCGGACAACGACTGGGTGTTTCCCGATCCGTATGTATCCGGTCGGCATGCGCTGATCCGCTACGTCAACGGCAAGTTTTTCGTCGAGGACACCAGCACCAACGGCGTGTTCATCAATTCTCCGGACCAGCGGCTGACGCGTGGGCAACCGCAGCAATTGCGCGATGGCGATTTGCTGTACATCGACGCCTACCAGATCAATGTTTCCATCCAGAACGATGCTGATCCCGAGCGTCGCAACGATCCGTTCGGCGGCTTGAAGAGCAGCAGCCCGAAGCTGACCGCCGCCGTTCCCCGCGCGGCCGCGCCCACACCAGTCGCCGCCGACGACAGAACCGAAAACCTGGCCGTGCTCAAACCGGTCGTGCTGAACAAGGACGACAGCACGGTTGCCCAGGACTTGCCCGTGCCAGCCGACGATGATGACCAAGAGCAGGCCGACGAGGAACTGGATGAGGACGATGCCGGTACCGAATGGTACGGAGTCGCGGACATGTCGCCCAGGAAACCGGCGACTGCGCGCCTCAAGCCCGAGGTTGTGAAGTCCACGGTCGCCGTTCCACTGCCACGTCCGGAGGCGCGACGGCCAGCGCCGCCTCCACCCAAAGCCGTTCCGAATATTCCCGCGGTCCGCACCAAACTGGAGCCAATCCAGCGATCGGAACCACGCGCGTCAGCCGCCGCCGACTCTCAGCTGCAAACACTGTTGGCAGCGGCGGGCATCGAAGGCCTCGACCCGAGCAGCGAAATTGCGCGCACTCTAGGCGAGATGCTGCGCATTTCGGTGGGCGGCGTCATGGAAGCATTGCGTACCCGCGAGCGTATGAAAGACGACATGCGCATGCGGGGCACCAGCTTCAAGCCCACCGACAACAATCCCCTGAAGTTCTCGGCCAACGTCGACGACGCGTTTCATAACCTGCTGGTCAAGCGCAATTCCGCCTACCTATCGCCGGACGGCGCCATGGAGGATGCGTTTCGGGATGTGCGCGATCACCAGGCGGCGTTCCTGGCCGCGATGCGCCTGGCGTTCGAGTCCATGCTGGCGCAGTTCGATCCGCAGCGCATGCAGGAGGAGTTCGATCGCCAGATGAAAGGCTCGATCCTGGGGGTGCCGGCCAAGTTGCGTTATTGGGATCTGTACCGTGACAAGTACGGCGAGCTGGTCAAGGATGCCGAAACGGGCTTTCGCACCCTGTTCGGGGATGCGTTCGCCCGCGCTTACGAGGAACATCTGGAGCGGCTGAACAAAGCCAGCCGCCCGGCAGGATAGTCATTCATGGATGAAACATTGCAGGTGTTGGACAGGCAGGCCCCGGTTTTCGTATCCGCAGGTCTGACCGATGTGGGGCGGCTGCGGCCCACCAATCAGGATGCGTTCGTCGAGCTTGGCGAGGTAGGCGTCTGGGCCGTGGCCGACGGCATGGGCGGCTATCGCGATGGCGACGTCGCCAGTCGCATGGTCTGCCAGGGCCTGCAGCGCTTGAGCGCCGAAGGCTCGCTCGACCAGGCGGTCAGCGTGATCCGTCAGCGCATGAGCGAAGTGAACCGGCGCTTGTACGAAGCCTCGATCCGACCGATCAATCCCATCGTCAGCGGCAGCACGGTGGTTGTCATGGTGGCCCGGCGCGACGAGTGCGCGATGCTGTGGGCCGGCGACAGTCGGGTGTATCGCTGGCGTCAGGGCCAGCTGAGCCAGCTGACCACCGACCATACCTGGGCCGCCGAGCTGAACCTTCAACAGGCCGATGAAGAAGCCGACCATGCCATCACCCGCGCGGTGGGCGGAGAAAGTGCGCTGACTCTGGACATTCGCAAGGATAGGGTGCGAGTAGGCGATCGTTATCTGCTGTGCTCCGATGGACTCACGCGCGAGTTGAATGACGCGCAGATCGCGGCAGCTCTGTCCACCGGAGATGTGCAGTCCAGCGCCCGTGCGCTGATCGATGCCACGCTACGAGCGGGCGCGCGTGACAACGTAACAGTGGTGATTGTGGAAGCCCGATGATCGGCCGGGCCGGGGCGGTATGAAACCCACGGAAGAAGAACAAACCAGGTTGCGCTCCGCAGCCGCAACCGACGGGACCTTGCAACGTTCCGGTACTGAGCTGCGTACGTTAGTGCGTCCGGAGCCGGAGGCTGCGGCGCCGACACTCAAAGCTGGCCGGCCGATCCAAGATCTGAACGCCGCTTCTGCACCTACGCTCCAGGCGCCCGAGCGCGTACCCGAGCAACGATCGAGCCATTGGACCGAGCAGGAAGCACATCACCCGGTGGCCTTGGCGCCCGGCGCGGTGATCAAGCAACGCTTTGTGCTGGAGCAATTGCTGGGCAAGGGCGGCATGGGCCTGGTGTTCAGCGCCGTCGACGGTCGCAAGCTCGAAGCGCGCGATCCCAATCCGCACGTGGCGCTCAAAGTCCTGAACGCCGAGTTCGCGCGGCATCCGCTGTCATTCATGGCGCTGCAACGCGAAGCCCGAAAAGCACAAACATTGGCGCATCCGAACGTAGTCACGGTGTTCGACTTCGATCGCGACGGCGACACGGTCTACATGACCATGGAGCTGCTCAAAGGTCGCTCGCTGGACGCCATCGTTCGCGAGAGCCGCGGCAAGGGCAACAGCGCGGAAGTCGCAATGCCTATAGTTCGCGGCATCGCTGAAGGACTGGCCTACGCGCACCGCAAAGGCATCGTTCATTCCGATCTCAAGCCCGGCAATGTGTTCATCGCCGAAGATGGCGCCGCGAAGATTCTCGACTTCGGAATCGCCCGCGCGGTGCCGAGCGCGGTCACCGAGGAGAACAAGGACGAGTTCGATGCCGGCTCGCTCGGCGCATACACCGAGGCTTATGCCACCGACGAAATGGTCGCCGGCATCGATCCGCATCCAGTGGATGACATGTATGCGCTTGGCATCATCGCGTACGAGCTCGTCACGGGATTTCATCCGTATCAACGCCACAGCGCGCCGAACGCGCGCAAGCTCGGCATCAAACCGCCACCGCTGAAAGGGCTGAAGCGTAAGCAGGCGCGCGCCATCGAAAGCTGTCTGTCGTTCGAGCGCAAAGATCGGCCGCAGAACGCGAGCGAGTTTCTCAAAGCATTCCGCGGCGTCACGTTGTTGCAGAAGGCTTCGCTGGCGGCGAGCGCGGTGCTGGCGTTGACCGCGGGGTTTCTCTGGTACCAAAACTACCTGGAAACCAGTCCCGCGCTTCCATTCAACGAGCTGCCCGCGTCGGTTCAACAGGACTTCCGTGCCGCCATGCAAGTCGGCAACGAAGCCTGGACGTTCTATCAGCGCGATGGATTTGCGGATGCGATCAGCACAGCGTTGTCGAGCTATGCCAAAGCGTATGACTTGCATCCGCGCAATCGAGAAGCGGTTGCAGCACTCAACCGCGGAGCTGACGAAGCGCTACGCGCGGCAAGCGATGATGTGGAGAAGCGCCGGGAAATCGCGCGTGAGTTGCAGGAGCTGAGTGCGCATTTCCGTAAATACGCACCGGTGGTGGAAGCCTCCAGGTAGGAATCGCAGTCAGCCCCGGAATTTCGAACGGATATCTCGAATCGCACGACTCGCATCCATCTCCAGTGCATCCGCAATGGCGATGAACTCGATAACGTCGATGCGCCGCTCGCCGCCTTCATACTTTGAAATGAAACTTTGCGGCTTGCCGAGACGGTCGGCCAGCTGCTGTTGCGTCAAACCGGCCTTCTCGCGCGCCGCAAGCAGCACCTCGAGCAGCCGGACATGGGCAGGTGAACGCAGTGACTTCAAGGGACGAGCTCCATTGATTGCGCCGGTGTCTATATTCCGGCACGTCGAATATCCCAGCTTAGGATGCTTCCGCCGCGCTCTCGCGTCGACCCTCGGCTTGCCGGGGCAGCGGCCGCCGCCGGCCGGGTTTTGCGCATTCATTTCGTCTGACACGGAAAATCTGCTGTAATCGCGCCCTTTCCCGGCGCCGTGCCGGAACGCTTTTCAGCCTGTCAGACATGAGCAGCAAACCCCAGCAAGCCCAAGGCGCCCAGAAGGCCGCCAAAACCGCCATCACCCCCACTCGGGACGAGAACTATGCCGAGTGGTATCAGCAGGTTATTCGCGGCGCCGACCTGGCCGAGAACTCCGCCGTACGCGGCTGCATGGTGATCAAGCCGTGGGGGTATGCCCTGTGGGAGAACATGCAGCGCGTGCTGGACGAGATGTTCAAGGCCACCGGCCATCAGAACGCCTACTTCCCGCTGTTCATCCCGCTGTCGTTCATGCAGAAGGAAGCCGCCCACGTGGAGGGCTTCGCCAAGGAATGCGCCGTGGTCACGCACCACCGCCTCGAAGCCGGCCCGGACGGCAAGCTGCGGCCGACCGGCGAGCTGGAAGAGCCACTGATCGTTCGACCCACCTCCGAGACCATCATCGGCGACGCGTTTTCGCGCTGGGTGCAGAGCTACCGCGACCTGCCGCTGCTGATCAATCAGTGGGCCAACGTGGTTCGCTGGGAGATGCGCACTCGCATGTTCCTGCGCACCGCCGAATTCCTCTGGCAGGAAGGCCACACCGCCCATGCCACCAAGCAGGAAGCCGTGGAAGAAACCATGCGCATGCTGGAGGTCTACGCCACCTTTGCGGAACAATGGGCGGCGATTCCGGTGATTCGCGGCGAGAAGACCGCCAACGAGCGCTTCCCGGGCGCCGAGCAGACCTTCTGTATCGAAGCCATGATGCAGGATCGCAAGGCGCTGCAGGCCGGCACCAGCCATTTCCTCGGCCAGAACTTCTCCAAGGCCGCCGGCATCGAGTTCCTGGATCAGAATGGCCAGCATCAGCATGCCTGGACCACCAGCTGGGGCATGTCCACCCGGATGATCGGGGGCTTGCTGATGACGCATTCCGACGATGACGGCCTGGTGCTGCCGCCGAAGCTGGCGTCGGTGCAGGTGGTGATCCTGCCGATCTACCGCTCCGAAGAAGATCGCGCGCGAGTGATCGAGTACTGCCGCTCGGTTGCGGCCGAGCTGCGTGCGCAGCGCTTCGCGGATCGACCCGTTGCCGTGGTCGTCGACGAGCGTGACGAGCGCGGCGGCGACAAGGTCTGGAACTGGATAAAGAAAGGCGTGCCGTTGCGCATCGAAGTCGGTCCGCGCGACATCGAGAAAGATGCGCTGTTCGTCGGCCGTCGCGATCGCGCGCCGAAGGACAAGCAAAGCATTCCGCGCGGCGAGTTCGTTGCTTCGGTCAGCACGACGTTGCAGTCGATTCAGGACGGCTTGTACGCGCGCGCCCTGGAGTATCGCGAGCAGTTCACGCGCCGTATCGATAGCAAAGAAGAGTTCTACGACTACTTCACCGCGCCGCGTGTGGCCGAGAACGCACCGACGCCGATTCACGCTGGCTTCGCATTGACGCACTTCAGCGGCGACTCGCAGGTGGAAGAGAAGATCAAAGCCGACCTGGCCGTGACGGTTCGCTGCATCCCGCTGGACAAGAGCGAGCCCGGCACCTGTCCGTTCACCGGCAAGCCGAGTCCGCAACGAGTGGTGTGGGCCAAGGCGTACTGAGATTGTCCGCGGCCTCGCGCGCCACCTGGCAGATACATTTCTGCGTCATCCTGTGGGGATTCACTGCCATCCTGGGCAAGTTGATCTCCCTGGGGACCCTGGCGCTGGTCTGGTGGCGCGTCGTCCTGGTCAGCGCCGCGCTGCTGCTGGTGCCCCGTTTCTGGCGCGGCCTGCAACCATTGCCACCGAAGATGATCGCGATCTACGCCGGCATCGGCGTAGTGGTCGCGCTCCACTGGCTGGCGTTTTATCAATCCATTCGATTGTCGAACGCTTCGGTCGCCGCGACCTGCCTGGCGCTCTCGCCGGTGTTTCTGTCGTTCATCGAACCGTTGCTGGTCGGTCGACGCTTCGATGTGCGCGAACTGCTATTCGGCCTGGTCGCCATTCCCGGCGTGATCCTGGTGGTCGGGGGAACGCCAACGAGCATGCGCATGGGCATCGTCGTCGGCGTGCTCGGCTCGTTACTGGTCGCTGTATTCGCCAGCCTGAACAAACGTTTCATCGGCCACAGCGACACCCTGGCGGTGACCGGCCTGGAAATGGGCGCCGGCCTGCTGCTGCTCACTACGATTTCAGCGCTGTTTTCGCCCGAGACGGTGTTCGTTCTGCCCGAGACGCGCGATGCGATGCTGCTCGTCGTGCTGGCGATGGGCTGCACCCTGCTGCCGTTCGCGGTATCGCTGGCGGCGCTACGCCATGTCAGCGCGTTCTCGGCGACCCTTGCGTTGAATATGGAGCCGGTCTACGCGATCGTGATGGCCATCATCCTGCTCGGCGAGCAACGCGAGCTCAGCCCCAGCTTCTACCTGGGAGTGGCGATCGTGCTCGCGGCGGTGTTCCTGCACCCGTGGCTGGTGCGTCCGACTACCGTCGCTGCAGCAGTTGATCGACCCGATCTCGATAAGAGCGGCTGAGCTTGATCTCCTGACCGTCGTCGAGCGTCAGGAAATATTCCCCGTTGGTGTGCGGCCTCAGCCGCCGCACGCGTGACACGTTGACGATGGTCGAACGGTGCACGCGCTGGAACAGCTTGGGATCGAGCACGGCCTCGAGCGACTTCATGGTCTCTCGCAGCACATAGGTGCGCCCGTCAGCATGCACGCACATGTAGTCCCCGGCAGCATCGATCCAATCGATGGTGTTCACGTCGACGCGCACGGTGCCCGCGTCGTCGCGAATCGGCAGGATCTGCGGGTATCGAGGCTGGCGTTCCGCGTGCAGATATTCCCGCAACGTTTGCTCGTCCACCGAGCCGGCTCCCTGGGTGCTCGCCAGCAGCTTCATCAACTGCTCGCGCTGACTCAGCGCATTCTTCTGTTGCCAGTAGCCGCGCACTCGATCCAGCGCCTGGCTGAAGCGCAGGTCGTTGATGGGTTTGAGCAGGTAGTCGATGGCCTGGGCCTCGAATGCGTCCAGCGCATAACGGTCGTAGGCGGTGACGAAGATCACCATGGGCAGCGATTCCTGCGGCAGCTTGGCCAGTACGTCGAAGCCCGACAGGCCGGGCATCTGAATGTCCAGGAACATCAGATCCGGCTTGTGCTGCGCCAGCGCCGCCAGGGCTTCGCGGCCGTTCGCGCATTGGGCAACGATAGTGATATCGGTGTGCGAGGCCAGGCGCAGCTCGATGCCGCGGCGGGCCAGCTCTTCGTCATCGACGATGATGGTGCGGATCGGTTGATCTATGGGTTGGTCAGTCATGGCATTACTCATGACGTTGCTCAGGCCGGGGTCGTGGCGCGCTCCGCCGGGAAGCTCAGCGACACGCGCAGGCCGGGATCGGTATTGCTGACAGTGACGGCGCCGCGGCCACCATACAACACCTGCAGGCGCTCGCGAGTATTGCGAATCCCGACGCCGCGACCATTGGCCAAACGGGTCGCATCGACCATGCCCGGCCCGTCATCGGCCACTTCCAGCTGCAGCATACCCCCGGTCACGTGCGCTCCGATGCGGATCTCCCCGCCTTGCTCCCGTGGCGACACCGCGTATTTGATGGCGTTCTCGATCAAAGGTTGCAATAACAGGCTGGGCATCAGCATCTGGCTGGCGCCGTCCTCGATGGCGAAGTTCAGCCGCAGCCGCTGTCCGAAACGCATCTTCTCGATGTTCAGATAAAGATTGAGCGCGTCGACCTCCTGCGCCACGGTCACTTTTTTCATCGGATCCTGATCGAGGGTGTAACGGAGGAACTCCGACAGGCCGGTTACCGCGTTGTTGGCGGTGCTATTGCGGTTGTCCAGAATGAGCGTGGAAATGGCGTTCAGCGTGTTGAACAGGAAGTGCGGATTGAGCTGATAACGCAACATCTTGAGCTGTGCTTCCTGCGCCAGGGCCGCGGCCTGCAGCGTTGCAACGCGCTCCGTCTGCAGCGACTCGTAATAACGCACACCGAAGTACAGGCCCATCCAGCAGAGCAACAGGTAAGTCGAGCTCAGTGCCCCACTGAAGTACTCGGCCGTGTGCACGATGGGCCATTCCGTGTCCACATGCGTGTGATAGAACCAATTCATGATCACTCGCAGCGCGCACGCGGTCAGGTAGGCGGCCGCGAGTCCCCCCGCGATCATCGTGGCCGGCGGCTGTTTCCATAGCCAACGACAGATATAGCGCAGCGGTGCGCTGAGGATGCACCCGGCCGTCGCCGCCACGGCGATGTACTGCACGTAGTGCACTGGCTTGCCGTAGAGCATCGCGCCCACGTACTGGGAAACGCCGTAGGCGCTCCAGCCGAGCAGGTGCAGAGACCAGAACAGCAGGTTTCTGTTTTGTTTCAGTTGTGCGAGGTCCATGCGCCACTGTAAGCAAGCGACGCATCACAAGCCAACCATTCGTCGCGCCGCCGGCACGTCCGGTCGCAAGGCGCGCTTCACGCGCACAGGTCGCGCCGGTTGCGTCACGTCCAGACGATTCTTCGGCGCGATGAGCGGAAGGAATGCAAACGCGCGCCGACCGATCCAATCGACGTCGATGAAAAAATCTCGCGACGCTTGCAACCCTGTCGAATGCCTTCGCATCTTGAAGTTCAAGCGCGAGATGAACGGTACTCGAAAAGCGAAGTTAGAGGAGACTCGATCATGTCCAGCCCCATCACTATCCGCGTCGCGCGTTTTGTTGCTGTCGGTGCGCTCGCTGCCTGGTCGTTCGGCGCTCAAGCCGGTGAGTTGTCTACGGAGCAAGGTTCGGCCAAGACCGTGATCGGCTTCGCCGATCTGGATCTGTCCAAGGAAGCCGATGCGCGTGAGCTGTACAGCCGCCTGCAGCGCGCTTCCAGCCATGTGTGCGACGGGTACAGCGAGGTTCGCGATCTGCGCACGAAGCAGCTGTATGACGCTTGCTATCAGGACACGTTGGCCCGCGCCGTCGAAGACGTTGGGCATGCGGCGGTGAAGGCGGCGTTCGCGGCGGACAATCGGATTCGCGTCGCCAAGCGTGACGGCAAAGGGCTGAGGCGCAGCTGATCTGCGAGCAGCCAGTCACTCGATCTGGGCGATCGCGCCGGTGCAGCCGGTGCGTCGCCCCAATGCTGTTACAACCTGGGGCCGAACAGCCCGAGCAAGCCGATGATGATCAGATAAATGGCGACGATGTAATTCAGCAGTCGCGGCACGATCAGGATCAGAATGCCGGCGACCAGTGCAACCAGGGGACCGATGCTGACGTACATATCCATCGCCTTGTTGTCGACTGTTGAGTAGGCTGTCACAGTCGGTACGTCAGAGCGCGCCGCATTGTTCCCTGGCGCGATCCGCTCAGGCGTTCAGCTTCAGCCGCGCCTGCAGCCATTTGGAAATATCGACCACTTCTTCCATGCACACCGAATGTTCCATGGGATAGGTGCGCCACTCGATGCGATAACCCAGGCCTTGCAACACGTCGCGCGATGCCTCCCCCATCTGCAACTGCACGACGGGATCGTAGACGCCATGACACATCAGAATCGGCACGTCGCGGTTGGCCGCCGAGGCTTCTTTGGCAACTGACATGCGCAACGGCAGATAGGTGGACAACGCCATCACCCCCGCCAGCCGCTGCTCATAGCGCAGCACGGTCTGAAAAGCGATGGCGCCGCCTTGCGAGAACCCGGCAATGACGATTCTGCTCGCCGCGATGCCCTGAGCGATCTGTTGCTCGATATATTGTTTCACCACGGCTTCGGATTCCCGGATGCCGACGTCGTCTTCGGGGCGGTCGGGGCCGAAGCCTTTGATGTCGTACCAGGCGCGCATCACGAAACCGTTGTTGATGGTGACCGGCCGCGGCTTGGCGTGAGGAAATATGAATCGCACCGGCAGCGACGCCGGCAGGCGCAGCTCCTCGACGATGGGGACGAAATCGAAGCCGTCCGCGCCGAGCCCATGCAACCAGATGACGGCTGCGCTCGGCGCGGTGGGCGGCGTAAGAACAACGGCATCGGCAGATTCTGAAGTCGAATAGGGCATGACACTCTCTCAAGCGCGCGATACGCGAGCTCGCAAAATTTCAGCGACGGCCGCACCCAGCTCGGCCATGTTGAAGGGCTTACGCAGTTGGCGGGCCGATCCCAGCGCCGCTTCCACCGCGGCGCTGTCGGCATAACCGGAAACGATCAGCACCGGCAGGCCGGGTTGTTTCAGCTGTGCCGCCTTGGCCAGCTCGGCGCCGGTCATGCGCGGCATGGCGAAGTCGGCCAGCAACAGATCGAAACGTTGCGACTCCATGATGCTCAGCGCATCGTGCCCGTCTTCGGCAGCCCGCACTTCATAACCCAGCGAGCGCAGCGATTCGTGTATGAAGCGGCGTACCAGCCGATCGTCGTCCACCACCAGGATGGATGCGGAGCCGGTGGCTTCGGGTTGTGGCTTCGCTAACTCAGCGGCCGGTGGCGCTGCGGGCGCTGCGGATTCGACGACTGCCCGCGGCAGCGTCAAATGAATGGTGGTGCCCTGGTTGGGCTCGCTTTCGATTTCGAACGAGCCGCCGGACTCGCGCGTCACGGCATAGACTTGCGACAGTCCCAAGCCAGTGCCCTGCCCAACCGGCTTGGTGGTGAAGAACGGCTCGATGGCTCGCGCGCGCACCTGGTCAGTCATGCCGACGCCGGTATCGGTCACTGACAAACGAACGTAGTCGCCCTTGGGCAAATGTTTGTCCACGCCCTGGACGCGGCGGGCCGTGACGACGAGCTTGCCGCCCTTGGGCATGGCGTCGCGAGCATTCACCGCCAGATTGAGCAGGGCCAGTTCCAGCTGATTGGCGTCGCTCATCACCATCTGGGCATCGGGATCCAACTCCATGCGCACCTCGACGGCCGGACCCACCGACTGTGCGATCAGGCCACTGATGCCGTTGAACAGCTTCTGCAGATCCACTGGCCCGACCGACATGCGCTGACTGCGCGAGAACGCGAGCAGTTGCGAAGCGAGCTTGGCGCCACGTCGCGAAGCTTCCAGCGCGTTGTCCGCCATGCGGCGCAGGCGCTCGTCGGTCTGCACGCGGCTGCGGATCATGTCCAGATTGCCGATCACCGCGGTCAGCAGGTTGTTGAAGTCGTGCGCGATGCCGCCGGTCAGTTGACCCACCGCTTCCATCTTCTGCGACTGACGCAATGTTTCTTCGGCGCGCCGCCGCTCGGCCATGTCGCGCAGTACCAGCAGGATCAGCGTGCCGCCAAGCACTAGAGCCCCGAGCGCCGCCAGCCCGGCCGCCACGAACGACCATCTGGTGGGTGCGTCGATCGCCCCGGAAGCCACCGCCAGATGCGCCGACCAATCCGACCACGGCGAGGTATGAAATGCGGTGAAGTTCTTCAGCCCTTCGAACGTGGTGCCGCGATAAAAGCCCCGCTCGCCGCCTTGGATGGCGGCTCGCACGAAACTGGTGGCTGGCGTGCCCACGCGTGTTTCGAAGTTGAGGGTGCGCGCCACGAACCTGCCGTCGCTATCCACGATGGCGGCGGTGGTGCCCGGCTCGGCTACTGCGACCAGAAGATCCTGGAAGACCTGCGGCAGGATGGCGGCGCCGAGCACGTAACGCACCTGGCCATCGGTCACGACCGGTGAATACACCCAGGCGAGCGCTTCAGGCGGCGGGGTCACCGAGCCGACCACCGGCGCCATCCTCTGGCGAATCTGCTGAAGGGATTCCGCGTGAGTTTCGGCGACGGGCACGGGCGGGCCGAAAGGCCGCCGCAGATCGAACATCTCCTGCTCGCTCCGGGCATCGATCAACACGATCGAGCGCCAGGCGGGATTGGCCTTCATCACCCGCTGCACCCGTGAATAAAATTCATGGAAGTTGCCTTTGGCGAGGTCGACCGAGCTGGTCAGCACCCCGAGCGCGGCCACGTCCCGGCGCAGGCGCCCGTCGACCAGCAGCGTCGCGATCTCGCTTCGTCCGAGCGTCTCGGTTTCCACGCGAGCACGTTCGGCGCGCAGGAAATAAAACGCGCCGACGGCAACGAACACCACTGTGGGCAGCGTCGCTGCGACTCCCAAAGTGATCAGCGAGCGCCGGAAGAATCGCATTCGTTGTTTTGTCCGCCCGACTGCCAAAGGAGGTATTGTGCCTCGCGCTGCCGTCGCGAGATAGCTTGGGCGGGCGCTGCGCTACCGTAGGTAATCTCCGGGGAAGACTCTGCGAATAAACGCCCATCGCGGCTCAGGGCCCCGGCGCTTTGACGTGCATCACGGAAATGGCAAAGTGACGGCGCTATACCTGCCTCACCTTTCCTTCACGGTCCTACGCCATGCACTCGCGCAAGCTGCACGCCCTGATCGCTGTTGCGTTGTTCTTGCTGGCCGCGACCGTTTATGTGTCGTTGTCCGCCAAGACGGTGGATCTGTGGCGCGTGGCGCTATGGAGTCTGGTTGGCGTCAGCAGCTACATGCTGCTGTCGCAGCTGTTCGGCTTCGACCCGCACCGTACTCGGATCGCCGCATGCGCGCCGGCGTATATGCATTACGTGGATCGTTGGGAACTGCGCCTCGGGCAGGCGACCTTGTCCATGCTCGGCATCGTCGTGGTGACGGCCAGCTTGTTCGATGCCGAACACTTCGTCACCGCCGTGGTCAGCGGCACGTTGTCCGCCTGGACCTACTTCGCCTTTCGCCTTTACGTCGGCGGCTATCGAGCCAGCGCCGCCCACCCCAGAGCTTGACTAGCGCTTGACCGGCGCTTGACCAGAGCTTGATCAGTGCAGCGGCGGCGGGTTTTCGAGCAGAAACAATTCGTAGCCGATCAGCGCGATATAACACGCCACCACCAGGTACAGCAGCAGCTCGCCTGGAAACAATCTGAACACCTTCATCCGGGCGCAGGCCACCAGCACCAACGTGCCCAGACTGGTCAGGCCGAGCTTGACCGCGGCGAACCAGCCCAGCTTGTCCGGCACGAACAGCGCCATCACCGGATTCATTTCACTCGCGCCCTGCGAGATCAGCAGTAGGGTCAGCACTGCGTCCAGCGTCGACAAGCCGAGGATCAGCATCACCAAAGCCAGCACGCGCGGCGAATGCCAATCGATGATGGCGTAGTAGCGATCGGATGCACGCCGGCCGGCGCGGCGGCGGGGATTCAGAGCGCCACGCCAGTACGCAGCGACGGTGTGTTCCCGGCGCTCGATACCGCTACGACGTTCTTGGACGACGCGCTCCGCTGCGTGCATGGAACCAAAGACCTCGATGCTTTCCTCGGGTCAGTGTGCGCGAAGCGTATGAGACGATGGGTCCGAGTTACCGTAATGATCGGACAAAATAAAATCGCCAGCGAGGGAACAAATCGGGAAGTAGTGCGAATCGGTAGAAAGCCACTCCGGGAGTTAGCGGGTCCATGCTAGTGCGGAAGCTGCAGGGGGAATGACAGTCGCGCACGCTCCCGGAGTGGGAAGCCTGGGCGTCACTCTCATGAGTGACGCCGTTCAGATTGTTGGATGAACAGTTCGTCTCAGCGGGCGGCCAGCTTCTGCGACAGCGGCTTGCCGTTCAGCGCGACCACTTGACCGCTGCTGTCGACCAGGCAGGTGCCGCGGGCCAGATACTTGCCGCTCTCCACGCCCTTGGCGCTCACATAAATCTTGTAACCGCGCGAGTAAAACGCCAGCGGGCTGGGCGCCGCCTCTTGCTTCTGCACGCGCACCGGCTGTTCCTTCGGCAGACTGGCTGCGACGAACGCGTTGATGCAGGTGTCCATGGCGGCCGCTTCGGAACTGCCCGCCTGGCTGGCGAACGGAGCGGCGCAGGCCAAAGTGGCGACGGCGATAGCAACAGATTTACTGATACGAGTATTCATCAAAGCGATCTCCCAAAAGTTGTAACGCACCCCCGGGAAAACATGTCGTTGTCGAATGGCGCCACTGTAGAAGCGCAGCGTCACGCCGACAAACGAGAAGATTTCATGCTGGCCACAAACGCGCTCATGCAGGCAATCCCCGACCGCCCGACGCGTGATCGCCTGCGGCGGAAGAAACAAAACTGAAACTTCTATCAGCCAAGGAAATATCGTCGTGCGCCGAACGGCGCGGACGTGAGACAAAAACGTCAACCAGGTGACGCTTCGTGTCACTCGCCTGCGGGCGCAGGCGCTTATTGTTTCATGCCGAAACGCTGAACTCTTCGATCAGCCACTGCCGCAGCGCCTTGACGTTGGGCCGCTCGGCGTCTTCCCTTCGCAAGATGAGATAGTAGCTTTCGCCGGTTTCCAGCTCGCGATCGAACAACTTCACCAGCGTGCCTTCCGCGAAACGTTCGTTACCGAGCCGTGACGAGACCAGCGCGACGCCTACACCGTGCTCGGCAGCTTCCGCCGCGGTGTTCATGGAGTCGAAGCGCACGATGCTCTTGGGGCGCAAGTCGATGCCATGCGTTTGCGCCCAACGCTGCCAGCTGTCACGGCGTGCTTCGTGAATGATCAGCGTATGTTTGTTCAGGTCCTGCACCGTTTGGATGGGCAGGCGCTGTAACAACGTGGGCGAGCACGCCGGCACAAACGTCTGCGAGAACAACTTGCACCAGTCGTGATCGTTGTCGTGCTCTTCTTCGGGCGATGTGTCCACCACGATGGACAGGTCCGCCTCGGCCGGATGCGTCTCCAGCGTGCCGGCGACCGTATTGATATGTACGTCCATCTCCGGCCGCGCTTCCAGAAGGGAAGGCAGGCGCGGCAGCAGCATCTCGGTGGCGAAGAACGGCGGAATGTGCAGACGGACCACGTCGCGGCCATAACGAATGCGCAACTGTTCGGTGACCGCTTCCAGCCGGGAGAACACCTTTTCCAGGTGCCGCACATAGCTCTCGCCGGCCTCGGTCAAGGTGAGCGAGCTCGGGCCGCGCTCGAACAGCGCGACGCCGAGTTGCTCTTCCAGCCCCTTGACCTGGTGGCTGACCGCCGAGGGCGTGATGCACAGCTCGTCGGCGGCCTCCTTGAAACTCAGGCGGGTGGCGGCGACTTGGAACGTCTTCAGGAACTTCAGGGAAGGCAGGCGCATGGTCGAAGGCCGTCGCAGCGGCGGCACGTAAGGCGAGCTAAGGATGGCACGCCCTTGTTACAGCAAGTCTTGTGCCCGGTCGCCAAGGATAGCGGATTCCATCGGCAGGAACCGCTCGATGCGCGCGTTCAGCCAAGGCCGCCCGCCCCAAGCGTAGGCAGCCTGCATCAGACACGCGCGATCAGAGTGCGAGCAAGGACTCAAGTCACGGATTGTCCTGCCGTGACGCCGTGGCTATTTGGCCGGGACATCCGAGGCCACATTCGCGCTCGCATAAGTCAGCGGCACGGCCGCTTCCGGAGCCAGCACTCGGAACGTGAAGCTCTGCTGCAAATAGAGCAACACCGAGCTGCTGGTGTGGTCGAGATAACCCACCGAGAAATCCTGGCCGACGACCAACTCGAAATCGCCGCCGCGCAGGCTCATCACCACCGCACCGTCGACCGCCGGCGCCCAGACGATGGGACCGTCGACCAGTTCGCGCACATGATTGATGACTGGGTAGCCCCGCAGCGTGCTGCGGGTCAGTCCGGTGAAACAGCGCGGGCCGAGTGCGATTCCGTACGGTCCGCTGACGCCTTCGCTCCGCAATCGATGGGTAGCTTCGGCAACTATGTCGGGATACGCGCCGAAGTCGGAGGGAATGGTCAGACCCTGGCTTGCCGCGGCGGGGAAGATGCCTTCGATCTGTCCGGCGGGATAGCCTTGAAAGATGGCGCGATCTTCGGCGATCGCAGCAGCGCGTGCCGCGTTACGCACTGAATCCAGATCGGGATTGGTGTCGCCGCGACCGATCGCGTCCAGCTCCTCGCGATCCACCTCGAAGGGAATGCGGATCTCGATCAACGGCAGCGACAGGCGCAGCTTCGACACCACGCCTTCCTGCAGGGACGGCGACAAGGTGCGCGTTCGGCCGGTCGAGACCGCCGAGGCGTTCCAGCCCAGCGGACCTTTGAAGTCCACCAGCCGGCGCGCGGCCAACAATGTGGTCAGCGTGCGCCTGGCCTCGGCGTCGATTTCCTTCCACGCTTCGGGGGCGATGGGCGCGTGATCCCGCAGCAGTTCGTTCATGATTCGATTCCTGTTCCCATGCGCCAGAGGTGGCGGATCGGGCTTTGTTGTTCGCCACGCAGACTGCCGATGTTCAGGCAGCCGTCGCCATTGCCGTTGCCTTTCTCGGCGCCCTCGGCGCCCTCGGCCTCCTCCTCGATCTCGAGCACGGGCTTGGACGTGAACAGGTAGGTGCGCAGATGCTCGTCGAGCTTGGGATCGCGCCGGCGCAGCCACTCCAGCACCATGGCAGCGTGTTCTTTTTCCTCGTCGCGGTTGTGGGACAGGATGTCTCGGAGCTCGGCGTCGGTGGCGGCATCGATGCGCTGGTCGTACCAATCCACCGCTTCCAGCTCCTCCATCAAAGAGGACACGGCGCGGTGCCGATCGATGGTTTCGGGACGCAGCGCCTCGGCGCTCTCGTGCAGGGATTCGCTGGCCATGGGTTCTTCAGGTTCGCGGCTTATAAGTCAAACCAGTACGCATGAGCGCGGCGTCGGTTCCGCATCTGGCGGCTCGCGTTCAGCAGCGACCAGCGCTAACTGCTTCTTCACGCAATTGAGCAGGATTGTGGCTTGCGTTCCGGCGGGCGCTTCGCCTATTACTGGCCAGTGTTCGAGCGGCTGTTCACTCATCCCATCTGGGCGTATCGAACCGGCACGTTCGCGTTTGCGAGCGCATGGCCGATAGGGCTGCTCATAACCTCGATTCTGGTGGGCGCGGCGCTGGTCGCCTGGACGCTGTGGCGGCGGCGTGCACTGGGCTGGTCGCTGTTGGTTCCGGTGGGCGTGCTCCAGACCGCGCTGATCGCCTTGATCCTGTGCCTGTTGTGGCGACCGGTCCTGAACGTGGAGCGCGTTCGGGATCGCGAAAACGAACTGGCCATCGCGGTCGACGCGTCGGCCAGCATGGCGTATGGCGCGGCCGGCCAGTCCCGCCTTCAGGAAGTTGCCGCCGCCTTGCAGAACGACACCCTGCCGCGGCTGGAAAAAACCTTCGCGGTCCGCTTGTTCGGATTCGCGCAATCCACCACGCCGCTGGATTCGTTGGACTCGATGCCAGCACCTGGAAGGCAGACGCGCATCGGCGACGCGCTCACTCAAGTCTTGCAAAGCGCCGGCAGCGCGCCGCTGGCCGGAGTCATCCTGTTCAGCGACGGTGCGGAAAACGGCAACACGTTGAGCGAAGAGCGGCTCGCCGAGATCGCCTCGTACGGCGTGCCCGTTCACACTGTCGGCATCGGCCCCGAACAAATGACCGACGATCTGGAGCTCGAGCGCGTCGAAGTCGCCAGCACGGCGCCGGCCGGCTCGACCATCGACGCGCAGATCGGCATTCGTCACAACGGCGCCGCGCAGGCGCGCCTGCGCGTTTACGATCGTGACAATCTGGTAGCAGCCCGTGACGTGAAACTGCGCCCCGACGCCCCGACCACGCAGTTATCGCTGGACCTTCCCGCCGGCCAGGCCGGCACGCACGAATTGCGCTTCGTGCTCGATCCATTGGAAGGCGAGCGCAACGTGATCAACAACACGCGCACTCGCGTAGTGAATGTTCCCGCGACTCGACGCAACATCCTGTACGTCGAAGGCGAGCCGCGCTGGGAATACAAGTTCCTGCGGCGGGCGGTGGATCGCGATCGCGCCTTGCGCGTCGCCAGCATCGTCCGCACCACCCCCAACAAACATTACCGCCAGGGGGTGAATTCCCCGGACGAGCTGGTCGACGGCTTTCCCTCCGACGCCGCCGAGCTGTTCGGTTACGACGCGGTCATCATCGGCAGCTACGAAGCAGCAGCACTCCGCACCGAGCAACACCGATTGCTCAAGGAATTCGTCGACAAGCGCGGCGGCTCGGTGTTGATGCTGGCCGGTCGTTACGGACTTTCCGCCGGCGGCTGGCAGAACGCGGCATTGGCACAGACGCTGCCCGTGCAACTCACTGGCCGGCAACCGGCGCAGTTCGTACAACGGCAAGGCCAGGCGCAGCTGACGATCTATGGCGCCGAATCCACCATCCCCCGGCTGGACGGCGACCCCAAGCGGAACCTGGACCGTTGGAAGAACTTGCCGCCGCTGGCCGATTACCAGTCGCTGGGTCGGCTCAAGCCGGGCGCCATCGTGTTGTTGGAAGCAAACGGCCAGCAGGGGCGTTCCCCCTTGCTGGTTTGGCAACACTATGGGCGTGGCGCGACTTATATATTGGCCACCGCCAGCACCATGCGCTGGCAGATGCGCATGCCTTCCGAGGATCAGAGCCACGAAATGTTCTGGCGACAGCTCATGCATGCCATTGCTTCGACAGCGCCGTCGCGCGTGACCGTGAACAGCGAGCGTACGGTGTATGAGGACGAGCGCATGGTGCGTCTGGAAGCCGAAGTGCGCGACGAGCGCTTCGAACCCATCAGCGACGCCACGGTCGAATTGCATGTAGCGCCAGAGCGCGACACCGCGTTCAGCCAGATCATGCAACCCTCCGGGCAAGGCGATGGTCGCTATACCGCGACCCTCGATGCTGCCTCCGCCGGCCTGTATCGCATCGAAATGAGTGCACGCGTCGCTGATAAAGAGGTCGGGACCGCCATAACGCACGTATTGCGTAACGACGGCGTGGCCGAGCACTTTGCCACCTATCAGCACCGCGATCTGCTCGAACGCATCGCCAACGCCACCGGCGGACGCTATTGGCCGTTGAGCGATCTGGACGGGCTGGCCGGCGCCATTCCTTATTCCAAGGCCGGCATCGTCGAGCGCCAGACGCTGGACCTGTGGAATCTGCCCATCGTGTTCCTGACCTTGCTGGCGCTGAAGTTGGCTGAATGGCTGTTGCGATTGCGGTGGGGGCGACTGTGAGCGACTTCCCTCGCCTCGCGCTCGCCTCGTTCATCGCTATGCTGGCGTTGCCCGCTTCCGCTGCTACCTACACCGTCGTCATTGCAGGGTTGGGCGGCGAGCCGGCGTATGAACAGAAATTTCGTGAATACGCCGTGGCGGTGGCGAGTGCGGCGGAGACAGCCGCCGGCAGCTCCAACAATGTCGTCTCGCTGAGCGGCGGTGGAGCTCGCGCCGAATCCGTTAAACGCGAGATCAAGAAGCTCGCCGCTCGCATGAATGCCGACGACGCCGCGGTGGTCGTGCTCATCGGTCATGGCAGTTACGACGGCGAGAACTATCGGTTCAATCTGCCCGGTCCCGATCTCACCGACACGGAACTGGCGCGGCTGTTCGATGAGTTGCCTGCGCGAGATCAACTGATCATCAACGCCACCAGCGCCAGCGGCGCCGTGCTCGAGCGATGGCAGAAGCCACGACGCGTCGTGATCACTGCGACCAAGAGCGGTGGCGAGCGCACGGCGACGCGCTTTGCCCAGTATTGGGCGCAAGCGGTCGCCTCAGATGCTGCCGATACCAATAAAGACCAGATCGTCACCGCGGCTGAAGCGTATGCCTTCGCGACCAATCAAGTCGAAGCGGCCTTCAAGTCGGAGACGGCGATGGCGACCGAGCATGCACGTATGGAAGGCGACGACGCGGGCCGCTTCACCATCGCCCGGCTCGGCAGCGCCGCCCTGGCGCCCGACAATCCCGAAGTCGCAGCGCTGCTGTCACAACGAGGCGCCATCGAACAGGATCTCGATCGCGTGAAAGGGCAGAAGGCGTCGCTGCCCGAGAATCAATACTACGATCAGCTCGAAGAAGTGCTGGTGCGCCTGGCCCTGCTGCAAAAAGAGATCGATTCCAGAATGGGCGGAGGCGGGTCATGAGGCGGCAGCTGTCGATCGCGTTCATCTTGTCCGTGTTCGCCGCGGCTGTGGGTGCGCAGTCCATCGACTACGATCCGCGACGCGCGGTGGAGCTGCGTCCCTGCGACGATCAGCGCTATCGCGGCCGCACCGAGCAGGCACGCACTTGTTACATGAAGCTGCTCGAATCGAACACTCCGATCGTGCAGGCAGAAGCGGCGTGGGCGCTGGGTGACATCAAGCGCGCCAACGAGATCTTCCGCAATACCGTCCAGAACAACGAGCGCGCCGTGCAGCCCCGGGTGCGCTGGGCGCGATTGTTTCTTCAGACCCATCAGTACTCCGACGCAGCTCAGGTGTTCAGCGAAGCGTTGCGTGTGTTTCCCAACGACGTGCACGCCAAGCTCGGTCTCGCCGGCGTGTATGCCGAGCGTTTCGAAGGCCAGGCGCGGCCGCTGGTCGATGAAGCGCTCAAGGTGGATGGCGATCTGATCGAGGCGCATCTGCTGAGCGCATCGATGGATCTGGAAGAAGGCAAGCTCGAGGACGCCGGGAAGGCGCTGGATCGCGCGATGCGGCTGGTCAGCAAAGAAAAGCTGCCGCCGCTGGAGGTGTATGCGCTGCGCGCTTCGCTGGAGATGTCTCGCGGCAACTCGCCCGATCAGTGGGTCGAACGCATCCTCGACTACAACCCACGCTACGGCGCGGTGTATGAGCAACTGGCTCACTTCGAGATCATGCGTCGCCGATATAAGGAAGCGACCGCTCTGCTGCGGCAGGCGGTCGAAGTGCAGCCGGACCTCTGGAGCGCGCATGCCGAGTTGGGCTCCAACCTGCTGCGGCTGGGGAACGTCGAGGAGGCACGCACTCATCTGCAGGCGGCCTACTCCGGCGATCCTTACAGCCCGACCACCGTGAACTCACTGCGACTGTTGGATCGAATCGGCGAGTTCTCGGTCAGCGTGGATCCAGTGACGATCGCGCAGGACACGTATGAAGTTCAGTTGCGGCTGCATAAGAAAGAAGCCGAGGTGCTGCGCCCGTACGTCTTGAGTCTCACCGCCCGCAGCATCGAAAGCTTCACACAGCGTTACGGCTTCAAATTGCGCGAGCCGGTGACCGTCGAGATGTACCCGGATCACGACGACTTCGCGGTTCGCGTGGCGGCCCTGCCCGGCATCGGTCTGCTCGGTGTGACGTTTGGTTATGTGGTAGCGATGGACAGCCCGTCCGGTCGCGCGCCGGGAGATTTCCATTGGGGCAGCACGCTGTGGCACGAGATGGCGCACGTGTTCACCCTGGAAGCCACCGACCATCACGTGCCGCGCTGGCTGAGCGAAGGCATCTCGGTGTTCGAAGAATGGCGCACCGGGCCGACGCCCGGAGTGGCGGTGCCGCCGGAAACCATCGCCGCGCTCGACAAGAAACAATTCCTGCCCATCGCCGAGCTGGATTCGGGTTTCATCCGCCCGAGCTATCCCAACCAGGTGCAGATCTCGTACATGCAGTCGGGCCTGGTGTGTCTGTTCATCGAACAGCGCTGGGGCTTCGAGCAACTGGGCGTGCTGTTGCGGCAGTTCGATGGCAAACGCTCCACGGCCGCGGCCATCGAGGCGACGTTCAAGATCGCGCCAGCGGCGTTCGACAAGGAGTTCGATACATTCGTTCGCACGCGCTTCGCCAATGTGCTCGCCAACTTCAGTGAATGGCAGCAGCAGCAACAGACGGCGCGGCAGGCGCTGCAAAAGGAACGTTGGAGCGATGTGGTCGAACCTGCGCGTCGCGCCGTCGCGCTTTATCCGGAGAATGTCGGCGGAGACAGCGCTCATCTCATGCTGGCGCGTGCCTTGGACAAGCTGAATCGCCGGCCCGACGCCATCGTGGCGCTGGAAGATTATCGACGCGCCGGCGGTTGGGATCCGACCGCATTGAAAGAGCTGGCACGCTGGCTGGATGAAGCGGGTCGGGCGAGTGACGCTACCGACGTGCTGGTGTCGCTCAACTATGCCGATCCGCTCAATGCCGAGTTGCATTCGCAGCTTGGCGAGCGATTGCTCACTGCAGGTCGCGCCGAAGAAGCGTTCCGCGAGTTCCAGGCGCTGCTTGCGCTGAACACGCTCGATCAAGCACCCGCTCACTTTGGCATGGCGCGCGCCTTGCGCGAGTTAGGCGATCAATCCGGCAGTCGCCGTCACCTGCTGGATGCGCTCGCCACTGCCCCACACTACAAGCCTGCGCAAGCTCTGCTGCTGCAAATGATCGAGGAGCGTACTTGATGAAAACCGATGTCCCGACCGAGCAGGACACCGCTGCGCTGGTGGAGTTGTTCCGCGATCGCATCGGTGCGATTCGCGGGCAGGTCCGGCGCGTCATCGTCGGCCAACAGGAAGTAGTCGATTATTTGCTACTGACGCTGCTGGTGGGCGGACATTGTTTGATCACGGGCATGCCCGGCACCGCCAAGACCCTGCTGGTGAAAACGCTGGCGACGTCGCTCGGCCTGACGTTCAAGCGCATCCAGTTCACGCCCGATCTGATGCCTACCGATGTGACCGGCACCGACATCATCGAAGAAGATATCACCACCGGTCACCGGCGCTGGAGCTTCGTGCCCGGCCCGCTGTTCGCCAATGTGCTGCTCGCCGACGAAGTGAATCGCACCCCGCCGAAAACCCAGGCGGCGTTGCTCGAAGCGATGCAGGAACATTCCGTGACAGTGCGCGGAACCACGCACACTCTGGGCGAACCGTTCTTCGTGCTGGCCACGCAGAATCCCATCGAGCTGGAAGGCACCTATCCGTTGCCCGAAGCGCAGCTGGATCGGTTCCTGTTCAACGTGCTGCTGGACTACCTCAGCGTCGACGATGAGCTGGAAGTGGTGGATCGCAACACTTCGCGCATGACGAGCCCACAGGTGGAGCCGTGCACCAACGCCGAGGAGATCGTGAGATTCCAATGGCTGGTGCGGCAGGTGCCGCTCTCGGACGAAGTCCGGCGCAAGGCGGTGGAGATGGTGCGTTCGACGCGGCCCCGCGAAGCAAGTGCTCCCGAGGCCGTGCGTCGCTATGTTCGCTATGGCGCCAGTGTTCGAGCAACCCAGTTCCTATGTCTCGCCGCCAAGGCGCGAGCCTTGATGGAAGGGCGTTATCACGTCACCAACGACGATCTGCGTGCGCTGGCATTGCCGGTGCTGAGGCACCGTGTGCTCACGAACTATCAAGCGGAGTCCGACGGCAGAAGCGTCGACGAGGTGCTGCGCGAGGTGATCGAGCCGTGAACGCCACCGCCTCCAATCGCCTGTTGCCGCCTGAAACGCTGGCCGGACTGGCGAATCTGGAGCTGATCGCGCGCACCGCCGTCGAAGGCTTCCTCACCGGACTGCACCGCTCGCCCCATTACGGCTTCAGTCAGGAGTTCAAGGAGTATCGCGCCTATGTGGAAGGCGACGATCCGCGCTTCGTCGACTGGAATGTGTTTGCCCGCACTGAGCGCACTTATATACGTCGCTACGAAGGCGAGACCAACACGCGCCTGATGATCCTGCTGGACGCCAGCGCCTCGATGGGCTACGGCTCGCACTCGATCACCAAGCTGCAGTATGGGAAGTATCTCGCCGCCGCGCTCGCCTATCTCGCGGCTCGGCAGCACGATCCGGTCGGACTGATCGTGTTCGATGAGCAGGTGCGCGCTTTCCGCCCTGCCACCAGCCGTGCGGGCAGCTTGATCGCAATGATCCACGCCATCGATGCAGTGACGCCCGGCAATGGCACCGACCTGGAAGCTTGTTTCCAGCGTTTCGGCGAGCACCTGTCGCGTCGCGGACTGGTGGCGGTGATCTCGGATCTCTATTGCGATCCTGCCGCCATGAGCAGAGCCGTGCAGCCGCTGGCGTATCGCGGTCACGACATCATGTTGTTCCAGCTGCTCGATCCGCAGGAGATGCGCCCGAACTGGCGTGAGTCGGTGCTGCTCGAGGACATCGAGACACGACAGACCCTCAATGTATCGCCCGAATTTCTCAACGGAGAATATCGGCAGCGTCTCGACGATCACTTGCAGTCGCTGCGTCGCGCGGCCGCCAACGTCGGCGCGCATCAGCTGTTGATCACCACGGACGAACCTCTCGACAACGCGTTGCGGCGCTATCTGCTGCTCAGAGAGGGGCGAACGTAAATGTTCCTGGCGCCCGCCTTCCTGCTGGGTCTGCTCGCCATCGGCGTACCGCTGTGGCTGCATCGCGTGGCGCGCGCCAATCCGACACAGCATCCATTCGCCTCGCTCATGCTGCTGGAAGCGAGCGAAACCCAGCGGACCGCGAAGCGCACCCTGCGTTACTGGTTGCTGTTGGCGACTCGTATTCTGTTGCTGATTGCGCTGGTGCTCGCGTTCGCCGGCCCGTTGCTGACAGCGCGCATGGTGCCTCAGCCGAATGCCAACGCTCAGCTGCACGCCCTTCTCGTCGATACTTCCTTATCGATGCAGCATGGCCCTCGCTGGCAGCGTGCGCTCGAAGCGGCCGAGCGAGTGATCGCTGAGGCGCCATCCTCGGATCGGCTGATGTTGCTGTCAGGCTCGGGTCGGCGAATTGCGGTAGTCCACGAAAGCACGCAGGCAGGAAACGCCGGCGCGGTGCGCGCAGCGTTGCAGAATCTCGAGCCCGGCATCGAGCGACTCGATTATGGATACGCAATGAGCACGGCCAATGCATGGCTGGGCTCGCCGCGACCCAAAGTGGTGTTGCACTTGATTTCGGATTTGCAACGAAGCGCGGCGCCGCTGCGCTTCGCGGATTTGCAGCTGCCCGCGCAGACCCAGCTGACGATACACGATGTGAGCGACTCCACTGCGGACAACGTCTATGTCGCAGACGCATCGCTGCAGCCTTCGGACGCGCAATCGCTACAGGCGAGAATCGGCAACTCCGTCACCCAGCCGCAACAACGCGATGTGATCCTGTTGGTCGACGACAAGGAGGTGTCGAGAAAAACAGTGACCTTGCCTCCCGCCGCCGCGCAACCCGAGCTGGTGGCGGGCGAAGGCGGCAATGCTCCCGGGGCCGGATCACCGCTGCCAACCACGCCGCAACCTGTTGCCAGCAGCGGTATCTCATTTACCAAGGTGATCTTCAGCGATCTGAATTTGAGCGCCGGCGCCCATCGAATCGAAGTGCGACTCGAGCCGGCCGACCAGTTGCCTCAGGACGATCGTTTCTTCGCCGTCGTCGAGCAGGCCGATCCCGCGGCCTTGCTGATCTCGCGCGACATCGAAGCAGATGATTCGGCTTACTTCGCCGCCGCGATCGGCTCGCTGTCCGCGCCCCGACTGAGCGTCGAACAACGCGACGTGAACTCCATGGGCCCGAGCGGGATTGGCAAATTTTCCCTGGTCGTGATCACCGATCCTGGCGCGCTCTCCGGCGCTGTGGCCCGGCGCATTCGTTCTTTTGTGGAGGCCGGCGGCGCGGTGCTGACCACGCTCGGCGAGCAGATCGACAAGGACAGTCCGTTGCTGGGCAATCTGAACGTCGGTGAAGTGCGTAATCGCACCGGCAAAGTGGGCGATGTGACCGATACCCATCCGGTGCTGCGCGAAGCGGCCGACTGGAATCGCGTGCGATTCTTCCGACAGCGCTCCATCGAACCCGCCGCCGACGACAAGATTCTGATCGCGCTGGACGACGGCACACCGTTGCTGATCGAGCGCGCGTTGGGTGCCGGGCGCATGTTGATCCTGACCGTGCCGGTGGATCGGCGCTGGAACGATCTGGCCATTCATCCACTGTTCGTGCATTTCATTGGCGCGGCCGCCGGCTACTTGACTCGCGCCGAGGCGACGGCCGCCAGCGCTTTGGTCGGCTCGACTGTGCTCACCGGATTGACCGCGGACGGCGGCGGGCAGATATTCGATCCACAGGGTCGTCGGGTGCTGGGTCTGGCGCAGAGTACGACGGACCGCTTGATTCCCGATCAGGCCGGGTTTTACGAGATTCGCGGCAGCGAAGGCGCGCGCTGGCTGGCGGTCAACGTGGATGCACGGGAATCGGACCTCACCACGTTGGCTCCGGACTACGTCGCGCGCTGGCAGGCGTTGCGGGTGCAGGAGCAAACGCCCGCCGTCGCCGCTTCTCCAGTCCCCGAAGCCACCCCGAAGTCCCTCGGTCCCTGGCTGCTGTGGCTGGCGGCGTTGTTGCTGCTGGCGGAAGTGCTACTGGCAAATCGTCATCTGGCGATTCTTCGCGAGGTTCCCAAATGACCTCACGTGAACGACTCGAAAGCTACTTGGGCGCATTGCGCCGGCGGCTGCAAAGTCACATCTACCTGCGCGCCGGAGCGGTTGCCGCAGCCGGCACATTGCTAGTCACGTGCGGCGCGGTCTGGTTGTTCAATCGGCGGGACTTCGCGCCCTCCATCGCGATCTCCGCGCGCATCACGCTCATATGTTTGTTGCTGGCCGTGGTGGTGCTGCTGTTGTGGCTGCCGCTGCGACGCCTGGCGCGCGATCAAGGCTCACGTGTTTTCGAAGAGCGGCTGCCTGAAGAGCGCGGTCGCATTCAGACTTATCTCGATGCCAGGCGCCGCGAAGCTGCAGGCATCAAAACGCCACTGATCGAGCTGCTCGCCGCCGACGCCGCCAGCATCGCAGAAAAAACGCCGCCCGCCGCCGTCGTTACACGCCATCGGTTGTTGACGACTGCAGCGATCGCCGGCGTCGCTGTGATCGCGCTGGCGCTGTTGCTGAGCGTAGGACCTTCCTATTGGGGCTTCGCCAGTCGTCACCTGTTGCTGGGCGCCGAGTTGCCGCGAGCAGCCATCATCGTCAAAACCATCGATGTTTTGCCCGGCACCGCCACCGTCAGGCGCAACAGCGATGTGGCGATTCGCGCCACCACCGATGGCTTTCGACCCGAGCAGGCACAAGTCTTCGTCCGCTTCGCCGATCAGCAGCAATGGGAAGCGGCGCCGATGCGGGCCGGTGAAGAAGGTCAGTACGATTTCAAACTTTACGCCGTGCGAGGCCCGCTCGCTTACTACGTCCAGGCGGATGGCATTCGCAGCGCCGAGCACCACATCGGCGTGGTGGATCTGCCGCGTATCCAGAAAGTGCGCCTGACTTACTCCTATCCTGAATGGACCGGGCTCGAATCGCTGACAGATGAAGAATCGCGCGACATTCGGGCGGTCGCGGGCACCGACGTCAAAGTGGAAGTGTTTGCCGATGCGCCGCTCGAGGCGCCGGCGCTGATCGTGGATGGACGCAGTCAGCAGCTGGAGCAGGAAGGTCGCGCCAATGTCGGCACGATCGCCGTCAACCAGCCCGGGGCCTATCAGATCGGCGCGCGCGTCGCCGACGAGTTCGTGGCGCTCAGCGACGAATATCCAATCGAGATCGTGCCCGACGAAAAACCCAGCATTCAGATCCGCAAGCCCGGCCGCGACTGGCGCGCCACCAGCATCGAGGAAGTGCCGGTGCACATCCAGGCGGAGGACGATTTCAGGTTGCGCGATGTTTCCTTGCTGTATTCGGTGAACGGCGGCGAATGGAAAAAAATGCCGGTCGCCGGCAACACCCAGCGGGCCGACAACCAGTCGTTGCTGAGCATGGAAGAGCTCGGCGCCAAGGCAACCGAGGCGCAGCGGCTGCAGCCCGGCGATCTGGTCTCTTATTACGCGGTGGCCAAGGATCGCAAGCAGACGGTGCAGACCGATCTGTTCATGGTGCAGGTCCAGCCGTTCGAGCGCACCTTCAAACAAGGCCAGGGCGGCGGCGGAGGTGGCGGTGGCATGGCGGACGAGCAGGGCGCGATCTCGGAGCGTCAACGCGAGATCCTGCTCGCGACCTGGAATCTGCAACGAAGCGACGAGCGTAACGCCCGCACACGCGAACAGCTGGAAGACAGCGCGCGCATGCTGGCGGATTTCCAGTCCACCCTGGCGCAACAGGCACGCACGCTGGCGCAAAGAACCCGCGCTCGCATGGAAGTGGAAGCCGACGACCGCGTGAAAACGTTTGTCGAAAGCCTGGAGCGAGCTGCCGGGCTCATGGAGCCTGCGGCCGGTCATCTATCTGCATTTCGGCTGCAACAGGCAGTGACGCCGGAACAGCAGGCGCTGCAACAGTTGCTGCGCGCCGAAGCAGCCTTCCGCGAAGTGCAGGTTTCCATGCAACAGGAGAGTGGCGGTGAAGGCTCGCAGAGCGCCCGCAACTTCGCCGAGATGTTCGAGCTCGAAATGGACGTGGAAAAAAGCCAGTACGAAAGCGAATCGCAATTGTCGCAGCAGAATACCCAGCAGGAGATGAACGAGGCGATCCGCAAGCTCAAAGAACTGGCCGAGCGCCAGGAGAAGCTCGCGCAGGAACAGCGCAATGCGCGGGCCATGCAGGAACAGCGCTGGCAGCAGGAACAGCTGCGTCGAGAGGCGGAAGATCTGCGGCGTCGGCTCGATGCGCTGAATCGTCAGCAGCAGCAAGGTTCGTCACAACAGCAGCAGGCCAGCAATTCATCGCGCCAGGGGCAAAGCGGTTCCAGCTCCGGCTCTCGTGGTCAGAGCGGCAGCAACGCCTCGGAAAGATCCGAGATCGAGCAGGCGTTGCAGTCCGTCAACCAGGCGCTGGAGAACATGAAGGCGGCCAATCAGCCCAACGAGGCGGGCGAGTCGCAGGGCTCGCAGTCCGCGCGGGAAGCAAGCAAACATCTGCGCCAGGCGCTTCGCCAGATCGACAAGCCCGAAGCGTCGCGCCTTGATCAGGCCCTCGAACAGTTCGCCGACCGCACCGGCGAGTTGCTGGAGGATCAGCGTCGTATCGAAAGCGAGCTGTACAAGGCGCTGTCGCAAAGCAACGAGTCGAGCTTCCGGGCCAGCGGTCGTGGCGGCCTGAATCAGCGCAGCGTCAAGGACCTGGTCGAATCCAAACAACGCATGGCGGACCAGCTGTCCAACTTGCAAGGCGATATGCGCAGCGCCGTGCATCAGCATCGTGCCGGCACACCCAAGAGCACGCAGCGTCTGAGTGAAATCGTGCGCGATATCGAAGGCTCGGATGTGATGTATCGATTGAATCGCAGCGCCGCCGAAATCTATTACGGCCGCGCTCGCGAAGCCGCGCCTCGCGAAGGCTTGATCACCGAAGCGCTCGAAAACCTCGAGCACGATCTGCGCGAAGCCGCAACTCAGGCTTCGAGCGAACGATCGCAGAGGCGCGACGCCGCCACGACGGATGATTTGCTGGCGCAGGTCGCGGAACTTCGCCGGGCCGTGAGAAGTGCGCAGAGGAGCAGCGAGGAACAGGGCCTCGGAGGCCAGCCGGGCGAACGCGGCGATCAGCAATCACAGCAGGGCGATGGATCGGAGCAAGGCGGTGGCCAATCGCAGCTCAGCGCGCAAAACCAACAGGGCGGCGAAAATAGTCAAGGTCAGCAGGCCGACGGCAGCAACGGCGCGCCCGGCTCGCGACAACCCGGCTCGTCGCAGCGCCAAAGCTCTCGCGGCGGCAGCGCCGGCGCGCAGAATGGATTGTCCGCGTGGAATCCGATCGTACCGGCGCGCGGCATCAACACTCTCGAAGATGGCCGGGGCTCGCTGGCTCGACAGACCAGCGCCATCAGTCAACGCATTCGCGATCTCACCAATCGCATGACGGATGGCGAGCTCACCCCCGCCGAGCTGGAGGCCTTGCGTCGCCATGCCAATCAGTTGCGACGTTTGAACGGCGATCCCATGGCCGAGCAGGGTGAGGCCATGTTGAAGGTCATCGATCAGATTGAACTCACTGCATTGAATGCCGCGGCTCGCGTCCGCGGCGACAAACCGGCGCATGCAACGTTGCCGTCGCCGGAGTCGCCGCGTTATCGCGAAGCCGTGGCCGAGTATTACCGTCGCCTGGGGAATCGTTGATTGAGAGTCTTTGGCTCGGAACATGAAGCACCGGCTGCCACTCTCGCTATTGGCCACTTACGCGGCGTTCGCGACGCTGGCCGCGCTCGCCGGAACGAATCTCATCACGGGTGACGGCGGACGCTCGTCGACGCCGCCCGACATGGCGCGGCTCAATCTGGTCCGCGCCATCTACGACAGCGAAGGCGGCATGGGCGAGGCCTACTACGCCTACGACGGTCGAGTGTGGGCGCGATGGGAGACCGACTTCCCCGAAGGCGACGACAATTTCAGTCATCGACTCCAGCAGCTGACTCGCATCCATGTCGCGCCCCAGGCCTCGAGTCGCCTGCTGACGGCGCCGGATCTCGGCGACTTTCCCATGCTGTACATGTCCGACCCCGGATACATGGTGATCTCGGAGCAGGAGCGCGCCGCTTTCGAGAGCTATCTGGCGCGCGGCGGCTTCGTGTGGGTCGATGATTTCTGGGGCGATGCCGAGTGGCAGCAGTTCGCCAACGTGATGCGCACCGTGCTGCCGAATCGCGAATGGCGCGTGCTCACGCCCGAACATCCCATCTTCCATACCGTGTTCGATCTCGAAGAGATGCCGCAGATCCCGGCGCTGCCCTTTGCCAGCCCCGGCGGCAGCACCGCCGAATCCCCCGGCGCTCACAAGTTTCCCGCCGGCTCGCTCGACGAGCCACAGATGCGCGCCTGGCTGGACGACGATGGCCGTATCATGGTGCTCGCCACTCACAACACCGACGTCGGTGACGGCTGGGAGCGCGAGGCGTACGGCGACTGGTACTTCGAGACGTTCTCGACCCGCTCCTACATGGTCGGCGTGAATGTGGTCGTGTATGCAATGACCCATTGAACATGTCGAACGTCATCAATCTGAAAAAAGCCAAACAGAAACGCGCCGACGGCAAGACGCTGTGCTCGTCGGGCTTTCACAAATGGGAACTGCTCTCGGCACGACGCTTCGATGTGAAGCAAGGCAAGCTGGTCAGCACGGAACGCTGCAAGCGCTGCGGCGAGGAGCGCATCAAGCTGACTTGATGCTCGCTGCCACTGCACGCCGCTGCGACAGGGAAGGCATACTAGCGGCGATGGCAGCCGAAGCAGACAAGATCCACACCGACCTCGATTCGACGCGCTCGCGTTGGGCGCTGGCGTATGCCTGGCTGGCGGGGCTCGCAGTCTATGGCGTCGCCATCTATGTGGCCAGCAATGGCGTGCAGGTGTGGATCAACGATGTCGCATGGACGGTGGCTGCCGCAGCCGCGACGTTGGTGTGCTTCCGCAGTTCCCGCCAGGTTGAGCCCGAGCGTCGGCGCGCCTGGTCGATGATCGCCCTCGCCTGCGGCAGCTGGTTGATCGGGCAGCTGCATTGGAACTACGTGCAGCTGGTTCTCCAGGTGGCGCAGCCGTTTCCGAGTCTCAACCAGATCTTCTACACGGGCTTCGCCGTGTTCGTGGTGGCCGGCGTGCTGATGCTGCCCGAAGCCCGCAACCGGGCTGCATTCACGCTCAAGCATGTCGGCAACCTTGGGCTGGTCGCTTGCTGCCTGGCGATTACAGTGGTGCTGGGCATGCTCGAGCCGGCGCTGCAGAGCCCGAGCGTCACACCGATGTTTCTGTGGGTAGGCGTGGCGCATACGGTACTGGTCGCCGGAACGTTTCTGTCCACCTTGAGCGCGCTCTGGACCTTTCGTTGGGGCGCGTCCTGGACGCCGATGCTGCTGCTGGTGTTCGCCACTTGCATCTATGCGATCTCCAACTTCACGTATGCGCATGCCCTGCTGACCCAAAGCTATCTGCCGGACGACATGGTCAATGCCAGCTGGCTGCTGATGTTCGGTCTGATTGCGGTGGCGGGTCACGAGCAGGCCTGGTTGAGCAAGCGCGACCATGGTGACATTCGCCACAAGATGCAGGCTCGCGAGCGCTGGCTCGAGGCGGTGATGCCGGCGCTGTTGCTCGTCATCATGGTGGCCGTGGCGTTGAGCAGCAGCGCTACGTTCACGCCGCGTGTGATCTGGCTGTCGGCCACCATCTTCATTCTGTTCGCCGTCATCCTCGGAGCGCGCGAGGCGTGGATCCAGAACGAATCGCAGCACCTGACCAATCAGTTGGTGATGGCCAATCAGCAGCTGCAGGATGCGAATGTCGAGCTGCGTCATAGCGAGGCGCGGTATCGGGACTTGACCACGGCGCTCGAGCAACGCGTCAGCGAGCGCACCACCGAGTTGAAGCGCGCCTATGAGGAGCTCGAAGGCTTTTCATATGCGGTCGCTCACGATTTGAAGGCGCCGCTGCGCGCGATCAATGGCTTCGCGCACCTGTTCGAGCAGGAACTGCCAGCAGAGCTGACGGACCGCGCTCGCGAACATCTCGCCCGTATCCGCAATGGCTCGGTGAAGATGTCGACGCTGATCGATGATCTGTTGTCGTATTCGCAGATCGATCGGCGCGGCATGCAGGCAAGCGTGGTGAGCTTGCCGTCACTGGTGGATCAGGTGTTGAGTTCGTATCAGGACGAGATACAACGCCGCGGCATCGTCATGACCGTGGTGGTCGAGCCGATGACGCTACGCGTGGACGCCAGCGGCCTCGCGCAAGCGTTGCGGAATCTGGTGGAAAACGCGTTGAAGTACACGCGCGATACCCCGAGCCCACACATCGCCGTGGTGTGTCGTCGCAAGAGTGACGGGGTCGTATTGGCGGTCACCGACAATGGCATCGGCTTCGACATGCAGTACCACGATCACATCTTCAAGCTGTTTCAACGCTTGCATCGGGACGATCAGTATCCCGGCACGGGCATCGGGTTGGCGCTGGTGCGCAAGGCCGTCGAGCGGCTGGGCGGGCGAGTGTTCGCTCAGAGTAAGCCGGGCGCAGGCGCGACGTTCACTATCGAGTTGCCCGATTAGGCGCTCGCTCTCGCCGGCTTCCAGACTTCGGCCACGCGCGCTGGGACGGGTTTGTGGTCCAGCATGCGTACCACGATGAGTGTTCCCGCCAACGCGAGAATCGCTCCCACTGTGAACGCGGGGCCATAGCCGAGCGCGTCTGCTACGGCGGCGCCGGAGATGTTGCCGACTGGCCCGATCAGCACCACCAGGCTGGCGAACAACGTGTAGTCGGTGCCGGCATGCTCGGGGTCGGAAGCGTCCATCATCAATGTGAACAATGCGACGGTGGCCATCGTGCCGATGACGCCTTCGAAGATGGTCGCAACCCACAGCAGGCTCACTCCGCCCAGGCCCATCGCAGCCACGATGTACAGCGTGTATGACGCAGCTTGTGCGATACCGCTTGCGAGGATGGCGGTGCGCCTTCCGGCACTGAACGCCAGCCAGCCGCCCAGCACTGCGCCGAGCAGGCTGGTGCCGGATCCGACTGTGCCTTTCATCAGCGCGATGGCTTCTTTGTTCATGCCTTGATCGATCAGGAACGGGCCGAGCAGCGTTGCCACCATCTGATCGCCGAAGCGATACAGCACGATGACCAGCGCGAACCGCAGCATGCCTCGCTGAAACAAGCGGCGGAGCCAGATGATGAGAAGTTGGCCGGGGCTGTATCTCGGTGCGTCTTCTCGAGGCGCCGGGTCTTTGAGTGCGAACGTCGGTATCACGGTGAGTGCAAGCAGGCCGGCCATCGACAGGAAGGTCACTTCCCAGTTCGTCCGTGCGAACACAGCCAGCAGAAGACCACCGCCGAGAATCATGCCAAAGCGATATGCGCCGACTTGAATGGCATTCGCCAGGCCGCGCTCTTTCTGATCCAGCATGCGTACGGCGAGGCCGTCGGTGATCACGTCCTGAGAAGCGGCCAGGAGGTTGAACACCAGCGCGGCCAGAATGAGTGTGCTCAGGTCGGCGCTCGGGTCGGCCCTCGTCAGCAGCAGCGCCGCTGCGATCGATGCGAACTGCAGGCCGAGCAGCCAGGCCCGTCGTGAGCCGGTGTGATCCAGCACTGGGGCCCACAGGAACTTCAGGAACCACGGCAGGGACAGGACGCTGAGCGCGGCGATCTCCTTGAGTGAATAGCCGGCCTCTCGCAACAGCACGGGCAGCGCCAGCGTGAAAAAGCCGAAGGGCAGGCCCTGCGCGATATACAGAGCGATCAGCAAGGTGATCTTATAACTGCGGGACATCCGGGCCTCGCCTTGTGCGTCGGCGGCTATCTTATCGGCGGATGGCTAACGCAGCGCATTCTTTGTTTTTAGCTGGGATTCAAGAGGCTTCGGTGGCTTGCGCGCCGCCCACCTCGTCGACGCGCCGAAAGGTTTGGTTCGATTTTCTGCTCTCCCTTGCGAGACGTTCATCTTTACCGCGAGCGAGCGAAGGTGAGGGGAGTTATTGCGCGGTCCAGCCGCCATCGAGGACGAGGCATTGGCCGGTGATGTTGCGGGCGGCGGGGCTCAAGAGGAAGTCGACGGTGCCGGTCAGTTCGTCGGGGGTGATGAACTGACGTTTGGGCATGGGCTTGAGCATGATTTCTTCCACCACCTGCTGCTCGGTGAGATGGTGAGTGCGGGCGAGCGAGGCGATCTGGGCGTCGACCAAGGGGGTCTTCACATAGCCGGGGCACACCGTGTTGATGGTGATGTCGACATCGTGAGTTTCCAAAGCGACGGTCTTGCTGAACCCGACGAGCCCATGTTTCGCCGCCACGTAAGCGCTCTTGAATGGCGACGCGACCAACGCATGAATCGAGCCGATATTCACGATCCGGCCGAAGTTGTTTCGGCGCATGGATGGCAGCGCCGCGCGCGTGAGCAGCGCCGTGCCAGTGAGCATCACGGCGATCAGAAGCTGCCACTTCTCCGGCGGAAACTCTTCGAGAGGCGAGACGTGCTGCAAGCCGGCGTTGTTGACCAGCACGTCCGGCATATCGTCACCCAGAGAACCGAACGCAGCGTCGATCTGCCCCGCGTCGGACAGATCGAACGCCAGCGTGCGAACCTGCGGCAGATCCTTTCGTAGGTCATCCAGCGAAGCCTGCTGTATATCGCAGGCCACCACGCGATGCCCGGCAGCGGCGAAGTGCTGGGTCAACGCCAGTCCGATGCCGCTCGCCGCGCCGGTGATGAGAATGCGATGTCTGGCGGTCATGAACGCTGCGTCTTCAATACCGATATGTGGCCGTCACCGACACCGTGCGCGGCGGTCCATAGAAACCGATCTGACTGAAGCCGCCAGTCGGGCCCACCGCGCCGAAGTCATATCCCGCGACGCGATACTCCTCGTCCAGGATGTTCTTCCCATCGACGGCGAAGCGCCACCTCTCATCTGCGGTCGTGTAAGCGATACCCAGGTCGAGGATGTCATAGGCATCCTGATCCGTGATGCTGGCGGTCGTGTTGGCGACCTTGGTCGCGCTCCGGTACTGATAGCCCGCATGCAAAGTCATGTCGCCGGCCCCAAGTGACCACTCATAGGTCGCGCCCAGGAACGTGGTCCAGTCCGGCGAGTTGATGGGCTGATTCAGGCCGCTGATGTCCAGGCGGCAGCCCGGCGTCGGAGTCGGGCAGGCGGTGAAGAACTCTTCGAACTCCGCATCCAGATAGCCGACATTCAGCACCAGCGTCAGCGCCGACAGCGGCCGCCACATGGTTTCCAGCTCGACGCCCTGGTTGACCTGCTTGCCCGCATTCAGTACGGCCGTGGCGTTGGTCGGGTTGCCATTGAGCAGCACGAACTGCTGGGTGGTGATCTGGATGTCTTCGTAGGGCGTGTAGAAGGCAGTGAGATTCAGCTGCAGCGTGTCCTCGAACCAGGTCGACTTCATGCCCACTTCGAAGTTGTCCGCCGTCTCGGCGTCGTAGCCGTTCACGGTGGTGGGATTGGCGAGCTGATTGCCGCGCATGTCGAAGCCGCCGCTCTTGAAGCCCTGGGCATAGCTGAAATACAGCATCAGGTCGTCGTCGAGCCGGAAGTCCATGCCGAGCCGCGGCGAGACATTGGAGAAGCTGCGGTCATTGGTGTAGTTGCTCTGCACGGCCACCAGCGAGAAGCCGGGCGGCAAGTTGTTCTCGTCGAACAAGGTGGCGTCCGGGGCCAGTACGCCGCGATACTGCGCGACGAATACTCTCGCCTCCTTGTCGTCCTCGTTCCACCGCGCGCCGACGTTGAGGTTCAAACGATCTGTCAGCGACCAGGTGGTATCGAAATAGACGGCGATGCTGTCGGTATCGACGCTGCCCTTGGTCAGCGAGGTGAGACCGAGCGAGCCCAGCGATGCGTCGAACGCTCCTTCGGCCTGGCCGGTGAAGTAGTAGACGCCCGCCACGCCTTTGACCCGATCGCTGGTATAGGTGAGTTGCGCTTCGCCGCTGGTTTGATCGTCGCTGTACTGCGCCGGCACCTGGAACAGATTGGCGTTCAACTCGTCGAAGTCGATGAACTGCCGGCCGTCGCCTTCGCGATATGCGCCGACCAGTTTCAAATCCAGCGCGTCGGTCAGCGTTTGCGTGTACGTCGCCGCGACGCCTTTGTTGATGAAGCGATCGCGATCCACCGGCATGTCGGTGCGCTGATCGTAACGATGGTTCAGTCGCGGATGGAAGATGCCGGCGGCCGTGAGATTGTTCAGCCGCTGGCCGCCCGTCGCATTGGAGTTGTCCTGCACGGTGTCGGCCAGAATCCGCAGTCGGGAGCTGTCGCCCCAGACAAATGTAGCGTTGGCGCGGGCCGCCAGCACGTCCTTGTCTGACACATCCTGTCCCACACGGTTGTATAGCCGCGCCCGGCCGTCGTCCACGATCTCGCCGTAACCGTCACGCCGTAGATATGCGACCGCCGCGCCGAGGAAGATGTGCTCGTCGACCACCGGGATCGAGCCTCCCACCTTGATCTCCCGCTGGTTGTAACTGCCGCCAGTAGCGGAAACATTCAGCGTCGGCTCGCTGGTGGCAATGTCACGAGTGACATACTTGATGGCGCCTGCGATGGTGTTCTTGCCGTACAGCGTACCTTGCGGACCACGAAGCACCTCGATGCGCTCGACGTCGTAGACATCCAGCAACGCACCCTGCGGACGCGCGATGTAAACATCGTCGATGTAGATGCCGACGCCCGGCTCGAAACCCCACAGCGGATCGTTCTGTCCGACGCCGCGGATGTATGCGTTGATGGTGCTGCTGGTGGCGCGACCCGCATTCACTTTGATGTTCGGCGCAAACGCAGTCATATCCTCCAGCGTCCGCACGTTTTGAGTCTGCAGTTGGTCGGCCGTCAGGGCCGAAATCGCCACCGGTACGTCCTGCAAACTTTCTTCGCGACGACGCGCCGTCACCACGACGCTTTCGATGCCGGAGGCCGATTCATCGCTGCCCGCCGAGGCGCTTTGGGCGTTGGCCGGCAAGGGCAACTGCGTGGCAAGGATAGCGGCGATCGACAGACGCGCGCCGCAAGAAGCGAAGGCACTCATGACTCCCCCTGAATATCGATTCCGACCCGATTTCGATCCGATGACCGCTCAAGCCTGTTAATTCATCAGTTGATGATTATTGGCCAGATTGCTCCTGCGCCAGCCCGCTGTCAATTATTCAGCGGTTGATGAATACTTGCTCCGGGGCAGCGGCAGGGGGCAGCGAGCCGGGAAAAGGGTATGCTGCTGCGGGTTTTACCTAGCCAAGGCGCCAGTAGTGTCGACTCGACCGACCACCACCACCGTCAAACGCCGCAAGGTCCGCCGGGGCCGGCCCCTGAAGACCGAATCCACGCCGGACATGCGCGAGCGCATCCTCGATGCCGCCGAAGATCATTTTTCCCGGCACGGTTTCTGGGGTGTGACAGTGCGTGAAGTGGCGCAGGAGGCGAAGGTCGACACCGCGCTATTGCACTACTACTTCAACACCAAGCGTGGGCTGTTCGATGCTGTGTTCGAGCGTCGCGCCGAGATCATCAACAAGGAACGCATCGACTCCATCGACGCATACGTGAAGTCCGCCGGCAGCGCCATCACGGTGGAAGGCGTGATCGACGCGTTCTTACAGCCCATCCTGCAACGAGCGGCCACCGGCGATCAGCGCTGGCACAACTACTTCGCACTGATCGCGCAGGTGAACAACACGCCGGCTTGGGGCGGCGAGACCATGGGCCGCACCTTCGACAACGTCATTCATCACCTGATCGATGCGCTCCGCAAGGCGCTGCCCGACGCGAGCGAGCAGGAGCTTTACTGGAGCTATCACTTCTTGTCCGGCGCGCTGACCCTTACGCTGTCGCAGACCGGACGCATCGACCGGCTGTCCGAAGGGCTGTGTAAATCGAGCGACTTCGAGGCCATCGGCGCACGCATGGCGCCGTTCATCGCGAGCGGCTTCGAGCGTCTGTGCAAACCGCAAGCCGCCAGGCGTAAAAAGGCTACGTAAGCGCGGTCACTTTGCGGTAAAAGGTCGCTTCACCGCCTGGTCGCCGGGAAGCGTCTCGCTGCATGAATTGGTTCGTCGAAGGCCTCACTCTGGTCTTGAGCACCATCGGTGCCTTGTTGCCCATCGTCAATCCACTGTCCGCGGTGGGCATGGTGGTGACCATCACCGCCAACCTGACCGAGCCGGAGCGCACCGAACAGATCCGGCGGGCCTGCATCTACATGTTCTTCATCCTCACGTCGTTCCTGGTGGCGGGCGGCCTGATCATGAACTTTTTCGGCATTTCGATTCCGGGCCTGCGCATCGCCGGCGGCATGATCGTCAGCTATCTGGGATTTCGCATGCTGTTTCCGGATACCGCGACCATGTCGCGGCAGGAGCAGGCGGAGGCTGCCGCCAAGCATGATGTCTCCTTCACTCCGCTCGCCATGCCGGGGTTGAGCGGGCCGGGCTCGATCGCCGTGGTCGTCGGCATGTCGGCGGCGGCACAGCAGACTCAACACATCGTGGTCGGCCACATCCTGATCGCGGTCGGCATAGCCGTCGTCGGCGTGATCTCTTACATCACGTTGCGCGCGGCGACCCGCCTGTCGAAGGTGCTCGGTGTTGCCGGTATGAACGCCATGGCACGCATCATGGGCTTCCTGCTCATCTGCATCGGCGTGCAGTTCATCATCAATGGGGTGTTGGACGTGACCCGCCTGGCTCGCACGATGTAATTCCTGAGGAGATCAACCGAATACCGCGACCAGCTGCCGCGACAGCGCGACCGGTCGACCGTTCGGGTCGTGCAGTAAGCCTGTTTGATTCACGTAGCCGCCGGTCGCGGCATCGATATCGCTGTCGATGCGCCACCATGCCTCCGGGCCAAACTCCAGGTCGTGCTCGAAAAATTCCAGCATCCACACCAGTGAGCTGCCAGGCGCGGGCGCTTTGAACATGGACAGCGCCGGCGACGGAATGCAGTCCACCAGCGCGACGATGTGAGATTCAGTGAGCGGCGACGGATCGCGATGACGGATGAACACCTTGGAGGCAGAACGCGTGCTGGAGAACGGCTTTGCCCCTTGCGCCCATCGCAGAGCGAAGTGTTGAACGAATGCAGGCGCGCGTTCGGGGTCGAAGCGGACTTCGTTGATCTCTTCCACCTTGCGCGGCGACTCGACCGCCACCGGTTTGACGAGCACCGCGGACTCGCGCTCGATGCCATACACGCCGACTTGCACGGCGACGACCTGGTCGCCGTCGAGCACTTCACACTGAGCCAACGTGACCGCTCGGCCGACGCGTAGCACTCGCGCTCGAATGCGCCATGTACCAGCGCCCGCCGGTCCAACGAATGTGGTCTGCAATGAACGCAACACTCGATCGCGCGGCACCAGCCGGCGCATCGCTTCGTTTCCAACCGCTGCTACGAGGCCGCCGAAAGTAGCGCGCCCTTGCAGCCAATCGTCACTGACCGTGACGTGGCATTCGTCGCCCGTTGCACCTATCGAACTCAGGATCTCGGAAAACTGCATCACCCGCCACGTCTCTCATCGGCCTGCTCGTGCGGGACATTACAGCAGCTTGGCTCCGTTCGGCACTCGTCTCTCGGGACGAACCAGCACTACGCGTCCTTCCTCATCGTGGAATCCGGTGACCAGGACCTCGGAGCGGAACGGCCCGATCTGTTTGGGCGGGAAGTTGACCACCGCCATCACTTGCTGTCCGACCAGATCTTCCTTGCCGTACAAGGCGGTGATCTGCGCACTCGAAACGCGCTCGCCGATCTGCGGGCCGAAATCGATGCGCAGCTTCCAGGCCGGACGCCGGGCTTCGGGGAAGTCCATTACTTCCAGAACGGTGCCAGCGCGCAGCTCGACCCTTTCGAAGTCGGCCCAGCTGATGGGCGGCGCCAGGCCATTGGCTTCAGTCATTGGCATTCCTCTAAAGGTTCAGTCGCATGATCGAGCGCTTCGATATTGGCCGCGCCCGGCGCCACCATGGGCAGCACGTGCTGAGTGGCGGCAATGGGGACTCGAATCAACACGGGGCCTCGCGTCGACAGGGCGTGCGACAGCGCACCGTGCGGCTCGGCTTGTTCACCGAGATCGAGCGCCGGAATCCCGAACGCTTGCGCGATGGCGACGAACTGGCTCGGTCGGGAAAACTGCGAGGCCACGAAGCGCCGCTGATAGAACAATTCCTGCTGCTGTCGCACCAGTCCCAGCGCGGCATTATCGAGCAGCACGATTTTCACATTCAAATCCAGCTCGGCCAGGGTGGCCAGCTCCTGCACGTTCATGAGCAGGCTGCCATCGCCAGTGAAGCACAGCGTGGTCGCTTCTGGTGCAACCAGCGCTGCGCCAATCGCGGCCGGCAAGCCGAAGCCCATGGTGCCCAGGCCACCCGAAGTCAGCCAACGGTCTGGTCGCGCAAACGGAAAGCGTTGCGCCACCCACATCTGATGCTGGCCCACGTCGGTCGTCACGATGGCGTCGGCAGGAGCCAGCGCGCCAATCGCCTGCACGATTCCGTACGGTGAGCACAGCTCGCGAATGCCAGGGGTCCGCAACGGGTGGCCCTGTCTCAACTGCTGCACGCGAGACTGCCAAAGGGTTCTTCGAGTGAGCGGCACCCGCTTCAGCAACTCGTGCACGGCGACGCCGGCGTCGGCGCAAATGGCCACGTCCGCGGGTTTGATCTTGCCGAACTCGCGAGGGTCGATGTCGATGTGAATGATCCGGGCGTGTGGCGCGAACTTCTTTGGATTGCCGGTGGCGCGATCGTCGAAGCGCGCGCCGATGGCGATCAGCAGATCGCACTCCTCGATGATCATGTTCGTGTAGCGCGCGCCATGCATGCCCAGCATGCCGATATCGAGCTCGTGCCCGGCCGGCAATGCACCGAGCGCCATCAGCGTGGATGTCACAGGCAGGCCGGCGCGTTCAGCGAGTTCCCGGATCGCGGCATGAGCCCGCGCCTTGACGATACCGCCGCCCACATAGAGCACGGGCCGTTGAGCGGCATGGATCAGCTGCGCCGCGAGGTCGAACGAGTAGCTCGAATCGAGTCTGGAGATGGACGCGGCGTCACCGTCGCGCGCTGGCGCCGAATCGAAAGGTTCGGTGGTCGCCAGTTGCAGCTGAACATCCTTGGGCACATCGACCAGCACCGGTCCTGGCCTACCGCCCTCGGCGCTTCGAAACGCTTCGGGAAGCACGCGCCACAGCTCATCCGCATGCCGCACGAAAAAGCTGGCTTTGGTGATGGGTCGCACCATGTCGACGGTGGGCACTTCCTGAAACGCGTCAGTGCCGATCAACGTCGTCGGCACCTGCCCGGCGATACACACCAGGGGAATCGAATCGAGTTTGGCGTCGGCGAGCGCCGTCACCACGTTGGTCACGCCGGGGCCGGACGTTGCGAAACAGACGCCGGCCTTGCCGGTGATCCGCGCCATGCCTTGTGCAATGAAACCTGCCGCTTGTTCGTGGCGCGCCAGGACGTGCCGAATGCGGGTGGAGCGACCCAATGCCTCGTACAGCGGCAACAGTGCGCCGCCCGGAATGCCGGCGACGATCTCGACACCCTGCCGCTCCAGCAGGTGGATGATGAGGTCGGCGCCGCTGTGTCGTTGCGCGGTGGCCGGTTGAGTGGCGTCCATCATGAAAGGCTCCTGTTCGAGAAGCCCATCGGTGCGCCGGCGCCAGAAACGAAAAACCCCCGCCGGCTTTGCACCGACGGGGGTCGTGAATTCGTTTATTTAATAGTTCCCCTACGGCGCGCAGCTGATGGCTACGACCGGTACTACGACGTTGATCGTGGAAGCGATCACGGCGATGGGGGAGGAAGTATGGGACACGTGCGGGTTAGTCACTTGGTCGAGTGACCGCACTATAGCCACCCTGTGCATAACATGACAAGTGCGTGAAGCCTCAATCACACCACATTCACACCGATTCGCGCGGTGCGGGGCCAACATAATGCGCGGCAGGGCGAATGATCCGGTTGTCCTGTCGCTGCTCGATCACATGTGCGATCCAGCCGAACACTCGCGCGGCCGCGAAGCTCGCCGTGAAAAACTCCTTCGGAATGCCGAGAGCGAGATAGACGACACCCTTATAGAACTCCAGGTTGGCGCGCAGGGTGCGTCGTTTCTCACGAGTTTGCTCGATGAATGCTTCGTCGACCGCGCTCAACACGTCGAGCAGCTTCACGTGATCGGGAACGCGCGCCACTTGTTGAGCCAGCGCACGGATCATTCGTGAGCGAGGATCGACCACGCGATACTCGCGATGGCCCATGCCCATCACCTTGCGTCCGGTCGCGAGGCACTGTGCCACGAACTCGCGAGCTCGTTCAGGCTCGCCCACTTCGAACGCCATCTCGAGCGCTTGCTGATCGGCTGCGCCATGCAACGGCCCATATAGCGCACCCATCGCCGCCGATAGCGCCGACGTCGCCGGGGCCAGCGTGGAAGTGACCACGCGAGCGGTGAATGTGCTCGCGTTGAAGCCGTGATCGAGTTGCAAGATCTGCGTGCTCTCGAATGCAGACACTTCGGCCGCCGTCGGACAGCGACCGTGCAACAGTTGCAGATAACGCTCGCCGTAACGACGCGAGACTGGATAACGATGCTCCGGGTGATCCTGCAACGCTGCGTGAATCATCGCGATCGCAGCTGGCAGGCGCGCCGCGACGATCAGCGCCTCTTCCTCCTGCTGCGTTCTTCCCAGGCTGATCGCGGGCGGCTCGTTCGCGAGCAGCGAAGCGATGGATTGCAACGTCGCCATGGGATGCTCGCCGTGTCGCGCGATCTGTCGCAACGACCGAGCGAGATCGGGTGGCAACCGGCCGGCGACCCACAAGTATTCTTCGACTTCTTCCAGGCGCCCGGCGTCGGGCAATTCGCCGAACACCACCAGATGCATCACTTCAGCAAATCGCTTGTTCACCAGCGTTTCCACGGCATAGCCGCGGTAATACAAGCGACCGGCTGCGCCGTCCACGAGCGATACGGAGGTGGTGTCGGCGATCACGCCTTCGAGGCCTTTGTGAACGTGCGTCGACTCGCTCATGCGTTTCTCCCGGGATCCTGGCTGGTTCGATGAACGTTCAAGCTACGCTCGCACCCGAGCGATCACGAGAGCCCGGTAGCGATGCGCATATCAGCCGCTGTGATCGCATCGCCAGGCGCGATAACCTTATCGTCGTGCTGAATTCCAGCGCTTTTTTCCGTTCCTGTTTGCAGTAGTCGCGACTGCTGCGCGAAAATTGACCACATGCAAATCGAGCGCAATGAAATCCGTTGTTTTCACGCCGTGGTGGAGGCCGGAGGCTTCAGTCGCGCTGCCGAACGGCTGAACTTATCGCAGTCGGCGGTAAGTCAGGCCATCGCCAACCTGGAGCATCGCCTGGGCGCGGTGCTGTTACGTCGAGGCAATCCGCCGCAGCTGACGGAAGCCGGCATCCGGCTGCTTCGCTACGCGGAGACTGTCCTCAACGAGGAGCGCGAGACATTAGCGGACATCGCGCAGATCAAGACCGGCGCACTGTCGACATTGTCCCTGGCGCTCTCACCGGCCACTAATGCTCGTTTTGGCATCGCCCTGTTGCGCGAGTTCTCCGAACGCAACCCGCTGACGCGTTTCAAGGTCACCGTCGCGCCCAGCCGCGAGATCGTGCATGGCGTGGGCGATGGCCGTTGGGAGGTGGGCTTCGGCCCCTTGCAGCACACGATGCCCGACTATTTCACGGTGTACTCGTGCTTCTCCGAAACGCGCCGTTTGATGATTGCGCGCGATCATCCCAGTCGCGAGGCGCTGAAGCGCGACCCTCAAGCGACGTTACGCACGCTGCCGTTAGTGACCTCCTATCTCGACGAGGCGCCCCGCCGCCCGAGCGGCGATCGGCTACGCAATGCCTTCGCCTCGGTGTGGGAGGTCAGTCACATGGAGCTGCGCCTGGCGCTGGTCGCCGAAGGCAAGGCTGTGACCTATGTCTCCAACCTGGTGACCGACCTGCCGCCGGAGCTGGAACAGATCGAAGGTTTGCCATTTTCCAGCATCGAGCGCCAGGTGGGCGTCTATCACCTGCGACATCAGCCATTGTCGCAAGCCGGTGCCCGATTTCTGGCGCTGTGTCGCGAGCGTTGGAATATCTGAACGGGCGGCTCTCCCAGGCCACCGTGGAATATTGCCGTCTCGGCCTGATAGCTCACAGCATCGATTGACCCGCCGGCGGGCTGTCCCCGCGTCACTGAACGTGGTGCTTACTCCAATCGCCTAAGCGTTTGCCGGGAGAGTTGCTCAACGCGTTCCGCTGCGCGCCATGCTACGTTGCCGCTGGGGATAACGAGAATTCGCGTCCAGCGCAGGCGCGAGCCAGTAACTTCTTCAGCGGGGCGTTATGTTTGGGTTTACGCAGTGGTGGCGGCGACGTCGCCCGCCTGCGAGTCGTACCAATTTGAATGCGGACGCAGGTGTGCTGCAGCTGCAGGCAATCAATCAGAGATTGCAGCTGTATCTCGACCGCGCGCCGCTGGCCTGCATTGTCTGGGACACGCACCACATCGTGCGCGCCTGGAACCCCGCCGCCACGGCCACTTTCGGCTACACCGAAGCTGAAGCCATCGGCCGTCACATCCATGAGCTGGTGGCTACGCCTGCCAGCATGCCCACGATCAACGAGGTGTGTCCGAAGTTACTTTCCGGCGTCGAATTCCCCGATGGCGTAGTGCTCGAAACACGGCGCAAGGACGACAGCCGCCTGCAATGTCACTGGCATCTGGCGCTGGTGGATCGAGGCACCGCTGACGAAGGCGTGATTGCTTTCGCGAGCGATGTGACCGCACGGCTGCAGGCCGAGCGCGATCGCGAGTTGCTCGAGAAAAGTCATGCGCTGGCCGCGATGGCCGGCGGCATCGCCCACGACTTCAACAATATTTTGTTGGCAATCTGCGGTAATGCGCGGCTCGCCGCCGAAGATCTGCCTGCCGATCATCCCGCGCAACTGTCGCTGGCCGAAGTGCAGCGGGCCGGCGCCCGCGCGGCCGGCATCATCAACCAAATCCTGGCGTTCAGCGGCAATGAAGAACAAGCCCCCAAAGAAGTTGTGCTATTCAACGAGACGGCCGCCAGGACCTCGCCGCTCACGACGCAAGTGCTGCGTGGTCAAGGTCAGAGCGTTCTCTACGTCGATGACGAGGAATCGCTTGTATATCTGATCACTCGGGTACTGCAGCGACTCGGCTATCGCGTCGCCGGTTTCACTGACGCTCACGAGGCGCTCGCTGCATTCCAGTCCGACCCGGCGGCGTACCAGGCGGTGGTGACGGATCTGTCGATGCCGAGCATGTCGGGCATCGAGTTCGCCACGCATGTTCTGAAGTTGCGCCCGGAGGTGCCGGTGGTGATGACATCGGGCTACGTCCGCGCCATGGATCGTGAGTCGGTGATGAAGACCGGCGTTCGAGATCTGCTGCTGAAACCCAACACCGTCGAAGAACTAGGCGACGTCCTGCACCGCCTCATCCTGCAAGCCCGCCCGCAAGCCTCGTAACGCCGCCGCAGGCTTTATTCCCCGGGCCGATCTGCCTCCGAAAAATCCTGTGGTAGAACTCCCGGAGCGGAGGATTCTCCCAAGGCGCCGTTCATCCGATCTCTCTTCTTCCGGGCAAGCGCCGCAGATATTTCCAGTAGCAATGCGGCGGCTTATGCGGCGGCCAGCGGGTCGAAAATAACGAATCGATTGCGCCCCGCCGTCTTGGCCTTGTACAGGGCTTCATCCGCCTGGCGATACATCGTTTCGAACGTGCTATTGGCGCCAACCGCCACACAGATCCCGATGGACACCCCGAAATGCGACCGCCCCGACGCGCCATCGTGGGCATACACCTTGCCGAGAATCCGGCGCGCGATCTCAGTGGACGCGTCCAAATCGCAGCCCGTGGCAAAAATCAGAAACTCATCCCCGCCCATCCGCGCGCAAATATCTTTCTCGCGCACACTGCCACGAATCGTTTCCGCCACTTTGACGATGAACTCGTCACCGGCCGCGTGGCCATAGATATCGTTGATGCCTTTCAGGTCGTCGATATCGACCAGGATCACTGCGTAGCTCGACGCCTGCGTCCCCAGCGCCTCGCGTGCAAATCTCAGCGCGCCACGGCGGTTCAAAAGTTGAGTCAGCTCGTCCCGGATCGAAATGCGATACTGCTCGTCGATGCGGTCCTGCACGTGAAAGTGATAGCGCGCCACCACGTAGCCGATCAGCAAAGCGATCAAAACCGCGCCGGCCAGCGAGCCATAGAGAATCGATCGAAAGCTCGCTTCCTGCGCCAGGTAATACTTGAGATCGAAGTCGACGCCGACAAAGCCGCTATACCGACCCTGGCTGTCATAGATGGGCGTGTGACCCGAAAGAAACGTCCCGTAAACGTCGCGCTGAAAAGTCGGATATACATACGTTTCGCCGTTGGCGATCCGCTGCAGATAATCCGGATCCGGCTCGGCGTCGATGCTTTCGAACGGCTCCATGTACGCCGACGGGCGCAGCTTGCGCGTGGTCTTCAGCTTGCTGGAGGCCGCGGTGTCGACCACGAAAAAGCTCTTACCGTTGCGCTCCACCATGGTGTAGACATAGAAAATCTCGGGATCCGCCGAGTGGACCCTTACCAGCGGCGCGACCGTACGCTCGTACAGATCGGGCGTGTAATTGGCCGGCTCGAGCAACTGCCGATGCAAATCGCCATCGACCACGCTGGCCGCGATCTGTGCGATCTCGGCCACGTGCGAACGCAGGACTTCCAGGCGCGCCTGTTTCGACAGCCACTGAGGAACGGCCACCACGGTCAGCAGCACGGCTAACGCCGCGAGCGTGACCAGCCAGAAAATGCGTGGCGAGATTTTTCGGAAGTCGCGAAACATCGGTTCGTGATTAAACCACCTGCAGCGTCGCTGTTCCTCGTCCGTTGGTATTGTTGCATACAAGCGGGAACTGCATGGCAAAACGCGCTGAGTCGAGAATCGTCAACGCGAGCCTCACGCTATTGCCGCCGCTCGCGGCGCGCACCCACAATTCACACGGGCCTCAATAACCATCATCAGGGACTCGTCATGAATAGCCTGCGCCGAATGCTCCTGGCCGCCTCCACCGCCGTGATGTTCGCCACTTCAGCCCTGGCCGCCGACGCCAACGTGGCCGGCGAGTGGGATCTGACGGTCGAGACCCAGGCGGGCGCCGGCAATCCGCATTTCAGCCTGAAGCAGGACGGCGCCAAGATCAGCGGCACCTACAAGGGCACGTTCGGAGAGTCGCCGGTCACCGGCACGGTGAACGGCAACGAGATCACCATCGATTTTCAGGTCAACGCGCAGGGGATGGATCTGGCGATGACCTATCACGGCACGGTCGAGGGCACGACCATGAAGGGCACGGTGAAGCTCGGCGATCTGGGCGAAGGCACCTTCACCGGCAAGAAGGTGGGCGGCTAGTCCAGCCCCTTCCAGCAATGCATCTGCGCCAGTTCGATGGCGCTGCGACGGCGCATGCGCCAATGGCGCTCGCGCTGCTCGCGTTCCCGCCGCAGCTCGGGCCAGCGTTCAAGATAAGCCGCCAGCACTTTGCGATCCGGTGAGTAGCGGGCGAATGCTTCGGCATGCGCGGCGCGCAGCGCCATCGCGCCGTTGTATCCGCCGAAGCCCTGAGTCGCACACAGCACGCCGCCATCGGCATTGCCGTCCACTGGCCCCGACTGCAGCTGGAACGATTCAGCGACCGCGCCGAGATCCGGATCCAGCTGACGCAAAGTTGGCACGCCCACCGCCGACTGACCCAGCAGGAACTGCAACGCCTGAGAGGTGGCCTTCAATCCGGTCTCGCCCATGGTGTGACCGTCGCCCACCGCTTTGGGTGTGCCCACCGCCACCTTCGGCAAGCTGCCTTTGATGCCCTGGCGTTCCGCTGCCGCTGAACGAGCGTTTGCCGCCGTCGTGAGATCCGTCTTCGAATTCGTGCGCGTGCCGGTAGCGTGCGCGACCAGGTACTGGAAGTCCGATACGCGATATCCATGCCCGCGATAAGCGAGCTCCAACGCGTGCATCAGCGCGTTCTCGCCACCGAAGCCCACGCCAGCGAAGTGCGCCTTGCCGCCGGCCTCGCCGCTCTGGCCCCAGCCGACGATGATAGAGGTGATGTCGAGGAAGTTACGCAGTGCGAAGTCGAGTGTCGTGACCAGCAGGCCCGAGCCGCCCTCGCCCACTACCGTGCCGTTCGCATCGATGTCGAACGGCGCGAGGCTGTCGGCGATGGAGCGTTGCTCGGCCGGGCTGCGACCGGCATTGATGGCCTCGAGTTTGGCGCGAGTCATCAATGCGCCCGGGCCGAACGCATCCAGGATCTGCCACGACGGCCGAGTCGCCGCGTCCGCCGCGGTCCACAGCACCATTTGCGGGCGCTGATAGCCGGGATAGTCCAGCACCATCTGCGGCGCGAACTCAGCGAAGACGATGGAGCTCGACGCGCACGCGCCGACCGCGTTCAGCGGCGTCTGCGGCACGCGCATGTACCCGCTCGCCGAGCGCAATGTATCGAGCAATTCAGGATGCTTCAGCGACTTGCTGAGCGAGTAGGACGGCGCAAGCATGGTCGACAGCAAGGCCGGACCATGCGACGACAATGAATTCGCCAGGCGCATCGCGAACTTGTCGCGCAGCTTGTCGTTGTCCGGGGTGACTGAGCCGGCTGACCGCAGTTGTCCCTGCGCGTCCAGACCGGGGAAGGCCGTCGCGCCGGCAACGCGAAACTCATAGGGGTTGGGAATCAGCTCGGACAGCGACACTGGCAACGCGGCCAGCGCGCCCAAGCCGCTGTAGGCAAACAACTGCGCCTGCAGCGACGGACCCAGGCGCGGATCGTCGTCGAACAGGCCGTACATATCCTTGAGCGCCGAATCGCGCACATCGCGATAGGTGAGCCCGGCGAGCCGGCGCAATCCGCCGCGATCGAAATCGTGTGGCAGGGAAGCGGCCACGTCCGTGACCACGGCGTTGCCGAGCGCCGTCAGCTCGTCGATGTAACGGATGCCCAGCGAAGCGCGCAGCTGCCGGCCGTGCAGACGTTCGATCTCGGCCGTCGTCGTGCTCTCGCCGTTCTGGGTCCAGCGCAGCTTCAGCGAGCCGTCGGGTTGCGGGTCGAGGTCGACCAGCCCCGCATCGAACGCCGCCAGCGCAATGAAGTCCGGCGAGCCGACCACACGGGCCCGATAGGTCTCAGTGCTGCCCACTGCGGAGATGGAGCAGGGCGTTCCTACCGTGACGAGAACTTTATCGGCCGTGAGCACAGGCTTCCCAGAGAACCTAACCACTGGGATGGAAGAATACACTCCAGCGCCGCAGGTTGCTGCAACGCGCGGACTTCCACAGCGAATTACATGCTTTTGCGGATGCCGGGCGGCGGGGCCCGGCATCCCCAATGACCGGTCAGAGGTGCGCGGCGACGTGCTCGACTTCTTCGCTGCTGCCGATAATCACCGGCACGCGCTGATGAATGTCGGTCGGCCGCACATCGAGGATGCGCTCGCCGGGCGCGCTCAGCGCCTTGCCGCCGGCCTGCTCCACGATCATTGCCATGGGATTGGCCTCGTACATCAAGCGCAGCTTGCCCTTCGGCGCCTTGCGGGTCGGCGGGTACATGAACACGCCGCCCTGCAGCAGGATGCGATGTACGTCGGCCACCATCGCGCCGGCATAGCGGCTGGAGTAACCGTGCTCCTGCGCCCAGCTCAGGTACTTCTGATAACCCTCGGGAAAGCTCAACCGGTTGCCTTCGTTGACCGAGTAGCACTTGTTGACGTTGGGAATGCGCACGCCCTGAGCCACGCGCATGAACGCGCCGTACGACGGATCGAGCACGAACATGTCCACGCCCATGCCGATGGTCAGCACGAACACGGTCGATGAGCCATACAGCACATAGCCGGCCGCGACCTGCTCGGCGCCACGTTGTAACAGCGAGTCCTGCGGCCGCGCCGAGCGACGATCCTTGCGCAGGATGCTGAAGATGGTGCCGACGGCGCCGCAGACATCCAGGTTGGAAGAGCCGTCCAACGGATCGAACAGCACGCAGTACTTGCGCTCGGCGGCGTCGTCGGTGCGCAGAATCACCGGCTCCTCGTTTTCTTCCGAAGCGACGATGGCCACCCCTTCGCGGCCGCCCAAGGTGCGTAACAGGATGTCGTTGGCGATCACGTCCAGTTTCTGTTGCTGCTCGCCTTGCACGTTTTGATTGCCGACCGTGCCGAGCACGTCGTCGAGACGCGCGCGACGGACATGCGAGGCAATCATCTTGGCGGAGATCGCCAGCGCCGAGAGGATCCAGGAGAACTGACCGCTGGCCTCCGGGTAACGCGATTGCTGCTGCAGGATGTGGGCCTGCAGGCTGACGATTTCGTTGGAACGGACGGGCGCGGGGGCGGGCGTATCGATCAGGGCGGACATGCGGCGGCGAGGCTCTCGGTGAAGTTCGGGCAAACACAACGATCGCCGGGGCCTTCCGGTTCGGCGTCGAGCCCGAAATGTATCATCGGCCTGGCGCGACTCGAGCCCTGTCAGTGCCTGATAACGCTGTCCATCACACTGCCTGGGCGCTCATGTCGAATCGCTTTACGCAGCTTCGATACGTTTTCTCGTCCGAGGCACGCGAAATGCGCCAGTGTTGAGCGTCGCGTACTCGCGATCCATCACCACGGTGCGATTGCGGCCGCCTTCCTTCGCCGCGTACAACGCCTCGTCGGCGAGCTGGATCAAGCCGTCGTGATGACGACCGGTCTGCGGTTCGACGCAGGCGGCGCCGATGCTCACCGTCACATACGGTCCGACCGACGAGGCCGGATGTGGAATCTTCAACGCCGCGAGATTGGCGTGCAGCTCGCGACACAACTCCTCGACGCGATCGCGTTTCACATCGAACAACAACACCACGAATTCCTCGCCGCCGTAGCGGGCCGCCACGTCCAGCGGCCGGCGAGCGGACTGCGCGATGACATTGGCGACGCGCGCCAGGCAGTGGTCGCCGGCCTGGTGACCGGCGTGATCGTTGAACGCTTTGAAATGATCCAGGTCGACCAGCAGCAGCGCGACCGGCACACGCGTGCGAGTGGCCTGGTTCCAGAGGCGATCGATGTGCACATCGAACATGCGGCGGTTGCCGATGTTGGTCAGCGCGTCACGATGCACCGAGTCGGTCAGCATCATGTTTCTGAACCAGTTCAACCGCTGCGTGCGCGCGAAGCTGTAGTGAAAGAAAAATCCGAGCAGCAAGGCGCAGCAGCTCATGGCCACGTCGAACGAGCGCTGGCCGCTATCGAGACCCGCGGCCCAGCCGGTGACTCCGTAGGCCACGACGATGGTAGTCGCGGTGATGGTGGCTTTGGTCGCCATCATGCCGAACAGCATGTACGCGGACAGCACCAGCATCGGGATCACGGAGCTCAAGGAATAACCCTGCCGGTGCATCAGCAGATCGAACGCGATCACGCACAGGCTGTGCAGCACCGCTACAGCCGGCGCCGCCAGTTCCAGCCAGCGTGAATACAGCTTGGTGTAGGTGACCAGCAGCATGGCCAGGCACGTCGGCAGCAGCACGCCGAAGCGCAGCACGTCGACGATGCCCATCTGATCGGGAGCGAACAGGACCTCGCGCAGATCTCGAAACGGCCCGTTGGCCAGACACACGATCAGCAGCAGGCCCATGGCCGGCAACATCGTGAATCTCACCCGCTCGCGCGCGTGCTCCCGGTGCCAGTTGCGGTACTGGCTCTCCAGAGGCTCCGCAAACGACAGCGGCGGCAAGAGCTTGGCGAAGCGCTCGCGCAACGGATTGCGATGGGGAGTTCGAAAGGGGGGCTTCATCTGCACGGAAGTAGGTTAACCCCGTACCGACCCTCAGGGCCTCGATCAAAATCACGCTGCGCGCCGATCACCCTCACGATGCGGGTCGCAGATTGCCGAAGTATGGTGTTCGAGCGTCCAGTTTGTGACTTGCGTCACAATGTGGCGCGGGGCAAGGTGCGGCTCGAACCTTCGCATGTCGCTGGCATTTTCGAACAGGACGCAATCGCGCTTTGCCGGAGCAGGATCCGTGACCTGCGGCTCACCGGCGCGAGGCCGCGATTCACCGGCGTTGTCTTCCGCTGTACGGAGCGCCGGCTCACCATAGGCTATGTAAAACCAGGGTCGCCGAGGTCGACGATGAACACATATCCCTTGCTGGGTGCGCTCAGCGTCGTGGCGCTGCTGCTCGGTGGTTGCGGCGATCGGGGTGACCGCTGGTCGGATCGAGGTCCGCTGGTGAGCGAGCGGCGCGAGCTCGACGGCTTCGATTCCATCGAGGTGGAAGGCGCGACCAAGCTCGAGATCACCATCGGCGAGCCGACTTCGGTGCTGGTTAAAGGGAATGAGAGCGCGGTTGAGCGCGTGGCGACGGATGTTCGTGGCGACACGCTAAAAATCAAAAGCAAGGCGCGCGACTGGTTCGTCCGGAACAACAACTCGCGGCTGACGGTGCAGATCACTCTGCCCAAGCTCGAATCGCTGGAACTCGAAGGCGGAAACGACGTGAGTGTCGTCGGTTTCCAGGGTGGCGCCACCAGGATCAAAGCGGCCGGCGCGGCCAATCTCAAGGCGGACGGTCAATTGGATCAGCTCACCATACGCATGAGCGGCGCGGGCAATGCCGATCTCGGCAGACTGCTGGTCGCTGACGCCACGGTGACGGTGGATGGAGTGGGCAACGTGGTGGTGAATGCGGTCGAATCGCTCGATGCGACCATGAATGGCGTCGGCGCGATCTTCTACACTGGCACACCGCGTCGGGTGAATACGCGAATGAATGGGCTGGGGACGATCGCTCAGCGCGGTTCTGCTTCGGAGCAGCCGGATGCTTCCCCGGGGGTCGAGCCCCCGCAACCGGCGCCCGTCGATCCGGAGTCGTTAGAGCTCGAGCGTGAGGATCCCAAGCCGAAGTCCGAGACGGTGGATCATAAGGAAGGGCGCATCATCGTCATTTGAGGCTTGTTTGGGAGTTGCGTTTGACGCGTCGGTTCTGGCGCCGCCTCTAACGTCGGCGCTGAAACCTCGCTGGCGTAGCCGAGCTACGCTCAGGCGAGATCCGCCAAGGGCGCGGGCACCTGTCTTCTGAGCAGGGCGCCGCGTACTTGCCATTGTTCAGCAGGGTCGAGCTGTTCGATGAACTTCACTTCACTGCCCACGTACAGCGCCACAGGCACACCGTCCCGGTACAACACGCGATTGCCAGTCAGAGCAGGCAAGCGACCACCCGGTGTGAGGATGCCGATCAAATTCAGCGGGTCCGCTGCGGACAGCGACACCAATTGCATGTCGTGCTCACGACGACGCACCTCGCGCAACTGACCGATCGCTTCGGGCAGAGCGAACTGTTCGCCCGAGAAGCCAGCGACGAACCGACCGCCACGAATCTCGCCGCGCGCTTCGAGGCGACGCAGGCACATCAGTAGGTCACGCCAGGGGGGCAGCCAATCGGCCTCACGCTCGAGCAGCTTCCAGAACACAACGCCCCAGCGCCGCAGCAGCGTGCGACAGATGTGCTCGACGGCCTCGTCATTGCGCGGGAAGGCAGTCTTCCCTTCTTCAGCCTTTGTTTCTTTCTTCTTCACGAGCGCCCACCGACCAGCATCCTGCATGCCGAAGATCGCGATGCGCCGCGCGCGGCGACGATCACGGGCGCCGCTCCGACGACGATCGGCTGGCATCAAGAGTGCGCGCAGACCGCCGAAGCTGTCGGAGTTCACCAACCCGAGCGCTACCAGTTCGCCCAGCGCTTCTTCAACCTGCACGGGCAACAAGCCAACGTGATCGACGATCTCGTCGTAGAACGATGCGCCATTGGCATCGATGTACTCGGCCACCTGCCGTGCTTTGTCGGTGAGCTGCGAGCGCTCTATGCTGCTCGAGAACTGCGACCAATGTTTCACATTGCGTCGAGACAGCAAGGCGATGGGCGTCGACCGCACAGGCGCCGCGCCGCGCTCCGAGTCGCCACTGCGAGTGGCCAGGCGAGTCCACACGATACGGCCGGCGAGACATTGCTCGTCGAGCCAGGCGGGCTCGTACTCGGCGATACGCGTCGGCAATATCTCTGTTTCCCATGCGCCGGCGGGTGCATCGAAGCCCTCCAGTTGCGCGAGGATGGCGGGCACGGCGTCCGGCCCCTGCATGCGATGGGCCGTCGTAACCCGCTGCCAATCGAACAGGAATCGCAGGAAGTCGCGCGCCTGAACCGGTTCGATCTCGGCGCGCAGTCGTTTGACGGTGTAGCGATGAATGCGCGCGAGCAGTCGGCGATCGCACCATTGCGTCGTACCGCCCAGCGATCCATCCGATGCGGGCTCGAAAGAACCACGCATGGCAGTTCCTTCGGCCTCGAGTGCGAGCAGCGCCATATCCACATCTTCAACGCTCGCGCCAAACGAAGCGGCAAGTTGCACCGCTGTAGTGGGGCCGAGACCTTCCAATCGTCCGCGCACGATCTCCCGTGCGGCTTCGTCGCGCTCGCGTTTAGCGGCGTACGCTGCAGGCACCACGATCGCAGGCTCCAGTGTCACCCCAGGAAACAAAGCCTGGAAGTAAGGCACGCGCTCCGTGGCGACGAAGATGCCCGAAGTCCCCGTCCCCAGCTTGGTCAGACGCCCTTGAGTGACGAGTTCGTGGCACAACGAGGGCCATAGCGGCTGAGCCGCTATCTCATCCGCCGTCATGAACGTGAGCCACAGCAGTGCATCGTGCAATTGATCTGCATTGCCGGCATCCGGCCAGGCTTCCTCTCGAACACGAGCGATGGCCGCCGGATCCAGCTTGCCGATGTCGGACGCCGATTGCGGATCCATCCAGCGACGGCTCATGACCGCCTGCGTGCGTCGCTCTTCCAGCGGAGCGTCGTCGAGATATGCATAAGGCCGCGCGCTCAACACCTCCAGCGCGAGCGGCGATGGCTCAGTGAGGTCGCGGGCCTCCACTTTGATCTGCTGGCCGGTCAACGCGTGCAGCAAACGTTCGAAGCCCTCGATATCCATGGCTTCTTCCAGACAGTCCCGCACGGTCTGCTGAACCAACGGATGATCGGGCACGACGATGTCGCCGACGATGTTCTCGCCGCACGCCACCTGATCCGGGAACACCGAAGCGAGCAGATCTTCCGCATTCATACGAGCGATCTGCGGCGGAACTTTCTTGCCGCCTCGGAAACGCGGCAGAGCCAGTGCGATGGATGCGCCCCAGCGCCAGCGCGTATTGAACATCGGCGCATCGAGCATCGCTTGAATAAGAATGTCGCGCGCCGTATTCGGATGCAGATACTTGGCCACTTCGAGCAGCTCGAAGCTGTGCGAGCCGGTGAGCGACAGGATGATCGTGTCTTCCGTCGCCGCTGCCTGCAGCTCGAAATTGAACGTGCGGCAAAAACGTTTGCGCAGCGCCAAACCCCACGCGCGATTGATACGGCTGCCGAACGGCGAGTGAATCACCAGCTGCATGCCGCCGGACTCATCGAAGAACCGTTCGAAGATGATCTTCTGCTGCGTCGGTAGCGAGCCCAGCGCTGCCTGTGCCGAGGCCAGATAGTCGACCAGCTGAATGGCAGCGGCGGCATGAATGCCGACCTCTTCTGTCAGCCAGTGATAAGCACCGGATGCTGTGGTATTGCCGGTGTGAGAGTGCTCGTCGAAGCGTTTCTCGATCTCCTCGCGCAGGCGAGAGACGGACACGGATAGTTCATCGGTTCGGCCCGGCGCTTCGCCGAACCAGAAGGGAATCGTGGGCGCTTCGCCTCGGGCGTCCTCGACGCGCACGGTGCTGCGTTCAACCCGCAGAATGCGATAGGAAGCATTGCCGAGCTGGAAGATGTCGCCGGCCAGACTTTCGACCGCAAAGTCTTCGTTCAGGGTGCCGATCAGATGGCCTTCGGGCTCCAGCATCACCTGATAGTCGGCAGTGTCCGGGATCGCGCCGCCTGAGGTGATCGCAGTCAGTCGCGCGCCCTTGCGACCTTTCACGATGTGATTGACGGCGTCGTGATACAGCAGCGCGCCGTGGCGACCACGGCGTGTGGTGAACCCTTCCGCCAGCATCTTCACGATTTCATCGAAGGATTCGCGAGTCACCGATTGGAACGGATGCGCATGGCGCACCAGGTCGAACAATTCCTGCTCGGTGCAATCACGCGCGGCCGCCTCGGCGACGATCTGCTGAGACAGCACATCGATGGGCGCGACGGGGATTTTCAAACGATCGAGCTCGCCACGACGCACGCTGTCCAGCAGTGCCGTGCACTCGACCAGATCGTCCCGGGATTGAGGAAACAAACGACCTTTCGGGGTGGCGCCCACGGCGTGGCCGGACCGGCCTACTCGCTGCAGGAACGCATTGATGGCGCGTGGCGAGCCGATCTGACAGACCAGATCCACGTCGCCGATATCGATGCCCAGTTCCAGCGAAGAGGTGGCCACCAGAGCCTTGAGCTGGCCATATTTCAGGCGCTGTTCGGCGTCGAAGCGCAGTTCTTTGGCGAGGCTGCCGTGGTGCGCGGTGACCGATGGTGGCGTACCTTTCGGCGCGTCCTTGTCGAGACGTTCGGTGAGCTGACGACAGATCCGTTCCGCGGTTCGGCGCGTGTTGACGAAGATGAGCGTCGTGCGATGTTCCTTGATGAGCTGCACCAGGCGGTCGTACACCTGACCCCAGGTTTCATTCGACATCACCGCTTCGAGCGGCTCTTCCGGCAGCTCGATCGCAAGATCGCGTTTGCGAATGTGGCCGCTGTCGACGATGGCGCAGTCGGCTGCGCCATCCGGGCGTCTATAACGCGTGCCGACCAGGAAGCGAGCGACTTCTTCGATGGGCTGCTGAGTTGCCGACAGGCCGACGCGTGTGACCTTCCGGCCGACCAGGGCCTCCAGTCGTTCCAGCGACAACGACAGATGCGATCCGCGTTTGCTGCCCGCGACTGCGTGGATTTCGTCCACGATCACCGTGCGCGTCGTGCTCAGCATCTGCCGGCCCGATTCCGAGCCCAGCAGGATGTACAGAGACTCGGGCGTGGTTACAACGACGTGCGGCGGCTTGCGCCGCATCTGGTTGCGTTCATTCTGGGGTGTGTCGCCGGTGCGCACCCAAGTGCGGATTTCGACATCGCGGCTGCCTTGCTCCAGCAGCTTGTCACGAATACCGGCAAGCGGCGCTTCCAGGTTGCGATTGATGTCGTTCGACAGCGCCTTCAGCGGCGACACGTACACGATCCGCGTCTCATCCGGCAGCCCGAACTGCTCGCCTTCACGCACCAGCTCGTCGATGGCGGCAAGAAACGCAGCCAGCGTCTTACCTGAACCGGTCGGGGCGGCAATCAGTACATGTTTTCCCGACTGGATTGCCGGCCACGCATCCGCCTGCGCCGGCGTGGGCGCAGAGAACGTTTGGCTGAACCAGGCGTCGACCGCCGGATGGAAATAAGGGGTGTGCGTCATGGGGCGGCATCCAGCATACCCCAGACGTGGAGAACTCCGACGTGAGTTCAAGTGACGGACTGGGGGATGGGCAGCATCCTGCTACCCATCGTTGCCAGCCGCTGTCTTGTTAAGCAATTCCCTGCTACAGCGACGCCTGAGCGTCCAGCGGACGGAAGCCGCCGCCGAGGGCCTTGTAGGTCGCGAGCAAAGCTGTGGCCGTTTGAGTTTCGCTCTGGGCGAGCTGATCCTCGGCGGTCAGGGCGCTGCGTTCGGCGTCGAGCACGGTTAGGAAGTCGGCGACGCCGCTCTCGTACCGGGCGCGAGCCAACGTCACGGCCTGCAACGAAGCGGTGGTGCTGTCCTGCAGGTGAGCTTGTTTCACCTTGGCCTTCACGTAGGCCGTCATGCTGGCGTCGGCCTCTTCCAGCGCCTGCAACACTGTTTGCTGATAAACAGCCAACGCGCGCTCGGTGGCGGCTTCACGCTGCTTGATGCGCTGGCGAACGCGGCCGAGATCGAAGGCGGCCCACTGAATGCTCGGGCCGAAGCCGTAGGTCTCGCTGCTGGACTTGCCGAGATCGCTGCTGTCCACAGCATCGAAGCCCCAGCTGCCGACAAACGAAATGCGCGGAAACAGATCGCCCACGGCCACGCCGATCTGCGCGGTTGCGGACGCCAATTCACGTTCGGCCACTCGAATATCGGGACGACGGCGTAACAGCAGTTCCGGCGTACCGATGCTTTGGGTCGCCGGCAGCGTGGGCAGCTTCTGCACCGTCGAGAGCTGCGGAATCAGCGCTTCGGGTGACTGACCCGTCAGCACGCCGAGCCGCAGGATGCTGCTAGTGATATTCGATTCCAAGTCAGGAATCGTCGCCAGCGTCGCGGACAACTGTGCCTGTGCGCGTGAAGTATCAAGCTGCGTGCCGCGGCCTGCTTCCAAACGCGCAGTCGTGATACGCAGCGTTTCACGCTGATTATCGGCGTTACGCTGAGCGACGGCGAGCCGTTGCTGAGAGCCGCGCAGTTCGAAATAGTTACGCGCCACTTCAGCAGTGATGCTCACTTGTGTCGCGTACACGCCCGCTTCCGCCGCTTGCACCAAAGCCGAGTTGGCTTCGACGTTGCGACGGATGCGACCGAAGAAATCCAGCTCCCAGAACGCATCGAAACCGGCGTCGTAATAATCCTGGTCACGAGGAATCTCCGCAACCGGCGCTTGGCGCTGGCTCGCGCGCGTTTCGGTGTAACCACCCGATGCCGTCACTGTAGGAGCGAAGTCCAGGCGAGCCTCGCCTCGAATCGCACGCGCTTCACGCAAGCGAGCGGTCGCGATCCGAATGTCGTGGTTGGCCGTCAGTGCCTGCTCGATGAGCGAGTTCAGCTGCTCATCGCCAAACGCCTTCCAGAAATCGCTCTCGACGTCGGCAGGCGAGAACTGCGTGGCGTCGTTGCTCACGAACTCATCCGGAGAGTTCATCTCCGGCTGCCGATAGTCGGGGCCCACCGCGCAGGCGGCGAGCACCGCGCTCACCGCCAGGATGGACAGCTTCTTGGTCACACTCAACGTCGTTTGTTTCAGGTTACGCATGGGCCGCTCCTTCGATGGCCTCTGGTTGTTTGTTGCCGCGGATCTTCTTGACGACCGCCGCGCGCAACAGGACGTAGAACACTGGTGTCAGGAACAAGCCGAAGAAGGTCACTCCGAGCATGCCGGAGAACACGGCGATGCCGATGGCGTGACGCATCTCCGCACCTGCTCCCGACGCGAGCACCAGCGGCACCACACCCATGATGAACGCGATGGAGGTCATCAGGATGGGCCGCAATCGCAGACGCGCGGCTTCCAGCGCGGCGTTGAACGGATCGACGCCGGCCGACTCGCGGTCCTTGGCGAACTCGACGATCAGAATCGCGTTCTTGCTGGCCAGACCCACCAGCACGAACAGCGCGATCTGCGTGAAGATGTTGTTGTCGCCGCCGGTGATCCACACACCGAAGATGGCCGACAGCAGCGCCATCGGCACGATGGCGACGATGGCCAGCGGCAACGTCCAGCTCTCGTACAACGCGGCCAGCACCAGCACCACCAGCAGCACGCACAGCGGGAACACGAAGATGGAGCTGTTGCCCACCAGGATTTCCTGATAGGTGAGATCGGTCCACTCGTACTTGATGCCGTTCGGCAGGTTCTCGGCGAGGATCCGCTCCATCGCCGCCTTGGCCTGGCCAGTCGAATAGCCGGGCGCCGGACCCCCGTTGATATCGGCGGCCAGGTAGCCGTTGTAACGGAACACGCGATCCGGGCCGTAGGTCTGCGACACCTGCACGATCGAGCCGAGCGGCAGCATCTCGCCCGCTTCATTGCGCGTCTGCAGTCGCAGAATGTCTTCCGCCTTGGCGCGGTACTCGTAGTCCGCCTGCGCGATCACACGATAGGTGCGGCCGAAGCGATTGAAGTCGTTCACGTACTGGGACGCGAGATAGACCTGCAATGCCTCGAACACGTTGTTGAGCGGCACGCCATGTTCCTTCGCCTTGATGCGATTCACGTCGGCGAGGATCTGCGGCACGTTCACTTCGTAGTTCGAGAATACACCGGCGAGCTCGGGCGTTTGGCGCGCCTTCGCCACCACGGCCTGCGTGGCCTTGTACAACTCGTCGTAACCCAGGTCGGCGCGATCTTCGAGTTGCAGCTTGAAGCCACCCAAGGTGCCGAGGCCGTTCACCGGCGGCGGCGGGAAGGTCACGATCTGCGCTTCCTTGATCGAGCTCAGCGCGGCGTTCAACTGGCCGGCAATGGCAAAGCCCGACAGCTCGGCCGACTTGCGCTTATCGAAATCGTCGAGCGCGAAGAACACGATGGCCGAGTTCGAAGCGTTGGTGAATCCCGCCACCGACAGGCCGGGGAACTGCACCGCGTTGTGCACGCCGGGCACCTTCATGCCGATCTCGCCCACCTGGCGCACGATTTCCTCGGTGCGATTCAGCGACGCCGCGTTCGGCAGCTGAATCAGCGTGATCAGGTACTGCTTGTCCTGCACCGGGATGAAGCCCTTGGGCGTGACCTGGAACAAGCCCCAGGTCGCGACCAGCAGCATCGCGAACACACCCATGGTCATGCTCTTGTGCGCCAACACGCCTCGCACGCCGCCGACGTACTTGTCGCCGGAACGATGGAAGAAGTTGTTGAACGCGCGGAAGAAGCCGCCGAACACTTTGTCCATGCCGCGAGTCAGCGCATCCTTCTTCGCGCCATGCGGCTTCAGCAACACCGCCGCCAGCGCCGGGCTCAAGGTCAGCGAGTTGATCGCCGAGATCACGGTCGAGATGGCGATGGTGAGCGCGAACTGCTTGTAGAACTCGCCGGTGAGACCGGTGATGAACGCGATCGGCACGAACACCGCCACCAGCACCAGCGCGATCGCGATGATGGGGCCGCTGACTTCGTCCATCGCCTTGTAAGTCGCGTCGCGCGGCGACAGTCCGTTCTCGATGTTTCGCTCCACGTTCTCGACCACCACGATGGCGTCGTCGACCACGATGCCGATGGCCAGCACCAGACCGAACAATGACAGCGCGTTGATGGAGAAACCGAACGCCAGCATCAGCGCGAACGTGCCGATGATGGACACGGGCACGGCCAGCAACGGAATGATGGAGGCGCGCCAGGTCTGCAGAAACACGATGACCACGATCACGACCAGGGCCAGCGCCTCCAGCAGAGTCTTGATCACGGCCTTGATCGAGTCGCGCACGAAAATGGTCGGGTCGTAGACGATTTCGTAGCTGACGCCTTCGGGGAAGTTGGCGCTCAGCTCCTGCATGGTCGAGCGCACGGCGTCGGACAGCTCCAGCGCGTTGGCGCCAGGCGACTGTGAGATCGGGATCGCGACCGCCGCCTTGTTACCCAGCAGGCTGCGCAGCGAGTACTGACCCGCGCCCAGCTCGATGCGAGCCACGTCCTTCAAGGTCGTAACCGAGCCATTCGGCAACGCCTTGACGATGATGTCGCCAAATTGCTCTTCGGTGATCAGACGGCCCGAGGTCGTCACATTCAATTGGTAGTCGACATTCGCGGGCGCCGGATCGGCGCCGATGACGCCGGCAGCCACCTGCACGTTTTGTTCGCGAATGGCGGCGATGACGTCGCCTGCGGTGAGATCGCGGCTCGCGATGCGTTCGGGATCGAGCCAGATGCGCATCGAGTAATCGCCCGCGCCGAACAATCTCACGTCGCCCATGCCAGGCAGACGCGCGAGCACGTCGCGGATCTGCAGGGTCGCGTAGTTGCGCAAGTAAACGGTGTCGTAGCGACCGTCAGGCGAAGTGAGATGCACCACCATCAGCAAGTCGGGCGATGCTTTGAGCGTGGTCACGCCGACGCGTCGCACGTCTTCAGGCAAACGTGGCAACGCCTGTGCGACCCGGTTCTGGACTTGCACCTGGGCCGTGTCGACGTCGGTGCCGAGACGGAACGTCACGGTCAGGGTCATCTGGCCGTCGCTCATGGCCTGCGAGGACATGTACAGCATGTTCTCGACGCCATTGATCTCCTGCTCCAGCGGCGCGGCCACTGTTTCGGCGATCACCTTCGGATTCGCGCCGGGGTATTGCGCGTTCACCACGATGGTGGGCGGCACGACCTCGGGATACTGGCTGATGGGCAGTTGCCACATCGCGATGGCGCCGACCAGGAAAATGATGATCGACAGCACCGCGGCGAAAATCGGCCGGTCGATAAAGAAACGTGCGAATTTCATATAGAGTCCCCACGAAAACGGGGCAAAAGCGTCCCCACAGCCGCGGCTCCAAGGCCGCGGCTACCAGGCAAATTCCAATGACTCGGCTGGGGCGCGCCCGCCTGCTCGGACGAGCGCGCCGATCGGTTAAGGCATCAAGGCTTCACATCGCTCGAGGCGAGCATCGAGTCGCGGTTCAGACGCGCATCCATCGCCACCTTCTCGGGGGCGACGACCACGCCGGGATGCACTCGCTGCAGGCCGTTGACGATCACGTTCTCACCCGGTTGCAGGCCTTCTTCCACGATGCGCAGGCCATCGGTGAGTCGGCCGACTTTTACCTGGCGATAGGAGACTTTGTTGTCGTTATCGACCACGTAGACGAACTTCTCGCTCTGGTCCGTGCCGACGGCGCGATCGTCGACGAGCACGACCTTGTGCGAGCTGTGACCGAGCAGCTTCACTCGAGCGAACAGGCCCGGCGTGAGATAGCCGTCCTTGTTGTCGAACGAAGCGCGGGCGCGAATCGTGCCGGTGCGCGGATCGACCTGGTTGTCCACGAAGCTCATCCTGCCCTCGTGCGGGAAGCCTTGCTCGTTCGCCAGCGCCATCAACACCGGGTTGGCGGCGTCGCGCGAGCTTGGCCGATCGCCCCGGCGCGCCAGCTCGGTGTACTTCAGATACACCTGCTCGTCGCCTTCGAATGTCACATAGATCGGATCGATGGAAACAACCGTGGTCAGCAGCGTCGCCTGAGTCGAGCCACCGGTCACCAGATTGCCCGCGGTCACCTCTGCACGGCTGACACGACCGTTGATCGGCGACACCACGCGCGTGAACTCCAGGTTCAGTTTCGCGGCCGTCACGGCAGCGCGAGCCGCTTCGACGTTCGCCTGCGATTCACGCTGTGCGTTGATGCGCTGGTCATACTCTTCGCGCGACACAGCCTTCGCATCGAGCAGCTTTTCGCTGCGCTCGACATCGTTCGTGGCGAGTTCGGCGCGGGCGATGGCGCGCGCCAGCTCGGCTTCAGCCTGGTCCAGAGCGGCGCGATACGGACGCGGGTCGATGACGAACAACAGGTCGCCTTTCTTGACCACGCTGCCTTGGTCGAAGTTGACGCTTTCGATATAGCCAGTGACGCGCGGGCGGATTTCGACCGATTCCACCGCTTCGAGGCGACCGGTGAATTCATCCCATTCCTGAACCTCACGCTCCAGCGCGGCAGCAACCGAAACCTGCGGCAGCGGCGCGGCGACTTCCGTGTTCGCTTCGCTCTTGCATCCTTGCAGCAGCAGTGTGAGCACAGCGGCGGCGAGCGCCGGCAACACAACGGTCACGAGGCGGCCGGCGGGCTGACTGTCACGAGTTACATTGTTCATTCCAAGACTCCCTGCATCCTCAAAAACAAAATCGGCAGAGCCATCGGTATGACGCGGGCACTGCCTGACTGGGGCGCCACTTTAGGCAGGGGACGCAACAGGAGAAATTGGGTTGAGCGCACGACATTGGTGAAGTCGAATCAGGAATCGAAGCTCCATCGAGGTGAATCTGCGTCGGTTGTTTGCATATGCCGTGGTCGATACACGTGATTTGGCTGGGGTCGCGTGCATCCATGAGCTGAAGAATTGCGACAATCCCATGACCGTGACAATTACGTCACAGGTAACGGTTCTCGAGGCCGCTCCAGGAGAAAAGCACGTGATCGTGGTCCATCACTTGAATAATTCGCGCTCGCAGCGGGTGCTGTGGTTGCTCGAAGAGCTGGGCATTCCTTATCAGATAGAGCGCTATCAGCGCGATGCGCGCACCATGTTGGCGCCGCCGGAATTGAAGAAGGTGCATCCGCTGGGCAAATCGCCTGTGATCACCGACGGCAAGCGCACGATTGCCGAGTCCGGGCTGATCGTGGAATACCTCGTGGATGTGCACGGTGCCGGGAAATTGGCGCCCGCGGCAGGCACCGAAGAACACCTGCGTTATAAATATTGGCTGCACTATGCCGAGGGTTCGGCCATGCCGCCGCTCTTACTAAAGTTAGTGTTCGATCGCATCGAGAGCGGACCGATGCCCTTTTTCGTCAAACCGGTGGCCAGGGCCATCGCCCGGCAAGTGAAACAAACGTTCATCTCGCCGCAAATAAACCTTCATCTGGATTATCTAGAAGGGCAGCTGGCGCACAGCGACTGGTTCGTCGGCGACCGATTCAGCGCCGCTGACATCCAATTGAGCTTCCCGCTGGAAGCCGCTGCCATGCGCGGCGGTCTCGATGCGAGCCGGCCACGCCTGCACGATTTTTTACAGAGGATTCATGCCAGGCCCGCATACCGCCGCGCGCTGGAACGTGGCGGTCGATATGACTTTGCGCCTGGCTGATTACACCGGAGGCGGGACGGAAGCGGTCATGCGCGTGGACCGCGGCGGCGCGACGCCATCGGTACCGGTCGCGCCCAGCGAAGGAATGCGCTCCGAAGGGATCTGAGGGAACAGGCCGGTGACGAATTCGATGAACGCGCGGATTTTCGCGGTGGGCTGCCGGTGCTGCGGATAAACCACGGACACCGGCCAATACGCGCCTTCATTCCAGTCTTCGAGCACCGGTTGCAGCAGTCCCGAGGCGATCTGCGCTTCGGCGGTGAAATCCAGCGTGCGCACGAAACCTGCGCCGCTGATGGCCGCCGCTACGGCAGATTCCGGGTCGCTGAACGAGAGCGGCGCGGCCGGAATGATGGTGTGTTCCACGCCGCCCTTCCGGAACATCCAGTCACGAATCTGGTTGCTGCCCGGTCGAAACATGGCGATGCATTGCTCGGGCTTGAGGTCCTCGGGCGTCTTCGGCGGGCCGCCCATGCGCTCGATGTATTCGGGCGAGGCGCAAGTCACGCCGCGCAAATTGCCGACACGACGGGCGATCAGGCTGGAATCGCTCAGATTTCCCACGCGCAGCGCCGCGTCGATGCCCTCCTGCACCAGATCGATCACCCGATCGTTCATGCTCATCTGCACCGTGAGCTCGGGGTTCTGTTCGATGAACCGGGGCAACGCGGGCACGATGATCTTACGGCCCAGCGAAATGGGCACGTCCACCCGCAATTTGCCACGCGGAACACCACGCGATTCTGAGACCTCGTTCTCAGCTTGATCCAGCTGACTGAGGGCCTCGCGGCATCGTTCGTAGAAGCCGGTGCCCAAGTCGGTCAAACTTAGCGAGCGCGTGGTACGGTTGAGCAGGCGCGCCCCCAGGCGTTCCTCCAGGCGGGACACCGCCTTGCTTATCGCGGAAGGGGACATACCTAGTGTCTGTGCGGCAGCCACGAAGCTATGGGCTTCAACGACTCGCACGAAGGCTACGATGTCACTGAAATTATTCATTCAACGAATTGTTTCCCTGCGGTCACGTAAAGCGTGACGTGGGCTCATTGTAGGCGCTCCATTGATGACCACAATGCACGAAGTTTTTGCTGCCACGGTGGTTTACCGCAATCCGAAGCTTGCTTAATGTATCGCCCAATTTCGCAACCCTTGATCAAGACTCTCTACCGGGGGATTGAACGATGTTTTTGGTGACGGACGTAACGGGGCATGTAGGCCGAGCGGTGCTCGCCGAGCTGGCCAATCAACCCGTCGGCGTTCGTGCGCTATTGCAGGAGCCCGTCGATCTGCCCATCAAGGCGGCGAACATCGAGGCGGTCCGCCCCGATCCCGAGGATCCGTCCAGTTTGCAGCGCGCTTTCGAGGGTGTCGAGGCGGCGTTCCTGGCCTCGGGCTATTCCCCACACATCGCCGAAACCCATCTCAAGATCGCCAATGCGGCCAAGGCGGCCGGCGTCAAACGCTTCGTTCAGTTGTCGGGCGTGGGCGCCAACCCGCAGATGTGCTGCGCCCGAATGCTCCGCTGGCTGGGCCAGGCCGAAAGCGGCGTGGCCGCCTGCCCCGATGTGGCCGTCACCCGACTCCGGCCCACCTACATGCTCCAGCTGTTGTTCGAATTTGCGCCGACCATCGCCCAGCAGGGCCTGATCGCTGGCCCGTTCCGCTCGACGCCCTGGAGCTGGGTCGACGCGCGTGACGTAGCGGCAGTGGCAGTGACTTGTTTGAAAGATCCCTCGCATGCGGGGCGCATTTACACGGTGACTGGCTCGGAGTCGCTTAGCTTTCCGCAAATCGCTGACAGGCTCAGTCATATTCTCGGCAAGCCGGTTCGCTACCACGACATCACCGCGAACGAAGCCCGCGGCTGGCTGCAGGGCAAGGGTCTGTCGCCAGTGATGATCGAGGCCAAGCTCGAGTTCTGGGATGCGTGTGCATCCAACATGATCAACGTCCAGCCCAACTCGGTGGTGCAGGATGTGACCGGTCGGCCACCGCGCTCGCTCGAAGAGTTCGTGCAGGACTACAAAGCGCGCTTCCTGTCGGCATCCGCGGCCTGACAGCCGCTGCGACGAGCGATGAAATTCAGCGGTTGAAGCTCGGCGTCAGGCCGGGCGAGACAGATATCTCCACGCTGCGATGATCGTTGTCGACGGTGACCAGAGTCACCGGACGTCGCCACACTTTGGCGACGTATTCGAGCACTTTCCTGCCTCGTTCTGGATCCAGGCCGCGGCCGTCGTTGAGATGGTCGTGCACCAGCTCGAGCTTGCCATCCACGTGCACCCGAGCCGCGCTCACCTTGGGCGCACCGAATCCGTACTTCGGCGCCAGCAACGCTTCGTGTAGCGCCGGCAAATCCATCTCCTGCACGGTGAGCGTGCCCGTCGCTGGGCCCTTGAAGCGGAACAGCTTCAATTCGCTCGCCAACTCCTGAGTGAGGTGGTTGCGCACGAACGAGAAGTCGTCGTCTTCAGCCATGATCCGGCGCGCGGCCTCCAGGCCTTGCGCCTCCACGATCTTTTCCCAGATTGAAAAGCCGAGGTGGTACGGATTGGTCGCCAGCGCCACGTTCTCGCCGCTGGCGGTCGGACGCACCACATCCGAGTGACATTTGATGGCGTCCACATACGCGGCGGCAGGCAGGAAGTCCGCCTCACGCAGCAACCGTGCATGCCAGTACGAAGCCCAGCCTTCGTTCATGATCTGGCAGGCGAACACCGGATAGAAATAAAACGACTCTTCGCGCACGGCCAGGAAGATGTCCCGTTCCCACGGCTCCATCTCCGGCGCGTACTGCGCGATGAACCACAGCAGGTCGGCTTCCGGATGCGGAGGAATCGGCGCCTTCTTTGCGGGACCGGTGTGCGACGGACGCGCAGTATCGGGGCCCAGCGCCGCGAACCGCTTGGCGAACTCGTCGTTCGCCGGCGGCGTCTTGTCCGGCAGTGTTTCTGGATAGCGCGGACGACGCAGGCCCTGATGAATATCGACGTGCTGTTCGAGGGATAGCGCCGCATCGAGCACCGTCTCCACTCGCTCCAGGCCATGCTCTTCAATGGCCATGGCGATCTGACGCGCATGCGCGGCCGCCTGTTCGACGATGTGCTCGCCGACCTGGTCCTGACTGCGACGGAACAACATGTTGTTGGCGGAGAAGTCCGCATGGCCCAACACGTGCGCGGTCACCAGCACGTTCTCCGCCGCGCTGTTGCTCTTCGCGAGATAAGCACGGCCCGGATTGCCGGGGAACACCACCTCGAACAGGCGCGACAGGCCCATGCGATGCTGGATCAGCTGATAGATGTAACGCACGCCGAACGACCAGTGCGGCATGCGCACGGGCAGACCGTAGATGGCGATCTCGGTCATGAAGCTTTCCGGCACCACCTCGAACTCGACGGGGTGATATTTCAATCCCTGCGCACGAGCCAGCTGTTCGATGCGCGAGATATGGGATTGCCAGTCTTCAGTCTGCATCGTAGGCATCGGTCTCAGGCACTCTGCGAGGCGTGAGTGAAGAAATGCCTAACGGCATTCCAGATGTCATCGGTACCGCTGACGCGATACGCGCCGACGCTATCGTCATCCCGCGACAGATCGACGAACAGCCTGCCGATCTCGCTGTCCGGCGCGGCGCCCGCGAGCGGCGCCACTTCCAGGAAGCCGCTGTAGTTGCAATCGGCGCACACGTCTTCCAACGCGGCCTGCGCCTGCGGTTGATCGGAAGGGAAATTCTCGCCGTCGGAGGCGTAGAACAAATAAATGTTGTACTGGCTGGGGCTGTAGCGCTCGTCGATGATCTGGCGCACTTTCCTCAAGCCCGCCGAAGCCACCGTGCCGCCGGTGCCGGTCACCTTGAAAAACTCGTCTTCTTCGAATTCCCAGGCCTCGGAGGTGTGGGCGACGAACACCAGCTCCAGATGCCGGTATTGCCGACGCAGGCCCTGAATGGCCCAGAAGAAGAAAGTCTTGGAAATCTGCCGCTCGCGCTCGCCCATGCTGCCCGAGACGTCCAGCAACAACATGACCACGGCTTGCATGGCGGGTTGCTCGCGCTTGGCGAGCTGGCGATAGCGCAGATCGTCATCGGTGAACGACGGCGAATCGCCGCCAGTCAACGTCTGCACGCCGCGCCGCTTGATCGACTCCTTCATGGAGCGGCGACGATCGAGTCGTGAGCGCGCGCCGCGCCGGTCCCAGCCTTCGCGCGTCCAGTCGTCTTCCTTGGCGCGACCGGCCTTGGCCTCCAGGTTCGGCAACTTCATTTCTTCCCAGAGCCAGTCGACGATGTCGTCGATGCGAAACTCCAGGGTGTATTGCACGCCGCCGTCTTCGTTGCCGCCCTGGCCGCGTTGATTGTCGCTGTCCTGCTGGGGGCGACCGATGCGATCGCCCGGCTTGGCCTGGCCCTGGCCGACGCCCTGTTGCTCGTTGGAATTGCGCAACCGGAAACGATAGTGCTCCAGCATCTTCACCGGCACGCGCACGGTGCTGGCGCCGCCGGTGAGCACGTCCGCGCCGGCGACGATTTGCGGAAGGTGCTGGCGAACGGCCTCGCGCACCTTGTCATTGTGTCGCAGCCAGTCTCTCGCGCCGCGCGAGAAGAGGTCGTACCAACCGGCCTCGCCCGGGCTGCGACTGTCGCCAGAACCGGCGCCCGATGCGTTGTCGCTCATGTCGCTCGCAACCCCCGTCTCAAGACTCTGGCCAGGTACTCCCAAGAGAGGTCGGTGGCAGAGTCTCTAAATAACAAGACTCCTAGACATTACTCTTGTGGGCGCCCTTCGGTTCACTTCAGGGACTCCTGGATCACTCCGGGGCTACTCCTGTGCCAGCAATGTCGTCACGTAGCTCAGCGCTTCCTTGGCGCTGTGATCGTCATAACCATACTCCGAGGTCAGGCGGTCCTGAACCGCGGAAATCTTCTTACGGGCTTCGTCGTCCGGCCGCGCCGCCGAGGTGACCAGCCGCAACACGTCGCGACGCTCTTCGAACAGATACTGTTCGATGGCCTCGCGCATGCGCGAATGGCTGTTGAGAGTGAATTTCTCACCGGCCTTGTACGCCACCATGGCCTTGCGCACCACTTCCTGACGGAATGTCAGCTTGCCCGACTCCGACACCTTGATCTTCTCCTCCACCGAGCGCAGGAAACGCTCGTCGGCAGGACGGGACTCGCCGGTGATCGGGTCGGTGACTTCGCGGTGATCGAGCGAGGCCTCCACTTCGTCCAGATACTTATCCAGCAGTTGCTGCGCTTCGTCTTCGAACGAAGCGAACAGGGCGCGATGCACGTCTTCCTTCACCCAGCGGTTGTAGAAGTCCTTGCGCGCCAGTACCAGATAATCGATCCACAGCTTCTTGGCCTTCGCATCCATACGTGCATCGGTTTCGATCGAGTCCTTCAGCGCCAGCAGGACTTCCATGCTGGTGAGGCTCTTCTTGTCGGTGCGCGTAATGGCGTTGGAGATCGAATTCACGATGAATCGGGGACTGACACCGGTCAGTCCTTCTTCCGGCGCTTCCGCGCGCAGACGCGTGATCTCGGTCTCGGGGAAGCCTTCCACGCTCTCGCCCGCGTACAGCCGAAGCTTCTTCGACATGTCGAGGCCTTCGCGCTCGGGCTTGTACAACCGAGTGAGCACGGCGAACACCGCTGCCAGCTTCAGGGCATGTGGATCGAGATGCACATCGCGAAACGCTGGCGCCGCGGACACCAGCTTGTTGTAGATCCGCGATTCCTCCACATACGACAGCGTGTAAGGCACCTTGACGATGACCATGCGGTCCAGCAGCGCCTCGTTTTCCTTTTCCTGCAGGAACTTGTGGAACTCGGCAAGGTTGGTGTGCGCCAGAATGGTCTCGTCCAGATAGATCAGCGGGAAGCGCGACACCTTTACGTTCTTTTCCTGTGTCAGGGTCAGCAACAGGTACAGGAATTCGCGTTTGACCTTCAGGATCTCGATCATCTCCAGCACGCCGCGGCTCGCGGCGTACACGGCGCCCGACCACGACCAGGCGCGCGGGTCGCCCTCGTCTCCGTACTGCGCCACTTTGGACAGGTCAACGGAGCCGACCAGATCGGCGAGATCGGCAGTCGTCGGATCGTGAGGCGCATAAGTGCCCACGCCGACGCGTGCAGCTTCTGAAAGGAAGATGCGCTCGACCGGCATGCGCAGAAAGTCGCCTTCGAACTCGCGCTCCAATCGATCGCGCGCCCACGGACTCAACTCACCTTTGATTTCTACGCCGTACGTGTCACGGAAATCAGCGCGCAGACTTGCGGGAATGAGATTCAGTGGCGACTCGTGCATCGGCGAGCCCTGCAAGGCATACATGGCGCCTTCGTCGGTATGGCTGTATTCCTCGAGGCCGCGCTTCAGCAGGATGGCCATCGTGGATTTGCCACCGGACGGCGGGCCTAGCAGCAGCAACAAGCGCCTGCCGACATCGGAACCGGCCGCGGCCGCCTTGAAGTAATCGACGATTCGGCCGAGCGGTTCGTCGATGCCGAACAGCTCGCGTTTGAACAATTCCTTGGGCCCGGCGCCTTCGCCATTGACGCCGTTGCCATTGCCGTTGGCAGCGGCGCCGTTGCCGTTGCTGGCGGAGCTCACATTCGAGCTGTTCTTACCGAACCAGCAAAGCATGTCCCACAGATACTCGTGGCTGGTGCGCGCCAGCTGCCGGGTATTGCCGGGAACAACGGTACGAAGGAATTCGCCGAAAGTACCCGACCAGTGCTGCGCACGGTGGAATCGGCTGTAGGCGCTCAAGGCCTCGACGAAGCTCTCGCCGCGTTGCGAGCTTCCTCTGGGGCTGTCTGACTGCATCGAACCGCCCTCCAATCAGCGAACCGGCAAGTTCATCCCAGGTTCGCGAGTTCTATATACCCGTTACGACAACACGCTCTTGGTCGCAGTTCACACTGTCCTCAAGTGCACGCCGTCGGAATTCGTAATCAGCATACTCCCACGCGTTGGTGCGAGTGGCTCGAGGATGCACCGGCCATCGCACGTTCGTCCGGGGGATTGCCGACACCCTACACTCAAAGACTGATCCATGGCCGAACATGTTCCGTGACGATGTGCGCCAAGCAGGTGCGTTCCATGACGTGAGCCGAGCGTGCCCGATCTGTGCAGACAGGCGTCGGTAAGCAACGAGGAATAATGAAGACCCGCGCGGCTCGCGGGGGGGCGCTGCTGGTACGCGCTTGAGTTGCGCATCTCACGCGATTGAGTGCGGAACATGACTCACTGATTACTCCCTTCGCGCCAATCTTGCAATGCGATTCATGCTGATTGGGTGCACGCCGCGTGCCAGCGCGGCTGGCACGGTTCAGGGCGGGTTCACAGCCGTGGGTGGCGGGAGCACCACCCACGGCGTCTTGCATCGGCTTTATGCCGCGGCGTCGACCTGCTTAACCTTCAACTGGAGGTCCAGCGCCTCGCGGATCACGTCATCGACGCGTTCGCAGAACACGAACTCCACTTCGTCGCGCACGCTCTTGGGCACATCCTCGAGGTCCTTGCGATTGCGCGCCGGCAGCAGCACCTTGCGGATGCCCGCGCGATGCGCGGCCACTGTCTTCTCCTTGACGCCGCCGATCGGCAGCACCAGACCGCGCAGGCTGATCTCGCCGGTCATCGCCAGGTCGTTGTGCACGGTCTTGTTGGTGAACAGCGAGACCAGCGAGGTGAACATCGCGACACCCGCGCTCGGCCCGTCCTTCGGGATCGCGCCGGCCGGCACGTGGATGTGCACGTCGCTCTTGTCGAACACCGTGGTATCGATGCCGAGTCGAGCGGCCTGCGACTTCAACAGCGACAAGGCCGCCTGCGCGCTCTCCTTCATGACTTCGCCGAGCTGACCGGTGAGGATCAGCTTGCCGTTGCCAGGCACGCGCGTGGATTCGATGAACAGGATGTCGCCTCCCACCGGGGTCCATGCCAGGCCCGTAGCCACGCCTGGTACGCTGACGCGCATGGCCACTTCGTTTTCGAAGCGAGGCGCGCCGAGGATGCCGGCGAGGTCGCCGACGTCGACGGTCTGCTGAGTGATGCTTCCCTCCGCGATTCTCACGGCCACGTTACGTAGCACCGCTCCGATCATGCGCTCGAGATTTCGCACGCCCGCTTCGCGAGTGTGATCGCGCGCGATCTGGCGAATCGCCTCATCCGTGATCGACGCCTGTTCCGCCTTGAGCCCGTTGGCCTCGAGCTGCCGGCGCACCAGGTAGCGCTTGGCGATCTCTACCTTCTCGTCCTCGGTGTAGCCCGTGAGCTCGATCACTTCCATACGATCGCGCAGCGGGCCCGGAATCGTATCGAGCATGTTGGCCGTGGCGATGAACACAATCTTCGACAGATCGAACGGCACACCCAGGTAGTTGTCGCGGAAGGTGTTGTTCTGCTCCGGATCGAGCACTTCCAGCAACGCCGCGGACGGATCGCCCTGGATGCCGGCGCCGAGCTTGTCGATCTCGTCCAGCATCAGCACCGAATTGCGTGTGCCGGCCTTACGCACCGCCTGCACGATGTTGCCCGGTAGCGCACCGATATAAGTACGACGGTGGCCGCGGATCTCGGCCTCGTCATGCACGCCACCCAGGCTGACGCGCGCGAACTTCACGCCCAGCGAACGCGCGATGCTCTGGCCCAGCGACGTCTTACCGACGCCCGGCGGACCGACGAAGCACAGGATCGGGCTGCGACCCTGCGGGTTGAGCTTGCGCACGGCGAGATACTCGACGATGCGCCGCTTGATCTTCTCCAGGCCGTAGTGATCCTCATCGAGCACCTTGCGGGCATGCTCGATTTCGATCGACTCCTTGTCGAGCTTGGACCATGGCAGCTGGATCATCCAGTCCAGCCAGGTGCGCAACATCGAATACTCGGCGCTGGCGTCGGACATGCGCTCGAGCCGCTTCAATTCCTTCTCGGCCTGCTCACGCGCATCGTCGGGCATGCCGGCCTTGGCGATGGCCTCCTTCAGCTCGGCGATCTCTTCGCCGCTCTCGCCGTCTTCGCCCAGCTCTTTCTTGATCTGGCGCAGCTGTTCGCGCAACAGCACTTCCTTATGACGCTCGTCGATAGCGTCGCGCGTCTTCTCTTCGAGCTGCCGCTGCAGACGCAACACTTCGATGCGTTTTTGCAGAAGGCCGCTGACGCGCTCGAGGCGCGCCTTCAGATCGAGGGTTTCGAGCAACTCCTGTTTCTCGGCCGGCTTCACATCCATGAAGCTGGCGACCAGATCGGCCAGGGTCGAAGCCGACTCGACCGCCTGAATCGCGTTCGACAATTCCGCGGGCGCCTGCGGCAGCAAGCCGATGGCCTCGGCTGACAGCCGCTTCAGATTGAGCGCGTGAGCTTCCACGTCGCTGCCGACGTTGCTCGGATCGGGCAAGTATTCGACGCGCGCGACCATGTAGGGCAGGCCGTTCTGCCAATCGAGCACGCGGAAGCGCCGCTCGCCTTGCACGACCAGATGATGAGTGCCGTCGGCGCCTGTCACATACCGCACGATGTTCGCGACCGTGCCGGTCGAGTACAGGTCGCTGCCGGTGGGCGCCTGCAGGTCTGGATCGTGCTGTAACAGGAATCCGACTTTGCGATTGTTACGCACGGCTTCCTGCGCGGCTGCGAGCGAGCGATCGCGATTGATGGCCACCGGCACCACCGTTCCCGGGAACAGCACCAGGTTGCGCACCGGAATGACGACCAGCATGTCGTCGGTGATGGTGTGCGTGCTCTCGCCCTCGGGCCGCTGAGCGTTGTTGCGTGTCGAGTCAGTCATGATGAATGAGGCTCCCGCTGTTAGCGTTGGCCAGGCCAGTTAGCGTTGTGCCAGGCGCAGGACCAGGCAGCCGTTGGCGTACACCTGTTCCAACAATTGATAACGACCCTCGGGCAGCGCGATGCGTCGCTCGAAGCGGCCATAAGGAATTTCCAGCCGATGAACCGCGGTGGCGCGACTGGTGACCGGCAATGCGCGCTTCGCGCTCACGATCAGCAGCCCGCTGTCGGTGCGGACTTCGATGTGTTCGGCGGCCACGCCGGGCAGCGCCACCGCGACATGAACCTCGTCGGCATAAGCCAGGATGTCGACCGGCGGTTCCCAGCGAGGCTCGGCGGCGACCGAGTGACCAAAGCGGAAAAACTGGCGCTGCAGCTGTTGAGCCCGCTCCAGCATTTCGCAGGCCTCGGCCCACATCCACGAGGGCGGGTTACGAATGCCCATGGTTGGTTTCCAGGTTGGTCATGACGAACTAGGTGGGGACGGGTGTGGGAGTATCAAGAACGGGCCGTAGGAGAAGTAAACTCACCCGACCCCCGGTCAGATCCCTCGTGCGATGTCCAAACGCTTCGACGCCAGCTTCTATCGCCGCTTCTATATGAATCCGCGCACGCGGGTTACAACCCGCACGGAGATGGCCCGTCGCGCCGGCATGGTGGCGGCGCTGGTGAAACAGCTGGAGTTGCCGGTCAAGAGAATTCTGGATGCCGGCTGCGGGCTCGGCTGGCTACGTGCGCCGTTGTTGCAAGCTTTTCCCGGGGCGAGGTATGTCGGCCTGGAGGTCAGCGAGCACTTGTGCCGCGAACACGGCTGGGTGCATGAATCGCTCGCTTCGTATCGGCCGCGCGGCCGTTTCGATCTCATCATTTGTTACGACGTAATGCAGTACCTGTCTGATCGTGAGACGGTGCAGGCATTGGCGAATCTAGGCCGGCTGTCGCGTGGCGCCTTGTACTTCCATGCGCCGACCCGCGAGGACTGGCGTGACAACGCCGATCGTTCCACCAGCGACGGCGACATCAACCTGCGCGACGCTGCCTGGTATCGCTCGCGCCTGTCACGACACTTCGAGCACGCCGGCTTTGGCATTCATGTGCGCCGTGGCGTGCCGTGGGGCCAGTGGGAACTGGAGCGCAGTGTGCGGGATGGATGAGCAGGCTGCTTGATAACACTGGCGTCCGTGCCCACGCGCACCGTCCGTCAGCCGTCAGGCCAAAAGGAATCTACGTCTGGGTTCGTACCCCAGCGCCCTTCAACCAACTCCATGAAAGCCCGCACCTTGGTCGCCAGATGCCGCCGCTCGGGATGGATCAAGTAAATCCCGAGCGAGCCGGCGTCGTAGTCGGCCAGCACCTGTCGCAAGGCGCCGCTCTTCAGCTCCTGGTGCACGTTGAACGTGGGTTGAAGAATGATGCCCTGGCCACGTAGCGCCGCCTGCTTCAGCAATTCATTGCTGGTCGCGCGCAACGTTCCCAACGCTTGCACCGGGAAATCGCCGCCGTCGCGCGCGAAGCGCCATTTCTTCTGAGAGGTGGGCGCCGAATCGCCGAACACCAGGCAGTTGTGATGAAGCAGGTCGTCCGGAATGGTCGGCTGCGGATTCTTTTCCAGATAGGCCGGCGCGGCGCAGGCCACGATGCGCGAGATGGCGAGCCTCTTTCTGGCGAGGTTGTTGTTCCGCGCATGGTTGCCGGTGCGGTGCTCGCGACAGGCGCACACCGCCACGTCGAAGCCTTCCTCCACCAGGTCCAACAGATGATTGCTCTCGGTGACCTCGAGCCGCACGTCGGTGTGGCGCTCGAAATATTCGAGCAGCACCGGGCCGACATGCGACAGATCGAAGGCGCCGGAAACACAGATCTTCAATGCGCCGCGCGGCACGGCGCTGTTCGCGCCGGCAACTGCTTCCGCCTCTCCGATGTCCTCGAGGATCTGGACACAACGCTGGTGATAAAGCTGGCCGACATCGGTGAGGCTCAGTGAATGGGTGGAGCGATTCAACAGCCTCGAGCCCAGTATCTCCTCGAGATGAATGATGTACTTGGTCACCATCGGCGCGGACACTTTCATGTGGCGCGCCGCTTCCGCGAAGCTCCCCAATTCGACCACCTTCGTCAACGCCAGCATGCAGGTGAACTTGTCCATCTTTTCTTTCCCCCCAGGAAAGATTCCATTGCCTGTCAGGCATCGCCCTGATCGCGGCGAAATCCGCTTCGCACCCCGCGCCAATCAGAGGGATGGCTTTTTTCACGGCGTGCTCACGGCTGGGCCAACAGTCCGATCACGCTCTCCCGCTAATTTCTGCGCATCACAAGTGGATTAGTGCATCTGCAGCAGTGCGATTGCAATAACGATGCGACGGTGTGGTTGCCGCACCAGTAGTGAGATGGAGGCGGTCTTACTCGAATCGGGGCGATTCATGACTGGCGATTCATGAATGTCATTCCGTTCGTCGCGTTTATCGAGGCCGCCACTTTGGAGACAGTAGCGCCACGGAAAAACATCACAGCGAGCGTGGCAAACGGCGCGGCACGAATGGCAAGGGTATGTATATGTCTACAACCAACAAGAGCGAATGGGCGGCGCAGCTGCGCTGGGCGGTGCTGGCGGCGTTAGGCACCGCTGCATTGGCAGTTACTGGAAATGAAGCGCGCGCGCAGAGTGTGTCGCCCGCTGATTCCTTCGATGAATTCACGCCGGTGATGGTTGCGCCGGCCGTTACTGTCGAAACACCGACAGCGGTCGAAGAAGCCATTGCCGAGGTGGTCGTGTCCGATCAGCGTCTCGGCTGGTTCGATGGCGTTGACGCGGTGCGAGTGCAGATCGACAACGATCTGTTCGCCGGCGACAACCAGGACCGCGACTACACCGGCGGCATGAGCATCACCATCTCTGGCGAGCGCGCTCGCGACGGACTGCTGTCGCTCGAGCCACTGCTGAGCCGTGTCGATGGTCTGATGTATGACCAGGATGAGCAGAGCGAAGTGCATTACGCGCGACAGATCGGCCTGATGGCCTTCACGCCCAGCAACACCTTGATCGACGAGGTGCAGCCGGACGATCGACCGTATGCCAGCCTGCTGTTTGTTTCGAACGGCCGGGTGAACGTGGATGCGGACGAGCTCGGCGCCTGGACCAGCAGCCTCACTGTCGGTGTGCTTGGTCTGTCGGTGTCGGAGCGTTTGCACAGCGCCGTGCATGAACTGGTCGGGTCGGAATCGCCGCGTGGGTATGATCATCAGATCTCCGCAGGCGGCGAGCCCACTGCGCGCTACACCCTCGCGAGACAGGAGTTGTGGATCGCGGATCCCAATGGTCACGTCGATGTGAAGACGACCGTGCAGGGCAGTGTCGGTTTTCTTACCGAAGCCAGCGCGTCGATCTCGATGCGTGCGGGTCGCTTCAACTCGCCTTGGTGGGGATTCGCGCCCGAGCTGACCGATTACATGTCTGCGCCGGTGCCGACCGAGAGCTATCGCGGCGGTCGTGAGCTGTACGTCTTCCTCGGCGCTCGCGTCAAAGCTCGTGCTTACAACGCGTTCCTGCAAGGTCAGTTTCGCGATAGCGAGGTCCGCTACACCTCGGATGAGGTGGAGCCGCTGCTCGCCGAAGCGTGGATCGGCGTGGTCACGCAGATCTTGGACCAGACGCAGCTCAGCTATGCCCTGCACTATCAGACGGCCGAGCTGCGCGACGGCCCTGCGTCACGCGACACCCTCTGGGGCGCAGTTCAGCTGACTCACTCGTTCTGAGAAAGGTTTGTTTTTGTCTGAAGATTGCAGTTAGCCACTGACCACCATGGTTCGATAAGCCGCTTTTGTTTCCTCGACCCCCCGTCCCTGCGTCGGCCCACTTCGGTGGGCCTTTTTTTTGCCCGGCGCACAACACCGCCGGTCAGAGATCGAAGCTGCTTTGTTACTTCGAGCGCGGCAGGCGCACGCCTTTCAGGCCGGTGTGCTGGGTGCGGAATTTCATCGGTTTCGCCGAAGCGCCTTTGCCTGGCGCTGCCTGCGGCGCGCCGGCGAGCTTCGGACGGGATGCGGACGCCGGCACGGCATGACGACGCTGATCGTTCGAAGCTTTGCGTTCGTGCGACTGTGGACGCGCCCCATGTTTGAAGCGGCGGCCTTCATGAGCGTCGCCCGTGCCGAGTGGCTGCCAGGCAGGAATCAGATGATGCTTGCCGGGACCGATCAGATCGGCGCGACCCATGCGACGTAGCGCGTCGCGAAGGATGGGCCAGTTGTTGGCGTCGTGCCAGCGCAGGAACGCCTTGTGCAGACGACGCACCTTCAAGCCCTTTGGAATGTGCACGTCTTCACTGGAGTGAGTGACCTTGCGCAGCGGGTTCTTGCCCGAGTGCCACATCGCCGTGGCCGTGGCCATCGGCGAGGGCAGGAACGCCTGCACCTGATCGGCGCGATAACCATTCTGTTTCAGCCATAGCGCAAGCTCGAGCATGTCTTCATCGGTCGTGCCCGGATGCGCGGCGATGAAGTACGGGATCAGGTACTGCTCCTTGCCGGCTTCCTTGGAATATTTCTCGAACAGCTCCTTGAAGCGATAATACGTCCCCACGCCCGGCTTCATCATTTTCGACAGCGGACCCTCGCCGATCGCTTCGGGCGCGATCTTGAGATAGCCGCCGACGTGATGCTGAACCAGCTCCTTGACGTACTCCGGCGATTCGACCGCCAGGTCGTAACGCACGCCCGAGCCGATCAGAATTTTCTTCACGCCCGGCAGGGCTCGCGCCCGCCGATACAGATTGATCAGCGGCGTGTGATCGGTGTTCAGGTTGGGGCAGATGCCCGGGAACACGCACGACGGCCGGCGACACGCCGTTTCGATCTCGCGCGATTTGCACGCCAGGCGATACATGTTCGCCGTGGGCCCGCCCAGATCCGAGATCACGCCGGTGAAACCGGGCACCGTGTCGCGGATGGTCTCGATCTCCTTGATGATGGAGTTCTCGGACCGGTTCTGAATGATCCGCCCTTCGTGTTCCGTTATGGAGCAGAAGGTGCAGCCGCCGAAGCAGCCACGCTGAATGGCGATGGAGAAACGGATCATCTCGTACGCCGGAATCTTGTTCGCGCCCTTCTGCTCGCCATAGAACGGATGCGGCACGCGCTGATAGGGCAGCTCGTAGATCGCGTCCATTTCTTTCATGCTGAGCGGCAGTGGCGGCGGATTCAGCCACACATCGATATTGCCGTGCCGTTGCACCAACGCGCGTGCATTACCGGGATTGGATTCGAGATGCAGGATGCGGGACGCGTGTGCATACAAAACGGCATCGTCACGCACCGCTTCGAACGAAGGCATCCGAATGACGGACTGCGCCCGATCGGCGGACTTCACGTGCCGAAGAAACTTCACCACCTTCGCGACCGGCTGCGTCGCCGTGCTGGCGCACGCCGGCCCCGACGCAGGTCCAGCAGCACTCCCGCCCTCGAGCACAGGGCTGTTGCTCGTCGCCGCCATGTTGCCTGCCGGCGCGCCGCTCGAAGGGTTATTTCCGGGCGCGGCGCCAGTCGCATTACTTGCAGTGGTCGCGTTATGGGATGCGGCCATCGCCGCCTTCGATCTCGCATCGTTCGCCGCGTACGGATCGATGGGCGGATTCAGCGGCCCAGGCTCATCGATGGTGGTCGAATCGATCTCCGTCCAGCCATCTGGCGTTGCATGCCGGACGAACGCCGTGCCACGCAGATCCGTGATTTGCCCGATGGGCTCGCCTTTGGCCAGGCGATGCGCGATCTCGACGATCTGTCGTTCGCCATTGCCATACACCAGCAGGTCCGCTTTGGCGTCGAGCAGAATCGAGCGCCGCACCTTCTCCGACCAGTAGTCGAAATGAGCGATTCGTCGCAGGCTGGCCTCGATGCCGCCGATCACGATGGGCGCGTCGTTGAAGGCCTCGCGCACCCGCTGCGAATAAACGATCACCGACCGATCCGGCCGCTTGCCGCCTTCGCCAGCCGGCGTGTACGCATCATCGCTTCGAATGCGACGATCCGACGTGTAGCGATTCACCATCGAATCCATATTCCCGGCAGTGATGCCGAAGAACAGGTTCGGCTTGCCGAGACGCGCGAAGTCCTCGGTGGAACGCCAATCGGGCTGCGCGATGATGCCGACGCGGAATCCCTGCGCTTCGAGCACGCGACCGATGATGGCCATGCCGAAACTGGGGTGATCCACATAGGCGTCGCCAGTGACCACGATGATGTCGCAACTGTCCCAACCGAGCGCGTCCATCTCCTCCTTGGTCATGGGCAGGAACGGAGCAGCGCCGAAGCGGGACGCCCAGTACTTGCGATAGGAGAACAATTCGCGCGGAGCAGGCTGCATGACGGACAGTGGAGCTGAATCCCGTTCAGGTGAAAAGGCGGGAATACTACGCTATTTGCGCGCCAGCCGCGCCCGGCCGGGCCCCACATCCGGTGTCAGTGCACGCCGGCGGGCGGCTGCACTGACTGTGGACACGTAGGGCGAATCCCCATCGTAGAAACGCCAAGGCTTCTTGGCCCAATCCCCAGCGTAGTCCACGCCGATGCGGGTCGCTCGGGCCACCTCGGGTGGCCGATATCGGGCCGGCTTTTCCAGCCACAAGGTGCTACCGAGCAGATCCGCGCCATTCAGGCTGCGATCTATATGTAGCGCACGACATAAAAGCCCCGGCCCGTGGGTGGTACTGGAGATTCCCTTCACCGGCTCCAGCCCGCGCAATAGCACTGCATGAGGCGTCCCATCGGCTGCGGTCACGATGTTGAGGCAGTTCCAGAACCCATAGATCAAGTACACATACGCATGCCCCGGCGGCCCGAACATCACCTCGGTGCGGCGAGTCCGCCCGCGCGAAGAGTGAGCCGCCAGATCGTGAGGGCCCTTGTATGCCTCGGTCTCGACGATGCGGCCGACCTGTTCGCCCTCCGGCCCATCGTGAATCAAATGCATGCCCAGCAGATCGCGGGCGACCAGCAACGTCTCTCGGGCGTAGAACTCGCGGCTCAATTTGGTGGCAGGCATGCGCTTCATTATAGGAAGCGCGTCGGACCCACGCTCGCTTTGATCGACAACCGAATGGTTGCACATGGGGTGGGCACGAGTTATATTGCAACCGTTCGGTTGTCAGTAGCGCGGAGGTGCGCAATGAACGAGTCAAAGGTCACAAACACTATCGAGCGGCAGGCCTTGTTGCGCGCGCCACGCAGCCGGGTCTGGGAGGCGGTCACGAACATCAAGAAATTCTGCGAGTGGTTCGGCGTCGCCACCGTGGATGGCGAGTTCAGGCCAGGAGCGAAAGTCCGCATGCGGGCGCCGGAAGAGTATGGCGGCGACTTCGACATGACCGTAGAGCGGATGCAGCCCGAACATCTATTCTCCTGGCGCTGGCATCCGGGCGCGAGAGATGCCGGCGTCGATTACGCGAAAGAACCCACCACGCTGGTGGAGTTCAAGCTCAGCGACGCGCAGGTCGACGGCAAAATCGGCACGCTACTGACCATCACCGAGTCGGGCTTCGACAGCATCTCTCTCGCGCGGCGCGCGAAAGTGTTCGGCGACAACTGCGAGGGCTGGGACGCGCAGCTCAGGAATCTGGAACGCTATGTCACTCAAGCGACCTGAGCTCAGGCTCAAAGCTTCGGCGCCGGTGTTCGCGGCGCTGGGCGATGAAACACGGCTGCGGCTGGTGATCTACCTGTCCGCGGCCGGCCCTTCCTCGACCGCCACGTTGACCGCAAACGTGGACGTGACGCGTCAGGCCGTCGCCAAACATTTGCGAGTCATGAAGGAGGCCGGCCTGGTGAGCAGTGTCTATCAGGGGCGCGACAGCGTGTGGCAGATCGAGCCTTCGCAACTGGCGGAGGCGCAACGCTGCATCGAATTGATCACCTCGCGCTGGGATCAGGCCATCGAGCGCCTGCGCGTCATGGTGGAAGAGAAGTAAGCCGTCATTCCTCGCCGAAGCGATTCGGCCAATTCGCGTGCATCTGCATGACGTCCAGCTCGATCTGGCCGGTCTTCGGATCGGCCGACTTGAGCTTGGCGCGCATGAACTCGATCGAGTCGCCGCGCTCGTGATAGTAGAACACCGAGCTGCGGTGCTCATCACGGCTGGCGCGGGGAATGACGTACTCGTTGAACGCGGTTTCGTCGACCAGCGGGCCGCAGCTCAACTGCGCACCGCCGAATTCGATGCCGATGTGCGCGGCCTCCAGGTCGCTTCCGTCCACGATGCTCTTGCAATGGACGCGGAAGCGCGGCGGCATGGCGGCAGGCGTGGGCAGCAGGTCCAGCGACTCGCCGACCTTCAGCCGAATCACCTTACGTGCGCGGTCGACTCGCTGGGAATCGGCAACCCGAACCGTGGGCGAATCGCGATACACCAGAGTAGCGGGGCGCGACGAGGTGCGAGCGGCGGTCGCGGGCAGGTGATGGCGTCGCCAGTAAACCGCACCGGCGATGAAGGCGGCCATCAGGCCGACCGCGAGCCATAACTGTTGCAACACGTCTTCCATTCCACATCGTCGAGCGCTTGAAGGAGCGTCCTTGTCCTTGGTTATCGGAAGTCGCTGGCCAAACTGATGTGACCGATTTGGAGTTCCTGGCGACTCGGAATGCCGCGAGTGTCCTCAGGGATTTGGCGGAAAGCGAGCAACTACGTCACACGATTCGCGGCCTTCGCACTTCGCAAAGCGCTATTAACCTTGTGAGTGTCGCGATCTCAGAGCACGCCGAGCGCGAGCCCCGCAGCGAACGTCTGGCCCAGTTCGGCGCAGCGTTGCAGATCGGCGGCGGACAGCTCGCCTTTGACGATCAGCGGCTCGGCGCATTGTTTCCAGCGATAGCCGAGGGCGATGCGCTCGATGGCAGCGACCGCGCCAGTGCCGTCGTTACCGGCGCTGACGAACATTGCATAAGGCAGCCCCTCGACGCGGCCCTGCGCCGGATAAAACGTGCGATCGAAAAAATCCTTGATGGCGCCGGCCATGTAGCCGAAGTGCTCGGGCGTGCCGATCAGCAAGCCGTTCGCCCACAACAGGTCGTCCACGCCTGCCTGCAAAGCAGGCAATGCTCTTAGCTCGAGATCCTCGCCCGCGTCCGCCACGCCTCGCTTCACCGCTGCAACCATTTCGTGCGTGCGGCCACCTGCATGGCCGGCGTAAATCAGCAGGAGGTGAGGTCGACTGGAGGACTGCTTTACGAAGGACATCTGTTACAGTTCCCGGTCACCGTCAGCCGTTGCACGGAGTTTTCAATGTATACAGTGTTGCGACCCCGGCGGTCGCTGTCAGCGCTGCTGATTTCAGCCGCACTGCTCACGGCCGTGGCCGGATGCAAACCCAAAGAGCCCAAGCCGGTGCCCGCGCCCGAAGCGGCCAGCCCGGTCAGCGCCGAAGCTACCACTGCCGCCGGCCAGATTTCCGCAGATTATCTGCGCGATCAGATCACCAGGTTCTCGTCCGATGAATTCGAGGGGCGCGGCCCCGCGACGCCGGGAGACGAGAAGGCTCGCCAGTACCTTGCAGATCAGCTGCAACAGATCGGCTTCGCGCCCGGCGGCGCCGATGGCAGCTATCAGCAGGCGTTCGATGTCGTCGGCGTCACCGCGCAGATGCCGAAACAGTGGTCCTTCAAGAAGGGCGGCCAGACCGCGTCGTTCAAATGGTGGGATCAATATATCGCCGGCAGCGGCGTGCAGGATGAGAAAGGCTCGATCAAGAACGCCGAAGTGGTGTTCGTCGGCTACGGCATCCAGGCGCCCGAGTTCGGCTGGGACGATTTCAAGGGCCAGGATCTGAAGGGCAAGGTCCTGCTGATGTTGAACAACGATCCGGATTGGGATCCGAAACTGTTCAACGGCGACACGCGCCTCTACTACGGTCGCTGGAGCTACAAGTATGAAAGCGCCGCGCGCCAGGGCGCCGCGGGTGCGATCATCATCCACACCACGCCGTCGGCGGGTTATCCGTTCCAGGTGGTGCAATCGTCCTGGACGGGCGAGCAGGTCGAGCTGCCGGCCGCGGGCGAGCCGCGCATTCAAGTCAAAGGCTGGCTTACCGAAGATGCCTCGCGCGAGCTGGTGAAGCTTGCCGGCCAGGATCTGGACAAGCTGCTCGAAGCGGCGAAATCCAAGGACTTCCAGCCGGTGCCGCTCGGCGTGACCACCTCGCTGGAGTTCAAGAACAAGATCAATCGCTCCAGTACCGGCAACGTGTACGGCGTGTTGAAGGGAAGCGATCCGCAGCTCAGCGAAGAGTATGTGATCTACACCGCGCATCACGATCATCTCGGCGTGGGCGAGCCCAATGCGGAAGGCGACAGGATCTTCAACGGCGCCATGGACAATGCCGCCGGCGTGGCCCAGCTGCTCGCCATCGGCAAGGCGTTCAAGGCGCTGCCGCAGCCGCCCAAACGTTCCATCATGCTGCTGTTCGTGGCGGCCGAAGAGCAGGGCCTGCTGGGCTCGAAGTTCTACGCCGAGCATCCGACGGTGGCGCCCGGCAAGATCGCCGCGAACATCAATATCGACGGCGGCAACATCTGGGGCCGCGCCAAGGACATCGTGTTCGTCGGCAAGGGCAAGTCGACCATCGACGACTACGTCGAGGCCGTCGCCAAGATGCAGGATCGCGTGGTGACCGCCGATCAGTATCCGGATCGCGGCTTCTTCTATCGTTCCGATCAGTTCAACTTCGCCAAGATCGGCGTGCCCGCGCTGTACCTCGACACCGGCACCGAGTTCATCGGCAAGCCGGCGGAGTGGGGCAAGGAGCAGCACGCGCAGTACGAGGCGCAGCACTATCACCAGCAGTCGGATGAGATCCAGCCGGACTGGAACTTCGACGGCATGATCGAAGATGCGCAGCTGTGCTTCTACGTCGGCAACAACATCGCCAATGCTTCACCGGCGGAAGCGCCGAAGTGGCTCCCGGGCGACGAGTTCGAAGCGGCGCGTAAAGCTGCGCAAGCCGAACTCACGACCCAGGCGCAGTGAGCCGACGTTTGTGACGTTTGCGGCCGGGGCTCATCGAGAGCGTCTTCGATGAGCTCCGGTCCTTCAGATCGACTCTGAATCCCGCACCAGCCGGCTATCGGTCCAGTTCTCGGGCCAGCGCTTCACCGGCATGTCATGGATGGCCAGTTGAATCAGCTCCGCCATCGCCGCGCGCGCCGCCTGCGCATCTTGATGCGCGATTGCTTCGAACACGTGCCAATGCTCGGGTAGCGGATCGCGCTTCAGTGCCTGAGCGCGTTGTTTGAATTCCGTCAACGCATGCACCGCCGACGCCACGCCGTTGGTCAAAGAAATGATGAAGGGGTTGCGCGTCGCGCGCAGCAGCTCGGAATGAAATTCCTTGTCGGCGATGCGGCCTGCCTCGACGTTCAACGTATGCTGGCTCATGCGCTCGAGCGCGCCACGCATGATCTGCAGGTTTTTATCGCTGCGGCGCGCCGCAGCCAGCGCGGCCGCTTCCGGTTCGATGATGGTGCGCAACTCGAACAAGCCTTGCAGCACTTCCAGTTCGGGTTCGCCGGCGAACACCCACGTCAGCACGTCGGGATCCAGCAGGTGCCATTGCTCGACGGCGCTCACGCGTGTGCCGGTGCGCGTTCGACTTTGTACCAATCCTTTGGCGGCCAGCATGCGCACGGCCTCGCGATAAGCGGAGCGCGACACTTTGAGCTGACCGCTGGCTTCGATTTCGCCGGCCAGGACATGTCCCGGGCGGTAGCCGCCGGATACGATCCGCATGCCCAGATCCCGCGCGATGGAGCTGTGCAGGCGCAGTTGCTTGCGGCTGTGCCGTTCACCGTCAGCGGCTTGATTCGACTTGAGTATGGGCATCGGCCGGGTCTGGGCGTCGTATGCGACCTCCCGGATTCTCCTGGCAGCGTGGCCCGATCACAAGGGATGCCCCCAGCCCCAATACCGTGCCCGATATCGGCATCTTGATTTGTCGGACATTTTGCAGATAGCATTTGTCTGAGAAATTAATGGCCGTCATGGCAGCTTGGGGGGATTGATCGTGGCCAAGAGAATTGGTGTTCATTCGGCGTCCGCGCTCGCGGCGCTGTCCTTATCGGTGAGCGCGGTCGCTCAGCAAACCTCGACACAATCGGTGGAGCTGGAGGAGGTCGTGGTCACCGGCGTGCGCCAGAGTCTGGTGCAAGGTCTGGAAAACAAACGGGAGGCAACGCAGGTCGTCGAGTCGATCGTCGCCGAAGATATCGGCAAACTGCCCGACAACAACGTGGTCGAAGCCCTGCAGCGTATCGCCGGCATTCAGATCACCGATCGCGGCGGCGGCGAAGCCGACGGCATCGTGATCCGCGGTCTCGACGACGTGCAGACCACCTGGAACGGTCGGAACGTGTTCACGGCGTCTCCGCCGCCGGAATCGGGCCGGCAACTGGCGTTGCAGGACATTCCCGCGAATCTGATCAGCCGGGTCGATGTCTACAAGACCCGCGCGGCCGATCAACTGGAGACCGGGCTTGCTGGCCAGATCGACGTGACCACGCGTCGGCCGTTCGATTTCCCTGGTTTCGAGATGTCGCTGAACGCGCGCGCGACCACACAGGAGCAGCGCGACGATATCGATCCGAACGCCAGCGTGCTGCTGGCCAACACCTGGGATGTGGGCGGCGGCCGCTTCGGGGTGATGTTGAACGGCAGCTATTCCCGCGTGCGCTATCGCGATCAGAGCATCACCGCCGGCGCGCTGTTGCCATTCCTGCACGAGGACGCTCAACCGAACGGCCTCGGGGTCGACAACGACAGCTGCCTGGACCCGCCGGCAGGCAATCCCTATAACCCGAACTGGGTGCCGCTCGAGCGCATTTTCAACGGCGATTGCCGGCTGCAACGGCCTGGCGAAGACGCGCCGCAATTCTGGCAACCCGGCACCGACCGGGGTCTGTCCACCACACCGGGCTCGACCATCACCATGAACGGCGTGCCCTACGAATATCTGTTGGCTCGAGACGCGCTGTTCGCCGTCGATCTGGAAGGCGATCGTGAGCGCCCCGCCGGAACGCTGGCTCTGCAGTGGGCGCCGAACGACAGCTCCGAATATACGTTCGAGGCGTTCTATCAAGGCTACCGCGAAGAGTGGTTCAACAATCTGCACTTCACCTTCGTGGATTTCTGGGGCGCGCTGGGTCCCGATCCGGGCTCGACATATGAGCTGTTTCCCGGCACGAACATCATCAAGAGCCGCACCGTGGGCGACATCTATGGATTCCAGAGCGGCGATGTCACGGAGCAGGAAACCGATACGTTCGTGTATGCCCTGAACGGTAAATGGCAGATCGGCGAGCGACTCTCGTTGAACGCCGACCTGTCGCTGCAAGACAGCCAGTTCGACACCAATTTCTTCGCGGTGCGCACCGACCGCGTGGCCGCGTCGGCGACGGTGGATTTCAATGCTGGCAACGGGCTGCCGTCCTGGCAGTTCAACGACAATTCGCTGTTGAACCAGGCATCTTCCTGGAATCTCGCGCAGCTTTACCAGAACAAGGGCCGCCAGGAAGGCGCTGCCCAGACCCTGCAGATCGACGGCGATTATCAGCTCGGCGACGGTTTGTTCCGCCAGCTCAGCTTCGGCGTGCGCTACGACGATCGCCAGGCGGAAGCCTACGCGCCGAAAGCGCAGCTCGAGATCAACCTCCAGCGCAGCATGACCATCCTGCCGAGTGCCGCCACCTATGTGAACAGCGGCTTTTTCGATGGCGAGGCCAACGTGCCGAGCTCCTGGATGTCGGTCAACGGTTACTACGCGGCTGACCACAAGGATGAGTTCCGCGCGTTGTACGGGATGCCGTTGGGCGATCCGGCGCTGATCCGCACATTCGAAGTCAAGGAGCGGACCGCTTCGGCGTATGTGCAGACCGACATGGAGATCGGCAAACTGCAGGGCCAGTTCGGCTTGCGTTACGTGTCCGTCGACACGCCGATGCAGTTCACCGACCTGATCACCGATCGAAGCTCGACGGCCAAGCAAAGCGTCAGCGACGTGCTGCCATCTTTGACTTTGCGCTATGCGCTTACCGACGACCTGATGGTGCGCTTCAACTACGGCGAAACGCTGCGCCGGCCGGCGTTCTTCGATCTGAACTCGAACTACAGCCTGGTGGGCGATCTGACGGGCTTGGGCTACGGCCGGGGCAACGGCGGCAATCCGGATCTGAAGCCGGCGACCGCCAAGAACTACGACCTGACTGCCGAGTGGTACTTCGCGCCCGACAGCGCGCTGTACGCGACGTTGTTCCGTCGTGAGATCGATGGGTTGGTGGTGCCGCTCACCCGCTTCATCACCATCGAGAACTCGGGCCTGAACACCGATCTGTTCGTCGTCACCCAGCCGGTCAATGCCTCGGACGGCTTGCTGGAAGGCATCGAGCTGGGCTTCGTGTACTTCCCCGAGTACCTGCCCGGCTTCCTGCGCGGCCTGGGCGCCACGGGCAGCTTCACCAAGCTGAACTCCGAGCAGAACATTCCGATGACCGACAGCGAGGGCAACATCATCGGCGAGGAGACTTCGGAATTCTTCGGCGTCTCCGATATGTCCTATAACCTCACCCTGGCGTACGACCGGGCCGGTGTGGGCGTGCGCTTGTCCTACGTGTGGCGCGACGACTTCCTCAACAACAACGAGCAGCGTCAGTTCGCCAACCCCATCGGCATCTGGCGCTCGCCCGAGGAAAGCCTGGACCTGCAGGTGTCGTACAACATCACCGATAAGCTGGCGGTGTCGTTCGACGCGGTGAATCTCACCGAAGAGATGCAGCAGTCGTACTACAAGTTCGGCGATGCCGGCGGACCGACGACGCATAACTTCGGCAACACCTTGCTGAGCCGCTCGTTCGCCCTCGGCGTGCGCTGGCGCCTGTAAGGCGATTCGATCAGCGAGCGGCGGCGCGCGAGTCCGCCGCCGCTCGCGCTAAGATCCGTGCCCCGTCAGTCGACAGGTACGGTCACGATGCCTTCTCGTTTTCTCCTGGCCCGTTCCCGGCTGGCCGCCGTGCTGGTGGCCTGCATCGCAGTGACGGCCTCGCCGTCGCAGGCTAAAACCGTCAAGCCGCCTTTGCACGGCCAGCACTGGGTCGCTGTCACCGGCAAGCCGCTGGCTGCCACTGCCGGCGCGCGGATCTTCATGCAGGGAGGCAACGCCGTCGACGCTGCGTGCGCCATGATCGCCGCGACCTCGACGATGTGGGATGTGTTGAGCTGGGGTGGCGAAACGCAAGCGCTCATCTATAACCCGCACACTCGCAAAGTCATCGGCGTGAATGCGCTGGGCGTGGCGCCGACCGGGGCGACACCCGAGTTCTATCGTTCCAAAGGCATGGAATATCCACCGGAGTTCGGCCCGCTCGCGGCGGTCACGCCAGGCACGCCGGGCGGCATCATGGTGATGCTGGCGGAGTACGGAAAGCTCAGCCTCGCCGACGTGCTGGCGCCCGCGATCGAACTGGCCGACGGTTATCCCATCGAAGCGCAGACCGCCGACTTGATCGAGAAATGGCAGGACGAACTGCGCAAGTGGCCCGAGTCGCGCCGCACGTTCCTGGTTCACGAAGGCAAGGACGGCAAGCCGCTGCCGGGCTATTCGCGCGTCGGTCCGGAACCGGGCGAGATATTCCGTCAACCCGAACTGGCCGCCACCTTGCGCAAGCTGGTCGAGGCCGAGGCCAAGGCTCGCAAGGCCGGCAAGAATCGCAAGCAGGCCATCATGGCCGCCTACGATCGTTTTTATAAAGGCGACATCGCCAAAGAGTTCGCGCGCGGCTCGCAGGAGCTCGGCGGACTGCATACACCGGAAGATCTGGCCAATTGGAAGGTGTATCTGGAAGAGCCGGTGAGCACCAACTACAAAGGCATCGAGGTCTACAAGCTCACCCACTGGGTGCAGGGCCCGTCGATGCTGCAGGCCCTGAACATCCTGGAGAACTTCGATCTGCGCGCCATGGGTTACAACAGCGCGCGTTACATCCACACGGTGTATCAGGCGATGAATCTCGCCTTCGCCGATCGTGACTTCTACTATGGCGATTCACGCTTCCCGCCCGAAGAGCCCATCAAAGGATTGTTGTCCAAGGAGTACGCGCGCGAACGCGCCAAGCTGATCAAAGAAGATCGCAACGATCCCGACATGCGACCCGGGGATCCGTATCCGTTCCAGGGCGACAGCAATCCTTTCAAGGCGCAGCTGGAGGCGTGGCGCACTGTCAAGCCCGGCAAAGACAAAACAAATCCGAATCAGTGGAGTCCGACCGCGCTGGCCGAATTCGATCGCACCTTTCGGCTCGGCACGACCACGGTCGAGGCCGTCGACAAAGAAGGTTGGGTGGTGTCGGTCACGCCCAGCGGCGGCTGGCTGCCGGCTACCATTGCGGGCAAGACCGGCATTGGCATGAGCCAGCGCATGCAGAGCTTCGTGCTCGATCCGGCCGACAATCCGTTCAACGTGGTCGCGCCCGGCAAGCGTCCGCGCGCGACGCTGACGCCGTCGATGGCGCTCAAGGATGGCAAGCCGTACCTCGCGTTCGCCGTACAGGGTGGCGACACCCAGGAGCAGAACCTGCTGCAGTTCTTTTTGAACGTAGTGGAGTTCGGCATGACGCCCCAGGAAGCGGCCGAAGGCGCGAACTTCACCAGCTATCAGCTGCGCGATTCGTTCGGCTCGCACGAGTCCATTCCCGGCCGGATGACGCTCACCAGCTCGGTGCCGGAGTGGGTGCGCAACGAGCTGATCCGCAAGGGTTATAAGCTGGAGTTCACAGCCAACAATTCCGGCCCGATCACCGCCATCCAGATCGACGCCAGGCACGGCACCTTCTGGGGCGCGGCCGCGTATCACGGCGAGGACTACGGCATCGCCTGGTAAGCCCTGTTCAAACGCGCCCGGCGGTTGCACGTCGGGCGCTTCCCACGAGCCTGGTCATCGACTTCGAGAACGACATGTGATAGCTATACGCACAGACGTGTGAAGTGCTACAGGTTTCCGGCTCAACCCTCCGGAGCCACACCCTTTATGGGCATGCAACCCGAGCTGGTCGTTCCAGCGGTACCGAATCGAGAGCGGCGCGTAGTGCTGGCCGGCGCGCTGACCAAACTGTTCGATCTCTGGCAGTTGAGCACCGCCGATCGGCTGGCCTTGCTCGGCATGTCCAGCGAGAATCGCTCGGCCCTGCAGCGCTATGCACAGGGCGAGCCGCTGGCGCCGAATCGGGATCTCATGGATCGCGCCGGGCATCTGCTCGGCATTCACAAATCCCTCAAGCTGCTCTATCCCCGCAACGACGCGCTGGCGCACGGCTGGATGTCGGCCCGTAACAGCAAGTTCGGCGGCCACACGCCCATCGACGTGGTCAAACAATATGGATTGCCGGGGCTCGCGCTGGTGCGCGGCACCCTGGACGTGATGCGCGGCCAGTGACGCGTGAGCGAGAGCTATAAAGTCACCGAGGATGCGCGCGGCGACTGGCATCGCAATATCGTGAGCCTGCGCGCCAGCATCGATATCTTTCAGGAACTGGTCGACGATGCCGCGGCGGTGCCAGTGCTCATCGAGCACGAAATGGCCACCAAGCCGACCCGCGAGCCGCAGCCCATCATTACCCGGCCATTCGACGACGCTGCGACTTACGATCCCATCGTGACCGCCATTCAGTGGCCGTTCGATCATCCATCCGCTTCGCGCTATTCCGCCGGTTCCTATGGTGTGTGGTATGGCGCGCGCTCGCTGCTCGCGACCATCCACGAGACCGTTCACCACTTTCGTTTGAATACATTGGCGAGCGAAGCAGCTCGCGTCAGTAGCGAGCCCGTCGTGCAGGAGCGGCGCGTGCATCTGGTTCACTGCGGGGCTTCGCTCGTGGATCTGCGCGCGCGCTGTGAAACCGACCCGACGCTGCTCGATCCCATCAATTACACGCGTTGCCAGGCGCTCGGCGCGGAACTGCGCTCGTCGTTTCTACCCGGCGTACTCACGCTATCGGCCCGGCTGCCTGCCGCCGAAGTCGCGGCGGTGTTCGTGAAAGAAGCGCTCAGCAACCCGCGGCATGTTTGTTACCTCACCTACACCCTCGATGTCGGTTCCCAGCGCGTCGCGGTCGAGCGCACGCCGGGCGTAGTCGATCTCACTATCGGTCCTTGAGTCGGCGGCGCGGCTTGCCCTACCCGGGGTCCACTGGTAACTTGGTACCAAGTTACCACGGTATCAAGGGACATCGAAGTGACCATCGTCACCCGCGTGCAGACCGGCGTGCGTATCGAAGCCCGCCTGCTCAGCGTGCTCAAGGCTCTGGCGGCGCTCAAGAACACCTCGCTGGGCGATTTGCTGGAAGGCATCGTGCTGCATGCATTCGATGGCCAGCAGGCTTTCAGCGCGTCCACGCTGGCTCAGATCGCCGAGCTGAAGAAGATCTATGGATTGGAGCTGAGCGCCGCCGACAGTCATCAGTTGGTCGAGTCCGAGCGCGCCGTGGCTCGCGCCACGCCGAAGCGTACGGCCTCGACCGCCAAACGTGGGAGGAAACGCTGATGGGTAGCACCGCAATCCAGCACCCGATGCTCGATTCGGCCGAAACTATCGCTGAGACACTGCTCGCCTTCGAGCGCGGCACGCTCGATCCAGCGCAGTTCGATCATCGCCTGCATCTGTGCGTCGCGTGGAGCTACTTGCAGCGCGACGGCTTTCCCGAAGGCGCGGTGAGATTCCGGCAGGACCTGCAGCGCTATGTTGCCAAGGTCGGGGCGGCGAGCAAATATCACGAGACCATCACCTGGGCCTACCTGGTGATGCTGAACGAGGAACGGTGCTTGCGTGCGTCGCCTGGCGAGAGCTTCGATGAAATGATTCAGCGGCGTCCGGAGCTGCTGGATCATCGCAACGGCCCGATCGCCCGCCTTTACAGCAAGGCGCAGCTCGAATCGGCCGAGGCGCGCCGGGTGTTCATGTTTCCTGTTATCTGAGGAGCGAGGCTCATGAGTTCCTTCGTCGGCGCCATCGATCAGGGGACCACCAGCACGCGCTTCATCGTGTTCGATGCAGCCGGCAATATCGTCGCCAGCGCTAACCAGGAACATCCACAGATCTTTCCGCAGCCCGGCTGGGTCGAGCATTCGCCCATGGACATCGCTCGCAACACCGAAGCAGTGATTGCCGAGGCGTTAAAGGCGGCCAAGCTCACGGCCAAGGACCTGGTCGCCATCGGCATCACCAATCAACGTGAGACCACGATGATCTGGGATCGCCGCAGCGGGGCGCCGCTGCACAACGCGTTGGTGTGGCAGGACACGCGTGTCGATCCACTGGTCGCGTATTTCTCCGGCCAAGGCGGCAAAGATCGCTTCCGCGCCATCACCGGTCTGCCGCTCGCCAGCTACTTCAGCGGCTTGAAACTCAAATGGCTGCTCGATCATGTGCCAAATGCGCGCGCATTGGCTGAAGCGGGCCATTTGTTGTTCGGCACGATGGATACGTGGGTGCTATGGAATCTCACCGGCGGAGTCAACGGCGGCCTGCACCTTACCGATGTGACCAACGCCAGCCGTACGCAGCTGATGCGGCTCGATTCGCTGCAGTGGGACGACGAACTGCTGCGCACGTTTTCGATACCTCGCAATGTGCTGCCCGGAATCGCATCGTCCAGCGAGGTTTATGGCGAGGTGTCCAGCGGTCCGCTCAAAGGCGTGCCCATCGCCGGTATCCTGGGCGATCAGCAGGCGGCGCTGGTGGGCCAGACCTGCTTCGAGCCGGGCGAAGCGAAGAACACCTACGGCACCGGATGCTTCCTGCTGATGAACACCGGCACCGAGCCGGTGTCCTCGGCCGCCGGTCTCGTGACCACGGTCGCTTATCAATTTGGCAGGAATCCGGCGCGTTTTGCGTTGGAAGGATCGATAGCCATTGCCGGCGCCCTGGTGCAATGGCTGCGAGACAACCTGGGCTTGATCCGCAGCAGCGGCGAAGTCGAGGCGCTTGCTGCGAGTGTGCGGGACAACGGCGATGTTTACGTCGTGCCGGCGTTCAGCGGCCTGTATGCGCCGTACTGGAAGGATCACGCTCGCGGCGTGATCGCCGGCCTCACGCGCTACGCGAATCGTGGGCATATCGCACGTGCGGCGCTCGAAGCCACGGCGTATCAAACAAGGGATGTGGTGGCAGCGATGGAGCAAGACTCCCGCATTCCATTGCAGGAGCTGCGAGTGGACGGCGGCATGGTCGTGAACGATCTGTTGATGCAGTTTCAGGCAGATATTCTGGATGTGAGTGTGGTGCGGCCCCAAGTGACAGAGACCACGGCGCTCGGTGCGGCTTACGCCGCCGGCCTGGCGTTGGGCTATTGGAAGAGCATTGACGAGCTGCGCGGCAACTGGGGTGTGTCGCACACCTGGCGGCCCCGCATGACCAAGGAAGATCGCGGCCGGCTGTATGCCTCCTGGCAGAAGGCAGTCACGCGCTCGTTCAACTGGGTGGAGTGACATGGTCGCCGTCGAGCTGCCTGTCTGGACGGCGCAGGAGCGCGAATGTTTCTTTGCGGCGATCGCTCGGCATCGCCGCGCCGCATGGCAGGTGAGCGCGATCGCAGGGGTCGGTATCGCCATCCTCGCCTTCGTCGTGGCCACGCTGACCTCACCGCTGTTCTATGCGCTGCTCGGGCTGCTGCTCGACCTGGTGAACCTGATCGTGCCCATGCCCGATCTGCTCGGCGCGGTGCTGCAGACGCTGGACTCCATCAGCGAAAACATCGAGAGCCAGCCGATCAGCAGCTGGCTGTATCTCGCATTCGTCGCGGCGCTGCCAGGCCTGGTAGCCGTGTTCCTCGTCCTCATGACGCTGAAGCGAATCGTGCGCGAGGCGGAAGCGAGCGGCGCACAGGAGCTCGCGTTGCGCTCACCGAACCAAAGCGTGCTCGCGGAACAGCGACTCGCAAACGTAGTCGCCGAGATGGCCATCGCCGCCAACATCAAAGTGCCGAAGGTGGCGATCATCGAAAGCGCCGGCGTCAATGCTGCCGTGTACGGACCGGATGATGAAAGCGTGACGGTGCTGGTTTCCACGGGGCTGTTGGACAGGCTCAACCGGGCGCAAATGCAGGCGGTGGCGGGACATCTCATCGGGCTCATTGCCAATGGCGACGTCGTGCAAGGGATGCGCGTCGCGCAGACGTTGAGCTTGTTCGGTTTCGTCGCCCGACTCAGCGACGGCATCGTCGATCCTCCGGCGTGGACGCGCTTGTGGCAAACGCTCCGCGAAGCGTTGAAGCCGGGCGCGTCGAGCGCCGACGCTCGTTTGATCCTCGACCTGACCAATCCCTTCGGTCATGCGCAAACATCGCGTTCTTCCGGAAGTCACAATTCCGGCAAACTCACCTGGCGCGAACGGCTTCGCATGCCTTTGTATGGGCCTATCGTGATCGGCGGGTTTTTCGGCGGACTGGTCAGCAGCGTCTTTCTGGAGCCCCTGCTCGCCCTGGTCTGGCGTCGTCGCAAATATCTGGCCGACGCGATCGCGGTTCAGCTCACCCGCGATCCTCAAGCTCTCGGCGACGCAATCCGCTACATAGGCGACGGCAGCGACTTCCCTGCCTGGTGCTCTCACATGCTCGTCGCCAGGAGCTCCGGTCGCGGCGGATTGCTCAGCGGCTCGGCGCTGCCGATGTATCCCGCCTATGACAAGCGCCTCAAGGCGCTTGCTCGGATGGGCGCAACGGTCACTCTCGCCGCGCCTCGCGCCACGCCTGTGTGGCAACAATTGCTCATCGTGCTGGTCGGCGCCCTCGTCGTTTGCTTACTGAGCGTCGCGATCTACTTGCTGGTGGTTATCTCCATCGCCCTTTCCGGGTTGTTCACCATGCTCCCCGCCATCATTCTGCACGCCATCCTGCGCTGAGGCTCAAGCGCCCGGATCTTTCGGGTTGCCGGCGACGCCTTCGTTCCGCAGCCATTGTGTGAGGAGCTTGCAGCGTTCTTCGGAGACGCCGAGGCTGCGCAGCGCATAGTCGGTCATTTCCAGGGCGAGCTCGAGCTCACCCATCACGGCGCGATCGACGCCCTGGCGGATGAGATATTTCAGCTCGCTGGAGCTGTGAGTGCGGACCACGATGGCGATCTTCGGATTCTTGGCCCGAGCAAGCTCGAGGATGCGCCGGGCATGAAAGCCATCGGGTGAAGCGATCACGAGCAGCCGCGCGTGTTGGATCTGCGCCAGCTCCAAAACGCCATGCGCGGTGGCGTCGCCGTACACGGCGGTGATCTTGTCTTCCCGCAGTTGCTCGACGACGCGGCGACTCATCTCGATCACCACGAACTCGAGGCCTTGCGCCTGCAGGCCGTGACCGACCACGCTACCGACGCGGCCATAGCCGACGATCACTGCGTGATTGCGCAAGGCCGACACCTTGCTCTCCGCAGCGAGCGTCGTGCGCTTGCTCTCCCTGCGCAAGAACGCGAGCAGGTCCGGCCGCTCGTTGAACCAGCGCGCGATCGGCTCGATGGTCGCGAACGCGAGAGGATTCAAGGTGATCGACAACAGCGCGCCGGCCAGGATCAAATCCCGCCCTTCCGGTGGCAGCAAGCCAAGCAGCACGCCGAGTCCGGCGAGAATGAACGAGAACTCGCCGATCTGCGCCAGCGACGCTGAAATGGTCAGCGCGGTGCGTACCGCATAGCCAAACGCCAGCACGATGGCGAAGGCCGCCACCGACTTGCCGATCAGAACGATGAACATCACGCCCAGCAACTGCAGTGGCTGCTGCACGATCACCCAGGGATCGAACAGCATGCCCACCGATACGAAGAACATGACGGCGAACGCATCCTGCAGCGGCAACGAATTCTCGGCCGCCTGATGACTGAGATCCGACTCGGCCAGCATCACACCCGCGAAGAATGCGCCGAGCGCGAACGACACGTCGAACAGCACCGCCGATCCGTACGCGATGCCCAACGCGATCGCCAATACCGCCAACGTAAATAGCTCTCGCGAGCCCGTGCGTGCCACCTGCAGCAGCACCCAGGGCACCACCCGCCGACCGCCGACCATCATGACGGCGACAAACATGGCGACCTTCACCGTCGTCACGCCCAGGCTGGCAAGCAGACTGCTCTCGCGCGCGCCCTCGCCGGTGTTCGCCAGTGCGGGCAGAAACACCAGCGCCAGCACCATGGCCAGGTCCTCGACGATCAACCAACCGACCGCGATCCGGCCCTGCTCGGTATCCAGTTCGTTGCGTTGCTCGAGGGCTCGCAACAATACGACGGTGCTCGCCACCGACAACGCCAGCCCGAACACCACACCACTGGCCGTGCTCCAGCCCCACCAGCGCGCCAATCCCACGCCGATCAAAGTTGCCACGCCGATCTGGGCGACCGCCCCGGGCAACGCGATGTTCCGCACCTTGAGCAGCGCATCGATGGAAAAGTGCAGGCCGACGCCGAACATCAACAGGATCACTCCGATCTCGGCCAGCTGCCCGGCAAGCCCGGCATCCGCCACGAAGCCCGGCGTGAACGGCCCGATCGCAATGCCGGCGACCAGATAGCCCACCAGCGGCGGCATGCGCAGCTTGGAGGCCAGAAAGCCGAAGCTCATGGCCAGCACGAAGCCCATGGCGATGAGTGCAATCAGATCGGATTGATGGGGCATGCGCTAACGATTACCTGTGGGTTCGGCACGAGCAGACGCTCGGGCAGGACCTCGATAGTAACCGGTACATCCAGCGCACCGGTGCATTCCTCTGTCAGATCAGTGCGATACGGCGAGTGCCGCGGTCGTTCTCAATGCTCCCCAGGTGAGGCGCTAATCCTGCCCGAAGCCGGGTATGACGTTGGCAAACCCGCGGCGGGCGCGGGACAATGGCTCCCCGTCGGCTCCGCCGGCTCTTGCGCACCTCCTTCGATGAGCGAGTACACCGCGACCGTCTACTGGCAGCGCCTCGGCGCCGTCTTCACCGACAACAAGTATTCCCGGGCGCATGAATGGCGCTTCGACGGCGGCACGGTGGTGCCCGGATCGAGCTCGCCGCACGTGGTGCGAGTGCCTTTGTCGGATCCCACAGCGGTCGATCCCGAAGAAGCCTTCGTGGCGTCGTTGTCCAGCTGCCACATGCTGTTTTTCCTGTCGTTTGCCGCCAAGGAGGGCTTCGTGGTGGACAGCTACGAAGACCAGGCGGTCGGCGTGATGGCGAAGAACGAGGCCGGCAAGATGGCCATGACGGTCGTAACCCTGCGGCCCAAGGTGGCGTTCTCGGGCCGCACCCCCACGGCCGAGGAGCTCGACCGGCTGCATCACCGCTCGCACGAGGAATGTTTCATTGCCTCGTCGGTCAAAACCGACGTACGTTGCGAGCCGGTTGCGTAATCTTCCGGCCCGCGTAGGATCCGCCGTTTGCCTTTTCCGTTCGACCATCCCGCAGGATCTCGATGACCCCGATTGCCTGTATGAACAAGCCTTCCGCCCGGCGTCTGACCCTGTGCTGTGCCCTGCTGCTGCCCCTGCTGACCGCCTGCGGCGGCGGTTCCGAGGCGGTCTGCCCGGAACGAAACGAGCCGTACCTGGCGTCCCGTAACAACCCGGCGTTGCGAGTGCCTGACGGCATGACGCAGCCGAACCGCTCCGAGGCGCTGACCATTCCGGAGGCCAAGCCCGGCAACCGTTCCGGCCGGACCGCATGCCTGGATGAGCCGCCGTCCTATTTCCGCTCGAGCGGCACGACGGCACGCTCGCCAGAGGAAGTGGTCGCGAGTTGGGCCCAGGCTTGGGCAAACCGCGAAGCGGATGCGGTTGTCGCACTTTATTCTTCTGGCTTCACCGCGCCGACCGACTCGGCCGGCAGTTCAGCCTGGTTGGAACAGCGTCGCGAGCAGGTGGCCACCGGCCCGACGCCCGATCCCATCGTCGAAGGCTTGCGCGTCGAACCGGACGGCGAGGACCGTCGCATCGTGCGGTTCGTCCAGAAGTTCGGCACCAACTCGTTGCGCAAGGAGTTGATCCTGGTTCGCGAGAGCGGCTCGTGGCGCATCGTCGAGGAGAAGGTGGCCGAAGTTAAATAAGCGAGGATTTACATGGCGCAGACTTCTGCGATTCGATCGGCGGCGCCGCTGCGCCTCGGCGCCGTTCGTGAAGCGATCATCGACCGCCTGGAACGCGTGCTCGGCAAATCGACCGAGAACGCCACCCGCCGCGATATCTACGACGCGCTGTCCATAGCGGTTCGTGAAGAACTTGCCGAGCGTTGGATCGCCACCGGCAAGCGCGTCGCGCGCGCTCGAGTGAAGCGCATTTGTTATATGTCCATGGAGTTCCTGCTCGGACGCAGCCTGATCAACGCCTTGTCCTCGTTCGAGGACGAACTGCTGACCGAAGTGCGCGAGACCGTGGAATCGCTCGGCCACGATCTGGACCACATCGCCGCCGAGGAAGAGGATCCCGGCCTGGGCAACGGTGGCCTGGGCCGCCTCGCCGCCTGTTTCCTGGATTCGCTGGCGACCTTGGGCTATGCCGCCACCGGTTACGGCATTCGCTATGACTACGGCATTTTTACCCAGGTCATCGAGAAAGACGGCGCCCAGCGCGAAGTCGCCAGCTCCTGGCTCGGCTTTCACAACTTCTGGGAAAGCGGTCAGGGCGCCGTGCGTCATCGGGTGCGCTTCGGCGGCCATTGCCGCGCGACTCGCGACGAGCAGGGCCGGGTCCGATACGAATGGGTGGACACGCACGATGTCTGGGCGGTCGGCTACGACCTGTTCATTCCCGGCAATCGCAGCCCTACGGTGAATCATCTGCGGCTGTGGTCCGGTCGGGCCATCACGCCGTTCCGCATCGAAGACTTCAATCATGGCAACTACGGCGCGGCGGTGGCCGAACAGGTCGAGGCCAAGAACCTCACGCGCGTGCTGTACCCGGACGACTCCACGCCGCAAGGCAAGGAGCTGCGCTTCAAACAGCAATATTTCTTCGTCAGCGCCTCGCTGCAGGATCTGCTGAGTCAGCATCTCGCCGAACGTCGGCCGCTGAAGGACCTGTCGAGCGCCATCGCCGTGCAGCTCAACGACACGCATCCGGCTTTGACGGTGGTCGAGCTGATGCGCTTGCTGGTCGATACCTACGACATGGAATGGGCGCCCGCCTGGAAGCTCACCCGTGAAGTGTGCGGCTACACCAACCATACGCTGCTGCCGGAAGCCCTGGAAACCTGGCCGGTGTCGTTCTTCGAACGACTGCTGCCGCGTCATCTGCAGATCGTGTATCAGATCAATCGCGACTTCCTCGAGGAAGTGAGCGCGGCGTTCCCGCAAGATCTGGATCGTCGCCGCCGCATGTCGCTCATCAACGAGGACGGCGATCGCCGCGTGCGCATGGCGTACCTGTCGGTGGTCGGCAGCCACAAAGTGAACGGCGTTGCGAAGCTACATTCGCGACTGATGCGCGAGACCATTTTCTCCGACTTCGCGGAGTTGTGGCCCGAGCGTTTCACCAATGTGACCAACGGCATCGCGGTGCGCCGCTGGTTGAAGCAGGCCAATCCGTTGCTGTCGGCGTTGCTGACCGAGAAGCTGGGCTCGGCCTGGGAAAACGATCTGGAAGACCTGGAGCGCCTGAAGTGGGCGGCGGACGACGCCGACTTCTGCAACCGTTTCCGCGTCATCAAACGCGCCAACAAGGAGCGACTGGCGAAAACCATTCATCAGCTGCTCGGCGTGAGCGTCAACGTCGACGCCATGTTCGACGTGCAGGTCAAGCGCATCCACGAATACAAGCGGCAGCTGTTGAGCCTGTTGCACGTGGTGGCCCGTTATCAGCAGCTGCTGGACGACCCGAACGCCCCGATCCCGGCGCGCGTGGTGATGTTCGCGGGCAAAGCGGCGCCCGGGTATCACATGGCCAAAGCCATCATCAAGCTCATCAACAGCGTGGCGCACGTCATCAACAACGACGCGCGCATCGGCGACAAACTGAAGCTGTGTTTCCTGCCGGACTACGACGTGTCGCTGGCGCAGGAGATCATGCCCGCGGCGGATCTGTCGGAACAAATTTCCACGGCCGGCATGGAAGCGTCCGGCACCGGCAACATGAAACTGTCGCTGAATGGCGCGCTCACCATCGGCACCCTGGACGGCGCCAATATCGAGATCAAAGATGCGGTGGGCGAGGAGAATATTTTCATTTTCGGCATGACCGCCGAGGAAGTGATCGCGCGTCGCGCGCAGGGCTACTCGCCGGCCGACGAAGTGGCCAGGAATCCCAGGCTGAAGCGCGCTATCGAATTGATCGACTCGGGATATTTCACGCCCGACAATATCTTCGACTCCAAGGTGGTCAGCGACCGCCTGCTCAGCCATGGCGAGCACTTCCTGGTGCTGGCGGATTTCCACGACTACATGGCGGCACAAGCTCGCGTCGATGAGTTGTTCCTGAACCCGGAAGCATGGACGCGCAAGTCGGTGATCAACGCGTTGAGCATGGGCCCGTTCTCCAGCGACCGCAGCATCCGCGAGTACGCGGATAATATCTGGGGCATCAAGCCGGTGTTGTAGTCGTTAGTCGTTGGGGGTTGGATGTGGAACCTTGAGTTGGGCTTCGTTCTTTTTCTTCACCAGCCTCTGACCCCCGACGGCCCACTACTGCCATGAGCTCCGCCCTCACTGATCTTGATCTGCACTTGTTCGGTGAGGGCAATCATCACCACATTCATCGAAAGCTCGGCGCGCATCCCGAGGTGCACGATGGCGTGGCGGGGACTCGCTTTGCGGTGTGGGCCCCGAATGCGCGGCGCGTCAGCGTGGTCGGCGATTTCAATCAATGGGACGGCAAGCGCAACGCCATGGAGATGCGCGGCCACTCCGGCGTTTGGGAGACATTCGTTCCGGGCGCCGCGCCAGGCGCGCTGTACAAATTCGAAATCGTCGGTGCGCACGGCCAGCAGCTGATGAAGGCCGATCCGTATGCATTCCAGATGCAGTTGCGGCCCGACAGCGCTTCAGTGATCGCCGACATCCAGGGCTATAGCTGGGGCGACGACGCCTGGCTGGACCATCGCCGCCAGTGGGACCCGTTGCGAGCGCCGGTGTCGATTTATGAATTGCATCCGGGCTCGTGGCGGCGCTCGTGGCATCGCAAGCCCGCCTTCCTCACCTGGGACGAGCTGGCCGATCAACTCATTCCGTACGTGCTCGACATGGGCTACACCCACATCGAGCTGGTGGGCGTCGCCGAACATCCGTTCGACGGTTCCTGGGGCTATCAGGTGTTGGGACATTTCGCGCCCACCGCGCGACATGGCTCGCCACACGATTTCATGCGCTTCGTGGATCGCATGCACCAGGCGGGCATCGGCGTCTTCATGGATTGGGTGCCAGCGCATTTTCCGCGCGACGGTCACGGCCTCGCCGACTTCGACGGCACCGCTCTGTATGAACACGCCGACCCACATCGGGGCGAGCACATGGAATGGGGCACCAAGATCTTCAATTACGGCCGCCACGAGGTGCGCAATTTTCTGATCGCCAATGCACTGTTCTGGATCGAGCAATATCACATCGACGGACTGCGCGTGGACGCGGTCGCGTCCATGATCTATCTGGACTACGCGCGCAAACCGGGCGAGTGGACGCCGAATCAGTACGGCGGCCGGGAAAATCTCGAAGCCATCGAATTCCTGAAACAGCTGAACTGGACCATCGGCCATTACTTCCCCGGCGTCGTGACCATGGCGGAGGAATCCACTTCGTTCGCCGGCGTGACGCGGCCGGTGCATCTGGGCGGACTCGGCTTTCATTTCAAATGGAACATGGGCTGGATGAACGACACGCTGCGCTACATGGCGCACGACCCGATTCATCGTCGCCACAACCACAGCCTGATCACGTTCTCGTTCGTCTACGCCTTCTCGGAGCACTTCATCCTGCCGCTGTCGCATGACGAGGTGGTGCATGGCAAGCGCTCGCTGCTCGACAAGATGCCCGGCGATGAATGGCAGAAGCTCGCCAATCATCGTTTCCTGATGGGCTACATGACGGCGCATCCGGGCAAGAAGCTGCTGTTCATGGGCGGCGAGTTCGGCCAATGGCACGAGTGGCGCGATTACGAGGACCTGGCCTGGGCCGCGCTTCAACATCCTCACCACCAGCAGCTGCAGGCCTGGTGTCGCGCCCTGAATCGTTTATATCGCGAATATCCGGAGCTTCACGGCAGCGACAACAGTTGGGAGGGTTTCCGCTGGCTGGAGGCCGACAACGCCAACGAAAGCGTGTTCGGCTTCATGCGCCAGCGCCTGCCGGGCGAAGGCGGCACGCAGCTGTTGATCGTTTTCAACGCAACGCCCGTGCCACGCGATCATTACACTTTTGCTGCACCGGAAGCGGGCCGCTACCGCAAGCTGCTCGACAGCGACGACGTCGCATTCGGCGGCTCGGGCTATTCGCAACAAACGGTGGCGCAGGCCCACGCAGAGCCCTGGCGAGATTTTCCTGCACGTATCACGCTCAACTTGCCGCCGTTGAGCGTTGTGATCTGGGCGCGCGATTAAAATTCAGTTAGGGATTACCTGAGTTGCTCATGTCAATCAGGTACTTTCGCGATTCGCTACTTTTCATGCGGCCCCCGGATCGGTCACCATTGGTCGGATGAACGCTGTACCTGCCGATTTCACCGCCGCCAGCCTGCAAGCTGGCTCACCCTCGCCGCTGGGCGCCACCTGGACCGGTGACGGCGTGAATTTCGCTGTATGCGCCGGCGGCGCGTCGCGCGTCGAATTGTGTCTGTTCGATGAGAACGGCGAGCGGGAACTGGCTCGTCTGCCGCTGCCCGAACGCACTGAGAATTGCTGGCACGGCTTTCTGCCCGCGCCGCATGGCATTCCAGGCGTGGTCTATGGCTTTCGCGTCCATGGGCCGTACGATCCGTCGTATGGTCTGCGGCACAATCCTCACAAGCTGCTGCTCGATCCTTACGCGCGTGCGCTGGTGGGCAAGTTCGAATGGAATCCGGCGGTGTTCGGTCACCAGCCCGATCAACCCACGGAGCAACTGAACACCGCCGACAGTGCACCATACGTTTACAAAGCGCGCGTGGTGCAGTCTGGCTTCGCCTGGAGCGAGGACTGTCCGCCGGCGGTGCCGTGGCGTGACACCGTCATTTACGAGTTGCACGTCAAAGGCTTCACCAAGCTGCACCCGGCCGTGCCCGAGCGTGAGCGCGGCAAATTCCTGGGCCTGGCGCAGCCGGCGGTCGTCAACTATCTGAAACAACTCGGCGTCACCGCCGTGCAGCTGTTGCCTGTGCAGGCGTTCGTTCCCGAACAATTCCTGGCCGAGCGCGGCCTGACCAACTATTGGGGCTACAGCTCGCTGGCGTGGTTCGCGCCGCATCCGGAGTACGGCATCGAGGATCCGGTCGCCGAATTCCGCACCATGGTGAAGACCCTGCACGCCGCGGGCATCGAAGTCATTCTGGACGTGGTGTTCAATCACACCGTCGAGGGCAACGAGAAAGGTCCGACGCTCAGCCTGCGCGGCCTGGACAATGCCGCTTATTACAAGCTGGACAGCAACAATCTGAGTCGTTACGTCGATCGCACCGGCACCGGCAATACCATCGCGATCGGCAACGCCGCCGCCCGCAAGCTGATCATCGACTGCCTGCGCTACTGGGTCGAGGAAATGCACGTCGACGGCTTCCGCTTCGATCTGGCCGCCGTGCTGGGTCGTGACAACGCGCCGTTTCGCACCGACGCGGCATTTTTCAAAGCGGTCGCCGCCGAGCCCACGCTGCGCTATGTGAAGCTCATCGCCGAACCGTGGGATGTCGGCCCCGAAGGCTATCAACTCGGGCGCTTCCCGGCCGGTTGGTCGGAATGGAACGATCTGTATCGCGATTCGGTGCGCGGCTTCTGGCGTGGCAATCCCGGCATCCTGGGCAATTTCGCCGAGCGCTTCGCCGGCTCCAGCGATTTGTTTCGCGCCTCCGGCCGCCGTCCGACGGCGAGTATCAATTACATCGCCTGTCATGACGGCTTCACCGCGTACGACGCGACTGCGTACGAACAGAAGCACAACGAGGCCAATCTCGAGGACAATCACGACGGCCACAATCACAACTTGAGCTGGAATTGCGGCGTCGAAGGGCCCAGCGACGATCCTGCGGTGATCGAATTGCGTGAACGGCAGATCCGCAATCTGCTCGCCACGTTGCTGCTTTCGCAAGGCGTGCCAATGTTGCTGGCGGGCGATGAATTCGGTCGCACGCAGCGCGGTAACAACAATGCCTACTGCCAGGACAATGAAATCAGTTGGCTCGATTGGCACGACGCCGAGCGACGCGGCTGGCTGACTGCGTTCGTACGGCAACTGCTCACACTGCGGCGCTACGCCGCCGGCTTGAGACGCGATACCTTCCTCAAGGGCGCGCGCCAGGTGGATCGTGAGCACAAGGACATCAGCTGGCGACATCCCGAAGGGCATGAGCTCACCGCTGCCGACTGGCATGATGCGAACGCGCGCGCCATCGGCGTGCTGATCGGTCACGCTTTCACCGATCCGTATGGAACACCGAACGGACATCTGCTGTTTCTGTGCAATGCCGGCGACCAACCCGTCAACTTTCGTTTGCCCACGCCCACGACCGGTGTGGTGTGGCGAATCGTGTTCGACACCGCGCGCTGGCGTGTTAGCGATCTCGGCGACCGGATGGGCGCCGGAGAAAGTTGCGTCGTCGCGCCGCATTCGTGCGTGCTGCTCGCCGATGGCGACGCCCCCAGCAGCGTCCGAAGTGGGTTCTCCCTGAAGACCTAGATAGATGGACAACCCGATCCGCCAACTCGCCCAGTTGCACGGAATCGCGGATTCCTATTTAGACTTTCGCGGCCGGCCCAAGGAAGTGTCGGTCGCATCGCAGACCGCCATTCTGTCTGCGCTGGGCATCGAAGCGGCGGACGACGCTGCCGCCGAAGACGCCATTCATCAATACCAGACGCGCCGTTGGACCGGCTTCGTGCCGCCGGCGGTGGTCGCCGCCGAAGGCCAGCCGATTGCCGTTTCCATCGCCGTGCCGGTTGATCTCGCGGCCAAGAGGGTCGATTGGAATGTGCAGCTGGAGAGCGGCGAACCGCGCTCCGGCACCGCGCAGCTGTCCAAGCTGCAAAAGCTCGAAGAAGCGCAAATCGACAATCGTTCCTATCGGCGACTGGCGGTGTCGCTGCCCGCGTTGCCGATGGGCTATCACACAGCATCGTTCGCGCTCGACACCGGTTTGCAGGGCACGGTGCGCGTGGTGGTCACGCCCGAGCAATGTTTCGAAGCGCCGGCGATTGCTCAAGGGAAACGCCTCTGGGGCATCGCCGTGCAGCTATATTCGCTGCGCGCCGATGACAACTGGGGCATTGGAGATTTCCGCGATCTGCGTCAGCTCGTGGGTCTGGCCGGGCCGCTCGGCTGCGGCATCATCGGACTGAATCCGCTGCATGCGTTGATGCCGGCCAATCCGGCGCACATTAGCCCGTACAGTCCGTCGAATCGACAGTTCCTCAACGTGTTGTACATCGCGGTCGAGGAAGTGCCGGATTTCGCCGAGTGCGAGCTGGCGCGCAAGCGCGTGGCGGAACCGCAATTCCAGGCGCTGCTGAAAGAGTTGCGCGCGACCAGGAATGTCGATTACGTGCGAGTGGCCGCGGCCAAGTTCGAAATCCTGTCGCTGTTGTACGCGAGCTTTCGAGAGCGGCATCTCGCTCGCAACACGCCCCGCGCCGCGGCCTTCAGACAATTCCAGGAGATCCAGGGCGACGCGTTGCGTCTGCACGCGACCTATGATGCGCTCGACGGACACTTCCGTTTACAAGGCCCGCAGTATTGGGGTTGGCCGAGCTGGCCCGAGGAATATCGCGATCCCACCTCGTCGACGGTGCAACGCTTCACGCGCGAGCGTGTAGAAGACGTCGAATATTTCGAATACCTGCAATGGCTCGCAGCAGAGCAATTGGCCAATGCGCAGAGCGCCGCGCGCGAGGCGGGAATGGCTGTCGGTTTGTATGGTGACGTGGCCGTCGGCGCGAACCCCGCGGGTTCGGAGACGTGGTCGAATCGTCACTTGTATTTGCAAGGCGCATCGGTGGGCGCGCCGCCCGATGCGCTGGCATTGAAAGGACAGGACTGGGGCATTCCGCCGCAAGATCCGAACGAGCTGCGGACCCAGCAGTATCAGCCATTCGTCGGGTTGGTGCGAAACATGATGCGTTACGTGGCGGCGCTGCGCTTCGATCACGTGATGACGTTGTATCGCTTGTGGTGGGTGCCGCGTGGCATGCTGTCCAAGGACGGCACCTATGTGCACTATCCATTGGCCGACCTGATGGCGATTCTGGCGCTGGAAAGCCAGCGCAATCATTGCATCGTGATCGGCGAAGATCTGGGCACCGTGCCCGAAGCGATGACCGAGGCGATGGAGCACTATCGCCTGTATCACTACAAAGTGCTGATCTTCGAACAGCACCCCGATGGTTCTTTCAAGCGCCCGGACGAGTATGTGCAGCACTCGATGGCGGTAGTGACCACGCACGATCTGCCGACGCTGCGCGGCTGGTGGGATGGCAGCGATGTGACATTGCGTGCGCAGCTCGATTTGTATCCGACCGATGAGCTGCGCCAACAAGCCCACGATGCACGCATCAGAGATCGTGTGAATCTGTTGCGAGCGTTGGTCGCCGCCGGCCTGTGGCATTGGAACGAGGGCGATCCGCTGCCGCCTTATTCAGCCGCATTGTCGCGCGCGGTGCACGCGTTCATCGGTTTGTCGAGCGCCAATATCGCGCTGTTGCAGATCGAGGATCTGATCGGCATGACCGATCCGGTGAACGTGCCGGGCACCGACACCGAGCACGCCAACTGGCAACGCAAGGTATCCGCGTCACTCGCTGACATATTCTCCAGTCACGAGGCGAAAGATATTCTCTCGGCCATGGATACGGCCCGTCAGGGCATCAACCCGAACGCCTGAGCGAGCTCGAGCCTGAGCTCGAAAGGAGAGAACATGCATCGCAGTCGTCTCGCTGGCTTCATCATCGATTGCAAGACCGACGATCTGGAACAGGCCGCGCAGTTCTGGTCCGCCGCGCTGGGTTACGAGCTGCGCCCGAAGGAGCAGGAAACCAGCCCCATCTATCGCTGCCTGGAGAGCGGGGAGCTCGGCCTGCACATCGAGGTGCAGAGCGTGCAACACGAGAGCCGGGTGCACCTCGACATCGAGACTGACGATATCGAGGCGGAGGCGCGGCGGCTCGAGGCGCTCGGCGCCAAACGAATCGAGAAAGTGCACACGTGGATCGTGATGGAAGCACCTACAGGCCAGCGATTCTGTATAGTGCGGCCACAGAACAATAATTTCGCCGCCACCGCCAATCAGTGGAAATAAATCAATCCCGGCCACTACATACGTTTTTCTAGCGTTGTCAGTGGATCCACCGCGCGCTGTCGTGCGTTACACCGCCGCGATTGGAAGGCTACCGGGAGGAACACCATGCTTTTCAGATTGAAACAGTCCGATGCCCTGCCGATGCGTCCGCGAGTCACTCCAGATCCCGAGCGCGCCGCCGAGCTGCAACGCCGCATCGAAGCGCTCCAGTACCGGCCGGAACTCGGCTTCCATCGTGATCGGCGGCAGGTGCGGGCCGACCGCGCGCCGCTCCGCCTGGTGAAGTGATTTTGTCGCCAGCCGAGAAAAGGGGCGATCCATCGATCGCCCCTTTTCAGTTCAAGCTGCCACCCACCACACCACGCCGGTTGCGAGCACGATGCCCGGCAGAATTCGCCACGCCGGCACCGGCCGCATGGGCCTGATGCGTGCATCCCGGCGCTGACCGGTGAGCATGGCGACGATCAGGTTGTCCCGCTTCGCCAACAGATAAAACAAAATCGCGGCGATGTGCAGGCCGATGAAGGCGAGGATCACGTTGAACACGACCTCGTGGATGTCGGCCAGAGTGCGACTGGTCTCGAAGCTCACCAGATGCGACAGCGGGCCGGACTCGATGCCGTCGACGTCGCTCACGAACAAGCCGATCGACACTTGCGACAGCATGAGAACGAGCATGATCGCCACGCTCCAGCCGCCGAGCGGGTTGTGTCCGGCATCACGATGCGCCTCGCGCGACTCGCGAAGGTAGGCGATGACGCCGCTCGGGCCACGCAGGAAATGTGAGAAGCGGGCGCTGGAGCTGCCGGTGAAGCCCCAGTAGATGCGGAAGATCAGCAGCCCGAGCAGCGTGTAGCCGCTGTAGCGATGCCACTCCATCTGGTGCTCCTCGGCGCTCCACCAGGAGACTGCGATACAGAGGACGAACAGCCAGTGCGTCAAGCGCACCGGCCAATCCCAGATTCGAATCGCGCCGTCGTTGGAATCGGAGGGAATATCGTTCACTGCGTGCACCTTCCCGGATCGGTGCGCAACCATAGCATCCGATTTGGCGATGCGGGGTTACGAGGCGGTCAGCTGTGCAGCGGCGGAAGACGCTGATGACGCCGCAGGCTCAGCGAAGGCGAATGCGTTCCCATGCGCGAGAGCGCCAGCGTAGCAGCAGCACGAATGAGATCAGGATGATGTAGGTGAGCGCGGCGAGCCAGCCGCCGAGCGCGCCCAGTCCGAACTGTGGCAGGCCATCGACCCACCCGCGGCCGGGCTCGAACGACAGTGCGTGCGCGAGAGGCACGAAGATCAGCCACGACAGCAACAGAACGCAGATCGCCGGCACCGTCGCATCGCCCGCGCCGCGCAGGCTGAAAGAGCACGCGAAGTTCAGTCCGTCGAACAGCTGATAAGCGGCGGCCACCCACATGAGCGTGGCGCCCAGCTGGATGACGGCCAATGCTTGAGGATCGTTGTCGGCGACAAACGTCGGAATCAGCCACGGTGCAGTCAATCCCAGCAGCAAGCCGATCGAGCCCATGTACGTCATGCACATCACGATGATGCTGTTGCCGATGCGGCGCGCCCAGGCGCGATCGCCCATGCCGATGGACTGACCGACGAGCGTGGTGCCCGCCATGGCGATGCCGATCGCAGGCATGAACGAAATCGAGGTCAGCATCATCACGATCTGAGTCGCGGCGCCATCGACCGTGCCGAGATGAACCTGCATCAATTGAAACATCGCGAAGCCGAGCACGTCGGCTGCGATCAGCATGCCCATCGGCAGCCCCAGCTTCAGCTGCGCGCCGAGTTTGCTGACGCGCGGCCGCCACATCAGGCGCGAATGAAACATTCGATTGAGCCTGGGGCTGATGAAGATGCCCACAGCCACGAGCAAGCCGAGCCCCTGCGCGCAGTTCGTCGCCCACGCCGCGCCGGCAATGCCCAGGTCCAGCTTGAAAATGAACAACGGCGCGAACACGGCGTTGCTGAGGCAGACCAGCGCCTCCACCATGAATGAAATCTTGGGCCGGCCGATGCCGTTGAAGAACCCGACCATGCCCCACAGCGCGACGCCCAGCGGCGCGCCCATCATGCGCGGCTCCCAGAACTGCACCGCGAGCGACTGCACGTCGGGAGCCAAGCCAAATGGGTTTAGCAGTGCATTGCCGTTCATGGCGATGAACCAGAACACCGGCACCACTACCAGCGCCGCCCACGCCGACATCCAGCCCGCTTGCGACGCGCGCTTGAGTCGGCGCCCGCCGAACGATTGCGCCACCAGAGTCTGGCCCGCGAGACCGACGCCACCGAACAGCGCGATGCACGCGATCACTGGCCAGTGGATCGCGGCGATGGCCGCCAGCGCGCTGGTCGAGATGCGCCCGATGAACCAGGTGTCGGTGAGGTTCAGGATGGCTTGAATGGAGCTGTTGGCCGCGAACGGAACGGCCAGCGCGATGATGGCTCGCACATCCACACGCGCGCGCCCGGCCGCATCCAGCCGTTGCGCAGGCAGTGATGAAGACGAGGCGATCGATGGCGGGGGCGCGTCCATGATGCGGCGGCGGGCGGTATTCACCGCGAAAAAGGACGCGCAGGGTAGCGTCAACGACGCCAATAAAAAAGGCGGCCCGAGCGGGCCGCCTTCGTTACATACAAGCCGTGTGGCTTAGCCGCCGTTCTGCTGCGAGAACTTCAGTCGCACCATGGCGCGTTGCTCGACCACTTCGCCGTTCTTTTCCACCGGCTCGAAGCGCCACTGACGCACGGCGCGAACCGCGGCATCCTCGAACACGTCGGCGGGGCTGGCGTTGCGAACTTCAACATCGTTGACCGTGCCGTTGGTCTGCACGGTAAACGCCAGCTCCACCCAACCTTCGATGCCACGCTTGCGCGCGGCGTCCGGATACACCGGCGACACCATGCGCACCCGCTTCAGCGAAGCGGCGGAGACGATGTTGGTCTGCTGGCTGTTCGCGTCGCGAGCCGCGGCCAGCTCGTTCTCGGCTTGCGTGATGGCAGCGCCGTTATAGCGCGCGCCAACGTCCCGGGCTGCAGCGATCAGCTGCGCAGAACGATCGAACGCCTTGGCGTTCATGGCCTGACGGCCCGAGTCGAGCAGACGCGTCGACAAGGTGCGCGACAGCTCTTCCACTTCCGCACGATTCGGCGCAGCCGTGCGCAGCGCCACCAGCGAATCGCGAGCGCTGGCGCCCGGCGGATCGATGAGCTTGCCCTCGCCGAGACGCTGACGAACTTCGGCGACCATGCCATCGATGTTCGGACCCGAGCCCGCCTGCGGCGCGGCCGGTGTATTCGTGGCCGGACGGCGCGCCCCCGCGGATTGCGGAGCGCTGCTGGGTGCCACCGCCGGGCCCGCGCCCGCGCCGCCGGAGCTGGCGGAAGCGGTGCGAGTGGCTTCGGCCAGTGCGCGTTCGACTGCGGCGAGCGCGCTGCCTGCCGAGCCCATCTCACGTGCGCCTTGGATGTATGTCGCGGCCTGATCCAGGTTGCCGGCAGCGAGCGACTTGCGCGCTTCTTCCGTCAGCTGATTGCTCAGCTCACGGATGGTCGACAGCACCACGGGATTGGTCGGATCGAGGCGACGCGCTTCCAGCAGCGCATCCTGCGCGTTGCCGTTTCTCGGCGTGAGCAGTCGGCCGTTGGCCATGCGATCGTTCGCGGCGCTGACCAGCTGACGCACGCGGTTGCCCACTTCCTGCGCCTGGTTCAGTTGCAAACGTTCACGCTCGCGCGCGACCTGTGTATCCAGGAACGCCAGACGCGGATGGGTCGAGTCGATGTCGCGCGCCGTTTCGATCGTGCGAATGGCTTCTTCCAAACGTTCTGCGAGCAGCGCGGCTTCGGCGCGCTCGAGAATCTTCTCGACCACGGACCGAATACCGTCCTTCGCTTCCTGACTGTTCGGATCCAGCGCCAGCGCGCTTCGATACAGATCCAGCGCGCTCTCGCCCTGCGGCTCGAGGAACTTGTTCTGATTGAACGCTTCCTTGGCCAGCGCCAGCTCGGCTTTCACCGGATCGGGACGCTCCGCCACGCCGCTGGGCTGCTGCGCACCGGGCGCGGTTGGCAGATTCACCGCGGGCGGCACTTCCGGCTCGGCCGTGAATTGACTGACGCCGAACCAGATGCCGCCGATGACCACCAGCAGGCCGGCTGCCAGGGCGCCGTAAGTCATCACGTAATTCTTGGAACCGCCCTCGCCGGTGGCGCCGCCCGTGCTCAGGCGCTGACCCGCGGCTGCGAGATCCAGGTGTTGTTTGACCGCTGCTTCCAGCGACAGGCGCGTCGCGCCGTGCGACAGCGGCGTGAGCAGGAATCGGAAGATGCGGCCGGTGGCCGTCAGCTGCATCAGCTGCGCATTTTCTTCACGCTTGCCGGCAACCACCACCACCAATTCAGGGAAATGCTGAGTCAGCTGTGCGGCCATCGACGCAACGTCGGAGGTGCTCGCGGTGTCCGCGACCAGCACGCCGGGCTTGAGTGTCGACAGACGTTCAGCCACGTGGTCCAGGTCTGGCGCGAACGCCACGGGCACGCCTCGCGGGGCGGCCTTTTTGACCGTTTCCACCAGGTTCGGATCGCGGCTCAGCACCAGGATCGGCGGCTGGTGCCCTTCCTCGAGCTGCCGCATGCTCTGCGAATCGTCGATCTCCAAATTGACCTCGTCCTGAGTGTGTCCGTGTCCGGTGGAACGACTGTGCTGCGCGTTGGCCATAGACCCCTCCTGGGGGTTTTCATGCTTGTCGCGTAATACTACTTATGCAAGATCGGAGAGCTGAGAACTGTATCTGTCTTTTCCGGCTCGCTCGCGTGAACTGCCGCGCAAAATTGCCACGCGGGGTTCAGCAAATCACCCTGTAGTGAATCCGTTGTTGCCTGCCGACCGACGCACCCACGGTCGCTACGATGTTCATTACCATCGGTTTCTGGCGGCTGGCCGGCGTGATCCTACCCCTTTGCTCGCCACCTGCCAGCGGCAAAGTTGTTGGCATGTGGCTACGAACCGTGTTTCGGGGCGCAAATAAGGGTTTGGATGAGGACCACAGTTGCCAGCCGGGGTCCGGCGCTGCACGATCCGTTCAGCTAACCGGTTTTTCATTCAGTTACGTTCGCATTCGCCATCGTGTTCAAACCGCCTCTAGCACCGATGCGAGCTCATCGCGTCGCCTCTCCCAATGGCGTCCGCGACGACGTTTATTACTGGCTGCGCGACGACACGCGCAGCGATCCGGAAGTGCTCGGCTACCTGCAAGCCGAAAATGAATACACCGACGCGATGCTGGCGCCGGTGCAGCCGCTGATCGACGAGCTGTACAACGAAATCGTCGCCAGGTTGAAGCAGGACGACGCCACCGTGCCGGTGCGCTATCGCGGCTACTGGTATTCCATTCGTTACGCCACCGGCCAGGAATATCCCATCGTGGTGCGTCGGGCGGACGCCGCGCACGGCGGCCAGGCGTATGTCGATCGCATCGAAACCGAGGACGACATCCTGCTCGACGGCAACGCGCTCGCCTCCGGTTTGCCGTTCTTCCAATTGGGCGGCTACGAAGTCAGCCCCGACAATCGGCTGCTCGCCTACACCGAAGACACGGTGGGACGCCGGCAGTATCGGCTCAGAGTCAAGGATCTCGTGACAGGCACGCTGTTGCCGGACGTGATCGAGAACGTCGACGGCGGCATCGCCTGGGCCGACGACAATCGCACACTGCTCTATGTAGAGAAGGATCCGGTCACGTTGCTGGGCCGGCGTGTGCGCCGGCACGAGCTCGGCAGCGTCGGCGAGGATCCCATCGTCTATGAAGAGCCGGATGAAAGCTTCGATCTGAGCGTCGAGCGCAGCAAGTCGGAACGATACCTGCTGATCGCCTCGGAGAGCACGACCTCCTCGGAGTGGCGTTACGCGCGCACCGACGACGCCAGCTTCGATTTCAAAGTAGTCGTGCCGCGCGAAGAAGATCATGAATACCAGCTCGATCATCTCGATGATCGCTTCCTGATTCGCACCAACTGGGGCGCGCTGAACTTCCGCATCGTCGAAGCGCCAATCGCGCATGCCGCCGACCGCAGCCGCTGGCGCGACGTGGTGTCTCACGATCCGGAAGTGTTCATTCAGGACTTCGAGATATTTCGCAGCTTCATCGCGGTGAGCGAGCGTTCGCACGGCTTGATGAACATTCGCGTGCAGCGCTGGGGTGAAGCGCCGTTCCATCTGACCGCCGACGATCCGACCTACACCATGGCGCTGGGCTCGAATCCTGAACTGGACACCACGCGGCTGCGCTACATCTATACGTCGCTCACCACGCCCGGCACCACCTACGAATACGATCTCACCAACGGCTCGCGAGTGCTATTGAAGCGCGATCCGGTGCTCGGCGAGTTCGATCCCGCCAACTACGTCAGCGAGTTCATCTGGGCGCCAGCGCGCGATGGCGAACGCATCCCGGTTTCGATCGTGTATCGCAAGGGCACGCCGCTGAACGGCACCGCGCCTTTGTATCAATACGGCTATGGCTCGTATGGCTTGAGCATGGAGCCGGCTTTCAGCACGTCGCGCCTGTCGCTGCTCGATCGCGGCTTCGTATATGCGATGGCGCATATTCGCGGCGGCCAGGAAATGGGCCGACGCTGGTACGACGCGGGCCGCCTCGAGCACAAATGGAACACCTTCAACGATTTTGTCGACGTGACCGATCATCTGGTAGCGCGCGGCTACTGCGCACGCGATAAAGTGTTCGCCGCGGGTGGCAGCGCCGGCGGGCTGTTGATGGGCGTCATCGCCAACGTCGCGCCAGATCGTTACGCCGCGCTGGTGGCGCACGTGCCGTTCGTCGACATCGTCACCACCATGCTCGACACGAGCATCCCGTTGACCACACTCGAGTATGACGAGTGGGGCAATCCGAACGAAGCCGCTGCCTACGCTTATATGCTTTCCTATTCGCCTTACGACAATATCCGCCGCCAACCCTATCCGGCCATGCTGGTGACCACCGGATTGTGGGACAGCCAGGTGCAGTACTACGAGCCGGCCAAGTGGGTGGCGAAGCTGCGCCAGCACGACACCGGCGGCCGACCGCTGTTGCTGCACGTCAATCTGGAAGCCGGCCACGGTGGCAAGTCGGGGAGATACGAGCACATGCGCGAAGTGGCGCGGGAATACGGATTCATCATCGCCCTGGCACGAGGCATGCGCATCGGAGCTGCCTCATGAGCCACACCGGGTACATTCTGCTCGCCGACGATAATCCCACCGACGCGGAACTCACCATTCGCGCGCTGGAGATCGGCGGCGTATCCCAGCAGGTGGTGTGGGTTCAGGATGGCGAGGCGGCGCTGCACTACGTGTTTCGTCAGGGCGTGTACGCACAGCGGCTGTCAGGCAATCCCAAGCTGATGCTGCTCGATCTGCACATGCCGAAGATCGACGGGCTGGACGTGCTGGCGCAGATCAAGGCGGATCCGAAGACCCGCTCCACGCCCGTGGTGATCATGAGCTCCTCGGATCAGGAGTCGGACATGGCGCGCAGCTACGAGGCGCACGCCAATAGTTACATCGTGAAGCCGGTGGATTTCAAACAGTTCACCGACCAGGTCTCGCAGCTCGGGCAATACTGGACGCGCATCAATCGCGCCGGACCGTGAGAATGTCGACTGCGTCTCTCTTTGCGGTTGCGGGATCCCCCTAATCGTGCCTCCCAGGCCGCCGCCGGGCATACTTCGGTGGCTCCGCAGGGTCGTTATTTTCAGAGGCTGGCATGGGTGTCATCCTGATCGCATTCGAGCGCGAATCCGAGCAAATCGCGCTCGAGACATTGCTGTCGGGTCGCGGTCATCGTGTATTGAAGTCCGCGAACGGGCTCGCAGCCCTGGACGTCGCGCGTCGCGAGCCGCCGCAGGCAATCGTTTCCGATATCGTCCTGCCGCGCATGGACGGCTTCGCCCTGTGCCGCAAATGGAAACAGGACGAGCGCCTGCAGAGCATTCCTTTCGTGTTCTACACGCGACGTCACGACGATCCCAAATATGAACGGTTCGCGCTGGAGCTCGGCGCCGAACGTTTCCTCGCCCGCTCCACGCCGCCGGAAAAGCTGCTGAGCGCGCTCGATGAGTTATTGCCGCCAGGTCATATGAACGGCGCGCGCCCCACCGTGAACGCCAATGGCGGCCTCGGCAACGGTCATGGCAACGGCGCGAGCGGCAACACCCGTCCGATGAACATGCTCGACACGGCGGCGATGCAACGCTTCGCCGTGCTCGAAAAATCCCAGGCCGACGCGCTGGAGAAAGCGCAGGCCGCGCAACGCCAGCAGGCGGCGCAAGCTGAAGCGTTGGAAAAAGCGCAGAAGCTGCAAGCAGCGCAGGCCGAGGCGTTGGAGCGCATGCAGCGGGCTCAGGCCGCCCAGGCCGAGGCGCTGGAAAAAGCTCAGCGCGAGCAGGCCGAAGCGATTCAGCGAGCTGAACGCGCGCAGCTCGAAGCCGAGCAGAAAGTTCAGCATGCGCAAGCTCAGGCGGAGGCGCAGGCCGAAGCCGTGGAGCGCGCCATGCAAGCTCACTCGCGACTGCGGTCGCAAGTCAGCGAGCTCGAAGCGGTCAATCGGCGTCTGGCCGATGGCGAGGCGCGTTTCCGCCGCGTGTTCGAAAGCAATCCGCTGCCCATGTGGATCGCCGATCACGCCACTGGCGGCTTCATCGCAGTCAACGATGCGGCGCTAGCGATGTATGGCTACTCGCGCGCCGAGTTTCTCGCCCTCAAGGCATCGGCGTTCGAAGTGACCGATGCGGGCGTCGATCCGCAAGTGAAACAGCACCGGCGCAAGGATGGCGGCATTCTGGCGCTATCCATCGCGACCCGGCAGATCGAGTTCGACGGTCGCAATGCCGATCTGGTGTCCGCCTTCGATCTCACGCAGCGGCTGGAGCTCGAGCGCCAACTGCAGGAGCAGGCCAACAGCGGCGCCGCGATTCTCGACGCCGTCGCGGACGGTTCTTGGCTGCTCGGCGGCGACGGCCAGATCCTGGATGTGAATGCGGCTTATTGCCGCATGTCCGGCTACAGCAAGGAAGAACTGCTGCGGATGAACGCAGCCGACATCGAAGATCAAAGCTCCGGCGAGACCACCATGCGGCTGCAGCTCGGTCGCGTGCGCGGTGGCGGTCGCTATGAGACCAAGCATCGCCGCAGGGACGGCTCGCTGTTCGATGTCGAAGTGAGCGTCGGTCTACTGGAGAACGCGCGCGACAGCATCGTGCTGATTCGCGAGACGGGGCAGCGCCGCCGTGAGCTGATCGCGCAGCGCATGTTGCAGCGGCAGTCGGATTTTCTGGTCGATCTGTTCAAACAAGCCGACACGTTCGACGAGTCCGCCATCGTGCGGCGGGTGATCGAACAGGCCATGGAGATCACGCGCAGCCCGCTCGGTTATTTGTATTTCGTCGATCCGGTGCAAAAGACCATCACGCTGGCCGCGTGGCGCGACGGCAGCCGGCCGCAAGTGGTGATGGCCGATTCCGAACCGCAGCCTCTGGGTCGGGCCGCGTTGTTCACCGACTGCGTGCGCAGCAAGCATGTGATGTCGAGCAACGATATGACTCGCAAGCCCCAGAACGACGGCCTGCCGGACCTGACACGTTATCTCGCGGTTCCCATGCTTTCCGGTGACGAGGTGGTCGCGGTGCTGGGCGTCGGCAATCGTGAAACCAGCTACAACGAGGACGATCAGCGCACGGTCGCCGGGCTGGCTGACGGCGTCTGGCGCGTGCTGCATACGAAGCGCGCGCATGCGGTGACGCTCAGCGCGCTCCAGCGCACCGACGTAGCCCTGCAAGGCATGATCGATTCGTTCGTGCGCATGAGCGAACGGCACGATCCGTACACGGCCGGCTCGTCACGTCGGCTGGCGGCGCTGGCGGTCGCGATCGGTCGCGAAGCCGGTCTCGACGGTGAGCGCCAGCACGGCCTGCGTGTTGCTGCTTTGTTACATGACATCGGCAACATCGCCGTGCCGGCGTCCATTCTCAGCAAGCCGGCGCCTCTGACGGAGACGGAGCTCGCGTTGATGCGCACTCACGTCGAAGAGGGTTGCCAGCTGCTCGCGGAGATCGATTTCGGTGCGCCGGTCGCCGAGATCGTCTTTCAATCTCACGAGCGCTTCGACGGCAGCGGCTACCCGGTGGGATTGAAGGGCGAAGAGATCATGATCGAAGCCCGCATTCTGGCCATCGCCGACACCGTCGAGGCCATGTGTTCGCCGCGACCGTACCGGCCGGCAGCCGGCATGGATGCAGCCATCGACGAAATCAACCGTGCGGCCGGCCGGCTCTACGATGAGCATCTGGTGGCCGCCTGCACGCGACTGATCCGGCAGCACGGCTTCACGCTGCCGGAATGACCTGAGTTTTCGTTAGAGACAAAGCGCGTTGGCAGGGGCATCAGGTCTTTGCTGCCTCACCTCCTCAGCGTCGCCATTAAGCGTCGCTGAAACTTCCTCACGAGAAGTTGCAACTTTTCCTGAAGCGCGTTGGGCGGCTCGCCCGATATGTCAAGTTCGCGGGCTCCGACACAATGTGCCCCGTCTGTAAGGGCAAAGCCGTTCGAAAGACGGTGACGCAAAGCCTCCGGTCCTCCGATGCCGCTCCAGCAGCCGCATCGAAGATAGCGGGGTCGCCGTTGCGATCTGATCATCGATAGATCGTACCGTGAAGTCCTTGGGCCTGCGGCCCGCGCCCACAGCGCCGGCTCAGCAACGCCAGCTTCCCTTGCCAGACACAGGTGCTCGCCGCGTAGCCACGCGACGCGAGCTGGCTCGGAACACTGTGCTTGCTGGAGTCGCTCAATGCGTTTTTCTGCTTCGTTCGCCGCGGTCGCGGCGCTCGCGTCATTTGCCGGTATCGCATCCGCTCAGACCAATCTGCCCCCCACGATCAGCGGCACGCCGCCGACTCTGATCAAGACCAACACCAGCTATAACTTCCTGCCGACCGCCCGCGATCCGGAAGGTCGTCCGCTGAAGTTCAGCGTGGTCAACAAGCCGGGCTGGATGGCGGTCAGCCCGAACAGCGGCCGCTTGATGGGTTATCCCAAGTCGCCGGGCACCTGGAGCAACATCCGGCTGCGCGTGACCGACGGCGTGCACACCGTCTATCTGCCGACCTTCAGCATCACTGCCACCACGACTGGCACTGCCAGCAAGACGAATCGTGCGCCGACGATCAGCGGCACGCCGGCCACCACGGCCAGCGTGGGCACGGCTTACAGCTTCCAGCCTTCGGCTGCCGACGCCGATGGCAACACGCTGGGCTTCACTATCGCCAATCGTCCGAGTTGGGCGAGCTTCAGCACTTCGACGGGTCGCTTGAGCGGCACGCCGACTGCGACGGGCACCTTCAGCAACATCGTCATCCGCGTGAGCGACGGTCGTGCGACGACTTCGCTGCCGGCCTTCACGATCACCGTGGGCAGCAGTGCCAATCGTGCGCCGGTCATCAGCGGCACGCCGGCTCGCACCATCAACGTGGGCAGCGCTTATAGCTTCCGTCCGACCGCGAGCGATCCGGATGGCAACGCGCTGACGTTCTCGATCGCGAATCGTCCGAGCTGGGCGAGCTTCAACACCAGCACCGGTCAGTTGTCCGGCACGCCGACGGCATCGCAAGCGGGCACGTACAGCAACATCACGATTCGTGTGAGCGACGGTCGCGTCACCACTTCGCTGCCGGCCTTCTCGATCAGCGTGGTCGACGCGTCGAGCAGCGGTGCGGTGCTGAGCTGGACTGCTCCGACTTCGAACACCGACGGCAGCACGCTGACCAATCTGGCCGGTTATCGCATCGCGTACGGCACTTCGGCCAGCGCCATGACGAGCACCATCCAGGTGGCGAACCCGAGCGTGACCAACTACACGATCAACAATCTGGCGCCGGGCACGTACTACTTCACGGTGCGCGCTTACACCAACAACGGCACCGAGAGCGCGAACTCGAACGTGTATTCGAAGGTCGTGCGGTAACGCCAAGTTTGTAAAGCGCCAGGTCGAGTGGCGCGCGCAACGGCGATCGGAGCAATCCGGTCGCCGTTTTCTTGTTCCAAGACTAGCGATCGGACTCCTGTCACGCGCCCGTGCTCCGGGTAAAGGCGTGTTTTTCTTTCCGCCGCCGCCTCTGTCGGCGGGGGGCATCGCTGTGCCCGGGCCGCGGTTTTGTCCCGCAGAAAATATTCCGATGTGCACTCAACGAGAGCGGGGCCGTCCGGATTCTGGCGGACTTATGTAACCGCGATGTGACATCCACGGCCGTTGCTTTGTTTGGATTGTCGGCCGGTAACGACAATTGCAAAAACATAATCTCCTGGGTTTAACTCAACATCACCAGGGCATAACCGTCGAAAGACGGCGACGCAAAGCCTCCGGTCCTTGACGGCGCAAGCCGGGGATAGCGGGGTTGCCGGCCAGCTCGCTCCGCCGAGCCAACCGTCATCCTTCCTTCTTTTCCCCTGCTCGTTGGCTTCGTGACCGTAAGCGTCGCGCCCTGGTCAGAACGATTGTGAGAACCAGGGAGCAGCAGAGAGTGAAATCGGCAAACCCGTCGAAAGGCGGGGACGCAAAGCCTCCGGTCTACTGGCACGCCGCGCATGACGCGCTGCGCGCCCACGACAGCGGGGTTGCCACGATCGCTAACGTCTCGCTCGCAGAGCCCCTCGCGAGCGTGCACGCGCACGATTGTGCATTGAGCAAGCTGCCGATAGCGCGCCTTCAGCGCGCGCACCTTTTCCTGCGCTTCGATAGTCGCGTCTTAGCCGCGACGGCTGCCTCATCTCCAGAAAACAGCTGCGTCTCGCAGCGCCGGTCGCCAGGCCGTCGTTGCCGCGCGCGAAGCCAAGGTACGAACAATGATTCCAACCATTTTCGGGAACACGTTTCTACAGCGAGCCACGCTGGCGCTGATCGCCGCTTCGTTGAGCGGCTGTTTCGATAGTGGCTCGGACGATAGCGGCCCGATACAAGACGCGGTCGAGCAGCCCGCGACTGGCGGCTCGGGCGACGATCCCGTAGGCGGCGATCCGCTGCCGACGCCGGCCAACCAGCCACCGGAAGTCGACGGCACTCCGGATGCGAGCGTGACCGCGGGTCAGATGTACACCTTTCAGCCGGTAGCCAGCGACGCCGACGGCGACTTTCTCGAATACACCATCACCAATCAGCCGCAGTGGGCGACCTTCAACGACGAGACCGGTCTGCTGACCGGCACGCCGGACGATGCGCACGTTGGCGAATCCGAGGAGATCACCATCACTGTTACCGACGGTCGTGACACGCGCTCCATCGGTCCTTTCAGAATTCACGTGCGCGGCCGCACCGAGACGCCGCTACCTGGCAACAACGCGCCCACGATCTCGGGCACGCCCGCGTCGTCGGTGATGGTGGATCAGCCGTACAGCTTCCAGCCGGTGGCCAACGACCCCGATGGCGATCGATTGCGTTTCTCGATTTCCAATCGGCCCTCGTGGGCCAGCTTCAGCACCACGACCGGTCGGCTGAGCGGCACACCGGGCACCGCGAACATCGCGACCTATTCGAACATCGTCATCAGTGTCAGCGACGGCTCGATCACGCGCAGCCTGCCGGCGTTCGCAATCCAGGTGCGCGGTCCGGACAACCGTGCTCCGACTATCAGCGGCTCGCCGGCCACCAGCGTGCAGGCGACGCGAACCTATACTTTCGTGCCGAGCGCCAGCGATCCCGACGGCGACACGCTGGTCTGGCGCATCACCAATCGTCCGCGCTGGGCGAACTTCAGCACCGCGAGCGGCCGCTTGAGCGGCACGCCGGCCGCTGGCGACGTGGGCACGTATTCGAATGTGATCATCTCGGTCAGCGACGGTCGCGTCACGACTTCACTGCCAGCGTTCGCGATCACCGTGAGCGCGCCTGCGAATCGTGCGCCGACCATCTCCGGCTCGCCCGCGACGACAGGCAGCGTCGGTGTGGGCTACTCGTTCACGCCGAACGCGAGCGATCCCGACAACGACACGCTGGGCTTCACCATCCAGAATCGTCCCACCTGGGCGGCGTTCGACACCGCGACCGGTCGGTTGAGCGGCACGCCGACCACGGCAGGTACGTTCTCGAACATCGCGATCACTGTGAGCGACGGTCGTGTGTCTGCGACGCTGCCAGCGTTCTCGATCAACGTCAGTGCGCCGAGCAACACTGCGCCCACGATCAGCGGCACGCCCGCTTCGACCGTGACCGCGGGCACTGCTTATAACTTCCAGCCGACCGCCAGCGATCCGAATGGCGACACGCTCCGGTTCAGTATTCAGAACATGCCGTCGTGGGCTACGTTCAGCACCACCACCGGTCGGCTCTCGGGCACGCCGAGCGCTTCGAATGCGGGCACCTACTCCAACATCGTGATCTCGGTGACCGATGGGACCGCGACGCGCTCGCTGCCCGCGTTTGCTATCACGGTCACCCAGTCGAGCACCACGAGTGCGACGCTGTCGTGGACGCCGCCGACGCAGAACACGAATGGCTCGGCGCTGACCAACCTGGCCGGTTACCGGGTCGTGTATGGTCGCGACAGCAACAATCTCGACCAGACCATTCAGATCGCCAACCCGGGTCTGTCGACCTACACGGTGAGCAACCTGACGTCGGGCACGTGGTACTTCGCTGTGAAGGCATACAGCAGCACGGGCGCCGAGAGCGCGGTGTCGAACATGGGAATGAAGACCATCCCTTAGCCGGGCAGCCGCGAAATCCTTGCAAACCTTCCCAGGCCCGCCTCCGGCGGGCCTTTTTCATTGCCCATCGATGGTATTCTCGATCGATGTCCGCGCGCCCAGCGCGAGTAACGGAGTGGTCACCATGCAGCGCGCGTGGTTTTCTGGCGTCGGTTTGTGCCTTGCATTCGCACTACTTCCGGTCGCTGCAGCAACTGCTGCGACCACCGCGGCAGTCCGTGTAGATTTTTCTGAGCACACGTTGAAGAACGGCCTGCGCGTACAGCTGGTCGAGGATCGCACCACGCCAGTGATTGCGGTCAACGTCGCTTACGACGTCGGCTCCCGCAACGAGCGCCCCGGCCTCACGGGGTTTGCGCACCTGTTCGAGCACATGATGTTCAAGGGCTCGAAGAACGTCGGCGACGGCGAGCACTTCTATCAAGTGTTCACCAACGGCGGCTCCATGAACGGCACCACCAGCGCCGATATCACCCTGTACTTCGAGGCCCTGCCCGCCAATCAGCTGGAGCTCGCGCTGTTCCTGGAAGCCGATCGCATGCGCTCGCTGGAAATCACCCAGGCCAAGCTCGACAACCAGCGCCAGGCGGTGCAGGAAGAGCGCCGCATGCGGGTCGACAATCAACCGTACGGGCGTTCGTACGAGCGCTTCGACGAGCTGTTCTACGACAACTTCGGTTATCAGCACTCCACCATCGGCTCGATGGAAGACTTGAACGCCGCGAGCGTGGAGGACGTGGCCGAGTTCTTTCGCATCTATTACGCGCCCAACAATGCCGTGCTCTCGGTGGTCGGCGACTTCAAGCGCGACGACGCGCTGGCGCTGATTCGCAAGTACTTCGAAGACATCCCCCGTCAACCGGCGCCGCCACCGGTGGATCTGATCGATCCTCCGCAGAAGGCGGAGCGTAGAGAGACGCTGACCGATCCGCTGGCGCGCGCGGCGCAACTGCTCATCGGCTACAAAGGCGATGTCGGCAACGGCCCGGATCAGGCGGCGCTGCAAGTCCTGTCCTCGGTGCTCCAAAGCGGCGACAGCTCGCGGCTGTATCAGACCATCAGCAAGGAAAAGGAGCTGGTGACCGGAATCGGCGGCTACGTCGAGGAGCGCATCGGCACCGGCGGTTTCTATATCACCGCCACGGTGCGGCCGGATCGCAAGCCGGAAGAAGTGGAGGCCGCGATCTACGAGGAGATCTCCAGGATCGTCGAACACCCCATCGCCGATTGGGAATTGCAGAAGGCGCGCAATGCCACACGCATGGGTTATTTGCAGAGCATTCGCAGTGCGCAGAACCGCGCGAGAATCCTGGGCACTTACACCATCCTGTTCCGCGATCCACACTTGATCAACACGCGTCTGGCTAAGATCGAAGCGGTGACGCGCGCGGATGTGCAGCGTGTCGCCAAGAAATATTTGCAGCCCACGAATCGTACCGTGCTGACGACGCTGCCCGCGCCAGCGGCGGCTCCGACCCCGACCCCGGGACCGTAAGCGAGCAGGCTATGACCATGCTTACATCCAAACATTTCCTGCTGGCGCTGTTGTCGGCGCTGATGTTCGTGCCGGCCGCTGCGCAAACGCCGGCGGACGCTCCCGCTGGCGCCTCGACCAAAGGCGTCGAGCTGAAAGGCAAAGCCCCCGTCAATCCGCAGACGTTGCGCGTGCAATTGCCCAAGCCTCAAGAGGCCGTGCTGTCGAACGGCTTGCGCGTGTCGCTGCTGGAAGATCGCAAACTGCCGACGTTCTCGCTGCAGCTGTGGTTCAACGGCGGCGGTCTGGCGGATCCGCCGGACAAACGCGGCGTCTCGATGGTCACAGCAAGTCTGCTGCGTGAGGGCACCAAGAACCGTTCCAGCCGCGAGATCGCCGAGCAACTCGCGACGCTTGGCGCCAGCCTGTCCTCGAGCTCCGGCCCGGCTTCGGGCGAGAGCGTCGTGTCGGTGACCGGCTTGAGCGATTACGTGGATCCGACCATCGCGCTGGTCGCCGATGTGATTCGCAATCCCACCTTCCCCGACTCCGAGCTGGAAAAATTCCGCACGCGTTTCCTGGCGCAGCTGGAGCTTCGACGTGCGAATCCGAGCTTCCAGGCGCAAGAGCAGTTCATGCGAGCCGTCTACGGCGAGCATCCCGGCGCACTGGTGGTGCCGAGCGAAGCGGTGATGAAACAACTGAGCCGCGCCGATCTGGCTGCGTTCCACGCGGCGCGCTATCCGCCCAACAACGGGTTTCTGATCGCGCACGGCGACATCTCTCTGAAAGATCTGGTGGCCAGACTGGAGCGGCACTTCGGCGACTGGCCCAAAGCGGAGCTCGATCAGATCTCGCTGCCCCCGCCCAAAGGTCCGGACAAGGCGCGCGTGCTGCTGGTCGACCGGCCGGGCTCGGTGCAAACCTCGCTGTGGGTGGGCGCGCTCGGCATCCAGCGGGATCACGACGATTACTTCGCCATGCTGGTCATGAATCACATCCTCGGCGGCGGGCCAGCGTCGCGACTGTTCATGAATCTTCGGGAGGACAAGGGCTATACCTACGGGGTCTATAGCTCGTTTACCGGAACCACTTTCCCAGGGGTGGTGGTCGCCAGCACCGATGTGCGTACCGCGGTCACGGAGGGCGCAATGCACGAGTTGAGTGTGGAGCTGCAGCGTATCGCCAGCGAACCGGTCTCGAGCCAGGAACTGATCAATGCGCGCCGCGCACTGATCGGGCGATTCGCGCTCTCGCTCGACTCTCCGCAAGCCTTGATGGGCAATCTGGCGACTCAGAAGATCTATCGTCTACCGGCCGATTACTGGGATACCTATCCCCAGCGGGTCGAAGCGGTCACGCCGGCCGATATCCAGCGGGTCGCGAAAAAATACTACGACCGCGAGCGGCTGCAGATCGTCGCGGTGGGCGATGCCAAGGCGCTCGGCAAGGTCCTGGAAAAGTACGGCGCGGTCGAGCCTGTCAGCGCCATGTAAGCGGAGCGTTGGCGTCGGTCGCGCACAGTGCGGCCTCATTGAACGATCGTTTCGGAAACATAGCAGCGAACCGAGAATAACCACTGCATGAATACACCTGCTCAGCCGCCATCCTCGCCCTTCGGCCGGTTCCTGTCGCGACTCGCGCCGATCCAGCCGGCCGAGACCGCGGCGGTGGTCGCCGCTTTCTTCCTGTTCTTTTTCATGTGGAGCGGTTATTTCTCGGTGCGACCGGTGCGCGAGACCATCGGCACCATCATCGGCCGCGACAAGCTGGCCGATATCTGGATCATCACTTCCATCGTCTCGGTGCTGATCATTCCGCTGTATGGAGCGGTGGTGGCGCGGTTCCGCCGCAGCATGTTCCTGCCCTGGATGTACGGCATCGTCGCGGTGGTGCTGGTGATCACCGGGCTGGCGCTGCGCCAGGATGCGATCAACCTGGCGGCGGGCAAGTTCTTCTACGTGTTCATCAGCGTGGTCAACCTGTTCCTGCTGTCGGTGTTCTGGAGCTTCCTGCTCGAGCTGTTCGATCGTCAGCAGACCAAGCGCCTGTTCGGCGTGATCGCCGCCGGTGGCAGCGCCGGCGCTCTGTTCGGCCCCTTCGTGTCGGATCTGGTGGTGCCGCTCATCGGCAACAGCGGCGTGTTGTTCTTCGGCGCCGGGCTGTTCGTCGTGGCGATCTTCTGCCAGCGAATCCTGCTGGGCGTCTGGTCGGAGCGCGCGGACGCCACCACCAAAGCCGAAGATCGACCGATCGGAGGCAATCCCTTTGCCGGTGTGCCGCTGATCCTGAAGTCGCCCTACGTGCTCGGAATCGCGCTATTCGTGGTCGGCATTTCCTGCGTGAACACGCTGTTGTATTTCGAACAGCTGCGCATGGTCGAGGAGCACTTCCCAAACCTGGAGAATCGCACGCAGATTTTCGCCCGCTTCGATTGGGTGGTGCAGACTCTGACGGTGCTATCGCAGATCTTCCTCACCGGTCGGATCGCCGCTAAGTTCGGCGTGAAGACGCTCATCACTTTCGTGCCGGTGATCATGATCTTCGCTTTCGGCGCGCTCGCGATGTCGGGCGCTTTCGCGGTGCTCACGGTGGTCGTGATCGCACGCCGCGCAATGGAATATGCGTTTGTGCGACCGGGCCGGGAGATGTTGTGGAGCCCGCTCGATAAAGAAACCAAATACAAAGCCAAGAACACGGTGGATGTGCCCGTGTATCGCGCCTCCGATGCGTTGTCGGCGCAATTGAACAATGCCGTCGCGGGAGCTGGGTTCGGTATCGCCGCCGTGGCCTGGCTGGGTGCGGCGGTGGCGGCATTGTGGGCTGGGTTGGGTTGGTGGCTGGGCCGGCGCTTCGAAGACAAAGAGAAGCTGCAAGGCGATCGCGTGGCAGCGAGCGCGACCGTGCGACCGTCCGGTTCGCCCCATTGACCAGAAGATCAGTCGGTGACTACGAACTTCACTTGCAATATGGCGCGCTGGGCCACTGGCGCGCCGTTCCTGCGGATCGGTTCGAAGCGCCACTTGCTGACTGAATCGAGGGCCGCTTTGTCGAAGACCTGCGCCGGTTGGGAGTCGCGAACCTGCAAGTCCTGGGTCGTGCCGTCCGGCGCGATGGTGAATTCAACTTGCACCCAGCCTTCGGTGCCTTTGCGGGCGGCCTCGCGCGGGTAAACAGGCGGTACTTCGCGAACACGCTTCAAGCTCGCGGCGGCCGCGACGTTCCTGTAGAAATCCCGTTGCTCCCGAGCCGCCGACAGCTGCTCCTGCAAGGCGCGCACGGCTTGAGCGCCAGGCACGAGTGTATTGGCTCGATCGATCGCTACTGCAGCTTGATCGATGTCGTTTGCAGCCAGCGCCGTCCTGGAACGATCCAGCAAAAGAAACGCGAGGCGTTGCTGTTCGCCACGGACTTCTTCCGCATCGGGATAACGCTCGCGAAGCGCCATCACCGCGTCAAACGCATTGTTACCAGCAGGCGCGATCAGCGCGCCGCGTTCGCGGAGAGCGGTGACAGCGGCGAGCTGCTCGGCCAGCGACGGACCTTGTTCGACAGGAACATCGGCGACCTGCTCGAGCGACGCCGCATTGGACGCAGCTTCCTGCTCCGCGAGCTCGCGTGCAATGGCCTCGGCCAGCTCGCGCTCGGCGACATCAGCGGCAGCCAACTCGGGCCCGGGAACGTTCGTAACAACTGCCGCAACTTCGTCACCACGTGCCGAGCCCGGCCCTGCCGAAGAAATATTTGAGCTGGCCGCGCCCGCACGCGATGAAGCCGAAACCTGCGTGCTCGACTCGGCGCGCGTGGGCCGCGAGTTGCTCGCGACAGCAGCCGGCGAGGGCGCCGGCGCCGTGCGAGACAGCGCTAACAGCTGCGCTCGCAAAGCATCCAACCGGGGATGATCTGGTGCCGCGCGTTGCAACGCCGTCCACGCCTTCACCACGCCAGGCGCATTGCGTTCCTGCAAACCTTTGAGGACACGCTGCTCCAGTGTGTCGATGACTTTCTGCACGCCGGCTTTTGCTTCGGCGTTGTCCGCCTGCAGCGCCAGCACCGCTCTATAATATTCCAATGCATTGTCGCCACGAGGATCGAGCAGCCTGCCGCTGAGATAGGCGATCTGTGCGCTACCCAGCTTCGACTTGACGACATCCTCCACTGGCGCGTCCGCGACCTGCGTCGTTTGCAGTGTCGCCGGCAGGCCCTGATCGCGCGATTGCCAGATCACGAATGCGACCACCGCCGCGACAATGCCGCCCGCGGCAGCCGCAACCTTGCCGAAATGGGCGCGCTTGCCGGCAATGGTCCGCACCGATTGTCGAGCGACCGGAATATCGCCCAGCTCGTTATAGCGACGCGTGGCTGCGTTGAGGAATTGAAAAGCACGCCCCGGCGACACCGGCTTGTGCAAGAACCGATAAAGACGACCGCTGCTGAGCAGGGACGCGACCGCGCCTTCCTCTTCCCGCCGGCCGGTGGCCATGAAGATCAACTCGGGAAATTGCGCCTGCAGGCGATCGATCAGCGCGGCCACAGCGCCGCCCAGAGTGCCGACATCGGCGATCAGCACGTCGCAGCGACCGCCGACCAGATAGTCGACGGCCGCGTCGGCGGAAGGAACATCCCAGAGTGCGTGCTCGGACCCGGCGCCGGAGCGCAGGGCCTCGAGCAGGGTCGCATCCGAACTCAGTACGACGACATCAAGAACCTGGCCCGGCCGCGCCGCCGTGGTGCGGACCGTGGAAAGGAAATCTTCGGGCCGCGTACTGGGCACGTCATCATCTCGACTATCGAAAGGGCCGCGGCCGCTTTCGACCAGGCATGGCGGATCACTCCAGGCAAACGACCAGCTGCGCCGAATGACTGCGCCAGTTGATCGGGATGACGAAGGAGCGGATGTTGTCGGGCGTGACGACCTTTTCCGGCTCGCCGGCCACCACGGTCGGCACCGAGATCATGAAGTCCTTGCCGAAATCCCGGCGCGCGTTGCCCGAGATGGTGTTGGCCACTTCGCCCACCAGGTCGCACATGTTCTCCTGGGTGAGCTCGGTTTCGCCCATGCGCATCAGCATGACCGTGAGCATCGGCCGCGATGCGGTGAAGTAAACGATGCCGCGACGCTTACCGGCGATGGAGATCAGGCCGGTGAACTCCTGGATGGTCGGCTTGCCTTCCTGCACGATGTAGGGCGAGCCCACCGAGGCGGGCTGATTGGCCGCGGTCGCGAAATAATGCGTGGTGCCTTCGACGAAGGTTTCCAACTCAACTTTAGTCATCATTGCCGGCGCCCCTCAGCAGCTCTTCGAGCGCTTCTGTCAGCTGGCGATCCGTGAACGGCTTGCACAGAAAGCCATTGGCCCCCTTCTTCAAAGCTTCGATGGCGGTGGCCTTGTCGGAGAGCGCGGAAATCACCAGGATGAGAACGTCAGGCTTGATCTTCACCAGGTTCTCGACGCATTCGATGCCATCCATCTCGGGCATCGTGATGTCCATGGTGACAACGTCCGCCGGCTCCTTGCGGAAGGCCTCGACAGCCTGCTTCCCATTCGCCGCGGTCGCGATGACCTGCAGACGCTCGATCTGCAGCTCTCGCTCGATCTTGCGGCGAATGATGTTTGAATCGTCACAAATCATGAGCTTGAGCTTACCGTTCGTCAACGGTTGAGCTTTAGCGTTGGCGCTCGCCATTACAGTCCCTCTTAGTCTTCGATATCCAGTCGTTTTCCGGTCCGTCCCAGCCAGGCATCAGGCGGCGGCGGCGCTTTGCGCCGTCGGCAGCCAGATCTTGAATTTGGAGAATTTGCCGCCCGCCGAGGCCAGGCCGACGCGCCCGCCCAGCTCGGCCACGAGGATGCGCACCAGATCCATGCCGGCGCCGCGACCGGCGTCGGTGGTGACCCGGTCGGCGGTGGAGAAGCCAGGGCGGAAGATCAACGCCATGGTCTGGCGCGGATCCAGCAGCGCGGCCTGGGCCGGCGTGATCAGGCCGCGTTCCACGGCCACTTCCTTGATGCGATCCAGCTGCAAGCCACGGCCGTCGTCCTGCACGATCAGCTCGTAGCCGTCGGCGCCGCGCGGTGAGAATTCAACCGCCAACGCGCCAGTCTCGGCCTTGTTGGCCTTGGCGCGCTCGCTCGGCTCCTCGATGCCGTGGACCACGGCGTTGCGTACCAGCTGAATGGTGATGTCCTTGACGGCGCGACGATACGCCTCCGGCACCGCGTCCAGACCCGTGCAACGCAGATTGACCCGCTTGGACTGGCTGCTCGCGACGCGCGCGGCCAGGTCTTCGAGGGTGCGCTCCAGGCCGCCGATTGCGCCGGTGGCTTCCGCGACATCGGCCGGCGGCGCGACCAGCGCCTTGGTGATCTGCGTCTGTTCCTGACCAGCAAGCCACTGATCCACCTTCTCGGCGGCGACTTCGCCGCCGGCGCTGCGCTTGCTGGCGATGGCGTGGTGCAGATCGACCAGTCGGCTCAGCATCTCGCGGACCTGCGCCAGGTGGTTGAACAGATCGTCCAGCTTCACCACCAGCGGCAGGAAGTCGCTGCCCGACAGGGACGGGCGGCCTTTCAGGTCGTTCAACGATTCTTCAAAGGCATGCGCGCGCTGCTCGACGGTCTTCAGGCCCAGCGCCGCCGCTTCGCCCTTGACCGCGTGCACCTGACGGTAGATGCCGTCGATCTTGGCGCGGAACGCCGTTTCCTCGCGGGCCGGCTCTTTCAGGATGGAGTTGACCATCTTCAACGACACGTCGGCGTCGGTGAGGAAGCTGGTCAGGCTGTCCGGCTCCACGTGCAGGATGCGCAACAGCAGGTCCAGCTGGGCCTGCGCCTTTTCCTGCGAATCCTGCAGTTCGCGCGACAGCATCACGCGCTTGGTCACGTCGTTCACCGTCACCAGCAGGTGGGACAGCGAGCCTTCGGATTTCACGCGGTTGAAGTCGAATTCCAGGAAGTGCGTGTCGAAACCGCCGGCCGGATTGTCGAAGTGCACTTCGACTTCGTTCAGCGGGTTGATGGTTTTCACCAGCTTCTCGTTGACCCGCTCGCCCCACAGCAGCGCGACGTAGTCCATCGCGGTCTTCAGGGTCTTCTCCGGCACGATGTCCTTGAGCAGCTTGTCGAAGGTCAGGTCGCTGAAGTCTTCGCGACGGAAGATGCCGTTGAGCGCCATGGAGCGCTCGCTACCGAGCTTGAGGTCCTTGTCCAGCAGGAACAGGCCTTCGTTCACGGTGCGCAGAATGTCCTGGGTTTCCTTGCGCTGTCGGTTCGAGGCGGCTTCTTCTTTACGCAGGTTGCGGGCGAAGAACAGGAAGATCGCGCCCAGCAACAGCAGGGCCGCAACCATGCCGCCGACCTGAATGGCGCGTAGCGTGCCGGTTTCCGTGCGGCTGGCAGCTTCCACTTCCACGGACAGGTCGGTCATCACCTTGGCCAGCTGGCCGTGAGCGGTGTTGCCGTACTGAACGAGATCGTTCAGGGCCGCCTGCAGGCGACGTCCGCGCGGGCTGTATTGAACCGTCGGTTCCGCGGGCGCGGCGGGAGCAGCTGCCGGGGCTTTGCCGTTGGCGGCGGCCGGAGCCGGCGCAGGCTGGGCCGTGTAGTAGGGCGAACCGGAGAAGTTGATGACCGGGTTCAGCTTGGCCTTGTAGCCGTCCCACAGCTTGCTGGCGTTCTTGAGGCGTTCGACCGCCGCCGGCGTGGTCATGGTCGGCAGCACGAACACGTCGCCGCTGGCGTCGGTGATCATGCCGCCGTTGGCGAGGCTGTTCAGGGAGTTGTCGAAGGCGGCGGCGGCTTTTTGCAGGCTGCTCAACGTTTCGTCGATTTTTTCGCCCTGCCGCAGGCGTTCGGCCAGCTGCACGCTGATGTCGTACACGGCGCCCGGCTGCTTCGCCCGATTCTCGAGGAAGCGCACGCCCGCGACGTTGTCCGAGAACTGGCCCGCCTTGCCGTGGTTCACCGCCAGAATGATGGCGATGAACACCAGAAAGCCGGTGATCGCGAATACGATTCCTTTGTACCGACCCAGATCAAGAATTCCCATGTACCTTCCCCTTGGCCGCACGCCCCACGGGCCGCGACTGACCTACCTCAAGCCGGAATGCGCAGAAAGCCAGCCCCTTCAGCCGTTAGCGGTCACAACCGCGCAGGCTTCGTCTTCCCAGACTGCCGTCTTTCCGCTCCCTGATGAACGAGTGTCTAATCTGACAATAAGCACTTTGCCTGTCGCTCGACTTAGTTCCCGTTTTTTAATCCCGAAAACTTGCGCCAGTTCAAAGTTTCGCGCACCGCCTGAACCCCTTGCCGGGCTGTGACTTCCGGAAAGTTCGGTTCGCCGCTGTTTCATTGCTGTGACATCCATGCAACAGCCGGCCCCCGATACATTGCCGAAGGCGCTGCAGCATACGTTTTGCCTGTCCGGGCCCGGTCAAGTCAATGCCGCCGGAATGCAACAAGCCGGCGATAAGAGGTCGTTTTCAGCGTCGTTGCCGGCAGTTACGCACCGTAAGAGGTAACTTGTGATGCTCGACAAGGCCGCGGGCGCCGCTCATGATGCGCTCCTTGCGAACGGATCGATACGGTGTGGCCTCGGATCGGTAGGCTCATGAGCAAAATAGAATTTAAATCGCATGTGCCGGTCGCGCAGAAGCCGGCGCTGGAAGCGCTGCTGTTTTTCAATTCTTGCCAGGAGCGCGTCAGCGCCTGCATCGCCGACGCCATCGAGAAGTTCGGCTCGCCGGAGATCGTCGCCGATCGCGACCGGCTGCGCATTCATGTGAAAGGCCTGCCGGAAGTGCAGTCCCTGTTCGCGATCGACACCGAGACCGGCCGGCCGGTCGGCGTGGCGGTCTATGCGCGTCAGGACATCGAGCACGTGACAGTCGTTCATGTTGGCATCAGCGCGGAATTCGCCAGCGGCGGTCGCCGCGCCAACGAACAACTGCTGCTGAAGCTGCTGCGCGAAGTCCGGCGCTCGACTCGTCGTGTCAAAGGCGTTCGCACCATGGATCTGTACTACGCCACCGGCCGCACTTCCGCGCCGCGCTGGCGTGCACCTGCCAAGGTGTTGATGTAACGTTTTGGCGTAGTCCTCCCCGATCTTCCCTCACCGCGCATCCATCAGCGGCGCAGGTCCATCGAATTGTCCCGAGATACCGTTCTTCGCAAAAGCGTTCAGCTGGCCAGCCTCGCTTTGGTCGGTCTGTGGCTGGCGCTGCTGGCTGGCCTCCTCGGCCGTTGGGCCTGGCCGCTCGATCTGTTCGCGCACTTTCGCGTGCAGTACGCGGCGCTGTTCGCCGTGCTCGCCGTCATAACGTTGCTGCTACGGCATTACGTGCATGCGAGCGCGGCGCTACTGGGTTTCGCTATCAGCGTCGTGCCGCTGTTTCCCTACGTGAGCGACCAGCCCGTGTCCGCGGCGATCGCTACGCCGCGCGAAGAAACATTTCGCCTCGTCTCCTTCAATGTTTGGTTTCGTAACCCGGATCTCGTCCCCACCGCGCAGTACATCGAACAATCGCAGGCCGATGCGGTGGTGTTGCTCGAGCTGACGCCGCCGCAGGCGGAACAGCTGGCGCCATTGCTGCCGAGTTACCCCTACTACCACATTGAACCCAGCCGCATGGGCGCGGCCGTGTTCACCAAATGGCCGGTGCTCGAGGCTGAGTCCGTGCCATTGGCGCCGGGAGGCGCGGTGGCCGCGAAGCTGAAGTTGGATTGGCGAGGCGCGCCGGTGACGGTGCTCGGTGTGCATCTGAACTGGCCGCTCGGGCCGCGCAATTCAGAGTTCCGCAATCAGGAGTTGAACGAGCTGGTGCGATTCAGCAAGGCGCAGCCCGGGCCGCTGATCGTGGCGGGCGATTTCAATCTCACGCCATGGTCGGGATATTTCAGCAAGGCCCTGGAACAATCTGGCCTGCACGACGCAGCACGCGGCTTCGGCCTGGCGCGCAGCTGGCCGGCGCAGTTCGCGCCTGCGGGCATACGTATCGATCATTGTTTGTTATCGCCGCAGTGGCGCAGCGTATCGACGCGCGTCGGCCCTTTCTTGGGCTCGGACCATCTGCCGATCGTTGCCGACCTGACGCTGCAGCAGTAGTTATTCGGCCCGGCCCCCGCGCCGGATGATGTAGCCGCCCGACTTCAGATCGGGCTCCAGGGTCAAGAGCTTGCGAACCTGAGCTTCCTCCAGCAGTTCACTGAAAGTGCGAAAGCCGAAGTAACTCTCGTTGAAACCGGGATTGCGCCGTTTCAGAGTCTGCTTGACCATCGAGCCCCAGATCTTCTCGTCCTGATCGCGCTCTTCGGCCAGCGCGTCGATGGTGTCGACCACCAGATCGAACGCCTGCTGCTTGCGATCTTCCTCGGACGCCTCGGGCTTGGCGGCCTTCGGCGTCTCGGCGCCGGCGTGCGAGGCTTTGCTGGTGGAGGGCTGTTTGCGCCGGGCGCGCTGATGACGTTTCTTTTCTTCCTGCCGCACCAGGTCGTCGTAATAAATGAACTCGTCGCAATTGGCGATCAGCAGGTCGGACGTCGAGCTCTTCACGCCCACGCCGATGACCGTCTTGTTGTTCTCGCGCAGCTTGCTGACCAGCGGCGAGAAATCCGAGTCGCCGCTGATGATGACGAACGTGTCGACGTGCGCCTTGGTGTAACAAAGGTCCAGTGCGTCCACCACCAGGCGGATGTCGGCGGAGTTCTTGCCCGAGATCTTCACGTGCGGGATTTCGATCAGCTCGAACGACGCCTCGTGCATCGGCTTCTTGAAATCCTTGTAGCGATCCCAGTCGCAGTACGCCTTCTTGACCACGATGCTGCCCTTGAGCAGCAGCCGCTCCAGCACGCGATCGATGTCGAACTTGGCGTACTGCGCGTCACGCACACCGAGCGCGATGTTCTCGAAATCGCAGAACAGCGCCATGCTCGTGATGCTATGAGCCATCTATAACCAACCCTTGCGTTTGAACAGCGCGTAAGTGACGCCCATCGAGCCGATCATCAGCCCGATGGAAAACAGAAAATTGCTGTACTGACCGGGCAGTTCCGGCAGCAGATGAAAGTTCATGCCGTAGATGCTGGCGATCAGCGTGGGCGGCAGGAACAGCACCGCCGCCACCGAAAAGATCTTGATGATGTTGTTCTGTTCGACGTTGATCAGGCCGAGCGTGGCTTCCAGCAGGAACGAGATCTTGGAGCCCAGGAACGAGGCATGGTCGGACAGCGACAGCACGTCGCGGCTGATCGAGTGGAAGCGGTCGCGGTGCTCGGCGGAAATGCCGGCCACGGACTGCTGCACGAACATCAGCATGCGGCCCAGGCTCACCAGGCTCTCGCGACCTTTGCTGTTGAGCTCGCCGTTGAAGCCGATGCGCTCGATCATGGCGCGCAGGTCCTGACTGGTCGGTGTGCCGTTGCCGTGGCGCGCGAAGATGCTGGAGGAAACATTGTCCAGATCGGCGCCCACTCGCTCGAGCAGGTCGGCGGTGCGTTCCACGAACGCTTCCATCAAGCCGGCCAGGATGGCCACCGGGCTCTGGCAGGCCGCCGGATGCTTGCCGGCGTAGGAGATGAACAGCTGGAACGGCTTGGTGTCGAGGTAACGATTGGTCACCAGGCGATTGCCGGTGAGGATGAAGGTGACCGCCATGCTGACCGGCCGATCGGTATCGAGCTGCGCGGCGATGGTAGTGGTCATGTAGAGAGCGCCGTTGTCCTCGTACAGGCGGTTCGAGGTCTCGATCTCCTTCATTTCCTCGCGCGTCGGCACTTCGACGCCGAGCGAGGCTTCCACCAGCTTCTCCTCGTCGACCGTGGGCTCGAGCAAATCGAGCCACACGGCTTGCGTGGGAATCGGCGGGCCGTCGTCGCCGTTGCCCGCCTCGACCTTCGTCAGGCCCTGCGCCGTGGGGACGAAGATATTCAGCATGAGCTGAGGCGAGTCCGTGCGGCGCGCCGTCTGGCCTCAGCCGCCGTGCTCGTGGGCGGCCAACTCGTCGATCAATGCGAACAGCTGACTCTCGCTGCCGGCGGAGCCCACGTCGGTGCTGTACTTGCCGTTCACCACCATCATCGGCACGGACTGCACCTTGTAGCGCTTGTTCAGGAAGTCGGCGCGCTGCAGCTTGGACTCCACGGCGAACGACGAGAACGCCTTGGTGAATTCATCCTTGCTGACGCCGTGCTTCTGGAAGAAGTCCGCGATCTTGTCGACGCTGTTCAGCTGATTGCCGTTGACGTGCATCTCGCGAAAGATCAGCGAGTGCAACTGCTCGAGCTTGCCAAGCAGCTCCGCGGTGTAGAAGACGCGCGCATGCATGCGCGTCGTTTCATTCCACATCGCCGGGATGCGCGAGAACTCCACGTACTGCGGCTTGGTCTTGGAGCGCCAGGATTCGATGGCCGGATCCAGCGTGAAACAGTGGCCGCAGCCATACCAGAACACTTCGGCCACTTCGACCTTGCCGGGACCGGCGTTGGTCGGCTGCGCCGGCACGATCTTCTGATAGTTGGCGCCTTCCTTGAACCGCGCGGAGGTCGGCGGGCCGCTGGCCGGGCCGCCCAGCTTCAGAGACGGCTGCGTGGTCGAGGCGGTCTGCTGTCCTGAGGTCGTAGGCTCGTCGTCCACTTCGCTGACGGTTTCAGCGGGAGCTTCGCTCGCGGCTTGATCCGCAGCCGCTTGCTCGGTGGGCGCGCTGGCGTCGCCTTGGGCTGGCGCAGCGGGTTGCTCTGCAGCTGGGGCAGCAGCCGACGGTGAAGCCGGAGTCGGTTCCTGCTTACCGCAGGCGGCGAGCAGAACCAGGGTCGATAGCAGGGCAGCGAGTTTGTTCATGCGTCGTTCCGAGCAATTGTTGTCGCGGTGGTGGCGAGCGGCATCGACTCCAACCTGAATGGCAAGGGTTCGATCAGCGCAGGCCCTGGATGTACGAGGCCACTGCGTCGATCTGTTCGTCGCTGAGCGCGGCGGCCACATTGCGCATCATTTGATTCGGATCGGTCTGGCGTGTTCCCGAGCGATACGCTTTCAGCTGCGCGATGGTGTAAGTGGCGTGCTGGCCCTTCAGCTGGGCGTAGCCCGCGGGCGCAATACCGGCGCCATCCGGGCTGTGGCAGGCTGCGCAGGCCGGAATGCCCTTCGCCGGGTCGCCGCCGCGGAACAGCTTCTGCCCGAGCGCCACCTTCGAGGGCTCGGCTTCCAGCATGCCGGTGAGTTTCTGGGTGGCGTAGAACGCGCCGAGATCGGCCATGTCCTCCTCCGAGAGCGGCTTGGCCATGGGCGTCATCAGCGGATTCTGCCGCTGGTCGTTCTTGAACGCGGCCAACTGGCGGCGAATGTAAGCTTCGTTCTGGCCGGCCAAGTTGGGCCACTCCGGGTTCACGCTGTTGCCGTTGACGCCGTGACAGGCGACGCAGGGCGCGGACTTGGCCTGGCCCTTTTCCGCCGAGCCGGCCACGGGCTGCTCGGCCGCGAGAACAACGCCCGCCTGCAGGCCGCACAGAACGGTGAGCAGGACCATCGACTTCAACTTCATTATTCGCAACTCCGGTAGCGGCGGCTGGCCAAAAGGCGCGGAATTGTACACTAGCGATACCACTTGCCTGCAGCCTCCGCCGCATTCCGCCGTATAGCTCTCCTACCATGCCCCAGTTTCCATCCGTCGAGTTCCTGACCAGTTCGTGGCAGCCCCGCCAGTTTCCCGCCGACGTCGGCGCGGAGGTGGCCTTCGCGGGCCGCTCAAACGCCGGCAAGTCCAGCGCCTTGAACGCCATTACCGGACGCAAGGACCTGGCGCGGACCAGCAAGACGCCCGGCCGCACGCAGCTCATCAACTTCTTCGCTCTCAACGAGCAGCAGCGGCTGGCGGACCTGCCTGGGTATGGCTACGCCAAGGTGCCCGAGAAAATGCGCGATCACTGGCGGCAGCTGATGGAGCGCTACGTCGAGACGCGCGCGTCGCTGGGCGGGGTGGTCATCGTGATGGACTCGCGACATCCGCTGACGGAGTTCGATTGGCAAATGCTGGAATGGACTGGCGCGCAGAACCTGCCCGTGCATCTGCTGCTCACCAAGGCCGACAAGCTCGGCCGCGGCGAATCCATGGCCACCCTGAAGAAAGTGCGCTCCACCGTGGGCGAGGGCGTAACCGCCCAGCTGTTCTCCGCGGTCAGCAAAGCCGGCGTGGACGAAGCCCGCAAAGAGGTCCTGAAGATGCTGGCAACACGGCTATCGCACGGCCCGGTCGACAACGCTTCGGGATAGCACTTAGGACGAAGGGGACCACCCCAGGCACAGGGATGTGCCCGCCGCCTATGGCGGCGGCGCCCGCGAAAAAGTCACGCCTTTTTCGTAGGGCGCGAAAGCGCGAGTGGCAGGATGCCCGAGTCGCTTTCCAGAAAAAAAGAACCCCGGCGACTCTGAAAGCCACCGGGGCAGTATTACCCGGCATGGGGATGGACCGGGTTACCGTCCACTCAGGGAGGTCAGCGGACGGGAGCGTCCTGGCCGACGCTCGGGAGTTATGACGCCCGCCAGGGGCGAAAGTTCCGCCGTGGGTTCGCTCGACTCGCGTGAAAAAATCTTTATTTTTTCAGGTGCTTAACCGTTGCCCAGGTGCGACGGAGACACCACAGCCAGAAGCGTTGTGTGGGGCCGCTTCTGTGGCTTTTGTGGCACGTGGGCAACAAATTGGCCTGACCAGTTGGGTGGCTCAGAACTTATACGTGACGCCGAACGAAATCATGTCGACCCAGTCGTCCCCATCCCGATCGTCGTCGTCATCGTCGTCGATATCGAGCGAGATGAGCTCCCACTCCACGCGCAAACCAAGGTTGGGCATGGGCCGGAACTGGGCGCCGAGCCCGAACATGGGCTCGATGTTGTCATCGCTGTCCGCCGACCCGGGAAGATTGACCACGCGGAAGTCACCCTCCACGTTGGCGATGCCCGCCCGGCCGAACAGGTCCCATTGACCCAGCGGCAGCATGCCCAGCGCGCTCACCGACAGCGCGGTGAACTCGTTTTCGATGGTGAAGCCGAGGAACTCGTCCTCGGCCTCGCCATACCGGGCGTAGTTCAGCTCCACCGCCACCCAATCGATGATCCGGTAGCCCAGGATGAACTTGTAGCCCGTGTCGTCGCCCTTGAAGTCGGCGAACGAATCCTCGTTCTCCAACTCCACCGTGGCCTCGCCGATGCCACCGCCGATGTACAGGCCCTGCAATTCAGGGTCGATGGCCATCGCTGCGGGGCTGGCCGCGAGCAGCACCAAAGGCAACAGTAGGCGACGCATGGTTGTGATCCGTTGTGATTGAGGGGTTCGTCTATGTCGAACGCTCAGAGGAACGTGTAAGTCACACCGATCGACAACATGTTGGCGTCCTCGACATCGTCGATGTCGAACTTCTCGTACTCGGCGCGCACGCCCAGGCTCAGCAGACGAAACTGCACGCCGATGCCATAGGCCAGATCGGTGCCGTCTTCTCGATAGATGTCACCGAAGCCGTCGACTTCGACCGTGGTGTCGAAGCTGACCAGACCGACCTTGGCGAACACATCGACCGGTCCCACCGGCGCGAAGAACACGCCGAATCCAGTGATGCCGTCCGACTCCGCGGCCAGGATGCCATCTTCGGCTTCGCCGAAATTCACATAGCTCGCTTCGACACCGAACCAGTCGAGCGGCCGGATGCCGGCGATGAACTTGAAGCCGGTGTCGTCGCTGTCCACCTGCGCCAAGCCCTGGTCGATCTCGACATTGGCGTCGCCGATGCTCGCGCCCAGGTAGATGCCGTTGTCGGCCGCCATGGCGCCGGTGCTCGCCATCACCAACGCCGTCGCCAGAATTGCTTTACGCATGAGATCTCCTTGGGTCAGATAATCGCCCGCCCGTGCAGCATGCACGCTCGAGCTGAATGCAATGTGAAGTGACTAAGTTACAAACGCTAACGACTGCGCACTGTTCAGGCGAACGCGGCGGGAATCAGTGCGCCTCGTCCCAGTTTTCACCGATGCCGGCGTCGACTTTCAACGGCACGCGCAGTTCCGCCGCGCCGCTCATCAGTTCGCGCACGTGCGCGATCAAGTCCTCGGCCAGATCGCGTCGCACTTCGAAGACAAGTTCGTCATGCACCTGCAACAACAGCCGCGCCGGCAGCTTGGATTGCTGCAGCCAATGATCCACCTGAATCATGGCGCGTTTGATGATATCCGCCGCCGTACCCTGCATCGGTGCATTGATCGCGGCGCGCTCCGCGGCCTGACGCAGGCCGGCGTTGCGGGCGTTGATGTCGTTCAGATACAAACGACGACCGAACACCGTTTCCACATAGCCGCGCTCGTGCGCCAGCTGCCGTGTTTCATCCATATAACGGCGCACGCCCGGATAGCGCTGGAAATACAAATCGACATATTTGGCCGCGACGCTGCGCTCGATGCCCAGTCGCGACGCCAGCCCGAACGGCGACATGCCATAAATCAAACCGAAATTGATCATCTTGGCGGTGCGGCGCTGGTCGGCGCTGACCGTGTCGAGCGTCATGCTAAATACTTCGGCCGCGGTTGCCAGATGGATGTCGCGATCCTCGCCGAACGCCTGCAACAGGCCCTCGTCGCCGGACAGGTGCGCCATGATGCGCAGTTCGATCTGCGAATAATCGGCGGCAACGATACACTGGCCCGACGGCGCCACGAACGCCTGCCGGATGCGACGGCCTTCCGGTGTGCGAATCGGAATATTCTGCAGATTCGGATCCGCCGACGACAAGCGACCGGTCGCGGCGATGGCTTGTTGATAACAAGTGTGCACGCGTTGCGTCGAACGATTGATCTGCAACGGCAGCTTGTCCGTGTACGTGGACTTCAACTTCGCGAACGCGCGATAGTCCATGATCAGCTTCGGCAGCTCGTAACTCGCTGCGAGCTCCTCGAGCACATCTTCCGCCGTGGATGGCTGACCCGTCGGAGTCTTGCGTATCACGGGCAGGCCGAGCTTGCCGAACAGCACTTCCTGTAACTGCTTGGGCGATTCGAGCGAGAACGGTCCGCCTGCCGCCGCGTACGCTTGAGATTCGATCTCGCGCATGCGCGTAGCCAGTTCGCCGCTTTGTTTGCGTAACAAGTCGCCATCGAGGAGTACGCCGGCTTGCTCCATTCGCAGCAGCACTGGCAGCAGCGGTTGCTCGATGGTTTCATACAACCCTTGCAGCGCCGGCAGCCCTTCCAGGCGTGGCCACAGCAGGCGATGCAGCTGGAGCGCAAGATCGGCTTCTTCGGCGACGAAGTTGGTGGCCACATCGATGCCCACCTGGTTGAGCTGCAGCTGCTTCGCGCCTTTACCGGCGACGCTCTCGTAAGCGATCGGATCGATGCCGAGATAGCGGCGCGAAATGGCCGACAGCTCGTGTTTGGTCGCGGTGCTGTTCAGCACGTACGACTCGAGCATGATGTCGAACTTATCGCCGCGCAGCTCGATGCCGGCGCGCTTGAGCACGTGGCCTTTGTATTTCAGGTCGTAACCGACCTTGAGCGGCTGCTCGGATTCCAATACCGGGCGCAGGGCCTGCAGGACCGCGTCGCGCGAGAGCTGCGCAGGCGCGCCGGGATAGTCGTGACTCATGGGCACGTATGCGACCGTGCCGGGCTCGATGCTGAAGGCGATGCCGACGATGTCAGCCTGCATGTAGCCGGCCGAAGTGGTCGCGAGATTCAGCGAAATCACGTTCGCAGATTTCAATTGCGCGACCCATATTTCCAACGCCGCGGCTGTCAGCACAGTTTCGTAATTGCGCGGTACCGGAGCGGGTATCGGAGCGCCTTCCGCGGCCGGTGCGGCTGGCGAAGCCGAAGAGGCCGCCTCGTCCGCCGCATCGCCTCCGACCACCTGACGCAACAACGCACGAAACTCGAGCCGCGTGAACAGCTCCTTCAAACGTTCCCGATCGGGTTCGCCGACGCGCAATGTTTCAAACGGAGTGTCCAGCTTCACATTGCAATCGAGCGTGGCGAGCTTGCGGGACAGCTCCAGCTCTTTCATGCCGGCGCGCAGATTTTCGCCCACTTTGCCAGTGATCGAGGCGGCGTTCTCCACCACCTTGTCCAGGGTGCCGTATTCCCCTAGCCATTTGGCGGCCGTTTTCGGCCCGACCTTGGGAATGCCGGGAATGTTGTCCGAGGTGTCACCGACCAGGGCGAGATAGTCGACGATCTGCTCGGGATAGACATCGAATTTCGCTTTCACACCCTCGCGGTTCAGCCGCGAGCCGGTCATGGTGTTGACCAGCGTGATGCGATCGTTCACCAGCTGCGCCATGTCCTTATCCCCGGTGGAGATGATGACGTCGTAACCCTGCGCAGCGGCCTGCTGCGCCAGGGTGCCGATCACGTCGTCCGCTTCCACGCCATCAACGCGCAGACACGGCAATCCCAGCGCATTGACGCTGTCGAGCAAAGGTTGCAACTGCGAGCGCAGGTCGTCGGGCATCGGGGTGCGCTGCGCCTTATAAGATTCGAACAGCGCGTCGCGGAATGTTTTACCGGGCGCGTCGAAGACCACCGCGATCAGATCGGGTGTTTCTTCCTTGCGCAGCTTCTGCAACATGTTGAGCACGCCGAGCACCGCGCCCGTCGGCTCGCCACGCGAATTGGTCAGCGGTGGCAACGCGTGAAACGCGCGATACAGATAGCCCGAGCCGTCCACCAGGACGAGCTTGCGTTGTGCAGCCATCACTGCCTCGGCGGCGGCGGAGTCGTGGCGGGGCGGTCAGGATCGGGCGGTGAGACCGGCGGTGGCTGCGATTGCGACGGCTCTGACGCGGACCCTGAGGACGAACGCTCCTGGCGCTCGCGATCTTTCTTTTGCGACTGAGGCGCCGGCGGCAAAGTGCGCACCCGGCCGCCTTCCAGCACTGGCTTGCGGGCGGTCTCTGGCACGGCTTCCTGCCGTTCGTCAGGCAGATACAGATCGCCCTGCTTGCCACAACCGGCCAGGTTGAACAGCAGCACCGGCATCAAGATCCAGGTTTTACGCGCGGATGATTTCATCGGCGCAGTATAAAGGAAGCGTCCCCGATCATGGACGCTGCCATCCATGACGCCCATCCGTGACCAATCCATGACGGAGGCTGTCAGCCGATCATGTAGGCGCGTCGATGACCGCCATGGTGAGACGGGAAATACACACCAGCTTGTCGCGCTGGTCGGTGATCCGAATTTCCCACACGTGACTGCGGCGGCCGATGTGCACCGGCCGCGCAGTGCCGATCACAAAGCCGCTGGCGACGCCCCGAATATGGTTGGCATTGATCTCCTGACCGAGGCAGCGATATCTGCTCTGGTCCACCACCAGCATGGCCGCATAGCTGCCCAGCGTTTCAGCGAGCGCAACCGATGCGCCGCCATGCAGGATGCCGTAGGGCTGATGAGTGCGATCGTCCACCGGCATGCGGCCGCGCAAGTAATCCGGGCCGATCTCGGTGAACTCGATGCCGAGATGCTTGGCCATGCCGATGCGCAGGGTGAGATCGGCCAGCGTGTAAGGTTTGAACCAGATCGACATGGCGAGTCCCGTCGCTATTTCTTGCGCAGTTTATCGCCGATGCGGCGATAAGCCTCGCGGAATGAAATTCCTTGTTTCACGACCAGCTCGTTGGCCTCGGCCGCCGCATGAATGGACGGATCGAGCCGAATCCGATCTTTCCGGAAGGTCACACCGGCAAGTGCCGCGGGCAGGATGTCGAGCGTGTCCAGACAGACGTCGATGCCACGGAACAATGGCACTTTGATCAGCTGCAGATCGCGTTGATAGCCCGAGGGCAGCTTGGCGACGATGCCCATCACTTCCAACAGACAGGCCTGCGCCGTCGCGCTGCGGCCGCGGATCAGTTCGAAAACATCGGGGTTGCGCTTCTGCGGCATGATGGACGAGCCGGTGGTGAACGCATCCGGCAGCGCCACGAACGAGAATTCCTGGGTGTAGAACAACAGCAGGTCGGAGGCCAGGCGCGCCACGTCCTGCATCACCAGCGCAATCTCGAACAACAGCTGTGCCTCGGCCTTGCCGCGCGACAGCTGCACCGACGTCACCGGCGTTTGCACGGAGGCAAACGCCAGCTTGTTCGCAGTGGCTGCGCGATCGATGGGCAGGTTCGGCGAACCGTAGCCAGCAGCGGAACCGAGGGGGCTTTTGGACAAACGCCGCTGCACCTGTTGCAAACCTTCGGCATCGTCCCGCAACTCGGCCGCGAAACCGCCGGCCCACAAAGTCACCGAGCTCGGCATGGCCTGCTGCATGTGTGTGTAGCCGGGCAGGGGGAGATCACCCTCGCGCGCAGCCAGTTCATCAAGCGCCGACGCAACGCCTTCTACGCGGCGTTTCAACTCATCGACGGCGTCGCGCAGATACAAGCGCACGGCAGTGAGCACCTGGTCGTTGCGTGAGCGAGCCAGATGCACGCGCTTGCCGGCCTCGCCGATGCGCTCGGTCAGCAGATTTTCCAGCGCCGTCTGGCCGTCTTCGTGTTCCAGCCGAACCTGCCACTTGCCCGCGGCGTGCTCGGCGGCGATCTCAGTCAGGCCGCGACGGATCGCGTCGAGATCGGCGCTCGACAACAAGCCTTGCGCGTTGAGCATTTCGGCATGCGCGATCGACGCGCGCACGTCGTACTCGACCAAGCGATTGTCGAGCGCGTGATCCTCGCCGGCCGTGTAACGCAGCACCCGCTCGTCGAGCGGCGCGCCTTTGTCCCATAGGCGGCTCATGACGCCACCACAACATTTCTTTTATGAGCAAGCTCGCCCGGCGAGCTTGCCAAAAACCCGGAAATCATTCCTTTATTCAGGATCTCGCGGACCGAGATCCCGGAAAACGAAACTATGGCAGCGTTACGCATGCTGCTCGGCCGGGCTCAGCGCGCTGATGTTTTCTACGACCAGCGTGCCCGTGCCCTCGTTGGTGAACACTTCAGCCAGGATGCTGTCCTGGCTCTTGTACGAGATCACGTGCACGCGACGCACGCCGCCGCGAATCGCTTCTTCAATGGCCTTGGCCTTGGGCAGCATGCCTTCCTTCAGGCTGCCCTGCTCCTTGAGCTTCTTCAGCCCCGCCAGGTCGGTGTACGAAATGATGGAGCGCGGATCGTCCAGTGACTCGAGAATGCCGGGGGCGCCGGTGACCAGCATCAACTTTTCGGCCTTGAGCGCCGCCCCGATGCCTGCAGCGACCGTGTCCGCATTGATGTTCAGCAACGTGCCCTTGTCGTCCGCCGACACCGGGCTCACGACCGGCATCAGGCCGTCGTCGAGCAACTGCTGGAGCACTTTCGCGTCGATCAGATCGATGTCGCCCACGAAGCCGTAGTCCACCGTCTGACCTTCGACCTGCACCGGCGGGCGCTTGTGAGCGCGCACCAGCCCCGCGTCGACGCCGCTCACGCCCACGGCGGCAATATCCAGCTCACGGCAGATGCCGAGGATCTGGGTGTTCACCAGACCGTTCAGCACCATGCTGGTGACTTCCATGGATTTCTCGTCGGTGACGCGACGACCCGCGACCATGCGGGGCGTGATGCCCAATGTTTCCTGAATCTGCGACAGCTGCGGACCGCCACCGTGCACCAGCACGACGCGGATGCCCACCTGATGCAGGATCGCGACTTGCTCGATCAGCGTACGAGTGGACTCGATGTCGCCGAACACGCCGCCGCTCGCCTTGATGACGAACACCTTGCCCTTGTACATGCGAATGTACGGAGCGGCGCTGCGCAGCGCACGAACGGCGACGGAGGGATCGGAACGAAGCACCACGGCAGATTCCTTGAATTGAATGATGGACTAGTAACCAGGATGACGCGACAACAGGTCAGCCACGCAGCAGACGATAGAGGACTGCCATCTGCACGACCATGCGATTGAAGGCCTCGCGAATCACCACGCTGCGCGGGCCGTCGAGCACCTCGTCCGCCACGGCGACATTACGCCGTACCGGCAGGCAATGCATGAAATGGCAGCTGGGGTCCGCGACCTTGAACCAGCTTTCCTTGATGCACCAATCGCTCAAATACTCGCGCAAGCGCTTGTCGGCTTCGTCGTCGCCGTAGTGCTGCGGCGAACCCCATTCCTTGGCGTAAATCACGTGCGCGCCTTCGAGCGCTTCGGCGCGATTGTCGGTCTCTCGTACTGAACCGCCCGACGCCTTGGCCGCCTGGCGCGCCTTTTCCATCACGGGGTCGGGCAACGCGAAGCCCTCCGGGCGCAGCACGACGACTTCCATGCCGCGCATCGCGGCCATATGCACTGTCGACGACGGCACGGCCAGCGGCAGCGCGCGAGGATGATTCGCCCAGCTCAACACGAACTTGCCACGGTCCGGCACGCGCAGCTCATCCATGGTGTGCCAGTCGGCCAGCGCCTGGCACGGATGCGCCATGGCCGATTCCATGTTCACCAGCGGCTTGTCACAAAGATCCGCCATCATGCGGAAGCCGGTCTCGGCCAGATCGGCGGCGAGATTGCGTCCTTCGGCGAACATGCGAATGCCAATGGCGTCGCAGTAGGAAGCGAGCACCGGCACTGCTTCGCGCACGTGCTCGGCAGCCGCGCCATTCATGATGGCGCCGGAGCGCGTTTCCATCTGCCACGTTCCCTGGCCCGGGGTGATTACGACCGCGGTGCCGCCCAGACGCATCATCGCGCTCTGAAACGACGCGAGCGTCCGCAACGACGGATTCAGGAACAGCAAGCCGAGCACCTTGCCGGCCAGGGCCTGCGGTTGCGGCGTATCTTGCAAGCGCGCCGCGAGGCCCAGCAGGTCCTTCACTTGCTCGCGCGGAAATTCGGCCAGGTCCAGAAAGCGGTTCATATGTTGTATTTCTCGATGAGCAAACTCATTTGGGCAGTTGCGCCAACGCCTGCCGCAGCAAGTCGACGTGCTCACTCTCCAGCACGAACGGCGCGAGGATGCGCAGCACGTTGGGATCGGCGCTGGTGCCCGTGAGAATGTTCAACTTCAACAGCTCGGCTTGCACGTCCTTGGCCGGTCGCGAGGTGCGCAGGCCCAGCAGCAGGCCGGCGCCTTGCGAGCCGACCACCGGGCCGACCTTGCAGGTCTCGCGAATCTCGGCAGAACGCTGCTGGACGTTTTTCAACAAACCTTCCGACTCGATGATGTCGATCACGGTCTCGACGACGGCGCAGGCCATCGGGCCGCCGCCGAACGTCGTGCCCAGCGAGTCCATCTTGAGATACGGCGCGACATGGTCGGCCACCAACATGGCTGATACAGGGAAGCCGGCGCCGAGCGCCTTGGCAGTGGTGATGATGTCCGGCGTTACTTCATACATGTTGGCCGCGAACGGATGGCCGGTGCGTCCGAAGCCGCACTGAACTTCGTCGAAGATCAGCACGCTGCCGTTCTCGCTGCAGCGGAACCGCAGCGCTTGCAGGAATTCCTTGGGCAGGTCGACCGCGCCGGCGACGCCCTGCACCGGCTCGACGATGACCGCGGCCGTCTGATCGTTGATCAGCGTGCTCAACTCGGCGGCCGTGGTGGTCGGCTTGATGAACTTCACTTCGAACGGCGTGTTCGGAAAACCGTACCACTTCTTGTCCGCGCCCCAGGTCACCGCACCGGCCGCGGCCGTGCGACCGTGGAAGCTGCCTTCGACGGCGATCACCTGCGTGCCGCCGGTCATCTTGCAAGCGAGCTTCAGCGCGTTCTCGTTGGCTTCCGCGCCGGAGTTGACGAAGAACACAGTATCGAGCCCCAGGCCGCAGAATTTCGCCAGCCGGGTGGCGGCGCGACGACGCACGTCGAGCGCGACCGCATTGGTCTGGAAACAAAGCGATTTCGCCTGCTCGGTGAGCGCTTCGACCCAGCGCGGATGGCCGTAGCCAAGCGCCGCCACGGCGTGACCGCCGTAGAGATCCAGCACTTTGCCGCCATCGGGCTTGTGCAGGAATACGCCGCGCGCATCGGTGATCTGCAACGGAAACTGGGCATAAACCGGCGCGAGATGATCGGCCGGGGCATTGGCAGCGGAAACTGAATTGCTCATCGAACTCATGTTCTCTTGTCGTCGGGCCGGCAACCGCGCCGGCCTTCTCCTCAAGTCCAGCCGGCGGCCGGCGTGGTCAATCCGGTGGTCTCGTCCAGGTCGAACACTCGATTCAACAACTGCATTGCGCCGCCAGCCGCACCCTTGACCAGGTTGTCGATGGCGCACATCACGGCGACCGAATCGCCGTTCGCGGCGGCGCTCAGGAACGCATAGTTGCTCGCCGCCACGTCCTTCAAGTGCGGCATCTCGTTGACCACACGCACGAACGGCTTGTCACGATAGAAGCCGCGCAACGCCTCGAGCAGCTCCGGCGTCTTGATGGGTTTGCTCGCCTTGGCTTGCACCGTGACATGAATGCCGCGCGCAAACGGTCCGGAATGCGGAACGAAATTGAATTCGGCCTGCACCTGCGAGGCGACCTGCGCCAACGCCGCGACCTCCGGGGTATGGCGATGGCCGAGCGGATTGTACGCGTACAGATCGCTATGTCGCTGCGGATGATGCGTTCCCGCTGAAGGTGTGCGGCCCGACCCGGTGCTGCCCGTCACGCCCGTAGCAAACAAACGGGGCTCGATCAGGCCCAGCGACAACAACGGCACGCTGGACAACAACAAGGCCGTGGCGAAGCAGCCCGGATGGGCGACATGCGGCGTCGTCAGCTTGCCCAAATGTTCCGGCACCGCGCAGCTGAACTGCGCGATGCGATTCGGCGCGCCGTGCGCATGCTTGTAGACTGCTTCATACGCGCCGGCCGAGCTGTAGCGATAGTCCGCCGAGATATCGATCACTCGCGGCTTGGTGCCCTTCGCTTCGGCAGCTACGAGGATCTCGTCGATGAGCTTGGCGGCCACGCCGTGCGGAGCCGCCGAGATCACGGCGGACGTCGGCAGCGAGCCGACCAGCGCCTTCACTTCATCCAGGCTCGAGAACTTGAGCTCAGGATAGATCGGCGCGAGATGCGCGAAGAACTTCGCCACCGGCTCGCCGGGCTGGCTGTCCGAGAGAATGGCCCTGAGCGCCAGGCGCGGATGCCCGGCGATCAGGCGCAACAGCTCGCCCGATACATAGCCGGTGCCGCCCAGGACGATGACAGGAATCGTTTCGCTCATTCCACTTCTTCCGTCTTGACCCGCGGCTTCAACTTCAGCGAGTCGATGACACAATCGCCCAGGGCCGCGCCGTCGGTGATGGCGTTGAACGCCGGCACCCCGAACTTGTCTTTAATGATGTTGACGCCGACGGCGTTGTCCGTGGCCGGGCCCGTCACCACCGCCGGCTCGATGCCGAACTGCTCGCGCAGCAGCTTCACGCCGCCCCACGCCGCGACCGGATCGTTCGCCGACAGCACCACCGAAGTCAGCGCGCTGCGAATATCGGGCGCGGACAGAATCGCTTCGACGCCATAGGCGCCCAGAATGCCGTCGCCCAGCTCGAACACGATCACGTCGGGCTCGCCTTGCGACATCTCGGTCAGCAGCGAGCGCGTGATCGCCGGACCGTTCTTGGCAGTGGTGGTCACCACGCCAAGATCGGTGAAGATCATGCTCCGGCGCGCGCCGGCGTCTTCCATCGCGAGAATGTCACGACGCAGGGAAACGCCGGTCGCCTTGAATGCATGCACGTTCAAGCCCCGATGCCGCATGCGAGCGACGATGGCGCACGCCGCCGCCGTCTTGCCCGCTTCCATGCAGGTGCCCGCGAGCGCCACGACCGGCACATTGCGGGTGTTCACCGCCGCGTTGTGGTCGAGGCGTCGATAACCCACACGAGCCGGCACGCCGATACGTTCCCCGAGATATGGGAACTGCAGCACTACGCCGATCACCCTGGCGTTGAACGGCGTGCCCTTTTCCGGGTTCACAGAATCGACCACGCCGAGCACGCCGCCGATGTTCAGCACCTGGATGGTGTCGCCTTCCTTGACCGAGGTCGGCAAATGACCCGAATAGCCGAACAGCGCCTGGCGATGGCCGAGCGCGCCGACGATCACGTCGCCCTTGGCGGCCTTGGCCATGCGCCCGCTGGTCAGCTCCAGGGTGTTGTAGGTCGACTTGTTGTTGAGGATCTCGACAACCAGCACCACGCCTTCCTCGCAAGGAATGTTGTCGGTGGCGACGCGCAGCTCATGCCCCAGGTTGAGGGCCTGGGTGATGGACGCGATCTTGTCGACGACTACGGTTTTCATGGCTGTGTTCAATGCACCTGTAACGTTGGAAGAAACAACTCAACCTTTGTTTTGACCCGCACGGGTCCAGAACATGCCGGGCAGGCCCACCATCTTGGAGAAGCCCAGCGCGTCGGCCGCGGTCCACTCGCCGGCCGCTTCGCCATAGACGCCCTTCGAGGCGGCCATGATCGAATAGGGTGAGGTCACGCCGGCGACGAATGCGTTGCCCGGGCGGTACTGCACCTTCACTTCGCCAGTGACGCGCGCCTGTGAATTCACGAACAGCGCTTCCATGTCGCGACACACCGGGTCCAGATGCTGGCCTTCGTGCACCAGGTCGCCGTACGGGCCGGACAACATTTCCTTGATGCGTTGCTGGCGCCCGGTCATCACCAGCTTCTCCAGCTCGCGATGCGCGCTGATCAGCACTTCGGCGGCCGGCGCCTCGAACGCCACGCGGCCCTTGGTGCCGATGATGGTGTCGCCCAGGTGGATGCCGCGGCCGACGCCGAACTTCGCGCCGATCGTTTCCAATTTCTCGATCACGCTCACCGGATCGAGTCGCGCGCCGTCCAGGCTTGCAGGCACGCCCTTCTCGAAACCGATGGTGTGAGTTTCCGCCGGCTGCGGATTGGTGAACGCATCCTTCGACAGCACCCAAGCATGATCGGGAATGCTGCCGTCGGAGGTCAGTGTTTCCTTGCCGCCGATGGTTACGCCCCACAGGCCGCGATTCACCGAGTAAGCCGCGCCATACGGAGGAATGGTGAGATTGCGATCCTGCAGGTACTGCAACTGGTCGGGGCGCTTGAACGCCTGATCGCGCACCGGCGCAAGAATGGTCAGCTCGGGCGCGAGCGTGCGCAGCGCGACTTCGAAGCGCACCTGGTCGTTGCCAGCGGCGGTGCAGCCGTGCGCGATAACCTTGGTGCCCAGCTTCTTCGCGTACTCAGCGATGGTCTGCGCCTGCATCACGCGCTCCGCGCCGACGCACAACGGATACATCTGGCCGCGCTTCACGTTGCCCATGATCAAATACTTGATCACCTGCTCGAAGTAATCCTTCTTGGCTTCGACCAGGATGTGATCCTTCGCGCCGAGCGCACGCGCGCGCTGATCCAGCACCTTCGCCGCGTCTGCATCGATGCCGCCCGTATCGACCGTGACCGTGATGATCGGCCGCTTGTAGTTCTCCGCCAGCCACGGCACCAGGAAGGAGGTGTCCAGGCCGCCGGAGAAAGCCAGCAGAATCGGTTCGTTGCCGGGAGGAAGTGTGCTCATGCTCGTTTCCGTGGAAATCAAATAGCCGGTGAGTTGGATGGGCTCGCGCTTGCGGCCGACGTGCGAATCAGATGCCCCAATCAGATGCCAAAGATGCCGCGCAGCCTTTCGCGCAGTTTCTTCTGATCTTTGGGCTCGTCGGTGGCGATGAAGATGGTGTCGTCGCCCGAAATGGTGCCGACCACTTCGTGCCAGTCCGAGCTGTCGATGGCCACCGCGACGCTTTGCGCCGTGCCGGTGGTGGTCTTGAGCACCGTGAGCGACGAGCCGGCAGTCTTGATATCGACCACGAACTTGGCGACGGCGGCGAACGGGTTGTTCGCCGCACCCGCATCCTGGGCCGGCAGAATGTACCGGTCACCGGCCTTGGCTACGCCCAGCTCGCGCAGGTCGCGGCTGACGCTGGACTGCGTGGCGTCGAAGCCCTGCTTGCGCAGCACTTTCACCAATTCATCCTGATTGCGCACGGTCGACTCTCCGATGATGCGGAGAATCGCGGCCCGTCGCGCCACCGATTGATGAATTTCTGCAGCCATGTCGCCGGTCTGTACGCCTCGCACCGAGTGGGACCGCGACAGCGGCCGGACGCCCGGATGCATAAAAAGGCGTGCATCGTGCATAATTATGCACGGGCTGTCAATAACGGCTAGGTTCAGAGTCGGGCGCGTCGACGCATCACCCGCAGGCCATCCAGGGCGAACAGGCCGAGCGCCGTCCAGATCATCGCGAAGCCGACGACACGGGGGCCGCTGAAGGGCTCGCCAAACACCAGCACCGCACACATCAGTTGCAGGCTGGGCGCGATGTACTGCAATAGTCCGACCGTGAACAACGGAATCCGCCGTGCGCCAACGGCAAACAGCACCAGCGGCACGGCGGTGAGAGGGCCGCCTAATAATAAGAGCAGGTTGATGCCGAGCGACGACTGACTCATGGCGCCGACGCCGGTGAGCTCGCACCAGATCACATAGCCGGCCGCGAACGGCAGCAATATCAGCGTCTCGCCGGTGAAGCCGGGCAGTGCTTCCACCTTGGCCACTTTGCGCACCAGGCCGTACAGGCCGAAGGTCAACGCCAGCGCCAGGGACACATAGGGCGGGCGGCCTGCCGACCAGGTCAGATACAGCACGGCGGCGGCGGCGATCATCACCGATAGCCACTGCACGCGATTGAGCCGCTCCCGAAAACACACCACGCCGAGCGCCACGTTGAGCAGCGGACCGATGAAGTAGCCGAGGCTGATTTCCACCACGTGGTTGGTGGCGATGCCCCACATGAAAATGGACCAGTTGATGGCGATGAATGCCGCCGACGCGCACAGCTTCAGTCGCGTTTGCGGATCGCCGAGCGCTTGCCACATCTGACTCACCTCGCCGCGCCAGGCCAGCCAGCAAAAGCCGAAGAGAAAGCCCCACGCCATGCGATGCGCGGTGAATTGCAGAACCGGCACGGCTTGCAACAACTTCATGTACAGAGGGAACAATCCCCACATGAGGAAGGCGGCTAGAGCGGCGGACAGACCGCGGCCATCGATGCGCGAGGCGGCGGGCGTGGCGTCGGCCACGCGGGAGGAGTCATTCATGGGGGCGGAACGGTCGGCTGGGCGGCAATGATATGTCGGCTATGCCGAAGTTGCATGTGCTCCTCGGGCGAGAGAAGCTTCCGGTCTCTCATTCGCCGTCCCGCATCCAATCCATGTCAGTGCTCGACCTTTCGCGCCGCCTGTTGGCGCTGTCACAGACCGGCCTGCATTTTTCGCAGGAGGAATACGATCGCGAGCGTTATCGCGAAATGGGCGAGATCGCCGGGCAGTTGCTGGCGCTGGAATCCCAGCAGAGTCCGGAGCAATTGCGTGCCGCCTGGATGGTGGAAGACGGGTATTCCACGCCCAAAGTGGACGTGCGCGGCGCGGTGTTTCGGGGCGATCAGGTGCTGATGGTCAAGGAACGCGTCGATGGCAAGTGGACCTTGCCAGGGGGCTGGGCCGACGTGAACGACACGCCGTCCCGCGCCGTGGAAAAAGAGATAGAGCAGGAGTCAGGGTTCACGGCGCGCGCCGTCAAGCTGGCGGCGGTCTTCGACCGCAACAAGCACAATCACCCCAAGTTCCTGTACCACGTCTGGAAGATGTTCTTTATCTGCGAAATCACCGGCGGCGACTTCCGCACCAGCTACGAAACCACGGATGTGAAGTTTTTTCCGGTGGAGCAGCTGCCGGAGCTGTCCACCGGCCGCACCACGGAGGCGCAAATCAAACGTGCGTACGTGCATCACCTCGATCGCTCGCTGCCCACCGAGTTCGACTGATACGGATCCGACCGACCGATGACTCACGAGACTGCATCGGATCTGTTGCCGCCCGAATGGTTCACCCGTGCGGTGAATGCTCCGTGCGAGTCGCGGTACGTCGATGCCGCCGGCGCGGCCATTCATTACCTGAGCTGGAACCGTCACGAAACGGACAAGCCCGGCCTGGTGCTGGCGCACGGCTTTCGTGCGCATGCGCGATGGTGGAGTTTCATCGCGCCGTTTCTCACCGAGCGCTTTCGAGTGGTGGCGCTCGATTTCGGCGGCATGGGCGACAGCGGCAATCGAGATCAATACACCCACGAGAACTATGCGCGCGATCTGCTCGCCGTGATCGACGACGCCGGTTTCGATCGTCCCGCGGTCGTGGGTCACAGCTTCGGCGGCCGGCAGGTGCTGCAAATGTGCGCCGCTCATCCGGAATGCGTCGGCCGCGCGATCGTCGTCGACTCGTTCTTCCATCTTCACGATGGCGAGCCGCGGATCCGCGCCCAGGAGCTGCGGCCGAAAAAGATCTATCCGACGTATGAAGCCGCGCGAGCGCGTTTTCGCTTGATCCCGCCGGAGAATCGAGCGGCGGGCTATGTGATCAACTACATCGCCGAACATTCCATCAAGCGAGTCGACGACGGCTATACCTGGAAGTTCGACGATACGAAGCCGCGGCTCGCCGTCCATCACAACGTTTCCGGGATGCTGGCGCGGATGGTGACGCCAGTGTCGATCGTCTATGGCGACGCCAGCGCCATCGTTTCTCATGAGCATGCGGCGGAGCTCGTCGCACTCATTCCAAACTGTCACGGCCCGATTGCGATTCCCGAATCGCACCACCACGTGATGCTGGATCAGCCGCTGTCGCTGGTTGCGGCCTTGCGAGCGCTGTTGTACTGAGCGCGATTACTGCTCGATGGTGTACTCGAAATCGGCGCTTTGGTTCTCGCCGGCTTCGGTCTTGAACACCCATTTGTCGCTGATCGTGTAACGCAGCTTCAAGGTGTTGATGGACTCGGTGAGCGAGATGCCGTAGCTGATGAACAGGCGCGGCGACAGGAACTTACCGAGCACCAAGGCCGTGTTGGAGGTGCCATCGCTGCCCAGCGAGCTTTCGACGCCGACTTCTTCCAAGCCCAGGCGCCGGCCGATCTGCGACGCCAGCAGCCCGCCGCCTTGTAACGTCAGTGTGTCGCGCGCCGAGGCCATCGTGGCGGTATCCGTGCCGGTCATGGAGTCCGGCGCTTTGCCGGTCAGAAGGTATGTGACGATCTGCGTCTGCGGCATCGTGGGATCGGAGAAGAACGACAGGCGCGGCTCCTGCAGCGTGCCGCGCACGTTCAAGCCGACGGTCACGGTTTCGATCTTGCGGCGAGCCTCGATGTCCAGGCCGGGATCGTCCAGTGGCGAAGCTTCGAACAGCAGCTGACCTTTGTTGATCTCCAGCTTCTGTCCGTAGGCTTCGTAGCGCCCATCGACCACGTTCAGCTCACCGCGTCCAATGGGGATCTCGCCGGTCTTCACTGTCGTGCCGACGGCGCCGGCGAGCCGGCCTTGCAATCCGAATGCATCGACGCGCACGTCGTCGCCGATCGCCACCTTCACTTCGCTTTGGATTGTCATGCGCCCGTCGCGCTCAGCCTCTGTCTCGTGCGTGTAACGGGCGTCATCGGAGGCGCGCACTGCGCCGGTGATCTGATTCGGTTGGACGCGAGCGCTTGGAATCAGTACGTCGCCGCTGACGCCGACGTTGTTGCCGTCGATGTTGAAGTACAGATCGGGCGAAGCGACCACACGATACTCGGGCAGATCGGCGACCAGCAGATTCTCGCCGCGCAGGTGCAGACGACCTTGTGACTTTCCCTCGCTCCAGGTGAAGGTGCCGTCGGTTTGCAATTCACCCTCGCCGGCTCGGCCGGTGCCTCGGAAGGCCAGGGCGTTGTTGGCCAGTTCAGCCACGAGGTTCAGATTGCGCAGCGCGAAGTTGACTCGATACGAGTCGAGCTCGCCGTTGGCCAGCTCGATGCGACCGTTGATCTCGGGCTCGGCTAGCGTGCCACCGATGTCTGCGTTCGCGGTGAGCAGGCCGGCGGCGTTGTCCACTTCCGAGAACACCAGCGGCAAAATGTTTGCGTCGGCCGCGCGTGCGCGCATGTCGCCGGTCAGTGGCAAATGCAGCAGGTCGTTGCTGTCATTGCGCTCGATTCGGGCGTTGGCAAACAAGAACGTGTCGGTGAATGCCTGCACACCGAACGAGAAATCGATGCGTTCCGGTCTGGCGGTGGCGGCCAGACCGCCGGTGCCGAGATTCAAAGTTTCGGGCTCGCCACCCTGGGGACGATAGATGATCGCGGCGTCGATGATGCGCATGCCCGCTTCGCCCTGCCATGACTGCTTCGGAGCGCCGAACGCGTGTACGCGGCCTTCCACCCGTCCACCATACTCGGCTTCTTCGCCCGGAGGCGGCAGCAACAAGGCGAGTGGAATTTCATAACCGGACACCGTGCCTTCCCAAGGCCCGGCGCGTTGCCATTTGCCACTGGCGCAGATGCGGCCGGCGCCGGCGATCAGGCAGAAGTTATCGAGCTGCGCGCGATCGCTGGACGCAACGAGCTTGGCGGGTTCGGCGATGGAGATCTTGTCGTCGGCCTTGCCGGTGACCAGCCTGGTGGTGGTGACTGTTGCATTCCAAAGCTTTTGATCGTAGCCGCCCACGATCTGCATCTCAGCGCTGGGCGGCGTGTCTCTCGGCGTCGCCGCCGCGCCTGTCACATTCAGGTCGATGCGATGATCGAGCGCGGTTCCCTGGCCGGTCAGCTGCATACTCGCGATCAGAGGGTCGCCCACTCCGCCCACGCGAGTGGCGGAGGCAACCAGTCGTGACGGCGATTTGCCGCTGGCGTCGATATCGCCTTCCACCGTGAGTTGTCCGGCTTGCCACCCCTGGTAGCGGATATCGTGCGCGTCCAGGTCGCCGGTGACGTGCAGCGCCTTGAGCGGGCCACTCGCTTTGCCGTTGGAAACAATCCGGCCGCTGGCCTCGGGCAACAGCCGGTCCACCGACGGCACGTTCAATGACCAGGTCGCCTCGATGGTTTCCTTCCAGATGCCATCGAGCGTGAGCCGAGCATCGGCCAGGCCCAGATTCGCGCCGCGCACCGTCCAGCCTTTGCGATCTCTTTGCACGAAGCCGCGGCCTTGAATCGGTTCGCCGCGCAAAGTGCCGCGCAGCTCGCTCACATCTGCGGTGAACACCGCTTGTTTATCGAAGCCTTCGCCCGACGCGTTTGCGATCATGTTGATGCTGCCGGGGAAGTCCTTGAACAATCCGGCCGGATTCACATTCGTGGTGCGCGTGTGAACTCGCCAGGCGCGCGGCTGCGCGAACTGCAGCTCACCGTTGCCGGTCAGCGAGCCTTCCAGTGCGTTGACCGAGTAGCTTGCGAATGTCACTTGTTCCTTCGACAACACGCCGGTGGCCGAGCCGGCGCCCGAGGGGAAGTTCGGTCCGGCCAGGCTGGCTGTGATGGTGAAGTCGTATGGCAAAGGTCCACGCAGTGTGCCGTCGCCACTTGCGCTGGTGACTATCGGGGCTCCGCGCAAGGGCCACTGGAAGTGGGCCCACTTGGCGGTGAGATCGAGCGTCGGGGCGGAGCCGTCGAACAGCAGCTGGCCGGTGGTCTGCAAAGTCGCCGGGGAATCCTGCAGCTGCAGGTTGGAATCGGTTAAAAACAATCTGCGATTGGCATACCGGCCGCTCGCCTCGACGATCAGATCCTGCTGGTCGATCTCCGGCACGCCCACCTTGCCCTTGGCGTGCACACCGTTCGGGTTCATCTCCACATCCAGAGCGATGTTACGAAAGGTCAGTGGTGGATTCTCCAGCCACGAATCGAGCAGGAACTGCTGCGAGCTGACCTTGCCCGCGATATTCCAGCTGTCTTCCGGGCGGGTGAGCACCGCCGTAGCGCGCACCATGTTAGGCTCGAGCATCTCGCCTTGCATGTTCAGCTCGTCGATGGTGCCTCGAGCCGAGGCCTTGAGCACCAGATCCACATCGGGCAGATGCAGCCGGCCGCTGGCCTCGCCTTCCAGGCCCATGGGTTGATCCCAGGCCGGGGCCGCTCGTAGCACCAGGTTGCCGGTAGCGTCGAACAGATCGGAATCGATGGCGAAGCCACGCGCGCGCAGACGATGGGAAGTGATCGTCACGCGGCCGCGCACGGTTCTGGCATCGACGGCGGTGCCGTTGAGATGCACGTAGCGTACATTGGTGAGTTCGATGTTGTGTGCATCGATGCGCAGGAACGACGGCAGGAATCTGGGCTGCCGCCTGTTCTCTGGCATATCCGCCTGGCGCACTTCGACGACTGAGTAGCGCGCGGTCACCGATCCTGCTCGCAAAGTTTGAATGAACAGCCCGCGCAGTTGCGGATCGATCACGATGTCGTTCACGACTACGTGCACGCGAGGGTGATTCAGCTCGAAGCGAGCGACACGCAGTGGACCCGAGATCGTGCCGGACACGCCTTCGATCTTTACGTTGAAGCGCTCCAGTCGCCATAGCTGACCGGCGATCAGCTGCAGTCCGGCTTCTGAATACAGCAGCACGGCCACCCCAACCAAGGGCGCCAGCAAGATCGCGGCGACAATGATCAGGATGATTCGCGTGCGCATCAGAACTGAGTCGCGATGTACAGATGAAAGCGCGGCGAGTGGTCGGGCTCGGGTTCGCGACCGGGTTCCGACAGGGCCTGGGCCACGTCGATGCCGAAGCTTGCGACCGCGATGTTGTAACGCACGCCGAGCCCGACGGAATACGCCAGCATCGGATCGTCGAAATCGTTGAAGGCATTGCCGATATCGTAGAAGGCGGCGACGCCGAAGTTGCGTGGCAGATCGCGAACGATCTCGATCGTGCCGGTGGCGAGATTGCGTCCGCCAACCGTGCGGCTTCGCTCGTCACGTGGCGAGAGTTCGTTCAGTGCGAAGCCGCGCACGCTGCCTTCACCGCCGGCGAAGAAACGTTGTGACGCGGGCAGATCCGACGTGGCCGCGATGCGGCTGATGCCCAGCTCGCTGCGTAGATGCAGGTGCCACAGCTCGCTCAGGTCGAAGACGCGCTCGCCCTTCAATCTCAGCTGCAGGAACGACGCGTCGGAGCCCAACGTTTCCGGCGAGCCGCGCAGCTCCGCCGAGAAAAAGTACGGTCGCTTGCGGCCGCCGACGATATAACTCGGCAACGTCGAGTAACTGACGCTCGGCACCAGGTAGAAGTTGGTGTTCTTGGTGCCGTCGGCTTCGGTGGTGGTTTCGTCCGAGAGCCGGACCTGCAGCACGCGCTGCCAGCGGCCCAGCACTTGCGTCAGGCCGGCGCCGACTTCGGCACGCTCGGACTGGGTGTCGCCGAGCTCTTCGTCTCTGAGCGTGCCGGTGAATTCCAGTTTCTCCAGCGCGATGTCCATGACCGGCACGATGTATCTGCCGGTGAGATCGGTGACGATGGAGGAGCCGAGCAACTCCAGCTTGAACTTGTGGCCGCTCTCGTTGACGCGTCGATTGTCCCAGGTGAACTTGCCACGCGCCCTGGTATCCGTGCCGTAACCGACCGCCGCCGCATAGCGATGTTTCCTGCTCGGCTCGGCGGTCACCCTGACCGGGACCGTGCGAGTCTCGGGATCGGGGTCGCCGCTTTCGATGTCGACGACAGAAAAGTATTGGGTGTCGTCCAGCACGTACTGCGTTCGCAGCAGCGTGTCCAGCGTGTACGGCTCGCCCGGGTGCATGCGTAACAACCGTCGCATGGCTTCATCGGTGATCACATCCTGTGCGATATCGATCTGTCCGAAGCTGTAACGCTCGCCTGTGTCGGCCTCGAGATCGACGGTCGCGCGGCGCTCGACGCGATCGATCACCAAGTCATGCTTGGTGAGTCTGGCGTCGAGATAACCCTCGTTCTTGGCCACCCGCACCAGGTTGCCTTTCACGCGCTCGTACGTGCCGTGATTCAGACGCAGGCCCGGCTTGATGTCGTCGGCTTCAACCAACTCGCGAATGATGCGATCGTTCGCGCCCGGGCCGGTGACATTGACGTTGACTTCGGACAATCGCACCGGCCGGCCGGGCTCGATGTGAATCGTCACCTTCCAGGACTCGCCTTGCTTGGCGACGTCGTAAGTGACATTCGGTTCGTAGTAGCCGAGAGGCTCGAGCGCCTGGCGCGTTTCGTTGACGATGCGCCGTTGCAAGCGGCTCATTACGTCGTCGGTGACATCGTCGCGGTCGGCGTAGCGAGTCAGGCTCAGGAAGGCGCGAACGTTGGTCTCGATGGCTTCGCTGACTTCGGGGATGTCGATATCGATCTTGGCGGCGGCCGGCAATGGCGACAGCAACGCCGCCGCCAGCACTCCCGCCATCGCACGCATCCTCGCTGTCACGAGAGCGCCGCCTTCAGCAACTATTCCGGTGAGGAATCGAAGGAAGTGTCGGTCGCGACGGTCTCGTTCGGATCCCCGGCTTCGAACCACACTTCCGGCACTTCGGTGCTGGTGAATTCGAACCGCGAGTTGCCGCTCTGGACGCCGGCGGCGTCGAAGCGACGTTCCTGGAGAATGGTGCGACCCGTGCGCTCCACCAGCAGCACGCTCGAGCAGCGCGTGCCGTAGCGCTCGTTGACGATGAAGGGCGCCGACACTACGCGCTCCCAGTCCTCAGGCAGCCCGGTGGACGGCAGGTCCGGTCCCAACGCCTGCTCGCGATCGGCGAGCATGGCGAACAGATCTTCCGGCGAGACTTCGGGTTGCGCCAGCAATGTGTTGAAGCGCTCGCGAGTGCGGGCCAATTTTGGCCACGGCGTGTCTAGCAAATGATTGCTCAGCCCGTACACGCCCGGCGCGAGGGCGGTTGGCGCACCTGGCCCACGATTGGAAAAGTAGTACAGCGCTCGACTGCCACCCACCAGGAGGTTGAAGCCCGAGTAGCGAGGCGCCGCGCCGCGCAGGTCGTCCAGGAACTCCTTCGGCGAAGTCGCACCCGTGAGGAACCTTGGCACCAGTTGCCCACGCGACGGTGCGTTTTCGACGGGCGCCTGCAAGTCACGGTAGTTGGTGACGATACCGAAACGGCCCGAGCGGGCCACGCCGAGCCAGGTGCCACCCGCCTTCAGGTCGCGCCCGCCAAGAATCCGCGGATCGTCCTGCCACCAGTTCAGCGGCGCGGCCGGACGGTCATGAAACTCGTCGCGGTTGCCGGCGAGGATCAGGCGGTAACGAGGGTGGTGTTTCCAGGCGAGGACGAGCAGGCACATGACCGGAATTGTAGAGCAGCAGTTCTAACGGTGGATGAATAGGCCCTGAAAAAGGACGCATGGCTGGCGTGATCAACGGCGCGGCAGTTGCCACAGCCGGACGCCGGGTTCCTCGCGCAGCGGCCGCGTCGCGCCCGAGTCGTACCAGTCCTCGACCAGCCGGAAGGAGATCGAATGGGTGATGGGCAGGGCGACCGCGCCGTTGGCGATGTCGGCGCGCGTCCACCAGCGCACGTCTTCGAGCTCGTCATCGACGCGCAAGATATCGGTGCGATTGGCGTACGCCGTGAAGCCGAGCATCAACGACGACGGGAAGGGCCACGGCTGCGACGAATGGTAGTCCACCGACTCCACTCCCACTCCGGTTTCCTCGTGCACCTCGCGGACGACTGCGTCTTCTAGACTCTCGCCCGGTTCGACGAAGCCGGCGATCGTGGAATAACGGCCGGGCGGCCACGACGCCTGCCGACCCAGCAGGGCGCGTTCGCCGTCCGTGACCAGGACGATCACCGCCGGATCGATGCGCGGAAACTGCTGCGAACGGCACGCTTCGTTACTGCATCTGAGCACATGGCCGCTCTCGCTCGGTTGCGTCGGCGAGCCGCATCGGCCGCAGAATCGATGGGTGTCGCGCCAGTGGATCATGGCGCGAGCGTAGGCGAGCAGGCCGGCCTCTTCGGGTGGCAGCGCGCCGGCGATCATGCGCAGATCCTGGAAGTCCACGGTGGGGTCGGTCAGCTGCGGGCGTTCGCCCGACAGACCGACGGCAAAAACGGCTTGCCCGCGGAACTCGCCCAGCCAGACCAACTCGCGTGGATCCACGCCGGGCAGTGCCTGTATGCCAGTCACGAAGTGGGCGGTCAGCAGCTCGCCCCGGCGCAGGATGGAGCTGCGCGTTTCCCACACGGGAACGAACAGCGTCTCCGGATTGGCGAGCGCGGCCTGCAGAAGAGCTTCGTCCTTGCGACGATGCGCGGCGCGTTCGAGATACGGACCGGCGAGAGTGTTTGGCGGGCGCGGTGGCATGCCCTCAGTCTATCAGCCGTGCGACACCGCGCGGGAATTCGAACATTGGCGAAGCCGGCGCGACTTTCTGCAGCGAGCGCGCATCCGTTTCAATCTGCAGGTTGGGCAGGTGTGGCGCCATACATTGAAGCGGTTCCGCAGGTAGTAGCTGTCGCAATGTCTGCAGCGCGCGGGTTGCAGTTCACCGTTTCGGTTGAGGAGCTGTAACAGAAACCATGCATGCTCGAACGATAACGTTGGCGAGTCGAGCAGCTGCTGGTGCGTTTCATAGGCGTCACAGAACAGGCGACCGTACTCGACCGCGCTGATCTGCAGGCGGGGGGATTTCTTTGCTTCTCCTTGCAACAAGCCAAATGCTGCGAAGGCGCTAGCGAGCAGCGACGATTCGAACTGCGCTCGGGTGTTTCGGATGAAGAATGTCGTTTGGCGCGGCGACTTCCCGCGGCGTCGTCTCACGGGCCCTTCGCTCAGCTCGTGCGCGTACGAGCGATAGAGACGTCGAATGCGATCGTCGGTGAGGCCCGTGCACTCGCGAATCGTGCACGTCCGCGCTTCGTGACGAATCATGCGAAGCGCGAGATCTTGTCGATGACGCTCGTGGCGATAGGAATCGTTGCTGTGGTTCATGAGAACTTCCTTGTTCGAGAGGTCGGCCGTTGACTTGTCTTCCGGATGGGAGTCGGGGGTAGTGTCGTCCGTATTGACCTGCGCGTAAATAGGGAATTTAAATCTGCACGCTCTCTCAACTACGCAGGACGCCGTATGTCACAAGCTCACATGGAAGAATCTGTAACGAACAACGATGCTCTCGCGCCGGTGCTGGATCCGGCGCTGCTCGCGCGCATACATCAGCTGAATCTGGACTATCTGGAATTGCTCGTTTCGGAGCGCGACACTGCTCCGGGCGTTTCCCAGCTGCAGTACCTGCCGCCACGACAACGCGCGGCGATGGCGCTGTTATCGCCAGAAGCTTTGCGCTCCGTCGCAGCTATGCCCTATACGTTGTATTCGCTGGGCTTCGAAGATGAGAAGTTCTGGAGCGCTGTGTCGGTGAATGCCACCGCGGTCAGGCCGGATGTCCTGACGCATCGATACGCACGTATGGGAGATGAATCAGCGCACTATGTGTTTTGTGAGTTGGCGCTGTTCCATGCGTGGCACGTCGCGGCTACCAACATCATGGCCGCTCGCGTCGTCTACGCTATGCCCTACGCCACCGCGCAGCGCCTCGCGCGCACGCCTCTGTGGCAGATCCGGTGCATCGCTGCGAGTTACGGCATGCTGATGATGCCTCGCTGGCCTACCAACACCGCGTTCTGGCCCGATCTCATTCGCTTCGCCGGCATGAACGACACTCGCCGTCTGCAAATCACTCGCCTGCAAGGCCTGCAACTCATCGCCCAGGAACTCGAAGTCGCCTGCGAACTAAGCCGCCCTCGCACCCCCATCGTCGCCTCCCCTCGCCTCCGCGCTCGGAAACTTCAGATGGCGCCTCGCGTGACTTCCAACCCAACTTCTTTCCATGTCGAGGATCCCAAACCTAAATGACTCATAACCGAACCGCGTGCAAATGTAACTAGAGTTGTATGGCTCGCGATATGCCTTAAGTGTAAGTCGCGGACGTTATGTCTCTGCTGCAGGGCTCCAACGCAGGCTACCGCCTTGATGTAGCGAATTGCGACATCAAGTTGGTTCCTGCGGGCTGGCCCACTTAGCGAGGGTCGCGAGAGCGCAGGGAGCTTGCGCGAGAGACGGCGGAGCTGCCGAATTTTGCACGGATGTCGTCGAGGGCGGCGTCGAGATGTTGGTTGCGTTTGGACTCCGGCATGGAGAACAGGTCGAGTTGGGGTTGGGCGGTGAGGTCGCCGGCGCCGACGCCGAGGAGGCGGATGGGGGTGTGAGGTTGGGCGGCGAGCCATTCGTCGAGGAGTTTCGCGGCGGCGGCCGCGAGGGGGCGGGTTTCTTGGGTGGCGGGCCGGACCGCGCATTGGCGGGTGTATGTTTTGAAGTCGTGACGACGAATCTTCACGGTCACGCGCTCAGACAACCAGCCCTGCGCGCGCAGCCGCGCAGCGGTGCGGTCAGCGAGCTCCGCGAGTTCGGCGTGAAGCTTTGACGGATCGACAATGTCCCTGTCGAACGTAGTTTCCGAGGAAATCTGTTTCTCGTCGTAATCCGGAATCACCGGCCGATCGTCTTCGCCCGCCGCGCGAGCTTTGATCTGCGCGGCGTACTTGCCGAAAACTGAGCGAAGCGTGGCCTCGGGTGCGAGACGAAGGTCGCGAAGAGTGACGATGCCGAAGCGCTCGAGCAGCGGCGCGGTTTTATTACCAAGGCCATGCAAGCGACGAATTGGTAACGGATCCAAGATCGCCGTCACCTGATCGGGAGGAACGACGACCAGCCCATCCGGCTTCCGCAAGTCCGACGCAATCTTCGCAACCAGTTTGTTGGGGGCAACGCCCACCGACGCGGTCAGCTGCGTCTGCTGAAGAATGAGCTGTTTGATCTGCTTCGCGATGGATTCCGCGGAGCCGAGCGCGCGCTCACTTTGAGTCACGTCCAGGAACGCTTCATCGAGCGACAGCCCCTGAACCAGCGGCGTGAAGCGATGAAAGATCTCGAAGACCGTGTTGGAAACCGCCTTGTACTGATCGAACCGCGGCTTCACGCACACCGCATGCGGACAGCGTCGCAAAGCTTCGCGCATCGGCATGGCGGAATGCACGCCGTACTTGCGCACTTCGTAGGAAGCGGCCGCGACGACGCCACGTCCGCCGAGGCCGCCCACGATCACAGGTTTGCCGCGCAACTCGGGATTGTCGCGCATCTCCACGGACGCGTAGAACGCGTCCATGTCGACATGCAGGATGGATCGCGTCACTTCACCGTGATCGTGATTTTCTTCGACGCCACCACCGGGTCGTGCGGGATGTGGCCGAAGTCACCGAGCAACAGCTGCAACGTGTGCTTGCCGGGCTTGAGCTCGAGTGTGGTCTCGGTCTGGCCCTTGCCGAAGTGCACGTGCTGCGCGTCCGTCGGAATGGGAGCTCCGAGCGGCGGCAGATCCGCGTCGATGATGAGGTGATGATGACCCGTGTTGTCGAACGTGATCCCGGCCGGGGCGATGCCCATGCCCTTGAGGCCGAACTTCACGGTCACGGGACTGGTAACGGTCGCGCCATCCGCGGGCGCGATGAAGTAAACCTCCGCGCCCGCGGGCGAGGGCGTCCGCTGCGCATCGGCCATGGCCATACCGGCGAGGCCGAAGCCCGCGCCGAGCGAAACAACAGCCGCGGCGAGCGCGATTCGAGTCTTCAATGCCTGGTTCATTCTTGGAGCATCCTTAGCGACGTCAAGGTAAGGCATTTTGCCACGTCGCAGCTCAAGACTGCTGAACAGGCTTACGCGTTGCTCACCCGAGCCGGTCGCATCTCCACGGGCTGCTGGCCCGCCGCCAGATCCTCCGTGGCGAAGTCGTCGACGTTGATGATGTCCATCACGCGCCGGTCATAGTCACGCAACATCGCCGCTTCCGTCTCGGACACGATGCCCGCGGCCAGCGCCTGCTGAATTTGACCTGGCAGATCGAGCGCGGTGATTTTCCCAGTCTTCACGCCCTCGACACGGATGCGCTTCTCCAGCGGCTCCGCCGTTTCGCTCAACAGCAACGCTTCATGCAGCAAGCCGAGCGGATTGGTGGGCTCGACGGTGCGATACACGCCGTCCGTCAGACGGTCGCGAGTCACAGTCGGATGCATGACCTGCTTGACCAGCTCGTGGCTCAGCGGATCCGAAGGCGCGTGATACGTTTGACCGCGCGGGAAGATGAATACTCGCATGAACCCCGCGATGAAGCGGTTCGGGAAGTTGCGCAGAAAGCTGTGCAGTTGTTCCTGAGCTTTATAGAGCAGGTTGCGGCAAGCCCATTCCACCAGCGGCAGATCCGCCTCTTGCCGACCCTGGTTCTCGTAGTGCTTGAGCACCATCGACGCCAGGTACATGCACGACAGGACATCGGCGAGCCGCGCCGACAGGCTTTCCTTCTTCTTGAGATAGCCGCCCAAGGTCAGCATGGCCACGTCGGTGGCAAACGCGAACGAGGCGCTGAAGCGATTGATGTGCTGATAGAAGCGCTGAGTCGCGCCCGTGTCCGGCACGCGAGAGAAGCGCGCCAGCGTCAACGCCATCACCATCGAGCGCACCGCGTTGCTGATCGTGAAGCCGATATGCCCAAACAGCGCGGCGTCGAATTCGATCAGGCCTTTGCGCTTGTCCTTCTCGCGCGCGGCATTCATCTCACGCAATACGAACGGGTGGCAGCGGATCGCGCCCTGGCCGAAGATGATCAGACTGCGCGTCAGCAGGTTGGCGCCTTCCACGGTGATCGCCACCGGCACCAGCTGATAACCGCGCCCGAGATAATTCTTGGGCCCGAGGCAGATGCCCTTGCCGCCGTGGATGTCCATCGCATCGTTGGCGATCACGCGACCGTATTCGGTCAGGTGATACTTCAGCATGGCCGAGGGCACCGACGGCTTTTCGCCGCCATCGATTGCGCCAGCAGTGACCGAGCGGGCCGCGTCCATGATGTACGTGGTACCGGTCATGCGAGCCAGCACTTCCATCACGCCTTCGAACTGGCCAACCGAAACATTGAACTGCCGGCGAATGCGCGAGTACGCGCCAGTGGCGAACACTGCCGCTTTGGCGGCGCCCGTGGCGCTGGAGGGCAGCGAGATGCAACGTCCCACCGACAATTGCTCGACCAGCATGCGCCAGCCCTGGCCGGCCATCTTCACGCCGCCGATCAGGAAGTCGAGCGGCACGAACACGTCCTTGCCCTGGATCGGTCCGTTCTGGAACGGCGCATTCATCGGGAAGTGACGACGACCGATGGTGATGCCCGGCGTGTTGCGCGGAATCAGCGCGCAGGTGATGCCGTAATCGGTCTTGTCCTCGCCCAGCAGCTTGTCGGGATCGAACAGCTTGAACGCCAGACCGATCACCGTCGCGATCGGCGCCAGCGTGATGTAACGCTTGCTGAAGTTCAGCCGCACGCCGACGATCTCGCGACCTTCGAACATCCCTTTGCAAACGACGCCGGTGTCCGGAATCGAAGCCGCATCGGAGCCGGCTCGTGGTCCGGTCAACGCGAAGCACGGAATCTCTTCGCCGCGCGCCAATCGCGGCAGGTAGTAATCGCGTTGTTCCTGAGTGCCGTAATGGAGCAGCAACTCGCCAGGGCCGAGCGAGTTGGGCACCGCCACCGTGGATGCAACCACGCCGGAACGACTCGAAAGTTTCACCAGCACGCACGAGTGCGCGTACGCCGAAAACTCCAGGCCGCCATATTTCTTCGGGATGATCATGGCGAAGAAGCCTTTGCTCTTCACGTACTCCCAGATGTGCGGCGGCAGATCGGCGCGACGGTGGGTGATGTCCCAGTCGTCGATCATGCGGCACAGCTCCTCGCACGGACCGTCGATGAACGCCTGCTCTTCCGCGGTGAGCTTGGGCGCGGCGGCCGACAACAGCTTTTCCCAATCCGGGCCGCCGGTGAACAACTCGCCGTCCCACCACACGGTGCCGGCTTCCAATGCATCTTTTTCGGTTTGTGACATCGACGGCAGCATGCGTCGATAGGTGCGCAGGAACGGGCGCGAGATGAAACGAATGCGGAGCGTATCGATGTTCAAGAACACCAGCACGCCCAGGATGCTCCACAACACGATCAGCCAGGCGGTCGAGCCTGCGCCGAACAAGGCATAGGCGAGCAGGCCGGCGCCGTAGGCCAGCGTGGTCGTCAGCAAGGAGGCGCGGTTGTAGGCGAGCGTCAGGGCGCCCAGCACGAACAAGACAAACCAGATCACGCTGCTCACGACATGAACCTCTGCGAAGCTGTGCGCGGCACGCCGGAAGGGGCGGCGAAATTTCAGTCGGAATGTCCGACAATGCAGGCGTGGCGTGCCCGTCGCGCGGTGCCGACGACAGTAGCCTGCGCGGCGTATGACAGCAAGTCGGACGTGGCACAAAAACAAACGGCGAGCGCATCGTATGAGACGCGCTCGCCGTTGGCTGGTACGAACCTGCCGGGACTTGTCTGGATCAGATCAACTCTTTGACGCCGTCCTTCTCTTCCAGCAGTTCCTTATGCGTGGCGTCCATGCGCTGGCGGCTGAAGTCGTTGATCTGCAGGCCCTGCACGATCTGATAGTCGCCATCCTTGCAGGTCACCGGATAACCGTAGATGACACCTTCCGGAATGCCATAGCTGCCATCCGACGGCACGGCCATGCTGACCCAGTCGCCTTCCGGAGTGCCCAGCACCCAATCGCGAATGTGATCGATGGCGGCCGAGGCGGCCGAGGCGGCCGACGACTGACCGCGCGCCTTGATGATCGCCGCGCCGCGCTGCTGCACGACCGGAATGAATGTTTCGGCGTACCACTTCTGATCCACCAGCGACAGCGCCTGTTTGCCGTCCACCAGCGTGTGGTGCAGGTCGGGATACTGAGTGGCCGAGTGATTGCCCCAGATGATGGCCTTCTTGATCTGCGTGCTGTGCGAGCCGGTCTTCTCGGCCAGCTGCGACAACGCGCGGTTGTGATCGAGACGAACCATCGCGGTGAAGTTGCGGGGGTTCAGGCCGGGCGCGTTGCGCTGGGCGATCAACGCATTGGTGTTCGCCGGGTTGCCGACGACCAGCACGCGCACGTTGCGATTCGCAACCGCGTCGAGGGCCTTGCCCTGAGCCGAGAAAATCTGCGCGTTGGCGAGCAGCAGATCTTTACGTTCCATGCCCGGGCCGCGCGGCCGCGCGCCGACCAGCAGCGCCACATCGCAATCCTTGAATGCAACTTTGGCGTCGTCGGTAGCGACAATCTTGTTGAGGGTCGGGAAGGCGCAGTCGTTGAGCTCCATCACTACACCTTGCAGCGCGTTCAGCGCCGGCGTGATTTCGAGCAGGTGCAGGTTGATCGGCTGATCCGGGCCGAGCATGGCGCCGGAGGCGACACGGAACGCGAGGGCATAGCCGATCTGGCCGGCCGCGCCGGTGATGGCAACATTGACGGGCTTTTTCATGGACCGCAGCTCCAAGGTACGACGAGATGCATCGAAGGGGCGCGAATTCTAGCGTTTTCGGCGCCGTTAGACGCGTCAGGCGGCTTTATTGTCCGGTGAACGCAGCCTTCGCTCGCCGCGTCGGCAGCTCAATCGGTTGAATCGGCTGGAGAAAATTGCCGGCCTTGGGTTGCCCTGGCGGGCCCGGGCGACTATCGTGATCCGCCTCACGCGCGCCAGGGCTGGCCGAGACAACGCTGGCCATGGTGAAACTTTCAGGCGCGGCGCGACGTTAAGCAACGTTGTAGCCAAAGCATAAGCCGCAGATTTCTGCAGGTGCCACACGAGTACATGGACTAGATGAAACGACTTGTCTGCGTTTCCAACCGAATCTCACTGCCGCGCAAGTCGGCTGCGCCGGGCGGGCTGGCGGTGGGGATTCTCAGCGCCCTGAAGCGTACCGGTGGATTGTGGTTCGGTTGGGGCGGCGAGACGTGCGAGGGCGAGCCGGGCGAGCCCGATATTCATATTCGCGAAGGCGTGACCTACGCCACCATCGAGCTGCGCAAACACGAGTTCGAGCTTTACTACAACGGTTACTCGAACGACGTGCTGTGGCCGTTGTTTCATTACTTCTCCAAGGGCATGCGCTATTCCAACGAGCAGCGCGAGGCCTACGAGAACGTCAACCGGATCTTCGCGCAGCGCTTGCTGCCTTTGTTGCAGCCTCGCGATCTGATCTGGGCCCACGACTATCACTTGATTCCGCTGGGCCGACGTCTGCGGGAGCTCGGCGTGCAGCAGCCGCTCGGGTTTTTCCTGCACATTCCGTTTCCCAACATCGAGATGCTGCGCGTGCTGCCGTGTTATGCGGAGCTACTGCGCGATCTCACCAGTTATGACGTGGTCGGCTTTCAGACGCAGAACGATCTGCGTTCGTTTCACAGCGGCATCGAACATTTGTTCGGCGCCGACGCGCTGCGCTCGGACGGTCGCATCCGCATCGGCGATCGTTTGATCCGGGCCGAAGTGTTCCCTATAGGCATCGATGTCGGGGCGGTCGAAGCCGAGGCCATCGACGCCAGCGCCACCGAAGTCGTGCGTCGCATGACCGACAGCTTGATGGGCCGCTCGTTGATGATGGGCGTGGATCGTCTGGACTACAGCAAGGGACTGGTGGAGCGCTTTTCAGCCTATCAGCAGTTTCTCGAGACGCACCCCGAGAATCTCGGCCGCATCACATATTTGCAGATTGCGCCGCTGTCGCGCACCGACGTGCGCGCCTACGCGGAAATTCGTCAGGCGCTCGAGCAGGCGGCGGGCAGAACCAACGGACGTTTCGCCGACACCGACTGGACGCCGATCCGTTATCTGAATCGTAACTTCCCGCACGCCACGCTGATGGGCTTCATTCGCGCGGCCAAAGTGGGCCTGGTGACACCGCTGCGCGATGGCATGAATCTGGTGGCGAAGGAGTTCGTCGCCGCTCAGGATCCCGCGGATCCGGGTGTGTTGATCTTGTCCAGTCTCGCAGGCGCCGCGCGCGAGCTGACGTCGGCGCTGCTCGTGAATCCCTATGATGTTCGCGGCGTCAGTCATGCGATGCAGGCGGCGCTGTCGATGCCCCTCAACGAGCGGCGCGAGCGTCACGCCGACATGATGAAAGTGCTCCGTCGCAACGACATCGCCGCCTGGACACGGCGCTTCATGGAAGCGCTCGAACAGGCGCAGGTCGCCGACAGCCGTGTGCGGGCCATCACCAGCGTCAAGCACACCGCCATTTGATCAGGGCCGTTCGATCAGATACTTCGCGGCGCCGGACCCGGTTCGCCCTCGCTCATCGGATTGGAGCGCGCCTGCTCCACGTAGTACACCCGCTGCGGTGTCGAAAACACGATGCGTTCCTTGTCGAACCATTCCACTAGCCGCAGGTTGATGTCCTGCAGGATGTCCATGTGTTTGCCGTAGTTGTTGGTGAGCACGAAGTACACCGCTTCGAAGTCGAACGACGACGGGCCGATCTTGGCAAAGTGCGCGCGGTCGAACCTGATCGGCTCGTGAGATTCGATCAGCTCGCGCAGCTTGCCGGCGATCATCCGTAACTTCGCCACCGGCGTTTGTTGATCGACGCTGACATTGATCACCACGCGTCGCTGCACCAGTCGTGAGTGGTTGCGCACGCGGCTGCTGAGCAGATTCGCGTTCGGCATGATGATCTGCTCGCCATTCACGCTGCGCAGGCGAGTGCTCTTCACACCAATGTATTCGACCGTGCCGCTGAAGTCGTCGACCTGCAGGGCGTCGCCGACTACGAACGGCCGGTCGAGCGTGATGGATAGCGACGCGAACAAGTCGCCGAGGATGTTCTGCGCCGCCAGGGCTACCGCGATGCCGCCGATACCCAGACCGGCCAGCAGCGGCTTGATCTGAATGCCCAGGTTGTCCAGGGTCAACAGCAGAACGAACGACCAGATCGTGGCGCGTGCAAGGAAGCCGATGATCCCTATCGAGCTCGCGGCCGCCGCGTCAGTAGCCAGCGTCGCGCGTTGTTTGCGAGCCAGCGCGGCCACGACGGCTACCGTGGCCCACAGCCCGATCTGCCAGAACACCGCGATAGTGAAGATGGTCAGCAACGCCTTGCTGACCGCCACGGGCAGCTTGAGCCATTGCGCGCCTATGAACAGCGCCGCGATGATCAGGAACAGCACCGTCGTACGGCTGGCGATGCGCAATGGCAGCTCCAGTAACTCGATCTCCGGCGTCGCGGCCAGCTTTTCGTACCGGGCGCGCACGGCGCGGCGGACCAGCAGCAGAATCAGGAACGCAGCCACGGCGATGCCGCCGGCCACTGTCAGCTGCCATAGGGTGTTGCCCATGTAAGTGGCGTCCACCAGCTGCTCGACTTCGTTCATCAGCAAGCCCGCCCCACACAGGAAGGATCGCGCAGGATATCGCGACGTGGCTGCCCGAAGGCAGCCCGGTCTTACGTCGCCGGCGCGCCATGTATTTGTTACGCCGAGCCTGAGGTTCCTTCGGCGGAAACAAAATGACTTGCCCTGCCGCGCGCGGGCGGGGCCAGGGGGTGGGTCTTCAGCCACATCTGTTAATCTTGCGCGCGTCCTGTGTAACGGTAACCGACCCGGTGCTATTCAAATCGGAACGAACTGGCGATGACTCCACGCTGCGTCTGTGCGGCGCCTGGTGCATCGACAATCTTCCCGAAATGGAGACCACGCTGGCGCAGCTCGAGCAGCGGGGCCGCTACACCAGGCTCGATTTCAGCGACATCCAAACGATGGATCTGTCCGGCGCCTGGCTGCTGCGCAACTGGCTGGAGCGCAGCCGGGCCGGAGGGCGCATGGCAGTGGTCGGCAAGCGGCCGTCGCACTTCGCCTTCCTGGATGAGCTGCTGGAACAGAAAGGCGGCAAGACTCCACCGCAACAATCGGCCGACTCGTCGCTGCGCGATGCCGTGGTTTGGGTTGGCCGGGGCGCGGTTCAGCAAGCCAAGCAAAGCCGCGACGCCATCGGCTTCTTCGGCCGCATCACCATGACCTGGCTGCGTGCCATGCGCAGCGCCCATCACCTGCGCCTGCCGTCGATCGCGCGACATATATATGAGACCGGCATTCAGGCCATTCCCATCGTGTCGCTGATCGCGTTCCTGATCAGCGTCATCGTGGCCTATCTCGGTGCGCAACAGTTGCGACAGTTCGGTGCGGAAATTTTCACTGTCGATCTGGTGGCCATCTCCGTGTTGCGCGAGATGGGCGTGCTGCTCACTTCCATTATCGTGGCCGGTCGCTCGGGCAGCGCGTTTGCCGCCGAGATCGGCGTGATGCGACTCAATGACGAAATCGATGCGCTGGAGTCCATGGGCGTGGACATTTACGAGGTGCTGGTGGTGCCGCGTCTGATCGGCCTGCTGATCGCCTTGCCGTTGCTGACCATCGTGGCCGATGCCATGGGCCTGGCGGGCGGCGCGCTGCTGTCGTCGCTACTGCTGGACATTTCGTTATCACAATTCATTCCGAGAGTGCAGGACGCGCTGGCGCCGACCACCTTCTGGGCGGGCCTGGTCAAAGCGCCCGTGTTCGCCATGTTGATCGCACTGGTCGGTACGTATCGAGGCATGCAGGTGCGCGACTCGTCCCGCGAACTGGGTCGCCTCACCACCGTCGCGGTGGTGCAGTCGATCTTCCTCGTGATCTTCGCCGATGCCATCTTCGCGATCGTGTTCGTGGAGCTGGATTTCTGATCATGAGCTCCAACCCCCAGACCTCCTCGGATCAGACACCCATCATATCGGTGCGCAACCTGGTCAACCGCTTCGGCCAGCAGGTCGTGCACGACGGCGTCAACCTGGATGTGATGCCCGGCGAGGTGCTCGGCATCGTCGGCGGCTCGGGCAGCGGCAAGTCGGTACTGCTCAGGACCATGCTGGGGCTGCAGCGCCCTTGGTCGGGACAAGTGCTGATCGAAGGTCGCGACATCACTCAGATGAGCGGCGCGGAACTGCTGTCCGTCAAACGGCGTTACGGCGTGACTTTCCAGCATGGCGCGTTGTTCAGCTCGCTGAGCGTGGCGGAAAACATCCAGCTGCCCATTCGCGAGTACTTCGATGCTTCGCCCGCCGCGCTGGAGGCGCTGACCGAGCTGCGATTGCGCATGGTCGGGCTGCCGGTGGACGCGGGCGCGAAACTGCCGTCGCAGCTGTCCGGTGGCATGGTCAAGCGCGCGGCGCTGGCGCGCGCGCTGGCGCTGGATCCCGCCCTGTTGTTTCTAGACGAGCCCACCGCCGGTCTCGACCCCATCTCCGCGGCCGGCTTCGACGAGTTGGTAACCTATCTGCATCGCAGCCTGAAGCTGACCATCGTGATGATCACGCACGACCTGGATACGTTGCTGGCCACCTGCAGCCGCGTGGCGGTGCTGGTTGACAGAAAAATCGTGGTCGATACGCTCGACGGCATCATGAAAAACCCACATCCGTGGATCCAGGAGTACTTCCACGGGCCTCGCTCCCGAGCGGCCCAGGTCTCTGCCAATGGGGCTTCCGCCAGCGAGGTCGCGCGGTAGCTCATGGAACGAGACGCTCATTACGTCGCGGTCGGCGCCTTCATTCTGCTGGTGGTCGCCATGGCCATCGGCTTCGTGCTCTGGTACACCGACGCGAACGACGGCCGCGAGTACACCCGTTACGAGATTTATTTCACCGGCTCGGTCAGCGGCCTGGATCGCGGCAGCCCGGTACGCTTTCTCGGCGTGGATGTGGGCAGGGTGCGCCGGCTCGCCATCGACTCGAGCGACGCCACTCGGGTGCACGTGGTGGTCGAGGTTGATAAGAGCGCGCCGATCTCGGCAGCAACGCGCGCCAGCCTCGGGCTGCAAGGCGTCACCGGCCTGTTGTATGTGAACCTGAAAGAAGCCTCCGATGTCGATCGCAATGCGCCGTTGCTTCAGGGCGAAAACTATCCCGTGATCGAAGCGGTCGAATCCGATTTCGACGCCTTCCTGGCCAGCCTGCCGGAGCTGATGGGGCGTGCCAACACCTTGCTGGAACGATTGTCACGCGTGGTCTCGGACGAGAACCTCAACGGCATCGCCGAAACCATCAAGGGCATGCGCGACACCATGGCCACCATGCCGCAGACCGCGAAAGACGTGCAGCAGCTGGTCTCGGAGCTGCGCGCTACCGTGGTCGAGATTCATGGCGCTTCGGAATCGCTGCGAGCCATGAGCGAAGACGCTCGGCCCGAGGTGAAGCAGGCGTTGGCTCGGATGAACGATATAGCAACCAATCTTGCCGAGGCGTCGCTGCGAGTCGACCGCTTCACGCAACAAAGCGAAGTGCAGCTGGGCAATTTCACCGAGCAAGGCTTGTTCGAACTGGAGCGACTGATGCGCGAGACGCGTCAGGCCGCCCGGGAATTCCGCGACCTGTCGCGCAGCCTGCAGGAAAATCCGTCGCAGATTCTGTATGAGCCGCCGGAGAGCGGCGTCGAGATCAAGCCATGAGCGCAGGCATGAAAGCTGGGTTGATGGGTGCGGTCGCCGTGTTGTGCGCCGCTTGCACCGGCTCGCTGTTCGACAGCGATTTGCCCGTGCCCAGTTCGTATGTGCTCGCGTCGGCGCCGGCAGGCTCCGTCAGCGGTGCGCCGAGGACGGCGGTGGATTTGTCCATCGGCCGGCCGGATTTCGCGCCGGGGCTCGATACCGAACGCATCGCAGTGCTCAAGGGACGGCAGCTCGACTACTACCGCGGCGTGCGCTGGGGCGGCCGCACCGTCGAGGTCGTGCAGAGCATGCTGGTCAGCAGCCTCAACGACCAGCAGTTGTTTCGTAGCGTGACTGCCGAGCAGGCGCGCGTCGCCACCGATTACATGCTGGATATCGAGGTGCGCAACTTCGAGGCCGACTACGCGAACGGCTCGAATCCCGAAGCGCACGTGATGATCATCGGTCGCCTGATCCGCGTGTTCGACCGGAAGCTGGTGACAACCGTGAGCAGCGACGCCCGAGTCGCGTCACGTGAGGAACGCATGAGTGCGGTCGCGGCGGCGTTCGAGTCCGCCGCGCAGAAAGTGGCTTTGGACCTTGCGCGGCAAACGGCGGTCGCGGTCGCCGAAGATCAGCCAGTACTTCGCAAGGCGCGCGGCGAAGGCAATCAGACCGATCCCGAGTGATGGTGCGAAGTTCGTTGCTGGCGGGCCTGTGCCTGCTGTTCTGTGCGGCTGTCTGTTCGACGGCCTGGGCCGATGACCGTGACTTCTCCGGTACGGTCAGAAAGATATTCGATGGCGACAGTTTTCTGGTGCGCCCGGCGCAGGGCAAAGACGTCGACGTGCGTCTACAAGACATCGACGCGCCCGAGAAGCGTCAACCGTATGGCAACGCTGCGCGCGCCGCTCTCGTCAAACTGATCGGCGATCGGCAAGTGTTCGTGGATGTGATCGACACCGATCGTTACGGGCGCAAGGTCGTGCGTGTATATCGCGAGCCGGATCGGCTCGATGTCGTCAAAGCGCTGGTGCGCGACGGTCATGTTTGGGTCTACCGCCGCACGGTTCACGATCGTTCACTGATCGAGCTCGAAGAGGAGGCGCGCGCCAGTCGGCGTGGTCTGTGGGCGTTGCCCTCCAAGGACCTGACGCCGCCGTGGCAGTATCGATATCAGCAGCGCCAGAAGAACGCAAAGAAAACCACGGTGGCGTTAGAAGGTGCTCAACCCCGTGGCTTCCATCAAACGGTAACGCCAGTAGCGGCCGGGATCGTCGTCGCGCCAGGCGCCGTAGGGAGCAGTGAAGCTCGTCCCGAGTGGACCATCGTTGTTCCACAACCGGTCGAAATAACCGATCAGCTCTATCGCCAGCGCTGAGCGGGCGCTCAGCTCCAGTGCGACGTTGGCTTCCAGATTGTAGTTGCCGATGTTGCGGCGAGTGAGATTCGCCGAGCCCAGCGACGCGATCAAGCGATCGCCGTGGTTGATCAGCGCGAGCTTGGTATGAAACTGCTCGCCGTGGGTGCGATACCAACGCACCTCGATCTTCTCCTCGCTGCGTTCGACCAGCTCCGAGGCGACCGGCCGGTTGGGCACGCCGTCCTTCTGGCGGCCGAAGGCGTCGCGATTCGGATCGAGGATCAATCTGACTTTCACCCCGCGTGACGCCGAGCGAAGCAGCGCCTTCACGATCGTTCGGTCCGACAGATAAAACGTTGCGATGTTCACGGCGTCGCCGTTGCGCGTCGAATCGATCGCGCCGAGCAGATGTTCGCGAATCGCTTGTTCGGTGAGGAACTGCAGCTGCACGGGATCCTTGGATTGCGTCTCGGGCTCGCTGGGCGGGGAGGCGTAGATGTGACCTTTCCAGCCGGAAAATCGGGCCACCGCCATTTCGCTGTTTACGATGTGCTTGGCCAGCTCGCCATTCAAGCGCACCGCCACGTTTGAATGCGCACTGCTGCCGTCGTGCGGGTTGGCCGAAGTCACCAGTGCATCGAGAGTGCCGTCGGCGCGGTCGGCCACGATCACTTTGCGATGATTCGCTTTGAAGTTCGCGAGCGCCAGCCAGCTGCGCAAAGTGATCGGCGCACCGCCAGGCGGCGCGAACGGATTCATCATCGACCCGCCGTCGGGAGCATTGCCCCACCATTGCAGGAACATGCGCCAGAACGCCGAGTACGCCGGGTTTGAATCGCGCAGCGGGTCGAGATCGGTGGTGATTACGTCGATTCCGGCGGCGCGCAGCTCGTTCAGCAGCGGCGAGGGCATGCCGCCATAGATATCGTTGATAGGATCGGTGATCAGCAGAACGGCGAGGTCCGGCCGCGCCGCCTTGCGCGCCAGCAGGCGATCGGCGAGCTCACGACTCAGTGGTCGATGCACATTGTCCGCCGCGCCCATCATGTCGTTGAGCAGAAAGAAGTCGGCGACTACGAACGACTGCGCCCCGCCGATGATGGCGAACACCTCGTCGAAGATGCGTTGCTCACGCACGTCTTCACCGGTCGGCGCGGTGGTGCTCAAGTCATAGAGAAACTGAACGTTGCCGGCTTCGGTGGTGACCACCGGCGAGCTTACTTCGGTGCCCGGCGGCATGGGTTTGACGACGTTCCAGCCGGCGACGCCACCCCACCAGGCGAGCAATGCCCATCCCAGCCACCGTTTCCGAAACCGCCGGCGCGGCGCCGATTGTTCTTCGAGTTCGAATTCCATGGCCGGATTGTAGTGGGCGCGGACCCACGGCGCTGCAGACCAGTCCGGGTTTCCCCGAACAGCAGCGTTACTTGTTGTTCCAATCCCTGGCGCGGGCGGCCTGCTCTTGTTCCTGATCCAGCGCTTCGCCGGTCATGGTGTCTTCGACGGCGGTGAGGACGGCTGGCGGCAGCACCGTGCCAGCCATGCGATATTCGCCGCTTGGTTGACCGGGCACGGGCTCGTTCAATGCACGCACCTTCCAGGTGTTGTCTTCTCTACAGGCGAAGCCCGCGGCCGAGGTGGTCACGAATGTGCGGCAGTATTGACCTTCGCGGTCGCGGAAGGTGAGGCCGATGTGAACGTTGCCACGTTGCATCGTGCCTCCAACCTGATCCGTGAGCGCCGCGGACAATTCGCCGCGCGCGACGATGCCGGCGGCGCTGGTTGCAAACAAATCCGATCGCGCTGGCTGCAGGGCAGTGCGCCCGGCAAGGACGCCGATGACCATACTGGCCGCGATCGCGCCCCATTCTCGCCACGACCAGCCTTTCCTTGGACTCACAGCACGCTGTTTCGCTGAGCGTGCTGCGTTCAGATCGGTGACACTGGCGTGCTTCGAGGCCGGCGAAGCAGCGGCAGCATCCAGCAACCGAGCCGGCATCGGTTCGTCGAGCACGGGGCCGAAGGCCGCGCCTAGATCGGCCCGCAACTGGCGATGTCTGCCGATGCGTTCGGCGATGGCAGGATCGAGCGCCATCGCGGCTTCGATCTCGCGCCGCAGATCGGCGTCGAGCTCGCCATCCGCATAGGCCATCAGCGTTTCATCGGAGAACTGCATGATCCACCTTCACTCCAGCTGCTTCTGCAGCGCTTCGCGGCCGCGCGCCAGACGGCTGGTCAATGTTCCTATCGGCACATCCAGCGCTTCCGCCGCTTCCTTGTAGGAAAGCCCCTCGATCAGCACCAGCGCCACGGCCAAGCGCTGCTCGTCCGGCAGCGAGGCCATCGCCTTTTGCACTGACAACAGGCGCTGCTGGGCTTCGCTGGCGTTGTCGCCTACATCCAGGCCGGCTTCTTCCGGGGCCAGCACTTGTCCGCGACGGCTGCGGGCGCGGGCTTCGTCGATCCAGGCGTTGCGCATGATGCCGAACATCCAGCTGTGAAACGGCGCTTCGGGCCGCCACTGCTCATGGCGCAGCAAGGCGCGCTCGATCGCGATCTGCACCAGGTCGTCCGCATCCGACGCGTTACGCGTGATGGCGCGGCCGAAACGGCGCAGTCGAGGCAGCAGCGCCACGATGTGCTGGCGGACCTGCTGCAAAGAAGACGTCGTGCTGGCCGGTGTCTCGCTCATGAATACGCGTCCGAGGCGCGGTTTAATCCAGGGTTGTCGAAATATTGTTCAAGCGTTGTCTTGTCGGACGCTGCGATTGCGTTCGCTAGGGTACTGCGAGAGGCCGCCATCTGTCGCCGGCTGGCGACCTGGAGCTCGCGTCCCGCGGAAGGATTTCGGCGCGCCGGACGTATATGCTGACGGGCAAGCCTACTTATGTTCCCGACCAAGCTCATTCGAATTTGCGCCATTCTGCTGCTTGCTGCAGCTGGGCCGGCGCGCGCGCAGGTGGGATTGCCCCCGGCGCAACTGCCCAACTTGCCCAGGCTACCCACGGATTCGTTGAATCGAACAGTAGACGGCGTGCTCGATCGAGCGGACCCGCGCCAGCTTCGCGAGCTGCGACAGCTGCGGATTCGGACTCTGCTCCGGGCCAATCGCACCCTGTTGGACGCAGATCCTCGCGGCGCGCCGATCATACGCAATGAAGTCGTCGCGCTATCGCCCACTGAGGCCGCGCTCGACCGCGCGCGTGCGGCGGGTTTTGGGATTGGTCGCACGCGAGTGTTGGAAGGGCTGGATGTCACCATCGTGGTCCTGCAAGCACCCACCGGCATGTCCACCCGTCGTGCACTTGAACGTCTGCGCCGAGCGGATCCGGAGGGGACATACGATTACAACCATATCTACCTCGAGAGCGGTGAGATTCTAGCCGCGCCTACGCGGACAGCCGCCACCGCGGCGCAGGGCGGCGGTGGAGCAAGGATCGATAACCACAAGGTCGGCTTGATCGACGGCGGCGTGCAGCGTACGCATCCAGTGTTTAGCGGTGTGACTGTGCATGAGCATGGGTGCGCCGGCTCTATCCCCAGTTCGCATGGGACTGCAGTCGCTTCCTTGCTGGTCGGCCGCAGTGATGTGTTTCATGGCGCCGCGCCCGGCGCCGAGTTGTTCGCCGCCGATGTTTACTGCGGGCTCGCAACCGGAGGCGCCGTCGATTCAGTCGCTGAAGCGTTCGCATGGATGGCGCGTGAGAAAGTTCCAGTGATCAATATCAGTCTGGTCGGGCCAGCGAATGTTCTGCTGGAACAGATCATCCGCGTTGTAACTGCTCGTGGCCATGTGGTGGTCGCCGCCGTCGGGAACGACGGGCCGAGTGCGCCGCCTTTATTCCCCGCGGCTTATCCCTCCGTTGTCGCCGTGACGGGCGTCGATGCTAAACAACGCGTGCTCGTTGAAGCCTGCCGCGGCAAACACGTCGACTTCTCGGCCCCTGGCGCCAACATGTCCGCCGCGGGCATCGAGTCGCCCTTCGCCGTCGTCCGCGGCACCTCCTTCGCTGCCCCCATCGTCGCCGGGCTCCTCGCCCGGCAGCTCGACACCATCGATAAAACCCACGCGGACTCCGCCGTCGCCGCCTTGGCGGCGCAGGCCGCCGATTTGGGTGCTCGCGGCGCCGACAAGATCTATGGCAACGGGCTCGTCGGCGACGAGCTGCGTCCGCCGGAGCAACTGGCGTCGAGATGACGTGTCTGCCGGGCTGAGGACGCTGCCGACGTGTCGGCGGCGGGTTCGTGGCGGTAGAGCGGGCGGTAGGTGAGCAAAAAAATTCGGTGTCATTGGAAGAAATCGGCGGGCGGCGTCGTACTCCAGTCAAAGGCCGCAGATTGGCTGCGCCAGGAGGAGAGATTCCATGAAGACTCGTTTCGTGCTGATCGGTGTTGCGATGGCTGCCGCTCTGAATTGCGCTGCGGTGAATGCTCAGGGGCTGGGCGGCGTGAGCGGCGGATTGGGGGGCACATTGTCGGGCAGCATGCGTGATATGAGCATGGCCACGCAGGGCACAGTGAACGGCTCGTTCGGCGCCGATCTGGATGCGAGCTCGCTGCGTCGGACAACCGGTGACACTGCTGACCGGGCAACCAATCGAGTGCGGGATACGACCAGCGCCGTCCGCAATCGCGCAGCTGGGAAGGTGGGTGAGGCGCGGGACAAAGTTGGCGAGACGCGTCAAGCGGCCACGACGGCCACTTCAGCCGCCGCCGCGACGGCCGTGGGTGCGATCAATGGCGTGCAGGTTGAAGGCGCCGCCGAGATGGCGGGCTCGGCGACATCGAGCGCGAGCCGCGACGGAATCAATCTCGCCGGAGCTACGCAGGCCACAGGCAGTGGCGCGCTGAATGGCGCGACGCTACCGCAGTCGGAAGTGCCGAGTGTCGAGCCGGCCCAGTCAGGCGGGGGCGAGAACACGATTGTTCCTAGCGCGCCCGAGCCGTCTGGGAATGAAGGCACAGCTCAATCATCGGGCGCCCTGGATGTCTCGGCGGGCGCGAATGGATCGGCTTCCGCTTCCCAGAGCGGCCTGGCGGCCACAGGCGAGGGTTCGGCAAGCGCATCGAGGAAGTGACGACGACTCTACTTGCGACATAAAAGACGGCGCCGAGGATAAAACCTCGGCGCTCGCTCGATGATCAATCCGGCGGCCGGCCCTCGTCGCACTTCTTGCAATCGAGTTCCAACCCTAGCGCCGTCGCGCGGCCTTCGGGTGTGACCACCCAGGGGCGATTGGTCCAGGGAGGATTGTGACGAACGTGTTGATCGTGGCCGCAGTCGAGGCGCGCGACCCAGTGCTGCTCATGATCCTGATGGAATGAAACGATCTTGCGTTTCATCGTGGATTTCAGCGAGGCGTCGCGAAGACCTGGGTCCAGTAGATGCCGGCGTCGCTCTTGGGATCGGCTACGAAAGCGATGCCCATCTCGGTGAAGCCGGGGCTCATGATGTTGGCACAATGACCGGGGCTTGCAATCCAGCCCTGCACGACCGCCTCGGCCGTCTGCGACCCGATGGCGATATTCTCGCCAACCGTGCGCCACGTATAACCGACGCGCGTCACGCGGTCGCTGACTTTGCTGCCATCCGATCCCCGGTGCTCGAAGAAATCCTTGTTCGCCATGTCCTGACTGTGAATCAGCGCCGCTCGATTCAGCACAGCCGATAACCTGAGCGGCGCCACGGCAGGAAACGACGAACGTCCACACTTGCGGGGTTTGGCGCGAGCCGCATTGACCAGCGCCAACGCCTGCTGACTCACCTGCGCCGAATCTTTCACGGACGGTGTGACGAACGGCGCCGCAACCACCACCCACAGCGCATCGCCCCGTCGGTACGTGCCGATCTCCTTGAAGGTCGGATCGGTGATGGTCTGGCAATAATTTTTCCGGAGCACTTCCAGAATGGCCTGCGGGTCCGTCGAGCCTTCCACTCGCATGGACGCCGACTCGGTCGCCCGATAATCCGAGCGCGCGATCGCTTCGTGCAGTCGCCCTCCCTTGGACCACTCTCGCGCGACCACGTCCAACTCACGATTGGAACGCAAGGGTTGCGCGACGCCTGGCCGCCGGTCGCAACCCTTGCGGCGAATCTCGTTCAAACCATCATCGATATCCGCGACCGCAGGCGGCGCAATCGATGCACAACACAGGGCCAGGGCGCTCGCAAACTTTCTCATGCCTGGATGTTACGTCACGGCATGCGCGTGATTCGAGTCGCGCCGCCGCTGGCCCGAGCGACTACGCGTGCCAGCGGGCTTGCCTTCCTGCACGAACTTTCGAATCGCATCCTGCAGCGGTCGTTCCGCCTCACAGTAGTGTTGCCACTCGGTCGCTTTGCCGACGTAGTTCTTCGCCGTGCGCATGGTATAGCGCGTCGGGTCGAGACCTGCCTTCACCTGCGACCAGTTCAGCAGCATGGAAACCGTCGCGCCGTCTCGCATGCGCGGTGACAGCGGGGCCACCGCCGTCGACAGGCGATCGTTGCGCAGATAGTCCAGGAAGATGCGACCGCCGCGTTGTTTCTTCGACATGTTGACCAGGTACAGATCCGGGCTGTCCTCGGCCATGCGCAAGCACACGCCTTGCGCAAACGCCTTGGCTTCGGGCCATTTCAAACGATTGTTCCTGGAGTCGGCCAGCGGCGTGACCACGTGCAGGCCCTTGCCGCCGGTGGTTTTGCAAAACGCGACCAGTCCCAGCGCTTCGAGCCGCTCCTTGATTTCCTTCGCGGCGTTGATGACCGCCGTGAACGACACATCGGGCCCCGGATCGAGATCGAACACCAGGCGGCCCGGCGTTTCAGGTTTGTCCGGCTGACAATTCCATGGATGCAGCTCGACGCCGGCGGACTGGGCGATGGCTGCGAGCGCCTCGACACGATCGATCTGCAGGTACGGCTTGTGATCGCCGAACACTTTCACCATGGTGATCAGGTTCGAGGTGCCTTGCATGGCATGTCGCTGGAAGAAACGTTCCTTGTGAATGCCGTCGGGCGCCCGGATCACTGAACAGGGTCGGCCCTTGATGTGCGCCATGATCCACTCGCCCATGCTTTCGTAATAACGGGCGAGGTCGAGCTTGGTCACCGGCCGGTCGTCGTTGGCATGCGGCCACAGCGGCTTGTCGGCGCTGGAGATGGGCACGCCCATGACGACATTGGAGCCATCGCTGGCGGACTTGCTCGACGACGACTTCGTCGACGTTTGTTTGTTCGCGGACTTGCTCGCGGCCTTTGCCGGCGCGGTTTTGCTTCGAGCTGTCTTGGGTTCTGGCTCTACCACATCGACGTCCTGCGCAGGCGCCGGCTGCTCCGCCACGATCTCGCTCGCCGACTTGTCCATGCGCAGGCCTTTGAACGCAGCCTGGCGCACATTGCCGCCCCCGGTCCATCCGGCGAATTCGATCTCGGCCACCAGCTTCGGTTTGGCCCAATGCACATCCGCGCCTTTGCGCGGCGCCATCTTGCCGGTGAACGGATTTCTGTCGGTCTCGAGCTTCTTCAGCTTGGGCCACAGCGTGGCGAGCTTGTCGCCGCCGAAGCCGGTGCCGACGCGGCCTACGTGAATCAGGTGACCGTCCCGATGGACGCCGACCAGCAGCGACCGGAAGTTCCTGCCCGTTTGCGTCCAGCCGCCGATCACCACTTCCTGCCCGGCGCGACACTTCGCCTTGGTCCAGTCGCCCACGCGCCCCGCTCGGTACGTCGAATCCAGTCGCTTGGAAATGATGCCTTCGAGGTTCATGCGACAAGCCGACTGCAACACGGCTTCGCCCGCCGTCTCGAAATGATCGACATAGCGGATCAACCCGGTGGCGTCTTGTCGCTGCTGTTCCAGATACGCTTTGAGCTCGGCCTTGCGCTCGCTGAGTGTCAGCGAGCGGCGGTCGCCCTCCTCGCTGTACATCAGGTCGAAGGCGAAAAAGATCAGATCGTCGGTGCGTCCCTCCGACAGCGCCGCTTGCAAGGCCGCGAAATCGGGCGAGCCGTTATCGTCCAGCGCGGCGACTTCGCCATCGATGATGGCGTCGGGGAAGTCGCGCGCCGCAGCGGCGATGGCTTGGAATTTGTCGGTCCAATCCAGGCCTTTGCGCGTCTTCAATGTCACTTCGCCATCGGCGATGCGCAGCTGCAGGCGATAACCGTCGAACTTCACCTCGTGGCCCCAGCCGGCGCCGCCGGGCGGACGGTCGATCGGCTTACACAACTCGGGCTCGATGAAGTCCGGTATTCGCACACGCTTGCCGGATGCCTTTTTGGCCCGACCCCGTGTTTTGGCTTTGGCGCCGGCGGACCTGGAGCGAGCAGTCTTGGTTGCAACCGCGGTGTTGCGTGCCGCGACCTTCTTGGTTGAAGGCGCCTCCTCATCCGACTCGCGGTTCGAATGCCAAACCGCGTCGGCCTTGCCGGCTTTCTTGAGCATGAACGGTTTGGGTGAACGGCCCTTGCCAGCGGCGATCGCCGCCATGGGCCGGGCGGAAGCGACCGAGCGATCTTCCTCCATCACTTGCTCCATCGCTGCCGCGTCGAGCGCGAACTTGTCGCGATGTTTGATCAACAGCCAGTTGGTGCGTTTGCCGCCGTAGCGATCGTTCTTCATGCGGACGATCACGAAGCTGCCGTTCAAGCGCGTGCCAGCCAGTTCGAACTTGAGCTCGCCGCGCTTGAGCTGCTCTTCGGCGGAACGCTCGCCGATCGGGCGCCAATAGCCGCGATCCCAAAGTTGTACTGTACCTCCGCCGTATTGGCCTTTCGGGATGGTGCCTTCAAAGTCGCCGTAATCCAGCGGATGATCTTCGACTTCCACGGCGAGGCGCTTGTCCTGAGGATTCAGCGAAGGTCCGCGTGTGACCGCCCAGGACTTGAAGACGCCGCCCAGCTCCAGACGCAGGTCGTAGTGCAAACGGGTCGCGGCGTGCTTCTGGACCACGAAGCGCAGCTGCGGCGACCTGGTCACTTTTTGCCGGCCGCTCGGCTCAGCCGTCTTGGTGAAGTCGCGCATCGCGCGATAGCGGGAGAGTTTCTGGGTTGCCACATCGCACCTCTGCGGTGAAAAATCGCGCCGGTGGTATGCGGGAACGCCGTAGATCCGTGTCACGTTCCTTCGATAGAGAGCTCACAGAGAACCACAATGAATATCCCGAGATCCATGGCGCTTGCCGCTCTTTTGCTGACCACGCTGAGCGCCGCCGGCGCCGAGCGGCTCAACGTGAAGCTGGGCTTGTGGGAAATGACCTCCATCATGCGCTTCAGCGGCGTGCCGCCGCTGCCCAAGGAACTGGTGGACAAGATGACGCCCGAGCAGCGCGCCAAGATGATCGCCGATCTCAAGGCGGCCGCCGCCGAGGAACCGGAGGAGGAAGTCAGCAGCGAGTGCATCACGCAGGAAGATCTGGACAAGCCGTTCAGCTCCGCTGATGACGACTGCACCCAGACCGTGGTGCGCACGACGCGCAACACTCAGGAAATCCGCATGAGTTGCACCGGCAAGATCAAGGGCTCGGGCTTGTTTCGTGTGACTACGCCCACGCCGGAGACCATGACGGGCGAGCTGGACTTGAAGACTGGCGAAGGCCCGGACGCCTTCACGCTCAAGGGCAAGATCAAGGGCCGCTGGCTGGGCCCGGACTGCGGCGACGAGGACGACGACGACATGGATGACGACGAGAACACCGACGAAATTCCGGAGCAGTAATCCTGGTCGCGGTAGCGCGGGCCGCTAGTTTTCTCGCGCACATCCCTTATGCTTGCCTCCGGCAGTGACGCCCGGAGGCAGCATGACTTTCAGCAATCATCAGTTCCGTCTGGCAGCCCGACCGGTCGGTGCGGTCAAGCGCAGCGACTTCAACTACGTCGAAGAGCCGACTCGCGCGCCCGGCGACAATGAAGTGCTGGTGAAGACTTTGTATCTATCGCTCGATCCGGCCATGCGGGGCTGGATGAACGAAGGCAAGTCATACATTGCCCCGGTGCAGCTCGGTGAGGTCATGCGCGCCGGCGGCGTCGGCAAAGTGATCGAGTCGCGGCATCCGAAGTTCAGCCCGGGCGAGTTCGTCTCCGGCTCGCTGGGTGTTCAGGAGTACGCCACGCTGGAGGCCAAGCTGCTGACCAAAATCGATCCGGCGCTCGCGCCGTTGCCTGCTTATCTGGGCGCCTTCGGCATGCCGGGCATGACGGCGTATTTCGGCTTGCTCGACATCGGCAAGCCTCAGCCGGGCGAGACCGTCGTTGTCTCCGGCGCGGCCGGTGCGGTCGGCACAGTGGTCGGGCAGATTGCCAGGATCAAAGGCTGTCGCGTGGTGGGCATCGCCGGCGGCCAGCAGAAATGCGAGTACCTCACGCAGCAGCTCGGCTTCGATGCTGCGATCGACTACAAAGCCGAGGATGTCAAGAAAGCTTTGCGCCAGCATTGCCCGAAAGGCGTCGATGTTTATTTCGACAACGTCGGCGGCGACATTCTCGACATCGTGCTCACCCAGCTCGCGCGCAAGGCGCGCATCGTGATCTGCGGCGCCATCTCACAATACAACAGCACCACCGGAGTCAAAGGGCCGTCCAACTACCTTTCGCTGCTGGTCAATCGCGCCAGCATGACGGGCATGGTGGTGTTCGACTACGCCGATCGTTACGCCGAAGCGGGACGGGAGATGGCGGGGTGGTACAAGGCCGGGCAGCTCAAGACGCGGGAAGATGTCGTGTCCGGCTTGGATACCTTCCCCGAGACCTTGCTGAAGCTCTTCAGCGGCGAAAATTTCGGCAAGCTCGTGTTGAAAGTCGCCGACGCTTGAGCCTGCTCGGTTGCCCCGGGTCATCGGCCGCTCGCGGCCGCCTACCCCGCGGCTTAGTTTTCCTTTCCTTTCCGAACGCGCGGCCGCGCCGCGGCAGCGCATTCTCTTTGTTTCTTTCCCAATCGAAAAAACAGTGCTGCGGCGTTATGAGCGGGCCTTCAAACCCCCGCTCTCGCCAGCAACACCGCCGACACACCCTGTGCCGTCCGGTTCGCATCCGTATTCCGATACGAATGCGGCACATTCCCCGGAAACGCCAAGACATCCCCCGCAGCGAGATCGAACCGATCGCCCGCGACGAAAATCGTCACCTGCCCCGACAGACAAGTGAAAAACTCTCGGGTGCCCGGCAAATGAGGCGACCCTCGCATGGAGGCGCCCGGCGCGAAGTCCATGACGTTGAGCACCTCATCCGGCACGCGCTCCGGAATCAGCGAGCGAATCGCGATTCCCCGGCCTGCACTCTGTGCCGGCAGCTCCTCACGCAACCACTTCCGCACCTTCGCGCGCGGTGAGGCCAGCAACTCATCGAGTGGCACGTCCAACGCATTGGCCACCTTGACCAGCACAGTGAGCGAAGGATTGCCATTGCTCGACTCGAGATTCGCAATGGTCGAGCGCGGCACATCGGCGCTCTTGGCCAGCGCCCCTTGAGTGAGATTGCGCACCTGGCGAAAGGCGACCAGGTTGCGCGCCAGGTGTTCGGCCACCAGTTCCGGCTTGTCCATCGTATTCAATTCTCAGCATTGCCAAACAAGCCCGCACCGAAGTTCGCCCCTCATGATGTCCATGCGGCAAACCGTTTGCCAATACGTTGGACAGGGCGCTTGGTTGCGGGCGGCGGGTCACTAAGATGCTGTCATCGAAGGAGGCCTTATGCAAACGCAACGACAGCACGATTCGTCACGACATCTGCACGGCGTTCGAGTTGCAATCACCGGCGGCACTTCCGGGCTCGGCCTGGCGCTGGTGAGAGAGCTCACGCAACGCGGAGCGCAGGTTGCGTTGATCGCTCGCACTCAAGCTCGTGTCGCGGCAGTGGCGGCAGAACAGTCCGCACACGGCATCGTAGGTGATGTGGCTAACAAGCATGATATCCATCGTATCGCGCTTCAGGTCACTGGCCGGCTCGGAGGGCTCGACGTGCTGATCAACAACGCATCCGATCTGGGGCCCGTGCCGCTGGCGCTGCTCGGCGACACGCAATGCGAAGATTTCGAGCGCGCGCTGGTGACCGATGTGCTCGGCCCGTTTCGTTTGACCAAGGCGCTGTTGGGTTCGCTCGCTGCATCGGCACGCGAAGGCAGAGGCGCCCTGGTGCTGAATGTTTCCAGCGACGCGGCTGTCAACGCATACCCCCAGTGGGGCGCTTATGGAGCCAGCAAGGCGGCGCTCGCGCACATGACGCGCATCTGGAATGAAGAGTTGTCGGCGCAAGGCGTGCGATTCATCGCGCTCGATCCGGGCGACATGGATACACCCATGCACGCGGCCGCTTTGCCCGACGCCGATCCAGCGACGCTGAAATCGCCGGCGCAGGCGGCGCAGGAGCTTGCGGAAACGATTAGTGATTTGCTGCCGGCACGGCCGGCGTTGAGGTTTGCCTCATGATTCCAGCCGATCGTCCCGTTCAACGTCCGCCCGCCGCTCGCCTGTTGTATGTCGATGAGCACGGTGCGATTCGTCACGCTTCGCGAGCGCAGCTCGCGGAGTTTCTGCGTCCTGGCGATCTGGTGATCGCCAATGACGCCGCAACGCTGCCTGCCAGCCTGCATGGTGTTCATGTTCGCAGCGGGCGTGAGATTGAAGTCAGGCTCGCGGGAAAGCCGTCTTCGATGACTCGCGATGCGCAGCGCTTCATCGCAGTTGTGTTTGGGCCGGGGGACTATCACACGCGCACAGAGGATCGACCTTTGCCGCCGGCGTTCCTGCCTGGTGATGCGCTGAAACTCGGCTCGCTCACCGCGCGCATCGAACGCGTTCTCGATCATCCGAGATTGGTGTCGCTGCGTTTCGAAGCTGCAGCGGATGAGTTGTGGCGAGGATTGGCGGCGCACGGCCGGCCCATTCAATACGCTCATATGAGCGAGCCTTTGGCGCTGTGGGATGTGTGGACCTCCATCGCAGGCACGCCCGTGGCTTACGAGCCGCCGTCGGCGGGCTTTGCATTGGATTGGCAGATGCTCGCGTCCTTCGAGACGCGTGGCATTGAATTCGCAACGCTGACTCACGCGGCGGGCATCTCATCCACTGGCGACGAGGCGCTCGATCGCTTGCTGCCGTTCGATGAGCCCTATCGCATTCCCGTACCCACGGAGCAAGCTATCGCAGCCGCGCTTTGCGAGGGGCGTCGGATCGTGGCCATTGGCACGACGGTGGTGCGAGCGCTGGAGCACAGCGCTGCGACTTTCGGCTCGGTTGCGGCCGGCGAAAGCGTGGCGAACATCCGCATCGGCGCGCAGACGCAGCTGCGGGTCGTCGATGCGATTCTGTCGGGCACTCACGAGCCGGGCACGAGTCATTACGAACTGCTGCATGCGTTCGCCGACAAAGCCGTGCTCGGCCGCGCAGATGACGCCCTGAACAGTGCCAGCTACCGCACTCACGAATTCGGCGATTCCGTGCTGATTGAACGCGATAGCCGCCGTTATTCACGCGCCGCCGGACGCCGGCCGGCTGCACGAGTTTTCCGGGAAATGCAAGGACTGGTCGGGCCGGCTACGGCACGTATACTCGACGATTTTCCGCCGGCGCCCGTCCATGTGGTTCAAGAATCTGATTGTTTATCGTCTCCCCGAGGACTGGTCTGTTTCCGCCAGTGAGCTCGAGGACAAGCTGGCCGCGCATCAGCTCCTGCCGTGCGGCAGCTTCGACATGCAGAGCAAGGGCTGGGTGTTTTCGAGCGACCTGGAGCGCTACGTCCACACGGTCAACGGCCAGCACCTGATTGCGCTCGGCGTGGATCAGAAGTTGCTGCCCGGCTCCATCATCCGGCAGGTCGCCACCGAGCGCGCCAAGGAGATGGCGAAGGAGCAGGGCTATCCCGTCGGGCGTCGCCAGATGCGCGAACTGAAGATGCGCGTCACCGAGGAATTGCGCGGCCGCGCTCTGACTCGCAAGCGCATCACGCATGCGTGGATCGATCCGGTGAATCACTGGCTGGTGGTCAACGCTTCCAGCGAGGGCAAGGCCGAGGAACTGGTCGAGACTTTGCGCAACACGCTCGGCAGCCTGCAGGTCACGCTGCTCGAGACGGAACGCTCGCCGTCTTCCGCGCTCACGGCGTGGCTCATGCTGGGCGATGCGCCGGCTTACTTCACGATCGACGATGACCTCGAGTTGCAGGCGGCCGACGAAAGCAAGCCGACCATTCGCTACGTTCGGCATCCCTTGGATGGCAAGGAGATCCGCACCCAGATCCAAAGCGGCATGTTCGCCACGCGCCTCGGCCTCACCTGGCGTGACCGCGTCTCGTTCGTGCTGAACGAGAAGCTGCACGTGAAAAAGGTCGAGTTCCTGCTGGTCGAGAAGGACAAGCCCGCCGACGGCGAAGACACCGACGCCGCCGAGCAGTTCGACATCGATTTCACCCTGATGACCGGCGACCTCGCCCAACTGCTCAGCGACCTCACGGCCGCCCTCGGCGCACCGGAACAGAAACAAGCCGCCGCCGCTTAACGCCGCCGCAGGTTTTATATTTCTATCAGGGAAAGGAAAGGAAGCCCGATGACGTCGGCACAACGTCGCCGCGGGCTTGGTATTTCCATCTAGGGAAAGGCAGCCCGATGACGCCGGCATAACGCCCGCAGGCTTTTGTTTCCGGCCGGGGAAGGAATCTCAACCGGAGCAGCGGCCGCGCTAGCGGCCGACACATCAGGGCGTCAGAGGCTGACCGGCCCAGCGAAGGATGGCGCGAGAAACGTCTTGTTCCTTTTTCAGTTGCGCCATCAGCTTCAGCATCTGCGCCGAGAACTTCTCTTTCTCCACCTGCGCCGCGATCACTGCGCCCGACGACTGGTTTTGATGACGCAGGGTTTGCACTTTCTGGCGAACCTGTAGCGCGCTGGCCGAGTCGGGAATGGTAAGGCGCTGCGCGATGCCCAGCCCGATGCCTTCGGCGAGGGTGGTGTCGCTCTTCTGCAGCACTTGAGAGATCTGCTCGCACCGCACGCGAGTGGCGGGTTCGCGAACGTGTTGTTCGTCGCAGGCGGTGCTCAACGCGGCGAAGGCGGGAGTGGCCAAAGACGACAGCCAGGTGACGGTCGAATTCATCGCGTTGGTCAGGGGCGTGGGCACCAGTTGCGCGACTGAAGTCGCAACAGGACTGCGGCTCAAAGGAGGAGCGAGGCGCGCCACCAGCGTAGTCCAGTACACGTTGAAGTGACCGGCCTTGGTCATCATTTCCAGAATCTGTTCTTCGGCGCGCGTATCGCGACGCTGTTGTGCCCGCGACAACGGCCCCAACCACACGGCGCCGTTGGTGGGATCGAGCTTGCGCAGCTGTGTTTCGATGGGCTGCGGTTCGCAGCCCGGCACTTCGATGCAAAGTCGCAGATGCAACCACTGAAGGTCGGCGCGTTCGGGCGCCGCCTTGACCGCCTTCTGAATCTGAGACAGGGCTTGTGAGCCGTTGCCGGAGGCGTCCGTCCCCCACAGCGCCAGCGCAGTGGCGGCCAGTTGATCCACGTCGTTGCCTTCCGCCGTAGGCGGGGCGGTATAGCCGCCCTGTTCAGGCGGCGCGCTGGCGCAGCCAGCGAGCAGCATTAGCAAGGGCCAGGTGCGAGCCCAACCGTTCCGTGACGAGGGTTTCATGGGCACGAATTTTAGCAATGCCGAATGGCGGATGGGCCAGCGACGCCCGTCGCAGACCGGCAACGCGCAAGTCGCGCTCACCTCGGAAGCGACAGCGGCGCACACCGGTGGGTATCCGCCGTTCACCGGTAGTTGCTGGCAAGCCCGCCCCACAGTCCTTAAGTTCGGAGCCCATGGTCGTCAATCCGTCACTGACCCGCATCGAGCTGCCGGCCGGCGACGGCTGGAGTTGCTCGATGAAAGATGAATCCGCACAGCACCGGCCGCGGCGTTCCCGGCTGGTGATGGGCATTTTCCTCCTGGTGGTCGGTGCGTTGATGCTGGCGGTGAACCTCGGGTTCGGCCTGCCGGAGGGCTGGTGGCGATACCTGCCGTGGCTGCTGATCGCTTTTGGCCTGTGGGGCCTGGCCGTGCCCAGCCGTCACCTCGACCGGGTCGGCGGGGTCTGGATGTTCGCCACCGGCCTGTATTTTCTGTTCGGTCTGTATCACTGGTGGGGATTGGGCTGGGGCGGCGCGTGGCCGATCTTCGTGATCGCGGCCGGCCTGGGCTTCATCCTGCACCGGCATGACGAGGGATCGCCGCCGCGCGCCGGCGACGATCCGGGCAACGGTGTCTCATGAATTCTGGCCCTCCAGGCGATCACGATCGCGATCTCGGCGCCGGCCGGGAGCCGCCGCGCGGTCACCATCAAGATCACAGCTCCGACTGGCCTTTGCATCCGCGCTCGACGCAGGGCCGGCGCGATTTGTTTTCGACCCGGCTCATCGTCGGCGTTCTGATCATTCTGCTCGGCGGCGTCCTGCTGGCCGACAACCTGGGCTGGTGGGAAGCGCGTCACGTACTGCGCAGCCTTTGGCCGCTGGTGCTGGTGGCAGTCGGCGTCGCCATGGTCCGCCATCCGCAACACAAGCGCAGCCGCAGCTGGGGATGGGTGCTCATCACGGTGGGTCTATGGATCTTCCTCGACAAGCTGGGCTGGATCCATTTCGATCTCAGCGAGGTGTTGCTGCCGGGCATCCTGTTGTTCGTCGGCGGAGTGCTGGTGTTTCGTTCGCTATCGGGTCCACCCACGGGCAGCGGTGAAGACCCGACTCCGCCCCCCCCGACCAATGGGCACAGCGGTCCTGGTGGACCGACCGGCCCTACCGGCCCCGCGCCCGGTGCGACAAACTTCGCCAGCTCGACTGCCAGCGATCACGCCGAGTTCGTGCGTTCCTTCGCACTGCTGTCGGCGCATGAGTTGCGGCCCGTTTCCCGACCGTTCCGTGGCGCCGATCTCAACGCCGTCATGGGCGGCATCAAGCTCGATTTGACCAGCGCGCGCATGGAAGGCGATACCGCGGTCGTCGAAGTGTTTGCATTCTGGGGCGGCGTGGAAATCTTCGCTCCGCCGGACTGGACGGTGACCAGCGAAGTCACCACGCTGCTGGCCGGTTTCATCGACAAGCGACGTCCCACCACCGTGGTGCCGACCAAGCACCTGGTCGTCCGGGGCATGATCGTGATGGCCGGCGTGGAGATCAAAAATTAATGCATCCGATTTTCAAACATCGCCGCCGCTTGATGCTCTATCTCGGCGTGTGGGTGGTGTTTGGTCTGCTGCTCACGGTCGTGTTCGTGTTCGGTGGCAACGCGCCCATCGACTGGTCGCTCGAGTTTGCCGTGCCGATAGCCATCGTGCTCGGTTTGCAATCGCTGTCGTTCTGGTACGTGGTTCAGGCCGTGCCAGCGGACGATACCCCGGTGGTGCGCATGGTCGTCACCTGGGCCATTGCCGGCGTCGTGTCGCTGATTGTGTGGATCGCGATCGCTTACGCATGGGCCATGTGGCTGGTGCCGGAGGGCGGCGTCTATCCGGAATCGGCCACCGGTATCTTGCCGTTGCTGATCTTCGCCGGCGCCATCGGTATGTCGCTGGCGGTGCTGGGGCACTACCTCGCTGGGGCGTTTCAGCGTTCGCGCAATGCCGAGCGCCGCGCCCTGGAATTGCAAGTGCTGGCGCGTGAAGCGGAGTTGAAGTCGCTGCGCGCGCAACTGGATCCGCATTTCCTGTTCAATAGCTTGAACTCGGTGGCCGCGCTGATCGGCAATGACACGCAAGCCGCGCGCCAGATGTGTTTCCTGATGGCGAACTTTTTCCGGAAGAGCCTGACCCTGGCTCGCCAACAGGCCATCCCACTGTCCGAAGAAGTGTCGCTGGCCGAAACTTTCCTTGCCATCGAGAAGGTGCGCTTCGGCGATCGGTTGCGCGCCAGTTTCGACATCGCTGACGACGTGAAAGATGTGGCCGTGCCGCCGCTGATGCTGCAACCTTTGGTGGAGAACGCGGTTCATCACGGAGTGGCGCATCTGCTCGAAGGCGGCGAGGTGTGCGTGCAGGCGCATCGGCGTGAAGGATTTCTGGAGCTGGTGGTCGCCAATCCGTGCGATCCCGACCGGCCGCCTTCGCGCAGCACCGGCGTCGGCCTGGTCAATGTACGCTCGCGTGTAGAAACATTGTGCGGCCATCGCGCCAGCGTCGACGTCGACGCCAGCGAGACCGCGTTCCGCGTCTCGATTCTGCTGCCGGCCGTCAGCAGCCAATCGGCTACGTCCTAAAGGAAGACTCTCGTGCGTGTTCTGATCGTCGACGATGAAACCCTGGCCCGCTCCATCCTCGCCGAGCACCTGTCCAAGCTGCCCGATATCGAAGTCGCCGGTCAGGCCGCCAATGGCTTCGAAGCCGTGAAACTGGCCGAGGAGCTCAATCCCGACCTGATGTTTCTGGATATTCAGATGCCCAAGCTGTCGGGCTTCGAAGTGCTGGAGCTGCTCGGCGAGCGCGCGCCCGCTGTGATCTTCACGACCGCGTTCGACGAGTTCGCGCTGCGAGCCTTCGAAGTGCACGCCGTGGATTATCTGTTGAAACCGGTGGAGCCGCCGCGGCTCGAGGCAGCAGTGGAACGCGCAGCCGAGCGTCTGCGCAACAAGACGCCCGCGCCCTCCCCAGAACAATTATCGGCCGCCGCCCGGCCGCCCGGCCGGACGCTGGAGCGCATTCTGATTCGCCATGAAGGCCGCGTACACGTGCTGCCGCTGGATCGCATCGATTTCATCGAGGCGCAGGACGATTACCTGTCGTTCGCCGCCGCCGGCAAACGGCTGCGCAAGCAACAAACCATGAGCGAATTGGAAACTCAGCTGGATCCCACGCGTTTTGTGCGTATCCATCGCTCGTTCATCCTGAACGTGGAACGCCTGGCGCGCATCGACCTGTACGGCAAGGACAGCTGGCTGGCCATCCTGTCGGACGGCACCAAGCTGCCCATGTCGCGCACGGGGCATACCAAGCTCAAGGAGCTGATCGGATGAACACATCGAATCCCGGGCATTCCGGAGGGAACAGTGCCATGACCGAGACATACACGCCTCGCAACGACCCGCCGCGTTCAGAAGAATTTCAGTTCAGCGGCGATACCCTGCTGGCCAAGATCAAGGAGATCATCCGCGCCGGCAATGTGCGTCGGGTGATCATCAAGAACGAGGAGGGTCGCGTATTGATCGACATTCCGTTGACCTTGGGCGTCGTGGGCACGCTGCTCGCGCCGCAGCTCGCCGCCATCGGCGCGATCGCCGCGCTGGTGCTCAAAGGCTCCATCGTCATCGAGAAAGAAGCCGAGCCGCCGGCGGTTACGCCGTCGATGTGATATCCGAGATGTGACGAGGCCATGAATGGTGAGGCGCATCGGCATTGTGACGCTCCTGGTCGTGCTGCTTGCGCCGCACCTCGGGCGCGCCTCCAGCGACGACGAACTCGATCGATATCTTCAGCACGTTGCGTCGAGCTTGCCGGAGAAGACGGCGGCGGCGCTGCGTGATATCGAGGGAACACCGCGTCGCTTGCTCGCGGCCCGATCATATCTTCGCGCAGGCGAACAGCTGCGCACACGTTGGAGCTGGTCGAAGGATCAGATTCAGGCGCATACCCGGTCGGCGGAATATCGAGCCTTGCTCGAGGAGACCGAGAAGGTGAAGGCGCGCTTCGAGGCGCAGAACCCGGGCTATACGCTCTATGCGAATACTGAAGCGCGGAGCCTGGAGCTGCAGATCACGCGCTACAATACAAACAAATCCGTTGGAAAGGTGGCCGCGTCATTGCATCGGCAGGCGCTGGCCGAGATCGGCAAGCCCGATTTTGGCTCACCGGATCGAGCGGACTCGGTCGAACGCTTCAAACAATTTCTGACTCGCTGGCGGCCGCAGACAGCCGCACCGCTCGCCGCCCCGGGAATTTCTCGACACGGCCAGTTGCGCGCCATCGATTTCCAGATCATGAAGAACGGCGCTATCGTGGCGCCTACCGAGACCGCGACGGTGAAGCGCAATTGGGATGAGCCGGGCTGGACTCGAAAATTGCAGGCGGCCATGGAAGGCACGCGTTTTCGCGGGCCGCTGCAGTCGCCGTACGAGCCGTGGCATTACGAATACGATCCTTGAGGTTTCCATGACAACCGCTGTTAGAACCGCTGTCGCATTGCCAGGTTTAGTGAGTGTCGCGCTGCTCGCCGGTTGCACGGCCACGGCGCCTTCGCGTGTGCGCGTCGATATGGCGGAAGGCGGGTTGCCGAGTTGCAAGACTTTCGAATGGCTGCCCACGCAGCAACAGCCCGCGACGTTGACGGAGCAGCGTGTGAAGGGCGCCGTGCTCACCGAGCTGAAGAAGAAGGGCTACTCGGAGGCTGAGAAGGCGGAATGCCGCGTGACGTATGTGCTCAATGTGCACGAGCGGCCCAAGAACAAGCCCAGCGTCGGTGTCGGCGCCGGTGGCGGCTCGGGTGGCATCGGCGGCGGCATCGGCGTGAGCTTGCCCATCGGCAAAAGAAACGAACAGGCAGGGACGTTCACCATCGACGTGGTCGACGCTGCGAAAAACGCACAGGTGTGGAGCGGGTCCATCGACGCGACCTTCGAAAAGGCCGAGCTCAACGAGGACGAGGTGCGCGAGGTCGTGACGAAAGTATTGGAGAAGTATCCGGATCGGGCGTCAAAGTGACGATGGGCAGGATGCCCGAAGGGTGTGGGCGCATGGAGGCGCAGGAACATCCAGCGCCCATCAGTCTGCTCCCGCGTTAGAGACTGGGAGTGCGTGCCGAGAGATGCGTTTTCTCGTGCAGCTCCTGGCACTGAATGCAACGCTCCGCGGTCGGCTCCGCTTGCAGGCGCGCGAGCGGGATAGGCTGGCCGCAATCGGCGCAGTCGCCATAAGTGCCCGCGCTAATTCGTTGTAGCGCCGAGTCGATCATCCGCAACTCTTCCACGTCGCGTTCCATCTCCGTGAGATTCGTGTCGACGACCAGCGTTGCGAACGAGTCGTCCTCGCTGTCCCGCGCACGCTCAGCGACGTTGCCCGGCGTTTCGTCTACCGATTTGGCGCGCGTCCGCTGTAGCTCGTCGCGCAGTTGGGTCGCGCGGTCCCGCAATCGGGTCTTGAGATTCAGCGCTTGCTGTTGATCGAGCATTTCCGTTCCACTCTCAGGCTGAGACTGTTATGTAACCCGCTGCCGGGCGGTGGGTTCCTGCGAGGTGAGAGGGGGCGGGCAACTTTGTGCAACCGTGTCGGTAATACCCATTCAAGTTGCCCGCCGCGGTGTCAACGTTTGTTCCTGCCCTTGATTTTCATTGCTGACGCCGTGATCCGGCCGAATTGTCTGTTGCGGGCGCGGCGCTCGCGATTCGACATTCCGGCGAGCGCGGCTTCACGCTGGAGCTTGTGGTAGTTCGCCAGTCGGCGCGGGTCGAGTTTGCCGGCCGCGACTGCGGCTAGCACTGCACAGCCTGCTTCTGACTCGTGACGACAGTCGCGGAAGTGACACTGCTCGGCGAGCGCTTCGACATTGTCGAAGACGGTTCGCAAGCCGCTGCCGATCGCACCGATCTTCAGCTCGCGCATGCCGGGCGTGTCGATGATCCAGGCGCCGCTAGCGAGTGGGAACATTTCACGCGATGTGGTGGTGTGGCGGCCTTTGCTGTCGTCCTCGCGAATGCTGCCGGTCTCTTGCTGAGACTGGCCGATCAGTGTGTTCACCAGAGTGGACTTGCCGACGCCGGAGGATCCGACGAAGGCCACTGTCTGGCCGGGCTGCAGCCATGGGGCCAGTGTGGTGGCTACCTGGGTTGCGTCTGTCGCGTTGATGGTTATGGCTGTTGCGTTTGTGCCCAGCGTTTGGATCTCATCGATGTATGACGTCGGGTTGTCGGTCAGGTCGGCTTTGGTGATGAGGATCACCGGCTCGACCTGGGCTTCGTATGCGAGGGCAAGGTAACGCTCCAGTCGCGAGAGGTTGAAATCGTTGTTGCATGAAGTCACCACGAACAGAGTGTCCAGGTTCGCTGCGATGGTTTGCAGGCGATGGTCGGTGCCGGCGGCCTGACGTTTGATCAGCGAGTACGGAGATAAGACCCGGCAGACGCGAGGTGCGTCGTGTTCGATGAGGAGCCAGTCGCCGACGGTGATCGGGAACTCGATAGTGTCGAGTACGCGAGGCGGGGCGGTGACGGTGGCTGATCCTTGCTCTGAAAGCACTATGAGTCCACTACGATGCACGCTTGTTACGCGAGCGGGATGAGCGGATTCGAAGTCTTGTAACGTGAGTTGCTGTGAATGGAACGGGCGCCAGCCGAGGCGGGCCAGAGAAAACGTGGACGATGACATGCGTGAACCCCAGGGGAATGCGACACGACATCCGCTCCTCTTGCGAGGAACGGGCGTAGCAACGCCGGGGTGAACGCGGTCGTTAGATCAGCAGCGAGTGCCGAACCAAGAGATTTGCAGAATCAACCCGGCGGAGATCGCAGTTCGCGCAGTCATAGTTCTCTGGACCTCTCTTGTATGGGTTGACGGGAAGGAGTGGCAGCGTACTCGCGTCTTTGTGTCCGGGCAAGCGGCTTCGTTCGGGCTCGGAGACGCGTCAGTAGCGACCCTTTCGGTCTTCCGGAAGCTTGGTCGAGAGGCTGGCGTCGTTTGGCGGACGTTTCGGTTGGCGTAAATAACTGCGCCCGGGAGCGGGAGCTGCCCGGGTGCAATGTCGTCATCGCTGGGATCGGATCAGTCGTCGGCGCGGAACTGCTCATGGCAGTTCTTGCAGGCCTTGCCGACGTCACCGAAGGCGGTCTTGATGGCGGCAACGTTGCCGCTGTCAGCAGCAGCTTGCAGCTTTGGCGCGGCGTCGCTGAACATTTGCATGGCCTTCTTGAACTCGGCCGGCTTGGCCCAGATCGCGGGCAGCGCATCGGTCTTGCCGGCTTCCGGGCCGGAGCCGGCGGGGAACCACTTTTCCTGCTCGGCGGCGGCGGCGCTGACGAATTTGGCGGCGGTCTTGATGGCCGCGAGGTCCGGCTTGTCGACACGCACCTGGTCGCGCACGACCTTGAACTGCTCGCCCAGCTTCTCGTAGTGCTCGTGTCGATCCTTCTGCAGCTGCTTGACGTTGGCAGGCTCGGACGCCTGCGCCAGCAGCGTGACGGCGGGGACCAGCAGAGTCGCGACGACGGCGGAACGAAGCATTCGATTCATGGATGACACCTGGCTAATTGCTGGGCTAATTGCTGGGACAAGCGGCGCGAGCTTATCGAATCCTTGCTGACAGGACCCTGACTTTTACGCCGGGGAGCTGCCGGCCGTTGCTGACAAGGATTCGAACCGCTCATGACCATCTCGTGACCGATGCACGCTCAGGTGCGCATCGCTAGGCTAAGCTCTGCGCTCGTCGTGGGGAGAAACGGATGCAGACGAGACGGGCGTGGATTGTGACTTCGGTCGCGCTGTTGCTGGGTGCCTGCGTGAGCACGCCGCCATCGCAGCCTCAGTCGAAGGTCGCAGATCTGTCCGGTGAGTGGGTGCTGACCACCGAGAGCCGGATGGGCAAGCAGGACGCGCACATGACAGTGCGGCAAACGGGATCTGCCCTGGCTGGCACCATCACTAGCGAGGCGGGCATCGTCGATTACACGGGCTCGGTGAAAGGCGCGGCGGTGGCGTTCGATTTCACCCTCGAGATGCCAGGAGCCGATTTGAAACTCGACTACACGGGCACCGTGGAAGGCGACACCATGAAAGGTAAAGCGGTGTTCGGGCAGTTCGGCGAAGGCAGCTTCATTGCCAGACGCAAATAGCGATGGCTAAGCCAACCCCGGGCGCGGGTGGTCGCCATCAAGGTTGGCTGCGCGCGCTACTCATGTTCGCCGCGCCGGGCTCCAACAAATCACGCCGGGGCTCGACCCACTTCGGCACGAACGAAGGGCAAACCGGCGGCTCCCCAAGCGCAATTTCCGCGAAGCCCAGTTCCTCCTCACGGTCGTAGCGAAGGTCGCCGAGCACCAATCCGTCTTTGACGTTCGCCAGCCAGGGCATGCGAATGAAGCGCAGCGCGGCGGCGGCTTCGCAGTTGGTCGCGGCGAGGGTGGCGAGCCGTGCGAGCGGTGTGCTGATCTGGCCGTACCATTTCACCTGCTCGGTGTTGTCGCTCGGCACGGGAACCAGCGGCGCCGTGATCGGCATGTCGAGGCTTCGGCTCAAGCATTTATCTGCGGTGAGCCAAGCGGGCGACAGCGCCAGCATCGCTCTCCGTAATACCGCGTTGTCACCTTCCTTTTGTAGCAGCATCACTTCCCAGCAGGTCGGATTCACGGGCATCGGCGTAACAATGCGGTCAACGATGGTTCCTTCGGGAAACTGGCGGGCGGCGATGGCATCAATGTGCGCTCTCGCGGTCTGCGCGCTGAGTGCAAACATTGCTGTAACTCCCAGCCACAATGTAACACCCGCGGCGAGTGCAACCTTCGTGGGTGCGCGCTGACCGACCAACAACATTGCCGCCACCAGCAACGCGTACGCGGCTGCCAGCAGCTGGGGCACCATCCCGCTGAAGAAGCACAACGCGATCGCCCCGACCATCAACAGCAGCACCGCAAAGCGAGCCACATGAGTTCTGAATATGAAAGCCAGCGGCGCGCACGCGGCCCAGAGCAGCGGCTCGATGATGAACACCGAATCGCCATAGAACCAACGATTGTCCACTGGCCAGAATGGATGCACGCCGTAGTTGTTGGTGAAGTCCATTGCGATATGGAGCAATGGCGTGAACAACAACACTCCGGCCAGCAAGCCGTAGTCGGCCGGTGAGGCTTGCAGGCCGCGCCGTCGTATCCACCAGCGCGTTATCGCCAACACCGCTAGACCCAGCAGCACCGCAATTACGACCGTATGTGTGTGGCCGCGATGATGCAGCAGATAATTCAGATCCCGCCCGAAGAATGAATACAGCAGATCGGAGTCCGGCAGGTTGCTTCCTACCGCGGCCAGCGTCACGCACAGATTGCGGCGTGTGGCGGGCGGCAGCGTGCTACGCCTGCTTGGCGCGACACGGGCGGTAACCTCGCCGACCAGCGTGCCGATGATGGTGTGCGTGATGTTGTCCATCCGAGCAGTGTAGCCGGTACGGTTGGCGCTCGGCACGAGGACTCGTTCCGCGGTTGACACCCCCGCGCCGCGCAGGCAAGCTCGACTGAAAATCATCACCTGATGAATTAATTGTCGTCAGGCGGTCAAAGCGGTTTTTTCGAGGGGGCGGCGGCATCGGTCAGCGATTGCGCCGTAACAGGCGCAATGACTTTCGCGATCGTCGTGCTCGCCTTGGGGTTGCTGATGCTGGCCGCGTACCGCGGCTACAGCGTCATTCTGTTCGCGCCGCTGGCTGCGTTACTGGCGGTGCTGCTGACCGACCCGGCCGCCGTGCCGTCGGTGTTCACCGGCCTGTTCATGGAACGCATGGTCGGGTTCCTGAAGCTTTATTTCCCGGTGTTCCTGCTCGGTGCGGTGTTCGGCAAGCTGATCGAGCTGTCCGGATTCTCGCAGTCCATCGCGGCCGCAGTGATTCGCCTGGTGGGGCAGGAGCGTGCGATCCTCTCCATCGTGCTGGTGTGCGCGCTGCTGACCTACGGCGGCGTATCGCTGTTCGTGGTGGTGTTCGCCGTCTATCCCTTCGCGGCTGAAATGTTTCGGCGCGGTGACATTCCCAAACGGCTGATTCCGGGCACGATTGCCCTCGGCGCCTTCACCTTCACCATGGACGCGCTGCCGGGCACGCCACAGATTCAAAACATCATTCCCACCACGTTCTTCGGCACTACGACCTGGGCGGCTCCGGTCCTGGGGGTCATCGGGGGTGCGTTCATTCTTGCTTGCGGTTTGTTGTATCTGAACTGGCGGCGCCGAGAGGCGATGCGCGCCGGCGAAGGTTACGGCACCGGCCATAGCAACGAGCCGGAACAAATAGCCACGGGCAACTCCACGCATCCGCTGCTCGCCATACTGCCGCTGCTCGTGGTCGGCGTCGCCAATCTGGCATTCACCCGGCTTATCCCTGGGTTCTATGAGCCGACCATCGAAACTCGTCTTGAAGGGCTGGCGCAACCGCTGGTCACGCAGTTGTCCGGCGTGGTGGCCATCTGGGCCGTCATGGGCGCGTTGCTCATGGGCATCCTCACGGTGCTCGTGTTTGCTTTTCGACCGGTGGTAACGAAGTTCGCGGAAGGCACGAAGAACGCGGTCGGCGGTGCCCTGCTGGCGTCGATGAACACCGCCTCTGAATACGGCTTTGGCGCAGTGATCGCAGCGTTGCCTGGCTTCCTGATCATTCGCAATGCGTTGCTGGCGATCCCGGACCCGTTGGTGAACGAAGCCATCACCGTGACCACCTTGGCGGGCATCACAGGCTCGGCATCGGGCGGGCTGAGCATCGCGCTCGCCGCCATGTCCGAACAATTCATGGCGGCGGCGCAGGCGGCGGGGATTTCACCCGATGTCCTGCATCGAGTCGCCGCGATGGCCAGCGGCGGCATGGATACTTTGCCGCACAATGGCGCAGTCATCACGCTGCTCGCAGTCACGGGACTGACGCATCGGCAGTCGTACAAAGATGTGTTCGCGATTACCTGCGTGAAAACCTTGGCCGTGTTCTTTGTGATCGCCGTGTACTACGCGACCGGCCTCGTCTAGAGATCAAGAGAATGAGAAAGCTCGTTGTTGGCTTGTTGGTGGCGCTGGTGACAGCGGGAGCGGCGCTGGCCGCGCCGTTACCCAAAGCCAGGCCCGAAGCGGTCGGCTTTTCGTCGCAACGTTTGCAACGACTGACCGACACGTTCAATGCCGACGTAGCCAGCGGAAAAATTCCCGGTGCGGTCGTGCTGGTGGCGCGCCAGGGCAAAGTCGCCTATCTGCAAACCTTTGGGTTCCAGGATCGTGCCGCCCACAGCCCGATGCGGCCCGATTCTATCTTTCGCATCGCTTCGATGACCAAGCCGGTCACCATGGTGGCGGCCTTGATGCTGGCCGAAGAAGGCAAGCTGCAGTTGATGGATCCAGCCTCGGTCTATCTGCCGCAGTTGAAGAACCTGCAGGTGGGCGTGGAGGTGAAGGACGGCAACGGCGACCGGCGGCTTGCGCTGGAACCGGCGCGTCGCGAGGTCACGGTGCAGGACCTGATGCGGCACACCTCCGGCATGACCTACGGCATCTTCGGCGACTCCCTGGTGCAGCAGGCGTATCGCGCCGCGGGCACCATGGACGATCAGCAAACCAACGCGCAGCTGGTCGACAAGCTGGCAAAACTGCCGCTGGCATTCCAGCCGGGCGCCGCGTTCGAGTACGGAATGTCGAACGATGTGATCGGGCGCATCGTGGAAGTGCAAGCCGGCATGGACCTGAATCAGTTCATCGTGGAGCGCATTGCGCGTCCGCTCGGTATGCGCGACACCGCATTTCTGCTCGACGCTCGGCAAACATCGCGACTCGCGCAGGCGCAGGCTGCCCCGGGCGCCACGCCGGTGGTGATCGGTTACAACCCGGCCAGGCCGCCGAAATGGTTTTCGGGCGGCGGCGGATTGTTGTCCACCGCGGAGGATTACGCCCGCTTCGCCCAAATGTTGCTCAACGGCGGCGAGCTCGACGGCGTCAGGCTGTTGTCACGCAAGAGCGTCGAGCTGATGACCAGCAACCATCTGCCGCCGGATGTGAGTTACGGCGCATTCACCTTGGAACTGGGCCTGACCGCGCCGTTGCCCCAATATGGACAGGGCTACGGGCTGGGTGTGGGAGTGCGCATGGAGCCGGGCCGAAGCATGGCGCCCGGCTCCGTGGGCGATTACTACTGGGGCGGCGCCACTGGACCCTATTTCTGGGTGGATCCGCAGGAGAAATTGATCGCGGTATTGATGTTGCAGGCATCCGATATTCGGTTGCGCACTCACTATCGGTCGCTGTTGCGCAATCTGGTTTACCAGGCGCTGCTGTGACATTCCCTACTATCGCGCCGGATGTTATGGGCGCTCACGCACATCGATAAGTTGCGGAAAATCGCGTTGACAGAGTGATCATCCCGCGTTGACCCACGCGCGCGGAGGCGGCACGCTCTGTACGTGAGCACTTCGCCTTTCATGCGTGTGGACGGACCTGCCACGTTTCTCGGCGGGGGCGGCGAGCTTGGCGAACTGATCCGAGGTTTCCACTGGGACCGCACCTCGTTGGGTTCGCCACTACGCTGGCCGCAGGGCTTGCGCACCGCCCTGCGAATCCTGCTCACCACCCAACATCCGGCCTGCGTGTTCTGGGGGCCGGAGCTCCTTTGCTTTTACAACGACGCTTATCGCAGCTCGCTCGGGCCAGAGCGGCATCCCGCCATGCTGGGCGCGCCGCTGCGTGAAGTCTGGTCCGAAACGTGGTCCATCATGGGGCCGCAGATCGAGCGTGTGATGTCGGGCGAGGGAGCGAGCTGGGCGGAAGATCATCTCGTGGTGATCCCACGCTTCGGCAAGCGCGAAGAAATCTACTGGACCTACAGCTTCAGCCCCATCGATGACGCCAGCGCGCCGAACAACGTCGGCGGCGTGATGGTCCTGTGCATGGAGACGACCAAGAAGGTGCGCGCCGAGCGGCAGCTCGCCTTCCAACTGGCGTTGCGAGACAAGCTGCGCACATTGAGCGACGCCTCGGAAATCATGCAGGCGGCAGCGGAGATGGTGGGGCGGCAGCTGACAGCGGGGCGAGTAGGTTACGGCGAGGTGGATCCATCCGGGCAGACCGGCATGGTGGTATGCGATTGGACCAGCGCGGGCATGACCAGTCTCGCCGGCCGGCACCTGCTCGACGTTTTCGGCCAGGCGATGGTGCGGGAGCTGCAGGCCGGCCACACGGTGCGGGTTGAAGATGCTTTCACCGATCCTTTGATTCGGGACGCCGCGGACGCCGACGTCTATCGAGTCAACGGTGCACGCGCCGGCATCAGTGTGCCGTTGATCAAGAGCGGCCGGCTGGTGGGCGCGTTGTATGTGCATCAGGCCGAGCCTCGTCGGTGGACCGATGATGAAGTCGCATTGGTGCGCGAGACCGCCGAGCGCACCTGGGAAGCAGTTGAGCGCGCGCGCGCCGAGAACGCTCTGCGACAGCTCAATGCGACGCTCGAGCAACGCGTCGAGCACGCGGTCGCTCAGCGCAAGTTGTGGGGCGAGTTGCTGGATTCCGTGACGGCGCTGGTGGCCGCGGTCGGGAAGGACTATCGATTCCTGGCTCTGAACAAGGCGTATGCCGATCGCTTCGAGCGCCGCATCGGTGTGCGCCCCGAAGTGGGTCAGAGCCTGCTGGACTTGTTGAAAGTCAGCCGCGAGCAGCTCGCTTTGTCTGGTAGCCGCTGGAGTCGAGCGCTGGCGGGAGAAGAATTTACATTGATCGAGCCGACGGCGCCGAGCGAAGGCGATCAGATGCGCCATTACGAGATCACGTACACCTCGTTGCGTGATCCTGCCGGCCGCGTCATCGGTGCGTTTCAATATGCGCAGGATGTGACGGAGCGCGTCCGCGATCAGCAGCGGCTGTCGGAGGCCGAAGAATCGCTGCGCCAGTCGCAAAAGATGGAAGCGGTCGGCCAGCTGACTGGCGGGATTGCGCACGACTTCAACAACCTGCTGACCGGCATCATCGGCTCGCTGGACATGATGCAAAGGAAGCTGGCGCGCGGCCAGCAGATCGATGTGAATGCGTACGTCTCGGCCGCCATGACGGCCGCCAATCGAGCAGCTGCGCTGACGCACCGTTTGCTCGCGTTCTCGCGTCGCCAGGCGCTCGATCCCAGGCCGGTGCATGTCAATCGGCTGATCCTCGGCATGGAGGAGTTGCTGCGACGAACCCTGGGCGAAACCATCGGCCTGGAGTTCGTGGAAGATCCCCAGCTGTGGCTGACTCGCTGCGACCAGAATCAGCTGGAGAGCGCGTTACTGAATCTGACCATCAACGCGCGCGACGCCATGCCTGACGGCGGCAAGCTCACCATCGAGACCAGCAACGCGCATCTGGAAGACGCGCACGAGGCGAAACTTCGCGACGTGATGCCGGGCGATTACATCGCGATCTGCGTAACGGATACCGGCGTCGGCATGCCGCCGGAGGTGGTGAACCGCGCGTTCGATCCCTTTTTCACCACCAAGCCGATCGGTCAGGGCACCGGTCTGGGGTTGTCGATGATCTATGGCTTCACGCGCCAGTCCGGCGGCTACGCCAGGATTCAATCGGAAGTAGGCAAAGGCACTGTGGTCAAACTGTACTTGCCGCGTTATCACGGCGAACACGAATCATCGCAGGAACCCGCGCCGGCGCCGCTCGCCCTCCAGCCCAACGCACGCGAGGAAGTGGTGCTGGTAGTCGAAGACGAGCAGGTGGTGCGCGACCTGGTTGTCGATTTGCTCGCGGAGATGGGCTATCGATCGTTGCAGGCCGTGGATGGTCCCAGCGGCCTGGCGATTCTGCTATCCGATGTTCGCATCGACCTGCTGATCTCGGACGTCGGCCTGCCCGGCTTCAACGGCCGTCAGCTCGCGGACGCGGCGCGCGCGCATCGCCCGGATTTGAAGGTGCTGTTCATTACAGGCTACGCGCACAACGCCGCGGTGAGTAACGATCTGCTGTCGCCCGGCATGCAAATGATCACCAAGCCGTTCGCCCTGGAAACTTTGGCCGAGCGCATCCGGGACATGATCGGGGATCACTGATCGACTCTTATCGATCGACCTTTACTGATCGATGTGCGGGGCGCGTACCAGCGCCGAGACCGTCAGGCGCGGCGGTCCGACAGGTCCCACGCTGGAAGAGCAACGTACTTTGTCCCGCACGATGCGCACTGACATGCGCGGCAAAATCTGTTGCCGCACCTGCTGAACCAACTCGCAGTCACCTCGCTCCAGCCGCATGTTCCGATCGCGGGCAAAAGACACGGTCTTCCATACGGCCGGGAAACGTTCCAGATCGGCGGCGCTGGCGAGTTTCTCGCCGCTCGCCCGTGCTACCAATTCGTCCTTGAAATCGTGTTCTGTGGCTTCGCGAACGTTCTCTTCGGAGGCGATCACCGGAGACTTCATCGACACCTGGAACCGGGCGATGCTAAGTTGCTCATCGCAAACGAAGCCGTGGAGTTGCACGTCCTCGCGCGCGCCTACTGTGCGCAGGATCATCACTAACTTGTCTTGCAAGCCGCGGCATGAGTACACAGTGCTGTCGCCCCGGTACTCGAAACTCAGCTGCTGCGCCTTCCAAATGGCCGTGACGCTTTCATCCGTCGGTGAGTTGGCGGCGGCCGCTGAGGCAGCAAGCAGCCACAGCGGCGCCAGTGACCAGCGTTGCCGACGGGAGCCGCGACTGGGCCGAAGAGTCGTCATGCATCCTCCGTCAGTTCGTGACGAGCGCCGCCACTTTAGAGTGACAGCGTGGATGCGACAATGGACTGCCGGCCAACGGCCAACCGCGGCCGGTCAATCCAGCTTCATCACCACGGAGTCGGTCAACACCGGATCGTCGAAGCGAGCCATGTCGCCCGCTCGCTTGTCGGGCACAAGAAACAAGCGGGCGGAGAGCGGTTTGCGAAGGCGCGTGGCGAGGGAGGCAACATCGCGCAGCAGACCTGCGATGCTCACTGCAGGTGTATCGCCTGGGATCGGCACGACATCCAATCCAGTGCCGCAAACACTCGAATACAGCAGCACGTCGCGAATTCCATAGCGGTTCTCGCCCGCGCGTTGGGCCAGCAGCGGATCTTCGAGAACTGGCAACATCAGGCCGGAGTAGCCGCACGTACGAATGGCAAGCGATTTCACCGCGGCAGTGATGATCGAGCATGCTTCCAGCGTGCCGCCGGTGCCGAACGGCGAGCCAGTCAAGGCTTCGATGGCCGCGGCGATGCTGCGATCTTTGTTGGGCGCCGGCGATGTATCGATGCCGAGATAATCGCGGTGTTCGGTTCGAGCGATCCCGGCGGCAAGCTTCTCGACTGGTGCGAGCACGTCATTCAAAGCGATCCGCAGTTTCTCCGTTGGATCCTCGCCTTCACGCAAAGACGCGAAGGCGCGCTCGACCACCGAGGCCGACTCCATGCCGATCGCGAACGATTCAGCGCCTTGATGCCAGGCCACTGGAAAGAAAGGCGTGCCCGCGGGAATGTTCGCTGCCGCGGCGAAACGGAAGTTGGCGAGCCCGTCCGGGAGCGCTCGAGCAAGCGCGACCATGATCCTGGCGGTCGTAGCGGCTACCTTCGGCATCAGCCCCGACTCGGGCGAGGCGATCGCGGTGGAGAAACTGATGGTCTTGGTCGAGCGCACCAACTCCTGCGACCATTCAACCAGGCTGTCGTCGGCGCGATCTTCGGTGAGCACCGGTCCGACGTTGAAGATCGCGCCCTGCGCGCCGACCAGTTCGTCGATCCGACGCAGCGAGTCGAGCGCCTTGGCTCGTGCCGCCGAAGAGAGCGATGCCACGACCGGGTTGGTTGCGACACGAATCGTTTGCACTTCGTAACCCGCGGCTTCGAAGGCTCGCCTGGCGCGAGCGAGAAAGCCGACCGCTTTCTCCACACGGTCCAGCTCGAAGGCCGGCGTGAGCTCTATGCCTGCCGTGATCGTTCGCACTCGCACCGGATTCAACGTCGTCACTGCTTCATCGACCTTCGACATTTCCAACTGCTAGTCCAGCTTGCCCTTCGGGCTCAGATACGTGGCGACGCGAGCGAAAAAGTCGGCGAAATCCTGCGGCGCCGAGCCTTGAAGAATCTGCTCGAGCGCATGAAAGCCGAGTGCGCGATAACTCTCGAACTGCGACTCGCTGAACCACTGATCCGTAGTGGGTTCGTGCGGGAACGCGTCGACCGTCCTGGAGTAACTGTACACGTCATAGGGGATGGGATGCTCGCCCCGACCACGCAAGGTGGGCTTGATGTACAGCAACCGACCCGGCGGCGTGCCTTTGTCGACCGCATCGTAATCGATGCGCGCGGTGGCGCAATAGAGACCGCGCTCCGCGCTGCTGTTGGGATAGATCTCGATCTCCTTTTCGAAGCGGATGGGGATGCCGAAATCGATCCGGATCTTGCGGATGGCGTTGCCCAGATCGCCGAGCTTGGCGTCCGGATCGCAGCCCGCATCGCTGACCATGATGTAACGACATCGGCGCAGCACCACCTCATACAAGCCGAGGTTGTCGAAGTGGCCGCCGTCCGACAGGTTGACGTACTTGAAGTCCGGGGTGGTGTAGCCGAACAGCTCGCCCAGCATGGGCGAGAGTGCCTGGCGCGGCCCTGGCAGGTCATACACCTGTTCGCCTCGAGCGTTGGTGTTGCCCAGCCACGCGCCGAGTCGCACGTTGAACAGCGACATCACGAAGGCCAGCGCCGGCGACGAGCAGTAACCCATATGCGGATTCGCGGCGGCGCCCGAGATTGTTACAGCGGTGCCGAGCGAGATGCCGCCCTGCCCGCCATACGCGGCCGATGCGCGGTAGCCTTCATGGAAGTTGCCGCAGAAATATGGGGTGATCGAGAACGATTCGGCCTTGCGCTCCTGCCAGGCCAGCTTGCCATCGCGCAGCAGGTTCAAAGTGACATTGATCAGCGGCAGCAGGCGCTGCGCGCCCCGGTCGGGCTTCAGCTTATGCATGCGCAAGTTGTCCGACGCGTCGAAGCCGGTGAATGGATCGGGCTTGCGATCGGTATGCGAAGCGCCGAGATAAGCTCGCACCAGCCGGTTGCGATAGAAGCCATGCAACGAGAAGCGATTCACGTTCACCACCAGCCCCATGGTCAAGGCCGCGAGCAACAGCAGCCAGGGCAGCGCCCAGAACCATTCGAAGCCGGTGTTGCGTAACCCGGAATGCCGCAGCATCGGATCGGTGAAGATCCGCTCGGCCGCCACGTTCGCATTGGTCACCATCCAGCCGCCGAGTCCCGCGGTGGCCCACGATATGGCCAACACCACGCACACGACGAACACCGGTGCGGCCAACGCCAGCCCGACTCGCTGCATGATTGAAGGTTCTTCCTTGGCGGACGTGGCGGTCTTGTCGCGACTGCCGAGCAGCGCCGCGATGACGCCTGAAATGCCGCCGGCCGCCGCCACGAGCGGCTTGGCTTCATCCATGATCTTGTCCAGCAGGAACTGGCCAAACACGCACAGCCCGGTGAGCGCGATCCAGCCCAACGCGACCGCGAGGATCCAACCCGACAGGCGCGCCCACCATTCGCGATCGCCGTCATTGACCAGCGCCGGTTTCGAGCCGGTGGCGAATGTTTCACTCATGCTCGCGAGGCCGACGAACAACGTTCGCGCGAGCAGATACAAGCCGAGCAGCACGGGCAATGTCAGCATCACGTACAGGCCGGGATGTGCGTAGAACGGCAGCAGCAGTTCGCGCACCGTCACAGCAAACAACAAGGCGACCGCCAGGCCGGAAATCAGCAGCGCGGCCAGCTCGAATTTTTCCGTGTGTCTGGTTTCAGGAGCGATCTGATGCCGCAGGCGATACACAATTTCCACCGCCATCCAGCCGGACAGCGGAACGAGCAGGCACCACACGGCCGAGAACATCAGGATCGGGCGATTCCCGGCGGACCAGAACGGCGCATCGAGCACGACCGCCGGTCCATTGGCATACCCGAGGCCGGTGAATGAGAGCAGTGCGGCGGCTGCAATCACCGGCAGCACACACAGCACTGCGTAACGAGACGATGGCGTGCCCGGGTCGCGTACGAAGCGCCGGTGGTAGTAGATGGAGAAACTCGCCAGCAACTCGGCGAGGAGCGATGCATACATCAGCATCCGACCGAAGCCGGGGCTGACCGTGCTCTGCACGAGCAGGTACACGCCTTGTGGAATGACAACGAGCGCCGCGAGCAGCGGCAGGATGACCAGCCAGTTCAACAGCAGATTGCGCAGGATGGTAGCGGCTGCGGTCCATGTATCGCCGGAGAACAAGCCGAGCCGCGGCGTGAGATAGTTACTGAACTGGCGCAGATGATCGAGAGGCTTCGGCTCGGGCGCGAGCGGATTCACTGGCTGCTCGCTGCGATTCCCCAGCTCTTTGAACACGTCCTTGGCAGTGCCCGCCTGTTGTTGTTCCCGGTGCATCCATGCCTGCAGCCAGCCGGCGATATAACCGCCGCCGGATACGCTGGATAGATAATCGAACTGGGGCAGCAGCTTGTTCTTGGCCAGTGCCTGCAACACCCCGAGATTGAACGTGGCGCTACGAATCCCGCCGCCCGACAGACACAGCGCCGACAACGGCGGCTGGGATTTGCCGCCCTCGGCGTCGCTGCCGAACGTGCCGATCATCTGGAACAGCTCGCGCAGGTTGTCTTGATACTGCGGATCGGTGCCGGCGTCGTCGGGCCGCTGCGGCTCGAATTTCGCCGGTTGGAATGGCTGGGAGGCGCAGTAGTCGGGCCGCAGGGCCTGCAGCTCGGTCCATAATACCTGGTTGAATGTCGCGCGCTCGGCCCTGTTCTGGTCAGAGTTCTGCTCGACGTTCTGATCGGCTCTTTGGTCGCCTCTCGGGTTGCCTCTCTGGGGCATGGGCGGATTCCTTCGCTCTGGTTATTGGCCGCTTATGCTTATTGGATTGCCGTGCAGGACTCTAGCACGAGCATGTTTGCGTCCCTGTGCTCCGGTTCACCTGTGCGCGAAGACGAGAGGCCGCCGGCGCCACGGCCGGCGGCAAATAGCTAACAGCTGGCGATCAGAGTTTGGCTTCGCGCTTCAGCAGCTCGTCGATGGTGACGCCGACTTCCGGCACGCCGCCGAACACCGTGCCCATGCGATTGGCCTTGAAGTGCTCCAGAGACATCTGCGCCGCGTGCTCGGGCAACGAAACGAAGCCTACCTGCTCCGCCAGCGCAGGCCCTTCGGTCAGATAGAACTCGATCAGCTGGCGCACTTCGGGGCGCTGCGCCGATTTGTCGCTCACATAGATGAACAATGGCCGCGACAGCGGCTGATAGCTGCCATCGAGCACTGTTTCTTTGGACGGTACGGTCTGCGTACCGTCGGCCTTCTCGATCGGGACGGCGCGCATGCGGTCCTTGTGCGAGGCGTAGTGCGCGTAGCCGAAATAGCCGAGCGCGTTCTTGTTGTTCTCCACGCCCTGCACCAGCACGTTGTCGTCTTCGCTGGCGGTGTAGTCGCCGCGGCTGGACTTCGCCTTGCCCATGACGGCCTCGGTGAAATAGTCGAACGTGCCGGAATCGGCGCCCGGTCCGAACAGCATCAGCGGCGCATCCGGCCACTCCGGACGAATCTGATTCCAGCTGCCGATCCGACCCTGTGCCTCGGGCTCCCACATTTTTCTCAAGTCCTCGATGGACACGCTTTTTACCCAGTCGTTCTGGGAATTGACCACGACGGTGATGGCGTCGAAGGCCACCGGCAGTTCCATGAAACCGATGCCGGCGGCGCGACACATTTCCATTTCCTCGGCGAGGATAGGGCGAGAAGCATTCGAGATATCAACGTCGCCGCGGCACAGCTTCTTGAAGCCGCCGCCCGTGCCGGACAGGCCGACAGTGACGCGAACCGCGCCGCGCTGTTCCACCTGAAATTCTTCAGCGACCGCTTCGGCAATCGGGAACACGGTGCTGGAACCGTCGATGCGAATGACCGGTGCATCCGCGCCGGTGCGTGCCGAACCGTTTTTCTCGCCACAGCCGGCCAGGGCCACGCTGGTGGCAATCGCCAATGTCGCCAGACGCCATGGGGTCATGCGCAACTCCTCTGTAATCGATGGACAGTGAAGCCGCAAGTTTGCGGGAAAGCGTCGGCAAAGTCTCCCTACACGGTCCGCCCCGTGCAAGCCACGGCCGAAACCGATGCCCGGTGGCGAGCGTTGCGTCCCCGGGTCCGATGGCGAAGTCCGAACAGGGCACGTCCGAAGTTACATGGGCAGCGTGGATCGCCGACGCGGCGTCGGCGGTCACCGCTGAGGTAGGCATGCGGCGGCGAGACAAATGGTTGACTGCGTTTCTGGTGCTGGTGGTCGTGGCTGTCGTCATCCGCGCCGCGCTGCCTTCCGTGATACGCGACCGAGTGAATGCGCAGCTCCAGGCGCTCGAAGAATATGACGGGCACATCGAGGACGTTGACCTTTCGTTGATCCGGGGCGCCTATCGCATTGACCACATCAAGATCGTGAAGACCGGTTCCGGGGCCCCGGTACCGTTCTTCAGCTGTGACCGGGTGGATTTTTCCATCGAGTGGCGCAGCCTGCTGCGCGGCTCGCTGGTGGCCGAAGGTCAATTCTTCTCACCCGATTTGAACTTCGTCCAAGGCGAGACCAAGGAGCAATCACAGACCGGCGAGGGCGTGAACTGGGCCGAACGCATCGGCGAGCTGTTCCCGTTCCGTTTCAATACGGTGCGCGTTCACAATGGCACCATTACCTTCCTCGCGCCCGGCATCGACACGCAGGACGCCATCAGGGCCACCAACGTGCAAGGTCAGATCACCAACCTGACCAACGTCGCCGACAGTGGCAAGGAAACATTCGCGGACTTCCAGACGACTGCTGAGGTGTTGGACGGCGGTTCCGCGCGTATCAGCGGCAGTGTCGATCCGTTGGCCAAGCAGCCGACGTTCGACGTGAATCTGCAGCTGAACAGCGTGAAGCTGCCGCAGGTGAATCCGTGGCTGCGCCAGTACGTCAAGGCGGACGCAGAGGCGGGGGATTTCGAGTTGTACCTGGAGCTCGCGGCAGCGGAGGGCAAGTTTCAGGGGTATGCCAAGCCGGTGCTCCAGAACGTGAACATCTATAGCAGCGAGGAGCCCGAGGAGAACCCTCTCAAGCGCATCTGGGAGGGGCTGGTCGATTTTGCGGCCAATGTGCTGGAGAACGACGAGAAGCAGCAGGTCGCCGCGCGTATTCCATTCACCGGCACCATCGAGAATCCCGAAACCAGCGTGCTGCAGACCATCGTCAGTGTGTTACGGAACGCCTTCGTCAGCGCATTCGCGCGCTCGCTCGAAGGCAGCATCTCGGTTCGCGCCGTACGGCAGAACCTCGAAGGGATCGGTGAGCCTGCGGCGGATGATAAGGACAAGAAGAAAAGTCAGCGCGCTAACGATTCTCGCCAGACTTCACGATAGCTCGGCAAGGCCTTCAGTGCGGAGGGTACGGCACGGGTCATGGGTTGACTCGGTGCGTCGGGGAAGCCGGCGAGGTAGCAGGCAGCGCGCATGTTTCCTCCGTCGCCTGGAGTCAGCCACACGGTGCGCTCCGGCAAGCACGCAGCCAACACCGATCCGAACACTGGATTCGTCGCCAAGGGACCATCGATGAGCACGTCGCCTTCCGCGCCCAGCATCTCGATGAGCAACTCCGTCATTAGCGCAACGTAAAGCGTCGCCAAGCCAGCCCGCTCGGAACCCGACAACTTCTCTGCGTTCACCAGCCGCCCCTCACGACCCGCAAAGGGCCCGCCGCTGGCAAACGCAGGCAGCGCCATCGCCTGCCGATCGACGACATTGAGCAGCGCCGGCAGATTGGGCCGCGTGTCCGACCCCGCGATGGCCTCATACTCACGGCCACCCATGAAGCGAGCCGTCGCTACGGGCGAACCAAACGCATCGACGCTCGCCAGCATGTCTCGATCTTCCCGAAGCCTCGACAGATCCGCACGATTGGCCATGACCACCGTCCAGGTGCCGCTGGAAACGACCGTGAACGGCTCGCCCCGATCTCGCGCAATCAAAAATTTCAAATACGAAGCGTTTGAATCGTGAATCCCGCAAACCACCTGACATTGAGCATCCAACCCGGTCGCCGCCGCCACCGATGCCGAAATCGGCCCGAGTACATCTCCTGCCAGCCGCATGACAGGAAACAAATGGCTCCACCCTCGATCGCGCGCCAGCTTGGAGAAGCTGGCCTCACGCGGCAGCCACAAGTCCGAGTGACACCCGAGCGACGTAACCTCACTCGCCATCACGCCAGACAAACGCCACGACCAGTACTGCGGATAAAGCAGCACATGAGCGGCTCGCGCGAACAGCGTGGGCTGCATCTCCTGCAAGAAGAACAGTTGTCGCGCCAGGTTCAATCCCAGCGGCAGATCCGGCGAGTAAGTATCGCGGTACACATCCCGCTGCGCTCGATAAGCGGCGTTGACCTGCTCGAAACAGGGATCTTCATAATCAGGAGCGGCGACGACGTGATCGTCACGATCGACCAGCACCGCCGCAGCCCCATGCGCAACGGGAACAATGAAACGGATTCGTTCGCGATGCGGCGCTGTGTGCAGCGCCTCGAGCAACCATTGTCCAATCGCATTGACATCCAATTCGCGCGTCAGTGGTCCTTGAATCACCGCGTTGGCGCGCCGGCTGCCCCGCAACTCCGTTCCCGACTGAGGATCGATGACGCACAGCTTGGCGTGGGTCTTGCCGATGTCGATCAGTGCAATCAGAGGCTGCGACATAGGTTGGTCAGTGGAGTCAGGTGCGCACCGGCCGACCCCACCATCGTTCGGCGATCACAGGGATGGCAACGACGATGATGAGCAGCGCGCCGACGATGATGGACATGACGATGCCGGGAACATTCAGCAGTCCCAGGCCGAAGTTCACGAAACCGAGCACCACGGCGGCAAGCAGCACGCCGGGGATGGTGCCTTTGCCACCCCACACCGAGACGCCGCCGAGGATGACCATGCTGATGATCTCGAGCTCCCAGCCTTGCGCGATGGAAGGTCGCGTCGAACCGAGCCGCGACGTGAGCAACACCGCAGCGATGCCGCTGCACAGCCCAGTCATTGCAAACAACAGGAACCGATAGCGATCCACCGGCACTCCAGAAAAACGCGCAGCGGTGGCATTCGCGCCCAGCGCGTAAATGGTTCGGCCCCAGCGCGTCACGTGCAGAAACAATGCGAAGATCACTGCGAGCACGATCAGCAAACTGAGCTCGATGGACAGCGGGCCCACGGCATAACCCTGGCCAAACACCGAGAACGACTGCGGATAATCCTTGAGCACGCGATCACCGAGCACTGCATAAGCGAGCCCGCGGAACAACGTCATGGTACCGATGGTGGCGACGATCGAGGGTACGCGGCCGATCGTCACCAAGGCGCCATTGATCATGCCGGCCAACAGCCCGGTACCGAGGCCGATGGCAACCAAGCCGGCCGTATCGATTCCCGCCGCCGCAGCCAATCCCATCGCCACCGATGCGAGCGCGATGATGGCGGCGACGGAGATATCGATCTCGCCCGCGATGATGAGCAGCGCGAGCGGCAATGCGATCACCGCGCGCTCGGTGAAGTTGAAGGTGGCGTCGGACAGCGTCCAGACATTCAGGAAGTAGGGCGATAAGCTGGCGAAGCAGACGAACTCGATCACCAGCACCAACGCCAGCATCGACTCCCAGCGCAGCAGCCGGCGTGACAGAAAGGAAAGTCTGGGCGCGTTCATGCAGGGCTGGTCTCCAGAATCGCGCGCTTGTCCTCACGCCGTCGCGCGCTCAGCACCGCCGCGATCACGATCACCAGGCCATTGATGCCCATCTGCCAGAACGGCGAAACGCCGATCAGCGGCAAAGCGTTCCTGATGATGCCGATGAACAAACATCCCAGCACGACGCCCGCGACCGTCCCGACGCCTCCCGCGATGGCGACCCCGCCAATCAAACAGGCCGCGATCACCTGCAGCTCGAAGCCGAGCGCGATGTCAGTGTAAGCAACCGCGAACCGCGCCACCCACAAGTAGCCACAGAGCCCCGCAATGGCGCCGCAGACCGTGTATGCGAGGCATTGCATGCGACCAGGATCGATGCCGGTATAACTCGCGGCAGCCGGATTGCCGCCAGCCGCGTATAGATCACGACCGGTCACCGTGTAACGCATCAACAGCGCCGCCAAGGCGATGCCCGCAATTGCCAACCAAGAAAGTGTCGTGAGCCCCAGCACCTGATGACGCACGAAGTCGAGAAAGGAAGGCGACATCTGGTTGTCGTTGACCCACGTGCCGCCCGAGAGCAAGTAAATGAGGCCGCGATACACCGACATGGTGCCGAGCGTGACCACGATGGGCGGCAGCTTGAAGCGCCAAACCAGCAGGCCGTTGATGGCTCCCAGGAAGGCGCCACTGGCGATAGCGATCAGCAGCACTGGCAGAACGCCGGCCTCGGGATAGTTCTTGTTGAACAGTGCGACCAGCATGCCCGAGAGCGCCAGGTTGGCGGCGATGGACAGGTCGATGCCGCGAGTGAGGATCACGATCATTTGTCCAAGCGCCAGCAGGATCAGAATGGCGCTGTCGTCCAGAATCTCGGCCAGGTTCACAGGTCGTGCGAACTGCGGAAACGCGGCTGTCACCGCCCCAAGCAACGCAACGACGATGACACCGAGAGCAAGATCGCGCCGCGCGGCGGAGTTCTGGATCATATGCATCACGCGCCGGTGGCCGCCTGCACGATGTTCTCAGCCGTCGCTTCGGCTCGATTGAACAGCGCTCGTACGCGCCCGCGACGCATCACCAGGATGCGATCGGACATGCCCAGGATCTCCGGCAACTCCGAAGAGATCATCACGACGGCATTGCCTCGCTGAGCAAAGGCGCTGGTGACAGCATGCACGGCTGACTTCGCGCCCACGTCGATGCCCTTGGTCGGCTCGTCGAGGATCAATACGCGCGGCGACCGGGCCAACCACTTCGCCAATACAACCTTCTGTTGATTGCCGCCGGACAGATCGCCGACGTTCTGCTCCGGGCCAGTCGCCTTGACCCCCAAAGCCGAGATCCAATGATGGGCGAGCTCCGACTCTCGCTCTCGGCTGCAGATCCCGCGTGGTGCGAGAGTGCTCAAGTTCGTCAAGGCCACATTCGCGGCAATGGGAAATGCCAGGATCGCGCCTTGCTGCTGGCGATCCTCCGGCACATACGCCAATCCCTGGGCGACAGCGTCCGCGGGACTGCGAATCGAAACGGGTTGGCCGCCCACCAAGATGGCGCCAGCATCCGGCGTGCTGAGCCCAAACAAACATTGCGCCAGCTCCGTGCGGCCCGCGCCGACCAAACCATAGATACCCAGTGTTTCGCCCTGGCGCACCGAAAACGAAACCTGGTCGAACTCACGCTCCCGCGACAGACTCTCCACGCGCAACAATTCCTCGCCGAGCGTAGTTTCGAGCTTGGGGAACAACTGCTCGACCGACCGGCCAACCATCATGCGAATCAGCTGTTCGCTGCCGGTGCCGGCGATCATCCCGCTGCCTACGGACGCGCCGTCTCGAAACACGGCGTACCGATCGGCGAGCGCGAAGATCTCTTCGAATTTGTGACTGATGAAGAGCAGGGCGCAACCTGCGTCGCGCAACCTGCGCGCGATACGAAACAGATCGTCGGCTTCACGGTGGGACAGCGCGGCTGTGGGCTCATCAAGAATCAGCACGCGTGCTTGGCTCGTGAGCGCCCGCGCGATCTGCACGATATGTTTCTGAGCCACGCTGAGCTGCCCCGCCGGCGTGTCTGGCGAGAAAGAAACATCCAGCTGCCGCAGGATTTCCGCGGCCCGTTTGCGCATCTCGCTCCACGCGATGAATCGGCCCTTGCGAGGGCGAGCGCTCACGAAGATGTTCTCCGCCACGGTCAGGTTATCGAACACCACGCACTCTTGATGTACGACGTTGATCCCCAAACGGCGCGCGTGCTCGGGATCGCGGACTCGAATGGAGCGACCATCGAGCAGAATCTCACCGCCGTCCGGTTGATGAATGCCGCACAGGATCTTGACCAGCGTGGACTTGCCCGCGCCGTTCTCGCCGATGAGCGCGGTGACCTGGCCAGCATACAAGTCGAGATTGGCGTCGCGCAGCGCGTGCACGCCGCCGAACGACTTCCTCACCTGCGTCAGGTTGAGAACCGGTTGAGCCGTAACAGGTTCGAGCGCCGCCGCCATATCAGTGCTCAAGTCGCCCCTCTGACCAGTCAGTAGTCATTCGTCATCAGTCACTTCTTCTAGAAGATCGCGGCGAACTGTTCGACGTTGCTCTGATCGTAGATGAATGGCTTGGCCATGGCGCCGACGCCGTCATCGTCGAAGCTCACTGTGCCGACACGCTCCAGTGATATCTCTTGGCCATTCTCGGATTTCTCTCCCCGCGCCAGGCGTGCAGCGACTTGCGTGGCCGCGTAGCCGAGATCGATGGGATTCCAGATCGCAAACTTCGGCACCACGCCTTTGCGCACGTAACCGATCAGCTCCGACGGCAGGCCCAGGCCGGTGACCTTCACCTTGGCCGTGAGACCTTGATCTTCAATTGCCTTGGCCGCAGCCACGATGCCGACCGAGCTCAGCGACACGATCACGGCGAGATCCGGATGCTGCTTCACCAGCGCGACTGTCTCGCGATACGACTTGTCCGAAACGTCGTCGCCATAAACCACGCCAGCGAATTGCAAACCCGGGTAGCGAGGCAGCGCCTGCTGCATCTGGGCCAGCCAGGAGTTCTGGTTGGTCGAGGTGGGCGTGGCGGAAACGACGGCGACTTTGCCTTTGCCTTCGGGTGCGAGCTCGGCCGCCAACTGCGCCACGGTCTGCCCGATCAGCACATCGGACGAGGGCGCCAGATGAACGGCGCGACCTTCCTTTGCCACCGCCGAGTCGTAGGAGATGACTTTGATGCCTCGCTGCATCGCTCGCTGCAACGTCGGCACCACCGCGTCCGGATCGTTGGCGGAAATGGCGATTGCATCGACGCGCTGAGCGATCAGCGCATTCAATGTTTCTATCTGCCCTTCGGCGGTGGGAGTGGTCGGGCCGGTGAAAATGATTTCGGCGTTCAGCGCAGCGGCAGCTTCATTCGCGCCCTTGTGAACGGCTTCGAAAAAGCCGTTCCCCAGGCTCTTCGCCACAATCCCGATCCGAATCCTGCCGTCGGCTCCGCCACCGGCCGGCGTTTGCGGCCGTTCGCCGCAGCCCGCGATCGTGACGGCCGCCAGCGAGACCGCGCCCGCGAGCATTGCTCTTCTTCGCATCCTCATCCCCCCGCTTGTGCGACCGCCGAGGTATTCCTCGTGCTGTCGTGTTCCAACTCAGGCCAGCTTCTGCAAGCCGTCTTCCTCGCTCACCGTGGCGACGATCACCTTGATGCCCGCCGCCTTGAATACATCCAGCTCTTCGGGCCTCGCGCCGTCGTCGGTGACGATGGTGGAAATCCGCTCCAGGCCGGTCACGATCATTGCGGACTTCTGGCGCAGCTTGCTGCTGTCGGCCATCACGATCACGTCCTCGGTGCGTTTCAACAGTTTGGTCTGGGCCTGCACGATCAGCGGATCGGCTTCCATGATGCCGAAGCGGTTCAGGCCGTAGCAGCCGGTGAACAGCTTGTTGCCCCAGAAGTTTTCGATGGTGTCGTTGTTGAACGGGCTGAGCACGATGTTCTGTTCGCGAAAGATGGTGCCGCCCGGCAACGTGATGCGGTTGCGGCTGGTGGCAAGCAGCTTGGCCGCGATCGGGAACGAATTGGTGAGGATGTCCAGATCGTGGTCGGCGAGAAATTCCACCAGCGCGAACGTGGTGGTGCCGCCGTTGATGATGATGCTTTCACCCGGGCTGATCAGCTCGGCCGCCGCGCGCGCGATGGCGCGTTTCTGCGGAACGCTGATGTCCTGACTGAGTGAAAACGGCATGCCGACCAGATGCGGCTGATGGCGGGGCCGTACCGCCTCGGCGCCGCCGCGAATGCGCTTCACCTCGCCGCGCTCAGCCAGGGTGTTGATGTCCCTGCGAATGGTCGCCTCGGAGGCGCCCAGCAGATCGAGCAGATCGCCGACGCTGACGATGGAGCGTTCTTCGACCAGCTTGAGAATCAGGCTATGGCGCTCTCGTTCCAGCATGGGGCCTCCTGTAAATCGACCGGGCGGCCATCACAGCCCTGATCGATTATGCTTGCATCTGATTGTATATGATCGATTCGTGTGGTAAACAGGCATTTCATGCCACCGGGATGATTTCTAATGCCCGGAACGCGCGCAAACTGCCTGCGGGGGAGATTAGATGAGTGTGGTTCAGCCGGCGCAAGCCGAGTCGTCTTCGTTGCTGCTCGAAAGCCGCTGGAACGATGCGGTTGCAGCCGGAATGACGCCTGCGCAGCAGCTGCTGTACCGCTCCAACCTGCTGGGTTCGGACAAGCGCATCACCAATTTCGGCGGCGGCAACACCTCCGCCAAGATCATGGAAAAGGACCCGCTGACCGGCAAGGACGTGCAGGTGCTGTGGGTCAAAGGCTCGGGCGGCGACCTGGGCACCATGAAGCTGGACGGTTTCGCCACCCTGTACATGGACAAGTTCCTGTCGCTCGAACCGTTCTATAGAGGTTCGGACAGCGACAGCGTGCTGGTGCCGCTGTATTCACACTGCACGTTCAATCTCAATCCGCGGGCGGCGAGCATCGATACGCCGCTGCATGGGCTGGTGGATCGCGCGCACGTGGATCACATGCATCCGGACGCGTTGATTGCCATTGCCGCTGCCGCCGACAGCAAGGCGCTGACCAAGGAGATCTATGGCGACGAAGTGGGCTGGCTGCCGTGGATCCGTCCCGGTTACGAGCTCGGCCTCGCCTTGCGCAAGTTCACTCGTGAGAATCCCAGGGCGCGCGGTGTGGTGCTCGAAGCGCATGGGGTGTTCACCTGGGCGGACACGGCCAAGGCCTGTTATGAGAACACGCTCGATGTGATCAACCGCGCCACCTTGTGGCTGGCCGACAAGAGCGTGGGCAAGCAGCCGTTCGGCGCATTCAAGACTCAGCCGTTGCCGTTGGAGAAGCGTCGCGAAGTGGCGGCGGCCATCATGCCGCGCATCCGCGGCCTCATCTCCGGCACGACTCGCAAGGTCGGTCACTTCGACGACAGCGCCGCCGTGCTGGAATTCGTCGGCAGCGAAAAGCTACAGGCGCTCGCCGACCTGGGCACCTCCTGCCCCGATCATTTCCTGCGCACCAAGATCTGGCCGCTGGTGTTGCCGTTCGACGCGGCCAGCGACTCGGTGGATCAGTTCGCTGCTCGCGTTCAGCCCGCGATCGAGAAATATCGCGAGCGTTACGCCGCTTATTACGAGCGCTGCAAACGCCCCGGTTCGCCGAAGATGCGCGACCCCAACCCGGTCGTTTATCTGGTGCCCGGCGTGGGCATGATCACGTTCGCTGCCGACAAAGCGACCGCACGCATTGCGGGCGAGTTTTATATCAATGCGATCAACGTCATGCGCGGCGCCGCCGCGGTGTCGACGTATCGTGGCTTGCCCGAGCAGGAAGCGTTCGACATTGAATATTGGGATCTCGAAGAGGCCAAGCTGCAGCGCATGCCAAAGCCCAAGCCGCTCGCGGGCCGGGTCGCTTTGATCACCGGTGGCGCCGGCGGCATCGGCCTGGCAACCGCGCGACGTTTGATGGACGAGGGCGCCTGCGTGGTGCTTTGTGACATCGATCATGACGCACTCCACGAGGCCGAAGCCGGCCTGAAGAAACAATACGGCAACGATGTGGTGTCCAGCTGCTGGGTCGATGTGACGCGCGAAGACGCTGTCATCGCCAGCTTTCGCGACGCCGCCTGGAAGTTCGGCGGCCTGGACATCTGTATCTCCAACGCCGGCATCGCCTCGGCCTCGCCGGTGGATCAGACCAGCCTCGCCACCTGGCAAAAGAACATGGACATCCTGTCGACGGGTTACTTCCTGGTGGCGCGCCAGACATTTCAGCTGCTGAAGGCGCAGGGCATCGGTGGCTCGATCGTGTTCATCGGTTCGAAGAATGCTCTGGCGGCTTCGCCGGGCGCGGCGGCGTATTGCACGGCCAAGGCAGCCGAGCTGCATCTCGCTCGCTGCCTGGCGCTCGAAGGCGCGCCGGCCGGCATCCGTGTGAACGTCGTCAACCCAGATGCAGTGCTGCGCGGCTCGCGCATCTGGCAGGGCGAGTGGGCGCAACAACGCGCCGAGCAGTACAAAACCAGCACGGACGAGCTCGAAACGATTTATCGTGAGCGCAGCTTGCTCAAGCGCAGTGTGTTTCCGGAAGACGTGGCCGAGGCCGTCGCGTTTTTTGCATCCGAGCGCGCCGCCAAGTCGACTGGCAACATCATCAATGTCGATGCAGGCAACGCAGCTGCGTTTACGCGCTAGCGGCTGACGTTGCGGGAAGGAGATCGGACGAGCTAGCGTCCCGCCCGATCCCGGCTCGAGATTAGGGGGATACAATGACCGATAAATACGCGGATCCGCGTGATCGTGCTTTCATCGCAGATGACAACGCTCGACTTTCGAAGGACCTCGACGCCGACTACGCAGCGCTCGGCACCATCCTGCAGCGTCGCGGCCTCGATATCGACGCCATCACCAACACCGTCGCGAGTTTCGGAGTTGCCATTCCCTCGTGGGGCGTCGGCACCGGCGGCACTCGCTTCGCACGTTTTCCCGGCAGGGGCGAGCCGCGCCACGTCTTCGACAAGCTCGAAGACTGCGCGGTCATTCACAGCCTGACCGGCGCCACGCCGACCGTCTCGTTGCATCTACCTTGGGATTACACCGAGGACATGCCGGCGCTACGCCAACGCGCCACTGCCTTGGGACTGGGCTTCGACGCGGTCAATTCGAACACCTTCCAGGATCGGCCCGGTCAACCGCTCTCCTATAAATTCGGCAGCCTCACCCACACCGACGCCGCCGTCCGCGCGCAAGCCATCGAACACAACATCGATTGCATCCGCATCGGCCAACTGCTCGGCTCCAAAGCACTCACGGTATGGATCGGCGACGGCGCCAACTTCCCCGGCCAGCAACACCTGGGGCGCGCCTTCGAGCGCTATCTCGAATCGACTGCGCAGATCTATGCAGCGCTGCCGGCGGACTGGCGCATGCTCATCGAGCACAAAATGTTCGAGCCCGCTTTCTATGCCACGGTGATTCAGGATTGGGGCAGCTCGCTGATGGCCGCCCAAACGCTGGGACCGAAAGCGTTCTGCCTGGTCGACCTCGGTCACCACGCACCGAATGTGAACATCGAGATGATCGTTTCCCGCCTGGTGCACGCTCGCCGTCTCGGCGGCTTCCATTTCAACGACTCGAAGTATGGCGACGACGACCTCGACACCGGCTGCATCGACCCGTACCGGCTGTTCCTGATCTTCAACGAACTGGTGGACGCACAATGGCGCAAGGCCCCGGATTTCCAGCCGGCGCACATGCTGGATCAGTCCCACAACGTCACCGATCCCATCGAGAGCCTGATGACCAGCGCCATCGAACTGCAACGCGCCTACGCGCAGGCATTACTGGTCGATCGCCAGGCGCTCTCTGATTACCAACAGGGGAACGATGCCTTGATGGCCGCCCAAACATTGAAGCGCGCCTTCACCACCGACGTTCAGCCCATCCTCGCCCGCGCTCGGCTACAGAAGGGCGCCGCTATCGACCCCGTTGGGGCCTACCGTCGCAGCAACTACAGAAACGAGTGCGCCAACAAACGCCCCAGCGCTCAAAACTTTGGCGGAGGCATCGTCTAGCACTTCAACAGGATGTGCGCCGGTACCACAACACCGGCGCCGCCCCCGCTACCACCGCGCCATCAACAGCAACAGCCGATACCACCGCGCCGTCGACGACATCCACCGAGCACGGCTCGCCGTGCAACTGCGCTCGGCAGCAACCTCTGAGCACCGCACCGCTCGCATTTCCACTGCACTATCGACGACAGCCTCCGAGCAAGGCTCTCCGTGCAACCGCGCTATCGGTAGCACACTCCGGGCGTCGCTCGCCGTACAACGGCGCTGTCGGCGTCGGCTGCCGGGGGATATGCCTCCCCGGCAAATGGGATCAACAGGGACGTTGACCCATTAGCGCTACATGGACGTACAAGCAACGCGCGAGCGACAGCGACGCGCGGCGGGTGCAGCGGTGCCGGGGAGGCATATCCCCCGGCAGCCGCCGCGAGCCACCGGCGCATCTCTCCCTGACACCGACAGTGAACCACCAAGGCATCTCTCCCTGACACCGACAGTGAACCACCAAGGCATCTCTCCCTGACACCCGACAGTGAGCCACCAAGGCATCCTCTAAACAGCCGACTGTATAATCACAGCCGTGAGAAACGTCGTAGTCACAAGATACGTCACGCCTCTGCGCGAGGGTGGCTCTGTACCTGCCATCGTCGAAGCCGACGACGAAGGCATGTACGTCATCAAATTCCGAGGCGCCGGCCAGGGCCCCAAGGCGCTGATCGCCGAACTCATTGCCGGCGAAATCGCCCGCGCCGCCGGCCTCCCAGTGCCAGAAATCGTGTTGATAGAGCTCGACCCCGACCTGGCCCGCACCGAACCGGACCCCGAAATCCAGGATCTCATTCGAGCCAGCGGCGGCCTCAACGTCGCCCTGGACTACCTCCCCGGCGCCATCACCTTCGACCCCGTGGTGTTCCACCCCGACGCGATCCTCGCCTCGAAGATCGTCTGGTTCGACGCATTCGTCACCAACGTCGACCGCACCGCTCGCAACACCAACATGCTGGTGTGGCACCGCCAGCTGCGCCTCATCGATCACGGCGCCGCTTTGTACTTTCATCACTCCTGGGCGCAATATCTGGAACGAAGCCGCGACGCATTTCCCATGATCCGCGATCACGTCCTGCTGCCGTTCGCGACCGCTTTGGATGAAGCGCACGAGCACATGCTCACACACATCACCCCCGCAGCCATCCAACACATCGTGGCCTTGATTCCCGACGCATTGCTGAGAGGCGATGCGACTTTCTCGAGCGCCGCCGAATATCGCGCCGCCTATGGCGAATATCTCCTGCGCCGCCTGCAGGCGCCGCATCTGTTTTTCGACGAGGTGAAGCGTGCGCGCGCCGTGCTCGTATGACTACGCCATCATTCGCGTCGTGCCTCGGGTCGAACGCGAAGAATTCGTCAACGTCGGCGTGATCGTCTCGTGTCCGGCGTTGGAGTACCTCGCCGCCCGCATCGAACTGGACGAGCAGCGCCTGCGTGCGCTCGCCCCGGATATCGATCTCGACATGGTTCGTGAGAATCTCGCCAGCATCCCTGCCATCTGCTCGGGATCCGGCCCGATCGGTCGACTCACGCCTCGCGAGCGTTTCCATTGGTTGGTGGCGCCGCGCAGTACCATGATCCAGACCTCGTCGGTCCATACCGGCCGCACCGATGAACCTTCTCGGGTGCTCGAGCAGTTGTTGCAGAAGATGGTGCGGCGCTGACGCCGCCTGTCATAAGCCAGAGCCGGCGGTGATTTCACTGTTTCCTGCGGACCGGCCGCTGGATGTGTAAACTCGCGCGCCCTTGCCGCAGTCCGCGCCCGCGAAATTCGAGGTTTCCTTGCCCGCTTCTTCCGAACAGACCCCGGGCGAAAGCCCCGCTTTTACAGACCTCGCCCTGAGCGACGCCGTGCTCAAAGCGCTGCGGGACGTGGGCTACGAGTCCCCTTCGCCCATCCAGGCCGCCACCATTCCTCATCTGCTGTCCGGCAGCGACGTGGTCGGCCAGGCGCAGACCGGCACCGGCAAGACGGCGGCGTTCGCACTGCCCATTCTTTCCAAGATCGACATCGGCGAGGCGGTCCCTCAGGCGCTGGTGCTGGTGCCGACGCGTGAGCTGGCGATTCAGGTCGCCGAGGCGTTCCAGCGGTACGCCAGTTACATGAAGGGATTTCACGTACTGCCCGTCTATGGCGGGCAGAGCTACACGCCGCAGCTGCATAGCCTGCGCCGTGGCGTACATGTCGTGGTGGCCACACCGGGTCGCGCGATGGATCACATGAAGCGCGGCACGCTCAACCTTTCCTCGCTGCGTCATCTCGTGCTCGACGAGGCGGATGAAATGTTACGCATGGGGTTCATCGACGATGTCGAGTGGATCCTGGAGCAGATTCCCTCGGAGCGACAGATCGCGTTGTTCTCGGCCACCATGCCGGCGCAGGTGCGGCGCATCGCTCAACATCATCTGCGCTCGCCGGCGGAAGTGACCATTCGGAGCAAGACGACCACGGCGAGCAAGATCCGGCAGCGGTATTGGATCGTCAGCGGCATGCACAAACTCGATGCGTTGACGCGGATTCTCGAGGCCGAGCCGTTCGACGCCATGCTCGTTTTCACACGCACCAAGATTTCGACCGAAGAGTTGGCGGAGCGGTTGTCTGCTCGTGGGTTTGCAGTCGAGGCTTTGAATGGAGATATCGCGCAGGTCCAACGTGAGAGGACGATTGCGCGGTTGAAGTCGGGGCAGATCGATATCGTTGTTGCTACTGACGTTGCCGCGCGCGGGTTGGACGTGGAGCGGGTGAGTCATGTGGTGAACTACGATGTGCCTTACGATCCCGAGTCATATGTTCATCGTATCGGGCGGACGGGGCGGGCGGGGCGCAGCGGTGAGGCGATTCTGTTTATCGCGCCTCGTGAAAGAAACATGCTGCGTGTCATCGAGCGGGCGACTCGGCAGAACGTCGAGCAGATGCAGTTGCCCACCATCGAGGATGTGAACGAACGTCGCGTCGCCCGGTTCAATGAGAAGCTGACGGCGGCGATTGCTGCCAATGCCGGCCAGGCGTTTCTGCCGCTGATCGAGAGTTACGAGCGAGACAACAACGTTTCCGCCGCCGAGATCGCCGCCGCCCTCGCCAGCATCGCCCAAGGGGCCACTCCCTTGTTGCTCGAACCCTCGGCCCGCGCGTACGACCAGGACCCATCCGATCGCCCCCGCCGCGAACGCGCCCCTCGCCCCGATCGCGCCGCCCGCGACGAAAAATACGCCAAGCGCGCCGCTCGCCTCGAAGCCGAACCCTCTGACTCCTCGCGCCGTTCCGATCGCCCCACCTGGTCCGATCGAAGCGAAGACCGCGAACCCGCCGCCCGGTCGCCACGAGCTGCACGGTTCGAGCGAAGCGAAGAACGGGCGTCCGGCGCACGGTCGGAACGAGCCGCCTGGTCCGATCGAAGCGAAGACCGCGAACCCGCCGCCCGGTCGCCACGAGCTGCACGGTTCGAGCGAAGGGAAGCCGACGAATCAACAGGACGGCCCGAGCGAGCGACCTGGGCGCATCAAGCAGAGCGGCCCGACCGAGCCGCACGCTCCGAGCAAGCGGACGAGGTCGAGCAAGGGCCGCGGCCGCCGAATCGCCGCGAGCGTCGGGCGCTGCAGCGTGCCGAGCGCGAACGGCAAGGTCTCACCGGCGCACCAGGCGAGGTCGAAGCGAGCGTGACCGGAACGAGCGAGTCCGAAGCGGCTGAGACATTCCCTGAAGAACGGCATACGGAACGTGCTGAGGCGGAGGCCACTACAGAGGATCAACGCGAGCGCCGACCAAGGCGCGATGCCGGCGACGACAGGCCTGCCCGCCGCGAGAGCCGCGACAGGTTGGAAAGCCGCAGCGGGGATGAGAGCCGCGAGGGCCGCCGGCGCGGCGGCGACGAGGACGTGGAAACGTATCGGGTCGAAGTCGGCCTGATGCACGGCGTCAAGCCAGGCAACATCGTCGGCGCCATTGCCAACGAAGTCGGCCTGGAAGGTCGCCACATCGGCCGCGTGGTGATCCGCGACGATCACAGCTTCGTCGATCTTCCTTCGGGCATGCCCAAGGACGTGTTTCGCACGCTGCAGAAAGTCCGCGTCGCGGGGCAGCCGCTCCAGATCAGTCGAGCCCTGAAATCGCACGTAGAAAAGCTCCGACGCGAGCGCCCGAGCGCGCCGAAATTTGGTAACAAGACCGAGACCAGAGGCGCGAAGCCGAAGTCCCGCGCGCCACGCGACAGCAAACGCCGTCGTTGAATCCGGCGGCTCGCGCCCACCAACGCGAGCCGTCCGATCATCACCAAACCCCTATAAATAAAGCCTGAAAACGTTGCGGCCGAAATCCGAGCCGCAACCAGGCGTGACTCGATCCAGATTGGCCGATGTGATCCAAGTCACAATCGCCGGCGCCAATGTTTGTTTGCAAACGTCGGGGGACAGCGACGTTGCCGCTATTCGCAGACAGGATTGAGTATTCGCCGGGGGTCGCTATGCTCCATCCCGCGTCAAGACATTGGGTGCCTCTCCGATGGGTAAGGAGCCGCGCAAGCGCGAAACTGGCGTCCAATGATCACAAACGGATCCGCATGGAGTGCGGATGCCGCAGCGGGTCGAGGAGTCTAGAAAACTTCTTCGTCTGACTGAAACAAGGTGACAGCCGTGCCGGCGGCGCGTGTGCGCGCGCAACCAGCGGCTATCGCCACCTCGAGAGGGAGCAATCGAGGCTCGCTACCGTCAAGGGCAAACCCGTCGAAAGTCGGGGACGCAAAGCTACCGGTCTAAAGGGCTCACGCCCGATGACAGCGGGGCTGCCGAATTAGCGAGAACACACTGTGCCGCAAGCACGGCTGTTCTATGTGTACGCGAGTACACCGATGATTCGTCGGGTCGCAGGTGAGTGACCCCGTCCGCCCTTGGAAATTTCACGCCGCGCGCGCGAGCGCCGGCAGATGTAACAAGGGCTGTCTGATGCAGAAGGCGAATGTCGGGAAGTGGGTGCAGCGTGGTGGCTTGCTGGCGCTGGTGATGACGGGTGTGATGACCGCGGGTTGCGGTGGTGGTGGCGGTGGCGGCGGCGCCGCGTCAGCCAGCGCTTCCGGCGCTTCCGGTGACGGCAGCGCCAATAGCGGCGCGAACTCCGCGCCAAAGATCTCCGGTACTCCGGTCACGGAGGCCGCCGTCGGTAGCAACTATTCGATGACGCCGAACGCCACCGACGATGACGGCGACACGCTCGCGTTCTCCATCCAGAACAAGCCCGACTGGGCGCAGTTCAACACGGCCACCGGCCAGCTCTCCGGCACGCCGACCTCGCAGGCCAGCACCAACGACATCGTGATCACGGTCAGCGATGGCAAGGCCAGCGCCTCCCTGACGGCCTTCTCGATCACCGTCGGCGCGACCGGCTCGACGCCCTCGCAGGCCGCTTCCGGTCCTGGCGTGTCTCTGTCCTGGGACGTGCCGACTCGCACCGAGTCGGGCGAGACGCTGCAGGATCTGGCGGGCTATCGCATTCACTACGGCACCAACCAGAACGCGATGGTGCGGTCGATCGAAGTGGCCAGCGCGGGTCAGAACACCTTCACGGTGCAGAACCTGCCGCGTGGCACTTATTACTTCGCGGTGCGTGCCTTCACGGCGTCGGGCGAAGAGAGCAAGCTCTCCAACGTCATCTCGCGCACGATCAGCTAACTCGCATCGTACGCAGCTCCTAGAGGATCTGACGGGAGGGATTGGCGTCGCGCTGACGCCAATCCCTTTTTATTTCTCAGTTCGCCGAAGCGCTCGCCACGTAGCGGTCGACCTCACGTCCCAGCAGCTCCAGCGGCGCGGTGCCGGTTCGGAGCACCACGTTATGAAACTGCTGAGGCGAGAACTTGTCGCCAAGCGCTTCGCGAGCGCGATCGCGCAGCTTCAGAATCTCCAGCTGGCCGATCATGTAAGAGCAGGCCTGGCCGGGATACACCACGTAACGTTCGACTTCGCTGGCCTCGAGGCCGTAGTCGATGGCTTGCTGCCTCGTCCATTTCTTCGCGTGCAATCCAGTGTCGACCACCAGACGCCGTGCGCGGAACAACTGCGCGTCCAGCATGCCAAGCAAGCCTTCGGGATCGCCTTCATACCAGCCGTTCTCGGCCACCAGATTCTCCGCGTACAGCGCCCAGCCTTCGGACATGGCCGAGATCCCGCCCAGCACGCGCGCCTGGCGGAACTTGGGCAGCTCGGTGTTCTCCTGCTCGAGCGCGATCTGGAAGTGATGACCCGGCACGGTCTCGTGATACACCAGTGTGCGCAGCCCGAACTTGGTCATGCGCTGCGGCCGCAACGGCATCTGAAAGATCGCCGAGCGCGAGCCATCGAGTGGCGCGCGGTTGTAGTTGGCCGCGGCGCTCGCCTCACGAAAGCGAGGGAATGGTTGTGCGACCACCGGTGACTTCGGTTGCAGATCGAACAGTGACGGACTGCGCTTGAGCGCGTCGGCCATCATGGCGTCGATGTCACGCATGATGGCGGAGCGGCTCGCATCCGATGTTGGATCGGGATAGGACAAGTCGGCGCGCAGCTGCTTGACGCGCTCGGCGACCGTGCCCTGAGTGCGGCCGAGCTTGCGGAAGATCTTGTCCATCTCGCCTTCGATGCGCGCCACCTGTTGCAAACCGATCTCATGGATCTCATCGGCGGTGAGCTTGGTGGTGGTAAAGCGGCCGAGCGCGTACGCGTAGGCCTTGTCGCCGCCTTCGAAGCGCCACAAGCCGGCGTCGTTGGTGGTGTTCGGCAGGATGCCTTCCAGCAGCGCGATGGCTCGACGCCACGCCGGATACACCTGCTCGGTGACGATCCGCGTCGCCTGGCCTTGCAACTCCGTACGTTGCGCGGTGCTCAAGCCCTCGATGTTCTGAATGCGCTGAGCAAACGCGGTCACCAGCGGATTCTGTGCCGGGGCGGCGTCGCTGAAGGTGCGCATCGACTTGAGCGTGGTCTCCACGATGAACCGCGGCGGCACCATTTTCTTGGCGGCCAGCCGACGCGCCTCGGCCACTGCTTCGTCCATGCGCGTGCCGATCTGCTTCATGCGAGCCACGTAATTGGACGCGTCTTCGGGTTTGACCAGCGGATGGCGCAGCGTGAGCGACTCGACCAGGCCCACATTGGCGCCACTGAATTGGTCCAGCGGAAAGTCGTAATCCAGATAGGCTTCGCCGGCGACAATGGTTTCGAGCTGCCACTGCATCAGCTCGGCGGAGACGCGCTGCGCCTCGCTCATCTTGCTGCGATCGTATTTCTGCAAATCCGCGAGCCCGCGCTTCGCCAGCTTGATGCGTTCCAGCGAGTAGGCGCGCGTGCGCGGCGTGAGTTGCTGCTCGAGGCGGCTCTGTTCCTCGCCCGAGAAATACCGCGAGCTGGTCGCGAGGTCCGGATTGCCGCGCACCCATTCATCGCTAAAGCGAGCGAAAAACGCGTCGACGGTGGAGCGGCTGGGTTGAGCCTGGGCGCTCCGGGTCGGAGCGGCTCGGGTGGAACTTTCCTGGGCGCAGGCCAGGCCTGGGAGCAACAAAGCATAGGTCAGAGTTGCCAGCAGCTTGCTTCTCTGCATTCACTTCCCCTCGAATCTGCAAATGGATGTAGCGCCAACCCCTACAGCCTCGGGGCCGGCTATCCCTCGACATTAGCATGCTCGCAGGCTTTGCCCGTAAGATGCGCCCCCTCCATGAACCCCATCGTCAATATCGCCGCCTACAAGTTCCTGCCGCTGGACAACCTGAAGGCGCTGCGCGTCCGATTGCAAACGCTGTGCGCCGATGCCGAGCTCAAAGGCAGCATCCTGCTCAGCCCCGAGGGCATCAACCTGTTCGTGGCCGGGGGCGAGCCGCAGATCGAACGGCTGCTGACGGAGCTGCGCAGCTGGCCGGGGCTCGCAGACCTGCAGCCCAAGTTCAGTCACACCGATCACCAGCCGTTTCGTCGCATGCTGGTGCGGATCAAGCGGGAGATCATCGCATTCGGCGTGCCGGGCATCGATCCCGCCCGGCGCACTTCGCCGAAGCTGGCGGCGCGCCAGCTCAAACAGTGGCTGGATGAAGGTCGGCCGATCACGCTGCTCGACACGCGCAACGATTACGAGATCAAGCTCGGCACGTTCAAGAACGCGCTGCCCATCGGTGTCGATCACTTCCGCGACTTTCCCGCAGCCGTCGCCAAGCTGCCGGAGGAATTGAAAGAACAGACGGTGGTGATGTTCTGCACCGGCGGCATCCGTTGCGAGAAGGCCGGCCCGTATATGGAGCAGGTGGGCTTCAAGAACATTCTGCAGCTGGATGGCGGCATCCTGAAATATTTCGAGGAAGTGGGCGGCGAGCACTACCAAGGCGAATGTTTTGTGTTCGACCAGCGCGTCGGCTTGGATCCCAAGCTGAGCGAGACTCAATCGGCGCAATGTTTTCAGTGCCAGTCGCCGCTGACTCAGGCCGAGCAGGAACATCCGCATTACGTGCCGGGCCGCTCCTGCCCGTATTGCTTCAAGACGCCCGCCGAGCAGATGGCAGCGAACATCGCGCGGCGGCATGAAACGATTCGCAAGCTGATCACGCCGCTGCCCGGCAGCCAACCGTACGATCACTACAAGCCGGTGAACGTGCCGGTGGAATGCGATGGCCAGACCATCGTGGAGACGCTGTATCGCGTGGTTCGATACATTCCCATCGAAGTGTGGGAGCAGAAGTGCGCGGACGGCTTGATTCTCACCGCGGAGAAGGGGCCCGTCGCCGCTACGCATCGGGTGAGGACAGGCGAGCGCTATCTGCATCGGTTGCCGGCGGTCATCGAGCCGGCGGTGAACATGGACGTGCGCATCCTGCATGAGGATGAAGCCATCGTCGTGGTGAACAAGCCGGCGCCGCTGCCGGTTCACTCCGGCGGACGTTTCTATCGCAATACTCTGCAATGGCTGCTGTTCGATGTGTACGCGCCGCAGAAGTTGCGGCCCGCGCATCGTCTGGACGCGAATACCACCGGTGTGCAGGTGCTGACTCGAACCCGCCATTTCGCTGGGCTCGTGCAGGACCAGTTTGCGCAGGGCCAGGTCGATAAGGTGTACCTCGTGCGCGTTAAAGGACATCCCGAGGCCGACGAGTTTGTTTGCATGGCGCCCATCAGCAAGGAGCCGGGCAAAGTCGGATCGCGCAGCGTGGATTTAGAGGATGGGCTGCCATCGCACACCGATTTCCGCGTCCTGCAACGTTTCGGCGATGGCACGGCCTTGTTGGAAGCACGCCCACGTACGGGGAGAACCAATCAGATTCGGATCCACGCCGCGCACCTCGGCTGGCCGGTATGCGGAGATCCGGCATATTTCGGCGGCAACGAAGTGGGCGAGACGCAGACCCTCAGTGTCGACGCGCCCCCGTTGTGTCTGCACGCGTTCGAGATTACGTTCAGACATCCGGTGAGTCGTCAGCCGGTCACGTTCAGGGCGCCGCCCCCGGCTTGGGCGGCTGCTGCCAGCTGATCCCTATTGTTTCATCCGACCATGGGCGCCAATCCAATCTCTGCCGCCGATGCTTTCGCCGCCGAACGGGCCCGGCTGTTCGGCATCGCCTATCGAATGCTCGGCTCGCGCGCGGACGCTGAAGATGTTCTGCAGGACGCCTGGCTGCGCTGGAGTGAATCGCAGACCGAGGAGCTGCGCTCCACTCAGGCCTGGCTGACCACCATCGTCACGCGGCTGTCCATCGATCGGATGCGTTCAGCCAAGGCCCAGCGCGAGGTCTACATCGGTCCGTGGTTGCCCGAGCCGCTCGCGGACATCGATTCGGCCACGCCGGAGACCAAGGCGGAGCAGGCCAGCGATCTATCGATTGCTTTTCTGAACATGCTCGAACGGCTGGGGCCAGAAGAGCGCGCCGCTTTCGTCTTGCACGATGCTTTCGACTGCGACTACGACGACATCGCCGCCATGCTTGGCAAGAGCGCGGCTGCGTGCCGGCAACTCGTGCATCGAGCTCGCGAACGAGTGACCAGCGAGCGCCGGCGTTTCCAGGTCGATGAGCAGACCCGACTGCGTATGCTGGAGCGTTTCGTCAGTGCCGCCAACGACGGCAACATCGAAGAACTGAAGTCGCTGTTCGCGAGCGACGCACACCTGATTTCCGACAGCGGCGGCAAGGCCACCGCGGCCCTTCGGATACTGCACGGCGCCGAGCGCATTGCGCAGCTTTGGATGATGATCTTCCGTCGCGGTCTGGTCATCGACCGACGCATCGTGCGAGTGAACGGCGAGCTGGGGATTGCCACTTCGTTCAACGGCAAGCTGCATTCGGTGACCACCATCGACACCGACGGCGAACGCATTTACGCCTATTACACGGTCGCCAATCCGGACAAGCTGGCGGATTTTTCGCGCGCCGGCTGAAGGCTGTCACAGCCCGCGGAGCTGTTTCGTCTATAGGGCGTAAACACCCTTTGGAGGACAGTCTCATGAGTCAGAATCGCCCGTACAACATCATGAAGCACCCCGACGTGTTCAAGGCCATGATGGGCCTGGCGGCCACGTACGAGAACTCAACCCTGGAGCCGGCGCTGCTGGAGCTGGTCAAGATCCGCGCCTCGCAGATCAATGGCTGCGGCTTCTGCCTCGACATGCACACCAAGGACGCGCGTCTGGAAGGCGAGACCGAGCAGCGGCTGTACCTGGTGAGCGTGTGGCGCGAAACCTCGATTTACAGCGAGCGCGAGAAAGCGGCGCTGGCGTGGACCGAAGCCGTGACGCGTCTCGAAAATCAGCACGTGCCCGATGCCGTCTACGATCAGGCCAAGGCTCAGTTCAGCGACGAAGAGCTGGTGCGTCTGACCATTGCTGTGGTGGTCATCAACGGCTGGAACCGTTTAAACATTGCCTTCAATCTTCCGGCGGGCAGCTACAAGGCCGGTAGCTTGAAGGCCGCGCGAGCGCCGGCTTCATGAGCGCTTTGTCCGCTTGCTGACGAGCCATCCTTGCGGGCGTGCGACGACTCGATTCGGCGCATGCCTGCCCTCGCATCGGTTTGCGTTGCCTGCGGGGACGGAGGCATAGTCGCGGCCAGTCTCACAAGGAACTCGCCGTGGTCAAGTCGTTGCAGGTCGTTGCGTTCGCTGCTCTGCCTTTGTTGTTTGCGTCGTTATCTTCGAGTGCCGCCGGTCGCACCATGGCTGATGTGCTGGCGGCTTCGAAGCCGTCGGACTGGCGGCCTGTCGACCCCGAAAATACTTTGTATATGGACCTGGCTGCGGGTCGCATCGTGATCGAACTGCAGCCAGAGTTCGCGCCCAAGCACGCTGCCAATTTGCGCGCGCTGACGCGAGCGAAGTATTTCGATGGGCTGGCGATCACGCGCTCGCAGGACAACTTCGTCGTACAGTGGGGCGAAGCGCACGCTCCGAAGTCCTTTGGTGAGGCTAAGCCTGCTTTGGCGCCGGAGTTCACTCGGCCGGCCGCCGGCCTGAAATTCACCGCGCTGCCCGATCCGGATACTTACGCGGCGCAGACCGGTTTCGTGAATGGCTTCCCCGCCGCTCGCGAGGCTGCTCAGGGCTCTGCCTGGCTGGTGCACTGCTACGGCATGGTCGGCGCCGGTCGCGACAATGACGCTGGTAGTGGCAGCGGCGCGGAGTTGTACGTCGTGAATGGGCATGCCATTCGGATGCTCGATCGGAACATCACTTTGGTAGGTCGTGTGCTTCAGGGTATGGATGTGCTTTCGACCATGCCCCGCGGCAGGGGGCCTATGGGGTTCTATCAAAAGCCGGAAGAGCGTACGCCCATCATGCAGATTCGGTTGGCTGCTGATGTTCCCGTTGCCGAGCGCACCAACCTCGAAGTGCTACGTACCGACACCCAAACCTTCACCGACCTCATCGAGTCGCGCCGCAATCGCACGGACGAATGGTACAAAGTCCCCGCCGGCCGCATCGATGTTTGCAGCGTCCCGCTGCCGGTTCGAAAGGCGAAGTAAGCGAGGCGATAGCTGGGGCGGAGATGGCGCCACGGCCTCCTGCACGCATTGGCTAAGCTGGTGCGGGCTCGACATGGGAGCAGCGCGCGAGAAGGTGCGCACGGCAAATGCCCTGCTGAAGTTGCCGAAAATCGCCGCGGCGATGGCGCGGTGAGTTGAGCTATGCGAAGGTTCGCGCGCTAACGCGCGTGGCCTGCGCCAACACCGAAGACACGCTACTCATGTACGCGCTCCACGGCACGGCCGTGCATGTGGAGCGCATCGTGCGCGACTTCCGCCGCTGCAAGGAGGCCGAGGAGCTGGGCCGAGAAGCGCATCAGCAGATCAATCGCAAGCTCACCTGGTTCCACGACGAAGGTGGCATGCTCGTGATCAAAGCACGACTACCCGCTGAAGCCGGTCAGATGTTCATCAAAGCCATCGAGGCTGCATGCGACGAGATTCCGATGAAAGATGACGTTTCCGCGGAAACGCCGAATGTTAAACGGCGCGTCCATCCATCGGCCCAAAGGGTGGATGCCCTGGCCATGATGGCGGAAACGTTTCTCGCCCAAGGTCCGGTCGCGCTCAAAGGTGGCGATCGACATCAGATCGTGGTGCACGTGGACGCCGAGACGCTGCGGGACAGTACGGCGGGCCGTTGTAACTTCGAACATGGGCCGAGCGTTGCTGCGGAAACGGCGCGGCGCCTGTCCTGTGATTGCAGCATCGTTCCTATCGTTGAGAACGCACACGGCGAGCCCCTCAACGTAGGCAGAAAGACCCGCAGCATTCCGCCCGCACTACACCGCGCGATGAAGTCACGCGACCGCGGCTGCTGTCGCTTCCCCGGCTGCCCCAACACGCGCTATCTCGATGGCCACCACATCCAACACTGGGCCCACGGTGGCGAGACGAAACTCTCCAATCTCGTGAGCCTCTGTCGTTTCCATCACCGCCAGGTGCACGAGGGCAACGTTGTAGTCCTCACGCTCGACGACGGCGCGATCCGTTTCGTCACACCGACCGGAAAATCCTTCGACAGCACCCTACAGAACCACACCCAGCCCCTCGGTGATCGGCAGCAACTCGTCGCCACGCACGAAGCACTAGGGCTCCACATCGACCGCCGCACCGCCGCCACTCGCTGGGACGGCGAAACTTACGACCACGCATGGGCGATCCAATCGCTATTACATCGCTTGCGGACCGGTTGAGCCGGAAGTGGCGAGTCTCGCAGTGTCATGAGCACTAAAATCGATAGCTGATCTTGGTCAGCAACTGTTCTCATCGCGCAGACCGCGCTGGGACAGTCGTCTGCTATAGCCCCGCGATCATTGCTTCGGAGTCGCATACCGATTGCGCTGGGCGCGTGACGCCCCTGCGATCGGGATTTCTGCGCTTGAGCCGCAAGGGATCATTGGTCTACGGCGGCATGGCCGTTTCAGACCGAAAGCGGAGATGAGGCTCGTAGTACGAGCCTCGTCGAAGTTTTTTACACGTGCGATGAGCAGCGTGAGTTGCCGCTGACTTACACGTAGCCTTCGCTCGGAAATAGGCAGCTACGGGAGACGCAGTGTCGCCGCTCGATAATTGCTGGCGATGAGGATATTTTGGCTGATGTCATCAATCCATTCTAGCCCCAGATTCGATGCCGTGCGGTTGTCTAAACACCTCTAACAAGGCGGACTTCCAAATGTCTGACGCAGAAACACTTGAGATGATGCGGCGGGAGTTAGAGAGACTTCGCGAGGAGATGAAGGAGCGAGAGCCTAGCGTTCTTGGTGGGCTGCGAACGTTGTTTGCCGATGGAGTGAAATGGCAGCGAGGCGAAAGGGATTTCCCCCGATCGGCGGCGCTCGGCGTTCTGTTTGCATATCTACGCCCGAGGTTGGTATTGACCGTGGCGGGAATTGGGGCTCTTGTTATGACGGGTGTGCAGGTTGCACTTCTTAAGCAGCAAAACACTCTGATCGGCAATCAGAATTCGTTGCTTGAATCACAAACACGATCTACTCAATTGGCCGCCGTGACAGATGTCTTGAGCAAGCTAAACTCAGATGACAAGAAGCAAACAGAGTTGATTATAGCTGGCCTTGAATCGTACGGAGGCCAAGCTCTGGCTCCGCTGCTTGTGATTGCCCAAGGGGGCGATTCAGAGCTCGCCGATAGGGCCCTAGATGCTGTGATTCGTAGCGCGAAGATTCACGAAGGATCCCAGATCGAGGATGTTATAAACCTCTGCTTGTCGATGCTTCAGGAAGCCGTTTCATCAGAGAAGACCAACAAGAAGTTGCTCGCCCGTGGCCTTCACGTCTTCACGCGCTACTCCGATGCGTTACCGGCGGAAACCATCAAGGATCTCCCATCCGGTTATGCGGATGTGGCCATATTTATAGACACGTTGGCCGCTAAGGTCACTGAACTGCTCGCGAAGGAAGATACATCGAGATCGGTGACGGCGAAGATTCTGCTGACGCGGACTTGTGGCTTTCGGCGTCGAGATATCCAAGTGCGCGGACCAAATGGTGCAAGAACTTGGCCGTTGTTGAAACATCTGATCTTGGTGAGAGTACGTTCGCTCAGTGGACTGCGTACTGTGCCCATGCGGACGATCCAATTCAGCGGGCTCTGGGAGTGAAGGGAGTCACGAGTATCTTCGTTCCTTCCGAGTAGTGCAGCCTGCCGCTGAATGAGGTTCTTCTGGGGGAGCGCAGTTTGTGCCCGACGAAGTCGGCTGCGATGATTCGAGTCGGTAATCTATACGTAGCACGCGCGTCACAGGTGTGGCTAAAGATGGGTTTCGTTCTCACGCGTGCAATCCTCACCGTCTTGCACGCGCTTCTTTGGCTCTACTTACTAGTCAAGCGTGAGAGGGGCGTGCTGATCCCATTTTGGCTGTTCAATTGGCGAACATATGTGTTCGGGCTATTTGTTCTTTACTTCACAGCCATTATGACTTGGTGCGGATTTTGCTTGGTGGTTGGTCGGCGGGATGGATTGGCGGAATAGTGTTCTTCTTTGTCTTCTTCCGCGACTATGGCCTACCACGAACGCATGTCGCCGGCGACTGATCGGGGTGTTTGCTCAAGCTATGGCACCTAGTCGCTTTCTTGTTAAGTGTTCGCGTCTGATCGGCTGGTGATCAAAGCTGACGCTCGCTGAATTTGTGCGGAAGGCGAAGGTCCGCTCCTGGCCGAAAGCGACGTACGTTTGTGACCCATCGCGGCCATCTGCAGCGGTTCGTGACGCGCGCCACGTGGATCATGATGCAGTGAATCTCCTCATACAATGCTCCGGCGCGCAATCCCCTTGAAGGCGCCACGCAGGGTCGCAAGAAACGATCGAACGTCTTCGTCAGCCAGCTAGTAAGTAGCGGGGTCATACCGCGCGGAATGGCCGAGGTGGATCGTAGCGGAGTCGCCGCCAATCTCGGCCGCGTGGCGAGAGAGCGCGGTGAGGAGGTCGCACTAGCCTTTCCTGAGTTTCCGGTCGTCGAGGTCCAGCGAGCGGCCGATGATTTCGCGCATGATCTCGTTGCTGCCGGCGAAGATGCGGCTGATGCGGGCGCCGGTGTAGAGGCGAGAGATTTCGTATTCGTCCATGTAGCCGGCACCGCCGTGCAGTTGCACGCAATCGTCGACGACGCGGCCTTCCAACTCTGTGGTGAGTAGCTTCACCTCGGCGGCAGTCACGGCGTCCAGCCGGCCGGCGTTGTGTTCAATGACGCACTGGTCGACGAAACATTGAAGGGCGTCGATTTGTGCCTGCATGTCCGCGAGCTTGAAGCGGGAGTTTTGGAATGTGCCGATCGGCTGGCCGAAGGCTTTGCGTTCCTTCACGAACTCCAGCGTGATCTCGAAAGCAGTGCGCGCCGCCTGCAATGAGCCGACCGAGGTGATCAATCGTTCCTCGGCGAGAAAGGTGGTGAGGTACTGGAAGCCCTTGCCGGGCTCGCCCAGTACGTTGCTCTTGGGCACTTTCACATCGTCGAAGAACAGCTCCGAGGTATCCTGCGCCTTCAAGCCCATCTTTTTCAGATTGCGCCCGCGGCGAAAACCTTGCATGCCTCGCTCGACGATGAACAAGCTCAGCCCGTGCTTGCGCGCCGGGTCGGTGCGAGCGGCGACGATGAACACGTCGCCGATCTGTCCGTTGGAAATGTAGGTCTTGGAGCCGTTGAGCAACCAGTGATCGCCGCGATCTTCGGCGCGAGTCTTCATGCCGGCGAGGTCGCTGCCGGCGCCGGGTTCGGTCATCGCGATGCCGAGGATGGCTTCGCCGGAAACGCACAAAGGCAGCAGCCGCTTCTTTTGCTCCGGCGTGCCGAGATGACCGATGTAGGGCGCGACCAGCCGCGAGTGCAGCGTCATGAAGAAGCCGCTCTCGCCCCAACGACCATTCTCTTCGATCAGGATCTGCTCGTAGCGGAAATCCGAGACGCCGGCGCCGCCGTACTCCGGATCCGTCCACATGAGCAGATAACCCTGCTCGCCCGCTTTGAGATACGCCTCACGATCCACCGAGCCCTGCTCGCGCCAGCGCTCGCCGTGCGGGCCGATCTCCTTTTGGAAGAATCGACGCGCCGCCTCACGGAACTGCTCGTGCTCGGGATCGAAGATCGTTCTACGCATGCTTATTCCCAGTCGTACTGCTCAGCGCGGCGCCATGCGAATCGCGCCGTCCAGGCGCACCGACTCGCCATTGAAATAACCGTGCGACACACCTCTAAGGTCAGCGAAGCGTACTCTTCTTGGGGAATGGCACAAATGTGGTCAGAGGCGCTCAATGATGGTCACATTGGCCATGCCGCCGCCTTCGCACATGGTCTGCAGGCCATAGCGCTTGTTACGTTGTTTGAGCGCGTACACCAGCGTGGTCATCAGTTTGGTGCCGGATGCGCCGAGCGGATGACCCAGCGAGATGGCGCCGCCGTTGACGTTGAGCCGCGCGGGATCGGCGCCAGTTGCTTTCAACCACGCGATGGGCACGGGTGCGAACGCCTCGTTGACTTCGAACAGATCGATGTCATCGATCTTCATGCCTGCCTTTTTCAGGGCGCGTTCGGTGGCAGGCAGCGGCGCCTCGAGCATGATCACCGGATCGTGTCCGAGCAGTGACATGTGATGAATGCGCGCCAGCGGCTGCACACCCAACGTCTTCAGACCTTTCTCGTTCACGATCAGCACGCCCGACGCGCCGTCGCAAATCTGGCTGGCCGTCGCGGCGGTGACGCGGCCGCCTTCCTGGATCAGCTTCACACCGCGAATGCCTTCCAGGGTGGCGTCGAAGCGAATGCCTTCGTCCACCGTGTGCAGTTCCTTGTTGCCATCGGGCAGGGTGATTTCGATGGGCACGACCTCCTGCTCGAAGGCGCCGGCCCGAGTCGCTGCGATGGCGCGCTGGTGCGAGCCGAGCGCGTACTCGTCGAGTTGATCCTTGGAGATGTCGTATTTCTTGGCCATCATCTCCGCCCCCAGGAACTGGCTGAACTCGATGCCGGGATAGCGCTGCTTGATGGCCTCGCCGTTCGGACCGCCGAAGCCGTTCTTGGCGGGCAACACCATCGACAATCCCATGGGCACGCGGCTCATGCTTTCCACGCCCGCCGCGATCACGATGTCATGCACGCCGGACATGACGGCCTGCGCGGCGAAATGCACGGCCTGTTGCGACGAGCCGCACTGACGATCCACCGACGTCGCCGGCACGCTTTCCGGTAGCTTGGACGAAAGCACTGCGTTGCGCGCCACGTTGCTCGACTGTTCGCCCACCTGGCTGACGCACCCCATGATGACGTCTTCGATCAAGGCCGGATCGGCTTGCGCGCGGTCCACCAATGCATCCAGGACCTTGCCGGCCAGATCGGCCGGATGCCAGCCCGACAGACGACCCGCCTTGCGGCCGCCCGCCGTACGGGCCGCCGCGACGATATACGCAGTGCTCATGTCATTCCCTGCAGGTTGCTCGGAAGCGCCAGAGTCGTCATTGGACGCTATCGCGGAAAGTTAATCAATCAGTTAAAGAATAGCCGACCCTGTTTGTTTCGAGGATGTCCGCATTAGAATGCGCCATTGCCAGATTGTCCGACCGAGAACCGATGTCCCGCGTGCCAGCCCGAGCCGAGGCTAAAGAAAGCAACCGTTCCCGCGCCAAGCGGCCACGCAAGGCGGGGCGTATCGCCCGAGCCGCCATGCCCACAGATTTCAACGCTCGCGACCAGCTGCTCGACACGGCCAGCCGGTTGATGAGCGACCGGCACGGCCTGAATGTTTCCTTGAGCGAGATCGCCGAGCACTCGGGCCTGAATTCGGCGCTGGTCAAGTACTACTTCGGCAACAAGGAAGGGCTGATGGTCGCGCTGGTGGAACGCGATGCCGCCGTCGAGCTGCAGCGGGTGCGCCATTTGCTGGACATGGATATCTCGCCCAGCGAGAAGCTGCGCTTGCATATCGCCGGCATCATCAACGCCTTCTACCGACGGCCGTACCTGAACCGGCTGATGCATTCGCTGCTGGATCATCGCGAGGCGGAGAGCAGCAGCGCACGAACCATCGCGCGCGTGTTCGTGCGACCTTTGATGGAGTTGCAGGCTCAGCTGTTGGAGCAAGGCGTCAAGGCAGGCGAGTTCAAGCCGGTCGAGCCGGTGTTGTTCTATGTGAATCTGACCGGCGCCTGCGATCATCTGTTCAACGCGCGCTATGCGTTGCAGTCCATCGTTGGCGGCGCCGGCGTGACCGACGCCGTGCGTGAGCGCTACATCGCGCACGTCTATGACATTTTCATCAACGGGCTGCGCAACCCCATGCCAGCCGCGGCGGCGCCGGCCGCCAAAGCGGCCAGCAAGCCGCCCACCAAGTCACGCCGTGCCAGCGCACATATGAAATAGTTGAGCGCGCCCTGGACCTTGGCCACACTCCGGGCATTGTCCGAGAGAGTTCGTCAACAGAGATCAAGACATGGCCGAGAGCACCTTCAATTCCGATCGCCCACGTCGCTGGCTGCGCCGGTTGATCCTCGGGGTGGTGCTGCTGGCCGTGTTGCTAGGCGCGCTATGGACTTGGTTCAGCCTGAGCTGGTCCTATTCGGAAGGCGAACGCGCCGGCATCCTGCAGAAGTTCTCCCGCAAGGGCTGGATCTGCAAGACCTACGAGGGCGAACTGGCGCTGTACGTGGTGGGCGGCGTCGCTCCGCAGATCTGGCACTTCAGTACACGCGACGAGGAGTTGGCCAAGCGGCTCGCGGCGAACGTCGGGCGTAGCATCCGGCTGCACTACAGCGAACATCGTGGCATTCCCACTACGTGCTTTGCCGAGACGCCGTACTTCGCCGAAAGCTTCACTCTGGTATCGGACCAGGAGCGTTGAAGGAGTCCTGTCATGACCAGCGTTTACGATTTTTCGGCCAACAGCCTGGCCGGCCAGCCGGTCGCGCTGCGCGATTTCGCCGGCAAGGTGCTGCTGGTGGTCAATACCGCCAGCAAATGCGGCTTCACGCCTCAGTACCAGGGCTTGGAGGCGCTGTACCAGCAGTATCGGGATCGCGGGCTCGCGGTTCTGGGCTTTCCATGCAATCAGTTCGGCGCGCAGGAGCCGGGCACGGCCGAAGAGATCGGCGCCTTCTGCCAAAAGAACTATGGCGTCAGCTTCCCCATGTTCGAGAAAATCGACGTGAATGGCGCCACGGCCCATCCGCTGTATCGCTGGTTGAAGAGCAGCGCCAAGGGCGTGCTCGGCAGCGAGGCCATCAAGTGGAATTTCACCAAGTTTCTGATCGACCGGCATGGGCAGGTGGTCGAGCGCTTTGCGCCTACCACCAAGCCCGAAGATCTGAAGGCCAAAGTCGAGGCCTTGCTGTAAAGGATGTGAGATCGATGGGTTCGATGCTCAAAGCGGCGCTGGCGCTGACCTGCGCGGTTATTGCCTGGCCCAACTCTTCGCAGGCCGAGCAAAAGCCGCTGTGGGAAGCGGGCCTGGGCGTCGGCGCGATGGCGTTCCCGGACTACCGGGGTTCCGACGAAGTGAATGCCTATCCGTTGCCGCTGCCGTACTTCGTGTATCGGGGCCAGTTTCTGAAAGCGGATCGTGAAGGTTTGCGCGGCGAGCTGTTCGATCAGCGCTACCTCGAATTGAGCCTGAGCATGAACGCCACTGTCCCGGTCAGCAGCGACGACAACGAGGCGCGCGAGGGCATGCCCAACCTGCGGCCGACGTTGGAGTTCGGTCCGTCGCTCGAAGTGCATCTGTGGCGTTCGTCCAAGGAAGACATGAAGCTCGATCTGGTCATGCCGCTGCGATTGCCGATCACCCTGGAAGGATCGCCACAGACCTTGGGCTGGAATTTTTCGCCGCGCCTGAACCTGGACATCGCCAACATTGCCGGCCAGGCGGGCTGGAACTTCGGCATCGGTGTCGGGCCGCTGTTCGGCGCGGCCGAGTATCACGAATATTTCTATTCGGTGGCGCCGCGCTTCGCGACGGCGGAGCGTGCCGCCTACGAGGCCAACGGCGGTTATTCAGGCACGCATGTGCTCGCCGCGATTTCCAAGCGCTTCCCGAAGTACTGGGTGGGCGCATACATGCGCTACGACAATCTCCACAACGCCGTATTCGAGGACAGCCCTCTGGTCCGTCAGCAGAACTATGTGACGGGCGGGATCGGCATCGCCTGGATGATCGGCAAGTCCAAGCGCATGGTGGAAGTCGGCAACGACGAATGACAGGCCGGCTCACCCTCCCGCGGGAAGGTGAGCGGCTGTGAAGCTGGGCTCAATGTCTCTGGGTGGCTTGCGAATGCTCGCCACCGGGCCGTGAAATTCCACCCAGCGCCTGTCCGGCTTCATCCTGCGCGCCGCGTTCCAGCGCCAGATCGCCCAACGACAGAATGCCCACCAGGCGTTTATCGCGATTCAACACCGGCAAGCGACGCAGGCGCTGCTCGCCCATGTTGCGCATCACTTCCTCGATGGTCTGGTCTTCATAGCAGTATTTGATGTCGTTGGTCATGACGTCGCCGATGCGAGTTTCGGCGCCGCGACCTTCAGCGACGGCGCGCACCGCGATGTCTCTGTCGGTGATCATGCCCACCAATCGGTCGTTGTCTTGCACCGGCAACGCGCCGATGTCGAGCTCGGCCATCAGGTGAGCGGCCTCGCGGATGGTCTGGTCCGGGCGGACCATGCGAACGTCTGGAGTCATGGCTTCGCGGATTTTCATGGCGATCTCCTGGAGCGGAGGTGAACGAGCGTTAGGCTCGGGGGAGGTCCCTCTGTAAGGTCATCAGTAAGCCTGCGGTTCCGCGCCTGGAAGTGCATGCACTACACTGCGCGCCTTATTGCAACGCTGTCGCAAGCGCCAGGAAAGTCGCAGATGCCGCTATCACAGATCACGCGCTTGGAGAGTCCCGCCGGATTGGCCGTCGAGCTGCTGGAGAACGGCGCCGTGCGACGCATGGACCACGGCGAAACCATCGTCAATCTGTTCCTCGGCAACGAGTTGGAAGGCGGCGTGGCCAATCTGTACTTGCGACGGTTGAACGCCGACGCGGTGCAGTACATCGAACTGCTCGGGCCGCGCAGTCCAACCCGCTTCACTCGTTCAGGCGATGCGTGGATTGGCGCGGGCGAATGGTCGGGCGTTCGCTATACGGTTCAACTGCGACTCGCGAGCTCAGCGCCCGCGTGGTTCTGGCAGGTGAGCCTGGAAAATTCTTCAGGCACGGCGCAACAGCTCGACGTCATTTATGTACAGGACGTGGCGCTCGCCCCGTATGCGACCGTGCGCCTGAACGAGTTCTACGTCAGTCAGTACGTCGACCACACCCCGTTGTCACACCCCAAGCACGGCCATGTGGTGGCGTCCCGCCAGAATCTCTCTGCCGGCGGTTGCAATCCATGGTGTGTGATCGGCTCGATGCGACAGGCCGTCGGTTTCGCGACCGACGGAATGCAAGTGCATGGGCTGGCCAGTCGCGCAGGCGAGCGCCCGATTGGAATCGTGCAGGGTCTGCCCACTCGACGGCTGCAGCACGAGCATTCGATGGTGGCGATCCAGGACGAGCCTTTACAGCTCGCGCCGGCCGAGCGTGCGAGCACGGGGTTCTTCGGCAGCTTGAGTGCCGATCATCAAGCGGCGACCTCGCCCACCGATCTGGATGCAGTCGATCGAGCTCTTGCGCTGCCAGAGGCGGCATTTACGGAGTTCGATCTCACGCCTGGCGAGGCGATCGATGCATCGACCTTGTTCAGTCACGCGCCGCTATTGAAGGCGCTCGATCTTCAATCGGACGAGCTCGGTGAGCTGTTCGGCACGCAGCGTCGTCACGAAGAACGGGACGAACAGGGCAACGTACTTGCTTTCTTCCATGATGCCGACAGCCATGTGGCTTTGCGCGCCAAGGAAACCCGGGTGCTGCGCCCTCACGGCCACATATTGCGCTCGGGTCGGCACACGACGCCGGACGAGCTGGCACTCACGTCTACGGTGTGGATGAATGGCGTGTTCCACTCGATGCTCACTCAGGGCCATGTGAGCTTCAACCGGTTGCTGTCCACCGTGCACAGCTATCTGGGGCTGTTCCGTTCGCACGGGTTGCGTGTGTTTGTCGACATCAGCGGCGAATGGCAGTTGCTCGACACGCCTTCCGCCTTTGAGATCGGGCCGGACGCGTGTCGATGGATTTACAAACATTCCGGCGGGCTGATCGAAGTTCGCAGCGAGGCTCGGGCCGAGCATCAGATGAGCTTGCAAATCAGCGTGCTCTCGGGGGCGGCGCCGAGAATTCTTGTTTCGAGTCACGTCGCGCTCAACGGCGACGATGGCAGTGTGCTCGGCGGGGCGCAGTGGCGTCAGGATGGCAGTGAAGTTGTCATTCAACCGGCCGAGAACAGCGATCTCGCCAAGCGCTTCCCGCAAGGGTGCTTTGTCCTCACGCCGCATGCCGACGCGAAGCTGGAGGCTGTTGGCGGGGATGAGCTTTTGTTCCGCGATGGACGTTCACGTCAGCAGCCGTTCGTTTGCATGGTGATCGCGGCCACCAAGTGGTTCGCACTGACGGTGCGCGGCAATCTGGTGACCGAGAGTATCGATGTGCCGAAGTCGAGCGGTGCGCCGCTGGTCGAGCTGCTGGGTATCGAGGCGCCGGCCGGAAGCTCGCATGCGGTGCAAGTCGATCGTCTCGCGGAAATCCTGCCTTGGTTCAAGCACAACGCATTCGTGCACTACCTGTCGCCGCGTGGGCTGGAGCAATACTCCGGAGGCGGATGGGGCACTCGCGATGTTACGCAGGGACCGGTGGAGATGCTGCTGGCGATGGGCCACTTTGCACCCATTCGCGACTTGCTGTTGCGAGTCATGCAGGCGCAGGCGGCGGATGGCGACTGGCCGCAATGGTTCATGTTTTTCGATCGCGAACGAGACATTCGGGCCGGGGATTCACACGGCGATATCGTGTTCTGGCCGCTACTGGCGCTGGCTCAATACCTGGTTGCTTCGGGCGACAGCTCCATTCTCGACGAGCCGGTACCGTACTACACGAGCGGTCATGCCATGCCGGCCGTTTCGGTTTGGAAACATGTGGAGCGTGCGCTCAAGGTGATCGAACGGCGCGTCGCCGGTGGCACTGCACTCGCAGCATATGGTCATGGCGACTGGAACGACGCTTTACAGCCGGCCGACCCGGCCATGCGCGAGCACCTGTGCAGCTCCTGGACGGTCACGCTTCATCATCAGGTGCTGATAACGCTGGCGCAGGCGCTGCGAAGCCTCGGCCGCGAGCCGGAGGCGGCGCGCTTCGAGAGTTGGGCGGAGAACGTCAAACGCGATTTTCAGCACGTGCTGCTGGTGGATGGTGTGCTCACCGGTTACGCCTTGTTCGAAGACAAGGGCAAAGAAAGCTACCTGCTGCACCCTCGCGATGGCATCACTGGCGTGCGTTACAGCTCGCTGGCGATGATTCACGCCATCCTCGAGGACCTGCTGAGCCCGGAACAGGTACAACAGCATCTGCGCTTGATCGATCTGCACCTGAGCGGGCCAGATGGCATTCGCTTGTTCGACCGGCCGATGAACTATCACGGTGGGCCGCAACGTTTTTTCCAGCGCGCCGAGAGCGCGACGTTCTTCGGTCGCGAAATCGGGTTGATGTACATGCATGCGCACCTTCGCTACGCGCAAGCGCTGGCGCGAGTCGGTGAGACTGAACGGTTCTTCCGGGCCTTGTGTCAGGCCAACCCGATTGGCATCCAGAGCCTGGCGCCCAGCGCGACGCTGCGGCAGTCGAACTGCTACTACTCCAGCTCGGACGCCGCGTTCGAAGATCGCTACCAGGCGAGTGCGGAATACGAGCGGGTGGCTCGCGGCACCGTGCCGCTCGATGGTGGCTGGCGCATATATTCCAGCGGCGCCGGCATCGGGCTGGCACTGATCGTGCGTCGATTCCTCGGGCTCAGTATCGAGGCTCACGATGTCACGCTCGATCCGGTCATCCCATCGGCGCTGAGCGGCCTGCGCGTGCGGCTGTCGTTGTTCGGTAAGCCCGTGTCGCTGGTCTATGAAGTCGACAGCGCCGGCTGGGGCGTGAGCGAGGTGAACGTCAACGGACAGAACATCTCGCTGACTCATGACGCGAATCCTTATCGCAAAGGCGCCGCGCGGATCGACCGAGTGACCCTGATCGCGAGGCTCGATCAGCCGGACAACACGATTACAATCAAGGTAGGGTAACGGTCCGCGGCGTGAACCTCAGGGGTGCGAGCCTGGATGGGCTCGCGAGGGTTGCGCCGCCTCGCGGGTGAACCAAGCTGGCAACTCAAAACATGAATCGACACGTCGGCGCGCTGGAGCGCATCTCCTTGCGATGCTGTGCCTGGTCGGAGCGCTGGATCCCGGACGCTTATGTCTTCGCGGTGCTGGGCGTGATCATTGTCGCCGTTGCGGCGATCGCATTGGGCTCGCCGGTGACGCAAACGGCCAAGGCGTTTGGCGACGGCTTCTGGAGTCTCATCCCGTTCACCATGCAGATGAGCTTCATCATCATCGGCGGCTACGTCGTGGCCAGTTCGCCACCGGCTGCACGCTTGATCGACAAGCTCGCCGCTTTCCCGAGCACGGGTCGTGGAGCGGTGTGTTGGGTTGCTGGGATCAGCATGCTGTTCTCGCTGTTGCACTGGGGCTTGAGCATGGTGCTCGGAAGCTTGCTGGTGCGTGCGCTGTCACGCCGTGACGATCTCGATATGGATTACCGCGCGGCGGCTGCGGCGGGGTATTTGGGGATGGGGTCGGTGTGGGCGATGGGCTTGTCGTCCTCGGCAGCGCAGCTGCAGGCCAATCCCGCCAGCATGCCCCCAGCGCTGTTGCAGATCACGGGCGTGATTCCATTCACCGAGACGATATTTCTGTGGCAGTCGGTGGCGCTGACGGCTGTTCTGATTGTCGTGACGTTGGCGATTGCCTGGCTGACTGCTCCGCGCGGTGAAAACGCTCAGACGGCGCGTCGGTTGGGGGCGGTTGCTGAGCCGCCGCCGGTTGTCACGTCTGTGGAGTCGTCCAGGCCCGGGGAATGGTTGGAACACAGCCCTTTGCTCAATGTTCTGATCGCGGCGCTTGGAGTGGTGTGGCTGATTCAGGAATTCGCGACCAAGGGTGCGGCGCTGGCGATCTCCAATCTCAATACTTATAACTTTCTGTTCGTGATGCTGGGCTTGTTGCTGTGCTGGCGGCCTCGCGTGTTTCTCGATGCGGTGTCGAGAAGTGTGTCGAGTGTCAGTGGGGTGCTGATTCAGTTTCCCTTTTATGGCGGTATCGCTGCCATGCTGGTGTCTGCCGTCGGCAGCGATGGGCAGAGCATCGCCCATCACTTGTCCACCTTCTTTGCGCAGGCGGCGAATCGTGAGACGTTTCCGGTGGTGATGGGTATTTATTCCGCGGTGCTCGGGTTTTTTGTGCCGTCCGGCGGTGGCAAGTGGATCATCGAGGCGCCGTATGTGATGCAGGCGGCCAACGAGCTGAAGGTTCACTTGGGATGGGCGGTACAGGTGTACAACGCCGCGGAGGCTCTTCCCAATCTCATCAATCCTTTCTGGATGCTACCCCTCCTCGGCATCTTGAAACTTCGCGCCCGTGACGTGATCGGCTACACGATGATTCAGTTCATCGTGCATGTGCCGGTGGTGTTGTTCTTGCTTTGGGCGTTCGGGATGACGCTGGAGTACAAGCCTCCCGTGATGCCTTGATCAGTGACGTATCCCGCGCCGGACCTCACTCCAACAAAGCCGTTCGAACTTGCTCCTGTACCGATGCTGAGATGCCAGCGGTTTTAGCGAGATAAGCCTCGACATCTCCAATCTGCTCAAACGCCGCGTGCAGAAATGCGGCGTCGGCGCTGAACAATACGCGTCGCATGTCTTCGGGCATCGAGAGCAGTGGGCTGTGGGTGTCGGTGACGCCGAGGTGGGCTTGGTGGCGCGAGCGGATGAATTCTTCGAAGTTGCCCGACGTGTTGGTGAGCAAATAATCCTCGATGACCGTCTCCTCCGGAACGCCGAGCGATCTCAGCAGAACAGCCACCGCGATACCGGTGCGATCTTTGCCGGCGGCGCAGTGAATCACCATGGGCACATCGCCGGCGGCGATGGCGGCGAACATGCCGCCGATGCGTGGGCCCATCCACTCGGGGAGGGCGCGATACAACGCGACCATGGAATCGAACATTCCCTGAGCGTTCTTCGGGCGCTCAGCCGACAAACCACGGATGGTGGGCGTGACGATGCCATCGTCCCAAAACAACGCGTTGATGTTTGCATGTGGCCAACGCGTCGGTTCGCGCTCGCGTTCTTCGGCGCGGCGCAGGTCGCAAATGGCGCGCACTTGGAGGTCGGTCAGCGGGGCGTGATCGTCGTCGGTGAAGTAGGTGAGCACGCCGGCGCGGTACACCTTGCCCCAGCGCGTGCTGGAGCCCTGCTGAGTGCGATAGCCGCCGATGTCGCGAAAGTTACAGCCGCCCTGGAAAGTCAGAATGCGTTCGCGTTCGACGCGAACTGCGGGAGCAGATGAGGTCATAGAGGCGCCTTAGCGAGGAATCGCCGAGAGTGTCGCATAGACGATGGGTTGCTCGCTCGATCATGTCCGGCCGGAAGCCGCGTCCCGATCTCCTCCGGCAGCCGGAGGGGCTAAAGCGGAGCGTATCTATTGCGCGTGAGGTGAAGGCACGCCGGCGGGCTCCAGCACATACGCGTCCGTGGCATCGGCGCGTACGTATTGCAGGCGATCGGTCTGGTCCGGAGGCAGAGGCGCGAAGATGCGCCAGGATTGGCTGGGGTTGAGCAGGGCCCAGATCGGCGCGGCGATGCCAGGCCAGACGTTGGGCGTGGCGGTGGGCCGGCGATCACGCTCGCCTTCGACCTCCACTTCTTCGATATCCTCGCGCACGAAGGTCGCAGCTAAAATTTCATTTAGCTGCTCCGACGTAAACAGATGCGTGATGTTGGGTGGGCGCAGGTCCAAGGGCTTGCGCGTTGGCGCAGACTCTTGGGTGATGGCAGGGATTACAGCGGTGGACGACGGCTCCTGAGCGAACGCCGACCCCCAACCGAGCAAAGCGGTCACACTCAGCATCGACATCGACAAACCAGATCGGTTGTGCAGAACCATGGTGCGGCACCGACATGCGCTGGTGATCCAAACGTCCTTGATCCGCTGGCCCGGCTGCGATTAGTTTGCGCGGCCGAACGCCCTCGGACCTTTTCAAGAAGCAGTATGAAGCCCGAAAGTTCCAGTTCCCATCCGGCCTCTTCCGGGGCGTTGTCGCACATCCGCGTACTGGACATGAGCCGGGTGCTCGCAGGTCCATGGTGCGGGCAGATCCTCGCCGATCTCGGGGCGGAGGTGGTCAAGATCGAGCGGCCGCGCGTCGGCGACGACACTCGCAGTTGGGGGCCGCCGTACTTGAAAGATCGCGACGGCAAGGACACCAAGGAGTCCGCGTATTTCCTGGGCGCCAATCGCGGCAAGAAGTCGGTCACGCTGGACATTTCTAAGCCTGCGGGACAGGAAGTGGCGCGGCGGCTGGCCGCGCGCGCCGACGTGCTCATCGAGAACTACAAGGCGGGCGATCTGGCTCGTTACAACCTCGGCTACGAACAACTCAAAACGCTCAATCCGGGACTGATCTATTGCTCCATTACCGGCTTCGGGCAGACCGGGCCGATGCGTCAGGTGGCGGGCTACGACTTCATCATTCAGGCCATGGGCGGATTGATGAGCATCACCGGTGAAAAGGACGATCTGCCGGGCGGCGGGCCGCAGAAAGTCGGCGTGGCAGTGGCGGATATCACCACCGGCATGTACTCGACGGTCGCCATTCTCGCGGCCATCGTGCATCGGTCGCTGACCGGCGTCGGGCAGTACATCGACATGGCGCTGCTGGATTCGCAGGTCGCGATGATCGCCAACATGAACATGAATTATTTGATCAGTGGGCGTGCGCCGAAGCGCATGGGCAACGCGCACGCCAACATCGTGCCTTATCAGGTGTTCGATGCGTCGGATGGGCAGTTCGTTGTTGCGGTTGGCAACGATGGGCAGTTCGCGAAACTTTGCGAGGCTGCGGGTCAGACGTTTCATCAGGACGCACGCTTTCTGCGCAATGACGATCGAGTGCGCAATCGTGACGTGCTGGTCCCGATGCTCGCGGCCGTGCTGAAGCAGAAGACGGTCGCGGAATGGATTGCGCTGTTCGAGCCGCTCGGCATTCCGGTGGGCGGCATCAACAATCTCGCTCAGGTGTTCGAACACCCGCAGGTGGTCAGTCGCGGCATGAAACTGGATCTGCCGCATCCACAGGCAGGCAGGGTGCCCATGGTGGCGAACCCGATCAAGATGTCAGGCACGCCGCTGCGTTATCAGTCCGCGCCGCCGCTGCTCGGGCAGCACACACGTGAAGTGTTGGCGGATGCCGGACTGACTGACAGCGAGATCGAGGAACTGCAGCGGTCCGGCATCGTGTAGCCGAGTAGAAAAAAGACTCCTCCCTCCTTGTGGGGATGCGAGGGAGGAGACAAGGGGTCGATTACTCGTACTCCTCGTTGCGATACTCCACCGCGACCTGATGGCTGGCGGGCAAGGCGTGATCGCAATGAGAGACGTCGAACTGCCAGTTCTTGAGCACGCTGCGTTTGGCGGCGAGATCGAGCAGCAGATGGCCGCTGGAGCGCTCGACTTCCGCGCCGGTGGCGCGACCATTGGCGTCCAGGGTCACGTTGAGATACACAGTCCCCTTCTGCCCGCGCAGTTGCGCGCGCTCGGGGAAATCAGTGTCGCTGTGGATCACTCGCATGCCGCATGCGGCCGAGTAAGCAGTAGTGGCGGGAATAGCGAGAGTCGCGGCCAGAATGGCCAGGCCAGTGGTTAAAGAAGTATTCATTGCCGTCTCCCGGAGGTAGAGCTACGCGCACAGGTAGGTCAGTTCTGACAGGCGAGCCGTCGCATAGAGAGCTTCGATTGCACTGGCCGGGTGCCCGAGGCCTAATAGACGACGCTACAGACCTGTCTGTTCGTATGCTACGTACAGGTCTGTAGCGCTGTCAACTGTCGAAAGGGGTCGTATGAGTCCATCCAGCAAAGCACGCGCGGGCAGCGAAGCAGCGGCCGCGCCCACCGAAAGCGTCCGGGACCGGATTCTCAACACGGCTCGGGAGTTGTTTTACAAAGAAGGCGTGCGCGCGGTCGGCGTCGATACCGTGGTGGCCGAGTCGGGCGTCGCGAAGACCAGTCTCTATCGCTGGTTTCCATCCAAGGATGCGTTGATCGTGGCGGTCCTGGAGCAGGAACAGAAGGACCGCTGGGCGGGCTGGGACAGGACCGCTGCAAGTAGCGACCCGGAGCCACGCGCTCGCCTGCGTGCGCATCTCACAGGCATTGCGCGTTACGTGAGCAGCTCACATTTCCGAGGCTGTCCGTTCATGAATGTCACAGCCGCCTTCTCCGATCCTGAACATCCAGCGCGCTTGGTAGCGAACGAAGTGATGTACGAACTGCGACGCCGCCTGCGCGGGCTGGTCGATAACATCCAAGGCGTGAAGGATCCGGAAGAGCTCACGGAACAGTTGCTATTGCTCGTGGATGGCGCTTTCTCGGCGGCGCAGTGCCTGGGCAAGAACGGTCCGCAGCAGTTCCTCGTGGCCGCGGCGGACGCGCTGGTGGATGCTCAGCTCAAGAAATGAAGTTCCACGCCGCATCGTTGCCGCACCGTGACCCGCCATGACGCTGCGGACGGTGCGGTCACGACGGTCGCATCTGCGAGGCTGGAGAATATCGGTCAGCTTCCAGCGGCCATCTCCGCATCGAGCTTTTCGCTGGCCTCGAGCCAGGCCGATTCCGTGCTGGCGATGTCGCGCTTGAGCTGGGTTTGTCTCTGCAGCAGCTCCTGCAACTTTTGTTTGGAGCTCGGGTTGTAGATGTCCGGATCGGCGAGCGCGGTCTCGACAGCGCCGCGCTCCCCTTCGAGTTTGGCGAGCTGTTTCTCCAGCCGGGCGATGTCCGCCTTCAGCGGGCTCAATCGATTGCGCCGCTCGGCTTCCTCGCGCTTGCGTTGTTTCTTCTGCTCGGCGCTGAGAGCCGACGACCCGGCTTCTTCCGCAGCCGTTTCGCTTTCTTCACGCTTGGTGAACCACTGCGCATAATCGTCCAGATCGCCATCGAACGGCACGGCCCGCCCCTGGTCCACCAGGATCAACTCATCGGCAACCGCGCGCAGCAAGTGACGATCGTGGGAAACGAGCACGACGGCGGCTTCGTAATCCTGCAAGGCCATGGCCAGTGCCTGGCGCATTTCCAGGTCGAGGTGGTTGGTGGGCTCGTCGAGCAGCAACAGGTTCGGTCGTAGATAGCTGGTCAATGCCAGCACCAGCCGCGCTTTCTCGCCGCCGGAAAACGGGCCGACGGGCTCGAACACCCGATCGCCGCTGAAGCCGAAACTGCCTAGAAAGCCGCGCAGCTCCTGTTCCGTCGCCTTCGCCGCGGCTTCTCCGCCCAAGCGTTTCAGATGAGCCAGCGGCGAATCGTCGACTGACAATTGCTCGAGCTGATGCTGCGCGAAGTAGCCGATCTTCAGATCGCGAGCCTCGGTGCGCTTGCCGTCGAACGCGGCCAGCTCGCCGGCGAGCAGTTTCATCATCGTCGACTTACCCGCGCCGTTGCGGCCGAGCAGGGCGATGCGACTGCCGGGTGCGATGGTCATGCTGACGTTTTCCAGCACGACGCGCTCGCCGTAGCCGACCGATTGTTTCTCCAGCGCCAACAGCGGCCGCGGCAGCTTCTGTGGCGCCAGGAACGTGAACTCGAATTGCGAGTCGACGTGCGCCGGCGCGATGCGCTCCATGCGTTCGAGCGCCTTGACACGGCTCTGCGCCTGCTTGGCCTTGCTGGCTTTGGCCTTGAAGCGCTCGATGAAGCTCATCATGTGCTTGATCTCGCGCTGCTGCCGTTCAAACATCGATTGCTGTTGAGCCAGCTGCGCGGCCCGCTGCTCCTCGAACGCCGAATAGTTGCCGCTGTATATCTTGGCGGCGCCGTTCTCGATGTGAACGATGCGCTCGACGGTGCGATCCAGGAACTCACGATCGTGCGCGATCATCAGCAGCGTGCCCTGATAGTTGCGCAGCCACTGCTCCAGCCAGATCACGGCATCCAGGTCGAGGTGGTTGGTGGGTTCGTCGAGCAGCAGCAGATCGGATCGACACATCAGCGCCTGCGCGACGTTCAGTCGCACGCGCCAGCCGCCCGAGAACGCGCTGACGGGCCGCGTTTCGTCCGCTGCCGTGAACCCGAGGCCGTGCATCAACTTGCCCGCTCGGCTGCGCGCGTCGTATCCACCTAGCGCCGCATATCGTGCATGCAATTCACCGAGCTTGGCGCCCGCATCGCTTGCTTCAGCCTTTGCGATTGCCGCCTCGGTGGCGCGCAATTCCTCGTCGCCATCCATCACGAACTCGATGGCTGGCCGTTCAGTGGCTCCCAACTCCTGCGCCACGTGCGCCACCACCAATTGCGACGGATATTCCACGCTGCCGGCATCCGGCTGCAGCTCGCCCAGCACCAGGGCCAGCAAGCTCGATTTACCGCACCCATTGGCCCCCACGATGCCGACCTTCTCCCCCCGATACACGGTAAAGGACGCATCGGAAATCAACAGGCGCGTACCGCGCCGGAGGGCGAGGGAAGAAAAACTGAGCATGGGCGGGCTTGGGACCAGGCGGCTGCCAAGAGCCGCGTATCGTACCGGGTACGCCCGCTTCTGGCTAACGAGCGCCGGCGCCGGGCGTCGGCACAGGCTTACGACGCGAACAGCTCGCTGACCTTGGCCCGACCGCTTTCCTGCGAGGTGACCAAAGCGAGAAATTCGTCGGCGGACATGGCGTCGCCGAACAGGCGGCCCTGGCCGTAGTGGCAGCCGCGGTTGCGCAGGAAGTTGAATTGTTCTTCGGTCTCGACGCCTTCGGCGACCACTTCGACTTCGAGCGCCTTGCCCATGTCGATGATGGTGCGGACGATGGTGGCGTCGTCGCTGTTGATGGCGGCGTCGCGCACGAACGACTGGTCGATCTTCAGTGTGCCGATCGGAAACTGTTGCAAGGCCGACAGCGACGAGTAGCCGGTGCCGAAGTCGTCGATGGACAGATGCAGGCCCATGGCGTACAGCTCATCCAGCAGCTTGATGGTGCGTTTCGGATCCACCATCAGGGTAGTCTCGGTGATCTCCAGCTCGAAGCAGGTCGGCGACACTTCGTGGCGACGGAACACCGACTTGCAGCGCGCGATGAAGCTCGCCTGGCGCAATTGTTTCAAGGACAGATTGATGGACACGCGGCCCGGGTTCTTGATCTTCTCCTGCCAGCGCCGATAGTCGGCGCAGACGCGATTCAGCACCCACTCGCCGATCCCTAAGATCATATTGGTTTCTTCGGCCAGCGGAATGAACTGCGACGGCGAAATGTCGCCGTGCCCCGGCAAGCGCCAGCGCAGCAGCGCCTCGGCGCCGATGACATGGCCGTTGCGCAGGTCGACCTTCGGCTGATACAGCATCATCAGCTCATCGCGTTCCAGCGCGCGACGCAGCTTGCTCTTCAACATCAGCCGCTCGACCGCCGCGCCGTTCATGTCCGGCGAGTAGAACGCGAAGCTGTTGCCGCCGTTTTGTTTGGAGTGGTACATCGCGGCGTCGGCGTTACGGATCAGATCGATGACGTTCTCCGCATCCTTCGGGCAGAACGCGATACCGACGCTGGCGGTCAGGAACACTTCCTGCTGATCGACGTAGTAGGCCTTGCAGACTTCGGCGAGCACCATGCGCGCGAGGTTCGCCGCTTGCGTGCGCTCATCCTCGGAATCGGCGAAGCCTTCGATGAACAAACCGAACTCGTCGCCGGCCAGTCGGCCGACCACCGCCTCGCGCGGCAGGATGCGAATCAAACGTTCGCTGAGCACCTCGAGCGTGCGGTCGCCGGCGGCGTGACCGAACGTGTCGTTGATCTCCTTGAACCGATCCATGTCGAGGTACAGCATCACGATGCCGCGGTCGTTGCGACGGGCGCGAGCGATCGCCTGCTGCAGCATGTGCTGGAACTGCATGCGGTTCGGCACTTTGGTCAGCGCGTCGTAGCGCGCCAGGTAGCGAATGCGACGCTCGGCCCGCTTGCGATCGGTGATGTTGCGAACGACGAAGATCGTGCCCTGGAACTGCGGATCGTCCCCGGCAATGGGCGCACCGGACAGCGACACCGGGATGGTTTGCCCGCTGTGGGTGGCGATGACGGTCTCGCGCGTCTCGACGCCCGCGGTCTCCAGTGAAAAGTTCTCGCGCTCGCTTTCGGCGATCAGGTTCATGAACGGCTGACCGGCGATCTCTTCTTCGTTGTAGCCGAACAGTCGGACCGCGGCGTCGTTGATCTTGCGCACCATGCCGTCCGGGGAGGTCACCAGCACGGCGTCGTTCATGCTGTTCAGGACGATGGTCAGATAGTTCTTGGTGATGGTGGTCTGGCGCAGGTTCTGCCGCATGCGATCCAGCGCCATTTCCAGCTCGGCGATCTCGTCGTTGCTGGTGACCTTGTGAGGTCGCGTGTAGTCGCCTTCGCCGATGCGTTCAGCGGAGCGGATCAGCTCGACGATGGGACGCTCCAGCCGCTGCGCTAGCATCCACGCCACCAGCGTCAACAAACCCGTGATCAGCACGCCCATGCCGGCGACGATCCAGATGCGGCGCTCGAAGTCGCGCTGCTGCACTCGTTCGAGCTGAGTGCGCAGCGCGTGCGCCGTGTCCGCCAGACCCGGCCTGCCGACCACGATCTCAAGGGTGCCGAGCGATTCGACCCCGCCGAGCGTGCGACGGATGGTGCGCTTGTCCTGATCGGTGAGCTGCTTGCTCCATTGATCCTTGCGGATCGTCTGGTACATCACCTCGCCGTCGGGCGCCAGCACGCGCGCCGAAATCGAATAGGGATTGTTCAACAGCGAGTCGACGACCATTTCCAGGGTGCGCCGGTCCTGATCTTTCAACGCGATTTCCAGCGCCTGCGCGCCAGCGGCAGCCATGTCGCTCGCCAGCAGGTCGAGGCGTTGCGCTTCGGCGGTCAGCAGCGAGCGCTCGCCTTGCCTCACCAGCGCATCGCTGGATTTGCGATAGTCGAGGTATTCCAGCAGGAACAGGGTCGCCGCAATGGCCATGCCCGCCGCAATCGCGACGGAGAGCAACCTGATTTTGAGGCCCCGGGATCTCAACCCATACTCCGCGCTGCCCGCTCGCGTGGTGTGTGAAAATACGCCTCATCGCATGATACTCGGGTTTTTCGTGCCGGTAATACACCACAGTTTACTTGTCGGTTTTTTTGACATACCGAACGATTAGAATGTCAAAAACAGCGGCATTTGCCGCATTTCCAGCCGCTTTCGGCATTGTTTCGAGGACGCAGATCGTAATGAACGAGTTCGAGCTCACCGGACAGGCGCGCACTCATGTCGTGGAATTGAGTGATCCGCTTTGCGCGCTTCACTACGAAGCGGTGGCATCTTTCCTGGCGATGAGGGATGCCGCGCGGGCCGATGGCATCGATCTCGCGCCGCGTTCCAGCTTCCGCGATTTCAATGCGCAGCTGGGCATCTGGAACCGCAAGTGGAACGGCGAGCGGGCCATCTACGATCGCCAGGGTGCGCTGCTGGATCGCAGCCAGCTTTCTGATTCCGAAGCCATCGACGCCATCCTGTGCTGGTCGGCGATTCCGGGCGGCAGCCGGCATCATTGGGGCAGCGATGTCGATGTGATCGACGCGGCCGCGGTGCCGCCGGGCTACACCGTCGAGCTGTTGCCTGTCGAGTACGCGCCGGACGGAATATTCGCGCGCCTGTCGCAATGGCTCGATGTGAATATGCGACGTTTCGGTTTCTTTCGGCCGTACCGCACCGATCGCGGCGGCGTGAGCCCGGAGCCCTGGCATCTGAGCTATGCGCCGATCGCGCTGCCGGCGCTCGAATCGTTGAGTCTGTCGACGCTGCGGCGAGTGTTGGAGGGCAGCGGCATCGAAGGCAAGTCCCAGGTACTGGCGCGCCTGCCTGAAATTTACACGCGCTTCCTGCTCGCGGTTGACTCACCCGGCTGACGAAGCGCGCGGCAACTATCGCTGCGCCATGCGTCGTACCTGGTCGAGGAAGCGCATCGGCATCCAGCGCTTCATTCGCCACATCGTGCGCGCTGCCTTGGGTAGCACAATGTAAGTACGACCGTCAGCCGATGCTGTCAGCAAATCATGTGCAGCCGACTCTGCCGAGTATTCCGACTGCTGCATCAGGGTGTGCGCCAGCGCCCGTGCGCTATCGGAACCGCGCAATGTTTCCAATAGAGCAGAGCGGAAGAACGTCGGCATCACCACCGACACTTGAGTGCCGGCCGAGTGCAACTCGCTGGCCAGCGTCTCGCTGATGGACAGCACGGCCGCCTTGGTGGCGTTGTAAGAGATCATGCCCGGCGCGGAGGCGAACGCAGCGGCGCTCGCGACGTTGATCAACAAGCCGCGACCATTGCGTTGCAAGTGAGGAACGGCGGCGCGTGCACCGTGCACCACGCCCATCACGTTGATGTCGATGATCCAGCGCCAGTCTTCGAGCGAGATGTCCATCAACGAACCGGCGCTGGCGACGCCGGCGTTGTTGATCATCACATCCAGGCCGTCGTGCGTGGCTGCGAACGAATTCACCGCCACGGTCAGCTCGTCTGCCTGTGTGACATCACCCGGATACGCGACCAACGACACTCCGGCATCAGCCAACGCAGCTTCGACACTGGTGAGTCGCTCGAGATTGCGATCGAACAAACCGAGAGTCCAGCCATCGCCCGCCAGCGCCTTGGCCAGTTCCAGGCCCAGCCCGCTGCTGGCGCCCGTGATAAAGGCGCGCTTACGTGGAAACCGTGAATTCAGCCGGGCAAACCGTTGGCTCATCGTGCGTGTCGACCCTCTCGCTGGCTCAAAGCGACGCGGAGTATGCGGTTCTCAAGCGAAGAAAGCTCGAACCGACCACGCAGCCCACGCAGCTGCCGCCATCAAAAGCAATCCCGGCGTCAGCTCATACGCGTACCGCCGATCGCCCAACGAAAACGCCACGACGCTCTTGCTCACCGTGTTGGTGGTGAATCCCACCAGCACCGCCAGCGCGGCGAACTCCGCGTGCGTACGCCCGCTGGCAGCGAGCGACGCTGACGAAATGGCAGGGGCATGCGCGTCCGTGAAGCCTGCGACGCCGGCTGCGAGCATCAGTCCTCGATCGCCCAGCCACTGCGTCAGCAGCGCCGAGATCAGCAGCGTCAGTCCCACCACCAGCACGAACACGATCGCGGTCTTCGGCTCGAACGGTCGTCCCTTCGGCGAGTCCTCGGCCGCGGACATCTCGCGAAAGCTACGCACGGCGAAGAATCCTGCGTAGATGATCGCGGCCAATCCGGAAGCGATCAGGGCAGGCATGAGCATCAGCAGCGTCGGCATGCTGACCAATCCCACCACGATGGCGAGCTGAATCACCGTGGCCACCGAAGAAGCGGCCGCGCCAGCCACCGCGCCCTTGTGGAGCTCGGGTTGGGTCTTGGTGCGCGCGCCCATCGCGCCAATGGTGGCAGTGCTGGAAACAAAGCCGGACAGCAAGCCGGCCACCGCCAGGCCGGTCTTTGCCCCGAGCGCGCGTAATGCGACGTAACCCAGCGCGTTGATCGCCATCACCAGCACCGCCAGCAACCACAACTTGCGTGGCTGCACGACGCCCCAAGGATCGATCGGTTCGGTCGGTGTAAGCGGCAGAATGACCAACGCGGCAGCCGCCAGTAGCAAGCCGTCGCGCATTTCTGCATCGGTCAGAACGTCCTTGGCCCAGTGGTGCGCAGGAGTGCGAAAGGCGAGCAACATGGCCACGATCACTGCCAACGCGGCGGCGAGGCGCGGCTCATGCACCGCCAGCCCGCCCAGCAATAGCGTGACCACCATCGCGATCTCGGTGGTGAGGCCAGGATCGGTGTCGCGAGTTCGCATGTAGCCGACCGCGATCAGCACGCCGACGATGGCGCCGGTGCCGATGAACACATAGACGCCACCGATCCACAGCCCAAGCGCGCCGGCGAGTGCGATCAGGGTGAAGGTGCGCAGACCGGCGACCGCGCGCCGCGGGCCATCGCCTTTACTGCGTTCGCGCTCGATGCCGATGAGGAATCCGACGGCGAGCGCGACGCCGAGATTCATCCAGGTAGTGTCCGCCGAGTCGATGGTCATCCCGCCATGTTATCTGGCGGCGCGCCAATGTTTAGCCGCTCTTCCAGACTTGTTTGAGATGGCCGATCACCAGCGAGCGGATGTTCTGCACCGGGTTGCGCTCCCAGGTGAAGCAGGGCGGGTCGCGCCGGAGCATGGGCCAGCGTCCGGTGCGTAACACTTCGCTCAGATAGTTCAGATTGGCCTCGATGGCTTCCATGTACGGATTGCGGCCGTTGAACAGCGATTCCAGATATCTGTACGCGCTCGCGAACTCGCCATCCAGGCGCGAGCGGCGCACGTCTTCGATGAAGCTGGGGGTCTGTCGCAGCACGTCCAGGCCGGAGCTGTATTTCACGGAAGTCTTGCCCGATGCATCGCTGGGCATGGCGATGCCGCCCAGCACGAACTCCGGATACAGGCGGTCGCGACACTTTTCCAGATAACAACGATCGGACATCTGCGCGATCAGATCGCCGGTGCCGATCAAGTGCCCGAGCTTGCGATCGCGCGGGTCATCCAGACGAATCTGATCGAACTGCACTTCGTAACCGGTGAAGTGCACGATCTTGGTGGCCACCGGCACCCACTCGGCCATGCCGATGGTAGGCAGGTAGCGGCCGATGAACTGAGCGCTGCGGCTCACGTGACTGAGCGTGAACTCGGCGCCGTTGCGATGGGTCTGGTCGTCGGTCTGACGGATATAACCGGCGTCGTGAAACAGGGCGGTGACCACGCCGAGGATGGCGCGCTCCGGCCCGAGACGCTCGTCGGCCAGGTGGGTGCGATCGTAACTGACGATCAGCCGCGCCACCGCCAACGTTCCATCCAGGGAATGTTGCAGGTCGTGATAAACGGTGTCGCAGCCGTAGTACCCGGGAAACTGACCGTTGAACAATCGCTCGAAATCCCGGAACGCGGTGTCGACCCGATCCCAAGGATAGTGCGGCCAGGTCTGTCGATACAGATCGACGACCGCCCGACGGACCGCGTCAGGTGAGCTCACCTGCACGGTGTTCGTGACATCGAAATCGCTGCGCCGATACTGCATGGATAGCGGAGAAACTCGTTGCGAGGAAGTGCAAACGATGCCGCGAGTCTATTCGGCTTTCGGCGTTTGTCCATGTCGGAAAAATTGTCAGCATTTGGCGTCACCCGGCGCACAAACAAGCGTTTTTCAGCGGATTTACGCCAAACTTTTGGTGCCGCCCGCCGCATCATTCAGGCCGCCGCCAACCAGCAACTTTTAGCGATGTGACAAGCTTCACACAACGCCCGGGGGTCAATCCGCGCTCAGGGCCGGTCAGGTTTGTCGGCCACGCGCTCGACCCCGGCCAGCGCCGGATAGCTGGTATGCCAGAAACGTTCGTAATAGATCGGCGCGATGGCGGCGAAACCGGCTTCGTAAGCCAGCGTGACGCGTGCGCCGTCGGCCAGCTGAACTTCGGCGAGCTCGATCTGTAGACGGCCCTCCTGCTTGAAGTCGCCCCAGGTGCAGCGGCGAATCTGCAGCGGCGAGAACTCGAACCGGGTGCCGCGATAGATCCCGAATACTCGCGATGTCGTCATCACGTACCAACGCTGCGCGTCGATGAAACAACTGACCACGCACAGCTCGTCCGGCTCGAGCTGAATCATCCGAGCCAGTGCATCGTGCAACACCTCCAGCTGCGTGAAGCGCCAGTGGGGCTGCTTCATCGCGTGCCTGCGAATGGACTGCAGCAGGGCGGCGTGAATCGACGTGTGCGGCCATTCGCTCATGCGGGCGTGGTGTCCGTGGCTGACTTCCGTGTTTGCTCGATAGGTGGGGGAGAACGATCATAGCCCGACCCCGGGCCACTGTATATAGAGACAGTGACGACATCGCGTTGCCGGTATGAACTCCGGGTTAATCGTTCGGCCGCATCTGCATGGCAGATCGGCCGCGCGGCTCATGAGCGTGGCTGGAACTCCGGATCCGAGAGCTTCACTTCCGTGAGCGGGCCGTACTTGCGCAACTGATCGCGGATCGCGTCGGCTTTGCCGATTACTACTAGCACCGCTTGCTGACTGGGCGGAATCACATCTGCAACGGCGCGCTTGGCGTCTTCGAGCGTCACGGCTCGTAAAGCGTCGCCGTAGTCGTCGATGTAGCTGCGGTTCAGGCCGTAAAGCTCGAGCGTGGCCATGTGATAGGCCCACTGCGAGGCTGTTTCCAAACCGAGCGGGTATTGGCCGAGCACGTAGCTCTTGGCCGAGTCGAGCTGCGGTTCGCCGATCGCGCCCTCATGCAGCTGGTCGAGCGTGGCAAATGTCAGGTCGATGGCTTCGATGGTTTTTTCAGTGCGAGTGAACGAGCTGAGCTCCCAGCTGCCGCCTTCGGCCATGCGATCGAAGCGCGAGCTGGCGCCATAGCTCAAGCCGCTGCGAATGCGCAGCTCGGTGTTGAGCATCGAGGTGAACCGCCCGCCGAACAAAGTGTTCACGATATCCAGCGAGGCGCGCCGCGGATCTTTCCTGGCGACGCTCACATCGCCCGCCCAGAAATACGACTGTACGGCGTCGGGCGCATCGACCAGCAACACGCGACGCTCCGTGACCTCGGGTTGCTTGGGCACGCTCGGCAACGGCTGGCCAGCTTTGCGCCAGCTCGAGAACGCGCGCGTCAACAAGGACTTCAGTTGCGCCGTCTTGAAGTCGCCAGCCACCGAGATGATCACTCGATCTGCGCCCACGTGATCCTGGTAATACTTCTGCACATCCGCGTGTGTGATGGCGGCGAGGCTCGCCTCGCTGCCACCCACCGGCCTGCCGTAAGGATGTTCGCCGAACAGAGCGACGGCACCGTAAATCGGTGTGAGCGAAGACCGGTCTGAATCCTTGGCAGCGCGGATGAACTCGATATACCGGGCACGCAAAGCTTCGAACTGCGATTGTTCCAGGCGCGGCCGTTGCAATACGTCGGCCAGCAACTCGACCATCAGCTTCTGATCGCGCGCGAGGAACGAGCCCGAGACCGAAACGCTTTCGGTGGCGGCGCCGGTTTCGATGGTGCCGCCGACAGAACCTACTGTCTCCGCGAACTCGATGGCGTTGCGCGAGCCCGCGCCTTTCTCCAGCAGGCCCGCGAGCAGGTTGGCCGTGCCCAATCGATCTGCAGGATCGCTCAGTGCGCCACCGCGCACCACGGCATTGAAAGAGATCAGCGGCACGTCGTGCCGCTCCATCAGCAGCAACGTGACCCCATTGGGAAGTTTGACTTTGTCGAAGTCCGGCGTCTTGACCGCGCTGGCTGCGAACGCGGACGTTACGCCCAACGAGCAAACAACAGCGGCGGCGACGATCACACGACGCAACGGATTCATTGCGCAGCTCCCGCGCTGGTTTGCAGCTCATTGGAAGGCGGGGGTGAGTTCAGCACACCCACGGTGCGATTCGTTTGGCGGAGCAACTCGGCGGCGACGTTTTGCAAGTCGGCCTGTGTCACTGCTTCATAGGCGCGTGGCGCATCGAAGAGTTTTTCATGCCCGCCCTGTAGCACAGCAAAGGTGCCGAGGGCTTGGGCCTTGCCATCGATGGTCGTCAGGCCGCGCCAGAAATCGGCCAGCGCCTGACTGCGCGCGCGGGCCAGTTCCTCCTTGGTCACGCCTTCCTTGATGACGCGCTCGATCTGCCGAGTGAATTCCGCCTCGGCCTTGTGCGCGTCGCCGCCCGCCGGCAGCGAAAGAAAGAACCAGACCAATCCGGGATCGAAGCCCGCGGTGAAATAGCTGTCGGCCGAGATGGCGAGCTTCTGTTCTTCGACCAGCGAGCGACGCAGTCTCGATGCGTCGCCGTCGGTGAGCACCCGCGTCAGCAGGTCCAAAGCCGGGCGGCGCGGATCGGCGCCGGAAATTCCGTGATATGCGATTTGCACCAACGGTGTCTGCGCCTCGGCATGGACCATCACGCGCCGTTCGCCAAGCTGCTCGGGTTCGACGGTCTTCACCGGCTTGGGCGGCTGGTGCGCCGGAATGGGCTCGAGATACTTCTTCGCCAGCGCGATCACTTCTTCGGGCTCGACGTCGCCGACCAGGATCAGCGTGCAGTTGTTGGGCGCGTAATAGGTCGCGAAGAACGTTTTCAGATCGTCGATGCTCCACGACAGGATGTCGGACGGCCAGCCGATGGTCGGAATCCCGTAGGGATGAGCGACGAACGCCGTGGCCTGTACCTGTTCCTGCAGCCGGCCCTGATGACTGTCGTCGACGCGCAGACGGCGTTCGGAGTGCACGACCTCGCGCTCGCTTTCGACAACCTTGGGATCGAACGACAGGTTGCGCAACCGATCCGCTTCGAGCTCGAACACGGTCTCGAGCGCGGTGCGCGGGAACCAGTCCTGATAGACAGTCACATCGTCGCTGGTGAACGCGTTGTTGCGCGCGCCATTCGCTTCGAGCACCTGATCGAACTCGCCCGGCGCGCGCTTGCTGGTGCCGTTGAACATCATGTGTTCGAAGAAGTGCGCGAGGCCGGTGATGCCAGGCACTTCGTTCCGGCTGCCGGCGCGCACCCAGTTGTAGAGCGCGACATTGGGGATGTCGTGATCCGGCCAGATCAGGATCTGCATGCCGTTGGCAAGCGTGGTGGCGCGGACCTCTTTCGCGCCCGGCACCACCTGCGCGAACGCGGCCGGCGCCAACAGCGCCAGTCCCCACACCATCAATCGAGACACTCGGCCAGGCACTCGGCCAGACACTCGGCCAGATACTCGGGATGAAAAGCTCATGCGCACTCCTGACGAAGTCGCATCATAACCAGCCGGGCTCCACCGCGCTGCCGCGGGGAATGCGCAAAAAAACGCCGCCAGCGGGGAAGAACGCGTGGCGGCGCGAATTCGAACTCAAGGGCCCGGTATCGAGCTTGCTTTGAGGTTCAGCGCATAAATGCCAGCTCTCTGGTGCAACCGGCGTGCCAGGGTCTGTAAAAATTTTATGGTGAACCGTCCGGGGCTCCGTGAACCGGCTCGGCCCGTTGGATCAGCGAGTTACGCGTTCTTGCCGTAACCTCTGAATCGCAGGAGCGGCGTCGCTCGCTGACACGAAACGTCACCTTCCGACGGCTTTCGGTGACTTCCGTCACGGACTGCGGCGCGCGTCGACTTCACTGTCTCGCCCCCAAGCTTTCATTAGCCTCGCGCGCGGGCTCCGGTCGATAATCCGCGCTCGCGTTTTTCCGGTCGCAGCGGCGCAAGGCCGTTGCGACTTTGCATGGAGATGTTCATGGCCGATTCGCCTCGCCGCCGCCTTGCCGATCGTGTGTCCAGCAGTCCGACGTTCATCGGTTCGGGCTCGCGCTTCACCGGAGATCTGGAATGCACCAGCGATCTGGTGGTCGGCGGCACGGTAGTAGGCGACGGTGACGTGCACGGCGCGCTGACCTTGTCCGAGGGCGGTCGTTGGGAAGGCGAGATTCGCGCTGGCAACGCCGTGATTGCCGGCGAGGTTGAGGGCGCTGTGACGATCGCCGAGAAGCTGGAGCTGCGCGCCACTGCCCGCATCAAGGGGTCACTCAGGGCGCGCACCATCGCCGTGGCCAAAGGCGCCATCATTCAGGGCGACATGGCAGTCACCAGCGGCTCGCCGGTCGTGCACTTCGAAGAGAAGCGCGGCAACGAGCCGAAGGTGAATTAGCTCCGCCTACTGGCACGCCGCCAGGCTGTCGACCCATTGCGAGACCAGCGCCACGCCCGCTGTGTCCACGATTGCGGAACCCAGCGGGGGCATGGCGGCCGCGTCACGGCGATTCATTCGATTCACCAGCACTGAATTGGTCGCGCTGCCCGGCGCGATCACCCTCGCATTCGCGCCGAGACCGAGATCACCCGAGGTTGGCAAGGCATTGCAGGCATTGGTGCCCATCAAGGTGGTCGTATAGCGCAGGTCCATGTTGCTGGGCGCGAGCCCGCCAGGACGATGACATTGCGAACAGTTGGTGTGCAGGTAAGCGCGGGCGCGTTCGGTGAGCGTGCCGCTCGTGCCGTAGGGATCGGGCATCGCCGGCTGTGAGCTCGCATCGGCCACCGCCGGTGTCAGCAGGCCGATGTGATTGAGCGTGGTCAGCTCGTTCGCTGTCCTGCCGGTTTGCGGATAGGTGAAGGAGCGATTGAGCTGCGCTGTTTCCAGTCCGAGGGAACGACCTGCAGCCTCGGTGTGACATTGAATGCACTGATTCTCGCTCGGGAAAATCCAGCTGCGTCCGTTCCCGATGTCACGCACGGCGCCACCTTCGACCAGGGTCGCGTCGGTCTGCGCGGCGTTCCATTCGTAACTGAAGCCACCCCATACGCCGTCGGGATGATGCATGAACAGTCGCGTTTCGATCAGGCGCGTGCCCAGGCGGAAGTTCTTCATCAACACCGTGCCCGGCGGGAAATTCCAATCGTTCTCGGTGTTCACCGTGATGAGCTGATTGTTGGGCAGCGCCATCCAGCGGTCTTTGTCCGCACCGTCGGACCAGAACGGTGCGTTGATGGCGTACGGAATCAGGCCGTCGACCGGCTGCTTCGGATCGGCGCTGCTCACGCAACCGGTATTGCTCAACAGCCGTGGCGTGGTGTCGATGACGCCGCTGGATTCGAAATTGATCCGGTGCAGAGTGCCGTTGTAATTCACCACGTACAGCTCGCCGTCGTTGCCCTGGCCGAACGAAGAAATATTCAGCGTCGTGTCGAGCAACTGCGTGGGCTGGCGCGGTTGCGTGGCCGTCTCGGCGATCCACGCAAAGATGCGGCCGGAGATGAAATCGCCGAATAGGAATCGGCCCGCCAGGGCGGTGGGCTGCGAGCCGCGATACACGTAGCCGCCGGTGATGGACTCGCCGAGACTATGATCGTACTCGGCCACGGGATCGATGAGCGTGGCCGAGCTGCAGCCGGGAGTACCGCCGGTGTTGTAATCGTGCGCGCCCTCGCGGCAGCGCCAGCCATAGTTGCCGCCGTTCGTCACCAGGTCTACTTCTTCGAACAAGCCCTGGCCGACGTCCGCCACCCACAGATCGCCATTCGCATGATCGAAGGCGAAGCGCCACGGATTGCGCAAACCGTAGGCGAAGATTTCGGGGCATTCGCCGCTCGAGCGGCCGGCTGCCGGACACCTCGCGTTGCTCGCGAAAGGATTGGTCGGCGGAATCCCGTACGGCGTGCCGCTGTTGACGTCGATTCGCAGGATCTTGCCGAGCATGGTGGTGAGGCGTTGACCGTTGCCCCGGTCGCCGTGCGGATCGCCACCGCCGCCGCCGTCACCGATGCCAATATATAAATATCCGTCCGGACCGAAGGCGACATGGCCGCCGTTGTGATTGTCGTTGGGCTGGTTGATGGTAAGGATCTGCGTCTCGGTGGCGGGATTCAGCGTCGCGCCGCCATCGGTACTGGTGAACGACGAGACTCGCGACACCAGCGGATCGCCAGTGGTGAACGACAGAAACACCCGCGGATCGTTCGGATAGTTGGGATGGAATGTCATGCCCAGCAAGCCCATCTCGCCGCCCCCAAGCACGCGAGAGGTGACCGAGCTGAGGTCGATATAGACGCTGGAGCTCGAGGGATTGGTGCCACTGAATTGCCGGACAATTCCGTCCTGCTGAACCACGAACCAGCGCGCGTCGTCGTTCGGCGCCTGTAACAATCCCAGCGGCATGGTGAACGACAGGTTGGTGAATCGACTCAAGGAAATATCGCTGCCTGTACTGGGTCGTGGCCACGCCCTGCAGGTAGCATTGGACGGCCGGGCATCCAGGCCGGAGTTCGGATTCGACGGCGGATTGTCGGGCGGCGGCGTGGTGGGCGGAGGCTCGCCCGAGGTTGGCGGCGGATTGCCAGAGGACCCGCCCCCGCCACAGGCTTGCAGCCCAGCCAATAGCAACGTCGCCAGGACCCGCGGTGCTGTCCGTCGATTCATGCCAGTGCCCTTTATTGACTATGCCACGCTCGTCCTAGTTCGTCGGGTCGCGGTCGATTGGAGGCGTCACAAGCATGGCATGCTTGCCAGGGCAATGAGGATCCGCTGAATGCCGACTCCGTCAGCCGCCAGCAGAGTGTCGTCACCGTTACCCGACTTGATCGCTCAACGCGGCAACACCGAGGACTATCCGGAGAACACCTTGCCGGCGCTGCGTTCAGCTTTGGAGCTGGGCGCGCGCCACCTGCAGTTCGACGTTCAGCTCACTGCCGATCGTCGCCCGGTGCTGCTGAACGACGCCAGCCTGAAGCGCATGGCGGGGCTGGAGCGTAACGCGCTGGAAATGAGCTGGCGAGAGCTGGTCGAAGTCACGGTCACCGAGCCTGAACGGTTTGGCGATCGGTTCAGCGACATCGGCGTGCCAATGCTTGCGCAGGCGGTCAGCGTGATCTCGACTCATCCGTCGGTCACCGCCTTCATCGAGATCAAACGCGCCAGTTTGCGGGTATTTGGCGCGGAGGTGGCGGTCAGCAGGATTTGTGACGTGTTGAAGCCGGTGGCGCGCCAGTGCGTGCTGGTGTCGCGCGATCTGACTGCGATTCATAAGGTGCGGCAACTCTCGCCGTACCGGGTCGGCTGGATACTGTCCGAGTACTCCAGTCTGTCGGCGCTCAAGTGCGAGGCGCTGGTGCCCGACTATCTGTTGTGCGAATACGAGTTGCTGACGAACACCGTTGCGCAGTTGTGGCGTGGTCCTTGGCGCTGGGCCATTCACAACGTGACTTCACCCGAGACCGCGGCTCGACTCGCGGCGCGTGGTGCTCGCCTGGTCGGCACCACGTCACTTCGCACCGTGCTGCGCGAGTTCAGGAACGCTCGCGCGGGCTGAGCTCAGGCGGCAACGCTTTGCGGGGCGGCGGCCAGGCGCTGCTCGAACATGATGTGCGCGATCTGCCTGTCCGCCCAGCTGGTGCCGCTGAACCGGTCCATGAAGCCGCAGTGACCGCCATGGGGGATCGAGGTCACGTGCAGATTGGGCGAGCGCGCCAGGTACTGCAGGTCGTGCGCTGGAATGATGGGATCGTCCAGCGAAATCAGGATGTGGCTGGGCACTTGCAGCTCCGCAAGCGCATCGCCAGTGATGGCGTAGCCGTTCAAATAAGCATCCAGGTCGGCGAACTCGCTGAAGTTGCGCACCAGCAGCTCGGTCATGCTGCGAATCGAGGTCTGCGACAGGATCTTGCTGAAGTCGTAGCGCTTGGGAAAGCACTGCTGTTTCCGTCGCAACGAGCGCTTCCACTTGTTGATGAAATATTGCTGGTAGATGAACCAGCCGCTCTCCAGCACCTCCATGGTGCTGTGAGGCCGGAGCACCGGGCACACGGCGACGGAGCGCTCCAGCTCGATGCCTGCTCGCGCCGCCTTGGCGGCGACACGCAGCGCGAAGTTACCGCCCAACGAAAAGCCCGCGACGGTGATGCGCTTGTTCGGCAATGACGCCTGGATGCTACGCACCGCGCCGACCACTTCGTCGAGGCGGCACGAATGGAAGATGTCTTCGTTCAGATGATGGCTCGGGCCGTGATCGCGGAAGTTGAGCCGGAAGATGTCGCAGCCCAGATCGAACAGATGACTGCCCAACGACAGCACATACACCGAGTCGGAACTGCCCTCCCAACCGTGTAACAAAATTGCCAGATCGCGCGCCGGCGGTCTGCCCGCGGCGGCCTGGCTTGAATAGTGACCGAGTAGCCGCACGCCGTCGCCGCAGTCCACGATCTGAGTGTCCGCGACCGCCAGCATCGTCCGTGCCCGGCTCGCGATGAACGGACGGCGCAGGCTCAGGCTGGGCACGATGGATTGGAAGTGAGCGTTGGCGAACCAGCCGGAAGGGGCGAACCTGGCAACGTCGGCGGAATGTGGGACGGCGGCGGAATCAATCATGGGTCGATACGAATCGTGGACGAACCTGGCAGGGTGCTGACGAAGTCGGCGCCCGCCAGCAAGCTTGGGGTGGTGAAGCCGGGGTTGCAAGGCCGGCTCAGCACCGCACCGAGAATTCCCAGCGCGGAGTGTACGGTCAACGAGTAACCGTTGGCGGTGCGCAGTCTTGCAGTTTTCACTTCGCCCGCGGCGTTGCGCGCCTCGCCCCACACATAAGTGGGATTGTTGTCCCGCTGCGTCTTGTCCGGCGGCGTCACACGTCGCTGCGCGCTGAACTTCACCAGCTCGCGGATCCAGCGTTGCCGCAGCAGCGGGCGGAACAGGTTCGCGCGCCGCATGCTATCGACGGATTTTTGTGACGACGCCGTGTAGACCTCGATATTGCCGATGCCCGTCGTGTAATAGGCGGTGCTGACATCGCCCCACGGAATGCTGACGCCGAGTTTTTCGCCTGCGCCGAAATCGATGCGTCGGGTGCGGGCGCCGAGACGTTCGGTCACCAGTCGGCCATCGACCCGAATGCACGAACCTTTGCCGGCCGATTCGATGGCGGTCTTGGCCGTGCCCTTGCTCAGCCCGGCGCGGCTGTCGAAGCCCAATGCGAGATGCGTCGCATCGGGCATCGCTTGCTTGAGACGAGCGGCCACGCAATCGGTCGGCACCACGTCGAAGCCGACGCCCGGGCACAGCACGACGCCGGAGCGCTCGGCTTTGTCATGCACGCTGGCGGCGAGTTCGAAGACGTCGATCTCGCCAGTGATATCGAGATAGTGAACGTGCGTCGCGAGGCAGCCTTGCATCATCGACGCCGCGGTCTGCGAGAACGGTCCGGCACAATGCAGGACGGCCGCGACTTCGGTGAGCGTCGACACCAGCGCCGTGTGATCGTCGAGATCGAACACGGCGCTCGGACAATCGAGCTCGGCAGCGAGCCTGGCGATCTTTTGTTTGGAACGTCCGGCCAGCACGGGGCGCATGCCGCGCGCCACCGCCTCACGCGCGATCAGCTCGCCCGTGTATCCATTGGCACCATAGAGCAACCAGGGCGGAGACATTGACACCCTCTAACAGCGACATCCGTGACGAGGGGGCGTCGTCATGAGCCGGCCGGCTCAGTGGCGAATTCCACCCGATTGTTCTGAGCGGCGATGCGGTTCCATTCGCCCGCCGTGACGCGGGCGCGTTGATCCGCACTGGGATAGGGCACGCTCGGGCGACGGCCTTCGTGCGCGACTTCGACCGTCACGCCGCCGTCCTGGCGCAGCGACGACAGCAGATTGGCGAACGCGAGCGACTGACGCTGCGCGGTGGGCAGGCTGTCCTCGAACGGATTGCCGACCAGGTCGCAGCGATTCACCGGCAGTTCGTCGGTGGCCATCGAATAACCTTCGATGCCGTTGCCAGTAAGACAGAACTCGCCGACGAAGGTCGCGACCTTCACCTTGCCTCGGAAGTTGTTGGCGCGCAGCTGTCCGAGCATTTCGCGCAGACGCTCCAATCGCGAGCCGGACAGCGGCGCCTCGCCATAGGGCACCACTTCCGAAGTCACATTGTCGGCTTTCGGGGCGGCGGCGACGGCCGCGGTCTGACCCGACTGCAGACTTCGTTGCAGCGTGGTCAGCTGCGCCTGCTGCCCGTCGATGGTCGCTTGCAAGGTGGTGAGCGAGCCGCGCAGCGCCTTGTTGGTTTCGAGTTCTTTGGTGAGGAACAGGGCCAGCACCAGCGCGGGGATCAGCGCGATCGCGCCGACACCGGCGGCCAACGGCCAACGGTTTTGCCGCACCATCACGGTCTGGGTTTCGAGCGGTTGCGGCGGCGGAGCGACGGCGGGCTCGGCGGGCGCCGGCGTCGGGACCGGCTTGCCTTCGGAGCTGATACGGCGGGCGAAGCCTTCGAGACTGGCCAGCACGAAGCGCCGCATCTCGGAGCTGTGCTCCTTCAGCAGCGGGGCGATGGCATTGCGGATCGCGATCTCGAGCTCGCCGCCGGAGGGGCGGACCGGCTCGATCTGCACCGCCGCCGAGCCTTCCTGTTGCGCAACCTGCAGCGACGCACGCGCCTCGCGACGCTCCGGCAACAATCGCAGCTGATACAACACCCTGGACACATCGGCATGCTTCACCGTCTTGGGCAGGACGCCGACCGCGCCGAGCGCTCGGGCCTGGCTCACGTACAGCTCGCCTTCCTGCGAGGTGTACATGATCACGGGAATGGTGGCGGTGTCCGGGTTGCCCTTGATGGCCTGAATAGCCTGAAAGCCGTCCATGCCGGGCATCAGGTGGTCCATGAAGATCACGTCCGGCCGGGCCTGGCGCAGGTACTCGAGCGCGGCCTCGGCCGATTCGGACGAGTCCACTTCCAGACCATAGCCTTCCAGCATGCGGCTCAAAATGACGCGAGCGGAACGCGAGTCGTCGACGATCAGGGCGCGCTTGCTCATGAGGAAGCGTCAGTGAGTAGTTAGTTCAAGGTGTGTAGGTTAAGCGTAGGGCGCGACAGCTCCAATAGGCGAGCGCTTCTTGATGGGCGGCCGAGGAGTATGCTGGACCTCCATCTGCAGGTTCAGCGACACGAGACGGCCAGGCCACGTGGCGACGGCCGTGGAGGTGACAGCCCATGTCGATTCCAGGGGCCCATTCGACCTCGGACATTCGCAACATCGCGCTGGTCGGGCAGGCAGGGGCCGGTAAAACCCTGCTCACCGAAACCCTGCTGCTGGAAGCGGGCGCGATCCGCAGCCGCGGCAGCCTGGAACGGGGCACCACCGTTTGTGACTTCGACCCGCAGGAGAAGCAGCTGCGCCATTCGCTGGACGCGGCGCTGGTGCACTTCCCGGTGGGCGGCTGTCACGTGCAACTGTTCGACACGCCGGGCTACCCGGATTTCGCCGGTCGCACGTTGACGACACTCGAGGCGGTGGAGACCGCCGGAGTGGTGGTCAGCGCCGTCAACGGGATCGAGCCGATGACCCAGCGCATGATGGATTTCGCGCGCGACCGCGAGCTGTGCCGCCTGGTCATCGTCAACAAGATCGACGCCAAGGACGCGCAGCCCGAAGCGGTGCTGGCGCAGTTGCGGGAAATGTTCGGGCGCGAGTGTCTGCCGCTGAACCTGCCGTGCCAGGGCGGCAAGGCCGTCGTCGACTGTTTTTTCGATCCGGGGCCGGACGCCATCGCGCCGCCGGATTTCTCCTCGATCGAAACCGCGCATACCGAGATCATCGATCAGGTGGTCGAGGTCGACGAGGAGCTGATGGCGTTGTATCTCGAACAGGGACAGGAGCTGTCCCCGGAGCAGCTGCACGACCCTTTTGAGCGCGCGTTGCGCGAAGGGCACCTGGTGCCGGTGTGTTTCACCTCCGCCGAGACCGGCGCCGGCATCAAGGAACTGCTGAATATCTTCGCGCGGCTGATGCCGAATCCCTTGGAGGGCAATCCGCCGCCCTTTCTACGCGGCGAAGGTCCCGACGCCGTGCGTGTGAAGGTGCAGCCCGATCCGAATCTGCATGTCATTGCGCATGTGTTCAAAGTGAACATCGATCCGTTCGTCGGCCGGCTTGGAATTTTTCGGGTGCATCAGGGCACGGTGCGCTCCGGCGCGCAGCTGTTCATCGGCGATGCGCGCAAGCCGTTCAAGGTGGCGCATTTGTATCGTTTGCAGGGTAAGGACCATTACGAGGTGCCGCAGGCGATTCCGGGCGACATCTGCGCCGTGCCCAAAGTGGAGGAGATGCATTTCGACGCCGTGCTCCACGATTCGCACGACGAAGATCACTATCACCTGAAGTCCATCACCCTGCCGCCCGCCATGGCCGGCGTCGCCATCGAGCCCGAACGACGCGGCGAAGAACAAAAGCTGTCCGATGCGCTGCATAAGCTGGTGGCAGAAGATCCGGGCGTGCGCATCGAGCATCAGGCCAGTCTCAATGAGACGGTGTTGTATGGCATGGGCGATCTGCATCTGCGCGTGCTGCTGGATCGCATGAAGGAGCGCTATGGGGTCGGCTGCAAGACCAAGGCGCCTGGCATTCCCTATCGCGAGACCATCACGCGGCCGGCGGAAGGACATCATCGTCACAAGAAACAAACGGGTGGCGCCGGGCAGTTCGGTGAGGTGTATTTGCGCGTCGAGCCGCTGGCGCGGGGCGAAGGCTTTGAATTCGTCGACGAGGTCGTCGGCGGGGTGATTCCGTCGCAATACATCCCCGCGGTGGAAAAAGGCATTCGCCAGGCGTTGACCGAGGGGGCTGTGGCGGGCTTCCCATTACAGGACATCCGCGTGATCGTTTACGACGGCAAGCATCACCCGGTGGATTCCAAGGAAGTCGCGTTCATCGCCGCCGGCCGCCGCGCATTTCTGAATGCCGTCGAAGAGGCCGCGCCCATCGTGCTCGAGCCGCTGGTGCGCGTCGAAGTCACATCGCCCAGTGCGGCCACCGGCGATATCACCGGCGACCTCGCCACTCGTCGCGGCCGCGTGAGCGGCAGCCAGTCCTTGGCAAACCAACGCACTCGGATTAGCGCGTTGGTACCACTAGCCGAGATCAACGACTATCAATCGCGCATCAAGTCGCTCACCGGCGGCGAAGGCGCGTACACCATGGAACTGAGCCACTACGACCCCGTCCCACCTCGCAAACAACAAGAGCTGGCGCAAGCTTTCAAGCGTGTCGCGGATTAACGGCAATTCAGCGTTCGCCCGCTTGGTCGGTAACAAGCTCCGTAGTTCCATCCTGATGCCGCCTCGGCGGCACTGGGCATTGAGTTGTAACAACGGAGTGTTCCATGATCAAAGCGAAAATTGTGACAGGTGCGATCTTGCTGGCGTCGTCGCTGGGTGCGCTCGCCGATACTTATAACTTCGACAGCATCAGCAAGGTTTCGTACAACACGGGCTTAGGCATGCAGCTCACCGGCGTGCTGGTCGACGACACCGCGCCTACGACGATCGTGAGTCAAAACAGCCATGTTTCTACGCGGTGCGACAGCATGGTTGCCGAGATGCTCAAGAATCCAGGGGCCTATACCCTAAGCGTCACTCTCAATCTGACTGCTCCGCAACGGGCATGCCGCTGGTCTACTACTTGACCGCCTGCAGCCTGGAATTGAAGCCCTGATCATCACGGCCACTGCCGCATGAAGCACGTCAGGCCCGTCCTGGCGTGCTCCTTCGTCACGCGTACCGCTCAAGCCGGCTTTCTGAATCGATACATCACTTGATCGGTCTTGTGGCGGATTGCCGGATCGAACACCGGCTTGGTGTGATCGTCCTCGGCGTTGGCGAACGCTTTGCTCTCGGCGTCGAAGGTGAGGCCGGCGGCTTCGAAGTCGCGCTTGATGATGGCCGGGTCGATGCGATGGAGCGTATCGACGCTCTCCGCCGGGTCCGCGCCCGCGGCGGCGGCATGATCCAGAACGACCACGGTTGCGCCCGGCTTCAACGCGGACACCAGTCGCGCCAGCGCCTGCGCCGGATCGGTGTTCGGCCAGGAACCATCCTTCGCCTTCCAGTGCAGGTCGTGATACGACATCACGAACAACGCGGCGTCGACACTGTTCGGTTCGAACGTGGCTTCTTCGGGCCGCGTGGTGAGTTGCGTCACGTTGGGCAAGCGGTCATCGCCATAACGCTGCTTGGGCTTCTCGCCCGAGAACTTCAGGTACTCGGGATTGTTATAAGCGATGACCTGACCATCGCTGCCGACCACGCGTGACAGCAGCTCGGTGTAAAAACCGCCGGCGGAAAAATAATCGACCACTGTCATGCCCGGCTTCACTTCGAGGAATGTCAGCACCTCGCTGGGCCGGCGCCAGCTGTCCTCGTCCATGTCGCCTGGCAGGCGATCCAGATTGCCGATGGAGTCGTGGATCGCGGTTTTCTCTTCGGCCGTCAGCCCGGATGTCGGCGCGGTCGTCGACGTGGATGTTTGCTCGGCGGCAGGTTGTTCCGGCGGAGCTTTTTTGCAGCCGGCGGCGGCGAGCAGGGTGAGGGAGATGGCCAGCAACAGTGCACGGCTCATGAGCGCTCCTTGGGCTTGTGCGAAATCTATGTCGATCGGTTCTGTGTCGATCGGTTCTGTGTCGATCGGTTCTGGGTCGACCGGTTCGGGGTCGATCAGGTCTGGGTCATTCGTTCGAGCCGTTGCGCCAGCTCGGTGAGCTCACGTTGCAGATGCCTGCGCTGCTCCGGCGTCAACGACGCGTCGAGCGCGGCCAGCACCGCCAACGATTGCTCACGATTCTGCGTGGCCTTGGTCTGATAGGCGCGGGTCCACTGGCTTTCCGGCGTGCGCAACAGCCCAAGAATACGCTCCTCGATCGCCTCCGGCGACTGGCCTGCGGCAAAGCGTTCCTTGAGAGCGCCGAACATCGCCTGACGCCAGCGAGCCTGGCTCTCGAGCCAGTCGGCGGTGGTGGAGTCGAAACGCGCGCTGTGCTGAGCGATCAGCCGTTGCTGCTCCTTGGTGACCGAGCCGGTCCAGCGCTTGAGTTGTTTTTCGATGTCCTTGGCGCGCTTCTCGTGCCATTTGCCGTCGGCCAGCGCTTTGAGATTTTCCTCGTTCCGTTCGCGCGACTTCGCCGCGAGATTGGTTTCGAACTGCTCGAGCTGCTCGGGCGTCAGTCGCATCAGCAGACGCGCGGCGTCCGGTGCCGCTCGCTCGACCAGTCGCGAGCCGAACTGCTCGATCTGGGTTTCGATGTTTCGATAGGTGGTCGGGTTGCCGGGCTGCGCCGCTGTACCGGCCAGAGTGCGCAGAAATTGCGCGTAGCGAGTCAGCTCCGAGCTGCGATGCCATTGCAGCGTGCTGTCCAGCCAGGAGCGCAGATCGCTGCGCTGGGCGTCGTCGAGCGAGACCAGGTCCTGGATATACCAGGCGGCCAGGGTGTCCAGGCGGTTATAGAAGAAGTTGGTGCAGCCGGCGGCGACAAGCGCCACCAGCAGCATCAGCAGGAAGAATCGGCAACGAGCGGCGGTGACAAACGCAGCGAACCGGTTCATCCATCACTTGGGAACGACAGCCGTCGAGGCGCGGCACACCAGACGATACCCCAATCGCATGGACTGTGGCGCGATTCCCGTTTGTAGCATTTGCAGGAGCAGGTTGGTGGCGGTGTACGCCAGGTCGTAAGTCGGCTGATGCACCGTGGTCAGCCGCGGCCAGACGGTCTTGGCGATGTAAGTGTCGTCGAACCCCGCCACCGACAGTCGTTCAGGAACATTGATGCCCAGCTCGTGCGCGGCCATTAGCACGCCGGCCGCCATGTCGTCGTTGCTGGCGAAGATCGCGGTGGGCGGCTCGTTCTGGGACAGCAAGTCCTTGGCCGCCTCCATGCCCGATTCGAACACGAAGAAGCCCTGACGCACGTAACGTTCGAGGTAGGCGATGTCGTGCGCCGCGAGCGCGGCCTTGTAACCGAGCAATCGTTGGCCACTGGCGAAGTGATCCGGGTGCCCGATGATGAAGCCGATGCGGCGATGGCCCAGGCCGATCAGATATTCGGTCATCTCGCGCGCCGCACCGGCGTCGTCCATGTCCACATACGGCGTGGGATGTGCAACATCGTTCGGCGCCACGCGCACGAAGGGCAGGGCGCGCCGATCCAATGCACGCATCAAGTCGGCCGATTCGCTCAACGGCGCGGTCACGATCAGGCCGTCCAGATGCGTTTGATCCACCAGCCCGAGCACGTCGCGCTCCATCTCCTCGCCACGCCCGGTGACCTGGTGCATCAGCAGCTGGAAGCGGTCTTCGCGGCAGCGGGCCATCGCGCCGTGCTGGACGTCGACGATGTAGTTGGCGCTGGGGTTTTCGTAGATCAACCCGATCAGGAACGAGCGTCGGCCCGCCAGGCTGCGGGCCGACAGACTCGGGTGATAGTTGAGCTTCTTGACGATGGCCAGCACGCGCTGCCGAGTTTCCTCGCGCACGTTGGGCTCGTTGTTCAACACCCGCGACACGGTCTTGATGGCGACGCCGGCTGCTTCGGCCACGTCTTGAATCCTCGCCCGTCGGGGCGGTGCTTTGGTCATTGTCGACACTTATACAGATCGCTGGTTCGCGGCATCACTCGCAGCGGGGCGCGTCGTTCAAACCGGACTCGAGCCGCACGTTGGCGATGCCCAGCTCGAGCTTGCCGGCAGTGCTCAGCAGGAACGGCGCGGTCACGTTGCGCAGATCGGCCCCCTTGTTCTGGAAACAATGCAGCGGCATTTTGAACTGGCGCCATTCCCCGGCCGGCGCCTGCTTCAACTGCGCTTCGATCGGCAAGTCTCCACGACAACCCGGTCCGCATTCAATGCCGAGCATGACTTTGGCGCTGGGTGGCGCGTCGATCCGGTACTCGAACGTGACCGACAGCTGACCGTTGGCCTCACGTTGCAGGTCGATGGGCGCCTCGCCCTGCAGCGCCAAGGTGGCCGGACCGGCGCCAGACCATTTCGCCAGCCGTGCGTCTTCCTGGGCAGCCCGATCGATGGCGCTGATCTGAAGCACGTCGCCCTGAGCGCTGCCCACGGCACCCGGCAGGGCGGTGCGCGCCGCATCGCCTGCGCCGACCGCGAGCTGCCAGCCATTGCTCGGCCGACCCGCGGCGAAGTAGTGGTGGGTCGACGCCTGGCCTGGAGCGGCGGGCACTTCTTCGGACAACACCGGCAGGTCGACGGTGTCCTGATACGTCAGGCCAAAGCCATTGTCGAACAGCGGCGTTTCCGGGGCGCCTTCGCTGTTGAACATCAGCGGCGTGCGTGGCCATGCGAACGGCAGCTTGCCCTTGAAGTCATGATTCACCGAACCGTCACGCTTGGTGAACAGCACGTCGGCGATGCCGCCACCTTCGGAGCCAGGCAGCCACGCGGCGACGAACGCGTCCGCGGCGTTCAACTCGGGATTCACCCACAGCGGCCGACCGGACAGGAACACGGCCACCACCGGGATCTGATCGGCGCGGAATTTTTTCAGCAGCTCCAGATCGGATTCGTTGCCGGGTTTGTATTCCAGGGTCGCGATGTCGCCCTGGAACTCGGCATACGGGTCTTCGCCGAACACCACGATGGCGACGTCAGGCTTGCGCGTGTATTTGCCGTCCACGCTCAGCGTGGCCGTGCCGCCGCCGGCCTTCACCGCCGAGCGGATGCCGGCGAAGATCGATTCGGCCTTGGGGAAATGTTTGTTTTCAATGCCGGTGCCCTGCCAGGTGAGGGTCCAGCCGCCGTTCTGCTTGGGCAGATTGTCGGCGCCGTCGCCGGCCACCAGCACTTTCATGCTGGGCTTCAGCGGCAGCACCTTGTTGTCGTTCTTGAGCAGCACCAACGATTCGCGCACCGCTTGTCGCGCCACCGCGCGATGTTCGGCCGAGCCCAGCAGATCGAATTTGCCGCCGGGCGCGCGGCTGGACGGTTTGCCTGCTTCGAACAAGCCGGCGCGCAATTTCACGCGCAAGATGCGACGAACCGCGTCGTCGAGACGCGCCATGGGAATTTCGCCGGACTTCACCTGCGCCAGGGTGTTGTCATAGAGCTCTTTCCAGCTATCCGGCGCCATGAACATATCCAAGCCGGCGTTGATCGCGGCCGGGCAGCTCACGTTGCTGCAGCCTTCGACCTGACCGTGCGCATTCCAGTCGCCGACCACGAAGCCGTCGAAGCCCATGCGATTCTTGAGCACATCGGTGAGCAGGCCGTGATGGCCGGTGATCTTCTTGCCCTGCCAGCTGGAAAACGACGCCATCACCACCTGCACGCCGGCGCTGATGGCGGCGACGTAGCCGGGCGCGTGCAGATCGCGCAACTGTTCTTCGGTGATGCGGGCGTCGCCTTGATCGCGGCCCTCGAAGGTTCCGCCGTCGGCAAGGAAATGTTTAGCGGTTGCGATCACGTGATTGCCACGCAGGAAGTCCGGTTTGCCCGGATCGCCTTGCAAGCCGAGCACGATGGAGTGAGCGTACTCGCGAACCAATGTGGGATTCTCTGAATATGATTCATAAGCCCGGCCCCAGCGCACATCCTGAGCGACCGCGATGGTCGGCGCGAAGGTCCACTCCTGGCCGGTCACGCGCAACTCGGTCGCCGTGATTGCACCGATCCTGCGCATCAGTTCGGCGTTGCGAGTCGCGCCGAGCCCAACGTTATGCGGGAACAACGTGGCGCCAATGATGTTGTTGTGGCCATGAACCGCGTCGACGCCCCACATGATCGGAATGGCATGCTTGCCATCGCTGGTGTCCATCGACGCTTCATAGAACGCATCCGCCGCCGCCAACCAGACGCGCGCGGGCGCAAGATCGTCGCCGCCGGGAGCGGAGTTGCCGCCATTCAGCACGGAGCCGAGTCGATAGCGACGCACATCCTCGGCGGTCACGCTGCCGACGTCCGCCTGGATGATCTGACCGACCTTCTCTTCGACGCTGAGCGAGCTCAACAGCTCGTTCAGGCGCGGTTCGATGGCAGTGTCATCCAATGCAGGCAGCGACACCTGCGGCCAGATTTCCGGATGCACGTTCGAAGCGGTCGTGATGCGGCTCGGCTGGGTTTCGCCCGTGGTCTCTTCTTTCTTGGAGCAGCCGGTCAGTGCCACCGTCAGCAAGGTTGTCACTATGGCGCCGCGAAGCTCGGCGCGCGCGCGTGCGTCGATCATTGTTTGCCCCCGTGTCCTCGGTGTTCTGGCCCGACAGAATCCCATGCACGTGACAACGTTGTCAATTTGCTCGTGAGTCGAATTCATCCAGTGAGCGCTTGGCGGGACGAATCGCGCTGGTCATGATCGCGCCGATGACGAGCGTGTTCCGCTTACAACAATCCCGATCGAGGCTGACCGTTCGCGCGCGCCATCTCATTGCGATGGCGCTGATCGGCAGTGGCGTCGTGGTCGCAACAGCCGTGCGTGCAGTCGACGATGCGACGTTATATATCGAGCATGTCGCGGGCGATGGCTGGAGTGCGAACGACGTGGCTGTCGAAATGGGATTACCCAAGGACAACGCGCTGGTGCGCGCACGAATTGGTCGATTGCACGTCGCGGCCCTCTCACAAACGCTCACCGACGTTCGCATCGATTGTCCGGCGCTCGATCTGCGATCGGATGTCATCGCGTGTGCCAACGCACACGTGCTCGTGGAGTTGCCGTCGCTAGGCAAGCAATCGCTGCAGGCCGCGCTGAGTTATGGACGAACGGACGGTTCGTTGCAGGTGGCCTTTGCAGGCCTGCGGCTTGGCGACGGTCGAGTCGCCATTGAAGGTCAGCTGCGAGATGCCGGCTGGAATACGCAGGTCCGCTTGCAGCGCGTGCCCATCGATCGTTTGATGCAACTCGCCGCGAGCTTCAAAGCGCCGCTCCCGGAAATCGCCGCGACCGGACTCGCCGATCTCACTGTGTCTGCTCGAGGTGCGGAGACGAACATCGCGGCAGTGCAGGTCGACGGCGCGATCGTCGAGCTGACCGCGAACAACGAAAGCGGCAGCTTGGCGAGCGACAAGCTGTCGCTTCAGGTGCAGGCCGATTTGCGTAGCTCGGCCAATCAGTGGCAGTTCGACGTGTCCGTGCGCTCGTCACAGGGTCAGGCATTCGCGCAGCCGATCTTCGTCGACCTGGGCGCGCATGCGATCTCATTGAGCGCACAGGGCAAGCTCGTCGATGGCAACTTCCTGACCTTCGATCGGTTCGTGCTGGATCACACCGACGTCGCCCAGGCATCCGGGCGCGGGCGCTTGCAACTCGATCAAGAGCAGCCTGTTCGCGATCTCGAGCTCGAGCTCACTGCTTTGAAGTTTCCCGGGGCCTACGCAAGCTATCTGCAGCCGCTGCTGATCGATACCAGTTTCAGATCGTTACAAACCGCCGGCAGCCTTGCCGGCACGATGTCGATCGCGAATGGCGAACCGAAGCGCATCGATCTGCGGCTGGATGACGTCTCCGTCGACGATGGCGTTGGCAATCTGCATCTAGCAGCGCTGAGCGGGCACTGGCATTGGTCGGATGAACCCTCGAGCGCAGATGATGACGACGATGCTCCGCCCGCGCGCACCATGCAGGTGACGCCATCGAAGCTGAAATGGCAGGGCGGATCGCTGTTGGGCCTCGCACTCGGTCCGACCGAGCTCAACTTCAGCACGGAAGGGCGTCAGTTCCGGCTGCTGCAGCCCACGCGCATCGCGTTGCTCGATGGCTCACTCGATCTGGAAACATTCCGGGTGCGCAATGCCGGCTTGCCTTCGGTGGCGTTCCTGGTGGATGCCACATTGCAGCCCATCAGCGTTCAACAACTCTGCAAGGCCTTCGGCTGGCCGGAGTTCGGCGGCCGTGTCGGCGGTGTGATCTCGAAGCTGCGCATGCGAGAAGGCGTCATCACGCTGGGCACGACACTGCGTGCTCAGGTGTTCGATGGCAACGTGACCATCAGCGATCTGCGCCTGGAGCAGCCCTTCGGCCAGTGGCCGCGCTTCTACTCGAGCATCGCGCTCGACAACCTGGATCTGGAGCCCATGACCAGCGCGTTCTCGTTCGGGCGCATCACCGGTCGCTTGTCAGGCGCGATCAACGGCCTGCAGTTGTTCAACTGGACACCGGTGGCGTTCGATGCCCGGCTGTACACGCCGGCTGGCGATCGTTCGCGCCATCGCATCAGCCAGCGCGCCGTCCAGAATATCGGCAGCATTGGTGGCGGCGGCGCCGGCGTGACCGCGGCCCTGTCGGGCGGCGTGATGCGCTTCTTCGACGATTTCAACTACGACCGGCTGGGCATTTCCTGCCGGCTGCAGAACGAGGTCTGCGTGATGGACGGCGTGGCGCCCGCCAGCAATGGCAATTACTACCTGGTGAAGGGCAAAGGGTTGCCGCGCATCGACGTCATCGGCAGCTCGCGGCGCGTCGACTGGCCACGCCTGGTGCAGCAACTGCTGGCGGTTACCGAGTCCGAGGGGCCGGTCGTACGATGAGTCACGATCTCGGATTGACGGGTCTCGAGCCACCGACTGTAATCGCGCTTCGTTTTCAAGGAGTCTCATGATGCGTTCCGCTGCTTTCAAATTCGGCTCGCTGCTGTGCCTGGCCTCGTGCCTGCTGGTGGCGGCGTGCGTCACCATCAATGTTTATTTCCCGGCGGCGGCCGCGGAAAAGGCCGCCGACAAGATCATCGACGATATCTGGGGCGGCAACGGCCAGCCGCCAGCCAAGAGCGACGACAAGCGTTCGGCCCTGCCGGAGCGCGCGAATGACATGCTGCTCGTCGCCGCGCACTCGGTGCTGAATCTGTTGGTGCCCGCTGCGCACGCGCAGGCGGACCTGAACGTGTCCACGCCGGCAATTCGTCAGCTCACGCAATCCATGGAAGAGCGCCATGCGCGCATGAAGAAGTATTACGACTCGGGCGCGATTGGACTGACCAGCGACGGTCTGGTCGAGATTCGCGATCAGAATCTGGTGCCGCTGCCCGAGCGCAACTCGGTGCGCAAGCTGGTCGCCGACGAGAACGCCGATCGCGCCAACCTGTATCGCGAGATCGCCACCGCCAACGGCCATCCGGAATGGGAAACGGATATCCGCACCACGTTCGCCGAGCGCTGGGCCAGCAAGGCGGCCAGCGGCTGGTACTACCAGGACAAGAGCGGCGCCTGGAAACAGAAGTAACGACAGGCTGTTCGATCGGCCGTCATAGACAGCGGCAAAAAAAAGCCCCGCATCTTGCGGGGCTTTTCGTTTCCGAGTCGACGATTTCTTCGCGTTGTTTGGTGGCGCCGGCTAAATCAGGAAACGTCGCTGTTGTCGCTCAACCCTTCTACTCCCGCCTCGCCTGGTCATCGCCAGGACGCAAGGCTGCGCATCCCTGTCGCTTGTGATTCGATCCCACTCCCCTCGCGGTGCCATCCCCGCTTCTCTGCCACTTCTCGCCGCCCGGTGCAGAGCGACGTTGGACCTATCAAAGCAAGCCACATGCCGGCTGGCGTGCGGTGCATCTGGGACAGGAACTTAGTCCTAATCGTCGCGCTAGCGCAACCATTATTTCAGCGCTGAAGCGTGAATCGTTGTAAGGAATTTCGACGGCGCGCCGCTCGAGTGCGCACTCGTCGCCATGGCCTGCGCCTAAGTCCTTGGAATCTCCAGGGTGATCGCCACTCCGGCGTCCTCGTTCAAGTTCGTGGCGGTGACGCGACTGGCGTGGAAATCGGCGATCAGGCGCACGATGTACAGGCCGAGGCCGAGATGGGGTTTGCCATCTGAGCTGCCGCGACTGCTGACCAGCGATTCGAACAGCCGGCCGTTCAGCTGCGCTGGCAACGGCGGGCCTTCGTTGCTGACGCTGAGTCGGCAGGCGCGCGGCCCGGCCTCGAGCGCGAGCCCGATACGGCCGCCGGGCGGAGTGAAGTCGGCGGCGTTGTCCATCAGCTTGTCGAGCAGCTGTGCGATCAGATCGGGCGAGCCGTCGATCGTGCAGGCTTCGTTCGGCACACTGGTCTCGATGCGGTGTCGCGCAAAGGTGTGCTGATAGGCCTGACCCATATTGCGTACCAGTTCGCTCAAATCGAAGCGCACCCGATCGGTGTGCTCGATGCTTTGTTCGACGCGCGTCGCTTCGCTCAGCGCCGTGAGGATCGCGTGCATGCGATTGGTGCCGCTGCGGGCACGGTCCACGTAGCTCTGCGCATTAGGCTGCAATGCTTCTTCGGAGACGAGATTGTCCAGCGAGGAGCTGACGATGGTGAGCGGCGTGCGTAGCTCGTGCGACAGCTTGGTGCCGAGCGTTTGCAGATAGATGGTGTATTCCTTCACGCGGCCGAGCAGCGTGTCGTAGCTGCGGGCCAGCGCGCCGAGCTCGTCCTTCGCTTCAGTGCCAGGGATGCTGTGTTCGATGCGGCCTTCAGCCGTCAGCGCCGTGCTCGCCGCGCGGCTCAAGCGGCGAATGCGATGTGAGAGTCGGGCAGCGAACACCAATGTGACCACGATCGCGAACAGCGTTGCCACGAGTGTGAGATTGAGCAGACGAGTCAACGCCAGCTCACGCACCAGCACCAGTTGCTCGCCCGGTTGTTCGACGACCAGTGCGCCCAACAATTCCTCGCCGTAGCGCACCGGCACAGCCGCGCGCACCAACGAGGGTTCGCCTCCCAACTGATCGAACCAGATCGCAGCGTTCTTTCCTGCGCGGGCCTCGTCGACGGGCGCGCCCCACATCCCGTACGGCAAGCCATAGGGTTGCGGCGTCATGGAGCTGCTGGGGAACAAGCCGCGATAGATCGAGCGCATGAAACCATACTCGTTCCGTTGCAGGCCCGGATAGGTTGATGATGCGTTCGCAGTCACTGCGCCGGCGCGAGCGAGCAACCAACCGTGCACGTCGACCACCGATACGCGCACACCTTCAGGCGCGTACTGCTCCAGACGTTGTTTCAAAGCTTCGGAGCCGGTGTGCAGTCGGGCGAGGCCCTGCGTGCCCGAAATGCGCGTGTTGTCTTTGTTCAGCGCAAAGACCGCGATCTGCGTGCCGAACAGATTCATCGGGCCGCGTAGTTCGACGGCGTAGCCGGTCGTCGTCTCTCGCCAGACGCCATTGACGTAGGGCGGCATGACTTCGCCGTGCGGTCGCCACGGGGAACCGATGTCACAAGGCCGAACGATGATTGGGCCAGGCGCCAAGGCGCTCACAGACCAGGCGCGCTCGCGACCGAATTCATCGCGCGTGAGAATGATCAATCGATCCGAGCTGCTTCCGGGCGCGGCGCTGCCCTCGTTGGCGGGAGGGGATTCGTAGTCGCGGCGTGGGGTTTCGATCTCTGCAAACAGGTGCAGGGAACGTCCGTACACACCAAGGTGCAGCAGCGGCTCACCTGGCCGCGCGGCCTCAAAGCCGGGTACTGGCCGCGAGGGTTCCGGCCATTCATCGGCGAAGCCGTCGACCAGCGGTTGTGTTGGAAACAATGGTGCAAACAGATCGCCGGCCGCTGGGTCGAACTTGTCGCGCGCTTCGCCTACGCGGTAGAGCAGCTCGGGCTCGCTGGCGACGACGCGACCGAGCACCTCGGCCGTCGTCAGCAGCGCCGCCTCCTGACCGCTGCGCAATGTGTTCTCCATCTGCTGTGCATATTTCCAGCCGGCCCACGGCAGGATCAGCGTCAGCAGGCTGAGTAGCAGCAGCTTGGTGCGAAGAGACATTCCGTTCGTCGCGCGGCTGGCGGCCCCGGCTCAGGCTTCCTTCCAGCGGTAGCCCATGCCGTACATGGTCTCGATGTTGTCGAAGCTCGCGTCAATGGCCTGGAACTTGCGGCGGATACGTTTGATGTGGGACGTGATGGTGTTGTCGTCGAGCACCACGTTGGCGGCGTCCATCAGCTGCTGGCGATTCTTCACGTGGCCCGGGTTTTTCGCCAGGGCGTGCACGATCCAGAACTCGGTCAGCGTCAGGCCGAGCGGTTGCTCTTGCCAGGTTGCGTGCAGGCGCGCGGCGTCGATCATCAGCGCGCCGCGCGATATTACTTGATCGCGATTCGACGGTTGAGTGAGCGCGTCGATGCGGCGGAATAGCGCGGTGACGCGGGCGATCAGGTGGGTGAGCGAGAGGTCCTTGGTGAGATAGTCATCCGCGCCCAGGCGCAGGCCGGAGACTGCGTCGAGCTCGCTGTCACGTGCGGTGAGGAAGATGATGGGAAGTTCTGCCGACATCGAGCGGAGCTCGCGGCAGAGCTCGAAGCCGCCTTCCGGTTCTTCGCGCAGACCGACGTCGATGACGGCCAGGTCGGGGAGGCGGGCGCGGAAGGCTTCGATGGCTTCCTTGCGAGTGCCGTAGGTGCGAACCGAATAACCGTGGCGCTGGAAGGCCGCCGCGTAGTTGTCGCGGATGGCGGGTTCGTCTTCGACGATAGCGATCACTTTCTTCATGAGTTCGTGTCCCGGGCCTGTGAAGCACAGTGTACCGCTGTCGGGGGCGGGGTTCGGGCGCTGCCATGATTAATCACAATCTGCCCGCGCTGCGCCCTCTGGCAGCGATGGTGTGTCCGGGCTTCAGAGCGGTAATAGCGCCACGCCGAACAGCAACGGCGTGGAGAACCGCCATGATCGAGCGACCCATTCCTGTCACCCCTCGCGTGCGCGCTGGCGTTCAGCCGCAGCCTGCTTCCGAGCCTTCTGCCCGTCACTGGATGCACGAGCGCGCGCCCAGCTTCCGCACTCTGAACCGCGATCGTCAGCGTCGCGAAAAGGCTTGGGCGTGGTTGTCGCTGGTGGTTCTGGTTATCTGCTGGGACGCCTCATCTCGCCTCGATGAGCCCGTCTCGCTGCCTCGCGCTCGGATGGCGCACGCTGTGGCGGATGATGAGTTGTTTCAGCCGTCTACGTCGTTCAGCGTCGACTTGTGAGCGGCATTGGTGGCTCTCGCCGGCGCCGATGCGCCGGCGAGAGGTCACGATCAGAACGCGTTGATCCCGGTCAGCGCGCGACCGACGGTCAGCTGATGAACCGTCTCCGTGCCTTCGTAGGTGATCACGCTCTCGAGGTTGAGTGCGTGACGAATCGGCGAATACTCAACGCTGATGCCAGCGCCACCGAGGATGTCACGAGCATCGCGGGCAACTTCGATGGCGGCGCGAGTGTTGTGCCACTTCGCCACAGACACCTGCGTCGGCTGCATGAGGCCCTGATCTTTCAAGCGACCCAACTGCAGTGAGAGCAGCTGTGAAGTGGTGATCTTCCGTGCCATCTCAGCCAGGCGGATCTGCACCGACTGAGTGGCCGCGATGGGCTTGCCGAACAACACGCGAGTCTTGGAATAGTCGATGACGTCCTTCAGGCACGCCTGAGCCGCGCCAGTCACGCCCCAGCAGATGCCATAACGGGCTTGAGTAAGACACGACAGCGGGCCTTTCAGACCAACCACGCCGGGCAGCATGTTTTCTTCCGGCACGACCACGTTGTCGAAGAACAGACTGCCAGTCACCGACGCCCGCAAGCTCATCTTGTGTTTGATGGTCGCCGAGCTGAAGCCTTTGAAGTTCTTTTCGACCAGGAAGCCGCGGATGCCGTCGTCGGTACGCGCCCAGACGATGGCGACATCGGCGATGGAGCCGTTGGTGATCCACATCTTGGCGCCATTCAACACCCAGTCCTTGCCCTGGCGCTTGGCGTGAGTCTTCATGTTGGCGGGATCGGAGCCGCCATGCGGCTCGGTGAGGCCGAAGCAGGCGATGGTTTCTCCCTTGGCCATGCTCGGCAGCCAGCGCTGTTTCTGTTCCTCGCTGCCGAACGCGTAGATTGGATACATGCACAGGCTCGACTGCACCGACACGAAGCTGCGCAGGCCCGAGTCGCCGCGTTCCAGCTCCTGGCATATGAGACCGTATGACACCGCGTTCAAGCCGGCGCAGCCATAGCCATGGATCGAACTGCCCAGCAGGCCGAGTTCGGCCACGCCTGTGACCAGCTCACGCGGGAAGCGCTCGTGCTCGAAGCAGTCGCCGATGATCGGAATGACCTGCTCGTCGACGAATTTCGCGACCGAGTCCTGCACCAGCCGCTCTTCATCGCTGAGCATGCTGCGCACGTTGTACAGATCGACGGCATCGAGCTCGGGAGCCGAAGTCGGAGCGCTCTTGGAATGGGCTGACGGATGGACTGACGAATTGGTTGACATAGGGGGGCTCTCCTGATCGGCCCATGATAGCGCAGCCCGGCCGAGGTCACTTGGTGCGCACTTGGGCGTCAGTGGTGTCCTCGATCCGCTCCGCGAGCGCCAGCAAGTGGCGAAAACGCTGAAGTTCCAGACGCGGGGGCGGCTCGGGCGCGCAGTGCTGCGAGGCGAGCCTACAATTCTTGTCGGTCGCGCCCGACCGGCGTAGCGTGTGCGCCGGACCGGGGACAGGGAAACGATCACGGCAAGCAAGGGGGATCGATGCGTACCGTGGAGCAGTGGTTGCAGGAATATGGCGAGAGTCATCGCAACGCCACCAACAAGACGTTGCACTGGATCTGTGTGCCGATCATCGTGGTCAGTCTGATCGGCCTGTTGTGGTCGCTGCCGGCGCCGCGCGCCTGGCAGGAAATATCGCCGCTGTTGAACTGGGGCTCGCTGTTTCTGATCGCGGGCGTGCTGTATTACTTGGTGATGTCGTGGTCGCTGGCGGTGGGCATGGCGCTGTTCGTCGGGCTGGTGATGCTGACCATCCTCGCTTTGCAAACGCTGCCGTGGCCGTTGTGGAGCGTGTGCCTGGCGTTGTTCGTGGTGGCCTGGATCGGGCAGTTCATCGGCCACCACGTGGAAGGGCGTCGACCGTCGTTTTTCAAAGACATTCAGTTTTTGATGATCGGTCCGCTATGGTTGTTGTCCTTCATCTATCGAAAACTGCGAATCCCATACTAGTTTCACATCGCAGGCTCGATCGACACTCACGAATTCAGTGACGGTTCAGTCCGTTTTTTCCAGGCTGATCGCACCGATTCGGCCGCGCTAGTGTCGCGCGGGTTGCTGTTCCAGTCGGCTCTCATCCAAGGGAGCAAAGAATGTTCAGAGGAAATCACATGGTCGTTCGTTTTTCCAAGCTCGCCGGTGTCGGCATCGTCGTGGCCTGCCTGACCGCCGGTTGCACCACGGTCAATCCGTACACACGCGAGACGCAAACCAGCAAAGCTGCCAAGGGCGCAGGCATCGGCGCTGCTGTTGGCGCAGTGGCTGGCTTGCTCACGAAAGGCGACAAGCTCGAGAACGCGCTGATCGGCGCGGGTGTGGGCGCCTTGGCCGGCGGTGGCGTCGGTTATTACATGGACGTGCAGGAAGCGAAGCTGCGGCAGAAGCTCGAAGGCACCGGCGTGAGCGTCACCCGCGTGGGCGACAACATCACGTTGAACTTGCCGAGCAGCATCACGTTCGCGACCAACAGCGCGGATCTGAATTCGGGTTTCTACAACGCGCTTGGCGGCGTGGCGATGGTGCTGAAGGAATACAACAAGACGGTCATCGAAGTGGCCGGTCACACCGATAGCACCGGCAGCGATCAATACAACCAGCAGCTCTCGCAGCGTCGCGCTTCGTCGGTCGCCAACTATCTCACGGGCCAGGGCATCGATAGCCAGCGCCTGCTCACCGTCGGCGCCGGCGAGTCGCACCCGATCGCCTCCAACGACACGGAGTCCGGTCGCGCCCAGAACCGTCGCGTCGAGATGACCATCGTCCCCGTCACCAAGGGCTGAGATAACTGAGATAACGAAGAGAGCTCGGGTACATGGATGTACCCCGCCGCCGCAGGCGGCGGCGCGAGACAAAAGTCACGCCTTTTGTCGACGCGCACGAGGGTCGTGGCAGGATGCCCGATCCCGAGTCATGAAAAAGGGCCGGCTCGTTTCGAGTCCGGCCCTTTGGTTGATAGGGTCCATAAAACTAACTCAGTCCATTAGCTCGCATCATGCGGCATCGGCCACCAGGCCACGCAGTTTCTTGATCGCATTCGCCTCGATCTGACGAATACGCTCCGCGGACACGCCGTACTGATCGGCGAGCTCGTGCAGGGTCGACTTCTCGTCCTGCATCCAGCGGCTGCGCAGGATGTGCTGGCTGCGCTCATCGAGCGTTTCCAGCGCCTGAGACAGACGCTCGGCGGTGTCCTCATCCCACTGCTCGCGCTCCACGGCCACCGACGGATCGGCTTCCGGGTGCGGCAGATAGGCCGAGGGCGAATACGCGCCGTCTTCTTCGTCCGCATCCGGGGCCGGATCGAAGGACAGGTCGCGCGAGCTCAACCGCTGTTCCATGTCGGTCACTTCGGCGGTGCTCACGCCGAGGTCGCGGGCGATCTGCTTGGTTTCCACTTCCGTCAGCCAGCCCAGGTTCTTCTTGAACTTGCGCAGGTTGAAGAACAGCTTGCGCTGCGCTTTGGTGGTGGCGATTTTCACCAGCCGCCAGTTACGCAACACGTACTCGTGGATCTCGGCGCGAATCCAGTGAACCGCAAAGGACACCAGACGCACACCGACATCGGGATCGAACCGCTTCACCGCCTTCATCAGGCCGACATTGCCTTCCTGAATCAGGTCGCCGACCGGCAGGCCGTAGCCGCTGTAACCGCGGGCGATATGCACCACGAAGCGCAGGTGCGACAGAACCAATTGGCGAGCCGCATCCAGGTCCTCGTCGTTACGCAGACGGCGAGCCAGCTCCAGCTCCTCCTCGCGGGACAGAACCGGAATGCGCGACACGCGCTCGATGTACGAGTCGAGGCTGCCGACCGGGCCAGCCAACATCATGTAAGGACTGGTGGCGAGATCCGTGCTTGAGCGAACAAGCGCTGTTGTCATGTCGAAGATTCCCCTCCAGTAAGTGGGTAGAAGTTTAGCAATCGGGAGGTTTGAGTGCTAAGTCGCCTTGGAAGTTCCGGCGGCGGCCATATGTTCCAAACGGTTTATGCCTAGCTAAACCGTTGATCCTGCTGAGATCTTTTACACCGCAGGCGGCCCGTGAACGGTAGTCACGAAAGCCGTGACTGAGCAGGGCCAATGGAGAACCGACTAGGTGGGTTCGATGGCCCGGAGATGGCGGCTAGCGGCTAGATAAGACCCCAGCCAGCCCAGAACGATCCCGCTGCCGAGCAGAATCAGGGTGGCCCGCGGGTCGAGGCCGCCGAGTTCGAAGGCGCTGCCGTACAGCCCGGCGACGCGGCCAATGGGCTCGCGTAGGACTCCGATGACGGCGAGCGTGATGATCCAGGCGATCAGGCCGCCGCCGAGCCCGTACCAGAGGCCGTTGTACAAAAACGGCCGACGCACGAAGGCGTCGCTGCCGCCGACCAGCTTGGTGACCTCGATTTCGGTACGGCGGTTCTGGATGTCCAGCCGAATGGTGTTGCCGACGATCACCATGACTCCGAGCGCCAGCAAGGCGGCCGCGACCACCAGGGCGCTGCGCACGGTGTCGAGGATGGCATTGAGCCGATTTACCCAGGCGGTATCGAGCTGGACCACGTCGACCGACGGCATGCCGCGCAGATCGGCGGCGAGACCCTCCAGGCTGGCAGCAGTCGTGAATTCTGCGGCGGGCGTGACTACCAGCGTATGTGGCAAGGGGTTGTCGTTCAACGCATCGATCGCCGGACCAAAACCCGAATCACGACGGAAATCCTTCAAGGCCGCATCCGCGGTGATCAACTCCACGTTGCTCACATCGCGACGCTTGCGGATGCGATCGGCGGTGCGCGTGGCGTCCTCGACGGAGGTCGGCCGCTTCAGAAACACCGTCAGGTCGACCGCCCGATTCCAGTTGCCGGTCGCATTCTGCGCATTGTCGATCAGCAAATGCAGACAGGCGGGCAGCGCCAGCGCGATCCCGATCACCAGGATGGTCAGCAGCGTGGCGAGCTTGTGTTGCGACAGTCGACCAAGCGAGCCGATGGAAGTTTGCGCGTGCCGCGTCAGCCAGGCGCCCATCACAGCGCTCCTTCCGAGCCGGTCATGAACTTGGCGGGGTCTACCAGCTTCTCTCCGGCGCTCACGCCCGCCGGGATGTCGTCCACGATGCGTCCGCCTTCCAGGCGCACGCGACGCACCGGGAAGTGCTCGAGCAGATACAGATCGTGGCTCGCGACCAGCACCGTGACGCCGACTTCATTGAAGCGGCGGAAGATGTTCATCACTTCCAGCGACAGCTCTGGATCGAGGTTGCCGGTGGGCTCATCGGCGATGAGCACGGGAGGTTTGCTGACCACGGCGCGCGCGATGCCGACGCGTTGCTGTTCGCCGGTGGAGAGCTCGAGCGGCACGCTGTTCTCGCGGCCGAGCAAGCCCACCTGATCGAGCGCGGCGCGCACGCGCTTGCCGATCTCCTTAGTGCCCACGCCCGCGATGATCAATGGCAGCGCAACGTTGTCGAAGATGGTGCGATCGTGCAGCAGCTTGTGATCCTGGAACACCATGCCGATCTGGCGCCGAAACGCCGGCACCTTGGAGCGCTTCACGCCATTGACGTTCTGGCCGTTGACGATGAGCTGGCCGCGCGTCGGCCGCTCGATCAGCGAGATCAGCTTCAGCAGGCTGGATTTGCCCGCGCCCGAATGACCGGTGAGGAACACGACCTCGCCGCTCTCGATCTCCAGTGACAGATCGCTGAGCGCCTCGCGGCCGTTGGGGTAACGTTTGAAGACGTGATCGAAACGAATCATTCGGACGCACTTGTTAGAGACAGCGACTCGGGCATCCTGCCACTCGCGCTGTGGCGCAGAGGGCAAAAGGCGCGACTTTTCCCCCTGCGCTCGCCGCCTGCGGCGGCGGGCACATCCCTGTACCTGGGTGGCACGTGTTCGGTTTCATGGTTCGCGGGTCGGTTCGCGGCCGATGGAAAACCTGTTATTCACGTTTGAGCAGGGCGTCGACGAATGCCGCGGCCTCGAAGCCGACGAAATCCTCCACGCTCTCGCCCACGCCCAGATAGCGGATCGGCAGTTTCAATTCGCTGGCGATGGCAAACACGATGCCCCCCTTGGCGGTGCCGTCGAGCTTGGTCAGCACCACGCCCGTCACGCCCAGCGCTTCGTGGAACAGCTTGGCCTGCTGGAGCGCGTTCTGGCCCTGGCTCGCATCGAGCACCAGTAATACTTCATGAGGCGCGTCCGGATCGATGCGACCCATCACACGCTTCACCTTTTTCAGCTCGTCCATCAGGTTCGATTGCGTGTGCAAGCGACCTGCCGTGTCCACGATCAGCACATCGAACTTGCGCGCCTGCGCGGACTGCAGGGCGTCGAACGCGACGGCTGCGGGATCCGCACCGGTCGCTTGCGCGATCACGGGAACATCATTGCGCTGGCCCCAGACCTGCAGTTGCTCGACTGCAGCGGCGCGAAAAGTATCGCCGGCGGCGAGCATCACCTTCATCTCCGCCGCTTTGATGATGCGCGCGAGCTTGCCGATGGTGGTGGTCTTGCCGGCGCCATTGACGCCCACCACCAGCACCACGAACGGAATGTACTTGCTGTCGATCACCATCTGGCCCTGCACCGGCCGGACGATGTCCATGAGCTCCTCGCGCAGCGCTTCGAGCAGGGCGTCGAGATTGTCGAGCTCGTTGCGCGCCACCTTCTTGCGTAGCGCGCTGAGAATCCGCTCGCTCGTTTCCACGCCGACGTCGGCGGTGATCAACCGCATCTCGAGCTCTTCGAGCACGTTCTCGTCGATCTTGCCGCCCGGAATCAGGTTCGCCAGGTCGTAGGTCAGCCACGAGTCGCCCCTGTTCAACTTGGCGCGCAGGCGCTGGAACAGGCTGAGGCTGCCCTCGCTCTGTTCGGCGGCGGAGGGCGCGGGCGGCGGGGTGGGTGGCTTGCTCTTGAAACCGAACATTACGGGCGTTGGCTTGGTTGGGGCTCGCAGCGGGCGGGGAATTCTAACAGCGCGATTCTATCAGCATGGGCCGGGCGCGCCGGCGCTATCATCCGCCGCGCGCATGGCCAGAGTTCCCAGCAATCGCCGCCCGGTCGGCAAATCCACCTCCAATGAGCTGCCTCACAGGTTGCGCATCGTGGGCGGCCGCTGGCGCGGCATGCGGATCGGCTTCCCCGCCATCGAGGCGATCCGCCCCTCTCCAGATCGGGTCCGCGAGACGCTATTCAACTGGTTACAGACGCATATCGTGGGCGCGCGCTGCCTCGATCTGTTCGCTGGCAGTGGCGCGCTGGGCATCGAAGCGCTGTCGCGTGGCGCGTCGGCAGTCACGTTCGTGGATCGGGAACCGCAGATCGGGCGGCATCTGAACGAGACATTGCAGCGTCTGGGGGCGGCCGGCGCGACCGTCAAGACCGAAGATTCGCTGCGCTTCCTGGAGCGCGCGCCCCAGCCGTTCGACGTGGTGTTTCTGGATCCGCCGTTCGCTTCAACACTGTTACAGACGGTATTCAGCCGCCTGCCGCAAGGGTGGCTGGCGCCATCGGCGCACATCTACGTCGAATGCCCCGCCGACACCCCATTGCCGCCGCTGGCGCCGGGCTGGGCGGTGTATCGTTCCAAGGTGGCCGGTCAGGTCGGCTATCATCTGCTGCGCACCCGGGAATCGACCCAGGGCGTTGCATCTGTTGAAGAGGTTTCTACATGACCGGCGCGATGTATCCCGGCACCTTCGACCCGATCACCAACGGCCACTACGACCTGGTGCGTCGTGCCGCCGGCATTTTCGAGCGGGTGGTGGTGGCGGTCGCGGCCAATCCCAACAAAGCGCCGCTGTTCACGCTGGATGAGCGAGTCGAGCTGGCGCGCGAGGTGCTGCACGATATTCCCAACGTCGAAGTCACCGGTTATTCCGGGCTGACGGTGGAGTTCGCGCGCCAGCATGGCTTGAGCGTGGTGGTGCGCGGCCTGCGCGCCGTGTCCGATTTCGAATTCGAGTTCCAGCTCGCCACCATGAGCCGGCATTTGTCGGATAAGGTGGACTATGTGTTCCTGACCCCCACGGAACAATTCAACTTCATCTCCTCGACCCTGGTGCGTGAAATCGCCAGCCTTGGCGGCAACGTCGCGCAATTCGTGCATCCCAAAGTGGAGGCCGCCTTGCAAAGCGCCTGGGCCAAGCGCCGGGCGAAATAGCCTTCCATCCGTAGCCGCGCGTTCGGGATACTCCACGCGCTCGAAGATCTGCTCATGAAAGTGTTATCGCTGCTCCGTGTCCGCATTCTGCTAGTTGCGTTCTTCGTGTTGCCGCTGTCGGCGCTGGCCGATCAGCCGCAACGACCCGGTAAAGCTGGCATCGCGAGCGCGCACCAGCTGGCCACCGAGGCGGGTATGGAAATCCTGCGTCAGGGCGGCAATGCCTTCGACGCGGCCGTGGCGGTGAGCGCCGCGCTCGCCGTGGTCGAGCCGAGCAGCTCGGGACTGGGTGGCGGTGGCTTCTGGTTGTTACATCGCGCGTCCGATCGTTTCGAGACGATGGTGGATGCGCGTGAAGTCGCACCGCGGGCTGCCACTCACGATATGTTTCTGGACGAGCAAGGCAATGTGGTGAAGGGCCGCTCCACCGCGACCGCGCTCGCCGCCGGCATTCCTGGCGAGCCGGCAGGTTTCGAGCACATTTCCAAGAACTACGGCAAGCTGCCGTTCAAAACAGTGCTGCAGCCTGCGATCCGCCTGGCGCGCGATGGTTTCCCTCTCAACACCCGGCTGCGCGGTGGCATCGTGGCCAAGCGCGATACTTTCAACGCTGGCGCGGCGGCGAAGGTGTTTCTAAACAAAGGTGAGGTGCCGGAAGTCGGCTTCATCATCAAACAACCCGAGCTCGCGAAGACGCTGACCGTGCTGGCCGAGCGCGGCGCCGACGGGTTCTACAAGGGGCCGGTGGCGAAACAGTTGGTCGATGGTGTGAAGAAGATGGGCGGCATCTGGTCGCTGCAGGATCTCGCCGAATATCAGGTCAAAGAGCGCCAGCCTGTTTATGGGGAATATCACGGTGCGCGCATCATCAGCGCCCCGCCGCCGTCTTCGGGCGGCATCGCGTTGATCGATGCGTTGAATATTCTCTCCGGTTACGATTTGAAGACCATCGACAACGCCACTCGCGTGCATCTCGTCGTCGAAGCGTCCCGGCGAGTGCATCGGGATCGCGCGCAGTATTTCGGCGATCCGGATTTTGTTTCGATGCCGGTGGAGCAGTTGCTGAGTCCGCACTACGCCGCGGGCCAGCGCGCTTCGATCCGCATGGATCGCGCGACTCCGAGCGATTCGCTGCCGAGCATCACTGCACCGCCGGCGGGCACGCAGACGACGCACTTTTCCATCATCGACGCCGACGGCAACCGCGTCGCCGGCACCATGTCGATCAATTTCTTTTTCGGCTCCGGTTTGATGGTGCCGGGCGTGGGCATCCTGTTGAACAACGAAATGGATGACTTCGTCGCCAAGCCCGGCGTGCCCAACGGTTTCCGCCTGGTCGGCGCAGAAGCGAATTCCATCGCGCCCGGCAAGCGGCCCTTGTCGAGCATGACGCCCACTTTCGTCGAACGTGGCGACGGCGTCATGGTGCTTGGTACGCCGGGCGGCAGCTACATCATGGGCATGGTGTTGCTCGCCACGCTCGACTGGCTGCACGGCGTGCCGGCGGACGAGCTGGTCAAGAAAGGCCGCTATCACCATCAATACATGCCCGACGTGCTGTCCTTCGAACCCGGCGCTTTGAGCGAGTCCGAACAAGCGACGTTGAAGAAGTACGGCCACAACCTCCGCGAATCGCGTCAACCCGGCAACATGCAAATCGTCACCTGGGACTACAAGAGCGGCGAAGTCAAAGCCGTCTCCGACCCTCGCGGCGTGGGCGTCGGCGTCGTTTATTAGTCACGATTGTTTGCGGAGCCGGCCATTCTTCGCCCGGCCTCGCGCCGGCTGGAAGCTGCGGTCGCACGGCAATCCCCTTCGTGGCGTGTCGCGACTTGTCTCTTGCGCACGCCGCGCCGATGGCGCGGCAATGTAAAGAACTTCGGAGGCGGCGCCGCGGCAGGGGCGCAAGCCGATCTTCACTTCTGGCACTGAGGGCAGAAGTAAGTGGAGCGCTGCCCCTGAACGAAATGTTTGATGGGCGTCTTGCAAACCCGGCACGGATCCCGGGTTCGCTCATAAACGAACAGCTTCTGCCGAAAATACCCCGGCATTCCCTCGGGGTTGAAGTAGTCGCGCAGCGTCGTCCCACCGGCCCGAATCGCATCGTTCAGCACCTCCTTGATGGCTTTCACCAGCGCCTCGAATTCAGCCCGCTTCAGCCGACCGGCCGCGCGACGTGGCCGCACGCCGGCGCGAAACAGCGCTTCGCTGGCGTAGATGTTGCCGACGCCGACGACCACCTGCCCATTCATGATCAACTGCTTGATCGCGACGCTGCGACCTTTGGCGGCGCGCGCCAGATACTCACCATTGAATTCATCCGACAGAGGCTCCGGCGCCAGCGACTTCAGCAACTTGTGCTGCAACGGATCGTCCGCCACCCACAGCAGACTGCCGAAGCGCCTGGGATCGTTGAAACGCAGGCACAGTCCCGTATCCATCACGATGTCGACATGATCGTGCATCGACGGGGGCGTTTCGCCAGGTAACACACGCAGGCTGCCCGACATACCGAGGTGCAGGATCATGCCGCCGCGCTGGAGGTCGAACACCAGATACTTCGCTCGCCGGCGCAGCGAGACCACGCGTTGACCGGCCGCCAGCTCCGGCAACTCGCGGGGCACGCGCCAGCGCAGGCGCGGCTCCCGGACGATCACCTTCTTGATGACCTGTCCGACGACCGACGACTCGATGCCGCGGCGGGTGGTTTCGACTTCAGGCAGTTCGGGCATGACTGTCGTGTTACCGAGAGTTTCGGTGACTTGTGCCCATTGAAAGCGGCCGATCAGGCTTCAAGGTAGGTGGGTCGCCACTGTCGCCGCTCCCCCGCGTCGCTGATCTTTGTGCGCCAAGTCGCAGCTTGAGGGAACGGCTCATTTGTGGGGGGTTCCGGGGTTGGTTATAGTCGGACGCTAGTTCCCTAGTCGTAACTTCCCCAATCCTATAAGTTTTTCGTTCGTGCAGGGGCACCCGTGAATCTAGATTTCCTCTACGGCGTTCTCGACCTGAGTTTCTGGGGCTATGTGCTGGTGACCTTCGTGTTGATCCAGGTCACGTTCATGGGAGTGACGCTGTATCTGCACCGGGACGCCACCCATCGCAGCCTCGACCTGCACCCCGCGTTACGCCATTTCTTCCGTTTCTGGCTGTGGATGACCTCCGGCATCATCACCAGGGAGTGGGTCGCCGTGCATCGCAAGCACCACGCCCGCTGCGAGACCGCCGAGGATCCGCACAGCCCGGTGGTGCTGGGTTTGAAAAAAGTGCTGCTGGAGGGCGCCGAGCTTTATCAGGCCGCCGCCCGCGATCCGGAACTGTGCGACAAATTCGGCCGCGGCACGCCCGATGACTGGATGGAGCGCAACGTTTATTCCAAGCACCGCAATCTGGGCATCGTGCTGCTGGTGGTGACCGATCTGGTGCTCTTCGGAATCCCGGGCATCATCATTCTGTCGGCGCAGCTGATCGCCAATCCTTTGCTCGCCGCCGGCGTGGTGAACGGCATCGGTCACTACTGGGGCTATCGCAACTTCGAATGCGCGGACGCGGCTCGCAACGTGGCGCCCTGGGGCTTGCTGCTCGCCGGCGAAGAATTGCATAACAACCATCATGCGTTCCCCAGCTCGGCCAAGTTCTCGGTGCAGCGTTGGGAATTCGATATCGGCTGGCTGTACATCCGCATCTTCAAGGCGCTGGGTCTGGCTCGAGTGCTGCGGACCGCGCCGGAGCCGGTGAAGGTCGAGCCGCGCGTGCAGATCGATCTGGAGAACGTTCGTGCGGTGATCGTGAATCGCATGCATGTGTTGCGCGATTACACCCGCAACGTGACCTTGCCCGTGTTCCGTGAAGAGTTGAGCAATGCCGGCGGTGCGCTGAGCCGTCGCGTTCGCAAGCTGCTGGTCCGCGAACCGGCGCTGCTGGATGTGCAGGCCCGTTCACGCTTGAGCGAAGTGCTGGCGTCCAACCAGACGCTCAAGACCGTGCATGAATTCCGCGAGCGCATGGCGGTGATGTGGAGCGGCGCCAACATGAGCAACGACAAGCTCATTCAGCATCTGAGGGACCTGATCGCCCAGGCCGAGGCCAGCGGTATCAAGGTGTTGCAGGAATTCGCCAATACGCTGCGCAGCTACTCCATGCCGATGCCGCACCCCGCCTGAAGTCACTGATCTCCAGGCGTCGGCTTCACGGCCGACGGAAGAGCCCGCCGAAAGGCGGGCTTTTTATTTCGCGCCCGATATCTTGCCCAAAGCAAAAGGCCCACCTGAGGTGGGCCTTTGCGTAAGTCTCGGACGAATCCGCCCGCCGCCAGCGGGCCGGTCGACTTACTTGATCTTGGCTTCCTTGTAGGCCACGTGCTTGCGTGCCTTGGGGTCGAACTTGCGCACTTCCATCTTGTCCGGATGCAGGCGCTTGTTCTTGGTGGTGGTGTAGAAATGGCCAGTGCCGGCCGTGGACACGAGCTTGATCTTTTCGCGCATGGCTTGAGGCTCCTACTCGTTAAACTGCGACGCCTTTGGCGCGCAGTTCGGCAACGACGGTCTCGATGCCCTTCTTTTCAATGGTGCGCAGCCCGTGGGTGGACACGCGCAGGCTGACGAAGCGGCGCTCGCTCTCGACCCAGAAACGCTGCACGTGCAGGTTGGGGAGGAAGCGACGGCGGCGCTTGTTGTTGGCGTGTGACACGGTGTTGCCGGTCATCGGCCCTTTGCCGGTGATCTGACAGACTCTGGACATGGCGGATTTCCTGGTTGGGGCGGCGCGGGCGCAATGGTTCGGTAACGCATTGGGCACGCGGGCCGGGGGCCCGAAAACGAGTCGCGCTTTATACCAGCCGGCGGCGGCTTAGGGAAGCGGTCCGAGCCCCGAAAATACCCGAATGCCGTGTTTTCGGGTCGGGTTCACAGCCAGCCGCGCTCGGCGAAGGACGCGCACACCCCGTCGCCGACCACCAGATGGTCCAGCACACGGATGTCCACCAGCGCCAGCGCCTCCTTGAGCCGCACCGTGATTTTCCGGTCCTCGGCGCTGGGTTCGGCGATACCAGAGGGGTGGTTGTGCACCAGGATCAGCGCGGCGGCATTCCGGGACAGGGCCAGCCGAAGCACCTCCCGGGGATGCACGATGGCGCCGTCGATGGTGCCTCGGAACAGTTCCTCGAAGCCGATGACCCGGTAACGACTGTCGAGCAGCAGGCAGCAGAACACTTCATAAGGCAGGTCTCGCAGCCGAAATAACACGAAGTCCCGGGTCGCTGCCGGGTTCAGCAAGGCCGAGCCGACCTTCATCAATTCCTGGTAGTGCCGGCGAGTCAGCTCCAGCGCCGCCTGCAGCACTACATATCTCGCCGGTCCGAAGCCACGCGTCTTACACACCTGCGCCCGATCGGCAGTCAGAAATGTGCGCAAGGACCCAAAGTCCGCGAGCAGGTCTCGCGCCAGATCCACCGCATTCCGCCCGCGCACTCCCGTCCCCAGCAGAATGGCGAGCAACTCCGCCTCGCTCAGCGCAGACGCGCCCACCTTCAGCAGCTTTTCCCGAGGTCGATCGCTTTCCGGCCAGTTGCGAATGGACATTCCTGGTCCCTCTGAATCCGTTCAGGGCCGTAGTCTGCCCCGCAGGCAAGGCGGGTGATGTGGAGTTGCTGCCCGGTTGAGCGGCAAATAACGGGCCTCGCGTCGCAAGGCTTGCGTGATAGCGCCGTGGCAGGCGGAACCCTGTCGGACTTGCACCGGCGGGGGCGTCCTTGGTGAAACCGCGGCAGGAGATGCTCATGAAGCTGTACGAGTTCGCCCCCACCCGCTCGATTCGAGTTCGTTGGGCACTGCAGGAGTTGGGCGTGGAGTTCGAGTCCATTTCGGTCAATGTGGCGGCGGGCGAGACGCACCGGCCCGAGTACCTCGCCATCAACCCGGCCGGCAAAATCCCGACGCTGGTCGACGGTGATTTCGTGCTCACGGAATCCGCGGCCATCGTCATGTACCTGGCCGAGAAATACCCGCAGCACCGCTTGCTGCCGACCGACCTGAAACAGCGTGCGGAGCTCAACCGATGGATGCTGTTTACAGTCACCGAGCTGGAGCAGCCGCTGTGGCGCATCGCGCGGCATTCATTTATCTATCCCGAGGAGCAACGGCTGGCTGGGGATGTCGAGATCGCCAGCCGTGAGTTCAGGCAGATGGCTGCGGTCCTGGAACAGCACATGCGCGGCCGCGAGTTCGTCGTCGGCGATCATGTGACAGTGGCCGATTTCGTTCTGGCCTATACGCTCGATTGGGGCAACGAAGCGCAGCTGCTCGATGAATGTCCGACGCTGCTTTCATATATGAAAAGCATGTACGAGCGACCCAGGGCGCCGATGCGCATCGCCGCTGCGCTGGCGAGCGTCGGGATGGCGTGAAGTAGCCCAAGATCGCCGCCAACTCGACCTTTAGGGGCCGGGTTGCGCGGTGCAGGCCTGCGGTTCGCCATTCCGGCGCGGAATGCCTGTATGCGCGGCGAGGTTTGCCCGGCCCTCGGGCCGCCCCCATAATCCAATCCATGAGCTCGCAGCCTCGCAAGATTGTTTTGGGTGTCACGGGCGGAATCGCGGCCTACAAGAGCCCGGATCTGGTGCGCCGTTTGATCGACCAGGGCGCCGAAGTCCAGGTGGTCATGTCGCGCGGCGCCCAGCAATTCGTCACGGCGCTGACCTTCCAGGCGGTGTCGGGCAAGCCGGTCCGCGACGACTTGTGGGACGAGAGTGGCGAAGCGGCGATGGGACACATCGAGCTGGCGCGTTGGGCCGACGAGATTGTGATTGCTCCGGCCACCGCCGATTTTCTGGCGAAGCTCACTCACGGCTTTGCGGATGACCTGCTCACGACGCTGTGTCTTGCCACCACTGCGCCGATCACAGTCGCGCCGGCAATGAATCGTCAGATGTGGGCGAACGCGGCGACCCAAGCGAACGTACGCACTCTCAAAGAGCGTGGCGTGCGCGTGCTCGGTCCGGCGAGCGGCGAACAGGCATGCGGTGAAGTGGGTGTCGGTCGCATGCTCGAACCAACGCAAATTGCTGCTGAGATTTTCACCACGCGCGGCGGCGCCGGTCCGCTGCAAGGGCTGAAGGTCGTGGTCACCGCCGGCCCAACGCGAGAGAAGATCGATCCCGTGCGCTTCATCAGCAATCGCAGCTCGGGCAAGATGGGCTACGCCGTTGCGGAAGCTGCTCGTGAAGCGGGTGCTGCTGTCGTGCTGGTGAGCGGTCCGGTGCAGATCCCAACGCCGCGCGGGGTCGATCGCGTCGACGTGGAAAGCGCCGAACAAATGCTGAGCGCCGTTCAAAGCAATCTCGTGGGCGCGGATATTTTCATCGCGGCCGCGGCGGTCTCCGATTATCGTTGTCGCGAGATCGCGGGCGAGAAGATCAAGAAAACCAGCGACACATTGAATCTAGCGCTGGCGCGTGCGCCCGATGTGCTCGCAACCGTTTCTCGCAGCGAGGCACATCCGTTCCTGGTCGGCTTCGCCGCCGAAACCGAGCACGTAGAGCGCAACGCGCTCATCAAACTCAACAACAAGAATCTCGATATGATCGCCGCCAACAAAGTCGGCGACGGCCTGGCGTTCGATAAAGACGAGAACGCGCTCACCGTTTACTGGCAGGGCGGTAAGCAAGAGCTGTCGATGACCAGTAAAACGGCGCTGGCGCGCCAACTGGTCGAGCTGATCGCGCAGCGTTATCACGCGCGCGGCGCCCACCCGACACCCACGCAGACTTCTGTTTCAACTACACCCTTGTCCGCTGCTCATGCCCGCTGATGGAACGTCGTCCGGCGCCGCTTCGCGCCGTCGCTTGCAGATTCGTGTGCTCGATGCTCGCATCGGCCGCGACTATCCCTTGCCGCAATATGCGACGTCAGGATCCGCGGGTGTCGACCTGCGCGCCTGCATCGATGCGCCGCTGGAGTTGAAGCCCGGCGACACGCAGCTCATTCCTTCGGGCATCGCGATATATCTGGAGGATCCGGGTTACGCGGCCATCGTCTTGCCGCGCTCGGGCCTCGGCCACAAGCACGGCATCGTGCTCGGCAATCTGGTCGGGCTGATCGACTCGGACTACCAGGGACAGGTGTTCGTTTCGTGCTGGAATCGCGGTCAGAGCACGTTCACGATCCAACCGGGCGAGCGTATTGCGCAGCTGGTGGTGGTGCCAGTGGTGCAGGTCGAGTTCGACGTAGTGAACGAGTTCGCCGTGACCGAGCGCGGCGCCGGCGGCTTCGGCAGCTCCGGCCGGGGCTAGCGGCGGCTACTGAATTCCCTTCAGTTCCTTGAAACGGTTGATGTCGGCGGTGAAGGTCGATTTCACCTCGGCCTGCTCGGCCAGGTTCTTCTCCAGCGACGACTCATACACACGCAGGCTGTTCACCGTGTTGACCATGTCTTCGGCGAGATGGTCGGGCAGCGCCGGCGCGTTGGGCTTGTTGCTGTAAGGTTTGAAGCGCGCCACTTGCGATTCGAGGCGGCTCTGACGCTCGCGCATGTTGGAGATGGTTTGCTCGGTGACGCGCCGCTGCGCCACCAGCATCTCGAGGCGTTGATCGCGCAGCCGCTCGATATCGGCCACGGTCTCGTAAGTCTCCAGCAGCATGCGATCGCGCTGTTCGCGCTCCTGGCGCAGCCTTCGCTCCTTCGCTTCGAGAACCTCCCGAGCGATCCGGGCGGCGCGCGACTGGTCGCCCTCGATGACCCGCAGCACCATGCCGCGAGCATTGAGGACTTCCACGTCCTGGCCCTGGCAGCCGGGCGGCATGCTGTCGCCGTACAGGGATTGTCCCTTGGCGTCTCTGCAGCGGAAGTAAGCCTCTTCGGAAGTGCCGCTCCTGTTCTTGCTCTGCGCGGCAAGAACGGCACCGGACGCGAATGTCGCAGCGATGATCGTCAGTATGCGAATCATGCGCATCGGTGTGCAATTTTCCCCGGAGCCGAGTGGTCGTATTCTGCCGTAAGGCGCGCGCGTGACGTCAACTTTGGACACTTTTGGTCAGTGTGCGTTCCGAGCGGCGGTGGGCCGCGCGGCGCGCATTGAATCAGTTGTCGACCCCATATTCCTTGCGATACTGCTCGATTGCCGCAAGTTGCTGCGCGTCCCCGGACTGCCGCAGGTAATCGATCAGATCCGTCAGCCGCAGAATACTGCTCACCGGCAGTTGCAATGTTTGTTCCACTTCCTGCACCGCCGACAGCTGACCCTGGCCGCGCTCCTGCCGGTCCAAAGCCAGAATGACGCCCACCGGCGTGGCGCCCGCTCCGCGGATGATGTCGGTGGCTTCACGAATCGCCGTGCCGGCGGTGATCACGTCGTCGACGATCAACACGCGGCCGCGCAGCGGCGCGCCGACGATGTTGCCGCCTTCGCCGTGATCCTTGGCCTCCTTGCGATTGAACGCCCAGGGAACATCCCGGCTGTACTGATCGGCGAGCGCCACCGAAGTGGTCGCCACCAGCGGGATGCCTTTGTAAGCCGGGCCAAACAACACATCAAACTGAATGCCCGCGGCCGTCACCGCCTGCGCATAGGCGCGACCCAGTTCAGCCAGCGCCCGCCCCGAGTTGAACAGCCCAGCGTTGAAAAAGTACGGGCTGACGCGGCCCGATTTGAGCTTGAACTCGCCGAAGCGCAACACGCCCAGCTGCAGGCACAGGTCGATGAAGGAGCGCATGTAACAAACACTGTGGGATGGACGGCGGCGATGGTAGTCGATTTCCACTCGACTTCGGATCCGATTCGGCCTGATTTCGCGCGGCTTACGCTCGCAGGCGCGGTGACGGGCCATCGCTTCCCTATAATGACCCGCCATGAGCACAGTGGCAGCAGGCACGACACAGGCGACACCGGCGGACAAGCCGCGGTGGCGCGACATTCTGGCCAGTCCCAAGATGGTCGCCATCATGGTGTTGGGCGCGGCCTCCGGCTTTCCCAACCAGATTACCGAAAGCGCGCTGCAGGCCTGGCTGAAGGACAGCGGTGCGACCAACACCACCATCGGCATTCTTTCCTACGTGGCGTTGCCTTATCTGTTCAAGTTCCTGTGGGCGCCCGCCATCGATCGATATCCGCTGCCGCTGCTGGGCCGGCGCCGTGGCTGGATCGCTCTGACGCAACTGGCGCTCGCCGTGGCCATCGGCGTATTCGCGTTGCAGAACCCTGCGGTCTCGTTGACGCCCATCGCGATCTGCGCAGTGGCGATCGTGTTTTTCTCGGCAACCCAGGACATCGCGTTCGACGCCTATCGCACCGACGTGGCCAAACCTCACGAGCGCGGTCTGGCGGCGGCCGCGAATAACCTGGGATATAGAACGTCGGCCTGGCTGGCCTCGGCATTCGCATTGGTAGTCGCGGACTTTCTCGGCTGGAAGCCGGCGTTTCTGATTCTTGCCGCGGTGATGGCGGCGTTCTGTTTCGCCACGCTGTTTGCACCCGAGCCGCACTATGAGCATGCGCCGCCGCGCTCTTTGAAAGAGTCGCTGGTGGTGCCGCTGCGTGAGCTGCTGGGCAGTCCGAGCGCCATCGCGTTCATCGCGCTGGTGATCTTGTTCAAGGTGGGCGACGCGTTCGCGCTGCGCTTGTTCACGCCATTCATGATGGATGTGGGGTTCAGCAAGACCGAGATCGCGGTGGTGTTGAAAGCACTGTTCACCGCGAGCGCCATCATCGGCGCGATTCTCGGCGGCGTGTTGATGGTGCGCCTGGGGCTGCTGAAGTCGATGTTGATTTTCGGAGTGATGCAGACCGCGTCCAACTTGCTGTACTACGCGCTGGCGCTGACGGGCAAAAGCTACCCGTTGATGATCGTCGCGGTGAGCATCGACAACATCGCCGGCGCGATGGGCAACATTGCCTCGGTGGCTATGATCATGGCCCTGTGCGACATGCGTTACAGCGCGTTTCAGTATGCGCTGCTGTCCTCGATCGCGTTGACGCCCCGATATCTGTTGGGTGGTCCGGCGGGGTGGATCGCCGACAGGGCGGGCTGGGATATGTACTACGTGGTCAGCGTGCTGCTGGCCATGCCGGGCCTGCTGCTGGTGTGGTTCATGCGTGACAAGATCCGGCAGCTGGATGCGCCACGCCCCGGATAAGAAACAAACGATAGCAGCCGGGCGATGGCCCGGCGCCGACAGCTGCGCAACGGCTATTCGTTGACGACGTTATAAATCGCGCGGCGAAGGCCACTCGGAATAACCGGAAGCCTCGGAACGATCCAGGCTCATCAGCGGATCGATCCAGCCGCCGGTCGCGGCGATGTCCCGCTCCGATTCGTAGTCCTCGGGCTCGACGTCGACCGAGCCGGTCCAGTCCTCCGGCGCCTGGGCTTCTTCGAAATCCTGTTCTTCCCAAGATTCGAGATCGAACTCTTCCAGAGTGCCGTCGAAGTGCTGAACTTCCACGGTGTCATCGTCACGATCCACCGCGACTACTTCGAACAGCGCGCCGTTGAAGCGGCGATACCAATCACCCACGACCGGGCTCGGTGAAGTCATTGACCATCCTCCATCATGAAAGAGGGGGCAGTCCTTGCGGGCGGCATCCTTGCGTCGTGCGATACGAATTATCGACGCTTTTCTTTTAGTCCTGCGTGCTGAGGGATTCAAGTGGGATTTTTTCTGCAAGGCACCACGCAGTGCGCCTCAGAGCTGCTGTGGAGTCACCCTCACAGCGCGCACGGATTTCATATTTGCTGGAGCCGAATGTGACTTTTGTGTCACGCCGATGGCGTGGCCGCGATGCGCCGATAACTCAAATCCCAAACGCCATGACCGAGCCGGTGACCGCGTCGTTCGAAACGGGTCACGGGACGCTCTTCGTTGCGGGCGACGAAGCCGGTGTCCGGCGCCTCGTTGGCAAACGACGGCGAGGCATCGATGACTTCGCGCATATGCATGGCGTAATGCTCCCAATCGGTCGCCAGCCGTAGCGTACCGCCCACGGCTAGCGACTGCGCCAGCAGCTCGACGAATTCCGGTTGGATCAAGCGCCGCTTGTGATGACGTTTCTTGTGCCACGGATCGGGAAAGAAGATATGGATCAGCTGCAGCGACCCGGGTGGCAGCTGTTGTTGCAGCACCTCGACAGCGTCATGGCAGATCACGCGTAAGTTCTGCAGCCCGGCCGTGTACGCACCCAGCAACAGATGACCCACGCCAGGTTTGTGGACTTCCACCCCGATGCAATCCAGCTCCGGATGTTTCTCGGCGAACGCCAGCAGCGCTTCGCCCGCGCCGAAGCCGATCTCGAGCATTCGTGGCGCGCGACGGCCGAACAGTTGATCGAGGTCGAGCGGCTGCCCGTTGAATTCCACGCCATAGCGCGGCCAGAGATCGTCCAGTGCGCGCTGCTGAGCCGCGGTCGCGCGGCCGCCTCGAATGACGAAGCTGCGAATCGTGCGGCGAGAGGGAGCGCTGGAGCGGGCGTCGTCTTCGGTCATTTCTGAGACTGCAGATGGTCGTAAAGCGATTTGGCAGCCGAGTGCAGCGGCGCCCCGGTACGAACACAAAGAAACAATTGGCGTTGCGCCCAGGCATCGGTCAACGGCACCGACGCCAGTGACAGGGAGCGGATGTAAACAGCGGCAGCCGCGCGGGGCACGATGCTCACGCCCAGCCCGGCCGCGACCATGGCGCAGGCGGCGTCGAAGCTGGTCACCTGTACGCGCCAGTTCATGGAACGATCGGACTCCATGGCCGCGCGCGTCAGCAGGCGATGCAGCGAGCTGCCCGCGTGCAAACCGACGAAAGGTTGGTCGGTCAATTCCGCGAACGACAGTGAGCTGCGCCCGGCCAGCGGGTGATCCGGCTTCAACACCACCACCAGATCGTCGTTCCGAAATGGCACCGTGCTCAGCCCGTCGATCACCGGCAGCTCGCTGACGATGCCAAGGTCGGCGGAATTGTCGGCCACCGCGGTGGCGATCGCCGAGCTGACGTGCTCTTCGAGATGAACGTGAATGTCCGGATGCTGGCGGGCGAACGAAGCCAAGGCGTGCGGCAGGAATTCCACGATGGCCGAAATGTTTGCAAACATTCGTACATAGCCGCGTGTGCCGGAGGCATGCCGGCGCATCTCGTCGTCCAGCTGCGCCGCCTGATGCAGCAGGACGCGAGCTCTTGCCAGCAGCGCATGTCCGGCTGCCGTCAGTTCCACCCCTTTCGCTCCGCGCAGCAGCAGCGCGCCGCCCAGGTTGTCCTCCAGGTCGGAGATCCGCTTGCTGACGGCCGAGGCGACGGTATGCGACCGTTCAGCGGCGCGGGCGATGCTGCCGGCATCGGCCACGGCCACGAACAGTTCCAGGTCACGTAAATCGAATCTGAGAGCCACGGAAGCTACGGCGGGGGATGGATCGAGGGTCTCCAGTATAGCGGTCGCCCACCCCGGTTGCGGGCGACACCGACATTGGCCCCGGCATTGGCCCGGCATTGGCAAGTCACCGTCGGTTGCCTAGAATCGGCTCGGCGCGGGTGTAGCTCAGTTGGTAGAGCACAAGTTTCCCAAACTTGAGGTCGCGGGTTCGAGACCCGTCGCCCGCTCCAAATCCGGCCCGTCGGGCGCGACTACCCTAACTTGCCTCGCCCAGTCCGGCAGCGTTGCTCGCCGCCGCGTCCGACCTTTTGTCAGGAGGATTGCCGTCCGATGTCCGCCAGCCGCCGTGATTTCTTAGTGGGAACGGGGGCCGCGCTCGCGGTCACCCATCTGCCGGCCGTCGCCCAGAACGCCAATCAGAACGCCAAGCCGGCCATCAGCCGAGCGGCCAACATCGACAAGGCCACCGAGGGCCTGCTCGCCGAGCTAGCTGAAGAGTTGATGGTGGACTATCCCGAGAGCGCCACCGGATTGGGGATCGACACCGGCGCGCGTGCTCCGCTCAAGGCGAAGCTGACGGATCGCTCGGCCGACGGTCAGCGCGCCATCGCGCAGCGGATCGCCAAACGTTTGCAACGCTTGAAGGCGATCGATACCTCCACCCTCAGCGATGCGACTCGCATCAATGTGGATGTCATGCGCACCGCGCATGAGTTCGCCGCGGAAGGATTCGAATTTCCGTACGGCGACGTTTCGACCCTGAGTCAGAACTGGTCGTATCGAAACGCGCCTTACGTGGTAGCGCAGAACACCGGCGCCTTCCTCGAAATCCCGAGTATGCTCGATTCGCGGCACACCGTTGAAACGCGCGCCGATGCGGACGCTTATCTGTCCCGTATGGAAGCGTATGCGGGGCAACTCGATGGTGAAACCGGAAGACTGCGCGAAGCAGCCGCTCAAGGCGTGATTGCGCCGGATTTCCTGCTCGACAAGACGCTCAATCAGCTGCGCATCGCGCGCGGTGGCAAGGTCGCCGAATGGTCGCTGGTGACATCGTTGGCGCAGCGGACCAAGAACATGCCGGGCGATTACGCAGGCAAGGCCGCCAAGATCGCCAAGGAGAAAGTTGCGCCCGCGCTCGAGCGGCAGCTCAATGAGTTGGAAGCGCATCGCAAGCGCGCCACTAGCGACGCGGGCGTATGGAAGTTGCCGCGCGGCGATGAGTATTACGCGTGGGCGTTGAGTGCGGGCACGACCACTCGCATGACGCCAGATCAAATCCACGAGCTCGGCCTGGAAGAACTGCGCGCCTTGCAGTCGGAGATGGATGGAATTCTCAAGGCGCAGGGCATGACCGAGGGAACGGTGGGCGAGCGCATGACGGCGCTCGGCAAAGAAGAGCGCTTTTTATACCCGGACAACGACGAAGGCCGCGCGCAGATCATGGCGCTGCTCAACGATCGGGTTAAGGATATCCGAACGCGATTGCCGCGTGCGTTCGCGACCCTGGTGCCAGGAAATCTCGAAATCGTACGCATGGCGCCCGAGGTGGAGCCGGGCGCCCCGGGGGCTTACGGCGGCGCCGGCACCATCGACGGCAAAGTGCCGGGCAAGTTCTGGATCAACCTGCACACCACCAAGCTCTGGACCAGTTATGCGTTGCCGACGCTGACCTATCACGAGTCCATTCCAGGGCACGTGTGGCAGGGCGAATATACATTCAAGCTGCCGTTGTTCCGTTCGTTGCTGGCGTTCAATGCGTTCGCCGAAGGCTGGGCGTTGTACGCCGAGCAGCTCGCGGACGAGCTGGGGGTTTACCAGAACGATCCGTTCGGCCGTCTCGGTTATCTGCAATCCATCGCGTTCCGCGCCTGCCGACTGGTGGTCGATACCGGCCTGCACGCCAAGCGCTGGACGCGCCAGCAGGCCATCGAATGGTTCGCGCGCACCAACGGTTCGGGCATCGAAGAAGTCACCAGCGAAGTGGACCGCTACTGCGCCTGGCCGGGCCAGGCGTGCGGCTACAAGGTCGGACACAGCGAGATCAACCGTCTGCGCAACAAGGCGCAGCAGGCGCTCGGCAACAAGTTCGACTTCCGCAAGTTCAACGATGCGGTGGTGATGGGCGGTGACGTGCCGATGGTGGTCCTCGCACGCAACATCGATGCCTTCATCGCGCGCAGCTGAGGATCGTTCATGCGGATTGCCACATACAACGTAAATAGTGTCCACGCGCGCCTGCCCAGTCTGGTGCGCTGGCTGCAGGAAACATCGCCGGACGTGGCCTGTCTGCAGGAATTGAAGACGCCTTCGGAGAAGTTTCCCGAGGCCGCGATTCGCGAGCTCGGCTATGGCGTGATCTGGCACGGGCAGAAGAGTTACAACGGGGTCGCCATTCTCACCAAGGGTTGCGAGCCCACCGAGATCCGACGTGCGCTTCCCGGCGATCCCGAGGATTTGCATAGCCGTTACATCGAAGCGGTGGTTCGCGATGTGATCATCGGTTGTTTGTATTTGCCGAATGGCAATCCGGCGCCCGGCGAGAAGTTCGACTACAAGCTGCGCTGGCTGGAACGGCTGCGAGTGCATGCGGCCGAGCTGGTGAACAGCGACAACGCGGTGGTGCTGGCCGGCGACTACAACGTCATCCCCACCGAAAAGGATGTTTATAAACCGGAGCGCTGGGTGGACGATGCGTTGTTCCGCGTCGAGACGCGCGAGGCTTTCGGACGCATTGTCGAGCAAGGATGGGTCGACGCCATCCGCTATCTGCATCCGGAAGCGACCATCTATACGTTCTGGGATTACTTCCGGAACGCCTATGGTCGAGATGCGGGACTGCGCATCGATCATCTGTTGTTGAACGCGACCGCGGCCAGGCGGCTCAAGGCGGGCGGCGTCGATCGAGACGTCCGCGGTTGGGAAAAGCCGAGCGACCACGCACCAACTTGGATCGAGCTCGCGGACTGAAGTCGCGAGCTCGGGCCACATAACGTCGAGAACTGGCCAGCGCTTGCCGGCCGGCGGGCCGCCGCTCTAAGCTCGGATGAAGTCCCGCCGGAAACCGTCTCGCTCGCTCGATGTTTCGTTGGCGTAAACAAGTCGCTTCGTCCGTGCCGGTCGCGCCTGCGGCCGAGGCTGCGGCCGATCCGACGGCCAATGCGACCGAAACCCTGGTGCATCTGGATCGGCGCTACCGCCGCCCGTTGACCAGCTACTTCGAAAAGCGCATCCGGGAAAGCTACGACATCGACGACCTAGTGCAGGAAGTCTTCATCCGCCTGGCGCATCGGCCGAATTTCGACAACATCGAGTACCTGGAAGGCTACGTGTTCCAGATTGCCGCGAACGTCATCCGCGATCGCGTGCGCCGGCGCGCCGTGCGGCATGCGGCCGATCACGATTCGCTGGAAAACTCCGAATTGCCCATTAACGATTTTTCGCCGGAGCGCGTCTTACAAGGCAGGCAGTTGCTCGATCGGGCGCTCGGCGCCTTGACCGAGCTGCCGGCGCGCACCCGTCATGTATTCGTGTTGCGTCTATACGAAGGTATGAAACAGGAGGAGATCGCGGCTAGCCTGCAGATCAGCGTCGAAACCGTGCGCTTTCATTTGCGGCGTGCCAAGGAGCACATGGCGCGGGGGTTGGAGAAATGAGCACGGAATTGCTGAATGACGCGTATGCCGCCGCGGCGGACTGGCACGGTCGGCTCGACGAGGACGACTCGCCACGCACGCGTGCCGAGTTCGACGCGTGGCTTGCGGCCGATCCGCGCAATAGAGCCGCTTTCGATGCGGTCGAGCAAACGTGGGCGTCGCTTGCGGCAGCTCCAGTGGACGATCGCGTCCTGAAGTTGCGCCGAGAAGCGCTGAGCGCAACCCATCGATTGCGTTACTTTCGTGTCGCGATGGCCGCCGCCGTCCTCGGCGTTGCCGTGGCCATCGGTTACGCCGTTACTCCGATCTTTCGCGATGGTCCGGCTTCGCCGTCACGAATCATGGCGCGCGAGGCGATCGAGGGCGGAGCCTTCCGCACGGCTATCGGCGAGCGTTCCAATATCACTTTGTCGGATGGCTCTTCGGTCGTGCTGAACACCAGCAGCCGTATCGAAGTGCGCTTCACGCCCGAGCGACGCAGTGTTCGTTTGCTGGCCGGGCAGGCGTGGTTCCAGGTCGCCAGCAATCCGAATCGGCCGTTCGTGGTCGAAGCGGCAGATCAGCGCGTGACCGCGCTCGGTACTGCTTTCGATGTTCGTCTGAACGATCGCGACTCCGTGCAGGTCACGCTGGCCGAAGGCAAGGTTTCGGTCGAGCCGATACTGTCGCCACTGGCTCGTTTGATCAGCCCGCCGCCGGTGCCCGAGCTGCTGATTGCCGGCGAAGCGCTGATCGTTTCGGACCACGCGCCGGTCGAAAAGCGCAAGGCCGATGTGAGCAAAGTGGTGAGCTGGCGTCAGGGACAGGTGGTCTTCGACAACGACACGCTGGCCACCGCCATCGCCGAAATCAATCGTTACTCGGCCTGGCGCATCGAGCTGGCCGACCCGGCGCTGGGTCAGCTGCGCGTCAGCGGCGTATTCAAAGCGGGCCACAGCGAAAGCTTCGTCGAAACCGTCACCGGTCACTATCCATTGCAGATCGCGAGTCGCGACGGCTCCCGCATCCTGCTGACGGCCGCCGACTGAGCGTTAACACTTTTGTCATGCCGTGCGTCTTACTGGTTACACAACACCAGAATGGGGAGCACGGTTCATGCAAGACAGGCACGCAGCCCGGCCGCATCTGAAGGGCCATCTGAAGTTCATGGTCGCTTGCGTGTTGGCGACTGCGAGTGCGCCGAGCTTGGCGCAAGCGATGACGGCCGCACACTCCGAGCCGCGCGCGTTCGATATCGAGGCCCAGGATCTGGGCAGTGCGCTCAAAGCATTCGCGTTCCAAAGCAATCGCGAGATCTTTTTCGCGCCGGAACTGACCCAGGGTAAGCAGAGCCGCGGCGTGGTTGGCCAGTATGGCGATCTCGACGCACTGAAAAGGATCCTGTCCAACACCGGACTGACGTACACAGTCACCGATTCGAACGCCATTCTGGTGCGTGACGTATCGAATGTGACTTCGCGCGCAGCAGCGCCTGCGCAGGCAGGCGCGGCGATTCATCTGGCGCGTGCCGAAATGAATACGCAGGCCGAGCCGCAATCATCGGCCGCATCCGGCAATCCCAACAGCAACACGGCTTCGAGCTCCGCAAGCATCGGAGAATCGCTCTACGAAGTCATCGTCACCGCCACCAAGCGGCCCGAACGCGCACGCGATATCGCCGGCTCGGTCTCGGCGATGTCCGGTGCGCAGCTCGAAGCGATCGGTGCGCAGAGCTTCCAGGATTACCTGACGCGCACTCCTGGCGTGGTGTTCAACGCGGGCCCGCTCGGTGATTCGACCGCGATCATTCGCGGTGTCGGTACTTCCGTCGGCAAGGATCAAGGCCAGGGCCCGACGGGTTACTACATCAACGAAATCCCGCTGACCGAGCCCGGCTACGCTGTCGCGATTCCCGACGTCGACACGTTCGACGTGGAGCGAGTGGAAGTGCTGCGTGGTCCGCAGGGCACGTTGTTCGGTTCGTCCGCTCTTGGCGGCGCGATCAACTATGTGGCGCGGGAAGCGAGCACTGCGGGCTTCGACGCAGCGCTGCAGACGTCGGCGAGCAGCACGCATCACGGCGATGGTGACATGGGTTACGCCGGCAAGGGCATGATCAACGTGCCGTTGGGAGATACCTTCGCGATTCGTGGCGTCGCCTATTACCGCACCGAGCCCGGCTATCTGGACAACATCGGCATCGGTCGCAAGGCGAGCAACGAGCAGACCAACAAAGGCGGGCGGTTCTCCGCGGTGTGGACGCCCTCCGAAGCCACCAAGGTGTCGCTGCTGAGTCTGTACGATAAAAATCACACTCCCGACTTCGGCTATCGCTATCCGGAGCAGGGCGAGTTCATCCGTAACACACTGGTGTCCGAGCCGGTCGAATACGAGCTGCAGCTGCATAGCCTGCGGCTCGATCAGGATCTCGGCTTCGCCACGCTGACCGCGCTGGTGGGCTACAGCGAAAAAGAACGCCGTCTGGTCACCGACAATACCGTGTTCTACAGCGTGTTCGCGCCGGTCGACGAAGACACGCCCGGCGAAGTGCTGCCGAACCCGGTCCCGTATCTGGACACCGGCACCAGCGAGAGCCGCAGCTACGAGTTGCGCCTGGCCTCGCCCAAAGGCGAGAAGTTCGACTATCTGATCGGTGTGATGGGGACATCCACCGACAAGACCTTCAGGGACTATCTCTCTTCCGAGGGTGCGTTCGACATCCTGTCGGTGCATCGGGATCTGGCCGATCTGCGTGGCGATACGTTCTATTGGGGCGTCGGCAGAACGGACGGCAACGAAAAGGCGGTGTTCGGCGAAGCAAACTACCGCTTCAGCGACCACTGGACGGTGACTTTCGGCGGCCGCTGGTTCGATACCGAAGTCACCAGCCGCGCGTTGTACTCCGGTGTGTTCTATCCCGGTTCCCTGCAGTTGCCGCGCGGTCATCAAACAGAAGATGGGTTCGCGCCGAAGATCTCTCTGGCCTGGCGCCGGGATGATGATCTGATGATCTACGCACTGGCGTCGAAGGGTTATCGCTTCGGCAATCCCAACACGATTTTCCCGCTGGAAGGCTTCGATACGCCGAGCGGCTGGGAGACCGACTCGCTGTGGAATTATGAGCTCGGCATGCGCAGCAGCTTCTTCGATCGGCGCGTACAGACCGACTTCACGGTGTTCCTGATCGACTGGAGCGATCTGCAGGTGCGCCTGTACCGGCCGGACAATGTGACTTACGGCACCAACGCGGGTAAGGCGCGCAATGTCGGTCAGGAGTTCAGCGGACTGTGGCGTGTGACCGACGCGTTCGATCTGTCACTGAACATCACGCATCTGGATGCTCAACTGACCCAGACCGTCATCAGCACCACCAGCACCACGCTGCCGGATGGCACGGTCGTCACCACACCCAATGTCATCCTGCGCGACGGCCAGCAACTGCCCGGCGCGTCCGAGTGGCAGGTGTCGGCGATGGCGACGGCGCGCCTGCCGTATGCAGCGGAGCCGACCATCACGCTGGCGCATCGTTACCTCTCGGATGCGCCCCAGTCGCTGCAGGCGCCGAATCTGCGGATCAATGGCTATGGCCAGACCGACCTGCGCATCAATGCGACCTTTGCCAACGTCGGCGTCACGGCCTTCGTGAACAACCTGACGGACAAGCGCGGCGTCACCTTCGGCTATGGCGACTTCGGCCTGGGCGTGCAGGACTTCATCATCCGCCCACGCACCGTCGGCCTGATGCTGGATTGGAAGATGCGTTGAGCTCACCTCGCGGCCGCAGGGACGCGGCCAATACCTAAGCCCGCCGCCGGATCCCCGTGATAATTTTCAATCGCGGGGATCCCAAGACCCACTGCTCGCGTTACACGCCTTAGTTCGATAACAAGCGAGGACGGGTTCGATTTTGAACGATGCGCACCCACCGTTGTGGCAGCGCCTGGCCTGGTACGCCTGCGGCGCGTTGCTCCTGCTGCTGTTGCCCGTACTGAAATACGCCGAGTTGTGGGGAGCTTTGGGGCGGCAGCAAAAACTCGCGCTGCTGGTCTGTCTTGGCGCCTTCGGCGCGGCCTGTCTGCTGTCCTTGCTGATGGATCGTGCCGCCAGCTGGCGCACCGCCGGCCGTTCGCTGGTTCGCTCGTTCGCGGTGTTGAGCCTGTTTCTGATCGGCGCCGCGGCGTTGTCCGTGGCGTTGCCCCGCTATTTGCTGATTCCTCTGGTCATCGCCATCGCCCTGATCGTGCCGTTGGCCATCAGTCCTATCGGGTTGCGACGGCTGCCCATCGCGGCGGTCGTGGTGCTCACCGGCGTGGTGAGCGCGTACGGCTTCTCGCAACTGGAAGCCTCGTCGGCAGGTCAGCCCACCACGCGGGAGATGTATCTATCGACGGCGTTCTATCCACTGCGCGCCACCATCAGAGAAGGGTGGATTCCCCCTCCTGAAACCCGTGGTGGCGGTCTTACGCTGCTTGGCGATCGCGTCCTGTTCGGTAACGGCGATGGACGTTTATATCTAATCGACGCGCCGTCGGATACGAACGGCTTCAAGATTCAGGAGCTCGCCACGCGCGTGCCGGCCAATCGAGAGGAGTTCGCCAAGGCTTTCGGCGGATCGTCGCGACAGCCGACGCGCACGGCGGACTGGCGCGCTCATGGCGCGCCCAAAGTGCAGACGTGGCGCTTCCGCGTTGCCGATGTTGCCGCGGTGACGGAGGGCGACAATGTTCGCATCCTGGCGTCTCATCATTATTGGAAGGCGCAGGAACAATGTTTCGTCGTCAGGGTGTCGCAGCTGACGACGCCGCTGAACGATCTGCAGCAGGGCATCGCGAATGCGCAGTGGTCCACTCTGTTTGAAAGCACGCCGTGCATCCCGCTCACCGGCGAGAATCGTAAGCGCGGCAAGAATCCGTTCCAGGGCGAGGAGATCGGCGGCCGGATGCTGCTGCTGGAAGACCGCAAGATGCTGCTCACCTTGGGCGACTTCGGCTTTTCCGGCATCGAGTCCAACCAGGCGTTCGCGCAGGATCCCGCCGCACACTACGGCAAGACCGTCCTGATCGATCTGGCGACCGGCAAGCACAGCGTCTACACGCTGGGTCATCGCAATCCGCAAGGCATTACGCGCACACGCGACGGCAAGGTGTGGCTGGCGGAACACGGTGCGCAAGGGGGCGACGAGATCAACTTGTTACAAGAGCATGCCAACTACGGTTGGCCCAATGTGACTTACGGCACCGACTATGGCTCGACCGTGTGGCCGCTCAGCCAGCATCAGGGGCGGCACACGGGTTATCCCGAACCCATCCTGTCGTGGCTGCCCAGTCCTGGCGTGTCCGATGTCACAGTGTTGAATGGCGAGCTGTTTCCGATCTGGGCCGACAATCTGCTGGTGGGCTCGCTGTCGAGCCGTTCGTTGTATCGGGTGGTGCTCGCCGAGGATCGCGTCGTTCTGCAGGAGCCGATCGGCCTCGACAAACGGGTGCGTGACATTCTGCAACTGCCGGACGGTCGCATCCTGATCTGGAGCGACGACTGGACGTTCACCACGCTGGAGCCGGCGACGACATTGAATGGCGCCGGCTTGTTCGCCACGCAATGCCTGGGCTGTCATACCATCGGCGACGGCATGTCACATCGGCTCGGTCCCGATCTGTTCGGCGTGGTGGGCCGGCAGGTGGCCCAGGCCAAGGGCTTCGACGAATACTCACCGGCGCTGCGCGCTCAGAGCGGAACCTGGGACGCGGCCACTCTAGATCGCTTCCTGGCGCAACCACAAACCGCAGTGCCCGGCACGACGATGGCGGTCCCAGGCGTAGCCGACCCCGAGCACCGCAAGGCCATCATCGAGTATCTGCAACGGAGCGAGCCGATCGACAAGCGAGGCATGTCCGCGGCGAAATAACGACGGGCAAGACTCGAAGGCGCGTTGGAATGCAAGGGTTGCCCCATGGGGAGGCAGTCTTTAAGCTGGGTCGCAGCGGCCCGTTTGCCTGTATTTCATAACGCCACCCACAGTGAAGCCCTTGCTCCACCGCGCTGTTTCCGTCTTCGTATTGTGTCTCTGGTCCGCACTCGCGCTGGCGGACTTCGACGCCACGCCGAAGCGGCCGGTCGAACTGGCACGGTTTTGGGTGCTGAACACGCAGAGCAGCGACGATCCGGAAGCCATGCTGGCGGAACGCCAAGCGAAAGAGTGGGAGCGCTTCGAACGCATGCGGCGTCGTGTGGAAGGCGCTCGCCCCGCCGGCATGCCGCCGCCCATCGATGTGGATGCGTCACCGTCCGAGGCCGGCCGTCGGGGTCCTCGGCCGTGGCAAAGAAGGCAGCAGGAGAATCTGTACCGCATGCTGGCGGTGAGCCCGACGCTGGAAATCAAGCAGCTGGGCCCGACGCGTTTCGAATTCGTGTCGACGGTCGAGTCCCGTCGCGTCGAGGCGGGCAGTCACACCCAGGTGTCGATGCCGGAAGGACAGCTCGCCGATTCGGAGGTGGGTTGGGACGGGGAATGGTTCGTCATCGAACGCCGTGTGAATCGCGGCCCGCGCGGCCTGGAAAAATTCCGCGTGACCAAGAACGGCCAGCTCGAGTACTACATGAAATGGAGCGGCAATTCGGAGCTGGCCGGCATGAAAGTGGTGCGCTTCTTCGATCGCCGCACCGGGCCCGCGCCGGCGCCCAATCCGGATCACGGGCCCATGCCCTAAGGCGGGCTGGCAGCGCGGTCAGGCGGCCGAATAACCCATCACGGCCTTGACCTCCAGGAACTCCTTCAGACCTTCCTTGCCCCATTCGCGGCCGTTACCGGATTGTTTGTAACCGCCGAAGGGCGCATTCACGTCAGTGGAGGCGCCGTTCAAATGCACCATGCCGGTCCGCAGCCTGCGCGCCACTTTGCGAGCATGCTCGATGTCGCCCGAATACACATAGCCGGACAATCCATACACCGTGTCGTTGGCGATCCGGATGGCTTCCTCTTCGGTTTCGTACGGAATCATCACCAGCACCGGCCCGAAGATTTCTTCGCGCGCAATGGTCATGGAGTTGTTTACGTTCGCGAACACGGTGGGCTTGATGAAGTAGCCCCTGTCGATGCCGTCCGGCCGGCCCGGTCCGCCGACGACCACCGTGGCGCCTTCGTCGATGCCAGTTTGTAACAAGCGCTGAATCTTTTCGAACTGGGTCTTGTTGGCCACGGGCCCCATGGTGACGCCGTCCTTTTTCGGATCGCCCACCACGGGTTTGGCAGCGACCGCCTTGGCGATATTCACTGCCTCCTCGTACAGCTTCTTCGGCACCAGCATGCGCGAAGGCGCGTTACACGACTGGCCGGTGTTGGACATCATGGAGAGCACGCCGCTCTTCACCGCGGCGTTCAAGTCGGCATCTTCGAGAATGATGTTTGCCGACTTGCCGCCGAGCTCCTGCGACACGCGCTTCACCGTATCGGCGGCGGCCTTCGCCACTTGGATGCCGGCGCGCGTGGAGCCGGTGAACGACATCATGTCGATGTCGGGATGACGCGATAGCGCTTCGCCCACCGTCGGGCCATCGCCATCGATCATGTTGAATACGCCCTTCGGCACGCCGGCCTCATGCAAGATCTCAGCAAATAAATGTGCGCTGAGCGGCGCAACTTCGCTGGGCTTGAGCACCATGGTGCAACCCGCGGCGAGCGCGGGCGCGACCTTGCAGCCAATCTGATTGAGCGGCCAGTTCCACGGAGTGATCAGACCGCACACGCCCACGGGCTCGCGGCGGATCATGGTGGTGCCGAGGCTTTCCTCGAACTCAAACTCCTTGAGCGCCGCCAGCGTAGCCGTAAAATGACCGAGGCCGCTGCCGGCTTGCGCGTTCAGCGCGAACTTCATCGGCGCGCCCATTTCATCGGAAATGGCCAGCGCCACATCCTTCATGCGCGCCTGGTACACCTTGATGATTCGCTCCAGCAGCGCGACTCGTTCTTCACGCGAGGTCTGGGAGTAGGTTTCGAACGCGGCGCGCGCCGCCTTCACGGCAACGTCCACATCCTCGGCGGTGCCGAGCATGATCCTGCCGACTTCCTGTTCGGTGGCCGGATTGATCACCGCCAGCTCTTTACGGCCCGGCGGGGTGACCCAGGCGCCGTCGATGTAGAACCGCTTGAACTCGTACATGTCGTCCTCCGCCAAGTGGGCGCGATCCGCACACCAGAACAGCGCTGAAAATAGCGCCGGGGCGCGGTGCAAAGGGACCACAATGATACGTCAGCGCCGCCCGCAAAGGAGCCTGCGGACGGCGCTGACATCGATCAAGGGTACATGGAAGTACCTCATCCCCAAGGGGACGAGCGATCGGCGAAAGTCGCGCATATTGCCGACTCGCACGAGGGTCGTGGCAGGATGCCCGATCCCGAGTTTTTATCGTCGCACGTCGCCGCCTTTCTCGGACAGCAACAACTCCACGTCCGCCACGCCGAGCAGATTGAAATCGCCCGGAATGGAATGCTTCAGACAGCCGGCGGCCGCGCCAAAATCGATGGCGGCCTGCGGCGTCATCCCGGTCAGCAAGCCATGCAGAACGCCGGCCGCAAAGGCATCGCCACCGCCGATGCGATCGACGATGCTGTGCAGAGGGTAGGAGCGGCTGGTGTAGGTGTTCTTCGAGTCGAACAGCAATCCAGTGAGCTGCTGAACATCGACGCTGGAGCGGGCGCGCTCGGTGCAAACGATATAACGAAGATGCTTGAAAGACTTGAAGGCCAGATCGGCAGCCTCACGCCGCGCATCTTGTTGCGTGGCTTTGAAGCCCAGCATGAAGCCGATGTCGCGATCGTCACCGAAGATCACGTCGGCCTGTTCGCATAGACGTGTCAACAGTTGCGGCGCTTCCGGTGAGCGCGAGCCCCACAGCCGCGCGCGGAAGTTGCAGTCGAAAGAAATCTGTACACCGGCCTTGCGAGCCGCTTGCATCGCTTGCGACGCCGCTTCCGCGGTCGTGCTGCTGACGGCAGGCGTGATGCCCGAGACATGCAGCCAGCGAGCATCTTTTAGAAGTGAAGCCCAGTCGTAACAGGAGGGAGGCGCGATGGCGAAGGCAGAGTTGGCACGATCGTAGAGAACCTCGGCCGGCCGATGACCTGCGCCATGAGTCAGGAAGTACATTCCCATACGGCCGTCACAAAAATTGATCGCGTCGGTGTCGACGCCATGACGTCTCAACTCGTCGGCGCAAGCCCTGCCCAGTGTTGAATCTGGGAGGGAGCTCACGACACGGGTGCGGTGACCGAATTTATATAGAGAAACGGCAACGTTGGCTTCGGCGCCACCGATGTGAGCGTCGAAACGTGGAGATTGCAACAGGAGCTCTTTGCCGGGCGACGACAAACGTAGCAAGACCTCACCGAAGCAAATGATGGCCGGTTTCATGTCGATCGAGATTCCGTAGTAGGTGTGATGGCCTGGGCGCCAAGGCGCTCGGGCTGCCGGATTGTAGGCGTATCGGGCCTGCTTGTGCGTATGTCGCAACAGTTCGCCCAAGGTGGCTTGCCGTTCGGCTGGGTGCTCTGTTAGCCTCCCTTTGTCACCGGTGTCAACGCTGCGCCAGCAGTCTGCTACCGGTGTCAGAAATCGGGATGGCCAAACCGCGAGGGTTGGCAGTCGGCCATACCCGGGCAGCCAGTCGCCGGTAGGTCGGTTTCCGCGGTTTTAGGCTTTTTTTTCTGAATGGGGGTTGTCATGTCCAAGATGGGTCGCCACGGTGCGCTCCGCTTTGCGGTCCGAACCGTGTTGGGGGTCGCGGCGCTATCTGCTAGTCCTGCGGCTTTTTCACAACAGACGGGTGGGTCCGCAGAGGATGCCCAGGTGGAAGAGGTGATCGTCACCGGCTTCCGCGAAAGTCTCAGCCAGGCGCTCGATGTCAAACGCGATCAGGTCGGCGCGATCGACGCCATCGTCGCCGAAGACATCGCCGATTTTCCGGATCTGAACCTGGCCGAGTCTCTGCAGCGCATTCCCGGCGTGTCGATCGCCCGCGATGCCGGCGAAGGTCGCACGATCACCGTGCGCGGCCTCAGTCCTGAATTCACGCGAGTGCGTTTGAACGGCATGGAAGCCATGTCCGCGAACGGCGGCACCGACGCCGCGGGCGGCACCAACCGCAATCGTACTTTTGATTTCAATACGTTCGCCTCGGAGCTGTTCAACGCCATCACCGTGCGCAAGACGGCTTCGGCGGAGATCGAAGAAGGCTCGCTGGGCGCGACGGTCGATCTGCGCACCGGCCGGCCGTTCGATTACGACGGCTTCACTCTCGTCACCTCCGCGACTGCGCAGTACAACGATCTGTCCGACAAGATCAATCCGCGAGCGGCATTCGTTGTCAGCGACACCTTCGCGGACGGCCGCTTCGGCGCGCTGTTCTCCGTGGCATACACGGAGCGTGAGCTGGTCGATGAAGGCTCGAGCACGGTGCGCTGGGGAACCCCTTCGGGCGCGATGACGCTGGCGCCGGGCTATACGGGCACGCCGACCATCGATCAGATCAATGCTTCGTTCCTGCCGCGTATTCCGCGCTATGACTATTACGAGCACGATCAGGATCGTCTCGGCGTGACCGCCTCGCTGCAGTTCGCTCCGAGCGATCGCACCGCCATCAACCTCGACATGCTGTATGCCGAGTTCAACGCCGAGCGCACCGAAACCTTCCTGGAAGTGCCGAACTTCAGCGGCGGCGCCAACGGCATCCGCGTGCAGGACGCCGTCATCGACGGCTCCAACACGCTGGTTTACGGCGTGTTCAACAACGTCGACATCCGCTCGGAGCAGCGTTACGACGAACTGAGCACCGAGTTCAAACAAGTCACGCTGGATATGTCGCAACAGATCACCGACACGGTGCGCGTGAACGGCCTCGTCGGCATGTCCGAATCCGAGCATGACAATCCAGTCCAGACCACGTTGCTGTTCGACTGGAACAATATTCCGCTGATGTCTTATGACTTCCGCGGCAACAAGCGACTGCCGGTGATCAGTTTCGGCAATACCGATCTGACTTCCACCGTCAACGGCACGCCGGCGGCCGGCGCGACCTCGACCGTCAACTCCAACGGCTGGTACCTGTCGCAGATCCGCTTGCGCCCGCAGGCCACCACCAACGAGTTCGACAACTATCAGCTCGACGTGGAATGGGAAGCGACCGACACGTTGCAGTTCAGAGCCGGCGTGCAGCTGAAGGAATTCACATTCGAAACCGCCGAGAGGCGTATCGACCCGTCGTTCTGCGGTCCGACGCAGAGCCCGACTTCCAATGCGGAAGCCTGTGCGGCTGCCTTGTTCCAAGGCACGCCGATCGCCGACATCAGCCGCGTGTTCAGCTATGGCAACGATCTCGGCATTCCGGCCGGCACTGCCACTACGTTCCTGATTCCGAACATGGCGGCTGCCACCAACCTGTTCAATTTGAACGGTATCCCGCTGTCGAGCACGCCGTCGCTGGGTAACAACCGCCGCGTCGAAGAAGAAGACATGGGCTACTTCGTCCAGGCTCAGCTGCGAACGGAAGTCGCAGGCATGCCGCTGCGTGGCAACCTTGGCGTGCGCTACGTGCAGACCGACCAGACCTCGCAGGGCTTCACCTTCCTGAGCGGCGCGGCGGTGCTGGTCGAAGCGCAACGCGAATACACCGACACGCTGCCTTCGTTGAACCTGGCGTTGAACGTCACCGAAGATTTCATCGTGCGCGCAGCGGCGGCGAAAGTGATGTCACGCCCGAACCTCGGCATCCTTACGCCGGGCGGCAGCGTCACGGTCAGTGGCAACAACCGGACGGCCACTCTGGGCAACCCGAACATCGATCCGACGCGCGCCAAGGCCTATGACCTCGGGTTCGAGTGGTACTTCGCTCCGGAGTCGCTGTTCTCCGTAGCGCTGTTCTACAAGGACATCGAAAGCCGCGCAGTCGGCGTCACCGTCGACGATATTCCGTTCACGGGTAACCCGTTCGGCATCCCGGACAGCGTGGCCATCGCCGCCTGCGGCTCGCAGCCAAACTGCGCTCCGGATCTGGCGAACTGGACTTTCAACACCACTGCCAACGGCCCCGGCGGCGATCTGAAAGGTTTCGAAATCGGCTACCAGCAACCGTTCGTGTTCCTGCCGGGCTTCTGGAGCAACTTCGGCGTGCAGCTCAACTACACCGGGGTGGATTCCAAGATCACCTACAACGAAGGTTTGCGTGAAGATCTGGTGGGCCTGTCCCGCAACGCCTACAACGCCACGCTGTACTACGAAGTCGACCGCTTCGGCGCTCGCGTTTCGGCGGCGTATCGCGACGAGTTCCTGACCCAGGTGCCCGGACGCAACGGCAACGATCTGGAAGGCACCGCCGACGTGCTACAGATCGACGCCTCGGCGCGCTTCTCGGTCACGGACAGCCTGACCTTGACGCTCGAAGGCATCAATCTTACCGACGAGTTCGAGGATCAGTGGGTGGACAGCGTGGGCAACCGGCTCTCGTACTACCACCACACGGGTCGCAGCTATCTGCTGGGCGCCCGCTATCAGTTCTGATTGAGGTGCCAGATCGCTAACTGCGAATCGACATCGACCGGCTGACGATAAAAACGGCCGGCGGAGATATCTCCGCCGGCCTAGATTCTCGGGGGAGACGACATGCACACGATAGAGAAGGCTTTGTGTGCCACTGGGCTGTTCGCTGCGTTCAGCCGCATGCCGGCGCACGCAAACAGCCACAGAGTCCTCGATCGCGAGATCTCGCCGACCTTCCCAATATCCCGAACTATCAGCACCGCTGAGACGTTGGCATCAAGCCGGCGACCTTTGCCGGGGAAGCTTTCTTCCTCGCGCCGCGCAGCTTTCGGCCCGTTGAACTATCAATTGTCGCCCGCGTGGACAGCCGCACCGGCCGTGCCGTTGTTCGCGGGGCCGATGTTCTGGTGAGAGCAGCACTCATCACCACGGCCGGCACCGGATGTGCCGGTCAACACCGCACCGGCGGTACGGACAGTCCGGCGCACCGGATGCAATAAGTAGCTTGTTCCTTTCGGTGGCAATCGCGCGTGCGCGATTGTTACCGATACCTTTCGATCAGGATGGGGGATCTCATGTCGAAGTTTTCACAACATTCGCACCAGCTTCGCAATGCGGTGCACGTCTTACTGGCAGGTGTGATGGTCACGGCGACCGCGAGCGCTCAGGAAGCGGAGCAGAGCACCGGCTCGGCGTCCACGGTGGAAGAAGTGGTGGTGACCGGTTATCGCCAGAGCCTGGAGCAGTCGCTCGAGATCAAGCGCGCCACCTCGGGGGCGGTCGACGCAATCTTCGCCGAGGACATCGCCGATTTCCCCGACACCAACCTGGCCGAGTCGGTGCAGCGTGTGCCTGGCGTGTCGATCGATCGTGTCGGCGGCGAAGGTCGTCAGATCAGCATCCGCGGCTTGAGCCCCGAATTCTCGCGCGTCCGTATCAATGGCATGGAAGCGCTGACCACGACTAGTGCCACCGACGCGGTCGGCACCAATCGCACGCGTGCGTTCGACTTCAACGTGTTCGCCTCCGAGCTGTTCAATCAGATCGCGGTTCGCAAGACCTCGAGCGCGGAAATCGACGAAGGCTCGCTGGGTGCGACCATCGACCTGTTCACCGCACGCCCGCTGGATTTCGACGGCTTCAAATTCGTGACCTCGTATCAGCAGGGCTACAACGAGCTGTCGGATAAAGCCGATCCGCGCGCCGTTGCGCTCGTCAGCATGACCAACGACAACAGGACGCTGGGCGCGTTGTTCTCGGTGGCGTACTCACGTCGTCAGACTCGCGAAGAAGGTGTGCAGTCGGGCGGTTGGGAGCGCAACGCCAATACGGCCACTACGGGCGATTTCTGGCAGAGCCTGCCGCCCGGCTTGAGCGCCGACGAACAAGCGCGCGTCAACAACGCCGTGCATGCGCGCTTCCCGCGCTATGTGATGTTCGAGCATGACCAGGACCGGTTGGGTCTGACCGGCTCGATCCAGTGGCAGCCGACCGAAACCACCACCTTGAGCTTCGACGTGCTGCATTCGAAGCTCGACGCGGAGCGCACCGAACCATTCATCGAGGCGATCTCGCTGTCGCGCGGCAATCCGTCCGGTCGCGGCGCGACTGACGTGCTCGATTATGAAATCGACGCCAACGGCAGCATGGTGTACGGCGTATTCAACGACGTCGACGTGCGTTCCGAGAACCGCCTCGACGAATGGAACACCGAGTTCAACCAGTTCTCGCTCACGCTGGACCAGGAGATCACCGATCGCTTCCGCCTCAACGCGCTGGTCGGCACCTCCAAGTCGGAGCTCGAGGTGGAGCGCGCTACCACCATCATTCTGGAGAACTTCGACTCCGATAACTTCGTGTACGACTTCCGCGGCAACTCCAAGCGGCCGTTCATTTCCTACGGCTTCGACGTGAGCAATCCGGCGAACTGGACCCTCTCGGAAGTGCGCGAGCGTCCGAGCAGTCAAAGCAATGAGTTCGATACCGCTCGCATCGAAACGACCTTCGACATCAACGACACGTTCAAACTCAAGAGCGGCGTGTCCTGGAAGGAGTACGGATTCGACGTCGCCGCGGGTGCGCGCGACAAGACTCTGACGGGCGCCAATGCCAGCTGTGGCACGACCGTAACCGCTGCTCTGGGACGTCAACAGGGCTATGGCGACAACGATCTGGCGCCCGGCATGGCGCGCAATTTCTTCGTGGGCGATGTGCGTGCGGTGGCGGATGCCATCGGTTTGTACACCGACGATGTTTGTTTCCCGTTGCGGGCCACCGCCGCCGACGTGCGTAGCGTGGTTGAAGAGGACCTGGGATATCACGTGCAGGTGGACTTCGACACGACGCTGTTCGGTCTGCCGTTCCGTGGCGATGTCGGCGTGCGCTACGTCGAAACGGACCTTTCGTCCACCGGCTTGTTGGTGGGCAGCGGCCAGAACGTTTCCACGACGGAGAAGAACAAGTACAGCGATACCCTGCCGGCCGTGAACCTGGTGATCGAACCGGTGCGGGACCTGCTGGTGCGCGGCTCGTTCTCGAAAGTGATGTCGCGTCCGCCGCTGGGTTCGCTGTCGCCTGGCATCAGCATCGGCGGCTTCTCTACGCCGCCAACGGTGACGGTGGGCAACCCGGACCTCAAGCCGTTCCGCGCCGATGCATATGACTTGTCGGCCGAATGGTATTTCTCGGATGAGGGCCTGGTCGCGCTCGCGTTGTTCCGCAAGGACATCGACTCGTTCGTGGTCAACAATGTTTCGTTCGCCAACTGGTCGACGCTGGGTTATCCGGACAGCCTGCTGGATCAGGTGCCGGCGCTGCCCACGCAGGACTTCGAAATCCGCCGACCGATCAACGGCAATGGCGGCAAGTTGGAAGGCTTCGAAATCCAGTATCAGCAGCCGTTCACGTTCGGGCCGGAGTGGCTGAGCAACTTCGGCACCATCCTCAACTACACCAACGTGGAGTCGAAGGTGAACTTCGCCGAGCAGGGTCAGCCGCCGCGCATTCTCAATCTCGTCGGCTTGTCGGAGCAGTCCGCGAACGCGACCTTGTACTACGACAACAACACCTTCAGCGCGCGTGTGTCGGTGGCGTACCGCGATTCGTTCATGACGAGCGCGAACTCGCGTGTGCCGAACGACATGGACTTCACGGACGAGTCGACGTACGTGGATTTCTCCACCAGCTACAAGATCAACGATCACTTCAAGGTGTCGTTGGAGGCGCTCAACCTCACGGACGAATACCGCACCGATCTGATGGACAGCAACGCGGAGCGCATCAACAACTACGTGCACACCGGACGGCAGTACTATCTGGGCCTGCAGTATTCACTCTGAGCGAAGGTGACAATGACCGAAATCAGTCGACGCGAGCTGTTGGGCTCGGCGATCCTGGGTGCGGCGGCGGGGACTCTCCCCGCCACCGCTCAAAGTGCAACTGCCTGCGTCGGCGACGCCAAGGCGCCAGAAAAAACCTGGCGCCGGGGCATCGAGGGACAGCGCCAGGCGGATCTTGGCGATGGCACGTTCCTGAACCCGATCGTGCCGGGCGATCACGCCGATCCGACCATTCTCAAGGACGGCGACGACTACTACATGACGTTCTCGTCGTTCGATGCCTATCCCGGCGTGGTGATCTGGCATTCGCGCGATCTGGTGAACTGGCAGCCGCTGGTGGCGACGCTCACCAAGCCGATCGGCTCGGTGTGGGCGTGCGAGCTCACCAAGCACAAGAATCGTTATTACATTTACATTCCGGCGCGCTGGCCGGATCGCAAGTCGACGTACGTGATCTACGCCGACAACATCCGCGGGCCATGGAGCGACCCCATCGACTTGAACCTGCCGAATCACATCGACCCCGGCCACGTGGTGGGCGAAGACGGCAAGCGATATTTGTTTCTCAGCGGCGGCGATCGCGTGCGTCTCACCGATGATGGTCTCGCCACCGACGGTCCCGTCGAGCACGTGTACGATCCCTGGCGCTATCCCGAGGATTGGGTGGTGGAAACGTTCGCGCCGGAAGGCCCGAAGGTCATGCGGCATGGCGAATATTTCTACATGATCACAGCGGTGGGTGGGACCGCGGGACCGCCGACCGGGCACATGGTCATCGTCGCGCGCTCCAAGTCCATTCACGGCCCGTGGGAGAACGATCCAGCGAATCCCATCGTTCGCACCTACTCTGCCAAAGAGAAGTGGTGGTCGCGTGGCCATGCCACATTGGTCGAAGGTCCGGCCGGCGACTGGTGGATGGTGTATCACGGTTACGAGAACGGTTACTGGACGCTCGGCCGGCAGACGCTGCTCGATCCGGTGGAGTGGACCAAGGACGGCTGGTTCCGCGCCAAGGGCGGCGATTTGTCACAACCCATTGCCAAGCCGGCCAAAGGTAGGTCGTCGCCAAACGGCATGCCGCTGTCGGATGATTTCTCCACCAATCGTTTCGGCGTGCTCTGGGGGTTCTACAACCCCGGACCGAACGAGATGAGCCGCGTGCAGTATCAGAACAAGGCGCTGCGCATCGCCGGCAAAGGGGAGCAGCCGTACGATTGCTCGCCGCTGTCGTTCATCGTTCCGGACACGTCCTATCGCGTCACGGTCGATATCGAACTGCAGGAGAACGCCCAGGCGGGGCTGCTGCTGTTCTATAACAAGCGGCTGTACTGTGGGCTGGGCTTCAATGCGAGCGGCCTGGTCATGCATCGCTACGGTCTGGAACGCCGTAACAAACTGCCGCCCGGCGTCGGTCGGCGACTGCACCTGCAGATCGAGAACGATCAGCACATCGTGACCATTCGCCACAGCACCGACGGCAAGCAATGGAAGAAGTACGATGTGCAGATGGAAGTCTCCGGCTACCACCACAACGTGGCATATGACTTCCTGAGTCTGCGGCCGGCGATCTATGTCGCCGGGCAGGGCGCCGCGGTGTTTCGTAACATGCGCTACGAGGCAATCGAGGTGTCGACCAAGTCATGACGGCCAGCAACAAGATGCGTCACGCGACGTTAGGTTTGCTCGGATGGTTGGCAGTGACGGTGGCCGGCGCAGCCGAGCCGCCGTCACAACCGCTGTATCCTGGCGATATTCCCGGCGCGATTTTGGCGCCGGATGAAGAGAAGCTGCGTGATGCGGCGGAGCCGTGGCCCTTCTATCTGGATATCTCACGACCGACCATCACCGCCTATCGGCCAGCCAAGCAGGATCCGAAACGGGCAGCGGTCGTCATATTGCCTGGCGGCGGCTATCGTGGCGTGTCCATTCTCAAGGAAGGCTACGACGTCGCGCGCGCCTTCAACGAGATGGGCGTGACTGCGTTTGTCGTGAAGTATCGAACGCCGAGCGACAAGCATATGAAGGACAAGCGCGTCGGCCCGTTGCAGGATGCGCAACAGGCCGTCGCTACCGTGCGGCGTGACGCAGCGAAGTGGCAAATCGATCCCACACGCATCGGCTTGATGGGCTTCTCTGCCGGCGGACATCTCGCAGCCAGCACCGGCACGTTGTTCAACACGCCGGTGCTACCTCAGTGGAAGAGTGCGGACGTGCGGCCGGATTTCCTGATGCTGATCTATCCGGTCATCACGTTCACTGACGCCTCGGTGCACTGGGGCTCGCGTCAGAAGCTGTTGGGCGACACGCCTTCACGAGCGGATATGGAGCGCTTCTCGACGGAACTCGCGGTGAGCGACCAGACGCCGCCGACATTTCTCGTGCATGCCGCCGACGACGCCACCGTACCCGTGGCCAACAGCATTCGCTTCTTCGAAGCATTGCAAGCCAGGAAGATTCCAGCGCAGCTGATGATCTATCCCGCCGGCGGTCATGGCTATGGCCTGAACAATGCCACCACCGGCGATCGCTGGATGGAACGTTGCCGCCAATGGCTGCAAAGCCAGGGATGGATCTCCTGATCCCGACTGTGAGATGACGTGCCAATGACCCGCCAATCCTCGATGACACGACGCGAGCTGCTCGGCAGCTCTCTGCTACTGGCCGGCGGCTTGAGCCTGCCTGCATTCGCGTACGCCAACTCGGGCAAGAGCAGCATGCTCCAAACGCGCTTCGGCAAAGTGGCTGGAGTGAAGGCGCAGGGCGTCCATGTTTTCAAGGGCATTCCGTACGGCGCCGACACCCGCGATACGCGCTTCCAGCCGGTGCAGCCGCCGCTCGCATGGAAAAAAACACGGGACGCATCGAGCTACGGACCGTCTTGCCCACAACCCAGCGAGCGCGATCAGACGAGTGAGGATTGCCTGGTCCTGAATGTTTGGACGCCGGCGCTGGGCGACGGTGGCAAGCGGCCGATCATGGTCTACTTCCACGGCGGCGAGTTCAGCAGCGGCTCTGGCTCGAGCCCGATCTACGACGGCACGCGACTGTGCAATCGCGGCGATGTCGTGGTCGTCACCGTGAATCATCGCTTGAACGTGTTCGGCCATTTGTATCTGGCGCGATTCGGCGGAGCGAAATACGCCACCTCCGGCAACGTCGGCATTCTCGATCTGGTGCAGGCGCTGACGTGGGTGCGCGATCACGCCGAACGCATCGGCGGCGATCCGCAGCGGGTGATGGCGTTCGGTCAGTCCGGCGGCGGCGCGAAGATCGCGACGCTGATGGCGATGCCGGCAGCCAAGGGCCTGTTTCATCGAGCTGCGACCATGAGCGGTCAGCAGGTCACCGCTGCAGGCCCACGTGGCGCGACCGAGCGCGCGCGGACTGTATTGGAAACATTGAAGATCGCGCCTGGCGATATCGAGAAGCTGAATGAGGTGCCGACCGCGGACCTGGTCGCTGCGACTCGCGCCAGCGATCCCACCATGGTCGGACGCAATGTTTATTTCGGACCGGTGCTCGATCACCAGGCATTGCCGCGACACCCCTTCTATCCGGATGCGCCACCGCTGGCGGCCGACATTCCTATGATCATCGGCAACACACTCGATGAGACACGCGCTTTCCTCGGCAACGAGCCCGGTGTGCATCAGCTGACCTGGGAAGAATTGCCGGAGCGCCTGTTGCCCCAGTTGCACGTCGACATTCAGCCCGAGTATGTCATTGCGGAGTATCGGAAGCTGTATCCGAAATATTCCGCGACTGAAGTGTTCTTCGCGGCGACTACGGCTGGTCGTTCGTGGCGCGGCGCCGTCATCGAAGCTGAGCTGCGCGCGGCGCAAGGCTCGCCGGCCTATGCGTATCAGTTGAACTATCGCTCGCCGCTCGAGAACGGCCGATACGGCGCAATGCACACCATGGACATTCCGCTGGTGTTCGACAACATCGCCCAACCGGGGTCGCTGACCGGAACGAGCGCCGAAGCGCAGAAGACTGCCGATCAAATGAGCGAAGCGTTCCTCGCATTCGCGCGCACCGGCAAGCCGACGCACGCCGGCATTCCCGAGTGGCGTCCGTATGAACTGCCGACGCGCGCGACCATGGTGTTCGATGCGACTTCGCAGTTGGTCAACGATCCCCGGGGTGAAGAGCGGAAGTTGTTCGCGCAGGTGCCCTACATTCAGCGCGGCACGTATTGAACTACGTGCCCCGCGTTCCAGAACGCGGTAGGTCCGGTTGTAAATGACACCGGTTTCCTAGATACTCGGTCCGGTGTGTCGCGTGCGGCGCAGGGCCGCTCGCGACCCGATTCAGGCCAGGTTTTCTGGGGGAGATGCTGCGACATGACCAGCGCGGTGTTGCAAGGGTTGCCGACTGACGGCGCCGAAATGATTTCCGAGCAGTTTGTCCGTGCGCGACTGGCAGGACAGTCGCTGCCGCAATTTCCGGGCAAAGTGCCCACCAATCTCGCGGATGCTTATCGCTGTCAGGAAGCTGCTATCAAGCGCTTTCCGGACAGCATCGTCGGATGGAAAGTCGCGCGCATCGGCGCGGCATTCGCTCAACAGTTTCCGGAAGAGCGCCTGGTCGGTCCGGTGTTCCAACGCAATTTGTATCAGGCGCGCGTCGGCGAGGTGATCGAGTTTCCCGTGTTCGATGGCGGCTTCGCCGCGGTCGAAGCGGAGATCGTGTTGCGCGTGAATGAAGATGCGCCAGCAAACAAGAAAGACTGGACCATCGACGAGGCGGCCGAGCTGGTGCGCAGCTTCCACCTTGGCGTGGAAGTGGCGGGCAGTCCGCTGGCGACGCTCAACGACATCGGCCCGGGCGCGGTCATTTCCGATTTTGGAAACAACTGGGGCGTGGTGGTCGGTTCGGCCATCGGTGAATGGCGCTCCATCGAAGAAATCGTGGCGCTGTCGTTCATTGACGATGCATTCGTCGGCCGCGGCACGGCGTTCGTTCGGCAGGGCGCGCTGGGCGCGCTGGCGTTTGCGCTCAACAAATGCGCTGAGCGCGGTCGTCCCTTGCGTGCCGGTGATGTGATCTCCACGGGCGCGATCACCGGCGTTCATGACATTCGGATCGGTCAGCGGTCGCGTCATGTGTTCGAAGGCTGCGGCGAGATCGAATGCCGCGGTGTTCGTGCGGGCCAGTATCTGTCCAGCACGACGCGCTGATTCCCATGAACCGTCGCGAGCTACTGGTTGGAGTCGGTGCGCTCTGCGCGACCCGCGCGAGCGTGGCTACCGCGGCGTCTGGTTCGACGATGACCGCAGCCGATGTTCACATCGACGGTTATCCGACTGTCGAGGCGGTGAAATGGATCGGCAAGAAGCTGCAACAGGAAACCAACGGTCGACTGAACATTCGCGTGTATTACGCGGGCCAGCTCGGTCGTGAGTCCGACACCATCGACATGACGCGCTTCGGGGCGCTCGATATCACTCGCGTCAACTTCGCGCCGCTGAACAACCCGTTTCCGCTGACCCAGATCTTTTCGCTGCCGTACGTGTTCGACTCGGTGGAACATATGCGGCGAGCGGCTGACGGCGATGCGGGTAAGGCAGTGCTGGAAAGTTTCGCTACGCGCGATCTGGTGGGGCTCGCGATCTACGATGCCGGCGCGAGGTCGTTCTACAACACGCGTCGCCCGGTGCACGAGCCGAAGGATCTGCACGGTCTGAAGATCCGCGTGCCGCCTTCGGATATTTTCATCGAGCTGGCGCGAGCCCTGGGCGCCAATCCGACGCCGCTGCCGTTTGGCGAGTCGTACTCGGCGCTGCAAACTCATCTGATCGAAGGCGCCGAGAACAATTGGCGCACGTTCCACACCAGTCGGCATTTCGAAGTGGCGCGCTACTGGTCGCAGTCGATGCACTCGCATTCGCCGGAAGCGTTGCTGCTGTCGCGGCGAACGTTCGATTCGTTGCAGCCATCGGATCAGGAGCTGCTGCTAACGGCGGCGCGTGAGTCGGTGCCGTACATGCGGCAGCTGTGGGATCGAATGGACGCGGAGTCGCGCGACTTCGTGTTGAAGGCGGGCGTGCAGTCCAATGAAGTCGACACCGAAGCGTTCCATCGCGCGGCGAAACCGTTGCTCGAGAAGTTTCTGCAGCGGAAGGGATTGAGTCAGGTCTACCAAAGCATTCGTGCGGTGGCGTAACGCATGTCGGTCAATCAGCAAACAGAGGTGGCGCCTGCCACGACGGGTTTGAGCGCGGTGCTCGATCTGCTGGATCGCGCGGCGCTGGCGATTGCCTGCGTGGGACTGGTTGGCATGGCGATCGTGCAAGGCTGGCAGGTGTTTGCCCGCTATGTGCTGAACGATTCGCCGAGCTGGACCGAGCCGCTGGCATTGCTGTTCATGAGCACGACCATGATGCTCGGCGCAGCCTGCGGTGTGCGTGCGCATCGGCACTTCGGATTTTTCATTCTGGTCGAAACGGCGAAGCCTGTGGTGCGCCGGGTGTTGCTTGCAGTCACCAGTCTGATCGCGACGGCTATCGGGCTGATGATGGCGATCTGGGGCGCGAAGATGGTGAGCGACTCGTGGGACTTCCCCATCGCGGGCGCACCGTTCCCACAGGGTGTGGCTTATCTGCCGTTGACTCTGGGTGGGCTGCTGATCGCCATCTTTGCGGTGGAAAAGTTGTTTGTTCCGCCGCGGCAGCAGGATCCGGCGGCGCCGGAGTAACAACTGTCCAGAGAAGAGGGCTCAGTCACTGCTGATGCCGCGGCTGAGTTTGTGCGGGTGAAGCGGAGCGGCTGGGGCGAACTGAAGCGGGCGAGAGCGAAATGGCGGTAACGATTCTCTTTGTTTCTCTCGGGCTGTTGCTGCTCATCGGCTTGCCGGTGGGGTTTGCGCTGATTGCGGCGTCGTTTGCGACGGTGCTGTATCTGGGCATACCGCCGATCGTGGTGGCGGTGCAGACGGCTGCGGGGGCAAATGCGGCTTCGTTGATCGCGATTCCGCTGTTCATCTTCGCGGGCGAGATGATGATGCGCGGCGGTATCTCCGAGCGGCTGATTTCGTTTGCTTCATCGCTGGTGGGCCACCTGCGCGGCGGTCTGGGCCAGGTCAACGTGTTGGCGTCGTTGTTCTTCGGCGGCGTGTCGGGTTCGGCGATCGCCGACGTGTCCGCGATCGGCGGCACGATGATCCCGCAGATGGTGAAGCGCGGGTTCGATCGTGACTTCGCGGTGAACGTTTCCATCACCGCAGCGCTGGTGGCGCTGCTCGTGCCGCCATCTCACAACCTCATTCTGTTCTCCGCGTCGGCCGGCGGCTCGATCTCGATTGCCGATCTGTTCGCGGCCGGCGTGATTCCGGCGTTGCTGATGACGGTCGTGGTGATGTTCACCGGCTGGGCCATTGCCCGGCGTCGAGGCTATGCCACGGAAGCGTTCCCGGGCTTCAGAGAGATTTTCGTACGCCTGATCGCGGCCCTGCCCGGGTTGTTGCTGGTCGCTTTGATCTTCTTCGGCATTCGCGCCGGTATCTTCACCGCGGTGGAGAGCGCGGCTATCGCGGTGTTCTATGCCGTCCTTGTCACAGGGTTGGTGTATCGCCGCCTGACCTGGCAGCACTTCGCAGATACCTGCATGGGCGCGGTGCGCACGACGGGTTTGATCCTGTTCGTCATCGGCGCTGCGGCATCTTTCGGTTGGCTGCTCGCTTATCTGCAAGTACCAACGGCGGCGGTGGACGCACTCACATCAGTGTCCGACAGCAAGTACGTCATCCTCGTCCTGCTGGTGGTCGTGCTGCTGGTTCTCGGCACGTTCATGGATCTGGCGCCGTTGATCATCATCTGTACGCCCATCTTCCTGCCGGTCGCCAAGGCGTTTGGCGTGGATCCGGTGCACTTCGGCGTGATCCTGATTCTCAGCGCGGGTGTTGGGTTAATCACGCCGCCGGTGGGTTCGGTGCTGTTCGTGGGCACGGCCATCGGCAAGATCAGCGTCACGCAAGCGCTGCGAACGATCTGGCCGTTCTACGTCGCAGCGCTGGCGATGGTGCTGATCGTGGTGTTCGTGCCTCAGCTGTCCTTGTGGCTGCCGGCCCAGCTCAAGCAGTGATGCCTGACAAGGCCTCGCCGAGTGCGGCGGGGCCATCCACGTTCGAGAGCCGTGAGTAAGCAGCCTCGAGCGCCGCACGGAAGGTCGCATTGCTCGCCAGCTCGGAGCTGAATACTTTCTCGAAGCTCAAGAACGTAGCGACATCGTTCCGCGCATCTCCGTCGCACCGCTTGGCCAGATCGGCGAGCTGAGCAGCGAGCGGATCGACGAGCTGTCGATCGGCTTGAACGGCTCGGCGAATGAAATGGAACCAGGCCGCGAGCGGCACGCACAGCCGCGCAACGGAGCGGCCGCCCGCCAGGTTCTCGACGATCGTCGGCAGGATTCGGAACGGCAGCTTCTGCGAGCCGTCCCAGGCGATCTGCGACAGCAAATGACGAATGGTCGGATTGCGAAACCGACGCAGCACCGCCTCAATATATCGATCCAGGTCGAGGCCCCGAGGCGCGGCCAGTCCGGCGCGAATGTCTTCGATCATCATGCGACGGACAAACGTCGCGAGCGCGCCGTCTTTCATGGCGGACGAGACGGTGTCATAACCCGCCAGACTGCCGGTGTAAGCAAGCGTCGAGTGCGCGCCATTCAACAAACGCAACTTGGCGCGTTCGAAGCCGGCAACGTCATCGGTCACCGTGACGCCGACCGCGGCCCAATCGGGCTGCGGGCCGCGCAGCTTGTTCTCGATCACCCACTGAGAGAAGAACTCGCGTTGCACTGGCCAGAGATCCTCAACGCCCAGCGCCTCTTTCACGCGCGCGCGAAGCGCGTCGTCGGTGGCTGGAGTGATGCTGTCCACCATGGTGCAAGGAAAGGGCACTTCTTTCTCGACCCATGCGACCAGCGATGGATCGCTCGAGCGAACGAAGTCGAGCACGGCGCGCCGCAGGCGATGACCATTGTCCGCGAGATTGTCACAGCTGATGACATTGAAGGGCTCGTGCCCCTGGTCATGCCGCATGCGCAAGGCGCGTGCTAAAAAACCAACGAAGGTTCGTGGCGCTTCGGGGTGCTGCAAATCATGAGCGATGTCGGGATGCGAGAAATCCAGACCGCCTTCTTTGTTCAGGCAGTAGCCCTTTTCTGTGATGGTCGCCGTGACGATGCGCGTGTCGGGGTTCACCATGCGATCGAGCACGGCGCTGGGTGATTCGGGCGCGACCAGCACTTCCTTCACCGAGCCGATCACGCGGAACGATGACTGCTCGTCGAGAATGGCGATGCTGTAGAGCCCCTCCTGCGGCACCAGCGCGTCGCGGACGCCGGCGCTATGTAAGGAGACTTCGCAAATGCCCCAGCGCGGATCGCTATGCAACGCTTCATCGAAGTAGCAAGCCTGGTGCACGCGATGAAACGCGCCGGGTCCGAAGTGGACGATCCCGATGCGGACAGCTTTGCGATCGTACGTGGGGATTCGGATGTTGCGGCTGCCGAGCACCGCGACAGAAGCGAGCGATAAAGTCACAGAGTCACACCGTCTTTCCAGATTGCGATTTCGCGTTGTTCGTTGAGCTCGTTGCGAGCCGGCTGACCGGACGCCGTGGCGATGATCAACTGCAATAACTCGTCGGTGACTGTCTCCGGATCCGCCGCAGTCAGCGCCTTGCCCGCGTCGAAATCGATCCAGTGAGCTTTACGCTCGGCGAGCGGCGAGTTGGAGCTGATCTTGAGCGTGGGCACCGGGAAGCCGAGCGGCGTGCCGCGCCCGGTGGTGAATAACAGAATCGTGGCGCCCGCGGCGACCAGCGCCGTGGATGAAACGCCGTCGTTGCCGGGGGCCTCGAGCAGCGTCAGCCCGGGCTTGGTAGTGCGCTCACCATAGCGCAGCACCTGCGTGACGGTCGCATGACCGCCTTTCTGAACGGCGCCAAGAGATTTCTCTTCGAGGGTGGTGATGCCGCCGGCCTTGTTGCCGGGCGACGGGTTCTCGTGCACCGGCTGGTTGTTGCGCAGGAAATATTCCTTGAAGTCGTTAACGACGTGAACGATGCCGTCGAACACGTCGCGATCCGCGGCGCGCTCCATCAACAAACGTTCGGCGCCGAAGATTTCGGGAATCTCCGTGAGCACGGCGGTGCCGCCGGCCTCGGTGACTCGATCGGCAATGCGACCCACCAACGGATTGGCGGTGATGCCGCTGAAACCGTCGGATCCGCCGCATTTCAAGCCGACCACCAGGTCATCGAGACCGCACGGCACGCGTCGGTCCTGCTCGGCCAGCTTGACCAGCTCTTCGACCGCCTGCAAGCCTGCTTCCAACTCGTCTTCGGTGGCCTGCGCGGCGAAGTAACGAATGCGCTCGCGCTCCGCTTCCGGGATTTCGGTCAGCAGCTTGGACAGCTGATTGGACTCGCAGCCCAAACCGAGAATCAGCACGCCCCCCGCGTTGGGATGACGAGCGAGCCCGGCGATCAAGCGACGGGTGCGATCCAGATCGCCGCCCAGCTGAGAACAGCCGAACTGATGCGGGAAAGCGACGACGTTGTCGACACGACCGGCATATTTCTGCGCCGCCTGGCGAGCGATACGCTCGGCCGTCCGGCCAACACAACCCACGGTGCACAGGATCCAGATTTCGTTGCGGGTGCCGACCTTGCCGCTGGCTCGCCGATAGCCGAGGAAAGAAGCGGCGCCGCTCGGCTTGCTCGCGTTCTGCGCAGCTGAACCGGCGTACTCATATTGGTCCGTGCCAGAGAGCAGTGTCTCCAGGTTGTGGGAGTGGACATGAGCGCCGACCGCGATGTCCGCCGTGGCTCGGCCGATGGGCCAGCCATACTTGCGGACCGCTTGCCCGGCCGTGACGGGACGGATGGCCACCTTATGTCCACGCGGAATGGGATCCGTGACCAAGATGGAGCGATCGCCGACGCCAATGGTTTCCTGGGCGGCAAGATCCCGCAGGGCCACGGCGACATCGTCGTCGGCCGCGACCCGGTAGACCGCGGGCGGGACAAAGCTCGAAACAGTAGCTGCACTCATAGTCTGCATGATGGCACTGAATGACCCGGGCTGGAAACCGGTGTCAGACCGTGCCCGGTTCTGTTACCTTGGATGCGCGCCAGCCTACACGCAAGGTATTCTGGTGCCGCCAAATTACCCAGCAGGTTATCTCGTCCGATGGCGAAAAAAACGGCCAGAAAAGCGAGTCGTCAGCCGCCGCCGCCGGTCGTGCGCGCACTCGCCGAGCCACGTACCGCTCTGCCTGAAACGCGCCCGCCTGCGCCCGAAGCCCGCCCGCCGGTCGCGCGTCGTAACGTGGACAAGAAGCACACCATCAACGACATCGCGCGCCTGGCGAATGTCTCCAAAAAGACAGTGTCGCGGGTCATCAACGAATCGCCGTTCGTTCGTGAAGAAACGCGAACGCGCATCGCTGAAATCATTCGCAGCACCGGCTTCACGCCCGATCCGCAGGCGCGCGGCCTGGCGTTTCGCCGCTCGTACCTGATCGGTCTGGTGTACGACAATCCCAACGCACCCTATGTGATCAACGTGCAGGAAGGCGCGCTCGGCGCATTGCGCCGGGTGGGTTATGAATTGGTGGTGCATCCCTGCGATCGCAATAGTCCGGAATTCCTGAGCGATATCCGCCAGCTGGTCAGCCGTCAGAAGCTCGACGGCATGCTGCTTCTGCCGCCGGTGTCGGAGAATAATGGCCTGGCCGATCTGCTGCGGGAAATCAGCTGTCCCTACATTCGCATCCTGTCCGCGGCGCTGGATGATCCAGAAAACCTGGTGCAATCCATGGACCGTCAGTCCGCGGCCGAGGTGGCCGAACATCTGGCCAAGCTGGGACATACGCGCATCGCCATGATCATCGGTCCGCCGACCTACCGTTCTTCGCAAGAGCGCCTGGAAGGATTCTCGAACGCACTGGCGGATCGGGGTCTGACATTGTCCCCGGACTACATCGCCGAAGGCTCGTACACCTTCGAATCGGGCGCAGCTTGCGCCGAAATGCTGTTATCACGCACGCCGCGACCTACGGCCATCTTCGCCGGCAATGACGAAACCGCCGCTGGCGTGTATCGCACGGCCTATCTGCGCGGCCTGCGCATTCCGCACGATCTGACCATCATTGGCTTCGACGACAGTCCGCTCGCGAGCCGGCTTTGTCCCTCCCTGACCACCATGAGACAACCGATCCGGGACATGGGACGGCTGGCGGCGGAGAAGCTGATCGCCAAGATCTCGCGCACCGAAGGGCCCTCGGCGGCGGCGTCGACGGTATTCCCGCATCTTGTGGTGCGTGAATCTTCGGGTCGTCCTGCAAGTTAGTTCCGACAAAGGGGCCCGCGCGCGGTAAATTGCGCACGGTTCGGATTCGCCCTGGTATAGATTGCTGGCGGTGAATCTTGACACCGGTTACCATCCCTTCACTTGGAGCTGCCCGCGAGGGCACGGCATCGGTCCATGAGCACACCGTTACATCTGCACGAAGATCGCCTGTTCCCAGCGGATCCCGCCGTTCGCCAGATCGCCCGCCGCCTGTATGCGGAAGTGCGCGACCTGCCGATCTTGAGCCCGCATGGTCATACGGACCCCCAGTGGTTCTCTGCCAACGACGCTTTTGGTAACGCTACCGAACTGCTGCTGGCGCCGGACCACTACCTGTTCCGCATGCTCTACAGCCAGGGCCTGGACCTGAACGAGCTGGGCGTGCCGTCGCGTCGCGGTCCTTCGAATGCCAACCCGCGCGAGGCATGGCGCAAGTTCGCGGCGCACTTTTATCTGTTCAATGGCACGCCTTCGTGGCTGTGGCTGAACTATGTGTTCGCGAAAGTGTTCGATCTGAAGGTGCGGCTCGATGCGTCCACCGCCGATCATTATTTCGACGTCATCGGCGAGAAACTCGCGACCGACGCGTTCCGTCCGCGCGCGCTGTTCGAGCGTTTCAACATCGAAGTGCTGGCGACCACCGAGTCGCCGGTGGACACGCTCGATCATCATCACAAGATTCAGAATAGCGGCTGGAAGGGCCGCGTCGTCACCGCCTATCGACCCGACGCCGTGGTCGATCCGGAGCACGAGCAGTTCAAGGATGCGTTGAAACGCTTTGCCGAGATCACCGGCGAAGATGTTTACTCGTGGCAGGGCTACCTGAACGCGCATCGTAAGCGTCGCGCGGATTTCGCCAAGGCCGGCGCGACGTCGACCGATCATGGTCACCCGACCGCGGCCACCGCCGACCTGAGCAGCGCCGAAGCGCAGAAGTTGTTCGAGAAGGTGACCAAAGGCTCGTTCACACCTGCGGACGCCGAGTTGTTCCGTGCCGCCATGCTGGTCGAGATGGCCAAGATGAGCGAGGAGGACGGCCTGGTGATGCAGATCCATCCGGGCGCGTTCCGCAATCACAATCGCTGGCTGTTCGAAACCTTCGGTCGCGACAAGGGCGCGGACATTCCGGAGAAAACCGAATACGTGCAGGCGCTGCGGCCGTTGCTGGATCGTTTCGGCAACAGCAAGTCGCTGAGCATCATCCTGTTTACGCTGGACGAGACGGTGTACAGCCGTGAGCTCGCGCCGCTCGCCGGCCATTATCCGGCATTGAAACTCGGCCCGGCCTGGTGGTTCCACGACAGCCCGGAAGGCATGCTGCGCTTCCGCGAGTACACCACCGAAACCGCGGGTTTCTACAACACCGTCGGCTTCAACGACGACACGCGTGCATTCCTGTCGATCCCGGCGCGCCACGATCTGGCGCGTCGTATCGATTGTGTCTACCTGTCGCGACTGGTCGCCGAACATCGCATCGATGAAGACGCGGCGGCGCAAGTCGCTCGCGATCTCGCCTACCGGCTGCCGAAGCAGGCTTACAAGCTGGGCTTGTAAGGTTGTTGGGCGCCGCTTTTTCGAGGGGATTTCCCGTGTTCAAGAAAACTTATCACGCCACTCACCCGGACATGATGGACGGCGCCAGCACCGAACAGCTGCGCGAGCGCTATCTGGTCCAGGGGTTGTTCCAGGAAAACGCCGTTGCGTTGAACTACACGCACTACGAGCGCATGGTCATCGGCGGCGCCATGCCGGCCGGCCAGGCGATCCGCCTGCCCGAGCAGACCGAACCGGCCTCCGCCAAGGGCAAGCCGTTCCTGGAGCGGCGCGAGCTCGGCATCGTGAACATCGGCAAGACTGCCGGCAAAGTGACCGTCGACGGTCAGAGCTACACGCTCAAGGCCAAGGACGGTTTGTATGTGCCGATGGGCAGCAAGGACGTGGTGTTCGAGTCCATGCCGGGCGAGAGCGCGAAGTTCTATCTCGCTTCGACTCCCGCGCACGCGCGTTACGAGACGGTGCATCTGTCGATCGACAAAGCGGTGCCGCTGGAGCGCGGCGCGCTGGAAACCTCGAACGAGCGCACGATCTATCAGTACATCGTGCCGGCCACCTGCAAGTCCTCGCAGCTGCTGCTGGGCATGACGCTGCTCAAGAACGGCAGCGTGTGGAACACCATGCCGCCGCATCTGCACGACCGGCGCTCGGAGATTTATTTCTATTTCGATCTGGAAGGCGACCAGCAGCGCATCATGCACTTCATGGGCGAGCCGGACGAAATGCGCAGCCTCGTCGTGAACAATGAAGAAGCCGTGCTGTCGCCGCCGTGGTCCATTCACATGGGCGCGGGCACGCGCAACTACAGCTTCATCTGGGCGATGGGCGGCGAAAACCTCGACTACACGGACATGAACGTCCTCGACATCTGCCAGCTGAAGTAAACCATGAGTCAACCTGCTTCGTTTTCGCTCGCTGGCAAAGTGGCGCTGGTCACTGGCGCCAACACCGGATTGGGTCAAGGCATCGCGATCGCGCTGGCGCAAGCCGGCGCGGACATCGTCGGCGTCGCGCGCTCCAGCACCGTGGATACGGAGCGGGGCGTGACCGCGGCGGGCCGCAAATTTCATTCGCTCTATGCGGATCTGGAACGCAGCCACGAGGCCCATCAGCTCGTGGCGCGAGCCATCGATTCAGCCGGTCGCGTCGATATCCTGATCAACAACGCGGGCATCATTCGTCGTAACGATGCGCTGGTGTTCACGGAACAGGATTGGGACGCTGCGCTCAATGTGAACTTGAAGACGCCGTTCTTTCTGGCGCAGGCCGTGGCTCAATCCATGGTCAACGCGGGGCGCGGCGGCAAGATCATCAACATCGCGTCGATGCTGTCGTTCCAGGGTGGCATTCGGACGGCGTCCTATACCGCCAGCAAGAGCGGTATCGCGGGCGTCACCCGGTTGTTAGCTAACGAGTGGGCTGCGTATGGCATCAATGTGAATGCCATTGCGCCGGGCTACTTCGAAACCAACAACACCACGGCTCTGCGGGCGGATGAACAGCGTAACAAGGACATCCTTGCTCGCATTCCAGCCGGTCGATGGGGCAAACCTTCGGACCTCGGTGGCGCGGCGGTGTTCCTCGCTTCCGCGGCTTCGGACTATGTGCATGGGACGATTCTTCCCGTCGACGGCGGGTGGTTGTCTCGTTAGCGTCGTCTCTTCGATAGCTGCGTCAGCGGCTCTCGGGGGGTAAGAGTCAGAGGCGTCGGTGGTTCGCGGAGGCCAGGGCGGGCTGGCTCCTTCGGGCACCGTGCTCCCCTCGGTCGCGCAAGCGCGCCCGAGGGGTCCCGTCCCTGGGCGCACTTTGCCGAAAAGGTCCCTCTTTCTCGACAATGCCCGAAGAAGCCACCCCGCCCTGACCTCCGCCGCCCGCGTTCGACTCACCGCCTCGGGCAAAAGGCTGCTATTTCCGGCGCTCGACTCGGCCGCCTCGGACAAGGCAGAAGGCTGCTATTTCCGGCGCTCGGCTCGGCCGCCTCGGAACAAGGCAAAAGGCTACTATTTCCGGCGCTCGGCTCACCGCCTCGGAACAAGGCAAAAGGCTGCTATCTCCGGCGCTCGGCTCGGCCGCCCCGGAAGAAGGCAAAAAGGCGGCTAGCTCCGGCGCTCGGCCCGGCGGGGCGGAACAAAGCGAAGAGGCGAGCTATTTGCGGCGTTCGGCTCGGCTGGCGCGGAATTAGCCAGAAGCATGCGTGCTCTCCGACTCCAGTCGGGTGCTTGAATCAAGCAGACATTCGTTTGGGCTCTTCGGCATTGGGCAGCGAGCTAGGTCATTCTTCAGCGGCATCCCCTTCTTTTTCCGCCTCCGGAGCGTGGTGGCGGACGCCACCGACGCGGAGGCGGTGGGTGTCGGGGGGAAGTGTCCTCCCGGCAAATGGGATCGACAGGGATGTCGACCCATTAGCGCTACATGGACGTACAAGCAGCGCGCGAGCGACAGCGACGGGCGGCGGGTGCAGCGGTGCCGGGAAGACACTTCCCCTCGACACCCACCGCGAGCCACCGACTTAACAACGCATGCCGCCATACAGATGCCCGCCAGCGTTAGGGGAAACCCCTAAAGGTGCATCCACGCGCGCCAGAACACACTTTCTAAACGAGGACTTGGGCACACTCCGTCGCACTACGGCCCCAGTGGCCGGCTTATGTCATTCATCCGAACTCGCAAGCTGGCCCAAAACACTCGTTCATGCCTGTCGCCGACCGCAGTTCTGTCATCGATGCGCGCGCCGCGCTCGATGCCGTCGTTCAGGGGATCGCTATTGCGGCCCGGAAGGACGGGCAGGTCGAGCTGATCTACGTCAACGCGGCCTTTTGTCAGCTCACCGGTTACCAGCGCGCGGAAATCCTGAATGGCGGTCTGCGGCTGATCGCCGGATCAAACAACGATTCGCCGCTGCTCCAGCATCTGGATCAAGCCATCCTCACCGCCGAGGATTTCAGCGCCGAGTGGCTCATTCGCTGCCAAAGCGGCAACACTCTGTGGACTCGCGTGAGCACGCGAGCGCTCGATTCGAAACAAGTCGTCATCAGCCTCGAAGAAATCGCTGACTACAAACGAATTCGCGAATCGCTGCGCGCCAGCGAGGCGCGCCTGGAATTGGCGATGGAAGCGAGCGAGCTGTCGATGTGGGACTGGAACGTCGAGCAGGACCAGGTCTCCTACAACGATCAGTGGCGCATTTCGCTGGGCATCGATCCGAAGGAATTGTTGAAGCGCGAGACGCTGGCCGATCGGTTGATGCTGCCGTCGGACGACTCGGCCGTGCTGGACAATTTCGAGCGCCACTATCACGGCGGCACGCCGTACTTTCAATCCGAGTACCGCCTCGCCACCGTCGACGGTACCTATAAATGGTTTCTTTCCTACGCAAAAGTCGTGCGGCGAGACGCCGGCGGCAAACCGCAGCGGGTCATCGGCGTACTGCAGGACATCTCACGTAGCAAACAAGATCAGCGCACCGCGCTGGAAGTGGAGCAGCGTTGGGAGCGTGCGATTCGCGGCACGTCGGACGGTCTATATGAGTGGGACCTGCTCACCGGTCACGTTTGGTACGCCAGCCGCTTCCGCGACATCATCGGTTGCGCCGATGAGCATTTCGCCAACACCTTCCAGGCATTCCAGAACGTGTTGCACGCCGACGATCGCGCCGCCGTGCTGAGCAGAATCCGCGCGCACCTCGAGAATCAAAGCCGGCTCGATCTGCGCTGTCGCGTCGTGACTCGCAAAGGAAACATTGTCTGGTGCCGATTGCGTGGCGAAGCCGAACGCGACGCCTCCGGGCGGCCTACGCGGCTCGCCGGTTCGCTGAGTGATATCAGCGCGCAGATCGACGCCGAAAAAGCACTGAGCCGCAGCCAGGATTTCTACGGCACCGTCCTCGACTCGCTGCCGTTGTTCGTGGCCTACGCCGATCCCGACGAACGCATCGTGTACGCCAATCGAATGTTTCAAGCGTTCTTCGCCGTCCCGCTGGCGGACTCTCGTGGCTGCGCGATCAAGGACGTCGTTGGCGAGCGGCGGTACGCCGCGATCGGTCCGTATGTGCGCGGGGCGCTGCAGGGCAAGACGCTGGAGGCGCACGGCCGCTACCGCGACAGCAGCGGCAAGCCTGTCGATCTGGAAGGCGCGTTCATTCCCCACTTTGACGATCAAGGTGAGATTCAGGGCTGCTTCGTCGCCGCTCGCGATGTCACAGAGAAGCGTCTGCTCGAAGCGGAACTGCGCCAGAGTCAGAAGATGGAAGCGGTGGGCCGGCTCACCGGCGGCATCGCGCACGACTTCAACAATCTGCTTTCGGTGATCGTCGGCAACATGCAGTTGCTGACCCGTTCGTTACACCAGACGCCGCGACTGCTGAGACAAGCCGAGACCGCGCTCAACGCCGCCATGCGCGGCGGCGAATTGATCAAACGCTTGCTGGCCTTCGCCCGTCAGCAGGTGCTCGAACCGAAGATCGTGGATCTGAACCTGCTGATCGGCGGCATGTACGAATTGCTGCGTCGCTCATTGACAGGCGATATCGAGATTCACAGTCAGCTCGCCCCCGACACCTGGTTTACGCGAGCCGATCCGGGCCAGTTGGAGAACGCGGTGCTGAACCTCGTGATCAACGCAAGGGATGCGATGCCCGCCGGCGGCGTCATCACCATCGCTACCCGCAATGTGACCATCAGCGCCGATCGGCAGCAGCGTGAAGACAGCCTCACGCCTGGGGAGTACGCGTTGCTGGAAGTGTCCGACAACGGCGCGGGCATGTCGGGTGAGACTCTCAAGCGCGTTTTCGAACCCTTTTTCACCACCAAGGAAGTCGGCAAGGGCAGCGGCCTGGGCCTTTCGATGGTATATGGCTTCGTGAAACAGTCGGGCGGTCACGTGCAGATCGCGAGCGTTCCGCAGCAAGGCACGACGGTGCAGTTGTATTTTCCACGGTCGCTGGCCGCCACCGATGCGGCGCGCACCGAAGGCGAGGTGCAAATGGACCTGCCGCGCGGCGCCGAGACGGTGCTGGTCGTGGAAGACGATGCAGCGGTCCGCGGCACGACGCTTGAAATTCTTACTAGCCTCGGTTATCGAGTGCTCGAGGCTGGCAACGGGCATCAGGCGCTGGAGCGATTCATGCGACATCCCGACATCGCCTTGGTGTTCACCGACATCATGTTGCCCGGCGGCCTGCTCGGCACGCAGCTGGTGGAAAAACTCACCGAGCGGCGCCCCGGACTCAAAGTGCTGCTCACCTCGGGCTTCAGTGACAGCAGCGTGATGCAGCGAAGTCTGCTCGACGGCACGGTCGAATTGCTGCCCAAGCCCTATCAGTTGGAAGAGCTGGCGCGTCGCGTGCGCGCTTTGCTGGACGGTCAAGAGGAGAACAAGCGTGTTCCGGCGTGAGAGGAATCTGTTACTGGCGGTGGACGATGAGGCGGACTTCCTGGAGCTGATCGAGCAGATCGGCCAGGGCGTCGGCTGCACCGTCATCACGGCCGACACGGCCGCCAGCTTCCGTGAGCAACTGTCTCATCGGATGCCGGCGTTGATCCTGCTCGACCTGCAAATGCCGGGCATGGACGGCATCGAGGCGCTGCGTTACCTGGCGCGCCAGAATGTGACTTCCGGGATCCTGCTGGCGAGCGGCATGGATCAGCGTGTGCTGGCCAGCGCGCGGCAGCTCGGCGAGTCGCTGGGCTTGAAGATGCTCGGCACCTTGCAGAAGCCGGCGATGCTCGAAGATATCGAGACGCTGCTCGCCAGACATCTGGAGCCCAGCTCGCGCATCTCGGTCGAAGAGCTGCGTACCGCCATCGATGAGCACGAGCTCATCGTTCACTATCAACCGAAAGTGGTGCGCGCGGCCAACGATTGGCACGTGCGCAGCGCCGAAGCGCTGGTGCGCTGGCGCCATCCTCGCTTGGGATTGTTATATCCGGGCGAGTTTCTGCCGCTGGCGGAGCAGTCCGGCCTGATCGTGGATCTGACCGATTTCGTGCTCACCGATGCGATCCGGCAGATCGGGCACTGGGGCACTCGGGGCCTGGATCTCGGCGCGGCGGTGAACCTGTCCCCGCGGCTGGTGCAGGATCTGGAGTTCCCGGAGCGCCTTGCTCGCGTGCTGCGCGAATTCGAAGTGCGCCCCGAGCAGCTCACCTTGGAAGTGACCGAAGCGGCGTCGGTGGACGATCCAGAGCTGGTGATGGACATCTTCACGCGCCTGCGCGTCAAGGGCGTCGGCTTGTCGCTCGATGACTTCGGCATCGGCACCTCCTCACTGACGCTGCTCTATAAGATGCCGTTCAGCGAAGTGAAGATCGACGGTCTGGTGATTTCGGAGATCGCCCAAAGCAAGGCGGCGGCGACAGTGGTGCGCGCCATCGTCGAGCTCGCACACAACCTGTCGCTCACCACCTGTGCCGAAGGCGTCGAGGATTCGCCGGCGTTCGAATTCCTGGAGCAGTGTGGCTGCGACGCTCTGCAGGGCGATTTCATCGCGCCGTCGATGCCGGCCGCGGAGATCGAATCGTTCATCCAGGTTTGGAATGGCGCGGATCACACCCTCGTTCCCGTGGTTCGCAAGTAGCAAACCATCTCATGCGGGGCAGAATGCCCCACGCAGCGGGCACAAGGATGTGCCGGGCCCGCCAGCTGATCAGCCGCTCGCTGCGAGACGCTTCTTATCTTTGCTCTGCCGTAGTAGGTGCAGTGGCGCCGTCAAAGTGATTCTCGTGCCCGTGCCGGGTTCGTCGAAACTGATGGCGCCGCCGAGCATGCGCGCGCGATATTCCATGATCTTCAGTCCCATGCCGGGACGTCCCTGCGCCAGACCTGCACTGAGCCCGATGCCGTCGTCGGCGATGGCGAGCTGCAGTTTGCGACCGGTCGAGCGCAGATCGATGTTGATCGAGGTGGCGCGTGCATAGCGAGCGGCGTTGGTCGACGCCTCCTGCGCGATTCGATACAGATGCGTGGCCGCGCCTTCTTCGAGATCCGGCAGCTTCTGGCCGCCCATGGTGAAGGTGCACTCGAGGCTGTACATATCCGTGCAGCGAGCAACCAGATGCTTCAAGGCTTCCGGCAAGCCGCCACGCTCGAGGTTGACCGGCGCAAGGCCGCGCGCCAATGAGCGAGTACTCTGAATCGCGCGCGCGAGCAGATCGGTGATCTTGGTGACCTGCGCCGAGTACTGCGGCGACTCGCGCGCCATCTGCATCTCGAGGCCTTTCATCAACAACGACAAACCCGTGAGCTCCTGCCCGAGGCCGTCGTGCAGATCGCTGCCGAGGCGACGCTGTTCGCGATTGGAGATTTCCAGAATCTCCTGCTCCAGCTCTTTACGCTGAGTGACTTCCTGCACCGTACAGACCAGGCCCGACACGTTGCCATGATCTCGCAGCGGCACGTGCGTGAACGTGAACCAGCGAACCGAGCCGTCGGCACCGATCCACGCGCGCTCCTGATCGGTGAGCGGGCGACCGGTGCGCATGGTCGTGGCCGCCTGCGATTCGATATCGACGACGTTCTCTTCGCGCCACAGCTCCGACAGCCTGCGGCCGAGCACTTCCTCCCGCGTCTTTTTCAATGATTCGAGCAACGCGCGGTTGACGACGGTCAGACGATTGTCGGCGTCGACGGCATAGATGATCTCGGGCAGGCTGTCGATGAGCGTGCTGAGCAGGATGCGTTGTTCTTCCAATGCGGTCTCGGCCCGACGCCGCTCGCGACGCACGCGCGATTCGGCGAGCGCGCGATTCACCACCATGGGTAAACGTTGCAAACGATCTTTCAGCACATAATCGGTGGCGCCGCTCTTGAGCGCTTCGATGGCGCGCTCCTCGCCGAGCGAGCCGGACACGAAAATAAAAGGAATGTCAGCCGATCGCTCTAACACGATGCGCAGCGCCGTGAGACCATCGAAGCCGGGCAAGGTGTAGTCGGCCAGCACCAGATCCGGAGGCGAGCCCGCCAGCGCGGCCCGAAAGTCGCTCTCCGACATCACGTGTCGCCAGGTGATGTCCAGATCGTTGCGGGCCAGCTGCAATTGAATCAGCTCGGCGTCGTTGGGATCGTCCTCGAGCAGGACGAAGTGCAGCGGTTCTGTCGAATCCGATTTCATGCTGAAAATTTCCGCAAGGCGCGTAGGGACGTTCGGCCGTTGTGGGTGAGCCGGGCGCGCTTCATAGTCTGGCCACCGACGGTTGTCCGAGTCGTACCCCGGGTCGTGTAAGGAGCGCCAAGCGTGGACCGTAGCACCCCTGACGCACTGTGGAAAATGGGGATTGCTCACCGGTTGTGCGCCCCCGAGATTGAATGGTAGAGGACACGAGCGCCCCGGTTGTGCGCCCCCGAGATTGAATGGTAGAGGACACGAGCGCCCCGGTTGTGCGTCCCCGAGATTGAATGGTAGGGGACACGAGCGCACCGGTTGTGCGTCCCCGAGATTGAATGGTAGGGGACACGAGCGCACCGGTTGTGCGTCCCCGAGATTGAATGGTAGGGGATACGAGCGCCCCGGTTGTGCAACCTCGAGATTGAATGTATTGGAAGTAGCGCGCGTAGCAGCACGCGCGCGTCCGCTGAGAGGAAACATTATGGCCGATCCAACAAGGATCCTGATCGTCGATGACCACCCGTTCGTCCGCGAAGGTTTGAAGCAGCTGCTCGCCGGGCAGAGCGAATTCGTGCTCCAGGCCGAGGCGGCCTCGGTGCAGGCGGCGCAGGACGCCATTCAGGGCGAAGAGCCCGACGTGGCCGTAGTCGATCTGGCGCTGGGCCCGGACGACGGTATCGAGCTGGTGCGATGGATCCGCAGTGATCATCCCAATGTCCGCGTACTGGTGCTGTCGATGCAGGACGAAGCGCTCTACGCCGAGCGGCTGCTGCGTCTCGGAGTCAGTGGTTATGTCATGAAAAATGTTGCCGGCACGGATTTCCTCGGCGCTTTGCGCAAGGTCGCTCGTGGCCAGCGCCACGTGAGCTCCGCGATGGGCGAGCGTTTGCTCAGCCAGGTGGCGCGTGGCCGTTCGCCCGCGGCGGATGAAGATCCGGTCTCGGCCTTAACCGATCGCGAGCTGGAAGTGTTTCGCCTGATCGGTGAAGGCATCAGCACGCGCGAAATCTCGCAGCGACTGGATCTGTCGATGAAGACCGTCGACGCGCACCGGCGCCACATGCGCGAGAAGCTGAACCTGCGCTCGACCAGCGAGCTGATCCGCTACGCCACGCAATGGGTGTCCGATAAAGGCTCGCCAACCGGCTCCGCTTCCAGCGGTGCCCATTAAACGGTTCTCTGCACGATTTACTCAGTCGTCGGCTGGGTAAAGCTGCTCGGATGCCGGCCGCGATTGTGACGCAGATCACAGCGCCGCCGTGAGCGAAATCTGTTCGCGCCCTTGCCCTGCAATATAAGTGCTTGCGCGGGTTGGGGTTTATCGCCAAGCGAGACATCCACCACAGTCCCGCCAAAGGCGCGCACACCGCCTGTGACATTAGGGGAGTGGCTGATATCCCCTACAACGCCGCTCCAACACCATGCTCCCACAGGTCTCGCGGACCACGATTGCTCGCCGCGGGGCAGGGAACCACACGGTTTGAACACAGCGAAGACAATCGACTTAGCCGTCGGCTCTCCGGCCGAGGACGGACTGCGCTCGACACTGCAGACGGACGCCATTCGGCAGCTCGTCGGCGCGGTGGCCGAGTTCGTGTTCGTGGTCGATCGTGGGCTGCGTATCCTGATGGCCAATCGCGGCATCGGCGGTCGCACGGCCAAGCAGGTCGAAGGCGCGCTCATCACCGATTTCTTCCCACCGAGCCTGCATGCGCGCGCCCTGTCGACGCTGCATCGAGTGCTCGCCACGGGCCAGGTCGACGGTTACGTCGCCGAGATCGAAGGTAACGACGGGCAGTCGCGGCACTTCGACGTGCGCGTCAGCCCGATTCGCGCCGAACAGAAGATCGTCGCGCTCGCCGTGGTCACGACTGAAACTACCGAGCAGGTCCGGGCCGAGCGCGCCATCGCCACTCAGGCACGCATGATCGAGTCGATGCTCGAAGGCGTCGCGGTGATCAACGAGCACGGCGTCATCGAGATCACCAATCCCGCGTTCGATACCTTGTTCGGCTATGGGCGCGGCGCGCTCATCGGCCGCAACATGGCCACGCTCGCCGGCTGGCCCTTCGAGCAGCCGGAGCGCTGGCAATCGCTGTCAGACAAGCAGGGTCGCTCGATGCAGGTCGAGTTCGACGGTCGCCGCGCCGACGAGACCCATTTCGCCGCACTGGGCGTGCTGTCCCGCTTCGAGATCGCGGGCAGCAATCACAGCCTGCTGGTGCTCCAGGACGTGAGCGAGCGCAAGCAGCTGGAGCGCGCCATCCTGCAAGCGGTCAGCCGCGAGCAGTACCGCATCGGTAATGATCTGCACGACGGTCTGGGTCAGGAGTTGACCGGCATCGCACTGATGCTGCGTGGCCTGGCCGGCCGCCTGACGACCGAGTATCCGACCATTCTGCCCGAGATCGAAGGCATCACCCGACTGGTGAACAACTCGATCGAGAGCACGCGCGCCCTGGCGCGGGGCCTGTCGCCGGTCAATCTGGAGCGGGGCGGGCTGTCCGACGCGCTCGAGGGCCTGGCCATGCACGCCACGGAGCTTTACGGCGTGCAGGTCACTTGTACTCATCGTGTGAAGACCATTCGCCCGTTGAGCACCGAATTGGCCAATCATCTGTATCGGATTGCGCAGGAAGCGGTTCGGAACGCGGTCCGCCACGGTCAGGCGCGGTCTATACGACTGCATTTACATGGGGCCCGCGCTAAGGTTCGGCTGACGGTCACCGACGACGGTATCGGCATGCCGTCGGACGCGGTGGACGCCCCGGGCCTGGGTTTGAAGATCATGCGCTACCGGGCGCGGATCCTCGGCGGCGAAGTTCGTTTCGAGCGCGGTGCGCCGGAACACCCGGCGGCGGAGGCCCGGCCCGGCACGCGTATCGTTTGTGAATGTCCGCTCGAACCCGCGGCCGACGCCGCCAAGGCGCGTCGTCCTCGCCGTCGTGCGAGCTGAAGAGTGTTGTCGAAAGGGCCTCGGCCGCTTCCGACCAGAGCAAGTAGCAGGAGTATGCAATGAGCGTTGGGCCTTCTTTGTTCAAGCCGGCACACAAGCCTCAGGGTGTGTCCAAGGACCAGAAGCGCCGCGTGCTGATCGTGGACGACCATCCCATCGTCCGACAGGGATTGCGGCGGCTGATCGAAGCGGAGCCGGATCTGGAAGTGTGCGGCGAGGCGGAGACCGCCCGCGAAGCCAAATCGCTGATCCGTGAACAGGAGCCGGATGCGGTGATCGTCGACGTGTCGCTCAAGCAAGGCGACGGGCTGGAACTGGTGAAGGACGCGCGCGCGCACTATCCGGCGTTGCCGTTGCTGGTGCTGTCGATGCACGACGAAGCGATCTATGCCGAGCGCATGCTGTCGGCCGGCGCGAACGGCTACATCATGAAGCAGGCCGCCTCGGATCAGTTCCTGATCGCGCTCCGCCGCGTGCTCGATGGCGGCATCTACGTCAGCGAAGCGGTCGGCAACAGCATGATCGAAAAGTTCGCCTCCGGTGGGGCGTACATCTCCTCGAATCCGGTCGACAGTCTCACCAATCGCGAGCTGCAGGTGTTGCACATGATCGGCAAGGGCCTGTCGACGCGGCAGACCGCCGAGGCGCTCAACCTGAGCGTCAAGACGGTCGAGTCGCACCGTCAACGTATCAAGCGCAAGCTGTCGCTGCGTACCTCGGCGCAGCTGATGCAGTATGCAGTGAACTGGTATGCGGGGAGGGAGCCGGGCGCGAAGCCGTAATCCGGCCTCGTCGCCACACTGGCTATGAACTCACTGCAAGGACTGCTCGGCGGGAACGTCGTCACCCTGGTCGTGGGCGTTGTCCTCGGCCTGTTGCCGGCCATTGTTTCGCTGGTCTTGTTACAACGGCTGCGCAACCGCCTGCGCCGCCGGCATGCCCAGCTCACCGCCGCCAACCGACGCAATCAATCCATCGTCGAAGGCTCCGGCGAGGGCGTGCTCGAGCTCGATAACGTCGGTCACGTGCGCTACGCCAACCCGGCTGCCGCCAAGATGCTCGGCTACGAGACCGAAGAGCTGGCCGGGCTCGACTATCGCGTGCTCATCAACACGCAGGAAGACGGCGACTCGCGCACCGATCCGGTCCGTCGCGTGCGATACACCACCGACATCATGCGCGGCGTCGGCGCTTTGCTGCGAAAGAAGAACGGCACGTTCCGTCCGGTCGAGTACAAGATCCTGCCGGTCACCGAAGAAGGCGCGTCGGTGGGCACCGTGCTGGTGTTTCGTGACATCGGCGAGCGAGTGCGGCTCGACAATCTGCTCAAGGACATGCAGGCCACCGCCAAGATCGGCGGCTGGGAATACGACGTCATCAGCAAACAACTGCATTGGACCGAAGCCCTGTACGCCATCCACGATCTGCCGGTCGGTCATCTGATCGACATTGAAGCGCACCACGCGTTCTTCGATCCCGAGGATCGGGTCAAGCTGCAGGGCGCCGAGCGCATGGCGCTGGAAGCGGGCCTGCCCTCCGATCTGCTCTTGCGCATGACCAGCGCGCGCGGGCGCCAGCTCTGGGTGAGAAGCATCATCAAGGCCGAGCGTCGCGGCGGCAACACGGTGCGTCTGCACGGCACGATTCAGGACGTGACCGATCTCGTCAGTGCCGAACGCAAGCTGCGCGAAACGCGCGACTTCTTCGAGCTGACGTTGAACGCCGTGCCGACGCCGGTCACCTACGTGAACTCGAACATGATCGTCACGTATGTGAATCGGGCGCTGGAAGAATGGTACGCACTGCCTGCCGATGCCGTGCTCGGCCGGCCGCTGCGCGAGAGCATCGGCGAGGAGCGTTTCCACGAGATCGAACCCATGATCAGGCAGGTCATGGGCGGCGAGTTCGTCCGCGTCACCCAGAACGGCATCCGCAACGGGCGCCCGCGCGAGTGGCAGAACCATTTCGTGCCCCAGCTCGGACCGAACGGCGAAGTGCTGGGCTTCTTCTCCATCGTTTATGACCTGACGGAACAGAAGCGCCTCGAAGCGCGTCTCATGCAGGCGCAGAAGATGGAGGCCATCGGCCAGCTCACCGGCGGCATCGCGCACGACTTCAACAATCTGCTCGGCGTGGTCATCGGCAATCTGCAGCTGCTGGATCGCAGCGTGGCCGAGACTCCGACCCTCGCGAGAAAGGTTCATACGGCGATGCGTGCGGCTGCGCGTGGCGCCGATCTGACGCGCCGTCTGCTCGCGTTCGCGCGTCGGCAGATTCTGGCGCCGGCGGTGCTCGATCTGAATCGTCAGCTGTCGGGCTTGAGCGAGCTGGTCCAGCGCACCATTGGCGAATCCATCGAAGTACGTATGATCCAGGCGCATGATCTGTGGCACACCAGCGCCGACCCGGGCCAGTTCGAGAATGCGATCTTGAATCTGGCCATCAATGCGCGCGACGCCATGCCACAGGGCGGCCGTCTCACGGTGCGCACTCAGAACGTCACGCTCGACGCCAAGTTCTGCAACGACTATCCGTCCATCGAACCCGGCGACTTCGTCGCCATCAGCGTCAACGACAACGGCGTCGGCATGGACGCGGAAGTGTTGAAGCGCGTGTTCGAGCCGTTCTTCACCACCAAGGAATCCGGCAAGGGCAGCGGCCTGGGCCTGGCGATGGTGCACAGCTTCGCCGAGCAGGCTGGCGGCATCGCCACCATCGAAAGCACGGTGGGCACGGGCACCACGGTGACCATCTATCTGCCGCGTTCCAAAGAGGAACAATCGGAGCGCGAAGACACGATTGTCACGCGCGTGGCGCCGGGCGGCACCGAAACCATTCTGGTGGTCGAGGACGATGCGGATCTGCGCGACACCGTGGTCACTGCGCTCAGCCAGCTCGGCTATCGCGCACTCTCGGCTGCGAACGGCGCGGCAGCCGTGCGGATCCTTTCCGGACCGGAGCGCATCGATCTGTTGTTCACCGACGTGATGATGCCCGGTGGCATGCTCGGGCCGGCGTTGGCCAAGCGCGCGCGCGAATTGCGCCCCGACATCGATGTGCTCTTTACTACCGGCTATGCCGACAATGCCGTGCTCGCCGGCACCGCCGGGCTCACGTCATCCGATGTAATCCATAAACCCTATCGCAACGAAGATCTGGCTATGCGTATCCGCCATGTCCTCGATAGGGAGGCCCGTGTCGCCTGAGCATTCCAACAAACTGCTGGTCATCGACGATCAGCCCGACCTCTGCGAATTCATCTCGGAGGCCGCCGCCGGTCTGGGTTTCGAGTCCAAGGGTGTGACCGATCCGGAAGCGTTCCGGCGCGCCGTGCAGGAATTTCAGCCCACGGTGGTGGTGCTCGATCTGCAGATGCCCGGCGCCGACGGCATCGAGCTGCTGCGGTATCTGGGCGAGCGCGGCAGCAAGGCGCAGATCCTGGTGGCGAGCGGCATGGATCAGCGCGTGCTCGCGACGGCTCAGCAGATTGGCAAGGCGCATGGTTTGCAAATGCTCGGTGCGCTTCAAAAGCCCATCCTCCTTGCCGATCTCGAGGCGACGCTGCGCCAGACCCTGCGCAGCGACACGCCGATCAGCGCCGCCGCGCTGACCGCCGCGCTCGATAAGCGCGAAATCATCGTCCACTACCAACCGAAGGCGACGCGGATCGCGCCGAACCGCTGGATCGTCGAAGGCGTGGAAGCGCTGGCGCGCTGGAATCATCCCACGTTGGGTTTCGTCTCGCCGGTGCGCTTCATTCCGCTGGCCGAGAAGAACGGCTTGATCCGTCGCTTGACCGAGCAGGTGCTCGAGACCGCGCTGTCCCAGTGTCGGGCGTGGGATGCGGTCGGGCTGCAGTTATCGGTGGCGATCAATCTTTCGCCACAGTTGTTGAACGATCTGGCGTTCCCCGATCAGGTTGCCCGCATGGCCGCACAGGTGGGCGCGGACGCCCGCCGCATCATTTTCGAAGTGACCGAAAGTGCGGCCATGTTCGATCCGGGCACCACCATGGACGTGCTGACCCGCATGCGGGTGAAAAACTTCGGCCTGTCCATCGACGACTTCGGCACCGGTTATTCCTCGCTCAAGCAGCTGTACCTGATGCCGTTCAGCGAACTGAAGATCGACACCTCGTTCGTGCGCGACGTGTTCGCTCACGAGGACGCCCGCACCATGGTCGAGACCATGGTGCTGCTCGCTCACAAGCTGCGCCTGACCGCCTGCGCCGAAGGCGTCGAGTCCCAGGAGGTGCTGGACTTCCTCGACTCGGTGGGCTGCGATCGTGCCCAGGGTTACTTCATCGGCCGCCCCATGGCCGGCACCGCGCTGGAAATCGCCGTGCGCGAGTGGAACAGCCGGCAGAGATAAGCCGGCGCGCGGCCTGTCGGCAGCCGCTGCCGACAAGCAGCCTGGGCTGACAAAAAGCCCATTACTGTTAAGCTCTTACCCCAGGTAAACATTCACCTGCCCTCGGTTTTAAACCTTCCTCCGAGGGTCCGCATCGAACTCCACAAAGGCGGACGTAACAACGCGAACGGAACGGAAGAGGGGCGAACTTGCAATACGGCGCTGGCGCCAATGAACCGGTCCCGGGGGTTGCCCGGGCCGAAGACCCTCTGCTCTCCGACGCGAGCCTGGTGACGGCTGCCCGGGGTGGCGATATGCGCGCCTTCGAGCGCCTGTATCGCACCCACAGCGGCAAGGTGATGGGCCTGTGTCTGCGGATGACGCGGCGACGGGACGTGGCGGAGGATTGCGTGCAACAGACTTTCATCAGAGCGTGGCGGAACCTGCAGGCCTTCGAGGGCCGCAGCGCCTTCGGCACCTGGCTGCATCGAATCGCAGTCAACGAGGTGTTGAGCCACGCTCGCAATCACGGCACGCGTTCCGAATCCAACGACGAAGCCATCGAGAACGCGCTGGCGGAACCGGCCGATGGCAGCAAAGAACACGACGCCGGCGAAGTGATGGACGTGGAGCGCGCGCTTGCGACCTTGCCGGAAGGCGCGCGTCACGTGGTCGTCTTGCAGGCCGTGTACGGTTACAGCCACGAAGAATGCGCCGACATGCTCGGCATCGCAGTCGGCACCTGCAAGGCGCAACTGCATCGCGGACGCCGTTTGTTACGCGAACGCATGGGCCTGACGGCGGAGGCGGACGATGAGTGACCAACGCCACAAAGACGATCCACTGAGCCAGATGTTGGCTTCGCTGCCGCGCGAAGTGCCGCCGGAGCGCGATCTCTGGCAAGGCATTCAAGCCGAGATCGCCAAGACGCCGATCGTCACCGACACCGCGCCGGTCGTGCATTTCGCATCGACGCGCTGGTTTCAGATCGCCGCGGGGTTGCTTCTCGTGCTCGCGACATCCTTCACCACGTTTGTGGTTACGCGCCAGTCCATGGAAAAGGACGCCGCCATGCAAATGGCTCAACAGCAGCAGCAATCACAGCAGCAAGTGCCGATGGCGGCGCCGCCCCTGAATGCGATGCCGGCGAGCTTCGGGCCCGAGGTGTTGGGCGCCGAATACATGAAGGCGCGCTCGGATCTGAATCAGCGCTTCGAGGAGCGCATCAAGTCGCTGTCGCCGTCGACGCGCGCCAAGCTCGAACGCAATCTCGCCGATCTGCGCCATGCCGCCGAGGAGATTTCCAAGACCCTGGCCGAGAACCCTTCCGATCCGCTGCTGCAGGATCTGTTGATGTCCACTTATCAGCGCGAGCTGCAGTTGCTCGCCGACGTAAGTGAAGTGCCATTGAGCAATCCTGTGAGGACCGATCTATGAACGCCCCTGTGTCAGCCGCCGTGCAGGCCGTGCTGTCGATGGCTCTGCTGATCACGGCACAGCACGCCGGCGCCGAACAGATTTCCAAAACGCTGGCCGCCGACGCGCGCGGCGAAGTGGAAATCACCAATGTTGCCGGCTCGGTCGAGGTCTCGACCTGGGAGCGCGCCGAAGTGCAGGTCGACGCCGATCTCGGCAGCAGCGTGGAACGTCTGGATTTCCGCCGCGACGGCTCGCGCACCATCGTTAGAGTCGTGCTGCCTCGCTCGACCGGTTCGGGCGGCACCAGCGATCTGATCGTGAAAATCCCGCGCGATAGCGGTTTGGCCATCACCACAGTCAGTGCGGAACAGAGAATCACCGGGGTGCGCGGCGCGCAACGCCTGCAGGCGGTGAGCGGGGACATCGAGACCGAATTCGGTCCTGGCGATCTGGAGCTGAAAACCGTCAGCGGCAACATCCTGGCGCACGGCAGGGACAGCAAAGGGCTGGTGCGCGCCACCACCGTCAGCGGCGATCTGCGGATCACCAAAGCGGGCCCCGAGCTGGAACTGAACACCGTTTCCGGCGATATGAATGTCACGCTCGACCGGCTCGACCGGGGCCGCATCAAGACCACCAACGGCGATCTGGAGCTGACCGCTGCGTTGAGCGACGGCGCTCGGCTCGAAGCGGAGGCCATCAACGGCGATCTGAGCTTGCATCTGCGCGGCCAGATCAACGCCGAATTCGATATTGAAACTTTCAATGGCGATATCGACAACTGCTTCGGGCCCGAGCCCCGGCGCAGCCGCCAGTACGGGCCGGGCAACGAGCTGCGTTTCACCGAGGGCAAGGGCGACGCGCGCGTTCATATCAAGACGCTCAACGGCACGGTGATGGTCTGTAAGCGTTAGACCTGCACGGGATTGTGACGGTGTTCGCACCTGCGCTGGCGCCGCTCGCTGCGCGATGATTCGGCAACGGCGACATCGGCCCCGAATCGAAAGTCACAATGCGCGGTGTGTCACGTAGGCGCTCCGGGGTGGTCGCAAATGTGATTGGGTGCCGGCCACGTGCTTTGCGGCTGAACCCCGCAGCGGGTACGATCCGCCGCGATGTCCCCAACCTCCGCCGACAACTCGCCCGCACAGCCTGCCTGGCGCATTCTGCTCGTGGACGATGAGCCCACGCAGCGGCTGATCATGGCGCGGCTGCTCAAGCGGGGCGGCTATGAGGTGGAGATGGCGGCCAATGGCCGCGAGGCGCTCGCCAAGCTCGAGCAGGGCGATTTTCCGCTGATGATCACCGACTGGGAAATGCCCGAGATGGATGGCGTGGCCCTGTGTCGGGCGCTGCGCTCCAAGGAACAGGGGTACACGTACATCGTGCTGCTCACATCGCGGGACGCGATCGAACATCTGGTGGCCGGCCTGCAGTCCGGAGCGGACGACTATCTCATCAAGCCGGTGGTGGAGCCCGAGCTCATCGCCCGGCTCAATACCGGTCGACGCATCGTCACGCTGGAGCGCTCGCTGCGCGCCGCCAACGAAGAGAACCGTCGACTGTCCATCACGGACCCGCTCACCGGCGTTCACAATCGTCGCTTTCTGATGGAGCAGTTGCCCCGCGAGATCGATCGCGCGGCGCGCTACGGCCGGCAGCTGTCGGCCATCATGTGCGACGTGGACTTCTTCAAGAAGATCAACGATACGCACGGCCACCTGACCGGCGACGAAGTGCTCAAATGGTTCGCCCAGACGCTCCGGAGCGGAGTGCGCACCAGCGACTGGATCGCGCGTTACGGCGGCGAAGAGTTCGTAATCGTGCTACCTGAAACCAATGTCGGCAACGCCGCCACCGCGGCCGAACATCTGCGCAAACATATCATCGACACGCCCTTCAAGACGGGCGACCAGCAATTCACGGTGTCGGCCAGTTTCGGTGTGTCCGGGTGGCGCGACAGCGTGCCGCAAGGCGCGACGCTCGACGGCCTGATGGCGCGCTGTGATTCAGGCGTCTACGCCAGCAAAGCCGCCGGCCGCGATCGCATCACCACCGCCAGCCTGGATTGAAATATCCCGGGCCGGCCGCTCAGCCCGCTTTGGCCGCGGCTGTCGGCACGTACCGGTTCAGGAACTCCGTGGCACGCTCCAGCTCCGTGGCCAATTGCGCCACCAGTTGCTTGAGCCGCGCCTGATCCTGGCTCGCGGCCTGCATCTCTAATGCATGTGACAAATCTCGCAATGGCTCGGCGTGGATGTTCGCGCTGGCGCCTTTGAGCTTGTGCGCGACCCGGCTCAAGCGGATCCGATCGAGCCCGTCCAGCGAGGCGTGCGCTTCCATGAGCGCTTCTTCCCCGCTGGCGATGAATGTTTCCACCAGCTCGCGAGTGAACTCCGGATCGCCGTCGGTGAGCTCGTGGAGCCGGGCCAGATTCACCGGCACGTGATTCAAGGGACTCGAATGTGACATCTGTTCCTCAGCGGCGCCGACACGCAGGCCGAACCTGGTCAGGATTTCGTGCAGCCGCGGGATCTCCAGCGGCTTGGTGAGAAATGCATCCATGCCCGCTTCCATGCAACGCTGCAGCTGGCTCGCCATGGCGTTCGCCGTCAATGCGACGATGGGCACATGGCGTCGACCGTCGCCGGTTTCCCGTTCGCGAATCCGCAGAGTCGCGCTCAGGCCGTCCATCACCGGCATCTGGAAGTCCATCAAGATCAAATCGAAGCTGGTCTCTTCGCAGGCGCGCACCGCTTCGTAGCCGTTGTCGGCGACACGCACGGTGCAGCCCAGGCGCTCCAGAAAACGCACCGCCACCTTTTGATTGACGGCATTGTCCTCGACCAACAGCACCGTGCCGCGATAAGCCGCGGTCAGCGGATTCGCGAGCGTGTTGCGAGTGACGATGGGCTGGCTTTGCATGTGCCACTGCTTCGAATCGTGCGCCAGCACCCGATCCAGACATTGCAGCAGCTCACGCGCGCGGATCGGCTTGGTGAGATAAGCCGCGAAACCGAGTGAAGCGAAGCGATGGATATCGCCGTGACCGTCTACCGAAGTGAGCATCACGAGTCGCGCTTGTGACAATTGCTCATCGGCATTTACGCGTTCGCCCAAAGTCGCGCCGTCCATGTCATGCATGCGGTGGTCCACCAGCACCACCTCGAACGGCTGGCCGTCGATGGCCGCGGTGTGCAGCAGGCTCATGGCTTCGATGCCGCCGCCGGCCAGACTGACTTCGAACCCGGCATGCATCAGCTGCCCCGCCAGCACGCGTCGATTGGTTTCGTTGTCGTCCACCACGAGCACGCGGCGGCCCAGACGATTCAGATTCACAGCTGCAGCCGGCGGCGCGACCCCTTGCGTCACTGCCGCCAACGGCAACATGAACCAGAAGCGCGAGCCCTTGTTGATCTCGCTGTCCGCGCCGACATCGCCGCCCATCATCTCCACCAGCCGACGCACGATCGACAGGCCCAGGCCGGTGCCGCCAAAGTGACGTGTCGTGGAGGAGTCCGCCTGCACGAACGGTTGGAACAAGTTCTGCAACGTGCCCGGCGCGATGCCGATGCCGGTGTCGCGAACGTCGAAACGTGTCATTCGCGCGCCGCCGCCGGGCTGGTCGCCGCTGACCTCGATGACGATCTCGCCGGCGCGCGTGAACTTGATGGCGTTGCTGACCAGATTGATCAAGCACTGCCGGATGCGCTGCGGATCGCCCACCACGCGATCCGGAACATCGGGATGGATGTGCACCACCAGCTCGAGATTCTTGGCCGCGGCCTGGAACGCCAGCATCACCGCCACATCTTCCACGATGTTGCGCAGGTCCAGTTCCAGCGTTTCGATGTCCAGCTTGCCGGCTTCGATCTTGGAAAAATCCAGGATGTCGTTGATCACGATCAGCAGCGAGTCGGCGCTGGAACGAATCGTTTCCGCGTAGTCGCGCTGCGTGCGCTCGAGCGGGCTTTCCAGCAGCAGGCCGGTCATGCCGATGATGCCGTTCATCGGAGTGCGGATCTCATGGCTGACGTTGGCGAGGAACTCGCTCTTGGCGCGATTGGCGCTTTCGGCCGCTTCAGTGGCTTGCAACAACGCTTCGCGCGCCGCGCGGGCTTCCGTGACATCTTGCAAAGATCCTGACAAGCGCCACGGCCGGCCTTGTGCATCCCGCTCGGCAGTGGCGCGAGCGCGATACCAGCGATAGTCCCCTGAGCGCGTGCGCAAGCGAATTTCCACGTCGTAAGGCAGACGTTCCTGAAAATGCACGCGCGTCGCGACGGCCACCGCTGCGCTGTCTTCGGGATGCAGAAATTCTTTCAGGAAATTGCGCTCCGGGAGCAATTGATCGGGCGGATATCCCAGCAGCTCCGCGACCCGAGGCGAGTGCCACGATGCGCCATCGGCGTCCATCTCCCAAAGGCCGTCCTGAGTGCCGTGGATGGCGCGCTCCAGGCGCTGCTGCGTCAGCCGCAACGCATCTTCGGCGAGTTTCTGTTCATGCGCATCTTGAATGGAGCCGGCCATCGACCGCGGGCGACCGTGCTCGTCGCGCTCGGCCGTGCCGCGATGTCGGAACCAGCGATACTCGCCGCTCTTCATCCGCAAACGGAGCACCAGGTCGAACGGCGTGTCTTGATCGTAGTGCTGTTGCAGCCTCGTGCGCGCCACATCGACATCGTCCGGATGCACGAGGTTGAAGCCGGAGCCCGGCTCGGTCGGCAGCTCGGCATCTTCATAGTCGAGCAACGCGTGATAGCTCGAGGAGTACCAGATACGCCCGGTCACCAGGTCTTTTTCCCAGTGACCTTCGGAGCTGGACAGCGAAGCGCGCTCCAGACGTCGTTCCACATCGCGCAACATCTGTGTCTGTTGCTGAAGGCGCTCGGCCGCTTCGATTTCGTTGGTGATGTCCCACGACACGCCGAGCAGTTGCACGTGACCGTTCTCGCCTCGGAGCAGACGCGCGTGCGTTTGCATCGTCAGCATCCGGCCGCTCATGCTTTGGATGCGGTAGCGATAGGAGATGCGGTCCTCGCCCCGGTCGCGCGCCTCGACCCAGAGCGTCTTCACCATGGCGCGGTCCTCTGGATGAAACTTTTCCAGATACAGCGCGAGCGAGGGCTCGCCGGCGTCGCCGAAGATTTCGCGGTAGGGATTGTCGATCCAGACGAAGCGACCCGCCTGCGGATCGACTTCCCAGCAGCTGATGCCCGCGGCTTCGGTGGCGATGTTCAAGCGTTGCGCCAACATGCGCTCCTGGGCGGCGTGCTCGCGTGCTCGGGCCCGCCCATAGCCCCACAGCGCCCCTGCGCCCAGAAGGGCGCCGAACGCGATGCCGGCCAGATGCGTCCCGAACTCAAGCATCGATCACGGGTCCAATTGCCACCCCAGGCGGGCGAGCACATCACCTGTATCGGCAGCGAACAAGCAAGAACCACCATCTCATCGGAATTTCAGGGATGCCCTTAAGCGTCGCGGGGGCAGGCGGGCCGCCACTGTGAACTGCTTCTCGCCGGCCGGCGCCCCGTTTCAATCCGATCCGCGGCGCGGCTGTTAGAATCGGCCGCTTGTGTGAATTCGTTCACAGTGCGAATTGAATCGAGGACCAGACATGCGGGCACTGAAAATCGCCGGAATCGTCGTCGGCAGCATCGTGGCGCTGATCGTAGTGGCGCTGCTCGCGGTGCTGCTGTTCGTCGACCCGAACGACTATCGCGACGACATCGAGCGCATCGTGGAGAGCAAGACCGGCCGGCAGCTCACCTTGAGCGGCGAGCTCAACCTGTCGATCTTTCCCTGGCTGGCGCTCGAAGCGGGGCCGGCCAGCCTGGGCGAAGCGCCCGGCTTCGGCGACGAGCCGTTCGTTGCCATTCAGGAAGCGCGCGTGGGCGTGCGCCTGTTGCCTTTGATCCGCGGCAAGGTCGAGGTGGGCAATGTGCGTCTGGCGGGCGCTCGCATTCGCCTGGTCACCGACGAGACCGGTCGCAACAACTGGGCCGATCTGGGCGAGCAGCAGGAGCAAGCGCAGCCGGCGCCCACCGAGGAGACCACGATGGAAGTGCCGACCATCGCCGGCCTGGAGATCGAGGACGCCGCGGTCACCATCGAGAATCGCCAGGAGAAGACCCGGCAGGTGGTGCGTGACTTCAATCTGAAGACCGGTCGCCTCGCCTCCGGCGAGCCGTTCGAGCTCAGCACCGATTTCGTGCTGGATCAGGAGCCGTCGCTGTCGGCCAAAGTGCGTCTGTCCGCCACTGTCACCGCGGATCTGGAAGCCAATGCTCATCGGCTCGCCCAGCCCGAGATCGATGTGACGCTGACCGGTCAGGGCTATCCGCAGGAAGGCATCCCGGTGCAGATTCGCGCCGACGCACTGACTGCCGATGTCGGCAAGGAGCTGTATCGACTCGAAGCGCTGAATGTGACGACCAGTTGGAAGGGCGAAGGATTCCCGGCGGCCGGCGTGCCCATCGCGCTGCAGGCGAAGGATTTGAACGCCAACCTGGCGGCGCAGACCATGGAGCTGTCGGGCCTGACCATGGACGTCGCGGGCGCCCGCCTCACTGGCGCGCTCACTGGCAAAGAGATTCTGGATGCGCCAGCGCTGACCGGTCCGCTGAAGCTGGAGCAAGTGTCGCTGCGTGAGTGGGCGCCGAAGCTCGGTGTCGAGCTGCCGGCGACTGCCGATCCGAAAGTGTTCGAGAAGCTCAACTTCTCCGGCAGGGTGGCGATGACCAAGAGCTCGGCCGAGGTCGGTGACATCGTGCTGCAGCTGGATGACACCACGGCCAAGGGCATGCTCGGTATCGCCGATTTCGACGCCATGGCGCTACGTTTCGACTTGAACGTCGATCGCATCGATGCGGATCGTTATCTGCCGCCGCCGAGTGAAGAGCCCGCAGGCAAGCCGGCCGAACAGCCTGCGGCCGACCAGCCGCCGACGCCGATTCCGGTGGAAACATTGCGCAACTTGAATGCTCGCGGCCAGCTGCAGGTCGGTGAAGCGATCTTTGCGGGCATCAAGTTCACCAAGCTGCGCCTGGGCGTGAATGCCCGCGACGGCAAAGTGCGCTTCAATCCTTCGGAAGCATCGATGTACGGCGGCAACTACAGCGGCGACATCGGCATCGACGCCACCGGCAGTGTGGCCCGCGTGACGCTCGACGAACACGTCAGCGGCATCGATTTCGCACCGTTGTTCAAGGACTTTTTCGAGACCGATCGCGTGTCCGGCAAGGGCAGCGCCAACATCAAGCTGGCGGGCTCGGGCAAGGACACCGACGAGATCGTGAAGACGCTGACCGGCAACATCGACTTCAAAGTGGCCGATGGCGCCATCGAAGGCACCGATCTTTGGTGGGAAATCCGTCGCGCCCGCGCGCTGTTGAAGCAGCAGCCCGCGCCCGAGCGCAGCGTTCCCGTGCGCACGCCGTTCACCGCTCTGACCGGCAGCGGCGTGATGAAGAACGGAGTGCTGTCGAACAACGACCTGAACGTGGCCATGCAATATCTCAAGATCACCGGGCAGGGCACGGTGGACGTGCCGGCCAGCGCGCTGGACTATCGCCTGGTGGCGACGGTCATGAAGATCCCGCGCGAGGGCGCCGATACCGAGCAGGTGCAAGACCTGGTCGATGCCCAGATTCCAGTCAAGATCACGGGTGCTCTGAGCGATCCCAAAGTGCGCCCGGATCTGGAAGGCTATCTGAAGAACGAGGTCAAGCAGCGCGTCGACCAGGAAAAGGAAAAGCTGGAAGAAAAGGTGAAAGAAAAGCTCGGCGACAAGCTCAAGGATCTGTTCAACCGCTGAGCCGACGAAACCAAAGGCTGCCGACGGGCGACTAAGCAGTTGTGGATCCCTCACACATCTTTTCGCGCCGCCGGAAGTCACCTCTCATGCTGCGTTGGTGCGTCGTGCTCGCCATGGCGGCGCTGGTGTCAGCACCCGTTACGCAGGCATTCACCATCGAGCACAGCGAAGCCCGCTATGCCGACAAGCACTTCCGCTACGAGCTGGTGGTGACGCTGGACGCGCCCATCGATCGAGTCGACGAGGTGCTGCGCAACTATGCCGACTACCCCTCGCTCAACGCCCGCATTCTGAGCGCCAAAGTGCTGGAGCGGCCGGAACCGGGTATCGTGACGCTGGAGACCACCGTCGAAGTTTGTTTCGGCTGGTTCTGTCGCGATGTCACGCGTGTGGAGCGGGTGCAGGAGTCCAAGTACACGTTGGTTGCCGTTGCCGACCCGGACCGCAGCGATGTGAGGTTCAGCGAGACGCGCAGCGAACTGAGCCCGGCGCACCACGGCGCCACGCGTGTGAAGTACGTGACGAATGTCGTGCCCGGGTTCTGGGTGCCGGCAGTCGGCGGCCGTCGCATGATGCTGAAGATGTTGGAGACGGAAACCAGCGATCTGTTCATGAGCGTGGAAGAGAAGGCGCGGCAGCCCAAGCCCGCCAAGCCCTGAAAAAGATCGCCTTCGGCGTCGCGGCTGCAGCCATGGCATCATGTCGCCGTGGCGGCAAATATCACCAATCAGTTGAGCCTCGCGGCGGCGCAGACGGCGCGTCCGAGCACAGACCCATCTGCGTTTGCGGGCGAGCAGTTCGCCAGCGCCTTGCTGGCCTGGTTCGATCGCAACGGCCGCAAACATTTGCCCTGGCAGCAGCAGATCACGCCGTACCGCGTCTGGATCTCCGAAATCATGCTGCAACAGACCCAGGTCGCCACGGTCATTCCCTATTACGAGCGCTTCATGCAGCGCTTTCCCGATGTGCGGGCCCTGGCCGCGGCCGACGATGACGAAGTGCTGCATCTTTGGACGGGCCTGGGTTACTACGCTCGAGCGCGCAATCTGCTCAGGGCGGCGCGGCTGATCGTGGCAGAGCACGGCGGCGAATTTCCGGATGACATCGAAGCCGTGCAGGCGCTGCCAGGCATCGGGCGCTCGACAGCTGGCGCCATCCTGGCCATCTCGAAAGCGCAACGACATCCCATTCTCGACGGCAACGTCAAACGCGTGCTCACGCGCTGTTTCGGGATCCAGGGCTTCCCAGGTGAAACTGCGATCGAGCGGAAGTTATGGGCCCTCGCGGATGCATGTACGCCGGCGCAACGCGTCGCGCACTACACGCAGGCCATCATGGATTTGGGCGCGACAGTCTGTGTTCGATCGCGGCCGTTGTGTGTTGTTTGTCCAATGCACGAGCCGTGCATTGCCCGGCGCGATGGAATGCAAGCCATCCTGCCCACACCCAAGCCACGCAAGGCGCGGCCCGAACGAACTGCTTACGCCGCGATCTTGCGACGACCTGACGGCGCTGTACTGCTGGAGCGTCGACCGCCGACGGGTCTGTGGGGTGGACTGTGGACCTTCCCTCAGTTCGACGCACACGAGGACGCGCTGGCCTGGATGGAACAACGCACCGGTGAGGCGTCGCTGCCGACGCAGGCATTGCCGCCGTACTCACATTCGTTCACTCACTTCGATCTCACGTTGCAGCCCATCCTCCTCCACGCGGCGCGCGAGCAGTTCGCCATCGCCGAAGGCGAGCGATATTGTTGGTACGATGCGAAGCAGCCGGCGAAGATCGGCTTGGCCAAGCCGGCCGTGGATTTGATTCGCGGCCTGGCGGATCATGTGGCCTGAGCGGGACGTTGTATGTTGTGCATCCGGTGCAAGCCGGCGGTTTCACTTCTGTCGGTAGGCCGATCCCGCGCGGGGCGATCGTTGCAGGGTCAGATGGGCGGAGTTGTTATGGCGAGAATGGTCAAATGCGTGTTGCTGGGGGTCGAAGCCGAAGGGCTCGACTACGCGCCGTATCCGGGCGAGCTCGGGCAGCGCATCTACGAGAACGTTTCCAAGGAGGCGTGGCAGCGCTGGTTGAAGCACCAGACCATGCTGCTCAACGAATATCGCCTCACGCCCATCGAGCCCAAGGCGCGCAAATTCCTGGTAGCCGAGATGGAGAAGTTCTTTTTCGGCGGCGGCTCGGACAAGCCCTCGGAGTTCGTCCCTGAAAACGACTGAGCGCTCAGCCCACCTTGCGATGCCATGGCGAGTCCAGCAACGCGCGCAAGTGCTCCGACACGCGCTCGAACTCGGCCTGGATCATTTTCAGCTCTTCGTTCCATTCGTTGCGGCCGCCGCCTCGGGCGCGTGTTTCTACATCCGCCGATAACAGACCCAGTCTGTCGACGTGCATGTTGTTGGCGGCGCCCTTGAGTTTGTGAGCGGCGCGGGCCAGCTGGTCCAGGTCCTGCCGATGCGCGGCGGCGCGCATTTCCAGAATCGCCTCTTCGGCGCCCATGATGAAAGCGTTGACCAGCTCGGCGGCGAAATCGGAATCTTCGCCGGCGATGTCACGCAAGCGCGCCTTGACCGCCTGGTTCAGATCGCGTCCAACCGGCGCCACCACCGTCGTCTCTGAATCCGAACACGTGGGGACCATGAAGCGGTCGAGCACGTCCTGAAGTCGCGAGATGTCGAGCGGCTTGGTGAGATAGTCGTCCATGCCTGCTTCCAGGCAACGCTCGAGCGTGCCCATCATGGCGTTGGCCGTGAGCGCCACGATCGGGGTGCGACGGCCTTCGCCTTCGATCTGGCGAATGCGTTGCGTTGCTTCGAGGCCGTCCATGACCGGCATCTGCATGTCCATGAGAATGAAGCCGTAATTGTTGCACTCGAAAGCGTCGACGGCTTGTTTGCCGTCGCCCACCACGTGCACTTCGCAGCCCAGCCGCTCCAGGAAGCGACGCGCCACGCGCTGATTGATGGCGTTGTCCTCCACCAGCAGCACCCGACCCGAGTAGACGCGTTTGACTTCGTTCGCAACCAGCGTGCCGCGCGTGATGATGGGCTGGCTGCGCATGTGCCAATCCTCGGCCTCGCGTGACAGAGCGCGATTCAAACAATCCAGCAGTTCACGCGTGCGAACCGGCTTGGTGAGATAGGCCGAGAAACCGATGTCGGCGAAGCGTTGCATGTCGCCGGAGCGGTCCAGCGAGGTGAGCAACATCAAACGTGTGGGCGGAATGTCGCGAGCCTTCATGATCTGCTCGCCGAGCATGGCGCCATCCATGTCGGGCATCTGATAGTCGAGCACGACGGCATCGAACGCGCCGCGGCCGGATCGCAACACGTTCAGCGCTTCGTGCGCGTCCGAGGCTGTGACCACTTCATAGCCCGCATGAACCATCTGGCTCGACAGCACGCGCCGATTGGTGTCGTTGTCGTCGACCAGCAGGATGCGACGGCCTTCGTGCGCCGCGCGACGACGCGGCTCGAAATCGAGCATGCCGTCAGACTCTTCAACGGGCAGCGTGAACCAGAACGTGGAGCCCTGGCCGACTTCGCTCTGCGCGCCGGTCTGGCCGCCCATCATTTCCACCAGCTTGCGAACGATCGACAGGCCCAGACCGGTGCCGCCGAAACGGCGCGTGGTCGAGGAGTCCGCCTGTATGAACGGCTGGAACAATCTGTCGAGCGATTCGCGCGGGATGCCGATACCCGTGTCGCGCACTTCGAAGTGCAGCAGCGCGCGGCCGCTCTGACGACCGATCAGGCCGACTTCCAGCACCACTTCACCGCTCTGAGTGAACTTGATGGCGTTGCCCACCAGGTTGAGCAGACACTGACGAATGCGCTGCGGATCGCCGAGCACGCGCTCCGGCACTTCGGGGCGCACGTTGACCACCAGCTCCAGGCTCTTGGCCGCGGCCTGGAACGCCATGATCGAGCCCACGTCGTCGACGTTGCTGCGCAGGTCGAGCTCGAGGTTTTCAATGTCCAGCTTGCCGGCTTCGATCTTGGAAAAGTCCAGGATGTCGTTGAGGATGGTCAGCAGCGAGTCGGCGCTGGCGCGAATGGTTTCGGCGTAGTCCCGCTGCACGCGATCGAGGCCGGTGTCCAGCAGCAAGCCCGTCATGCCGATGATGCCGTTCATCGGTGTGCGGATCTCGTGGCTCATCGTGGCCAGGAACGTGCTCTTGGCGCGGCTCGCTTCTTCCGCTTCCGCTGTCGCTCGTTCCATCGCGACGCGCGCGGCGCGTTCCTGCGTGATGTCATGAATGGAGCCGGCCAGCCACAGCGGACGATCGTCTTCGTCGCGTTCGGCGGTGGCGCGCGATCGCACCCACAACCAATCCCCGTCCTTCTTGCGCAGTCGGTATTCGATGTCGTACGGCACGCGCTGCTGCAAATGATCGCTCATCGCCTTGCCGACTATGGCGCCGTCGTCGGGATGGACGAAGGCTTCCGGCCGGCCTTCCTCGTTGCTTTCGGTGCCGTCGTAGCCGAGCATCAGGCGGAACTGGGGCGAGTGCCAGATCTCGCCGGTCATCAAATTGAACTCGAACAACGCGTCCTGGGTGCCGGACACGGCGCGTTGGAAACGTTCCTGCGCTTCCTTGATCTCGGTGGCCTGGCGCGAGATTTCTTCTTTCGCCTGTTCCTCTTTGGTCACGTCCCAGTCGATGCCCAGCACACTGATGGCGCGACCTTGTTCGTTGCGCAGGATGCTCGCGTGGGCCTGGATGTAGCGCGTCGCGCCTGCGGCGTTGATCATGCGATAGCGGTGCGCGAACGAGGTCCTGTCGCTGCGGAGGGCATCGCGAAACAAGTCATGCCAGGCGGCCTGTTCGTCGGGGTGCACGAACTTGCGGGTGTATTCGGCGCCCTTGAGCGTACGCACGCCTCCGCAGCGGGTGATCATCGGACAGCCTTCGTCGATCACGAGCAAGTCTTCGGCGATCTTCCATTCCCACACCGACAGGCGCGCGGACTCGTTCGCCATCCGCATGCGATCGATCATGCGGCGGTTGTTGGTCTCGGCCGCTTCGGCGCGCTCGAGGGCCGCGCGCAGCTCGGCCGTCTCGTTGCGTGAGCGCATGGCTTCAGCGAGAGCCAATGTTTCTGCCTGTGTCTTTCGCAGGTTGGCGGCGCCGAAGAATGCGGTCACGAAGATGGCGAACACTGCGACCGCGTGGCTTTCGAGATATGCCCACCAACCGGCGTGATATGGCGCGATGATTGGCGAGATCAACAGGCACAACGCGCTGACGAATGCGATGACGCTGACGTGCCAATGACGGCTAGAAGACAGCGCCAGCATCACCGCCAGGACGTAGCCGATGCCAATCGCCGAATCCATCACGTTCGCCAGGTCGGCCGCGAACACCACCGCGCAGATTGCGAACAGCCAGGGCAGTCGATTGCGCCGGGGCGGCGCACCGTCGAGGCCTTTCATCAGAATGCGCCTGCGCTCATCGTCGGGCAGCCCGATCAACGAGCGCAGGTAATAACGCAGGCCGAACACGCCCAACAGCAGCAAGCCGACCAGGATGTAACCCAGTGCGCTGGAAGAGAGATACGACTGACCGAAGAAACGTTGAATGGTCGCCTGCTCGCGCTGCATCGGCAAATCGATCAGCAGGGCACCGCCGTTGCGATCGGGCACGGCGTAAAAGAGATGCGGCGTTCCGGCCAGCGTCGTGAAGTGCACATAGGGCTGCGCGGCGTTTTTACGCAGAGCGGCGATTGCGTCCGCCGCGACTGTGTCCTCTGGCGCGACCTGGTCCGTGCTCAGTACGCCAGGAAAATGACGGGCATTGAACGCCGGATTGAAAGTATCCAGCGAATGTCCCTGCGCGCGGTGCGCCAACAGGGCTTCCGTGAGCGCATACGCCTTGGTGACGGCGACTTCGGCGCCGATGTTCTGCGCCACGACCTGCTTTTTCTGCAGGAACGGCGCACCCGCGATCGACAGCACCAGCACCAGCACCAGAATGGCGACGACCGAGCTCTGTCCTGCGATGACCGCGAGTAGATTTCTTGATTGTTTCATCGCCACTCCCAGCGATGCTTCCTCCCGAAGCGCGCAGTACATGCAGTGGCAGGATTTGCGGCAAGTACCAGCGTCGCGTTATGACCCTTACTCGCGGCTGCAACGTGATTTTGTGACGGGACTCCCATTCCGGTTGCCCGGTTTGGCGGCTCGCCGGGGCTGGCTCGGCCGTTTCTATTCTCACCGGAAGCCCCCCTCAGGGGCTCCGGTGAGCACAGTGCAAAAAGCTATTGGCTCAGGAAATCCGTGGTGAGCGACAGCATGGCGCGGACGCCGGTCAGCATCCCCGACTCGTCCAAATAGAACAAAGGCGAATGGTTGAACGGCACCGCCGACGCATCCTTGTCCGGCGGCGTAATCCCCACCCAGAAATACAGCGACGGTATCTGCGTGCCGAACTGAGAGAAATCGTCCGCCACCGTCTGCAACCCGATCAGCTGCACTTTGTCCTTGCCGACCAATTGCTCGAACAGCGGCAGCGCTCGATCCGTCAACGCCGCGTCGTTGATCACCGGCGGCACCGCCACTTCGGATCGCATCTTCAGCTCGGCCTTGGCGCCGCTGGCTTCGGCGATCTTGCTGGCGGTGGTTTGCATGCGTTTGATGATGTCCTCACGCATGTCGCGATCGAAGGTGCGGATGGTGCCGACCATCTCCACCGAATCCGGAATGATGTTGAAACGAATGCCGCCCTTGATCGCGCCCACCGTGATGACCGCCGGCAGGTGAGTGATGTCGAGCTGACGCGAGACGATGGTTTGCAGCCCCGAAATGATCTGACCCGAGACGGTGATGGGATCGACACCCGCCCACGGTCGCGAACCATGCGTCTGCGAACCGGTAACGACCAGCGAGAACGCATCGGATCCGGCCATCAGCGGCCCGGGCTTGTAACCGATCACGCCGCTATTCAACGAGGCCATCACGTGCAGACCGAACATGGCATCCGGCTTGGCCAGATCGAACACACCTTGTTCCAGCATCAGCAGCGCGCCGCCGCGCTCGCCCTCCGGCGGGCCTTCCTCGGCCGGCTGGAACACGAACAGCACCTGACCCTCTAGCGATTCTTTCATCTTCACCAGCGCTTCAGCCACACCCAGCAAGATGGCGACGTGCGCGTCGTGCCCGCACGCATGCATCACACCCACCTTCTCGCCCCGGAACTCGGTGATGACCTTGGACTTGAACGGCACATCCGTCTGCTCCGTCACCGGCAGCGCGTCCATATCGGCGCGCAATCCCACCGTGCGGCCGGGCTTGCCGCCCTTCAGCAGCGCGGTGACGCCGGTCAAACCGACGCCGGTCCTCACTTCCAGGCCCATCGCTTTCAAACGCTTCGCGATGAACTCCGCCGTCTTCACCTCGCGATTGCTGAGCTCGGGGTTGGCATGCAGGTGGCGCCGCCATTCAATGACATGCGGCTCGACGGCCTTGGCCGCGGCATCCACCGACGCGACGTCAGCGTGGGCCAGCATGGGCGCGGCGAGCGCCAGTGCACCACCGGTGAGCAACGACTTGATCACGGGCCGGAACGTTTTGTTTTTGAGTGGGGAACGATGCATACGGCTCTCCGTTGAGATCGGTGCAGTGTACAAGCCCGGCCAGGGTGGTGGTATTTTTCCGGCATGCGCGTCCTTGCCCTGAATTGCGGCAGTTCTTCGGTGAAAAGCGCCCTCGTCGACACCTCGAGCGGGCGCCGGCTGCAAGAAATGCACGTCGAGAGCATCGGGTCCGACCATGCCTGCCTGCATGCGGGCGCGGAGGTTCGCGATCTGGCGGGCGCGGATCTGCCGATCGCCGTGGATGAATTGCTCGCAGCGTATCGAGGCAATGAAGATTCGGGCATCGATGCCGTCGCGCATCGTGTCGTTCACGGTGGCGAAAAGTTTGTCGAGCCGGCGCGCTTGGATGACTCGGTGCTCGCTGAGATCGAGCAGCTGAGTCACCTGGCGCCGCTTCACAATCCGCCCGCATTGGCGGCGATTCAGCGGGCGCGGGCGGCGCTGCCCGATGTTCCTCACTTCGCGGTCTTCGACACCGCGTTTCACGCGACCCTTCCCGATCATTCGCGTGAGTACGCACTGCCCGCCGGCGTGCGGCAACGTTACGGAATTCGGCGCTTCGGTTTTCATGGCATCAATCACAGTCACGTCGCTAGCAGCGTCGCAGCCCACTTACACACCGAGCTGGAGAAACTTCGCATCATCTCCTGCCATCTGGGTAACGGCGCGAGCGTGACTGCGATAGCACAGGGCCGCAGCGTCGATACCAGCATGGGTATGACGCCGCTCGAAGGTTTGGTGATGGGCACGCGCGCCGGCGACGTCGATCCGGGCGTGCTTCTGCAACTGCAACGCGCCGACGATCTCGACGCGGACGAGCTGGACGATCTGCTCAACAAGCGCTCAGGCTTGAAGGGCCTGACGGGGACGAACGATATGCGCGAGATCGAACGCCGTGCGAGCAAGGGCGATCGGGACTGCGTGCTTGCGATCGAGATGTACGTTCATCGGGTGCGGAAATACATGGGCGCGTATGCTGTCGCGATGGGTGGCGTAGATGCCATCGCATTCACCGCGGGCGTGGGAGAGCACAGCGCGTTGATACGCCGCCGCTGTCTCGAGCGACTCGAATTCATCGGCGCCGTCCTCGATCTTGAACGGAACGATGCAGCGAAGCTCAGTGGCGACCATCCGATAGCAACACTGTGCGCGCCGAAATCGATGGTGCACCTACTGGCCGTGCGCGCCGACGAAGAACTGGCCATCGCTCGTGCCGCCGCGAGTGCGCTCGGCGGATAGCTACGAGGCGACCGCTTCTCCCAGCGTCGTCGCCTTCAGCCACTCGATCACTCTGAACAGCGCCTGCAAACTCTCTTCACCGGCGGCGCGGCTGTCGTTATAGATCTTGAGCTGCTGATGCGCGCTCGTGCCTTCGCACAGAATCTTCTCGATCGGCTCCAGCGCAGAAGCGCAGTCGAACCGGTCGATCTGTTCGGCGCAGGCATTCATCAGATCTCGCACCACCTTCGCCACCGGCACGACCTCATTCGACGTTTCCAAGATGAACTCGGCCTTGACGCCATCGCGCTTCGCGCGCCAGCGGTTCTCATCGATGAGCCGACGGGTGTGCGTGCTGCGCGCCCTACCCATCTCCGGGTTGGCCACGAGCGTCGCGACCAGACAGCGATACAGCGCCGCGATGGCGAGCGCATCTTCCAGCCGGGTGCACATGTCCGCGATGCGCATCTCCAGCGTCGGAAAGCGCAGGGCAGGGCGAATGGCCCACCATATTTCACTCGAGTCGCCGATAGCGCCCGCCATCTGCATGCGAGCGACGAACGCCTGATAGTCCGATTCGTCTAGAAAGAAATCAGGAATGCCACTGCGCGGCCATTCGTCGTAGAGCGCCTGCCGATAACTGAGCAGGCCCGTGACCCGATGATTCCAGAACGGCGACGACGTGCTGAGCGCCAGAAACACCGGCAGCCAATGCATCGCCCGATTCATCACATCGATACGATCGACCGTCTCTGGAACCGCCACATGGATGTGTAGCCCACACACCAGGTTGCGCTGAGTGACAATACGAAAGTCCGCCATCAGCTGATCGTAGCGACGCTTTTCCGTGATGAGCTGTTCTTGCCAGACACCGAGCGGATGCGTGCTCGCGGCGATGAGCTGCAGACCATGGCCGGCTACAACTTCGCTCAAGGCGCGTCGTGTGCGTGACATGATGTCACGCGCTTCATCGTGGCTGTGCAGAATGGGTGAAGCGATCTCGATCTGAGATTGCAGCAGCTCGGTCGTAACGACGTTGCCCAGTTTGCCGCGCGCGTCTTGCACGAGCCGGTCCAGCGCCGGAGAGCCGAGCACCCCGGTGGTGGCATCTACGAGAAAGAACTCTTCCTCGATGCCGAACGAATGTTCGAAGGGCGCCATGACTACTGCGCGGGGGGAGGCGGGACGACCGGTGGCGTGCTCTTCAGCCACCGCAGCACTTCGCTGACGCCGCCGAGTCGATGTCTGGCGCGTGTCGGGACCGACGGGTGGCCGACGCGAATGGACAGGCCGTCCATCGCGTTCACCACGGCGAATGCATCCTCGTCAGTCACGTCATCGCCGATGAAGATCGGCTTGCGGCCCGCGAAGGGCGCTTCCTGCATGAAGGATTCGATGGAGCTGCCTTTGGTCCACGCACCGGGCCGCAGTTCGAGCACGCTCTTGCCCGCTTGCAGGGCGAACACTGAGCCGAGCTGCGCCTGCACTTCGCTCATGATGCGGTAGACCTCATCCTGCATCTCGGGCGCACGACGGAAATGCACGGCGAGCGCGTAGTGCTTGTCTTCCAAGAGCAGCCCTTCGTGCCCGCGCACGAACTCGGCCAGTTGATTGCGCACACGTGCGATGGTCGCCGCATCCACTTCGGGACGCAGCACCTGGCCTTCGGCCGTGCGACGCTCGCAGCCGTGCACGCCGGACGCGATGAAGCGCAGCGGTGAGAACAGCTGATCGAGATTGGCGAGGCTACGGCCGCTGACCAGCGCCAGCGCCCCATCGAGGCGCCAACGGACATCTTCGAGCAATTGCTTGAGGGCGGGGGACACATGCACACCCTGTGGCGTCTCGGCAAGTTCCAGCAGCGTGCCGTCGACATCCAGGAAAAGCGCCCACCCGCCCCTGTCGTGAGAAGCGGAATCCAGCATGACCGTGGACCATACGTGGCTTTGCCTTTGGGCTCAACTCCGCAGGCCAGCCAGTGGTTCTATCGGATGACGCGTTCTATTGAAGCCGCGCCGGCTCCAGCAGCTGCACGCTGAACTGCTTGTTCGGGTCCATCCAGACGCGCTTCACCGCGAGGCCCGCGGTGGCGGCCAGCTCGCTGAAGCTTTCCACCGTGTACTTGTGGCAATACTCGGTGCGCAGGTGTTCGCCGCGGCGGAACCGAATTTCGTCGCCGCCGAGATGCACGACTTGATCGCGCTTGCTGACCAGGTGCATCTCGATGCGACTTTCCTCTTCCACCCAGACCGCCAGATGATCGAACGCATCGAGATCGAAGTCCGCGCCCAATTCGCGATTGACGTGTCGCAGGGCGTTGATGTTGAACTCGGCCGTGACGCCGGCTGAATCGTCATAGGCGCGCTCCAGGATGCTCGGATCCTTGCGCAGATCGATGCCGATCAGAATGGCGCCGTTGCCGCCGACCAGATCCCGCATGCGGACCAACAGCTCGCGCGCCTGCGAGCGAGCGAAATTGCCCAAGGTCGAGCCGGGGAAATAAACGACGCGTCGCTGTGCCTGCCGCACGAACTGCGGCAGCTCGAACGTCTGAGTGAAATCCGCGCACACCGGCACGATGTGCAGATTCGGATAATCCTTGGCGAGCGCGCCGGCGGCCGTGAACAAATGTTCGCGCGAGATATCCACCGGCACGTAAGCGAGCGGACTCTCCAGCCGATCCAGCAGCAGGCGCGTCTTGAGGCTGGTGCCGCTGCCGAACTCGATAACCGCCGCATCCGGCCCGATGTGATGCGCCATCTCTAGCGCGTGCCCGTGCATGATCTGCAGCTCGGTGCGAGTGATGTAGTACTCGGGCAGCTCGCAGATGTTGTCGAATAGGAACGAGCCGAGCTCGTCGTAGAACCAGACCGGCGACAACTCCTTGGGGTGTTTTTTCAAACCCGCCAGCACGTCGTTGGTGAGTGCGGTTTCGGCGGATTGAGGGGCGGATTTGGCGGGAGCGGTGCTTGGATGTTTGGCCATCGTTGTTCCTTCGAATTACAGATCGCGCGCCAGTCGCACGCCCATGAATTGCCAACGCGCCTGCGGATAAAAGAAGTTCCGATAGGTGGCGCGCACGTGATCCGCCGGCGTGACACACGAGCCGCCGCGCAGGACCAGTTGATTGCACATGAACTTGCCGTTGTACTCGCCCAGCGCTCCCGCGAGCGGGCGATAACCGGGATAGGCGCCGTAGGGCGAGGCGGTCCATTCCCACACGTCGCCGAACATTTGTTTCAATCCCTGGCTTTCGCCCGCGGGCATGGGGCGGAGCATCTCGCTCTTGAGCAGATTGCCGCGCACCGGCAGCGCCTCGGCCGCCAGTTCCCACTCGGCTTCGGTCGGCAGGCGCGCTTGCGCCCAGCGCGCGAAGGCGTCCGCTTCGTAGTAGCTCAAGTGGCAGACCGGCGCGTGTGTGTCCAATGGTTGCAGCCCTCGCAACGTGAACTCCGCGTCCAGAGCGGGTGACCAATAGAACGGACGGCTCCAGCCTTCCTGATTCACCGTGGCCCAACCGTCCGACAGCCAGAACTCCGCGCGCCGATATCCGCCGTCTCGAATGAACTCGAGGAACTCGCCATTGGTGACCAGCCGATCGCCCAGCGCGTAGGGTTCCACCAGCGTGCGATGACGTGGGGTCTCGTTGTCGAAACAAAAGTGCTTGCCGGTCGCGCCGATCTCTCGCACGCCGCCTTCGAACGTCAGGAACTTTATCGGTCCCGAGCTGCGGACTTCGCCGGCTGGCGCGGGCTTGCGCGAGTACGCCGGGAGCAGCGGGTTCTTTGAGAACAGGTGCTTGATGTCGGTGAGCATCAGTTCCTGATGCTGCTGCTCGTGATTCATGCCCAGCTTCACCAGCGGGGCGAGCTGCTCGTCATCCTCGTCGCGCGCGGCCAGCAGCTTCAGCATGTGCTCGTCGACGTGCTGCCGATAGGCCAGCACTTCGTTGACCGTCGGGCGGGTCAGCAACCCGCGTTCGGGCCGCAGATGCATCGGGCCGACGGTCTGGTAATACGAGTTGAACAGGTACTCGAACCCAGCCTGGAACGGCTGGTAGCCGGACCCCAGGGGCCGCAACAGGAACTGCTCGAAAAACCAGCTGGTATGCGCCAGATGCCACTTGGCCGGGCTCGCGTCCGGCATGCTCTGGACCACATAGTCCTCGGTCTCGAGCGGGCTGCAAATGGCCACCGACTGCTCGCGGACTCGGATGTAGCGGCGGGCCAGCGGCTCGGGGATGCGATCATGAACGGGAGTGGCTGCCGGGTATACCGCTGCCATTGAACGGACTCCTTGATAGCTGTGGCCCATGGTCGCGCGCCATCCTTTTCCCAAGGAGTCGCCCCAGGTAACGTCCGGCCGCGCCTAAAAGTTGCAAACCCAAGCAAACCGTGGGGTTAGCCGCGCGTAAGGCAAGGGACGGGACAGTATAAAACCCCAAACGTGACAGCTACCGCCGGCATTTTCGTGCGCTTTTGCGCCCCCTGTTTCAGGGATGGAGCCTCGGGTGCCGGCATACAGCGACGCCGTGGGGCTGTCCGCGACCCTAAGCACCGGTTTTTCCTTGACGCCTTGCCGACGCCCCGCTCTAATACGCGCCCGCTCCGGCACATCCCGCCGGGCGCCGGCCCTTCTCCGGGCCACCCCTGCTGGCCAGGTAGCTCAGTTGGTAGAGCAGCGGACTGAAAATCCGCGTGTCGATGGTTCGATTCCGTCCCTGGCCACCATTTCTTTCAATCACTTACGACAGCGCTCGTTGGCAGGGACCGGTCTCTTCCGTGCTGTGACCAGGGTCCTGTTCGCATTCGGTTTGCTGTCAGCGTCGCGCTTGTGGTCCAACTCCGTAACATCCAGCTGTTCATGGTGCGGACGAGGGAAGATGAAGCATGCGCGACCGGCGTGACGACTACGAGCCAATCATTGCAGGCCGGCGATCTCGTGAGCCGCAGCGTGAGGATGCACCACCGCTTTGGCGTACGGTGCTCACGGTTGCCGCCGTTTTCGCCGTGGTCATTCTGCTCGCCTGGTGGTGGACGAGTCGACCCTCGAGCGACGAAAGAGCGACGAGCGCGCAACAGGAACCCGTTGCGCCAGAAACTTTTCCGGAAACTCACGTAGAGCAGGAGGTCGTACCTCCAGCGCGCGATCCCGGAACGTCGGTCGAGTCCCCGCGGCAGCCGGCGCAACCAGCGCCTGCTCCCGAGCCGGCAGTTGCATCGGAACCGGCGGCTGCCCCGACGACTGAAGCGCCGGCGCAGAGCGTTCCTGAAGTTGCGTCCGAGAGTGACGCCGCACCGCCAGCGTCACCGACGCTTGTATCCGTCCGCTTCACGAGTCCGGACCCGCAAGTGAGATTCGAGCTGCGTCAGGGGTCCGATGGAGCACCCTTGGTGACGAGCGACGCCGGCGACACGGTTGAGGTGCCACCAGGAACGTATCGACTAACAGCTTCCGGAGCGCAGTTGGAGCGCTTCGAGCGAGACATCACGCTCGAGGGCGAGCGCGCGCTCGAATACGCGATCGAACTATGTACGCAGCGAAAGTACGATCGTGAGAGCCTGGTCGGTCGGCTCGTCGAACAGCGCAAGTGTTCGAGCGCTGCTGAATGCCAAACCTTGTTTGCAATTCTGAGCGAGTCGGCCGACGAACTCGTGCGGCAGCGGGACTTTCGCATGGAACAATGTGCGAAGTGGCGCCCCGGCGCGACGCCCGAGGGACAGTGGACGCTCAACATCCAATGTGACGGCGCAATGCCCGAGACCACTTGCGGCATCGAGATCGCGGAAGGCGAGTGCACTCATGCTCAACCACCGCGCAGTACGCGGGGTGGTACGTGTCCGCGGGCGGAGATCAAGTGAGAGGTTCTGCCGCGCCCGCGCAGAACAGTTGTGGCTCCAGGCGAACAATCCGGCACCTCAGGAATTAGCAATAGATGCCTGTGGCCTGATTGCACGACGGGAGGTTTGATGGGCTCGACATTCGAGGAAGCGCTGGTGAACTGTGGCAGGGAACCCATCCACATTCCCGGCGCCATCCAGCCGTTCGGCGTGCTGTTCGCCATCGATGAGGAGCTCCGCATCACGCACTGCTCGGAGAACGTGACCACGGCGCTCGGTCGGGAGCCGGCCGCGACACTTGGATGCTCGATCGAAGAAGTGGTCCGGAACGATCTGCGGCCACGGGTGCGACCCGGGGATTTCGAGTCTGGTCAGCCATTCAAGTGGGAGAGCGAGGGCGGCCGATGGAACGGCTTTCTGCATCGTCACCATGGGCAACTGATTCTCGAACTTGAGACCGCAACCGAAGTGGACGTACCTGCCGCGTCCGCCGACTGGGTGCGGGACTCACTCGGCTGGATCGGCTCTGCGATGAACATGTCCGAGCTGTGCCAGACAGCGTGTGAGCAGATCAAGCGCCTCACCGGGCTCGACGGCGTGATGGTCTACAAATTTCACGACGACGGTCATGGCGAGGTGATCGCGGAGGCGAAGGACGAGCCGTGGTCCAGGTACTTGGGCTTGCATTATCCCGCTTCGGACATCCCGCCCCAGGCGCGAGCGATCTTTCTGGAGAACTGGGTGCGAATGATCCCAGAGCGGGATTATTCGCCGGTGCGGCTCGTCAGCCGCGATGCCGCCGCCCCGCCCTTGGATCTTGGGCGTTCGCTGTTGCGAAGCGTCTCGCCCGTTCACATCGAATATCTAAGAAACATGGAAGTGCAAGCCTCGCTGACGCTGTCTCTGATCAGTCAGGGGCGCTTGTGGGGCCTGATCGCCGGGCACCATTACAGCAGCCCGCAACATATCTCGTACGAAAGGCGCACAGCAGCCGAGCTGATCGCCCGGTTGGTCTCGCAGCAGCTCGCTCGCACAGAGGAACTGGCAATCGCAACCGACCGCGCGCGCGGGCAGAGCGCCCTGCAAACACTTGTTCTCGGCATGAGGGCGAGCACCGAGCCTGTGGCAGGCCTCGTGGGAGGAGCATCTGATGTTCGCGATCTGCTCGGTTGCAGTGGAGCGGCGGTAGTGATGCCAGATGGCCGCTGGCAGCGCATCGGAGAAACGCCGTCGCGACCGCATCTCACAAAGCTCGCGGCATGGCTCGATCAGCGGCCGGACGATTGGCAAGTGTTCCATTCGGATCAGCTCGTCAACGAATATCCGGAAGCCGCCGATTTCAAAGACTGCGCGAGTGGGCTGCTCGCGCTTCGGATCCCCAAGGGACGCGGCAACTATATCTTCTGGTTCAAACCGGAGGTTCTGCGCACCATCACATGGGCGGGCGATCCGAACAAGCCGGTCACCATCGAGTCCAGTGCAGCTCGCTTGCGGCCGCGCGCGTCGTTCGAGCAATGGACTCAAACGGTGCAAATGAAGTCCTTGCCCTGGGCAAGATGGGAGATCGAGCTGGTCGAGGCGCTGGCGAGCGCACTCCTCAGCATCGACTTGCAACGCCAGTACGAGCGCGAATTGCAGGCGCGGGCGGCGGCCGAATGGGCCAACGAGCAAAAGGAACAACTGCTCGCGATGGTGTCGCACGATCTGAAAAACCCGCTGCACTCCCTGATCGTGGGCGTCACGCTCATTCAAAAGACCATACCGGCCGACGCTTTGAGCAAGGCCTCGACGGTGCTGCTCGGCATGCAGCGGTCGCTGCAAAGCATGGGTCACCTGATCGCCGATCTGCTGTCGGTCGCCAAGCTGGAGTCAGGAACCATCGATCTGCAACTGGAGGAGCACCTGGCCGACTCCCTGTTCGCCGACGCGTTCGAGCTGTTGCTTCCCATTGCGGTGGAGAAAGGCGTGCAGCTGGAGATGTCTGCGGACACTCAGCGTGGCTGCCGCGTGCGCTGTGATCGTGAGCGCATCCTGCAAGTGCTCTCGAATCTTATCGGCAATGCGGTGAAATTCACCCCGCCCGGAGGACGCGTGAGCTGTCGAGTGGCCCGGGCGGCAAGCGAAGTTTGTTTCAGTATGGTCGATACCGGACCGGGTATCGCGCGGGAGAATCTCACTTATGTTTTCGATCGGTTCTGGCAGGCGCGACAGACGCGACGGCTGGGTACCGGTCTCGGCCTGTCCATCGCCAAAGGGCTGATCACCGCGCACGGCGGCCGCATCTGGGCCGAGAGCGAGCTGGGGCAGGGAAGCACGTTCCATTTCACGCTTCCGCTGCAGCGAGAGGAGGCCTAACCCGCCCATCGGATACATGCGCGTGTATTTCTGAGCGCCAGTTCATGGTTCGCGCCGCACCAAACGGCTGAAACTTGACCTTCGCGCGTCGCCTCACCGGCGTCGTGTGACCGTGTGTCATAACTAAGAACCAATCCGCGCCCCGCGCGACCGGCCTCACGAAGGAGCCCGCCGATGAGTAATGCGATGTGGATGAGCAAGATCCAGCACGACCCCCAGCTGATCCACATGGTGCTACCGGCGAGTCATGACGCAGGCGTGTACGGCGACAGCCTCAGTCGTGTCGCTTGCCCGAAGCGCTATGCGCGCACCCAGGGCTCCAACATCTACAACCAGGCCATGTCGGGCTCGCGCGTGTTCGACGTGCGCGTATTTCTGAAGCGCATCAAGGATGACAAGGGCAAGAGCGTCATCGAGCCGACCATGGGTCACTTTGCCGCCGAGAAATTCAAGTGGCCCAGGTTCGGCAAGTCCACCGGCGCCTTCGGCGGTTACGGCGGCTCCTTCATGACGGCGGTCAAGGACGCGGTGGCCTATGTCAAAACGTATTCGAGCGAGTTCCTGATCCTGCGCATCTCGCACACGTATTGTCCCGAAGAGGTGCGCTCGGCACTGACCGAGTTCATGTCCGTGGGCGACAACGCGAACTACGTTTACAGCCAGAGCAACAATATCGCGACGTGCACGCTCGACGAGTTGCGGGGCAAGGTCGTCATGGTATTCGCCTCCGAATTCCATACCGGCTTCAGCCCGAAAGACGGCTACCTGCCGATGTTCAAGTACGAGAGTGGCAAGCCCACCGTGAGCGGCCTGTGTTTCTGCGGCACGTACAAGTCCAAAAAAGACATGAAGGACGTGCTGAAGGTCGCGCAGAAGGCGGCCGACGAGCACAAGGGTCACCGCCAGGATCATCTGCACTGGGTGTACTGGCAGCAGACCGGCGGCAATGTTTCCAGCAACACGCTGTCGAAGAAAGGCGCGCATGCCAAGCTCGGCGACTTCATCACAGAGATCAAGAGCAAGATCGACAAGGATAACTGGACGCTGCCGAACGTGATCGGGCATGACTTCGTCAACGAGCAGACCTGCAAGCAGATCATCGAGTTGAATCCCTACTACGGCGGCTGATGGTTCGCCGCCGGGGATCGCTCGGGCTGACTCCGGTGTCGAGCGAGCTGCGAATGGACGTCCCGCAGCATCCAAATACCCGCACTCGCTCGATCGAAAAACCGGCGTATGGATATCAGCCGAATCACAGCCAAGTTGATGGTCGTCGCCTCATTGCTCGTCGCCACTGCCGCTGCGGCCGTGGAAGAGCCCAATTGGATCGTCGCCGAGGGGCGGGAAAGCGGCAATCGGGTGATCTTCAAGTTTCTCGGTGAAATGCCGGAGCCCGAGGCGCGGGCGAAGATGGGCGTGCTGACCGTGATTGCCTGGAAGTATGACGGGGCTGCCAACGAGGGGCTGCCTCCGGCCACGGACCGGGAGCGGATGAACACGCTCGAAGACACTCTGGATCTGATCGACGCGGACATACTGAAGCCAGCATTCAGTCGTACGGGCAACAATCTCAAAGAGCTCGCCTACTATATCGGCGATCGCGAGCGGTTCCTGGCGTCGCTCAACCGGGTGTTACGCGGCCACGACCGATACCCGATAGAAATTTCTTTCTACGAAGATCCGCAATGGCGGGAGCTGGAGCAGTTCATCGATAGCGTCTCGCACGCTGAGGCGCCATAGCAGCACGATCTGGGTATCATGCGCGCGAGGGGGCGATAATCAAGGAGCGTATAGGCCCATGCGCACATCGATGAACCGACGGACCTTCGTAGCGGGCGCGAGCGCTGCTGCGCTGATTGCCTCGAATAAAGTGCCCGCAGCGATCAGCTCGCGTGAAGCTTGGGAGCGAGCAGCAGATATCGCGCGCAACGTTCGCCCACCCACGTTTCCCGACCGCGTGTTCGACATCACCAGATACGGCGCGGTACCCGACGGCAAGACCGCGAGCACGGCCATGATCGCCAAAGCGATCGAAGCTTGCGCTGCGGCCGGCGGCGGCCGGGTGTTGGTGCCGGCCGGCGAATTTCTGACCGGGGCGATTCATCTCAAGAGCAACGTCGAGCTGCATGTCGCCGAAGGCGCGACGCTGCGTTTCGACACCCATCCGGCAAGTTACCCGATGGTGTTCACGCGCTGGGAAGGCATGGAGCTGATGAACTACTCGCCGCTCATTTATGCCTTCGAACAGAAGAACATCGCCGTCACCGGCAAAGGCGTGCTGGACGGGCAAGGCAGCGCCAAGCACTGGTGGCCGTGGAAGGGCAAATGGGGCGGCACCATCGATCATGGCTGGGTCGAAGGCATGCCGACGCAGATCAAAGCTCGTACCGAGCTGTTTCAGATGGCCGAAGCCAATGTGCCGCCCGAAAAGCGAGTTTTCGGCGACGGCGGTTATCTGCGCCCGCCGTTCATCCAGCCATACCGTTGCGAGAACGTGCTCATCGAAGGCGTGCGTCTGCGCAACGCGCCGTTCTGGAACATCCATCCCGTGCTGTGCCGTAACGTGACGATCCGAGGCGTGGATGTGTTCGGGCACGGGCCCAACAACGACGGCATCGATCCCGAATCGGTGGATCACGTGCTGATCGAGAATTGCTCCTTCGATACCGGCGACGACTGCATCGCCGTGAACTCAGGGCGCAACGCCGATGGGCGCCGGATCAACGTGCCCTCGCAGAACATACTGATCCGCAACTGCCGGATGAAAGCCGGCCACGGCGGCGTGGTGGTCGGCAGCCAGATTTCCGGTGGCGCGCGTTGGGTGTTTACCGAACATTGCCACATGGACAGCCCGGACCTTTGGTACGCGATCCGCTTCAAGAACAACGCTCTGCGCGGCGGCCTGCTGGAGAACTTCTACTACCGCGACATTCAAGTGGGACAGGTCGGGCGCGCCGCCATCACCTGCGACTTCAACTACGAGGAAGGCCCGAACGGCGCATTCACGCCCCAGTTGCGCAACGTGGTGGTCGAGCGCATGCGGGTCGCCAGGGCCGGCCGAGTTCTGGACTCCCAAGGGTTACCCAAGGCGCCGGTGAACGATCTCACGCTTCGCGACTGCGAGTTCAACGAGGTCACTCAGCCCAGCATCGTCAAGCACACCCGCAGCGTGAACCTCGAAAACGTGCGCGTGAACGGCAAGCTGATCAACTCGCTGAGTTAGCGAGCGATTTCAGCTTACGGATGATGGGCTTGATGAACGGTCGAAAGGCGTAGCGCAAAAGCGATCCGGGCAGCCATTGACCCCGCTCTTCCAGGGCCACCCGTGCGCGCGGGTGGTCCAGGAGCCGCGGAAGCAGCGGAACGTACTCAGCGCCGTTGTCACGCAGCTCGATGCGATCGAGATGCTTCGCGCTTTTGTATCCGTAGTGCGAAGGGGCCACGATCCTGATGGGTGCGCCATGCTCGACGGTTAACGGAAGATCGTTCAACCGATCGGCGAGCAGCACTTCCTGGGCGAGCAGGTCGGACCAGGGCAACGCAGTCCGATAACCGTCCTGACATCGAAGCACCACAAGCTCGATTTCGCTACGAGGTCGCGCGTGCGGCAGGATCAACTGCTCCCATATATCGGAGAAGCGAAAACCGCCCCACTTCACGGCGCGATGGCTCCAACCTGCCGCGCAGTGGAAATCCGCTGTGAGCGAGATGCGCGGGAGCGCTGCGAGTTCGGTTGCAGTCAGTATGAGCGGTTGGTCGAACGGCCCGGTGATCTTCAGCCGAATGTCTCGGCAGGTTAGCGGCCGCCGCGCGAACTCGACGATTCCGAAGCGGGGAAACTCCGAGAGCTCGCGCTGCCCCGGCGGAAGGTCTCGCTGGCTGTAGCTTACTTGCATGCAGCAAGCCTGCGCCGACCGCTTCTGTTCCTCAAGCTCGAGACATCAGCGAAATAATTGAGAACGACGAACCCACCGAATATTCAGAAATTGCCTTTCCGGCTCACGGAGCGGAGGCGCGAACCTCATGACTGCCTCCGCCGTGCAACCGCAAGCAACGACAGCGCCAGCAACAACCACAAGTTCGAAGCGCCGCCGCCGCCTTCGCGTGAGCTCGTATCGCCACCGCCACCACCTGGGGGTGGCGAGCCGGCGCGAGTGTCGCGAGCCTGATCTTCCAGCGGCAGGCGTGAAAGCTCGGGGCGTTCGCTGCCGGCCGAAGCGACCAAGCCGCCGGTCGCAGCGTCGTGCAGATCGATTTGTACGTCGTAATAAGCGGTGGGATAGCCACTGATCCAATCGGCGGTGAGTTCATACACGTCGGCGCCGCCGCTCGAGTCGACCAGGAAATCCTCGGAAACATGCTCCTCGATCCAATCGCCGCCTTGCGGGCGCACCCAGAACCTGGCGTAGACATAGGTGCCGTCGAAATCTGCGTCCGGATCGAAGGCGATGCGGAAGCGCGAGTAGTGATCGTCGCCGTCCGAGTCGATCAACAAAGTGGTGCTCACGCCGCCGATGGCATAGCCGGGGATGGCGATCGGCACGTCGAGGCCGACCTCCTCGAGCGGCAGATCGAACAGGTCGACGTCGTCGCTCGCGTCGAGGGTGGCGATGATGCCGCTGTGACCGACCTCGTACAGATCGATCAGAATGTCGTACTCGCTGGTGGCAAAACCGTCATCCAGAGCGGTCGTCACATAGTATTCATCGTCGTCCGTCTTGCCGTAGATCCAGAAGTCGTCGGTGGTGTGATATAGCACCCAATCCACTTCCCCGACGCGCCGCATGTACAGTCGCGCGTAGACCAGCGCGTCACCGATCTCGGAGTCAGCATCGAAACGGATTTGAAACTCGCTGTGATAACCATCCACGTCGCGGTCGCGGCGCAGCTGACTCCTCGCGTCGTAGATATAAAAGAACTCGGCGCGATGCGACCACGCTTGAGAGATGGCGGGACGGATCGTCTTGGAACGTGCCGCCTTGGGCTGAACGGTTTTGGCGTTCGCATGCGCCTTGCCTGACTCGGCGTCGACTGGCGCCGCCGACTTCGCGCCAGCGTAATTCGATACGCGTCCTGGTTCGAGCCGAGGCGGCGCATCCGAAACGCGCCCTTCGCCAGCATGTGCGGGTTCACCCAACATGGCGACGCAGAACATCATCACGCCAGCGGCGACTGCAGATTTCATGGCTGCCCCGAACAGTTCGACCTGGCAGCCATCTCAACGCCGGTCCACTTAATGGACCATGAATGCAATCGTTCAGCAGTCGGTCAGGTTACGGCCTCGGCCACGCGCCGGGCCAAGGCGAGGCCGGTAAGTACTGGATTCGCCGAGCCGCCGGTAGGGAACAGGGATTGATCGCAGGCATAGGCGTTGCTGATGTGATGAAAGCGCCCGTTGATGTCTGTGACCGATGCGCTCGGGTCATCGCCCATCCATAGCGTTCCGCACTCGTGATACGTGGTGCCGAGCCCGCGATGCCATTCCGGAAACGGGCGATTCAGAGGCGGTGGTGTGGTTTGCCAGCCGTTGTCGTAAAGATATTCGATGTTGCTGGCGTTGCCTGCGAGCCGTTGCGCCAGTGCGATCGCGGCTTGATCCATGTCCTGCCACAGTTGCAGATCGCCTGCGTTCAGCGCCAGATTCACCCAGGCGCGAGGCACGCCGAACTCGTCGTTCTCGTAGGGACTGAGATTCATCCAGCTGCCCGCATGAGGGACGGCGGAGTTGCGGTCGCCCTTCATCTCGGCGATGCCGCGCAACGTGATCGCGACCCAGTCACTGTCATGGTTGGCAAGGATCTGTTCGAGCGAGTCGATGTCGGGAATCATCCGAAACAACAGCTCGTCGGAGTGGCTCTGCTGATTGGCGGCAGCAGTGACCTGCAAATGAAACACTCCGTTGGGGGTTGCGCCACGCACGATCAATGCCGCCGTCTGTAAATGGATCGGCAAACCTCCGAACACGGCGCGTCGAATGCGAACCGTGAAATCGGTCCGCGTGTGGACCATCAAGTTGCGACCCATCAGCGGGGTAGGGAACGATCGCAACGCCAGCCGTGTCGATTCGATGGTGCTCATGGCAAGAATCACCTTGCAGTTCGCCGGCACCACAAACCGTTGCTGTGCGCCATCGACGTGCGCGTGGAGTGCTGTGACTCGTCCTTGATCGACTTCCAGGTGAGTGACGTGCGCGTGAGGCACCAGAAACAGTCGCCTCGCCGCGTCGTTCCCTGCCGAGTGTCCGGCGTCTTCTCGAATCGCATCGACGAGCAGAGGGCAAGCACTGAACTTGTCGAAGCTGAAAAGCCCCGAGGCGGGCGGCGAGCCTTGCACGGCCAGTGGCGCCGGTCCGACGCTGGCGGCGTCGATATTTGGCGTGAGTGGCGCCGCGTTCTGCACCGCTGCAAGCAAGGCGTCGTAAAGATGACCGGTGATGAAATCCACCGTTTGCGTGACGCCGGTGTCGTCTTCGACAAAAGGATAGGTCGCGCCCAAGAAGTTGGCGACCGCCGCCGGCCACTGCGCCAGATCTGCCGCCGTCATTCTCGGACACCAGCCGCCCCAGTAGAGTGACTTACCTCCGACGCAGTAGGCCAAGCCTGGAAACTGATCGTTGCCTCGCCACGGAATGCCCCAGACATGCTCGCGCGGCTGCCCCGGCTCCTGGCCCGGCCAGATCGGCGAGGGAACATCCAAGCCGATTCGGGCAAGATTCTGCACGTGCTCGGACACCAGAAAGCTGCCCGCTTCGAGCAACAGCACGCGCTTTCCCATTCGATACAAGCGCTGCGCGCAATACGCGCCATACATGCCAGCGCCGATGACGACTGCATCGAAAGGCGCGCCACCCGCGCCCACAGCCTCGTGCCACAGACTGCAGATGTATCGACCAAGCACATCGATGGTGAAGGTGGTCCGTTGCACGGCCACCGTCTCGGCAGTCGGCTGCAGGTAGGGAAGATTGCCAGGCATGACGGCTCCCGCTGACTTGCGAATGCTCGCGGAGTTAAGCATCACCCTGGCGCAAGCTCAATGAGACTTACGTGAAGTGCGCCGCATCACCACGCGCGAAAGCGGGCCGCACGACATCGGGCCACATTTCGAACACGACAAAACGTTCCGCTGCTGCGACGGGTGATGAGCGTCTCAATCACGCCGAACGGATACTGGTCCCTCGAATCGCAGTGCTCGTCACATTGTTCTAGGTGCTGCGAGGGTGATTGGCTATCTGAGGCTCACCCGATCAAAGAGGTGAGCGCGATGTGTGTCAGAACTCGTCTCTATGTGAGTGCAATCCTGTTGGGTGCGACTGCGACAGGCTGTACGCCAGCTCACTTTGTGCAGCGGGCGCAGCCGGCTGCGGTATGTGAGGTTCGGGTGTGCACCTACGTCGGCGGGGATGTGACCCGGTGCGGTTGCAGGTCCGCCAGGCAAGTGGAGCGACAACTGCGCGAGGCAGGTTTTATAGAGTAGCAATAAATGCCCGGAGCGGCGCCGTCAGGACTGTGAGCGCGTCGACGCCATCAACGCCGACGCGCTCGTCTCTTCTATCACGACCCCAGCGACAGCAACTTCGCGTTACCACCCGTCGCGACCGTGTTGACGGTGAGCGTGCGTTCGGTGGCGAAGCGGAACAGATAGTGCGGACCGCCGGCCTTGGGGCCGGTGCCGGAGAGGCCTTCGCCCCCGAACGGCTGCACGCCGACGACTGCGCCGATCATGTTGCGGTTGATATAGATGTTGCCCACGGCGGCTTCGGCGACGATCTCCTGCCACACGCTTTCGATGCGAGTGTGCACGCCGAGCGTCAGGCCATAGCCGGCTTCGCGAATGGCGGCGAGAACATCGCTCAACTTCTCGCGCTTGAAACGGACGACGTGCAGGATAGGGCCGAACTCTTCGCTCGTGAGTTGACGCGCGTCGCTCAGCTCCAGCATGCGAGGAGCGAAGTAGCTGCCCTCGGTGCGCACTTGATTCAGCGAGCATTGCTTGAGCAGCTTGATGCCCTTCTGCTGCACTCTCTGGCTATATTCGTCCAGTTTGGACGCGGCGCCGGCATTGATGACCGGGCCAACGTCGGTGGCCGGCGCCGACGGGTCGCCGATGTGCAGCTGATCCATGCCGCCGGCGATCAACTCGACGAGGCGGTCTGCGACTTCTTCCTGCACGAACAGCAGGCGCAGCGCCGAGCAACGCTGGCCGGCGGATGTGAAAGCGGAAGTGAGCACGTCGTCGGCAACCTGCTCCAGCAACGCGGACGAGTCGACGATCATGGCGTTGATGCCGCCAGTCTCGGCGATCAACGGCACGATGGCGCCATCGCGTGCGGCTAACGCACGATTGATGAACTGCGCAGTCCCGGTGGAGCCGGTGAAACAGACGCCGCCCAGCGCCGGATGTTTGAAGGCCACTTCGCCGAACAGCTTGCCGCTGGCCGGGACGAAGTGCAGCACGTCCTTGGGCACGCCAGCTTCATGCAATAGCCGCACGGCCAGGGCGGCGACCAGCGGCGTCGCTTCGGCGGGCTTGGCCACGACGCTGTTGCCGGCGACCAATGCTGCCGTCACCTGGCCCAGGAAAATCGCCAACGGGAAGTTCCAGGGGCTGATGCACGCAAAGACGCCGCGGCCTCGCAGGAAAAGCTTGTTTTCTTCACCGGTCGGGCCGGGCAGCGCCAGCGGATCGGCGAAGTGCTCGCGAGCCTGCGCGGCATAGTAGCGACAGAAGTCTTCAGCCTCACGAACCTCGGCAATCGCATCGGGCAGCGTCTTGCCTGCCTCTTTGACCAGCAGCCGTACCAGCTCGGCGCGATGTGTTCGCAAGCCATCAGCCGCAGCGACCAAACAAACAGCGCGATGCGTGGCGCCAGCATCATCCCAAGCCTTGCGAGCCTGGCCAGCCTTGTCGAAAGCGAGCGCGATGTCTTCGCGAGTCGCCATGCTCACGTAACCGACCAGCTCGGCGCGGTTCGCTGGATTTCTTACTTCAGTCGGCGATGCCTGGATGTTACCTGCGAGCGTCGAAGGCGCGGCGTGCGGCAACTCGGCGCCAGCTTTCTGCAGCGACGCGATCTGCTCGGCGAGTTGCTGAGGATTGCCCCAGTCGACACCGGCGGAATTTTCACGGGACTCGCCGTACAGGTGCTTCGGCAGGGGAATATGCGGGTTGGTCATGCTGTCTGCCGACTGCAGGGCTGCAATCGGATCCTCCACTACGGTGTCAACGGGGACGCTTTCATTCATGAAGCGGTTTACGAACGAGCTGTTCGCGCCATTCTCGAGCAGCCGGCGCACGAGGTAAGACAACAGCTCCTCGTGATGGCCGACAGGTGCATAAGCGCGAACACGCGGGAAGCCCTCAATCTGTCGCTTGGCCTCGTCGTGCAGCAGCGCGCCCATGCCGTGCAGGCGCTGGAACTCGAACTTGGCGCCAGGCGGGCGCAGTTCCAGCACGGCGGCGATGGTGTGCGCATTGTGAGTGGCAAACATCGGGTAGATGACGTCCCGATGCTTGAACAGCCGCTCGGCGCAGGCGAGATAAGAAACATCCGTCGACGCCTTGCGCGTGAAGACGGGATAGGAAGTCAGACCGCGTTCCTGCGCCCGCTTGATCTCGGCGTCCCAGTACGCGCCCTTCACCAAGCGGACGCAGATGCGACGCTGCGTGACGCGCGCGAGCGAAGCGACCCATTCGATGACCAACGGCGCGCGCTTGCCATACGCCTGGATCACGATGCCCAGCCCTTGCCAGGACTGAGTGGTCTTGTCGCGCGCCAGGGCTTCGAACACGTTCAGCGACAGATCGAGGCGATCGGCTTCTTCAGCATCGATGGTGAAGCCAACGTCAGCGGCAGCGGCACGACGTGCAAGGTCCATGACGATGGGCGTCAGTCGCTGCATGACCACGCCTTCATGCATCAAGTCGTACTTGGGCTCGAGCGCAGACAGCTTCACCGACAAGTTGGACCGCTCGTCGATCGGCGTGCCTTTCCGCTGCGCTCCGATGGCCTCGAGCGCCTGTTCATAGGATTTGCGATAGCGCTCGGCATCCGCCCAGGTGCGCGCGCCTTCGCCCAGCATGTCGAACGAGCACAGCGACAGCTCGGGCGTCTTGGCGGAGCGAGCCAAAGCTTCGTCGATGGTCTGGCCCACCACGAATTCGCCGCCAATGATGCGCATGGCCTGACGGAATGCTGAACGCAGTACCGGTGCACTGAGTCGGCGCGACAGACCCTGGAGCCAGGTCGCCGTTGCTTCACGCGCCTGTTTCGGCGGCTCGATCAGCCGACCCGTGAGCATCAGGCCCCAGGTGGACGCATTCACCCAGATCGAGGACGAAGCGCCGGCGTGCGCACTCCAGTTACCCGAGGCGATCTTGTCGGCGATGAGGCGGTCGGCGTTGCCATCGTCGGGGATGCGGAGCAAGCCCTCGGCCAGGCACATCAACGCCACACCTTCCTCGTTCGACAGCGCGAATTCCTGCAGGAACGAGTCCAGCAGGGGCCGCTCTTTGGCTCGGGCCCGGGCGCCTGCGACCAGCGAAGCGGCTCGCGCCTTGGCGCGGGAGCGGGCATCCAGCGACAGGCTCGAGCTCTTGAGCAGCGCCTTCACGCAAGCGGTTTCGTCTTGCAGGGTGGCGCTCCGGATCTGCTCGCGCAGCTCGTCCAGAGACGGGGCAGAGGGGATGACTGAGGATTGGGCGACCATGTTGGGCGGCTTGAGGGGCTTGTGCTAACCAGGAAGAAAGCACTAGCGTATTGGGCCGTGGGGCGTCGAAACGATTTAAAAAGGGGCCTGAATCCGTGAAATCAACTGGCGCAGGGGCGGGACTGGTTCTCGACAAGCTCGACCAGCGCATCCTCGCTCGCCTGCAGGAGGACGGCCGCATCTCCATGGCGCAGCTGGCGCGCGAGTTGCACATCAGCGTGACCCCGGCCGTGGAGCGGGTTCGGCGGCTGGAGCAGCACGGCTACATCGTCGGCTATCGAGCCGATCTGTCGCCCACTCACCTGGGCCAGAACCTGCTGGCGTATGTTCAGGTCGCGCTCGATCGCACCACGCCAGAAGTCTTCGACCGCTTCCGGACGGCGGTCGAAGTGCTCGACTTCGTGCAGGAGGCGCACATGGTGGCCGGCGGCTTCGACTACTTGCTGAAGATCCGCGTGCGGGACATGAAGGAATATCGCAACGTGCTCAGCAGCCATATCGCGTGCATCAAGGGCGTGCAGCAGACTCACACGTACTTTGTGATGGAAGAGGTCAAGAGTTCGAGCAAGGTGCGCGTGCCGGCGCGTTAGCGCGCCGCTGTGTTCGAAGAGGCAGACTGCTCGCCGGCAGAGCGTGGCGGCGGCTTTGGATGACGAATCCGATCAGCCGGATGCGACCGAATGTTAGCGACAGCCGCGGGGCGGCGAAGCCTGGATCGACCTCCGGCCCGGCACTTGTAAGCTTTACGCCATGGGGTCGCCATCCGGCAGTGTCTGTGTGAACAACCGTCCCGGAATTCTGTAGATTAAGCAGGTCGAAGCGCCGGGCCGCCGAGAATCCGACTAAACGCCGCGGCGCTGGACAGCAATTAGAAGTTCGAGTCGAGCAGTCGATTACATCAGCGGCAATGTCTGTTTCTCAGCCCGAGCCTGTGCCCGCCGTTCCCGAGCGGCCGACCAGCTATTGTGTTTTTCAGGAGCCCTGGTGGCTGGATGCGGTTGCACCCGGCGCCTGGCGGGACATCACCGTTTCTTCGGGCGGTGTGCTGCGAGCACGATGGCCTATCTTCGAAGAGCGCCGCGGATTGTTCGATGTGATCACCCTCCCGCCGCTCACGCACCGACTCGGTCCCTGGCTGGATTTGGGCGACGCCACCAAGAGCGCGCGCCGCTACGAGTTGGAGAAGGATCTCACGGTGGCGCTCATCGAGCAGTTGCCGAGCTATGACATTTTGCAGATCAATTGTCATAGCGGCATCAGCAACATGCTGCCCTTCGTGTGGAATGGCTTCGAGGAGATGGCTCGCTACACCTACGTGATCGATCTCACCCAGAGCGAGACTGAGTTGTGGGAGGCGCTGCGAGAGAACATTCGTCGCGAGACACGCAAGGCGCGCAAGCAGCTGAAGGTGGAGACGACCACGGATGTGGCGGAATGCATTCGGCTGATTGGCAAGTCGTATGCGCGGCAGGGGAATGTGAACCCGTTCGACTCCCCGGCCATGCATCGCCTGGACGCTGCCTGCGCGCAGCGAGGCCGGCGTGAGATTTTGCTCGCTCGCGATGAGAACGGACGGCTGCATGCCACGCTTTATCTCATCTGGGACGGCAAGACGACTTATTACCTCGCCGGCGGCGCCGACCCCGAACTGCGCACCAGCGGCGCGCACAGCCTGCTGGTATGGGAAGCCCTGATGCGCTCCAAGGCGCGCAGCCTCGAGTTCGATATGACTGGCTCGATGGTAGAAAGCATCGAACGTTTCTTCCGCGCCTTCGGCGGCCAGCAGCGCATCTACTTCAGCCTGAACAAAATGAGCCGCCGCGCCCGGTTTGCCTGGCACGGCAAAAAGATGCTCGAAGCTCTGTTCCGCCGATAACCCTCTCGCCTCGCCAGTCGCGCCTACCATTTCCGTGCACGCCCGGGTGCCGCCAGTACGTTTGCTGATTCCCCGCCGAGGGCGCAGAGCACACAGCCCTTTCTCGCTTCAACTCGGGAATAACAAAAGAAGAAAAAGATGATTCCCCTCCCGTTCACGGGAGGGGGCAGGGGGTGGGTCTTCCGGTCAGCTATCGCAGCAACACCTGGATCTCAACTGTTCGCCTTGCAGTACTGCTCAACGTACGCGTGATGGCTCGGCAACTGCCGCACTGTACTCTCCACCTGCGACTTGATCCCTTCGAGGAACCGTGACAGCTCCGCGTCACTCATCAAATCCGCCACCTGGTGGTACTGCTTGGGCGTGATGCCCTGACCCAGCATCACCTGAACCCACGAATTCTCCGCAAACAACTCATTGGTCGTGCGAAACACGCGACCCGTCTCCCGGAACAACTCGATGCGATGGCGCAGCGACGCCGGAATATCCATGGTTCGGCACGCGTTCCAGAACGGTGTGTCCTGCCGATCCGTAACGTGGTAGTGCAGGACGATGAAGTCACGGATGTGCTCGATCTCCGCCACGGTCTGGCGATTGAACTCCTCGATATCGGCTTGGCTGACGCCTTCGCTCGGGAACATCTGCAGCAAACGGATGATGCTCCGCCCGATCAAGTGAATGCTGGTCGATTCCAGCGGCTCGATAAAGCCGCTCGCCAGTCCCACCGCGACGCAGTTCTTCAACCACGTCTGCCGTCGCTGGCCCGGCTTGAACTTGATAACGCGCGCCTCCGTGCGCACCGGGCCTTCGACATTGGCGAGTAGCGTCTGCTTGGCCTGCTCGTCGCTGATATAACGGCTGCAGTAAACCATGCCGTTGCCAACCCGATGCTGAAGAGGAATGCGCCATTGCCAACCCGCATCGCGCGCGATGGAGCGAGTGTATGGAACCGCTTCGCCCACTGACTCCGTCTGTAGCGCCACCGCGCTGTCGCAGGGTAGCCAATGTGACCAATCTTCATACGGCTCGCGCAATGTCTGGCCGATCAGCAGCGCGCGAAAGCCGGTGCAATCGATGAACAGGTCGCCCTCGATCTCCGCGCCCGAGTCCAGCCGGATCGCCTTGATGAAGCCAGTGTCATCGTGCGTGAGCACGTTGACGATCTTGCCTTCGATACGTTTCGCGCCGTAGCCTTCGCTGTATCTGCGCAGAAACTTCGCGTACAGGCCAGCATCGATGTGAAACGCGTAGTTCATGCCGCCGCGAGGCAGGTGAGCGAAGCGGTTCTGTTCCGCGGCTTTGAGCTCGACACAATAGTCGCCATAGTCGCTGGCAAGGTTGCGCTCGCGGCCTTTGAGCCAGAAATGCTGGAACCCCGCCGTCCAATGATCCTTGCCGGTGGTGCCGAAGGAATGTATGTAGTTCTGGTTCAGCCCGCGCCAGTTCTCGAAGCCGATGCCCAGCTTGAACGTTCCCTGGGTCGCGGCCATGAACTCCTGCTCGTTGATCTCCAGCAGGCGATGAAAGGTCACCAGCGTGGGAATGGTCGCTTCACCCACGCCTACCGTGCCGATCTCATCGGACTCGACCAGCTTGATGTCCAGCGTCTTGCCCAGGGTGCGCGACAGGCCGGCGGCCACCATCCAGCCGGCCGTGCCGCCGCCTGCGATGACGATCTTCTGGATGCGCTTGCGGGTCATATGGGTCCCCTAACGATTCAATCTTTGTAGCAGCCGCGCGCGGATATCGCGAACCATGTCTTCATCCATGGGCGATAGCGCGCGGCGGGCGCCTTCTGGAATGTGAGCAGCGGTGCTTTCGTCCGCTTCGAATACGTAGTGACGAAACAGGTTGAACCACGCGTCGCGCTGCGCCTTGGGCAGATCACGCACCGTCATGATGGCGAGCATCAGTGCGCTGATGGGCGAATCCATGAAGGCGGGCGATTGCCGCCACCAGTAATTCACCAGCACGTTGAACGCATCGAGCGCTTCGATGTGGTGCCACCACATGCTCGGAATGAAAAGCGCGTCGCCCGGCCCGAGCTCCGCGAGCTGCGCGTGCCGCACGGCCTCGGCGAACTTGGGAAAGCGCTGCAAGTCAGGTCTGGCGAAGTCCACCATGCTGATGGCTTGCCCGGCCGGTGTGAAATCCAGCGGCCCGATATAAAGATTCTGCAACTGCTCCGGTGGGAACAGCGTAAAGCGACGATGCCCCACCACGACGCAGGCGACGTTATCCGGCAGGTCGTGATGAGCCGCGATGCGTGTGCGATTGCCGAGCCAGATGCTCGCCAGGGGGTTGCGATCGCCGAACCCCAGATCGTTCTCGTCGCGAAATCCTGGCAGGCACGTGTCGATTGTGGTCGAACCGACGTAGATCGCCGGCGGCTTGCTTGCATCCTTGTGGCGCTCGACTTCGTCCAGCATCACGTCCAGCTTGAGCTTCACCGCCTTGAAGTTGAAGCCGCTGAGATCTTCGTTATAGAAGAACCGGCCTTCGATGTCCGGCGCGCCCAGCAGCGCGCCAACCGTCGCATCGCGATAGAACCTGCGGATGTATGAGATGGCGGACTGATTCGACTGCAGCCCGGCGCGCACGATGGGCCAATCTGCAACCAGGCCCTTGAGCACGAGCGGCTGCGTAGAAAGCAGCACGTCATCCGGCAACGCGCGCGGATCGACGCCGGTGATCTCCCGGGCTTTGTTAGCGATCGCCAGCATCGAGCTTGTTCATCCGCTCGATCAGCGCCCGGAACTGTGAGAGCGATGCGAGCTGCATATACATGGCTTGCAGGTGACCCGTGCGGTTCAAGCGCTCCAGCACGGCGCCGTTCAGATCGCGGAGACGTTCCTCATGAATGGTGTAGAAGCCGGCCAGCCGATTGTGCGAGCCGTCGTTCAACTGAATGTCGAAGACGAACGACTCGAGCAGCTCGAACTGCAGCAACGTTCCGATGAAAGATTCATTCGCGGCCATGCCCTGGTGAATGGCGAGCAGCACCGAGTTCATACGCTCCAGAAACTCGGTGTTGCCGCCGAACTCTCGAAACAAAGGCTCGCCGGAGTCGCGACTGACTCTCGGATGATCCAGGTCGATGTGCATCACCGGTTCGCGATCGGCGCCGAAGCCGATCAGGAACGGCTGCCGCTCGATGGTCAGCGGAATGTAGCTCGCATCCCAGCCGTGCCGGTTCAGGAACAGGTTCTGCCCGTCTTTGAAACCCAGCAGTGCAATGGGCTCGAACTGGCCCTGCGCGTTCTTGCGGAACACGATGGGATAGTGCGCCTGCAAGTCGCGGAACTCCGACGGAAACGTGAGCGCCAGCATCACGTTGTCGCCCAGCTCGGCGCTGCGTGTGGTGATCACGCGCAGATCCTTGTGGTCGATGTTGTTCAGCAGGGCATGTTTGCTCATGAGTTAGACCTTGGACAGCCCATGGCGCTTGATGTGATCGATCAGCGCCCGGTGGGTGGGCAGCGCCGACAACATCCTGGAGGTCAGCTCAGCCGCTTCCCGAAAAAAGCGGTCGGCGCGATCTGCATCGTTGGCGCGACTCGACCGCCCGGTGTGCTCGGGGCGAAAACCCATCCCGTATAGCACGTACTGATAGCTCGCCGAGGGGAACACTTCCTCGACGCGGTTGAAATCGTAACGGGAAGGTGGCTGGTGACGCCACAACGTCAGCTGTTCCTGCAGCCGGGTCGGAATCGACTCCGCGCGGCAGTTGTCGCGCCAGAAATCCGAGTCGGTGCGCTGGGTCAGCACGTAGTGCAGCTTCAGAAAATCGATGACCCGCTCCCATCGATACGTGAATGTCTCGTTGAAGCGGCGCGCGACGATGTCCATTGCGGCTCGAGTGGCCGGCATCTGATCGCGCAACATCGCCGCGGAAAGCTCGGCCAGCGCGATGGCTGACGCTTCCAATGGTTCGATGAAGCCTGCGGACAAACCGATCGCCACACAATTTCGGTGCCAGAACTGTTCGCGGTAGCCAGGATTGAAGGTGAGTTTCCGCGGCGCAGGCATGTCTCGAGGTTCGCCGATGCGCTCTATATATGTGCGCAGTTCGCGCTCAGCCGCGTCGTCCGTGGTGTGCGCGCTCGAATAGACGTGCCCGATACCTCTGCGAGTGGGCAAGCCGATATCCCAGATCCAACCATTGCTCTGTGCGGTCGACAAGGTCTGCGATTCGATCGGGTTGTCGTCGCTTCGATAGGGGACTTGCATGGCCAGCGCCGTGTCGTTGAACAGCACGTGCTTCTGCGAAAGGAATGGCACGCCGAAGTGCCCGCCGAGCAGCAGCGACTGCATGCCGCTGCAATCGACAAACAGATCGCCGCCGACTGCGCCGTTCTCTTGGGTTTGCACCGAGGCGATGTCGCCGTTGTCGTGTGCGTTGATGCCGACGACGTGGTCGAGCATGTGCTGCACGCCGAGTTTCTCGACGCAATGTTTACGCAGGAACAGGCCAAACTTGCCGGCATCGAGGTGATACGCGTAGTTCGCGACGGCGGCGTATTCGGGCGTCGCCGCCTGCTTCGGCGCTTTGCCGTGCGCGCATAGGTGGGGTTGGAAACTGACGAGGTCGGCGAACGGCACATGGGCGTGGCGTTCCAGCCAGCCGGCCACCAGATTGGTTTCGGTATAGCCCTGCGGCAGCACGAATGGATGGAAGTAATAATCCCCCGCGCGCGTCGTGACCCATTGCTGGAATTTCGAGCCTTGCTTGAACGAGGCGTCGCACTCGCGAATGAAGTCGGTTTCGGTGACGCCGATGCTTCTGAGCGTGTCGCGGATCGTCGGCCAGGTGCCTTCGCCGACGCCGATGGGCCCGACGGTTGGAGACTCGAGCAGCGTGATTCGCAGCGAACGGTGCTCGGCGGCGAGCACACCCGCGGTGAGCCAGCCGGCCGAGCCGCCGCCCACGATCACGATGTGATTGATCTCCGACATCGATCCGCCCCTGACATCTCGACCCACGCTACTATGCCTGGCGTAAAAAGAAAAAGCCGCCGGGGGGAACGGCGGCTTTCTCGCTCGTCCCCATGGGGATGAGGTACTTCCCTGTACCTCGGGGAACGCGCAGGGTTTAGTCGCCGAACTTGTAACGCGCGCCGATCATGTAGCGCGGTCCGGTCTGCTGGACCGTGATCAGCTGATGCGTGGTGCGGCCGTGCTGGCGGTAGATCTCGTCGGTGAGATTGATCACCTCCGCCGTCACCGTCAGGTTCTCGTTCCAGGTGTAGCTGGCGGTGAGATCGATCTGACCATAAGCCTCGGTGTACACCGGATTGGGCAAGCCGCCGCCATCGAACGTGTTGGCGAGGAACTTGTCGCGCCAGTTGTACGCTGCACGCACCCCGAACTTGTCGTTCTCGAAGAACGCCACCAGGTTGGCCGCGTCGCTCAGGCCCACCAGCGCGAACTGATCCGAGCGCGAGTAGTTGTCGTAGACCAGGTCGGAGTCCACCAGGGTGTAGTTGGCCGAAACGCCGAACCCCGTGTCGCCGAACATGTGCTGGATGTTGAATTCCCAACCGTCGAGCGAGGCCGATCTCTGGTTCAACGGCACTTGCACGGCGAAGCTCGCGATCGGATCGCCAGGGACGCCGGCGATGGTGCCGAGCAGGTCGCCCGTGGTTTCATCCGTGCCCGTCACCGTCACGCCCGGCTGGCCGGCGAAGTTGGTGAAGATGTACTGGCGGATACAAGTCGATGTAGTGCAGCCTGCCGCGACCGCGGCGTTGAAGTACGCGCCGCCGGAGGGAGTCAGCAATTCGTACGGCGACTGCTGCTGAACGCTGGTGCCGATGTAGTTGTCGATGTTCTTGCGGAAGTAACCCACCGCCATGTAGTTCGAGTCGCCGTAATACCACTCGAGCGACAGATCGATGTTTTCCGACTCGAGCGGCTTGAGCTTGGGATTGCCCTGAATGCCCGTGCCGCCCTCGATGCGCACCAGCGAATTGATGGTGCGACCGCCCTGGATGTTGTTCCACAGCGGGCGGCCGATGCTGTGACCGTAGCTGGCGCGAGCTTTGAGGCTGTCGGTGATGTCGACGGCGAAGTCGAGGCTCGGCAGCACATAGTCGTAGTCGCCTTCGAGCTGTTCGAACGTGCCGCCACTGGTCTGCAGCGAGAACTCGTTGTCGGCGACCCACAGAATGCCGGTGGGGATCGGGACCAGCGCGCGTGCGGTCACGTCGGTTTTCTCATAGCGCAGCCCGACGGCGCCTTGCATCGGCAAACCCCATTCCCATTCGGTGCTGTACTGAATGAACGCGCTCTGCGATTCCTCCTCGACCCGTCGATCGGTATCGAAGATCGGCGTGGTGCGATAGAGCGATTCATCGCCCGCGGCGCGCGCTGCAATCGCACGCACCGTCTCGAAGTCGAACGTGAAGAACTGATTGAACAGCGCCGGATTGCCGCTGCCTGAAATGTTGTCGAAGTACTGACGCACCGTATCCGCGCGCCACACGTCGTCGGGATAATCGGCCGGGCTGGTCGCGCCGCTCCAGGTATCGCGCTGTACGTTGGAGAACGCGGAACGATTCTTCACATCGGTCAGCGCCACGCCGAAGTCGAGCCGGGAGTCTTCCAAGAACTCCAGGTTGCCGGTCAGCTGCGCCTGCTTGATGTCGGTCTTCATGTAGCTGTTACGGAAGCTCGAGCCGGTGACTTCCATTTGCGAAGCGTCGATGCCGTTCTGACCTGGCGGCAGTTCCACGCTCATCACGGGGAAATCGCGCGAGAAGTCCGCGGTCGTGGTGCCCCGGAAGAAGCCGGCTACGCCGAGCACCGCATTCGAACCATACGGGCTGTCGGCGCCGGATTCGGCCGAGGAATCGTGATAATCGAACGCCAGGCCGAGGCGGTCGGTGGCTTGCCACTCGACGTTGAAGCCCAGCGACTTGTTTTCGTTCTTGGTGGCGAACTTGGCGCCGCCCATCGACAGGTCGCTGGTGGCCGGCACGATGGTTTCGGAATAGATCAGCGGCGAGGACACCGGCCCGTCGGTCCAGGTGCTGGTCGACGGACCGAAGTTGAACCACACCGACAACTCGTTGCGCTGCTGCGCGATCTTGTTTTCCGAGTAGGTGTAATCGAGCGTGGTCGTGATGGTGTCGGTGGGCGCGTACTGCAGCGTCAGCTGGCCGTTGGTGCGCTTACGCTCGATGCCGGTGACGCTGTAACCGAGATTCTGCGGCACCGAATAAGTGTCGTTGGGGCCGGGACGATTGGTGATGTTCTCCGAGCCGGGCGCGCCCGGCTGCGGAATCGTGCCCCAATTGTTTTCATCGCCCGCGAATGCTTTCCAGCCGTTGGCGACGGCGGCCTGGTTGAAGCCGAAGTCACGTTCCTGGTAGCTGGCGCTCACGGCGATGCCGAACTTGTCGTCGGCGAAGGTATCGCTGTAAATGCCCGAGACTTCCGGAGTGATCGAGTCGCCCTGCAAGGCGTCCGGCAGATTGTCCACCGAGGTGTCCATCACGCCCTTGGCGCCGAAGCTGGTGCGCAGGCCCGGATTGTCGAGCGGGCGAGCGGTCTTGATGTTGATGGTCGCGCCGATGCCGCCGGTCGGCGTGCTGGCGCGGCTGGTCTTGTAAACCTCGATCGCAGAGATCGATTCCGATGCGAGGTTGGCGAAGTCGAAGGCGCGCGACGGCGATGCGCCGGTATCTTCCAATGCCGACGCAGGCATCTGTCGACCGTTCAACAACACCAGGTTGAAGTCGGGGCCGACGCCGCGCACCGTGACTTTCGACCCTTCGCCGAGCGAGCGATCGATGGACACGCCGCTGACACGTTGCATGGATTCGGCGAGGTTGGTGTCCGGGAACTTGCCGATGTCTTCGGCGACGATGCCGTCCATCACGCCTTGCGAGTCGCGCTTGAGCTCCATCGAGGAGGTCAAGCTGCCCCGGATGCCGGTGACCACTACCTCTTCGACCTCGGCGCCTTCTTGCGAGACGGCTGGAAATGCCACCGCCGTTCCGAGAATCAAAGAGATGGCACGCGCTACTTTATTGCGTTGGAATGCGCGATCGCTCACGACCTTACCCCCCGACCATGTCACTCGTTGCGAAAATTATTGTTGCGCCGGCGCCGGTGCATTCAGCCAGTAAACACCGGATGTAAGCGCTTACAAATTACGGTAGCATGCTCCCTGGCGTTCCGGCAAGGGTCGGCCGCCGCGGCCATCGACGGCGCCCGCTGGATAGCAGCGAGCGCCGCTGGTGAAATCGGGGGGAAGCGGTCATAGTGACCGCTAACAATGAACGATGCTCGCGAGAGCACGAAAAAAACCGAGCGAAGTCACATGCTGCAAGGCAGATTGAATATCGCGTACGTGGCGCTGACGGTGGCGCTCGGGGGCTTTCTGCTCGGCTTCGACGCCACGGTGATCTCCGGCGTCGTGCCGTTCATACGTGAATACTTTTCTTTGAGCGGTGCGAGCGGCGACCTGAAGCTGGGATTCGCCGTCAGCAGTCTTGGCTGGGGCGCGATGGCGGGCAACGCCATCGCCGGTCCGCTCAGCGATCGTTTCGGCCGGCGACGAGTGCTGCTCGGCACCGCGTTGTTGTTCGTGCTGTCCTCGTTGCTGGCGGCCTCGGCCACTTCGTTTCCAAGCTTCGTGGCCGCACGCATCGTCGGAGGGCTCGCAGTCGGCGGCGCAATCCTGATTGCGCCCGTGTACATCGCCGAGATCGCGCCGGCCGACAAGCGCGGCAGCCTGGTGTCGCTGAATCAGCTGATGATCGTGATCGGTATTTCGGCTTCGTTCTTTTCCAACTATTTCCTGTTGGAGACGGGCGAGCACAACTGGCGCTACATGCTTGGCGTGCAGATGATTCCGGCGCTGTTGTATTTCGCCTTGCTGTGGCTGGTGCCGGAAAGCCCACGCTGGTTGCTGCTCAAGGCGCGCGACGAGGAAGCGTTGCAGGTGCTGCGACAAGTCGGCGGTGAACAGCAGGCGCAGGAAAATCTGCTGCAGATTCGGCAGAGCCTGGGATCCAAAGCGGTCTCGCGAGGCTTCCGTGGCCTGCTGGACTCGCGCGTGCGGACCATCATGATCATCGCGCTGGGGCTGGCGTTCTTCCAGCAGATCACCGGCATCAACGCCATCTTCTATTACTTGCCGACCATCTTCTCGCAGGCCGGCGGCGGCGTGAACGACGCGTTCCGGCAGGCAGTGCTGGTGGGCGTGGTGAACGTGTTGATGACATTCGTCGCGATCTGGCTGATCGACCGGCTCGGGCGCAAGCCGCTGCTGATCATGGGCATCGCCGGCATGGCGCTGTCCTTGTTCGCCATCAGCTGGGCGTTCAGCCAGCAAAGTTATAATGCGACGCTGGTGCTGATCGCCATCATCGGCTTCGTCGCTTCGTTCGCGATTTCGCTCGGGCCGGTGATGTGGGTGCTGCTTTCGGAGATATTTCCGAATGAACAGCGCGCCGCCGCCATCTCGGTGGCAGGCTTCTGGAATGCGCTGGTCAGCGCCACGGTCACCATGATTTTTCCGTGGGCGCTGTCGACGCTCGGCTCGGGCGGAACGTTCCTGGCGTTCGCTCTGTTCGCCACCGCGGCGTTGCTGTTCGTGGTGCTGCTCGTGCCGGAAACCAAAGGCCGCACGCTTGAGCAGCTAGAGAGCGACCTGATGACGGCCAAGGCCTGAACCACGCCGGCAGTGAACACACACGAGCGACGATGAGCAAGCGAGCCGCCAATAACAACCTCAAGAAGCGCGCCATGACCGCCGCCCCGGATTCGCCACCCACGCTGGAAATGGTGGCGAAGGAAGCCGGCGTGTCCATTGCCACCGTGTCGCGCATCATCAACGGCACCGCCAAGGTCAGCCCCGAGCGCAAGGATGCGGTGGAGGCGGCCATCGCCAAGCTCAACTTCCGACCGAATGCCGCCGCCCGCGGTCTGGCGCTGGGCAAGTCGAATACGATCGGCGTGATCACGCAGGCCATCGACAGCCCGTTCTATGGTGAAGGTCTGCGCGGCATCGAAGATTATCTGCAGCAGCGCGGCTATACGGCGCTGTTCATGAGCGGCAATTGGGACGAGCAGGACGAGGAGCGCTGCATGTCCGAGCTGCTGTCCCGGCGCGTCGACGGCATCATCATTTTTTCGGGCCGCTTGCAGGATCGTCAGCTCGCGCAGTACGCCAAGCAGGTGCCGCTGGTGGTCACCGCCCGCAATCTGAAAGCCCCGGGAATTTTCAGTCTGCCGGTGGACGACGAGCGGGGCGGCATGTTGGCCACCCAGCATCTCATCGGGCTGGGCCATCGTCGGATCGCATTCATCGCCGGCATCCTCGATCACCCGGACGCGTCGCTGCGTTACAAAGGTTATCGACGGGCGCTTGCCGAGGCGGGCATTCCTCACGATCCGAAGCTGGTGGTGCCTGGCGACTTCCATGAAGAAGGCGGCGTCGAGGCGACCCGGCGGCTGCTTGCTTCCGGGCACAAGTTCACCGCGCTGTTCTGTGTCAACGATCAGTCGGCGTACGGTGCGTGCCTCGCTTTGTATCGCGCCGGGCTGAATTGCCCGCGCGATGTTTCCGTCGTCGGCTTCGACGACCTGCATTCGTCTTCGTATCGCGTGCCGCCGCTCACCACGGTCCGTCAATCCATCCGCGTGCTGGGCGAAAGCTCCGGCGCGGCCATGTTGCAGCTGTTGCAAGGTGAGCAGCCGAATATTTCGTTGCCGCAGGTTCAGCTCGTGGTGCGCGAGTCGACGGCGGCGCCTCAACCCGATTGATACCCACAGCGATGCCTCAGCAACTATCGACAGCCGAGCTGCGCCGGCGCTTTCCCAACGGATTCGCGTGGGGCGTGGCCACTAGCGCCTTCCAGATCGAAGGCGCGGCACGCAGCGACGGCAAGGGGCCGTCGATCTGGGACGAATTCTGCCGAGTGCCCGGCGCGATTGCCGATGGCGGCACCGGCGACGTGGCCTGCGATCACTATCACCGCCTGGAGTCGGACCTGGATCTCATCGCCGACCTTGGCGTGACGGCGTATCGTTTCTCCATTTCCTGGCCGCGAGTGCAGCCGACCGGCGCCGGGCCAGTGAACGAACGCGGCCTGTCGTTCTATGAGCGTCTGGTGGATGGCCTGCTGAAAAGAAACATCCAGCCCTACGCTACTTTGTACCACTGGGATTTGCCCGCCGAGCTACAGCATCGCGGCGGCGGCTGGTTCGCGCGCGACACTGCGTATCGATTTGCAGAGTACGCCGGGCTGGTGACGAGCCGCCTCGGCGATCGCCTTGTTTCCATCGCGACTCATAACGAACCGTGGGTCTCGGCGGTGCTCGGTTACGAGCGTGGCGTGTTCGCGCCGGGCGTGAAGGACCGGCGTGTGGCTTATCAGGCCAGCCATCATCTGTTGTTGAGCCATGGCCTGGCGATGCAGGCGATGCGGGCGCTCGGCGTCAAGGCCGAACTGGGCATCGTTTTGAACATGTCGCCGGTGCGTCCCGAAACAGATTCCGAAGTCGACGCCCGTCACGCGCGGCTGGAGGATGGTCGCCTCATCCGGTGGTACACCGATGCCTTGTTCAAGGGGCAGTATCCGAGCGACATCATCGACCATCTCGGTGCGGATGCGCCCCAGGTGCAAGCTGGCGATGCCGAACTCATCGCGCAGCCGTGCGACTTCGTCGGCATCAATTACTACCATCCGACGGTGTCGGGCAGCTCCAACCCGGCCGCGCCCGCCCGCAGTGGCGCTGCGGTGACCGACATGGGTTGGGAAGTGGCGCCGCGCGGGTTGTCAGATTTGTTACTGCGGCTGAAGCGCGACTATCGATTGCCACCCATCTACATCACCGAGAACGGCGCCGCTTATCGCGATCAGTACGTTGATGGGCGGATCGAAGATGAGCAGCGTCGGCAGTACATCGAATCCCATCTGCTCGCCGTCGCCGACGCCATCGATCAAGGCGTGAACGTGCGCGGCTATTTTGTCTGGAGCCTGATGGACAACTTCGAGTGGGCCGAGGGCTACAGCAAGCGCTTCGGCATCGTGCACGTCGATTACGCGACTCTGCAACGGACGTTGAAGCGCAGCGCGCTCTGGTACAAATCGCTGCTGCGTGAGACGGCGTGAAGCTAAGCGGCTCCGACCGGAAGCGAGAGTTGCGTGGCTTCTGCCTGCAGATTGCGTCGGGCGCGAGCCCGAGTCTTGTTGCCCCGGCCGCGCGGTGCGCTGTGAATCGATGAAAGCGTCTGGCGGGCGGCTTCGGCCGCTTCGGAAGCGGACGCATAGCCCAGCATCCGAGTGAACAGATCCGCCACCGGCGTGTGCCGATAGCTGTCCAACTCGTAGCTGTAACCGTCCTGGTCGTAAAAGATCCTTGCGTATCCGTGCTCCGTATGGAGCAGATCGACCAGCGTGCGCATCGCCCTCGCCAGCAGGTGGAACCGAGATTCGCCTCGGGCATCGAGGACTTGCATGCGGGCAGTATACGCGGGCAGCTCATCCATGGATGTGACAGCAGTTCCGAGCCTGAGCATTTTCGGGGATCGCCTTATTCATATTTATCGCACTCGGTCGGTGTTGACAGGTCGATGGTCAAGCCACTGTCGGGTTTAATGACAGATCGGCCCTACCCCGCCCGACGTCCCGAGGTGAGTTCGATCGAGGCGCCGCTGGGAATTCGCCATGCTCCAACTGCGTCACGCCGGCGCATGGAAGCATAAGTTATGCCAACGCTTGCTGGCACTATTGCAGCACTGCCCATGGCTGTTTGGGCGCTTGCAGGGGTTGTCCGCGAATGAATTTGGGGCGCAACGTTACGCGCGCCGGCGTGCTGATTGGCGCATTGTGTATGCATGCCTGGGCGGCCGCGGCCACTGCTGAATATTCTGTCATCTCGGCCAATGAAAAAGTCGGCTCGCTGGTCGCCACCATCGAAGGCGCGAGCGTCGATATCACCTTCGAGGTCAACAACAACGGCCGCGGTCCGAAGATCCGCGAGCAGTTGACCCTGAACGAGGCGGGTATTCCCACTCAGTGGCGCATTACCGGCAAATCCACTTTCGGCGCAGCGATCGACGAGCAATTCACGTGGCAACGAGGCTCGGCGCAGTGGCGCGGTCAGGATGGCAAGGGCAGCAGCCGCATGCCCCAACCCAAGCTCTACATCACCAACGACGGCAGTCCGTGGAGCGCGGGCCTCTATGTCCGCACGCTGCTCAAAGCCAAAGATCACACTCTCGAGGTCGCGCCCTCGGGCACGTTGCGTCTGGAAGAGTTGCAGAAAACGCATGTGGGCGACGTGCCCGTCACTGCGTATGCGATCACCGGCGCGAATCTGGCGCCCGAGATGGTATTGCTGGCCGCGGACGGCAGCTTGTTTGCTCAGCTCAGCTCGCGCCAGGTGCTGGTGCGGACCGGCTTCGAATCCAAAGTAGAACAGTTGCAGCAGCTCGAGCGGAGTCTCCGCGTGAAGCGCCTGGAAGAAATGCAGCGGCGCCTCGCGCATCGCTTCGATGTTCCGGTGCGCATTCGCAATGTTCGTGTGTTCGATCCTCACACCGAAACGTTGAGCGATCCGGTTTCGGTGGTGGTGTTCCGTAATCGCATCGCGAGCGTTGCGGCCGAGCCGTCGGATTTCACTCCGCCGAACAATGAAGCAGTGATCGACGGTGGCGGCGGCACGCTGATCGCCGGATTGCACGACATGCATGCCCACAACTCCAACGAGTCGGGTTTGTTTTATCTCGCCGCCGGCGTCACTGGCGTTCGCGATTTGGGCAACGACAACCAGCTGCTGCTCGATCTGGCTCGGCGCATCGAGCAAGGCGAGCTGCCGGGCCCGCGCATCGTGCGCGCCGGACTGATCGAAGGCCGCAGCTCGTACTCGGCTCGCATCGGAAGCATTCCCGAGACGCTGCCCGAGGCACTGGACATCGTGCGCTGGTACTCGGACCACGGCTATCGCCAGATGAAGATCTACAACTCCTTCAATCCGGATTGGGTCGCCCCAGTGGCGAAGGAAGCTCATCGCCTGGGCATGCGGGTGAGCGGGCATGTGCCGGCGTTCATGTCGCCCGATCGCGCGATCCGCGACGGCTACGACGAGATCAATCACATCAACCAGCTGGTGCTGGGCTGGCTCACCGGTCCTCAGGACGACACGCGCACCACGCTGCGACTGACCCGGATGGCGAACTTCGCGGCGCTTGATCTCGACAGCGAGCAAGTGCGCACCACCATCGCGCTGATGAAGGAGCGCAAGATCGCGCTCGACACCACGACCGTCATTCTCGAACGCTTGATGGCCAGCCGCGCCGGCAAGGTGCAGAAAGGCGATGCGCCGTACCTGGATCACATGCCCATCGGCTATCAGCGGTATCGCAAGCGTTCGTTCGTCGAGTTCAAGAGCAAAGACGAGGATCAGGCGTATCTGGACTCGGTGGCCAAGCTGCTCGATTTGATGAAGGTGCTGTACAGCGAAGGCATCCAGATGCTGCCTGGAACCGATGACACCACGGGCTTCTCCGTGCATCGCGAGCTGGAGCTGTATCAGAAGGCGGGTATTCCCGCGGCCAAGGTGCTGCGCATGGCCACCTACGATTGCGAAAAATACCTGGGCTTCGAGCAAAGCCTCGGCAGCATCGAGGCGGGCAAGTTCGCGGACTTCTTCCTGGTGCCCGGCGATCCGACGCGCAATGTGTCCGCCGTGCGGCAGATCCAACTGGTGATGAAAGATGGATTGCTATATTTCCCCTCGGAAATCTATCAAGCGCTCGGCATCAAGCCCTTCACTACCGCGCCGACCGTGAGCGGTCCGGCGACCTGATTTCGGAATCATTCGATTGCAGTCACAACTCAAGCAGGGTGTGGACCTGGCCGCTGTCGTTGCCCTGGGACTGGGCACGGCCGTCGGCGTGGCGATTTTCTCGGTGATCGCGCCCGCGACGGCGTTGGCCGGCACCGGCATGCTGCTGTCGGTGATGATCGCGGCGGTGCCGATGTTCGTGATCGCGGTGAACTACGCTTTCATGGGCTCGGCGCTGCCGACGTCCGGCGCTTCATATGAATGGCCGCGTCGCTTCATCCATCCCGCGGTCGGCTTCTTTGTCGCGTGGCTGCGCATCGCGGGCAGCAGCAGCGCCATGATCGTGCTGGCGTTGGTGCTGGTGCGCTATGTGTCCATGCTCGTGCCGGTGCCGACCAAGCCGACCATGCTCGCGCTGTTCGTGCTGGTGCTGTTGGCGAATCTGTTCGGCGTCGGCATTGCCGCCCGCGTGCAAAAGACCTTGATGGGCGCGTTGGTCGTGTTGTTTCTGATCTTTGCCGGCTGGGGTGCCACTGCGGTCGAGTCGGTCCACTTTTCGGTTCCCGACGATTTGAACTGGGCGGGCGTGCTGGCGGCGGTACCGTTGCTGGTCAGCTTGTTCTTCGGCATCGAGGCGGCGACGGAAGTGGGGGACGAGGTCAGCAACGGCCGCCGCATGATTCCGCTGGGCATCGCGTTGTCGATTACGTCGGCGGTGGCGTTGTACTTGTTGGTGGCCGTGGTCGCACTCGGCATTCTCGGCAATGACGAGCTCGCGGCCAGCCAGGCTCCCATTCTCGATGCGGCCAGCCGTTTCATGGGGCCGCTCGCAACGCCGGTGATCGTGCTTGCGGCGGTCGTGGCGATCGGCAAGTCTTTGAACGCCATCTTCATGGTGTTCAGTCGGAGCCTGTTCGCGATGGCGCGAGCCGGAGTGCTGCCTCCAGCGCTGGCGCGCGTTCATCCGCGATGGGGTACGCCGCACGTTGCCTGCCTGGCGGTCTTCGGCTTTTGCGTGGCGTGTCTGCTGTTGCCGATGAGCCTGACCTTCCTGTTCCTGTCGGTGAGCATCCCGACCCTGCTCAAGTACGTGACCACCAGCCTGTGCGCCACCCGGGTGGTCGAGCACCACCCCGACTTATATAAGAATGCCCGCTTCAGATTCAGCCCGGGCGCCATGCGACTGTGGGGCTATGCCGGCGTGCTCAGCGCCCTGACGGTAATCGTGCTGGGCCTCGGCGCGGACACCCGTCCTTACTACGTGTTGCTCGGCTGGGGGGCGATCGGCGCTCTGTATTATGTTCTCTGGCAGCGACTGAAGCCGGCGGCCTGACGGCTCGCGCTCGACGCCGACCGGTCGAGTCTGTATTTTTGATCGGATCTACCTTGTCGAGCGAGCGCGTCAGGAGTAACGCAGTATGGGTCCGGCCAAGTACCTCATTTTCGGGGCGATGTTTGCGCTGGCGGCCTGCCATAGCAACGAACCGAATTCTGCCGAGGGCGATGGCGTGACCTATGAGCTGACCGGAACTCGTTGGGTGCCGGTTCAGCTGGGCGGCGCATCGGTCAAGATCGGCGAGGGCGCTCGTGAGGCCTATATCGTGTTCAACTCGAAGGACGCGGCCGTGGTGGGCTACGCGGGTTGCAACCGCATCTCCACCAGTTACAAGCAGACCGGCTCCAGGATCAGCTTCGGCGACGTGATCGCCACCCGCATGGTCTGTTCCGACATGGCCACCGAGACGAGGCTCATCCAAGCCATGGATGCCGCCACCGACTGGCGCTTCGTGGGTCCGCAGCTCGAGCTGCTGGATAGCAAGAAGACCATCGTCGCGCGCTTCGACCCCAGAAATCTCTAACACTCGTCGTGCAACGCGCTGCTCTACCTGCCGGCGTCTGGGCGCTCGGGCTGGTGAGCATGTTCATGGATGTTTCTTCGGAAATGATCCATGCGTTGCTGCCGGTGTTCGTGGTCGGCACGCTTGGCGCCAGCGCGATCTGGCTGGGTGTGATCGAAGGCGTCGCCGAAGCCACCGCCAACGTGGTCAAGGTTTTCTCCGGCGCGCTGTCGGATCGCTGGGGTAAGCGAAAGTCGCTGGCGCTGCTCGGCTACGGGCTTGCCGCCGTCACCAAACCGCTGTTCCCTTTGGCTGGCAGCGCGGGCACCGTGTTTGCCGCTCGCTTCATCGATCGCATCGGCAAGGGAATTCGGGGCGCACCGCGCGATGCGCTCGTCGCCGATTACACATCACCGGAACAGCGAGGCGAGGCATATGGCCTGCGCCAATCGCTCGATACAGTCGGTGCGTTCCTTGGTCCGTTGTTCGCTATCGGTCTTATGATGTTGCTGGCGAACGATGTTCGCGCCGTGTTCTGGATTGCGGCGATTCCGGCTTTCATTGCTGTCGCCATTCTGTGGCTGGCCGTCAAGGAGCCTGCGCATCTCACGCCCATGCCCAAGCGCATGGTGGATCTGCGCCCCAAGGATCTGCCCAGATCGTTCTGGGCGGTGGCGACCGTCGCGACATTCTTCACCCTGGCACGGTTCTCGGAAGCCTTTCTGATCCTGCGCGGCGCCGACATCGGCCTGACGATCGCGTGGACACCGCTGGTTCTGGTGGTGATGAACGTCGTCTACATGTTCTCTGCATACCCTGCGGGCGTGCTTGCAGACCGCATGCCTCGGCATCACTTGTTGATGCTGGGTGCGGCCATGCTGGTGCTTGCCAACTTGATGCTTGCGGGTGCGAGCGACGTTGCCGTGGTCTTGTTGGGCGTGGCGCTGTGGGGCTTGCATATGGGCCTGACCGAGGGCGTCTTCACCGCGATGATCGCCGATGCTGCCCCGACGGATCTGCGCGGCACCGCGTTCGGCGTGTTCAATCTGCTGCGAGGATTGCTCTTGATGCTGGCGAGCGTGATCGCCGGAGTGCTGTGGGAGCAAAGCGGTCCAGCCGCCACTTTCATCACCGCCGCCGTGCTCGCTGCGTTCTCGATGTTGCTGCTGATGGCGTCGCGCAGTATGTTGCGTGCATGACAGCCAAGGATGTGATCCAAGCGTTGCAGCTCGCCCCGCACCCGGAAGGCGGCTGGTATCGCGAAATCTATCGCTCGACGGATCGAGTTCAGCGCGGCGACCAGACCCGCAGCGCCACGACTGCCATTTACTATCTGCTCGAGCAGCAACAGCTCAGCCGCTGGCACGTGGTCGACGCCGACGAGATCTGGCACTTCTACGGCGGCGCGCCCCTGGAGTTGCTGGCTTACGATCCTCGCTCACGCCAGCTGAATCGCCACCTCGTTCACAACGTCGCCTCCGAGTCTCGGCCCGTCGGCATCATTCCTTCGGGCTGCTGGCAGGCGGCGCGCAGTCTCGGTGAATACTCGCTGGTCGGCTGCACGGTCAGCCCGGGATTCGAGTTCTCGGGATTTCGATTCACCGCCGACTTGCCCGATCACCGCGCCCACTTCGTGGGCGAGCTGTCGCAGTACACAGCGCTGCTATAGCGCTGAAACACGGCGAAGAGAGATATGCCGCAGTCCACCTCGCTCCGCCGTTTCGAATCGATCCTGTGTGCGGCGCTCCTGTTCGGAGCGAGCTTCACTTGCGCGGCCGAAGCATTGTGGGTGCGTGCGGGCAAGCTCATCGACGTCGAGCGCGGCCGCGTGCTCGACGATCAGGCCATCCACATCGAAGGCGAACGCGTGGTCGCCGTCACCGACTATCAGAGCGAATCGGCAGCCGCCGGCCGCTGGATCGATTGGTCCGGCTACACCGTGCTGCCCGGCCTGATGGATATGCACACGCATCTCATCGGCAACATCACGTCGTCGGAAGTCGCAGCGCCTTTGTACACGTCGGGGGCTGAAGATGTCTTGCTGGGCATCGCGAACGCTCGACGAACTTTGCGTGCCGGCTTCACTACCGTGCGCGATGTTGGTTGTTATCGAGCCTTCACCGATGTGGCCTTACGGAACGCCATTGATGGCGGAATCGTCGATGGTCCGCGGATGTTCGTTGCCGGGGCCTATATCACTGTTACTGGCGGTGGAGGCGAAGTAACGGGCTTCGCGCCCGACGTCGTGGTTCCAGCCGAGATGCGTCGTGGAGTCGCCAACTCGGAAACCGAGGTCCGGCAGCGAGTGCGAGAGCTGATCAGCGGCGGCGCTACCTTTATAAAGGTCATCGCAACAGGGGCCGTGCTCACGGCCGGTACCACACCGGGTGCGGCGGAATATTCCGAAGCGGAAATTCGAGCCGCAGTGGACGAAGCCGCGCAGTATGGAATCTTCGTCACCGCTCATGCGCACGGCGCTGAAGGGATCAAGCGCGCGGCAAGAGCGGGGGTGCGCTCGATCGAACATGCTTCGTATCTGGATGACGAAGGCATCGCGCTGATGAAAAAACACGGCACCTGGCTGGTGGCCGATATCTACAACGGCGATTACATCGCAGAGACCGGCCGGCGTGATCACTGGAGCGAAGAGATCATGCGCAAGAACGACGAGACCACGCAGCGGCAGCGCGATGGCTTCGCCAAGGCCGTGAAGGCTGGCGTGCGAATCGCGTTCGGCACGGACGCCGGCGTCTATCCTCACGGCGACAATGCTCGGCAGTTCGCTTATATGGTCCGCTACGGGCTGACGCCGATGGAGGCGATCCGCTCCGCCACGTTGAGCTCGGCCCGGTTGCTCGGCAAGGAAAGGGAGCTGGGAAGCATCACCCCAGGCAAGTTCGCCGACATCATCGCGGTGGAGGGCGATCCACTCATCGATATCGAGAAGCTGCATCAGGTTCGCGGCGTCATCAAAGCCGGTCGACCCATCGGGCTGCACTGAAGTCATGAGCACGCTCCAGTCGCCGCGTCGTCAAATGGGCTTCTGGATGTGTCTCGCACTGGTGGTCGGCAACACCGTCGGCTCCGGTGTTTATTTATTGCCCGCGTCGCTCGGGCCCTACGGCCTCAACAGCGTGTTCGGCTGGCTCGTTACGTCAGGCGGCGCGATCGCGTTGGCCGTCGTGTTCGCGCGCCTGGCGAAGCTGTTTCCGCAAGCAGGCGGTCCCTACGTTTATGCGCGCGTCGCATTCGGCGAAGGCGTCGGGTTCTTCATGGCGTGGGGCTACTGGATGGGCATCTGGGTGGGCAATGCCGCCATCGCCATCGCGACCGTTGCTTATCTGGCCGAGCTGATTCCCTGGATCAAACACACGCGTGGCGGGCCGGCTCTGGCTTCGTGCGCGATCATTTGGGTGCTGACCTATGTGAACTGGCGTGGCACTCGCCAGTCCGGCGGACTGCAAATCGTCACGACGGTGCTGAAGCTGCTGCCGCTCGCCGCCATCATCCTGCTCGGCGTGTGGTTGCTGATCACGGCGGACGTATCAGTGATCGAGTTGCAGCCGACGCCGTTTTCGCTGGCTTCGGTGAATGCCTCGGCGATTCTCACATTGTGGGCATTCCTGGGCCTGGAGTCCGCCACCGTGCCGGCCGGCAGCGTAGAAAACCCCCAGCGGAACATACCGCTCGCAACCTTGTGGGGCACGCTGATGGTGGCGGGCATCTACATTCTGGCCTGCTCCGTGGTCGTGCTGTTGATCCCCGGCTCGCAACTGGCAAGTTCGAGCGCGCCATTCGCCGATGTCATGCGAATGTTCTGGGGCGACGGCGTGGCCGGTACGTTGGCGTTATTTGCTTTTATCAGCGGCTTCGGCGCGCTCAACGGCTGGATTCTGTTGCAGGGGGAAATGCCTCGGGTGCTGGCCAACGAGGGGGTGTTTCCCAAGATTTTCGCGCGGGAATCCCGGCACGGCACGCCCGGCATGTCGCTGCTGATCACCAGCGGCCTGCTCACCCTGCTGGTGTTGATGAATTACAGCCGCTCCATGGTCCAGGTGTTCACATTCATCATTCTGGTGGCCACCTCGACCTATCTGGTCATGTACCTGTGCTGCGCCGTGGCCGCGCTCAAGCTGTGCTGGGGCGGGGTGTTGGGCGAGGCGGGCCGGCGTTTGTCGCTATTCTTGCTCGTGGCGATGCTTGCGGCGCTGTATTCGCTGTGGACCCTGTTCGGCGCCGGCGCCGAAGCTTTCTGGTGGAGCATGGCCCTGTTCGCCGCCGGTTTGCCGGTTTACTGGCCCATGAAATGGGCCCTGAATCGGGCAAGCAAACGCGCCGCGCCGCCCGCTACCCGGCCGAGCTCCTGAAAAACTCATTGCGGCAATGCGTGGTGGTAGCGAATGCAACCGGTTACACTCCGGCAACTAGCCATAGATCGACCGCCGGAGCGGCGGCGCGAGAGGGGGTTGGATGAACCAGAACACTTACGACGCCATTGTGGTAGGTACCGGTATCAGCGGCGGTTGGGCCGCCAAGGAGCTGACCGAAAAGGGCCTCAAGACCCTGGTGCTCGACCGGGGCCGCATGGTCAAGCACGGCGAGTACCCGACAGCCACCAAGCAGATGTGGGAGTTCCCGTATGCGGGGCGCGCCACCGCCGAAGAGCTCGAGCGCCAGGAGACAGCCGCGCGCACCGGTTACGCCATCACCCAGGCCACCAAGCATTGGTTCGTCGACGACACCGAGTTCCCCTATACCGAGGTGAATCGCTTCGACTGGATTCGGGGCTATCACGTCGGCGGCCGTTCCATCATGTGGGGTCGGCAGAGCTATCGCTGGAGCCCGATGGATTTCGAGGCCAACGCCAAGGATGGAATCGCGGTGGACTGGCCGATCCGTTACGAGGATCTCGCGCCCTGGTACGACCATGTCGAGAATTTCATCGGCGTCAGCGGCCAGAACGAAGGTTTCGCGCAGTTGCCCGACGGCAAGTTCCTGCCGCCCATGGAGATGAACTGCGTCGAGAAACATTTCAAACAGGCGGTGGCGGACAAGCTGGGACGGCAGATGACCATCGGCCGGGTCGCGCACCTGACTGCGCCGCTGGCTCACAGCCCGCAGCGAGGCACCTGTCAGTACCGGAACATGTGTATCCGCGGCTGCCCGTTCGGCGCCTACTTCAGCAGCAACTCGAGCACGCTGCCGGCTGCCGAGAAGACCGGCAACATGACGTTGCGGCCCAACTCCATCGTTTACGAGATCATCTACGACGACAAGCAGCAGCGTGCCACCGGCGTGCGCGTGATGGACGCCGAAACGCGCCAGACCACCGACTATTTTGCCAAAGTGATCTTCCTGTGCGCCTCGACCTTCGGCACCACGCACATCCTGTTGAGCTCCACCTCCAGCCGCTTCCCGAACGGCTTCGGCAACGATAGCGGCGAGCTCGGCTGCAACATCATGGACCACCAGCTGGACGTCGGCGCGCGCGCCATGGTCGACGGCTTCGAGGACAAGTACTACACGGGTCGGCGCCCGAACGGTATCTACATTCCGCGTTATAGGAACGTTGGCAAGGACAAGCGCGATTACCTGCGCGGATTCGGTTACCAAGGCGGCGCGTCTCGCGGCGGCTGGACGGGACTGATGCTCGATGAGACGCTCGGCAAAGATCTGAAGGAGCGCGCCGCGCAGCCGGGCCCCTGGTACATGGGCATCGGCGGCTTCGGCGAGATCCTGCCTTATCACGAGAATCGCGTGACCCTGGATCGCTCGCGCAAGGACAAGTTCGGCATGCCGGTGCTGTCGTTCGACGCCACGCTCAAACAAAACGAGCTGGCGATGCGCAAGGACATGGCGAACGACGCGGCCGAAATGCTCGAAGCGGCCGGCTATCGCAACGTGCGTACTTACGATCGTCCGACGGGCGTCGGCCTGGGCATCCACGAGATGGGCACGGCGCGCATGGGCCGCGATCCCAAGACATCCGTGCTGGACAAGCACAACCGGATGCACGCCTGCAAGAACGTCTACATCACCGATGGCTCGTGCATGACGTCGGCCGCGTGCCAGAACCCGTCGCTGACTTACATGGCTCTGACCGCGCGTGCCGCGAATCACGCGGTGGAAGAGCTCAAGCGGATGAACATCTGAGGTCGCTGCCCATGAAGTCTGAAACAACAGTGGGATCGGACATGAGCATGAACCGTCGCCAGGTGTTGCAGCGAGTCGCCTATCTCATGGGCGGCGTCGTATCTGCGCCCGCGGTGCTCGGCGTTCTGAATGGCTGCTCGCCCAAACCGCAGGAAGCGTCGTGGCAGCCGGTGTTTCTCACCAAAGAGCAGGCCGCGGTCGTGGCCGACATCGCGGAGATCATCATCCCGCGCACTGACACACCCGGCGCCAAAGACGTCGGCGTGGCGTCGTTCATCGACACCATGCTCAAGGATGTCTACACGCAAGCGGATCGCGATCGCTTCGTCACCGGTTTGCAGGCCTTCGAAGACGCGGCTCGCAAGGAGTATGGCAAGGGCTTCGTGGAACTGAACAACGGCCAGCAAACCGAGCTGGTGCAGAAGTTCAACAACGAAGCGGTTGCGACCGAGCTGGCCTACGATCCGCGCCCGAAAGATTTGCAGCGGCCGTTCTTCCTCATGACCAAGGAGCTGACCTTGCTCGGCTTCTTCTGTTCGGAGCCCGGCGCCACTCAGGTCCTGCAGCATGTCGCCATCCCCGGCAAGTACGAGGCCTGCGTGCCGCTCGCTCAGGCCGGCAATGGCAAGGCGTGGGCACAGGAAGTGATGGGTCGCTTCTGATTCAGACTATCCACGGCGCAGCAGCCGGCGGCGCAAAAAGCCGCTGGCGCTGGTCGATTCGAACATCAGGAACAAGCTCAGCGCTACCAGCAGCGGCAATATCTCATAGACCGCGCGATAGGCGAGCACGGCGCCGAGCAGCTTGCCAGGCGGCACTTGCGGCAGCATCAGCAACAGCGCCGCTTCCAGCACGCCGAGGCCGGCGGGTACGTTGCTGAGTTGTCCGGCGACGAAGGCGATACAGTAGATCGCGATAAAGGCCGGCCAGCTCATGCCCAGCTCCTCCGGCATGAACACATAAAGAATTCCCGTCATCAGCGAGATTTGCAGCAGGCCCACGCCCAGCTGAATCGACGCGTCCCGCAACGTGGGCACCGGGATTGGCTGGCCACGCACCACCAGCGGTTCCTTGCGACGAATGACGAACGTCAGCCAGCCGATATCTTTGGCCAGTCCGATCGCACCCAACAGCAACACCATGCCGGTGGACAAACGCAGCGCCTGCGCGGCGGTTTCGGCATTGAGCAAAAGCGACAGGTCGATCAGCCAGCCGACGCTGAAGAAATAAGGCATGGCGGCGATCACGATCACTGTCGCCACTTCGCGCGCCGATAAACCCGCGGCCGCATACATGCGATATCTCAACGCCCCGCCGCTCACCAGCGCGAGGCCGATCGCACGACCGATGGGATTGGCGATGATCGCCGTTCTGAAAGCGACCAGGGGCATGGTTCGCCCGCTCGCCATGCGCACGGCGATGCCTTCGTAGATTCCCACCAACGCATATACGCCGGCACTGAACAGCAGCCCGAGCATGACCGTGCCCGCGGGCAATGCCAGCAGCTGTTGCTTCACATCCTGGAAATCGATGCTCTGCAGCCGGTCGGTCAGCACCCAGACCGCCAGACCGAGCATCGTGATCCACAACAGCGGAGCCCATTTTTTCATGCGTGTGCAAACGAGGACCAAGGTCCTCGATCATCTCAAATCCGCCGTTTCGCGCCCCGATCACAACCCGATGCAACAGACCGGAGTTCCCGACGCTGTCGCCAATCCGCCGCCACGACCTCCAGCAACGCCAAACGCCGCGCTATCACCCCATGCGCTGTGCGCCAGACCTGAGTTCCCAGCAACTGTCGCGAATCCGCCGCGACAACCACCATCGCCTACACATCGCCGCGTTATCCCACTGTGCGCTGTGCGCTTCCGCACAGCGCTCGCCCGATTGTATGACCGCCGCTGTCAACACTAATTAGCCAATGAACATCAGAGACTTAAGAGACGAGAACAAACTTCCTAATTCCCGACATTGACAACGATAGACATACGGTTCCAATATCCGGCGCGACGGTCGCAGGGATGCCTGGCCACCGTCGGGGGAATCACACAAGGGTCATCGGCCCATATCAGTTCGCAGGTTCGATCGCATTTGGGGGTAAAAACATGCGAAACCGTCAGCACTATTCACGCGCCCTGGCAGTTACCGCCGCGTCCTTGAGCGGTTTCAGCTGGGCCAACGTCAACGCGCAGACCGAGGAAACGGGCGTGGTGGAGGAGGTGGTTGTCACCGGCTTCCGCGCCTCGCTGGCCACCGCGTTGGAAACCAAACGCGAAGCGAATCAGATCGTCGAGTCGGTGGCCGCCGAGGACATCGGCAAGTTCCCCGATCAGAACGTGGCGGAAGCCTTGCAGCGCCTGAGCGGCGTGCAGATCGATCGCTCCAACGGCCAGGGCACCAAGGTGCGCATTCGCGGCCTGGACCAGAACGTCACGTTGCTCAACAACGATATCTTTCTGACCGGCCTCGAGCTGTATACGCAGGGCGAAGGCAATTTCCGCGAGACCGATTCGCTGGAAGGCATCCCGTCCGAGTTGCTCGGCGGCATCGACGTTTACAAGTCGCCGAACGCCGCGCAGCTCGAAGGCGGATTGGGCGGCATCGTCAATTTGAAAACCCGCAGTCCGTTCTCGCTCGGCGAGGGCACCAATATCGCCGGCAATCTGCGCTATGCCGATGCCGGCGAGGGCTGGGAGCCGCTGGGCGCGGTGGTGGCGAGCCATAAATTCAACGAACGGCTGGCCGTGCTGGCCTCGGTGTCCTACGACAAGCAGGTGTTCCAGACCGACGTGCTCGGCGGACAGAATCGCGGCGGATGGAAATTCAGCGATCGGCTCGACCGCGACGACGTGGAGCAGGATTACTTTGCACCCGAGTATCGCTACACCACCGATCGTGACGAAGAGCGCGAGCGCCTGGGTGCTTCGATCTCGGTGGCGTTCCGGCCCACCGATTCGCTCGAGATCGAAGGCATGTGGTTCCACTCGAATCTGGACATCCTCACCCAGGAAGCATCGCTGAAGTTTCCGTTCTCGCTGGAATCGCCCGGCATCGACATCACGCAGCCTTTTGCGATCGACCCCAACGGCGTGTTACTCAATGGCACGTTCACGGCCAACTCGGCCGAGGCGATTTCGTTCGTCAAGAACACCGAGATCAACTCGGACAATTTCCAGCTGGGCATGAAATGGGACAACGGCGGCGCGGTGCGCGTCAGCGGCTCGGCGGCCTATTCGAAAGCCGATCAGAAGAGCGGCAGCGCCAACAACGACGTGCGCTACACCCAGTACGGCGTACGTGCGCTCGATGGCGGTCCGGGCTTTGCGCCCAACGCCGGCGCGCCCGCCAACTATCAGTTCCGTTACGACAACAACGGCGGCGAGCTGCCGACCTTCACCCTGGTCGGCAATCAGGATCTGTTCACCAATCCAAACAACGCCTTTTTCAAGTCGCACTGGGCGTTCGCCGATAACACCGACGCGGAAAACTGGTCGGTGCGCGCCGACCTGCAGTGGGATCCGGCATTCTTCAGCTCCAGGAATGTGACTTTCAGCGGCGGTGTGCGCGGCGCCAAGCGCGAGATCGATTACGAGTTCGGCCGTTACCTAGCCGACTATCACGGCAGCAGCGATCTGGACGGCATCGACTACGGCGCGAACTGGACCAACTTCGGTTACTTCCAGGACGGCGCCATCGGCCCGAAGGCGTGCGATTCGCTGGACGCGGGCGGAGCGCCCTTGGGAACGCCAGGCCGGCCGAACTGCTCGGTCGGCAGCCGCTTCGGCGACGCGCCGGCGTTGATCCTGCCGTATCAAACCATGGTCGGCTCGCCGGGGCGCGTGGAGCGCATCAACGGATTCTGGAGCTCGGGCAACGCCGGCACCAGCAGCGTGCTGGTGCAGAATCGCGGCCAGATGAACAACGCGCTGGCGTGGATCCAGTCTTTGTATCCGGACACGCCGTTCACGTTCTTCCCCTCGCCGTTGGAAACATTCAACGTCGAGGAGGAAACCACTTCGGCTTATCTGATGGCCGATATCGGCGCGCCGGATGACGGATATCACATCAACTTCGGCGCGCGCGTGATGCGCACCGAGCTGGCGGTCGCGCAGAACGCAGCGCTGCCCAACCCGACGTACTGGGGCACGGACAGCTGGAACGGCGTGCTGCGCGACTACGAAACCAACGTGGTCGATCGCAGCTACACCGACGTTTTGCCGAGCGCCAACATCGTGCTGGACGTGGCCGAAGGTCACAAAGTGCGCGTGTCGGCGGCGAAGGTGGTGGCGCGCCAGGACCTGTTCCTGCTGGGACGCGGCTTCGAAACCAACTTCACGCGCAACCCGGTGACCGATCTGTTCGAGTTCACCAACGGCAGCTCGGGCAATCCGGAGCTCGAGCCGTATCGCGCCAAGCAGTTCGACCTGGGCTACGAATATTACTTCGGCAGGCAGGGCCTGGCGGCGGTGACCGCGTTCCGCAAGAGCGTGGATTCGTTCATCACGGTGGTGACCGAATCCGTATTCGTGCCGGATCAGGCCGGGGGCCGCTTCGGGCCGGTGCAGCGGCCGATCAACGGCGCGGGCGGCACCATCGAAGGCTTCGAGCTCGCGGGCCAGTACGCGTTCGATTTCGGCGGCGGCTTCAACCTCAACTACACCTATTCCGATTCGGAATCGCCGTTCAGCAACGATATCGACAGCGGCCTGCCCATCCCGGGCGTCGCCAAGCATGCCTATAACGCGCAGCTCTATTACGAGAACTTCGGCTTCGAAGCGCGTCTGTCCTATACCTGGCGCGACGAATCGTTCGACGGCAACTTCCAGTTCTCCGACGGCGGCGGGACGCGCACCTACGGCGTCTGGAATCGCGACTATGGCCAGCTCGATGCGCAGCTCGGCTACCAGGTCACGGACAGCATCGGCTTGACGCTGGAGGCGATCAACCTGACCGAAGAGGATCAGAGCCAGTACATGCAATACGAGAACCTGCCGTTCGCTTTCGAGTCCGGCTCTCGCCGGATTCTGCTGGGCGTGCGCGGAACGTTCGGCGGCGCGACGCGGTAAGTCGCAACCGCGATCGGTTCGCAGGAGAGGGCGCCTCCCGCTCATCCTGCACTTGGCACGGCACAAGGATTGCGCCGTGCCTTTTTATTTGCCGCCGTCTATCCTCGGCGGATTGCAACTTTGATTCGCGTCATCGCGTTACGCCCGCATGACCTTGCTCGCGACCATCGTCGAAACATCCTCCAGGGTTGCGGCCACGTCGGCGCGATTGGCCAAAGTGCGCGAACTGGCCGCGTGCTTGCGGCAATTCCAACCCGACGAGATCGTCGTCGGCGTCGCTTATCTTTCGGGCGACACGCCGCAAGGCAAGTTCGGCATCGGTTACGCGGTGTTGAAAAGCGCGACCGCGGAATCGGCCGGCGAGGCGGTGTTAACTGTGCTGGACGTCGATCGGCGATTGACCGAGATCGCCAGCATTCGCGGCGCCGGTTCGACAACGCGTCGCGCCGAAGCGCTGAAGGAATTGTTCTCACGTGCTACCGAAGCCGAGCAGCATTTCCTGATCCGATTGTTGATCGGCGAGCTGCGTCAGGGCGCGCTGGCAGGCGTGATGGTCGATGCAATCGCCGCCGCGGCGCAGTTATCGGTCGACAAGGTGCGCCGAGCTGCGATGTATGCGAAGAGCCTGGGCGCCGTCGCTCATGCTGCGTTGGTTGAAGGTGAAAGCGCGCTGGCGAATTTTCAACTCGAGCTGCTCTCGCCGGTGGCGCCGATGCTGGCGCAAACGGCGGCGGATGTCGGCGAAGCGTTGGAACAGCTGGGTGAAGACGCGGTCTTCGAATGGAAGATGGACGGCGCACGCATTCAAGTGCACAAGAGTGGCGACTCCGTTCACATCTACACGCGAAGTCTCAACGATGTGACTGCAGCCGTTCCCGAGATCGCCGCCACGGTCAGAGAGTTGCCTGCCAGGGAAGTGATCCTGGATGGCGAGGCCATCGCGTTCACTGCCGCGGGTCGGCCGCATCCATTTCAGATCACGATGCGTCGCTTCGGAAGGAAACTCGATGTTGCCAAGCTGCAGGCGGAGCTGCCGATGCGCGCGTATTTCTTCGACTGCCTTCGACTCGGCGACGAGAGCCTGGCCGACCGGCCGACGCGTGATCGTTACGAAGCACTGGCGCGCGCAGTGCCTGCGGAATTGATCATCCCTCGCTTGGTCACAGCCTCGGAACAAGAGGCGAGCGCGTTCTATGACGCCGCGATTGCCGCCGGTCACGAAGGCATCATGGCGAAATCATTGTCCGCGCCTTACGAGGCCGGCAACCGGGGCGCGAGTTGGCTCAAGATCAAACGTGCTCACACGCTGGACCTGGTGGTGCTTGCCGCCGAGTGGGGGCACGGTCGGCGCACCGGCAAACTCTCCAATCTGCATCTCGGTGCGCTCGATCCGGCGACCGGCGAATACGTCATGTTGGGCAAGACGTTCAAGGGTTTGACCGACGCCATGCTCGAATGGCAGACCAAAGAATTTCTGGCGCGCGAAACGCATCGTGACGATTGGACGGTGTATGTGCGGCCCGAGCTGGTGGTGGAGATTGCGTTCAGCGATTTACAGGCAAGCCCGCGATATCCCGGCGGACTGGCGCTGCGACTCGCGCGAGTCAAACGCTATCGTGACGACAAGCGTCTCCAAGACGCGGACACTATGGAATCGGTGCGCAAGATATTCGAAGCGCAGTCAGGCTGATGCAGTGGCGCGCGCCGCCGTTGAACCGCGTCGGAACGGCTGCCACTGACAGTAAGTGAGCGAGCGCCATATCCATTCGGCCGGCCCATAACGGAAATGCCGCACCCATATGGGGCTCCACGCCAGCTGCACCACCCAGATCGCGAGCACTACATAGTACAGCTCGTGGCGCGCGAGCTGTCCGTACCAGGCCAGGCCGGCGCCGGTGAAAATAAACAAACAAAACAGACTCTGCGTCAGATAGTTGGTCAACGCCAATTGCCCGACCGAGGCGAGTACACGCGAAGCACCGGAAAACCATTGCGCGCGACACAGCAGCGCGATGGCCCCGAGATGTCCCAAGGTCATGGGGATGCGGCCCAGATCGTAAGTGATAAAAGTGCGCAGCATGGTGTCGGGCGAGAACTGCCCGGCCTCGATCTGTCGCAACTCGATCGTGTTGATCGTCAAGCCGATGGCATAGCCGACGACCATCATGGCGCCGTACACACGCGTCGGACTTCTTCCCGACAGCACGCCGGATTTCAGCAACGCCATGCCCAGCAACATCATGCCGAGGCATTCGACCAGGCCGTGGCGGAAGAAAAACTCGCTCTGCATGTACCAGGTGTCGCTGCTCAGCACGGCAAAGGCCGACAGATAGCTGGCGCGTACGTTGGCGACGCTTGCTTCGAGATTCTCGCGCGCAGGCCGAAGCTCGTTCTGCACGACTTCGAGCGCATCGAGTGCTTCCTGATCTCCGTCGGTCAGCGGCAGCCCCGCGGCCTGCCGTGCGCTGGCGGCCGCAGCCAGCGATTGCACTTCACGATAATCGTTCCATTCGGAGACCGTAATCATGGTTTGCAGCGTCATGAGCGCGGCCGCCAACAACAGCAACTGTCGCGGCGCGAGGTTGCGGAACACGAACAGAAACAAGCCGGCAACGCCGTAATAGAGCAGCACGTCACCGCTCCACAACAGCACGTAGCCGTTGATCAGGCCGAACACCATCAGCCACAGCGTGCGGCGGAAATACAAATCGGCGGGGCGCAAATCGGCAGTGCGCGCGGCATGTCGCGACAGGAATAACAGGGCGCTGGCGCCAAACAGCAGCGTGAACAGGCCACGCATGGTGCCTTCGAACAGCAGCGTCATGATCCGCCATACGGTGAGGTCGGCCGACGACTCCAATCCCCACACCAGGGGATTGTCATAGGCATACGGCAGTCCGAAACCCGTGATGTTCATCATCAGGATGCCGAGCACGGCGATGCCGCGGATCGAATCGAGCATGCCGATGCGATCGTCGACGGTCGTCGGGGCGAGTTCGGAGGACATAGCGTGGTCGGCCGAGTCTGCGCCGACTCGCCGCCACTGTCATCAACCAGCAAGCGCGATTCAGCGGTTAAACTAGCGCGTATGGAAGCAGGTTCTCGTACGTGGAAGGTGGAGTTGCACGCCATCCCTTCCACCACGCTCACCGATCGTCAGTTCCTGACTGGCCAGCGCGAAGCGCAGCCGGTGACGCTCACGGCCGCCCTGCGCCTGCCGCCCGGCGCGGCCAGGGTGCCGGCAGTGATCCTGATGCACGGCTCGGGAGGCGCTTCCGGCTATGTCGATGAATGGGCTCGCTTCCTGACCGATCGCGGTGTGGCCAGCTTGATGCTCGACTGCTTTACCGGCCGCGGCATCGACACCACGTTTGCGAATCAGGAACAGCTGGGACGGCTCGCCATGATCGTCGACGCGTATCGCGCCTTCGACGTACTGTCCGGTCATGCGCGAATCGATGCCAATCGCGTGGTCTTGATGGGCTTTTCGCGTGGCGGCCAGGCTGCGTTGTATGCAGCGGTGCGCCGGTTCCAGGACATGCACGGACCCAAGCGGGGTGGTTTTGCCGGCTACCTGTCCTTCTATCCCGCTTGTCACATCCGCTATCGGAGCGACGAACAGCTGGTCGAGCGCCCGATCCAGGTGCTGCACGGGGCCGCCGACGATCTGAATCCCATCGGACCCTGCCGTGAGTTCGTGGCCCGCGCCCGCCAGGCAGGCGCGAACATCGAGTTGCACGAATTCGCCGGCGCCCGGCACGTGTTCGACTGGCCGCTGCTGTCGCAGGCGGTGGTGTTACAGGGAGTGCGCTCCCATAACGGCCCGTCACTGAGCGAACGTGAGGACGGCGTCATCGTGCTCGACGGCGCCGACCTCGATGCGGGCGACGCCGGTGAACGATTCGCGATGAATCCCACCCTGGGGTACGACGCCGACGCGTTCGCCGCTTCCCGTCGCCGGGTCGCCGAATTCATCAAGCAGGTTTTGCACGTTTGAGCCGCGCCCGGGCTGGACGAATCCGGCACAATGGCGCGGCTTTGCCCTGTCCGCCAGAAACGATTCCGCAGGAAACAATCACGTGAGTTTGTCGCTGTCCGCCGCGCTGATCATTTTCGTCGTCACCATCGCCACCAGCCTGGTCGGCCTGTTCGGCAATCCCAAGCTCGTCGAACGTTGCGTGTTCCGGCCCTATTGGTTCCTGCGCCGCCGGCAGTACGACACCGTCGTGCTCAGCACCCTGGTGCACGGCGACCTGGTGCACCTGCTATTCAACATGATGACTTTCTTTTTCTTCGGTTTCCTGCTGGAGCGCGCGGTCGGCTCGATCCATTTTCTGGCGTTGTATGTGGCCGGCATGCTGATCAGTCATGCCGGCACTTATTTCAAGCACAAGAACAATCCCGAGTACTCCACCCTGGGCGCCTCCGGCGCCATCTCGGCCATCCTGTTCGCCTCGATCGTGTTCTTCCCCGATCAGAAGCTGATCATTTTTCCAATTCCGCTGCCCATTCCGGCGCCGTTGTTCGCCATCGGTTATCTGGCCTACACATGGTACGCCGCTAAAAATGCGCGCGGACGTATCAACCACGACGCGCACTTGGGAGGCGCGATCACCGGCTTGGTATACGTCGCTCTGGTCGCGCCCAGTGCCTACAGCTACTTCTTCGCCAACCTGTTTTGATTCCCGCACTGTTTTCTGCGGCCGTGGCGCGCGTTGTATACGCGCAAATCATTGCACTGCACCAGGATGGTGATGTGAGAAAGCGGCAGCCAAGAAACATGCAATTGCGTGCAATGTATGCAGCTGGTGGAGTTCAGTATATAGACGTATTGGCGCAACCCTGATCGGTGCTACGTTCCGACCATCTCCCAGCGGAGGTCGGATCATGGAAAGAACAAAGATCGATCGTTGGAGCGCCCGTCAGTTACCCGCCACTGTGAGCCTGTGTGTCGCACAGGCAACATTCCTGCTGTGCGGTCCGCCCGCGGCGGCCCAGAGCGCCAATCAGAGTGCGCCGGAAGAAGTCATCGTCACCGGTTCGCGCATTCGCCAGAACCCGCTCGAACGGGCCGCGCCCCTGCAGACCGCCACCTCGGTCGATATCGAGCGCAGTGGCGAGATCACGGTCGGCGATTATCTGCAGCGACTGCCCATCTCCGGCTCGGCGCTGAATCGCTCCAACAATTCCAGCGGCAATCTCGGCTTCCCACCGGATGGCGGCGGCATCGGCGCCGGCGCCAGCGAAATCGACTTGCGCTATCTCACGTCGAAGCGCGTGCTGGTTCTGGTCGACGGCAAACGCTGGGTGCGCGGTTCTTCGGCGAGCGGCGTGTCGGGCGCGGTCGATCTGAATACGGTGCCGACCTCCGCCATCGATCGCATCGAAGTGCTACAGGACGGCGCCTCGCCGATTTACGGTTCGGACGCGATCGCCGGCGTGGTCAACATCATCACGCGTTCGGACTATCGCGGCTTCGAGCTCGAAACCAATCAATCCGCGTATGACGAGGGCGATGGTTACACGCAGGACTACAGCATTTCTTTTGGCGCCGGCGCCGAGCGCAGCCGCGCTTTTTTCACGGCCAGCTATTCGCGACAGGATGCCGTGTTCTCCGACGACCGCGCGCTATCGAGTGCAGTGATCTACGGTGCGCCCGAGGGCGTGGGCGGCAGCTCCGGCACACCGCAAGGACGTTTTATTTTTCTTGATCCCCGCGGCGACGTGGATGGCGACGGCGACCCCGACGTTGTCGATGTCACGTTGAACAACGGCGCGCTCAACAACGGCACGAGCTTGCCGACCTACGATCCGAACAATCCGTCAAGCGGCGACTTTCATGCCTTCGGCACGCCGGACCGCTTCAACTTCCGGCCATACAACTATCTGGTCACACCGAACCGGCGGGTGAATCTGTTCGGCAAGGCCGAGTACGACGTTGCGGACAACGTCACGCTGCGCTTTACGGCGGCCTACACCAATCGCAAGTCGAGCAATCAGGCCGCGCCGAATCCGCTGTTCCTCGGCTCCGATGCCGGCGCAGGGTTCTACCTGGACAATATTTTCATTCCCGCGGACCAACGTTACAACCCGTTCGGCATCGACCTGGACGGTCGCAGCAACCTGATCACCATCGGGCGCCGGCCGCTCGAAGCGGGCCCGCGGATCTTCGATCAAACGGTGGACACCTGGATGATTTCGGGCAGCCTGAGCGGTGAGTTGCAATTCGCCGATCGGCCCATCTTCTGGGACGTGAGCTTGAATTGGGGTCGTAACAACGCCTCGCAGCAAGGCCACAACATCTTCAATGCGCGCAAGCTGGCGCTGGCGCTCGGGCCAGAAGCTGCGTGTGTCGCCGTGCCGGGCTGCGTGCCGTTCAACATCTTTGGCGGCATGGGGCCCGATGGCAGCGGCAGCATCACCCAGGAAATGCTCGACTGGGTCACGTTCACGCAGAACGACCAGAGCGAACAGGAGCTCAACGACATCATCGCCAACGTCAGCGGCGATCTGTTCGATCTGCCGGCGGGGCCGTTCGCATACGCGCTGGGCTTCGAATATCGCAAAGAGGAAGGTTCGTTCACGCCCGACGCCACCGTGCAGGCGGGCGAGACAGCCGACGTGCCGGCGGCGCCGACGGCTGGTGACACTCGAGTGCGCGAAGCATATCTCGAGTTGCGTGCGCCGATACTTGCCGATCTGCCGGCCGTGCGCCGATTGGAATTGTCGGCGGCCGTGCGCTCGTCCGACTACGACCGCATCGGTCGCGACGAAGTGTTCAAGGGCGGCATCTATTGGCGAGCGATCGACGATCTGGCGATACGCGCCAGCTATGCCGAAGGCTTCCGCGCGCCGAACATCGGTGAGCTGTTCAACACCGGCTCGCGCTTCGACAGCAACATCAACGATCCCTGTTCCAACTACTCCGCCAACCCTTCGGCCACCGTACGCGCCAACTGCGCGGCCCTGGGAGTGCCGACCACGTTCACGCAGATCAATCAACAGATCAGTGTGCAGACCGGCGGCAACGAGAACCTGGTGCCGGAGACGTCGGAGACGCGCAATATCGGCTTCACTTACAGCCCGACGTGGGCCAGGAACGCAGGCTGGATCGACGATCTCACCTTCGACGTCAATTACTACGACATCGAGCTCGACGACGCGATCCAGGCGTTGACGGCGCAAACGCTGCTGACCAATTGCGTGAATACGCTCGACCCGTTGTTCTGCGGCGGCATCGTGCGCGGGCCGGGCGGCTCGATCACCGCGTTCGCCAACCAGCTCACCAACATCGGCCGCATCGAAACCGACGGCTTCGACTGGACGTTCACATTGGCGACGGCCGAGCTCGGCGGGGTGGGCTCGTTCCGCTTCCAGTGGGCCAACACTTATCTGGCGGGCTACAAGGAATTCACCCTTGGCACCAGCGGGCTGGTGGCGACGGAGCGGGCCGGCACGGAAGTGGGCTCGCCGATCCGCGGCTACGTCCGTTACAAGTCGACGCTGAGTGCGGACTGGCTGCTCAACGATTTCGTCACTTCGCTCACGTTGCGGTACCTGAGCGATCTCACCGAGATCTGTCCGCAGTCGGTGATCGACAACGACTTGACCGAGCAGTTGTGCTCCGATCCGGTGCGGCTGACCAACGAAATGGAGAGCAAGGTCTACACAGACCTGCGGGTGAGCTGGACCCCGGCTGCCTTCGATCGACAACTGCAGCTGGCCATCGGCGTCAACAACGTGCTGGACGAAGATCCACCGCCGTGCCTGAGCTGCGATCTCAATAACTACGACGGCACGCTGTACCCGGTGCCCGGCCGATTCTTCCATGCCAGAGCCGCGCTCAAATTCTAAAGCGCGGCGTCGTTCGAACAGGGGGGGGGATTCATGAACAAGCACAATGTCGTGATCTTGGGCGCGGTGGCGTTTGCCTTGGGATTGGTGATGACTCCGCGAGTGGCCGCGGCAGCGACGCCGGCCGAAGCGGACCAAAAGCTCATCGCCGAAATCATCGTCACCGCACAGAAGCGTGCGACGGCGTTGCAGGATGTGCCGTTCTCCGTCGCGGCGGCCAGCGAAGAACAGATCCGCAATTCCGGCTCGGCCAATATCGTCGAGCTGTCGCGCAACTTCGCCGGTTTGACCATCACGGATCTCGGGCCCGGTCAGAGCCAGGTCGCCATCCGCGGCATCAGCGCCGGACAGGTGGTGCGCGATCAGCCCGGCGTGAAAGAGTCGGTCGGGGTGTACCTGGACGAGTCGGCCATTTCGGTGGCGCTGTTCACGCCCGACCTGGATCTGTTCGATCTGGAACGTTTCGAAGTGTTGCGAGGTCCGCAAGGAACATTGTTCGGCGCGGGCTCCTCGGCCGGCACGGTGCGTTACATCACACGTCAGCCGCAGTTGGGCGAGTTCGAAGGCGCGGTCGAAGTCGGTGGCTACACCGGCACCGACACCGATTGGGGCGGTGGCATCAAGGGCATGATCAATGCGCCCATGGGCCAGACGACGGCGCTGCGCCTGGTCGGCTATTACAACGAGATGGCGGGTTTCATCGACTCCTATTATCCGGGCCGCGCAGTGCGAGAGGATGTGAATAGCGGCGAGAAGAGCGGCGCGCGCGTTGCGCTGCTGATTCAACCCAGCGAAACCATCTCGATCACGCCGCGCATCGTTTATCAGAAGCTCGAAACGGACGGCTATCCGCGCATCGATGTCTATAACATCCTCGGCAATCCATTCACGACCGAACAGCCGCCGGTGAATCCGGGAGAGCGCGGCCAGGTGACGCAAATCCGCGAAGGCATCGACGATGAGTTCACACTGGCCGATCTGAAACTGGAGTTCGGTCTGGGCGGTTTGACCTTGACCTCCATCAGCTCGTACACCGATCGCGATGTGGTGGTGTTGCGCGATGCGAGCCAGCTGACCGGCAGCGTCACCCTGTCGCTGGACGACGGCCGAGGCATCGCCACTCCCGCCGACGTGCGCCTGAACTCACCGCTCTACGACACCACCTCGCTGAAATCCTTCAGCCAGGAATTGCGTCTGGCTTCGGATGGCGGCGGCGCATTCGAATGGCTGGTCGGCGCGTTCTATCAGGACATCGATCGCGACTACGGCCAGAACCTGCCCACGCCCGGCTACGACGACTTGCTGACACGGCTCGGCAGGCGCACCAGCGTCGGCTACAACGCGCCGCCCAACACGCCCTATTTCTCACAAGTGCCGTATGACTTTCAGCAGTTCGCACTGTTCGGCGAAGGCACCTGGCACTTCAACGAGCAGTGGTCACTCACCGGTGGCTTGCGCTACTACGATTTCGAAGAAGAACGTTTCCTGACATTCGCCGGCGTGTTCGCGGACGTGGGCTACACCCGGCAGCCGGGCGAGACCAGTTCGGACGGCTTTTCGCCGCGCGTGATTCTTTCGTTCGAGCCCAACGAGGACATACTGCTGACCGCGCAAGTGGCGCGCGGCTTCCGGCTGGGCGGCATCAACGATCCGCTCAACGTCGAGCTTTGCGGCGACGACGATCTCATCACGTACAGCGGCCAGCCGACGTTCGATGACGAGAAGGTGTTGAACTACGAGCTCGGCGCCAAGACCTTGCTGGCGGATCGACGCATCACCTTCAACGCCGCCGTGTTCTACTCGGACATCGACGACCTGCAGGTGATCGCGGATGCGGGCTCGTGCTCGTCGCGCATCGTGCTCAATGCGCAGGCGGAAGCGGTCGGCGCGGAGCTCGAGCTGTTCGCGCGGCCCGACGAGCACTGGGACTTGGGAGTGTCCGCGACCTATGTACAGGCGGAGATCACCGAGACTCGCTTGAGCGCCATCGGCCAGCCGATCGCCGGCATCATCGACGGCAACCGTCTGCCGACCTCGCCCGAGTTCCAGGCCGCGGCCAGCGCCACATACAACTGGGCGTTGTCGAACACGCTGGAGGGCTTCGTGAATCTCACGTTCCAGGTGGTCGGCTCTTCCTACACCCAGCTGGCCGATCAGGAGCCGCCGACCGGCTGCGTCGGTTGTCCTGGAGCGCCGGGGTTCTTCATGTTCGGTGCGCCCACCATCACGCAGTTTACGTACGATCCGGAGCTGCCCAGCTACGAGCTCGGAAATCTGCGCTTCGGTGTGCGCTCCGGCTCGTGGGAGGCAGCGGCCTTCGTCAACAATCTGTGGGACGAGCGCGCGTTCCTGTCGCTGGATCGTGAGCGAGGCACTCGCGCCCGCGTCGGTTATCTCACCAACATGCCGCGCACTTACGGCGTGTCGCTGCGGATGGATTTCTGAACAACGTAAAAATTGCTGATTGACGCCGGCGCAGCCGCGCCGGCGTCCCCCAGCCGACGCTGAGCGGTTATCATTGCCCGCTCACTTGTCGCGAGGACTGGGAATGGCAGGTTTACATCGCACTCTGTGCATCGTCATGGTGCTGGCCGCACTGGCCGGATGCGATCGCTCCCAGCAGCCCAACACGCGCGCCACCGAGCCGCCCGCGCCGGTGGTCAATGTCGAATGGACCAAGTACGTCGACGATTTCGTCGAAAGTTATTTTCGCGCCAATCCGAGCTTCGCGGTGTGGCAGGGCCGGCACGAATTCGACGGCCAGATGCCCGACTGGAGCGCCGAAGGCATCAAGAAGGAGATCGCGCGCCTGGAGCAGATGCGCGCCCGAGCGGTCGGCTTCGATGACGACAGCCTGATGCCCGAGGAGCGCTTCCAGCGCGACTACGTGGTGAGCCGCATCGATAACGATCTGTTCTACCTGCGCGAAGCGCGGCAGCCGTTCACCAATCCGGCTTGGTATCTCAACGCCGGTCTCGATCCGAGCACCTATGTGAACACGCCGTACGCGCCGGCGGATCAGCGTGCGCGCGCGTTCATTGCCTATGTGAAACAGGTGCCCGGCGCGTTGAATCACATCAAATCGAATCTGGAACTGCCGTTGCCGCGCACGTTCGTCGATTTCAGCGTCAAGAGCTACGGCGGTTTCGCCGAGTTCTATCGCAACGACGTGCCGCAGGCGTTCGCGGAGGTGCCGGAGGAGCTGAAAAAGGAGCTGGCCGAGGCGATCGAACCGGCGGCCAAGGCGATCGAGGAATTCGCCAGGTGGCTCGAATCACAGCGCGCCAACGCCAACGACGCTTATGCGCTCGGGCCCGAGCGCTTCGCCGCGATGTTGCGCATGACAGAGAATGTCGATGTGCCGCTGGACAGGATCGAAGCCATCGGTCGCGCCGATCTGGAGCGCAATCTGGCGGCCTTGAACGAAGCCTGCAAACGTTTTGCTCCGGGTGCAAAGATCGAGGAGTGCGTGGCGCGCATGAACGCCGACAAGCCGGAAGGCGGCGCGGTGGCTGGCGCACGGGCGCAGCTCGAAACCCTTAGAAAGTTCCTCCTCGATCACGACATCGTCAGCATCCCGGGCATTGAAGAGGCCAAGGTGGAGGAAGCGCCGGCGTATCGCCGCCAGAATTTCGCATACATCAATATCCCCGGTGCGTTCGAGAAAGAGCTGCCCTCGGTCTATTACATCGCGCCGCCGGACCCGAACTGGTCCAGGGCCGAGCAGGAAGCGTACGTGCCCGGCAAGGCCGATCTGATGTTCACTTCAATCCACGAAGTCTGGCCGGGTCATTTCCTGCAGTTCCTGCACTCGAACCGCTCGTCATGGCGCTTCGGACAATTGTTCGTCGGCTATGCGTTCGCCGAAGGCTGGGCCCACTACAGCGAGGAGCTCATGATCGAGCACGGCATCGCGGCCACCCAGCCGGAGCTGCATGTCGGTCAATTGTTGAACGCGCTGCTGCGAAACGTTCGTTACATGTGCGCCGTCGGGCTGCACACGCAGGGCATGACGGTGGCTCAGTGCGAGCAGATGTTCAAAGAAAAGGCGTTCCAGGATGCCGGCAACGCTCGCCAGCAGGCGGCGCGTGGCACCTACGATCCCGGTTATTTGAACTACACGATGGGCAAACTGATGATTCGCAAGCTGCGTGACGATTGGGCCGGCAGCCGCGGCGGTCGTCAGGCGTGGAAACAATTCAACGACGAGTTCCTGTCGTACGGCGGTCCGCCGGTTCCGCTGGTGCGCTCGCAGATGCTGCCCGGCCCGGCGGGCGAGTTGTTCTGATCGAACGAGCGTTGAACGCGGCCTCCCGGACGGGGAGGCTAGCTGGGAATAGCAAGGGCCTCCCCCGAAGGGGGAGCGCCCTGATGAACAAAACTATTTGGACGTCGACAGCGCGCGTAGATCGCGCGACATCTTGATCGCATCCTCGATGCCACTGTAATAGCCGCGCACGCGATCGATCTCTCGATAACCCAGGTTGGCGTAGAAATGGCGGGCGTCACGCTTGATGGCGCGCACTTCCAGTCGCACCAGGAACAGGCCCGCGACCATCGCCGTCTCTTCCACCCACTGCACCAGCAGACGACCGATACCCTGCCGGCGATATTCGTTCGCCACGCCGAGCAAGGCGATGTGCGCCGACTCGTCGCCATACTGGGCAAGAATGAAACCGGCGAGGCGATTCCGATCGCGGGCGATCACGGCAGCGCTTTCGCGCTGGCGCATGAGGCCGGCGACCCGCCGGGGCGTCCAGCTCCAGGGCAGGTCGGCTTCGACCAGATCGCGTGACAGGTGGGCGATCGCCGGGGCGTCGCCCATGCGCGCGGGACCGAGCGTGATGATGCTCATGGCCGCATATTATCTAAATCGAGATGCGAACGTCGCCGACGCCAGCTGCGCGAAGCGCACGTCGAGCAAATCCGCCATCAGCGCTTCGGTGACCGGCCAACGGCCGGCGCCACGGCCCTGAATGAGCAGTTCCTGTCCGTTCGAACGAGTGATGAGCAACTTGTTCCATTCCGGTGATCCCTGCGCCAGCGGGTCGTACTTGCCCAGCGTCTCCATCTGCAGCTGACCGAAAACGCAGTGGCTGATTTTCCACGCACGCGCCACCAGGCGGAGTGTGCAGTTCTCGGTTAGCCCATCGCAGGCCCGCTGCAACGCTTCGACATCGAGCGCGGCCACGCGCAGCGCATCCGGGTCGCGGCCGAAGGCGTGCCGGGACAGCACTCGGAGCTTGTGCACGGCATGCGCTCCAGACAGTTCTTCGTGCAGACGCCCGGCGCCGGTTTCGCCGGCCGCGTTCAGGATCAGTTCGTTCAGCGGAATGCCTTGGGCGCAACGGTCCAGGAGCTGGTTGGCCAGACCGCTGAACACCACCGAGATCGAGCTCACATCGTGGTGGTGCAGTTCACGGCGCAAAGTCTCGAGCATGGGCGCGCTGCCGCCGACCGCGGCGCTGTACTTCAAATAAGCATTGCATCGGGCAGCGAGGCCGCCGAGCTTGCGGCCCAACTCGGCCATCAGCGGAATGTTCGCCGAGATCACGCTGACGCCGCGCTCCAGGAAATGGCTCACCAGAGAGTGCGCTGGCTCGAGGCCGGGCAGGGCGTCGATGACCACGTCGGGTTGCTGATTCATGGCGGCGTTCACCGAGTCGAACAGCACCGTGCTGGGAGCGGCATGTTTGCAGCGATCGCGAATCAGCGCGCCGACGATGGTGAAGTGCTCGCTCATGGCGGCGATTCGGTCGTGGATCCCACGACCGATCTCCCCTCGCCCGAGCATCAGCACGCGAGTGGGTGTGACAGCTGCGCGCTGCGCGGGCGTGCGGCCAAAGCGACCGATGACGGATTCGTATGGCGAGGCGATGGCGGCAACTTCGGCGCGCGCCGAATAGCGATCCAGCAGGCGAACGGTGTTCGGCTGAATCAATGTCGTTGCCAGCTCGAGTGCGTCGGAATATCCGAGCGCCGAGAATCGTTGCAACGACGACGGGGGAGCGACCGCAGGATCGGCCTCATATACGCCGTCGACGTCTTTGAGCAAACGACATCGATTGGCCCGCAACGCGTGAGCGAGGTACACAGCGAAATGATCCGAGTCCTGTGGCTCCGAGATCGGCAAGCCGCAGAGCCTGTCGTGAGCGAGCCCCGCCAGCACCAGCACCGGCGCGAGCTTCAACGATGTTTGCAGTTGGGTGACTCGGAGCCTCGAGGTGCTGCCATCGAGCAGGGTGCTTGAACACACCTCGCGCAAATCCACCATGCGTGCCGGAATTCCGACGCGATCCAGAGCGCTGCCAAACACGGCAGCGAACGCGCCATCGCCGGCCGCTGTCGGCTGAGCAATCACGACCACGCGCCAGCCGGCGCGATACCAACGGTAGATTTCATGGACGGCCGTGGGCACATCGGCGTGGCTGCGCAACACCGAGCCGCCAAACTTCAGCACGATTATGTCGCCGGCCATGTTGCCTCCCCTTTCTATAGACGGCCGTCGCAGGCTGCCACACCCGTCACCCCGTGAATATTTGCTCTATGATGCGCAGCCATGTCGAACGTTACTAGAACGAAGTTACGGATCAGCACGCGCTCGTTGTTGTTCGCAATGGCGTTGTTTGCGCTGGGTGTCGGCCCGGTCGTCGCAGCGTCGCTTCAGGACGGGCCGTATGTGATTCGCTCAGCCGACGGGAAGTTGACGGCGCGTTGGATCGAGTCCGACGCCGACTCGCCGCGTGTGCGCGAGAGAGACGTCAAGGTAGGCGATGTTGTGACAGTCGCGGCGGTCGGAACGTTGCCAGCGTTCGAGGTGAAGCTGCGCGGTCCGGCCAAGCCAGCGGCCGACGAGATCGAAGTCACGGCGCGCGCTCCGTTGTTCGTGATGGCCGATACGCACGGCGAGTATGAGATCGCCGCCACCTTGCTCCAGCGTCACGGAGTGATCGACGAACGGTTGCGCTGGTCGTTCGGCAAAGGACAGCTCGCCGTGCTCGGCGACGTGTTCGATCGCGGGCCGAACCAGACGGAATTGTTGTGGCTGCTATACAAGCTGGAAGCGGAGGCGGCGCGCGCCGGCGGCGGCGTCCATCTGGCGGTCGGCAACCATGAGTCCATGGTGCTCACCGGCGACAATCGTTATCTCAATCCCAAGTATCCGCACGTCGCCTCGTTGCTGGGCGCCGACAACTACACGTCGCTATGGAACGAGCAGTCCCTGCTGGGCCAATGGCTGCGTAGCAAGGCGGCAATGTTTCGGATCGGGAAGTATCTGTGTCTGCATGGCGGCGTTTCACCCGAGCTGCTCGATCGCGGGCTGACGCTCGCCACAGTCAATCGCACCGTCCGAGCCGCGCTGAGCGAGCGATCGACGCCGAGCGAACAAACGCAGTTCGTGATGGGTGAGAACGGTCCGCTCTGGTATCGCGGCTACTTCGAAGCAGTCGCGCGCAATGCGGGGATTCCGTTAGCCCAGTCCGCCGACATCGATCGGATCCACGAGCGCTTCGGCGTCGCGGCCATCCTGGTCGGACATACCAGAGTGCCAGCCGTAACGGCTTTGTACGACGGACGAGTGATCGCCGTGCAGGTCTATCCACATCGCGATCAGCGGACTCACGCGCCGGTGATGGAGGCGCTGTTGGTTGAAAAAGGACAGATGTTTCGAGTGCGAGCCGACGGCAGTCGTGAAATGCTGCTTCGCCCCTGATACGGATTGCTTTGCAACTCCCATGACGTCGCCATGCGCATCGGATTTGCCGTTACATCGCAACCCGACGATTTTTTGCGAGCTCTCTTCCTCGGAGGGGGTTCATTTTGGCAGGCTGCCTGATCTATACCAACAAGCAGCTCATTCGAAACTGCGAGTCCGCTCTCGGGTCCGATGTGATCGTGCTGGTCTCATATCAATCTGTGAGCCTGCCTGTGAGCGGTCGAGGCGAGTACGTTTTGCGAGTTGGCCCGTTGCTGCCAAGGCCATCGGTGTCCTCCTGCAGGCCACGGCACGACGATCTCTCAACACTGGCGCCGCGATCGTTCACAGGCTTCTCTTAAGCCCGCACTCTCAAGCCCAGGTGCTGCGCTTGGGGCGCGACTTGATCCACGCGCCGAGCACCAGGCCCAGCACTACCAGACCGCCACCCGACAGCAGCCAGCGCAACATCACATTGCGCTTCAGGTCCTGCACCTCGTCGCTCAATTGCGTGACCTGAGTCTGCAGCGAGGCGTTCTCGGCTTTCAGTTGTTTGTTTTCTTCGTATTGAGTGATGGCGGTGGCCGAGACGCGCCGGATCTCGGCGAGCTCGTTCTGCAGCTTTTGATTTTCCTTGGCCAGCTCGTTGGCGCGGCCTTCGATCTCGCTGCGCGCGCCGCGCACGTCCTGATAATTTTCGCGGATGGATTTCAGCTGCGCTTCGAGCGCCTCGACGCGCTTGGTGGCCGCGGCCAGTCGGTCCTTCGCGACGGGTTGACTGGTGAGGTACTGAGTGGGTACCCATCCTTCCGTGCCATTCGGAGTGCGCACCTGAGTGAAGCCGGCCGCCTTGTCCTCGCCCAACACTTCCAGCGCGAGGCCGCTCGGCAGAGCAGCGTTGATGATTCTGTGGCCGCCCGAGGGGCCACGGCGCAACGGCACAGTCAACTCATCGGAGATGTACATCGTCGCGGCGAAGGCGGACAGCGGTCCTAGCACCAGCAGCAGCGCTAGCAGCACCTTTCTCAACATCAGCACGGGTTCCTTATAGGTCTCGATCTCGGCCGCTTCGTCGGCAGACGCGAACTATAGCGAAACTGAACGCGTGCGATGGCCTCGAATCGGCCGGTTCGCCGATTGGCGACAGATCTGCGGTAAGTATTTGTACGCCGCGGAAGGCCGTGAAAAAGCGCTTGAAGCGCGCTGCCTTGTAAGAGTTGCGTGTCCTAATGCGACATCGGGGAATGCGACACCTGGCGCTCGCGCTCCGGGAAATTGATGAGACAGCCGACGCCTTCGGCATACGGCGTCGTCACGGGCTTGCCGGCGAGCAGTGCATCCAGCGCGTCGGTGAGATAGTGATTGCGGGCGGGGCGCTGTCGCTCATACGAAAGACGGTCGTCCATCGGGCCGCGATATTTGAGCTTCCAATCCTTGGGATCGATGACGAACACCTCGGAGGTGCGCACCACGCGGAGCATCTCGCCGATGTGTTGCGCTCCGTCGAGCAGGATAGGGAAGTCGATCGAGAATTCGTCCGCTTCCCTGGCGACCAGTTCGCGCGTGTCCTGCAAATTCGAATTGAGCAGCAGAAACTCGACCCCTTGGTTCCGATACCTGGCGCGAACCTCCGCGAGCGCAGGCAGCGCCTGGCGCACGATCGGGCAGCCGTTGCCCTGGACCATGATCACAACGGCCTTCATGCCTGCAAGGGAGTGGAGCTCGTGAGACTTGCCCCGGTGATCGAGCAAGCGAAAGTTGTCGACCTTCGCGCCGGGCTCGATGGCGCGAGCGGGTGCGCTCACCACCGCGATCAATGCCAGCGTCGCCAGTGCGCGCACCGCCGACTTCAATGCGTTTCTCATGGCCAACCCCGTGAACGACGTTCCTTGCTTGCACACCATTGTCAACGAGGGCGTTGCCCAGGGCACTGTGGCCCTGGTCAAGATTTGTCAGTCGCTCCGGTCGCCGGGTACCGGATCACGGTGCGGGCCGGGATTCCCTGCCACCGGAAGCCCGGGACGAGATTCAGGTCCAGCAAGACCGCCAGGCAGTCGACCTGGTAGCCGGCCAGCCCGCACAGATCGGCAGCGGCGCGCAGGGTGCCGCCGGTGGCCAGCACGTCGTCGATCAACAACACGCGGCCCTGGCCTGGCTGCATCTCCAGCACCCCTTCGCCGTACTCGAGCTGGTACGGAATCTCGACCACGGGCGGCGGCAGCTTGCCCCGCTTGCGAATCGGGACGAAGCCTTTGCCATGGCGCAAAGCCAGCGGCGCGCCGAGCATGAAACCGCGCGATTCGACGCCGGCAACGGCATCGATCCGGCTCCATTCGGCCTCGTTCAGCAGGCCGCTCATGGCCTCGATGGTCGGGGCGAAATGGCTGCGCAGTAATGGGGCGATGTCCCGAAAAACGATCCCGGGACGGGGGAAATCGGGCACATCGCGAATCAGGCGCTGCAGATCTGTCATGAGCTTATGGTGTTGCGGGCCTCGGCCCGGGTGGTCCTTCAGGTAAACTGGCGGGCGGTCATTGTCGCCCAAGATTCCCTCTTGCGCTTCAACCCGGCTTCATTCCCCGCTCAACCTGGTTCACTCACTCGTTACTGTAATCCATGTCGACCATGTTTCCTTCCGCGTTTCGTGCCCATCCCTGGCATGGCGTCGATCTCGGCGCCGAAGCCCCGTCCATCGTAACCGCCTATATCGAGATCGTGCCCACCGACACGGTCAAATATGAAGTCGACAAGGCCACCGGCCTGCTCAAGGTCGACCGGCCGCAGCGGTTCTCGAATATCTGCCCGTCGCTGTATGGCTTCCTGCCGCGCACGCTGTGCGCCGAGCGCGTCGCCGCCTACTGCGAAGAGCGCACCGGCAAGAGCGACATCAAAGGCGACGGCGATCCGATCGACATCTGCGTGCTCACGGAAAAGTCCATCGGCCACGGTGACGTGCTGGTGCAGGCCATTCCCATCGGCGGCCTGCGCATGATCGATGATAACGAGGCGGACGATAAGATCATCGCCGTCATGCGTGACGACGCGGTGTATGGCCACCTGACCGATATTTCGCAGTGTCCGAAGCTGGTGATCGAGCGCGTGCGTCACTACTTCCTCACGTACAAGCACGCTCCGGGCTCGCCGGATCACAAGGTCGAGATCACGCACGTGTATGGTCGCGATGAAGCGTACGAAGCGATTCGCCGCAGCCAGGCGGATTACACCGCTGCCTTCATGGGCGTCCGCTGATGTAAGAGCTCGGTGGCTTGCGCCGCCCGGAGGGGAATGTGTCCTCCCGCGCGAGCCACCGCTTCACATCGAGAGCGGTTCGTGATTCCCTTTTCGTTGACATGCGATGTCAATGTTTGAGGGTGTAATCCCGACATGCGCGCCGAACGACTCATCGCCATCTTGATGGCCCTGCAAAGGGCTCAGGCACTCACCGCCGGTGAGCTGGCTCAGCGATTGGGCGTCTCGGTGCGGACGATTTTTCGCGATGTCGATGCGCTGTCGACCATGGGCGTGCCGGTCTATACCGAGCAGGGACGCGGCGGCGGCATTCGATTGGTCGAGGGTTACAGCTCCGATCTGACCGGCCTTTCTTCGGGCGAAGCTGAAGCGTTGGCCCTCATCGCGAGTCCTGCCGGTATCGGTGTGCGCGATCTCGCGGCGCCAACGCGAACGGCACTCGACAAACTGGCGGCAGCAGTACCCACGATGCATCAATTGCGAGCCCAGCACGCTCGCGGCCGCCTGCTGTTCGATACCAAACCGTGGTTCCGCTCGTACGACGCCTCTCCCCATCTCGACACGCTGCGTGCGGCGATCTGGAAAGACGAGTGCGTCAACATCAACTATCGCCGCAGCAACGGCGAAGTGAAGGACTACCTGGTCGAGCCGTATGCGCTGGTCGTGAAGGTCGACACCTGGTATCTGATCGGCCGTGTGAAGCGCGAGACCCGCGTCTTTCGCATCTCACGCATGCTCGCTCTTCAGACCACCGGCACGCACTTCACCCGCGACTCTGAATTCGATCTGCAAAAGTTCTGGAACACGTGGTGCGAGAAGTTCGAAAAGAATCCACCGGTGAGCTTTCCGGTGGAACTGATGATTTCCGCCAGGGGCAAGCAACAGTTGCTGGACAGTTTCGGCAACTGGTTTCGGACGCGGCTCGAACCCTTGGGCGAGGACTTCAGAGGCCGCAAGCCGGTGACGTTGGACTTCGAGCGCGAGGAGGCGGCGCTGCGCATTCTGTTCGACCTGGTGTTCGAGGCCGACATCGTCAAACCCGCCGAGCTGCGCCGGAAACTGCGCAATCAGGCCAAGCGGGTGGTCGCGGCGACCACCTGAGCGCGCGCCGAACTATTTCTTCCCGAGCAGCACCGCCACCAGGCAGGCGATGATCAGCACGCTATATTCCATGCCGTTGCGGCCCAGGCCGACCACGAACCAGCCTGCCTTCCAGTGCACCCACCAGATGCCCAGCGCGGTCTGGATGATGAAATAACAAGCAAGCGGCGCGGTGTAGCGGCCGAGCGCGAGCAGCGTGCCGCCGACGATCTCGATGATCGTCACCGCCCAGGCCCACGCGAGGCCGAAAGGCAAGCCGCGCGATTCCAGAAACGGCCCGAACGGGCCGACCGCCTCGTACCAGACCCGCGCCACGCCGTGGATGACGAACATCGCCGCGACGGCGATGCGCACCACCATGATTGAAGAGATCTTCATGATCGATCAGCCATCCTAAACAAAGGCGCGGAATCATAAGGGACGGCTGCAGACGATTGCAGCCATTGAGGAGTTTGCGTCATCAGAGTGGTGACTACTTCTCACTCAACTGTATCTGTGAGGCGGCCACCGAACGCGCAATACTGCCGCGCCTTATGAGTACATCGACCGCGCCTCATGCTCCCGCGACCGCCGGCACTCTCGGACTGATTCTCGCGGCGGCCGCCATCCTCCTCATCACCATGGGCATACGGCAGACCTCGGGTTTGTTCCTGTTGCCCATCACGGAAACCACCGGCGTCACGATCGTTGCTTTCAGTTTTGCGCTCGCGGTTGGCCAGTTCGTGTTCGGCGCCGCGCAGCCGGTGTTTGGAGCGCTCGCCGATAAATTCGGTGCGGTGAGAGTGATCGTCGCAGGCGCATTCATGTTGGCGCTCGGCTCGGTGCTCACGCCGTTCATGACGTCGAGCGGCGGTTTGCTGCTGACCATGGGCGTGCTCGGAGCAGCCGGTGCAGCGGCGGGAAGTTTCTCCATCCTGATCGGCATCGCCGCTCAACAGCTGCCGCCGGAAAAGCGCTCGATGGCCTCGGGCATCATCAACGCCGGCGGTTCGATCGGGCAGTCCGTGTTTGCGCCGGCCGTGCAGCTCATCATCAGCGCAGCGGGCTGGACCACCGCAATGTTTGCTACGGCGTTCGCCGCATTGCTGACGATTCCGTTGGTGCTGCCTTTGCTGCGCTCGGCGAGCAATGCAGCTGCATCGGCCAAGGCGGCCGTGGCCACCGCGCACATTTCATTGACCGAGCAGCTGCGCGAGGCAATTCGCAATCCCAGCTACTTGTGTCTGCACGCCGGATTCTTCACCTGCGGGTTTCACATCGCCTTCCTGGTGACGCATTTCCCCAACGACCTGAAGCTGTGTGGGATGATGCCGGACGTGGCGGCCAAATCGCTGGCCCTGATCGGACTGTTCAACGTCCTGGGCAGCCTCGGCATCGGTTGGCTCGGCCAGCGCTATCGCATGAAGTATCTGCTGGCGTGGGTGTATGCGAGCCGGGCCGTGATCATCGCGATCTACATCGTGATGCCCAAGACGGCGCTCAACATCTATGTGTTCGCCGCTGCGCTCGGTGTGACATGGCTGGCAACGGTGCCGCCCACGGCGGGGCTGGTCGGCAAACTGTTCGGCACGCGCTATCTCGCGACGCTGTTCGGACTGACCTTGTTGTCGCACCAGATCGGCGGTTTCCTTGGCGCCTGGCTGGGCGGCATCGTGCTGTCGCAGACCGATTCGTATCAATGGATGTGGTATGCGGACATCGCGCTGGCGCTGCTGGCCGCAATCGTGAATCTGCCGATTCGCGAGCAGAGACTGCAGACGCAGCCCGCGGCGGCGCCGGCTTAGCCGGCTGCCCGATTCGATCGTTGCCGGCGTTCAGCCGCATTTCGCCGGCAAACCCCTGACGTGTCGCTATCGAGCCGGTACACTGCCGCGCCTTCAGGAGCCGACACGGATCAGCGCCATGACTGCACTCGTCACCCTGCGCAATGTCACCAAGAGCTATGTTCGCGGCAAGCAGAAAGTGGAGGTGCTCCACGGCGTCGATCTGAGCATCGAGACCGGCGAGTTCCTGGCGCTGATGGGGCCGTCCGGTTCGGGAAAGACCACGCTGCTGAATCTGGTGGCCGGTCTGGACCAGCCCACCAGCGGCGAGGTGCTGGTCGCGGGCGATCGCATCGACCAATTGTCCCGGGGCAGCCTGTCGGACTGGCGCGCCCGACACATCGGATTCATTTTTCAGTTCTATAACCTGCTGCCGGTGCTGACCGCCGAGGCCAATGTCGAAGTGCCTCTGCTGCTGACCAGCCTGTCCAAGTCGGAGCGGCGTCGCCGCGTGCAGCTGGCGTTGGAGCTGGTCGGTCTCGCCGACCGCGCCCGACACAAACCGAACGAACTGTCCGGCGGTCAGCAGCAGCGCGTGGCTATCGCGCGCGCCATCGTTTCCGATCCAACACTGCTGGTCTGCGACGAGCCCACCGGCGATCTCGATCGCCAGAACGCCGAAGAGATCATGAATCTGCTGCAGGCGTTGAACCGCAGTCAGAACAAGACCATCGTGATGGTGACCCACGATCCCAAGGCGGCCGAATACGCTTCGCGCGAATTGCACCTCGACAAGGGACGTCTCACCAACGACGCGAGGCGCGCGGCATGAAATATTTCGGGCTCGTCTGGGCCGGCCTGTGGCGCAAGAAGACGCGCACCGTGTTCACGATGATTTCGATCGTGATCGCGTTCCTGCTGTTCGGGCTGCTGCAAGGGATCAACCAGGGCTTCGGCACGGCCATGGCCAATCTCGACGTGGATCGCCTGTATGTTTCGGCGCGCACCAGCATGACGGACGGTATGCCGATCTCGTATCTGTCGCGGATCCGCTCGGTGCCGGGCGTGCGTGCAGTGTCGCTGTGGGCTTACTTCGGCGGCTACTTCCAGGACGCGCGCAAGCCGATCCCGGCGTTCGCCACCGACGCCGTCGAGCTGTTCAGGGTCTATAAAGAAATCAAGATCAAGCCCGAATACATCGAAGCCATGGCGAAGACGCGCACCGGCGTGCTGGTCGGAGAAGCGCTGGCGGCCCAGTACGGGTGGAAGATCGGCGACCGAATCCCCATCGGCACCTCGATCTGGACCAACAAGTCGGGCAGCAACACCTGGGAGTTCGACATCGTCGGCACCTTCGACGCCAGTGCCTATGGCGCGGGCTTCCCGTCGTTCTATCTGAACTGGAGCTACTTCGACGAGGCGCGCCAGTTCGGTACCGGCGAGACCCACTATTACATCGTTTCCGTGCAGGATCCGAAGCAGGCGGAGCGCGTCTCCCGTGACATCGATGCACTGTTCGCCAACTCATCGGTGGAGACGCGCACCCAGACCGAATATGCGCTGGCGCAATCGCAGCTCAAGCAGCTCGGCGACATCAACTTCATCGCCAACGCGATCGTCGGTGCGGTGCTGTTCACTCTGTTGTTCCTCACCGCCAACACCATGATGCAATCGGTGCGCGAGAGAACGTCCGAGCTGGCCGTGCTGAAGACGCTCGGCTTCTCCGATACCAAGGTGCTGGTCTTGGTGCTGACCGAAGCGCTGCTGTTGTGTTTGTTTGCTGCCGGGTTGGGCATCGCCGTCGCGGCGCTGGTGTTCGAGTCGCCGGCGTTGCAGAAGCTGTTCGGCGACTTCTCGATGCCCGCGATCGTTGCGACCATGGGCGCGGGCATCGCGGTGCTGGTGGCGTTCGTCAGCGGCTTTCCGCCCGCGTGGCGCGCGCGCCAGCTGAACATCGTGGATGCATTGGCAGGGCGCTGAGCGAGAGCGAATCATGAAGATGTTCCGTCAGATTGGCGCCGTGACCGGCATGAACTTTCGCAGCCTGCCGCAGCGGGTGAGCACGTCGCTGGTCGTGGTGATCGGCATCGCCGGCGTGGTGGCCGTGCTGGTTTCCGTGCTCGCCATGTCTACCGGCTTGATCCAGACCATGGAGAACACCGGGCGCGAGGATCGCGCCATCGTGATGCGCAATGGCTCCATCGCCGAGACTTCGAGCGCGCTGGATCGCGATTCGGCGCGACTGATCGTCGACGGTGCGGGCATCAAACGCGATGCGCAGGGCGAGCCCATCTTGTCCGCGGAGACCATGCGCATTCTGAGCTTGCGCAAGAAAGAGGACGATTCGGAGGTCAACGCCATCCTGCGTGGCGTGGGGCCGAAGCTCCAGCAACTGCGACCGGAGCTGAAGATCGTCGAGGGCCGGATGTTTCAGCCGGCGGTCACGGAAATCATCGTCGGCAAATCGGCGCATGCGCAGTTCAAGGGCTTGAACATCGGCGATGTCGTCACATCGCGCGGCGCCAACTGGACGGTGGTCGGCATCTTCGAGACGGGCGGAGATGCGCACGAGTCCTCGCTGATGACGGACGCGGAGACGCTGATCTCCATCGACAAGCGCGGCGCCTTCCAAAGCGTTACGGCGCTGCTGGAGTCGCCGGCCGCGTTTCAGGCGTTCAAGGATTCGTTGAGCTCCAATCCGGGATTGAGTGTGGATGTGGTGCGCGAGCGCGAGTATTACCAGCAGCAATCCAAGACCCTAAGCACCATCATCTCCGTGATCGCCTATGTGGTGGGCGGCATCATGGCGGTGGGTGCGGTGTTCGCCGCGCTCAACACCATGTACTCGGCTGTGAGCGCGCGACTACAGGAGATCGCGACGTTGCGAGCCCTGGGTTTTGGCTCGACGGCGATGGTGATGTCGGTGCTGGCCGAGGCGTTGGTGCTGGCGTTGATCGGCGGCGCGATCGGTGCGCTGATCGCCTGGTTGTTCTTCAACGGCAACACCGTGAGCACCTCCGGTGGCGGCATGGGCCAGATGGTGTTCGAGCTGAGCGTCAGCCCGCAGCTGATGATTCTGGGCATCGTCTGGGCCTGCATCATCGGTGTGCTCGGCGGACTGTTTCCTGCCGTGCGGGCGGCGCGCCTGCCAGTCGCCATGGCCTTAAGGGCGGTCTAGTCGCCAGCGCCCCGGTTCGGGTTATTCTGGGGGCGGGTTGGGGCCCCCCATGCAGCAAACGATTCGCTTCATCAAATCCGCCGACGGTACGCGGCTGGCAGTAGCCACTTCCGGGCACGGGCCGCCGCTGGTGAAGTCGGCCAACTGGCTGTCGCACCTGGAATTCGACTGGCGCAGCCCGGTGTGGCGGCACTGGTTTCGCTATCTATCGTCGGGCCGTCAGCTGATTCGTTTCGATCCGCGCGGCTGCGGGCTGTCCGACTGGGATGTCCCCGACCTGTCACACGAGGCGCAGGTGGCGGACCTCGAAGCCATCATCGATGCTTCCGATCTGGAAAGATTTCCGCTGCTCGGTATCTCACAAGGCGGCGCAGCCTGTATCGAGTACGCCGTGCGACATCCCGAGCGCGTCACGCAGCTGGTGTTGTATGGCTGCTATTCGGAGGGTTGGGCGCAGCGAGGCGAGGAGTCGCGGCGGCACGGCGAAGCGTTGGTGGAATTGATTCGCCAGGGCTGGGGCCAGGAAAATCCGGCCTTCCGCCTGTTGTTTGCTTCTCTGTTCATTCCCGACGCCACCACTGAACAAGTGCGCTGGTTCGCGGATCTCATGCGCACCACCACGCAACCGGAGATCGCGGCGCGCATCATCGAAGCCTTCGGGCAGATCAACGTGCGAGCGTTGTTGCCGAAGGTGAAAGTGCCGACCATGGTGGTGCATGCCCGCGGCGATGCTCGCATTCCGTTCGAGCAGGGCCGGCTGCTCGCCGCGGAGATTCCCAATGCACGGTTCGTGACACTGGAGAGTCGCAATCACATTCTCATCGAGAGCGAACCGGCGTGGGCACGCTTCTGCGAGTGCTTCGACGAATGCATGGGGGTCATCTCGAGGCCCATGGTCGACGGCCCCGCGACTCAAGTGGATCTGGAAGAGCTGACCGCGCGCGAAAACGCCATCCTGCGATTGGTGGCGCAAGGTGCGGCCAACAGTGAAATCGCCACGCGCCTGTTCATCAGCGAGAAAACGGTGCGCAACCATCTCACCAATATTTTCGAGAAGCTCGGCGTCGATTCTCGTGCCCGAGCCATCGTGGTGGCGCGGGATCGCGGCGTGACCTAGATGCGGTCTAAACAGGCTGCCCCGGGTACAGGATGTACTCCGCCGCCGTAGGCGGCGCCGAAGTAGGACGTTTGTCCCGGCTTTGACGCGCGCAAATGAGCCTTCCGCCTCATGCGGAGCGGGCCACAAATCCGCACCATGCGCGCACTTTGAAAAAGCCCAAGCGAGTAAAACGTATGAGCGCCGCAGCCGCCATGGTGGTGTCGCCCGCCGCCGAAAAACTGTTTCAGGAAAATTCCGACCGCGCCCGCTACGCGCGTTGCATCAAAGCGTCCAAACGAGTGCGTTGGGACATTGATGCCGACGTGTTCCGCGGCCGCGCTTTCGACTTCCGTCGCAAGTTCCTGCCCGACGGCCTCACCAAAGTCGAGGAGCTGACTTTTTTGACGGTGGACGAGAAGCGCGCCATGAGCCATGTGCAGGGCCGCAGCTATGCCTGTCTGTTCGGCTTGGTGGAACGCTTCATCAGCGCCAAGACGCTGGAGCTGGCCAGCAAGCAGGGGCTGGGCGATCAGGTGGCGCTGGAAGGTCTGGTGCGTTTCAGCGACGAAGAGCTGAAACATCAGGAGCTGTTCCGTCGCATCGAGGCCGCGCTCGCCGGCCGCATGCCGGGCGGCTACGCGTTGATCGCCGACGCCAACGAAGTGGCGCGCCAGGTGCTGAACAAATCCACCTGGGCGGTGCTGGCGCTGACCTGTCACATCGAGCTGTTCACCCAGGCGCACTATCGCGAAAGTCTGGAGCGCGACGAGCAGCTGTCCGATCTGTATCGCGACGTGTTTCGGTTCCACTGGCTGGAAGAATGCCAGCATGCCGTGATGGACGAGATCGAATGGTGCCGCGAGGATCGCAATCTCTCGCCGGCCGAGCGCGACATCGCCGTCGACGATTTCATCGCGCTGCTTCGTTTGCTCGACGAGGTGGTGTGCGCGCAATCCTCGGCGGACGCGGGTTATTTCATGCGCCTGTGCGAGCGTACTTTCTCACCGGCCGAACAGTACGAGATTCGCCACACCATGCAGCGCGCCTATCGCTGGCAGTACATTGTGTCGGGCGCGCAGCAATCGCATTTCAACAGGATGCTGTCGGGGATGGTCACGCGTCAGCAGCTGCAGCGAATTCAAGCAGCGCTGGCGCCAATCATGAGCTAGCAATGCACGCTGCGGGGCCGGCCGCGGGGCCGGCCCCGACGAATCGAATCAGAGGTGAGGCACCGGACCCAGGTAATCCACCTTGCCAAGCTCCACGCCGCCATGGCGCAACAGCGCGTAAGCGGTGGTGACGTGGAAAAAGAAATTCGGCAGCGCCCAGTGGCGCACGTAATCCAGCGCTTTGAAGTTGAATTCGTTGCGCGGCGTTTTCACGGTGACGATGCGGTCGTCGGCGCCGTCGAACTGCTCGGGCTTGAAGCCTTGCAGATAATCGATGGTCTTGCTGACGCGAGCGATCAGCTCCGCCATGGTGGTCTCGGTGTCTTCGAACTTCGGCGGCTCGGTGCCGCTCAGGCGCGCCGCCGCGCCCTTGGCCGCGTCGCTGGCGATTTGCACCTGGCGATTCAGCGGCAGCATGTCCGGGAACAGCCGCTGGCTGGCGAACACGTTGGGATCGAACTTGCGAGCTTCGGCATGCGCGACCGCTTTTTCCAGAATGGCCTTGAGATTGCGCAGCGTCAGCAGGAACGTGGGAATCGAGACTTCGTACAGACTCATGATGAGCAACTCCTGCCTGGTGAATCGGGCGTGGGGAATCGTTGGAGTCGCGGATTATAGGAGCGCGGTTACATTCCGGTCTCCGGCCAGCGGCGCCAATATTCGGCGCTCTGAATCACGAGTCTTTTGACTGGTAGCGCGCACTGCCGCCGTGTCAGGCACTCACTGGGTGGCAATCGAACTGGTTCTGGCCAGCACCAGCGTATCGGCTTCGCGTCCGAGCTCGATCAGTCGCAACTTGCCATCGTCATTGCCGATGACCGTGACGGAAGCATAGTCCGGGCGAACGCACACGACCTCGTCGCGCTTCTGCGCGGCGCCCACCGCGACATTGATCGCGATGAAATGAGTGCAGATCACGCAGTCGTGATTCATGCCGAGCAGTGCATCGATCAGCGTGCGTCGCCATTGCAAATAGTCGATCGAACCGGCGGGTGCATTCGCATGCAGCTGTTGCCAGGTGCCGCGCATGGAAGCGATGAGCCAATCGTGACGTGCGGCCAGATCGATGGGCGGCGACGGAATCTCCGCCACCGTGGCCATCGGCTCGGCGTCGCAGAACCAGATCTGCGCCAGCGGTTCGGCAGTCTCGCGACAGCGACGCAACGGACTGGTGTAAAGCGGCAGCCGCGACAGAGAGCCAGCTAGACTCTCCGCCGTGGCGCGTGCCTGTTCCATGCCGGTGGGGTCGAGGCCCGGATCGGGGTCCTCGCCCCAGGCAGCTGCGGGTTTGGCGTGTCGGACCAGATACAAACGTGGCATGACGCCAGTTTGCGATATTTCGGAGCTTATTTCTCGGGCGGCTTGAACACGTCCACCGAGACTGTCACGGTGCGCCCTTCGTTGGCGCCGAGCGCACCGACCCCGACGACCTGGCGCGACACTTCGTCGCCCCGGTCGTTGCGCACCGAAATCACGACCGAGTATTCCCAGGCCTCGCCTTCCGCCGGATGGCGGAAAGCGCCTTCGACCCGCAGCGCCGAGAACGTCGCTTGCGCGCGCCGTTCAGCGACCGCCTTGGGATCGAAGCGCAGGTGATGCTGACAAGCCGGGCAGATGCTCGCGCTTTCGAGGATGGTCGACTTGCAGTGTGGGCAGATGCGCGTCTTGCCCGCGGTCGCCGACCGTCCCGTACCGATCACGGGCATCGGGGTTACTTGCCGCCCTTATCGTCCCAGCCGAATTCCGCTCGGCCGCGCATGCGTGAGCCCGCGGCGACAGTGAGGGAGCCGGCCTTCAGATCGCCGTTCAACACGCCGGTCTGCAACAGCTCCACGCGGGTGGCCGCATCGATATTGCCTTCCAGCTCGCCGCCGACCACGACGGTGTTGGCGCGGACGCTGCCGGTGATCTTGGCGCCTTGCTCGATGGTGAGGTTGCCGTTCACGTGCACGTCGCCCTTGAAGTTACCGGCCACGCGGACATTGCCGGAACCTTCGATCTTGCCTTCGATGGTGAGGCCCGCAGCCAGCACCGATTCCTTGGCATCGACCGCAGCGGCGGAGCGTGCAGCGGGCGCGGCCGTGCGAGCGGTTTCGACGGCGGCCACGGTCGCCGCGGGTTTTTCCGGGGCGGGATCGGGTGTGTTCTGTTCCCTGCCGTACTGATCTTTCCACAACGCCATGTCGGCACTCCTCACGTTGAACGAGCTGCGGTTAATGACACAGGCAACCAAAACGTGTCAAACATTCCGACGCGAAACGTCGCGTCGAAACGACACTGTGTCGATGCAGCTGTTCGTTCAGGCCGGCCGTTCAGTTGCGGCTTTTGCGCTGCAAGACCACAGAGTGTGAATTTCTTCTCGTCGGCCTATAGTCGCGCGCACAACTCCAAGCCGGTGAGGATTTCTAAATGATCAAGCTCACGGTCAATGGCGAGCCACGAGAAGTGGATGTGGCGGGGGATACACCGCTGCTCTGGGTGTTACGGGATTCGTTAGGGTTGACGGGGACCAAGTACGGCTGCGGCATGTCCCTATGCGGGGCCTGTACGGTTCATGTGGATGGAGCCCCGACGCGTGCCTGCATCACTCCGGTGGAAAGCGCGGCCGGCAAGGCCGTCACGACCATCGAAGGCGTGTCGCCGGATCGCAGCCATCCGGTGCAGCGTGCCTGGATGGAGATCGATGTGCCCCAGTGCGGGTACTGCCAGTCCGGGCAGATCATGTCCGCGATCGCTCTGCTCAAACAAAATCCCAAACCTTCGGATGCGGACATCGATGCCGCCATGAGCGGCAACATCTGTCGCTGCGGCACGTATCCGCGCATTCGAAAAGCGATTCACCGCGCGGCCGCAATAGCTGCTGGTCTCCCGCGGGATACGCTCAGCCGCGCGACTGCGTTCGCGCAGCCTGCGGGTACGACAGGTAAGGAGGGTGGCTGAGATGGCAACTTCACGTCGCGGCTTCATCAAATCCACCGCCACCGCCGCCAGCGGTTTGGTCATCGCCTGTTACTTACCCGGCTGCAGCAAGCCGGAGCAGGCGGCCAGCAACGCCGGTCCGCCCAAGCTGGTCAAAGCCAATGCCTTCCTGCAGATCGGCACCGACGGCTCGATCACCATGTTTTGTGACAAATCGGAGATGGGGCAGGGCGTGTACACCGCCTTGCCGACGCTGCTCGCCGAAGAGCTCGGGGTCGCGCCCGATGTCATCAAGGTCGAGTTCGCGCCGCCTGGAAACGAATACGTGAACAAGATGCTCGGCGCGCAAGCGACCGGTGGCAGCACCAGCGTTCGCGAGGCGTGGGACAAGATCCGCATGGCCGGTGCAGAAGCGCGCACTCGACTGATTGCGGCCGCGGCCGATGAGTGGAACGCGCCGCCTCAGTCCTGCACCGTCGCCGACGGCTATGTTTTATTCACCAGCCGACGCAAGTCGTTTGGCGAGCTGGCGGAAGCGGCCGCGGCGTTGCCGCCGCCGCAGAACGTGCAGCTCAAAGGCAAGAACGAATTCAAATACGTCGGCAAGACCGCGACCCGAATGGACACTCCGTCCAAGGTCGACGGCTCGGCTCGGTTCGGCATCGATGTGAGATTGCCGAACATGTTGTACGCCGCGCTGGCGCAGCCGCCGGAACTGGGCGCGAGCGTGAGGAGCTTCAATGCCGACAAGGCGAAGACGATGCCCGGCGTGCGCGAGGTGTTACAAACATCCTCGGGCGTGGCAGTCGTGGCCGATTCGTGGTGGCAAGCGAAGCAGGCGCGCGATGCCTTGGAGATCCAGTGGAATGCCGGGCCGGCCGCCAAGCTGAGCAATGCCTCGATCTATGCCGGCCTGAAGAACGCCGCGAGCGGCAAAGGCCTGGAAGTGCGCAAGCAAGGCGATGCCGACGCAGGCTGGAAAGCGAACGGACGCCGCGTCGAGGCGACCTATGAACTGCCGATGCTCGCCCATGCGACCCTGGAGCCGCAGAACTGCACCGTCGAGTTCCGGGACGGCGCTTGTCATTTATATGTGCCTACTCAGGTGCAACAGATGGCGCAGGCTGCGGCCGCGAAGGCGGCGGGGCTGCCGCCGGAACAGGTGTTGGTGCATACGACGTTTCTCGGCGGCGGCTTCGGTCGCAGGCTCGAGGTCGACTTCGTTCCGGCCGCAGTCGAATGCGCGAAGGCGCTCGACAAACCGGTGAAACTGCTATGGACGCGTGAGGACGACACGACGCACGACAAGTATCGTCCGCCAGCGCGCAACACTTTGTCCGGTGCATTCGATTCGAGCGGCAAGCTCGACACCGTGAAGATTCATATGGTCGCGCCTTCCATCACATCTCGATGGGCGCCGGGCGCCGTGCCGCAGGGAACGCCGGATCCGTTCTCGGTGGAGGCAGCTCACAACTTTCCCTACGACGTGCCGAATCTATACATCGACTATTTGCAGCACGAAGTCGGGTTGGAGGTCGGTTACTGGCGCTCGGTGAGTCACGCGATCAACTGCTTCACCATCGAGAGCTTCATGGACGAGCTGGCGGCCGAGGCGCAGCTCGATCCGGTGGAATTTCGTCGTTCCTTGCTCGGCAAGGAGCCGCGCTGGCTGGCGGTGCTCGACGTGGCCGCTCGCAAGGCCAACTGGGGCAGTCCGCCGTCGGGACGACATCAAGGCGTGGCGTTGATGTCGGGCTACGACACGTATCTCGCGCAGGTCGCGGAAATCTCACTCGAAGGCAACAAGCTCAAGGTCCATCGCATCGTGTGCGCGATCGACTGCGGGCAGATGGTGAACCCCGGCATCGTGCAGGCGCAGGCCGAGGGCGGCATCGTGTTTGGTTTGACCGCGGCGCTGTTCAGCGAGATCAACGTGGCCAACGGCAAGGTTCAGGAACAGAACTTCGATACGTATCGGCTGCTCCGTCTGAACGAGACGCCGACGATCGAGGTACACCTGCTGAACACCGACGAGAAGCCCGGCGGCATGGGCGAACCCACCGTCGCGCTCGTTGCGCCGGCAGTTTGTAACGCGATTTATGCGGCGACTCGGAAGCGGCTGCGCAGGTTGCCGATCGTGAAACACGGGTTCGTGGTGTGACGGTGTACTGAAATCTTCAGCAGCAGCGCGACACGCCCGTCCATTTGCTCTGCTGCTGCTGGAGATAAAACGCGCGGCGGCTCATGGGCGGCGAGCCGGCGTGCGCCTGGGCATGGTGCGCCAGGTACTTGTCGTAAGCGTCGTCGGTGGCGAGCGAGCGGATCGTGTTCCAGGTCGCCGCCACCCACAGCGTCAATCGTTGCATGTTCATGCCGCCTCCGCGCCGATCTTGCTCGGGCCGATCGAGTTGATGTGGACATGGGGTGCTTCCGAGTTCGGAGGCACCGGCTGGCCCCGCACGACCCGCAGGCTGACCCGCACCATGTCGGCGATGACCACCCAAAGAATCAACGATAGCAGCACTGCCAGCACCGCATCGAGCCGCTGATTGAAAATGAGCTGCGGAGCCACGGCCGCCTGCGCTTCGGGCAACGCGCCGGCGGCCAGCTTGGCCGCCAGGCTGTCGGCCGCAGCGAGGAAGCCCACGCGTGGATCGCTCGAAACGACTTTTTCCCATGTGGCGGCGGTAGTGACGATGGCCAGCCACGCGAGCGGCGCCGCCGTCACCCAGCAATACCGCAGCTTGCCCTGTTTGATCAGGATGCCGGTGGCCACGCACAGCGCGATGCCGGCCAGCAGCTGATTGGCGATGCCGAACAGCGGCCAGAGAATATTGATGCCGCCATTGGGATCGACCACGCCGATGTACAAGAAGTAACCCCAGCCGGCCACCACCAGAGCGCTCGCGATCAGCACCGACGGATACCAGGAAGTCTCGCCCATGGGCTTCCAGATATGGCCGAGCGCATCCTGCAACATGAAGCGGCCGACGCGGGTGCCGGCGTCCAGCGTGGTCAGAATGAACACTGCCTCGAACATGATGGCGAAGTGGTACCAGATCGCCAGCATGCTTTCGCCGAAGGCGCTGGAGAAAATGCTGGCCATGCCCACGGCGAGCGAAGGCGCGCCGCCGGTGCGGGCGAACAAGGTGGACTCGCCCATCTCCTTTGCCAGGAACTGCATCTGTTCGACCGTCACCGGGAAGCCCCAGCCCGAGATGGTGGCCACGGCCGCTTCCGCCGTGACGCCGACGATGCCCGGCGCGCTGTTGATGGCGAAATACACACCCGGCTGCAGCAGCGTCGCCGCAATCATGGCCATGACCGCGACCCCGGACTCGAGCATCATGCTGCCGTAGCCGATCATCCGCACGTCGGCTTCATTGCCGATGAGCTTCGGCGTGGTGCCGCTGGACACCAGCGCGTGAAAGCCCGAGATGGCGCCGCACGCAATGGTGATGAACACGAACGGGAATAGCGCGCCACCGAAAATCGGGCCGCTGCCGTCGATGAACTGAGTGACGGCCGGCATGTGAATTTCCGGACGCATCAGGATCACGGCCAGGGCCAACAGCAACACTGTGCCGAGCTTCAGGAAGGTGGAGAGGTAATCGCGCGGCGCGAGCAGCAGCCACACCGGCAGCACAGCAGCGATAAAACCATAACCGATCACGAACCACGCGAGCGGCTTGCCGTCCAGGTTGAACAGCTCGCGCAGCGTCGGATGCGAATCGACCCAGCCGCCGCCGACCACCGCGAGCAGCAACAGCGCCAGGCCGATCAGCGATCCTTCCAACACGCGGCCCGGGCGGATATTGCGCAGGTACAGGCCGATCAGAACCGCGATCGGAATGGTCGCGAACACAGTCGAAGTGGCCCACGGGCTGTGCTTCATCGCATTGACCACCACCAGGCCGAGCACGGCGATCAGGATGATCATGATGGTCAGCGTGCCGAGCATGGCGGCGAAGCCGCCGACCGGGCCGAGTTCGTCGCGCGCCATCTGTCCCAGGCTGCGTCCATTGCGCCGCGTGGACAGGAACAGGATGGTCATATCCTGAACGCAACCGCCGAGCACGCCGCCGACCAGGATCCACAGGGTGCCGGGCAGATAGCCGAACTGCGCGGCGAGCGTGGGGCCGATCAGTGGGCCGGGGCCGGCAATGGCCGCGAAGTGATGACCGAACACGATCCAGCGATGCGTCGGCACGAAGTCGCGGCCGTTGTTCAGCCTCAGCGCCGGTGTGGCGCGCGTGGCATCGACGCTCAATACCTTCGCCGCGACCCAGGCGCTGTAGAAGCGGTAGCCGAGACTGTAGATACACAGCGCGGCCACTACGATCCACATGGCGTTGATGGTTTCGCCGCGATGAAGTGCGATACCGCCGACCGCGAACGCGCCGACCAGCGCCACCAGAATCCAGAATGCTGTTTTTATCATCCTGCCGCCGTGCCCCCTTGCCGATGCCCATGCCGTCATGCTTAGCGCGGCGGCATGGTAGCGTCAGCGAGTCTATTCACCAAAGGTGGTGAGACCAGCCCATTCGGTGCAGAACAGCCGGCTGTCGCGCAGCTCGGTCTTGATGATGCCGGTGTTGGGCAAGGGATGGCGCAAAGCGAAATCGGCCGGCACATTGTTGGCGAGCACCGGCACCAGGAAGCCCAAGGTGGCGCTGTGCGCGACGATTACCACGATGCCGGAATCCAGCGCGTGACGGTTCATTACTTCGCGCACAAACGGCAGGAACCGGCGCTGCACGTCGGCAAAGCTTTCGCCGTCGCCATGGCGCGCATCCAGGTCTTTTTCGATTAACCACTTACGCGACAGCTCGCTGTACACGGCTCGCACATCCTGGCCGCTGTTGACGCCGACGCCGAAGTCGATCTCGACCGCTTCCGGCGCGAGCGCGAGCGGCAGCAGGTGCTCCAGGGCCAGCGCGTCCGCAGTCTGAATGGCGCGCAGATGGGTGCTGGTGTAGATCTTCGCGATGGGTGCGTCGCTCAACGATTCAGCCAGCGCGCGCGCCTGTTCCACACCCCGTCGCGTCAACGGATAACTCACCCCGCCATCCGGCACGGTGCGCGGCGTGCCGGGCACATTGAGCTCGCTCTCGCCGTGGCGGATGAACCAGATCTGCAACGGCGGCTGACCCGCCAACGCCGCCGGCGCGGGCAGCGAGGTGACGAGCGCCAAGGCGCCGACCGAAGCGCCGAGAAGACCCACGAATGCACGGCGGGTCGGCCGCGCCTCAGGCGTGGTGCTCATGAGATCCGTTGAGTTGGTGCGATGTGAAGGTGCGAATTCTGGCGTGCTGTTGTACCTCATCGCCAGTTTTTGGCAAGTGTGCGCCTCGCTCATGCGCATCGATCACACAACAAACATGCAATGTGAGAATGTGCGTCGAGTGTTGACTACTTTTGCGTCAACGAGCGGAGTATGCTCAGCCGCCAATGAACGTCACTTGATGATCGGAACGAGCAACACCTAACAAAGTCTCATCGAGGGAGATCGCGATGGCTGATCAGAGTGTCCGTGGACGATTCGTCTGGCATGAGCTGGTGACGCCGGACTCCAACGCCGCCCATGCGTTCTATGGGAAGGCGATCGGCTGGAAGAGCCAGCCCTGGGAAGAAGACGCTTCTTACGTAATGTTCGCCGCCGCGCGCGGTCCGGTCGGCGCCACCGTGGGGGGCAACGGCTCCGCCGCACACTGGCTACCCTATGTGGGCACTGGCGATCTCGACGCGACCATCGAGCTTGCGAAGCAAAAGGGCGGCTCGGTGGTCAAGGATGTTGCGACCTTATCCACCGGCAGCCGTTACGCGGTGCTGCAGGATCCGTACGGCGCTCGCTTCGGCATATACGAATCCGCCGATGACTACGGCAAGATCACGCCGCCCAAGCCGGGCGAGCATTCGTGGCACGAGCTGACCAGCACCGACCATGAGGGTGCGTTCGATTTCTACTCGGCGCTGTTCGGCTGGGAAAAGCTGTCCGAGCACGACATGGGCGAGATGGGCATGTATCTGGTCTATGGGCTGGGCGGCGTGCAGTTCGGCGGCATGATGACCATGCAGGGGGCGAGCCCGGCATGGGTGAGCTACGTGCAGGTCAAGGATGTGAACCAGACCGCCAAGAAAGTGAAATCCGCCGGCGGCAAGATCGTCAACGGTCCCATGGAAGTGCCGGGCGGCGACTGGATCGTGCAGGCGCTCGATCCGCAGGGCGCGATGTTCGCAGCGCATGCCCGGGCGGCCGATATGCAAAAGGCCGCCGAGGCGAAAACCGCCAAGCCCAAGAAAGCCAAGCAGCCCAAGCCCGAGCAGGAACAGCTGAGCCTGAGCGAAGAAAGCCCGCCGCCGGTCGTGGAGGATTCGGAGACGCCGGCCGAGGAGCAGGCGCCGCCGGCCGATCGACCGCCCGAAGAGCCGGCGCAAAAAGCGCCTGCCAAGAAGGCTCCGGCTCGCAAGCGAGCACCGGCCAAGGAAGCGCCGCCTGCCACCGAGGCGCCGACCGAGGAAGCGCCCGCCAAAAAGGCGCCTGCCAGGAAGTCACCGGCGAAAAAGGCACCGGCCAAGAAGGGTCCGGCCAAGAAGGCGCCGGCCAGGAAGTCGAGCAAGAAATCCAAAGCGCCTGCCAAGAAAAAAGCAGGCAAGCAATCGAGCAAGAAGCGGCCGGCCGCCAAGAGCGCCGGCAGCAAAAAGACCGCGGCCAGAAAGGGCGCCAGGACAGTCGCCCGCCCGGCCAAGGCCAAGAGCAAGACGCGCTCAGGGGGAAAGAAGAAGGCGGCGCAAAAGCCGCGAAAGAGGAAGTGATGACCCAGGGACGGGGCTAGTGCCAGAAGCAAGTCGATAGCGGCCCCGATGGGGGTTGCTCGCTTCGACAAAATAAATGTTCGGTCGCTAGCTAACGCGGGGTCGTCGAGACAATCGACGGCCCCGTCTTCTATCGAACCTCCACTCGCATCGACCCGATGCCGACAATGCCGGCATCGATCACGTCGCCCGCCACCACCGGACCGGCGCCCGGCGGGGTGCCGGTGAGAATGATGTCGCCCGGATACAAGGTGAAGAACGACGAGGCGTATTCGATCAGTCGAGGCACGTCGTTCAGCAGATTGCGGGTGTTGCCGCGCTGGCGCGCCTGTCGATTCACCTGCAGCCACAGCCCCAGCGTTGCGGGATCTGCTATTTCATCGCGGGTAATCAGCCAAGGCCCAAGCACGGTATGGCCGTCCGCAGACTTGCGCATACTGCGTTCTTCGGTGCCCTTCACGGTCATGTCGAGCGCTACTGTGTACCCCATGACATGATCCATCGCGCGCTCGCGACTGACGTTGCGGCACCAGGATCCGATCACGACCGCCAGCTCCACTTCGTGCTCGTGCTGCCGGCCGGGCAAGGTGAGCTCGATGCCCTCGGACGGCCCGACGATGGAGCTGGTGGCTTTCAGGAACAGGCCGTCGCGCTCCAGGGTGCTCACCGGATAGTCGGCGTCGTCGGCCGGCTGGTGATAGTTCTTCAGCGCGCCCAGGATCTTGCTCGGATTGGCGACCGGGCTTTTCAGCGCGCAGTCGGCCAGATGGCGCGGAATGCCGGACAGCGCGGTCTGCTCGATCATGCCGCGCAGCCGGTCGATATTGGCGATCAGCAGGTCGCCAGGGTCGATGGGCCAGCGCGTGGCGGGGATGGAATCAAGGACGGAGGTCACATCGACCACGTTGTCGCCGCGAAGCACCCCGACTCTGTCGGTATCGAATCTACATAGACGCATGCGGCCGGCAGCTTCCCCTACGACGCCGGCCCGTGCAAGAGCCGGCGCATTCGTGTAGAAAGACCGCCTCGCTCACGGGCGCTCCGCATGGGGCGTCGGCAATTTTCAGAAGTTACACAAAGATGAAACAGGTACGCGGGAAAACCTTCACCGGCCAGCGCGTGGTCCTCGACGGCAAGTCGTTCGTCGATTGCCACTTCAAGGACACCAATCTGATCATCGAGGGCAACGGCCTCTTCGAAATGCAGAACTGCAAGATCGAAGAAGACTGCCGCCTGGCGGTGGAAGGGCCGGGCCAGGTGCTGCTGCACACGTTGAAGATGATGCTGTACTCCGGCGGCTGGATGTCGCGCGTGGCCGATAATGTGCTGCATGCGGTGAAGCAGCCGCCGAAGGCGCGGGCCAAGAAAGCTGCCGGGACCTGATCTCGGCTAACTTGCTGCCGAGAGTCTCGCTTCAATCATTTTAGTGAGCGCGTACAGCGTCTCCAGGATCGGAGCGCTGACGCCATGTTTGCGGGCAGCGCGCACGGTGTTGCCCAGAATGGCTTCGATCTCCATCGGCCGGCGGTACTTGTAATCCAGCGCCATGCTGGTGTGGTAGGGCGGGATCGCCCTGGTGCCCTCGATCAGTTGCTCGATCAGCTTCGGATGCATGGGATGGCCGGCCGCCGCCGCGATCGCGCACACCTCCTGCATCGCCCGCCGAATGAACGCTGTCGACTCGGGCGTGCCCAGCATCACTGCGGTGTCGAGCATGCCACCCGTGATGGAGACGGGATTGAAGGTCGCGTTCCACACGGCCTTTTGCCAGCGCGCGCCGACCACGTTTTCGGTCACTTTGCAGCCGATGCCGCCGGCGTTGAACATGGCCGCGAGCCGATCTGCCGCTGCTGAAGGGCCTTCCGGATAACGCCCCAGGTTCAGCTGGCCCAGCATCTGGTGGTCCACTTTGCCCGGCGCACCGCGGCCGACTCCGACCAGTGCCAGTCCGCTGAGCAGCTCGTTCTCGGCAAACGCGGCGGCGATCTCGCCTTCGATGTCGATGCCGTTCTCGATCAGCACGATCACCGTGCCGGGCCCGACGGCCGGGCGGATCAGGGCGGCGCGATCCACTCCTTCCAGCACTTTGACCGTGAGAATCAGGAATTCCGGCGGGGTCTTGCATTCGGCCACTTCGCGAAACACCTGGTGCGGCTTGAAGCGATGATTGCCGAGCAGCGGGCTGGTGATGTCATAGCCCTCACGCGAGACCACCTCGTAGTCCGAGCGGCAAACCACCGACACCTGCGCGCCCTGCCGGGCCAGTGCCGAGCCGAACAGGGCGCCGACCGCGCCGGCCCCGACGATTAGTATTGATGTCATGGGTCGAGAATAGCCGTTAAGATTCGCAGCCGCGAATCCACCCCCCATCTGGCTCCTTCCATGTCCAATCTGACGAGTCTTGATCTGACTTCTCGGGGCATCGCCGAGTTGCGCGCCGCCCATGAAGACGTTCGCCGCCGTTATCAGGCTTTCGCCGAGCGCAAGCTGAAACTCAATCTGACCCGCGGCAAACCGTCCTCGAAACAGCTGGACCTGTGCAACGAGCTGCTGAGCCTGCCTGGCGGCGACTACATGGCCGGCGCCGTGGACACTCGCAACTACGGTGAGTTGCAGGGCCTGCCCGAGCTGCGTGCGCAGCTGGCGCCGATCTTCGGTGTGAGCCCGGATCGCGTGATTCTCGGCGACAACGCCAGTCTCGCGCTCATGCATGATGCCGTCGTTTATTCGATGCTCAAAGGCACCGTCGACAGCGACAAGCCATGGTCGCGCGAATCGCGCATCGCGTTTCTGTGCCCGGTGCCGGGCTACGATCGTCACTTCTCGATCTGCGCGCAGTTCGGCATCGAAATGATCCCCGTGCCCATGCTCGATACCGGCCCCGACATGGCCGTGGTGGAACAGCTGGTCGCGTCCGATCCGCAGATCAAGGGCATGTGGTGCGTGCCCAAATACAGCAACCCGTGCGGCACGGTGTATTCGCATGAAACCATCGAGCGGCTCGCCAAGATGCCGGCCGCGGCCCGCGACTTTCGTTTGTTCTGGGACAACGCCTATGCCGTGCATCACCTGACTCACGAGCACATCGAGATAACGAACATCGACGAAGCCTGCGCGCGCCACGGCCATCCGAATCGCGCTTTCATCTTCGGCTCGACTTCCAAAGTTACATTCGCTGGCGCGGGCGTCGGTTTGTTCGCCGGTTCCAAGGACAACGTGGCCTGGTACCTGAAGCAGATGAGCATGCGCACCATCGGTGGCGACAAGGTGAACCAGCTGCGCCACGTTCGTTTGTTCAACACCAATGGCGGCGTGGCGGCGCTCATGGATCGGCATCGCGAGATTCTCGCGCCCAAGTTCGAGCAGGTGCTGAAGACGTTCGAGCAGCACCTCGGCGATTCGGGCGTGGCGCGCTGGACGCGCCCGAAGGGCGGCTATTTCATTTCGCTCGAGGTGCTCGACGGCTGCGCCAAGCGCGTCGTGCAGTTGGCGAAAGAAGCCGGCGTGGAACTCACGCCCGCGGGTGCTACGCACCCGCTCGGCAAAGATGCGCAGGATCGTTTCATTCGCATCGCGCCGAGTTTTCCGGAACTGCCGGAAGTGACCCAGGCCGCCGAAGGTGTGGCCGTCTGCGTGCTGCTCGCCGCGACCGAAAAGCTGTTGCAGTCGCATGCCGGCTGATCGCAACGACGCGGCGCTCGAAACGCTGTTCCTGCCTTTCAGCGACGGTCGTCTGCAGTGGCCCGCCGGCGGTGCAATGTTTCTTCGTGCGCGCGACGGCTGGCCCCTGCGCCAGCAGCCGCTGCCGGGACTGTTTTGCGAACAGACATTCAAGCCCGAAGCGGACGCGTTGCTGCAAGCCGGATTCGCCGTCAATGCCAAGGATGCGCCGAAAACTTATGAACTGGTGCTGATCCTGCCGCCTCGGCAACGTGACGAAGCGCGTGCCCTCATGGCGCGCGCGGTCGCGATGACCAAGCCGGGCGGTCGAATCATTGCGTGTCAGAGCAACGATGAGGGCGCGCGATCCGGTGAAGCGGATCTCGCGCAGCTCACGGGCGAAGTCGAGTCCATGAGCAAGAACAAATGTCGCGTGTTCTGGACCGCTTCGCTGGCCCGGCTGAATTTTTCCTTGCTGACTCACTGGCAGTCGTTGGATGAACCGCGCGCTATCGCCGACGGACGGTTCATGAGTCGTCCAGGTATTTTCGCGTGGGATCGCATCGACGTGGCTTCGGCGCTGCTGGCCGAGCATCTGCCTGCGACGTTGAGCGGTCGCGCCGCCGATCTCGGTGGCGGATTCGGTTACCTGTCGGCGGAGTTGCTGACTCGCTGCCCTGGCATCGCCGCGCTCGATATATATGAAGCCGAGAACCGCGCGTTGGAACTCGCGCGCGTCAATCTAAAGGGTTTCGAGGCGCGCACGCCCATCGACTACCGATGGCACGATGTCGCGGCGGGATTGCCGGATACCTACGACGTGATCGTCACCAATCCGCCGTTTCACGCACAGCGCGGCATCGACCGCCCCGACATCGGGCGGCGTTTCATCTCGGTGGCCGCCGACTCGCTCAAGCCCGGTGGCAAGTTGTGGCTGGTGGCGAATCGTCACTTGCCATACGAATCGGTGCTGAGTGAAAACTTCGAGTCCGTGCGAACCGTGACTCAGCAGCATGGCTACAAGATCATCGCCGCCGTGCGCGCCAAGGCGGCGTCCAAAGCGGGCAGGAGCGCGCGATGAAATTGCTCAAGCTCATCGCCAATCTGGGTTACGGCAGTCGCAAGGAAGTGCTCGCGATCTTTCGTGACGGCCGCATCACCGACGTCGATGGCGAGGTGCTGTACTCGGATGACAAGGTCGAGCACTCACGCGTGCGCATCGATGGCGAGCCGCTCGATCCGCCGCCCGGCATGTTGCTGATGATGCACAAGCCGACCGGCTACACCTGCTCGACGTCCGACCCTGGCCAGGTTGTTTATGACTTGTTGCCGCCGCGTTTCCGTCAGCGCAGCCCGGTGGTCGCGACGGTGGGTCGACTGGATCGCGACACCACCGGTCTGTTGTTGATGACCGACGATGGCAAACTGCTGCACAAGATTGTTTCGCCCAAATCCAAACTGCCCAAGGTCTACGAGGCCACGCTGGCGCGCGATTTGCGTGGCGACGAAGTGAAGGTTTTCGCGAGCGGCAAACTGATGCTCGAATCGGAGCGAGAGCCGCTCGCGCCGGCGCATCTCGAAGTGCTCGGGCCGCGCCAGGCGCGACTCACGCTCACCGAAGGTCGATACCATCAGGCGCGTCGCATGTTCGCCGCGGTCGGCAATCACGTCGAGACGCTGCATCGGAGCCGGGTCGGCGGGCTCGAGCTCGGCGCTTTGCCGATGGGCCAGTGGCGCTTGCTGGACGCCACCGACCTCGAGCGTCTGTTTGCAGTGCCGGCTCGCCAGGGCGCCTGAGCCGGCTCACCGATTCCTCTTCGGTTCTTGCCCGATTCTGCAAAGGTGGCCTGCCGACCCGGGACAAAAGCCGGGCTGTGTGCTGATATGGCGGTTACCGCCTAGCCTGATTATCGTTGCAGCCGCAGCCATGAGCGCCGTCGAGTCCAGCCCCGAATCGCCTCCTGTCGAGCTTCCCAACCTGGATCAGCAGCAGGCCGAACTGGCCGCGCTGGTGACGCGATTGGCGCCCGGGGAGGGCATGCACCCGTCGGCCATTCCAGGGCTGACGATCATGCGCGCCAACTCGCCTTCGACGCCGACGCCGTCGCTGTACGAGCCGAGCCTGTGCATCGTGGTCCAGGGGCGTAAGCGCGCGATGGTGGGCGACGAGGTCTATTACTACGACGCGCTGAACTATCTCACCGTGTCGGTCACCTTGCCGGCGATCGGTCATGTGCTCGAAGCGACCGCCGACAAGCCCTATCTGTGTCTGCGCCTGGAGCTGGACGCGCGCATGATCGGCGAGCTGCTGTTGCAGGTGGGACGCAGCGCCGTGCCACCCTCGACCGATCGTGGTTTGTATGTCGCACGCACCAGTCCGCCGCTGCTGGATGCCGTGCTACGCCTGACTCGGTTGCTGGAACAGCCGCGCGACGCCGCGATTCTCGCGCCCCTGGTGCTGCGAGAGATTCATTACCGCGTGCTCACTGGCGAGCTGGGGCATCGGTTGCGCGAGTTGTGTGTTGTGGACAGTCAGGTGAATCGGGTCGCGCGCGCCATCGAACTGTTGCGCAAGCGATTCACTGAATCGCTGCGCATCGAGGATCTTGCCGCCGCCGCGCATATGAGCGAGTCGTCGCTGCATCATCGTTTCAAAGCGGTGACGGCGATGTCGCCCATGCAATTCCAGAAACAGCTGCGCTTGCATGAAGCGCGCCGTCTGATGCTGATGGAAGGGCTGGAAGCGGCCGCTGCCGCGCATCGCGTGGGGTATGAAAGCCCGTCGCAGTTCAGTCGCGAATACCGCCGCCTGTTCGGGGCTCCGCCGCGCCGGGAAATTCAGACAGTGCGCGGCGGCGGATTGCAACCTGCCTGATTTTCGAGCGCTGTCGCACTCGCGGCCGGGACCGGTTTGCGTAGAATGGCGCCGTCCCAAAGGGAGTCCGTGCGGAGCCTTCGATGAGCATGTCATTGCGCGAGCAGTTACTGGCCGCCGGCCTCGGCAGCAAGAAGCAGGCGCGCCAGGTCGAACAGCAGCAAAAGCAGCAGCAACACCAGCAGGCCAAGAACCGTCAGCTGCGTGAAGAGCAGGAGAAGCGCGCCGCCGAAGCCCGTGCCAAGGCTCAGGCCGAGAAAGCTGCGCGCGACGCCGAGCTGAATCGCAAGCGCCAGGAGAATCAGGAGCGCAAGGAGCGCTGGGCGCAGATCAAACAGATCATCGAGCAACACCGCCTGCCCAAGCCGGACAGCGATGAATATTTCAATTTCATCGACCGCGGCAAAGTGCGTCGGATCACCGCCGACAACGCGCTGCGTGAAAAGCTGATGGGCGGCAGCATCGCGATCGCCCGTTGCGAAGGCCGTTACGACCTGGTGCCTGCCGAAATCGCCGAGCGCCTGCGCGAGCGCGACGAGCGCTCGGTAGTGAAGCTGAACCAGGAAGAATCCAAGCCCGCCGAGGACGATCCGTACAAGGACTTCGTCGTGCCCGACGACCTGATGTGGTAGCCGTTCAGTCGAGCACCTTGCGCGCGCGTTCCTGGTAACGCTGCGCCGACAGGCGCATGTTGTTGTCCTCGACGTGGAACGGCGTTCTGGCGACATAAGCCAGCGCGCGCGGCACGCCGAATTGATCGATGAGCGGACCGATCAACAGAATTCCGCCGTAGCGCTGCACGTCCAGATAGGTCTGATCGCCCTTGTCCCAGAGGTTGCGGCGAAAGCCCGCAAAATCCTCCGGCCAGATCATATCGAGCCGGTTGGCGTTGAAGATCGGCGTGCGCACTTCCTTCAGATGTTCGTTGATGCCTTCCACCAGCATCTCGCACGGCAGCCGCTGCCCGAGATCGCTTGACTTGCAGTCCTTGTGCGGCCACGACAGGCCGCTCGCCCTGGCCGCTTCCTGCAGGTACGCGCTCCAGATCAATTGATCGATGGCCTCCACCACCGGGAACGCATGTCGATACTGTTCGTTTTCATAGAACGGCCAGTAGTAAGCGGCGGCGCGCAGCGGGTTGGGGACCTTGGAGCTCAGCATCCGACGCGGAAACACCAGCGTGTGATTCTGTTGATCGTAGATTTCTTTGCCGTCGACCAACTCCTTGGTGCCGACGAAACGCACTTCGAGCGCGGTGGGCAAGGTGCCGAGCAGATCGCCGAATGCGGTGGTGATGGCCTGCGTGCGGTAGTTCACCAGCGCCGCGAAGCGCTGCTTGCACTGCTCGCGATTGACGCTTTCGCAGGCGTGGCCGAGTGCAGGAAACAGTAGAACCAGACAGACGAGTCCGAGGCGCATCATTGTTGCAACTCCCGTCCTTCGACATCGAGCCTTGTTGGCCAATCAGGCTTGCAGAAACCATGCCGAGGATAAGCAAGCAACGACACGCACGGACGGAAGTTCCATGCTGGAAATCGCTCGTGTGTCGCGCCGGGAGTTGACGCGATTTATCAGCTTCGATTAGCGCCGCGGCGGAAATAATTGAAGGCTCAACGGGCGGCGCATCCGCGTGGCGGACGGCCCGTTTGTCGGGCCGACGCCAACAACTGTTTCAAAATCCGACGAAGATGCCGTACGCGACGACTGCGAGCAGCGACCATTTCAGCGCGTAGTAAGTGGGCTTGTGCCACTCTTTGATGCGCAGGCCGAGCGCGCGAATTCGATACACGTAAGAGAATATATGATTCAGGACGCCGACGTGCTCGCCGGGCACGTTCTGTGTTGCCGCCGCGCGAATCATGCCGCGCCCGATGGTGCGATTGATCCATCGCATCACGGGGTTAGACAACGGTCGCTCGATGTCGCAGAAAAGAATCACGCGAGTCTGATCGGTGCGATTCTCGGCCTGATGGATGTAGGTCTCGTCGAACATCACCGCTTCGCCGTCCTTCCAGTAATACTTCTCGCCGTCCACCACGATGTAACAGTCCGGGGAGTTCGGCGTGCTCAGGCCCAGGTGATAGCGCAACGAGCCGGCGAACGGGTCGCGATGCGCGCCGAGCCGCGAGCCCGGCGGCAAAAGTGTAAACATTGCTGCGTTGATGGAAGGAATTTTTGCCAGCAGCTCGGCCGTCTTCGGACACAGCGCCGAGGCCGAGGGCAGGAAGTCGCCGTACCACTTCAGGTAAAAACGCTTCCAGCCGCGCTTGAAGAACGTGTTGAAGCCGATGTCGTTATAGCCCGCGGCCGCGCGGATGTGACCTTCATCGAACAGCTTGAGCGCTTCCTCGCGAATCATCTGCCACTGCTCGGTCACCTGCTTCAGTTCGGGAAACTCCCGCACGTCGGCATAGGGCTTGGCTTTCACCGCCGAGAACAGATACATCAGGCTGTTGTACGGGGCGAGCAGGTTGGCGTGATCCGCTACCAGGCGCGACAGCTTGTGCCGTACGCGGCCGCGAAACTGTACGAAGGTGACCGAAGCGATGAAGGTCGCCACGATCAGCACGCGGGGTGACACGAGCAGGTGATACATTGTTTGCGAAGGCGCGGGGCTCTGACCAGTTGTTGGGCGGAGCATACTCAGCGAAACCTTCGAAACAAGCGCCTCGGCGGAATTGCAGTATTGCCGCTACAAGCGTAATCGCAATCCGGTCCTATACAATCGCATGAGTGCATCGCAGAGTAGCGTCGGAGCCAGATACAGATGAATGCCAAAGCCGATCAGATCAAAGCCGCGGGCGCCAACCCGCTCCGTCAGGTTCACCAGCTGGGGCAGAGCATCTGGCTCGACGACATCCGGCGCGGCTGGCTGCGCGACGGGCGCCTGGCGAAGCTGATCGCTGACGATGCGCTAGCCGGCGTGACTTCGAATCCGGCCATTTTTGCCAAATCGATCAGCGAAGGCGCTGAATACAACGAGGCCATCGCGTCGCTGGCCGCTGCGGGTCGCAGCATCAACGACATCTACGAGACGCTGGCGCTAGAAGATGTGCAGGCGGCGGCCGATTTGTTTCGGGCGACCTACGATGCGAGCGGCGGGACGGACGGCTTCGTCAGCCTCGAAGTGTCGCCCCATCTTGCCGATGATACGCAGGGCACTGTCGCCGAAGGGCTACGGTTGTGGCAGGCGTTCGATCGGCCCAACGCCATGATCAAGGTGCCGGGTACCGAGGCGGGGTTGCCGGCGATCACCGAGTTGATCGCGGCGGGCGTCAATATCAATGTCACTTTGCTGTTCAGCGTGGAGCGGTATCGAGCGGTCGTGGATGCGTACATGGCCGGCTTGGAGAAACGTTCGCGCGCCGGCAAGCCGATCGATCAGATTGCGTCGGTGGCGAGTTTCTTCCTGAGTCGTATCGATACGCTGGTCGATGCGCAGCTGGACAAGATGTCTGCTCCGGAAGCCAAGGCTCAACGCGGTCGGGCTGCTATCGCGAATGCGCGGCTGGCTTATCAGTATTTCAAAGAGTGGACCCATGGGGATCGGTGGCGGGTGCTGGCTTATAAAGGCGTTAAGCCGCAGCGTCTGTTATGGGCGTCCACCTCGAGCAAGGATCCGGCATATAAGGATACGATGTATGTCGAGGCGCTGATCGCTCCCAACACGGTCAATACTCTGCCGCCTGCTACTGTCGACGCCTATCGCGATCATGGCTCTCCGGCCGTGCGCATCGAAGAGGATCTTTCTTCCGCTGCGGAAACTGTGCAGAGCCTTCGTGGTCTCGGCATCGACTTGAATTCAGTGAGCGCGCAGCTCGAGCGCGAGGGCGTCAAGAAGTTCAAGGAGCCGTTCGACGCGCTGCTCGCTACGTTGGCTGCGCGGGCTAAGAAATAAGAGTTGCGTCAGAGAATGGCGGAGCGGCGAGGGGCTTGGCAACCCCCTCGTTTCCGGCGATCTCACAACGAGCGACCGAACAATTCACACTGCGGAGCAGAGAAGTCCGCCGGCGTGGGTGGGTCCTGGTGAATCTTCAGGTACTCGACCAACGCGAAGCGTTGTTCGTCAGTGAGCAAGGGGCCAATCACGCCTGCAGGTAATGGGTTCGAAGCAGGATCCTGCAAGTGTTTGTTCCACGAGGCAGCATCCGCGGCAAACGCATGACCGATATTCAGATTGCCCGGAATGGACGTATCCAACCAGAACCCATCGCCCCCGGTCTTCGGATCGGGTTGCGTTGCATAGCCCACGTGCACCGGGTCGAAATCACGGCGTCCGACAAAGAAACGTTTATCCCGTTGCTCGGGCGGCAAAAGCATTTGATACAACGAAGGCACCGAGCCGTTGTGCAGGAACGGCGGCGTGGCCCAGACGCCTTGTAGTGGGCGCGGTTTGTAGCCAAGGATCTGCTGCGGCAGATCGAGAGCGCCGAAACCTTCGAGGCATTGCTGAGTCGCGTAGTCGATGCCGTAGTCGGCATAGAAACGGTTCTTGATCAAAATACCGACCAGGTTCAGCGCCAGACCTTCGGTGAGCCGAGTCACATCCAGCGCGCCGACCGTCTTGTCGATACTGGACGTGCCATAGCGCACATCCCACAACAGATTGAGCGTGTGGCAATCCAATCCGCAGTCGAGCGGATCCGCAGGCTTGTCCGCAGACACAACTGGCACGGGCGACAGCAATATTTCCAACGCCGAATCGATGGCTTCGAAGCTTTGCTGCGGCAAGCTCGGCGTCGCATTGGCGTCGGGATCGGGATAGCTGGCAAGCAATGTGGGCAGCTCGCCCACCGGCAACTGCTGCGCTTCACGCAACCGAACCACTTCATGCAGACGGAACCTCGCATCGCGCGCGAGCGAGCGAACCAGCAAAGGTCGCAGGGCGTCGGCCAGTTCGGCATTGGTCAAGCCGGTGCGGGACAAATCGTAACGGCGCGACATGAAGCCTTGGGCGGCCTTCGGATCCGTGCCGATGTGATCGAGTGGAATCACTTCGATGCGCCATTCCACTTCCGGGAACGGCTTCAGCGGCGCGCTCGCTTGCTGACGAGCCGCCTCGGCCACGTGAGGCCCATGGCATTCGCGGCAATATTGCTCGAACAACTTGCCGCCTTGCTCCGCCTTGGCGCGATCCACGGGACCGAAAATATGCTCAGGCCACTGCGGAGGCGTGAGCTGCTGCAACGTATGCTCGATACGCTGCAAGCCCGGGATATCGACACTGGTGCGAAAGCGGTGCTCCGGCGGCAACGGTTGCAGCATACCGTTGCGCCAGGGAGAGATGGCGCCGACGCCCAGCGCCTCGCCGATGTTTCTTGCCAGCGGCTGGGCCACCGAGCCGTTGTATTGCACCCAGTCGAACTTCCAGATGTTCCAAAGATAGGGATAGCTGACCGGCGCGTCGCCGACCTGGTAGTTGTCGGCGGTGAGATGATCGCCGAACGCGGTGTTGCCGATGCGCCCCAGAGCGTCGGTGCGGCCGAAGCCCTCGTGCACGGGATACAACTTGCGCAACGGATTGTTCTGACCGCTGCTCAGCATGGCCTTGATGCTCGCCCACAACGCCGACTTCAACTCGGCCTTGGCGTCGGGATAGCCCGAGCCGAGCACGCGCTCGGCAAACCGATCGAACTTCCAGGGCTTCACCGCGGTGTCGATCAGCGAGGCCAGCAGCAGCGGTGCGAAGTCGCCGCGTGAAAAGTCGGTGAAGGCATGCATCGCCGCGCCACCGTCGATGCGCACGGCGTAGGTGCGATTGTCCTTGGTGAAATGGAGTTCGCCGGTGTGACAGGCGGCGCAGGTGATGTCCAGCACGTCTTCGCCGATGGCGGGGTCGAAGTGCCTGGTGAAGCCGATGGGCAGCTGATGCGGATTGGCCGGGCTCGGCTCCGGATCGACCACGAAACGGTACTTGCGCATGTGATCGGGCGCGGCGAAGCGCTCGCTGGAGAAAGGCAGCTCCAGATTCACGAACCAGTCATAACGAACCGCGCCGGTTGAGGCGCCCTGCGGCATCGAGGTGCCCTGGGGGGTGTAATAGTACGTCTGCCGTTGCGGGCTGTTCTGGCCTGCGCCCCAGTTCTGGTCGAGCCACACGTACTCGTCGACCTGCTCGAGCGCTGGAATGGTATGCACCGGCCACAGCACGAACCAGGCGAAGACGGCCACCGCCAGCACGGCCAGCACACCCACCAGGGCCAACAACCATTTCATCAGCCGCCGCATCGAAGCGCTCCTTGTTTTGGTCTTTGAGTCCGGCGGCGAGGGCGTCCCGGCCGCTTGCACGTATGCGTCACATCGGCGCAGCGGAAGGTACCGACCGGCTCACACACCGCCCGCTGACGACATCACAATTCCAATATTTCATGACCGCGGACGTCGCGAGCGAGTGCGCCGTGTCGCATACTGCGCGCCGTTCGTTGCCGCCATTCGCACCGGGGCAGCGGGGCACACCTAGAGGGAGGACAAAGTGCCGATGACGCCGCTTCGTATTGCCGTTTCCACCCAGCGCCTTGCTCGGCGGGTCGCGGCATGCGTGTCGGTGTGGCTCATGCTCGTGCTCACCACCTTCGCCGTGCAGGCCGAGCCGATATTCGTGCTGCCCGCCGCCGAACGAATCCACGTGCAGGAATTCAGTCGCCACATCGGGCTGCTCGAAGACCCGGCGGGCACGCTGTCCGTCGACGATGTGACCCGCGCGAGCTTCAGCCCCTCGAGCCTGGCGGCGGCCAACGTCGGCTTCACCACTTCTGTCTGGTGGGCCCGAGTCACATTGAGTAACCAGGGGCCGCGGGAGCGGGAGCTGTACCTGCGCCAGACCTACCCGTTGATCGATTACCTGGATGTATACGAGCAGACGGGACCGGGGCAGTGGCGCACCCACCGGACCGGCGACCGGCGCCCGTTCGCCGCTCGTGACATTGCCCATCGCGATCTGGTTTTCCCCATCTACGTACCGGCGGGGGCCGAGCGCGTGGTCTACCTGCGCTATCAATCGCAGGGGGCCATCGATATCAGTCTGTCGCTCTACAGCTCGCCGGAGCTGCTGGAGTCCTTCAGTCGCGAGCAGCTGGCGTACGGCATCTATTACGGTTGCGTGATCATGCTGCTGGTCTGGAGCAGCCTGGTGTTCATCGCCGTGCGCGACAAGGCGTTCCTCGCCTACTTCGCGTACGTGGCGACGTTCGGGCTGTACATGCTGATTCACAATGGGCTCGCCTATCAGTACCTGTGGCCCGAGAGCCCGCGCTGGGGCAACACCAGTCTGATCGCGCTGATCATGATCGCCTTGTTCGCGGGATTGCAGTTCTCGCGGATGATTCTGCGCGCCAGGGAAGTGATACCGCGATTGGACCTCGGGGCGAGAGTCGTGCAAGGCGTCGCCGTCGTCTTGCTGCTGGCCTCGCCGTTCGTGCGGTACTCAGCCATCATCGCCCCGATCGCGCTGCTGGTGCTGATGGGCGTGATCTATATGTTGACGCTAGGCATCAGCGCCATGGCGCTCGGTTCGCGGCCGGCGCGCTTCTATGTCATCGCCTGGAGCTCGTTCCTGTGCGGCTCGGTGGTGTTTCTCTTGAAGACCTTCGGCATGCTGCCTCATACGTTCCTCACTCAGAACGGCTGGCAGATCGGCTCGCTGCTGGAAATGATTCTGCTGTCCATGACGTTGAGCACGCGCATGAACGAGCTGCAGCACCAGAGCCGCACCGATCCGCTCACGCTGCTCGGCAACCGGCGCTTGTTCGACGACCGCTTGCCGGAGGAGTTTCTGCAAGCGCGCGAGCAACAACGGCCGCTGTCGCTGCTGGTGCTCGATATCGATCACTTCAAGAGTTACAACGATCGGCACGGCCACGCGCGAGGCGACGAAGCGATCAAGGCGGTGGGGCATGCGTTACGCAAGTTTGCCCGCAAGCCGCTGCTGGGCTGCCGCTATGGCGGTGAAGAATTCACCGTGATCCTGCCGGGAGTCGATTGCCAGACCGCGGCGCTCATGAGCGAGCGGCTGCGGCGGACCATTGAAGAAACATTGCACGGCGATCTGGCTATCACCATCAGCATCGGCTATGCGTGTCTCGACCGCGGCCAGTTCGAAAGCGCGGACAAATTCTTCGAGGCCGCCGATTCAGCCCTCTATACAGCCAAACAGCGTGGCCGCAACTGCGTGGTGGCGTTCCACGAACGCAATCCAGAGGGCGCGCCGGCGCAACCTCGAGTGGCTATCTCCTGAGCCAATAGATCATGATCACCAGCACCAGGATGATCAGCAAACGCAGGATGATGGGGGGTGTGAGACGCGCTTTGCGTCGAGCCGAACGCCGGCGATAGACGGCGAGCGGTTGGTAACGCTCGTTGCGAGCCCAGGGCAGCGCCTCGTCGGCGCCAATGAAATGGCCGGTTTCTGTATCGAATAACACTCCGTCGGTCATGACGGTCAGGGTCGCGGCGGCAGCCACCGCGGCAGCACGGTCCGAGGGGCGACCGCTGAAGCGCAGATTCGCAACGCTGTTTCGAGCGCCAATGGCCTTGGCTCCGGCTGCGCCGATTTCGATGGTCGGTGCGGTGAACGATTCCAGGTAGTACTCGAACCCGGTGCGATCGTCCGGGCAGGGCAAATATCCGCTATGCGAGCCGGGCTCGAAGTCCTCCGGCAGCTGAACGTCGAAGCCGGCCTCGCGAAGCGAGCGGGCCCAATCGGCGGCGGCCGGCAAACGGTCGCGCTCCAGGAATACGTTGTAGCTGATCACTTGAGTATTATGCGGTCATGATCTCGGGATGGGGGCTCCTGATCGCTTCGCTGGTCTACGTGTGTGGCCTGTTCGCCATCGCGTGGTGGGGCGACCGCCGTCGTTTGTATCCTGACCATGGCCGGCTGCGCCCGCTGATCTACAGCCTGGCGCTGGCCGTTTATTGTTCCAGCTGGACCTTCTACGGCGCGGTCGGCACCGCGGTCCGCGACGGGCTGGGATACCTGCCCATCTACCTGGGGCCCATGCTGTTGTTCGTGTTTCTGCTGCCGTTTTTCGAGCGGCTGGTGCGAATGGCCAAACAGCAGAACGCCACTTCCATCTCCGACCTGCTCGCGGCCCGCTTCGGCCGCTCGCCGCAGATTGCCGTGGCGGTGACGCTGATCGCGCTGACCTCCGCCATTCCATACATCGCGCTTCAGTTGAAGGCGATCTCGATGAGCATCGATGTGCTGTCCGCAGGCGCGCCGGCGGATACGACGGCCTGGTATCGAGACAGTGCATTGCTGGTGGCGCTGATGCTCGCATTGTTCTCTAGTCTGTTCGGTGCGCGGCAAGTGGACGCGACCGAACATCATCCCGGCATGGTGCTCGCGGTTGCTGCCGAATCGCTGGTGAAGCTGATCGCGTTGGTGTTCGTCGCCGTATTCGCGCTGACGCAGCTCGGTGGCATCGGGCCCGTGATCGAGACGGCCCGCAGAATGCCGGCCGGCGTTGATCATTCCATTTCATTCGTCACCCAAACATTGCTGTCGCTAACGGCGATCTTCTGTTTGCCGCGGCAGTTCCAGGTCGGCGTAGTGGAATGCGCCGAAGTAGACGACGCGCGGCATGCTCGCTGGTGGTTCACGATGTACCTGATGGTCATCAGCGTGGTGGTCGTGCCCATCGCTGCTGCCGCAATTGCAGCCGGCGCCGCGAGCGGTTCCGTGTCGCCCGACTCCTTCGTGCTTTGGTTGCCGCTCAGCGCGGGTCAGGACTGGCTGGCGCTGCTCGCTTATCTCGGCGGCTTTTCCGCCGCGACGGGCATGGTGATCGTGGCCACTGTGGCGTTGGCGACGATGGTGAGTAACGACCTGGTGCTGCCTGCGCTGTTGCGCTGGCGAACGCCGGCGCTCGGCGCTCCCAGCCTGGCCGCCGGCGGCATTCTGTGGATCAGGCGAGCGGCCATTCTGGCGATCCTGCTGGTGGCCTTCGGTTTCTTTCGAGTCGTGCCGAACGGCTCGAGTCTCGCGTCCATCGGTTTGCTGGCCTTTGCAGCGGTGGCGCAGTTCGCTCCGGCAGTGGTCAGTGCGGTGTATTGGTCCGGCGCCAGTCGCATCGGCGTGCTCACCGGCTTGTGCGGTGGATTTCTGATCTGGATCTACACGCTGTTGCTGCCGACTTTGGTGAGCGCGGGCGGACCGATGCCAGCGTGGGTCACTCAAGGGCCCTTCGGCATCGGCTTGTTCGCGCCGCATTCGCTGCTCGGCTTCGCAGGGCCGGATCCGCTCACCCACGGGGTGTTCTGGTCGCTGCTCGTGAACATTGCCTCGCTGGTCGGCGTGTCTTTGTATTCGCCACCCGCGATCGGTGAGCGATTGCAACTGGCGCCGCGCATTGCCGGCGCCGATGCACGACGCGCCAAGTTGTTGCCGGGTTCGGCCACCGTCGCCGACTTGCAATTGCTGGCTGCACGCCTGCTCGGATCGAGCGCGGCGCAAGCGTGGTTCAAACAATATTCACAGGAGCAAGGCCGCGAGTATTCGCCGACTCAGCGCGCCGATGTGGGCTTGTTACAAGGGCTGGAGCGCGAGCTCGCCGGCGCGCTCGGTGCGGCTTCCGGGCGCATGGTACTGACCAGCGCGCTACGCGGCGCCGGTCTGCAGTTCAGCGAAGTGGTGACGTTGTTCGACGAGGCCTCGCAGAAGCTGCGTTTCAATCGTGAGCTGCTGGAAGCCATGATGGAGAACATGCCGCAGGGAATCAGCGTGGTCGATGCGGATATGAGATTGGTGGCGTGGAATCGTCGCTATGTCGAACTGCTGGACTATCCGCCGGAGCTGATGCGTGCCGGTCGACCCATCGCCGACCTGATGAGATACAACGCCGCGCGCGGCTGGTATGGCTCGGGCGACGCGGAGGCGCACGTAGCAAAGCGGCTGGCGCACATGCGCGCCGGCTCGGCGCATTTGTCCGAACGGCGGCGTAGCGACGGGCGAGTGATCGAAGTGCGGGGGCAACCTTTGCCGGACGGCGGTTATGTCAGCACGTTCAACGATGTCACAACTTATAAACATGTCGAGGACGAGCTGCGCGAGATCAACGAAACCCTGGAGCAGCGGGTGGCGGAACGAACGCGCCAGCTGGCCGAAGCCACTGCGGCGGCTGAAAAAGCAAACCTGGGCAAGACACGTTTCCTCGCTGCCGCGAGTCATGATTTGTTGCAGCCGTTGAACGCCGCGCGCCTGTTCAACGCGGCGTTGCGTGGACAGGCGGGCCAGCTGCAAAACCCGCAGATCGAGCAGTTGGCGGATCGGGTCGAGAACTCGTTGCACGCCGCCGAGGAGCTGCTCGACGGATTGCTCGACATCTCGCGGCTCGACTCGGGTGCGATCCGCCCCGAACCCGCCAACTTCTCGGCGGGCGCACTGCTGGAATCGTTGAAGGAACAGTTCGCGCCGGTGGCTGTACAGCGCAACCTGGAGCTGCGTGTGCATGCGACGCGGGCGCAGGTCTACACCGATCAGAGAATGTTACGGCGAGTGCTGCAGAACCTGATCGGCAACGCTTTGCGTTACACGCACAGCGGGCGAGTGGTGGTAGGGGTGCGCCGTCGCGCCGGTGATCGAATCGAACTGCAGGTCCTGGACACCGGGCCTGGCATTGCCCCCGAGAGTCAGAGCGTGATCTTCGAGGAGTTTCGGCGGCTCGATCAGCAATCGCCCTGGGGTGAGCGCGGCTTGGGCCTTGGATTGTCGATCTGCGACCGGATCGCGAACATATTGCAAACACATCTCACGGTGCGTTCAGTGCAAGGTCGAGGAAGCGCCTTCGGTGTCACAGTGCCGCGGGGTTCTGGCATCGTGCGTCAGCCGGTGATCGCGACTGCGTCGGTCGGCAATATCTCGGGGCTGCGCGGGTTGAAAGTGCTGTGCGTGGAGGACGATCCAAACATTCTCGACGCCATGCGCGAGCTGCTGACTCGCTGGGGCATCGAAGTCTTCTGTGTCGCGACCGCGATCGAGGCGCGGCAGATGTTGCAGACGCAGCCCCCCGATCTGGTGCTTGCCGATTACCATCTCGGCGGTGAGCCGATGGGTCTGGATGTGCTCGACGAACTGGTGCCGCGCGAACCGAATCGGTTGCGTGCTGGGGCGTTGGTGACCGCGGACGGCACGGCAGCGCTGGCTCAACGTGCGAACGAGCTGGGCTTTCAAGTCCTGCGCAAGCCGCTGCGCCCAGCAGCGCTGCGTGCGTTGCTCGTAGCTCTGGCGCGTCCAAAGCTTGAAGAATCCGCATTGGGCGAGCGCACCGGTTAGCTCGTGCTATCGCCGGATCCTTGATCGAGCGACAACCGCTGCGCCAGCAACACCGCCTGCGTCCGATTACTTACGCCCAGCTTTTGCATGAGTGCGCTGACGTGGGCTTTGACTGTGGCCTCCGAGACGTTGAGCTCGGCCGCGATCTGTTTGTTCAGCAGGCCCGCCGACAGCATCGACAGCACGCGAAATTGTTGCGGCGTCAAAGTCGCCAGACGCGCCGTCGCGTCGAGCTCCTGCTGATCGAGCGGACTCGGATCCAAGCCACCGGCAGAGGCCGAGGCGGGCAGCCATGTATCGCCGCCAAGCACGGCGCGCAGCGCCGCCACGATGAGATCGATCGAAGCCGATTTGGGGACGAAGGCAGCCGCGCCATGACCGAGAGCGCGATGCATGATGCTTCGGTCCTCGCGGGCGGAAATCACCACGATGGGCACGGTAGGAAAATTCGCTCGTGCCTGCACCAGCGCGTTGAAGCCGTGCGCGCCGGGCATGTTCAAGTCAAGCAGCAACAGCTCGGGATCGGGATGAGCGTCGAGCGCCGCGAACAGCGAATGGACGGTGTCCGCCTCGACGATCTGCGCACCCGGCACGGCTTGCGCCACCGCGAGCTTCAAGGCATCACGAAACAGAGGATGATCGTCGGCAATCAGGACGGCGCGCTTCATTGAGCGCGCAATACTCCATGCTTGAGTCACTTGCGGCAACTCCATTTGCCCGGGACCAAGAACACGTCACGCCTCGACTACCCGCGAGCTTGACGATGCGGACCGCGCGCCAGTATTCGACTTTGGTCGAATAGCGGCGCGCCTCGCTTCGACCAAAGATGAATGGCCGGTCCGCAAGCCGCGCGCGCAGACTCGCGCCGACTTGTCATCGGGGGATGGACAATGATCGAGCTACGGAAGGTTCTGATCGCCTCGGCGATCGTCAGCATGGCTGCGCCGCCGCTGACTGCGCGAGCTCAGTCTCCATCGGAGGCTGCGGATCGGCAGCAGCGCGCGCTGGAGGCCCGAATAGAAGAACTGGAGCGACAACTGCAAGAGCTGAGACAAAAGGTGTCGGGCGCGCCCGCCGCGGCCAGCGCGGCCAAGCCCGCCGATCTGCCCAACTTCCAACCCAGGCCCATCATGGTGAACGCCACCGCGGGAACGCGTTTCCTGTATAGCGGTTTCATCAAGCTCGACGGTTTGTGGTCGGATTACGACGACGGCGAAATCGCCGACGGCAGCATCGGCCGCGACTTCTACCTGCCCTCGACCATCCCGGTGGGCGGCGTCGGCGAAGGCGCGGACTTCGATTCGCACGTCAAACAATCGCGTTTCATCTTCGGCACCGACACGGATCTGGCCGGCGGCGGGTTGTTGTCGTCGCGTTTCGAAGTGGATTTGTACGGCTCGGCGCTCGGCGACGAGCGCGCCACCAACACTTACGGCGTGCTGCTCCGACACGCCTACGTGCAATATCGCAACTGGCTGGTCGGCCAGACCTGGAGCAATTTCATGGACGCGGGCGCGCTGCCGGAGACGGCCGATTACATCGGCCCCACCGACGGCACGGTGTTCGTGCGCGAGCCGATGGTTCGTTATACGTTGGGCAATTGGTCGTTCTCGGCGGAAAATCCCGAGACCACGATCACACCCTTCGGCGGCGGCACACGCATCGCTTCGGATGACAACAATATCCCGGACCTGACGGCAGCCTACACTTGGAAGCTGGGCAGCGGTTATGTGCGCGCGGCGGCGCTGTTGCGTCAGTTGAAATACGAGACCACCGGCGCTACAGCGATCGACGACACCACCGAAGGCGCGGCGCTGTCGCTGACTGGTAAGTTCAACTTCGGTCCGCACGATCTGCGCTTCTCGATCGCCGGCGGCGAAGGCATCGGCCGCTATCTCGGCGTCAATTTCAACAACGACGCCGTGCTCACGGCGAGCGGCGAGCTAGAAGCGATTTCCGGATGGGCGGCGTTCGCGGCGTGGCGCCAGGTGTGGAACGAGCGGCTGCGCAGCACCTTGATGCTGTCCAGCTCGGCCTACGACAACGATGTGCTCCTGAGCGGCGCCAACGTCAACAAGTCGAGCTGGTCGTGGGCCGTCAACACGTTCTATTCGCCCGTGACCAGGCTCGACGTCGGCATCGAGTTCCGCCACGCCGAACGGGAAATCGAAAGCGGTGCGAGTGGCTCGATGCGGCGCGTGCACGCGGTTGCGAGATATTCATTCTGAGAAGGTATCGTTTGCAGGGGAACCTTATGGCCAGCACACCACAGGCGCTGTCGGGCGCCAGCACCGGCGGTATCGACCGCTCGCATCGGCGAGTGATCTTCGCATCCTCGCTCGGCACCGTGTTCGAATGGTACGACTTCTATTTGTATGGCTCGCTGTCGGCCATCATCTCCAAACAGTTCTTCTCCGGAGTCAACGAGACCACCGGTTTCATTTTCGCGCTGATGGCGTTCGCCGCCGGCTTTTTCGTGCGGCCGTTCGGCGCGCTGGTGTTCGGCCGGCTGGGCGATCTGATCGGTCGCAAGCACACCTTCCTGATCACCATCGTGATCATGGGCGCCTCGACCGCCATCGTCGGCTTGCTGCCGAACTACGCGGCCATCGGCGTGGCCGCGCCCATCATTCTCATCGTGCTGCGCCTGTTGCAAGGCCTGGCGCTCGGTGGCGAGTACGGCGGCGCCGCCACCTATGTCGCCGAGCACGCGCCCAATGGCAAGCGCGGTCTGTACACCAGCTGGATCCAAACCACCGCGACCTTGGGTTTGTTTCTTTCGCTGCTGGTCATCCTGCTGTGTCGCGTCGCCTTGGGCGACGAGTTCGAGACCTGGGGCTGGCGCATTCCGTTCCTGCTGTCGATCGTGCTGCTCGGCATTTCCGTGTACATCCGGCTGCAGCTGCAGGAGTCGCCGGCGTTCATGGAGATCAAGAAGGAAGGCAAGCTGTCCACCGCGCCGCTCACCGAGGCGTTCGGCAACTGGTCGAATCTGAAGATCGTGCTGCTGGCCTTGTTCGGCGCCACCGCCGGCCAGGCGGTGGTGTGGTACGGCGGCCAGTTCTATGCGCTGTTCTTCCTGGAGAAGATCCTGCAGGTCGACGCCAAGGCGGCCAATCTGATCATCGCCGCGGCGCTGGTGATCGGCACGCCGTTCTTCGTGGTGTTCGGCGCGCTGTCCGATCGCATCGGTCGCAAGTCCATCATCATGGCGGGCTGCGTACTGGCGGCGCTGACTTACTTCCCGGTGTTCCAGGGACTCACGCACTTCGCCAATCCGGCGCTGGAGCGCGCCGTGTCCAACGCGCCGGTGACGGTGATCGCCGATCCGGCGGATTGCTCGTTCCAGTTCGATCCCGTCGGACGCAAGGCCTTCACCAAATCTTGCGACGTGGTGAAATCCGCGCTCGCCAGGACCGGCGTGCCGTATGAGAACGAAGCGGCGCCGCCCGGCACAGTCGCGCAGGTTCGCATCGGCACCGGCGAAAGCGCGGTGATACTCGATTCATTCGCGGGCGACACGCTCGGCAAGGCCGAGTTCAAGACCGCCAGCGACAGCTTCACCGCGCAGCTGAAGGGCGCCTTGAACCAGGCGGGCTATCCGGCCAAAGCCAACATGGACGAGGTGAATTACACGATGGTGATCGCCCTGTGCACCTACCTGGTCATCCTGGTGACCATGGTGTACGGCCCGATCGCCGCCTGGCTGGTGGAGCTGTTCCCGACCCGTATCCGCTATACCTCCATGTCGCTGCCTTATCACATCGGCAACGGCTGGTTCGGCGGCTTTCTGCCGGTGACCTCGTTCGCCATCGTGGCGGCAACCGGCGACATCTATAACGGCCTGTGGTACCCCATCGTGGTGGCGGTCATGACCGCCGTCATCGGCACGCTGTTCCTGAGGGAGACCAAGGATAAGGGCTTGTGACACAATAGCTGCACATACATCCCGTATTCAGCTTGATCGGGTAGCATCGCGCGTTCCTCCGGAGCGCGCGATGCGCCTTATTTGGGAGAAAAAGTGCAGTATCTACCCGGCGCCCGCGGCGTAGCAGGCTTGGTATTGATCGGATTGCTGGCCGGATGCGGCAGCGGCGGGGGCGACGGCGCCGCCGAGACCCAAATCTCCACCAATGCGATTGTGTTCCGCGCCTCGAGTCCGAGCGCCACGGTGGCTCCGCAGAGCTTTACTGCCAGCTTCGGTGAGGACATCGCGCACGTCGCCGTCGTGCACAGTGGCAACGCCATCGCGTCGGCCACCTCGGTGCTGAACGGCCGGACCGCCGAGATCACCGTGACGCCGACGGCCGCGAACACCATCGGGCCCGGCAAATTCACCGGCGCGGTCGCGGTGACGGGCTACACCTGTGCCGACGCCACTTGCACGCGGATGTCGGCGGGCAGCACCGAGAGTGTTTCGATCGATTACCAGATCTCGCCCGTCCTCGAGCGAGTGACGCCATACGTGGCCACCGCCGGCGTCTCGGATCAGGTGCTGATTCGCGGCTTCGGTTTCCGGAACTTCAACGTGAACGCGGTCAGCTTCGGCGATGTCGCGGGCACCGAGGTTCGTGTGAACGACAATGGCACCGAGTTGCTCGCCACGCATCCGGCGCTGGCCGCGGGTACGTACACGATTCGTCTGAGCGCGCCCGATCATGACGGCGAGATTCCTTCGGCGGTGAATCTGCTGGTGCAGGACCCGATCGCGTTTGCCGCTACCACCCTGGACCATCTTGCCGGCACCACTACGGTTCGATCGCTGGAGTACGACCCCGAGCGGCGCGCGTTACTGCTGACGACGGATGCGCCCTCCAATCCGCTGGTTCGCTATGCCTTCCAGGACGGCGCATGGGCCGCACCGGCTCAGGTCAACGGCTTCCTGGGCGCCGCACTGTCCGCCAACGGTTCGCAGATCTTCGGTATCACGGCGAACACGCTGGTGCCGGTCGATCCTGTGACGCTGGCGCTGGGCACGGCGGTCACGGCGCCGTCGCTCGAGGCGAATTCGGCACTGAAGAACATCGTGGTCGGCAATGACAATCGCGCGCTCATCACTACCAGTCTGCCGACCAGCGGCACCACGCCCGCCTATATCTACGATCCTGCCAGCAACGCACTGCTCATCGTCACCAGCCCCGAGCTGAACAACGGTACGCCTGTCATCTCCGCCATCCGCACCGCCGCTGTGATAGTCCAGGGCGACCCGAGCCTGACCACCGACGTGCCGGTGTACTTGTATGAGACTGCAACGAATTCGATCACCGCGACCATCACACCGACGCTGCGACAGAACGCTGTAGTGCCGGCGGTCGATCGCCGGTTCTCTCGCGTCGTGATCAATGGCGTTCGCGTGTACAGCGGCGCTTTCGCACTGCTCGGCACGCTGCCGGATACCACCGTCGCGGTCGCGCTCAAGCCGGACGGCACGCGCGCATATGCTTACGATCCGACCGCAGGCGGCATCCTGGTTTACGACATCAGTGTGGATCGAGACGAAGCTGCGTACACCGCGCTTGGGCCGGCCACGCCGCTTGCGGGGGACCCGGGTCCCGGCGTGCGCATGACCATCACGCCCGATGGCGGTACGTTGTTCGTCGCCGGCGGCGCGCGCATCGTCGTGCAGCCCACGCCTGCTCTGTGAGCATCCATATCATGACCTCGCAATATATTTATATCGGTGCGCTGGCGGCGTTGCAGCTGGCGGGCAATGTCGCTGTGGCGGCGGAGCAGAATCTCGGTCGCGACACCGAGCGGCGCGCGGTGGAGTCGACCAACCTGTCGCTCGGCCTGAGTGCCAGCGACAGCGACACCAAGGAGAGCACGTCGAATGGCACATTCGGCCTGACCGGCGTGGCCACCTTGCCAATCGGCAGCTTGTTTGGCGCATCGCTGTCCGGCAACTACTCGCGCACCACGGCTCGCACCAGCGACGTGTTGCTCGATGTGACGTCGCAGGGGACGTCGCGTCCCTCGTGTCGTTTCAACAATTACGACGCTGCGGCCACGATATTCGCACGGCGCCCGACGTTGGGCAGGATTTCTGCTTCGTACGGCCAGGGCGAGCTGAAGTCGGACTGCGGCGACGACTCGGTGTTTGTTTCCACCGGCACCGACACACTCGGCACCGACTTCTATCGTTTTGCCGCCGAAGCCTATCTGTGGGATTTCACGGTTGGCGCGGTGCATACCTCCACGGAGCTCGAGGACGGCCCGAAGATCGAGTCGAACGTTTTCAGCGCCAGCTGGTATCCGATCGACAGCGTGCGCGTGATGCTCTCCGGCGGCGAGATGTACGAGCAGGACACCTACGGCATCGAGATCGAACATCAGCCCGAATTCATGGGCAACTCGCTTGGCGTCGCCCTGGGCTACTCGGTGGTCGATCGCGAGCAGGAGATCGGCACCATCAGCTTCAGCGTGGTGTACCACTTCGGCACCAAGGTCGAGCTGAAGACGCGCGATCGTCAGTATCGCTAAGACCGGCCGCGCGCTGGCGGACGGCCGCGATCGCTCATGTCGCGATATCGTGGTGCATCCGGCCCATCACGATCCGACGCGGGGCCCCGCGGCCCCGCGCATGAAGCGCCCATCGTCAGCAGTTTCGAATCAACCGATCGCGATCGTTTCCACCGGCTCGATCTGTGCTGGCGCCGGCGTGCTGGGTGCGATCGTGGCAGCTGAGGAGCCCGCTTGCCGTGAGCCGAGCCGTGGAATGGGTTCGTCGCCGTGGAATCGTTGTGAAGTAATGTCCAGCCAGCGCTCTATATGCCGGCGAAACTGCTCGACGGCGCGGTTGCGATAGAACGCAAGGCCGGTACCGTCGTACATCTGCTCCTGCGCCGGCGTGATGTGATACCACCACTGCAGGCGGTCCAGCCGCTCGCCGTCCAGATACGGCAACGTGATCGAGAACCGACGGCCGTTGCGGGTCGGCTCGGTTTCAGCGAACGCAAAATAATCCTCGATCGCGCGCGGCAATTCGATGTGCGGCATCCGGACTTAGGCGTACGGGAACGACTCGTCGATCATATCGAGTGTCGCGATTTGGATCCATCTTGACTAAGCTCGGCGTTTGCATTGCAGGAGGAGTGGCAAGTGGCCCAGCAAAAGTTCTGTCACATGGTCGGCGTGCTGCTGCTCGGCTTGAGTCTGCAAGCCGGCGCTGCGCAGGCGGTAAAGTCGCTGCCGAGCGAGACGCCGGAGAAGTTCACGCCGAGCGTCGACAGCTACGATTTCGTCAAGCGCGAAGTGATGATTCCGATGCGCGACGGCGTGAAGCTCAAGACCTTCATTCTCGTGCCCAGGAGCGCCACCAGGGACGCCAAGGCGCCCATCATCATGACGCGCACGCCTTATAACGCTGCCGGTCGCGTGTCGCGCTTCAACAGCCCGCGATTGGCCGCGGTCGTGCCGCAGATGCATGACACGAATGTCGAAGCCGGTTACATCGTGGTCTATCAGGACGTGCGCGGAAAGTTCGGTTCCGAAGGCGATTACGTGCTGACTCGTCCGCTGCGCGGCCCGTTGAATCCCACCAAGGTGGATCACGCGACCGACGCCTACGACACCATCGAATGGCTGGTGAAGAACGTGCCCGAGAGCAATGGCCGCGTTGGCACCATCGGCGGATCGTATGAGGGCTACACCACTGTCATGTCGACAGTGAATCCGCATCCCGCGCTCAAAGTGGCGGTGCCGTTCGCGCCCATGATCGATGGCTGGATGGGCGACGACTGGTTTCACAACGGCGCGTTCCGACAGGGCGCGGCGCTGGAATTCATCTATGGCCAGCAATCCACGCGCAGCGGCTCGTTCAAGTGGTGGTGGGACTCATACGACATCTACGACACATTCCTGCGCGCCGGTTCGGCCGGCGCGCTCGCCAAAACCCGCGGTCTGGAGCAACTCGGCTTCTGGCGCGCTATCTCCGAACACACCAGCTACGACTCCTGGTGGCAGGAGCAGGCTGTCGACAAACTGCTCGCCCGTCAGCCTTTGAAAGTGCCGATGATGATCGTCGGCGGCCTGTTCGATCAGGAAGATATCTATGGCAGCCCGGCGCTATACAAGGCGCTCGCGCCCAAGGACCCGAACGGCGAGCTCGTGCACCTAGTGATGGGACCGTGGAATCACGGCCAGGGACGTCGCGAGGGCCGCAGCCTCGGCGCATTGGAATTCAATGGCGACACCGCCGGCTGGTTTCGTAACAAGATCATGCAGCCGTTCTTAGATCATCACTTGAAAGACGCGCCGAAGCCGAACACGCCGCGTGTGCTGGTGTACGAGACCGGCGCCAACGAGTGGCACGAGTACGATCACTGGCCGCGTTCGTGCGCCAATGGCTGTGCGCAAAAGTCACGTCCGCTGTATCTGTTGTCCGGCGGACGGCTGGGCTTCGAAGCGCCGCAGGCGGGCGAGAGCGGCTATGACGAGTACATTTCAGATCCGGCCAAGCCCGTGCCGTATCGCCAGCGCCCGATTTTGCCGATGAGCGCGGCGAACTCGGGCTGGGGCGAATGGCTGGTCGACGATCAACGTCACGCCGCCTCGCGCACCGATGTGCTGGTCTATCAAACCGAGCCGTTGACTGAAGCGGTGCGCCTGGCCGGCCAACCGATAGCGCAGTTGTTCGCTTCCACCAGCGGCACCGATTCGGACTGGGTCGTGAAGATCATCGACGTGTGGCCGGACGAAGTGCCGGATCGCCCGAGCATGGGCGGCTATCAGCTGATGTTGTCGGCGGATATCTTCCGTGGCCGATATCGCGCGGATTTGTCAAAGCCGCAGCCGCTGACTTCCAACGAAGCGTTGCCGTACTCGATCGCCTTGCCGCAGGTGAATCACACCTTCCTGCCTGGCCATCGCATCATGGTGCAGATCCAGTCGAGCTGGTTTCCGCTGTACGACCGCAATCCGCAGAGCTTCGTGCCGAACATCATGTTCGCCGAGCCGGCCAGCTACGTGAAAGCGACTCAGCGCATCTGGCGCACGCCCGAACAAGCCAGCTCGATCGAGTTGCCGGTGGTAGCGGCGCAATGATCGAGCCGGTCGCGCTCCGCATCTGGAGCGCGACCGCAGCGGCTCGACTCACGCCTGCTGCAGCTCCTTCATATATTTCTCATCCTGGGCGGCCGCGCGTTGGAACGCGGGCCGCTCGCCGCAGCGAGCCACGTAATCCTGAAATATCTTGCGCGGCTCGAGTGCCTTCGCAAGCATGCCCCAGGCAATCTGCGAGCCGATATAAACATCCGCGGCGCTGAAGCGCTCGCCGAGAATGAACGGACCGGGCTTGAGTGCCGTCTCCAGCGCCTGCAATGTATCTTCATAACTGCCGTAGCCCAGCGCGCCTGGACGGTCAACCTGCGGGCGCTTGAACATGCGATCGACGAAAGCGGGCTCGACGCAGCCCGCGCCGAAGAACATCCAACGATAGTACGTGCCGCGCTCGGGGGAGTTGACCGGCGGCGCCAGATTGGCGGCGGGAAATGCGTCGGCGAGATACGCACAGATCGCGGCGGCCTCGGTGATGACGGTGTCGCCGTGTTTGATGGCCGGCACCTTGCCCATCGGGTTCACCGCCAGATACTGCGGCGCTTTGTGCTCGTTGCGATCGAAGCGCAACAGCTCGGTGCGATAGTCAGCGCCGCTCTCTTCCAACATCCAGTGCACGATGCGGGCGCGGCTCTGCGGATTGTGAAAAAACACGATGCTGTCCGTCATGGCGGGCTCCTTCAGTGTGCTGGGTCTGGGCCAGGATTGTAACGTGCGAGTTGACAGGGGGGCTGGCTTGCTCGATGGTGCGACCGCTACGATGGCCACAGCACGGGAGAGCAACAGATGCCACGTTACGCCGATGGATTCGTCATTGTCGTGCCCAAGAAAAACCTCAAGGCCTACGAGGCCCTGTCGAAAAAAGCCGGCAAGGTCTGGAAAGAATACGGAGCGCTGGAATATTGCGAATGTGTGGGCGACGACCTGAAACAGAATTTCGGCACGCCGTTCCCCAAGCTGGTCAAGCCCAAGAGCAACGAAGTGGTGGTGTTCTCGTGGATTCTTTACAAGTCGCGCGCCCATCGCGACAAGGTCAACGCCAAGGTGATGAAGGATCCCCGGCTCGCCCCGGACATGAACAACATGCCTTTCGACATGAAGCGCATGAGCTACGGTGGCTTCACTGTATTCGTCGATCTCTGATCGATCGCTAGAGCTATTTCAGAAGCAAACAAACATCGTCGAAGGTTCGGCTGGCTCCGCGGCTGCCGCTGGTGAACGAACCAGCCGCGGAGTCGAGCACGTGGAGCGCATGATCAGCGCTCCTGTCACTGCAGCTGCGTCACAGTCACGCTGTATCCGACATCTTCCATCGACTTCACACCGAAGGCGCCGAAGGTCAGCGACACGGCGACGATGGCGACCGACATGGCCATGCAAACGGCGCGCTGGGTGCTCTGAGTGACTTTGCTCACGGCGTACATGATTGCTCTCCTCTTTACTCTTGGTTGCTCCGCGTTATGCGGTGTTCGTAGCTTCTGACGCGAGCTTGCGAAAAAGGGTTGCAACCGGGATCGCAAAAAAAAGCGGACTACCGGCGAACCGCGGAGGGTCGCCGGTGAACGCCGGAGAGCGACAGGAGAAAAGAGTTACTTGCCGGCGCGAGCCAGCTGCGCGCCGTTCGCGTCGCTTTCCATCCAGCGACGAATGCGACGTGCGTCGGCAACGCGGGTGAGTTTGCCGAACGAATTCAGCAGCACGATCACGGTAGGACGATCCTGGATGCTGGCTTTCATGACCAGGCATTGGCCGGCGTCCTGGGTGTAGCCGGTCTTCTGGACCGAGATGTCCCAGTCTTCTTTGGACGTGAGCGAATTGGTGTTACGAAATTCCAGCAACTGGCGCCCCACCGGCACGGTCAGGCGCTCGCTGGTCGAGTACTCCTCGATCAAAGGCTGCTGCGAGGAGGCGACCACCAGTTTGACCAGGTCAGAGGCGGTCGCGACGTTGCCGCTCGACAGGCCGGTCGGATCGACGAAGCGCGTGTGCTTCATCCCCAGCGCCTTGGCCTTGGCGTTCATTGCCTTGATGAACGTCGACAGCCCGCCCGGATAGGCGCGCGCCACCGCCTGAGCGGCGCGATTCTCCGAGGACATCAATGCCAGATGCAGCAGCTCGCCGCGTGTCAGCTTGCTGCCGACCGCCAGGCGGGAGGCGGAAGCTTTGGTGTGTTCACGATCGGTCGGCAGGATGGTGACGACTTCCTCCAGCGGCTGTTTGCCTTCCAGCACCACCAGCGCGGTCATCAGCTTGGTGATGGAGGCGACCGGCATGACCTTCTGCGACTGCTTGGCGTACAGCACGGTGGCGTCGGCCTCGTCCACCACCAGCACCGACGCCGATTTGGTCTGCGGTTTTCCGGCAGGCAGCGGCTGGGAGAAGGCGAGGGTGACGATCAGGGAGGCAGGGAGTGCGAGCAGGAAATGGCGCAGCCGGAAGGGGCGCGGACGAAAGGAAGTTGGCATCGCCTGGGTCGTGCCTTTCTTTACTGGAGGTCGGAAGACTCAAAGGTAACCGATTTGCAGCACTTGCGAATGTGAGTTTTTCCCTGCTTGCCTCATTGGTTGCAGGCGGCAATCGAAGTTTTAGATGAGTACAATCGCCGCCCTCATGTCTACTTCCAACCCCGACCAGCCACTGGCGACCGAGGCAAACGCCTCCGCCGCGCAGCCCGACCTTTCGTTCTGGCAGGTCGTGCGCCTGTCGCTGAAAGGCCAGCACCTCGATTACACCGCCGTGCCGCTGAACCGCGCGGTGCTGCTGCTGGCCGTGCCCATGGTCCTGGAAATGATCATGGAATCGCTGTTCGCAGTGGTCGACGTGTTCTGGGTCTCTCGCATCGGCTCGGACGCGGTGGCGGTCGTCGGCCTGACGGAATCGCTGATGACGCTGGTCTACGCCGTGGCCATCGGCATCTCATTCGCCGCTACTGCCATCGTCGCCCGGCGCATCGGCGAGAAGGATGCGGAGCGCGCCGCGCAGGCGGCAGGCCAAATCATCCTGCTCGGTGTCACGATCTCGGCGGCGCTGGGCCTGGTGCTGAGCTACTTCGCATCGGACATTCTCCGGCTCATGGGCGCCAGCGACAGCATCGTGTCGCTAGGCAGCGACTTCGCCCGCATCATGCTCGGCTGCAATGTGACGGTGTTCATGATCTTTTTGATCAACGCCATCTTTCGCGGCGCCGGCGACGCGGTGCTGGCCATGCGCACGCTGTGGCTCGCCAATGCTTTGAACATCGTGCTCGGTCCGTTTTTCATTTTTGGCTGGGGACCGTTCCCGGAGCTGGGCGTGACCGGCGCGGCGGTGGCCACCAACATCGGTCGCGGCGTCGGTGTGCTGTATCAGCTGTGGCACCTGGCGGGATTCCATAGCCGGGTGCGCGTCCGCCTGCGACATCTGAAACCGGTCTGGCTGGATGTCCAAACCATCATGGCCACCGCCAGCACCGGCATCGCGCAGCTACTGATCGGCACTACCAGCTGGGTGGGCCTGTTCAAGATCCTGGCGGCGTTCGGCAGCGCGGCGCTGGCCGGCTACACCATCGCCATGCGCATCGTGATGTTTGCGCTGATGCCGGCCTGGGGGCTGGCCAACGCGGGCGCCACCTTGGTGGGCCAGAACCTCGGCGCCGGCAAACCGGAGCGCGCCGAGCAGGCGATACGAATCGCGACCCGTTTCAATGTGATGTTTCTTGGCCTGATCGGCCTCGTGTTCGTGTTCGGCTCGGGGCCGCTGGTACGGCTGTTCACCGACGATCCGCCGGTGCTCGAGCACGGCGTGCGGGCCTTGTGGATCGTCAGTCTGGCGTTTCCTTTATATGCCGCCGGCATGTGCCTGGAAGCGGCGTTCAACGGCGCGGGCGACACCTGGACGCCGACGCGGCTGAATTTTTTCTGTTTCTGGCTGTTCCAGATTCCGCTCGCCTGGCTGCTGGCGGAAGTCTTCCGACTCGGGCCGCTGGGCGTGTTCATTGCAGTGCCCATCGGCTTTTCGGCGCTGGCCTTGTGGAGTCTGGTGCTGTTCAGGCGCGGTCGGTGGAAGTTGAAACAGGTGTAGCCGTAGCCTGGATTCGGGGCCGCAGGCTTCGACACAGACCCAGGTCTCGGAAAGAATTTTCGCCGGCTTGTAACCTTTTGGGCTTGGCTTCCGTCCAACCAGGAACGCACCCGGCTCGCTGGCCTTTGGGGCAAGGGGTGCAACTCGCGGCGAGGTTCGGTGTTCTAAGCTGACCTGGCCGCCGGCCTTCAGGGACTTCCGGTCGTGGATTCCGCAATGAAAACCAGTGCAAACCAGCCTTCCGCGCGTTACGAAGCCGATCGGACCGATCCGCCCGCACATGCAGCGGCGGTCACCCCGTTCCCGACCCGCCCCACGGAACATCGGCAGTCGGCCCCGGTTCAGGAGGCTGCACCCGAGATGGTCCAGCAGGAGCACGGCGACTCTTCCAAAATCACACCAATGAAAGCAGGGATCATTGTCGCGGCGCTGGCCATCATCGGCGCAATCGCATGGTTTGCTATGCGCGATCCGGCGGCGGCGCCTGCCGCAGCGGTGGGTACGCCAGCCGCCAGCGCGGCTCCAGTAGAGCTCGCTGCCGTCGATGTTTCATCCGTCGAATCGCGAGTGCTGTCGCGCGCCTTGCCGCTGTCCGGCTCGATCGCGCCGTATGTGCAGGCGACCTTGAAGTCCAAGGTCGGTGGCGAAGTCGAGCAGTTGCGACTGCGTGAAGGTCAGGATGTGCGCGAGGGCGAAGTGATTGCTCGCGTCGACACCCGCAATCTGCAGGCCCAGTACGATCGTGAAGCGGCGGCTGTGGAAAAGGCACGCGCCGATCTCGAACTGGCGCGGTTGAATCGAGACAAGAACCGCGCGTTGCTCGATCAGAAGTTCATCTCGCAAAACACCTTCGAGCAGACCGAGAGCGCCTACGCCGCCAGCATCGCGAGCTTCAAGCTTGCCGAAGCCCAGGCGCGCGTCGCCAAGATCAATCTGGACGACGCCGTGATCCGAGCGCCGTTCTCCGGCACCGTCGCCAGGCGCCTGGTGCAGCCGGGCGAAAAAGTGTCGCCGGATTCGGAAATCGTCACGCTGGTGGATTTGAAACAAATGGTGCTCGAGGCCGCGGTGCCGTCCGCCGAGATTCCTTCGGTGAGCGTGGGTCAGAAAGTGCGCTTCCGCGTCGCCGGTTTCGGCGAGCGCACGTTCGAAGGTGAAGTGCAGCGAATCAATCCGATGACCTCGGATGGCTCGCGCGCCATCATGATTTACATCGCGGTCCCGAATCCGGACAGCGCGCTCAAGGGCGGCATGTTCGCCCAAGGCGAGCTCATGTTGAATGCGACCGAGCCGGTTCTTGCAGTAGCCCAGCGCGCGGTGCGCGATGAAGCCGGCGTCACTTACGTCTACGTTTTGCGCGACGAGAAAATCGTTCGCACACCGGTGACTCTCGGTCCGCGCAACAAGGGTGACGCCTTCGTCGAAGTTCGCGAAGGTCTGAGCCCCGGCGATCAGGTCATCGTCGCCGAGATCGGCGACGACAAGGCGGGTGCGGTGGCTCGCGTGCGCAAGTCCGAGCCGACCGCCGCCGTGGCCTCCGAAGTCGCGCGTAATTAGTCGCTCGCTGGCGTTACTCACATGTGGATCACCAAAACCAGCGTCAATCAGCCGGTCTTCGCGACCATGGTCATGTTGGCCCTGGTGGTGCTCGGGCTGTATTCGTATCGGCTGCTGCCGGTCGAAGAAATGCCCGAGATCGTGGTGCCGCAGGCCTACGTCACGGTCAGCTATCCGGGCGCCTCGCCCGAGGCGATCGAAAACGACGTCATCAAGCCGCTGGAGAACGTCATCAACGGCGTCGACGGCGTCAAGAACATCTATTCCACGGCGCGCGAGGGCAACGCGTTCCTGATGATCGACTTCCGCATGGAAACCGATGCGGTGGCGGCGACTCAGGAAGTCCGCGATAAAGTTGCGCAGATCCGTGCTTCGCTGCCCGAAGACGTGCGCGAGCCGACCATCTCTCGCGCCAGCAACGACAGTTCCACCGAGCCCGTCGTCAGCCTGGTCGTGTACTCGACCACTCGCAGTCTGCGCGAAATCTCCACCATCACCGAACAGCAGATCGTCAAACGCCTGCAGAACTCGTACGGCGTAGGCAATGTCTCGGTCGGCGGCGCGGTCGAACGTCAGGTGCAGATCTTCTTGCGGCCGGAGGCGTTGCAGAGCTTCCGCGTCGGTGTGGATCAGGTCGTCGAAGCGGTGCGCGCCGCGAACCAGGATTTGCCGGCCGGCATGATTTCGCGTGGTCCGCAGGAACAGCTGGTCCGCGTCGAAGGCAAGATGAAAGATCCGCGCGACTTCGAGCGCATCATCGTCGCCAATCAGGGCGGCGCGCCGGTTTATCTGCACCAGATCGCGGACATCGTCGACGGCGAGGCGGAAGAGATGTCCATCTCGCGCTCCAACGGCATGCGCTCGGTCTCGCTGGACGTTTACAAGGTTCAGCAGGCCAACATGGTCGAGGTCGGCAAGGCGGTCGATGAAGCGGTCGCCGATCTCACTTCCCGGCTGCCTCCCGACATCGTGATCCGCACGCTGTGGTCGGATGCGAAGTTCATCGAAGGCTCGCTGGAGCGCGTCAAGGAAACCATTCTGGAAGGCGCGCTGCTGACCATCCTGATCGTGTTCCTGTTCCTGCACTCGTGGCGCTCCACCATCATCACCGGCCTGACCCTGCCGATCTCGGTGATCGCGACGTTCATCGCGCTCAACGCGTTTGGCTACACGCTCAACTTCATGACCTTGATGGCCCTGTCGTTGTGTATCGGCCTGCTGATCGACGACGCCATCGTGGTGCGTGAAAACATCGTGCGTCATGCCGACATGGGCAAGGACCATCGAACCGCGGCGCTCGAAGGCACCAGCGAAATCGGCTTGGCGGTGATGGCGACCACCTTCGCCATCCTGGCGGTGTTCATCCCGGTCGCTTTCATGGACGGCGTCATCGGCAAGTTCTTCAAGCCGTTCGGCATCACGGTGGCGGTTGCGGTGCTGGTGTCGCTGTTCGTGAGCTTCACGCTCGATCCCATGCTGTCGTCGGTGTGGCCCGATCCGAGCAAAGACCGGTTCCGTCGCGCGCCGTGGCTCGGCAAGGTGATGGAGCGCGTCGAGAGCGTCATCGACTATGCGCACCGCGTTTACGATCGTTTGCTGCAATGGGTGATGAGCGATCGTCGCTATCGGGTCGCCGGGCGAGTGAGCCTCAGCCCGCGGGCGATCTCGTTGCTCATCGCCCTGTTTTCGTTCTTGGGCAGCTTCCTGATCGTGGGCAAGGTGGGCACCGAGTTCGTGCCCGAACAGGACGAGGGCATCATGTTCATTCGCATGAACACGCCCATCGGCTCGAGCCTGGAATACACCGATGCGAAGATCCGCGACGCCGAAGCGGCGATCCGGGAGATCGAAGGTGTCGACAGCATCGTCACCACCGTGGGCACCGACGAAGGTCGCAACTATGCGCGCGTGCGTGTGCTGCTGAAGGACAAGGAGCTGTTCGATCGTCCGTCGCAGAAGGAGATCGAGGCGCAGATCCGCAATCGGCTGTCGAGCTTCGCCGGCTTGAGTCTGACCATGGGCGGCTTCAATCAGCCGGTGGTGATCTCGATTCTGGGTCCCGAGAACAGCAAGCTCACCGAGCTGTCGCAGGAGCTGATGCGCCGGTTGTCGACAATCCCGGGCATCGCGGATCTGGAAAGCAGCGAGCGCGGCGCAAATCCGACAGTAGCCGTGCGCATCAAGAACGAGCTGGCGAGCGATCTGGGCCTGACCACCGCCAGCATCGGCAACGCGTTGCGGCCGCTGATCGCGGGCGATCAGATCAGCACCTGGCTCGGCCCGGACGGGCAGGACTATGACGTCATCGTGCAACTGCCCAAGCAGCGTCGTGAGATCGCCGCCGATCTGGGCGACCTGTATGTGACCAGCGCTCGCACCGATGCCAACGGCAACCCGTTGCTGGTGCCCATCCGGCAGGTCGCGGATTTCGTCGAGACCACCAGTCCACAGCAGATCAAGCGTCTCAACCTGCAACGGCGCATCACCATCTATGGCAATGCTCAGGGCCGTCCGTCGGGCGACGTGGGCACCGACGCTGAAAAGATCGTGAAGGCCATGGAATTGCCGCCGGGCTATCGCTTCGATGTCAGCGGCGGCCAGCAGGAAATGAACGAGACCAGCGCTGCCGCCGGCGCGGCGTTGATCCTCGCGGTGATCTTCATCTACTTCGTGCTGGCGTCGCAGTTCGGCAGCTTCCTGCAGCCGATCGCCATCATGGTGTCGCTGCCGCTGTCGCTGATCGGCGTGCTGCTGGCGTTGCTGCTCACTGGCACCACGCTGAATATCTTTTCCATCATCGGCTTCATCATGTTGATGGGCCTGGTGACCAAGAACGCGATCCTGCTGGTGGACTTCACCAATCAGGCGATCCGCGCCGGCCGCACGGTGCGCGAGGCCATTCTCGAAGCCGGGCAGGTCCGTTTGCGCCCGATCCTGATGACGACTCTGGCGATGATCTTCGGCATGTTGCCGATGGCCATCGGCGTCGGCGCCGGTGGTGAATTGCTCGCTCCGATGGGCCGCGCCGTCATCGGCGGCGTGATCACTTCGACACTGCTCACATTGCTGATCGTGCCGGTGTTCTACACCTATATTTACGGCTTCACCGCCTGGGCGAAGGCGCTCTGGCATCGTGGCCAGACTCATGAAGCGGTGCCTGCGCCTGCGAGCGCATCGTCCGCCGTGCCTTCCGATCCCGCCGGTGCTCCCCACACGACCTGAACGCCGGCGCGTTCCATAAATCCGGCTTCCGTTGACCCGACTGCGGTGAAATTCGCAGTGGTCACAGGCGGTTAAGCCGGTTTCACCATGTACGTATGTTCGCTGCCGGGGCGCAGCTTGTACGGTCGGCTGACACCGGTGTCACGAATGACTGCATTTTTGCCACCGGTGTCAACTTATCGCTGAAAGACCGGGCAGATGCGTGCCTTCGGACGCGACGCAGCCATGTTCTTGCGCCTCGTTCACTGGCCCGCCCTGTCCGGCCGCGAGAGTGAAGTCGAGCATCGAAATCCAATGGACAGGAGAAAATCATGCTTCGCAAGTTGTTCGTAGGGGGAATATTGCTGGCCGCGGCCGCCTCCAGCTGGAGCGCGACCAATCGGCCGGAAGGTTACGTCACTATCTGCCGCACGCCCGAGACATGCTCGGTGAGCGGCAGCACCAACGTAGCTTTCGGCGCGTCGGGCCAGTTCGTTTACAAGGTGCTGAGCGGCACCTTCACTTGCACCGTCGCCACCTTCGGATCCGATCCCATTCCATCCAAGCAGGTGAAGGAATGTTCGGTGCCGTCGGGCTCGGGCGGCGGCGGGGGCGAGCCGCCACCGACCGGATCGAGCATCAATCTGAGCGCGTCCGGGGGCAACGGCAGCGTGTCGTTGAGCTGGTCGTATTCGAGCGGCACGGCGACCACGCAGGAAATCTATCGCGATCTCGATTCCAATCCGAATGGACGCGTGCGCATCGCCAGCGTCAGCGCCAGCACACGCAGCTACACCGATAGCGGGTTGAGCAACGGCACGACCTACTATTACTGGATCAAGAACACGGCCAGCGGCACGGCGACGGATTCCAATGTCGCTTCCGCCACGCCGTCCGGAGGCGGCGGCGGCAATCCGGGGACCGGTTCGATCACGGGTTCCTCGTGTTCGACCAACGGAGCGCAGACGACGGTGAATGCCACCATTCGCGTGACCAGTGGCACGTACGACGGCGGCTGCCAGCGTTTCAACGCGGGCTCGGCGCTGGGTGATGGCAGCCAGTCGGAAGGTCAGGATCCAGTGTTCCGCGTGGAGAATGGCGCGACGTTGCGCAACGTGGTCATTGGCAACAACGGCGCCGACGGCATTCACACCTATAACGGCGCGGTGCTCGACAACATCCATTGGATGAATGTCGGCGAGGACGCGATGACCATCAAGTCTTCGGGCACCACCACGGTTAGAAACATCGAAGGCTACGACGCCGACGACAAGTTCTTCCAGGTCAACGCCGCTTCGACCCTGAATGTCAGCAACTGCATCATCCACCGCGCCGGCAAGGCGCTGCGCCAGAATGGCGGCACGACCTTCCGTGTCGACGTGACCTTCGATCGCTGCGACATCAACGACATGAACGAGGGCGTGTTCCGCACTGACAGCTCGAGCAGCACGGCGCGGCTGACCAACAGCCGCCTGCACGATGCGGGCACGATCTGCATCGGGCCGTGGGCCAGCTGCCAGCAGTCCGGTAACAGCAACTATTGATCTTTGTCGGTGTGAATCGAGCTTGGCCGGGAGCGAGATGCTCCCGGCCATCTGTTCGAAGGTGAAATCATGAATGCAAAACTGCTGATAGGGACAGCGGTCGTTGCGTGCATTGCATATGCGGCCATCGAGGCTCGGAAGAGTGAACAGCCTGTCGCCACTCCGATTGCATCCGCGCGGAACGCGCCCGTGACAGCGCCGATGCAGTCGAGCAGCGTCCAGCCGGCAGCCGCGCCCAAAGAGGAGCGCCTCCTCGCCACGGGAGACATCGGCGATGTCGCCTTGCTCGCTCACGTCGAGCACAAGTACCGCTTCTTGATCGCGGACGCCAATCCAGCGCAGGTTGAAGAGCTGCGGCAACGATTGCTGGAGCGCGAATCGCAAGCGAGTCTGGCTGCGCGAGAGCAGCTGGATGCCCAGATCGGTCGACTGTTGTCAGCGGAGGGCTTCGAGTATTTTCAGGTCCTGAAGGAGTCGGATCTGGAGCAGCATCATCTCGCCGAATATACCGGCGGTATCAGCAATGTCGCGCCACTCGACGCGCGTCAGGAACGCGTCGTGCTCGATGCGAAGCTGCGGCAGAAGCAACGTTACAGCACGGTAATGCGCGATCTTGGCTTGGACCGAGACTCTCTGTCGCCCGCCGAGCGCAAGTACGCGCATGAGAAAACGAGCGAAGCACTGAAGCGATATCTCGATGAGTTTCTGTCCGAAGTCTCGCCGGCGCTCACGCCCGAGCAGTACACCCAGCTGAAGAACTACGAGACCACCGAATTCGATCGCGAGCTGGCGCGTTTGCAACAGAAGATCAACGCGAAGTAGCCGAGCCGCGTGTCAATCTCACGATGCGCTCGCCCACGGCGATGAGATCGCCGTTGCGAGGATTGATCACGGCGCTGCGGAAATGACGCTGCGTGTGGCTGGAGATTCTTTGCCAGCTCTTGCCTGCGTCAGTGGAGCGAAGGATGACGCCTTGCTGACCGACGATGATCATGTGGCCGCTGCGGGGTTCGATCAAACCCTTGCGCAACTCCGCATCGGTGCCGCTTGCGATCGGTTGCCAGGTTCGCCCGCCGTCGGACGAGCGGACGATGCTGCCGAACTCACCGAACGCGACCAGCGTGTTGGTTGCAGAATGACGGAGCATGCGTCGTAGAGCGCGATCCGTCCCGGATGGAGCGCGCTGCCAGTGCAAGCCGGCATCGAGAGAACGAAGGATCAGGCCCTTGCCACCCAACAGAAACCAATCGCCCGAGTGCTCGTCGGCATAACTGCCAAACAGATCTTCAGTGGCGCCGGTGTCGATGTGAGCCCACTGCCTGCCACCATCGACGCTGCGAATCGCGACGCCACGCTGTCCGCCGGCCAACATGACGGAGCCTTTCGCGGCAACGCTGCCCTGCCAAAGCTCGCGATCGGTGTCGAGCTTCGTTAGATGCCACGACTTGCCCGCGTCTTGCGACGAGTAGAACGAGCCGCGCGCTTCGATCACTGTCATCGAGTCTCCGCGCGCGAGTACCCAGGGGAATGCTTCTTCTTTTTCCAACGGCGTCCAATGCACGATGCGCCATTGCTGACCGCCATCTTCGGATCGGATGATGGTGCCGGGTGCGCCGGCCGCGACGAGCGCCTTGCCGCCGGGCGCGACCAGCAATGAGCGCAGATCGGGCGGCGTGTTCATGTTTGGATAGCGAACATCGATGAGATGCCAGGTTCGTCCGCTGTCGGCGGAGCGGACGATGCCTCCAAGCTCGCCGCTTGCGACCATGATGTCGCTATCCGGCACGCTGACGACTTCGCGCAAATTCAGACTCAACTCGGGAGATGCGCGGCGCCAGGTCTTGCCAGAATCGGCGGACGAGACGATATAACCGCCCTCGCCGAATCCGACGTAGCGACCTTTGTCCAGCTGAGCGAGAGATTCCATGCTGCTGGCAAACCCAGTTTCGATCTTGTGCCATTGGCGCCCGCCATCGGTGGAGCGTGCGGCCAAGCCGTGGTGCCCGACCGCAAGCAATGAACGGGTGAGCTCGTCATAGCGAATGGCGCTCACGAAACGTTTCTGCCCGTCGAGCGTGAGTTCCACCTTCTCCCAGGACGAGTCGCTGGCCTCACGTCGAAACAAGTCCCCGGTATGGCTGCTCAACAGCAGGGTGCTGTGCACGGGATCGAGCGTTGCGTCGGTGAAGTAGGCATTCGCGCCCATGTCCTGGAGTTCCCAGCTTTCGCCGCGGTCACTCGAGGTTAGGAATCGACCCAGCGCGCTCATGGCAATCAGTTCATCGCCCAGCGAACGGAAGGCGGTGATCGGTGTGACGGGCTCCGGCATCTTGATTTGCGTCAGCAGCCAGCTCACGCCTGCGTCCGTGGAGCGCCCGATCAATCCGGCCTCTCCGCCGATCAAGAGAGCGCGACTGGCGGGCTCGACATATAGCGTCTCGAAAGAGAGCTCGAGTCCATGCTCCAACGCCGACCAGGTTCTGCCGCTGTCGAGCGAGCGCAGGATCGTCCCGCGCGTACCGGCGGCGATCCAGACGCCGCTGCTTGCATGATGAATAACGGCGCGAAGGTCGAAATCGGAGCCGCCTGCTGCCACCGCGTGCCAGCGCCGTCCCGAATCGTCGGAGCGAAGAATGGTGCCGCGTTCGCCAACGGCGATCAGCACTTTGCCATCGGCGTCGGCGGCCACGCGTGCGAGGTCAGCGGTCGCCGGTGTCGGCGCGTTGTGCCAGGTGCCGAGATCGGTGGAGTAGAGGATGGCGCCGTCCGTGCCCCACAGCAGCAATGTTCGGGACCGAGGCTCGTACAACGAGCCGGTCAACTTGGGATTGACGACCTGGGCCGAATACGCGAAAGCGATATCGCGATCTTCCGCGCGGGCCACGACTACGAGGCAGCCGACCACGGCAGCCAGCAGGGCGCGGGTGAACCTTTCCTTGGGTCTCATGCGGATCCCTCCGATCCGCATGCTGCCCATCCGGGGCCGGGCTGGCAAGCCCGGCCGATCGATCAGTCGGCCTGTTTGAATTGCACGCGAACGCGCACTCGTCCGCTGCTCGCGCCGTCGCTGCGCGGTTCATATTTCCATTGCTGGACCGCGTTCAGGGCGGCCCGATTGAACATGCGCCCACGACTGCTGCCTTCGATGCGCGGGTCGATCACATCACCTGTCGGCGATACTTGCAGGCTGATGTCGACCCAGCCTTCCAGGCCTCGCATCAGCGCCTCTTGCGGGTACCGAGGCTGTATCATTTTGATGAGCTTGGGTTCGGCGGGTGGAACGGCCGGCGCTGGCGTCGGCGCAGGACTAGCCGCAGGCGCGATTTCCTGGACGATGTTCGCACCCGTGTTGGCTATGCTCACGTCAGGTTCGCTCACCGGCAGCGCCATTTCTTCCAGTCGGGTCGACGGAGGCTTCGCAGCGGCCAGCGCAGCCGCGGCCACATCGAGCTTGGCCACTTGCGGTCGCTCCACAAACGCCTTCATTTCCGGGCCACTGCCTGACTTCCGTGCCTGTGGCTCTTCCACCTTGTTGGCGGCAGCCAATGTTTGTTCGGTACGCTTGGGAGCAGTAGCGCGCTGCCTGGTGCCAGCGGGTTTCACGATCGGCTCGGAGATGGTCTTCGCGACGCCCGTGCTGGCGGCGAGCAGCTTCCGCAGTTCCGTACGCCACTGTGCTTCGAGCAACGTCAGGCCATTGTGATCCGGCCGAACGCGCCGCGCCTTCTCCAACGCGACGCCGGCCTCGGCGATCTTTTGTTCCGCCAGCAATACTCGCGCGTCGGTGAGATGACGATTGGCAATGGCGTCGATCCCAGCGATGGCCTCGGCATTGGTCGGGTCCAAGGCAAGCACGGTGCTGTAGTAATGAAATGCGCTGCGCTCCGACGGGTCGGTGTACCGGCCATCGGCCATCGCAGTCTGAGCATCGTGGAGATTGCGGGCGATGACTTCGCCCGGATCGATGTCGGGCATGCGCTGCGCCATCACCCACCAGACCGCGAGGGCAACTGCTACCAAGGCAGCGGCGAAGGCAATCCAAGGCGGTCGTGCCGAGAGCCGGGACGGTGCGACGGCCGGCGCACCCACCGATGCTGCGCTTAGTTCGTGTTGTCGCCGCCTGCGTTGGGCGGTCTCATGAAACGGCGCGGTGATTTCATTTCTTCCGGACGCCAGTTCGAGTTCTACGCGCGCAGTATCGGTGGCCATGCGCTTGCTCCCCAGTACGGGAACCCTGCTGCAGCACAGCGGCAGCGGGTTCACTCTGCAGGCCACGGTAGTTCATTCGCAATTCGGTGTCAGTGGTCGTAAGTCCTAATTACGGAAGTTCCATAGAAGCGCCCGACCTCGGTACGGCCCTGGCACTGTAGGCGTTATTGCTGCTTGAAGATGCGTCCGTCCTTCATCACGAACGCGACTTGTTTGAGCACTGTGACATCGGCGAGCGGATCGCCGGCGACGGCGATCAGGTCGGCGCGCTTGCCGGGCTCGAGCGTGCCGGCTTCGGCCGAGATGCCGAGCAGATCGGCCGCGTTGACGGTGGCGGCTTTGATGGCTTCGGCCGCGGGCATCCCGTGTTTCACCATGAGCTCGAACTCGTCGGCATTGCGGCCGTGTTTGGACACGCCCGCGTCGGTGCCGAATGCGATCTTCACACCGCGCGGATACGCCTTCTCCAAAGCCTTGCCGGTGATGCCGATGCGCCATTCGATCTTGGCGCGCACTTCAGGCGGATAAGCGTTCGGGTCCTTGGCGATGCGCTCGAGATACCCGTTGACCGTCGACAGCGTCGGCACGTAGTACGCGCCATGCTTGACGAACAGCTTGATGCTTTCGTCATCGATCAGCGTGCCGTGCTCGATGGAGTCGGCGCCGTACTTGAGCGCCAGATTGATGCCGTCCGCACCGTGCGCATGAACCGCCACCTTCTTGTTATAGAGATGCGCGGTTTCGATCAACGCCTTGGCCTCGTCGTCGAACATTTGCTTGTTGAGGCCGGCGCCGATGCGGCTGTTGACGCCGCCGGTGGTGAGAATCTTGATCACATCCACGCCGCGGCGGACCTGCATACGAACGGCGCGCCGGCACGCTTCGGCGCTGTCACAGAGATTCTCTTGAGAGATGTGTTCGCCGATCTCGTGACGCAGGCCGAGTGTCGCGTCGCCGTGCCCCGAGGTGGCGGAGATAGACGAGCCCGCGTCGATGATGCGCGGGCCGGGCACCTTGCCGGCGGCAATTGCGTCACGCAGCGCCAATGTCACGCCGCCGTCGTTGCCGAGATTTCGAACCGTCGTGAAACCCGCCTCCAAAGTTTTGCGCGCGTTCACAGCCGCTTCGTACGCGAAGTAAGGAAGATCGTTGGTCAACGATTCGAGCAGGCCTTCCTGGCCGGCCCGGTCGCTGTCGAGATGCACGTGACTGTCCATGAGCCCCGGAAGAACGTAGCGCTCACGCAGGTCGACCACTTGCGCGCCGGGATAATTTTCCGCACCGACGAAACCATCGCGCACGGCTTCCACTTTGCCATTGCGAACGATGATGGTCGCGTTGCCTCGCGGCGCTTGGCCGGGGCGGTCGAGGAGTCGTCCAGCCTGGACCAGCACCACGCGGTCGCCGCTGGTTTGCGCCACTGCCTGAGTCGGGAGTGTCGAACAGGCGACCAATGCAATTGCTACAGCCTTGCGGATGGCTCGGACGGGCATGGGCGATCCTTTGTTGTCGTCGTTACGAGCCTCGCAGTGTAACGCGATCCGTGGCCGCGGCGGCCTGCAGTTGCGGGAAGAACTCCGCGAAATCGGTCTCGAATCCAGCACGGTGCTCGATCAGATCGGCGACGCCATTTTCCAGTGCGAATTCGCGTCGCCAGCGCGACGACAGATACGCCGACAACCGACGCAGCGAACGCTCGACGCCTTCGATACGCCGGTATGAGCCGAGCAGGTCGTGGCGAATGATGCGATCGAGCGTGACGCGCGCGGAGGAGGGCAGCGCGATGTGATGCGCTTCGATGTCAGCGTAGAACTTGGCCGTGAATGCGTCGAGCACAATGGGCGAGTAGCGGCCCCAGTTGGTGGCGAGCAGATGATCGTAGAACACATCGACCAGCACGCCGCTGAAGCGACGGAACTCCGGGCTCACTCGCGAGCGGCTGCGCTTTACCAGCGGATGCGCATCGGTGAACGCGTCGATCTGCTTGTGTTTCTGAACGCCGCGCTGAAAGCCCGGGCTCATGCGCCGCAGCTCTTCTCCTCGGACGATGTCGGCCAGCAGATTGCCGAGGCGAAATTCGACGTTCGGCTCGGACAGAAACACGTGGGCCAGCCAATTCAAGTGAGTTCCTTGCGATGGGTCGTGGGCAATTTAGCAAAAATCGAATCGTCTCAGAACAGACGTGTCCAGGCGCGCGTCGCGCTCGCGAGACACTGCGTTCAGCGACATTGCTGCATCCGTGCCGCAGCCCTTCCCGAATAACGCTGCAGATCCTGCCGCGAGCTGAACGCTCTCGGCGGCGGTCGCGTGCAACCAGAAGGGATCCCCATGAGATTGATGAAGTTGGGCTCGGCCGCAGTCCTGATCTGCGCGTCCTTCACCTTGCTGAGCGCCTGTGGCGATAACGGTAACGACGAATCGCGTCGGCCTCAAATTACCGCCCCGGATACTCCGCTGCCGCCTGCTTCACTGGGTGTTCCTTACAGCGCGACGTTCGTGTCCCAAGGTCGGGACATCATGTGGAGCGTGAGTGGCTCGCTGCCGCCGGGGCTGTCGCTCGACGCCATGAGTGGGCAATACACCGGCACGCCCACCACGGTGGGTTCGTACTCGTTCACCATCACAGCGTCGAACCCTTCCGGCACCGATAGCCGGGATTACACCCAGAACGTGATGGTGCCGGCCTCGGACAGCAATGCGCTGTTGTCGAACAACAGGCTGGCCGCATTTCCCGCCTCGTTCCCGGCGGGCTTCGAGAATCCCACCGACATCACCGGCGTGAACGATGGCGAGACGCTGGTCAGCATCGACCGACGGCCGCAGAACGGCTTTCTCTACGGGCTCGGCTACAACGCCACCGCGGGTACGGTTCAGCTCTACAGCATCTCGTCGCAAACATCGGTGGCGACGGCGATCGGGACCGCCGGCCGCTTCGTCGATGCGGGCGGCGCGAATGTACGCATTGGCGCCGATGCCAACACCCTCTTCGGCATCGATTTCAACCCGACTGTCGATCGCATTCGCGTGGTGAATAGCGCCGGTCAGAACTTCCGCATGAATCCGAACAACGGTGCGCTGGTCGATGGCGACATGGCCACGCCGGGCGTGAACATGGACGGGCCCATCAACGGCCCCACCGTGTCGGTGCAGGAGACCGCCTATACCAACAGCGCTCCCAACGTGACCGTGACGACTCAGTACACGATCGATCAAACCACCGACACGATCTGTATCCAGAATCCGCCGAACGCGGGCACGCAAACCGTCTGCACGCTGTTGTCGGTGCCGGTGGAGACCGTGCAAGGTTTCGATATCCCGCCCACGGTCACGGTGAGCAGCTCCAACGCTGTCGCGGCAGGAGCGGGCACGGCAGTCGTACTCGCGTCCGGTCGGACGCAGGACGAGCTGGTGAACGTCAATCTCTCCACGGGTGCTGTCACAACCGCGGGCCCGCTCAGCACCGCCGGTGTGATCGGCATAGCGCTTCAGCAGCCGGCAGCCACGCCGTTGTTTGCGCTGTCGGCGGATGGCACGCAGCTGGTGCGCTTGTTGAGCAACGCGCTCAACTCGCCGGTAACCGTGAACATCTCCGGAATCACAGCTGGAGAAACATTGGTGGGCATCGACTTTCGCCCGCAGACCGGCCAGCTGTATTCGTTCGGCGTGAATGCCGCGATGGATAACGGCACGATCTACATCATCGATCCGCTGTCAGGCACCGCCAGTGCGGTTGGCACGGCGGGCTCGATTGCGTTCGTGACCGCCGCGGGAGCGGTCGTCGATCTGCCACCGGCGTCCGCAGGTTACGGCTTCGACTTCAATCCCACCGTGGATCGCATTCGTGTCACCACGGGCACGGGCTTGAATTTCAGGCTGAATCAGATCCTGGGCGTGCCGGTCGACGGCAACGCCAGCGCCGACGGCATCAATCCGGATGGTTCGATCAACGCTCAGCCCGCCGGCTCGACCGGCGTCACTGGCGCGGCTTATACGAACAGTTTCGGCCAGGGCACGGGCGGTGTGACCACTCAGTATGTGATCGACCCGGTCAGCAACATGCTGTTCATCCAGAACCCGCCCAACAACGGCACGCTCACCGCGGGCCAGACCATCACGTTGAACGGCAATACAGTGGATTTCACCGAAGCGAACGGTTTCGATATTCCGTCGACCGTGCGGGTGACGACGGCTTCGGCCGCGGCCACTGGCTCGGCGTTCGCCGCGCTCACGGTGGGTTCGTCGACGCGGCTGTACTCGATCGATCTCAGCAATGGTCGCGCTACGGATTTGGGCGCGCTGCCGGCGGGAATCAGTGGGCTGACGGTGGGTCAGACGGCGATCCGCTAATACCAAAAAAGGACGGCGGTGAGGTCACCGCCGTCCGATTCATCATCTCAGCTGCTGGTGCTCGCCGCGTCAGCGTCATTGCCATCACCGTGGCCGCCGGGACCACGCTTGAAGTGACGGCCAGGGCCACGCTCGCGCAGAGCGTCGAATTTCTTCAGCTGTTCCGGCGTCAGCACGCCGCTGAGCTTGGCGTTGAGTTCCTGCTTGTGTTGCTCGCGCAGAGCTTTCATCTCTTCGCGTGACGGACGTGCGCCCGTGGCGCGAGTCGCTTCGTGCGCGGCACGGACCTGCTGATGATGCTCGTTGAGGATCTTCTCGACCTCGGTCTTCTGGTAGTCGTTCAGGTCCAGCAGCAGCGCCATCCGGTCCATGTCCGGACCGCGCTTGACCGTGCGGGCCTCGCTTTGAGCGGCCGGAGTCGCCGTGGTTTCGGCGGCAAAGGCCACGCCACTGGCAAGCCAGGCAAGCGCAAGCAGGGTGACTTTGGTTTTCATCACAGTGTCTCCGTTAGTGCGTGTCGTTTCAGAACACGGCTTCAGAATAGGCCGGCGGCGGGCCGCGTGCGGTAATGAAGTGTTACTAACTGTAATGTCGTAAAGTCAAGCAGAATCAGCGGCTTGCTGCTTCCCTGGGCAGCACCAGCCGGGCTTCCAGACCGCCGCTCTGCCGATTGTGGAGAGATAGTGAACCGCCGTGGGCCTGGGCGATATCGCGGGCGATGCTCAGCCCCAGGCCGGTGCCGCCGGTGTCGCGATTGCGCGATTGCTCGAGGCGAAAGAACGGCTCGAACACTTTCTCCAGCATGTCTTCGGGAATGCCCGGGCCTTGGTCGCAAACACGCAGGATGAGTTGCGGGCCGTCTTCGATATGGATGCTGGCCCGCGCGCCGTGGCGAATCGCGTTCTGCACCAGGTTGCCGAGACAACGTTTCAACGCGAGTGGCTTGGCGACGTAGGGTGCGCGCGCCGAACCCACGATGGTCACATCGTCACCAAGCTCGGCATGTTGTCGCTGCAGCTCGCGTGCAAGCGCGTCGATGTCCACCGGCACGGCGGCTTCTTCATCGTTCAAACCGCGAAACACGCCGAGCGCGCCGCGAACCATGTTGGACATCTCGTCCAGATCCTCGATGCAGCGCTGGCGCAGCGTGTCGTCATCGATGGATTCCACTCGCAAGCGCAGGCGTGTCAGTGGTGTGCGCAGGTCATGTGACATCGCCGCGAGCACTTGCGTACGACTGTCGAGATAGCGACGCAAGCGCTCCTGCATGGAGTTGAACGCACGTGTCGCACGACGCAGCTCTCTCGCTCCAGTTTCCTTCAACGCAGTCGCAGTGGCGCCGCGACCGACCTCGTCGGCGGCGCGGGCGAGATCGCCAAGAGGACGAGTGATGGTGCGTGTCATCGCATACAACACCACGCTCAGCGCGACGGCGAGGATGCCGAGCTCGAGGAAGATCATCCGCGGCAACGGCGGCCCGGAGCGGGGCGCCAGCGTACGAAACGTCGCTTTGTCGCCGTCCGGCAAAGTCACCGTGACATCGAATATTCGCTCGAAGCGGCGGATGCGCAGAGTGGGTTGTTCGGGCGGCGGCTCCCTGCGGATCGCGTATAGGGGAATGACATCGCCGCGTCGGGCCCGCGGCGGGCCGGTAGAGACTTTGTAGTCTGGACCGAGATGGCGCTGCAGATGAGCGGCGAACGCTCGCTCTAGCGCGGCCTGCTGTTCATCAGGGATGCGCCGCGGCGGCGGGCGCACGTCGCTCGGCGAGAGACGTTGCTCGCGAAGCTGGGTGCGAGCCTCGTCGCGCTGTTCCTGGGACAATCCCGCCAGGTATTGGCTGGTCTCGGCGATCAGGTTGGCCGAGCTGCCGGCGCCGCTCTCGAGCAGCGCGAGCTCGCGGCGCTCTCGTACGATCAGCAGGACGAATACCAGCAGCATGGCCCCGATCACGCCCACGGTCGCCACGAAGAGGCGTCCAAACAACGTGTCGGGCAGCAGCGAGCGCAAGGCCGTCATTCCTGTTCGACCGGAACGCCCATCACGTAGCCTTCGCCATAAACCGTCTTGATGATCTTGGGCGAGCGCGCGTCATCGCGCAGCACCTGTCGCAGCCGGCTGATGCGGACATCGACGCTGCGATCGAAAGGATCGATGTCACGTCCACGCAGCAGCTCCATCAATTGCGAGCGTGACAGCACTCGCGTGGGATGAGCCAGCAGCACGGCAAGCAGACGAAACTCGGCGCCGCTCAACGCATGTTGCGAGCCGTCGGCGTGGGTCAGCGAGCGCGCCGTCACATCGAGTTTCCAGTCGCCGAAGCGATAAGTGGTGACCTGGCTTTGCGAAGGGTCGCGCGGCATGTGTGCCGTCCGCCGCAGGATCGCTTTGATCCTTCCGACCAGCTCGCGCGGGCTGAACGGTTTGGAAAGATAATCGTCGGCGCCGACTTCAAGGCCAACGACCCGGTCGACTTCCTCGCCCAGCGCGGTGAGCATGAGGATAGGGATCTGCGAATGAGCGCGCAGCTCGCGCGTGAGCTTCAGGCCGTCCTCGCCCGGCAACATCAGGTCGAGCACGATCAGGTCGACATGCGACTGTTCCAGAGCGCGACGCATGGCTTTGCCATCGCCCACGGCCGTGGCGCGAAAGCCATTCTTCTGCAGGTAGTCGCCCAGCAGAGTGCGAATTTCACGATCGTCATCGACGATGAGGATATGGCGGGAGTCGGTCATGGCGTCAGCTCAGAGCTTGCGCGCGCAATCATGGCCAATGCTCGCGCCGCGTGCGCGGCTACATTGTAACCAAGTGTTGCGGCCGCGCGGGCCGACACACTGCGTAACGATTTGCCGCGAACTCAGGCGTTACCGGCGCTGCGCAGACCGTTGTCGACGCCGATCATGTTTTGATCGGGGGTGAGGCTGCCACCATCGAACGGCGTGACCCGATCGCGTCCGGCAGCCTTGGCTCGATACAACGCCGCGTCGGCGTGCGCCAGCAATTGGCGCAGTTCGTAGCCTGACTGCTCGGTGGAGGTGACGCCGAAGCTGCCCGAGACCGGACAACGCGCACCCTCGTAGTGCGGATCGATGGCGATCAGAGCCTGCCGCAGCCGTTCGGCGCGTTGCCGCGCGTCGTCGAGTCCGCAGCCCGGCAGCACGATGCCGAATTCTTCGCCGCCGACGCGGCCGAAAATATCGCTGACGCGCAGATGTGCCTGGCACGCCATCACCGCTTGGCGCAGCACGTGATCGCCTGCGGCATGGCCGTGGCGATCGTTGATGGCTTTGAAATGATCGAGGTCGCACAGCACGACGCTGACCTGCTGCTGCGATTTACGCGCCGCTTCGAGCACCGCTTCGGCGAGCTGGATGAAGCGCGGCCGATTGGCGATGCCGGTCAGGCTGTCCACTTGCGACAGCTTCATGAAATACAGCTGCGAGCGCTTGGTGCGATAGGCCCACAGCGCGATGAACACAAGCACCAGCATCAGCAGCGCGATGTACAGGCGACTGGTCTCGGCCGCCTTGCTGTCCAGCTCGCGCTGTAATTGCAGCAGCTTGTTCTCCTGATTCAGCGCTTCGAGCTGCGACTTGGTGGACAGCGTGTTCGACTTGACCCGTTCATAGGCGAGCTGCCGTGCGGTCACGTCGTCGATATAGGTTTTGTCCGCGGCGGCCGATTTTTTCAGGTAGGCGATGGCGTTCGCCAGGTCGCCGCGCTTCTCGGCCTCTTCATAGAGCACGCGATATGCGCTCACCAGCGGCAACGTGAATTGGTCCTTGACGCTGTGTGCGACCGATTGGAGAGCGTAGCGCTGCGCTTCGGCCCCAAAGCCTCGCTGCTGATAGGCCTGCGCCATCAGCGACTCCCATTCGGAAATGCCGCGTGGATAGCGGGTCTGTTCCATATCGCCGTAGTGCCGTTCGAGCAGTGAAATGGCCTCGTCCGCGCGGCGCTCTCGCAGTAACAAACGCACCTTGGTCATGCGAATGCCGCTGGCGGCCAGCGCTTCGCCTTGCGTCAGACAGGCCTCGATGCTCGACTCGAGGTCGGGGTGGTCCGCCTTCAAGCGCTTGGTCTTGCACAGCGCGTCGAGGCGGATCTGCTGGCCACGACACACGCCGCGACCTCGAACGTTTTCCTTGATGACCTGTTCGGCGTAGCGAATGCCCAGATCGTATTCGCCGACCAGCACATAGAGATCGGCAGCCACCGACATGCCTTGCAGCCGCGCGTCCGGATCGGTGACCTCCGGCAGCTTGCTCAATAGTTTATTGAGTTGCAGGAAGGCACCTTCGTATTGGGTGGCCAGGACGCGCACGTTGGCGGCGGTCAGGCCGGCGCGGAATTGCAGCGTGGGGTCGGACGATCGTTCCACGACCGCTTCCAGCAAAGGAACCGCCGCGGTGTACTCGCCCGCGTACGCATGGCGCCAGCCCTGCAGGAACTGCAGCTGGTCGCGCTGTTGCGGGGTCAGCCGATCGGCCTGCTCGCGCAGATCTTCGAGTAGCCGTACGAACTCGGTCGGGTCGACGCTTTTCATCGCGTCCGCCCGCTGCAGCATCGCGGCGAAGTCTGGCGACTCCGCCGCGAGCGACGGCGCCGCCGTCAACAGGCACAAATGAGCGAGTCCGCCCAGCAACCAATGCCGGACGGAACCCATTGCTCTAGGTGATTGCTCAGCCGGCGCGCGCGACACGGCGATCGACGCCGGTGATCTGCTTGTCGTCAGCAGGCTGCTCTTCCTCGGGCTCGTCGTCTTGTGGCGCGTGGACCATGCAGCACACGTTCTTGCTCGCGCCGATCAGCTCCTCGAGCTCGCGGGCGCGCTGCTCCAGGATGGCCGCTTGCACGGCCGGCTCGAGACCGGCGAGCCGCAGCTCCTGAGCCAGTTGCTCGCTGCTGAGCGCTTGCACGCGCGAGCTCTGGCCCATTCTTTCCAACAGATCCACCACATTCGACACGATATGCTCCTCCTCTGCCCCGTTTGTTGTTGCATCGATGACCGCTGCATGACGCAGCCGTTGTCGCCCGCTGTCGATCAGACTAGAGCAAGCGCTCCGCGACGGGCTCTCGAACGTTCCACAGAAACATTCATCCGCCGCTCCGAGATCGGATTGCGATCCGCGAGTTAACAGAATTATGCCTGTTTCGAAGCCCTTCGATGGGCCCGGATGGGGTGAAAACGGCGCTCGGCAGCCGTGCTGGCGCGAGAAACGCCGGGCGGAGTCGGAATTTCTCCGGCCCGTTACCGTTCGTTCCGAACAGTGGATGCCGTGAGCGCCGAGGGCGGCGACCAGAATCGACGACGAACCGACCAGGCATTCCGTTGCCCATGCTCAGACTCCTGCCGGGCGAGGTTGCCACGGTGTGCAAAGCCTACGCTATGCATGACCCGCTGCACAGCCACATGGTCGACCGCGAATTCCACCCACAGCTCATCCACCGGCAAGCGCGCGAACACCTGCTGAATCAGCTCCGTGATGGCTTCCTTCGCATAGCCCCTGCTGCGGGCGGGTGCGACGAACATGAAGCCAGCTTGAACGCTGCGAGCTTCGGCATCGAAGTCCTGCAGGCTGCACAGACCAACCGCGGTGTTCGTGGTCTTCTCGCACACCACCAGAAACACGCGCTCGATGGGCTGGCGCTGCATGCCGGCGAGCGCGCTCCGGAAACTTCTGGCGGCGCGTTCCGGAGACAGAGGAGCGCCGATGAAACGCATGGTTTCGGCATCCGTATACAGATGCTCATAGAGGGCCGCATCAGCCGCCTCGATAGGGCGCATGAGCAGTCTGGCGGTTTCCACTGGAAACGCGTGCACCGCCCGCCCTCAGCTCTGCGCGGCGAACTCGCGGTCGAGCGCGGAGAGGCGCTCGCGGATGTGATGATCGGGCTGCAGTGGCTGCGCCGGTGGAATCACCAACGTGCAATGCATATCGGCTTCGACTTGGGGCAAGCGCCCGAGCGCCACTCGAATGATCTTCGGAGTGAAGGTGGGCAGCGTCGCCGCCCGATAGAGGATCGCTTCGTGTTCCAGCGGATAGTCGCGGCTCAACACGTCGACCAGCACTTGTCGATACGCCGCGCCGGTGGAAAAGCGCGCCAGCGACTGATCCCCGGACAGGCCGACCTGCCACAGAATCAGATACGCCCCGGTATCCAGGCGGCGCCGATTGAACATGAACTGACTGGCTTCGTAGTGCTGGCAGCCGTATTTGCCAGGATCGAAGCCGAGATCCGCGTACAAGCAATCGGCCGCGGACACACCAGGCTCCATGTGCGCGCTATAGCCTTCGCGGCGCGCGATCTCGATGGCCTTGTGGGTCGGCCAGGCGAACACGCCGGGATGCCCATAAAAGGCGGCGCAAACGCGTTTGCCGGCGCGCACTTCGGCGAGCATGGTGTCGACCATCTCGCGATAGGTCTGCATGCGCGATTTGCCCTCCTGATAGAGCGGCTGCAGGCTGCGCACATCCTTGTTCATTCCCGCGATCCACATTTCGACGATGCCGTCGGACAGCCCGGTGAACACCACGTCGGCATTCTGGATGTGATCGCGCGCCAGCGGAGTCAGATGCGATCCGAGGGTCATGCCGATACCCACGCACACCAGGCTGCCGCGTCCTTTCATGAGATTGCTTGGCTCGGTCACTGAGGCTACTTGGCGTCGGGCTGAACTTCCGGACGCGCCGACGCGAACGCCGGCAGGGATTCCAGATGGGTGCTGATCGCGACCAGCTTGGGAAACGCCGTGAGGTCGGTATCGAAGCGGCGCGCGTTGTACATCTGCGGCACCAGGCACACATCCGCCAGCGACAGGCTGTCGCCGAAACAGTAGCGCTGCGCGCTCGAGAACCTGGCGACTTCCTGCTCCAGGCCGCGAAAGCCTTCGGCGACCCAGTGCCGATACCAGGTATTCACGCCGTCCTCGTTCTGGCCGAGGTTGTGACGCAGATAATTCAGCACTCGCAGGTTGTTGAGCGGATGAATGTCACAAGCGATGGCGAGCGCCATCGAGCGCACCTGAGCTCGCGCCAGCGGCTCGCTCGGCAGCAGCTTCGGCTGCGGGTAAACCTCGTCGAGATATTCGATGATGGCCAGCGATTGTGAGATCACCGCGCCGTCGATGTCCAAGGCCGGGATCAGGCCTTGCGGATTCAACGCGAGATAGTCCGGCGCGCGATGTTCGTTCCTGGCGAAGGCCTTGGCGACGCGCTCGTATTCGAGACCTTTCAGGTTCAGGGCGATGCGCGCACGGAACGCGGCCGAGCTGCGAAAGAAATTGTAGAGCTTCATGCGGTTAGATCAGAGTCACGAGAAGAGATTCGAGGCCGTCGACGCCGCCTTCGAGCCGGTCGTTGGGCTTGATGGCCGCGACGCCCGCGGGCGTGCCGGTGAAAATCAGATCGCCGGGACACAGCTCGAACAAGGTCGATAGCTCGGCGATGATTTCCGGGACGCTCCAGATCATGTCCGATAGCGCCCCTTGCTGGCGCAATTGGCCGTTGACCTTCAGCCAGATCTTGCTGCCGTTGAGCTGCGCGTCTTTTATGGGAGTGATGGCGCCGATGGGCGCGGAGCGATCGAAGCCCTTGGCGGTGTCCCAGGGTCGTCCTTTGTCTTTCGCTGCGGCCTGCAAGTCCCGCCTGGTGAGGTCGAGCCCCACCGCGTAGCCGAACACGTGCGACAGCGCCTGTGAAATGCCGATGTTTGCGCCGCCAGTGTCGATGGCGACCACCAACTCGATTTCGTGATGCAAGTCGCCGGTGCGCGAGGGGAATGGCAGTTGCGTGCCGCTCGGTACGACCGCGTCCGCGGGCTTGGTGAAGAAGAACGGCGGTTCGCGCTCCGGGTCATTGCCCATTTCGCGGGCGTGCGCGGCGTAGTTGCGACCCACGCAATAAATGCGGTGCACGGGAAAGCGCTCGGTACGTCCGACGATAGCCACGCCGGGCGGCGCCGGCGGCGGAAAAACAAAGGACATGGGTACGCGGCCCGGAATGTTTCGGGCCGCTAGGATACTCCGACGATCATTTGATCCACCACCCAGCGCTTGAGCATGCTCGCCGCCTGCGCGGGCACCGCTTCCGCTTCATGCCAGGCGCACAGGGTGTCGCAGAGCGCTTCGAACGTCCCTCCCGCACGCATGACTTCCAGAGCCGCGTGCTCGTCGGCTTCGAGCGAGCGGTACTGGGTCTTCAGCCCTTCGCGCCAGATCAGCCAGGCTTGCGGCTGCTCGAGCGCCACCGGGGGCGGTGGCAGGGTTTCTTCTGTCAGCGCCTTGAACAGCTGCGGCGCGTTGCTCTGCAGCTGCAGGCATTGCACGGTCGGATGGAACTGAAACTGCAGCGTTGGCCATTGCTCGGGGGCCACGGCCGCCAGTGTCGCGACCGTCGCAGGCTCTGCATCCGGACCGTCGAACGCCGCGGCGATGGTCCATTCCCAAGTGGCGAGTTCGGCCAGCCACGGTTGCTCCGGAAACGAACGTCGCAACAGGCGCGGCAGCTGATCGCCGAACCAGCGGATGGAGGGATAGCTGGACGGACACAGGTCGATATATTCGAGGGCGGTCGCCGAGAACGGCTCCTTGCCCATGAGCTGTTGCAGGCGGGGCAGGGTGCTTGCGAGCGCATCGGTGAGTCGCAGCCGATACGCTTCGGAATAGATGCCCAGGCGAACGCTTGCCGGCACACTCGGGCTTCCGCCGACGGCCTCGATGATGCGTTCTTGTCCATGCATGACATGGCGCTGGAAGTCACGCTGCAATTCGGCCAAGGCGCGCGCGTCGCTCATGCCGCCGACCTGGAGGCTTGTGCGGCCGCCGTGATCTCGCGGGCGCGATCCAGCTCGGCGAGCAACACATCGATCTCGGGGATATTGTCGTCGCGCTCGATCATGGTCGACACCGGGCCGAAGCGCTCCACGGCCGCGTGAAACAGTTGCCACACCTCCTCGCAGACCGGCGCATCGTGCGTATCGATGAGATAGTCGCCCATATTGCGATGACCAGCGAGGTGAAATTGCTGGACTCGCTCCACCGGAATGCCGCGCAGATAGGCCATGGGATCGAAGCCGTGGTTCACGCTGCTGACATACACGTTGTTCACATCCAGCAGCAGGTGACAGTCGGCTCGCAGGGCGATTTCACGGAGGAATTCCCACTCGGTCATGTCCGAGTGGGTGAAGCTCACGTAGCTGGACACGTTCTCCAATACCAGCCGGCGGCCGAGTCGTTCCTGAACGGCAGCGATCCGCGACACGACGTGCCGCAAGGCCGCCTCGGTGAATGGCATGGGCATGAGGTCGTGCAGATTGACGCCGTCGACGCCGGTCCAGCACAGATGATCGGACACCCACGCCGGCTCGACGCGATCGGCCAGGGCTTTCACTTCGGCGAGATAGGTTTCGTTCAGCGCATCGGCGCTGCCGATGGACAGCGACACTCCATGTAGCACGATCGGGTATTCGGCGCGCAACCGCTCCAGGTAGTGCAGCGGTTTGCCGCCGGGGACCAGATAGTTCTCAGTCAGGGCTTCCAGCCAGCCGACGCTGCCCTGGCGCTCGCCCAGCAACGCTTCGTAGTGCGCCGGGCGAACGCCGAGGCCGAATCCAAGAGAGGGTAGAGCAGACGATTTAGACACGGAACGCTCGCAGGCTGGAACAGGAAGCGGCGCGACGGCGCCATGAGATGTCGCGCCGCCCTGTTCATCAGACCGGGCCGGAGCCGAAGTTATTTCTTCAGCTTGGCCTTGGCGGCGTCGCATTCCGCCTTGGTCAGCATCAGGAAGCCCTGACCCTTGCAGGCGTTCTTGCCGGCGCAGGCATTGGCTTGGGTGCCACAGGCGCTGGTGCCCTTGCACGCATTCACGCCTTCGCACTTCACCTTGGCTTCGTCCGCCTGGGCCGCGGTCAGCGGGGCGCTACTGAACATCACCGCGGCGGCGGTGGCCAACGCCAGAGTAGAAAGTTTCTTCATCGATGCCATTCCTCGTGGAAAGTGGACGCTTCGAAGGCGAAGCGCTGGAGTATACGCAGTCGGCGAAGTTTCGGATTCAGCGCTTGCTGTCGCCATTTGGCATCGTCCGGACAACAAAAAGGGCGGGTGATTACTCACCCGCCCTTGCTGCTATCCGCTCGCAAATCAGCCGCCTTTGCGGATCTCCAGCGCGTCCTTGACGCTCTTCACGCCGTCGACGTCTCGGGCCAGCTGCAGCGCCCGGGTGCGAGCCTGATCGGTTTCGACGAAGCCGCTCAACTGCACCGTGCCCTTGAACGTCTCGACGTTGATCTGATGCGCCTTGGTCACCGGATCTTCGATCAGCTTGGCCTTGACCTTGGCCGTGACGACGCCGTCGTCGATCGCCTGGCCGGTCGATTGCTGCGTCGGAGTCGACGAGCATCCGACGACCGTCGAGGCCATGATTGCGGCCAACAACAATGCCGCCGTGTTTTGCCGTGCCATATCCATCGCTCCTGAACTGATGAGTTCCTGAAATCTGCCTGACAATCTACCTTTGAGATCTATCAACCCGCGCCGTCGCGGCGAGCCTCGGCCGCACGCTTGGCGTTTTCCAGATCGGCGTCCGCACGCTCCTTGCAGTCTTCCTGAGCCGTGCCCTGCAGCGCATCGCATTTCTCTACCGCGATTTTATGCGTGGCTTCGGCGCGGGCTACAGCGACTTTGAAATCGCCCTGGGCGGCGGTCTCGCTGGCGTCGCGAGCCTGATCGGCCACGGCGTCGGCGTTATTGTCCCGTTGCGCGTCGATCACATCTTCGTGCGCGTCGGCCATGGACTCCTGGGCCTCGTTCTGCGCATCCGTCACATCGCGCTGAGCTTCCTGCTGAGCGCTGGCGACGTCCTGTTGAACGTCGGCTGGCGACTCGGCCTTGTTGCAGCCCGCCAGAGCCAGACCTGCCGCGGCAAGAATCAAATAACAAACATTGCTCTTCATGTGCATGCCCTCGAAACAGTTACTGGTGATCCGCGCGCTCCACGATTCAATCCCCCTGCCAAACGGTCAGTTCCCCCACAGTGGGTGCAAGCGCTTGGCAGCGCGCGGAATTCGCGTCGATAACGTGCCGATGAAATGCAAGGTTCCGCGCACACGCGGCGCGCTGCGTCAAGTGATCGTCCTGTTGTTGCACGAGCGTGTATATGTGACCTGCGCGACTGAATGGCGACATGGGCGTTGTCCGACGGCAACATCTGACCAAGGAACCAAGAAATGTACACAGCCGTTGCAGCCACGACTGTCTCATTGCCTGCAGGAGGCCATGGTCGACGCAACTCACAGCGGGCATTCTCCGAATGCAACGGTGAACAAGCCGCCGGCGGCGACCGGAGGCGTGCCCCTGCACGTGCGCCTCGTGATCGTGATTTCGATCGCGCTGCTGATGGTCAACGCCACGCTGCTGATCATCAACACCGCGGCCACCATGGATTCGCATGCGCAATATGCTCGCTCCTACGAAATCAAACGCTCGCTGAGCTCGTTTCAGTCAGTGCTCACGGCGGCCGAGAGCGGCCAGCGCGGTTATTTGCTCACCGGTCAGACCGGATATCTGGAACCCTATTACGTGGCGATGCGCAGCTGGCGCACCGAAATCGACAAGCTGCGCAATCTCACCTCGGAAAACCCGGCCCGACAACAAGACATCGGCGAGCTGGAGCAACTCACCGCGGCCGCCATCAGTCGCCTGAAAGCGACAATCAGCCGCAGTCCGCAGCCGGGCCCGAATGGCACCGCCGATGTCGCAGGCACCGAGCAAGCCACGACCACGATGGATCGCGTGCGAGGCATCGTCGATCGAATGGTCGCGGAGGAAGATGCACGCATCGAAGCTTTGCGCCGCGAGGTGTTGCGAGATCTGCTCGTCGCTGGCGGGCTGGCGTTGCTCACCACGGTTGTGACAGTGGCGGTGTTGATCGGTCTCAACAAACTGTTGCGCAAGTATGTGCGCGATCGTGAGAAGGCCGAGAACGCCATCCTGCAGGCCAATCAAGCCTTGAACGAGCAGGTCGAACAGCGCACTGCCGAGCTCACCGAGCTTTCACAACATCTGATCCGCGTTTCGGAAGAGGAGAAGGCCAAGCTCGCGCGCGAGTTGCATGACACCTTGGGCAGCAATCTCACCGCCATCAACATGGACTTGAACTGGATCCAGCGTCGCCTGCCGGAGAGCACGCGCGAGATCAAGGAACGGCTGCAACGGGTGCTGCAGATGTTGACCGAGACTGTCGAGCTCAAGCACGAAGTGATCGAAGGCTTGCGGCCCAGTCACCTGGACAACCTGGGCCTGGCGTTCGCCATGCGCTCGCACTGTCGCGAGTTCACGCGTCGCACCGGGCTGCCCTGCGAGGTGGATGTGCAGGAGGATTTCGACGATCTGGATCCGGCGCGGTCGATCGCGTTCTATCGGATTGCGCAGGAATCGCTCACCAACATCGCCAAGCATGCGCAGGCCACCCGGGTTCGCATCATTCTGGCGCGCGAAGATGGCGGCGTCCGTCTGCGCATCATCGACGACGGCGTCGGCGTGGCCGAAGAGTCACTCAGCAAACCCAAATCCCACGGCGTGGTCGGCATGCGCGAACGAATGCGCCAGATGGGCGGCAAATTCCAAATCCGCCGCCCCGAAGAGGGCACCGGCACCATCGTCGAAGCCTTCATCCCCGCCAGCAACCCCGCCGCGATCTCCGCCTGACACCGCGGAGCGCTTGGGGACTGCGACGGGAAATCTGTTCCGGGCGTCGGGTCTGTGGGGGCCAAAACCAGGGGTCCGGGTCAGTACGTAGGAAACGTCTGACGGTACGAACTTCACTTTGTGGGGAACTTTTCCTCGCCCTGACGCCGTTGTGATCCATCGGGCCACCAAGTGTAAAGCTGACCGTCAGGAGCGTTCGCATGGAGAATCATGTCGAGAGGGCAACCCACAGTGATCATCGCGCCAACTACGGCGATGAGGCCCATCCGGGCGACGAGCTGTCGAACGAGGAGCTGTCGACCGAGAGTGTCGAGCGCGGCGAGCGCAATCATGCGCAAGCGCCGGTTGCGCTACGCATTCCGGTAGGCACCAACCTCGCCGACGTCGAGCGCTGGATGATCTTTGCCACGCTTCAGAAGTGCGGTGGAAACAAGACGCGCGCGGCGGCGTTGCTGGGGGTGAGTCTGAAGACTCTTTACAACCGCCTCAATGCATACCGCGCGCAGGGTCTGGCCATGGACTACGGTCTCAGTGACGGTCAGGACGTGGCCATTACCACCTTGCAGGGGGGCGACCTCCGTGAAGCCATGACCGAGGTACCGCAGCGATGTTGAATCCCAACGAAGTAGGCTCTCGGGAAAATGAAGCCAGGGACGCGTATCAGGCCATGCATACGCCGATTCGCGTGTTGATCGTCGACGACCACGCCATTCTCCGCGCCGGTGTGCGCGAGATGCTGGCGGAGGAGCAGGATCTCCAGGTGGTCGCCGAAGCCGGCTCGGCCGAGGACGCGACTCAACAGTTGCGCAACGGCCTGCAGGTCGACGTGGTGGTGCTCGACATCACCTTGCCCGGCCAGAGCGGCATCGATCTGCTGAAGCAGCTCAAGCGCGATCAGCCGGAGCTGGCGATCCTGGTGCTGAGCATGCATCCGGAGCGCAGCTTCGCCGTCCGTCTGATGCGCGCCGGCGCCAACGGCTATGTGCCCAAGATGATCGTGCCCGAAGAGCTGGTGAAAGCCGTGCGTGCGGTCGGCACCGGCCGTCGCTACATCACGCCGCTGGTCGCCGAGCTGCTGGCGTCGGAGTGTGCGGCGGACGAAGAAGGCCCGATGCACAACCGGCTGTCGGAGCGCGAGCTGCAGGTGTTCACGCGTATTGCGCGTGGCGTCTCGCCGGCCGTGATGGCTAACGAGCTCGGGCTCAGCGTCAAGACCGTGAGCACCTATCGGGCGCGCATCCTGGAAAAGATGGGCATGCGCAGTAACGCCGAGATCGCGGCCTACGCGGTCCGCAATCAACTGGTGGAGTGAGGTCGGTACTAGCTGGAGAGCGGGGATGAGCGGACGGAAGGCTCCCCTCCTGCCCAGGCGCGAGTCATGGCTGGATCCGAGCTGACGATCTACATCGTTGAGGACTCGCCTGCGGTCATGGAGCGCCTGGTGGAAGCCGTGGGCGATATCCCAAACGCCAAGGTGGTGGGGAGCGCCGATGCCGTGGCCGCTGCGCTGGAAGGGATGCGACTGGCGCAACCCCGGGTACTGATTCTCGACATCCAGCTACGCGGCGGTAGCGGCTTTCAGGTGCTCAAGCAATTAAGGGCAAGCCGCAGCCGACCCGAGGCCGTGATCGTGGTTACGAATCATCCATCCGATGATTACCGGATTGCGAGCCGCGAGTGTGGCGCGGATCATTTCTTCGACAAGGCTTCGGAGTTTCACAAGGTACGCGAGGTATTGCTGCAGATCGACGCGGCCTGAGCTGCCAGTGAGTAACTGCCGAAATAAAACCGCAGCCACATGACGGAACATACTCAGGATCCTGCGCGTCCGGTCGTGCGTTGTGCGACCACTGCTTGGATCCTTTCTGCCGGATTATCGACCAGCGATGCGACGCCAGTGATGCGAACGGACCTCGACAAGGATTAACGCACCGATCAACCGAACCCTGCGCAACTCGTTACATGGACCTCCCCAGGACGATGGGGGCACCCGCTGAGAACCCATCGGACACCATGCTGACGGCTGCGCACTTCAAGGCCGCGCTCTTCATTCGAGCGCGGCCTATTTTTATCCGGCGCCTTCCTGTCAGACGCTAGGAGCGCTCGCGGTCCTCATGACTGATGTTGCGGCTCCACTCGGCGCGGCTGCGCGAGGCGTCGTATTCGACGGCCGTTTCGGAATGAGTGCTGCGACATTCGTCCTGCCAGCGCACCACGACGTAGCGGCCGGTGCGCAACTGCCAGACGTCGCCACGCAGATCCACGTCGCTGTCTTTGAGGCGGACCGGGTCGCCGATGCGCAACTGGTGGCGCATCTGTTCACTCATTTCGCTGCTCATGAAGTCTCCTTACTCAGCGCTATCGGCACGAGCAGCGCGCTAGGTTAGGGGCAACCTCCTGGATGTTCGACTAGGGGAAAGCAGTAAGCCCCCGGTTCATGCGGGGAATGAGCATTACGTCACGCGCCATGCGGGGGGCGCGTGTGAGCCATATCACATATTGCTGCGGGGTTGTCTTTGACAAAATCCCCGATCGCGCTCGACGGGCGCGCTATTCAGTCCACCAGCCCATGAACTCTTCGAACGAGATCGAGCCGTCGCCGTCGGCGTCGGTGAGCTCGAAGGCGAGCAGGCATTCGTCCTCGGACAGGTCCTGATCCAGCGAGCGCAACAGCGCGCTGAACTCCTGATGCACGATCCAGCCGTCGGCGTTGCTGTCGCAGGCGTCGAAGCTTTGTTTCAGCTCCTTCAGATCGGCGGCGTCTACGTCGATGTCCTTGACTGCATCCAGGTCCGGCATGGGGTTCATCCTTTTGATAGCGGTGCTTTGAGAGGCCACGTGAGTAAATCTTACCTGTCCGCGGCGAATTTCTCCGCAAAGAAATCGCCATGGGTCCAGCGCGGCGCCGAGCTCGAATTGGCCGCTGCCAGCACGATGCGCAGATTGATTCGGGCCAGGTCGGCGGCGGTCGGATAATGGATCGGCAACGTCAGATCGTCGCTCGGCTGATGATAATGCGCCGATAGAAACTCGCGCCGCAGCTCGTCCAGATCCACGCTCGGATTGCGCGGCTGATAGCCGGCGCCCAGCACCAGCGCCGGAATGCCGCGACGAATGAACGAAAACTGATCGCTGCGAATGAACCTCACCAGCTCGGGCGCGGCGTCGGCGCTCAGGCGATAGCCTTCGGCGGCGGCTGCTTGTTTGGCCACCGCTCCCAAGCTCGAGTGCGGAGCGCCGAGCGCGACGAAGTCCTGCACCGGCTCGAAGGTCAGCGGCATGTCCATGTTGATGTTGGCGACCAGCTTCTTTTCCTGCACCTCGGCCTGGTGCGCGAAAAAGTCCGAGCCGAGCAAGCCTTTCTCTTCAGCGGTTACGGCCACGAACAGCACCGAGCGGCGCGGCTTCGCATTGGACGCGTGCAGCGCTCGCGCGAGCTCGAGCATGATGCCCATGCCGACCGCGTTGTCGTGCGCGCCGTTATAAACAGAGTCGCCGTTCACCGCCGTGCCGCGCCCGAGATGATCCAGATGCGCGGTGACCACGACGTATTCGTTTTTCAGCTGGGGATCCGAACCGGGAAGCATGCCGACGACATTGGCGCTCTCGGTTTTGCGCAGGCCGGTGGTGGCGGACAAAGTCAGCATGCCCGGCAGCTCGAAGCCTTGCGGTGTGCCTTCGTCCGATGCGGCCAGCGCTGCGGCGAAATTGCTTTGCGCCGTCTCGAACAACTGCGTGGCCGCGTCGTGATTGAAACGGAAACGCAGTTTGAGCGCGGGAAACGCGTTCTGTGGCGCGCCACCCGCGTCGAGCCAGCGCATCTGTGGAATCCAGCTCATCGCAACGCGCCGTTCCCACGGCGTGCGTTTGATATCAGCGGATGAATCGATGGTGATGACACCAACTGCGCCTTTGTCCACCAGCGTGCTGAGCTTTCTTTCTTCCCAGGAGTAATAGGCGCGTTTCTCGTTGGAGAACCTGGCCGGCGCGCCGCTGAAGATCACCGCGATGCGGCCCTTCACATCGATATTTTCGAAATCGTTGTGTTCGAGTTCGGGCGCGTCGATGCCGAAGCCCACGAACACCAGCGGCGCGCTCAGCGTGGAGCTCGCGGAGGTGAAATCGGCGTTCGGCAGATAATGAATGCCGTACTCGAAATTGCGTGTGTCGTCGTCGCGGACCAGTTCGGCCGAGGAACCTGGCAGCACCGGCGTTGCTTCCAGCAAAGGCACTTTCTGCAGATAGCTGTTGTCATCGCCGGCCGGCTGCAGGCCGGCCTGCCGGAACTGTGCTGCGACATATGCCGCGGCGATGTCGTGGCCGCGCGAGGCGGTGGCGCGCCCTTCCAATAAATCGGCTGCAAGAAATTCAACGTGACTGCGGATGATCTCCGGCTTCACCTCGTTCCAAGCCCCTCGCTCCGCGGCCGGAACGGCAGCAGCGGACATCAGCAGCAGGAGTGAGATGGAGCGTCGGAGCATGAGATCGAGGGATTCCATAAGCTTTCAGAGGCCGCAACAGTATCACCGGTGCAGGAATTTCGCTGGCCACGCAAGTTCATCGCGTGTTCAGCGCTTGGCTCATAGCCTCGATCTCGGGCATGCTTTTGACGGTAGCGCCATGAACCGTTTCACAGCACCGACATTCAGCTTCGCATTGCTCGCAGTGATCGTTACGCTGCAGGGGTGCGCCGTGCCGCAGCCCTATGTCCCGCAGACGCCCACAGCGACAGAGGTTCGCCCGCCGGTCGCGCCGGCTACGACGGTCGGCAACGAAGTCGCGATCCGAGCCATCTCATTGCTCGGCTCACCGTATGAATGGGGTGGGAATGGACCGACCACCTTCGATTGCAGCGGGCTGGTGCGCTTCATTCACGATCAGTTGGGAATACTCGTGCCCCGGACCGCCGCCGAGCAGTACTCGGCGGCGACGCCGGTGGATGTGGACGAGATCGAGCCGGGCGACCTGCTGTTCTTCAAGATCAAGGGCCGCATCTCTCACGTTGCGATCTATGCCGGTGAAGGACGCTTCGTGCACGCCCCACAAACCGGCCGATCCGTCGAGCTGCGCATGCTCGACGACGACTTCTACGCCCCGCGCCTCGCCGGCGCGGGCAGGCTGTTTTGATGACGCGGGATCCGGGCATTGAGTTGCGCAGTCCCTGCTGCGCTCAAGCCCGGGGTGTCCATCCATGGCCACCGGCCCGGCGGAGCGAAGCGATGCTTCGCTGAGGCACCGCCGAGCCCTGCCCGGCCCCGCGGGCGAGCAGGCAAAAAGGCGTGACTTTTTGTCGCTCGCCGGTCGCCGGAGGCGGCGGTACATCCATGTACCTGAGGCGCTTCGAATTGGCGGCGTCTTTAAACGACCTTCTTTTTCTTCTTCTTGGCAGGCGCTTTCGCCGGCTCGACCGCTACCTGCTGAGCAGCGGCTAGCTCGGCGGCGGGGCGGTTCATGCGTTCGCGCACCAGGTTCTCGACCACTGAAGGATCGGCGAGCGTGGAAATATCACCTAATTGATCGTGCTCGTTGGCCGCGATCTTGCGCAGGATTCGCCGCATGATCTTGCCGGAGCGTGTCTTCGGCAGGCCCGGCGCCCATTGGATCAAATCGGGTGTGGCGATCGGGCTGATCTCCTTACGCACCCAGTCACGCAACTCGGTGCGCAGCGCCTCGCTGGGCTGCGCGTCGGCGATCAAAGTCACATAGACATAGATGCCCTGACCTTTGATGTCGTGCGGATAGCCCACCGCCGCCGCTTCGGCGACGCTCGGATGCGCCACCATGGCGCTCTCGATTTCCGCCGTGCCCAAACGATGGCCGGCGACATTCAAAACATCGTCGACACGGCCCGTGATCCAGTAATAACCATCCTCGTCGCGGCGCGCGCCGTCGCCGGTGAAGTAGCGCCCGGGGAAGGTCTTGAAGTAAGTATCAATGAAGCGCTGATGATCGCCGAACACCGTGCGCATCTGTCCCGGCCAGCTGTCGGTCAGAATCAGATTGCCTTCGCAGGCGCCTTCGAGCGTGTTGCCCTCGTTGTCCACGATCGCCGGCTTCACGCCGAAGAACGGCAGCGTCGCCGAGCCGGGTTTCTGATCGATCGCGCCGGGCAGCGGTGAAATCAGGATGCCGCCAGTTTCCGTCTGCCACCACGTATCCACCACCGGGCAGCGGCCGTCGCCGACCACGCGGTGATACCACTCCCATGCTTCGGGGTTGATCGGCTCGCCGACGGTGCCGAGCAATCGTAACGAACTGCGCGACCATTCCTTCACAGGTTCTTCGCCTTCGCGCATCAGCGCGCGAATCGCCGTGGGTGCGGTGTAGAACAATGTGACTTTGTGCTTGTCCACGGCCTGCCAGAAGCGTCCGCAGTCCGGATAGTTCGGCACGCCTTCGAACATCACCGTGGTCGCGCCGTTCGCAAGCGGTCCGTACACCACATAACTATGGCCGGTGACCCAGCCCACGTCGGCGGTACACCAGAAGATGTCGTCCTCGCGCAGATCGAACACCAGTTCGTGAGTCATCGCGGCGTACACGAGATAGCCGCCGCTGGTGTGCAGGACGCCCTTGGGCTTGCCGGTCGATCCCGAGGTGTAAAGAATGAACAGCGGATCCTCCGCGTCCATCACCTCCGGCGCACATTCCTTCGGCTGCGAGTTCACGACATCGTCGAACCAGCGATCGCGCGCGGCGTACATCGGCACACGAATGCCAGTGCGTCGCGCCACCAGCACGTGCTTGACGCAGTCGGTGTTCGGCATGGTCAGCGCCAGATCCACATTGGTCTTGAGCGGAATGCGTTTGCCGCCGCGAATGCCTTCGTCGGCGGTGATCACCACCGAAGAGCCGCAGTCGGCGATGCGCCCCGCGAGGGAATCGGCCGAGAAGCCACCGAACACCACCGAATGAATCGCGCCGATGCGCGCGCACGCCAGCATGGCGACGGCTGCTTCGGGGATCATCGGCATGTAGATCGTGACGCGATCGCCCTTCTTGACGCCGAGCGACTTCAGCGCATTGGCGCACTGGCAGACGCGCTCGTACAGCTGCCGATAGGTGATGTGTTCGGACAGCTTCGGATCGTCGCCTTCCCAGATGATCGCGGTCTTGTCGCCGCGCTTGGTCAGATGGCGGTCGAGGCAGTTGGCCGCCACGTTGAGCTTGCCGTCGTAATACCAGCGAATGCGAAAGTCGTGCTCGTCGAAGCTGGTGTCTTTGACTTTGGCGAACGGCTGGATCCAGTCGAGTCGGCGGCCGATGCGCGCCCAGAAGCTGTTCGGGTCGCGCACCGATTCCTGATACAGACGCTGGTAGTCGGCCTGGCGCAGATGCGCCAGCGCGGCGAAGTCTTCGGGAACTTTGTAGATCTTCTGGCTCATGATGTCGAAGCGATGAGTATTGCCGTACGAAACAGCGGTGCGATTAGCGAGGCGGCAGCGTGGCGAGCGCGGCGCGTATCTTTTCGGCGTGCTCGGCCAGCACTGCCTTATCCGCCCAGTCGCGCCCGTGTCCCCGGATCGATTGACCTTCGTAGCAGGGCACGATGTGGAAGTGGATGTGAAACACCGTCTGACCGGCGGCGGGCTCGTTGAATTGAATGATGCGCATGCCGTCGGGCTTGAACGCCTGCTGCACGCCCTTGGCGACGTATTGAGTCGCCTTGATCAGATCGGCGAGCGCGTCCGGCGCGATGTCGAAGAAATTGCGCGCTTCGACTTTGGGAATCACCAGCGTGTGGCCGTCGGACTGCGGCATGGCGTCCATGAAAGACAGCGAGCGCTGGTCTTCATAAACTTTGAATGCCGGGATTTCGCCGCGCAGGATCTTGGCGAATACATTGCTTTGGTCGTACATCGCGCCTCCTAGATTCCGGCCTTGGCCAGCGCGTCGATCAGCTGGCGCACGGCGGTGCCGACCGCAGGATGCTCGGCTTCGAAACTCACCGCGAGTTGCTCGAGCCGCTCGGTGAGCGGATGGTCTTCGTTATCCAGGGACGCCGCACCCAGCAGTCGGGTCAGATCGTTGAGCAGCAGCATGAGCGCATCGCGCGTGGCCGAGTCGATCTCGTCCCGGTCGAGGCGCTCGAGCCTGGCGTGCAGGGCGAGGACGTGCTGCTGGATGTCTTGATTCACTGCTATCTCCGTCAATGTCGGCGAGACGATCTTAGCGCGGCGCCAGCATGTCTTTCTTGGTATATCCGGCCGGGATTTCGAACACGGTCGCGGCGAAGGCCTCGCTGGTGATATTGCTCAGCGTGGTCTCGCTTTGTGGCTTGCCGTCCTGGAAGTGCCGGCTCATCACCGGGATGCCGCCAAGCGCCTCGAAGTTCTGCATTTGTTTCTGTGACATTTGCTTGAGCCACGGCATATCCACGCTGGACAACATCTCGTCCATCACGGCGGCGAGCTTGCGGGCGGACGCCATCAGTTCGGCCGAGCCCTGCATGGCGTTGCCGGGGACCACGCACAGCTCGTCGGTGAGCACGCCGTCTTCGCGCACTTCGACAAAAGTACAGCTGTAGCCGTTGATCTTGTCATTGCGTGAGGTGCGCTTGATTTCCTGCTTTTTCTCCGCCCCTCCGGGGAGCTGACCGCCGAGCATCTTTTCCATTTGCGCGCGCTGTTCGGGCGTCATGGTTTTCATGCGCTCCTGGAGCATCTGCAGGGCCGGATTGAGCTGCTCGGCCATTCTCTTCATGGAGGCGCGGTCCATGGCGATGTAGCTCTTGTCCTTGTGGCTGATGGCGTAAATCGTGTCGTCCTTGAAAATCATGGTCGACTCGTTGGGCTGCGTCTCCACCCGCATCATGCCGCCCTGGGCCCAGGTGTTGATGGTGGTGGTGCGGGCGCCGGACAGGTCGCGGTTGACAGTCTCGAGCTTGGTGCCGGCGGTGGCGGTGGCGGCCAGCAGCAGCAGCGACAGCGTGCGTATGAGCATGGAGGTCCCCCTACCGAGCGATACCGGATTCTACCCTGCTTGCGCCCGACTCAGCGCGGGCGGGGTTTGGCCCGGGCGGTGGCTTGGGCAGTGAGGGGGTCGTCGGGCCAATAGTGCTTGGGATAGCGCCCCTTGAGCTCTTTTTTGACATCCAGATAGCCACGCGCCCAGAAGCTCACCAGGTCGCGCGTGACCTGGACGGGGCGGTGGGCTGGCGAGAGCAACTGCAGGGTGAGCGGCACGCGGCCTTCGGCGACGGTGGGTGTTTCGTGCATGCCAAAAACTTCCTGCAGCCGAACGGCGACAGTCGGTGCATCGTCGCCGTACTCGATGGGAATGCGAGAGCCGCTCGGTACCGCCAGATGCGTGGGCGCGAACGTTTCCAGCCGTTGCTGCGCATTCCAGTCGAGCAGCGACAGCAGAATGTCGTGCAAGTCGAGTCGCGCGAGATGATCGCGACGGCTCATATCGGTCAGCCACGGTGCAAGCCATTCATCTAGATGCTCCAGCAGCGCTGCATCGCTCACGTCTGGCCACGGGGCCGGTGCGCGCTCGTCATAACGTCGCGCGAAAATCATCCGCGTCTGCAAGGTGCGTGCAGCTTTGGTCCAAGGCAGCGCTGCCAGGCCGAGCTCGCGCACGCCGGTGAGCATGCCCTCAAGCATGCGCCCTGGATCGGGCTTGTCGATTCGACGTTCGTATAATTTCAATGCGCCGAGCCAGCGCTCATCCTGAGCGATGACGCTTTGCTCGCGCGAGTCCCATTCGAATCGCTGGCGATGCTCGATATGCGCAGCGAAGTCCGATTCGAGCAGCTCGCGCGTCAACGGCGCCGCAAGTCGAATCGATGCTTCGCGATCTCCGGCGTCGAGATCGGCGACCACCAGAAACTCCGCTTGCGACAGGCTTTGCGCCGGCGGCAACTGCGCGCCGCGGCCGCTCGATAGCAAATATCGCCCGCCGCTGCCGCGTGATTGAGCGATGCGATCCGGGTACGCCAGCGCCAGCAAGCGACCGACGTCGAAGTCGCCGAGCTTCGAGTCGCTCGTTGGGTTGCGACCGGAGGAGGAATGTTCCAATTGCCGGCCGAGCAATTCGATACTTCGCAGCGCGCGCTGCTTCGCGCCCGAATCCAACGATACGCCGCCCGGAAGACTGCGCTCGCCGCGCAGCGCCTCGACTCGCAAGCGCAAGTCAACGTTTCTATCCTGGCCCTGAGTGCGCAACAGATCGCGCTCGCCGAGCACGGCTGCGATCTGCAGCGCCGTTGTTTGCAAACCGAGCTCCGCTCCACGCACGATCATGTGCGCCAGGCGCGGATGCGTCGCCATTCGAGCCAGCGCCCGACCGTGTTCGGTGACGCGACCATCGGCGGAGATTGCATCGAGCGATCGCAGGAGACCGCGAGCTTGCGCAAACGTGGCGCCTGGCGGCGGATCCAGCCAGCGCAGCGCGGCTGGATCCGAAATACCCCAATTCGCCAATTCCAACGCCAGCGGCGCGAGATCGGCGCCGACAATCTCGGGCGCCGTCTGCGCAGGCAAACCCGCGTGTTCGACCTCGCTCCAGAGTCGATAACACACACCGGCCTGGATTCTTCCGGCGCGGCCGCGACGTTGATCGGCTGAAGCGCGCGAAATGCTGCCAAGCTCGAGCCGGCTCATGCCGGTGGACGGATCGAAGCGCGAACGCCGCTCCTGGCCGCTGTCGACCACGATGCGAATGCCTTCGATGGTCAAGCTGGTTTCCGCGATGTTGGTGGCGAGCACGATCTTGCGTTCGCCGCTGCGACTGGGCTGGATGGCCGCATCCTGCTCATGCACGGACAGCTCGCCGAACAGAGGAAGCACGCGCACGCCGCTCGGCAACGAGGCGTCTTCGAGAAAACGTTGCGCGCGGCGAATCTCACCCTGGCCGGGAAGAAATGCGAGCACGTCGCCGTCCTCGTCCTCGATGGCGCGAATGATGGTTCGGGCGAGAATTTGCGCCATATCCTCGTACTGAGGTCGTGCGCTACGCTGATCCAGCCGCTCGCGATAATGTGTAGCGACAGGAAACGCGCGCCCTTCGGAAGTAACGATCGGCGCATCGCCCAGCAACCTGGCGACCGCCGCGCCGTCGAGCGTTGCCGACATCACCAACAGGCGCAGGTCCTCGCGCACCGTTTCCTGAGCATCCAGACACAGCGCCAGGCCGAGATCGGCGTTGAGGCTGCGCTCGTGAAACTCGTCGAATATCACCAGCGCCACGCCTTCCAGCGTCGCGTCTCGTTGCAGCCAGCGGGTGAGGATGCCTTCGGTGACGACTTCGATGCGCGTCTCCTTGCTGACCTTGGTCTCCAGCCTGGTGCGATAACCGACCGTGCGGCCCACCGCCTCACCGAGTGTTTGCGCCATTCGCGTGGCGACGGCACGAGCGGCCAGTCGGCGCGGTTCGAGCATCACGATCCGACCGTCGCCTCGCCACGATTCAGGCAGCAGCGCGAGTGGCACGCCGGTGGACTTGCCCGCGCCAGGCGGCGCTTGCAGGACCACGTTGCGGTGTTGGGCCAGGGTCTGCCGCAGTTCGGGCAGCGCCGCCTGGATGGGCAGGGTAGGGGGCAGATCGACAGCTGAACGGTTCACCCGGCCATTATCGGTCATCCGAAACCCCGCCACGAGCGTTGATCCGTATGGCGAAACTGGCCGCGGCCAACGCCCGTCCAGCGCTCGCGCCGTTCCTTTCGTCATCTACCAATGACTACACTGCGAACGGCAAGGAATCACTTCCAACACGGGGGACATTCATGAACCTAGCGCGTCGCTTGTTTTGTTCGTTGCTGCTCGCCGGCGTGGTCGGCAGCGCGCCGGCCGCCGATCTGGGCAAGGCCCGGCCGGAAAGCGTCGGCATGTCCTCGCAACGACTCGCCCGGCTCACCACGGAAATGAAAGCGCTCACCGAGCGAGGCGAGCTGCCGGGCGTGGTCACCATGGTGGCCCGGATGGGCAAGGTGGTGCACCTGGAAGCGGCCGGCAAACGCGAGATCGAGGGCGGCGCGCCGATGCAGAAGGACACGATCTTTCGCATCTATTCCATGACCAAGCCGATCACCGGCGTGGCCATGATGATCCTGTTCGAGCAGGGCAAGTGGCAGCTGAACGATCCGGTGTCCAAGCACATTCCCGAATTCGCGGCGCTGAAAGTCGCCAAGGTCGATCCCATCAGCGGCCAGGTGAAGACCGTCGAGCCCGATCACCCCATGACCATGCGCGAGCTGATGTCGCATTCCGGCGGGCTCACCTATGGCTTCTTCGGCGGCAGCGCCGTCGACAAGATGTACGTCGAGCAAAAGGTCTTCGATCAGACCGAGCCCATGCAGACCATGATCGACCGGCTGGCCAAGGTGCCGCTGCTGTTCCAGCCCGGCGAGCGCTGGCACTACAGCGTGGCGGTGGACGTGCAGGGTTATCTGGTGGAGAAACTGTCGGGCCAGCCGTTCCCGGAATTCCTGCAACAACACCTGTTCGGTCCGCTGAAAATGGTGGATACCGCGTTCTACGTGCCGCCCGAGAAGATGAATCGCTTCGCGGAGTTCTACTTCCGCGACAAGGATGGCAACACGGTCAAGCATCCGGGCATGGCCGATTACAGCCAGCCGCCCGTGTTTCCCTCCGGTGGCGGCGGCCTGGTGTCCACGGCCAGCGACTACATGCGCTTCTGCCAGATGTTACTGAACGGCGGCGAGCTCGACGGGCGTCGCATCCTGTCGCCGCTCAGCGTGAAGCTGATGCGCACCAACGCGTTGCCCGATTCGGCGCCCACCATGGGACCGGGCACCGGGTTCGGTCTGGATTTCGCGGTGATCGAAGATCCGGCCGCGGCCGGCGGCTATGGCGGCAAGGGCACCTACTTCTGGGGCGGCTTTGCCGGCACCTGGTTCTGGATCGACCCGGTGTACGAATTGATCGTGGTGGGAATGATCCAGCAGCGGGGCGACAACATGCCCGATCTGCGCGAGCTGTCGCGCTCATTGACCTACCAGGCCATCGTCGAGGAATAGCGCACGCTGCGTCGGCTCGAGACTGCAACGTTGTTTGAACACCAACGCTCGGAACGGATCCTGACAGCTCGGTAAGCTGGGGGTCATGTTCCGGTGCCGGGCGTTGGGCTATGGTGGGCCTGGCCTCGTCCAGAGGCTTTCGTGTGCATCGTCATGCCCATTCGACTTGCTCAATCCCGCGGCGCTCTGCTTGGCGCAGCGCTGTCCGTTGTCGTCGTAGTGCTGATCGTGTGGCGGCTGTCCTCCAGCTCGCTGGCGGCGGACCCGTCCGCAGGCCCGCCTCCTGTCCCGGTCACGGTAACGACGGTGGAGCAGCGGGATGTGCCGCAGCTGGCCACAGGGATCGGAACGGTGCAGTCGTTGCACAACGTGGTGTTGCGTCCGCAGGTCAGCGGCATCGTCACCGAAGTGTTGTTCGCCGAAGGGCAGCAGGTGCAACGTGGCCAGCTGCTGGCTCGCATCGACGACCGTACCATTCTGGCCAACCTGCGTCAGGCCGAAGCGGAGAGGGCGCGCAATCAGGCGCAACTCAAGGCCGCCCGCCTGGATCAATCACGTTACGACAATCTGCTCGCGCAAGAAGCGATCTCACGTCAGACCCTCGAACAGCAGATCGCGCTGGTCGAGCAGCTGGAAGCGGCCATCGCGGCGAATGAAGCAACCATCGCCGCTCAACAGGTACAGCTCACTTTTACCAAGATCACCTCGCCGGTGAACGGCCGCGTGGGTCTGCGACGCGTCGATCCGGGCAATCTGGTGCAGGCAGGCGACGCTGCAGGATTGGTGACCGTCACGCAGGTCGATCCGATCTCCGTGATCTTCAACTTGCCTCAAGACCTGTTGGGTCGCGTGCAAGGGCTGACACGCGGCGACTCGCACGCGCATGTCGGCGCTTACGATCGCGACGGCGGCGTGCTGTTGGCGGAAGGCAAGCTCACCACCATCGACAATCAAGTGGATGCGAGCACCGGCACGATTCGTTTGCGGGCCGAGTTCAGCAATCAGGCGGGCAAGTTGTGGCCGGGCCAATTCGTGACAGTGCGTTTGCAGACCGGGATAAGTGGCAACGCACTGGTCGTGCCAGCGCGCACTGTGCGACAGGGTTTGCAAGGGCCCTTCGTTTTCCGCGTGCGTGAGCAGACCGCCGAGGTCGTGCCCGTGAAGGTCGGCTACAACAACGACGAAATCGCCGTCATCGAGTCCGGGCTGGCGAGCGGCGACAGCGTCGTCATCGATGGCCATTCGCGCTTGACGCCGAATGCGAGAGTGACATTGGTGGAAGGCCCGGCCGCGCTGTTCTCTGCCGGAGGGCAGCCGAATCGCCCCAGTGGGAGTGCCGGGCGGTGAGCGAGCAAACACCCATGGCAGCGAGTCGCGCGCAGGTCGGTCTGACGCGGCCCGGCTTGTCGGAATGGTTCATCCGTCATCCCATCGGCACCACTTTGCTGACGATCGGCATCGTATTGTTGGGCATCGTCGCCTTTCCGCTGCTGCCGGTTGCGCCGATGCCCGAGGCGGAACTGCCGACCATGCAAATCAGCGCCAACCTTCCTGGTGCGAGCCCCGAGACCATGGCGTCGGCGGTGGCTACGCCGTTGGAGGTACAGCTCAGCTCGGTGCCGGGCATCACCGATATGACCTCGAGCAGCACCCTGGGCAGCACCACCATCACCCTGCAGTTCGTGCTGACCAAGGATATCGACGTGGCCGCGCAGGAAGTGCAGGCGGCGATCAATGCGGCGGCGGGGCGACTGCCGGCCGATCTTCCCAATCTGCCCACCTGGCGCAAGGTCAATCCGAACGACGGCCCGATTCTGGTCGTGCGCATGCAATCGGAGCTGATGACCCTCACCGAGCTCAGCGATATCGCCGAGACCGTGGTGGGACGACAGCTCAGCCAGATCGAGGGCGTGGCGGAAACGCCCATCAACGGTCAACGCAAGCCCGCCATGCGCATTCAGGCCGCCCCGGAGAAGCTCGCGGCGCTGGGCTTGACGCTGCAGGACCTGCGCCAGGCGATTCAAGCCGCCAGCGTCAATCAAGCCAAGGGTGCGCTGTTCGGGGCGGATCGGGTCTCGACCTTGCAGACCAACGATCAAATATTCACCACGCAGGACTATGACGGCTTGATCGTCGCTTATCGCGACAATGCGCCGGTGTTCCTGCGCGACGTCGCCAATGTGACATTCGGCGCGGAGAACGAGTATGTGCAGGCCTGGCAGAACGGCAAGCCGGGCATTCATTTCGTGATTCGCCGCCAGCCGGGCGCAAATATCGTGGCGACCGCCGATCGCATCCGCGCAGCGCTGCCCGGGCTGCAGGAGCTCCTGCCTGCCAGCGTGGAGCTGGAAGTGATCAACGATCGTACTCGCACCATTCGTGCGTCGTTGCACGAGGTCGAAATCACGTTGATCGTGACCGTGTTGCTGGTCGTCGTGGTGATGGGGGTGTTCCTGCGCCAGCTCTCGGCCACTGCCATCGTCGCCGCCGTGCTGGCGGTGGCGCTGATCACGACGGTCGGCGCGATGTATATGCTGGGCTTCAGCCTCAACAATCTCACTTTGGTGGCGCTGGTGGTGGCGGTGGGCTTCGTGGTCGACGACGCCATCGTGGTGGTGGAGAACATCCATCGCCATCTGGAAGCCGGCGAATCGATGCTCGAGGCGGCCCGTCGTGGTGCGGCCGAGATCGGCTTCACCGTGGTTTCCATCAGTTTCTCGCTGATCGCCGCGTTCGTGCCGCTGCTGTTCATGGGCGGCGTGGTCGGACGTTTGTTCCGTGAATTCGCGGTGACGATGACGGTGGCCATTCTGATTTCGGTGGTCGCGTCTTTGACTCTTGCGCCGATGCTGGCTTCTCGGTTCATGAAGCCGATGAAACACAAGGAGGGCGCCGAGCACGGATTCTCGCAGCGCTTGATCGCCCGATATGACCGCGTGTTGCGATGGGCCTTGGCGCATCAGCGCACCGTGCTGGTGAGTTTTGGCGCTACCGTCGCGGTGGCGGTGCTGGGCTACGTGTTCATCCCCAAAGGATTCTTCCCGCTGCAGGACACGGCGTTCATTTTCGTGACCACCAAGGGCGCCGACGATGTTTCGTTCGAAGATATGAAAGCCAAGCAGCTGATCGCCGCCGGCATCATCGCGCAGGATCCGGCGGTGCAGAGCATCGCCCATGTGGTGGGCGGCGGCTTGGGCAATTCGAACATGGCCAGCGGCCGCATTTTCATCGTGCTCAAGGATCGCAGCGATCGCGATGTGTCCGCCGAAGGGTTCATCAACCGCGTGCGGCCGCAGGTGTCCGGGATTCCCGGCCTGCAGTTGTTCATGCGGACTGCGCAAGACATCAATCTGGGTGCGGGTGGCGGTCGTGCCCAATATTTGTATGTGCTGCGCGGGCCGGACAGCAGCGAGCTGGCCGAGTGGGCGCGTCAACTCTCCGAGAAACTGCAGGGCTACGATCAATTGCGCGACGTCTCCGACGATCTGCAGCTCGGCGCCGCGGTGACGCGCTTGAATATCGATCGGGCCGCCGCGGCGCGCTTCGGTTTGCGAACGGTCGACATCGATCAGGTACTGTACGACGCCTTCGGTCAGCGTCAGATCAGCGAGTACCAGACCGAGACCAACCAATACAAGATCATTCTGGAGATCGACGAAGCCCAGCGCGGCCGCGCCGAGAGTCTGCAGAATTTTTATTTGCGCTCGCCTTTGACCGGGCAGATGGTGCCGCTGTCAGCCGTGGCGCGCATGGAGCCGCCGAGCACCGGGCCGCTCTCGATCACGCACGACGGAATGTTTCCGTCGGTCAATATCTCGTTCAATCTCGCGCCAGGCGTCGCGCTGGGCGATGCGGTGACCTTGATCCAGCAGGCGCAGGCCGAGCTTGGCATGCCGAGCACCGTTACCGGCAACTTCCGTGGCACGGCCCAGGAATTTCAAAAGTCGCTGGCGACGCAGCCTCTGCTGATCCTGGGCGCGCTGGTGGCCGTCTATATCATCCTCGGCGTGCTGTACGAGAGCTTCGTGCATCCGCTGACGATTCTGTCGACGCTGCCCTCGGCGGGTATCGGCGCGGTGCTGGCATTGTGGCTCGCCGGCCAGGACTTCTCCATCATGGCGCTGATCGGGGTGGTGCTGCTGATCGGCATCGTCAAGAAGAACGGCATCTTGATGGTGGACTTCGCGTTGGAGCGCCAGCGCAGCGGCATGTCGCCGCTCGCTGCGATTCACGAAGCCTGTCTGGTGCGCGTTCGTCCCATCGTCATGACGACCATCGCCGCGATGCTCGGCTCGATTCCGCTGATGCTCGGCATCGGCACGGGCTCGGAGCTGCGTCAGCCGCTGGGCTTCGCGATCTTCGGCGGGCTGGTCATCAGCCAGATCCTGACTTTGATTTCGACGCCGGTGATTTATCTGGCGCTCGATCGGGTGTTTCATGGCTCCCGGCAGTCGACGGAGCCTGCGGTGACCGCGGTGCCGGAGCCGGCCCGATGAGCTGCCGTATGTCACATCGAGTGATGTCGGTCATCGCTCTGGCCTTGCTGGCGGCTTGCAGCCAACCGGTGCGGCAGCTGCCCGATGACATGCAGTCCGCTTGGGTCGATGAGCAGCGGGCGATCGCCCCAGCGGATGCGGCTTCGTTGACGTGGTGGAAGGCGTTCGACGATCAGACCATCGATCAGCTCGTCGAGCTGGCTGAGCAACGCAATCTCGATCTGCGCGTCGCCGAAGCCCGTGTGCGGGAAGTGCGCGCACAGCGCCGCGCGACACTGGCGAATCTGGCGCCGCAGATCGATGCGTCCGTCGACGCCGATCGCTCCAGCGGGCGCCGCTTCGCAGGGAACACCATTGGCGGAATTCAGGAGAATGCCAGTGCAGCGGCCAATGCCAGCTGGGAGATCGATCTGTTCGGCCGGTTGCGAGCCGAAGCGCGTGCTGCCGATGCCGAGTTGCGCGCCCTGCAGGCGGATCGCGACGCAGTTCGTGTGGCATTGATCGCCGAAGTCATTCGCAACTATCTCGAGTTCCGCTTGTACCAAGTGCAGACCGAGCTGTCGTTGCGCAACGCGCAGGCGCAGGAAGAAACAGTCCGCATCACTCGCGCGCGCTTCGATGAAGGTTTTGCCAGCCGGCTGGATCTGGAACGCACTGTCTCGTCGTTGCGGACCACGCGCGCGCAGATTCCTCAATCGCACGAGCTGGCTGAAGCCGCGCGCCATCGCTTGATTCTGTTGACAGCATCGACGCCGGAAACCTTGAATCCTCTGTTGCCGGCCTCAGGCAGCGACCCGGGCGCGCTGCCCGACAGTGACGCCGAGAGTGTGCTGCTCACGCCAGCCGACGTAATCGCGCGTCGACCGGACGTGCAAGCGGCGGAGCGACGCTTGATCGCGGCGGCAGAACAGCGCAACGTAGCCGAAGCCTTGCGCTACCCGCGCATCACGCTGGCCGGTTTGCTCGGGGTCCAGGACAATAGGGTCAGCGATCTGTTGGATACCGGCACTCGCACGTGGTCGGTGAGCGGTGGTTTGTTGGCTCCATTGATCGATTTCGGCCGTATTCGTGCGGCGATCGATGCGGCGGACGCCGTTCAAGAGCAGGCGTATCTGACGTACGAACAGACCGCGCGCACCGCGCTTCAAGAAACTCAGACTGCGCTGGTGTTGTACACGCAAGGCAAGCTTCGGCAGCAGGAGCTGGCGAGCGCGGCGGAGTCGGCGCGGCGGGCCGCCGAGTTGGCGCGACGGCAATACACGGCGGGTGCGTTGTCGTTGTTGGAAGTGTTGGACGCGGAGCGCAGCGTGTATGCGGTGGAGCTGGACGCGGCCCGCGCGACGGCGGATGTTTCCATCCGCTTGGTGAATGTTTATGAGTCCATGGGTCTGGTGCCCGGTTCGGGGTCCAGTTCGAGGCAATGAAAGTTCTGATCGTAGAAGACGAGCCCAAGACGGCTGACTACCTCGAGCGAGGCCTGCGCGAGCAGGGCTACGTCGTGGACGTCGCGCGCGATGGGCTCGACGGCAAGCACATGGCGCTCGAATATGAGTACGACGTGATCGTGCTCGACGTCATGCTGCCGGGCACCGACGGTTTCTCGGTGCTGCACGCTCTGCGCGAGCGCAAGCAGACGCCGGTGATCATGCTGACGGCGCGGGACCGGGTCGACGATCGTGTGCGTGGACTGCGCGAAGGCGCGGACGACTATCTGGTCAAGCCCTTTTCGTTCCTGGAGCTGGTGGCGCGCCTGCAAGCGCTGACTCGGCGCAGTCGGGGGCAGGAAGCCATGCAATTGCGCATCGCCGATTTGCAGATCGATCTGCTGGCGCGCAAAGCCTGGCGCAATGGCCAGCGTTTGGATCTGACGGCCAAGGAATTTGCATTGCTCGCGGCGCTGGCGCGCCGTAAGGGCGAGATCCTGTCCAAGACCACCATCGCCGAACTGGTCTGGGACGTGAACTTCGACAGCGACACCAACGTGGTCGAGGTCGCCGTGAAAAGATTGCGCAGCAAGCTGGACGATCCGTTCCGGCCCACCTTGCTCCATACGGTGCGCGGTATGGGTTACGTGCTCGAAGTACGCGAGCAGAGCGAAGACGCATGAAGCTCTCCATCAGCCAGCGCCTCGCCGCGATGTTCGCTGTCGCTAGCTTCGTCACGCTGGCGGTGCTGGGCGTGGCCATGCATGGTCTGTTGAAGCGCGAGCTCGGGCGCCATCAGGACAATGAACTGCAGGCGCGCTGGCAAATGTACCGGCCCTTCATCATGCGCAACGACGAAGCGGCCTACTGGGGCCACATACGCAGCAAGTTCGACAATTCGCTGTCCGAGAACAGTCGCGTCAGGGTTTGGGTGCTGAGTGACGACCGACGCTTCCGCTATGGCTCGGAGCTGACGGCCGAGCAGCTGCGTAGCGCGGTCACGGCCAGTTTTGGGCAAGTCCGGCTGCCGGACCAGCAGGAGCCGTTCAAGACGTATTCGGCGATGGTCGAGGCGCGTGGCGAGCGGCCAGCGGTGCGATTGATGGTGGGCATCGATTCGACGCCGTTCGTGGAAACATTGCAGTCGTTCACGGTGGGCCTGGTTGCGTTGACGATCGTCGGCGCGCTCGGAGCAGCGGCGCTCGGCTACTACATCGCCGGCGTGGGCTTGCGGCCGGTGGAGCGGTTGTCCGGTGAAGCACAGGCGTTGTCGCCAGGGCGTCTGTCGCGACGCTTGCAGACTGACACGCTGGCGCCGGAACTTTCCAAGCTCGCAGACTCTTTCAACGGGGCGCTGGCGAGGCTCGAGGCGGCGTATCAGCAGCTCGAAGCATTCAATGCCGATGTGGCGCACGAGTTGCGCACGCCCTTGGGCAATCTCATCGGCCAGACGCAAGTCACGTTGTCGCGCGAGCGCAGTGTGACGGAACTAAAAGAAGCTCTGCACTCTAACCTTGAGGATCTCGAACGGCTGCGCGCCATCGTCAACGACATGCTGTTCCTGGCTCGCGCGGATCGCGGTGAACGCGCGCCGAACCGGATCGAAGTGTCGATCGCGCAAGAAGTGGCCCACGCCGTCGAGTATCTGGAGTTCATCTTTGAAGAAGCTGGCGTGCGCGTGCGTATCGAGGGCGATGCGCAGGCCAGTATCGAGACATCACTGTTTCGGCGCGCTGTAACCAATCTGTTACAGAACGCCGTCCAGCACGCCCCGCGCGGTGCCGAGATCGTCGTGTCTGTTCTGCAGCAGCCAGGCGCCATCCGCGTCTCGGTGCGGAACACCGGGTCCGGTATCGCGCGGGAGCACCTTTCCCGACTGTTCGACCGCTTCTATCGCGTCGACAGCTCTCGCAGCGGCAGCCGCGAAAATCACGGCCTCGGTCTGGCGATCGTCCGCGCCGTTGCCACCATGCATGGCGGCACCGTCTTCGCCGAAAGCGACGACGGCGCTACCACGATCGGATTTACTGTCGCTTGCGCCTAGATCGGGCCGCTCCGACAAAAAGCCCGCTTGCTTGAAGAGCCGGAGGCGATAGTATCGAGCTAGGGCTGGGTAATACTCTACCCATTTGTAAATAAATGGAGCTATTATTACCCGGCCATGAAAACCCGCGACCTCGACAGCGCACTTCGAGTCTTCCGCGAAAAAGGCGGCACGCTGCGCACTCGCGATCTGATCGCGAGTGGCGTGCACACCGACGCACTCTATGCTCTGCGTGAAAGCGGCCAGATTGTCGAGCTCGGCCGCGGTCTTTACCGCCTGGCCGACGTCGGCGAAGCAGAGTATCCCGACCTCGCCGTCGTCGCTGCGCGCGCGCCGAATGCCGCTGTGTGTCTAACCAGTGCACTTTCGTATCACGACATCACGACACAGATACCATCCTCCGTGCATCTGGCGGTGCCCCGAGACAGCTATTACCGCATCAAGCTGTCGATTCCAGTCACGGTGTATCGCTTCGATCCGAAGACATTCCATGAAGGTCTCGAAACGCATCGCGTCGCCGGCATGCCGCTGAGTATCTACGGCGTTGCGCGCACTGTGGTGGATTGCTTCAAGTTCAGGAACAAGCTCGGGCTGGACGTCGCGCTGGAGGCGCTCCGCCTGGCACGACAGCGAAAACGCGTACAGAACCGCGAACTGCTCCGATACGCGCGCCTGCTTCGTGTTGAAAAACCAATGTCGCCGTACCTGCAGGCCATCGAATGAGCGGGAAGAAGAATGTCGTAGCTTCCGTACTCGCAAGGCTGCGCAACACTTCCAAGTCGAGCGGCGCGCCGTTTCAACAGGTGCTTCAGCAATACGCCATCGAGCGATTTCTGTATCGAGTCTCCAAGTCAAAGCATGCGCAAAGCGTCGTGCTGAAGGGCGCGCTGCTGCTGAAAACGATCGGCATACCACGTGCGCGTCCCACGATGGACATCGACATGCTGCGCAGGGGCAAAGCCGACCGGGCGAGCTTGATCGCTCTCGTCAAGGACTGCGCGACGCTCGATGTGGAGGCGGACGGCCTCATCTTCCTCCGATAGCATCGTCGCCGAGGAGATCACCAAGGATTCGGAATACAAAGGAACGCGCATTCTGATGGACGGACGCATGGACAAAGTGCGTCTTCGGATACAGATCGACTTCGGTGTCGGCGATGTGATGGTGCCCGGCCCGCGAATCGTCGAATACCCAGCCTACCTCGCAAGCGACACGATCCATCTGCTTGCCTATCCCATCGAGTCCGCGATCGCGGAGAAGCTCCAGGCGATGGTGGCGTTGGGCAGCGCAAACAGTCGAGTGAAGGATTTCTACGATGTGTGGATGTGCTCGAAGCATCTCGATTTCGAGGCAGACGCGCTGCTCAACGCGATCGAAGCGACTTTCAACAATCGCGAGACGCCGGTGCCGGCCGAGGAATTCGAAGCGCTCACCGCCAGCTTCGCGGAGCAGCATCGAATTCAGTGGAACGCCTTTGTAAAAAAGCTGGACGAGCCGGGACTGGCTAATGCGTTCGACGGAATCGTCGCAGATATCAGGACCTTCGCAGTGCCGGCGCTCCGTTCGCTCGCCCGAGGAGAGAAGCTGATGGAGCGGTGGAAGGCCGGGGAGGGATGGGTGACCTCATGACACACTGCGTGCGTCACTCCAGCGTGAACCATTGCACTTCTACGCGACGATTGAGCTCGCTGTCCGGGCCGGCGGGCTCTTCCCAGCCGCGGCCGACGGCTTCGATGCGAGAGCTGTCGATATCTTTGTGACGAGCGCGGAGTGCTTCGCTGACGGCGAGCGCGCGTTGACGAGAGAGTTCCATGGCTTTGAGGGCCATGCTCTTCACGAGTTGTTCGCCGCCCTGGTCGCGGAATTCGCCGACGCGCGCATTGTCGACGTGGCCGCGCAGGAGCACGGTGGAGCCGGGGCTCACCTGCAGGAAACGTTTGATCGTGTCCAGATATTCCTGATTCTGAGGCGCGGTCTTGTCGAGCACGGCCGAGTTCGCCTCGAAAAAGAAACGAATGTCCTTGCTCAGCAGCGGATCGCCTTCGAGCGATGCCTGCGTACTGCTGCGGATGGGGGCGATAGCGATCTTTTGTTCGGCGAACAGACCTTGCTTGGCGAGCGCGTCGAGTGCGGTCGTATCGGCGAAGCGTGAGGCATCGGTGGGATTGCGGATCACGCTGCCATAAGCGAGCACGGACGATTGGAAGATACCGCCGAACGAACCGGCCGAATCGATGGTGCCCGAGAAGAACGCGCGGTTCTCCGGAAGATTCGACAGATGCACGCGAGATAACTCGTCGCGCGCCTCCGCTTCGCTCCAGCCGAACGCCTTGGCGACCACGCCAATGTTTGCTGCCTGCTGATCGCGCAAGCGACGGTTGCCTTCCAGGATGCCGTGCACGAGGCCGCGAACCATGTCGGGATTCGCTTTGGCGAAGCCGCCATTCACCGCCAGCACGTCGGCAATGACCAGCAGGTTGCGATTGGATACGAGTACCTTGGCCGCGCCATTGGATCTTTCCACGACTTCGTCGGTGCGCGGCGTCCAGCCGACGCAGCCATTCAAGCGCTGCGAACCGGTCAGCTCGTGTGCGTAGGCGTCGCAGGCGACGAACGCGTCTTCGTAGAAGACCAGGCCGAGCTCGCTGGAGGAAGGTTTCGAGTCCAGGTCACGCAGCACCGTGACCGGCACGCCGGCTTCCTGGGCCAGATACCGAATGAAAAACTCGCTTTCGTTGAACTGCGAAGCGGCGAGCACTTTGCCGGCGAGCTGATTGACCGAGGCGATGCCACGATCGACTACCACCATATCGGCGCCACGCGAATAACCAATCTGCAGCGGGATGACGGCGTCGAACTGACGGCCGAGCACGGCGAGCGCGTCGGCGGTCGTGGCCGTGGCCGCGAGGCGTCCGTTGTTGAGCGCCGACCAGGTTTCGCTTTCGCTCTTGGTGATCCTCACCTTGAAGCCGTATTCCCGGGCGAAGAACGAATCGGGATTGGGCTCCATGCCGCCGTTGGCGACGATCAGGCCGCCGTAACCGGCGTACTCGCTGATGTCGATTTGCAACACGCCATCCTTGGGCGTGTAGGTCGCGGCCGCCTCGAGCGAGGGCGTGCCGGTGACAGGCTCGATGGGTTCGGGCGCGTCGCCTTCGCGGCGGCTGTCGGAAGATGTCGATCCCGCTGCGGTCGTGGCGGTCCTGCCGGACCCAGTGCCATCCGTGCCCCGAGAGCCCATCCACAGGTACGCGCCCAGGCCGATGATCCCCAGCAATAACACGAGCGTGATCAGATTGCCGGCGGCCGAGCCGCGCTGGACCGGTTTGTTTGTGCTCATTGAAGAGTCCTTGCCGAGAGCTGTGTTGATCGTCGAGCGCACATCACTGCACCACGCGTTCGCGTCGCCGACGACCGGTCGGCGCGCGAGGCTGCAGCAGTTCTTCCGGAGGCGGTTCGTCGGTCAGGCCATCGAGGCCGGCGAACAATTCGCGTTGATCGCGCAGCCAGCGATTGGCTTCGTTGAGCGAAGCGGACAACGCGTCCAGCGACGACGCCACGCTGTGTTCGTCCGTCGCAAGCAATGCTTGCTCGCGCACCAGCGTCACTTGCTGGCGCAGGCGCTCCAGTTCGGCTTCGATGAGTTCGCGGCGATGCTGAGCATCCGCATGTCCGGCGCGGCGAGAGCGCAGCACTGCCAGCTGTTGTTCCAGGCTGCGCTTGAGCTCGTCGCTGAGCGCCGGGGCCGAAAGCCGCTCGATGACCCGAAGCTCCTGATCATGGAGCGAGCGCTTGTCGCGCTCCGCAGCGCTGATCACCTGCAGGATCGAAGCGCGCGCGGCCAGCAGTTTCAAATGTAGCCACGCCATCTGTCGCACATCGCTCTTCTGCATTTCCGTCGCGCCGGTGCGTGAGAGAAGGTCGACGATCTCCCGCGCCTGAGCTTCGATGGACTCCTGCCGCCAGCGCGCGTCTTCATCCAAGTGATAACTGAGCGCGTTGTAGCGCGCGACCCAGTCGTCGCCTTTGCCGCCGGCGTCAACGGTAGCTCGAAAGCGCGGATTTCGTGACAGCGCCCAGAGATACAAACCTTCGAGCCCCGCGCCGATCAGCCACAGGCCTGGATTCACGAACGCGCCGAGCAGCGCGAACGCGGCAATGCCGAACCAGTTCGGCGGCACCGGCATGCCGAAAGGACGCGCGTTGAACGCTGCGGCTAGATAGGAGCGCGGGCCGCTCATGGCGCGATGGGGACAGCAGTGGCCGGCTCGGCGTACTTATGAAACGCCGCCGGCACGAACGCAAGATCGGTGGCCTCGCGGATCGAGATGCGCATCTGGAATTCGAGCACGTCGGCTGGCACGGGATTCTGATAACCGACCAAACACGCATCGAGCGCGGCACGCGGCTCGAGGTACTCGGTGCGTACGCGCCGATAGGCTTTCACCACCAGCGCCTCGGCCGCACCCGGTGTGAGCAATAGCGGCATGCGCGGCTCGAGGGCAGTGAGGTCCGCTTCGTTCAACTGCAGACCGTAGCGCTTGGCGAGTGCGCCGATCAGTGCGGCGCTCTCGGCAGTGGTGCTCGTGGGCAGCAGCGGCACTTTCACGTCGACGCGCCCCGGACGTTTCAAATCGACTTCGATCAAGTCGGGCCGCGACGACGCCAGAATCCACAACACGCGCCCGCGATTCGAGGTATCCGACATTTCCTGCGCGATCATGGAATACAAGCGCCCGGACAAGCCGCTGTCGCCGCTGCCCGAGTCACGCCGGCCGAGCGTCTGGTCGGCTTCGTCGATGAACACCATGCAACGGCCGAGCGCACGGATCAGTCGGAAGATCTTTTCCAGATTGCCTTCGCTCGAGCCCACCCAGCGATCGCGGAAGTTCTTGAGCTTGACCACCGGCACACCGGCCTCGCCGGCGAGACATTCGACCAGAAAGGTTTTTCCTGTGCCTACCGGGCCGCACAGCAGATACCCCATGGGCAACGCCTTCAGATCGCCGGTCTGCCACAGCTTGATGTCCTGGCGCAGCCAGCGCTTGAGCGCGTCCTGGCCGTGATAGGCGTCGAGAGTGCGAGTCGATTCGATGAATTCGACCAGGCCGGCGGAGTCGCGCTCCACCAGCTCTTTTTTGATGCGAGTGAGATCCGCGCTGTTCAGCGGCTGGCCCGAGTGATCGCGCATCTTCACCAGGCTTTCCAGCGCCGTCAGCGTGACGCCGACCAGCGCCGCGCCAATCTGCGCCAGGTTCGCGTCCGGAGTGAACGCTCGGGCCTCGTGAGTTCGCAGCAGCGTCAACGCACGTTCGATCTCGGCCGAATCCGGCAGCGGCACACGAATGCGCGAGGCATGCGTACTGAATGCGACGAGCGGCTCGACATCGTTGAGATTGTCGGCAATCAGAATGCTGGTGAAGGGCAGATCGGCGAACGGGGCTTCCGACGACCATTCGCGCAATACGCTGGTGAGACTGCCATGTTCGAAGCCGACGCCGTCGGCGGGCACGATGTGATCGACGCTGCGCAAGATCACTGCGACGTGTTCTTTCACTTCGCGACCCAGCGCACGCAGGTTGCCGAGGTATCGCAGATAGCGACTGACGTATTGCAGCGCTGCCTGCGGCTCCCTCGGCAAGGACTTCAGATCCGCGCCGCCCCATTTCTCGACCAGCTCGCCACCGCGTTCGATGGTCAGCCCGCTACCCAGATCGTATGAAAGCACGATCTGGAAGCTCGACAGCAGGTGATGCTCGAGATAGCCAGTGAGCCCGACGAGCTGCGCGCCGACGGCAATCCGGTCGTGCACGTTGCCGTACAGAATGAACTGCCCATGCGCGCCGCTTTCGTAGGCGAGGGCGAGCTCGTTGGCCCAAGCGGGTGCGCCGTGCGGAGCTGGCATCGAGGTCGCGTTCCCCAGGTGACAGTTGTGGTTACGACTGCGATTCCGACTGCGCACCCATGGTGCGCGTGGCGGGCGCAGCCGGCGTGCTGCCTTCGATGGAAATGCCTTCGCGAGCGGCGAAGTCGGCGAGCGCCTGATCGGCAAGCGCATTCATTTCCGCTTCCTGCACTTCGACGCCGCTCATATCGACCGAGTCTCGGGCGATGCGCGCGCGACCGGCGGCTTTGGTGCGCTCCTCTTCGACCATCTCGTGCAGGCGATTGAGCGTGTCGCCGGAGCCGCCGATGCTGCTGATCATGCCCGAGGCCATCTCGTGGATCTCGGCCATGGCCTGATTCATACGCAGATCGTTGATCGCACCCTTGAGGCCCTCGATCTTGGCGCGCGCCGTCTGCACGGCCACGTCACGAGCCTTGATCAGATTCTTGTAGGTGCCTTCGGCCTGCTCGAGCTGCTTGCGGTTTTCTTCCAGCTGCGACTCGATGGTCTGCAGGCGCAGCGCGTACTGGCCGGCGGCCGACTTGTTGCCGGCGCGCAGATGCGCCGTAGTCTTGGCGCGCAGATCTTTCTGCTCGGTCTCGAGCTTGCGCACCTGGCCCATGATCCGCTCGCACAAGCCGGCGTGCGTGGCCAGGCCCTGATTGAAGTTGGCGATCTGCTTACGGAGATTTTCCTGCTCCAGCTCCAGCAGCGCTTCCGGATTGCGTTTCTCGATTCCCGAGATGAAGAGGGAGAAGAAGCCTTTAATGAGGTTCCCGAGTCGGCTGAACATGCAACCCTCCAAGTTCCGGGCCAGGAATGAGACGTTGTTATTGGGCAGAGGTTAACGAAATTCCCCGGTGCCGAGTAGGGATCGAGGGCCGGCGGCCGCGGTGCGCCGGTGAGTGGCCTCAGAGCGCCGGTCGGCGCGGTGTTACACTCCCCGCCATGGCCAATCCGATTTCGCCGCCGCCCGCGCCCCCCGCTCCCAAGTGCCTGCGTGAAGTGCTGGAGCTCGAGCAGCTCGACACCAACCTGTTCCGCAGCCAGGTCAACCAGATCAATGTCAATCGCACGCTGTTCGGCGGGCAGATCCTGGGTCAGGGCCTGATGGCCGCCACCCAGACAGTCGCCCCCGATCGGGTCTGCCATTCGCTGCACGGCTATTTTCTGCTGGCCGGCGCGAGCGACATCCCCGTGATCTACGACGTCGAGCTGACGCGCGATGGCGGCAGTTTCTCGACGCGGCGTGTCGTGGCCCGGCAGCGTTCGCGACCGATTTTCCATATGGAGCTGTCGTTCCACCGGCAGGAAGCCGGCCTGCAGCACGACGTGAGCGTGAGCGGCGACGTGCCCGATCCGGAAGATCTGATGGATGTGCGTCAGTTACTGGAAAAATTTGGCGACCGGCTGCCCAAGGGCGCCTCGGCGCTGGCCTCGCAGGAGGCCATCATCGAGCTCAAGCCGGTGAATCCCGAGATGTTCATGCTGCGTAAGCAGTCGATGCAGCGGGCCCAGTATTGGATCCGTGCGGCGTCGCCGCTGCCGGATGATCCGCTCACCCATCTGGCGGGCCTGGCGTACCTGTCCGATTACTTTCTGGTGTCCACCGCATTGTTGAAACATCCGGCGGCGATGATGAGCAAGGATGTGATGATGGCCAGCCTCGATCACGCCATGTGGTTCCACAGCCCGCCACGCGCGGACGAATGGATCCTGGTGGAAGCGGTCAGTCCGTTCGCCGGCGGCGCTCGTGGCCTCACGCGCGCCGAGATGTTCAATCGCGATCGCAAGCTGGTGGCTTCGATGGCGCAGGAAGGTTTGATCCGCTTGATCGACAAGCAGGGCTAATCGAGCCCCGCGCTCAGCGTCGCGGCTCGCAGCTTCTCGACATCTTTTTTGCCGAGCAGCTTGGCCTGGCCCGGCTTGAGATCGCCGGCGCGCAGCGGGCCGATCGCCACGCGCTCGAGTTCGCGCACCTTCAAACCGACGCGCGCCAGCATGCGGCGGATCTCTCGGTTCTGACCTTCACGCAAGGTCACGCTCAGCAGCGTGCGGTCGCCGCGGGCGCGGTCGACGAAACGTTTGATGATGCGCACCGATTCCATCGAAGCGCGCTTGGACGTCTTGGAGCCATCCGCTGTCGGATTGACCAGATACATGCCGGCGCGCAGCTTCTGCAACTGCTCGTCGCTGGCGAGGCCCGAGGTCAGCACACGATATTCCTTTGGAATGCCGAACTTCGGATGCGTGAGCTGATAGGCGAGGTCGCCGTCGTTGGTGATCAGCAGCAGGCCGGTCGAGTCGCCGTCGAGGCGGCCCACCGGAAACAATCGTTCCTCGCGGCGTAGCGAGGTGGGCACCAGCTCCAGCACGTTGCGACGGCCTTCGGGATCGCTGGTGGTAGTGATGACGCCCTTGGGTTTATTGATCAACACGTAGATCAGGGTGCGCGCCTTGCCGCCTGCCTTGGCGGAATCGGCCGTGCTTTGCTCAGGCACCGGCAGCTCGACGACCTCGTCGTCGAGCTCCACCACGTCGCTTGCGGGATCGACGAAGCAGGGCAATGTATCGACCACGCGGCCATTCACCTTCACTCGGCCGGCGGTGATCATGTCTTCGCAGTCGCGTCTGGCGCCGAGGCCGGCGTCGGCCATGGCCTTTTGCAGTCTCACGCCCTTGGCAGTGGAGATTGGGGCGGCTGGGGGCTTGCGCATGGAATGTCGGTGGCTGGGGACAATGGCGCGCAGCTTACACGCAATCCCCGAGGAATCTGTCAGGTGACGGCGCAAAAGTCATTCATTCATGGAACATCCCGGCAGCGCGCCGGTTAAACTCCGATGCGCTTCGGGAGGACGCATGGCTCAAGAGCATTTCGATGTGGTGGTGGTCGGGACTGGATTCGGATCGTTGTTCTTTGTCGAGGGCTACCTGAGCAAGCGACCGGCCGCGAAAATCCTGATGCTCGAGCGCGGTGCCTTCAGTTCGCACGCCTGGCAGCTGGAGCACGGCAAGAACTCACCCATCACGCCTGCCTCGACGTTTCGCACCGACGCGGCGAACAAAGTATGGAACTTCACGATCGGCGTGGGCGGTGGCACCAACTGTTGGTATGCGCAGACACCGCGTTTTCATCCGAGCGACTTTCGGATGCGCAGCAGGTACGGCGTTGCCCAGGATTGGCCGCTCGATTACGACGAGCTCGAGCCTTATTACCTCGCGGCTGAAACCAAGATGTCGGTGGCGGGAGCGCCGGAAATGGCCGAGATCCTGCCGCGCTCGGCGCCCTTTCCTCAGCCGCCCCATAAGCTCACGGCCGTCGACGCGATCATGCGTAAAGCGCAGCCGGAGTTTCACGTTCCGATCGCCACCGCGCGCGCCAGCACTGCCGCTGCTGGGCGACCGCCGTGTTGTGCCTCCGCTCGTTGCAATCTATGCCCCGTCAACGCGAAGTTCACATTCGAGAACGGCTTCGCCAGTCTGCGCAACCTCCCCAACGTCGAGATTCGCGCTGAATGTGAAGTGACACACCTCGATCATGCGGGCGGCGTGGCTCGCGCCGCTGTCTATCGCAAAGGCGGCGCCGAGCATCGAGTCACCGGCGATCTGTTCGTGCTGGGCGCGAATGCGATTCACAGCCCGGCGATCCTGCTGCGCTCGGGCATCGATCATCCATTGACCGGCGTCGGCATTCACGAGCAGGTCGGGTACTCGCTGGAGGTGCTGCTCGAGGGTCTCGACAGTCTCGACGGCGGCACCATCACCACTGCGTTGAACTACTCGTTGTATGACGGCGCGTTCCGCAAGGACTATGGCGGCGCGTTGATCTATTTCGACAACCGCTGGCCGCATGGCCTGCGCAAGGAATACGGCCGATGGCGTCAGCTCGCGCCGCTGGTGGTAGTGGTGGAAGATTTGCCTCAGGATTCCAATCGCGTCGTGCTCGACCACGACGGCATGCCCAAGGTGCTGCACCCGGACGTTTCGGAGTACGCCAAGCGCGGCGTGCAGGAATCCTTGAACAACATCGAAAAGGTGTTGGCGCCGTTGCCGGTGGAGCGCATCGACTTCAAAGGCATGCGCGATACCGAATCTCACATCCAGGGCTCGCTGCGCATGGGCGCGGAGCGCGCCTCTTCGGTGATCGACCCGAAGCAGGTTCATCACGATGTCCGCAATCTGGTGGTAGTGGGTTCGTCGGTGTTCCCTTCGGGTCCGAATTCGAATCCCAGTTTGAGCGTCGCAGCTTTGTCTCTGCGCAGCGCTGCCTTGCTCGCGTGACGGCATGCATATGAAATCGACCAGCAACTTTTCGTCCGGCCGACGCAAGCTCCTGATCGCGGGCGCCGGCGGCACCGTAGCATTGGGAATATTCGGTGCAGCCTCCTGGGGCTCGCTCAGCAATTACCGCGCTTCATGGGTCGAGAGCGTGCTGAGAGAGAACTTGCCAGGCATCGATCTCGACCCGGCGTCCCTGCAGGCGTACATCAAGGACATCCTCGCCAGCGAACGCATGCAGCGCAAAGAGGTGAAGGTGACGGTGTTCGCCGATCGCTTCGTGCCCTGGCTGCCGGCGCACATTGCGAAGGCGCGCAACGGGCTGGAAGGGTTGGAGCGCTACGTGCTCACGGAATATCTGATCGGCAGCAACTTCTTCCGGGTGCCCGATCCGAAGCGCGAGACAATCGTTTACAGCGGTCGCGCAGTTGCGTGCATCAATCCATTCACATATCGCAGCGACAGCACCTTCAGCCAGGCCTGATCGTCACGCGTGCTGTTTCTTCGCGAATTCATGATTGAGCAGCGCGCGTAGCCGAACCGCTTTCAGCGGCTTGTGCATCATCGTCAGACCGGCGGCGCTCACCTTACGTAACTGCTCGGGTGCCGTGTCGCCCGAGATCAGCACGGCTGGAATTCCATCGCCCAGCTTTGCGCGCAGCTCGCGAATCGCGTCGATGCCGTTGCGATCGCCGCGTAGACGCAGGTCGGCAATGATGAAGTCGGGCACCCGACCGTTGACGCCAGCCAGCGCCTGCTCGGCATCCATGGCCGTGATGCATTTGCAGCCCCAGCTTTCCAGCAGGCTTTGCATGCCCAGCCGCACCGACTCTTCGTCGTCGATGACCATGATGAGCTTGCCGCCGATTAGGTTCGGGACTTTTTGCTCGATGGTGGCCGCGCCCGAATGAATCTTGTTGGGATCCGCCAGCGGCACGTCGATGGTGAAGCGCGAGCCGCGACGCGGGGTGGAGCGCACCGACAAAGGATGGTCGAGCAAATGCACGATCCGGCGCACGGTCGCCAGGCCCAGTCCCAGGCCGCGACTGCGATCGCGTGACGGATTGTTGAGCTGATAGAACTCTTCGAAGATGCGCTCGTGCTGCTCGGCCGGAATGCCGATGCCCGAATCCCACACTTCGATGCTGACGCCGTTGCGACGCTTGCGGCACGCCACGATCACGCCGCCTTTCTCGGTGTAACGGATCGCATTGGCGACCAGATTGGACAGCACGCGAAACAACAGCGTCGGGTCGGTGTAAAGCACCGCGCGCGAGCGGCGCACGATCAGCTTGAGTCCCTTGTCTTCAGCCGGCACGGCGAACGTGCTGCGCAGACGATCGAGCACCAGGTTGGCGTGTACGATTTCTTTCTTGACTTCGACCTGGCCGGCGTCCAGCTTGGAAATATCCAACAGATTGTCGAACAGCTGCTCGAGCGATTCGGTGGCCTGCAGGATCTGATCGATCATCTTGCGGCCCGCTTCGTCGACCTTGCCGTTGCGCAACGCCGTGGCAAAAAGGCCGAGCGAATGCAGCGGCTGACGCAGGTCATGATTGGCGGCGGCAAAGAACAAAGATTTGGAACGGCTCGCCGATTCGGCGCGGGCGCGAGCCTGATCCGCCAACGCATATTGCTGTTGCAACTGGCCGACTAGTTGCTCGTTCTCATAGCGCAGACGAATCTGCGCCACGATGACGCGCGACTGGCGCTCGCCGAACAACAACAAATAACCCAGCACCGCAAACCACATCACGCCCAGGGCAGCGTTGCCATAACCGCCCAGCGAGATGTAACGCAGCGCCAGCAATCCAAACACGGGCGCGGTAAACGAATGGAGCGCCGGCGGAAAGTGCGCATGAGTGAGCACGTTGATGGTGGCGCGGCTGGCGAGGCATGCCGCTATCAAGGCGAGCGTCAGCGATTGACTGGCATCGACCAGCACGAAGGCGGAAGAGCCCCACACCGCGCCGGCAATCGCCGAGAGCGCAGCGAAGCGCCAGCCCCAGGCGCCAGAAGCCGTGGCCCGATTGTCGGCGCCGCGATACCAGATCGTGAGCGCGAGCATCGAGGCTTGCACCAGCAGCGCCGCGACGGACCAACTGATGATGCGAACGTGAGGAGTGTGTGGCCAGGTGATGATGGCGATCATGGCCACCATCAACAATGCCGAGCCGGACACGGCCAGGGCATTGCCATACAACATCTCGACGCGCTGTTGCTCAACGCGTCGCAACAGCGCGGCGTCCATGAAGCGGCGTTTTTGTTACTTGGCTGAGTTAGCGCGCGTTAGCGTAAGCCGGCGAGGAGGGCAGGAAGCCACGCTTCTGCGCCACCAGCACCGCCTGAGTGCGATTGCGTACATTGAGCGCTTCGAACACCGCGCTCACGTGCGCCTTCACGGTCCGCTCGGCCACATCCAGCGCGCGGGCAATCTCTTTGTTCGAGAAGCCACGCCCCAGCATGCTGATGACTTCGAGCTGACGCAGGGTCAGGCCGTTGGGCTGTTCGGCCGCCGTCAGGTTGGTGGTCTCGGGCACGAACACTTCACCGGCGAGCACGCGGCGAATCGCGGCGATCATTTCGTCGGCGGTGAACGACTTGGGAATGAACCCGGAAGCGCCGGCGGTCACCGCGCGGGCCGCGACGGCCTGCTGCTCGTCGCCGGAGATCATGATGCAGGCGGTGGTCGGGAAGCGCTCGCCGATCACCTTGAGGGCGTTGAAGCCGTCCTCACCCTTCAGGTGAATGTCCAGCAGCACCAGGCCGATGTCGCCATCCGTTTGCAACGTCTGCAGCGCCTCGGGCACCGAGGACACGCTCAGCACGCCGGCGTCCAGGTCGCTTTGCTCGAGCACCGCATGGAAACCAGCGCGAAATAACGGATGGTCATCGACGATGAGGATTTTCATGACACTGCCCCAATCCAGTTGCTACCAGGATGTTTGCAGGGCGGTTCCGTCGCCGTGCGGATCGGTTGTATTCCCGATGTGTACAGGCGGCCATCGTACTTCCGCGTTAGGGGGCGGGCAATGACCCTTTCGTGCCAATGAGGCGGGTGCCGGAAAGCCCCGCTGCCCGGGGCCCCCGGGTTATGCGGCCGTCGCCACCGGCGTTTCCTCACAGGTGCAGCCTTGCTCCTTCAACCAGCTGCGCAGCTGGCGCAACAGGTCCGGCTTGGCCTGGGGATCCTGCTTCAGCTGCAGATAGCCCTCGCATAACAGGTTGCAGGCATCGTCGCGATCGCCTCCCTGAAGCGCCAGGGCGCGGCCCAGGTAAGCCTTGGCCATGGCCTCGCCCAGAGTGTCGGGGCCCAGTTGCGCCGGCCAGATTTCCAGGGCCTGACGCAGCAGCGGCTCGCCCTGTTTGCCGCCGGCCACCGTGCCGAGCTCGACTGCTAGGCGGCCCTGCCAGGTCAGCGCCTCGGCGATGAAAAAGTGATTGGCCGGCAACGAGCCGTTGCGAACATTGCGGGAGTAGATGGTCATGGCTTGCGAGAAACCCCGACTCGCCGAAGCACGATCGCCCGTGTCGTATTGCCAGCGGGCCAGATTGGCGTAGTCGTTGCCGACCAGGGCGTGCCCTTCGCCGCGCACCGTTACATCCAGCTCCAGCGCCTTCTGCAGATACTTGCCGGCGTCCTTGGACTTGCTCGGCACCGTGCGCAACAGCGATCCGAGGTTGGCGTAAGCGTCGATCAGATTCGGGTGGCGCTCGCGGTTCAGGGTGTTGGCGTACAGGTCGATGGCATTGCTGTAGGCCCGGGCGGCGCCGCCGCGCTTGCCCTGCTGTTCGAGCACCAGGCCGAAGTTCGCCAGATGCGTGGCGTACTTGGGATGTTTGCGGGTGCCGAGTTGTTTCTGATCCAGCGCCAGCAGGTCCTTGTATGTTTGTTCCGCTTCGTTCGACTGGCGTAGTGCGCACTGCGCGCGACCAACAATGTCGAGCAATCGCGTGGTATTCGGATCGGTCTCGTACAGCCCGGCTTGTTTCAGGATCTCGAGGCCTGCGCTGGCCGAGCTCATCGCCTCGGTGAACCGGCCCTGCAGCAGCTGCACGACGCCCAGCTCGTTCAGGCTCACGGCCACCGGCAGACCTCGCTCGCCGTACACTTTGCGATTGATGCGTAACGCATCCTGTACCGCGGCGGTGGCGGATTCGTAATTGCCGCGTTCACGTTCCACGCGCGAGTAGCTGTTCAGACTCAGCGCCGTCGCGGGGTGATCGCTGCCGAAGAATTTGCGCCGGATCTGCAAGGCCAGCTCGATCAGCCTGGCGCCTTCCTCCAGCATGCCGCGATTCAACAACGAGATGCCCAGGGCATCCAGGATGGTTGCCGCCTGTTCGGGTTGATCGCCGAGGTCGAGGTTGTCGGCGCCGGGCTGCGCCGCCCCGGCGCGCCGTTTGCCTTTTTTCGGTGCGCTGCTGCGAGCAGCTCGCGCCACGATCAGTTGGCCGATGGCGGGAGCGCCCGCGCTGGCGCGGACCTTGGTTTTACGTTTGCCGCCAGCCGCGAACAACGGCCGCAACGTTTTGGATTGAGCGACTTCATCGTCCGCGATCAGGATTCGCACGAGCAGTTTCCTTTTTGTTCGGCAATGGATGAGCGCTGGTCGCCGCGCATACTGCAGCGTCCGGCTACGCTGTTCAACCGACCTTTGGCGTAGGTTGCTTCGGCTCGGGCCACGCGAGTGGCGAACCGTTCAGTTCTGTTGCAACCTGGAGAAATATTCCCTGGCGGCCGTCGGGCGACCCTGCTCGAGATACAGCTTTTCGATCCACTGCCGCAGCTCGGCCGCCACTTCGAGATCCACTTTGCGCGTCGAGCGGCTGAGCATGGGATAGGCCTTGAGCAGGGCCGGCTCCGCCTCGGCGAAGTGACCCTGCAACGCCTTAGACCACGCCAGCGCGGCGTTGGCGCTGGCGTAACCGGTGCTGTTGTCGCCGTATTCGACCTGCCAGACCCGGACCGCTTCGGACAGCGATGTTTGCGCATCGGCCAGCCGATTCAACGCCAGCTGCGTCCGGCCGAGCGTGGTCAGCGCGGTTGCGATGAAGCCGTGGGTGGGCGGCAATGTGTCACGATAGATCGCGAGCGCGTCTTCAAGGTACCGCTCGGCGGCAGTGAAATCGCGCTGACGATAAGCGAGACGGCCAAGATTCTCGAGATCGTTGCCGATATAACTGTGAGTTGGACCTCGAGCGCGGCGATTCGCTTCGAGCACCGTTGTGAGCACCTTACGCGCTTCCGCGAAGCGATCCGTTTCCATCAGAAACGTGCCGAAAGCGCTCAGGGTATCGATGGTTTCCGGGTGCTCGGCACCGAGCACCCGCTGGTTCAATGCGACGGCGTTGCGAAACAGGGGCTCGGCCTCGGCCGTGTCGCCGAGATCGTGAGTGACTGCCGCCAGTCGTAACAAATGACGAATGTATTGCGGATGTTCTTCACTGCGCGCGCGCCGGTCGATCTCCAGCGCTTCGGTTAGATAGGTCTTGGCCACCACATTGTCGTTTCGCTGCGTGGCGATGTGCGCCAGGTTGTCCAGAGGAATGGTCACGGAAACGTCATATGGACCGAGCCGCGCACGCCGGATGTCGAGACAGGACTGCAACAGTTTTTCCGCCGCCGCGAGTTCGCTACGAATCTTTTTGATGACGCCGAGTCGGCACAGGCTGGTGGCCGTCGTGACGCTGGCGGTTCCGGTCTGGCGCTGGTTGATCTCCAGGCTTTGCCACGCGAGCTTTTCCGCCGCGTCCAGATTGCCCTCTTTTTCGTACACCTGATTCAACGAGTACAGGCTGCGCGCCACCGCCGCGCTGTCTTCACCGAACAGCTTCCGCCGCACCGTGAGACCTTGTTCGATGAGCGGCCGCGCCTGTTCGGGCAGCCCCAGGCCGAGATAGGCGCTGCCGATGGTGTCCAGCACGTCGGCCTTGATCGCCAGCTGATCGTTCAATTCATGCGCGATGCGCGTGGCGCCGTTGTCCAGGATCTGGCGCGCCGTGATCAGGTTGCCGCCCTTGGCGAACGGGTCCACCACTTTGAAAGAGTCGATGAGGAACGCCGATACGGCTTCGGCGCGCTCGCGTTGCGAGTCGGCGATGCTGCGTTGGGCCTGCGCCAGGTCGCGCTCCTGTTCGATGCGCAACGATTGCATATAAACAGTGACGGTGAAGCCGATCAGCGTCGCCACCAGCGCGGCGGACAGAGCCACGCCGAGCGCATAGCGTTGTAAGAACTTGCCCGCTCGATACGACCACGAGTCGGGGCGCGCCAGCACCGGCAAGCCACTCAGATATCGCTCGACATCTCCGGCCAGCTGCGCGGCCGACGAATATCTGCGCTCGGGCTCCTTGCGCATGGCCATGGCGACGATGTTGTCCAGGTCGCCACTCAGTTCGCGCCGCAGCTTCGCCGTAGTGGCTGAGCGTTGCGCCGATACGGACACGATGCCGCTGTCCGCCTGTCGTTCGGCCGCGGCGATCACTTCGCTCGGCATGGCGGGCATGTCTTCACAAATGGCCCGCTCGAATTCGCCCAGGTTCTTGCCGCGTAACGCGAACGGCTTGTAGCCGCAGAGCAATTCGTAGAGCAGCACGCCGAGCACGTATACGTCGCTCGCGGTGGAGATGATTTCGCCGCGCACTTGCTCGGGGCTGGCGTGATCCGGCGTCATCACTCGCACATCGGCCTGGGTGACCGCCATGGTGTAGCTCGCGTCGGTATCGTCCAGCCGTTTCGCGATGCCGAAGTCGAGCAGCTTGGGCACCCCGTCGGCGGTCACCAATATGTTCGATGGCTTCAGATCCCGGTGCACGATCAGGTTCTGATGGGCGCGATGCACGGCGGAGCAGACTGTGATGAACAGGCGCAGCCGCTGCTCGATGGTCAGCTGTCGGCGATCGCAGTGGATATCGATGGGTTCGCCATCGATGTATTCCATGACGATGTATGGCGTGCCGTCGGTGGTCGTTCCGCCGTCATACAGCCGCGCGATGTTCGGATGGTCGAGCGAGGCAAGGATCTGCCGCTCCTGTCGCAAGCGCCCTTGCACTTGATTCGACAGCAGGCCTCGACGTACCAGTTTGATCGCGACGTTCTGCCGAAACTGCTCGTCGGCGCGCTCTGCGAGAAAGACCTCGCCCATGCCGCCGCTGCCCAGGCTGCGAATCAATCGATATGCTCCGATGATGCGGCCGGCCGGATCGGGCAGCGGCTCGCGGTGGGCGGCATCGCCGCACTCGAACTCGTTCACGAATGAATCGTGGCTGTCATCGGAGCCGCCGCCCGCGGAGGCAGGGGCGATTGCGCTGGCCTTTTCGAGAGGCTGCTGTCGCCGACGTTTGCGGGTTCTGGCCATGGCGCGGTTCGAGGCTCGGGACTAGTCGTACCAGGGATGTTCAGCCGTACCAAGGATCAGTTGTTGGGCCTGCCCGGCTTGTGCAACTATCGGCGTCCTCGCCTCGCGCCAGAGAACCCATCCATGTGTAAAGAACAACTGGAAGAATCTCAATACGCCAAAGGTTTGTTCGGCGGCGGCGGGGTCGGCCGCAGCGTCCGGCCGGTGGCGCCAGCGCGAGATTAGAATTCCGAGTCGAGCACTGCGTTATCCTAGTCCTTCGCCGAACTGAGTGAAACAGGACGGCAGCCGCGTCACTCCTGCTGAATAAACGGCAGATACCCGGCGCGGCTCATCATTCTCGCCACAGCACCCGGGCAATGGAGTAAGCGAGCAAGCATGCAGGACCTTTCCCGTCGTCGTTTCATGAAGGGAGCCGCCGCCGCGACCTTGGCAGCGCCGTTCATCAGCACTGGCGCCCGCGCCGCCGCCCCTGACAAGAAACTGGGGGTGGCGCTGTGCGGACTCGGCTCCCTCAGCACCAAACAGATCGCGCCGGCCTTACAGAAGACCCAGCATTGCCGGCTGGCCGGCATCGTCACCGGTTCGTCCGAAAAGGCGGAGGAATGGCGTAAGCGTTACGACCTGCCCAAGCGCAGCGTCTACAGCTACGACACCATGCATCGCATGGCCGACAACGACGATATCGACATCGTCTACGTCGTCACTCCCAACGCGCTGCATCTGGAGCACACCGTCGCCGCGGCGCAGGCCGGCAAGCACGTGTTTTGCGAAAAGCCACTGGAGATTTCGGTGGAGCGCTGCCAGCAAATGATCGACGCCTGCAAAGCGGCGGAGCGCATGCTCGGCACCGCCTATCGCTGTCGCTTCGAGCCGCACCATCAGGAATGCATTCGCCTGGCGCGTGAGCAGGAGTTGGGCCCGGTGCGCATCATTGAAGCGGGCTTCGGCATCGATGTCGGGCGGCCCGATCAATGGCGCCTGAAGCATGCGCTGTCGGGTGGCGGCGCCTTGATGGACGTCGGTGTGTACGCCTTGCAGGCCACCCGTTATCTCACCGGCGAAGAGCCGGTGCTCGTGACCGCCACCGAAACCAAGACCGACGCGGTGAAGTTCAAGGAAGTGGACGAAACCATCTCCTGGACCGCGCAGTTTCCGAGCGGGGCGAACGCCTACTGCACGGCCAGTTTCAAGATCGGCGGCATCAAGAACTTCCGCGCCAATTGCGAGCGTGGCTGGTTCGAGCTCGATCCCGCCTATTACTACGGCGGCATCAAAGGCTCGCGCAGCGACGGCAAGCCGCTGTCGTTCCCCGAGGTCGATATGTTCGCGGCGCAGCTCGATGATTTCGCTCGCTGCATCAAGGAACGTCGGCCGACCATCGTGCCGGGGGAAGAGGGCCTGCAGGATGTACGGATCATGAGTGCGATTTACGAATCCGCTCGCACCGGCCGCGCCATCCGAATCTGATCGGGAACATCCGCTCCGCAGCGCGGCGGCAGTCGTTCAGTCTGCCGCCGCGTGTACCGCCCCGCCCGAGGCAGGTCGCCGAGCCAGCCACACCAGAGCGATCATCGCCAGCGTCAGCCACGACGAGATCCAGAAGTAATCCAGCGACGAGAGCAGATAGGCTTGGCCGACCATCTGTTGGTTGAGCGCCGCCAGCGCGGCCCCGTCGGGAACACCGAGCGACTGCATATGCGTTAGCGCCTGCTGGGTCTGCGGGTCATACACGCTCGAACCTGCGGCAAGATGCGCCTGATGAAACGCTTCGCGTCGATCCCATAATGTGGTGGTGATGGACGTGGCAAAGCTCGCCGCGATGGTGCGTAGAAAGATCGCCAGACCCGAGGCAGCCGGCACGCGTTGCGGCTCGATGCCGTCGAGCATGATGGTGAGGATGGCGACAAAGAACGTGCCCATCGCCAGACCCTGGATCAACTGCGGAATGACGAAATCGATGACGGCTGCGTCCGCCGTCAGCTGTGCTCGCATGTAGTAAGAAACCGCGAAGGCGACGAACGCCAATGAAGTCAGCCAGCGCGCATCGAACTTCGCGAGGAAGCGCGCCGCGAACGGCGAGATGAGCACGGCAACCAGACCGCCTGGAGCCGCGAGCAATCCGGCCCAGGTGGCTGTGTAGCCCAACTGCGTTTGCATCCACAGCGGCAGCAGCACGATGTTGCCGAAGAACACTGCGTAGCCCAGACACATCGGAATCAGCGCGAACGTGAAGTTGCGGTGCTTGAACAACGACAGATCCACGATCGGATGTTTCTCGGTCAGTTCCCAGATCAGCCACGCGGCCAGCGCAATCACGGCGATGAGACCGAGCACGATGATGAACGGCGAGGCGAACCAATCTTCGTCCTTGCCCTTGTCCAGCATGATCTGCAGCGCGCCCACCCATACCACCAGCAGGGCGATGCCGATTTGATCGACGGGCAACTTGCGAGTCGGCGTTTCGCGATGTCGCAACTGGAACCAGCACACCGCCACGGTGAACAGGCCGACCGGCACGTTGATATAGAAGATCCAGGGCCAGGTGGCGTTGTCCGAGATCCAGCCGCCCAACACGGGGCCCATGATGGGCGCGACCAGCGTGGTCATGGACCAGAGTGCGAGCGCCAGGCCCTTTCTCGCGGGCGGGAACAGCAGCAGCAACAGCGCCTGCGAGCCAGGCACCATCGGGCCCGACACCGCGCCCTGGAGAACGCGGAAGAACACCAGCGAGGGCAGGTTCCAGGCGAGTCCGCACAGTAACGAGGCGATGGTGAACGCCAGCACCGAAGCAGTGAATGTCCGCACGATGCCAAAGCGCATCATCAGCCAGCCGGTGAGCGGCACGCTGATGCCGTTGGCGACGGCGAATGAAGTGATCACCCAGGTGCCTTGATCCGCCGAGGCGCCGAGATTGCCGGCGATGGTCGGAATGGAAACGTTGGCGATGGTCGTGTCCAGCACCTGCATGAAGGTGCCGAGCGCCAGCGCCAGTGAAGTGATGGCAAGCGCACCGCCCTCCATTGGGGCGGTTGCGGAGGCATCTGCGGCGCTGGTGCTCACGGGGGTGTTCTCATCGGCATGGCTGCTCTTCGATCATCCTGGCTCGCTGGCAGTTACATGCGTGCGCTGACGGGCACCACCGCTTCGCGCGTCAGCGCCTTCGGCTTGACCTGATGATTGCTCGCTACCGTGGCCGGCACGCCGGAGGCGTTCTGATGAATGATCTCGGCGATACGCTGCTCGATGCCGGGATCCTCACCGACACTCTTCTGCAACGGCTGCGGCGTATTGCGGACTTGGGTGGCGACCAGCGGCCCGGACGTGTCACGGATCTCGATCTCCGCGTGCATAGACAGGCCGACGCGAAGCGGATGTTTCTTCAGCTGCTCGGGGTCGAGCGCGATACGCACCGGCACACGCTGAACGATCTTGATCCAGTTGCCCGACGCGTTCTGTGCAGGCAACAGAGCGAAGGCGCTGCCGCTGCCGGCGGCGAGGCCTGCCACGGTGCCCAGATACTCGACGTCGTCGCCGTAGATGTCGGCGTGCACGACGACGGGCTGACCGACGCGCACGTGCTTCAGCTGGCTCTCTTTGAAGTTTGCATCGATCCACACGTCGTCGAGTGGCACCACCGCGAGCAGCGGCGCTCCAGCCGCCACGTGCTGGCCGACTTGAACGCCTCGCTTGGCGACAGTGCCGGTCACCGGCGAACGAATGGTCGTACGGCGCAGAGCCAACGAGGCATCACGCAGCTGAGCTGCGGCGGCCAGCACATTGGGATGATCTGCGAGCGTGGTGCCTTCGGTCTGCGCCAACGTGGCATCCAGCTGACGTTGCGCAGCCTGCAGCGCTGCGCGAGTTTGAGTGATCGTGTCCTGCGCGTGCGCGAGCTCTTCACCCGATACGGCGCCATCGGCCACTAGCGCCTGGCGGCGTGCATAGTCGCTCTGCGATTTCTTCAATTCGCTTTCGCGTTCGGCGATCTGAGCGCGCAACTGATCGGCTTGCGCATACAGCGAGCGAACCTGACGAACAGTGCGGGCGAGCTCGGCTTCAGCGGCCGAGACCGCGATGTTTGCATCGGCTGGGTCCAGCTCGACCAACACCTGACCGCGTTCCACGGTCTGCGTGTCATCGACGTGCACGCCCAGCACGGCGCCAGGCACTTCGCTGGTGATTTGCACGATGTCGCTGGCGGCATAGGCGTCGTCGGTGCTCTCGTAGTACCGGGCGACGGTGAGCCAATAGGCGGTGTATGCGATCGCGCCGAGCGCGACCACGGCGGTGAGAATCAGCAGGCCTCGTCGCCGGGCGCCGTTGGCGCCCGTTGCAGGAAAGTTGGAGTCGCTCATGGGAATTCCGTTGATGAGTAACGATCAGCTGGCGGCACTGAAGTTGCCGCCGACGGCGAGCAGCAACGACACACGTGCGAGCGCTTGTTGATGGAGGATGTCCACGAAAGTGGTGCGTGCATTCAGGACCTGCGTTTCGGTCGTGAGCACGGACAAATAGTTGGCGAGGCCAGCTTCGTAGCGTTTGTGCGCAAGTCGATACGCCTCTTCGGCGGCATCGAGTGTGGCGCGCGCTTGTTGCAGCTGCCGTGCGCTGTAGTTCACCTGGCTCAGTTGGTCCGCCACCTGCTGCACGGCTGACAGCACGACGTTGTTGTACGCACTGACTGCCTCGTCCTGCAGGGCCGTGGCCGCATTGAACTGCGACTTCAAGCGCTGCGAATCGAACAAAGGCAGGCTGATCGCCGGGCCGGCGCCGTAAGTGCGATTGTTGGCCTGAAGCAGATTGTCGAGACCGATCGCCTGAAACCCGGCGAATGCGCTCAGGTTCACATTCGGATAAAACGCCGCGCGCGCAGCTGCACGCTGCGACGTCGCAGCTTCGACGCGGGCGCGAGCTGCCAGGACGTCGGGGCGGCGGCCCAGCAGGTCCGCGGGCAGCTCGGTGGGTATCGACAACGCGGTTTCCAAATCCAAGGTCGGCTTAGCGATGTGCTCATAAGCATCGGCGCCTTCGCCGATCAATGCCGCCAAACGATGTACAGCAATTTCACGCGCCGCTTCGGCCTGCAGTCGCGCCAGCTCGGCCTGCGGGACAGCCGATTCCGCTTCACGGAGTTCGACAGTGGTGTCGAGGCCGGCGCCGATGCGCTTTCGGGTGATGTCGAGGATGCGCTGTCTCTGCACCAAAGACTGCTGGGCGATGTCGGCGAGCGCGATAGCGCGATTCAAGTCGAGATAGGTTTCGGACAGCGCCACCGTGGTCGCGAGTCGCGCGGCCGCTGAATCGAGCCGCACGGCTTGTTCGGTGGCCTTGGCCTGATCGATGAGCGCCGCCTGTCGGCCCCAGAAATCCAGGTCCCACGACAGATTCGCCAGCAGCTGGCCGGACCAATAGGTGCCGCCGCCAAACGGCGGGGGAATGAGATATTCCTCGGGCAGACGGCTGCGTTGTTCCTGTCCGTTCAGGATCACGCCAGGCTGCCGTTGCGCCGTCGCGAACTGCACTTGCGCTTGGGCCGTGCGCAGGCGCGCCAATGTTTGTTGCAGACTCGGATTCGATTCGAGCGCTGCCGTCACCAGCCGATCGAACTGCGCGTCGCCATACTGTTCCCACCAGCGTTCTTCCACCACCGGCGCCGTGGTCGCACCCAGGCCGACATTGTCGCCCGCGATGGTGTGCAGCTGAGGTTCGGTCTTCGGCGGCGTCACGCAGCCGCTGAGCGCGGTAGCGATTCCCAACAGCAGCGCAGCCGCGCCTGATGTGAGATGTGTTCGCGTCTTCACGACGACTTCTCCTTATTCGCGCTCAGCGATCCTTCCAGACCTCCGATCATCCGTCTGAGCAGCGATTGCAGCGTCTTGACCTCGTCGCGCGTGAAACCGTCCAGGGCGGTATTGAGTGTGTCGCAGGCGATAGGAATGAGACTGTCGAGCGCCTTCTCGCCGGCGTGGGTCAGCGACAGCTCGATGACGCGGCGGTCATCCGCATTGCGCCGACGCTCGATGAACTTGCGGGCTTCGAGTTGATCGATGAGGCGAGTCATCGCGCCGCTGTCGTGATACAGCTCTCGGCAAAGGTCCGCGATGGTGACCGCGATCTTGTCGCGCACGTGCATGAGCACGACCCACTGTTGCAGGGTGCAGCCCTGCTCCTCGAACCTGGTTTCGATCTGTTCCTGCGCCAGGCGCTGCGCGCGCTTGATCAGGTAACCGACGCTGTCGCGGAGGTGAAATGAATCCGGTTTGTAATGCTGCTTGGGCATTGGCCTCGGCAATAGCTGCCTAGGCAGTCATTATAGGCAGCGCCCTCGACCGGGCAAGCCGGCAAAACGCGCTTTCAGGAACTAGTCCGCAGAATCCGGAGCACGAATGCCGGCCGTGGCGGGTACGCCGGTGCTCATCGGTAGCCGTCCCAGCCACCGGGCGGGCAGAGACAGGGCGCTGATGAGCGACATGAGCAGGGCGGCGCCGTAAGGAATTGCCTGGATCATCAGCACCGCCACCCACAGCGAGACATCCGGCGCCTTCAGCTCCTCGGGAATCCCAAGCACCAGGCCGGGGGCGATGGTGAATTGCTGCGTCAGGCCGACAGCGGCCATGACCAGCGCCAACAACCAGGCAGTCTCGGCGCGCGCGGCGGCGAAGCCTTCGATCAACGCGCTCGGTTGCTTGCCCTTGGGGGTACGGAAGAACGGTTGATTGCGAGTCAGCAGACCCTTCACGACCGCCACACTCACGGCGTGAGATAAGGCCAGTCCCGCGAGCGCCGCTGCCATCGTCTGTCGGATGTTCGCGCCGACACGAGACGAATACAGATGCGCGAGCTTCGCCATCTTGAACGCGAACAACGCGAGCGGCAGCACCGAGAACATGATCAGCGGCGGATCGAAACGATGCGGCGCGACGATCATGGCGGTCGACCAGATCAGCGCAAAGATATTGAACAGCAGGTTCAAACCATCGGCCATCCATGGCAGCCAGCCCGCGATGAAGTGATAGCGCTGCCCCTGGGTGAGTCGCGGGTCGCCGCTCAACAGAATCTTGGCATGCGCGCGCAGGATCTGCACCGCGCCGTACGCCCAACGGAACCTTTGTTTTTTGTAGTCGATGAACTTCTCCGGCATCAGGCCACGACCGTAGGTGACCGGCAAGTACTGTGCTTCGTGGCCATGCTCGAACAAGCGCAGTCCGAGTTCGGCGTCTTCGGTGATACACCATTCCGCCCAGCCACCGACGCTTTCCAGCGCCGAGCGTCGCACCAGAGTCATGGTGCCGTGTTGAATGATGGCGTTGCGCTCGTTGCGCACCACCATGCCGATGTGAAAGAAGCCACGGTATTCGGCATAGCACATCGCTTTGAACGCATTCTCTTCGGCGTCCCGGTAGTCCTGCGGTGACTGCATGATGGCGAGCTTCTCGTCCGCGAACGCGGGCACGAGGCTGCGCAGCCAATGCGGCTCGACCTTGTAGTCGCTGTCGATGACCGCGACGATTTGCACGTCGGCGGCGGTGTGCTTCAGCGCGAAGTTCAACGCGCCCGCTTTGAAGCCGGCAAGTGGCGCCACGTGGAAGAACTTGAAGCGCTCGCCCAGTTGCCGGCAATGCCGTTCAACCGGCTGCCACACGGAGGGCTCCGGGGTGTTGTTGTCGATGACCAGGACTTCATAGTCCGGATAATCGAGACGGGCGAGGGCGTCGAGGGTTTCGATCAACATCGCCGACGGCTCGTTGTACGCCGGCACGTGAATCGAAACCTTGGGTAACTCGGCGCCTGCCGTCGCAGCGACGAACGGCCGCTTGCGAGGCTTGCCCCAGCGGGCTTCGGCCCATTCGAGCGCTTCAGTCAGCAGTACCGCGATGACGCCGAGCATGCCGAGGATCAGCAACGTGCCGATCAACACACTCGCGACGGTGAGATAGCGCCGCGAGTAGTCGTAAATGATCCAGACCATCGTGGTCGCCACCGCATACACCACGACCGCGAGCAGGCTGCGGCCGCGCGTGCCCAACGCGAGGCTGTGGACGTAGAGCAGGCAGAGAATCACAGTAGCGATCGCGACTGAAATTGTGGCGAGCGTCTGCCATTGTGGAATGCGAACGATCGGCTTGACGAATTCGAACTTGGGCTGGCGGTAGACATCGTAGACGCCCCAGTACGCTTCGACGGCGCCCTGATAGCGTGCCTTCCAGGGCTGATCGAAAGCTTCCATCAGGTAATAGATATAGCCCTCGTCCTTGGCGCGATCGAGGAACCGTCGCAGAAACATCGCCTGATTGCTGGTCGACGCCACCGCGCCTTCTCGGGTGCGACCGTCCGAGGGCCAGCCGACTTCCGCGATCACGATGGGTTTGCCGGGAAACGCGCGCTGCAGCTGGTCCATGCGTGCATCGATGTAATCGATGGCTTGCTCCACCGGGATGCCTTCCCAATAAGGCAGCATATGAACCGCCAGATAGTCGACGTGTTCGACCAGCTCGGGATTGCTGACCCAGACGTGCCACGGTTCCGCCGTGCTGACCGGTTGCGCCACCGCGTCGCGCACCCGATCAAGCTGTTCGATCAGCTGTGCGACTGTCAGGTCGCCACGCAGGATGGTTTCGTTGCCGATCACCAAGCGGATCACGTTGGCGTGTTTGTTGGCCAGCTCGATGGCGGCGGCCACTTCCAGATCGTTGGTGGCGAGTCTGCGATCCAGCCAAGCGCCGACCGTCACCTTGATGTCATGGCGTGCGGCGATCTCCGGAATCAGGCCCAGGCTGTTGAGCGTGGAGTAGCTGCGGATCGCGGTCACCTTGCCGGACAGCAAGCGCAGGTCGCTATCGATCTGCTGCTCCCCAGGCAGGTTCCTTACGATCGGATCCTGTCCCGCCTGAAACGGCGAGAACGCCATGCCCTGCACGTGCGCCGGCCATGGCGGCTCGGCGGTCGGCCGGTTCACGTAGGCCCACAGGCCGAACGTGAGCGCCGCGAACACGGCGGCAACCAGAAAACCCGACCACTTCATGTTTGGCTTCGTTGCGTCACTGGGCCGCGACCGTTTGCACGGCGGCTGCGAATAGCGTGAGGTGAGCGTCGTTCAGGCAATCGACCTGCGACATGTTAACGTAAGCCGCGCGACTGCAAGTCCGGTCGCCGCGCCGGCCTTCCCGAAGGAGTCTTTAGGCTATGCATTGGCATATTGGTAAGTGGTTCTTTCCACGACAGTTTTCCGCGCGCGTCGCGATGCGCGCCGCGCTTGGCGTAACGCTGCTGGCGGTGGCCGGGACGGCCGCCGCGCAAGCGCCGGTCGATGACTATCCCAACTACGAGATCACCCCGTTCTTCGGCTACATGGCCGGCGGCGAATTCGAAGACCCGGCCAGCAACACCGATCGCGACATCGAAGAGGACAACGACTTCGGCGTGATCTTCAACGCCGCCGCCGACCAATGGCGACATTACGAGTTGCTGTATGTCCAGCAGAGCAGCGAGATCGGCGGCGCCATTCCTCTGGACCTGGATGTGCAATACCTGCAGATCGGCGGCACGGTCAGCAATCCCGATGCCAAGCGCGTGATCCCATACTTCGGTCTCACCGTGGGCGCGGCAAGGTTCAGCCCCGACCAGTCCGGGCTGGATGACGAAACCAAGTTCGCGTTCACGGTCGGCACCGGCGTCAAAGTGCCGATTACCGAACGTATCGGCGTGCGCTTCGATGTCCGCGCGTTCGTCTCGTTGCTCGACACTGACGGCAACATTTTTTGTGTGTCCGACGAAGGCGGCGGTGCGTGCGCCATCCGGACCAAGTCGGACACCCTGCTGCAATATCACGCGGCGCTCGGCCTCACCATCGCGTTCTGATCGCGAGGCGTCGCGCCCGCGATGTTACAGGTCGAGAACATCAGCAAGTCCTTCGGCGGACCGCCACCCAGACGGGTACTCGGTGGCGTTTCGTTGCAGCTCGCGGCGGGCGAGTACGTCGCCGTCATGGGCGAGTCCGGCACGGGCAAATCGACGCTGCTCAATCTGATTGCCGGACTCGACACTCCGGACACGGGGCGCATCTCGCTCGACGGTCGTGACATCAGCGCGCTTGACGACGATGCGCGCACGCGCTTGCGTCGGGCGCGCATGGGCTTCGTGTTTCAGGCGTTTCATTTGTTGCCGCATCTCAGTGTCGAGCGGAACGTCGCGTTGCCGCTGGCGCTGAACGGTCGGCAAGGTCGCGAAGCGGCGGATCGCGTGCGCGAATTGCTGGACGCCGTGGGCATGCTGGAGCGCGCCGATGCGTCTCCTTCACAACTGTCGGGTGGCGAGATGCAACGAGTCGCCGTCGCTCGTGCATTGGCGCATCGTCCGGCATTGGTTCTGGCCGACGAGCCTACTGGCAATCTCGACGCGGACTCCGCGGCTGAAGTGCTCGAACTGTTGGCTGCTCAGCTCAAGCGTGACAACGCGGCGGGTATCCTCGTCACGCATTCGGAACTCGCTGCGACCACTACAGATCGCATCCTGCAACTTTCCAGACACGGACTGGCGCCACGAGCTGCAGCCACTCACCCTCGGTCGTGATTCCCTCGCTGCTCATCGAAGCCGCGATCGTCGGCCCCATGCGGCGGTCACCCGGGCGCACCTTGCTCGCGGTGCTGGCTATCGCGCTCGGCGTGGCGCTGGGGCTTGCCATCTATTTGATCAACCGCTCGGCCGCGGACGAGATATCTCTCGCTGCGCGCAGTCTTTATGGATTGGCCGACCTGGCCGTGGAAGGCGGCAGCGAAGGCTTCGATGAGGATCTGTATCCAATGGTGGCGCGCGTGCCTGGCGTGTCCGTCGCGAGTCCCGTGGTCGAAGTCGAAGCGAAGCTGGTGGGCGAGCGCGGCGCGTTGACGTTGATCGGCCTGGACGGCTTTCGCTCGCAGCTGCTGCAGCCTGCGTTTGCCGCTGCCATTGTTAGCGGCGGCGCTGACGAGCGCGGAGCCGCAGACGATGAGTCTGAACAGGACACGACCGGCGCTTTCGACGCTCGCACGATTTTGCTCAGCGCCACCGCAGCCCGTGAGTTGCAGCTCGAGCGAGGCGAGTTCGTCGAGTTCCAGGTCGGCGTGCAACGCGAGCGACTGCGCGTGTCCGGCGTGTTGCCGCCGGCAGCCTTGCAGGAGTTTGGCGGCGTGGTCGACATCGCTACCGCGCAGTGGGTGTTCGGCAGGTTGGGCAAGCTGTCTCGCATCAACTTACGTCTTGCCACTGGCACGAGCCCGGAGCAGGTCAGGGCGGCGCTCACATCGATATTGCCCGCCTCGGTGAAAGTCACGACGCCAGGGGAAGCGAGCGATGACGCACTCCGCCTGTCGCGTGCCTACCGATCCAATCTCACGGCGCTCGCGTTGGTCGCGTTGTTCACAGGCGGCTTCTTCGTTTACTCAACGCAGTCACTCGCAGCGTTGCGCAGGCGTCGTGAGTTTGCGGTCATGCATGCCATCGGCGTGACCCGCTCACAGCAACTCTTGCTGATGCTCTCGGGCAGCGTGATCGTCGGTGTGCTTGGCGCCGCAATTGGGATCGTACTTGGAGTGATGATTGCGAACCTCGGATTGAGCGCATTGGGTGCGGATCTCGGCGCCGGCTACTTCCGAGGCCTCGCGCCTGGCTTGAATGTGCATATCGCGGAAATCGCGGTGTTCTCGTTGCTGGGCATCGGTGTGGCCGTGGCGGGCGCGCTGCGGCCCGCGCTCGATGCCGCTCGTGTGCCGACGGCGAGCGCGCTGAAAGCAGGCGACATCACCAGTGGCGAGATTCGTCCGCATGGCTGGACGGTCCTGACGTTGACCGTGCTGGCGGCCATCGCGGTGAGTCTGCCTCCCATCGCCGGGCTGCCGCTGCCGGGTTTCGTCGCGATTGCGTTGTTGCTCATCGCCTGTGTAATTGCAATGCCGTCGGTGGTTCGCTTCGTACTGCGCCATGCGCCGCGCTCGAGCCATATTCCATACGAGATCGCCATCGCGCAGATCTCCGGCACGGCGCGCTACGCGACCTTGAGTGTTTCTTCCATCATCGTCAGCTTCAGCTTGATGGTGTCGATGGCCATCATGGTCACGTCGTTCCGCGATTCGCTCGATCAGTGGACCCAGAAGGTGTTGCCTGCCGATCTATATGTGCGCGTGGGCTATGTGGGGCAATCGGCCTTCCTCGATGAAGGGCTGGCTGAGTCGATGTCGCGCGTGCCGGGGGTTGATCATGTCGCATACAGCCGTTTCGCTCGCGCGCAGCTGTCGGCCGACCGGCCGGCGCTCACTGTGATTGCGCGGACTTTGGATCGCGAGCGTCCCGACGAAGCGTTGTGGATGATGAGCACGGCCGCTACTGACGTGCCGGAGGGATCGCTGCCCGTCTGGATCAGCGAGGCGGCCGCGGATTTGTTTGCGATTTCGCCGGGCGACCAGATCGAGCTCACGCTGGGCGGCAAGACCGTCGCCGCGTCAGTGCGCGGCGTGTGGCGAGATTACGAGCATCAGAACGGCGCCGTCGTGATGGATCGGAACGACTATCTGGCGCTGACCGGCGATCGCGCGATCAACACCGTGTGGTTTTGGCTGGAGGAGTCGGCCGATATCGCCGCGATAGGAAATGCGATTCGCGACCTGTTGCCGCCAGGCACCGAGCACGATCTGCGCACGCCGCGTGAGATTCGCGCGTTGTCGCTGGCGGCGTTCGATCGAACGTTTGCGATTACGTACTTGCTGGAGTTGGTGGCGGTGACGATTGGATTGTTCGGTATTGCGGCCGGCATCAGCGCTCAGGTGCTGGCTCGCCGCAGTGAATTCGGCGCGCTGCGCCATCTGGGCTTTACGCGGCGACAGGTGGCGGGGATGCTGGCCATCGAGGGCTCGGTTCTCGGCACGTTGGGCGTGGTCGTTGGATTGCTCGCCGGCGCAGTCATCAGTTTGATCTTGATCTACGTGGTGAATCGGCAGTCGTTCCACTGGAGCATGGATTTGCATGCGCCGCTGGGTTTGCTCGCGGGGCTGAGTGCAGCGCTGATCGGTGCGGCCGCGCTCATTGCCGTTGTGAGCGGGCGCCAGGCCATGGGCGGAGAAGTCGTGCGCGCTGTCAGGGAGGATTGGTGATGCGTGCGGTCTGCCGCAGTCGCGCCTACTCATCGCCGGCTGATCTTGGTGTGCTCGGCCTCCGGAGAATCGCCCGGCTAGCCGCGCGATTCTGCACAGCATTCGCTGTGGCTACGCTGGTGATGTCAGGCTTGCGCGCCGAGGTGATTTTCCCCAAGGTCGTGCCTGGATATGAGATCCAGTTTCCTCGCGACGAAGGCAGTCACCCTCAGTTCAGAACGGAATGGTGGTACGTCACCGGCTGGCTCGAAGGCGCTGCTGGCGATCCGATCGGCTTTCAGCTGACGTTCTTTCGCACGCGCACCGGCATCGACGAGAACAATCCATCGCGCTTCGCGCTGCGCCAGGTGCTGTTCGCTCATCTCGCCGTCAGCGATCCGAAACGCGGCTCGCTGTTACATCACGAGAAATCCGCCCGTGCTGGCTTTGGGTTGGCGGAAGCGGCGGAGGGCTCGCTCGATGTTCATATCGACGACTGGCGGCTGCGCCGGGAGGGCGATATATACATTGCCGTCGCGAAGACCGGCGATCTGCAGATCGATCTGCAGTTGCAGCCGCAGGCGCCGCCCTTGTTACAAGGCGAGCGCGGCTTCAGTCAAAAAGGTCCCGACGTCGGCTCCGCCAGCTATTACTACAGCCTGCCTCAACTCGCGGTCACCGGCCGGGTCGCCATCGAAGGAGCGGACCAAACGGTGCGCGGCGTCGCCTGGTTCGATCATGAATGGTCCGGCGCCATCGTCGACGAACGCGCTCAGGGCTGGGACTGGATCGGCCTCAATCTGGACGACGGCGGCGCGCTGATGATGTTCCAAATGCGCGGCCCGCAGGATAGCGAGCTGTGGGCCGCCGCCAAACTGCGGCCGGCCGGAGCCGCTGAAGACATCTCATACAAACCCGAGGCGGTGGCATGGAAGCCGCTGCGTCACTGGCGCTCCTCACGCACCGGCGTTCGATATCCCGTCGAATGGCAGGTCACTGTCGGCGACCGCGTCTTTACGCTGCGTCCGCTGATGGACGATCAGGAAAACGACGCCAGCGGCAGCACCGGCACGATTTACTGGGAAGGCGCGGTGCGCGCCTTCGAGAACGGTAAACCGGTCGGCCGCGGCTATCTGGAAATGACCGGCTACGCACAGAAGATGCGCCTTTAGGCGCCGCGCTTCGGCCGGCGAATGGCGCGTACTTTCCCGCTGCGCCCACCGCCGCAGAAGAAGCGATCGGCGCCGTCGGACTCGAGCCCTGAAACAAACACGCCGGCGGGCATGTCGACCTGCTCCTTCACTTCCCCAGTCCGTGGATCGATACGACGCAGGTCGCTCTCTTCACCTTCCCAGGTGGCATGCCAGAGCTCGCCATCCACCCAGGTCACACCGGTGACGAAGCGATTGGATTCGATGGTGCGCAGGATCGCGCCCGTTTCCGGATCGATTTGATGAATCTTGCGTTCGCGATACTGGCCCACCCAGAGCGATCCCTCCGCCCAGGCCAGGCCCGAGTCGGCACCGCCACCGGGGGCGGGAATGGATGCGAGCACGCCGCCGGTATTCGGATCGATTTTTTGAATTCGATCCTCCACGATTTGAAACAAATGCCGACCGTCGAACGCCGTGCCGGCGTGCGCGGCGATGTCGAGCGAGCGCACCAATTTGCCGGTGTTAGGGTCGATGGCCGCGAGTTTGTCGCCGCAGGCAGCCCAGACCTGTTGCCCGTCGTAGGTGACCCCGCCGATGTTCTCGACGCCCTCGAGAGGGCCGTACTCATGCAGGATGGTGGCTGTGGATTTTTTCATGATCTTGCTCCGAAGCTATCGATGCGAGGTGTGGATTCATACTAGTCGCCGGGCAGCGGGGCAGGGAGTAACAAGGTGGTCGTGAATCCGGGCACGGGCGGCGTCATCCAGCGACGTGCTCGGCCGCGACCGAACGACTGCGCTTTGCCGGCCGCTGCCAGCGAATCCAGCGCCCGCTGCACGGTTCGCTGACTCGCGCCGAGTGCAAGCGCCAGAGCGGAACTCGACCACGATTCGCCGTCCGCCAGAAATGCGAGCACCGCGGCGTGCTCTTCGGCGACGGGCCGCGCGAGTACGACGACCTCGCGTGCTCGACGCGGCATCAGTGAGAAACCGTCCTTCGTTGCATTGACGCTTGCAACCGGGCGAAGCAGTTTGCGCAGGCGTCCCATCTCAACTCGTAATCGCGCTCGGTGCGTCTCGTCCGGATGCCTGGTCCTGAACGCTCGCGCGATGAGTGCATTCCTCGGCGCATCGCCGGGCCACGCCTCGGCGAGAGCACAAGCGAGTTCAAAGAGGATGGGACGCGTGGCGAGCGAAACATTCGTGCGTTCGTCTCGTACAACATAGCGGCATGCGTCGACGATCAGCGCCTTCGAGGACATCAGCGTTTCGACTTCGTGCAGCAGGAGCAGTCGTTCCTCGCCGCGTGCGATCAGACGCGCGGCGGGTGTATCCAATGTTCTATATGCGCTCTCAACTTCCGCAGTCAGCGCGTAGATGCCTGCGTGGTGCGCCGCTTGCCTGGCTCGAGCGAGCGCATTTCGAGCGTCCTTCGTGCGCAGGCGGCGCATGGCAATTCCTGCGACAACCAGTTCGTGCGCGGCTCGCAAAGCCGGTGGGATTTTTCCTGCATCGAATTCGTTGAGCGTGCGTTCTGCCTCGTCGATGCGCCCGATCAGCAACAGACGACGCGTCGCCAGGTAGCGCGCGTGCGCGGCGTTCGCATGATCGCCGTGCTCTTCCAGCGTTGCGCGAGCGGCATCGAGCGCTTTTTCCGGCCAGCCCAGATCGCGCATCGCGAAGGCGATTTCGGCTTCGGCGACCACGCATCTCGCTTTGGCGACCACTTCCTTGGGGCTGAACGCACGAGCCGCGCTTCGCACCAGCATCTTGGCTCGAACCAGATCGCCCAGCTGCGCCATGGCAATACCTCGCAATGCCAGGGCAGCAGCATCGTCGCGCAAGGCGACTCGCTTCAATGCGCCTAGCGGATCGCCCGCGGCGAGCGCACGCGCTGCGGCTGTGATCATCGAGTCCATCGGAATCCCGTCACACTTGTCACTCCCCGGCCCTGTCGACCCTGCCCTAATCTAACTCACGAACGAGGCGGAATTTGCAACGGAGACAGTGATGGCGACACATACGATCGCAACACGACAGGAATGGCTGGCCGCGCGGCTCGATCTGCTCGAGGCGGAGAAGCAGCATACCCGGCAGGCGGACGAACTGGCCAGGCGACGTCAGGCGCTGCCGTGGGTGCGGGTGGACAAGGAATACCGATTCGATACCGAGGAGGGCGTTGCGACGCTGGCCGATCTTTTTCAAGGCCGCTCGCAGCTGCTCGTCTATCACTTCATGTTCGGGCCGGATTACAAGGCGGGTTGCGTGTCCTGCTCGGCCGTCGCGGACGGCTTCGCGGGCAACGTGATTCACCTGGCGAACCACGACGTCACGCTCTCCGTGGTCTCTCGCGCACCGCTGGCGAAGCTGCAGGCGTACAAGCGCCGCATGGGATGGACCTTCCCGTGGGTCTCTTCGAACGGTGGCGACTTCAACTTCGATTTCAACGTTTCTTTCACTGAGAAGCAGCAGCGTGCAGGCACTATCGAATACAACTTCGAGCGGGACGGGCACGCGATGGATGCGGCCACTCAAGTACCGCCGCCGGTGTCTGACAACGCGGCCATGTGCGGCACCGATGTCGCCACTTACGCGCGCGATCGGCCGGGCTTGAGCGCGTTCGTGGTGGAGAAGGGTGTCATCTATCACACCTATTCCACCTATGCGCGTGGTCTCGACGGATTGTGGGGCATGTTTCAGTGGCTCGATCGCGCGCCCAAGGGTCGCAACGAGCAAAACGTCTGGTGGCGACGCCGTGACGAGTACGCCCAAGCCGGCGCGCGTTGAGCTTTAGACGATCGAGCGCAGGAGATCACGCGATGGCTACTGCACAGGTTTCGCAACGGGTTTTCTTCTGCGTCTCGGCATTGGCGTTCGTGGCGAGCGCCATTGTGACTTTCGTATGGTGCTCGTCCATGTCGACCATGGGTGGCATGCCCATGCCCGGCGGGTGGACCATGTCCATGGCATGGATGCGAATGCCGGGACAGACATGGACGGGCGCCGCCCTGTCGTTCGTGGCTATGTGGTCGGTGATGATGGTGGCGATGATGCTGCCATCATTGCTACCCATGCTGTTGCGTTACCGGCAGGCCGTGGCTGCAGTTGGCACCTCGCGGCTTGCTCGTCTGACTGCGATTGTTGCCGCGGGATATTTCTTTGTTTGGACGCTGATCGGTGTTGCGGCATTCCCGCTTGGCGTTTCGCTCGCAGCCGTCGAAATGCAGCAGCCCACGCTGGCTCGCGGCGTGCCCATTGCCGTGGGCATCGTCGTTGTGATCGCCGGCTTCCTTCAGTTCACGAGTTGGAAGGCGCATCACCTGGCCTGCTGCCGCGGCGCCAACGTTTGCTTGCCTGCCTCTTCAATCTCCGCTCTCGGCGCCTGGCGTCATGGCTTGCGGCTCGGCCTTCACTGCAGCTACTGCTGTGCGGGGCTTACTGCCATTCTGCTCGTGATTGGCGTGATGGACCTTCGCGCCATGACTGCGGTCGCTATTGCCATCACGCTCGAGCGCCTCGCGCCGGCCGGGCAGCGCGTCGCCCGAGCGCTCGGAGCTTTCATCGTCTGCGCTGGGATGTTTCTAATCGCTCGCGCAGTCGGGCTGGCGTGATGTGTGCTATCTGACGAGCTCCCGGCGAGCGACGATCACGCCATCTTCGTCGGCGTACAGCCAGTCGCCCGGGCGAAAGGTGATCCCGCCGAAGCGCACGGGGATGTCGCGTTGTCCTTCGCCACGCTTGTCGGTTTTCATCGGGTGAGTGCCGAGCGCTTTGACGCCGATCGGCATGTCGGCCATGGCGGCGGAGTCGCGAATGCAGCCGTACACCACGATGCCGCTCCAGCCATTGTCGACGGCTTTTTTCGCGAGCACATCGCCAACCACGGCGCGCCGCATCGAGCCGCCCGCGTCGATCACGAGCACACGGCCGTTGCCCGCTTCAGCCGTTAATTCCCGAACGAGGGAGTTGTCCTCAAAGCATTTGATGGTGGCGATCTGCCCACCGAACTGCCCGTACCCGCCGAAGTCGCCAAACATCGGCTCGCAGACGTCCAGTTCGTCGCTGAATTGGTCGCAAAGATCGGCAGTACGAATATCCACAGCGCGCCCCTAACGAAAGACGCCGCAGTTTGCCGCACCCAACAGCACCAAACCAGCGTGTATAACCACGCCTACCGCTGACCAGCGGCGACCCACCGCCATCGATATCGATGATTGTGCTCTTCTGGGGCCTCACCGCCACAGCGACGCGCGGCGGGTGCAGCGGTGCCGGGAAGGCATCTCCTCCGGCAGGCGCCGCGCACCACGAAAGTTACAAAGCTACTTCTTCTTGCCCAGAAGCCGAGACAGAAGCGAGTTGTTCTGAGGAAGCTTGCGAATGCCACTCTCCGACAGCTCGACCTCGCGGGCCTCCTCAAGCAGTTCCTCAGCCAGGCTCTTCTTGAGCGACTTGTGCTTGCCAGTAAGATCCGCGCGCTTGGTCGCAGGGCTAGCAGACTTAGCCGCAACACGCGTGTCGAGCGCCTTATGAACACCGGTGCCATTCAGTTTGAACGCCCCAGTCGCGTTCGCCTTGAACGCACCAGTGGCGCCCGGCTTGAACGTGCCGGTGGCCGAGTTCAGCGCACCGGTCGCATTCGGGCGGAATGCACCCGTTGCATTGGGCCGAAACGCACCCGTCGCCGAAGTATCGACTTCCATCGTGACCGTCGGCACCACCGGCGCGCGATTCGCTCGGGCGTTGCTCAACTCGACCACGTTGTTCTTCGGCTCCTCCGGCTCGGCTCGACGGGGCTGCGGCGCATCCTTGAAGCGCGCCTGCTCCGCGACGCTGATTCGCAGCACCGACGGCGAGGCGAAGAACGTCTTCAGATAACCCGCGACCGCCTCCGCCGACACCGCTTCCTTGAAGAAGCCCAAGCGCAGCGAATGCACGATCTTGCCGCTGCCCGCCGTGGCCACGGAGTAGAGGCTGTACGCCTCGAAGATGTCCAGGTGCGGCATGGTGTCGAGATTGACCGGCTGCTCGGAGGCCGCCAGCTGAATCGCAAACCATTTTTCCTGAGCGCCGTCGTTCAGCTCTTCCGTCGTCAGCGCGCGGATGGTCTGCGTGCTGTCGAGGTTGGGATGCTTGAGCGACGCCTCGCGCACCGGCGCAGGCGGAACCTGCTTCAAGGTCGGCGCAGCGGGCTTCGCCGCAATTGGAGCGGCCGGCTTGGCCGGCGCCTCGATCTTCTTGGCCACCGGAGCAGCAGGCTGCTTGGCGGCCGGCTTCGCAGGCGCGCCCTTCTTGGCCGCAGCCGCCGGCTGAGCAGGCGCATCGTCATAGAGGTCGAGCTCGAACGCTTCGACATCTTCGATCCGCACACCCTTGCCGACGTGATACGGCTCGTTCGACCCAGCTTTCGATTTCTGAGCGGCAGCCGGCGTGGGTTCAGGATCGGAGAACGTCAGAGCAGGCACACGCACGCTGGCAGCCGGATCGAGTTTCGGCGGCACAGCGACAGGCGCTGGCGGCGTCACAGGCTTGGCAGCGGCCTTCGCGACAGGAGCGGCAGCCTCAGGCGCAGCTGATTTACCGCTCTTGATCTTGCTGGCGTCGAGCGCGGCGAACTTGCCGCTCAACAGGCCGACCGCCAGAGGTTCTTTGGAGGAAGCCGGGGCGGGAGCCAGCGTGGGCGCCTCTTCATCCCAGCTCAATTCATCGAGGCCGACGGCCTCGGTCAGTGCCTTGATTTTCGGCAGGGACGCGGAGCTGGCCGCGGCCTTGGTTTCTTCATCGGGCTCCCACGTCATCTCGACGACTTCGTCGACAGGAGCCTTGGCCACAGCGGCTTTCGCAGGCTGCGCGGGCTTCGGCGCAGCGGGCGCCTTGGCAGCAGCAACAGGCTTCTCGGTAGGGGGCGCTTTCGCGGCAGGGGCAAGCTTGGCCGCGGCAGGTTGGGCAGGCTTCGCCGCAGCGGGAGCAGCGGCCTTCGGTGCGACAGGAGCGGCCTTGGGGACCGGAGCCGCAGCAGCAGGAGCGGCGGGCGCCGGCGGAGCCGTGTTGACGACAGCAACAGCGGGACGCGGCGCGGGGGCAGAGTTGGCGGGCAAGTAGCCACGAGCGAAGCGACGATCTTCATCGCTGAGGCTGGTGGTGAATGCGGTCGGATACTGTTGGCGAACCACAGTGAGAACGCGTTCAGCATGCGCTTCGTTGGTGAAGAAGCCGAGGCGCAGACGATGCCGCGTGCGCCCGTCCTCGACGCGCGCGACCTGATAAAGCTTGTAGTTTTCGAGACCGGGAATGTTTCTTCCGGTCGTCGACACCGGCGCGATCGACGCGCACAGGTTGATGACGAACAGCTGAGCGCCGCTGCCCGCGTTTTGGGCTACGAGCGGCGCATGTGAGCTGTCCGGCTCCACATAAACCTTGCTGGTGTTGTCGTCCACTGTCCTTCCCCAACCCGTTTCGCCGCTGGAACACCGCCCGCTTGCGGTGGACGCAACTCGAGCCCGATGGACACATTTCGACGGGGAAGGGAGCGCGCTTATGCGCATCGCGCTCGTGCACGGCGGTTTCGCTGTTTTCTTTTTTGGCGAAACCGTTGCCGCTGTCGCAGGCGGCCCCGTGGCAACCCCGCTGTCTTAGGAAATGAATCCGTTAGACCGGAAGCTTTGCGTCCTCGCCTTTCGGCGAGTTTGCCCAGGAATATCGACTAGGAACGGCTTGATCATCGGCACGACCAGGCCATAAGTCAAGGTGTCAGGTCGCTTTCAGCAGACAGTTGTATTGGCGACAGGTTGACAGGCTGCGGCGGGCTTGAGGTTATGTCTCATCTGGTCAATTTTCTGGCGGCGTTCAGATTCGTTTGGTGACCACGTTCACACCGCGATACGCGTCCAGGCTTCCTTGCTGGCCGAGGCTGGCTCGCCCGCCATGATGCGAGGCGCGAGCTGAGCGACGATGTGCACCTGAGCCGCATCGGACAAGCCGAGCGCGCGCAGAGCGCCTTCCAATCCTTCGATCAGCTGCCGTCGCTCGTTCTCGTTCGGACAGCTGTCGCGCGCCAGCGCGGCGAGCTCGTCGCCGACGCTCTCCAATGTTTCGGCGATCGAGGGCGCGAACTCGCTCAGGTCGCCACGCAGCCGCGCGGCGAATCGAAACGAGTTGTATGCGCACACGTACGCGCGATGTCTGAGCTTCAAATTCTTCAACATTCCCACCGCATCGGTCTCCCGCACGAGGTCACGGGAGAAAGTGTGAAGGGCGACACGCTTCAGGCGGTGTGCGCTGGATCGCAAAACGCCATCGCATTCCGCTGTTGCATTTACGCCGCGTTACGGATCAATGACGTACGCGCGAACTATTTTTTGCTGCGAAAAAATCACGCGCGCAGCGTTGACAAACAGCAACTAACGTGGTGATCGAGCGGCCGCTGCGGTGACTCGCAGGCAGCGCGCATCTCAAGCGCGGCCGACGTTGCGGTCGGTGGGCGAATGGAAATATTCGCTTTCTTCGGCGAACTGACGCATCAACTTGCGCAGTTCCTCGATGCGGCCCTGTGCGGTGCTGATGGGCTGGCACTCCTCGCATTCCGGGTCCGAGCAGGGCTGGCGCGAGTACAGCCAATACTGCACGGCGCCTGCCAGCAAACCGTCGGCGATGTCCCAGATATCGGCCTTGTCGTCCGTGTCGGCGATCCGGTTGCCCAGATCGACGGCTTTGCCGAAGGCTTCGCTGAAGGGATTGTCGGTTTCCTGCATGGCACTGATCGGGCGGGCGCCCGTTGCTCTCATTAAAGATGACCCCATTGTACCGGCCTTGACGGCGCGGACGAATAGCATCGCTGCCTTGAAGATGGCAGCGCCGGCTGGTCTACTGTCATAAGCCGACGCGATATCCGCAACCTGCTGCAAGCGGGCGAATTCATTAGAGGTTTCTACATGGCTGACGATCGCAATCAAGACCCGCAGATGGACCCGGAAGGGCTCTACCAGGAGGACAATTTCACCGACCGCCGCGTCGGCGCTATCCGTCGCCTGTCCCCGGTGCGCGCCGACGGCACGCCCGATCCCAGCCGCCCCGTGCTGTTTCTCGGCCAGGCCGAGATCATGACCAACATGGGCCCGGTGCCGATCAATTTCGAAATCGAGGGCAAGACCCTGGCTGACGCCGTCGTGGGCTTTTCCCCCGCCGCGCAGGCAGCGATCGAGCGCACTGTGCAGCAGATCCAGGAAATGCGCCGCCAGCAGGCGTCGCAACTGGTGGTGCCGCAGGGCCCGGTCCCAGGCATCACTGGCGGTCGCGGCGGCGGCAAGATCCAGATGCCGTAAACGCGGTGAGAACGATGATGGGGTGATCGCCCCATCATCGTGCGCGAGGGTCGCACTCCAGGCCTCGCGTTGGTGCGTGATCTCCGGACTTCCTCCGGCCCCGCTCGCGAATCACGCCAATTTCCGTGCTGTTGCCACTGGCACGTTTTTCGCTCCCTGCTCCGACATCGAGTTCGAGCCGCGGCAGCGTTGCCCAGGCTCGCCCGCCGGAATGAATCGGCCGGGTCACAACAGAGGTCTGGATGTCGGCGACTCCCTACGACGAAATGCATGCCGGCGACGGGCAGGTGCGTGAGCATTACAAGACCTTCGCCTCCTGGCTGAGCCGTATTCCCAGCGAGCGCGTCGCTCGCAAACGCGCCGAGGCCGACACGTTATTTCATCGCGTCGGCATCACCTTCGCCGTCTATGGCGAGGAGGCCGGCACCGAGCGGCTGATTCCCTTCGACATCGTTCCCCGCATCATTCCGGCCGGCGAATGGAAACATCTGGCGGCGGGCCTGAAGCAGCGCGTGCGCGCGCTCAACGCCTTCATCAACGATATCTATCACTCGCAGGAGATTCTGCAGGCGGGCCGCATTCCAGCCGAGCAGGTGCTTTGCAACGGTCAATATCGGCCGGAGATGCAGGGCATCGATGTGCCGGGCTCCATCTATGCGCACATCGCCGGCGTGGATGTGGTGCGTGCGGGCGCGGGTGAGTTCTACGTGCTGGAAGACAATCTGCGCGTGCCCTCCGGTGTGTCGTACATGCTCGAGGATCGTCGCATGATGATGCGATTGTTTCCTGAGCTGTTCGCGCTGCATTCGGTGGCGCCGGTCGAACACTATCCGGATTTGCTGCTGGAGAATCTGAGAAGCGTCGCACCTACGGGCGTGAACGATCCGACGGTGGTGCTGCTCACGCCCGGTGCTTACAACAGCGCGTATTTCGAACATGCGTTTCTGGCGCAGCAGATGGGCGTCGAGCTGGTCGAAGGGCAGGATCTGTTCGTCGACGACGAGTTCGTCTACATGCGCACGACTCAAGGGCCGCAGCGAGTCGATGTGATCTATCGTCGCATCGACGATGACTTCCTCGATCCCCTGGTGTTTCGGCCGGATTCCATGCTGGGCATCCCAGGCTTGCTTGCCGCGTATCGCGCTGGGCACGTGACTGTTGCCAATGCGATCGGCACGGGGGTGGCGGATGACAAGTCCATTTATCCCTATGTGCCGGAGATGGTTCGTTTCTATCTGGGCGAAGAGCCGCTGCTGTCGAACGTGCCGACCTATGTGTTGCGGCGGAAGCAAGATCTGGCGTACACGCTGGCTCACCTTGGTGAGCTGGTCGTCAAGGAGGTTCATGGAGCGGGCGGCTATGGAATGCTCATCGGCCCTGCCGCCAGTCGCGCGGAGCTGGATGCCTTCCGTCAACGCATCCTGCGCTCGCCGGAGAGATACATCGCGCAGCCTACTCTGGCGCTATCGGCCTGTCCCACTTTCGTCGAATCCGGCATCGCACCTCGGCACATCGACTTGCGACCCTTCGTGCTGTCCGGCCGGGAAGTGACATTGGTTCCCGGCGGCCTGACTCGCGTGGCGCTTCGCGAAGGATCGCTGGTGGTGAATTCCTCGCAGGGTGGCGGGACGAAGGATACGTGGGTGTTGGAGCGATGATGAGCGCGACGGGCGTACGAGCATGCTGAGCCGCACCGCCGACCATCTCTACTGGATGGCCCGCTACACCGAGCGCGCCGAAAACCTCGCTCGCATGCTCGACGTCAACTGTCGCATGTCGCTGCTCCCGCAGGGCGCGGAAGTCCTGGAGCAGGGTTGGATCGCCACCCTGACCATCATCGGTCTCATGGACGCTTTCCGGCAACGCTACGACTCCGTCACCTCATCCAACGTCATCGCCTTCATGGCCTTCGATCGCGACAACCCGCTCAGCATCTACAGCTGCCTTCGCGCCGCGCGAGAAAACGCACGCGCCGTGCGCGGTACGCTCACATCGGAGATTTGGGAAACATTGAACGCGACCTGGCTGGAAATGCGCGAGGCCAGCCAGCGGCCGTCCACCGATGCTGAAGTCGGCAATTTCTTCGAATGGGTGAAGTACCGCTCGCACGTCGCCCGTGGCGTGATTCAGGGCACGATGCTGTGCGATGAAGCTTGGCACTTCACATGGTTGGGAACATACCTGGAACGCGCGGACAGCACCGCCAGAATTCTCGATGTGAAGTATCACCTGCTGCTGCCCCACGGCGAGCAGGCTGGCGGCGCCGCCGACTATTACCAGTGGAGCGCGTTGTTGCATTCCGTATCGGCATTCGAAATCTACCGCCGTGTCTATCGCGATTTGATCACGCCCAGGCGCGTAGCCGAGCTCCTGGTCCTGCGCGACGACATGCCACGATCGCTGAGGCGATGTATGTCTCAGGTGTACGCGCATTTGCAGGCAGTCCGTAACTCGCAATCATCCGAAACCGAAAGGCGTGCAGGTGAGTTGCAGGCGTCGCTGCATTTCGGTCGCATCGAGAGCGTGTTCGAGATGGGGCTGCACGAGTATCTCGTGCGCTTCCTCGGCCAGGTGCGCGGCCTCGGCGATCGCGTGTCGCGTGACTTCCTGGTGTCGGCAACCGATTGACGAGAAACCCATGCAACTGCATATCCGACACGAAACGCTCTATCGCTACGGCGAACCAGTCAAGCGCAGTGTGCAGAGCCTGCGCCTCACTCCTCGCCGCGATCCCGTGCAGCGTGCGCTCAGTTGGAACATGTCCGTGCCGGGCCGTTGTCGTTCGCAGGTGGATGCTTACGGCAACATCGTGCATCTGTTGACCTTGGATGAGCCGCATCGCGAGATTCGCATCGTCGTCGACGGCGTGGTGGAGATTGCCGACACTGCGGCCGCGCCGCTGCCCGATGAAGGCAATATTTCACCTCTGGCCTTTCTGGCCGAGACGCCGTTGACGCGCCCGGATGAAGCCATCCTGTCTTTCGCTCGTTCACGCCTGCAGCCCGGAGGCGACATGCCCTCACGGCTGCTCGGTCTCGCAGAGGCCGTGTGTGAACAAGTGCGCTATGAAACAGGCGCAACCGATGTGCACGAATCGGCCTCACGAGCCTTCGCGCGCGGGGCGGGTGTTTGTCAGGATCATTCGCATGTCTACATCGCGTGCTGTCGCAGCGCTGGTATTCCTGCGCGCTACGTCAGCGGTTATTTTTACGTTGGCAAGGAGGGCGAGATCGCCAGCCACGCCTGGGTGGACGTTTGGACCGGTCGCGAGCAAGGCTGGATGTCCATCGACGTCACCCATCGCATGCCCACCGACGGCCGGCATTGCCGGCTCGCCGTCGGACGCGATTACCTGGATGCCTGCCCGGTTCGCGGCGTTCGGCGCGGCGGTGGCCCGGAAGAAATGCAGGTCGCGGTTCGTGTCGCGGCCTCGGCCCAGCAGTAGTCACAAGCCGCAATCTCTGGCCCACAGCCCGCCACATCGGCTATCGTTGCCAGCTATCTTCCCGAACGTTCGCTGATCTCTAGCCACTAGTCACTGCTATGACCTATTGCGTAGGCATGCTGCTCGATGCCGGCCTGGTGTTCCTGTCCGACTCGCGCACCAATGCGGGCGTCGATCAGATCAGCACCTTTCGCAAGGTGACGGTATTCGAGCGCCCGGGCGAGCGCGTGATGGTGCTGCTCACGGCAGGCAACCTGGCGATCTCGCAGTCGGTCGTGAATGTTTTGCACGAGCACGAGAACGAGCCGGGCGTAAGCATCTGGGGCGCCAAGAACATGTTCGAAGCTTCCCTCAGCGTCGGCGACGCGCTGCGAGAGGTTCATCGCCGCGACGCCGATGCGTTGAAGGAGCATCATATCGAATTCAACGCGTCGCTGATTTTCGGCGGCCAGATCGCGGGCGAGCCGCCGCGGCTGTTTTGTATCTATGCGGCCGGCAATTTCATCGAGGCCACCGCGGATACGCCGTACTTCCAGATTGGCGAGTCCAAGTACGGCAAGCCCATTCTCGATCGCGTCATCTCACGCAGCACGAGTCTCGCACAGGGTGCGAAGTGCGCGTTGATCTCCATGGATTCGACGATTCGGTCGAATCTGTCAGTGGGCGTGCCCCTGGATCTGCTATCGATCAAGACCGATGAGCTCAAGGTCCATAGCCACGTGAACATCGACGAGAATCACGCCTACTTCAGAATGATCCGCACCCGTTGGAGCGAAAGCCTGCGTCATGCGTTTCATGAGATTCCCGATCCGGAGTGGATGCGGCGCAGCTGACGCGGTTCCTGCTCAGTCATCTCGTGCGCTTTGTCAGCTCAGCAACGTGGTTGCGTAACTCGGGCGGGTCGGATGAGGCGTAAAGAGATCCAAGTCAGAATTTCTCGTCGAATGCCTGCTCGCCTTGCAAAGGCGTGAGTTCGAACTTGATTCCAAACTCGATACCTTGGGGATCCCTCAACCGAACTTCGAACGGCCGTCCATGTCGTTCCACGATCCGAGGCTGCGGATCCGTCTGGGAGTACCAGTGTATCCAGTTGGTAGCGGACTCGCTGAAATTCGAGGACAGGGGAGAGGCGCAGACTGCCGGCAGCACATCTTTTGCTAAAGCGGTCCAATACGCTTCGCTTATGCCGCCGGCGATCTCCAAATAAATACGGTCACCGTCTCGCCAACCATAACTGCTGTGCGACGACTGTGAGTGCCTGTCCAGTTGACTGAATGCTTCCCGATGCTTCTGCCTCAGCGCCTGATATCCCGCCACGTCGAAGCAATAAAGGTTGGCCGAGATCCGCCGTCTCAACAGAAGCTTGCCGTTCGGACTGAACACGACGAGTTGAGTGTCATTGAGATGTTTTATGTCAGAGAGGCCGATGACATATTTATCATCGGCCAAAATCTTCAGATGGGTCAGCGGTGGACTCGAGGTGCGGGCGATGAGCGCGCCCTGCGAGGAGTAGAACACCAGGTTGGAAGTCTCCTGGTCGATGCCAAAGGGCGTAGCAGCCGAGTATCGTAGGACCCATCCATCGTCCTTGACCGGTATCCGCGACCAATCATGATGATGCCGCACCGTGATCGTAGTCCCCTGCGCCGCGATGTCCCGCACTCCACCGTACGCCGCCCGATCCGCGACTGAAGTCTGGGCCACCGAGCCCAGTACGAGTCCGAGGTACACAAGCGAACGCATGAGACTAATCATCGGAGCGATCTCGGCAATATGATCTGCGCTCATGATGCCCAACGCTCACGTTGTGCCGCGAGCAATGGCCCTTCGCCTTTGCGAGTCGGAACCAACATGCTGTTAGAAGTGCTCATGCCGACCAGCAGTAGAGCGGACTGCCATAGACGCCATGTGCGCCCAAGCTGTTCCTGTCAGTTCCCCAGAAGCAGAGAAAGCGATCCTTCTCTGATTCATAGATCAGCCAATAGCCCTCGCGGAAAGCGACGCATTGCCCGGTCGGTACACTACCGACCGGAACATCCGGAAAGCCAGGCGCCATCACGGTAGCACTGAGCTGAAAGGGCTCGCACACATGGGAACGGATGTCAGATCGGAGTGCTGCAAGGTACTCCTCTGCGTTCTGCTCCGCTCCGATGTACACGCCGTTCGTATCACAAAGCGCTGACTCGAGCTTGCCAAGAGGGGACATGGTTGACTGCACTTCTAACGCCGCGCGTAAGCCGCGAGCAAAAGCGCATCGCTTTTGCGAGTCGGGTGCCCCCAGGGCACGAACTTGACGCGCTTGTTAGCCATGCAGCGATATGGATTACAGTTCGAACCGACCAGACAACATGTCTACGCTCTCCGCGTCCAACACTACCGCTCCAAGCGCCAACGCTTGGCTGGCGAGTTGATCGGCTTCGACCGAAGTCAAAAGAGCTGCGAAACTCATGAAGAGGCAGGCATCCGTAGGGGTCAGAGCAACGGCATGGCCGAACATCGATCCTGTCCCTTCCTCTCCGTTCCAAACGGCATCCGAACATATCTGTTCCGCCACCTTCCGATAGTCCTCCGTTTTGAATGCTGGATCGCTATCCAGATCAAGCGGATCGAATGGAGTATCAACAGGGTGGGCCGTCTTCACGAGAACAAACTCACTCGCCATTCATATTTCCCCCTTCAGTGGCTAACGCCGCCGCTCACGCGCGCGCGTTTCGCGCGTCGCCTGCAGCGGCTTGTTAGGCCCGCTGCCAACCATCCTTGTGCGCATCTGGTTTTTTATCCGCCACAAGATTCAACTTGATGCCATGCTCAAGGAAAGCTTTGAGGCCTGCAAGCGTCCAGGTGAACCCTTGAGTCGACTCGCCAACGTACTTGACGAGTTCGTCTCCAGTGCCCGTCCAACCAGACTCTGTGATGGCAACATATGTCGTTGCATCGTCGCGCGCGGAAAACTTCCATTCAACCATGGTGCGACCGCTGTATCCGTCCCACTCGATCAGAATACGTTCGTTGAGTTCAATGGCTTTTACGAGCACCAACGTTGACGCTCCGTACATCTCCCAGTGCCATGTGATTCCATGACCAACTTCGAGTCGGCCGCTGCTCTTCGTGAACCAGAGGTTCGTTGTGATATCGGGGTCGATGAAAGCCTCAAACACCTCTGAGACAGGTCTGCGAATGAGCATTTCCGTCTGTGCGACTGGTGCTTTTGTGATCTCTACCTTCATAGCAACCTCCTTTGCGGGCCTAACGCCGCGAATGAGTCGGGCGGCCGGAGGGCGCGAACTCGATGGCCTGCTAGCGCTCATTTTTCTTATACCACCAATCCGGATACGTGGGCATCAAGTGCGGTTTGCGCGCTTTACCATCCGCTTCGATCTGCACAACGAACAGGCTGCGAGGCATATCGTTGATACGTGGAGGTGGGCGCGTGTATTCAAACAGTACGCTATACCCAAACCCGGGAACGCCTACAATGCCCACCGCTCGCGGTTGTACTGCATTCCTGCGTGACTGTGCAATTTCGTCGGCCGGACCAAAGTCCATGATGTCGTTGGCGAGCACCGGCAGACCCTTTGGATGGCCGGCCGCGGTGTAACCGTTTCTCTCGACAAATGTCTCTGCGGTGGAGATCGCCTCCCGCTCCCAGGGCGTGACTGGGACGATCATGTACACGACAAAGACTAGAAGCAGGAACGCCGGCAGCGACGCCATCACCGCGAGTACGGTGACGATAATGCTTCCGATCAATCGAAGCGCCGGACGGCGAATGAGCATTACCATCGCGGTCGTTGCGACAACCAGTGCGACAGCGGACGCCACGAGAAACGCAGTGTCAATGTAGTATGAGAAGATGAAGAAGCTTGCCACTATGCTGGCTAATACCAGCGCACTGGGCAGTAGCAACGCCAACTTGAGTTTCCAGCCGAAACCCGTACGGACCGCATCCGGACTATCTGCTGGCTGCGATGTCATTGTCTTTTGAGCGCTAACGTCTGCGCTCAGCCGCGTGCGTCTTCGCACGTCGGCTGGAGCGCGTTGTTATACGAGCTCTTCGCGTCCCTAACGCCCCCAGAGCAGAACTTTCGTTGCTCGAATCGTTCCGTTGAAGCCATTCATGTGTCCTCCTGCCTTCGCATCAAACTTTCCTCGCACTAGAACATAGGCTCCCTTGTCCAGTTCAGCAGACAGGGAGTCGTTCGGGAGTTCGAGCCATAAACCGTTCGGCATGATACCGGCTTCGATGTCCTCGCGATGGATGTAGATCGCCGAGTGCTCGAAACCGACTGCCGCAAACCCGATGACGACGACATCCTTATCGTGCCACTGCGCCGGGTTGGCCAGCAGTTCGACGATTGAGACTCGAAACTCTTGGCATCTGATCTCTCCGTTCGTGTGAACAGGGTGGAGCCAACGCGGATTCTCCGACTCCGGGAGCATCGCCGCTCCGGATTCGTCTGCAACCGCCGTCCGCGCTGCCCGTTCAGCCGGGGGTATGGCCCGCTCACATGCAGCAATCGGCACGAGGCATAAGCACAGCACAATCGTCGATGTGCGCACAGTTTCAGCTGGTATAACGCCCCGCTTGAGCCGCGAGCAACGGCGCTTCGCCGTTGCGAGTCGTAACCAGCGGCTTGTTGGGCACGACCCGACTACTTTTCTGCTTCGATGAGTTCATAGACGAGGTCCTTGCCCCCGACGATGCTTTCGCTTCCCTTGAGCCGCGACACTTCCATGTGTCCATCTTCGAACACGTCAACTTCCACGCGCTCACCAACGAGTGTAATCGTAACCAAGATCGTGTCGGGACGATGCCGCTGCAAAGTGAAATGAATGTGGCAGCTTTCGAGTGCAGAGACAAGTTCGAAAAGCGGATGGCTCATAGGCTTGACGCCCAACGCCACGAATGAGCCGCGAGCAAAAGCCGGAGGCTTTTGTGAGTCGGGCGCCCGACGGGCGCGCACTCGATTCGTTTGTTAGGCTTCACTGCGGTGGACCAGAACGATCGGGTCATGGACCAAGGTGGCGACTGGCAAGAACAGTAGCCCGAACGGTGGCGACTCGATCATGACGCCTGGCTCCTCCACATTGAATCCCTTCTGCCTTGAAGCCGATTCAATAATCTCCGTAATCGTCCCGTGGCTACGACATCCGAACGGTGCAAGAGCTGCTTGGGCACGCCGATGTCAAGACGACTATGATCTATACGCATGTTCTGAACCGGGGAGGACGTGGAGTAGTAAGCCCGTTAGATAGCATCTGAAGCGGTGCCACGGGCTATAGCGGGCAACCTCTGCCCGGCAGATCGCCACAGCTCCGCCATGCCACCTATCATGACTCGACATCAGGGAAGAAGCGCGCTACAAGCATGCGAATTCGTTGGGAAAAATGTATGCTAGTTCGGTCACTGCCTGATTGGATTACGTCACTTAGGTCGTCTACATATTAGTTAGGCCAGGCATGAGCGACTTCGAGCCCCCGATTCAGAATCTCGAGGCCTTCGATATCGTCGGCGAGCGTCTCGATGGCGGAGTAGATCTAGTTGTTGTTTGCAGCGGCCCTCTTGATGACTCAGCTGATACGCTAGGCCGTCTGCGGCAAAAGATCGGCAACTACTTGCGGGAAGTGGCGAGTCAGAGCTTCCAGGCACAGTTCGGGGCAGAATCGCCAATCACGATATTCATTTCATGTCCCCACTCCGTTTCAGGGGCGGCGGGCGGATTGATCAACATGCTCAGGAAGGAGGCATCAAATCATGGCGTGGAACTCCAACTCGTCAAAGATATGGCCTAACATCCGGCTGGAGTTCGCGCGCATTGCGCGCCCGACTCGCAAAGGCGAAGCGCCTTTGCTCGCGGCTCAGCCGGGGCGTTAGCTGCTTCATGTACTACCGCGACCTCTGTACTGAGACGATGATCACCTCGGGTCCTCAAATCCGGGCGATCGGCTGGCTTGAGAAAGAGCATCAGTTCTCGGTGGCCGAAACGTCGGTCGAATTCCGGAGGCGCCTGGCCAAGCTCGCTGCAGATTGGTCGCGGAGTTCCAGTGCATGTGGCTGGCCCGTTTGTGCCGGTCCACATCTTTGCTCGTTGTGTGGCGAGGCTCGAGGCGTCGGTGAGTTTGCCGTGCCCGGTGCCGGAGTGCTCTATGTCGCTCCGCAGATGATCTCGCACTACGTGGAAGCGCACGAGTACAGCCCGCCACGTGAGTTCATCGAAGCTGTCCTTCAATGTCCCTCGTTCTCATCCGCTGAGTACGCAGAAGCACTAGGTTGTATCGCAGCTAACAAAACAATGGAGCCGACGCGGTGAAACATACGCGCCCTTCCTCAGCGTCATCCCGCCGCGCGGCTCATTGTTGTCGTTAGCCAAGGAAACAAGATGGCCTCTGACTTTGCCTTAGTCACGCAACTGTACGCGTTCATGGATGCAATCCCGATTCTGTGGGCATGGCAAGATTTGCGGGAGTCTTACCGCGACGGGCAGACATTCACTGAACAGCGTGGACCGGACGGCCATTTTCTCCAGTTCGAGTTTCAGGTGCTTGAGGAAGGAACGAAAGATGGTGGCCAGTACCTGCACATCTTAGTAGCAGTCACCGACCCAACTCGCTCGAATGAGCAGCGAGGTGGTAGCAAGACGCCACTCTCCACATCTTTTCTATACTTCGAGAACGGGGAAGTTGACGCCCCGCTGGCTAGGGAAATCTATGAGCGACCTTACTGAGAGGGCTAACAATCGGCTGGAGTTCGCACGCTGCGCGTGCCCGACTCGCAAAAGCGAGGCGCTTTTGCTCGCGGCTCAGCCGAAGAGTTAGGTTTCTGAAACGTATGGAAGCAAATTCCAAAGATAAGCCGCAGCTACTATGCTTCGTGCTATTCCTAGTCCCGCTCGGAGCTGGTGGACTAGCCAAGCTTGCTGGTGTCTCGGACATTATTCGAATCCAAGCCATCGTTGGCTTCATAGTCGTTCTCATCGCGTTGAGCATGTATTTCCGCCGCCGGAAGAATCGATTCGCGCGCAGCTATCTGTTCGTGTCAGGCGTGTGGGTTCTCTTGTCTAGCTTTCTTTTTTGGCCGTCGCAATGAAACCTAACAACGCCATCAACACGGACGGCAAACTCGCACGCGCCTTTGGCGCGCACGAGTTCGCCGCCGGTTATGGCGGGCGTTATGTGCTCAGGAGTGATGCATGAGATTCAGTCAGCGCATTGGCAAGCGCCCCGTCACAACTGTACTTCAAACTGAGGGGATGGATGACGATCTGCGAAGTTCGTTGTGGAACATTCTCGATCTATATATTTGGCAACGTGAAGGTTTCATGTACGCCAAGTATGGTAGTGGGCCAGGTGACATCGATGCATTTAGCATGGCGCTCTGGTTTCACTTCTTCAAAAGACCCATGGATGCTCGGCCGAACCGCACCAGTAAAGTCCTCGACGAGATCCGCAGTTTCTTTTTGGATGCGAATGGTATGAGGTTTACGACTTCCTAGAGTTCGTCCTGGAAAATGAAAAATTGGGCAACATGCAGGAGATGCTGAACGCAATCCTCGAGCGGGAACTCGCGGGCTACCGATATATATCGGGCGCTTTTGCGCCAGTGACTGGCAAGGAAGAGGTTGACTCCATCGAGCAAGCGTTGGAAGACGGGCAATTTGCTGGTGTTGAGGTTCACCTGCGGAGCGCCCTAGACCATCTAAGTTGGAAGCAGAATCCCGATTACCGCAATTCGATCAAGGAGTCCATTTCGGCAGTCGAAAGTTTAGCCAAGGAACTTACCGGCAACTCAAAAGCATCCCTGAGAGATGCACTGCTCATTTTGGAAAAGGATGGAAAGGTTCACCCCGCGCTAAAGAAGGCTCTATCTTCCTTGTACGGCTATACGAGCGACGAAAGCGGAATTCGACACGCCATGCTCGAAGAGCCTACGCTCTCGGCATCGGATGCGAAGTTTTTGCTCGTCGCATGTTCGGCATTCATCAATTACCTCAAAGCCAAGGTATAGGAGTTAACTTTGCGGTATGTGATCGCAAGAGCACATAACAAGCCCATGCACGCGACGTGCGAAGACGCACGCGCGGATGGCAGACGTTAGGCGCAAAGCGTGAACGCTTGGCTCATCACTTGGGAAGGTATGGACCGCCGCATCAGCGATGAAAATCGAGTTGTGGCAGTCCTTTCAAGCAGGCTGTCGAGTTCCTTCGTTGAGGACTTCATCGACATCCACTATCAGAGATGCCGAGGTTCCGTGATGGAGATGGCCCGCCTTGCCAATCGCAGAAAGGAGCGACGGCTCGAAAATCGAATGTTGTTCAGTGGCGTCGATCGAATATTCTATGTACGTCGGATCGATTCTTATACGGTCGTCGCGTCTCAAACTTTACGGTGAAGGAATCGCCGGAGCGCGAAATGGAAAGTATAAAGTGGGTTGAGATGCCTCTCTACAAACGGAACCCGAAGAATGGACATTGTGTCGAGCTTGTTGAGAAAGCGAAGGCTGTGGAAGTTGTCAGGACTTCCCGGAGAGTGCTGGAGAGTGACTTTGGTGCCTAACATCACGCTGGTTCCGACTCGCAAAAGCGAGGCGCTTTTGCTCGCGGCACAGCGTGGGCGTTGGGCTTAAGGAAATGAGCACGATCATATTCGTCTTCGTTACAGCCATCCTCATCTGGGGTGCGTGGTGGTGGTTCATTGCCAGGAATCGACCTGCTTTACCGCCGCTTGCCATCGATGACAACGATCCTTTGATGATTGAGGCGCGTGAAAAAGCCAAGGATTCTCTCCCGCAGATGCTCGAGCTATTCAAAGATGCGAAGGGCCATACGAATGTAAAGGTTCCATTTGTCACCAGTTCCGGGGAAACAGAGCACTTGTGGGCAGAGTTGCTGAGCGTTGAAGGGCCATACGTACGCGTGCGGTACATGACGCCGCCGGTCACGCACACCGGGGAACTTGAGCGCTTGCAAACGCATGCTCTCGGCGACATCGAAGACTGGGTAGTAACTAAGGATCCGAAGAGGTATCTCGGCGGCTACTCGATGCGAGTGATGTTTCGGCGTGGTCGTGAGCTTTGGGGTGACCTGCCACCGGAGCTCAAGGAAGAGGAGGCTAAGTATGCATAGCCCAACAAGTTGCTGCACGCGACGTGCGGAGACGCACGCGCGTGAGCAATGGCGTTAGCCGGAAGAGCACATGATCTCCCTAGATGACCAGCATTGGCGAGAATTGAAAGGTGGTTATCGCCTCGCTTATGACGCGTCAGTGGCACTCCGAGGGCTTGAAGCCGGAAACGACACCTGGAGTGAACTCTGGGACCAGCTCCATCATCAGGGAGACGTGGATGTCGCGTCGTATGCAGCGGTCCCGCATCTGGTTCGGATTGCCAAGGCCGCGGCAACAAGGGACTGGAATTTGTATGGGTTGGCGGGTGTGATCGAGGCTGAGCGTCACCGCAAGACCAATCCGCCGGTACCGAGCTGGCTGCAGCCCGAGTACGAAGCCGCTTTAGAGGACCTCGTTACATTGGCGCTTAAGGATGTAGCGCAGACGCCGGACGCCTCAACGCGGCAGGCCGCTCTGGGCGTTATCGCGCTGATTCGAGGAGATCGGCAACTCGGTACTTTGCTGTTGCACTTGGATTCATCGGAAATCGAAGAATTGGCGGAGGAGCGACTCCTTTGGTCAAGGTTGTACGGCTAACAAGTTGCTGCACGCGACGCGCGAAGACGCGCGCGCGTGAGCAATAGCGTTAGCGCATGAAGGGTGCTGAGAAATCTTTCCCGTGCCCCAGTTGTGGTTTCGAGGTTTTCTCGGGGCCTGCTGGCTCCTATGAGATATGTAGGCTTTGTGGTTGGGAAGACGATCACGTGCAGTTGCGATTCCCAGCCCTGGCAGGCGGTGCAAACAAGTCCAGCCTCTTCCAGCATCAGTTGCTGGCACTCGCGAAGTGGCCGGCCACCGTGGCCGTAGCCAACGGCTTCCGTCGCGCCAAGGGATGGCGTCCCGCGTGCGAAGTTATGTCGCCAAGATCGCCTGCATCGGGGCGGGAGTACTTCAATGCAGCGGCGGAAGAAGTTCCGCAGTATTATTGGCAGCAACATGCAACGCGCTTACAAGTCGCTGGAGCCGGCGCCGGTGAGAAACGCGCTTTCACTCAGCGTCGGCAGCGGCGCGGCTCAGCTCGGTCGTTAGGTATTCAGATGGGAGCAGGTGAGTTCTGGTTCGAGGTGCGAAAGCGGAGGAATCTGTTCTTCCTCGCGGCTCTATCATGGCTCGTAATCGGCCCGGTGTGCTTCTTCCTATACTCAGCAGTGTTGCCAACGGAGTTGCTGCCAGGGTACGCGGCGATCTTCACGTGGATGGCGCTAATGTGGTGGCTGCAGAAGCGAGTAACTGACCTAAGTTGCTTCAGTTGTGGCGAGCAGGCGTTTAGCCATGCGTTCTTCTTCATGCGCCACGCAAGATGCAAGCACTGCGGAGCCGCGTATGTCGGAACCTAACATCACGCTGGTTCCGACCCGCACCAAAAGCGAGGCGCTTTTGCTCGCGGCACAGCGTGGGCGTTAGGCCGCTAGGGAGTCTTTCATGCCGACGAGAGAAGAGCTGGTCGAGCATCTTTGGCAAGAGATCATCAATCCGCTTGATGATCCCTCCACGCTTGACAACATCGTTGCCAACTGCAAACGACACCCTGGTGGCACCTTTGCAGAGGTGGGGCCAGCTATTGAACGGGCTCTGGCAGCTGGTGTTTCGCCGGCGGACCTGTGCCTGATTAACCGTAGCGCCACCTACGAAGCTGTCTTTGGCACCCTCTATGCCATCGGCGATCCTGGCGTCGATGACAATGACGTTTTCGGTCTGTACGAGATTCTGGCCACGTCCCCCAGCGCCAAATGGTGACCGGGGCGCGGCCTAACATCCAGATGCAGCGGACGTGTCAAAAGCGACACGCCTTTTGCAGAACGCAAAAGTCGCGCCCCTTTTGCCACGTCGCTGATCTGGGGCGTCAGGGCTCAAGATTCGTATGGTTTACTTAGCACTTGATCGCCGATCAGCACTGGAAGCCATTCGGGCGGCGAAGGCTGGAGGTCATTCCGTGTGGGTGGGAGCAGATGCCATCTCGGAGGAAGAGCATCGTCGGTTCGGGTCAGATGGCGTGAGCGTAACTCGGTTCAACTATGCGCTAACCGGCACAGAGGTTTCGGTAGTCGAAGAAGCAATAGCTACCGTCCAAGAGCATCATCCGGGCGAGGTCATTTGGGTGCAGCATGTGGCAAAGCCCTAACAATCGGCTCGAGTCCGCGCGCTACGCGCGCCCGACTCGCAAAAGCCTCCGGCTTTTACTCGCGGCTCAGCCGAGGCGTTGGGCGAAATGAATCATGTCGGATATACGAAAACGACGGAAGGCAACAGTCACTTACTGCCGAAGTTATCTGGTGACGCTCGGGCTCGCGTTCGGCGCAGTGGCCATCTTTGTCTGGCACATAGACGGCGACCGCGCCGACACGTGGTGGGCGCACATTCTACTATTTGCATTATTCTTTGGTGGTCTCGTCCTGATAGGACTCGGATTGTTCGGCCCATCGAAGAAGATGGAGAGATGGGCTGACTCAGCATCAACGCATTGGGCCAGTCTGATCATTATGGTATTGGCTTATCCGGTGTACATGATCATGTCTCGCTTATACAAGGAGAATTGAGCATGCTTCCAAACAAGCGCATGAACTCCGCTCCCGTTGGTCGCCCGACTCGCAAAGAGCTACGCTCTTTGCTCGCGGGTTATGCGCGGCGTTATGCGTGAAGAAGAAAGATGACCTGGGCGAATGGGGCGAGGGCGGAGAACCTGAGCACCGTATCGCATTTCCGTTCCGGATCTGGACGGACGAGAGGGACTTCAAGATCGGCCTGGTCGATGCCAAGGACTCGCCATGGAGTCATGTAACGTTCCTTGGGCGCATCCTAGATCGCGATGAAGCACTGAAGCACGAGTGGATCGACGATGTTTTTCACATCACTGATCACATGGTCACAGACGATGCAGAGATCACCCAATACTTCGGCGCACATGGCGCATAACAAGCCATTTCACGCGACGTGCGCAACGCACGCGGGTGATGGCGGGCGTTAGGGTGCAAGATGGAGTGGCTTCCAGCGTTGGTTGTATATGTGATTGCGGTGGCCGCGTATGCGTTGATGCAGAGGCGCCAGTTTGCGCGTGATCTGGCGAAGGTGCAGAGATATACAGTGCTTCCGCTTCACTACGAGTTGGCCTGTTGGTGCCTGGTGTTGCCATTGATCGTTGCCGTTCCCCTCATTCTCTGGATGGTGTTCGATTCGCCTTACTTGGCTGCTCTGGCGCATGTTCTGGGGCTGGGTGCGTTCGCTGGCTTGGAAATCGCATGTGTGTCTGTTTATCGGAGGAACGGACTGTGGGACTGAGCCCTAACATCCGGCTGGAGTGCGCGCGCGTTGCGCGCCCGACTCGCAAAACCCTTCGGCTTTTGCTCGCGGCTCAGCCGGGGCGTTAGGGCTAGAGAATGGGAATATCCATCGGTGAGCGTGTTGAGCAGCTCCTGTTTGGGAGCGGGCTCACAGTCGAGAATTACTACATCGAGCGCACACCCGTCAGTGAGGTCATTTGCTACAAGAACCGCGAAGGACGGCGCTTCGATCTATTGGTCGACGATGACGCGCTCGGCACCCTTGCGAAACGACGACTGCTAGAACTCGGCGTTAAAGTGGATTCAATCGGCGTCGAAGGAGTGTCATCCGATGCATCAGCCAAGCCCTAACAAGCGAATCGAGTCCGCGCGCGTTGCGCGCCCGACTCGCAAAAGCCTCCGGTTTTTGCTCGCGGCTCATTCGCGGCGTTAGGCCTGGGGGCAGAAGATGTTCGGATTGTGCAAGCGTCCGACAGATACCAACAAACTCTGGTTGCTTAACCTGCACATCGGACGCGGCACAAATTCAGAAATGCCCACCGATCTGGCTGGGGCCTATGTCGCTGCATTCGTTGCTGCCACGGACCACGAAGCGGCCGCACGCGCAGTCGTGGCCCATCTTGCGATGAGAGGCTACGAATTCTTGGACATCTCCGACCACAAGATTCACCAGCTGGACCCTCAGAGGTGGACATCGTATGTCGCAGAATCGTGGCCGGAGTTCGTGTCGCACTTTCCGACCCAGGGCCAAGTGATCTCGGGATTGGCGGACGGGAAGATATTCTTTGGACCGTTTGCCGGTTACGAACAGCGTGAAGCCTAACAACGCCATCGATACGGACGGCGAACTCGCACGCGCCTTTGGCGCGCACGAGTTCGCCGCCGGTTATGGCGGGTGTTGGGCGGGATCTACACCCTGATGCGTGTCGATGGATCAAGGTTTCAGATTTGGGTGCAAGCGTCACGTGGGCGGCGCGTGGTCTTCCTGTTCCTTGTGTTCTCCGTGGCGCCGCTACTCACCGTTGCGGCACTTGGGCTGTTCGTTCTGTTCATTTACTTCCTGGCCTCCCGGGGAGCTGGCGCCTTCCGGACATGCAGGTTACGAATGCCACAACGCTTGCTTCGAGATGAACACCCACTGGCCAGACTCTCGCTTCACTCGATATAGTGGCCCGCACAGAGCTCGCCACAGTTGTATCCAAACTCTACGTCGTAAGCGCCGTCACGCAGACGCTTAATGGAGGAGACATACACCTCGGTGTTGCTCAGATAGGTTCCAGTCGCATCCTGGAACGCCGGCTCACGCTGGCTTCTGACGTAACGGGATGCGGGTTCCGTCACCAGGCCCAGCGCCAGCAGCTTGGCTTGCGTGGTTGGATCGAGATCTTCACCGAAGACCGAGACGAAGTATTGATTCCTGGTGTTCTTGAACTCGGATTCGTTGTTCTTGAAAGAGGCCTTCAGCACCACTGCGACGATGTCTCGGAAGTCGTCGGGGAAGTTGGCTGCCGCGCGCTTCTGCTTTTCGCGTTCGGCAGCTTCCCAGGCTTCGAAATGCTCAGCGGAGCGGAAATTCTTGCAGTCGCCACTCGATATGGGTCCGAAGCAAACCCTGAACGGTTCCCTGGCGCAGGCTGCTAGCACCAGAACGGCTAGGATCAGGATCAGAGAAGGAACGTGCTTCATGTTTGTGGAGCGTTCTCGATGCCCTGGCCGATGCGCCAGAGAACGCTGGTGGGGTCGTCGATGGTGAAGTCGCGGATGCCCCAGGGGCGATCGGCGGGAGGCAGGACGCGGACGCCGTATTTCTTGGCGAGTTGGGCTGCCTCGACATGGCGCCACCACGATTCCACATCCTCGACCAGCAGATGCATCATGAAGTTTTCCGCATGCTCCTTGACGTAGAAGCGCTGCAGGAGGAAGGTGCATGCGCCGGCATGGAACTGAGCCATAACGTCTGACGACCAGCCAAGCGTGAATCCCAGATCGATATAGAATTGCTTGGAAAGTTCGAAGTCCTTCGCCGGGACGAAAGCTTTGAGTTCCACGGTCGCCATGTTGGACATGTTTTCTCCTTGTTCCCAGTGAACATCAGCGAGCGAAGGTGTCCGTCCGGTGGGCACGATAGTGCCGCGACGTAGCCAGCGTCAATCGAATAGATCAACCCTCGCGGGTGCCCAGATCGCGGCGGCGTTTCTGCAGAAACTTGTATGACTACTGGGGCAACCCGATCGGAGAAACGGCGGCGATCGGAGCAGCAGCGCCGCCAGTGGAGCCTTCGCTGGAAGGCGAAGCGCCGTCGGGTTGAACGGCGAGCAAGGTGCCGTTCTCGTGAAGGATGGCTTCTTCGGTGCGACGGTTCATCACGATGATGCTGATGCGCCGGTTCACCGGGCTGTCCGGCACGGCGGTGTCGAGCAGCACACTCGAGGCCAATCCAACCACGCGGCCGACCTTCTCCTGCGGCAGGCCGCCGACGATCAGCGCGCGGCGAGCGGCGTTGGCGCGATCGGCGGACAACTCCCAGTTGCTGTAGTTGTTGGCGACGTATGGCTTGATATCGGTGTGGCCGCTGATGCTGATGCGGTTCGGCACCGTCTTGATGATGTTCGCCAGCTCGTAAAGGATCTTGGCGGTGAACTCTTCCAATCGCGAGCTGCCCAGAGGGAACATCGAGCGGCGTTCGTGATCGATGATCTGAATGCGCACGCCCTCGGGTGTGATGTCGAGCAGGATCTGATCCTTGAACTTGGCCAGCGCCTCGCGCGCCTCGATGGCCTGCTTCAATTCGTTCATCAGCGCAGCCAATCGCTCGCGATCGAGCTCTTCAGCGCGCTTCTCGGCTTCGTCGTCGTTGCTGGCCGGCGCCTCCTGGATATCGCTGGCGGTGTGCAACTCCATCGCGCCGCCGAGCTGGATCATGCTGGTGCTCGCGCCGCCGGGTCCTTGCACAGCGGAGGACGAAGGCGCAGTGCTGGCGCCTGCCGCGCCGGAGGGATTGTTGAAATATTCGGAGATCGCGCCCTTCTGCTGTTCGGTGGTGGAACCCATCAGCCACAGGAGCAGAAAGAACGCCATCATCGCGGTGGCGAAGTCGGCGAAGGCCACTTTCCACGAGCCGCCATGATGGCCATGGCCGCGCTTCTTGACCTTCTTGATGATGATAGGTCGAAGCGCTTCGCCGCCCCCACCGTTGCCGCGTGCCATGACGTGCCCCGATCAGGACTTCTTGCCGCGCAGCTGCGCTTCGAGATCTTTGAAGCTCGGGCGCAGATCCGCGGGCGTCGACTTGCGACCGAACTCGATCGCGATCTGCGGCGGATGACCCTGCAGGAATCCCATGATGCAGGTCTTGATGGCGGTGTAGAACGCCGTCTCGTCGCGCGCGCGACGCTCCATCGCCTTGCTCATCGGGCCGAGCAGACCGTAGGCGAGCAGGATGCCCAGAAAGGTGCCGACCAGCGCGGCGGCGACCTTGATGCCGATCTCTTCCGGCGGACCGCCGAGCGCGCCCATGGTGTTCACGATGCCGAGCACCGCCGCGACGATGCCGAAGCCGGGCATCGCGTCGGAGACGTTGTTCAGCGCCTGCGCCGGCTCTTCGCCGCTGTGGTGATGCGTTTCGATTTCCAGATCCATCAGCGCTTCGAGCTGGTGCTGGTCCATGTCGCCGCTGATGATCAGGCGCAGATAGTCCTGAATGAATTCCACCGCGTGATGATCTTTCATGATCAGCGGCCGCTTCTTGAACAGCTCGCTCTTCTCGGGCTCTTCGATGACGCGCTCCAGGCCCATCATGCCTTCCTTGCGCGCGATCGACAGCAACTCGTACATGACCGAGAACAGCGCGAGGTAGTGATCCTTTTTGTACGGGGAGCCTTTCAGCAACGCAGGAATGCTGGCCGCCACCCGTTTGGTGACGCTGAACGGATTGGCGATGATCAGCGCGCCGATGGCCGCGCCGCCGATGATGACCAGTTCGAAGGGTTGCCAAAGCGCCGCGAGCTGGCCGCCATGAGCGGCGAAGCCGCCCAGCACGCAGCCGAACACCACCACGATGCCGAGGATCAGATTCATTGAGTTTCCGGAACCGACAGACGAGCCGCGGTTCAAGGACCGCACAGCTCCTGATTCGGCATAATCTGCTGCGGCTTGAGAGGCCGACGCCGCGGCAAAGCCGCTGTTTGTGCTTAGGCGTTTGCCTGAGCCGGTCGAATAATCATCTCCGCACAGGCACTTAGGCCCGTGCAGCGAGGCTTCATGAACAATTCGCGCAAGCAGAATGGTCGGCTGCAGCCATGGTCCTGGGTGGGCATCAGCGCCTGCCTGATTGCAGCGCTGGCATGGGCGCAGTCGCTGACGGTCATCGATCTGAAGCATCGGCGCGCCGAGGAGCTCATCCCCGTGCTTCAGCCGTTGCTCGAACAGGGCGGCGCGCTGACAGGACAGGATTACAAGCTGTTCGTTCGTGCCAGCAATGCGAACCTCGCACAGCTGCGCTCGGCGGTGGAGCAGCTGGATCGGCAACAGCGTCAGATGCTGGTCTCAGTTCGACGAAGCACGGCGCAGGACATTCAGCGCGAACAAGCCTCGGCATCAGGAACGTTGCGCACCGGTGATGGCGGTGTTTCCGTCAACGAACGGCCGCGGTCCAGATCGGGTGTCACCGTGCGTGCCGGCGAGCGCACGCTGCAGACTCAGAATTCCAGCGTGTCGAGTGTCTCCGTGCTCGAAGGCAGTTCCGCATTCATTGCTACGGGCACCAGCGTGCCGATCGTCACTGCCGTCGCCATCGGCGGCGGTCGTCGTCCGTTCGTCGCAGGCGCCGTCGAGCATCGCGATCTCCAGCGCGGCTTCATGGTCACGCCGCGACTGGCCGGCGAGCAGGTCATCCTGGAAATCTCACAACAGGACGAACGCGTTTCCGGCGGCGGCATCCAGTCCCAATCCTTGAACACACAGGTGACGGGGCGCCTGGGAACCTGGATCCAACTCGGCAGCGTCAGCGAGTCCTCCTCCCGCACCGACAGCGGCATTCTCAGTCGCAACTACAGCACCGGCGCCAACGAACTCGCGATCTGGGTGAAGGTGGACCCGCAATAGTTTCGCAAGGTTCTTTCAAGTGACGTTGCTCGACAGCCGCTGCGGCTGGACCGGCAGCACACATTGCACGCGCAGACCGGGGCGGTTGTCGAGGAGTTCGATGGCGGCGCGGTGCAGGCGCATAACGGCGGCGACGAGGCTCAGACCGAGGCCGCTGCCGACTTGATCGCGATCGCGTTCGAGGCGCACGAAGGGTTGCAGAATGCGGGTGCGGTCGGCTTCGGGAATACCGGGACCGTTGTCGGCCACACATAGCGTGACGGCATTGCCGTCGCTGCGCACGCTGGCTTCCACCTTGCCGCCATCGGGCACGTACTTGATGGCGTTCTCCAACAGGTTGACCACAGCTTGCGCGAGCAGTTGACGATTGCCGTGCAAGATGGCGGTGGTATCGCCGCGATAGTCGAGGCTGATGTTTCTATTACCGGCTTCGGGTTGATACAGCTCGACCAACTCGCGAGCGAGCGCGGCGACATCGACGTCTTCGGTAGGAACGTCGCGGCCGCGGCCGTCGGTCTGCGCGATCTGCAACAATGTTCCCAAGGTTCGTTGCACGCGATCCAGTTCGGCGAGCGTGGCTTCCATCGTCTCGCGAACGTTGTCGGCCAGCCCCTCATGTTGTAACGACTCTTCGATACGAACGCGCGCGCGATACAAAGGTCCACGCAAGTCGTGAGCAGCGCTATCGAAGGTCGTGCGAAGCATTTCGGTCTGCTGCTCGATGGTTTCAAGCATGCGATTGACCGCCGCGGCCAGCGCATCGAACTCATCGTGCGCAGGTTCAACTGGCAAACGTCTGGACAAATCGCCGGCCATGATCGATTCGCAAGTCGCCGCGACGGCGCGAACGCGACGGCGAATGCGCCGGCTGTAACTCAACCCGAAGAGCGTTGCCAACAGCACACTCGCGCCCACGCCCCAGAACATCGCCGTGCGCAGCCGCGATGCCAGCCGACTGCGATCCAGAATGTCCGTGCCAACGAGCAGCCAGCGATTGCCGGGCAACCGAATGATCTGTGCGCGCACCGGATGCGACACGGCGCCGCCCGCTTCGCTGGCGTCGATTTCGAACTCGACCCAGTCGTTGTAGCGGCTGACCACCTGGGGCCAACGCGCGAGATTGCCGGCGAGAGGGAAGCCGTTGCTTTCGACCAGGAGATACACCGCGCCGGTTCGGCCCCAGCCGTCGGCGCGACGATGCAGCGTCGAGATCAGCTGCAGCAGGCCGCCTCGCGAGTAGTCGTCGACCAGGTTGTTGACTTCGGAATTGATCACCGCGTCGACTTCCTGGTCGAGCACGCGCGCCGTCAGGAAATAAACAGCGGTGAGCACCAGCGTGACGCCGACGGCGAAAATCACGATGAACAGCATCGCGAGCCGCGACGTGGACAGTCGCATGCGCGGTCGCGGGCGCGTCTTCGGCCCGCCGGTATCCGGCCTGCCGGCGTCGGTCATGCGTTCGCTGCTCTGAATGATCGTGGATGAAGTGGCGGCCATTCTACCCGGGAATCCGGCCCGGCCGCCGGTCGCCAGACCCGCGCCTATTCCTTCAACACATAGCCCGCGCCACGCACCGTGTGGATCAGCGGACGGGAAAACCCTTTGTCGACGGCGTTGCGCAGGCGGCTCATGTGCACGTCGGTGATATTGGTCTGCGGATCGAAGTGCAGGTTCCAGACGCCTTCGAGCAGCATGGTGCGGGTGACCACCTGGCCGGGCCGGCGCATCAGGAACTCCAGCAACTGAAATTCCTTGGTGGTGAGATCGATGTTCTGTCCGGCGCGCGTGACTTTGCGGGCCAGCAGATCCAGCTCCAGGTCGGCGACTTTGAGTCGGCTCGATTCGGCCAATGCCGAGCCGCGGCGGCTCAACGCTTCGATGCGCGCGAGCAGTTCGGCGAACGCGAAAGGTTTGGTGAGGTAATCGTCGCCGCCGGCCTTCAGGCCATGGACGCGATCGTCGACGGTGCCGAGCGCCGAGAGGATCAACACCGGAGTGCGATCGTTGCGCTCACGCAGGGTGGTGATGATGGTGAGCCCGTCGACATGCGGCAACTGTCGATCGGCAATGATCACGTCGTAGTGACGTTGCGTGGCCTTCTCCAGGCCGTCGCGCCCATCCGGGCTGTGATCGACGCTGTAGCCGCTTTCGCGCAGGCTTTTGATGAGGTATTCGGCGGCCTGCAGATCGTCTTCGATGAGCAGTAGTTTCATGCAGTCGAGCTGACCGGCGCTGACCGGCGATGGCGGGGAGGGGAGCCGAGGAGAAGTTTCCGCCATCGCCGATCAGCATTCAAACGGGGACACAAACCGAGGTTAGCCCACCCGGACCGGCACGAAGATCTGGCCGCCTTCGCGCTCGATCAGCAAGGCCACCACTTTGCCTTTGCTCTTGCGGGCCGCGTTCTTCAGGTCTTCGACCGACTTCACCGGCTTGTTGTTGACCGCGAGGATGATGTCGCCTCGCTGCACACCGGCAGCGGCCGCCGGGCCGTCGGAATCTTCGACGACCAGGTTGCCCTCAGTGTCGACCTGTTGTTTCTCCTCGCGATCCAGCGGACGCACCACGAGGCCGAGCTTGGCCGTCTCGTCGGCTTCGGGGTCGTCGCGATTGGCGACCTTGACGCCTTTCTCCGCGATCTCCACCGGCTTGGCGGTCAGGCGTTTGATGCCGCCGTCGCGCCACACCTCGATATTCACGGTGCTGCCGGGCTTTTTCGAAGCGATGATGCCGGGCAACTGCGAGGACGTTTCGATCTCGGCGCCGTCCACCTTCAAGATCACGTCGCCGGCCTTGATGCCGGCCTTCTCGCCCGGGCCGTCGTTTTCGACCATGCCGACCAGCGCGCCGCGGGGGCGATCCAGGCCGAACGATTCGGCGAGCTGCGCATTCACATCCTGAATCGACACACCGATGCGGCTGCGAGTCACCTTGCCGGTGGACACCAGCTGCTGTTGCACGTTGCTGGCGACGTCGATGGGGATCGCGAACGACAGACCCATGTAGCCGCCGCTGCGGCTGTAGATCTGCGAGTTGATGCCGACCACCTCGCCCTGCATGTTGAACAGCGGACCGCCGGAGTTGCCGGGGTTCACGGCCACGTCGGTCTGAATGAACGGCGCATAGTTGCTGCCCGGCATGGAGCGCGAAGTGGCGCTGACGATGCCGGCGGTGACGCTGTTCTCGAAGCCGAACGGCGAGCCGATGGCGATCACCCACTCACCGGGCCGCAGCTTGGACGCGTCGCCGATTTTCACCGTAGGCAGATTGGTGGCGTCGATCTTGAGTACCGCGATGTCCGTGGCCGGATCGGTGCCCACCACCTTGGCCGTGTACTCGCGGCGATCGGTGGTCTTCACCGTGACTTCTTCGGCGTTATCCACCACGTGGGCATTGGTCAGGATGTAACCATCCGGGCTCACGATGAAGCCGGAACCCTCACCGCGCGGCTGAGGAATGTTCTGGCGGCCGCGGGGTACGGGCTGGCCGAAGCGGCGGAAGAATTCGTAGAACGGATCGTTCGGCGACATGCCCGGGAAGTCGGCCACGGGCTGGCTCTTGCCGACCACCGCGACGTTCACGACGGCGGGGCCGTAGCGATCGACCAGCGAGGCGAAATCGGGAAGGGCCGCCGCCAAGTTGCGCGGCGAGGCGGTTTCAACGGCCGGCGGCGCGCTCGATGCGGCAGATTGAACTGGATTGTCCGCGAAGCTGCCAGAGCAGCCAGCCATCGCGACTCCGAGGACGACGGCCACCGCCGTCGCTGTGGCCTTGGCTCGCTTGAAGGGTTGTCTGACCGGCATTGAGTGTTCCTCCCATCTCAAGGTTTCCAATGCAATGCCAGTGAGACGCCCCACCGCCGCCAAAGTTTGCCGCCAGCGGGCTTTATTACGGCGTCTTAATGCTCGAGCGCAGTGCTGCCAATTCCTGGCGCAACGCCGCCACTTGCTCCTCCAGATGGAGCACACGAGCTTGCAGCGAGGGGCTGTGAGTGCTGGGCTGGTTCGGCGGCGATTCAGCCCGAGCCTCGGCCGGCGTCACCGGGATTTCTTCTTCGCCGCTGAACAAATGCGCGTAGCGGGAATCCCGGCGGCCGGGCTCCCGTGGCAGTTGCTTGACGAACGGACCATCGGGGCGAGTCGCGAGATCTTCAAGGGCTGTTTCAATCTCCGAGGCGTCGTGTAATTGCGCCATGCGGGGCACGCGACTGCGCAACTCGCCCGGCGTTTGCGGCCCACGCAACAGCAGCTCGCAGATGACGGCGGTTTGCACCGGCGTGAACTCGAACGAGCCGAAGCCGGTGTTACAGAAGCGGTGCTGGTACTTGGGCACGCGGCTGCCAAAGCCCGACTTTTCCAGCACCAGATGCTTTTTCACCAGGCCCTCGACGCTTTCCTGCACGGTGCGCTCGTCCAGGCTCAGCACCGGCTCGCGGTTGCTCTTCTGATTGCAGGCATTCACCAGCGCATTGAGCGATAGCGGGTACTGGTCGGGAGTGGTGATGGCCTTTTCGATCAGGCTGCCGATCAAGCGGGCTTCCAGGGCTGACAGATGAGTATTCATGCGACCGGCGGCTCCGTGGTGCTGATGGGCGCTGGTGGGCGCTTATGCAGTTTGGTTTGGGGAATATAAAGGATTGCCCAGATCAAGGGGTTATCAGGTATTCGCGCCTTCATCGACCGCACTGTTACCACTACAATCGCGGTCCATACCTCGCCTGGGCTCTCGCCTTACTACCTTGCGCAACCTGTCCCTACCGCTCGACGCCCTGGAGCCGGAGACCGCCGCCGCGGTGGGTCCGGCAGCTCGCCTGCGCGAAATCCCCTACAACTACACCTCGTTCTCGGATCGCGAAATCGTGATCCGGCTGCTGGGCGAGCGGTTGTGGGTGGTGCTCGATGAGCTGCGCAGTGAACGCCGCACCGGTCGCTCCGCACGCATGTTGTACGAGGTGCTCGGCGACATCTGGGTCGTGCAGCGAAATCCCTATCTGCAGGACGATCTGGTCGACAACCCGAAGCGTCGCCGACAGCTGATCGAGGCCTTGCATCACCGCCTCAACGAGATCGAGCGGCGTCGCGATGTTTCCGATCCGGAGCGCGATCGCAAAGTCGGCGAGCTGTTGCAGGCCGCGCGGCGCGCGGTCGAGTCGTTCGCCACCGACTTCGATCAGTTGGTGCAGCTTCGCAAGCGCGCGCGGCGTCTGCTGGAACGCCACACTCGCGACGACAATATTCGTTTCGATGCCTTCGCTCGTGTCTCGCACGTGACGGACGCGACCGACTGGCGTATCGAATATCCGTTTCTGGTGTTGTCGCCGGACACTGAGCACGAGATTCCGGCGCTGGTGCGCGCGTGTATCGAGCTGGGGCTCACCATCATTCCGCGCGGCGGCGGCACGGGTTATACCGGTGGCGCCATTCCGCTGACCCCGCTCTCGGCGGTCATCAACACCGAGAAATTGGAAACATTGGGAGAGATCGAGACCATCGACATTCCCGGTGCGTCCACACCGGACGCCAAGATGCCGACCATCTTCAGCGGCGCCGGCGTGGTGACTCGCCGGGTCTCCGATGCGGCCGAACGTGCCGGTCTGGTGTTTGCCGTCGATCCCACCTCGGCGGATGCATCGTGCATCGGCGGCAACGTGGCGATGAACGCCGGCGGCAAGAAAGCGGTGCTGTGGGGCACGGCGGTCGACAATCTCGTCTGGTGGCGCATGGTCGATCCAGACGGCAACTGGCTGGAAGTGACCCGACTCGAGCACAACCGCGGCAAGATTCACGACGTCGAAGTCGCCAAGTTCGAACTGATCTGGAAGGACGGTCGCGACAATCCGGCGCGCGCTCGTGTGCTGCGCACTGCTCGCGTCGACATCGAAGGTCGCAAGTTCCGCAAGGCCGGTCTGGGCAAAGACGTTACCGACAAATTCCTCGGCGGTCTGCCGGGCGTGCAGAAGGAAGGTTGCGACGGCGTCATCACGTCGGCGCGCTGGATTCTTCATCGCATGCCCAAGCACACACGCACTGTGTGTCTGGAGTTCTTCGGTCACGCGCGGCACGCGATTCCGTCCATCGTCGAAATCAAAACATTCCTCGACAACGAGGCGCGCACTACCGGCGTGCAGCTGGCGGGCCTGGAACATCTCGACGAGCGCTATCTGCGCGCGGTCGGTTATGCCACCAAGTCCAAGCGCGGCGCTTTGCCCAAGATGGTCCTGCTCGGAGACATCGTGGGCGATGACGAAGACGCCGTCGCGCGTGCTACGTCCGAAGTCGTGCGTATCTCCAATAGTCGTGCGGGTGAGGGCTTCGTGGCCGTCAACCCGGACGCACGCAAAAAGTTCTGGCTGGATCGTTCGCGCACGGCCGCGATCGCCAAACACACCAACGCCTTCAAGATCAACGAAGACGTGGTGATTCCGCTGGATCGCATGGGCGACTACACCGACGCCATCGAGCGCATCAACATCGAGCTATCGTTCGCCAACAAGGTCAAGATGCTGCGCGAGTTGCGCGATTTCTTCGAGACCGAGTTGCCGTTGGGCAAGGTCGACGATCCCGATTTGGCCGGCGTGTCGCGGGCCGAATTGCTCGGCGATCGGCAGATACAGGCTCAACAAGTCATCGCCGATACGCTCGCGCGCTGGACGTACCTCGCCGAGCATCTGGACACGCCGCTCAGCGAAGCGCTGCCTCAGTTGGCGTCGCTGGGCTATGCGCCGCTGCGAGGCGACTTCGAACGTCGCGTCGAGCGCGAACCGAATGTTCGTGTCTTCGATCTGGTGCAGGATCGTTCGCTGCGTACTTCGTGGAAGACCGAAGTGCGCGCGCACCTGCGCCGCCTGTTCGTCGGGGGCGCGTGCCTGCCGATCCTCGAGGCGGTGGAACAAATCCACAAGCGCGTGCTGCGGGGTCGCGTTTGGGTGGCGCTGCATATGCATGCTGGCGACGGCAATGTGCACACCAACATCCCGGTGAACTCCGACGATTACGAGATGCTGCAGACGGCGAATCACGCCGTGGAGCGCATCATGCAGATCGCTCGCGGGTTGAACGGCGTGATCTCCGGCGAGCACGGCATCGGCATCACCAAGTTGGAATTCCTGACGGACGCCGAGACCGAGGAGTTTCGTCGCTACAAGGATCGCGTCGATCCGGACGGGCATTTCAACAAAGGCAAGCTGATGCCCGGCGGCGATCTGCGCAATGCCTATACGCCCAGCTTCAATCTCATGGGGCACGAGTCCCTGATCATGCAGCAGTCCGATATCAATTCGATTTCGGATGCGATCAAGGACTGTCTGCGTTGTGGCAAGTGCAAGCCGGTGTGTGCGACGCATGTGCCGCGCGCGAATCTGCTGTACTCGCCGCGTAATAAGATCCTGGCTACGTCGCTGCTCATCGAGGCGTTCTTGTACGAAGAGCAGACCCGTCGCGGCGTGTCGCTGCGTCACTGGGATGAGTTCTCGGATGTGGCGGACCATTGCACGGTCTGTCACAAGTGCGAGAAGCCTTGCCCGGTGAACATCGACTTCGGCGATGTCTCCATGGCGATGCGCGATCTGCTGCGTCGGATGGGTAAGAAGCGTTTCAATCCAGGTACGGCGGCGTCGATGTTCTTCTTGAACGCGACCAATCCGCAGACCATCAAGGTGGCGCGCACGGCCATGCTTGAATGGGGCTTCAAGGCGCAACGCATGGCCAATCGCGCGCTGAGCGTGGTCGCATCTGCGCAGACGGCGCGTCCGCCCGCGACGACCGGCAAGCCGCCGGTGCGCGAGCAGGTGGTTCACTTCGTCAACAAGAAGATGCCTGGTGGGCTGCCGAAGAAGACCGCGCGCGCTTTGCTGGATATCGAAGATCGGCACTACGTGCCCATCATTCGCGATCCGGCGCGCACCACCAGCGATTCGGAAGCGGTGTTTTATTTCCCGGGCTGCGGCTCGGAGCGTTTGTTCTCCCAGGTCGGGCTGGCGACGCAGGCGATGCTCTGGCAGGTTGGCGTGCAGACGGTTCTGCCGCCCGGTTATCTCTGCTGCGGTTACCCCCAGCGCGGAGCGGGTCAGTTCGACAAGGCGGAAAAGATCATCACGGACAACCGTGTGCTGTTCCATCGCGTCGCGAACACGTTGAACTATCTCGACATCAAGACGGTGGTGGTCAGCTGCGGCACCTGTTTCGATCAGTTACAGGGCTACAAATTCGACGAGATCTTCCCGGGCTGTCGCATCATCGACATTCACGAGTTCCTGATGGAGCGGGGCGTGAAGCTCGAAGGCGTCACCGGTGTGAGGTACATGTATCACGATCCGTGTCACACGCCGATGAAAAGCTATGACCCCTTGAAGGTGGTCAACACGCTGATCAACGACCAGGTGAACGGCAAGGTCGAGAAGAACGACCGCTGCTGCGGTGAGTCTGGCACCTTCGCTGTGACTCGCCCCGACGTCGCCACGCAGGTTCGGTTCCGCAAGGAGATCGAAATGCGCAAGGGGGCGGAGCAGCTGCGCGCGGACGGCTTCAAAGGTGACGTTAAGATTCTAACGTCTTGCCCGTCGTGCATGCAGGGGCTGAAGCGGTACAACGACGATGCCGACGTCGATGCGGATTACATCGTGGTTGAGATCGCCAGGCACGTGCTCGGCTCGAACTGGCTGCCTGAGTACGTGCAGAAAGCCAACGCCGGCGGCATCGAGCGCGTGTTGGTGTAACAGTCGACCAGTCTCGACACCGGGGCTGGCTGGTGCAGCCAGCCCCGGAATTTCAAGCTCCTATCACCGGCCCCACAACCGATTCAGCAGATTCGTCTTGCGCTGATCGAAGGGTCGCCACTCACCCCAACCGGCGGTGTTCGACACCGGGTCGTAGGCGTGGCCGTACCAGCCGGCGGTGTCGCCGGATTCGGGGTTGATGGACCAGTAGCAGCCTTCGATGTTTCTATCGACCATGTAGTCGATGAAGGCATCCTGCCACTGGGCATCGACGCCCGGGGTGATGTGGCTCCAGCGGTCGCGGTCGCGGATGCTGGCCTGGCCTTGTGGCCAATCCAGGTTGCCGCCGAACTCGCCGACCACGATGGCATAGCCCTGGTCCTTGAGATAGCCGAAGTGCTCTTCCCATCCGGCGCGCAGCTGCGTCGGGTTGATGACGATGTTGCAGTTGGCATCGCCGGCTGCGTCGCCTTCCAGGCCAGCGCACTGAGGCTGCGCCGGATCCATGAACATCCGCTGCACGAACACCGACGGGCCGTAAGTGTGCGGCGAGAACACCAGGCGTTCCTTGGGAATGTTGATGGGATTGGTGCCTGCTTCGAACAGGTTCTCGCCCCAGTTTGGATTGGAAGAGGCCGCGCCGTGTGGCACGTCAGTGGTGGTGTCGGGCGTGCCGTCCTGCGTGCCGGCCACCGTGCCGATGCCCTGAACGAACAGCAGCGTGTTGGGGTTCACGGCGTTGATCGCCTGATACGCGGCTTCGGTGAGCGATTTCCATTGCGCCCAGGTGTAGTCGTGCGGCTCGTTGAAAATATCGATGCCGATGATGTTATCGACGCCCAGCTGCGTGCCGAGACCGGCCAGGGTCCGCAGGTTGTCGAGCCACATCGTCTGGTTGTACGGATGCGTGGTCGTCACAGTGCTCGGATTGCCACTCGCCGCGCACGAGTAGTTCTCGCGGGTGAAGTCGTAGTTGTCGCGAGTCGCATCGACCCAAGGTGGGCGCGCATCCAGGCGGCCGGCGCGCCAGCCGATGTAGTTCGAACACGAATGTACGTCCAGCATCACTTCGATGTTGTTCTGATCCGCCAGCCGGATGAACTCCTCCAGCGCCTGCCGCGAGTTGGGCACGCGCACCGAAGGATGATTCTTCAGGTATGGCTCGCGACCTTGAGGATTGTTTGCATCCAGCGTCTGCGGCACGACCGGCAGGCGCACCACGTTGATGCCCATGCCGGTGATCTCGGTCATGGTCTGTTGAATGGTGCGGCCCGTGCCAGAGTTGCCATTGGCCCAGAAGGTGTTGCCCATGTACAGCTCCATGGGCGCGCCGCTGGGATTGGTCGGATCGTCGGAAGGCTCGTGCCGACCTTCGAGGCCGAACCAGGAGCCACAGCGCACCGGGAAGACCTGGCCGTTCTTGGTGATTCTGCCGCTGGGATCGACTCGGAACACCGCGCCGCCGGGATTGGACGTCGTCCGCGAAACAGAGATCGACGCGGAGTTATAGCCGGAAGCGGCGGCCGTGAACGTCGAGGTCGCGGCAGTGGTGCCCGCGGCTGCGGTGAAAGTCACATTCACGCCCGTGCTCCAGTTCGAGCTGTTGAGCGTGACGCTGGTGGGCGAGTGCGCGATCGCGGTGCTGCCCGAACGCGTGAGTGTCACAGTCACCGAGCTGGTGGGCGCGGCGCTCAAGCGGATCGAAGACGTGCCAGTCGCACCACCGGCCAACGACAGCGTGCTCGGAGTCGCGCTGATCGACGGCGTCGGCCCGGGGCCAGGTCCGTCACCCGTGCAAGCGGTGCCGTTCAACGTGAACCCGGTCGGCGTTGAAGTCGTGCCCGTGGAGGTGCCGTTGAAGCCAGCGGTAAACGTCGCGCCGCTGGCGATACTTTGATTCCAAGACGCGTTGCTCGCCACCGTGACCTGCGAGCTGCCCGCCGGTTGGGTGAAAGTCACCGGCCAACCGTTCTGGATGCGCTCGCCGTTTACGAAGTTAAACCTCAACGTCCAGCCATTGGTGATGGCCGCGCCGGTGTTGGTGATGGCGATGTTGGCGCCGAAGCCGGTGCCGCCTTCCCAACTCTTGGTGTAAGTCACCGAGCAACTGGCATTCTGCGCGAATGCGCCAGAGGCCATCACTAGGTAACAGACGAACAGGGTGATGAATGTGAGAATCCAGCGCACCGCCTGCGCGGACGACGGGGGCCGAGGCCCTGCCGCCGGCAGCGCTGTGGCCGCTGACCTTGGATGAACAAATGAACGAAGCATGATCGACCTCCGTGTTGCTGCTTCAGAACGTGCCGGTTTGGGTGTACTGGGTGCCACCGCTGGTGTACGTCACCGTGTAGGTGTCACCCGTGGTCGGATGGGCGGTGCCCGTGCCACCGAATTGCGCGGCGAGCGTGCGATTCGTTCCAGCACTGAGCGTCTGTCCCGGAGCGAGCGTGTATTGATACGTGATCGCCGAAGACGTGCTCGAATTGCTCTGCTGAACTTGACTGCCGAGCGTGTTGTACTGGCCGCTGTAGCTCACGCCGGTGGTCCTCTGCACCACGATCGTGGCGGACAACGCAGTAACGGGCGCCGTATTGGCGAAGCGCAGATGCAGCTCGTTGTAGTACGCGCTTGCAGAGGCGACGGCTGGCGTGACCGTCAAGCCGCCATTGCCTGTACCCGTATCACCCGGAGTGACTTGCAGGAACGCACTTGTGATGCCGGCGGAATTCTGCGCGAACACTCGATTCGCTGTGGCGCTTTGCTGAGGCACGACTTGGTTCTGTGCGTTGAGCGCGCCGATGCGCACCGCGCCGTTGCCCGCATTGACGGCCTGCGCCAGCGCCAATGGCCACGCGGTAGCGGCTGCATTACTTGCGGTAATCGTCAGCGGCGTCGTCGGCCAGTACGCATCCTGACCGCTCGTCGTCACAGTGCGAACAGAAACGCGATCGCCAACCGTCAGCGCGCGCGACTCTGCGGTGAGCGGCCCCAGATCGAACCATTGCGACGCTGTGTTCGCCGGGCGATGCACGAACGTGCGCGTCGCGCTATCGGAAGACCCGCCGCCCGATACGACCAGCGAGACGGTGACATTCGACGATGCTTGCGGAGCGCCCAATGTGAGGGTCGCGACCGACTGGTTCGCGTTGGTCAGGGTGTAGAGCGATGGGTTCTGCGAGTCCACCGTCCATTGATAGCTCAGGTTCGAGCCGGTGGAGCCGCGGCCGTCGAGCGTGATGGAGCCGCTGCCTTCGAACTCGGCCACATCGGGGCTGAGCGCGATCTGCGCATCCAGCGTGGGTCCGTTGCCGCCCTGGAACATCGCATCGATGCAGCCGTGGAACCGTTCATAGGTCCACTGGTTGCGGCCCCATTCGGCGTAGATCACATGGCGACCGGTCCGCGACGGCACATTGCAACGAGTCTGGAACGTCGCCGCGCCGGGGTTGGGAATCACATTGGGGTTGGCATTCGGGTTCGCGTCGTTATAAGTGAGCGTGCAGAACGGCTGGTCCTCGAAATCGCTGAAGGACAGCGGGCGGCCCACCTGGTACTGAAAGCCCGGCTTGGTGATCCAGTAGCGGAACTCTTCGGTGTCCGAGAAGTGCGGGCCCCACGAGATGTTCCAGGTGAATGTTTTCTGTCCCGCGGACATGGGCACCGTCGGCCAGTTGATCGACTGATCCCACGGCGTTGCGGCGCCATTCCAACTTTCCGAGTTGAACCCGCAGACGTTCTGTCGCGGGCCGACGCCCGAGCGGCCGGTGGTGTGCGTGAGCACGCTCATGAAGTTGTAACCAGCGTTGGGATCGATGCCTGGCGCGTTGAAGGCATCGCCGCAGACGGGATATTGCGCAGTCCCGTTCGCCACTTGATCGGGTTTGGTGATGGCGCCGCAGAACCAGTTGCGCGACGGCGGGTCCTGGATGAGGCCATGGCCGTGAGCGCCGCTCATGACGAGCAGCAGCGCGGCCAGCAGCATGGTCCGTAACGAATCGAGCTTCATACATCCTCCGTTGAACTGCTGAAGTCCCGTGCCTCGCCCGAAACGTTTGCTCCAGGCGAGAGCCGGCGCGCGAGGCGGCGCCGGCTCCCGCGGTTCGTCCTGTTACAGAGGTGGATAGGCGTTCTGCAACAGCTCCTGGAATTGCTCTGGGAACCAGTGACCGGACAGCGGCGCATTCGGCTTCGCGCCGGTCATGTTGTTGTTGTTGCGAGGGTTGCCGCCGTATGTCGGATCGCACATGCGGTCGAAGCCCTTGCCTTCGTCGTTCGGAATCTCGCGGCTCGCGCCATCCGACTCCCCGGGCGGCTTGATCCAGACATACGCGTCGATGCCGGGAGCCGGCGCCGCTCGCGGACGCTCGCCCAATCCGGCGCCGCTGGGATTGCACCAGTTGCCTTTGTGGATGCGTCGGTCGATGCGCGATGCGTCGATGCGAGTGTTGAGATCGGACGCGTTGCTCGGGCCGGTCGGGCGATTCGGTCCGCCCCAGCCGTTGCGCGAGGTGTCGATCAGCATGCCGATGTTGGCGTCGAAGCCGGCCTGGACGGCACGCTGACGGAATGCCTGCGCGTACGTCAGCTCGTCATTGAATTGATTCCAGTCAATCCAGGTCGACGGACGCGTAGTGTTGTCGACAGTGATATACGGCTCCTGCAGCGCCGAGGTATTGGCGGTGTTGGTGATGAAGCCGTGCACGTTCGCCAGCGTGCTGCCGGAGGCGGTCGCGGCGGTCCGCATGATGTCCACGGACGGGCCGAAGTTGGTGTCCCAGCCGAGCCAGCCGTGATGACCGGCGTCGACATAGTTATAAACATTCGGGATGGCGCCGAAGGTTGCGAGCGCGTAGCCGACGCCGTCGACGTAGCCTCGATTCTGCAGCATCGTGTCGCACATCGCGGTGCCGGTCGGGCGGCTGGTGACGTTGGTCACCAGGTTGGGCAACGAGTCGATTTCGATGATCAGCACGATGCGCAGGTTGGCGTACGCCGGGCGCCGCAGGATGCCGGCGATCACATCGACATATTCCGCTTTGTAGCGCGGCAGATCGTTGGGTCCGAGCTCGCCGTTGGAGGCGAGGGCGGCGCAGTCGCGGCCCGGCAGGTTGTAGATCACGATCTGAATGACCATGGGCGTGGAGCCGTTGGCTTGATCCTGCGCCACCGCTTCGTCCAGGTGATCGGCCAATCCCATGGTGCCCGTGGTGGGGCTGTTATTGCCGGTGATGGCGCTGATGCGATCCATCCACACGCCGGTCGGCTGCATGGCGATGGCGCTGCCACCATGCGCGGCTGCATTCGCGCGCCATTGTGGATTGTTATAAACGCCAGCGCCGACATAGGGATTGTCGACGCGACCCGTCACCGGGCCGGTGCTGCGCGCGACTGAGATCGTTGCCGAGTTATATCCGCTGGCGGCGGCGGTGAAGGTCGAGGTGGCGCTGGTTGTGCCAGCCGCGGCGCTGAAAGTCACATTCACACCGCTCTGCCAATTGCTGCTGTTGAATGTGATCGAGGTCGGCGACGCCGTGATCGCTGTGCTTCCCGATCGGGTGAGGGCGACGGTCACGCCGCTGCTGGTAGGCGCGGCGCTGAGTCGCAGATTCGACGTGACGCTCGCTCCGCCTGCCACAGTCAGCGAGCTTGGGGTCGCGCTGATCGAAGGCGTCGGGCCAGGGCCAGGACCGCCATCACCGTTGCAAGCCGTGCCGTTCAGCGTGAAGCCGGTCGGTGTTCCGGTCGTGCCAGTCGAGATTCCGTTGAAACCCGCGGTGAAGGTCGCACCGCTGCCGATGCTTTGATTCCAGGATGCGTTGCTGGACACCGTCACCTGCGCGCTGCCTGCGGGTTGAGAGAAGTTCACCGGCCAGCCGTTCTGGATGCGCTCGCCGTTGGTGAATGAGAATTGCAAGGTCCAGCCATTGGCGATGGCGGGGCCGGTGTTCAGGATGGCGATGTTGGCGCCGAAGCCGTTGCCGCCTTCCCAACTCTTGGTGTACGTGACCTGGCAGCCGGCGGCTTGAGCGAAGGCTTTCGGTATGGCTCCGGAACAACAGACCAGCAATATCACAAACAGCCAGCGAAACACGCGCGCTGGCGCAATGAGCTCGCGATTCGACACTGATGAGCAAAACATGAGGTCCTCCCTGATCGGCGGCAAAAGACGTCCGCACGCGCCAGTCCGTAACAGACGAGCGCACGTGGTCGGCGCCCACGCACAGGTGGGCAGTCGAGGAATGCTGAAAGAAAATGGAAGCGCTAGCGTCCTCGCGGTCCCTCACGCGATCCGGCGTGGGTGCGAGGTTTCAGCGCCGTTGCGGGTCTCTGGGACCCAAGTCGTCCGTCCATGTCACGACCCCCTGAGCAGGCATCGAAGTTCGCGCCGTATTCGTCGCTCGCGGCTGCGCCTCGATGCGTAACGATCCTTGGTTTCCGAACGAGGGCACCATGGGCCAAATGACTAACGCTGTCAACATGCAAACTTGCACCGACCGAGCCAACACGAGACATGAACAGACAGACGTGAATGGCTTGTTTTCAAGCAAATCAGAGCTATTGCCATTGCAAGGCGAGTCATTGCGCAGTCAATCGCGCAGCGTCGATGGCGCGCGATGCGGCGCGCTCGACGGTCACGAATTTTTTACTGTCGTCCATGGTTCGCGCGACCGACACGGAGGTCGCATTCACCTGCCTTAACGGGTTCATTCTTTGCAGGCGGCGAGCGCGTCGCTACACTCGGTCGCTTCATGAACGCGGCAAGGCCGCAGCTTCATTGTAATTTAGGGGGCGCCATGAACCGGGATCTGCAGACCGATATCGCCAACGTGTTCTCGCGCATGGAGCTGAATCGCCGGCACATGATGGTCAGCGGGCTCGCCGCGGCGGGATTTGCACTGGCGGTGCAGCCGATCGGCGCCGCCACCGTCATCACCGACACCAGGGGCATCGACACGAGCGATGTGAAGATCAAGGTGGGCGAGGAAACGCTGCTAGGCTATCGCGCCATGCCTGCCAAGGGCGGGCCGTTCCCAGTGGTGCTGGTGGTTCAGGAAATTTTCGGCGTGCACGAGCACATCAAGGATATTTGCCGGCGTTTCGCCAAGGCCGGCTATTACGCCATCGCGCCCGAGCTGTACTTCCGCCAGGGCGATGTTTCCAAGCTCAAGTCCATCGACCAGATTCTGCCGATCGTGGCCCAGGTGCCCGATGCGCAGGTCATGGCGGATCTGGATGCGACGGTGAACTTCGCGCAGGAGTCCGGCAAGGGCGACGTCGCCAAGCTCGGCATCACCGGATTCTGCTGGGGCGGCCGGATCGTGTGGCTATACGCCGAGCACAGCCAGCAGCTCAAGGCGGGCGCGGCCTGGTACGGTCGGCTGGTTGGCAATGTCACCGAGAACCAGCCCAAACATCCGGTCAACATCGCCGCCGATCTGAATGCGCCGGTGCTCGGCTTGTATGGCGGCAAGGACCAGGGCATCCCGCTCGATACGGTCGAGCAAATGCGCACGGCGCTCAAGAAAGCCAAAGTCGATGCGGAGATCGTCGTGTACCCGAATGCGCCTCACGCCTTCCTTGCCGATTATCGGCCTTCCTATGTGGAAGCCGACGCCAGGGACGCCTGGCAGAAAATGCTGGCATGGTTCAACCAATACGGCGTCGCCTGAGTCGAGTGGAGATCGCTGGATGGAATTTCGCGCGCTGCTGATCGGCGCCTGTCTCGGTGCTCTGCTGGCGGCTTCCGCCACCGCTGGGGAAAACTCCGCCGCCGACGTCATCGAACACTTCGGTCTGCAACAGGACGAGACGCCGGTGAAGGATCGCAAGGGCTGGCGCAAGCCCAAGCGTATTCTGCTCGCCGGTATCGCTGCACAGGCCGGTCCGGCGCTGCAATCGGCAGCCCCGGGGGTCGAGTTCATTCAGGCCGGCACACCGGAAGCGAGAGCCAAGCTCGCGAGCATCGACGCCGCGATCGGTGTCTGCAGCGCCGACCTGCTCAGCGCGGCCAAGTCCATTCAATGGATCCAGCTCGTGACCGCCGGCGTCGAGAACTGCGTGTCCGTGCCAGCCATCAGGGAACGAAACATTCTGGTCACCAACATGCAACGGATCACCGGTCCGATCATTGCCGAACATGCGATCGCGATGATGCTGGCGTTCACTCGCGGTCTGCATTTGTTCATTCCCGCGCAAAGGCGTGGTGAATGGGCGCCCGGTCTGCGCGCAGGCCGCATGGCCGTGGTCGAAGGCAAGACCCTGTTGGTGGTAGGCCTGGGCGGCATCGGCACCGAGGTGGCAAAGCGTGCGCATGCACTTGGAATGAAAGTCACAGCCACGCGCGCCAGCGGCCGCACCGGGCCGGACTTCGTCAGTTATGTCGGCCTGCCCGACGAACTGCACAAGCTGGCGAGTGAAGCCGACTTCATCGTGAACACCGCGCCGCTCACACCCGAAACCAAGGGAATCTTCAATGCCGAGCTGTTCGGCAAGATGAAGCCCACTGCATATCTGATCAACGTTGCGCGCGGTGGCAGCGTCGTCACGTCCGATCTGATCGCTGCGCTCGAGAGCAACAAGATTGCGGGCGCCGCGCTGGACGTGACCGATCCGGAGCCCTTGCCGGCCGGTCATCCGCTGTGGAAGGCGCCGAACGTCATCATCACTCCGCACATCTCCAGCAGTTCGGATCTCGGGCAGGACGCACAACTGCAAGTGGTTGGAGAGAACGTGCGTCGTTACGTGGCCGGCGACAGGATGTTGTCGGTCGTCGACGTAACGCGCGGTTATTGATAACCGACAATCACGCTTTGCGAGTTGGGCAGCGGCTGGGGAACCGGCCGCTCGCTGCGAGCGTTTCGCCGACATCACCTCGTTTGCCAATTTTGCAAACCCAGTCATGTCCGCGCCTCACGCCCCTGCTTCCTTGTTCCAGCCCGGCCGCAATTGCTGGCGCGTGGAAAAAGCGCAACGCGCGGCATTTCTGGTCGATGGCGACAATTACTTCAGGGCGTTCGTAGAAGCGGCGCGCAAGGCCAAACGCTCCATTCTGATCACTGGCTGGGACTTCCACAGTCGCACGCGGCTGATGTGTCGCCACGCCGACGACTGCGAGCTGGAGCTGGGCGATTTTTTGAACGATCTGGCGCGCCGGAATCGCCATCTGCACATTCATGTGCTGATCTGGGACTACCCGATGATTTTCGGCCTGGACCGCGAGTGGGCGCCGTTCTACGGTCTGGGCTGGCAACCGCATCGACGCGTGCATTTTCGTTACGACAACACGCATCCCATCGGTGGCTCGCATCATCAGAAGATCGTGGTCATCGACGACGCCGTGGCGTTCAACGGCGGCATCGATCTGACCTGCCGACGTTGGGACACCAACGAGCATTCGCCCGAGAACCAGCATCGACATCTCAAGGGCACGGCGTACCCGCCCTTTCACGATTTGATGATGGCGGTCGAAGGCGACGCCGCTCGCGCGTTGGGCGATCTGGTTCGCGAGCGCTGGCGCCGAGCGACCGGCGAGGTGTTGCAGCCACCGGCCGCGCAGCGACGCGTGTTTCGCCGCCGAGCCGCGGCGGAGGAGATGAAAACATCGCGCTGGCCGCAGTCGCTGGTGGCGAATGTCACCGACGTAGCCGTCGGCATCGCTCGCACCGAGCCCGCGATCAACGACAACGACGGTGTCAAAGAAATCGAGGCGCTGTATCTCGATATGGTGGCTGCGGCCAAACACAGCATTTATATCGAGAATCAATATTTCACGGCGGACAAAATCGGTGATGCGCTGGCGGCGCGTCTTGCCGAGCCCGACGGCCCCGAGATCATCGTGGTGCTGCGGGAGCTGAGTCATGGCTGGCTGGAAGAGCTGACCATGCAGACCTTGCGCACACGGCTGGTGCAGAAACTGCGAGCGGCGGACCGTTACAAGCGGTTCCGGGCCTTCTATCCGTTCATTGCCGGGTTGAAGGAGGGCACCTGCATCGACGTCCATTCCAAGATGATGGTGATCGACGACGACATCGTGCGCATCGGCTCGGCGAACCTGGCCAATCGCTCCATGGGCCTGGACACCGAGTGCGATCTGACGATCGAGGCGCGGGGCCGGAAAGACGTGCAGCAGCAGATCCGCGAGCTGCGCTCGTTGCTGCTGGCCGAGCATCTTGGCTTCGAAGTGACGCAGGTGGGCGAGGCGATCGCTGCCACCGGCAACATGCGGGACGCGATCGATCGGCTGCAGCGTGACGATCGCACGCTCAAACCGCTGACGGACCTGCCGCAAATCCCCGAAACCCTGTTGAACGTCATCAGCGTCGCCGATCCGGAAAAGCCGGTGGAACTGAGCGGCCTTGCGCAGATCTTCTCTTCCGGGGACGAGTCCAGCATGGCGGACCAACACGGCAGAGCGTTCATCACCGATACTTCGGAACAACCGGACGAGCTGGTGCCGACCGGACCCTCCTGGGGCAAGCTTGCGGCCATCGCAGTGGGTTTGATCGCCTTGACGGCCGTGTGGCAATTCACCCCGCTGGCGGAATATCTCGACGGCAATCGCATCACCGGCTGGGCGCGCGAAGTGGGCAAGACCTGGTGGGTGCCGCTGCTGACGCTGCTCGCGTACACGCCGGCGTCGTACGTGATGTTTCCTCGACCGTTGATCACTTTATTTGCGGTGATCGCCTACGGACCGATCTGGGGATTCATCATCGCCATGAGCGGCATCCAGGTGGCGGCGTGGACCACGTATGTGGCGGGCAAGCGGCTCGAGCCGGGCACGGTGCGTCGCATGGCCGGCGCCAAGCTGGACAAAATTCTGCAAGTGTTGCGTCGTCGCGGCTTGCTCGCGATGACGGCGTTGCGACTCGTGCCATTGGCGCCGTTCGCCGTGGAGGGCGTGGTGGCCGGCGCGATTCGCATGCGGATGTGGGAGTTTCTGCTAGGGACGGCGATCGGCATCCTGCCAGGCACGCTCACGTCGACAGTGTTCGGCGATCAGCTGTCGGCGTGGCTCGACGACCCTGCGCGCATCAACTATTGGGCGATCGCCTTTGTGCTGTTCCTGCTTGGCGGAGCGACCTGGTACGTGCGGCGCTGGCTGCTGTCGTCGGCGGCAAACCCTTCGCGACATGGCGTCCGCGACACGCGTCCTGTCTAAGACCGAAGTTCCGGTCGAAGCGGTTGAATCGCCGCCGGCGCCCGGCGTGCGCCGCATATCGATCGGTTCTTACAACATCCACAGCTGCATTGGATTGGACCGACGCTGCTCGCCGCTGCGCATCGCCAACGTGCTCAAGGAGCTCGACTGCGATATCTATGCGTTGCAGGAAGTCGATAACGAGCCGGGCGAGGAAGACGATTCGCAGCAGCTCGAATACCTTTCCGAAACCATGGACATGGCGGCCATCCCGGGCTTGCGCATCGTGCGACACAGTGGCGAGTACGGCAACGCGCTGCTGACGCGCTTCCCAGTGCTCAGTGTGCATCGTCACGATCTGAGTTACGGCAAATGGTTGGAGCCGCGCGGCGCGCTGGACGTCGAGTTGGATGTCGGCGGTCGCGCATTGCGCGTGATCGCGACTCATCTGGGGCTGAGCCGGTCGGAACGCCGCTTTCAATGGCGGCAGCTGCTCGATGCAGTCTCGACTTCGCCGCCGGAGCATCCGACCGTAGTGCTCGGCGATATGAACGAGTGGTTTCCTCGCGCGGGCACGTTGCGAGATGCGCACAAGATCCTGGGTCAGGCGTTGGCGCCGCCCGAGTTCCCCTCGTTCTGGCCGTTTCTCGCGCTGACGCGCATCTGGGTGCGGCCCGTGCAGGCCCTCGTCTCGGTGGCAGTTCACAACACGCCGCTGGCCAAGCGCGCGTCCGATCATTTGCCGTTACGCGCCGAGATCGACGTCGAGCGATTCACACAGAGCGCAACAGACTAATGCGCGGCCAGGATGCGCGACTTGCTGGTTTCGTACTGAGCTTCAGACAGGACACCGAGCTCGCGCAGGCGATGATGCTCTCGCATCTCATCGCGCAGGAACTGTTGCGGCGGCTGCGGGCGCGCCGCTTTGGCCGCATTGATGCTCTTGATGAGCTCGACGAAGAACTTCTTGCCTTCGCGCGCGCTGCCGATCGCGCCAGTCACGCTCACCAGCGTTACACCACCGTGAACGCTGGTAAATTCCAACGATTCGGTGGTGCGACGTAGAAACATCAGCACCGATCCCGCCGCCGCCAGCAGCGCGGCCAGTGCCGTGATCAGCACGGGACTGAGCCACTCCGCCGCAGTCTGCGGCCACAACATCCACAGTGCGCACGTCGCCAGTCCCGCCAGGCTGATCGCCAGCGCCAGCCAGAACCAGGCGATGTGCCGCACGATCATCGGCTTGGCATTGGCGAAACGCAGATCGAAATCGTACTTCTTAGGCTCGCTGTCCGGCCGCGTCAGGTGTACCGACAGGAAATGATCGTCGAGCAGCGCCAGCTGCGTGTCGCAGCCGCGCAGTTTGCTGGTCAGGGCGTAATTCAGTCGGGCCTTGCGGTGGGGGCGCTTTTTCGCATTCGGCAGGACGTCGTCGTGGCCTGCTTCGATGGAGATGTGCTCGGCGCGCGCGCGAACGGGGCGACCTTGCGGCTCCTGCATCGTCGTGTCGGCTACTGCATTCACATCCTGACCTCTGAATCCGACCTTCGTCGTATCACGAAGGCAATGCCACCGGATCGGGATGCTAGAACTGTGACGAAAGTGCCAACGAGAACTTCGTCACACTCGTGTGCGCTGGTGTGGTCCTCCGCCGACAATTTGCGGGAGTCCCCGAGCGCGCGAGCACAAGTGTTAAATCTATCGCGCGCGACTGCTCCGCGATCTCGGCGCGCTCAGCCGTTGGCGATGTCGATGAAGCGCAGGAACTCGTTGCGCGTTCGTGCATCCTCGCGGAAGTCGCCGAGCATTTTACTGGTGATCATGGAGACACCACGCTTGTGCACGCCGCGCGTCGTCATGCACTGATGGACGGCATCGATCACGACACCCACGCCACGGGGCTTGAGCACGTCGTTGATGCATCGGGCGATCTGTGCAGTGAGCTTCTCCTGCACCTGGAAGCGGCGCGCATAGCCGTCGACCACGCGGGCCAGCTTGCTGATGCCCACCACTTTGTTGGTCGGCAGGTAGCCCACGTGTGCTTTGCCGATGATGGGCGCCATGTGATGCTCGCAATGGGATTCGAATTCGATGTCGCGCAGGACGATCATCTCATCGTAGCCTTCGACTTCTTCGAACGTGCGGCGCAGATAGTCGGCGGGATCGCTGAGATAGCCGGAGAACCAGTCGCGATACGCAGTCACGACGCGCTTGGGCGTGTCTCGCAGGCCTTCCCGCATTGGATCCTCCCCGGCCCAGCGCAACAACGTTGCGACGGCCTGTCGGGCGTCCTGCTCGCTCACCGTGGGGGTCTGCACGTGCGCCTCGGGCACGCCGGCGTCGGCCGCCCTGGAGGCGCCTCGGGCTTTTTTCTTGCTCATGGCCGCTAGGTTACCATCCTTCGCCGCGCCGGATTACCATGCGCCGCCCGCAGCGGGTGCTGGAAGAGGAAACAACATGCGAGCTTGCCTGACTTCGATGGTCGCCCGAAGGGTTGCCGCGATCGTCGCTCCGATCGCTGTGGTGGCGGCCCTGCTCGGCGCCGCTGCCGCGCGGGCCGAAATCGTCAGCGCCGGACCGAGCGGTTTCAATCTGCGCCACACTGCCGAGACGCCCAACGTCGCGCCGCCGATCATCTGGGCGGCGCTGGCCGATGTCGCCAAATGGTGGGACCCCGAGCACACCTACTCGGGCGACGCTCGCAATCTCACGCTCGAGCCGTTCGTGCGCGGCTGCTTCTGTGAAAAGCTCGGCCTGTACGCCGGCATCGAGCACGGCAACGTGGTGTATGCGATGCCTGCCAAGACCTTGCGCATCAACGGCGCGCTCGGGCCGCTGCAGGAATTCGGCATTACCGGCGTGATGACCTGGCAAATCGAGTCGGCCGCGGGCGGTTCGCGGATCACGTTTACATATAATGTCGGCGGCTTCGCCGACCGGCCGCTGGCGGACTGGGCGCCCATCGTCGATGAGGTGCTCGGCGGCCAGCTGCAGCGCCTGGCGCGCTACGTGAGCGTCGGCAACCCGGAACCACCCAAGCAATAGAAACATTGCACGTGTAAGGAGGAACCCATGCGCATTCGTGCCTTGTTCGTTGCCGCGGTCGCGGTGCTGGTCACCGCGTGCCAGAGCGTGCAGACCACGGCGCCCGGCGCCGTCGGCGTCGATCGAAAACAAATGATGGCGGTGTCGGCGGAGAAGGTCGACGAAGGCGCCAAGGCCGCTTACGACCAGGAAATCAACAAGGCGCGCGCGGCCGGCGCGTTGAACGCGGACAAGCAGAGTTACGATCGGGTGCAGAAGATTTCGCAGCGCCTGATCCCGCAGACCAAGGTGTTTCGCCCCGACGCCACCGCCTGGGCTTGGGAAGTCAACGTGCAGAGCTCCGAAGACGTGAATGCGTACTGCATGCCTGGCGGCAAGATCATGGTCTACACCGGTCTGATCGACGTCATCAAGCCGACTGACGCCGAGCTCGCCGCGGTGATCGGCCACGAAATCGCGCATGCGCTGCGCGAACATTCACGCGAACGTTTGTCACGTGCATACGCCGAACAGCTGGTGCTCGCCGGTGTCGCTGTGGCGACGGGCGCCGAGCAATCGACCATGCAAATCGCCAGCCAGGTTTCCGCTGTGACGTTTACGTTGCCGCACAGTCGCGAGCAGGAAGCGGAAGCCGATCGCATCGGCCTGGAACTCATAGCGCGCGCCGGTTACGACCCGAATGCCGCCATCACGCTGTGGCAAAAGATGTCCAAGGCGGGCGGCGGCGGTCCGCCGGAATTCCTGAGCACGCACCCTTCGGGCGAGTCGCGTATTCGAGATCTTGAGAAGAACGTGCCGCGAGTGTTGCCGCTGTATCAGGCCGCCCCAAAGTGAGCCGATTCGAGCTCCTCCGCTATTGTGTGGCGGCCATGCCGATGGCAACGATCGCGACCACGATGGCCACCACCGCCGTACCCCCCAACCACAGCACCTGACGATGCAGGGCCGTCAGGGCCCGCGTCAGGTTGGACATTTGCTGGGCCATTTGATTGACCAGCTCGGCCTGACGACGCTCGTTGTCTTCCAGGGTCAAGACCCGCTGCGCCAGCTGGTCGACGTTTTCCGGGACCGGCATGTCCTGCGGTTCGGGCATGCGCTTGGTGCGCTTCAGCAGCTCGCGAGACACCTCGACGATCGAGGGCACCAGCTGAACGATTTGTAACCAGGGTACGGCCATGTCTCTAGGGTAGCAGAGACGACGAGGCCCCACCGCGGCCGCCTCTGCGGCATGCGATGGGGCCCGTCATCAACAAACGTTGGACAAACGTTGGCGCCCGCTCAGCTCTTCTGCCGGGCGGTGAACTCGGTCTTGCTCAGATAGCCGTCGCCGTTGCTGTCCGCGGCGGCAAAGCTGTCGGCCAGCGCCTTGTCGGCGGCCGCTTCGGTCTTGCTGAGCTGAGCATCGCCGTTCTTGTCCAGCGAATCGAAGGTGACGGCGGAGGAATTCATCGAGTGGTCCTTTTTGTCCTTGTTGTCGCCGGCGAAGGCCGTGACCGACAACAGGGCCGCTGCCACAAATGCAATCAATCTGCTCATGAGCCTCTCCTCATTGATCGACGTTGCGTGTCTATCACTTCGGCCCGAACTCAACGCGGAGCCTTGAAATGCGGTTCCGGCGGCGCGTAGCGCATCGTGCGGGGGTACGCTCGCCCGGAGAATCTCGGACATCCGCCGGCGCGCCAGGAAATGCAGCGACGGGCCTGCGCCAAACGAGCCCGCCGCCTGCGGTTGTGCCGCGCACTGCGTAAACTTGACGAAACTTCGCAACCGATGCGCTTTCGATATGCCATGGTCCAGGCGCAGCGCCGGGGACCGACCCTATGGACCGAACCATGACTTTGCCTGCCTCCGTACTGATCGTCGACGACGACCGCGAGCTCGGTCAGATGCTCACCGAATACCTCTCCGGCGAGGGTTTCCAGGTGTCGATCGTGCGCGATGGCGCCGAGGCGCTGGAGCGCCTGACCGCCGATTCGCACCCCTTTGACCTGGTGATCCTGGACGTGATGCTGCCTTCGCTGAGCGGCTTCGAAGTCCTGCGTCGCCTGCGACATAGCCTGTCCGTGCCAGTCATCATGTTGACGGCGCACGGCGCCGACGTGGATCGGATCGTGGGGCTGGAATTGGGCGCCGACGATTACCTGTCCAAACCCTTCAATCCTCGCGAGCTGGTGGCTCGCGTGCGCGCAGTGCTCCGTCGCTTCTCGCCGCGCGATGCCGATACGCCGGCGCATCCGGTTAGCGTCGGTCCGTTGCGCCTCGACCCGGCGACATTCGAAGTCACATTGTCGGGTCAGTCGGTGCGCCTCACCGGCACCGAGCTGCGTCTGCTGGAAGTGCTGATGCGAGCGGTGGGACAAGTGCAGTCGCGCGAGTCGCTGACCGAGCGCGTGCTGGGCCGACGCCTCACTCCTTACGACCGCAGCATCGATACGCACGTGAGCAATTTGCGCCGTAAGTTGGGGCTGGGTGAAAACGGCTTGCCCGAAATTCGCAGCATCCGTGGCGCGGGCTATGTCTTGATCGCCACCGGCGAAGCGCGCGCCGAGTCCAGAGTCTGATCGCCGGCGCTTTGGCCTGAATAGTCGTGCGCTCGCTGTTCCTTCGTATCTTTCTGTCGTTCTGGGTGGCGACCTTGCTCGTGCTCGCCACCACGGCGGCGGTGGCGTGGTATCGCTTTCAGCGCGATCAGGCGGCCTCGCCCGATATTCGGCAGCTCGCTTCGGAGGCCTCGAATCGGCTGCTGGTCGGCGGCATGACCGAGCTCTACAAGTGGATCGAGCACGCCGAAGAACGCTATCCGGGCCGGGATATCTATGTGGTGCGCCCGGACGGGCAGGATATTTTGCAGCGACCTCTGCCGCCGACCTATCGCAGCTACGCAAACCGTTTGAAGGACGCGGGCTTCTTCGGGCGCGAGCCGCCGCCCAGCGGTCGCGACGATCCTCTGTTGCTCACCCCGTTGTTCACCGATCGCGACGGCACCGTGTACACGGTGATGATCGGACGCAGCTATCCGCTGAGTCCGTTGCAGGCGTCGGATGTGCGACTGGTCGTGTTCGCGTTCGCGCTGGTCATCAGTGGACTGGTGTGTTGGTGGCTGGCGCACTACATCAGCAAACCGCTGGAGCGATTGCAGTCCAGCGCACGTTCGCTGGCCGCCGGCAATCTCGAGGCGCGAGTCGGCGAGGAGTTTTCCAGTCGTCGCGACGAGCTGGGCGTCCTGGCGCGTGACTTCGACGCGATGGCGGAGCACATCCGCACGCTGATTGCGTCGAGGGAAGATCTGTTGCGGGCGATGTCCCACGAGTTGCGTTCCCCGTTGGCCCGTCTGCGGGTCGCCTCCGGCCTGGCGCGTCGGCCACAAGCGGACATGGTCAAACAGCTGGATCGGATCGATCTGGAGGCCGAGCGACTGGATACGCTGATCGGTCAGATACTGCAGCTGTCGCAGCTGCGCGCCGCCAAGCCGACGTTGCCCAGCGAGCCCATCGATGTCACCACGTTGTTGACCGAGGTGGTCGAGGACGCGCGTCTGGAAGCGAGCGCCGCCGACAAGAATGTCGATTGGTCGCCGGGTGAAAGCCTGTGGCTCAACGGCGATCACGATCTCATGCGCAGCGCTATCGAAAACGTGCTGCGCAACGCGGTGCGTTTCACCAGGCCCGGCTCGGCAGTATCGGTTTGTTTGACCCGCGAGCATCGCGACGCCGTCATTGTGATCGAGGATCACGGGCCGGGCGTGCCCGAGGCGGAGTTGGCTCACATCTTCGAGCCGTTCTATCGCGTGGCTGAGTCGCGCGATCGCGATTCCGGGGGCACTGGTATCGGGCTTGCGATTACGGCGCGCGTGGTTGGCTTGTACCAAGGCCAGGTGCGTGCGCAGAACGCGGCCAATGGTGGGTTGCGCGTCGAGATTCGTCTGCCGTTGCGGCCGGATTAGTTCGCTTCGTGCCCTCGCACGCCGTGCTGGGCTACGGCGTGACTTCGCAGCGATTGGGCGCGGTCGCGAATCGCACTGATTTCCTCGGCGCTCACTTCCCTGTTGCCGGCGCGGGCGGTGAGCACTTTTCCTTGCAAGTCGAATTCCAACTCGATGTCCTCGTTCGAATTGAGCGCCGCGCCTCGATATCTCGTGAGTCGCGCGCCACGGAATTCGTAGGTGCCTGTTTGCGAGGTGCTCTCGCGGGTTTCCTCCAGGCTTTGAATCTGCCCTTCACTGAATGTCGCGCGATAGCTTGCCGCGATCCCGCGCGGCGCGAAGGAGCTGCGCAACTCATCTGTGGTTGCTGTCGGGGCTGGGTCGGCGGCGCGTTGCTCCACCAGCGGAATGCTGGGAGTCGTGGCCGGTTTTTGTTTCGAACAGGCGGCTGCGAGCAGCGAGGCGGCGACGATTGCGATTTGCTGAAGGCGAGACAAGCGCTTTTCCTTCGATTCGGGTTTGCAGAAGAATCGGATGCGGAGGGTCTGGCGGTGAAACGGACCGAGTCGCCTGTGCGATTCGTCCTTCTCTGCACGGGTGAGAACGTTCTTTATTTCTCGGCTGCGTGCAAGATGGTTTGCCGTCTGCGGTCGGCGACAGGCGCTCGACATAAAGCCGCGTTGCTCCATTGGTGAGCAGTCGAGGTCGGCGCATTTGTCGTGAGCCAGCCATTCACCGATGCGAACGTGATTTGGCTCACAGGGCGTCGCTTTGGCTTGCTCTAGTCTGCGGACGGTTTCTTGATGCGTCGTTGTATGGAGGATTCGATGAGCGCTGCCAGTCCCGCCCAACCCCAGGTTCGTCGCAGCTCCGCGCCGGCGACATCCCGCGCTCCCGCCGCGCAACCCGAGTGTCCGGTCAGGCAAACGTTCGACTTCTCCAAGCCACGCGGTGAAGACGAGATCCGCGTGAATCTCGCCGACGTGCCGGTCGCGCCTGCTAGCGTCGATGTCGCCGTATTCGAGCCGACGTTGCTGAGCCGCCTGTTCGATTTGTTCGGCCCTCGCCGCTGAGAGCTGAGGCCGTCGCTCGAGCGGCTGCCGCCGCTGAGCGAACGATGTCGCTGCAAAAGCCCGCCATCGGCGGGCTTTTTCGCGCTTGTAGTTCGCTCCGCCCTGGGCGGGCCTTCGCATTCCGTTCGCCGCCCGATCAGTCAGCTTCGATGCACGGTCGTTGGCGGCTGCTGGGCGGGGTTCGTTACGCGTTCATAGCGCGCGGTATGAAGTGCTACATTGCCGAGTCTTTCGGTGGAGGCATGACATTGCACCGTCTTTGCATCGCGCTGGCGCTCGTGCTGATGGCAAACGTCGCCCGGTCGGCGAGTTTCAGTGGACCGGCCGAGGTGGCCGAAGTGTTCGACCTCATGCAGCAGCGACTGCAACTCATGCCGGCCGTGGCGGCGTGGAAGCACGCGAACAACGTCCCTGTCACCGATGTGCCGCGCGAACAGCAAGTGCTGGAGGCCACGATGGCTCAAGCGCAGAGACTGGGCATCGATGGCGCGTCGGCGCGTGAGTTGTTTGTATTGCAGATCCGGATGGCGCGCGACGTCCAGGAGCACGTCATCTCGAATTGGAAACAGCAGGGCCGTAGCAATGAGCCCGTGCGTGACCTGAAATCAGAGCTCAGGCCGCAGCTCGACCGCCTGGGCGAACAGTTGTTGCACGCCATCTATCTCGCTTTGCCGGAACTCGCCACGGACGACTTCGTCGAGCGATACGGCAAGTACGCCGCCAAGGTCGACATGCCCGGGCTGCAAGAGGACGACAGGCAAGCCCTCGTGCAATCGTTGTCGAAACTGCGGACCTCGAGCATGCCGCCGCTCGAGCGCATCAAGGCGAGCAAGGTGTTGCGCGTCGGCATGACCGGCGACTACGCCCCGTTCACCCTGGAACGCAACGGCGAATTGACGGGCGCCGATGTAGAGATGGCCGAGGCGCTCGCAAGCTCGCTGGATGCGCAGCCCCAGCTTGTGAGTACCAGCTGGCGCGGGCTGATGAGCGACTACCAGGCCGGTCGCTTCGACGTGGCGCTAGGAGGCATCAGCATCACTCCGGAACGCGCCAGGCTCGCCACGTTTTCTGTTCCCTATCATCGAGGCGGTAAGACGCCCATCGTCCGCTGCGGCACCGAGTCGCGATTCGACACGGTGGCGGAAATCGATCGGCCCGACGTACGCGTGGTCGTCAATCCCGGTGGCACCAATCAACAGTTCGTGCGGGACCGCCTGATCCATGCCCAGGTCACCGTGCATCCCGACAATCGCACCATCTTCGCCGAGATCGCCGCCGGCCGAGCCGATGTGATGGTCACCGACGATGTCGAAGTCGACTTGCAGGCGCGCCACGACAAGCGCCTGTGCCGCGCCACCGAGACCACGTTTACTCAGAGCGAAAAAGCCGTGCTGATGCCTCGTGACGTAGCGCTCGGCAACTACGTCGATACCTGGCTAAAAGGGCAGATCGCATCCGGCGCCGTAAAAACCTGGTTGAATGACGCCATCGCCGCGGGCGGCGCGGAAACTGTGAACTGAGTCGCTCGCCCGCCGTCGGCGAGCGACGTTGACCGGTGGGCGCAGGCCGTTGGCCGGTGGCCGCGGGCGGCACGCGCGTCTTTGGTTATGCTGCAGAAGGCGATATTCGCCGTGGAGGGGATCAGATGGGCTGGATCGTTCTTATTGTCGTCGTCCTGGTCGCGCTTTTTTTCGTTTCCATCTACAACCGGCTGGTCGGCGGCCGCAACGCATACAAAAACGCGTTCGCGCAAATCGACGTGCAGCTGACGCGCCGGCACGACTTGATTCCCAACCTGGTGGAAACCGCGAAGGGTTATATGAAGCACGAGCGTGAAACGCTTGAAGCGGTCATCACCGCGCGTAATGCAGCTGTCACCGGGCTGAAGAACGCGGCCGCCAATCCGGGCGATCCGAATGCCGTCCAGCAGCTGTCCGGCGCGGAGAACGCGTTGAGCGGTGCGCTCGGGCGTTTGTTTGCTTTGGCCGAGGCGTATCCGGATCTGAAGGCCAACCAGAACATGATGCAGTTGTCGGAAGAGCTGACGTCGACCGAGAACAAGGTCGCGTTCGCCAGGCAGGCCTTCAACGACGCCGTCATGACTTACAACAACACTCGCGAGATGTTCCCGAACAGCATCGTCGCCAGCATGTTTGGCTTCCTGCCTGCGCAGTTGCTGCAGATCGAGTCGCCGGAGAAGCGCGCGGTGCCGGTGGTGAAGTTCTGATATGAACTTCTTCGAGCGGCAGGAGCAGTCGCGGCGTACGTCGCGCCGCCTCGTCGTGCTGTTCGCGCTCGCGGTGCTGGCCGTGGTCGCGGCGGTGAACGCAGTCGTGTTCTTCGTGTTTGCCTCGGTGGAAGGCTCCAGGACCGGCTATTCACCGACCCTCGGCGAGTGGATGAGCGCTCATCCAGGCACCGTGCTGGGCACCACGCTGCTCGTCGTCGGTGTCATCGGACTGGCGAGCTTGTACAAGACGCTCGTGCTCGGCGGCGGTGGCGGTGTAGTCGCACGCTCGCTGGGCGGCGTGCGTGTTTCGCCGGACACCACCGATCCGCAGCAACGCCGCTTGCTCAATGTCGTCGAGGAAATGTCCATCGCCTCCGGCGTGCCCATGCCGGAGGTGTATCTGCTGGAGCAGGAGTCGGGCATCAACGCGTTCGCCGCCGGTCACAATCCGGCGAATGCGGCTATCGGCGTAACGCGCGGCACGCTCACCACACTGAACCGTGCCGAACTGCAGGGCGTGATCGCGCACGAGTTCAGTCACATCCTCAACGGCGACATGCGGTTGAACATTCGCCTCATGGGATTGTTGTTCGGACTGCTGGTGATCGCGCTCATCGGCCGCACGGTGCTGCGACTCACGTCCAACAGCGGCGAGAAAAAGGCATTTCCCATCATGCTGGTCGCGTTGGCGGTGCTGATCATCGGTTACGTCGGTTTGTTCTTCGGTCGTTTGATCCAAGCGGCGGTGTCGCGCAGTCGCGAATCGCTGGCGGACGCATCGGCAGTTCAGTTCACGCGCGATCCCACCGGGCTGCGCGGCGCGCTGCTGAAAATCGGTGCGGTCTCGGGCGGCTCGAAGATCGCCAATCCTGAAGTCGAAGAAGTGGCGCACATGTTGTTCGCGCCGGGCATGAGCCGTTTGTTCGCTACTCATCCAGCACTCGAGGATCGTCTCAAGGCCATCGATCCGCGCTTCGACGCCAAGGAATTCGATCGCGCTCGCGCAGAGCTGTTGCTGGCAGCCGAACGAGCCAAGGCCGAGGCCCAGCCTAAGCCGAGCGCCGCAGAAAAACTGGAAGCCTTGATCAATGTGCCGGGCGCGGCGGCGGCCGTTGCCGGCTTGGTCGGCAATCCCGGCACGATTCATATGCAAGTGGCGCGGGATATCCGTAAATCCCTGCCCGACGCCATCATCGCGGCGGGCCGTCACCCTGACTCCGCTCGGGCGCTGTTGCTGGCGCTGGCGCTCGATTCAAGCACCGAGGTGCGCGGGCGGCAGCAGCACTACATCGCCAAGCAGATCGGAGCGCAAACACTCGAAAACATCACGCGGTTGCAAAGTGCGGTCGACACGCTCGAGCCCGAGCAACGCATGCCCGCGCTGTACCGGACGTTTCCAGCGCTGCGTCAGCTGACTCGTGAGGAGCGATTGCAGCTGCTAGCCGCGTTAAACGGCATGTTGCAGCGGGAAGGGCACGTGTCGTTGCAGAACTATGTGCTGCGCAAGTTGGCCCAGGTGCAATTGAGCGATGACCTGAATCCCCGCGCTCGCGCGCGGCAACTGCCCTTGAACGTCGTGCAGAAGGACATTCAGGTATTGTTCTCGGTGCTCGCTCAGCACGGGCATGAGGACATCGAGTCGGCGCGCCGCGCCTACGAGGTGGGTGTCCACCACCTGCTGCCACGCCAACGACCATCGTTCGAGAGTGTTCAGCATTGGGCGCCGCCGCTGGACCTGGCGCTCAGCCGACTGGATCAGCTCGCGCCCATCATCAAGGAGCAGCTGGTCGAGGCGCTGGTCAAGACGGTGACGCACGATCAGCGACTTACGCTGGGCGAAGCCGAGCTGCTTCGCGCCGTCTGCGCGACCCTGCACTGTCCGTTGCCGCCGCTCGTCAGTGTTAACGCGAACTAACGTTGGCCCGCGCCGCCACGGGGGGCGGGCGAGAGACAGAAGTCACGCCTTTTTCCGACTCGCCACGGGGTCGTGGCGGGATCCCCGATCCGGAGTAAAGTAGACACAGGTTGACAGCTTTCGGCGCTTGAATGCGCGGCGGGTTGGGGGCGGTTGACCCAGCGCTTACAATCCTTATCCATCTGCGCATGGCCCGGCTCCCGGGTCTTCCGTTTTTCTTACATCGTTCGTGGCCTCGCGGCCATTGGTGAGCATGTCCCAGTCCATCGTCATTCGTGGCGCGCGCCAGAACAACCTCAAGAATTTGCATGTCGAGTTGCCCACGGGTGAGCTCATCGTGGTTACCGGAGTGTCCGGTTCCGGCAAGTCCTCGCTGGTGTTCGACACGCTGTACGCCGAAGGCCAACGCCGTTACGTAGAGACGTTCTCGCCCTACGCACGCCAGTTCCTGGATCGCATGGATCGGCCGCAGGTCGAGCGCATCGACGGCATTCCGCCCGCCATCGCCATCGATCAGACCAATCCGGTGCGCACCTCGCGATCGACCGTGGGCACGATGACCGAGCTCAACGATCACTTGAAGCTGCTGTTCTCGCGCGCCGCGCATGTCTATTGCCGGCAGTGTGCCGCGCCGGTGAAGCGCGATACCGCGCAGACCATCTATGAAGAGTTGACCGAGCGATTGAAAGGATCGGGTCGTTCCGATGCGCGCGTGGTTGTGACATTCCCTGTCCCGGTGCCCGCCAATTTCGCTGAAGCTGAAGTGTTGAGCCTGCTGGAGAAGCAGGGCTACACGCGGTTGTTTCAGCGCCTTGCAACGTCAGCCGCGGCGAGCGCACCGGCCAAACGCAAAGGCGCCAAGAAGAAGGCATCGAAAAAGGGCGCCGAGGTCGCCGCCGACCACCCGGCGAGCGTCTGCCTGGAAATGATTCAGGACCGCTTTCGCTTCGACAACACCGAACGTGAGCGTGTCATCGAAGCGTTGGAGTCCGCGTTGCGTGTGGGGCGCGGCCGCGTGTCGGTGCATGTGCTTGAGCCCAACAACGGCAGCACTCGCACAGCCGAGGCCGACAATTCGCCCCCGGCAACGGCGGCGAGCTGGCGCTTCTCTTCCGACCTGCACTGCGCCGATTGCGACATTCATTATCGCGAGCCGACTCCCAGCCTGTTCTCGTTCAATTCTCCGCTGGGCGCTTGCGAGTCTTGTCGTGGCTTCGGTCGCATCATCGGCATCGATTTCGGGCTCATCGTGCCCGACGAGAGCAAGACCCTCAAAGGCGGCGCGATCCGTCCCTGGCAAACCGAGTCCTACCGCGAGTGCCAGGACGATCTGATCAAGTACGCGCGTAAAAGAGACATTCCGATTGACGTGCCCTGGCGCGAGCTGACCGAACACCAGCGCCAATGGGTCCTGGAAGGCGAGGGTAGCTGGGAAGACAAGCTGTGGTACGGCGTGCGTCGCTTCTTCGCATGGCTCGAAACCAAGTCGTACAAGATGCACATCCGCGTCTTGTTGTCGAAGTATCGTGCTTACACTCCCTGTACTGCTTGCAATGGCGCGCGTCTGAAGACGGACGCGCTGGTGTGGCGTCTCGGCACTGAAGCCGACGCTGCGGCGGTTCTGCCGAAGGGACTGCGTTTCAAGCCGAGTGGCGTGCAGTGGAGCGATGAGCAGTTGGCGCAGCTGCCGGGCATCGGCATCCACGAGCTGATGTTGCTGCCCATTGATCGCTGTAAACAATTCTTCGATCGGTTGTCGCTGCCGGCGCCGTTGGACGAGGCGAGTGACCTGGTGCTGCGGGAAATCCGCGGTCGCTTCGGTTATCTCATGGATGTGGGTCTCGGTTATCTGACGCTCGATCGACAGTCGCGCACCTTGTCCGGCGGTGAAGTGCAGCGGATCAATTTGACGACCGCGCTGGGCACGTCATTGGTGAATACGTTGTTCGTGCTGGATGAGCCGTCCATCGGTTTGCATCCGCGCGACATGGGGCGCGTCATCGACGTCATGCGTCGCTTGAAAGCGGCCGGCAACTCGCTGGTGGTGGTCGAGCACGATCCCCAGGTGATGCAGGCGGCCGATCGACTGATCGATGTCGGCCCCGGGCCCGGCGAGAAAGGCGGTGAGATCGTATTCTTCGGCACGCCGACCGAATTGAAAAACGCGAAGCGCTCGCTGACGGCCGATTATTTGCTCGGCCGCAAACAGGTCGCCGCGGCATCGGCCACCACGCTGCCACCATCCACTGCGAACCTCACCATCAAGGGCGCAAGACAGCACAACCTCAAGGGCATCGACGTGTCGATCCCGCTGCACAGGCTCGTGTGCGTCACGGGCGTGTCCGGTTCCGGCAAGTCCACGCTGATTCAAGACGTGCTGTATCCGGCGTTGCTCAAACACTTCGGCAAGCCGACAGAAGCGCCGGGTGAGCACGACAGCATCCAGGGCGCGGAGCACATCAGCGCCGTCGTCATGGTGGATCAAACATCCATCGGTCGCACCACGCGTTCCAACCCTGCCAGCTACGTGGGCGCGTTCGACGCCATCCGTAAATTGTTTGCCAACGAGCCGCTCGCGAAGGAACGCGACTACACCATCGGCACGTTCAGCTTCAACTCCGGCAACGGTCGCTGCCCGACTTGCGGTGGCAACGGCTTCGAGCACGTCGAAATGCAGTTCCTGTCGGACGTGTACTTGCGCTGCGCCGACTGCAACGGCCGTCGGTATCGCAGCGAGATTCTGGAAGTCACATTGAATCGCGGCGCGGGCCCCGGTCGCAGCATCGCCGATGTCCTCGACATGACGGTCTCCGAAGCGGTGCAGTTTTTCGCCGGCGAGCGTGAAGTGCTGGCGACGCTGCGACCGCTCGCGGAAGTGGGTCTGGATTATCTGCGACTCGGGCAACCCGTGCCGACGCTGTCCGGCGGCGAAGCGCAGCGACTGAAGCTGGCGGGCCATCTCGCCGAGAGCGCAACGGCAATGCCCGACAACGCCGCCCCGGGCAAGTTGTTTCTATTCGACGAGCCGACCACTGGTTTGCACTTCGACGACATCGCGAAGTTGCTGCGCGCGTTCCGCCGCCTGATCGCCGCCGGACATTCGTTGCTGGTCATCGAGCACAATCTCGATGTCATCGCCGCGTCCGACTGGCTGATCGATCTCGGTCCGGAAGGCGGTGAGGCAGGTGGCGAAGTCATCGCCGTCGGCACGCCATCGGAAGTGATGGAGGCGCCGGGCTCGCATACAGGCAAAGCGCTGCGCGAAGTCGAGAGCGGCTGGAAGATTGCGGAGCAGAGCACAGTGGTGCCACTGGCCGCCTCGGCGGCGCATCGGCCGCGCGCCAATGTCATCAGCATTCACGGCGCTCGTGAGCACAATCTAAAGAACGTGGATGTCGAGTTGCCGCGCGACAAGTTCACCGTCGTGACCGGTGTGTCCGGGTCGGGCAAGTCGACACTGGCGTTCGACATCGTGTTCGGCGAAGGTCAGCGTCGTTACCTGGAATCGCTGAACGCTTACGCCCGTCAGTTCGTGCAGCCTTCGTCACGCCCCGACGTGGATGCCATCTTCGGCATCCCGCCCACCGTAGCGATCGAACAGCGCACCAGTCGCGGCGGCCGCAAGAGCACGGTCGCGACCTTGACCGAGATTTATCACTTCCTGCGTTTGCTGTACGTGAAGCTGGGTACGCAGTACTGCCCGGATTGCGACGTGCCGATCGAGCCGCAGAGCTTCGAGTCCATCTTCGCCCGCATTTGCCGGGATTACAAAGGCAAGAGCGTCAGCCTGCTGGCGCCGCTGGTAGTGGCTCGCAAAGGTTTCTATACCGACCTGGCCGCGTGGGCTGCGAAAAAAGGTTATGAGCAACTGCGCGTCGATGGCGAACTGCTGCCGACGAACGCCTGGCCGCGTTTGTCGCGTTTCCAGGAACATACGATCGAGCTGCCGGTCGCGACGGTTCAAGTTTCTGCGCGCAACGAGCGCGAATTGCGTGAGGCACTGACGACCGCGCTCGACTTCGGCAAGGGCGTCGTGCATTTGCTGGATGAGAGCGTCAAGGCCAAAAAATTGCCCGCCGTGAAGAAGTCGAGCAAGGGCCACGCCGCAGCTGCCAATGCTGGCCTGTCGATCTTCTCCACTCGGCGCGCCTGTCCGTCTTGCGCCAAAAGCTTCACCGAGCTCGATCCGCGTCTGTTCTCTTTCAACTCCAAGCACGGCTGGTGCGAGGACTGCTTCGGCACGGGGTTGCAGATCCGCGGCTTCGACGAAGAGCAGAGCGGCGAGGAGATCTGGTGGAACGAATGGTTCGAGCAGGAAGCGGAAGTGTGCGAAAGCTGCGAAGGCGAGCGCCTCAATCCGATTGCCCGAAACGTTCGCTTCCGCGACCAGTCGATCGCGGCGGTCACGGCGCAGTCGGTCGGCGACATGCGCAAGCAGTTCAACTCGCTCAAGCTGAAAGGTCGTGAAAGCGAGATCGCGCGCGACGTGCTGACTGAAATCAACTCCCGGCTGGCGTTCCTGGAAGACGTCGGGCTCGGTTATCTCGCGTTGGATCGCTCGGCGCCGACTTTGTCGGGCGGTGAAGCGCAGCGGATTCGTCTGGCGGCCCAGCTCGGCTCCAACCTGCAAGGCGTTTGTTACATCCTGGACGAGCCGACCATCGGCCTGCATCCGCGAGACAATCGCATTCTGCTCGATACGCTCGACAAGCTTGCCGCCAAAGGCAACTCGCTGCTGGTGGTCGAGCACGACGAAGAAACGATCCGCCGGGCCGACTACGTGCTCGATCTCGGGCCGGGTGCCGGTACTCGCGGCGGTCGCGTGGTCGCCGCGGGCACGGCGCGAGAGTTGGAACGTTCGCCGGAGTCGGTGACCGGCCGCTTGCTCGCGCACCCGCTACAGCATCCGATCGGCCAGCGTCGCGCGGTCACTCCGCGTTCGCCCGCTTTAGTCGTGAAAGACGCGACTCTGCATAACTTGCGCAAGCAGACGTGCAAGGTGCCGTTGGATCGCCTGGTTGTTGTCACCGGCGTGTCCGGCTCCGGCAAGTCGACCATGGCGCGTGACGTGCTTCATGACAACCTGCGTGCCGCTCTCGGTCGGCGCAAAGGCGCCAAGCTCGAATGGCGCGGCTGCAAGGAGATCGCAGGTTGGGAGCAGATCGATCGCATTCTGGAAGTCGACCAGACGCCCATCGGCAAGACCCCGCGTTCCTGCCCGGCGACCTACATCGGCTTCTGGGACGCGATTCGCAAGGTGTTCGCGGAAACGCCCGAAGCGCGCATGCGTGGCTACACGCCATCGCGTTTCTCGTTCAACACCGCCGGCGGTCGCTGCGAAGCGTGTGAAGGTCAGGGCATGCGCAAGATCGAAATGAGCTTCCTGCCCGACGTGCGCGTGATGTGCGACAGCTGTGGCGGTCGCCGCTTCAATCAGGACACGCTCGGCGTTCAGTACAAAGGCCGCAGCATCGGCGACGTGCTGATGATGAGCGTCGACGAAGCGGTGGATTTCTTCAGCGCGCATCCACGTATCCATCACTGCCTGCGGCTGCTGCAGGACGTGGGCTTGGGCTATCTCACCTTGGGCCAGCAGAGCCCGACGTTGTCGGGTGGCGAGGCTCAGCGCATCAAGCTCGTGACCGAGCTGTCGAAGGTGCGCGAGTCCAGGATGCTGCGCACGCCGGAGCCGGGCGAGGTCGTGGAGAAGCCGCCGGGCACTTTATATGTGCTCGACGAGCCGACCGTCGGCTTGCACATGGCGGACGTCGAGAAGCTGATCCGCGTTCTGCATCGGCTGGTCGAGGCTGGCAACACCGTGGTGGTCATCGAGCACGATCTGGATGTGATCGCGGAAGCCGACTGGATCATCGATCTCGGGCCGGAAGGTGGCGCCGAGGGCGGTCAGGTGGTTCTGCAGGGTCCGCCGGAAGCGGTCATCGAACAGGCCAAGCGATCTCACACAGCTCGCATCCTGCGAGAGTTCTTGAGCGAGCGGGGTCGCAAGGAAGATGCGGCGTCGGACTCTGAACGCCGGCGCCGCGCGTGAGCTCGAGGCGCATCGAATAGCAGCGAGGCGAGCAGCGGAAGCGTTGGCCCACGAAAAATGGTGCTGGTGTTCGGGATATCCGTAATGCCGGTCCGCTCGCGAGAGCGGGCTCCGGCCACCAGCGCGTGTATACAAATGTGAGCTAAGTCTCGGAATCTGGAGCCCATATCGCCCACTGAAGCGTCCCCATGGTGCGCGCCGGATAAGCCATCGCTTTGGCGCGCACCAAAGTGAGTCATTGGTCGCCGGCCCGATCACATTCGGCCCCCGGACTCATTTTGGAAAGGGCTCGACACTAACTTTCGTCAGGTATCACTCCGCAAGCAAAGCCACTACGCTGTCGCAACTTGGCGAGTGCCCATAAGAACTCACGCGACTGCCACTCGACAGCTCAGAAAGACAATCCTCCGGCGCCCGCGCCGACGCCCTCGATTGGGGCGTTGATCGTTAGTTTTTCACGATCCGGCAACCACAATCCGTGTGGTTCATTCGCAACGGTATACAAGAAACTCGCCCGGCAATGTGCGCTACGCGCGCCAACCCCAGGGATTTGCCGGTAATCAGCCGGTGGTCGGACGCAACAGGCTTTAAATACGCCAGACACGGTTGTATGCTCGATGCCACGCTTGGGTCGAGGGAGATGAAGGGTCCGTTTTTGACCCCCGGCCAAGACAAAACAGGGAGCGCCGCATTCGCCGGAATCCAGCTAAGGAGGGCGATGCGGTTGCAGTTCTACCCAACAACATACCCCTCTCGCAGGAGGAGATTCTAAATGTCCACTAGTACGTCCATACGGCGCGCAGTCAACTACGCGCTGCTGTCTGGCGCCTCTGCCGCAGCAATGGTGCTGCCCGCACAGGCCCAGGAAGATGCCCAGATCACCGAAGTGATCGTCACCGGCTCGCGTATTCCGCAGCCCAACCTCACCAGCATCAGCCCGGTCACGGCCGTGACCTCTGAGCAGATCAAGATCGAAGGCGTGGTGCGCGTCGAAGACTTGATCAACAACCTGCCGCAGGCGTTCGCCGACTTCGGCGGCAACCTGTCCAACGGCGCCACCGGCACCGCGACCGTCAACCTGCGTAACCTCGGCTCCGAGCGCACCCTGGTGCTGATCAACGGCCGCCGCCTGATGCCCGGCGACCCGACTCAGAACGGCGCTGCTTCGCCGGACTTGAACCAGATCCCGAGCGCGCTGATCGAGCGTGTCGAAGTGCTGAGCGGTGGCGCGTCAGCCGTGTACGGCGCCGACGCCGTCGCGGGCGTCGTCAACTTCATCATGAACGACAACTTCGAAGGTATTCGCGTCGACGCGCAATACGGTTTCTATCAGCACGAGAACGACAGCAATGTGCAGAGCGCGGTCCGCGCCCGTAACTTCGGTCTGCCCAGCAGCAACGTAACCGACGGCAACTCCAAGGAAATCACCTTCCTGGCCGGCATCAACACGCCGGACGGCCGTGGTAACGCCACTGTTTACCTGGGCTACCGCGAACTGGACGCCCTGAAGCAGGACCAGCGCGACTTCAGCTCCTGCGCCCTGGGCTCCGGCTACGACGGCGACCCGTTCACCTGCGCCGGCTCCGGCACCACTGCGCCCGCCCACTTCGGCCCGAACATCCTCGGTCCGGACGGCAACCTGCGTCCTTACGTCGCCGCGCGTGACGCGTACAACTTCGCTCCGGACAACTACTACCAGCGTCCGGACGAGCGCAAGACTGCGGGTCTGTTCGCGCACTATGACTTCAGCGACGCCGCCAGCGTCTACACTGAATTCATGTTCATGGACGACCGCACGACTGCGCAGATCGCGGCTTCCGGCGCGTTCGCCGGCGGCGGCCCCGGTCAGCCTCCGTTCTTCGGCAACCAGCTGTTCAACTGCGACAACCCGTACTTCAACCAGAGCATGCTGGATGCATGGTGCGGTGGCAGCGCCTCCGCTGGCGATGTGTTCGTGCCGCTGGCCCGTCGTAACGTCGAAGGCGGCGGTCGTATCGACGACCTGCGCCACACCTCGTTCCGCGGCGTGCTGGGCGTGCGCGGCGACTTCGCGACGGCGTGGAATTACGACGTGTATGCGCTGTACGGCGAGACGTTGCTGTCCGAGAATTATCAGAACGACTTCTCGCGTTCGCGACTCGGCAAGGCTTTGAACGCCGTGCGCGATGCGCAGGGTAACATCGTCTGCCGCGTCAACGCCGACGTGGATCTGTCGAACGACGATCCGGCCTGCGTGCCTTACAACATCTTCCAGCTCGGCGGCGTGACGCCGGAGCAGCTGGCGTACCTGCAGATCCCGGGTTTCAGCTCGGGCGGCACCACCGAACAGATTCTGAGCGGCTCGGTTGCGGCCGACCTGGGTCACTACGGCATCAAGCTGCCGACGGCGAACGACGGTCTGGGCTTCGCGATCGGTGCGGAATATCGCTCCGAGCGTTCCGAGCTGAGGGCCGATGCGGCTTATCAGACCAACGATCTGGCCGGTCAGGGCGCTCCGACCCTGGACACCACGGGCTCGTTCGACGTGAGGGAAATCTTCACCGAATTGCGCCTGCCGATCCTGCAGGACAAGCCGTTCGCCCAGACGCTGTCGGCCGAAGCGGGCTACCGCTTCTCCGACTACAACCTGGGTTTCGATACGGATACCTACAAGCTGGGTCTCGACTGGGCTCCCGTGGAAGACATTCGCTTCCGCGCCAGCTATCAGCGCGCCGTGCGTTCGCCGAACATCCAGGAGCTGTTCCTGCAGCCCCGCGTTCAGCTGAACGGCAACACCGATCCGTGCGCGGGTGCAAACCCGAGCCGCACGCTCGAGGAGTGCGCTCTGACGGGTGTGACGCCGGAACAATACGGCAACATCGTTGCCAACCCGGCTGCGCAATACAACGGTCTGGTGGGAGGCAACCCGAACCTGGATCCGGAAGAGTCGGACACCTATTCCTACGGTCTGGTGTTCACGCCGAGCTTCCTGCCGAGCTTCACCATGACGTTGGACTACTTCGACATCAAGGTGGAGAAGCTGATCGACCAGATCGGGCAGGACTTCATCCTCAACCAGTGTATGGATTCGGGCGATCCGGAGTTCTGCAATCGCATCAACCGCATCCAGGCGCCGGGCACGGAGGGCAACGGCTCGCTGTGGCTGGGTGACAGCGCCTTCGTCGAGGATCCGATCCTCAACACCGGTTCGCTGTCCACCAAGGGCGTCGACCTCGAGATGAACTACCGTCTGGAAGCGGGTGGCGCCGGCGCCATCGCCTTCAGCCTGGTCGGCACCTACACCGACGAGTTCGTCACCGAGCCGTTGGCCGGCTTCGCCACCAAGTACGACTGCAAAGGCCTGTACGGCACGGTCTGCGGCGTTCCGATTCCGGAATGGCGTCAGAAGGTGCGCGCCAACTGGCTGAGCCCGTGGGGCGTGGACGTGGCGCTGACCTGGCGCTACATCGACGAAGTGTCGTTGGATCTGACCAGCTCGGATCCGGATCTGAACGACGACGACTTCGCCACGACGGATGCGCGCCTGGGCTCGCGCAGCTACTTCGATCTGTCGGCGTCCTACACCTTCCAGGAACTGGGTGCGTTCAGCAGCGTCACGGGTCGTCTCGGCATCAACAACCTGACGGACAAGGATCCGCCGTTGCTGGGCCAGGACAACTGCCCGGCGGTGCTGTGTAACGGCAACACGTTCCCGCAGGTGTACGACACGCTGGGTCGCTTCATCTTCGTGGGTCTGACGGCCGATTTCTGATCGGTCCGAGGATTCTGGTGGAACTGGACGGCGGGCTTCATGCCCGCCGTCTTTTTTTGGGAGATCGCAATGGCAGTACGCTTGCTCGCAGTGCTGATGCTGCTGCTCGCGTCGCCCGCGCAGCCGGCAACAACCACGCCGGATAAACACACATTCGAAGTCGCGGGCCTGCGCCGCACTTTCTATATCTACGCACCCGCCGACGCGGGATCGCCGACTCCGCTGCTGCTCACGTTGCATGGCTCGTATGGCAAAGCCGATGACATGCTCGAGCGCTGGATTCCTACGGCGCAGGCCAATGGGTTCATCGTTGCCGCGCCCGTGGCAAGAAAAGCGGCGGCGTGGCAGATCCGTGCAGACGGTCCACAGTTCATACGCGCCGTGGTGGCTGAAATCGAACGGCTTCATGCCATCGACCCGCGGCGGATCTATCTCTTCGGGCACTCCGGCGGCGCTGTCTATGCGCTCACGCTATCGATGCTGGAATCGGAATTTTTCGCCGCCACCGCGGTGTTCGCCGGCGCCTGGCGCGAGCCCAAGGAATTCATTGCCGTGCCTCATGCCAGGCGCGCCATTGCTGTCGCACTCTATATCGGCGACCGAGACGAATACTTCGCGTTGCAGGACGTGCGTAAAACGCACGAGGCCTTGCAGACGGCCGGACATCCCTCCAACCTCACCGTCCTGCCAGGACGCAGCCACAACTATTCGAGGGTGGCCGACGAGGTCAATCCGGCTGCATGGAACTGGCTGAAGGTTTATTCATCCAATGCAGCGCCGGTGCCGACCGCGCAGTGACCTTGAAGCCAACTACGGATCGATCATGATGAGCAAATTGCAATCAATCGTATGGGCGGCCGCCATGCTCGCGACCATGCCGGTAACCAACGCGGCGGAGCGCGCCGACGCCGACCGCCTCGCTGCGTGCGCCGAAGAGCGTGACGAAGCGCGTCGTCTCGCTTGTTACGACGAAGCGATCTCGGCCTCCAGGAAGTCGAGTGACAGTGAGCCGGCTGTCGCAGCGCCGGCCAAGCCCGCTGCTGCCGAACGGGCCGCGCCGAAGGCGACACCAGCTCCTGCCGCTGCGGCAGCCGACCCTGCCAGCGAGTTCGGCGTGACGGGAAGCGCCATTGCACGTCAGCGCCGCGCCGAGGAGGAACAGCAGGCCAGCGGTAACGGCAAGATCGAGAGCCTGAGCGCGCAGATCACCGAAGTGTCGTCGCGACCGCGTGGCGAATTGGTGATGACGCTCGACAACGGCCAGGTCTGGGCACAGAAAAAGGTCGAACGTCACTTCATGGCCAAGCCGGGCGACAACATCACCATCAACGCGGGCATGCTCGGCTCGTATCGCATGGTCAACGGCAAGCGCTCCACGCAGGTCACCCGGCTCAAGTAGTCGGTTTACGAGGCACGGCGTCGAACGCGATGGTCGTGCGGGGATCCGAGCCGTGGATCGGATTGGTCCCGTGCCACATATAGGAAGGAAACAACACCAGCCGCCCGGGGCGCGGCTGGATCACCGCTTCCGGGGTGGCGCCGGGTACTGCGAAGCGCGGCTCGCCGAACTTCAGCCAGCCCGACATCAGCGTCTCATCCTGAACTTCTTCGGGCACGGCCACGTAATACGCTGAACTGATCCATCCGTCGGGATGGACGTGATTGACGTGATAACCCTCGCGGCGCAGTTGCACCGACCACGCGCCGACGATATCGACGGCGCCCTGATTGCGCGCGGTCAGCGGATGGTTCGGATCGGCGCCGATGCGTTGCTGATAGTCCTGCAAGGGCAGCTTGAAGATCTCGAGAATGGCGCGGATCGCCGGATCGGATTCCACCAGCAGATTGCGCGCAGTCTGGCTGCCGTTGCGCAAGCTCTGATCCAGCGGATGATTGGAAAACGGATGGCGTTGGTTCAATGCGTGCAGTAACGCGTCGTTGAGCTCCTGCATGGATGACCAGCCGATCGGCGCCTCGATGTCGTAGGTGCGCACCAGGCGGTCGTAATCGTAGAGCTCCTGATACAACGGATCGCCGAGCATGCGCGCTGCCGTCGCCTCGTAGGCGAGCCAGGTCTGGCCCAGCGGATTCTGCGCGCGCTGACGCTGGATGAATGGCAGCGCGTCCTGCGGCCTGCCACGCGAGAGCAGAATCGTGACCAGAACGTCGCTGAAGCGCGCGTCGTTGGGGCGAGCACCCGCTGCTTCGAGCGCATGTGTTTCAGCCTCCTTGAGCTGGCCGCTTTCCAGCAATACTTCAGCCAAAGCGGCGCATGCTTCGGGGGAGGTGCCACTGCGAAGGATCACGTCACGCAACGTCGACTCCGCTCGCGGCAAGTCACCCGCCCGGCGCAGGATCAGGCTCAGCAGAATCTGCAAGTTCGGATCCGAACGTTTGTTCGCCGCTGCGGCGATGCTCCGGGAGAAGTCTGGATCGCCTCGCATGAAACGCACGCGAGCGAGATTGACCTGGGCTTCTCCGTGCAACGGATTCAAGGCGACCGCCTGCTCGAAAGCGCGCTCGGCTTCGTCGAGCCGCAGCAACTGAGTGAGCGCGACACCGCGATTGAAGACCAGCTCGAGCCCGCTCAGTCCCAACGACTGCGCGCGCTCCAGCGCCTGCAGAGCCTCTTCGGCGCGATCCATGCGGTTGAGCAGCGAGCCCAGGTTGTGATGAGCCTGCGGTTGGTTTGGCGCGACTTCGATCGCCCGACGATAAGCCTGCTCGGCTTCCGGTAACCGCATCTGCTCGCGCAACGTCATTGCCAGCAGCGACCATGCAGTGCTGTCGCGCTGGTTCGCCGCCAACAGCGTGCGTGCCTCGCTTTCGGCTGCGACATGCTCGCCCTGGTCGCTCAACGCGCGGATGAGACCGACACGCGCGCCAGGTTGATTGCGATCGAGCTGCAGGGCTTCGCGATACAGCGTTTCGGCGAGCTTCGGGCGTCCAGTCCGACGCAGCAGATTTGCGAGATTCGCTTTGAAATCAGGCTGACGAGGCGCGAGCGCAATGCTCTCCCGCAGCAGTCGCTCGCCGTCGGCCGTGTCGCCCCGATCCTTGCGGATCAATCCCAGCAGGTGAATGGCTGCGGCGTTTCCAGGCGCCTTGGTCAGCATGTTTCGACACGAGCTTTCGGCTTCAGCCAGTTTTCCCTGCCGCAGCAGATTGGTGACCTGCGCCAGCTCGGTCGCGGCGATAACGGATGCACTCACGACAATCGGCTCATATGGCCCCGCTGAGCGGCGCCTGATCTTGATAAAACTGTTTCATTTCCTGCACGGCCTTGCTCAACAGCGCGCGTTCCGCCTGGCTTAGAAACGGATTCCAGACGTCGAAAATGAGAATGGCGCGCGGCACGCCGCTATCATTCCAGGCCTCGTGCTCGATGCTGTCATCGAACACCCATGCGGTGCCCGGTTGCCACTCGCGCGTCTCGGAACCCACGCGGAAGCGGCAGCCTTCCGGCACCACCAATGGCACGTGCGTGATCACGCGAGTGTTGGTCACGCCAGTGTGCGGCGGAATATGCGATTTCGCATCGAGGATGGAGAAGAACGCAGTGGGCGCGTAACCCGGCACGTCGTGCATGGGCAACTGTTTCAGGACCTCGGCCGTGCGTGGACAGCGTTCCAGGTGCTCGTGCTGTGGCACGCCGTCACGCCAGAGATAGAACACGCTCCATTTGCGCGAATGGTTCAGCTCGGCCCATTGGTCCAGGGGGATGCCCTTGGGATGTTTGACGTACGGTTCGAGTTGGTCGGCGTCTTCGGCGAACACTCGTTCGAACTCGGCGCGAATATCGGCGGTGGCGGCCTCGACCGCCGGCAGCCAAGCAAACATCTCCCGCGGATAGAATTCCAGCGCCGGCACCTTGGGGTAATAAAGGAAGGTCGGCCGGGGCGTGTAGATGCGGCGCCGGTTCAACACGGTGTCGATGCAGTGGTCGAAACGCGATTGATCTTCGGCCGCGTATTCCTGTCGCAATTCGTGCAGCTTCGCCGCCAGATGGTCCGCCAGCGCGGCATCGTTTGCGTTCGTGACTTCGATCGCTCTCTGGACCATCGCACGCAGCGGTCCAGGCAGCGGCGTGCTCGCTGAGATGGTCTGCAAGGCGTTGTTATAAGTTTTGGCAGCGGCCTTGGCATTGCCTTGCCGCTCCTGCAGTGCGCCCTTGTGCAGCAGGGCGGCCAGATGTCGCGGCTCGATTTCCAGGACACGCTGCAGGGCGCGCATCTCGTCGTCGACGAGCCCGAGGCCCCGCAGGGCGGCGGCTAGATTCATCCACAGTCGGGCGTTCTCGGGCTCCTGGGCGACGGCGCGTTCGAGCAGCGAACGTGCCTCGGCCCAGTTGGCTCTTTGCATTTCGCTCACCGCGGTAGCGTTCAGGATGGCCGGGTGTTCCGGCGCGGCGTTGCGCACACGGGCCATCAGGGCTTCGGCCTGCGGGCGGTTGCCGGACTGCAGGGCCTGCTCGGCCTGCTGGATCCAGGTCTGAACTTCGGTGGGATAACGCTGCGTCTGGGTCATGTCAGGGCTGGGTCGAGAACACCGGGTGAATGACCTGCGCGCCGACGCGGATGTTGTTGCGTTTGGCGACGCCGCCGTTGAGCTCGATCACTGCCAGCACCGGCTCGCCCGATTCGATGGTCTTGGTGGACATCGGGGTGGTGTTTTCAACCACCCGCGCCACGCGTCCGTCCGCTCGCACGAACAGCATGTCGAGCGGAATGTGAGTGTTCTTCATCCACATCGCGATCGGTTGCGCCTTGGGATAGATGAACAGCATGCCCTGCTGATCGGGCATCTTGGTGACGAACATCAGGCCGCGGGCGCGCCGGGCGTCGTCGTCGGCGACCCATACGTCGAACTTGTGCAGGCGTGCATCGGGCGTGGCGATCTGCAGGCTCGAACGCGGGAAATGTCGGTCGAGCTGTGCAACAGCGGCGTCGTCGGCCCGGGCCGTCGACAGCCCGACGATCGCAAGCCAGAGCAGCGCCGCCGCCGTGGCCAGGAGCGCACCGAAATATTTTGTATGTCGTATCACGGTAGGTTCAAGTTCAGGTTTCGGGGGTAGGTTCAGGGTCGGCTCGCCGCCAACACTTCCTCTTCAGTCTGCTCTTCGGTGTCGAAATCGACGCGCCCGACATAGTCGAAGCGCGACAGCAACACGACACCGTCGCCGTTGACCTCTCGTGCAGGTCCCGTACAAAAACCGCGGGCAGAAATTCGATACGATCGTGACCGATGCGGTATTCCCGCGATCGGCTCCTGCGCGACTTCGTCCAGGGTGCACTTGTTGTCTCCCTGGGTACTGTAAAACTCGCCTTGGCCTTCGCGAATCACCGTGACGTTCACCGGCAGCGCCTTGGCCGACTGGCCTTCGCGCAACCCGGCGACGCCGAACAGCAGCACCAGCCGGCCGCCCGAGGCGCTGTCCGGATGGCTGAAACGAATGCGCAGACCGCCGTCCGGGCGCACGGCGCCAGTGCATTCCATGCCCTCATTGCCCCAAACGAGCTCTGTTTGCAATGCGCCGGAGAGCCGTGCGTTGAGATAGCCGCGGCCGTCCGGCAGGCAGATCGCGGGGGCGGCGGCGTTGGTAGCGTTGTCATCTTCCGCATCCGACGCCTGAGCATGGACCTTGCAGGTCATTCCCAACGTTAACCAACAGATCGTTATTGCGGGCAGGCAACGCAGCCGGCCCGCGAGGTGCGAGGAGCCGCCGACATGTCTGAGCGGGAAAACGACGTCGTCTCTGAACCGTTGCAGCATGCGGGTATGCTTACTCTCGATGAGGGGTTCCGGCAGACTGTTGCGCCGGAGCCTCGCCGTCCCGGTCCCTACGGGGACGGCGAGCAACCCACAATGCCGAAGCCGCGTGCGTCAGGCAAGCGGCGGCGGTCTTCGCCGACAATGGCGTCGGTCAACCGGAGGCCCGAGGCACGTGGCAACGGGGCTGCGCTAAGACAAACGAGAAACTCCGATATGGACGATAGAGCAGATGGCGCTCGATCCAGGGAAGCGCTCGGCCGTCGCAACGGCGAGATGCAGACCCGAACGCGCCGTTACGTCAGCCGCATCACGCGCAATACCCTGGCGGTCATCATGGCTGGCGGGCGCGGCGAACGTCTGAAGCATCTGACCGATTTCCGGTGCAAGCCGGCCACGCCGTTCGGCGGCAAATTCCGCATCATCGACTTCGTCCTGTCGAATTGCGTGAATTCCGGCATCCGGCGCATCCAGGTGATGACCCAGTACAAGGCGCATTCGCTGATCCAGCACATCCAGCGCGGCTGGGGCTATCTGCGAGGTGAGTTCGGCGAGTTCGTGGAGATCATCCCGGCCCAGCAGCAGATGGGCGATTTCTGGTATCGCGGCACGGCCGACTCGCTGTATCAGAACCTGCAGATCATCAAGCTGCACAATCCCAAGCACGTGCTGGTGCTGGCCGGCGATCACATCTACAAGATGGACTACGGCGTGATGCTGGCTTCGCATGTGGCCAAGCGGGCTGACATCACTGTCGGTGTGGTCGAAGTGCCGCGCGAGCAGGCGACGGCCTTCGGTGTGATGAGCGTCGATCCGGACTATCGGATCACCAAGTTTTCGGAGAAGCCCAAGGAGCCCGAAGGCATTCCGGGGCGCGAGCAGTTTGCGCTCGGCTCGATGGGCATTTATGTGTTCAAGGCCAGCCTGTTGTACCGGCTGCTCGAGGAGCAGGCCCAGCGGCCCGACACCTCGCATGACTTCGGCCGCAACATCATTCCGGGCGCGCTCAGCACTCACAAGGTAATCGCGTACCCGTTTACGGACAGCGAGACGCGTGTTCAGCATTACTGGCGAGACGTCGGTACGGTGGACGCGTTCTACGACGCCAACATGGAGCTGGTGTACGTCAATCCAGAGCTGAACATCTACGACGAGCACTGGCCGATCTGGACTTATCAGCGCCAGTATCCGCCTGCGAAGTTCGTGCTCGATGAGGACGGTCGCCGCGGGGTGGCGATCAATTCGATGGTGTCCGGGGGCTGCATCATCTCCGGCTCGACCGTGAATCAGTCGCTGCTGTTCTCAAATGTGCGCGTGGATGAGCGCAGTTATATCGAGCGTTCGGTGATCTTCCCCGATGTAAAGGTCGGCGCCGGCAGCGTCATCAAACGCGCCATTGTCGACACCGGCAGCGTGGTGCCGCCCGGCACGCAGATCGGCGTCAACCGCGAAGAGGACGCCCGTCGCTTCTACATCAGCGAGGCTGGCGTGGCGCTGGTTACGCGGGACATGCTGTCCCGCCTGCAGCGGAGCTAACGCACAGGACCCACCCCCGGGTGGGTCTTCTGCTGCCGACCGGGCCTGCGTCCCGGGCCTGCGTCGCATCAAGGAAAACGGCGGTCTGTTATCCTCTGGCCCCAGTTCCATTGGGGGCCCAGATGAACAAGGTCGTGCAACGTTTCGCGCTGGTATTCGCGCTGCTCATCACAGCCAGCAGCTGTAGCGCCTTGCGGCCGGACTTGCAGGCGCCGAGGCTGGCGCTGGTCAGCGTCGCAATGACGTCGGCGGACATTTTCAATCAGCAGTTCCTGATCCGGGTCAACATCGACAATCCGAACGATCGCGAGTTGCCCATTACCGGGCTGGACTACAAGGTGTTTCTGGAAGGCGATAGCTTCGCCAGGGGCACGCTGAACCGGCCGTTCACGGTGCCGGCCAACGGCGAGACCGATTTCGACATGACGGTGCGAACCAATTTCGTCAGCGGCATCGGCCGCCTGTTGTCGCGGCTGAACGGCCGCACCCAGGTGAACTACACCGTGGAAGGCAACCTGCTGACCGACATCCGTTTCCTGAAGAAGATTCCATTCAACGAAGCCGGCAGCGTCAATCTCGCCATCATGAAGTGATGCCGGTGAGCTCGCGGTACAGCCGCACGTACTCGCCCGTCTGCTTGTCCCAGGAAAAATCCTGGGCCATGCCGTTGAGCATGAGCTGCCGCCAGCCGTCCTGATCCTTGTAGAAATCCAGCGCGGTGTGAATCGCCCAGGTCACCGCCGGCACGTCGAAATCGTTGAACACCACGCCGGTGCCCTGGCGCGTCGCCGGGTCCCACATCTGCACCGAATCGGCCAGACCGCCGGTGCGGCGAACGATGGGCGCGGTGCCGTACTTGAGGCTGTACATCTGATTCAGCCCGCACGGCTCGTACTGCGACGGCATCAGAAACATATCGCTGCCGGCCTCGATGAGGTGCGACAGCTCCTCGTGGTAGCCGCGATGAAACACCACGCGATCCGGAAAGCGCTGCTGTAGCCCGACGAAAAAATTCTCGTAGCGCGGCTCGCCGCTGCCCAACGCAACCAGGCTCATATCGCGCGTCGAAAGGATGTGCGGCAACGAGTCGAACAGCAGATCGAAGCCTTTCTGCACCGTCATGCGCGACACGATGCCCATCATGGGCGCGCTGTCGCTCACCGACAGGTTCAACCAGTCCAGCAGCGAACGTTTGGTGGCGCGTTTGCCGGACAGATCCTGCGGCGAAAAGTGATGTTTCAAATAACGATCGGTGGCTGGATTCCACTCGCTGTAGTCGACGCCGTTCAGAATGCCCACCACGCCGTCGGGCCGGGCCCGTAGCACGCCATCGAGCCCGTGCCCGCCGATAGGCCCGCAGATTTCCTGCGCGTAAGTCGGGCTCACCGTAGTGACTCGGTCGGCGTGGCGCACGCCCTCGCGCAGCCAGTTGATGCCGGCGCCGGCCAATGTTTCTGGCGATAACAGATGCCGTACGTCGCCGCCGATATCGTAAGCGGTGCCCGCGCCGAAGACGCCTTGATAGCCGATGTTATGAATCGACAGCACCGAGCGCGTGGCTGCAAACAATCGATCCCAGGAGTACACGCTTTTGAGCAGCATCGGCATCAGCGCCGTATGCCAGTCATTGCAATGCAGGACGTCGGGCGCGAACTGCAGGCGCTGACAACCTTCCAGCGCCGCTCGCTGCAGCACCAGGAAACGCAGATGCTCATCCGCTCCGGAGGTGTACAGGGAAGGGCGATCGAACACTTCCGGACAATGCACCAGATACAGCGGCACCGACGAATTCGGCAGCCGTGCTTCGAGCAAGGAAAACCAGTACCGATGCGGGCCCAGCGCCAATGGCACACGGTGCGCGTTGTCCAGCGTCGGCGCATGGTGTACCGCGCCGTTGCTCATCGTCGAATACAGCGGCATGAACACACGCACATCGTGACCGAGCGCGTGCAAATGCTTCGGCAACACGCCAGCCACGTCCGCGAGACCGCCAGTCTTGGCGAGCGGCGCGATTTCCGATGCGACGAAACAGATTTTCAAAGGCATGCCAACGTCAGGACGGTTCGTTGTCGCCGTCGTCCGGCGTGTTGTTTTTACCAGTGCTGTTTCTGCCGGTGTGGGGCGCCTTGCCGGGTTTATCTTTGGCGGGCTCGCGCGGCGGCGCAAACGTGGTCAGCAGGGTTTCCTGCATCTTGGCCCACAGCTCGAGGTTCTGTCGAGCCAGCTCGGCGATCGGATTGGGCCCGGGACCGGCGCCGTTGTTCATGGTGCGAGCCATGAGCTCCTGCTGGCGGATGAAGGTCTCGACGCTTTTCTCCAGGTAACTGCTGAAATAGCTCTGCATGGAATTGCCGTAGAAGCGGATCATCGATTCGAGCAACGAGGTCGAAAGGATGGGCCGGCCGAATTGTTCCTGATCGGCGATCACCTGCAGCAGCACCAGGCGCGTGATGTCCTCGTTGGTCTTGTCCTCGATTACCTTCACGCGGGTGCCGGCGATCACCATATCGCGAATATCGTCGATAGTGATGTGACGACTTTGCGCGGCGTCGTACAGGCGCCGGTTCGCATATTTTTTGATCAGTCGTTCTTCGCTCATGCTCAGCTCGACAGGCAACGGGCGCGCCTGCGAAGGATGCGTCAGCGCCGGCGGTGGGCTACTGTAACGACGCGCATTTGGCGGTGCAACACACGATGCATCGAAGTGAGTCATACCGATCAATTCGCGGCCCGCGCAGGTCATAATGCCGGGCCGATGAACGGCGGGAAGCGGCAATGACCGAGTCGAAAAACGACGGATCCGACTGGATACAGGCGTGGATCGAGCAGCAGCGCGAGCAATTGCGCCGCGCCGGCCTGCCGGGCAGTGGCGCAGAAGCCGGCGCGGCGAAGGCCGCTGCGGACACGATTTCCGACCAGGTCCGTGACATCGGCATGCGCTGGCTCGAAGCGGGTCAGGCGTATCTGCAGGGCTGGCAGCAATTTGCGCAGCGAAGTGCAGCCGGCACGGCTGCTGGCGAGTCGCCACTCAAGTTCGGCGAGGACATGCTCAATGCCTGGCAGGGCACCTGGGCCGGCGCGGCGTCCGCGGGCGAAGGCGCGACGCGTCAGTTCGTCGATCTGATCTCACGATTGCCGTCGATCGGGTTGCTGCGCGAGCAGTCTGAAGCGTGGCGAGAGTTGATGACTGCTCAAGCGGAATATCAGCAGCTGGAACAGGAGCTGCGCGCTGTATGGACCAAAGTCCAGAGCGACGCGTTGTCGATGCTCGAAAGCCTGATTCGCGAACGAAAGCAGAACGGCGAGGCGAACCCGACGCCCGGTGCCGGCGAGTATCGCGAGCTTTATAACCTGTGGGTCGATTGCGGCGAGAAGGTCTTTGCGCAGGTCGCACACAGCGAACCGTACTGCAAATTACAAGCGCAGCTCGGCAATGCTGCCATTCGCCTGCGTGCCGGTCAGCAGGTCATCCTCGAGCGCTTGTTGAAACAATACGATCTGCCTACGCGCTCCGAGCTGAACTCCGTGCACAAGCAGATGCGCGAGTTGCGTGAGCGCGTGGCCACGCTCGAGGCACAGTTGCGCGGTGAGGAACTCACATGAACGACTCCACTCCCGGCACTTCCGAACTGGCCGCAGTCACTGGCGACTTCATGCGCCGCATGTCGCAAGGCCTGGCGGCGCTGGCGAACGCAGGAGAAGTGGCTGTCGGTTGCTCGGCCAAGGACGCGATCTATAGCGAAGACAAAGTTACGTTGTACCACTATCGCCCTTCCGAAGTGGTCGCGCCCGAGTTGCGCGTGCGCACGCCGGTGCTGATTTGTTACGCGCTGGTCAATCGGCCTTACATGATGGATCTGCAAACCGATCGCTCGCTGATCCGCGGTCTGTTGCAGCGAGGTGTGGATGTTTATCTGATCGACTGGGGTTATCCCGACGGCGCGGATCGTTATCTCGCGCTGGAAGACTACGTGACGCGTTATCTGCCGCACTGTGTGGATTTCGTGCGCCGGGCCAGTGGCTGCGAGCAGATCAATCTGCTCGGCGTCTGTCAGGGCGGCAGCATGAGCTTGTGTTACGCCGCCCTGTACCCGCAGCGGCTGCGCAACCTCATCACCATGGTCACGCCGGTGGATTTTCATACGCCCGAGAATCTGCTGACCAAATGGTCGAGGCACGTGGACGTCGACGCGCTGGTAGCCGCCACCGGCAATGTTTCGGGCGAGGCGCTCAATGCGCTGTTCGTGAGTTTGATGCCGTTCCGGCTGAACAGTCAGAAGTACGTCGATCTGCTGCACCAGCTGAACGATCCGAACACCAGCGGCGCGACCCTGGAGAATTTCCTGCGCATGGAAAAATGGATCTTCGACAGTCCGGATCAGGCGGGCGAAATGTTCCGTCAGTTCCTGACGCTGTTCGTGAAACAGAACCGGCTCAAGGAAGGCACGCTCACTATTGGCGGCCGCCCCGTGGACCTGAAGCGGATTGCGGTGCCGGTGCTGAATATCTATGCGACGCAGGATCACCTGGTGCCACCCTCCAGCAGCAAGCCGTTGGGGCAGCTGATCTCGAGTTCGGACTACAGCACGCATGAATTCCGCGGCGGCCACATCGGCATCTACGTGAGCGGCACCGCTCAACGCGAGATCCCGGACAAGATCGCCGGTTGGCTGCGCGAGCGCGACCAAAGTTAGGGAATTGCCACATGCCAAAGGGTTGTTGACGCCCGAATATGAGGCGCGCAATCTGCCGCTCCTCCCTCAATAACCAGTAGTTCTCGCCATGATCTACGACAACATTCTCGGCACCATCGGGCGCACGCCCATCGTCAGAATCAACCGCCTGGCGCCTTCGCACGTGACCCTGTACGCCAAGTGCGAGTTTTTCAATCCGCTGTCGTCGGTGAAGGATCGGCTCGCCATTGCCATCATCGAAGACGCCGAGCGCCGCGGCACCTTGAAGCCGGGCCAGACGGTGGTCGAAGCCACTTCCGGCAACACCGGCATCGCCCTGGCGATGGTGTGCGCCGCCAAGGGTTATCCGTTCGTGGCGGTGATGGTCGAGTCGTTCTCGATCGAGCGCCGCAAGATCATGCGCATGCTGGGCGCGAAAGTGATCCTCACGCCGGCCGCCGAGCGCGGTTCGGGCATGGTGCGCAAGGCGAAGGAGCTGGCGGACAAGCACGGCTGGTTCCTGGCGCGGCAGTTCGAGAACCAGGCCAACCCCGAATATCACCGCAACACCACCGGCCCGGAAATCCTGAGCGACTTCGCCGGCCGTCGGCTCGACTTCTGGGTCACCGGCTGGGGCACCGGCGGCACGCTCACGGGCGCCGGCGAGATGATCAAGAAGGCGCGCCCCGAGGTCCGCATCGTCGCAACCGAGCCGGCCGGCGCTTCGCTGCTGGCGGGCGGCGAGTTCAAACCGCACAAGATTCAGGGCTGGACCCCGGACTTCGTGCCGGCCGTGCTGAATCGCGAAGTCGCTGACGAGATCCTGCCGGTCACCGACGACGAGGCCATCCAGACCGCGCGACAGCTGGCGGCGAAGGAAGGCATCTTCTGCGGCATTTCCTCCGGCGGCACCATGGCCGCGGCGTTGAAGGTCGCGCAGAACGCGCCGCAAGGGTCGGTGATTCTTGCGATGCTGCCCGATACCGCCGAGCGCTACCTCTCGACGGTGCTGTTCGAAGGCATCTCCGATGCCTCGGATGCGGAGCCGGCGACCGCTATCTGACTTATCTGACAATTCTGTAAGCTGACGCCGCGGATGAGGTTTTTCCTCCGCGGCCGCAGGTGTTTGATTTCGCGATTGTTTGCAATGTCGGCGCGCACCCGCGTCGATTTCAGGGGACTGTTGCGCAGACAAGCTGCAGTGCAGCTGGGAGAATGATCGGCTCTCCCTGGCGTTGAACTGTGGCGAAGTCGTGAAGCGAAATTGGATCCTGATGTTGGGGTGTGTGGTCGTGCTCGGGCTCGGCGCCTGTACGGATTCCGGCATGCCCGCCTCCGGCAAGAAGGGCGGCCAGAGCGGCAGCGCACGTGAAGTGCCGGTCATGGTCGCTCATCCCAAGCTCAAGAACTTCGCGCTGGAGGTCGAGGCGCTGGGCACCGTGCGGGCCAAGGAATCGGTCGACATCACCGCCAAGGTCGCCGATCGCGTCGCCGCCATTCATTTCGAGGAAGGCAAGCAGGTTCGCAAGGGCGAGGTGCTGGTCGAGCTGGACAACGAAGAAGCTCGCGCCGATCTGGCCGCGGCGGAGGCGGCAGAGCGCGAGAGCCGCAGCCAGTACAAGCGCAGCCAGGAGCTGTTCCAGACGCAGGCACTTTCCGAAGCGCAGCTGGATCAGCTGCAAGCCACCATGCTCGCGAATCAAGCGCGTGTCGCCGCCGCCCGCTCGCGTCTCAACGATCGGATCATCACCGCGCCGTTCGCCGGCCGCGTCGGCCTGCGCAACGTGAGCCTGGGTTCGCTGGTCAGTCCGGGCGGCGTGATCACCACGCTCGACGACCTGACGGTGGTGAAGCTGGACTTCGCGGTGCCCGAGATATTCCTTTCCAGTCTCAAGCCCGGCCTGACCGTCCAGGCGCGCAGCAGCGCTTATCCCAACTCCGTGTTCAAAGGGCGCGTCGATAGCGTCGACACCCGGGTCGATCCGACCACGCGTACGATCGTGGTGCGCGCCTCGATCGACAACAAGGACCAGCGACTGCGACCGGGCATGTTCATGACGCTGCAGCTGGTGCGTTCCACGGGTATGGCGCTGATGCTGCCCGAGAGCGCCATCGTTCCCGAGGACAGCAAGCACTTCGTATTCGTGGTGGCCGACGGTCGTGCGCACAAGCGTGAGGTCAAGATCGGTCGGCGTCGCCCTGGAGAAGTGGAGATTCTCAGTGGCGTGACCGAGGCAGACACCGTTGTGATCGACGGCACGCTGAACGTGCACGATGGCACGCCGGTCGAGGCGCGCACCGAGGCCGCTCCGCAGGTCGCTTCATGATTCTGTCCGACGTTTCCGTTCGCCGGCCGGTGTTCGCGATGGTCATCAGCATCCTGATGACTATCATCGGGTTGATGGCGTTGGGCCGGCTCACCGTGCGCGAAACGCCGAACGTTCAGCCGCCCGTGGTCAGTATCGACACGGTGTATCGAGGCGCGTCCGCCGCCGTCATCGAATCGAAGATCACGCAGGTTATCGAGAATCAGATCGCAGGTCTGGAAGGCGTGGAAACATTGCGCTCGTCCAGCTTCGATGAGCGCTCGCGCATTTCCATCGAATTCGCGTTGGATCGCGACATCGAATCGGCGGCCAACGATGTGCGCGACCGCGTCTCTCGCGTCGTGCGGCAGCTGCCCGATGAAGCCGACCCGCCGCAGGTCGCGAAGGTGGACACCTCGTCCGATGCAGTCATGTGGCTGGCATTGACCAGCGCCTCGCGCACGCAGTTGGAGCTGACCGACTATGCGGACCGCTACCTGGTCGACCGCCTGTCGGTGGTGGACGGCGTCGCGACCATTCGCGTCGGCGGCGAGCGGCGTTATGCGATGCGCGTCTGGTTGGATCGCAAGGCGCTCGCTGCTCGTCAGTTGACGGTGCAGGACGTCGAGGATTCGTTACGGCAGGAAAACGTCGAGTTGCCGGCCGGTCGTATCGAATCGCTGGAACGCGAGTTCACGTTGCGCACCGATACCGGCTTCCGTTCGGCCGAGGATTTCCGTCAGCTCGTCATCGGTCGTGGCGGCGACGGTTACCTGGTGCGGCTCAGTGAAGTCGCGACTGTCGAGGTCGCTGCGGAAAATCTGCGCTCGTTGGCCCGTACCGATGGCAACGCGGGCATCAGCCTCGGCATCGTTCCCCAGTCCACCGCCAACGTGCTGGATGTTTCCAAGGGCGTGTACGCCGAGATCGACGAGATTCAGAAGACGCTGCCGGAGGATCTCAAGCTCGACATTACCGTCGACGACTCCGTGTTCGTCAGCAAGTCGATCTACGAAGTGGAGCACGCGCTGGTGGTCGCGCTGCTGCTGGTGCTGGTGGTCATCTATCTGTTTCTTGGCACGATGCGCGCCACCATCATCCCGGCGGTCACCATTCCGGTGTCCATCATCGCCGCGTGCATCGTCATGGCGGTGGCCGGCTATTCGGTCAACGTCCTGACGCTGCTGGGCGCGGTGCTCGCCATCGGTCTGGTGGTCGACGACGCCATCGTGGTGCTCGAGAACATCGTGCGTCGCATGGAGCTGGGCGAAGCGCCTTTGCTGGCCGCCGTGGACGGCAGTCGCGAAATCGGCTTCGCGGTCATCGCCACCACGCTGGTGCTGATGGCGGTGTTCGTTCCGATCTCGTTTATCCCCGGCAACGTCGGCCGGCTGTTCGGCGAGTTCGGCATCACCATCGCGGCAGCCATTGCCATCTCGGCGCTGGTGTCGCTGACGTTGGTGCCGATGATGTGCTCGAAGATTTTCGCCAAGGGCATCGTGCGCGGTCGGGTCGCGCATGCGACCGATCGCTTTTTTCAGTGGCTCTCGCGTGCGTACGAGCGGAGCTTGCGGCGTGCATTGGCCGCGCCGGCGCTGGTTGTGGTGGCGGGACTGCTCGCGTTCGGTCTGGTGTTCGTGTTGTTCAAAGCTTTGCCGTCGGAATATGCGCCAACCGAAGACCGTCAGCGCGTCTTCATCCGTTTCACCGCTCCGGAAGGATCGAGCCTGCAGTACGTGGATCGTTATCTTCGGCAGGTCGAGGAGATCGTGCTGGAAGAGGTGGAGCGTGGCAACGTGCGTCGCTTCATCGCTCGCAGCGCCAATGTCGGCGGTGGCGCCGACATCAACGCCGGTTTCGTGTCTCTCAATCTCACCGATTGGGATGAGCGTGACGAGTCGGCGCAGCAGATCGCAGCCCGTTTGCGCAAACGGCTGGTCGATCTGGTCGGCGTGAAGGTCAACGTGGGCACGCCGGGCGGCCTGGGCGTCGGCGGCTCGGGGAATCCCGTGCAGATCGTGCTTGGTGGCAGCGACTACGAGGAGCTCGCTCGCTGGCGCGACATCATCATCGCCAAAGCGGCCGAGAATCCCGGGCTGACCAACCTCGAATCGGATTACTACGCGCGCAAGCCGCAGATCAGCGTCTCCGTCGATCGCAATCGCGCTGGAGACCTCGGTGTATCGCTCACTGCGGTCGGGCGCACGCTGGAAACGATGATGGGCTCGCGCATCGTCACCACGTACCTGGATCGTGGCGAGCAGTACAACGTCATCCTGCAGGCGAAAGATACGGACCGCGCCACCACCAGCGATCTGACGAATATCTATGTGCGCTCGGCGACCACGAATCAGCTGGTGCCGCTGTCCAATCTGGTCACGGTCGAGGAGACGGCCGGCCCCATCGAGCTGAAGCGCTTCAATCGACTGCGTTCGATCACGCTGTCCGCCAATCTCACGCCGGGATATTCGCTGGGCGAGGCGCTCGCTTATATGGAGAACTTGATCCGCACCGAGCTGCCGGCGCACGCGGTGATCGACTACAGCGGCGAGTCGCGCGAGTTCAAGCGCTCGGGCAATGCGTTGTACATGACCTTCCTGCTGGCGCTGGTGATCGTGTTCCTGGTGCTGGCGGCGCAGTTCGAGAGCTTCCGCCATCCGATGATCATCATGATGACGGTGCCGCTGGCGGTGGCGGGCGCGTTGCTCGGCCTGTGGGTGACGGACCGATCCATCAACGTGTACAGCCAGATCGGCTGCATCATGCTGATCGGTCTGGCGGCCAAGAACGGCATTCTGATCGTGGAGTTCGCCAATCAGCTGCGCGATCGCGGCGTCGAGTTCTTCGAAGCCATCATCGAGTCGTCGGCCATCCGGTTGCGGCCCGTGCTGATGACCAGCCTGTGTACGGTGTTCGGCGCCGTGCCCCTGCTGCTCGCCTCCGGCGCCGGCGCGGAAAGCCGCAGCACCATCGGATCGGTGATCGTCTACGGCGTGACGTTCTCGTTATTGCTGACCCTGTACGTTGTACCTGTGGTGTATGCCTTCGTTGCGCGCAACACCCAGTCGCCCGAGTACATCAGCCAGATGATCGAGCGCCTGCGCTCCGCCGCTGGCAAAGTCACCGCGCCAGCCCGGGATGAAGCGTAACGGACGGAAATGTAGTGCCCACCCGAGGTACAGGGATGTACCCGCCGCCTCAGGCGGCGGCGAGCCGGCGAAAGTCACGCCTTTCGCCAAACTCGCGCGCTGGGCGGGGCAGGAGCCCCAATCCAGCGCCCGAAAAAAAGCCGGTAGGCTGCAACACGTACCGGCTTTCTTTGTCCCAGAGCGGCTCACAACCGCCCTCGCAGGAGGACGGTTTATATGACCGCCGTCCGAGCGACTCGTTCCCTAAATATTTTGTAATTCAGAAATACTTTTTTGGAATGAAGCGGCGGCGGGTGCTGCGATTACGCCCGAGCATCGGTTAGGAAAATTTAGCGATTCGTCGCCAAGTGCCGACGGGTCCGATGACGCGGATCGGCACATTCCTGCCCCGCCCGGGCGGCGGGTAGCTCCCTGTACCTGGGGCGGTTCTCGCTGCTCGGGATTCGATCGTCGGCTCGTTGGTAGAATGGCGGCTTTACGGTCGTCCCCGATCGCGCCATGGCTTTGACGCCCTATCAACAACTCGAACAGGAATTCCGGCGTCTGCACGCCTTCCGCAGCGCTGCGAGCCTGTTGCGTTGGGATTCCGCTGTGATGATGCCGCGAGGCAGTTCGGAGCAGCGTGGCGAGCAACTCGCCGTGCTGGAGACGGAGAGCCACTCGCTGCTGACCTCGCCCCGAGTCTCGCGGCTGCTGGATCGAGCCGAAGCGAATCTGCAGGCTCTTGAGGACTGGCAGCAGGCCAACCTGAAAGAGATGCGCCGGGAGCGCGATCACGCCATCGCCACGCCCCAAAACCTGGTCTCACGGCTCGCCAAGGCCACCTCGCGCGCCGAGATCAAATGGATCGAAGCGCGGCAGAAAAGCGACTTTTCGCTGTTCGCTCCGCATCTGGAGGAGGTCGCCAACCTGGTGCGCAACAAGGCCGAGCTGCTGGGCAAGGCGCTCAAGCTCGATCCCTACGACGCCTTGCTGGACGAGTTCAGCCCGGGTCTGACCACGGCCGAGATCGACGGCATCTTCACCACCTTGGGCCGGCGTCTGCCCGGCCTGATCCAGGAAGCCATCGAGGTGCAGGCCAAGTCGCCGCCGCTGGAGATCAACGGCAAGTTCGCTGTCAGCAAGCAACGGCATCTGGCCACCGACCTGATGAAGAGCATGGGGTTTCCGTTCGACCGCGGTCGCCTGGACGAGAGCGAGCATCCGTTCACCGGCGGCATCCCCGGCGACATTCGCATCACGACCCGATTCAGCCCCACCGATCCGCTGACTGGCTTGATGGGCGTTCTGCACGAGACCGGTCATGCGATGTACGACGTGGGCTTGCCCGAAGCCTGGCGCGGTCAGCCAGTGGGTCGCGATCGCGGCATGACGGTGCAGGAAAGCCAGTCTCTGCTGCTGGAGATGCTCATCTGTCGCAACCGACCGTTCCTGCGCTACCTAAAACCGCTCATGGAAAAAGCCTTCGGCGTCACCGGTCCCGAGTGGGAAGTGGAGAACCTGTATCGTCTGCTGACGCGGGTCCGGCGCAGTTTGATCCGTGTCGACGCCGACGAGGTCACGTATCCTGTGCACATCCTGCTTCGCTATGAGCTGGAGCAGGAGATCCTGAAAGGCGAGTTGAAGATCCGCGATCTGCCCGAAGCGTGGAACACTCGCATCGGCGATCGGCTCGGGGTGCGGCCCGCCAACGACGCCGAAGGCTGCCTGCAAGATGTGCACTGGGCCGTCGGCTCCTTCGGTTACTTCCCGTCCTACGCGATCGGCGCGGTGATCGCCGGCCAGTTATATGAGAGCCTGCGCTACGAGCGACCGCAGCTCGATGAGGAAATCGCCGCGGGCCAGTTCACGGGTTTGTTCGACTGGTTGCGGCAGAATGTGCATTCGCTGGCCGCCAGCGTCAGCACGCCCGATCTGATCCGCAACGCCACCGGCAAGCCGCTATCCGCAGCCGCATGGCTGCGTTATATCGAAGGCAAATACCTGGAACCTTGATCATGTCCGCCGTGCCCGACTACTCGAACAACTTCAAGCGCCTGCAAGCGCGGCTGCGAGGCCTCGCCGGCAAGGCCATTGAAGACTTCCGCATGATCGAGGCGGGCGACAAGGTGATGGTGTGCCTGTCCGGTGGCAAGGATTCGTACACCTTGCTCGACATTTTGATGTCGCTCCAGCGCAGCGCGCCGGTGCAGTTCGAACTGGTGGCGGTGAATCTGGATCAGAAGCAGCCGGGCTTTCCGGCGCATGTGCTGCCGGACTATCTGACCGCGCTGGGTGTGCCGTTCCACATCATCGAGCAGGACACCTACAGCGTCGTCAAACGCGTGATTCCCGAAGGCAAGACCATGTGCGGGCTGTGCTCGCGGCTGCGTCGCGGCGCTTTGTACAAGTACGCGGCGGAGAACGGCGTCACGAAGATCGCGCTCGGCCATCATCGCGACGACATCGTCGAGACGCTGTTCCTGAACATGTTCTTCGGCGGCAAGCTCAAGGCCATGCCACCGAAGCTGCATTCCGAGGACGGTCGTCACATCGTGATCCGGCCGCTCGCGTACGTTGCCGAATCGGAGATCGAGCGCTATGCGCGCGCTCGTGAGTTTCCATTGATTCCCTGTTCCCTGTGCGGCTCGCAAGAGAACATGCAGCGGGTGGAGATCAAGAAGATGCTGCGCGAATGGGAGCGACAGTATCCGGGGCGCACCGAGACCATCTTTTCCAGCTTGCGCAACGTGGTGCCCTCGCACCTCGCCGATCCGGCGAGCTACGATTTCAACAAAAGACCGCAGCCGGACGGGCCGGTCACCAACAATCCCGGAGAGCTGTTCGAGTGAGCCAGCAATACATCGTGTTTTCCCACGGCCAGGACGGCGATCCCTGGGGCACGAAAATCGTCGCCATGGCCGAAGTCGCCAAACGCCACGGGCTCACGGTCGAGTCGGTCGACTATCGCGGCATGGCCGATCCAGCTGAGCGAGTGGTCAGGCTGCGCGAGGTTTGCAAAAAGTTGCCGGGCGAATTGCTGCTGGTGGGATCGAGCCTGGGCGCACATGTGTGCACGACGGTGTCGACACAGGTGCTCACTCGCGGGCTGTATCTGCTGGCGCCCGCGTTCTTCATGCCGGGCTACGAAAAATACACGCCGGCGCCGCCAGCCTGCCCGGTGGACATCGTGCACGGCTGGAACGACGACATCGTGCCCGTCGAGAACAGCATCCGCTATGCGCGCCAGTACAAGTGCGCCCTGCACATCCTCGACTCGGATCATCGACTCACCGCCAACCTGACCGAAGTGTGCGCGTTGTTGGATCAGTTCCTGCAGCGAGTGCTGAACGATAGCCCGGTCCGGGCCTGAGCCTGGCGCTGCTGCTACTATTCGCCACCGAATCGAACCCGAACGCCGACTAACGCGGCGCGAAGCTACCGATGGCCGATCTTCCCGGACTCGACAGACTCTGGCTGGGCTTACTGCGCGCGCCCGTTTCCATGTGGGCGCGGCCGCATGTCCTGCCTGAAGACCTGCGCGCCCGCTACGCACAGCGCGAGCGGCCGATCTGCTATGTGCTGAACGAATCCGCCGTCGCGGACCTGGTGGTGCTGGAAAAAGTCTGCGCCGCGCACGGTCTGCCGGCACCGCTCGATCCTTTGAAAAAACCACTGCCGTCGCAGTCGGTGTTGTTCCTCGAGCGCCGCGCCGGCTTCTGGGGCGACCGGACCGACTATCGCATCTCGGAGTCGATGCGCTCGCTGGTGTCCGCAGCGTTCGACGATCCCACACTCGATGTCGATCTGGTGCCGGTGACCGTACTTTGGGGACGCGCGCCGAACCGCAAAGATTCGTGGCTGCGCATTCTGCTGTCGGAAAACTGGGAACGCGTCGGGCGCTTCCGTCGCTTGCTGTCGCTGATGGTGAACGGACGCAACCTGTTCGTTCAGTTCGGCGAGCCGGTGTCGCTGCGGGCCACGGTGAGCGAAGGACATGACAGATCGCGAGCGGTGCGTCGCCTGACTCGCACCCTGCGGTTGCTCCTGGCGCGGCAGCGCGCCGCTGCGATCGGCCCGGATTTATCTCATCGTCGCACCATGGCCACGCAAGTGTTGCGCTCCGGCGCTGTGCGCAGAGCGATGGCCGATGAGATGCGCTCCAAAAAGATCTCACGCCGCGAAGCGCTGAAGCTGGCGCAGGACTACGTCTGGGAAATCGCCGCCAACTATTCGCATATTTTCGTTGCGTTCATGGCCAAGGCGCTGAGCTGGTTCTGGACGCGGCTGTACGACGGCGTCGAGCTGCATCATGTCGAACAGCTGCAGAAGGTGATCGAGGGCAACGAAGTCATCTACGTGCCCTGTCATCGCAGTCACATCGACTATCTGCTGCTGTCGTATGTCATCTATTACAAGGGCTACGCCATCCCGCATATCGCCGCGGGCATCAATCTGAACATGGCTGGCGTGGGTCCGTTCCTGCGCAAAGGCGGCGCGTTCTTCATGCGCCGCAGTTTCCGAGGCAATGCGCTGTACACCATGGTGTTCATGAAATACCTGGGGTTGATGATGGCGCGCGGTCATTCCATCGAATATTTCATCGAGGGCGGGCGCAGCCGCACCGGCCGCTTGCTGCAGCCGAAGACTGGCATGCTGTCGATGACTTTGCGCAGCTACTTGCGCGATCCGCGCCGGCCCATCGTGTTCCTGCCGGTGTACTTCGGCTACGAGCGTCTGATCGAGGGCAAGACCTACGTCAACGAGATGCTCGGCAAGCCGAAGGAGAAAGAATCCATCTTCACGATGTTGCGCGCGTTGCCGGCGCTCCGTAAGCGCTTCGGCAAAGTGCACGTGAGTTTCGGCGAGCCGATCCATCTCGACGAGGTGTTGAAGCGTCACGATCCGGACAATCGGCGCGCCACCGAGAAAGTCGAGCGTCCGTCCTGGTTGCCCGCTGCGGTGGATGAGCTGGCGACGCGCATCATGATCAACATCAACGGCGCCGCCTGTGTCGCGCCGATGAACCTGATCGCAGCGGCATTGCTCGCCACGCCCAAGCAATCGATGCTGGAAACCGATCTGGCGCGGCAACTCGAGTTGCTCGCCTCGCTGTTGCGTCAGGCGCCGTACTCGCCGCTGGTCTGGGTCACCGAAAACGACGGCGCGTCCATCGTGCGTCATGGCGAGCGCATGGGCGTGATTCAGCGCTTGAAGCATCCGCTTGGCGACGTCATGCAGATGACGGAGGAGAACTCCGTGCTGCTGACGTACTTCCGGAACAACGTGCTGCACCTGTTGGCGCTGCCTTCGTTGATCGCGTGCTGTTTCCTGAACAATCGCACCATGCGCACCGAGGACATTCAGCGCCTCATGTGGCGCATCTATCCGTACGTGCGCGACGAGTTGTTCCTGCGCTGGACCGAGGAGGAGGTGAGCGCCGTCACCCTGGAGACGCTCGACGACCTCGCCAATCACGGTCTGCTGGAAGCGGTGGAGGCGGGCGCGCAGTGGCGTCGTCCGCCGACCGGCTCGGCCGAGGCGGTGCAGCTGTCGATGCTGGCGCAGATCACGGTGCAGATCGTCGAGCGTTACTACCTGGTGATCGCGGTATTGTTGAAACATGGCAGCGGCCGCATCAGTCAGGACGCGCTGGAGTCGCAGTGCCAGCTCATGGCGCAGCGCATGTCGCTGTTGTACGAGCTGAACTCGCCGGAGTTTTTCGACAAGATCCTGTTCAAGAATTTCATCGATCTGCTGCGATCCAGGAACGTGCTAGGCGTGAATGCCGAGGGTCGCCTGACTTACACGGACATGCTGCCGGCGGTCGCGGACGATGCGCAGCTGGTGTTGCACGAGCAGATTCGTAACAGCGTGCTGCAAGTGACGCATCGGTAGTGCTGGCCGGATGGCCGGCCGCCCGGTACGCTTGAAGCGAACTTCGCTGGCGTGCTTTCCGTGCCATGAATATTTCCAACCTTTTACTTGCGGTCGCCCTCCTGGCGAGCTGCGGCGCGCGCGCCGACATCATTCTTTCCACGCCGCACGCGCAGGTCGTCGCGGGCACGGCATTTCAGCTCGACCTGACCATCACGAATAGCGACTCGCAGCCATTGACCGTCGCGGTGCCGGCCGAGCTGCACGTTCGATTCGAAACGCCGGCGGCATTGACCATCATCGAGCTTGCGCCCGAGCGCAGCGGCCAGATCGAAGTGGCGCCGGGCGGTTTCACTCGCATGAAGCTGCAGGGCACCTTGCCCGCCAGGGCCGAAGGCGTCGCGACGCTCGTGCCGACCGGGCTGGCGGCGAACTCGGTGGCTTTGCAGATTCTGCCGCCCGCGCCGGATGCCAACGCCATCGCGGCCAATGAAGCGGTGCGCACCGCCGAGAATGCGCCATCCAGAGATTCATACACCACGGCGCTGGTCGATAAGCCGCCGCCGCTGGCCGTCTCGGTGTACGAGCCGGTCTATTTCATCGTGGGTGGCGACGGCGGCTTGAACGCGAAGTTCCAGATCAGCCTGCGTTATCAACTGTTCGACGGGCGCGGCAAGTTGGCGAACCGCCTGCCGTGGATCGACGATTTGTATCTGTCGTACTCGCAAACATCGCTGTGGGACCTGGGCGATCTGTCCAAGCCGTTCAAGGACTCGAGCTACCGGCCGCGCTTGTTCTATTCGAACTACGATCTGGCCCGTTTTTTCGACGGTCAGTTGCGGGTCGGCGTCGAGACTGGATTCGGGCACGAGTCCAACGGCAAGGAAGGGGACGACTCGCGCAGTTTCAATATGCTCTATGCCCGACCGACTCTGACGCTGGGCGATCCGGCCGGTCTGCGCTTGTTCGCCGCGCCGTTGATCCACAACTACATTTCCGACGACGAGAACCCGGATATCAAGGACTACCGCGGCTACGTCGATTGGGTACTTGGTATCGGCGCCAAGGGCGGCCTGGATTTCTGGACCACGTTACGCAAAGGCGAGCGCAGCAGCTACGGCAGTGTCGAGGCGAATGTTTCCTATCCCTTGTCCAAGCTCAGCGGCGGCGACCTCACCGGCTGGCTGACCCTGCAATATTTCAACGGCCACGGCGAGAGCCTGCTGGATTACAACCGCAAGCTGGATTCGCAATGGCGGCTGGGAATTGCCGTGGCGTTGTGACAACGCGGCAGGGCGGCCGCACTCACCAGTCGTGCGAGACCTTCCTGGTCTTTTTCACTTCGCTGCGCTTCTGCTTGCCTTCCAGGCGGCGTTCCTTGGAAGCGCGCGAGGGCTTGGTGGGCTTGCGAACGCGTGGCTCGATGCGAGCTTGAGCGATCATCTCGCCCAAACGTTCCAGCGCGTCGCGTTTGTTGTGCTCCTGGGTGCGAAAGCGCTGCGCGCTGATGACGATCACGTCGTCCGCGGTGAGTCGGCGACCGGCGAGGGTGCGCAGGCGATCGCGAACGCGTTCGGGCAGTGACGGCGACGCTTTCAAGTCACAACGCAATTGCACGGCGCTGGCGACTTTGTTGACGTTCTGACCGCCGGGTCCGCCGGCGCGGATGAAGCGCAGCTCGATGGCTTCTTCCGGTATTCCCAGCTCGTTCGCAAGCGCCATGATCAGTCGTCGCGGGCGACCTGGCCACGCTCGCGCATCTCCAGGATGACTTCGCGCTGCGCGATCGGAATGACGATGCCGTGCTCCTTGAACAGCCGCCAGATGGCGCGGTTCGCATCGGAGCGCACGTTGTTCACGCCTTCCTGCGGGTCGGCGATCCAGAAGCGCAGCTCCAGGTCGAAGCCGTAATCGTTGAAGCCCATCATGCGCGACACCGGCTTGGGATCGCGCAGAATGCGCGGCTGATCCTCGGCCGCCTTGAGCAGCAGCTCCAGGGCTTTTTCCGGATCGCATTTGTAACTCACGCGCACCGGCAGCTTCAGCCGCACGCGCGGATCGGTGTAGCTCCAGTTGATGACCGGGTTGGTGATCAGGTTCTGGTTCGGAACCAGCGTTTCGACACCGTCACGATCGCGCACCACCACGTAGCGGCCGCGCAGTTCCTGCACCCAGCCGAAACCTTCGGTGCTGGTGCCGGTGGTGCCGGTGAAGCTGATCACGTCGCCAGGCTTGATGGAGCGGTCCATCAGCAGCACGAAGCCGCTGACGAAGTTGGCGGCGATGGCCTGCAGGCCGAAGCCCAGGCCGATGCCGAGCGCGCCGGTGAAAATGTTCAGGGTGGTGAGATCCAGACCCGCGGCGTTCAGGCCCAGCAGGATCGACAGGCCGATCAGGAATGCCTGCGAGAACTTGGCGATGCCGATGCGCATGCTCAGCGCCAGGCCCTGCATGGACATCAGGCGCCGCTCGACCCAGCGCGCGATCCACACCGCCACCGAAATGAACAGGCCGACGGTGAACAGGATCTTCATCACCGACCACAGCGTGATGCGCTTGTCGCCGGCGTTGATGCCGACGCTGTCGAACGCCTGCACCAGCGGATCGAACCAGCCGAGTACGTGCAGCGCCAGCAGGCCCCAGATCACGAACGTGATGACGTTGCCCCAGCCCTTGGTGCGGTTGCCGAGCGAGACGCGCACCACATAGACGGCGAAGCGGATCAGCAGCAGCAGACCGGACAGCGTGATCGCCAGATCCACCAGTCTGCTTTCCACCTTCAGCGCGTGCAGAGCGCCGCCGAACGCGGCGATCAGCACCAGCGCCGCCAGATGCGGGCTGATGATCATCAACGCTTCGGTCAGCCGCGCCTGAAAGCCGGGCTGGACCAGCGCCAGCTTGCCGCGCTCGGTATTGCGCACCTGCCGGCCGAACCACCAGGCCACCAGGATGGCCAGCGCGATCGCGGCCAGTTGCAACAGCGACGAAGGGGTGAGCAGGGCCTCCAGGGCCAGGCCTGCGTTATGCAGCAATTCCTGCATGGCGTTGAACTTAGGCGTTGAGGTCGGGAATGAGTTCGCTTTCCAGACGAGCGATCTGATCCTTCAACATCAGTTTTCGTTTCTTGAGCCGCCGCAGTTGCACTTCGTTGACGTACAGATCCATTTGCAGCCGGTGGATCACGTCGTCCAGGTCGCGATGTTCGATGCGTAACTCCCGCAGCCGTTCCAGGCGTCGGAAAGTTTCAGTCTCGACGTTGTTTTCCGCTTCGCTCATCGGCGCGTACTTTAGCGCAAGCCGGACTAGTGATGTTGATCCTGATCCGAGGCGCCGCCGTTGGTGAGAGTGGGGCGGCGCTGTGAGGGCGGCGGCTGCGGATCGGCGCCACGACGGCGCGCTCGCCAATCGGCGAGATCGAAGACTTGGGCGCTTTCGGCCGGCGGTGGCGGCGGAGGCGGTGGCTCGGCCGGTGGGGGGAAGGTGGCCGAGAGCCTGACAGAAGGAGCTTGCGGTGGCGGATTCCGCCGCTCTTCGCCCGGTGCGTAACCTACTGACTCCACTCGCCGGCCGAGCATGATGACGAAGCCCTGACGGCGCTCGATGCTGTTGGCGGTGTAATCGAACACATACGTGCGGCGCACGACCAGTTGGCCGTGCTCGCGAGCGAACGACAGTCGCGCGAATGCGACAGTGCCGTCCAGGAACTGCAGGCTGAGACGCTGGCAGGCCTCCATGGCGGCGATATTGGCTCGCTCGCGCGCGGCCAGGCTGTCCTGCAGAAACCAGACGATCCCCGCGGCCACCACCAGCAGCACCAATGTGCCCCAACCCAATTCCATCGATCCTCGTCTCCCGACTCTAGGAGCCTGTTCGCTGCACAGCTTGCCTTATCATACGGCCGTCGTCGTTCCGAAGAAGTCGAGATTTCACTTGAGCAGCTCACTGATTTCCGCAGCCGGGTCAGGCCCCTCCCTGGCGCACTGGGAGGCGATCGATACTGTTTTGCTGGACATGGACGGCACCTTGCTGGACCTGCGATTTGACAATTATTTCTGGCTGGAGCTGGTTCCGGAGCGCTACGCCGCCCGGCACGGCCTGAGCGTCGAGCGGGCGCGCGAGGTGTTGCGACCGATGTTCGCCACCACGCAGGGAACGCTGGACTGGTACTGCACCGATTTCTGGTCGCGCCAGTTGTCGCTCGACATCGCCGCCATGAAGCACGAAATCCGCGAGCACGTGCGCTTCCTGCCTGGCGCGGAACAATTTCTGCGCGCGTTACGCCACAAGGGCGTGCGCATCGCGCTGGTAACCAACGCGCATCGTGACAGCCTGAAAGTGAAAGCGACCCAGACGGGCTTGCTGAATTATTTCGACGTGGTGTTCAGCTCGCACAGCTTCGGCGTGCCCAAGGAACACCCGGAGTTCTGGCGCCAGCTGCAGGCGGCGCTGCAGTTCGATCCCGCTCGCACGTTATTCGTCGACGACAGTCACAGTGTGCTCAGAGCCGCGCGTGAGCACGGCATCGCGCACATCTTCGCGATCTCCAAGCCCGACACCGGAATGGACAAACGCGAAGTGACCGAATTCATGTCGGTGGAAGCGGTGAGCCATCTGCTCGAAGAGCTCAGCGGGCGCGACCACCGACCCGATTGATCAGGTCGTTTCCGGCGCCGGCGGAGCAGGGTTCGTTCCATTCGAACGTTTGCTACGACGACGGCGACGTCTTTTTCTCGGCGGCGCTTCCTGCGCGCTTTCGCCGTTGGTTCCGATGGCGCTCGGGTCAGCTGAAACTTCAGAAGGTGGCGTTTCGGTCGGCGCCGGAGCGGGCGATGCATGACCGCCGCCACCACCTCCGCCGCTACGGCGCTCGCCGCGACGGCCGCCGCTACGATTACCGCCGCTGCGGCTGCCACCGGGCTTGCCTTTACCTCGGCCGCCCCCATGTCCGCCGAAGTGACGTCGTGGCACGCGTTCGGGACTCACGATTTCGGGCAGCATCTCGCTCGCGACAGCTGCGACCGGCAATTTGCGACCGATGTAGCCTTCGATGTCCGGAAGGGAAATCACGTACTCCTCGCAACCGAAGCTGATTGCATCACCTTCGGTGCCGGCGCGCGCGGTGCGCCCGATGCGGTGAACGTAGTCTTCCGGATCCTGCGGCAAGTCGTAGTTGAATACGTGACTCACATCGGGAATGTGCAGACCGCGCGAGGCGACGTCGGTGCCGATCAGCACAGCCAACGTGCCTTCGTGAAAGTCACGAAGCATGCGCAGACGCTTGCGTTGAGGCACGTCACCTGAAATCGCTTCGGCGTTGATGCCGTTCGAGCGCAACAGAGATTCGATTTCCTCGGCTGCGCGCCGTGTGTTGACGAACACCATGCTGCGTCGCGGATCCATGTGCTTGAGCAAGCCCACCAGCAGCCGCGGTTTCTCGTCGTTGGAGGGGTAGTAGATCACCTGACGGACGCGATCCACGGTCATCTTGTCCGGCTCGATGCGCACCAGCGTGGGCTCGTTCATATGCTCGTAGGCGAGCTCGAGCACGCGATGGGACAGCGTCGCGGAGAACAGCATGTTCAAGCGCGCCTGCGGATCGGGCAGTCGGCGCAGGATGTACCTGATGTCGGCGATGAAGCCGAGATCGAACATGCGATCGGCCTCGTCCAGCACCAGCACCTGCACCGAGCGCAGGTCGATGACCCGTTGCTTCACGAAATCGATGATGCGACCGGGCGTGCCCATCAGGATGTCGACGCCGCGTTCGAGATGATGCTTCTGCTTTTCGTAGTCGACGCCGCCGAAGGCGAGGCCGAGTTGCAGACCGGTGTGCGAGCCGAGCACCTCGGCGTCGCGATGGATCTGAACCGCCAGCTCGCGCGTTGGAGCGATGATCAAAGCCCGCGGTGCATTCAAGCTGCGCGACGCCGGTGGCGGTTCGCGCATCAGGCGCGCATACATTGCCACTAGAAATGCCGCGGTTTTTCCCGTTCCGGTTTGCGCTTGCCCCGCCACGTCAAGGCCGGCCAGCGCCTGCGGCAGGGTCTGCGCCTGGATGGGCGTGCAACGCTCGAACGAGGCATCGGCAAGGCCCTTCTGCAAAGCTTCCGGCAGATGCAGGCTGGAAAAGGACAGCTCGGTTAAGTGCGAATCAGCCATTCGATATGAATTACCTGTTGGATAAGTGGGGGGCGCTTGCAAATTGGCAGGCACCCGGTTTTAATAAGCCTCAACGAAGCGGACTCATCCGCACCTGCCCCGAACGGAGCACTGGCTCCAAGCCCCTCGAAGTCATGAACCTTGCTGGAGTATCCATTGCGATACTCGAGAGGGTGCTCAAGGGGATACTCAAGCGACCCTTTGATCGGATGGCGCGAGTAGCGATCGTCAAGAGCAGACCGAGCAGACTGGCTTACTTCGAGCACGAGCACCGCTCACACAGATTTTTCGCAAGCATTCACGCGGCCTTCGTATGGAGTTTGGCCCAACGCAATCAAGTCAGTAGGCCCGGGCATTGTGCCCGACCGGACACACTCAAGTCACCCGGTCATTTCGCCGACCCGTACGGCGCTCGCCGCCAACATCACGCGCATGACCCACGCATGGACCCATGTATCGCCCTAGGCGCCGGTTTGAGTCACTGCCATTCCCAATAACCACCACCCGTCCATTCCACTCAATTCATCACACCCCCGGAGAGTTTCTGGTGAGCAGCGAGACGATTGTGCATGTCACCGACGCCAGCTTTGAAGATGACGTCGTCAAGGCCAAAGGCCCGGTCCTGCTGGACTTCTGGGCGGAATGGTGCGGGCCCTGCAAGATGATCGCGCCCATGCTGAACGAGATCGCGACCGAATATAAAGAGAAGGTCACGATCGCCAAGCTCAACATCGACGAGAACCCCAAGACGCCGCAGCGATTCAACGTGCGCGGCATTCCCACCCTGATTCTCTTCAAGAACGGTCAGGTCGAAGGCCAGAAGGTGGGAGCCCTCCGTAAATCAGACCTGGCCGCATTTCTGGACAGCAAACTGTGAGAGGCTATCTCGGCAATCAGGCCCGTAATCGCCCGGGCAACAAAGGTGGCGGCGGCGGCCGCTCCAACCGCGGCAACAACGACAACCGCGGCAATCGCGGCAATCGCGGCGGCAACAACGATCATCGTGGGGAAGGCCCGCAGCACGACGACCTGCCGCTCGACGACGCGTTCGACGGCGAGGACGTCGGCGTCATCTCCCCAGCGGAACTGGCCGCCTCGCGCCAGTCCATGAACCTGACTCAGCTGAAGCTGAAGCCGGTGCCGGAGCTGGTGGAGATCGCGCAGAAGATGGGGCTGGAGAACCTGGCCCGTTCGCGCAAGCAGGACATCATCTTCTCCATCCTCAAGGCGCACGCGCGCAGTGGCGAGGATATCTACGGCGACGGCGTGCTGGAGATCCTGCAGGACGGCTTCGGCTTCCTGCGCTCCGCCGACAGCTCCTATCTGGCCGGCCCCGACGACATCTACGTCAGCCCCAGCCAGATTCGTCGTTTCAACCTGCGCACCGGCGACTCGATTTCCGGTCTGATTCGTCCGCCCAAGGACGGCGAGCGCTACTTCGCGCTGTTGAAAGTGGGCGAGATCAATTTCGATTCTCCGGAAGGCGCCAAGCACAAGGTGCTGTTCGAGAATCTCACGCCGCTGCATCCGACCAAGCGCTTCAAGCTGGAGCGTGGCAACGGCTCGAGTGAAGACCTCACCGCGCGCATCATCGATCTGGTGGCGCCGATCGGTAAGGGCCAGCGCGGTCTGATCATCTCCCCGCCCAAAGCGGGTAAGACCATGCTGTTGCAGAACATCGCCAGTTCCATCACCTCGAACCATCCCGATGTTTATCTGATCGTGCTGCTGATCGACGAGCGTCCGGAAGAAGTCACCGAAATGGCGCGCACCGTGCGCGGCGAAGTGGTGTCCTCGACGTTCGACGAGCCGGCCACCCGCCACGTGCAGGTCGCCGAAATGGTGATCGAAAAGGCCAAGCGCCTGGTCGAGCACAAGCGCGACGTGGTGATTCTGCTTGACTCGATTACCCGCCTCGCGCGTGCTTACAACACCGTGGTGCCGAGCTCCGGCAAGGTGCTCACCGGCGGTGTCGACGCCAACGCCCTGCAGCGTCCGAAGCGTTTCTTCGGCGCCGCTCGCAATATCGAAGAGGGTGGCTCGTTGACCATTCTCGCGACCGCCCTGATCGACACCGGCTCGCGCATGGACGACGTGATCTACGAGGAGTTCAAAGGCACCGGCAACTCGGAAATCCACCTGGATCGGCGCGTGTCCGAGAAGCGCGTGTTCCCGGCCGTGAATATCAATCGCTCCGGCACCCGCCGCGAGGAACTGATCACTTCCGCCGAGGAGCTGCAGAAGATCTGGATCCTGCGCAAGCTGCTGCACCCGATGGATGAGCTGGCGGCCATCGAGTTCCTGATCGACAAGATGAAGGACACCAAGACCAACGGCGAGTTCTTCGACGCGATGAAGCGCTAGCGCCACGCGATGGTGCAAGCGCGTTGACCGAGCAGCGGTCAATGCCGTCATGCGATCGCGCATCGGTACCACCTCTCGCGGAGGGGCTGGCCGATGTGCGCTCTATCACAGATTTCACATTCCTAGGTGAACACATCGATGACGTCGGCCATCGATGCGAAGCCGTTCGCTGTTCGGCCTCCCCAAGCTTATTTAAGTTGTATGCAACACAAGCCCTAGGGATCCACGGGGAAAGCCGGGTCAACCCGGCGCACGCGCATGTCCGACTCACGCTCCGACTCGCCGACGCTACGGTTGCGCCGTTTGGACGCATCGGCGTTGGAGCTTGCCGATGTCATGCGCGAGGGGCGCATCACGACCCTGTTTCAGCCCATCGTCGATCCGCGCTCGCGCGGCATCTGCGGCTATGAAGCGCTGACTCGCGGCCCGTCCGACAGCTGGCTGCACGCTCCGCAAAATCTGTTCGAAGCCGCGCGTCGCGCCGACCTCAAGGTCGAGCTCGATTTTCTGTGCATGCAAAGCGCGTTCAAACGTTTTGTCGCTGCGCGCGCCGCCGGCCAATTGTTCATCAATGTGTCGCCCGACACGATTTACGAACATCCGAATTTCGCCGAACGCTTCGTCGAACTGGCGCGCAGCGAGGGCATGGCGAGCGATCGCGTGGTGATCGAGCTGACCGAGGAAAGTCTGCTGGAAGACTACGACCGGTTGCGCTCGGCCATGCAACGCCTGCGCTCCGCCGGTTGCGCTATCGCCATCGACGATCTGGGCGCGGGCTCGTCCGGACTGCGCACGTGGTCGGAGCTGAAGCCGGACTACGTGAAGATCGATCGCTATTTCGTCACCGGCATCGACGCCGACGCGACCAAGCTGGAGTTCGTGCGATCCATGCTCGATATGGGGCGCGCCATGGGCTGTCGAGTCATCGCCGAAGGCGTGGAAACCGAGCGCGAGTGTCGTGAACTGGTGGATCTCGGGCTGGATCGTTTGCAAGGTCATTTGTTCGGCCGCCCGAGCACGGCGCCCAGCGCGGCCCTACAACAGGTGGAGTCGCTGGATCGCTCCATCGTGACCCACACGGCGCTGTGCGCTGAACACATCGCGACTTATGTGCCGCCCGTGCCGCCGGAAATGCGCGTCACCGAAGTCGCAGATTTGTTTCGTGATACTCCCGAACAGCTTAGCTTTCCGGTAGTGCAGGACGGTCGGCCGCTGGGAGTGGTCCGTCGCGAACGTCTGTTCGATCTGCTTGCCAAGCCGCTGCATCCGGAGATTTTCAACAAGAGGCCGGTCACGGCGGTAATGGAATCGCCCACGCTGCTGATCGACGGTCAGCTGCGTCTGGAGCAGGTCAGTCGGCTGGTGACTCAGAAGGGCCGGCCGCGGCTCACCGAAGAGTTCGTCATCACCAAGGACGGGCGCTATCACGGCTTGGGGCAAACCATCGACGTGCTTCGACTGATCACCGAGCAGCAGTTGCAATCGGCGAAACATTCCAATCCGCTGACCCTGCTGCCCGGCAACGCCGCGGTTCGCAGCACCGTCGACAAGCTCATCGAGTCGCGCAAACGTTTCATCGCGGCATATTTCGACCTGGATTCGTTCAAGCCCTACAACGACGTGTATGGCTATGCGCATGGCGATCAGGTGATCCTGCACCTGGCCGCGCTGCTCAAGAATCATTTTTCGGCGCGGCTGGATTTCGTGGGCCACGTCGGCGGCGACGATTTTCTGGTCCTCATGCGCTCAGCCGACTGGCGCGAGCGCGTGGTCAATGTGCTGGAGCGGTTCGCCGAGACGGTAGCGAACTTTTACTCACCCGAGCACGCCGCGGCCAAGTCCATCACCGCCACTGATCGCGACGGCCGTCAGCGCAAGTTCCCTCTGCTGACTTTGTCGGTCGCCGCATTGGATTCGGAAACCATGGGCGCGACCAGCGCCGACGCCGTCGCTCACCTGCTCGCGCACGTGAAGAAATACGCCAAACAGCAGACCGGCAACAGCTTCGTACTTCGCAGCGACGAGCGCATCGTCGACCTGCTCGCCGCCGCTCGCCGGCCGCCGCCCGATATGCTGCCGATGGAGCAGCTGATGACCAGCGCCTGACGGGCGCGTTTCAGTCCGCTCCTTGCAGCTTGGGCGCAAGATGTTCCGAGAGGAACTTCTCCAGCTCCGTCAGCACTCGAAAGCGAGAGTCGCCGCGTGACAGCCAGTGATCCTCGCTTGGCAGTTCGACGAACCGGACCTGTTTACCCGCCGACCGCAGAGCGTTTTCCATCAGCTGCGCTTGTTCCATGGGCACTACGGAATCCGAAGTGCCATGAAGCAACAGGATTGGCGCGCGAATGCGAGCCGCGGCGCGCGCAGGTGACATCGCAATCACATTCGCATCGGTCGGCGCGCCAATATGATCGGTCCAGTAAGCCACTGCATCCGATTCCTTGCCCCATGAGCGCTCGTATCCGAGCATCGCCGGCAAATCGGAAACGCCGTTGATGCTGACCGCGCATGCATATAAATCCGGCGTGAAAGCCGCGCCCGCGAGAGCGGCATAGCCACCGTAGCTCGCGCCGACGATACAGATGCGGCGCGGATCGGCCAGGCCTTGTTCCACGAGCACTTTGACGCCGTCGGTCACGTCGTCCTGCATCAATCCGCCCCACTGACGAAACCCCGCTTTTGCATGGGCCACACCGAAACCCGATGAGCCTCGGAACTGCGGTTGCAGGACGGCGTAGCCGCGTGACGCCAGAAATTGCGTTTGCCAGTCGAAGTCCGCTGTGTCGCGAGACTGCGGTCCGCCGTGAGGCAAAACGACCAACGCCAGTTGTTTCGCTTCTTTGCCCGGTGGCAATGTGAGATAGGCAGGGATCTCATATCCGTCGCGCGCTTTGTAGCTGAAGGAACGAACCTCGCCCAGCGTTACGTTTGCCAGCTCCGGGTACAGCTCGCCGACGATATCTGCTGCGCCTCGTTTATAATCGATCAGGTAATACGTGCCTGGCTTGCCCGATCCGGCTACATACACGAGCGCGCGCGTGTAGTCCGATGAGCGGCCGATCAGTTGCGCATCCAAGCCACCAAATGTCTTGCGCAGCCCCTCGTTGCGCTTGGCTGCTTTGTCGTCCAGCCATTGAATGGTCGGATCGATGCCGCCAAGCCATGCGCCGTGCACACGGTGAGTGTACGGATCGGATTCCAGCGCCGAGATCTCGTACTGTTCACTCGCCGCAAGCACCTGAGGTGCGCCGCCTTCGATCGGCAGGCGCCACAGCGCGCTACGTTCGCGCCCCAGCGCACCGACCAACAGAATCGCTCCGTCCTGGGTGGTCGATCTCGCCTCGGGCGGGTTGTCCGACTCCAGGCTGTAGATCTCCGTCCAGCCGATAGCGTCTCGGCGCACCACTGAGAACCGCTTGCGGTCAGCGAGCCATTCAGTACGGGCTATGGGCTCGCCTTGCTCATTCACGATCCAGTCGGTGGTCCAGGGTGTGCCCTTGCTCAGCAGCTTGCCTTCGCCGGTGGTGATGTCGACTTCATAAACGTTATATGTGAAGCCGGCGTCCTTGCGCCCGCCGCTGAGGCGTGACCCGAGTTCCTGTCGATAGTTGGTTCGCGAAAAATCCCAACTCGCCATCACCACCTTGTTGGGATTCGCGACGGGTATGGCGAGCAGTTCCGCACCGGCCGGGCTGCCCTGGTTGTTCAGCAGACCCAAGCTCTTGCCGGTTCGCACGTTCAGCGCGGAGATGCGGTATCTCTCATGCTGGTACTGAGGCGCGTGGGCTGGAACATACGTAAAGGTGCTGTGGATCAGCAGCGTGTCGTCGTCGGCCCAGTCGAGGCTGCGGAACTTCACACCCGGCCCCGGGCGCATGACTTGCAGCTGCGCATTCGCCGACACATCGATGACTTGCACGGCGAGGCCGGCTTCCCGATTGTCGAACCAGGCAAGCTGCTTGCCGTTGGGGCTGAGCACCACGGCTGACATCGCAGCTCCTCTCGCGAACGCTGCCGCCGATGGCGGCGCTGCTTCCGTAGCTTGCGCACTCGCTGTCCATGAAATCCATTGACATAGTGAAGCCGCCGCCAATGCGGCTGCCAGACTGCGCTTCATTTCCGCTGATCTCCCTGATGTTATTGTTCCTGTTCACAAGTATATCGATACTTTTTACAGAGCGCCGTTCGAGGCAATCGTGCGGCAGGCGGAAAGCTCGCAGTCAGCAGTGCCGCGTTACTTCTTGCCCAACCGATACAACAACACCGCCAACCGCTGCGACTGAATCTTGAAAGTGCGGAGGTCGGCAAACTCTTCGGGGGTGTGGGAGCCGCCGCCGAGGAGGCCGAGGCCGTCGAGAGCCATCTCGACGTGGTTGGCGGCGAACGAGATATCGGCGGCGCCGGCGTTGCGGGGATTGACTTCGGTAACGGGGCCGAAGCCGAGGTCGCGGCTCACGGCATCGTACATCGAGAGCAGCTTGCGATTGCCCTCGGTAGGCGCCATGGGCGGATAGCTGTCGGTGAACTCGATGGTTGCCGAGGTTTGCGGCAGGCTGGCTGCCACGACTTTGCGCATCTTGGCGCGAGTGTCTTCCAGCTCCTGCATGGTCAACGTCCGCAGATCGCCGGATGCGATGGCGATCGGTGTGACGATGTTGTTCTTGCCCGAGAGAGTAGCGCTCAGCGGTTGGCCTTTGAAATCAATCTGAGTGCTGCTGGCAACCAGGCCGGGATTGAAAGTCACAAACTCTTCGCCGCGCACTTGTTCGTAGAAGCCATTGAGGATGCGACCCAGCTCATAGGCCGCGCCCGCGCCAACTTCATCGGAAAAAATCTGCGATGAATGCGAGCTCTTGGCCGTGACTTTCACCACCCAGCCAGTGGAGCTGCGGCGAGCAGTGACCGCAGTTTTCGGATCGTCAGCGGCGTTCTCCAAGCCGATGGCGATGTCCGCCGCCTTGGCTGCTTCGATCAGATCGCGGCGAGCGAGATCGAGCGGTCGCCCGGAATCTTCCTCGTCGCCGTGCAGGACCACGGTGATTTGCAGTGAATCGAGCAGCTTGGCCTGACGAAGCGCGTCCAGCGCGGCCAGTCCCACGACGATGCCGCCCTTCATGTCGGCCGCGCCCGGACCGCGAGCGATGTTTTGATCGACGCGCTCCCAGCGTTGAAACGGATGATTCGGCTCGAACACCGTGTCGATGTGACCGATGAGCAGCACGTGCGGGCCGCGCCCTGGGCGAGTGGCCACCAGATGTCCCGCTCGCTGGAACGGCGCGCCGTCGACCCAAGTGACTTTGAATCCCAGCGCCTCGAACCGAGGTCGCAGCACATCGCCGACCTTGCGCACTCCGGCGAAATTCATGGTGCCGCTGTTCACGTTCACGATCTGTTCCAGCAGCGCGATCGAGGCGTTCTCGCCCGCGGTCAAGTGGCTGACCAGCGCTTTTTCCCTGGCATCCAGCGACGCGGAGTCGGAATACGCCGGCAGCGCGCCAGCAAGGGCGAGGGCAACGATCGTGCTCGCGAGTCGCATGGTGGAATTTCCTCTTTCGGCCAAGAGGCCGCATGATACGCGAGCCCCTGACGCGGATCCTTCCCAACCCTCATGAGCGTTTCCGATCCCGGCACCCACCCCGCACCCACCGTGACTGCAGAAGGCGAGGCGTTTCCATCCGCCCCGCGTCGTCTGCAGTACGTGGATCTCCCCGCGCCTGGCCCCGGGCAAAGCGTGGAGATCGCGCCCGGGCTGCGCTGGGCCCGCATCCCGTTGCCGCTGGATCTGAATCACATCAACGTGTGGTTGGTGGAGCTCGAAGAGGGCTGCATCGTGGTCGACACCGGCATGGCGGCGTCGATCGGCAAGGATGCGTGGGAAAAGATCGAGCGCGACTATTTCTCACGACGACCCCTGCGCGCGATATTCACGACGCACATTCATCCCGATCACATCGGGCTGGCAGCGTGGCTGCAGGAGCGTTGCAACGTCCCCGTGCTCATGTCGCGGCGGACGCATGAGCTCGCGCGGGCCATGTGGGGCGGCGAGGGCAGGGCAGTGTTCGCCGAGGCCGAGCAATTCTTTCAGTCGCACGGCCTCACCGACGCAACACAGATCCGTGCGATGTTTCGACCCGAGCGCTTCGCTCGCATGACCAGCGGCATGACACGCGTCGAGCACTTCGTGGCCGATGAGGAAGTTCTGCGCTGGGGTGCGGGCGAATGGACCGCGCTCGAGACCAACGGTCACGCCGAAGGTCATTTGTGCCTGTCGAACCCGGCGCTGGGTGTGTTGATCAGCGGCGATCAGGTGCTGCCGACGATTTCATCCAATATCAGTTTCATGTTCGGCCACGGCGATGCCAATCCGCTGGGCTCGTTCCTGTCGTCTTTGCAGCGACTGCGTGCGCTCTCCGAAGATACGCTGGTGTTGCCAGCGCACGGCGTGCCGTTTCGCGGACTGCGCCAGAGGATCGACGATCTCACCGGCCATCACCTGGAGCAGCTGGACAAACTGGCGGCGCTGTGCGCACAGCCAAAGCTGGCGGTGGACGTGTTGCCATTCATGTTTCGCCGCGAGCTCAAGGACATGCATCTGTTCCTGGCGTTGGGCGAAGCGCTGGCGCATCTGGAATATCTGGTTCATGCCGGTCGCGTCCGGCGCGAGCTGCGCGCCGGACGCATCCATTACATCAGTCTTTGATCGGCGTCGCGCCGACGATCTTGCCGACCGTGGCTCGCTCGCTGATGCGCAGCTCGACCGGACGATCGAAGCGCAGCGTGCCGTTCACGACCGCGTCCGGGCCGATGGTGACTTTCGGCTTGTGCTTCTTGCTCGAGAACATGCTGAAGTCGGGCTTCTCGACATGGATGCCGCCATCCACGCGCGATCCGGCGCCAATCTCGATGTCGCCGTTGGTGGTCTTGATGCCGTTGCCGACGCGCGCGGCGTCGAGCTCGATGGCGCCATTGACGTTTTCCACGTGACCGCCCACCTGAGCCTGCCTGGCCAGCACGATATCGCCGTTGACCGAGGTGACATCGCCCCGCACCTGCGCCTGTTCGTCGATGCGCAACTCGCCGTTGACCAGCTCCACCGACTCGGCCTTGACGCCGCGCTCCAGAGTCACGTCGCCATTGACCCCGTCGATGTCGCCGACGCTCGAGTCGCTGCCGATATCGATCGAGCCACTGACCGTTTCGATATCGCCGGCGGTCACGGAGCTTTCCAGCCGGATCGAGCCATTGACGGTTTCCACCGAACCCACCTGTCGTCCGCTGGCCACGTGAATCGAGCCGTTGACCTTGGAGATATTCTCGCCGTCGGCCCACAGCAGCGGGCTCGCCAACACCAGCACCACCGTGCTCAACGCCGCCAGTTTGTTCCGCATGTTCGCACCTCCTGTTTGCAGGATTGGACGCGGGCGGGGCCGAAAGGGTTGCAATGGGCGTCCGGACGAATTGCAACTGCCTAGCGGCAATGCTCGAACAGCTGGTGTATCGTTCGAACGCACGCATCACTCGAGGTTCTGCATGCTCAGCCTGGGTTCGCAGGTCGCCAACCTGGGGCAGGTCATTCAACTGGCCGTGGCCCCGGTGTTTCTTCTGGCCGGTGTCGGCACGACGTTGAATGCGCTCGCGACGCGGGTCGGCCGCATCATCGACCGTGCGCGCACCCTGGAAGACCGGCTGCAGTACGCGACCCCGGAGCAGGCCGATGAGCTGCACAAGCTGTTGCGCATCCTGTCCAAGCGCGCCACGTTGATCAATCGCGCCATCGGCTTGTCAGTCACCTGCGGCTTGCTGGTGTCGCTGGTCGTCGCGGCGCTGTTCGTCAGCTCGGCGCTCGGTCTCCACCTCGATGTGCCCATCGCCATCACGTTCGTGGTCGCCTTGCTCGCGCTCGCGCTCGCGTTGATTTATTTCCTCCGCGAAGTGATTCTCGCGACCAACTCGCTGTCGTTCGGCGGAGTGCGGCCCGTATCGCCCGCCGTCGACAAGGCCGCAGCGGTCAAAACATCCGTCGCCAAAGAATGACAGCCACGGACAAATTGCGCGCAAAACTGCCGATGCATGTCGCTTCGCCCGATTCCGTGATCCAGTGCACAACTTGGCGCGGTCGAGCGCCGGCATCATCGCGCCCGCATGATCCAGCCGCCGCCAGAAATCGTTGTTCAGCCCGATGCGTTTCGCGTCTCCAAGGAATCGACCCTGCTCACATGTGAGCTGCGCGGCGCGCTAGCCGTGTGCGTGTATGACGACACCCAACCGGCCGGTGGTGTGTTGCATCTTCGCTATGTCGCCATCGCCAACGATCAACCCATCGATCTCACCGATAACACCCTCAGCTCGGACCTGTTGTTGATGGATCGATTCTGCAAGGAGCTGCGCTCGGTGGGCGCGCGCAAGCAGAGCTGGCGCGTGAGCATCTTCGGTCACACGCCCGATGTGCCAGGCATGGCAGCGCCGGCGGCCACGGTGATCGATCTCGCCAAGGCGTATTTCGCCGATGCGCGCTTGCCGGTCGAATGCAAGGAGTTCAATCGCTCGCCGGGCTTGCTCGTGCGCCTCGATCCGAGGAATGGAAGGATCTGGATCAATGGCACGGCGGGCGCAGAGGCCGGCGTCAGGCAGGTCGCGCCCGAGTAACTCCGCTCGTGTAGACTGGTCCGCATCCCCATCTTTATTCGCGGACCAGGATGGCAATCGACGCCCATGCTGCGCCAGCGGCGCCCACCCGCTGGTATGGCTCGCTGTATGTCCAGGTGCTGATCGCCATCGCCGTCGGCGTGCTGCTGGGTCATTTCGTTCCCGGCCTCGCCACCGACTTCAAACCGCTCGGCGACGGCTTCATCAAGCTCATCAAGATGATGATCGCGCCGATCATCTTCTGCACCGTGGTCACGGGCATCGCCGGCATGGAGAACATGAAGGCGATCGGCAAGACCGGGGCGCTGGCGCTGTTGTATTTCGAGATCGTCAGCACCATCGCGCTGGTCGTCGGGCTGGTGATCGTCAACGTGGTGCAGCCGGGCGCCGGCATGAACGTCGATGTTTCGCAGCTCGACGCCAGGGCCGTGGAGACGTACGCCAAGGCCGCCGAGCAGCAGAGTGTCACCGACTTTCTGCTGAATGTGATTCCCAACACCATCGTCGACGCCTTCGCCAAAGGCGATATCCTGCAGGTGCTGCTGTTCTCGGTGCTGTTCGGCTTCGCGCTGCATGCGGTCGGCGAGCGGGCGCGGCCGATCTTCGACTTCGTCGATCGTTTCTCCGCCGTGCTGTTCCGAATCGTCGGCATGATCATGCGGCTCGCGCCGCTCGGCGCGTTCGGCGCGATGGCGTTCACCATCGGTCAGTACGGCCTGGACTCGCTGGCCTCGCTGGGCAAGCTCATGGCGTGCTTCTACGCCACCTGCCTGTTGTTCGTTCTTGTCGTGCTCGGCGCCATCGCCAGGCTGCACGGCTTCAGCGTCCTGCGCTTCGTTCGTTACATCCGCGAGGAGCTGTTCATCGTGCTCGGCACGTCCTCCAGCGAATCGGTCTTGCCGCGAATGATGGCGAAGATGGAGCAGGCGGGCGCCGAGAAGCAGGTGGTCGGGCTGGTCATTCCCACCGGTTACTCGTTCAACCTGGACGGCACGTCCATCTACCTGACCATGGCGGCGGTGTTCATCGCGCAGGCCACCAATGTGCCCATGACCTTGCTGGACCAGCTCACCCTGCTGGGTGTGCTGCTGCTCACCTCCAAGGGCGCGGCCGGGGTCACGGGCAGCGGCTTCATCGTCCTGGCGGCCACCCTGTCCGCGCTGGGCACCCTCCCGGTGACGGCGCTTGCCCTGATCCTCGGCATCGATCGGTTCATGTCCGAGGCGCGCGCGCTGACCAATCTGGTGGGCAACGGCGTGGCCACGCTGGTGGTCGCCAAATGGTGTCGCGCCCTGGATGAGAACCGCTTGCGACAGGAGCTGGCGGGCGGCTGATCGGCCTCATAACTGGGCTACTATGGATGGATGAGCTCACCCGCCCCCTCCAGCCCCGCATCCGCCGCCGATGCCCCCTCGAACCTCGAGTTCGTCCCGGTGACCACGCCGGAGCAACTTGCCACCGTGGCGGCGCTCGCCCACGCCATCTGGTACGAATTTTACGTACCCCTGATCGGCCGGGCTCAGGTGGATTACATGGTGGCCAGGTTCCAGAGCGCCCCGGCCATGCAGGCCCAGATCGAGCAGGGCTATGAATACTTCCTTGTGCGGCGAGAAGATGCGCGCGCTTTGGACACCGGCTTCGGCGCCGACATCGGCTATTGCGCGGTTCAGGAACAACCCGGAAGGGTGATGTTCCTGAGCAAGTTTTATTTGCACCATGCGGCGCGTGGTTCGGGAACCGGGCGTAGATGCATGGAGTTCATTGAGGGGCTCGCTCGGCGGCGCGGGCTCTCTCTGTTGTGGCTGACCGTCAACAAGGGCAATCCATCGGTTCAGGCCTATCAGCGGCTGGGATTCCGGATCGCCGCGGAGCTGGTCATGGATATTGGCGGCGGCTTCGTAATGGATGACTATCGAATGGAAAAGGCGCTGCAGGCGCCGTGAGCTGTTACCGCCGGTCACGGCCCCGCGGGCCGGGCCGCCTCCAGGAGCCCTCCGGGGCAGGCAAGCGCGAAGTCGCACCCGGTCGGAAGGGGGCGACAGGTGTCGTTCAGCTTGCCGCCCCGCTAGATTGGGGGGCTTCGGCCCGCCCATTCCTCCGAACGAATGGGCCGACGGACCGACTAACGACTTATAGACGCCTGAGTTTGGGGCAAACTGCAAACGGTGATGAGCCTGTCCATCGACAAGGACCTTGGAGAGCAAGGCGAGAATGCGCGCGCGGTCCTCGCCAGTTGGCTGGATGATTACATCGCCGGCCGGTGCGACCGTGCCGATATGCAAGCCTCGTTCTTGTCGGTCTGCCGCAGCAACTCGGATGCGCCCTGGGACGCGCTCGCGCTGCTGGATCAATATCAGCGCCGCGGCCGCATCGACATGGCGTTGGCCCGCTCGCTCAAGACCGACATCGCGCAGCTGGTGTTCGGCGTGGCCAATCAGACCGAGACCAAGGATGACGCCGGCGACAAGCAGGACACCACCGACGTTACCATCGATACCACCGGCTCGCGCTGGCGCAAGCTGATCGCCGATCGCGATCCGGAGTCGATGAATTCCGAGCCGGCGGTGGTGGATCCGTCAACACGTCGCGGCGAAGAAGCAGCAGCCGCCCCGCGTCGCTCCAGCGACGGCGCAACTACCTTCCGCCGCAGCAGCGAGGACGATGCGGCTGGGTCCGGCCGGCGCACTGAAGACGATGACGCCACCTCCTTCCGCCGTCGCGGCAGCGATCATGATGCGACGGTCTTCGGTCGCACTGGCGGTGAAGAGGCGGCTGGCCCCGGCCGTCGCACGAGAGATGAGGATGCGACTGCATTCGGCCGCCGCGGCGAGGGCGATGACGCGGCTGCCTTCGGTCGTCGCACGGGTGCAAAGGATGAGGCTGGGACGGGTCGTCGCACTAGAGATGACGACGCCACTGCTTTCGGCCGCGGCACTGACGATACCGCGACTTCCTTCCGCCGCCGCGGCGTTGATGACGATGCGACCGCTTTCGGCCGCCGCGTTGCAGACGATGACGCGGCCACCTCGGGTCGCCGCACCGGCGAGGGCGATGCGACGATTTTCAGTCGCCGAAAGCTCGACGAGGCGACCGGCTTTCGCCGGGCCAGCGACAGTGATCCGACAGGCTTCCGCCGGCATCTCGACGAGCCGCTGACGCGGCCACCGCCGTCGATCAAACTCGCCGAGGACGAGACCGTCCTGGCGCGCGGTCCCAAGGACGACATCACTTCGAGCACTCGCGCGCACGATCTGGCGAGCGAGCGCCCAGCGCGTCCATCCGCCGTCCCACCGCCGGGACTTACCAGCGATGTACTCCGCGACCGTTACGAGCTGATTTCGATTCTGGGGCGCGGCAGCAGTGGCACCGTCTACAAAGCGGTCGATCGCCATCGCGCGCATCTCGACCCGGCGTCGCGCTGTGTCGCCGTCAAGGTCCTCAAGCTCAACTATCACGATCGGCCCGAAGAGCTCGCCCAGCTCGAGCGCGAATTCCACGAAGCGCAGTCCCTGTCGCATCCCAACGTGGTCAGCGTGTTCGACCTGGATCGCGATGGCAATGTGTATTTCATCGTCATGGAGTTGCTCGAAGGCGAGCTGCTCGCGGACATTCTGAAGCGGCTGGATGGCCAGACCATGGCTCGCCACCATGCGCTGGCCATCGTCAGCAGCGTGGGCGCGGCCCTGGCTCATGCGCATCGGCGCAATATCGTGCACGCCGATCTGAAGCCGCGGAACATCATGATCACATCGGCCGGCGAAGTGCGCGTGCTCGACTTCGGCTTCGCGCGCGATCGGCCGCTCGATCTGCATTCCTCTTCGGGATTGAACGATGTGCCAGTCGCGGCGCCGGCGTACGCCAGCGTCGAGCGTGTGAATGGCAGCGATCCGCATCCCAGCGACGATGTCTACAGCCTCGCGTGCATCGCTTATGAGTTGTTGTCCGGTCGTCATCCTTTCGGCGGCCGATCGGCGCCCCTGGCGCGCGCGCACGGCCGTCAGCCGCAACGCATTTCGGGATTGAGCGGCAAGCAGCAGCAAGCGCTGCAGCGTGCCTTGTTGTGGACTCGTGGCGAACGACGCATCGACGTGGTCGAGCTGCTCGCGGCATTGGGTTGTGGCGAAGCGCCGAATCGTCTCGGAGTGCCCTCGGAGTTGTCGGTGCCAGCGACCTCGCGGTCGCGTTGGCAACGGGCTGCAAGTGCAGCCGTGTTGGCCCTGGTGTTCGTGGCCGGCGGTTATATGGTGTGGCAGTACGGCCTCCTGCCCAAGAATCTGGTGAACGTGCTGCCGGTGAATCCGCCGGTTGGCGATCGCGAGTTGCAGAGTGAATCGGCGGGCGGCAACGCGATGCTCGATCGGCAAGTCGAGGCGGATGACACGATCGAGTCGCGAGCGTTGGAAACGATTGCGCCGCCCGCGGTTGCGCCACTCCCGTCGACACAGCAGCGGCCCTCAGGATCGTCATCCTCTGGCGCGCAGTCGCCGTCGAACGGGCAGGCGAGCGGATCTTCCTCGACAACGCGAAATGATGCTGAAACCAAAGCGCCAGCAACGGACCCTGAGCGTGCGCAGCCGCGGGTGAGTCAGTTGCCTCGTCGAGAGCCGGTCAAGGAGCAACCATCGCGTGCTCAGGCCGAGGCGCCAGCAGTAGCTGCCGGGTCTAGCGCAGCTCCCACTCCGTCGGCATCGGTTCCTCCCGCGCCTGCTCCGGGGGCGGCGCGTCCGGTCGTGATCGAGTTCGATAAAGACAGCTATGTGACTTCCGAAGGCGACGGCTCGGTGCGCCTGGTCATTCGACGCACGGGCTCGACCCGGCGCGATGTTTCCTTCACCTGGAACCTGCGCAGCAACTCTGCGGAAATGGGTTCGGACTTCGCGGGTATCGGCCCGGGCACTGAACGCATTCCAGCCGGCGTGCGCGAAGCTCACATCACGATTCCGCTGGTGCAGGACTCGATCAAGGAGACGACCGAGCTGTTCCTGGTCGAGCTGCAGGTCAACGAGGAAGGCGTGAATCTCGGCGAGCGCAGCAGCGCCGCCGTCATCATCGTGGACGACGATTGATCGCGCCGTGAACGTGCGATTCTCAGGCCAGGCGCTGTATTGTTGCATCAGCCGCGCTGAGCTCGCTCTGCTGGCCTCCGGTCGCTCAGTCGATCTCGTCGTGGCGCTGCCCCGCAATCACGCATTTCGAGTCAGCGTGCGGCCGTCGGTGATGAGTGCCGATCGCGGGGGCTGGCAGCTCGAAAGCGATCCCACCGGCATCTGGCTCACCATCCCACGCACGGAGCTCGAGCAGCTGGGGCAGACGATCGCGTTCGCCGAGAGATTGATGCGCTCGTTTCCGGTGTCCGCGAGCGAGCATGTGCAGGTGATTCTCGAAGTCGAACCCGAGACTCAGCCCGAAGAGCGCAGCGTGATCGAGATAACGCCGGAGCCGAGCTGACGCCCGTCGGGCTTGCGGAGGCGCTGACGCTCAGCTCTTGTTCTGTTCCCGCTGCACGGCGCGGTAGCCGATGTCGCGCCGATATTGCACGCCGTTCCAGGTGATCTTGTCGCAAAGGGCGTAAGCGGCTTGCTGTGCGTCGCTGACGGTGGCGCCGAGGCCGACGGCGCAGAGTACGCGACCGCCATTGGTGACGACTTTACCGGCGCTGAGCGACGTGCCGGCATGGAACACCTTGCCGGGCAGGGCGGCCGCATCCTGCAGGCCGTGGATCTCATCGCCTTTGCGAACTGAATCGGGATAACCGCCGGCCGCCAGCACGACGCCGAGCGCCGCGCGAGGATCCCATTCGGCTTTGATCTGATCGAGCCGACCATCCAGCGCAGCCTCGCACAACGCCATGAGATCGGACGTCAGTCGCGACATGATCGGCTGAGTCTCCGGATCGCCGAAGCGGCAATTGAACTCCAGCACGTTAGGCGTGCCGTCCGGCGCGATCATCAAGCCGGCATAGAGGAATCCGATATAAGGCGTGCCATCGCTGATCAATCCTTCGGCCGTCGGCCGCATCACTTCGCGCATGATGCGCTCGTGCAGTTCGTCCGTGACCACTGGCGCGGGCGAATAAGCGCCCATGCCGCCAGTGTTCGGGCCTTGGTCGCCGTCGTCGCGACGTTTGTGATCCTGCGAGGTGGCCAGCGGCAGAATGTGCTTGCCACTGACAATGGCGATGAAGCTGGCTTCTTCACCTTCCAGAAATTCTTCGATGACGACGGTGCTGCCGGCCGCGCCGAACTGACCGTCGAACATGGCCTGCGCGCTGGCAACAGCTTCTTCCTGCGTGGCGCAGATGATCACGCCTTTGCCGGCCGCGAGACCGTCAGCCTTCACGACCAGTGGCGCGCGCTGCGCGCGAACCCAAGCTGCATCGAAGTTCGTCTTGGTAAACGTGGCGTACGCAGCGGTGGGGATCTTGTGACGACGCAGGAATTCTTTGGTGAAGGCCTTCGAGCCTTCCAGGCGAGCAGCAAGCTTGCGAGGCCCGAAGCAGCGCAGGCCCGCTGCCTCGAACGCGTCGGTCACGCCGATGACCAACGGCGCTTCCGGGCCGACGATGGTGAGATCGATCTGCTCGCGCCTGGCGAACTCGACCAGCTTGTCGATGTCATCGGCCGCGATGTCGACATTCGTGACGCCAGGCTCGAGCGCAGTGCCAGCATTTCCCGGCGCCACGAACACCGCGGTCACACGCGGCGTGTTCGCAACTTTCCACGCGAACGCATGTTCACGACCACCAGAACCCAGGATTAGAACGCGCATAAATCAGTGTCGGAAATGCCGCATGCCAGTGAGGACCATGGCCATGCCATGTTCGTTGGCGGCGGCGATGACTTCATTGTCGCGCATCGAGCCGCCCGGCTGAATCACGGCCTTGATGCCCAGCTCGGCAGCAACATCGAGCCCGTCCCGGAACGGGAAAAACGCATCCGACGCCATGACCGCGCCGGCCACTTCCAAGCCTTCATCCTTGGCTTTCATGGCCGCGATGCGGCTCGACACCACGCGGCTCATCTGGCCTGCGCCGACGCCGATGGTCATGCGGTCTTTCACATACACGATGGCGTTGGATTTGACGTACTTGCAAACCCGCCACGCGAACAGCAGATCGGCGAACTGCTCGTCGGTGGGTACGAGCTTGGTCACCACGCGCAGATCGCTCTTGGCGACGCGGCCTTCATCGCGCGTTTGCACCAGCAGGCCACCGTTGACGCTGCGATATTCATGGCGGATGCCAGTGGGCGCCAGACCGCTCGTCACCAGCACACGGACGTTTTCTTTGCGCGCGCAGATCTCGAGCGCATCCGCATCCACTTCCGGCGCAATGATCAGCTCGACGAACTGCCGTTCGACGATGGCGCGAGCGGTGTTCGCATTGAGCGGACGATTGAACGCGATGATGCCGCCGAATGCTGACGTGGGGTCCGTGCGATACGCACGGTCGTACGCAGCGAGCGTGTCGCCAGCGACGGCGACGCCGCAAGGATTGGCGTGCTTCACGATGACACAAGCGGGTTCATCGAACTGCCGCACGCATTCGAATGCAGTGTCGCCATCGGCGATGTTGTTGTACGAGAGCTGCTTGCCTTGAAGTTGTTTGGCGGTGCCGATGCTTGCGCCCGGTGCGTCGGCAACGGCATAGAACGCCGACGATTGATGCGGATTCTCGCCGTAGCGCAGATCCATGCGCTTGCGGAACTGCAGCGACAGCGGATCGGGATATTCGTCTTTCGTGCCGTGTTCCGGCTGCGTCACACGCGACAGGTAGCTCGCAACCGCTGCGTCATAGCTCGCGGTGTGCGCGTACGCTTTGGCGGCGAGGCGTTTACGAGTCTGCTCGGAGACTGCGCCGTCCGACTTGTGCAACTCATCGAGCACCGCGGCGTAGTCGGTTGGATCGACAACGATCGTGACGCGATCATGATTCTTGGCGGCGGCGCGCACCATCGCCGGGCCACCGATGTCGATGTTCTCGATGGCATCTTCATAAGTGCAATCGGGCCTGGCGATGGTGGCCGCGAACGGATACAAATTCACGACCACCAGATCGATGGGATCGATGCCATGCGTGCGCATCACTTCGTCGTCGATGTCGCGCCGGCCGAGCAGGCCGCCATGAATTTTCGGATGCAGCGTTTTTACGCGGCCATCCATGATTTCGGGAAAGCCGGTGTGCGCTGACACCTGCGTGACTTTCACGCCGTGCTTCTCGAGCAGACTGGCGGTGCCGCCGGTGGACAGAATCGCTACGCCGCGACCTTGCAATGCCTGCGCGAATTCCACCAGGCCATCTTTGTTGGAAACACTCAGCAGCGCGCGACGCACGGCAATGGACATGTGTTGTCGGTCTCTCGCAAACCGGAATGTGAACTGAAAAGATCTCGAGCCGACCGGCGGATCGGTTATTCCGCCAGCCCGTAGGTCTTCAACTTCTTGCGCAGGGTGCCGCGATTGATGCCGAGAATATCGGCGGCGCGGCTCTGGTTGCCCTCGGCGTATTCGAGCACGGCCTTGAACAGCGGCTCTTCCACTTCACGCAGCACCAGATCGTACAGCTGACCGGGCTTGTGGCCGTTCAAGGTCGCGAAGTAGGAATCGAGCGCTTCCGCCGTCATGGTTCTCAAAGGCATCGCCCGCGGCGCGGGTCGAGCCAGCGGCTCTCGACGAGCTCTGGTTTTTTTTCTGGGGGCCATGGCCTCTCCGCCAAAAGTCTCTGCAATCAAAAAATCTTCCACGTCGCGTGCCCTTCATTGGCGCGCGACTCGTTCAAGCCGCGCTTGACAGACTCTGTTCCGGCGCTTCTGCGAGCGCATTGAAATACGCCTGTACGCGATCGAGTTGTGTCGTCGCGTCGGTCGCCTGCATCACGGCTTGTCGCAAAGCCGGCGCGGAGGCGCGACTCTTCGCATACCAATCGATGTGCTTACGCGCGACTCTGACTCCCGCCTCCTCCCCGTAGAAAGCATGTAGATCGCGCAAATGAGCGAGCATGATATCACGGACTTCCTCGATGGAAGGCGTGACGAAAGATTCATTGCCATTCAGGGCGGCCTGAATTTCACTGAAAATCCACGGGCGACCTTGTGCGCTGCGCCCGATCATCAAGCCATCTACGCCCGTCTGTTCAAGCACGTGCTTCGCTTTCGCGGCTGAGTCGATGTCGCCATTGGCAAAAATCGGAATCGACACGCTTTGCTTGATGGTGCGGATGGTTTCGTACTCGGCGCTTCCCTGATACATGCAGGCGCGCGTGCGGCCGTGAATCGCCAGTGCTTGCACGCCGATGGCTTCGGCCATGCGCGCGATGGCGAGACCGTTGCGATTTTCAGGATTCCAGCCGGTGCGCATTTTCAACGTCACCGGCACGTTCACGGCCTTGACAACCGCTTCGAGAATCGAGCGCACCAGCGGCTCGTCGCGCATCAATGCGGAGCCGGCGGCCTTATTGCAAACTTTTTTCGCCGGACAGCCCATGTTGATGTCGATGATCTGCGCGCCGGCGTCGACGTTACGTTGCGCGGCCTCGGCCATCATTTCCGGATCGCCGCCAGCGATCTGCACCACGCGCGGTTCGGGCTCGCCACTGTGATCCATGCGCCGACGCGACTTTTCGGTGTGCCATAAACGCACATCGCAAGTGAGCATTTCTCCAGCGGCTATGCCGGCGCCCATGCGTCGACACAACAGTCGGAACGGCAGATCGGTGACGCCCGCCATGGGCGCGAGCGCCAGATTGTTGACCAGTTTGTAACGGCCGATCTGCATCACAGCTTGCCCGGGACATCCGCAGCGCAGACAGGGCCGCGCGCGCCCCGCAAACACACATCGAAGCGGAAACCTTCCGCATCCGGGCCGGGATCGACGATAGCGATGCTCGCGTTGGTTTGCTGTGCGGGCGCCAGCATGCGATCGGGCGCCGCGGTGGGATCCAGATATTCCGAAGGGTCGAACTCGCGCGCCCGAACTTGATCGCCCCAGCGATCCTCGAGCACCAGCTTGATCAGCGGGTAGGGCTGCGGAAAGTCGGCGAGATTCTTGACACTCGCGCGCACCTTCAACGTTCCCGGTTGCGACGGATCGGCGACCACGCCCCACTGACGCACTTCATACGCATGCAGATTCCAGTCGGGGCGCAATGTCAGACCGAGCGCACCGTAGACGCTCTGCAAGGGTGCGCCAAGTTGCGGATGTCGGGCCAGCACCGAGCGATAGTGATGTACGACTTGCACGAGCAACAGCAGGATCAGTGGCGCGGCAAGAATCTTCCAGAGCGACGAGGTGTGCTCGGCGCGTTGCTGCGTCGGGAAATCGAACTCGACAGCAGGCGTTTCATCGGCAGTGACCGCGCGCGGATTGCGACGCGTGCGCGTGCCGGTCGGAGCGCGTACGAAATTTGATCGAGCCTGCTGTGGCTGAGATTGCGCCCAGCGGCCGGATTGTAGAGCGGCGCGTTGAGCTTCCATTTGCTCGGCCGCGGCCTGCATGGCCGCGTCTTCTTCCGCGATCTCATCGACTTCGGAAGGATAATCCTCGCGCATGTCGATGGCTTCGGGCTCGCTGTCGACCCGCTCGCTCTCGAGCCTGCGTTCGACGTCGGTGTCGAGAGTGTCGTCGGTATCGCCGATTTCCACCCAGTCTTCGATCACCTCCTCGCGAATTTGCGGCTGGCCCTGGCCGGTCTCGTCGATGGCTTCATAGACGCCGCTGATCTCGATGTGGCGGCCTTCGAGCGTGATGTCTTCGTGCTCGACGGGTTCGTCGACGTCGATCTGGCCCGGCGATGGCGGCGGCTGCGGAATGGCGCGCGGCGGGCGCATGTAGCGGCCGCTTTCGATTGCGCCGTCGTCGGTTTCCTCGATCAGCCGCTCGAGCGCGTCGAACTGCGTCTGACAGCGGCCGCAACGCACCTGACCGTGCGCGACCCGCAGGATCTCGCTCGTGACACGAAACGTCGTCTGGCAGCTGGGACACTGAGTCAGCATGCTCGGATCATCAAGCTCGGATCTTCGAAACTAGCGCGGTGGAGTCGGGCGGCGCACGCCGTCGAGGCGCGCCCAATCGTCACGGACGACGACCGGGCCGATATCAAACCACGGCGCATATCGGCTTGCCACAGCTTCCGCCTGATTCGCCAGAATTCCCGACAGCACCAGCTGGCCACCGGCGCGGACCAGGCCGGCGAAGGCCGGCGCCAGGCTTTCCAGCGGCCCGGCCAGGATATTGGCCAGCAGAACATCCGCGGGCGCGTCCTGAGAATCGTCGGCCAGGTGCGCGCTGATCAGCTGCGCGACGCCGTTTCGTTCAGCATTGTCGTGGGTCGCCAGCAGCGCTTGAGGATCGATGTCGATGCCGACCACTTCGCCGGCGCCGAGTCTTGCGGCCGCGATGGCCAGAATGCCCGAGCCGCAGCCGTAGTCGATAACACGCTTGCCCGTTACCGCTGCCTGGTCCAGCCATTCCAGGCACAGCGCCGTCGTCGGATGCGTGCCGGTGCCGAAGGCGAGGCCAGGATCCAGCTCGATCAACACGGCCGCGTCGCTGGCGGCGAGCTGTTCAGCATCGGGCTGCTGCCCACCGGGGCAGATCCACAGCCGCTTGCCGAAGCGCATGGGTTTGAAATCCTTCAGCCACTCGCGCTCCCAGGCGCGGTCCGCGAGCGTTTCGAAACTGGCCCGGCTCAAGGGCTCGACGAGCGTGTCGTTCAGCTCGCCGTTCAGGAATTGCAGAATGTCTTCAGGTACGGCGTCGCCATCGAACAACGCCTTCAGCCGCACGCGCGGCCACAGCGGCGTCGTGCCGGGGAGCGGTTCGAGCACCGGAACATCACCCTCGTCCTCGAGGGTGATGGAGGAAGCGCCGGCCGCGAGCAGCGCATCCTCATACGGCGCAGGGTCGGCTGCGCCGATGGGTAGGACGAGCTGCAGAAAGGGCATGGCCGATTATTTGATGCCGAGGCGACGTTCGAGGTAGTGGATATCCAGTCCGCCGGCCTTGAACGCCGCGTGATTGAAGATTTCCTGGTGCAGCGGAATGTTGGTCTTGATGCCTTCGATGACCATTTCCGACAGCGCGTTCTTCATGCGGGCGATCGCGGTATCGCGATCTTCACCGTACGCGATCACTTTGCCGATCATCGAATCGTAGTAGGGCGGCACCGTATAGCCACTGTACAAATGGCTGTCGACGCGGATGCCCGGACCGCCCGGCGCATGGAACAGCTTCACTGGACCGGGCGATGGAATGAAGCCCTTCGGATCTTCGGCATTGATGCGGCACTCGATGGCGTGGCCGCGAACGGTGATGTCGTTCTGAGTCCACGGCAAGCGCTCGCCCGAGGCGACGCGCAACTGCGCCTTCACGATGTCGATGCCGGTGATCATTTCGGTCACCGGATGCTCCACCTGCACGCGCGTGTTCATTTCGATGAAATAGAACTCGCCGTCCTGATACAGGAACTCCAGCGTGCCGGCGCCGCGATAACCGACCTCACGACAGGCGGCCACGCAACGATCGCCGATGGCCTTGCGCTGTTTCGGCGTGATGCCGGGCGCCGGCGCTTCTTCGATCACCTTCTGGTGACGACGTTGCAGCGAGCAGTCGCGCTCGCCCAGATGCACCACGTTGCCGTAGTTGTCGGCGAGCACCTGGATTTCGATGTGCCGCGGCTTCTCGAGGAACTTCTCCATGTAGACCTCGGCGTTGCCGAACGCGGCCAACGCTTCGGCCTGCGTCACATTGATCGCGTTGATCAAGGTCGCGTCGCTGTGCACGACGCGCATGCCGCGGCCACCGCCGCCGCCCGAGGCTTTGATGATGACCGGATAACCGAGCTCGTTGGCGATTCGGAAATTTTCATCCGGATCGTTGCCGAGCGGGCCACCGGAGCCGGGCACGCACGGCACGCCGGCGGCCTTCATCACGCGAATGGCCGAGACCTTGTCGCCCATCATGCGAATGGTTTCGGGCTTGGGGCCGACGAAAATGAAGCCGCTCTTCTCGACGCGCTCGGCGAAGTCCGCGTTCTCGGACAGGAAGCCATAGCCCGGATGGATGGCGACCGAATCGGTCACTTCCGCGGCGCTGATAATGGCCGGCATGTTGAGATAGCTTTCCTTGGACGACGGCGGGCCGATGCACACCGACTCGTCCGCGAGCAGCACGTGCTTCTGATTGAAGTCGGCGGTGGAATGCACGGCGACGGTTTTGATGCCCAGTTCCCGGCAGGCGCGCAAAATCCTCAGCGCGATCTCGCCGCGATTGGCGATGACTACTTTTTCCAGCATGTTTGGTTGTTACCGTGGGCGCCGGCGCTACAAATCGCCAGCACGCGACGAAGTTATTCGGTGGTGAGTTTCGCTCGGCGCTTCATCATTCAATGATGCTGCTTCGATTGTTCATCATTCTATGATGAACAGCGGCTGGCCGAATTCCACCGGGTCGCCGTTCTTCACCAGCACCGCGGTGACGCGGCCGGCCTTGTCGGACTCGATCTGGTTCATCATCTTCATGGCTTCGATGATGCACAGAGTGTCGCCGACGTTGACTTCGCTACCGATGTCGACGAACGGCTTCGCGCCCGGCGAGGCGGCGGAATAGAACGTGCCCACCATCGGCGCCGTCACGGTGTGATCGGCCTTGCTCGCGACCGGCGCTGCGGCTGCAGGAGCAGCGGCGACAGGAGCCGCTGCCATCGGAGCTGCAGCCGGCGGAGCGGCGTAGTGGACCACGGGCGCCGCTTGCCCCTGCGGATAGCGACTGATGCGCACCGACTCCTCGCCTTCACTGATCTCGATCTCGGCGATGCCGGATTCTTCGAGCAGTTCGATGAGTTTTTTGACCTTGCGAATGTCCATACGGATCCTCTTGTTCTTTTCCTGCGAAAAAGCGCGGAAAGAGTGCGGAAAATGCCTTGCTACTGGCGGGGAAGGCTCAGGTAGTTCGCCGCCGCGCGCAGCGCCAGCTCGTACCCGAAAGCGCCCAATCCCGTAATCGTGCCGATGGCGATATCGGAGAAGTAGGAGTGATGGCGGAATGGCTCCCGCGCATGCACGTTGCTCAGATGCACTTCGATGAAAGGAATCTTCACCCCCAACAACGCATCGCGCAGCGCTACGCTGGTGTGCGTGAACGCCGCCGGGTTGAAGATGATGCAGGCCACGTGCGAAGCGGGCGCCTCGTGGATGCGGCTGATCAGCTCAGCCTCGGCGTTGCTCTGGAACGTGGACAGGTGATGCCCGGCCTCCGCGGCCAGCTGGCTGGCGCGGGAGACGATTTGCTCCAGTGTGACGGACCCATAGGTCCCCGGCTCGCGCGTGCCGAGCAGGTTCAGGTTGGGACCGTTGAGCAGTAACAAATGCGCCATGGGGGCGGGCAGCCGTCGATTCAGTTAACCGAAGATGGCGGCGAGTTTACCCAGATTGGGTGCAATTTGGCGATGATTTGCGGCGCAGTCGCTGCAAGTCGCAGCTCAATGCCAGCCGCTTCGTGGGCAAACTGCAACAGCGCAGCGACTGAACGGATCCCGGCTTATCGGCTGCGAATGTTGCCAGCGCCGCCCCGCCCAGGAAAACAGGGGCGGCATGATAGCCGATCTTGCGGTGTCGGCCAGCTTTACTCTTGCGCTCGTGGCAGTTCCGCGAGTTGCTTGGCTGCAACGGTGCGGGCCTGAATCGGAGTCAGCTCGCCGCTGTTGACCTTCCGAACCGCCGCCAGCATCACCTCCGCCTGGGGTGGATGGATCTCGCCGAGGTGAAAAAGCACCAGGCGCTGCTGGTTGTCCGTGAATACCGTGAACGGAAAACCCAGCGAGCCACGGCCGAACTTGGTCACCGCTTCCATCCCGTCCTGCTCGCCGATCAGCAGGGGATAATCGATGCCGATCTCCTTCGCGTACTTCAATACATCTTCCCGGAAGTCGACTGCGACGCCCACTACCTGAAAACCCTCATCGCCGTGGTCCGCCTGAATCTTCTTCAGCAGCGGAATCTCGCGGCGGCAGGGCGCACACCAGGTGGCCCAGAAATTCACGATCATCGATTTGCCTTGCCAGCTGCGGATCGACTGCGGCTGGCCTTCGAGATTGGCGAGGGTGAAATCGGGCAGTGTTTCTGGGAGCGCGGTGTCGCCGGACTCATCTGCAGCCGCAGAGGGTTCGGCGGGCGCGGTCTGGCTCGCCGCCTGCGGTGGCTCGACTGCTACGCGCGGAGCGATGCCGAATTGATAAATGCCGAAGCCGGCCGCCGCCGCGATGACGGCCACGGCGATATAACCGATGGGTTTCATATTCACTGTCTCAACTAAGCGCGGCCGATGATTGCCGCGTGGCGGGGATCGATGCAAGCACCGGCGCTATCGGCAGCTTCAGCTGCCGAATGCAGCCCGCGCATGTTCGCGGAACGGCTCCGCTCCCATAAATCCTACCAACCGGAAGTCGGTGCGCTCGACGCCGTCAGCGCCGTAGAAGGCGATGGTCGGCGGCCCGTAGATGCCAAAGCGCGTCATGAGCTCGCGGTCGTGCTCGTCGTTCGCAGTGACATCGGCCTGCAACAGAACGACGTTCGCCAGTACGGCCTGCACGCCAGGATCGGGGAAGGTGAACTTCTCCATTTCTTTGCACGACACGCACCAGTCCGCATAGAAGTCGAGCATCACCGGTTTGCCCGCGGCGGTCGCTGCGGCCACGGCATTTTCGAGATCGGCGACCGTTTTGATTCGCTGGAACGCGAGCGCATGTTCTTGCGTGCTCGCGCCACCGCCGCCTGAGGCGAGGCGATCCAGCGGCTGCAATGGATCTTTGCTTCCCGACGCCGTGCCGATCAGCAGCAAGATGCCGTAGACCAGCGCGACCAATCCGGCCGCGCGCAGCGGGGCTGCGACGGGACTGCCGTCACGCGCTTTGAGCGAGAAGATCCAGAAGCCGGACAGCACTGCGAGCAGCGACCACAGCAACATCACTGCCGCGCCAGGCAGCAGCGGCGATACGAGATAAATCGCTACGCCGAGGAACAGCACGCCGAACAGAGATTTCACCGTGTCCATCCACGGTCCGACCTTCGGCAGCAGCGAGCCGGCCGAAGCGCCGACGATCAACAGCGGAACGCCCATGCCCAAACCCGTGGCGTACAACGCGCCAGCACCGCGCGCGATCTGCCCGGTCTGACTGATGACGGACAAAGCGGCGATGATGGCCGGCGCGACGCAGGCAGTAACCACGAGCGCCGACAGCGCACCCATGATGAAGGTGCCGACGAACGTGCCTGACTTCTGTTGATTGCTCACATTCGTGAGTCGAGTCTGCAGCGCGCTCGGCAACTGCAAGGTAAACGCACCAAACATTGCCAGTGCGAGCACCACGAACAGCAACGTCATCAAGCCGATGATCCACGGCTGCTGGAAAAACGCCTGCGGCGCCTGTTGGAACGCCAGCACAAAGGCAGCGCCGGCGGCGGCGTAAGTGAGCGCCATGCCTTGCACATAGGTGAAAGCGAGCGAGAAGCCGCGCGCCGGAGTCACGGTGCCGCCCTGGCCGACGATGATGCCGGAAAGGATGGGAATCATCGGCAGCACGCACGGCGTCAGTGACAGCAGAATGCCCAGACCGAAAAACGTCGCCAGCACGGCGAACAGATTGCCGTCACGTATCAGCGATGCGAGCCGATCCTGTTCGGCCACCGGCGGCTTCGAAGACGACGCCAAACCGCCAGCGCTCGTGCCGGTCGGCTGCGCATCCGCCGGCAACGTCGTCGCCCGATCGGTCGGCGGCAACTCGAGTGAAACCTGCTTGGTGATCGGGTTGTAACAAAGGCCGCCCTCGGCGCAGCCTTGATAAGTGACATTCAAATCCAGCGTGCCGGCGCCCGCCGGTCGCGCGATGGGCAGCGACGCTTCGAGCACCTCGTAGTAGACCTCGGTGTCACCGAAATACTCGTCGTGCTTGGGCTTGCCCTCAGGCAACTGCAGGCGACCCAGCGTCACGCCCGGCGTGTCGGTGGTGACTTGAATGCGATCCTTATAGAGGTAGTAGTCTTCGGCGATGATCCAGGTGAGCGCCACTTTGTCGGGCTGCTCCATGCCCGGTCCGAAGCGGAACGCTTCGTCGGGCGGCAGGAAATCATCGTTCCGTTTCGGCGCGCCGAACCCGCCGCCTTTCGATTTGAACAACGAGCTCAATCCGCCGCCCGCGCCCGCGGCGGGCAGATCGACCTCGGTCTTCCAGCGCAGCGGCGGATAGCAAAGGCCGGCATCGGCGCAGCCCTGCAACTTCAATTCCAGCGCGAGCTTCTTCGGGCGCTCGCCACTGTGGAGCGTGAACGCGACCGGCACAGCGAAGCTGCCGCGATAGATTTCCTGCGTGCCGAAATACTCGTCGGTGTGCTCCTGGCCCTTGGGCCAGTCGGGCTCGGCGGTCTGCACGGTGGCCATGGTCGAGGCCACACCCATTTTCTTTTTGTAGAGGTAGTAGCCGGGGGCGACCTTCCAGTTCACCACCACGCGATCCCCGTCGGCTTCGACGGTGTAGCGATAGGCCTGCTCGGGCGGCAGGAAGTCCTCTTTGGCTTGCGCCGCCGACAACGAGGCAAGCCATGCCAGGGCCGCGGCCCACACCATGATGCTCAACTGGCGCGTGTTGCTATTCAAATTCGTGCTCAAGTGTCGCTGGCCCTGATCGCTGGCCTGATCCGTCGATTGGACCGGGCCGGGCCCCGGTACATTGCATCGAAACTCGCGCATTGCCGACTTCAATGGGCGGATTTCACCGGGATACGCCGGTTCGGACCCATTGCAGATAGCGTTCGTTCCCGCCCGCCGCGGGCAGGACCACCAGCTCCGGCAACTCATAAGGGTGCAGGGCCGTGAGCCTCGCTTCCAGCTCGGCCAGGCGCGCCGCCGTGGTCTTTATGATTAACAGAATCTCCGCGTCGTCCTGGAGACGGCCGTCCCAGAAGTAAGTCGAAGCGACGCCAGACACCCGATTCACGCAGGTGGCCAGCCGCTCGCTCACCAGGGCCTCGGCGATGCGTCGCGCAACGGCTTCGTCCGGGCAGGTGGACAGGGCGACAATCACTTGCTCAGTCATACACTTAGCCTCGCTCGACGCGGTCCGCAGCATAGCCCCGCCCGGCCTCTGTGTCACCGCATACGCAGCTTCGACAGGGGGTCAACAAGAGGCCAAATTCGACTTGAAATATCCCCTTCCGTGCCTATTATTAGCACCCGCATGGGGTGAGTGCTAACGCTTTGCCGTGGTGCTCACCCGACGCCACGATTCGAACAACTGTCTCTTTTCCACATCAATCCATTCGCAAACTAGCTTTGCCGAGGTTTGAGCTATGGCTGACAAACTGAAGATTCGCCCCCTGCACGATCGCGTGATCATCAAGCGCCTGGAAGAGGAGCGCACCTCCCCCGGTGGCATCGTGATCCCGGACTCGGCCACCGAAAAGCCGATCAAGGGCAAGGTCGTTGCCGTGGGCAAGGGCAAGATCCTCGAGAACGGCGAAGTGCGCGCGCTGGACGTGAAGGTCGGCGACAACATTCTTTTCGGCAAGTACAGCGGCACCGAAGTGAAGGTCGACGGTGAAGAGCTGCTGGTCATGCGTGAAGAAGACGTCATGGCCGTGATCGAGAAGTAATCGATCCCTTCATCAGCAAATTTGTCGTTGTCGGGCCGGCAGCGCCGGCCGGGCAACCAAGAAAATTTCTAGAGGTCTAAACACATGGCTGCTAAAGAAGTACGTTTCAGCGACGACGCTCGCGCCCGCATGCTGAAGGGCGTGAACATCCTGGCGAACGCCGTCAAGGCGACGCTGGGTCCCAAGGGCCGCAACGCGGTGCTCGAGAAGAGCTTCGGCGCCCCCACCGTCACCAAGGACGGCGTGTCGGTTGCGAAGGAAATCGAGCTGAAGGACAAGTTCGAGAACATGGGCGCGCAGATGGTGAAGGAAGTCGCTTCCAACACCTCTGACGAAGCTGGCGACGGCACCACCACCGCCACCGTGCTCGCCCAGGCGATCGTGCGCGAAGGCCTGAAGGCCGTCGCCGCCGGCGCCAACCCGATGGACCTGAAGCGCGGTATCGACGCTGGCGTCGCCGCTGCTGTCGAAGAGCTGAAGAAGCTCAGCAAGCCCTGCAAGGATCAGAAGGCGATCGCGCAGGTCGGCACCATCTCCGCGAACAGCGACGAGTCGATCGGCAAGACCATCGCGGATGCGATGGAGAAGGTCGGTAAGGAAGGCGTGATCACCGTCGAAGAAGGCTCGGGCCTGCAGAACGAGCTGGATGTGGTCGAAGGCATGCAGTTCGATCGCGGCTACCTGTCGCCGTACTTCATCAACAACCAGCAGAACCAGACCGCCGAGCTCGACAATCCGTACATCCTGCTGTACGAAAAGAAGATCTCCAACGTCCGCGAAATGCTGCCGCTGCTGGAAGGCATCGCCAAGGCCGGCCGTCCGCTGCTGATCGTCGCCGAAGACGTCGAAGGCGAGGCGCTGGCGACCCTGGTCGTCAACACCATCCGTGGCATCGTGAAGGTTGCCGCTGTGAAGGCTCCGGGCTTCGGCGATCGCCGCAAGGCCATGCTGCAGGATATCGCCGTGCTGACCGGTGGCACCGTGATCTCCGACGAAGTCGGTCTGTCGCTCGAGAAGGCGACCCTGAACGACCTCGGCGAAGCCAAGAAGATCGTGGTCGAGAAGGAAAACAGCACCATCATCGACGGCAAGGGCAAGAACAGCGACATCAAGGCTCGGGTCGACCAGATCCGTCGTCAGATCGAAGAAGCCACTTCGGACTACGACAAGGAGAAGCTGCAGGAGCGCGTCGCCAAGCTGTCTGGCGGTGTGGCCGTGATCAAGGTTGGCGCCGCCACCGAGATCGAGATGAAGGAAAAGAAGGCTCGCGTCGAAGACGCGCTGCATGCGACCCGCGCTGCTGTCGAGGAAGGCGTGGTTCCGGGCGGCGGCGTGGCGCTGATTCGTGCGCAGAAGGCTGTCGAGAAGCTGGAAGGCAAGAACGAAGATCAGGCCTTCGGCATCCGCATCCTGGCGCGCTCGATCGAAGAGCCGCTGCGTCAGATCGTCACCAACGCGGGTGAAGACGCCGCGGTGGTGCTGGCGAAGGTGAAGGAAGGCAAGGGCACGTACGGCTACAACGCCGCCACCGGCGATTACGGCGACATGCTCGAGCTGGGCATCCTGGATCCGACCAAGGTGACGCGTCTGGCTCTGCAGAACGCCGCCTCTGTGGCCGGCCTGCTGCTGACGACCGAAGTGATGATCGCCGAAGCCCCGAAGGACGAGGCCGATCACGCTCACGGCGCCCCCGGCGGCATGGGCGGCATGGGCGGCATGGACATGTAAGTTGCTTCGGTGTCGCAGGTGGCGCTTGCCGCCTGCGACCCGGCGCTTACAGGTCGTCCCTGTTTGCTTCGCCTTGTTTGTTTGCAAAAGCCCCGCTTCGGCGGGGCTTTTCTTTTGGCCGGCGACTGTGCGCGAGTGACCGGCGGATTGCGTGTTAGTGCCGGTGTGCCGGGCGTGGCAGCTGGTAAGATCTGCACGGGCTCGCCAAGGGAGAAGCACCATGCCGTGGTGGAGTTGGATGATCGTCGCCGCACTGGCGCTCGCGATCGAAATGTTCGTGTTCGACGCGCAGTTCTATCTGGTGTTCTTCGGAATCTCCGCCGCCATCGTCGGGCTGCTGGGCCTGAGCGGCGTGGATCTGCCCGACTGGGCGCAATGGCTCACCCTTTCCGTTGTTGCTGTCGTGACGATGGTGACGTTCCGCAAACGAGCGTACGAGCTGGTGCGTGCGCGCACCGGTCATGTCGAAGAGCGGTTGACGGTGGGCGATCGGGTTACGGTGCCGGTGCGGCTCGAGCCCTCGCAAACCTGCCGCGTCGATTATCGCGGCTCTTCCTGGACTGCCCGCAACGTCGATGAGCGGCCGATTGAAGCCGGCCGCGAAGCGGTGATCGCGCGCGTCGACGGCCTGGTTCTGATGGTGCGCTCGGCTGCCTAGCGCGCCGCCCCGATTTCACAAACTGACGACACTCGAAAGAAACTGGAGGTCTTCGTGAGCACAACCATGTACGTGGTGCTGGCTATCTTCGTGCTGGTGGTCATCGTCCTGATGAAGACCGCCATCGTCGTGCCCCAACAGAGCGCATTCGTCGTCGAAACGCTCGGCCGCTACAGCCGCACCCTGCAGGCCGGCTTCCACATTCTGGTGCCGTTCGTCGAGCGCGTCGCTTACAAACACACTCTGAAAGAAGAGGCGCTGGATATTCCCGAGCAGATCTGCATCACCAAGGACAACGTGCAGGTCGGCGTGGACGGCGTGCTCTATCTGCAGGTGCTCGATGCCCGCAGCGCTTCCTACGGCATCAGCAACTATCGATTCGCCATCATCCAGCTCGCGCAAACCACCCTGCGCAGCGAGATCGGCAAAATCGATCTCGATCGCACCTTCGAGGCGCGCGGCACGATCAACGCCAACGTCGTCAGCGAGCTCGATCACGCCTCGGGGGCGTGGGGCGTGAAGGTGCTGCGTTATGAGATCAAGAACATCACCCCGCCCAAGGACGTGTTGCACGCCATGGAAAAGCAGATGCGTGCCGAGCGTGAGAAGCGCGCCGTCGTGCTCACATCCGAAGGCGACCGCGACGCCAAGATCAACCAGGCCGAAGGCGAGAAACAGCGCGTCATCAAGGAATCCGAAGCCAACAAACAACAGCAGATCAACGAAGCTCAAGGTCAGGCTCAAGCCATCATGGCCATCGCCACCGCCACCGCCGAAGGCTTGAAGCGCGTCGGCGAAGCCCTCGCCAGCCCCGGCGGCATGGAAGCCATGCAACTGCGGGTCGCGGAGGAGTACGTGAAGCAATTCGGCAAGCTGGCCGACGAAGCCTCCAGCACGCTGATCGTGCCGGCGACTCTGAGCGATATCTCTTCGATGATTGCTATGGCGACGAGCGTGGTGAAGCAGCAGAACAAGGTGGGGTGAAGCTATCAGGGAACCGCCGAACGCGTGCCCGAGAGGGTTTTCAAGAATTCCAGCAGATCGGCTTTTTCTCCTCGCGTCAGGATGATGGGGTACGTGACGGCGCCACGACTGTAAAGCTCCAGCTCTACCGCCTCTGCCAGCGTCGCGACACCGCCGTCGTGCATGTATGGCGCGGTGTCGGCCACGTTCCGGAGTGACGGTGTTTTGAATTTGCCGATATCGATGGTGGCATTGATTATTCGTCGGATGCGTATTCCAACGGTGAGTGGACTGGAGTAGCGGGGAGTTTCGCTGCTGGCGGTTTTGCCGGACTACGGGCCGCAGGTGCACGTGGTGTAGGGTTGGAGTTTCCGCACTGGATTCCGGCACGCATGGGTGGGCCCCGATCTTTGTTCAATGGGAACTACGTGCCGACTGTGATTCATGCACTGTCTGATCCATACCGCTATGGTTTCATGAAGAGAGCTTGGAAGGCGCAAAATCCGATGCCGAACCGTCTCCAACAGCAAATAATCCGAATACCTAACATTATAAGGGGGCTGGGGCGGGTGGCGCCTATGGCGCGATTGGTGCAGGTGCGGCCGGCTGCGAGTGCAATAAATGAGATCATTCTTAGCCAAGTTACTGAACGCCGATACGCGGCTGTCCGAGTTGGAAAGTCGTATCCTTAACTGCGTCAAGGATCAACTAGGTGCCGATCTTACTGCTTTGTGGCGCCGACAGGTTGAGGCAATTAACAAAGTGCAGAGGCTGCCTGGAGGGGCAGAGGTCAACTTCTACAGGATGGAACGCGGCCGGCCGACATTTGATGAGTCGCTTGCATTTCTCAACAAGGCCGAAGAACTATTGATCGCGAAGGTGACGGTGTCGGCCACGGTCAAAGGAGTGGCTGCTACCATCAAAGCACAGGTTTGGTGCGTGAGAGGCTTTATATTCTCTATCGAATACGGCAGCGATCCTGCTTACTTTGAGGAGGCGATGGCGATGGACCCGGCACCAGATGTTCTTATTGAGTGCGAGCTAAGAAATAGCTTGACTGCATGACGGGTAATGCTGCGGAGCTCTCATGGTTTTCCGTTCCTTGCGAAGTGACACATGCGCAATCGTGGGTGATAAGCGCGGCTATTCCATGAACGGACGGCAACCGAAAACTCTTGAAATGAGTGATTCTGGGGATCGTTGTTCATGGTAAGACAGATAGAATATTAGCCCTTGCTTGAGTTTCCAGGACGTGTCGGCTTCAGCTGCATGTGGACGCCTTGCGAATGCACTGAGCGCGTGATTGCGTCCTAAGGGGATGAAGGAAGAACGAGCTCGCTGTGCGGTTGAGTTGATATGCTCCCGTACTGCGATTGGGATTTTTTGTGGCCAAGGTGTACGTGACTGGGCAGAGAATTCAGCTAGTTGCTTGACTTCAGCAACTGGATGACGATTCTGGTCAGCTGTTCCAGCGTCCGGCACTCTCCTAGCTGGTGACAGTATGCTAATCCCGCTGTTCCACATCGATCTCGGTTCAGGATTGAGCCACAGCACTCTATGAGCGTGGTCATAGATTTCCTTCAGCCATCCGTCCGTGCGTCGCCGTAGTTGTTCCGCGCATCGCCGAGGATGATCACGCTCGTGCGGCGATCGATGTCGTCCAAGCAGAGTTTGCGGAGGCCGGCGAGGGCTTGGTCGTAGTCGGTGGAGCCGCTGCCGGGTTGGCTAGGTGCTAACGGGATGGCGGTGTCGATGTCGATGCGGGCGAAGAGGGCGGTGATCTCGCCGAGGTCGGAGGAGAAGGCGAAGGAGCGGACCTTGGGGAGCACTTCCTCGAGACTGTAAAGAAACATCATGGTGAAGCGCGGGGCAACCGAGCCGCTTACGTCGCAGATGGTGAACGCCTTGGGGTTGATCGGTCTTCGCGAATTTCCAGTGCAAGCCAAAAATGGCGTCGTAGTCGTCGCGGGGGAGTACGCTAAACAGTTCGGAAAGGTAGCGGACGAATCGTCCAGCACGCTGATCGTGCCGGCGACTCTGAGCGATATCTCGTCGATGATTGCGATGGCGACGAGCGTGGTGAAGCAGCAGAACAAGGCGGCCGGGTGATCGGCTGAGTCATCCAAATCCGGCGCTGCGCGAGTTGTCGCCAGCTCCGAGCGAGCCCGCCATGAGCAAGGATCGCTGTAGCCCATCGAGGAGATCCCGCTTGGTAGGCTCCTGCAGAAAGCCAAGGCGTACGAGGGCGACGATATCAGTGGCGCAGTGTCGCGATTTGTCACGCTCGCCCAGAGCGATGCGATCGAGGCTTGCCAATTCCTCGGGTTCATACATGAGACTGAGGCTGGTGAGTTCGCCGATCCCGATCGTTCTGCCTTTAGGTACGCAAAGTATCTCATGCTGTTACGCCGAGCCGCCGAAGGCGGCGATCAGGATGCACTACTGGGTCTTGGGTAAGCACTATCAGTATGGGCAGGGACTGTGAAGGGAAATGCAATCCATGCCCGCTTGGGAAGAAGTGGTGGGTCGATGGACCAGGCCACGGCCATGTGACTGGGTTCTGGCATGAGATCATTTACAACCAGAATCCAATTCGGGGACTAGATAGACTATGAAGGAGTCCAATTGAGAAACATCACCAGACATTTGTCTTTGTTCAAGGAGGCGGTCCGACACTCATGGAATGCGTACTTCGCCGGAAGTGAGGCGCCTGAGTCGGCCGAAACACAGAACGACTTCGCGAGTATTGAGCAGAGTTTGTTTCGAACTCTTGTGGTGGCACCGTGCGGTCTAAAGGGAAGGACCGAAGAATATAGGGCGGCGCCAATTCCATGGCTGATCGTGAGGCCAAGATCTGGGCTGAGCGAGTGGCCTGTGCAGTTCGGAGCACGAGACGAGAACCGGAATATGATCTGGCGTGTGCGCGAGAATCTGCCGACTGCGGGCAATGTTTTCGCCGAGTTCTATGATTTCTTTGATTGGGCGCCCTATGGATATATCGACCTCGCATATGTTCGAGCGCGAGTTGTGGATGCTCAGTTGATCGTTGCAAAGGGGCCATCGGTCTTGATCGAGCATGTGTATTGCGAGTTCTATATCAGAGACTGATGACGGCGCGTGGCGATGTATCCCATTTGGTCCTCGATGCTGCAAATGCTCATTTTCATGTGGGATCGATTCAGAACACGGACCGCTGACTTCTCGTGATAGCCGGGTGCGGCGATAAACTACTAAAGGATCCTGCGCTTCACCGGAGCTGGCTCTTTAACCGTGCCGGATCGCGTTTGTGAGCTACGCTCTTGTCGTATGTGTCATCTAACGTGAGGCAACGACGCGGACGGTAGATTTCTTTGAGAACGTTGGCGCGAGCGGCAGCGAAGTTGTTGCAGGAGCGCCGCAGGATGATGACGGTGGCACGGCGGTCGAGGTCGTCGAGGCGGAGATTGCGCAAGTCGGCGGAAGTGCGCTGACAGCGCACTCGAGTCATTTATGAAAGTTTATCTTGTGACTCACTTTCGCAATGAGGAGGAGCTCGATGGTTTTAAGACCATCGGCATCTTCTCCTCTGAAGCGAATGCTCAACAAGCTATCGAACGTCTGAAACTGCTCCCGGGCTTCAAGGACTACCCGGAGAACTTCAACATTGGTGGTTACGAGCTCGACAAGAGCTTTTGGGTGGACGGCTTTGGCTTTGATTAGGGTCGGCGATGAGTGAGCCGCACTATGGGCGTTGACTGTGTACTACAGGCCTATCCTTAGTAGCCGATCCACCACCCTCGCCAGCTGCGCAAGCGTCCCGCACTCTTCGGCCTGGTGACAGTACGGAATATAATGCCGCATCTCCGAGTCGCCGGTGTCCCAGATCGCCCTGGGCTCGGGGTTGAGCCAGAGCACGCGGCGGGCGCGGTCGTAGATCTCCTTGAGCACGTCGGTGCGAGCGTCGCCGTAGTTGTTGCGGGCGTCGCCGAGGATGATGACGGTGGTGCGGCGGTCGAGGTCGTCGAGGCAGAGCTTCCGGAAGTCGGCAAGAGCCTGGCCGTAGTCGGTGGAGCCGCTGCCGTATTGGCGGAGCGCTAACGCGATGGCGGTGTCGATGTCGTTGCGGGCGAAGAGGTCCGTGATTTCGCCGAGGTCGGAGGAGAAGGCGAAGGAGCGGACTTTGGGGAGCACTTCCTCCAGGCTATAAAGAAACATCAGCATGAAGCGCGCGTAGTTGGCGACCGAGCCGCTTACGTCGCAAATGGCGAAGACCTTGGGTTGGTCGGTCTTCACGGACTTCCAGTGCAAGTCGAAGATGGCGTCGTCATATTTCATGTTCCGACGCAGGGTGCGAGGCACGTGCAGATGGCCGCGGCGGAATACTTTGCGGCGGCGAGAGTAGGCGGCGACCAGCTTGCGGGCCATGCGTTGGACGAGGTCGCGGAGCAGGCGGTGATGGCGCTGCTCAACCGAAGAGAGCCGCAGATCCCGCAGCAGGCTTTCTCGAAGACGACGACCGCTGACATCGGCATGCAAAAGAAACTGATGTTCGACGTACTCGCGGATTCGCTCGCGTAGCCAGTCGCGCCGACGGGTGAGGTCTTGGGCGAGGCGTCGGTCGGGAATGGCTGCGCTGTCGCTGAGGGAGAAGATTTCCTCTTGGAGTGCGGTGTGGCCCATCGCCTCCAGGATGCGACGGGTGTACACGCCTTTCTGCGTGAACAGCTCGATCTGGTAGACGTTGACCTGCTGGCCGGCGGCATTGATGGCGATATTGATCTCCATCGAATTGGCGCGGGTCAGTAATCGGCTAAGCGGGGACTGAGGCGCGGGCATCTCTCCGGGGCTGACATCCTCGCTTGATTCGCGAGCCTCGCGGGCGGCCGCCGTCGCTTCGCTGCTCTGGCCGCGGCCGGAACGTTCGCCACGAGCTTCGCCGCTGCCGGCGCTGCTGTTCCCGGCCTGAGTGCCATCGCCGGCCTCAGTTTCTCGATTCTCAGTGCCATCGTTGGCCTCAGCAGCGCGGTCCCGAGTGTTGTCGCCGCGATCTGCTGTCGCTGCGTCCTGAGCTGACGGTGGTGTGGGCGAGCGTAGCGATGTGCGCGCACGATACGAGAAGAACTGGTCGAAGCACGTATCGAAGGCCGCCTTTTCGTCCAGCGTCTTCGGCAGCACGAGGCCGAGGCTGTCCTTCAGCAGCTGCCGATCTCCGTAACCGATCAGTTGAACCGCGCTGAGCGCATCCAACGTTTCCGCCGGCGAAATGCGAACGTCGGCGTTGCGGAGTGCGCGGATGAAGTTGGTCAGCAACTGGTCCATGACATCATCGGGTTGGGTCTGCCAAGCGCGTCGACGCTGCGTGAGTGCATGCTCGGAACGCGGTACTTGATCATGAACGGACTGCCTTGTCGGTCAGTGTCCGCAGCTCCGGCTGTACGTTCTCGATGTCCTCCTGAAATTTAAGGATCACGTTCATGGTGTTCCTAACCAGCTCCGGGTCGAGCCGGTCCGCATGCAGCAGAAGCAACGTGCGAGCCCAGTCGATCGTCTCGCTGATGGATGGCACCTTCTTAAGATCCAGCTCGCGAAGATCGTGAATGAAGCGAACCAGCTGGTCACGCAGCCGAGGCGCGATCTCTGGCACGCGAGCGTTGACAATGCGCTGTTCGAGAGCGATGTCCGGAAACGGAATATACAAGTGCAGGCAGCGCCGCTTGAGCGCGTCGGAAATCTCGCGAGTGTTGTTGCTGGTCAGGAACACCAAAGGCGGGGTGTGCCGGGCTTTCACCGTGCCGATCTCGGGAATCGAGACCTGATAGTCGGAAAGAATCTCGAGCAGCAGCGACTCGAACTCATGATCCGACTTGTCCACTTCGTCGATGAGCAGCACACAGCCGTGCTCTTCGCGTAACGCCTTCAGCAGCGGCCGCGCTTCGAGGAACTCTTCCGAGAAGAAAATATCCCCAAACTCATGCAGCCGCTTGACCGATTCGGCGAAGCCCTTTGCGCCCTGCAGAACCTCATCGAGCGTTTGCTTCAGCACCTGCGTGTAGAGCAGTTGTTTGCCATACTTCCACTCGTACAGCGCCTTCGCTTCGTCCAGCCCTTCGTAGCATTGCAGGCGAATCAGTGGCAGTTCGAACATCTGCGCCGTGGTCTTGGCGAGCTCGGTCTTTCCGACGCCGGGCGGACCTTCGATCAACACCGGCTTGCGCAGGTGATACGCGAGATAAACGGCGGTCGCGATCTGGTCGGAGCAGATATAGCGATGCGCCTCCAGATGCTGCTTCAAGGAAGCAACCGACGCGGCAATGCTTGGTATGTCAGCCATGGTTACCGAGTGTCCACCGCGGGCAGCGCATATGCAATCAGCCAGCCGCCCGCTTTTGGGTGTGGCCTGCTGTTCATCCGATTGCTCAGGTTCCATCCCCGTCCGCATGTATAGCCGATGCGCTCGAGACCTGCATCTTTGTGCTGCTGGGTGGGAGTGATAGGTGGTTTGCTTTAAGCTGTCGTGCTCATGAGTTGCGCCATCGCCTTCGAACACGTCAGTCACCGATATCTACACGCGGTCGCGGTGGACGATGTGAGCCTGCGCGTCGAAGCGGGCGAGACGGTGGCGCTGATCGGTCCCAGCGGTTGTGGGAAGTCGACGTTGCTCAAGCTTGCTGCCGGGCTTGCCTGGCCCCAGCAGGGCTCGGTGATCGTCACTGATCGAAAACTCGCGCCCGACAACGTGCTGGAGATTCGTCGTCGTATCGGCTATGTGATCCAGTCCGGTGGTCTGTTCCCGCATTTGAGCGCGGTGGACAATGTCACGCTGGCCGCACGCTTTCTGCGCAAGGAGCGGCAATGGATTGCAGATCGCGTGGCCGAGCTCGCGGAGCTGGTGCAACTACCGCGCGATGCGCTGGACCGCTATCCGAGCAATCTTTCTGGCGGGCAACGGCAACGGGTCAGCTTGATGCGAGCGCTGATGCTCGATCCGGCGGTGTTGTTGCTCGATGAACCTTTGGGTGCGCTAGATCCGATGGTGCGTCATGGTCTGCAGGAGGATCTTCGTCGTCTATTCAAAAGGCTGGGAAAGTCGGTGCTGCTGGTGACGCATGACATGGCTGAAGCAGCGTTCTTCTCGCAGAACATCGCGTTGATGCGCGAGGGAAAGGTCGTCCAGCGCGGCAGCTATCGCGATCTCATCGACGCACCCGCTGAGCAGTTCGTAAGCGATTTCGTGAAAGCTCAGCGAGGCCTGCATGCCGAGGCGCTCGATGGTTGAATATCGTCGGTGTCTGCTCGGTGCCGCGCTGACGATCCTGGCGCTGGTGACAAGCCCGAGCGTGCTTGCAGCCAAGACTGTCATCGGCTCCAAGGCATTCACCGAGTCGGTCATCCTCGGTGAGCTCGCGGCACAGCTGACCAAAGAAGCCGGCTACGATGTCGAGCATCGACGCCAGTTGGGCGGCACGAGAGTGCTGTGGAGCGCGCTGGTTCGCGGCGACATTCAGTGCTATCCGGAATACACCGGCACCCTGCGAACTGAAATCTTCGCCAGTCAAAGCGTGCGCAACGACGATGAGTTGCGCGCGCTTCTGGCGCGTGAATCGATGTGGACTTCGAAGCCACTCGGCTTCAACAACACCTATGTGCTTGGCATGCGGCGCGACCGGGCGGCCGAGTTGGGCATCACTCGAATGTCGCAGCTCGCAAGTCATCCGACGCTGCGCTTCGGCTTCAGCAACGAGTTCATGCAGCGGGGCGATGGCTGGCCTGGAATCCGCCAGCACTACGGTCTGCCCCAACAAAATGTGGTGGGGTTGTCGCATGATCTGGCGTATCGCGGGCTCGCCGCTCGCTCCTTGGATCTGACCGATCTGTATTCCACGGACGCCGAGATCGTGCACTACGACCTGACGACGCTGGTGGACGATCGCGAATTTTTTCCAGCCTACGACGCCATCCTGGTGTGTCGCGAGGATGTCGCGAGCGCCGTGCGCGAATCGCTCGATCGACTCGGCGGTCGCATCGACGAGATGACCATGACGAAGATGAATGCGCGCGCTGCATTGGATCGCGAGCCGGAATCGCAGATCGCAGCCAGCTTTTTGCGCGAAGAGCTGGGCCTTGCGTCGGATGTCAAAGTGGAGTCCAGGTCGGCCCGCATCTGGCGGCGGACCAGGGAGCATCTGGCGATGGTCGGGATCTCGCTCGGCCTGGCGATGCTGGTGGCGGTGCCGCTGGGCATCGTTGCCTTCCATCGCCGCGGCATCGGTCGCGTCGTTTTCGCCATCGCTGACATCTTGCAAACCATGCCGGCGCTTGCGCTGCTGGTATTCCTCATTCCCTGGCTCGGCATCGGTTACGCGCCGGCCATCATGGCGCTGTTCCTGTACAGCGTGCTGCCCATCCTGAGAAATACGCACACGGGCCTGGCCGATATTCCTCGCGATCTGCGCGAATCCGCGGAAGCGCTCGGCCTACCGCGCATTGCACGCCTACGCTATGTCGAACTGCCGCTGGCGGCTCGCTCCATGCTCGCAGGAATAAGGACAGCAGCCGTGATCAACGTGGGCACGGCAACGCTCGGCGCGCTCATCGGCGCCGGTGGTTATGGTCAGCCCATACTTACCGGCATCCGATTGGATGACACTAAGTTAATCCTGGAAGGAGCGGTGCCGGCCGCGGTGCTCGCGCTGCTCGTGCAATGGCTGTTCGGCTGGATCGAACGACGTTGGGTGACGGCCAAGTAACGTTCAGCTTGCGCATCAAGGATTGAGCGTCGACCGGCGCGCGCAACTTCACATCGGTATTGTCGAAATAACAATAGACGTCCCGCGGCTTCGAGGTGGGCGGCTTGCTCTTGCAGATCTTCTCCGCATCCCGCGGTTCGCCGCCACGTTGCCAGGCCCTGATGCGCCTTGCCCATTTCTCCAGCGCGCGCTCGCTGTAGCCGCTTTGGTAAAGCGTCTTGTCGCCGTGCAGGCGCATATAGACAAAGTCCGCCGTAATGTCATGCATCATTGGAAAGCGCTTGGCGGTCTCTGCAATCACCAGCCCAATGTGATGCTCGCGCAGCAGTTCGACGAACTCGGGGTCGCAGAAACTTTCGTGACGAACCTCGAACGCATGGCGTAGCGGAAGACACGCATCGATGGCGAGCTTGCAGCGTCCTTTCATGCGTGCGTCGCGCCGACGCGCCAGCTTCAGCGCCGCTTCGGTGTCGCGTGGCAAGAGCTCGAAGAACTTTGTGAGCTTTTGCCGGTCATATCTGAAGTTGGGTGGAAATTGCCAGAGAATGGGTCCGAGCTTGCGGTGCAGATTGAACACGCCCGAGGCGAAGAAATTCGCCAGCGGTGTCTCCACGTCGCGCAGTTTTTTCATGTGCGTGATGAAACGCGGTCCCTTGACCGCGAACACGAAGTCTGCCGGCGTGTCGTCATGCCAGCGCCGATAGCTTTCCGGACGTTGCAGCGAGTAGAACGAGCCGTTGATCTCTATGGTCGGCAGCACGCGCGAGGCGTGGTGCAGTTCCAGGCGCTGCGGCAGATCCTTCGGATAGAACACGCCGCGCCATGGTGTGTATCGCCAGCCGGAAATGCCGATGCGAATGCGGGCTTGATGCTGCAGTGATCCCATGTTCAGAGAATGTTTTACGAGGGGCTCCAGTGCCCGTCGCGTGCTTCGCTTTTCGCAATCTCCGCGCACGCCCGATCGAGACGGCCGACGCTGCGGAACTAACGCTGTGAGCGCGCGTTGATTTTTCTTGCATTTGTAAGTTTTGTCGTGGTCGGTAGCTAACATGAGTGAACCAATGTCATCCGTAGCCAGCCATTGCAGAATGCGTCGATATGCATTGCCGGTAGGTCTGCTGTTCTGTTGCGCATCCGGCAGCGCCTTCGGCTCGGGCTTCGCTTTGCTGGAGCAAAGCGCGAGCCGTCTGGGTACAGCGTTTTCCGGCACGGCGGCCGCAGCCGATGACGCCAGCACCATCTTTTACAATCCCGCCGGTATGGCCAAGCTCACCGAGCGTGAGTTCATGGTGGTCGCAAGCGGCGTGCTCATCAGTTCGGAGTTCAAGAACAGCAATTCACAAGCGGCGCTCGGGCAACCGCTCGGCGGCGATGGTGGCGATGCCGGCGACTGGAATGCAGTGCCAGCGGGCTACTTCGCGATGCCGTTGAACGAGCGCTTCGCGTTCGGCTTCGGGGTGAATGCGCCGTTCGGTCTGAAGCTGGAATACGGCGACGGCTGGATGGGCCGCTTCCAGGCGCTCAATTCTGAAATCCAGACTTATAACTTCAATCCCTCGCTGTCGTGGCGCTTGAACGAGCAGCTCAGTCTTGGCGTGGGCGTGAACTATCAGCGCATTCAGGCAGAGTTGACCAACTCCGTGAATTACACCGCCGTCGTCGCGCAAGGGTTGCAGAACCTGGTGGCGGCTGGACAGTTGTCCCCCACCGCGGTGCCGGGGCTGATACTGGCCAATGCGGGTCTCGAGGGGCACACGGCGGTGCGAGGAGACGACAGCGCGTGGGGCTTCAACGCCGGCTTGCTCTATGAATTCTCCGATGACACGCGCGTGGGACTATCGTATCGCTCCACCATCGATTACACGTTGGAGGGGAGCGTGCGCTTCCGTCCTGCGACTACGGCGAATCCGATTGGCGCCGGCATCATCACGGCCGCTTCAGCACCTGGCGGGCAGCTTGCGACTGGACCGGCGAGGGTGGATTTGAAGCTGCCCGACATCGCGACGGCCTCGTTGTATCACCGCATGGGCAAAGTCGAGTTGATGGCCGACGTGGCCTGGACCGGCTGGAGCAGCATTCAGGAGCTGCGCATCGTGCGTAATTCTGGGGATGTGCTCTCCGTGACGCCGGAGCGTTGGGAAGATACCTGGCGCTACGCCATCGGAGCGACGTATCAGCTCAACGATCAGTGGAAGTTGCGGGGCGGTATCGCGCATGACGGGACGAATGTTCCTAACAGCACCCGCACCGCTCGACTGCCCGACTCGGAACGCAACTGGGTTGCCGTGGGCGCGCAGTGGAATCCTGGCAACTCGTGGGTGGTCGACGTCGGCTACGCGCACTTGTTCGCGGACGACGCCCGGATGAATCAGGATGATGGGAACGCGGCCGCGCGAGGCTTCTTGATCGGTGAGCAGGAATCGTCGGTCGATATCGTCAGCGCGCAGGTCTCTTACAGGTTCTGACCTGCGAGATCGGCTATTGAGCGTTGATGCGCTCGGCCAGCAGCTTGTAGTTGCGATGCAGGGTCTGCACGAACCGCTGCAGATCCTGCAGCGTGCCGGTATTGACGATGACATCGTCGGCGGCGTCCAGCCGGTCTTCGCGTGAGGCCTGCGCCGCGAGGATCTGCCGAGCCAGCGCTTCATTCGAACCGTCACGGGCCATCAGGCGTTTCAGCTGCTCTTCCTCGCTGGTGTCCACCAGCAGCACCCGGTCGTAGAGATCGGCGCGGCCGCTCTCGATGAGCAGCGGAATCACGTGAATCTGATACGGCCCCTGCGCTCGTTGAGCTCGCGCGGCCAGCTCTTCCCGAATCGCCGGATGCGTGATGGCCTCGAGTTTCTTGCGTTGGGCCGGATCGGCAAACACGCGCTCGCGCATGCGGACGCGATCGAGCCGGCCACTGGTGTCGAGAATGTCGCTACCGAATTCGGCAACCAGCTGGGCCAGGGCAGGCGTGCCGGGCTCGACCACGTCGCGCGCGATCTGATCGGTATCCAGCACCGGCGCGCCGAGCTCCGCAAAGATTTCGGCGACGGCGCTTTTGCCGCTGGCGATCCCGCCGGTCAGCGCGATCAGCAGTGGCCGAAAAGGTCGTTTGGTGGACGAAAACATCGCCCGGAAGTTTAGGAGCCCATGGCGGGTGGGGCAAATACTGCCGTCGCAATATTTACTAGAGAGTACCGGCGAGCATCAGCCGCGCGGGTAAGCGGTCGCCCCACATCAGCGCGATCCAGCCCGCCGCCGCGAGAAACGGCCCGAAGGGAATGGGAACGTTCCGATCGCGCCCACGAAGCATCAGGGTGATGCCTACCGCTGAGCCGACCGATGCGGACACCAGCACGATGTCCAGCAGCGATTGCCAGCCCAGCCAGGCGCCGAGCGCGCCCAGCAACTTGAAATCGCCGTAGCCCATGCCTTCTTTGCCGGTGAGCAGTTTGAACAGGTGATAGATGCTCCAGAGGATGAGATAGCCGGCCGCCGCACCGACGATGCTGGAGACGCTGTCGGCCGGCAGCCAGGACGAAGGCAAGGTCGGCGCGAGGCTGAGCAGCAGACCGAGCCATAGCAGCGGCAGGGTGATCTGGTCGGGCAACAGCTGATGATCGAAGTCGATGGCGCTCAAGGCGACCAGTGCCCAGGTGAGCAACAGGGCCGCTCCGCAGTACCAGCTCACGCCGAACTTCCACGCCACGGCCGCCGACAGCACACCGGTGAACAGTTCGATCAATGGATAGCGGATCGAAATCTTCGTGCCGCAATTGGCGCACGCGCCACGCAGGAAGAGATAGCTGATCACCGGGACGTTCTGGAGCGCGGTGATCAATGCGCCGCACTTGGGGCAGGCGGAGCGGGGCACGAGCAGGTTGTATGGCTTGCGTTCGATCGGCTCCGCCCGCGGCGGGTCATAAGCGTTCGGGCCGAGGATCTCGTGCGCCTGAGCTTGCCACTCGCGCTCCATCATGATGGGCAGGCGATGGATGACGACGTTCAGGAAGCTACCCACCAGCAGCCCGAGCACCAGCATCGAAACGATCCAGGCGGTCGGTGAGGCCGCCAGCAGGTACTGCAATGTGCCGAAGACTTCCTGCATAAAGCGTAAAAAAACGCCGCGCCCACTGGTGCCCAGGGGCGCGGCGTCCGATTGTCGTTGAAACGAAAGGCGCTTCGCTTCGAGCTTACACCACCGCGCCGAGCTTGAAGATCGGCAGATACATGGCGATGACCAGGCCGCCGACCAGTACGCCCAGGATGGCCATGATCAACGGCTCGATCAGCGAGCTCATCGCGTCCACCGCCGCGTCCACGTCGGCTTCGTAGAAGTCGGCGACTTTGGCGGCCATGGAGTCGAGCGAGCCGGACTCTTCACCGACCGCGATCATCTGGATGACCATGTTCGGGAACAGCTCGGTCTGCTCCATGGAGCGCTGCAGGCGCTGGCCGGTCGCGACTTCGTCGCGAATCTTCAACGTGGCTTCTTCGTACACGATGTTGCCGGTTGCGCCGGCCACGGAAGTCAGCGCTTCCACCAGCGGCACGCCGGCAGCGAACATGGTCGACAGCGTACGCGCATAACGGGCGATGGCGGCCTTCACCATGATCGGGCCGATGATGGGCATCTTGAGCAGCAAGCGGTCCAGGAAACGACGCATGGGCCGCGAGCGTTTCTTGAAATAGAAGAACGCGTAACCGGCGGCGCCGGCCGCAAGCGCGATGTATATACCGCTTTCCTGCACGAACTTGGACAGACTGATGACCATGGCCGTGAACGCCGGCAGATCGGCGCCGAAGCTCTGGAACAACGACTCGAATTGCGGGATCACGAAGATCAGCAGAATGGCCGTGACGATCACGGCGACGCCCAGCACCGCGGTCGGATAGAACAGCGCCTTCTTGATCTTCTTTTTCAACGCCTCGGTCTTTTCCTTGTAGGTGGCGATCTTGTCGAGCAGCGTTTCGAGCGCGCCGGCCTGTTCGCCGGCTTCCACCAGGTTCACGAACAGATCGTCGAAATACAACGGGTGCTTGGCGAGCGCCTCGTGCAGCGAGGTGCCCGACTCGATGTCCGCCTTGATGGCCAGCACCAGCTTCTGCATCGACGGCTTGTCATGGCCGTTACCGATGATGTCGAAACATTGCACCATCGGAATACCCGCCTGCAGCATGGTGGCGAGCTGACGGGCGAACAGCGCGATGTCCTCGGTGGTGATCGCCTTGCCGCTCTTGAACAGCTGCACTTCCTTGCGCACGCTCTTGGCGAGCACGCCCTGGCGGCGCAGGTCCGCTTTCACGGCGGCTTCGGACACGGCCAGCATCTTCCCCTTGATGCGCTTGCCTTTCTTGTCCGTGCCTTCCCAGACGAATGGGAATTGCTGGCTGGATGCTACTTGAGCCATGGTCTAAGTCCTTGCAATCACTCGACCGTACACTGATTCACTTCTTCGAGGCTGGTGATGCCAGCCTTGACCTTGGCAAGACCCGACTTGCGCAGGTCCCAGATGCCTTCTTTGGCGGACTGGGCGGCGATATCCACCGCATTGCCTCCCTGCAGGATGATGCGCTGAATCTCTTCGGACACCGGCATCACCTGATACAAACCGGTACGGCCCTTGTAGCCGTCGGTGCAGGAGCTGCAGCCGACCGGCTTGTAGATCTTGATGCCCTCGGCCACTTCCTCTTCGGTGAAGCCTTCCTTGAGCAGGGCTTCGGCAGGCATGTCGAGGGGCACCTTGCAGTTGTTGCACAACCTGCGCGCCAGGCGTTGCGCGATGATCAGCGACACCGAGGTCGCGATCGCGTACGGCTTCACACCCATGTCGATCAGACGGGTCAGCGTCTTTGGCGCGTCGTTGGTATGCAATGTGGACAAGACCAGGTGGCCGGTCTGCGCGGCCTTGATGGCTATTTCGGCCGTTTCCAGGTCTCGGATTTCGCCGACCATGATCACGTCCGGGTCTTGACGCAGGAACGCACGCAGCGCCGAGGCGAACGTCAGACCCACCTTGGGATTGACGTTGACCTGGTTGACGCCCGGCAAATTGATTTCCGCCGGATCCTCGGCGGTGGAAATGTTCGTGTCCTCTTTGTTGAGGATGTTCAAGCCGGTGTACAGAGACACGGTCTTACCGCTACCGGTCGGACCGGTGACGAGGATCATGCCGTGCGGCTGCGACAACGCATGCATGTACAGGTCTTTCTGCTCGGGCTCGTAGCCGAGCGCGTCGATGCCGAGCATCGCGCTGGAAGGATCGAGAATACGCGCGACGATCTTTTCGCCGAACAGCGTGGGGCAGGTGCTCACGCGGAAGTCGATAGCGCGATTCTTCGAAATGCGCATCTTGATGCGGCCGTCCTGCGGGATGCGGCGCTCGGCGATATCCAGACGCGACATGACCTTGATACGCGCGGCCAGCTTCACTGCCAGTTGCACCGGCGGGCTGGCGATTTCTTTCAGGAAGCCGTCGAGGCGCAGGCGGATGCGATACGACTTCTCGTACGGCTCGAAGTGAATGTCGGAGGCGCCGCGCTTGATCGCGTCGAGCAGCACCTTGTTGACGAAGCGCACGATGGGCGCGTCTTCGACATCGTCGCGGCCCGCGGCCGCCAGCGCGTTCTCGTCCTCGTCGCCGCCCGTCACCTCGAGGTTCTCGAGATCCAGGTCGTCGTCGGTGAGCGCCGGCATCTGCGTGTCGACCTGCTCCATGGTCTTGCTGGCGTGCTTCTGGAGCTTGTCGTCTTCGACGACCACGGCCTCGACCGACAGGCCGGTCTGGAACTTGATCTCGTCCAGCGCGTGCAGGTTGGTGGGATCGGAGACCGCGACGAACAGGCGCTTGCCGCGCTTGAGCAGCGGCAGCACACGGTGCTTGGCGAGCAGCTTGTCGGAGACCAGCTTGACCACGTCGAGGTCGAGCTGAACGGAGTCCAGATCCAGCAGCGGCACGCCGAATTCCTGAGACGCGGCGATCGCGATCTCCTTGGCGTCGGCGATGCCGTTGGTGACCAAATGCGAGACCAGGTTGCTGTCCGCCTCCTTGGCGGCAGTCATGGCCTGAGTCATGGTCAGCTCGTCGACCAGGCCGTCCTGGATCAACCGCTGGGGCAGTCCCTGCAGCACCATGCGCTGTTGGATTGTCGAGACGTTCTCAGCCATTGAATGCGTGCCGTGGTAACGGGCGCCGTCCTAAGGAACGGCATTTGTCAAATTGGACGGATGGTCTCACATCCGGCGACAAAGGCTGCGTGACATATCTCACAGCGGTCGCCTGAACAACCCGACCGAATCCGGGGAGGAGACGGCCGGGAAGATACCCCAATCGGTCACGGCGGGGCAGCAGTGCTCCCCCGCTGCGAGCGTAAGGAAACTCAGCGACACTCCGAGGGCGCGTACTTGGCGGGCAAGGTGCCCTGGATGTCGGGGCTGATATAGAGATTCCGGTTGTCGGCGGTGCTGCTCGTCTCGGACGTGCACGCCCACTCCAGCGTGCCGTTCATCATGGAGGTGAGTGGCTGGCCGTTCATGGACGGGGTCAGCACCAGGCGCGTACCGTTCACTTCCATCGGCAGGCCGTTGCCATTGCCGGCGATGAACGTCGTGATCACCACCCCAGTCTCGTCGAGCGTGACGCTGTTGACGTACTTGGTGCGCGTACTGTCGATATTCCATGACGCTACCGCGCTTTCGAGGCCCGCCACGAAGTTGGCCTGGTAAGACTCGCTGATGTGCATCTTCGCTGCCGTCGCTCCGAGCAGGCCTTCGGAGACCTTGGCTCGTACGGTGTAGTTCTGGTAAGCCGGCACCGCGATGGCGGCGAGGATGCCGATGATGGCCACCACGATCATCAGTTCGATCAAGGTGAAACCGGACTGTGGGCGCATGGGCAAGAACCTTCCTTTTGTACTTTCTACCCTAAGACTCACGCCTAAAAAAAGAGGGGCGCCATGGCGCCCCTCCGGTCAGCTCAAGGCTGCATCCGCGTTACCGAATTAACGGCACTCGGACGGGGCCCACTTGGACGGCACGCCGGTGTCACCGAGCGCAGCGGCATCCAGGTTGCGGTTGGTCGCAGTCTGGTTCGTCTCAGAGACGCAGGCCCAATCGACCGAGCCCACCGACTCTTCGTCCAACGCGGCGCCGGCGACTCGCGGCGAGAAGCGCAGCTGCTTGTTGGTCATGCCGGTGGCGCCTTCTGGCAGACCGTTGCCATTGCCAGTGCGGAAGGTGACGTAGATGTCGCCGGTGGTTTCGTCAATGTTGACGGCGCCGACGTACTTGGTGGCGGTGCCATCGACCTGGTTGTTCCAAGCCGTAGCAGCGGCCTCGACGCCCTGCAGAGCATCGGTCTGGAAGGCTTCGCTCACCGCCGCCTTCGCGGACGACGCGCCGATCAGACCTTCAGACACCTTCGAACGGATGGTGTAGTCCTGGTAGGCCGGCAACGCAATCGCGGCCAGGATGCCGATGATCGCGACCACGATCATCAATTCGATCAGGGTAAAACCCTTTTGAGCCTTCGACATTTTCAAACTCTCCTCGGTAAGGAACAAACTCAGCAGCGACTGGTGCGTCGGCAGCTGTACTAGAGCAAGCCGCGTGCCAGGCGCTCCGAAGGTGGCTAAGTTACTGTCCTGTCGAGCTCTTTTCTGAGAAGCAGTGCAGGTTATGACAGCCGATCTGCAGTGCTCGATGCTCGGCCATGACAGTTACTGACAATTCGCGTCACTGGCTGACGTCGTACACCGACGTCGTTTGTGGCGACGCCGGCGCCGCGACGACCTTGTACAGCTTGGCGTATGGGACCTCTTGAGGTTCGCCGTCAGGCGTCGGGATCTTCACCGAGACCTCGTACAGAAGCTCGAAGTCCGGCGAGATCGATGCGGCGGGGGCGAGCAACAGCGGATTGGAGAGCGTTGGCTCGAGCGGACCGTAAAAGGAGTAATCGAAGCCGCCGTTTCCCTTTGGCTTGATGTCGCCGGCGCGCACCAGAATGTATTTCACGAACGGCGCACGCTCGGTGAAGTGCTCCTGGGGCACCGAAAACAACCGATTGACCTGGTCGGCCTTCCGGAAATGCTGCTCGGTCAACAGAAAGTTGTTGGCGATGACCGAGCAATCGGTGAAGTAGCGAATGTAGTGCCCGGCGTTGGTGTCGGCGAGCACCACCCCCGGATCTTCAGCACACGCTTTGCGCAGCGGCTCGAACATCGGATACAGAGGCAGGAAGCGACGCTCGCCGGCTTTTGGCGCAGGGGCGATCAGCTCGTAGCGCAGCGCTGGAGCGTAGGCCAGCACGAGCAGCAGCGAAGCAGCGAGCAAACCCTGCTTGTGCCTTTCGGGATGCTGTGAACCGATTTCTTGGGCGACCAGCAGCCAGGGCAGATACAAGGCGAAGGTGCCGAAGTAGTGCATGCGGATCTGCGTCATCATCAGCGCCAACCCGAACACGCACCACACCCAGAACAGCAGCCGCGGGCCCGTTCGTTCCCGCCACAGCCGCACGGCGCAGAACACGAAAGTGATGGGCGCGAGGAAAAACAGCGCCGAATAGAACGCTGTGAGGCGGGCAAACTGACCGTCACTGAACATTTGCAGCGGCGAGCGCATCTCCAGGATCTGGTCGAGCATGCCCAGACTGCCATCGACAAAGGATCGCGCGTAGCTGATTTGATTGAGCAGCGGTGCGAGCAACACAGCCGCGACGGCCACCAGCACGCCGAAGTTACGACGCGTCGGCTGCAATAGGGACAGCAGCACCATCACGGTGGCCGTGCCGCACACCACGTAAAGATGAAACCAGGACAGGAGGTAGAACTCGAAGCTGAAGTTTCTGAACGGTTCCGACGGCAGCAGGACCGCGAGCGCCGAGATTAGCAATGCCGCGACGAATGCGAGCGTCGGACGCAGTGGCGCGCGCTGGCTGTGCAGCCAGTGCACCAGTGCCGTCGCCAGGAATGGCGCCTGAAGAATGAACAGCGCATTGTGAACCGCCATGGCGACGCCGAAAGTGACTCCCAGCGCGACGCCCGATGCCGTGCTAGGCGATTTGAACCATGAAAGGCCGGCGGCGAGCGCGGCGAGAATGCAGATGTGCTCGGCGAAGTGATGGTCGATCTGGCCGAACATGTACAGCAGTTGTGTGCTCGAGCTCAGGGCCATGCACAGTCCGGCAAGCGCCATGGCCCAGTCGCCCAGCCCGATACGCCGCGCGACCAGCATCAACAATCCCGTGCCCACGAGCACCGCGGCCACTGGAATCCACAGCAGAATCATCAGCGGGTCGGCGCCCAGGCCGAGCGCCAGCGCGGCGCTGACCAGCTTGGCCATGAAGTAGTCGTAGCCCCACGGCCAGACCAGCTGACTGCCTTCGGGAGCGTGGATCTTCGGATCGAATTCGTAGAAGGCGCCCGGATCCTCGACGGTGTCGAGAATCCGGACTGCGTGATAGAAGCCGTCCACGCCGAAAGGGAAGTACACATCGCCGATGCGTGCTGCCGACATGCCCAGGCTGCACGACACCACGGCAATACAGCTAACCGCCAGCCATAACAGCAGCGGGGTGGGGCGAATCTGAAGTCGCATTCGAGGTTCCTGGCCGGCTCGGCGCGGAGGATAGCCGCCGACCGGCGCCGCAGATAGTGCGCTGGCTCTCATTGTTTTGCCGATGAGTCGATAGAATGCGCTGCCGCTCGTCACGGCGATGCTCGCCGAAACACATGGACGCAGTCGAAAACGCCGTAAGCACACGCACAGGCCTCGCCGGCCATCCCGCCCTGTTGTGCATCGGCGTACTCACCTTGCTGGCGCTGGTCATTCATGCGCCGCTGCTGATCGATTTCACGGTGGGCATGCTCGGCGACGGCTATCCGCTGAACGTCATCAGCGTCGATTTCGCCAACTACTGGATGGCGGGCCAGATGACCATGGCCGGCATGCAGCAGGACTTGTTCTCCTTTCCTGTCTACTACGGCCATCTGGAAGCCACGTTCGGCGCGAACTATCCCATTCACAATTGGGGTTACCCGCCGCACTTCCTGTTGTTGCTGTGGCCGTTGGGTCTGCTGAGCTACAAGCCCGCGCTGGTCGTGTTCCTGACCGTGACCTTCGCGCTGTTCGTGTTGGCCGCGTTCGTGTTTCGACGTGTCTATGCTCCGCAGTCGTCCGTGACGCTGCTGGTGCTAGCCATCTTCGGTTACTCGCTGATGATGGTTTTCACCACTCAGAACGGCTTCCTCACGGGCGCCCTGTTGTTGTTTGGATTGGCGTGGATGAAGTCGCGACCGGTGGCCGCGGGTTTGGCGTTCGCATTGCTGACCATCAAGCCGCAGCTGGGTCTGCTCATTCCGGTGCTGCTGCTGTTGGATCGCAACTGGCGCGCGATAGGCTGGTCGGCTGCCTTCACAGTGGGGCTGGTCGCATTGTCGGCCGCCTGCTATGGAACCCAGAGCTGGACGGCTTATCTGACCGAGACCCTGGCCTACCAGCGTTCGGTCATGACGGACTGGTCCGGCATCTTCCTGCGCATGATGCCGACCATGTTTGCGAGCATGCGCACGCTCGGATACACGCCCGACACGGCATACGTGGTGCAATGGCCGTTCTCGATCCTCGGCGCCGCCGTGGTGCTCTGGGCCTGGCGCTGGCAAACCGATCCGCTGCAAAGGATATTCACGCTGGCATGCGGCACCTTCGTGATCTCGCCCTACGCGTTCAACTACGACATGGGAGCGCTTGCCGTCATCGCTGCACTACTGGTGGGTTCGCAACCATTGAGTCGCTTCGCGTTGATCATGGTAAGCGTCATCGCCGCCCTGGCACCCTGCGTTATGAATCTGGGACGTTCGAACCTGCCGATCTCGCCCGTGCTGCTGATCATCGGGCTGGCCGCGTTGACATTGCACGCACAACAGATACGGCGTGAGCCTCTCAGCTGATGAACCAGCTCCCCGTGATTCAAGCCATGCGCTCTCGCGTTATCGCCTCCCTAGGCCTGACTCCGGGCGATCTGTGGATGATCGCCGCGTTGTTCGCGAGTTCGCGCCTGCTGTATGCCTGGCTCGGGGTGGAGTTCGATGCGTCCACACTGCCCAGATACATGCAGTTCATCGACGTGGAGCTGCTGAAGACTCGGCTGCTCGAATCGATATGGTATACCACGCCGATCCGCCGTTGCTGAACTTGTTTGCCGGTGTTGGCCTGAAGTTATTTGGCTCGCGGGCGGACATTTTCTTCAGTGTCGTGTTTCATGTGCTTGGACTGCTGGCTGCCGTGACTGTGTACCTGCTCACGCTCCGGCTGAGTGGCTCGAGGGTGGCGGCTGTCGTTGCCACGGCGTTGATGGTGTTCAGCCCGTCCTTCGTGCTCTACGAGAATTGGCTGATGTACAGCTTTCCTGCCGCGGTCATGTTGACGGTGTCGGCCTGGCTGCTGTATCGCTACGTCGAGACGCGCCAGACAAAGTGGTGCGCGGCCTTCTTCACTGTGCTGGCCATGTTGTTACTGACGCGCAGCTTGTTTCATCTCGCGTGGATGATCTTGATCGCGGTGGTGCTGTTTGCCTGTCTGCGCGAGCGTCGCAAACCAGTGTTGCTTGCGGCGCTCGTGCCGCTCCTGGTGGTGGCTGCCTGGTATGGCAAGAACTATTACTACTTCGGCGTGTTCTCGAGCAGCACCTGGATGGGGCTGGGGCTATCGAACATTTCCACCCTGGTGGCGACGCAAAAGGAATTGCAGCCGCTCGTGGCGGATGGGCGACTGACGCCGTTCGCGCTGGTCTCGCGTTATCGCGAGACGGACAAGCTGTTTGCATCCCAACTACTGCCACCGTCTGGAATCCCGGTCCTGGACCAGGTCCGCAAGTCGAACGGTCCCTACAATTTCAACAACCGACAGATCGTCGACATCAATCGCTATTACACGCAGGATGCGGTGACGTTGATCCGTACCTATCCATTCAACTACGTGTACGGCCTGGTGCTTGCCGATGGACTGTTCTTCTCGCCGTCGGACATGAACCGCTACTTCAGCGAGCACAATCGTTCGGCCGCAGCGCCGATGCAGCGGTGGTTCAATCCACTCTGGTATGGCGTGAGCACCGCGCCGAAGGTGGTAGATCAGCCGCATTTCGGTTTCAACAGCAGATGGACGCTGGAAATCAACACCTCCAAAGCGTTGATCGCGCTTTGGCTGCTGGTGCTGCCTTACGGCTATTGGCAGGCGCGTCAGGGCGTGCTGAAAAGGCCGGTCGAAGCCAAGCCGAGGGCCATCGTGCTCGGCTTCATCGTGGTGACCGCCGCCTATCTATATGTGGTCGGCACCACGCTCGAGCTAGCGGAGAACTATCGCTATCGGTTCCTGATCGAGCCGCTGTTCTTCGTGCTCACGGCGACTGCGGTTGTCAGTCTGGTCGATTTTATAAAGCTTCGCATAAGCCACATGCGGGGCCATGGGCAGCGGAATCGTTCCTAGCAGCTGATACTGCGCAGGCAGCGTGTCCGCAGGAGCGGACAGTAGCTCCGGCGCCAGCCGGTGCGGACTGGGACCGAAGAAGTTGAGACGATATCCGCCGCCCTCGGCGCGCGAGATGCTGGAGGCACGCACCAGGACGTATTTGGCATAGGGAGCCACGGTCAACAGTTCGCTGGCTGACATCGAGAACAGCTGATCGACCCGGTCCGCTTTCGCGAAGTGCTGCGGTGTCAGCAGGAAGTTGTTCGCGATCACCGAGCAATCGGTGCCGTAGCGGATGTAATGCCCCGCGTTGGTGTCGGCCAGCACGATGCCCGGATCCTTGGCGCAAGCATCCCGCAAGATCGGCAGCAGCGGCGCCATGCGCTCGTACCAGACATCGGCTGCCTTGGGTGGCTTGTTGAGCAGTTCATAGCGCACTGGCGGAACGTACGCCAGCAATAGCGCCAGCGAAGTGCCTAGCACTATGTTTCGGCGATGTTCCGGACGCTTGTTCGCGAGATCCTGAGCCAGCACCAACCAAGGCAGATACAACGCGAAGCTGCCGAAATAGTGCATGCGCATCTGCGTGGAAAGCAGCACCAGCCCGAATGTCGCAGTGACCCAGAAGATCAGCTGCGACGAACTGCGTTGTCGCCAGCACTGTACGGCGCACACGATCAGTGTGATCGGCGCGAGCCAGATGAGGAAGGAGTAGAACTTCGTCAACCCGATCCAGTCCTGCGCAGCCCGGGACAGGGGCGAACGCATTTCCTGAATCAGCTTCAGCCGTTCGAAGGTGCCGCCGAGAAAACCCGCGGCGGTGTCCAGTTGACTGACAACCCCATAGAGCAGCCCCGCGCCAATGGCCGCTAGCATGAGCATGGAGTTGCGCGTCACCGGAACGCGGTTCAGTAAGACGATCAGCACTGCTGTTGCGGCGGCGATATACGCGTGGAACCACGATAGTGTGTAGAACTCAAACCGACCTGTTTGGAACGCAAGCGAGGGTGCCAGCACCGCGAACGTTGTGAGTAACAACGTCAACGCGAGTACCAGCGTGGCGCGGGGCGGGGTGCTGTGCCCTTGCAGCCATCGCACCAGAAACGTTGCGAGCAAAGGGATCTGCAGTACAAACAAACCATTGTGAATGGCGGGCGCGATGCCGAGCGTCGCTCCAAGCAGCACGGCGAATAGCACGGTCGGCCGCGAGAACCAGGCAAGCCCTGCAGCTAGCGAGCCGAGCAAGAAGATCAGCTCGGCGAAGTGATGATCGATCTCGCCGACCCCGTGCAGCAGGCGCGTCGATGGCGCACATGCCATGCAAAGTGCGGCCAAAGCGATGAACGGGGCGGAGAGCGCGAGCTGCCGGCCGATCGCGACCGTGAATCCAATGGAAAGGAACAGTGCCACGACTGGAATCCACACCAGGATGGCCATGGGATCGGCGCTGAGTCCCAACGCCAGGCCGGCTCGCACGATGCCTGCCATCAAGTAGTCATAACCCCAGGGCCAGACCAGCAGGCTGCCTTCGGGTGCATGGATCTTGTCATCGAACTGGTAGAAATCTGCCGGTGCATGCACGGCGTCGACGATGCGACGAGCGTGATAGAAGGAGTCATTGCCTACCGGGATGAACTCATCGTGGAGGCGGGCGCTGGAGTACTGCACGCTGCACGTCAATGCCGCGAACACGCTCACCGCCAGCCAGATGACCGGGAGAATCCATCGATTCGCAAGTGCGGGCATCGGTGCGCAGACTCGATTGGCCGGTGAAAGTCTCGTTATGGCTTGCTGGCAACCAGCAACAGATTTTTGCCGAACCAGCGTTTCGCCACCGAGTCGAGCCCCCGGCTCAGCGGAAACACCGCACGGTCGTAGAGCTTCAGCGCGCCCAGGCTCACATTGCCATCCTTGTTGCCGATGGCCTTGAACGCCAGCGTGGCGAAGAAACCGATGGAATCCGCGTACGCCACGTGTTCGATTTTGAAGCCGGCGTCGCGCACACGAGTCATGAGCATGCCGCGGGTGTAGCGGCGCACGTGCCCGACTTTGGCGTCCATGCTCGTGTACAGCAGCTGAAACGCGGGGACGTAGATCAGAAGTTTGCCTTTTGCAGTCAACTTCGCATGCAGAATCCGGAGCGCGCCGGCATCGTCATCGATGTGCTCCAGCACGTTCAGCGTATAGATGTAATCGAGGGATGCGTCCGGGATCTCCTGCGTGGACGATACGACACGAAGGCCCTGCGCGCGCAGTCGCTGTTGAAGCAACTGATCTGGCTCGAGCGCCGTGATGTCCATGCCATGTTGGCTCAGCGGCGCCGCGAACTGGCCGCTGCCGGCGCCGAAATCGAGCACCTTGCCACGCGCGGGCGCGTGCTTACGGACGGTGTCGAGCAGATAGCGGTTGTAGTTCACCGCTTCCTGCATGACTTCAAGGTTGTCGACGCCGGTATAGGCTTGTTGTTGCATGTCGATCAGTTCGATGGCGATCGACGCCGCTCGCGGAAAGTCGGGCCCTGCAGTCCGAGGTAGTGCAGACGTTTCATTTCACGCCGGCTGAGAGTCACGGTTTCCAGGATCAGGCCGGCGACGAAGCTGACCGCGGCCAGAATCATTGTGCCCACCGCCAATATCGCGGTCGGCAGGCGAGGCACTAGGCCAGTCTCGAGGTAGGTGGCCACGACAGGCCAACCCAGGAGCAGCGACGCGGTGAACAACGCCAACGCGAGCAACGAGAAGAACTGCATGGGCCGCTCTTCCTTCACCAGATAAACGATGGTGCGCAGGATGCGGAAGCCATCGCGGAACGTATTCAGCTTGCTCTTGGATCCGGGCGGGCGGTCGCGATACGGCGTTTGAATCTCGGCCAGCGGCAGGCGCAGCTCCAGGGCATGCACAGTGAGCTCGGTTTCGGTTTCGAAGCCGCTGGCCAGTGCAGGAAACGATTTCACGAAGCGGCGCGAGAACACTCGATAGCCCGAGAGCATGTCTTTCAGGCGGTTGCCGAAAATCGCCGCGACCGTGCCGGTCAGCAATTTGTTGCCGAACACGTGACCGGGACGAAACGCCGCCGAGGAAACCGGTACGCGCGCGCCGTTCACCATGTCGAGCGAATTGGCGAGCAATGTATCGACCATCATCGCGGCGCTCGCTGCGTCGTAGGTGCCGTCGCCGTCGACGAGTACATACGCTTCCGCTTCGATGTCGGCGAACATGCGGCGGACCACGTTGCCCTTGCCCTGAAATGTTTCTGTGCGGACGATGGCGCCGGCGCGGGCGGCGCGGGCCTTGGTGTCGTCCTTCGAGTTGTTGTCGTAAACGTAGATCGTGGCCGTTGGTAAGGCGGCCGCGAAATCCTTCACCACGCCTTCGATCGCTTCCGCTTCGTTGTAACAGGGAATCAGCACCGCGATGCGCGGCGCGAGCGCGGCAATGTTTGCTGCCGCGGTTCGTTGCGTCACATCGGGATTGAACGAGGCGGGGGTGGAGGTCATGACTTGGCTGTCGCCGATCACTCGATGCCGAGCTTCTTGATCCGATAGCGCAGCGAGCGGAACGTCATGCCCAGCAACTGCGCCGCCTTGGTCTTGTTGTAGCGCGTCTGTTCCAGCGCGCGCACGATGGCGTCGCGTTCGATGTCTTCCAGCGCATCGCCGAGTCGCTCGCCGGGGGCGACGCTGGTAGGCATGGGCATATCGGAGCTGGCGGCGACCTTCGGTCGCAGCTGCAGGTCGCCGATATCGATCACGCCGTTCGCGCACAGCGTGGCGGCGCGCTCCAGTACATTCTCCAGTTCGCGCACGTTGCCGGGAAAGTGATATTCGCTCAGCGCCTTCGAGGCGGCATCGGTGATGCGCAACGAGCGATTGCCGATCTGGCGGCCGAGTTTGTTGACGATGGAATCGACCAGTTCGTCGATGTCTTCGAGGCGTTCACGCAACGGCGGCACGCGGATTTCGATGACGTTCACGCGATAGAACAAGTCCTCGCGGAACTTGCCTTCGGCGACCAGCGCAGCGAGGTTCTTGTGAGTCGCGGAAAGGATGCGCACGTCGATGGGTTGTTCGCGCGACTCGCCGACCGGGCGCACGCTCTTTTCCTGAATCACGCGCAACAGCTTCACCTGCATGTGCAAGGGCAGGTCGGCGATTTCGTCCAGGAACAAGGTGCCGCCCTCGGCGGACTGGATCAGACCCTGTTTGTCGCTGACGGCGCCGGTGAAGCTGCCTTTGCGATGACCGAACAGCTCGCTTTCCATCAACTCGGTGGGAATGGCGCCGCAGTTCACGGGCACGAACGGGCCGTCGCGCCGAGGACCGGCTTCATGAATCAGGTGCGCGACCAGTTCCTTGCCGGTGCCGGACTCGCCATAGATATGCACTGGCGCCTGGCTGCGAGCGACGCGCTCGATCATCTCGCGCAATTGTTCCATCACGCGCGAGGCGCCGAGCAGCTTCACTTGCGGCAGCTGCATGGTGCTTTCGATGGATTCGCCCAACCTCAAAGTCGCGGAGATCAGCTTGCGCAGCGCCACCACATCGACCGGCTTGGAAATGAAATCGAACGCGCCGAGCTTCAGCGCGCGCACGGCCGTTTCGACATTGCCATGCGCGGTGATGACCGCGACGGGCGTTTGCGGCTTCTGGGTTTGAATCCACTCGACCAGGCTCAGCCCGTCGCCATCTGGCAGGCGCATGTCGGTGAGGCAAAGATCGAAATGATTGGCGCGCAGCTCACGCGTGGCTGCGCCAATCGTGTCGGCCGCGGTCACATCGAGATTCATTCTCTCGAGCGTAATGCTCAGCAACTCGCGGATATCCGGCTCGTCATCCACGACGAGCGCCCGGGGCTTCTTCACTGTGTTTCCCAACGTTGTGGATCGGCGAACACGAGACGAAAAATACTACCACCCCCCTGGCGGGGCTCATAAATCAGCACGGCGCGATTGCACTGGGCCAGCTCTCTTGCGATGAACAAGCCCAGCCCGGTGCCGCCCTTGCCGGCCGTGAAAAACGGCTCGAAGATGCGTTCGGCGTCGGGCTGCGAAATGCCCGGGCCGCGATCCAGGATCTCCAGCATCGGCCGCTCCGAGGTCGCGATGCGGCCGGTGCGGATCTCGATGGCGTCATTGGAATCGAATTTGCGACCGTACTTCAGTGCGTTCTCGCACAAATTCCACATAAGTTGGTGCAGGTGCGAAGGGTCGACCCGCACTTCCAGCTCCGGCGCCGAGGTGGTGATGTACAGCTTGCTGGCGTCGACCTGCGCGGTTTGCCGGAATTCACCCACGAAGTCCTCCAGCCAGCCATTGAGTTCGATGCGTTCCTGGCGCGTGGAGTCGCGCCGGGACAATTGCAGGACGTTGTTGATGATGCTGCTGACCCGCTCGCCGTTCTTGGTGATGATGTCGGTGAGGCGCCGTTCCTGCGGGGTCAGCTGCGGCGCCTCGGCCAGCAATTGAGCGGCATGGCTCATGGCGCCAACCGGGTTGCGAATCTCGTGCGCGATGCTGGCGCTCAATCGACCGAGCGCCGCGAGCTTGGATTGCTGAACGCGCTCGGCGATCAACGTGGTGTCTTCGAGAAAGATCAAGGTCGGGCCGCCACCGCCGCCGCTGCGCAGGGACACGAAATGCGGCTGCACCAGGCTGCTGCCATCGAAGGTCATCAGCGACAGCGAGCTCAGCTGCCAGTCGTAAGAGTGACGACGCCAGGTGTCGAGCAGATACAGCAGCCGCGGTGAGACTTCGCTCAGCGGCACGCCGGCGGGCACCGGGTTGCCGTACAGCATGGATGCGGCGGACTCGTTGATCAGCCGGATCGTGTCGTGGTCATCCACGACCAAAATACTCTCACGCAGATGTTGCACGATGAATTGGTTCAGCTCGGCGAGATTGGCCACGTCGACTTCGCGCTGACGCACTCGCTCTTCGCTCTCACGCAAGTTGCGCGCCAGCGGCGCCACACCGAGCGTGACGATGAACATCAACGCGCCGACGATGCCGGCAGAGGCGAAATCACCTGGATCGCTGGTCGCGGCCAGCGTGGTGAAAGCTTGCTGTAACAACAACGCGAGCGCCGCCACGGCCGCGAACATCAACGCCAGTCGCTGCCCGACGACAAAGCTCGCTGCACCAATAGGCAGCACGAGCAATGCGCCGAGGCCGCTGTTCATGCCGCCGCTGGAATACGTGAGCAGCGAAATCGCCAGCACGTCGATGCCGACGTTGAACGCGGTCTGCACCAGGCGATCGGGCCAGCGCCGCTTGACGCTGGGGATGGACAGCGCGGCAAACAGGAAATACGCGATGCTGGTAACGAAAAACATCTGCGAATTGGCTTGCCCGACCAGGCGCGGCTCGAGCGTCCAATACAGCACCATCAGCAGCAGCGGGATCAGCAGCCGAAACAGATTGACGAGCGCCAGCACGCGCCAGGCGAGCTCCGTGGAGGAGCCCCACGGTAGCGCAGGCGGCGGCTCGACGGCTGCGTGCCGCTCCGTCGAAGATGAGGATTCCGGGGCCGATTCAGCGGCTTTCAACAAAAGTTCTCCGTCAATTCCGGCGTTCGCCTTTGCATCGCGGCCGAATTCCTCCAGAATACGCGGCCTTTGACTGTCGTTATTTTGGACAGCACGCGATTTTACCCGGTCCGAAGATTCAGCCCCAGATTCAGCCAGTCGTAATCTCAAGCGCCCATGAACCTGCACGAATACCAGTCGAAAGAATTGTTCGCCAGTTACGGCATTCCGGTCCCGAAAGGCCTGGTGGCAGCCAACGGCAGCGAGGCGGCCGCAGCGGCCCGCAAACTTGGCGGAGCGAAATGGGTGGTCAAAGCGCAGGTCCACGCCGGCGGTCGCGGCAAGGCCGGCGGCGTCAAGCTGGTGGACTCGCCGGAAGCGGCCGACCAGGCGGCCGAGGCCATGATCGGTCAGCGTCTGGTCACCCACCAGACCGGTCCGGAAGGTCTGCCGATCCGCCAGGTGTTCGTCGAGCAGGGCTCGAAGATTGCACGCGAGCTGTACCTGAGCCTGGTGCTGAATCGTGACAAGGGCCACATCGCCTTCATTGCCTCCGCCGCCGGCGGCATGGACATCGAGGAAGTCGCGGCCCACACGCCGGAAAAAATCATCCGCGTGAACATCAATCCCGCCACCGGCCTGCAGCCTTCGCAGTGTCGTGTGCTCGCCTACGGGCTCGGGCTCGAGGGCGATCAGCTGGGCGAGTTCGCCAAGATCGCGCAGGCGCTCTACAAGCTGTACCTCGAAAAGGACTGCAGCCTGCTCGAGGTCAATCCGCTGATCGTCACCGACGAAGGCAAGCTGGTCGCGCTCGATGCCAAGATCAACATCGAGGACAACGCGCTGTTCCGGCAGAAGGAGCTTGCCAAGTGGCGTGACGCCAGCCAGGAAGATGCGATGGAGCGCGCCGCCGCCGAGCACGAGCTGAACTACGTCTCGCTGGATGGCGACATCGCATGCATGGTGAACGGCGCCGGCCTGGCCATGGCGACCATGGACCTGATTCAGCTGCACGGCGGTTCGCCGGCCAACTTCCTCGACGTGGGCGGCGGCGCGACGCGCGAGCGCGTCACCGAAGCCTTCAATCTGATTCTTTCGAACAAGAACGTGCGTGCCATTCTGGTGAACATTTTCGGCGGCATCGTCCGCTGCGACATGATCGCCGAAGGCATCATCCACGCGGTGCAGGACGTGGGCGTGAGCGTGCCGGTGGTGGTGCGCATCGAAGGCACCAATGCCGAGCTGGGTCGCAAGATCCTGGCCGACAGCGGCCTGGCGATCACCCCGGCCAGCGACCTGACGGACGCGGCCAAGAAGGTCGTGGCCGCCGCCAAGGGTTAACCGCGCGCTTACGTTCAACCGCCAACAGATATCAGCACTACCATGTCTATTCTCGTCAACAAGAACACGCGCGTGATTTGCCAAGGTTTCACTGGCAAGCAGGGCACGTTCCATTCCGAGCAGTGCATCGCATACGGCACCAAGGTGGTCGGCGGCGTGACGCCGGGCCGCGGTGGCGAAACGCACCTCGATCTGCCGGTGTTCAACACCGCCCGTGAAGCGGTGCAGGAGACCGGCGCGACTGTCAGCATGATCTATGTCCCGGCGCCGTTCGCCGCCGACGCGATCATCGAGGCGGCCGACGCGGGCATCGAGCTCATCGTGTGCATCACCGAGGGCATTCCGGTGAACGACATGGTGAAGGTGAAGGCTTCACTGGCTTCCTATGGCAGCCTGCTGATCGGCCCGAACTGCCCCGGCATCATCACCCCGGGCGAAGCCAAGATCGGCATCATGCCGGGCTTCATTCACAAGCCAGGCAAGGTCGGCATCGTGTCGCGCTCCGGCACGCTGACTTATGAAGCCGTGTTCCAGACCACCAATGCCGGCCTCGGCCAGAGCACCTGCGTGGGCATCGGCGGCGATCCGGTGCGCGGCATGAACTTCATCGACGTGCTGGCGCGCTTCGAAGAAGATCCGCAGACCGAAGGCATCATCATGGTCGGCGAGATCGGCGGCGCGGACGAAGAGGCAGCTGCTGAATTCATCCGTGAGAATGTTTCCAAGCCGGTGGTTGCTTATATCGCCGGTGTGACCGCGCCTCCGGGCAAGCGCATGGGCCATGCGGGCGCCATCGTCTCCGGCGGCAAGGGCACCGCGGCCGACAAGTTCGCCGCGCTGGAGCGCGCTGGCGTGCGCACCGTGAAGAGCCCGGCCGATCTCGGCTCGGCCATCGTGCAGCAGCTCGGCAAGAGCGGCCGCAAGAGCAAGGTCGTGTCGCTGCCCGGCAAGAAGGCTGCTCCGGCTGCCAAGAAGCCTGCTGGCAAGGCCGCTCCCGCCGCCAAGAAGGCTGCCGGCAAAGCGCCTGCCGCCAGGAAGCCGGTGAAGGCCGCCGCGGCCGCCAAGAAGGGTCCGGCGACCAAGAAGGCTGCGTCCAAGAAAGCTCCGGCCAAGAAAGCGCCCGTGAAAAAGGCGGCGGCCAAGGCGAAGTCCAAGCCGGCTCGCAAGAAGTAACGAGGTCAGGCTCGCGGCGGATGTTTAATCCGCCGCGAGCACGTTCTGGCCGCCGATTGTCCCTCTACCGCAAGCGGTATCATCAAGGCCATGTCCGCCTCCCTCCGCATCGCGCTGGCTCAGCTCAACCTGTTCGTCGGGGATGTCGCAGGGAACGCGCAGCGAGTGATCGAAGCATCGGCACGTGCCCGCGACGAGTTGCACGCCGACCTGGTGTTGTTTCCCGAGCTGAGCCTTAGCGGCTACCCGCCGGAAGATCTGCTGTTCCATAACGGCTTGCGGCGCCAGGTGAAGACGGCGCTGGAACGGGTACGCAGCGAGACCAGCGGCATCACCGTGGTGGCGGGCTATCCCGAGTACGTCGACGAATGCATCTACAACGCCGCGGCGGTGCTACGCGACGGGATGTCGGTGGCGAACTATCGAAAGCAGGAGCTGCCGAATTACAGCGTGTTCGATGAGAAGCGCTACTTCGAGCACGGCCGCGACACCTGTATCTTCGAGCTCAAGGGCATCCGCGTCGCACTGCTGATCTGCGAAGACATCTGGGAGCCCAATCCCGCTCGCGCCGCCAAAGCCAGTGGCGCGCAGCTCATCGTCGTGATCAATGGTTCGCCGTATTCGCTCGGCTATCAGGCCCGTCGCGAACAGGTCGTTCGAGCGCGCGTGCAGGAAACGGGGTTGCCGGTCGTCTATGTGAATCTGCTGGGCGGTCAGGATGAGCTGGTGTTCGATGGCGGCTCGTTCGTCATGAACGCGCAGGGCGAAGTGGTACAGCGGGTCGCGCCCTTCGTGGAAGGTTTGTTTGCTGTCGACGTGGATCTGGTGGATGGTCGCGCCGTGCCGCGCCCGGCGCACATCGAGCCGCCATTGTCCGAAGAGGCCAGCGTTTATAACGCGCTCGTCCTGGGTGTGCGCGATTACGTCGCCAAGCATGGCTTCCCGGGCATCGTGCTGGGGCTCTCCGGCGGCATCGATTCGGCGCTGACGCTCGCCATCGCGGTTGACGCACTCGGTGCAGATCGCGTGCACGCGGTGATGATGCCGTCACGCTTTACGTCGCAATGGAGTCTCGATGACGCCGCCGCCGAAGCCAACACACTGAACGTTCGCTACGACGTGATTTCCATCGAGGGCATGTTCGCCACGGCGCTGGATGCGCTCAAGGATGTGTTCGCGGGCCGCAAGCCCGACACCACCGAAGAAAACATTCAGGCACGCAGTCGCGGTCTGTTGCTGATGGCGATCTCGAACAAGACCGGCCGCATGGTGCTCACCACCGGCAACAAGAGCGAGATGGCCGTGGGCTACGCCACGTTGTATGGCGACATGGCGGGCGGCTTCGCGCCCATCAAGGACTGCAGCAAGATGCTGGTGTATCGGCTGGCGAAGTACCGCAACTCGATCGGCCGGGTGATTCCGGAGCGAGTCATCGAGCGGCCGCCCTCGGCCGAGTTGCGCCACGATCAGAAGGATTCAGATTCGCTGCCCGAGTACGACGTGCTCGACGCCATTCTCGAGCTGTTCATCGAGGACAACCTGTCGGTGGACGAAATCACCGCCCGTGGCTTCGATCGCGCCACGGTGGGTCGGGTGCTGGAAATGGTGAAGCGCAACGAATACAAACGTCGCCAGGCCCCGCCGGGCGTGCGCATCAGCGACCGGGCCTTTGGCCGCGACTGGCGCTATCCGATTACGTCGGGTTACAAGAGCGCCCACCGGTAATCCCCGCCATCGCGGGGACTACCAGAATTTCCACCAATGATCCTTGCCCTGTCCCGGCTCGACCTGCGGCTCGTTCAGGTTCGCGTAGTTCTCGCTCAGCACCTTCTCGGTGTCGGCGGCGAGATCGGGCATGCCCAGGCGGCGATACGCCTCGGCCATGATCTGCAGGGCCTGGCGGATTTGCGGTGAGCCGTCGTAGTTCTCGATGGTGTACTTGGCCCGGTTGATCGCGCCGACATAGGCGCCGCGCTCGAGGTAGTGGCCGGCCACGTACACCTCATAGGACGCCAGCCGATTGCGCAGGAAGATCATGCGCTGGCGCGAGTCCTCGGCGTATTCGCTGTTCGGAAAGCGCTGGACCAGCGTCTGGAACGACTGGAACGACTTGCGCGCGTCGATCGGCGGCCGCTGCGACAGATCGGCGCTGAACCAGCGCTCCAGGAAGTTTGGATTGCGCTCGAACTGGGTCAGGCCCTTGATGTAGTACGCGTAATCGACGCGTGGATGGGCCGGGTTCTCGCGGATGAACTGGTCGCACTGGTCGATGGCTGCCTCCGGCTCGCGGTTCTTGTAGTAGGCGTACATCAGGTCCAGCTGGCCCTGGCGGGCGGCGTTGGTGAACGGAAAACGCGCCTCCAGCTGCTCGTAATAGAGGGTAGCGTCGCGATAGTTGCCGTTGTCCGAGGCGCGCTTGGCCAGCTCGTAGAGCTTGTCGGCGTTACCGAGCTGCTCGCGCGGCTTGTTGCCGCAGCCGGAAAGATTCAGCGCAAGCAGCGCTGCCGTGGTCAAGACGATGATCCGCATGCGAGAATTCAGGCCCTTTGCAAGCGATTCTAGTACTCATGCCGCGCGTCAGGCGCGCCCCGGGACAGTTTCGCTGCCCCCCGCCGGCGTTGTTAGAGGCGGCGAGTATAGCCACAGTTCCCCCCGATATGTCCGAAGCCGTCCATCACCAGCTGACCGTTCCCTTCGAGCACGCCGGACAACGCCTGGATCAGGTGCTTGCCGAGTTGCTCGAAGGTTATTCACGTACCCGGATCAAGGAGTGGATCGACGCCGGCCAGGTGCTGGTGAACGGCGCCCGATTGCGTCCCAAGGACAAGGTCCTGGGCGGGGAGCACGTCGAGATTCGGGCCACCCTGCCGGATGCGGTGAGCGTGGCGCCGGAGCAGATCGGGCTGAATGTCGTGCACCAGGACAAGCATGTGCTGGTGATCAACAAGCCGGCCGGTCTGGTGGTGCATCCAGGGGCGGGCAATGCCGCCGGCACGTTGCAGAACGCGCTGTTACATTTCGACGCAAAGTTGGCCCAGGTGCCGCGCGCCGGCATCGTCCATCGGCTCGACAAGGATACGAGCGGCCTGATGGTTGTGGCTCGCACGGTCGAGGCTCACACCGCGCTGGTGCGCGCCATCGAGGCGCGCGAAGTGGAACGTGAGTACGAAGCCGTCTGTGTCGGAGTGATGACGGGCGGCGGCACGGTGGACGCTCCCATTGGCCGCCATCCGGTAGATCGTTTGAAGATGGCCGTACGGGAAGATGGCCGCGAAGCCGTCACTCATTACCGGGTGGTGGAGCGATTTCGTGGACACACGCATGTACGCCTGAAGCTCGAGTCTGGGCGCACTCATCAAATTCGCGTGCACATGATGCATATCCGCTATCCCTTGGTGGGCGATCGTGTGTACGGCGGGCGTATGTTGTTGCCGAAGGGCGCGGCCCCGGAAACGATCGAAGCGCTGCGCGCTTTCAAGCGGCAGGCGTTGCATGCGGCGCGGCTCGTGTTCGAACATCCCGTGACCGGCAAGCCCATCGAGAACGAAGCGGCGCTGCCTGAAGACATGCAGGCGTTGCTCGGCGTGTTGGCGCGCGACGCTGCTACAGGCAAAAAGAGTTGAGACATGATCGAATGGATCACTCCCGACTGGCCGGCGCCTTTGCAAGTCAAAGCGGCTGCAACGCTGCGTACTGGGGGAGTGAGTGAGGGGCCGTTTGCCAGCCTGAATCTGGGCTCGCATGTGGGTGACGATCCGGGCGCGGTGGCCGAGAATCGTCGTTTGCTACGAATCGCGCTTGCATTGCCCGCCGAGCCTGTTTGGTTGAATCAGGTACACGGGATCGATGTCATCGACCTCGGCTCATACCGCCGCCGTGTAGACAATGTGACCTTCGCTGCCGGCTCGGAGAATGCTGAAGCGAAACCCGCAGACGCGCCGACGGCTGATGCATCGGTTGCGTTGGAGCCCGGCGCGGTCTGTGTGGTCATGACCGCCGATTGTTTGCCCGTTCTCTTTTGCGATACACGCGGCACACGTGTGGGAGCGGCGCACGCCGGCTGGCGTGGTCTTGCAGGTGGCGTGTTGGGGGCGACCATCAAGGCGCTGGATGTTCCATCAACGCAGCTCATGGCCTGGCTCGGACCGGCCATCGAGCAGCAAGCGTTCGAGGTTGGCGACGAGGTTCGCGAACGATTCGTGCAGCTCGATGCCCGCAACGCGGCTGCGTTTCACAGCAACGCTCGCGGCCGCTGGCAGGCCGATTTATATCGACTGGCTCGTAACGAATTGGCTCGGCTCGGCGTCACCGCCGTATATGGCGGCGGCTTTCAATGCTTCGCCGATAGCAAACGTTACTTTTCGTACCGCCGCGACAGCCGCACCGGCCGGATGGCCACCCTCGTCTGGCTCGCTGACTGACCGGCAGCCACCTCGGTCGGGCCCGGACCGTTCGCGCCCAGCATGCGTGGCATGCCGCGCATCACGGGCGAGCAAGGCCGCTGGACCGTCAACATCAACTGGCTCTTGACACGCATGCTACGCTGCCGGTCATACCAACAGCGCTCATGAGTCATCGAGTCTGTGCCGGCGGCAGCCGGCCACGGACGGCCCGCGAATTCTCCCAAGATGCATCTGCTCAGCTGGATCGTTCTATTCACAGCCATCGGCGGCGTGCTGAGCGCGCTGGCTGCCTCGCTGTTCCTGGCTGTGTCGGATCGCGTCCGGTCGCGTGTGTTGCCGCATCTGGTCAGCTTTGCGACCGGTGCGCTGCTCAGTGCGGCGCTGCTGGGCCTGCTGCCGCACGCCATCGAATCGGCCGGCGCGGCCGACAGCCATGACATCGGCCTGACGCTGCTCGGCGGCCTGCTGCTGTTCTTCGTGCTGGAGAAGATGGTGCTCTGGCGCCACTGTCATGCCGACGTGTGCGAGGTCCACGTAAGCCCCGAGCCGCACGCGCATGCGCACGGCCACAACCATCATCGCCATCCCAACAATCACAGTCATGAGCACGGCCGCGATCGGGCCTCGGCCACGCTGATCCTGATCGGCGACGGCTTTCACAACGTGCTCGACGGCGTGCTGATCGCCGCCGCCTTCATGACCGACATCCATCTCGGCGTGGTCACGGCGATCGCCGTTTGCGCGCACGAGATCCCGCAGGAAGTGGGCGACCTGGCCATCCTGCTCAACGGCGGCATGAGCCGCCTCAAGGCGCTGACGCTCAACCTGCTCGCCAGCGTGACCTCCGTGCTGGGCGGCGTGCTGGCTTACTTCGCCATGGCCGAGGTGCAGCAGGTGCTGCCATACGCCATCGCGATCGCGGCATCGAGCTTTCTTTACATCGCGGTCGCCGACCTCATTCCCGGCCTCCACCGCAAGGTGGACCCCGGCTCGGGGGTGTGGCAGCTGGTGTATATCGTGCTCGGCGTGGTGGTGATCTACGTCAGCCACAACCTGGCCCACTGAGCCGGCCGGGTCCGGCCCGGAGCGCCATCCTCGGGATCTTTCGGCCCGGGAATCAGTTGAATTTTCCGACCTTTCGCCCCAGATCGCAGCCAGGTAAACGGCGGCCGATGCAACAGGCGCGCCGGGGAAGCATTCAGATGCGAATGGATAAATTCACCAGCAAATTCCAGCAGGCCCTGGCCGACGCCCAGTCGTTGGCGGTGGGCCGCGACAATCAATACATCGACCCGGCGCACCTGCTGGTCGCGCTGCTCGATCAGCAGGGCGGCTCGGTGCGCCACCTGCTGGACAAGGCCGGGGTCAAGGTCAACCTGCTGCGCTCGCAGTTGGGGGAGGCGCTGGATCGGCTGCCCAAAGTCGAGGGCAACGCCGGCGACGTGCATGTTTCCAACGAGCTGGGCCGGCTGCTGAACGTGATGGACAAGCTCGCGCAGAAGCGCGGCGACCAGTTCATCGCCAGCGAGCTGTTCGTGCTCGCCGCCCTCGAAGACAAAGGCCAGCTCGGCACGCTGCTGCGGAACGCCGGCGCGGTGAAGGGTTCCATCGAGCAGGCCATCGATGAGATGCGCGGCGGCGAGAAAGTGAACGACGCCAATGCCGAGGAAAGCCGCCAGGCGCTGGAGAAATACACTGTCGATCTCACCGAGCGCGCCGAGCAGGGCAAGCTCGATCCGGTCATCGGCCGTGACGATGAAATCCGGCGCACCGTGCAGGTCCTGCAACGGCGGACCAAGAACAATCCGGTGCTGATCGGCGAGCCGGGCGTGGGTAAGACGGCCATTGTCGAAGGCCTGGCCCAGCGCATCGTCAACGGCGAGGTGCCCGAAGGCCTGCGCAACAAGCGCATCCTCGCGCTCGACATGGGCGCGCTGATCGCGGGCGCGAAGTTCCGTGGTGAATTCGAAGAGCGCTTGAAGGCGGTGCTCAACGACCTCGCCAAGCAGGAAGGCCGCGTCATCCTGTTCATCGACGAGTTGCACACCATGGTCGGCGCCGGCAAAGCCGAAGGCGCCATGGACGCCGGCAACATGCTCAAGCCCGCACTGGCGCGCGGTGAGCTGCATTGCGTGGGCGCGACGACGCTCGATGAGTATCGCAAGTACATCGAGAAGGACGCGGCGCTCGAGCGTCGTTTCCAAAAGGTGCTGGTGAACGAGCCATCGGTGGAAGACACCATCGCCATCCTGCGCGGCTTGAAGGAACGTTACGAAGTTCACCACGGCGTCGAGATCACCGATCCGGCCATCGTGGCCGCAGCCACGCTGTCGCATCGTTACATCACCGATCGGCAGCTGCCGGACAAGGCCATCGACCTGGTCGACGAGGCCGGCTCGCGCATCCGCATGGAGATCGATTCCAAGCCGGAAGCTATGGACCGCCTCGAACGCCGCATCATCCAGCTGAAGATCGAGCGCGAGGCCTTGAAGAAGGAAACCGACGAGGCTTCCAAGAAACGCCTGAGAGCGCTGGACGAGCAGCTCGGCGCTCTCGAGAAGGAATATTCCGATCTGGAAGAGGTGTGGAAGTCCGAGAAAGCCTCGGTGCAAAGCGCCGCCGGCATCAAGGAAGAACTGGAGCGCACCAAGATCGAATTGGAAACGGCGCGACGCGCGCAGGATCTCGCGCGCATGTCCGAGCTTGCGTACGGCCGCATCCCCGAGCTGGAGCGGCGCCTGGCGCAGGCCACCGCGGCCGAGCAGCAGGCCGATCAGAAGAAGCTGCTGCGAAACAAAGTGACCGACGAGGAGATCGCCGAAGTGGTCTCCAAGTGGACCGGCATCCCCATTTCCAAGATGCTGGAAGGCGAAAAAGAAAAGCTGTTGCGTATGGAAGAACAGCTCGGCAAGCGAGTCGTCGGCCAGGCCGAGGCGGTGTCCGCGGTATCCGATGCGATCCGCCGCTCGCGTGCCGGCTTGTCCGATCCGAATCGCCCCAATGGCTCGTTCCTGTTCCTCGGCCCGACCGGTGTCGGCAAGACCGAGCTGAGCAAAGCGCTCGCCGAGTTCCTGTTCGACACCGAAGAAGCCATGGTCCGCATCGACATGTCGGAGTTCATGGAGAAGCACTCGGTGGCGCGGTTGATCGGCGCGCCTCCCGGCTATGTCGGTTACGAGGAAGGCGGCTACCTGACCGAAGCCGTGCGGCGTCGGCCCTATTCAGTGCTGTTGCTGGATGAAGTCGAGAAGGCGCATCCGGATGTTTTCAACGTGCTGTTGCAGGTGCTGGACGACGGGCGACTGACCGACGGCCAGGGGCGCACGGTCGACTTCCGTAACACCGTCATCATCATGACGTCGAACCTGGGCTCGCATGTGATTCAGGAGCTGGCGGGCGAGGCCAACTACGCCCGGATGAAACAATCGGTGCTGGAGATCGTGCAGCAGCACTTCCGGCCCGAATTCATCAACCGCGTCGACGATCTGGTGGTGTTCCATCCGCTGGGCCGGAATCAGCTGCGTGCCATCGTGGACATCCAGCTGGGTCATCTGCGTCGCCGGCTGGGCGAGCGGGACATCGAGCTGGTGCTGGACGAGGCTGCCACCGATCGGTTGGCCGAGGCCGGCTTCGATCCCGTGTACGGCGCCCGGCCCTTGAAGCGAGCGATTCAGCAACAGCTGGAGAACCCGCTGGCGCAACGTATCCTGCGTGGCGAGTTCGGCCCCGGCGCTCGCGTGCTGGTCACGGTCAAGGATGGCCAGCTGGCGTTTCAACGCGGGTGATTGGTAGCCGCTGCAGCCATCCGAGAGAACTTGAACAATCGGCGTTCGCCACTATGATGCGGCGACGCCGAGCCGCCCTGGTCCTACGAGAATAACCATGCCGTTTTACGAATACGAATGCAGTCACTGCAAGTTCTACGTCGAGACCCTGCAAAAGATTTCCGATGAGCCGTTGAAGCAGTGCCCCAGCTGCAAAAAGCAGACACTGAAGAAACTGATCTCGGCGCCGGTGTTCCGCCTCAAGGGCGATGGCTGGTACGAGACCGACTTCAAGTCCGAGGGCGAGGACAAGCGCAATCTCGCCGATCGCGACGAGCCGGCCGAGAAGTCCGAGGACAAGACCTCGAGCGACACCAAGGCCGAGACCAAGGCTGAAGTCCCGGCCAAGAAAAAGGCCGAGTCCAAGCCGGAAGTCAGGACCGCCGCCGCCGCCAAGAAGGCTCCGGTCAAAGCCGCCCCGGCCAAGGGCAAGAAGCCGGCCGCCAAGGCGCCGGCCCGCCGCCCGCCGCCGAAGAAGGCCGCGCCGGCCAAGAAGAAGGCGAAGCGCCGCTAATCCAAAGTCCTACGCCCGGCTGCCCTGTTCCCGCCTGGGGATGGGGCGGCGGGCGTGCCTTGCGCCGCTTCGGGGGGCTCCGTAACATCGCGCGCTCCCTACGTCCCGAGCCTTTTCCATGCGCTCCCATTATTGCGGCCAGGTCAACGAAACCCTCATCGGCAAGGAAGTCAGCGTCGCGGGCTGGGTGCACCGCCGGCGGGACCATGGCGGGGTCATTTTCGTCGACCTGCGCGACCGGGAAGGTCTGTTGCAGATCGTGTTCGACCCGGACGCCAAGGAGGTGTTCGCCGACGCCGAGCGCCTGCGCAGCGAGTTCTGCATCCGGATCAAGGGGCTGGTGCGGGCCCGCCCGGGCGGTACGGCGAACGCCAATCTCGCGTCCGGTCAGGTCGAGCTGCTGTGCCGCGAGCTGGAGATTCTGAGCCGCTCCGAGACCCCGCCGTTCCATCACGACGAGCCGGTCAACGAAGAGCTGCGGTTGAAATATCGCTATCTCGATCTGCGCCGCGATGTCATGCAAAAGCGCGTCCGCCTGCGTCATCAGGTGACGCGCGCCATGCGCCAGTATCTGGACGACAACGGCTTCATCGACATCGAAACGCCGATGCTCACCAAGGCGACGCCGGAAGGTGCGCGCGACTATCTCGTGCCGAGCCGCACCCATCCCGGGCAGTTCTTTGCGCTCCCGCAATCGCCGCAGCTGTTCAAGCAGCTGCTGATGATGGCGGGCTACGATCGTTACTATCAGATCGTTCGCTGCTTCCGCGACGAAGACCTGCGCGCCGAGCGTCAGCCCGAATTCACTCAGCTCGATATCGAGACGTCGTTCCTGAGCGAAGAGCAGATCATGCAGCTGATGGAGCAGCTGATTCGTCACATCTTCAAGGTCGTGCTCGGTGACGATCTGCCGAACCCGTTCCCGCGCATGACGTACGCCGAGGCGATGCGCCGTTACGCGTCGGACAAGCCGGACCTGCGTATTCCGCTGGAGCTGGTCGATGTCGCGGATCTGGTGCAGGGCTCGGAGTTCAAAGTGTTCTCGGGCCCGGCTTCCAATCCGGAAGGTCGCGTGGTGGCGTTGCGCGTGCCGGAAGGCGGGACCAAGCTGTCACGCAAGGAGATCGACGATTACACCACCTTCGTCGGCCGTTACGGCGCGAAGGGTCTGGCGTACGTGAAGGTCAACGAGAAGGCGAAAGGTCGCGACGGCCTGCAGTCGCCCATTCTCAAATTCCTGAGCGACGCTGCGATCAGCGGCATCATGTCGCGTACCGGTGCGCAGGATGGCGATCTGATTTTCTTCGGCGCGGACACCGCCAAGGTCGTGAACGATTCCATCGGCGCGCTGCGAATCAAGGTCGGCCACGATCTGAAGCTCACCAAGACCGGCTGGCATCCGCTGTGGGTGGTCGACTTCCCGATGTTCGAGTGGGATCCGGATGCGAAGCGCTGGGCGGCCTTGCACCACCCATTCACCGCGCCTCGTATCGAAGACGCCGCGGCGCTGCGCGCCGACCCGAAGAACGCCCTGTCGAAAGGTTATGACATGGTGCTGAACGGTTCCGAAATCGGCGGCGGCTCGGTGCGTATCCACCGCACGGAAATGCAGTCCACCGTGTTCGATCTGCTCGGCATCTCGCCGGAAGAAGCGCAGATCAAGTTCGGCTTCCTGCTCGAGGCGCTCAAGTTCGGCGCGCCTCCGCACGGGGGCATCGCCTTCGGTCTGGATCGCATCGTGATGTTCATGGCCGGCACCGATTCGATCCGCGACGTCATCGCCTTCCCCAAGACCCAGACCGCGGCGGATCTGATGACCAGCGCGCCGACGGCGGTGAGCGAAGAGCAGCTCAAGGAACTGCATATCCGGGTGAAGCTGCCGCTGAAAATCGAGGGCTGATCCGGTTGTAACGCGCCGACGCGGCTTGTGCGTCGGCGCCATCCCGCGTCGAACCTCAGCCCTCTGCTGAGCAGAACATAACAAGCCCATGTCGGGAAGCGCCTAAAGTGCTGGAGGGAATTGTCCTTCAGGTCACTGGCGATGCGAAGCGCGCCGCGGGTTTAATCATTCGTTAGCAAAGTCGCGGCACAAGCCTGGCGTTCTTCGAACCCGGCGAGTTCGGTGCCAATTTCGTTGTCGAGAGGTAGACAGATTCGCATGCCGAGGCGTGCCTCGGTGGCTGGCTTGCGGATCGGTCCCGAGTTTCACGTATTTGCGCTGACGAGTGGGATACGCCCGATAACAACAACATCAGCGGGCGCCGACGGAGAGCGGCACGTACGGAGGGATAGATGGGTGAGAGAGTCGTCCAGTTGACTGGGCTGCGTGCGTTATCGATTGCGGCGGTGCTGGTCACGCATCTTTGGACCTATCCGGAAGGCTATACATTCCTCAACAGGATCGCCGCGGCGGGCTGGCTGGGCGTGCAGCTGTCCTTCGTGCTCTCCGGCTTTCTGATCACCAAGATCCTGTGGCGGGCACGAGAAGGCTCGCGCTATTTCGTGAACTTCTATGCGCGCCGCTCGCTGCGCATCTTCCCGCTCTACTATCTGGTGCTGGCGACGGTGTTTCTCGTCCTGCCGCTGGTCATCGACATTCCGGCCAAGCTGGAAGAATCCAGCTGGATGTATTGGCTGTATCTGAGCAACTTCGCGGTGGCCACGGCCGGCTGGCAGCTGTTCCTGACGGACGTGACCTGGTCGCTCGCGGTGGAGGAGCAGTTCTATCTGGTGTGGCCGGCGCTGGTCCGTCGCATCACCAGGTCGCAAATGATCGCATTCTGTCTGGCGCTGATCGTGCTGGCGCCGATTGGACGGGCTTTGCTGTGGTCCGAAGCCAACTGGATGTGGATTCACATGATGATGCCGCTGCGCGCCGACGCGTTCGCGGTGGGCGCTCTGCTCATCATGTTGCCTCAGGAGAAACTGCGGAAGTACGCCGCTCCGGTACTCATGATCGGCGGCGCCGTCCTGCTCACCCTGATCCTGACTGGCAACTTCTCGCGCAAGTCGATGTTGGGTGGGACCATCGGCTATAGCCTGGTCGCGTTCGTGGCTGGCGCCGGGCTCATCATGGGCATGAACGCCAAGGCGTTTACATGGAAGCCGCTGGTGCATATGGGCACCGTGAGCTATGGCATCTATCTGCTCCATCCGTTCTGCCTCATGCTCACATCTTCCTTGCTCGCGTTCGCGGGACTGGGCGGTCCTGGCCTGCTGGAGTCCGTGATGCAGGTGGTGGTCACTGGCGCCGTTGCTGTGGCGGTTGCGACGGTGTCGTATCGCTTGTTCGAATCGCCCATCCTAAAATTGAAGCGCTTCTTCGAATCCAACCGCACGGCGCCCGCGCCCGCGGCTGCGGTGGCGATTCCGTCAGTCGTAAAGGAACCATAGAGCTCATCGCCGGACGGTCATGCAGTAGGGGCCGGCGTTGGCCCCGACAATCATGAGCAACACACAAACGCTCGCCGTCCTGTTGTTGGTGTTCTATGCGGTGCCGCTGGTGGTCGCGGCGATGCGGCGCGGCTGGTTGAAGTTCTATTTCGCTAGCGTTTTCGCCGGCGCTTTGTTGCTGGGCTATCAGACTTGGGCGGACTTGCAGGCAGAGGAGGACTGTCGGGCGGGCTGCGCAATCGTTATCAGCATCACGATATTGATCATCGCGACCGCCATGACTGGCTCGCTGTTGGCGATATTGTCGGTGTCTGGCTTCCGGAAATGGCGAAGTGTACGGGCCGCGCGTTCACGAGAACGCGCGTCTCAGAAGGCCATCGGAGCGAAATGAAAAGACCGCCTTGCTGCTACGCCAGTCCGAGCTTCTTCAGTACCTCGGGCGGCGGGCCTTCGAACGTGGTCATTGCCACGTTACCGACGTACTTCAGGTCTTTCATGCCCAGGGGAGTCGTGTAGTAACCACCAGCGGTGAGCGCGCGATAGCGCGCGAAGAACTTCGCAGCTTCGGCGAACTGAGCAGCCGCCTTCGCGGCGCTGATGTCGTCGCAAATGACTACGCGCTCCTCCTCGGTCAAAGCAGAGAAGTTGTTCTTGAAGCGCCGCTGAGATTCCTGATCGAGCCAGGCGAGACCTTGCACGACGACAGGCTTGTCGCGCTGGTTGTCAGGATAGGGCGCGCTGATCCACTCATCGATGAAATCCACCACGCCCACTTTGGCCGCGGCGGGTGACTGCTCGTCGGCGGGAATGATCAGATCGCTGAGCACAGTCGCGGTCGCGCGCTGCGCGTCGTTCAAAGTCAGCGGCCACAGCTCGCCGATCTTGTATAGCTTCAGCAGATTCGGATCTTTGCCATAGCCCGTGACGCTCTTGGCAGTGTCCTGAGCCAGACTCGACGTGGGCAACTGCAGGGCCGCGCTGGCTGCGAGCACCCATTTGAGTGCCGTGCGGCGATCGACGCGCATCGTGTCGTTGAACGTTTCCATGTCACAGCTCCCGCCGCTTCATAGCGGCCAGCATGTAATCGGCAGAGCGCCAGGCCAGCGCCATGATGGTCAACGTCGGGTTCTTGTCGGCGTTGGACGGGAACGGTGCGCCGTCGGTGAGAAACAGATTCTTCACGTCCCAGCTCTGGCCCCACTGATTGACCACGGAGCTTTTCGGGTTGCTGCCCATGATCGCGCCGCCGACTTCGTGAATGATGAAACCGCCCGGCAGCAGGTCCTGCTTGCCGGTGACTCGGCCGCCCATCTGCTGAATGATGTCGGTGAAGACCTTGTGCGAATGGACCGCCTGGCGCCGCTCGTGCTCGGACCACTTCCAGTGGAAGCGAAGCGTTGGAATGCCGTACTGATCTTTTTTCTCCGGATCGATCTCGCAATACGAATCCTCGTTGGGAATCATCTCGCCGCGACACACCAGGCTCACGAACGAGCCGTAGTAACGGCGCATGTCCTGCTTGAATTTCCTGCCGTAGCCGCCGACGAAATTCGCCAACCCGGCGGTCGCGCCGAAGCTGGGCATGTCGCGGCCCGCGCCGATTTCGATGTGATAACCGCGTGCAAAGTCGAGCTTGCCTGCGAGCTGTTCCTTGTACAGCCACCACGGCGAGTACACATGCATGCCGCCCGCGCCATCCTCGTTGTGTGGAGGCAGATCCTCCAGTGCCGGAATCTGGCCGGTGACGCTGGCCCCGACCGTGTCCATCAAATATTTGCCGACTTTGCCGCTGGAGTTGGCGAGGCCCTGGGGGAACTGCGGCGACTTGGAGTTGAGCAGGATGCGCACTGTTTCGCACGCGCTCGCGGCGAGCACGATGATGCGGCCCTTGGCGCGTTGTTCCTTGCCCGTGCTCTTGTCGATGAAGAGCACGCCCGTCGCGCGGCCGTCCTTGCCCATCTCCACTTCACGCACCATGGCGTTCGGCAGAATGTCCAGATTGCCCGTGGCCATCGCGGGCGGCAGGTGCACCGTAGTCGATTGATAATTCGCCTTGATCGAACAGCCGCGGCCGCAGTCCGTCGCCCAGAAACAAGGCGCACGGCTGCGCATACTGTCGGCCACGATCTGCTGTGCGCGTGCGTTGCCAGGATGCAGTAGCGCAGGGGCTCGCTTGTAATCGAGCTGCTGAGTCAAGACGGCGCGATGCGCGGCAATGACTGGCACACCAACCGTCTTTGCGTGTTTCTGAATTAGCCGCTCGCCGGCGCGCGCCTTGGGCGGCGGCAGCAAACAACCCTCGGGGGAGTTGGGGGTGTTTTCATAGCCATCGTTGTCGCCGTACACACCGATCAGCATTTCGACCTTGTCGTAATACGGCGCGACGTCCTCGTAAGAGATCGGCCAGTCGAAGCCCAACCCGTCGCGCGTCCTGGGTTTGAAATCGTATGGGCCGTTGCGTAGCGAGATGCGACCCCAGTGATTGGTGCGCCCACCCAGCATGCGAGCGCGCCACCACCAGAAGGTTCGGTCGGCGTCGGTCGAGGCGCTGGAGTAGGGCTCGCCGGGGATCTGCCAGCCGCCATCGACCGTGGCGTCGTAAAAGCCAAACTCCTTGTCGAGGGTGGACGTAGCTCGCAGCGGCGCCTGGTCCGGCGTTTGAAACATCGGCGTCTCGAGCTCGGGCACATAGTTGCGGCCGGCTTCGAGCATTAGCACTTTGGCGCCGTCGAGCGTCAGTGTGTATGCGGTTTGGCCACCCGCGGCGCCGGAGCCGACCACGATGACGTCGTACTCCTTCTGTAGTCCTGCAGTATCGATCAGCGGCATGGCTCACTTCCCATTGGCTTTGCCTCGAACTCTTCAGCGACGCGGCGGTGGCGCCGCGCTGTCACGAACGATCAACTTGATCGGCAACGTATGCATCGCCGGTTCGAGCTTGCCGCCGTTCAGCATCTCGAACAGCAGCGACATGGCTTTGTTGCCGATCTCGCGGGTGGGCTGTTCGATGGTGGTGAGCGGCGGATCGCAGAAGCTCGCAAACTCGATGTCGTCGAAGCCGACCACGGACACATCCTGCGGCACCGAGCGGCCAGTGCTTTTCAGGAAACGAATCGCGCCCAGCGCCATTTCGTCGTTGAAGCAAAAGACGGCGGTGGGCGGCTGCTTGGCCTTGAAGAGCCGTTCGGCGGCGGCGCTGCCCGAGCTCATCGTGAAATCTCCCTGCGCGATCAGCGCGTCGTCTGCAGCGATCTTCGCCGCGCGCAAGGCGAGCTTGTAGCCGCGAAGTCGGTCGCTGGTCAGAGGGCTGGAATCCGGGCCGAGCACGACGCCGATGCGCCGATGTCCGAGGTCGAGCAGATACTTGGTCATCTCACGAGCCGCCGCCGCGTTATCGATGCCGACGCGAGGGCAGGGTGCGTCTTCGATGTATTCGCAAGCGTTGACCAGCGGAATCTCCAGCCCGCCGTTCGCACCGCGCGCCGCCTTGGGCAGGCGCGGATGCAATTGAATCAAACCATCGGCCTGTCGCGTTTCGACCAGTCCGACATAGTAAGCCTCGCGATCTTCCCGACCTTCGGTGTCACCCAGCAACACCGCATAGCCGTGTTGTTGCGCCACCTGTTCGATGCCGCGAATGATTTCAGCGAAGAACGGGTTGGCGATGTTGGGCACCAGCACGACCACGGAGAAAGCCCGCTTGCTGCGGAAATTGCGCGCCAGCAAGTTGGGCTTGTAGCGACTGCGCTCGACCTGCGCGAGCACCTTCTTCAGCGTCTTGTCGGAGACCTTGTCCGGCGTCGTCAAGGCGCGGGAGACGGTAGCAATCGACACGCCGGCCTGGCGGGCGACCTGGCGGATCGAAGTGGCGCGACTGGAGGACACGGCGGGCTCTTGAATAATGTCGAATGCCGATTATGCGCCGCTGCGCTGGATCGACTCGGGTTTGAAAGCAAGCGCGAACAATCCAAACACGGCCGCGGCCAGCGCCGCCGGGATCAGCCAGATGGCCTTCCAGTCGTGTCCGCTCGCCAGCGTGTACTGATCGTAGATCAGGCCGGCCACTTTGAAGCCGATCAGCATGCCCAGGCCGTAGGTGGCCAGCGTGATCAGCCCCTGTGCCGAGCTCTTGTACTGCTCGCCCGCCTTGGAGTCGGTGTAGATCTGCCCGGACACGAAAAAGAAGTCATAGCAGACGCCATGCAGAGCGATGCCGCCGATCAGCAGCACCAGCACCGAATCCTGCGCGCCGAAGGCGAACAGCACATAGCGCAGCACCCAGGCGGCCATGCCGATGAGCAATGTTTTCTTGATGCCATAGCGATTCAGAAACACCGGCAGCAGCAGCATGAACAACACTTCGGACATCTGACCGATGGTCATTTTGCCGGTGGGGTTGGTCACGCCGATTTCGGCGAGGAACAGGTTGGTGTTCTGATAATAGAAGGCCAAAGGAATGCAGATCAGCACCGACGACACCACGAACACGGCGAAATTCCGGTCCTTGAGCAAGCTCAGCGCATCCAGCCCCAGCGCCTGGGATACCACGTTCTGATTCTCGACGCGGACGGGCGGCGTGGCGGGCAGGGTGAAGCTGTACACGCCGAGGATCAGCGAGGTGATGCTGCACAGAAGGAACGTGTTACGGAGCGCGCCTGCTGCCACGGCTTGCTGCGCATCCCAGCCGACCGTGCTGATGAACAGGCCGGCAATGATCCAGCCGATCGTGCCCCAAACGCGGATCTTGCCGAATTGCGCGGCGGGATCGCTGAGCTGACGGAACGACACGGAATTCACCAGCGCCAGGGTCGGCATGTAAATGATCATGTAGCCGAGCACATAGGGATAGAACGAGGCGAAGTCGCTGGAGTTGTACATCAGGTACATCAATAGCGCGCCGATCAGATGCAGCACGCCCAGGATGCGCTCGGCGTTGAAGTAGCGGTCGGCGATCAGGCCGATGATGAACGGCGCGAGAATCGCGCCCCAGCTTTGCGTGGAAAACGCTTGCCCGATCTCTCCGCCCGATGCAGAGAAGGCGGCGCCGAGAAAGGTGCCCAATGTGACGAACCAGCCGCCCCAGATGAAGAACTGCAGGAACATCATGACGCTGAGCCGAGCAGTGATCGGATTCAAAAGTCCCCCTTATGACCCGAGCGCCGCCGCTGCGGCGCCGGGTCGCGCTTTGCCATGGCTTGGAGTTCGAAGCTAATGGATTACATAGCCAAGCTGACGTTACTTCAACTTCTTCACGCTGACTTCCTTGAAGTACACCGTGTCCTTGTCGCCGTGATTCTGCAGCCCGATGTAGCCGCTGGCCGGACGCTTGCCCCGATCCGGCTCGTGCTTCTGTTTCTTCTCCGGCACGGGCGCGCCTTCGCGAAAGTCGGTCACCTTGGTGCCGTTGACCGTCACCACGGTACGCTCGTCCTCGATGGTGATTTCCATCGTGTTCCATTCGTGCACTTGGGGCTGCGCCAGGGTCTTGGTGAACGAATACAGCACGCCAGTGCGATGCCAGTCGTCGTCGCTATCGTCGATCTGCACTTCGTAGCCCTTGTTCACGGGCATCCACGGCTCGGTGGGCGGCTCGGGAATGCGAATGAAGACGCCCGAGTTGCCGCCGCCGTTGTCATCCGGCGCCTTGTACACGATGCGCACCACGGCGTTGCCGATCTTCTCGCGCGTGTACCACAGCAGGCCCATGCCGCCGACGGTCTTCAGGACGCCGTTCTCCACCACGATCTCGCCCGGGCCGACGTGCTTCCAGCCATCGAGGTTCTTGCCGTTGAACAGCGGCTGCCATTCGCCGCTGCCGCTCGCGGATTCATCGGCGTTGGCGGTCATGAGACAAGCCGCTCCCAGGGTAACGGCGCACGCTGCTGCGAGCCGACGCGAAGTCGGATTCTTGAACAACATAAGGATGCTCCTTTGATCACCTGGCCGATGATTCCACGACTACGTTACGCCTTGAGCGTGCTCAGGTACTCGAAGCTCGCGCGCACGGCGTCGATGGTCGGGCCCGTGAAGTTTTCCTGTTCGACGAAGTAGTGCTTGAGATGTTGCGGATCGCAGGCGGCGAAGATGCGCTTCCAGTCGATCTTGCCGCGGCCGACTTCGACGGTCTGCGACTTGAGCTCGTCCGCCGTAGTGACCGCGTCCTTGCGCACGTCCTTGACGTGCAGCAGCGAGATGCGGTCGGCGTGTTGCTTGAGATAGCGGGTCGGATCGAGGCCGGCCGTCACCACCCAGGCGAGATCCAGCTCGATGGTGACGAGCTTCGGATCGGTCCACTTGAGCAACTCGTCGAATGCGATCACGCCGTCGTAGGAACGGAATTCCATGTTGTGATTGTGATAACCGGCCTGCAGCCCGACTTTTTTCGCGGCCTCGCCGAGTTTGTTGAGCTGCTCGGCGTTCCACTTCCAGTCATCCAGGGTGATGTCCTTGGCGATGGAGGCGGACGGCGCTGCGCCCGGCCGTGCCGGAAACGCGCAGATGAAATACTTGGCGCCGACTTCGGCCGCGCCATCGACCAACTGCTGCATGTTCTTCTGGATCTCGCCCATGCTGGAGTGCGCGGACGGCGCGGTCATGCCGTGATCGGCGAGGATCTTGCGCATCTCTTTGCCAGACTTGCCATAGAAGCCCGCGGTCTCGACTTCGCGGTAGCCGATGGCCTGCAGCTTCTTGAGCGTGCCGAGCAGATCCCGATTGGCTTCTTCTTTCACGGTGTACAGCTGCAGGCCGATGGGGCGACCCAGCGGGCCAGTGCCGGAGCCCGCGGCAAAACTGCGGCCGGCGGTCATGGCGGCCAATGCAGCAAGCGAGCTGCCCTCGAGAAAGCTGCGACGGGTGATCATGCTCATCTCTCCTGTTCGTGACCTGTTTATTAGTTAACCGGCGTCCATTGATTGCTGGCCGAGGAACGCAGCACGGCTTCGACGATGCTCATGGAGCGGGCGCCGTCCGCGAACGTGGGCAAGCCAACGTGAGATTCGCCACGAATGGCGGCGTACGAATCGCGCACGAATGCTTCAAAACAATCGCCCCAGCCCTGCGCGTGTCCCGCTGGCAGCCATGCGAGCCGGCGATGCTCGGGCGAACCTTGCGACGGATCGCGCACCAGCAGCGTCATGCCTTCGCGGCGGCCAATCCACAACTGCTCGGGGCTTTCCAGATCGAACATGACGCTTTGCTGGGCGCCGTCGAGCTCGAACCAGAGACGGTTCTTGCGGCCCGCGGAAACCTGGCTGATGGTCAGGGATGCGAGCGTGCCGCGATCCGTGCGCAGGATCAGACAGGCGACATCTTCGGTATCCACCGACTTTGTTTCTTTCACTTCGCCGGCGGCCTGGAATGCGACACGGCTTGCGGCGGCAGAGCGCTGCGCGATGGGTGTGCCGAGCGTCGCTATCAGCGAGGTGAAGCGTTCGCCCGTGATCCACTCCAGCAGGTCGCACAGGTGCGATCCGATGTCCGCGAAGGCGCGTGATTTGCCTCCCGCCGTAGCATCCACACGCCAGTTAGTGTCGCCGGCCTGCATGAGCCAGTCCTGCAGATACGAGCCCTGGATCAGGTACAACTTGCCGGTCTCATCGCCCTGCACCCGCGCACGCGCCTCACGCACCATGGGGTGATAGCGATTGATGAAAGGCACGGTGCCGATCAGGCCCTTGCTGTTGGCGAGCTCGGTGAGCATCTGCGCGTCTTGCAGCGAAGTCGCGAGCGGCTTCTCGCACACGACGTGCTTGCCCGATTCCAACGCCGTTTTGGCGACTTCCATGTGCAGCGAGTTGGGCGTGCAGATGTGGATCACATCCACGTCCTTGTCTCGCGCGGCTTCCAGGCCCGAGGCGAAGCTGCGAGGCACGGCGAGCTCCTTCGCCGCTTGCGCCGAGCGCTCCGGCGAGGAGGCCGCGACACCCACCACTTCAGCGCCGGCCAGCCGTGCAGAACGTACATGAACTCTGCCGATGAAACCGGTTCCAATAACTGCCGTGCGGAGAGGTCTGGACATGGCGTTGCGAGGCTCGATGGGAGTTAGGGGGTGGCGGCCGGACGTGCATATTGGCACGTCGACGGCTCGGATTTCACGTAGTAGGGGCGATAGTTGCTGGCATTCCTGTCCATGCAACCGGCCAGATTCAGCAGCGCGACCTTGCGGAACTCGATCGGATGCGATTCGCTCTGGAGCGCGATGTAGCCGCCTTCGATCAGTTCGCCGGTGGGCTGGGCCTTGGGATCGTGACGGTTCACCACACCGCCGCCGAACTGCGGCAGGCTGTATTCGAGCACTTTCTGGCCATCCATGATGTGGGTGATCTGGCCGGCGCCCAGCACCAGCATCTCGGCCCGCACCCATTGGTCGCCATCGAAGGTCTTGGAGGTGGAGTTCAGGCAGTGCTCTGGATACAGGCTGCCATCGACCACGATTTCGGTGCCAGGCGTGCAAACGTTCAGGGTAGTGCGCGGCTTGCCGTCGCTCTTACCGCCCAGGAACTGCGCTTCGATGGAAATGGGGAAATCTTGATCGCGCGTCATGGTGCGCGGATCTTGTGAATGGAGCATCACGCCACTGTTGCGAAACGCCCAGGCGCCGGGGTTGCCCGGAGCTTGCTCGCCGACGAAGCGATATTCGATCACCAGTCGGTAATAGCTATACGGCGTCCGGTAGAACAGGTGGCCGAACTGCCCGTCGAACTTCTGGTATTTGTCATAGCGCACCTGGAGCACGCCGTTTTGCACCCGGAAGGTATCGGCAAAATTCTCGCCGAGCGCGTGTTGCGAAATTTTCGGCGTCCAGCCGGTGAGGTCGCGGCCGTTGAACAGCTGGAGCCAATCTTCGGCCGGCGCTTCGACTTTAGCCGGAGGGGTGGATTGCGCCAGACCCGTCGACGTTGCGAGCAGCGCGCAGGCGGTCGCGAGCCCGGCGCTCGCTTTGCCCGTTCGCGTCATCGCTGTCTGCATGAGTCCCCCAGAGTGCCCGTGTTCATTGTCGGTTGTGTTGCGCCCGGTCGGCGCACGCTGCGACCATAGCTTGTCACGGCTTTCAAGGGCAATGGCGACTTGAACAACGATCCCAAACGGCGCGCGGCAGCCGAGCCTGCCACCATCGTACTGGTGCATGGACTGTGGATGTCGGGCTTTCAGCTGCGGATCTTGCAACACCGGCTCGAGGCCGGCGGTCAATTTCGTGTCGCTTCGTTTTCGTATCCGACCGTGAGCGGCTCGATGAACGATCACGTGCGCGGGCTATTGGATTTCGCTCGTGCGCAGCATGTTCCGGAGTTGCACTTCGTCGGTCACAGTCTGGGTGGGCTGGTGATCCTGCGCGCCCTGGAGGTCACCGACGATTTGCCGCCGGGTCGGGCGGTCTTGCTGGGGACGCCGTCACAAGGCTCGAAAGCGGCGCAGGGTGTGGCGCGCGTCGTTCCCTTCGGGCGCGCGATCCTCGGCGCGGCGGTGAATGCCGAATGTATCAATTGCGCGCCGCGCGAATGGCGCGGCCATCGTGAGATTGGCGTGATCGCGGGGTCCATGAGATTGGGCCTCGGGCGCTTGTTCGCCGACCTGAACGCCGATCATGACGGCACGGTGCTGGTGGAGGAGACCAAGCTGCCTGGAGCCAAGGATCACATCGTCCTGTCGATCTCACATACCGGCATGCTGTTTTCCACTGAGGTGGCTGAGCAGGCTCGATGTTTCTTGCGTAGCGGGATGTTTCGGCGGTGACGTCCCGGTAGGTCACTCCGGCGACGCCGATGCGTCAGCTCGACGTCACAGGATAAGAGCGGCAGCGCTCCATCTTTGTCTCAGTTCCCCTTTTCCATGGCCAACTTCTTCAATCTGTACAGCGCGTCGAGCGCTTCGCGAGGCGTCATGGAGTCCGGGTCGGCGCTGCGGAGAGCGGCGATGGCGGCGTGTTCCTCTTCCTCCTCGTCCTCGGGGAATTCGAGCAGCAACTCCTGCTGAGGCTTCATCTGCTGAGCGGCCGCAGCGGAGCGACGCTCCAGTTCGTGCAGATACTTGCGCGCGGCGTTGATCACTTTCGGCGGCACGCCGGCGAGCGCCGCGACCTGCAGCCCGTAGCTCTGATTCGCGGGACCTTCCTTCACCGTATGCAGGAAGATGAGTTTCTCTCCATGCTCGGTAGCATCCAGATGCACGTTCGAGCAGTTGTCCAGGTCCTGCGCCAGCGATGTGAGCTCGAAGTAGTGCGTGGCGAACAAAGTGAACGCGCGCACGGAACGAGCGATGTGATTCGCGCAAGCCCACGCCAGGGACAAGCCGTCGTAGGTACTGGTGCCGCGGCCAATCTCATCCATCAACACCAAACTATTGTTGGTGGCGTTGTTGAGAATGTTGGCTGCCTCGGTCATTTCGACCATGAATGTCGACCGACCGCCGGCAAGATCGTCCGACGCGCCGATGCGCGTGAACACGCGATCGATGGGCCCGATTCGTGCAGCCCTGGCGGGCACATAGCTGCCGATGCGCGCGAGAATGACGATGAGCGCAGTCTGGCGCATGAAAGTCGATTTACCGCCCATGTTCGGGCCGGTGATGACCAGCATACGACGCGAGTTGTGCAGGTCGAGGTCGTTGGGCACGAACGGTTGATCGATGAAGCGCTCGACCACGGGATGGCGACCTTCGGTGATCTGCAACACCGGATCGTCCGACAGCTCCGGTTGCGCATATCGCAAAGTCACCGCTCGCTCGGCGAGATTGGACAACACGTCCAACGCCGCCAACGCCGCCGCCGAGGCTTGCAGCTCGGCAAGCCGAGATATCAGCAGATCCAGCAGCTCGTCATAAAGTTGTTTCTCCCGGGCCAGCGCCCGATCGCGTGCGCCGAGCACTTTATCCTCGAACTCCTTGAGCTCCGGCGTGATGTAGCGCTCGGCGTTTTTCACCGTCTGGCGGCGGTGATAATCCGGCGGCACCTTGTCGGCGAAGCTGCGATTGATCTCGATGTAGTAGCCCTGCACCCGGTTGTAACCAAGCCGCAGATTCGCGATGCCGCTGCGCTCGCGTTCGCGCGTTTCGAGCTCGACCAGGTATTGATCGCTGTGCTCGCTGATGCGCTTCAGGTCGTCGAGCTCGGCGTCGTAGCCCGGCGCAATGACGCCGCCTTCGCGCAGAATGGGGGGAGGGGTCTCAACGATGGCGCGTTTGAGCACGTCATGAAGATCGGGATGAGTACCGGCTTGAGCAGCAAGCTCGCGCAGCAGCGGAGAATCGATGTTCGCGAGCAGTTGCTGCAAGTCGGGCAGTCTGCCGAGCGCGTCGCGCAACTGCGCCAGATCGCGCGGACGAGCGCTCTTGAGCGCAACTCGTGCGAGGCCGCGTTCGATGTCGCCGACGTGATTGAGCACATCGTGGAGCGGCGTGTACAACGCGCGTTCGATCAACGTCGAGATCGCCTGCAGGCGCAGTTCGACAGCGCCGCGGTCCCGCAGCGGCCGATGCAGCCAACGACGCAGCTCACGGCCGCCCATCGCAGTGGCTGTTTCATCCAGCACGGCAGCGACGGTGCACTCGGGCCGATCGGTCAAGCTCACATCCAACTCGAGATTGCGACGAGTCGCGGCGTCGAGCAGCACGGCCTCGCTGCGCTCTTCAGTGCGCAGCCCGCGAAGATGAGGCAGAGCGGCTTTTTGCGTGTCACGAACGTACTGAAGCAACGTGCCGGCCGCACGAATCGCGAGGAAGTATTCGGCGCAGCCGAAGCCAGACAGATCGCGCGTCGCGAATTGCTCACACAGCAGCCGAGTGCATGTTTCCAAATCGAAGTGCCACTGCGGCCGCTCGCGGACGAAAATGTTGATGCCGTCGCGCGCGGATGATTCAGGAATCAGCAGTTCCGCCGGTTTCAACCGCTCGATCTCGGCGGCGAGCGCTTCCTCGCCTGCGGCTTCCATCACGCTGAAACGGCCGCTCGACAATTCCATCCACGCGATTCCGAAACGCTGACCCTCCCGATACAGAGCGGCGAGCAACGTGTCCCGGCGCGCATCGAGAAACGCGTCATCGGTGACCGTGCCGGGAGTGACCACGCGCACCACCGCGCGCTCCACGGGTCCTTTCGACTTGGCCGGGTCGCCGATCTGTTCGCAAATGGCGACGGACTCGCCGCGGCGGACCAGCCGCGCCAGGTACGACTCGGCGCTGTGATACGGCACGCCGGCCATGGGAATGGGCTGTCCGGCCGATTGCCCACGGGCGGTCAGGGTGATATCCAGCAGGCGCGCGGCTCGCTTGGCATCCTCGAAGAACAGCTCGTAGAAGTCGCCCATGCGATAGAACAGCAACTCGTTCGGGTACTGCGCTTTGAGGCGCAGGTACTGCTGCATGGACGGGGTATGTGTTTCCAGGGCGGCGGACATCGCGGGGTGCTTGGCTCGTGACGCTTAAGAACGGAATTGTGCCTGCGCGAATCCGGATATGCCCAGCTTGACGTTGATCCCCGAGAGCTTGAAGCATGCATGGCATGAACAACGATGAGGATTTGATGCGCCTGGCCACCCAGGCCGGCGCGGACCTGTTGGACGCCGAGCGGCGCCTGGTCACGGCCGAGTCGTGCACGGGCGGCTGGGTGGCCAAGTTGTTGACCGATATCGCCGGCAGCTCGGCATGGTACGACGGCGGTGTGGTTGTCTACAGCAACGTGCTCAAGCAGTCCCTGCTCGGCGTGCGCCCTTCGACGCTGGCTTCGCACGGCGCGGTGAGCGAAGCGACTGCCCGCGAAATGGCGATCGGCGCGCTCGAAGCGCTCGGCGGGCACATCTCTCTCGCGGTCACGGGCATCGCCGGTCCTGCGGGCGCGCAGCCGGGCAAGCCTGTGGGCACAGTCTGGTTCGCCTGGGCGTGGAAGGAGAATGGCGAAATCGAAACTCGCGTCGCGCTGGAGACATTCACGGGGGATCGGGAAGCCATTCGCCGTCAGTCCGTGGCGCGAGCACTGCGCGAGTTGAGCCAGCTGCAGCGGAAGCCATGAAGTGGACCCTGCCCGGCACCGTCGATTGTTTTTCGCGTTGTGGCCCACCGATCAGTTTCGAGCTGAAATCGAGACAGCCACGCACGCGATTGCCCTAGCCAGCGGCGGGCGGCTGATCCCGGCGAGGAACCTGCACGTTACGCTGCTGTTTCTTGGCGAGGTCCCGGCCGAGAACTTCGACGTCGTTCAGCAAGCGGCCGCGCCGCTCGCCGGCAGCCCCGCGTTCGAGCTGAGCTTCGATGGTGTCGAGGCATGGGGGCGCAGATTGTTGTGTCTCACCTCGTCCACGCCGCCGGCTGCGGCGATCGATCTGGCCACCAGATTACGTGCCCATCTGAGCAACTTCGTGCGCGAAGACGAGCGGGAATTCCGACCGCACATCACGCTCGCGCGCGACCTGCCGCGCAGCCGCCCGACTCAAAAGATCGAGGTTCTCCGCCAGCAAGTGAATGATTTCGCGCTGGTCGAATCGGTGCGCGACGCCCGCGGCTCGCAGTATTCGGTGCTGAACCGCTGGCCCCTCGAGCGTGAATGAGCCGCTGACTCCTGCCTAGCACGCTCCGGCAGTGGCATAACAGGAATAACTGTGCAAATATACAGATATTCCCCAGTTTCGAGCTTCAGGTTTGTAAAATACTGGCTTGGAAGCTGAAGCAATCAATCAGGCAGGTCATCCGATGGAAGAAAATCGCAAGAAGGCGCTTGTCGCCGCGCTCGGCCAGATCGAAAAGCAATTCGGCAAGGGCTCGGTGATGCGTCTCGGCGACGCCAGCGCCACTTACGATGTGGAGGCGGTTTCCACCGGCTCGCTGGGTCTGGATATCGCGCTCGGCGTGGGCGGCCTGCCCCGCGGTCGAGTCATCGAAATCTACGGTCCGGAATCCTCGGGCAAAACCACACTGACCTTGCAGGTCATCGCAGAGGCGCAGCGCGCCGGCGGCACCGCTGCGTTCGTCGACGCGGAACACGCGCTGGATCCGGTGTACGCCGGCAAGCTCGGCGTGAACGTGCAGGAACTGCTGGTCTCGCAGCCCGACACGGGCGAGCAGGCTCTGGAAATCACGGACATGCTGGTCCGCTCCAGCGCGGTCGACGTGGTCGTGGTGGACTCGGTCGCCGCGTTGACGCCCAAGGCGGAAATCGAAGGCGAAATGGGCGATGCGCATGTCGGTCTGCAGGCCCGCCTGATGTCGCAGGCATTGCGTAAGCTCACCGGCAACATCAAGCGCTCCAACACCATCGTCATCTTCATCAACCAGATCCGCATGAAGATCGGCGTGATGTTCGGCAATCCGGAAACCACCACCGGCGGTAACGCGCTCAAGTTCTATTCCTCGGTGCGTCTGGACATCCGTCGCATCGGCGCCATCAAGAATGGCGAGGAAGTGGTCGGCAACCAGACCCGCGTCAAAGTGGTCAAGAACAAGGTGGCGCCGCCGTTCCGCGAAGCCGAGTTCGAAATCATGTACGGCCAGGGCATCTCGCGGAATGGCGAGATCATCGATATCGGCGTGGCGCAGGGCCTGGTCGAGAAATCGGGCTCCTGGTACAGCTATAACGGCGAGCGCATCGGCCAGGGCAAGGAAAACGCACGCACCTTCCTGGCGCAGAACCCGGACATCGCTCGCGAGATCGAGAGCAAGATCCGCGAGAAGCTGCTGCCGGCCAAGCGCGGCGAGGCCGAGAAGGGTGAGGCGGTCTAAGAGCAACCGCACGCGGGAGTTGTTCGAGGCCTCGGGCCTGCCCGAGGTCGAAGCGGAGCTGACCCCCGAACAGCAAGTCGAGCGCGCCAGGCAGCGGGACAAGGAAGTCGAAGTTGCGGCGGTGCGCTTGCTTTCGCGCCGTGAGCATTCCACCGAGGAGCTGAAGCGCAAGCTGGCCGCGAAGGGCTACCCCGAGGCCAGCATAGAGGCCGTGCTGGATAAGCTAGGCAAGAAAAAGTGGGTTTCCGACGAGCGCTTCGCCGCCAATTATGTTCACCACCATGCCCGCCGCGGCCAGGGCCCGGTGCGCATCCGGGCGCAGCTGCGGCAGCAGGGCGTCGCCGACGACCAGATCCAGCAGGAGATGGGCGCCACCGACCGTAACTGGAACGGGCTGGCGGCCGAGGTTCGGCGGCGCAAGTTCGGCGAGGGGCTGCCGAAAACCGCCGCTGAACGTGCAAAGCAGGCGCGGTTCCTTCAATATCGCGGTTTTCACAGCGATCAGATCCGCGCCGCCCTGAAGTTCGATCCTGACGTGGACGACGAGCCGGAAAAGGACTTCGATCCGGGCGGAGGATTCGATCCGGATCAATCCTGACGGTTTCTCATGACTGCCAAGCGCCTGTCGAGCGCCGAACTTCGCGCGCTGTTCCTCGATTTTTTTCGTGAGCGTGGCCACCAGGTGGTGGCCTCCAGCTCATTGGTGCCGGGGAACGACCCGACCCTGCTGTTCACCAACGCCGGCATGGTGCAGTTCAAAGACGTCTTTTTAGGCAAGGACAAGCGCAACTACAGCCGCGCCGCCAGCTCACAGCGCTGCGTGCGTGCCGGCGGCAAGCACAACGATCTCGAGAACGTCGGCTACACGGCCCGGCATCACACCTTTTTCGAGATGCTGGGCAACTTCAGCTTCGGCGACTACTTCAAGCGCGACGCCATTCGCTTTGCCTGGGAGTTCGTCACCGGCCAGCGGTACCTGGGCATCGATCCGCAGCGATTGATGGTGACGGTGTATCACACCGACGACGAGGCTTATGACATCTGGCACAAGGATGTCGGCGTGGCCGCGGATCGCATTGTGCGCATCGGCGACAAGTCGGGCGGCGGCTCGGACAACTTCTGGCAAATGGGCGAGACGGGCCCGTGCGGTCCGTGCACTGAGGTCTTCTACGATCACGGCGCGCACATTCCGGGCGGCCCGCCGGGCTCGGCGGACGCGGACGGCGATCGCTGGATCGAAATCTGGAATCTGGTGTTCATGCAGTTCGAGCGTTCGGAGGAGGGCAAGCTCACTCCGCTGCCCAAGCCCTCGGTCGACACCGGTATGGGCCTCGAGCGCACGGCCGCGGTGATGCAGGGCGTGCACTCGAACTACGAGATCGATCTGTTCGTCAACCTCATCAAGGCCGCCGCCGAAGCGACTCACACCAAGGATCTGTCCTCGAGCTCACTGCGCGTGATCGCGGATCACATTCGCGCGTGTTCGTTCCTCGTGGCTGATGGTGTGTACCCCGCTAACGAAGGTCGCGGCTATGTACTCCGTCGCATCATTCGCCGCGCCGTGCGCCATGGTTACAAGCTCGGCCAAACGCAGCCGTTCTTCTACACGTTGGTGGGCGCGCTCGAAAAGGAGATGGGCGAGGCTTATCCCGAACTGCGCACGCAGCGAGCGCAGATCGAGCGCGTGCTCAAGCAAGAAGAAGAACGCTTCGCGGAAACGCTCTCGCAAGGCATGGCTTTGCTGGATCAGGCGATCGGCTCTTTGCAGGGCAAGCAGATTCCCGGCGAAACCGTGTTCCGGCTCTACGACACCTTCGGCTTCCCGCTGGATCTCACTGCGGACATCGCGCGTGAGCGCGGCTTCACGATTGATGAAGCAGGATTCGAAGCCGCGATGGAAGCGCAGCGCGAGCGCGGCCGTGCCGCCAGCAAGTTCGGCGTCGATCTGCGCGCCGGCATTTCGTTGGACGACAAGACCATCTTCAGTGGCTACGACAGCGTCCAGGGCAGCGGCACGATCGTCGCCATCCTCCGCGGCAAAGAGCGCGTCGACGTGCTGCGCTCAGGCGAAGAAGGGCAAGTCATTCTCGACCACACGCCCTTCTACGCAGAAAGCGGGGGGCAGGTGGGCGACACTGGTGAGTTGCTCGGCGACGGAGCTAAGTTCGAGGTGCTCGATACTCTGAAGATCGGTAGCGCATTCGCGCACGTCGGTCGAGTAAGTTCTGGCGAACTGCGCGTCGGCGCGCGGATCGAGGCGCGTGTCGACGTAGAGCGGCGTCGCGCGACAATGGCCAATCATTCGGCCACACACCTGCTGCACGCGGCTTTGCGTAAGGTGCTCGGTACTCACGTGACTCAGAAGGGCTCGTTGGTCGCGCCCGATCGACTGCGTTTCGACTTCGCACATTTCGCGGCGCTGACGCCAGAAGAGTCGAGGCAGATCGAAGAGATGGTCAACGCGGAGATCCGTGCCAATTCGGCGGCGGAGACGAAGTTGATGGCGTATGACGATGCCGTGGCTTCGGGCGCGATGGCATTGTTCGGCGAGAAGTATGACGACCAGGTGCGCGTGCTCAGCTTCGGCGGCTTCTCCACCGAGCTGTGCGGCGGCACTCATGTAAGTCGTACAGGCGAAATCGGTTTGTTCAAGATCGTCAGCGAAGGTGGCGTGGCCGCGGGCATTCGGCGTATCGAGGCCGTCACCGGTCAAGGCGCGTACGAATGGATCTCGCAGACGGATCGCGTGCTGCGTGACGTGGCTTCGCTGGTGAAAGCAGGTCGCGAGGACGTCGAGGACAAAGTCCGGCAGCTACTCGATCGCAGCCGCAAGCTGGAGAAAGAAGTCGCCGCGCTCAAGTCCAAACTCGCCAGTGGACAAGGCAACGACCTGTCGAGCACTGCGGTCGACGTCGGTGGTTTGAAAGTAGTTGCCACGCGCGTCGACGGAGCCGATGCGCCGGCGCTGCGTGACGCCGTGGATCAGTTGAAGAACAAACTGCGCTCCGCGGCCATCGTGCTTGCGTCGGTGCAGGAAGGGAACAAAGTCGTGCTGATCGCGGGTGTGACGGCGGATCAGACGGCGAGGGTGAAAGCGGGAGATTTAGTTAACTTTGTCGCGCAACAGGTCGGCGGGCGAGGTGGCGGCCGCGCCGACATGGCGCAGGCCGGCGGCAACGATCCCACGCAACTCGATACCGCTTTGGCCGGCGTCGCCAACTGGATCGAGTCCAAAGTTGCGGCAAAATCCGCCTGAAACTGTCAACAGTGATTGCGCGAACTGCACGGCCGCAGGGAAGCTGGTCTACTCCGCGCCTCGTCGGGCTGCCGCGCTATGTCGGCTGAAAACTCATGAGTATGATTTTTTTGATACTGGGGAAAATTCGGGTCGCACTCAAGTTTAAATAGTGCGAACATATTAAAAAATATATTGTCACTCTTGTGAGGGTAATTTCGATATTCAGGGAAATCCCGATCCCCATTACCCGAGCAGCTGACCTACTCTCGATTTGAATGAAAAGTGCGAGTGCTGTGGGAGGGCGGTGATTCCACCGCCGGCAAACGCAACTTGATCATTCGGCTGACAGCAAGGAGCGAACCATGTTGATTCTGACAAGGCGCGTCGGTGAGACCGTGATGATAGGTAACGACATCACAGTGACCGTCCTAGGCGTCAAAGGCAATCAGGTGCGTGTGGGTGTGAACGCGCCGAAAGAGGTTGCCGTGCATCGTGAAGAGATCTACGAGCGCATCAAGCGTGAGGAACAGGCGGCGGGCGGTGGCGCGGCAAAGCGTCCCATCACCGGCGCGGGCTCCTGAGTTCGTAGCTCGTTACCGTTCTGTTCGCGGGGTGACGTGGCCCGCCACTCCCGCGAGACTATGAGCAGATGCACTGCATCGCGCTCGGACCCTTTACCTCACGGGCCACGGCCAGTATTCTTGCCGGCCTTCGCGGACCTGGGGCCAGAAGCCCCCGTTTGCGAATAGCATTCCTGGGGCGTCACGCCCTGGCAGTCCCGCGCCGGAGAGTTGGCCGAGTGGTCGAAGGCGCACCCCTGCTAAGGGTGTATGGGTCAAAAGCCCATCGAGGGTTCGAATCCCTCACTCTCCGCCATATCAAAGGACCCTCGTAAGAGGGTTTTTTTGTATGGCGGGCTCGGTGAGGCATCGACAACCCCGCGCCGAGGGTCCGACCCATGTAAATACATGTGGGGCAGGACAGTCGTTTTGCACGACTTTCAGGTCGCCCGAAGGGCGAAGTACAGGGAGCTACTTCGTGTCGTCCCTCACTTTCCGCCAGATCCAAAAAGCCCTCGAAGGCGGGCTTTTGTATTTGGCGGACAAGACTGGGTGAGAGGCCCTCATCGGCCCCCCGCTTCCGACCGAGCTGTGACATTTTGTTACATCGGCGCGCCCACGTAGCGTCGCAGCGTGCGGGCTTTGGTGGTCGCGAGCAGCAGGCGGTCGCCGCTCACTTCGCCCGTCAGGGTCGTGGGATCGGACTCCAGTCCCTGCACCACCATCTCCATCCGATTGCCCACCAGCCGTCCGCCTTGCACGGCCAGCCGCGATTGCGCGGCGGGCGACGACTCCAGTTGTTGAAAGCGCTGCTGCAGCCGGACGGTGAACGAGTCCGAGCCGCCGACCTCGGTGAACTTCCAGTCGCCTGCGACGCGCGCCGGCACGATCCACAGGAACGCGCGAGTATTGCCGACATCCGCTTCGATGAGCTCGTCTGGCTGCCAGTCCGCCATGTCAAAGGTGTTTGAGACGATGCGTGTGCCCGGTCGCATGCTCAACAGCTTCGGACGCAGTTTGAGATTGACCGTCGGTCCGAGATATAGCGTGAGCACCGTTGCGTGGCTGAAGTCGGTCGAGAATATGTCGCCTTGCTCGAACTGCACCTTGCCGGTGAGTCCTTCGACGCGGGCATAACAGCGGGCGAGCTCGACGAGCTGCTGGTTGTATTCGATGCCCAGCGCATGGGCGCCGAATCGTTTCGCCGCCGCGATCGGAATCTTGCCGTCCCCCGAACCCAGATCGATCACGCGATCTTTGTCGGTGACCCGGGCTGCGCGGAGCATCGCATCGACGACCGAGTCGATGGTCGCCACCCACATCACGTCTTTGCCGGGTTCGCCACTGCGCGGCGCAAACTGCTGTTCGCATCGAGCGTATGTTTCGGCAGCAACGCCGAGGCTGGGCAGTAGAAGCGGAAGCAGGCACCAAAAGGTCCGACTGGCATGAAGCCACAGTCGCCATGAAAGCATCGTCGGTACTCGAGTCGTCTGGTCGAAGCGCGATTCTTATCTATGAGCGCCGACAAGTCTCCTGTTTTAGCCGATGTTTGTCAGCGAATGACTACCCACAAAATCGCGCGCGCTGCGGAAGGGGCTGCTTATAATCGCGCACGATTTTCCGGACGATCATATGGGATGACCACGCCCTTGCCCCCCGCGGACAACGAGCGCCTCGTAGAAGAGTTGCGTGCGGCGATTGCGGCTCGGGACGAGTTCATTGCGATTGCAGCTCACGAATTGCGCAATCCCATGACGCCGATCGTCGGGCAAGTGCAGCTGCTGGTCTCCCGCGCGCGCCGCGAGCAGGTCTCGCCGGCTTTGCTCCATGGCCTGGAGCTGTTATCGCAAGCCGTCGACCACTACGTTCAGCGCGCCACCGCGCTTCTCGAAATCACGCGACTCAATGCGGGGCCCGTGCGTCTCGAGCCCAGCACCTTCGACTTATGCGAGCTGGTGAGCGACTGCGTGCGCAAATACGAACCGCTCGCCGCGCGGGCCGGCTCGACTTTGCACTGTGAGCTCGACCCGCCGGTGTCCGGCACCTGGGATCGGCTCGCCACCGAGCAGATTCTGGATAATCTGGTCTCCAACGCGATTCGCTACGGCGACGGCGAGCCGGTCACCGTCCACGTGGCCAGCGATCCGGCATGGGTGATGGTGCGAGTAGTCGATCACGGGATCGGTGTCGCGCCCGCCGATCGCGAGCGGATCTTCGAGCGTTTCGAGCAGGCATCCGGAGCGCGCAGCGGCGGTTTCGGCATTGGGTTGTGGTTGTCGCGCAAGCTGGTGGAGGCGCAGGCCGGCACGCTGGAGCTGGAGAGCGAGCCGGGTGTGGGCTCCACGTTCATCATGCGGTTGCCCCGCGATGTCACCGCCACACGGTAAACTCGGCTGACATGCTTGGCTCAGGAGGGTTCACGGTCACGTGAATAACAAAGACACGAATCAGGACACGGGACTGGAGCGGATCGCCACCGGCGTGCCGGGTCTGGACGAGGTGCTCAAGGGCGGCTTTTTCGAAGGCGCCGTCTACATCGTGCGCGGTACGCCCGGCGCCGGCAAAACCATTCTCGCCAACCAGATCTGCTTTCAGCATGCCCGCCAGGGCAAGCGCGCGCTGTTCGTGACGCTGCTGGCCGAGAACCACGCACGCATGCTCCAGCATCTGGAACAGATGAGCTTCTACGATGGCCGTCTGATTCCCAAGTACGTGTACTACATCAGCGCGTTTCGGGTGCTGGAAGAGAACGGCCTGAAGGGAATGATGGATCTGCTGCGCCGAGAGATGCGCGCGCACGAGGCGACCATCCTGATTCTCGACGGCCTGATCGCGGTCGAGGAAACCAGCACCTCGGATCGAGAGTTCCGGAAGTTCATTCATGAACTGCAGGCCCACGCGGCGACGGCCGGCTGTTGCACCTTGTTGCTCACCAATGGTCGGCGGGGGGAGTACCACCCGGAACACACGATGGTGGACGGTCTGATCACTCTCGAAGACGTTCCTTATGGCAAGCGTCGCCAGCGCGAGCTGGAGGTGCGCAAATTCCGGGGCTCCAGCAGCCTGCGCGGCCGGCATCCTTTTCAGATCACCAACGACGGTCTGGTGGTGCATCCCCGGCCGGAGTCGCGCTTCCTGCGCAATGCCGGCGTGGAAAGCGATCGCCAGATTTCCACCGGTGTCGAGCAGCTCGATCGCATGACCCAAGGCGGCTTGATCGCCGATACCTCGACATTGCTGCTCGGTGCGTCGGGTTCGGGCAAGACGACGCTGGGCATGGCATTCCTGCAGGAGTCGAGCAAGCAGCAGCCCGGCTTGCATTTCGGCTTTTATGAATCGCCGCAGCGGCTGATCGCCAATGCGCAGCTGCTGGGCATCGACTTGCAATCGCTGGTCACGGCGGGTCATCTCGAAGTGCTCTGGCGTCCGCCCATCGAGCGCATTCTCGACAGTCTCGGCAACGAGCTGATTGACGCTGTGCGCCGACGCAAGGTGCGACGGCTGTTCATCGACGGCTGGGGCGGCTTCGCCGCGGCCGCCGAGACGAAGGAGCGACTTGGTCCGTTCTTCGCCGCGGTCTGCAACGAGCTGCGGAGCTTGAATGTCACGACGGTGTGCGCGGTCGAGACCGATAACCTGATCGGCCCGGATATGAGGTTGCCCATCGAGGGGATCTCGGCGATCACCGAGAACATGATCATGCTGCGTTTCTCGGAGTACCAGGGGCGGCTGCGCCGGCTGATCTCGATCATGAAGATCCGGGGCGGTGGGTTCGACCACTCGCTGCGCGAGTTCGACATCGGTCCGCAGGGGCTGCGCTTCCTCGACACTTTCGAGAATGCCGAGGCTGCGCTGTCCGGCTTCGCCAAGCACGCCGAGCACGCCAGCACCAGAAGGCCAGCAAGCTCGCGGGCGCCCATCAAGAAAAAGCCGGCTAAAGGACGACGCGCGCCCGCGCGACGTCGTGGTAAGGCTTAGGCATGCAAACCGTGCTGGTCGTCGATGACGAGTTCGGCGTCGCCGAGGTGCTGCAGTCCATCCTCGAGGATGAGGGCTATCGCGTGGTGACCGCGATCAATGGCAAGCAGGCCCTGGCGCGTCTGGGCGAATTCAAGCCCGATCTGATCATGCTCGACTACATGATGCCCATCATGGACGGCACCCACACCCTGAAAGCGATCCGTAACGATGCCGCGCTCGCCAGTATCCCCGTGATCATGATGAGCTCGCTCGACGAGGCGGCAGTGCGTGAGACCTGCACCGGCTACAACAGCTTCCTGCGCAAGCCATTCCGCGCCGTCGCGGTGCTGAATCTCGTCGCGCAACTGCTGGGCAGTCCTTCCTGAGATAGCGGGATCAACAGCCTGCGTTCTCCAATATCTCACGCAGCCATCGCGCGGTATCGTCGATCGCGCGATTGCTGATAGCCGAGATCGACATGGCTTCAAGGAAGCTGTGTGACGCCCCCGGATAGAACGAGGTCGTGACCTGCACGCCGGCTTGTTCGAGTTGATCGGCGAGTCGCCAGTTCTGCTCGGTGAGGATGTCGCACTCGGGAATGACCATGAACACCGGCGGCAAGCCCCGCAGATCGGCGTGCACTGGGCATACGAGTGGATTACGCGCCTCGTCCGGGCTGTTGAGATAGTTGTTCCAGAAGCCGGCCATCTCGTCCGCGCCCAGCATGTAGCCTTCGTGGCCGTAACGCTGTAGAGCTTGGGGAGCGCTGTGCGTATCGGTCACCGCGTAAGCGGTCGCCACGGCCCGTACCGCGTTCGACTCGCCTTCATCGCGCAATCGCAAGGCAGTCGTGATCGCGAGATTGCCGCCGGCGGAGTCGCCGCCCAATGCGATCCGATCGCCATCGATGTTGAACTCGGCGCCATGTCGACGAGCCCATCGCACCACTGCGGCGACCTGCTGCTGCGCCACTGGGAATTTCACTTCCGGCGAGAGCGCGTAGTCGACACCGATCACCACGACATCGGCGCGGGCGGCGTATTCGCGCATCAGCCGGTCGTGAGTATCGATACTGAAGGTTGTCCAACCGCCACCGTGCATATAGATGAGCGCCGGTTTGCTCGCGCGCTTCGACGGGTTGTGTATGCGCACCCGCACGTCGCCGCTCGGCGTTGACACCGAGCGCTCTTGCCGTTGCGCCATGGTTGGGCCGCCGACCGCCCAGGGCGCGCGCACCTGTTCACAGGCGCGTCGCATTTCCGATAGCGGTAAGTTGTTGAAATCCGGGTAGCTGGCGAACGCCTGGCTCACCTTGGTAACGAACTGGCGGACTTCGGGATCGAGATCGGCGCCGCGCGCCGAATCGATTGCGGGGGTCTGATAGCTCAACGTCCTTGGTCTCCGGGCCGGCGCCATGTCTGGCCAGCCGGTTTTGTGGTATCACTGGCTGCGGGGGAGGAAGCTAACAGTCACCAATGGGTGTGCCGTCGCCGATGGAGCAACATTCATCTCGTCCGGGCCAGCGCCGCGGCGCTGTCAGAACTTCGCTCGATCGCGCGTCCAGTGAAGCGGCTCGCAATGGGCCTCCGCGCAGCACGCGGAGCATCGACTATCAAGACGTGCCTCGTCCAGTCGCCGCCATGGCGGACGAGTACGAGTCGGGTTCGACGCAGCCTCGGCATTCGCACAAGCGCGCACAAGTGCTGTACGCGATCTCCGGTGTGACTTCGATCACCACCGATCACGCCAGTTACATTCTGCCGCCGCAGCGTGCGTTGTGGATTCCAAGCGGCGTCGCTCATGAGATGACTTGTCGCGGACATGTGTCGGTGCGCACGCTCTATATCGACGAACGCGTGCGAGGCGATCTGCCCGCAGCGTGCAGAGTGTTCGAAGTTTCCGACCTGTTGCGTGAATTGATCCTGGCCGCCGTACGCATGCCCGTCGAATACGAGGAGCAAGGGCGCGACGGTCGCGTGATGAGGCTGATCCTCGATGAGATCGTCAGCGCTCCCAGCATCCCGTTGGATATTTCGATGCCGCAGGATCCGCGTCTGCTGAAAGTCTGCCGCGCCATTCTCGACGATCCAGCGCACGCCGATACATTGGACGACTGGGCGCGCGTGGCCGGCATGGGGCGCCGCACTTTCACTCGGATGTTTCGTCGCGAGACTCAGATGAGCTTTGCCACTTGGCGTCAGCACGTTCGGCTGATGGAGGCGATGTCGCGGCTGGCGACCGGGGAGCCGGTGACAGCGGTGGCCTTCGATGTGGGCTACAACAGCCCGAGTGCGTTCACTGCCATGTTCCGCAAAGCCTTCGGGGCAGCGCCGACGCGTTATATCAACGAACAGACCTAAACGTAGACCTGGCGTTCCGTGCTCGGAACGTGGGACGGTCAGGTCGACCGCCCTGGCCGGTCTAAGCGCAACTCGACTCACCAGCCTCCGCAGCGTGTCCGCATACGCAGCGCCAGCGTTCGCTTACCGCCGGTATTCGGCATCGGCTTGAATCTCGCTCATGATAGCGCCCCCGTTGCCGCCGCCGGGACCGCGAGGACTGTTTGTGAAATCGATTTCGACGCCCGTGACGAGCTTCGACAGTGTGTCGCGAGGCTATCGGTTCTATGTGCTGGCGTTGTTGACGTTGGTCTTCATCATCAACTTCGTCGACCGACAGGTGCTGTCGGTGCTGATCGAGCCCATCAAACGCGAGCTGCAGTTGACGGATACACAGCTCGGGCTGCTCTCCGGACTCGCCTTCGCTTTGTTTTATGTGACGGCCGGTGTGCCGGTGGCCAGGCTGGCGGATCTGCATTCGCGTCGCAAACTGATCACCGTGTGCATGATCGTGTGGTCGTCGATGACGGCGCTGTGCGGAGTGGCAGCCAACTTCGTGCATTTGTTACTGGCACGCATCGGCGTGGCGATCGGTGAGGCGGGCTGCGTCGCCCCCTCGCATTCACTCATATCCGATTACTTTCGACCGGCGGATCGCCCGACGGCGTTGTCCATCTATTCGGCCGGGGCATCGGTGGGGATTTTTCTGGGCCTGCTGGGTGGCGGCTGGCTCGCCGAGCTCTATGGTTGGCGTGCGGCGCTGGTGATCATCGGCTTGCCTGGCATCGCTGTCGCCTTGATCGTGTTGCTGACGGTGCGCGAACCGGTTCGCGGCATGTCGTTGCCCGAGTGCGCTGCGCCCGCCACGCAAGCGCCGGTCCACTTCTGGTCCGATATGGGCAAGTTGTTACGTCGGCGCACGCTGTTGTTCATTGCTGTCGCCGGCGGCTTTCAGTCCATGGTGACGTACGGTGTGTCCAGTTGGTTGCCGGCGTTCTACATGCGCGTGCATGCAATGAGTCCATCGCAAGCGGGCGCGACACTTGCCGTCATCACTGGCCTGATTGCGGGGCTCGGCGCCATCGTTGCAGGCAGCATCACTTCACGTTTGTCGCGCACGGAGCGACGCTGGCTGCTGTGGGTGCCAACGATTGCAACGGTGATTGCGACGCCGTTATATGCGCTCGCGGTGCTGACTCCATCCGCGTCCGCCAGTTTGATGTTGCTCGTGCCCGCTGCATTCACGAGCATGATGTATGTCGGTCCTGCGCTCGCGGCAACTCATGGTGTCGCCGGTGTGAGCTTGCGAGCCACTGGCGTTGCGTTGACCTTGTTCGTGAGCAACCTGCTTGGCATCGGTGGCGGTGCGCTCGTGGTCGGCATGGTGAGCGATGCATTCATTGCCGAAGAGCCGACGGTCTCGTTGCGCTACGGGCTGCTGGCGGTGCTGCTTGCAAACATTCCCGCCGCCGTGGGTTATCTGTTGGCCGCCGGCAACGTGCGGCGCGACTGGCACGAGTAGCTCCGACTTGTACGCGGGTGCCGACCGGTCCTATAGTCCAGCCCCGCGGGGTTGGATGGAAAGGAGCTCACAATGGCGTGCAGGGCCCGATTGTTTTATCCCCGCGTTGCGGCGTTGCCGTTGACTCTGATACTGGCGCCTTCGAGTTGGGGCGCCACGCAAAGTTCGCAGGCGTCGGCCGGAGCGAATGCCGACTCCGGCCAGATCGAAGAAGTGCTGGTGAGCGCTCGGCGCCGCGGCGAAGAGCGCTTGCAGGATGTCCCTATTGCGGTGAGCGTGCTGTCCGAAGAGACCCTGCGCAAAGCGGGCGTCACGGAACTGTCCGAGGTCGCCAGCCGCACGCCGAGCTTCACGTTCGGCCAGCAGATCGGCAATCAGCAGGAAATCGTGATCCGTGGCATCGGTACGTTGCGATTGACAGGTTCCGCCGCGGAGCCTTCTGTCGGCTTGTTCATCGATGAGGTGTATGTCGGGCGCCGAGGCACCGCGACGCCACCGCTGTTCGATCTGGAGCGCGTCGAAGTCGTGCGCGGTCCCCAAGGAACGCTGTACGGAAAGAACGTGGTTGGTGGCGCGGTCAACCTGCTGACCGCACGGCCCAGCAACGAGACGTCCGCGCGCGTGGCCGTTTCCTACGGTCAATTCGATGCGTTCGGCGGGCGCGATCTGTGGGAAGGTTCGGGATACCTCACCGGCGGGTTGAGCGACACTGTGGCGGGTCGACTGGCCGTCTACTATCGCAAGCATGACGGCTATTCCCAGAATACTCTGCTCAATGAAGCGCTCGACGATCAGGATAACTATGCATTGCGCGGCTCGTTGTTGTTCCAGCCCAGCGAGGCGCTCGATATCCAGGTAGTCGCCGATTTCAGTCACAACGAGAGCAACGGGCAGTCGCGGCGAGCTGTGGATGATCCGTCGCTGCCGGGAGTGGGCGCCGTCGTGGGATCCGGGTTGTTGAGCGACAACGTGCGCGAGAGCGATGCGCCGTGGACTCAATGGGAGGACCACGACGTGGCGGGGCTGACTGCCCGCATCGACTATCGGCTCGGCGGCGGGCACACGCTCACGTATCTATCGGCCGTGCGTCATGGCGATTTCAGTGGCCGGTATTCTCTGGTGGGCACGCAGTCGCCGCCGTCGCTCACCGACGCAGCCAACGCGCAGCGCGAGAAATACACCGGTATCACTCAGGATTTGCGCTTGAGTTCGTCGGGCGACGGTAGTGCGCTGAGTTGGGTGGCGGGCCTTTACTTTCTGCGCGAGGACACCGACGTCGTCGATAACAGCATCGCCACCACCTTCCTCTCGGTGCTCGGTCCGGGCAGCGTGGGTGACATTCTCGACGGCGAGTTCATCTACGATCAGGAGAACATCACCAAGAGTTCGGCCATCTACGGTGAGCTCACCTGGACCATGAGCGAGGCTTTGTCACTGACCGTGGGCGGCCGCTACACTTACGACGACAAGAACTATCGCAACCGCTCTGAATGTCTGGACTTCGGCGCGCAGCCGGATTTCGTGTTCTGCGTCGCTCCTCTCGGAGCCGAGGTTTGGAACGTTCGCACCAGCAAGAGCTGGAGCGAATTCACGCCGCGCGCGAGCCTGGACTGGCGCGCGGCCGACAACGCGCTGATCTATGTGAGCGCGGCTCGCGGCTTCAAGGGCGGCGGATGGCAAGGAAAGCCTGGCACGGCGGCGGCCGCATTGTTTCCGTACGACCCGGAGATCGCCTGGACCTACGAAATGGGCGCCAAAACCGATTGGGCAGACGGCCGCGTCCGCGCCAACCTCGCGGTCTTCCATACATCGTTCGACGATCTGCAAGTGGAACAACTCGACGATGCGGGCCTGACGCTGATCATCGACAACGCGGCCTCGGCGCGGATCAATGGAGTGGAGTTGGAGCTGTCACTGCGACCGCTGCCCCGGTTGCAGTTGTGGTTGAGCGGCTCCTATCTGGACTCGGAGTATCGGGACTTCACCGACTCCGCCGGCATCGATCTGTCGGGCAATCGCCTGGCGCGAACGCCGGAGTTTCGTTTCACGGGAGGCGCCGACTACACTGTGCCCCTCAACGATGCGCTCTCGCTGGGGGCGAGAGTGGAATATCAATGGCAGGACGAGATGCCCTGGCTGGTCGAGAACACGGTGTTCGAGGACTCTTTCGGATTGCTGGATGCGCGCCTCGCGTTGCAGTCTCACGATGCGCAATGGGAAGTGGCGTTGTTCGGCAGGAATCTAACGGACGAGCTGTATCGCGTGGACGCCATTCCGTTCCTTGGCGATGTCTTTTCTCGCTTCGGCGCGCCGCGCAGCTACGGCGTTCAGTTCACAAAAACATTCTGACGTGAATCCTCCCGCAGAGATCCTCGAAGCCGACTATGTCATCGCCGGAGGCGGGTCCGCAGGCTGCGTGCTCACGCGCCGGCTCATCGATGCGGGTCACAGTGTCATCTTGCTCGAAGCAGGCGGCGACGATCGCAGCGCTGCTGTGTATGTGCCGGCAGGTTCGGCGCGCTTGGTCGGCAACGCCATGTACGACTGGAAGTACGAGACCGAGCCCGATCCGTCCCGGAACGGTCGCATCGATAGCTGGCCCTCGGGCAAGGTTCTCGGGGGCGGCAGTTCCATCAATGGCATGATCTATCTGCGGGGCATCCCCGCCGACTACCAACGTTGGGTGGAGCAGGGCGCCAAAGGCTGGAGCTTCCCTGAAGTGCTGCCTTATTTCCTGCGTGCCGAGCGCAACGAGAATGGCGCCAGCGAGTTTCATTCGGACCAGGGTCTGCTAGGCGTGGCGAACCTGCGTGTGAAACATCCGTTCAACCGTCTGTTCGTCGAGGCTTGCGTGGCTGCCGGCATTCCGCGCAACGATGATTTCAACGGAGTGACTCAGGAGGGCGTTGGCTACTACCAAGCGACCCAAAAGGGCGGGCTGCGATGTAGCACCGCGCGCAGTTATCTACGGCCGGTTCGTGATCACAAGAATCTCCGATTGCTGATGCGCGCGTTTGTCAGTCGCATAAGAGTGCGAGCTGGCGTTGCTGAAGCCGTGGAGTTCGAACATTACGGCGTCAGCAAAGTAGCTGTCGCGCGGCGGGAGGTATTGCTGGCGGCCGGCACGATTGGCTCGCCGAAGATCTTGATGCTCTCGGGCATCGGATCGCGTCGCGAGTTGGATCAGCACGGTATCACCTGCATCAACGAGCTCGCCGGCGTTGGCCGCAATCTGCAGGACCACCCCGGCATCATCCTCAGCTACGATGTGAATATGCGCACCATGAACGTGGAGGTGCATTCCAAGTGGCGCTTCGGTCTGCGCGCGTTGCAGTTTGCGCTGATGCGTCGGGGCCCTGGCACCACGCCTATTTCTCACGTTGGTGTGTTCTTTCGCACGCGTCCAGAGCTGCCGGCCTTCGATGCGCAGGTTCACTTTCAGCCGTTGGGCTATGAAGTCACGGCCCATAAGGTCATCCTCGCCGAGGCCAATCGCGTCAGCCTGGCTGTGAATGTCAGCCGGCCGCAGGCGCGGGGTGCGATTCGGCTGCGTTCGTCGAACCCACAGGACGCGCCCATCATCGAGCATCCTTTGTTGGAGTCCAACGCGGACGTTCGAACGCTGATCGACGGTGCGCGTGTGATGCGCGGGATATTCCATTCGCCGCAGCTACGTGAGCACGTCCAAAAGGAATATCTGCCCGGCGAGGCAGTGACCACGGATGAGCAATGGGAGGCGTACGTGCGGGCGGCCTCGTTCGCGATGTATCACCCGGTGGGCACGTGTCGGATGGGCGATGTCACCGATCCCAATGCCGTGGTCGATGCCGAGCTGCGCGTAAAAAACATCGCGCGACTGCGCGTGATCGACGCATCGGTCATGCCTAGTTTGCCTTCTTGTAATACGAACGGACCGACCATCATGATCGCCGAGCGCGCCGCCGAGATGTTGATCGGCGGCGCGAAGCGCCATCCCGTGTGATGTTGTTCAGCTCGGCGTTACCGATCGGCATCGTCGAGCGAGCGCTCAGGTCGATGCGGTGGGCCTGACTTTCCGACCCACCATGCGCTCCACATTTCGGATCATGTGCATGACCACATCGGTCTGCGACCAGCGCCCCATCGGCCGCCACCACAGCGCGGCCCAGGTGAGCAGGCCGCCGATCGAAAGCGCGGTGAAATCCGGATCGTCGAACGCGAATTCGCCGCGTTTCGCGCCTTCCACCAACAACGAAGACAGCTTCCGATCGAACTCCAGTTTCAGGTCCGCGAGCACCTGCCACTCCGCCGGTTCGAGGTTCATTTCCTCGCGCCGATATACCACGATGCATTGCTGATTCTGCAGCACTGCCTGCGTCACGCGCTCGATGGCGAGCCGCAATTTATCGCCGGGCGGCAGCTTGGTGGCGAGCGCTTCATCCAGCGCCGCGAGCGGCGAGCGGATGCCGATTTCGCAGATGGCGTTGAGGATCTCGCTCTTGTTGCGGAAGTAGGAATATAAGAATGGCTTGGTGACTTTCAGTTCGGCCGCGATGGTGTCCAGCGTGGTCGCTTCGTAGCCTTGCGCGAAAAACAACTCGCGTGACTGCTCGAGAATTCGCCGACGCTTGAATTCCTGAACTTCGGTCCGTAGTTCGTGCTTGTGCGACTGCACTTCGGTTTTCTTATTTGCCTTCGAGGCGCTCACCCGCGCAGCCATATTCATCCCTCAGCCAGACTCGTGCAAAAAAGCCTGTGAATGATGAGGCAGAACGACAGGCATCGCAATCAATCGCTGAGATGTATTGCTGTCGGGAAATTTGCCTAGCGACTGCACTCTCTCGCTTGCGACGCGCGTGGGTTGTACAACGCTTCGACACCTGGAAGTGTGGTGTGGAGATGGCATGATCGTGCGATCGGTGAACCGGCGGGCGCTTTGAAGTGTCTGCCTGCGCCGACCGGACGCCGGGGAGATTTTTCCAGCCCGCCGATACACGACTAGCTGCATTCCCGTCATGTTGTGGTAGGATGCGCGCCCTCGCGGCGACAGGCGCTCAATCGGACCCTCCGGTGACGCCCGAAACGCCCCGGGAGTGTCAGCGGATGGCTCGGTACAAGGTCGGGCAGGGCTCAGTAAGTCACTGATCCTGCTCAGGAAAACCTTAACCGCCAGCGCGGTCTCCGAGACCGCCGGCGATATCGCCGTCAGCGACATGGTCCCGCTGCCTCGAACCGGCTCGCGCAACGAGCGGCTCGCGGCGGCCACCGCAGTGCTGCGCCCGTAGCTCAGTTGGATAGAGCGCATGGCTACGAACCATGAGGTCGGGAGTTCGAATCTCTCCGGGCGCGCCATCTTCCCCAGCGCAAGGTCTGTTTGTACGACACGCCGTTGTCGTGCTGACGATTGCCACATCCCCACTCCTGTGCCTCCGCGAAGATTTCTCTCACGGCGCAGCAATTATTTATCGCGCTCTGTGATGCGCGACGCGACTTCAGAAAAGATGTCGGTCGAAGCGACGGTTCGCCGACTCCAGCGCGAACGCGGCCCAGTAGTAAGGATGTGATTGCGGCGACTCGAGCTGATTCAGCTGCGCTTCTCTTAGAGCCGCGGCGGTGTTGCCGTTCGTTCGTCGTAGCGCGCTGTAGAACACGCTCATCATTTCCGCGGTGGTTCGATCTGGAATGCTCCAGAGCGTGCCGATGACTGAACCGGCGCCGCCGGTGAGGAATCCATCGGCCAGGCTGCGCACGCCCCAGCCGGTGTAGTCGCGGCCGCGCATGGTCTCGCAGCCGCTGATGACCACCAGCCGCGACGAGAACCGATTCGTGAACAGCTCAGTGAGACCGAGGAAGCCGCGCTGCTTGTCGACTGCGGCCGTGGCGAATCCGACGATCCCCGGCGTCGCCGAGTTGTAGTAGCCATGAGTCGCAATGTGCAGAAGCCTTGCCGTTCGCGCTTCCGGCGCGAGCAGCGCCTGGCTCGTGGCGTCCGCGCCCATATATATTTTGACGCGACGATCGGCGAACGCCGCGGCGAGGCTCTTGGCTTCACGTCGCGCGCTCGGCAAGCCGGCGAGTCGCTCGGTCCAGCCCTTCGTCGCTTCGAGTTGCATCGACGCGAGCCTGACGGAGCGCTTGGTCGCTGGATCGGCGAACACGACGGCGTCATAAGTGGCTGGGATCGCTTTGTCGCGGCCGGTGTTTCGTGGCTGCCTGGCGTAGTAGCGCGCGATCGATTTGGTGCGCACGATTTCGAAGCGGCTCACGAGTGGCGTGTAGACATGCGGGTCGGAGCTGATGTCGACGGCGGCAAAGGGCAGCGGTTGTACCGCGTCGTCGGTCACGATGATCAAGCGACGTACGCCGTGCCGTTCGAGCGACGCATCCGGAGGTAACAACTGGCGGACGGCGGAGAGCGCCGAGCGTTGCCGCGCGAAACTCACATTCGCAACCTGCACGGTCGCGAGCGCTTCCTGCACGAGTTGCTGCGCCATCGAGCGGGGTGGCAGTGGGAAGAATTCAGTGCCGGAGCTGGTCGCAAGAATTCCGAAACTCACACCGTCCTGGACGAAGTAGCGCAGTACCGCGTCGCCGGCGGGAATCCGCGGCGGTCGCTTGCGTGCCATTGCTTCCAAACGACGTGGCAATCGGCTCGCCGGTCTCGATTCATGCCCCGCCAGATATGCGTCCCGCGCCAGGTCTCGCATGCGCAAGTGCTGTAGCAACTCGGCGTTGCCCATGTCGGGATTGGCGGAGGCTGTGTCGACCAGGTCCAGCTCGGCTGCGATATATCGATCGAAGCGTCGGATCGCTTCGGCTTCGAACGCCCGACCGATGACGCCGGAATGCTGGACGGCCACTGCGTCGGGTGGCTGATCGTAGTAACTCTCGAGCAACGGCAGGATGCGCTCGGGCGCCAGTTCGTACAGCGCCTTCACGTATTCGTTGAGCACGGGTTGCGCCTGGGCAAGCCACGCGAGTCCGTCGTTGTTGCTGGCGCGCAGCTCGGCGGCAACGCGCGAGATCAATTCTATTGTGGCTTCTCCCCGGGCGATGACGGCGGCTGTGTCGCGCTCGATCGCCTGGCGCCGAATCGCCTGCTCGGCGAACTGCAGACGCTGTGTCGGGGCGGTGAGATCGGTTTGTTGTCGAGCGGCCGATGCATCGAGCAGTGCCTGAATGTCGCGCATCAGTCCTGCAGCAAGGCTCTTGCCATGGCCGGAGGAATCGCCGAGCGCACTGTAATCGTTGGCGATTCTGAGCATCAGGATCTTCGCATCCAGCAGCTGTTCAGGCAGGGTCCTCGCATCGCGCAGCACTTTGCGTTGGAGAAGGTCCCGACTCTCGTCCAGCTTGCCCTGCGCCGCGTAGTCGCGCGCCAGTTCGATGGCCGCGACGATCTCGCGGTAGCTGCCGTTCTTTTGGAACAGCAACAGCGCGCTATTGTGAAGTCGCTCCGCATCTGCGTAGTTGCGCGCCTCGCGCGCCAGGCTGCCCAGTTTCAGTTGCGAGATGGCGGCTTCTGCGAAATCGCCTGTAGTCTGATCCAGCTCCAACGCCGCGGAGAAATAGCGCTGCGCCACCAGCGGTTCGCCGGTCTTGCGATAGGCGTCCGCGAGGCTGAAGTACAAATCGGCAAGCAGGGTGCGGTTGGCCCGTGGCGCGGCGATGACGATGGCCCGCCGTAAATGGTCCTTGGCTTGCGCGAACTTGCCGAGCTGGGTCAATGAATAAGCCAGGCTGATGCGGATATCCGCGAGCACTTCCGGATCGGCCTCGGCTTGCGTCAGCAGGCGCAGCGATGCCTCGATCACCTCGCTGGCGCGACGATGATTGTCCTGAAGTAAGTAGTAGAACCACAAGGGTTCCAGCCACAGCGCGTGCTGGATGGGATCGTCGCGGGTGCGATTCAGCCCGCGTTGGATGTCGGCCCACGCTTTGGGTACGTCGATTGCGCGCCGAGCGGCAATGTTCTGTGCGCGATGCAGGAGTGCGAAGGCTTGTTGGCGAGCGGCGTGCTCGTCGACAGGATCAAGCGCCTCTGCCTGGGCGCCGAAACACCACAGGCAGAGGGCGACAAGGCAAGCCCGTTGGGCCCACCTGCGATAGCGAGCCCATTTACAAGAGAACGAATGTGCGTGCGCGTCTCCTGTCATTCAGTTGCAGCGCGGAGCTTAGTTCGACGAGCGAGCTCGGCTCTTGCAGCGGCGCATAGGGGCGCCACGAAAACAGCGACGTGATCTTGAGCGGTTGCCCGTTGACAGTCTTGGTCCATTCGATCAGGTCCTGATGCACCTTGTCGCCATGGACATCGCGGCCGGTGGCGACCTTCCAGCCCTTCACCAGCCAGCCATGCATGTCCCGAGTGCCCGCTTCATCGATGCCCTCGGCGACCAGGATCGGTTGCGGGTCGGCGGTGGGACGGAACTTCAGCGCCCACATCACCTCCGCCATCTTTTCGTCCCAGTTGTTCGACAGCGCTTCGACCACGATCCACGGCTGTTTGGTCTTCGGATCCTCGGCGGCCACGTGCTTGAACAGTTGCGGCAGCCTACCGCGAAACCCCGGATGATAGAAATATAGATCCTCGACAGCGCGGTGATCGATATAACACGGATCCGTGATCTCGGTGGCGGCGTGCTTGCTCGTGGCCACCCAGGGTCGAAACGCGGGTGGGATCTCGTCGTCGGCCAGCCGGCGATAGTCGCGAGTGGAATCAGCCATGGTTTGCTCCTTCGTTGTTGGCGGTGGTGGGTTCCAGCAATTCGATCAGGTGGCGCATGCAAAACAGCCGCCCGGCACGGTCGTGCGTAGGCAGCGGGCGCTGATGGACCACGGCCACTTCCTGAATGCGGGCGCCCAGCAGTCCCAAGGAATCCAGCGCGTCTGCGAAGCGCAGTGGCCAGCTCAGCAACCCGGCCGCTTCGATCGAGTTCGCCAACACCTCTGCGCAGATCAGGCTGCCGAAGGTGCCGAGCCGCGCGCCGCCCGCTTCGACCGCGGCTTCATTGAGGATGTAGGGCCACAGGGGCAGGTCGGCGGCTGTGATGTTCGGCACGCCCACTAGATCGGGCGACAGCTGCATCTGCGGCGCGAGTTGGAATGCATTCGCCAGGTGGGGATTCTGCGACAGGAACTGCTCGACGATCTGCACTCCGGTGCCCGGCAAGGTTTCGCTCGCCGCGATGTTCTTTGCAACGATGTTGGTCACCTGACCGGGCGGAAAGGCGATCCGGGTCATCTTGGGTGTGATCAAGGTATCGATGGCGAGCGCGTCGGGCGTGCCGGTCGGCACGCCGGGCCAGCCGAAGAAGCCGCGCCAGGCAATGTGAAATTCCCTGGTCAGTGGCCGGTCGGCTCGAAACAGCTGTTCGGTGTCGTGCGGCTGGCCGGCGATCTCGTAAAAATCCCGCACCATGGAATGACCGAAGCGGAAGGCGGCCTTCGAGAACAGCAGCGGCACCGGGCTCAAGGGGAGGCCCAGCCAGTGCCGCTCGCCGCGCCGGAAATATTGCTCGAACACAGCGGGCGCCAGCAGCAACTGCAGGTAGTCCTCCACCACCATCAGCAGAAATACTTTGATCGTGAGCTCCCGCGCCTGCTCGAAGTTGCTGGCCAGGCGGTGATCGATCAGGAAATTGTGGAAGCGCTGCCAGAACAGATGCAGCTGCGCCACGATGACGTTGTCGTCGTTCCTCATCTCGGGAATTCGGGCCCGACCGGAAGCGTCGCGAAGCAAGTCGGGGATGTCGTCTTCACTGCGACCGATCACGAATCGGCCGCGCGAATCCAGAACGGCGGGCACCGTTGCGCCATAGAGACTGTCGAGATCCAGCGCCGCCGTTGGCTGATGATTGTTGCGCGGCGCGGCCTGCTCGGTGATGTCGTGCGCGATGAACTGGCCGAGATAAGTGTAGCCGGCGTCGATGGTCATCATCGTGGGGCCGTCGCCGGTCATCGCCTCGATCAGATCGGTTCTTTGTTGTGGTGTCAGCATCGTTGTTGCCCGTGGACGCGTGGCGGCTGCTGGCTAAACCTGTTACCGAGCGAGCCAATCTCCCACTGGCGTGAGGCAAATTCGCGATACTCGCGCGCGACAGCGGACACTCGCTCGCGCCGCGTCAGTGGGTCACTACTAAAGTTATAGTTGACACGCGCTCGCGCGCTCATTAATGTCTACTATAGTTCTAGTAGTGGCAGCGTCTCATGGATATCTATCTCACCGATCGTGAAAGTGACGTCATGCACGTGCTATGGGAGCGAGGAGCTTGCACGGTCAGCGAAGTACGCGACGGACTGTCGGACGACCTGGCCTATACGACCGTGCTCACGATCCTGCGCACCCTCGAATCCAAGGGCTACGTCGAGCATGAAGAAGAAGGCCGCACATATCGCTACTCCGCCACGATCGCGCAGCAGGCGGCGCGCAAGAGCGCGCTCAGTCATCTTGCGAGCAAGCTGTTTCAGGGCTCGACGGAGTTGCTGATGACACACCTGGTGTCGGACCAGAAGTTGTCGAAGGAACAGATCGCACGGCTGCGCAAGCTGCTGGACGACAAAGCCCACGAAACCAAGACTCAGGAATCCAAAGCGCAGGAAGCCAGGGCCGAAACCAAGGGTAGGGGAGCGAGATCATGATGCTGGCATGGAACGCATACATTCTGATCCTGAGCGCGGTGCTTGGCGTCACCGCGCTCGCGCTCGAGCAATTGAGTCGGCGTTGCGGCCTGGCGACGCGCTGGGTATGGGCAAGCGCCATGGTCGCTTCGCTGCTGATTCCGGCCGTGTTGCTGTTCGCGCCTGGACCAGCCGCGCCCCACTACGCCGCCGAGACGGCGCTTGTCGTACCGGGCATTCTGAATGATGTTTCTTTCGAGGTGCAGGGCTCAGATGCAGCTGTGTCCACCGCGCGTTCATCTGTCGCGTTGAATGCGGCGCTGCTCGCGGCTTGGGCACTGCTCAGTGTGCTGGTGATAGTTTGGTTTGCAATCAGCGGGCTTCGCCTGCGACGTGCATCTTCGAGTTGGACCGTACAGCGGGTGGCGGGAACGGATGTATCTATTTCGGCTGACCTTGGGCCTGCGGTCGTTGGCTTCTTCCCGGCAAAGATCGTGCTGCCCCGATGGATGTTGCAGACCGAAGCGTCCGTACAACGAATGGCGGTGCTCCATGAGAGCCAACATCTGTCGGCCCGCGATCCGCAATTGATTCTGGCAGCGCTGGTCTGCCTCGCGCTGATGCCGTGGAACCTGCCGCTGTGGTGGATGTTGCAACGACTGCGCACGGCCGTGGAAGTCGATTGCGATGCGCGGGTACTGCGTTCGGGCGAAGATGTAGTGACGTATGGTGGCGCCTTGCTGGCAGTCGCCGCCACTAAGGCACGCACGCCCATGCTCGCTCCGGCGTTGATCGAGCCGACGACGCAACTGGAGAAGCGCATCACGCTGCTAGGTGCGTCGGCGAGCGCACTTTCGAAGCCACTGGCGGTGACCGCAAGCGTCGCTCTGCTCGGCATCGCGGGTGGAGTCATGGCGCAAGTGGAAGCGCCACAACCGGTGCGACTGGCTGCCATCGCAACATGGGATTTGACGGGTCGTGAGGGAGCCAGGCTGCTCGACGCAGTGCTCGACGGAAGCTCCCGGCGTGCGTTGGAGCTCATCGAGGCGGGAGCGAACGTGAACTATCGACGCGGAGGTGACGGAACCCCGCTGATCGTCGCCGCCTATCATGGCGACTTACCCCTTGTGGAGTTGCTGCTCGCCAAAGGTGCGGACGTGAATCTGGAGTCGCTCGGCGATGGCAATCCGCTGATCGCCGCAGCGGCGCAAGGGCATGGTTCGATCGCAACGAAGCTGGTGGATGCCGGAGCAAACGTAAACGCGCTGGTCGAGGATGACGAAACGCCACTGATCAACGCGGCCCGTGGCGGGCATCTCGAGCTCGTGAAGTATCTGGTGAGCAAAGGCGCGGATGTGAATTTCTCCACGATCGCCAACAAAAATTCTGCGCCCGAGCGGCGCTCCGCGCTCAGCGAAGCGGAAAAATACGTACATCACGATATCGTGGAGTATCTGCGCGCCAACGGCGCCACACCGTGGATCAAGTAAATGCTGCTGGATGCAGAACAACTCGAAGATGGCGCGCTGCTGGAAGCTAAAGTCATCATCGCCGGCGGCGGCATGGCCGGCTTGTTGCTGGCCCGACAACTCGGCGATGCCGGCATCGACGTGCTCGTGCTCGAATCCGGCGGTCAGTCGCAGGACGCACGCGTGCAGTCAATGTATGCGGGCAAGATGACGCTTGGTGGGCCGAGCAACTCCCAGCGCACCATGGACGGATATCTGATCGCCTCGCGAGTGCGATGCCTCGGTGGCTCCGGAAACGTTTGGGGCGGAAAGTGCGCGCCGTTGGATCCGCTCGACTTCGAGCGACGCGACTGGATCGCTCACTCCGGCTGGCCGTTGACGCGCTCGACCATGCAGCCCTTCTACGATCGTGCCTGCGATGTATTGGAGCTGCCGCATTTCAGTGTCGACGCGCAGGCGATGACCGGCGCGCCGGAGCCGTTGTTTGCAAGTGGTCCGAGGAGGTTCACTGCGCGCCCGCGCGGCTATACGCGCTGTAGCGGCGCAGTTGCCAACAGCACTTACCAGGACTACAAGGTGGCAGCCGCGAACCACGAGCGCGTGCGGATCTATCTGAAAGCCAACCTGACGCGGATCGAAATGTCCGAAGACGGTGAGCGTGTGGCGGCACTCGATGTTCGTTGCTTGAATGGTCGAACGCATCGGGCGCGCGCCCATACTTACATCCTGGCGATGGGTGGCATCGAGAACGCCCGCTTGTTGCTGGCGTCGAGCGATGTCCATCGCAATGGCATAGGCAATCACTCTGATTGGCTGGGCCGCGGCTTTCAAGGGCACGCAGTCATCGAGAAGGAAGGGCAGACCTCTGTGCAGTTACTGCGCAACTCCGCGGTGCTGGCGCCCTTCGACGTGATGAATCGCAGCAAGGTGCACATCGTGTTGGGCGCGTCAGATGATACGCAGCGCGCTCTCAGAGGCGTGAATTTCACAGTCACGTTGCCACGTGCCATCGGTGCTGTGACCGGTGCGCCTGCGGCTGCATTGGCGGTGGCCAAAAAGCTTGCGAGTGCATCAACAAGCGAACGTCGCGAAGCGTACTTCATGATCGAGCACACGCCCAATCGCGAGAGTCGCCTGAGTTTGATCCGCGACGAGCTGGATGAGTTGCAGATGCCGCGCGTGCGGCTCGACATGCGCTTCGGAGCCGCGGAGCTCGACCGATTCATGCCAACGCTAGCGATGTTTGCCAGCGAGCTGGGTCGCTGCGAAGCGGGGCGTGTGCAATGGCGCGGCGGAGCAGAGGATTTGGTTGCTTCGATGTCTCTGTCTCGTCATCACATGGGTGCGACCAGGATGGCGGTGAGTGCCAAGAGCGGAGTTGTGGATGAGCATTGCCGCGTGCACGGCGTGCAGAATCTGTATGTCGCCGGCAGCTCGGTGTTTCCAACCAGCGGCATCGCTAATCCGACGCTCACATTGCTGGCGCTGGCGTTGCGTCTCAGCGATCACTTGCGTGGCCGGATCAGCACATGAACAAACACATGGATCGTCGTGGGCTGTTGCGACTGCTGGCAGGCTTGGGCGCCGCGGTTGTCGTCGATCAGAGACTGGCGTTCGGCGCTAGCGCAACTTGCAGTGGCGTATTCGGCGAGCTCGATGAGGCTGCGATCGCAGAGCTCGGGCGCGAGTATCTCAGCCAAAGATCTGACGCCGCCGCGGTGGACGCCATCGCGAAGTTGCTGGCGGAGTCGCAGGATGAAGCAAAAACATTGGAGCAGTTGCGCGCAAGAGTGCTGGCCGATTTCACCGCCGGCCGCATTGTGAATCTCGCCGGCTGGTTCGTATCCGAAACCGAAGGATGTGTTTTCGCAGCCTTGAGCCGCTGCGCGAGTGAGGTGTGACCCAGATCACGTCGCGCGGCCGGGGGACCGCTAGCATCTCGCTGCCATCTGCACCTCCCTCCGGCAAGGAAGTCTCCAATGAAGAAGATTCTCGGCGCGGCCATCCTCGCAGTGCTGTCGCCGCTGGCGTGCTCTGACGATCTGCGTGACGCGCGCTCAGTCCTGAAGCAAATCGAAGGCGCGGTAGCACAGTCGACTGCTCGTTCAGAAGCGGTGCAACTGCTCGCCGACATCGATCAGTTTCGAAAGGAGTCTTCCCAACTCGCGCCGCGCGTCGCAGCTGAACGTTGGTTCGAGCAGTTGGATCGAGCCCGAGCGTTGCCCGAGGCGCAGCCTGACCTGAATCCTGGGAGCTTCGATTCAGACATCGCCGGACCCGTGAGTGTGCGCTCCATGTTCATGGCAATTCCCGCGCCCGAGGCGTGGCCAGAGATGCGCGCCATCGCTGGCGAGCGAATCAAGCGGATGGCCAATCCCGATGTGGCCGAACTCGCTATCCAGCTGCTCACAGATTCGTTGAATAACGATGCCGTGGCGGTGAAATCGACACTGGCCAGGCTGGAGGGCGCCGCGAATAAGCTCGATCCGCAAGCACGCAAGGAGATGATGGCCACGCTGGCCTTGGCGCGGTTGAATGTTGCATCCGTCTACGGTACGTCCGTAGATGTGATAGCGGCTTATGAGGCCACACTGAATTCACTCGACAAGGGAGTGTCGCTGGGGTCTTTATCGACGCCCGATCTGGTGGGAATGGTCGGCGCCGAGCGCGCGACGCCGCTTTTGCGCAAGGCTGTGACTGGCCCTGACGTCGTGCACATCCAAGGCGGCGAGGAAACACGTCGGCTTGCCCGGCAGCTCGCACTGGAAAGCATGGCGCAGATGCGAGTCCCACAATGGGGTCTGGTCGAGTCTATCGACGCCGCGCCGCTGTACGAAGCCATCGATCAGAAGTTCGGCGCCGGCGGTGATCGGGATCAAGCCGACGTTTATTATCTGCTGAGCACCATCATCCACCGGCAGCAGCGAAAGGCCGAAGCTGCGCTGGCGAAGATCCTTGCCACGCACCGGCTCAATCTGCCGCCGGCCGCCGTGAAGGCGCTACGCGAAGCGGGGCAAAGTGAGGCGCTCGTGGAGTTCCTGCACGGCGCGCTCTCCAGGCAGCCCGAATTGCAGGCCTGGAAGGTCTATATAGAACAAGCCTCGTACGTGGGGCGCAGCAAGCAGGCGTTGGCCCTGGTTCGCGAAGTGAACAAGCGGCCCGATCTTCCGGCTTATGTACGCAAAGAGCTCGCGCGCATCGAAGTGGAAGCGTTGCTTGCAAACAATCGCACCGACGAGGCGATTGCCTCCTTGCGCATGCAGATCGCTGCCGTGCCGGGCAACGACAAGGCCGATGTTCTCAACTATATCGACAACGCCACGCTTCTGGCGCGCATCGGTCGTTTGCTGGCGCGCCGGGATCTCGTCAGAGATGGGTTGGCCGCCGCTAGAACCGGCTTGTCGCTGGAGCGCGGACCGGACGACTACGAGCGCAAAGTGCGAGCACTCCGGGTGTATGAAACATATCGGCGCGCCGGTAACGCGACCGGCGCTCAGCAATTGGCAATAGCGGAGCTCGCGAGGGGGCCGGATGAAGAAGAGGCGGCGGAGCAGTTCGGTTTCGGGATCGCCGATGCCGGCAAGCGCGCCGCGCTGGTCGAGCTGGTGAGCATCTACGTCGCGGCAAATCGCCCGCATGACGCATTGGCGCTGTTGCGGGAAGCGAAGCAGTGGGGTGCGAGAGACCTCGGCGACTTCCTTTCAGACAACGATTCGCTGGGCACCCCGATCGGTTATGCAGCCGCGCGAGCGCTTGCTGAGACGGGCGAGCGCGAAGCCGCAGTTCGCGTGCTTCGAGCGCTGATCAACGAGGCGCCTGGTTACGACGCTGGGTACGAGCTGCTGGTAAAACTCATGGGGCAGCAGTCGATCGCGGAGCTCGATCGGCTCTACGTGCGAGATCAATTCGAAGAACGTCCCTTGATCTGGAAAGCCCGCGTGCTGGCCGACTCGAAGCGGCTGAAGGAGGCCGAGGAAATCATCCGTCGCGCCATCGAGATCGATCCGTCCGACGGCGAGCAGCCGGCCAATGATCGGCTGCGCGCTTACGCGGTACTTGCGGATATCGTTGCGGCGAGCGGCCGCGAAAAAGAGGCGGCGGGCTATCGTCAAGCGCTCGAGGCGATCCGAATCTCGGAACGCGCCGACCAGTTCCATGCGGCTGGCCTGTACGATCGCGCCTTCGCAATGTATCGCGATTCCTTGAGCCGGTTCTCGGATGCGTATTGCATTCAATCGCGACTCGCGGTCCAGCTGTCACGCCAGGGGCGCCATCAGGAGGCCGTCGCCCATTATCGTCGCGCTTACGAGCTCATGCCCGATAGCTTCGGTCAAGTCGAGAGTCATTGCTTCGGCTGCGAGAACGTATTCGCAGACCCTGATGCGCAAAGCATCGCCGAGCAGGTCTTCACGCAGGCGTTACAGCGCGATCGGCAAAAGCCGCAGGCTCACTACCTGTTGGGCTATCTGCGCAAGGAGCAGGGCCGATATGCCGACGCGCTGCAGTCGTTCCGTAACGCCGTGGCGCTGGACGACGGTTATCTCAACGCCTGGAAACAATTGCATGCGTTGGGCGAGCTGACCTATATCGAGCCGGCGGAGCGCGAAATCTTCCAACTGAAGCTGCTGCAGCTCGATCCTCGTCAACGTCACGTGCGATACGATCTGAGAACCGTCCGCGACCTGGCGAAGGTGTGGCGCGAATTGCAGAAGCAGCAGGTCTCGCCGGCCACCGGCAACGAAAGCACTTTCCGTCTGACGGCGAACGCGCGCAAGCTGGACGACGCCATGGCGGGCTTGCCGCCGGAACTGCGCGCGCAAGCCGAGATCATGGCCAGTTACGCAGCTCGTTTTAAGGACGCATATGCAGCCCGTGATGCCCGCCGCTTCGTTGCGGAACATGCCATGACGCGGTATGTGATCCAGATGTTGGGTGCTGAAAACGCCTACTACTGAACGGGTGCACCGGAGCTTGCGCGGCGGGGTCAGTTGATTCGTCACCTGTCGCCAAATTGCGCCATGAGGATTTCTCCCGAATCCCAACTCAGCGCACGTCTTCGACCACATCGCTACAATGTGCAGTCTGTGGTCACGGAAGCCATTGCGTGCACATTCACCCTCCGATCTTCGTTGCCTCCTCGGCGCTGATCGCGTGTCTGGGCTCGTGGACTGCGTTGGATCTTTTTCGGCGGGTGCATGCCCATACCGGTTTTTGGCGTGGCGCCTGGCTGGTGGCGGCGGCCGCGGCGATGGGGCTGAGCATCTGGGCCATGCACTTCGTCGCCATGCTCGGCTTCAACCCGGGCGCCGATGTTCGCTACGACGTCCCGCTCACACTGCTATCACTGCTGCTGCCGATCGCCGTCACGGCGTTCGCGTTCTTTTCCGCTGCCGAGCGCGGCCGTGAGCATTTGATCATCGGCGGCCTGGTGATGGGGGCCGGCATTTGCATCATGCACTACGTGGGCATGTCGGCGCTGATCACCTCGGCCACGCTCACTAACGAGACGCTCTACGTCGTGCTCGCTTTTCTGGTCGCTGTGTTCGCGGCGATCAGTGCGCTGCTCGTGGCTCGTCGCGAGCGAACGTTCCTGCAGCGGGCCGGCGCCGCATTGGTGCTTGGTTTCGCCATCGTGGGCATGCACTACACCGCAATGGCTGGAGTTCGCGTCACTCACACCCAGACCCCGGTCGATGTAGTTCCCGGCGGCATCGACGCGATCGCGTTGGCGATGGTCGTGACCGCGGGCACGTTGTTCATTCTGTTGCTGACCCTGATCGCCGCGTTGTCGGATCGACGCCTGGAAGCCGCCGCAGCCGAGAAGGTCGCGGCCGAAGCTCGCGCCGCGCATGCTCTGGCGGAGAAAGCGGACGCGCAAGCGGCGCTACTGCATGCGCAGCGCCTGGAATCGTTGGGCCGATTGACTGGGGGTGTGGCGCACGATTTCAACAATCTGCTGACGGTCGTGATCGGTGCGCTCGACATCATCCTGCGTCAACCGGAGAACCACGAGCGTCGCAAGCGACTCGGCGAAGCGGCACTTGCGGCCGCGAAGCGCGGTGAACGTTTGACCGCGCAACTCCTTGCATTCGCGCGACGGCAACCCCTGCAGCCGGTGAGCTCCGATTTGAACGAGCTGGTGCGCGAATGTGAGCCGCTGATTCGCGGCGTCGCTCACGAGAAACTGGCGCTCGATCTGCGTCTATGCGGCGACGGCGCGGTCGCTCTGATCGATCCGACGCAGTTCGAGGCGTTGCTGCTGAATCTGATCGTCAATGCAGTCGACGCCACACCGGCGGGAGGACGAATCAGCATCGCAACGCGGGTGCGCGCGCTGGAGCAGGATGAAGTTCCCGGGCTCGCGGCTGGCCGCTATTTCCAGCTCGATGTCTCGGATACCGGGCAGGGCATGAGCCAGGAAGTGATGAGCCGCATCTTCGAGCCGTTCTTCACCACCAAGACAGCGGGCAAAGGCACCGGGCTGGGCTTGAGTCAGGTGTATGGATTCGTCAGGCAGTCGGGGGGTGAAGTTCACGTGCACAGCACGCCGGGCAGCGGCACGCGCTTCACCATTTGTCTGCCGGTCCGGGAGGGGCAGGCCGCAGAGCCGATTCGGCGACCGGCGGCGATCAGGCGTCAGGAACACTCGCTGCGCGTGTTGCTGGCCGAGGACGATGCATCTGTCGCCACGATCACTGAAACGATGCTAAGGAATCTTGGCCACGATGTGCTTCGCGTCGAGAACGCTGATCAGGCGCTGAGCCTGCTGCGCTCGGCGACCACGCTGGACCTGTTGATGTCGGACGTCATCATGCCGGGCGGTATGAATGGTGTTGAGCTCGCGCGCGAGGCCGCGACGTTGCGCCCCGGAATCAAAGTACTGCTTTGTTCAGGCTATGCCGGCGAATCCGTCGATCGGGCGCTGGCAGCCGGATCGTGGCCGTTCCTTCGCAAGCCCTATTTGCAGGACGAGCTGGCTGCCCTGCTGCAACGTTTCTTCGAGCCGGCGACCCGCCAGCTCATCGCCGGCTGACTCGCCCGACCGCCCGTTCATCGCCGGTCGATTCCAGACTGCCGGGCAATCGCGGCTCGCTGCGCCGATCGCCAATCCATCGCGCTGATACCCGCAGACACCCAATCCACAAAAATTCATTCCATCGCCGGCTAATCCTCTCCAAACAAATTTCCCTCTGTCCTTATTCACCACAATTCGCCACAGACTCTGCATTGCAGAGAACTTGACGAGACCGTGTGGCCGCCGTACCTTGGACCCAGCCATCGGGGAGCCTGGACGATGCCTGAAGCGAAAACCGTCAATCTGGACGTGCATGCCGTTGCGACGTTGCGCTATATCCGCGCGTCCATGGATGCCGCCGGCAACGTCGCGGTGCCTGGATCCGCCGGCATCGCCATGGGCATCATCGGAACAGCAGCAACTGTGTTGTGCCTGGTGCCGCACCTTCGGCCGCACTGGCTCGTGATCTGGCTGGCCACCGGGCCGATCGCGGCGGTGACCGGTGGGTTGCTGCTGGCGAGATCGGGCTCGGTGGCTTACTTCATCGCGGCGGGAACGCCAGGCCGCAAGCTCGCTGTTGCATTGTTGCCGACTCTCTTTGCCGGCGCGGTGCTTACGGCCGTGCTCTGGCGTGCCGATCTCACCGACGTCATTCCCGGCACATGGTTGCTGATGTATGGATGCGCATTGATCTCTGCATCCGTTTCCACAACCTCGATCGTGACCTGGATGGGAGCAAGTTTCGCAGGCTTCGGGCTGCTTGCTCTGGTCATGCCAGCCCCGCTGCAGATCCCGCTGCTCGGCATCGGCTTCGGCGGACTGCATGTCTTGTTCGGGATTCTGATCGCTCGAGGCGCACGTGGCCGCGAAAGCTAAGACACGCACTGCCGCCACCGCGAGCGAGCGGCAGCGACGCAAGCTCGAAGCCGTCGCGTCTACCACGCGCCAGGCGGGTGAAAGCAAGTTCGATCGCCTGATCTACGAGCGCGTCCGGCTCGGCATCATGAGTGCGCTGGCCGTTCGTGAGCAGATGAGCTTCAACGAGCTCAAGGCGCTGTTCGTGGAGATCAGCGACGGCAATCTCGGCGCGCATGCGCGCAAGCTCGAAGACGCAGGTTATGTGACTTGCACCAAGTCGTTCGAAGATCGACGGCCGCGCACCGACTACCGCATCACCGAGCCGGGCAGGGCGGCGTTGAACCGTTATCTGGATCATGTGGAAGCCGTGATCCGGGCGACGCGCGGCTGATTTTTTCGTCCATTCACTCTGTATTGCAGAGAACTCGTCATATGCATGTGGCAATCATCATGGATGGCAACGGTCGCTGGGCGCAGCGGCGCGGTCTGCCTCGGACCGCCGGGCATCGTGTTGGCGCCGATGCCGTCGACCGGGCGGTGACGGCGGCTGCCCGCCACGGCGTCGATGTGCTGACGCTCTACGCGTTCTCGTGCGCGAACTGGCAACGACCGCTCGCCGAAGTGCGGGGGTTGTTTCGTCTGTTCCGCAGCTATCTCGAGAATCAGACTCAGCGATGCCTGGAGCAGTCGATCCGTCTGAATGTCATCGGCCGCCGTGATCGCCTGGATCCGCGCCTGCTCGAGCTCATCGAGCACTCCGAAAAGACCACCGAACAATGCAGTCGCATGATCCTGCGAATTGCAGTCGACTATTCGGCGCAGTGGGGCTTGATGCGCGCCTCACGGATATCGAGCGACAGAGATCTGGACCACGATTCGTTCGCGCGTCAGCTCGCCACGATCAATCATTCCGTTCCAGTCGGCGACGTGGATCTTCTGATCCGCACTGGCGGCGAGTATCGATTGAGCGACTTCATGCTCTGGGAGTGCGCCTACGCGGAGTTGTATTTCACGCCGCTGCTTTGGCCCGAGTTCGACGCGGATGATTTCGAAGCGGCGCTGCTTGAATATACACGTCGGGACCGCCGCTATGGGCGCATCGACGAGTCCACTGCCGACTCGGCGAGGGCTCACCATGCATGACCTGGGAACTCGACGCATGCGTGCCACGCCCGTGCCACCCGATACGGCGATTGCTCCCGAGTTGCCCGTGCCCACGGGAGATCGAACACCGCAGCCGCGCGTCGCACTGCTCATCAATCCGTTCTATCCAAAGGATCCGCGGGCGAGCTATGGCAAGCACGTGCTCACGCCGACGCTGGCGCTCACGAGCATTGCCGGAGCCACTCCCGAACATTGGGATGTTCGCTACTGGGATGAAAATCTCTTGCAAGGTCCGCCGCCGCGAGCACCCTTGCCGCAAGTGGTTGGCATCACCGTCCACCTTACGTTCGCAAAGCGCGCGTACGAGCTTGCTCGTTGGTATCGCGCGCAAGGATCGATCGTCGTTCTCGGTGGCTTGCACGTGCTCTCATGTCCAGATGAAGCGGCCGCGCATGCGGACGCCATCGCGATTGGTGATGGTGTGTTGCTCTGGCCGCAGATTCTGGAGGACATCGAACGCGGAGCATTGCGCCCGCGCTATTCAGCGGATTACGCGCGGCCCTATCGACTCGATCCCGCACCGAGACGAAGTATGTTGCCCCGAGAGTCATTCCTCACCACGACCAGCGTGATCGCCTCCCGCGGATGTCACAATCGCTGCGGATTCTGCTACCTGGCGACGGATGGTCTGCACATGCCTTACCGCATGCGCGACGTGGAGCAGGTAGTCGCCGAGATCGCTGCGGACGGGCAACCCTATACGGTGTTCGTCGATAACAACCTGGGATCGCGGCCCGACTACCTGCGAAAACTTTGCATCGCCTTGAGACCGCTCGGGATCATCTGGAGCGCCGCGGTCACCATCGACGTCACAGACGATCCCACGCTGGTGCGTGAGATGGCGCTGGCCGGCTGCACCGGTGTGTTCGTTGGCTTCGAATCGCTCAACGCCGGCAACCTGAGCGATGCCCGAAAGCGTACGCCGGCGCCAGAAGACTACGCGCGCCGGGTTGCGCTGCTGCATCGGTATGGAATCCAGGTGAACGGCAGCTTCGTGCTCGGTTTCGATCACGATCGACCCGACGTCTTCGAGCGTACGGTGCAGTGGATCGAGGCGAACCGTCTGGAATGCGCCACGTTTCATATCCTGACGCCATATCCGGGGACGCCGTTTTTCAGACAGCTCGAAGCCGAAGGGCGCATCGTGCACCGAGACTGGGACAAATACGACACGGCGCACGTCGTGTTCCAGCCGAAGCACATGAGCCGGGAAGAGCTCGATCGCGGCTACGCCTGGTGTTACGACCGGTTGTTCTCCCACGCCTCCATCTGGAAGCGCCGCCCGGAAGATCCGCGCGCCGTCGCGTCCTATCTGGCCATGAGCTACTTGTACAAGCGCTCGAATCGATTCTGGCATTTATTGATCAAGCACCAGCTGACCGCGGCTGTGTGGCGTCCGCTCATCGAGCATTCCCGTCGGCGTCACCTGAAGCTGCGAACGCGATTGGAGCGACTGCCGATGGATGAACTTGAGCTCGCAGCTGCCACTCGTGCGAGTCAATGCATCAGCCCAGGTGTGTGATGACCGAGAGCATCGATCAACCGGCGTACCTCGGCAAGCGCGTCATGGATCTCGCTTTTGCCACCTGCGCATGCATCGTGTTCGCGCCGCTCGTCACGGCCATCTGCTTTGCCATCTGGTTGGATGATGGCGGCACGCCTTTCTTCACGCAGCAGCGCATCGGTGCGGCCCGCCGACCGTTTCGAATTCTCAAATTCCGTTCCATGCGTGACGGCGTCGTAACTCGAGTCGGTCGCTGGTTGCGGCGAACCGGTCTGGACGAACTGCCGCGGTTTGTGAACGTATGTCGTGGCGAAATGAGCGTCGTCGGTCCGCGGCCGCTGACCGCCGCCGACGTTGCGCGACTGAACTGGGCGTCTGCAAGTCACGACTGGCGCTTCACAACCAGGCCGGGCATCACCGGCATCGCTCAACTCATCGGCGGTCGAAGCGCGCGACACAGCGCTCGCCTCGACCGCCTGTACTTGCGGCGACAAAGTGCGCCGCTCGACGTTTGTATCGTCGCACTTTCGTTTGTCGGCAACCTCGCGGGCAAGGCGGCAGTGCGCAAGTGGATTGCGTGACGCGAGCGCCGAACGGCTCATCCTTCCGGGATCGCGCCGGCCTCCTGCAACTTCGGTGCACTTCGATTGATGCGTTCGCCCAGCAGCAACATGATGGGCGCAGCGATGAAGACTGACGAGCTGGCGGCAATCACGATGCCGAACACCATGGGCACGGCGAAGCTCGCAACGGTGGCGCCGCCCCAGATCGCCATTGGGACCATGGCGAGAAACGCCGTGGCGGAGGTGAACACCGAGCGAGCCAACGTCTCGTTGATGCTTCGATCGATGAGCCCTCGCAGCGGCGCGTCTGGCTGCAGACGCAGATGCTCGCGCATGCGGTCGTACACGACGACTTTGTCATTGACGGAGTAGCCGATCAGCGTCAGCAGCGCGGCAATGGCGGTGAGATTGAATTCGAGACCGGTGAGCGCGAAGAACCCAAGCGCCTTGGTCGTGTCGAGCATCAGGGTTGCGATCGCCCCCACCGCGAAATGCCAGTCGAAGCGGATCCAGATATAGACGAACATGGCCACGCTGGCGAACAGCACGGCGAGAATGCCGGCGTCCGCCAGCTCGCCACTGACCTTGGGACCGATGATGTCGACGCGATCGAAGCTCGCATCCGGTTCCACCTGAACGATTGCAGCTTTCGCCTGCTCGGCAATTTGTGTTTGCGCGGCCGAGGACGAATCGGGCTGTTGCTGGATGCGTACCAAAACGGTCGAGCCATCCTCGCCCGCTTGCTGGAGCGTCACTTCGCCGAGATCGGCGTGTTCGAGCGCGGTACGGAGCTCGCCGATGTGCATCGTCGATGGCGCGGACGCTTCGATGATCGTGCCGCCGGTGAAGTCTACGCCGTAGTTCAAGCCGGGCTTTATGAACAACGCCACCGATGCTGCTGACAACACCAACGAAACGCCGATTCCGATGAACCGCGCACGCATGAACTGAAACCTGGGTTTCGCATGGATCCAGCGATCGGGCAGCAGCGAGCCGATGACGAATTGCCGTGGCCGTCGCCAGCGAACCCACAAGGACATCAGTGCTCGCACCACCGCTACGGCCGTGAACATCGAGATGCCGATGCCGATCGCCATGGTGACCGCGAAACCTTGCACCGGTCCGGAGCCAAGCCAGAACAGCAGTAGGGTGGCGATCAACGCCGTAACGTTGGAATCGATGATGGTGGCGTAGGCGCGATCGAAGCCGTTGGTCAGCGCGGCCGCGGCCGATTTGCCATTGCGCGTTTCTTCGCGAATACGTTCGTTGATCAGCACATTGGCATCGACCGCCAATCCGATGCCCAACACGATGCCCGCGATACCAGGCAAGGTTAGCGGCGCGCCGAGCAGCGTCATAGCGGCGAGCGTAAGTGTCACATTCACGAGCAGAGCGAAATTGGCGATCACGCCCCAGCCTCGATACAACACCGTCATGAACGCCAGTACGAGTAGCAGTCCGCCCGCGCCGGTGATCGCGCCCATTCGAATGGCGTCGCTGCCGAGATCCGGTCCCACCATGCGCTCGTCCGCGATTTGCAACGGCACTGGCAATGCGCCGGCACGCAACAAGGCCGCCAGCGAGCTGGTCTCGGCCACAGTGAAGTTGCCTTGGATCTGTCCCGCGCCGCCAGTGATGGGCTCCTGTATCAAGGGCGCGCTGATGACTTTTCCGTCCAGAACCATGGCGAACTGCCGGCCTACGTTCTGTCGTGTGATCTCCGCGAATCTCTTGGCGCCTTCAGCGTCGAATCGAAATGCCACCACTGGGCCGCCGCTGCGTGAATCGATGCTGGCGCTGGCTTGCGTGAGTCGCTCGCCCTGAAGCATCGGCTGTTGCTCCAGAATGTAGTCGATGGGCTCGTCGGCAGCAGGCACGCGAATCGATCCAACGCGGGGATCGCCCTCAGCTCGCGGCTCTATGGATTGCACTCGATGAAACGTCAGCTTCGCGGTGCTGCCGAGCAAGGTGCGGATGGAAGCCGGATCCTGCACGCCGGGCAGCTGCACCAGAATCCGATTCGTGCCCAGCGCTTGTATGGTCGGCTCCGCCACGCCGATGGCGTCGACGCGGCGTCGGACGATCTCGATGCTTTGCTGAAGCGCCGACTTCAGGCGTTCGGCGGCCGCGACGCCGCTCAAGCCCGCTTGTTCCTGCTCCTTTTGCAGGGCGTGCTCGTCGAGCTCCAGCACCAGCTGAGCGCCGCCGCGCAGGTCTAGGCCGAGTGCGACTTGTTTGCGCGGCAGCCAATCGGGCCAGCTCGCGAGTTGTTCAGTAGACAGCAGACTCGGCAATGCGACGAGACTGCCAACGAGGATAATGAGCCCGTACAGCACGAGCTTCCATCTTGCAGGAACCATGACTTCTCCCTTTCAACGCGCGCAGCAACGCGCGTACCGACGGCGATGCCGCCGGAGACACAACCACATGGAAACGTTCAGTCGGGTCGACTGAGATTTTCAGCCAGCGTGGATGCTGACGGGAGGAGCTCTGGGTTGAGCGGGAGAGCGGATCGGCTGCTGCGCCGGCAATGACGTGAGCGCAGCGGTGTATCGAATGAGGAGGACGATCTGATCGATTGCAGCGCGGGCAGCGAGTCCCTGCGCTGGCGGGTTTCCGTTATGCGCGACATCCGATCGTTGGCGGTCGTCCGTTAGCAGCGGCGCGTGCCGCTCCAGCGACATGATGGCGTTGGGAATATCGACGCCATCCAGCAGGCCGGCCACGAAACGATGCTGGGATTGCGCAGGGCTGAACAATGCCGCCCAGCAGAGCAGGGCGATGAACGCGAGCCACGAAGGCGCGCTCATGCGAAGAGTCCGCGACAGTGATGTAACAGATGTAGGCATCGGCGTCCGGCAGGCTAGATCATGTTTGCTCCGGCCGCAACGGCAAGCTCAACTTCCAGAGAACAGCTGACGGGCGTTGTCGGTCATGGCGGCGATGGCCGGGTGTTTGATCTTGCGCTCCACCGAGATGGCAAAAAACTCCGCTTTCACACCTTTGGCGAGCCCGATGCGAACGAAACCGTGCAAGCGGCGGAAGCTCGCTTCGAGCACCGAAGGGACGGGGGCGAAGCCATGGCCTTCGCGGGCGAACTCGCGGAGCATGGCGTAGTCCTCGAATTCGCCAAGCATCAAGGGCCGCACGTTCTGTCGGTCCAGCCACTGGTCCAGGGCGCGGCGGATCGCGGTGTCGTCGGTGGGCAATAACATGGGCACGCCATCCAGGGACTTCGGAAAGCCGGGGCGTAATGTCTTGGCGAGCGCCGGCGTCGCCATCCAGTAGACCTTGCAGCTGCCGAGCGAATGACTGTATGCGCGGACGTTCAAGGATGGCGTCACTGGAGAGTCCGACAGCACGACGTCGATGTCGTGAATGGCCAGATCGGCGACCAGGCGCTCCAGCGTGCCTTCCCGGCAGATCAGGCGGACGGGTTGTTTCAACTGCAGCGCGGGCTCCACGATCTTGTATGCGATCTCCTTGGGCAGCACGTCGTCGATGCCCACCAGCAGCTTCAACGGGCGAGCCGACGGCCGCTGTTCCAGCGCCTCCAGCAGTTGCTGACCGAGGCCGAAGATTTCGTTCGCGTAGCTGTAAACCATCCTGCCGACATCGGTGGGCACGAGAGTACGGCCGGATTTCACCAGCAGTTTTTCACCGAGCCGCTCTTCGAGCGTACGCAGCTGTGCACTCACTGTAGGAGCGGCCAGCGCCAGTTCCTCGCAGGCCCGGGTCAGGCTGCCAGTGCGAACCACCGACCAGAAATACAGCAGGTGCTGATAGTTCAGCCGAGGAATGATCGAAGACATGGCAACTCCTGGAACTTCGAGAGTAGCGAAGCCCGCGCGAGAATAATTCTAATTGAGCTAAATGCCCATCGACCCCACCATGGTAGCGAACCCATGGAGACGATGATGCGAGAACAGCCGATTGTAATTTCCGAGCCGGACGCCCGCGTGCTGCGCGGGCTGCTGATGGCCCGCTCTGCCCCGAGCCGCGACCACGAGCATCTGGAGGAGTTGCGCCTCGAGCTCGAGCGCGCGCAAGTGGTCGAACCCGGCCAGATCTCTCCCAACGTGGTCACTATGCACAAGCTGGTGCGCATCCTGGATCTGAGCAGTGGCAAGCAGCAGGAGCTGACGCTGGTGAGTCCGGCCGAGGCAGATGTCGGCGCGCGTCGCATTTCCGTGCTGGCGCCGCTTGGCACTGCATTGCTCGGCTATCGCGAAGGCGACGAAGTCGAATGGCTCATGCCCGGCGGCATCCGTCGCCTGCGGATCGAGGCCGTGCAATCCATCGGCACTGCAGCGGCGCCGCTAGTGGCCGCCGGGGCCCATTAGCAAGCCATTGGAGGTGGCGAAATGACGAAGCTGTTGTGCGCGACCGATCTGCTGCCGAAAAGCGAGGCAGCCATCGATCGTGCCGGGTTGCTGGCGCAGCGTCTGGGCGCGCAGCTGTCGTTATTGCACGTGGTTTCACCCGTGTCCTCCGAACGCAATCTCGAACAGTCCCTGCAAATGGCCATTGCAGGTCTCGATGCGCGCGCTCGTGCTCCGTTGTGGCGTTTTGGGCCACCGCCGAACGTGGCCGTCCGCACCGGTAGCCCTGCCCGATTGATTCGCGAGACCATTGACGAGCAGCGCCCCGACCTGCTGATCGTCGGGCCTCATCGAAAACGCGGCGTGCGCGATGTGCTGGAAGGAACCCTTGCGGAAAAAATTCTGAGCACGCGGCAGTGCCCGCTACTCATGGTCAGAGACAAGGCGGACGCTGAGTACCGCAATATGCTGCTCGCACTGGACCTTGCGGAGGAGAGCGGGGCAGCCGTGCGCGCCGCCGAGGCCTTGGTGCTGGGTCCGAGTACGCAGGCCATGGTCATGCACGTTTGCGAGCCTCCGTACCAAGGCATGATGCGATCGGCTGGCGTCGCGTCGGAAGACGTCGTTGCATACGTCGACGATTCGAGGCGGGAAGCAGCGGATCAGGTGCGCAACCTGCTGAAGCAGGCAAGCACCGATCATGCTCGTTATGCCGTAGTGATCGGCGAACATCATCCCGCCGCGTCGATCCGGCGCGCCATCGAGTTGTATCAGCCGGATCTGGTCGTGATGGGCACGAGCGGCATGGGTCGCATGCGTCGTGCACTGATCGGCAGCGTGGCCAATCAGATCCTGGACGCCGCTACCTGCGACGTGTTGGTGGTTCCGCGAGGCTCCGCCTGACCGGCCAACGAACTCGCAAACAATCCCGCCGGGTGGTGCGCGCGTGCCACGCTGATGATGAACGCATACACCAGCAGGGCGGCCACCCAGCAAAGCACGCGGATGGTGCGAGTCGAGCCGCGCTTCAATGCGAACGTGCCGAGCAGAATATAGGCAACGAGCAGCAGCACCTTCACCGTCAGCCAGGAGTGCACGAGCGGATACTGATGCAGCGTGGCCACGAGGGTGATCGCGGCCGCCAGCAAGGCGGTGTCGACGATGTAGCTCAGATACCGAACCGGCGCGGCCATCGGCCAGGACATGCCGGTATGCAGCGCCGCGCCCCGGACCAGGAATAGCAGCCCGCTCGCCGTCACGGCGGCGATATGAATCGCTTTGATCTGGGGATAGAACTCGATCATTCCGAGCCTGCCTGGGAACACCGCCACCGCACCGGGTGTATTCTATGCGCCGCGGAGAATCTTGCATGCAACGCTCACTCATCGTTCTCGGCCTGCTCATCGCCCTGGTCGGCGTGGCCTGGCCGTGGGTTTCCAAGCTGCCCATCGGCCGGCTGCCCGGCGATTTCATGATCGACCGGCCCGGCTTCAAGCTGTTCTTTCCGCTTACCACCATGGTCATCGTCAGCATCGTGATCTCGGTGATCCTGATGATCTTCCGGAAGTGAAGCGCGAGTGAAAAGAACAGAATCGCGCGCCCACGGCATGGTGCATGTGCGTGGCGCGCGTGAGCACAATCTCAAGAACGTCACTGTAGACATTCCACGCGACGCGCTGGTGGTCTTCACCGGCGTCTCGGGGTCGGGAAAATCGTCGCTGGCCTTCGGTACTTTGTACGCGGAGGCGCAGCGGCGTTATCTCGAGTCGGTGTCTCCGTATGCGCGACGCCTGTTCCACCAAATGGGCGTGCCGCAGGTCGACGAGATCGACGGTCTGCCGCCGGCGGTGGCCCTCCAGCAGCAGCGCGGGTCTCCGACGACGCGCTCGTCGGTGGGCAGCGTCACGATGCTGTCGAACCTGCTGCGCATGTTGTATTCGCGTGCGGGCGACTATCCACGCGGTCAGGCGTTGCTGTACGCCGAATCTTTCTCTCCCAACACGCCGCAAGGCGCATGCCCTACGTGTCACGGTCTCGGCAGGATCTACGATGCGACCGAAGCCTCCATGGTGCCCGATCCTTCGCTCAGCATCAGAGAGCGCGCCATCGCGGCCTGGCCGCCGGCCTGGCACGGGCAGAACTTGCGCGATATCGCGGTGACGCTCGGCTTCGACATCGACAAACCGTGGCGCGAGCTACCGAAGAAAGATCGCGATTGGCTGCTGTTCACCGATGAACAGCCGACCGTGCCGGTGTACGCCGGCTACGAGCCTCATGAAGTGCGCCGTGCGCTGAAACGCAAGGAGGAGCCGAGCTACCAGGGGACGTTCACGGGCGCACGGCGCTATGTGCTGCATACGTTCGCAAATACCGAAAGCGCGCTGATGAAGAAGCGCGTGTCGCAATATCTGGTGAGCACCGACTGCCCGCTGTGCAAAGGCAAGCGGCTGAAGAGCGAAGCGCTGTCGGTCAAATTCGCGGGGCTCGACATCGCGGAAATGTCGACATTGCCGATAAAACAATTGGCCAGGCTGTTGCAGCCGTATGCCTCTGGCACGGCGCCGCGCTGGCGCAAGCTGGAGGACGAGCATCCGGAGAAGGCGCTGGTCACGCAGCGTATCGTGCAAGATCTGGAAGCGCGCGTGGCCGTGATGCTCGATCTCGGCCTGGGGTACTTGTCGCTGGACCGCAGTACGCCCACGTTGTCCCCTGGCGAACTGCAACGGTTGCGACTGGCGACTCAGGTGCGCTCGAACCTGTTTGGAGTCGTGTATGTGCTCGATGAACCTTCGGCCGGCTTGCATCCGGCCGACACGAAGGCGCTGCTAACGGCGCTTGATCAACTGAAGCGGGCGGGCAATTCGCTGTTCGTGGTCGAGCATGAACTGGACGTGATCCGCCACGCCGACTGGATCGTCGATGTCGGCCCGTCTGCGGGCGAGCACGGTGGCGAGATCCTGTACAGCGGTCGTCCCGAAGGCCTCGCCTCCGTCCAAGTGTCGCAAACAAGGCGATTCTTGTTCTCGGAGTTCAAACTACCGAAGCGCGAGCCGCGCACGCCGCGAGATTGGTTGAAGCTGAGTGGCGTCACGAGGAACAACTTGCACAAGCTCGACGCGCAGTTTCCGCTTGGACTGCTGACCAGCGTCACGGGTGTTTCCGGCTCGGGCAAGTCGACACTGGTGAGTCAGGTGCTGGTGGAGCTGGTTTCGGCCCACCTGGGGCAGCACGTGGCGAGCGACGACGATGAGGGCAGCGAGCTCGAGCGCACGGTCGTGCAAACATTGGGGGGCAAGATCACCACGGGCATGGAGCGGATCAAACGCCTGGTGCGAGTGGATCAGAAACCGATCGGCCGCACGCCACGGTCCAACCTGGCCACGTACACCGGACTGTTCGACTACGTGCGCAAACTGTTCGCGGCAACCAAGAGTGCCCGTTCGCGTCGATACGACGCTGGCCGGTTCTCGTTCAATGTCGCCAAAGGGCGCTGCGAAACCTGCGAAGGCGAAGGTTTCGTGATGGTGGAGTTGCTGTTTCTACCGAGCGTGTATGCGCCATGCCCCACCTGTCATGGCGCGCGATACAATGCGCAGACGCTGGAGGTCCGCTATCGGGACAAGAACGTCGCCGAAGTGCTGGCCATGACGGTGGACACCGCCTGGGAATTTTTCGCCGACGAGCCGCATATCCATCGCTCGCTGAACGTGCTCCGTGAGGTTGGGCTGGGTTATCTGCGACTAGGACAGGCGGCGACGGAGTTGTCCGGCGGTGAAGCCCAGCGAATCAAGCTCGCCACCGAGTTGCAACGCCTGTCCAAGGGCGACACTTTGTATGTATTGGATGAGCCGACCACCGGCCTGCATCCTTCCGATGTGGAACGGCTGGTGGTGCAACTCGAACGCCTGGTCGCCGCCGGCAATACCGTCGTGGTGGTGGAGCATGACATGCGGGTGGTCGCCGGCAGCGATTGGGTCATCGACATGGGGCCGGGCGCGGGCGATGAAGGAGGATCCATCGTGGTCACCGGAGTGCCCGCGGACGTGGCGAGTTCGAAGCGCAGCCGGACAGCGCCGTATCTCGAGGAATTCCTCAAGGACGCGAGTTAAGGAACGTTCTGTTCCAGTTCCTCGAGCCAGATGGCGGCATTGCCATCCGATGGCGCGCGCCAGTCGCCGCGAGGCGAAAGATTGCCGCCGGACATCACTTTCGGTCCGTTGGGCAGCGCCGAGCGCTTGAACTGGCTGATCGTGAAGAATCGATACAGGAACACCTGCAGCCAATGTTTGATGTCTTGCAGCGGATAGGCCCGGCGCATGCTCTGCGTCATGCCTTCGGGCCACGCGCCATGCGCCACGTCCCGCCATGCATGCCAGGCCAGGAAGGCGATCTTGGAGGGGCGCAGTCCGAAGCGCGTGAGGTAATAAAGATTGAAGTCCTGTAACTCGTACGGACCGATCTTCGCTTCCGTGCTCTGCAGAGCGGCGCCTGGGCCCGGCACCAGTTCGGGCGAGATCTTGGTTTCCAGAATGGAGCGCAGGGTTTGCGATGTGCCCGCGTCGAACTGGCCGCTGCCGATCACCCAACGCACCAGGTGCTGAATCATGGTCTTGGCCAGCGAGCCATTGACGTTGTAATGGCTCATATGATCGCCGACGCCGTACGTGCACCAGCCTAGCGCCAGCTCCGAAAGATCGCTGGTCCCAAGCACCAGCGCGTTACGCTGATTGGCGAGCCGGAACAGATAATCGGTGCGCACGCCAGCCTGGACGTTCTCGAATGTGACATCGAACACTTGCTCGCCGGCCGCGTAGGGATGCTTCAGGTCCGCGAGCATCTGCCTTGCCATCGGCGTGATGTCGATCTCTTCCGCGGTGATCCCGAGTGCGCGCATCAGCGCCCAAGCATTCTTCTTGGTGTGCTCGCTGGTCGCAAAGCCGGGGAAGGTGAAGCCGAGGATGTTTCCACGGGGCAGCCCTATGAGATCGAACGCCTTGGCCGCCACCAGCAACGCATGGGTCGAGTCCAGCCCGCCGGACACGCCGATGGTGATCTTGTCGATACCCGTGGCTTGCAGACGTTTGATCAACCCCTGGGCCTGGATGTTGAATGTTTCATAGCAGTCGCGATCCAGGCGCGCCGCATCGTCGGGCACGAACGGAAAGCGATCGATCAGCCGCTTCAGCCCTGTGTCGATGGCGCTTCGCGCATGGCTGAACGCCACCCGACGGAAGCGTCGCTCCGGATGGCCGGCAGCCGCCACCGCATCGTTGAAGGTGGGCGTTCGCATACGCTCCAGCCGCAACCGCTCGACGTCGACGTCGGCGACCGCCATCTGACTTTGGAGCGGAAAGCGCTCGGTACACGCAAGCTGTATGCCCAGCTCGTGAATCGACGCTTGCCCATCCCATGCGAGGTCCGTGGTGCTCTCGCCCGGCCCAGCGGCTGAATAAACATAGGCGGCCTGACAACGGACCGATTGCGACGCGCACAGGACGGCGCGCTCATCGGCTTTGCCTACGACGATGTTGGAAGCAGACAAGTTGCACAGGATCAGCGCACCCGCGAGCGCGCCCTGCGTCGAGGGCGGAGTCGCGGCCCAGAAGTCCTCGCAGATCTCGACATGGAACACGAAATCAGCCACGTCGCGACAGGCGAAGATCAGATCGGTGCCGAAGGCGGCGATCTGTCCGGCGAGCTCTATCGCCAGGCCCTCGGTGCCAATCCCGGCAGCGAACCAGCGCTTCTCGTAATATTCGCGATAGTTGGGCAGGAACGACTTCGGCACCACGCCGAGCAGCTGTCCACGATGCACGATGACCGCGCAATTGTAGACACGCCCGTTTCGCCGCACCGGCGCCCCGACGATCAGCACTGAATGCAGTGCTGCCGTCGCCTGAAGCAACAATCTGATCTCGTCCTCGACCCTCTGTAACAGCGTGTCCTGCAGAAACAGATCGTCGATGGCGTACGCGGACAGGCCCAGCTCGGGGAACAGCATCAGGTCGATATGCTGTTCGTGCCCGATGCGCGCCAGCTCGAGCGTCTGCTGAAGATTGAGCGCCGGATTCCCCACTTCGACCCGAGGCGTGCAGCTGGCGACGCGCACCAGGCCATGAGAATGGATGTCATAGAACGCGGGAGCACTCATCCCACTTCAACCTTCTGCCGTTCGCCCTGGTTCCTTGCACGGTCGGCGGCTTACAACGATTACGTACCTAGAAGCGCAGCTGGCGGGAGCGGCTGATCTTAGCCATGAGCGCGTGTGAAAAAATGTACAAGGCATGCCTGGTGTCGGCCGCCGCGCCGGCGCCGATGCAGTCGGAGGGAATGACAAGCTCGAACTCGCGGACATGCGCGTCCATGGCGGTGAACAGCACGCATTGGTGACTGGTAATGCCGGTGGCCACCAGCCTGCCGACCTGCAGCCGCTGCAGCAGGGTGTGCAAGGGTGTGCCGAAGAATGCGGAGTGTCGCGGCTTGAACATGAAGTAGTCCTGGGGCGCGGGGGCGAGCAGTTCAGCGATGTCGCGGCCACGCGATTCCGGCCGTTTGCAGCGCTGAATGAAGGACTTTTGGTCGGATTCCCATTTGCCCGCCGTGTCGTTCACATATATGACCGGCAGGTCGGCGGCGTGCGCGCGCTGTCGCAACCGTGCGATGTTTCCGGCCGCTTTGCGCGCGCCCCGCACGATCCGTTCGCCATCGGGATAGTCGAACTCGGAAATCATATCCAGGATCAACAGGGCGGTTTTGGGCCGGCGTTGTGTGCGGGGCATGTGCTGTGAATGTAGCAGCGTCGCGTTGGTTCCTTGAAGGGCGGAACCTCGCTGACCGAGGAAGGATTTCAATCGGTATGGGCACCGAGATGAGTCTGCGAACCCTGCTCGAAGGCCTGCTGCTGTGGGGCATCTATCCCCTGTGGCTGCTGGCGGGCGCCGGCGACTATGTGTGCCACCGCCGGACCGACATCGAGCATACCTCCGGCAATCCCGAGTCCCGGTATCACCTGTTGCAGTATCTGACGCTGTTGGTCGTTTTCGCCGCGGCCGTGCTGTTGAAAGTGAACGCGGTGATATTCGGCGCCATGGTGATCCTGATCGTCGTGCATTCCGTGCTGGCCCACCTGGATGTTTCCTATACGGATGGCCGGCGCTACATCTCTCCGCTCGAGCAGCAGATCCACGGTTTCATGGAAGTGCTGCCCGTGGTCGCGGTCGCCATCTTCGGGGTGTTGCATTGGGCCGAGATCGGCGCTGGCCTGACCTCGCCGATACTGGCATTGGAAACGCCGGTCAGCTCCGGGCGCGCTCTGCTGTTGGCGAGCTTCGCGGTGCTCGCCGGCGTACCCGTCCTAGAAGAGCTGGTGCGAACTCGTCGCCACCGATCCGATCGGGAGCGCCGCTATCACGAGGGCTTGGCGACCATCAAATAGAACACCACCACCAGCGCGCAGAATGCGACGATGCCGAGCGCTACCCACCATCGCAAAAAAGTCCAATAGCGCTGTGGCAGCTCCGTACCGTTCGCGCTGGCCGCGGCCGCCATGTCGCGCATCTTGATCTGCATCCACACCACCGGCAACCAGCATGCACCGGCGAGAAAGTACAGCGCGAAGGAGACGACAATCCACTTGCTGGTGAGCGGGAAGCCGGCGAGATGAATCAGGTACAGCCCGGTGAGCGGCTGGATGATGATGGTGGGCGTGGTGAACGCGTAGTCGGCGATCACGACATACCGCACGACTGTCGCGACGACGCGCGCGTCGCGCGTGAGGCTGGCAAAGAACATATAAAATGCCGAGCCCAGCCCGGTGCCGAACAACAGGGTCGACGACAGGATGTGCAGCCACTTTACGACGAGGTATTCCATCGCCCTTCCAGCGTATACAGCAGATAGATGGCGGCCAGCATCACCAGGTTCTTGCTGAGCGGGCCATACGGATGCAACCAGAACTCCGGCAGCTTGAAAGTGATGATCAGCGTGTAGCCGCCAATGACGGCGAGCTGCAACAACCACAGCCAGCCGCGGCGGGGCAGCACCAGGATGGCAATGCCGATCAGCAGATCGAGCACGGCCGCGCCGTACAGCATGACAGGAGCCAACGCGCCGGTGATGCCCACACGGGCCAGCAGCTCATAGCTGGCTTCGGTCGGGTACCAGCCGAGCGAGACGATGCCGGTCCAGATCCATACCAGCGCGATACTGATCCGAAGCAGCGGCAGCAGCCAGGCGAGTTGCGCTTTGGTCAGCAGAGCTTCGCGCTGCCCGTCGGCGATCAGTTGCTCCGGTGCTCTTGGCGCGCGGCCGAGCAGGCGCTGCGTATCTTCAGGGGAACCGGTGTTGCCGGCGTTGAGCATGGACAACGTTTCTCGGTCCAGAAGCGAACCAGGCACGAATTCGGCGACAGCGGCCGAGGCGTGCATCACCGCGGCGGGAATGTTTATAAACCTTGCCGGTGGCAATTGCATCCGCGCCCGCAGGGTTCCGAGAAAGTCTTTCAGCGTGAGCGGCTCCGGGCCGGCCAGCACCACGCGGCGCCGATTCATCGCAGAGGTTTCGGTCAGTTCGCAAATCGCGGCGACCAGGTCATCCACGTGAATCGGTTGAATTCGTTGCTGCCCCCCTCCGGGTAACGGAACCAGGGGAAGGCTTGCAAGCAACGAAAACATGGCGGCACTGGCGCCCCCTGCGCCAAACACGAGCGAGGGTTGCACGATCGTCCACGCAAGGGGCAGCCCCGCCAGGTATTCGTCGGCTGCATGCTTACTCGTGAAATAGCGCGAGCGACCTCGGTCGGCGCCGAGCGCGGAAATCTGAATGATCTTCTTCACTCCGGTCGCGGCGCATGCCGAGAACAGCGCTCGAGGCGCCCGAGTGTGAATGTTTTCAAATGTCTGTGCGCCTTGCTCGCGGATGATGCCGACGGCGTTGATGACGACGTCGACGCCTTGCAGGCGCGGCGCCCATGCCGCTGGATCGAGGTCTCGTGTGAAATCGGCTGCAACCGCATCGCCGCCCGTGCCGACGCGGCGGCTGGCGACGATCACCCGATGCCCAGCGGCGCGCAGCGCCCCGACCAGTCGGCTACCGATGAATCCTGTGGCGCCGGTGATCAGGATGACCATGCCTCGACGGAACTCCTAACGTATCTGCGAGGTTGAACTGACGATGCACAGCAGAGTTCCCCACCGCACCCCGGTCGGTCGCCGGCTTGCGGTGTTACGCAAGCGACCACGCTCCATGATGAAACGACTGGCCAGCGACGCCGTCGTGACAGGCAGCGCCGCGAGCGTCGCATCGGCAGCTGCATTGATGGTCTGCAGCGCAGCTCACGAAGGCAGTGCTGCAGGCGGTTTGAATGGACCGAGCCAGTGGTTGTGGGGCGAGGCCGAAGCTTACACCAGGGAAGCGACACTGCGGCATACCGCAACGGGCTACGCAATTCATCACGCCACTTCCATGTTCTGGGGTGTAATGCATGAAGCCATCTTCGGTGGACGTCGTCACAAGCCTGCGATCCAACATTGCGCCGAAGCGGCGGTGAGCGCAACGACCGCGTACTTCGTGGACTATTACTTGACCCCGCCCCGGTTGCGGCCCGGATTCGAGAAACATGTCAGCGCAAAGGGAATGGTGGCTGTATATGCGGCGTTTGCCGCCGGCATCGCGATCACGGCGATCGCACGCGACAGCCGGCGGCGGCGCTAGCGCGCTTTCGCGCCGCCCAGCCTAGTGCTTGGACGGCTGCTTCGGTTCAGTCTGCTTGGCGTGAGCCTTGGCCTTGTTCTCGTCGCTCATCAGCCGGGCCGCGCCCACCTGCAATTTGTTCTTCATCCCGGTCACTACGTGACCCTGATTTTCGTTCAACGCTTTAATGGCAGCTTCGGCCACTTCCGCCGGATCCTGTTTGTCGGCTTCCCCGACCACCGTCTCTTCCATCTCGGCGCGTTCGAAGAAGTCGGTATCGGTCGGGCCCGGCATCAGCACCGTGACGTGCACCCCTTTGTCGTTGAGCTCGTTGCGAATGGCCTGACCGAACGAACGCAGGAATGCTTTGCTGGCGGCGTACACCGCCATGCGCGGGCCAGGCAGCACGCCGGCGACCGACGAGGTGATCAGAATGTCGCCACCGCCGCGCTCCAGCATGTCGCGAGAAATCAGTTTGACCAGGTGGACCTGCGAGGTGACGTTGAGATTGATCAGCGAGATCTCTTCTTCCAGATCGGTCTCGTCGGAGAAGCCGCCATACACGCCGACGCCGGCGTTGGCTGCCAGCAGAGCGACCGGGCGCCGCAACGCGCACACGCTGTCGTAAACCTTCTTCACTCCCTCGCGCTGAGAAAGATCCGCCTGTACAACTTCAACCTGCGCGTCATCGTCAATCTCAGACAGCGTCTCGGCGGCCTGGCTGAGCTTCTCGGCGTTGTCCGCAACCATCACCAGGTCGTAGCCGCGTTGGGCGAGCTTGCGGGACAGCTCGTAGCCGATGCCGCTCGAGGCGCCGGTCACTAACGCCAGAGGACGTTGTAGATCCGCTGTGGTGGTGTTCATGGCGATACTCCGCGGTGTTCGATGTGAATGGATACAGCAGCGCAACGCACCGCCCACCGACGTGTTCCTGCTCGACCGGGCTGGAACCTAGCCTGCGAACTCAACATTGCAGACGCATCAGCGGCGCGCGCGCCGTGCACTTCTGCCAGGGAGATTCGCCATGAGCAATGCCGCCGAACTGCTGATCGACACGCTGATACGTTGCGGTGTCGACACCATCTACGGCCTGCCCGGCGACGGCATCAACGGCATCATGGAAGCCATCCGTCATCGCCAGGGAAAGTTGCGTTTCATCCAGGTGCGGCACGAGGAATCCGCCGCCTTCATGGCCACGGCGCACGCCAAGCTCACGGGCAAGCTCGGCTGCTGTCTGGCGACCAGCGGGCCAGGCGGGGTGCATTTGCTCAATGGCCTGTACGACGCCAAGGGCGACGGCGCCGCCGTGATCGCCATCACTGGGGCGCCGTATCACGATCTCATGGACACGTACACACAGCAGGATGTAGATCAAACGCGTTTGTTTGCGGATGTCGCGGTGTACAGCTCGCGCGTGATGAGCGCCGCTCATGTGGAGAATGTCGTGACGCTTGCGTGCCGTACTGCTTTGTCGAAGCACGGCGTGGCGCATCTCTCGATACCAGTCGACGTGCAGGAGGAAGCGTTGCAGGACATCGAAGCTTCATCCCGCAACAAGCCGCATCACACGTCGGTGGTCGCGGCGGAAGGTCTGCAGTTGCCCGTGCTGGAAGAGGTGTACAAGGCTGCCGAGATCCTGAACTCGGCTTCCAAGGTCGCGATTCTCGCCGGGCGAGGCGCGCTAGGGGCCCGCGATGAATTGTTACGAACGGCCGATCTGCTTGGCGCGCCGATCATCAAGGCCTTGCTCGGCAAGGCGGTGGTTCCCGATACGCACCCACTCACCACGGGAGGCATCGGTCTGCTCGGCACACGTCCTTCTCACGAAGCGATGGAGGAGTGCGACGCACTGCTGATCGTGGGCTCGACGTTTCCATACATCGAGTATTACCCGAAGCCGGGCCAGGCGCGGGTGGTGCAGATCGATCACGACCCTGCGCGCATCGGCCTGCGGGCGCCAGCGGAAGTCGGGCTGGTGGGAGACGCGCAAGCAGTGTTGGAAATGCTCAACGCCAAGCTTAAACGGAAGCAAACGCGTGACTTCCTGCAGCGATGCCAGCAGCGCATGGAAGAGTGGCGACGCGTGCTACGCGAGTCCGCCATGGCCGATGAACAACCGATGAAGCCCGGGCGCGCTGCATACGAACTGAGCGAGCGCCTGGCGGATGATGCCATCGTGGCCTGGGACTCGGGTCACAACACTGGCTTGTGCGCACGTTACATCGATGCGGTCGGCAAACAGATCTTCTTCGGCTCCGGCATGATGGCTTCGATGGGCTGCGCTGTGCCGTATGCGATCGCGGCCGCGCTGTTATATCCGCAGCGCCAGGTGGTGGCGTTCGTCGGCGACGGCGGCCTGAGCATGTTGCTCGGCGAACTCGCGACCATTGTTCGCTATGGACTGTCCGTCAAGGTCGTTGTGATCAAGAACAACACCCTCGGGCAGATCAAATGGGAACAGATGATGTTCCTGGGCAATCCCGAGTACGAATGCGATCTGCAACCCATCGATTTTGCGGCAGTGGCCGAAGCCATGGGCTTGAAAGGCTATCGAGTGGTGCTGCCCGAGGACTGCGGTTACGTCCTCGAGCAAGCGCTGTCCCATCCAGGCCCGGCGCTGGTGGAAATGAACGTGGATCCGAACGAGCCGCTGCTGCCACCCAAGCGCATCGAGAAATATGCCGATAACATGGAGAAGGCGCTCGAGCAGGGCACAGCGGGTGCGCAGCAGATCCGGCAATCGCTGAACGAACAGCCGTCCCGCACCATGCTTCAGTCGTGATCAAACACGAGAGCGGCGCCGGCCGCTCGGTCCGGCGCCGCCAACGAAGTTACATGCGGGTGTTCAGCTTGAAAGTTACCGGCAGCTGTTTCCACATCGCCGTCGGCTTGCCGTCGCTGGTGCCTGGAACGAAGCGCCATCGCTTGGCTTCGCGCATCGCCGATTCGTCCAGCTTGGCGTAGCCGCTGGAGCGATCCAACCGCACCTCGCCGACGCGGCCGTCGGCAAGAATATAGATAGACAACAGCACCGTGCCTTCGCCACCTTCTCGAATGACTTGCGGAGGATAGAAGGGCTCACTCAATCCGCGACGACTGTCGATGCGCGGCTCGACCACCTCCGGAGCCGGCTCGGCCACGCTTCCGCTGCCGGTGAAGTCATTCGGCGCCGTGGGTTCGCGCACCAGTAGGGGTGTCGAATCGGTAACCGGCTCGGGAGTGAAATCCAGCACTGGGCGCACCACGGTGGGAGTGATCTGCTGCTGGATCACCGGCTCTTTGATGACGACCGGTTCCGGCGGCTTGGGTTCCGACGGCACGGGCAGGTACACAGGCGGCTCGGGTATGAACACCTTGAGGAGTTTCGGCGTGAGGCCGCTGCTCAGTGCCCAGAAGAAGCCCAAATGCAACAGCACGATGATGGCCAGCGCCCAGCCGCGTGGCGAATTCCAACTATGCATCGATGGAAAGGTATTGATGGTCGTCGCAGTCATTCGTGTGCTCCCAACTGTTATTAGATGATCTGCTCGGTGCGTGCCGAAGCCCCGGCGCAGCACTCGCAACACGAATGTGCTCCCCGGTTCGAGGCTCCCGGAAGTAAGCAGTTTCCGGTTACCTCGTTGGGGAATTTTTTGCCCGCCGACGTTGTCGAACTGGGCTTGAATGCGATGTTTGTCAGCCCGCCGAAGACGGGTCGAGCTTCAGGCGCTGCTCGAATTCGCGAACCAGTTCACCATCGTCGTGGTCCCAAGGATGGAACCTGGGCCGGAAGAAGCTCAGCCACGGCCGGAAGATCCGGCGCATCATCCCTGGCTTGAACCACAAATAGGTCAATACCCGCCACCAAGTGCGCGGGGTGTTGATGCCGTCCTGGCGGAAGAAGTCCGCCATGCGCTCGAAATTCGAATACCAGAACTGAGCGCTGATCAGCAGCATGACGTGACATCGCAAAGCCCAACGTTTCATGGGCGAAAGATCGCGCGTGACGGCGAGGAACGTGTCATACGCCACGGCCTTGTGCTCCACCTCTTCGATGGCGTGCCATTGCCATAGCCGCAACAATTCCGGCGGTGCACCCGGCAGCGGATTCTTATCGGTCAACAAATCATGGGCCATGATGGCCGTGAAATGTTCGAGCGCCACCGTGATCGCCAATTGGGCGAGCGGATGGCGTGAGCGCGCGATATCGAGGCGACGGCGCGTTTCGGCATCCATGGCGGTCGTGTCATAGCCCGCATTCTTGATCAGCTTGTTGAACGCCACGTGCTCACGGGTGTGCGCGGCTTCCTGTCGAATGAAAGCTTCGATCTGCTCCTGCAGGCGCGCATCGCCACGGTCGCGATAGCGCCGCACCGATTCGATGAAAAACGTCTCGCCCTGGGGAAACGACGCCGACAGCGCGTTGAAAAAGGCCGTCGCCACCGGGTCGCCGCCATGCCACCATCGCGGGCTGCTGGCGTGGCGGTTCAGCTTCAGATCGCGCGGTGTGATGGTGAGGTTGGCCGGTGTGCCGCAGCTTGGGGTGTTCATATCCAAATCCATGGCCATGTCGTGGGCGGGCGAGCGGCTCGGGATCGTGTTCGGGCGGTTATTTAAAGTTCTTATTGAGAGTATTGTCAATAGTGACCCAGGCCAAGAAAGCATCGCGCCCGGTGGGCAAAACTGCGGCGAAACCGGCCAAGTCGCAGCTACCGCGAGTACGGCGGACGCCGGAAGAAGCGCGCACTCTGGCCCTGGCCTCGGCGCGCCGTTTGCTGCTGGCCGAAGGTCCGGATTCGATCACGCTGCAGGCCGTGGCCAACGATCTGGGCATGAGCCACACCAATCTCATTCATCACTTCGGCTCGGCCGCGGGGCTGCAATCGGAGCTGATGCGCCAGATGGTCAGCGAGCTCACCACCACGATCGAATCGGCCGTCATGCGCTTGCGCGCCGGCAAGGGCGAAGTGAAGGATTTCGTGGACATCGTGTTCGACGCCTTCGATCGAGGCGGCGCAGCGCGGCTGGCGGCGTGGATGGCGCTGACTGGTGAATCCAGGCATCTGGCGCCCATCGGCGAAGTGGTGCGCGATTACATCGATAGTGTCGAGCGGGGCGCCGAAGCCGAGGGCGATGCGGCCACCGTTCACGAGCGGGTGACTTCGGCGACGCTGTTCGTCACGGTGGCGGCATTGGGCGACGCCATCATCGGCAACGAGCTGCGCAAGATGGTCGGTCGGGAGCGCGAAGCGGTGCGCAAGCTGATAGGCGCATTACTGCCCCTGGTGCTCGACACGCATCGGGCGCCGCGGTCCTTGGAGAACCGCTAGCCGGCTGGCCGGTGGCGAATGGCAGCGGGCTTTCCTGACCAAAGACAGTGCAGCGGAGGGCCACTTGAACGCAGCTTGCACCCAGCAAATACTCCGCTCATCACCCGCGCGCAGATGCCTCCCGTGAGTTCCGGAATACCGAGATTCGAAGGCCTCGACATGCCCGCCATGAGCGAGCCCTTCAACACCATTCTGGAGGAGATCGCCAGCGAGCTGGAGCTGCGCCCGCTGCTCACCAGCATCATCACGCGCGCCTGCGGTCTGCTGGGCGCTGGCGGCGGCACTATCGGTTTGTATGTGCCGCGCCGGCATACGGTGCAGGTCGAGGCCATCCATCAGTTGCCGCTCAGCGAGCTCGGTCTTGAATTCGAACCGGGCGAAGGCTTGATCGGCAAGGTGCTTGCGACCGGGCGGCCGATCATCGCCGATCATTATGGCGAGATGTCGCGCATCTCGCTGCCCGAGCTGCGGGATTATGCGGTGATCGGTGTGCCTATTCATGGCCCCGGCGGCGGGCTGCTGGGCGTGTTCGGCCTGGGGGCGCCGCCGCCGCGGAAGTTCGGCGCTTCCGATCTGGAAACATTGCGCGTGTTCGCGCGGCACGCGGCCATCGCGATTCAGAACGCAATGCGCTACGAGCGTGAGAAACGTCGCACCGAGCGCATGACGCTGATTGCTCACATCGCGCGTGTGATCACCACCGGGTTGGAAGCAAACGAGCTGGTCGCGACCGCCGCGCAGGTGATCCATGAGCATCTCGGCTATCCCAACGTGGTTATTCCGCTGCTCTATCGCGACGAGGACCAGGAATATTTGTTGTTCGATGGGCATGCCGGCAACTACGGCGATGTCATGGATCTGTGCCATCGGATGCCTGTTACGCGTGGCATCACGGGTGCGGCGGTCCTGACGCGCTCGCCGCAGATCGTCAACGACGTGCGGAAAGATCCGCGATATGTGCCGCCGCCGATTCCGATCAACGTGCGGACCGAGCTGGCCATGCCCATCGTGCTTGGCGAGGAGGTGTTCGGCTGTATCAATATCGAAGGCCTGGAGCCGTTCGACGAGGACGATGTCGCCAGCATTCAGATCATCGCCGATCACCTGGCTGTCGCCGTCAAGAACGCCAGCTTGTCGCGCGAGGCGCGTCAGGCTGCAGTGATGCGAGAACGACAGCGGCTTGCGCGCGATCTGCACGACGCGGTGAGTCAGGCGCTTTCGTCCATCAGTCTGATGTCGCAATCCATCGTGCCGGCATGGCGGCGCGATCCCGCCGAGGGCGAGCGCAGGGCGCGTCGCATCGAAGAGCTCGCTCGACTGGCATTCGCTGAGATGCGCGCGCTGTTGCGAGAGTTGCGACCGGATCCCAGCGGCTTGAACATGGTCGAGAATGCCGGGGTCGGCGATGTTAGAAGAATGGGGCTCGCGGCGGCGCTACAACGATTTGCTTTCATTCTCGCGCCGCAGACGCCGAGCATCCGGCTGGATTTCGCAGCCTATCGTTCGCAGTCGCCTTCGCTCGAAGAACGCTTGTATCTGATTTGCCGTGAGGCGTTGTCCAACGCCATCCGTCATTCCGGTGCGGATCGTCTGGATGTCAGCGCGGCTGTGAACGACGATGTGTTGATGCTCAGTATTCAAGACAATGGACGCGGCTTTGACGTCGCGGCTCGCGCCGAAGTGCCTCGGGATACTCCCGAACAGGGCATCGGCCTGCAGACCATGAGCGAGCGCGCCGCCGCGCTCGGGGGCGTCTGTGAAGTTCAATCGCAGCCTGGACGAGGGACCAATGTATGTATCCGCATTCCGCTGCTGGCGATGACCCCGTGACAGGCGCCACTCGCACGATCAAGCTGTTACTGGTGGACGATCACGGCATCGTGCGTGAAGGCCTGCGCGCGCTGCTCGACGACGGCGAAGAATTCGTCATTGTCGGCGAGGCGGCCAACGGCGACGAGGCCTGCGAAGCGGTGCGTCGCTTGCAGCCGGACATCGTGCTCATGGACCTGAAAATGCCCGGCATGGCCGCGAGCGACGCCATTCGCGTGATACGCGCGACATCGCCGGCTGTGAAAGTCATTGCTTTGACTTCGTACGCCGAAGACGGGCAGGTCCGCGAAATCATGGCGGCGGGCGCGGCCGGCTACATTCTCAAGGACGTCACCAAATCCGACTTCGTCACCGCGCTACGCACCGTCGCCGGCGGCCAGACCTGGCTGCATCCGTTGGCCCAACGCTCGTTGGTGGAGCAGTTACGCAATCGCCAGGCGGATCCTCTGGCGCTGCTGACCCAACGCGAACGCAGCGTCCTCGAACTGATCGCCCGCGGCATGAGCAACCGCCAGATCGGCGACGAGCTCCACCTCACCGAGGGCACCGTCAAAGGCTACGTCAGCACCATCCTCGCGAAACTCAAGCTCGAGGACCGGACTCAGGCGGCGCTGTTTGCTGTCCAGCGGGGACTGGGCCGCCGCTAGCTCGCCTGTAACAGATCGCCGCGTGCCGTGTTCCAGATGTTCAACGCCTGGCGTTGAATCATCATGGGCATCGCGACAGGTAACGTCGGCGCTGTGACGAGCGAGCACTAGATTCGCGCGTAGATCTGTTTCATTGCGCAGTCGCGAAATAGGCGCCCAGTGGCTCGGGATTCGCTCTTTGCTATTCCAGGGCGGGGCAAGACCGAGCGCTCTGCGCCGGGCTTGCCCCGATTCCGCGCTAAACCGTGTACCCCTCACTCGTAAACGGCATCGACCGCACGCGATGGCCCGTGGCGGCGAAGATGGCGTTGGCGATGGCGGGTGCGACCGGGGGGAGGGCGGGTTCGCCGACGCCGGTGGGGGTGAAGTCGCTTTCGAAGAAATAAGACTCCACCTTGGGCGCGCTGGCGATGCGCAGGATGGGGTAAGCGTCGAAATTGTTTTGCACGATGCGGCCGTTTTCGAAGTCGATCTGCTGGCCCATGGCGGCGCTGAAGCCGTCGATGACGGCGCCTTCGGTCTGGTTCTCGGCGCCGCTCATGTTGATGATGGGACCGATGTCGCCGGCGACCACCACGCGATGCACGGTCAGCTTGCGATTCGCGTCGACGCTGACTTCAGCGACTTCGGCGAAGTGGCCGGCGTGGCTGAAGTGGAAGGCGAGGCCGAGGCCGCGGCCTTTGGGCAGTGAGCGCCCCCAGCCGGCTTTCTCGGCGGCGAGCTTGATCACGGCAGCCGCGCGCCCGGTGTTCAAGGCGAATTCATTGCCTGGTTGCAGCCAGCGCGGTTCGCCCATGACTTCGAGCAGAAACTCCAAATGATCGCGCTTGGCGGCGACGGCGCACTCGTGCAGGAACGATTGAGTGGCGAACGCAATCGAGCATGAGCGCGGCGCGCGCCAAGGGCCGGTAGGAATTTTCAGAGGCAGCTTCGTCTGAGTCAGCCGGGCATTCGGCAGCAGCTGAGCCGGAAACTCATCCGGGCTCAAGTCGCCACCGCTGGTGGGCCGCTGGCCGTCCTGCGTGAAAGTGATGAAATGATCCTGCCAGGCCACCAGCTTGCCCGACTTGTCGAGGCCGCCTTTGAACGAGTGAAAGCCGCCGACACGAAAGAAGTCGTGATGCATGTCGTCTTCGCGCGTCCACTGCAGCTTCACCGGCACGCCGGCCTGCTTGGCGATGGCCGCGGCTTCGCACATGTAATCGTTCATCAAACGGCGGCCGAAGCCACCGCCCACGCGCGTCTGATGCAATGTGACTTTTTCGGGAGCGATACCCAGCACATCGGCAACAAGCTTCACGCCTGCTTCCGGCGTCTGTGTCGGCGACCAGATTTCGACGGCACCGTCCTTGAAAGAGGCGGTCGTGTTCTGCGGCTCGAGCGGCGCGTGCGCGATGAACGGATAGGAGTAGAACGCTTCCACGGGCTTGGACTCTGCAAACACTTTGTCCACGTCACCAGTGTTCCGCAAAGAGTCCGGGCCAGACTGCGAGGCCAGCTTCTTGGCCTGCTCGACGAACGCGCTCCAGCTGTCTTTCGAAGCCGTGGATTCGTCCCACTTCACTTGCAGCTTCTGGCGCGCGCTGAATGCCGCCCAGGTCGACCTGGCGAGGATCGCCACGCCCGGCATCACCTCGGTGGGCTTGCCCGTGCCTTCCAGAACGAAGGCCTGCGTGACCCCCGGCAGCTTACGAATCTCTTCCAGATTCGCTGCGACGACTTTGCCGCCGACCGCGGGACATTTCACAAACACCGCGTACTGCATGCCGGGCACCACCTGGTCGATGCCGAACAGCGGCTGGCCGGTGACGATCGCGTGGTTGTCGACGCCGCCGATGCGCTTGCCCAGCAGCTTGTATTCGGCGCGAGTTTTGAGCTTGACGCTCTTCTCATCCGGCACGGGCAGCGCCGCGGCGCCAGTGGCTAGCGATGCATACGTCGCCTTGCGCTTGCTGGCCTTGTGAAAAACCGTGCTGTTCTCGGTCGTGCACTCGGATTCGCTCACATTCCATTGCTTGGCCGCCGCGCTCACCAGCATCGCACGGCCCACAGCGCCAGCGCGCCGCAATTGATCCCACGACATCGGAATGGAACGGGAGCCGCCGGCGCTTTGACGCCCATACACGGCGGGATTGATGGCGGCCTGCTCGACCTTCACATGCGCCCAATCGGCATCGAGCTCTTCCGCGATGATCATGGGGAATGCGGTCTTGATGCCCTGGCCGATCTCCGGCGCTTTGGAATAAAGCGTAATGGTTCCGTTCGGCGCGACACGCAGGAACGCGTTCGGCGCGAACTCTTGCGCCTTGCCGTTGGCCAGCGCCATTCCTTGCTCGCCGACGTAGAACGCCAGCACCAGGCCGCCGCCCGCCAGACCGGTGACTTTCAGGAAAGCACGACGACTGAACTTGCCGATCGCGGACTGCGCCTCGGCGGCGCGAAGCAGGTCCTGCACATACGCGTCGGCGGACAGAATCGAAGTTTCGACTGCGCTCATCTCTACACCCCCGAATCAGTTCTGGCTCACCATCTCGCCGCTCAGCTTCTCGGCAGCGGCGTGAATGGCTTTGCGAATGCGCGTGTAAGTACCGCAGCGACACAGATTGCCCGCCATGGCGGAGTCGATGTCGGCATCGGTGGGTTTGGGATTGCTCTTGAGCAGCGCGGTGGCGGCCATGATCTGGCCTGCCTGGCAGTAACCACATTGAGCGACATCGTGCTCGATCCATGCGGCCTGCACTGCATTCAACTTTCCATCCTGGCTGGCCAGCCCTTCGATGGTGGTGATTTGCTGGCCTTCGACTGCGCTCGCGCGAATGGAGCAGGATCGCACCGGCGCACCGTTGAGATGCACGGTGCAAGCTCCGCACAGAGCGACGCCACAGCCATACTTGGCGCCGACGAGCCCGAGGTGATCGCGCAGGACCCACAGCAGCGGCGTGTCCTCGGCGACGTCGTTGACGACATGTTCTTTGCCGTTGATGTTCAAGCGCATGGACATTTCCTGGCTTACAGCTGGGACGGAGCTACCGATTCTTTCACGGCATCCCATGAGCGACAATGCAGCCGACCGCACTTCGATGGCGACTCATCGCCTCACGATGGGTAGTGGGCGCTGCGCTGGCGGTCAGCTGACCGACAGCTGACATCTCTGTCAGATGGCGCGCGGTGTGGAACGGGCGGCCCGTGTAGAATCGACGGCCGTCATCGCTACACTCGAGGGGAGAGCAGTTTTGAGCACCAATGTGAGTGATAACGCGACAGGCGCCGATGTCGACGGCGCGATTCAAGCGGATGCGGTCATCGTCGGCGCGGGCCCCTGCGGCCTGTTTCAAATCTTCGAGCTGGGCCTGCTGGGCATTCGCGCCCACATCATCGACTCACTCCAGCATCCCGGCGGCCAGTGCAGCGAGCTGTATCCCGAGAAACCGATTTACGACATCCCGGCGTTGCCGGTGTGTGGCGCGCAGGAGCTGGTCGATCGGCTGTTACAACAGGCCAAGCCGTTCAATGCGCAGTTTCATCTGGGACAGGAAGTCACCGAGCTCAAAGTGCTGCCCGACCATACCTTCCTGCTCAAGACGTCGCTCGACACGCGCTTTCATGCCAAGACCGTGATCATCGCCGGCGGGCTCGGCTCGTTTCAGCCGCGACGGCTCGGTTGTGAAGGCGTCGAAGCGTTCGAAGGACAAAGCATTCATTACAAGGTGAAGAACTCCTCGGAGTTCACCGGCAAGCATCTGCTGATTTTCGGCGGCGGCGATTCGGCGCTGGACTGGACATTGGAGCTGGCGGGCAAGGCGCGGAGCCTGACATTGGTGCATCGTCGCGCTGAATTTCGCGCAGCTCCGGCCTCGGTTGCGAAGATGCGAGATCTGGTCGCGTCCGGAAGCATGCGCTATGTCGAAGCGATCGCGCAGTCGCTGATCACCGAGAACGGTGAATTCAAAGGCGTGCGCGTCAAAAGAAACGATGGCGAGCTGGAAGATCTGCACGGCGAGCGCGCGCTGGTGTTCTTCGGCCTGCATCCCAAACTCGGGCCGATCGCGGAGTGGGGCCTGGCGCTGGACAAGCGCGCCATCCAGGTCGACACCGAAAAATTCCAGACCAGCGTGCCGGGCATTTTCGCGGTGGGCGACATCAACACCTATCCCGGCAAGAAGAAGCTGATTCTGTCGGGCTTCCATGAAGCAGCGCTGGCCGCGTTCGCGGTGGCCGCGCATCTGAATCCGGCGAAAAGAATCCCGCTGCAGTACACGACCACCAGCCCCATCATGCAGAAGCGGCTGGGCGTCACCGGAGAGCAGACATCGTGAACCCGCTGCTGACCGATCTGCTCCAGGTGTTGAAGCTGGAGCGATTGGAAGTCGATTTGTTTCGCGGCGAGAGCCGGGACCCCGGCGGCCGGCGCGTGTTCGGCGGGCAAGTGCTCGGCCAGGCGCTGGCGGCGGCGTACGCCACCATCGAAGGCCGGCAAGTGCATTCATTGCATGCGTATTTCTTGCGCGCCGGCGATCCCGATCATCCCATCGTTTACGAGGTGGATCGCAGTCGCGACGGCAAGAGCTTCTCGTCGCGCCGCGTGGTCGCCATTCAGCATGGCGAGCAGATCTTTCACATGTCGGCCTCTTTTCAAACGGAACAAGCCGCCATCGATCGGCAGGGCGAGATGCCCGAAGTGCCCGATCCCGAGTCGCTGCCGGATCTGATGACCGCGGTGGAGGAGCTCAAGCGCAAAGCGCCGGATCGTCCGAATCCGTTCCGCAAACACGAACATCCATTCGATTTCCGTCCGGCCGAGTTGCCCGATCCCCTCGCCGAGATTCCGCGCGAGCCGCGCATCAAGGTCTGGATTCGGCTGAAGGATCGCGTGCCCGACGATCCGATCCTGCATCAATGCCTGCTCGCCTATACCTCGGATTACTTCCTGCTGGGCGCGGCCAGCATGGATGCGCGCATGACCAACGAGCGCGAGCAATTGCAGATGGCGAGCATCGATCACGCAATGTGGTTCCACCGGCCGGCGCGGCCGGACGAATGGCTGCTGTATGTGACCGACAGCCCGACCGCCTCGGGCGCTCGTGGCTTCGCACGAGGCAGCTTGTTCAGCCGGGACGGCCGGCTGGTGGCGTCGACCGCCCAGGAAGGGCTGGTCCGGCGCATCGGGGAAGTCGCCCAAAGCCGCTGAATCGATGCTGCCCGAGCGCCGCGCCGAGGGGTTGGGATCAACCTAAGTCGTTGATCCTTGTGACTCCTTTCTAACCGTCATCTGTTCATTACCAAGTCGAATTTCTGCTTTCACAGAGCGGGCTTACAGTCGCGCACCATGTATCAGTACGACCAGATCGACCAAGCGCTCGTGGACCAGCGCGTCGCCCAGTATCGGGACCAGACGCGGCGTTTCCTGGCGGGCCAGTTGTCCGACGACGACTTCAAGTCCCTGCGTCTGCGCAACGGCCTGTACATCCAGAAACACGCACCCATGCTGCGTATTTCGATCCCGTACGGCCTGTTGCGACCGGCGCAGGTGCGCATGCTCGCTCGCATCGCGCGCGAGTACGACAAGGGCTATGGCCACTTCTCCACGCGCCAGAACATGCAGTTCAACTGGCCGAAGCTGGAGCTGGTGCCGGACATTCTCGCGCTGCTCGCGACGGTGCAGTTGCATGGTATTCAGACCAGCGGCAACTGCATTCGTAACGTGACGGCCGATCACCTGGCAGGTGTCGCCAGCGACGAGCTGGAAGATCCGCGCCCCTGGTGCGAATACGTGCGTCAGTGGGCGACGCTGCATCCTGAATTCTCGTATCTGCCCCGCAAGTTCAAGATCGCGATTACCGGTTCGCCGCAGGATCGCGCTGCTTCACGCGTGCACGACGTCGGCCTGCATCTGGTGAAGAACGAGCAGGGCGAAGTCGGCTTCGAAGTGCTGGTCGGCGGCGGCTTGGGTCGCGCGCCGATGATCGGCCACGTGATTCGCGAGTTCCTGCCGAAGCAGGATCTGCTCGCGTATCTGGAAGCCATCCTGCGCGTGTACAACCTCGAAGGTCGTCGCGACAACATTCACAAGGCGCGTATCAAGATCCTGGTGAAGGCGATCGGCCCGGCGAAATTCCGCGAGCTGGTCGAAGAGGAATTCGCGGCCGCCAAGGACAGCGCGCCGGTGTTCGACGCCGCGGGTTTCGAGCGCATCAGAGCGTTCTTCGCGCCGAAGAACTACGAAGCGCTGCAGGACCAGGACGTGGTCACCGGCAAGCCGGAGGAGTTCCGCCGCTGGTACCAGTACAACACCCGCAAGCACAAGGCGGCGGGCTATCGAGCTGTGTTCCTGTCACTGAAGTCGCCGACGCGTCCGCCGGGCGATATCACGGCCGACGAGCTGGATCGCGTTGCCGATCTGGCGGAACAGTATTCGCTGAGCGAGATTCGCTCGACCCACGATCAGAACGTGGTGTTCGCGCACGTGAAGCAGAGCGATCTGTTCGCGCTGTGGCAGGAACTGAAGCTGATCGATCTGGCGACGCCGAACATCGGCACGCTGACCGACATGGTCTGCTGCCCCGGCGGCGATTTCTGCGCGCTGGCCAATGCGCGCTCGATTCCGCTCGCCAAGCAGATCAACGAGCGTTTCGACAGTCTCGATTACATCTACGATCTCGGTGAGATCCAACTGAAGATGTCCGGCTGCATGAATGGCTGCGGCCATCATTCAGTCGGTCACATCGGCGTGCTCGGCGTCGATAAGGACGGCGAGGAGTGGTATCAGATCACGCTCGGCGGTTCGACCGGCGGTCAGGACGCCTCGCTGGGCAAGGTGATCGGCCCGTCCGTCGCGCACGACGACGTCGCTCTCACCATCGAACGCATTCTGGAAGTTTACGTCGAGCAACGGCAGGACGAGGAACGTTTCCTCGACACCGTCCGTCGCATCGGCATCGCTCCGTTCAAGGCCAGGGTTTATGCGCCGTCTCATCAAGCAGCGTGAAGTCATCGTCGATGAGTGGCGTTACGCCGACGAGGATCCGGTCGGCCGCGAGCGCGCGCTGATCCTGCCGTTCGCGCGCTGGCAGGCAGAGCGCGAACAGTGGTGGCTATGGGATGGCCGGCTGGGCGTGCGCCTGGGCCCCACCGACCCAATTGCGGAGCTGAAGAACGATTTCACCCGCATCGGGCTGATCGCCATCGAGTTCAGCGGCATCGCCGAAGGCCGCGGCTACAGCCAGGCAGCGTTGCTTCGCACGCGTTACAAGTTCACCGGCGAATTGCGCGCGGTGGGCAAGATCCAGCGCGATCAGCTGTTCTATCTGGCGCGCTGTGGCTTCGATACCTTCGAATTGCCAGAAGACGCGGACCTGGATGTCGCGCTGACTGCGTTCGATGATTTCACAGTCGCCTATCAAGGCGCCGTTGACGCCGCCGGCGTTCACGTGCAGCGTCGCGCGGTCGGCTGAACCCGATTGATCTACCTGTGTCGTTGGCTGCGAAGGCCGACGTCGCGAGTCCTGCCGTAGTGCGCATATAGACTCTGTTCCGCGCTCTCGCTGAGCGATTCGTCCTCGTCCCATTCGGGACTTGCGCGAATGGCGTCGCGGGTCAATGGCACGTGCACCAGGCTCTGCTCCCAGTTCACCTCTTCGATCCACTCGGTGGCCAGCACTACGTGCCGGCCGGGCAGCCAGTTGCGCGTGTCGATGACGAAGAAGCGCACCTCCCAGCTCTGCTCGTCGAAAATGAAATCGTCGACGTGACCGATCACGCCGTCGCGTGCCTGGATGTTATAACCGCTCACGTAGTCGGCGCTGCGCAGGTGCGGGTCCGCATCCTCCGCTTCGCGCCGCTGCCGCAGTTCGCGTTCCATTTCCGGGCCGGCCGGCGGGCGAGCGATGGCCGGAGAAGCCGCTACGCCCCAAAGCATTCCGCCGCCCCAGTAGTACGGGTAGCCGTAGTAGTCCAGGAAATCTGTTTCGTGCTGGCGCGACACCGGCTTGTCCAGGTCGATCGACGGGCTGGATTTCACCTGTTCGCGGGTGATCGAGACGTTCACGCACTCGTTCTGCCAATCGATCCCGCTGACCGAGTACGGCGAGATGAGCACCTTGCGGCTGCCGGGCAGCCAGCGCTGCGTATCCACCACCAGATAGCGCACCACCCACTGCCGATCGTCGAAGTAACAGTCGGCGACCGCGCCGATATCGCCATCGACCGCGCGGATCGCGAATTTTTGTAAGGAAGACAGAGGTCGCAGCATGGGGGGTTCTCCTCGATGGCCGCTGTAGCTATGGATCGACGCACGTGCGGACATCAGGTTCCAGGCTGCTCACAAACTTCACGCGGCGCCTCGTGCACGCGCTCGGGCGGAGCGGTGCAGATGACGTAATTTGCTGAGCCGTCAGGAACTATCGCGTCGGTTCGAGAATCCCGATGCTGTCGTGCGCCGCGATGTGCTCGCACACATTGCCAGTTGCGGTTATTTTGACTGCAATGGTCATGGACCGGCGCGGATCCACCTGACTCGAGTAGGGGGTGCGGTGATTGCGCGAACACCTGGCGGGTTTGCCTCGAAGGCGGTTTGGTCAGGATGCCTGCTGCTGCTCCTGGCCGCAGCCGCGTGTCTCGCGGCGCAGGAGTCAGCGCCTCAGGGTGGCGGCAATTCGATAGTGCGCCTCGAGATCCGCGACGCCATCGGTCCGGCGACCAGCGATTTTCTGTCGCGAGGTTTGGAGCATGCGCGCGAACGCAATGCGCGATTGCTCGTGCTCGAGATGGACACGCCTGGCGGCCTGGACACGGCGACGCGCGACATGGTCCAGGAAATTCTCAGCTCCACCGTTCCAGTGGCGATCTATGTCTCGCCTTCCGGCGCGCGCGCGGCCAGTGCGGGCACATATTTGCTGTACGCCAGTCACATCGCCGCGATGGCGCCGGCGACCAGCGTGGGCGCGGCGACGCCGATTCAGATCGGCGGGGGCGGTCCTCGTGAGCCGGCTCCGCAAAACAAAGAAAAGGAAACCAAGGAGGACAAGGCTAAGGACGATAAGACCGACGAGAATGTCACGGCGACGGAACCTGCCACGGCGGCGGAGCGCAAAGCCATCAACGACTCGGTCGCGTTCATTCGCGGTCTGGCCGAGTTGCGCGACCGGAATGCCGACTGGGCGGAATCCGCCGTGCGCCAGGCGGTGAGCCTCACGGCGAGCAAGGCGCTCGAGCAGAACGTCATCGATATCGTCGCGACCGACCTGCCCGATTTGCTCCGGCAGATCGACGGCCGCCGCGTGCGCACTCAGCAGGGTGTCGTCGAGCTGCGGACCGACGGGCTGATCGTCGAAGAATTTCAGGCCGACTGGCGCACACGCCTGCTCAGCGTGCTCACCAATCCGAACGTCGCCTATTTCCTGATGCTGGCCGGTGTCTACGGATTGCTGCTCGAAGGCTACAACCCGGGCGCGATCCTGCCAGGCGTGGTGGGCGCGGTGTGTCTGTTGCTCGCGCTGTATGCATTCCAGATTTTGTCCGTCAACTACGCGGGCCTCGCACTGATGGCGCTCGGTATCGCATTGATCGTCGGCGAGGCATTCGCACCCAGTTTCGGTGTGCTCGGCATTGGCGGCATCGCCGCGTTCGTGTTCGGCTCCATCCTGTTGTTCGACGAAGGAGTGCCCGGATTCCAGATCGCGCGCGGCCTGATTGCCGGCGTCGCTCTGGCCGCGGGGGTTGTCATGTTGCTCACCGTCGGCGTGTTCATGCGCGCGCGGAAGGCGAGGGTCACAACCGGCGTCGAACAGATGCTGCAGGGAACAGCGATTGCGCTGGAGGATTTCGATGCCAAGGGTCGCGTCGACATCCACGGCGAGATCTGGAACGCCGTGACGCAGGCGCCGGTCAAGAAAGGTCAGAAATTGCGCGTGCTGCGCGTCGATGGTCTGACGCTCGAGGTCATGCCTTTCAATTAGGTTTCGTTCCTCACGAGGATCGCACGATGTACCTGATCATCCCCGTAGCCCTGGTGGTGTTGTTGCTCCTGAGCGCCATCCGCATCCTGAACGAGTACGAGCGCGGCGTGATCTTCACGCTTGGCCGCTACACGGCAACGCGCGGCCCCGGCCTGATCATCGTGATTCCGATCGTGCAGCAGATGAGAAAAATGGACCTGCGCACGATCGTGCTCGACGTGCCCACGCAGGATGTCATTTCGCGCGACAACGTCTCGGTGAAAGTCAACGCGGTCGTGTATTTCCGCATCGTCGATCCGGCAAGCGCCGTGATTCAGGTCGCCAACCCGTTCGAAGCCACCAGCCAGCTGGCGCAGACCACGTTGCGCTCGGTGCTGGGCCAGCACGAGCTCGACGAGATGTTGAGCCAGAGAGACAAGTTGAACGTGGATATCCAGCAGATCCTCGATCACGCCACGGATGCGTGGGGCATCAAGGTGGCCAACGTCGAGATCAAGCACGTCGATCTCGACGAAACCATGATCCGCGCCATGGCCAAGCAAGCCGAGGCCGAACGCACCCGGCGCGCTAAGATCATCCACGCCGAAGGCGAGAAGCAGGCGGCCGCCATGCTGGTGGAAGCGGCGCGGGCGCTCGGCGCCGATTCGCGCGCCATGCAGTTGAGGTATCTGCAAACGTTGAGCGATATCGCCAACGAGCGCACCACCACGCTGGTGTTCCCGTTACCATTGGATCTCATCAAGCCACTTCTGGATCGAGAATGAGTGCCGGCAATGTTTGCATCATCACGGGTTCGGCCACGGGTATCGGCGCAGCGTGCGCGGTGGAACTCGCTCGGCGCGGCTGGCGCACGGTCATCAATTTCACCAAGAGCGAAGCGGAAGCTCAGCAGACTGCGCGCGAATGTGAGAAGCATGGCGGCGAGACGTTGCTGATACGCGCCGATGTCTCTCAGGATGCGGATTGCCGGCGCATGGCGGATGCCACGCTGCAGAAGTGGGGTCGCATCGACGGGCTCATCAACAACGCCGGCATCACCAAGGTGGCGTTCAATCACGCCGATCTGAACGCGCTCTCGGCGGAGGACTTTCAAAAGGTTTATTCCGTGAATGTGGTCGGCGCGTTCCAAATGATTCGCGCCGTGGAGCCGAGCATGCGGCAGCAAGGCCATGGCTCCATCGTCAATGTTTCTTCCCGTGCCGGCATCGATAGTATCGGCACTTCCATCGCCTACGCTGCTTCCAAGGGCGCGCTCAACACGATGACCATGGGCTTGGCTCGGGCCCTTGGCCCGGAGATTCGCGTGAATGCCGTATGTCCCGGCTTCGTCGAAACACGCTGGCTCCAGCAAGCCATCGGTGACAAATACGACAAAGCCCGCACCCGCTTCGCCAGCAACTCCGCCCTGCAAAAAACCAGCACCCCCGAAGACATCGCCGACGTCGCCGTCTGGCTCCTCACCGGCGCCCCCACCGTCACCGGCGAACTCATCCTCGTCGACGGCGGCAACCGCCTCGGCGCCCCACCGCGATAGGGCAGCTACAGCGTCCGGTTAACTCGTCTCAGCATCCACTGCGGCGTTCCATTCAGAGTCCGCAATGCGGGCGAGCTTTGGGCTAAGCGACTGCTTTGCTGAGCCGCTGATAGCACAGGGACAGCAGTGCGATCTCCAACGGCAGTAACAGCCAGAACAGCAGGTTCTCGGCGACGACGTAGTCGACGTTCGCGGAGAACACGCTGGTGAACGAACGCTGCATGAAGTGCAGCACCCATGGCGAGATGCCAACTAACAGCAGCAGGCGCCAGCCGTTGCCGCGAGTGAGTTGCCAGGCTTGTTTGGGTGCGAGAGGGCGATCGACGGCGGCGGCCGGTAAGCAGATCGCATATCGAGATACGACGTACACTGCTGGCAGTGCCGCCAGTCGAGCCACGGCCATCGCCATGTCGCTGCCGGGAGGGGCGAACTCGGGAGCGAACAGAGCCAGCGGAATGAAGACTGCGAAAGCGGGCGGCTGAAGCAATAAATTGACCATGATAAACAGCGCGATCGCCGTGGCGATGAAGCGCCAATCGCGCGAGGTGGTGCCCGAGGCGCCCAGGCGCGGCACGGACTCCGGGCCAAGCAGGATGATGCGATGACAGGAGATGGCAGCCAGCGTCATCAGCAGCGCGTGAGCCAGCCCCGAAAGAAACACCATGACCCGGTCCTGCTGAGTGATGGGATACCAGGCAAACAGGATGACCGCATGCGCCAGCATCGGCAGCGCCAGGACCCGCATCAGGTCCGGGAAATGCTGCCGATAGCGTTGCAGGGCTTGCTGGATCAGCAGAGCGAGAGGCAATCGTTCCATGATCGGAAGTCGGTCTAGGCCGCGCTGGCTGGCGCACTCCCGCCAATATCCGCGAACTGCAGCGCCGCGAGGCGTGCATACAGCTCGTTTGATTCCAAAAGCTGAGCGTGGGTGCCGATGTCCACGATGCGACCGTGGTCGAGGACCACGATGCGGTCGGCTTCGAGGATGGTGGCGAGGCGGTGGGCGATGACCAGAGTGGTGCGGTCTCGCATCAGGCGCTCGAGGGCTTCCTGAACGTAACGTTCGCTTTCGGCATCGAGCGAGCTGGTCGCTTCATCGAGCAGCAGGATCGGTGGATCCTTCAGCAACGCCCGGGCAATAGCGATGCGCTGGCGCTGGCCGCCGGACAGGCGAGTGCCTTTTTCGCCCAGGAAGGTGTCGTAGCCTTGCGGCAGCTCGCGGATGAAGTCGTCCGCGCCGGCTGCGCGAGCGGCGGCTTCGATGTCGGCGTCGGAAGCGTTCGGGCGCCCGTAGCGAATGTTCTCTCGCGCGCTGGTGCCGAACAGCACCGTTTCTTGCGGGACCAAACCGATGCGTGAGCGCACGTCTTCCGGCCGCGCTTTGGAAATGTCCACGCCGTCGATGGTGATGCGTCCGGACGCAGGATCATAGAACCGCAACAACAACTGAAACGTCGTGCTCTTACCCGCACCCGACGGTCCCACAAACGCCACAGTCTCGCCCGGCTCGATCGCAAGAGACAAATCATCGAGCGCCAGCGTCTCCGGTCGCGATGGATAGCGAAACGAAATGTGCTCGAAGGTGATACGACCGGCCGGCGGCGACGGCAGCGCCTGAGGCTTGGGCGGAGCGACGATATTCGGCGTCGCGACCTTCAATTCGACCAGCCGCTCCATCGCGCCCGCCGCGCGCTGCACTTCGCCCCACATCTCGCTCAGCGTCGCCGCGCTCACCGCGACCAGCACCGCATAGATCAGGAACTGGCTGAGCTGGCCGCCCGTCATCTCCTGATCGAGCACGCGATGCGCGCCTTGCCACAGCACGAACGTGATCGAGCCGAAAATCATCATGGTGCCGATCGCCGTCATGGCCGCCCGCACCTTCGAGCGTTTGATGGCCACGCGGAACGAGTCTTCGACCGCCTTGCCGTAACGCTGCGTGTGCAGGCCTTCCAACGTGAAAGCCTGCACTGTTTGAATCGCATTCAACGTCTCGCCGGCCATCCCGCTGGTGTCCGCCACTTTGTCCTGCGCCTCGCGCGACAAGGAACGCAGCTTGCGACCGACAATAACGATGGGCGCGATCACCAGCGGAATCAGCACCACGATCATGCCTGCGAGCGACGGACTGGTGGCGATCATCAGCACCAGCGCGCCGACCATCTGCACCACCGAGCGCAACGTCATCGACAGATTCACGCCGGCGATGCCCTGCACCACCGTCGTGTCCGTCGTGAGGCGAGACAACACTTCACCGGTGCGTGTGACTTCGAAGAACGTTGGATCCATCCGAACCACGCGCGCATAAACATCCGCGCGCAGATCGGCGACGACCCGCTCGCCCAACCAGGTCACGAAATAAAAGCGCAACGCTGCGAACAACCCGAACACAGCCGCCGCCGCGAGGAACGCCACGAAATAAGTGTTGAGCGTGTCAGCGTCCTGCGCCGCCATGCCGCGATCGATGAGATCGCGAAACGCCATCGGCACCACCAGTGCCGCCGCCGCCGCGACCAGCAGTGCGAATATCGCGAGCGTGAGAACGCCGACGTGCTTGCGCAGATACGGCCACAGCTCGCGCAGTGGTTTGAGCGAACGGCCCTTGGGTCTTTCCGGAATGGCTGACATGTCAGAGCGAGGCTGTCCTTAGTCGGTAGTCACTGGCATCGGTCACTCCCTTACCGATAAACCGGCAATTCCACGTCGGCGAACAACGCCTCCACATCCGTAGGCGTCGCCGCGTTGCCGGCGCGATCGACCAGGCGACGCGTCAGATGAGGCGCCAGCAACTGCAGGAAGTCATACATGTAACTGCGGAGCAGGGCGCCCTGGTGGAAGCCCGCCCAGGTCGAATGCGCCGGGAACAAATGCGACGCGTCGATGGACACGAGGTCCGAGTCTTCACGCGGATCCACCGCCATGCTCGCGACGATACCGACACCCATGCCGAGCCGCACATAAGTCTTGATCACGTCCGCATCCCGCGCCGTCAGCGCGACATGAGGCGTGATGCCGTGGCGCGCAAAGATCTGCTGAAGCGACGATGGGCCCGAGAACCCGAACACGTAAGTCACGATGGGGTACTTGCCGAGCGTCTCGATGGTGATCTTGCCTTCGTGCGCGAGCGGATGCCCCTGAGGCACCACGATGCGCCGATGCCACCGATAGCAGGGCAGCAGCACCAGATTGGTGAACAACTCCTGCGAGCCGGTGTTGATGGCGAAGTCGATGCGGTCGCGCACGGCCATGTCCGCAATCTGCTCCGAGGTGCCCTGATGTAAGTGCAGCTCGACATCCGGATAACGCTCGCGGAAGCGGCGAATGACCTGCGGCAGAACATAGCGCGCCTGAGTGTGAGTGGTGCCGATGGCCAGCGAGCCCCGCCCGTCGCCCTTCTGCTCGTCCGCCAGCCGCTTGATGCTCTGGACTTCCTTCAGGATCTTCTGCGCCCGGTCGATGACCCGTTTGCCGGCCGGAGTGACGCGCGTCAGGGTGCGCCCCTGGCGCAAAAAGATGGGAAAGCCCAGCTCATCCTCGAGCTGCTTCAGCTGCTTGCTGACGCCCGGCTGGGAGGTATGCAGGCGCTCCGCCGCCGCGGTGATGTTCAGGTCGTTCTCGACGATGGCGGCGAGGTACCGTAATTGTTGTAGTTTCATGCACTTAACTATAACGATCGGGACGCTGCGAAGTCATAACGGGCCCGCATCATGACAGAACAAACCAGTCTTTCCCTGGTTATAAGCCGGTTGGCTACAGTGCATCCCACGGAATAAGGACCAGATCGACCATGACCGATGCACTGTCGCCCCGCCTGCAAGCCCTCGTGGAGGGCACTCGCGCCCTGCTGGAGCAGGCCGTTCGCGAGCACCAGGACGTGGTGTACTCCAACAGCCTGGGCGCCGAAGCCATGGTGCTCACCGATATCATCAGCACCTACACGCCGGAAATCGACATGTTCACGCTCGACACCGGGCGTTTGCACGACGAGACCCTGGCGCTGCTGGACCGCCTGGAGCGCCGCTATCAGCGCCGCATCGAGGTGTTCGTGCCGCAGGCGGAAGCCATCCAGCAGTACGTGCGTGACAATGGTATCAACGGTTTCTATCTCGGCGCCGAGGAGCGGCAGTCCTGCTGCGGCATCCGCAAGATCGAGCCTTTCAAGCGCGCCATCGCCGGCCGCAAGGCCTGGGTGACCGGCGTCCGTCGCGAGCAGTCGGCGGAGCGCGCCCTGGGCGAGCCGATCGCTTGGGACGAACGCTACGGCCTGTGGAAGATCAGCCCGATGCTGGAGTGGACCGAGACCGACGTTTGGGCGTATATCAAAGCCGGCAACCTGCCTTACAACGCCCTGCATGACAAAGGCTATCCCAGCATCGGCTGCGCGCCTTGCACCCGGGCAGTCGAGCCCGGCGCGGATCCGCGCTCTGGCCGCTGGTGGTGGGAGAATCCCGAGTCTCGCGAGTGCGGTTTGCAGCCGCGCCGCCGGGTCATTCCGCTGAAGGTCGAGCCGCGTCGCGCGGCCGGCCAGTAAGCTCGCGACGCCCGAGGCGTCGCAGGACGACGCAAACCATGGACTACTTCCCGATCTTTCTGCGGCTCGCGAATGAACCCGTGCTGGTAGTGGGCGGCGGGGAAGTGGCCGCGCGGAAGATCGATCTGCTCCTACGCACGCAGGCGCAAGTCACCGTAGTCGCTCCCGAGCTGATCGAGTCGCTGGCCGAGAAGGCCCACGCCGGCGTCATCAGCTACGTGTCGGGCGAGTTTCAGCCCGAGCTGCTGGATGGCAAGCGCCTCGCCATCGCGGCGACCGATAAACCTTCGGTCAACGCCTGGGTCGCGCATCAGGCCGAGCGACGCAACATTCCCGTGAACGTGGTGGACGATCGCGAGCTGTCGCGCTTCATCATGCCCGCGATCGTCGATCGCTCTCCCGTGGTCGTGGCAGTGGGTAGCAGCGGCGATGCGCCGGTGTTGACGCGTCGGTTGCGTGAAAAGCTCGAGTCTTTCCTGCCGCAGCGGCTCGGCGATCTCGCCAAGCTTGCCGGCAAGTTGCGTCCCACGGTGAAGGCCAGGCTGGAGCACGCCGCCACGCGCCGTCGCTTCTGGGAGAATTTTTTCGACGGCGCCATCGCTGGGGATGTTTTGTCCGGCCGGCAGGACGCGGCGGGCCAGAACATTCTCGAGCGCATCGGCAACTCGCTCACTCGCTTCGCCAAACAATCGAAGTTCGCCGGTGAAGTCGCGCTGGTCGGCGCCGGGCCCGGCGATCCGGGACTGCTGACGTTGCGGGCACTGCGCGCCTTGCAGAATGCCGACGTGGTGTTGTACGACCGCCTGGTGTCCGACGAGGTGCTCGACCTGGCGCGTCGTGACGCTGAACGTATCTATGTCGGCAAGGCTTCCGGCAATCACCACGTCTCGCAGGAAGACACCAACGCGCTGCTGGTGAAGCTGGCCAAGGCCGGCAAGCGTGTTTGCCGCTTGAAGGGCGGCGATCCTTTCATCTTCGGCCGCGGCGGCGAAGAGCTGGAAGCGCTGGCCGCCGCAGGCATTCGTTTCGAAGTGGTGCCGGGCGTGACTGCCGCGGCCGGCTGTGCCGCGTACGCGGGCATCCCGCTCACTCATCGCGATCACGCTCAGGCGCTGACGTTTGTTACCGGACATTGCAAAGGCGAGTCCGACAATGTCGATTGGGCCGCGCTGTCGCGCCCTGGCCATACGGTGGTGTTCTACATGGGGCTCAGTCAGCTCGAGACCATCGTCGCTCGCCTGCGTGAGCACGGCGCGCCGGGAACGCGGGCTGCTGCATTGATCGAGCACGGAACACGGCCGACGCAACGTGTGGTCACCGCCACGCTGGAAGACCTGGTTCATAAAGCCGCCGAAGCCAACGTGGCATCGCCGGCGTTGCTGATCGTGGGCGAAGTCACTCGCCTGCACGACACACTGCACTGGTTCAACGCGCGCGCTGTTGAAGCCGCGTCTACTGACGATGAAGGAAGGCTGTCCGCATGAGCAGCTCGAATACCACCCTCCGCCCTGAAATTCGACGGGGCTTCGCCGATTCGATTGGCAACACGCCGCTGATCCGCCTGAATCGTTTCAGCGAGCTCACTGGCTGCGAAATCCTCGGAAAGGCCGAGTTCATGAACCCGGGCGGCTCGGTGAAAGATCGCGCCGCGCGCGCCATCATCGAAGCGGCCGAGCGCAGCGGCAAGTTGCAGCCGGGCGGCACGCTGGTGGAAGGCACGGCCGGCAACACCGGCATCGGTTTCGCGCATGTCTGCAATGCGCGCGGCTATCGCTGCATCATCGTGATGCCGGACAATCAGTCCAGCGAGAAGTATCAGATGATCGAAACGCTCGGCGCTGAAGTGCTGCGCGTGAAGACGGTGCCGTACAGCGATCCCAATCACTACCAGAAGATCGCCGGTCGCCTGGCGGGCGAGATTCCGGGCGCGGTTTGGGGCAATCAATTCGACAACACCGCGAACCGTGACGCCCACGAGCAAACCACCGGTCCCGAGATCTGGGCGCAGACCGACGGCAAGATCGACGCTTTCGTTTGCGCCACCGGCACGGGCGGCACCTTGGGCGGCATCTCCCGTTTCCTGAAGAAACAGAACGCCAGGGTGCGCGTGACGCTGGCCGATCCTCAGGGCAGCTCGTTGTATCACTGGATTCGCAATGGCGAGTTGAAGGCCACCGGCCCCGGCTCGATCACCGAAGGCATCGGCATCGGCCGCGTGACTGCGAACCTGGAAGGCTCGCCGATCGACGACGCGCTGCATGTGACGGACATCGACTGCGTGCGCACGGTTTATCAGCTGCTGCGCGATGAAGGCTTGTTCCTCGGCAGCACCAGCGGCGTCAACGTGGCCGCTGCCGTGCAGATCGCCAAACAGCTCGGTCCCGGCCACACCATCGTCACCATCCTTTGTGACAATGGCGCGAAGTATCAGTCGCGCCTGTTCAACAAGAAGTGGCTGGCGGAGAAGGGCCTGCTGGATGCCGCCGGCCTGTCGCAGAACGGTGCGCCCGCGCTGTCCGAGATTGCCAAGAATGTCGCCAACGTCGGCGCATTTCCCCAACGCCTGAGCGCCTGATTCGCAGCGGCGCCGCTGTTTCGTGTGAGGCGCCCGGCTTGTCTCGCCTGGCGCTGCTGACTAATATCCTGCCCGCGGCTCGGTCCCGAGCTGTCGTAAGCGTCTCACGTCAAACAACGCGCCAACCCTCCGGCTTGCCGGGGCGGTGCCTCTTTGCGAGGCGCGGCGCCTTTGGTTGACCGGATTTCTTCGAGAGATCTTTGTGAACGCTAGAGACACTTCCCTGTTCGGATTGCCCAAACTGCCGGCGCGTTATGGCTCGCTGGTCATGCCTTTGCTGCTGTCCATCCTGATGACCTGCATCGTTTCGGCGATCAGCACGTTGCGCGGCGTCGGCTTCGTGCCGAACTTCCTGCATGTCTGGCTGAGCGCCTGGCTGATTTCGTGGCTGGTTGCCTTTCCAACGTTGCTGCTGGTGTTGCCGGTGGTGCGTCGGGCCACGGCCGCACTGGTGCGCGCTTCATAACGCAACAACAGTTAGATCAATCGCACGTTGCTGATGACGAGACGGCTGCGAGGCAAGGCCGGTAGTCGCGTTCGGTCGATCTCCAGCTCCTGCTCGGGCAGGGCGTAGCTCAGTTTCGAGACAAAGAACTCGAGCGCGGCTTGCAGCAATGCGATGCTCAGCCATTCGCCTGCGCAACGATGGTTGCGCAGGTGATCGCCGCCGCCTTGCGGGATGAACGTGTATGCGTCGTCCTGCCAATCCAGAAATCGATCGGGGACGAAGCGGCTGGGATCTTTCCAGACGCCTGGGTCATGATTGGTCCCGTGCAGGTCCAATAGCACCCGGGTGCCTGCTTCGAAGGGCATGCCTTTCCACTCGAAGCTCTCACGCACGATGGCCGGCACGGCCGGGAAGAACGGATAGAAGCGCCGGACCTCCTGTACGAAAGCCTGCGCGAACTTTCCGTCCTGCTGCCGCAGCCGGCTCCGATACTCCGGATGCAGATGCAGTGCATGGACCATGAACACGATGTAGACGGATAGCGCCACCGTGGGTCGCAACACATTGAGCAACTCGACGGCGGCAATCTTCGGATTCAACCGTTGACCCCGACTGTCCTGATAGAACGCGATCCGACGCGCAGCGCTCTCTTGAGGAGGATCGATCTTACCTGCGCGGATCTCCTCAACGATCTCGGCAATCCAACGCTCGGCTTGGTTGCGCGCGTGTCGCGACCACCAGTGGGGTGGACCGATGGCGCCGGCGCGATCGAACATTGCGCTCAGCTGTCGAGCTCGCTTGGTCACTTCTTGTTCGCGCAGCGGAACGCCCGCCCATTGGCACACGCTGCGAGTCAGCACTTCATGTAGCTGGTCGTAGAGCACGACCTGTTCCATGGAGGACCATCTTTCCGCGGCTGCCACCAACGTGTCGGTCATCGTCGCGGCCAGCTGCTGCAAACGTTCCGAGCTCATCAAAGCGAGAAACATCTGCTTACGCTGAGTGTGCTCGGCGCCGTCCAACCCTTGCACGCCGCCGACCCCGAGCAGTGATTCCTGCAAACGCAGCGGCGCCGCGCCTGCTCGCTTGAAGCGCGCCGGGTCATAGAACACTTGGGCCGCTTCGGCGCCGCTCATGCAGAGCGTCCGTCGCAGCAGCAGCTTCATCTCGAACACCTCGGAGCCGAAGCTGCGGCACTGGCGCGAAATGAACTCGTACGGATCGCGCATCAGCGCCATCGTATGATCCAGGCCACCCAGGCGCGGGATGTGATGAATGCTGACTGGCACACTCGGCTCCTCGGCAATAGCGATTACTGATCCTGCGCCTGTAGATCCTCCACCTTTCGTAGATCGCCTTCCGCCAGCCTTTTACGCATGCCGCCATCGACAGCGCCCCTTCCCGGCACCGGCTCATACAAAGCGCCTGCTGTCTGTGGCGCTGGCGCGGCGTCTTCCATGAGCACCTTGTGGTTGACGTTACCAACCATGCGTCGAGTCAGCTGCTGCGCGATTCGATGCGACGCCACCGAAGCCTTGGCCTTGTAGCCTACGTTGATATCCGGTTTGGGTCGCACAGTGGCCGCAACGATGCTGTCGATCACCTTCTCCGGCGGGTCGAGCATGATCTGTCGCGCCTTGTGACCTGAGTAGTTGGCCGCGTGGTCGAACCACGGTGTGTCTGCAGCGAACGGCGAGATGGTCGAGACGCGAATGTTTTTCTCGCCGTTGAGTCGCAGTTCCTGATTGATGGCCGCGCCCAGCCCGATCAGGGCGTGCTTGGAAGCAACATAGGATGAGTAATAAGGAAACGGTACGCGCCCGGCGACCGACGCGATGTTGATGAGGGTGCCCGCGCCCTGCTCCCGGAATTGCTTCAGGGCGTAGTAGCTGCCATTGACCACGCCGCCGACATTGATATCGAGCAGGCGATGGTGGTCTGCGAGCGGGATCTCCTCAAACCGGCCGATCGCCCCGACGCCGGCCATGTTGATCCATACGTCGATAGAGCCGAATTGTTCAACCGCCGTTTCAGCCAGACGGCGCACTTGGGCTTCGTCGCTTACGTCGGTGGTGACGACCACCGCCTTGCCGCCTCGCTGCTCGCATTCGGCCGCGAGTTGTTCCAGCAGTTCGGTGCGCCGGGCTGCGAGCACCAGCTTCGCTCCTTGGCCGGCGAGCTCGAGGGCCACACCTTTGCCGAAACCGCTGGAAGCACCCGCAATCACGACCACTTTGTCCTGATTCGCGCGCGGGCTGATTGCGCAGCCGGAAAGTGCGAGCAGCAACAACGCCGCGCACAGAAGGATCGGGTTGCTTGATTTCACGTCGGATACTCTCGCCTGCATGTTGCATCGCTGCGAGCGGGCAACGTTCACGGTGCGAATTGGTTCCTGGTCTCTTACGACAGGACTGCCGTGCGCCGCAGGGCAAAGACGCTCCGCTTGTAGGAATCGCTGCGGCGAGCTCCGCGGGAACAACGCCTGCATCCTGCCGTTGCATTCTTTGATGCAGCGGCCGATGAGTAAATGCAGTCCGATGTCGTGATCGTCGGGGGCGGGCTCGCCGGCCTCGCTTGCGCGGTCGCGCTTCGCGACTGCGGGCTGCGAATTCGTGTGTTTGAGGGCTCTGCACGGCTTGGCGGACGTGCGTGCAGTTGGACGGATCCGCATACGTGCGACGATGTCGATCTCGGGCCGCATATCCTCCTGACCGAATACAGAAACATGCTGGCGTTCCTGGAGCAGTTGGGAACGCGCGATCGGATCGTTTGGGAGACCGAAAGACTGCTACGACTCAGGGAAGGTCGTCGGGTCACCGACATGCGCCTGCATGCTCTACCGCCGCCGCTTCATTTGCTACCGAGCCTGGCGACTACCAAGAGCGTTAGCCTCGCGGACGTCGCATCCAATCGGCGCGTGCTTTGGATGGCGATGCGGGCCACCGAGGAGCACATCAAGCACCTGGATGGACGTAGTGCACTGGACCTGCTTCGTCACAGCGGCGTAAGCGATCGCTTCATCGAGTGGTTCTGGGCGACTGCGTGCATGTCGGTCTTGAATGTGCCGCTCGATCGCTGCTCGGCCGGCGCGCTGATGCGCGTGTTCGCCCAGCTGACGGGGTTACAGGAGTACGCCATCGGGTTCGCCGACGAGGCGCTGGCGAATTTGTTCGTGCCTGGATCGATTCGGATGTTGGAGCGGGCCGGCGGTCGCGTCTATACGGAATCCCGAGTGGATCGGATCGTGGGAGAGCAGGGGCGCTTCCATTCCGTGATGCTTCAAGGCGGCGAACGAATCGAGGCGCGCTTCTGCGTGGCCGCTGTGCCGCCTCAGTGCCTGACACGCCTGCTGCCCGATGAATGGGCAGCGATGGATCCGTTCAAGGATGTGGGTCGCTTCGAGCCCAGCCCCTATGTGAGCAGCTATCTCTGGCTCGATCGCAAAGTGACCGACGAGAGATTCTGGGCGCGCATCTGGAATCCTTGCGATCTGAACACCGACTTCTATGACCTTTCCAATATCCGTCGTGGCTGGAGCGAGCGGCGCGAGTCGGTGATCGCGAGCAATATCATCTTCAGCCATCGCGCTGACGGGCTGAGTGACGAACAGATCGTGGCCGCGACGCTGGACGACATACGGGAGGCTTTGCCGGCCGCCGAACATGCCCATATCCGGCATGCGGTGGTGAATCGCATCCCCATGGCGATTTCCTGTCCCACGCCTGGCTGCGAGCGGTGTCGCCCCGCGACGCGCACGCCCATCGAGGGCCTTTTGCTCGCCGGCGATTGGACGGACACTGGCTTGCCGTCTTCAATGGAGAGTGCCGTGCATTCAGGCTGGGCGGCGGCGGAGGTGATCTTGCAAATGCAGGGCCGGCCTCATCACCTGGTATTGCCCAAGCGGGAGCTCGAGGGGATTGCGGGATGGGTTCGCAGGTATGGTGCTCGATGAGTGATCTTTCGGCAGAGTCTCTCGCGGACCCATTCGCCGCCACGCCGGGTGATGAGTCGCATCTCCCGCCTGCGCCGTGGACTCTGCATGGCGAAGCGTTGATCGGCTTCAAACTCGTTCCCGAGGATCTCGCACGGCGACTCATTCCTCCCGACGCGCGTATCTTTCGAGTGTGGCCCGGGCGTACGGTGGCCATGTTGTACCTTTCGGAGTACCGGCAGAGCCCGGTAGGTGAATATCGCGAGCTCATATTCGCGCCTGCGCTGGTTCGGCGGAAAGGGCGAATCGGCTTCTGGATAGCTCACATCCTCGTCGACAAACATCGATCCCTGCTCGCCGGGCGCGCGATCTGGTCGCTTCCGAAACAAGCTGCCTCGATACAATGGAACGACGGTTGCGTGCGCCTCTCAGGTCCGCAGGTAAAATTGCAGGTTGTGGCTACTCGCCCTCGCGCCATGGTTCGGCTGCCCTTCGCCGGGGCTGCCATGAGTATGTTGGGTCCCGCCGAGAGCTGGTTCCCCGTGCGCGGCGCCGCCGGCATCGGACTTGCGCGTGCACGCGTGGAGGTGGCGGATGAGATCGGTTTGAGCGCCCTTGGATTCGGCGGCGTATCGACGTTTATCTTCTGCCGTCACATGCGCGTGACGATTCAACGTCCCACCATGCTTTCTTCTGGCGCTTCGAATCATGAACCAGATCCGCATCGTCCGCCTGACTGCAGCAGATCCTGAGCTCGCCCGCCGCATGTTCGAGCTCATGGCTCACGTGTTCGATGAGCCTTCCGAGCCGCTCAGCGACATGTATCTATCGAAGCTGCTGCGGCGTCCCGATTTCTGGGCTTTAGCTGCATTCTCTGACGGAGAACTGATCGCCGGTCTCACTGCGCACACGCTACCGATGACTCGCAGCGAATCCTCCGAGATCATGGTCTACGACATCGCCGTGCATCCCGCCCGGCGGCGCCAGGACGTCGGTCGGCAACTCATCTCCTCACTCCGCTCCGCCGCCTCCGCCGCAGGCATCGAAGATATCTTCGTCCCCGCAGACAACAATGACATTCAAGCCCTCGACTTCTACCGCGCCCTCGGCGGCTCGCCTTTGGCCGTGACTCATTTCACCTTCAGTCGCGAGACCTCTCGCTGATCTCCCCGATGTCCACTGCTGCCCGTTTTGAACGATGTGCTCGTCCGCGTACACTGGAAGATATGGGAGAGGGAAGAGCAAATGCTTAATGGATTGCCGAGGCTCGCTCAAATGTGGCTGGTGTGTTTGTGCATCGGCGGATGCGGCGGCGACGTCAGCGCAAGCCATTCTGCATCGTCAACTCCGACCATTACATCCGTCCCGCTGATACTGCGCGACAACTCGGCCCTAGTTAGCATCCGGATCGCCAATTCGGACGTCCCCGTTCAACTCGATACCGGCAACTTCACTTCCGTCAGTCTCAGCCAGGAGATTCTCGACCGCGCCGGCGCGCAGGCGATCGACGGCGTGTCAGAGCGAATAGATGCACAGGGTAACAAGGTCGAATCGCCCCGGTTTCACATCGACCGCATGCAGCTCGGGAACGTCGTTTTCAACAACGTGAACGTGCAGCTCGATGTTCACGCGCCTTCGTATCAGCCCTACCAGATCGGCCAGCAGGGCTTCCTCGGAACCGCGCTCCTGAAGGGTTATCGGGTCATCATCGATTATCCCAAGCAAGCCATGACCCTCATTCCTGCGCAGGTGCCGTTGAAAGGAACGGCATGCCAGGGCACGGAGGTAGAGTTCGACGAGGCTTGGGCCGGCGAACCGGCAACGCTGATCGAAACCGATCTGGGAACACTGACGGTGTGGTGGGACACCGGCGCAGGAGGATCGGCCCTCACCAAGCGTTTCATCGAGAAGGCAGGCCGTAGCGACGCGCAGACAGTTGAATCGTCTCGCCTGCTCATCGGCGGTGACGACTTCGGTCCCTGGACATTCCAGGTGTGGGAGAACCTCGTGTTGCCGCCGGGCTTCGACGGATTCATCGGCGATGACTTCTTTTCGAATCACGTTGTGTGTATGGACTTTCCGGCGAAGCGGCTACTCGTGCGCAAGGCGCCAAAGCAAGCGTCAGACCGCAACTGAGATGATGAAACGGGATGACCAAGCTTGTGCTCAAAGGGCGGCTGACGGCAGAAGCCGGTCAAATGTTCGTCAAAGCCATCGACGCGGCCTGCACAGAGCTCCCAACAGTCCGATTTCGTTTCCGCGGAAACGTCGGCCGGGCAATGGAGGCTTGACGAAAACGCCGTGAGTCAGCAGATTCGACTGAGCCGCTAGAGTTCGAGGGGCATAGATGAACAGCTCGCCGTACCACATTCGCCGACGCCTCGGCATCGCCGGTTTGTTTGCCGGAGCCATCGTATTGGCCGGTTGCGGGAGCGCGCCGACAGTGGCGCCGAAGGGGCCGGAGTTGCAGTTGTTGGAGTCGAAGCCGTTGTCGGTCGCGGAGACGTGTGAGGTGACCGGGAGTTATTTCGTGGAGTTCACCGTGTTGAGCGATGGCACGACGGGGAACATCCAGGCGCCGCCGGGGCCGCCGTGCATGCAGCAGGCGTTGACGGCCTGGGTGGAGACGTTTCGGTATGCCCCGCCGGGGAGGCAGACGCCGGCTGGGGTGGAGTGGCTGATGGTGACGGGTCGCAAAGGATCCTGAGCGCACCAAAACGCGGGAATTCAAACCGCTGGCAACCTTCTGCGCCGCGGCTGCGTCCAACGCCCTGAAGGCCCATTCCGGGCCGCGAAGCTTCAGGGAGACGCAGCTCACATGCGGAAAACAATCATGGGGACGCTGGCCGGAATGTTGCTCCTGGCCGGAGTCGCTTCGTATGCCAGCAGTCGCGAATCATCCAGCGACACTCGATATATCGGCGCCTATATATTTGAAGACGGCTCGCTGTTCGTCGTCGGGCCACGCAACGCCACCGAGCTGCGATTCAAGAAGATCGACGGCGAAAGCGGAACACTCTGGCCGACCGAAGCAACCGACAACTTCGAAGGCGGCGACGGCTGGTCCAGGCGCGAGCCCGTCACCAACCGCGTGCAATTCCAGCGCAATGCCGCCGGGCAGCTCTCCGGAGTGATCTGGCAGCGCACCGAGAACGGCGAGAAGAAGGACATCAAAGCGGCGCGCCTGCGCCTGCGGGAAGAGTGGGTGACCTTCCAAAGCGGCCAGCTCAGATTGCGCGGCAAGCTCATCCTGCCCGAAGGCGAAGGTCCGTTTCCGGCGATGATCCCGGTGCACGGCTCGGAAGAATACAGCGCCGTCGAACAGTACTCCGATCCATACATATACGCCGCGCATGGCATTGCCGCGTTCGTTTACGACAAGCGTGGCACCGGCGGCTCCGAAGGTAAGTTCACCGCGAACTTCCACGTCCTCTCCGACGACACCGTCGCCGCCGTCCAGTATCTGCGCAAGCGAGCCGAGATCGACGGCGACAAAATCAATCTCGCCGGCTACAGCCAGGGCGGCTGGATCGCGCCACTCGCAGCGTTGAAAGATGGAAACATCCGTAGCGTGTTCGTCGGCTACGGCGTGGCAGTCCCGGTGACGGGAGAGGATCGCTGGGGCTACGTGTATGCCATGGAGCGCAAGGGCTTCAGTGCCGGGCAAATCGCCGAGATGGACCGCATCGCCGGCATCTTGAGCGACATCTTCGACCACGGTAAGAATCGCTGGTCCGACTTTTCGAAGGCTCTCGAAGCCGCGCGCAGCGAGCCCTGGTTCGAAACTGCCAAACACAGCGACTCCCTGTTCGGCATGATCGTGAGTCGAGAAACGCCGCTATGGGTGCTGCGACCCTACCTCTGGTGGAAGTACGGCCGCATGGATCCGCCCTACATCGATCGGCTCTACGACCCCGTGCCGACGCTGGCCGAACTGGACACGCCGAGCTTCTGGGTGTTCGGCGGCAAGGATTCGAGCGCCCCGACGCAGTGGAGCGTCGAGGAACTGCGCAAGCTGCAGCAAGCGGGCCGACCCATTCAGTTCTTCGTGTATCCCGAGGCCGAGCACGGCATCCTGCGCTTCGAGCAGAAGGAGGACGGCGAACGCGAGGTGCTGGGCTACGAAACCGGCTATTTCCAGCAACAGATCGACTGGTTCCGCCAACAAAGCGGGCTGCAATAACTGCGCTGTAATACGGCAGCAGTAGTTTTGGAGTAGGCTGCGGTGTCTATTGCCGCAGCCTACGATATCCATCGCTCATGACCCGCCGTGCCCCTGACGCCCCTGTCTTCGAAGAATTGCTCACACAGCGACTGACCCGCCGGCATGTGCTGCGGGCTGGCGTCGCGATCGCGCCGATGGCGGTTGCCGGTTCTGCCTTGTTCACGCCCGCGCAGGCGCGAGCGTCCAAAGCTGCCCAGCTTGGTTTCAAGCCCATCGTGGGCAGCAACGCGGACGCAGTCGTGCTGCCGCCGGGCTACACCTACGACGTGCTGATTCGTTGGGGCGAGAGCCTCACCTCCAAAGTGCCCGATCTCGACGCCAGCAAGCTCGACGCCGGCGCGCTGCTACAACCGAATGCCGCGGAATATCAACGCCAGCAGTTCGGCACCAACTCCGACGCGATTCATTTCTTTCCGCTCAACGGTCGCAGCGATCACGGTGTGCTGTGCGTGAACAACGAGTACACCGAAGACTCGCTGATGTTTCCAGGCCATCCTGGACTCCGTGGGCTCCGCGGCGGTCGAAGTCGAGCCTACGTGCAGGAACACCCGCAAGTCGTGCCAGTCGCCAAAGCGGCGCAGGGCGTGTCCGTGGTCGAGATCAAACGTGAACGCGGCCGCTGGCGATTCGTGAAGGACTCACGGTTCAATCGGCGCGTCACTGCGGATACGCCCATCGATATCGGCGGTCCGGCGCGTGGCGCGGAATTGATGCGAACCAAGGATGATCCGAGAGGCGAGCGCGCTCTCGGCACGTTCGCGAACTGTGCAGGCGGCGAGACGCCCTGGGGCACTTATCTCACCGCCGAAGAGAACATTCAGGACTACTTCGCCAAGCTCGATCAGCTCGAGGCGCGCAAGGACGTCGATCCATTCATCATCGAGGCGCATCGCCGCTGGCGCATGTGGAAGGCGCAGTCGCTGTACAACTGGGATATCGCCGATCCCCGCTTCGATCTGGCCACGACACCCACGGAGCCATTCCGCTTCGGCTGGATCGTGGAGATCGATCCTCTGGATCCAACCAGCACTCCCATCAAACGAACGGCTCTGGGCCGCTTCGCGCATGAAGGCGCAAGCCCGGTGATCGCGGGCAACGGGCGCATCGCGGTCTACATGGGCGACGACGACAAATTCGAGTACGTCTACAAATTCATCTCCACGAATCGCTTCGACCCCAGGAATCGCGCAGCGAATCGCAGCCTGCTAGATCAAGGCACGTTGCACGTGGCGCGCTTCGACGCCAGCGGCAAAGGTGAATGGCTGCCACTGGTGTTCGATCCCAAGGGTCCATTGAATGCTGCGGCAGGCTTTCGCAATCAGGCTGACGTGCTGATCAAGGCACGCATGGCGGCGTATTTACTGGGCGCGACGCCCATGGATCGTCCCGAGGATGTCGAAGCAAATCCGACCACCGGCCGCATCTACATCGCATGTACGCGTAACGAGAATCGCACGGTCGAGGCAGGGACCACGACCTACGGCGGCCGCGAGATCGATACTAGCCCGAATGCAGCGAATCCGCGGAGCGCGAACAACTTCGGGCACATCATCGAAATCACCGAGGCAGGTGACGATCACACCGCCCTGGAGTTCTCCTGGGAGGTCTTCCTGCTTGCGGGCGATCCTTCCGGTGGTCGCTTGATCACCCATCTCGGCGAAGTGAAGAGCGACAGCGCTTATTACGCGGGGTATGCGAATGCCGCCGATCTGAGTCCGATGGGCTCGCCCGACAACGTCGGCTTCGACCGGGCAGGCAATCTATGGATCGTCACGGATGGCTCGCAGCCCCATGGCGGCAACGATGGCTGCTGGGTGGCGCCGACGGTCGGCCCGAATCGCGGTCGTCTGCAACAGTTCATGAGCGGCCCGGTGGGCAGCGAGGTCTGTGGCTGCCAGTTCTCACCGGACGATGAAACGTTGTTCATCAGCATTCAGCATCCAGGCGCCGGCGGCAGCACGGCCGAGCCCCGCAGCCATTGGCCCGATGGCGGGTCGAGTCAGCCCCGCTCGAGCGTGATTGCAATTCGCAAAGAGGGCGGTGGCGTCGTCGGCAGCTGACGCGGGCTCAGCGTGGCCCAATCGGCAGATAGGCCAGACCCAGCTGCGCGCCGATATCCGGCGTGTTGCTGAAGTTGGAAATGTTCTCGGTCACGGCCAAGCTCCACTGCACGTGACCGACGCGCTGCTGCAGGCCGACGCTGAGCTGATATTTGTTGTCGGTGAGCTCTTCGAGATCTTCCGCATCCCGCACGGTGCTGCGACTCGCGTACGCCTGCAGAATGGCTGTGGTGTTGGGAGTGATGCCGAACCCATAGCCGAACAGCGCCGTCGGGATGATCTGATGCTCGTCGGCAGGCGTTTCGGGACCGCCGGCGTAGTACACGGCGCTGCCCGCGATGTACGCGGCGTGCCGGCCCCAGGTTCGCTGCAATGTGAGTTGTGTGCCGTAGTCGTCCCGGCCCGTGGATAACAGGACACGTTTGCTGTCCACGGCAATCTTCGCCGCCACCTCGAATACGACATCCCATCCATAGCGCGGCTCCGGCAGGGAGTATCGTATGCCGAGCACTGGATCGCTGAAGCCGCCTTCCGACTGCGCCAGCTGGGAGTACCGAGCACCGCGCACGTTGTAGACCATCTGGAACTGATTGCGCGCGACCAGGTCGCGACCTTGCTGGCTGAATCCCGACGCGTCATGAAACTCTTCGATGGTGCTGTCGAGCACGCCGCGCCCATAGCCGATATAGGGAATGCTCAGGTAGGTGGTCCACCATGTGCTCAGACGCTTGTGGAAGATCACGTCGATCAGGCCGATTTCGCCGTCGACGTAGTAGGCGTCGCCAGGCATGTTCAGGATCGCGGCGGCATCTGCCTGACTGAGGGGCTGCCGGCCCACGTCGCGCGCCTCCAGATAGTCGCGGACGTTGTCGCTCATCACGAATGTATTCTGATATGCGGTCAGGACCTCCACCGCCCAGCTGTCCTGACGTGCATCGACAGTATGCGCGGGCAGCATGTCGAGCCGGAACAATCCGAACGGTGTGAGATCGCGGCCACGGAGCAGGCCTGGATGGTGCCAGTCAGACCGGTCGGCCGCGGCGGCCGAGCTCGTGGCGCAAATGACGAGCAGCGCGAGCCAGCGTCTCATCGAGGGTGACCTCCCTGTCTGGTGATCGAGACTCCCTACAGCACCTTGCCGGGATTCATGATGCCGTTCGGGTCCAGCGCCTGCTTGATGGCGCGCATGACCTCCAGCGCGACCGGATGTTTATAACGAACCAGCTCCTCGCGCTTGAGTCGTCCGATGCCGTGCTCGGCGCTGATGCTGCCGCCGTAACGTGCGATCAGGTCGTGCACCGCCCGGTTTATGTTCGGCGCCAGGCGCAAAAACGATTCATCGTCGGCGCCCGCGGGCCGGCTGATATTGAAATGCAGGTTGCCGTCGCCCAGGTGGCCGTAACAAACAATGCGCCCCTGTGGGGAAATCGCCTGCACCAGGCGGCAGGCTTCGATGATGAATTGCGGCAGCTCGCTGGTTGTTACCGAAACATCGTGCTTGATGCTGGCGCCGATGTGGCGCTGAGCTTCCGGGATGGTTTCTCGCAGCCGCCAGAACATCTCTCGCTGCGTCTCGCTGGTCGCTAGCGCCGCGTCGCTGATTTGACCTTCTTCCATGGCCGCGGCGAGCTCCACTTCGATGGCTCCGCGCAACTGTTCATCGTGTCGGCCCATGCCGATTTCCAGCAATACATACCAGTCATGCGCGCCGTCGAGCGGATCGGTTGTGTCGCCGATGTGCTGGAGCACCAGTTCGAGAGCGATGCGAGGGATCAGCTCGAACGTCGAAACAGCGTCGCCGGTGAATGTTCGTAGACGGGATAGCAGCGCGACTGCTCGTTGAGGATCGGTGACGCCGACGAACGCGGTCACTGTCGCGGCGGGCCGTGAGAACAACTTGCAGGCGGCTGCGGTGATGACGCCCAGCGTGCCTTCCGCGCCGATGAACAGGTCGCGCAGGTCATAACCGGTGTTGTCTTTGCGCAGCGGCTTGAGGCCGTCGAGAATGCGGCCGTCGGGCAGGACGACTTCGAGGCCGAGGATGAGATCACGCATCATGCCGTAGCGGAGCACGGCCGTGCCGCCGGCGTTGGTGGATAGATTGCCGCCGAGCTGGCACGAACCCTCCGATCCCAAACTCATGGGAAACAACCGATCCACCGCGGCCGCCGCCGCCTGCACTTCGGCCAGCACGCAGCCGGCTTCCGCAATCATGGTGTAGTTCAGCGGATCGATGGATCGAATGCGCCGCATGCGCGCCAGCGACAGGACGATCTGCGATCCGTCCTCGCTCGGCGTCGCTCCACCGCAGTAACCGGTATTGCCACCGACCGGCACGACGCCCACTCGGGCCTCGTTACACAGCCGCATGATTGCCGAGACCTGCTCGGTGCTGTCCGGGCGCAGAACCAGCGACGTCGCGCCTCGATAAAGCTTGCGGTGGTCGACGAGGTACGGCTCGAGGTCAGTCGCCTGATCGAGAAAACCTCGCGGTCCGACGACGCGACGAAGCTCGGCCATCAATCCAGTTTCCGTACTCATGGGCGAGAGTGTAGCGTCAACATGAGCCCGCCACACTCGTCAGCCAGCAGCCGCTGCGAACCTGGCGACCTCATGCAAGCTGAGACCTGCGTCCCGGCAGGTTCAACAGGTTCCCTCGAATGAGATGTGCGTCTCTGAGGCGCTTGCTGAATCTTGCTGTGCTTCATCTGGCCCAGCAAGAAGCTTGTAGCGATTCACAGTTCCGCAGCGATGCGGCATGTCAGTCTGAAATCCTGGCACCAATGGTTTTTGAAACCTCAACAAGATGACTGACATGCTTGCTCCATCTCCGTCAATGACTTCTCAACGCGCTGCAATCATCGGTTCTGTGAAGGCTGTCACGCGCCACCGCCTGCTCATCGGCTTTGTAGCAGCGATGGGTGCGCTTGCCGCGCAGGCCGCGGGTCCGCAGAACATGCAACTGTCGATGCAAGCCCAGAAGAACTACTTCAGGGAGAAGTGCTTTTCGCTCGAGGTCGGTCAGCGGCTGGCGTATCAATTGAGCACGCCGCATTCGATCGAATTCAACCTGCATCACCATCGCGCCGATGGCGTCATGGTGTATCCGGACAAGCTGGTGGTGAAGTCGCGGCATTCGAAGCAGCTCGTGGCCGATTCGGCCGGCGCCTACTGCTTCATGGCGACCAATCTGGGCGACCAGCCCGGCGCCTTCGAGGTTGTCATCAACTACGAAATCGCCGCGCAGTAGGCGTTGCGCGTCAGTCCTCTTTTGATTCACGGTTCATAGTCAAAGGCTTTCCATGTTTGCTCTCAAGTTACGCCGCCTCGCGGCGCCGCTGCTGCTGGCGCTGTCCGCGCTAGCGGCTCCGCACCTGGCGCAGGCAACACATTTCCGCGGCGGCTCCATCACGTGGCAGGCGTTGGCCCTCGACGGCGATGGCGTCAAGAACGACGTACGCGTCACGGTCAAAACCGCGTGGCGACCGGATTCGATCAACACTCCCTCGCTTTCGTCCTCGCCATCCTTGGGCACGTTCACGCTGATCAGCGAAGAGCGCCTCTGCGTCGGCCCGGGCGTGACAGTGAGCGCGTCATCGACTTGCTCGGCGCACCCCACCACCGACTACGCGCTGACGACAACCTTGTTCGAGAAGAGGAACCTCGATCCCAACACGCGCTACACAGTCGCGTTCGCCAGTGGCGATCGCATTTCCGACCTGCAAAACAACGCGGACGGCGGCTGGAACATCCAGACGACCATCTATCTGAAGGACGGCAACCTGGCCCCCAAGGTCGACCTGCCGATCATCCTCGAAGTGCCGATGTTGCAAGACGATGGCGTGGGCGGCACGGTGGCGTTGCCCGACTGGACGTTCGATATCAGCTCCAGCGATCCGAACGCCGACAAGCTGCGTTACCGGCTGGCGAATCAAAGCGAGCTCGGTTGCACCGCCGGCAGCTGCGGCTATACCAATCCAGCGGGACTTTCCATCAATCCCAACACGGGTCTGTTGACCTGGACCGGCTCGGGTAGCCTGACCGCTGGACACATGTACAGCGGCGGCATCGTCGCCGAGGACGTCGATGCGTACGGCGCGGCCAAGTCCAAGACCCATGTGGATTTCATTCTCCGGCTGGAAAACAAGGCCGCGGTCAATTTCGATCCGGTGAACGACATCGAGCCCGGGGACGGCGGAACGTTTCCCGAGACGCGCAACGTGCGCGTCGAGAAGGGCAGCTCCTATACGTTCACGGTGACCGCAAGCAACGTCGATACGACCAGCCTTGGCAGCCTGCAAGGCACTCTGGTCGAAAGCACCGCGAATACCTTCACCTTCACTCCAGGCGCCCCCGGCACGGGGCTGGAGCCGGGCTCTTATCCCATCACGTTCCAGATCTCCGATGCGAACAACGTCCGCAGCGATTCCTATCTGGTCATCAATTTCATCGTGCCCGATCCGCTGGCCCCCAAGATCTCGAACATCGAGGGCGACCGGACCGTCTACAACAATAACTCGACCGCGCCGGGCGACGCCGCGCAACAGTTGGTCGATCAAGGCAACAACGCACTCGTGGAGGATGTGGACAGTCCACACCTCAACGGCGGCTTCGTGCTGTTCAACGTCACGTTCACCGACGGCGCCTATGAACGCCTCGGCATCGAGTCCGTCGGCGACGGCCCGGGACAGATTCGCGTCGATGGCGACCAGGTGTATTACGCAGGCCAGGTCATCGGCGAGATCGATCCGGCCCAGGATGGCGTCGGCCGCGCTCTGCGCGTCAACTTCACGAGCAACGATGCCACGCTGGCGGCCGCACAGGCGTTGGTGCGCAGCCTGACCTATCAGGACACGTTCACGCTGCGCCCGGCGGGCGATCGCTCGCTGTCGCTGTTCATTCAGGACGGGGAAGGGCACAGCAATGCCTATGACTTCTTCGTGAACGTGCAGCCGCATGCCTCTCCGCCGCCGGCGAACACCGGACCATTGCAAGCGGCCAATCGAATCTCCGTGACCGAAGGCACGACGGTGGCGTTGAGCGATTCCAATATCAGCTACGCCGATCCGGATGGCGACCCGATTACGTTCACCGTGACGAGCGTGACGCACGGCCACTTCGAGTTCGTCAGCAACCCAGGCACGCCGATCAGCTCGTTCACTCAGCAGGACGTGACGCTCGGCAGGATTGCGTTCGCTCACGGTGGCACCGAGAACGCGCCCACTTACTCGCTCACGGCCGACGACGGCACTGGCAATTCGGCGGGGCCGCACGCGGGTGAAGTCACGTACTTCGGTGTCGATGACAACGCCCCGGTCATTTCCGGCACTCCTGCAACCAGCGTCATGGAGCGCAACGCCTACAGCTTCATCCCGAGCGCCAGCGACGCAGACGTCGGGATCGGCGGGAACCTGACTTTCAGCATCGTCAACATGCCGATCTGGGCGACCTTCAATACGGCGACCGGCCGGCTCAGCGGCACGCCGCCGCGCGGCAGCGCTGGCACCTACGCAGGCATCGTCATCAGCGTGAGCGACGACGACGGCTCGACCGACAGCCTGCCCGCTTTCAGCATCCAGGTGACTGCGCTGCCCGACGCCGACGGCGACGGCCTGCCGGACGCCGACGATGCGAACGACGCCAATCCCGATACCGACGGCGACGGCATCCCGGACGGCGCCGACGTGGACGTGAACGGCGACGGCATCCCCGACAATGGCACCGACAGCGATGGCGACGGCATCAACAACGCCAGCGACGTCGATCAGGTTGGCGGCGGTGACGCCGATGGCGACGGCATCGCGGATTCGGCCGATACGATCGACAACCGTGCCGATGCCGATGGCGACGGTTTGCCGGACGCCGTTGATCCGAATGACGCGAACAGCGATACGGACGGCGACGGCATCCCCGATGGCGCGGACGTGGACGTGAACGGCGATGGCATTCCCGACAATGGCACCGACAGCGATGGCGATGGCGTCAATGACCGTGCCGATGCCGACTCGAATCCGGGTCTGACCGATACGGACCGCGATGGCGTGATCGACAACTACGACATGGACATCGACGGCGACGGCATCGAAAACGTGTCCGAGGGCAGCGGCGACCTGGACGGCGACGGCATTCCGGACAATCGCGACCACGATACCGACGGCGACGGCATTCCCGACGTGCTCGAAGGCGCGGGCGATTCCGATGGCGACGGCACACCGGACTATCGCGACCTGGATAGCGACAACGACGGCGTGCCCGATGCACTCGAGTTGCCCGGCTTGCACCAGGACACCGATGGTGACGGCATTGCCGATCGCTTCGATGTCGATCAGACCGGCGGCACCGACGCCAATGGCGACGGCATCGACGATGCAGCGCTGCCCGATACGGATGGCGACGGTCGGTCGGACCTGGTCGATACCGATCAGGACAACGACGGCATTCCCGACATTCTCGAATCCGGCGCTTATGGCTTCGATTCGGACAATGACGGCATCGACGATCGCTGGGACGCCGACACGCCGGGCAACACCGACGCCAATGGCGACGGCATTGCCGACGATGCGCGTCCGCTCGACAGCGATATGGATGGCATCCCCGACGTGGCGGACTCCGACAGCGACAACGACGGCGTGAGCGATCGTGCCGAAGGCGGCGCGAGCGGCTCCGATACGGACGGCGATGGCATCGACGATGCGTTCGACGTGGACTACGTCGGCGGCGCCGATTCGAATGGCGATGGCGTGGCCGACTCGGCCGCAGCGCGCGACTCGGATAGCGACGGCGTGCCCGACTTCCGCGATCTGGACAGCGACAACGACTCGATCCCCGATGTCGTCGAATCCGGTGGCGTCGACGAGGACGGCGATGGCCTGCTCGATGTCGGCGGCACGATCACCTCGACGCCGCGCGACACGGACGGCGACGGCATTCCGGATCATCGCGATACCGACAGCGACAACGACGGCGTCACGGATATCGCGGGTACGATCTATCGGAACCTCGACGCCGATGGCGACGGACGTATCGATGACAGCACCGATACCGATGAAGACGGCATTCCGGATGTGGCGGATGCCGAGCCGATGCAGCGTGGCTCGCGCGCCGACGGCGATGACGACGGCGTGCCGTCTCATCGCGATCAGGACGACGACGGCGACGGCATTCTCGATTCCGTCGAGGGCGACGGCGACTCGGATGGCGACGGCGTGCCCGATCGACTGGATCGCGATGCCGACAATGACGGCATTCCGGATCGCATCGAGATGGGTCTGCCGCGTCCGTCGGGCATCGACGCGAACAACAACGGCGTGGACGACGCTTATGAGGGCGCGATGCGGCGAGACACGGATCGCGACGGCATTCCGGACTACCTGGATACCGATAGTGACAACGACGGCATCCCGGATGCACAGGAGATCCTGCTGGTGGCGTTGAGCGGCGCGGATTCGGACGGCGACGGCATCGACGATGCGCTCGACGTTGACGCGACGGGTGGCATCGATGCGAACGGCGACGGTATCGACGATCGCAAAGTGCGAGTCGTGGATACCGATGGCGATGGCATCCCCGACCATCTCGATACGGACGCCGACAACGACGGCATGCCGGACGGCAAGGAATGGGGTGACTTCAACCGCGACGGCATCAACGACGCCTTGCAGAAAGACCCGGGTCTGAAGACCGGCGTCAAAGGCGGCGGTGGCGGCAGCTTCGGGTTGCTCGCGCTACTCGCACTGCTGGTGCTGATGTTCATTCGCAAGCCCGGGCGTGCTGCCCGGGCGGCTGTGGTCGTCGTCGCCATCGGTGCGTCGGCGATGCACATGCCCACCGCACGCGCGGCCGACACGGCCGCGACTTGCACCACCGGCGGCAGCTTCAGCGAAGGCTGCTGGTCGGTGGGTGTGGGAGCGTTTGTAACCACGCTGCGGCCGGACGATTCGCAGTCGGCGTGGAAGCTGGTCGATGACAGCGACATCGGCTACAAGCTCAGCGTGGAATATCGTTTCCGCCAGCATTGGTTCTTCGAGCTTGGCTATGCGGACATGGGCAGCGCGCAGGTCCAACACCGCAATCCCTCGATCGAAGGACGCGAGCCGCTCGATTACACCTTCCCGAGTGTGTTCGCCGGCTACTTGTTGTTCGACGAGGCGCGGCCGTTCAACGTTCACGCCAAGCTGGGCTACGCCATGTTGCGCGTCGATGCGGCCAGCTACATCGTCGAGGACCAGCAGCACAGCGACCAGTTCGCGCTCGGTGCCGGTGTTCGCGCTCGCTTGTGGCAACGTTTGGAGTTGCAACTCGAGCACGAGTACTACGACAAGGATGCGCGTCAGACGGGCCTGGCTATCCGCTACTCGTTCTAAGATCGTTCAACAGCGTCCACCTCACTTGCCACCTCACATTGTGGGGTGGACGCTTTCGATCAGCGACGGCCATCGATCCGGATCGCTCGCCAGGCTCCGCAGCTCCTCCGGCGTGATCACCCGGCCGTCCAGCACTTCCATCTCCTGCAGCAGACAGGCGAATGTCAGCTCCGGCGCGGGATCCTTCACGACGAACGGCCGAGCGGTGCCGCCGATCAAGTGCTCTGATTCGGAATGCCGATCGACGGTGACGGTGAAGCGATACTTGAGCTCGACCGCGCGGCTATCGAGCAGATATTTCTGGCAGAACAACTGCGGACAGATCCGGGCTGCGTCCTCGCTCTCGGTGGAATCGCAGCCCTTCACCACCACCGCCTGCTTGGAGCGCAGCAGCTCCGGCTCGCTCAGATTCCCGAGCAGCCAGAACAACCCGGACAGGGCGATACCGAAAACGGCAGCGAAGATGGCGAGACGCAGCGGCAGCATGCTGCCGGCAACTCTACCCGCGCCAGCCTGGCTTCACCATCAACATGTGCACATCGCCCAGCTGCCGCTCGGCGAAGCCGCCTTCGCAGTAGCACAGGTAGTAGTCCCACAACCGGATGAACTCGTCCGGATAACCCAACGCACGCACACGTCCGATGTTGGCGAAGAAAGCCTCGCGCCACAGACGCAGAGTCGTAGCGTAGTGCGGCCCGATGTCCTCCAGGTGATAGAGCTTCATATCCGTCGAACGCGTCACCGCATCCGTAATGGCAGTCACGCACGGGATGAAACTGCCCGGGAACACGAAGCGCTGAATGAAATCCACGCTCTTCAACGCATCTTCATAGATCTGGTCCTGAATGGTGATGGCCTGAATCAGCATCGCCCCGTCGGGCTTGAGCAGCGAGGCGCACTTGGCGATGTAAGTGTCCAGGTACTGATGGCCGACCGCCTCGATCATCTCGATGGACACCAGCTTGTCGTATTGACCGGTGAGATCGCGATAATCGTCCAGGCGCAAATCGATGCGATCGCTCAAGCCCTCGGCGGCTACGCGCTGCCTGGCCATCGCGAACTGTTCCTTGGAGATGGTCGTGGTAGTGACCCGGCAGCCGTACTTCTGCGCCGCGTAGATGGCGAGCCCGCCCCAGCCAGTTCCGATTTCCACCAGGTGATCGCTCGGCTTGAGCTGCAGCTTGCGGCACACCGCCTCGAACTTGGCGAGCGAGGCTTCCTTGAGCGTCGCTTCCGGCGCTTCGAAGATGCCGCATGAATACGCCATGGTGTCGTCCAGGAACAGCTGGAAGAACTCGTTGCCCAGATCGTAGTGGGCCGCGATGTTCTTGCGGCTGCCGTCCCTGGAGTTGCGATTCATCCAGTGGAAGATCCGGCGCAGCGGCGCCGTGAGGAACGCAAGCCCGCCCTCCATGTTCTGCATGACCTCGCGGTTCAGCACCATGATGCGAACCAGCGCCACCAGGTCGTCGCTGCGCCAGTGACCGTGGATGTAGGCTTCACCCGCGCCCGTGGTGCCACCAAACGCCGCGTCGGCCCAGAACTGCGGATGCACCACTTCCACCGTGGCGGAGAGCGAGCATTGGGTCGTGTGCTTGCCGAAGCGATGCACTCGATCGCCCTCGACCACGGCGATCTCGCCATGCTGCAAATGTTTCAGCTGGCCGAGCAGCGCGTCGCGGCCGGTCCGCTGCAACCACGAATCGTTGGCGACCAGGGCGGGCGTATCGGGAAGAATCGACGGTCTTGCTGTTGTCATGGCGTCGTCCACTTCGGATGAGTGAAGAAGGGCGTGCGTCGGAACCACAGGCGCAGCGCCTGCCAGTAAATCGCACCGGAAACCTTGGCGGTCATGAGCGGATACTTGACCAGCGCGCGCGTCAGCGCGGCGCTGGAAATCTCCTCTCGCTGCAGCGTGAGCGTGGCGTCGAACACGCGTCGGGTATGCCCGTCCTGCTGCTGCAGATTGTCCATGTGAATGCGCAGTTGCTCGCCCGGCACGCTCAAGCGCCAGTCATAGCGCATGTCCATGGGCCAGAACGGCGAAACGTGAAAGTCCTTGCCGAATTCGAAGCGCAGCACTGAATCGGCGCGCGTGGCCGCCGAGACCGGCAACACGTACGCGTGACGTTCCTTCCAGGGCGTGTTGGTGATCTCCGCGAGAATCGTCTGCACCTTCTCGCCGCTGCTGTCGAAGCAGTAATAGAACGACACCGGGTTGAAGATGTAACCGAAATATCGCATGTGAGTCAGCATGCGAATCGGGCCGTCGGGTCGACGGCCAGTCTGCGCGGTGACGGTGCGACGAACTGCTTCGTCCAGGCTCAGCTCGCCGGGGCCATCGTCGCCGTCGTTGAGCGTATGGTGATAATCGGAACGTTTGAACCGCGCCAGCGCCGGACCGCGCGCCGACCAGCCCCAGTAGGGATCGAACAGGCGCGGCAGCTCCGCCAGGTCCAGATACATCATGAACAGCTCGTAGCGGAACTGATGACCGGACGGCTCGTGACGACGGTGGCGAACCCAGCCGTTGTAGATACAGCTTTCCATGGCGTTGTCTCCAGTCAGCCAGGATCAAGCCACGTTTGCGGCAGCTGGCTCGGTTTGCGGCGCGACGTTGCCGTCGCCGCGAGCGGTAAGATCCCACTGGAAATGTTCGAGCGCGCGCATCGCCGTGACGACTCCGTCTTCATGAAAGCCGTAGCGCCAGTAAGCGCCGCAGTAATAAGTGCGGCGAGCGCCATTCACTTCGCGATGGCGCGCTTGCGCGGCGACGCCGGCCGGCAGATACACCGGGTGGTGATAGGCGATGCGCTGAATGATCTTGCTCTTGTCGATCGCGTCGGCGTGATTGAGCGTGACCAGAAACCTGGTCGGTGCATCCAGCGTCTGCAGGATGTTCATGTCGTACGTGAGGGCCACGGGCTGCTGCGGGCTCTTCAGCGCGTGATAGTTCCAGGCCGCGCGCGCCAACGGACGACGCGGCAACACGGACGTATCCGTGTGCAGAATCGCTTCGTTCGCCGCGTACGGGAACGCGCTCAGCACTTCACGTTCGGCCGGCGTCGGATCGCTCAGCATGTCCAGCGCCTGATCGCTGTGGCATGCGATGAACACGTGATCGAAGCGGTGCACCTCGCCCTGGCGAGTGCAAACCTCGACTGCGTTGGGCCGCCGGCGCACGCCCTCGATGGGCGTGGACAAGCGGATATCGGCCTTCATCGAAGCCACCAGCTTGCGAACGTACTCGCGCGAGCCACCCTTGATGGCCTGCCATTGCGGACGATTGTTGACGTTGAGAAAGCCGTGGCGATCGAAGAAGTCCACGAAGAAGCGCGCCGGGAACGACAGCATGGCGTCCGCCTCGGCGGACCAGATCGCGCGACCCATGGGCAGGATGTAGCGCTCGGCAAACGACTCTGAATAGCCGTTGGCGCGCAAATACTCGCTCAGCGTCAGCTTGTCGTCGTTGGTCTTCAGCAGCGACCGCGACTCGCGATTGAAGCGCAGGATGTCGTAGATCATGCGCAGGAACGAGGGGCTCACGATGTTCGAGCGCTGCGCGAACAGCGCATTGATGGAAGTGCCGTTGTATTCCAGGCCGGTACGTTCGCAGCGCAGGCTGAAGCTCATGTTCGACGGCTGCCACGCCACGCCCAGCTCGCGCAACATGGCGATGAAATTCGGATAGGTCCAGTCGTTGAAAACGATGAAGCCGGTGTCGACGGCGTACTGCTTGCCATGCCAATCGACATCGATGGTGTTGGTGTGGCCGCCGGGATAGTTGCCCGCTTCGAACACCGTCACCTCGTGCTGGCGGCTCAGCCGCCACGCCGCATATAAACCTGCGATGCCCGCGCCGATGACTCCAATGCGCATATGTTCCTGCCCGGTAATGGCTCGATGCTTGTTGTTAGATGGTTTCGGTGCGAGCTTCGGTGCGCATGCGAGTGCGCGCGTCGCGCACTTCGCGTGGCACCGGTTTGAGATCCCAGACGATGCCGAACAGCGCCAGCAGGCGCAGCCCGTAGTACGTCAGGTCGATCTCCCACCAGTAGAAGCCCTGACGGGTCGACACCGGATAATGGTGATGGTTGTTGTGCCAGCCTTCGCCGAAAGTGAGCAGCGCCAGCCACAGGTTGTTGCGGCTGTCATCGCTGGTTTCATAACGGCGCTTGCCAAAGCGATGACACAGCGAGTTGATGGTGTAGGTGGCGTGGTAGGTCACCACCGTCGAGACGAAAAAGCCCCACACCAGCATCTGCCAACGATTCGTGTGGAGCCCTGGCGCGTAGTGCTCCAGCGCGGCGCCAAGTGCGAACAACCCCACGGCCAGCGCGACCGGCACCAGAATGTCGAATCGGTCGAGCAGTCGCAGCTCGGGAAACTTGAGCAAATCGCGCACGCGGGACAGGTCCGGCTGGAAATGACGGCGCGACAGGAACCAACCCATGTGGCTCCACAGGAAGCCTCGTTGCACCGGCGAGTGGACATCGTGCTCGGTGTCGGAGAAGGCGTGGTGATGACGGTGGTGCGCAGCCCACCAGATCGGGCCGCGCTGCACGGCTGATGCGCCGAGCAGAGCGAACACGAACTGGCCGGCGCGCGAAGTCTTGAACGAGCGGTGCGAGAAGTAACGATGATAGAAGCCCGTGATCGCGAACATGCGAATCACGTACATCGCGACCGTGACCATCAGAGCGATCGGACTCACGCCGACGACGAACACCGCCGCGCAAGTGACGTGCATGCCGATGAACGGCACCACGCGCAGCCAGTCGATGCTGTCGATCTTGGCAGCGTCGAACTTCGCCAGGCCCGCGCCCGCATCCAGCCAGCTGGTGAAGCTGGTCAGAAGACTGGTTTCGGTGTCGAGAGCGGCCGGGGCTGTTTCGACCCGTCGCGGCGCGGCGTCAGTGGAGTTGATCATGCTCATGCGTTCCTCGGGACAGGATTTCGCACGAGCTGCGATTTACGGATTCAATACTTAAGTTGTGGCTAGATCATTCATGCAGCTGGGAATAAACCTGAAGCGCGCGCTTGCGGGATTCCCCCAAATCGAGCGCAGGAAACGGATAGGTCACGCCCGGCTCGATTGCCGCTTGCGTCAAAACCTCGTCGGGTGCGGCAGCCCGCGACCCATGGCCAACCGCATGTGTTGTTGGCGAGGTTCGCATCGACCAATGTGTTCCATAACAGAACCAGCGCGCGCTCCAACCAATGGATCTGCAGATTTCTTGTCAGCAGCGAGGCGACGATCATTCGCACTCGATTGTGCATCCATCCGGTGCGCCACAGCTCGCGCATGCCGGCGTCGATTAGCGGAATGCCGGTGAGACCGCGTTGCCAGGCGCGCAGGTCGGCTCGACTGCCTCGCACTTCTGCTTGGCTAAGCGAACATCCAGTGGGCGCTTGGTGCTCGGTGGAAAGTGAAACAACAGGTGGTACGCGAACTCGCGCCAGCCGATCTGTCGCAGATAGCTGTCGATGCCCCTGGCTCGCGCAGCGCCAGCGTCCGAGTGTCGGAGCGCGGCGACAATCTGCCGCGGCCCGATGTCACCAAAATGTAAACGCGGCGACAGGCGCGAAATCTCGCACCGGTCCGGTCGATCCGGCCCGGCAGAGCAATGCTGGATGTCGGTGAGGCGCAGATCGCGCCGGAACCAGACCGGCGCGGTCTGGTGGGCTTTCATGTCGCCTCAGCCGGGGCGGCGGAGGCGGTTATCGCTGTGCAATGGGAGGCGGGACGGGGTCCGGCGGCGCAGGGCCCTGTTGCCGGACGCATCGGCAGGTGTCGGCAACGCTCAGGCGTCGTCCCGATCGTTGTAATCGTCATCGTCGTCGAGGTCTTCGTCCTCGTCGTCGTCCCAATCGTCGTCGTCCTCGTCCCAGTCGTCCTCGTCTTCGTCCTCTTCTTCTTCTTCCTCTTCATCCTCGTCGTCGGAGGCCCAGCCTTCGGGCTCCTCGGCCTGCTCGAGGTCGAGCTCGTGCCAGGTATCGAGGTCGATCTCCTCGATATCGCCGTTTTCGTACTGCACTTCGACCAACTCCTGGTCGGGATCCACGGACAGCACTTTGAAGACCTCGTTTTCTTCGAGATCCTCGTACCATTTTCCCTGGACCGGGTCGTAATCTCTGGCCACGCAAACACCTCAGACGGGAGACCGGTGTGTTCACCGGCGGCGGAATATTAGGGGCATTCTCCAAGACTGCCAAGTGAGTGAAACAGCGGCGGCGCGGCGACTGGCGGGGCGGATGGACGGGGGTTCGGCGGGTGCCTACACTGCCGCGCCTTTCATGCTTCGTGCCAGAACGCCTCGCTAGCCTCGTTTGTGCCATGACGTCCACCGCCCATTCATCCGCCCAGCCGCTGTTGCAGGCACGGCGCATCGTGATCAAGGTCGGCTCGGCCTTGCTGGCCGATAGCGCCAGCGGCGCGGTCAAACGCGACTGGCTGGAAACCCTGGCGGAAGACATCGGTGCCCTGCGCCGGCGGGGGCAGGAAGTGTTGCTGGTGTCCTCGGGCGCGATCGCGCTGGGGCGCCGACAGTTGGGACTGGCGCCCGGCAAGCTCAAGCTGGAAGAAAAGCAGGCGGCCGCGGCCGTGGGCCAGATCCGCCTGGCGCACGCCTGGACCGAAGTGCTGGAGCACCATGGACTGAGCGTGGCGCAGATCCTGCTCACCCCAGGCGATACCGAGCAGCGACGCCGATACCTGAATGCACGCAACACCCTGCGGACTTTGTTGAAGCTCGGCTCGGTGCCGGTCATCAACGAGAACGACACCGTGGCCACCGCCGAGATTCGCTATGGCGACAACGACCGGCTGGCCGCGCGCGTGGCGCAGATGATCAGCGCCGACTGCCTGATCCTGCTGTCGGACGTGGATGGTTTGTACACGGCCGATCCGACGCGCAATCCGAACGCGCAGTTCATTCCCGAAGTGCGCGCCATCACGCCCGAAATCCAAGCCATGGCGGGCGGGTCCGCATCGGCGGTGGGCACCGGCGGCATGGCGACGAAAATATCCGCGGCGAAAATTGCAGTCGGTGCAGGCTGTCATATGTGCGTGGCGCTCGGCGGCGAACTGCATCCGGTACGGCGAATCGAACAAGGCGCGCGTTGCAGCTGGTTCTATCCATCGGCCAGTCCAGCGACCATGCGCAAGCAATGGATCGCGGGCACGCTGCAACCGGCCGGCGAATTGTTCGTCGATGCGGGCGCCGCCGCTGCGCTCGCTCGCGGCAAGAGTTTGCTGCCGGCCGGTGTCACTCGCATCGTCGGTCCGTTTCAACGCGGCGATGCTCTCATCGTGCGCGACCACAGCGGTCACGAGATCGCGCGCGGCCTGGTTGCATATTCCAGCGCGGACTGCGAACGCCTGCTCGGTCACAAATCGAACGAAATCGAAGCGCTGCTCGGCTTTCACGGCCGCGACGAGATGATTCATCGCGACGATCTGGTGATCACTCGCTGAAATCGAGCCCTGAAGATCGATGCCCGATCGACCCCTGAACATCGAAGCAGGGGGCGCACGGGCCCGGCGCCACTGGAGAGTTCGGGTTTTGCCCGAGCGGCCTGCATTTGTAGGTTTGTTAGTATCGACCGCTTGGACGCCGTCCATCAGCGGATATGCAAGTCTTACAAGAACCTTCTTTGCGCAGGAACCGCGCACTGGTCGCTACGATTGCGCTCAGTTTCTTATTGCTGTTGTGCTCGGCCGGACTCACTTTCCATGTCGCGCGCCAAGGTGCGCAAGCCGATGCGCTGGTAGAGCGCACCAGCGCAGTTCAGCAGGCGCTCAACGCGACTTTGCTCACCATCGGCGGCACCGAGTCGGGCCTGCGTGGCTTTCTGCTCACCGGCGATGAATCCTTTCTCAAGCCGCATGCGGAAGTTCGCGAGGTGTTGCCCAAGCAGCTGGCCGAGCTGCGCGCGTTGATCCAGGGCAATCCCGAGCAAATCGCCAACTTCGAGGCGTTCGCGCCGCTGATCCAGCAGCGAGTGGCGGATATCGAGGCGGCTGTGAACGCGCAGCGTGCTGGGCGACGCGACGAAGCGATCGCCGCGCTCCACCACACCGGCCTGCCGCAATTGAACGCGATCCGCTCGCGCATCGAAGCTGCGTCCGCGCTCGAGTTGAGCCTGCTGGCCGAGCGCCAGCGCGAAGCGGCCAGGTTGCGCGAGCGCTTCTCCAATGCAGTGGTGGTGATGTTGCTCGCTTCCGGCGTGCTGACCTTGTTCGCTTTGATCAGCGTACGTCGGTATCTGACCGCCGTTCACGAAAGTCGGTTGCGCCTTGCTTCGCATAATGTCGAACTGGAACAGCGGGTGAAAGCACGCACTGAGGAACTGGCCAAAGCCGCCGAAGAAGCGCATCGCGAGCGAGCCCGGGCGGAATCGTTGCTCACCGATGTGAATCATCGGGTCGGCAACAACCTGGCGCTGGTGTCCTCGTTCCTGACCATGCAACAGCGCGCGGTCAAGAATCCCGATGCAGCTCGCGCCCTGAGCGCGGCCCGCATGCGAGTGCAGGCGATCGCCTCGGCGCATAGAAAGCTGCGTCTGGGCGCGGACTTCGCGACGGTCAAAGTCAACGAGGTGCTCGGTGCGGTCCTCGAGGACATCAATGCGGGGCTGCCGCCGGGAGATTCGATCCGGATCCAGTGCCAGGTCGAACCGCTGGAGATCAACGCGCGCGATGCCGTGTCTCTTGGCGTGCTGACCAGCGAGCTGGTGATGAACGCCATCAAGCATGCATTCGCCCCCGGCGAGACCGGCGAGGTGAACGTGGTGCTGGCGCCCGGCTCGGATTCGGTCGCGGTATTGGAAGTTTCGGACGATGGAGTGGGCTGGCATGAACAACATTCACAAGCAGCGGGCGGGCTGGGCACCAAGATCATCGACATGGTCGCGCGTCAGTTCGGGGGGCGTCCGGAGCGCTCTGCTCGATTTCACCAAGGCGCTGCTGCGCAGGGGCGGCGCCCCGGAACTCGCATCCGCGTCAACCTCCCCAAACTCCAGATCATGTCCACCACCTGAAACGGTTCGCACTGGCAGCGCTGCGCCATTGCGACTGCCTTCGGTAGTGCGCGACGCGCGCGTGCTGATGTTTCCATCGCGTCGCGCGCCGCTAGGGGACGGCAACGATGGTTATGGCGGTCAAGGCGCCAGCGAAGGGCCCATGTCCGGCATGACGGTGCTGGTCGTCGAAGACGACTTCATCGTCGCCTATGACATGCAGATGATGTTGGAAGAGCAGGGCGCGCGCGTGCTGGGGCCGGCGCACAGCCTGGCCGAAGGTCAGGAACTGCTGGCGCAGCAGCGGCCTACGGTCGCGGTGCTCGATGTGAATCTCGGCGGCGAATACGTGTTTCCACTCGCCGAAGCGCTGCGCGACCAACAGGTGCCTTTCCTGTTCGCGACTGCGTATGCGGATGAGGATCGATTGTTCTCGCAGGCGGCGCAGGGCGCACCGCGCTTGTCCAAGCCGGTGCTGCCCAATGTGTTGATCACACAGTTGTTGCGATTGAAGCGCTGATCAGCGCCGGTTCACCGGAATATCGACGTAGCGTTGCGCCGGTGGATCGCTCGCCGGATAGGTGTCCTTGAGCGACTTGTCGACCTCGTTCTCGCCGGCGGCGCGGGGGTGCTGTACTCGATAGCGCCGTGCGATCCCCTTGATCGCCGGTGTTGCGATCAGCGCCAGTACGCCGACCAGCAACAGCGACTCCAGTGCACCCCATGCCGAGCGGCTGCGGGTGGGTTGCATGTCGAGATCCTCGTCCAACTCGTCGTCAAGATCGTCGTAAAGGCGCTCGTCGCGCATGAGCGTTCTCCGTCCTGTGGGAACGAGACGCTTCGCCGCCGGCCGGAGTTCCTCAGGGCAAGCGGGGCGGCACGATGGGGTGCGAAGCGGACAGGCCGCCGTCCACCGGGAAGGCTTGCCCGTTGACGTAGGACGCGGCGTCCGAAGCCAGGAACAGCGCCATGCGCGCGATCTCGAGGGGCGCCCCGGCGCGCCGCAACGGATTGAGCTGGCCGATCTTGTTGTCGGTGCCGCGCGCCCGCGCCTGGTCGAAGATGGGCTGGGTCATGCCGGTTTCTATCAAGCCGGGACAGATGGCGTTGATGCGCACGCCGCTGCCGGACAACTGATACGCAGTGGTTTGTACCAGGCTGATCACGCCTGCCTTGCTGGCGCTGTACGGCGAGCCACCTGCGCCCGAGCGCAGCCCGGCCACCGAGGCGGTACAAATGATCGAGCCGCGTTTACGCGGGGTCATGACTCGGGCCGCATGCTTCACGGCCAGGAAGGTGCCGATCAGATTGACAGTCAGCACCTGCAGCCAATGCTCCGGCGTCTGCTCTTGCAGCGGCACCATGCCGCCGCTGATGCCGGCATTGGCGAAACAAACATCCAGCGCGCCGAACTCGCGCAGCGCGGTGTCGACGGCCTCGGCCATGTTTCCTTCGTCGGAGGAGTCGGCAACGATGCGCACCGCGCGGCCATTTTCTTTGCGAATGCTCGCGACCGTGTCCTCCACTTCGGCGGCTCGATCCAGGGCCACGACGGCGGCGCCCGCCTGGGCGAACACGAGGGCGCTGGCGCGACCGATGCCGCTCGCCGCGCCGGTGACCAGTGCGACCTTGCCTTTGAGCTGACCTTCAACGGCGGGATCGGGGATTTGCATAGCTGTCCTTCACCTGATTGTTTGCAACGTTTTTTCGCAGATCGGAACGGCCCCGCAGCGCGCCCTTATGGTCGATGTGCGATCGGGCGTCGACAGGAATTCGAGTGTGTCCGCGAGTATGAATTTATGCAATGGCGCGGCTGTCCACCTGTCGGCCCGTTTTCCACTATGGCATTGTGCCCGCCCCATCCGGTGACGCCACGATGCCAAAATCTCCCGAGACGTTGCTCGAGCAGGAGTTCGGTCTGATCGCCGAGCTGGTCCACGCGCATGCTCGGGCACGGCCTCGCCATCCTGCGCTCATCGATGAATGCAGTCGCGTCGATTTCGGCGAGCTCGATCAACGCATGGACCGTGTCGCCACTTCATTGCAGCGGGATCTCGTCGATGTCGGTGACGCGATCGCGATTTGCGCGGCGGCTTCTGTCAACTATGGCGTCGTATTTCTCGGCGCACTGCGAGCAGGTGTGGCGGTCGCGCCGTTGTCGCCATCGTCCACTGCCGAGTCGTTGGCGACCATGCTGGCGGACTGCCGCGCGAAGTTCCTGTTTCTGGACGAGCACGTGGCGAAGACCATGGCGACGGTCGCGTTGCCATCGGGTCTGCAACTCGTGCGGCTCGATCATTCGCCGGGAGTGCGTTCGCTCGAGGCGTGGCTCGCTCCAGCGGGCAGTGTGCCCGTGCCCGTGACGATCGAGCCCGATGCAGCGTTCAATATCATCTATTCCTCGGGCACCACTGGCACGCCCAAGGGCATCGTGCAGCCTCACAGCATGCGGTGGGCGCACGTGCGGCGCGCTCGTAACTTCGGTTACGACAATGAAGCTGTGACCCTGTGCTCGACGCCGCTGTATTCCAACACCACGTTGGTCAGCTTCTTTCCGGCCATCGCCGGCGGCGGCACCGTGGTGCTGATGCCGAAGTTCGAGGCGGGCAAGTTTCTGGAGCTGTCGCAGCGTTACCGCGTGACGCATGCGATGCTGGTACCGGTTCAATATCAGCGGCTGATGGATCGAGAGGATTTCGATCGCTGCGACCTGAGCAGCTATCGCATGAAGTTCTGCACCAGCGCGCCGTTCTCCGCCGCGCTCAAAGCAGACATTCTGCGTCGCTGGCCGGGCGGGTTGATCGAGTACTACGGCATGACCGAGGGCGGCGGCACCTGCATGCTGCTTGCTCACCAGTTTCCCGACAAGTTGCACACGGTCGGCCAACCGGTGACCGGTCACGACATTCGACTGATCGACGAGCAGGGCAGGCCAGTGCCGGTCGGCAGCATTGGCGAAGTGGTCGGGCGCTCGGCGGCGATGATGAAGGGTTATTTCAATCAGCCCGACAAGACCGCGGAGGCGGAGTGGTACGACGCCGAGGGCAAGCGCTTCATCCGCACCGGTGATGTCGGTCGCTTCGATGCCGATGGATTTCTTACCCTGATGGACCGCCGCAAGGACATGATCATCTCCGGAGGCTTCAACATCTATCCCAGCGATCTCGAGGCCGTGCTGTTTCAACATCCGGCCGTGCGTGACGGCGCCGTCGTCGGCGTGCCTTCCAGGGAGTGGGGCGAAACGCCGATCGCCTTCGTGGTGCTGCGTCCAGGCGCGACCGCCAGTGCCGACGACATCAAACAATGGACCAACTCACGTCTCGGCAAGACTCAACGCCTCAGCGCCGTGGAGTTGACGACGGAGCTGCCGCGCAACTCCATCGGCAAAGTGTTGAAGCGCGAGCTGCGCGATCGCTACGCCCAAGCTTCCAGCTAGAAGCTGTCGAAGTACGATTGCACGGCGGCCAGGCAGAACGGCGGCACCAGGCTGCTGTGATACGCATCGGCAACCGCCGCGGCTCCGCCATCGGTAGCTCCGCCAGCGACGGCGGCCAGTGCAACGGATTCCTTGGCGGTGTTGAAGCCGAGTTTGAGCCCTGCGTCGGGATCGTCGATGGACGGATCGTCGTCCACATCCAGCACGCGAATCTGCGCGGTCACGCCCGCGCCGGTCCAATACTGCTGCATCAACTGCGTATTCAAATACAAGACGGTGGGATCGTCATGACCGGCGCAGAGCATGACTGGCGCCGTCGGGCTCCAGTTACGCAGATCGTTCGCCTTCAGTGCGATTCGCAGCGGATGAGTCGGGGCGGCCGCCGGTCGGCCGTCGGTGACGGCTGGGAAACCGCCATCCGGCTGCGCCAACGAGTCCTGCAGATAGCCCAGCCGGTACGGGTTGGTGATCAATGCGTCGGGGCCGAAACCTTGCGCAAATACATGAGCGAGATCTGCAGGCGTCGTCGCGGGTGTGTAAGGCGCGTATGCCGGATCGGGCGGAGTACTGCTGAACAGCTGATCTCTCGGCAACCGACCTTGATCGTATAGTTGCGAACGAGTGCCGGTGGTGGGCAACAGCGCGTCGATGCCCGTTGCGTAACGCGGGTCGAAAGCATCCGTCGGACTCGCGTAGATATTGCCGTAGGCACGCTGGTAGGTCGTCATGGTCCAGCTCAGCAGCAGCGGCGCGCTCCTGATCACCTGACCTTGGAAGATGGCATCGCCGAACGCGGCCAGTGCATACGGCCCTGACATTGGAGCCGAAGCAGTCACGGCCGCGCCGTTGGTTTGCATGAGGCGATGCGTGGCCATCGCAACGTGACCGCCCTGCGAGTAACCGGTGATGAAGAGTTGCCCATTGTCCGTGATTGTCGGTGCGGTGCTGGTCGGCAAAGCGGAGCGCGCGGCGGTCAATGCATCGAATGTATCCTTCGCCTGCTGCTCGGCGTGCAGATAAGGATGATAGGGCAGCGTCGAAGTATCGAAGCCCGCGTAGTTCGGCGCGACGACGATATAACCTTGCGCGGCGAACGCGGCGGCAATCAACAAGCCCTCTGCGTTCTCTGAATTCGACAGGTCGGCGATGTTGTAGCTCTTCTCGGCCGATGTGCCGTGCGTGTAAACGACGATGGGTCGTGCGCCCTGGCAGGCGACGTTCGTGCCTGTTGGGATCATGAGCGCGCCCGACGAAATGGTTGGCTGTTGCGCCGGGTCGAGCGTGTTGTAACGAATCTGATGCACATCCACGCCGCATTCCGGGTCGACGATCAGATCCAGCACTTCGCCGGCCGTGGAATTCACATTTACCGCGGCGATCAGCGCATCGATGGAAAACGACGCGAGCCGCGGCGGCGGATTCTCGATCAGCGTGCCCGTGGTCGGCGGCGGCGGGGCCGGGGGCGGTGGCGGCGGTTCCTGAGTCTCCGCACCCTCATCGTTGTCGTCGTTGTTGCTGCAGGCGGCAAGCATGGCGCAGCCCAATACAGCGAATACTTTCAATCCCAATGCCTTGAATTTCGGACTTCGCCACTCGGTCGACATGTTGCAGGTTCCTCGCTGGTGCGTAGGTACTAATGCGTGAGACAGGAAATGGATCGATCCATCGTGGAAAATTTCCGGTTCAGGATTTCGGACAGCGCGCGACGGGCGCTGCGTCGGGAACCTTCGTACCGCTCGCGACTTTGGTAGTCTCTCCGGCTCGGCGGAATCACGGAGCACGCCCCTGACCGCGAAAAACATGTCCTCGAAAAACATGTCCTCGAAGAACATGGCCTCGAAAAAATTACCAACCGGCTGGGTGGACGGCGTGCTGCGCTTCTGGTTCGAAGAGCTGAGGCCGGAGGACTGGTTCAGCAGCCACGCGCACCTGGATGAGAGAATCCGTCAGCGTTTCGGCGAGTTGTGCGAGGCCTTGCGAAGCGAGCCGCCAGTACTGGACGACGCGGATGCGCGCACGCTGCTCGCTGCGATCGTCGTGTTCGATCAATTCCCGCGAAACATCTATCGCAAAACACCGGCCGCTTATGCGAGCGACGATCGCGCCCTGGCGCTGGCGAAAGCGGCGGTCGAAACCGGCAAGGATCGATCGTTGCCGCCGGTGCAACGGCATTTCATTTATATGCCGTTCATGCACAGCGAAGATCTGCGGGCGCAGGAGGAATCGGTTCGACTGTTCAGCGAGCTGGGGATCGCCGACGGCTTGAAATATGCGCGCCACCACCACGGCGTGGTCAAACGCTTCGGTCGCTTCCCTCATCGCAACGTCATCCTCGGGCGCCAGTCGACGCCCGAGGAGCTGGAGTTTCTGAAGAACGAGCCGGCGTTCGTTTGAACGCGCTTACGAGGCGGCGCGCGCCTGCGTGCCCGTCTCGATGTCCTCGCGCAGAGTCCGTGCCGCCAGGTAGTAATGCAGCGCCGACCAAAGATTGATCAGCAAAGTCACGCGAATCGACCAGCGCAGGCCATCCGCCAGCGCCGCCTGTTCGGCGACGCCCTGCGACAGGAAATATTCCTTGAACAGATCGCTCAAGCCGCCGGTGAACATCGGCCCCAGGCCCAGCCCGATGAAATTCAGAATCAGCAGCAGGAAGGCCGAGGCCAGCGCGCGCTCCCGCAGCCCGACCAGACGATGGGTCGAGGCGATACTCGGACCGAGATACGCGGCAGCCAGCGCGATATATAGAATGAGCAGCAGCAGGGCGGCGACGGTGTTGTCGAGCGAGTACACCACCATTCCGAAGGGCACGACGATGATCAGGGTGATCGCGGGAATCCACACATACCAACGTGGATCCTGAGTGCGCGCGAAGTAACGATCGCACCATGCGCCGCCGAGATACGTTCCACTCAAACCGCCCAGCGCCACGACCAGCGAGAGCCACGCGCCTACATCGCCCAGGCTCATGCCGTGGCTGCGCATGAAGAACGGCGAATAGAACGAGCTCAGGCCGTAACTGACGAACGCATGCAGACCCGCTGCGAGCGACAGATGACGGAACGATTTCTTGGCCCACAGATTGCCCATCACCTGCTTGAACGGCGGCGGCTCGGTGGCGACGGTAGCGCCGGGATCGGAGAAGCCACGCGGTGGCTCTTTGACCGTGAGCTTCAGGATCAACGCCACGACCAGGCCGGGCAAACCGACCGTGAAGAACGCCGCGCGCCAGCCATATTCGTGCGCGACCAAGCCGCCGACGAGAAAGCCGAGCGCGCTGCCGCCATACACACCCATCGAATAGATCGACAAAGCGGTGGCGCGCTTCTTCGGCTCCACGTAGTCGCTGATGATCGAGTAGGCCGACGGGCTGCAGCCCGCTTCGCCGACCCCGACGCCGATGCGGGCGATCAGCAGGTGCCAGAAGTTTTTCGCCATGCCGGACACCACGGTGAACGCGCTCCACACCACGATGGACGCGGTGATGATGTTCACTCGATTGCGCGTGTCTGCCATGCGCGCGATGGGAATGCCGAGGGTCGAATAGAAGGCCGCGAATGCCAGCCCGCTCAGCATGCCGAGCTGCCAGTCGTGCAGGTCGAATTCCTGCTTGATGGGCTCCAGCACGATGGACAGGATCTGCCGGTCGACATAGTTGAAAACGTAGATGACGAACAGCAACCACACGACGTAGTTGCGATAGGCATTGCTGGCGCGGAATCCCGCGGTCGAGCCGGTGGCGCTCGCGTTCACGGCTCGGTCGCCGACCGATCCAGCTTCTATTGCCATACGATTCCCCTGATCCAGCGTCGCGGCATTGTGTCACCGCAGGGATCGTTTGCAATGGCGCGCGCGGTCAAGAAATGACCATGACTGTCCCGATCGGGAGCGCGGCGGGCCCGCCAGTTTCGCGCTGTAGAAGCGCGGCCCCGGATTGACACTTCTTTACCCGGGCCGGCTGCCGCTAGAATGAACTCATGAACGCCTCCACCGCCACTTCCGAAGGGCCCCTCGCCAAGCCTGAAAGCGACGCCGCCGTCATTGCCGAGACGATGCAAGGTCTCGGCCGCGCGGCCAAGAGCGCCGCGAAATCTCTCGCCCAGGCGAGCACCGAGTCCAAAAACTCGGCGCTGCAAGCGGCTGCCACCGCGATCCGCGAGCAACGTGACCAACTACTGGCGGCCAATCGCGCCGATCTCGAGCAGGCCACCCAGCGTGGCATTTCTTCGTCGCTGCGCGATCGATTGGTTTTGAATGAACAACGCATTGAAGCGATGGCGCGCGGCATCGAAGAAATCATCGCGCTAGCCGATCCCATCGGTAGCGTCATCGCCAGCTGGACCCGGCCGAATGGGTTGAAGATCGAGCGCGTGCGTGTGCCGCTCGGCGTGGTCGGCATCATTTACGAGAGCCGTCCGAACGTCACAGCCGACGCCGGCGCGCTTTGTTTGAAGTCGGGCAATGCCGTGATCCTGCGCGGAGGCAGCGAGAGCAGTCGATCGACAGCCGCGATCCATGCTTGCCTCGTTGCCGGACTGCGCGCCGCCGGTTTGCCCGAGGCGGCGATTCAGATCGTGCCGACGACCGATCGGGCGGCCGTCGGTTACATGCTGTCGAGCATGACTCAGTACATCAACGTCGTCGTGCCTCGTGGCGGTCGCAGCCTGGTCGAGCGAGTGCAGGCCGAGGCGCGGGTGCCCGTCATCGGTCACCTCGACGGCAATTGTCACGTGTATGTGGATCGCGATGCCGATGTGACGATGGCGCGCGACATCGTGCTCAACGCCAAGCTTCGTCGCACCGGTGTCTGCGGAGCCGCCGAGACCGTGCTGTTCGATCGCGCCGGCGCTGCCGCCGCGCCGGTTTTGAAGGCGCTGCTGGATGCGGGCTGCGAAGTGCGCGGCGATGAAACTTTACAACGGCTGGATCCGCGCATCGTGCCGGCCACCGAGGCGGATTGGAGCACCGAGTACCTCGACTCCATCATCGCCGCCAAAGTGGTGGAAGGCGTCGACGAGGCGATCGCGCACATCGCCCGGTACGGCTCGGCCCACACCGAATCCATCCTCACCACCAATCAGGCCACCGCCGAGCGGTTCCTGGGCGGGGTCGACAGCGCCATTGTTTTGCATAACGCCTCGACCCAGTTCGCCGACGGCGGCGAGTTCGGCATGGGCGCGGAAATCGGCATTTCCACCGATAAATTCCATGCGCGCGGGCCGGTGGGCGTCGAGCAGCTCACCAGTTACAAGTACGTGGTGCGGGGCTCGGGGCAAATCCGGCCCGTTTGAGCGCCATTGCAAGGTTCGAGGGCGTCAGGCGACGTATACTTCCGCATTAAGTTACGACTCGAGCCCGTTGGTATGGTCCAGGTATTCGCGCTGATCGTTGTTGCATTTCTGAGCCTGGCAGGTGCGCCGGCCCTGGCGGCCGGCAACTCCGACGCCGCCGCGTTGGCCGCGGCCGTCGAGCAGGCGCGGACCGAGCAACTCGATGTGCTCGCGCCGCGCGCCTTCGCGGCAGCCGTGCAAGCCAGCCAGAACGCCACCAGGGAAGCTGAACGCGGTCGCTCGCCCGAGCGGGTCGCGACTCGGGTGCAAGAAGGACAGGCTGCTTTGGAAAAAGCGCGCACTGTCGCGGACAGCGCCCGCCAGAGCCTGGCCGGTGTGATCAAGACTCGCCAGGATGCATTGGTTGCGACCGCCCCCAAGTTCGCGCCCGAGCAGTGGCAGAAAGCGAACGATCGGTTCCTGCAAGCCATGCGTGAGAACGAGAGTGGCGATCTGCCCAATGCGCAGAAGCGGGCGGCCGAAGCCGAAGTGCTGTTGCGTGAGGCCGAGCTGATCGGCATCAAAGGCGGCATTCTCAACGAGGCGCGCAACCTGATCGCGCAGGCCGATGAGGCGAAGGTTGCTCGATACGCACCGCGCACGTTGGAGTCCGCCAAGCGGCATCTGGCGCAGGCGGAGCAGGAGATTCAGCGCAATCGTTACGACGTGGCATTGCCCCGCAAGCTGGCGGCGCAGGCGCGCTACGACGCTCGCCATGCGACCTATCTGGCGCAGACGATCCAGCGGGTGTTGCAGCAGGAGAAGGACGATCAGGCCGGGGTCGAGGCCTTGATCCTGTCCTGGGAAGAGCCGCTGCAGCGCATCGCCTCGGACATGGAGCTCGACGTGCGTTTCGATGAAGGGCATCAGGGCGCGATGAAGGAGCTGGGTGAATACGCTCAGCAGCAGGCGCAGGAAGTGCGCCGCCTGAAACTCGAAGTGCAGGATCGGGACGAGCAGCTCGCCTCGCTCAACAATCAACTGAAGCGCATCGAGTCGCGACTCGGCGGTGAATCGCAGGAGCGGATCGCGCTACAGCGTCAGGTCGATGCGCAGGCGCGCTTGCGTGCCAACATCGCGGCCATCGAAGCTTCGTTCACCGCGGATGAAGCTCGTGTGTATCGCCAGGGCGGCGATGTGATCGTCTCTTTGCTGGGGATCAATTTCCCGTCGGGCCGCAGCACCATCGATGGCAGCAGCGCGGTGCTGATGCAGAAAGTGCAGAAGGCGTTGGCGTTGTTTCCTGACGCTTCCGTCGTGATCGAAGGGCACACCGATGCGAATGGCAGCGATTCGGCCAACCTGCTCCTGTCCCAGGATCGTGCCGACGCCGTGAAGCAGTACCTGGTGACGCAGTTCGGCGCGAATGCCGAGAAGGTCAGTTCGATCGGTTATGGCGAGGCGCGTCCGGTTGCGACCAACGAGACCGCCGCGGGTCGGGCGCGCAATCGACGCATCGACCTGGTCATCAACGTGCAGGGGACTGGCTGAGGCTTCAGTCAGTCGTGAGCATGCGGGTGCTTGTGCTCGTGATCGTGGCCGGCCACGGCGCAGCGCTCGCAATTCACCCAGCCTGAATCGCCGTTGATGTAGTGCTCTTTCTTCCAGATGGGCACACGGTGTTTCACTTCGTCGATGATGTAGCGGCACGCGGCGAATGCCTCGGCGCGGTGCTTTGAGCTCACGCCCACCCACACGGCGATATCTCCGATCTCGAGCGAGCCGACGCGATGGACGCAGGCGGCTTTCAGCACGCCGAAGCGAGCGATGGCTTCGGTGACGATGCGCTCGCCTTCCTTGTTCGCCAGGGCTTCGAACGCTTCATATTCGAGGCGCGTGACGGCGTGGCCCTCGTTGTGATTGCGCACCCAGCCTTCGAAGGAGGCGTAGCCGCCCGCGGCGGGATCGGCCAGCGCCTGGCGATAGGTGTCCAGGGACAGGGGGGTGGTGCTGAAAGAGAAAGGTTTCATCCGCCTGCCACCGGAGGTATGAAGACGACGGTATCGCCGTGACGCAACGGCGTTTGCCAGTCGCTGAACTCTGAGTTGAGGGCGACTTTGAGCTGCGCCGGCGCCAATTGGAAGGGGTGCCGTTTACGGAGCTCGTCGTAGAGCTCGGCGGGGGTGCTGGCGGTGGTGTCCAACGTTTCTTCGCTGCGTCCGGCCTGTTCGCGGAGGATGGCGTAGTACTGGATGCGCAAAGTGTGCGGCTTTGCTCCGGTACTGCGGCCGTCGGCTTTCAACGCCGCCGTATTATTTTTTTGGGCATCGTCGCTCTGGCCCGGAGAGGAGGCGCGGTGGTCGCCAAGGATGGCGAGGGTGGCGCGGTGTTCGTCGGCGGTGTTCACGTTGTCCAGGGCGCGGGCGTCGGGAAGGTCGAGGAGCAGCGCGGGCGCGTTGATCAGGAACTTGCGGGGGCACTGCTTGCCGGTCGCGAGGTAGGCGAGCAGGGGCTCGCGTGAGGCGGGTTCCCAGATCGCGCACAAGGGCTCGGGCAAACCGTCGTGGCTGCTCTTGAAAGCAGTGGCCAGCTTCCGAGCATCGCGATGCTCGATGAGATAACGCAACGTTTGCTCGTTCAAGAAAGGCAGGTCGCAAGCCACCACCAGCCATGCCGCTTTGGGATGCGCCTGAAGCGCCGCAGTGATGCCCGCTATCGGTCCAATCCCAGGCTGCCGATCGACGATCTGCGGCAACCTGGCGCGCGTCGGCTCTTCACGCTGATCCGGCCGAACCGAAACAAACGTCGCTGTACATACCCGCGTCAACAAATCGAACGTACACTGCAGCTGCGATCGCCCGTGATACTCGATCGCCGCCTTGTCTCGCTGCATGCGAGTGCTGGCGCCGCCCGCCAGCACCAGGCCGAACAAAGGTGCTTCAGCCGACATCGCTCTTGCCTCCACGCTTCTCCACCAGGCGCGTCTCGGCGATGACAATGTCATGCGATAACGCCTTGCACATATCGTAAACGGTCAGCGCGGCCACGCTCGCGCCGGTCAGCGCCTCCATCTCGACACCCGTCTTGTGATGTACCGACACCGTGCAGCGAATGACTGCGTCGTCGCCCTCCATCTCGATCTCCAGCTTGCACTTCTCGATGCCCAGCGGATGACAGAACGGAATCAGCTCGTGAGTCTTCTTCGCCGCCATGGTGCCGGCGATGATGGCCGTCTGAAACACCGGACCCTTGACAGTGTTGAACTGCTGCATGCGTAAAGCTTCAGCCACTTCAACAGGAAAACGCACGCGCGTCTGGGCCGTGGCCGTGCGCCTGGTGACGACCTTGTCGCCCACGTCGACCATGGTCGGCCGTGAGCTCGAATCGACATGAGTGAAAGTCGCCATCCCGTCAGCCACCGATGTAATACATCTCGATCTTGCGCAACGGCTGCTCGCCGTTCTTGAGCGTCGAGCGGATTTCGCTGTAGCGATCACCGCGCTTGAGCCAGGTGTTCCTGATCAGCTGACTCAGTTCCTCGTCCGAGGCGCCGTCGCGCAGGGGCGCGCGCAGGTCGACGCCCGAGCGCGCGAACAAACAAGTGTAGAGCACGCCTTCCGAAGACAGCCGCGCCCGCGTGCAATCGCCGCAGAATGGATTGGTGATGGAGGAAATGAATCCAACCTCACCCATGCCATCCTCGAACGCGTAACGCTCGGCGACTTCGCCGCGATAGTTCTCCTGGACCGGATGCAGCGGCCAACGCTCGCCGATGCGAGCCACCAGTTCGCGCGAAGGAACGACGCGATCCAGGCTCCAGTGATTGCGATTGCCCACGTCCATATATTCGATGAAGCGCACGATCACGCCCGTGCCACGAAACCGCTCCACCAGATCGAGGGCGGTGTGATCGTTCAAGCCGCGCTCGATCACGGAGTTGATCTTGATCGGCGCAAGGCCCGCTTCCTGGGCGGCGCGAATGCCTTCGAGCACGCGATCCAGGTCGCCCATGCCGCCGCTCATCTGCTTGAAGATCTCCGCATCCAGCGAGTCCAGACTGACCGTGATGCGATTCAGGCCGTTGGCCTTCAACTCGACCGCGTGCTGAGCGAGCAACACGCCGTTGGTTGTGAGCGCGACATCTTCGACGCCTTCGATGGCCGTGAGATCGCCGACCAGATCGGCCAGATTCGAACGTAGCAGCGGTTCGCCACCCGTGAGCCGCACCTTCTTCACGCCGAGATCGACGAACAGTCGCGTCAGGCGGGTGATTTCTTCGAACGACAGCCGCTCGTGGGATTTCAGAAAACGGTAGTTCTCATGAAACGTCTCCCGCGGCATGCAATACGGGCAGCGGAAGTTGCAACGGTCCATCACCGAGATGCGCAGGTCGTGCAACGGCCGGCCCAGCGTGTCATGCGGGCGGTGCTTCACGGGCAGATCGACGATGGCGGAGGACATGGCTGGCAGCGATCCTTACCAACGGTAAAAGGGCAGTGACGCGTCTTCCTGAACGACTCGCGGACCCGGCGGCAGTTCAACGAATCCGACGGTGCCGATCAGCGAGGTGAAATCGCCGGAGCCGCGCGTCGGCTGCGGCATGGCGCACAGGCCGGCCACGGTTCGAGTCAGTGTCACGGGCAGGAACACAGCCAGTGACGGCTTCACTTCGTAACTTTGGGCAAGGGTGATGGTTTCAACCTCGAGCGGGGTGGCGCCTTGCGACGCCTGTAAACCCGGTAACACGTAGCGCGTCAGGCACACCAGCGTCGACACCGGATTGCCAGGCAATGCGTACACCGTCTGTCCGTCGCGCCCTACGCCGAACCACAGCGGTTTGCCCGGACGCTGGGCGACTTTGTGAAACATCATGCGCACGCCGAGTTCCTGCAGGACCTGCGGCACGTAATCGAAGCGGCCCATCGAAACGCCGCCGCTCAGAATCAGCACATCGTTGTTTTCCAGATGAGAGCCGAGGCGCTCACGCAAGGTGGGAAGATCGTCGGGCACATGATCGTGGCTCAACGCGCTGTAGCCATGCCGACGCAGCGAGGCGAGCACGCCATAAACATTGGAACGCGAGATTTGCCAATCCTCGAGCGGTCGGCCGGGTTCGACCAGCTCATCGCCCGTGGAGATCACCACGATATTGGGCGCCTGCGCGACCAGCGCGTGCGTCTGGCCATTCGAAGCAACGACCGCGACTTCGGCGGGGCCGAGCCGACAGCCGGACGGAAGTAACAAATCGCCCCGACGCGAATCGATGCCGCGCCCATGCACGTTGAATTCGCGAACCGGAGCGGGCGCGTCGTCACGCAATTGCGCCACGCCGTCTTGCACTTCGATGTTCTCGACTGGAACGACGCAATCGCAGCCGATCGGCAGCATCGCGCCGGTCATGACTTCGATGCAGTCGCTGGATTCTCGCAACGTCAGGGGCGCGACTCCGGCTGCTTGTGTGCCGGCGATACGGAAGCTGCTGCGCCCGGCCTCCCAGGCGGAAAACGAGAAGGCGATGCCGTCCATGGTCACCCGATCGAACGGCGGCTGATCGCGCGTGGAAATGATCGATTCGCGCAGGACTGCGCCTGACAGCTCGGTCAGGGGCAAACGCACGGCCGGCAGCTGCGTCGCGTGCTGGCGAATCGCGGCTTCGGCTTCAGCAGGGGTGAGGAGACGGCTGGCCACCCGGGCAGTGTGTCACGAGGCACCCGGTAGCGCTATATCCTGTCGGGAATTGCGCACGATCAGGCAATCCCGGGCCAGTCCTGGTCAATCGGGGCCAAGCTGAGCCAATCAGGCCAAGCTGGGCCAATCAGGCCAAGCTGGGCCAATTGGGCCAAGCTGGGTCAATCGGGGCCCATGCGATCCGATCGGAGCTGTTGCCGCGGCAGCTTCGAAAACCACGCGAACTGGATGCCGGATCCGTGGTTCCAGATCCGCGCGTAAACAGGGAAGCTGTCCGTAGCTCCCCCATGGAGCGGCTGATTCGCTCCATTTCCATGGCCGCGGCGCCGTGGCACATCAATCCAGCGGCCTCGCAGCCTCTGGTCTGTCGAATCTCGAGTCGGGCTTCCCTGCCCCAGGATGTGCGCGGCTTCGTTCAGAAGGATCTCGAGCAGCCCTCCCTGGGGCCCAGCCGTTACGTCCGTGTACCGGCGTTCGCCCGGTTCGAGGTGACGTCAGGTCACCTCGCAAAGGCATCCGGGCTCAACCGCGAGCCTTGAACACACGCACCTGCTCGTTGAACAGCTTGGCCTTGGCCTGCAGCTCGTCGATGGCGGCGTTGTGCTTCTTGGTCTGCATGGTCTTCAGCTGCATCAGCTGCGCCGTGCCGGCGGCCTTGCTCTTGGTCTCCTCTTCCAGGCAGGCGCCGAACGCGGTCACGGCTTCGTTGTAAGCCTTGAACTCGTTCATGGCGGCGATCATTTCCGCCTCGGAGGCGGTCTTGCCGTCCGGAATGGAAGCCGGCGGCTTCGGGAAGGCGCATTCGGCCTGGGCGGTAGCCGCGCCAAAGGCGACGGCGAGGGCAGCGCCGATGGTGAGCAACTTGCGATTCATTTGTCTTAACTCCAGCTGGTCGTAAAGCGACGTGCCGTATGGAACAACGGCAGACACAGCCGGCATCGGCCCTACGAGCGTTCGCTTAAGGGTCGATCTGGTGGCAACTCATGCAACTGCGACGGGGGTCGCACTGCAAAGGGCGAACCGTGAAATCGGTCGCCTGCGCTTTCACATAAGCGCCCGCCTCGAGCGGGCGGGCAAGACTCACATCAGCTTTTTTTCTCGCGAGCCTTGTACACCTTGACCTGCTCGTTGAAGCGGGCCGCCGTGGCTTCCAGCTCTTCGACCGCGGCGTTGTGGCGCTTGGTGTGAATGGCCTTGATCTGCTCGACCTGGTCGGCCGGCGCATCGGCGCCCGCGGCCTCGATGCGAGTGTTCATCTCGGTCTCCAGGCATTCCAGGTACTCGGATACCTGAGTGTTGTACTCCTTGATGACCTTCATGCCGTTGACCATCTCGTCCTCGGTCGCGGTGGCGCCATCGGGCAGGCCAGAGGGGGATTTGGGATAGGTGCATGCCGCGCTCGCGGCGCCGGCGGCCAGCAGGCTGGCGAGCAGCGTGGCGGAGATGATGGTTTTGTTCATGGCGAATCCTCTGGCTGACCCGCAGGCCGGTGGTGCCGGACGACGGGATCTTGAGGGGGGATCTTAAGGGCAGGCTGCGCCGCTTGGCTATGCTCAAAAACTTGACGACGTCGGCGCCGCTCCGGGCGACGCTGCGCGCTCCACTATACTCACGCGATGATGCTCACCGCCGCCGAGGTGGACGCCGTCCGCCTGAGCCTGTCGATCGCCCTGCGCAGCGTGTTGTTCAGCCTGCCGCTGGCTGTCGTGGTGGCCTGGCTGCTGACGCGCCGGGCGCTGCGCGGCCGCCTGTTGCTCGACGCCATCGTGCATCTGCCTCTGGTGCTGCCGCCGGTCGTCGTCGGTTATTTGCTGCTGCTGTTGTTTGGAATGCGCGGGCCCATCGGCGGCTGGCTCTACCAAACCTTCGGCATCCAGATGGTGTTCACCAGTGCCGGCGCCGCGCTGGCGACGGCAGCGATGAGCTTCCCATTAATGGTTCGGGCGATTCGGATCTCGCTGGAGGGCGTCGATGCGGGGCTGGAGGATGCTGCGCGCACGCTCGGCGCCGGTCCTTGGGATCGCTTTTTCAGTGTGGTGCTGCCGCTGATGTTGCCCGGCATTCTCGCTGGCGCGGTCACGGCGTTTGCGGCGGGGCTGGGCGAGTTCGGCGCCGTGATCACGTTTGTTTCCAATATTCCGGGCGAGACCCGCACCTTGCCATTGGCGCTGTACACGGCTTTGCAGACCCCCGGCGGCGACGCGATGGCGGCGCGCCTCGCAATCATCTCCTTTTCGCTGGGATTATCGGGGCTGATCGCGGCTGAGTTCATTGCTCGCCGTGTGCGACGGATGCTCGGAAGGTAGCGCTGAATGTTCAGTATCCGCGCGCTGAAACATCGCGAGGGCTTCGTGCTCGACGTGGCCATCCAGGTGGACTCGCCTGGCGTGGTCGCGCTGTTCGGCCGGTCCGGCTGCGGTAAGACGACGCTGGCGAACATCATCGCCGGGTTGTTGCCGGCCGATCATGCCCACATCGAGATCGACGGCGTCGCGCTCGACGGCAACGGCAAATCGCTCCGCGCCGAGGAGCGGCGCATCGGCTATGTTTTTCAGGACGCAAGGCTGTTTCCGCATCTGGATGTGATGGGGAATCTGCGCTACGGCGAGAAGCGCGTGAAATCCTCGATCTCGCGCCGCATTTCACTCGACATGGTTGCGCCGCTGCTCGGGCTCGAGTCCTTGCTGTCGCGGCGGGTGAATCAACTGTCCGGTGGCGAGCGGCAGCGCGTCGCACTGGGGCGAGCATTGTTGTCACAACCGCGTTTGCTATTGCTCGATGAGCCGCTTGCTTCGCTCGACGCCGCGCGCCGGGAGGAAGTGTTGCCCTATCTGGAGAAGCTCCGGGACGAGCTGGCGATTCCCATGATCTATGTGAGTCATCAGTTCGAAGAGGTGCTGCGACTCGCGACTCATGTCGTGTTGATGGAGCGGGGCGGAGTGGTGTCGCAAGGCAGGCTGGATGAGTTGAGCTTGCACCCCGAACTGCGGGCTATCGTCGGCCCGGACGCTGTTGGCGCTGTTCTCCACGGCACTGTGACCGCTGTGGACGGCGGCACCGGCCTTGCCACTGTTCGCATTGGAAATAACTCACTGCGAATCCATCTGCGCGAGGCGAAGGTCGGGGCGGCGGTGCGCGTTCAACTGTTAGCGCGCGACATCATCCTCGCGACCAGTCGGCCGGAGAATCTCAGCGTTCGCAACGTCATGACCGGCGCGGTTTCTCGTGTGGTCGCGGATGATGCCGATACCGATCTGGTCTACGTCGACATCGGCGGCGCGCTGGTGCTGTCGCGAGTTACCCGCGCTGCTTCGATCGCGCTCGAGTTACGCACTGGGCTGCCGATTTGGGTGCTGGTGAAGACTGTTTCTATTCGCGGTCATGCGTTCTACGAAGCGCCGGAGACGGTGCAGGAACGCTCCCAACAATACGAAAGCCGGCCTTGGTGAAGATGTCGTGGGCTGCGTCACTGCGCAGGAACTCGAGGAAGTCGCCGGTCGTCGATGCGGCGCTGGTGGTGGCTGCGATGGGATAGGTGATGGGCGCGTGCGAGGATTCAGGAAACAAATCCACAATGCGTACCTGTGGCTCGACCGCTGCATCGGTTGAGTACACGATGCCCAACGGCGCCTCGCCCCGGGCGACGTACATCAATGCGACGCGAACGTTGTCCGCTCGCACCAGTCGGCGCTCGACGGCCTGCCACAACTGAAGGTTCTCCAGCGCGGTCTTCGCGTATTTGCCTACGGGCACCGAGTCCGGATCGCCGGTGGAGAGTCGGCCATTAGCGCCCAGCGCTTGATGTAACGGCGTGCCGCGCGCGAGTTTCAGCGTGACTTCGCTATCTCTTGGCGCGATCAGCGCCAAGCGGTTCCCCAGCAGGTCGGCGCGGGTCTCGTCCTTGATCAGGTTGCGTTCCTGCAGGTAGTTCATCCAGTCCTGGTCGGCGGACAAGAACGCGTCGGCGCGCGCGCCCGATTCGATCTGTCTTGCGAGGGCGGAGCTGGCGGCGAAAGAGAACTTCACGGGTACTTTGGATTGCTTCGTGTACAGCGGCCCGACTTGCTGCAGAACGTCGGTCAAAGAGGCGGCGGCGAACACGATCAGGGGGTCACGTTGCGGCTCGGCCGCCAGCACTGGCTGGATGAGCAGCACAACCATGGCGACTATGGCGCTCCATCGGCGGGTCAGGGATGCGGTCATGCTCATGGCTCCATTGCAGCCGACGCTTGGATCGCGACCTGGGCTGCGTTACTTTCATCCATCGCCCGCGGAGACAAGCGATGAGCCGGCTCAAGATTACGTTGCGTGTCGATTTCGACTCGGTGCATGCCATCGGGCCCGGCAAGGTCGCGCTGCTCGAAAAAATGCGCGACTCCGGGTCGCTGTCGCAGGCCGCTCGCGAACTCGACATGAGCTACCGGCGCGCCTGGCAGTTGCTCGCCAGCCTCAACCAGACTTTTCGCGAGCCCCTGGTGTTGACGAGCACAGGCGGCAGTGGCGGTGGCGGCACCACGCTGACTGAGTTCGGCGAGGCCATTGTGGCGGCGTATCGTCAGTTCGAAAAAGAAACCAATGCCCGGGCGGAGAAATACTTCGGCCACATGCTCAAAACCGTCAGCCCTTCGCGCACCAACACCCGCCGCTCCCTCACCCGCACGCAACGCTCCCCCACCACCGCCGCCGCCCGCCGCTCGGCGTCCCGGTAACGACATCGCTTCCACCCAGGGACTCCGAAATTCCCGTCAGGATATAACGCCCCGGCGCCGTGGCGCTATATCCGATTCTGCATATCGGTTCCTTTTGATCGGTGCTCAGAGAAGAGGCGCCGGTGGCTGGCGCCGTCCGAGGTGTCTTCGCTCCTTCCGGCACCGTGCTCCCCTCGGTCGCGCAAGCGCGTCCGAGGGGTCCCATTGCGCTGCGCAGTCCTGTTCCGCGCAAGCCCAGGGTGTACATCCATGTACACCCGCTCGGCGGAGCGAAGCAGTGCTTCGCTGAAAGGCACCGCCGAGCCCCTGGGCGCGCTTTGCCGAAAAGGTTCCCTCTTTCTCGACAATGCCGGAGGGAGCGAGGACACCTCGAACGACGCCTCAACGTCAGTGATGGCTTCACGCAGCTCGCCGCGGCGAGCGGGACTTTCTCTGTGCGAGGCTTCAACGAATGGGCAACTCCCGCGACTTCTGCACCGTGCGAAGCGCGAAGCTGGAGTGAACGCGGGCGACGCCGGGAAGGCGAGTGAGATGTTTGCTGTGTAAGCGCTCGAAATCCGCGGTGTCGGCGACGACCACGCGCACTACATAGTCATAGTCGCCGGTCATCAAATAGCACTCCATGACCTCGGGAATCTTGCGTACGGCCTCTTCGAATTTGCGCAGATCGGTTTCGTCCTGACGATCCAGCGTGATGTTGACGAACACATTGACTGGGAAACCGGCCTTCTGCTGATTGATCAGCGCCGTGTAGCCCTCGATCAGCCCGGACTCCTCCAGTTGACGGATGCGTCGCAAGCAGGCGGATTCCGACAGGTTCACGCGCTCGGCCAGAGCGCTGTTCGGAATCCGGCCTTCATGCTGCAACGCCTGAAGAATTGCACGGTCGAAGCGGTCGAACCTCATACGCAAGAATCCGTCGGCCTGCCAGGGGAATGCCGCAGATTCTGCCACAGATATCCAAGATTGCGCCCGATTGTGGCAGCTTCGTGCGTAGACGCCAACCTAGAGTGAAGCGGTTCGCGTGCTCGGCCATGACGATCGATCATTAGTCATCACGAGGTTTTATGCGTATCGGCGTACCGAAAGAGATCAAGAATCACGAATATCGAGTCGGTCTGGTGCCCGCGGGGGTTCGCGAGCTGGTGGGTTCGGGCCACCAGGTCCTCGTACAAAGCACGGCGGGGGCGGGCATCGGCGTCGACGACGCGGCCTATGTCGCAGCCGGCGCCAGGATTGTCGGCACAGCCAGGGAAGTTTTCGACAACGCGGACCTGGTCGTGAAGGTCAAGGAGCCACAGCTCTCCGAATGCAACATGCTTCGGCCCGGCCAGACCCTGTTCACTTATCTGCACCTGGCCGCCGACCCGGAGCAGGCCCACGCACTGATGGCTTCCGGCGCGACAGCCATCGCTTATGAAACAGTCACTGCACCCAACGGCTCACTGCCGTTGCTCACCCCGATGAGTGAAGTCGCCGGTCGCATGTCCGTGCAGGTCGGCGCGGCATCGTTACAAAAGGCGAACGGCGGAATCGGTGTGCTGCTCGGCGGCGTGCCGGGAACGGCGCCCGCCAAAGTCGTGGTATTGGGAGGCGGTGTGTCCGGAACCGCGGCGGCGGAAATTGCAGTCGGCATGCGCGCCGATGTCACTGTCGTCGATCGCTCTCTGAAACGTTTGCGCGAGCTCGACGCGCTGTTCGCCGGCCGGCTCAAAACCATGGCATCCACCGCCGAAGCCATCGAATCGTTGGTGACTCAAGCGGATCTGGTCATTGGCGCCGTGCTCGTGGTTGGTGCGGCGGCGCCCAAGCTGGTAACGGGCGACATGGTCAGCAAGATGAAGAAGGGCGCAGTGATGGTGGACATCTCCATCGATCAGGGCGGCTGTTTCGAAACCAGCCGACCGACCACGCATGCCGAGCCGACGTTTCTTGTCGACGGCGTCGTCCACTACTGCGTGACCAACATGCCGGGCGCCGTGCCGCGCACATCGACCTTCGCGCTAACGAACGCGACCTTGCCGTATGTGAAACAACTGGCGGATCTCGGCGTAGAGAAAGCGCTGGCGGCGGATCCCCATCTGGCGGCGGGCTTGAACGTTCATGCCGGTTCTATCACGTGCGAAGCAGTGGCTCGCGATCTGAACCTGGCCTATCGCCCGCATCCTGTCGCCGCCTGAAAACAGCACTTTTGAACAAGTGTCGCAAGCGGCCGGCAGTGATTATATGAGCGTCGTCCAGTGACAGACCCAACCAGATCCCCCTTTGAGCCCGCCCGATTGGCGGGCTTTTTTTGTGACAATCCGCTCAGCGCGCCGGCCCGCGAAGCTCCACGACGCGTTGCCGCAAGGTGCCAACGTCGGCGTGCTCGGGCGCGACCGCTTCGCCCACTTTCAAGGTGATCCTGGCCCAGAAGCGTCGCGGCCAGCGTTTCCAGACTTGTTTGTATTTGCGCGAGAACATCGAGTCCCACAAACCGGACAGCGACATCGGAATCACCGGTACCGGTGTTTCTTTCAGGATGCGCATCATGCCGGCGCGAAACTCGCCGATCTCGCCGTCGGGCGTGAGCTTGCCCTCCGGGAAGATACAAACCAGGTTGCCATCGCGCAGCTCGGCGGCCACCGTCTGAAAGGCCTGCTCATAGACTTCAGGATCTTCCCTGGCCGGCGCCACTGGAATTGCCTTCATGCCCCGAAACAGCGTGCTCAACACCGGGATCTGGAAAATACTGCGTTCCATGATGAAGCGGATCGGACGCGGGCAGGCCGCCGAGATCACGATGGCGTCGGCGAAGCCGACGTGATTGCAGATCAGCAGCGCCGGACCTTGCTCGGGAATATTGTCGATGCCGCGCCGGTCCAGCCGGTACACGAAATGGATCAGCAGCCAGGCGACGAAGCGCAGCAGGAACTCCGGCACCAGACTGTAGATATAAATCGCGACGAACGCGTTCAACACGCCGGTGAGGAGCAACAATTGCGGAATGGTCAGGCCGGCGTGCAGCCCCAGCGCCGCGAGCCCCGCGGCAACTACCATGAAGACGGCATTAAGAATGCTGTTGGCGCCGATGACGCGAGACATGATCTCGCGACGGGTGCGCTGCTGGACCAGCGCATACAGCGGCACGATGAAGAAACCGCCAAACACGCCGATAAGCGCCATGTCGATCAAGATGCGCGCCGAGCCGGGCGCCGCGATGAATTCGCGAGCGGAAAGATTCGCGCCCGCCATGGATGGCGTTGCAAAATACAGATCCACTGCGAACACCGTGAGGCCGATGGAGCCGAACGGCACCAGGCCGATCTCCACTTTACGCCCCGACAAACGTTCGCAAAGCAACGAGCCAAGGCCGACGCCGGCCGAGAACATCACCAACAGCACCGTCACCACTTGTTCGCTGCCGCCGAGCACCTCCTTTGTATAGAGCGGCAGTTGCGCGAGCACCAACGCGCCGTAGAACCAAAACCACGAGATGCCGAGAATCGCCAGGAACACCACTCGCGACTCAGCCGCGGCGCGGAGGTTGTCCCAGGTGGAGCTCCAGGGGCGCCGATCGATTTTCAGCGTCGGCGCGGCGGGCTGCAGTTTCGGGATGGCCAGGCTGCTGAGAAACCCGAGCGCGGCGATTGCTAGCAGCGTGATGACGATCAGCGGGATGCTGCCGTCCGCGGCGAGCAGGCCAGCGGCGAGCGTGCCCAGCACGATGGCGACAAAGGTGCCCATCTCCACCATCGCGTTGCCGCCGACCAGTTCTGAATCGCGCAGCACTTCCGGCAACACTCCGTACTTGGCTGGCGCGAAAAAGGTGGATTGCATGCCCATCAGGAACAGCGCGCCCAGTAACACTTCGATGCTGTGAATGGCGAAGCCGAAAGCGGCGAGGCCCATGATGGGAATCTCGGCCGCCTTCACCGCCTGCAATACCCGCGCCTTGTCATAGCGATCGGCCAATTGCCCGGCCATGCCGGAGAACAGCACAAAGGGCAGGATGAACAGCCCGGCGGCGACATTGGTGAGCAACGCCGGATCCATGGCGGTGTAGCTCGCGGCCTGGTAGGTGGCGAGGATAACGAGCACGTTCTTGTAGACATTGTCGTTGAACGCGCCGAGCGCCTGTGCGCCGAAGAAGGGCAGGAAGCGTCGCTGGGCGAGCAGCGTGAATTGTGATTGTTGTGTCGATGGTCGAGTCATTCGCGCACCGCTCAGGGACCGATCGGGCGGCATCCTACCGTGTCGCACGGTATGATGTCGGGGATCGCGGCACGGAACCGATACGTCGCGGCGCGCTTTCTTCTCAGAACATGCCCAGCATCACTCCGCTCAATCAAGCGATCATCGTCCTCAACCTCGTCGTGTTCCTGCTGCAGGGATTCACGGGCGGGCTGATCAAGGCGTATTTCGCACTGTGGCCGCCGCCGGCGGGCGCTTTCGGTTACCCGGAGTTCCATGCGTGGCAATTGCTCACGTATGGTTTTTTGCACGGGAACTGGGCACACCTGTTTTTCAACATGTTTGCCGTGTTCATGTTCGGCTCGGACATCGAACGGCTGTTCGGCTCCCGCCGTTATCTTTTCTATTATCTGGCCTGCGTCATCGGCGCGGCGTGCATGCATCTGATCGTGACGTCCGTCTCTGGCGGACCGCCCGCGCCGGTGGTCGGCGCCTCCGGAGGCGTGTTCGGACTGTTGTTGGCGTTCGGCATGGCGTTTCCAAGGCGCACGCTGATGCTCATCTTCCCGCCCATTCCGATGCCGGCCTGGTTGTTCGTCACTTTGTACGGCATCTTCGAGCTGGTCATGGGCGTGACCCAGACCGCCTCCGGCGTCGCCCATTTCGCCCATCTCGGCGGCATGGCCACCGGCTTTGTCATCATCCGCTACTGGGCCTCGCAGCGACGGCGTCGCTGACGATTGCTTGCTTTGTTACAGCATGTCGCCGCGATGGACGATGTGCACTTTGTTGCCGTCGGGATCGCGGAGGTAGGCCCCGTAGTAACCCGCGCCGTAGTGGAGGCGTTCGCCCGGCGGACCTTCGTCGCTGCCACCGGCGGCGAGGCCGGCTTGATACGCACGGTCGACCGCTTCCGGGTTGGGCGCCAGGAACGCCACCATGCCGCCGTTGGCCACCGTCGCCTGCTGACGGTCGAAAGGCAGCGTGACGTAAAAGCGAGGTAAAGGATGATCGGGCATCACCCAGCAGGCACAGTCCGGGCCGCCGTCCGGAACCACCTGGCGGCGTCGCAGTCCGATGGGTAACAGGACGGCGTCGTAAAACGCGGCCGCGCGCGATAGATCGCGCGTTCCGAGCATGACGTGGCTAAACATGATGAGGCCTCCGGCGTCTTATTCCTGCGCGAACAAACATCCTGCCGAAAACGCTGCTGTCACGCCAGCAGGCGGCTGTCCGGATTTCTGTTACTCGAGGAGCGCAGCTTGCTCAACCCGGCACGACGCGAAGGTCGAGTCCTTCGCCCACCGAAAGGATGTCGTCGACGGTGAGCAAACCCATGCAGGGCATCGCGCCCCGCACCGACACTTCATCGCGCAACAGCTTGCGGGCCAGCGCGATGGCAGGGAAGCAGGGAATGAAAGGGCCGTGATCCTGATCGGCCAGCAGGAACCAGTTGCGAACCGCCGGCTCGCCGTTGAGGCCGACGCCGCGGACCGTGACGTGCATGGCGCTGCATTTCGACCCAAAGCGCGCCAGCGCGGATGCCGTGCGATGAAGCGCAGGCACCCAGCTCGTGAGCGACGAAAGCATTCCGGCTCGGACCAGCCACGAGGCCAGCCAAAGTCCGAACATGCTCGAGGCTGGACCGACGCCCGCGCGGAACTGCACCGTTCGCACCGGGCGGTAGCGTTCGGGAAACAGGTCGAGATCGGGCACGTCGCAGCTGGCGATCCAACGACCGCTGACGGGATCGGGATATTGGCGGCGGATCATGTCCTGCCAGCCGTGCACCTCGCACCACTCCTCGTCGCGCCATTGTTTGAACGGTTTGCCGGCGTAGGCAAGCACGCCGTCCATGGTGGCCCGCCCGGGCGGTTTCGCTCCAGAGGTGATGCCATGATCGATGCTCTCGATCGACGTGAACTGCGTCTTGAGCGCATCGACCACCGCTGAGGAGAGCGCCGGCAATGAGCTTGCTCCGCTGACGACGAGCGTTCCGCTGCGCCTGGCTTCGGCATCGAGCGCTTTGATGCCGCAGACGTAATCGCGTCCGTCCGCCAGATCGATGTAATGCGCGCCGGCGGCCATACATGCTTGCGGCACTGTATAGCTCTGCCCTTGGAACGGCCCCGCAGTGTGGATGACGAGTGTCGCTGCTACCTTGCGAAGCTCGGCGGTGAAATCGGGGCCGTGAGCATCGAGGCGACGCGGCTCCGCCGAACCGCCTGTTTCTTTCGCGACGGCGGTGGCTCGTCGCAAGTCTCGCCCGCAAACCAAAACGCGAGCGTCCGCCTCGGGCGCCAGCGCAGCGACGATGCGGCGACCGAAGTTGCCATACCCGCCGAGGACGACCACTGACTTCATGCGTCAGCTCAGGAACCTGTCCGCGGTGTGCGCGCTCGGGACGATGCACACGTCGTGTCGTCCGAACAGCTTGTAACGATTACGAGCAATCGTTCTATACAACGCATCTCTGAAGAAGCGGGGCAGCACGCGGATCATCATGGCCACCATGCGCCAATGCCCGCCGAAAGATCGGAGCACGCGGATGAGAGCATCCGTATCCATGTAGCCGCGACCGCCTTCCAGCAGCAGAAAAGATTTGGGATCGTTCGGATCCAGTCCATGCCGGCTCAGCAGTGCCTGGCCGGTGGCCGTCTGCATGGCCGCGAACTTATATAAGCGCCGCCGATCGTGACGAAGCACGAAGCCGACCCAGTGGCTGCACAGGACGCAGACACCGTCGAACACCAGCACTCTTTCGCTCGCCGGATGAGTTGTCATGCGAGCTGGCCTTGTTGCGAGACCAGCCATCCTCTGTAGTGAACGATGAGCCCGATGCCGCGCACGTGAGCGCTGACATCGAAGCCATAGCGGCCGTCGTGGATTGCTTCGGTGGCCGCGCATTTCAACAGCCAGGTCAACGGCACCGGCAACAAAGCCAGTCGCGCGCTGTTCAGGGACCAGACGATGCGATCCTGTTCCGCTGCCAGATCGAAGGCGAGCACGATGGGGCCGAGCCGCTCTTCGAGGCGTCGGTTGCGAAGCTTCAGCCGCGACTGCATGCGGTGAGCGCCGAACTTGCGAACCCAGGATTCCGTGGCGGCGTCGCTGGCGATGGTCACTTCGACCGGAACGTCCCTGCATGCAACAGGCAGGCCTGCCAGGCGGGCGATGAGCCGAGCCAGCCAACCCTCGCCGCCGCGAATATCGCAGCGACCCGCGTAAAGTTTCGTGCTGCGAGCGTCATGAATGGATTGCAGAACTGGGGCGAGGCGGTCGAAATCGGGGCCTAACAGTCTGGCGTACAGGCTGGGTGCTGCTGACATTGTTTCTGTGGTCGCGACAACGGTTCCGATGTGTCGTGCACGCTCATTATAAAGCCGGGCGAGCCGCAGGTCATGAGCGCGCGCCGGCGCCGCCGGTTTCAGTCGCTTCCGACATTTCATTCGTGCTATCGGGCACTGGCAGGGCCGAAACGAGTTCCACCCGATACTGCCGAACTATCGTAAGCATGCGACTGTCACGCTCTCGCGATCGGCATTTCTACGCATGGCTCACTTCAGACGCGGTATCTACAGTGCCGTTGACCTGGCAATGACCCAGCCTTTCCCAGCAACGGAATGACTTTTCGAAGGGGGCGCTACAGCACCGGCGCCGAGGAGAGAGTCATGAACGTGGGCGAACACTGCCATCGGGGAGTCATCTCGATCGCGGATAGCGCCGATGTAGTCGCCGCAGCCCGGCTGATGCGAGATCAGCACGTTGGGTTCCTGACTGTCTACCAGCAAGGCGACGACCTCCGTCGGGTGGTGGGCGTGCTCACCGATCGGGACATCGTGCTCCAGTTGACTGCCGCGAATCGCGATCCGCGCGCCACCAAGGTTCAAGACGTCATGACTCGTCAGCCGCTGCTCGCGAACGACTCGGACGAGCTTCGCGATGTTCTGCAGGTCATGCGGCTGGCCGGGATTCGGCGCGTGCCCGTGGTGGATGCGCATGGCACCCCCACCGGCATCATCGCGCTCGAGGATGCCATCGAGCTCATCACCGGCCTGCTTTGTGACATTTCGGGATCCATTCAAACCGAGCGTCGCCATGAATGGCGAGCGCAGGCCTGAGTCGACCCAGTTGGCGCTCAAGGTCGTCGCATTGTCGAGTGGGACTGCGCCTGCTGGAGCTCGGTCAGCAATGCGCGCGCTGCCTCCGGCTGCTCCTGGCTGAGAGCCTGCGCCATACGAAACAAAGGGTCGGCGGCGGGCCGAAAGTCCGGACTGAGACGCAGCACGCCCAGCAAGGGTTCGCGAACTTGCGCCAGCATGTCACCAACATCTGAAGTGGGGCGAACGTCGCGACCCACTTCGATGAAACGATTGCGCGCCGTCCAATAAGCCGTCAACCGAGTGTTCCATTCTGACCGGTCGGAGTCGCCCAGCAGCTCCGCGGGTGTGATATCGAGTTCATGAAGCAGCTCGATCAGTCGATCCCTTGGCATCGATGCAGGAGAGTAAATGATCTGCGGCGCCCGATAAGCAACGATCGGCCGATCGTCGGTGTTGAGGGGCGCGTTTCCAGCGAACTTCGCCAACGCACTCGGGCCCGCGACGAAACTTCCGAGGAGGGCGAGCTCGTCCGTGATGCCGAACGCTTCGAGACCGATTGCGCGCGGAGTGGCGAGTTGCGCGCGGACGTGTCCGAGGTTGAATGGCTCGCCGTTTCGATGTGAGATCAGGCCGATGGTTGGCGTCTCCAGGCTATAGGTCGAAAGCAAAGCCGCGCCTCGCGGAAATACGCTCAGATACGAACGGACGATACTGCGCAGGGTGCCAAGATCGAGCTGATGCAGCGGCAGCCATTGGCAGAACAGGCCGTCCTCGGCCAACCGCTCGCGCACGCTCTCGAAATGCTCCGTCGTATAGAGAGATGCGGAGCCGCTTCGAGCAGGATGGAAGTTGTCGGCCACGATCACGTCGTATTGCCGAGCGCTGGTACGTACGAAGCGCCGAGCGTCGGCGCTCATCGTCTGTAAGCGTGTGAGATCTGCGCCATCCGCGTATGAGCTGACGAAGCCCGCCGACGCGGCGATCACCTCGGGCACGAGCTCGATGGCGTCGACTTGTAGCGACGGTTGAAGTGTTGCCGAGGACGCGGTCAATCCGGTGCCGAGGCCAAGAAACAACGCATGCTTCGGTGACCGATGGAGCAGTACCGGAAGCAGTGCCTGGCGCGCGTCGGCGAGTAGCGTGGCGCTGCTGCCTTCCTGCTGTCGATTGTTGATGTGCAAGGTCGCGACGCCCGATGCGTCTTCGACCACGCTGACGCTTGCCATCACACCTTCGTTGTGACTGACCAGCCTGCCGCCGGCAGGAATGGTTGTGTTGAGCAGCGAGGGCGCCAAAAACATACAGGCTGTCGCGCCTGCGACCATGGCCCACTGCGTCGGCAGCATCCATGCGCGTCGCGCGACCAAGAGCAGATAGCCCGCGGAGGCCAGGATCAACGTCGGCTTGAGTCCGATCCACGGCAGCAGCACGACGCCAAACATCAGCGGCGCGGCGGCTGCGCCCAACGTATTGACGCCGATGGCGCGTCCAAAGCTGATACCGCGCTCACGCGCGCTGGTGCTCAAGTGACTGAAGAGCGCGCCCATGATCATCGTCGGCAGCAAGAAGGCGATTGCGGCAATGGCGGCTTCGCCGATCAGCGCCGAAGTGATGTTGGTCCCGAGCGTGTCTACGATCCATTCTTTCACCGCATCCGCGCCCGCCAGGAGTAGAGTGCCGAGGAGGCATGCCGCTGCCAATGCCTGGAGCAGCATGTTCAGCGGCCCGGCATCTATGTTGGCGGACGCGCCGTGCTCGCCGGTTTGCCAGCCGGCGCCCGCGCTCATGGCGGGCGAGTCATGCTTGCCTGTGTGCAAGCTGGCGCCCGCCCTCGTGGGCACGTCAGGACCGGCGCCATGTCGTTGTCGCGCGATTCGCTTCGTCAGCCAGCGACCATACATCGCCGCTCCGAGCGCGGTGCCGATCAGGTACACAGCCAGCAGCAAGGCGAACGTATAAACCGTGTTCTCGGCAATCTGACTCAGTGCGCGAACGACCAGCACTTCGTAGCCGATGCCGAGCAACCCAGTGGCGGCCAGCAGCCCTATCATGCGTTTGCCATCGCGCGACAAGTTCGGATGTACAGGCGCGGCGTTGACACCATTCGCGCGCAGGCGCATCGCCAGGCCCGCGCATCCAAAGTTGAGCATTGCGCAGACCAGGCCAGTCCGGGCCAACCCAAGCTCGGGAACCAGCCAGAATGCCGCCGCGATCACGCCAAGCACTGCGCCTGCAGTGTTGGCTGCATAGAGAGCGCTGATGGAAATGTTTCTGGACGAGGTGCCGGCAAGCACGCGCTCCATCGCCGGCAAAGTCGCGCCCATGGCCATCGTTGCCGGTAACAACAACACCATCGTGCCGAAGAACGCAACGAACCAATGCCACACGGGCGAAGGCTGCGGCCCAAGCAACGCGAGCAGCGCGCTCGACGCCGGATCAAGGAGTGCGATGAGCGTCAGACTCCAGATGCCGATCGCAATCTCGCAGCCAGCGTACCAATGCGCCGGGCGAGCGCTGCGTTCAATGCGCGAGCCGAGGGCGAGCGCGCCCAACGCCAGGCCACCGAAGAACGCCGCGACAACCGCGAGCACCGCCGCGGATTCGTGACCCAGCCAGGCTGTGCTCTGCTGAGTCCAAACGATCTGATAAGCCAGGCCGGCGAATCCCGACGCCAGCATCAGCAGGCACGCTGACACCATGTGATGTGCACTGCCGTGTTCGACGCGCGTCGCGTCGGCGGAGATCTGCACGTCAGCCGCTGAAAGCAATTTTGTATCCCCAGGAATCGAGCTGCGACGGAATAGCGTTGAATGCCAGCGTGATCCGCCGTGCGCCCGGATTCGGCGGCACCGCGTGCATCAAGTAACTGGGGAACAACACGATGTCACCGGGCTCCGGTTGCGGACTGATCCACTTTTCCGCGTTGTAGGGCCCGGTGACGCTGCCGGCATGATCGTTCTTGAAGGAGAAGTCCGTGCCACCCGGCGACTTCATGAACACGGTGCGCGAATCGGGATGCGTAGGCGTGAGATAGGCCACGCCGGAGATGAAGCTGTTCGCGTGATTGTGCATGGCCTGTCGGCCGCCGGTGTCGAGCAGGTTCACCCACATTTCTTTCAGCGACCAGGGTAGTCGTTCGCCGAACAGCAGCGCACCGAACTCGCCCAGCAGCGGCGTGATGGCGGTCGCTGCGGTCACGAGCAGCGCGCTGTCGGAAGGCTTCAGCATGCTGGTGTGCGACAGATTGTCCGAAGCGTTATTCGACAACCAGGCGCGCGAGCTGAAGTGCTCCACCAGTCCGTCGACCAGGGCGCGGTCCAGCGCACCGGGAATCCGCATCAGCGGCGTCGGAAAAAGACCAATGACCTCGGACATGAGCGAACTGCTTCGACGTGACTCGCGCGGGCGCGCAACCTTTTATTTTAGGAATGCGATTGCTACTGCTTCATGACAAGGCAGGCGAGCCATGTCGCAGATTGGAAGCAAGGATCATCAATAGTTCACATGCCAGTCATATGCGCTATCTACGCTCCGTCCCTTCACAACACCCACGACAGCTTGAAGGGAGCTTCGATACAAGATGACAGTCGTATTCACCCGAAGTCAGATCGCAGCGGCGGTCGCGACGGTACTCAGTGCGGCCACGATGGCCGCCGCTACGGCCAAGGACGCAGGTGAACCGAGCCAATCGGCAGCGAAGCCCAAAGGCACCTACGCCACGGGCGATTTCCACAACCACACCACATGCTCCGACGGCGCCATCTCCATGGAGAAGCTGGTGAAAAAGTCGACGGACAAGCAGGACACGCCCTGGGGCCTGGACTGGTTCGTGCAAGCCGGCCACGGCGGCAGCGGCAATCGCAACTGCACGCTGGTCGAAGATGCATCGCTGAGCACGCCGGCGTATCCGTACGTCGAAGGTCGCGGCCCGAGCACGACCTGGGCCAACAGCATCGGCACCGCCGCCGTGAAAGGTAACACCGGCTCCTCCGATGGCAGCTCCACCACCGCGCTCGCCTCGCTGCCGAATCCGAGCATGTGGCGCTGGCAGTCGATCCAGGAATACCAGTATCCGGTCACCGAATACCTGAGCGGCCTGAAGAACGTGCCGGTGTTCATGGGCCTCGAGTCGGTCGTGGCCGGCCACGAGCACACTTCGATGTCCGTCATCAGTGGCCAGATCGTTGGCAAGAAGGGCGGCACCGTCGGTGCGGGCGGCTACGTGCCGGTCGGCGACGCCACCGCGCTTGCCAAGTGGTCGTACTGCTTCGATCGCGGCGACACGGATAACAGCCGTGGCGGCGGTCAGAACTGGGATTGCTCGGTGCCGGGCAGCGACCATTCGTCGCCGTCGAATCCCGACTGGCGTCCGACGGCCGCCAAGATCATGCCTGCCGGTGGCGCGGGCAGCGGCGTGCGCGGTCATCTGAAGACTGTGGAAGCGATGAAGTGGATGGCCGCTTATCACCCGACCACCAGCTACTACGTGCCGGCGCACCTCGAGCGCGCGGGACCGTTCAATCCGGACGGCAACAACGGCTTCAACATCGAGCACCTGCGCAACTTCAACAACGCGGCGCCGACGGTCGCGTTCGGCATGGAGACGCAGCCGGGTCACGGCGCTTCGGACAACCGCGGCGAGTACAGCCCCGATCGCAACAACATCGGCGGCGTGCGCGTCGACAGCGTCGGCGGCACCACTTATGGCGGCACCGGCGTGTATGGCGCTCAGATCGGCGGCGTGTGGGATGCGCTGCTGGGTGAAGGCCGCAACTGGTGGTTCTTCGCGAGCTCCGACTGGCACAACCGCGGCAGCTTTGCTCCGGACGATCGCCGCACCACCCAGGACTTCTATCCTGGCGAATATCAGCGCGACTTCGTGATGGTCCGCGATACCGAAGGCAAAGCCAGCGACATCAACACTCCGCAAGAGATCGTCGACGGTCTGCGCAGCGGTAACAGCTGGACCGCTTCGGGTCAGCTGATCGACCGTCTGACCTTCGTGGCTTGCGCGGGCGAGCGTTTCAAGGGTGCTCAGGGTGAGGCGCAGCTGGAAGTGTTCGCGCTGCAGGCTGCGATGAATCGCACCGATGTGAATATCAACAACGCGAACTGCGCCACCATGGGCGAGAAGTTGAAGATCCGCATGGGTGAGGATGTTGTGGTCGCGGTCGCGCTGCGCGATCCGACTGGAACCAACTACTCGCCGTACACCTTCGCGAATCCTTCGCTGGCGCAGATCGGTGTCAACCAGCCGCTCAACATGCCCGAGCTCAGCCACGTCGATCTGATTCGCGGTTACGTGAAGGGTTACAAACAGCCCGGCACGCCCGAGTACTCCGGTCAGTGGCCCGACAACTGGATCGACAATCAGGATATGAGCACGGTGCCGGAAGGTGCGAAGAACACCACCGCCAAGGTGCTGCATACCTTCGGCCCGGGCAAATGGAAGAGCAAGTACGGCAACGGCAACGATGCTTTCGCCGGCTTCAAGACCATGGTGTTCCGGATCAAGGGTGTGGCCGATTCGCAGTACGTGCGTCTGCGCGGCACCAACCTGCCGCCGGCCGTGCCGTACGAGACCGATGCGAACGGCAATCCGCTGGCCGACATCTACACCAACGCCAGCGATCCGTCGAAGCTGACGATCCCGTGCACGGTGCGCATGTCCACACCGATTCCGGCCAACACCGTGTACACCGGCGACAGCATCGACGGTTGCCCGGATCACCTGGCGCGGTATCCGGAGGTCACCGGTCCGCAGTACGTCAGCTATGACGTGGCGGCCTGGGCGGACCTGTGGTTCTACAGCAATCCGATCTTCGTCGAAGTCAAGGAAGGTCAGATCGTTGCCGGCGTGAACTGATTTTCACGTCGTGTGAGCCCAAGAGCGCCGCGCGGCAACGCGCGGCGTTCGTTCGTTTCCGGTAAGGCGGTTGTATATGTCTTCTGTTGTTTCTTCTATCGACGAGCCCGCGCCCCGAGTCGCTGCGAAGTCGGAACGACGTGTTGCGTGGCTGCGTGAGCCTTTATTTCATTTTGTTCTGATCGGCGCGGTGTTGTTCGGCGTCGATTCCTTGATCGCGGGTCAAGAGGAGAATCCGCTTCTCATCGAGCTGGACTCCTCGACCGACGCCGAAATCCAGCGAGTCTTCAGTGCTTCGCGCGGTCGCGAGCCCAATGCCGAGGAGCTGCAGGCGCTGCGACAGGTGTGGCTCGACAACGAGGTGTTGTATCGCGAAGGCCTGGCGCTCGGGCTCGACAAGGGCGACAAGGCCATTCGCGAGCGCGTGATCTTCAAGGCGCTGAGCATGGTCGACGCGAACACCAAACGTCCGCCGTACGATGAGCAGGTACTGCGCGCCTGGTTCGAAAAGAACCGCTCGCGGTACGACACGCCGGCGCGTTTCAGTTTTCAGGAAGCGGTGTTGTCGGGCGATGCCACTGAGGCCGCCGTGCGCGCCTTCGTGAGTGCGCTGAATTCCGGCACGCCTCCGGATGCTGAGGCTGGATTGCGCGTGTTCAATGACCGGCCCCATAGCAACATCGTTCAGAGCTACGGTGCGGAGTTCGCCGCCGCGCTGGAAGCGTCGCCTCCAGGGGAGTGGCGAGCGATACAGGACAAGAAAGGTTGGCGCGCGATGCGGCTCGAGTCGACGCTCGCTGCGCAACCGGCTGATTTCGAGCAACTGCGCGGCGTGGTTCTGCAGGATTGGACCGATGCGGAGATGGCTGCACAGCGCAGCGCGTCCGTGCGTGCGCTGGCCCAGAAGTACACGATCAAGATCGATGGCGTGGAGCAGAAGTGATGCGCGCCGTTCACCTTCTGCTATTGATGCTGGCGACATTCGTTGCCGGTTCTGTATCCGCACATGAGTTGAGCATGGCGGAGATGGAGGTTCGCGAGACTGCGCCGGGCGAGTTTCTGTGGCAATGGACTGCCAGTGGCAACAGGGCTGCGGGCACCGAGCTGAGTCCGGTGTGGCCGGAGAGCTGCGTTGCCGACATGAACATGCTTCGGTGTGGGGAGAAGGGCTTGTTCGGCACGCTCGAGGTCCAGGGGGTGGGCGAGCGTTATTCGGCGGCCATCGTGAAGATCTTCTGGCTGGATGGTCAGAGCAGGATCTTCACGCTCACCGCGGGGCAGCCCGAGGTGCACCTGTATGGCTCGGCTGAGGACCGCCGCGGCATGGGCGAGATTGCGCAGGCCTACGGGATTCTCGGTGTCGAGCACATCCTGGGTGGCTTCGATCACCTGATGTTCGTGTTGTCGCTGCTGTTTCTGGTGAACTTCAACAAGCGGTTGGTGCTCACCATCAGCGCGTTCACGCTGGCGCATAGCTTCACGTTGGCTCTGAGCGCGCTCGGCCTGCTCACACTGCGCTCGCCGCCGGTGGAGGCAACCATTGCGCTTTCTATCATGTTGGTGGCGGGCGAGGCGCTCAACAAGGAGCAGACTTTGTCTCGCCGGTGGCCGGCGCTGGTCGCGTTTCTATTCGGGTTGGTGCACGGCCTTGGGTTTGCAGGCGCGTTGTCCGAGATTGGCTTGCCGCAGAAGCATCTGTTCGTGGCGTTGCTCACATTCAACCTGGGTGTCGAGCTTGGGCAACTGCTCGTTGTGATCGGTTGCTATTGCGTATATCGCTTGTTCGCCTCGCAGCCGCGCTTCATCGCGGCTCGCACGCCGGCGTTGTATGCCATTGGCGGCGTCGCGGCTTACTGGTCGATCGGGCGGGTTGTCAGCATTCTCGCCTGAGTCTTCGGCGGGTAGCTGCCCGCTCTTCTGGCGGCTGCTGAAGGCCGGTGGGTGCGCTAGTTGGCGGGTTGTTCGCGCTCGGCGAAGTCGGCTTCGATGTCGTCGAGCAGCGATTGGGCGGTTTGGGTGACGTTATCGTCGTCGCCGTGGTAGATGGCGTGGCGAATCACGGCGCGGATCTGGCCAGTCGGGTCCGCGCTGCGTAGGGCGAGGGCGTGCAGGGAGCGGAGGGCGATGTGGCGGTCCACGTTCGGTTCGCCGGTTTCGAGTACGCGTTTGAGTGCGGGGATGGCTTGCGATTCAGGTGCATTCGCGAGGGCGGCGATGGCGCTGGCGCGGGTCTCGGCGACGGGGCTTTCAGTATCATTGATCCACCGCGCGATCGTCTCTGACGTCGCGACGGCTGTTGAAGCAGATGTTTCTTCGTCGGACGCGGCGGACAACGAAGACGCCGGACTGGTCGCAGTGACGGCAGGCGCCACGACAGCCTTCCCCGAAGTGTCATCAGCCCGGGCTGAGTGAGCCTCCTGCGCCGGATCTCGCGTCACATGTAAATAGGCGAGACCGCCGCAGGCGGCGAGCATGCTCACCGCAATGACAGCAACGGAAGGTCGCATCCAGTACATGTCCGGGTCAATGCAAACCCGAATCGCTGCCCAGCGTATCCCAAGGCAGCGCACGCACGAACTCATCGAGCATGCTATCGCCTGCCTTGCTGTCATCCTGCGTCGCGGCTCTCACGAGCACGCGCCACTGGTCCGTTGTAAAGTAGTAGAGGCGACTGCGCGCCTCGTGTGTTTTAGCATCGGTCGCGTAAATGATCTTCGCGCCCTTGATGACTTTGCCGCCATCCGTGTGAGCATTCTCGAGCACGCCAGCCTCGAACGGCTCCTCCGATAGCACGCGAGCGCCTTGACCCGCCTTCCGCATGGCCGTGGCCTTGGCGCCATCCAACGTCGCATCTGTAGCCGCCGAGTCGGCGGCGTAAATTTCCAGCTCGATGGTAGCAGCGCCGTGCCTATACTCGGCGCCAGCATCGTTGTTCCCATCGATGTTGTATGGCTGCGCCACGCGTGCGAAATCGCCCACGCCTTGGGGGAATTTCCAGCCACTATCCACATGCACCCAAGCACCCTCATTGCCGAACTTGTGCAGCGGATCAGCCATGCCGGAAGGGCCGGCCAGGCAGGACGCAACAACCAGGGCGAGCAGCCCCGAACTTCTGTGCAGCCGATGCATTCGTCGCGAGTCCCCGAGAAGCAGATGCCTGTCAGGATATGTCGATAATGTGACAGGCATATGGACGCCGCCCGCGCCGACGCACGGCGGCTGCAAATAAAGAAGGGCCGGGGAGCGACCCCGGCCCTCGGCAATGCCGAAAACTCGAATCGATTATCGGATGCGCGTCATCGAGCTGCCCGGCTCGTCGTCATCGATGATGCTGTCGCCATCGACCACGTATGTTTCTTCCAGGTACTCATCGCCCACCAGGCACTCGCTCGGCTCGTTCTGAGTGTCGACGCAGTACTCGTAACCCCGGATGTGCGAGGTCATGGTGTCGCCGTCCATCGTGAACGACTCGCGGCGAATGCCGAAGGCGTCGGTGAACGTGGAGACTTCGAACATCACGCCGCTCGGCAGGTATGCGACCACCGCGAGCTCATTCTCGGCGCCGTCTTCGTCCGTCCACAGCCACGCGCCGGTGATTTCGTTCGGCACCGACGGCACGCGTTTGAACACCAGGCCGGCCGGATCTTCCTCGTCGTTCGCCCACACCGTCAGCGCGTCGCCGGCGGCGTTGCGAGCGATGAAGTAAGCCTGCTGGAATTCCTTGTTGGCGTCGAACAGACCGCACTCGCCGTTGCTCTCCATTTCGACCTGCGGCACCACCAACCCCGGACGAGCCGTGAGCGACAACGTGCCGTACTCGAGGCCGTTGGCGTCGACTTCCTGATCCGCAGGATTCGGATAATCCCCCGGGACGCAACCCGCATCGTTCTCCTGCGTGCCGAACAGGAAGCGGCCGTCCTGGAACACCGTCAGCAGGAACAGGTTCGGCTGCGCGCCGAGATCAGTCACGTCCGGGCTCTCCTGCAGCATCCAGGCGCCGGCCAGCTTCTCATGAGTCGGCTGCGGCTGCGGCAGGCGAGCGAAGCCGGTCACGTCCTCGCCGTCCACGATCAGCAAGCGATCGTTCTCATCGACGATCATCTGCAGCGTGTCGGTGTCGGACAGGCCGGCGGTGTCGTTGGTATCGATGGCGTTCGCACACACGGAGCTGTTGTGCTCCACGGTGAGCGCGCCGTTCTCAGCCACGTTGTAACAAGCTTCTTCGATGCCGGGCGAGGTGTCGTAGAACGTATCGAGCGGGCTCGCATCGACCATCAGATAACGACCCGCCGTGCCCGCTTCGTTCGAGGGGAACAGCGTGAACATGAACGGCTGGCCTGCCATCAGTGCGGTCGGCTGCACCCATGCACCGCCGAACGCGGTGGAGTCGGTGGCATGGCGTACGAAGCGATAAGCCACATTGCCGTTGGTGTCGCGGATCACCAGACCGTCGACGGTCACTTCCAGTTCCGTCTTGTCGTTGCTGGCGCCCTCCAGCGGAATGTTGAAACCGCACAGGCCGTCGGTCTCGACGCTCACGCTGGTGACCGCGAACGTGTTGGTGAGACCGTTCCAGGTGTACTGGCCGTATTCGACGCCATTGCCGTTGGCATCGCTGAAGGCGAGATCGTTCACCGGCGTGCCGGGGACGGCGCCCTGGTTACACGTGTTGAGATCGTGCTGTCCGCCGAGCAGATAGCTGCCGTTGCGGAACAGCGTCAAGGTCACGATCTTCTGCGTGATGGGCTGGAAGTTTTCGTCGGCGCGCACATAGACGCCCGCCAGCGCGGCCGGGCCCTGCGCGACGAAGTGATCGCGCGCATCGGTGCGGGTCACCGGGGTCAGCGTAACCCCCGCGGTGCTGCTCACGTTGGCAACAAACGTGGACAGAGTCGCTTCGAACGCGGTGTCCGCGGCCGTCAGATCGATCGAGTTGGCAGCCACGGCATTGCGAATCTCCTGAGTGAACGTGATGCCGTCGCTCGGATCGCCGTTGGCGTCCAGCGACTGCAGCAGCATCAGCAGATTCTCAGCAACGGTTGCAGCGTTGTTGCCGGTATTGGCGACCAGCGCGTTGGCGACCGTCATCGGCGTGACGATTCCCTGAGCCGGCACGGAGCCGATCACCAGATTGCCGAGAGCGAACGTGACCGTGTCGCCGACATTGTAGTTATAACGACCTTCGGCATCGGTGACGCCAGTGACATTCGAGCTCGTGGTGTAGCTCAGGCCCGCGACCGGCGCGTCCACGAACACGCCCGAGGCTTGCGTCACAGGCGGATTGTTTCCGCCACCATCGCCGCCGCCGCCATCACCGCCGCCGCCGTTGCCACCGCCACCAGAACCACCGCCACCGGTATCGCCCGGGGGGGTGCTGGTGCGGGGAGAGTCGTTGTCACTGCCACAGCCCGCCAGCTGTGAAGCGGCGAGCAAGGCAAGCGTAACGGCCAGGATTCGTTTGCTGCTTCTGGTTCTCACGTGTTGATCCGTACTGAGGGTTGACCCGAAATTTGAAAGCGGGCGGTAACGTACGGAGCAGCCGCGGCTGCGACATTGCCCATTTTGGATAGGACGGGCGCGCACCGAGTGAAACTGTGAAGGGCTCCAGCGGCGCTTGAAAGAACTGTGATCCATTGCGCGCTGCTGTTGTGAAGCGCTCGCGTCATCTCGAGAATCGAGTTGTGACGTACGCCTCACATCAGCGCGTCCCTGCGCTGTGAGGCATGCATCAAGCAGGCTTCGGCGCAGGCGTCGAACGGCTAGCAGCGGCTCGCGCCAATGGGACAGCAGTGTCGAAGCGCGCGCCGCCCACGAGGTAAGAGTGCACGTCGGCTGCGAACAGTTTCATCTTTTCCTGCAGAGCTCGATTCCTTCGCAACAGCCAGTTGTAGCCCATCACGGCAGGCACCGCGACGAACAGGCCGATGGCCGTCATGACCAGCGCCTCACCGATGGGACCGGCGATTTGATCCAGGCTCGGCTGTCCGGAGAGCGAGATCCGGGTCAGCGCGTTCAAGATGCCCCACACCGTGCCGAGCAAACCGATGAAGGGCGACACCGAGCCCGTGGTCGCCAGAATCGCCATGCCGTTGGACAGCCGCGAGCTGACGCTTTCGATGGAGCGATGTAACGCCACCGCGAGCCAGTCATTGAGCGCCACTTTCCCGGTGAGATGCCCCTGGTGATATTGGGTCGCCCGCACACCGTCCTCGGCCAGCATGCGAAACACGTTGTCGCCGGCGCCGAGCGAAGCAATGCCGTCGTGCAGACTGCCGGCGCTCCAGAACTTGCTTTGCGCCACTCGGAAGTCCCTGCTGATGCTGCGCTGGTCCCACAGCTTGGTGAGAATCACGAACCAGCACGCCAGCGACATCACCACCAGAACGATCAGGATGGCGTGCGAGAGCTGATCGCCCTGTTCGAGAAAGGCCCAGAATCCAAATGGATTGTCGTGCTGCGGGGTGGGTTCGGCCATGGTGTTGCTCCTGTCTGACGGTTGTCGAAGTGCGTCGTGTCGATCGGTGCGTGGACCACAGTAGTCGTAGTTACTATGACAACTGTAGTAGAATCGCGCAAGCGGCTTGCAGTTCCTACTACAACAGGCGTAGGCTCGACCACACGGTTAGCAGCACCCGAGGCAGGGCATTCATCTTGGCGTCGAGCAAGCTCAGCAAACTCGAATTGACCATCATGGAAACGCTGTGGACCCGCGGCGCGTGCTCCATTCGCGAGATTCACGACGCCTTTCCGAAGCGGGGCCGGCCGGCGTACACCACGGTGCAGACCATGGTGTATCGGCTGGAGGCCAAGCAAATGCTCCGGCGCGCCAAGAAGATCAGCAACGCGCACATCTTCGAAGCCACCATCACCCGCGAGGCCGCCGAACGACGCCTGGTGGACGACCTGCTCGGCCTGTTCGGCGGGCGCGCCCAGCCGGTCATGGCTCACTTGATCGAATCGGGCAAGCTGACCATGGGCGACATCAAGGAAGCGGAGAAAATCCTGCGAGCCCTTTCGAAAAAGGACGAGGCCAGAAAGGACGACGCCAGGCAGGACCAGGCCAGCAAGGACACGAAGGAAAAGAGCTGATGGCCGCCATGCTTGCTCTGCACCTGTGGCAATCGACCGTGGTGTTGATCGCGGCCTGGGTGCTGACGCGGCTGTGCCGGCGCAATTCTGCCGAAGTGCGCTATTGGATCTGGTTCTGCGCCTCGCTCAAATTCCTGGTGCCGTTCGCGCTGTTACAGCAACTGGGCGATTACCTCGGCCGGTCCTTGCCAGCGCCACTGGCGCTGGATGAAAAGCTGATGGGAACCGGCAGCGCCATCTTCGTGCCCACCCTGGCCGGCGTCGGCGACCTGTCGGCGCATGCGCTTCCCGGAATCTGGAAGGCTGCGGTTATCGTCTGGGCGCTCGGCGCGGCCACACTTCTTATTCGATGGTTCCTGCAGTGGTATGCGGTGCATGCGTCGCTGCGCAGGGCGCCAGAACTGCCGCTGGACTTGGCAGTCCCTGTGAGAGTCACAGCGGCGGACCTCACGCCCGGCGTTTTCGGCGTGTTTCGCCCCATACTGATTGTTCCTCGCAGCGTGTTGCGTGAGCTGAGCGAGCCGCACTTGCAGACGATCCTCGCGCACGAGATGTGTCATGTGCATCGCCGTGACAACCTGACCGCCGCGATTCACAAATTGGTCGAAGTGATGTTCTGGTTTCATCCATTGGTATGGTGGATCGGCGCCAATCTGCTGCGCGAACGGGAGGCCGCGTGTGACGAATCTGTCATCGAGTGCGGCCACGAGCAGGAGGTGTACGCGGAATCGATTCTGCAAGTCTGCCGCCTCGGCGTGACGGCGAAGTTCGCCGGCATGTCCGCCTCCAGTGGCGGTGACCTGGCCCGGCGCATGACAACCATCATGAGCAATCAGCGCGTGAGGCCGATCGGCAATGCGCGCTTCGCGTTGCTGTTTCTGATGGCGATGTCGGTTTGTTACGTGCCAGTTCTCGCAGGCGTCACGGCCGCTGCTGCGCGTGAAGCATCCAGCACAGGGCGCGTGATGTTCGAGGCGATCACCCTTGCGCCGTCCGAGGCCGGCTGGTGGTCCGACGCCGAATTCGACGCCTCCGCCGGGCGCCTCAGCCTGAGCAATGTTTCATTTCGAGATCTGATTGCGAAGGCCTATCCCGCCTCGACGGTGAATGGCGATCCCTATCTCATCGACCGCCTCCGTTATGACATCGAGGCGAGCTGGCAGGTCGTGCCGGGCTCGACCGAGCGCAACGTGTATCGCAACTTGCTCAGAACAATTCTGCGCACCAACTCGAATCTGCAGCTGTACGTCAAGGATGGCTGCGGCGCCGCCTGCGAGCTCATCGATGGCGAACTGGTTGCGGGTCGATACAGCGTGGCGCTCTGATCCGCCTGGTCGCGAAAAAAATTTGCGTCGGAAGGTGTCGGCGACGTCGGATCCTGCTCGTCCTAGGGTCGAACACACCCTATTTTAGACCCCCATTTTGGAGGACCGAGCCATGCCGACCGGAACCGTTCGATTGCATCGTGTACTGCGTGCCAAGCCCAACCGCGTGTATCGCGCCTTTCTCGACGCCGAAGCCATGGTGAAGTGGCTGCCGCCGCACGGCTTCACGGGCAAGGTGTACGAATTGGACGCCAGAGTCGGCGGCAGTTATCGGATGTCGTTCACCAACTTCAACACTGGCCAGTCGCATTCGTTCGGCGGCAAGTATCTGGAGCTGGTGCCCGATCAACGCGTGCGCCACACCGACGTGTTCGACGATCCGAACCTGCCCGGTGAAATGCAGACCACCATCACCATCACCGAGGTGTCCTGCGGCGTCGAGTTGAACATCGTGCAGGAAGGCATCCCCGAAGCGATCCCGCCGGAAGCCTGCTATCTCGGCTGGCAGGAATCGCTCGAGCTGCTCGCCAAGCTGGTCGAGCCGGAGATTCCGTCGGAGTAAGATGCGTCCAGCGGCGCCGTGACCCACGGCGCCGCTGAAGCTGTCGCGCAGCTGACAACCACCTGACAGGGTCAGCCCGGCGAGCGCGCCGAAGCGCTTGCCTGAAACTCCGGCATCCTTGTCCTATTCGCCCGGTTCTGCGCAATCGTTGCGGGCCGGTAGACGCAATGTTTTCCCTCTCGGCGCCGCGGGCTTATATTCTGGCGGTCTACCCAGCACGACTTGCCAGGAGAACCCGTCATGGCCCGACTCAACATCAATGGAACCACCCGAGAAATCGAGGTAGACCCGGATACACCGCTGCTATGGGTATTGCGTGAACAGGCAGGTCTGACTGGCTCGAAGTACGGCTGCGGCGTGGCTCAATGCGGGGCCTGCACCGTGCACATCGACGGCAATCCGGTGCGTTCGTGCGTGCTGCCGGTCAGCGGTCTGACCGCCGAGCAGAAGATCACCACCATCGAAGGACTGTCGAAGGACGGCTCGCATCCGGTGCAGCAGGCGTGGCTGAAGCTGGATGTGCCTCAGTGCGGCTACTGTCAATCGGGGATGATCATGGCGGCGGCGGCGCTGTTGCAGACCAATCCCAAGCCCACCGATGCGGACATCGACGCGCACATCACCAACATCTGCCGCTGCGGGACCTACAACCGCGTGCGTGAGGCCATCAAGCAGGCCGCCGCCGGTCTGCCCGCCAAGCAGAGCACTTGAGAGGCAGCACCATGAGCATCACAACACCTGTCTCTCGCCGTAGTTTTCTGATCGGCTCGGCCTCCGCCATCGGCGGACTGTCGCTGGGCTTTCACGTGCCATTCGCTGGCGCCGCGCCGGCCAAGACTGCGCAGGAAGTGAACGCCTGGGTGGTGGTCCAACCCGATGACACAGTCGTCATTCGTATCGCGCGCTCGGAGATGGGCCAGGGCACGCTCACGGGCCTGGCGCAGCTGGTCGCCGAAGAGCTCGAGTGCGATTGGTCCAAGGTGACTACCGAATATCCGACGCCGGGCCAGAACCTGGCGCGCAATCGCGTGTGGGGCAATTTCTCCACCGGTGGCAGCCGAGGCATTCGCGAGTCGCATGAATATGTGCGCCAGGGTGGCGCCGTCGCGCGCGAGATGTTGATCTCTGCCGCAGCCGCCCAGTGGAAGGTGCCGGCGAACGAATGTTTCGCGGCCAACAGCGTGATCACGCATCGACCCTCGAATCGCAAAGTGACGTTTGGCAAGGTGGCCACGGCCGCCGCCAGTGTCACGCCGCCGAAAGACGTGGCGTTGAAAGATCCCAAGCAGTGGAAGATCGCGGGCAAGCCGCTGGCGCGCCTCGACACAGTGGACAAGCTGACGGGCAAGCAGATCTACGGCACCGATCTGCAACTGCCGGGCATGTTGAATGCGACCGTGCGCGCCTGTCCGCACTTCGGCGGCAAGGTCAAGAGCTTCGACGCGGCCGCGATCACGAGCCGCAAAGGCGTGCGCAAAGTATTGCAGATCGATGACGCAACGCTGGCAGTGGTCGCGGACACCTGGTGGCAGGCCAAGACCGCGATGGATGCGTTGCCCGTCGTATGGGATGAAGGCCCCAACAAAGACATGTCGAGCGAGTCCATCGCCGAGATGCTCAAGGGCGGGCTGGAGGCGCAGGATGCTTTCGTGCAGACCACCGTGGGCGATGCGCCGGGCACGCTGGCGAAAGCCAAGAAAACGATCTCGGCCGTCTACGCGTATCCATATCAGAACCACGCCACGATGGAGCCGATGAACGCGACCGCGCGCTACACGCCGGAGAAATGTGAGGTGTGGGTGCCGACGCAGAACGGCGAGGCGAGTCTGGCCGCGGCGGCGGAAGCCGCGGGGCTGCCTGTGGAGAAATGCGAAGTTTACAAACTGCATCTTGGCGGCGGCTTTGGCCGGCGCGGCATGCAGGATTACGTGCGCCAGGCCGTGCTCATCGCCAAACAGATGCCGGGCACGCCGATCAAGATGATCTGGACGCGCGAAGAAGACATGTTGCACGGAATGTATCATCCGACCACCCAGTGCAAGCTGACCGGTGCGCTGGACGACGAAGGCAACTTGACGGCGCTGCATATGCGCATCTCCGGTCAGTCCATCCTCGCGGCCGTGCGTCCGCAGGGCATGCAGGGCGGCAAGGATCCGGTGGTGTTCCAGGGATTGAACCTCACCGGCGATGAAGGTCACCTCGGTTACACCGTGCCGAACTTGCTGATCGACCACGCCATGCGCAATCCGGCGGTGCCGCCGGGATTCTGGCGCGGCGTGAATCTGAATCAGAACGCCGTGTACATGGAATGTTTCATCGACGAGCTGGCGCATGCGGCCGGCGTGGATCCGCTGCAGTTCCGTCGCAAGTTGATGAAGAACCATCCGAAGCATCTGGCGGTGCTGGAAGCCGTGGCCAAGGGCATCGGCTGGGAGACGCCCGCCGAGAAGGGCCGGCATCGCGGTCTCGCGCAGATCATGGGCTTCGGCAGCTATGTGGCCGCCGCGGCGGAAGTCTCGGTGACCGACGGCCAGTTGAAGATCCATCGCATCGTCGCCGCGACCGATGCCGGGCACATCGTCAATCCGGCGCAAGTGGAACGACAGGTCGAAGGCTCGTTCGTGTATGGCTTGTCGGCGGCGTTGTTTGGCGAATGCACGGTGCAGGGCGGCCGCATGGTGGAGGACAACTTCCACACCTATCAAGTGATGAAGATGGCAGAGATGCCCGCGGTGGAAACTCACATCGTGCCTTCCGGCGGCTTCTGGGGCGGTGTGGGCGAGCCCACCATCGCTGTGGCGGCGCCTGCGGTGTTGAATGCGTTGTTTGCTGCCACCGGCAAGCGCATCCGCACCTTGCCGCTGAAGAAACATAGCCTCGCATGAAGAGGGTGATGCGCATGCTGGGCGCGATCACAGGAGTGATCGCGCCTGCGCTGGCGATGGCTGCATCGCCTCCGGGAGCAGCGTCGTGCCTGGGTTGTCACACCGTCAACGGGGGTGACAACCCAGTGCCGCCCATCGGCGCGCTCGAGGCCGAGCAGATCGTGTCGGCGATGCAGGCGTTTCGTACCGGTGCGCGGCCGGCCACCGTGATGGATCGCGTCGCCAAGGGGTTTTCGGATGAAGAAATCAAAGCCATCGCCCAGTGGTATGCGAGCGCCAAACCGAAGTAGTCGCCGGGCCGTCGTCGGCGGCCTTGCCGCTGGCGGTGTGCTCGCCGCCTTCGGTATGCGGCGCGCGCGAGCGGCGGCTGATGCAGCGCCTCGCGTCGTCGTCATCGGTGGTGGATTTGCCGGGGCGAGTTGCGCGCGATTGATCAAGAGCGAAGATCGCGGAGTCTCGGTGACTTTGGTCGAGGCGAACTCGACCTACGTCGCTTGCCCCTTCAGCAATGCCGTCATCGCGGGTCTGCGGGAGTTGGATCAGCAAAAGTTCGGCTATGACCGGCTGCGTGGCAATGGCATCGACGTGGTCCATCGCAAGGTGACGGCCGTCGATACGAAGTCGCGCTCGGTTCGACTGGATGACGGCAAGCAGCTCGCCTACGATCGTCTTGTCGTGGCGCCAGGCATCGATCTGCGTTTCGATGCGATTCCCGGCTACACGGAGGCGAGCGCGGAGGCCATGCCGCACGCATGGAAGGCGGGCGAGCAAACATTGTTGTTGCGTCGTCAGCTCGAAGCCATGAACGACGGCGGCGTGGTGGTGATGTCCGCGCCGGCGAATCCGTTCCGATGCCCGCCAGGGCCGTACGAACGTGCCAGCCTGATCGCTCACTATCTCAAGACCCACAAGCCGCGCTCCAAGCTGATCCTGCTCGACGCCAAGGATGCTTTTTCCAAGCAGAAACTGTTCGAGGCGGCCTGGAAAGAGCTCTATCCCGGGATGATCGAGTGGGTGTCGCTGTCCTTCGGCGGACAGGTGACGCGCGTGGAACCGGCGACTCGGACCTTCATCACCGAATTTGGAACGCACAAAGCTGACGTGGCTAATGTCATTCCTCCGCAACGGGCCGCGGCGGTGGCGGCGATTGCCGGTGTGGCCGATCAAACAGGCTGGTGCCCGGTGGATCCCGTGACGTTCGAGTCCAGATTGCAGCCGGGGATTCACGTGTTGGGCGACGCCATCATCGCAGGCGGCATGCCGAAGTCCGCCTTCGCGGCGAACTCACAAGCGCGCGTGTGCGCGGCGGCCGTGGTCGATCTGCTTCGCGAGCGCACGCCAGCGTCGCCCAAGCTCATCAACACTTGTTACAGCCTGGTCGCACCCGACTACGGCATTTCCATCGCCGGTGTCTATCAACCGGCGAACGGGCTGCTGACCGACGTGCCTGGCGCGGGCGGTGTGAGTCCGATGGAGGCTCCCAAGTCTTTCCGGGCGCAGGAAGCCACGTATGCCGACGCGTGGTTCAAGACGATCACCCGTGGCGTCTTTGGATGAAACGTCGGCTGATCTGGCTTTTGCTGACGCTGTGTGCGGCAACCTCCATTGCATCGGCGATCACTCCAGTAACACGCTTACATGCGTACAAGGTCGAGGGCGACGCCATTGCGCATCCGCTGGCCGGGCTTTCCGGAGATGCGGCGCGAGGTGCGTCACTCGTGCAGCAGCGGCACAAGAGTTTGTGCGTGCTGTGCCATGCGGGGCCGTTTCCCGATCCGCACCTGCAGGGGACGATCGCCCCGGATCTCACCGGAGTGGGCGCGCGGCTCTCGGCGGGCCAGCTGCGATTGCGCATCGTGAATATGAAGCGCTTGAACCCGGACAGCATCATGCCCGTTTATTTCGAGATCATCGCCGACTCGCAGGAGGTTCGTGTGGCCGAGACCTGGCGTGACCGCCCCATCCTCACTGCTCAGGAGATCGAGGATCTGGTGGCGTATCTGCAGACACTGCGATGAACAGCAACACGACTCGTCCAACGCTGGAGCAAGCGATTCGCTCGTTCACGGGCGGCAAGCAAGTGATCGACGGGCGCGTGAAGTTCCAGATCTCGCCGCTGGTGGAGAATGGCAACGCCGTGCCGGTCACGGTTGAAGTCGATAGCCCCATGACAGCCGAGAACCACGTGCGACGCATCGCGCTGTTCAACGAGAAGAATCCGCAGGCCGACGTTGCGATATTTCATCTCGGGCCGCGCGCGGGGCGGGCCAAGGTGTCGACTCGAATCCGATTGGCGACTTCGCAAGCGGTGGTCGCGCTGGCGGAGACCAGCGACGGCGGGTTCTGGTCGAGCAAGGCCAACGTGGTGGTGACGTTGGCGGCCTGCATCGAGGATGTGTCCCAGGCATGACGCGCGCACTCGTCAATGTGCCCAAGACGGCAAAGCGCGGCGAGGTGATCGAGATCCGCGCCATGATCCAGCACGTCATGGAGACCGGCTATCGCGAAGGGCCGAATGGCGTCATGATTCCTCGCCACATCATCAAGCGTTTCGTTTGCAAATACGGCGGCGAGGAGATTTTTTCCGCCGAACTGTTCCCGGCCATCGCGGCCAACCCGTTCTTGTCTTTCAGCGCCGTGGCAAGCGAAAGCGGCACCATCACATTCGAGTGGACCGATGACAAGGGCGAGACGCAGACCGCGTCCGCCGATATCACGGTGACGTGATGCTTCGGTTCGTGCTGTTGGCGGCGGTTGCGTTCTCTTCCATGGCCCGCGCCGAGATTCCGTCGAAGGATAAGCGCTCGGGCTTCGATTTCATGTCGCCACAGACTCAGGCGATGCAGTCCGACGAAACCAGCAATCCGGGCATGTTGTGGGTGCTGGATGGCGAACGGATGTGGAGCGAGTCGCAGGGAAAGGCCGAAAAGTCCTGCGCCAGCTGCCATGAGGATGCGGCCAAGACCATGCGCGGCGTGGCGGCTCGTTATCCGGCCTTCGACGAACAAACAAAGCGCCCGATCGATCTCGCGGGGCGCATCAATCGATGCCGGGAGACGCGACAGGACGCTCCGCCGCTGGCTCGCGAGAGCAACGAGTTACTGACACTCAGTGCGTATGTTGCATACCAGTCGCACGGCATGCCGATCACGCCCGCGGCTGATCGGCGCCTCGATAAATATCGTGAGAATGGTCGGGCGTGGTTCGAGCGACGACTCGGGCAACTGCAACTCTCCTGCGCGTCCTGTCACGACGATCGCTGGGGTGCGCGGCTCGGCGGTAGCGTCATCCCGCAAGGTCATCCGACCGGATATCCCTTGTATCGATTGGAGTGGCAAGCGGTCGGTTCGTTGCAACGCCGTCTGCGTGGCTGTCTCGTCGGCGTGCGCGCCGAGCCCTTCGAATACGGCGCGTCTGAGTACGTGGACATCGAACTGTTCCTGATGTCTCGCGCCGCTGGCCTGAAGATGGAGACGCCGGCGGTTCGACCTTAGCCGCCGGCGTATGCGACCCAACCACGGAATGTGAAGCCCATATAGAACAGGGTGACGTCCGTGAAGCCATTGTCTCGCAGAATCGCTTCGTCCTGCTCGGGCGAGAGAATCGGTAGCTGCGCGTCGATCGCCGCGCGTGCATTCGCCGCCTTGTCAGGGGCCACGCCCGATGAAACAGCAAAGCTGACGTAGCGAGATAGCCATGTGGCGCGCCCCGCTTCACTCCGGGGGAAGCTCAGGTGCGCCACGACCAGGGGAGCGCCAGGTTTGAGACGTCGGCGAATCTCCCGAATCAGGCGGGCCCGTTCATCGGGCGAAACAAAGTGCAGAGTCAGCAGACAGGCCGCCGCATCGAAGGGGCCTTCGGGCGCGACGTCGATGTAGCCATGGTGTAAATGCACTCGGCTCATGAGTGAACCCAGCGTCGCTTCCGCGAGCTTCAGCATCTCTGCCGAAGGATCGACTCCGTCGAAGCGCCATTGAGGCTGGCTCTGCGCGAACACTTTCAACTCCAGGCCGCCGCCCGCGCCGACCACCAATACACTGGCATCCTCCGGCGCCCGTTCGGCAATCAGCAACGTAGCCATGCGCTGCAGATCGGCGAAGCCAGGCACGTTTCGCGGCGGGCCCTCCGCATAACGAGCGACGGCCTCAGGATCGGTGAACATATCCGCGGGATTACTCATCGTGAGAGTTTCGCGGCAAGGATCCGCTGCAGTCAAATGCATCCTCACTGGTGCACAGACGAATCACGCAGTATTGTCGCTTACATCAAGCACGTGGGATCGCAGCGGATGTCCAACACTGTCGACGAGATGACCGAACGGATGCTCGATGACGCCGGCATTGGGCCCGGCATGCGCGTGCTCGACATCGGTTGCGGGCCGGGTATGACCACTTTCATGCTCGCGCGGCGCGTTGGCAGTGCGGGCCACGTGTTTGGGGTCGATCGCGACGCTCAGATGCTCCAGGTGGCCCGGCAGAAGGCGCGCGACACCGGCGTTACAAATGTCACATTCATCCAGGGTGGATTCGATGTTCGATTCCCGGAGCGCGGGGCGCTCGATGCGGTGGTTGGACGCCGTGTTCTGATGTATCAGTCCGACGCGGCTCAGGCCATATCGCAACTCACTGACGCGGTCCGCAGCGGCGGCGTGATCGCGTTCCATGAGCACGACATGGTTGAAATCAGCGACGGCCGCACCGCACTACCGTTGCACGACCAGGTCCGCTCCTGGCTTCGAGAGATGCTGCGCCACGAAGGGGCCAACTTGAACATGGGGTTCCAGCTTCATTCCGCCTTGTCCGCCGCCGGGCTCGCCGTCGAGCGCGTTCGCGCCGAAGCGAACGTGCTCACGCCGACAGCGAGCTATCCCGTCGGCTCGATCATTCGCGCGGTGCTGCCTCGCTTGCTCCAGCACGGTATCGTCACCGAGGCCGCCGCCGATGTGGAAACATTGGACGAGCGCCTTGCCGCCGAGAGAACAGCGGCGAATGCAACCTGCCTTTGGGAAATGGTGTTCTGCGCGTGGGGGCGGAAGGCGTAGCGCCACATACGTCTTGTCAACCCGGGAGTGGCACGTATACGCTAGCTTCAAGAAACCGCTCCTGTTGACTAGAACGACGCTCGGTCCCGACAGTTTCGCCATTTGCCATACACGGATTAGCATCGACTCTGGCCGGTCGAGAAGATCCGGGATGACTCGGCCTGGCTCATTTCAATGAATGTTCGCTGCCGCGTGGGTGGCGCGGGGCGGATGCATGCGCTGGCAGGTTGAAGCGGAAAACCCAAGGTGCAATATGAGTCTATTGAATCGCATCGCGCGCAAGTCGTATCGGACTTTCATCGGCGGGCTCTACTTTCAGGGCACGCGCCAGTGTCCGATGTGCAACTGGACCGGGTTCCAGTTCGAGCCGGCCAATCAGGGCGAATTCTTCAGATTCGATGCGACCTGTCCCCGCTGCAAATCGCAGGAGCGACATCGGCTCGCTTACCTGCTGCTCGCCAAACGTCTGCCGGCGCGCTTGGGCAAGGTGTTGCACTTCGCGCCCGAGCCTTGCATGAGCAAGTGGCTGTCGTCGCGGACCGATGACTATCACACGGCCGATCTCTTCTTGCCGACGGTCATGCACAAGGAAGACATCTGCAACATGACCTTCGCCGACGATACCTTCGATCTCGTGTGGTGCTCTCATATTCTCGAGCACGTGGCCGACGATCTCAAAGCGATGCGCGAGATCCGCCGCGTTCTAAAGCCGAACGGCCTCGCGGTCATTCAAGTGCCGGTGTGGGGCGCCAAGACCACCGATGAGCCGCTGAGCACGCCGGAAGAACGAATCTCGAAATACTTCCAGGAAGACCATGTGCGCCGCTACGGTGCCGACATCGAACACCGGCTGCGCGCCGCCGACCTCACGGTGGAAACATTGCGCACCGGCGACCTCGACCTGCAGATCGTGCTGCGCCATGGACTCTCCGATCCGTGCGGCAAGGATATCTTCCTGGCGACCAAGACCACCAAGGGATCCGCTTGAGCGGCAGGCTGCCTGCTCAGATACTGCCGTGCCAGGGCCAGCCGTACTGGTGGCAAACATCGGGCCGAAGCGCAGGCTGAGCAGTTTATTTCCGCGTCGGCACTTCCCCACTAGCGCGCATCTTGTCGAGCAAAGCGCGTTGCTGATCGCGATGGGCGCGTGCTCGGGCGGCGAGGGCCTGGAAGCGAGGGTCGGGGCGAATGCGAGAGTAGACTGGGTCGAGTTCGGCGGTGTACCACCAGCCGGCATAGCGGCCGCTTTTCTGACTGGCGGCGAGTTCGGTGAGGGCGCGCTCGTCATTGCCGAGCAGGGCGAACGCGACGGCGCGTTCCCACGCGAACATGTGCGGCGGGCGGCCGATTTGTTCGGCGTCGAGTTGCTGGAGGAGGGAGGTGAGAAGGTCGCGACCGCGTTGTGTCTCGCCGGCAAGTAACAATGCGTGCGCATAGGTGAGCATCAGGCCGCGGTTGCGCATGAGAGAAGGGCCGGAAAAGAGCTGCGTGGTGCGCTCGATGAGATCGAGCGCAGAGCGGAAGTCACCGGTCTGGATGGCATGGTCCCGTATCGCAATGGCCGTCGGCCAATACCAGCCGATCAGCTCCTGCTGGACGGCGTGAACCCGCATCGAGTCGTTGAGCAGGCTGGGGTCCGAAGCAGGCGGCAACCACGCGTGCATGATGGTGCGAGCCATGTCCGCCGCGCGTGCAAGGTCGCGTTGATAAAGCGGCATGGAGATCCACGTCTCCTTGGCAACCCATTTTGTCACCGGCCGGGTGTCGCGCATCAATGACGATGCGGCTGCCACATCGCCCACTTCCAGATACAGCTCGGCGATGATCGCATCGGCCCAATATGAGTTGGTGTCGACGGTCTTCGCTCGCTCCATCAGGCGGATGGCTTCGGCGAAATTGCCGTGCCACATATATTCGGCATTCGCCAGGTCACGCAGCGCGGTGGGGAAGTCAGGCCGGAGCTGCAAAGCTTCGTGCAGCAGTCGTTTCATCCCATCGACATCGCTGCGCGTGGCCAGCACCAGTTGCGCCTGGCGCCAACACAAGGATGCGGAGAGTGGATCGATGCGACGCGCACGATCGATGAGTTCGAGAGCCTCACCGCGGCGCCCCTGGCTGAACAGAAAGTCCGAATAGCGGATGTAATTCTCGTCGTAGCTCGGCGCCAGCTGCAGAGCGCGTCGATACATCTGTTCCGCTTGAACGGGATCGGAAGTCAGTCGTGCTCGCTGCGCCCAAGCGGGACCGAGAGCAGGATTCAATTCGATGGCACGATCGATCGCCTGGCCCGCCTGTCGGGTCAATTCCTCCGACATCTTCCTTGCGCCTAAGTCGGCAGAGAGCATCAGGGCCTGGCCATACGCGTAGTAGCCGCGCGCGAACGAAGGATCGAGCGTGGTCACGCGCGAAAAGATGATGGCGGCCTGGTCAGCGTCCGCCCCTCGAAACGTCGACATGAGCTGCTGCCCACGCAAGTACAACTCGTAGGTCGACAGATCCGTCGGAATGTCCGTGGATGCGTTGCCACCGCTGTTACCAATCGCAATCTGAAGCGACTTCGCCGTCTCTGCGACGACCGCCCCGTTGATCGCAGCGAGTTGTTCGACAGGTTGCTCGAAGGTTCTGGACCACAACGGTGAGCCGGACTCGACATCCACCATCACGACGTTCACTCGTACCTGCTTGGACGCCTGCGTCACGTCGCCACGTAGCAGATATCGCGCGCGCACCTTGCGAGTCACGGCCTGAAGGTTCTGTTCCGACTGCATGGCGTTCTCGATCGAGCCGCTGGCGATGACCACCAGGTCTTGCAGCCCTGCCAGCCGGTTGCGCAGCAGGTCGGTGACAATGGGGGCGAGCGATTGCGTTTCGGCGTCCTGCGTCGCCGGCGCAAGCGGCGCCACGACGATCGCTCGGCTATCGAGCTGGGCGGCCGGGGCCGGCAGCCCCGCCGTCAGCGTCGGCCCCGAATCGCGTAAGGCGAACCAGGTCCCCAGGCCGAGCGTGACGATCAATAAAGCGGCGAGCCCCCAGCGCAGACGGGGCGAGCGAGGCTCTTTGGCTTCCTCGATGGGCGGGGTGGGAGGCGTTCGTGGTTCGGTGGCAACACTTGCCAAGCGTTCCACCGGGGCGACGAGCCGATAGCCCTTGCGAGGCACCGTGGCGATGAATGTCGGTTCGGGATCGGTGTCGCCGAGCAACTTTCGCAACTGCGAGATGGCCTGGTAGACGGAAGCGGGACCGACGACCACACCTGCCCAAACCGTGTCCAACAATTCTCGGGAGCTCACCACCTGTCCCGGCGTCTCGGCCAATCGCACCAGCAACCTCATGGTGCGCGGCTCGAGCCGAACGGTTTCCTGGCCGCGCGAGATCTGATCCAGGGAAGGGTCGACCAGCCACACGCCCACTCGGAAGGCGTTGGTGACTGAGTTGGGGAGCCGTTCAGCGGACATGGGACGAGTATACGGCGGCCATTTCATTCTCAGGGATGCCTCAACACCACGCTTAGAAATCCTTGCGCGAATCCTCAGGGAATCCTTAGGGACCTCTGAGGACTCGCGGGCGCCTCGAGCCGCACAACGGCGCCATGAACATCGCACGTTGTGTAGCCCTGGTGGTCGGGCTTGTTGTGGTCTCGCTATCCGCCGGTGCGTCCGAATGCTTGCGCGAAGCGGTCGAAGCGCACGTCCGCGAGCAGTTCCGCATCTACGGACCCAGATCGTCCGACCACGAGTACTTCGGATTCATCTACCTGCAGGACGGGATCATCGGCAGCGCCGTGGTCCGCAGCTCTCACTGCCGGGGTGAAAAGTGCGTGGTGGACAGCGCCGAGGCGGTGCGCCTGGTGCCGCGATCGGCGAAGGTGCTGGGCGAGTGGCACACCCATCCACACGACGGCTCGACCGGCCTGTCCAGAGAGGACGTCCGGGGCGCGTACAACAACCGTCACATTGATTGCTATCGGGCCTTCTACAGCACGCCCGAGGGCGAGATTTACACCTGGAATCTCCTGCGCCTGTCCGTGCCGGTCGCGATGGCATCGCGACAGCGACTCGGCAACTACAACGAGTTGCGGGTCGCCGCACTCGCCAGATCGCCGGACTAGCCGAACCGCACCGAGTAGATCGGCGGCAGATTGTGACTGACGACGTCCCAGCTCTCGCCTCGATCCTCACTGAGATAAAGGTTGCCGGTGGTCGACCCGAAGGCGACAGCATCGTCGCGATTGTCCAATGCGTGGCGATACACGACGTCGTATGCGTTCTGCTGCGGCAGGCCCTTGCGTTGCTGTTTCCAGCTGGCACCGCCGTCGTCGGTGCGTGCGACGAACAGGCCGCCATCGAGGGCCATGCGTTGCGCATCGGAACGGCCAGGCACGAGCCATGCGACCTTGCCGTTGTGCGCATCGACGGTGACGGGGAAGCCGAAATGCACGCCGTCGCTGGGGGCGCTGACTTTGCGCCAGCTCTGCGCGCCATTGTCGCTGTAGAAGACGCCGGCGTGGTTCTGCTGCCAGACGTGATCGGGCGCGTCGCGGCACAGTTCGATGAAGTGTGGATCGTGGCCCCATTCCGCTTCGGAATCGGGGTTGTGATCCATGGTCATGCCTTTGTTTCGGCTGCGCCAGGTGCGGCCGCCGTCGGATGTTTCCAACACGCCCGCGGTGGAAATCGCAATCAGCAGCCGCCCGGGATTGCGCGGGTCGATGGCGATGGAATGAATGCCCGGCGCGAACTCGCCACCCTCGGAGGCCGGTGTGCCGAACCATTGGGTCTCGCCGGTGCCTTCGCCGTTGAACAAATCCCCACCGCGCGATTCGTGATTCCATAGCGGTCGGTTGAGCTCGAACGATGCACCGCCGTCGCGGCTTTCGAACAGCCCGCCGGGGATGGTGCCGACCCAGATTGCGCCGTCCGGGCCGAAGGCGATGATCCACAGCTTCAACAGCGTCGCATTGCGCACCGTGGTTTTCCAGCCGAGGCCGAAATCGCTCGCTTGGTCTTCGAACATGTCCTGGCCGATGTAGCGCGCGCCTTCGGGATATTTGATCTGCGCCGGGTTGTCGCGCCAGGTGGCGCCGTCGTCATCGGAGATCGAGAGCTTGGCGCCCCAGTGGCCGTGACCCAGCAGCGCCCACACGCGATTCGTGTTCGGATCGCGGGCCACATAGTTCACGTTCGTGCCCACGTGCCCGACCAACGCGGCACGCCAGCGGCCGCCGGACTTCTCGATCTTGAACGTTCCTTTGCGCGTAGCCACCCAGACGGTGTTGCCGCTCACGTCAGCCTCCGCTCAATGCCTGCAGGATCGATACTTTGTCACCGGCGCTGACCGGGTCGCTCAGATTGCGCCGGTCGCGAATCAAGCTGTTGCCGATAAAGATATTCACGTGCGGGCGCAATCGGCCGCGCTCGTCACATAAATAAAAACCGATTCCCGGCGCCCTCGCTTCGAGCGCGCGCACGACACCGGCCACGTCGATGGCTTCGACTTCGAGCGTCAAGCCCTCGAGCTGAGGGAAGAACGCGAACAGGTGTCGAGTGAGATTGACCTGGACCACGCGGCGGAGGTTGACACGAGCCGCTAGCTCACTTCAAGCGAACTTGCGCCGGCGCTTTCGAGCGAGGCGATGAGATCGGTGCAGGCATCCGCGGGCGCCGAGCCGAAGTCGATCTGAAACATCCAGGCGTCCCCGGCAACTTCCACGTCGCTCAAGCTGTGTACGACGCCGAACAGGCCGGTCTGGTCGGGCTCGCGTTCATCTTCCGTATCGAACCAGCGTTCGAACCATGTCGTCAGCAGATCTTGTTCCAGGGCGGTCACGCCGGTGACGCGAACGTTGGCGCAGTCCCAGAAGAACGAGCCAATGTGCACCGTGAAGCGGTTGAGATCGAACGCGGCGTCCCTGAAGGTGAGGCGCCGTGTCGAATCGATTTGCACGGTCTCGCCGGTGCTTTTCACGATCAAGTCCGCACGATATGGAGTCGGCGGCGTTCCCTCTCTGGCGAGGGTCCCGTCGGCCGTTCGCAATGCGGGTTCGACGAAGGATTCAGGGTGATTGCGAACAGCTTCAGACAGTTCGAGCACGTACAGCGCGCGAACCGTGCTCAGCAGATCGTGCAGTTGTGGCGCAAGCTGGTCCATGTGGCATCTTGGTCGGGTCGGGCAGCGTCGCCAGATTACTCGCCCGAGGGCGCGGAGGAAACGGATATGCAAACCTGGAGTCGACGGGCGTTTGTGATGGGGGCGGGGTTCGCGGCAGCAGCGGCGCACGCCTCGCCGCGTGGCGAAAATGATCAGCGCCCGAGCAGGAGCGGCGAGCTGGATACGCTCATCGACACCGAGCGAAAGCGCATTGCTGAAGCGATGGAGCGCGATGACATTCCCGGTGTGGCCGTGTGCCTGATCCACGACGGGCAAGTGAGGTGGACCGAGGGATTCGGGGTCACGGATCGTCGCTCGAAGCGGCCGATTGCGCCCGATACAATTTTCAGCATCCAGTCCACTTCAAAAAATCTCACGGCGACTGCCATCCTGCTCGCGGTCCAGCGCGGGCTACTGGATCTGGATGAGCCGATCACCACTTATTTACCGCGTTTCACGGTGCACAGCCGCTTCGAAGCCAGGCCCGAGCACAAGATGACCCTGCGCCTGCTGCTCAGCAATCGCGCTGGCTTCACGCACGAGGCGCCGGTAGGAAACAACTTCGATCCCGAGTTCGAAAGTTTCGAGTCCCACGTCGCCAGCATCTCGCAAACCTGGTTGCGCTTTCCCGTGGGTGAGCGTTACCGATATTCCAATCTCGGTTTCGATGTCGCGGGCTACATCTTGCAGGCGCGTATGAACAAGCCATTCGCGAATTGCCTGCGCGATTTGATCTTCGAACCTTTGGGAATGAAAGACAGTACCGTCGCGACGGAAGAGTATGCGCAGCGGCGCAACCGGGCGCTGGGCCACCAGTCGGGATATGCGGCAGTGCCATTGAAGACGCCGCTCATTCCTTCCGGCGGTGTGTACACCAGCGCACGCGACATCGCCGCGTATTGTCTGTTTCACTTGAATCGCGGCCGCGTGAATGGCTCGCCACTTTTGCAAGAGCCATTGTGGAACGAGATGCACGGGTTTCCTTTCGGGGGTGACTACAGTCTGGGTGTCATCCGCAAGGAGCAGCGCTTCGGTGACACCGATGTGCGCATTCTGAATCACGCGGGCGGCGGCTTCGGTTTCGGCTGTGTTTTTCAGTATTGCCCCGAGGCAGGTTTGGCATGGGCGGCGCTTTTCAACCGCCCGAGCGCCGCGGCGTATCGCTTTGGCGTGCAGCTCATCGATGAGATTCTCGCCCGTCGTTACGGCGCCCCCACGCCGCGGCTGCAGGTGAACGATCTTCCTGCCATTACATTGCCCACGCCCTGGTTGCAAAAGCATGTCGGTCGTTATATTGCGCGCAACTCGAAGGCGGAGATCGAGATCAAGGACGGAGCGTTGGCTTTGCGTGTGGCCAACGAAGTCGCGCCGATTCGGTTCATCTCGCCTGATGAGTTCGTCGTCGCTGGGCCGCAGGGCGATGCCGTGTTCTATCGCCACACGCCTGCATCGGCGCACGCGCCGGCACATCTCGAGTGCTGGATTGGAGAGAACAGTCTCGACTACAACGATGGGCCGCTCGATGAGCGGGGGCCGGACTCGCCAACGTGGGGGCCGTATCTCGGGACGTATCGCGTCGAGCGATGGGGCAAGCCGGCTGAGGTCGTGGTGATTCAGCGCAGGAACGGATATCTATACCTCAACGACACGCGCCTGATCGTAGAACACCAGCCCGGGCTGTTCTTCACGTCCGATGGCGAAGCCGTCGACTTTCGGCACGATCCGCCGAGCTGGCGGAACGTGCCTCTATATCGAACTTGAGCTGACTCAGTACCCGTGGGCCCGCGTCTGCGGGTCCGAAACGCGGATGCTGGTGTGAACATCCTTGACTCCGGATGTTTGCTCCGCGATCTGGATGGCCCAGCGCTTGGCGTTGCGTGAACGCAATGTTCCCGAGAGCGTGACTTCGCCGTTCTCGACCTTCACGTCGATGTCGGAGGCGTCGATGCGATCGTCGTCGGTGAGTCGGTCGCAGATGTCTTCCTGGATCCGCCGATCGGCACGCTGATAGCCGCGAGGACCGCGGCCGCGGTGCTTTGGTTGAGGCGTGTTGATGCTGACGTCTCCTGCACCTTCATACTGGCGACCGGTCGGCGTCACTCCGCCGTAGTTGCCGTACGCATATCCACCTTCGGTGGCGTGCCGACGACCTGGACGAGATTCGCCTCCGGTGAAATCGGGGACGTCGTCGTAATCGACAAGACGATCTCGATTCGACCGATCTGGATCCTCCAGAGAGGCGAAGCGCCGATGCTCGTCACGCGCGCTGTCGCGATAACGACGTAGGTTATCGCGGTCACCGTACAGGTCGTCTCCGGACAGCGGCGCGTCGCGCCAGGAATTTTGTGCAGCCATTGCAGATCTCCGTGGGTGACTTCAAGAGCGTGCGTGGCTCGTTAACGGCTCGGATTTGCCATGGTTCCGGCTCGTCTCGCCGACGCAGGAACAATCGCGGCGAGCGCTCGTTCGATTTGACCAGCATCGAACGGGAGACGCAGATGAGAGCTCAAGAAATGATTTCGACTCACCCCGACGTGCGCGGCAATCCGAGTCAGCCCCTGATCCGCTGCATCGAGGAGTGTTACGACTGCGCGCAAGTGTGCATGAGCTGCGCCGACGCCTGTCTGGCCGAGGAGATGGTTGCAAACCTTCGTCAGTGCATTCGCTTGGACCTGGATTGCGCCGACATCTGCCTCGCCACGGCCTCGCTCGCCTCGCGCCGCACGGGATCCAATCCAGACATCCTGCTGCAACTTCTGCAAGTCTGTGACAGCGCGTGCAGCCGCTGCGCTTCAGAGTGCGAGACGCACGCGGACGAGCACGAGCACTGCCGAATCTGCGCCGAATCCTGCCGTCGCTGCCAACGCGCCTGCCACGACGCCATCCAAGAAGTCGGCGCAAGCACTCACTGAGTGATGAGGCGCGCCGTCATAGCAGGTGAAATCCGCCAGCGCCAGGTCCGTTGTGGCGATTATTGCGATCACCGGAGCGCATCCTCGCGCTCCGGTTGTTGCCGCAGAACTAGCAGCGATCGTTGACTGAACCGGTCTTCTATCCGGCGGGCGTGGCCAGCTTCAGGCCGACGATGCCGGCGACGATGAGCGCCAGGCTGGCGAGTCGGCCGGCGCTGGCGGATTCGCCCAGAAACAGAATGCCCATGGCCGCCGTACCCACTGCGCCGATGCCGACCCACACGGCATAAGAGGTGCCCACTGGCAGCGATTTCATGGCGATGCCGAGCAGCACGACGCTCGCGACCATGGCAGTCAGCGTGATCACGCTCGGCCACAGCCGAGTGAAGCCCCCCGTCTGTTTGAGCCCGACGGCCCAGACGATCTCCAACAATCCCGCAATCACCAGCAGCAACCAAGCCATGTGAGCTCCTTCGCAACGAAAACACCGGACGGCCATCGCCCAGACGACTGACGGGCGGCCGCCGTGACAAAGGCCGATGGTCAGTCCGAGTTCGCGACCGAGCATAAATATATACGTATGCGAGAACCACCCGAGCCGTTGCGTGGCACTCACGTTCGATGAAGTCAGCTCCCGATGTTCCAACCGCGGACCTGGAGGGTTCCATCATGCTTCGCAGCGTCCTGTTATTCACCGCCGCTCCGGCGCTGGTCCTGATGGCGGCCGGTACCGCCGCCGACGATGACTCCAACCGGAATGCCCGCCGAACGTTTGCCGAATTGAAACCGACTGAAGAAGTGCCGGCGTTGTCCTCACCGGCGCGTGGCCGGTTCAGGGCCACCATCGACGACCAGAACCAAACCATTTCCTACGAGCTCAGCTACCAGGACCTGGAAGCGCCGGCAGTGCAGGCCCACATCCATGTCGGGCAGCGAGGCGTGAACGGTGGGATCAGCGTGTTCCTGTGCGGCAACGCTCCAGCGGTGCCGGCGGCCCCGACGCCGCAACCGCCAGCGTGTCCGCTGGCGCCAGCGACCATCACCGGCGAGTTGACGGCGGCGCATATCGTCGGCCCGACCGCGCAAGGCATCGAGCCGACGAGGAATTCAGTCAATGAGTTCGACGAACTGGTCGCGATGCTGCGTAAGGGGGTGGCCTACGTGAACGTTCACTCATCGCGCTTTCCCGGCGGCGAGATTCGCGGGCAGGTGCGCTTGGACCGGAACAGATCGGACTGACGGGCGGATTTCCGACCCTGGCTTCCTCGACCGACATTGAGGCGATGCCTGAAATCGGCTCCACCCGCTCAAGCATTACCGATCAGTGACGATCTTATACCCGCGAGTACTGTTTTGCAGGCGCGGGTCAGAGGTCGAGCATGTCGAGTTTGAGAGTGGCGATTGCCTGGTGTGCCTCGGCCTGTCTGTTTTCCACTCAGATCCAGGCCGAGGCGGTCGAGAATGACCCGGCCGCGGAGCTGGAGTCACTGCGACAGCGATTGAAAGCCCTGGAAGAGAAGGTCGGCGCGGATGCGCTCGCGCGGACTCATGAGCCGGCGGCAAGCGACAGCGCGAGCGCGAACCGGTTAGGAAGGCTGAGCTTCGCTGGCGATGCGCGATACCGCGCTGAAAGCATCGACGCCGGCGCAGTGGATAACGATCGTCACCGCGTTCGAGCGCGCTTCGGCGTCGAAGCCAGCGTGACCGACACGATGATGACGGCCTTCAGGCTGTCGACGGGCGAGGGTGATCCCCGGTCGGCGCACCTGACGTTCTCGGGCGGATACTCGCGGCGGAGCATTGGGATCGATCTGGCGTATCTGCAATGGGCAGTTGCGCCGGAACTGCGCGTGGCTGCGGGCAAACTGCCGTATCCGAATTGGCAGCCCGCGCAAAGCATTTTCATTGGCGGCGACTTCAATCCCGAGGGTTGGTCGACTTCGTATGCCAGCCAGTCCGGCTGGTTCGCCAATGCGCACCACTTCTGGCTGCAAACGCGCCTCGACGAGGCGGATTCGCGTCAGAGCGGATTGCAATTGGGCTTTACCAGCGATGCAAAAGGGGCAACGCGCTTCACGGTCGCGGCGGCGTACACCGACTTCATGCGCGTTGCCGGTCGGAAGCCCTTTCTGGATGGAGTCAATCCCTACGGCAACAGCTTGAACGCCGCGGGTGAGCTGCAGAACGACTTCAACATCGCGGAGCTCGCCTCTGAGGTGACATTCGAGCGTTACCCGGGCTCGCTTACGTTATTCACCCACGTGGCGCGAAACGCTTACGCTGGCGAGAACGACATTGCCTATGCGACCGGCGTTACCGTGAGCCCCTCGCGCTGGAAACATTGGCGTTTCGGGTACCAATACGCTCGCATCGAGAAAGATGCGCTGTTCGGCCAGTTGATGGACGGCGACTTCGGGGGCGGTAGCACCGATTCGCGCGGGCACGCCTTCCGCGTTGCTTACCGGCCGCAGGGTCGCTGGAGCAGCACGCTTTCCTATCTGCGCAACGACGTGAACATTTCATCGACGGCGCCACAGCCGTTCGATCTGATTCAGCTCGATATCGATTTCATTTACTGAGGACGTCATGGGTTTGTCGAAATTGAAGATCAACGCGCGACTGATGCTCGCGTTCGGCATCGTCGTCGCCATCCTGGTGGCGCTGATCACTGCGGCCAAGATCAGCCAGACCGAGCAGCTGCGCTCGCAAGAGATGAACATCCACACCTACGAGGTCATCGAGCGCGCGGACCGCATCCTGCAAGCGCTGATCAACATGGAGACCGGCCAGCGCGGCTTTGTGATCACCGGCACCGACTCGTTCCTCGAGCCGCTCACCGCAGGTCAGAAGGATTTCGCCAGCAACTTCGGGCAGATCCGCGAGCTGACCTCGGACAATCCGGCGCAGCAGCGGCGACTGGCCGATCTCGAGGAGGCCATGAAGGGCTGGCTGCGACAGGCGGTCGAGCCGTCGATCGCGCTGCGTCGTGCAGTGAACGCCGGCAGCAAGACAATGGAGGAGCTCGTGCAGTTCGAAAGCGCGGCCCATGGCAAGCAGGGTATGGACGCGATGCGCGCCAAGCTGGCTGAAATCGTCGACGTCGAGGACGATCTTCTGGTTGAGAGGACGGCCGCGGCGGTGGAAGCTCGAGAGACCCTCGACGCCGTGCTCATGGGTGGCGGCACTTTGGCCGTGGTTCTATCGGTGGTGCTCGCGCTCGCGATCTCTCGCAGCATCGTGAATCCGCTGCGTCAGGTGCTGCGTGCTACCGAGGACCTGCGTGCTGGCGATGGCGACCTCACCTACCGCCTGCCGCAGATGGATGCGGAGTTCGGCGAGATCTCCACATCGCTCAACGGCTTCATCGAGAAGTTGCATGAAATCGTCGCGACCACCAAGTCTCTGTCGGCATCGATGTCGAGCGGCACGTTGCAGATCGCGCGTGGCAACGACGATCTAAGTCAGCGCACCCAGGAACAGGCCGCGGCCCTCGAGGAAACGGCTTCGAGCATGGAAGAGATGACCGCGACTGTGAAGCAGAACGCGGACAATGCGCGCCAGGCGAATCAGCTCTCGACCAACGCACGCTCGCATGCCGAAAAGGGCGGCGCAGTGGTTCAGCGCACGGTTGCGGCCATGGAAGAGATCAATACCTCGAGCCGTAAGATCGCGGACATCATCAGTGTGATCGATGAGATCGCCTTCCAGACCAACCTGCTGGCGTTGAATGCGGCTGTCGAAGCGGCGCGCGCCGGCGAGCAGGGCCGCGGATTCGCGGTAGTCGCAAGCGAAGTGCGCAGCCTTGCTCAGCGCAGCGCCACGGCCGCCAAGGAGATCAAGGATCTCATCAACGATTCGGTGGAGAAGGTCGACGCCGGCTCGAAGCTGGTGGACGAATCCGGTCGCACGCTCAACGACATCATGGAAGCGGTCAAGCGAGTCAGCGACATCGTCGCCGAGATCGCGGCCGCCAGCGAGGAGCAGGCGCAGGGCATCGACCAGGTGAACAATGCGGTATCCCAGATGGATACCACCACGCAGCAGAATGCGGCGCTGGTCGAGGAAGCATCGGCGGCCAGCAAGGCGCTCGAACAGCAAGCTCAGGGCTTGGTGGCGCAGGTCGGCCAGTTCCGCACGCGTGATGCAGCGGTTGCGCAAGCCAGGCAGCCGGCTCGCGTAGCCCAGGCGACCGTTGCATCGATGCAGCGTCCGGCGAAGCGACCGTCATCGGCGCGGCCGGCTGCAATCGCGACGGCCGTTGGCGCGCCGGTTGCGAAAGCCAGCGGCCATGACTCGACGTGGCAGGATTTCTGATCATGAGCCCGAGCACGAGCTCAGAAACGAGCGAAACGGCCGCTCACCGGCAGATTCTTACTTTTCAACTCGCCGATCAGGTGTTCGGCGTGGACATTCTGCGGGTTCGTGAGATCCGCGGCTGGTCGGCGGTCACGGCGGTGCCGGAAACACCGCCGCACGTGCTCGGCGTCCTCAACCTGCGAGGCGCGATCGTGCCAGTGATCGACTTGCGTGCGCGTCTCGGATTGCCCGGGATGGACGCGACCGCGACCACCGTGATCATCGTCTTGACCGTCATGGCCGACGAAGGCCGCAGAGATTTCGGCCTGGTTGTGGATGCGGTCTCGGAAGTGACTGACTTGCACAGCAGCGACATCCGGCCCACGCCTGCGGGTCTCGGCGACAGCAATCAGCGCAGCGTGCCTTCGCTAGCGACGCTCGGCGAACGCATGATTCTATTGCTGGACATCGACAGCATGTTGAGCGGCGAGCCCGAAGTGGCGCTCGCCTCCTGAGATTGCGCCTGCAGTTTGCGGATGCGCAAGGCAGTTACTGCTTGGGCTCCTCGATCCCGAAACGATCCACGAGCGCGTCGTATTGTCGGCGCGTGATGGTGATCATCGCGCCGTGACGCACCTTCGGCGGCAGGCTGTATTTATCCCAGGTCGAGTGGAAGGTGTAACCGGAGATCTGATACCACGGACCGGAGAGCTGGTCGGCCACCGACAATCCGTATGACACGCCGGGGTACTGCTCGTAATACAGATACCAGACCTCGCCGTTGGGCGAAGGGATCAGCATCGGCGCTTCGCGAAAGTTCGGGCTGATCGGCGCGCTCAGATCCTTGTACGGGCCGAGCAGCGAGTCGGAGCTGGCGATGCGAATGGTCTTGCCCGTGACCCAGTCGAGGGTCGGATAGGTTTCATCCTTGATGATGGCCCAGTACTTGCCCTCGGCACGGCGCAGGAACACATCGATGGTGCCCATCTCCCAGTCGAACAGGCGCTTGGGCGGCGCTGAAAAAGTTTTCAGATCCTTGGAAGTCACATACAGCGTGCGCTGGCTGGCCCAGTAGCGTTCGGCATCTTCCGGGGTGCCTTCCAAGTGCGGCGTGTGCCAGGTCATCACGAACTGCCTGGAGGGCTCGTCGAAATAGATTTTCGGCGCGCCGATTCTTTGCAGCGCCTGCGAGTAACCCGGCGTTGACTTCAGATCGGGCGTGTAATCGCTGTAACGCCGCCACTCGATCAGATCGCGCGACGACCAGATGTTGATCACCGGCGAAGCATCGCTCTGATTGCCGGCGATGTAGTAAGTGCCGTCGGGGCCGCGTGCGATATCCGGATGGCCCCGATAATCGTCGGTGATGCGCTTGCCGTCGTTGAGCCGGTACCAATGCAGCCCGTCGAGGCTGACGCTGTAATAAAGGCGACCGTAGTCGCTGTGAGTCATGTGCGCGAACAGGTACGCCTCGTTCACGGGCTTTTCGCCCTTGCGCACCTGGCCCGGCGGATCGGGCTGCTGCGCCCAGGCGGTGACGGTCGCCATCAGGCTGGCGGCAAGCAGCAGGCGGCGCGAAATCTTCATCGGCTTGATCCCCTCGTCGGCCCGGTCGAGGGGCCGATATGACATGGTGCGATTTATAAGATAAATCAGTTATAGGACATCGCTCTGCGTAGATCAACACCCCCGGGCAGGGCGGAAGTTTATTCCCGGGGGGTTGAACAGATTTATAAGACAAATAATACTTGTCCCGCTCGACGCCATCCGGGGCACCGCCCCAGCGCGAGATCCGCGATTGATAAAAGGGGGAAAGCGGTATGAGGCTCAAGACTGGCATTCTGTGTTCCATGTCGGCGGCGCTGGCGATCGGCTCGCCGGGGGTATGGGCGCAGCAGGCGGGCAACGCCGGCAGCGGAGCGCTGGAAGAAATCGTGGTCACCGGCATCCGGCAGAGCCTCGAACGCGCCGCCGATATCAAGCGCGAATCGCTGCAAGTCGTTGATTCGATCGTGGCCGAGGACATCGGCAAGTTCCCTGATGCGACCACCGCAGCAGCTCTGCAGCGCGTGCCGGGCATTCAAGTCACCGTGGGCTCGAACAACGAAATCGTCGGCATCCGCATCCGCGGCCTGGACGACATCCTCACCACCCTGGACGGTCGGGAGCTGTTCTCCACAACCGGCCGCGGCTTCGCGCTTCAGGATTTGCCCGCCGAGGCGCTGGCGCGCGTCGACGTCATCAAGAGCAGCACTGCGAATCTGATCGAAGGCGGCCTTGCGGGCGTCACGGATCTGCGGCTACAGAAGCCGTTCAACTTCAACAAGCCGACGGTGGTAGCGGCCGCGCGCGCCAACTATCCGGACAACGTCGACGAGATCAATCCACAGTTCGGCGTACTCGCCACTGATCGCTGGGACGTGGGCAACGGCGAGATCGGCGCGCTGGTCAACGTTTCCTGGTATCGCAACGATTTCGATCGTCCGATCTCCTTTGTCGCCGAACGCCGCAGCCTGATCGCCACGCCGCACGAAGTGCCCGGGGTGCTGGCGCCGAACACCTTTGGCGGCCTCAATGATTACGGTACATACGAGCGCCCCCAGGTGAATGCCGCGGTTCAATGGCAGGCGACCGACAACCTGGAGGTGTACGCGGATGCGCTGTATGCCGGCTATCGGTCGGAACATCAGTCGGCGTTCATCGCGACGCCGTTCTTCTTCCCGGAAACCCAGCTCGAGAGCCTGGAAATCGACGAGAGCCGCTGCTTTCTGGCGCGCGTGACGCCCGACGGCTTCAATCCGAACGAGGTCCAGCTGCGCAACCCCAACTTCCCGATCAGGACGGATACGTTGTGCAACATGGAGTCCGCGACGTTCAGCAACGTGCGCGGCCTCACCAGCACGCAGAGCCGCGAGCAGAAGGTCGACAACTACCTCGGCGGCGGCGGCGTGAAGTGGAGCAACGGCGCCACCGACATGCAGTTCGATCTGGCCTTCCAGAAATCCAAACAGGATCTGGAGGTGTTCATCGTCGACATCGGCAAGCGCCTGAACGTCACCATCGACACCGATCGGAACGAAGGCGGCGTGGTGTGGCACGAGGGCAATGCGCTCGGCACCCCCGGCGGTTTCTTCCTGCGCAACGGTTTGAACCAGAACTTCCAGGAGTCCACGGGCGAGCTGTGGCAGACGCGGTTCGACGTGAGTCACGACCTGGATGGCGCATTCGGCTTCCTCAAGTCGATCCAGGCTGGCGTGCGTTACGCCGATCGCACGGCGCTGTTCGAACATGCACAGGTCAACAGGGGCGCGCCGGGCGGCGACATGAGCACCTCGCTGGACGGCCTCGGCCTGCCTGGCGATTTCCTGGTTCGCTCGCCCGGCATCGATCGCATCAACGGCGGCGCGGCGTTCCTCATCCCGAATCCCGATTACCTGCGATCGTCGGCGGGCCGGGATGTGCTGCGCGGGATTTACGGGGTGGCTGCTGGCGATCCTGTCTATCAGCCCGAGCGTCGCTTCGACGCGAGCGAGGAAACGTATGCCGCTTACGTGCAGCTGGGCTATGACGTTGCGGTCAGCGACACGATCACGGTCGATGGCGTCATCGGCGTGCGCCCTACTCGCACCGAGCGTCACATCGAAGGCGCTGGCCTGGTGAGCGGCGTGGTCGTGCCTCGCGTGAGCGATACGACGGACACGGAGCTCCTGCCGAATGCCAGTGCACGCATCGATTTCGGCAATGGTCTGCAGTCGCGTTTGTCTTACTCGAAGACCATGCGCCGGCCCGAGTTCACCGCGCTCAATCCGGGCTTGAGCTACGTGGTAGCGACCAACCCCGCGGTGATCAATTCCGGCTCGTCCGGCAATCCCGATCTGAAGCCGCAGATCTCCGATTCCTACGATGCGACGCTCGAGTATTACTTTGGGCCAAGCATGGTCGCGGTCGCGCTGTACTACCGTGATCTCGCCGATCGCGTGATCAACTCCGCGAACGCCGAGGTGATCGACGGCATCACCTACAACATCACCCGTCCGCGCAATGTCGGCGCGGCCGAGTTGCAAGGCATCGAGCTGAGCGGCCAGACGTTCTTCGACTTCCTGCCCGGCCTGTGGTCGGGATTCGGCGTGTTCGCGAACTACACGTATGCGGACACCGAAGTGAAGGGCGACGATCCGCTGGCGGGTTACGAGTTGCAGGGCGTGTCGAAGAACAATTTCACCGTCGGCCTGCTGTACGAAAAGGCCGGCGTGTCGGGGCGCCTGGTGTACACACAGCGTTCGCGTTACTACGATCAGGACACGACCGGCCTCAACATCGTCCGGCCGATCGAGGCGGATCGCGTGAATGACCGGGAGTACATCCCGACCGCGCTGAACTACGTCCGTCCTGGAGGTCGTCTGGACTTCAGCATCGGCTATGACGTCACGGACGCGATCCGTGTCGATGTGGGCGGCAGCAACATCCTCGGCAACGAGTACAAGAGCTACTTCGACTACGACTGGATCAATCGCGACTTTCGTTACGATGACACCATCTACACGCTCGGTGTGCGCGTGAGGATGTGAGTTCGATGACTGCCAACGGTTCGATCAGGCAACTCGGTTCGATCGGAAAAAGAGCAGCGGCGCTGGCTTTCAGCGCCGCCCTCTGGCTGCACAGCTCGGCGGTCGCGCAAGCGGCCGCCGATGAGCGGCCCAACTTCGTGGTCATCATGGCGGACGATCTCGGCTACTCCGACATCGGCGCCTACGGTGGCGAGATCGAAACGCCCAATCTGGATCGATTGGCGGCGAGCGGATTGCAGTTCACCAATTTCTACAATTCGTCGCGCTGCTCGCCATCGCGCGCCAACCTGCTGACCGGTCGCTATGCGCACCGGGTCGGCATGGGCGAGAACGGCGGCAGCATGTCGCTGGAAGTGCGAACCGTGGCGGAAGAGTTGCGAGACGCACGGTATCGCACGGCCATGGTCGGCAAGTGGCACCTGACGCGAGCCACACCGCTGAAGGATCCCGCCGAGCATCTGAAGTGGATCAATCATCAGGCGTATTTCGATCGCGACTTCGGCGATCGAAATACGTATCCGGCGGCGCGCGGCTTTGAAACTCACTACGGCATCGTCTGGGGAGTCTCCAGCTACTTCGACCCGTTCTCGCTGGTGGAAGGCTTCGAGCCCGTTCGCACGGTGCCCAAGGATTTCTACCTCACCGATGCGCTGAGCGATCGCGCCGTCAGCGATATAGAAAAGCTCGCCAGGGATGACCAGCCGTTCTTTCTCTATCTGGCGTACACCGCGCCGCATTGGCCGCTGCACGCGCCCGAATCCGCCATCGCGAAGTATCGCGGCCGCTATGACGGTGGTTGGGAGAAGCTGCAGCAGGAGCGCTATGCCCGTCAGGTGAAGCTCGGATTGATCGATCCGAAGGTCACACCGGAGACATCGCTCACCGGCGATTGGGCGCCCCATCCGGCGAAGCCGTGGGCGGAGTTGAGCCCCGCCGAGCGCGCCCATCAGTCAGAGAAGATGGCCGTCCATGCCGCCATGATCGATGTGATGGACGCTGGCATTGGTCGTGTGATCGACGCGCTCGAGCGCACGGGTAAGTTCGAGAACACGGTCATCGTGTTCGTCTCGGACAACGGCGCATCGCCGGAGACGATGGACGGTGAAGGTTATCAACCGGGCTACGATCGTCATAGCAAGACGCGTGATGGCAGGAAGATCCATTACGGCGCGCAGCAACCGACGCTGGGATCCGACACGAGCATGGCCGGCATCGGTCCGTATTGGGCGAACGCGGCCAACACGCCTTGGCGTTACTGGAAGGCCGAAGCGTACGACGGCGGCATCCATACACCGATGCTGGTGAGCTGGCCCAAAGGCATGAAGCGCAAGGCGGGTGCTCGCGTCGACACGCTCGGCCACGTCATGGACATCGCGCCGACGTTTTATGAGCTGGCCAATGTGAAGCCGCGCACTTCGGGTCAGCCGCCGATCGACGGCGTCTCGCTCGCGCCGGTGCTGGCGGGCAAGCAAGTCTCGCGGAGCGAGCCGCTGTTCTTCGAGCACGAAGGTTCGCGCGCGGTGATTCTGGGCGACTGGAAACTCGTCGCTCGTGCGCCGGGACCGCGATCCGAAGTCTATGCGCCCTGGTCTCTCTACAACTTGAAGCAGGATCGCAGCGAAACTCGGGACATGATCGCGAGGGAGCCCAAACGTGCTGCCAAGCTCATCAAGCTGTGGAACGAGTGGTCGACCGAGGTCAAAGCGCGCCAGCGCCGTGAGCCGACGTAATGAAACAAATCGAGCACGGCCCGTGTGGCGGCGTTGAATCCAAGCCACGCGGCTTGATGCGGGTCGGCGCTGCGGCGGTCGCACTTGCTCTGGCGCTGTCTTCTTCGGCTGCGCTCGGAGCGAGCAAGCGCCGGCCGCCGGCGGACGATATCTTCCTCGATCATCCGTCGCAGGACCGGAACGCGACGGTGATGCCGTCGGCGCAAGCCAAGCCCGTTGAAGCAATCTTCGCTGGCAAGCCGATGCTGGACGCGTCGATCGCGCGCTCAGCGAACAATGTTTGGTTTCTGACGGGCACGATCCTGCGTGAGATGCCACGCGACGGCGTTCAGCTTTGGACGTCGGATGACCGGCGCAATTGGAAGTCACTCGGCATCGTCCATGCGCGCGGCCAGCGCATCGCCGCGCCTGAAGTGTCGGTGCACGGCGAAGCTCTTTACCTTGCCTATGCCGACGCGAACGGGTGCGCGCGTATCGCGCGCGGCTCGGTAGCCGATCCCACCGGGCAGTACCAGACATCGCCGTGCCTCGTCGAGAACACGTCCGATGTTTCGTTGTTCATGGACGATGACGGCAAAGCCTATCTGCTGTGGGGCGCGGGCATGATCGCTTCGCTAGCCCCCGATCTTCAGAAGCTGGCCGAACAACCCCGTTTCTTGAAGCCGGATCCTGCGTTGTTCGCGAAGAATCCGCCGCCAGGCAAGGATTGGCCGGTGCGTACCCGCGTGGGCTCCGCGGGCGCTTCGATGTTCAAGGCTGACGGCCGGTACGTGCTCGTCGCCAATGAAGTGACGGGACGCATGCGTAGCCCGACCGACGATGTTTTCATGGCGGAAGGGCCGACTCCTTACGGTCCTTTCTCGTTGCGCTATCTTGCCGTTCCGCATGCCAGTCAAACCACCATCGTGCGCGATGAGCAAGGCACGCTGCTGGCGAGCTACAACCCGAAATGCGAAGACGATTTCGCTCTGTTCTGCGAGCAAGTCGGGCTCGCGCCGCTGGAACGCGCGCCAGAAGGCCGTTGGCGGCAGTCAGCGAACGTTCTGACCGAGAGCGGCGCCGTGGCCGCGCAGCGTGCTCTGATATCGGGCGAATTCATGCGTGATCCTTCTGTCGCCCTCGGGGGCGACGGGAAGTATTACCTGGTCGGCACGCAAGGAGGCTTCGGTCTGGTTTATCCAGAAGGCGGCATCAACCTGTGGCGCTCGTCGGATCTCGAGACATGGGTCAAGAGCGGCACGGTCTTCAGATGGCAGGGGCTGGGCCACGACTTCGGGAATGTGGCCGAGCTCTGGGCCCCGGAGATCAGCTGGATCGAGCGCGACCAGACCTACTACATTGCGTTCTCCATCATGGAGCGGGACGTCGGCGGCAAGACCTGGATCTACCGTTCCAAGACCGGCAAGGCCGAAGGGCCGTATGAGAACGTGACCAAGGGTCCATTCGTGACCGGCATCGACGGTTTCGTGTTCCAGGACGGCCAGGATGTTTATTTGCTCTGGGGCGGCGGCAACCTCGGCAAGCTCAACGCGAAGCGTGACGCTTTCGACGGGCCGGTGCGTCGTCTGGTGGACACGGATGGCGAGCATATCGGCTACGAGGGCAACGCCATCATCAAAGTGGGCGACACCTACTTCGTCACGGGTGCGGAGTGGAATGGCCCACTGCGCACTCACGGTACGTACGACATGATGTATGGCACGTCGAAGTCGTTGTTTGGCCCATACACCAAGCGCAGACTCGGAGCGCCGCACGCGGGCCACGGCACTCCGTTTCGCGACAAGCAAGGTCGCTACTGGACCACGATGTTCGGCAACGACGTGACTGCTCCGTATCGCCGCCAGTTCGGCCTCGTGCCTCTGGAGATCGGCGACGAGCGCGCCATTCGCGTGCTCGCTCAGTGACGTAACACCGTTCCTTCGCGGCCGGTGGTTTTGCCGGTCTCCATGAACGATTTGAATCGCAGCAGGTCCTCGTCGATCTGACGGCGAGGGTCTGCGCCGAACATCACGGCCGCGGCATGACCGATCATGTCGGCCGGCGGGCGATAGGTCATGCGCAGATGGATGCGCGTGCCACCGACGCTGGTGGGCTCGAACTGCACCACACCCGAGCTCTGAACGACCGACCCCGGAACGGTGCGCCATGCGATCAATTCATTGGGAACATCGGCGGTGATCTCCGATTCCCAGCTCACCGGCACGCCGCCAGGGCCGTCGACGCTCCAGCGGTAATGCCGCTCATCGAGCTTGGTGACTTCCCGGAGGTGGCTCATGAATCCCGGGAAGTTCTCCATGGCGCGCCACGCCGAATAGAGCTCGTCCGTTTCCGCGTAGATATGCAGGGACTTCTGAATCAGAAAACCGTCTTCCGCATCGGTGGCGCGACTCAATAATCGAGAGAAGGGCCGATTGCTGATCGCGCGCAACAGCAGTGCAGTGCCGGCGATTCCGAGTGAGGTCGTGGTCAAAGTGCCGCTTCTCGAACCGAGGCGCCTGTTGGCAAGCCCGCCCGTGGCCACCAATCCCAAGCCGATGAGTCCCGCGAGCACTCTGGGCGCCGGCGCCCAGTTGTCTTGCAGATATTCCGGCATCGGACCGCCAGGCGACTCGCTTCCGCTTCGCTCTGCAGAGATTTCGCCGTCAGCGGATTCACGCTGTAAGACAGCGCGTGAACGATGCGCCAGGCCGCGAATGCGATTCTGCGCGTCGACGCTGACTTTTCTGGTGAACTCGCGACCTTCACGTGTGCGACGATTCATCTGATCGACCAGCAGGGCGCGCCGGCGTCGACCCGATCTGGGATCGAGCAAGAACATCAGGCTCGCGCCCACGGCGAGAGCTGCGGCGGTCGCGGCGACAGTAGTGGTGATCCCCGCTTGATCTGAGTACATGACGTGGCTCTCCTCAGACGATGGGCGTCGCCTGCGTTGGCATCGTGCCAGTCGCAGACGGACGCCAGAGTGGAGCCAAATAAATACGTCACTCCGGCAAAAGATCCCGCGGCGATGCCGGGTGCTCGGGCCGACTTCAAGGTTTCGGACAATGCGCGCCGGTCTTGATCCACGCCGCGATCAGCTCGCCGAAGATCTGCTGAGTGCCTGGCGCTGGAGTCCGACCTTCGCCTGGATGCCAGGCCCAGCCGACCAGATGATCTTTCGCCAGGTGTTCTTCGATCTGTGCCAGGGTGCGATTGCCGTTGCGCGCCGGATCTTTCAGTTGAGCGCAGATCTCGCCGAGCGAGAAGCCCTGCCACGCCATCGACGCGGGCGCGAGCGCCCACGGATCGCTGCCTGGAATGCTTTTCAATCCTGTGCCGAGCGTCGCCGTGTTGTGCGGGCCATGACAACTCGTGCATGGCAGTTCCTTCGTGCCGCGATTCTCGGGTCCGCCATGCACGGGCGGCATATGCGGATGCAGATCGTCTCCCTGTGTGGGTTGACGCTCGACCGGGTGACAGTTGAGACAGCGCGGATGCTGTAAAACTTTGCCCGCTTCGGTGAACAGCGCGACCGAACGCTCGGTTCGGTTGCGCACCGAATCGAACGCTTTCGGCGCTCGTAACGACTCGCCGGACGAGTCCGCCAAAGTCACATTAGTCGACAACAGCAGCAGCGCCGCGGTTGCGACCGATCGGTGCGAGAACATCAGGAAATCCTCAGTTGAGTGGCGTCGATGGGAAGCTCGAACACGCGCTTGCCAGTGGCGGCGAAGATCGCGTTGGTGACGGCTGGGAACACCACGGCTGTGCCCGGCTCGCCCACACCGCCAGGCGCTTCGCCGCTAGGGATCACGTGCACATCGATTCGTGGCGCGTCTTGCATGCGCACGACCGGGCAGTCGTCGAAGTTGCCTTGTTGAATCCGGCCGTTGGCGACCGTGATCTTGCCGTACAGCGCCGCGGAAACGCCGTAGATGATGCCGCCTTCCATCTGCGCCTTGACGATGTCGGGATTCACCGCGAGGCCGCAGTCGACCACGCAGACGACGCGATCCACTCGCACGCGGCCGTTACGTCCGACAGTGACTTCCGCGACTTGCGCGACATAGCTGCCGAAATCATCGAGCACGGCGACGCCACGTCCGCGCCCGGGCGGCAATGGACTCTCCCAGTTCGCGAGCTCTACCGCTTTGTCCAGCACGGCAAGCAGTCGCGGAGAGCCTGCAAGCAACTTGCGACGATAGGCGAGGGGATCGCTGCCGGCGCGACGTGCGAGATCGTCGATCACGCTCTCGACGATGAAGGCGTTGCGTGATGCGCCTACGCCGCGCCAGTTGCCGAAGTTCAAGCCCGTGGGTGGATCACGGCGCACGTATTCGACTCGAACGTTCGGCCAGGAATAAGCGCCGGCTGCAACGCTGATGATGTCGAAATCCACGCCGTCCTTGAAGAACACTGGCAGCCAGCGGGCCATCACGGCCGGCCCCACGAGTTTGTGAGAGAACGATACCGGCGCCTGTTGCGCATCCAGCGCGACGCGTACGCGGCTATGATTGTGATATCGGAAGTAGTCGTGCTGCACGTCCTCCTCCCGGCTCCAGATCACTTTTACCGGGCCATCGACATGACGTGCGATGCGGACCGCCTGCGCGACGTAGTCCGCTTCCAGCCGCCGACCGAAACCGCCACCCAGCAGATGATTGTGGATCGTGATCTTTTCGGCGGGCATGCCTAGTGCTTCAGCGGCCATCCGGCGTGCCAGCGCCAGGCGCTGGCAACCGACCCAGATCTCACAGCCATCCTTGCGAACATGGGCGGTGCAGTTGATCGGCTCCATCGCCAGATGCGCGAGCATCGGCAGACGGAACACTGCTTCATAGCTCGATGCGGCTCCGGCCTCGGCAGCGCTCACATCGCCTTTGGCGACTGCCACCACGCCTTCTTGATCCAGGCCGGCGTCGAGCTCGGCCATGAGTTGTTTGGTGTCGATCCTGGCGCTCGCGCCTTCGTTCCACTTGATCTTGAGTGCGGCGAGGCCCTTGCGCGCGGCCCAGGTGTGATCGGCGACCACCGCCACGGTGTCTTCCAGACGAACGATTTGCCGCACTCCGCGAACAGCTTTGGCCGCGCTGTCGTCGAGTGAACCGAGTTTGCCACCAAATACCGGACAGGCGGCGACGGCGGCGAACTTCACACCCGCGGGAGCGGCATCGATGCCGAACTTGGCTCGACCGTTGACCTTGTCGGGCGTATCGACGCGCTTGACCGATTTGCCGACCAGCTTGAAATCAGCAGGGGATTTCAGCGGCACGTTCTCCGGCGCCGGCAGGCGAGCGGCCGCATCCACGAGCTCCGAATACTTCAGGCGTCGGCCCGAGCGGGCGTGAACGACTTCGCCTCGTTCGGCGATGCATGTTTTCGGGTTCACACGCCAACGGCGGGCGGCGGCGTTGATGAGCAGCACTCGCGTCGTCGCTCCTGCGATTCGTAGTGGCTCCCATGCGCCACGCAGTCCGGCCGAGCCACCGGTAATCTGATCGCCGAAGACCGGATGACTGTAGAGCGCTTCGTTCGGTGGAGCGTGTTCCAGCGTGAGCTGTTCGATATCGACTTCCAGCTCTTCCGCCAGCAATTGCGCCTGTGCGGTGTAGGCGCCTTGTCCCATCTCGACGTAGGGCAGCGTCACCTTGATGCGGCCATCGCGATCGACGCGAACAAATGCATTCGGCGCGAGCGCGCTCGTGTCCTGGCTGGCTCCGGCAACCGGAACTCGAAAGCCAATGAGCAATCCGCCGCCGACCGCCGCAGCGCTGGCGAGAAACGCACGACGCGAAACCGAGTTCGACTCCTGGTCGCGCATCACGCACTCTCCTGGCTCGAGCCGAGCTGATTCGCTGCTTGTTTGATCGCGGAGCGGATGCGCCCGTACGTGCCGCAGCGACAGATGTTGCCGCTCATGACCGTGTCGATATCCGCGTCGCTGGGTTTGGGATTGCCGGCGAGCAGCGCGGCCGCGGACATGAGCTGGCCGGATTGGCAGTAGCCGCATTGAACGACTTCCAGATCGAGCCAGGCCTTTTGCAAAGCCTTGCCGATCGGATTGGCGTCGAGCGTTTCAATGGTGCGAATCGAAGCGTTGCCGATGGAGCCAACTGTAGTGATGCACGAACGTCGCGGCACGCCGTCGATATGCACCGTGCACGCACCACAAAGGGCCACGCCGCAGCCGAACTTCGTTCCTGTGAGCCCGACGACATCGCGCAGTACCCATAGCAACGGTGTGTCGTCATCCACGTCCACCGAGTGCATGGCGCCGTTGACGTTGATTTGTGTTGGCATATTCGTTCCTCGTCTCTGCAGAATCCACTATCGGGCGCCGCTCTCCCGCGGCTGCACGCGATGCCAGAGCTCATCGAACGCGATGCTGTCGAAGAATGCGGTCGCGTTGACGATCATCTCGTCCCGCATGGTCAACAGCCATGCATATGTATTCGTGTAGGGGGTGCCGTCGTGAGTGGTGGCGCGTGCGTCGAAGAAGACCAGTACTTTGTCGCCGTCGGCCAAGATCTCGTGGACCGTCGGAACCAAGCGCTCGCGCATGCGCGCATTGAATGGCGCGATCACTTCGCTGATAAATGCCGCACGATTGGGATAGGTCTTCGCGGCAACGGAGCGACCGACGATGGTCCAGGTCGCTTCCGGTGTCAGCAGTTCGAACGGACCGCCAGTGCCGGCGGCCCAGGCGGCGAAGGCTTTGCGGATGACGTCCTTGTTGCGGGCTTCGATGTCGTGGGCCATGAGCGAGGCTCCTGAAGGCGTTCGATCATCGTAAGCAGCGCCATGGACGTGACAATCATATGTTTCGATGATTGGGATCGCGCAAGCGGTCGCGCTATCGCTCCTCGTCGCCGCCATGGCGAGTGAAGATGATCCTGCGCCGGCCGAACGCGCGCGCATCCACTGAATACCCACCAGGGCCGAGCAATGCGAGCGCCAGCGAGATCAGCGCAGCCAGTCCCGAGCAGATCGCGACAGTCCCGCTCGAGGTGAGCATGAACGCCAGCTCGGCGATACAGCACAGCGCCGCGCACACCGAAGAGGCTATGCCGACCAGCAATGCCAGCGCGATCACGGCGCCGGCCAGTTTCAGTGACAATGTGAATGGCGCGGGAAGGACGGCGAACAGCAGCGTGGCCGCCACCGAAGCGCGCAGAAACAGCAGCGCAATACCTGGTTGTCCGGTCGGGAACATGGAGAAAAATCCCTGCATCCGGCGCAGCGTAGGAGGGGTGGTCGCAAGCGACCACCCACTCGCGAGCAGTGTTCCATTCACCCTTTCGGGTAATCGCTCGCTGGCGATTTCCAGGATGCAGCGGCCCGCGCGGTAGGCTATCTTCCGACTTGCGCTGTTTGTTAAGACATAATCGCGCGCAGTCTGGAGTCCATCATGTCTGCGAACATTTCTGCGCGACCCATCCGCGTGCTCGCTATCGACGATCATCCCCTGCTTCGCGAAGGCATCGCCTCGGCGCTGGCCGATCAGGCGGACATGACGCTGGTGGGCGAGGCGGTCGACGCCCGGACCGGTATCGAACAGTTCCGGCGCGTACGGCCGGATGTGACGCTGATGGATCTGCAGATGCCGGACATGAGCGGCATCGAAGCCATTCGTATCATCCGGGAAGAGTTTACGGACGCACGCATCCTCGTGTTGACCACGTTCCAAGGCGACGTGCAGGTGAGCGGCGCGCTCCGTCATGGTGCTAGCGGTTTCCTGTTGAAGGGCACGCTGCGAAAGGAACTGCGAGACGCGATTCGGGCCGTGCACGCCGGGCGTCGGGTGATTCCGCCGGAGGTCGCAGTAGGTCTCGCGGAGCACGTGGGCGATGAAACTTTGTCGCTGCGGGAGCTGGAGGTTCTCCGCAGTGTTGCCGGCGGCAATGCCAACAAGTCGATCGCGGCCGAGCTCGGCATCTCCGAGGACACCGTCAAAGCGCATATGAAGAGCATCCTCGCCAAGCTGGATGCGCGGGATCGGACGCATGCCGTCGTGATGGCAGTGAAGCGCGGCATCATCGAGATCTGACCGCTTGGCCCGGCTCATTTTGATCTTTGTCTGTCTCGCGCTCACCTGCGAGCGTGGCTACGCGCTGGAGCCTTCGCATCGGCTCTCTCAATACGGACACTCGGTGTGGAAAGTGCAGGACGGGGCATTGCCCGCCGTGCCCGAGGCGATGGCGCACGGCATCGATGGGTATCTATGGATCGGCACGACGTGGGGATTGTTGCGATTCGACGGCGTGCGCTTCGTGCCCTGGACGTCCGCGCACGGCGAGCAGTTCGCTTCCAAGTACATCACTTCGCTGTTGGCCACCGACGACGGCAGCCTGTGGATCGGCAGCATCCTCGGGCTGGACCGACTGCGCGACGGGCGCCTGACCAGAATCTCGACCGGGCCCGGCCTGGTGCTCAAGATCCAGGTCGGCCGCGACGGGCGGGTGTGGGCGGTCCAGGGCAACCCGTCGCCCATCGAGCGCAGTCTGTGCGTGGTTCAGGACGATCGCCTGCAATGTCCGGCGCCGCTGCCCGGCCTGGATCTCAGCGCGAATTCCTGTTGTACGCACGGGCTCGCGCAAGGACCCGACGGCAGCCTCTGGGTAGGCGCGGACATGGCGCTGCTGAATTGGCGGGATGGCAAGACAGACGTCATTCGTCCGGCTGCGCTGGAGGCCAACCGCGGCATGGGCGGCATCAGTGCCATCGTCGCAACCAGGCGCGGCGATCTGTGGGTCGGCATGAACACTCCTGGTCACGAAGGCGGGCTGCAGCGCGTGGTCGACGGAAAGTTACAACCCTTGCTGTCGCCCGAGCTCGATTCGAGCGCGTTGATGATCTACACCCTCTTCGTGGATTCCCACGACGCACTGTGGGTCGGCACGGGCGATCAGGGGTTGTTGCGTATCCATGGCGATCGGGTGGAACGTTTCCGAAGCAGCGACGGACTGTCCAGCGACACTGTGTTGCGGATCTACGAGGATCGCGAGGGCAACGTTTGGGTCGCGACCACCCGAGGGCTGGACCGGTTTCGCGATCTCGAGGTGGTCACATACACGACTCGCGAAGGCCTCAGCTCTGATGGCGTCGGCGCGGTTCTGCCACGCGCCGATGGTTCGATCTGGATCGGCACCATTGGCGGTCTCAATGTGTTGCGAGACGGTGAGATCACCACGGTCGACGCCCCTCATCGCATACGAAATGCGCAGATCACATCGATGCTGGAAGACGCCGCCGGTCGGGTCTGGATCGGCGTGGAGCAGTCGATGATGCTGTACGACGGCAGCAAGTTCACCCCGGTCGCCGACGCCGAGGGCAGGCCTCCTGGCCTGGTGGTGGGCTTGGCGCAAGACCAGGATCGCAACGTGTGGATGGAGGCAATCACACCGCACCGACTGATGCGCGTCGCAGGATCGAAGGTTCGGGAGCAGTTCCCCGCGCCGGACATTCCGGCCGCGCGCAAAGTGGCGGCGGATCCAGCGGGCGGCATCTGGCTTGGGCTGGTGAGCGGCGATCTCGCTCACTTTCGAAACGGCCGGCTCGACGTGCTCTCGTATGCCGAGATCAATCCCACCGTGCAGGATCGGCGAGTGAATCAACTCCTGGTGCAGCAGGATGGCGCCGTGCTCGGCGCAACCGAATTCGGTCTCATCGAAGCGCAGGCGGGAAAGCGTCGCACCCTGACTCACGCGAACGGACTGCCTTGCGAGCGCACCTTCTCGATGCTATTCGACGCTGCGGAAGATTTGTGGTTGTACCTCGAGTGCGGTCTGGTTCGAATTCGCAAGAGCGAGCTGGCAGCCTGGCGCGCGGACCCGTCGCGACGTGTGGCGGTGCGCCTGTTCGATACGTTGTATGGATCGCTGACTTCGCGCGTGCCCTTTACTCCAGAAGCCGCGCGCGCACGCGACGGCAGACTGTGGTTCGCCAGTGCCAACGGTTTGCAAATGATCGATCCTGCTCGAGCCGATCGGGGCGACTTCGTACCACCGGTGCATATCGAAGCGATCCTCGCCGATCGCAAATCGTACAGCATGGGCTCGCAGCTGCAGCTGCCGCCACTGACGCGCGATATCGAGTTGGCATACACGGCGCCGGGCTTGGCATTGCCACAGAAGCTCACGTTTCGTTATCGGCTCGAGGGCTACGACGAACACTGGCAGGAAGTAGGTGCGCGCCGCCAGGCGTTCTATAACGACCTGCCGCCCGGCGACTACCGATTTCACGTGACTGCGTGCACTCAGGATGGAGCGTGCAACGCGCAGGGCGCCACCGTCGCGTTCGCGGTGCTGCCGGCCTTCCATCAAACACCCTGGTTCAGCGTGATCGTGGCGCTCGCCGCAGCGGCGCTGTTGTGGGCCTTGTTCGCGTGGCGACTCAGGCAGGTGGCCGTCCGGCTGCGTTCCCGGCTCGAGGCAAGCCTGGAGGAGCGCGAGCGCATCGCTCGCGAGTTGCACGATACATTCCTGCAGAGCGTGCAGGGACTGATGCTCAAATTTCAGAGCGCGATGGAAAAGATTCCGGTCGGCGAGCCGGCCCGCCACATCATGGAGCAGGCGCTGGAGCGCGCCGACGAAGTCATGGTGGAAGGACGCACTCGGGTCACGGCGCTGCGCCGCTCGACGCAAGGACGGCACGACTTCACTGCCGCCATCCGCATGCTCACCGAGCGCGTGGCGGAAGATGCCAAGGGCGACGTGCGCCTGAGCGTCGAAGGGGAGCCGCGAATGCTGCACCCGGTCGTCGGGGAGGAAGCCCAACGCATTCTGACCGAAGCGCTCAACAACACGCTTCGCCATGCCAACGCTCGCAACATACATATCGGAATCATCTACTCCCGCCGGGAGTTCGTAGTGCGGCTGGTCGACGACGGCCGAGGCTTCGACGTGGAGGTACTCAAGGTCGCGGCGGCCGATGGTCATTGGGGCCTGGCCGGTATGCGCGAGCGCGCTCGGAAAATCCAGGCGCAGTTGGAGATCGCAAGCAAGCCCGACGCCGGCACGAGCATCGAGTTGAGAGTTCGCGCATCTATTGCCTATGCAACGGAGCGGCGAGAACGCCGGTCTGCGCACTAAGGAGCCGCGGCCTCACCCCAAAGTGTAATCGAGCGATTCCCGGAGCGTAGGATGCGCTGCTGCGCATATGCATGCATTGTTCTGGCGCAGTGTGCTTCGCTGCGAAGTTCGGAAGCTCGGGGATGAGCGCGCACGGCGATTTCATTTATGTGGTGAACGAGAACGCGCGGACACGCGATACCCTTTGCGAGTATCTCGAAGGCGCAGGGCTTGCGGCTATCGCGTGCAGCTCCGCTGCCGAGTTCACCACCGAATCGGCCGCTGCCGATCCAGCGTGCGTGATCCTGGATGTCGATCTGCCGGATATGAGCGGACTCGATCTGCAGGCGCAGCTGGCCACGATGGGAGTTCCAACCTTGTTCGTCGCTGCTCGCGTCGACATTGCTGCCACCGTGCGCGCGATCAAAGCCGGCGCTGTCGATTTCCTCCTGTCGCCGTTGCCGAAAGAGAGCCTGCTGCAGGCCGTCCATTCGGCGCTCGATCAGTATCGACGCATGCAGGCGGCTCGGGCGGCGCTGACGGAGCTTCAACGGCGCCACCGAAGTCTCACGCCGCGAGAAAGCCAGGTTATGCAGTTGATCGTGAGCGGCCTGATGAACAAACAAGTGGCTCGCGAGCTCGGCATAACCGAAATCACGGTGCAAATCCACCGCGGTCGGATCATGCAGAAGATGGGCGCCCGCTCGTTCGCCCATCTGGTGCGCATGGCGCAATCGTTGGAACAGTCGCTGGTATGACAGCGGCTCAGCGATTCTTCACCATCATGCCCCCAATCTCCTTCACCAGCTTGGCCGCCACCAGCGCCGTCTGGTTGGAAATATCGCATTGCGGGTTGTACTCGACCACGTCGGCCGCGACGATGGGTTGGCGGATGCTCTGGATCAGATCGATCACCTGGCGGGGCGAGGGGCCGCCGGGCTCCCGATGCGAAACGCCGGGCGCGAAGGCCGGATCAATGCCGTCGATGTCCAAGGAGATATATACCGGGGTTGAGAACTCCAGTTGCATGCACTCCTGCCACCGCCCGGCTTCGATCACTTCCACGCCAAAACGTTTGAACTGCGCGCGATGCTCATCGCAGATGGTGCGCAGGCCCACTTGTATCAGCCGATCCGCCAGGCGCTGTTCCATGATTCGCGCGAAGGGCGATGCATGCGAGCGAGGATTGTCCTGGTACGCGTGATAGATATCCGCGTGCGCATCGATGTGCAGAATCGTGAGGCTGGGAAATCGTCGTCGAACCGCGCGCACGATCGGATGCGTGATCGCATGATCGCCGCCGAGGCAAATCAGCGGATGCCCGGGCTCCAGCGCTTTGTCCACCGCCTGCTCGATAAGCTCCCACGGGTCACGGCCGTCGCCGAACAGCACGTTGCCGTGGTCGACCAGTCGCCCTGGCGCGCCCAGGTCGACGCCGGTTTCGCTCCACATGCTATAGGCGTCATTGACCAATTCGCGGCGAATCGGATCCGGCGCCTGCGACGAACCCTTCAGATACGACGAATTGTCGTCGTTGGGAATGCCCAGAAGCGACAGCTTGGTCATGGCCGGTGTCCTTGGAAACGAGTCGAGCAAACAATCATACGCCGGTCGAATGAACGGCGCCGTTCAGCTTGCGGAGGTTGCCCGAGTGCGGCAACTCTGGAAGCATGGGTTTATGAAAACATTCCGTGCCACGCGTTGTCAGCTAATAGCGACAGTCTCGCTGATCTGGGCGACCGTGCCGCTTGTCGGCGTCGGGCAGGAAGCTGTGCCCAATGACCTCCCGGCGGCTGCGCCGCCAGTGGCGCAGGTCCGTTACGTTTCGGACAAGCTGGTGTTGAACGTCTATGCCGAGCCTGCACAGGGCACGGAGCGTGTGGCGACGATCCAAACCGGCGATGTCGTCGAAGAGCTCGAGCGCTCGGGCAACATGGTTCGGGTGCGCCTGGAAAGCGGGCGCGAAGGTTGGGTGGGCGCGAATTATTTGACGAGCGACGAGCCGGCTGCCGTGCGGCTTCGTGAATTGCAGCGGGAACAGAAGGCCGCGACGCGCGGCGCAGACAAAGAGAAAGCACTGACCGCAGAGATTGCGGCTCTGAAAAAAGAGAACATGACCTTGCGTGGCCAGGTCGATCAGCTGAAAACGGCTGCAACCACGGCACCGCCTCCGCCCCCAGCCAACGATCATGTGCAGATCATGACCGCCAACGCCGCCGATGTCGTATCCGAGCAAACAATGGATGGTTCGGGTGGCGGCGGGCCATGGGCATGGATGGTTGCCGTGATACTGACCGGCGCGTTGGGCTACGCAAGTGGCTACCAGACGCTCGCTCGCAAGCTGCGTCGAAAGTTTGGCGGTCTGAAAGTCTATTGATCCCCATCAGGGCCCGCCTCAAGTGTGATCTGGCGCACGTAGTCGGCTCCAGCTCGTCGGTACTTTACGCTCCGGGCCTTTCTGGGAGCGGGCACATGCCGACGCTGTTTGGATCGATTCTGCGCGGAAGCGCCGCGATGGTGCTGCTTGCGCTCGGCGCCTGCGCGACGATGGATCGCGAGGAATGCCTCACCGTCGATTGGCGCACCGTCGGCTTCGAAGATGGCGTTCGCGGATATGCCGGCGACCGCATCGGTCAGCATCGTAAGGCGTGTGCCAAGCATGGCGTGACGCCCGATTTCGCCGCCTATCAGGCCGGTCGTGAAGCAGGCCTGCGCGAGTTCTGCGTGCCTGCCAACGGTTTCCGATTGGGGTCGCAAGGCGGCAGCTACAGCGGCATCTGCCCGGCGGATCTGGAGCCCGCATTTGCCGATGCGTATCGATCGGGCCAGCAGCTGTACACGTTGGAGTCGAGGCTGTCGAATGTGACTCATAGCCTCAACTCGAAGCGCGAGAAGCTGCGTGACGCCGAGGCCGACATCGTCACGCGATCGGCCGTTGCCATCAGCAGTGACGCGACGGTCGAGGAGCGAGCGCAGGCGGTGGTGGATGTGAAGCAGCTCGGCGAGCTCGTTGGCCGGCTGAAGTCCGAGATCAAACAACTCGAAGAGGAGCGCGTTCATTCGGAACGCGATCTGCAGGACTATCGCGCGACGCTACAGCTCAGCCCATGAAACGAGCGATGTGAGCTCCGCCTAGCGCAGCCGTATGCGGAAGTCGGAGCGCTGATCCTCGGCGTCCGTGCCTTTCGCTCCTTCGATGCTGAGGCGATAGACTCCGGGCTGGACCACGGCGCGATCCAGATAGACGGTGACGATGCCGTCGTTCGCCGCAACGCGCTCGAGCTTCGCGATTGCGCCTGGAGCATCCTGCGCTTCTCGCAGCAGCGAGACCCGATACTCCGCCGGGCTCGCTTCGAAATCCGCCACGATTTGCAAGCCAATGGCCGTGCCGGCCGCGGGCAATTCGAACTCTGCATCGGTGAGGCCGCGCGTGCGTTCGATTCGCACCATGCGGCCGATAGGAAGTTGCAGCGCCTCCATGTGCGCCACCATTTGGGAGCGCGGTGTCGGTGTCCGCACTACGTAGCTAACGCCGATCGCAATAGCCGCGACCGTGGCAGCGAGCGCAGCCCACTGCCACGGTCGACGGGTGGGGTGTGAGTGGATCAACGTGGACAGCTCGCCTCGATCGGCCAACGTTGCCAGTGCGCTTTTGAATCGCGCGGTGGCTTCCATCTCGCGCACCATCTCCGGGTGCTCCATGTAGTAAGCCTCGAACGCTTCCCGTTCGTCGTCGGTAAGCTGATCGGCGAGATATCGCGCCACAATGTGGTTCCGGTCGATGTATTCGCGGTCCATATCGTCAATCCATCATGCATCACACCTCGAATCGATCCATCCCCATGCCGATCTGTGCCGGGCCGGGCCGATCTCCCACCGCCGGCCACACAGTTCAGAGCAGACCGGACAGTTCAGGCCAGGCAGACCAGCAGCACATTGAAAAAATCGGACTTCACGTAGCCCTTGGACTCCAGCAAGGTGCGCAGCCGCTGGCGGGCTCGGAAAATGACACGGTCGAAGTGTAACGGCGACAACTCCAGCGCCTGGCAGATGCTCTCTTTTTCTTCTTCGTCGAGATAGTAGCGCTTGACGATTTCCCGATCCCGCGGCGTCGGCAACTCGCCGATCAGGGTGCGCACCCGCTGCAGCAGGCCGAGGTCGACCGGCTCGCTCTCGCCATCGCGGTCCGGGATTCTGTGGATGTCTTCGGGGCCGGCGCGCAGGTCGGGACGGTTGGCGAATTCCCTACGATGGTTGCGGTACAGATTGAGCGCGACCCGATACACGTAACCCGCCATGCGCTCGGGCTGTTCGACGCGGCCATCGCGGGAATGTGACATGGCGGTCGCCACCGCCTCGTTCAGCAGATCCGCCGCGATCGCCGGGTCTCCAATCTTACGGCGCAGGAGCGATTGCAGTCCGGCATAGTGCCGCCGCACGAACTCATCGGATATCGCATCATCGCCCACGGATCTTTGTCCCGGTCCATTGAAGGCAGTCCGGGAAGAATAACCGCAAGTTCGCGCCGGCGTCATCCCGGGCAATGTTTTGTAAGACGACTCGACAACGGCCCGAGCCCGTCATGGGCTTTGCAACAACCGGTGCGCGGGCTCTACGTCTTGTTCCGGTCACCAGCCCCTCGATTCGGGTCAGGTTCTGAGTATTTCCTCGAGTCGCACTTCCAGGTTGCGCAGGGCGTTGGCATCCAAAGACTCTTTTCCGTTGGCGCTCGGGATCTGCAGGCGCAGATCGCGCACCTGATCACGGATGCGCGCCTCTTTGGCTGCTGCCTGCCGAGCCAATGCATTACTGGTCGCGGCCGCCTGTTGCGACGCTGTCGCCGCTCGTTCCGCCGGAATGCGTCCGAAGTAATATCCGGTGACGGTGCCGGCCAGTGCGACCGCCAGTTGCAGGATGGCGGATTGCTGGTTCCACTTGCCCTCCTTGATCGCATCGTCGTGCACGCGACCGAACATCCCCCACATGAAGTACAACGTGAAGCCGACGATGGCGATGGACAGCACGGCGGCGACGTACTCCTTCAGGCCGTCATGCTTGGCGACGAGCGTCGGGGCAGGCGATGACGTATTCGAGCTCGCGGCATGCGTGTTCATGGCGGTTCTCCTCGATCCAGCATCTGTGCGCATGGAAGGGGATCTCTCACCAGCGAGCCGTCGGTGCGGTTGCAGTAGCCCGCCGCTTCAAGACAGAATCGGCCCCCACTTCTTGTCTGCAGGCCGGGCTGAGCGACGCGACTACTGAATGATGTCCACCGCGGAACTGACAGAGCTCATTGCGACCCACCTGTGGGCTGTTCTTTCCGCCATCACGGTGACCATGCTGCTGCTCACGTGGTTGCTCTGGTCGGGATTGCAACGCTTCGGCGCACCGTTGACGGCGCTGCTGCGGAAGTGGATCGATCGCGTTCGCCCGCACGCGAAGCGGCTGTCGTTACCTTCCCGTGTGCACGGAATGTGGCGCGCGGTGCGGCAGCTCGGCATACAGGTGCTGGTGAGCATCGCGGTCGCTGTCGCGGCCTGCATTGGATTCGCCGAAATCGCGGATGAAATCGCCGTGGATGAAGATCTGGGGCGATTCGACACGTCGTTGAGCGACTCGCTGAGCCGGCATGCCAGCGATGCTCAACTGCGTGTGTTCGCGTTCCTCACCGATTTAGGTGACAAACGTTTTCTGATCCCTCTGGGGGCAGTGGTCGCGCTGTATCTGATGTTCCGTCGTCGCTGGTTTCTGGCTGCGATCTGGGCCATTGCCACGGCGGGCGGCGGTCTGTTGAACACCGCACTCAAAGCGTTCTTCGAACGTGCGCGCCCAGAATGGTTGCATGAGTTCGCTGCCGCGGATGGCTTTAGCTTTCCCAGCGGGCATTCGTCGGGCGCGTTCATCGTGTATGGACTGCTCGCCTATCTGGCGGTGGTTCATTCGCCGCAACGTTTTCATGTGCCGGTGGCGATCGTGGCGATGGCGCTGATCGTATGTGTAGGTTTCAGCAGAGTGATTTTGCAAGTCCACTATTTCAGCGACGTGCTCGGCGGCTATGCGTTCGGCGCGGCCTGGGTGGCGGCATGGATCGCCGGGCTCGAGGCCTACCGGCGCCGGCAAGGAGCGATTCAGGCCTGAGTTCTCTCGACCGTGGAGCGGCTCATGTGGGCACAAGGTTACGATCCCTTTGGCAATCCTCTGCTGTCCACGCTCACCGCCGCGGTGCCGGTGGTGGTGCTGCTCGGGTGCATCGCCTTTCTGAAGATGAAGGCGCACGTCGCAGCCCTGCTTGGCATCGCCAGCTCGCTGATCGTGGCCATCTTTGCTTTCGGTATGCCCACCGGCATGGCCACGACGGCTGCCGCATTCGGCGCCGCCTATGGCTTGATGCCCATCGGCTGGATCATTCTCAATGTGATCTTCCTATATAGGCTGACCGAGCAGCGCGGGCAGTTCCGAATTCTCCAGGACAGCATCGCGGCGATCACGCCCGATCGTCGTCTGCAGCTGTTGCTGATCGCATTTGGATTTGGCGCGTTCTTCGAAGGCGCGGCGGGCTTCGGCACGCCGGTGGCGGTGACTGGCGCGATGTTGATCGGCCTGGGCTTCACGCCGTTGGCCGCATCCGGTCTGTCTCTTATCGCAAATACCGCGCCCGTGGCGTTTGGCGCGTTAGGCACGCCGGTGCTGGCGCTTGCGAGCGTGACAGGCCTCGACCTGTTCGAGCTCAGCGGGATGGTGGGGCGACAGTTGCCGTTCTTTTCTGTGATCGTGCCGTTTTGGCTGATCTGCGCGTTCGCTGGCTGGCGCGGCATGCTGCAGGTATGGCCGGCCATTCTGGTGGCCGGCGTGGCATTCGCCATTCCGCAATATATCGTTTCCAATTTCCACGGCCCGTGGCTGGTCGATATCATCGCGTCGATCTGCTCGATGGGCGCGCTGACGTTGTTTCTTCGAGTGTGGCAACCGGCGAGCATCTGGCGATCGACCAAGCGGGGCGAGGCGCACGACGGGCCGCTCGCCGAGGCTGCTACGAACACATATACGTCAGAGCAGGTGTTCAAAGCCTGGCTGCCGTGGATCGTGCTCAGCGTTTGCGTTTTCCTGTGGGGAATACCGCAGGTCAAGGCCTGGCTGGATTCCGTGTTCACGCTTTCCATACCGGTCGGCGGGCTGCATCAACTCGTGCAAAAGGTTCCGCCGGTGGTGGCCACGGCCACCGCCGAGTCCGCCATTTACAATTTCAATCTCCTGTCCATGACCGGCACCGGCATTCTTCTCGCCTCGATCATCAGCAGTGTGCTAATGAAGTTCTCCTTTCGAGAGTTCGCGCGACAGTACGTGGCTACCCTCGTGATCGTGCGCTGGTCGCTGCTGACCATCGCCGCAATGCTCGCGCTCGGCTACGTCACGCGTTACTCCGGCGCCGACGCCACGATGGGTTTGGCGTTCGCGCAGACCGGCTGGCTCTATCCGCTGTTCGGAACGATGCTCGGCTGGCTGGGCGTCGCGTTGACGGGTTCGGATACTGCGTCGAACGTGCTGTTCGGCGGCTTACAGAAAATCACATCCGAACAACTGGGCTTGAATCCTGTGCTGATGGCCGCCGCCAACAGCTCCGGCGGCGTGATGGGCAAGATGATCGACGCCCAAAGCATCGTGGTCGCCTCCACCGCTACGCGTTGGTATGGCCACGAAAGCGAGATTCTGCGCTACGTGTTCTTCCACAGCATCGCGCTCGCGCTGCTGGTGAGTCTGCTCGTGCTGGGGCAAGCGTATGTCTGGCCGCTGACTGCGCTGGTGCATTAGAAACAAAAAGAGAGCCCGGTCTTGCGACCGGGCTCCCTGGAGGGTCGCGGCTCATTCAGTGCGCGGGCACTTGAATGCGCACGACGTCCTTCAACACGCCATCCAGGCCGCCGAAGACGGTGAGCTTGTCGACCTTTTCGGTGACCTTCTCCAGCGTCTCCAGCTCCTTCAGGCGCAGCAGCGTCGGGTTCTCGTCCATGAGGCGGGCCGTGTTCAGAAGCGAACGCGTTGCCGCGGTCTCTTCGCGACGCTTGATCAGGTTCGCCTGCGCGACCTTCTCGGCTTCCACGACCCGGTTGAGAATGTCCTTCATCTCGCCCGGCAGGATCACATCCTTGAGACCCACGCTGGCCAGCTTGATGCCGTGCTGTTCGATCTTGCCGCGCGCCGACGCCTGGATCTCGCGGTCCAGATCGCCCTTGGCGCCCAGCAACTCGTCCAGCGTGCGGCTGCCGATCGCCTCACGCAACGCGAACTGCAGCTCCTTGTAGATGTACTCCACGAAGTTCTGCAGCCCGGCGCGCGCCTGCACGACGTCCTCGACCTGCCACAGGGCGGTGAGGTTGACGCGCAGGCTGACCTTGTCCTTGGTCAGGATGTCCTGACCCGACACTTCCATGGTCTGCATACGGCGATCCACGAGCTCGACCTTCACAGTGCGCTGGTATTTCCAGAACACGTGCAGGCCCGGCTCGAGCAGCTTGGTGAACTTGCCGTCCACGATCAGCAGGGCGACCGACGTGTCGGGCACCTCGACGATGCTGGCCGCATCGAGCACCTGCGTCAGCAGCGGCTGCCGTGCGCGGCCAAGCAGCTTGGCCACCGGCTCCGACGCTTCCACATCCGCCGAGATGTCGATCTTCTCGACTTTCACCTCGATCGGGCCCTTCCAGTAGAGCTGGCGCTTGCCCGGTGCCAGCACGCCGCTGAACTTGCCGTTCTTGTGAACCAGGCCGACTTCGTTTTCGGTCAGCTCGACGATGTCGAAGTACCGCTCCATGGTCGCGCGAGCTTCCTTCACCAGGAAGTCCACGCGAGCGTGTTCGAACTCCGGCACCGTGAGGTCGTACAGCTGCGCCGCGATGTCGTTCATCGGCGCGACGAGCCAGTGTTTACCCGGCTCCAGCACTCCTGCAAAGGTCTTGTTCTTCCAAACCAGTGCACGCTCATGCTGGGCGACGGTGATTCGCTTGATGGTCATGATCGTCTCCTTGTTGTTTCTGTCACTCGCCCAATGCAGTCGCCTGGCGACTGCAATTTTTGAATTAAGTCCGAAGCCACCCCACGCCTATCGCGCGGTCGTCGCGGTCGAGGCGCCTTTCGACAGTGCGAACCGCGGCTTCCTCGCCCGTGCCTCCCTGGCGCGGGGCGTTTCTGCAAACGTTTCATCACTGAACCCGGGCGCGTCGAGCATCGACGAGCAGAGCGTGATACGCGCTGCGCTCCCTATCTCATCCACTGCCGTGCATGAGGATCGAGAGCGCTGGGGCGCTTCGGTCGACACTTTCGTGTCATCAAGGGATGCTTCTGGCATCAACAGGGGGAGTCGAACCCCGGCCTTGCGGCCTGCCGTTGCAATAGAGGGAGTCGAACCCTCGGCCTGGCAATCGAAGTTGCCTGCTCTACCCACTGAGCTACATTGCATGGAGGTTAGGTTCGCGCTTCGCGCGGTACACACAGCAGCAGGGCTGCAGTGCGCCAGTGTGGTTCGAACCACAACCGCTGACACGAAACGCTGGCCTGGACCACGGTACCGCTGCGCGTTCACGTGCGATGAGCGCGCAGCAGGATCCTTGAATTCTCGATAAATGCGGCAGACGGGTTTGTTTCGTCTGCCGATATTTCCAATCTATGACAGGTGCAACCGTGAGTTTCTTGGCACGCCCTGGAGCAGGAACTCCATCTGGTCGGCCAGGATCTTGCGATTGCTCAGAATGAATGCTTCGTACCGATTGGGAACATACGGCACGTAATGCAACTTCATTCCTGCGGCCTCCGGCGTGCGGTCGGCCTTGCGGTGATTGCATGCCTTGCAGGCTGCGACCAGATTCATCCACGAGTCTTCACCGCCCTTGGAGCGCGGCTGGATATGCTCCATATCGAGCTCCGCGGCCTTGAACCGCCGCGCGCAGTAAGCGCAAATGTGACGATCGCGCGCGAGCAGCATGTCCTTGGTGAGCATCGGCACGTGATCGAAGTTGCGGACGATGTAGTCCTTGCCCTTGATCGCGATGATCGAGTTCGCCCGAATCAACGACTGGATGCCCGTCGCTCGCTGCCTGCCTCCGCGCAAGAGAAACTCATTCGTGCCTGTCGCCCACGCGATCATGTCGGTCGCGTAGTAATGCGCCGCTTCGCGCACGCTGATCCACCGGTGCGGAGCGCCGGCGATGTCTAGCGCGAGAATGTGCGGACTCATCGTTACTCCTCCTTTGGTTGGTGAATCGTGCGGTTGAGATTGGGGTGGCGTGCGGGACTCGAACCCGCGACCTCCGAGTTCACAGCTCGGGACTCTGGCCTGCTGAGCTAACGCCACCAATGACTGTCTATGGTGCGACGTGAAGGATTCGAACCTTCGACCTCCGGCATCGCAAACCGGTGCTCTGATCCAACTGAGCTAACGTCGCGCGATGGAATATTTCAGAGCGAGCGAGGCCCTCACGCTTGCACGTGCTGCAAAAATATCTCACTGCTCTGTGGGTGCTCACGCTCGCATGCGCCGAGGCGATGCAAGGGTGAGCATCCGCGATGTTTCCAAATTGTTAAACAGCGTCCTGTCCGAGCGTGCGGAGCAGGGGACCATACGCATGCGCGTACGCGTCCGGATCGAGGGCGTTACCTCGCGGACGGAGCACTGTTTGGAAGGTTTTGCCGCCTGAAACGGATCGTTTGGAAGATCCGAGGTGGCTGAAGGCTCCCGTGGGTGCCCCGTCCGGCTTGCGCCTTCGGGGCAAGGAGCCCGGAAGGCGCTACCGATCGAGTTCGATCACGAAGCTGCGACGTTCATTCGCAAACGGCCGTGACCAGCTACCCGGATGCGACGGGCAGCCGACCGCGGCGCGTTGCGCGCTCAGTCTTTCTATGGCTGTTCCGTGGATCGAGAGCATTTCAGTTTCGCTTCAATATTGCGGCCGGAGCCGCGGTTCAAATCAGGCGCGGGAAGATAGCAGCGCTTTCCCGCGCCTGCAAATGTTTCTTGCGGGCGTTCATTTATCTAATAAAGCCGAGGGGCCTTGAGGCGCCGTTAGCAGCGCCTCCGCCTCGCGAGACCGAACGGCAACAGCGCGATCAGAGCCAGGATGCCGAAGCTACCGCCGCCGCCACCGCCGCCGCCGCCACCGCCGCCGCCGCCACCGCCGCCGCCGCCACCGCCGCCGCCGCCGGTGCCGCCGCCACCATCACCACCACCGGGGTTGGTGGGCGGAAGCCCGGCAACCGAGACGGACGCAGACGCTGTGTCATTTGCGGAATTGGTATCGGGCTGTGCACCTGTCACATCGACGTTGACCGCGAAAGTGCCGGCGGCAGAAGGAGTCGTGCGGACGACAATCGTGGCTGACTGATCATTGCGCAGAACGCTGGCCGTGCACCTGGCGACATTGTTTGCAACGACACACGGGCTGCCATCGATGGTGGCAGTCGTGGCCGATGCGGCCGTCGGAAGCTGCACTTCAACCTGTACTTGCGTGGCGTCGAACGGACCGTGATTGGTCGCCGTCATGGTGTACTCGAGCGACGAGTTGACCGTCGCCGAACTAGGCTGCGACGTGAGCGTCAGTTCCAGATCGGGCTCGATCGACATTTCAATGACGCCGTGGCCTGCACTCGCTGCCAGAATGCGATGCGGATGATCGGACGTCACTTTCAGCGACGTGATGCGTCCCCCTGGGTAGTAGTTGGGCATGAGTCGCTGGAAGGTGGCGCCACCGTCGACCGACCGAAACACGTTGCCGAAGTAGCGCGCGGAGCTGAAAGCGTCGAGCGGCGAACTGATATAGATGATGTCCGGATTCACCGGATCGAACGCGATCGCCTCGACTGGCGCATCGGGCTTGCCTGGCAGTAGATCGAGCATCTGCCAGGTGTCGCCGCCGTCCGTCGTTCGGTAGGCGCCTTCAAACGTTCCAACTAGCAGGGTTTGTGCATCGGATGGATGCGCGGTCACCGACTGGATGGAGCTGCTGGCGGGTTCCGTCCCTGCGACCGGCGCCCAGTTTTGACCGCCGTCGGTCGATCGATAGAGAACGTCTCCTCCAGTGTGCAGCAGCGCATAGAGCTGTGTCTGATCGGCGCCCACAGTGATATAGCTGGCGTTGACAGAGCCTGTATTGGGCAGGCCATTGCTCATTCGCGACCAGTGATCGCCCAGATCGTCGGAGCGGAAAATGCCCGTTGCGGTCGTTGCATAGACCGTCGTCGCTGTTCCATTCTGAGCAGCGGCCAGCGAGTTGATCCAGCTGGAGGGTGGCGCGGCTGCGATCGTCCAGGTGGCGCCGAGGTCCGAAGACAGCGCGACGGTCGAGTCGACGTAGCTCGCAATCAGCGTGTTTGGCAGTGACAACACCGACGTGAGTCTGTGTGGGGCGGAGGTACCGGGATCTGGAAGCGGGGAGTCGACCACGATGTCCACATCGCCCTGGCCGGGGCGCACGCCCGCGATGCCATACCCAGTAACACGGAAGAAATAGTGTCCCGACGAGGTCGCCGTCGGAGAGAAGCCTTCCGCAGACGTGGCCGCAATGCCGGCATCAGCCCGATTCCAGGTCGCTCCTGCGTCGGTGCTGGCGAGAATGCCGCTGGGCCCGAAAAGATACAAACGTGCGCTGTCGCTCGGGTGAATCTCCAGTTGTCGCTTACGGGCTGTGTCGGCTGCCAGGGGCGCAGGTACTGCGCTCCAGCTCGCGCCCCCGTTCGTGGTGCGCATGAGTGTCTGATCGGACATGGCCGCGTAAACAATCTGGGAATCGTTTGGATCCACGTCCACATCGACGGCCGAGCCGGTCAGTGCCGGCGACCAGAGAACGCCGTTGTCGCTGGTGAGAAGCGTGGTCTGCGTTGCCAGCCACAGGCGATTTGGATTCTGTGGATCGATGGTCATCGCCGCTATGGTGTTTTCTTCCCCGAGGGTCGGCGCCCAGATGACCGTCCAGTTCTCACCTCCATCGGTGCTGCGATAGGCGCGCCTATAGGTGGTCGCATAAACGTTCTGGGGATTGGTGGGATCGACCAGCAGCTTCGTCACAATGAATTCGCCTGTCGAAAAAGACAGCTGGCCGCGCACCTGTCGTGAGGCGCCGCCGTCCGTGCTGCGATAAACGAAGTCATCCATCGAGTAGTAGACAGTCGAGCCATCTCCTGCCGCGGCCATCACATGGTAGTCGATGTATAACGGGGCCCAAGGCAGCAGGCCGGTCATCACTTGCAACGTTTGCCCGCGGTCGTCACTGCGCAATGTGCTCATGTATGCAGAGGCAACGAGCACGCGATCGGGATGGACAGGGTCCACCGCGAGTTCGGTCGGGCGGAAGTAGATTGGCAAGCCATCGGTGCTCGTGTGTTGCCAGGACGATGCCGAATCGCTGGAACGATAGAACCCATTCGAGGTCGCCACGTACATGGTCGCGGTGTCCGTGGGATGAAACTCTATGTCAAAAATCGAACCGCCCGAGGGGCCGAGCGGCGTCCAGGTATTGGTGCCTGCGGCGGCGACGTTTGTTACGCCGAGCGCAAAGGTGATGAGCAGCAGACCCCGCCGGGTCCATGAGGCATTGTTATGTAATCCGGTCGATACATTCGACGCCGAGTCCGTGACTTGCATCTCCACTCCCGCTGATTCTGTCATGCGGCTGATCTCGCCGCTGTCTGTGCAACCGCGCAAGCGTAGCACAGCCGCTGCGAGTCACGGTCGAAGCGGGCTGCTTACTCCGCTGTGAGCTTCGCTGCCAGCTCGCGAACTTCATCGGGCGAATGTTCACCGGCGAGCGGAGTGCCGGGAATGAGATGTCGCCCCATGGCCAACCCGCCGATGAGTACCGGCTCGTAGCCGACATCCCGTATCAAGGCGGAAGCGATCGCGATGGCTTCTTTGTCATCGCCAGCGATCGGCATTCCAATCCTCCCTGGTGCTTCATGCGCCGAACCCATGCGAGCCGCGCCGATGGCATTGAAGGCGCGAACGATGCGAGCGCCGGGTAGCAACTCTGCTGAAGCGAGACCCGCGCCTTTGTCACGAGCCCAGTCGGCGATCTTGCCGTCGCGCGAAGGGAATGGATTGCAGGCGTCGATGATGACTTTGCCTTTGAGTTCGTTACGGAGAGACTTCCCGAGCTCGGGCAGCGCGCCGTAAGGAACGGCAATCAAAATGACATCGCCGAAAGCGGCGGCCTCTTTGGGCGTGCCGGCTCGAGCGCCGCGGCCGAGTTCGGCAGCGAGTGTCTTGTCTCGATCCAGATTGCGAGACGAGAACATGACTTCGTGACCGGCGTTTACCCACGTGCGGCCGATGGCGCTGCCGACATTGCCCGAGCCAATGACACCGATCCGCGTGCTCTTCGAGCTTGCCGCATGTGCGCGCAGCCCGGCGGTCAGCAATGCGGTGGTCGCGCCGGTGACCTGGAGGAATCGGCGGCGGCTCAGAAAAGAGAGTGGGGTCTTCATGGCAGCCTCGCATTTGGTTGCATGACAACACAGCGAGGGTAGACCTCGCCGGTGCGGCTGGCCAGTCTGGCAGTCGGTATGGCCCAAAGGGGTTGTTGCCGAATCCCATGGCCGTGTGTTATCAAAGCACCATGAATTTCGCATCTGCCCGCTATTGGTTCTACTTTTACTTCTGGTATCCGAAGCCAATGGCGGAAGGATTGCACTCGATTTAACCCAACCCACCGAGTACACCTGAAAAACCGCCAGCCCTCTGGCGGTTTTTTTTTCCGCCGGACCTGGCCGCTGGAGTTCACCATGCACGCCCGCACCGACGATTTACGCATTCGTGAGATTCGTGAGCTGGTCACGCCTCACGAGGTCATGAGCGAGTACCCGACCACGGACACTGCTGCCGCCACGGTGGCGCAGGGTCGCAGAGCAATGCAGGAGATCCTTCACGGCCGTGACGATCGGCTGGTGGTGGTGATCGGGCCCTGTTCGATTCACGATCCAGTCGCGGCCATGGACTATGCGCGGCGCCTGCAGGAACAGCGCGAGCGCTTCAAGAGCGAGCTCGAGATCGTGATGCGCGTGTACTTCGAGAAGCCGCGCACCACGGTCGGCTGGAAAGGACTCATCAACGATCCCGATCTCGACGGAAGTTTCAATATCAATCGGGGCCTGCGCATCGCGCGCCAGCTGTTACGGGACATCAACGATCTCGGCCTGCCTGCGGGCTGTGAGTTTCTCGACATCATCACGCCGCAATACATCGCGGATCTCGTCGCTTGGGGCGCCATCGGTGCGCGCACCACGGAAAGTCAGGTTCATCGCGAGATGACGTCGGGGTTGTCCTGTCCGGTCGGATTCAAGAACGGTACGGATGGCAATGTGAAGATCGCCATCGACGCGGTTCAGGCGGCTTCTCATCCACATCATTTTCTGGCAGTCACCAAACAAGGCCACAGCGCCATCGCCACCACCGCTGGCAATTCGGATTGTCACGTGATCCTGCGCGGCGGCAAGGCTCCAAACTACGATGCGCAGAGTGTGGATGCGGTGTCTCAGCAACTGCTCGCGGCCAAGCTGCCGGCCCGCTTGATGATCGACGTGAGCCACGGCAACAGCAGCAAACGTCCCGAGAATCAGCCGATGGTGATCGCCGATATCGCTGCCCGCATCGAGGCCGGCGAACAACGGATCTGCGGCGTCATGGTGGAAAGTCATCTCAAGGCCGGCCGACAGGATCTGACGCCGGGCAAGCCCCTGGAGTATGGCCAGAGCATCACGGACGGCTGCGTCGATTGGCCGACGTCGGTGCAGATCCTGGAGCGCCTGGCGCGCTCGGTGGCCGGCCGGCGGGCCCGGGCTGAGTCGAGATTGGCTAATTCAGTGGAGATTAGCTAAACTGCAGTCCGGCGATGAAGGATTGCCGTCCTAGGATTGCAGTGATGGCCAGACGCACCCATGCAAACCTGCCCAAGGCCTCGGTTCTGAAGCCCAAATCCGCCCCGACGGCGGACGCACCAGCACGGCGATCGGTGCCTGCCACGCAGGCCAAGAACCGCTTCGGTGAAATCCTGCAGACCGCGCGGGACTCCGGTCCCGTCTTCATCGAACGCCACGGTCAGGCGCAGGCCGTGGTGCTCGATATCGACACTTATAACAAGCTCACCTCCAACGAGCGCACCCACCAGGAACGCGAGCTCGATCATTGGGCCCGCGAGTTCGATTCGCTGCATGCCAGGATGCAATCTCACAAGGCGCGGCGGGCGGTGGATGCTTTGTTCTCCGCCACCGATGCTGAGCTGAATCGCCGAGATACCTGAGCGAGTGGCGGAACGTCGCGGCCGCATCGTGGTGGCGGCCGGCACCAATGGTGCCGGCAAGAGCGTCATCGCGGGAGAGTTTCTCGCCGCGCGCGCCGAAGGAATCTATTTCAATCCGGATCTCGCGGCGAAGGCGATGGTGGAGCGTGACGGCATCACGCTGGAGGAGGCGAATGCCCGAGCCTGGAATCTAGGCTTCCAGCTTCTAAACCGTTCCATCGAGCGCAATCAGGATTTCAGCTTCGAGTCGACGTTGGGTGGTAACAGCATCACGCAAGCTCTGTTGCGTGCCGCCGCCTCCGGGTTGGATGTTTTTGTTTTCTACGTGGGGCTGGACTCGCCGGAACGGCACATCGCCCGCGTGGCCGCGCGGGTGGCCCGGGGCGGTCATCCCATCCCTTCGGCGAAGATTCGAGAGCGATATCCGAAGAGTCTCGCCAACCTGATCAAGCTGCTCGGCTGCGCCAAAGAAGTGCGTGTCTACGACAACTCGCTCGATTCCGCGGACGGCACGCCGCGCGCTCGCCTGGTGTTGAGCATGTCACGACAACATATCGTGAATGGCCCGCTCGACGCTCTGATTTCAACGACTCCTGAATGGGCGAGGCCGGTCGTGGCCGCCGCCATCCGAATCCACGAGCAAGCTGTTGTCGACAAATCGAAGCCGTGACATTGCAAGGTGTCACGCGGCTCGAATCATGAGCGGTATACAGAACAACTGAACATTGTCACGAGGCCGTCTCTGACACTCGATGGCGCGCTGCGGTTGCCTCCAAACAAGGGGAATCAACTGTTGACACAACATTGTTCCTCGCGCTGAATCCCAGGCGCCCACAGTCCTCATGGTTACTCACGGAAGGAGTTGCATCATGAACCGATGCCGAGGATTCGCTGTCGCGTCATTGTCGATAGCCTGCGGTCTATGCTGGTCAGCGCTCGCTGGCGCACAAGAAATATCTCCGACGCAGGACGCCGAGCGTCATTTCGATGCAAGGCTCGATCTCAACCGCGCGTTCACCGCCGCGCGGTCCGCGGCCACCCTTCAGCCTCGAGCCATTCAAGGGTTGGTCGCCAATGTGGAAGAGCTCACTGTGGAATCCAACGAAACCACAGGCGCGGTGAGCTCGCTATCCAGCCAGCGTGGCTATCTGACGGGCGCGACGAGAGGGCGCCCGATGGATGTGGCAACCGAGTTCATTCGCAACAACGCAGCTGCGCTTGGGCTCGAGGCCGCCGATCTACAGGGATATGTGGTGACGGACTCTGTTTATTCGCGCGTTACTGGCGCCACACACATCTATCTACAGCAGCGTCATGCCGGCATTCCGGTGTACAACGCCCAGCTGCAGGTCAACGTAAATCGAGACGGCCGCGTCATCAGCGTGAACAATTCATTTTTGCCGGGACTTGCGCAGTCGGTGCGGCAACTCCATCCGCGTATACAACTTGGCGAGGCAGTCGCGGCGGCCGCGAAGTTTTCGGGCATCGCCGTTCCGACGCAGCTCCAAGTGGTGCAATCGGACACTGGCCCGCAGCGCGCGACGCGGATGAGCCATGAGGGGCTGTCGCTGGCGCCGATCAATGGACGGCTGATGTTGTTGCCCATCCGGCGAGGGGAGGCGCGCCTGGTTTGGAACTTCCAGATCCAGACGCTCGATGAACAGCACGCCTGGGATTTCACGGTCGACGCCGAGAACGCCGAGGTCTGGACGCGCTTCGATCAGACAGTCGCGGATCAGTATCGGGTCTATGCCCACCCGGTTGAGAGCCCGAATCACACCAGCCCACTGCCGCCGTCCGACGGCCGCACGCTGGTTGTGAATCCCGCCAACAGCACCGCGTCTCCTTTTGGATGGCACGATACCAACGGTTCGGCGGGGGCGGAGTTCACAACCACCGAGGGCAACAATGTCCACGCTTACACCGATACCGACAACAACAATTCGCCGGACAGCGGCTCCAGCCCGAGCGGCGGTGCATCACTGAACTTCGACTTCGCAATTAACCTCTCGGGAGCGCCGAGCACGTATCGGCCGAGCGCAGTCACCAATCTGTTCTACTGGAATAACATCATCCACGACGTACAGTATCAGTATGGATTCGACGAGGCCGCCGGCAACTTTCAACTGAACAACTATGGGCGTGGTGGAGCGGGCAACGATTCCGTGAGAGCCGAAGCCCAGGATGGCGGTGGAACCAACAATGCAAACTTCTTCACACCGGCGGATGGATCGCGGCCGCGCATGCAAATGTATATATGGACCAGCCCCAACCCGGATCGCGACGGCGATCTGGATGCGGGCATCGTAGTCCATGAGTATGGCCATGGCATTTCCAATCGGCTCGTCGGCGGACCGTCGAACGTCAACTGCCTCACGAATCGTCAGCAGCCCGGCGAGGGCTTGTCCGATTGGTGGGCGCTTGCATATACGGCCCGAGCGTCGGATACCGGCGCGACTCCTCGTGGCATGGGAACTTATTCGTTAGGGCAGGCCACCACAGGCACCGGCATTCGCACGCAGCGTTACAGCACCGATCCAGGCGTCAATACGTGGACGTATGCGAGCATCAACGGCATGGCTGTTCCGCACGGGGTAGGCTCGGTCTGGGCGCAGGCAGCCTGGGAGGTGTATTGGAAGCTAGTGGATGAGTGGGGCTTCAGCGCCAATCTCTACAATGCAACCGGCAGCGCCGGCAATCAACGTATGATGCTGTACGTCAACGAAGGGTTGAAGAACACCGCCTGCAACCCGACGTTTACTCAAGTGCGCGACGGCATCATTCAGGCCGCCATCGACAATCATGGCGGCGAAGATGTTTGTCGCATTTGGGAAGCCTTCGCGGCGTTCGGTCTGGGCTCGAACGCAGTCAGCGGCGGCTCCGGCAGCACCGCGCCGACGAATGGCTTCAATGTTCCGGCCTCTTGCCAGGGCGGCGGAGGCGACGTGGTCTTCGAAGATGACTTCGAGACCAACCTTGGCTGGCAGACCAACCCGAACGGCACGGACACTGCTGTGTCCGGCGCATGGGAGCGCGGCGATCCGGAAGCAACCAGTTCCAGCGGCACAAAACAGCTTGGCACCACCACCAGTGGCGTCAACGCGTTGGTGACCGGTCGGCTGGCAGGCTCGAGTGCGGGTGTGAACGATATCGATGGTGGCGTCACCTCGATTCGCTCACCGGCCATCACTTTGCCGGCCGCGGGCACGTTGACTCTCACGTTCAGTCAGTATCTCGCGCACGGCAGTAATGCGACCAGCGCAGACTTTCTGCGTGTGAGCGTCGTGGGTACAACGACCAGCGTCGTGTTCCAGCGGCTTGCATCGGCGAGCGATGTCGATGGCGCCTGGTCGACTGCGACGGCCAGTCTGAATGCGTTCGCCGGGCAGACCGTGCGTCTGCTGATCGAAGCGGCGGATGCTGGCACAGCGAGCCTGGTCGAAGCAGGCATCGACGATGTGCGGATCACGCGTCAGTGACGTTTGATTGTTAGTCCACGCGGCGCGGGCCTGTTCGGGCCCGCGCTGCTATGATCGAAACATGACACTGCATCGTTCTCTCATTCCGATTCTGCTGGCCACGGCGCTCGTCGCTTGTCGCTCCGACTCTGCGGTGCGCGCTGCGAGCCTCGATCAGGAAATCGAGCTCGCACCGAAACAGCAGGCCGTGTTCGCTCAGCAAGAGTTGCAGGTGGAGTTCGTGCGCGTCGTCCAGGATTCGCGCTGTCCGACCGATGTGACCTGTGTGTGGGCGGGCGAGGTCGAAGTGGAAGTGTCGACTCGGAGAGATGCATCCGAAGCCGTGCCTCACTTCATCAAGGCCGGTGAGCACGCAGCAGTCGGCGGATTGCGCGTGACGGTGGTGCGGGTTCGACCCGAGCGCGTCTCGACACGCGAGATCTCACCGGAGCAGTACCGCGTCACCTTGAAAGTGGAGCGTTGAAAGTGGAGCGGCCTTTATAACTTCGCAACGCGCGCCGAACCGTCCGGTCGAGTGTAGACGCGCACCTTTTCGCCCTCTGCAAAGTCCTGGTCCGCCGGTTGGACGATCGCGAGGGTTTCGCCGCCGTTATTCATCTCGACCAGCAATTCCCAGGCCTTCTGCTCTGTAGCCTCTTTTTCGGCCTTTCTACCGGCGACCGCGCCTGCAACTGCGCCCACCGCGCCGGCCACGCTCGATCCGGATCCTGAACCGATGGTTCTACCGACGGTGTTGCCGACATAGCCGCCGCCGTAAGTTCCTATGACCGACGATCGGCCATCGATGGTGGCTTCCACCACCTGCACGACCGTGCCTTCGCGCACCGTCCAACTTCGATGCACATCGTATCTTGAATACGTCGGCCCGCTGCTGCTGCAGGCGGCAGAACTCAATCCAAGAACGATCAGCAACGCTGGCCCGAGTGCGCGCATGGGAGTCTCCACGACGATCCATTCGATGAAACCCTGCTCGCAATTTTGCTCCGGTGTTGCTGAACGCAGCTTAACCAAGGGCTCGCGTCGGGTACGTCCGCCGAATATAGTGACGGGATGCCTCGATCCGAGCACTTCGGCCTGACTTCGCAGCAGGTCCAAAATTTCATCGACTGCGGTTTCGTCAAGATCGAAAACGCCTTCGACGCCGACCTGGCGAAACAATGCAGGCACGAGCTATGGGCGGAGATCGGCTTATCGCCGGATTGCCCCGAGCACTGGACTCGACCAGTGATTCGCGTGGCTGCCAAAGCTTCGCCGCCGTTCGTCGCAGCGGCCAATACACCGCTGCTGCATCGAGCTTACGATCAACTCGTCGGGGAGGGGCGATGGCTTGCGCCCAGGGGGCTCGGCACCTTCCCGATTCGCTTTCCGTCGTCACAGTCTCCAGGGGACGATGGTTGGCATGTGGATGCGAGCTTCGGAGAGAACAATCCCGATTTCATGGAGTGGCGCGCCAATGTGAAGAGCCGCGGGCGCGCATTGCTGATGCTCTTTCTGCTCTCTGACGTGGGCCCTGAAGACGCACCCACCAGGATACGGAAATCTTCGCATCTCACGATCGCACGCGAGCTGCTTCCCCATGGCGAAGCCGGCGCGACGCTCCGTCAGCTTTCCCCGCAACCTCATCGCGGAACGCGACCGCGTTTCATGGCGCAGCCGCCGTTGTTTCCTAAGGGTGAGTTCGATCCCGCGTTGCCGCCTTCGCCAGTACAGATAGCGATTCGTCAGGCGTGCGGCCTTCAGGCGTTCGCCCCGGCCTGACGGCCTGCTTGTCGGCGCAGCCAGCTGACTAAGGTCTTCGCTGCGTCTCGCATCACAGCTCCGTGTGGCGTGACGATCCAGTACGCCGCGGCCAGCGCAACTGCATGCGATCCGAACGGGCGGATCAGCGTGCCGGCCTCAAGATCGTCGAGAGCGAGTCGATGCTGTGCAAGCGCGACGCCAAGGCCTTGGGCTGCCGCGCGCAGAACCAGGTCGGACGAGGTGAAGCGCGTCCCCTTGCGAACATCGAGTTCCGGAGGGCCGAACTCATCGCGCCAGAGTTGCCAGCTGGCGCGCGGATCGCGATCGTGCAGCAGCCGGAGCCGTCGCAAGTCGGCAAGTTCGCGAGGCCGCCCGGCATTGTTCCAATAAGCAGGGCTCATCACAGGATACAGCGCGTCATCCATCAGCGGCTCCGCAGTGACGCCGGGCCAAGTTCCTGCGCCCATGCGAATAGCGAAGTCGCTGGCCGAGTTCTGCAGATCGTCGAGCCGCTGATCGACCAGCACTGATACCTCCAGCCGCGGATGCGCTTTCTGCAGCGCCGGCAATCGCGGCAGCAACCAGCGTGCGGCAAACGAAGGCGTGGTCGATACCGTCACAGCACCACGCGAGCGCTGTTCACGAACTGCATCGGCGGCGCGGTTGATATCGCCGAGCGCGCTCAATGTCGTGCGGGCGAGTCGCTCTCCTTGCGGCGTCGGAACGAAGGCGCGAGGTCCGTGACCACGCTCGAGCAGGGCGACGCCGAGCCACTGTTCGAGCTCGGCAACGTGTCGACTGACCGCAGAGTGCGAGACATCGAGTTCGCGAGCAGCGGCGCGCACGCCGCCCTTTTCCACGGCCAGCGCGAAGGCGCGAAGTGCATTCAATGGAAGCATGGTCTAAGTATTAGACCAGACGGCGCCCTCCTTGGACCAGCCGAATGGCCCACACTGGGTCATGAGATGCAATGACACCAGAAAACTTCCATGGAAGCGCTGATCGCCTGCGCCAGCCTCATCGCTCTTGGAGCGATCACGCCGGGACCGAACAATTTCGCCGTACTGCGGATCGCGGTCGCTCAGGGCGTGCGGCCTGCGATTCCCGCCATGGCAGGAATCGTGCTGGGTGGTCTTGCGATGCTGGCACTCGCGCAACTTGGCCTTGCGGCGCTCATCGACTTGCATCCGTGGCTTCGGAGGGCGATCGCCGTCGTCGGTGGCGCTTATCTTGTTTGGTTGGGCGTTGCTCTTGTTGTTCGCAGCTTTGAGCCTTCCGTCGCTTCCAAAGGCCCCGAGCGTGGCGCGCCCGATGGGTTGGTTGCCTTGTTCGCTTTTCAGTTCACCAACCCGAAGTCGTGGACCTTGGTGCTGACAGTCAGCGCGGCGGCCTCCGGCGTCGCGAGTTTCGCATCGACCGCGATGCTGTTTTCGCTGTTCCTCGCCATTCCATCGGCTGCCCTTGTCTCCTGGGCCGTATTCGGCCGACTGATCGCGCCGCTGCTGCGAGAACCGGCGGCGCGAGCCCGCTTCGATCGTGCGATGGGTGTGTTGCTGGGTGCATCGGCGCTCGCATTACTAACTCAACAATGACCAGAGAGGATCTTGCTGGATGAAAGGCCCCATACCGTTCGTCGATGCTTCGGAAGGAGATGTTTTGGCGATCGCCGGGAGCCTCCGGCGCGATTCTTTCAACCGTTGGTTATTGAATGCGGCTGCCGGCTGCGCTCCAGATGGCATGCGCCTACAGATCTACGACCAGCTGGCTGCGCTTCCCATGTTTGACGAGGATCGCGAATCGGCTGCTCTTGCAGCAGGACCGGTTCGCGACCTGCGCGATCAAGTTGCGTCCGCGAGTGCGCTGCTGATCGCGACCGCCGAGTACAACCAGTCGATGCCAGGTGTGCTCAAAAACGCCATCGACTGGCTCTCGCGCCCGGCGCCGGACGAAGTGCTCGTCGGCAAACCCGTCGCGCTGATCGGCGCCAGCGCCGGTCGCTGGGGAACGCGACTCGCACAGGCAGCCTTGCGACAGGTGCTGTTCGCCACCGAATCGCTGGTGCTCACAGGGCCGGCGCTGTACCTGGCGAACGCCGCGGCGGCTTTCGATGCCGACGGGAAGCTCGTCGACCCTGCGGCGCAAGCGTCGCTGCGGCGGGTGCTGCTCGGTTTGCGCAAGCTGATTGAAGATCGAGCCCGGTCGGAGGCTCCTGGCCGGTAGCGACCTCGGACATGGCCGCCTTGCTCGATAGGCACAGATGCGCGAATACTCTGTGTCCTGATATTTGCCGGTGATGTTTTCACATGCGCGAGATCTACATCAGCACCGACGTCGAAACCGACGGCCCGATTCCCGGTCCGCACTCGATGCTCAGCATCGGCTCAGCTGCATACACGGCCGACAAGGTGCTGCTGTCGACATTCTCTGCGAACCTGGAAACATTGCCGGATGCGCGGGCGCACCCGAAGACGGCGCAGTGGTGGGCGAGCCAGCCCGAGGCATGGGCCGCGTGTCGGAAGGATCTTGAACCGCCCGAGCAGGCGATGGCGCGGTATGTGAGTTGGATCAAGTCGATCGAAGGTAAGCCTGTGTTCGTTGCCTACCCGGCGGGCTTCGATTTCCTGTTCGTCTATTGGTACCTGATCAGGTTTGTCGGGGAGAGCCCCTTCAGCCACTCGGCGCTGGACATCAAGTCTTTCGCCATGGCCGTGCTCAAAAGTGACTTCCGACACAGCACCAAGCGCAACATGCCGAAGCGATGGTTCGACGATCTGCCGCACAGTCACGTGGCTCTGGACGACGCGGTCGAGCAGGGTGCCCTGTTCTGCAATATGCTGCGAGAAAGCCGGTCGCAACGATGAACTATTGCTCGCGAGCAGCATTACTCATACGTCATTGTGCTTGCGAGATCCTTGTCATGAAGCCGACTCCCGTCCCGCCCGAACGTCCGAAAAATCCGACGCACTTCGGTGGCGAAGGTTTGTACGAAGATCCGCAGCTTCGGGATGCACCCGAGAGCAAGTCGGATGCCTCAGCCTCCGGCCCTGGCCTCACGCCAGACAACGCCCGCATGTCACCGGAACAGCACGATCGAATCGCGAAACGCGCCTACGAGCTCGCCGCGCAGCGCGACTTTCGCGCGGGCCATGAACTGGACGATTGGCTGCAGGCCGAGCGAGAAATCGAGGCCGGCCCCGCTCGCAATACTCCGCCCGACAATCCCTTCGACACGGTGAAAACCTCATCCAATGAGGATCGTTGAGCGAACATAGCCGCCAGCGATGTGGTGAATGTCAGCTGCAAGCCTTACAGTTGCGCCAATAAACGATAGCGCTTCGGGCCACTGACCTTGGCAATCGCCGAGCTCGCGGATTCGACGCGGTTCGCGGGAAGGCTATGAGCGCAGGACAAAGATCATTCAGTCGTCGTCACGTATTGCAAGGCGCGGGCGCGTTACTGGCTTATAGGACCGCGTTCGGGCGGCCGGCTGAAAACCCGGACGTTCTTTACGGTCGGCGCACGTTACCTATTGGGGTGCGCTCGCGCCACGTCGAGGTCAATGGCATCGCCCTGCACATTCTCGAATCAGGAGTTCCCGGGAAGCCGTGCGTCATGCTCCTGCACGGGTTTCCTGAGCTGGCGTACACCTGGAGAAATCAGTTACTGCCGCTCGCGCGAGCTGGCCTTCATGTCGTAGCGCCCGATCTGCGCGGCTACGGCCAAAGTGTAACGACACCCGTCACGTATAGTGATGATCTTCTACCGTATTCCATGCTCAACCGAGTGAGCGACGTGCTCGGACTCGCTGGTGCGCTGGGGTATGAGAAGGTCGCGGCTGTGATTGGGCACGACTGGGGAGCGCCAACGGCGCAATGGTGTGCGCGTGTGCGCCCTGACGTCTTCCAATCGGTCGTGTCCATGAGTACGCCCTTCTTTCGCGTGCCGATCGTGGCGCTTGGCACCGCGAACGCTCCCAAGGCTCCCCGGAACGATATTCATCGTGAGCTCGCGGCACTACCACATCCGCGAAAACACTATTCAGCCTACAGCGCCACTCGGGGCGCGAATGAGGACATGTGGCATGCCCGGCAAGGCGTACGTGATCTGTTGCGAGCGATGTATCACTTCAAGAGCGCCGATTGGAATGGCAACAAACCCTTTGCTCTGAAATCGTGGGCAGCCGCGGAATTGGCGCAGTTGCCGACGTACTACATCATGAACCTCGAGCAGGGAATCGCGCAGACGATGGCGGCACAGATGCCTTCGGCGGAACAGATCGCCCGCTGCCAGTGGCTGACGGAAGATGACATGGACGTGTATAGCGCCGAGTTCGAGCGAACCGGTTTTCAGGGAGGTCTCAATTACTACCGGGTGGCCGAACATCCCAGCTTGGGCGCCGAGCTCAGGGTCTTCGCGGGGCGCACTATCGATGTTCCTGCTTGTTACATCGGTGGCGACCGGGAATGGGCGGTCTACCAAACGCCAGGCGCGTTTGAAACCATGCACCAGGCATGCACCCGCCTGCTCGGAGTGCACCTGGTGAAGCAGGCAGGCCACTCGGTTCCGGAAGAACAGCCCGGCGAGGTGAATCGCATCCTCTTGAATTTCTTGCGAGAAGCGGGCGGAGGTGCAGAGTCGTTCTAATCGTTCCTATTGGGCTGCTGCGGGCGGATGAACCTCTCGTCCTTTCCGAGCAGCACGCCGTGGCTGCTGGCGATGCCGAGCTCGAAACTCGTCGCGATACGACGCGCGCGCTCCAGGAAGTGTTCGGCGATCCGATCGTTGAACAGATCTCGTGCGGTCTGCTCGAAGAGATCCAGCCACCGATCGAAGTGCCGGGCGTCCACGGGCAATGGCAGATGCATGCGCATCGGTTGGCCGTGATAGACGCTGCTCGATAAGACGACGGAGGACCAGAAGGCGAACATGCGTTGCAGGTGTGGTTCCCAGTCGCGAATGCGTGCGTTGAAGATGGGCCCGAGCAGGTCATCCTCGCGGATGCGCGCATAGAAGCCCCGAACCAGCTGCTCGATCATTCCTTCGTCGATGCCAGTCTGCTCGCGCATCTGCTGGACGATCGAGGCGCGACGTTCTTCATCAGTGGAGGTAGTGTCGGGCATGTGTCTGAAAGGTGTCAGTAACAAGTGAGGACAGCGGCCCCTGGAGCGCCGGTCTCCAGCATGATCGGAGCATAGATTTCGGATATGGGCGCGCGTTGATCCAGATCAAGTATCGGGGCACCCGCTGCGATTCAACGAATCACTCGGAATCAGCCGATGGGGATCATGTCCCCGGCAATTGGGTGACGCGAATCTCACCATCTTCAAGCACGCGGATAAAGAACAGGTTCACCGTTGTGGTTTTGTAGCCATGGAGGCCTGGCGGAGCAGGAGTGAACTTCAAAGCCGAGAGGATGGCCTTGCAGCTGGCGTCGAAATCGTCCCCGGATGATTTCAGGAGTAAGGTTCCTTGAATGGCGCCCGAGCCGTCGATCAGCAGGCGAATGTGACTCCAACCTTCCGTCAAGTTTACGCCGAGCTCGGCAGCAGACGAGGGCACGGGCGCGGCCAGGCTTCGCGAAGCGGTGCTGAATGCGTAGCCCTCGTCCGTTTCGCTCAATTGGAATGGAATCTGAACCACCGCCTCGGTGGGCTCCGCGATCGGCTGGTATCTCCACTTCGCGGTCGTTTGCACAACGGCGTCAGACAGAATGTCCGCAGGCGACTGAATGATCTCCGTCTTCGAGACATGGCCGTCCATCTCGACTCGCATCTTCGCGATCACGGTCCCGGATAGATTGAAGCGGCGCGCATTGGCCGGATATTCCGGAGCTTCCACGTGCAGCCTGACCAGCTTCGGCGCGTTTGTTTCCGCGGTGCTGACAGTCGCGGTCACGAGCAGCGCTAGTATTGCAAAGAGGTGGCTCGGTCTCATTGTTATTCACCGCCACAGATAGCTTCGTTCCTGGTTGGAGTAAAGCACATCCGGATGCCTCGCGCGAGAATGTGCTGCGGCGAGCCATCTGCGGATGGATTACCCCCGCCAACCGCCCCACACGATGATCGCCATCCCGCAGAGAGCGACGCTCGCGCCGATGACGTCAGTGGTCCCGAGGGGTACGCGGTCCACTTTCCACAACCAAAGCAACGCGGTTGCGACGTAGACGCCGCCGTAAGCGGCATAAACCCGTCCCGAAGCAGTTGGATGTAACGAGAGCAGCCAAACAAAAAGTGCGAGGCTCACGGCGGCGGGAATAAGTAGCCACACGCTGGCATTCTTCTTCAGCCAGAGATAGGGCAAGTAGCAGCCGATGATCTCAGCGAGCGCCGTGACAACGAACAAACCCAGCGCTTTGACGATTTCCAAAGCCATCCCCCGACACTCGGCAAAGCACAGCTAGTTGCTGCTACCCGCGAATGGGCTGCGCCGCGAGCACTCCAAGTTCCGCCCGCGAGCGTCCCCTCGCTACGCCTTTCTCACAAACTCCGATTTCAACTGCATCGCGCCGATGCCGTCGATCTTGCAGTCGATGTCGTGATCGCCCTCGACGAGCCGGATGTTTTTCACCTTGGTGCCCATCTTTACGACCAGCGACGAGCCTTTCACTTTCAGGTCCTTGATGACCGTGACGGCGTCGCCGTCGCGCAGTTCGTTGCCGACGGCATCGCGCACCACACGCTTGCCTTCCTCCGCTTCCGGCGCCGCAGTGGGTGTGCTGGACCACTCGTGCGCACATTCCGGGCAGATGTACAGCCCCGAATCTTCATAGGTGAGGTTCGAGCCGCAGCTCGGACAGGCGGGGAGGTCGGACATTGTATGCGCAGGAATGTGGGAATGGCGCGGCCGGAGGGATTCGAACCCCCGACCACCTGGTTCGAAGCCAGGTACTCTATCCAACTGAGCTACGGCCGCGCGGGAGGAACGGGGATTCTACCTGCAGGCTCCCGCGCCGTCACCAATCACTCTTTGACGTGGGTGTTCGCCGTGTAGCTGAGGGTGACGCGCCAGCCGCGGTCCTTGGAGGGTTCGGAGACCGAGGCGTGGGCTTCGGAGGATTTGCCGTCCCAGAAGGCGACCATGGTGTCGACGGGCGACAGCGTGGCGCCGGCGTCGGTCATTTTTTTGCGATGGGCGGCGGAGGCGAAATCGTAGGAGGGTTTACCGCGCTCGCGGCTGACGCGTTTTTTGATGGTGGCGTACAGGGCCGCCGCATCGGCCTCGTCCCTGGCGTCGAAGATATAGCCGGTGCGGTACAGCTTGCCGCCGTCGCAGGCATAAACGGCCAGCGCTTCACGATCCAGTTCCCGGATGCGGAACGCGAATTGATAGCCGGAGGGCAGTTTGCCTTCGTAGGCCTCCGCGCCGCTGGCGGACTCCTGTTTGACGATCTGGTCGCAGGGCGCGCCGAATTCGAGCAGGCGAAGTTCGGCTGCAGTGGCCGGGCCGGCGAGCAGGGTGGAGACGACCAACGGGAGCAGTAGGGATCTAGAACGCACGGTAAAGCTCATCGAACAAGGGGCAGAAACCACGAATGTACCGCATCGGCCAACATCCCTGCTCGCGGGAATGAACGGCGCGGCCGCGACCCTCCCTTAAGTCGGCCCCAAAAGCCGAGCGCCGGGCTTACAATCCGGCCATGAACAAAGAAGGGGCGCTTGCAAGCCTCGGCCTGAACGGCGACGAGGACCACGCTACGGTAGCGCGCGTGTACGGCGAGCGGCTGGTGGTCGTGCAGGACCAGCTCGCGTCAGCGCAGACGGATGCGGAACGCAACGAGCAAAGCGCCAAGCTCGCCGAGTTGAGCGAAGCTTACGAGTTGATCACGGGTTCGGGTCGCTACACACAGCTCCGATCCGGCACGGCGCTGGCGTCGATGCCGGCGGGCGATACGTTTGTCCGCATGGAGCCGGGCGTGGTCATCGCGGATCGTTTCGAGATCGGCGAACTGCTCGGTCAGGGCGGCATGGGCAACGTGTATGCCGCGCATGACCGGCTGAAGAATCAAGACATCGCCATGAAGGTGCTGCGGCAGGATCTGCAGTTCAGCGGCGCGGCCAAGGATCGTTTCCTCGCCGAAGCCCGAGGCTCCTGCAGCTTGTCACATCCGAACATCGTGCGCGTGCACGACGTGGGCGTGAGCGGCGGGTTGTATTACTTGTCCATGGAACGTCTGCACGGTCACACGCTGCGACAACGCATGGATCAGTATCGGCAGAGCAATCGCGAGTTCAGCATCGCCGAAGTCACCGACATCGCGCGCCAGCTCACCGAAGCGCTTCGTTACGCACATCGATACATCGTTCATCGCGACATCAAGCCAGAAAATATCTGGCTGGCCGAGGACGGCACGCTCAAGCTGATGGACTTCGGTATCGCGCGCGCCTTCAGCGATTCGCAGCTCACGCAGACGGGCATGGTGCTGGGCACGGCCTACTACATGTCCCCAGAGCAGCGCATCGGTTCGAAGGAAATTGATTGGCGCGCCGATCAGTACGCGATGGGCGTGGTGCTCTATGAACTGTTCGCGGGTACGTTGCCGATGGGGGCTGTGCGGCCGATCGACACGATCCGGCGCGATCTGCCGAAGCGTTATGCGAACGCACTGATGCGTGCGATGGCGGTGCTGCCCGAGGATCGTTTCCAGTCGCTCAACGACATGCTGGCGGAGATCGAAGCGCCGCCACCGAAGAAGTTTCGGTACGGAAGCCTGGTGTTGATCGGCGCAGGCCTCGCGGCGGCGGCTGCGGGCGCGTTTGTTATTCTGAACAATCAAGGGCGCGCGCCCCAGCCGACTGCAGTTGCCCAAGCTCCGAAGGCCGAACCAGCGGCCGCGTCAGCTGCTGCAGCGGCTGGCGGAACAGAGGCATCAAATCGCGGTGGTGGGCCGGACGGCTCCGCGCCCGTAGAGCCGCCTCCGCCGGGAGAAACATCTGCCCTGGCCGCCGCGCTGCCTGAACAAGAGCCCGAGCGACCGACGCACGCGGTGGAGCAATCCGCAGCCGATGTCGTCAGCGAGACGCCGTCGCCACCGATCCAACGAGTAGCGCGAGCGACGACAATCGAATCGGCGCCGTCATCTTCTGCCGGTGGCGGCATCGACGCCCGCCGCCAGCAATGTATCGCGCAGTGCGAGCGAGACGACGGCGAGTGCCGCAGCCTGAGTCGCCGCGGCAAACAGGAATGCATGAGAGCGGTGGCGTTCGGCGGCAACTCCGCGCGAATCACCACAACGAATCCGGCCGCGACGAGCTGCGCATTCTTCGGGCAATCGCGTTGTGATTACTCACTGAATCGCGACGCATGTCTGGCGCGCATGACCACCCGATATAAAACCTGCGTCGAGGTGCTCGGCGGCTCGGTTGCCTCGCGCCGGCAGGACTGCGACGACAACGCACGCGAGTCCGATCAGATGTGCCTGGACGAGTTGCGGGAGTGCCGCGCCTCGTGTGAATGACGGCGGCGGGCGAGGTTAGCCGACGACGCTTTTGAGGTAACGAAACAACAGCGGATGGCCCGCTTGCAATATCTTCCGTTGGGCCAGTTCGTCTTCCTTCTTCTGCGTGCGGCGCGCTTCGAGCCAGCGGTGCACGCAACGATAATGTTCTTCGCCCGGTGTTTCTGTGCGCGCGAGATCGATGCTCATCTGGCGGGCGAGCCCGGGTTCGTGCAGCAGCATCCAGGCAGGAAAATCCTGCGGTGCCAGTCCGCGGTCGTCCGAATCGTCTGCCAGGTCGTCTTCTGCCGCCAGAAACTCCTGCCACGCCTTGCCGACGCCGGCATCGGGTTGTTGAGGTTTGCTCAATGCTTCCGCTGCAGTCGCGGGTGCGTGCCAGCAAAGCGCGAACCAGCCGGTGAGAGATTCAACACGACGATGTTGAAACGCACCGCTCTGCGCGAGCAGCAAGCAAAGGGCAGGTTGCCGCCACCATTGGCGATCTTCCAGAACGCAGGCGCTGACGCCTGCCCAGTCCTGCGCCTGGCTGAGCGCGAAGCTGCGATGTAGTTGCGGCTCGTCGGCGGAGAACGGCTGATCAGCCAATGCGTCGGCGAGTTGGCGCCATAGCGGCGTCAGCAGCTCACGGTACTGCGAGCCGAGCAAACGCTTGGCCGTGGGCGCGGTGTCGAGCAGGAACTTCAGAGCCTCTCGCGGATCCTCGATAGGCTGATCCAATCGTGACAACGTCGCGATCAATCGGTCGTAACCGGCCAGATCGGAGTGCGTGGGTGCAATCTCATACAGCCTGTCGACCTGCCGCTGAGCGTCAGCGACATTGGCTTCGGCCAGTGCTCGCGCGATGCCATTCGTCAGCGCAGCGACCGGGTTGTCGAAGAACAAATCCATCTGCGGCGCCTGCTGAGCAGGAATGAACCGCCCAGCGATGAGCCGATGCAGATCGGCTTGCGCGCTGATGCGCAAAGGCTTGTTGCTCGCTGGCGCATCCGAATGCCACGCAGTGAACTCCTGCGGCTGCTCGACCAGCCCGATGCTGCGCGCGTAATTGACAGATTGTTCGATCTGCGCGCGAATCTTCTCCGGGCTGCCCATGAGCACGCCGTCGAGAAACTCGATCTCCTGGCGCCGCCAGCTTTCGTAGTCGCTATAGGCGAGGCGGCCGGTGGCCAGGAGCAGTTCCAATACCGTGAACGCGCCTTGTTCCAGCAGCTGGTCGTCCACCTGCTTTTGTATCGCGGCATCAATCTTCATCATGGAGCGAACAACATATCCAGGTCGGCCGCGTTCAGTTGCATGGGCGCGGCGTTCTTTTCGGTATAGAGCTGGCTGGCGAGGGCATGTTTCTGTTCTTGCAGACGCACGATGCGTTCCTCGACGGTGCCTTGCGCGATCAGCTTGTACACGAACACGGGTTTGTGCTGGCCGATGCGATGCGCGCGATCCGTGGCTTGTGCTTCGACCGCCGGGTTCCACCACGGGTCGTAATGAATGACCGTGTCGGCTGCGGTGAGATTCAATCCTGTGCCGCCGGCCTTCAGGCTGATCAGGAACAATGGCACCGCGCCGCTCTGAAATCTCTCGATCAGCGGCGTGCGGTCGCGCGTTTCGCCAGTGAGCAACAAATAATCGATGCCCAGCTGCTGAACGTGATCCTCGATCAAGCTCAGCATCGAAGTGAACTGCGAGAACAGCAGGATGCGACGGCCTTCCTCGATCATCTCCGGCAGCGCATTGCTGAGCCAATCCATTTTGGCCGACGGAATGCCTTCGCCGTTCTCCTCCCCCGACGCGACCAGGCGTGGATCGCAGCAGGCCTGACGGAGTTTGAGCAGCGCGTCGAGCACGGTGATCTGACTGCGCGCCAACCCACGTTCCTCGATGGTCTCGCGAACGCGTCGATGCGAGGCGAGGCGAACTCCGTCGTAGAAGTCCCGTTGTTTTTCGTCGAGCGCGATGGTCTCGATGATCTGGGTCTTTTCCGGCAGCTCCGGCGCGACCGCGTCCTTGGTCCGTCGCAGGATGAACGGCGCTATGCGCCGGCTGAGCGATTGAGCGCGGTCGCGGTCGTCGTTCTTCTCGATGGCGTTGCGGTACTGGCGTTGGAAATCGCGTTCCTCGCCCAGCAGGCCGGGCTGCAAAAAGTCGATGAGCGACCACAGCTCGCCCAGATGGTTTTCCATCGGCGTGCCAGTGAGACAAAGACGATGATCGGCGCGCAACGCCCGCGCGGCCTGAGACACTTTGGCGCGGGGATTCTTGATGACCTGCGCTTCGTCCATCACCACCACGTAAAACTCGTGCGCCGTCAGCACTTCGCTATCCAGCTGCAGCAGCGGATAGGAAGTGATGACGATGTCGACATCGCGAATCGAGCCGAACAGCTCCTTGCGCCGCGAGCCATGCAGCGTCAGTTGCTTCAAATGGGGCGCGAACTGCTGGATCTCGCGCTGCCAATTGCCGATGACGCTCACCGGCGCCACGATCAGCGACGGCTTGGTCAGCCGGCCTTGTTCCTTTTCCAGGGCAAGATGGGCGAGGGTCTGCACGGTTTTGCCCAAGCCCATGTCGTCGGCGAGGATGCCGCCCAAATGACAGCGTCTCAGGAATTGCAGCCAGCCCAAGCCTTCCTGCTGATACGTACGCAACGTCGCATTGAACCGCGCCGGCGGCTGCAGCGGCTCGATCGCCGAGAAGTTGCGCAACTCGGCGACCGATTCGAGCAACGCGGGATTCGCCGAGCGCAACACCGGCGCATCGGGCTCCGATGTGAGTTGCGCCAGGCGGCTGGCTTGAGATGCGGGCAACGACAGTCGTTGCTGCTTATCGAGCGCATCGTGATCGAACAGCTCGACCAGCGTATCGGCGATGCGCCGGATGCGTTCGATCGGCACGGGCAGATAGCGGCCGTCGGGCAGCTGCACGAACAATCGATCGCCGATCCGATGCACGCCGGCCTCGCCGTTGCCGAGCGCGCCTTGCAGATAATCGACCAGCGCGGGCAGCAGATTGATCTGCACGCCATCCACGACCAGGCCAAGTTTCAGATCGAACCATTCGCGATCGCGCCCGGTATCGGCGTCGACATACCAGTCGCCCGCGTCAGCGAGGCGGTAGGGAAAGGCGTCATCGATGACGACGTCCCAGCCTTCGTCGCGCAGCTTCTGTACACCGTCCAGCATGAAAGCCAGCCAGAAGTCCCGGCCCTGCGAATGACCGGCGATGGCGGCGTTGAAACGTTCCTGAATCCGACGCTCGCCATTGCGATCGCGCGGGATTTCATACAGCTTGGTGTCTTTCGCGATTCGAACGTGAGTCATGTCGTCACGTAGCGAGCGGCTGTACACCGGCAGCCCGTTGTAAACGAAGTACAACGTGGCGATCGGATCTTCGGCGAGATAGAGCTGCGCGGTCAGGCTGCGCCGCTTGTGCGGCTGGGGCGTGAGCGTGCGCAGCTTCGGCAATGCGGGGCAGGTGCTCTCGATCTCGGCGTTCACTTCCACTGCGTGCTCCGGAGTGACCGGCGGCCCGTTCCAGAAGCGACGGAATATTTCGAGCGAGCAGGGCAGCGTCAGACCGCCGACTTCCTTGCTGGCAGGGTCGACATAGGTTGCGACATCGAGATCGAAGAACGTGACCACCGCGTCGTCGCGCTGGTCCCCGACGAGCACTTCACATTGCAGATACTGATCGCCGTTTTCCAACTGCTGCCATGACAAGCGCGTCTGCCGCGGCTTGCCGGTTTTCAGCGATGCACTGTCCAATGTTTGCCAGCGGGCACGGCCGGTCGCGATGACGTCGTTCAGCGCCGCCACGCCAGTGTCATCGCGCAGAATCCAGGGACCATCGGTTCTTTGTGCGAGCAATGCCTGCAGGATGTGACGATCCTGCGTATCGACATATCGAGGAAAATCATTGCCGCCGTTACTTCGCGGTACGAACGGACTGGAGCTGCCGCGTGACAGTCGAGTGGAGCCCGGCGGCGCCTGGCCTACCCAAGTCGATAACTGCAGCTCGCCCGCTGAAGTGGATTGCAGCAGGTAATAGAGACGTTGCTGAAGCTGCGGCCCGGTCGAAGCAGAGGTCGCACGTTGCAATGCTGACGCAGGCCGCTGAGGCGTTGCGACGCTCGGCGCATTGGTCGCTGCAGCGATGGCGACTGCCGCGACATGCAGACACGGGCTCTCCTTGCCACAGCTGCACTCAGCCTCGGCAATTTGTGAATCTTTGGGCGCCGCGTGCCGGATGTAAACGCGATGTCGCTGTCCCGCCGCGCCTTCCGCCACCTGCCCGGTAACGACCAGCCCGGATTGCAGAATGCGCAGGTCGCTGACAGCACCGCCGCGTGCCAGTTGCTGCGCGGCCAGGAACAGGTCATCGCCAAATGCGACCTGCAGCCGGCTCAGGGACACGGGCTCACTCCAAACTCAGGGTCGTGGCGCAATGCCCGATCCCGAGTCATAGAAGTGTGTGGTAGACCTTTTGGACGTCATCGTCCTGCTCGAGCTTGTCGATCATTTCCAGCACCTCCGTGGCCTGTTCTTCCGGCAGCTCGGTCGGTGTCAGACAGATGTATTCGTGCTCGGCCGACAGCGGCGCGATGCCGCGATCTTCCAGCGCCTTTTGCATCTGGCCGAACTCCGGGAAGTTACAACGCGCCACGATCTGCGGCTCGCCTTTTTCGCCGGTGCTCTCGCCCATCTCCTCCAGGCCGTGGTCGATCAGGTACAGCTCCAGATCGTCCTGGTCGATGCCGTCCGGGTTGAGGCGGAACACGCCCATTTTCTTGAACTGGAAGCTGACGCTGTTGGCGGTGCCTAGATTGCCGTTGTGCTTGGTGAAGATGCTGCGCACGTTGGCGACCGTGCGGGTCGGATTGTCGGTGGCGGTTTCGACCAGCACGGCGACGCCGTGCGGCGCGTAACCTTCGTACAGCACTTCGGTGAAGTTGGTCGCGTCCTTGCCCGAGGCGCGTTTGATGGCCGCTTCGACCTTGTCCTTGGGCATGTTCACGGCGCGTGAGTTCTGGATCACGCGGCGCAGAGTAGGGTTTGTGTTCGGGTCGGGGCCGCCGGCCTTCACGGCGATGGTGATGTCTTTGCCGATGCGCGCGAATTGCTTCGCCATGCGGTTCCAGCGCGCGAACATCGCATGCTTTCTGACTTCGAAAATGCGGCCCATGAATGGCTCCCATGAACTGATCGCACAGTTTAGCACCCCGGTCGGAGGCCGAGGTCAGGGGACGGGGACCGATAGATCAGCGGGGTGAGGGCGGGGCGGCTATTTGCCTTTGGCTTCCCACATGACCTCGGCCTTGGCGGCGGCGGCCCGCTTGAGGATGCTCAACAACGGCACGGCCCGGGTCGCCAGATCCACCGGCGGCTCCCGATCCTCGTCGTCTTCGTCCTCGTTCTTGGAGTCTTCGTTGTCGGCCGGGCGCGCCGGGGTCACGTGCGTGCCGGCCTTGATCTGCTCGGTGGCGTGCTCCAGCTGGCGCAGCGCCAGCACCACGTCGTCCGGCCCGAGCGCACCGGGGATGCGGCCAGTGGCGCCCATGAGTTTGAGCAACTGAACCGCCACGTCCTCGAACATGGTGATGGATTCGGTGGCAGTCGAGCGGAAGGTGACCAGCATGTCCTTTGTCTCGGCGAGGGTGTCTCGGTAGTCGATCCGGGCTTCAGGTGCAGCCGCGGATCAGGAACAGTACAAACAGCACCGGGATCGGGACTCCCAGCAGCCATAGCAGGATCCAACCCACTTTACCCCGCTCGCGCCCGTAATTCAGCAGTCGATGCAGGCCCGGCGGCGGGCGCTCCGGTCGGTTCGGAGGCATGGCGGGGTCTCGTTCACTACAGATATGCAGTGAACGGCTGTCGTTGCGAGCCGGTTCCGGGCCGGTCCCCGGGTTATTCCTGCTCGGCGGCGGCCATCGCGGCCTGCCAGATCTTGCCGGACGTGTCGCGGCCCAGGCCTTGTTCCATCAGCAGGGCCTTGGCGCCATCCTCGGAATAACTGCCGCGCTTGGCCAGCAGCGCCAGCGCGCCGCAAAGCTCGCCGAAATAAATGGTCTGACCGAGCGGGCTCATGGTGGCGGGCGCGATCTTGTCCGTCTGTTCCTGCAGGGCGCGGATCGAGGGATCGGACAACTCCCAGGTCGAGGCGATGAAGCCGGCCACGTTCGGCGCATGCAGTTGCATGGCGCGAATGAATACTTCGGCGCGTGGCTGCAGGTCGCGATGTTCGCGATATGTTTCCATGGTCAGTCGAAACAGCACGATGCGCGCCAGCGGTCCGAGCAGGCCGATCACCTGTGCGATGAATGGATCGGCTTTGCCAAGCGCGCGAGCGCACGCTTCGGCCGCCGCGCCCGTGCATCTCGCATGTTCCCAAGTGATCGTGGCGAAGTTGTCGAAATAACCTTTGGGCTGCCGGAACACCGGCTGCAGGATGGCGGTGGCCAGCAGGCTGCGCAGGCCGTCGTTGCCGAGAATCACAACTGCACGATCCAGCGTATCCACCGGCTCGGGCGAATATCGATAGGCCGCGCTGTTGGCTCTCTGCAACGCGCTGCCGGCCAGTGCCGGATCTTCCAGTAACAGTCGCACCAGTTCCTTGCGAGTGCTGTCGTCGTCGTTGAGCACCTGCAGGAGCTTCGGCAGCAGCATGGGCCGACGCGGGAAATATTCACGCTGATGGACTGCCGCGGCGGCGTTGTCGTTGACCCTGGACAGAATCGCGGCGTGCTCGCCGGAGATGTCGTAATCGAAGGCGGATACGTTGAACGCGAGCTTGTAGTACTCGGCGAGCGCGCTGGCGGTCGCTTCCGTTTCGAACGGCGAGCCTTCCAGGACCGGCGGGGCCGCAAGGGCGGGCGCTGCGCGAGGAGGGGCGCTATCTCGGGAAGCTTGTTTCGATGACGCCGCCGAGTAATGCACTCCCAGCATGAAAAGCGCCAGGCCGACCGCGGCCGCAATGAGAACGATTGTCAGGGTCACGCTCGCCGTCGCTCCTCTCAAGCCCAGCTAACGCCAGCTAAAGATCTGTCGCTGCGAATTCATGGAAGCTCTTTGGGTGCACCGATGATACCCAAGTGCTGCGCCGGGCGACGGTCATGCACCGCATTTTTCAGCAGCTCGCCGCGCTCGCGGGCGGCCGCCGGGCAGCATCGCCGGCGACGGTGGTGTTAATCTTGCACCCCATGTCTCTGTCCTCAGGTCAACTGGATCACATTGCGCCCGGCGTGCGTCGCCTGGTGGCGCGCAATCCAGGGTTCATGACCGGGCCGGGCACCAACACGTACCTGGTCGGCGATGGCCCGTACCTGGTCATCGATCCGGGCCCCGAGGATGAGGTCCATATCGAGCGCATCCTGCAGGAGACCGGCCGACACATCGAAGCGGTGCTTGCGACTCACACGCATCCCGACCATTCGCCTGCCGCGGGCACGCTCGCTCGGGCCACCGGTGCGAAGGTGATGGGCAAGCCCGCCCCGGTGCATGGCCGCCAGGACGCCGGGTTCGCGCCCAGCAATGTTTTGAACGATGGCGATCGCGTCACAGTCGGTGAGTACGCGCTGCGTGCTTTGCACACACCGGGTCACGCTTCGAATCATCTTTGTTATCTGCTCGAAGGCGCCGGCCTGCTGTTCACCGGCGACCACTTGATGCAAGGCTCCACCGTGGTGATCGGCCCACCGGACGGCAGCATGGGCGATTACCTGCGTTCGCTCGAGCGGCTGCAGAAGGAGCCCGCGACTCGCATCGCACCCGGCCATGGACTTGTGATCGAAGATGCGCAAGCCGAGATCGTGCGCATCGTCGCGCATCGGCTGCAGCGCGAAGCCAAGGTGGTCGAGCGGCTGAGCCGCCTCGGCTCCTCGAGCGTGGCTACCCTGGTCGTCAGCGTCTATGACGATGTCGATCCTCGTTTGCATCCAGTGGCGCAAGGCTCGCTGCTGGCCCATCTGCTCAAACTGGAACAAGACGGTCGGGTCCTGCGCGACTCGTCCGACAGCAACGCCCTGTGGTCGCTAAAACATCCGTCGCATCCGCCCCGCTGATCGAGCTTGCCCATTGTTCGCTGATCTTCGATGCGCACCAGGCGCTCGACGAAGTCAGCTTCACCTTGCGGCGAGGCGAGCGCTGGGCGCTGATCGGAGCCAATGGCTCCGGCAAAACCATGCTGTTGAAGATGCTTCGCGGCGACATGTGGCCGACGCCCACCGGTCGGCAGCGCCGCACGTCTTCGCTTGCGAAGGAACAAATCGCGTATGTGGGGCCGGATCGGCAGGACAAGTATGTTCGCTACGGCTGGAATCTCACCGTCACGCAAGTCGTCACGACGGGATTGTTCGATGAGGACATTCCGCTCACCAAGCCTACCCAGGCGCAACGCGAGCGGGTCACGCGCGTGCTGAAGAGATTCGGCCTGTGGGGGTTGAGGCAGCGGCGCATCCTGACACTGTCTTATGGGCAGCGGCGGCTCACCTTGGTGGCGCGTTTGTTTGCTGGCAACGCGCCGGTGTTGTTGCTGGATGAAGTGTTCAACGGCCTCGACGTGCGCGCCAAGGAAAAGCTTCGCAAAGCGCTCGAGCAACCGCGTGGTGGGCACGATTGGATCTTGACGTCACATCGACCCAAGGAGCTGCCGAAGAACGTCACGCACGTCGCGCACCTCGAACACGGTCGCATCGTGTCGGCTGGGCCGATCGGCCATGAGCACGCCATCGCGCACACCGAACAACCCTCGCCGCCGAGACATCTCGGCAAGGCGGTGAGCCAACCGCGGGATGTTTCCGAGCCTGGCCGCGAGAAACCAGGTTTAGCGACACGGCTGAGGGAAGCCGCCAAGGCGGCGAATCGGCTTCGCGGTATTTCCGGGCAGGCGCGCGAGAAACTAGTGGCGCGGCCGAGGGGAGCCGCCAACGCGCAGCATCAAGGCGACACTCCGGCCGGGGCTAAGTTGAAACCTCTGGTCGTGATTCGCAACGCCGACATCTATCGCGACTACCGGCCCGTCATTCGTGGCCTCGATTGGACGCTCGCGCGTGGGGAGAACTGGGCCATTCTCGGCGCGAACGGCTCGGGCAAGAGCTCGCTGTTGAATCTCATCTACGGCGATCTGCATCCTGCGCTGGGCGGAAGCATCGAGCGCGACGGTGTTCCCAAGGGCACGCACATCGAAGCTTGGAAACATCGCGTCGGTTGGGTGTCGCCCGAACTGCAGGCGGATCATTACCTAGCCACGTCGATCGAGGAGATCGTGATTTCGGGCCGCTACGCCAGCGTCGGCCTGAACGACGCGCCAACCGACGCGGATCGCAAGGTCGCCGACCGCTGGCTCGAATTCTTCAATATCGAACACCTCCGTGCTCGCGGGCCACGGCAAGTTTCGTACGGCCAAATGCGGATGGCGCTCTTTGCGCGCGCCATGATGAACAACCCGGAGTTGCTGTTGCTCGACGAGCCGTGCACTGGCCTCGACGGCGATGTGCGAGCTACCGTGCTCGGCTTCATCGAGCAGCTGGCCGAGCAAGGAACGCAGATCGTGATGGCCGTGCACGATCCGGAAGACATCGTGCCGGCCGTCAAACATGTGCTACGCATCGGCCGCGGCGGCAAGGCGGAGCAGGTCGCGATCGATTTCAGCTGGTAGCGGCCTCGCCAAGATGAGGCAGGTCGCAATCGACTTCGAATGGTAGCGGCCTCGCCAATGCGGAGCAGGCGCAATCGATTTCAGCTGGTAGCCAGCCCCGGCAAGGTGGAGCGACTCGCGAGCGGCTCCAGTTGGCGCGTCGCTGCGAGGAGGCATGCGTTGCGAATCGATACAAGCGGCAGCTACGGCTCTTCGACATCGACTAGCATCGCTTGCCGCAATGGACTTCAGAGGCTGCCGATGCTGAGATCGATAGGGGCGTCGTTGTTTCTTTTCCTGTGCGTCGGCGTTTCGCAGGCCGATGCAACGTTGCCGCCCGCCAGACAAATCGCCGATGAAGTCGACAGCGGCATTCATCCCGGCTTCGAGTCGTTCATCATGCAGGTCGACGGCCGTGTCGTCGGTCGTTCCGTAGCATCCACGCTGTCCAGGCGCCCGCCGGACCTGCGCTCCGCGACCAAATCCATTACCGCGCTGCTGATCGGTATCGCCATCGATAAGGGAGCCATTCCGTCGGTGCAAGCGAAGGTGATGGAGTTGCTGCCGAACCATCGCACAGCCTTCGAGCAGGATCCCCGCAAAGCGGCGATGACGCTGGAAGATCTGCTTACCATGCGCAGCGGGCTCGATTGCAACGACTGGGATCCGAAGTCAGCGGGCCACGAGGATCGAATGTATCGTCAGCGCGACTGGGTCGCTTTCTGGAGCGAACAGCGCATGCGCGCCGAGCCAGGCAAGGAGTTCTCCTACTGCACCGGCAACGTGGTGGCGTTGGGTGAGATCCTGGCCTCGGCGGTTCACATATCCGCCGACGCGTTCGCACTCAAATATCTGTTCATCCCGATCGAAGCGCGGCGCGCCGAGTGGCAGTACTGGGACAACAAGCGTGGCGTCGACACGGGCGGCCATTTGCGGCTGGAGCCCGACGATCTGCTGAAGATCGGCGACCTGATGCTCACGCGCGGCACATATAAAGGTAACCGCATCGTGTCGGAAGCCTGGATCGATGCGATGACTCAAGAGCACACCACGATTCCCAACATGAGCCAGCGCTATGGCTATCTGTGGTGGCTGGATCACACCAAGGACGCGAAGCTGCCGCAAACTCGACTCTGGTGGGCGCAAGGCAATGGCGGCTCGGTGCTGATGATCATGCCGGAGCTCAAGGCCGTGATGGTCACCACCGGCACTCGCTTCAATCGGGCCGATATGCTCGAGCCGATGTTCTGGCTGCGCGATCGGCTGCTGCCGGCGATGCACCCGGCCCGCTAAACAGCGAACAAACAAAAAGGGCGGTGTCTTGCGACACCGCCCTTGTTCGTGCGAGTTACGAGAAAGTTACGCCTTCGGCGCCGAGCGCGCTTTGTTCGCTTCCTCGATCACCACGTCGGCGACGTTCTTCGGCACTGGGTCATAGTGCGAGAACTCCATCGTGTACGAGGCGCGACCGGAGGTCATGCCACGCAGATGGCCGATGTAGCCGAACATTTCCGACAGCGGCACGGTGGACACCACGGCGATGTTGGTGCCGCGCTCCAGCTGCTCCTGAATCATGCCGCGACGGCGGTTGATGTCGCCGATCACGTCGCCCAGGTAGTCGGCCGGGGTCACGGTCTCGACCTTCATCACCGGCTCCAGCAGGATCGGGCCGGCCTTGCGGATGGCTTCGCGGAAGCAGGCCTTGGCGGCGATTTCGAACGTCAGCGCGTTCGAGTCGACGTCGTGGTAGCTGCCGTCCGTGAGGCGCGCCTTGAAGTCCACGGTGGGGAAGTGGGCGAGCACGCCGTCTTCCATCTGCATGCGCAGACCTTTTTCCACCGACGGCACGTATTCCTTCGGCACCGAGCCGCCAACCGTCTCGTCGACGAACTGGAAGCCCGCGCCGCGCTCCAGCGGCTCGAAGGTGATCCACACTTCGGCGAACTGACCGGAACCGCCGGTCTGTTTCTTGTGGACGTACTGCTCGGAGATCGGCTTCGTGAAGGTCTCACGGTACGCCACCTGCGGCTGACCCATGACGCCTTCGACGTTGAACTCCGTGCGGATACGGTCGAGCGTCACTTCCAGGTGCAACTCGCCCATGCCGCGCAGAATGGTCTGGCCCGTTTCGCGATCGGTTTCGAGATACAGCGAAGGATCGGCGCGGACCATCTTGCCGAGGGCGGCGCCGAACTTCTCCTGGTCGGCCTTGTTCTTGGGCCGCACCGACACGCTGATGACGGGATCCGGGAAGCGCATGCGCTCCAGGATCACCGGCGCGCTGGAATCGCACAGCGTGTCGCCGGTTTCGGTTTCGGCGAGCGACACCAGCGCGATGATGTCACCGGCGCGGGCTTCTTCGATCGGGTTCGCTTCCTTGGCGAACATCTCCACCATGCGGCCGATCTTCTCGCGCTTGCCGCGAGTCGAGTTCATCACCGACATGCCCTTGGTGAGCACGCCCGAATACACGCGCACGAAGGTGAGCGCGCCGTACGCGTCGTTGATCACCTTGAACGCCAGTCCCGCGAACGGCTCGTCGTCCGAGCTCTTGCGCTCGCCGTTCGGGTTGCCGTCCTGGTCCACGGTCTTGATGGCTTCGACGTCGGTCGGGGCGGGCAGGTAGTCGACCACGGCGTCCAGCATCTGGGTCACGCCCTTGTTCTTATAAGAAGAGCCGCACAGCACCGGATTGAACGCGGACGTGATGGTGCCCTTACGCAGCGCCTTGCGCAGCGTCTCGGCCGACGGCACGGTGCCGTCGTTCAGATAGGCTTCCATCGCGGCATCGTCCATCTCGAGGCAGGTGTCCACCAGCTCGGAGCGGAACTTCTCGATGTCTGCCAGGATCTTGCGATCGCTCGGCACGCTGATGCCCAGCTTGTCGGCCAGGTCCGGCGTGATTTCGTGGGCGACCGGCACGGCGTCGCGCTCGTCGGACTCCCACACCAGCGCCTTCATCTCCACCAGGTCGACCATGCCCTTGAAGTTGTCTTCCGAGCCGATCGGCAGCTGGACGGGCAGCGGACGGGCGCCGAGGCGCTTCTTGATCATGTCCACGCAGCGCAGGAAGTTGGCGCCGCTGCGGTCCATCTTGTTGACGTAGCAAATACGCGGCACGCCGTAGTTGTCGGCGAGACGCCAGTTGGTTTCGGACTGCGGCTCCACGCCGGCGACGCCGTCGAACACGACGACCGCGCCGTCCAGCACGCGCAACGAACGATTCACTTCGATGGTGAAGTCGACGTGGCCCGGAGTGTCGATGACGTTGATCTTCTTCTTGCGCCAGAAGGTCGACACCGCGGCCGACTGAATCGTGATGCCGCGCTTCTGCTCCTGCTCCATGTAGTCCGTGGTGGTCGAGGACTTCAAATCCTTGGTGTCGTGAACGTCGACAATGGTGTGCTTGCGACCGGTGTAATACAGGATGCGTTCGGTGGTCGTCGTCTTGCCGGCGTCGACGTGGGCGATGATGCCGATGTTGCGAATATCGGCAAGGGCAGTGGTACGGGGCATGTCAAAGTTCCGTTACGGTTTCGGCGCGTTGAGTTTGTGGGTCATTTGGGCGGGCGCGGATTCTAGCGGAAAACCGCGCCAATGCTGTTACCCAGGCCGATCCCAACCGGGGCGCCCGGGCGAAGGGCGCGCATTCTACCCGAAATTTCCGCCGAAGTCGTTGTAAACGAAAGAAAATTTTCCGAGGTTGCCGGGAATTTCCGGAGCCCTGACTGGGGGCTGGCCGTACGTCGGCCGGCCCAAGTGGCTGTCAGTAGGCGTTTTTCTGTCGAAAACCCGGGCGGTGGGGCCGTTCAGGCCTGAATATCGGCCTCGTACACGATCACGGCGTCGCCCACGATCCGGACCGACTGGGCCACCTTGCCGGTGGACTCGACTTCCACCTGAACCATGCCGGGTCGACGCATCCACATGCCTTGCCGACCCTGGAACACGACGCGGCCGTCCTTCGGCGCCAGCAGACCGTGATTCACCAGGTACACGCCGAGCATGCCGTGCGCGTTGCCGCTGACCGCGTCCTCGCGAATGCCCAGCGCCGGAACAAACATGCGCGACTCGGTGCCGATGACGCCGTTCTGCTCGACCATCGCGAATACGAAATAACCTTCCGCACCCACGTGCGAAGTCAGGCGCGCCAGCTCTTCGAAATCGGGCTTGATGGCGCCGAGCAGTTCGTTGGATTTCAGACCGACCAGCAGTCGCGAGCCGCCCTTGGTGAGCACTTGCAACGGACAGTCCACGTGCAGGCTGGGGCTGGAGATGCCGAGCGCGTTCAACACCTGGCGGCGGTGATGCTCCGGGATGACAGGTCCCAGCGACGGCGGATTCTGGGTGATGGCGATGCGCAGATCGCCGTCCGCCTCGGTGACTTCGATTTCCACGATGCCCGCGCCCGTGCGTTGCCGCAGCTTGCCGACCGGTTTGCCGTCGGCCTTGGCCCGGACGTAGTGCGCGGCAACGGTGGCATGACCGACGAATGGCACTTCATGGCGCGGCGTAAAGAATCTCACGTGCAGGTCGTGATCGCCGGATTCCGCTTCCAGCACGAATGCGGTTTCGCCATTCACTTCGGTGGCAATGGTCTGCATCTGCTCGTCCGTCAGATTGTCCGCGTCCAGCACCACGATGGCGGGGTTGCCGGTAAAGCGTGTGCGCGTGAACGCGTCGACGTGAAACAGCCGGCAATGTCGGTTGGGCATGGTGTTGCAGCCAGAAAAAAACAAAGCGCTCTTATAGCGCTACACGCGATGAATGCCTAGTGAGTGACGCTCTCTGTTACAATCGCGCTCGCCTTGGGGTGGCCCTGACTGGGGCCTGAGATGCCGACCGCCCAGCGTGCGCTGGGGCTCATCGGCGGACCCGTTGAACCTGATCCGGTTAGTACCGGCGTAGGGAGCAGGTCGTGACTCGCAGTCCGTTCATTTCTCCTCTGCTTCGCGCTCGTGCCCGGATCTTCCACCGTGAGGATCTGGCGATGCCTGTCGATAAATACAAAGCGATGAAAAGCCGCCCTTGTGCGGCTGTCACTTGTGCGGCTGTCACCATGGTTTTGGGCTTGCATGGCGGGACAGCCGCCGTAGCCGCCGACGACAAGCTCATCGAAGAGGTGGTCGTCACTGCCACACTGCGTCAGCAATCCTTGGTCGAAGCGCCGGTGAGCGTGACCGTGCTCGACCAGCAAACGTTGCAGGACGCCGGTCGTCAGCACTTCGAAGATGTGCTCACGGCCGTGCCCAACCTTTCTTATGCCGGCGGTACTTCACGACCGCGCTTCTTCCAGATTCGCGGCATCGGTGAGCGCGAGGAATGGCAGGGCGCGCCGAACCCTTCGGTGGGCTTCCTGATCGACGACATCGATTTCAGCGGCATGGGTATGCCCGCCACGTTGTTCGATGTCGAGCGCATCGAAGTGCTGCGGGGGCCGCAAGGATTGCACCACGGCGCCAACGCGCTCGGCGGTCTCATCGTGATGCGCGGCCGCGACCCGGAACAAGAGTTCGGCTTCTCCAGCGAAGCGTCGTACGGCGAATATAACAGCCGCTCGATCGGAGCCGTGGCCACCGGGCCGGTGGACTCGCTGAACTCGGCCTGGCGCGTGGCTGTTCAAAACTTTCGCAGCGACGGCTTTCGCGAGGATGTTTATCTTGGCCGCGACGACACCATGGGTCGCCACGAGCTCACCTCTCGCGCCAAGTGGCGCTGGCAACCTAGCGAAAGCACCACGGTCGATCTGACCTGGCTGCACGCCGATCTCGACAATGGCTACGACGCATGGTCGATCGATAACACACGCAGGTCGCTCGCCGACCGTCCAGGCAAGGATGCACAGAAGTCCGACGGCGCGGCGCTTCGCGTCGATACATCGGCTGGGCGGCTCGGGCGACTGACTGTGACCGCGACGCTGTCCGACAGCGAAACCGAATACAGCTTCGATTCCGATTGGGGCAACCCGGAGAGCTGGGCGCCCTACACCTATGATTATTTCGATCGCCAGGAGCGCGATCGTCGCGGGCGCAGCCTCGAAGCGCGCCTCACGTCCGACTCGGCTGCCTCCGCGCACGGACTGACATGGGTCGCTGGCATCTATGGGCTCGATGTGGACGAGCAGCTCGATTCAACGTCCGTCGGCGTGTATGTCGATCCGTTCAACCCTGATTGGTCCAGCTCCACGAACAATCGTGTGGTGAGCGATTACGACGCGCAGAACGTCGCCGCCTATGCGCAAGTGGAGGCGCCATTCAACGAACGCTGGGGGTGGTCATTCGGTTTGCGCGGCGAGCAGCGCAATGCCGACTACAGCGATGTTCGCAACGACGAGGGCGATGTGACCAACATCGACGAATCGGCGCGCGACACCATGTGGGGTGGGCAAGCGACGGTGTATTTCGATCAGCGCGAGAACATGCGCTGGTTCGCAACAGTTTCGCGTGGCTACAAGGCCGGCGGCTTCAACATCGGCAACGCCGCCAACGCCAAAGCCGAGTTCCTGCCCGAATATCTGGTCGGGCTCGATGTGGGCATGAAAGCCGAGTGGCTCGATGGTCGGCTGTACACGGATATCACCGCCTTCCATATGAAGCGCACCGACATGCAGGTGGCGATCAGCAGGCAACTCGTGCGCGGCGATCCGAGCAGCTATTTGCTGTACACGGACAACGCCTCCGGCGGCCGCAATACCGGCATCGAAAGCAGCGTGCGCTGGCGAGCGACGGATCAACTGGAAGTCGGCGGCACGCTCGGACTGCTGCGCACTCGATACTCGGGCTTCCGTCCGGACGATGAGAGCGGGCCGAGCAATCGCGAGCAGGCGCACGCGCCGGAATATCAAGCGTCCGTGAATGCGACGTGGCGACATCCGCTCGGCTGGATGGCGCGGCTCGACGTGATCGCGTCCGACAACTACTACTTCGACGTGCCCGACGCCGACTCGGCCAAGGACAGCTATCGCTCCGGAGCGTACTCGCTCACTCATCTGAAAGCGGGTTACGAAGGCGAGCGCTGGGCCGTGTACGCCTGGGGCCGCAATGTGTTCGACGAGGACTATGTCGTGCGAGGTTTCTTCTTCGGCAACGAGCCGCCCGATTTCGCCAACCAACGCTACACGCAGCTCGGCGAGCCGCGGCAGTTCGGAGTCACCTTCCGTTGGGAGTTCAATTGATGCGCACCGCTATCGAAATCAGCCTGTATCCGCTCGACTCGGACTACATTCCGCCCATCAAGGATTTCATCGATCGGCTCAACCGTTATCCGGAGCTGCAGGTCACGACCAACGCCATGAGCACGCAGATCGCGGGCGAGCATGCGCGCTTGTTTGAGATCCTCGGCAAGGAAACTGCCGTCAGCTTCGGCGAGCAGGGCCGTAAGGTGTTCGTGATGAAGGTGCTCGGCGGCACCGTGCCGGACGCCTGAGCGCTTCCATGGAAGAAGCCGTCCTCAATACAGCGCTTGCTCCGGCGTCGATGTGGCAAACGGTGGTCGAGCAATTCCTCGCAACGTCGCCGTGGGAAGCCGCGGCGTCGCTGCTCGGTCTCGCCTATCTGCTGCTCGCCGTCCGACGGAACCTGCTGTGCTGGCTGTGCGCGTTCGTCAGCACCTCGATTTACATCGCGCTGTTCGTCAAGGCTTCGCTGTACATGCAGGTGGTGCTGAATGTGTTCTACCTGGTCATGGCGGTGTACGGCTTCATCGACTGGAAGCGCGGGCGTACTGAATCCGGCGACGTGCGCATCGAGTCGTGGAGTGTGAACCAGCACGTGACGGTGGCCGTGCTTGTCATAATCGCGAGCGCATTGAACGGCTGGGCCCTGTCCCGCTGGACCGACTCGCCCGCGCCCTTCCTGGATTCTTTCGTCACTTGGGGCAGCATCGTTACCACTTGGATGGTCGCGCGACGCATAATCGAGAACTGGCTGTACTGGATCGTGGTCGACGCCGCCGCCGCCTGGCTGTATTTCAGCCAGGGGCTGCTCGCCACCACGATATTGTTCATCATCTATCTCGGGATCGTGGTGCGTGGATATTTTGTGTGGCGGCGGGAACAGGTGTTGCAGACCAAGTCGGCGATTGCCGCGCCATCGATTTGAGCCGACATGACGGCGGCTGCTAACGCCGCGGCCGCAGTGGATGTCGCGGCGAGAACATTGCGGATCCCCGCCGAGGCGATTCTTTCCTGCGAGGCCATCAAGCACGGGCTCACCAATCAAAGCTGGCTGGTCCGGACCAAGCAGGACGACGTGGTGGTCCGCATCAGCAACACGGCCGAGCAGGCGTTGCAGATCGATCGCGAGAGCGAGGCGCTGGTGCTGGCCGCAGTCGACGAGGCGGGCATCGGGCCGGAAGTGATCCGATGCGACCCGGCCGAGCGTGTGCTGGTCACGCGCTATCTCGGTGACACCTGGGCCGAAGCCGACGCGGTCAACGATCAGAACATCCAGCGGCTCGGGCAGTTGTTCCGTCGCCTGCATCGAGTGCCGCCGCCCGCCGGCGTACGGCGTGTGGAGCTGAACGACACGCTCGAGGGTTATTTCCGCACGCTCCAGGAGCGCGGCATCCAGCCAGCTCTGACGAGCAAGACCCTGCGCGACCGGGCGCTGCAGGTCGCCTTGAAGCTGCGTGAGAACTCCGCGGCCACCCTGTGTCATAACGACGTGCATCATCTCAACGTCACCGACGACGGCAAGCTGCGCTTGATCGATTGGGAATACGCCGGCGTCGGGCAGCGATTGTTCGATCTGGCGTCGGTGTGCGTTTATCACAAGTACGACAAGCTGCAGCGCGAACAGCTGCTGGCCGCTTACACCGCGCTCACCGAGCTGACCACCTGGCACCGACTCGAGCTGGCGTGCTGGTTGTTCGACTACGTGCGCGATTTGTGGATGGCGGTCAGGGAAAGCAGCGGCCCGGCCGCTTGAGGCTGATTGCCTTCTTCGTCTGTGGCGTGGAACTGTCACGAGCGCCGCGTAATATGTGCGGTCATGACGCCTGCACTCGCATCGCTCGGCGAGGCTTTAAAAACTCCGACGCCCTGGCTCGATCCCTACATTGCCATCGCTGGACAGGTGGCGAGTGCTGCTCCGTCCGGCTCGGTCGCCGACGCGTTGAATACCGCGCGCGGCGCTAGCTTGGAGGATTTGCGCTTTGTGGCGCAGACGGCCCTGCCCGAGGGCGAGCCCTACGAATCTTTCATATTCCGCACTGGCTGCATTCCCACGCGCGACAACTTGCACGATCTGTTCAACGGTCTGATGTGGTTGAGCTACCCACAAACCAAGCGCCAATTGAACATCCTTCAGGCGCAGCAGCTCGCCACGCGGGGTAATCCCGGCTCGCGCGGCCCGTTGCGGGATGCGCTGACCCTCTTCGACGAGAACGCGGCCATACTGCGTGCTCCGACACCGCTGCTGGAAGCCTTGCGCCAGCGTAATTGGAAGGGTTTGTTCCTGGATCAGCGCGAGCAGTGGGCCGCGGCTCGGCTGGTGATTTTTGGACACGCCCTGATGGAAAAGTTGCTGCAGCCTTACAAAGCCATCACGGCGCATGTTTGGGTTGTCGATGCCATCAGCGACGAGTCGCTGGCGGCCAGCCTTGATCCCTCGCGGCTCGCCGCGAAAGATTTTCTGCCCCTGCCGGTGCTCGGCGTGCCAGGATGGTGGCCCGCCAACGAGGCGCCCGGCTTCTACGATGACGCCGATGTTTTTCGGCGACCACGTCGCGAGTCATGAGTTCGAACAAACAATTGCTGGATGGAGTGTTGATTCAACGCGGCGCCATCGGGTCCGAGGACCTGGCGGTGCTCTCCGATTTCGTGCACAGCGCCGTCAAGGTCGAATCACCGGTGTCGAACTTCGAAAGCGAAGATACCGGCGAGGTCGAGTGGGTGGTCAACAAGCAGATCCGCGACACTCAGCAGCTGAGGCTCACCAAAGCCATCGAAAAGAAACTGCGCGCGCTCGATGACAAGAGCATCGCGTCGTTCATCAACCCCTTCTACAAAGTCGAGGTGGGTGAGCGCGAGCCGTCGCAGATCCTGCACTACGGCGTCGGTGGCCACTACATTCCGCACGTCGACGCGGAGACGCTCTACAAGGACGACATTGGACTCGAGCTGTGGGAGAAGACGCTCGATCGCGACCTGTCAGTGGTATATTTCATCAACGACGATTTCGCGGGCGGCGAATTGTTCTTTCCCGCCCTGGATCTCGCGATCGAGCCCGAAGCCGGCACGCTGGTGTGTTTCCCTTCCGATCACAACTACATCCACGGCGTTCGCCCGGTCACGTCCGGCCATCGCTACACCATCGTGACATGGATGCGCGTGGCCGGCATGCCGGCGCTGGAAGAGATCAATCAGATGTGGATGGATGAGTACCACCGCCACTTTCCGAAACAGATCGAGCAGCGGCCGTGTCTGGGGAAGGGTCGCGGTGTGGATCTGCCACTGAATTTGCTTCCTTGAGCACCGCCACGGCCTCTCTCAGCTTCGGCAATGCGTCGGTGATGATCGGCACATCACGCTCGTCGCCGAGTCTCGCGACCACCGTTTCATAGTTGCGCACCTGCTCTTCGAGCAGGAGGCCTATCGACAAGCCGCCCGCCGCCCTCATGGACGACGCGATCGCAAAGATGCCAGAGATCAGTACCGCGCCATGCTCGAGCGCCTCGGGTCGCTTTTCCAAGCCAATAAGAAACTGAGTGCTCTGGGTGGCGCAGCCGGTGGCATTCATTGCAAGCTCTTGCAATAGGCCCCTGCGGCCCGCGATTTTCTTTTCATCCTGCTGCTGCACGGCTTCATCGAGTCTCGCCAACAGGGTTTCGAGATCCAGGACAGTGATGCCGTGCGCGTCGATACAGCCGAGTGTCGCGGCATTCGTCGTATTGACGATCGCATCGCCGTGCCATTGGTACTGCGCATCCGCTGCGGCCACGGCGGCAACGGTTTGTCGAATGGCTTCCCGCTTCGAGGAGTCATCGACACTGCGCGCGAGCGAAACGACGGCATCCGTGACCGCGGTCAGTTGTTTGATTTCTTCGGGCGTCTTGGTCGAAAACGCCTCCGGCACCCGCTCGCATCCGCCGACGAAAACTGTCGCAACGAGTGCGGTCACCAGCGCCCGCTTGATTTCCGTTCGCATTCGAATCCTCCGTGGATATCCCCCGGGCGAGAATACCTCGGGGGGAAGTTCAGGATCGACACTGGCTGCCGATCTCGGTGGCAAGCTGAACGCAATCGAGCGCTGCTTGCTCACCGGACGTGCCGATCGTTCCTGTAACGAAGCGAGCGATTCTCTCGCGACGGTTCGATTTCGAGGCGAGCGGCCGCTTACTTGAGGATCGGAAAAATCGCCCTCACTCGCATGTCCCGCAGCCACAATCCACCCCACATGAACAGCGCAAGATAGGTGCTGAACAGGATGTGGCTGAAGAGCGGGTTGCCCACCCGAATCTGCGTCGCCATCGCGCCGCCCAGCAAAGCCATCGTCATGATCGCGCCGAGCAGCGCCGTCCGCGGGATCAAATAGAGAACGACGCACGCGAGTTCGATGAGTCCGATCATCAACACGTAACCAGGCGGCCAGCCCAGCTGCTGCATGGTTTCGTGCGTGATGGGCAGGTTCAGCAGCTTCGGAGCGATCGAGGCGCCGAGCATGAACAGCGCGAACAAGCCCGTGAGCACGCGCCCGATCCACAGGGCGGCAGGGGAGGGCTGAGTCATCGGAGTGCTTCCAGTTGTACGCGGCCATAGCGCCGCACCTGAAAGACGGACGGCGGTTTGCCCCGCCGACATGCGGGTGAATATTTTTCGACGAGACCTAGGACGAGAGACCTAGGTTGTGCCGGACTGCCTCGCGCGGGCGAGGCGGATCAATACTCGTCCTCGTCCCAATCGTCGTCGAAGCGCCGCTGTTCTTTGAGCCAGCGCTTCGTAGCGCTTTTGTTGGCGAGCACCTCGAGGAAGCGCTTCTGCTGTTGGATATGCGCTCGTATTTCACGCGCGCGGCGCTGTGTGGCCAGGTGTAGATCTCTTGCGGTGATCGTGCGGCTATATGGAATGTCGTAATCGACGCGGAAGGCGCTCTGAAGCGACCGCAGCTCCTCGGTCGCCGACTCGAGCTGCTGCGACAGCAGTCGATTGAATTGCCGCAGCCGTTCGCCGCTGATCTTGCTCGCGTGATCCGGATCGATGAGCTCGAGGCGCATCTGTGCTTCGAGCAGGGTGAACAGATCGTTGGTCGCGTACGCACGGTTGATCTGTTGCATGAGCTCGTTCTTCTCGGCACGTCGCGCCGCATCCGCCTCGCGATCGGGATGCACGGCGCTCGCAAGCTTTCGGTAGATCTCTCTCAACACCTGCTTCGCGTTCTGCGCGCTGGCCTCGGCGCGTTCCTGCCGCTTGGACTTCGGACGCTCCGACGAGCGCTCCTGCCGACGCGCCTCGTCCTCCTTCATGCGCTCGTAAACGCGTTCGATCAGATCTTCTTCAGATTCGATCTCGGCATCATCCAGATCGATGCCCATGTATTCCTTCGCATGTTCCTTCAGGCCTTCGATCTCTTCCTGCTTCTTTTCCTGAAAGCTCATCGCACTGTGGCGATCGAAGATCGTGCGCATCTCCACGTCGTTAGGATTGACATCCAGCAGCATGCTCGCGGTATGGCGCGCGATATCCTTCAGTGCCTCGCGATCCACTCGCGACCAGCCCTTTTGATCGAGCAGCTGGTCGATCAGGAAAACCGTATCGCGCGTGAGTTGCCGGAGCGTGCCTTGCAGTGGATGGATGCGCTCGGCGTGGGTCGCTTTGAACTCGACGACCAGCTCATCCCAATCCGCCCGCGCACGCTTCGCCTTCTCGATACGATCGATGAGGTATCGAAATCGAACTTGATCCGGCGACGCAGTTTCGCGTGCGGCTTTTCGTGGGAGGTGTACGAGCGATTTCCTGGACATGATTCGGGCCGGCGACAAGCCTCGCATTGTCCGGGACCGGCGGCTGCGGCGCAAATCGGAGGTTTCCCTGTCTGGACTTTCACAAGAAACCGACACGCGAGTCGCCCTGATCCGTACGCGCTGACGCTTGAGAGCAAGGGACGGCGGAGTCCACAACCGCTCCGCCGTTTTCATTTGCCGCGCCCGCCATGCTCCTTCGAGTAAGCGACCATGCGGGCGCTTTACAACTCTGCGCCTACGGAATGGGCGCCAAGATATAGCTGCGCTGCTGTTGCGCGACCGAGTCGTAGCCATTGACGACGATGTAGCCCAGATCGTTGATGGCCGTCGCCTCGGTCAATTCGATTTGCAGCGCCTGCGCCGGCGTCAGCACGGTGTTGAGATTGATCGCACTCGTGCCGTCCCACAGCGTGGCAACGGCCATCGAATAGTTGTTCTCCGAGTAACCGACGATCTGCCCGGCATTGTTGATGTCTCGGGCGATGGTGCTGAACTGATAATTGGTCGGCCCGGTCAACACGACGGCCGTGCCTTCCGACCAGACTCTTGCAGTGGTCTTCCATTGGAATGTATCCGGATCGCGGCTATCTCTGTTGCCGATGATCGCGCCGGCATCGTTGATCGCCACCGGTTCCATGGCCACACTCAACGCCGTCGCCGTGGTTCCATTCCACAGCGTCGCGCCTAGGCTCGACAGACCAGTCACCTGACCGACATTGTTGATATCTCGCGCCGTGCCGGGTCCCAGGTCAGTCACGGTGGCACCATCCCATATGACCGCACGTGATGTCGGGTCCGCGCTTGCGACCGTCCAGCCCACCATCTGCCCCAGTTCATTGATGGAAAGCGCAATGCCCTCGGTTCCTCCCAACGTCGGCAGCAGCGTGGCCACTCCGCCATTCCACATCGTGGCGCGCGATTCGTAGCCGCCATTTGGCAGCATGATGTAGGTCATCCCGACGACCACACCCGCGTCATTGATCGCAAGCGCCGCGCCCGAGATTCCACCTGCGAGACCCAGCGTGGTCACAATCGTTCCATTCCACTGCGTGGGATTGTCACCCGAGGAAGCCCCGGGACTCGTCCCGACAACCTTATCACTGCCGTTGATCCCGAGCCCCCGGGTGGAATCGACCCCGGCAGGCACGTCGAGTTCGATGAGTGAATATTGCTGAGCCTGGACCACCTGAGCGCACAGGCTCAGGGCGCTAACGCTCAAGCAGGCCGCAAACCATCCGTGAGTGCGTGACATCGTCCTTGGTATCCTTTTGATGAAATGTTGGGGTGAATCGTCGGGCTGAGTTATGGATCCAATCTGTTGGTATGAGCCGCGGTCTGGACGAACCGTTCGGATTATTGCGTGTACCACGCGTTCTGTCACCAACCACCGGTCACCGTGAAAGGCGGCCCTTGAAGAGGGCTATGCACGGGCCGACCGGGTTGAAAACATGCCGCGCTTCGAACTGATGCTGTCGCTGCCGCGGTTCATCATCACTCGGCGAAGAGTGGACATGTCAGAGGTGCGGAAGATGCCCCTGCTCGAGCAGCACGCACTCCCGGTCGAGAATCGTGGCAATGACATCGAACTCCTGCCGCGCGTGCTTGTGTTTCGCTCCCTTCTCGGGAATCCCAACTCGATCGCTGACGATGATTGGGCCATCGCCTCTGCGGCCGAGCAGCGGCCTGCCGTCTTGCTCGAGGAGTGCGTCACCGGACGTCTGCATCATCCATCGAATGCTCGATTCGACCACGTCACTCATCCAAGCCCAGTAGTCGACTTTGTTGAAAGTAAACCAGATGCTCACATCGTTCTTGTAGACGCTGCTTGCAAAGCTCCACGCCTGGATGCATATCAGGTTGTTCGGGTTGTGCATCCCAATGTGTTCGCGATCGATAGCGTCGGGTTCGCGTTGCTGGGAGCTGTTGGGCGCAACCGAGTGATGAGTGCACTTGCATGCATCGAAGAAGAAGTCCCTGAGCACACGCCGATCACCTGAGTACTCAATCCAAAGAGTGCAAGCTGTTGACAAAGACTTCGCTCCTCGTGAGCGAATTGATGTTACGCCGATGTTATATACATTGCGGCGGGGCGCGCAAGATCGTGGGAGTGAGCGTGGCGTCGTTCGATCTACCGCTTCGACTCCGCTCTGGTCGGTAAGCGACCATCCGGTCGCTTACCGGCGCTCAATAAGACTTCCGTCCGTTCTGCCATCTTGAGCGCCTCATCCACCCAGGTCCCAAGATAACGGACCGTGCTCTCAAACTTGATATGTCCCAGCAGCGGTTGGACAGCTCGCAAGTTCTTTGTGCGACGATAGATTAGCGACGCTGACGAGGTGCGGCGATGAATTGGACCGACGACGCAGAATCCCTCTTGCGGACTTGCTTAGGTCTGACGCACGAGGGCTTGGCGCACTTATATGGCACCTCGCTTCGGACGAATGTGCCTTACTTTCCGCTCCTTTCTTGCACGATGCGTAACCAATGTATCGAACGCTCATGCTTAGCCAAAGCGGCGCAAGCATGCATCTGTTCGATCTGATCCGAGATGCCGGGAACCTCCTCCGGGATCCGTTCCTGAATGTAGTAGAGATCGTCGAGCGCTTCGTCGAAAAGCTTCAGACGACTAAGCGCCGCTGCTCTGCCGATCCTTGCCTCAGGATACTGTGGCGCCAATTTCAGCACGTGCCTGAACATCCGGATCGACGCTCGATACATTTCCTGATCGAACAGGGCCTGCGCTCGTCTCATGAGAGATTCAAAAGTGAACGGGACCAGCTGCAAAGCGCGCTCAAGCGCGGCGTGCGCTTTTTTGTTCAGTACGGCGGGAGCGTTCTTGTCCAGCCACTTCGTTATGGCATAGGACTCCTCGAGTCTACCAAGGCGATAGCAAACAGTGCTCAGGAACCAATGCGTGTCAATGTCGCCCGGCCTCACGGCGGCTGCACGACTGTAGGCGCGATGAGCCTCTAACATATTTTCCTCTTCAAAGAAGAGGTATCCGAGATTGAACCAGGCCAGGAAAAATTGCGGATCTTCCTCGACAGCGCGTGACAAGTCATCGATCGCTTTTCGCCGGCGGTTGAGATGGATGCGCAGGATCCCCCGGTTGTACCAGACCCGTGCGTCATTGGCCTTCTCAAGCTCGGGGTCGCAAAACGCCGCAAGGGCGGCCCTGCTTCCCCGCAGAGCGTCGAGACAGTTCGCCCGGCCGAATTTCGCCGCAAGACAGGAACGATCTATCTGGAGCGCACCCTCGAAAGACCCCCAAGCGTCGGCAATCTTCTCTTGTCCAAGTAGCGCCTCTCCCCGTCCCACGAACGCGGAGACGCTCCATCGCTCAACCTGCAGTACTTCCTCGAATGCCTGTTGGGCCTTCTCATACTGGCCAGCCCGCCGATGCATGTCGCCTGCGAGCAAAAGCCCCTCGATATTCGAGGGTTCGATCTCAAGCGCCCGCCGAATCGCAGTGAGGCCCTGCCTCGGTTTGCCCAGTCGATCCAGGCACTTCGCTAGCTTCGTGAGAAGGCGAACACTCTTGCGACTCCGCCGCCGCAGCCGCTTTATGATCTCCTGCGCCGACTGAAATCGACCCGCCGCGAACTCGCGATCAGCGCACGCTTCCAGATCTTCCACAGAACCCGAATAGGTGCCCATCGTCCAATGTGCCTTCACCGCCGCGATTTCCTGCGACGATTTGGCTCCTACGGAATGCGCGATGTCTTCGATGGTCAGAGAAGGATTCTGCGACATCAGTTGCAGCGCTTGAGTTTTTCTGCTGGCCGGATCGAGCGTGACATATGGCACCCGAGGTCTGATCCGCGATTCGCACCCGAGGTGCTGCCGAGTGGGAATCTGCGCTTCTCCCCGGCGCAGATTTGTCGATCCGTACTCAAGGCTGTTGATCAACGAGTTGAATCCCGACGCGCCAAGCTCCTCGATTGGCTTAAGGAGCTCATCCAGTGTCGTAGGCCCGGACGGCAGAATCCTCCCAAGCTCATCGAAGTCCGCGATACGGCGAGTCAGCAGCATGTCCGCATACATGGGCGTGCCGCCTTCGCCCACGTACTTGCAACTGCGGGCCGTGACGACAAAGCGCTCTCCGCCGATGAACGAGTCGATAGCGCGGACCAATAGTTCGCTCGTTTGCTCTATGTCCCAGTTACCCGCCCGAGCGCTGCACTCTCGCGCAAACCGTTCCACAAGCTCGCGAATCTGCTTTGCCACACGCGCTTCGAGCATCGCCGCAACTTTCGGCGGCATGAAGCCAGGCTGCTTGAGAATCATGGCAAGCTGTTGCCTGAAGACGGCCGCTGCCTCCGTGGCAATCTCGGGAATGCTTCTGGAGAAATCGGGCTGCAGAAACTTCTGGGCTTCACGCGTCAGCGAGCCATCGCGGTCGCACTCACGAAAAAGAATGTGGACCAGACTGTTTGCGGGAGATGTCATGATGCGGCGGATGCCGCTGTGAATCGCTTCGCTACGTCTCTGCAGGACACCCCGGTTGACAGGAATGGCAGGGTTCCCCGAGAACAGCCAGCGAAGTGCATCCCGAAGCGCATCCGCGTCCTCGACTGATATCCCTTCCCTACACAGTGCCCTGAACAACTTAAATGCACACACGACGGCGGAGTCTATTCTCCCTGACCATCCGGCCAGTGCATACATGCCCTTTGACGCGTCGGCTTCTCGTGCGCCACAGAAGTTGGTGGAGAGGATCGCGCGATCCGCGATCAGGTCGCGCCCTCGTAGGGCATGTAAGGCAGGCACGAACGAAGCGAACTGCGCCATCGTGTCCAGGGAAATGATCTCGAATTGTCCCACGGGTGGATCGTCGAGGAAGTCCTGCAGAGTCTGGCGATGGATCTTTGTGCCTTGTTTTCTGCGCTTGAGTTCGTTGGCGAAGCAGCGATCCTTCTCAATGCACACGATGTTCTCAGGCGGAACGCCGAGCCCGCAGTAGATGGGCACTTCCAGCCCCTCCCGACCCGGGAAGCACAACACGCGAGCGATGCTGATCTCTCGGAGTGTGAAGGCAGCTTGAATGAACTCCCGCAGCGCAGTTCGGCTGCTCTCCTTTACCACTTGCTTGTAGCTATTCTTCACGAACCTTCCGCCCACAGTCCGCCACTTTCGACAGGTCGGCCGGTGCTATCGGGCCTCTCAGCGAGGGAGCCGAACCATTGTACAGGTGAGGGGCCCAATTAGAGCCGCGATGCGAGGCATCGTGAAGCGCTGAAGCATGGCTCGTTGGAACGCGAGAGGCGCTGCGCTGCGGCTGGATGGCCCTAAGCAACTTAGGATAGCGGTGTAGAACTACGCAACTCCAAGCCATAAGACAAAGTCGCATCGTGCGCACTTGCTTCGTAGCGCTTTGGCCGCTTCTGGCCAGTAAGCAGACGTCATTCGGCTAGCCGAGCTACCGAAGCTCACTGCGCGATGTAGATCCCTCCAAGCGCCGAGCGCCTGTGCATTCAATTCGAATGAATCAGAAGCAAAAGACACACTGTTGTTATATACAGTCACTGGCGCTAAGATGTCACCGTGCTCGCTTCCGAGCACCACCGACCTCCGCTCGGAACCTTTCCTCACTTTTCGAGCGGCCCCGCAGACAGATTCGCAGAGAGAGATGTGCATTGCATGAAAGCGGCGCTCGACGGTGCACGAACACCGCCGAACGCCTAACCAGCCACCTTAAAGAGGAAGATGACATGGCTAAGCACGATGATACTTCCAAACCGCGCCGTTCACGACGCAGTCCAACCAGGGCGCACGCGGAGCCATCCACCCGCGCGGCGCGCACCGCGCGCAGCGTACTTACGCCGCCGCCGCCGGCAGAGCCACCGCGAACATTAGAGGAGGCCATCGAGAACGTGGGGGCGCTGCTGATGCAGATACGCGCGACGCTGCACTGTCTGTCGGATGTGTTGCTGTACGCGGATGACGAAGACGCGGAGTTGCACGCGGAGGTGGCGAAGGCGCTGGAGAAATGGGTTAACGAGGCGGTCGTGGAGTTGGATTTGAAGAAGCTGCGGCCGTTGATCCAAGCCGCGGGCAAGGGCGATGGCGGAGAGCCTAGCGAGGGCGAGCCGGATGCGGCAGGGCACGGGCCGTACATGGTGAGAGAGCCGACGCCTGTTTATATGGTTTGAGTTAGCAGGCCGGAGTCCTCTGCCGCCGACCCAACCACGGCGGCAGAGGAATGCAAAGATCGAGAAGAGTCGTTTCTGGAGAAGCATCATGATCCAGGAAGAAGTCGGCCAGTACGACGATTACCAGACGCGGCTTGCCAAACGGCAGGCACTCGAAGCGCTCGGCGATGAGATCGTCAAGCTCGCGGGGCATTTGAACGCGGCCAACTATCGCTTCCTGACGCTCATCGCGGAATGGGACCGCCAAAAAGGGTGGGGCGGAGATGGCGCCACGGCGTCCTGCGCGCATTGGCTCAATTGGAAGTGCGGTATCGACATGGGCGCGGCGCGCGAGAAGGTGCGCACGGCACATGCGCTAGCCAATCTGCCGAAGATTGCCGCGGCGATGGAGCGCGGAGAGTTGAGCTATGCGAAGGTGCGCGCGTTGACGCGCGTGGCATGCCCGAATACGGAAGAGACCTTACTGATGTACGCGCTGCATGGCACGGCGGTGCACGTGGAGCGCATCGTGCGCGACTTCCGTCGATGCAAGGAGGCGGAGGAGCTGGGACGAGAGGCGCAGCAACAGGCGGATCGGAAGCTCACCTGGTTTCACGATCAGGACGGGATGCTGGTGATCAAGGCGCGGTTGCCGGCCGAAGCGGGCCAGATGTTTATCAAGGCGATCGAAGGCGCCATGGAAGAAATCTCAGCGGACGTTTCTGCGGAAACGTCATCTGTTAAATTGCGTCCTCAGCCGACGGCCGGGAAGGCAGATGCTCTCGCGATCTTGGCGGAGAGTTATCTGGCGCATGGGCCGGCCGCGATGAAGGGAGGCGATCGACATCAGATCGTGGTGCATGTGGACGCGGAGACGTTGCGAGACAGCGCTCCCGGGCGATGCAACTTTGAACACGGGCCGAGTATGGCTGCGGAGACGGCCCGGCGGTTGTCTTGTGACTGCAGCGTCGTTCCTATTGTAGAAAACGAGGACGGCGAGCCGCTCAATGTGGGAAGAAAGACGCGAAGTATACCGCCCGCGCTACACCGCGCGCTCAAGTCGCGAGATCGCGGCTGCTGTCGTTTCCCGGGTTGCACCAACACGCGATTCCTGGACGGCCATCACATTCAGCATTGGGCGCATGGTGGCGAGACGAAGCTCTCCAATCTCGTCAGCCTTTGCAAACATCACCACCGACAAGTGCATGAAGGAAACGTCGTGGTCTTGGTGTTAGACGACGGCGCGATTCGTTTCGTGACGCCGACTGGCAAGTCTTTCGACAGCACGGCCCCCGATCACACCCAGCCGCTCGGAGATTGGTATCAGCTGGTCGAGCAGCATGAAGAGCAGGGCTTGCACATCGACCGTAAAACGGCGGCGACTCGATGGGACGGAGAGTCCTACGATCACGCATGGGCGGTCGAGGCTTTGCTAAATCGGGCGCGACAAAAACGATAACCGGATCGCGACCGCCGGAAACGCGACGACCGGAGACGATGCAGATTTCTGTGCGACCAGCCGCTGCAGTTTTGCAGTAGCCGGGTGAGGTCGGGCGCTTGCGGCTGACGGGCGCGCCTGCCCGCCAGCGCGCCAATCCCCGCAGCCTTTCAGGTCTTGATCATCTGATACATCTGAATCAAGTTGCCGCACGTATCCGAGAACACCGCCATGATCACCTCGCCGGCGGGCGTCGGCTCGATGGTGAAAGTCACACCCTTGTCTTTGAGGCGCTTGACCTCTGCGTGGATGTCCGTGCTCTCGAAGGCGGTACAAGGAATGCCGTCTTTCAACAGGGCGGCTTGATAGGCGCTTGCGGCGGGGTGGCTGTTCGGCTCGAGGATCAGCATCAGATCGTCTGGCCCTTCGGGCGACACGACCTCGATCCAGCGCGCGCCCCCGATCGGGAAGTCGCGCTTCTTGATGAAGCTGAGCACCTCCGTGTAAAAGCGTACGGCTTTGTCCTGGTCGTCGACAAAGATGCTGACCAGTTTGATTCTCATCGACGGGCTCCGTAGTTCCGAAAAAGCTCCGCCATGATGGCTCAGATCCTTCGCAAGCGCTTCTCGAAAATTGCGATTGCCTCGGGCCCGCCCATCAGCAGCAGGCACGACGGCGGATGCGGCGTCCAGTCGGGAATGTAAACCGATCGGCGCAGGCTGCGTTGATAAGCCGCAGGTGAGATGCCCATCTGACGTGAGAACAGCGAGCTGAAGGATCCCAGGCTGGCGAAGCCGAGCTCCAGGCAGACTTCCGTCACCGAGTGGCCGCGCGCGAGCAGTCGCTGTGCGTTGGACATCCGTTGGCGCGTCCGGAACTGGTGCGGAGTCTCACCGAAGGCCGCGGCGAATGTGCGAATGAAGTGGTAGGGCGACATGCTCGCCTCGCGCGCAGCCTGGCCGATCGAGACGCTCGGCTGGGTCACATCGCCGAGCAGATCGCGAGCCTTGCAGAGCTGGTTGAGTCGATAGGCCGGTGGCATTGAGTCTCGCGTCGGAGCGTTCGTTGCTGATGGCGAAGGATCCGATCATAACGTGGAGCACGCCCGGCCGAGCCGGAGTCGCAGGACTAAGATAACGGAATGGAACGACAAATTTCGAGCACCGCAGATGTGAGCCCCGGAGCGTCGCAAGCGGATGCGCGATCCGAACCGGCCGCGCAACCCGAACCGGCTGCGCCTTCCGAACAGGCCGCGCCATCCGAACCGGCTGCGCCTTCCGAACAGGCTGCGCCATCCGAACCGGCTGCGCCTTCCGAACGGGCTGCGCCATCCGAACCGGCTGCGCCTTCTGAACAGGGTAGGCGATCTGCACAGACTGCGCGACGCGCCAACTGGCGAGGATGGGTCCGGCAGGGATTCAGAGCCAGCACGCTGCGACCTGTACTGCAACTCCCCGAGGGCCCCGGCGCGTGGCCGATGTTGCTGCTGGTGGCTGGGTCGACCGCGATTGTGACAGCTGCTTCAAGATACGAAGTGGACGGCCCGGCGTGGTTCGATGTCCGCTCCTTTCTGTTCGGCTGGGCGCCCAGCGCGCTGCTGATTTTCGGGCTGTGGTCGGTGCTTGAATGGACACGTGAGAAAGCCGCCCACGCCTCACCCGTGGCCGCTTGGTATCTGCTCTTCACGATCGCCTCGGTCCCGATCACTCTGCTCGGAATCGCCGTGCGCGCCTATCAGCCCGGATGGTGGGAGCAGGGCGACACGTTGGCCTGGGTGTTCTACGGGGCGCTCTGGTTCTGGCTCGGCATAGCGATGTGGCGAATATCGCGAGCAGTCACGCGCTCGATGCTCGTCGCCGCGAGCCTGCTGGTGTACGCGATCATCGTGCAGATCGCCGCCAGTTGGCAGATCTCCACCCAGGCATGGCAACCGCTCGAGTCGTACGAAGACGAAGAGTACGCATCGCTCACACTCAGCCAGGAGGTGTTCGAGACTCAGCAAACGTTGCTGCAAGGCTCGTTGCAAGCCATCGTTCCGTCCACGGGCGACAAAAGACAAACGTTCGGTTTGATCTATGCGCCGTACGCCGAGGACGTGTTCCTGCGCGAAAGCGCCATGGTGAAGCAGGTGCTGGAAGAGCGCTTCGGCGCTTGGGGGCGCGTCGTGCGCCTTGTGAACAATGCGACCACCGCGAATGAGTTTCCGTGGGCGACGACTCGCAACCTGGAGCGCAGCCTTCAGGCTTTGGCCAAGGCCATGAACCCCGAACGCGACGTGCTGGTCATCTATCTCACCTCCCATGGCGGCGCCGATTTCAAGCTCGCCGCGGAGAATTGGCCGCTGCACGTCGAAGATCTGACGGCGGACGAGCTGCGCTCGATGCTCGATGAGCTGGGCATCCGCCATCGCGTTATCGCCGTTTCGGCGTGCTACTCCGGCGGCTGGATCGAGCCGCTGCGAAACGACGATACGCTGGTCATGACCGCGGCCGACAAGGATCACACTTCCTACGGCTGCGGTTCGAATTCCGAGCTCACCTTTTTCGGCCGCGCCGTGTTCGACGAGCAGTTGCGCAAGACATTATCGTTCGAAGAGGCGTTCAAAGCCGCCGTCCCCGTCATCAAACAACGCGAGATCGACGGCAAGAAAGACGACGGCTTCTCCAATCCTCAAATCTCCGTCGGCAGCAATATCCGAACCGTTCTCGACGAACTCACCGCCGGGTGAGATTAACTCGATGCGGTTGGAAGGTCCGCCAGTAGCAGGCCCATATAGATCTCGTCGGTGTAATGAGGGTCGCCGGCGCGCTTGTAAGCAGCGCGCAAGCGCCCCTCTTGCTGGAAGCCAAGCTTGGTGTAGAAGGCGAGCGCTCGTGGATTGTCGGGCTCCAGTTGCAACTCCAATCGCAACACGCCTTGTTTTTTCAGCAGGGCGATCGTTTCTTCCATGATCTGTCGCGCCACCCCCGTCCCATGCCAATCCGGCGACACCGCGAAGGTGCCCAGGTAAGCCACATGCGCCGCGCGCCCGGGCTGACGCGAGCTCCGGATGAAACCCGCGACTTTGCCATCGCGCTCGAAGACGTAGAACGAGCGGCAATCCAGCAGCTCTTGAAAGATTGGAACGAAGGCTTCCGCAGGCATGGGATCGTACCCAAGGTACGGAATCACCTCGGGATGCATGTAGATCGAATAGACGGCGTCCCGGTCCGCTGGCGTCGCCAGTCGCAGCATGGCCTCACCTCATTGGCGCGAGCAATTGTTCATCACGATACGATACTCGCCCGCAGCGGCCGGAAGAAATCCCGAATGTCCTGCGCGAGCAATTCAGGCTGCTCCCAGGCGGCGAAATGACCGCCGCGAGGCAGGCTGGACCAGTGCACGACGTGGAATGCGCGTTCGGCCCAGCTGCGCGGCGGCATGGGGAGCTCCTTCGGCAGATGAACGATGCCGCAAGGAGGAGTGATTCTCTGGCCGGCCGCGAGGTGAAAAGGATGTTCCTTGGATTCGCTGTAGAACCGCATGGCCGAATGCGTCGTGCCGGTCAGCCAGTAAAGCATGATGTCGGTGATCATGTCGTCTTTGGTGAGCGCTTCGTCAGGCTCCAGGCGGCAGTCGCTCCAGCTGCGAAACTTCTCGACGTGCCAGGCCGCGAGGCCCGCGGGTGAGTCGGTGAGCGCGTAGCTCAAGGTGAGCGGTTTCGTTCCCTGAATGGCAATGTAGCCGCCCTCAGTGTCGGCCCATCGGGCCACGCGAGCGAGATATTCCTCTTCGGCGGCGCTCAACGGCGCATCGTTCGGGCCGAGCGCGGGCCGGAAGCGTGTCGAGAGATAATTCAGATGCAGGCCGGCAACTCGGTCCGGGTGCCGGAGCGCGGTAGCGGCACTGATCCAGGAGCCCCAATCGCCGCCTTGTACACCGAAGCGCGAATAGCCGAGCGCAGTCATCAGTTTCGCCCACAGATCTGCGACAACGAAGACGTTCGTGCCTCGTTTCGAAGGGCGGCTGGAGAACCCGTAGCCCGGAATGGAAGGCGCGATGACAGTGAACGAATCCGCCGGATCCGCGCCGTGCGCCGCCGGATCCGTGAGCAGCGGAATGATCTCGAGCATCTCGACGACGCTACCCGGCCAACCGTGTGTCAGCACGAGTGGCATCGGCGCGGGACCCGCACCGACTTGATGGATGAAATGGATGCGGTGCTCGTCGAGCTGCGCGGTGAACTGCGGAAACGAGTTCAGTCGCGCCTGTTGAGCTGGCCAATCATATTTGTTGAGCCAGTAATCGACGAAGCGCTGCATGTACGCGACCGGCGGCCCGTACCGCCAGGGTTCGGCGGCGACTTCATCGGGCCAGATCGTGCGATGAAGTCGCTGCCGAAGATCGTCCAGTGCCCGCGGTTGCGCCTGGAAACTGAAGCGCTCGATCTCGGTCGTTGTCATGAACCCTCCTGTCGCGCAGTCAGTTTACAAGTGGCGTGCTGACTGAACCTGCGACAAAAGGTGTCGACAAACTATGAGACGAAGTTATAGCTGCGCGTCACCTCAGCGCGAAATCGATCGCTGCACAGGCCGCCGTCACCTGAGCGGCGTTGCATTGCTCGGGTGTGGCGCGCGGGCTGTCGGGATAGACCTCGGTGGTCGTGGTGTATCGCGCGCCCGTGATCCCAGCGCATAGTCCGAGTTTTCGCATGGCGTAGTGAATCACGCCGGGCGAGACGACGTCCGAGCCGATGATCTGGCCTTTTTCATCCGCGGGTGCGATGTGCGTCACCTTGCTCACCGCCTCGATGATGGCGCGCTGGAATTCAGGTTGCGGGTTCTCTGTATCGTCGACGAGATAAAAGCCGTCCGGAATGATATCCGGCTCGGACGTCTTGCCATCGCGCGCCGCGAGGGCAGGGCGAAACTCGGTTTCGTCGGTGTCTGTCGTCTCGTGCAGATCGACGTGTACAAGGAAGCGACCGCGCAGTGGAGCGATCAAGCGCATCAGTGCGGCCGATTCTTCGGCGGGGCTGTTCTCGCGGAACGAGCGGTTGGGGTCGATGGCATTCGCATTCCATCGATGGATGCGCTCATACGCCCAAGGGCTCACGCAAGGAGCCACGAGCAGATTGATTCGACCGGCATAGTCTGCGGCGCGCTCCTCGAGGAACTGCAGCGCCCCGTGCACACCACTCGTTTCGTAACCGTGCACGCCGCCGGTGACGAGCACGACCGGAAGATCGTCGCGCCAATCGCGGCTGCGGACGGCGTACAAGCGATACTGGTCGGGTGGATAGCTGAGCTGCCCATATTCCGCGACGTCAAATCGCTCGCCGAGACGCTCGACCCGACGAACCACATCTTCGATGTAGCTACGATGACGAACCTGACGCGATAGCCACAGTGCACGCTCGGCATCGCCCCAGGGGACGCCGGGAGTGCCAATGGGATACGGCGCGGATGTGGCGGTCATGATGCGAGCAACTCCTGTCCTGTGAGGGCCGCTACTTTAGCGCAGAGCGCGCTCCTGCGAGAGACACCCTTGACCGGGCGGCACGACTGAGTTGCCAGGCTTGGAACGCGCGGCCGCCTCTCTCATTCTGCAAAGACCCGGCAGCACCGGGCCCGAGTAAATATTTTGTTAGCCGACTGGACGAGCGCATGACCGACAAGCCCACTGTGACTTCTGACTACACGCCCCCGAAGGTCTGGACCTGGAGCAAGCCGAGCGGCGGCCAATTCGCCAATATCAATCGTCCCGTCGCGGGCGCCACGCACGAGAAGGACCTGCCAGTCGGGCGGCATCCGCTGCAGCTTTATTCCCAGGGCACGCCGAACGGCCAGAAAGTCACGATTCTGCTGGAAGAGTTGCTGGCGCTCGGACACACGGGCGCCGAGTACGATGCGTGGCTGATCCGCATAAGCGATGGCGATCAGTTCGGCAGCGGCTTTGTCGAAGTGAATCCGAACTCCAAGATTCCGGCGCTGGTGGATCGCTCCGGGCCACGGCCCATTCGCGTGTTCGAGTCCGGCGCGATTCTGCTTTATCTCGCCGAAAAGTTTGCAGCGTTCCTGCCCTCGCAGCCTCATATGCGTGCGGAGTGTCTATCCTGGCTGTTCTGGCAGATGGGTAGCGCGCCGTTCGTCGGCGGCGGCTTCGGTCATTTCTATGCGTATGCGCCCGAGAAGATCGAGTACGCGATCGATCGCTACGCCATGGAAACCAAGCGTCAGCTCGACGTGCTCAACCGTCGGCTGGCGAACCACGAGTATCTGGTCGGCGATGAGTACACTATCGCCGATATGGCGGTGTTTCCGTGGTACGGCGGCATGGTCAAGGGCTGGCTCTACGACGCCGGCGAGTTCCTGTCCGTCCACGAGTATAAACATGTGCTGCGCTGGGCCGACCTGCTGCTCGCCCGTCCCGCGGTGGTTCGTGGCCGGATGGTGAATCGCACCAGCGGCGATCTCGCCAGTCAGTTACACGAGCGTCACGATGCCAGCGATTTCGAAACCAGGACGCAGGACAAGCTCACGAGCCCATCGCGTTCGCAATGAGATGCGCTCGCGTTCAGCCAGCTGGCCGGGCTTGCAGAGCACGTAAGCTGATCGCTTACTTCAAGAGAATATCGGACAGGGTGATATCGTGCTTGACGGGCACATCATGCCGGCTTCGAGCATTAACACGATCACCGGATCGTCTATCGCAGCGAGGGCCAACGCCATGAGCATGCATCGAATCGCAAAATCGCAATGGGGTGGCTTCTGCCGCCAGCTCAGCGTGGAGTTGCCCACCAAGCGCGCCACCATCGAAGTGGCCTCCGAGGACCTGGGTGTGCAAATGGAGGCGCACTGGGTACCCGTTACCGGCGTAATTTACGATGCCGACGACGAGGCGCTCGAGTTCATCCTGGACGATCTGGAACACCTCGTATTCCATCCGGTCGAGGTGTACGCGGAGTATGGAATCGCGGGCGTCGAGAGCCTGGCCATCGTCGAGCACGACGCCATGCAGATCGTCACTTTGCGGGTGCCGACCATGCTGCCTGCACCGTACCCATTGCACTGAAGCGGAAGATTACGGGCGCGAGTTTTCCAATGCGGCGTGCAGCGCCTGGCCCAGGCGCTCGCTGGTGTAAGGCTTGCTCACGCACAGCGCCGGATCGATACCGAGCGCGCGATCCCTCAACTCGTAGCCGGTCGCGAACACGACAGGCACGCCACGTGAGCGCAGAAAGTCAGCCAAACCGAAGCTCATCTGACCATTGACGTTCACGTCCAGCAGAGCGACGTCATAACGCCCGACCTGAGCGCGCTCTTCAGCTTCGCTCAGAGTCGACGTCGTTTCGACCTCCCGGGCTCCGAGCTCGTGCAGAATCTGCTCCGCGTCGAGGGCGATGAGAAACTCGTCCTCCAGCAGCAGTACGCGAGCGCCATCGAGAGTCCGCATCAGTTACTCCTAAACAGACGACCTAGAACCGCATCGACCTAGAACCGCATGGACAACGTGCAGTTCAAGCCGCCGTCGGCGAGCCGGTAGTCGCACGCACCCTGCAGGTCATGAACTACCGCGCTCTTGATGAGCCGGGTGCCGAAGCCCTGCTTTACGTCCGCAGGAGAAATACCGGCCACCCCGCTTTCGATCCAATGCAAGGTGAGCGCCTTGCCTTGCGCGTCGACGTTCACCGTCCAAGTCACCGCAAGCCTGCCGCCTTCCCGAGCCAGCGCACCGTACTTGGCGGCGTTGGTAGTCAGCTCGTGCAAGGTCATCGTCAGGCTCAGCGCGTGCTTGGGCGGCAGTCGAACATCCGGACCTTCCAGTTTGATCCGATCGTGCTGTTCGTAAGGTGTGAGCTCCGCTTGCAGAATGTCGCGCAGGGAAGCGTCTCGCCAATCGCGCAATGTGAGCAGCGTATGCGTGGCGGCCAGCGCGCCGATACGACGCTTCAACGTCTGCACCAGATCGCCACGATCGGTCTTCGAGCTGACGGTCTGGTTCACGATCGACGCCACGGTCGCCAGCGTGTTTTTCACACGGTGCTGCAGCTCGTCCATCAGCCGGCGCAATTCCTTCTCCAGCCGCCGCACTTCTGTCACGTCGGTGAGCACCACGCCGACCGCAGTGGTGCGGCCGTCTTCCTCGTAGGGATAGAAGTCGATCAGGAAGTCGCGCATCGCTTCGTCGCTCATGCGCACGGTCGCATCGATATTCACCGTCTCCTTGGCCTGATCGAAGACTTCCTTGATCGGAGTGGTCATGCGCGTAGCCAGCGCCGGAATCATGTCCTGGAGGGTGCGTCCGATCAGCGCCTCCATCTCGTGACCGGCGACATCGGCGAAGCGCTGGTTGACGCGCAGAAAGCGCATGCTGCGATCCACCGTGGCCATCCCGATGGGTGCGGTCTTGTACAGGGTTTCGATCTCCTGACTGCGCTGCCGGGCGAGATCTTCGTTGCGCGCCAGATCGGCCTGCGCCTGTCTGACCTTGGTCACATCCGCGAACACCATGATCACGCCGTCGTTGGCGGCGTTGAGGTCTTGGTAAGGCAGCACGCGCAGGACGTAACATTCCTTGCCGCCGTCGATCAGCAGTTCCCGTTCGATCGGCTCGTCGGTTTCCAGCACCTTCGCGCCGAGCGCTTCCAGCTCGCGATGATCGGCGCGCGACACAACGTCCGAAAGCGGGCGGCCGCGGTCCTGCTCCTGAAAGCGGAACAGCGCACGCGTGGCCGGCGTGAAGCTGCGAATTCGCATCTTGCGATCGAGAAAGATCGTGGGCACCTGAGTGCTTTCGATGAAGTTCTGCAGATCGCTGTTGGCGCGCGCCAGCTGATCGACCTTGTTCTTGAGCTCCTCGTTGACGGTGGCCAGCTCTTCGTTGGCCGACTGCAGCTCCTCGTTCATCGACATCATTTCTTCGTTGGAGCTCTTGAGCTCCTCGTTCGAGGTTTCCAGCTCCTCCACGGTCGTGCGCAGGCGCGAGCGGGTCTCGTCGAGCTCGTCTTCGAGCTGCTTGATGCGATCTTCCTGAGAATAGCCCTCGGCCTGCACATCGCCGTCGAGTGCCGCCTCGGGCGTGGCGCCGGCGTCCTGGAACACGAGCAGCACTTCGTCGTCGTTCAGCGGATCGGCGATCACATCGACCAGCGTCGCGTTGTCCTCATCGACCTCGATCGTGACATCGCGCTTGACTGTCCGCTTCCTGGTGGTGCGTGCACCTTCGAGAACGGCGCGGACCGCGGAGCGCAGCCCTCGCTTGGCGAGGTCGGTCACTCGGGTGGACGGCGTTCCTTCGGCCAGCTCCAGATATTTTCCGGTGCGACTCGAGGCGCGAACGATGTCGTTATCCCCGTTGACTACGACGTGCGGCGGCGCATAGCGCTCGAGGATTCGACGCGAGGCTGAATCGGGGCGCTCGGATTGAATTCTATGACGGTCCGCGGCGGCATCTGCCGCCGCCATCGCCAGGGGCTGAACGAACAGCGGCATCGCAACCGACTGACGATGCACGCCGCGCCGTCGATAAACCTTTGCCGACGCCTCGACGGTATCGAAGATATCGTTGCGTGCGGCGATGTTCTCGGCCGAGCCCAGGAACAACCAGCCATCCGGCTTGAGCGCGTAATGAAACACTGGAATCAGCCGCTGCTGCAGGCTCGTGTTCAGATAGATGAGCAGATTGCGGCAGACGATCATGTCGACGCGCGAGAACGGCGGATCCTTGATCAGGTTGTGATTGGAGACGCGCACCATGTCGCGCACGCTCTGGGTCAGCACGAAGTCGTCGTCCTGCGCGTAGAAATAACGATCCAGCAACTCCAGCGGCACGTCCTTGACCGCGGACTGCGGGTAGCTCGCCAGGCGCGCCTTGTGCAGCATCGCTTCATCGATGTCGGTGGCGAAGATCTGCACCGTGGGGCGCGCGGCCATCCGGCTCATTGCTTCGGCCAGCAGGATGGCGATGCTGTATGCCTCTTCGCCGCTCGAGCAGCCCGGCGTCCAGATCCGAACGGTGTCGCTCGCTCCCTTGTCGCGCAACAGCTCCGGGATCACTTCCCGGCGCAGGAAGTCGAACGCTTCGGCGTCCCGAAAGAAACAGGTGACGTTGATCAGCAGGTCGCGAAACAGCAGTCGCGCCTCGTCGGGCTTGGTTTGCAGACGGTCGAGATACTCTTCGCCGGTGGAGGCGCCGACCACCTGCATGCGTCGCTGCACGCGGCGAAGCATGGTGCTGCGTTTGTACTGGCTGAAGTCATGCCCGAGCCGGTGGCGCAGCAGCTCGCACACTCCGAGCAGAAAATCGGTGACATCGGGCAGACTGACGACGCTCGCCTGAGCCCGCTCGAAGTAGTCGCGAATGGCGGCCGGCATGTCGCCCACCGGCAGGATCTGATCGACCAGCCCGGTGGCGACGGCGCTCTTGGGCATGCCGTCGTACTTCGCGGTGTCCGGTTCCTGCACCACTGTCAGCCCGCCGGCTTCCTTGATGGCGCGCAAACCTTCGCTGCCGTCGGCGCCGGTGCCTGAAAGCACCACGCAGGCGGCGTTCGAGCCTTGATCGACGGCCAGGCTGCGGAAAAAGACGTCGATGGGGCGGCGGAAGCCGCGAGGCTCGGAGAAGCCGCTCAATCTCAGCCGCGCCTTTTCGATGGTCAGCTGGGCATTGGGCGGAATCAGATAAACGCAGTTGGGCTCGATCGCCATGTTGTCGCTGATCTGGCGCACGGTCATGGACGTGCGGCGCGCCAGCAGTTCGGCGAGCATGCTTTCGTGGTTCGGATCCAGGTGCTGGACCAGAACATAGGCGAGGCCGGCGTCGGCCGGAGCCCCGCTCAGGAAGATTTGAAATGCTTCCAGGCCGCCGGCGGAGGCGCCCAGCCCCACGACCGGGCACGGCGCCGGATGCGCGCCGAGATTCGGCCGGTCAGGTGACAATAAGCCTGGACTGTTGGCAATTTCTTCGACTTTTTCGGTCATCGTGAATCGGGACTGCGGCCGCTGGCGCAGTCATTCAGTACGGTCCCGCTGCGGAGCTTTCAACGCGGAAACCGTTCGCTCTGTTCCAGGGGCGCTGCAAAAATTGCAGCACACAGAGCAAGGGAGCGCCTCGTTGCGAGGCGCTCATGGGCCGGACGAGATTCGGCTAGAACACGCTCCAGCGCACCGACACGCCGGCGGTTTGCGCGTCGTAACGGCGGTTGATCCGATTGCTGTCGCGGTCGCTGCCGCGATAGCTGAGCTCGATGGCGAGCTGGTCCCGAGGCTTGTATGTGAAGGTGAACAGGCCGCTCAACACATCGTCGTTACGCTGCTCGCCGACCAGCTCCAGATCGCGCGTGTTCAGGTACTCCTGGTCTTCGTACGCCACCGACAGCGCCAGGCTGAGCTTTTCGGTGGGGCTCCAGGTGGGCGCCAGGCTGAAGCCGTCGGAGATGAAATAATCCGACTCGACGTCGGTATAAGCCTTCAACTCGCTCCAGGCCGAGAACAAGGTCGAGAACTTTTCGCGCGGCTTCCAATCGATTTCCGCTCGCCAGGTATCGCCTGAATAGCGGCCTTCCGGATTCGCCGGGCGCTCGCGCTCCACATAGCCGGCGCTGACGCGGAATTGCGTGCGTACCGTGGCGGTGTAAGTGAATCGTGCGAGGGCGGCGTTTTCCTCGTAGTCGCTCTCCGAGGCGCTGGCGCCGGGAGCGATCACCGCGTTGGGAAACTTCGCATCGATGTATCGGTACTCGACGCCGAACGAGTGGAACGACGGGGTAGCGTAGTCGAGGCTGATGCGTCCGATGTCGGCTTCGACGTTTTCGTTCTCGCGCGTGTCCAGGTCGTGCTCGGTTTCGGCCCGGCCGCCGCTGGCGCTGATCGACCAGCGCGGGCCGATCTCATAACGCACCAACGCGTTGTAGTTGATGGTCTCGATCAGGTCGCGCTCGGTGCCTCGGGTGTTGGCGAAGTCCGCCAGTGTGCGGCCGTAGCCGCCGGACAAGCGGCCCGAGAAAACGGTGAGCGCGCGAAAATCGAACTGCGCCGTGGCGTCGCCGCCGGTGAAATCCAGGTAGTCGTTGTCCTGGTACCGGGCGTCGAACACGCGACCTTTGAGCCGCAGCGTCTGCTGGCCCATGTGGAAGTCGTTGCCGAGACCGACGGTGATGCGATTGACATAGTCCTTACGCGACACCTCGCGGGGGACCGAGTTCGGATCGTTCGGATCGGCAGGGATCGTGTCGAGGTCTTCGCTCTCGGCCTCGCGAAACAGGTTGTCGTCGTAGACGTACTGATCGGCGATGTAGAAGTGTTCCTCCTCTTTCTCGTCGGGCTGCGCCGCGAGCACTGCCGGGCTCACATGGCACAGGGCAGTGCCAGCCGCGGCCAGGCACAAGGTATTGCGACGAAGTATCACCTTCGCAGTCATCGTTCCCCTCCTAAGCATCTTTCATGAATAGGCGCATGACGTCGCGATCGGCGGGCATCAAATGGATGTGGGTGAGCGCCAGGAAGATCACGGCGCCGCCGGCGCTCAGGCCGATCAGGCGCGCCAGCGGCGGCAGTTGCAGCGCCTGCAGCTCGATGTCGGCAAAGTGAAGCAGTGTCGCCATGATCAGCGACTTGGCGATGGCCGGCAGCACCGCGCCCAGCAGGCGCGGCACGCTCTGTTGCATCAGATGTAACAACACGCCCAACGAAATCACCGAGTTGACCAACGTCACCACGAAGTACGCCGCCGCCACGCCCATCAGTCCCCAGTGCACGCCGGAGATGAAGCCGGCGACATGCAGCACGCTGCTGAGCACGCCGAGGCGAAACAGCAGGTCGGTGCGGCCAAGCGCCTGAAACACCACGCCCCCGGCGCTCACCAACGATTGAATGAAACCGATCGGCGCAAGCCACAGGATCAGCGCCGCGACGGTGTCCCAACCGTCGCCGAGCGCAACGTCCACGAACGGCTCGCGCAGCACGAACAGGCCGGCCATCATCGGCGCCGTGAAAAACGAAATGACCGACAGCAATCGCAAATGCATTGCGCCCAGTTCTTTGGGCGAGTGCTGCTGGCGGCTCATCATCGGGAACAGCGCGCGCGTGGCTACAAACGTGAGGTTCTGCAGCGGGAACAGCATCACGCGATACGCCAGAGAGTAGGGACCCAGCGCGGCCGGTCCGAGCATGCGCCCGATGATCATGGTGTCGGCATTGCGCGAAAAATAATTCACCAGATTGAAACCGAACAAACTCCCGCTGTAGCCCCACAAGCCCCTGGCGTGCTCGCTGCTCCAGCCCCATTTCATCTTCATGTCCGAGGCGATCCAGAACTGGATTCCGGACAGCACCGCGACGGTGAGTGTCTGCAGCACCAGGCTGTACGCTCCAGCGCCGAGAAAAGCGGCGGTCACCGCGACCGCGAAACCCGTCAGCAACGCAGTGATCTCGATGCGCGCCACGGTGTTGAATTTCGAGGCGCGCTCCAGCAGCGCCTGGTGCACCGTCGAGCCGCTGAGAAACGGAAACGACAGCGCGCTCAGCTGCACCAGCGGCGCGAGTCCGGGCGCCTTGAACACGCCTTCGAGCACATGGGCGAAGGCCAGCAGAATCACGCTCAGCCCGAGGCCGATGCAGCAATTGCTCCAGTGCGCCGTCAGCACCGTCTGCTCGTCGAGCACATCGCGCTGGATGATGGCCGAGGCGGTGCCCATGTCCCGCAACAGCAGCGCGAAGTTGTTGATCGCGAACACGATGGCGACCAGGCCGAAATCAGCCGGCGTCAACAGGCGCGACAGGACCAACAGGGCCAGCAGTTGCACGCTGATCCGCGTGATCTGGATCATTCCGACCCAGCGCACATTGCGTACCGCCGACATCAGCGCTCCTGCCGACTCGCCGCGGCACTTGGGGAAACCAGATCAGCCGCGGCAGAAGTGACTTGCGATCTGCTTCGCGGGCCCAGAGCGCGCTCGAATTTCGGCCGCAGCCAGCGGCCCACGACCCGGTAGTGACGTTCGAACGCCACATACAGCAAGTACGCGCAGACGTGAGCTGCGATGACCGCGATGGCCACGTGTGTCCAGACATTCTGGGTTTTCACGTGCTCCAGCACCAGAATTAAGACGGTGTTATGGATCAAATACAAACTGTAGCTATACGACGCCAGGAAATTCACCGACCCGCGCAGCGCTCCGGGTACCCTCTTTACGCACATGAGCAGCGCCAGCACGCCGAACATGACCAGCGCCATCAAGGTGGCGGTCTGAAAATCGTAGGGATGGAAGCCGATCTTGCCGGCGCGCCCGATCAGCGCCACGGTTCCGAACACGGCGACGATGGCTCCCACCGAGCGGATGTTGGGATAGCCGTGCGAGCGCCATACATGAAACAGATAGCCGGCGATGGCGCCCAGCAGCCAGATCAGCGTGAGTGACTTGCCGCCGCCCGCGGCCGCATTCCAGATCAGCACCGGCAACGCGATGGCGGCCAGCGCCGCCCCGAGCCAACGATCGATGCGCTCGCGCTTCAGGACGCAAAACACGAACATGCCCATGGACACGTAGATCCACATCTCGATGGCCACGGTCCAGAAGGGCTCGGCGGAGTTGTAGGAGCGGATGCGCCATGCCACGTCCATGCCGGCGAGCTCCAGGCCCTGGAACACGGCGTGATCCTGCAGCAGGAGCAGATTGCCGATGAATGTGAGCACGCCCGTGTTGTCGCCGCCCTGGCTGTGATTGGTCGCGATGAAGACGTTGGCCAGTGTGATCAGGATCAGCGCCGGCACATACGGCGTCATGATGCGGGCGACGCGATCGGCGACGAAGCCCGGCAGGCGCGGCTCCGGCTTGTGCAGCCAGTTCAGCATCGACTGCATGATCAAAAAGCCGGACAGCAAAAAGAAAATCGCCACGCCCAGGTTGCCGAATCGGTACGGATCGCGAATCTGCAGATACAACGCGATCACATGCGCGGCGATCACCATGTTGGCGCCGGCGGCGCGCAGGGCATCCAGGTAGGCGGAAGCCATCTCGCTCATGGCGTGACCGTCAGCGACTTTGCTGCTGGGCGTGCTCATGGCTCACATCACTCCCGCTCGCCGCAGCTGCGGCTCGAGCAGTTCTTTCCAGCGGTCCTGGCCGGCCGCGGACAGATGCAACAGATCTTTGCCGAAGTAGCTCGGCTCCGGAGTGCCTTGCTCGGTCACCATGGCGGCATACAGATCCACCAATGTGACGTTCCTGGTCTCCTTGGCGATCTGGCGCACGCCCTGATTCAGTAGCTGGCGCTGCTGCTCGTCCACCGGCGCTTTTGGGTTGGCGCTCGGCGGCACGGTGCACAGGAACACCGGCGTTTGCGGCGGCAACCTGGCGTTCTTCTGCGCCAGCATGGCGCGGATGTTTTCAAGCGTAGCGCTCGCCGGCTGACGCGCGGTGAGATCGTTGATGCCGATCAGGATCACGATGGCCTTGGGATTCAGGTCCAGCACGTCTTCCTGGAAACGAAACAGCAGCCCTCGGCTCACGTCGCCGCCGATGCCGCGATTGGCCACCAGGGTGCCGGAAAAGTCCTTGCCGAGCGTCTTCCAGTTGCCGGTGAGCGAATCGCCGGCGAACACGACGGCGCCTTGTTTCTTGGCGCGCTCGGTCCAGAAGAAATTGCGGTTGTCTTTCATCCAGCCGAACACGCGCACCACGCCTTTGCCCGGCCAGTCTTCGACGCTCGAAGGGTAGGGCGTCGGGCCGGATTGCGTCGGCTCGGATGGATTGGCGACAGCGGCATTGATGGGCGTTATCAACACCGTGGCCAGGGCCGCGGCAATGTGCAGGGCGAATCTCACGATCGCGCTCCAAGGCGCGAGCGGAGCGCGCCGTAATAACGAAGGCCGAGGCTGTGCTTGAGTAACAAACTCACGGCATTCGGCAATGCCAATGCTCCGGAGCAGACGGACAGCGCCAGTCGCCACGACCAGCGCAACTTTCCAGCCGCGCCCGGCGTCGGGCCGACGCTGCGGATTTCCAGGCCCAGCCTCTGCGACAAGGTGAGTTGAGGATGATGGCTGAGGAACGTGCGCATGACCGACGGATCGGGATTGGCGCTGACGCGTTTCGGATTGCCGACGTTGCGCCATTCGACCAGCGGCTGCGGGCAAAACACTGCGCCAACCCCGGCTTCGCCGAGCGTCAGCACAAAATCCAGATCCTGGAAGCGGCGCAGCTGTTCATTGAAGCGACACTTGTCGAGCAAATGGCGCGGCACCATCAGCGAGCTGGTCTGCATGATGTTGCCCGACTTGAGCATGTAGTCGGCGAGGCTTCCGCCCGGCAGCGGCTCGCGCTTGGGCAGGATGTGTTTCTCGCCATATTCGTTTACCTGCTCGACCGCCGTGAAACAGAACATTTCACGCGTCTGCGTGCGCAACGTCGCCAGCTGATTGGCGAGCTTGTTCGGAGCCCACAGATCGTCAGCGTCAAGGAACGCGACCACGTCGCCGGTCGAGTGATCGATGCCTCGATTGCGAGCCGCGCCGCCGCCGCCGTTCTTCGGGCTGCGCACCACCAGCAGGTCGGGGCCGGCTACGGCCTCGGCTTGTTGGATGGTGTCGTCCTTGGAGCAATCGTCGACCACTACGATTTGCGTGGGCCGCAATGTTTGCGCGCGCGCGGTAGCGATCGCCTGCTGGATCGTGTCACGCGAGTTGTAAGCCGGTATCACCACCGACACGGTCTTGAACGCGCTGTACTTCATGATGCTCTCACGCCGCCAGATGCTGTTGCATGGCTGGATAGGTCAGCGATGTGGCCAACGTTTCGCTGCCCACCGAGCCGCCGCTCAGGCGCGCCACTTCATACGGGCGATCCTTACGCGGGCCGGCCAGATGAATCACGGACAAAGGACGATGTGGAGCCGCGGGCTCGCACAACAGTTTCGATTCAGCGTTCCAAACAGGCGTGCTCAGATGCGGCAGCCAGTTGAAACGCGCCGGCAGGAACGCCGTTGGCAGCCGGCCGAGATGAATCGCCGCGAACAACGCGTGCTGATCCATGTTCACCTTGCCGGTGCGCTCCAGCGCCTTGGTGTAGTAGCGCTGCCATTCTTTCCAGTGAGGCGCGTTGTCCCTGAGACACAGCACGCCGATGTTGATGCTGGTCGCGAACGAGCAGCGCAGGCCGTCGATCGGGCCGAAGCAGGCCACCATGTTGCCGGCCCACCATTTCCAGTCCGTGAAGGTCTTGCGATAACCCGGACCGTCTTCGGTGACGACCGCGGCGCCGCGTTGTCTTGCCCCCTGCACATAGGCGGTGACGAACTCCGGCGTCTGCATCCACGCGTCGGCGTCGAACCACAAGTAAACTTCGTAGCCGGTGAAGTAATCGCGCAGCGCCGTGCGGGCCACCAGGCCGATATTGCGCAACTGACGCGCCTCCTGCGGCACGGGCAGCGTCCATTCCGGGCGGATGATCTTGCAGCCGAGCGCGAGCAGCTGCGCGCGTTGTTCGTCCGTCAACCCTTGATCGATGATGCCCATGTCGATCGCACTGGTTTGTGCGTGCGCGCGCAGAGAGCTGATCGCCGCGATCATCCAGGGAAAGAAATGAGCGTCGCCGCCCGTGATGATGATTTCGCGACTCAAACAAAATCTCCTATTGCCAGCGGAAGCTCCGACCGTGAAGATGTTCTCGGCGAATCTTCTGTCGCGCGTTGACGCGCGATCACCGAGAGGTATGAATGAGCATCATGGTGCTGGCGGCCGCCGCGGCCGCGACTTGTACTGCCTTGCTGGGCCAGCCCATCGATCCGGCGCGGCCTTACAAACAAACCGGCGAGTTCGAGCTGGTCAAGGACTACACGTTCGGTCGCGCGCGTCAGGACGCCACCATCTCGCAGCGCCCGCAGCTCGATCAGGAATTTTTCTATCGTTACATCTACGAGAACGGCAAGCTGGACGGCCTCAAGACCTACTGGTCGTACCATCGCGACTACCCCGACGGCGACCCGCGCTCGCTGCACGTGTTCGACGATTGCACGCTGACATTGAAAGGTCGCATCCCGCCGGGCGGCGGCCTGAAACCGCGCGGCATTGAATCGGGCATGCTGCGAGGGAAGCTGCCGGTGACCGACGGCATGTACATCGAAATGCGAGCGAAGCTGCCGCGCGGCGTCGGCGCATGGCCGGCGTTCTGGCTGAACCCGGGCGTGCAATATCCTGACGGCAAGTTTTCCGAGCTGCCGTGGCCGCCGGAAATCGACATCTTCGAATTTTTCAACTGGCAGGGCCGCCCCAAGACGCGCGTCATGACCGGCTACGTCCAGGTTCACAAGAACCCCGAGCGCTACGGGCCGCCCAAGGACCTGTTCACCAAGTTCAAGAACAACGAGTATGTCCCCGGCTTCGATTTTTCCGAGGACTTTCACGTGTTCTCGCTCGATTGGGTCAAGGACAAGCCGATCTGGCTGCTGGACGGCGAGCCGATCAAACAAACCTATTACATCTGGAGCAAACCGGTGCCCGCGCACATCCTGGTCACCAACCAGCTCGGCATGGTGCTCAAGGGCGTCGATGTTTCGGCCATGCAGGCCGACGAGTCGCAGTGGAACTACGTGATCGATTACATCCGTGTCTGGCGACGGAAACCGTGAGAAGTGGAACGGCTGCACCGGCGCACTCACGACCCGCTGACGGGAGTTCGGGAGGAGCGCAGCTGCTGCTTCACCCAGCCTTTGGCGAGGCCCAGCGGCGCCCGCAGTCGCCATAGCGCGCTCTTGGCCGTCGCAGCGATGTGCGACGCGCCCGGCATCACCATGGTCATGTCGTCGATGCACAGCACGGGCTTGCCCGAGCCAGTGGCGATCTCCTGGGCCTGGCCGAGGTTGCTCTCGTAGAACATGGTGGCGCCGGTTTCGCGATAGACGCGAATCTTGTGAGCGCAGTGCGCACCGAGACGGATGCGCTCTGCCTTGCTCGGCAAGTCCACCAGGTGCAGCTGTCCATAGGAGATGTTATTGGCCGCCAGCCAGTCTTCGGTCAGGCTGCGATATTTCTCCAGGCGTGCCGACACGATGTGGCCGATGCGCAGCGTCGGTCGGAACAGCGGGATGGCGTTCGCCAGCCACTTCTCATAGCGCGGGCCGTCGTCGTTGTCGTGCGCGGTCGGGTCGACGCACAATACGCCGTCCAAATCGAAGCAGGCGTTCTCCACGCAGGCGTGATGAAAGGCGTTCCACTCGAACAGCCGGGGCTGCGGCATGGTGATGAAGGAAACATCCACGCTGCTCTTGTGGGACGGCGCGACGATGGCGGCGCAAGTCGAGATGCGACCCGCGTAGCCGGAATCCTTGATTCGCGCCAGCGCCTTCTGCATCGAGCCGCCCGTCGCGATGCTGTCGTCGACCAGCAGGATGTGCCGCGCCTGGCGCAACGAAGTGAGCGACACACCCAGCTTGCGGGTGTGACCGTGACTGATGGCGCCATCGAGGAGGAATCCGTCAATGTCACAAACCAGGCGGTTCAGGAACAAGCCGATCTGATAGGCCGGCACCATGCCACTGCGAGGAATCCCGACGATGAGATCCACGTCCTTCGGAATGGTGTACAGCTGCGATCGGATCGCAGTCGACAGCTGGGCAAAAGAAACGTAACCGAACATTCCGTGCTCCTTCAGGCGCTCGCCGCCGCGGCCGTGGCCGACGGGCGTGCTGGCGATTTCGTGCGCGCCTGTTGCAACTCGGCAATGCGCTGCTGCAATTGAAGCCCGCGATCCTCCCATCGATACAACGTGCGCGCCTGTTCGAACGCTGCGCTCTGCAGTTGATTCAAGTGCTCCAGGCGATCCATGTTCTCGATGATCGCGGAAGTGAGCTCGGCGAAGTCGCCGCCCGTGATCAAGTCCGCGCGCAACCGGGCGGGCAGGCCCGCGGCAGCTGCGTCCACGGTCGCGACCGGCACGCGACCGAAGATGTAATCCAGGAACTTCAGCTTGAAGCCGCCGCCGATCAGCTCGGGCACGATGGCGATGCGGGCCTGAGCCAGGAACGGACCCAGGTTGCTGACGAATCCTTCGAACCGAGTGGCGCGACTGGTCGCGGTCAATGTTTGTTTCAGATCGGCCGGGACGTCGCCTGCGACGACCAGCTCGATGCCGGCGGCGGCGAATCGGGCGTCGGCATGTTCGACGAAGCGGTGCAGGTTCTCGCGCTTCACCACCCACTGGAATGAACCGACGATCACTGCACGGCGTGGCACGGACGCGTCAATGACTCGTTCCGGCGCGACCGCGCCGCCGTAGCCGGGAGTCAGAGTAAGCAGATTGTCATCGTTCCGATGAGCTCGCAGCGCCTGCTCGTCTTCGATGGTGATGGCCGACACCAGGTCGACTTCCCGCACCAGCCGACGTTCCAGCGCCCGCACCTTGTAGTAGTTCTGCCAGAGCGCCAGGCGCTTGGGCAGACCAGCCTCGGCTTGTTTGACCATGGAACGCCACAACACCTCTTCGTGGTTGTGAGAAACATGGACCAGGATGCAGCGCGAACCCAACTGGCTGGCGCGGTACGCCTTGCAGCGATCGAGCGCCCAGCCACTGCCGTAGCTGTCGAAGATGATGGCGTCCCAGGACTCCCGCAACTGTTCGTCGAGCAGCGCGCGGTACGCGTCGGTCGAGTCGACGGCCGCGGTCAACGGGAAACGATTCAACAAAGCAACCATCTGACCGCGACGTTCACCCCGCACCGACACCCATTCCATGCGAGCGCGGTTCTTCGGCGCAGCCTCGGTGCCGCCGAAGCCCAGCACGCGCACGAACGCACCGGCCTGCGCCAGCGCTTCGGAAAGTTTCGCCGAGTACACCTTCAACCCCTCGTTCATGGGGTAGGGCACATGGCGGCTGATCCACAAACATCTCATTCGGCAACCTTGCGCAACGACGCCACTGGCGTCCAGGTTTGGAAAGATTCGCCGCGCACGGATTTCCATACACCCAGGCCGGCGCCGGCCATGCTGGTGATGATGTCGACGATCTGCGAGAACGGCTTCACCGTATAACGGGCGCCCAGCACGAAACCGACCATCGTCGCCGCGACCAGCGCGACCGCGGCCCAGGTGTAGCCCGCGACGGCAAGCGCGGCGAGCAGGAAGACACCGCCGAGCGCGAGGAAGTAGATGCACAGCCAGCGCAGCAGCTTGTGCGACACATATTTATAGACGGTCAGGAAATCCATCTTGCGCAGGTGCGGCCAGATCAGGCGATGCACGTTGAACGCCTGGCAGGCGATGCGCGCCTTGCGGCCGAATTCGTCGGCGGCGTTACTGGCCGACTCTTCGAACGCTCGCGCGTCCTTGGACTGCACGATGCGATAGCCCTGGATGAGCACCCAGAACGACACGAACATGTCGTCAATGATGTGATCCGGCGGCGCCTTGTGCAGAGAACGGCGAATGGCGAACAACGATCCGTCCGCGCCCATCACCGAACCCGTTTCCTGCTCGAGTCGCTTGATGCCTTCTTCCAGCCGCCAGTAGAGCGAGCCGGTCGAGGCGGTCACGGAAGCGTCGCCATTGGTGTAGATCAGGTTGCCGCAGACACAACCGATCTCGGGGTCCTCGAACGACGCGCGCAGCTTGTCCAGCACTTCCATGTCCAGCATCACGTTGGCGTCGGTGAACAGAATCACGTCGCCGGTGGCGCGGCTGGCTAGCAGATTCATCCCATAGGTCTTGCCGTGACGTGCCGGCGAAACGTGGAAACTGATGTGAGGCGCATAGGCGCGCAGCCGCTTGGCGGTCTGATCGCTGGCGGCGTCCACATAGATCAGAATCTCCAGGCCCGGCTCGCGCTGCTTGAGGGCCAGCAGGTTCTGCAGCTTCTCCCGGATCACGCCTTCCTCGTTATAGGCGCACATGCAGATAGTGAAATCGATGTGCGGCTTGCGCGCGGGCAGGGGCTTCGCGCGATGCGGCCAAAACTTTTTCAGCAGCTGCAACGACAGCGGATACGTGATGAACGGATGCTGAGCCAGACCGATGCAAAGCACCGCCAGCGCCAGCAGGATGAGTTCGAGTGGCATGGTCATTCCTTAAACTCGCGCGGCCCGGGTCTTCAGCACGGTGGCGGTGACGGTCTGCACCTTCCTGGTCGAGGTCAGCACCAGCAGCCCCATGGCCAGTCCGTGGGAGAACGGCACATACATGCCGTTGAGCAGGAAGGTGAGCGCGATCGCCACACTCAACATGCGCGGCAGCGGCGAGGCAAACAACGAGGTCGCGATGAAAGCGAAGTAAGTGAAAGCGCCGACCAGACCGAATTCGAACATCATCTTGGTCATGGGCATGTCGGCCACTTCGATGTTGAACAGGTGCGCGTAGTCCATGAAGGCGCCGGCGCCGTAACCGAACAAGGCGCGCTTGAAATCCGGCCACAGCATCTGGTCGAACATGTAGAAGCCGCCGACGAAGCGGGCGAAGCCGCTGGAGTTGGGATCGTCGAACTCGCCGGCGCGGTTGGCGATGAAGTCCAGATTCAGCAGCTCGCCGAAGGCGAACAGGCCGGCAACGCCGAGCACGCCCAGCGCCAGCAGGTCCCAACGACGATGGAAGAGCACCACGAATGGCATGCAGATCAGCAGGATCAACATGCCGGTGCCGGCGTGCGAGGCAATGATGCCGAGAGCGTACAGGCCCAGTGGCCAAAGGCGCCGCGTGGTGACCGACTCGGCGATGATGGCGACGGCCAGATACTGCGACAGAAACGACGGCTCCAGCATGAACATGCCGGTGGCGCGAATCTGCGTAGAGTTGTAGTTGATGGTGCCCTGGGCGTTGAAGCCCTGCACCACGAAATCCTGCGGAATCAGATTATCGATCGGATACAGAAATGCCTTGTCGATGAACGGCTGCAGGAAATACTGCGCGATGCCCAGCACGGCCAGCAGCTTGGCGATGTGCAGAAAAAACGTCAGCACCTTGGGCGCGAGCTCGTCGCCGCGCATCACCACAAGCACATAAGGAAGATGCAACAGCGCCAGCATCATCAGCGAGTTCAGCGAGAAGGTCCCGGCTTGCAACAGCTGCGGCAGGATCAGTACCGACAGAGTGATGCAGTAGAAGCCCAGGCGCTTCGGCTCGATGCGCACGCAGTCGTTGATCATGCCGAACGCGAGCACCAGCATCATCAAGGGCAGGGCGATGCCGATGCCCAGGTTGGCGTAACCGGGGATGCCGAATTTCGACAGCAGGCTGGCGCACGCAATCGGCGTGCACAGCATCAGCAGGGGCACGAAATCGCGTCGGGATTGCGCTCGCGGCGCGGCGTGGACCCCGCTGAAGTTGCCGATTGCCGTTGTTTCAGCCACTGATCACAGTGCCCAGCACGTGGGTCAGGTTGGGATCGAGCTGCGCCTTCATGCGGGCGATGTCGATCAGGCGCGTGCTGTCCCTGCGCGTGCCGAGCAGGCAGCCGCGAGCGCGGGCCGCGACGATCTGGCCGTCGGCGAACTCGAGCAGCGGCGGCGTGTCGATGATGATCACGTCGTAACGGCCGGACATTTCATCCAGCAATTGCGCGAACGGCAGGCGGCTCAACAGCTCCTGCGGATTGGGCGGCGGCGTGCCGGCGCACAACACATTCAAAGCTTCGAACTGCGCGACCTTGCGCAACGCCTTTTCGGTTCGGGTCGCGCCCTTGATCAGGTCGGTGAGGCCGTCGCACTCGCCGAGACCGAACAGGTGATGCTGGACCGGATTGCGCAGGTTGGCGTCGATCAGCAGCGTGCGCTCGCCCAGCTGTGAGAACACGATGGCGAGATTGGCGGCCAGAGTGCTGCAACCTTCACCGCTGCGCGCCGAGCAGACCGCGAGCGTGCAATCGTGCTCGCCCATCCAGCGCATCAACAACTGGCTGCGCAGCGTGCGGAGCCCTTCGGCGTACTGCCCGAATGGCTCGTAAGCCGCAGCCAGCATCGGCGACAGCGCCGATTCGCCAATGCGAGCGATCGGATACGCGAACTGCTGCGATAACGCGGTACGCAGCTCGCCTTCGGTGATCACCTTCATGGCCACCGCGACTTTGCCGAACGGTTCGCCACGATCCAGGTGCGCGGCCAGAACCTTTTGCAGATCGGCTTCGGAGATCGCGCCCATGTTGAGCAGGATCTCGCCGATGCGAATGCGCGGGCGAGTGACCCTGGGAAGGCGAGCTCTGGGGGCGACAGCGGCGTCCATAACGGGCGTCCTCAATGTTTCGAACTCGTTGAACTCGTCAATTCGCCGGGGCAACGTTGGGCTGCAGTTTCAGCGCACGACGCACTTCGCGACGGCCGTGGCGGCGCGCGGTGGGCGGCAACTGCGGCAATTCCGCAAGCACGGGCAAATCGGTGAAGTCGGCCAGGTCTTCGGCGGAGCGCAGGCGGCGATTGCACACCTCGAGGGTGAGAATCAGGCCGATCGCGAGCGCGATACCGGCGAACAGACCCACCACCAGATTGAGCAGGACCTTGGGCGAGTCCGGCAGCAGCGGCGGCGTGGCCTGATTGAGAATGGCGACGTTGGTACGATCGACGCGGCTTTCCAGCTTGGTCTGATTGGCCTGCTGCAAGGCTGCGTCATAGGCGGTGCGCGCGCTCTCGACGTCGCGACTCAGCACCGCCAGCTCGTCCTGCTGCCTCTTCAGCGCGATGATGCGATCTTTCTGTTCTTCCAGCGCCTTCTGCACTTCGCCCACCTGGCGGCGCGCAATGGCGGCGCTCTGCACCAGCGAGCCGCGCGTCACGCCGATTTCCACGTTGAGCTTGGACTTGAGCGAAGCCACTTCGGCGTTCGAAGCGATGTACTGCGGATGATTCACGCCGTAGCGCTCGCTGACTTCGGCGAGCTTGGACTCCGCGCGCGCCAGCTCCGCTTTCAAATTCTGAATGGTCGGGTTCTTCATCAGATCTGGCAGCGAGTCCAGCTGGTCGCTGGAGCTGATCTGCTGATTGCGCGAGTTGGCGTCGAACATCTGCGCCTGCACCGCCACCAGCTGATTGGAGATCTCCTGCAAGCGGGCGTTTTCGACGTCCATGCGAGCGGCATCGACGCCGAGCACGCCATGATCCGCCTGATACTTGGACAACTTGGTCTGCGCGGCCACCAACGCGTCGCGCAGCTGCGCGACCTGCTCTTCATACCACGTCACCTGGCGACGGGCCGGATCCACGCGCAGCTCCAGGCTGGTCTGGATGTAGGCGTCGGCGAACGCGTTGGCCATGTTGGCCGCTTCCGTGGGATCGGAGCTGCCGTACGAGATACGAATGATGTTGCTGTTACGCGAGGTCTTGGCATCCACCGCGCGCAGCAAGTTGGCCACCAGCCACGATTGCAGATCGGTGTCGGCGCCACTGTCCTGGAACGCTGCGATCACCTCGGGCTGATTGGTCAGGTCCATCTTGTCGATGACCTTCATGGCCACGTTGCGGCTGCGGATGATCTCGGTCTGGGTGGCCAGGTGAGTGGGCACCAGCGAGGGGGCCAGCGCCGTTTCCTTCATCGGGTCGTTGCCCTGCAGGTCGACCACCAGCGCCAGCTCCGCCACATATTTCTTGGGCGAGATGAGGCTGATGAGCGCCACGCCCGTCACCACCACCAGCACGATGGTCGTGAACAGCAGCGCGCGTCCACGCAGAACTCTCAACATTTGAGCCAGGCCCATCATAGTGCTTCGTTCCCGTTAACCAATGTGTGCCTACCTTAGAACAGGCCTTCCTTCACCATCACCACGTCGTCAGCCGACAACAGATCCGAGCCCTTGGCCGAGTACTGCTGTTCCTTACCGTTCTTGTCTTTCCGTTTGATGACCACGCGCCGTTCCGAGCCGCGCGTGGTCAGGCCGCCGCCGGCCGAAATCGCCCGCGACACGGTCATGTTGCGCTCGAGCTTGTACATCCCCGGCTTCTGCACCTCGCCGTAGATATAGAACTGCGGAGCGCGCGGTACATAAACAGTGTCGCCGCCGGCCACCACGTGGTTCTGCGCCGGGTCGCCACTGAACAACGCCACCAGATCGATGCTCGCCTTGCTGCCGTCCTTGCGCATCAGGGTCGCGACATCCGCCGCTTCCTCGGCCTTCGGTCCGCCCGCTTCGGCGAGCATGTCCAGCACGCGGCTGGTGGACTGCAAGGTGTACTGGCCGGGCTTGGTGACGTGGCCGAGCACCGACACCTTCTGGCTGACGTACTCCATCACCAGCACCGAGACCTGCGGCTGCCGCAGGTAGCCGCCTGCGACGAAGGCGTTCACCAGCAGCGCCTCGGTCTCGGCGACCGTCTTGCCTGCCACCTGCACCTGCCCGATCAACGGATAGGTGATGTTGCCGGACTCGCTCACCCGCACCTCGCCGGACAACTCCGGCGAGCCGAACACGTTGACTCGCAGTAGATCGCCGGACCCCAGTCGATAATCCGAAGCCGCCGCCATCGCCACGCTGCTCAGCATCGAGCAGATCACCAGCAGCGCCGCGCCCAGCATTGGGACGAATCGCGTCGAGACATTACGGCGCGCCATCGGACTAATAAGCATGCTTGTCGTTCCAAACCACCATGGCTGTCTTGAGGATGATCATCAGATCGAGCGTCAATGACCAGTGCTGCAGGTACTCCAGATCGTGTTCGATGCGCGCACGCATCGAGCCGATGTCGTCACCGCCGCGATAGCCGTTGACCTGCGCCCAGCCGGTGATGCCCGGCTTCACTTTATGCCGGAGCATGTAGCCGGGGATCAGTCGCCGATACTGCTCGTTCACCGCCACTGCATGCGGGCGCGGGCCCACAATGCTCATGGTTCCTTCAAGGACATTGAACAGCTGCGGCAGTTCATCGAGCGACGTTGCACGAATGAACGAGCCGATCGGCGTCACGCGCGAGTCGTTGCGTGTGACCTGGGTGTAACTCTTGTTGCCGTCCTCGGTGACGGTCATCGAACGGAACTTGTAGACCACGATTTCCTTGCCGTCCAAGCCGTAGCGCTTCTGGCGGAAGATCACCGGGCCGGGCGAGGTGAGGCGGATGGCCGCCGCGATCAGCAGCATCACCGGCGACAACAGCGCGATGGCGGTGGCCGAAATGGCGATGTCGCTGACGCGCTTGGCGATGCCGCGGCCGCCGTAGAACGGCGATTCGCACACCGCCACCACCGGAATGCCGTTCACCAGATCGAAGCGGGGCTGCATCAGATCGCACATGGTGAGATCCGGCACGAAGTAGACCGAGGCTGTCGAATCTTTTAACGACTGCAGCAGCTCGGTGATGCGCGGATGGCGCGTCATCGGCAGCGTGATGTAGACCACGTCGATGGAGTTGCGGGCGATGTAATCGCGCATCCAGCCGAGCTTGCCCAGCAACCGATTGGCGCAATCCTCGGGCAGCCGGCCCGAATCGCGATCGTCGAAGAAGCCCAGCACTTCCATGTTCAGCCAGGGCGACTCCTGCAGGCTCCTGGCCAGCTTGGCGCCGAGGCGGTTGGCGCCGGCGATCACCACTCTGCGAGGCGCGCCGCTGTTGCTCGCCCGCAGGAACAGATGGGGCGCATACAGCCGACCCACCCAGATCACCAGCGGCGTGGCGATGGCCCAGCTCACCAGCACTTCCCAACGCAGCTGATTGGCGATGCCGGCGATTTCCAGCAGCGCCCAGATGAACGCGATCACCAGCGACCAGCGAAAGATGATGTCCAGCAACGAGGCGATGGCCAGCGAGCGGGCACGCGGCGGCGCCATCGGCAGCGCGTCGAGCACGTCCGCCGCGCCGAAGAAGGCCAGCACCGCCATCAGGAAGTAGGGGCCGTCCAGGTTCTCGCGCCACACCAGCATGCACAGGCCGAGCGTGAGCACCGGCATCACCGGATACAGCAGCGACTTCAGGACGAACAGCGACGTCGGCTCCGACGCGCTGACGCCGGCCGAACGATCGTACGACCTCAGGGGTTGACGTTGATTGGTCATTTCACCTCCCGCCGGGTGCGGAAGCAGCCGTGCTGGCGTTACAGATCGCTGAACCGCTGCGGACGCAGGAAGCGATGCTTGCGACGCAGCTGGTGCCCGATCAGCAGCACCGTGACCAGCGCCATCAGCCAGCCGCGCGGCATGGATTCATCCATCGCGCCGGCGCTCGAGGACCTGGAAAGGTTGCGGTCGTTGCCGTTCAGCCCGCCGAGGCGCACCTGGGCCTGGCCCGCGACCATTTGTGTAGAGGCATTGCTACCCACCGAGCCGGCCATGTTGGCGCCGACCGTGCCGGCGATCGAGCCGCTCACATTGCTATTCACCGCCGGGTTCGCCACCGCGGCCCCATTGAAACTCACCGCTGCCAACACCAACGCGAGTCTGATAAGACGCATGCATCACTCCTCAATCAATGACGCACACCCAAGCAGGCACCGTTGCCGTTCGTGTGTGCGTTGCGCCCCCGTCCCCACGGCTCGCAAAAAACATCGCAAGACTCCAAGGCGTCTTGCCCCATCGATCTGGTCCGCTGCTCTTCCGAACACAGAGCAGGAACAAAGCAAGTTTTATTCCAATGTAATTTTTTCCGTCGCTGAATCGCGAAACGTCACAACGCGCAGTTCAAGCCCTTCGAAACAAACACAGGGCATCTAACAAATCCGCACCTGTAACAAACCGGCAGCCGGTTATTAGACCAATCTCGTTTGCTGCGCAAGTACAACATTCGAACGCGACGAGCAGATGACACGCTTCACCATCGATCAGTTCCGATGCAGCTGTGCATCAATATGGATCGTTGATTCGCAAGTGTTAAATTGCCCGTCACCACGCGGCTGCTGATATCGCAACGGGGCTTCGAAACATCTGTTGCTTTGCTGCACTCGCCGCGCTGCATGCCGCCTGCGCTGTTCGCAAACGGCGACAGCGCAGATTCAACTTTCAAACCCGATCAAGCCAAGCAGACTAATTTTTCTTTTCCGTCTGTCTCGCCACGGCTTCGGCTGCCGCCTTGATCGCTTCCGGATCGCCCAGGAAGCGTCGCGACGTGGGTTTCAGCGCCTTGTCCAACTGATAGTGAATGGGCACGCCAGTCGGGATGTTGAATTCGACGATCTCGTCATTCGACATACCGTCGAGCATCTTTACAAGTGCGCGCAGACTATTCCCGTGTGCGACGACCAATACATCTCGTCCGGCGTTTAACTCCGGAGCGAGCCGGTTGTTCCAGTACGGCAGCACTCGATCGAGTGTGGTCTTCAACGACTCGGTATTGGGCAACTCGTCGGGTTTGAGCGACGCATAACGCCGCTCGAAGCGCGGATGTCGTTCATCATCCAGCGACAGCGCCGGCGGCGGGATGTCATAGCTTCGGCGCCAGATCTTCACCTGGTCGGCGCCGAATTTGGCGACGGTCTCGGCTTTGTTCAGCCCCTGCAGAGCGCCGTAGTGACGCTCGTTCAGTCGCCAGCTGCGCTCCACCGGCAGCCACATGCGATCCATCTCGTCCAGCACGATCCACATCGTGCGGATGGCGCGCTTCAACACCGAGGTGAACACTTGTTGAAACTCGAAACCCTCGGCCTTCAGCAGCCGACCGGCTTCGCGCGCTTCATTGCGCCCCTGATCGGTGAGATCCACGTCCACCCAACCGGTGAACAGGTTTTCCAGATTCCAGGTGCTTTGTCCGTGACGCAGGAGTACGAGTTGGCCAGGCATAACTAAAGTGAGGGTGAATGAGGGCCGACTTTATAGCAGACATCGCCCTCAACCCGCAGGTGTCGCCGGGTCCATTCAGGTGATGCTCGCGAGCTACGGCCGGAAGCCGCGCCTGCGGAGCATCACCTGTCGCCAGTTGCCGTCACTTGGCGGCGCTAATCTAAGTTGAATTTGTTACAGTTTTCTAACGCCGGTGCGGAAAAGAACCAACTCATTCAGTCATGCGGCGCACGGCCTGCAGCGCCACCGACAGGGTGGCGAAGTCCATCGCCGGCAACGCTCGCATGTCGCTCACCGTCTGTCGCAAGTAATCGACAGCGGCGCGATGACGGGCGATCCAACCTTCCAGCAATTCGGCCGGCTGCGCGCCTTTCCTGTCCTTCTGAACGCGCTTCGCTTCGCCGATTGCTTGCAAGCTCAGCACTCGCTGCAGGTTGTAGACGTTGTCGCGTAGGGTGGTGCGTGCGACCGCCTGCCAGTGACCCTCGACGCCGAGCGCTTCGACCTGCTCGCGAATCCAGTCCAGCGACAAGGCAGTGCCGACGCCGAAATAAAGTGGCGCGACTCGATCCAGCGGCAAGCCGGTTTGTTCGCCGATCTCGATCAGGTCCGGGCCGGAACGCAGCGCCACCAGGCTGGCCATGCGACGCGCCAGCTTGTCGGGCACCGCGGCGCTCGTGTAACGGCTCTGGCGATTGTTGAAAGCGGCCAGATCGTCGCCCGTCAACACTCGCGGCAGCAGGCCGTCCAGCTCCTTCATGCCGGCGCGGAAGCGCGACACCTGGCGCTCGATGTCGAGTCGACCGCTCTGCCGATGGATCAGCCAGTAGGTGCAGAAGCGCAGCAGCCGGGTGGTCTCGAACATCATTTCGTACTGCACGGCCGCAGCGATCTTGGTGTCGAGCGCTTCGATGTCGGCCCAGGTGTCGCGCATGGCGACGAACTCGCGGGCGATGGCGTAAGCGCGAGCGACCGTGCCGGCGTTGGCGCCGGTGTCTTCCTGAACACGACGCGCGAACGTCGGGCCCATGCGATTGACGATGCTGTTGGTGGTCGCGGTGGCGATGATTTCGCGTCGCAGCCGATGTTCGGAAAGATACTTGCTGAAACGTTTCTGCATCAATGCAGGGAAGTAACGCTCCAACTCGTGGGCCAGGTACGGATCCTCGGGCACATCCGAATCGATCAGCTTGGAGTACAGCGCCATCTTGGCGTACGCCAGCAGAATAGCCAGCTCCGGTCGGGTCAGCCCGCGGCCGGCCTGATGGCGCTCGGCGATCTCTTCGCTGGCCGGCAGGAACTCCAGGCCGCGATCCAGCAGGCCCGACACTTCCAGGCGGCGAATGGAATGCGCGTGCTCCAGCAGATCCTTGCTGGCGCGCGCTTCGAGCATTGACAGTGCCTGGCTCTGCAGATAGTTGTCGCGCAGGACCAGCGCCGCAACCTCGTCGGTCATGTCGGCCAGCAGGTCGTTGCGCTTCTCCAGCGTGAGGCCCGCACGTTTGGGCAGGTTGTTCAGCAGGATCTTGATGTTGACTTCGTGGTCGGAGCAGTCGACGCCACCGGAGTTGTCGACGAAGTCGGTGTTGAGGCGGCCGCCCGCCAGCGCGTACTCGACGCGGCCGCGTTGCGAGAAGCCGAGATTGCCGCCTTCGCCCACCACTTTGCAGCGCAAGTCGCGGCCGTTGACGCGCACGGCGTCGTTGGCGCGATCGCCCACCTCGATGTGAGATTCATCGGCGGCCTTCACATAGGTGCCGATGCCGCCGTTCCACAGCAGGTCCACCGGCATGCACAGGATCGCCCGGATCAACTCGATGGGCGTGAACGTGTCGCGCTTGATGCCGAGCATGACCTGCACCTGGGGCGACACCTTGATGGACTTGGCGCTGCGTGGGTACACGCCGCCGCCCTTGGAGATCAGCTTGCGGCTGTAGTCTTCCCAGGTGGAGCGCGGCAGGTTGAACAGCCGCTGACGCTCTTTATATGAGAGCGCCGCGTCCGGATCCGGGTCCAGGAAGATGTGCTGGTGATTGAACGCGGCCAGCAGCCGGATGTGCGGAGACTGCAGCATGCCGTTGCCGAACACGTCGCCGGCCATGTCGCCGATGCCGATCGCGGTGAAGTCCTGCGACTGGGTGTCGATGCCCATTTCGCGGAAGTGGCGCTTCACGCATTCCCAGGCGCCGCGGGCGGTGATGCCCATCTTCTTATGGTCGTAACCGGCCGAGCCGCCCGAGGCGAACGCGTCGCCCAACCAGTGGTTGTAGTCGGCGGCCAGCTGGTTGGCGATGTCCGAGAAGGTGGCCGTGCCCTTGTCGGCCGCCACCACCAGATACGGATCGTCGCCGTCGCGGCGGACCACCTGCGCGGGCGGCACGATCTTGCCTTCGACGATGTTGTCGGTGATGTCGAGCAGCGCCGAGATGAAGGTGCGATAGCACTCGATGCCTTCACGCTGCACTTCTTCACGGCTTGCACCGGCGGGCATGCGTTTGGGCACGAAGCCGCCCTTGGCGCCGACCGGCACGATCAGCGTGTTCTTCACGTTCTGCGCCTTCATCAGGCCCAGCACTTCGGTGCGGAAGTCTTCGCGACGATCCGACCAGCGGATGCCGCCGCGGGCCACCTGACCCATGCGAAGGTGCACGCCTTCGACGCGCGGCGAGTACACGAAAATCTCGAAGGCAGGGCGGGGCTGCGGGACTTCGGGAATGCTGCGCGCGTCGAGCTTGAACGACAGGCGGTCTTTCGGTGCGCCGCTGCGGTCGAGCTGAAAATAGTTGGTGCGCAGAGTCGCCTGAATGGCGTGCGCGAAACGACGCAGGATGCGGTCTTCATCCAGGCTGCGGACCGAGTCCAGCAGATCGGACAATTCCTGTTTCAAGCGATCGACTTCGCCGCTGCGCTTGGCCGGCTTGATGGCCGGATCGAACTGCGCTTCGAACAGCTGCGACAGAATGGCCGCGATCCGTGCGTTCGAGATCAGCACCTGCTCCATGTACGCCTGGCTGAAGCTCGCGCCGGTCTGAATCGCGTAACGACAATAGGCGCGCAGCACGCTGGCCTGACGCCAGGTGACGTTGGTGACCACGATGAGCTGATTGAACCCATCGTTCTCGGCTCGGCCGGTCCACACCGCGGTGAAGGTATCGGTGAAACGTTCGCCGAGCGCGGCGGGATTGATGGTGCCGCCATCGCGACGCTGCATTTCGAAATCCTGCAGCCAGATCTCGCGCCCGCCCGGCACGCCGATCCGATACGGGCGTTCGCTCACGATCAGGAAGCCCATGTTCTCCAGGATCGGCAACGCTTGTGAGAGCGCGATCGGCGAGGAGGCGCGGAACAGGCGCAGATGCACGGTCTGGCCTTCACCGCTGGCCAGGCGCATCGCGACCCGATCGGGGTCGGCGATGACTTGATCCAGTTGTCCGATGTCCTCGAGCGCGACTTCGGCGCTGGTGTCTTCTTCATACGCCGCCGGGAATGCGTCTTTATATTTTTCGGCGATCAAGCGGCCGTCCAGCTCGCCGTGCTTCTCGATCAAGGCGTCGCGCAACCGGTCGTTCCAGGTGCGGACGGTCTCGGCGATCAGCTCTTCCAGCTCTTCGGCATCGATGCGCGGGCCGCCGTCGGCCGGCAAACGGATGATCATGTGCACGCGAGCCAGAGCCGACTGCGACAGCTGCACCTGCGATTCGATCGCGGTCGCTTGCAGCTTCTCGTTGATCACCGCTTCCATCTTTTGACGGACCTGCGTGTTGTAGCGGTCGCGCGGTACGAACACGAGGGCGGAGTAGAAGCGACCGAACGTATCCCGACGCAGGAATACACGAACGCGCTGGCGCTCATAGAGATTGACGATGCCGCGGACGGTGCGGATCAGGTCCGTGACACTGGCTTGGAACAGCTCGTCGCGAGGATAGGTTTCCAGCACGTGAACCACGGCCTTGCCGTCGTGGCTGGCGGGATCCAACCCGAAGTGCCCGACCACGCGCTCGATCTTGTGTCGGAGCATCGGGATTTCCCGCGGGCTGCGGTTGTAGACCGCCGACGTGAACAAGCCGAGGAAGCGTTTCTCGCCGGTGACGCGGCCCTGCGCGTCGACTGTTTTCACGCCCACGTAGTCGAGATAGGTGGAGCGATGCACGGTCGAGACTGAGTTTGCCTTGGTGATCATCAGCAACTCGGGCTGACGTGCGCGTTCGCGCAACTCACCCTTGAGCACGGTGGGCTCGGCGCGATATCCCTTGCGCGCGCGAAGGATGCCGAGGCCGGTCTCTGGCATGGGCACCAACAAGTCTTCGCTGCGCCCTCGCCGCAACTCGTACTGCCGATAGCCGAGGAAGGTGAAATGATTCGCGGCCATCCAGTCGAGCAGCGCCTTGGCTTCGCGGGCTTCGTTCGGCTGCACGCCGGGATTTTCGCGCTCGATCTCGTTGGCGAGTTCGGTGGCGCGCTGGCGCATCTGCGTCCAGTCGGCGACCGCGAGGCGTACGTCCTCGAGGGTGCGTAACAGCTTCTGTTCCAATTCCTGCAAGCGCTCGGGCGCGCCGAGGCGATCGATCTCGATGTGCTGCCAGGATTCGTTGGTGAACTTCTTGTTGTCGCTATCCTCGGCCAGGGCTTCGAGCTTGCCGGTGCGATCTCGGCGCACAGGCAGCACCGGATGGACCATCATATGAATAGTGAGCCCGGCCTGGGTGAGCACCATGCCGAGCGAGTCCACCAGGAACGGCATGTCTTCGGTGGTGACTTCCACGATGGTGTGCGTGCTGCTCCAGCCGTCGCGTTCCTGATCGGTGTTGAATACACGCACCAACGGTCGGTTGGGCTTGCGAACGGCGGCGCTGCGCAGGTGCGCGAGCGCGAGTGCAGCCAGCGTTTCGCTGGCGTGCTCGGCCATGTCCTCTTCACCCACGCCCCGATAGTAATGACGGATGAATTCCTGAACATCCAGCGGGTCGCCGCGTTTTCTCAGCTCGCGGGCGGCCTGCGCGATTCGCTCGATCAGCTTCTGACGGGCAGCGGGAATGGTCGGTGTCATGATGCGAACGTTGATGGTTGAGGTTGGCAGCGAGCCCCGCATAGAGCGCTTGGGCTCACTTGTATGCAATCAGTAGCGGGCGCAACTTTATTGGCGGATTGTAAGAGCGCGCAGTGCTTCGAGGTCACCATGATGGTGACGCATAGCGTAAGGGATGACTGGCCGGAATGGCCAACCAAAAACGAATAACGGCGCGTGTTGGAGCTTTCTGGCGGTTAGCTCGATCAATTGGCGAGCTGCAGATCCGCGATCACGGCGGCCAGGAAGCGGAGCGCTTCGCCGCCGGTGACGCAGCGGTGGTCGAAGGTCAATGACAGCGGCAGACGAACATGTATTTCCGGCGCTGTTTCACCCGCGACTACGTCACGTTGTAACTTGCCGGCGCCGAGGATGGCGACGGTGGGGGGCACGACCAGGGGCGTTGCATATCGTCCGGCCACGGTGCCGAAATTGGAAAGTGTGATGGTGTAGTCGCGCATCTCTTCCGGCGTGATGGTACGGCTGCGCGTCCGCTGCTTGATGTCGTCCAGTTGTGCGCGCAATTGCGCCGGCGATTGCGAGCCGACGTCACGTAGCACCGGAACGATCAAACCGTCCGTTGTATCCACTGCCATCGCCAGATGAACTGGTTCCATCAGCTTGCGCGCCGGCACGGACGGGTCGAACAGTGCGTTCAACGCGGGTTCGGCCTTGACGCCGGCGACGATGGCGCGAATCAGGCGGATCGTGATGTCGCCTTTGCTCTTCCAGACGTCGATGTCGGCGTCGTCGAAGATCGTGCACATCGCGATCTCATCGCGAGACAGAGACATGCTTTGCGCCATGGCCTTGCGCGGGCCGCGCAATTTATCGGCGTCGGTCAGACCGGCGACGGCAGGCGAGCGCTGTTGAGGCTTGTTCAGGTTGGCGCGGGCAAGAACGTCATCCACGCTGACCAGGCCGTGTCGGCCGGTCGTGCCGCAGGCGCTCAATTCGACGCCTAAACGTTTTGCCAACATGCGAACGGCCGGCGCGGCGCGCACACGACCACCATCGCGGTCTCGAAATGCACGTCGACCGCGGCCGACGATCGCGTGATCAACGAGCTCTTCGCTACGCGTGGCCATGTGGCCAACAACCATTCCCTGATTCGACGGCGCCTTCGCGCCTTGCCCAGCGGCCATGCCTTGATTCGAAGGCTGCGCGCCGTGCCCACCGGCCTTTTCCTGGCCGGCAAGCGAAGGAGAAGATGAATTCCCGGCGGCGTTCGACTGCGACGGCAGATCGAAATCGACCAGCGGCTTGCCCGTTTGCACGGTATCGCCTTGCTTTGCGTGCAGGCGCTGGATCTTGCCGGAGTAGGGGCTGGGCACGTCCACCACGGCCTTGGCCGTTTCCACGGACAGCAACGGCTGATCGACTTCGACGCGCTGACCCTCGGCGACATGCCAGGTCACGATTTCCGCTTCGGGCAGGCCTTCGCCGAGGTCGGGGAGGTTGAAGGTAACAGTCATAAGCTTCGTCCTAACCGGCCAGTGTGACTTTGGCAGCGTCTACGATGCGCGCCACGCTTGGGATGTAATCGTTCTCGAGCCGATACAACGGCACGACGGTGTCGAAGCCGGTGACTCGTTGAATGGGGGCGAGCAGATCGTACAGACCGTGCTCGGCAACGATGGCCGCGATCTCCGCGCCGACGCCGCAGTTGCGGGCGGCTTCGTGAACGATCACTAATCTGCCGGTCTTCGCGACCGAGTCGAGAATGGTCTCGGCATCGATGGGGCTCACGGTGGCGAGATCGATCACTTCGGCGCTGACGCCCTGCGCGGCGAGCTGCTCGGCCGCTTGCAACACATCAATAGTCATCGCCCCCCAGGTCACGATGGTGACGTCCTCGCCTTCACGAAGGATGTAACAAACATCCAGCGGCGCAGCGACGCCGTCGTCGGCCACTTCCTGTTTGGCGAGCCGATAGATCCGCGTGGGTTCGAGGAACAACACCGGGTCGGGATCGCGAATTGACGCCAGCAACAGTCCATAGGCGCGCGCCGGCGACGAAGGGCAGACCACGCGAATGCCGGGCACGTGCGCAATCATCGACTCCACCGATTCGGAGTGATGTTCCGGTGCATGGATGCCGCCGCCGTGCGGCGTGCGAATCACCACCGGACACGACAGTCGCCCGCGCGTGCGATGACGCAATCGGCTCATGTGATTCACGATCTGATCGACCGCCGGATACAGAAATCCCATGAACTGGATTTCGGCCACCGGCCGCATGCCTTGCGCGGCCATGCCGACGCACATGCCGGCGATCATGTTCTCCGCCAGCGGCGTGTCCTGCACGCGATCGGCGCCGAACTTTTCGAACAGTCCCGAGGTGGCGCGAAACACGCCGCCGCTCTTGCCGACGTCCTCACCGAGCACGACCACGCTGGGATCGTGCGCCAGCTCCCACGCCTGGGCCATCGCGATGGCTTCGACCATTGTGACTTTAGGCATGCGCGAAACTTCAGTGCGAAGGCCGGCCGGTGCCGGCGTAACGACGCGCGATTTCCTTTTGCGCTTCGAGATAGGCAGGAGGGTTGGCGTACAGATGATCGAACATCGCATCGGTGGATTGACGCGGAGTGCTCAGATATTCCTGAACGGCAGCGTCGACCTCGCGCGTGAACTGCGCCTTCATGGCTTGCTCGCGTGCTTCATCGAGCACGCCGCGCGATTCGAGCAGTTTGCGCAATCTCACCAGCGGCTCGACCTTCCACGCTTCGGCGACTTCAGCTTCGTCGCGGTAACGACTCGCGTCGTCGGCGGTGGTGTGATCGCTCAAACGATAGCTCATCATTTCGATCACGGCCGGGCCGCCGCCATTGCGGGCATTCTCCAGGGCGCGCGACATGCAATCGCGAACCGCGATCACGTCGTTGCCGTCGACCTGCATGCCGGGAATGCCGGCGGCGATGCCTTTTTGCGCCAGGGTTTGCGCGGCGGTCTGTTGTTCGATGGGGACCGAGATGGCCCACTTGTTGTTGACGATCACGAACACGATGGGCAGCTGGCGCGCGCCGGCCAGGTTCATCGCTTCATAGAACGTGCCTTCGGAGGTGCCGCCATCGCCGATGTAAGCAACGGCGCAGCGCGGCTCTTTGCGAATCTTGAACGCCATGGCGGCGCCGGCTGCGTGCAGCGTCTGAGTGGCGATGGGTACGCACCAGGGGAAATCGTGGCGGGGCACGGCAAAGTTGTTGCCGCGTTCATCTCCGCCCCAGTACAGCAACACTTCCGTCATGCTCACGCCACGCCAGAACAGCGTTCCGATCTCGCGATAGACGATGGCGAGGCAGTCTTCGGGGCGCATGGCCGCGCCGACGCCGACATGCGCGGCTTCCTGGCCGAGGCAGGGCGCGTAGGTGCCGAGCTTGCCGGTGCGTTGCAGATTCACCGCTTTGGCGTCGAACGTGCGCGCGCGGAGCATGGCCGCGAACATCTTCAGCAACTCGTCGTTGTCCGCCGCGAATGCCGGCAGCTCATCGAGTGGGCGGCCTTGCGGACTCAGCTGCCGCAGGTACTCGATGCGGAACTCCGCCACTGTTCTCACTCGTTCGCCGCTCCCTTCGCCACTGACCCATTGCATACAAGCGGCGCGGAGTATAGCGAAGCCTTGCTAACTATCGCGACTCGCCTGCATGGATTGTGCTTGGTCCATCAACCGGGTGAGCAGTCGGTCGAGCGTGCGCTGGTCGGCGGGGCTCAACGCGCTGAGCAACTCCTGCTCGTAGCGCAGCGCCATTGGCGAGACGCGCGTGTACACAGCCTGTCCAGCGGCAGACAGGCGCAGGATGGAGCGTCGGCGGTCGCCCTTGTCATAAGCGCGCAGCACTCGCTTGGAGCTGAGCAGGCCCTGCACGGCCCGGCTGACCGCGACTTTGTCCATGGCCGTGCGCTCGGCCACTTCCACCGCCGACAGATCCGGATAGCGCGCCAGCACGGCCATGATTCGCCACTGCGGGATGCTCAGGCCGAACTCTCGTTCATAGGCGCTCGCGATCAGCATGCTGATGGTGTTCGAGAGCACCGACAGGCGGTAGGGAATGAAGCGATCCAGGTGCAGCGGGCTGTCGCCCGGTTCGACGGCGGCATCCTTTTGAGCGCGGCCGGTGCCCGGCGCCACGGTCGCATCTTTCTGAGCGCGGCTGGTGCCCGGCGCCGCCGCGAGATCTTTTTCTTTAGACCCGGTCATGGTTTACCGGCGCTCCTCTTGACGGCTCCCAGGGATATAGTTTCAATTGTAACCATTCGTTCCGCACCCATTCGCATCACCGATGCCCCGTCCCCCGGAGGGATCCCCATGAATAGCCAGAATCCGCTCGGCACCGACGGTTTCGAGTTCGTCGAATACACCGCCGAAGATCCGGAGTTGTTGCGCACCCTGTTCGAACGGCTGGGGTTTCCGGCCACGGCCAAACATCGCAGCAAGAATGTCACGTTGCATCGGCAGGGCGACATCAATTTCATCATCAATGCGGAAGCAGACAGCTTCGGTCAGCGTTTCGCCAAGGAACACGGCCCCTCGGCCTGCGCCATGGCGTTTCGCGTCAAGGACGCGGCCTACGCCTTCAAGCGCTGCGTGGAGCTCGGCGCCAAGCCGGTGGAAACCCGCGTCGGCCCGATGGAGTTGAACATTCCCGCCATCGAAGGCATCGGCGGCAGCCTGGTCTATCTGGTCGACCGTTACGGCGAGCGCACGATTTACGACGTCGATTTCGTGCCGGTGTCGGGCCATTCGCTGGGCCGCACCGCCGGGCTGACCTATATCGATCATCTGACTCACAACGTGGCTCGCGGCAACATGGACAAGTGGGCCGGCTTCTACGAGAAGCTGTTCAACTTCCGTGAGATCCGCTACTTCGACATCGAAGGCAAAAAGACCGGCCTGTTCAGCCGCGCCATGACCAGCCCGTGCGGCAAGATCCGCATCCCGATCAACGAGTCCCAGGACGACAAGTCGCAAATTGAAGAGTACCTGCGCGAATACAAGGGCGAAGGCATTCAGCATATCGCACTCGGCACCTCGGACATCGTGCGCACGGTCGACGTGCTGCGCGAGCAGGGCGTGCAGTTTCAGGATACGCCCGATACATATTATGAAGGCGTGGACGCCCGCGTCACCGGGCATCGCGAGAATCTGGAAGAGCTGCGCAAGCGCCGCATCCTGATCGACGGCAACCCGGACAAGGGCGAGGGCCTGCTGTTGCAGATCTTCACCCAGAACGTCATCGGACCGATCTTTTTCGAGATCATTCAGCGCAAGGGCAACGACGGCTTCGGCGAAGGCAATTTCAAGGCGCTGTTCGAGTCCATCGAGCTCGATCAGATGCGCCGCGGTGTGATCTGATTGAAACGAGGGATCGGGCATCCTGCCACGACCCTCGTGCGAGTCGGCAAAAGGCGTGACTTTTGCCTCTCGCCGTCCTCCTGGGGATGAGGTACTTCCATGTACGCGGGGTGGCACGATGAAACATAGAAGCGACTTTCGAGGTGCGCCATGAAACGGCCCATCATTCCATCCCGCGTCGAGGGGACGGCCTCGCGGCAGGCGCATGCCGACCTGCCGCCGGGCACCTACGAGCGCGAGATCAGTAAGGAAGGTTTTTTCGGCCCGGCCGCCTTCTTTCATCATCGCCATCCGCCCACCGGGTGGGTGGAGTTCGAAGGGCCGCTGCGTCCGCATGCCTTCGACCTGACCAAGTTCGAAGCTGGCCAGGCGTCGCCCTGGCAGGCTGCCGAGATTCTGCGCAACGCGCACGTCCGCGTGCGCGTGTGGAATGTTGGCGAATCGATGGATCATCTGGTTCGCAACGCCGATGGCGACGATTTGTTGTTCGTGCATCGTGGCGCCGGCGAGTTTTACTGCGACTACGGTCATCTCACGCTGGCGGCGGGCGACTATGTAGTGATCCCTCGCGGCACGATGTGGCGCATCGAGCTGCAGGAGCCCCAACAACAACCCGTCTTCGCGCTGCTCATCGAAGCGACTAACTCCAGCTATTCGTTGCCGGATAAAGGTCTGCTTGGCGCGCACGCCATCTTCGATCCGGCCATGCTGGACGTGCCGCAAATGGATGCGATGTTCGTGGCTCAGCAAGCGGACGATCGACCCCGGCGAAACGGCAACGATCGTTGGCAGGTGCGCGTCAAACGCAACAGCTCGATTTCGACCGTCACTTATCCGTTCAATCCCCTGGACGCGACCGGTTGGCATGGCGACCTGTCGGTGGTGCGCATCAACGTCAAGGACATTCGCCCGGTGGCGAGCCATCGTTATCACTTGCCGCCCTCGGCGCACACCACGTTTGTTGGCAATCGCTTCGTGGTCTGCACCTTCGTGCCGCGGCCGTTCGAGACCGATCCGGGCGCCTTGAAGGTCCCGTTTTTTCACAACAACGACGACTACGACGAAGTGTTGTTCTATCACGCGGGTGACTTTTTCTCGCGCGACAACATCAAGCCCGGCATGATGACCTTGCATCCTTGTGGCTTCACCCATGGGCCGCATCCCAAGGCGTTGAAGAACATGCTGGTGCAGTCCAAGCCGGCGACGGATGAGTACGCGGTCATGATCGATACGCGCGATGCACTGGAGATCACCGAAGCCGCCGCCGCGGTCGAGTGGTCCGGATATGTGGATAGCTGGAAGACCAAATGAAGCTGGCAAGCATTCGTAGCTCCTCTCGCGACGGCCAACTGGTGGTCGTCAGTCGCGATCTCACCAAAGCTGTCGCGGTCCCGCAGATCGCGCCAACGATGCAGGCGGCGCTGGACGATTGGTCGAACATCGCTCCGGAGCTGGTCCAGGTGGCCGCGGCGCTGGAGCAGGGCGCGGTGAGCGGATCGTTCGCATTCGATCCGTCGAACGCGATGGCACCCTTGCCGCGCGCATATCACTGGGTCGACGGCTCGGCATATGTGAATCATGTCGAGCTCGTGCGCAAGGCGCGCGGCGCGCAGATGCCAGAAAGTTTCTGGACCGATCCGCTGGTCTATCAAGGCGGCTCGGATGACTTCCTCGGCGCGCGTCAGGACGTGCCGGTGCCGAGCGAAGAGTTCGGCATCGATCTGGAAGGCGAGGTGGCCATCGTCACCGACGATGTGCCCATGGGCACCAAGCGCGACGCCGCGTTCCAGCACATCAAACTGATCATGCTGGTGAACGACTGGTCGTTGCGCAATCTGATTCCGGGCGAGCTGGCGAAAGGCTTTGGCTTCTATCAATCCAAGCCCGCGACCGCGTTCTCGCCGGTCGCCGTCACTCCGGACGAACTCGGCGACGCGTGGTCGGAAGGCAGAGTGCATTTGCCACTGGTGGTGCACATCAACGGCCAGCCCTTTGGCAAGCCGAACGCGGGCGTGGATATGACTTTCGATTTCGCCCGGCTGGTCGAGCACATCACGCTGACTCGCAACGCGCGCGCCGGCACGGTGCTCGGCTCCGGCACCATCTCCAACTACGATCGTTCGCTGGGTTCGGCCTGTATCGCCGAGCGGCGTACGCTGGAGCAGATCGAGCAGGGCAAGCCGGTCACGTCGTTCCTGAAGTTCGGCGACTCGGTGCGCATCGAGATGTTCGACGGTGAGGGCCGCAGCATCTTCGGCGCGATCGAGCAAAAAGTCGTGCGCGCCTGACGGCGGAATCAGCCCTTATTCTTTTTCTGTTTGGTGGCGGCGGGCTCGATCTCACGTAGCAGCCCGACGCCGCCCAGACCCTGCATCTGTCCCAGGATCCATTCCTGTCGCGAGCGCACATAGCGCGACGGCGAGTGCACCTTCATGCGTTTCGGGCTGGGCAACACAGCGGCGAGCAAGGCCGCGTCCGATGCATTGAGCGCCGCGGCCGGCTTCTTGAAATAAACCTCCGAAGCCACGGCCACACCGAAGACTCCGCTGCCGAATTCGGCGATGTTCACATAGACCTCGAGAATGCGGCGCTTGGGCCAGAGCGTCTCGATCAACACCGTGAAGTAAGCCTCCAGGCCCTTGCGAACCCAGCTCTGTCCTGGCCACAGGAACAGGTTCTTGGCCACCTGCTGTGACAACGTGCTCGCGCCGCGCACACGGCGGCCGCGCTCGCGATCCTCCAGCGCGTCGTTGATCGATTCCAGATCGAAGCCGTGATGGCTGGGAAACTTCTGGTCCTCGGCCGCGATGACCGCCACTTTGATATGCGGCGAGATTCGCTCGTCATCCACCCATCGGTACTGAACGTTGCGCGGCTTGCCAGGCTGGCCGGCGGACAGCCGCTCGCGAATCATGAACGCGCTGGTGGGTGGGTCCACCCACCGCAGCAGGAGAACCGAGCCGACGCTCAGGAGGAGTACCAACAGGACCAGCCGCAAAGCGAAACGAAACATTCGAAGCACGGGATGTTTTGTCGAATGGGAATCGGACATAGATCACGAAAGCGCGGTAACGCCCGGCCAAGTGTGATGCAGTCGCTGGTTGATTGCACATAATCGTCTAGTATCGCGGCCCAAAATACGCCGAACACCGGCTGCTTTTCTGGCTGCAATTTAGCGACTGTCACGGACTTACGGAGACGCTGGCACATGATGCATCGGGATATGAACAATAAAGCGGGCTGGCTTGCGGGCCTGGCGCTCGGCTGTGCGCTGGCGACCCCGGCGCAGGCCGACGACGAGGATTACCGCGGCTTTTACTTCACTGCATGGGGCGGCAGCGGCGAATACGATGTGCCCGGCAAGAGCGCCAACGACGCTTCCATCACGGCGGGCTTGCCGGCCGAGCTGGCCACGTTGCCCATCCAGCCGTTCACCCAGGTGACGCTCAGCCCCGAGGGTTCGACTCAGGACGACAGCCTGACGCCGTGGGGCGCCCAGATCGGCTATCGCTTCAATCGTTGGGTCGCGGTCGAAGCCGGCTATGTGAATCTCGGCGAGTTCCTGTACAGCATGACGGGCACGCTGACTGGCGATTACGGATTCTTTTGCGATACCTGCGATCCGGTGGACATCTACGTCCGGCCGCTGTCCGGCGACTTCCAGCGCGCCCGGCAGATCACCAGCACTGGCATCACCGCGAGCGTGCTCGGCATGTTCCCGGCCAGCCAGCATTTCGATCTGCACGTGCGCGGCGGTCTGTACTACGCCGATACGCGCGTGACCAATCGCCTGCGCTACATGAGCGCCGAGTTCGAAGACGATGTTTTCAATCTGTACCATCGCCGCGTGGATGCGAGTCAGACGGAACTGTTCGCCGGCATCGGTGGCGCATGGAACATCAACGAGAGTTTTTCGCTGCGCGTGGAGTACCAGAAGTACTTCGACGTGGGCGATGACGAGAAGGCGGGTGAGAGCGACGTGGATGTGATCAACCTGTCAGTTTTATTCAAGTAAGCTGACTCCGATTGACTCCAGACGCCGGGCGCACGCAAGTGCGCCCGGCGTTTTCATTTTGGAGTCGCCGCCGACGCGGCGACGACCGTACAGCCGGGAGCCTTAGGGCTACTTGGCCGGCGCCTCGATGCGCTTGACCGACTCGATGGTGATGGTTTCCACCGGCACGTCCTGATGGCCGCTGCGGCTACCGGTCTTGACCGCCGCGATGGCGTCGATCACTTCCATGCCCGAATCGACCCGGCCGAACACGGCGTAGCCGTAGTTGCTCTGGCCCTTGTGATCCAGGAAATCGTTGTCCACCAGGTTGATGAAAAACTGCGAGGTGGCGCTGTCGACCTGGTTGGTGCGCGCCATGGCCAGCGTGCCGCGCTTGTTCTTCAGGCCGTTGGTGGCTTCGTTCTTGATCGGCGCGTGGCCCTGCTTGTTCTGCATATCGTCCGTCAAGCCGCCACCCTGAACCATGAAGCCGGGGATCACGCGATGGAAAATCGTGCCGTCGAAAAAGCCCTCGTCGGCATAGCGATAAAAATTCTCCACCGTGATCGGCGCCTGTTTGTCGAACAGCTGAACGGTGAAAGTGCCCTTGGAGGTCTTGAATTCGAGCATGATGATTTTCCTGCCGCGGTTGGCGGATACCGGTTGGAGATCAGTCAGAGAGCCGGAGGCTTTAACCAACCGTCAATCTCTAACCTCTGGCCACTGGCCTTCGGTGACGCGTTCGTGACCGGCCAGATCGGCGTGCGAGCGTACGTGAACGAAGCCTCCACGCACAAGCCGCTGCCGGACGGCTTCGGCCTGCTTCCAGCCGTGTTCCAGCACCAGCCAGCCGCCGGTCTCCAGGTGTGTCGGCGCATCGCGGATGATGACGTCGATGGCTTCGAAGCCCGTGCGCCCGGAAATCAGCGCCATTCCAGGCTCGAAGCGCTTTACATCAGGCGCGAGGTCGGGATCGTCCTGCGCAATGTAGGGCGGATTGGACGCGATCGCGTGCAAGCGCATACCCTCGAACGGCGCCCACCAGCTGCCGTGTAATAGCGATACGTTGGTCAGTTGCAAACGGCCGATATTGCGGCTCGCGAGCTCCAGCGCGTCCTTGGATGCATCGCTGGCGAACACGGTGGCGCTGGGCCGTTCGGAAGCGAGCGCCACCGCGATTGCGCCGCTTCCGGTGCCGAGGTCGGCAACTCGGACCGTGTCTTCTTTATTTATATGAGCCAGCACGCGTTCGACCACCAGCTCGGTTTCCGGTCGCGGGATCAGCACCGCCGGGCTCACCTCCAGCAGCAGCGACCAGAACTCCTGTTGCTGGCGGATGTATGCAACCGGCTCGCCCTGCGAGCGGCGCTTGACGAGCTGTTGAAACGACCAGCCTGCGGCCGCAGGCAGCTCGCGCTCGGGGTTCGCTCGGAAATTCGTACGTGACAACCCGGTTACGTATTCGAGCAGCAACTCCGCGTCGAGGCGCGCAGAAGGCGAAGAGCGCGACAACAGCAGGGTCGCGGTATGCAGTGCGTCGGAGACGGTTTGCGAGGATTTGACGGCAGGCATGAATGACGTTGGACTAAGCAGCTGTAGTTTGACTCGAACTTGCAAGATTCGCCCATCGGAGCCCCCCCATGCACGTCTATCAAAACGCGATCGAGATGATTGGCCGCACGCCGATGTTGCGGCTGCATCGACTCGACACGGGTCCCTGCGAGCTGTTCCTGAAGCTCGAATCCATGAATCCGGGCGGCTCCATCAAGGATCGCATCGGCCTGTCCATGATCGAAGAGGCGGAAGCCCGCGGCGATCTGAAGCCCGGCAGCACCATCGTCGAAGCCACCGCCGGCAACACCGGCCTGGGGCTTGCGCTGGTGGCCGCGCAGAAGGGCTATCGGCTCATTCTGGTATTGCCCGACAAAATGAGCCAGGAAAAAATCTTCAACCTGCGCGCGCTGGGCGCCGAAGTGGTGTTGACGCGTTCCGACGTGGGCAAGGGCCATCCCGAGTATTACCAGGACCTGGGCGCCGCCATCGCCAAGCGCGAGAACGCCTACTTCATCAATCAATTCGCCAATCCCGACAATCCCAAGGCGCACGAGCGCACCACCGCGCCGGAAATCTGGGAGCAGATGGAGCAGCGCCTGGACGCCGTGGTCATCGGCGTCGGTTCGAGCGGCACCATCGCGGGCCTCGCGGCGTTTTTCAAGAAGCACGCGCCGCAGGTCGAGCTGGTGCTGGCCGATCCGCAGGGCTCCATTCTCGCGGAGTTCATCGCCACCGGCAAAATGACCCAGAAGGCATCGTGGCTGGTGGAAGGCATCGGCGAGGACTTCATTCCTTCGATCGCCGATTTCTCCATGACCAGGCGCGCATACAGCATCTCCGACGGCGAATCGTTTTCGGTGGCGCGCGAGTTGCTGCAGAAGGAGGGCGTGCTCGCCGGTTCTTCGACAGGCACGTTGTTGGCGGCGGCTCTGCGTTTCTGCCGCGAGCAGAAGTCGCCGAAACGCGTGGTGACTCTGGCGTGCGACACGGGCGCGCGCTATCTGTCCAAGCTGTACAACGATTTCTGGATGGAGGATCAAGGTTTCATTCAGCGCGAGCAGTACGGCGATCTGCGCGACTTGATCGGCCGTCCGCACGGTCAACGCGCCACCATCACGGTCGGGCCGAACGACGTGCTGACCACTGCGCACAATCGTTTGCGCAACGCCGGCTTTTCGCAATTGCCGGTGATGGACAACGACCGGCTGATCGGCGTGGTCACCGAAGACGATATCCTGCGCTTCGCCTTCGGGCATCCGGAACGCTTCAACGAGCCGGTGCACAAGGCCATGACCAGCACCTTCCTGCGAGTCGACAAGACTCAGACGCTCAACAACCTGGTCGCCATGCTCGAAGTGCGTTCCTCCGCGGCGGTGATGGACGGCGAGAAATTTCTCGGCCTGGTGACGCGCTCGGATGTGCTCAACTACCTGCGGCGGCAGGTGAAATAACTCTCGCCCCCAGCATTCCAACATGCGCTTTCATCACGGCATTCCAGCACGGTAATCATCATGACTTCATCTTCATCGCTGCGCTTTGGCACACGTTGTATTCACGCCGGCCAGTCGCCCGATCCCACCACGGGCGCGGTGATGCCGCCGATCTACACGACCTCGACGTATGCGCAGAGCAGCCCGGGCGTTCACAAAGGTTACGACTACTCTCGCACCGCCAATCCGACGCGCGGCGCTTGGGAGCGATGTATTGCGGACCTCGAAGGCGGCGTGAGTGGCTTTGCATTTGCTTCTGGAATGGCGGCCACGAGCACGCTGTTGGAGCTGGTCGACAGCGGCAGTCACATCGTCGCCATGGATGACTTGTATGGCGGCACGTTCCGTCTGTTCGAACGCGTGCGCAAACGCTCCGCCGGGCTGGATATCACGTTCGCCAATCTCGCCGATCAGCGCGCGCTCGAGGCGGCGGTGCGGCCCACGACAAAAATGATCTGGATCGAAACGCCGACCAATCCCACCTTGCGCCTGGTCGATATCGCGGCGGTCGCCGAGTTCGCACGCAAGCGGGGCATTCTCACAGTCGTCGACAACACGTTCGCCACTCCGTGGGTGCAGCGGCCCATCGAGCTTGGCGCCGACATCGTGATGCATTCGGCCACCAAGTACCTCAACGGTCATTCGGACATGATCGGCGGTATCGCCGTGGCGGCCAACGAAGAGCTGGCGGAGAAGATCGGTTTCCTGCAGAACGCCGTGGGCGCGATCAGCGGACCGTTCGACAGTTTCCTGGCGTTGCGTGGTTTGAAGACGCTGGCGCTACGCATGCGTCAGTCCAGCGAGAGCGCGCTGCGAATCGCGGGCTGGCTGGAGAAACATTCGCGCGTCGCCAAGGTGCTGTATCCGGGGCTGGCCAGCCACCCGCAGCATCAGCTCGCGCGGCGTCAGATGCAGAATGGCTTCAGCGGCATTGTCACGTTCTTCGTCAAGGGCGGCTTGAGCGAAGCCAAACATTTCCTGGAGCGCTGCCGCTTGTTCACCATCGCTGAAAGTCTCGGCGGCGTGGAAAGCCTGGTCGATCACCCCGGGCTGATGACGCACGCTTCGGTCCCGCCGGAGAAGCGCCGCGAGCTCGGTATCGACGATTCGTTGATCCGACTGTCGGTGGGCGTCGAGGACGTTGAAGACCTGCTCGCGGATCTGGAGCAGGCGCTGGCGGTCTAATCGTCACACTGGCCGTCACACTGGCCGTCATGCCGAGGGCGGCGATCCGCTGTCGTCGGAGGGTGGATTCTCCGAAGGCGGGGCGTTCATGCGCCCCGCTTTTCTTAGTGCTTCGCGCAGCACATATTCAATCTGCGCATTCACGCTGCGCAGTTCGTCCTGCGCCCAGCGTTGTACGGCGTCGAGAACGTCGCTGCTGATCCGCAGCGGGTAAGCCTTTTTGTCCGCCAACAGTGTCTCGCTCAGCCGCTATACAAGGTGCCTGTATTGACAATGGGCTGCGTGCCTCGCTCGCCGCACAACACCACCAGCAGATTCGACACCATCGCGGCCTTGCGCTCTTCATCCAGGTGGACTACGTCCTTCTTCGCCAACTGGTCCAATGCCATGTGCACCATGGTCACGGCGCCTTCGACGATGCGCGTGCGAGCGGCGATGATCGCGGCAGCCTGCTGACGTTGCAACATGGCCTGCGCGATTTCGGGCGCATAAGCGAGATGACTGACGCGCGCTTCGATGACCGTCAATCCCGCCTGCGCCAATCGTTCCTGGATTTCCTTGCGCAGGTGATCGTTGATTTCTTTCGAGTGCGAGCGCAGCGCGATCTTGTGATCTTCGTGCAGATCGTAAGGATATGAGGTGGCCATCTGACGTAGCGCCGCCTCGCTCTGCACGGTCACGAAGTTCTCGTAATCGTCGACATTGAACACGGCCTCGGCCGCGTCGTGCACCTGCCAGACCACCACCGCCGCGATTTCGATGGGCGAGCCTTCCGAGTCGTTGACCTTCAAGCGGCCCGACTCGAAGTTGCGCACGCGCAGAGTGACATTCTTTTTGGTGTAGAACGGATTGGCCCAGCGCAGCCCGCTGTTGCGCTCGGAGCCGACGTACTTGCCGAAGAACTGCATCACCGCTGCCTGATTGGGCTGCACGATGAAAAACCCCAGGCCGCAAAAACACACCAGCGCACCCACCACGATGGGTGGCACGGGCGAGACCAGCGACTCCACCGACTGATACAGCCACCAGCAGCACAGCGCCAACAATCCGAGCAGGATCAACACCATGGGTACGCCGGGCAGGGTCAGCACTTGTCGTTCTTTCATGGTTCCTCCTGATTTGAAGGCGACCTTACCACAAGAAGATATCAAACTGATATCATTTTGCCCGGTGTTCAACTTGAGACGGGGATATTTGCCATCGGCGCAGGCCGCCGCGATCATCTGCGCCGCTCACGCGCTTCAGCGGGCGCGCAGCTCGATCGATAAGCGACCAACGATAAGGGAGATTCGTCATGGCCATTCAGCCTACTCAGCCGCAAGGCGTCGGCGGCGTTCTGGACACCGCCTTTCAGCTCTACAAAGCATCCTTCGGCGCGGTGTGGCCCATCTCGCTGTTGCTGGCGGTGGTCAACGGGGTGCCGGCCGTGATCATGGCGTTCACCCTGGCTGACCTCGACCCGTCGACGCTGGCGACCAACCCGTTCGCCATGTACAACGATCCGATGACCGTGATCATTACGCTGGTCGCCGGTGTACTGGCTCTGTGGATCGGCAGCGCATTGTTTATAAAACAGCGTGCCGTCGGCATCGCCGAGCAGATGAGCACCGGCGAGGCGCTCGGGGCGGCGTTGCCACGCCTGCTGCCGATGTTCATCGCGGGCATCCTGTTTGCTATCGCCATCGCCATCGGCATCATCCTGCTGGTGATTCCCGGTTTGATCCTGATGGTCAGCCTGTTTCTTTACATGACCTTGCTGCTGTTCGAAAACAAAGGACCGATCGACTCGCTGATCGGCAGCCACAAGCTGGTGTGGGGCAACTGGTGGCGCAGCTGCGCAGTGATGACCCTGATGGCCATCCTGTTGTTCGTGATCCTGTTAGCGGTGGGTCTGGTGATCGGCGTGATCATGCCGTTTGCCGGCCTGGCGCTCGGCGACGCTATCGCGCTCAGCATGCTGATGCAGGGCGTTTCGAACGCGCTGTTCTACATGTTCCTGGGACCGTTCGCGACCGCGGTGCTGATCTCGCTGTACTGGGATCTGAAGCTGCGCAAGCAGGGCGGCGATCTGGCCGCGCGAGTGAATGCGTTGAGCGCCGCTTGATTCGTGCGTCTTAGTGTTGCAGTACTGATCTTTCTGTGCGTGCCGGCGGCCTTCGCGCAAAGCGAAGCGCCGGCACGGCAGGTGCTGCAGGAATGCGCCGATTCGATCCCGCCCGACGTGGTGGGTATCGAGCAGATCGAAGCGGCTTGCCCCGGCGTCGAGCAGGCGCTGGACGAGCTCGGTCTGACCGAGCTGATGTTCCAATCTCAATTCGAGCTGCTCAAACGCGACGGCCTGGACGCGTTGCTCGCGTTGGCCAATCGCTACGAACACCCGCCCGAACGGGCCGCGGCGAACGTCGCTAGACTGGGTCCCGTGCTGGACTCGATGCGACGGCCGCCCACTCCCGAGGCGTCGAAGTCGTGGTGGGAGCGCTTGAAGGAGCGACTGCGTCAGCTGTTCAATCAATCCGAAGCGCCGCCCGATTCCTGGCTGATTCGCTGGCTCGATGAGCACCGAATGCCCGAACTCGTGCGCTCGATCTTGCTGTATGGGGCGATGGCGATCGTCGTCGCGCTCGCAGTGCTCATCGTAGTCAACGAGATCCGCGCTGCTCGGTCGGGTCGTCGCCGCAAGCGAGCGGCAACGACTGTAGCGATGCAGGCGCATCCCGTGCTGACGGATAACTCGGAGCCCATCGCCCCTGGCGAGGGTCCGTCAGCGCTGCTGAAGATGTTGGTGGCCACGCTGATCAAGACCGGTCGTGTGCATGGCGGCCACGCTTTGACTCATCGCGAGCTGACCCGGCGCGCTCGCTTCGACGATTCCAGCCAGCGCGAATCTTTCCAGAAGCTCGCGCAGGTCGCCGAGCGAGAAGTGTTTGGCGGCATGGCCGTGGCGAACGAGGAGCTGACCGAAGCTATTCGCGCCGGCCGCAGCCTCGAAGAGCAATTGAACGGCGCGGCCACATGAAAGAGCGTTTGCTCACATTGGCGCTCGCGCTTGGCGCATTCGTTGCGTTCTACACGGTGATGGCGCCCAAGCCTTCGGTTCCGCAGCAGGTCCCGACTCGTCCGACCAGCATCGAAGCAGGCCCGAATGGCTGGCTGGGCCTGGTGCGTTGGCTGCAAGCGGAGCGCGTGCCGGTACTCTCGTTGCGAGAGCGATTCACCAAACTGGGCGACGTGCCCGGTCTGGAATCGCACACCGGCAACCTCCTGGTGAGCGCCGCTCCGCATCTTTATCCCATGCGCGATTCGGAGCTCCTGCCGCTGCGGCGCTGGGTGCAGCGAGGTAACACGTTGCTGGTGGTCGCCGGCCTGTCCGATACGCCCGACTGGTCGATGGAGCCGCAGAGCGATCCCGCGTTTCTCGCTCGTTTACAATCCCTCACGCGCATGAGCTTCTCGCCGCATGGCGCAGATGCTGAAGAACCCGAGTCGGAAGAAGGCTCCGAAGAGAAGAAGGATGAAAGCGTCGCGGCGAATCGATCGATCATCCCGCAGGGCAAGCTCGAAGAACCGCTGCGCTTTCAGATGCAGCCCTCGGGCGATCACCCATTGCTCGAAGGCGTGAGCCAGGTGAGCGCGCAGTCCGAATATCCCACCGCCAAGTGGGAAGGCTGGCCGATCGACACCACCGGGCTGGAGCTGGCTCGCGAAACGGAGTCGGGTGCGCCGGTGTTGTGGTTGCTATCGGAGGGCCGCGGGCAAGTCATCGTCAGCGGCTACGGCAGTATCTTCAGTAACAAGCTGCTCGGCGAGGACGACAATGCCCGCCTGCTGGCCAACATCGTGCGCTGGTCCTTGCAGGGCGATGGCAAGGTGATCATCGACGACGCTCACCAGGGGCTGGTGGCGTTTTACGATCCCGATGCTTTCTTCGGCGATTCGCGTCTGCATGCCACGCTGTGGTGGTTGCTGGGCCTGTGGCTGGTGTTCGTCCTGGGCTCGCAGCGGCTGCGCCCGACCCGGTCGAATTGGCAGCCCGTCGACATCACCGCCTTCGTCCGCGCCACGGGTGGGTTCATGGCGCGTGTCATGCGGCCCGCGACTGTCGGTCAGCAGATGATCGCGAATTTCTTCAACGATGTTCGCAAGCGCCTCGGCTTGCCCATCGACGGCGCGCCGGTGTGGGATTGGTTGAGCGCGCAGCCCGTGGTGTCGAAACAGGACGTCGAGCGGCTGCAGTCACTGCACGAAAAGCTGCTGCAGGGGCGGCGCGTCGATTTGCCCAAGCTGCACAACCTGCTGCTACGCTTGCGCGCGGCTTTGAATTGATAAAAGGAAACGAATGAACGCTCTCGTGGCTTTCGAACGACGTTTGCAACAGGAGCTGGGCTCGGTGGTGCTCGGCCTGGAGCCGGTGATTCGCGCGCTGGCGATTGCCGTGGTGGCGCGTGGTCACGTCCTGCTCCAGGGGGCGCCTGGTCTGGGCAAGACTTTGCTCAGCAAGTCGCTCGCGGCCTCGCTGCGTGGCGTGTTCAAGCGAGTGCAGGGCACGTCGGATCTCATGCCCGCGGATATCACCGGTGTGCATGCTTTCGACGCCGAGCAGCGCAAGTTCGTGTTTCGCGCCGGTCCGGTGTTCGCGGATGTATTGCTGGTCGATGAGATCAATCGCGCCGGCCCGAAGACGCAGTCGGCGCTGCTGGAAGCGATGGAAGAGCGGCAGGTCACGGTCGATCGCCAGAACTACGAGCTGCCGAAGAATTTCCTCGTGGTGGCCACTCAGAACCCACGCGAGTTCGAAGGCACCTTCCCGCTGCCGGAGTCGCAGCTCGATCGCTTCATGTTGCGCGTCGATCTCACTTATCCGGCGCGCGCGGACGAGCTGGCCATCGTCGCCCGATACGGCAACACCGACGCGCATGCTCGACCGGAGAAGAAAGAACCTGCTCCGCCCATCGACCTGACTGAAGTGCGGCAAGCCGTGGAGCAGGTTCACATCGCGCCCGAGTTGACCGGCTACGTGGTCGATCTGGCCGCCGCGTCTCGTTCGCATGCCCATGTGAGTCTCGGCCTTTCTACTCGCGGCGTGCTGGCCCTGGTGCGCGCAGCGCGAATTGCCGCGGGCATGCGCGGCGGCGAATTCGTGACACCGGACGATGTGAAGGAAGTGGCGCCGCTGGTTATTCCGCACCGTTTGATGCTGTCCCCTGAAGCATTGCTGGAAGGTGTGACCGAGCAAACCGTCGCTCAGCAGTTGCTCGAGCGCACACCGGTGCCGCGCTGATCACGTCCTAGAACCATGCATCTGCGTCTCAACGGCCTCGTGTTCGCGGTGCTCACCGTGCTCGTGGCCATTCTTGGGGCCTGGAGCGGGGAGCCCGATCTGCAACGACTATGGTTGTTGCCGCTGGCCCTGTTGCTGCTCGGGCTGTCGTACGAGCGCTTCACCGTGAACCGTGCGAAGGCTGGGCTCACCATCGATGCGCCCGAGCAGGGGCTATTGGGCCGAGCGATGCCCCTGCAGCTTTTGTTTCATCACGCGCTCGGACGCAGTGTCGACATTCAGGTCGCGCCGGCCGCGCCCGAAGCAATCGAGATCGACACGGCTATTCGACTGGTCAGCGTGCCTCCGGGCGAGGCGGCCGCGCTGGAAGTGCACGCGACGCCGCGGCGACTCGGACAGCATGAGTGGCCGGAGATGCAAGCTCGTATTGCTGGTCCGCTGGGGCTCGCCTGGTGGTCGCAACGATTGGCGGGACGCTACTCGTGCAAGGTCATGCCGGAGATGTTGCGAGATGCCGGTGGGCGCATGAGCTCGATCAGTGGCGGCCTGCGACCGGCGCACTTCAATCTCGGCGCTGGCGCAGAGATTCTGCAACTACGAGAGTATCGCGCCGGCGATCCGCAGAACGCGATCGATTGGAAGGCGACGGCGCGACGTGGCCGATTGATCAGCCGCGACTACACCGAGGATCAACACCTCGATATCGTCATCGCCATCGACGCGGGGCGCACCAGCGCACTACGCGCTGGAGAGCTGGATCGTTTCGGTCACTATGTGAATCTCGCAGCCCGGTTCGCCGAGCATGCGGTGGCCAACGACGATCGCGTCGGGGTCATGCTGTTTGCCGATCAGCCGCTCGCGACGCTCGCGCCGGGCCGAGGCATCGGCGCCGTCCTGCGCATTCGGCACATGCTCGCCGCAGCGACGCCAAAGCTTGCCGAATCGAATCCGCTGAACGCAGCGTTGCGCATTCGCACGCTGGTGCGACATCGCAGTCTGGTCGTGATTTTGACCGAAGTGGACGATGCCACTGTCGCCGGACAACTCGCCTCGGCGGCGCGCCTGTTGCTGCCGAAACATTTGCCATTGATCGCGGGCATCTCCAGCCCGGAAGCCGAGGCCATGCGAGACGCGCCCGCGCATACCTGGCTCGATCCATACGAATCGTTGGCCGCCCAGGAATATTCGTCGCGACTGGAACGCAACGTCCGCGCGTTGCGCGCGCTGGGAGCGCCGGCGTTGGTGACGCGCCCCGAGCACATGGAGCGCGCCGTATTCGACGCTTACGCCGAGTTCAGGAAGCGACGGCGCGTTTGATGAACCGGCGGCCGAACAAGTGGCCGGTGAGCGCGCCGATCATTACCAGGCCGTAACCGAAGCCGACCACGACGCGGCTGGCCATCGGAAAACTCGGGTCGGGCGACAGATACCCTTCGATGAAGCCGCAGCCCACCAGCAGCAGCGCGCATAACAGCAGCAGGCGTCCGCCCTTGGATGCGGCATGTTGAAACGACTCGCGACGCGTTGCATGGGTCGGTCGGATCAACGCTTCACCAAGCATCGTGCCGGCGGCCCCGGCTAGACAGATCACCGACAGCTCGACCACGCCGTGCGCGGTGACGAACTTCAGCAGCTCACCGGCCAAGCCATGCTGATGAGTGAATGCGAACATCGCGCCGAGCATCAGTCCGTTGGTGGCGATGATATAAAACGTGCCGAGCCCGAAGAACACGCCCACACAGAACGCCATCAGACTCACGGCGATGTTGTTGGAAAGGATGCTCACCGATAGCACCGAGGAGGGCGTCACATTCAGCAGCCCCTCCGTCCAAAGCCGGCCGCTCTCCACGCCGTTGATCATTTGTTCGCTGGCGAGCAGCGAGATCAGTTCCGGATACCTGGAGACCAGCCAGAAGCCGGCGCCCGCGCTCAGCACGAACAGCAGGCTAACCCAGAGAATGGCGACTCGCAGCTCGCTCACGATCTCGGGGATCTCCACCCGGAACAACATCGCGGTCCGCGCTCGCCAGTCGTGGGGCTTGCGATAGATGATGGCGTGCAACTTGGCGTAACTTCTCTCCAACGCCTGAGTCACGCGGCTGCCTGGCAGGATGCGGCGTGCTATCGACAGATCTCGGCCGAGCGCGCGATACAACTCGATGGCCTGCAGCGCTTCGGCGGCGGAATGATCGCGATTTCGCTCGAGCGCGTTGAGTTGCGGCGTGAGTTGCCGCCAGGTTTCGACGCGCGACTCGAGCCAGGCCTGCATGCCCGCTTCGGCGCTCATGATGTTTGCGCCGGATGCAGCAGCGCCTGCAGGCGCTGCCAAAGCTCTGCAGAATTGAGCCCGTCGAGCTCGGAAGGAGTGAGCGTCTTGTCCGCACGGGCCAGCAATGAGCGGGCGAGCTCGAGGCGGGTGGGCTCTTCGAGCTGAGCCCAACGTTCCGACAACTCGTGGAGCAAGTCGGCGACGCGGGGATCGAGCGATCGGTGGGCCGAGGTGAGGCGCGCGAACGACTTGTCATGTTTGTTGTCGTCCAGGATCAGCAGCGTGCCGGCGGCGAGGTCACCGATGCGAACGTGCTGGGCGGTGAACAGCGCCGTGCTCAGGCCGATCAGGTAAGCGAACGGCAGCGAGTCCAGCAGTCGAAACAGATTTCGGACCAGCAGCGCACCGGCGCCGGGAATGTCGCCGGTGCGCGTGACGATGCGTACGCCGGCCATGCGCTTGCCGGGCGTACTGCCGTGCATGGCGATCTCGAGAACCGGGTGATAAAGGAAATAGATGCCCAGTGCCGGCAGCAGCACCACGAACATGAAAGAGGGGCCGGGTTCCGCGCCCGCCAAGGTCAGGCCGCCGAAGGAGATGAACGTGCCCAGCAATCCCCAGGAGAACGCCAGGATCAGGCGAATGTGCCAGTCGATCACGAACGCGAAGCTGCGGCTGCCGACACCCGCGACGCGCAGCTCGACATCGACGCCGGTAATGCTCTGCAGAGTGACCTGAGGCGCGGCCATGAGCGTTCCTGTTGCTATTCGACGATGCGCGCCAGCTGTTCCGCCTGGTATTCCTGCTGCAGCGGCTGGATCACGCCTTGCAGATCGCCGTTCATCACGTCGGCCAGCTTGTACAGCGTCAGGTTGATGCGATGATCGGTCACGCGACCTTGCGGAAAGTTATAGGTGCGAATGCGCTCGGAACGATCGCCTGAACCGACCTGCAGCTTGCGCGAGCTGGCCTCGGCCTGGTCGCGTTTCTCCTGCTCGGCCGCTTTAAGCTTGGCCTTGAGCAGCGACAGCGCGCGCGAGCGGTTCTTGTGCTGCGAACGTTCATCCTGACATTCCACCACGATCCCGGTGGGCAGATGCGTGACGCGGATCGCGGAGTCGGTCTTGTTCACGTGCTGGCCGCCAGCCCCCGAAGCGCGGAATGTGTCGATGCGCAGGTCGGCCGGATTGAGCTCGACGGGCTCGATCTCGTCCAGCTCCGGCAGGATGGCGACCGTGACCGCCGAGGTGTGGATGCGGCCCTGGGCTTCGGTGGCCGGCACTCGCTGCACGCGATGCGTGCCGGACTCGAACTTCAGGTGCGAGAACGCGCCTCGGCCGACCACGCGGCTGATCACTTCCTTGTAACCGCCGTGCTCGCCCGGGCTTTCCGACAGCACTTCGACATTCCAGCCGTGCTGGGTAGCGTAGCGCTGATACATACGAAACAAATCGCCGGCGAAGATCGCCGCCTCGTCGCCGCCGGTCCCGGCGCGCACTTCGAGATAGATATTGCTTTCGTCGCGTTCGTCTTTGGGAATGAGCAGCTTGGCCAGTTCCTGCTCTTCCAGTTCGATGCGCGTGGTGAGATTGGCGAGCTCTTCCTGGCCGAGCTCGCGCATCTCCGGATCTTCGCCTTCGGCCATTTCGCGCGCCTGCACTCGTTCCTGCAGGATGCCCAGGTAGCCGCGATAGCGGGACACGATCGGGTCCAGCTTGGAATATTCCACGCTCAGCTCGCGGAATTTGTTGGAGTCGCCGATCACCCCGGGATCGGCGAGCAGACCGCTCACTTCCTCGTGGCGCTCGGCGAGCTTCTCCAGTTTGATGCGTATGGAATCTTTCATTACGACTGATCGGAGGGCGTCGGGTCGGAGGAGTTCGGAGCAAACAAGGCGCGCGCCGCCTCCAGCAATTCTACGTCGCCGCGCTCGGCGGCCTGGCGCAGCCGCTGGCTCGGGCCATGCAGCAGCCGATTGGTCAGCGTCGAGGCGAGGAAGTCCACCACCTCCCGCGGATCGCGGCCGGAGGCCAGCATACGCCTGGCCTGTTCGGCAGTCTGCGAGCGCACTGCTTCGGCGTCGTCGCGCAGCTGGCGGATGGTCGGCACCGCGTCCAGCGTCTTCAATTGCTGCTCGAACAGCGACACTTCAGCGGCAAGCATCTCAGTGGCGTCGCGGGCCGCTTCTCGGCGCGACGCCAGATTTTCGTTCACCACGTTCTGCAAGTCGTCGATGGTGAACAGATACACGTCTTCGAGCTTGGACACTTCGGCCTCGATGTCGCGAGGCACGGCGATGTCGACCATGAAAATCGGCTTGCGCTTGCGAGCGCGGACCGCGGCCTGGACCGCGTCGTAAGTGATCACGGGCGTCGGGCTGGCCGTCGATGTGATGACGATGTCGGCCTCGGGCAAGTGGGCAGCGAGGTCGTCGATGCCGATCGCGAATCCTTTGAACTCTGCGGCCAGCTCCTGGGCGCGACCCAGGCTGCGATTGGCGACGATCATGCGGCCGAGTCCGTTGGCGTGCAGATGGCGTGCGGCCAGCGCGATCGTCTCGCCGGCGCCGACCAGCAACGCCGTGTGCCCCGAGAATTTCTCGAACACGGTGCGGGCCAGCGATACGGCGGCATACGCGACCGACACGGCGTTGGCGCCGATGCGAGTCTGCGTGCGCACTCGCTTGGCGACCGAGAACGCGGTCTGCATGACCCGGTTGAGATAGGGACCGGTGACCTTTTGATCCAGCGCCGCGCGGTAGGCGTCTTTCAACTGGCCCAGGATCTGCGGCTCGCCGATCACCAGGGAATCCAGGCCGCACGCCACCGCGAACAAGTGCTGGACTGCCGCGGTACCGTGCATGCGGTACAAGGACCGGTTGATATCAAGGCGATGCGCGGCCAGGTCGTGCCAATTGGCGAGCCAGTCGGACAATGGCAACGAAGGATCGGACGCGGGCACGGATGCCCGCACAGGGCCGTTCGCCTCGGCCGGGCCGTCGGTGGTTTCACCGCCAGCGCCGTCGTCCGCGAAACAATAGAGCTCGGTGCGGTTACAGGTGGAAACGATCAACGCTTCGCGCACCCCCGGCTGCCCAGCCAGCTCCCGCAGGGCGTCCGGCAGCTCTTCGCCGCCGAAGACCATTTTTTCGCGGATTTCGACGGGCGCGGTGCGGTGGTTGATTCCTATGACGACGAGTGGCATGGGGTGCTATCGCGACGGGTGCGGATTGTCGGGGAAGGGACCACCAATGACAAGAAGACAGAGGGTTTCCTGCCTCCCATTGCAACCGAGGGCCGCGCAAGGGACGTCCTGGGCGGCGTAGCTGAGATATAGTCCCCTGACAATGAGCTCCCACCATAGCTTTACATTCCGGCCCGCCGCGCGTGTCGCGGCGTTGTTGCTGACCTCCGTGCTCGCCGCTTGCGCCGGGCAGGGCGCCAGGCAGGACAAGGACGCCGCAAATTTGCCGGCGGATCCCAATGCACTGGTGCTGGGCGCTGAAATGGCGTTGCAACGAGGCCAGTACCTGGAGGCTTCGCAGGCCTATCTGCGGGCGGCCCAGGCAGCCAACGACGAGGAACTGGCCGAGCAGGCCACGCGGGTTGCCCACGAGCATCGGCAATGGACCGTGGTGCAGGCCGCCGCCGAGCGCTGGCTGGAGCTGAACCACACCAACGAGGAGGCCCGGCGCTTCGCCGCGTTCGCCGCCTTGCATCTTTATAGGATCAACACCGCCGCCGAGCACCTGGGCACCCTGCTCGACACCGCGTTCATCAATCCACAGGCCGGCTTCCTGGCGTTGCTGCCACAGCTGGCGGACGAAGGAACTCCCAGTGGTGTGACCGCCGTGCTCCGGCAGCTGGTCGTTAAGTATCCCGAAGTCACCGAGGCGCATTACGCGCTGGCGCAGGCGGCGTCGCAATCGGACAACCTCAAGCTCGCGATGGAGCATGCGCGCAAAGCTCGCGAGCTGGGTCCGTATTGGGCGCCGGCTGGTTTGCTGCTCGCTCGGATGCAAATGCTGACCGGCGACGCCGACGGCGCGCTGGTCACCGCCAAGCAAGTGCTCGAGCAGGACAATCAGGATTCGCATCGGCTCGAATATGCGCTGATGCTGATGCAGGCGGGCAAGGAGGAAGAAGGTCGCAAGGAGCTGAATGCGCTGGCGACCAGCGAATCCACCGGCACCGTGGTCGAGCGGGCACTGGCCGATATCGATTTCCAGCTCGGCAATCGCGACTCGGCCGCACAGCGTTTCAGCAACCTGGTGTCGAGCGGCCGCTTCGTCTACGAATCGTTGTTCTATCTCGGCGCCATCGCCGAAGGCCGCGATTCCCTGGAAGACGCCAGCCAGATTTATGGCCGCGTCACCGGCGGTGAATTCGCCATGGCCGCGCAGACGCGCCTGGCGAGGATCAAAGCGAAGCAGGAAGGGCTCGAAGCGGGGCTCAAGCACCTCGAAGAATTCGGCGCCACTCGTCCGCAATATCGCATCGACACCATCATCTCCCGCGCCAATCTGCTCAGCAGTAACGGCGACAAGGCCGGCGCGCTGGCGCTGTTGGATCAGGCGTTGAAGGTGTATCCGGATGCGGTCGAACTGCGCTTCGCGCGCATCTTCCAGCTCGAGTCCTCGGACAAAGTGGACGAGGCGATCACGGATCTGCGCAAGCTCGTCGCCGATCGTCCCAACGACCCGACCGCGACCAATGCGCTGGGTTACACGCTGGTCGATCGCACGCGGCATCACAAGGAAGGTCTGGATCTGATCGAACAGGCGCTCGCCGAAACGCCGGATAACGGCGCGGTGCTCGACAGCATGGGCTGGGCTCTGCACCGTGTCGGTCGTCACGAGGACGCGCTGAATTATCTCGAACAGGCCAAGCGTCGCATCAACGATCCCGAAGTGGAGCTGCACCTGGGCGAAGTGCTGCTCGCGCTGGACCGCAAGTCCGATGCGCTGGATGTCTGGAAAAAGGCCAGCGAGCGCTATCCGGAGAATGACGAGCTCAAGCAGCGGCTAGAGAAGTTGAATTGATGCGGCAAGGGTTTTCCTGGCTGGCGCTGGCGCTCGCTTGTTCATTGGCGGCCGGCTGCGTGACCGCACCGAGCGGTCCAGGCACGCCGATACCTGCCGACCTCAAAGACCTCGATCGCTGGCAGGCCCGCGGGCGGCTCGGTGTGTCCGGGCCGGAGAACGGCGGTTCGGGCAGCTTCGAATGGCGTCAGCGTGGCGATGTTTCCAATGTGGAAATTCGCGGCCCCGTAGGCATCGGCGGCGTGCACATGGAGATGCGCGGCCCGGGCTCTGGCTCCGGCGGCAATCCCGATCTCACCTTGCAAACCAGCGATGGCTTGAAGCTGGAATCCGACGCCGCCTGGGCCGAGCTGCAGAACCGCCTCGGCACGTCCGTGCCCGCCGGCTATCTGCGGTACTGGATGCTCGGCGTGGCCGCGCCCGGCGAGCATCAATGGCATGAAGAGAACGAGCACGGTGTAGCCACTTTGCTTCAGGGTGGCTGGCGCATCGATTATCAACGCTACTCCGACGAGCCCGGCGCTCGCGTGCCCATGCGCATCACCGCCACCAGCGGCGACGCTCGCGTGCGCATCGTCGTGGACCGTTGGCAGTTAGGACAATGAACGACGAACTTCTCGGGCTGCCGGAGCCGTGGCCAGCGCCGGCCAAACTCAATTTGTGTCTGCACATCGTCGGCCGCCGCGACGACGGCTATCACTTGTTACAAAGCGCCATGCAACTCATCGATCTTTGCGATGAGCTGCGCTTCTACAAGCGACCCGCCGGCGTGATCGAGCGCGTCGGCGACAATTCCGACATTCCTGCCGAAGCGGACCTGATCGTGCGCGCGGCGCGTCTGCTAGCCACGCGCTATGAAGTGTTCGACGGCGTCGGTATCGAAATCCACAAACGTATTCCCGTGCAAGGCGGGCTGGGTGGTGGCAGCTCCGATGCCGCGACCGTGCTGGTCGCCTTGAATCACTTGTGGCGGCTGGACCTGAAGATCGAGCAGCTGGCGACGGTGGGCCTGGAGCTCGGCGCCGACGTGCCCTTTTTCGTGCGCGGCCATTCCGCCTGGACCGAAGGTGTCGGCGAACGCCTCACCCCGGTCGACTTTCCCGAACAGGTCTACCTGGTGATCAAACCGCAGTCCGGAGTGAGCACTGCGGCCGTGTTTCAGGACCCTGAATTGACACGTAATTCACCGCTCATGACAATACGCGACCTTCTCGCCGGGGGCGGTCGCAACGACTGTGCTCCGGTAGTCCGCAAGCGCCATGCCGAGATCGCGGAAGCGCTTGATTGGCTGGGAGAATTTGGGGAAGCAAGGCTGACCGGTACGGGCGCCTGCGTGTTCGTCGGGATGCCTGACGACGCGACCGCTCGAAGCGCAGCAGCGCGCGTTCCCGCGCGCTGGACCGGTTATGTGGTGCGTGGCTTGAATCGTTCGCCGTTGCTCGATCGGCTGGCGCACGAAGCTGCGTAACTTCCCTCGGGGTTTTCGACTCGCGCGCGAGTCTTGGCTCTTTTTTGTTGGGGCGTCGCCAAGTGGTAAGGCAGCGGGTTTTGATCCCGCCATTCGGAGGTTCGAATCCTTCCGCCCCAGCCAACATCGGTGCTAAAAACAATAACTTAGAAACGCTGCTGCATCCGTTGAGTTCACCTGAGATCCAACAGCGCAGGCGCCAAGCTGGCACTAGCGCACGCCCATGGATTCCGCCGAGTAGGGCGAGCTGGGTCCCTTCGCAGCTGACCGTTTGTCGCGAGATGAAGAAGCGACGCTTGCATCGCGTACCGAAGAGTCCCGCGGGAGAGCCTGGATTGGGGGAATGGCGGGATTCGGGCCCGCACGCTGAATTTTCCCGGCTCCTGCTACGACTATCAGCTCGATGGCCGCTGGCACGATGTTAACGCCAGCGTAAAAATGACCCGCCCCCGCCGAAGTAAAAGTGACTCACCTGGGCGAGGATGATGGCCTTTTGAGCCGTCGAGATGTTGACCCAGGAGCAGCGGTGGAGATTCGGATTCTGGAACGACAAGGTCGCTCGATTCAGCAGGTCATGAGAGAGACAGGGTTATCGCGCAACACGTCTATCAGCACGTCCCACGGGCTTGCTCCGTCGAGAGAATAAGAGAGCAGCTTCTTTGTATCGTCGAGCTGCATTCTTGACGGCTAACGTTCCGCGTGAGCCGCGAGCAAACGGCGAAGCCGTTTGCGAGTCGGGCGCGCAACGCGCGCGTACTTCACGCGGTTTTTAGACGCTTGGTGATGCGAGTAGTTGAAAGACAGCATTGTCTAGATCCTTGGCGCTGCGAAAGGCGCCTTGCCACTTGGGCTTTTTGTTTCCGCAGTAGAGTTCGAGCCAAGATTCTTTGCCGTCGTACACGGCGTGATCGTCATAGCGCGACACCCACGCGGGCTTAGCGCCCCTCGTCACCTCGAATAACGCCCGACTTGGAATCGAGCCGAGCTGAGTCTCCAGGTCGAATGCGAACTCGATACCCGGCCGATCTCGTTCTCCCCGCACTGAGCCTTCACGTGTGTCCGGAATCCCGCAGACCCATGCAGAGATACTGGCCCGGGGATTGCTCTGCGAACTTGAACTTGCAGAACATTTTCAGCGCCTAACGCCCCCGCTGTGCCGCGAGCAACGGCGCTTCGCCGTTGCGAGTCGCACCAGCGGCTTGTTATGCAGCGGTGAGCTTGACCTTGCCCACATTGCCGAGTTTCACATGCTGTCTCGCCTGCCACAGATCATAACTAGACTGCATCGCAAGCCAGCTCTCGGGAGAGCGACCCAGCGCTTTAGAAAGGCGCAATGCCATTTCAGGACTGACCGAACTGCTACCGGTCAGGATGCGATTGAGTGTGGACGCAGATACACCGAGAGTGGCCGCAAGCTCGCGGCCGCTCAGATTGTTCGGCTCCAGGTAGACCGCGGCAATGAACTCGCCCGGATGCGGAGGGTTGTGCATAGTCATCAGTGGTAGTCCTCGTAATCGAAAACGTAGGCGTGTCCGTCTCTGAACTCAAACGTCAGCCGCCAGTTTCCGTTCACCCACACCGACCAACGGTCGCGGTCTTCTCCTTTCAAAGGATGTAGCCGAAACCCCGGGACATTCATATCATCGATTGACTGAGCGGTATCCAGGGCAGTCAACAGCATCCGCAGCCTCTTTGCGTGCGCCGGCTGGATGCCGGCGCCGCTTCCGGACTCATAGAACCTCCTTAGGCCTTTGTGCCGGAACGTTTGAATCATGATTCATTATAGCGTGTTGCGCATCACGCAACAAGACCGACAATCTTAGGCATAACGCCGCGGATGAGCCGCGAGCAAACGGCCTTGCAGTTTGCGAGTCGGGCGCCCGCAGGGCACGAACTCGAAGCCCTTGTTGGGCAGCGCCACTGGGCTGGACGCGTTCAGCACCACGGGAACCACCTCATGACGGTAACGCGCACTTTGGCCGGAGCAAGAAAGAGCAGCCAACCGAAGAAGCATGCCAAACCGATCAAAGCGAGGCGAACCCAACTCGGAACGTTCTGGGCCACGAAGACCGCGAAGATGGCAAGCGCAAAGAAGATCGCAAACACGATGATTGCTGCGACGAGGGAAACACCCCCGCTCGCCTTCGCTCAGCTGCATTGGGAGCTACTTGTGTTCTTCATGCCTGGTCCGATGCCCAACGCCGCAGCTGTGCCGCGAGCAACGGCGCTTCGGCGTTGCGAGTCGGAACCAGAGGCTTGTTATCTGTCATGGCTCAACGCCAGAAGCACGGACGAAGCCAGTTTCCGCGGGCCGCGACGCTGCGGATTTTTGCTCGCATGCCCTTGGCAAGCTTCCAGGAAGATGGCACCAATCGACCCCTCTGAGTCCAACCCCATGACCTCTCGCAGCCTGACACACTCCCGAGCGCTATTGAGCAGACTCTCAGCGTCCGAGCGGAAGAGATGAGCAGGAAGATTTGATGGATTGAACTCCGAGTTCGTAAAGACGCTTGACCCGCTCTCAGCGGCCTCCGGCAGAACATGCAGGAGGTGCTGCCTAAGCTTCTCCTCCTTGGTCGCCAATTCCAGCTCCACCTTTTCAAGCTTTGATGTCTTCATGACACATGACGCCCACGCTGTGCCGATTCCAGGGCGGCGCGATTCCATACCGTGGCCATAACGGATAGCTTCATCTGATGCCTAACGCCCACGCTGTGCCGCGAGCAAAGGCGCTTCGCCTTTGCGAGTCGGAACCAGCGTGATGTTAGATTGCTCCGCGCTCATGGGCCGAATCGCTCGACCAAAGATGCCTTAGCCGCTTCAAGTAGCTGTCCGTAGTTCGGCGAGAAAGGCTGCACCAAGGTCTTCTCAAGATACCCTTCAAGAGCCCACAGGGCATTTCGCTCCGATGCCTCCAAGCCGGATTCGAGTCGCTCCGACGTAAGCAACTCGAACAGTACGAGTGCCACATCATCGCCCAGAGTGATAGTCGTGCTCATGTGCCTTCCAGCAATCTAACATTGCCGCTGTGCCGCGAGCACAGGCGCTTCGCCTGTGCGAGTCGGAGCCAGCGGCTTGTTATGCCCGGCTGCGATACTCACCGATAACCTCAATGAGCCCGACGATGTTGTCATTCAGTTCTTCCAGTTCCTCGGCGGGCACCCACCACTCAGTGTGGTGATCGCCACCGACCTTGTGAACTTCGTAGCGGCTCATGAATGAGCTACTGACCGCAAAGCGAGTGACGTACCCGACGTTGTCATCTTTGACATTCCACCTGCTCGCGATCTTGACCGCGTATCTTTCATTCGTGACCGGATAAAAGATTGGTTGCTCAGGCAATCTCGGCGGCCACCGACGAAATCCGCTGAGCTTCAGCAGCTCCAGCTCCTTGGGGCCAGTCGGCCGGTACATGGTAATCGTGTCTTCCATCCTTCCTACTCTGGGGTATAACTCTTATATAGACCGCCTAAGTGCGGTTGTCCGTGCCGCGGCGTATTTCTGGACACCGAAAAAGTACGGTGTATCCCCCAGCCAGCCTGGCTCCGCTTTCCTCTTTCGTCCCATCTCATCATGACTTAGGCGCATATTGGGCAATTCGCCCAGAAGTAGTACCGCACCGGACTGCGTTCGGTGGCCAAGATAGTGCCGCATTGTTGCCAGCGTCAATCTGCCAGGTCATTGGAGCGAACAAAGAGGTTCTTATGTCGCGTGATTCGCAGGATCGAAACTCGCCGGCTGCTTGACCAAGTGCGTGAGCTGATACGAATCCGCCACTACAGCATCCGTACTGAGCAAGTATATGTGCAGTGGATCAAGAGATTCATTCTGTTCCATGACAAACGCCATCCGCTCGAAATGGGCGCCGATGAGGTCACAGCGTTTCTCAGGCACTTAACCGTGATGCGCAATGTCGCGGCTTCCACGCAGAACCAGGCGCTGAACGCCATCCTCACTGGGGCTGGCAGTATGCTTTCCCTTCGACACGTCGCTCCATCGATCCGCGCTCCGGCGTAGAACGGCGTGATCATGCGCCGGAAGACTCGCTGCAGCGTGCGGTTCGTCAGGCAGTGCAGAGCCGGCATCATCAAACCCGCCAGCGTTCACACGCTGCGCCACTCGTTCGCCACTCATCTGCCCGAATCAGGCTATGACATCCGCACGGTCCAGGAACTACTGGGTCATGCAGACGTGAAGACGACGATGATCTACACGCACGTGCTGAATCGCGGCGGCAGGGGAGTTGTCAGTCCGTTCGAAACTATCGCCTGAGAGGCCCAGATCCGTTTCCGCTCCAGCGGCTAGTCGGCGCTGCTTTGGATTTGACGAGGCGCTTGCCCGCGGTGGCGGCGAAGGGCGCAGTTGCGGATCCGCGCATATTGCGGCCCGCTTTTGACCGTGTGCTTCGACTGGTTCACCGGTTCACAGGCATCCCCGGTGCCAGATTTGGTGCCAGGCACGGGGAATCGATGGGACTGGAGGGGGTGAAAATCGGATCGGATCAGGAAACGCTGATTGCCTTAGTCCTCTTCGCGGGTTCTGATCCCGCCATTCGAGGTTCGAATCCTTCCGCCCCAGCCAGTTCTCCGAACTCACCTCGTTCGAATTTCCCCGTCCTGAGCAAAGATGCGCCTAGGTAGGGGGGGCGTCGCTGAAGGTGCAAATGTGGGCAAACGCAGCGTCCCGGACAGTCGCGGGTTCGATCATCACGGCGGCGCGCACAGGCAGCGACTAACAAATGTTTGCTTGCGCAAAGTGATTGCGATGCCACGACCACACGCCGAGCGCGGGCGCATCGGCCGATTGCTGGGTGCGGTCGCGCAGAACCCGCGCGTGCTCGGCATCGGCATCGATGAAGACAGGACCGCGCGTCGTCTCGCCATTCACGGCATGTGAACGAGCTGCCGGTTGCAGCGCCACCCGCGGGGTGGTGCGATCAATTTGTTTGGATCAATCCACTCTCCCCACCCACGTCCTGCATCGCAAGTATGAGTACCTCACGGCAGCGTTGACACGAATGAGCGCTCGCAATGCAACTGTCGAGGCGAGTCCGGTGACGCTCGTACGCCATGGCGCATGCATTGCAGGCGTCGGCCGCACGGGTGAAAACTTCGAGCAACTGCTCGGCGCTACATTTCGCCGGCTGCTCGGCCAGCGTGGCGGCCGCAAAGCATAGATCGGCACATTCCAGATTGAGGCGCACACACTCTTGCTCTTCCTCGGCGGGACACTCCATGCAGGCGTGGGCGCAACTCGTGCATGCTTCGGCGCAGTCGTAGCAGCATGCAACCGTCCGTGACAAAAAGCTGCTCGGCGTCGCGCTTTCGCTGGCTGTGGAATGATGAGAATCATGAGTGCACATGAAGCATGAATTCAGCATTTCGATCACAGTTCCAAATCTCTGAAGTAAGTCTGGCGTAAGCCCGGCGACGGGTGGAACCAGGCAGAATCCATGGCATTGGATTCAGCATGTCGTAGCCGCGAGCTGAGGCATGACTCGTTCGACGAGCGAAGTTCTTCTGGAACACCAGCGTCTGCGGCGAGGCTGACATCGAACGCGATCTTGCCAGCAACTACGCCAACGACGTTGTGCTCATTCATTCACTTGAGTCATGCGCGGGCTCGATGGCGTGCGCGCATCGGCGCAGCGGCTTTGTCGGCAATTCCAGGTGCCCAATATGAGTATCCGACGCAACATGTGGCCGGCGAGTACGCCCTCTCGACCTGGCGCGCCACATCTCGTAGCTCGCATCGAGCACGGTGTCGACTCGTTCGTGATCCGAGCCGGGCGATCGTCATGCAGACCGTGCGCTTCGAACTGATACAAACATCAACTTGGTGATGTTGCTGACGTACAGTGCGGGCCATGCTCACGGAACCGACTCGATCGGATCGCGTTGCAGATGAGTGACTCACTTGTCCGCCCACCTCATAGGACCTCATCCCGTGGACAATCGCATCGACCACTCTGAAGACCTGCAGGCCACGCCGGAGCATCCCGCGCCTCCTGTTCCAGGGCTGCCGCTTGCTCCGACGCCCGCTGGCCTGACAGCAGGACCCCACAACGATCCGCCTCAAAGCAAGGGCGTCATCGACACCTCGGAAACGTGGCAGAGGCATGCACGAAATGGCCTCGCAAGTAATGAATCGTCGATGGGCGCATCGCGTCGGGCGAGAGGGTTCGTTGAACGTGCGCGCACGCATGCCCTTCCGGCGCTCATTTGCGCAGCCGGTGTGAGCATCGTGCTCTTAGCTCTGCGAAGGACTCGCCGTCATTGAGTTGATCGCAGTCTCCGAGGGAGCGCTGAGACGCAGCGAAGGAAGGAGCCGATCCGGACGGCTCCACCAGCCGCGCTCGACCAGCAAGTGCATGCGCTCCGGCCGAACTCCGGTCGCTATATCACGGATCAACTGCGACAGGGCCGTCGCTTCGGGCATCGCTCCGCGTACATCGAATGCGCCTGCTTCGTAGTAGCCAGCATCGACCCTGAGCAAAGAGTTCCAGTCGAAGCTGCCCAGCAGCGCCCACACTGTCATTGCCCGAAGGTCCATCCCGCCAGCCCGCAGCTGAAGCGTGGCGCTCCAGGCCTCCCAGACCCAGCGCAACTGTTCGTCCGGCGTGCAGCCTAGATGCACCTCGGTAATCGCAATGGGTAGACGATAACGATCCCAGGCATCACGCAGCGCCCCCTTCAGACCCGATATCGGTCCAGGCACCGCGCGCACCGCTTCGATATCTGCGTATGCCTGCCTGCCATTGCCGCCCCAGGTGCTTCGTGGAAACAGGTGCAGCTCCTCGCTCAGATGTCGATCACTGGTGACGTAGTGGTTCACCCCGATCACGTCTGGAGGGCTGGGATGTTCCGAGAAGAACAACAACTGTGCCTCGCTTGCCCCGTTGTCGCGTAAGTACGTCCATAGCGGATGTCTCGGGCCGACCCTGCCACAGAGCAAGTCCCAGGCAAGCCAGCGACGCTCATTGTCGAAGCGTGCCTGGTAGGCGAGCAGCGCCGTGCTGGTGGTATAACCCAGATCGTCCGTCTGTATGAGCTGAGCGTTCGGATTCACAGCTCGAATGGCGCGCATCGCGAGGACTGTGCCCTTGCACTGGTTGATGACTGCCTGTGTAAAGCTCCGAGCGTCTCGATGATGCGGATACCAGATCCCATACAGTGCACTGAATCGAGCAGTGGTCAGAGGCTCGTTGATGGGAACGTATCGTTCGACCCAGGGGTAGCGAGCAGCCACGGCCCCTGCGTAGCTGGCGAACAATTCCGGAAAGCGAGGATCGAGCAGGTGCGTATAGCGTGGCCCGCTGCCGTGATGCATCAGCCCCACGATGGGATCGATGCCAAGCTCACGCAAGCGCCCGAGTCGCTTATCTGGCCACCGCCAATCCGCAGGCTCCAATCTTTCGGGCGCTGTCGTCTCCCATAGCACTGGGTATCGTAAGCGTCGGAGGCCGAGTTCGGCGATCAGATCCAGATCGTTCGCCCGGCGATCGTGTCCGCTTCGCCGCAGTTGATCGTGGAAGGTATCGTGAACTCGATTGACCGTGCATTCGACACCGCCCCAAAGCTCCGGTGCGTCCATATCACAGAGTAGCTCGTTCGGCCACGCCAGGCCCGTCCGCGGCGGCTCCTTTCGAAACGCGGTACGCCGGCTCTTTCGATACGGCCGAGCGACGGACAGCTTCGGCGACCTTCTTGCCGGCGATGAAGGCGTGATCGGAGTTGTAATATTCCCATTCGCTGTAGCGACCTGCGAGCAGGATGCTTCGCTTGAGCAGCCACTGCCGGATTAGCTCCACGTTGTGCTTGCGTACGTGGTCGTAGACCACGTAGGCATACGGCATGTCGACCTGGTTGCGCACCAGGATGCGATCGGATTCAAGCAGCAGCCCGACGCCGATGCAGTCTTTGATACAACGCTCGATCAATGCCTCACCCTCGCACGGCAGGGGCTTGTCGGGAGAGTACGTGATCTCGCAAGTGAGGCCGAAGCCGCCAGGAGGGTTACACAGAGGGCTGGCGTTACCTTGCACGAAGATGCGGTGGAACACCGTGTCTTCGGGATAGTAGATCCAGTGCTTATCCGTCACCTGCTCGCGCGCCACACCGAGATTCACACAGCGCACGGACACATGTCGTAAGCTCCGCGCGGCTGCACGAATCTCTTCGGGCGCCTCCGCGCCGATCATTTCAATGAGTTTCGGCAGCGGCGCCGTGCTCACGAGGTGGCGGTAGCGGTAGCGACTGCCGTCAGTCAGCGTCACCGTATGTGTTCGCGTCGAGACTTTCGAGACTTGCGCGTGCGTGCGTACTTCCCCCTCCAACAGCGGCAGGAAGCCATTCATCAGCGCTTGAAATCCGCCCCTTAGCGGGTAGCCGAATCGGGCGTTTGGACCCACGGGTTTACCCACCGGTCTGAGCGCGCCCTCGATCATCTCTTCGAGATTGGGCAGCGGAACGCGACCGCCGAGCCAGGAAGTTTCCATCTCGGTCAACGGTACGGCCCACAGTTTTCGGTTGTATGGAATCGCAAAGTGCTTGGCGACTCCGGTTCCCCATACCTTGTAGATGAACTCCTCGAAATTCGCGGGTTCGCCGGTCCGGCGTGCGCCGTTCGGCGGATCAGCGAGGCGCGCGGTGCTCTCGATGACGCCATCGCCACAGCAGTCGGTGATGGACTCCGCCTTGCAACTGGCAGTAGAGCTGTCGCCGGGGTCGGGGTTGGTGGGCGCCTTGCCGTCGAGCCGGCCGAAGCGTGCTTCGATGGCGCCGACAATGCATTCCTTCAGCACATCGGGCGGCAGGCCATGCAAGGCGCCCTGAAAAGGATATCGGGTATAGACGTTCTTGCTGAAGATCCAGGCTTCGCGATCCTGCCAATGCACGTTGCTTCCGAGCAGACGTTGATACATCTGGTGAACGTAAGGATCGTTCGAGAACATGATGTGGCCGGCATAGTCGAAAGTGAAACCGCCGTCGATCACCGATCGGCACCAGCCGCCAACGGTTTCGTTCTGCTCGAGCAGCAGGCTTCCTTCGCCGAGATGATAGGCGGCACTCAAGCCTGTCGGGCCCGCACCGATGATGACGGTCGAGTACTCGCGGCATGCGGTGCGAACTTCGGGGCGCGGCGAGGAGCCCTCAATCGTCGCAGGCAGATTTGCCGATGAGCTCGGCTTAGGCGTGATTTCGTCGAGCAAGGCGCCCATCTTCTCAGCGGTCTGCTCCCACGATGTGCTCGCAGCTTGTGCCCGCATGAGCTGCGCGCCCGCCCTGGCCTCTTCGTCACTCATCTGTAGCGCGTGTCGGCATTCTTCAACGAAGGCGCTTCGATCATTTGCGATACGAACGATGTGCCCGTAGGGCTCCACGACGTCGGTAATCGCGGTACTTACGATGGGGCGCTCGGCGGCCATGTACTCGAGCGTCTTGGTCGGGCTGATGAAACGCGTGGCCTCATTTAGCGCGAATGGCTGCAGACACACCTGCCAACCGGCAATGAAGCGCGGCAGATCGTCGTAGGGCTGCTGTCCGAAATAATGGAGGTTGGGGCGCTGGGGCAGCGAACCCGGATCGATCTTCACGACGGGGCCGACCATACAGATCTGCCAATCCGCGCGGGCATCGGCGAGCTGCGCGAGCAGCTCGAGATCGAGTCGCTCATCGATGACTCCGAAGTAGCCCAGGCGCGGTTTCGCCAAGGCCTGCTGCAGGGGATGATCCTCGCCGGGCACGAGCGCGCCTCGAAAGTGATCGGCGTCGACGCTGCTAGGGAAGCAATGGACGTTGTGATGACGATCGCGCTTGGAGCGATACAGGCTCGGTCCCCCCGTGAACACTAAATCAGCGCGCTTCAGCAGCGCGTTCTCCCGTTGCAGCAATTGCCGCGGAGCGTTGTGGAAGGCGGCAAGTTCGTCCATGCAGTCGTACACGACCGCGAGCGGAGTCAGCTCCTGCATCAGCGGCAGAGCCATAGGGGAATAGAACCACACTGCATAGTTCTCGATGTGTTCATCTCGAATCACATCGCGGACCAGCTGTTGGAGCGCAGGAATGTGGTCGTCGTGAAATCCCGCACTCGCGGCCGTCGAGTGGGGGCGGTATACGCGCACGTTAGGTGAAGGCGCGTCGATCACTAGTCCCGGCTCGGCCTGTGCGGGCACGGGTTCCTCGAAGAAATGGATTCGGTAGCGGCGAGCGAGTCGGCTCAGCAGCTGTTGCGGCCGTTGGAACACAAAGCTCCAGCGAAGATGTGAGAAAACGATGATCGATTCGATCGGCGCCGGCAGGGCCATTGGGAAGCTCCTCATCGAGATGCGTGCATGGTATGCGCCGTCCGCTACGTGACTTGGTTCAAGTCAGCTAGTGGTTGGATGCGTGCCGGTAACGCGACGAGAAACAATTTCGTTTCATGCCGATGAAAATTTCTTCCAGATCCAACTTATGTTCTTTGCTTCGCCGCCGGTCCAGGACACACTGATTGGATCCTCAAGGTCCCAATCGAACTCTGTCATTGCCGTCCACTTCGAGGCGCAACGAATGCCGCTGAACAAATATCCCAGACCGTTGCTACGCCGGAGTACGTGGGTCAATCTCAACGGTCCGTGGCGTTTTCTGTTCGACGACGAACTGCGCTTTCGTCGGCCGGCAGACATCGAGCGCTGGCCGCTGACGATCGAGGTGCCATTCGCGCCGGAGACGAGGCTCAGTGGCATCGGCGATACGGGGTTTCACCGACGCTGCTGGTACCAACGCGACTTCGTGGCGAATCAGGAAGCCGGCGGCGGCAGAACCATCCTGCACTTCGGCGCGGTGGACTATCACGCCCGTGTGTGGCTGAACGACATTCCCGTGATCGAGCATGAAGGTGGACACACCTCATTCTCCGTGGACATCACCCACGCGTTGCTGGCGAGCGGTCAGCAGCGGCTTACCGTCCAGGTCGAAGACGATCCTCACGACCTGGAAAAGCCCAGGGGCAAGCAGGATTGGCGCCTGGAGCCGCATAGCATCTGGTATCCGCGCACCAGCGGCATCTGGCAGACAGTGTGGCTCGAGCAGGTGCCGACCTCCTACATCGGCTCACTGCAATGGACGCCGAACGTGGAGCGCTGGGAAGTCGCCATTCATGCCCGAGTGGCGGGAGAGGAACGAAGCACTCTGCGTTTGTCGGTGCGGCTGCAGGCGGGCGAGCAATTGCTTGCGCACGATGCCTACGAGGTGGTGACCAACGAGGTGCATCGACGCATCGCGCTATCCGATCCGGGCATCGACGACTATAGAAACGAGTTGCTCTGGTCGCCAGATCGGCCGACGCTCATCGACGCGAGAGTTCAGCTGCTGAGCGGGGATGAAGTGCTCGATGAATGCGTTTCATACACCGCGTTGCGCTCGATCGGCGTGCAGCGTGAACGTCTGCTGCTCAATGGGCGACCCATCACGATGCGGATGGTGCTCGATCAGGGTTACTGGCCGGACTCGTTGATGACGGCCCCGTCCGATGAGGCCTTGCGCCGTGACGTTGAGCTCGCCAAGCAGATGGGCTTCAACGGCGTTCGTAAGCATCAGAAGATCGAAGATCCGCGCTATCTGTACTGGGCAGACAAACTGGGACTGCTGGTGTGGGAAGAGATGCCCAGCGCGTATCGCTTCACGTCCAAGGCCGTGCGGCGCACGGTGCGTGAGTGGATGGAGGTCATCGAGCGGGACGGGAGTCATCCTTGCATCGTGATCTGGGTGCCCTTCAACGAGTCCTGGGGCGTGCCCGATCTCGCAACTGTACCTGCCGCGCGTGACGCGGTGGCCGCCCTCTATCATTTGACCAAAACATTGGATCCAACTCGCCTGGTGATTGGCAACGACGGTTGGGAGAGCTCCGCGACCGACGTGATCGGCATGCACGACTACGACAGCGATCCGAACCATATGCGCACGCGTTATGGACCGGAGGTGAAGCCGCAGGAGGTAGTAGATCGGCGCTGGACCGGTGGCCGCATCCTGACACTCGATGGATATCCCCATCGCGGGCAGCCCGTCTGCTTGAGCGAGTTCGGGGGGCTCTCCTATGTGGATCCGGAGCGCTACCCCGGGCACACCTGGGGTTACCAGTCCGCCCGAGACAAAGAAGACTTTGCGGCGCGAGTGATTGCTTTGCTGGAAGTTGCGGGGACGACCGCATTGTTCAGCGGCTTCTGCTACACGCAATTCGCCGACACCTTTCAGGAAGCGAACGGACTGCTTTACGAGGATCGCACACCGAAGATTCCGATGGAGCGGCTCGCGGCAGCAGTGCGTGGTGAATCGCATCGGTAAACGTTCTTATTTTGAGGCGGCCATGGAACAGAAATGCTTCGGTGCGCCTCTGTTAGCGTCGCCTCAGCGCTCGTGGATCGAGAGGGCACAGTGACTCGTCTGTTTCGTTCGTTCTTCCAGGGCGGTTTCGAATGTTCCACTCATCGGCGCGCTGACGGCGTGCGGCTGGATTTGATCGCATCCTCCGGGCACGACGATCTCGTGCTCGATGACTATCTGCAGCTGTCCTCCCGGGGCATCTTCACGGTGCGCGACGGGGTGCGATGGCATCTGATCGAGCGCTCACCGGGTGAGTACGACTGGTCGAGCTTCGTTCCGATGTTACGTGCTGCGCACGCCGCGGGCGTGCAGGTGATCTGGGACCTCTGTCACTACGGGTATCCGGATCATGTCGATATCTGGTCGGAGGACTTCGTGGATGCTTTCGGTAGCTTCGCCCGCGAAGCCGCCATTGTCGCGCTCCAGGAGAACGACCCGGCTCCGCTGTTTTGCCCGATCAACGAAATCTCCTACTGGGCGTGGGCCGGCGCTCAAACGGGTCGTATCAATCCGGTGACGTTCGAGAGAGGCGCAGAACTGAAGCGTCAACTGGTACGCGCAAGCATCGCTGCTATTCGAGCGATTCGCAGCGTTGCGCCGGACGCGCGTTTCATCGTGGCGGAACCGCTGATCAACGTGGTCTCGGGCTCGTGCGAGCAGGAACATGTAGATCGCGCCGAGGAATACCGACAATCTCAATTTGAAGTGCACGACATGCTCACTGGCGAGCGAGATCCACAGCTTGGTGGGCGCCCGGAGTTTCTCGACATCGTCGGCGTCAACTTCTATCCGGACAACCAGTGGTATCTGGGCGGAAGTACGATTCCACTCGGGCATCACGCCTACCGCCCGCTGCACGAGATGCTCCATGAAGTCTACCGGCGGTATCGTCGGCCGCTACTGATCTCGGAGACTGGCGCCGAGGGTCGTGTGAAACACTATTGGCTGAGCCAGATCTGCGAAGAGGTACGCCTGGCCATCGACGATGGCTTGCCGGTGCAAGGGATCTGTTTGTATCCCATCGTCGACTATCACGGCTGGGACAATCATCGAATATGCCAGGTGGGACTGCTCTCATTACCCGATGAAGCCGGAACGCGGCGATCCTGCGAGCTGCTGGATCGTGAACTGCGCAGACAGCAGCTTGCGATCTCGCGCACGCGGACCTCAGATCTGTTCATCGAGGAACAGCGTGCATAGTACACACCAGCCGCGAGAAGTGGCACAAGCTCTCGATACCACTGGCGCGGAGTTTCGGCGCCCGCCGCAGCTCGCGACCCCGCGGGCCTTTATCCTGCACTACATCCGTGCGTGGCCGTGGCACTTCGCTGCACTGAGCACGATGGTGGTGTTGGCGGCCACCTCCGCGGTTGGCATTCAATACGAGATGAAGCTGCTGGTGGACGCGATGGCGCGGGTTCCGCAGCAGGTGAATTCGGCGTGGATCGCATTGGCGGTTTTCATCGCGCTGGTAGCCTTCGAGAGCATCATGTGGCGGCTGAGCGGCTGGCTCGCCTGTCGCACCACGATCGGTGTGGGCGTGCAGATCCGGCTCGACCTCTTCGATTACCTCAGTCATCAGTCGATGCGGTACTTCGCCGACAATCTGGCCGGTTCGCTCGGCCATCGCATCACTGGGACTGCCGGCAACTTCGGCGCTTTGACGAACACCATGATCTGGCGGATCGGGCCGCCGGTCGTGGACTTTCTGGGCGCGCTGGTGATCTTCTGGCTGGTCGATTGGCGCATGGCGGTGATCATGGGCGCGTATGTCGTGGTCGTTACCAGCGGATTGATCGTTCTGGGAGAGCGGGGCAGGCCATTGCACAGCACGTATGCTGCCAAGTCGAATGTAGTTGGCGGTGAGATCATCGACGTGATCTCCAACATGTGGGCAGTAAAGGCGTTCTCAGCGCGAGAGCGGGAGTGGCGCCGTCTGCGCGAGCACTTCGAAGCCGAAGCCGGCGCGCAACGTACCAGTTGGATGTACACGGAAAAGGTCAGAGTTCTTTACGATGTGGTGCTGTGGTTCATGGCAGCAGGGATGCTCGCATGGGCGCTGTACCAATGGACCCGCCGGACCATCACACCCGGCGACGTCGTGGTGGTGAGCGCACTGACGTTTCGAATCCTGCACGGCTCGCGCGACGCGGCCTTGGCGCTGGTCGATCTGGTGCAGCAGTTCGGCTACATCGACGATACATTGCACGTGATCGGCAAGGTGCCAACCGTCGTCGACTCGAACGAGGCTCATGACATGGAGCGTCGTCGTGGTTCGATCGAGTTCCGGAATGTGAGCTTCCACTACGATCGGCGTGGCCAGACCTTGCGCGATTTCAGCTTGTATGTGCCGCCCGGACAGAAGCTCGGTGTTGCCGGTCCGTCCGGCGCCGGGAAGTCCACGCTCATCAGCCTCATGCAACGTCTCTACGATGTGCAAGACGGCGCCGTGCTCATCGATGGTGAACCCGTCGAACGCATCAAGCAGGACAGCCTCCGTGCGTCGCTGTCGGTGGTGCCTCAGGAAATCAGCTTATTTCATCGCACAGTTATGGAAAACATCCGCTTCGGTCGGCCGGAGGCCACCGATCAGGAAGTCTTCGAAGCAGCCAGTGCGGCGTGCTGCGATGAGTTTGCGCGGCGCCTGCCTGACGGATATGACACCATCGTGGGCGAGCGTGGTGTGAAACTGTCCGGAGGACAGCGTCAACGCATTGGAATCGCTCGCGCCTTCCTGAAGAATGCTCCCATTCTGATCATGGACGAGGCAACCTCCGCACTCGATACGGAATCCGAGATGCGGATCCAGCGCAATCTGATCGAGAAACTACAGGGGCGCACGGTGATCGCAGTCGCCCATCGGCTCTCGACGCTGGTGGGCTTCGATCGCATCATCGTGATCGTCGACGGCGCAATCGTCGAGGAAGGAACGGCCGCCGAGTTGCGAGCTCGTAATGGCGTGTTCGAGAAGTTGTGGCGCTTGCAAACCGAGGGGCTTGCGATCACCGGATCGAGCCAGCGCCGCCGTGCGTAGCTCGCAAGATCTCGGCGAGGGGCGCGCATCAAGCACAGATGTAATCTCGTTTCTAGCGTGGGCGCTTGCCACGCTCGCGATCACGGGCTGGCTCCCTGCGAGTGAAGCAGAGACTGCCTCGGCGATGCGACCCGATTCGGCGCTCACGGACGCAGAGTTCATTGCGATGGTCGGAGTCATGGATGAGGTAGGACGACGTGCTGCGCAGGCCGCGATCGAACATAGCCAGCGTGCGGAAGTGCGCGACTTGGCGCAAGCGCTGCTCCGATCACACACCCGAAGTACCGAACAAATCATCAATGCGGCATCCATCGCTGGGCTCGCTCCCCCCATCGGGGTGTCCAGTGCAGGTGCGCGCGACACTCTCAGCTTGATCGAGGGCACCGCGCCCGAGCGTTTCGACCTGGTTTGGGTACGCGATCGGACGGCTGCGTATGTGCGTGCGAGAGCGATCATGATGAGGTGCATGGATGAGTGCACAGTCGAGTCAGTGCGAGCAGCGGCGGACGCAGTGCTCAGGACGATCGAGGAGGACCTGCGCAACTGTTACGCCGTCGGGCACTCCCTCGAGCAGGAGGAGGGAGATCGGATCCAAGAGGATATCGACGTACCTGCGCGGTGACAGCAATGGCCAAGGACGCACCGCAGTTCATTGACCCATTGTAACGACCCAGTGAAAACCTGCTCAGGGGTTAATCTATCTGGAGAGACACTTGAGCACATTGATGGACGACGAGATCAAGCGTTGGACGGAGCCTACGGCGAGGCGATGCTGGAGCTAGGTGCCCGAAAAAAATTGCAGTCCCTGCTGGGCGAGGACGAGAAATGATGCACCCATGATCGTCAGAGTCATGCGTCACATGCTGAATCGGTGCGTCGCCCTCGATGATTTGGCGCAGTGTGATCACAGCGCAGTTCGGCGGTTGATCGAAGGGCCACTGTTTCATACAGACCCAACGCCGATTGCTCACGCGCGTGCGTCTTCGAACGTCGCGTGCAGCACCTTGTTAGCCGTACACCCTTGACCAAAGCAATTGCCCTCAGCGAGTTCGTCGATGTCCGCTGAATCATGGTGAAACAACAAAGTGCCGAGTTTTCGATTTCCTCGCACCAACGCCAGCATGCTAAGAGCGCTTTGCAGCGTTAGCGAGTCCAATGCCCCCGTCAGATCCTGAAGCGCCAACGCAACGATTTCTTGCAAAGCCGCTTCATAATCATGTCGAAGCCAGCTCGGTATGGGCGGATTAGCCTTGCGATGACGCTCGGCCTCAATCACCCCCACCAACCCGTATACATTCCAATCTCTCTTTTCGGCGCTCTTAGCTATGCGAACGATATGTGGCACGGCGGCATAGGAAGCGACATCCACGTCTCCCTGATGATGGAGGTGATCCCAAAGCTCACTCCCATGTGTCGTTTCCGGCTGCAAGTCCCCTGAGTGCTGCTGACGCGTCGTAAACGAGGCGGTAACCACCTTTTAGTTCGCGCCAACGCTGATCATCTAAGGAGATCATGTGCTCTCTCGGCTAACGCTATTGCTCAGGCGCGCGCGTTTCGCGCGTCGCGTGCAGTGATCTGTTGGGCTCATCCATACTTTGCCTCCTCTTCCTTGAGCTCTGGCGGCAAGTCACCCCATTGTTCTCGGCCGCGTTTAAACATGACACGCAGCGAGTAACCGCCAACATACCTCTTTGGGTCTTTCGTATACACCCAATCCTCAATTTCGCCGATGGCGTGTGCATGTAGGCGCTCGAGCCTGCCAGTATGTGAGACCGGTGGCGTCAAATACCGAACGTGTATCGTGGAACCTTGCACGCGAAGCAGGTCCGCCCACAAATGCTCGGTTTCACCTGAGTTAGAAACGAAGGGAATTTTGACCCGCGTAGAGCCTTCCTCACCGTTGAAGAGGGAGAGCATTTGCGGAATTGATTCCGCGGCCTTGCGCCGCGCCTCGATCATCAACGGATCATTGTTATCGATCGCCAACGGTGGCATTGCCGATCGATTGCGACCAATAAACCACCACCACGCAATCCTCACGATGATGATGCCTACGACGATTGCAATGAGTGTCTTCATTTGTTGGCCCAACGTTCGCGTTCAGCCGGAGCCGCGTCTTCGCGGCGATCGGCTGCAACGCGTTGCTGGGTGTCTTTGGGGTGATGGCGCATCATTTCGCAAGCCCGCGCAGAATGTCGAGCCGATTGGCCGGTGCATTCGGCGCCAGAAATTCCGGAATTGTTGTTTCCGTTCTTCTGAGCCGACTGAGAATACAACAGGCCACTCCGTAATGCGCTCTTCTTTGACGTGAACGTATTGGCCAGGCTCTGCCTCGGAAATGTATTCACGCCTGCAGCACCACCGCAGCGGTTCTTCAGCGCCGTTGATTTGCCGCGAGCAGTCTCATGCGTCCTCATAGGTCGCGAACGCGTAGTAGTAGTCGCTTCCATCCGCTTCGTCTGGTGCTCCACGCTCAGGATGACACCAGACGCGATACTCGAGGACTTCGTCCCACACATAGCCACCACCTGCCTTCGCAGAAGCTGGGTATGTCCTGACTAGCTTGCGTCGAGTACGTTCGGGCACTGCATGGATTCTAAGACACCCAAAGCCGCCGCTGTGCCGGAGCAAAAGCGCTATGCTATTGCGAGTCGGAACCAGCGGTTTGTTATGCCTGACTTCGGCTAGACCAATCATCCCAGTAACCTTTGCAGAGTTCGCTCAATTCTTCGATTGAATAGCCTTTTCCGCCTTCGTCCTCGACCTCGGCACGGAGGCAATGGAAGTGCAGTTCCCCGCCACAATACGGGAGGTCGGAGGAGCGCTGATTGCAAACGACTCTAATCCCCTCTTCGCTCAGACTGCCCTCGAGTATCTGGAGATCGGTATCGAAGATAGCCGGGACATCTGTGAGCACGACCGGATCCGATCTCAGATCACTTGGCCACGTGGAGAAACGGACGTTGCTCGCACCAAACAGCCGGACCTTGAACTTTCGAAACTCTGGATCTACTCGCTCTGCCAAGTATTGAATCTCCACTTCCAACGTCAGATCGTCTCCATCAAGAGCGAATGAGCTGATCGAGCCATCGTGAAAGATGGAGAAGATGTCTCGAACATTCTCCAATCCTTCAATGTTCATGGGCATAACGCCCCCGGCTGAGCCGCGAGCAAAAGCGCTTCGCTTCTGCGAGTCGAGCGCGCGGCGCGCGCGAACTCCAGCCGATTGTTAGGCCATGTCTTTGACGAGTTCAAGTTCCATGCCATGATTGGACGCATCCGTCCTGAGAACATTGATCAGTCCGCTAGCCGCACTTGAAATGGGGTGAGCGCATGAAATAGATATTCTGACGGGTGATTCCGTCCCGAACTGCGATCGAAAGTCTTCGCTCACCGCTTCCCGCAAGTGATTCTCTATTTTTCGCCTCAACAACCCTGGTGTCTCTGGAGAGTCATCAAGCGGGCCACTACGGACTACAACAAGATCTACGCCGCCATCTAGGCGCTCGCCGACGATGTCGAAGGCGTCCAGATTTTCGATCGGCGGCTCGAAGTCACTCATGGCGCCCTGCCTGGCCTAACGTGCCGGCTGAGCCGCGAGCAAAAGCGCCTCGCTTTTGCGAGTCGGGCGCGCCCAGCGCGCGAACTCCAGCCGGTTGTTTGGCTTGCTGCTCATTCGGCTGAAACAAGCAGCAGCTTAGTAGCCATCGGCCGTGAGGCGAAATGCCATGCCATCGAATTGCTCATCGCGGGACAGAACGATATCAACCAATGCACCACGGTTAGGCGAGCCGTAGGTTACTGAGAATGAGCCATTCTTGATCTCAAGCTCCCCCGGGACGCCTCTCCCTGGAAGAAGACAGTTGAGCACCCGTTTGACGTTGTAGCCAGCGAACTCCGTTGAACTGTTCTCCACCAGGTATGCGCATAGCTTCTTACCGGGCTCATAGTCGTTATGCTCGCATCGCTTGGCGCCCATGACGATCTGATCGCCTTCGACCTCTGCGCCCCAAAACGTGTAGAGAGTGAATGAACGGCTCACCTCAGGTTTGACTGAAGCCAAGAAGCTACTCAGTTCCCCGCACAGGCGATCCTTGCGCTTTGGGCCGGCATCGGCCGCGAGCAAAGGTGCGCCCGCAAGAAAAAGAACCAGCAAGGCTTTCGGAGTCATCATCTGATGGAAAGCACGACGAATGAGGTGGCGCTTCCCATCGTGAATACCAACGTGGCCAGCGCGAATAACAAAATCGTCCACATCCACCATCCGTGCTCCTTCCTGATGGCCAAGAAGAGGGCACGATCACTCTCCCTCATCTTCTGAATACGCGCGCTCCTTCCGGTTTGAGCGTGAGCTAATCGCTCTGCACGAGCAGTGGAGTAGCCAGCCATTCTGCGATCTAGGAATGGCTTGAGGTAGGCGGACACGAGATTGATCGCGATCCCAACTGTGACGACCGAGACCCACCAGGTGGGACTCGTCAGAGACTGAAACAGCTCGTTCATATGCTTCTTGTCATTCTGGATGCGTGAGGGCTAACTCCGCCCATCACGCGCGTGCGTCTTCGGGCGTCGCGTGGATGGGCTTGTTAGGCGAGTTCGATACGCCACAGCCCACTTTCACCTCGCTCCACGTAGTACCCCTCCATGATTCTAGAGCCCGGGAACATGTGCAGCGTCGCCTCGCCCTCGGCTTCTGTGCTTTTAAGCCTGAAGTGGCCCGTGCCGATTTCCGTTCCGCTATAACGGACCGGGCCGTCATCCTCGTCGTAGCTGACCTCAATGTGACCATCTCCCATTCGGACTCTGCATGGCCGGTCTCGATAAACCGCTCCGCTGTACCAGACAGACGTGTACTTACTATTCGGCCACGATAGCTGAGTCATTGTTGCTCCGATATGTTCTCTGCCTAACTCTTATAAAGCCCGCCTAAGTGCGATAGTCCGTGACGCGGCGCATTTCCGGATGCCGCAAACATGCGGTGTATCCCCCTGTCGACCCGGCTCGGCCTGCCGCTTCCGCTCGATCTCTTCAAGACTTAGGTTACTTATCACGCAATTCGCGCAGAAATACGACCGCAAGCGATTCCGTCCGGCGGCCAAGATAGTGCTGCATCGTTGCCAGCGTCAATCTGGCAGGTTATCGGATGAACAAGGAGGATCTTATGTCGACTGATTCGCAGGAGCGGAAATCGCCTCGGCTGCTTGGCCAGGTGCGTGAGCTGCTACGAATTTCGCCACTCATTCGCTCGCATCAGGTTATGACATCCGCACGGTCCAGGAGCTTCTGGGCAATGCAAATGTAGAGACGACGATGATCTACACACACGTGCTGAATCGCGGCGGAGAGTCGTCAGTCCGTTCAAAACGATCCCGAGAGGCCCCAGATCCATTCCGCCCCCCGCGGCGGCTCGGCGCCGCGGCTTTGGATCTGAGGAGGCGCTTGCCTGCGGTGGCGGAGAAGAGCCGCAGTCGCAAGATCGCGTACCCTGCGCCCCGCTTCGATCGTGTGCTTTAGCTGGTTCGCCGGTGGCAGCTTTGGTGCCAGCCGCGGGGAAACGATGCGACTGGAGGGTGCCGAAAATGGCTCGGATCAGTAAGTTGCTAGTTCGTTAGTCTCGGTCGCGGGTTTGACCCCGCCATTCGGAGGTTCGAATTCTTCCGCCCCAGTCAATATTTACGAGTCGGTTGCCTTTCCTGAGATCTTCCGGCGCTGGCACCGGGCCGGCACTAGCTGGCCACGATCGCTGGAGGTGCCGGACCTACGTCTGCGCGGCTACTGGTTGCAACAGGGCGGCATCTTGGTGAGGCAACGAGTGCAAGTTCATAGGAAGTGACTGCCCGAAGACTTGCACCGTAACTGCACCACCAGACTATGTCATCGCCCACTATCGCATTGTTCAAGCGACACAAACAATGGAGGCCATGACGTCTCCCGAATTGCAGCGGGACAAGTTTTCGACTACAAACGTCGAGTCGAGCAGGCGTATGGATACGCGCTCGGTCTCGCGGGTAAAGCGAATGACAAGGGAGCGGAAGCGAAGATTACGGAAGATATGAATACTGTGATCTCTGAGGCCGAGAGTCTCCATTCGTCGCACCAGGTGGTGCGTTAAACGTGCCAGCTTCCAAACACGGCAGTTTCATCAATCGCAACCGTGGCTGGAGCAAGCACACCGTGGAGTTGTTGGTGAAGTGTGTTGTGCCTGCGAATCTGGAGCAGCCACTGCTCAAGAAGTACACGCTTCAGTAGCTTCGCATGACAAGCGCGTCAAATTCGCGGGCTGCGCCCGCACGACGGGCAAAGCGAGGCGCTTTGGCCGGTAGATACGCGCAGCGTTGGGCTGAATGCAACGGGAGACAAAAATGCGAGACTTAGCGCCTGACATCGTTCGTCAGCGGCTGCTGATCGAGGGTTACTACTCGATCGATGTGGATCGCTCGGCAGTGGAGAAGTACCTGGTCGGTATCGCTGCGCATTTGGGCCTTCGAACCTATGGAACTCCGATCGTGCATGCACCTGGTGGTGCGGGGAAAGATGACAATGAGGGCTTCGACGCGTTCATTCCGCTCATAGACTCTGGGATCTCGCTCTACGTGTGGTCGAGGAAACGCTTCTTTGCAACGGTGCTTTTCACATGCAAGAGCTTTGATGTCGCGGCGGCTTGTCAATTCACGCGCAGCTACTTTGGAGCCCAGGAAGTGGAGCATTGTCCGTTTTGATCATCGAGGCCCAACGCGCTGCGCGCGCCCGGCTCGCAGGACGAAGCGCCCTTGCTCGCGGTACAGCGTGGGCGTTGGGCATAAGATTAGGAGGGCGTAAATGGAATCCCCAGACGTGATCCTCAAGCGGTTTGAGACACCTGACGAGACGCGGGTGCTCGTCAAGGGTAAGTTCGAGATCGTTCGGCTGGGCGGTATGACTATCGGTCGAGCCACCTACGAACCGGGCTGGAAATGGAGTGAACACGTGGGTCCCACCGTTGGAGCAACTCGCTGTTCCGTCGAACACGTTGGAATGGTGTTGTCCGGCTCGGCAACAGCGGCATTCGACGACGGCACTGTCATTGAAATGAAAGCGGGGGAGTTGTTCTACATCCCACCCATTCCTCACGACAGTTGGGTGGTTGGCAGCAGCCCTTACGTGTCCCTGCATTTTCTTGGTGCTGACCACTATGCGAAAAAGTGAGTGCCCGACAATGTGCTCCACGCGACGTGCGAAGACGCACGCGCCTGAGCGCAGACGTTAGCGCATGAACAGGAAGCTCTTAGGTTTCGTCGTTGCTCCCTTTGCGTCGGCAATGATAGGGGCGCTCTTCTTCGGTATCAGAAGTAGCAGCGTGGATGTAGCAACTTCTGCGTTATCGTTCTTGGCTTTCAGCGGGTACGTCGGCGCGCTCCTGATCGCACTCCCAGCGGTTCTGCTCTTTGAGCGGTGGCGGTGGACGAACTTTCCGGCCCTGGCTTTGCTCGGTGTCGCCTCTGCATTTCTACTCTCGCTTCTTACTGCTTTGATTCTTCCGCCCGGTAGGAATGTGACATGGATACAGGGGTTCGCTAACTTGTGCTCGGTCTCGCTGCCGGTGGGCTTCTTGGCCGGCGCGTGCTTTTGGTTTGTCGTTCGCCCAAGGAGACAGGCGTCATGATTGCATCCGCGCTACCGTGCGCTAAAGCGCTTGCAGGCGACGCGCTCAATGCAACGCGCAGCTGAAGCTTGGCGTTATGTCTTCAAGGTGAATACAGGCAACGATCCCGCTGCGGCGCGCTGGTTTCCGCGCGTCGCGCTCCAGCCGGCTTGTTTTAAGAGCTAGATCACAGTGCCTTCGACGAAGTATTGCCATCCCTTTTCTCGCATACATGTAACGATTTGCGCCGCGGCGATCACTTCGGTGGGAGCGGGTCCTGCCGACAAACCCGGCTGATTTGCCGGTGAATGCGGGCGAGGAGACGGGATGTTTTCCCGCAACTTCGCCACGCATTCCGAGGATGCGAGCTTTGCTGCCACAGGATCGGTGTCTTCATTCCGGGGACGATCTAACGGATACCACACACCCGAGCAGTACTGCGGCTTGCACGGTTCGAGCGCCACCAGCTTCTCTGCCACCGACTCATAGTCCGCTTCATGCAGCGGCACGTTTGAGCACGCAACCAGCAGAACCGTGACAAAGCTGACAAAGCCTGAAATCAGGAGCTTCATTTGCACTTATAACGCCGCCCTTCACGCGCGCGCGTTTCGCACGTCGCCTGGAAGGGCTTGTGGGACAACAACGATGTATCCGAATTCAGCACATTGTTCGCCTTAGAGCAAGCATGGTCCGGCGAAGCTCTCGAGAGACGCGAAGCGCGCCACATGGTGGTCGTGTCTCCCGACTCATCATCGATCAGGAAAAGGACGTGCTGTGCGACACATCTTTCCACTCGTCATACTCCGCCCGCTGAGCGTCGAGTTTCCCTGTGATCCCGGCCCAGCTGTCCGGGCCGAGAATGAGGCGCCGGGGCATCTCGCCGGCCTGCACCAGTTCGACGAGGATCCGAGCGATTCGGTTGGGATCGCTGGGAGCAAGAGCGCCATCTTTATCGTTCTGTAGCAGATCGATGATGGGGTGCGCGGTCGCGCCATAGGCATCGATTCGCGGGCTGCGCAGATTGCGTTCGACGATGCCGGTGCGGATGCCGCCAGGCTCGATGGCCATGACCTTGATGCCAAGCGGCGCTACCTCTTGGGCCAGCGCTTCGGTGAGCCCTTCCAAAGCGAACTTGGTCGCGCTGTAGTAGCCCAGCGACGGCATCGCCACGACGCCATTGAAAGAAGAGACATTGATGATCGTGCCGCGTCCGCGGGAACGCATGCCAGGCAGGGCTGCGCGAATGGTGCTTGCCACGCCGAAGACATTTGTTTCGAACAGGGTCCTGATCTTCTGATCCTCTCCTTCTTCGACGGCGGCAAGATAGCCGAGCGCCGCGTTGTTCACGAGCACGTCGATGCCGCCATGCCACTTCTCAGCGGCCGCGACGGCCGCTTCGATCTGCGATGGTGCCGTTAGATCCATCGATAAAGGGAGCACAGCCTCGGGAAAGGCGCCTGCCAGCGCCTCGAGCCGAGCGCTGTCGCGTGCAGTGACCGCCACGCGATGGCCCGCACGCAAGGCGGCATTCGCGATTGCCGCGCCGAGCCCGCTCGACGCTCCTGTGATGAACCAGGTTTGAGTACGCATGCATTTGTTCCTGTTTTGATCTCTCGCAAGTGGTGGCATTCAACCTGTTACGCGGCGGATCAACGAGCTCGGCGACTTGTCTCGAGATGTCGGTCTGAGGAGTCGTCGCGCATGATGTGGGTTGGCTGGCAGCGATCGCGGACCGCAACTTGTCCGGTGCAATGGAGGCAAGCGCGGAGCGGCGCCTGCGGATGCGTCGCGCAGCGCCGGGCATGAATCAGCAGCCGCCTTCGACCGGGAATTCAAGGGGGAATGAGCAAACACCGGGTGCTTCCTGAAAGGCAATCGCTCGCTGGCCGTCCCGAATTTAGTCACGTAGCCTATGGGCGTGCAATCCAGCCCGTCTATGGTTCAACACAATGCAAGATATTCACGCTGGCAACGCTGATGCTATTTCGGCGTCCCAGTGGCGACAAATCGTCAACAGCGCACTAGACACGGCGATCATCAGTATCGACCGGAGCGGACGCGTCACCAGCTGGAATGCTGGCGCGACCCGTATTCTTGGCTGGAGTGAGCCGGAGATGCTGGGCCAAACGCTGGAGCGCATCTTCCCGGCGGGTGCCTCGCAGCTCGAGCGCGAGATCGCCGATGCCGTCGACCACGGCCGTGGCGGGGGCGAGGAGAGCTGGCGCCTCCGCAAAGATGGAAGCCAGTTCTGGGCGGCCGGCGAACTCACGCCGATCACCGAGCAGGGTGAGATCGTTGGGTTCGTGAAGGTTCTGCGCGATCGCACGCAACAGCGTGCTGCCGAGCTGGCGGTTCGGGAAGATCGCCGCGCGCTGGAGATACTCAATCGAGCTGGGGCGTCGCTCGGCCGCGAGACAGATCTGCAGCGGCTCGTTCAGACCGTGACCGATGCGGGAGTCGAGCTGACCGGCGCTCAGTTCGGCGCGTTCTTCTACAACGTTCTCAACGAGCGTGGCGAAAGCTACATGCTCTATACGCTTTCAGGGGTGCCCGCGGAGGCGTTCGCCAAGTTCCCAATGCCGCGAAACACGAAGGTGTTCGCGCCCACGTTCAACGGTGAAGGCATTGTCCGCTCGGACGACATCACACAGGACGCGCGCTACGGACAGAATGAGCCCCACAAAGGGATGCCTGAAGGACATTTGCCCGTTCGTAGCTACCTCGCCGTCCCCGTTATCGGTCGCGACGGCAGAGTACTCGGCGGGCTCTTTTTCGGGCACGCTGCCGTGGGCGTCTTTACAGAAAGGTCGGAGCGTGGGATGGCTGGTCTCGCCGCCGAAGCCGCCGTCGCGATCGACAATGTTCATCTAGCGCGCGCGGCCCAACAAGAGATTGCAGAGAGGACCCGTGCGCAGGAGGCGCTGCGCAACCTCAATGCGAATCTCGAGCGCACGATTGCTGAGCGCACCGAGCAGTTGCGAGCCACGGAGGAAATGGTCCGCCAAGCGCAAAAGATGGAAGCCGTTGGGCAGCTCACCGGCGGTGTTGCTCATGACTTCAACAACATTCTTCAGGTGATTGTCGGCAACCTGGACGTAGTGCGTCGGCTGGTGCCTGCAGACGCAGGCCGTGTCCAGCGATCCGTCGAACAGGCACTGAACGGTGCACGCCAGGCGGCGTCCTTGACCCAGCGGCTGCTTGCCTTCTCTCGCCGGCAGCCGCTCGACCCGAAGCCGACGGACGTCAATTCACTCGTGGGTGGCATGGCAGACCTGCTGAACCGCTCGCTGGGCGAGACCATCGCTGTCGAAACAGTGCGCGGCGCAGGATTGTGGAAAATCGAAGTCGATCCCAACGCGCTCGAATCCGCGATCCTCAATCTCGCTGTGAACGCGCGAGATGCCATGCCTCACGGCGGCAGGCTCACCATCGAAACGGTGAACGCGTACATCGACGAGGCGTATGCGATATCGCACGCCGAAGTCGCACCCGGTCAGTACGTGCTGATCTGCATCTCCGACACGGGGATGGGAATGGACGCGGAAACTCTCAAACGTGCCTTCGAGCCTTTCTTTACGACGAAACCGGTCGGACAGGGAACGGGCTTGGGACTGAGTCAGGTCTACGGGTTCGTGAAACAGTCCGGCGGACACGTCAAGATCTATTCCGAGGTCGGGCAGGGAACCACCGTGAAGATCTATTTGCCGCGATTCGAAGCTGCGAGCTCGGAGAGCGACGCCGCGCCGGCCATGCCCATCCCAGAAGGCACATCGCAGGAAACTGTGCTGGTCGTCGAGGACGAAGCGGCCGTGAGAGCCTACTCGGTCGACGCACTACGCGATCTTGGTTACTGCGTTCTGGAAGCGGCAGACGGACCGTCGGCGCTGCGGCTGTTGGAAACCGCCGGGCCGGTCGACTTGTTATTCACCGACGTGGTGCTGCCCGGCGGGATGACCGGTGCGCAACTGGCGGCTCAGGTGCAAGCGCTTCGTCCGGGCATCAAAGTTCTTTTTACAACCGGCTACGCGCGCAATGCCATCTTTCATCACGGGCGTCTCGACAAAGGTGTGCAACTGATCACCAAGCCGTTCAGTTACGCCGATCTCGCCTCGAAAGTACGCGATGTACTGGACGGGCTGTCGCGGTCCCCAGAACGGTTCGGTCGCACCACGGATTAATCCTCGCTGAGCGCGATCGTGAGTGCCTCGCGTCGGGCAACCTCGATGAAGCGCGTTACTGGCGCGTGCAACGAGGGCTCGGCGTCGAGACGGTTTTCATCCCGCTTTAGGTTCGAGTTGCAGCGAGGGCATGTTGCTTTTCCGAATAGAATCTCAGCGCTTGCCGATGCAGATCCGGACTGTCGTCCGTCCCGGCAACCTGGTTGCCGGGACGTAGCGTTCATTGTCCGAAAGCGTCCTGCTGCGTTCAGCGCGGCTATAGCGAAGAACCGCGTTGTGTTGTCGGGCAGGCGCCAGCGCGGTCATCGGCCTGGTTCGGCCGCGATGCGCGTGCGGCCATCAGTGAAGATCAACTCGACCCGACGGTTCGACTGGCGGCCCGCCGCGCTGTCATTGCTCGCGACGGGGTAATTCTCGCCCTTGCCCACTGCGGTGATCTGGCTACTGTCCACCCCGCGTTGGATCAGGCTTGCCTGCACTGATTGCGCGCGGCGGTCGGACAAGGCCAGGTTGTTCTGATCGGAGCCTACGTCATCGGTATGTCCCTCGATGAGCACTTTGCGATCCGACTGCTGTTTCAGCACTGTGGCGAGCCGGTCGAGAGGCGCGTAGGCGCCCGGTTTCAACGTCGCCCCGGCGGTATCGAACAATACGTCGCCCAGGGTGAGCACCAGGCCTCGTTCGGTCCGCTGTAATTTCAGATCCGCAAGCTCCATCTCGAGAGAGTCGGCACGCGTTTGTGAGGCGTCCGCCTGACGAGCGGCCTCGCTCGCGCGATCGGCGCTCCTCTGCACGTCGCGCTCGCGCGCTTCGAGCAGCACCGCTTGGCGCTGGGCGGTGCCATCGGCGACTTGCTCGTTCGCCTCCGCGGCAAGGATCTTCTCGTTGGCAATTTGCGCGCTGAGCATGGCGTTGGTGGCTTCGAACTCCATGTCGGCTCTTCTACTCTTGGATGCGGCGAGGCGATCCGCCGCGTCCAACGAAGTGCGTGCATTTGCAATGTCCGCCGGCGCTATGCCAGCGCGTGGCGAGGTTTCCACTCCGAGCACCAGAGCTCGCGCCTGTTCGAGTGTTTCGTTGCGCTCGGGCGCGGTGGTGCACGCGCTCAGCACCGCGGCAACCGCGGCGCTCAGTACGATTCGTTTGTTAAGTCTCATGTCTTGACCTCATGGAGTTGATTTGAAAATCGATCAGCGCTGTGTCGGCGAGGTGCGCTCGGCCTCCGAGCGCAACGTCTCGACACTCGCGAGTACTTCGTCAGCAGCTTTGCGTGCAGCGGCGCTCTGCGATTTCGCCATCGCAAGCTCGGCGTACAGGTGAGCCTGTGCAGCCAGGCGTTCCGCCTCCTGCTGCCGCTTTTGGGCGAGCGCAGTCTTGGCCGCATCGAGTTTGTCCTCAGCCTGTTGCAGCTCCATCGCACCCGCTTCCGATCGGCCTACAGTCTGCTGTGCCTGTTGGAAGGAAGCGTCGCTCCGGGCGACGCGCTCCTTGGTGAGCGGCGAGACGCTGCTGCATGCGCCGAGCGTCGCCAGGATGGTCATGCCGACGACCAGTGCGACCGCCTTTCGAAGTGGTGGTCTGCCAGTGAAGCTACAGGAGACATTTCTAACAGGGCGCGAGGATGGGGTCATTGCAGTTCTCTAGGTTGGGAGTTGAAGAGACTGCCGGACCGGCAGCCCCATGTACTGTCCGTGAGATTGCGCTTTCTCGGTCAACGTATCTGTACGCTCGCGTACATAGTACGTTGCGAGATCACGCATCCGGCTAGTCCACGCGAGTACGCTGCAGCGAGGCTGTCACTCGCATGTAATCGAGGAACAAACGGAATGTATGACTCAGACGCGTACTGAGCGAGCGCCGGCGTTGCGGTCGCGTAGTGACCGGTTGTGACTGCGCGAGGCTTTCAGCGTGCTGTTCGAGTCGCGTGATGCTGAACAATTCCTCACGAATGATGGGGAACTATTCCAAGGCGGCGCGGGCCGCAGCCAGCGAGGCAGCCGAGACAGCAACGACTTCAATGAAGATGTGCTCCATGGCGTACTTCCGTCGATGCGTGCGGAAGCGTGAGATCGATCGCGCTCGTAGTTACGGAGGAAATTAGCGGCGATTGGCAGTACTCCGAACGCTGAGGCTGCCGCCTTCATTTTCCCACGCTCTCATCGCGGCCCGCTGTTCCAGCTCCTCTGTGTCGTGGTGCGAAGAGGAGACCGAGCGCGATAGAGCGGCGTTGATCCACGGATTCTGAGGCCAACAGCCTGTGTATCGCCGATGGGTGGCCCAGCGACTTTCACTCCTGGTGTGTTGCATGTGAGTTCCAGTGATGATGGTGTGGGTCGAGATCGCCCGAAATCGTGCGCCTGAGACATCCAGTCGTCGGTACGGTAGCGAACTTAACGAGCGCTTCCCCCGCATGCCCTGTTCGGCGGGCTATGTTCGTTAGCGTACGGACGCCGTAGCGAATCCGCTACACGCTGCTGTCTGGCTACCAGGAGCAGTGAATGGCCTTCAGGCTGATCTCGAGGATATCGATGCGACCACCAACGGCGGTATTGCTGATGGCGCTCGCGGTCTTTGTTTCCCCTTCCTTGGCCGAACCGCCGCAGACGCTGCCGGAAAACGCCACGCAGACTCGTTCTGGAACTGGCTGGGAATGCATGACCGGCTTCCAAAGGGTCGCCAATGGCTGTTCGCGCATTGTCGTGCCAGCGAACGCTTATCTGGAGGCATCGGGCGATCGATGGCGATGTAACCGGGGCTACCGGAGAACCAACGATGGCTGCACGGCCGTCAAAGTGCCGCAGCACGCGTATCTGGATGAGTCATTCGGCAGCGGCTGGAGATGCGAGCGGGGCTATCGCGAGGCGCAGGGCGAATGCCTGGCGGTTGAGATTCCCAGCAATGCGCACTCAAGCGATTCTTCATACGGTCCGGGTTGGGAGTGCAATCGTGGCTATCGATCCTCCCAGGCGGGCTGCATTCCCATCGATGTGCCGGAACACGCGTTCCTGTCGCGTTCCGGAAGCACCTGGGAATGTGAACGCGGCTTCCGCCGGGAAGACTCCACATGCGTGGCAGTACAAGTGCCGGCGAATGCGCACCTGGACTACTCCGGCCAGGCCTGGAAATGCGACCGGGGCTTTCATCTGCACGGCGCGGCCTGCGTCGATGATTGATAGCGATCGAGAGTTCAACAAGGTGACATATGAGCAAAGGCCAGGATCAAAAGAGAGACCAGAAGAAGAAACCGACCAGGACGCTCGAGGAGAAGCGTGCGGTGAAGAAAGTAAAAAAGGCGGAACGAGCGGCACGCAACTTCATATAACGGGCTGAACGGCGGTGCGCGGGCGCGGCTCATGCGACACATGTGGGCAGCGCCGGTGAGACTCGCGAGCAGGACATTTGTTGGCAATGTTCGCTAGCGCACCGAAGAGGCAGGGCCGCTAGGGCACAGTAGCGGCAGGTGTCCTATGGAGAAAGAGCATGAAACACGAGCCGGCGACGTCGAGCGACGAACGAGAGTGGCGTGTTGCGATACCGTCGAAGTCGGATCGACCGACGGTGGCCGACCGACGAGCCGAAAAAGTTCGATCCTGGCGACGCCGGGCGCTATTGAAGCGCGGTGCGCGGCTGCACATGGCGATGGTCGCGAATGCGCACTCAAGCTCGCTGGCGTCGATGGCCATGCTGGACGAAGCGGGCACAGTGGTCAGTTGGTACGGCAGTCCAGACGGACGCGATTACGCTTCCGAGGAGGTCGTCGACCGCCATCTGTCGTTGTTCTATTCCTCGGAGGAGGTTTCCAGGCGGCAGCCCGACCGTGATTTGCGCGCCGCTGTCATCGAAGGCCGAATCACTCGACAGGCGTGGCGCCGCAGGCGCGACGGCACCGCATTCTGGGGCACTATCGACATCGAACCGGTCGTGCTTCGGGACGGGCGCGTACAGGGGTTCAGCTATGTAGCGAGCGCTCCAGACCAGTTCGAACACAGCCTTCGATGAACCGATTCAAAAAGCGCGAGACTCATCTGCCGATCGGCTGCGCTGTGGATCAGTTGGTGTCGCTCAGCGCGATCGTGAATGCCCCGCGACGGGCAAACTCGATGAAGCGCTGTACTTGCGAGTGCAACGAGGGTTCGGCGTCGGGGCGGCTTTCTTCCCGCTGTTGGATGTGCTTGCGAAGCATGCCCGAGATGAATGGCGAGCGTTTCGCCTCTTCCAGCGCCGCCGCCCAACGCGCGGAATCGGCGGCTTCCACGCGCTTACGATCCTGGCTGTCGCCGGGCTGATAGTCGTGCTTGATCGGGTTGTGTCGCGCGCGCTGGCCTTGCTGCGGCAGATAAGTAGTGCCTGTCGGATGCCAGCCGAACGTCAGGCCAAGATCGCGAATGAAATTCCAGTCCGCTAAAGTGCACGTGAACTCGTCGTCGCCGCTGGCGGCGGTTAGTTGAACGACGCGCACCGATGGCCGAGTTGCCGGCTCATTCGTGCGCTGTTGAGATCCGCTTGCCATCTGCACTACGACATCAGGGCGAGACTTGCCACTTCCGGCAGTGTGCGCTCAGTCAGCGGGAATAGATAGCTGAATCGCCGCGTAGGCCGCCAGCTACGCCGGCCGAGCCGAGGATGTCCGTGCCATCCAGGCCTTGGAGCGGCTCACGTAAGACCTTACGAATATATTTACCTATCTAAAGACGACCGAAGCGCGCACACTCGGATTCGGTTCCCATCTTGGAGAAGGTCTTGCGCTATTGGGCGGTTGCTCGGCTCGTTGCACGATGTACGGCGCTTTTGCTCATCGCGACTACCGCCAGCGCTCAGGCGCAACGCTCTCCGTCCGCGGTCCCGGAGAATGCCCGACCAACGAGCTATGGCAACGGTTGGGAATGTGTGCGCGGCTATAAAGAGAACGAAGGGCGTTGTGTCGCGGTGGTCGTCCCGGCGAACGCATATTTAGATGCGCGAGGTACGTCTTGGCGCTGCAATCGCGGATTCATCAGCGACAAAGCAGGGTGCACGGCCGTGCAAGTGCCGCAGAACGGCTATGCCGTGGACTCCAGTTACGATCGCGGGTGGCGCTGCAATCGCGGCTACCGCGTGGTCGGCGAAGCCTGTGTCAAGGGTGAATTGCCCGCGCATGCCTACATGCTCGACTCCGTTCACGGCTTCGAATGGCAATGCGAGCGAGGCTTCAGACAAACGCCGGATCGATGTGTCGCGATCGAAGTTCCCGAAAACGCCTATCTGGTTCGCTCCGGCGATCGTTGGAACTGCGATCGTGGCTTTCAACGGATCGACAACCGGTGTTCACCCATAGTCGTCCCGACGAACGCCTATCTCGACGACCGCGGCATGGAATGGCGCTGTGAGCGTGGCTTCCGCAAGGAGGGCGCGGGCTGTGTCGCCGTGCGTGTTCCGGCCAATGGATTCCTCGGCTACGCGGGTGACGAATGGTCGTGTGAAACGGGATATCGCAGGCAAGAGGCAGCGTGCGTTGCCGTGCCGGGGAGTTGACCGTGCCTAGGGATACGAAACGTCCAGATCGGCTGGCGGCGTTGCATGCCGCGCTTCGCTTCGTGATCACGCGCGAGCTGCCGTCGGAACACAAAGCCACTTTGATCGAAGTGCTGACGCAGGCCATCCGCGACGACGAGGCCGCTGAGTTGCATCGCCAGTCGGCTGCCAAGTCGCAAGGAGAATGGCAGGCGCACGAGATCGTGGAGCTGAAATCCTTCTTGCACGGTCAAACGGTCAAGAGCTGGCAACATGCGGATGAGTGTGTGATGCAGCTGGCGACGCGGTTGCATCGGGATCCGGCGTCGGTTCGGCACAAGGCCACGGAGCTCGGCCTCGGCACGGCAGTGGATTATCGATTCGTCAGGCAATTCAAGCCCAGCGGCGACGAGTGATCGCCAGCGTTCTGTGCGGACGTTGGCAGTGCCGGCCGAGCCTGGAAGATTGGCTCGAGTGTGCGCTAGCGTACATCGCGACGACCTCGCTGCGCGTATCCTCAGCGTGACTGCAACATCCTCCAGCCGTTCTACGAGAGCCCATTGGCTTCTTTCAATCAAGGTGCGGGCGAGAACCGTCTGCTGGCGACATTGGCCGGGCCGCATCGACGGCGCTTGTTGGCGGACTTCGATCAGGTCGAGCTGCGTTCTGGCGAGGTCATCTGCATATCGGGCGAACGGCTGAAACACGTGTACTTCCCGACCGACGGCATCATCTCCTTGGTCACCACGCTGCGCGATGGATCGCGTCTGGAGGTCGGCAGCATCGGTCACGAGGGCATGCAGGGTTCCTCGCTCATCCTCGGCGTCAACACGTCGGCGCAGCACGCGACAGTGCAGCGGTCCGGTACGGCGTGGCGGCTCGGCGCCGCTATGTTCCGGCGGCATTTGGGTAACAACATCGCTCTGCGCCAGATGCTGAACTGTTACATGTACGTGCTGATGGGACAGTTGGCCCAGGCGACGGCTTGTTCGCACTATCACCAGGTACGCGCGCGTCTGGCGCGACGGCTGCTGATGAATCGCGATCAGGCGCGCGGCAATCAGTTTCATGTCACCCAGGAATTCCTCGCGCACATGCTGGGCGTGCGGCGGGTGGGGGTCACGAACGCCGCGAACTCGCTGCGAGAGGAAGGTTTGATCGATTACCGGCGTGGCGCGGTCACGATCCTGGACGGGCCTGCGCTGGAGCTGGCGTCATGCGCATGTTATCGAGGAGCAAAGGACATGTATGAGGGCGCTTTGGGCTCATTGTTCTCCACCAGGCTCCGCCACGCGGGCGCTCCAGCGTGATTGGCGTTGCGCGCACGTTGCTGTAAAAGCTTCATCCCACAACGCGCTTCGCGATTCGCTGCTGCGCGCATGAAAATGTGTGTACGATACCGCACACAGTCCGGTAGCTCGGCGCCCCTACACACAGGGCCTCTCGATGGCGATAGCTCAAGATCCTCGTCAGAACTATCTGCTGGCCGCGTTGCCGACGGAAGATCTCGAGCGCGTAAGAAAAAATTTGAAACTCGTCGAGCTGCCGCTGGGCGAAGCTCTATATGAATCCGGCAGTCGTCAGCGAGCAGTTTACTTTCCGACGACTGCGATCGTTTCGCTCCTTCATACGTTGGCCGACGGTTCCTCAGTGGAGATTGCCGTGGTCGGCAACGAGGGGGTCATCGGCGTGTCGCTCTTCATGGGCGGCGAAACCACGCCAAGCCGCGCGGTGGTGCAGAGCGCGGGTCACGCCTATCGATGGCCGGGGAAATTTCTCAAGGAAGAGTTCACGCTGGGCGGGCCCATGCAGCATCTGCTGCTGAGATACACGCAGGCGTTGCTGACGCAGATGGCGCAGACCGCGGTGTGCAACCGGCATCATTCGCTCGATCAGCAACTGTGCCGCTGGCTGTTGCTGAGTCTGGATCGTCTGGTCGGTAACGAGCTGGTGATGACGCAGGAACTGATCGCCAACATGCTAGGTGTGCGTCGTGAGGGCGTCACGGAAGCGGCAGGAAATCTGCAAAGCGCCGGACTCATCAGATACAGCCGCGGTCGCATCAAGGTACTGGATCGGGCGGGCCTCGAGGCGCGGACCTGCGAATGCTACTCCGTGGTCAAGCGAGAGTTCGATCGCCTGTTGCCGGCCGTTGCTCGGACTTGATTTCAGTGGGGTGAGGTCCTGCGACGGCGTGCTTCGAGCTTGCGAAGGTGCGCATAGCCGACGAGCTGCTTGGCCTGCTCATCCCAGAAGCGGAACTTGAGCGATTGCAGGCTCGACAGCAGCGACAGCGAGGTGACCGTCGCGAATCTCGGGTCGCTTTCGTGGCACTTCTGCAGGTTGTAGTTGGGAATGCGCGGGCTGAGATGATGGATATGATGAAAGCCGATGTTTCCTGAGATCCATTGCAGCACCTTAGGCAGCTTGTAGTAGGAACTGCCGCGCAGCGCCGCTGCCGTGTAGTCCCACTTGTCGTTGCGCTCCCAGTAGACGCCCTGGAACTGATGCTGCACATAGAAGAGCCACAACCCCGTCGCCCCAGCAACGGTCATGGCGATCGATTGAATGAGCAGGTAGGAGGCCAGACCGAATATTGAGCTCAGCAGCGTCGTGCTGATCAGCAGTGTCACGTTCAGCCACCACACGGAGTGGCGTTGTCGCCGTTGCGCATTCGCGGACGCGAAGCGCTGCTTGATCACGAAAACGAACAGCGGCGCGAGCACGAACAGCACCAGTGGATTGCGCGTCAGCCGGTACTGAAAGCGTCGCCGGCGCGATGCACTCAGATATTCCTGCACGGTCATGGTCCATACATCGCCGGTTCCGCGCCGATCGAGATTGCCGGCGCTGCCGTGATGTATGGCGTGCTCCCAGCGCCAGTGCTGGTACGGGCTGAATGTCAGCGCGCCAGCGATGAAGCCGAGAACGTCGTTCGCGCGCCGAGACCGGAAGTAAGAGCCGTGCGTGCAGTCATGGAAGATGATGAAGATGCGCACCAGCAACGCGCCCGAGAGAACTGCCAGCGGCACGGTGAGCCATAGCGACACCTCCAGCGCCCAGTACATCGCCAACCACAGCAGAAAGTACGGCAGAAAGGTGTTCGCGAGCTGCCAAAGCGCGCGCTTCGTGGAGGCGTTCTGATGTGCCACGAGCACGTCTTTCAAGTCTGCCGTATGCACTGGCGGCGCTCGGAGAGATTCCATACAAGTAGAATCGCGGAAGCGAGGCCGGGCCTCAGTGCGGTGGTGCACATAGGAGCAGGCAGCAAAGCAACGGCGAGGATCGACTTCTAACGAGGGGAGCGCCGCCTTTACCTTTCAATGCGGCGCCAACGACGATGGTAGATCGAGGTCAAGGGCATTTCTCCTGGCGAAGCTTCGAACGGGAGCGGTCACTCATTCCACAGCCGCCGCCAGCCTTCATGACCCAGCCGACGCAGCGTTTCCATGTTTCTGGCGCCGATCTCGTCGATGTCCGGAAAGGTTGCCACTGCGCGCGCAACGCTGGCCTCGCGCAGTAGATGCAGCATCGGGTAAGGCGAGCGATTGGTGAAGTTCGTGATGTCCTGTTCGGACGTGCCGGCGAACCGATAGTTCGGATGGAAGCTGGCCACTTGCAGTTCGCCTTCCAATCCCAGGCTCGCCACCGCGGCGTCGCAGTCGTCGAGAAAATCGTTGTAGTCGAGGAATTCAGCCAGCACCTGCGGGTGAATCAGGAGTGTCGTCTCACACTGAAGCGGATCTGCGTCCCGCAACGCTTGCAGTTCGCGACACAAATCCTGGAGCAGTCCGGCGGTCGAAAGCTGCGTGCTGACACATAGACGCACGCGGTCGGTCAGATATGGCCCTGCCGCGAAAGGGCAGAGCTGCTGGCCGATGACCGCTCGTTCGAGCCAAGCCCTGGTGGCTGCAATCACCTGCTCGGCGGATGGGACACTATCCGGCGCGCTCGCCTCGAGCTTCACGCTCAGGGCTTGGGCGGCGGAAAGTCGGACGCCCTGCGCTCGGCCTGCTGGCGCTGCTTTTCTTCATTTTTCTTCTTCTGCATGTCTTCGCGACGCTTCTTTTGCTGCTTGTAATTCGGTGTCTTGTTCAAGGGACTCTTCAGGTTGGCGGATCGGGTTGGGCAGTCTAATACGCTTTGCGTCGCGTCGCCCCGATATCTTTAGCGCGTACGAGTTCTACCTGGCGCATCGCCGGAGTACTTGGCGTGCGCTCATGGACGTCCGGGTCTGGCGACGACTTCTTCGTCTATGCAGCCGCCGCTACACCAGCGCACATAAAGAATTGCGGTGGGGCGCGTCGAGCGGTCATGTGGCGGCGTGGATCTCTCGAGTGGCGCGTCACGTGGGAATAACCATGCAGTTCTCCGTTCTTCAGCTGCAGTGCTTCGATCACAGTAACGCCCCAGAAGGCCGACCCGTTGGCACGGCGATACCACCCCTCGCGGGTATCCGCGCCGAGGATAGCTGCGATCTTCAGCTGCCGCTCGGCCAGCTGGAGCGCCACATCGGCCGCGGAATAGAACTGTGACACGTGAGTGCCGATAATCCTGTGATCGAACATTGCCGCGCCAGGCAAGCTGTCGTGCCAGGCGACGACCATGCCGCGGCTGTCCAGTATGGCGATCGAACAATGGTCGCCACGCTCCAGGCTGGTCGCATGCATGCGGGTACCTTGCTGGATCAACAGGCGTTGCGCCCAGGCGGGTGCTCCTGAAGTCCGGCGAGCCGTGGCTGCGATCGGGAGTCGTATGTGAGGGCTCTGGCGCTGTGAGTCCACAGACGCGGAGATCGAGCGAGTGGCTGCTTTCAGCAGATGACGCAGTTGGTGCGATAGGTGGTTCATCATGGCTCCGCTTGAATGACGGTGGCGCGGCCGCCGTGTCAATGCGGATGCGATGGATCGGGCCGGAGTCAGCCGGCCGAGCTGCGGTCACTATGCGCTCAGTCGGCTCATATAGATACATAAAAAACGGTCGGAGGGGCGATTCTTTTTGCCTGTGGGAATATTCACCTATCTAATCGCGGTGGATGCGCGCACACTGCAGGAGCACGCACAGGAGCACGACGATGACTTTCGACAAACAGCCCTACCAGCCTTCCACCATTTTCAATGACAGTCCGGTGGAGCGCCGCCTGCAAGTTCAACGAGCCGAGCGGGAACGAGCAGCGCTGCGTGAAAGTGAGCTGGAAGAGCAGGCATCGCACGTCAAGGAACCGCGCGAGCGCATTGAAATCTGGGAACGCCTGCATGCCCTGCGCCTGCCGCGCACACCTGACCACCTGCTCCTGAAGGTTATCGCCACCCAGACTCGCCTGACAGTCGCCCAGGTGCACGAGGAGCAGCAGCGCAGAGTGGCACGCTCTATGTAGCCTTTGGTCGGCGCTCTAGCGTAGCGAGTAGACGCGCTACGCCGGCGCGGCGAGGCACGCCGTATGCTGTGCTTGTGCTCGAAGTGGTTGGGCAAGCACTTGTGCCGGTGCACGCAAGGTTCGTGTCACGTGCGAATATCCCACCAGTTCGCCGTCGCCGAGCAAAATGCTCTGCAGGATCGTCACTCCCCAGAATATTTCTCCGGCGGGCCGGCGTCGCCAGCCGTGCTGCGTATCCACGCCGTGCTCAGCTGCGATCGTTAAATGGCGCGCGGGAGTGCGTGATGCAACATCATGAGGTAGATAGAACTGCGATACGTGACGGCTCAGCACGCCGGAATCGTACGGACGAGCGCGTGGCAAGTTGTCGTGCCACGAAATCACGATACCTGTTGCATCGAGGATTGCGATAGCGCTCCGATCGTTTCGATGCATGCTGGCCATGTGAATCTGCTCGCCTCGTGCCGTGAGCAAGCGGTGGCGCCAGTCCTCGCTGCCTTGCGGAGCGAAAGTTACATTCGAGTGGCTGGGGATGGTCCAGCGCCCTGCGGAAGTTCCGATCCTTTCCAGATCGAGCCGCCCAACGGTTGCGGGCAGTCGTCGATGGGCTATGCCGCTGGCCTGGGTTGGCGCGCGACCGCCCCGATGCATTCTGAAGACGTTCATCAAATCTCCGGCAGTGTGCTGACGAAACGGGTGCGCGAGGATGGGGCGGATTTAGCCACGTCTCGGGCGATACGTAGCGCTGCGCGGGGTGGCCGGAGATTCTGCGCCACAGGGTACCTGCGGACGGTTCCGCAATCTCGAAGTAGTGTGCGCCCTGGTTGGGAAAATAGATACAAATGGATGAATAAATCGCGCTGTAGGCTGCCGGCTACGCTGTTCTGCCGGAGAGAGCCAAGCAAGTTGCTGCGAACGGTAGTAGGCTGCGCGCCCTTTTCGTCGAGCGGTGATGACTATATGGACTGGATTCTGGTGGAGAACAACTGGGCGCAGTTCCAGGGTACCGTGAAGGCGCGCTGGCTGAAGCTCGATGGCGAGCGATTGCAAGCGATCGCGGGCAAGCGTGCCTCGCTGCTCGGCGCGATTCAGGAGGTCTACGGCATCAACCGTAACGAGGCCGAGCGAGAGATCCGCGCATTCGAAGCACGTAACAAAAACTATCGGCCGAAGTAGCCATTCCTTCCTGGATCGACGCCGCAGCGGCAACGGTTCGTGCGACTACTTCGTCGAGGGATGCAAGGCAACGATGTGCCGGCGTACGGCAGCCACGAGCTGACTCGATGAGTAGGGTTTCGCCAGCACCGGCACATCCTCGAAACCCGGTCGCTGCTCCTTCGCGGCATGTCCGCTGGCAAACAAGAATGGAATGTCACGCTCGCGAAGTGCCGCAGCGATTCCAAGCGAGCGCTCTCCATCCCGGAGATGGATGTCCAGCACCGCACCGTCGATCGCCGCTACTTCGATCAGCTTCAGAGCGATCGCCACGGTGGCCGAGGGCCCCACGACTTGCCAGCCCGCATCGACGATCTGGAGCGCCGTCTCGCTTGCTATCAGCCACTCGTCTTCGACGATGAGCAGCTTCAATGCACATGGATTCGCCATAAACGCACGCACTGCTGCTGCTGAGGTTGAGGCCAGCTTGCCAGCGTCCTCGGCCTGCGCAATCAACTGTGTTGCTTTGTGCTGGAAATCTCGTGCTTAGCGTAGGTTAACGACGCAGTCCACTATGACGAGTGCGCCCTCGAGCGCGGCGAATCAGACCCTCGAGGCTCGACACCAGTGCGGACATGTCGGCGGGCTTCTCGTACCTGAGAACTTGCTCGAAGCGCTTCGGAATGGCTGTTCGGCCGTAGCCGGTGGTGAAGACAAACGGCACGTTGCGCTCCGCTAGTGCGTCGGCCACTGGAATGACGGCTCCCGCCGCAGCCAGTGCGAATTCAAGCTCTTCGGCGACGGTATTCGTCTTCTGCGATGAGGACACGTCAGTCGCGGAGCGACCGTTCAGCCACTGGCGTTTTCCTCGAGGGTGCTGATCGAGACCGGAAGCGAGATGGTGCAATGAAGGCCGCCGGGGCCCAGATCGAAGTAGACCTTGGCGCCGAGTTGATATGGCAGCGCTCGCTCGATCAAGTCACGGCCTTGGCCCCGGCCTGGCACTGCCCGGGTGGTCTCACCCGAGGTGACTACACCATCCTCTCGCCAGTCGATGTGAAGCCAGGGGATGCCATCCCCGCCCTTGGACAAGCGCCACGCGATGGTGAGCGATGCCTGCGGCTGACTGAGCGCGCCGTATTTCACTGCGTTGGTCGCGAGCTCATGTAGCGCCAGAGCCAGGATCTGCACGCTCGAAGAGCGCAGCTTCACGCCTCGTGGACCATCGAGCTTGACCCGCTCGGCAAATCCGTCCATGGCCGCGAGCTCGGAGCTTAGCAGCTCATCGAACGTGACTCGGTCAGTATCTTCCAGGCGGGATAGCAGACTCTGCACGCGCGCGAGCGCACGCAAGCGATCCTCGAAACGAGCCTTGAAGTCCGGCAGATCCTTGCTCGCTCGGGCGGTCTTGTCCGCGAGGGAGTGCACGACCGCGATGAGGTTTCGCGTGCGGTGCTGAAGTTCCCCGACAAGAATCTGCTGCCGTTCGTCCGATTCCCGCCGGGCAGTGACATCCTGGCCGATCTTCATGAAGCCAGTCACTGTGCCATCGGGGCCTTTGAGGGCGGTCGTCTGTCCATCGATGAAGACCCGGGTGCCGTCCTTGCGAATGTGCCAGCGAACATTGGGGGCTTTGCCCTCGCGACGAGCTGTATCGACTTCGTGCTCGGCCTCGCCTGCCGCCTGGTCCTCGGGAGTGAACAGTATTTCTGCAGGCTTGCCCAGCGCCTCTGCCGCGGTCCACCCGAAGATCGCGGCAGCGCCGGGCAGCCAATCGGTGATCCTGTCTTCCGCATCGGTCAGAATGATCGCGTAGTCCCGCGCGTTCTCGACGATGAGCCGGTATCTCTCGGTGGTATGAGCCAGATCGCGGGCCTTCCTCATCCGATCGATCACCGGGCCGAGCACCATCGCGTAAGTGCGCAAAAACTGGATGTCTTCCTGCCCGAACGCGCGTGGCTCTCGCAGGTCTACCTGCAGCACTCCATAAGGTTCGCGACCTGGCAGCAGAATGGGCACATTCACAATCGCCACCACGCCGTGCTCCCGCATGAATCGGGGAAACACAAAGCGCGTTTCTTTCTCGATGTCGGGAGTGATGAGGGGTTCGGCGGTCCTGATCGCATGTGCTTCTGAAGAGCGCTCGTCCAAGCGGATGCGGGCGTGTCCTACGATGCCCGGGTTCCAGCCGACACCGGCCCGGACGAGGGCCGTGCCTCGCTCCTGCTCGATCTCCAGGACCTTGGCCAGATCGGTCTTGAGGGCGGCGGCGATCAAGCGGCATCCTTCCGTCAGGATGGCCTGCAGGTCGTCGTTGTCGAGCACGAATTGACCGAAATCTGCCAATACGTGCTGACGGTGAAGGAGCTCCGTCGCACTGATCATTGCTGTTCGCTTCGGAAGGGCTGACGACGATTTAGCCGAGCAGTGTCCGACGTCCGGAAGCAGAGGCTTGAGAACGTGGGGCTTGAACGGCACATACCCGTTGCGAGTTCCCGTGGTCAACTTCCCAGTCATACGCGCTTTGGCGCCAGCCATGGGGGAATCCGCATCGCCGGCCCTCCGCTGACGCTGCGGCACAGCCGTGGAGCGCGCTTTCTGCTAATGGGATGGTCCGCCCCGCTTCTCAACTTGGCGGATAAGGCCAATGATTGGGATTCCTACGTCTCAATCGGAAGCGGAGCAGACCATGAACAAGATTACCGTAGTGGGGATCGATCTAGGCAA
>NZ_JAEVLS010000020.1 GCF_016801985.1 Steroidobacter gossypii | reverse complement strand
GCCCATCATCCCATCAATCGCATCGAGGAACTCCTTCCCTGGAATCTGGCGCACGCGGCACCAGACAAGACCAAGGCCGCTGCCTAGTTCGGGCGATAGGCAAGAGGGTTCTCGTCAGACGCTTACGAAGAAGACGCGGATGGTTTGCCTTGCTCTCCATGCTATCACGGTGTGCTCGCCGTCAAGCAAAGCCCGGCGGGCTTTCGCCGCATAAACGGCTGCCTCCCCGCGGACGCGGGTCCCCTCCATTTATTCGACGGTCCCACCGGTCTCTGCTTGACCGCTCCGCGCGCCGTGATCGGGAGAGCGCATCGGCAAACCCGCCGATGCCAATGGAGATGCCATCATGTTCCCGGTCAACGAAGTTCTTCATGGTGAATGCACTCGCGTACTGCGGCGGTTGTCGGATTCATTCGTGGATCTCGTGGTAACCGATCCGCCCTACGGTGTCCGCTATCAAGACAGCAAAGGTCGGACGATTGCGAACGACGATGATCCGAATCGCATTCTCGGGGCCTTTACGGATCTGTACCGGGTTCTGAAGCCCAACAGCATCTGCATCTCCTTCTACGGTTGGGGCCAGGTGGATGCATTCTTCCGAGCCTGGCGCCGGGCTGGGTTCCGGCCGATCGGTCACATCGTTTGGGCCAAGGAGTACGCGTCGCGCACACGTTATCTCCATTACCGCCACGAGCAGGCGTATGTGCTGGCGAAGGGATCGCCGAAGATGCCGGAGCAGCCGATCGATGACGTTCAGCCCTGGGTGTACTCGGGCAATCAGGACCACCCGACGCAAAAGGCGGTGAAGATTCTGACGCCGCTCATCGAAGCGTTCTCGCAGCCGGGGCAACTTGTCCTCGATCCCTTCGCTGGCTCCGGTAGCACCCTGGTGGCCGCTGCGTTGAATGGCCGACGCTACCTTGGCGTTGAGCTGGAGCGCGATTACTGCCGCGTAGCCCGGGAGCGGCTTGCGAATGTGCAACGTCGGTTGTCTCGCGCCCAAGGAGTGATGGCCGCGCTTGGGCACGGCACCCGGGAACTGCCACCGCTCGAGGTTGATGGCTTCATCCGGTGGCTGCGCGAGCAAGGCCAGGAGGGCGTCGCCCGATTCGTCGAACGTGCACGCGCTGATTATGGCTTGTGACGGGTAGGTGGCAATCGCAAACGGTCGCGTGGCGTCGCAAGTTGTCGCGCGACCGTTTCTATGTTGGCGACGTCTTCACCATCCACGTCACTGCCGGCAGATCAGATTGCGTGCCACAGGCGAGTCGTCTCGCGCGCTCCTTCTACATTCTCCCGATGTCGTGACGAATAAAAGCGGTGCGATCGGGCGAGCTTGTAGGAAAGCGACCCAGAGCCGCCTGCGTACAGCTTCCTGCCGCCGCCCAGCCAACAACTGGCGCCGTAGAGATGGGCATCGCCTCGACAAGGCCCGTCGGCCACGATGCGAGAACGAGTCCGATGCTGTCTTGGTGACGGGCAGGATCTCTTCCTCGCGCGAGCGGCCCTCGTGTGGCCCGTGATGCAGGCGTCCGGCGGGCGGTGGGCCAAGATCGAGAGGAGCGTTCTGGGTGATCGTTACACAGGCGTCGCGTCGTCTGCACTTGGATGCAAGACAGTACGCCGACTAACGGCCGAGCACACGCGGCGATATATTCCAGAACTCATGTGCACGATTTCCTCCATTGAGACCCACCCGATTTCCTGGGTTGGGGACCACCTGATTTCCTGAGTTCGGGACCACCCGATTTCTTCAGTTGGGGACCACCTGGCGGGGCGCTTTCGAGCGCCGCC
>NZ_JAEVLS010000019.1 GCF_016801985.1 Steroidobacter gossypii | reverse complement strand
AGTCGAGAGTATGAAGCGCCGCAGGGCGAGGTGGAGGAGGTGCTGGCGGGGATCTGGCAGGAGTTGTTGCATGTGGAGCGGGTGGGTCGCCAGGACAACTTTTTTGAGCTGGGCGGGCACTCGCTGTTGATCGTGCAGCTGATGGAGCGTTTGCGCCGGGTGGGGTTGTCTGCGGAAGTGCGGCAGGTGTTTGAGAGCCCGACGCTGGCGGATTTGTCACGGGTACTCAGCAGCGAGGCGGCCGGTGCGATGGAGGTGCCTGCGAACCTGATACCGCCGGGTTGCGAGGCGATCACGCCGCAGATGTTGCCGCTGGTGTCATTGGAGGCGCAGCACATCGAGCGGATCGTGCGGAGCGTGCCGGGCGGCGCGGCGAACATCCAGGATATCTATCCGCTGGCGCCGTTGCAGGAGGGCATCCTGTTTCATCATCTGCTCGATAGGGATCGCGGTGATACCTATGTGTCTCCCACTGTATTGCAGCTGTGCTCGAAGCAACGGTTAGAGGAGTTGAGCGCGGCGTTGCAGTCCGTGATCGAGCGTCACGATGTGCTGCGTACGGCGGTGTTGTGGGAGGAGCTGCCGCAACCGGTGCAGGTGGTGTATCGCAAGGCGCAGCTGTCGGTGACGGAGCTTGCGTTGGCGAGCGATCGCGATGTGAAGGAGCAGATCGAGGAGTGGGTGAAGCCTGAGCGTCAGCGGCTGGATCTACGGCAGGCGCCGCTGCTGCGCTTGCAAGTGGCGGCCGATCCACACAGCGAGCAGTGGTACGCGCTTTTACAGACACACCATATCGTCGGCGACAACGTTGCACGGGAAATTGTGATCTCCGAGATAGTGGCGCATCTCCAGGGCCACGCACAGGAGCTGCCGCCCTCGGTGCCATATCGTAACCATGTTGCCCAGGCATTGGCGTACGCGCGCACGCACGATGCGGAGGCATTCTTCCGCGGCAAGCTGGGGGATGTGGATGAGCCGACGGCGCCGTTTGGCTTACTGGATGTGCATGGGGATGGCAGTCAGGTCAAGGAGGCGCATGAGGAGCTGGAGATTGAGCTGGCGCGGCGGATACGCAAGCAGGCGCGCAAGCTGGGAGTGAGCGCAGCGACGTTGTTCCACGCGGCGTGGGGCGTGGTGATGGCGCACACGAGCGGGCGGGACGATGTGGTGTTTGGGAGCGTGTTGCTGGGTCGGATGCAAGGCAGCGCTGGAGCACAGCGTATCTTGGGAATGTTCATCAACACGCTGCCGTTGCGACTGAAGCTGCGGGGGATGAGTGCGAAGGAGCTGGTGGAGCGGACGCAGCGTGAGCTGATCGAGCTGCTAAGTCACGAACAGGCGTCGCTGGCCGTAGCGCAGCGCTGCAGTGGCATCGGGGGAGCAGCGCCGCTATTCAATGCGTTGTTGAACTATCGCCCCGGCGCGACTTCATCACCGAGCTTGTCGGATGCAAGCGGCATCAGCGTGCTCATAGATCAGGAGCGTACCAATTATCCGATCACGCTCTCGGTGGATGACCGCGGCGAAGGCTTTGCGTTGACCGCCAAATCGAATCATGTGATCGACCCTCATCGGATGACGAGCTACTTGCGCACAGCGTTGCAGTCGTTGGTGGAAGCGCTGGAGCAGTCACCGCAGCGACCAGCGCTGCTGCTGCCGATCCTGCCGCAGAGTGAGCGGGGTGGTGGAGGAGTTCAACGCGACACAGAGAGCCTATCCGCAAGGGAAGCTGATCCATGAGTTGTTCGAGGAGCAGGTCGCACGCACACCGAATGCAGTGGCGGTGGTGTATGAAGACCAGAGC
>NZ_JAEVLS010000018.1 GCF_016801985.1 Steroidobacter gossypii | reverse complement strand
ATCCCCTTTCGCACCAAATATCGCGCCAACTGGTTGGCTTTGCAGTTCAACTCCTCATACGTCAGCGACTGCCCCTCATGCAGCACTGCAGTCCTCTCCGAGACTAACTTCACTTGCTCCTCGAAGAGCGTGCTTATCGGCTTTCCCGCAGGATAAAGGCGCTTCTCTCCATTGAACTTCTTAATCAACAGGTCGCGTTCACTCTTCGGCATAATCGATAGTGAGAGTGCCGGCACCTGCGAGTTCTTTTCTAGCGAGTCCACGAGTGAGCACAGTGCTGCCTCCACGTACGCCGCCACCCGGTCCGCCTCGATGCTCCGGTCCGTCTGCATCGTCAGCACAAATCTGTCTTGAAGATCATCCACAGTCAACGCGACTGGATAATTTGTCCACGCATCTCCCCTGTCGATCACTCTTATCCCGATCTCGGCCCTTTGGCTCTGGACCGCCTCGGGCGGGCTGTGCCGGTAGTTCAACAAGGCAGTAAATAGCGGCACACCGCTAGCTATCTCGGCGCAGCGCTGCGCAATGGGCAGCGGCGTATTCTCATAGTCGAACAGCCTCCTCAATTCCCCGTTAACTTGGTCCAAGCACTCCTTGACAGACGCCTCCTTCAGCCGCAGCCGAATAGGCAGCGTATTGACGGACATCCCCAACACCCGTCGGCTCCTCTCACCTCTCTGTTCACTCGTCAGTAACACAGTGCCGAAAACAATGTCATGTTTTCCGCACGTGTGAGCTACGACTAGTGCCCAAGCGGCGTGAAACAGCCTAGCCGCACTCACTCCAAATTCATTTGCCGCAGTTCGAATCCGTCGTGCTAAGCCTGCGTCAACTTGACAATGAGACTCCAAGACTCGACTCGCGTCCCTATGCGCGTCCAACAGCCCGAAAGGCGCAGTAGGCTCATCGATCCCTCTGAGGGCCTCTCGGAAAAAGCCCTCTGCATCATGCGTCCGATCATCCGCAAGCACATGGGCCACGTAATTCCGATATGCCACTGGAGACGGCAGTTCGTGATCACGGTTGTCACAGCAAGCGAACACCTCTTCGATTATTTTTCTCAATGACCGATGATCGGAGATCAGATGGTGAACTTGAAGAAGAGCGTAGTCTTTTTCTCCGTGCTCTTCTCCTGCTAAGAGCAGACGCAACAGGGGCGCTCGTCGAAGGTCCCAAGCATTGCCACCAGGTTTCATCCGCGACCTGAGCTGCTCCAGGGGCTTACTAATGCGGCCCAAATCCTCAATCGGCAATGTCGCCTTTCGATAGACCACCTGTATAGGCCGCGGCAAATCCTCCCATAGCACTGCACTTCTCATAATATCGTGTCGATCCATCACTCTATTCAATGCGCTTATCAGCGTTCCCGAGCTCGCCCGAGAATCCAATTCGAACAAGATCGACAGAACATAGGTGTCGCTACACGGGTTTAGCAGCCAATGGAATAGCATCCCCTCCTGGAGGGGGGACAGCGGGTACATGTCTTGCACGTTCGGGGCTCCGCCCGGCACGCTCTGAACCGCTGTTTCAAGCTGCTGGCGGTTCAATCGAATGAGGCTCAACGGCTTCAAGTCACCATTCCTGTACTGTGGATCCATTGAATCGAGCAGCTCGCTGTCAGAGGCATTGTTCTGTTCGCTCTCTGATCTTCCGCTGTCATTCTGAGCAGGAGATTTTTCCGGCGACAGGACGAAACTCACCTCTTCGTTCATTGAACCTGCCTCTGACTTGAAAGCTCGCGTGCACTTTGAGACGCAGCAGAGAACATGATCAGCCGCCCGAGAAATCATTTCAGCGCCAATTGTGATCGCAGTAGCACCGTTCTGGCTGCTCACATTGCGCATCCGTCAGTAAAGCGCTTGAACGACGCCCCCTCGCGAGCAGCGTCGAAGCATCGCTTATTTGCTTTGTGTGCTGGCTGGCTGCGTATTCCACGCGATCGTGAACAGGCTTTCCACGGGATGGTGAACACCCAATCCACGGCAACGTGAACACGATTCCACGGGACCGTGAACACTTTGGCAGGAGCCGTGGAAAAGTGTTCACGATC
>NZ_JAEVLS010000017.1 GCF_016801985.1 Steroidobacter gossypii | reverse complement strand
TGTGCACGATTTCCTCCATTGAGACCCACCCGATTTCCTGGGTTGGGGACCACCTGATTTCCTGAGTTCGGGACCACCCGATTTCTTCAGTTGGGGACCACCTGGCGGGGCGCTTTCGAGCGCCGCCAGGCGCCAGGAGTGGTCCGCCGATGTCCAGAGTTGATCCGCCCGAGCCTGCCGCGCAGGCACGCCCCACCGAGCCCGATTTCACCGCTACCTTCCCCGCCGATCGCGACCGGGAGGACGGAATGGGTTTGCGCAGTGTCACTGTTGAGCGTTTTGAGGAAATCCGTCGGCGCCTGGCCGATGGTCGCGGCATCCGCGAGATCTCCCGAGCATTGGGCTGCTCGCGCGATACCGTGCGCGAGGTGCGTGATGGCCTGCGGCAGTCGCCAGCAGCACCGAGGATCGGCAAGGACCCATTGTGGATGCGCCAGATCGATTGGGCGACCGTCATCCACGAGTTGGGACTGGGTCATCCGCTGAAGTTCATCTGGGAAGAGAAAGCGCAGGCACTGACCACGTACTCGAACTTCTGGAAGCAGTTTTACCGTAAGTTCCCACAGCATCGGCAGGCCGATATCACAGCGCGCGAGTTCACTCCGGGCGAGCGCGTCGAAGTCGACTATGCCGGCGATCCGATCGAGTGGATCGAAGTGGCCACCGGCGAAATCCGCAAGGCGTACATCTTCGTCGCTGGCCTCGGCTTCAGCCAACTGCTCTTCGCCTGGGCCGCTGAGGACATGAAGAGTCGCAACTGGCTGGGCGCGCATCGACGCATGTATGCGTTTTACGGCGGCGTGCCGCACGTGACTGTGCCGGACTGCTTGAAGCAGGGCGTGCTCAAATGTCACCTGTACGATCCGGATCTGAACCCCGGCTATGCACAGCTCGCGCGTGACTTCTCCACCGCCGTGGTGCCAGCGCGGCCCGATCATCCGCGCGACAAAGCGATCGTTGAGGGACTGGTCAAGATCCTGATGCGCTATGTGCGCTTCCGTCATCGGCGTACGCGCTTCACATCGCTACATCAGATCAATCAGGCGCTCGTCGAGTGCGTCGAGCGCATCAATGCGCGGCGTCACAGCCGCTTTGGTGTCTCGCGTCGCGAACGCTTCGAAGCACTGGAGCGGGCTGCGCTCAAGGCGCTGCCCGTGCACGATGTGGACACGGGCGAATGGCTGACCGCAACGCTGCATCCTGATTGCTATGTGCTGGTGGAAGCCGTGCTGTACAGCGCGCCGCACATCCATCGACACAAGAAGCTGCGCATCAAGCTCACCGAAAATCATGTCGAGATCTTCCTGAACCTCGAGCGACTGGCGATCCATCCTCGCAGTCGTCACCGCGATGGCCGGCGTATCAAGATCGATGCGCACTTCCCACCGGCATCGCAGGCGTACTACGAAGCCACTCCGCAGCGACTGTTGTCACAGTCACGCTTCATCCATCCCGAGTTACACCGGCTGTTCGTCGAGCTGTTCAATGATGATGTCTACGGCAACCTGCGCCGCGCCCAGGGCTTCGTACGCAGCTGCACGAAGGAAATCAACACCGCTGGACATGACGTGGCGAGTCAGCGCATCGCCGCCGCGATCGCCACCATGCGTCGCTACGACAAGTTCCGCGTGCCGTACTTCCAGGCGCTGCTGGCGCAGGCCAGAAAACAAACAACCGCCGCACCGGGCGAGTCGCGCGAGATCGTGCGTCGCCCCGGCAACCCGATGCTGCGATATGCCGCCGGCGCCGATCGGCCCGTCGACATCCTCGCTGCTGTTCCGTCCGACTCAAACCAGGAGAAATAAATCGTATGAGTACTGCTATCGCCAAGAACCTCATGGCCGAGATGAAGCTGCTCGGCATGTTCGGCGCCTTCGATAACATCATTGCTTCGGCAACGCGCGACCAAATCAGCTACACCGAGTTCCTCGATACGTTGCTGCAGGCAGAGGCCGACTATCGGCAGGAGCGCAAGACCGGCTATCGCATCAAGGCGGCCAAGTTCACCTTGCGCCCCGCGTTCGAGGACATCGACTTCACCGCCAGCCGCTCGATCAGCAAGGCGCAGATCAAAGAGCTCTACAGCCTACAGTGGTTGAGCGAAGGACGACCCGTGCTGCTGATCGGTCAGACCGGCGTCGGCAAGACCTTCATCGCCCAGGCTGCGGGACTGCATGCCTGTGCGTGCGGCAAGTCGGTGCTGTACATGACGGTCACGACGTGGCTGGAGAATCTCGCGCTCGCCCGGTCCAGCGGGACATACCTTCGCTATCGTGACAAGCTCGCGCGCCCTGACTTGCTCATCCTCGATGACTTCGGGATGCGTAAGCTGTCTTCCACCGAGGCGCAGGATCTGTGCGAGATCCTTGAAGAGCGCTCGCTCGGCAAGTCGACGATGTTTACGACCCAACTGCCCCTGGCGCACTGGGCGGAGGTCATCGCCGACCCCGTCATCAGCGATGCGATCCGCGACCGTCTCGAGCACGCCGCGCTCACGATCGACATCACCGGCGAGAGCTACCGCGGCGTCAAGGCCCGGAAACTTGCCAGCAAGAAACACGGCGCGTAAGAATCGCCCACTTCTGCTCCGCCAGTGACCTCATCAGGTGGTCCCCAACTCGGGAAATCGGGTGGTCCTCA
>NZ_JAEVLS010000016.1 GCF_016801985.1 Steroidobacter gossypii | reverse complement strand
TGCGTATTCCACGCGATCGTGAACAGGCTTTCCACGGGATGGTGAACACCCAATCCACGGCAACGTGAACACGATTCCACGGGACCGTGAACACTTTGGCAGGAGCCGTGGAAAAGTGTTCACGATCGTGGAACAGCGTTCACGATGCGTGGAAAGTTGTCGGCTGCTGGAGATTGATCGAGACGCGAACTGCGTAGTCTTGCGGGTTTTGCCCCGCGGAGCCGCAGTCGATGCCGAACGAGAGGATCTCCATGTCGAAGTTGAAGCAGCTGATTGGGCTGCAATCGCGCAATTTGAGCGTGCGGGCACTGGCGCGTGCCCTGGATTTGTCGATCGGGGCGGTCTCAAAGTACCTGCGAGCGGTGCGCGCAGCGGGGATCAGCGCGGCCGACGCGGAAGACCTGTCGGAGGCGGAGCTCGAGCTTCGCGTGTTCGGGCAGACGACGCCGACCAAGCCCAACGCGCGGGTGGCGCCAGACTGCGCGTGGATCCACAACGAACTCAAACGCCACCGACACGTGACGTTGCAACTGCTGTGGGAAGAGTACGCTGAGCGCTATGGAGAGGCGGCGTATCAGCGCAGCGCCTTCTGCGCCATCTATCGTCGTTGGGAAAAGCGCCTGAAGCGCTCGATGCGCCAGCGTCACTTCGCCGGCGAGAAGCTGTTTGTCGACTACGCCGGGCGCACCGTGCCGATCCATGGTCGCGGCGGCGAGGAGTCGTTCCATGCGCAGCTGTTCGTCACTGCGATGGGCGCCAGCGGCTGTGCGTATGCTGAAGCGACGCGCACGCAGTCGCTGCCGGACTGGCTCGCGAGCCACGTGCGAGCACTGGAGTACTACGGCGCGGCACCGACTATCATCGTGCCCGACAATCCGCGCGTCGGTGTCACACGCGCCGACCGTTACGAGCCGGAGCTGCAGCGCTCCTACGAGGAGCTCGCTGGGCACTACCAAGCGGTGATCATCCCGGCGCGACCGTATCGTCCGAAAGACAAAAGCCGCGTCGAGCTGACCGTGCTGCTGGTGTGCCGCTGGATCCTTGCGCGACTGCGTCACCAACGCTTCTTTAGCTTGGATGAACTAAATGCAGCGATCCGGCCGCTGCTCACCGAGCTCAACGAGCGACCGTTCCAGCGCCTGCCCGGCTCCCGACGTAGCGTGTTCGAGGCGCTAGACCGACCAGCGATGCGTGCGTTGCCACCGGCACCGTACGTGTACGCAGAGTGGAAAGAGCGCACGGTTGCCTTCGATTATCACATCGAGATCGATCGGCATTACTACAGCGTGCCGCACGCACTCGTCGGTCACTGTCTCTGGGCGCGCTTCACCGCGACCACCGTGGAAGTCTTCTTCCGAAGCGAGCGCGTGGCCAGTCACATACGGTCGTATCAGCGCGGCGCGCATACGACGCTCCCCGAGCACATGCCGAAGGCTCACCGCGCACACGCGCAGTGGTCACCGAAACGACTGATCCAATGGGGCGAATCGATCGGCTCGAACACCGGCGCGATCGTCGAACACTTGCTGCGCTCAAAGCCTCACCCTGAGCAAGGCTATCGAGCCTGCTTGGGACTGCTCGCACTGGCGCGTGAATACGGCGAGGCGCGTCTGGAAGCGGCCAGCGCGCTGGCGCGACGGCTCGGCAGCCCCGCGCGCAAGAGCGTGAAATCCATCCTCGAGAGCGGTCGCGATCTGCGCCCCGCCAACGCTGAGCCCGCCCTTGATCTCCCCGCACACGGCAACGTGCGCGGACCTGGTTACTACCACTGACGACGGAGAAGAGATGTTGACGAATCCGACCATCGAAACCCTCAAGAGCCTCAAACTGCATGGCTTGCTCGAGGCGCTTGAAGAACAGCAGCAAACGCCAGCGGTGCAATCGCTCTCGTTCGAGGAGCGCATCGCGCTGCTCGTAGATCGCGAGCGGCTGTGGCGAGACAACCAGCGTCGCACGCGTTTACTGCGTGGCGCACGGCTGAAGGTGAGCCAGGCAAGCATCGAGGACATCAACTACAAGGCCAATCGTGGCCTCGACAAACGTCAGATCGCATCGCTGGCCACCGGCGAGTGGATCCGTCGTTCGCAGAACCTGCTCATCACGGGCGCCACCGGCTCCGGCAAGACGTGGATCGCCTGTGCGCTCGCTCAGCAAACCTGTCGGCAAGGCAACTCAGTGCTGTACTGGCGCGTGCCGCGGCTCATCGAAGAACTACGCATCGCGCACGGCGATGGTAGCTATATCAAGTTCCTCAAGACGCTCTCGAAAGCCTCACTCATCGTGCTCGATGACTGGGGCCTCACCGCGCTGACTGCTCAAGACCGCGCTGATCTGCTGGAAATCCTCGATGACCGCGTGAACACAGGCTCCACGCTCGTCGCCAGTCAGTTACCCGTCGACACCTGGCACGCCTATCTCGGTGAGCCCACGCTCGCTGATGCGATCTTGGATCGACTGGTTCACCAGAGCCATCGCATCGAACTGAAGGTGCCCGGTGAGTCGATGCGCAAGTCACGCTCGCCGGCGGAAATCTGAGCCGTGGTTGACGGATCGTGAACACCTAAAGTAGAAACCAACCCTCCAGTCGCCGGCACCACGCACTGTTCACCATCGCGTGGAATCGCTGTTCACGATCGCTGGAATACGCA
>NZ_JAEVLS010000015.1 GCF_016801985.1 Steroidobacter gossypii | reverse complement strand
CGTAAGCGTCTGACGAGAACCCTCTTGCCTATCGCCCGAACTAGGCAGCGGCCTTGGTCTTGTCTGGTGCCGCGTGCGCCAGATTCCAGGGAAGGAGTTCCTCGATGCGATTGATGGGATGATGGGCGATCCGGGTGAAGACTTCGCGCAAATAGGCTTCGGGATCCAGACCGTTGAGCTTGGCGCTGCCGATTAAACTGTAGAATGCAGCAGCGCGTTCGCCGCCAGCGTCGGAACCCGCGAATAGATAATTTTTCCGTCCGATGGCGATGGCGCGTAACGCCCGCTCGGCGGCGTTGTTGTCGATCTCGATACGGCCATCCTCGCAGTAGCGGGTGAGCGAACTCCAGCGAGATAACGTGTAGCCGATGGCGCCGGCGAGGGCCGACTTCTTCGAGACCTTGCGCACGGTGGCGTGCAGCCAACCCTGCAGATCGTTTAGTAGCGGTATCGCTCGCGCTTGCCGGGCAGCGCGGCGTTGCTCGGCAGAGTGCCCACGGATATCTGCCTCGATCCTGTAGAGCGCGCCGATGCGCTCAAGGACTTCGAGCGCGACCGGTGAGTCGGTCGCGGCATGAATATCGAAGAACTTGCGTCGAGCGTGCGCCCAGCACGCCGCTTCGATCAACGGCTCGCGCGGCCGATCGTAAAGACCCTGGAAGCCCGCATAACCGTCGGCCTGCAGGATGCCGCGAAAGTCTTTGAGATGTTCCCGCGGCCGTTCGCCTTTGCGATCGGGCGAGTAACGAAACAGTACGGCGGGTGGATCGGTGCTGCCGGCCGGCTGATCATCTCGCACATAGGTCCATAGTCGCCCTGTCTTCGTTTTACCCGTGCCGGGCGCCAAGACAGGAATCGGTGTGTCATCGGCGTGCAGCTTCTGTCCGCTCATCACGTACTCGCCGAGGGAATCAATCAGCGGCGCGACCAGCGCGCTCACCGATCCGACCCACTCCGCAAGCGTGGCGCGATCTAACTCGACGCCAGAGCGCGCATAGATCTGGCTCTGCCGATACAGCGGCAGATGGTCGCAATACTTGGAAACCACCACGTGCGCCAACAAGCCGGGACCGGCGTAGCTGCGCTCGATCGGTCGCGATGGGGCGCTCGCCTGCACGAAGCTCTCGCAGCTGGCGCACGTGTACTTCGGGCGTACATGCCGATGTACTGCGCGCACCGGCCCATGACGGACACGATTCCGGAACGATGGCGGACAGCATTCCGGAGGCATGGCGGACGGTGTTCCGGGGCCATGCCGGACAGTTTGGGGCCTTGAGCGGAATGGTGTCCGGCATGCCCGGAACGCTGTCCGCCTAGCGCCCGGAACGGGGCGTCTCGACGCAAGCCTTATCCACCGGCCACCCTTCGCCCCTTTGCCCAAAGGAGCGAAGTGGTGGCCCAGCCGAGGCTTGCGATGCGAAAAATCAAAGATGTTTTGCGACTTCACCTGGTCGGCGGTGTCACCAGCCGTCGGCAATTGGCTCGAACGGTCGGTTGCGGCAAGAGTGCGATCTCCGAGTGCCTGCGCCGAGCGGCGGCAGTCGGCCTAGATCGCTGGGAGACGATTGCGGCGCTCGATGAGCCGGAACTGGAACGGCGGCTGTATCCCGCCACGGCGGCGCCGGTCGCACGCAAGCCGCGGCCGCTGCCGGACTGGACGAAGATCCGCGAGGAACTTGCCCGGCGCGACCACCAGGTAACGCTGTCGCTGCTGTGGACCGAGTACAAAGCCGAGCATCCCGACGGCTATCAGTACTCGCAGTTCGTCGATCTGTATCGTCGCTTTGAGAAGAAGCTCTCGGTGGTCCTGCGCCAGCAACACCGCGCCGGCGAGAAAGTGTTTGTCGACTTCTGCGATGGCATCGCGATGATCGATCCGAACACCGGCGAGCACGTTCCGACACAGCTGTTCGTCGGCGCGCTGGGCGCCAGTTCCTATACGTTTGCCATCGCCACGCTGTCACAGGAGCTGCCGGTGTGGTTGGATTGTCACGTGCGGATGTTCGAGTTCCTCGGCGGCGTCAGCGCTCTGACCGTTCCCGATAACTTGCGCAGCGGCGTGTCGCGGCCCGACCGGTACGAGGCGGAGATCAACCCATCCTACCGCGAACTCGCGCAGCACTACGGCACATGTGTGATCCCGGCGCGGATCAGAAAACCGCGCGATAAAGCCAAAGTGGAAGCGGCGGTGCTGGTGGCACAGCGTTGGATTTTAGCAGCGTTGCGCCATCGCACGTTCTATCACTTGAACGAACTGAACGCCGCCATCGGCGAGTTGCTCGACCGACTCAATGATCGGGTGATGCGCCATGTGAAGCAGTCCCGACGCGCGCTGTTCGAGCGCCTGGATCGACCGGCGCTCAAACCGCTGCCATCGCAGCCGTACGAGTATGCCGAGTGGGGCCAGGCCCGGGTCAACATCGACTATCACCTCAGCGTGGACGATCACTTCTACAGCGCGCCCTACACGCTGACGCACGAGACATTGTGGTATCGGGCGAGCCATCGCACGGTGGAGTTGTTCCACCACGGCAAGCGCATCGGCAGCCACGTGCGCAGCTTCAAGAAATACGGCTACACCACCGAACCATCGCACCGACCCGCCTCCCATCGGGCGCATCTGGAATGGACGCCGTCGCGCCTGATCCAGTGGGGACAGTCCATCGGCGTGAACACGGCGGCGGCCATCGAATACGTGATCCGTACCAAACCGCATCCCGAGCAAGGCTATCGCTCGGCGCTGGGCATCCTACGGCTGGCGAAGAGGTTCGATCCAGATCGGCTGGAGCGTGCCTGCGAGAAGGCGCTGGCGATCCAGGCGCCGAGCTACAAAGCGATCAAGACGCTGCTGGAACAGCGCATGGAGGCCGCGCCGCTGCGTGGCGCGGAGCCCACCACTGACGATGCCGCCGCTCACCTGGGTGCCCGCAACGTGCGCGGACGTGGCTACTACCACTGACGACCACGCTTTTGCTTCCCCGACAGAAACGAACCGGAGGTGCCCCATGACCTGATGAAGACTCGCTGCCTTACACCTCAAAGTATCTATCCAAGGAAACATCATGTTGTTAGAACAGACTCACCAAAAACTCGTCGCCATGAAGCTCTTCGGCATGGCGCAGGCGCTCAAAGAACGCCTCGATCGCGTCGATCATCAGAGCTTGAGTAAAGCGGAACTCATCGGCCTGCTGGTCGATGACGAATGGTTGCATCGTGAGAATCGCAAGCTCACTGCGCGGCTGAAGGTTGCGCGCTTCAAGGAACGCAGCGCGTGCCTGGAAAACATCGACTACAGCGCCTCGCGCACGCTGCGTAAGGATCAGGTCCTGGAGCTTGCGCAGAACCGCTGGATCACTGCGCATCAAGGGATCCTGATCACCGGCCCGAGCGGTTCCGGCAAGAGCTTCCTGGCACAAGCCCTCGCGCAGCACGCCTGCCGCAGCGGCTTCAGCGCCCAGTACCTGCGGCTACCCACCTTGCTCACGCAGTTCGTCCAGGCGCGCGCCCAGGGCACGTACGACAGGCTGCTGAAGCGGCTGGCCAAGCTGTCGCTGCTAGTCATCGACGACTTCGGTCTGGCCACGCTGACCGAGCAGGAGAAGCAGGATCTGCTAGAGGCCGTCGAGGAGCGCTACGGCTCCGGTGCCTCGATCCTCACTTCGCAGCTGCCGATCAGCGACTGGCACGAGTACCTCGGCGGCGGGCGTGTCGCCGATGCCATCCTCGATCGGCTGGTGCACTCGGCTCATCGCATCGAACTGTCTTCCCGAGAATCCATGCGAAAAGAGCGCTCTTCCTTGAAGCATGCCGGACAGTCTGCTAGATAACCGGCCCACTTGCGTCGCTACGCTCCGACGCTGTCCGCCATCACCGGTCCAGGTGTCCGTCATGGCCGGAATGCGCATGTACCTTCCAGTGCTGCGGCACGTACTCGAGGACTTCAGAAACATCTTCGCCGATCGCGCGCAGCTTGCCACCGCACTTCGGGCACTCACAGGTGCCGCTGGCAGGCTCGTGGACGTGCGCTTCA
>NZ_JAEVLS010000014.1 GCF_016801985.1 Steroidobacter gossypii | reverse complement strand
GATCGTGAACACTTTTCCACGGCTCCTGCCAAAGTGTTCACGGTCCCGTGGAATCGTGTTCACGTTGCCGTGGATTGGGTGTTCACCATCCCGTGGAAAGCCTGTTCACGATCGCGTGGAATACGCACCTGCGGTCGAGCCGCAGACCGGCCATGAGCCACTTGCTTCATCCGGTACCCCCGCGCAGTGACTTCTCGTCTGCCGATCAGGCTGCGCAAGCAGCGATGATTCTCAAGAGTGTGGAGCGTGCGGTCGGCTCGCCACGGCGGTCATGATTGCCACTGTACCCCCGCGATTTGCGCCTGCAGTGGGCGGGCCTGTTGCTCCGTGCGCCGGAACTCTGTTTTACCGACCTTGCGCCAAACTCGATCGAATCGCGTTTGCGCCGCGGCGAGGTGCTAGCGAGCAATGAAGGTCATGATTCTATCCTGCGCACGAGATTGTTTTCTCCGGGTTGCTTCAACGTGGTGCTGTTGGGATCAGGAGTGGGCAAATGGATGAGCGGATTCAGCGTTCACTGAATGCAGTCAAGGATTTCAAATCTCTGGCACAGTTCGAGAAGAATGTTCGCGAGCGCGTCGCGTCCATGATGAGATCACTGCCGCATTCAAGCAGCGCGCGGAAGTCGTTGCTCGGGAGGTGATCGCCCAGCGCACCGGGTTAGATCTAAGCGAGCTGACGCCGGCCGAAGAGCAGATCGTCCGGGCGGTGAGTGAGTATCTCGCGCTTAAGAAGCGTGAAGGCAGTGACGCCACTCGTACGATTATTCAGCTCCGAAATAAAGGCTTGATAGAGTCCGCGGAAGCTGGCTATGAGAGTTTGCGTGAGGCAAACCTGGATGACATCTCTTACGAGCGGATCGTTGTCGAACATCCCGAAGAGTTCTCACCTCGGGCGCTCTGGTTTGCGCGGCGCACGCTCGGACTTCCTAACGAAGTTGAGAAGCCGCCGGTCCGCCGATCGATCCCCGCGCAACTGCGTACAGAGGTGCTGCTTGCCTGGTTGGCGTCACGCGCGGCGCGCGGTGGTGGCCGTATCGAGTCCTTCTCGAATGCGGAGGCGGCCAGTGCCGTGGGCATGACAGATATGACGCGCCACGGGCGTGTATACGGGAACATTCAATCTCGACTGGACTTCGCGTGTTACCGCCTTGATCTACCTCCGCTCGGCCTGCGGAAGCACCTTTTCGGGAGGCTTGGCAGCAAGACGATCGAGCTTGGAGGTTCCCAATCTCATCGATGCGGGACGCCGCTCAGGCATTCCTGTGGAAAGGGCACGATTTTGAGCGATTATCGGCTGAGACGGCCAAGTTGCCGGACCTGGGGCGCGTTCTTTGGAAGACGGAGCTCCACGAGAACGAAGCCAGCGTGCGTGCGTGGGCGGAAGGTCTCGAAAACGGTCGGCGCGAAAGTACGCCGCCGGAGGCGGCGAGCTCACTGCGGCCAGTTTCAGCACGCAATCCGGACTGGACACGCGAAGAACATCTGCTTGGACTGGATCTCTACTTGCGACTTCGTGGCTCCAGCTATTCCGACGAACACCCAGAGGTGATCAAGCTGTCCGAGACACTGCGCAAGCTCGCCGCTTTGCGGAAGATGCAGGGTACTGAGACATTTAGGAATGCGAACGGCGTTTCGATGAAAATGCTGAATTTTCGCCGCGTCGACCCGGAGTATCGCGGTGCTGGCCTGCCAGCAGGGAGTCATCTAGAAGTCGAGATTTGGAATGAATTCGCAAGCGAGCCCGGCAAACTCGGAGAAATCGTGGATGCGATCCTGTACGAACTCGAGATGTCCGAGGGACCGTCGCTCGAGAGTGCTGCGAACCTCGATTGATACTGGATGCTCGTATGCAACCCACGAAAATGGGCGATCGACAAATTCCTGGCCGCCCATCCTACCTCAGACACCTGGGGCATTCGGCCATACGATGCGCCCAAGTTCGCCCCGGGCCAGCTCGCGATCGTCCGTGTGGACATCGATCGACGCAGCCTCGCCGAGCGTCAGGGCCGCAAGCCGCTCGTGCCCGGGATCTATGCCATTTGCGAGATTGAGAGTTCATCATTCCCGGGGACCGGGGCAAACGACGCGCACTGGGCCGAGAATGCGGGACGAGCGCCTGGTTGGCCCACGGTTGGCATTCGCTATCTTCGGAACTATCTCGAGCGACCCCTCAGTGTCGAAAGACTAAGAAAGGAGCGCCCGGATGTTTCGCCGAGGCTGCTGGATGGCTTCCAGGCCGCATCATTTCCGATCGAGGCGGTCGATTTTCATGCCGTTCTGGAGTTGCTGGGCGAGGATGATGAATCCATTGTCGGTGCTCCGATGCAGAACGAGGCCCCGACACTTGACCGGCTCGCGGCCCTGGAAAGCAAGTTCATGAATGCGAGTCCTGAGGTGAAGATGCGAATCGGCAAGTCGATCGAGCGCGGGCCGATTGGAGCCGAAGTAAAGCGCGCGAATAACTATCGTTGTCAGCTGTGTGAAGCGCTTGGGCTTGAGTCCATCGGCTTCAAGAAAAGGAACGGTGAACCCTACGTTGAGGCATCATCATGTGATGCCTGTCCACCTGAAGGAAGTCGGATCACTGTCTGCTACAAATATCGTGACCCTTTGCGCAAACCACCATCGCGAGGTTCACTATGGGGACGTGAGCGTAAGAATTGACGACCGTCAGTTCACATTCGTTGTCAGTGGAAGAGAGGTGCAGATTGCGCGGGGCGGGATTGATCTGCGTCAGGACTCGCTAGACTGACCAAATGTCACCTTCGATCGTTTGACCTTTCGATCATGCGTCCTCAATGAAACTCGCCTAATTGATCTTCGCTTGCTGTTCGGCAACGAAGAGGGGTGAGCCATTGCTTTGAGTCGTTGAGCGTGCCGGTGCGAGGAAGAGGGTTTTCTGGAATGAACAGTGCGTCTATCTGCGAGTTCCAGAAGGCCTCACATTACGACGCGGGTGCTTCGAAATCCAGAAGTCATAGCGATCTGCGTGTGTCTTGTGAAATTTCCCCGAATTGAGCCCACCTGATTTCGTCCCATTGGACCCACCTGATTTCGTGGGATTGGACCCACCGATTTCCTCGAATTGGACCCACCTCCGGCGCCGCAATAGCCCACTGATACCGTCGTCAATTTCGGCGACGGAGGGGCGTGAATGGCGCGGAGGATATTCACGGTGGATCGGTACAAAGAAATCGAGCGGCGGCTGGCCGAGGGCCGCGGATTACGGGAGATTGCGCGAGCCCTGGGGTGCTCGCGTCGGCTGGTTCGGGAGGTTCGCGATGGGCGCGGTTCGCCGGACAAGCCCCGGACGGCCACCGACCCACTATGGATGAGTCAGCTGGATTGGGCACTGATCGTCCATGACCTGTCGCTGGGTCACCCACTGAAGTTTCTGTGGGAGGAGAAGGCCCAGCACCTGACCAGCTACCCGAATTTTTGGAAGCAATTCTACCGCAAGTTCCCGGAACTCCGACGCGCCAGCGTTACGGCGCGAGAGTTTTCCGCTGGCGAGCGGATCGAGTGCGACTATGCAGGCAAGACGCTGGAGTGGGTGGATCTCACCGACGGCGTCATCCATCAAGCTTATATATTTATCTCGGTGCTGGGCTTCAGCCAATTGCTGTTCGCGTGGGCTGCGGAGGACATGAAGAGCCGCAACTGACTGTCGTGTCATCGCCGGATGTTCGAAGCCTACGGCGGCGTCGCTCACGTCACGGTGCCCGATTGTCTAAAGCAAGGCGTGACGAAATGTCACATCTATGATCCGGATCTCAATCCGGCCTACGCGCAGTTGGCCTCTCACTACTCGACCGCAATCGTCCCAGCGCGTCCGGGCCGCCCGAAGGATAAGGGGCTTGCGGAGAATGCAGTCAACCTAGTCATGCGCTACGTGCGCTTCCGCTATCGTCGCCGCCGCTTTACCTCGCTCGCCGAAATCAATCACGCACTTGCCGATTGCATCGATCGAATCAACGATCGCAAACACTCGCGCTTCAGGATCTCGCGTCGTGAGCGCTTCGAGCAATGCGAGCGCGGCGCGCTCAAGCCGTTGCCAGCAGATCCGTTCGAGGTGGCCGAGTGGAAGGACGCGACGCTGCTTGCGGACTGCTACGTGCAAGTTGAGTCGGTGTACTACAGCGCACCGCACATCCACCGCCACAAGCGACTGCGCGTCAAGCTCACCGAAACTCAGGTCGAGATCTTTCTACAGCTGGAGCGTCTGGCGATCCATCCACGCAGCAGGCATCGCGACGGACGACGAATCTCCAATCCCGAGCACTTCCCAGCGAACTCGCAGGCGTACTACGAAGCGACCCCGCAAAAGCTGCTATCGCAGGCGCGCTTCGTCCACCCGGACTTGCATCAGCTCCTGGTCGAACTCTTCAACGCCGATGTCTATGGCCATCTGCGACGCGCCCAGGGGCTGGTGCGCAGTTCGGCCAAGGAGCTTGATGCCGCCGGTCGAGAGCTCGCCAGCGCTCGCATCGTCGGCGCGATTGCCACGATGCGACGATATAACAAAGTCCGCGTGCCGTACTTCCAGGCGCTCCTGGCGCAAGCTCGTAAAGCCCCCATTACTTCGAATGCTGACCGCGAGATCGTACGTCGCGCCGGCAATCCCATGCTTCGTTACGCCGGCGGCGCTGCGGTGAGCGCTGGGCACGGCGTCAATATAACTTCACCGCAGGAGAAATAGGCGAATGAGTACAGCGATTGCAAAGAATCTGATGGCTGAGATGAAGCTGGTGGGCATGATGGACGCCTTCGATCGAGCGCTCAATGCGGCAACTCGCGATCAGTCAGGGTACACCGAGTTCCTGGATGTGCTGTTGCAGGCAGAAGCGGAATATCGTCAATCACGAAAAACCAGCTATCGGATCAAGGCCGCGCGCTTCACGCAGCGACCTAACTTCGAGGACTTCGACTTCACCGCGGACCGCTCGATCACCAAAGCGCAGGTCAGGGAAATCTATTCGCTCAGCTGGCTCGTGGAGGGGCGACCGCTGTTGTTGATCGGGCAGACCGGCGTCGGCAAGACGTTCATCGCACAGGCTGCGGGACTGCACGCCTGTGCGAGCGGATACAGCGTGCTCTACATGAGCATCACCACCTGGTTGGAGAACATTGCGCTCGCTCGATCCAGCGGGACGTATCTCAAGTATCGAGACAAGCTCTCCAAGCCGGATCTGATCATCTTCGATGAGTTCGGCGCCCGGAAGTTGTCTTCAACCGAGGCGCAGGATCTGTGCGAAATCCTCGAGGAGCGTTCCTTCGGCAAGTCGGTGGCATTTACCACGCAGCTTCCTCTGGCCCACTGGAACGAGGTGATCGCCGACCCTGTGATCGCCGATGCCATCCGCGATCGACTCGAGCACGCCGCCCTGGCACTGGAGATCACCGGGCCCAGCTATCGCGGCGTCAAAGCTCGAAAACTTGCTTCCAAGAAAAAGACCGACTAAGAATCGTCGCCTGCGGCTCCGCCGGTGACCACTTCAGGTGGGTCCAATCCGGGGAAATCGACTGGTCCCAATCCGGGAAATCGCACAGTCTCGTCAGAATCGCTCCTTGAAGGACTCTGACACGATGAATCGGCGCACGCAACGTTTCGACCGCACCCGATTCATCACATCCCAGTACATCGCATGTGCGACTGGTTCACTGGTTCCACGATGCCGTCCGGGATCCGGTAGCCATACGCCGGGAAGTCTGGTGTGGCGTTTTCGGTCAGATGCCAAGATCGTTCAAACTCCGGTTTGAGATACTCGAAAATCGCCCAGCGAATGTTGTTCAGAAATTCGGCAATCCGGCTGGAGTGATAGATGAAGATGTTACCCTGGAACCACTCGAAGAAGCTCGGGATCGCGAGATAAGCATCCTGTTCGCTGATTGGATGGCCACTCTCAGCGAGCACGGTTCGGAGATGCCTGACATTCGTCTCTAGTCGCGCCAGATTGTGCTTCGAGACATCGCCGCATATCTTGAGGTAACGATAACGCGCGATGCGTACATCCGCTACGACGTCAATGGTATGCAGGTTGACCGAGGTACGACGAAATCTCCTTCGAGCCAGTCGGCGAAAGCGTCTATCTCATTGCGCAGCCGAGTGGTGCACGTGCCGAGCTTCGGATTGGCGCAAACCTGCCGCAGATGGAAGATGAAGGTGCGATCGGCGGGCCGCGAATTGGAGGGTACTGCCTTGAGGCCGAGAGGCACGGGGCTACCTTTGAACGCCTGGACCTGGGATAGAAAGTCGCCGAGTAGGATGCTGAAGAGCAGGGAGTGCTGGTGTGTCACGAACGCCAGGTCTGTTGGCCGCGCCAGGTCGTTGCTCACGAACATAGCCCAGTTCACCATGCCCTCGATCATTTCCCATGCGGAATTGAGAATGATCGACTCTCTCTCGATATCGTTCATGATGGGCTGATGCTACTGCATTTGCCTGCACTTGTTAGCCCTTCGATTGCGCGCTGATGAGGTCGGAGTTCAAACACCAGCACCACCTGCCTTCGGGTTGCGCCGGAGTTTAGCAGCGTTCAGTAGGCGGCTGCGCAGAAGGTCAACACGTCGTTCCTGCCGTGTTGGTCCGCGTTCGGGTGGGCCGGCCTAGAATTTCCTTGGACACCATTTTGGGCCAAAGTAGTGGCCGAAGGAGTGTCCGATGGCAAAGAAGAGTTCTGGTGCGAATGACGTAGAGCGTGGCCGCTGGTCGGCCAAGAGGAAATCAGAGGCGGTACTACGACTGCTGAAGGGTGAGGACCTGGATACGTTGTCGCGGGAGCTGAAGGTGAATGCTGCGACCTTGTCAGGCTGGCGCGATATCTTTC
>NZ_JAEVLS010000013.1 GCF_016801985.1 Steroidobacter gossypii | reverse complement strand
CATCTGTCGGGCGCCTGGTGCGCTTGCCCTCACCGCGAGTTGCCGCCGGCTCAGTCGGCGTTAACGTCGGCGTAGCGATCTTCACCGGCAGCAGCGGCGGTGGCTTGCCATGTCGCTGTTCGCTCAGCAGTCCGCTTCGGTGCAGGCGCAACCAGCCAAACAGCAGGTTCGCGTTCACGCCGTGCTTGCGGGCCACGGCAGCCACTGAGCTGCCGGGCTGGAGTGCCTCCAGCACCATGGCCTGCTTCTCTTGAAGGGTGCGCATCCGGCGCCGCGCACGCTCGCCGGTCGTCTCTTCGTCACGCTTGGCTGTAATGTCCATCTGAACCTCAAGCGGACACGTACACTCTTGCCGCTTCAAGCGACATGATGCGTGACCACTTGCGTCAGGCTAGAGGGTGATGGGCGGACGCTTACAAAGCGGTCCCAACAGCCACGACGATCTATCGTCATCGCACCAGGTCTCAATTCCCCTCTTTGTCGGAGATCTGGCTGATGACATGCCGACTGCGGTTCAGGAGGGGTCAAAGGAGGGCATCAGCCACTCACTCTTTGTACAACGAGAAGAACATTGAGAAGTGAGCCGAGTGCTCTCTGACAAGCGAAGGAGGAGAGCCAGCGAATGATGCAAACCAGGCGGCATTTCGTAGCCCAGGCAATCGCGGGAACCCTGGGTGCTTCGTCAGCGACACAGGTCCTCGCAAAGTACGCACTGCAGAGTCCGAAAGCGAGGAAAGGCGCTGACGCGTATAGGCATATCAAAGTTCTGCGTCGAGACGACAAGATCGTAAGACATAAGATCAATGGGGACATCTTCCCGTTGACCTGGACACGCGACGACCGGCAGTTCAGTGTCTTCTCGGACGGCTTCGGGTGGTCGGCCGCACCCACAAGATTCTACAACTCTCGTGCCCTTTGGATCGAAGGCGATCCAATCCGCGCTGCCATTTACGAGACTGACGCCTATCCCGATCCACCACCGCAGAGCGCTTGCAATCCACCGTACTACGGCTTCGGAGCCTTAGCAGTCGACGACCGTATCTATCAGCTGATGTGCTGCTTGGGGAAAGCTTCCGAAACGCGATCGGGCCGCCCGTGGAACGGCGTGAAGCTCATCTACTCTTCTGACCAGGGTCGCACCTGGTGCAATCAGAATGGCTCGACGCCGGTCGTCTGGGAGTCATACGCGGAGCAATCTCTCGAGAACATGCTCTTCCTAGACGAACCGCAGGAGTCCTTCGGCCTCATCAGCCTGTTGCAGATGGGCAGAAATTACGAGGCGAACCGCGACGGATACGTGTACGGCTACGCCACCAACGGCAACACCGACGGCACCATGAATCAGCTCGTGATGTTCCGAGTGCGGAAGCGGAGCATGCTCGATCGCACCGCGTACGAGTTTTTCGGCGGCATGCTCTCCTCAGGCGAGCCTACCTGGGAACGAGACATCCAAAATCGGAAGATCGTGCAGTCCTTCCCCCGCGGCTGGGTCAATGATCAGCGCCAGATTCCGAACCTCGTCCAGACCTGGGTGCCAAGTGTCGTGTACAACGCCGCGCACGGTACTTACCTGATGGTGGCGTCAGGAATTGGCGTCGGCCAGGACGGTGAATGGGACAGGCCAAGTTATCTCGGGTTCTGGATCGCACCGAACCCCTGGGGTCCCTGGACGCAGATCCACGAAGACAAGGCGTGGGCACCCGGCAACGATACAGCCGCACGCTGCTACTCGCCTCAGATCGCACCGAAGTGGATGGCGCCGGATGGTTCGTCCTTCTGGCTAGTCTGGTCGGACTTTCAAGGAGCGACGGAGTATGTCGCTGAGTTGAAGCGCCGCAATAAGGAAATCGAAGCCATGATCCCATCGGAGCAGCTGCGAATACGTGCGCAGATGTTCCGCAGCCATGCACCGTACTACTCGTTCAATGTTCAACGTGTCGATTTCACCATCAGCTGATCGGGACGCGAGAATCCCTTGGAGCTGTTGACCTGCCTGACGAGCATCCCGATGATGTTTCAACTCGTTGGCACTGCGGATCTGCGGCGCCCTAGCTCCGGAGGCCCGCAGTCTCGACTAACGTACAAGTACGCGCGGGGCACGATGCCGTGGCTCGTCGTATTCGCCATTGCCTTCCCAGTACAAAGCAAAACGATGGCGGGCGCCGTAGAAGACGAAGGACAAGCCGCTTACCTTGCGAACTGTGCCTCCTGCCATGGTGAGACGTTGTCAGGTGGGTTTGGCCCGCCGTTGAGTACAGAGGCTTTCCGTAAGAAATGGGCAGGCAGCCCGAAGAGTTTCCTACAAATGTACATCGCATCGAGGATGCCGCCTGCCGCTCCGAAGAGTCTTGACGCCGCCACATATGCGGCAGTCACTGATTTCGTGGACATGCGCAGTGGACTAGTCAACGCTCGCACATCAGGCGTTGAGTCCAAAGACGTCCCATCGGCGCCGGAGCAGGGGGCAGCAATCTCGCCTGTCACCGCCAATTGTGATGAAACGTGCCGAGCGACGCTTAACAGACTTGCCTCACTTATCAAGGCGACTAGACCTGTCAGCGAAGCGAGACTCCGAGAGCCTAACCGGAATGATTGGCTGGGCTGGAGCGGCGGGCGATCGTCACAAAACTACAGCGCGCTCACTCAAATCAACAGGAGCAACGTCCGGAGCCTAAGTCTGGCCTGGAGTTTGGCGTTATCTCCTGGGACGAATGCAATCGCGCCGTTAGTGAACGATGGCGTTATGTTTGTGAACCATAGTGGAACGGTCCAGGCGTTGGATGCTCGAAATGGAGATGTGATCTGGTCATACACCCGCGCAGCCACAAACAAGCGCATGCCAATCAGTCAACCACGCGGCTTTGCCTTGCATGAAGGCGCTGTATATGTTCCCACGTTGGACAACCATGTCTTGGCACTCGACGCGAAAACGGGCACGTTGCTATGGGATCGCACGATAGCCCCATCAGAATCCGGATTGGTGATCACGGCTGCGCCGCTTGTTGCACGTGGCAAGGTATTTCAAGGTATGTCAGGCTGCTTTGGTAAGCAGTACCCCGGGGGATGTTTCATCGTTGCTCTGGATACAAAGACCGGGCGGGAGGTGTGGCGCTTCAATACCATCGCGAGGCCGGGTTTGCCGGGTGGTGATAGCTGGAATGGCGCACCCGTCGAAGAACGTTTTGGCGCGTCAGTGTGGAGCGCCGGCAGCTATGATCCGCAGCTCAATCTTGTTTATTTCGGTACTGCGCAAACCTATTACGTCAAAGACCTGCTCAAAGTCAATCCGAGCGGTAAGCGTTCAGCGAATGCTCTCTATACGAATACAACCTTAGCATTGGATCCCGACACCGGGCGTCTGGTTTGGCATTATCAACATCTTCCCGGTGATGTCTGGAACCTCGATTGGGCGTTCGAAAGAACGATCGTCGAAATGCATGCTCCTGATGGTGTCCGCAAGGCGATCTTGACGGCCGGCAAGCTTGGGATCGTCGAGGCGCTAGATGCGAGCACGGGGAAGTATCTCTGGTCTTTCGACTTGGGATTGCAGAATCTGATTAAGACCATTGATCCAGATGGCAGAAAGCATATCAATCCGGATGCGCTTCTGGTACCAGGTCAGCCGAAATTGATCTGCCCCAGCCCGTATGGGGCACGCGCTTGGCCAACCTTGGCCTATGACCCACAAACGGAACATCTATATTTGCCTCTCGCGGAATCGTGCATACACATGTCTTATGACGCGGCCACGGGAGAGCTCGCTTACCCACTGAACGCGTTAGTTCCGCCGCCGGACCACGATGGGAAGTTTGGCCAAGTCGTTGCACTTGATGTGCGAAACCAAACAGTCACTTGGCGTTCGCGACGCCGCATGCTCCCCGCCAGCGCAGCGCTGGCGACTGCAGGCGGACTGTTGTTCGAGGGGTCGCGTGATCACCGATTTCGCGCCTTGGATAGTGCAACTGGCGCGACACTGTGGGAAGTGAAGCTCAACGAGACACCAAGCTCGTTTCCCCTGAGCTTCATGGTGGAAGGAAGGCAATACATCGCCGTCGTGACAGGTGGCGGCAATCCATGGGATGTCAATATGCGCTCGTTTACCCCAGAATTACCGGCCGCGCAGGTCGGAACGACACTCTGGGTATTTCACCTGGCGGAGAACAGAATGTGATCGATGTGAGACGGATACTAGGATCGAAGCCAGCGGACGTTGCCGAAGCGGGTGATCTCGTGTAGGAGCAGCTACGTGGCCGTAGCCAATCAGTGCAGGCTAAGAAGCCTTGGACGGCGGTTCTCCAGACTCTACCTAGCGCAAGGCATGAATTGATCTGCTCATTGATGAACCGATGAACCGTGTGCTTCCATCGTCTTAACGTTTAGTTGAGTCAAGGGACGAGATGAGTAGGCCACTATCAACCTACGTGGGCGATACTAGGAGCTATCGGGGGAACCCGATCCTGAAGCCGAAATCCGAATCGCGCGCCGACCCATCCACTATCGCGCGGCCTTCTCGATAGTAGTCTCCCGCGGTAGCCCACCAACCGACCGAGGCATTCGCTGACGTCAGGCGAATAGTGTACAACTCGCCCTTTCTTAGGGCGTCAAGTTGTATAGCAAAGCGGTTCCATCGACCGTCCCTCAGCTGTGATACACGGCGAGTGAGGCTCGCAATCACCCGGCCGTGCACGTCGACGATTTCCAAGACTACTTCGTCGTCGCGCTTCATCGCAAATGCGTTGACGCTCTTCTTTCCGAACGTCGTCAAAAACAAACTTACCCAGTTCATGGAATCATCTTGCGCAACAAATGTCTGTTCGAAAACGCGACCACTTCGCAACTCTCCATAGTGCATCGTCTCTACCCAGAACACCCATCGGTTCCCGACCACAGATTCATCGTTCATTTCGTCCTTGAGCACTGCAACCGAGGCTGGCAGAGCAAAGATGAGCAGGCCAAGATAGAAGTATCGTCGCACGTATCCGTAATGAACGATAGGTGAGGGGGCATCGTTCGGAACGTCGACCACCATGTGTTTGAACTTGAGTACGAGCTGGAGGATCAAGTAGCCCGTGAATCCCGATAGAAATACGCTGGCACTGTGGGTACCGAACCAGTCGAATAGCTCTCCCAACAGAAATGAATAATCAAGGCCAATCCCGAGCCACTCCGTCTTGATAATGGCGGTATCCACATTGAGTGAGAACATTATGGATACGTATGCGATGAACATGAACATGCCGAAAAGATCAAGCTTTGAATACATTCCAAACCGATGGCTCAGCATAGATGTCAAAGCAATGGGAGGTGCAGCCAGAATCAGCCACTGTGGACTCCAGAAGAAAAGGAGGAAAGGTATGATGGAAGCGGCGAGCCAGAGGTAGGCAGCCTTTCGAAGCTGGGCGTCCTGGCTCACGTCTGTGAAGTAGGCGATTCCGCACAGGACAGTAAAAGCAGCAAACAGCAGGTAAACTCCCAATCCCCCTACGTATACCAAAGCACTGTAAACCAGCTCCACCGCGTAGAAACCGTGCACAAGTTCCTGATACGACGCGGATCGGTGGTAGACCAGTTCAATCAATGCAACTGGAGCTATGACTATAAGACAACTCAGCGCAACACGAGAAACGCGTTTCTCGAACGCAAGAAGACAGGGGAGAAAAATAAATGCAGGGAAGTACTTGAACGTTAGAGAGAGGCCGAAGAAAAGTGCGGCCAAGTACACTCGCCTTCTAAGTAACATCAGCATGCCAAGCATGCTCAACAGAATGTAGAATACATCAACCTGCGAGAATATGAATTGCGAGAAAACAGCCAACGGCATCGTCAGCCACGCCGCGGTCGCATACTTTGCCAGCGCGACGTCTTGCCAATACACAAGCGCAATTCGATAGAACACAAGGCCCGATGCAGCATACGAAAGCGAAGTCAAAGCTTTGATCCAATATGTCTCGAACGTTGGCAGCGTTTGTACCTGAGACAGGAAGGATGAAAAGGTTTGAAATGTCTCGGCATTCGTCGAGAACCCAAGCATCTTGAGGGGGTACAACCATAGGGCCACAACTGCGTACGTTGTGGGAAGGTAAGCACAAACCCTAGGGAATCCAGTCGAGCTCGCGGCTACTTTGGCGTTCTCATAGAACTCGAGAATTCCACCGGAATAGTAGCTCACAGAACAAAAGCCTATCATCGGTAAATCGGGATGGAGAAATAGGAAGAAACAAGCCACCAGAGTGGCAGCGAACAAGAACCAATCGGCTCTTCCCAATCGTGTTTCCGGAAATAGATGCCTCACCCAATGTGTCGGCGCGACTGAGTTATGATTCTGGTCAACTCGCCTCAGCATATACGCGACTCCTGAACCGAAGTGATCCGCACGTTTGGCCGTGGCAAATAGGATATAGAGATGCCACATCATCTACGCCGATGAATCTCCTTGCGACAGGAGACCGCGCTGCCGGACAATGGGGCGTGGTCGGATCGGCGTCAACGAGTTCCTTCAACCCTGCTCAGTGCCTTATCGACCGAGCGGATGCCCACCGGACTGGGGCAGCCCCACCATGACGCCAATCACGGACGAATGGAAGCACAGAGAAGCGGCGTTCTTTGATCCGGTGTGACTTGTCATCGCATGGGCGGCTAAGATGGGAGTCGGCTTGCGGCTGAAACAATCCCGACATTGCGTTCTCCGCTGCCGTCACAGGTTGGTTGATGAGTTGCTTTACACGTCACCCTGAATCAGAGTTCCAGCGAGCCGTAGCTCCGCACGACGTTTGAGCTGCCGCGGTTGGGGGTCAGAGGTTGGAGAACTGTCTATGGCTGAGGAGAAGGGCATGAGAGGATCCAGTTCGCACCCGACTTCTCCTGCGTTGAGATTCCGGCCGACCTCCATGTGCCAGCGCAAGCTTCCCTGTCAGTCGGCACCGAACAACTAGAAGCTCCGCTGGTTTTGAAGCGGTCAAGGATTTCTTGGACACACGGTTGCAGGTAATTCGTTTCTCTCAGGCGGCCAGTTTGGTGCTGGCGGCCAAGTACTCCCGTCGGACCTGCGCCGGTGACCTGTGCTGATGCCGTTCG
>NZ_JAEVLS010000012.1 GCF_016801985.1 Steroidobacter gossypii | reverse complement strand
GAAAGATATCGCGCCAGCCTGACAAGGTCGCAGCATTCACCTTCAGCTCCCGCGACAACGTATCCAGGTCCTCACCCTTCAGCAGTCGTAGTACCGCCTCTGATTTCCTCTTGGCCGACCAGCGGCCGCGCTCTACGTCATTCGCACCAGAACTCTTCTTTGCCATCGGACACTCCTTCGGCCACTACTTTGGCCCAAAATGGTGTCCAAGGAAATTCTAGGCCGGCCCAGTTTGACGTTGGTCCCGTTTGTAGACAGTCCGCGATTAGATTTTGGCTACCGCTGACGTGGATGGTTTTACGCCGGCGAAAGAGAAGACAATGGAAGTCTTAGACACGCCGCTATCAAGACTGCGCATCAAGCTCAGCCAACTGGAAGGAGCGTTGAGCATCTACGGGTTGATCATCGAGCGCCTTCGAGCCGGATGATAAGTACACAACTCAAGGTCTGTCCCAGTTTTCTGTTGCCGGGGCCCGACCAAGTGTTACAAGAAGTTGAGGATTATCGAGCCGGCCCAACAGGGATTATGGCGTAGATTCTCACATTCCGGCCCACAATCCGAACACACGACGGAGAGAGCCCAGAAGCGAACTTTGCACCGAGAAAGCTCCGCCTTTCGAGTGTCGTCTTCAAGCGGGAGAGCGCGATGGCCAAGGCTAAGGATGGGAGAAACGGGCGAGACACTCCGCTACTGTCTGCGCGTCGCAGTTTCCTCAAGCAAGTAGGGCTCGTGGCCAGTGGAACGTCCGTTGCTGGGATGCTTCAGTCACTTCGTCAGGCCGGAGCGGCTGAAGGGGCTGCGGCACCCGCCGATTGTTCGAAGGAAAAGGCTCCGATGAGGGAAGTGGCCGGTAAAGTGGCCTTCATCACCGGCGGATCAAGCGGAATCGGCTTAGGAATTGCGCGCGCGTTCGCAACCGCGGGGATGAAAGTGGCAATTGGCTATCGGACGAGAGAGCACATCAGGGTAGCGATGGAACTGTTCGGCAATATGGCGAGCCAGGTTCACGCTATCAGCGTCGATGTGACTGATCGTCCGGGCATGGAGAAGGCTGCAGCTGAAGTCGCGCGGGTATTCGGAAAGATCCACGTTCTGGTCAACAATGCAGGGGTAGTGCATCACGTGCCATTAAGCCAAACAAGCTACGAGGATTGGGACTGGGTGATCAACGTGAACCTCAACGGAGTATTCAATGGTTTGCAGGCATTTCTGCCGTACATTCAGAAGCACCGCGAAGGTGGTCAGATCATCGCAACTGCGTCCATGGATGGGCTGGTCGCCGAACCCTGGCATAATCCAAGCTATACGGCGTCGAAATTCGCAGTCGTTGGCATGATGGAGGGCCTGCGAGCGACGTTAGCTGAGTCAAATATCGGAGTCTCGACATACTGCCCTGGAGCGGTCAAAACGCAGATCGCAGATTCCGATCGAAATCGACCTGGTGGCCGAAGAAACGCGGCCCGAGCCCAGAGTCTCGGCAAAGAACTATCGTCGAAGGAGGATAAACTTCAGTCGGAACTTTTCATGGACCCGTTCACAGCGGGCGAGCTTGTACTGCGCGGGATGCGTAGCAATGATCTGTATATCCTCACGCATCCTGAGTATGAGCCCATCGTTCGTGACCGAAACGAGGCGCTCCTTGCAGCCTTCCCAAAGGATTTACAGGCGAGCAGCGCGCAAGTAGAAAGACTACGTTCCTGGCGTCAAGAGTCCGTTTATAGAAAGGAGCGCGATCGCATCAGCTGCACTCGCGTGAAACGCGCTAAATCAACGAAGTGAGCCGATCCTATATTGTGGGCGGAATTGCGGCAATCCCTGTTATCCACGTTTTCCAGTACGGCGCGCCTGTGGACTGCCCCCCGTTACTTTCTTCATATCTCAGTTATGCTGAGATTCGGCCAGCTTGGCCCGGCATGACTCCCGCCCCCAGTCGTCCATGATCCGGGGGGGGTTGTCACCGGGCCGGGTCGGCAGCCGGTGATCGCTGATAGGGGCTGGACCAGGACCAAATCCTAGGTCGCTCGTAACGTGGATGCCGAGACTGGCTGCTGTAGGTCGCTGGCCGCCCATAAAGATAACTACAAAGGGGGTACCAATGACGGGCATCGAACCGCAGGAGTGCATCCAGGTCTTCGTCGGCGTCGACGTTGGCAAAGGGGCACATCACGCCGTGGCGCTGGATCAGACTGGAAAGCGCCTGCTCGACAGTGCTTTGCCGAACGATGAAGCCAAGCTTCGAGCACTCATCACCAAGCTCAAAGGACATGGCCGCGTGCTGCTCGTTGTCGACCAGCCGGCCACGATCGGCGCTCTGCCAGTTGCGGTGGCGCGAGCCGAAGGTGCGACAGTCGCCTACCTTCCGGGCCTTGCGATGCGCCGAATCGCCGACCTGCACGCGGGCGAGGCCAAGACGGATGCGCGAGACGCATACATCATCGCGGAAGCGGCACGCAGCATGCCGCATACGTTGCGATCGCTGAAGTTGCCGGACAACGACGTCGCCGAGCTCACCATGCTGTGCGGCTTCGATGACGACCTGGCCGGACAGATCACTCAGACGGTAATCCTCCCATTTTTAGCTGCAGCCAAAAGTGGAGGAACTAAGCAGCCATAGCCAGCTTCTGTATCGGCGTGAACCCGCCCAGTGCCATGTTGGGACGTTCGTTGTTGTACGTCCATAGCCATCGGGTCGCAGCTTCTTGAACCTCAGCGATCGATCCGAAGATATGCTGAGCAAGCCAGTCATAGCGCACGGTGCGATTGTAGCGCTCGACGTATGCGTTCTGCTGAGGCTTGCCGGGCTGGGTGTACTCGATCCGGATCTGCCTCTGCGCTGCCCACTGCAACAGCGTGCCACTGATATACTCTGGTCCGTTGTCACAGCGAATCACCCGCGGCTTGCCACGCCAGTCGATGACTTGCTCTAACGTGCGAATCACGCGAGCCGACGGTAGCGACAGATCCGCCTCGATCGCCAGGCCCTCGCGGTTGAAGTCGTCCAGCACATTGAACAGCCGGAAGCTGCGGCCGTCGCCGAGAGCATCGTGCATGAAGTCCATCGACCAGACTTGATTCTTTACTGTCGGGATCGTCAGCGGCACCGGCGCCCCGCGCAGCAGCCGCTTCTTGGGCTTGATCCGCAGGTTCAACTCCAGCTCGCGGTAAATGCGGTACACGCGCTTGTGATTCCAGCCGAAGCCTTTCAAGTTGCGAAGGTACAGAAAACACAACCCGAAGCCCCAGTTGCGCTGGCTGTCCGTCACGCGCATCAGCCACTTGGCGATTCTATCGTTCTCGCTCGACAGCTTCGGCTCATAGCGGTAGCAGGTCTCGCTGATATCGAGTTCCACGCAGGCCCGTCGGATGCTTTGGCCTTTAACGATTACCGCCCATCGGGCCACCTCTCGACGCTGAGATGGCCTCACCATTTTTTTGAGAGCGCCTCCTTCAGGATATCGGCACTCATCTGGGCCTCGGCATACATTTTCTTCAGCCGCCGATTCTCCTCCTCGAGCTCCTTCATGCGCGACACCATGGAAGCCTCCATGCCGCCATATTTGGATCGCCACTTGTAGAACGTGGCCGAGCTGATGCCGTGCTCGCGGCACAGCTCCGGTACCGGAGTGCCGGCCTCGGCTTGCTTCAAGATCGCAATGATCTGACTGTCGGTAAATCGTGATTTCTTCAAGGGAATCTCCTCGGTCAAGGTTACGAGAAAATTCCACTTCTGACCTCATCTAATTTTCGGGAGGATTACCGCATAGCCCGCCACGGGCAGGAAATCCCTTGACAACAACATAGGGGCACCCCCCCCCCCGCGTTACTCAAAGGATGGCCGCGCCCACCCTCTGAAATGGCCCGTCTCTGAGCGGCGACTGCCGCTGAAACTGTCGCCGTATCCGCCGCTCAAACGATTAGCGGCTTGCTATTGGTAGCGAGCCCTATACCTTCGCCGGGGGAATCTCGCAATACTGTGTGCTCACTCCGCGATGATCACTCCAGGTGTCGATGTATGTAGAGAGGTAGTTCAGCACATTGGCGGGAACACGAGACGAGATGGAGCGACGGACGGCGAGCCGCGACGGTCCACTGGTTCTAGGAATAATTCAGGGTGAGACCACCTGTGCTTTCTCTTGCGGAAAGTACGCTCGCTGCCGATCGTCACTGGGGGCCTTCCGCTTGCTCGGATGTCACTTGCTACACTGCTGGAACTTCCAAGGCAGCGGCGTTGAGATGGTGCCGCGTTGCCTCAGACGGAATGTTACCCATGGGAGCGGTTGGCTCACTTTACGTCCAACTCGGGTGTTCGCGTGTCAACACGTCATCCGCGAGTCAAGAGATTGTTAGCGGGAGCGTAATGAGCGGTGCGCCCGCCGATATAACTCGCGTCGCTACCAAGCGGTCGCCGGCAACAAGCGACAGCCCGCCGATAACATATCCGTGAGGCAGCACGCTACCAAGTCTGTGGCTTGCCTGCGTTCCCGGCGGCTTACGCTTCTGGCTCGAGCCAAATGCTACAGGATATCTGGGAACAAACGAGGGCAATTGTGCGCAGATCGACACCTGGGTTCGAAACTGCCGCAACTCTTCGATTCAAGCCCCGACGGCGACCCTTACCGAGGGAGATGCTTGATGAACGGAAACCGCCGATCCAAGCTTGAGTCTTCGACTGCGATCCGGGTGGCGTGATCGAGCTTTACAGGTGCTGGCGTTGGCAAACATCCGAAACATCACCCGGAACGCGTGATCGGCGAGCACATAATGGATCCAAACTCTGTGCAAGCGGACACAAACAATGGAAGCGCCTCCCCCTCACGCATTCAGGAGCCTCCAAATGTGCGACTCTGGGTGAGATGGCTCGTCTTCAATGCGATCGCCATCGTAAGCGCACACGGCGTCTGTGCTGAGTTGCCCTCGGCGGCTCCTGGCCGTGACTATGCTCGCTCGCCTTCAGCAGACTGGCCGATGCTCAACGGCGATCAAAGCAACATGCGCTTTTCAGGTCTCGCACGCATCAATAAAAGCAATGTGTCCGAGCTCGGTCTGGCTTGGGTCTCCGAGAACTTCGGTGACGGAGCGACGTCACAATCACCGGTGGTGGTGAACGACGGACTGCTCTTTGTCACGGCGGGACAGTATGTCCATGCCCTCGATGCGAAATTCGGAGAACGCGTTTGGAGCTACAAAAGCCCGGCGGGAAAGGATTCAACAGGCCTCTTTCGATCAGGGAATCTTGGGCTCGTGAATCTCTCAAAGGGAGTTCCGAATAACGGAGGAGTCCGCATCGGCCAGGGGTTAGTATTCGTCGGACTCGTAGGTGGGACTGTCGTTGCGTTGAGAGAGAAGACTGGGAAGTTGGTGTGGACTCGACATCCAGGAACCCACGAGTCGAACAAAGGGCATTGGACCGCAGGCTCACTTACGTACAGTAGTGGCATCCTCTTTACAGGATTAGCTGATGATGCGGAGAACCGGCGTGGAAAGCTGACTGCACTCGATGCCATGACTGGGAGACAACTGTGGCAGAGGTTTTCGATTCCCGGGCCGGGGGAGCCTGGACACGAGACTTGGCCGTCCTTCAATGACGGCTGGCGATTCGGTGGCGGCGGTATATCGGCGAGCCCAGCGGTAGATCCGGAGTTGGGACTTGTCTACTTCACGGCTGGAGACCCCGCACCGGCATACGGGGGGGATTTGCGGCCTGGTGACAATCTCTATTCCGGCTCCGTCCTGGCGGTGGAGGTGAAGACAGGGAAGCTAAAGTGGTACTACCAATTTGTCCGTCATGATGTGTTCGGTGCGGCCTCGGGAGCACCGATATTGCTGTACGACGCCCAAGTCGATGGCAGCGCGCGCAAGGCGCTTGCAGTTATGAGGGGCGATGGCCACGTGTTTCAACTAGATCGCGTAACGGGAAAGCCGCTCGCACCTATTGAGGAGCGTGCTGTTCCGCAGCTTCCCTCGCAGAGCACGGCCAAGACCCAACCGTTCCCCATGGTTGGGGAGAGCATACTGAAAAGCTGCGAAGACTGGCAGAAGGAGCCCGTACCTGCCGGCTTCGTGCTGGGATGTATGTTTACACCGCCGGCTTCACCGCCTCCGTCGACCGATCCTCAGAATGTTCTCGCGCCAGCGGCCATGGCTACCGGATCTGCAATGGCATATAGCCCCCAAACGGGGTACTTCTATGCGTACGGGACTTCAATATTACATTGGCCCCGTAGGTCGCAGGATCCCTATTTCCGGAAGGAGGTCGGAGCTATTCCAGGTCTGCAGACCTATGGCGAATTTGCCGCGCTCGACAGCCGCACAGGAAAGATTGTTTGGCGCAGGCGAGTGCCAGTCGGTGCTACGACCGTCGAACCTTTGACGACCGCAGGTGAACTCGTATTCCGCAGCTCAGGTGACGGACGGCTTGAAGCCTCTGATGCAGGGAGCGGACAGATTCTGTGGGATTTTCAGGCCGGCTCCAGTGGCGGGCCAGTCGTCACATACGAGCTTGACGGAGAGCAATATCTGGCAGCAACTCTGGGCACCGCGGTGTGGGCCTTCAAACGCGGCGGCAAGCCGATCGAAAGACCGAAGCCCGTGGTCTCGCGGTCGGAGGAAGCACTGCCTGGACCGTTGGTCGACACCGCGGAGATCGAAACAAGCTCAGCACATCGCTCGGAGACCGCGCGGGGCACGCGCTATTTCATTGACGAGTTCACGTTCAATCCAGTTCGCGCACGGGTGAAGGTTGGAAGCAAGCTTCTCTTCGTCAACAATGGGATTCTCCACCACGAGATCGTGGCTTTGGACAACTCATGGAGTACAGGCCGGCTGAGTCCCGGAGAGGAAGCTTGGTTGACATTCGGAAATCCAGGCGAGCATCTGTATGTATGCAAAGAACACCCTTGGAGTTATGGGCAACTCATCGTCCGCTCAGATGATCTGATATCCCGCAGCCATGAAAAGCCCATGGAGAGTGATACTGAATCGGCTTCCCGCGACTTTTCGGATCGAGCTCGGCGAGGCAGAGAACACTTTGAGCGCAACTGTAGCGTGTGCCACGGCGAGGACCTAGCCGGGCGGGGTGCAGCGCCAGCTCTGTTGGGAGAAGCCTTCATGCTGCGTTGGACGAACGTGAGCGTGGCAGATCTGTTCGATAACATCCGATCGACCATGCCGCTTGCGAACCCGGGAAGCCTAAGCCGAGAGACTTACCTGGACATTGCTGCTTACCTGCTGCGCACTAACGGTATCTCGCTGCAAGGGGAGCTCAAGGATGACGCGCAACACCTACGCAGTATCAAGATGAAAGCGAGTACAACGCGGAACTGACCGATTAAGACCGAAATCGAACGACTGCCACGATCCGTCATTGATCGACTTGTTCCTCCGTCACTATGACCTGTCCGTAGCTCCAGGGATGGTCCTTACATATATAGGTGTGCTCCCCTGGGGATCGAAAACTGATCCAGGACTCTTGGGTTGGTCTTAAGCGACCAGTGCTCCAAGAGCCATCGAGCGCAACAATCTCGTGCTCCATCTTGCCGTTGTTCACGAATCGCACCTTAGCTCCTTTCTCCACGCGAGAGCGATAAGGATGGAATGCGAATTCATCTACGAAGTAGCGCGTTCCAGATCCAAAGGATGAGCGCTTCAATGATGTGGTTTCGACATCGGCAGTGTCTATGACGGGGCCGAAAAACGCCTCTTCCTGCTTGGGGAGTGCAGCGGCTGTATTAGTAGTCTGAAGCTCGCCCCCGAGTTTGAATGCCCATACTGAAGGACCCATCGGCACCGCAACATATTGCTCACCATCGGCCTCATAAGTCACCGGAGAGCCGTATGCACCAGCCATCCCTGTCTGAAACGTCCACAGTATTCGTCCGCTCTGGGCATCGCTGGCCTCGATCGTTCCGTCGGGGGCGCTACGAAACAATAATCCGCCTGATGTTGTAAGCAACCCTCCTCTCAAGAACGGGAATGCGCCCTTGGGTGCATAGACTCGTCGCTTCCATGCGATTCTGCCGGTGCGGCTGTCGATCGCCGCAAGCTCTCCGTGCTCTCTAAGGCCTGGGGCGCTGCGATCGAAGTCGAAGTAGTAGGGATCTGGTGATCTTCGCGGCCAGGTGAGGAACGAGGTAGCCTGCGCATAGAAATATCGCGTTTCAGGACTGTACGCCATCGGGCTCACGCGAGCGGATGGAAATGGTGCGAGCACGTTCTGCGGATCCTTCGATGGTGGAGGAGCGGCCGCGGAGGTCCACATACAGCCGAGTACGAATCCAGCAGGCACGCCTTCTTTCTTCCAGTCGTCACAATCCATCAGAATGCTTTCAGCGCCGACAGGAAACGGCTGTGTGGGCACCGTCTTTTGGGACGCAAGCTGCGGGACCGCTCGCTCCTCCACGGCCCTCAATGGATGGCCGGTAACTCGATCAAGCTGGAACAAGTGCCCATCGGCCCGCAAGATGGCCACTGCCTTGCGCAATTGCCCCTCGATCTGCGCATCGTGAAGGATCACCGGGGTTCCCACGTCTGCGTCGAACACGTCATGGCGCACGAGTTGGTAGTACCACCTCAGCTTGCCTGTTTTGATCTCCAATGCCAGGACCGAGCACGTATAAAGATTCGAGCCGGGCCGCCAGTCTCCTGCAAACGGAGGTACGGCATTGCCAGTAGCGAAGTAAACCATTCCCAGATCTTCGTCCACGGCCGCGTTCGTCCATACGCCGCCGCCCCCGAACTTCCAGGCATCATTGAACGACGGCCACGTCTCGTGACCGGTTTCTCCCGGTGCTGGGACCGTAAACAGTTGCCAAGCAATTTTGCCGGTTGCCGCGTCCATCGCGGTCACTCGTCCTCTCAGGCGTGCATCTCCGTTCGACAGTCCGACGAACACTAGACCTCGGCTGTATATTGGTGCGCCGGAAACGACTTGTTCTTTCTTCGGCTGGTCAACCCCTGTCTGCTGACTCCAGACTAATTCACCTGTATCCTTATTGAGTGCGATAACGCGCCCATCGTGAAGTCCCACAAACACAAGACCTTGGCCGATGGCTATGCCGCGTCGATTCGGGACGGAAATCTCCGTGATCGTCGAGTTCTTGAGCGCTTCTGAAGTCTCGTCCACGCGCTCTGGTCGAATATCTGGAGCCGTGCTGAACGTCCAAATCCTCACGCCCGTGATCGCGTTCAGCGCATAGACCTTCCGTCCGGCCGTGACGAACAGCACTCCATCTTTAGCGACGGGCGTAACGAGCGACACGCTACCATCGTCGAACCGTTCGGAGACCCACGCGCCTCCCAGCTGTCGCACATTGTTCTTGTCTACCTTCGCAAGCGCAGAGTGGCGAGTGTTGCTCAAGTCACCACCAACGGTAGGCCAATCTTTCGTCGGGTGCCCTTGGTGGTCCTCCTCCTCCGACAATGTGGCGCCGTTGAGTCTCACGGCGAAGATAACTAGTGTGAAGAGAGTGGCACGAAGAGTGGTTGCGCGGAAAAGCATAGAAGCATTCTTAGCTGCTGGACACGTCTGGGCTTCGTCACCTAAGTAATCACGTCTGCATCGACGCGCACAAGCTCCGAGGTGACGGGGCGGGAGCGGGGGAGCGCAAACCGATAGATAACGAGCGGAATTCGATCCACTCGGCACGCGTCCCATGGCAGGCAGCAGAAGTATCTGCCGTTGTATATTTTCCGTGTGAGAAATATGAGCATCGCAAAAAGTTGGGTTGCAGCAGCGATCGAGTGATCGCGGCAGGCGATGTTGATCGTTTAGCAGTCTAACTAGGGCCAGCACGTGCGCAAACGTGCCAACGCCGGGCCAAAGCTGCATAGATCTTGGAGTGAACCCTCTGCTGAGACAGTCATCCCTCGCGCAGCTTTGCCGTATGCAGCGCATGCGGTTTGGGCGAGCTCGAACTCTTTAGGCCGGAGATCGCCCAGCGCAGAATGTAAGCGATGGCACCTATAGATCTCTTCGAATTAGCTTTGGGGGACGATCAACCAGGTCCCGCATCGTTGCATAGTGCAAGCCAACACCTCGTGTTTGCGCGTTTTGCAACATCTGGCCGTCGCATTATCGACGGATCTAACGTGCGCGACATCGAATCCGTGTGCCGCCCCGGACAGACCTTCGCGTTACAGTTACGAAGCGTACTGGGAGCCGCGATCGGAGTGATGAATGAGGCCAGGCGCAGGGGGGCGAAAGGGTAGCGGCTTCCAGGGTTGCCAGTAGAGGGCGCGTATCGAGAAGTCGGCTGATTGCGTATCCTGACGACTCTGCGCGACCACGATCGCATCGCGAAGAAGCTAACTGGCTGTGTAGACGGATGTACGTGCTAGCTCGACCGCGACCTGCTCACGCGAGAAGAAGAGTTTTGCAGGGATGAGCTCCTTCGTCATACTGGAGATGAAGCCGCGTTGTCCAGCCGTTGCTCTTGCGACTCATCGAGCTTTGGATCTGACATCTCAGCAGCTGTGCCGGGTACTCCGTAGTTGCCCGGCGCGCCTTCCTAGCATGATGAAGCAGATCGGCTACGGGCCGACGACGAAGCCGTCTGCCAGCGCAGGGATCCCGACTCGAGCACGGGCGTTGGCGCCGACGGCCCAAGCACTCGCCGCACGAGAGTATAGATCGAGGCGCCGACACTATTAGGCTCATCGACAACGGGCACCGTCTAGGCCACTCTTCGATCGGAACTGTTCGCCGAAGGAGTGCCGGGACAGGACATGTCGAAAAGCATACTGCGTAACCGTGCCCTGCGGAGCCGTAGTTGATGCGAAACGAATGATCTTCATGTCAATGGAAAAAGCTGAGTCGCTGCAGACTAGCGCTGTTGCGTGTGGGGGTGCTTGCGCCTGCTTGAAACCCGAAGCAGCTGCATGCGGTGCTGGCGAGAGGAATTTGCACGGCCGAAGCGGAGGGTGCGTTGATGGGCGCGTGTTCGAGCCTGCAGAGCGAACGAAAGGTGGTGCGCTGTGGGGCGAGACAGTGCTTTGGGAGGCAAGATTCTCACATGATCGCCAACATCGACTGTGGGCGGGGAGGTTACTGCGCTTCTTAGACCGGTCCACCAGCAGTCAGGAGGAAGATGGTCGCAGCACGTCGTCTACTAGGCCGAGCGACATGGGGGAGCCTCCGGCAATCAGCGCGGCACGCAAGTTGAGGCGCCCGGAAATCGATGAAAAACAGACCACCTTGCTCCAAACCTGCGCGACGGGCCTTTCTGCGAGTCACTGCTGGTGCGCTCGTTAGTACGTCCGCGCTTTCAGTCAGTTCAGCAAGGGGACGGGAGAGGGTCTCCTGTCCCCAAGTGCCGATCCCAATAAAGGATGTCCAAGGGAAGGTCGCATTCATAACCGGCGGATCTAGCGGAATTGGTCTCGGCATTGCTCGCGCGTTATCCGACGCGGGAATGAAGATTGTCATTTCCTATCGGACTCGGGAGCATCTCAGTGAGGCAATGAAATACCTCGAAAACGCCCGCGAGCGCGTTCACGCTGTAGAGCTCGATGTGACTAATCGAGACGGAATCCAAGCAGCCGCGGCTGAAGCGATCAAGGTATTCGGCAAAATCCACGTTCTTGTGAATAACGCCGGCGTCTATGCTCTAGGACCTTTTAGCGAGGCTACTCGCAAAGATTGGGACTGGATGATGAACGTTAATGTGGGCGGCGTATTCAACTGCCTGGAAGTATTTCTGCCACATCTTCGGGCGCATGGCGAGGGCTCCCAGATTGTGACTACCGCGTCTGCGTGGGGCCTATTTGCGGTGGAGAACGCCGCAATCTACTGTGCATCTAAAGCGGCCGTGATCATGATGATGGAAGTGCTTCGGGGCGAGCTTCTGCCGTTGAATATTGGTGTATCGGTTTATTGTCCAGGAGCCGTATTCTCGCGCGGCTGGAATTCCCAACGGAACCGACCCACTGAGTTGGGAGGCCTCAGCCACAGCACCGATACCAGTAAGTTGGCCGAGCATGAAGCTTCGGGTCGGAAACTTCGGGACACCGGAGCCTTGATGGATCCTTTCGAGGCCGGGCGCATTGTGCTTGAAGGAATCAGAAACAATTATCTATACATACTCTCGCATCCGGAGTACGAAGGGGCGATCCGTGATCGCAGTGAAGCCGTGCTCGCGTCGATACCAGCGCACGTCCAAGTCCCGGAGGCAAGACTGGCAATTGCGCAACCCACGTTGAGCAATCCCTCATATACGCTCGAGCGTGATCGCCGCCGTTGTTTAGGTAGGGAGCGTAGCCCGACGAGCAAGATTGTGCGATGACGTGGCGCAGACGAGTCATCGGAATGTGCCGAATGGAAGGACGCGGCACAGCCTTGCCGCGGTTTATCAGATGAGCGTCAGATGCAGGGCGTTGCTGCGTGGCGGGCGCCAGCGACTGGTCGACGAAGCATCCCTTACCGGTGATGTTGAAGGAAGCGGAACCATTGCAACGGTCGTGCCGTGCGGCCACCTTTGCCGCGCATTGGATGAGAACGAACCCTGCTCCAAGAGCGCACATTTCCGCACAAACGAAGGTCACGGATGCATGATCTTCGAGACGAGCATAAGCATCGACAGTGCTCGTCGGTTGAAAGCACCTTCGCCAAGGCGCAGCATTTGTAAGGATGTCGATCCTGATCTCTCCTTCACAATACAGGCGAACGGGGGCCCTCATGAGGACCATTCTCGACTGGCATGCACATAGCAAAAGATCTGCTTCATCAGTGATTAAGCGAGCAGCATGCGTCCTCGCAGCGTTGCTATTTTGCGGGGCGGTCGCCATCCATTCGGCAAGTGCCTCAACAGGAACGAAGCTTCTAGCACGCGAGAATCTGGTGCCGTTGGAGCTGCAATGGAATCAAGGCGAGGCGGAGATTGCACCGGAAGCACGTGCGCGGATGCTTAGAGCGAGAGGCTTCAAGCATTACTCATTCATATATTTCTTTGACAGGGCGGCACAATATGATGAGCAGATTGCCGCATTCCGACAGCATGGGGTGAATGTCGCTGCTGTGTACTTCTGGCTCGACACTGACCGGCCAGGAGAGGATAACAAGGTCCGAGCAGCTTTCGATTCCTTCAGGCGGCTTGGGATCCGCCCCCAAATTTGGGTTTCGCAGTCTAATGCTTTTCTACCGAAAACTGCTGAAGGATGGAAGCAGAGATTTGCCGAGGCGGGATTCATTGGTCCCGCGGATGACGACTACTTCCAATCAGCTTTCTCATCGGGCACCGATTTTACTGAGCAGCAGAAGGAGAAATTCTTCAAGGCGCTTCATCGCATATATTCCGACCAGGCTCACCTTCCGAAAACTCCCCAAGAGCAGGTCGAGCGCCTGGAGCAGGAGGCGCGCCGCATCGGCTCGCTCGCACAACTGGCCTCGAAGTATGGCTTTGATGTGAGCCTCTACAATCACAATGGCTGGTTCGGACTGGTTGACAATCAGCTCGCAATCATTGAGCGGCTTGAGCAGGACGGCATCAAGAACGTGGGCATGGTCTACACGTTCTGGCATGCCCGCGACAGCCTTCATGACGATGTAAGGCACTTCGAGCAGATCTGGGCGAGGATCAAGCCGCGCGTAAGGACGGTTGCGATCAGTGGCGTGCGCGGGGAAATGGAGTCGCTCTATCCTTCGCAGGGAGAGGATGAACTGCCAATGATGCGCGTTATTCAGAAGAGCGGCTGGCGAGGCCCTGTCGGGGTACTTTGCTTGGACTTCGGGGCCAGCCCTGACACTGTGCTACACAACGTATCGCGTGGGGTCGATTGGCTGGCGGCGGAACTCGATCAGCCGGGTTCCGGCGGCATCCGGCCGAACTTTCAGCAAGCGGATGCACGATTGCAACAGCCAACTGAATGAAACAGGCATGGAATGCCATCCTGGCACCGTAGATAGGCGCCGACGGCCGAACTGCGTGCGATGACCCAGGTAGCTACTCCGGGCAGGTAGTACATCGGCGGCATGCCGGTGCCCATGCCCAGTCAACTTCAGAGAGAAAGAGAGTGGTACGTACCTGAATGCCCCCGGCCAGAAGCAGAATCGGTATGACCAGCAGAGGAATCAGCGAATATCGGCGGATGTGTTTCGTATGAAATCTGTCGCAGGTGCCTCGGTTGCAATTGCCTGGTCCGCTACACTAAGTCTTTGTGTACTGCCGGACGTCGGTGGTGCGGTTGATGATCGACCGTCAGCTGGTGAGGTAGGGATCCAGGACTGGCCCGAGCCAGGGAGAACCTTTGCCGAGCAACACTACAGCCCGCTCTCGTCGATCAACCGCGGCAACGTTGCGCAGCTCGGGCTCGCGTGGCATCTGGATCTTCCCGGTGAGCGCTCGCTGCACGCCACCCCGCTGGCGATCGGTGGCGTCCTCTACTTCTCGGGTACGAACGGTACAACGTACGCAGTTGATGTCCGATCTGGTAAACAGCTGTGGAGATTCGATCCGGAACTTGCCACTCATACTCCTGACCGAAAGGGGATCCTCTTTGGCTCTCATCGCGGAGTGGCATATTGGGGAGGCAACATCTATGTCGGCACTGTGGACGGACGCCTCCTGGCGCTCAACGCAAAGACTGGCCATCCGGTCTGGAGCATCCAGACGTTTGACGAAGCTGACGCAAGTAAGCAAATCTCCGGTGCGCCACGTGTGGCCGGCGGCAAAGTAATCATCGGCCATGGAGGCGAAGGGGGTACTAGAGGCTACGTCACAGCATACGACGCGGTACGCGGCGCTCGATTGTGGCGGTTCTATACAGTTCCTGGTAACCCCGCGAAGGGCTTTGAGAATGCCGCCATGGAGATGGCGGCAAAGACTTGGAGGGGAGAATGGTGGAAGGACGGTGGTAACGCCACGGTATGGGACAACATCGCATACGACCCTGAGTTGAAGCTCGTCTATATCGGAACCGCGAACGGAACTCCGATCAATGCTTCCCGGCGCGGTGCGGGCGGTGGCGATAATCTTTTCGTCGCCTCCATCATTGCGCTTGATCTCCACACCGGCGAGTACCGTTGGCATTACCAGGTTAATCCGGGTGAGTCGTGGGACTATGATGCAACTCAACAGACGGTTCTCGCGGAGCTCGATATAGGCGGTCAGCAAAGAAAAGTGCTGATGCTGGCTTCAAAGAATGGCTTCTTCTATGTGATCGATCGATTGACAGGTAAGCTCATTTCGGCAGAAAAATTCAGCAAAGCAAACTGGGCGCAGAGAATCGATCTGAAGAGCGGCCGCCCGATTGAGACTCGCGCCGCTCGATACGGTAGTGAGCCAGTGCCCATCTGGCCGAGCGTCGTCGGTGCACACAGCTGGCAAAGGATGTCGTTCAGCCCGAGAACGGGCCTGGTGTACATACCCACTATTCAGCTGGGCATGATGATTGGCGCTAAGAGCATCGATGTACGCCCGATAGAATCTGGTGATGGTGTGGGCACGCTGCTGGCTTGGGATCCGATCGCGCAGAAAAGTCACTGGGAAGTGCGATACATCGATTGCTCATGGAACGGTGGCGTACTTGCCACAGGCGGAGATCTGGTGTTTCAGGGCACCGGCCGTGGGAAATTTTTCGCCTACGATGCGACAACCGGCGAGCGGCTTTGGACCTTCGACGCAGGACTTGGGATCAACGCCGCGCCATCCACTTATCTCAGCGACGGTGTTCAGTATATTTCTCTGCTAGTGGGCTACGGCGGCGGCGCGAATGCGAGCAAGGTGTTTGACTATGGCTGGCGATTCAACGAACAACCGAGGCGCGTTCTTACCTTTGCGCTAGGAAAAAAGACGCCGCTGCCACCCACGTTGCCACCCCGGTTCACGGTCAGGGCGGTTGATGATCCAAAGATTGTCATCGATGCAGAGGCCGCCGCCGAAGGACGCAGAGCGTACTGGAGGTGCAAGGAGTGTCATGGTAAAGATCTTGAGAATTTCGCATCGATGGCACCCGACTTACGTGAATCACTATTGGCGATGCAATGGGGCGCATTTCGAGCCGTCGTTAAGGAGGGCGCCTTCACGGCCAGAGGCATGCCGACGTTTGATGACCTGAGTGAGAAGGAAGTATGGTCGATCTATATGTATATACGGCAGACGGCTCGGGAAACTGCACAAGCTTCCGTGCCTTGAGCGCACGTCGCCCCTTGCGAGTACGGATTCCACTTCAAGCGCCGTCACGGCCGACGCAAGAGTCGAGTTGCCGGAGGAGCCAACTCAAGGGTGCTGGCGAGCACTGCGTGAGGCCCAGAGGCAACGTAGGAATTGAATGCATCCGGACTGTTAGCGTTGTGTCTGCCCACAGAGCTAAGCCGACGGCGATGATCGGCGTTCATTACACTGCTCGGAATCCGCAGGCCCACTGCAGCTAAACCGCCTGACGAGCCTTCATGCATCCCGTAGTAGGCGTCGCAAGCGGTAACAAGTGCCTCCGGAACTCCGCGCGAAGTAGCCACAGGCTCACTGCCGCTTGCAGCATCAGCGTTGCCACTGAGAGATACCAGACCTGATCGATCACAAATGCCGGCTGCATAGACAGCCATACTGCGGGACCCGAAAAGAGCACCAGGCGAACGCATGAGCTGATCAGCGCCGGCATCGTATTGCCGAACCCCTGAAACATGCCGGAGCAAGTGGTTACGACTGCCTGAGCGACTAATGCCCAAGACGACAGTTCCAGAAAGCAGCGGGCAACGTGCGCCGTCGATGAATCCGCATCGAACAGGCCAATGAACGCGGTTGACTGGCATTGAATCAAGATCGTCGTCGCAAACATGGCCGCCGATCCGAGGACAGCAGTAATAATGAATGTCTGCCTCACGCGATCGATGTTCTTCGCGCCAAAATTTTGTCCTGCAATCGGCCCGGCAGAAAGACAGATGCACAAGGCGGGCAACAGAAGGGTCTGGAGCACCCGCGAGCCAACACCAAAACCTGATTGAGCGGCAGATCCAAGATCACGAATCGAATAATAGACAACCGCGTTATATATAAAGAAGAGCGCAGTGTCGCCGCCTGCTGGCAGACCCACGGCAAGCACACGTAACCACTGTTTTGGTATTGGAACCAAAAGGCGCCAGTCGAAAGCCGTCCACAAGTGTGAGCGATGACAGTAGATGGCGAAGAAAAGTAAGCCGCTGGCGGTGGCGATGGTCGTCGCCAAACCGGCGCCCATAACCCCGAGAGGGACTCCTGTTCCCCAGCCCGCAATCAGAATAGGAGCCAGAGCTGCGTTTACTAAGACAGTGAGAATGTAGAGCGCCACGGTCGGCTTATTGATCCCGGCGCCTCGAAGCGCGGAGCTCATTACGACGGTCGGCAGCGTCAAGGCATATCCCGGCGCTATCCAGTAAATGAAGGTGAGCCCAGCTTCTACGGTCGCCTTGTCAGGAGCAACAGCCTTCAGGTACTGCATCGATGATGTGTATAGAAGCAGCATCATCGCCATACCGAAAACAGCAGAGAACCCCAAAGCCTGGTTGAATACCAAGCTGGCATCGGACCGATCCCTCCGTCCCGCGGCTTGCGCTACTAGAGCGGTGACACCAACACCAAGTACCTGAGTCAAAGAAGCGACGAGGAGGAAGATGTTGCCCGCCGCGCTTACCCCGGCCGTCTCAGCCACGCCAATCTTTGTTATGAAGTAAAGATCGATAATCTGATAAGCGATCTGGGTGAGCATCCCGATAGCCAGTGGAGTTGCCATCGAGGCAATATGTTTGAGGATCGAGCCTTGGGTTAAGTCTTTCAATGGGGCATTGACCGGCGATCAAAAGAGGGAGGATTAGATCGATCGACGTTGCGTCAGGGCCGAGCTCTAAATCCAAGACGGAGTCGCTCATCATCAGAGCGAATCCATAGTGCAGTCCACTGAATTGAACGTCTTGTCACTGGAAGGAACTGCCGTCCCCCGGATTCAACGGCTACTCCCACGCCTTCCAGGGAGCTCGCTTGGAGGCCCACATCTCTTCAAGTGAGGTTTTGTCCCTTAGAGTGTCCATCGCTGCCCAGAATCCACTATGGCGATACGCCACCAGTTCTCCGTCCTCTGCGAGCTTGCGTAACGGTTCCTGTTCCCAGACATCCTGATCTTTGGAGAGATACTTGAAGATGCCACTCTCAAGGATGAAAAATCCGCCACTGATCCAGCGCCCGTCCCCCTTCGGCTTTTCAACAAACTGACTGACGCAATTCCCAGAGAACTCAAGGGCGCCGAAACGAGCAGTGGGCTGTACTGCAGTGACGGTCGCGAGTCGATGGTGGTCCTCATGAAACCTAACCAAGGCCCGAACATCGATGTCACTCACCCCATCACCGTATGTTAGAAGGAAACGTTCACCGCGAACATAATCCTGAATACGGAGAATGCGACCGCCTGTCATTGTGTCCATGCCTGTGTCGACAACCGTCACTTTCCAAGGCTCCGCGAAGGTGTGATGGACTTGCATCGTGTTGTGTGGGATGTCAAATGTTACGTCCGCCATGTGAAGGAAGTAGTTGGAGAAATACTCCTTGATCAAGTAGCCCTTGTACCCGCAGCAGATGATGAACTCCTGAACCCCATTTGCGGAAAGAATTTTCATGATGTGCCAGAGAATCGGCTTGCCCCCGATCTCGACAAGAGGCTTTGGTCGTAGATGGCTTTCCTCGCTTATACGCGTGCCCAGGCCACCAGCTAGGATCACTGCTTTCATTGCCGAGCCTCCGCTGAGGTAACGTAGTTGGTGCGAAATCATTCCCTGGGATTAGAATCCAATCAAGCGACTCGTCAGCGTGCGTGTTTAACGACTTCAGCTGTGATTTAAATCAACGCGCCTCGAGTGCGTTCACGGAGGATTGCGGTAGCAGCTTCTCGCGGGTTCATCTATGTAACCAACCCGGAGGAGCGGGAGCGGTCTGAATACCCCGAACGTAAAGGCCAAAGGCGAACGCTTTCTTGATCTGCCACAGCTGTCCGTCGACCGTTGGAGATTTTCAGATTGGTCCAACAACCCAATCTCCGATCGCGCGCCGATATAGATCCGCGCTCGCTTGCGTGGCGTTCGATTCATCTGAGAGACAAGCGGGTGCGTGCGTGCGCGCTTTGGCATCAGCCTCGTCGAATCTGTCGCGCGCTCTCTGCAAACCGAAGATTCGCCACGAGAGCATTGGTCGGACGTTATGCCTGAATCTCTCGGAGCGTTGGCAACGTCCTATCCTTATCCGACATTACAACTGGCTGTATCGGCCAACTAATAGCTACGTCCGCATCGTCCCAACGGATGCCTCTCTCAAGCTGCGGAGTGTACGGCGCCGAAACATGGTAGGAGACTACGGTGTCGTTGCTTAGGGTGACAAATCCGTGCCCGAAACCTTTTGGTACGTACAGGGAGAGTAGGTTGGCAGATGTTAGTTCTACCCCGAACCAAGACGAATAGGTCGGAGACGCGCGCCTGAGATCGACGATCACGTCCCAAACAGATCCCTGTTGCACACGTACCAGTTTCACTTCGGCGCAAGGCTCCAGCTGAAAGTGAATCCCCCTCAGAGTGCCTGCCACATGACTGAATGACATATTGCACTGAGCGACCGTGCTTTCGAGGCCACGGGCGGAGAACTCTTCCGTGCAGAATGTTCTAGCAAAATAGCCGCGGGTATCTCGACGTGGGTCCGGCGCAATAATCCACGCGCCTTCTAACGGGGTCTTTTGGTAGATCAAAGCGACACTCCGGGTGATGGCAGCAATGTGGCTAGGAAATGTTATGAGTCCTCATGGATTCAACCATGCGTTTTACGCCGTCGACTAGCGATGTCTCCCGAACGACCCCGAGAAAGCTTCGCATCCGTGTTACATCTGCGACGAGCGAAGACATTTCCGTGGGTCGATAGGGCAGCGCTCCGAATTGCATCAGTGCTTCTCCAGAGAGCAGTCTCGCAACAGAGAGTACGAAGTCACGAAGCAGCACGCCTCTCCCACTTCCCAGATTTATCACTGTGCCTGACTCGATTTCGGGGAGTAATGCTATGGAAAGTATGTTCGCGGCCATGTCTTCAACGTAGGTGTAATCACGGATCACTTCGCACGATGTCAACTTGAGTGGTACGCCAGTGAGGCAAGCCGAAACGACTTGAGGGATGATGCGATGTGCGGGCTCGCCGATCCCCCAGAGTGCGAACGGCCGAAGAATGACAAGCGAGGGTTTGAGACCGCGTGCTCTTTCGCGCAAAAGTAAAGCGGCTGCTGCCTTCGTAGCGCCGTATACTGCGGTCGGTTGAAGAACAGTGTTCTCGGAGATCAGTCCATCGCGGCTGCCGTACTCGAAGCAACTGCCTATGTGTATGAATCGCTGAACACCGTGTCGGGCGGCTGCCTCCAGCACAGCCACCGCGCCGATGGTATTCACGTGAAGCGCCCGCTGAAAGTCCTGCTCGGCATAGTTAACGCCATAGGCGGCACAGTGGATGACGACAGTGGGCGCCGCGTTTCGGATGGCATCGTCGACGCTGTTTGGGTCGCAGACGTCCATATGAGCAACCCCCGGGCCGGTGCCAGCACGATGAGCTGCGACTACGTTGAGACCTTGGCAACGGGCCTGCTGGACGATTCGTGATCCCAGGAATCCACTTGCTCCCGTCACGAGAATCACTCGATCGGCGTCCATGATCTGATCGGTGCCTTTAAGTCCGCTAAGCCTGTTCAAACATCCGCGCTACGTATGTGCCAAGTGCGAGCGACGCAGTCAAGCCCGGTGACTCGATTCCATAGAGCGCCGCGTATGGTGCTCCTCCATGTGCAGCAGGTCCGCAGATGCAGAAATCGGCGGAAGGCTGGCCAGGGCCACATACTTTTGGCCGGATCCCGACGTAACCGGGTTGGAGACAAGATTCATCCAGGTCTGGGTAGTACTCTCGGATCGCACGGCAGAAAAGGGCCCGTCGATCGGTGTTGAACGTATAGTCGACGTGATCGATCCATTGCACGTCGGGTCCAAACCTCGCACGCCCGGAAAGATCAAGTGTGACATGCGTACCGAGACCGGCCTCGTTGGCGATCGGATACACGAGCCGTTTGAACGGCGATCGGCCGCTCAGGGTGAAGTAGTGACCTTTGGCCAAGTGGAGGTCCGGAATCGAGGCGTGAGGAATGCCTTCCATCCTGCTTGATAGCGCCTGAGCCTGCAATCCGCCCGCATTCACAACAGTCCCGGCTGATACGGAGGTTCCGCCCTCGATCTCCAGTTGAACACCACTGGAGAACAATGTCCCCCGCAGCACTCGGGTGTTGAACAGAATGGTGCCGCCATGCGCTTCAATGTCCGCCTGGTAGGCGATCATCAAACCGTGAGAATCAATGATGCCTGTGGAAGGGGATAGTAGCCCAGCAACGCACCGGACCGAAGGTTCTATGCTGCGAACTTCCTGACCTGTGAGGAGACGAAGATCAGCTACGCCGTTTGCGGCGGCCTGGTCTGCGTACCGGTGGAGATCTAAAACCTGAGGTTCGCTGGTTGCGACAATTAGCTTACCTAAACGCCTGTGCTCCACGTTTCGTGTGTTGCAGTACTCGTAGAGTTGATCACGCCCGGACACACATAACCTGGCTTTGAGTGAGTGAGGGAGGTAATAGATGCCGGCGTGAATAACCTCCGAGCTACGACTACTTACGCCTGTGCCGATCGTTCTCTCCGCTTCCAGTACCAAAACTTCTCGTCCATAAGCTGCAAAGGCGCGTGCGACAGCTAGTCCAACAACGCCGGCTCCGACGACTATGCAATCAGCGCTCTCGGCCATACGGATTGTCCAATGACAACGATAGGTTAGGGTCGATCGATCTCGCGATTGTTCCGTGCAAGGAACAGCTCGTCCGGTCGGAACGGCTCCCGGAGTATAAAGCTCACCGGAGGTAAAACATGCGTGTACTCATCACCGGACATCTTGGCTACATCGGTCCCATCATGATCCGTACGTTCAAGGACGCCGGGCATTTTGTATGTGGGCTCGACACAGGTTTCTTTCGAGAATGCCTAACATCCGAGACGGACGTTCCACCGGATGCGGAGATTATGAAGGATATCCGACGTGTTGAACCAGCGGAGCTTGAGGGATTCGATTGCGTCGTGCATCTCGCTGCTCTGTCCAACGATCCCTTGGGTGAGCTGGCGCCCGAGCTTACCGATGAGATCAATCACCACGCGAGTATACGGGTGGCCCGCCTTGCGAAGTCAGTGGGTGTCAAACGTTTCGTCTTTGCGTCATCGTGCAGTATCTATGGGGCGTCGGATAACACGAGTCCTATCGATGAGGAAGGCTCGCTCAATCCTGTCTCGATCTATGCGGTATCGAAGGTGAAGACTGAAGCCGACTTGGGTAGTTTGGCCGACGCCGGCTTTTCACCAGTTTATTTGCGTAACGCAACTGCCTACGGAGTAAGCCCGAGAATGCGGCTCGACTTGGTTCTAAATAATCTTATCGCGTGGGCCAAATCAACTGGGCGGGTACGTGTGTTGTCGGACGGCACGCCGTGGAGGCCGCTCGTGCATATCGAGGACATTAGCCAGGCCGCACTTTGTGCGGCCGAAGCACCGAAGAGCACGATTCACAACCAGGCATTTAACATCGGCAGCGACGATGCAAATTATCGAGTGGGAGAGATTGCGAAGGCAGTGGCGCGAAGCGTACCGGCAGCCCATCTTGAGATAACAGGCGAGAGCTCCGGCGATCTTCGATCCTACAAGGTGAATTTCGATAAGGCCTCACGAAAGTTGCCTGGGTTTCACCCAGTATGGGATATCGAGCGCGGCTGTAGGCAGATCGGTGACTGGTTCGATTCTCGAGGAGAAACTGTCGACACATTTCAGTCGAGAAGATTCATCCGGCTCAAACAGATAAAGCACCTGATATCAGATGGGGCGGTGAGCCCGAGTCTGTTCTGGACGACCAAGAATCGATGAACTGTGAGAACCGGCGCGGTCTCTGGAAGACCTCTCTGGCATATTCTCTGCTGATGTGCGAATTCCTAAGCTCAGCGCAAAGAGGTCCTATATGGTGGCGCCACCGTCAGTGAAGCTGTCAATCTGCATCGCAAGCTATAATCGAGCGGCGTTTATCGGGGCGACCATAGAGAGCATAGTGTCTCAGATTACGGAAGAATGTGAGATTGTAGTGTCGGACAACGCTTCCACTGATAGCACCGAAGAGGTAGTTCAGAAGTTCGCGGTGGCATGCACTTCGTTGAGATACGTCAGACAGACGGAGAACAGAGGATTGGACAAGAACTTCGATTGCGCAGTGGAACTCGCGCGCGGAGAGTACTGTTGGTTGATGGCCGATGACGATCTTCTTAAGCCGGGCGCTGTGGCTACGGTGCTGGGCGCCATTAAGAGGGACGATTATAGTCTGATTGCTGTTAACTATGAGCGGAAAGACTTCAACATGTCTCGCGTACTCGTAGCGAAGTACCTTGATGCGGAGGTTGACCGAGTATACGAAGAGCAAGAGACGGATAGAATGTTCGCCGAGACGGCGCCTCTCCTCGTGTACATCGGTTCAGTGATAATCAAACGGAGTCTGTGGCTTTCGCGGGACAGGGATGCATACGTCGGCTCGATGTGGATACATCTCGGGGTGATATTTCAACATACGCTTCCTGGAAGAACCCTGGTGATCGCAAAACCATGCGTTAGCTATCGCGATGGAAACTCTAAATCATACATGACGAGATTCTTTGAGATCGTATGCATAAAGTTCCCAGAACTGATCTGGGGCGCCCCATTCTCCGAACGTGCGAAGAGGCAAGTGATAGCGAAGGAGCCTTGGAGGGAGTTACGGACTCTGGTACTCAATCGAGCATGTGGTTGCTACTCACTTCGTGAGTACCGTGAGTTCGTCCGACCAAGACTGCGGTCGACGTGGCAGGCATTGATGCCTGTCGCAGTGGCTACACTGCCTGGAAGTGTGTTGAACATCTTGTGCGTGATCCACTATCATTTCTTCAGCGCCAACCGGTTGCGTGGCACGTTGATGCAGGCTTTGAAGGATAGCCGATACTACCCGATGCGGAATCTGTCTGTTTTCGGAATCTGAAAGTCCTGTAATGTTCTATCAAGGCGGCGTGCAAGTGCTGTTTGCGTGTGCTGTCGGATCGATCAGAGATACTCAGATGGGAACGCTGATTGCATCGGATACTCAGCTCCTCCTGCTAGGAACAGTTCAGCAGGGGGGAGTCTGTGCGGATACGTAGAGTGATCACGCTGAGTTAGGATCTCAGTGCCGCCCAAGTTTCACCTATGGCGCGTAATCCTACAGTTATCGTTTACCTCCAAGAGAACCTATGCGATCGGCACGGCCGGGCGCTGTGGTCCCGTCATCTTCTGAATCAATTGCGACAGATCAGGGACATCCGGGTCGTTGTCATAACAAGCGAGCTGCCCGCTCGCAGGGACGAGAATCGAGCATTTGTGTCCGCCGTAGGATTCGAGCACATATCGATACCGCTAATTGAGAACAAAAAAGGGAGCGCTGACGGTATGGTCGAGTACGTATCCAGTCTTTCGCGGCGGATCAGGAGAATGGTTGAGGGAGCATACTTCTTCATTTTTGAGAAGAGTCTCCGGGAACAACAACATGTCGATCTTGAAGTAGTCGATACAATCACTAGCTATGCACCCGAGGTAGTCATCGTAAGTGACATTTGGGCGGCACTTGGTGTGCCGTCAGTGTTCATGAGGAACTGGAAAGTTTGCTTAGTATTACTGAACGATGAGGTGGCTTTCCATAGAGAGTTGTTGTTTCCGAGGAGCATAAGTCCCACTGGGCGCATTGTTTCAACGGGAAGGCTCATATGGCGGCTGGCACGGAGCTTGGCCCAATATAGATTCAAGAAGCGCTTCGAGGCGACCGTCGGGCGGTGTCGCGCAATCGTCACATTAACTGGGAACGATATACCAAGAAGTGCGCCGGCGGGCGTTCATGTCGCCGTCCTTCCTCCACTTCTCAGCGAGCGGAGTATGCTGTGGAGTTACACCAGCAGTAGGAGCGTATTATTCGTGGGACACATTGACTACTTTGCGAATCGCCTTGCCATAGGATGGATATGCACGAAGTTTGCCCCGGCTCTTCGCATGCTGGATGAGGCGATAACGATCTCGATCATCGGCGCCACGGACAGCTGTGTCCCCGACCTCTGGAGAGAGCATAACGTAAGGTTCCTCGGAGCGAGTTCGGACGATGAAGTCATGGATCATCTGCTCAGAGATAACTTGTTCATCGCTCCGATAGAGAACGCCTTTGGTGCGAAGCTAAAACTGGCGGAGTGCGCTTCGTATGCTACGCCGTTCGTCGCCACAGACGCGGCATTGAGTGGCTTGCCATTTCTCACTGGAGTTCCGCGGATTGTGTTAGACGACTACCCGAATGCTGCCTTGACAGTTAAGAAGTTGCTGGACGATGTATCATCGTTGCGCGCGCTCAGTGGCTACATTCGAGATCAGATGCGCGATGCGCGTAAACGGCAGTCGTCGGAATGGATGGATTTCATAGCGTCGATACTGCGACCGAGCGACGCAGGTGACCAACTGTAGGCCTAAGAATTTGCTGGTACTTATTTGAATGATAGGGTTATATCCAGGTGCGGAGGCTCTATATTTCTATTCAGCCAGAGGGTCTTGCCGTCCCATGCGTACTCTGTTGGTGAGAGCTGAACCTCGTTTACGAAAACAAATTCAAGGGGCCCCGTAGGTGCTTCCTCGATTTCGAAGACGGGATTAATGAGCGGCACGGTAGGTCGAAGCCTGATTGTCAGTCTCGGTTGCTCAGCCACGATACGTAGCGCGCGGCGCTCGATGCTGTATGACGGAACAGCTACGCGACCTCCGAATACGTCGATGGCAGGTGGCCTAGTGAAGCTTCTGCCCATTCTAATCAGCTCTTGGTCTGGCAAATCGGTGTGACCGATCATCCAGGCGAATCGGGATAGGACACAAGGTTGCGGCGATGAAGTGCAGTTCGCCATCGCCCATTTTCCTTCGACTAGAGGAGCAACTTCCCATCTCTTCTCTTCTTTTTGGGGGTCGAAGGGAATCCAGCCGGCAATGGCGCTGTGTGTTGGGCTTGCGTCAATCTCATCATTGATCGTCCAGCCAGTCCATTTCCCGCGTGTTAGCGGCCAGTGATTTCCCCAATATGCAGGTGTGACAATCTCAGCGCCATCATACATGGGGGGGTATGCATAAGGCATAAGGGGCCGGAAGTCAGCGCCGACGTCTGGATAGAGGTAAATAGCAGATGAGGGATCATCTTTGTGGGAGAAGATTCGGAATAGTGTGGGCTCATGGTCTCGGAGTATCAGCCTTGTGAATTTGCTGCTTTGAGTTTCGTTGTCGACAGAAGATGCCTCGTCATCATAGGGAAAAGAGATGTTGTCCTTTTGCCCGGAGTTGAGATACAGCGCTTTGAGGATTTTCTTAGGTAGTACCTCGAGCGGGTAAGCGGACGCAGGTGTGATGATGATGAACTCGGAGAGCTGCGGTTTGGAGTCGGCCGATGCCGTCACCGTTACAACACGAGTGCCGAACCCATCGGGATAAAAATAGAAGTCTTCGGTCGCTAGTCCGCCGCGAACTTCGTAGCGAACATCAGTGAGCTCGTACTCCCACCGCACATGGATGCGAGCAGCACTCGCTTCGATGATTCGTGCGCGACTGTATCGAAGCTCGGTATCAAAGAGTGGCTCTGGGCAGTCTTTGCTGCCGTCTGGATGAGAGATCATTCCGCGGCTACAGTCTTCCGCCCATTGATAGAGCGTGCCAGTGTTGTACTGTCCGGCCCAGAACGGAATGTAGTTGGCGCCTCGCCAGAAGACAAAGCGAGAACCATTGGGCAGAAAGACGATCAGATCTTTCAGATCTGCGTTCCATGCAGTCTCATAGGGTAGGGCTGCTCGTGAGCTGCCCGTATTTGAATCAAATACGGGTATTGCAGATCCGTAATGAAGCTTCGTTTGAACCACGCCAAACAACGGACGTCGCATCCAGTGGCGGACAGTCATCACTGATATGTCCTTTGACCAAACAATCTTTTCTTCGTTGAGTATGCGTATACGAAGGGCGTTGTTCGTGACTGCGCTTGAAACGGGAACCGTAACAGTTCGATCAACTCGTTTATCCTTCAGAAGGGACATCGTTTGTTCGATAGGCTTGGCGCCTTCGACCCACACTTGTAGACGAGCTCGAGGCAGATCAAGCGAGCGAGATAGCGCCGCTACGCGGACTGTCGCGTCCTGGCCTTCTACTATGAATAGAACGTTGTGCGGTGGGAATATAGCGCCGAAATCCACGGGGTTTAACGGTTGCGGAGATTGAGCGACAGCGTCCGCTTCGATATCCTCTTTCGTCACGGTTTTCCGATCAAGAACTTCAAGCTTCCCGTCGCAGCCCCTTTCCAATGCGGCTTCTGTGGTCCTTTGCGGAAGTATCACGTGAGAAAATCGAGCCGTTCTCTTATTGCTGATTGGAACGTTGCCCAAGCCTCCATAGTCACCTGCGTTGAGCCTGAGATGTACCTTTTCTCGCTCGATCTCATCGCCGTTGTTGTAGGCGGTCAGGTAGTACTCCGCCGTGGGAGGATGCTGCAGGTGTAGCTCAACGTGCGCAACTGGCGGGCTGCCAACTCGGTCTAAGCCAAAAGGAGGCCGCCAGCGATGCCCTTTGTCGATGCTGAGTTTAGCAATGTCGATCCGCTCGCAGCTTACCCGAGTGCTTGCGGGAGAGGCTAGGCATCCGGCGTCGCAGAAAGCGCCGATCGTCACGATTACACCGATGCTGCAGCGTTGAAGTTTCATGAAGTACGGAGACTGTTCGAACCACAACGGTTCGTGTGAGATGTGAGCCCTGCATGCCGTAAGCGGCTTCCCTGGTGGTGATCGACACACTGCGTACTTCGACCCCCTTTGCCGGTTCCGAATTCTCATGGGGGCGGTACGAATGGCTTCAGGCGACGTTACGCATGTCCTCCAGAGGCGAGGGCTGGCGGGTGCAGCAGTTGCGTGTACGGGGAATGTGCTCGACTGGTTATCAACACGCCAGAGCTCTACAGTCGGTAGCATCACTGAGTGGGAAAAACCTCCTCGGCCAACGAAGGCTAGGCTACCCTTGGGCGACTGCTGCATCTGCTGGAGATCTGGACGATGAGGCGGTGCGATATGCGCCGCGGCCGCAGGTGCAAAGCAAGATCAATGCCTTTCGCCCTATCGTCTGGGCGCGATTGGCCGAGTACCCCACGCTGACAGCGACGCGCATTCGCGCGCAGAGTTGCGCCCCGGGCCACACCGGCGGCTATACGCAGGTGATGGACTACGTGCGGCACGTCAGGCCGGCGCCTGCGATTGGCCCGGTGGTGCGATTGGAGACTGCTCCGGGATTGCAGGCACAGATGGACTTCGCGGAATTCCGTTTGCCTTGAGCCAAGGGCTTCGCGCCGCTCGTGGTTCTGGGCTATTCCAGGTTGCTCTGGGTGCAGTTCTATCCGCGACAGATGATGTCAGTGCAGACGCATGGGTTGAAGCAGGCCTTCACGATGTTTGCCGGCGTTCCCGCCGGGATGCTCTTTGATCATATGTCTTGCATCATCATCGATGATCAGCAAGCCGTTGGTGGCTAGCTCCGAGAGAACCCTGGGTTCCTACGCTCCGCCGCGCACTGGGCTGTTGCGTTCGTGCGTGCCGCCCCTATCGAGCAAGGACCAAGGGGTAAGTGGAGCGTTCCATTCGCTACGTGCGCCAGAGCTTCTTGAACGGCCGGGAGATCCTCAACGATTCCGACCCTAATGTGCAAGCGTGTCGTGGTCAACTCTGACGGCGAACGTTGGTCTGCATCGTACGACTGGCGAGTGTCCCGTGGTGCGCCTTGAGGGTGAGGAGGGTGTATGACTCAAGGGCATGCCCTGCAGCCATATTTGTCCGATGATGCAATCGCCGGTGCTGGCCCGGGCCCCGCCTTCGTGCGTTGCCAAGCGGAGCGGCGTCCACTCGCTGTTTACAAGGAGATCATCGGGGGTACGGTCATGAGAGCCGTTCGCTCTCAGCGAGAAGTCATCCGCTGCATGCTCGCCGGTCTGAAGACGCCCGGTTAGCTGCAAGCGGTAGACACGACACTGAGTGACATCGACGGTCGTCGGCTCGCGGCAACCGAAGCAATCAGCCGGTTGCTAACTGCACAGGTCAACCTCTGTAACAACCGGCGCCTGCAGGCTGCGATGCGCTCATCCACTTTGCCCGGCGTGAAGGCGCTGCAGTCCTTCAACTCTCCTTCCATCCTTCGATCAAGCGCGAACGAATGGAAAGCCCGCACGAGCTCGGCTTCGTTGATCGCAATGAGAACATCGTGCTGCTCGGACCGCCGCGCCTCCGGTAAAACCCCTTGGCGATCAGCCTTGCAGTCCAGCTGCCCAACGCGGCCGCCGCGTGTACTACGGCACCTTGGTTGATCTGATCACCTCACTAGAGCAGGCGCAAGCTGCCGGGCGGCTAACGCAACAGTTAGCTGTCCTCACGCGCCCTGGTTGCTTGCTGCTGAGTGTGCGAGCATCGGCACGGCGATTGGTTGGACCCGTGCTCAAGGTGGGGACAGGAATCGCTTAGTCGATGTTGGGCAGTTCGCTTCCGACTGTCGCTGCGTAGACAACAAACGGAGCAGCAAGAGTAGCGAAAGGCGAGAACGACGCGAAGCGCGGCAATCGCTATCTCGCTTGGGCCGTCCTCGAAGCTGCACAGTACGCAGTCCCATACCTGGCATGAAGCGCAGTCGAATAAGGTTGGCTCAAGACTGCCATTACGTCATGCGAGACCGAGTACCGTTCGATCACATCCGACCCCTCGGTTATCTTCTATCGGCAGCGATAGGAAGCTCCGATCCAGTGCGTGTGAAGAGCCATCGATTTGATCGCTCTGTAGTTGCCGCTCGCCGTTGTCGTCGGCGGCGATCAAGGTAGCCTTAGCCGGTGCTGAACTACACTGACCTGTCTCCGCCAGCGGGCCACGGCGACCGTCCCAGACCACTCAACACCGCATTCTTGCCGCACCCAATCATGCGGACCAGCAGCCCGCGGGTGTTGATCCCGGCCACCAGGTTAGGTCGAAAAACACTTTATGATGCGTCGGAGTCACTTGAGTAAGTCACTGTGACCACGAAGCACGTGGCCTTGCTGAGAGAAGAAGTTTGGAAGCGTCGGCCGATTCCGAACGACAGATAGCTATTCATTTAGATGGGGTGATTTTCTTAACCGAAGCCAGTTTTCAGGTACTGGGGTCATCACAGTTGTCCGGTCGATCTATCAGGCATACTGGTCGTTCTTGCTGAACGGGTTGGCGAATGAACGATGGAGATGAAACAATGAAAAGTATTAAACATCGGCTGATAGCAACAATCGCAGCCAGTCTCACCGTTCCTGCTTTCTCGCAGAGCTTGCCAAGCGAGGGCGATCAACAGCTCGCAATGGCTGAGAGTCAGACGGAATCCGGAGGTATGAAACGTCGATCTGGGGCGATGGAGGAGATAATCGTTACCGCTACTCGGCGCGCTGAAAGTTTGCTGGAGGTTCCGATCAGCATCGCGGTCGTCACAGCGGATGACATTGATCGTCGGGGACTGGTCAGTTCCGAAGATTACTTGCGCGGCATTCCCGGAGTAGCCCAGGCGAGCGACCAGTACGGCCAATCCATCGTCATACGCGGTATTGAAACCTTTCCGGCGTTTCAGAACTACTTTGGGGCTGCCACGGTCGCCACCTACTTCGGTGAGACACCCATGACTGCTTCTGGCGCATTGAGCGGCAGCACCAGTGCTGATGCGAAGCTCGTAGATATCGAGCGTGTTGAAGTGTTGCGCGGCCCCCAGGGTACGGCTTTCGGCAACGCCTCGCTTGGCGGAGCTGTGCGAACAATTCCGATGGCACCTAAGTTAGGCGCGCTCGAAGCTAAGGTCGGAGGCGGTTACTCGGTGACCTCTGGCACAGGTGGTGACAACTACACCATGGAGGGCGTGGTCAATATCCCACTCATTAACGACCAAGTCGCGGTTCGTGCGGTCGGTTATCGATACGAAGAGGAGGGCTTTTATCGGAACGTCTCGGGCACAGATGCGGCCTTCCGAGCACGAGCCGCAGACTTTGGTGCCGAATCATTCGCGGCAAACAGAGACGGCGTTGGTGACTACTACGTTATTGGTGGCCGTATTTCTGCTCTGTACCAGGCGAGCGAAGATCTTAAGTTCACTCTGACTTATCAGAGGCAGGAAAGCGAGACAGATGGCTTCGCCGCCACAAATACTGGCGCGTTCGGGCAGCTGTCTCTCCAAGTCGCACCTGAACATGCCGATGGTGAGCGGAACTTGGGTCTGTTTGATAACGTACTCAATGTGGCAAATGCGGTCATGGAATACGACATTGGCTGGGGAGATCTTGTCGCCACCTACTCGTATCTCAAGAGCGACTCTACGTATGTGTACCCTTTGGGGATTTACACGCCGGTAGGCAGTCCATATCAAGCCATGCCTGTCTCGTGGCGCTCACCGAGCGGGCATCGAGGGAACATCGGTGAGATTCGCTTGGCGACGAAGCTTGAGGGTGCATGGAACTTCTTGGCTGGCGTCTATGGCGAAGATCTCGACGATGTAGCCATCTTCCGTCCGTACTGGTCCGGGAGCGCAGAGGCGAATCTCTTCGCACCTGGACAATCAGGATCTATGGGAGGGCTTGATACGGACCGGAACCTGAAGCAGAAGGCCGCATTCGCCGAGGTGTCTTGGGAATTTCTTCCTGGGCTAACGATTACCGGTGGCGGACGCGCGTACCAGTACGACCGCTCTGAACTCACAAGCAGCACAGGTGCGGTATATGGAGAGTTAAGCCCAACTTTGTATGATGCCGATGCTTCGGGCACGAGCTTCCGAGGAAATCTCAGCTACAAGCCTAACGAAAACGCCCTGGTCTATGCCGGTTGGTCGCAAGGGTTTCGTCTCGGTAGAGCGCAAACTGGATTGAACGCGGCGACCTGCGACGTTGACGGTGATGGTCTCGTTGATGGAACAAGCAATGTCACAATTGACTCCACAAAAGTTGTCAATTCAGATGAGGTAGATAATTACGAACTCGGTGGTAAGTTCGTGCTTCTAAACCGTCGCCTCACAATCGCGGCCGATCTCTTTCGCATAGACTGGACAGACGTGCCGGTCACCCGAAACTTGGCTGCAGAAGGTGCTCCGGTCCCTGCGACGTGTTATCCCGCTTACACCGCGAATGCGGGTGTGGCGCGTTCCGAAGGCATGGAACTTGAGCTAAATTTTTACGCCACAGAGGCACTCCGCATTGATGCTGGCGGGTCGTGGATCCGGGCTGAGCTGACCAGGGACGTGCCCGCAATAAATGCCTTCGAAGGTGCAAGGTTGCCTGCGTCGCCGGAGTTCAATGCGAACCTCGGTCTTCAATACGAGTTCAATGTAGGAAGATACCAGGCCTTTGTGCGTGCTGATCCGATTTATGTGGGCACCTTCTATGGAAATCTGCAGGAAACAGCGAACACCAAAGCTGGTGGTTACGTCAAAGTAGATTTGTCTGGGAGAGTGGACTTCGGAAGCTTAGATGTTGATCTGTTTGTGCGCAATCTGACGAACGAAGATGAGTTCTCTTTCCGCACGCCCGAGGGTGTTTTTGGTTACCGCCTGCGACCGCGCACCATCGGTTTCCGACTGAATTATGACTTCTGATGATGTGCGTGCCGGACGCGCGTGCTGTGCAGTTGATGGTGTTTTGTTCGCTCACAGGCTTTCCCAGGGGCATAGTCCAGACGCACTCCGGCCAAGCTACAAGATGAACTGTGTTCTTCATAAGCCCGATGAGATGGTGGCGCCTTTTGTTGACGGGAAAATATTGGAATCACAAAGTGCATCGGCGATAGAGGTGATAAACCCATCAAATGGCCAGTCCCTTCTGATGATCCAAGCGGGTTGCGATGCTGATGTTGACCACGCGGTGACATCGGCACGCAGAGCCTTTGATGATGGGCGCTGGGGTGAGGAGCCACCGTCCTTCAGGAAGAAGATTATGCATCTGCTAGCCGATTTCATTGAGCGAGATTCCTCCGAGCTTGATGCATTGGACGCGGGCGAAATGGGGAAGCCCATACGGGAACTCCGAGCGAATGCCGCCTCCGCTGCACAGCTGATGCGCTTTTATGCTGAAGCGCTAGATAAGGTTACGGGCGACGTGTACGACAGCGATGCAGGCAGCTTCGTTGCACAACGCCGCGTGCCGCGTGGGGTGGTGGCGGCGATAGTGCCTTGGAATTTTCCGACCTTTAATGCCGTACTGAAACTCGCCCCCGCTCTGGCGGCCGGTAATTGTGTAGTAATGAAACCCTCGGAACTCTCCTCGCGTTCCTCGATCCGGTTGGCGTTTCTTGCTCTCAGGGCGGGGCTTCCGCCCGGCGTGCTCAACGTGGTGCCCGGTCTAGGAAGGACTGTGGGCCGCGCCTTGGCGTTGCATCGGCAGGTGGATATGGTCAGCTTCACTGGATCTACTGCTGTAGGTAAGCAAATGCTCCAGTATGCAGGTCAATCGAACCTGAAGGTGGTACTGGCTGAATGCGGAGGTAAATCTGCGCAGATCGTATTCGATGATGGAGTAGACCTAGATGCGGCCAGCGAGTCCATCGCCTCGCTGCTTTTGACCAATCAAGGCCAGCTGTGCAGTGTTGGATCGCGCCTCCTGGTGCAGCGCTCGATTGAGGGGGCGTTAGTCAATAAGATCGTGGCACGAGTGAAGCAGGTCGTGATGGGCGACGCGCTCGATCCGAACACGACTTTCGGGCCGCTAGCCTCGGCCGCACAATGTGCCCGGGTCATGCAGTACATTGAGGGTGCTCCTGACGAAGGAGCGAGGTTAGTCGCCGGCGGTTGCCGCACGCTCTTGCACACGGGCGGCTACTTCGTCGAGCCGACAGTCTTCTGTAACGTCTCTCCAACCGCGCGTATTGCCCAGGAGGAGATCTTTGGACCGGTGTTGTCGGTTATTCCCTTCGAGAATGAAGCCGAGGCTATCCGCGTAGCCAATGGCACATTGTATGGCTTAGCTGCTTATGTGTGGACGGCAAACCTGTCAACCGCCATGAGGTTGACGAAGGCGCTGCGCTCCTCAGTGTGGGTCTACGCAGCCGCTTCGAGGGGAGTGGGCGCGGGACACGCCGCGTCATTTGAGCCTTGGGGCCAGTCCGGACTGGGCGTTGAAGGCGGCTTGGCCGGACTGGAGAGCTATCAGCGCCGGCAGCTCGTGTGGATCACTCACGGGTGAGCACTCCTTCCATCATTCATCCGGAACATGCCTCGTCAGTCCACGTGCTGAGCATTGGGAGTTCTGTCTGATGCTACGGCCCTTTCGAAAGCAGCATCTTCTTATCCTGCTGACGGTGATCCTGGCGTTCAACTATTTAGATCGCTGGGCGCTAGGTATCGTGCTGCAGGACATCAAAGCAGATCTTGAGCTCACCGATACCCAACTGGGTCTACTGACTGGCATCGCCTTCGCGTTGTTTTACGCGACTATGGGTATCCCGATCGCGCGGTGGGCTGATCGCGGCAATCGCATCACGATCATAGGGCTGACTACTGCCTTGTGGAGTGGGTGCGTAGCCTTATCTGCTGCAGCAACCAACTTTGTGCAGCTGCTGTTGATCCGCGTTGGAGTCGCAGTAGGTGAAGCCGGCTGCATTCCGCCCGCCCACTCGCTCATCGCGGAGCATTTCAGCCGTGAGGAGCGCCCTCGGGCCGTGGCCCGCTACATGCTAGCTGTGCCGCTGTCACTTCTGGTCGGTTACTTTGCGGCCGGCTGGCTTAACGAGTTCTACGGCTGGCGTGTCACCTTTGTATTGGTCGGGCTTCCTGGGGTGCTTCTCGCAGCCTTGGCCGCTCTCACGCTGAGCGAGCCTCGGTGCTCGAAACCGGCTGTACCGACGAACGCCGCAATCGATGGCAATGGTTCGAGGTGGGCCGAGAGACATCCGAGCTTTAAGGAAGTTACTTCGACTCTATGGTCAATCTCAGCTTTCAGGCATCTGTTGATCTGCTTTTCGGTCTGGTATTTCTTTGGATATGGGTTGCAACAATGGCAGGCCGCTTTTTTCATTCGCAGTCATGGGCTCTCGACGGGCGAGCTAGGCACTTGGCTCGCGATGATCTATGGGGGCGGTGGCTTGGTGGGAGTGTACCTGGGGGGAGAATGGGCTGCCCGCTACGCCGCGGGAAATGAGCAGTTGCAGCTGCGAGCATGCGCGGCAGCATTCTGCATCTACGCGCTGCTCATGGTGCTTACGTTCCTCGCACCTGATCATTACCTCGCATTTGCCGCGATGGCATTGGCTAATCTTGGAGGCAATGTTGCGCAGGGGCCGTTACTCGCGACGATGCAGACGCTCGTTCCAGCGAAGATGCGTGCGATGTCGATAGCCCTCGTTTATATGTTTGCCAACCTGGTTGGCATGGGGCTTGGTCCGCTCGCAGCCGGCGCGCTGAGCGATGCGCTGGAACCCGTGTGGGCTGAGGAGTCGCTCCGATATGCCCTCGTGGTCTTGTGTCCTGGGTATTGCTGGGCTGCCTGGCACCTCTGGCGCGCCGGCGAGTCGGTAGCCCGTGATCTCATATGCGTACACAGGGAGGAATCGCAAGCGGCAGGGAAGATCAACTGCGGCAGGGAAGATCACCTGGCGGCTGTTAAATGATCGCGGAAGCAGTTGATAGAGTCCTCCGTGTTGAGGAGAAATTCACGTGTCGATGACCGAAACACTGCAGAGAGAAGCCTATAGACGGATGTTGCGCATCCGAAGGTTCGAGGAAGAGGGCACGCGACAATTCATGCAGGGGAAGATCCCTGGTGCCTTCCACGCCAGCATCGGGCAGGAGGGGGCCATCGTGGGGGCGTGTCTGGCGCTACGCGATGAGGACATGATCGTCGGTACGCATCGTTCTCACGGGCACCCAATCGGAAAGGGCGCGAGTCTCGAAGCCTTGATGGCGGAGCTTATGGCTAAGTCTACCGGTATCTCCAAAGGGCGCGGTGGTTCAATGCATTTGGCTGATCGCAGTGTTGGGATCATTGGCCAGTCGGCTATTGTGGGAGGCGGCATTCCTTTGGCCACTGGGGCTGCACTTTCGGCCAAAGTGCGTGGCTCGGATCAAGTTTGCCTATGCTTTTTCGGCGACGGTGCGGTCAATCAAGGCACGTTTCACGAATCTCTCAACATGGGATCACTGTGGAAGCTGCCTGTGGTGTATCTGTGTGAGAACAACGGGTATGCAATCACCACCTCTCTTGTGGAGAGCCATGCCCAGCCGAGCATCGCTAAGCGGGCAGATGCGTACGCCGTGCCGGGTGTTACAGTCGACGGTCAGGACGTCAGTGCTGTGTACGATGCGGCGCACACCGCGGTGGTGCGCGCCCGGCGTGGAGAAGGCCCAACCCTAATCGAAGCCAAGACCTATCGATTCGATGAGCATAACGTCAACTTGAACGCTGGGATGACCGACCCGTATCGACCAGTCGAGGAGGTCGAGTACCACAAGAGGCATCGCGACCCGATACCTCTTTTCCGCAGGGCCCTGCTCGAGCTCGGGCTTTCTGAATCCGAACTGACAGTCATCGAACGGGAGGTCGACGAGGCCGTGGCTGAGGCCGTTCGCTTTGCCGACGAGAGTCCGTTCCCCGAGCCTTCCGAGTTGTGTGAGAACTTGTACAGCCGGCCTATCCCTGCCCGCGGCAAGCAAGCAGTGTAGAGGAATACCAGGAGTAGTTCATGGCGGCCGCAGTCAACGATAAATCGGGTAATGCGTACGTGCGCATGAGTTATCTCGATGCACTTCAGCAGGCGCAGATGGAGGAGCTCGAACGCGACGAGCGCGTGATAATCATCGGCGAAGATCTCGCTGTCTACGGTGATGGAAAAGTCGTGAGTCGTTATCCCACCCGTACCTGGAGCACGCCTATCTCCGAAACGAGTTTCACCGGTATGGGCATCGGAGCAGCGATGACAGGACTGCGCCCGATCGTCTGCCTGAGTATCGCAAGCTTCATGTACTTGGCTTCTGACCCTATCATCAATCAGGCTGCCAAGCTTCGATACATGACCGGCGGCCAGATCGGAGTGCCGATTGTCTTTCGTTGCTGCATGTTCTACGGCGTGTCGAATGCCGCCCAGCATTCCGACCGTCCGTATCCGGTATTCCTAAACGTGCCCGGCCTGAAGATTCTCTGCCCGACCACGCCTTCGGATATCAAAGGGCTGCTTAAATCAGCCGTCCGCGACGATGACCCGGTGATGTTGTTTGAGGACACGAAGTTCTGGACTGTGAAGGACGAAGTTCCTACGGATCCCGAGTATCTGTTGCCGATTGGCAAAGCCGCAATCAGGCAGGCTGGCTCCGATGTGACCCTCATTGCCATTGCTGGTGCGATGCGGGTAGCGCTAGAGGCGGTCAAGGTGCTCACTGCCGAAGGCATCTCGGTCGAGCTCATTGATCCTCGCACCCTCAAGCCTTTGGACACTGAGACAGTCCTGACATCAGTGGCTAAAACTGGTCGGCTTGTAATTGTGGAGAACGCGCATCGTGTTTGCAGCCTTGCAGCAGAGATCGCGGCAATCGTCTCCGAACAGGGCTTTGAGTATCTGAAGAGGCCAATACAACGCTTAGCCGCCCCCGATGTGCACGTGCCCTTCAGTCCGGTGCTGGAGAGCCTGATGTACCCTCGTGCAGAGGCAATCATCGCCTCCGTGAAGACAGTCCTTAGATGAGTATTGGAGCGAAGTGCAGCTTAGGCGGGTACATGACAACCAAAGTGATTTTTCCGAAGTCGGGAATGGGTATAGATGAGGGCACCGTCAGTCGATGGCTAAAGACTGAGGGAGAGACGGTCGCTCAGGGTGAAGTGCTGGCTGAGGTTGAAACGGCCAAGGCTATGCAAGAGGTGGAAGCCCCAGTGAGCGGTAGGTTAGCCAAGGTGCTGGTTGCGGCCGGACAAAGCGTTCCAGTCAATGCAGAGATCGCCCTAATCGAGGAATGCTCATGAAGAGAACTCTGCTCAATCGTCTCATAACGCTCGGCGGGGTAGTGAACATTGGGTATGGCTTGGGACTCGCGTTGAGCTTTGTATTGGGAATGGCATCATCGGCTCATTATGCATCTGCGAGAGACAAGCAGCCTGAAGCCCCTCACGAGAAGCCCGCCTATCTGATAGCAAGCTGGAAGACGATCCACCCAGAGCAAATAGAGTCGATCAGGGCGGCCATCGACCCACTCGCACGCCGAGCTGGTTATGAGTTGTTGAGTGCATCGGCTCCAGAGCTTCTGGAAGGAAGCTGGCCTTACGATGGCAACATCATCGTTCAGCGCTACCGATCGATGGACGCGCTGCGCACCTTCTGGTTTTCGCCCGAGCACCAACTCGCGAAGAAGACGCGTGAAGGGCATATCGAAAGCCAGTTTGTCATCGCGGTGGAAGCATACGAATGAGAGTGGCACACGATCACGTTTGCGAGCTTCAGCCTTGGCTGCGTGGCAGGGATCTGTCCGGGCTGTTGGTTCCGTCTACTGATGAGTTTTTGAGCGAGTTTGCACCGCCTTCCCAAAGGCGCCTTCGATGGGCGACCGGGTTTCGTGGCTCGACTGGTCTCGCGATCATCCTGCGAGATGCTGCAGCGTTGTTTCTGGACGGTCGGTATCGACTGCAGGCGGAGGTGGAGACCGAAGGGGCCGCAATCGCAATTGAGCCTGCAACCTTGGAAGCTCGCCGTATATGGCTGAGACGGTTCCTATCGCCGGGTGCTCGCCTTGCGCTTGATCCTTGGCTGCATTCGCAGCCGGATGTAGCGCAGTGGCAGAGCCTTGCCGCCGAGCTCGGCTTCAATCTGCAAATGCTTGACGAGAATCCGATCGATGCCCTGTGGGGGCCTTCACGCCCGGCTGAGTACAGACCTAAGATTGTAGATTATCCCGTCAGATTTTCCGGTGAGACCTATCAAGTCAGGTGTGCACGTGTCACCGAGCACCTGCGGAGAAGCGGGCTGCACGCACTTCTCGTGGCCGATCCCGAGGATGTCTCCTGGCTCCTCAATGTGCGCGCTGCAGTTGAAGCACATTGGACGCCAGCGGGCGAGTGGCATATCGTGCCCTCATGTACTACTCGCGCGCTGGTGCGAAAGGATGGTCGCGTTACTTGGTTCGTCGACGAGGATCGATTGAGCAAAAACGTTCTCGCTCGAGGTCAAGGTCCGGTGGTTGTCCAATCGAGCGATCGCCTTACGAGGGCGTTGAGCGAAGCCGCACAGCAAGGGCTCGTTGGCGCGAACTTGCAGCGTACCCCCTTTGCACTCACTGCAATCCTCAGAGAGAGTGCACGCGACGACGACGCTGTGGCTCGCCTGCGCTGGCATAAGCATCCAGCGGAACTTGAGGGGGCTCGGAGAGCGCACATCATCGATGCGGCTGCCGTCGTGCGCTTTGCAGCGTGGCTCGCGCGCACAGTCCCTGAGCATGCGGTTTCCGAGTTTGAAGCGGCGCAAAAGCTTGAGAGTCTCCGCGCTGAGCATGCGGATTATCGCGGTCCCTCCATGCCGCTCATGTCCGCCTCGGGCCCCAGCGGTGCGCAGCCGCATTACGTACCGCCGCAAGAGGGTAGTCGGGTACTTAACGACCACGCAATCTACTGGATGGACTCGGGCGGACACTATCCGGGCGGAACCACGGATAATACTTTGACCATTGCGCTGGGCACGCCAAAGCCGAGGCATGTTCTCGCACATACGCTCGTGCTCAAAGCCTACGTCGCTTTAGCGCGCGCACGCTTCCCCAGCGGTACTCCGGCCTTTCGCCTCGACACGATCGCTCGCCAACAACTATGGAACGAAGGGCTGGATTACGACCATGGCACGGGCCACGGCGTTGGCAATTACCTCAACATCCACGAAGGCCCCGTGATCCGTGCCGAGGTGCGCCCCATCTCTGCGTATCCTTTGGAGCCGGGAATGATCATCACAAATGAGCCTGGCTATTACGTGGATCGCGACTTCGGAGTCCGCATTGAAAGCCACATGATCGTGGTCCCTTCGCGTTATTCGAATTTCCTGGAGTTCGACACGATCTCACGTCTACCAATTGATCCTCGCCTGGTGGACCTCGAGCGCCTCTCTCCCACGGAGCGGCACTGGCTCGGTGAGTATCACCGCACTGTGCTCAGAGATATAGAGCCTTTGCTGGATGTTCAGTCGGCCGCTTGGCTTCGAACATTCGTGCAGCCCTTCATCGAGTATTGAGGGGCTATAGATCTGCTCCGATTACTACGGTGCCTTCATTTTTCCCGCGGCGGAGCACGCAGATGGCGTCAAACAAAGTATGCAAGATAGGCGCATACGTTAACGGAGCGCGCAATGGTATGTGACAGACCTGAGTCTCTCAGTGGCTCCGTAGCATTGGTAACGGGTGCCGGCGGTGGGATTGGACACGCCATCTGTGCATCTCTCTCCAAGGCGGGTGCGCAGGTGATTGCAACTGACATCGGCAATCCTCCGCAGGGTCTTCAAGCAGACGCATGGTTCAGCCAGGACGTGACTTCTGCGGGTGATTGGCAACGAGTTATTAGTGAGATTCTTATCCGCTTCGGTGGTATAGACTGCTTGATCAACAACGCCGGCATATCCTTAGTGGAGCGTATTGCAGACACATCGATCGAGCAGTGCCGGCGGGTTCTCAGCGTAAATGTTGAAAGCGTTCTGCTTGGCTTGCAGGCGTCGCTGCCTATACTCAAGGACCGAGGCGCGCAGCGCGTCGGGGGAGCTTCCGTCGTCAACGTGTCTTCAACAGCAGGATTACGTGGTGTGCCGTTCAACGCGGTCTATTCGGCGAGCAAAGGGGCTGTTACGCTCCTCAGTAAGTCGGCGGCCAAAGAGTTCGCGGTGTTGGGATATCCGATTCGTGTGAACAGTATTCATCCTGGTGGCGTCGATACTCCCATGATGGACGCGATCCTTGCCCGTTACGTCGCCTGTGGATTGGCCCCGTCTATGGAAGTGCAGCGAGATGCCTGGAAGGCGCTGAGTGCACTTCGTCGAATGGCACGACCTGATGAAATCGGCGGAGCCGCGGTTTTTCTATGCTCGCCCGCCGCCAGCTATATAACTGGTTCGGAACTTGTGATTGACGGCGGGGCGACGGCATAGATACTAGCGCCCCCGGCTCAGCGGATGCGAGTGCGGCTTCTGTTCGAAGCTGCTCTCAGTTGACTTGCTCACAGCAGTTTCGCTTTCACTTCTTTCGGATTACTCGGAGACATGTTGCTGCACGGACATACGCAGGTCTCCGTTAGTTAGCGCTAGTCCTGCTACGGCGAACCCGTGCGCCGCCAGATGCGCTAAGTTCATAGTGCTGCGGGATCTGTTCGTACATTACGCTGACCATAGCGTACCGTATGGCCGATAAGGAGAGCGCGCTTAGATCATCATCGCCGTTGTCGGCTTCCACCTGAACGTTTGCTTGCGGAACGCCGCATCAGCCGCATGAAGACTGGATTTGCACATTGACTCGCGTGCTCGCGTTCAATCGGGTGACGTTCCGCGTTCATGGTGCCGATGACCCACGTGTGTTCAACGTCCCATCCGATCGTTAGACCAGCCTCACTGACGGTGCCCAAACCGGCGAGATGCGCTCGGAATGTCGACGCGCGCGCTTCCAGCGAACTGCGCCGAAATTCCGGATCAATGTCCGGCGAAATTGTTGTCGGCGGCAGGCGAATCGCCAAAGGCTCGCCGCGCCTCTCGCGTTCACATGTCCGCGGTACGCCGCGGTGGGTGCAGCATTGTCACGATCCGACTGTTCGCCTGTGCATACTCCATTGAATGAACGACCTGGTTGCGAGGCGGGCCAGTGCTAGCGCTCGTTGTCATCATCATTGCGGACATGCTCATCACCTCTCTGGAGTGAGCGACAGCTTCTCGCGCGATCCGTCAACCAAGCTCCCCATTTGAAGATCCCGGGCTGGTCTGGGCTTCACTCAGCTCTGCATGTCAAGCAGTGCTTGGCTCCATGCTAGTACAGCACGGCCAGCCTGCGTATTCCAGCGATCGTGAACAGCGATTCCACGCGATGGTGAACAGTGCGTGGTGCCGGCGACTGGAGGGTTGGTTTCTACTTTAGGTGTTCACGATCCGTCAACCACGGCTCAGATTTCCGCCG
>NZ_JAEVLS010000011.1 GCF_016801985.1 Steroidobacter gossypii | reverse complement strand
CGGCGGAAATCTGAGCCGTGGTTGACGGATCGTGAACACCTAAAGTAGAAACCAACCCTCCAGTCGCCGGCACCACGCACTGTTCACCATCGCGTGGAATCGCTGTTCACGATCGCTGGAATACGCACAGGTCGATAATGCAATTCGGACTGCCTCAGGCGCTCCTTTGAAGAGAGGCGCCTGATCCACCACCAATCTCTCTGCGCACGGACTTGCTCCCGTATTCGTGCTGAACCAGCGCCAATCTCAGCCACGGAAAAACGCCTGGCGGATGGAATCCTTTGTCTTCTGAGACTGTGCTTACTGTCTGAATCAACCCCTGACCGTGCAAGCCCAGAGGTTCCGACAACACCTCTGAAAGCGAACGTTCGGACCGCATCGGAGTTTTTGCCTCAGCGATGGCGCGCGCGCCGGTGATGAGGACTCGATAGCGGCGAGCCAAGAATGGACTGCTTCAGCACGACGTCGAGCCGTGATGGTTCGTAGGAGAAGGAAGGGCATTGTCCGCGATCCTGTTGATGCCACAATCTGCCTCGATCGCACCGCAAAAAAAAGGCCTGCGGCTAGAGCGAGTGCCAGGATCAGTGGTGCGGCGCCTGCAGCGGGTCGTACTCCGCACCTGCCTTTGGGCTTGAGCCGTGTCCACAGGCGGTTCCAAACGACGATCCCGCGTCGCCACCCGTGAGAAAGTTCGCCACTTGTGGGCGAAGCGTGTCGGCAGCCAATGCGAAGTTGATGATGACGCTCGATTGATTCTTTGCCAGGCACGGTTCTTCTTCCTCGTCGTCATGCGCCTCGAGTGGCGCCAAGATGCGTCGAGAAAGATGTCGTGTGTTCGCCGTTGATCGTTGAACGCTCGCCGGCATGCCTTACGACTTCAATCTGCCACGAGCCTCAAAGCTTTGAGCCCCGTCGACGACAGGCCGCCCGAGCTCCTCGCCTCACCGGCCATGCTGGCCTGAACAAGCTCTCGATCGTCTTACGCAGCTTCTAGGCAGTCGCTGGTCCCAAGGGAGTCAGTCCCCGTACCCGCGTACGGCGGCCATCGTGACGGCACCCCGGGTGCCGCTCTTCACCATCACCTGGGGGCTGCCTCGCACGGTTCCGGCGATGAGTGCAAGATCCGCCCGGTGATAATCGATCGCGCCGCGCAGGCCCGCCCGGCCGTGGCTTGCAATCTCGAAGAGCGACTCATCGCCGGGCAGATTGATCTTCGTCTCGGCATCACTCAAGTCCCAGCTGCGAGAGTTTTCAGAGCGATGCTACCGGAAGCCGGTATCACCCCACTGTGCCCCACTATCGAGCCCGCGCTCCTCTACGCGTTGACGCTGACCCGTCGTACATCTGACGATTCCGCGACCACTGACCAACGATAGTTGCCACGAAGTTATGGGAGCATCACTTTGTCTCTGGGAATTACACTAATATGAAACGGGATCCTTTCCGCGGACTCTTCACTGCCCTGAGTGAGAGTTGCATTGATGCACGGCCTGAGTTTCCTAGTCGCAGCTGTTGCCACAGTGGCAGTCGCTTCACAAACGGCGATGACAGATAAGGAAGAATCGCGGGTAGCCGCGGACGGTACGTTGTACATCAAGGCACTGACGATACCTCCTTCGAATCTTTGGAGTCCTAGCTTCAAAAGCTGGCATCGGGCGAATGCCGCAGAGTGGTCCGCCACGGCCATGCCTCCCTCGCCACTCCCGCCGCGAGATGCACCCCGCGCGTTGTGGGATAAAGTCGATGCAGCACAGCAGCAATACCTGAGCAAGACCTTAGCAACGCTCAAAGCGCGCTATCCAGTCACTGTGACGGACACCCACATTGCGGGTGTGCACGTGGGCGTGATCGCCCCTGTCGAGGGCATCACGCCCAAGCGCCGCCATCAAGTCCTCATCAATCTTCGTGGCGGCGGATTCGTCTACGGCCGTGGACTGAGCGCCGGTCAACTCGAGTCCATCCCAATCGCAGCTATTGGCAAGTTCAAGGTCGTAACGATCGACTATCGTCAGGCGCCAGAGTACGAGTACCCTGCCGCAAGCGAAGATGTCGAGGCGGTATATCGCGCGCTGCTCACAGTTTACAAGCCACAGTCCATCGGCATCTTTGGTTGCTCGGCCGGCGGCGCTCTCACCGCCCAGGCCATCGCCTGGTTCCAAGCTCGCGAGTTGCCTCGCCCCGGCGCGGCGGGCATCTTCTGCTATGCCCCGCCGACTACGCCCACTCTCTGGGACCTGGGCGGCGATTCCAGCATATGGGCCAGCGGCGAGTTACTCCCGAAGAGTGAACTCACTGAAACTGACCGCGCCCGTCTAGCACCCTTGAGCTGGTACATGGAGAAGGCGAATCGAGAGGATCCAAGCGCCTACCCAGGGAAGTTCGACGCCGTGCTCGCCCAGTTTCCATCCACGCTGTTCCTGAGCGGCACGCGAGCCTATGAGATGAGCCCGGTGATTGTTGCGCATACTCGCCTCCTGAAGCTCGGTGTGGACTCTTCCCTCTACCTCATAGAGGGCGGTGGCCATGCCGCTCAACTTGCCGCGATCGAAACGACTGAAGTCCGTGACGCCTACAACTACATCGCACGATGGTTTCAGCAACGACTGGCCGAATAGCAGCTTCGGCTATCGATGTTCCATTTCCCTGACGATAGGTAACATGATCTCAATGGGATCGGCCATCTCACTCTCTTCCAGGCCGTTGGACTGATCGGTGGGCAACCTCGGTAGGCGCCTCGCGACCACCTCGAGCCCAGGGAACGCTCGCGGTAGATCCGTGCAAAGAACTTCTCCGGCCGCCTTGGACATTGCATATTCCGTCATGTGTAATGGTCGGGTATCCACGAACGTGCTCGACGGATAGAAAACCCTCATTCCACTAGGGTGCTTTGTCATACAGATCTGTACGAGATCTGCAAAGCCGTGGAGGTAGAAGTCATCGAACTCCTCGAGGCGCGCTCGGCTAAAGACTGTCGTTCGGTGCCGCGCAATCATCGGCGTGGCGAAATAGTAGATATGGTCCGGTAGCGCCTGATCGACCGTTGACCACTGCTCCATGGCGCTCTTGCGCACGTCGTACTGGAGCACGTCGCATCGCCCCCCAGTCCTTCGGATGTCGTCCGCAACACGGTTCGCATCCGCCTCGCCGATGGAATAGGTGATTATGACGCTGCCGCCGCCCGCGCAGATCAACTTCGCCGTGAGCTCCCCGATGCCTCTCGAGCCTCCGACGACCAAAGCGATGGAGCGACGAAACTCGTCTTTGCGAACCCGAGCGGCGATGCGTGCCATTGCGGGCTGATTTTTTGGTGGCATGCGTGCGAGCGCTTCGAGTGTTCCATGCATGTCGTGACCGACCACGTCGATGTGAACTAGCCGGAAACGACGATCCACCGATCTCACAGCGTAGCTCAAGGCGTTACTTGAAACTCCCTCGGCGCGACGGAGTCGTATATCGAGGCCTGCGAAGAAGGAATGAAGACCCGGCACGATCATCCCAACCACGCACGAAAGAGTGACGAGGAAAGCCACCCGCTCTGCGCCGATTGATCTCGATACCGCGGGAAACATGCCCCGAGCTCCCTCCACAATTTCATGAAAATCGAGCGCGCCGCAGACCCCTTTCATTTCTTCGAGGTTGAGGTCGTTTGCAGAGAAGCTGGGCGACGATGCGACCTCAGCACAGTGCATCCCTCCAGCTCTATCTAGATCGAGCGCACCCGCAAATTCCATCGAGACTGCCAATGCAACGGTATCGTCGACCCACAGCCGGGCGCGGATGAGATTCGGCAATCTGCACGTAATCTCCGAAGTCACTTCGTCGCCCACCAGAATGGGTGACCGAAACTTCACGAGCAGGCGTCCCAACCCGTTCACCGAGACCCCGCCGTCGACGACGGACTCGAGCAGCCATAACACTGAGTGAATGCCGTGCACGATGGTCGAGCCGGAGCCGATACGCCGGGCTGCGACGGTATCGACGTGGACGGGATTGCGATCTCGACTCAACTCAGCGAAGCGCTGCTGGCTTTGAGGATCAAATACTTTCCTATTCATATCGATTATTCCTCGGCTGACACGACGGCGCAACGCGGATCACACACGCGCATGTTAGGACGTTCCCGGAACTACTCGTGCAGGACGATCGTCGTGCATTGACTTCATCACAGCGCGTGCTCACATTTCAAGATAATCATGCCAGGGAAATCGCTTGTATGACTCAGCCCATCTACAAATCGCTAACGGCAATACTTCGCGACGTCTTCGACGATGACGCGATCGTGGCGACCCCAGATCTCAACGCTCAGCGGGTCAACGGCTGGGACAGCCTCGGTAACGTGCGCCTCTTCCTCGAGATCGAGAGAAGATTCTCCATCCGATTCAGTACGCCGGAGATAGCGTCGCTAAAGGACGTCGGGCAACTCGTCACCATGATTGAGAAGAAGTGCTCGACTGTCACTCAATGACGTACGCTGATATTTCTTCCATGAATACTGGACTCGACTCTTTGCCCTGGCTGGTCAGCCCAGCGGAGGATTTCCGGCGGCGGGTTGGCGAGCTCATCGTCAGTTCCGAAGAGGTTCGCAACGATGCGTGGCAGCTGTCGCAATATCGCCTCAACACCAATCAGCTTTTCAAGCTCGGCTCGGCGATACAACGCATGGTAGAGGCGGATCCACACGTGATCCGGCTTGGAATCCTTTCCAACGGCACCACAGAACTTCTCGCACCGGCACTTTGCGTCAGTGCGCTGAGACACGGGGTGTGGATGAAGATAATCACTTCTCCCTTCAACGACGTCGCACACTCGGCGCTCAACCCACACTCACAAATCAACGAAGCTCGATGTAACTACATACTCTTGTGCATTGACCATCGAGGCCTGCCATTCGCTCCTTGTCCCGGCGATGAGACGCAGGCAGAGGCAGAAATCCGAACAGCTCTCGAGTATGTGGATTCGACGTGCGAGGCTCTGCACTCAGTCTGCGACTGCACCATCATTCTTCAAACGCTACCTCAAGTAGCCGAGGCACTATTCGGAAGCTTGGATCGGAATCTCCAAGGCACGACGCAATGGCTGATTGATCGCCTCAATGCCGAGATCAGGCGGCGCGCACGCCAGCCGGGCAAACTGCTGCTGGATTCTGCCGCGCTCGCTGAGGCCGTCGGTCTTCACACGTGGCACGATCCAGTGCAGTGGGCTGTCGGCAAGTTTTCTTTCAGTCACGGGGCTCTTCCCCTCTATGCGGACTGGTTTGGCCGACTCATTGGCGCCGCCCTGGGCCGCGCACGGAAGTGCTTGGTGCTCGACCTAGACAATACATTGTGGGGCGGCGTGATTGGTGACGAGGGCTTGGCCGGCATCCAGATTGGCAACGGCAGCCCTACCGGAGAGGCCCATCTTTCGATACAGCGAGCAGCACTGGCGTTGCGTGACCGAGGGATTCTCCTTGCGGTCTCATCGAAGAACGATGAGGAAGTAGCGCGCGCCGCCTTTCGGTCTCATCCTGACATGCTTCTTCGTGAACACCATCTCAGTGTGTTCCAGGCCAACTGGCAAGACAAGGCATCGAACATCGAGGCGATCGCCAGGGAACTCAATGTCGGCCTAGATGCACTCGTCCTACTCGATGATAATCCCGCAGAGCGCGAGCAGGTGCGCCGACAGTTGCCCCGGGTGGCCGTGCCGGAGCTCCCGGATGACCCGGCACTCTACGTGCCGACACTGCTTGCCGCAGGTTACTTCGAGTCCTGCGCATTCACCTCAGAGGATCGTAATCGAGCAGATCAATATGTCGGTAACGCGAGGAGAGCCAAAGCACTCAAAGCTGCGCCCAGCTTGGATGTGTACCTGCAGTCGCTACAAATGCGGGCCATCTTGGCGCCCTTTGAGCCGATCGCTCGCAGCCGGATCACACAACTGATCAACAAGACCAATCAGTTCAACCTGACGAATCGTCGTTACACGGAACTTCAGGTTGAGGAATATGAGCGGGCCGACTCTGCGTTTACGCTGCAGGTTCGCCTCTTGGATCGATTTGGCGACAACGGGATCGTTGCCGTCGCCATCTGTCTGAAGAACTCCTCGGCTTGGACCATCGATACCTGGTTGATGAGCTGCCGAGTCTTCAATCGTAAGATAGAGCATTGCATGCTCAACCATATCGTCACGTGCGCCAGAGCGGCCGGCGCCACGGCGCTCGTCGGTGAATATATACCCAGCGATCGAAACGGCCTTGTGGAGCATCACTATCCCAACATGGGGTTCGGGATCTATGCGAGGGAAGGACGTCTGAGCAAATGGAAGTTGGATATCACCACCTACACCGCGATGCCCGTTGCGATCGAGACTGAAGTCAAGGCAGTGTCATCTGCGTGATCGGGTGAGGCCCGTGTCCTTCAATTCGTTCCCCTCTATTCTTATATTCTTACCTATAGCAGTTACCGGCTATTGGCTGCTCTCCGCCGGTGTGAGTCATCGATTTGCATCGTACTGGTTGCTCACGTGCTCCGTCGTTTTCTATCTCGTTGGCGGCGGACCATGGAGCCTACTCATCTCAGCGTCATCCATTCTACTGGACTACATCCTAGTACGGGTGATCATCGAATCCGCGCCTGAAAATCATCGTGTCAGACTGACCGCTTTCATCATTGGCGTCCTGGCGAACATCGCCTGCCTAGGCTATTTCAAGTACACGAATTTCTTTCTGCATACCGCCAACAGTGTTCTCGGCACTCATTTGGAGGCCGCTCACATTATCATTCCTCTAGGCATATCATTTTTTGTCTTTCAGAAGATCGCCCTGCTTGCTGATGCATGGTCGCGTCAGATTCAGTCCTTGCGCTTGACTGAGTATCTTCTGTTCAACTTCTTCTTTCCAAAAGTGATCGCGGGCCCCATCGTTCACTATAATGAGCTAGTTCCCCAGTTCGAAACCCACCGAGTGTCCTGCCCCGCGCGAGAACTCGCGATCGGACTTTGTCTCTTTTCACTCGGGCTCTTCAAAAAATGCGTCATTTCGGATGGAGTCGGCGTCTTCGCGCCTGCTGCCTTCGACTTCGCAGGCGAGGGATATCCTCCACTACTCACGGCTTGGACGAGCATTCTCGCTTACACGCTGCAGATCTACTTCGACTTCTCGGGATACTCGGATATGGCATTGGGCACCGCGCGGATGCTGGGAGTGCGGCTGCCAATGAACTTCAACTCGCCCTACAAAGCCGTGTCGATCGTCGACTTCTGGAATCGTTGGCACATTTCCTTGACGCGCTTTCTGACGGCCTACAGCTACACGCCGCTCGTCGTCAATTTGTCACGACGTCGCCTGCTCGAGGGCAAACCCGTACTCGAAGGAAAGGGCTCGGCGCTCTCCGCGATTTGGACCCTGATTGCGATTCCCTCGGTGTTGACGATGGCATTGTCTGGCTTGTGGCATGGTCCCGCCTGGACCTTTGTCGCATGGGGCGTCCTGCACGGAATCTATCTCACGGTCAATCAGGCGTGGCGCATCCTGCGTCCCCGCTTCTGGCCGAACAATCTCGTCTACGAGAGAGTCATGGGACCCGTCGGATGGCTTCTGACCTTTCTTGCCGTTTCCGTGTCCTTTGTATTCTTTCGCGCCCCTTCTCTCGAATCGGCGTTCTCCGTGCTGGGTGGATTATTTGGACTCAACGGAGCACAGGCGCCGGTTCTAAGAACGCTTCAGATGACCGGGGCCGACGATCTCGGGCTAAGCGTCACGTTGAGGGCTTACTGGGAAGCCTATGGCTTCTCCACTGTCTGCATTGTGGGATTGCTCACCGTCGTCGTGATGATGCCAAACTCTCTCGAGATTTTGAGTCGCTACCAACCTGCGCTCGATTTTACCGAGGAATCGCTGCCGCCTCTGACGAGCAAGCCAACCTCCATAGGACGGGCCCTACTACAAGGAGGCGCACCACTCTCCTATGCCACGGCGGTCGTGATGGCCTTGCTTTTTTCTGCCGGATTTCTCGCCCTCACGGGCAGCAGCCGATTCCTCTATGGCCAGTTCTGATGCCCTTCCGCCGACGCGCAGATTCATCCTCGCGTGGCTGCTGGTCTGTGGCGTCACGCTCTCGGCAGTTGTGATCTTTAACGCGGCCATGGATCCCTACCTTGTCATCGGGACGCCGAGGATCGATGGCCTCAACGCTCGGAAGCCGGCGGCCGATCAATACCAGCACATGATGAAAGCCCATGAAGTACTGCGCAGCCACCCACGTACCGTCATTTTAGGGAGCTCTCGAGTCGCCATCGGTCTCGAAGCCACCAATCCCGCCTGGCCCCCCCGCTATAGGCCGGTCTACAACCTAGCGATGAGCGCAGCGGACCCGTATACGTCCTATCGCTACCTGCAACACGTCCTCGCGCGGAACCCCTTAGAACTTGTGGTCCTCTGCCTCGACTTCGAATTCTTTCTAACGAATCAACTCTCGCAGCGACCGCCAGAAACTCAGTTCATACGACTCTCCGTCACCGACGAGGGGGGGGCCAATCCGGCTTATCGGCGGGAGCAGTTCAATGACACGGTTGCTGCCCTCCTTTCCCTCGATGCGCTCGGCAATAGCGTCAAAGTGCTAGCTGCAAACCGATCTGTACGATCCTCTAACACGCTGAGCGGTGACTGGGAGTTCTCGCTCTACCAACATCCGCAGGATTCCATCGGGTTCTATCCCATGTGGCTACTGGATGATGTTCTCGCCGTGACCCGATTCCATGGCGTGCATGAAAAGCTCGCGCCCATGCAGAGTGTGCGGGATATACTCGAGCTCTGCGCGAAACGTGGGACGCGCGTGATTGTGATCATCAATCCGTATCACGCAGACATGCTCGAAGTTCTCGATTACGCCGGCCACTGGGAAACGTTCGAGAAATGGAAGCGGCGCGTTTTACACCTTGCTATGGAGTACAGTGCCGAACCCAATCGACCCGTCGATCTTTGGGATATGAATACATATAGCCCATATACCACCGAAAGCATCTATGAAGGATCTCGAGGTCTCCAGTGGTTCATTAACTGCGGCCATTATACTCGGTCACTCGGAGACCGGATGGTTCGGCAGATATTCTCGCCAGAAATCGAGATCGTTGGACAACGCCTCACCCCGCAGAATCTGGAGGCTCATCTTGCAGAGATACGGACCGCTCAGCGGGATTATCGCAATCAACATCGCTCCGACGTCGAACGTATGCTCACCATCTATCGTGAATTTGCCAGGGAACAGTGAGCAGCTGATTGGCATCAGCGCCCTGTGCATCGTTTCGAGCACATCGAGCCGCGAAGATTTTTGCGCGTTGGGCGACGTGCTGCATCAGCATCGCTGCTGCTGGAGCACTGTCGAGCAGCCTGATGTCCAGTTGCGTAGGCTCCATACTGAAGGACTTCCGCAGCGGCTCGGACTGGAGGCTCGCTGACAAGAGCGTAGACGCGACGCCCCCAAACAATCACGGCTTTTTGCGCTCATGGTCATGGCGTGGCCACTCGAACCTTCGACCGGGCCGCGATCTCGAGTTTCGTGACGTGAGTAAATCCCGCCCAGTCTTGCTCTTCAATTTCTGTGAACTCAGCATCAATACGGCGCAGGGCTCGATAGCTAACACCCGTATGGGTCGCGCCTCACAGGACGGGCACCCATGACTTCGCAGGCCGTGCTCGCATAGGTGCTGCCGACGTTCGAAGCGAGGCGGAAACGCTGCTCCGAGGGCCCATTTCTGCTCGAACGACACGATTTCAACGCCGATTGCATTCTGACCCACGCCGCCTCAAGAATGCCGAAGTAGATTTAACCCACCCGGGCGCCTATTACTAAGTCTTCGTTGCCACCTTGATCGATCCAGCTTTGCGCTTGTCCTTGAGGCGATAGCTCTCGCCAGCGATCTAGACCATGTGCGCGTGGTGAAGCAGCCGATCGAGAAGCGCTGCCGTGAGCGCTTCATCATCGGCCAGGGCTGTTGCCCATTGCGTGAAGCGCAAGTTGCTGGTGGGGATCATGCTGCCCCGTTCGTAGCGTTTGGCGAAGACGTTGAAGAACAGGTTCGCCTCATCACGTCCGAATGGCAGATAGCCCATCTCATCGACGATGAGCAGCTTTGGTCCAAGAACGGCGCGATTGAAGTATCCCTTCAGCCGGCCTTGCGCGTTGGCCGCAGCGAGCTGGATCATCAGATCAGCGGCGGTGATGAAGCGCGCCTTGATGCCCGCCATTACGGCGCGGTAGCCGAGCGCCATTGCCAGATGGCTCTTCCCAACGCCGGAAGGTCCGAGCAGCACAACGTTCTCTGCACGCTCGACGAAGGTCAGTGAAGCAAGTTCCTGTATCTGCTGCTTCGGAGCGCCGGTGGCAGAGTTGAGGTCGTAGCTCTCGATCGTCTTCACCACCGGCAGCGTCGCGAGCTTCAGCAGCGCCTGTCGGGTGCGCTCGGTATTGGCCGCCTGCTGCGTCTCGAGCAGCGATGTGAGGAACTCGGCGAAGCTGGCCTGAGTGTCGGCAACTCGCTGAGCGTGCGCCGACCACTCGGTGCTCAGGACAGGCAGCTTCAGTTCTACACACAGAGCGGCGATACGTTGTTGCTGCAAGCTCATGCTGCATCCTCCAGCAGTGCCTGATACACCGACAGCGCATGCTGTAGCGACTCGCACGGCACGACGCTGGCGCGTGCGATCGCTGGTGCGCTCTGCATCGCGCGAATCGGCAATGCGCTCAACTGAGCCTGATTCTCGGTCAACCGCACGCATGGTCGGGCTCCCGTCGTCGCATGGATACGCGTGTTCGCCACCTCGTTGAGCCAGCGCAGGACCTCGCGGTTCGCAGTCTCCACGTCCAGCTGCAAGCCGCCTGCGCGCAGCGTCGCGGCCAGCGGAACCGGAAAGCTGCCTTTGAGATAACCGTTGAATCGCTCGACTTTGCCCTTTGTCTTGGCTCGGTACGGACGACACACCCGCAGCTGAAAGCCACAGTCGCGAGCGAGCTCGAGCATGCCCGCATGCCATCGGTGTAGCCCTGGGCCGTAAGCATCACGTTCGATGATCACTGTCTTGGTGTTGTCGAACAGCACCTTGCGCGGCACGCCACCGAAGTAGTCGAAGGCGGCGACTAATCCATCGCGCTAGTCAGCCAACAGATCAGAGCGAAGAAGCGCACAAACGTGGCACGACTGAAGCCCAGCGTCGCCACGAACGCAAGCAGTCGATCTCGGCCGCGACGGATCGTCGTGAGACCCGCTTGCATCTGCTGACCTGGCGGGGTCTCAAATCGCACCACGGGATCTGCGCGTACGGCCTTGAACGCGTGCAGATACGCCTTCAGCTGATTGATGCCGCCAGCATAGCCCATGGCGCCGATCTCGCGTATCACCACCGTCGCCGGAATCCAGTCCGGCCGGGCCTGCTCAATGCGCTCCTGTAGATAGGCCTTATAGAGATCGAGCTTGCAGGCCCGCGGCTCACGTGGCCCGTACGTTGCCCTGCCGCCGCCACGCAGGTACTTGCGAACCGTGTTACGCGATAGCCCCGTCTCTCTCATGATCTGCCGAATCGAGCGACCTCGTCGTTCCAGAACCCGAATCTCCACCGCTTGCTCCTGGGTCAACATCTGGACGGCTCAAAAAGCCGTCATCCTCGCCCAGGTGGGTCACTTTTGCCTCGGCGGGGTGGGGATGCGGCGGAATTCTTGGACTGGTTAAGCAGCGATCCCGAGATTGCTACGGTACTCGACGGGGCTGCGTGCGCCCAGCGAGATCTTGATCCGCGCTTCGTTGTACCAGCGGATGTAGGAGTCCAACGCGGCGATGAACTCCTCGATGGTCGTGGACAGCCAATTGTGCGAGTAGAACAATTCGTTCTTCAGGCGACCGAAGAAGCCCTCGCACGCTGCGTTGTCTGGCGAGCACGCCTTGCGCGACATCGAGCGGACCAGCTTGGCGGCAGCTATCCGTGAGAGCCATCCAGGCCACCGGTAGTGGCTGCCGCGATCGGAATGCACGACGGGCCGGTCGCCGCGGCCGGCGACCATCTCGATAGCAGAGTCTAGCATCGCATTGACGAGTTCGGCGTCCGGGCGCGTGCCGATCGACCAGCTGACCACCATGCCATCGAAGCAATCGATCATGGGAGACAGGTACACCTTGCCGGCCGGAATCTGGAACTCTGTAATGTCGGTGAGCCACTTCTCGTTCGGTGCATCCGCGGTGAAGTCGCGGTTCAGGAGGTTGTCCGGCGCCGGACTGATCTCGCCCATGTATGAGCCGTATCGACGACGTTTGTGCTTGACGACGATCAGGCACTCCTGCTTCATCAGTCGCTGCACGACCTTCTCTGAGACGTTTACGGACTTTCTGGTCAACGATGCCTGCATCCGGCGGTAGCCGTAGCAACGGTAGTTGCGCTCGAAGATGTCGGTCATGAGGCGACGCACCTCGACGTACTTGTCCGCGACTGCGAGTCGGCCCCGATGGTAGAAGTAGGAGCTGCGGGGCAAGCCCACTTCTCGGAGAAGCTCCGTTAGCGTGTATGTCGGTCTCAGGGCATCAACCAGCTGCATCTTCTCCCGATTCGTCAGGAGCCGCCGGTCGATGCCCAGTTCTTTTTTTAAGAGTTCATTTGCCTTCTTCAGCAGGTCTTGCTCGAGCCGCAGGCGACGGATGTCCCGCTGAAGCGTCTCGACCTGCTGTTGCAGTTCGGTTCGCTCAGAGCTTGGCGGGGAGTTCTTCTTGCGCTTCATTGATCGGGAGGCATCTTGGCCGAGTAGCTGATTCCTCCAGTTGTACAACGATGGCCGAGACACGCCCAGCCCTTGAGCCACTGATTGCGCGCTTCCTTGTCGCATGCATAACTCGATGACTGCGGACTGCTTCATTGCTGGCGTCAGGCCCTGGATTCGGCCAACAACGCGCGTGCGCGTCTGTGGGCGCAGTTCTTGGACCCATGAAGGAAGCAGAGTCCGCGACGGATAGCCTAGCGCCTTAATCGTCACCGCGAAGCAGCAGCCGTGATCTAGGTAGTGTTTGACGGCCACTTCCTTCTGCGCCTGCGAGTACTTCGGCTCGCGCACGTAGCCAGCGGACAAATCCAGGCGCTGCTCGTACTCTCGATGCCAGTGCTTGAGTGCGTTCTTCGTCGGGTAGCCGAGCTGACGAATGGTCAGGGCGAGTCGTTTACCCAACTTGATGTAGAGCCGCACAGCTCGAAGCCGATCCTCGTACGAATACATGAACTACCCTCCAGATAGTCCAAGATTTCGTCCGCACCTCCGGTTGGGTCAGTATTACTTCGGCGTTAACACGAATCTTCCATTGCCGCGATCACCTACGCTGTCGGTTACCGCGATTGCACCGGTCTCGCGCGCGCATTTGGACGCGTGCTTGGAATGAGCCCGCGCGAGCTATGTCATCTCGTGGTCAACCAGCAAAGCCAGGCTTCGATCGATCGTTTGCAGTTTCATCTGGAGCCCGCCTCGACCACGGAAGTAAACTCTATGTCCGCCGCAAACAGTAGCGCGACCTTTTCAACAATTGCCTTACTACGCACACAGTGCAGCATGGTCGCTGCCCGGGCGCACTAATCGAATGGTCGTCGCCCTGATTGTCCGCTTTGCATAGCCTGGACCGAGGCCTGACGAGGACTCTTAAACAGAGTCAGGCTATTTCGTTGTACGAACATCGTTGCTGGACCGGAAAGCGTTCCTTCGCTCCTCTTCTGGGCACCACGGCGTCGAAGCGAAATCCTCTCGGAGGGCTGCATCGGACCGATATGCAGCTAGTAGTCAGCCCAGCGGCTTGCCCGGGACCAATGGCACGCACCTTCATCACGGCGAGCCCGCAGCAGCCAGAACTATCCCGCGGGCTCATCGGTGACGGCCTTGAGGCAAGCTCCCGGTTCAACGAAGTAACGGTTGAACTCATTTGGAACTAAGCTCACCGTCACCCTACCTACAATGGGCTTTCATAACATGAATGCCGGACCGATCTTTGCCAGAACGCGCAGCTTTTGGCTCATACTTCCGATTGCAGTCGTCGCACTTGCTTTGAGAGTCGAGGACATCAGTTTTGTGGAAGATAGCTTGTTCGCTGACGACGGCTACGTCTTCATCAAACACGCCAATGAACTAGGGATTCGGTCGGTGTGGGCCGCCTACGCGGGCTACCATCACCTCTATATACGGATCGTTGCTCTATTTGCCCGGTCCTTACCTCTTGCAATCACCCCATACATCTTCTTGTTTGGAGCGATAGTTCCGTTCTTATCTATAGTCTACGTGCTGACCACCCGGGCAGAAAGAAGTGGCATTGATCATCATCTGATCGCACTTCTCGTCATCGCAATCGCCCTTCAGCCGATCGCCACGGCATGTTCGTTCCTGTATCTAACCCCCTCCTTCTTTCTCCTCGGAACTGCGCTTGCATTCTACGTCTGCCTTCCAAGTCACAAGCCAACCTCCTTGCTAGAGGGATTGTTCCTCGTAGTCGCCAGCCTCAGTGGTCCGTTCTCATCAGTACTAATCCCCGTCCTCGCGGTTCGGTTCGCCGCTCTTCGCGACTGGGCGTCAAGAAAGGCTATGTATACGATTGTTCCCATCTGCGGGATGATTCAGGCGATATCGATTGTTGTGTCGCCAAGGATATCCAAAAGCGCACTGGACGCGAGCACGGAACACTGGCTCCATGCTCTCGGGTCCTCGATACTCTTCGGAGCGACTAATAGAATCACGTGTGCGACAGCAGTTCTGTTTTGGTGTGTCACCCTGCTTTCCTTCGTACGATGGATTCTCGTGAGACGGCGCCTCGATCCAGCGATATGGATCTCTCCTACGCTTGCCGCCGTCGCGGCGATTGTCATGTTGTTTGTTATCGCAATGGCGTCCGGATACGCCGCGATTTCTGACCTCAATCCGATGAATGATATATTCGCAAGGTACTTCATATTTCCATACTCGCTGATATTCTACATTGCATTTGTCTGTGCAAAGGACGACATGGTACTTAAGCTAACTACGACATGTCTGACGAGCGCCATATGCGCCGCGAATTTCCTGACTATTCCACAAGTCAACGCTCCATCAACAGCGGACGTGTTTTCACGTGCCCACCTGCAGTGGACTGCGTACGCAAAGTTCCAAAAGCTAAAGCCAGATTTGGTTATACCTATCAACCCGCAGTGGCCATTGTATCCGCCGTTATGGACGGCTCAGAGGATAGAAGATGACGAAGGTGAACTGGGTTCTGGTGACGGTGCCTACATTCGTCTGACCTCGAAGGAAACAAAATATGGTGAGGCAGGTCTCGAGTATTTGAGAGAATCTGCCCCTTCCGCCAAACTCGCACTGGGGCCGATCTATTTCGACATACGCGACTATTGCGTAACGAGCAACTATATAGCCTTGGAAATCAAGATATGGCGTAGAGATATGGGCTGGGCGAAGATCTCTTGGGGGACGCCTGGAAGCTTTGAGTCCAGAAAATCCTTGGAGAGATTCTACTTAGAAGGCTATTCGTTGATGCAATTCGCGTTTCGCAGAGCCCGATCGGACTATCTGATCAGACTTGATCCCGCGGGAGGCGTTCCGAACTCTGGAGCCTTACGGTTCTTAAACCAACCCGACATCAAGAGTTTTTTCTCCCGCTTTGGCACCATTGCCCCGAATCAGATCGATCCAGGGGGTGAAGCGAAAATCGAAGAAGCACGCCTGTTCTGCTTAGACTGACGACCAGATGTTCAACCGAGAATCGCAACCCCGTGTAGTGGCCGGAAACGCGCTCGGCTGTCACTGACCTGCTGGCTTTCTTCGGACCAGTGATTACTTCGGAGATGCGGCTTTCGGGCTCGTTGTTGAAAGGGTTTGTTTGAACTGTATAGGCGTGAGCTGTCCGAGGTTCGAGTGAGGCCGAATCTCGTTGTACTCACGTCGGAAGTTTTCGATCAGGATCTTCGCATCGACTCGATTCTTGAACCACTGCATGCTCAGGCACTCATCGCGAAACTTGCCGTTGAATGATTCGTTCGAGCCATTCTGCCATGGCTTGCCCGGATCGATGTGCGCGGTGCCGATGCTTGCTTTCGTCAGCCAGCGTAGCACGGCTGTGGAGACAAACTCCGGCCCGTTGTCGGACCTCAGATACCGTGGGGCGCCATGCGTGCTGACGAGCCGGGAGAGTAACTCGATGACTCGTGCCGATCGAATGCTTCCGGAGACATCGATCGCCAGACACTCTCGCGTGTACTCATCGATAACGGTTAGGCATTTCAGCTGCTGGCCGTTGGCGCAGGCGTCGTACACAAAGTCATAGGCCCAGACCTGGTTGGCATCCGACGCTGCCAGTGGCCGGGGCCGGCTCGCTGCCACGCGCTTGCGAGGCTTTTTCTGGGCACCTGCAAGCCATACTGCCTCCAGATCCGATGCGCTCGGTCTAGGCTCATCACATGGCCTTGGCGGTTGAGAAACACATGGATCCGACGATAACCGTACCGCGGGTACTGCGCCGACAGCTCGCGCATGATTGCCACCACGGGCGTATCCTTGGCCAGCAAACGGGACTCGTACCGAATCGTTGATCTAGCCACCGACATCAGCGCGCACGCTCGCCGCTGCGACACGCCACGTTCACACACGAACGCGACCTGTTGGCGACGCACGTGCGCGCTCACCATTTTTTTGCCGCGACTTCCTTCATCACGTCGATCTCAAGGTCGCGCTCGGCCAGCAGCTTCTTGAGCTTGGCGTTCTCCTGCTCCAGCTGGCGCAATCGCTTCACATCGACGGACTCCAACTGGCCGAAGCGTTTACGCCAGGCGTAGATCGTTACGTCGCTGACGCCGTGCTTCTTGGCTACCTCGGCGATCGGCGCCTGGTCGGCCTCTCGCAAAATCTTGACCATCTGCTCTTCGGTGAACCGGCTCTTCTTCATCGCTCCTCCATCCCGAGGAGCCATCATCCCACAAAGCATCAGCTGGTCCGAAGTTCAGCCAGCAGGTCATCACTCTGCGCAGGGAGACACTCGAGGAGGTTTTCAGTGAGCCGCTACAGTGGATTGTCACATGAAGAATCGACTGAATGCGCGAAGACGAACTGCAGCGCTGAGAAGACGTTATTTCTTAGGAGGGGTGGTGTGATAGGGGGCTGTGGTGCTGGAGATTTGAATCAGCCCGGCGGATCTCGCCTAGAACACGGCAGGATTCGACAGCTCGAGCAATGGAATACTTCGGCGACGGATCATATCAGCCGACCGATTTACCGAAAGCGATCCTGCAAGTAGCGACAGTTGGCGCTCACCCCCCGCTGTAGCAGTCAGTAAGACGTGTGCCGGCCCCTTGCCGCGTGAGACGAACCCCTTAACTCATCTGGCAGCACGCTTCAGCACCGGCTTGCCCTCACTGGCGCGGTACAGGGCCGGGGCGTCCAGTGATCCAGAAGTCATGGAGGTCGACACGTAAGGTTCGAGAAGCTCCATTTTGTCAGCTTATGAAGCCAGGCCAAAATGGCAATGCCTGCAATGAAATGGGCCCCACTTCCCCCCGCTAGCAGCCTTGGACCCAGACGCACATCACAAGCTAGCCGTCGCGAATCTCACCAGCGAAAGCACGCATGACCCATGCGCGCAGCACGCGTCGCTCGGACGAACACCAGCTGCGAATAGCGCACAGGACTAGCGCCTCGGCCGCGCTTGCTCAGTTGCAAAGGACGAGGGTTAGCGCGACGCGGTCATCGCAACGATGCAGGGCTACCAAATGGCGGCTGCGCCTCTGGATCAAAAGCAAGAACCTGAGCGGGCGTACCGAGGGTATGTACATCACTGATGTCCAGGCGCGGGGCGACGACACGCTTGCCCTGGACGAGCATGACCTCGTATAGAGGAGCAACGTAGCGCTCACCGTGCGAGAGTTGTATGCGCCGCCGTTCATAGGCTTCTTCGTAGTGCTGCGAGAAGCTTTCGGCGGAAATGAATCCATACAGCCCGACCGTTGCCCAACTTGATATCGGCTGCTTCTCCGCCACCTCGATCACATCCAAGCCGGCACCATAGCGAACGAAGCTCATGCTCGGCTCGCTGCATTGAAACACTGGGAGGCAGCCGTAAGCCGTTCCAAGATCTTTCGGACGCATTGCGTTTGGCCTTACGCAAGTATCAATGTTGTAGATCCACAATGGCTCCTGCGGATCGGCATGCACCAAAGCGTCGAACGCCGTCTCAGCTTGTCCGCGACTCACGCCAGAGCGCTTCGCCACAACGATTTCGGCAATGCCTAAGGCTTCCGCCGTCGCGCGGATCCAACCTTCATCCTCCTCATCTAGATATGCAAAGATAAATCGATCGTTGAAGAAGGCTTCCAATGACGATAGTGACCAATCCATCAGGGAGCGCCCCCGGGCCATGATGCGAAATTTCGGCGGGAGGTATCCTCGCTGCTTGAAACGAGAGCCCACGCCGGCCATCGTAATCAAAACCGTCATCCGTCAGTTCCCCCGTCCCAACTCTTAGCGTATAGCTGCAGACCAATGGTGAGTATCGCAAGCTGTCGTTTCGGCATATCTACATGCAAGGGCAGCATGCTTAGAAACAACAAGGCCTGCAGCGCATATACTTGGCCCCGTAGCTCGGCTTCGGGAAGCAGAACCGCATCAAAGATGGAGCGCACTCTGGTGTGGTAGTCGCACGACCTCAGTCCAACATGCAACGCGCCTTGAGAGTTTACCTCAACCGAGAACACATCGGAGACAACGAAATCGTACCCGCCGGCATAAGAATGAGCCAACTTCGCGAGATCGTATCGGCGATCCCCGAACACACCGGGCACGCCAAACTCTCCTCGTGGGTCAATCATCTTTATCAGCCTAACTTTGGGGTCATATAGCAAGTTGCTGAAACAGAAGTCTCCGTGGATCGGTGTGAGCTCCTTTATGTTCAGCAGCCCTGAACGCTCGACGAAGCTAGCCAAAGTTCGCTGGACACGATCGATCGACCACCTTTCAGCGCCGCGATATACGAAGTAGTGCTTCGTAGCTGGAAGTTGCGCTGTAAATTCCGCCAGACGTGACTGCGTCTTGTCAAAATAGACCGCCTGTGCGAGCTGTGGTGCTAGCGAGCTTCTTACTGCTTTTCCGGCAAAGTAGGACTGAATGCAGGACACTGAGCGAACAACATCATTCCACGCCCCCAGATTCAGCCGTTGATTGACGAACAGATCGCTCAATGTCGGGATCGACAACAGCTCCATCGTAATGAACGGATCGTCGCCGTCGCTGCTATCAAACACCCGAGGAAGGAAAGGCGCAACCTCATCAGGAACTTGCTTAAACCAGCGCACCTGCTTGCGGAAATCATCTGTGTTCCGCGATTTCTTTGTCACGCGTCCTCGGAGGGCGTCATAGCTCAGTGAGTTGAAGTGTCGTACATTCTGATAGCTCAGCCGTGACTCGTAATAGCCATCCACGTGACCACAATCCAACCATCGTTTCGCCGCGCGCAAGCCCATCGGACGGATAGCTGAGTAACTCTCGAGCGCCACGAAGAATGGCTCCCGCTTAGGGCTACTCAGCTCCACTGCTCTGAGCAATTCAGTCGCCAAACGCTTGCCATCTCTGAACGAAAAGAGGCCGACACAGACGAGCCTGGGGCCACAGGGTTCGACCTCCTGGCGATCGTTGGTGATTTTCACGGTGCCCGCAGCGTCGACTGTTACACTTGTCCAACGGTAAAGGTCGCTTCTGGATTGAACATACACGGCATCGCCGAGAGGCATTTCTTCTACGTCGAGCAGTGTATCGGCCATGTGTACGACGACCACGTCACCCGGTGTAATCCTTGTGATTCCCGCGAGGACAGTCTCCCCAATGCTTCCACTCTCGTTGAGTCGAACGGCCTCGATGCTCAAACGCTCGGCCGGGTCAATATCAAGCTCAGGAGCATCGGGAGAGAGCAAGAAAACCATCCGAACGCTGTGATCGTCGCTTCTGTACTGAGAGATGATGCGCTTGTACAGGGGCGCGCCGCCGAGCTGAATAAACGAAGCATACTTTGCTCCCGTCTCGGCCTGCATGTCTGGCGAGAGACCAGCCCAATTCGGCACGAGCACGACGAGGCTATCCATCGCACAATCGATCCTTTCGAATCAAAGACTCGATCTGAGCAAGATCCAACACCGTAAATTCCCGTGGCCGTACCGCTCGATCGTCCACGTAGAAACCGTTGTGACCGCACCAAGGCTTTCCAAAATGGAGCTCATCGTACGGAATCTCGTGGCGAGCGAGCCACTCAACGAGAACAGGCGCCGTGTGACGCATTATCCTGCCGATGTTTCCATCGTACGTTCGCATATTCCTGCTTGTATACAAGATGATCCAATAGCCCTTCTCTTTCATCTCACGAATCTTCTGCACGACGCTGGGGACGGCGCTTACCTCCGCGTAAGATTGCCCCGGCCCACGTCGCCCGGCCAACGTTCCATCGACATCGATCACGATGACCTTTTCCTGAGTGACCATAAGCTCATAGAACCACATCACTGTCCTGATGTGGTTGATATTTATCCATCACAATCTTCTTGAGGGCTTTCAGATCCTTAGTCGTGCGGACCTTTCGATCTGACACTGAGATTTGGCACGAACCAGCATTGAGTGGGCGCGACACTCTCACAGCTTAGCTATACTGGAGCGGACGCGTGTCAACTGGCTCTCAACATTTTATTTTCTCACGGTGTGAAGCCACCCTCAGGAACATAGGGCGACGTATCGCCCGAAGCCTCGCGCAGCAACTTGCACTTCCTGTGAAGCGACTGCACACTTGGCGCCAGCCAACGTGAACGGTGCTCGAGCACTGGCACACGTGAAGCGCCTAAGGTGATAACACGAGTTGGTTGCTCCCCCGCGCCACTCAGCGGCCTGAGTGGCGTCGGGGCATCCTCCATGTCGTTGTCAGCTCCGTAGTGGCTACGGGTAAGCAGTAGAAGGTGCTGTCTCGGAGCATAGCGAAGCAGCACGTCGCATTGACGCCGTGCCACGGCAATAAGCGACAGTGTCGCGTTTCCTGTTAGTTCCTGCGATCGTAGTATGCGCTCGAGATCGGCTCGCGTATCGAGGCGAAGACGGATAGGAGGGCTTCGTTTGAGGACTTTATTGCCCCCCGGAAGGATGCTGGCCTCCGATGAGGGAGCTGAGCGGCGGGTCACGGGCGCCAGGACAGCGTAAGCGGCCAGATGTGCCGTGGATGTGACGTCGGCAAGTCACGTCAGCGAGGAGTCGATCCGCGGTCCAGATCGCGACTCCCGGCATGCCGGTCTGGACCGCGAAGAGAGGGTGAGCTTTGAGAAGTTGCCCAACGCGTTTGCGTTCCTGCGAGGAACGGAACGACCATCGCCGCGGCTTTGGTTCTATGCACAACCGCCGTTTATTCGCTAAGTGCTCGGACGATCTCCGCAGCCAACCTCTTGCCCATCGGTGGCGCCGGCTTAAGCAGACGATGAACGAGATCCTTCTCTTGACTGCCGACAAGCGCTCGACCATGGGTAACGCTCGAGCAGGCCCAGTACTGCTGGATGATCTAACCGCGCCGATGACGCATTCCAAGGCGGGATGCGTCTGCGTGAGCCATCCGCGCAGACGATTGCTTGTCTGCGTCAGCTGCGAGACCAGATCGGCATCGTAGCAGGAGAGAGCATCGTGGGCTCGGCAACTTCCTCCTGCGCGAGCTTGGGCGGGCGTAGAGGGTGTGATGCATGCATCGATCCGCGTCGGGGATGATGGCTGATCTCACGGATCAATGTGAGCAGATCCGCTACGAAAGACCATTCATATCGAGCCTGCCCCGATGCCATTACTTCAAGCGACTCTCGGGCGATGTTCAGGCTATGCCGTGTGGACTCGACCTATCCAATCTATCTCGGAATCCCTTTGGCAGTGACGGCGTCGCACCATATTGACAGCAGACGTAGCGTGCGAGCTCGGCGGCAACCACGTGAACTTCGCGGAAGCTCATCCCAGCCAAGAGTCCCATGGCCAGGGCGGCTGCAAAGGCATCCCCAGCTCCCACTGTATCGACCACCGGTGTCGCCTGCGAGTGAAGCACTGACCAACTTCCCTCTTGATGGATCAAACTCCCCGAGGCGCCGCAGGTCACGACAACGACCTTAAAGCCGAAGGCGCACGCCAACTGTTCGATCCGCTCTCGGACGTCGCCGTGAAGCGAATACATCGAGGTCATTACCGCGAGCTCTTCGTCGTTCATCTTCAGAATGTTCGAGAGGCGCAACGACTGGTCGATCACTTCGCGGGAATAGAATGGGAGACGCAGATTGACGTCGAATATCTTGAGTGCATGAGCCGGCGCCGCAGCGACCAACTGCTGAATGGCGCCGCGCGAGGTCTCACTTCGCTGCGCCAACGTCCCAAAGCAGACAGCATGCGCCCCGCGGACGGCCTGCATTGCAACATCGGTCGCCACGAGTCTTTCCCAAGCTGCATCCTCGGCGAATGTGTAATGCGGGACACCTTCCTCATCCAATGTCACAGCCACCGTGCCGGTCGGTCGAGTGCGATCGACCTGGACCGTGTCGCCCGAGAGATTATTCTCCAGAAAGCGCCTCATTACTTCCCTGCCAAGATCATCGTCACCGACTCGAGTCACCATCATCGCTTGAGCCCCCAGCGCCGCGGCCTGATAGGTGAAGTTCGTCGGGGCACCGCCCAACTGCGGCCCCGTGGGTAGGAGATCCCATAAAACCTCCCCCAAGCCAACCACGGTGAAGGTCATCCTATGCCACTCCGAGCCGCTCATGCAGCTGTTCGAGCGGCACACCTTTTGTTTCGATCACCATGGCCCTAACCCAGATCAGTTGCAAGACCATCATGAAGCAGAAAAACAGGAAGACGTAGCCCGGAGCAAAGGTAGTGACAACTTTCGGGAAGAACGAAGTTAGCAACGCCGCAAAAATCCAGTGCGTGAAGCTACCAAGCGCCTGCCCCACCGCGCGGTGCTTGTTCGGAAATATTTCCGAGATCAGAACCCAGATCACGGTGCCCTGTCCAATCGCGTGCGCAGCGATGAAAGCGAAAATGCAGATGGGCACGATACTGTAGATGGCCGTGAAGAACGCCCATGCCACAAGCCCAAGAGAAATGATATACCCATACGAGCCAAGATATAGAAGTGTGCGCCGGCCCAGGCGATCGATGAGCCACAATCCGACGAGTGTAAAGATCAGATTAGTGATACCGATCCCGACGGACTGCAGTAATGCCGCCTGTGTACCCAATCCGGTCATTTCGAAGATGCGCGGAGCAAAATAGAGGATCGCATTAATCCCGGAAAGCTGGTTGAAAAATGCCACGAAGAAAGCTAGTAGGATGGGTACGCGTAGCGATGAACTCCAGAATCTTTCCGCTGAAGCCTTCTCCGCGGATCCGGCCAATATAGCCTCCGCTTGGGCCGCAATTTTCTCATCCGACGCATTCGGCTCGATCAACTTCAACACGGCGACACCGGCTTTGTGGTCCCCGACTCCCAGGAGCCAACGAGGACTCTCCGGAATCACCAAGCAACAAAGCGTATACAGGATCGACGGAAGCGCAGCGACACCGAGCATCCAGCGCCAGGCGCTCTGACCAGCACCCGCCAACAAGGCGTTCGACAGATATGCGATGACGATGCCGAAGACAATGTTGAACTGGAACATTCCCGCCAAGCGTCCACGATACCGGGGAGGTGCGATTTCCGATATATAGAGCGGCGCAGCAACCGTTGAGATTCCGATGCCCAAGCCACCGATCAGTCGGGCAATGATGAACGAATACACGTCGGTGGCCAGAGCCGACCACACTGCCGATACGATGTAGAGGATGCCAATGCCGAGCAAAGTACGCCGACGCCCAAAGCGGTCGGTGGGCCATCCGCCCAGCAGCGCGCCCACGACCGTTCCGTAAAGCGCCGAAGCTGTCGCAATACCATGTGTGCCCGCGCTTAATCCCCATAGCGCCTGGATCTTCTGCTCCGCGCCGGAGATGACGACAGTATCGAACCCGAAGATAAATCCCGCGAGCGCAGATGTCACCGACCAAAAGAAGATTTGGCGGCTCATGTGTCCGTCTCTTTGAGCGTCATTCACGATTTGTTTTTCGACCTCAAGTCCAGCATGTAACGTCTAGCTCGGCAGAGCAAGATAATGTGCGAGCGCATCGATCTGTTGTCACTCAATCCCAGCGCTTGGCTTGCATGACGCCCGGGCTAGCGATGGACAATGCTCGTCGTGAGGGCAAAGCAAGTCTTTGCTGAGTAGAAACCCACTGCAAAGCAGAATCGTGCCAGCCGGCGCATCGCTGGCGAACACTGCTGTGGCCGCCATCGCTGCACCGATGCCGGTGGTGCCTGGAACGGTGATGCTGCACCAAGCTCATAGGCTGTCACTCTTTCCGCAGCCGAACATAATCCAAAGGAAATGAGAGACCCAAAGGCGCTTTGTACTTGAGGGATTCGACGCCGAGGTAATGATCCCCTTTTCTCAAGTAGTGGCGACCTAAGCTGACCTCTTGAAGTTGTCTTGCGTATTGGCTGCGAGCAAAGAACAGCACATCGTTCTGTGATTCGGCTCGCTTTACATCCATCCCGCCCCCCAAATCGAGAGCCTCTCCAACTGCTTGCCCATCGAGACTCATCTGATAAACGCCAGCGTCAGGACTACGACCTACCTGCACTAGCACGTCGAAATTCCCGTCTTCCTCTACAGGAAATTTTAGAACAAGGCGGGCGTGTGCTTTGGTCACGTCTTTCCACACAATGGCATGATCCGAACTGAAGACCGAAGCCCATGCGTCGAACACGACGACTCCATCGTCTTTCTTGACGATTTCTAGCTGCTCGGCCTCGATGATATCGGTGTCTCGTTCGACATCCACGAAGTAATTCAGTCGTTCCTGAACCGGAACCGGCCTGTAGGCATCGGCGCTTCCCGCTGCCTGGTACCAGTAAGCCGTGGCGGCATATAGCAATGGCCACGCGTTCGGATGGTATTTCTCGATGACCGCCTCGAAGGAACGGTGAAAGGGCACGTTGTCTGCCACCTGGAATCGGACGTTGGAAACGTGGCCATAGTTGTTGCGATTCAGAGGCTGGCTTTGGAAGGCACTGTCGAATACTTCTGGATGGAAAGCCGCCCAGGCATACCCGAAGTAATCCTCAGAGCCCGTTCCGAAGGTCGAGGGAAACTTCTCTCCGTCCACAAAGAATTTCTCATCCCCTTCTCCCCACCATACTCGGTGCTTGACAAACCAGTCCAGCAGAGCTTTCTTTTCCAGGCTCAAATTTCCCCAGCCTCCTGGAATGGCCTTACGTTTGCTGCCGGCCGGGTTCGGGTTCCAGACGTGAAGGTGGAAGCCGCAGAACCGGCCCGGCCCACCCTCCACCATCAATACTGGCCAATCGGGCCACCGATCCCCTTCGAGATAGCGAATTGCGTCCCGCGCTCCGAAGTCGTCCCGATGCCACTTTGCGTGAAAGCGTAACAAGCGATCCGCGCGTGGCTCCGGCTGATGCGTCACGGAGATACGCAGGCGACGCATGGTGCGTCCATCGTTCTTAAGCTCAAGTATCGCCCTCTTGGAGAAAGGCATATACCAGTGCGAATAGAAGCCATCGGAAGTCATCCCCATTGGCAGTGACCGATAACGATTGATGCCTGGGGCGGTCCCAAAGAAGTCTCCCAACGGCGACCAGATCGAAGGAGAGCTCTCGTTATCCCACGCGACTTGCATTACCAATTGGCGCAGGATCTCAATGTCTTCAGAGTGACTGTCGCCACGGCCTGTAGCATCGCCCAAATCGATCGGAGTCACCCGAATCGAGGTGATTGCTCTCGGGCCCCGAAGATTGGCCAGGCGCGCAGTTCCTCCAGGAGGGATGCGGATCTCTCGTGTGAGCAGCTCACCGGCTTCTGCCGCTGTTCCTTGATTCCCTCGCCGACCGAGAATCTCATTGGCTTGTGCAAGAGCTGCCTTTTCAGCGCCGTCGAAATATCCTTTGAAGCTGGGCACGGACGTCCCATCCGGGAGAATGGTGTAGTTGAAGTGATAGAACAGACCCCAACCCTTCGCCAGCACGATCTTTATGGACTTTCGAAAGGGTATGGGAATGTAGCTGTTGTATCCCCGAGAAACTACGTGGGTCAGTTCCGGGTAGTTGAACGGCTCCTTGAGGTTATTGAAATATTCCTCAAAGGGCATGTCCAAGACAGGGGTTTCGGCGCCGTCGATAAAGTACTTGATATGACCCTGGCGAGGATAGGCCGACCATACGCGCCAAATCACGCCGGGCCCCTTCGCTTCTACGACAACATCGCTGTCTCCCTCTTTACGAAGGACTCCAGCGCTATCGTCGAACTCTCCCCAGTCCTTGTAAGCGCCACTCGCTGGATCGTACTGCGCCGCTCGAGCGTAACTTGTCCAATTGCCGCTTTTCTCACCTTTCCCCGGTGGTTCCGCGAGATGCGCCAAGCTGTAAATACGGCTGACGATCTCCGGATAGGTGATCGTTGCGCCCTGTGACGCCCTAACCTCCCCGCTAGCAGTTAGGATCCAAGCAGAGCACAGAAACATCATCATTCGACTCACGGACCCGTCCCTCTCTAAACACAGCTTCTCCGAAGCCTCCGAAATCGCCGCGTGATCACTATTGGGGCAACGAACCTGGTTGATCTGCTACGGCTTTCTCTTTCTCGAGTCGGCATTCGAAAACGGCCGAGTTACAGCTGCGATCATGGGCAGTACCAAGCAGTGCCACCGCTTAATATTCTCGCGACACTCCTCCATCGAGCGGCATAAAGCTGATCGGCAGTTCAGTTGCTTCGCGAGGCACGGCTTCGATGGCCCGCGCTTCGCGCCAGCGCGAGACCACTCGCGAGGACTCCGGCGCGGCCGCACGGCGTCGTCAGAAGGGGATTGAGTGTTGTTTTCCTTACGTCTTCGCGCCCTCGGCAGCAACCAGGCTCAGCGCGATGTCGAAACCCGGAGACCATAGACATTCAGAGGTCCCAACGCTGTTGTGTCTTGACACGATCAAGCCCCTAGCCGCCCACACTCTTCGAGTCTCGTTATCTGAGACCGGGCGTCTCTTGCATGTGGTCCCTGCTCATTGAGCTCACGCGCAAAGCTTGCTTTGCGCTCATCGTGCCCGCGGATACAGCTGCGAACCGCGATGGTGAACGGTGATTCCACGCGATAGTGAACAGCGTGGCGCCAGTGACTGGAGGGTTGCCTTGTACGTTAGGCAGTTAGCGATCTATTCGTGCGTTCTGCTCAGGTGTCCGCCAGCGTGCGGGACTTGCTCACGCGGCGTGGACAGCTGGGGAACACTCACGAGAAAAGGCTGGAGCGATACGCAGGAAATCGTGCACGACACGCCGTTCCGTCGGGTAAATGTGCTCCGTGGGCGAGATGCCGAGCCCCATCTGCTGCGCCAACCAGACAGCATCGTAGCGATCGCCGGTGTCCTTGATTCGCTCGTACTGACTTGCCTTCGAGGTGTTCACCAGCTTGGCATTGCCGGCCTCGGCCGACCATCAACGGGCCAGTAGCAGTTGAAAGCGCCTTCCACTGCGATGGCGGTAAACTCAGTGCGATAGGGCTCCAGGGTTTCCAGTGTGATTACCAGATCAGTCGGCAGACGGATCTCGAACATGCGCCGGTCCGCTCATCAAATGATGGCAAGACGATGATAGTTTGGATGCACATCCCCAGCACTCTGGAATTTCACCGTCGGCTCCTCGAATCGTGGTCAATCGGGCTTGCGTGACCTGCGACATTGCTACCGACGCAGGTCAGCCCTCAGCGACCGTACACGCATGCAGATGGGAGCAACCGACCGGCCATCTCTAGCGGCGAACTCAATGCAGCGGACGGTCCGGCGTCTGTACACGGTACAGGTTGACCGAAACAGGAGTGCCAAAATGCGCCCTTAGAGACCCGTGAGCGGGCCCATCGCCACCTTTCCACTCCCCAGTGACAAGCCTTCACACCGGGCCATTTCGGAGACAAGCCGGTCCTATCTGAGGCAGCATCGCCCTGATGCTCCGCTGCGCCACCACATCAGCGTATGGTGTGCACTTCCGCGACGGGGGTATCCGGCCATCATCGCCTAGCGTCGTTTTTGGTCATGATCAAATTCATTTCGCAGCCCAAGACTGAAATCGACTGTTCTGCGGATGAGTTTCCTCTTCGCGGCCCAGCTCACGTTCCAGTGCGATGAGCCATGAACCCGCTCTCGGACGCGAACGGGGAAACGATGTATAGAGAGCCCCTGGCGCAACGCGTGATAGTAGGCATACAAGTCCAGAGAATAGTCCTTCGGCGCGACCTGCCACGAGTTGTAGAAGGCCCTCGAAAACATCGTTGGTTGAGCATTAATATCCCATAGCGGCCTCGCGAGGAGTAAGGTTTCGAATACGCTCATCCCCACCGTGAATGCAGCATCCGTCAATGGTCTGCCACAGCGACGCCCCTTCACGAAAATTCTGTCACCATGCGTTTCGAACAGTTCGAGGCCATGCAGCACGTCGAGGGGATCGGTTTGCATATCGGCGTGGGTCCATCCGACGACATCCCCTCTCGCAGCGGCCAACCCTGAGAGAATTCCAAAGCCGTATCCTTGATTCCTATCAACTCGGACACTCCGGCATCCCAAGCAAGTAGGCAAAAGGCTCTGGAGGACGGCTGAGGTGCAATCGGTGGAGCCGTTGTCCACCAATATGACCTCGATGCCAGGCCTGCTTACTAGATCCCTGCACCTCGCAAGCAACAGTGGCAGGTTTGCAGCTTCGTTGTAGCAAGGTATCACCAGCGAGAATTTCATTGAGTCTCCGAGGAGGTGCTTGCTTTGAACACGAACCACTTCATTCCGATGAAGTTCAATGACGCTGAGATCGCGGTCGCCGTGAGAAATGCCAATGGCACTGCTGGTCGTACATCACGCAACAGAAACAGTGCGGCCGCATTAACAATCACGTTCGTGCATAGCGTAAGCAGATACAGCATTCCGTACCGCCATGAACTTCCTTGCTGGCAATCAATGTGACCGAATGTCAAAATGCGGTTCGCGAAATAGGTAAATACAGTACCCATCAAAAAGCTGCTCGCCTTCGCGACATCAACGCTAACAGTCGCGCTTCGAACGATGCTGCTATAGATCAGGAAGTCGAGCAGAACGCTCGAAGCTCCGACGATCAAGAAGAGAGTTAACTCGCGCCTTATCATGAGCGCTCCACCACATATTTCGTCCTGAGCAACTCCAACTTCCCTAGAAGATGAGGTCACAGAGACTCAGCTTACCGTCGGAAGGAACTGTGCAGGGCGAGCTATTCGGACTCGGTGCATGAAGGTTAGATCAATATCACAGAATCTCGGCGATTCTGTCAGCGGGTGAGGCGCCAAGGGCTCTCTCCATGAAGTCGGCGTATCCATCCAAGCCGACATTGGATAGCGGCTCAGAACCGCGTTCGCCCTACGTATGAATATGTGCCCGGCCTGCATTGATGCCCCTTTCGTTAGCCGCCACCCCAGTGTTTCTTAGCCGTGTGATCGAGCCCTCGATGACGTTGCAGTCTCTTCTTGGAAGTAACGACCCCCCACCGAACCTCTTTTTCCTGGGCACGTACTTTCACCGAGGAATGACGTCAGTTTGCTCCGGTAGAAAGATCGATGCGAAACCAGTGCATGCCCGCGCTAAATCCGGCCGGTGCTCGAGACCAGATCGAGTGTCACACAAACGACAAAGTCGATGCACCGCTCAGCTCGTGGCTCTCATCGTCGGTTCGCCGACTATTTGCTTTTCTGCGACGTGTGTGCAGAGACGGGAGCCGGCACGTACGCACGTTGCGACCCCGATCGAAGAAATATGGCGAACGGTTGCAAACAAGGCGAAACCTGGCTGCTTCAAAGGCGCAGCCTCGCCACATCCTTTCCTCCGAAGACGGTCTTCGCAGATGTCAGTGGGCGCTGACTTCAGACGTACTGGCCTTCGTCTGTGTGCTGAAACGCCAAGTGTTCACCTCTAGCAGACTGCAAGTGGCCAACAGCATCACTCCGTCGCACGCTATCGCCGTGTCGTTTACATGTGATTACTGCTCGTTCGCGCAGAAATCGGCCTTTGAAATGCCCGAGTGCGGCATGCCGTCATGGACGAACAAACAGACGTCGCCTGTGCCAAAGCATAGTTCCGGATGCGGGGGAAATGGCTCTCTTAGAGCAGCCACCTTACTCAGATCAAATAGCAGTTCTTCATAGGGAAAACTACGCACCACATAGCCCTCGAACAATGGGATCGACGAGCTCAGGCTCATGGCGATCAGCGCTGCGGGCAGGAGGACGTTGGCTTTCGGCACGGACGGCAGCTGTTCATCAACACCTCCCCGCAGCCTCACAGTAGCGTATACCAGGAAGCTCGTTATCAATGCGAACGATGCAAACCGATTCGCATCAACAGCTATCACGTGCATGGCCAGCGGAGCTGCGCTCGCGCCCATCGCCACCAGCCGCAGGAACATGGACTGCCGATCTCGAATCATCTGCGACCACGAGGTGCGCATCAAATAAGCTGTAATCGGCAGGGTCACCACCCAACTGAACAGAATGAAGCTATATCCCGACGGTTTTTTATAGAAATCCATCGTCATGCGGAAGTTGTCTGTCAAAGTTGTGGTCAACGTGATTCCATACTCCGTCAATGGGAACTCCACGCTCGGCTGGATTGATTGATACATCTCGGTTGCCGACGCTTCGCTCAAGCGCGTGCTCAATACGATGAGCAGTGTGGCAAAGACGCACGCGCAAACCAGGCACAGCGACAGTAATTTTCGGCGCTGCTCGGTGGCTTTATCACCAAGATCTATTAGGAAGCGAAACACGAGCAATGGAAAGAACATCACAAACTGAGTTTCTTGGATCAACACGCAAATGGGAAAAACAACGGCGACGAAGATGCAGCGCTTGTAGAAGTCCCGAAGCAAAACCGCCAATAGCGTGACCAGCAGCCCTACTTGGTCTCCATATCCTACTATGTGCGCCAACACGACAACGGCGAGACTCGATGCGAACACCAACGCAATCAATCGTGAAGTGAGATCCCCCACCGCACACAGACGTCGCATGAGCCATAGCAAAATCAACACGTTCGCCGCGAGAACGCTCATCATGTACCAGAAGGCAAAACTGTAGGTGTACATAGCAGGAATATCGAGCGCGGCGAAGACAGCCCCCTGCAAAGAGCGCTTGGCGAAACCAAAATCGTAGTTCGAGAGAAAGTGGGTTAACGCCCAGCGATTCGGCGGCCTGATTCCACGCAGTACCGAATTCAACAGCAGTATCCCGACGAGCATTACCCAGACACGCTCGCTCCATTGCGGGATAGCTTGATACGTCGAACGTGGATTTGCGGTTACAGAGCTTCCATTCATCAGGAGATATCCTTGATAGTGTCTCTATACAATCGACCGTCGCATGCGAGAATTGGCTAGTAATGTTCAGTCCCGCAACGCGGACTCCATGAGCACTGTTTCTGCAACAAATGATGTTAACCAACGAGGGCATGCAGCCGCGGAAGAAGGTTACGTAACTCCGCTTCCATAACACTCACTGCTCGCATGCTTCATGTCTGTCGAATCCCGCCCGCTTTCGCCAGTGATACGGGTCTCTGACGATCGCCATCCACCGCGAAAGCGATGCGCCATGCGAGCGCGAGGGCCACGACAGACATAGCGCTGGTGGACACTTTACTTCACGCTTCACATCGGCGACTTCGTAGCCAACTGTGCATGCACCTGGAGGGTTCAATCGGTGATAATCTCAAGACGCCAACGTTCATCGCGCCTGAACAGATACGGGCACGTGCCCGCGCACCCTAACGAGCAGGACGATTCGGGCTACGCCGATGCTGCGCCAACGATGTGCGAATTTCATCGTCCCGAACTGCTCCGATCGTCGCTTACATGCCGCGCGCCGCCAAGGGTCGACTATATCCTCATGATTGGCAGGGTCGATTTCGTTCCATCCTCGATCGCCCGTCCGAAATACCCGTCCAGACATTCTTGCGTGCGCCGCGGGATATCAACGTTCGACGGTTGCAACAACGTCGTTGGGGTATGCCCCATCTGTTACGCGAAAGAAATTCCGCCCGACGCGACGCGAGTCGATGCATGTCTCACACCGCTGATCGGCGAGGATTGCATTACGTCCATTCTGCTGCCCGACGGGCAGTTCCCGGGTTCATACCATTCTTCTGGGCCCACCGTATTGTCTTACATGCCTCACCTTCTTAGGGACCACGCGGTTGTACGAGACGCGTGGATCTCGACGGATTCGATCAGCGTGTCCCATGAATTCTAGGCGACGTGACCCGTAGGCGCACACGTCACGCCGGATAGTAAAACTGTCGGAGACGGGGTAGCTCGCCGCCAGCAGTCTGCAATCGCACACCGTTCGATGCGACATCTCATCGAACGCCGCACTGAAATCCCTAGCAACGCGCTGTGGCTGATTCCGGGCGGCCACTTCGGCTTCCTCGTTTCATGGCCGAGCAAACTCCGCCACCTAGACTCCGGAATGGCGTGGATGATCACGGTTCGGCCGCGAGCTTCGCAGGTCCTTCGGCCGCTCCTCGATGGCGGATCTGGATTGTTCGTCCGCGCAGAACGACCCCTTGATTCCAGAAATGTTCCCTGCGCATAGCCGCTTGCTCGGGCGCGCAAATCATAGCGCCAGAATATTCCAGCTACCCTGCTTTGGAAAAAATCGCGCGAGTCTTGGAATACACGGTATATCCTCGTCACCACCAGGCGTTTAGGCTGTCCACCCATGATCCCCCTTTCGCAGCCGCATATTGGGAAGGTTCTGAGGCTCGTCATCTTTCGCGACGACGTGCAAGTCTTCAACCCCTGGAAGTTCAATGTTGCTGGTGACGATCTGTATGTAACGAGCCGAGGTTCGGATGGTGACTTCCACCATTTCAGCCTGCACGCGACCGGAAGAATCCACTACCGAATGGAAAGAAAAGCGGTGCATCTGATGCGCAACGCGACCGCCATTGCTGGCGCTAGGGGTTGGATGCACGCAATCACCTTCCGCTTCAATCCGGGATCTAGCGACATCCTCAAAGCGAAGCCCGTGACAACAACACGGGATGTATTCAAAGTTGACGTTCCGCTGGGCCGGGTACTCCAAGTGGACGTGCTTCTACAGAAGCCCCACGACGACAAGCCGCTTCCCCTTTATAGTCAACATTTCCGGCCGGTTTGGGAGCGCCCGCTGCGCTCAGGAGGACGAATCCTGATACTGATAGCGCTCAGCCCGCTCGACGATGCCGATGCCAAGTTCGAAGCCTACGTACGAGATGAACTTCGGATCACGGTCAACAAGCCACCCAAGAATCATTCTGCGGAAATCATGCAGATCCCCGATGGCAGTGGAGCTAATGACGTTCGCATCACAAACGCGGCTCCGCAGACCTACCGATGGAACGATCCACAGCCTGTCAACGCTGCTCCCGCGCGGTCCGTCACGGTGGCTCTGAAGCCCGCTGAAGCCGTGCTGCGTGCACCCAATGGGGTTTCCGTTGGAACAGTGATGCTTACCGGATGCAACGCTTCGCCTTCTTTGCACCTGGAGGAAGAGGCCGAGATCGATGCGGGTACATTCATCCTCCGACTGTTTCCTGAAGGCCTGATCAGAGGCAGTACGTTTTTACTAACTCCAATGTATCTCAGCACGTCAATCCGGCTGTGTGGCGTGGCCAGGCATTTTCATCTGCGATTTCGTGGTTCATTCGACGGGGATTCTTTCACCGTCCGTGTCGCCAAGCACAGTGTGGGCGCGCCACTGAGAGACGAGAACAGCGCGCCAATGGTCGAGCGCCTTTCGGTAGTAGTGCCGCATGAGGAGATCACTGTATCCGCGGCGCTGGATGCTCCAATAACAATTCGCCCGATTGTGGGGACGGTCGGCAGGAAGGTACCCTGAAGCCGTAAGTTCTGTAAAGCAGCGTCCGCCATGTCACCAACCTGCAACTCGCAGCCGTTCGTTGCAGGTGCTTACTCGGCTGCCGCACGCCGCAAGGAATGCCACGTTTGGTAGCTCCAAGTCCATCACTGAATGGCATCCAACAGGTTGCAATTGCCCTCGCCGCGGAGGGCGGCCTCGAGTGGTTCAGACGGTGGGGGTAACAGCAAAGCGGCCTTGATCGATCAAAGGTTCATCACGGATCACCCGCGAGCCGCTCACATTTCTGGCAAGTCCACGCTCCCCGTGCGGTTCCCATGGAACGCCGTCTGCCCTTACCGCACCGGATCCTCTCGCTTTCGCGGATGTACTGGCGCTGGCGTCTTGATTGAACGTTCACGCGGACCCGACTCTCGCAGGGACTCCCTCGTAAGTGTCGATTGGTGGATGGCCTCCTTGACGAGCTTCAAGAACTGCTCACGATCGGCCGCGTTCGGCAGGCGCTGCTCCGCCAGCGCCTGCGCAGCACGCAGCGTCAGGAATGTCGACTTGAGCTCCGGGCGTTGCGCAAGAGCACGAGCGCGATCTCGCTGATCATCGCGAGCGAGCCGGGCCGCGCGCGCACGCTCTGAGAAGTACTGAACCTTCTCGATCTTCCATTCGTTCCGGTGCGCCTCGCGGTCTGTTTGAGAGATCACCCGGCCCGTCTTATCACGCTCGCGATGAGTGACCGTGAACGCGCGTCTTGAGACGAGCTGGACCCCTACGACATCGCCTGGCTGTGGCTTGGTCTCGGCCTGCTCGAGCGCCCGCTTCAGATCCTTCCCCCAGAGGCGCTTCTGATTGCCCAGGACGGTGAGATCGACGTAATAGGACATCTCCTCGCCCCGACGAAACTGATACGGCGCTGTCCCATGGCTCTGCAAGCGACCGACGATGAGTGAGCCTGCGCCGGCAAGCCTGCGCGCTTCGCGAGATGGCAGCGCACGCTCGTGCTGTGACGAACCTTGTTTGCGGCGATCCCGATCCACAGCCTCCTCCCCCTCATTCACGCAGCAGCCCGGCAGCCCGGGCCGGCTGCTCGCGGGAGATGCCGCGTGCAACGGCGCGAGATCGAAGTGTAACAATCCTCATCGGCTCTCCTCGCGCGATGTCATCCGCCACGGCGTTCCTTACGATGTGCATGAACCTGCGCTGATCCTCGGAATGGCCCAAGCGCTGGGAAACGACCTGCGCCAAGCGCAGCTGCAGGTACGACCCCGCAAGCTGAGGATGCCGCTGTGTGGCGATCTGCGAGGAGACCGACGCATCGCGCACCATGCGTGAGAATCTCGCCCGCTCTTCCAAGAAATCGTGCGTCTCGATGACATAGCGATCGTGTTGGATTTGAGACGCCGCAGGCCTCCTCTTCGCATCTTCATCCCTCGCGATCCGCCTGATCGTATCGCTCTCGTGCTCCCAGCGACGAAGTACCACCTCATCACCGATCTTCGGGCGAGAGAACGAGGTCAGCAGGGCGCGGTTCAGATCTGCATCCCAAAAGGTTTTCTTTCCTCCACGGGTCTGCAGCTTGATGAAATAGGAGGGGTTGTTCCCGGTCTTGTTCCGATAGGGCGCCGCCCCATGTTCGATGAGCCGGCCTCGCCATTCTCGTAGCGCCTGGTCTGAGGACGCCTCGTCATCAAACATGGCGGTGGACATGGGTCGGGACACCGTCACTGGCGCGCGTGGCTCATATGTTCTCGCCTGGCTCAGGGTGAGCTCCGCGTGTTCAGCAGGCTCCGCTGCGGCCGACGCACCAGGAGACACCTGGCGGTTTGCTTCCGCCTGCATCCGTAGAGTGGCCTCGTCGTCGCGCACGATGACCCCTGTGCGCTCGGCCGCGCGCCACATCAGCTGCTTGAACGTCTCCGTGCCGGTGACCGTGATCTCGCGCCAGCCACGCGCCTGCGCGATGGCGGCGAGGCTCGTGGCCACCTCGATGTTCTCGCTGCGGGTCGTCAACCGATCGCCGCGATCGACGAAGGCCGGCTGTCCACCGTGGAAGTAGTAGCTATTGCCGGTGACGAGGAAGCGTTTTCGAATTTCCTCAGGGACCTCCCACCTCTTCCGAGCATTCTGACGTGCGCCCTGCGCTCGCGGCTGCCCGACGCCCGCGTGAGCGCGCCCGTTCGCGCGCTCGTCATGACGCTCGCTGTTCCATGGGCGAGAAGACAAAGAGCCCGGTGCGATCGCATTGAGCCGCGCGCTCCTCACAGGGTCGGTGCGCCTGCGCGCAGAAGCAGTTGCCCCATCCTCCTCCTCCAACGGATCCTGGCTCGTCATGACCGACCTGCCTGCCGCCCGGCAGTGTCCCCTTTTAGGGCCGCCAGAAAGCTCTCGGCCGCAAGCTCAAGATCCTGATCGCTCACACGCTCCCCCGGCTCCGTTTCCGGAAACACCACCGACGACAGATCGACATCGAAATCCTCGAGCGTCAGTTCATCGATGCGCTCGATGTCCTCAAGGTTCGCCCGGCGCGCACGGAGCTCACCTGCAGCCGCGGCGGATGCGGCGGTGTCTGCGTTAGGTTTGCCCGCAGGCACCGCTGCCGGAAGGATCGGCTCGATCGCAGGCACCTCGGGCGGCGGCATGACTCGTTGTGCGAGCCACGGAACCTCGTAGTAGCGGATCTTTCGAGCGAGGATCGGACGGATACCCTCCATGAAGATGAGCGCCTTCTCTGGCCCCATCTCGCACACCTCCTGCGGCAGCATGAGCGCCCGGCGCTGCTCACTGATGCTCACGTTGTGATGCCCACGCATCCCGCCTGAGAAGAACGCAGGCCTCGAGTGCGACTTCACTTTCACGGTAGTGGTCCCAAGCTCGCGCGAGAGCTCCTCGGCCTCCTCCATGTCCTTCGGTGCAAAATAGATGCGCCCTGCGAGGGTTTTCAGCAGCGTACGACTGCCGTGCTCGCCATAAACCTCGCGCAACTGCGAGGGCGTCTGCATCACGAACAACGTGCGAATGTTGAATCCCGGCGTAAAAGCGCTCGCCTCCGCAATGATCGGGATGCGCCCAAGCGCAGGGCCCTCATCCATGATCAGCGCCAGCTGATATCGAAGTTCCGGGTTGTGCTCGGGCAGCTCGTCGGTCTGAAGCGCGATGGTCTGCTGAAACAGCAGTGCCAGGATGGGTTGTAGCCGGTGCAGATCTTTGGGACGTACCGCGATATAGAGCGACATGCGCTTTCGCCGGAACTGCCGTAAGTCAAAGTCGCTTGCAGAGGTCGCGGCATCGAGCCGCGGGTTCGCCCAAAGCTCAAGGCGTGAGGTGAAGGTCTTGCGGATGCTCGAGGCCGTCTGCGGCGCAAGATCGATCACATCCGACAGCGCCCGCACGCACTGCTCAGGTAAAGGATGCGCGCATTTCATCCGCCCCTGGATCACCCGCCGCCAGTGCGCCGAGAACCCCTCTTCATCATCGGCCATGCCCTGCCGCAGGATCTCACCGATCGTGCGTGGGAGTGAGGGCGTTGCGAACACGTAGAGGCCAATGCCTAAAAACAGGGACCTCCCCGAGGCCATCCAGAACGGATCCGCCCCCGGCGGATCGGGAAAGAGCATGTTGGCAATCAGCTGCAGATCATCGATCTGCTGGCTTAAGGACTCCCCCACATAGTCGAGCATGTTCCATCGATGCGTGCGGCCATCGGCATCGAGCGGATCAAATAGAAACACCTCACTTCCGGACGCCGCCCGCCAGCCGGCCGTGAGCGTCCAGTTCTCCTTCTTAATATCGACGCACACCACCGAATCCTCCCAGGTGAGAAGATTCGGGATCACGACGCCAACACCCTTGCCCGAGCGCGGCTGGGCCGAGAGCGCGACGCCTTGTTGTCCGGGCAGCGTGATAAACCGTCGGCCCCACGGCCACCATCCCCCCAGCTCGCCCAGGATCAAGCCCTGCCCGGTGAGCAGACCCGCCTGTCGGATCTCGCTACTCCGCGCAAAGCGCGCCTCTCCATGCAACGCCGCCCGCCGCGGCACGAGCGCAACCGCGGCGATACCCGCGACGAGCGCGGCACCGACACCTGAGCACCACCAAAGGTTGCGCACGATCGCAGGCCAATCGCCGTAGTAATAGCCATAGCGGGCGATGGTGAGCGGTGAGGCCTCGCTCACCGGAATGCCGAGCGAAAGTAACAGCAAACACCCCGCCACATACTGGGCCGCGATGAGCGCAGCCACGACCACTGCAGTGAGCGAAAGCCAAGGCACGCGCCCGCGTGAGAGGCGCAGCGTCCAGGGCGTGCCGCTAGGATGCATGAGCCCCCCGCTGCCTGCGCGCCGGCTCGTACCAAATCTCTTGAATGAATCGTTCATGATGTGACACGCCGAACTGCACCACCACATCGATCAAGAGATACAGCAGCTGTTTGATGTCGGCGCGGGCGAGCTCCTGCCCGCCCGGACTCTGCTTGATCAAAAGCACCAGCTGCTCGAATGCAAGCTCCGCGCTCGAGGCATGGACGCTCGTGATGGACCCGGGATGGCCCGAGTTCACGTTACGCAGGTAATCAAACGCCTCCTCCGCCCGCAGTTCGGCGAGCAGAATTCGATCCGGGCGCATGCGCAAGCAAGACTCGAGCAGCTGCTTCGGCGTGACATGCGCCACCCCCTTGTCATCCTTGCTGTAGTAGAGCCGCACGTGATTGGGATGCTCATCGAGCACGAGCTCCTTCGCATCCTCGATCGTGATCAGCCGCTCATGGGCGGGGATCTCTCGGATCAGCGCCTTGGTGAAGGTGGTCTTGCCCGAACCTGTCGGCCCTGACACCAGAATGTTCTGACGGCTCCCCACGGCGAGCTTCATGAACTCGACGTACTCACGCCGTTCGAGCAGCCGCGTAAGCTCGCGCTGGACCGGCGCCGGCGCATCGGATGCGGCGCGTGTGGCACGAAACAGCCCGCGCTCGGCCAGTTCCGTCACCGACCACACGCAACTGGCCGGCCGCCGAATCGCCATCGCGACCGTGTGCGCCGTCGTGGCCGGCGGCACCACGAGCTGCACGCGCTCACCCGTCGGGAGCGAGGCGGACAAGAGCGGGGATTCTTCATCCACGCGCTGTCGGGTGTAGTGCGCAATCAGCTTGGCAAGCCGCAGGCACCAGGGGAAGTCGGCGGCGGATAAGGACTCCCGCCGCCAACCAGAGGAGGTCTCAAGAAACAGTTCACCCGGACGGTTGATGCAGATCTCGGTGATGGCCGGATCATCCAATAAGGGACGCAGCGGCGCGAGCGTGAGCGCCAGTGCCGATCGGTCAATGCTCATCCCCTCATGCGTGCGCGTCTCACCTGTTGAAGACGGCGCATCCCTGGGCACGAGACTATCAATCGCCTGCGGTGCGAAGCTCATAGACGCTCCTAAAATCAAGATCCCGCGCCACGAGCACGGCAATCCGATCGCCATGGCGCTTCGTCACCGTCGGTGGGATGTGAATGGTGCTCTTCAGCACCTCCGTCATGATGTCGTTGGAGCCCGCCGGATTGATGATGACAGCGTCGCCGTTCGACTCTCGTTGCACCGCTGCCTGCACGGCGCCATCGATCACGGAGATCAGGATGGCCGCCCCGAAGCGATCCCAGAAGTGGCGATCGACCTCACCGGGCAGCCCCGAGCGACCGAGCGCATCGGTACCGGGTGAGGCGAGCGGCACGACGACGCCTGTCGGCGTGCGCGCCTCGGTCCACAGCACGAACACACGGTTGGACCCGGCTCGGACCTGCCCGCGGGTTTCACCGATCAACTTGCTGCCACGTTCCAACAGCACGACCGAGCCATCCGCACTGAACGTATCCGTCGCGGTCACGCACGTCGTCATCCCCGGCAGCGCCGAGCTGATGGCGGTCTCGAGTGTGCAATCCAGAAACGCGCCTTTGGGTAACAGCAATCGGCGCGTCGGCAGTACCTGCGCCTGGGCGGGCTCAAGCACCGTGGGCTCAAGCAGATCCGCAAGCTCCCCTCGCCCGCTCTCGGGCGCAGACGAAGAAAACGAAGTAGAAACTGCGCCATCGAACGGCGCGGTCATCGTCGCCGTTCGCGGCGGCAGGTGAGCGCCGGACCCACGCCGTGCAGCCGCGGGTACGAACGCCTCCCCACTCAAGCGTCGATCCGGCGCCTGCCGATCCGATCTCGCCCCGTCGTACGATGGCTCCTCATCGCGCGCTTCCGGCCAGCGCCGATCTTCCAGTTCGCTGAACGATGTTTCTTCTGGCAGTGCCGGCGCAGGTCCTAACACGCGCTCTATCAACGGTGGATCGATGCGCCCCAGGGGCGGCAGCGCCGCCGCACTCTCACTGCCGCGATCATGCGTCGAACGGTCCTCACCTTCACCCGGGCGCTCTGCGAGCGCATGCTTGTAGTACCACACAAGAAACGTCGTCATCACGAGTGCCCCCAACCCGAGCGCAACGAAGTTTGTCAGCCGCGTCTGCAACGAGGTCGCGCGATAGGTGGCACTCACACTGCGATCGCCTGGGATCGCCGCGTCCTGCCCCACTCCATCGGGCGCGGCGCCCGCAGACTCTGGTTCACGTACACGCATACCCCAACCGGCGCCCAACAGCGTGCGAAGTCGAAAGAGCCCGTTCACGGCGCAACTCGTTTGCGTGCGCGGACGACGGAGGGTGCGAGCGTGCCGGAGGGCAGGCGGTTGCCCGCGCCTTCAAACCCTTGATTGACGATGCAGGCCGACAGCCATCCTCGTCTTAAGATGAGGGCGCGCGCCACGCGATGGATAACGAGATCATCCTGCTCCACACTGAAATTGAGCAGACTCTCGGTGCCATCCTCATTGCGCACGAACACGGCGGGCCACTCGGTACGCGCCCCAAAGGTCAGCCGCGTGTGCACGCCATCATCAAAGGCCGCCCGTGGCTTGAGACTCTCCGCTCCGCTAAACCAATAATCTTTGTTCTGCGCCCGAAGATCGCGCGCATGTGCGAGTGCCTCATCGAGCTTCTTCCCCGCATCGACCGTGCCCTCAGCGCTCGTCCGTCCGGGATAGTTGAATCGCACGACATACATCGCCTGGGCATTCTTCGCATCCGGCACGCCCTGCGAGACGGTGTAATGAAACCGGTAGGCACGCCGATCGGTGTACACGACGAAGTTCGTGCCCACGTTCGCCGCTCGCGGCTTCACGATGAGCTGGTTCTCATGCGCACCGAACACAATACCTTCGAGATCCCCGCCGCCATGACCTTCGAACACTTCCCCCGGCTCGAACACGAGCTCGATGCTGTAACCCACGAAGCCGTAGAGACGATAGATTTCATCAGGATCGTAGGTCACGGTGCGTACTCGCCCATCGGTAGTGCCTGCGGCCGGCAACGACTCGGCACGAGCACCGCCGAACGCCGCGAAGAGCAAGGTGATCACCGCAAGCACCGAACCAGGAGACATCCTGTTGCTCATCGCCGTCGCGCCTCCGTGCCGGTGGCTTCGCTCACCGTATTTGCGGCGGTCGGCTCATCCTGGCCCAGCACCTCCGGCTCCGGACGAAAATCGAGAATCCGAAACCCGAGCGGATTCCAGGTGCGCTGCTGGCGTTCCTGCTCACTCCACTCGCGTTTCTTTAAGTCTCCCGCGCCGTTCGCATACGCATAGCGGACCGTCGCGACCCAATAGCTCACATGATCGATCCCATTGCCCCCTGCGCGGCGCACTTTCATGTAGCGCACCTGCGCCAGGTTGCTCTCGCCACCGGCCCCTTCGAAGAAACTCACCGAGCGCACCTGGGCGCGCACCGTGGTGCCATCCTTGTAGAGGTTCAGTGGCGAGGATGGATTCGATCGGGCCCACGCAGCAGCCCAGGCTTGATTGCGCTCAGGGCTGTGGAACGATCCGCACTGCGCGTAGTCACTTTCGGCGGTGGCGAAATTGAACCGCTCGCAGGTGGTGACGTAGAGGTTCAACAGATGCCGCGTGAGCGCCTGTGGCATCGCTTCCGTTCCAGTGAACACAGGGACCGTATCGACGACACCCGTCGCGCTGTCCACCCGGATGAGGTAGGGCTGGGTTTCTTTCAAGGGACTCATAACGACGATGGCGACAATCGCGACCACCGCACACGTCCAGCCCGCGCCCGCGGCCCAGCGAGTGGTCCGTAACGTCTGCGCCCGATGTGCCTCCCGATCCGCATCCCAGGAGGCCGCCTCCTTCAGATAAGTTTCAACCTCGCTCATGTTGCGTGTTCCCTTCGCTGAGATCCTTCTCTTCGGCCTCCTCAACTTGGACAGGCGCCGGTAGGTTGATGGGCTCGAAGCGGCCGTCACACGTCGGTGTGTTCACGGCACACGCTTGGAGAAGTGCGAGACCCGAAACGGCGAGGACGTTCAAAGCCCACCGGGTCTGACGGATACGGACGCAGACCCTGGGCGAATACGGATTCACGATCCTCATCAAATGACTCCTTGTCTCAAACGGGTCGGGTGGAACTCGGCCGGCGGACAGCACTTCATTGCGCCCGAGGCCCCCACAGTTTCCGTCGCGTGTAGTAACCGGCTTTGCGAGTGAGCGAATCCGTGCGGTGGGTCTCACGATCCATGAGCCCGCGGCCAAACTCGCGCGTGTTCCGCGAGGCCGTGCCAAGTCCCCAGGCCATCGCAGCACTCACGACGCCGAACGAGCTGAGTGCAAGTCCGCTCGCAAGCCCGGCAGCGATGGGCATGACTTGGCGCATTACGAGTAGTGTGAGTCCGGCGGCAACACACAGTCGAATGGCGTCGGCCACTTGCACGGACCCACCGGCCGAAATCGCGTGCTCCGCGGCACGCGTTAGAACGGTCAGCATGAGCGCTGCGACAAGCCCAGTTAGAATTGTTATGAACGCGTAGTTCGCCAACTGCGCAATCCAACTTTCGAAGAATTTCTTCGTGGTCTCGAAGAAAAGAAGCGCGATGAAGAAAGGACCCAGCGCAAGAAGCACAGACAGCGCGATACGCGAAAGCACGATCAGAAACATCGTGTACACGGCCGTGATTCCCACAATGATCTGCACCCCTAGTGAGGCGACATAGAATGAAAAGTCCAGCGCTAGAATACCCGCTCTACGACTGAGAGCCCCCGCAACCTCGTTACCCGCAGCGAGCACGCCATCGACAACAGAGATCGCATCGTGCGGCCCGATCACCTGAGCCGCCAGCACGGAAGGTGCGATGAAGAACGTGTCGACGATGATTTCGTTGTAATGCCACAATGATAAAGATATGCCGAGAACGACGGCCATCGTGACCAGCCGCTTGATGCCAGTCACGAACGGCTCCTCGATCCTTCCCATCAGATGTAGGTAACCCCACACTACAACGTATAGCGTGGCCAATGTCACGATCGCTGGCTCGAGCACACCCGCAATCGTGGCTGTAGTGTTGCTGATGTAGCCTTGGAGGATTTCATCCAACCATCTAATGAACTCCGCTAAAAAACCCATTGGCACACCTATTCTTTGGTTCGATCCTGTGTTTATGCACCCCGATGTTTTATCGCGGACCGGCTCTTACAATCCGATGGGTGGCAGGTCCCTTAACGAACCAAATGCAATCATCGCCTCTTCGCGCATTCGTAGCTTGTGCGCGTTCTCTTCCGCCTGCGCCAGTTGAAACATCACCAGGAGCTTTGTGTTCTCATTCATCAGCATGTTGTTCTCCGCCTGGATCCGCGCCTGAAGGTCGAGCACGGCTTTCTGATCATCCGCGCGACCGATCGCATCGATCAGCTGCTGAATCGAGCCAAATCGATCACTGGTCCGGCCAAGTGCTTCTCTAGTCATGATCTGAAGCATGGCCCTCGAGCGCCGGGAAGATTCAATGAGACGGCGATCAGTGGGCGACAGGGACCCTAAATCATCCGCCGTCAGCACTGAGTTATCCTCAACCAACCGTTGCATCTCCCGGGCGATCGCCCCATACCTGACGCTGGTCTGAGTCATCACTTCAAGAACCTCACGCCACTCTCCCGGCAGATAGTTTCGAGGCACATCGGACAGCAATCGCTCCATGCCCCGTCCTCCCGTCATCGAGCGATACTCGGCTTCTGCCTGTGCAAGCTGATTGCGTGCTGTCGAGAGCTGCTCCTGCATCGTTCTCACCTGCTCGATGAGTTGTGTGATCGCGCCCACATCCACCACCGCCCACTGCGCATTCGCCGTCGGCACGAACCCAGCGAGAAGCGCCACCATCCCTAAAAGACCCATCCATCGATTCGCCTTCATCTGCCTCTCCTATGCGGAACTGTTCGAAGTTCTCCCATCACCATTCATGAACTCTGGCAACCATTGCGCGGGATTCGGGCCGACACGCTCGAGAGCATCGCCTTGGCGGTGTAGCTCAGATCGCCGCCGGAATGGTCGATGCTGCGCACGGTGGTTTCAGTGCCTGCCTCGAGCTGCGCGGGATCGGCGGTCTTGACGATGTAGTTCACGGCGCCGCCGAGCGAGGACGAGCCGAACAGCGTGCCCTGCGGCCCGCGCAGCACCTCGACGCGGTCGAGATCGAATGTATCGATGTCCGGAATGCCAGACGCGTAGCTCGGCTCGGACAACGGCACCTCGTTGATGAAATAACCGGTCGGCCCCTGCCCCTGGTCCACGCCGGCCGTCGTGCCGATGCCGCGGATGGTCACGGTCGACTGACCGGAGGTGCCCTCATTGAAGACGACGCCAGGCAGCCGGCCCAGATAATCCGCATTGCTCTGCGCGCCGATGGCGGCGAGCTGCACGCCGCTCGTGGCCGATGCGGCGCCGGCTAAGTCGCGCAGACGCTCTTTGCGCTTGGTCGCGGTGACGACGATTTCCTCGAGGCCGCTCGATGCGCTCCTGGTGCCGGGTGCATCGCTCCCACGAATCTGCTGTGCATCGCTGACCGCTTGAAATGCCAACTGAGAAACTCGCATCGGGCTCGCAGGCAGGCTCGAGGTAGCGCCGGCCGGTGCAGCCTCCATGAGTGGCACGATCGTGATCGCCTTATCGCCGAGCACGCGATACGTGAGCCCCGTGCCATTCAGCAAGCGACGCAACGCTTCATCGGTGCTGAGCTCGCCCTCGACCGGGCGGGAGCGCAACGTATCGACGATCTCGGTGCGATAGAGCACCTGGAAGCCATGCTCTCTTGCGAGCGTCTCCAGCGCCGATCCCAGCTCCTGAGCGCGTATGTGCGTCGAACGTTTGATCGCGGCCCAGCTATCGGCCGCGAACGAAAACCCGACCACGGACAGTAGCAGTACACCCACGCTTGCCGATCTCACGAGCACTCCCCGCCTTATGACTAGGCTTCTGATGGCCGCCACCCAACATGACGATGGCGTTACAGGGGACATAGGGTGCCGCTGAGAGGAAAGTGGATACCCGAAATGTTTACAAGATTCGCTGCGCACGAGCCGATCAGCGCGAGCCGATCACGACGCTCGACTCACGCTCCTCGACTCTCAACGCAGGTTGCTCGCGTAAGAACTCGATCAGCAAGGTCGGATCGGTGGAAGCATACACACCGCTGATGCGCATCTCCGCCAATGACGGATCGGCGATGATCAGCGGCCGCTCGTTGTGACGATTGAACTCTTCCACGACGTCGCCGAGGCGCGAGCCCGAGAGCACCAGCGACCCTCGCGTCCATGCAGTGGCCGCGGCAACGTTCGCCGGCGCAGGTTGAGCCGTGCTCGACGCATTCGTCCGCAGCTGCTCGCCCGCATCGACGAACACCTGCGGTGGAGCGACTTCGATACCCGGGACCGGGGCAATCTCGGGACGCATCTCAGCCAGCGAGCTGACGGCGACCCGGCCTTCGAGCACGGTGACCGTGGTGCCGCTTTGCTTGCGATCCACGTCGAACACGGTGCCGACGGCGCGGACCGAGAAGTCTCCACTGGTCACGACAAAGGGGCGCTGCGGATTCTTTGCCACGTTGAAGAGCGCCTGCCCTTCGAGCAGCTCGATATGTCGGGCGCGCTCGGTGAAGAGCACTTTCAGGCGCGTGCGAGAGTTCAGTTGCGCCCGACTGCCATCCTCCAGCACCACGCTGCGCTGTTCGCCGATGCCGGTCGAATACGTGGGCTCACGCCAATGCTCGTATCCGATGAGCGAGCCCACTGCGATCGCGATGAATGCGATGGTGGCGGCGGCGGCCAATCGAAGCCGGACCCGAACGGCCGAAGGTGAGCGGACGGCGGTTGTCGGCGTACGCGCGGCACCGTTCAGGGCAACGACGTCGGCGCCTGCCTTGCGCGCCCGCGCGATGAGATCCGTCGAGCTCAACTGCGCCGAGGAGTCGACCAGCGGGGCGTCATCCCAGATCTCGCTCACCTCCAGATAGGCGCGCAAATGCTCAGGCGACTTGCGCACCCAGGCATCGAAACGCTGGCGGCCGGCAGCATCGACATCGCCCATGCGCATATCGACGAACCAATCGCACGCTTCCTCATAGATCTGCTGGTTGAAATCCGCGCTCACGCTACGTCTGCTCACACCCGAACCCTCATTCCTTTGGCTCCAGCCGTTGCCGACAATGCAGCAACGCCTTCGCGAGGTACTTCTTGGCCATGGGCCGGGACACCCCGAACTGCGCCGCAATCTCCTCGATTGAAAAGCCGTCGCGACGATGCAGCACCAACGCCGCCTGCGCCCGGGGCGAGAGGTCCGTCAGCGCACGCTCCAATTCCTCCACGCGTTGCTGGGTCTCGGCCTGCGCCGCCGGATCGTTCTCCGGGACGGTTTGCACCTCGGCCAGCACCTCGAGAATGTCGTGGGCGCTGGTCTTTGCCTGCCGCAGGCGATGCTGGTAGAGCACGTGATTGGCCAGAGCGAACACGTAGGCCTCCGGCATGCGGATGCTCTCATGGTCTTCCACCCTGAGCAGACGCAGGAAGACCTCCTGCACCAGATCCGCCGCGTCCGCTGCGCTCCGGACCCGCGCCAGTAGGAATCGCCGCAGCCGCTTACCGTGCTGCGCCTCGACGGCGGCTATAAAGGCCTGCTTTTCTTCCAGGGTCACGAGCTCCGCGCTCCACGGACATTCCGCTCCGTGGCTTAAGGGTAGTCGAGGGCGAAAAATGGATACCAGTGTGGCGGAAAATACCTGCCGGCGGCCTTTTAGGCGCGAAACTGATGGAAGGCGTGCGTCAACCTGACGCTTCGCCGTGCGTTACATGTCACGTCGATTCCAGAGGATTCACGCGTGCGCCATGACAAAGCATCTCCCCCGACTCGCCGCCACCTGATCAAGTCAGCGGCCTGGGCCGGCGCGGCGATAGCCGCTGCCCCAGCCTCACAGGTTCTCGCTGACGGCCAATCCGCGGACAAGCTCAAAAGCAGTGTCCGACTCCACGATCCCAGTGGATTACCGCCGAGCATCGGCTTCTCACAGGTGGCGGAAGTCACCCGAGGCAAGGTTCTGTTTATTGCTGGACAAGTGCCGCGAAACGCCGCCGGGGAGTTGGTGGGCAAGGGAGACTACCGCGCACAGATCGAGCAAGTGTTCGCAAATCTGGATACCGCCGTGCGGGCTGGCGGTGGCATGTTTTCGGATGTCGTGAAATTGAATTACTACGCCGTCGCGAGCGTCGATCCTGCTCAGCAGCGGGCGGTCGTGGAGGTGCGGGATCGCTATGTGAACATGCAGTCGCCACCGGTAAGCACATTCGTGTTCGTGAGCCGACTGGTGCATCCGGACTGGTTGATCGAGAGGAGGCAGTGGCCGTGCTTCCGGGTTGATGGGGGTCGCAAATGCTCCGAATCGGTGAGTTCGCGCGCCTGGGCGATGTCTCGAGCAAGATGGTTCGTCACTAAGATGGATCGGGCTGTTGCCGGCGCATGTCACCGACGAAGATACCGGATATCGATACTACTCCGTCACGCAATTGCCGCGCCTCAATCAGCTGCTCGTCTACCGCAGTCTTGGCTTCTCATTGAAGGAAGTGCGGACTTATATCTAATGAGGCGCGGCCAGAGCAGCTACGCGAGATGCTCACACAGAGGCGTGACAATCTGCGGGCGAAGATAGAAGCAGAACGCGCGCCTCTCGATGAAGTCGAGACTCGCATTTTCTCAGATCGATCGCCAAGGCTCGCCGGAGCCGTACGAAGTCACGATCCGCAGCGTGGCGGCTTACGTAGCCGTCAGCTTGCGCCGAACCTGCGGATCGTATGACGACGTAAGCGATCTGCTGCAAACCTGCGAGCGAAGCTTCCGTCGCGCGCGCTGGTCATCGGCGGGGAGCAATATGGCACAAGTGCCAAGGCCGCGCGGAGCAGATCAATTGTGAGGCTTTGGTGTTTCTGGATGCCGCCAGAAGTTCTCATCCCCTCGGACTGAATGTCGTCAAGATTCCAGCCTGTACCGTCGTCTCCGTCTCGTGTGTGACGAGGCAGCTGATGATGCCCGTTTGATGTATCGCGCAGCAATCGATCGCGCCGCCGCCTCGGTTATGGCATTGCCGGGCCGATCAGGGAGCGTTATTTGAGCCAAGCAGCGTGAGGGTCGATCGAGGCGCAGTTCCCGCTTTCGCGCGCAGGTCGAAATCGCGGTATCTGATTGATCGTCCGGATTCCGTCACATCGGTGAGCGCTTCGCGACCATCGACCTCCCGACATCTATCTCATTCTGCAGGGGCCAATAGGCCTTGCTGAAGCGGTCTGACTACATGAGTTCCTCCTCGACAGGATGTCTATCGATAAGTCCGGAGGCCGACACGAGGTGGCCGAAGCGAAGAAGGACCCTTGTATTAGAGGGCTTGATGCGTATAGGGCGAGAGACGATTAGCAACCAAATAGTTTACTCCTCAGCAGAAGACGGAACGATCAGCCTACGCCCACGATAATCGACATCTTGCCGGGATTCGAAAACAACCATCCTCGCTTCGTTGATGGTGCAAACGAACCTCATCGTGCGCTCGACTTCGACCCAACAACGGACCAGCGAACCAAGGGCCTTTCCATGACCTGCCGCGGCGCGAACAGGAAGGCGCGCAAGTTCGCCCACAGGCGTAAAGAGACTCCCGAATTGAGAAGCAAAATACTGCTCATAGTACTCGCCTCCTGTATCCCAGCGACTCTCTTAGCGCAGCCTTTCAGCGGCTGTGATCAAAACATTGGAGCAGTGTTCAGTATTGACGAGGGACACCCTTGGCAGCCTCCATTCGGCCTCGATCGGATAGGACAACCGCCCATTGTGCGCGTGGATTTCACGACGCCGGAGAATTCTCCAGTACGGGAATACTCAGTAGTGGGGTACGCTGGTGGGAAAGAACTCGAGCGGCATGGGATCACGATAGCCTTGACGAACCCTCCTCCGTATCTGGTGCCCTTTTCCAAGCGACCGAACGAAGTGGGCCTTCTGGCCCGCTGTCAAGGCGAGGGCGAGCTACAACTACTCGCCCGACAGACGCTGCATTGGCCGGAATTCGAGATGGATGCGGAGGCCCGGCCCAACCAACGTATTAACCCCGTCGATCTGGGCACAGTATTGGTACCACACGACTGGCTCTTGCTTGCAGGTGGGCAGAGCGCGGAGATAGAAGTCGCCGCTTTATCGCACGACCGCGAGCTACGCGATGGGCGCTTGCGCGCTTGGTTCAAAGGGGGTCAACCAGTAGAAACTCCCATGCCGATCGTAGCCAATACCCGCGTCGTGAAGAAAATGAGAGTGCCACTGGACGTGGCAGGCGACCGTAGCGTGCTCTACGTCAGGCTTACCGAAGGCGAGCGAGTAGTATGGAGCAAGGAGATTCGCACCATGATCGCGGGCACGCGGCCGCCCTGGCCAAGCTTTGGTGTCGTGGAAACGAAACTGCGTTATGACGCTCCCATTTCGATTAGGGATCCAAAAACAGGCGAACTCTCGTCATTGAATTACGATACCGCTTGGGATCCTAAGCTCAACGACGTCGTCGTGTTTCTACCAAACGGATCAAGATTCGTATTCTGGCGCGGGTCTAGCTATGTCCCATTCTGGGCGGGAACGTACAACACCGGATTCAACTATCAATGGGTGGAAACGAGCTGGCGGGATAGCGTCGATGTGGCAGAGCCTCTGATGGACAAGGAACTCCGCTATGGGCGCGTACGCATCCTCGAGGCAACAAAAAGTCGGGTCCATGTGCGCTGGAGCTATGAGGTGAGCGATTTCGAGTACAAAGTTTGGGGCGATCAGGTGTCCGAAGACTTCTACTTTTACCCAGACGGATTCGGCACGCGCGTCGTGACTTTGACCAGCCCTCTTAACAATGCATCTTATTACTCTCTTTCCGAAGCGATCATTCTGGCGCCGCAGGCGGCCTACCCACTAGATGTGCTTCCAGAGATTAAGATCGATCTATTAACGCTGGACGGAGGTAAGCAAGCTTTTGTCCTGCCGAGGGACGCACCAGGATTGTCCAGCGACATCTTCGGAAAGTTAGCCGATGAGCGGCAACCAACAATGTATCGGTTCTCCACGCATAAGAACGACGCGGCCTCAGCGATCTATTTCTCCCCGCACAGTACGCCGATCAGTCTATATGGCTTCGTGCCGTTTTATGATCGTGGTCGACCACTGACTCCGGCCTATTGGGGCGAGCACTGGCCGCTGGCGCGTGGGTCCATGACTGGGTCGGGGATCAGCGACCGTATTCGCGTCAGCCCGAGTCATATCAGTATCGCCGCGTGGCTCCTACTAGACGAACGCGGAAAGTACGTCGGGCCGGAACGGCCACTGATCAGTAGCTCAGGCCAGGCGGTGGACTCACAGGGGCGGCCTCGGGTTATGAATACCCAGCAGTGGACGTGGATGATTGCTCACACTGATCTAGCGGATGAGTCGCTGCGCGATTGGGCGAAAAGCTTCTCGTTTCCACCGGCAGTTGAATTGATAGGCGCACGTTTGAACCATCCTGTCTATAGCCTGGAGCGGCGGTCGCTGCGGATCATCGCCGAGCAATCTTCGCTTACTATCAGGGTGGAGCCCCAGACTCGCACCGTGAATCCTGTCTTTGAGATCGATCAAGCACCAAAGGAAGTGGTCAGCGTAAGTCTCGGTGGCAAGTCACTACCAACTCATTCTTACGCTTGGGATGGGAAGGTGCTGTGGACTAAGGGGGAGATAGGCACCGAAGGTGCGACCGTTCTCATTCAGTTCCGATAACTCTGTGCCGTACGGAAACTCGGGATCTGAGCGGAAATTCGCATTGCCCGCGTGGACGTTCGCCAACTGTTCGCAAAGCTTCTCGTCAACCGATGTCTCCCTTGACGGGGGAGCTCACGTAATGACGATGCCTTCGCGCGGCGACTACTGATCATAAATCAGGATAGCGCCCCCAATGTCAGAGGTACCGAGGTCGCGCGGCTCCGCAACGTAGCGTTCTGGTAGGAGGGCAGGAACGGAGGTACATTACGCCCACTACCACTCATATGCTCAACATACAGACGCGGGGCGGGAACTACATCTCGCGTTGGAAAGGTAGCCAGTTCCGCAAGTGGAACCGACTGTCCTCCAACTCCCGCAGCACTAGGTCCCGCTGCATAAGTCCATGCGAACGGCCCGGTATAGAGTAATACAGCATCAACAATGTGTTCACTAACACGCCCGGGAGCAGAGCAACAAGCGTGGCTATTAGCCTCGCACGAGGCGAACGCACCCTTGGCAGCACCCACTGTCGGTACTCAGCGAAAGAATAGTAGCCTCGACCGCGCCACATTAGCAGCTCTCGGAGATGTCGCCATGGTTCTACGTTAAAAACCCTCCTTCGGGTTTCCTTAGAGATGGGCAATGACTCCGCAATTGATGGCCACTTGTTCCAAATGATTTCACTGATGCGAGGTGAGAATGTATGCATGTTACCGCGCCGATAGCTGATACAAGGCCTTGCGATAAGCAGTGTTTCCGCGGGGAAGCTATCTTGAAAAATGACACCAAGATAGAGCAGGAGTGATCCGTAATATGGCTCCCTTTCTCGCTTACGCCAGATCTCTCGCCTTATGATGAAGAAGTGACAGTTAAGCCACCCGTCGATCTCGACAAATAAACGATCCAACTCACCCGGCCCATATACCCGATCTGATTCGAAGTTGAGCCAGCGTGCCTGTAAAATACTCCGTAACTCGAAGTCCCTGAGTTCGGCATTGACAATGACTAAGCTCGGGTCTCGCTGAAGCGCTTCCAGCACTGCTGCAATGGCACCGGGCATCATGATGTCATCATCCGTGAGTAGCCAGCAGTATTCACCTCGCGCGACCTCAACCGCGGCATCATAATCTCGGTCTATACCGTTGTTCGTTTCTTGTCGGATATAGCGCAAGCTTCTATAGCGTCTAACATACGCCGAGACGACGTGGGGAGTGTCGTCGGTCGATGCTCCATCTACAACTACGACCTCGCACTCGTTTGTACTTTGACCGAGGATGCTTTCGAGCGTAGCGCCAATAAACTGCGCACGGTTGAACGTCGTGATGCACATCGACAGCTTCGGTGCCGACGATTGGTCTCCTAGAGTAGACATGCTGGACTCACGTGCAATTGCAACCCGACGCGGCACATTCCAAGTTATACGAACGCGACGAAGGCGGTTATTAAGCGAATTGCCATCGGTGTACCGCCCGTAATAGATCTCATGAGGCACGCTCTACAAGGCCTCTTAAGCTGGCATGAAAACTTTCACGTTGTGATGGCACCCACATCGGCGGATCGAAAGAGAAAAGGAGTTGATGCGGACCGACTCTGATACTTCCGGCAAGAGGCTCCTGAACCTGGAATGTATCCCCCTGCCAGTGACCATGCAGGCCCATTTTGCTATCACCCTCTAGATTGGCGGTAATCCACTCGGCCGCCGACTCACTTGACAATCCATGGTTCACAGAAAACTCGATCGGGCGAAGGTCGGGCAATGGGATGAGTATTGGAACAATAACCACTGATGATCCGCGTGCCGATGGAAACCTCATCCCAACGAGAGCTTGATAGACTATCGACTTGACAGCCGCCACCGCATCCGACTGCTCATAGCCAGTGAATGGCGTCACAACATTGTCGGTTAGCACCTCTGCTGATTCTACCTTTCCCGTCATGTCAACCGTTAGCCTGTACGAGACAGTTCCCTGAACATCCTTGTAGCTCCTGATGCTATCTCTGATTTGTGGCAGCACCCCTAACACCACTCTCCGCACTTCCATCGAACTTAGACTTCCGCGCACAAAAGGCGAGGTGGCTCGAATGTGCCCGACCATTGCGATCCGCCCATCCATCGGATCCATGCTGCCCTCGATAGCAGGGGTCGCATGTACGATCCGATCATCGAAGACGAGTAGTTGGTTAAACTGCGCAGGTACCAGCTCATACAACACCTCACCGTGCACATGATGTTTCTTATAGCTAGGTATGCCATCGCGCAACAATAACGTCTCTCCTCCGGTAAATCGTCGTTGATCCCACCGAGTCAGCGAATACACATAACCCCACGCACCGTTGTGGAAATCACTGTGCAGCCCTAACCGACACCCATTCACCATCAGGTGAAGATACGGCAGATGCATCGGCGTAAGCCCAAGATTCTCAATACACCATTCTCGCAGCCGCTTCATGAACCGATCAAACAAGTCCTTGGGGAAGACCTTCTGAGGCGAGGCACGCAGATATGTGTACATTCGAGGATCACAGAAGTAGTACCACGCGATACTGTCCGTGTACGCATCCGTGAAGCGCGCATCGAGCACCTCTCGCAGTGAGTTAGCCTCGTCAAAGAAGTCGTGTTCTTGATGTTGACGCCTAATCATATTCCCTCCGGCGCAATTCCATTATGGATCTACCGTGCCTCTTCCCATCCGTATACACCAGCCGAGGATTCGCTACGCGATAGCGCCGCCATCCATGATGAGCTCACAACCCGTCATATAGGCGGCCGCGGGCGAACATAAAAATGCCACGCCTTCAGCTATCTCCTCCGGTCGCGCCATCCTTCCGAGTGGAGCTAGAGTCTCGAAGATCGACTTCTGGTCCTCGACGCTGACGGCGCGCCCAATATCAACATACCTGCTGAGAATACCAGCCATCATTCGGGTCTCCACAGCGCCAGGAACAATAGTATTGACGCGAATCATATATCCCAGCGCCGCGAACTCCTTCGCCGCCGACTTGCTCAGTTGAGCTAGCGCCCCCTTGCTCGCGCTATATATGCTGTTGAACGCAACTCCGCGCAAACCGGCAGTCGATGAGATATTTACCACAGCAGATCCACCGGATCGGTACCTTCCGCATTCTCGAAGCAAAGGCACAGTCGCCTTGAATCCCAACAGAACACTTTCGACATTCACACGAAATACGAACCTATACTGCTCGATGGATGTATCTTCGATGCGCTCCACTAGAGCAACACCAGCATTATTGATCAAGCAATCCATACGCCCAAATCGCGCACGGATCTCGCGTACGACATGCGCCCAATCCTCTGCCGATGTCACGTCGTGTTGTAACCAAGCTTGTAGCCTCACGTCCTTCGGTGGGTCACCGAGGCCGGTTCCTACGACTAGAGCACCGGCGTCGCCAAGTGCTGAACACACTGCGCGCCCTATATCGCCACGCGCGCCAGTTACCATCACCACAGCATCGCTCAACGACTGGCCTATCACAGCGCTCACGGCAAGCTCGATGCGTTGCCGTCTGGCAATTGCCGCTCGCCGGAGTCATGGTACAAATCCAGATCTCGCCGTGCACTCCTTCCCCATTTCATATAGAGCTTTCTCACAGCTGCGTGGATGCGCTCAGGAGTCGGATACATGAGGCGCTCTAGATCAGGACTGAAGGGAACTGGAACATCAGGCGCGGTGATTCGGAGGATCGGCGCCTTCAAGTGCTGAAACGCTTCCTCAGCCACAGTCGCTGCCACTTCGGATGCAAAGCCACACATTCGAGGCGCGACATCAACCACCACCAAGCGACCTGTCCTGGTCACAGAGTCAAGGATGGTTCTCCGGTCCAACGGTACTACGGTTCTGACGTCCAAGACTTCAACTGAGATACCATCTCCCGCTAGCATCTGGGCCGCAGTTAAACTATGACCGACTGTAGCCGCGAGAGTGACAATGGTTAGATCTGTCCCGGCGCGCTTTATCTCTGCCGCTCCCAGCGGAATCGTATAGTCCCTATCGGGGACCTCACCAGATGAGCTCAGCAGCGTCGAGTCATCGAAGCACAGAACAGGATTTCCATCGCGCATGGCGGACTTGAGCAGGCCCTTCGCGTCGTATGGCGTGGAAGGCACGATAATCTTGAGCCCAGGCACCTGCGCAAAGAGGCCCCACGGCCGATCGGAGTGATGAGCCGCCGAGGAAGTGGCATAGGAGACGTTTAGCCGTATCACCAACTGCACACTCGCCTGACCACCGAACATATACCGGCTCTTGGCTGCCTGATTGACGACCTGGTCCATTGCGGAGTAAAGAAAGGTCGAGAATCCTCCTTCTATGATTGGCCGCATGCCAGTAAGGGCGGCCCCAATCCCCGCGCCGAAGAAGCCGATCTCGCTGATCGGCGTGTTTCGGATTCTCTCTGGTCCAAACTCCTCCATGACATCTGCATAGGCGTAGACTTGGATATCCTCTCCCATCACAAATACACGATGATCGCTCCGCATTTCCTCGATGATCGCCTGCTTGGCTGCCTGCTGGTATGTGATGTACGACACGCGACAGCTCCAGATAGGCACTCTAGGTGAACACATCCTCGAAGAGGGCACTCGGGTTCGGCGCAGCACTCTGCTCTGCAAATGCCACTGCCTCATCGACCTCCGCTAATACCTCTGACGTGATGGCTTCAATTTCTCTTTCGCCTATCGCAGCAGAACTTTGCAAGTGGGCAGCAAAAAGTCTTATCGGATCCCTAGCACGCCACGCAGCAATCTCATGCTCGCTGCGATAAATGGGCGGATTGGCGGGGCCGCCAGCCTCATAATGCTCGCAGTACCGATAGGTCTTTGACTCTACGAGCGATGGCCCACCACCTTCCCGCGCGCGCAAAACCGCAGCCATTACGCCGCTGTAGACTGCGAGCACGTCCTGACCGTCCAGGATGGCACCAGGAATGCCGTATGCACTAGCACGTTGAGCAATGTGCGCAACCGAAGTTGATTGTGCTTGAGGTGTGTAGAGGGCATAACCATTGTTCTCACATAGGAATACGACGGGCAGCTTCCATATAGCCGCGAGATTCAGCGACTCATGAAATGGGCCGCAGTTCGCAGCTCCATCTCCAAAAAAGCACAGACATACTTGGTCGGTATCGCGCAGGCGGGCGCTTAATCCGGCGCCAACTGCAACCGGCATCAACGAGCCTACTATGCCCGACTCACCTAGACTCCCTGCGGCGAATGCCGCGAGGTGCATTGAGCCACCTTTGCCTCGGCAAACCCCCGTGCTCTTACCGAACAACTCCGCCATCAGTGGTGCCAGACTTACCCCCTTTGCAATCGGGTGTCCGTGCGACCGATGATTTCCAGTCATGTAGTCGTCATCGCGAAGCGCCATGCACGCGCCAACAACTGTAGCTTCCTGACCGATGCAGTTGTGCAGGACACCTGGTAACTTAGCTTCCGCTATGAGCTTCGAAGCACTTTCCTCAAAAGCACGGACCCTGAGCATCCTGCGAAACATCTCGCACAGCTTCGCTCTACTCGGAATCATTTCCTCTGCGCCAGTCACCCTCGTTGCCATGTCTGCGAATTCTCTCCTTGGCGGAGCGTGCATCGTCGCCGCTCATATATCCACTTACCTAACCAACTTCAGACCGTCCCTCCCGAACGCGGTGCGAGCTCCATTGAGCGCCTTTCAACCTGCTCAGTTCGAGATCACGCGCGAACATATCTCGCACGCACAAGCTCAGCCAATCGTCATCGAGCGGATGTTCCAGTATCCCCGCTTGGGCCAACTCCCGGTACGTGCGAGTACAATCGAAGCGCACAAACTCCGATTGGACACGCCGCTCATGCTCAATGAGGGACCTCTCATCCATCGCAAAGGCGAATTCAACGAGTGGCACTATCGGCAATGATTGCCCCTGGCCGTGGAGCCTCTTTATCTCCTGGATCCACTCATAGTATGAAAGCAGCTTGAGTGATGTACCCGCTATCGCGTTACACCGCTCGAACAAGCCCTCGATCCTCTCGCTAGGAGAAGATACGTGAAATATACCGGACCCATCAGGGTGCCGCTCCGCTAGTGCCAATACTGCTCGCGCCGCGTAGTCAACGGGGGTCGCCGGGCTTATATGTCGATAGTTCCTGATACCGCAGCCACACAGGAATGAGCTCTTTAGAATTCTATAGCCTCTCTGCAGTTCGTCATATCGCCCCCTCTGCCTGTCAGCCCAGATGAATCCCAAGCGGAATATGTTGCACGGAATACCCCTCTGGTTGGCAATCATGAATATCTTCTCTGCCACCCACTTGCTCGCTGCGTAGCCATTCGAGGCTGCATGTATCTCGTTCTCGATGGGGCTCAATTCATCTACAACACGAGATTTAGCAGAGCCCCCCCTGAACACCCCGAGCGCGGAGATGAAGTTGATCAGCTTCGGTCGCCCGTTTGTCGCCAACTTCAGAATCTCCCTAGCAGAATCTACGTTTGCAGGCTTCGCCATTGCATATGTTTCAAGGTGATTCATGCTTGTGCCACAGTGGTAGATGCTGTCGATCTTTTGTGACAGAAGCTGATAGGTGACCTCATCGATGCCGAGACGCGGCAGCCGCAAGTCCCCAGGAATCGCCACCAGTCTGAGTGCAAACTGTTCTTGCCAAAGATCCCACTTTTCCAAGATTGTTCGAACTCTGATCATCGCCTCCTTTGGAGACGAAGCTCGTACCACACAGTACACTGTGGCCGCCGTATCCAGCAGTAGTTGCGCCAAAAGGAATCTACCCACGAATCCCGTGGCACCAGTTAACATCAAGGCCTGCGGTGGAATCGACCGTGTACCCTCTATGGCAACGATTCCTTCGTCCAGCTCAGACTCGCGACGTAGATCGACAAATTCCACCTGCATCTCACCTTCCTGGATCTGAGCGGCTAGCTGTCTAACCGTTGGACTCGTATAGAGGTCAGTAAGCTTCAGCGTAGACCGACATGACTGGTTGATTCTGAAGAGGGTCTTTACAGCCAAAAGCGAATGTCCTCCGAGTTCGAAGAAGTTATCCTGCCGTCCGACCCGCTCCAGCTGAAGTAGCTCCTGCCAGATCCTTGCCAGTGTCTGCTCGATTTCGCCCTGGGGCGCCTCATACTCCTCGCTGGCATATGCCTCAACCTGCGGTGCCGGCAGTGCGCGCCGATCAAGTTTTCCGCTCGGCGTGAGCGGGAAGCTCTGCAGAATGACGAACGCACTGGGAACCATGTAGTCGGGCAGTGTCGCCTGTAGATGAGCGCGCAATTCCTCAACGTTCAGACTACTGTTAGCCCTTGGCGAGACGTAAGCCACCAGACGCTTCTCTCCTGGCGAATCTTCCCGCACCAAAGCGGCCGCTTCTCTCACGCGCGAATGCCGTAAAAGCTGTGCCTCAATCTCGGCTAACTCAACTCGAAAGCCGCGGATCTTCACCTGAGCATCATTGCGCCCCAGATACTCAATCGAGCCATCCGTGCGCCATCGACCCAAGTCCCCTGTTTGGTACATACGCGACGGCGGTTCTTCATTGAAGGGATCTGCGATGAAGCGCTCTGCTGTCAGTGCTGGCCGCCTCAAATAACCCCTCGCCACGTTCGCCCCACCGATATAGATCTCCCCTGTTACGCCGATCGGCGCCAGCTGCCGCTGTCGATCCAGAATGTAGATCTGTGTGTTCGATATCGGTTGGCCAATCGATGGTAGCGATGGCCATTCGCCGGCATCCTCAGGCAAACTCAGGGCCGTAACCACATGCGTTTCGGTTGGACCATAGTGGTTGTGTAACCGACATCCCTGCAATCGCTTGAAGAAGCTCGAGATCTCTGGGCTAATCCGTAATTGCTCGCCTGCCGTGATCACATCCCGCAAGCTTTCCGGAACAATATCGGTGGCCTGACAATGCTCCGCCAAGCTTTGCAGCATCAAGGGAGGTACAAAGAGCCTTTCAATGCTCTGGCTGCGCAAGAGTTCAGCCAGTGCTCGGGCATCTCGACGGACCTCATCATTCAACAGTACAAGCGTGCCCCCGGTACATAGGGTGGAAAAGATCTCCTGAAATGCCACATCGAAGCTTAGTGCTGCAAACTGCAACACTCGCTGTCCCGGCTGGGCCCGGTAAGTCCGCCGATGCCACTCGATCAGATTGCCCATCGAGCGGTGCGTCATCGTCGTACCCTTCGGCCTCCCCGTCGAGCCAGAGGTGTAGATAACGTACACTAGACTCGATGCACTCACTTCCAGCTCGGCAGGTGACAGGTCCGAATCCGCATAGCCTGCAATCTCATCCCAGCGCTCATCCAGCGCGATCATCTCGGCCCGCGTGATCGGCAGCGTTGATTTCAACTTCGCCTGAACCAGCACCACTTCGGGCGCCGCATCCTCCAGCATGTACTGCAATCGCTCTATCGGATAGTTCGGATCCAATGGGATATACGCTGCGCCTGCCTTTAGAATTCCAAGCAGCCCCACCACCATCTCAACACTACGCTCGATACAGATTGCTACCAGCTGATCCGGACCGATCCCCTTTCGCACCAAATATCGCGCCAACTGGTTGGCTTTGCAGTTCAACTCCTCATACGTCAGCGACTGCCCCTCATGCAGCACTGCAGTCCTCTCCGAGACTAACTTCACTTGCTCCTCGAAGAATTCGTGCACGCACCGCTTAGCTACATAGGGCGCCAGCGTAGTACTCCACTCCCCGCGCAATTTTTGCCTCTCCACGTCGCTCAGCAGTGGGAGCTGGCCAACCCGACGATCCGAGTTCTCGACAATTCCTTCTAGTAGCGTCTGAAAGCTTCTCGCCATCCGATCTATCGTGGAAGGATCAAATAAGTCAGTGGCGTATTCGAAAGCCCCTGAGACACCGCCCTCGGATTCATGCAGATACAGCGTTAGATCGAAATGAGTAGACGCTCGCTCGACAGTTGTCCAACTCCAGGCCCACGTTAGCTCAGGCGTCTCCAAACGTTGTTCTCCATAATTCTCCACTTCAAGCATCGCCTGAAATAGCGGTTGTCGAGTCAGATTCCTTTCTGGATGCAACTCCTTTACGAGAATTTCGAAAGGTAGATCTTGATTCTCATAAGCCTCTAAGGTCATTTCCCTCATTCGATCCAGTAGCTGTCGAAACGATAGCTCCTTGGACACGTCGGCACGCAGCGCTAAGGTATTTATGAAAAATCCAATCAAGCGTTCAAGTTCCGCGGCCCTTCGTCCGGCAATCGGCACCCCCACGACGACGCTCTCCTGCCCGCTCCACCGCGACAGCAGCACGTGAAATGCCGCTAAAAACACCATGAACTGCGTGGCCCCTTGAAGCCGAGCCAATTCAGATAGTGCGGCAGTCAAAGATGCTGGTAACTTAAAGCGATGCATCGCGCCGCGAAAGCTCTCCACCACGGGCCTCGGCCTGTCGGTCGGCAGTTGCAGCTGTGAGGGCGCACCGAGAAGCTGTCTTCGCCAATAGCTTAGCTGCTCATCCAACACTGAACCCCGGAGCCATCGGCGCTGCCAGATCGCATAATCAGCGTACTGGACTGGCAACTCAGGCAACGGGGAGGGCCTGCCTCCAACATACGTGCTGTACAGGGTACTTAGCTCCTCGTACAGCACCCGCCAAGACCAGCCGTCAGTTACAATGTGGTGAAATGCCATGAGCAGGACGTGCTCATGTTCGCTCAATTTCAACGCTAGCACGCGTATCAACGGCCCCGTAGCCAAATCGAAGGGCCGGCGTGCTTCATCGGCGCTCGCTTGATGCAGCGCACGTGTCCTTTGTTCCTTTTGCAACGCCGATAGATCCACAATGGGCAGTTCAAAAGGCATCGGGGGATCGATAACTTGGTTCGGCTGGCCGGCGACAACGTCAAAGCGGGTTCGCAGAATCTCGTGACGACGCAGCACTTCGGAAAAGCTGCGCTCCAGCGCTTTCACTTTCAGCTTTCCTTCCAATCTCGTCAGCATTACCGCGTTATACGCCGCACCTACCAAGCCGAGCTGGTCTATGTACCACAATCGCTCTTGCGCAAATGATAGGGGTAGGCTCTTCCCGCGCTCCTGCGGCACCAATGGAGGTATTTGAGTCCGCTTTTTACGAGCCACCGAGCGATTTCGCAACTCGTTAATCTCCGCCAAGCTAAGATGCCTGAGGTCGTTGTGCGCGTCGTTCATCACACCTCCTCAGACATTTGATCAGCTATCTTTTGCAGAATGATCTCAGCTAATCGCCGGATGGTCGGCTTCTCGAATACGTGCCGCAGCTTGATGTCAACATCGAGCAGTCTATTTATCTGTGTGACCGCGCGGGTTGCGAGTAGCGAATGTCCTCCGAGTTCGAAGAAGTTATCCTGCCGTCCGACCCGCTCCAGCTGAAGTAGCTCCTGCCAGATCCTTGCCAGTGTCTGCTCGATTTCGCCCTGGGGCGCCTCATACTCCTCGCTGGCATATGCCTCAACCTGCGGTGCCGGCAGTGCGCGCCGATCAAGTTTTCCGCTCGGCGTGAGCGGGAAGCTCTGCAGAATGACGAACGCACTGGGAACCATGTAGTCGGGCAGTGTCGCCTGTAGATGAGCGCGCAATTCCTCAACGTTCAGACTACTGTTAGCCCTTGGCGAGACGTAAGCCACCAGACGCTTCTCTCCTGGCGAATCTTCCCGCACCAAAGCGGCCGCTTCTCTCACGCGCGAATGCCGTAAAAGCTGTGCCTCAATCTCGGCTAACTCAACTCGAAAGCCGCGGATCTTCACCTGAGCATCATTGCGCCCCAGATACTCAATCGAGCCATCCGTGCGCCATCGACCCAAGTCCCCTGTTTGGTACATACGCGACGGCGGTTCTTCATTGAAGGGATCTGCGATGAAGCGCTCTGCTGTCAGTGCTGGCCGCCTCAAATAACCCCTCGCCACGTTCGCCCCACCGATATAGATCTCCCCTGTTACGCCGATCGGCGCCAGCTGCCGCTGTCGATCCAGAATGTAGATCTGTGTGTTCGATATCGGTTGGCCAATCGATGGTAGCGATGGCCATTCGCCGGCATCCTCAGGCAAACTCAGGGCCGTAACCACATGCGTTTCGGTTGGACCATAGTGGTTGTGTAACCGACATCCCTGCAATCGCTTGAAGAAGCTCGAGATCTCTGGGCTAATCCGTAATTGCTCGCCTGCCGTGATCACATCCCGCAAGCTTTCCGGAACAATATCGGTGGCCTGACAATGCTCCGCCAAGCTTTGCAGCATCAAGGGAGGTACAAAGAGCCTTTCAATGCTCTGGCTGCGCAAGAGTTCAGCCAGTGCTCGGGCATCTCGACGGACCTCATCATTCAACAGTACAAGCGTGCCCCCGGTACATAGGGTGGAAAAGATCTCCTGAAATGCCACATCGAAGCTTAGTGCTGCAAACTGCAACACTCGCTGTCCCGGCTGGGCCCGGTAAGTCCGCCGATGCCACTCGATCAGATTGCCCATCGAGCGGTGCGTCATCGTCGTACCCTTCGGCCTCCCCGTCGAGCCAGAGGTGTAGATAACGTACACTAGACTCGATGCACTCACTTCCAGCTCGGCAGGTGACAGGTCCGAATCCGCATAGCCTGCAATCTCATCCCAGCGCTCATCCAGCGCGATCATCTCGGCCCGCGTGATCGGCAGCGTTGATTTCAACTTCGCCTGAACCAGCACCACTTCGGGCGCCGCATCCTCCAGCATGTACTGCAATCGCTCTATCGGATAGTTCGGATCCAATGGGATATACGCTGCGCCTGCCTTTAGAATTCCAAGCAGCCCCACCACCATCTCAACACTACGCTCGATACAGATTGCTACCAGCTGATCCGGACCGATCCCCTTTCGCACCAAATATCGCGCCAACTGGTTGGCTTTGCAGTTCAACTCCTCATACGTCAGCGACTGCCCCTCATGCAGCACTGCAGTCCTCTCCGAGACTAACTTCACTTGCTCCTCGAAGA